>NZ_LITU01000001.1 GCF_001280595.1 Paenibacillus xylanivorans
TAAAATGTACCCTATAAGATGGACACTTTGAAAAAAGTCCATCTTATAGGGTATTTTGTTTATAATGAAAAAAAAGATGTTGGAGCGGAAATGTTATGACGAAAAGATTACTGACGAAGAAAGAACAAGAACTACTAAAACGGAATCCAAATGTAACCACTGTTAGTGAAAAGGCGATTACGTACACAGATGAATTTAAGCGTCATTTCATTGCACAAAATGAACAGGGTAAACTTCCTCGTGACATTTTTGAAGAAGCTGGCTTAGATCCCGATTGTATCGGTTTGGAGCGTATCCGTTCTTCTGGAAAACGTTGGCGTGCTTCGTATCGTGAAGCGGGTGTAGAAGGCTTACAGGATACACGTAAAACGAATTCAGGTCGCCCATCGGAACGTGAATTAACATTAGAACAAAAGATTGAACGATTAGAAGCAAAAAATCAATTGTTACGAGCGGAAAATGAACTGCTAAAAAAGCTCGATCTACTCGAAAGGCAGATGTTGAAGAAGAAATAAAAGTGGCAGTAGAGCTGAAGTTTGAACTCATTTATCGGACGATCAGAACGTATAAATTGAAGCGGTTGGTCAGCTATCTATGCGATGTTATGGAAGTGTCACGTTCTGGATACTACAATTACTTCTCTGAAAAATCAGTGCAAAAGCGCGTAGCTAAAGCCAAAACGGATGAGATTGTAAAGGAAATTATTTTAAAGGCGTATCATTTTCGTGGACAAAAAAAGGAGCACGCCAAATCAAAATGACATTAGAGAATCAATATAAGATGACGTACAACTTAAAGCGTATCCGCCGTATTATGAAGAAATTTGAGATCATCTGTCCCATTCGAAAGGCTAATCCAGCCCGTAGAATGGCAAAAGCAACGAAAGAGCATCGCACATTTCCAAACGAATTACAGCGCAATTTTAAGCCAGGCGAGGCGGGAAAGGTGTTATTAACCGATATCACATATTTAACGTACAAAGGCAATAAACGTGCGTATTTATCGACGATTAAAGACGCACAGACAAATGAAATTTTAGCGTATGAAGTTTCTTCTTCGTTAAGTATAGGAATTGCGCTAAACACGCTTCGTAAATTACAGAAGCATCGCCATTTAACCAAAGATGCCTTAATCCATTCCGATCAAGGCTTTCACTATACGAGCCCCCAATTTCAATCCGTAGTGAAGAACATGGGATTAAGACAGTCCATGTCACGTCGAGGAAACTGTTGGGATAATGCTCCCCAAGAATCGTTCTTTGGGCATTTTAAGGATGAAACGAATATTAAAGAATGCGAAACATTAGAAGAAGTAAAACGAGAAATTAAGAGTTATATGACTTACTACAATCATGATCGAGGGCAATGGAATTTGAAAAAGCTGCCGCCTGTAAAATACAGACAGCAGCTTCAACAAGTTGCCTAGTTTTTTTTCAAAATGTCCTT
>NZ_LITU01000027.1 GCF_001280595.1 Paenibacillus xylanivorans
ATGAAGTGCGACACCTACTGGAAATAAAAAATGGCTCATAGCCTGATTCGTGTAGAATGAAAGTTACCACACCAGCATTCACACAAGGAGAATCAGTCCATGAGTTATTCACATCTTAGCATAATCGAACGCAGCAAGCTAGAAATCCTACATCGACAAGGGAAAAGTGCAAGAGCCATCGCTGAGGAACTTGGTCGGCATCATACGACCATTTGCCGGGAGATCAGCCGGAATGTTCAACTACAATCTTATCAGGCAGAAAGCTCACAACAAGCTTATGTGCAGCGCCGCAAAGCTTCCGTATCCAAGGGGAGATGGACGAAAGAACATGCTGAAGAGCTGGAAGAGAAGTTGCACGCCACATGGTCCCCTGAACAGATCGTAGAGCGCTTTAAAACTGAAAATCGACCCACCGTATGTTTTAAAACGATCTACCGCTGGATCTATGCAGGTCGTCTAACCAAAGGTGCTTTGCATGTACTCCGGCACAAAGGTAAACGTCAGAAACCTGCGGAAACACGCGGTAAGTTTGCTGTAGGCAGACCCATTTCCCAGCGTCCGAAGGACGTTCGCTCTCGGGAAACATTTGGGCATTGGGAACTGGACACGGTGGTTTCGGGACGTGGAAAGAGCAAGGGTTGTGTAGCAACCTTCATTGAACGGAAAACACGTCTGTACACCGCGATTCAAATGCCCGATCGGACGGCTTTGTCGATGGAGATCGCCTTTGGCGTAGCCACTGCTCAGTATCCTTCTAAGGCTTTTCGAACCGCTACGGCTGACCGTGGCAAGGAGTTCGCCTGCTACGCGAACCTGGAACAAACACACGACGTACAGATTTATTTTGCTGACCCGTACTCTTCCTGGCAACGCGGTTCGAATGAGAATGCGAACGGCTTACTTCGAGAGTTCTTTCCCAAGGGCACGGACTTTACGCAAATATCAGATGCAACATTGGATCGTTCGCTTCATTTAATCAACCATCGCCCCCGAAAATGTCTGGGCTGGAAAACCGCTCACGAATCT
>NZ_LITU01000028.1 GCF_001280595.1 Paenibacillus xylanivorans
TCAAATATTTTCTCTTCTTCATTGAAGAAAAAAATAAACACTACTTAAATTTAATTAATGTTCAAATGCAATTTGTAGTGAAGTCTTCATATGATACGGAGTTTGAAGAGCTTATCTATGGTAAAGACAGCGGAAAAAAAACGTTTGATTTCTTTGAGATTTTAGTGAATGATTTTTATGGGGATACACTAGACGCGAATGACTTGGAGTTAGTAAATGATTTATTAGTAACTTATATAAA
>NZ_LITU01000029.1:0-28905 GCF_001280595.1 Paenibacillus xylanivorans
GTCCTTTACAAAGGGTACACTTTAAAAGCCCTCAATTAGCCATGGGCTTTTTTCATGAGGTAGGTGCAAGAGATAAATGGGATAAGGCCTTTCCCCTAGTGGGCAAATGGATCAGGCGAGAGTTATACCCAGATCATGAATTTGGCGGATTCAGTGCTATGTTAAAAGAACATGGAGTTCAACTGTACAGTTCTGATGCTATACCCGCGATTGAGCTCACTTTTTTGTCTGAAGACGGTAACCGCTTGGAGTTAGGCCACAACATCGGCGGAAATTTTGTGAGAAGTAGCTTTGAGACGAAAAACCAGTGGATTCTGCAATTTGGGCAATGGAAAGATCTGTGGTTTCCAGCAGCTCCTTGCTCGCACGAATCCTGACCTCATTCAAATAATTGATAGGTGACATACCGTAATATTTAGCGAAAGTATGTGCCAGATAATATTTGCTAATATGCGCCTTCTCCGCCAGAGAGTGGAGCGAGATTTCCTCCGCATAGTTCGAATCGATATGTCGTTTGATCCGGCTGCATATCTTGTCAGCCCTTTGCGTGGTTACGACAGAGAATGGATGACCGGATCTTCGCATTAAACTTATGATTACAATCTCAAGTAAGTTTTGACAGACGTCCTCATAGTTCTCATTCTTGTTTTCGGTTTCCGAAAGCATAGCGTTGAAATACAACAAGAGTTCATTCCTCTGTTTTGAATAATTAATGATTTCATGATTACGGGTACCACTTTTCTTTCCAAAATCAAAACTCATCCCCTCAACCCCAAGCACTACATATTCCAAAGGGTCACTACCAATTGATACTTCGGTATGCTCTACATTCGGGTTCACAATGACAAGATCGTCCTGCTGCACCGAAAAAATCTCATCCTCTACAATGAAATTTCCTCGTCCACTTCGGACATAAAATAGCTCAGCGAAGCTATGTGAATGACGAATGCTGAACCAATCCCCTTCATAAATGGAAGAGCTAACATAGATTAACTTTGCGGGAATCTCTCCACGTCCCTTTCCGGGAAGCCAATAACGTACATTTCCCATTTGCAGTCCGCCCTTTCCTCAATTTAATTTAGTGGCCTACAAATAAACCAACTTCTGCGTTTTATGCACTGAAAAAATTGTTAATTTATAAATTTATTATATTAGCAAGATATATAAAATCAACGGCAACATGTATGTAGATATAAAGAGACCGTTAAGATAAATTAGAAGGGCGAGAATGATGAAAGCGGTTACTTATAATCACTAAATATAGGGGGAATGGATTTATGAAAAAGATTCTTAGCCTTGCAATCACGGCAGCATTGACACTTAGCTTGGCAGCCTGTGGGAACTCTTCTGAAAATGGCTCTAATTCAACAAAGGATTCATCCAGCACGAACTCAGCAACTTCTACGGAGCAACGGACTCTTAAGCTTGCTGCTTTGGAAACTGCTTACGGGGCTGATGTATGGAAAGAAGTCACGACGGCCTTTGAAAAAGCCAACCCTGGCGTGAAAGTTGAAACAACTATCGACAAAAATATCGAAGATGTCATTGGACCAGCCATGAAATCCGGTGAGTTTCCTGATGTCATCCATTTGGCAACGGGCCAGCCGAAGGGTTTGACGGAAACCTTTGTGAAAGATAATAACCTTACCGATCTTTCGGATGTGCTGTCCATGACCATTCCTGGTGAAAGTGTTACGGTGAAGGATAAACTGATTCCAGGTTTCACTGATACAACGATCACGAATCCGTATAACAATGGAAAGACCTATCTCATGCCTATGTTCTACAGCCCTACCGGTTTGTTCTACAACCAGGGTTTGTTTGAACAAAAAGGTTGGGAAGTTCCTACGACTTGGGACGAAATGTGGGCTTTAGGTGATAAAGCTAAAGCCGAGGGAATCTCACTGTTTGCTTATCCGACATCAGGATATTTTGACTCCTTCTTCTATGCCTTGCTGAACGAGGTGGGAGGCGCGGATTTTTTCACAAAAGTAACGCATTACAACGAGGGCATTTGGCAAACCCCAGAAGCTCAACAAGTTGTTGAACTGATTGGTAAACTGGCTTCTTACACCGAGAAAACGGTTCCTGCTAATGCCAATAAAGATAACTTTACTAAAAATCAACAACTAATTCTGGATAATAAAGCACTTTTCATGCCTAACGGCACTTGGGTCGTTGGTGAAATGAGCAAAGCTCCGCGAGCAGAAGGCTTCAAATGGGGCTTCACAGCTCTTCCGGCAATAAAAGACGGTGGCGACCGTTATTCTTATACCTTCTTCGAACAAATTTGGATTCCTGCCAAAGCGGAAAACGCGGATCTGGCAAAACAGTTTATTGCTTATCTTTATTCCGATGAGGCAGCCGATATTTTTGCAAAGGTTGGCGCGATTCAACCGATCAAGGGCATGTCCGACAAATTGGATGGAGACAACAAGCTCTTCTACAGCATCTATGACAATGGGGCTAAGGCTGCTATGGGTGCATTTGCAACGACAGACCCTGTGGAAGGCGTGAATATATCTGATTCGGTGTTTGCTTCCATTGATTCCCTGGTCACAGGTGCTAAAACACAGCAGCAATGGGTTGAGGGAATCATTAAAGCAAGCGATGCCTTGCGCGGAGCATTGAAATAGTTAAAGAGGCCGGAGGCCTTGAGAATGTCTCAGAATCATGGTGGGCAACCTTTGCTGACCACCATGATCTGACCTTTGGGAGGAGAGAGAAAGCCATGGATATGAAAAAAGGAAGAGGACGTTTTATCTTCTTCTGTCTAGCACCCGCCGTCCTCCTTTTTGCTATTTTCTTAGTTATCCCTACGATCGATGTCTTTCGGATGTCATTGTACAAGTGGGGCGGCTACACCGATAACAAAACCTTCGTAGGTTTACAGAATTTCAATAAGCTTTTTCATAGCGACAAGTTCTATCAGACCTTTCAGAATAGTGTTCTGCTCATTGTCGTTGTTACGATCGTGACCTTTGCTCTCGCACTTCTGTTTGCATCGATGCTCACACGTGAAAAACTCAAGGGGCAAAACGTTTTACGCGTAATCTTCTATATTCCGAACATCCTGTCTGTCGTTGTCATCAGTGCGATCTTCTCTGCAATTTACGATCCGAACAGCGGGCTTTTGAACTCATTACTAAACCTTTTTCACGGATTAAAAGCAGAGCCCGTTCTATGGCTAGGGGATCAGAAATTGGTTATTTTCAGTCTTGCAGGCGCCATGATCTGGCAGGCGATCGGCTATTACATGGTTATGTACATGGCTAGTATGGCCAACATTCCAGAGAGCTTATATGAATCGGCAGGGCTTGAGGGTGCTGGGCGAATGGCTCAGTTTTTCCAGATAACCATTCCTTTAATCTGGACGAACATACGGACCACGCTCACCTTTTTCATCATCAGTACGATTAACATGAGCTTCTTGTTTGTGATGACGATGACAAGCGGCGGTCCCGACGGTGCCACCGAAGTGTTCCTCAGTTACATGTATAAAGAAGCTTATACTAATTCCTCTTACGGTTATGGGATGGCCATCGGTGTAATTGTGTTCCTGTTCTCGTTTGCACTAGCTGGGGTCCTAAACGCAGTCACCAGACGAGAGCATTTGGAATTTTAGGAGGGGATAAGATGAATACAAACAAACGCTCACGTAAAGGTGTTAGCGACAAATTATATAAAGGCTTCATTTACGTTATACTGATCGCTTTAGCCATCCTCATCCTCATCCCTGTGCTATGGGCATTCATGGCCTCCATCAAACAAGACAGTGAGTTTTACGGCAACCCCTGGGCACTGCCATTAGGGATGCATCTTCAGAACTTTGCTGATGCATGGCTGAAGGCAAAAATGGGTTCTTTTATGCTTAATTCCGTATTGGTTACGGTAATCGCACTAGGGCTTCTGCTTATTGTGGCGTTGCCTGCGTCCTATGTGCTTTCGCGTTTTAAATTTAGAGGGAATGGATTCTGGAATATGATGTTTATGGCGGGTTTGTTTATTAATGTGAACTATATCATTGTTCCTATCTTTCTCATGCTTAACAACGGCGACAAGATGTTCCGTGGCATTCTGGGGCACCCTGTTTTGCTGAACAACCTGTTTATTCTTGCAGTGGTATATGCTGCGATGGCACTGCCATTCACCATTTATCTCATGTCGGGATATTTTAAATCGCTGCCCAAAGAATTTGAGGAAGCGGCCTCGGTGGACGGTGCTGGTTATTTCCGTACTATGGTGCAAGTCATCATGCCTATGGCTAAACCCAGCATCGTAACGGTTATTCTGTTCAATTTCCTGTCCTACTGGAACGAATATATCATCTCCATGACGCTCCTGACCAAACCGACCCTTAAGACATTACCTGTAGGCTTAATGAACCTGATGGCAGCGCAAAAATCCGCAGTTCAATATGGCCAGATGTATGCAGGTCTGGTGCTGGTCATGCTTCCAACCTTGATTATATATATTCAGGTACAAAAAAAGCTAACCCAAGGCATGACGATGGGCGGGCTGAAAGGATAAGATGCGATAATGGACGATTTTACAAAGAATTATTTGCGCAATCTGTTGATGTTGATTGTTTTTATCGTCGGAATGGGATTGGTAATTGTCGGCCAAAAGAACATTGGAGCGCCCGGACTGGGTCTTATGCTGCTTGGGCTTGCAATGCTGATCGGTTTGCTGTGGTTACATAACCGAAAATATAAATAGAGGAGTTTTCAACTATGAGTACCAAAAGAGGACGTGTAACGATACCTACTGATTTAGACGTTATTCCGCAAACCCTGGAGATCATGAAACGCTGGGGAGCCGACGCTGTGCGCGATTGTGATGGAACCGACTTTCCCGCCGAGCTGCGAGATATCAATGCCAAGGTCTATTCCACTTATTATACAACCCGTAAGGATAACGTATGGGCCAATGCCAACCCTGACGAGATTCAACAAATGTATTTGATGACACCGATTCATACTGCTGAAGGCAAAAGCCTGTCCATTTCCCTGATGAAGGGGATTTACCCCGACATGCTCAATGTGAATTGTCGCGACGATATTCAGCGCTGGTGGGAAGTCATCAATCGTACGACCGGAGAGGTCGTTCCGACCGAACAATGGAGCTATGACGACAAAATCGGCGATGTGACCATTTCAACCCATCCGTTCCATGAGTATACGGTTAGTTTTTTAGCTTATATTATGTGGGATCCGGTTCATATGTACAATGCGGTTACGAATGAATGGAAAGATGTCGAGCATCAAATTACCTTTGATGTTCGACAACCGAAGACTCGTGAGTACACGATGGAGCGAATCCGCAAGTTTATTGAAGATCACCCGTATGTCAATGTAATCCGCTATACCACTTTCTTTCACCAATTCACTCTGGTTTTTGATGAGCTTGCTCGTGAAAAATATGTGGACTGGTACGGCTATTCAGCCTCAGTTAGCCCTTATATCCTCGAACAGTTTGAGGAAGAGATCGGGTACCGGTTCAGACCTGAATTTATTATCGACCAAGGTTACTACAATAACACCTATCGAATACCTACCAAGGAGTTCAGTGATTTCCAAGCGTTTCAGCGCCGTGAAGTGGCGAGACTAGCCAAGGAAATGGTCGATATTACCCACGAATGCGGTAAGGAGGCCATGATGTTCCTGGGTGATCATTGGATCGGCACAGAACCTTTCATGGAGGAGTTTGCATCGATCGGTCTTGATGCTGTAGTCGGAAGTGTAGGTAACGGTTCAACACTAAGACTAATCAGCGACATACCTGGCGTGCAATATACAGAAGGCCGGTTCTTACCTTACTTTTTCCCGGATACCTTTCATACAGGCGGGGACCCCGTAAAGGAAGCCAAAGTAAACTGGGTTACCGCACGACGCGCCATTCTCCGCAAACCGATCGATCGGATTGGCTACGGTGGATATCTTAAGCTAGCCCTTGATTTTCCCGAGTTTATTGAGTATGTAGAAAGCGTTACGGATGAGTTCCGTACGCTCTATGATAACGTACAGGGAACGACGCCGTATTGCGTCAAGTCGGTAGCCGTGCTTAACTGTTGGGGCAAAATGCGGGCCTGGGGAAACCATATGGTCCATCATGCACTTTATTACAAGCAAAATTACAGTTACGCCGGTATTATTGAAGCTCTCTCTGGCGCACCTTTCGATGTGAAATTCATCAGCTTTGACGACATCAAAGAAAATCCTTCCGTGTTAGATGATATCGACGTCATATTAAACGTCGGAGATGCAGATACGGCCTATACGGGCGGAGAATGGTGGCTGGATACGGATATCGTTACCGCCGTAAAAAGGTTTGTTTATGAAGGCGGTGGATTTATCGGTGTTGGCGAACCCACAGCGCATCAAGCAAACGGGCGCTTTTTCCAACTGGCCAATATCCTCGGAGTAGAGGAAGAACGCGGCTTTACGCTGGGTTATGACAAATATAACTGGGATGAGCATGAACATTTCATTACCGCAGATTGTAAAACCAATCCGGATGGAAGCAAGGAAATCGACTTTGGAGAAGGCAAGAAAAATATTTTTGCCCTTGAAGGTACTACAATTCTCCGTCAAATGGACAAGGAAGTTCAACTCGCGGTGAACGAATTTGGCGACGGGCGAAGCGTGTATATAAGCGGTTTACCGTACAGCTTCGAGAACAGCCGCTTGCTGTACCGTGCGATTCTCTGGAGCGCCCACAGTGATCAGGAGCTGAACAGCTGGTTCAGTGAGAACTATAATGTTGAGGTTCATGCTTATGTGGAAAAGGGCAAATACTGCGTGGTGAATAATACGTATGAGCCACAGGAAACCGTCGTTTATCGCGGTAATGGCTCCAGCTTCTCACTGAAGTTGGATGCCAATGAGATCAAGTGGTACGAAATATAAAAATCCAGCATTCTATTGTAGGAGGAATGATTTGATGCTCAACAAAAATAATAAAATGATATTCAAATTATGGATTTGGATGATGGTTTTATTGGTTGCTTCAAGTCAGTTGATGGTACTCCCAAGCAATACTGCTTATGCTACTTCAGGAGAATTTGGTGAATTGCCAATTGAGCCACAGGAAAAAATGATCGAGAGCATCCCCCCGATTAAGGTTGAAACATACGTTGATGAGCAGCCAGAAATTCCATCGGTAATACAAGCGGTATACAGTGACAGCACTACCGCAGAAGTCATGGTGAGCTGGGATTCAATTGAATCTTCTGATTATGCGCAGGTAGGGACATTTACCGTAAAGGGATCTGTAGAGGGAACGAGTATTAAAGCCGAAGCTGCAATCACGGTTCTTGAAAAGGGTATGGAAACAACAGAAAATGTAGATATAGGTGCTTTCCTAGAAGAAGTGAAAAATAATGTTCCAAGTAACGAAGAGGTTGTTTCTTATACAAATAACTATCAGTCTATGGAACCGGAAGCCATGACTTTCGTCAAAGGAAATGGAACGACTTCAGTAAATAACGGATTGACAGTATCGATCAGTAATCTGGGAGGTAGTGGAGCTATAGCAACATGGGATAAGGCTCCTTGGCTCTCCGGAGGAATCATAGATACAATGATGCGGTATACCAGCACAAATCAAAGCAATATTGGATTTGTTCTAGGCTCTAATGAGAGTAACCAAGGCATAGCTATTCGTTATGATTCCGGCACAACCTGGGTTATTCAGAGTCCGGATGGAACAAGTAAGTGGGAAACATTTGACGGACCAGAACTAAAAATGGACACAGATTATCACATTCAGATTGGCTTTAATGGTACGAAGCTTTTGATCATTGTAGACGACGTGACTTATTACAATAAGAATACTGATTTATTGAGTTCGTTATCTGGATTAGGGCAGATAGGGCTGTATAAGCGCTATGCTACAGGAGAAATTGCCATCAAGAGTGTGAGAATTGAAGGTGTGGGGACGAAGGAGAAACCTTCAAACATTGTTAATTATGTTCAAGATTATGAAGACTCAAATTATGCACCACATTGGTCGGGGCTGAAAGCAACGGTCGTGACGGATATTACGGGCAATAAAGTTCTTTCCCTTAAAAAAGGATCTAGTGAACGAGGCGTGGATCTGGATTCGCCACAAATTCAACAAGGAACTCTCTCATTAGATTTCAAACTGGTTAATCCGGACAAATTGGTTAGCGGACAAGGATTTGCATTTGGTTTCAGAATGAATGATTCAGCAAGTATTTTTAATGAACTCGGGGTTGATCCGAGCAGCTGGATACCGGAGTCCAATACGGGTTGGGGAGATAAGCAAGAGATTCCTTATCCGATTCAAGGGCGTTGGAACAATCTCATGTTTAATTTTAATGGGAAGAAGATAACGGTTTTTTTGAATAAAAAGCGAATTGGCGACATTACTTTTGATCAATTTTCAGAAGCAGCGGGGCGCTTCGGTCTTCGCATTAGAAGTACTGTAGAACTACAGATCGACAATCTACAGTATACGAATCAGATCATTGAACCCAAACAAATTGCACAATACAGTAATGATTTCGAGGATGGAATTAAGGGTACCTGGACTGGTGCTGATTCTACGATTATTACAGAAGGCAGTAACCGGGTATTAAGACTTTCCAATATCAAGGACAACGTAATGAACATGGATGCACCGTCCTTGCAAAGTGCGACATATATGTTGGATGTGAAACCTGCAACTAAGGATATCGGATTTGTTATAGGCGATGGTGCTATTGTTAAATATGAAGGGACGAAATGGGTGTTGTTGAATAAGGGCGGGATCAGCACTGACTTTGTCGCTTCTGATGCTATGGATTTCAGTCCTGTACCTTATACATGGAACAAAGTTGGACTTCAATACTCTGATCAATCTGTAACCTTAAGTATTAACGGCGCTACATTGCAAGCAAACTTACCGACAGGGCAGCAGTTTGGGGAAGGGGCTTTTGGGGTAGTTGCGCAGAACTACATGTATATCGATAATGTTGTTTTTACTGAAGAATTTCTTGATATGAATACGTCTTCATCATATGTCGGCAAGCTGAGATACGAAGAGTATTATGAAGGTGATTCAATCGTGAATTGGGAAGGATTTAAGGATACGCCGCAAGTTTCAAATGGATATTTGCAAGGGATGCTTGATGTTGGGACGGCTGCTGTCAATAAGGATGTAAATCCGGTACCCAACGGCATATATCAAGTGAAAATGCAGACGGATGGAGCCGCGGGGATTACACTTGGAAATATCGTGATTTACGAGGAAAGTCCGGGGACTTGGAAATACAAGCTGAATGGCAGTAATGATGCTTTTGTCATCGGCAATGCTACAGCACTTACATCTAGCAAAGATTATACGATACGAGTAGAAATGATTGAGAACGAATTAGGTCTTTATGTGAATGGAATTAGGGTTGGCAATAGTACGGTAACTGGATATACACCAGGACCATTTGGCATTTATAATTCTGCGTCCCATGCGATTCAAGCTAAGATAGACGCGATCACTGCAGAAGAGATCCGCGTGTATGCACCAGATTATAAAGCACAGAACTGGGGTCCGCTTGATAACAGTAAACCAGAGGTGCTCGCTAATGGAAATAGCCAAATCCGATTGAACATGCCAGGGGTTTCATTAGCCGTGGATAAGGATAGCCCTAAATTCGCTGATCAGCGAGTAGCCTTTGATTTTAACACGAACGTGTCCGCAGGAGCAGATGGCGGTCGTTATGGTTTTATTGTAAGAGGTTCGGCTACTGACAAATATGTAAGTGTCGTTCATGACATTAATGGCAAGTGGAAGGTCACAACAAGCAACGGGAATGAGATATCCTTTCCGAATACGTATCAGATGCAAGCAAATACAGATTATTATATTGAGCTTCGTCTGGTAGGAACAACGGTTAGTCTCAGCATTACTGGTCCTGATGGCATAACTACGGATATGGGTTCAATATCTGAAGAATCGATGGCTGTTGTGCCGGGTTGGTTTGGTCTTCGTTCATGGTATGGAACCAAACAAATGACGGTGTGTAACCTGAAAATAGTGGAACTGGAGTCGCTACCCAAGCTCAAGCTGGCGCAAGAGACAGATACGATTGAGAATGATGGTATGACCGTTACGGTATATAAAGATTTTCCAGGCATTGTAGAGTATAAAGTGGATCATCACACGCTGCAGGCTGACGTGGAGCAAACGAATAGCTTGAAGATTAATAATAAGGATTACGTACCACGTACAGTGTCGAAGAAAGAGAACGCTAGCACATATCAGTACACGATGACGTTTGATGAGATCGGCGTTGTGATTGATGGGCATCTCGAGGCAAAGGCGAACAATGTAGTTCGATTCGAAATTGATAAAATTTCTGACGGCCCGGATTTCCTAGTGCGTTCGATTCAAATGAACAACGCTCTGATCCATGTGAATAGTTCAATGAAAGATGCATCGTATGCATGGAGTAAGTCAAACGGGGAGTGGCACGGAGTCTCGGAGGAATTGGTTGACGATATGTCTCTTATGAAGCAGAGCGGTACGGCCGGTGTAACGATGGTTATGGTGAGTGGAGATGGCCTGGCAGCATCGGCAGAGGACAACGTCATGAGTGGTGGCAACAAATTGATAATTACCACTGAGAAAAAACCACTTGTCAATAAAATAACGGTGAAGCCAGGCAGTTGGACGTATCGACATCTTCAAAGCAGTGAGACTGAAGAGTTACCATGGTATGAAGTGGTCGTCACTGGGGAACGCAATAACGACGATAAGACAGATTGGCAGGATGCCGCTGTTGCTTACCGAACGGAAATTTACAATGAGCCATTTGGCGCGCAGGATATGAAGAACAATATGATGTACATTGCCTTCAACTTTGCTAGTCAAGCCAATGATCCGTTCTTGAACAGTTTGGATACGGGAAAAGTTCTGTACAATTTTACAGACGGTTTTGGACAGATGATCCTGCATAAGGGCTATCAGGCGGAAGGACATGATGATGATATTCCTTCCTACTCCAATATTGGTGTAAGACAAGGTGGATTGCATGATTTCAATTATTTGATCGATGAGGGGGATAAGTACAACCTTCATGTCGGTGTGCATCTGAATGCAACCGAATACCATCTTGATGCCAACGAATTGGATTACTCCAATTTAACTGGGGCTACAGCTAATGGACCGAAGACAGATAGGCTCTCCAAAGGTTGGGATTGGATTGATACGGCTTATTATGTAGATCAAACGAAGGATGTCCTGAGTGGAGAACTGAAATCCCGATTCACCAATCTATATAATCTCACAAAGGACCCTAACGACCCTAATGATCCTACGCTGGATTTCTTCTATGTTGACGTGTATACCGGCAATGACTACAATGCCTATAAATTGTTGCAATATGCCAATGATCTTGGACTCAAAGTAGGAACAGAATTTTCTGGTCCGATAGAGCCGGGTGTGGATTTTGTTCACTGGGGTCCGGATTTGGGATATCCCAATAAAGGGAACAAGAGTATCCTTTCTAGAATGGTGAAGAACAATCTGGATATTTTTGTAGGAAACGCTCTGTTTAAAGGACAAAAAATTCCTGGTGTGACCACTTGGGGTGATTCTAAGCCAGACGTACAGCAAGGTGTAACGGTATTCTTCAATGAAGTATTACCGACGAAGTATATGCAGCATTTCGGTGTGCTGAAATATGAAGAAGATCAAGTGATTTTTGATAATGATGTCGTCTCTATGAGAAATAAATCCACCGGTATGATTGAGCTTACCAAGAATGGAAAGCTGATCTCTTCTTGGAAAGATACCGGGACAACTACCGATGAATCAGTGCGCCATACAGGTGAGGCTAACTCGTTAATTCCATGGGTTTGGGATATGAAAGCTAATCAAACCTTAGGTGTTAACGATGGTGCGAAGTTGTACCACTGGAACACAACAGGTAACTCGACCACTTGGCAGTTGACGGATGAATTTAAAGATGTAAAGCAATTTAATATGTACGAATTGACCCAACAAGGTAAAGTTCTAGTTGATACTCTGGTTGCTCGGAATGAATCTCTTACGATTACTAAGGCAAAGAAAAATACGCCTTATGTATTGTATCCAGCATCTGCTGATGCCCTGACTTTGGTGCCTAATGCAGGGAATTGGGGAGAAGGCAGTTTGATCAAGGATTTTGCCTTCAATTCAGAGAAGTTCAATGTTCCAGATTCATGGACCGTTGATGATCCAGCAAACATTACAATTAAGACTGTTCAAGGGGATACAGAATACGATATTACTAAAGAAATGAATAAATCGAATTGGAACAGATACGCAGAGGTCGGCAGTAATTCAGGTGTAATCTCACAGGAGATTACCGGATTGCAGCCTGGTCAGGATTACACGGTTGGAGTGTGGACACAGACTGAGAAGGGGAGAAAATCCTCGCTTCAGGTCACGGTTAATGGTAAAACTTATTCCAATAATGTGACAGGTCAAGATGGCATCCATAAATCATCCTTCAAGTTCGTGGACACCAAATGGCAAAGAATGAATGTTGAATTCAAGGTTCCGGCAGGGATTAATTCTGCAACAGTTAAGCTTGTAGCTGATCCAGGAGCGGGTACTGTTCAATTTGATGATGTGCGTATTTGGAAGCATACAACTGTAGAGAAAGACCCTACGAATAAGAGCTACGTTGTATATGAGGATTTTGAAAATGTGTACGAAGGCTGGGGTCCTTTTGAGTACGGTGGTGGGGATAGGCAAATTCATATTGCAACCGATCAAAGTAATAAACAGGATAACAACCAAGTTGTATCCGCATCTGAGAAAAAGGTTGGTCCTGTAATGACCTGGGTTCTGGATGGTGAGAATTCGTTGAAAGTTAATGAAACCGATGTTGGTAAATTAATAAAAACGAATGAATCCAGCGTGAAAATGGAACCAAACACAGAATATGACTTAGGCTTTATTTATACCTTAGAAAAGTATGCTGGTTATGAGGTTTCTTTACAATCACGTTCTACAGGGGAAATTGTGTTGAAGGAAACACTGGGCACACTACCTAATCCGGGTAATAAAGCGGGTGAAGATGGGGGTTATATTCGCTTCCAGAAAAAATTCACGACAGGTGATCAAAATGATTACCAAGTTATTTTCAAAATGGTATCCAAAGGCGCTGGAGGTCCTACTTCTGATTACGCCTTAATTCTGGATGATTTCTACATTAAAGCAAAATTGGTAGTTAACATCGTAGCCATTGAGAATGTGCAGGTTGAAACGGAAGCTGGATCTACACCGGTATTACCTGCGAAAGTAACCGTAACCTTGAGTAATCATACGACCCAACAGGCCGCGGTTGTATGGGAAGCGATTGATCCTACACATTATGCACAGGCAGGTACTTTCCAGGTGAAAGGCTCGGTCATGGGGACGGACCTCAAAGCGATTGCGACTGTAAAAGTAAAGGCGAAGAACATCAGCAATCCGGGTACGAATCCAGGAACAGGATCAAATCCAGATACCGGATCAAATCCAAGTACTGATACGAAACCAGAGACCCATCCTAATCCTGACACAGGAACGAATAATGGGTCTGATAAGGATAACGAAACAGGAGCTAAGCCCGATACGGGTAACACCAAGCCCAAAGCGTTTGTGGATACGGTTGGTCACTGGGCAAACAAGGAAATCGAAGCTCTTGCGAGCAAAGGCATTATCAAGGGCATTCATGATCAGAAATTTGCTCCAGATATGACTATAAACCGTTCTGAAATCGCAGCGATGTTAACTCGAGCATTTGGTCTTAAGGCTGGTGGGTCAACATCATTTAAAGACGTAACAGAAGATAAGTGGTATAAAGATGACGTTCGTGCTGCAACGGATGCAGGTTTGTTTAAAGGCTATGCGGGTAATTTATTTGAACCTATGAAACCCTTAAGCCGTGAAGAAATGGCCGTTATTATAGTAAGAACGCTTGAAATGAAAGGAAGATTGCCAGAGGTCTCCGATACGACGAAAATGGTACTTTCTAAGTATACAGATGCGGATAAGGCAGGAATCTGGTCCAAGGAAGCATTAGCGATTTGCATTGAGCTTGGTCTCATTCAAGGAACACCGGATCATAAACTAAATCCGAAACGTAATCTGACGCGAGCTGAGGCAGCTGTTTTATTTAGCAGATTATTAACGTATTGCTCAACGGACAAATCTGATTTACCTGGTTGAAAAATACTCAAAAGGCAGACCGACTTCCGGTTTGCCTTTTTGCTATGCAAACGTATAATGAGAGCTTGAAGGGAGAGAAGAGTCATGACCATCGAAGCCAGCTTTCGCCGTGCCAATCACATATGCAATCGTTATATTACAAAAGTGGAGCAGACGGGGCTTTCCTTATCCATTTTGTATTGGGGATTCATGCCTGACCATTTCGATAATGCCTTCCACCGGCATTCCTTTTTCGAGGCCTGTTATGTGGTGGACGGTGAAGGAAGCTACATAGAACAAAACCAGCATTACGCTTTAACTAAAGGAACAGCTTTTCTATCTCTTCCAGGCACATGGCATCAAATCCGCAGCCAGACTGGGCTGACGCTCTGTTATGTTGCTTTTGAACTGGATGAAGCTCACACGGATGTTTATTATACCGAATCCTTCCGTCGTCTTGCCGAGCTTGGGCAAAGCGTAGCCAAGCAAGCGGACCTTACGCCGACTGGGCATTTATGGCAAGCGCTCATCGCTTCTTTCGACTTACCCGGGGCAACTCTTTCTCTTGCTGTAAAGCAAATTTCCGCTTCTCTTCTGTTATCGATAGCGGATTTGCACGTTCCTGCCAGAACAGATTCGGCCGATACAGGAGAGCAACCCATGGAACCAAATACGTTGTTCCGCCAGGCTAAACGGTATATTGATGATAATTTGATCAATGAGCTTACACTTATGACAGTGTCAAGGCATCTCCACATTTCGTCGCGCCATCTGACTCGGTTGTTTCAGGAAAATCTGGGGCAGTCCTTCGTCCACTACATTCAGGAACGACGTGTGCAGAATGCCGCTTGGCTCCTGTTAAATGAACAGACTCCAATCAAAGATATCGCCATCCAGTGCGGGTTCCAATCCGTGCATTATTTTACCCGAATCTTCACCCGCGAGCTTGGCGTTTCCCCGGCTAAATTCCGCCGCATTCAGTTTGCCGAAGGCCGTTCTGGCAAAATGCACTTTCCGCCCCAAATGTCCTGATTGTACAAAAACATAGCTTGATCGTTTAAAGACAGCACCTCCAACTCCCTATAGAATGATGACATAAATCGATAGAGAGTTGGAGGTATAAGCATGCCCCGAATAGCCCCCTTGCCCTTTAATACCGAGCCGGTCAATTACATCCGGCTTCAGCTCGATCAAGAGACAGAACCCGGGATCTGGAATGGGTATGAAGAATGGTTTAGTCATATTTGGTACGACTGTGCCCGGAGCGATTCGCTACCCTTTTATATTAATATGGACGGTACGCACGGCGCCGCATTCAGCGAATGTCTGGAAAGGCTCCGGTCGCGCTGTCACCGGGAGAACAGGGTTTTCATTGAAATAGATAGCGTTGATTATTTAAAACCTTCGGCAGATCTGCTGGAGCAGTTTCATCCTTATCTGACGGATAACCGCGCTTTTGGCGTTGTGGCCTCGGACGTCAGCGTTGAGGATTATTTTCGGCCACATGCACCGGAGGCATGGCTCAGTGATGTAGAACATCAACTGCAGCTTTATAATTCCGGTGAAAATGCAGAGACCCAGTCACCCAAGGCAGATCAGTTGGCCCCCATTGTTGTGACCTTTGGACCAGGCTCTGGGTTCCTTACTGCAGCATCAGGTCCGGCCGATATTTCACTTTTTTGTGACTTATCCAGAGAGGCTCAGCAGACCCTGCACCAGCAGGGGATGGGTTCCCTGGGTTTAGGTCCTTGCCGGGATACGGTCGAAACCTACAAACAGGCCTTGTTTCTGGAGTGGCCCGTCTGGGAGGAATATCGGAAACGCCGCTTGTACAATTTTGACTACTATGTGGATACGAACAACCAGGAACGGCCCGTTCTGGTCACCGTTCCCATGCTGCGCCGACTGTTGGCTTCAGTGGCCCAGCAGCCTTTTCGAGTAAAACCATTTTTTGCACCGGGAATTTGGGGTGGACAGTATTTGAAAGAGCTGTGCGGCCTGCCCCGGGAATGGAATAACTCCGCCTGGGGTTTTGAACCGATCGCACCGGAGAACACGCTTTTAATCGGCTATCGTGATTTTATTTTGGAACTTCCTTTTCCGCTGCTTCTGTCCGCTCATCCTGAGGCAATTATGGGGGAGCGCAATGTCCGGCTGTTCGGCGACTATTTTCCGATCCGGTTTGATTATCTCGATACGATAGACGGGGATCATCTGTCTTTGCAGGTCCACCCCCAGCAGGTTTACATCGAGCAGACCTTCAATGAAACGATGACGCAGCAGGAATCCTATTACATTATGGAGCAGAAGGAGGGCGCCAAACCTTTTGTGGGACTGGGCTTCACGGAGGGAACAACCGGGGAGGAGCTGCTTCAGGCGGTTGAATCCGCCCATTCCTCGGGAAAACCGCTAAAGGTCGAAGAATATGTGAACATCCTGGATGCGAATAAGGGCGACCTGTTCCTGATCCCGCCTGGCGCCGTACATTTTTCGGGCAAAAACAATCTGGTGCTGGAGATCTCTTCGACAACCTGGTGGTTTACCTTCAAAATTTACGACCATTTGCGGATAGACAGAGACGGTCGGCCGCGACCGATCAACAGCGATCATGCCAGGCCCAACATGAAGGAACAATTTGACACCCAATACGTTCAGGAACATTTGATAGCGATTCCAAGGGAGTGTCGGGTACAGGGAGCCAGCAGCGAAGAGTTGCTGGGTGAACGGGAGGATCTGCTTTTTCAGGTCAAAAGATTAAAGCTGGACGGAGAGTGGATTGACGATACGTTTGGAGAGTTTGTCATGTTCAACCTCGTAGAAGGCGACCGGGTGAGGCTCACTCCGCTTGATGATGAGGCAGCGGCCGTGGAATGGGGGTACGCAGAAGCGTATATCGTTCCCGCCTCCGTTGGAGGCTTCCGAATGGAGTCTTTGGGTGACCGATCGTGCACCCTGATCCGGGCACAGGTTTCGCCAGAGTGGAACATTCCTCTGCTTCCGCATCACTGGAAATCTGGTGAGCACTTATGAACCCTGACGTCACGATCGCCATTGATGCAGGCGGGACTTTTTTGAAGGGTGGCGTACTGAGTGACGGGGATCTTCTGCCTCAATTTTATGTCAAAAGGTCGTCGCGCTCCAATAGCAGTGCGTATGAAATTGCCGCCAATCTGGCCGATGTGATTCAGGAGCTTGCCGCCGGATACGTCGCCTACATGGAGCAGCTTAGTTCCGATAAAGAGACCCCGGTCGGATTTCCCAACTTTCATATCGGCTTTGCTTTCCCCGGGCCTTTTGAATACGAAACAGGCGTTTCCCGTATCCAGGGATTGAATAAATACGAGCAGCTCTATGAACGCAATTTAAAAACGCTGCTGCGGCGCAAATTAACGGCGCTTGCAGCGGAACACTCAGCCCCTACATGGATGACCCGGCTTGCCGCCGCAAATATTTGTTTTGGCAATGATGCTGCTATGTTCGCTCTAGGGGTCAGTCGGCTTTTTCCACAGGACAGGTTGCTCTGCCTTACACTGGGAACCGGCCTCGGCTCCGCCTTTGTTGAGAACGGGTCCGTGGTTAGCGGAAAATGGGGAGTTCCTGACTCAGGCATGTTGTATGCAGAGAAGTACAAGGGAGAAACCGTGGATGATCTGTTCGGAAGCCGAGGGATTTTGGCTTTGGCGGACAGCCATGATGCTCGAAAGGAGGGGGAGGATGTGTACCATCTGGCCATAGCGGCAAGACAGGGAGTTTCCTCCGCCAACCTTGTATGGCAGCTTTACGGCCAGCGGCTAGGGGAAATGCTGCGTCCGTATGTGGCAGAGTTTCGCCCCGCCCGTCTGATCCTGGGCGGACAAATTGCGGGCACCTATGATTTGTTTGGCGGGGCGCTTTCAGAAGCGCTCTTGCCCGAGGTGATTCTTCTGCATCATGAGAAGCAAATGCAGGAGCACGTGTTTCAAGGGATTTTCCAGCTCGTAAAAAATACCTATTCGACCAACAAAGGAGAAAATAAATATGACGCTCGAACAACAAATCAAGCAAGCCGCCATCCCGACGCTTGAACGAAAATGGAAAATATACGTCATTCACCATTCTCATACAGACCTTGGTTATACCGACAGGCAGGAAAAGATTGAACAATATCATGTCGACTTTATCCGTCAGGCGCTGCGTGTTGTTAATAATGCTCATAACGGCGTGAAGCCCGAGTGGAAAGGGTTCCGCTGGACCTGTGAGACCTTCTGGGCTGTGGAACAATTCCTGAAGCAGGCCGGGGACGAGGAAAAAGCTGCATTTGCCGATGCCGTGCGGCGCGGCGATATTGAGCTGTCCGGCACGTATCTGAATATGACTGAGCTGCCCGACCTACAGTTGCTGAACAAAATACACAGCAAAGCTCAGAAATATGCCGGATCTATTGGTCGCCCAATAGACAGTGCGATGACGGCGGATATCAATGGCTACAGCTGGGGATACGCCGACAGCCTGCTGGATAACGGAATCCGACATTTATTCAGCTGTATACATACCCATCACGGCATGTATGCGCTGGGCCGCAAACAGTCCCCTTTCTGGTGGGAGGCCCCAAGTGGAGAACGTCTGCTGGTCTGGAATGGAGACCACTACATGCTTGGCAACGAGCTTGGCTTCTGCCCTGGTGCGCTTGGCAAATACATGATTCGTGATGAATTCGGCCACAGACTTGTGGAACCAGCGAACATTCATGATCAAATCGCCAATATTCGCATCCACCGGTACTTGGCCCAACTTGAGGCGGAGCAGTATCCATATGATTTCGTGCCGATGATGCTGTCCGGATTGCCCACAGACAACGGATCGCCCAATAGCGCAATCATGGAATGGATCGATGCATGGAACCGTCAAAACGGCGAGGGAATTTCCGTGGAGATGAGTACGTTGAGCGCCTTTTTTGCCCGCTTGAAGGAGGAAGGGACGGATGGTCTGCCTGTGCATAAAGGGGATTGGCCAGACTGGTGGTCGGACGGTGTAAGCTCCACACCGATGCACACTCAGATTTACCGTGACGCACAGCGGACGCTTCGCAAGGTGGAAAAGCTCGACCCTGAACAGAAAAGTGTTAGTCTTCAGGAAATCGAGGCTGTAGAGCAGGCGCTTACTCTTTATGCCGAACACACTTGGGGGTATCACTCCTCTGTTTATGAACCGTGGCACAAAAATGTGCAGATGCTCGAGGTTCGCAAGACAGCTCACGCTGCAGAGGCAAGCAGACTTGCTTACCGCGCGCTAGATCAGGTGCTGCTTGCCGATAATGCCGCCACCTTGTACCCGGGGCGTCCTTATCGCTTCAAGGTAACGAATCTCTCGGAGCGGGAGGTAACCGAGTTGGTTCAGTTGAAGCTTGAAGGATGGGAACCGGATGAGCTATTGAACGGAGTAGAAGTAATCCGGGAGGACACGGGACAGGTGCTGATCCAGCAGTCAAGCCACCCACAGACGATTATTGCGGAGCTTAAGCTCCAAGGCATGGAGAGCTGCATACTGATCCTGCGCCCAATCCTTGCAGCTCAGAAGAGTCTTTCTTCCTTAACGTCAACCTCCAATTCGAAGCTGATCGGCGCTGACCAGGTGTACGATATGGAGGATATGTATCCCTTAACGACGGGCGGACAGCAAGCGCCGGTCTCCGTTTGCCAAACTGGGCTGGAGTCACCTTTTGTACGCTTGACTTGGTCGAAAGAGCGCGGCATCGTGTCGTGGATCGATAAGGAGACAGGACGCGAACTGCTGAAACCTGATGATCTGTATGGGGCGTTTACACCCATCTATGAGGTGACAAATCCAGCGAACCCTGCGGATGCTTCTCAGGTTTGGAGCGTCCGTTCAAAAATGGGACGCAACCGTAAAGGCCTGAACGTGGAGCGTTCGGTTGGTCAGCTCATCTCTGTGCGCGCGGTGGATAATGGACCGCTGTATGCTACCGTTGAGCTTGGTTATCAGCTCAAAGGCATCGCCTATTTTTCACTGCACTTGCGAATCTATACCCGTCAAAACCGAATGGATATTTCGGCGCGGTTTCATAAAGAGAGCGTTTGGAATCCGGAGAACGTTTATCTGGCCCTGCCGTTCACCCCGGGAGGCACTGGGCCGGTTACCCTGTTTGCCGACAAGCCAGGAGGCCTCGTTCGCCCCTGGAAGGATCAGATTCCGGGAACTTGCCTGGATTATTCCGCTGTACAGTCGGGCATTGCCTGGCAGGATAATGACCGTAGCCTGCTGCTTGCCGTCCCGGACACACCTCTCGTGCAATGGGGAACGCTGGATTACGGGACCAGAAAGGTCCACACCCAGCAAGCACCTGACGCTCAACCGGAAGCCTATGCCTGGCTGATGACGAATTATTGGGAAACGAATTTCAAAGCGACATTGGGCGGCTTCTATGAGTTTCAATATCATATTTCGGCTGGCGACAGACTTTCGGTTGAAGATATGGCCGCAGCCCTGCATGCGTTGAACGAGCCATTTGTGGTTACCCGGGTTAATGAAAAATAAACCGAGTGGAAAAAAGCCCTGACTCATTTAAGATCAGGGCAGGCAGTAGATAACACATGGCAGATATAACTTATAGCCGATAAAACAACAACCAGCAGGCTTCCACATGGAGGCTCGCTGGTTGTTGGCGTTTTTGCTTAATGATGTTGTTAAAGCTGAAATGTATTTAACCTACTCTTGAGCTACCTCTAGCTCAGTAATTTGCGCTTTGTATTGCTTCAGAAGGTCGGAAAGGGAAGTCTTGATTGCCGCTTCGTCCTTAGCTGTTACAGCATTATTCAAATTACTTTGTGCTAAGAAGAATGCACTGGCAGCTGTAGTACCGCTAAATTGAAGACTTTCAGCATTTGCTATAACCGCGCTTGGTGTTCCGGATGTGTTTTCGTCAAGTTCCACGGGGCTGATGGCTACTGCCTCTCCAGGTTTGGCGTTTTCCACTAAATTCTTCAGATCAGTACTACTTGTGGTGATAGAAAAAGACAGGGTGTTCTTGCTTTCGGAATGAGGTAATTGTTCGTCTTTTACGGCCTTTACTCCCTCAATTGAGGTAAGTTTGCCTCCCTCAATCTTCAAAGTCTGCATTTCTTTCATCTCATCTGGTTTGGCGTTCTCGGAAGTTCCCTTCCATTGGTCAGTGTCTATGTCAACAGCAACCAAACTGGCCAATCCAGCGGACACAGAAGTCTGTGAAAGAAGCTTATTATAATTGGCCAACGTTTTTTCCCATTCGCTTACGGTATCTGGTGCGTATTTTTTAGCTAGTTCCACTGGATTAGCCATTGTGAAGGCTGCAATGGAGAATTTCGCTTCTTTCAAGGTGGCTGTTCCGTTTGTGACAGCATTGGCGTTAGCGTCGCTGTCGGCATTCGCGACAATCGGTGCAGAGATCGCAGTGAGCAGCAGGGCGGACAGGGCAACATTTCTGAATTTGAAACTGTAGTTCATTTCGTAACACTCCTTGTGGTTTGGTTTGTCTTACAGTTATCAATTTACCGAAGGAGTGTGGCACAATATTGGTGTAATTGTGGAAAAACAATGGCAAAGCTCTTTCCTTCCCTATACCTTTGGTATACTCACTATAGAGAAAAGTACTGGAGGTCCGTTCATGAATAACGATTACCTCATCGCAGTTGTAGACGATGACGAGAATATACGCACACTGATTCAAGCTTATTTGCACAAAGAGAACTATCGGACGATAGGCCTCGCAAATGCCGAGGATGCCTGGTCCTTACATAGAATAAGTCCGCCGAGCATGTGGGTGATGGACATTATGCTTCCTGGAATGGATGGTTATGAATTATGCAAACGCATCCGTAATGAAGGAGAGGTTCCGATTATTATGATTTCGGCAAAGGATAACGAGGTGGACAAGATCCTTGGCCTTGAGCTGGGCAGTGATGATTATCTGGTGAAACCTTTCAGCCCCCGTGAACTGGTAGCCCGTATTAAGCGGCAGCTGGAACGCTGGATTAGGATTACCGGTGCGGGAGAAAAAGCGGTTGTGAGCGACGTTGCGACGCCACGAATTGATGCCGGAGAGCTTCAATTAATGTTGGAAGAGAGGCGGGCCATATGGCGCGGGGAAGAAGTGGACCTGACCAGTAAAGAGTTCACCATGCTCAAGGTACTGGCTGAACATCCGAATCGTGCGTTTACCAGGGACGAGCTGCTCAGCTTTGTCTGGGGGGAAGATTATTTTGGCAGTGACCGTGCCGTAGATCATTTAATTAAGCGGATTCGCAAAAAGATTGAGGAACTTCCCATCGAGTCCGTGTGGGGACACGGGTATCGTATGCGAACAGATCGGAGTGAAGCTTAATATGAAACTCGTTCATCAAATTAACCTTGCGTTCGGCTTGTCGCTAGTTCTGATCCTCTCCGTCACGGCCGTTCTACTCCATTATGTGCTGTTGGATCATTTCATTGGGACAGAGAAAAATGATCTCAAGACGTTAAGTGCCGCGATGTCTGCTTCTATAACTGAAGCGGGTGATTTTGCAATGAGTCCGGTTCTTTCCGTTGGAGCTGTAACTCTGCCTAATTCGAATATTACAGGTATGCAGTCCGTCCAATTGGTAACAGGGGAGGTTGCGAGTGCTCCCACAACACTCATTCCTGCCGATGTTGAAGCTTTTGTCACCGATTTTAACGGCAATGTGCTGTCAGGTACTACTTTGTCTGTGAGTGGAATAACCGGAAAGGTGAGTAGAGATACATTGACTGAAGCAGTTCCTGTCAACTTGCAGCAGTATACAGCGGTCACTTCCTCCAGCATCAAGGACCTGTGGACGGGAACGGACGGGCGTTATGTCATGGATGTCAGTCCCATCCCTCAAGGAACCCTGACCCTGTTGACTCCCATGAGCAAGATCAAAGCGATTGAACAGGCACTTCTGGGTCGGCTCATCCTGGTAATCGTTATCGTTGGAGCGATTATGTTCCTGCTGAGTCTATTTATTACGAAAAGGCTGATTCAGCCATTGATGAATCTGAAGCAGGAGCTAAAGAAGGTCAAAGAACGTCATTTCACGGATGTGCAGCTGGTCAGGGCTGGCGGTGAGATTGGAGCTGTGGCACAGACGGTATATGAGATGGCTGGAGAACTGAACAGATTCAATGAGGTTCAGAAGCAGTTTTTCCAGAATGCATCTCATGAGCTGAAGACCCCTCTAATGTCCATTGCAGGCTATGCGGAGGGTATTCGAGATGGGGTTTTTGAAGGTGAGAACGTCCGTAAAGGGCTGGACGTAATTCTGGGGGAGAGCGGCAGATTAGGGAAGATTGTCACCGAAATGACGCTGCTCGCGAAGCTGGATAGTGAAGAGGATATCTTCAAACCTTCCAAGGTCAGTCTGAATGGATTGTTGACGGAAACGTACGAACGTGTCAATCCGCTGCTTGTTAAGAAAGGACTTACACTCCAGATTGTCTGCCCGGAGAATCAAGAGTTACTCATCATGGCTGACCAGGATAAACTGCTGCAGGCATTGCTTAACGTCGTGACGAACGCGGCAAGATACGCCAAAAAAGAAATTCATATCACGGCAAGCTTGGAAAAGGGAAAGATCGCACTGTCCGTTTTGGATGACGGCCCCGGCTTTCCACAGGAGCTACTGCCCACCTTATTCCACCGTTTTGTCAAAGGAAAAGACGGTGAGTCCGGACTGGGACTGGCGATTGCCCGGGCTATTGTGGAACGCTGTGGCGGGCTGATTCAGGCCGCCAACCGTAAGGAGGGAGGAGCTGTAATCTCGTTCGGCTTTCCTGCTGCTCAACGTGTCTAAAAGAAAAGGGCGGCAATAAGTCCTTCTAGTTGCTCTCTCTGTATACAGGGAGAGCTTTTTTGAGTTTTGGGTACGGATATGATGGGATGCTGTAGATTTCACCACATGCACGCTTTGAATTCACTATGGTAGCAGCGATTCCTTATTCATTGTCGCGTTCTTACGGAAATCAAGCGGGGCTTGATTATAGAATTTTTTGAACTGATGGTAGAAGTGGCTGACGTTCTCAAATCCCGCTTCCAGTGCAATTTCAAGCACCCGTAACTCAGTTGTAAGCAGCAAGTTCTTGGCTACGTTCAACCGAAGCTGATTAATATACTCTGTTGGTGTCTGATTCAGATATTGACGGAAGGCGCGGTTCACATGACCGACGCTTCGACCTGACAATTCATAGAGGGCATGAAGACCACAATTCATGTTCTCTTTCAGCTGCATTTTGGAGATCGCATGCTCTAACCACAGGGGGAGGACGGGTTCTTCCATCGTTTCCAATGCAAAAAAATGCTGCGTCAAGATTTGAATAATCAGGCCTTTTGCATATACGCGAGCTTTTTTCTTATCAACGGTGGAGAGCATCATAATCCGTTCAAAGCTTCGAATCATCTCTGTCATTTCTAACTGAGATAGCATGGCGATCTGAGGAAAGGGTGCCTGCAATAGTCCTTGTGCATACTTCTGTTCATTCAAGTAAGCAAAAGCTTCTTCTATTACTGCGGATCGACAAGGGCTATTCAAAAAACGGCAGTCCTGAGTGCCTTCCGGCTCATAGCGGTGAATATCGTGCGGTCGAATAAAGACAAGGCAACCCGGCCTCAAATGCTGAGTTGTTCCATTGACAATATGCTGGCACTGCCCTTCACTTAGAATGAAAAATTCGTAAAAGTCATGGGTGTGCTCGGGTGATACTTTCGATAAGGAATCGACCCAGAATGGATCCACGAGCAAGTCGGGATGGATGTGAGTTGACGCTGTGTATTTGATCATGGCTCGAACATCTCCTATTGTTGTTAATGTCAAAATAGCACACGAATTCCGTGAACACAACATAAGAAAGTATGGAGGCCTCTTGATAGAATGAAATAGATTACAAAGACATCAGGAGGTATCACAAATGTTGCTTATTGATCTAAATGGCAGGTGGCAAATGAAGAGAGTGGATCATGCTGAATGGCTTCCGGCGACGGTTCCCGGCTCGGTATTTCATGATTTGCTTCAAGCTGGGCAAATGGAGGACCCTTACTACCGCGAGCAAGAGCAGGCTGCACTTGAACTGTGCAATTATGATTATGAATACAAACACTCATTTGAAGTGAATGAATCCGATCTTAAACACGACCGGATCATCCTGTTATGTGAAGGGGTGGATACGCTTGGCGAATTAATTCTGAATGGAATGAATATCGCGAATGTAAACAATATGCATAGTACTTATGAAATCGATATTACTTCTGTTATCAAACAAGGTGAAAATACCATACACATTATTCTTCGTTCCCCTGTGGAGTATGTACTGCGTAAACAAGCCGAGCGCCCGTTGATTAACTGCAGTGATGCGGTGGAAGGGATCTCCCATTTACGCAAAGCACATTCCATGTTCGGTTGGGATTGGGGGCCACAATTACCTGATTTGGGGATCTGGCGGAATATTTCCATTCAAGGTTACGATCATGCCCGTTTGGATGATGTCTACATTACACAGATGCATAGCCAAGGCAGAGTGACTTTAGATGTTCGCGTAAGAACATCCGGTTGGGTCGAAGAAGAGCGGGAGATCATGGTCTCATTCGATACTCCTTCCGGGGAGACATTGAAGGGATACACGTCTGTCATGAACGATGGAGACCATCATATCTGGATCGAAGTGGAACATCCCGAGCTATGGTGGCCGAATGGTCTGGGCAAACAGCCATTGTATCATCTGAGCGTTACGCTTATGGAACAAGGTGTTGAACTGGATCGTGATGATAAGCGTATTGGACTGAGAACATTAACCGTCAAGCAAGAGAAGGATCAGTGGGGCGAGTCCTTCGAATTTGAAGTGAACGGTGTATCCTTTTTCTCGATGGGTGCGGATTATATTCCGGAAGATAACATCTTGCCGCGTTGCAATCCCGAGCGAACACAACGATTGATCAAGAGCTGTGCGGAGGCCCATTTCAATACGATTCGAGTCTGGGGTGGCGGGCATTATCCTGAGAATTATTTCTATGATTTATGCGATGAATACGGCTTGATTGTATGGCAGGACCTGATGTATGCCTGCGGTGTATATGAATTGACCGAGGAATTCAAGGAGTCGATTACAAAAGAGACCATCGACAACATGAAGCGCTTGCGCAACCATGCCTCGTTAGGAATCTGGTGTGGAAACAATGAGCAGGAGATGGCTTGGGTTGAATGGGACTGGGCAAAGAAGACATCCCTACAGTTACAAGCGGACTATATTAAGCAATACGAGGTTTTACTGCCGGCAATTGCGAAGGAATACGATCCGAACACGTTCTATTGGTTAGCTTCACCTTCATCTAAAGGCAGCTTTGACAATCCAAACGATGAAAATTACGGGGACATGCACTACTGGGATGTATGGCATGGCAAGAAACCTTTTACCGAATTTCGCACTTTGTACCCGCGTTACATGTCTGAATTCGGATTGCAATCCTTTCCTAATCACAAGACCATTGATACGTTTACGCTGCCGGAAGAACGCAATATCTTCTCACCGGTCATGGAATCTCATCAGAAGAATGGTACGGGAAATGAGAAAATTTTGTATTACATCGGGGAGACGTATCGTTTGCCGAAGGATTTCAATTCCCTGTTATACGCTTCGCAGCTCATTCAGGCTGAAGGAATCACATGTGGGGTAGAGCACTGGCGCAGACATCGTGGACGCTGTATGGGCGCATTGTACTGGCAATTGAATGATTGCTGGCCTGTTGCTTCCTGGTCCAGTATCGATTACTTTGGTCGCTGGAAAGCTATGCATTATGCAGCCAAACGCTTTTTCGCACCTATCCTTGTATCGGCTCGGGAAGATGGTCCGAAGGTAGAACTTCACGTATCAAATGAGAGTAGGAGTGATGCACAAGGAGAGCTGAAATGGAGGCTCATGGATTCGCGTTCCAATGAAATCGTAGCCTCTTCAAAGGCAATAGAGGTGTCAGCGTTATCAACAGCATTATTCGAAGAGCTTGATTTCACCGAGATGCTCAATACAACTACCAAGAAACGTGAGACGTATTTACAGTTTTCCTTTGTTGTGGATGGTGAAGTTGTAAGCGAAGGTACGGTGTTATTTGTGAAGCCAAAGCATTTTGATTTTGTTGATCCTGTAATTGAGACCACGATGAAGGAAGAAGAGGATCGTTTTGTTATTACGGTTGATTCAAAAGCCTTCGCGCGGTTTGTGGAGCTGGATTTCAGCGAATTAGACGGTATTTTCAGCAACAATTATTTTGATATATCAGCAGGGGATACAAAGACCATTTTTCTGAAGAAGAATGATGTCACCAGGTCGGCATCCCTTGAGGAATTGCAATCACAGCTAATCGTACGCAGCGTATTTGATTTGTAAGTTGTTTTATGTTACCGCTTTCAATTGGATCTCCATAATGATGGCAGAGGTGGTTAAATGATTGAACGACTGGCAAAATACCGTTGGCAGTATGTAATGATTCTACCTGGTGCGATCCTGCTGCTTCTCTTCAGCTACATTCCGATGGTGGGCATCCAGGTGGCATTCAAGGATTTTCACATCGGCAGCACCATGTGGAGTAGTGAATGGGTTGGTTTTGAAAACTTCTCATTCCTGCAAGATGAACAGTTCTGGATTGTGGTGAAGAATACGATTTACATCGCGATTCTCAAGTTTGTGTTCGGATTTCCAGCTCCTATTATTTTGGCTTTGCTTATCAATGAGGTGAAAAATAACAAATACAAGCGGTTCGTTCAATCCGTGAGTTATCTTCCGCATTTCTTCTCATGGATCGTGGTAGCTTATATCCTGCAATCCCTACTGACGTTGGACGGTGGATTGGTCAATCAGCTGATTGAGAAGCTGGGCGGAGATTCTGTCTTTTTCTTGGGATCCACGGAGTGGTTCCGGCCCATGATCGTAGTAAGCGGTTTATGGAAGGAGGTTGGCTGGAATACGATCTTGTATCTGGCAGCAATTACGACGATTGACCCGCAGCTCTATGAAGCCGCAAGGGTGGAAGGGGCAGGACGGCTCGCACAAATACGAAACATTACCCTGCCGGGTATAATGCCGACCATCTCCATCGTGTTGATTCTCAGTATGCCTGGACTGATTGCCGTAGGAATGGATCAAATCTATCCTCTGATGAATCCGGCCAATCAGCCAGTCGCAGATGTGCTCGACACTTACATTCTTCGCAATGGTTTACAGCAAGGTTATTTTGGAATGGCCACTGCGGTCGGTCTTCTTTCCTCGGTCATCAGCCTGATTTTGGTACTGTGCACCAATCAGATGGCGCGAAAGTTCAACGGAGAGGGGCTTTGGTAATATGAGATCTTCCATAAGGGAACGGGTGGGCCAGACAATCATTATATTTCTGTTGGCACTGCTCTGTATCTCGGTAATCTATCCCTTCATGTATATGCTCGCTGTCTCCTTAAACGTTGGCAGCGATGCGGCAAAGGGTGGTGTTTATCTGTGGCCGAGGGAGTTTACTTTGTACAATTATGAGGTTGTGCTTGGGAATTCCGTTATTCAACATGCCTACCTCATTACGATATCCCGTACGATCATAGGAACTTTTGTCGGTTTACTAATCACGCTTCTGGCGGCTTATGGCTTGTCCTATCGGAATCTTCCTTTCAGGAAATCCTTACTTGGGTACGTGCTGATTACGATGCTGTTTAGTGGCGGATTAATCCC
>NZ_LITU01000029.1:28976-49587 GCF_001280595.1 Paenibacillus xylanivorans
TGGAATATGTTTGTGATGATGAAATTCATCCAGGGTATTCCGGAAGCACTGATCGAATCGGCTGAGATCGATGGGGCGAATCCTGTCCGCATTCTCTTCGTCATTATTATGCCGCTTTCGAAACCCATGCTTGCAGCCATTGGTCTTTTTACTGCAGTGGGGCACTGGAATGACTGGTTTTCTGGCGCATTTTATGTCTCAGATCAGAGTCTGATTCCGGTTCAAACGTTTTTGCAACAGCTGCTGTCTGCCCAGGATATTTCGACTGTCCTCGGATCCAACAATAATCAGGAAGCTCTGGCCCGAGGTACCATGCTCTCTAACGTTACACTTATGTCCATCAAAATGGCGACAGTCATGGTAAGCGCGCTTCCGATCCTGTGTGTGTACCCATTCCTGCAAAAGTATTTTGTAAAAGGTGTGCTTATCGGCTCAGTAAAAGGATAACCCAATGAAAAATGAAGCAACAGAATGGGTTTTCTAATCCTATACAATTTCATAATGACCGAGGGGGACGCATGTGATGAGTTTACGTCAACAGAAGAGAAGAAAGCTGGCTCTATTATCGATGGCTCTACTGATGTTTGGGATAACGGCATGCTCAAGCAGCAGCACGGAGAGTGGCGGCAGTTCTGCAGATTCTTTTAAACTATGGCTGGGATGGAACGCAACAATTAATAATCAAAGTATGGTCCAAACGTATTGGAAAGAAAAGGAACCAGGCATAGACGTTCGGCTGGAGGCTACGCAGGGCGACGTAATGACAGAGCTTAACCTGAAATTGAATACTGGTGGCTTTGATGATGCCGCCTTGTTCTCACGCAGTGATGTCGTCACCACTGCGATGACGCGTTCGGGCACCGTTCTTCCGCTGGAGCAATACTTTGATATGCCGGATAAATATCCGGGGTTGGCCTCCATTCCGAAAATCTATCTGGATCAGATGAAAGCTCCAGACGGACATATCTATTCCATTCCGACATGGTTTGATCAAAATCCCGATGATCCTTGGCCCGGTTGGGCTTCGTACGGCTGGTTTGTCCGTACAGATGTGCTGGAGAAAACCGGCATGACAATAGACGATCTGAAATCGTTGGACGGTATAGAGAAGTTTTTGGGATTGGCGGCAAAGCAAAAGGATGCAAACGGGAAACTTTTGATTCCCCTTAGTTTTCTCTCTGATGCAGGCGATGAAAATGTCATCCTGAGTACATTTGGAGTTACGGTCAGTACGGCTGGCGGCGTCATTCCAGTGGAGAAGCAAGGTGATGACTATCAGTTTATCTATGATAATCCACAATATAAAGCAGCTTACCAATGGATGAACAACATGTTCCGAGAAGGGCTTCTGGATCACGAAGCGATTACAGACAAGAAGGAGCGTTACAAGGAGAAAAACAAAGCGGGACGTGTAGCAATGAATGCAGGAGGGTTCTTTAATATGGACGCCCAGTTGTGGGAGGTACTTGATGGACCAACCGACCCGGCATGGTACTATGATGTCATTTCCTATCCGAAAGTGGATAACGTTAGTGAGATTGGCGCTAATCAGATCATCAATCCTTATCCTGCCAATGACGTATTTATCAATAAAAACACAAAAAATCTCGACTCCATTCTTGCTTTCTTCGATTACACACTACAGCCCAAGCCCGAACAGCAGCAGGTCGTGAATGAAGGTCCACCAGGAGTGTTCTGGGATTGGGTGGATAAACCATTGGGAAAATGGGTGTACTCGGATGTGAATTATAAGGCCTTGCATGACTCCGGAGATCAAGCGAAGAAGGCAAGCACGACACCAGAGCTTTACGCGGCTTCTTCCTATAGTAATGACTGGTATCCATGGTGGAATTATGGAGTTACTGATCCGAAAGGAAGATTCAAAACGATTGAATTCACCGAAAAGATTGGCAAAATGGGTGGAACCAGGGTTGCTCAAAACTACGATATGGTGAAGGCCAAACCGGGTGGTTTATGGGAGAAATATTTGCCTGAACTTGATAATGTGCGAAAAGAGTATAAAGCCAAGCTGATTATGGCGAAGGATGATTCACAATTTGAACAGGCTTGGAGTGATTTCCAGGCTGCACTGGAAAAACGAGCACATTGGAGTGAACTCAAACAGGAATGGCATGAGGAGCTTCAAGGCAACTAGTAGTTAGGAGAAGGGGACTGTCGAATATGACAGTTCTCTTGTTGCTTTTGCATATTTATGTGGTGACAAGGAAATTAAATAAATGTGAGTCAAAAATTAGAGGAGAGAGTGGTGCCATATTTCTCGGCATTATCTAATAAATAGGTGCAACGTATGCATTTCAGTGCTAGACTACCAGTAAGATTAATTGTACTAAAGGAGAGGAACAGAATGATTAAAAGTTTAGATCGCATTAATCAATTGGCGAAAAAACAGCGTGAAGAGGGTTTGACAAATGCGGAACGAGTTGAACAACAAGTATTACGAGAAGACTATTTACGGGAAATTCGAGGGCAGGTTCTAAACACTTTTTCAGCGCTTACAATACTCGATCCACATGGAAATGATGTAACACCAGACAAAGTACGAAATGAAAAGGGAATCGGTTTATAGGAAAGATTAGCTTGTTCGAAAAACGAAAAGCCTACGATTATTCATTGACAGAATGGATTGTATAAATACACTTTTTTTTCTAGTTGATAACGTGGGGTTCTTCTCATAAACTTCATAAATGATATTAATAAATTCAGAACCGGAAGTTCTGGCTGATTGCAGCGTAATTGAATAAAAGTGCTTAACGGTTTGTTTTTCGGTGGGAAAAAACGGCCTTATTGAAGTCGCTAATTTAGCGGCTTTTTTTTATTTTAACGTTCTAAGTTCTCGTCTCATTACAGGACAAGAACTTAGAACGAATTCCGAATTCCGGTCAATGAGTATTCACTCACTGGAAGGATACAGATATATGTGATAAAATGTGAGTATGTATAATTGATTCAAGTAACCTAATTCAATGGAGTTGATATAAGATGGAAGACAAACAAATTAAGATTGGTCTTTCTAAGAAAGACGGACAGCTCGGTTTCGTTTTTACACGAGGAGGGCCGCGTGAGGGTGCAGGAAGAAAGGGAATTGGTGTGACAAAGAAGGTTTCCTTGACTTTAACTGAAGATCTCTGGGAAGAAGTTGATCGTGAGTGTAAAGATTTAGAGATCTCTCGGTCTGCATTTTTAAGGAATTTGATTGAATCTTATTACGAAGCTAATTAAGAAAGGCAGGTGAATAAGTTGTTAGTGCACTTATCGAGAGATTTACTTGCTAAGTCTATTCAACATGTCTTTAAGGCTTTATCGAATAATAGTCAGGGTATATTGTCCGGGCTATACATATATGCAGGAAATGAAGAGGTCGTTTTTAGAGGTAGTAACGCAAGTCTAACGGTTCAATATAGGGCTTGTGTTACTGATAGCATGATTCATATTTTTAGGGAGGGAAGCATTGTCTGTCCAGCCAAGTATCTATATGAAATCATTCGTAAATTGAATGATGGAAATGTAGTCTTGGAGGTAAATGAGCAACTTATACTAAGTATTATTTCTGGGAACACGCGCGTTAGTCTGAGCGGATTGTCATCTATTGACTCCCCATTTATCACAACACCACAATATCATCAACACTCAGGAAATAGCATAGATGTATCTTCCAACTCATTAAAGTCTATGATTAAACAGGTAGTGGGGGCAGTTTCAACATCCGAGGCTAAACCGATTTTGACAGGAGTATTGCTGGAGGTTCAAGAAAGCCTGCTTACTATGATAGCTACAGACGGGGTTATACGAATGGCTAAACGGTCTATCTGGATTGAGAACGGAAGGGGATTCTCGGGAAATGTTGTGATTCCTGGTATTAACTTAATGGAGATAGTCAGGCTGCTGGATGATGACGAACAAGCAATGGTAACTATACAACTTAACCATCATGAAATCAGGTTTATAGCACAAAATCAGATTATTGAATCAGTGTTAATCGAGGGTGTATACCCATCAACCAGAAATCTTGTTCCAACTACTCATGTCTCCGAGATTATCCTGAATATCAAATCATTTAGACAAGTGATTGACCGCGTATTTGTGTTGGCTGATTATCATTTAATTACGATTCATGTTTCAGAGAAGAAGTTGGAGCTTAGATCAAGTACGGCCGAAATTGGTGACGTAAGAGATGAGCTTCTTTTGGAAGATAAGAACGGAGCGAATTTTAGCATTACGATTAATGGAAAGTATCTTCTAAGTACGTTACGGAGTATTGAATCAGATAGCATCCGAATACGCTATGCTGGTAAAAAAAGTCCCCTTGTTTTGATTCCGGCTTTGGAAGATAACACATGGCTGTTCTTGTTGAATCCTGTTATGAGAGGGTAATCATTTAGATGTTAAAATATTATTTAAGCAATTATTTAAAGACGGCTTGGTCTAATAGAAAGTGTTCATCGGCATGAAGAAAAGAAAATGAAAGCGTTGACATTTGTTGAATAGCATGATAATTTCATAACTATAATCTTATACTTTTAACAGGGATGTTACCTCAATAGGGCATAACCTGATCTAATATGAAGCGCACCGATTTTATTTGTGCTTTATTGGATCAGGTTTTTTTGTTGAGATTGTGAGCGGCTTCTGTAATTTTGAAGTCTTCATAATAAATATAAAAATCATAAATTGGGGGTAAGAGCATGAAAAAGAATCTTATTTTTGTCTTATTAATGAGTATGATGGTGTTCAATTTAACAGCTTGTGTTAGTCCAAATCAAAATGCAAGTGGAAATTCCGATGAGGATAATCAAGTAGCAGAAAAGCAAAAAGAACCAGGGAAAGTGACGATTTATCTTGTTCGTCATGGTAAAACCATTTTAAACAATACTGACCGGGCTCAAGGTTGGGCTGACGGCCCACTTATTCCTGAAGGTGAAGAGTTAATTAAAAATGTAGGGAAAGGACTGAGTGAAATACCATTTACTGCTGCTTATTCAAGTGACAGTGGTAGAGCAATACAAACAGCAAACTTGATACTAGCTGAAAATCAAAATGCAAAAAACTTAGAGTTAATTCAAAAACAAGGAATTCGTGAAGGGTATTTTGGAAGTTATGAAGGAGAAAAGAATGAAGTTATGTGGGGAGATGCTGCTAATCACTTGGGTTTCGAGAATCAAGAAGAACTTTTAGCTAGCGGTGGCAATATTATCGAAAAGATAATGAATGCAGTTTCAGAAATTGATCCTTCTGAAGAAGCGGAAAGTTATGAGGAATTAAACGAGAGGGCTTTCAGCGAATTTAAATCAATTGCAGATGAGGCCTATCATAATGGTGGTGGGGATGTATTAGTGGTATCACATGGAATAACTATGGGAACAATTCTCGCTCAAATTGATGTTAATAAAGTGCCAGCCGGAGGTTTTGCTAATGGCAGTGTAACGAAGTTTGAGTACGACGGAAAAGATTGGAACGTATTAGAAGTGAATGAATTGAAGTATGTAGAAGAAGGAAAATCAAAATAGTTAAGTAGTAGCAGCGATCTTGAATCGACATCTAATTTAGAAAACGTCCAATTTCTTTCAGAAAGAAATTGGACGTTTTGTTATTGTGATTATATGAAAAAATTTTATTATATTTAATTTCCATATAATTTAGTGGATAAAATATCGGAAGGATATACCTGTACATAGCCCTCTAAAGTACACTCTGCGAGCTTGCGTGTTATATTATATATTTTCTAATGCACTAGATTCTCTAAATCTGGCTGCAATTTGTTACGAAGAATATACAGCATGATGGCTCCAACAAGGAACGCGACGACATCCGCAATGACGAGGGACCATACCACCCCGTGGAAGCCATTTAGTCGGTTGGCGATATAGAGCACAGGAATTAGAGTAATTCCTTGAATGACTGACATAATGAAGGCGGCGGTACCTTGCGCTGTTGCTTGGAAAATCCCCACAAACAACGAGGTCATCCCTGTAATAAATAAGGATAAGAACGTGACATGCAGAATGTAACTACCCATTTCAATTAATTGCGGGTCATTCGTAAATAAACCAATTAAGTGATCGGAAATCAAATAGACGATAACGCCGAACACAACAGCTAACGCTACAATCGCTTTGATCGTAAATCCAATGGTATGCTTCATGCGTAATTTATTCGCTGTAAAAGAGAAAGCAATCAACGGAACGACTCCCTCGCATAAGCCCATCAGAATAAACTCAGGAAATTGCAACAAACGGGATGAAATTCCGTACCCCGCTATGGCCTGATCCCCATATTCGACAAGAAAATGGTTCAAAATGAGCGACATTGCACCCAAGAAGACACTCATTACAAAGACGGGAACTCCGATTTTGAATACATTACTCAGAATGTCTTTGGAAGCCTTGAACCATTTTACCGAGACGGTCAAAAATTGGCTCTTATATCCCATATGGAATGCGTAAAATATACTGGCAACCAAGTTAGAAATGACCGTAGCAGACGCAACACCGATTACACCCCAATGGAAGATGAAGATGACTATCGCATCAAGAATAATATTTACAATCACACTGAGAATCATACCGATCATGGATGTGATTGCTGCACCCTCCGAGCGCACGATATTCTCCAGCGTGAAGAATAATATGACGAATGGTGAACCGATAAGCATAATCGTGACATAGTCTTTTGTAAATCCGAAGGATTCAGGCGTTGCTCCCAGGCTATGAACAATTGGGTCTATCAGCGGGAGGCCAATGGCCATTACGATAAGACCAAGAACTAAACTGCTGTAAAAGGCGAATGAAGAAACATGTTTTAGATCATCATATCTTTTTTCTCCTAGCAAACGGGAGATGAATGTACCGCTACCCATACCAATCAAGTTACCGAGCGCCATGATCACTGCGAATAACGGCAAGGTTAGAGCGAGTGCGGTTAACATGGCAGTATTGCCCAGTGTACCAAGGAAATACGCATTCAGGATAGAATAGATGACACTCATCGACGTGCCTAACATCATTGGTACAGCGAAGTGAGCTACGGCTTTTGCGATCGGTGCTTTTTCAAAATAATGGAGGTTTTCTGCATCCATATGGTTCACTACTTTCTTCATTTATTTTTTGAAATGACCTGGAATTCTAACGATATTCCAATTTCCAATCTAACAGTGTTAGTTTGTGCCTTACAGTGTTAGATGTTATCATGAACTTATGAACCTGTAAAGCATAATCTTACACTGTTAGATAAAAGGGCGGATACTGATGAAAAAACAACAGCCTCAGATTTCGGAGGATAAGATTTTGGAAACCTCTTGGGAGCTTCTTGGGGATGAAGGTATTGAGAAATTCAGTATGAGGCGATTGGCCGATCGGCTGGGTATTCAAGCTCCTTCTCTGTACTGGTACTTTAAGAGCAAGCAGCATCTCTACCAGCATCTGGCCAACCAGATATCGAAAATGATCCTGAACGAATTCCAATCCGACGGGGACTGGAAGGTGCAAATGGAGGGCCTTGCGATATCGATACGGAGTGTACTCTGCCGGTATCCCTGCTCCACGCAGCTTATGATGCAGACACTGCCCCATGAGCCGGACATGATTCGCTTCACCAACCGTATGCTTCTTTGCATGGAATCGACGCCACTTGAGCAAGAGCAGAAATTGCAGGGCGTTCTTACGCTTGTGAACTATGTTTTCTACTTCGTTCTGGATAATTATGAGCACCAGCGTACGATCTCCGTTATGCTTAAGAACCAGGGAGAGCTTCCGGGCGGGGAGATGATCCAGCTCCTGGACTCCATGAGCGAGACGGAAGCAGGACTGTTCCGGAGAATGCACAAGGGGGGGCTGTTTGAGATGATGGGGACAGACGGAGCGTTTGAGTTTGGCTTGAAGCTGATTTTGTCGGGAATTGAACAGGTGATAAAGGAACAAGAGAATTAGAATGTAAAAAAACCGCTCATCCGGTTATCGGATGAGCGGTTTTTGATGAGGCTTATCGTTGTGATATGAGGATTAGCACACAGGGTCTTTCTTCTAAGCATGAACGTAATTGCTTAAGTATCTTCCGCTGCCCCCTCAAAGTTAGATGACATCTAACTTTGAGGGGGCATTTTTTGTAGGACCGCAACCATCAATCATCTAACGACAAGTAAGTACTGTAAGCTATATCTCGGATAGATACACCTCCATTTAGTTATAACGACACCCAAATTTTTTATGAAATCTTGACAAGTAAACTTGGCAAATATATATTAATAACATGACAAGTTTACTTGGCAAACAGGTTGGGAGGGATTCGTATTAATAAAGATGAAATTTTGTCGAAAAGCAGAAAAGAAAACAAGAATAAGGATTTATTTAAAATGGAAGTTCAGATAAATGCGGGAAATGTTGGTTCTATTACGGCGATCATAATAGCCACCATCTTTTTTGTAACACAAAGTCTGATTGGAGATGGTATGGATTTTGGCTTATATGCCATCATTTTTTCTATTTCCGCCGCTGGCTTCATCGTCAAAGCAATCCGAATGAAACTTAGACGCGATATTATGCTTTCAATTATTTATACACTTGCAACGCTGATTTTATCGGTTGTCCATATTTATAAATTGATAACAACTTATATAGGGTGATCCAATGGAAGATGAATTGATCCTGAGAAATCATTTGAAAAAAGTAAGGACTGAACAAAATTTATCACAGGCACAGCTCGCAAAATTAGTCGGCGTTTCTCGGAATACCATTAGTTCCATTGAAACAGGCCAATTTAATCCAACAGCAAAACTGGCCTTGATTCTTTGTATTGCTTTGGACAAGAAGTTTGAAGACCTATTTTATTTTGATTGAATCTGAAAAATGGAATTTAATATCCAGTATAAGGGTGATTGAAGATGACTGAAGTAAAAATGCATGAAGAAATGAATCAACTGCGTCGCCCAGGTTGGCCTGAAATTGTAGTGTGTTTTGTTATATATGTTGTAGTCGTTTTGGTCATGGTACAAATTATCAGTGCGTTTATACCGGAGGATACTGTATTTTTTGGATTAAGTTTGTCGGCACTATCCGCATTCGCTGCCGTATGTGCGTTCTTGGGAGCATACTTCCTTCGAATTCGGACAAATGCTTCCTTCGGCTTAATTCGCGTATCCGGGCGATGGCTGCTGATCGGTGTGGGGGTTGGGGTAGGTGTATTCGCACTCGCAAAAATTTCTTCAATACTCTACTTGATGCTTGGGTTCCAGTTTACTAATATTCAGGAATCCTATAGCACAGCTGCAACAGGCGGAGTTCTTTCCTTTATCATCCAGATCATATTAATCGCTGTCGCGACACCAATTGGTGAAGAACTGGCTTTTCGAGGCGTTCTTACGAGTGCCTTGCTTAGGTATCAACCTTGGATATGCATTTTTGTAAGTGCTCTTGTCTTTACAGTAGCGCATGGTCTAAACGAGATTACGCCTATAGCATTTATTACGGGTGTGGCTACAGCTTACTTGTTTTATCGAACCAAGTCTATTTGGCCGGGGGTGGTTGTGCATATGGTGAATAATGCCTTAGGTACAATACTTTCTGTTTTGATAGCCTCAATGCTTTGATTTGAAAAACGTGATATAGAACTAGTGGTGGAACGAAGGATGATATTAAATTATATGCTGTTATATTGGCAGCGCCCGGAGGTTGGAAGATGGATATTGGAAGCCTATTAGAAGGTGTAAAGGAAGCGAATATTATTATTCAATTAGGGGCTGTGTTTCTGGTCTCACTTGTGCCTTTTCTGGAAGGCTATATTGCAGCCTCAGTCGGGATTATTGTCGGCATTCCGGCCGTTCCGACGATAGTAGCCGCATCGGTTGGAAACTGGCTGTCTATCATGGCGATTATTGTATTGTATGATAAGCTGCGTCATCGCCGAAATGCTAAACAGAGGGACGGGCGTTCGAACAAGAGAATGGAACTCGCTCGCAAGTTATTCAACAAATACGGCGTGCCTGGTGTCGCGCTGATCGGGCCTCTCGTATTCGGCCATCATGTTGGGGCATTTATTTCACTCATATCGGGAGCATCTAGGCGTTATGTAACATTGTGGATGACGATCGGTGTCTTGGTCTGGACGATCGCCGTAGGTGTTCTAGCCGCCGTGGGTGTTGATGTTGTAAGCCGTTTGCGCTAAAATTCGCTTAGGAAAATGTTTGTGCAAGCGCAAGCTCAGGCTGTCGAGAAAGTGCTCGACAGCTATTTTATATGTCTATTCAGTTCAAGGTGATACCGCTTTAATACTATACAGATAATCAGTCGGATTGGACGAGAACAACATAGTATCGTTCGAATTCGCTTACAGTGCGTCTCTAACTGTTTTTGCGATTGAAATAAAATCCCGAATGAATCCCTCCACAACATCTCTATCATGTGAGCATAGCACGATATTGTTGGTAAAACGCACATCAATTACATCCACTATAGCTAATTCTCCTCGTTGGATAAATGGACTGGCTACTAGAGAAGATACAAAACTGACGCCATATCCGGCGACCACAGCCTGGATGATTTCATTAATTCCGTTAAATTGCAATTCGATCTTGGGCTGACTGACATCCTGAACGCTGCACACCTCAAGGAGTCTCTTTCGGGTCATACTACCTTCCTCCCGCATTATAAACGGCTCTCTCACCATGTCTTCCAGAGAAATTTGTCTGTTGGCATATTTGTGGTTCGACGCAACCACAAATTTATATTCATCTTGATATAATTCCATAAAATGAAGTTGTTGTTTGTTTGGATTGGTAACTTCGTTATTTCCAAAGATCGCGATATCCGACTCGTAGTTTGTCAATCTTTCAAGTGCGGCTTGTGAATTCACTGTCGTAATTTCCACTTCTACTTCCGGATACCTTTGTTTGAATAAGGAAGCCCACTTGGGGATTAGAAAGCTGGTCGCCAAGTAGTTTCCAGAGATCCGCAGTTTTCCCTGCGGATGTTTATGATAATCTTCAATCATCGTTTCGATTTGCTCTTCGATAAGAAACAGTTTCTCAGTGGGTTTTAACATTTTTTCTCCCAAAGAGGTCAGAACCAAATTCCGTCCTTTTTTCTCAAATAAAATGATGTTGTATTGCTTTTCAAAATTCCGAATTTGGGCAGAGATGGCAGGTTGGCTTATATTCAGCCTTTTCGATGCCTCAGTAACGCTACCGGTTAGAGCAACGTTATAGAACAGCATTAATGCATGCAGATTGATAGTCAATCCAATCACCTTCTATATATTTTATTGATATATAATATAAAACTTATATTTTTATTTTATACATCGTAAACCTATAATTCAATTACACAAAAAAAGGAGGCAACAACATGACAAGCACCACCACCATTTATTTCGTAAGACACGGCCAGACTCATTGGAACTTGGAACAGAAGATGCAGGGGCATATGGACTCACCGTTAACGCCTGAAGGCAGACGGCAGGCTTCCCGATTACATGACCGCTTACAGACGATCACATTTGATGCGATTTATTCGAGTCCAAGTCCGAGAGCGTTGACAACGGCCCAGATCATTTGTGAAAGCTCCTCCGAAAGCATCATTAAGTTAGATGAACTAAAGGAAATTCATATGGGACTGTGGGAAGGACAAAGCGTACCAACAATACAGAATGAGCATACCGTTGAGTGGGAACATTTTTTTAATAAACCTCATATATACCGTCCAACAGGACAGGGAGAGACCTATTCGGAGCTGTTAAATCGGGCGGTAATGGCTGTGGAAAGAATTTTACTAGAATGTGAGGGGAAAGTCGTTCTGGTCGTAAGCCACCGTATGACCCTAAAAACGTTAATGAACCATTATTCCGGCATGCAGTTGAGTGACATGGGAGATTTGCCGGATGTTCCTTCAGCGAGCTTAAGCAAAATTGCTTTTCGTAATTCTCATCCATCCATTGAGCTATACGGGGACGTCTCTCACTACTAAGTACTTGCCGGCGGTAATCTTTACGCATACGGGTCGAATAATTCAGTCGGCCAACTGGTCGTTGGTACTCATGATCCCATCGAAAGTCGCTATTGTAGCGGCTTTTTTTGTTTTATCGTACAAATCCATGTACCGTATCGAGAGCAAAAAGTTGGTTCGAACCCTGGATAGATAAAATATCTAAATATTAAATTTACAACAAAATGTGACCAAATGCCGTCCTTGAGAGTGTTAGAGATATAAAGGAGGGCAGAACAACCATGCAGCGATCAGTGCCCCAACTGGGAGATCATGTGATGAAAGTCTATGAGACTTACGCGGATACGCTGTTCCGGATTGCCATGGTGCACCTCGGCAGGCGAGAGGACGCGGAGGAAGCCACTCAGGATACCTTCATCAAGTTAATGGAAAAAGCCCCTACGTTCAACGATGCAGAGCATCAGAAAGCATGGTTGATCAGGGTCATCACCAATCATTGTAAATCCTTATTAGGCAGAGGCTGGCGCAAACGGGAGGTCAAGCTGGAGGGAGCAGATTCCCATACGACAGACGACCCTGAAGATCAGGCGTTGATCGAACTTGTACTTTCACTGCCCGTCAAGTATAGATCGGTGGTTCATTTGTACTATTACGAAGATTATCCGATCCGGGAAATCGGCGAGATCCTGCAGATCAGCGAGTCTGCGGTGAAGATGCGATTGAAGCGGGGAAGACAGCTGTTAAAACTGGAGCTGGAAGGAGAAGAACCCCAATGAACGAGGAACAATTCAAACGAAACTATAAGAAAGCGGTGGATCATATGAAAACAAACGACCAAATGAAAAAACGGATAGAGCAAACTCTGAACACACAACGTCATGAGCAAAAACGCCAGCGGAAACCTCTTTATATTGCAGCAAGCGTCGTCATTGCCGCCAGTATTGGGCTCGCAGCACCAAGCGTATGGCAGCAAATGAACGGACCAGCTGAAACAGCGACACAGGTGGCACAGGTCACTCCAGGCGCGTCATTTGACCCGGTGGTGATTCCGAAGATGGAGCTGCCTGATTCGAAGAATGGCGTGAAAGCCGATATGCTTCAACTGGTGGTCTATCAGGGCAATGTCTATACACAGTCTGCTACATCACTTGACGGTACGGATGCGCTTGCCCTGCGAGGCGAGAAGCTGGGTACTACGACCGGCGGCATTCATGAGCTGAGCGACAAGGGTGAGTACACGGAGCTGGCCTCCAACATTGGAGAAGCGGACATCTATGCGGTCAACGGCTACGACACGAATTTCCGCATCATGTCTTACACCGAGATCGATGGTCAGGTGTATGCCCAACTGTTTGACCAGAGCAACGGCATCACTATCGGCAGCGGCGAAGACCTGATCGGCAAGCTTCACCTCGAAGGCAACGTCACTTCGGCGCAGTGGGAGACCTTCGCCAGCTGGAACAACGGCTTGCAGCAGCTGCAGCCGCTCGGAGCGGACAAATCGCTGAACAGTTTTATCTCAGCGCTTTATGCTGCCAAACCGGTAGCAACTAGCCCTGAACTGGAGGATCGCCTTTACGGGCAGGAAGATCGTAAGATCATCTACCTGACGCTCGAAGATAAGACGCAGGTCCAATTAGTCCTGTTTGGGGAAGGTCTGGTGCGTTACGGCAATGTACCGGTATTCTTCGAAATCGAGAAAGGTGCCTTCCAAGCATTCTGGAACAACCTGGGTGAATAAGGCGAAACCAGCGAGAAGATGAACATTCAGGATTAGGGAACTGACTTCATGCTGACTCGGATAAAATTAAGATAACAAAAAGCCCACGTATTGCTCAAGTTGGAGCAGTACGTGGACTTCGAATTGAATTACTGTTGGTTAGAAATTACTCTATCCAGGAATGTATCAGCGTCGCTATTTAATTTCCAAACGATACCAAATTTATCCACCAACATTCCGAAGCAGGAAGACCAAGGCATTTCTGATAAAGGCATGATCACATAGCCACCTACAGACAAATTAGAAAAGTAATTTTCCATTGCCTGTTTATCATCAATAATGATACTAATGATTACATTGTTGCCTTTAACCAGCTCACCCGTTACATTCTTCATCGAAGGAAGAAGATCCGACATCATTATTTTCCCACCAGCGAATTCTAACGATGACTCCATAATCATATTCAACTCATTTTCTGGCAAAGGGTAGTTTGGATCTTGTGAAAAATCCTTGAATTTCACTTTTTTTACCTCACTTGCGTTTAAAGCTTCTGAATAAAACGCGATGACTTGCTCAGTGTTCCCATCAAAATTTAAATATGCAATAACTGACATGATAAAACCTCCTTTTTGTAATACATGAAGTGTAAGCTATAATAGGTGACAGCTATATTGTCACCTATTATAGCTGCGTTCAAAATTTATTTACCTAAAGAGGACTATCATGAACAAAATTGAAAGATTAATATCGATCATAATGATCTTGCTGCAAAAGAATGTGGTATCAGCCACCGAATTTGCGAAATTATTCAATGTATCCAAAAGAACGATTCTACGTGATATGGAAACACTTGGATTATCTAACATTCCCATTTATTCTATAAATGGAGTGAACGGTGGATACGGGATTATGGATGAATACAAAATAGACAAACGACTTTTAAGTAGCAAAGATTTAGAAAATATACTAACTGCACTGGGCGGATTAGGAAAAATTCTATTTAGTAACGAAGTAGAATCAACGCTTAAAAAGATTGAATCGATGATAGGTTCAACGACTTCGGGAGGTACAATTCAACTGTCTTTTTACAATTGGGATGGTCGTCCTGAAATTGTCCAAATCTTAAAGACCTGTCAGGAAGCAATAGAGCAAGGAAGGTTACTAACATTCGATTATATAGATCAAAGTGGGGTCAAGTCGCAGAGACGGGTCGAGCCATACCAGCTTCATTTTAGTGAAATGAGTTGGTATTTGAAGGGGTTTTGTTTAGATCGAATGGAATATCGAACTTTTAAATTGTCCAGAACGGATAATCTGAATATCGATATTAAAACATTTGTTGCTAGAGATTATATGACTGAACAGAAAACAGAGCAATATTATCAACCGAAACTTGTTACAATTAAAGTATTGATCTCACATCGAATAAAAGATCAATTTATTGAAAGGTACGGTCAAAAACGAATTGAAGCTCACAATTCTGAACTCTTTATAGCCGAAATAGATATGCCACAAAACCACTTTGGATTTCGGTTTTTAGCTAGTTTCGGGACGGATTTGGAAATCATAGAACCTAAAGCATATGTTGAAGAATTTCGAGAGTTTCTAAATGGCATGATAAATAAATATGTCTAAGAACCCATATCTTAATTCTGTTGAATGTTTCTTCTTTGTATAGGCTGGTCTCTTTTTATGATAAGAAGGAGGTATTTAGTTATGGAAAAAGCGATCTACTTAATTACAGGCGTAATGGCTTCTGGTAAGTCAACAGTGTCGGAGCTGCTGGCTTCCAAGCTGGGAAAAGCCGTGCATCTGCGTGGTGATATATTCCGTCGCATGATTGTATCCGGCCGCGAAGACATGTCCGCTGAACCGTCGGATGAAGCAGTCCGTCAATTATATTTGCGTTATCAGTTAGCCGCAAATGCCGCAAAAACCTATTATGAGAATGATTTTTCAGTAGTTTTGCAGGATAATTACTACGGTGCGGAATTAGTCTATATGATGGACCAGTTAAAGGATTACCCGGTTCAGTTAGTTGTGCTGTGTCCGAAGGTAGAGGTAATAAAAGAGCGTGAAAAATCAAGAGGAAAGATCGGGTACACTGGTTTTACGGTAGAGAATTTGTACTCGGAATTTTTGAAAGTAACGCCTCAAATCGGATTTTGGCTCGATAGTTCGGAGCAGTCCCCTGAGCAATCAGTAAATGAAATTTTACAACACTTTAGATGAAACCAATGATTAATTTCAAGTCGCAAAAAGTCACAGAATGCTCCGAATATGTAGTTTTTCAAACTTTGTACAATGCGTAATGATCATTAAAATATGCAATAATAAAGTCCCGGAAACTTCTTGCCGAAGAAGATAAATGTCTTTCCTTCACCCAAGATAGTCCCACTGGATAAGTAGGATTAATATCCGCGATTCTGACGTAAATCAAATCCAATTTTCTACAGACCGAAATTGGGAGCAGCGCGATACCCTGATTAACCTTAATAATTTCCGCCAGTAAATGAGAATCTACCTCGAATATATTCTTAGGAGTGAATCCTGCTTTTTTGCAAAGCTCGGTTGTAAAGAAGCTATATTCCTCATTATTAGCAAGGGAAATAAAAGATTCATGGGCCACTTTGCTTAGCGGAATTTCAGATTTTGTCGCAAACTTGTGAGTGGATGGTAAAACTAGCACGATATCTTCATTAATAAGGACACAACTTTCAATCTCATCGTCCGCTATAGGTGGACCTGCGATCCCCAAATCAATATCCCCTTTTTTTAAGCTTGCAAGGATGTCATTTCTAGCTCCAAGTCCTTGTTGTATATTTGTATCCGGCCACTGGGTAATGTACCTGCTGATCAATCCAGATAGGAATCTGGGGTTTGAAATCGATATTTTGATGGTATGGTCAATTGCCATATCCTTCGTCTGTATTTCCATTCTTGCATTTTCAATTTCGGTGAAGATCCTGTTGACATGGTTCAAGAGGATTTTTCCGGATGCATTCAATTGTATATTTCTCCCTTTCCGATCAAATAAGGTTGTACCCAACTCATCCTCAAGTCTCTTTATCGTCAGGCTTAAAGAAGGCTGAGCAATATTTAATTGTTCGGCAGCCTTAGAAATATGTTCTGTATAAGCGACTGTCTGAAAGTATTTCAACTGAAGCAGCTCCACTATAGTGCACCTCTTATATTTATTATAATAAATGAGTTTATATATTATCATGTATTAGATTAAATGTAAATTGAGATGTAAAATGGATTTTGTGATCATCATTTCGGTAGAGAAATCAGACAACAGAATGAAGAAATTAGAGATCGGAAGGTGTCTTTCAGATGAGAAAGGAAGAAGTGGTTAAGCAATTTACAACTCCGCTGGATGCAGGGGCATTTCCTTTGGGGCCATATCGTTTTTATAATCGCGAATACCTGAACATTTTATATAGAACTGATCTGGAACGCTTAAGAAAAATCGTTCCGGAACCATTGGAGGTTACTTCTCCGCTTGTAAGATTTGAGATTATGAAAATGCCGGATGTAACAGGCCTTGGTTCCTATACAGAGTGTGGTCAGGTGATACCTGTTAACTTTGAAGGGGAGGAAGGAGACTATCTCCACGCAATGTACGTAGACAGTTTTCCTGCAATCGCATCAGGCAGGGAGATAGGTGCCTATCCTAAAAAAATGGGCAAATCCAGTTTGTATGTAGATTCCGACACATTGGTTGGACTTATGGATTATGGCTCTTTGAGAGTGGCTACTGCGACCATGGGATATAAGCATTTTCCGCTTGATCATTCGGAGGCGCTACAAGAGATTGTTAAACCAAATTATATGCTGAAAAAGATGCCCGGTTATGACGGATATCCAAGAATCTGTGAATTGGTACGGAGCCAAATTACGGATATTAAAATACAAGGTGCCTGGTCAGGTCCTGCAAGACTGGAGCTATTCGCTCATGCTCTTGCGCCGATGGCAGATTTGCCTGTACTTGAGGTTGTTTCGGCTTCCCATATCATCACAGAACTTTCGCTGCCTTCTCCAACAGTTATATATGATTATTTAGCTGATGAAAAATAAACGTCATTAAAAGCAATCAAAAAGAAAAAGGTAGGGGAATTCCATATGAGAATTGCAATTTTAGGAGCAGGTTCCTTAGGAACCATCGCTGGTGCATATATTGCTGCCGGCGGACAAGATGTAGAGTTGATCGATGTCTATCAAGCACATGTTGACGCATTAAACCAGACAGGGGCCCAAATTACTGGCACTACGGATTTTCAGGCAAAGGTGAAGGCCATTACTCCTGACGACATGTCAGGAACATATGATTTAATCTTGCTTTTAACTAAACAGCTATATAACGAGTCCGTTCTACAAGACCTGTTGCCGTATTTAGATGACCAAAGTGTTGTGCTTTCCTTGCAAAACGGTATCCCTGAAGAAAAGGTGGCTTCCATTGTTGGCCGAGAACGGGTGATTGCCGGATCTGTTGAATTTGGTGCTACGTTTATTGAACCGGGAGTATCAAGACTTACAACAGAGTTCAATCGCTTTAAGCAGTACGCTTTTCAAATTGGCGAATTAAATGGTGAAACAACCGAAAGAATTCAACAGATCAAATCTATACTAGACCTTGTGGGTGGAACACATATTTCCGATAACCTGGTTGGCACGAAGTGGTCTAAATTACTTATTAACAATGCATTTAGCGGCCTATCTGCAGCACTAAACGTGGAGTATGGCGTCGTGCTTGATCATGATATTAGTATTGTAAGTGCCGTCCGTATTGCCGATGAAACAATCAAAGTTGGACACGCAAATGGTGTGAAATTTGCCACGATGGGTGGCTTTGATATTGAATCTTTGGAAATACTAAGTGATAAGGATATCCCGGAACGAATTAAAACACTTCGGGTTCTCATGGAGTCCTCCAGACTGTTAAAAGCAAGTATGCTACAGGATCTCGAAAAGCAACGGCAGACCGAAATTGATTATATCAATGGAGTAGTTCCACGGTCAGCTTCAGGCAAACAAATCTCAACACCTTATAATGATATGGTTGTAAGATTAGTGAAACAAGCTGAAGAATCTCAAACCGTGCCTGATTTCGATACTAATATTAAGTTCTTTGAAGAGCTTAACAATAACAGATGATATAAGCGATTTGTAGATCGCCAGAAAACGTGTTGAGGAGATAATCCCTCAATGCGTTTTTTTAACGCTAAACGTTTCCTTAAAGCTTAGGGCAATTGGGATAATGTCCCATAGTAGATCTCAGTAGAAACAGCAGATAATAAAAGCATGATTTAAGTTCAAAGTTATTTGGTTTTAACTATCCACTACTTAAGGGCAAAATAAGCTTAATCTCTCTTGTACACCTGCTAAAATTTCTTCTGGCATCTCCTTGACCTGGATATCTCCACCTAAGAAAAGCAACCAATTGGTTATTTCGGTTAATTCTTCTGCATGACGAACGTTGATAAACGTCTTTATAACGGCTGTTGTTTGGTAAGGGTTCGTATAAGAAAGTGAAAGCTTTAAAGGATGATATTTCTTGAACTGTGCAATCGCCTTTGGGCCAAGTTCAAGGACAAGGTTGATCATTTCTTCCTGCTTACTTAATTTTTCTAAAATCTTTTTCTTACTTACCTTTTTCTTCGTAGGAAAGGGTTCAATATGGGTGAGATTGTCGACAGATAAAATCCGTCTCTTTTCTTCCTCTAAGTCGAAGCCTTCAATAATCCATAGGCTTTTTTCGCGATAAAGTTGTAGAAGATAAATGGGATACGACTTTATTTCCCTTTCTTCTTGGACGGTAACCAACAAAGAGCTTTCTATTAGAAGAAGCTGGATGAGTTTTTCCAACATTGGGTGGGGCAGGTCTGACAGATCAAGCAAGTCGGGATTATGGGGGTTGGTCCCTTCAAAAAGCAATATTTGATTTAAAAGAACAAGGTCATCTTGCTGATTTTCGGAGATGAGGCCCAGTAACTTTTCGGTTAAAGACTGACGGCTCTTTAGATAAGGGAGTTGTTGATTTCGGGTTGCCATAAAGGCGAGGAAGAGAGCTTTAATTTCATTATCCGTAAAGCGGACCGTGGGCAGGACAGAGTTGTTCATAACAAAATAACCCCCATCCCTCCCAACTTCAGCGACAAGTGGCATGCCCATAGCTTCAATTTCTCGGATATCTCGAATAGCGGTCGAACGAGAGATGTTAAATTCCCGCATGATTTCAGAAATGGTAAAGTGAGCGCGGTTGTTAATATATCTCATGATGATATTAATCCGTTCAACTTTTTTCATCGGGTCCTCCTAAACAGTATCATAATTTGACATGATTTAAGGTTATTATAAACCCATCAAGTGAAAAGACAAATGCATTGATAAATTTAAAAGAGGATGGTGTTACGAATGAGTAATTATAATTTTGAAGAAAAAGACAGCTTTATCGTTTTGGGTATTGGAACTGAGCTTAAGAGCAACTACACAGACTATGCTGGTATTAACAAAGAAAAGGCTGATTTTTGGTCGGCTGTGAAAGAAGATGGAAGTCTGGACTCTTTAAAAGCAATAGCGACAAATGACTATATTTTTGCCGTGAACGAAGCGGTGAATAATAAGATGATGCATTATGCTGGCGTCATGACAGAAGAAACACTGCCAGAAGCAACTAGAGTGATCCAATTCCCTAAAGGTGAGTACCTGGTCGTTAAGGGGGAAGGGGCAACATCTGATGAGTTAAGTAATAACCTTACTGGCGTTGCTTTTGGTCAAGTCCTTCCAACGGAAACGAATTATGCTTATGTCGGTGGGCCAAATACTACGGTTGAGATGGGGCAACGAAACCGCTTGTTATTTGGTGAAATATGGATTCCTGTTGTTAAGAAATAAACTTGAAGGAGAGATCAGAATGTCGTATATCGTTGATTTTAAAAAT
>NZ_LITU01000029.1:49597-60936 GCF_001280595.1 Paenibacillus xylanivorans
ATTAGAGTCTTCACCAGTAGCAGCAGCACTTGCAGGTTTGCGTGCGAATGAGGCCCGTTATTTTATGAACAAATATAAGCATGAATTTACGGTTGTTCCTGCTAGTGAAAGTCAAGACACCCTTGACTATGTAACACGAATTTTGAAGGAAGAACGTGATATTGAGTTTGCAGCCAAGCCCTTGGAAACATCAGCTTTTCAAGTAGAAAACATTCGATTTTCCTACGTCTTTTATGAAGATGGTCTTGGACTCAATGTCATGTATACGGTGGATGACCCTAAGAAGCGGGCCGTTGGTTTTAAGCTTTCTGAGGGGATGGAAATTCCAGCGGAGTTAGAAGGCAAGTTTAAGTTTGCCAGACAGAAATCTAAGTTAGCTGGAACCATTCGGGGCTCATTTTTTGTAATCAAGAGAGAGTATTGATATTGAAGTGGGCAAAAGCGCATGTGGAGGAAACAGAGCATAGCCCCATTGAAAGTCGCTGTTTTAGCGGCTTTTCTTGTTTTATCGGTGCAGCTGGCTTTGGAGAATTTCTTTCTTAGTTTCATCTAAAAAAGCAGATAGCGCCGGTGTAATGAGGGTGTCTTTTCGTTTAACAAACATGGTCGTTACTGAAGAATACTTCTCCGGTAAGGAGTGGCAGGTTACCTTGTCACGTACTTCATAATCCGCAATGATGGAATAAGGCAGTAATGTAATGCCCATACCTGCACTAACACAAGCAATTATCGTTTCGAGGGTTCCAAATTCCATTAATTTCACAGGCAATAATCCTTCTTCTTGTAAGAGAGTGTTAAGCTTGGCTCGGTATGAACATCCTTTGGGAAAAACCAGCATCGTATGATTTTGTAAATCATGAATCGATTGTATCCGGGGATGGTTGGGTGAAGTAACAAGAACTAGCCTCTCTTCAATGACTTTGTCCTGCGTGAGATCTGGGTGTTCTATCGGACCGGAAACAAAAGCTCCATGCAGTTCATAATGCAGGACTCCATGAAGTAGCTTTTCTGTTGGCCCTGTAACTAAAGAGAAATCTACATTCGGATATTTCAAATGATATTGCGCGAAAACGGAAGGCAGCCGGACTGCAGCAGTTGTTTCCATAGAACCGATAACCAGAGGACCTGAAGGAATGGAGCGGCTACCTACTGCGGCTTTGGCTTCGTTAATGGTATTTAGTATCTTTTCGGCGTAACCAACTAAAACTTGTCCAGAAGGAGTAAGTGTAACTCCCTTTTTGTGGCGATAGAATAATACGGTCTGAAGATCCGCCTCTAACTGTTGAATTTTGTGTGTAACATTGGATTGAGCATAATTTAGTTTTTTCGCTGTTTTGGAAATACTTCCTTCTTGGGCGGTTTGAATGAAAATCTCCAGCAAGTGAATATCCAAGTTGACCCCTCCTTTAGAAAACAATCTATCTGAAATCATGATATATAACATCTGATTTACGGATTATACAAGATGGATAAACTCGATGTAAACTATAAAGAATGGAATCCGAATTGATGAGGAGGGAACCTCGATGCCTATTCAATTAAACAGTAAGTTCTGTGAAAGCTTCAATATCCGTTATCCAATCGTTCTTGCGGGGATGGCCGGTATTGCAAACATGGCACCCCTAGTCGCTGCGGTTTCTAATGCAGGTGGGTTAGGGACGTTAGGCGCTGCGTATATGAATCCTGAGGAAATAAGAGGCGCCATACACGAGATTAAAAAACGGACGCAAGCACCGTTTGCCATAAATATTTTTGCTCATGTTGGACCGGATCACTATACGAATTTTGAGGCGGTAAACGAAGAGTTGACACCGATTCGAGAATCCTTGGGTGTGAAGCAGCGTGCTCAAGATGAAATACGTACACCCAATCATTTTGAAGAACAGTTTGAAATCTTGCTAGACGAAAAAGTTCCGATTATTAGTACAACGTTTGGCTTGCTTTCCGAGTCTCATATGCAGAAGGCAAAATCGTTAGGCATCAAAATTATGAGTAAGGTCACCACGGTAGAGGAAGCTATTCAAGCGGAGAAGCGCGGAAGTGATGTCATTGTTGCACAAGGTAGTGAAGCAGGGGGGCATCGAGGAACTTTTGATGTATCATCGCAGCCCAGTGGAGCAAATATCGGAACCATGGCACTTGTCCCACAAATTGTAGATCACGTCCATATTCCAGTCCTTGCGGCAGGCGGAATTATGGATGGCAGAGGACTGGTGGCTTCACTCGCTTTGGGAGCTCAAGGGGTACAAATGGGGACTCGTTTTTTGACATCAGTTGAGTCTGGCGCACATGCGGTATATAAACGTGCATTGCTTGATAGCACAGAGGAAAGTACTGTAATTACAAATGCCTTTTCTGGACGGCCAGCACGTGGCATCAAGAACGACTTTATACAACATTGGGAAGCATCCAGCATTAAGCCGCTGACCTTTCCTACCCAAAATACATTAACTCGCGAGATTAGAAATGCTTCTGCTAAGCAAAATAATCCGGAATATATGGCCCTTTGGGCAGGTCAGGGAACGAGAATGTTAACAGATAACCAATCTGCAGGCGATATCATTAATCAAATTGTAGAAGAAGCCAGAAATATAATTTAGTTGTGATTATAATTTCACATCCAGCGAATAACGATCGCGAAGTACTGATAAATGGTGAAGCTCATGTCCAACCAAAATATAGGCGATCGATCGAGCTGAAGCTGGATTATCACTGACGATCCCTCTACAGAGCCAAGCTTCCGGCGTGAGGTGATGGAGCATAAGAATGGTTGAGCGGCGTGTGACGGCATATTCTTCGTTCAAATCAACTACGGTATAGGCGTTAAAGGGTTGGCTTTGCATAAGCACGTCTTGATCGTAGCCAGGATGATTCGCTTTGTCACCTCTGGCGATGCGAAGTAATCGGCTGCTCATGATGCGTTCGTTATCCAAAAGGTGGCCGATGACCTCCTTCACGCTCCATTTGCCTTCGGCGTAACGATAGTTTGCTTGCTCCTCTGTCATTGAAGAAAGCAAAGTTTGTACGATGTTGGCCTGCAGCTCTAACCGTTCGGTGATGTTCCCTTCAGGAACAAGCTGGATGTACCCTTCATAAAAAGCTGCATACTCCTCTGTAGTCGGTCTTTCAACCATGTAAATGCCTCCTTTGGGATTCATAGATCTGGAATATATTGTAGCATATATCTTACTTGAAAAAGGCCCCTCCGCTATATGGAAGGAAGGGCCTTTTGATGTGATTTGAGCAGTTATATGGTTTGGTTGTTCCACTTTCAATCCGTACGCCGTATCCCCTTTGTTTGAACAAATTTCTCCAAAATCGAAAAATCCTCAGTCACTTCTTTGAATGGCAGCGTGTCCAGCACCTGTTCCCGGTAACTCTTTTTTGCCGCTGCGCTGAGACGGGAGTCTAGTATGCTGAGTATGCCAAGATCCGTTTCACTGCGAATCAAGCGTCCAGTTCCTTGCCGTAACCGTAGAAGCATATCCGGTACAAATACCTCCATGAACGGATTCTTCGTTACAGATGCCTTATATTCATAAATAGGGTCCGAAGGAACAGGGAAGGGCAGCCGGAAAATAATAACCTGCGACAGGTCGGGACCCTCGATATTCACACCTTCCCAGAATACACCGGTACTAAGGAGTACACCGTTGCTTTTCCTGAATTCAGTGATGACACTGTCCTGGGAAGATCCCTCTTTTTGGACATGGACTGCCCATGTATACTCATTGGTCCTCGAAATCAACTTCTTATGAATGTACTTCATGTCCTCTTTTGCGGAGAAAAGGACGATTGTTCTTCCTTGTGTTAAATTACAGAGTTGAACCAATTCTTTGTAGGCTGCTTCAAGATAATTTTCGCGCTGATCATGGTGGTAATATGGAACTTTGTTTGAGATGTACATCATGGCATGGTTGGTGTAGTCAAAAGGGGAGGATTTGCGGTCCAAAAAATCACCCTTATAACCGAGGGACTGCGTCATATAAGAGTACTGTTCCTCCAGCGTTTCCCCGCCTTGGCACAGTGTTGCCGACGTTAGGATAACAGGCGCCTTGCCATTAAATAAAGCGTACTTCAGAAATTGGCTTATATCTTTGGGACAGATGCTGATCGTGGCTACTCGCAGGGGGGTGCTTGCCCATATGAGATAGTTGTCCTCTATTTCAGCCAAGACATTTATGAGGGTAATAAGCCCGTTTGTGGCTTCAAAAGCGTCATCAATCTCCCGCTCGTGACGGGAGGTCAAAATGGAAAGGCGAAGGCTGAGATCCTTCAAATCGTTTGAGACTTGGTTTAACGGTATTCCTTTGATCTCTGACACTTTTATACGGTCGCTATCCTGCTTGGCATGGTGGAGCAAATCCGCATTTACCTGTTTAAAGATACGCTCAAAACATTTTTTTATGAAATTGGATTGTGAAAAGAGACTTTTGTCCCCGGATTGCTTCGTAAGAAGCTGCACAGTGGTATCCAGAATGCGGCAGATTCCCCGATAAGTGAACTCGAGCGTTCTTGCATCTCGAACTTTCACTTCCAGATTATGCGCTTCATCAATGACGATCAGAGCAGGCTGTTCCGAGATGATGCTCCTGGTTCCTTCTTTTTTCTTCATCAAGTCCCGTATAAGCAGATCCTGATTCACGATAATAAAATCAATCTCGTGAGCCTTTGCATTCAATTTGGCCCTCATATCGTAAAACAAGCAACCATTTTTATGATGACAACGTTCAAATTGGCAATCATTCACGGCAACGTTGGACCATTCGGCATCGCTAATTCCACTTTTAATATCCGCTCTTTCATCAATTTCAAAATTTAAAATGCGCTGGGCAAGGACAGTCAGGGAGGAGTCCGGATCAGTCTTTAATAATTCCGCTACCCTGCTTCGGCAGGCATACTGGCCCATACCTTTTCCCACGACGGAGCGAACTGTTGTGAATCCCATCCGGCTACCAATGACCCTTAGATCTTTATGTATCTGTTCCGACAGCTGAATGGAGGAGGTAGCTATAATGACCGGTTGCTGCGACATTTGATTCATGAGCAGGCTCGGTATCAGGTACCCAAAAGACTTACCGATTCCGACACCGGCTTCGATCATGGCATTACGTCCGTGGATATAAGCATCGGCTATATCGAGAGACATTTCTTGCTGCCCGATTCGCTCTCTAAGACCAATTCGAGGGAATCGATCATAGATTCGGAAGATGGCGTTAACCAAAGATCGTTCGATTTCCTTTTTCGATTCCCGTTTATTTATCTTATAGAGATCATTTAACCAGTTAATAACGATCGCCCCCTTCCAAATGAATGATCCTCTAGTAAGGAATTTTTTAGTCAAACTGTAATTATCTTAGATGGTGAGATAACAGTCAAGTGTTCATAGGGGTTAATCATGTACCCAAGCGATAATAGCAGCGACCCAACGCAACAAAACGTATATCAATAGCGTCTATACATCTTACAAAGAATATCAACAGGAGTGAAATAGATGCAACTAAAAATGATGGCGATATTCGGTGCTGTTCTCGGCTCTATGCTCATATGGGCAGGAAGTGCAGATGCGGAAGAACGTTTTACCGATCTGCAGCATTCGAAGTGGGCAGAAGACGGTATCGAGTATATGGCCGAACGAGGAACAGTCGCAGGATATGGAAATGGAATATTTAAGCCCCAAGGGCTGGTAACAAGGGCGCAAGCCGTCACGTTTATGGTGCGGGAGCTTTATCCTCAACAGCTGGAGAAACCGGTGGAAGGTACAACGACTTATTCGGATGTTCCGACAACTCACCCCTTTTATCGGGAAATCGCATTAGCATCAAAAAATGGACTTGCCAACGGATTTCCTGGCGGTTCTTTCCGTCCGGATGCACCGCTTAGCCGTGCCGAAACTGCAGCATTTCTTACGCGTGCGTATTCACTCTTGGAAGGCAAGCAACCAGCCAATTGGTCAGATACGAAACAACATTGGGCTGAGGCACCCATTCTCATCTTGAGCTCCAACGGCTTGGTCGGCGGATATTCGGATGGCACCTATCGTCCGAATCAGACGGTCACGCGGGCCGAATATGCCGTATTTATGTCGCGAGTGATTCGGTTCGAACGCCAAGCTGCGATACTGTCCGAAGATTGGGATAAGCTAATTTCATATATGACGGTTAGCGAGCAAGTCGGCCAAATGCTCATGCCTGATATTAGGCAATGGAATGGTAAAGTGACCACGACTGTTCATGATGGGTTGAAAGATATCATCCACGATCAAGATTTGGGCGGACTTATTCTTTTCGACAAAAATATTGTAGACACTAGGCAAGTCACGACATTCACGCACACTCTGCAAACAGAAGCAGGCGACATTCCTATGTTTCTTGGCATTGATCAAGAAGGAGGCGTTATTAAACGAATCCCAGGTGGAACCAATCTGCCGGGTCAAATGGCTCTTGGTGCAACCGGAGACACAACGCTGGCCGAAGCGGCTGGAAAACTGACGGGGGAGGAGCTGAATGCACTTGGACTTAATATTAATTTTGCGCCAGTGCTTGATATTAACAGCAATCCGGACAACCCGATCATCGGTATGCGGTCGTTCGGCTCGAATGCGGATTTGGTAACGCGGCTTGGTCTCGCAACCATAAAAGGACTACGACAATCGAACGTAATTGCGGCGGTCAAGCATTTTCCAGGGCATGGGGATACAATGGTAGACTCCCATCTCGGAATGCCGGTGCTGACACATGACCTTCAGCGGCTCAATTCGGTAGAATTAAAACCATTTCGGGCTGCGATCGAGAACGGTGTGGAGATGATCATGACCGCGCACATTGCTTTCCCTGCCATAGATAACGAACATGTCACTTCGCTCAAAGACGGAAGCAGCGTGCCGATACCTGCTACGTTATCTCATAAAGTATTGAATGGACTGCTTCGTGAAGAGATGGGATATGAAGGTCTCATCATTTCCGATGCGTTCACCATGAAGGCGATTGCGGAGCATTTTGGAGAGAATAAAGCCGTGGAACGTGCTGTTTCCGCAGGTGTTGATATCATCCTCATGCCAAAAGATTCGGCAGCTGCACATCAAACGCTGGTGAACGCAGTGAAGAGCGGGAAGATCCCGGACGAAACCATTCATGCTTCAGTGAAACGAATTTTGGAGCTGAAAGCCAAATACGGTTTGTTTGAACGCAGCCAGACTCTTGCGCAAAAACTAACCGAGATTAACGGAATCATTGGATCGAAGCAGCATCGGGCGGTGGAGCAAGAAATCGCAGAGCGAGCGGTCACCGTATTGGCCAGCCGCGAGGGTGTACTTCCAGATCAAATTCAGCAAGGCGACCGGGTCGTTATTCTCGCAGCCGAGGAAGAGCAGGCGAAGCAGATCGAGAAGCAACTGAAGCTAGCCTCAAAAAGCCTGTCGTTAAAGACGGAGATTTCCGTTATCGGACAAGGCAAAACGAATGAGGCGGTTGCGAAGGCGGATTACGTTATCCTGGCCTCCTATCAGTTCCGTAACGTGGCGAGTCAGTTCGGATGGAACGCTTATCAAACCTTGATCGATGCGATGAATAGTCGTAATCAGAGATACACGCTTTTATCGCTCGGTAACCCGTACGAGATGATTTATTTGCAGAACGTGCGCTCTGCACTGGCCGTTTATGGCAAGCAGGAGCCAAATACAACAGCCGGGATTAACGTGCTGGTTGGCAAAAAGGAAGCTGGTGGAATCTTGCCCGTGAAAATGGAGTAAGCAAGGTTAGAAATGATCCAAAAGACGGATTCCAACTTATGGAATCCGTCTTTTTAGTATTTTGATTTTGATCTCTGGTTTCATCGGTTGGAATAGATTAATTGGAATTTTTGTAATAGACTAAAGGGTCTGTCCACTCATCATTTTCGTGTATAGACCCTTTGCGAACATATTCAAATTCCATACCTACACTAATTTTTGCTCCAAACGAAACCGGGTTTGTTCCGGTGATTTAGTTTATATGCCATAGGACAGCACACCTTTCAAACTTTAACATACATATTATTTTCTTTTTCGCATTTGATGAAAATAAACAACGAATGGAACACCAAAAGACCCTCCAGCTTCGTGAGAAGATTGAAGTATAAGGAACAATTATGATTCGGCACTATTATGAGACAGCAGTGTTGCAAGAGGGCTAGAATAATATGGAATTGTAGGATAAGATATAACCATCTGAACAAAAAGGAGCGTTTTTAAATGTCTAACAAGGTGATTGTGCTTTAGGTTCACAGAAGGATATTTGCGGCATAGGGATTCCTTTTGTGGACATTGCAGTGCGGGAAACCGTCCCATCAATGTTTACTGGAGGAGATCATTATTAACTTTAACGAAGCTGTTAACATTAGCAATACGCATGTACTGGAATTGGTATCCGAGCTGTTTCATCTGGAGGGTTACAACATTCAGCTTATTCCGCCTCATGAGGGTGGGCGGAATGTCGTTTACACCTGTGAGCAAGAGGGACGTGAATCCCTAATTCTCCGAATTTCATTCTTGCCTGATAGAAACCGCGAAGATTACATTGCCGAACTGGAATATGTCCGATATTTATATGAGCATGGGGCCAGTGTCTCGAACGTCATCTGTTCGAAAAAGGGGCATCTGCTGGAAGAGATCATTTGTGATGAACATACGTTCTTCATCTGTCTGTTTGTGAAGGCCAAGGGAAAAATGCTAGTAGAGAACAATTATCAGTACCGGGAAGGCATTCCAATTACCGAGCACTATTATAATTGCGGTAAAGTCCTAGGGAAAATGCACCAAATATCGAAAGGGTATATTCCCGTCCATCGCCGGCATCATTTTTTTGACAATTACAAAGGTGAATATATCGATAACTTGATACCTGAATCATTCTCTCTGCTTAAGGAGAAGATGGTCGAGCTCCTGATTACCTTAGAAGGTTTGGATACAAACCAGGAAACATTCGGGATGATCCATTTCGATTATAACGATGGGAATTACTCGATCGATTTTGATACCGGTCAAATCACCGTGTATGATTTCGATAATTCATGCTTTGGCTGGTATATGTATGATCTGGCAGATCTATGGACACACGGTGTGGGCTGGATACAATTTGAACCTGACGCCGGGAAACGCAAAGCGTTCATGGATGATTATTTTGAAACCGCCCTCGCTGGTTATACTTCCGAAACCAAGATCGAAGATTCGATGTTGGAGAAGCTGCCTTTATTTATTCAAGTGACCCTCTTGGAGAATATTCTAGGTCAATTTGAGGAAATGCAGCGCACCGGCGAAGAACCGGAAGCTGACGAAGAACTGTTGTATCTCATTAAGTGTATGGAAGAGGATATACCGTACAAGGGATTTTTCCATGACATGTATTCGAGTGAAGAACCCTTTACGTATGAGGAACACTAAAGAGAAATACACCTGAAACATGAATAATTATTGACTAATCAAGTGTGGAGGCAGCCGGCATAGACCGGTTGCCTCTTTGTTTAGCTACGACACATTATTCAAATTTGGAAGGAGGCACGTTGTAAAATTTTTTAAAAGCTTTGGAGAAGGTAAAGGGATCGGGATAGCCCAAAAATCCTGCAATTTGCTGGATTGTATATTTTTTCTCGTACAGATAGTCTCGTGCCCGGTTCATCTTGATTTGATTGATGTACTGTCCCGGCGTAATACCCAGAATTTTCTTGAACAAAGAGATAAAATATTTCTCAGAGACCCCGGCTATGGCCGCAAGCTCGTTAACTCGGATGACACGATGCAGATTCGCATCCACGTATGGGAATACGTTCTGCAGAACCTCCAGACTTCCTTCCGTTTTCCTCGGTTTTCGGTCTTTTAGAAATTCACCGGTATACAGACCTTGCCCGTGAAGCTCCAATATTTTTGCAATAACGAGAAGCAGAGAAGCCTTCAAGTAGAGCGGACTTCCGGAAGCGCCGCTGTCCTGCTTGAACCTTCGATAGGACGAGGTGAACAGCGTTGATTCCTCCCGAACCAGGTTGCCTGGTACGATGCCGGGCAGTTGAAACTCTCCCAGAATTCGCTTTTGCTCAGCGATGCTGAAATCAAAGTGCATGTATACGAATCGGCACAGCTCTCCGGTTGTGGAAGCAATATAGGGCATATCCGGATAAAAAAACACTACGTCACCCGGGTCCGCCATATGTTCGATCCCATCGATGGTAATCTTGACGGAGCCTGCTGTAATGAACCACAGATCATAATCGGAATGTGACTTGTGCTCAATCCAATTGCTGTCGTGAGTTTGTTCCAAATAAGAGCTCATGCGAAGTGTGATATACTCCGAAAGTTCGTCGATTATACTCATATTCACAGTCCCTGCATACATCTGATTCAACTCCTCCCTCTCTACTTTATGACATCCTTAAGTTTTTACTAATATAACAAAGGATTTATCTCTTGTTAATCATCATACCATTTGACATGTTTTGAAAACTATCACACATTCCGATCCCAGACCACTCACCTATAATGAACTTATATCGTTAAGAGGAGGGGTTAGTAATGAATGGTACAATCATACAGCACCCAAAGGTAGTCGTTATTGGAGCGGGCAGCCTGTTTTTCGGTCGTCAATCCATCTGGCAGATGGTTCACTCACCATACTTGAATCAGGGAACTTTGGCTTTAGTGGATACGGACGAGGAGCGGCTCTCGAAAATGGTAACACTGGCAGAGATGGTCGCCCGGGAGAACAACGTATCCTTAAAGATTGAGGGCTCGGTGGACCGAAGAAAAGTGCTGTCGGGAGCTGACTTCGTTGTGCTTAGCTTTGCAGAGCAATCGGTCAAATACCGGGGAATTGACTGTCAAGTCTCTCTAAAGTACGGCATACGCATGTGTTCCGGCGATACGATTGGCCCGGGTGGGATCTTTCGGGCAATGAGAGAACTCCCGGTCATTATGGAATGCGCCCGAGACATTGAAGAACTTTGCCCTGATGCCTGGGTGATTAATTATATTAACCCGTCTACCGTTCATGGCATAGCGTTACGTCGTTATGCGCCTAAGCTAAAATCGTTTGCGCTTTGCGATAGTCATCATATGCCGCATAAGAAAGCCTACTACGCTGTACGAGCCGGAATCATCGACAAAACAGACGAGTTCACCAATGAGATCGACCAGAAATTCGATTTCCGCATCGCTGGCGTCAATCATTTCACTTGGCTGCTTAAAGCGGAATTCGAAGAGAAAAATGTGATGCCCATAATCGCAGAAGCCATGCGCAAGATGGCTGGTGATGAGAACAACGGCGGTGATCGCGGTGCAAAAGCTATTTTTAACGATGCTATTACCTACGAAC
>NZ_LITU01000029.1:61034-65869 GCF_001280595.1 Paenibacillus xylanivorans
CCATTTGGGAGACAGAGGACAGGTACCAGCGTCATGACGAAATGTGGCGTCAGGTGGATGACTTTCTTGCCGGAAATTTCCCGATTGCCGATTACATGAGCACCTTTGGCCCGGATCATGCGACTGATATCATTGAGAACATGGTAGGGAATTTGGGGAAGAAGTTTTTCATCAATACGCTTAATCAAGGCGCGGTAACCAATATGAATGCCGATTCGTTCCTGGAGCTGCTGTGCGACGTGGGCATGGATGGGGTGAAGCCAGTTCATGTAGGCGAGATGCCGCGAGGAATAAGAGGTATGCAAGAACTTGTATTGGATACGCACGAGCTTACGGTCGAAGCTGTTCTAGAACAGAGCTACGAGAAGCTGAGAAGGGCGATGCTCACCGATCCGCTCGTGAATTCCATCAGTGACGCGGACAAGATCATTCATGAATTGTTGGAACTGGAGCGTAATATGATTCCAGACGACTGGTACAAGGACAGACTGCAGTATAGCTAAGGAATAGATAACGATATAAGACCACGTAGTTTCCTAACAAAGGCGTAACGTGGTCTTTGGTTTTATTAAGAAATCCTAGTTCATATGAAAAGATAAAGAGGGTTTCTAAAATAATAAATGTAATTGAATACTGGTACCTTTAATTCAGTCCAGAGAGGCTGGCAAGGGCATCGTGCTTGCGGGCAATCTGCTGCTTGGCATCTATACGGAAGAAACTGGCACATATCGCCGCCAAAAGTATACGGCATTGAAGAAGGGAAGCCTGCCAACTTCATCGTTCTTGAAGCAGGTTCGGAGAAGGTTACTTTCAATAAATAATCGAATGAAAAGTGCGATGTATCAACCAGAGCCTCCGCATTAGCCAATACATTCCCTCAGGGTGGACAGGTCAATAGAGATTCCACGATTGTGAACTCTTCCTGTACAAATGAGGGGATTTTTGGTGTTCAGTTTTCAAAGACGAGAGCGACGAAGTACCTCACAATGGAGCTGTGACAGCATTTTTCAATTTGGACACGCCATCCTGTAATTGAACATCCGTCAAATGTGCAAATGATAAATATATACCATACTTCGTACCTTCAGACGTTGTACTGCTGACTTCTGAATATACAACCCCTTCTGACCTAGCCGATGCCCGAAAGACCTCATAAGTGGATGCATTACCTCGCCACCAGCCAAACACGTGTAGCCCCGCTTCATTTTCCACCCAATCAAACCATGTAGAGAGTTGCTGGCTCAAAAGTTGGAGTAACATATGGAACTTACGACTGTATAGACGATTCATCCTGCGCAGATGACGCTCATATTGACCGCTTATCATAAATGCAGCTAATGCCCGTTGTTCGATCAGATTGACGGGTCTTGGCTCGTATAGTGCCTGTGCCTTTCTAAAGGTGTCTGCCAAGGTGGGGGGAAGAACCACATAACCCAGCCGGACTTCAAGAGGCAAGGTTTTCGTGAAGCTGCCAAGGTAGATGACGCGTCCCGCTTTATCAAGTGTTTTCAAAGGTTCAACATGCATTCCTCGATATCGGAATTCACTATCATAATCATCCTCGACAATCATGGCATCATGACGATGTGCCCAATCCAATAAGGTTTGTCTGCGTTCAAGGCTAAGCATCTCGCCCGTTGGAAATTGTCGTGACGGCGTAACAAACAACATACGTGCATCCCAGTTTTGGGGGACAAGTCCCTGACCATCGAGATTGGCTTCGATCAGCCTTGCGCCCGCAGCGAATATGGCCTGGGAAATCCCGACATAACAAGGACTTTCCGTCACAACATAGTCGCCGGGATCTGCAAGTATTTGAGTGAGTAGAGCTATAGCTTGCATAGAGCCTGCAGTCACTGCAATATGATCAGCATCTACATGAATCCCTCGCATCCTCCGTAGGTAGGCAGCAATCGCTTCTCTCAATTTCGGCTCCCCTGTTGAACTAACAAGAGTAGAGTTTGTTTTCATGTGATGCTCACGATGCCGTATCTCTGCATACAATCGATTGTTCCATTCATCGTAAGGGAATTTGGATAAATCAGGCTGGTATTTGCTAAAATCGATAACTGCGTCGCCGCTCTCTATTCTGGAATCATTTGTTTGTGCATTTCTTTGAGTCGTCTGCTGTTCAAGCTGCTGAATACGATCTCCCCAAGCTGATAAGTGATGGGCACAAGTTTTCACAGTGGACGCATCATTGCTTAAATCCAATTGATAAGCAACAAAGGTTCCTCTTCCATGCTCTGAATGAATGTAACCTTGAGCAGTCAACGTATCATATACCTGATTCACTGTTCCTCGAGAAATATGATAAGACGCAGCTAACTCCCTTGTAGCTGGTAACTTCTCGCCGTACACGAGGGTACCTTCCTGAATAGCATCACGAATCGCATGATAAAGAGCTTTCATCTTGGTATATTGTCGGTTCAAATATGAACTGTAAGCTACATGAAATTGCATGGGTCCTCCTAGGTTGTTTGGAGTGGTACAATAAAATCCGGCGATATTGGATCTTTTTATATGTCCATTCTCATTTTATACTAAATCATAGTTTGAAGTGAAACAATAAAATTTAAATAGGAGGAATACAATTATGCAAACAGGTACAGATCGTGTAAAAAGAGGTATGGCTGAGATGCAAAAAGGCGGCGTCATCATGGACGTCATGAATGCAGAGCAAGCTAAAATTGCTGAAGCGTCAGGAGCAACAGCTGTTATGGCTCTTGAACGGGTACCCTCTGATATTCGCGCAGCCGGCGGTGTAGCTCGCATGGCAGATCCAACCATCGTTGAAGAGGTTATGAAGGTTGTGTCTATTCCGGTTATGGCCAAGGCGCGTATCGGTCATTACATAGAAGCCAAAGTGCTTGAATCCCTAGGAGTAGACTATCTCGATGAAAGTGAAGTTCTTACGCCTGCAGACGAAGTGTTCCATATCGATAAGCATGAGTTCACCGTACCATTTGTATGTGGTGCCAAAGATTTGGGAGAGGCTCTTCGCCGTATTGGCGAAGGCGCATCGATGATTCGTACAAAAGGTGAGCCTGGAACAGGTAACATTGTTGAGGCCGTTCGTCATATGCGTCTGATTAACAGCCAGATCCGCAAAGTGAAAAACATGTCCAAGGACGAGTTATACGCTGAAGCCAAAAATTTGGGCGTAGCTTATGAACTACTGCGCGATGTTCATGAAAATGGAAAACTTCCTGTCGTTAACTTTGCAGCAGGCGGTGTAGCCACTCCGGCAGACGCAGCACTAATGATGCATCTGGGAGCAGACGGTGTGTTTGTAGGATCTGGTATTTTCAAATCGGATAACCCTGAGAAATTCGCTCGTGCAATCGTTGAAGCTACAACACATTACACGGACTACAAACTGATTGCCGAAGTATCCAAAAACTTGGGCGCCCCTATGAAAGGGATTGAAATTTCTAAATTGTCTCCAGATGAGCGCATGTCCAACCGCGGTTGGTAGGAGTAAATAGAACAGCGGTATTAAAGTAGTGGTATGTTTCTACACCGCGCTGTAGATGAGCATTGAGTTTGAATGGAGTAGGAATAGATATCAAGAAAAGCCGATCAATTATTCTCCATTGATCGGTTTTGTTGTTGTTTTTGACAATAAAGAATTGAAAAGGGAGAGGTTTTAATGTAACTGCACTTACCAAAGGTAGAGACAATATGTTTTATCATGCAATATATGTGGAAAACAGAAAAGAGGGGAAGTAGAACATTATTTATGGGCAGTATAAGCTTAATCTCTCTTGTATACCGTTTAGGCTTTCTTCCGGAATCTCCTTGATCTTGATATCTCCACCTAGAAAAAGAAACCAATTAGTTATTTTGGTTAATTATTCTAAATGATAAACATTGATACATGTCTTTATAATAGCTAGGGTTTGGAAAGGATTCGTATAAGCAAGTGAACAGTTAAAAGGATGGTATTTTTTGAACTGAGCAATCGCCTTTGGACCAAGTTCAAGCACAAGGTTGATTACCTCTTCCTGCTTGCTTAGTTGTTCTAAAATCTTTTTCTTACTGACCCTTTTTTTCTTTGGGTATGGTTCTATTTGTGTGAGATTGTCGACGGATATAATCCGTCTCTTCTCATTCTCTAAGTCAAAGCCTTCAATTAGCCATAGGCTTTTTTCGCGATAAAGGTGCAAAAGATAAATGGGATAAGACTTTATTTCCCGCTCTTCTTTGACAGTAACCAATAAATAACTCTCTAAAAGAAGAATCTGAATAAGTTTTTCCAACATGGGATGGGGCAGGTCTGACAGATCAAGCAAGTCGGGATTATGAGGGTTAGTCCCTTCAAAGAGCAATATTTGATTTAACAGAACCAGGTCATCCTGCTGATTTTCGGAGATGGGGCCCAATAATTTTTCTGTTAAAGACTGACGACTTTTCAGATAAGGGAGTTGTTGATTTCTGGTGGCCATAAAGGCGATAAACAGAGCTTTGATTTCATTCGGTAAAGCGGACAGTGGGCAGGACAGAGTTATTCATGACAAAATAACCCCCGTCCCTCCCGACTTCAGCGACTAGCGGCATGCTCATGCCTTCAATTTCTTTAATATCACGAAAAGCTGTCGAACGAGAAATGTTAAATTCTTGCATGATTTCAGAGATGGTAAAGTGGGCGCGGTTGTTGATATAGCGCATGATGATATTAATCCGTTCAACTTTTTTCATTGGGCCCCCTAAACAGTATCATATTTTGACATGATTTAAGGTTATTATAAACCCATCAAGTGAAAAGACAAATCAATTGATAAATTTAAAGAAGACGGTGTTCATGATGAGTAATTATAATTTTGAAGAAAAAG
>NZ_LITU01000029.1:65946-76636 GCF_001280595.1 Paenibacillus xylanivorans
TTTGGAGTCTTCACCGGTAGCAGAAGCGCTTGCTGGTTTGCGTGCGAATGACGCCCGTTACTTTATGAACAAATATAAACATGAATTTACGGTTGTATCAGCCAGCGAAAGTCAGGAGACCCTTGATTATGTGAAGCGAATTTTGAAAGAAGAACGTGATATTGAGTTTGCGGCCAAGCCTCTGGAAACGTCGTGTTTTCAAGTGGGCAATATTCAATTTTCCTATGTCTTTTATGAAGATGGTCTTGGTCTCAATGTCATGTATACGGTTGATGACCCTAAGAAGCGGGCCGTTGGTTTTAAGCTTTCTGAGGGGATGGAGGTACCAAAGGAGTTAGAAGGGAAGTTTAAGTTTGCCAGACAGAAATCTAAATTAGCTGGAACCATTCGGGGCTCGTTTTTTGTAATTAAAGGAGCGTATTAAAGTAAACAAAAGTGTATGTGAAGGGGTATACCTATGAGGACATTAGGGTCAATGAATGTTGATGTTATAACGTTGTTTGTGGAGGACTTGCCTAAGGTGAGGGCATTCTATCAAGACGTATTCGGAATGTCCGCTGTATATGAAGACGATGTTTCTGCCGTATACAACTTCGGAAATATGAGTATTAATCTCCTGAATATCTCCGAAGCACACGGTCTGATCCATCCTGGAACAGTCGCAAGTCGAGAATCCGGATCTCGTTTCCAGTTTACCATCCGAGTGGAAGATGTGGATGCAGTGTGTAACGAATTGAAACCACATGGCGTTGCTCTGCTTAACGGTCCGGTGGATCGGCCTTGGGGAGTACGTACTGCCGCCTTCACAGATCCGGCAGGACATGTCTGGGAGATTGCGCAGCAATTAACGTAGAGATAATGTATGGACATTAACTTATATTCATAGCTGATCAGATGATGTGTCTAATGTTAGATAACACGAGATAAGTCGACAAGAGCATACACGATCAAAAGCCGCATTGTTGCGGCTTTTTTGAGTTTTAACGCTATATGTCCTTGTCCAAACCGTACAGACAAACACAGAAGTGCATTCAACAGAGTATTATAATTGAAATACTACCTTGACAGACACAGTAGTGTATCGTATGATGCAGATGTGGAGGTGCTTACATGAGCGATAACAAAATCACATCCGACTTGCTGCGCGGCCATACCGACACAATGATTTTACGACTTTTATCCGAAGCTGACCGGTACGGCTATGAAATTGTCAAGCTGATTGGCCAGCGCTCGGGTGGAGAGTATGAATTAAAAGAAGCCACGATGTACTCCAGCGTACGTCGGCTTGAGGCCGACGGTGATATCGAGTGGTATTGGGGCGATGAATCTCAGGGCGGACGGCGTAAATATTTTAGGATTACCGAAAAGGGCAAAATGGCTTATGCCCGCAACAAAAGCAACTGGGAGTATGCAAAGCGTGTGCTTGAAAATTTATTATAAGGAGAGTTGATGTGATGAATGACAAATTGAACAACTATTTGAACGGCGTGTTCGCACCGTACGATGGGGTAAAAAGTGTCACCGAATTAAAGGCTGACCTGCTTTCCGATCTGCAGGAGCGGTTCCATGAACTTAAAGCCGAGGGCAAGGACGATGAAATTGCGTTTGAGATGACCATTGAAAGCATCGGCGACATTGAGCAAACGGTACAAGAGGTGGCTAACCTTTCCCGATCGCTGGAACGACAGGTGGTAACCAATTTAAGCGCGAGCAACCTGGTGAAGAGTGACTTTGCGGGTGTTATTGCGCATAGAGGGAAATTTGAAGCGAGTGCGTTACAGGGCTCTGACTTTACGGGTGCTGACTTGACTGGTAGCACATTTGCGAGCAGTGATGTCCGTGAAGCTATTTTTGACCAGGCCAATCTGACGGATTGCAACTTTTCCACCCTTGACCTATCGCATGCGAGCTTCCATAAGTCCATACTTGTACGAACCAATATCAGCAAATCGGGGCTAGACGGAGCAAAATTCAAAGATGTAAAACTGACCGACGTTAAGCTGACCATGAACGACCTCAGAAAAACCATCTTTGAAAACTGTATCTTTGATGGCGTGGAGTTCAAATCTTCCGATCTGGGAGGGGTGTGCTTTGACGGGCAAACCTTCATCGGCGTCAAGTTTGACAAATCGGCGCTAAACAAAGTTACGTTTAAGGACGCGACCCTCAAAAATGTGTCATTCCCTGTTTCCGTCCTCTCCAAGAAGTATTACCGTGCCATCAAAACCATCTGCTTTGATGGCGCGATGATGGATAAACTGACTTATGCCGCCCTTAAAGGCATGGATGCCGATTTGTCAAAGGTAACAGTTATTTAAGGAGGGGAAAATATGCAAATCAAGTCGATTCAAGTGAGTGGGCTGCAAAAGTCCTACAAGCAGCTACAAGTCCTAAAGGGCGTAAATTTCGAGGTGGATAAGGGCAGTATTTTTGCCTTGCTCGGCTCCAACGGGGCAGGCAAGACAACGGTTGTCAAAATTCTCACCACGCTGCTCAAACCAGACAGCGGAACAGTCACCGTAAACGGATTCGACGTTGCATCCAAGCCTGACAATGTGCGACAGGAGATCAGTCTGACCGGGCAATTTGCCGCCGTGGATGAAATGCTGACCGGACGGGAAAATCTGATCATGATTGCCAAGCTGCGTTACCTCAAAAATCCGCGTCAGGTTGCAGACGATATGCTTATACGTTTTGGTCTGACAGAGGCTGCCGACCGCAGGGCGTCTACGTATTCAGGTGGTATGCGCCGCAGGCTCGACATCGCCTTGAGTCTCGCGGGAAAACCACAGATCGTTTTCCTCGACGAGCCGACCACTGGGCTTGACCCCGAGTCGCGCATCGAGGTTTGGAAGATTGTCCGGGAGCTTGCCGCTGGAGGTACGACGATATTTCTCACTACACAGTATTTGGAGGAGGCTGAGCAGCTTGCCGACCGAATTGCCATTCTGCACGAAGGCAGAATTATCGCGAATGGCACGCTCTCGGAGCTGAAAAAGCTGTTCCCACAAGCCAAGGTGGAATATGTTGAAAAGCAGCCGTCATTAGAGGAGATATTCCTCGCAATCGTCGGTAAGAAGGAGGCCATGTAAATGGAAGCCGTAAAGAAACACTTTTTTAGCGATATGGGTGTTATGCTCGGGCGCTCCATGCGCCATATTACCCGCAGTATGGACACCATCGTCACCGTCACCGTCATGCCGATCGCAATGATGTTGCTGTTCGTCTATGTGTTAGGCGGCGCCATTCAAGCCGGAACGGATAACTATGTGAATTACCTGTTGCCCGGCATACTACTGATTGCTATTGCCAGCGGAGTATCCTACACGGCTTTCCGTCTGTTCACCGATGTAAAACGGGGCATAATGGAGGGGTTTCACCCCATGCCGATTTCAAGATCCGCCGTTCTGTGGGGACATGTGCTGACCTCGCTGGTATCCAACACCATTTCGGTCGTTGTCATCATTCTCGTAGCGCTTGTTATGGGCTTTCGTTCATCGGCAGGGATTCTGCCATGGCTTGCGGTAGCCGGCATACTCTTAATGTTTACGCTGGCATTGACTTGGGTCGCAGCAATCGCAGGTCTGTCCGCTAAAACGGTTGATGGCGCAAGCGCCTTTTCCTACCCGATTATCTTCCTGCCATTTATCAGCTCGGCGTTTGTGCCGACCGAGTCGATGCCATCGGTTGTTCGCGCCTTTGCCGAAAACCAGCCGGTGACAGCGATCGTGGAAGCCATTCGTGCGCTATTGTCGGATCAGCCGGTTGGCAATGATATATGGATCGCTCTTGCGTGGTGTATTGGGATTTTGCTCGTAGCGTACTTTTTTGCAATGAGGGCGTACAAAAAGGGAATATGAACTAACTAAGGAAGCATTTAAAAGAAAACGCCAAGCTGGGGACATAATCGCAGGCTTGTGTTGAGGGGCAAAGAAACATTATCCCATTAAAAGTCGCTATTTTAGCGGCCTTTTTGTTTTATTGGGATACGTTCTTATGGGTCCAGCATTTTAGGGTCTGAATAACGCATTTCATCCCATATTCGCTCCGAAACCTGTGATAAAATAGTATATTTGAGAGTGAAATTCAGAGTCGATGTCAATGAAAGGCGGATGTTCAAACGTGTTCAATGTTGCAATCTGTGATGATGAGGAGAAACAAAGAGAACTTGTGAAAACGATGCTGATCTCCTTATCTCTAAAAACGAATATTGATTTCCAAGTTACATTATTTACATCCGGTGAACAGTTGGTCTCTCACTATAAAAACGTGGGGGACACGTTTCATATTCTCATCATGGATGTGGAGATGAGCGGAATGAATGGAATCCAGACAGCCAAAGAAATCAGGAATATGAAGTATCTGGATGTGCAAATCATGTTTCTGACCAGCTACCCCGAGTATATGGTAGAGAGCTTTGATGTGGTGACGTTTCAATACCTGATCAAACCGATCAAGCCACAGATCTTCGAGGAGAAAATGATTAAGTTGTGCCAATATTTTAAAGCGTTGGACAAAAAGTATGTACTCATCAAGTCAGACTATGAAGAACTTCTGTTGAAATACGATGATATTCTTTGGATTGAGGTCATGAAGAGTTTAACGGTCAAGAACAAATTGAAATTTGTGACCCAGGAAAACTCGCATGAGACCAAAGGCATTCTATCCGGTTATGCCGCCGCCCTGAAAGACCATGGTTTCTTGCAAATTCATCGCTCAATTATGATTAACCTGCTGCATGTTCAGAAGTTTGTCGGCACCCAGGTCGTCATGTTGAATGGAACCGAATTGCCCATAGGCCGCTCCAAAGTTAAGGAAGTCAAGGATGCCTATACCAAATATATGATTATGAGGATTCAATGATATGGATATTTATGTGATCTTGTCTTTCATCGTCGTTCCCTTACTTATGGCATTCCAGGTGAATTTTTATTTTGATTCAGTTCTAGGTAAGTCCAAACGAAAGCCACACAGGGCAATCTATTTCATTGTATTTGTCGTAGTGGGATATTTCTATTTGGCATCTTCATTTTCACCTGTCGTTTCGTCCGCCGTTGCTTTGTTATTTATCTACAGCCTGGCACAATCCTATGAGGTGGAATTCATACTTAAACTTGCGTTTACCATCCTGTATGCCGTACTACTCACAACGGTAAATTACATTGCTATATATATTATAGGGGTACTGGACTCCACGGATTACAGCATATGGGATCATTTCAATGTGGAGCATCATTGGGAACTCTTCAAAGTGATGCTGCTTGGTTGCAGTATCATGTTCATTGTCACCCTGATAGTGCGTTTAATTGCCAAACGCAGAAGTTTTGCTGTGCACTATCGTTATTATTTCTTGTTTCTGATCGTACCCACCATTACGATATATCAGATCAACGTAGCCTCGGCTTATAGTGAAAAAAATATCTATTATGTCGTTTCCGTGCTAGGCTCCCTTTTTCTTAATGTGTTCATTGTATATGTAATTGATAATATGGTAGAAAAGGTTCAGCTCGCCCATGAAAATGCCCAGTTGCAGCGTCAGATGGATTATCAGGATGCCAACTATGAGAAGACGGTACACAGTTTCAAAAACATTAAAAGCATCATCCATGACATCAACCAGCAGTTTCTGTACATTGATGAATGTATCAAACGTAACGAACTGGCAGCAGCAGGTGATCATATCAAACTTACGTTGAATAAGATTGAAGGAGCGTACCAGCGGGTGAACTCCGGCAATCTCGTCATCGATGCTCTTGTTACGAATATTATTGCGATAGGGCAGGCAAACGGAATCAAGATCGATACACGGATTGGGCTTCACTCGCAACATGTCCACATTGATCGATATGATCTGTGCGTTGTGCTCGGTAACATGCTGGATAATGCCATTGAGGCTTCCAAGAAAGTCAGACATGCCGAAGACAGGTATATCCTGATCGCAATTCACTCCACGGAGTCTGCACTCGTCATCCAGATTATGAATCATGTGGAACAAAAACTGGCTCACTTCAAGAGTGAGAAGCCCAATCCGGAGTATCATGGGATTGGCCTAACCAACATATCCAGAATGTGCGAAAAATATGGTGGACATATGAGTATCGAGAATCATCAACGGTCATTCAATAACATGGTCGTGCTTCCTTTTGACATGAACAGTCTCTGAACATACCGTTCGGGGATTGTTTTTTTCCATTCAGGGTTCTTTATCGTTCCATTTGTTTCTTCTCCGATATGATGAATGCAATCAGATGAGCAGCATCATAAGGAGGAAGTAATTAGATGAAAAAACTGATCAGTATGTTATGCACGGCTGTGCTTGTGGTCACACCGATGACACATGCCATGGCAGAGTCGAACAAGGGCTCAACGATTGAAGTTCAGGCCAACAAAATGGCCACAGAGATGGTGCAGAAGTATGGTGTCACAGGTTTGCAATATGCCATCATGGATGAAGGGAAGATCATTTTGTCGGACAGTGTTGGATTCCACGACAAGGCATCCCAGACACCCGTAGACAAGGATACGATGTTCGGAATAGGTTCAGTTAGCAAAATGGTTGTCACGGCTGCTACCATGATGCTGGTTGATTCCGGTAAAGTGGATCTGGATCAGCCCCTCACTTCATATATTAAAGATTTTGAAATGGCGGATGCCCGATATACCAAAATAACGCCACGCATGCTGATGAACCATTCTTCCGGGCTCTATGGTACCCATTATGGAAACAGTATGTTATTTGACGATACCGATACCCGTAATCATGACGAATTACTGCTCAAACTAAAGTCAGAGCAACTGAAATCGAACCCGGGAGCCTATTCCGTCTATTGCAATGATGGTTTCCAGCTCCTTGAGATATTGGTTGAACGGGTAAGTGGATTAAGCTACAGCGAATTTATTGCCAAGTTCATCAGCGATCCATTAGAGTTGGAAGGCACCAAGACACCTCTTGATTCTTTTGATAGAAAACAATTATCCGAAACCTATTGGCCTACGATTGAAACGAAACTGCCTGTCGAAAATGCCAATATCATTGGTGCAGGTGGAATCTACTCGACCGCAGAAGAATTAAGCCGATTCGCTGAAATGTTGATAGGAAACAGACCGGATATTCTGTCCAAATCCGCAGCAAAGTCCATGCAAAATCATGAATATCGTCAAGGAATATGGGTGCCTGAAGAGAGAAATAACTTCAACTACGGCCTTGGATGGGATGCTGTTGCTCTTGCACCGTTTAGCGATTACGGCATTACTGCACTTTCCAAAGGTGGAGACACCATGTTATATCATGCTTCGTTAATAACAATACCTGAACATGATATTTCGATGGCCGTTCTTTCTTCGGGTGGGTCTTCCATCTACAATCAGATGTTTGCCAGTAAAGTTCTGCTCGAGGTTCTTGAGGATCAAGGCATCATCGACGAGATAGAGCCTGATCAGACATTCTCACCACCTGTCCAAGTGAAGATGCCCACGGATCTGACGGCGTATTCCGGCCTCTATGGAACGGTAGGCACAACCCTCAATATAGAGGTTAAGAATGGTGAAATAGCACTTCCAGCCATGCAGGGAGGACTTATCCCGGAGCAAAATTACGTGTACACTGGTGAAGGACAATTTACAAGTAGCGACGGAAGTGTGAAAGTCAGCTTTGAGAAAGAAAGTAACGACAAGGTATATTTTAAAGTTCAGGCGAATATAACGTTGCCCGGATTAGGCCAAACGGTGATGAACACATATGATTATCAAAAATTGGATAATAATTCACTAGACCCAGCAACGAAAGAGAAATGGAAGGCACGAAACGGCTCTAAATATTACGCGCTTGATGAAAAAATAACGTCGATTTTCTATCTGATGCCAACGATGCTGATCAAAAACCTGTCGGTAGATGCAGAGAACGGTTATGCGAATGGTACCCGAGTTGTTGACCAGTATAATGCAGAGAATGTTGTCCAGATTCCTGTTATGAACGGAAGAGATGCGTTCGATCTGCATTTCCGCACGAAGAATGAAACGGAGTACTTAATTCAGGATGGACAGGAGTACATTGCGGAGGATGCGATTTCACCAATCTTCGGTGGGAAAACTGGAATCACCACCATCCCGTCAAACGGTCAAGCACGCTGGTATGCCATCGACTCCCACTCGGCGAATAAATCGTTAATAGTGGATTCCCCCGAAAGTGGAGGTTATGCGGTGTATAACGATAAAGGTGAAGTGGTTCAATTTTCAATAGCAACCAATCAACAATCAACGCTGCTTCCCGAAGGTGGTTTTATCGTATTTGGCGGTGAAGCCGGAGATATCTTTAAGATCCAACTAAAGTGAATGGTTTGAAAAAAGTGATTTCATTTGAAAATATCAGATCAAGAGCTTACGTTGCTCGTGATCCGATATTTTTCTTTTTTTAAGCCCAAACTCATTATGATTCTCCTACATAGGTTATATGGAATCAGCCTAATTTGTTAATGAAAAGGATGTATTTTCATTACTAAGGAGTTGGATAGAAGCGTGATTTCAAAAGTTAAGCTTACAGGGCGAGTGGTGTTTAAAGGTGATCCTGGTTATGAAGTAGCTCGGAAGAACTGGGATCCGCATACGGACAGATTTCCTAAGGTTTTTGTGTTCGCTCAAAAAACACAGGATGTAGCAAATGCCATAAGATGGGCGCGTCAAAATAAGGTCCCTATTCGGCCGAGAAGTGGGAGGCATGCCCTAGAGCCCAACCTTTCACAAGTCAATGGAGGCATTGTCATCGATGTTAGTGAAATGAAGAGAATCAAGTTAAACAAAAAAAGCGGAACAGCCGTCGTTGAGACAGGTAATCGGGTCGGAAGACTCGTGGATACGCTGGCTCGACAAGGATTCATGGCCCCGTTTGGTGACAGTCCAACGGTTGGGATTGGTGGAATAACACCTGGTGGAGGAATTGGTCCACTGCAAAGGACAACGGGGCTCATCAGCGATAATCTAATCGAACTCGAAATGGTTGACGCTAAAGGGCGGATCATTCGGGCAAACAAAAAACAAAATTCTGATCTTCTGTGGGCTACACGTGGCGGTGGCGGTGGTAACTTCGGCGTATATACCAAATATAAATTCAAAGTCCGGCGCTCTCCAGTCAAAGCTACTGTATTTAGTATCACTTGGCCATGGGAACAGTTCGAAAAAGTCGTGAAGAAATGGCAAGTGTGGGCGCCTAAGGCCAGCACCAAGCTGGGCAGTGAATTAAGTGTTGGTCCCAAAAAAGGCGGTAATGTTAGCATGTTAGGGGTATACCTCGGATCGAAGAGTGAAGCTCTCCGTCAGCTGGAGCCCATTCTTAGCGTAGGAACGCCTACTAAAAAAAGCATTCTGTACCTGCCATACAGGGCAGCCACGAAGTTTTTGCTAGCCCCAGATCCTGTGCTCACCCAAAGATACAGCAACCAGTTTTCCAGTGGCTTTGGCAGACAGCCATTCCCGGATAAAGCCTTCAAAGTCATGCGTGATTTTCTGGAAAATGCTGAGGAAGGTACACCAGCCGGTTTCTATTTCCTTAACTGGGGCGGTGCTGTAAGTCGAGTCGCTCCTCAAGCCACTGCGTTCTACTGGCGAAAAGCTGAATTTTATGTTGAATGGAACAGCTCATGGGTGAAGCCATCCCATGCCACTAAAAATATTGCCTTAGCTCGAAACACCAGAAAGAAACTACAGCCTTATATTGTAGGGTCTTACATTAACGTACCAGACCAAGGTATTAAAAATCCAGGGCCAACCTATTATGGCAAGAATTACGCCAGATTGAGAAAAGTAAAAGCGAAATACGATCCGAAAAATGTATTTAATAACCCACAAAGCATTCCACCGGCTAAATAAAAGAGGGGGCAACGAATTCAAACCGTTAATGCTGAGAAGGGTTAACGGTTTTTGCTGTGGGAAAATCTGGAATGGAGATGAACATCATCGCCTCCTTTCTAATCCTTGTATTTACTATTTATTGTAGAGTAAGATGATAAAATTGTAATATCTAAATTGCATATCGGGGATCAGGTACATATTTTAAGGAGGTAAAACATGGATTACACTTCGCCGATTGAAACGGCGTTAAAGGTGAAGCTCCCCCAATATACCACCATAGCGGCGGGGCGACGTCATAGTATTGGTCTTAAATCGGACGGTACGGTGATGGCAGTGGGTGATAATAAAGTTGGCCAATGTGATGTGAGCGACTGGCGCGATATTGTGGCAGTCGCGGCTGGAAATGTTCATATGGCGACGAACACGGGTAATGCTCATACTATCGGTCTTACGTCTGACGGCATGGTGGTTGCTGTGGGGTGGAATAAGCATGACCAATGCGATGTAAACGACTGGCGAGATATTGTAGCCATTGCGGCGGGCTGGCGTCGTACCGTTGGGATTAAATCGGATGGTACGGTGGTAGCTGTGGGTCGAAATAATGAAGGCGAATGCGATGTAAGCAGCTGGCGTGATATGGTGGGAATAGCGGCGGGGGACTGGCATACCGTGGGGCTTAAATCAGACGGAACTGTGAAGACGGTGGGCAATAATCAGTATGGCCAATGCAATGTAAGCGGATGGACCGACATCATGGCAGTAGCGGCAGGGTACCTTCATACCGTCGGGATTAAATCGGATGGCACGGCGGTTGCCGTGGGTAGGAATACACATGGCCAATGCGAAG
>NZ_LITU01000029.1:76745-86428 GCF_001280595.1 Paenibacillus xylanivorans
TTAAATCAGACGGAACTGTGGTAGCCGTGGGTTGGAATAAGCATGACCAATGCAATATAGATGGCTGGCGAGATATTGTGGCGGTAGCTGCGGGTTGCGCTCATACTCTCGGGCTTAAATCAGATGGCACGGTGGTTGCTATGGGCGATAATGAATATGGTCAATGTGATGTAAGCGGTTGGTACGGCTTACAACTGCCCAGTACCGATTGCAGCTTTTGATGATCGTCTAAACACAGGCCTCACACATGACCTGAGGTTGTTCAAAGCATGCTTTTAGGGGCAGGGTTACACATAAAACGTAGCGGAGTTGTTCCAGTTAGTTGTCTTCATCATAATTTAGCACAGTCCTTCTTTTTTATGATAACATAGATTACGCTCTGTTCAATTGACCTATAAACGGTTTTTCAGAGCCATCTTTTAATACATATGAATAGACGGGGGAATTAAATTGAAACGGATTGCGGTATATTGTGGTGCAAGTAAAGGTAACAATGCCATTTACGAGAAAGCTGCCGTTCAAATAGGTAACTGGATTGTTGATCAGGAACATGAACTAGTCTATGGTGGCGGAAAAGCAGGATTAATGGGAGTACTCGCTGATACTGTGATTCAACGTAGTGGTATTGTTACTGGGGTTATTCCTACCTTTCTGCAAGCGAGAGAACTAGCCCATGATCAACTTAACAAAATTATTATTGTGTCCAACATGCATGAGAGAAAAGCTAAAATGATTGAACTTGCAGATTGCTATATTGCACTTCCTGGTGGACCGGGGACACTTGAAGAAATTACAGAGGTCATTTCGTGGGGAAGAATTGGGCAGCATGTCAATCCATGCATCTTCTACAATGTGAACGGGTTCTATGATCTAATCGGCCAATTTTATGACAAGATGGTGGCAGAAGGTTTTTTAACGAATGCAGATAGACAAAAGATACTTGTTACAGATTCTTTAGATGAAATTAACACCTTTATAAGTGCTTATACACCGCCTGAGATCCGTCAATATAATTAATACCTCAATATCGACGGCGTTTAACGAACGGATGAGTAGAAGGTTCGAGGACGGCACGTTCCAGCTAGGACTATCGTTTATGATTCCATTGAAAGTCGCTATTTTAGCGGCTTTTTTTGCTTTGTCAGGAGTTGTTACTAGAAACGGACGGCCTCGAGGGAATAGATAGTGGTGTGGTTCTCTATAATTCGCAACCTTACTCAAAGTGATAATAGTTATCATTATCATTTACGTAATTCGACATTTGCTGTATACTGACAATGACTATTATACATAATGGCCAAAAAGAAAAAAATGAATTAAAAAGGGAGAGATTTTGAATGTTTTTATCCGTAAAAAAAGGAGCGATCCTTTGTTTAATTACTGCACTTATTTTTGTGCTTGCAGCCTGCTCCAGTAGTAATGGAAGCAGCAAAGATGCAAACACTAGCTCACACGAAGCAGTGACAGATAGCGCTACGAATGCTTCAACAGATGAGAAAAAAACAGATGCTGCTCAAACAACGTACCCATTAAGCGTTTCAAACTATACAACTGAAAATGGCGCATGGGTGGCAAAGGAACAAACCTTCGATAAGGCACCTGAACGAGTTGTTGCAAATACACAAGGTGCGGCTGAATTAATGATCCGTCTTGGGTTGACTGACAAAATAGTTGGAGTGGCCGCGCTGTTTGGCAATGTACCTGATGATATTGCTGAAGAGTTTAAAAAAATCCCTGTGCTGGCTGAAGGTTATGTAGGTAAGGAAGTGACCATAGGCGCTTCACCTGACCTGGTTATGGGGCGTGGTGGATTGTTTGAGGATGCTGACTGGGGCGTTGGTACAGTAAACAGTCTGAATGAAATGAGTATCAAAACGTTTGTACAAAGTACGAGTGTTACTGATGCAAAATTAGATAATCTATATCAGGATATTACTGAGCTAGGTAAAATATTTAACGTACAAGCGAATGCAGCGGCATATATTGATCAGCTTAAAGCACGCGAGAAAGCGTTATCGGATCGAGCAAGTACTGAAACGATCAACTATGCATCTTTTTTTGATAATGGTGATGGAACAATTGGAGTATACAACGGAACTGGAGATACGTTTATTGAAAGTGCAATGTCATTAATAAATATACATAATATGCTGATCAACGAAGAAGGCACGCTTAGTTTGGAGAAACTAATTGAGATCAATCCAGATGCCATGATTATTTCTAAATACGCCGGCGGTATTGATCCGGAACAAACAATTGAAAAGCTGCTAGCCAACAAGCAATTGCAAAGTATTAACGCGATTAAGAACAAGAAAATTTACGTTATTGATTTCAACAACTTCTGGGGCTACGGTGATTCTATCTTCACAGGAGTTGAAGCTCTCGCTGATGATCTGAACTTGTAATGGCAAATTTGATATACCTTATGGCACACAACATCAAATAAATATCATGTTTATTTTAACGACAGAACAGTAATTTACTGGGCTGTCGTTTTAATTTGGGCCGGAGGTATGAGCGGACATTAACAGAGCAAAGCCCTTCCTACTTCATATTCGGGAAGGAAAGGGCTGGTGTCGCATTGTCATTTTAGGCTATATGATTCAAGTTCTTATCTTTCAACCTACAGTTCTCGTTTATATTACGGTGATTGTTCCATAATACATGTACATTCCACAATTGAATTCATACGTTCCAGGTTTCAGATCATTTAAGGTAATGAAGTTATCTCCTTTTTCAAGATAAACATCTATTCCTAAATCTTTAGACTGAACGCTTCTTATACATGTATAACCTGTTTGTTTTATAAAATTTATTTTCGTTGGAACACCAGCTTTTAATTCAATATTTTCTTGACTAAAACCATCTGATTTTACATCGACTGAAACAATCTGATATCCTGAATTATCTTGAAGGGAAGTATCTTTCTTAATCTGTGATTCTTGGGATTGGACTACGGATGTTTGATTCGGGTGATATTGAAAAAATAACGTTGTTCCCACAGCTACAATTCCAAAAGCAACCGTTAATATACCTCCAATAAACGGTATACCAATCCCAGTTGTATTTGTTTTAGGATTATTATCAGTTGCTTGATTCGCTAATTGAAGAGCAACACTCAAAATAAAAATAAATAGAATGTCAACAAATAAGACCATGATATTGGAAGGACCAACCATTACCCCAAGCATTGCGCCCATCATCCCACCCATAATTCCTGCCAACATACCATCCAAAGCAGCCAATAGACTGATAGGTTTGCCAGTGAAGTACCCAGCTCCCAAGCCGAACAATATAGCGGTAACTGAGGGGACTGTTAAATCACGTGGAAACACAATGCCTAATTGTATACCAAGTGTAAGGCTTGACATCATCCCAACGGCCATAGCTATCATCATGCCAGGCATACCTGTAAGTCTTTCTTTTCGCTTATACGTCTTTAGAACAATGAATGCTGAAAACAGTATGACCATAAGCATACTTAATATCGCTAATAACACAATCTTATTCCTCCTAATATCCATACAGTAATGACGAGTAATTATCTAATCATTGACATTACGATCAAGATCATTCATCCCCATATATTAATATATCAGAATTATCATAACAACATGATTATTGTCATAGACAAGTCAAGGGATTGTCGCAATAGTATGAAGATAAATTGACATTTTGTTGTTACCCCTTTATATAAATCGATTTATATTTTAAATTTTTAACTCTAAAATCACTCAGACTTTTTGTTAGATCATGAGTGATGATGAAGTTATCTTTTCTCTATAGAATACATGTAAAATATATATAATTATTAGGGATAAATTTCGGAAGTGATCTGGATTGTGACTGGAGGGGGTTAGGGAGGTTTTATAATAGCCGTTTTAATTATATATTTGCAAATTGCAAGTAATTTGGTTATAATGATGACCAAGAGGTGATCATGTTGGCAGATATTCAAAATCCCAGAGAGCCACTACAAATTATGGTCCGTCGTTTCGGCTTACTGGATAAAAATTGTTGCACGGTTGGAGAGCATGAAATATCTCTGATTCAGAGCCATATCCTATACGAAATTGACCATCAACATGAGCCGTCCATGCAACAAATTGCCGAAACGCTCGCCATGGATATCACAACCTTCAGTCGTCAAGTACAGACCCTAATCAAGAAAAATCTGGTTCAAAAAACACCACTGCCCGAGGATCGAAGAGTATACATTCTTAGTTTGACAGACGAAGGAGAGTTTGTAACAACGGCTATAGATCATCGGATGAATGCTCATCTGGATGAGGTTTTTTCTTTCATGACGGATACGGAAAAGGAGACCGTCATGCAGTCCATTAAATTGCTCAATGAGAGCATGTTAAAATCGAAAATGTGTTGTACGCCGCTGGGGTAATGAACTTCATTACCCCGTTACACTGCCCAAATACTTGCAAAATGCAAGTATATTCAAACATACTGGAGGTACATTGATATGGAAAACACTGAATTCAAACAAGTTGAGTCTTGTTGTGCACCTACTTTGGAGAAAAAGAAAGTTTCTCCTCCGGAGCCTTTAATCCAAGGCGAGTTAACCCATCTACCTGTTGTTATCATTGGTGCAGGACCTATTGGTTTGGCAGCAGCGGCTCATCTGATCGAAGCAGATCAATCGTTTATTATACTTGAGGCGGGGACTAAAGTAGGAGAGAATATCTCCAAATGGGGCCATATTCGTCTGTTCTCACCATGGCAGTATAACGTGGATAAAGCGGCTGGACGATTGTTAACCAAGAAAGGATGGATTGCCCCCGCTCCAGACGATTTACCTACGGGGCATGAACTTCGAGATCTGTATTTACTCCCGCTCGCAGAGCTTCCGGAGATTCAGTCCAATCTTCATTTAAATTCACGTGTTGTGGGCATCAGTCGCAAAAATACAGATAAAATGAAAACAGCGAGCCGAGAAAAACAACCCTTTATGATCTACGTTGAAGAAGAGGGTAAGGCCAAGCGGTATGAGGCGAGAGCTATCATTGATGCTTCAGGAACTTGGGGGCATGCTAACCCTGTACTCGCCAGCGGCGTGTTGACTCTTGGGGAACAAGCTCTTCGTAACCATATATTCTATGGCATTCCGGATGTGTTAGCGGTAGATCGAGAGCGCTATATAGATAGACATATTGCTGTAGCAGGAAGCGGACACTCTGCCTTGAATACATTACTTGATCTTACCAAGCTCCAAGAATTAAATTCCGGTATGACACTGACCTGGATTATGAGAAAAGATCACGTGGAGGAAGCATATGGCGGAGAAGCGAATGATCAGCTCGAAGCGCGAGGAGAACTGGGACGTCGTATTCATGAACTGGTGGATTCCGGAAAAATCAGTGTTGTTACACCGTTCCATATTCAGGAACTGAAGCAGGAAGGGAAGCAGATTACCATAAGCGGAGAGCAACATGGCGTGATACAGGAGATCGCACATATTGATGAGATCATTGTGAATGCCGGAAGTCGGCCTGACTTGTCCTTCCTGAGGGAGCTACGGCTGAGTATTGACCCGACCACAGAAAGTGTGGCAACTCTTGCTCCGTTAATCGATCCGAATGTTCATAGCTGCGGCACTGTTCGTCCTCATGGGGAGAAGGAATTGCGTCATATGGAACACGGATTGTATATTGTTGGGATGAAAAGTTATGGACGTGCGCCAACTTTCCTGATGGCTACCGGATATGAACAAGTTCGATCAGTGGTTGCTTTTCTGGCAGGTGACCTGGAGGCAGCTACAAAAGTAGAACTGGATCTACCTGAAACGGGTGTATGCAGTCTGAATAGTCCACAAGTACAGGTAGCCGAGCAAACAAGTGATTGTAGTTCATCTTGTTCCAATTAATATAGAATAGGTCTGATTGACCTGAAAGTGTTGGTTCAACTTTAAACCAACACTTTCAGGTCACTTGGGATTTAAAATTGACAATTAGACTTTTGTATTATAATATAAGCATGTGCTTATGTATATATGGAAGGAGGTAAGTGATATGGATTCTATTCAAGAAGCATCGGAAAAGTTAAAATTGCTGGGGGATAAGACACGTCTGACGATACTTACACTCCTCAAAGAACGTGAATGGTGTGTATGTGAGTTGGTAGACATTCTGGACATGTCACAACCTGGGGTCAGTCAGCATTTGCGTAAGTTAAAGGATCAAGGGCTGGTCAAAGAGAATAAACGTGGACAATGGGTATACTACTCTTTGAATGTAGAGGATACACCATATATTAAATCTGTGTTGGAATTTATGCCGGATTCTGCAGCCATTCTTAAGTCTTTAAATAAAGAGAACATTTCATCCGTATGTAATTAATATTTGGACAATATATAAGCATATTGTTATGTGATTATGTAAATGTAATTGATTTGATCGGAGGTATATGTTTGTTTTCTACTTTTCTTGCTTGTATGATCTTTTTGATAACGTTAGTCCTCGTGATCTGGCAACCTAAAAATCTGTCGATTGGCTGGTCTGCTTGCGGCGGAGCAATTCTGGCGTTACTTGTGGGCGTAGTTCATTTCCAGGATGTTTGGGATGTTACGCAAATGGTATGGAACGCCACGCTTGCTTTTGTGGCCATTATTATCATCTCATTGATTTTGGATCGTATTGGTTTCTTCGAATGGGCAGCTTTACATATGGCGAAGGCAGCTCATGGCAGAGGTGTTCGGATGTTTGTATACGTCTCAATCTTAGGAGCTGTAGTTTCTGCTTTCTTTGCCAATGACGGAGGAGCACTGATTCTCACCCCAATTGTTTTGGCTATGGTACGCGCACTGAATTTTGATGAGAAAAAAGTGTTCCCCTTCATTATTGCCAGCGGATTTATTGCGGATACAACTTCATTGCCACTGGTTGTAAGTAACCTAGTAAACATCGTATCTGCCGATTTCTTCGGTATTACGTTCATGGAGTATGTAGGAAAGATGTTTATTCCGAATCTGTTTTCACTGACTGCAAGTATCGGTGTGTTGTATCTCTTTTTCAGGAAAAGCATTCCCAAACGATTTGATGCCAGTGAGCTGAAAGCACCTGTAACAGCGATCAACGATCTGAAGATGTTCCGCTTGTCATGGATTGTAATTGGCATCCTGCTCTTCGGTTACTTAGGCAGTGAATTTGTTGGTGTGCCTGTATCTATTGTGGCAGGAGTCGTTGCTATATTCTTCCTGATTATGGCTTCTCGAAGCTCTGCTGTATCGACTAAAAAGGTCGTTAAGGAAGCGCCTTGGGCGATCGTATTCTTCTCTATCGGTATGTATGTCGTAGTCTATGGTCTGCGGAATGTGGGTCTGACGGATCTACTGGCCGTAGTTATCCAGGCCGTGGCAGATCAAGGATTGTTTGTCGCAACGATTGGTATGGGCTTTATTGCTGCGATCATTTCATCTCTAATGAACAATATGCCTACGGTTTTGATTGATGCACTCGCCATTGATGCAACAACCGCTACGGGAACCGTTCGGGAGGCGTTGATCTATGCCAATATTATTGGCTCGGATCTAGGTCCCAAAATTACACCGATTGGTTCACTGGCAACACTGCTCTGGCTTCATGTGCTCAGCACCAAAGGCGTCAAGATTTCATGGGGCACCTACTTTAAGACAGGTATCATTATCACAGTTCCGACTCTGCTTATTACGCTAATGGGTCTATATCTGTGGTTAAGCATTCTATAATTCAAACTACGAGGAGAAGACGATGAACATGAGCAAAAAAACACTTTATTTCCTATGCACAGGCAACTCGTGTCGGAGCCAAATGGCCGAAGGCTGGGCTAAGAAATATCTGAGTGAGGACTGGAACATTTATAGCGCAGGAATTGAAGCCCACGGTTTGAATCCAAAAGCAGTGGAAGCGATGAAGGAAGTAGGTATAGATATTTCAAGCCAGACTTCGGACATCATTGACTCCGAGCTACTGAACAGTGCAGATTTCGTCGTCACATTATGCGGGGATGCGGCAGATAAATGTCCGATGACCCCTCCACAAGTGAAGAGAGAACACTGGGGATTCGATGATCCCGCGAAGGCGGAAGGTACAGAAAAAGAGAAATGGGTTGTATTCCAAAGGGTTCGTGACCAGATTGGGGAGCGAATCAAGACTTTTGCTGAAACGGGCAAATAACACAAAAAACCGGGAGTCCTTTCCCGGATTTTCATATTTGTGAGGATAACATTTTTTAGTTTAAACAACCTGTACCTATTAAACGGCTACAGGTCTATTATCGTTTTGTGCTTAAATGTTGTGGTTCTCAATAAATCTAATAGGACAGGAATGGACTTAATGGAGCTCTTTAGGTAAATGGAAAAGTTAAGGTTCATCTCATATTTCTAATTATAGTTCGGTTTTTCTTTCTCCTTCTCGGTATGATATAAAGCGTGCCATCTTCGTTATACTCTGCGTAAGCTATATCCTTAATATTGTCATATCCCTGTTTTTGCATCTCGATTCTTACCTTATCCGTATCAATTTGCATTCCTCTCATCGACATTTTCAGTAATTCCCCTTTATCAATCACTGTAATAGCGAAACTATCGGAATGTACTTCGAGGCCCAGATCTTGGGCAGATGGTGGTTCATATTCAGGTTTGCGAAGGACGGACAGAGACCCGTCTGTTTCTAAGACGGCATGTTTGACCTCTTGAAGCGAAAAAACATTTTGTTTTCGAAGCATGGAAAGCAATTGTTTAAACTCAATATCATATTTCTTGATCAAGCTCTGATTGACCTCTCCATTATCAATTAAAAGTGCAACCCGCCCTTCTGCAACATAGCCTAATTTTACAAATCGGGTTGTTATTTTCTCAAAAAGGTAAGAGAGGGCACTCCAGACTGCCAATGCATATAGGAGTTGAGATACCTTTACCTGATCATCATAAAGCGTATTCCCTACAATCTCACTTAATACTAATGAAGATAGGAAGTCTAGTGGTGTAAGTTGGCTGAGCGTTTTCCTACCAGTAATAAAAGTGATGGCCCATAGCCCAAAAAAGCTAATCACTAGTTTGATGGTTAATCCCATTAACATATTGATATAACCTCCCAAAAGAACAAATCTTTGATGAATATTTACCCGGTCAATTAAATTGAAAACATACAGAACAACATGTACCTTTAAGGGGAAGAAAAAAATGGAGCTTACTATCTTAAAGATAGTAAGCTCCATAGTATTATTTATACTATATTTGATCAAATGCTCTTCATTAATTTACCGCGGTTTTTGTTTCAGTCTTACCTTGTTGATTTTTTGACGTCTCGAAACGTTCATCACTTACTTCCGCATGTTTAATGAAGAAAACTAATATTAATGCGACAATATTAATGCCAAGTGCGATATAGAATGAATATTGGATTCCGGCTAATAACGCTTCTTGGGTTAATAAAGCTTTATTGGCTGCTGTCAGGGTTGTTGGATCAACACCAGTCATCAAATCTTCAGCGTTGTCACAGAATTCATAATCGTAATCAGAATAGCCGTACCAATTGAACCGGACACTTGCTGAGCTGTATTGTTAACAGCCGTACCATGTGGATTTAAGCGTGTTGGCAATTGATTAAGGCCGTTTGTCATAATAGGCATCATGACCATTGCCATACCGAACATACGCATCAGGGCAATAGCTCCAACGATTAAAGTGATTA
>NZ_LITU01000029.1:86438-88952 GCF_001280595.1 Paenibacillus xylanivorans
CAGTACACTGGTAGCGCTTGATATCCCAAGACTAGCGTTGTAACACAGGAACTTCTGGGATGGTGGCCTATGCAACCTGTACTGATCCCGGACCTCGAACAGGGCCACTACTTTAATAACTGATTGGAACGAAACCTACCCCTTATTTTGGAGAAATGCACAATACTGGTGAGGAAGCTGAACAGAGTACTAGAATGTAAAAACTAGTGATTCGTAAACGAGGAGGCAGCCTGATAGTTTGGCTGCCTTATTCATTAAAGCTACGGGGAAACGTTAACTCAATAAGCTTTTACTAGATCCAGGACCGTTTGAAGGCTGTTTATGCGGACTCAGTTCCGGCAGTGTATATTTCGCTTCTAGGCTCCATCAACATGATATGACATTCCTTTTCGGAGGAGGGCTTGATTTCGAGTCCTTTCGGGACAATAAACATCTCATCCTTGGAAATTCTCACTTGACCATCACGAAAATCAATGATCATCTCGCCTTCGATCACAAAAAATAACTTATCGGTTTCGTGATGAACGTGCCATTCATAGTCCCCAGCAATCTTAACGATCTTAAATTGATTGTCATTCATTTCACCAATTAGTTTCGGAGACCAGTGATCGTTAAATTTAGATAGTTCCTCACTCAGTTTAATAGGTTGATAATGGATAGTAACTCCTCCTTATTGTTCACCTTCAGTATTATGTTTCTTACGAAATTCAGATATGATGTTTCCTTGGCCTGCCATAAGTATATTGAAATAATTTTTGGTTTAAAATGGGTGCCTGTTGAAGTTAGCATGGATTATTGATGAACTTTTGTCGATATTCAGTAGGAGAACAGCCAAATTTTTTCTTGAACACTTTACTAAAATAAAAGGGGTCAGCAATTCCAACCGTTTGTGCAATTTGCTGTACGGGCACATCACTTATAAATAGCATTTTTTGCGCCATGTTTATACGGTACTTTAATAGATATTCTGCTGGTCCCATGCCTGAATGCTTTCTGAATACGTAAGAAAGTCGATTTCGGTTAACGTTATATTGTTCTGCGAGCGATGCTATTGTAAGGCCTTGATAATAGTATTCATGAATATAATGAGATACCCGTTCGAATAAAGCATGTGATTCACTGCTAATTTGCCTATTCACAACACATATTAAGGCTTCGTTCAGTACATCGCGAAACAGCATTTCAGTCTGAAACATCGAAATACCTCCACGCTGATTATACACATGCCAAAGCCGCATAATTAATTCGAGAAGACGAGGAGATTGTCCCGTTGATAATTCAAAATGTTGATGAGAAAAGCTTGACTCTTCTAGTTCTGAGTTACATATCCGGTATTGAACAAGGATATACTCCCAGTTGGTGTTATCAAACATTTTTTTATCCAGTTTCATTTTCGCTCCCCCATGCACCACTTTTCCTGGCGAAAGCACATAAGGCATTCCATTAAATTGAAATTGGATCTTACCTGTAAGTGGAAACACAAATCCAGGAAAAGAATCTGTATAGTCAGCGTGAGGCACCCCTGGATTGGTAGCATATCGATATATTCCTTCTACTTGAAAAGGAATGTGTGCAAAATGCTCTGCTAATTGATTCACGTCTATTTTCACATTGCGTACCTCATTTCGATAGTAGTTAGCCGATAATCCTGAATTAATCATTGTACATCTTATATCCACATTATTGATAACGATTATCACTGTCAACATATATAACAAAAAAATACCGCCCCCGGCTCATTTCAGCGGGTGCGGCATCATATAAACGTCAATCAGCATTATCCCCGATTCCTTCACTTTTTTGATTTCCATTAAATAAATCATCCTCGACTCCCCTTATTGAGGCCTGCTCGCGGTAAGCGGAAGGAGAGGCTCCGTATTTTTTTTTGAACAATGTAGAGAAGTAAGTAATGTTGTACATCCCGACCGTTTCGCTGATCTTGGCGGCGGTATCTTTGGTAGTAAGTAGTAGTTCCCGTGCCATCTCTAACCGCGTATGGTTTAGATACTCGCTGAAGGATTGGCCGGTGGAGCCTTTGAACAGCTTACCGAGATAGCTAGACGAAAGACCAGCAGAGTTGGAAACTAACTCCAATGATAGATTCGGTTCCGGGTAATGGTCGCGGATATAGTATTGCACTTCCTCAATCACTTTGTTGTGTTTTTGTGCGTTGAGCCAGTTATTTTTTTCATCGATCAGAGCACATAATTTTGTACAATAGTCGCCTAAGCAGATAAATTTCAGGTTTTGGAGTCAGGTCAATTCTGGCTTAGTGGTACGCCCGATGTCGTCGGAAGCCGCAGTTCATATGATGCGAAATGGCCTAGAATATGTACTTGGGCCTAATTTCAGGCCAAAGATGATCCGAGAACCGTCTTCTATTATTTCCATACCCACTTTTCTTTGAACAGCAGCGCCCCGGAGCTATCGTCTCAGTCGATATTAAATAGGGTTTCGGAGTATGTGACTTCCCCGGATACGCCTGTATTTATTGGAGGAGGTCTTAATTCTCCA
>NZ_LITU01000029.1:89019-117759 GCF_001280595.1 Paenibacillus xylanivorans
AGGGAACCGCCACAGCGGATGGTTATGTGCAGGGAGGAGCACCCAATAAAGCTATTGACGGAACGGTTTTTGGTAACAGCAAATGGTGTGCAATCGGTCCCGAGCCGCCTAGTAAAGTTGTAGTGCTATTCAAAAGCTGTTCATATGATTTTAAGCTTTTGGTTTTGAATCCCTCTGTGATCTATGTTCTCGAAAAACTGATAAAGTTTGAACGGGTTAGATTTCGATAATGGGACGGCGTTATTCCTTCGTTTGAGCGAAAAGCCTTACTGAAGTGGGCGGCAGAGGAATAGTGGAGCTTCTCCGCAATTTTTTCTATGGATAAAGTGGAGTTCTGAAGCTCATTCTTGGCGTGTCGCATTAGTATTTTCGATAGATATTCCTTGGGGGAAATTCCATAAACGAGCTTGAAACTTTCACATAAATAAGATCTGGAGACGCCTAAGTGTGAAGAAATCCCGAAAATTCTTACTCCGTTTAGTGCCTGAAGTTCGAGTTGATAGGCGGCGTTGTGGGCGATTTCGATTTGTGCAGGTGTTGCCATGGAAAGATAGTTCCAATTGCACTCCTGAAGGAAATACTCCGCAATCTGACCGATTAAATCCAAAACCTTGGATTGCATCCGTAACAACGCGACGGATGAGCTTAACCGGGTTCTGGTGACGGTGTCTCTTTCACCAACCTGCAGAAACAACTCCTTATAATCCTTCATTAATTCATCGACCCATTTCTCTAAGGAAACTGTCTGCAAGTGACCGGACCGTACTACTGGATCTTCAATCATCTGGAAAATAGAGCGAACTTGCTGATTGTTTAAATCGAAATGAAAAACAAACAATTCAGTTTCTTCCACAAGGGGGAGAGTATGGTGTTGTAAGCCTTGCTTAATAATCAGAAAATCGCCACGTTTTAGAGAATAGGTAGCTCCGTTAATCCATTGTACAATCGAACCCTTGGCGCAATAAATAAATTCGTATAAAAAATGCCTGCAGTTAGAGTTACTCCAGCCTTTCTCAAAGCAACCGTAGTGGAAGGTATCGAGGAGAATATCATTGTATAAGTTTGGAATATGGAATACATGCTGCATCAATTCGCCCCGCTTTATTTTGGAATGGTTTCGTTTCAGACATAAAGTATACTACAAAAGTATAAGTGGAGATCACTTTTTTGGGTGGTTGCAAGGTGGCGGGCATGGTACGTTTGGATCAGGTTCAGAAAAGATCTCACAGCAAGGGGGAGGAGAGAGGTTAACTTGTAAAGTTGCTTTAGTCACTGGTGCGAAACGCAATATAGGTAGAGCGATTACGACTGCTATGGCGAAGGGACGATCGAAACATTCAGTTCTGTAGACATTCTTATAAATAACGCAGCCTTTTTTTGCATACAAGCCATTTCTCAAAGCAAACGGGAAGAAGTATCCGAGAAATGTAGGATGTTTGAATTTTTTAATGTTATTAAAAGAAAGGGCTGACCAACAAAATGGATCGAAAGCTAAAGCTTCAACAATCTCCGGAATGGACCGATGATTTAATCATCTATGAAATTCCAACGAAATCCTTCACTTCTCCCAATGGACCGGAAAGCGGGACGTTCGCCAGCTTGAAGGAAAAGCTTGGATATTTGAAGGATCTCGGGATCACGGGAATTTGGCTCACAGGGCATTCCCTTAGCCACCCTGATCATTTCTACAACATTTGGAACCAATATGCGGTGATTCAGCACGATAAGCTAGATCCTTCTTTGGGGGGAGAGGAAGAATTCCTAGCTTTGATTGAGGAGGCCCACCGCAACGGGATCAAAGTGTTCCTGGACGTCATTACACATGGGGTTATGAGTGACAGTCCGCTGATCGATGCCCATCCGGAATGGTTCAAGGGCGGATCGTGGGGAATGACGGATTTCGATTGGTTTGGCGACCATGAAGATCTGGATGATTGGTGGGTGAAAGTATGGGTTGACTATGTGCAGAAATTCGGTATCGATGGTTTCAGGCTGGACGTTGCCACATACCGTTTCGATCTCTGGGCACGAATCCGGAGCAAATGTTCGGCGCTTGGCCATCCGATTGTCATTATTCCTGAAAAAGGCCCCGCCGTGCAAGGGGTTACTGATTTTCTACAGCACGGCTTCCGAATTAGCAACAATCATTATGGTCTTCAGGAGCAGAGCCGGGTTTTGTCTGATTTGCCTTCATATCTCCAACTGGTTAACCGCCTTCAACCGAATATGTTTCAGGTCAAGGTGTTGTATGAGGATGATTCGGAAACGGGTACCGGACCCGAGCATGGTCATGCACTTACCCTTGAAGTCGAAGGGAAAGAATCGGAGCCAGTTCCATCTGACGGACGGCATGAGGGGTATGAAAGGGAGTATTTCCTCCTTTCGATACGGGGGATTGATCCGTCGAAGCAAATCAAGCAGTTGTTTGTGAGGGATTACGATAGCAACGAGTGGCAGTTGGAGAATACTTTATTTCCTGATTACCGGATTCACCGGATTGAGCGTCACGGGGAAGCGATTCTACTGTCCCTTCCCATGCGTCTCCCAACGGGACAGAAGGTCTCCTTCCAACTGAGCTGCCATGATGACGGATGGGAAGGATATCCTGTGGAGAAATCTCCTTACGTCGCCCAAGGCAAACGAAGTGTTTTTGGATATTCTGTCATTTTCGCGCCTGCTATTCCGGTGTTTATGGCTGGAGAGGAATTTGATGCACAATATCGGCCTCTCCCCCGGTTAAGTCCTTACTTGTTCGGTGGACAGGAAGCAGGATGTGGTAAATGGCTCTATGGGAGTTGGATAGAGTGGAGCCAGCTGGAACGAGAGAAGCACAGGGCCATGCTGGAAGATGTGAAGCAAATGATCAGGTTACGCAAGAAATATCGTTCGGTTATCAAGCCGCTTCAGGTCGGAGAGGATAACGGGAATAGCCTGCCGCAACCTGCACAACACCAATCCCTCGACAATCTTCCTGTTCCTTACTATTATCAAACTCCAACAGGGTTTTTACTTATTGCTAGCAACCCTTACCACGATAAGGACTCAGACATCTCGGTGAGCATTCCGGATTGTTCGGACAATAGGATCTACAAGGTAACGGATGAGTGGAATGGCGTGTATAGCCTTCATCTGACTGGTAAGCAAATAAAGGAACGCCAATGGAGGATCAAGAGAGATCAAACACCACGGGGCGGTTTAATGATTCTTGCCATAGAACCACTGGAGAGCGAATAGAGAGCAGTTGCCGATTAGGCGAATGTTGTACGGGCAAGTGTGATGCTGGGGCAGGAAAATTACAAAGACGAAGAGCAACCGATTTATTAGAAAACGGTTGCTCTTCGTCTTTGTCCTTGCAGCACCTTGAGCTTGAGAGGGACGGCATTATTCACCGCGAAGTTTATAAACAGGTACCTCCTAATCATTCAGCTAACGGGAAACGCTAGTTCAATAAAAACAAAAGGCAGCCATTCAACGTCTTCTTTATCCTGATAACGGCACAAGAGGTGTATGTAACGGTGGGCTTTGATAGATAACATTCATTCCTGCATTTCTATAGGATATGGCTTTATTAATAATTTTCTCCGCGATAATAACGCTCCAGTTTGTTATCCAAATGAACAAGCTGTGCCTTTTTCTCCTCGATATCTTCCAGCAGCTTTTGCCTTTGATCTTGAATCAGTTTGGTTCTTTCCGGCAGGGTAGAGGTTCCTTCATTTACCTTATCATGATAGGTTTTGATGTCCTCCACACTCATTCCGGTTTCGCGAAGACATTTGATAAAAACCAGCCAGTTCAAATCATCTTCCGAGTAGAGACGGTTATTCTGCTCGCTTCGCGCAGCTGGTTTCAACAGTCCTTTTTTCTCGTAAAAGCGGATCGCTCCGATCGCGATCTCTACTTTTTTTGCTACTTCTCCAATCGTTAACATGCTAACCCTCTTTTATCAAAATTTATTGTTGACCTACACTAAGTGTAGCATAGTAACTTATACATTGTTAATGAAAATCAAATGAGAGAGAAGGATTGACATGAAGAAGACCGCTTTTATAACTGGTGCAAATAAAGGAATCGGTTTCGAAATTGTTAAGCAGTTAGGACAAGCAGGCTGGAAAGTCGTTCTTGGTGCACGAAGTGCCGAACGGGGCGAAGCGGCTGTTTCCGAGTTAACTTCCAAAGGGCTAGACATCGAATTTGTACAAATCGACATGGGTGATTTGAAAAGCATCCAACGGGCAACCGATACGATCACCAAGAAGTATCCGGACTTAATGCTTTTGGTCAATAATGCGGGTATGCCAGGTGCTTTCTCCCGTTCTTTTACGGATACCAAAGAGGAGGATCTGAGGAACGCTTTCGAAGTCAACTTCTTCGGAACCTTCCGTCTGAACCAGCGTTTGTTCCCGATAATCAAAGACAACGAAGGCACAATCGTCAATGTATCGACGGACATGGCTTCTCTGGATCATATCCAAAACGCTGGATTTGCTTTAAACGCATTCGATTATAACTCATCCAAAACGGCCAACAATGCCATGACAGTTTCGATGGCTTATGAACTCAAAAGCAGTAGGGCTCAAGTATTTGCGGTAACGCCTGGATTCACATCAACAGATCTTAATGGCAATGCTGAAGGCGGCAAAACAAAAGAAGCAGCCGCTGCGATTATCGTGGGGTATGTGACAGATGGCAAACATCATAACGGTGAATTTTTGGATGAGAAGGGCGTATACGCTTGGTAATACACCGCTTCCAAAAGCAATGGTATCGAAATGTTTTTTGGTGAAGGGGGATGTACAATTAGAGGAATCATGCCGGAATGATCAGTTTAATCAAAGATCATTTATTATACTGGAAGGCGAAATCATGCTGATGGGATCGGTGTTGAGACAGGGTAGAATGTCGAGATATCGTTGTTAACATATTTGTATAAAAATTCGTCTCTTTTGTCAAAAAAACAAACAAAAAAAGCGGCTTTTTGAGCGGCTTTTTTTTTATCAGTACAGGTTCTTTTCTCAAGACGAGGACAACAATCTGTACTAATCATTATTAAAATTGCGAAGGAATTCTTCGTAACTGTACCAATCGTTCAAAAAAAATTTTGAAATAGTGATTTGCTAACTAATTCAGCTACCTCGCTAGAGAGATCAAGTATCCATTTGATGGAACGACATGCTCTAATTCAGCTGGATCTCCTTCGTGCTCTCCTTTTTGAGTTGGGGCATGAAAGCAGTGGCTAATATGACGGCCATACCCACGAGTCCAATCCAGATCAGAACGGATAACGGTGTATTCCAGGTTAGTCCATGACCGAAGAAGAATAGCTCCCGTAAACCGTCTACCATATAACGCATTGGAAGCCAAGAGTATACCCAATCCCGATAAAAGGGGGACATCATCTCTGGAGCTAGAGCCAGCAGCGGCCCGCCAAAGAATAGCAGTAATGCAAAAATAGAAATTCCGCCGAACCCAACCAGGGAAACCACAGCCGAAATCAAGAGGAAAAAGCTGAAGAAAGATATGGACAGGAACAAGGCCGTATCTGTAAATTGTGGAATTTGCAGCCCGATCATTCCATCAGCAATCCAGGCAAAGCCGAATCCCACCACAACGGCGATGACTGCTCCTGTTACAATCTGTCCTATTTTTATAGAAAGACGATCTCTTCTTGAACGGTACGGTACTTTTTTTATCGCCATAAAAATAATGGCTGCACTCGCCAGACTGGACATCCACAGAGGCTGGAACAAAGAAATCGGCGCGTTTCCGTTGGCGCTGTGAGTACCAATTTCGTTCACGTTTGTAACTTTCTTGGTGATAGGATTTACCAAAAGAGATGCCTGTTCTACGGTTAGTGTCGTTCCTTGAGCTTCGATCAAATTTATGAAAGAGATAAAGTATACGCTTGAAGATTACTTCAAAGGGGATATACGAGGAGGAAGACATGAATGCTTAGCAAACCGATTTTCAAACAGACGCTAAAGGCCAATATCAAATTATGGCTTATTTTCACAATCATCATGACTGCACTTCATATCATTCTCATTGCCGTGTTTGATGCAAGCACTATCTCCGATATGTCCGGTATGGTCAAAGACACTCCACTTGCCAACCTGTTAGGAGAAGCTACATTTCTGGGAATGTTGTCCAAAACCTTTTATGGGATTCAGGGTGTACTTCTGCCCATCGTATTTATTATCATGACCGCCAACAGTCTCATTGCATCACAGGTCGATAGAGGGTCTATGGCCTATCTGCTCTCGACTCCGACCAAGCGAAGTACTGTTGTTTTGACTCAAGCCGTTTATTTAATCACGTCACTCATCGTGATGATCCTGATTATCACTTTGGCGGGATATACGTCAATCCATTTATTCCAGGGTGATGTGGATATCAATATGACGAATTATTTCATGCTGAACCTCGGTTTGTTCCTTTTAATGTTTGCAACCAGCAGTATTTCATTCTTTTTTTCCTGCGTATTCAATCTCACGAAAAATTCCTTGGCGTGGGGAGCGGGCATTCCAATGGCATTTTTCCTTCTTAAATTGATGGGAGATGTTGATAGCAGTTTGGAAAAATTAAAGTATATATCCATGAACGCGCTTTTCGACACACATGCCATTTTAAACGGAGGCAATTATACGATTCAGTTTGTCTCGCTAGCCGTTATTGGCATTGTACTTTATTCCCTAGGCATTCGCGTCTTTAAAAACAAGGATTTGCCATTATAAGAAATGGTAATGAAAAAGAATGTTAAGGTTGTTGAATAGACCAAGAATAAGAATATAGTTATATAAAAAAGTCGCCATATGGCGGCTTTTTGTGTTTTGGACTCGTTGGGACTGCTTCAGGTAAAAGCAATACTATGGAAAACTTAGCTGATAAAAGGATCATGTTGGCTGTTATTTTAATTGAAAGACCTTTCCCCAACCAAGAGTTGGAGAAAAAAGAGCAGTATGCTTTTTATATTTTACTGGCTATTAGCATGGTAGCGGGTCTTTTGTATTCGTTCCATTTAGGGCTCCCCAATCCGACCACTATTCTTACCTCGATCTATACACTGATGGGGCATGAGATTCTTTCATTTTTCAAATGAACAGGAGAAAGGCATGATAATTTATGAAAACCGAAAAGATAAGTTTAAGTCAGCTCACCATCCTGACTGCCATATTTACGTTTGGGACATCCATATTGGTCATTGCCTCTATTTTGGCGATGCAAGTCGATCAAGACGCCTGGATTGCTTCGATTGTTGGCATGTCATTTAATATGCTACTTATTTTCTTGTATATCGGTTTAATCAAGTTCTTTCCGGGTCTAACCTTAACACAGATGATTGAGGCCATAACGGGGAAAACCATTTCCTTTCTCTATGTATGTTATTTCTTTGTCTTAACCGTGTATTTAATCCGTTTGGTGGGTAGTTTCATTGTTTCGGCTATTTTCCCGGAAACGCCTATTTTCGTCATCTATCTCACCTTTACCTTGGTTGTTGCCATTGCAGTTCGTTACGGACTGGAAACCTTCTCTCGTGCAGCAGAACTGTTCGCTCCATTTATTGTCGTTTTCTTCCTCTTCATATTCATCACGCTGCTTCCTCAGACAGATAGTCGCATGATTCAGCCTTTTTTTGAAGCTGGATTCAAACCTATTATGAGCGCTGGTTTTCAGATTGCTGCCATTCAGGAGCATATTTGCCTATTAATGCTGATACCTTCTGTAACACGATCCAAGCGGGTACCCAAGGCTTTGCTGCTGGGCACCCTCATTGGTTCAATCATTATTGTGTTCGTCACGACCATTTCAATGTTAGTATTAGGCCCGGAAATTACCGCAAGAAATCTATTTCCTGCTTTGTGCTGGCCAAGAAAATAAGTATAGGGAATTTTCTGGAAGGAGTTGAGGTTGTAATGACGGCAATTTGGTTTTTGGCGGTATTTGTAAAAACAGCAGCCAGTCTATATGCAACCGTGCTGAGTCTCTCGCAAACGCTCAATATGAACAATTATCGAGCATTTACATATCCCTTGAGTATACTGGTCGTGGTGTATGCCATGTTGGTATTTCCAAATGCAGCTGCATATTTGCATTTTTTAACCCACATTTGGTTTTATTACTCACACACGATGCTACTCGTTATCCCTTTATTGTTGTTTATGATCGCTTGGATTCAAAAAGAAAGAAAACGGATAGTGTCATGAATTCACCAAATTGAACAGAAAATCATCTACACATCATGCTTTTGAATAACATATTCAAATGATGGAAAGTGACAAACACGGATGTCCCATTCGCACAGGCAAGCAGTCCACTTATCGCGTAAACTGAAGTAGATCAGTGGAGTGAGGTGAAATTCCATGGCTAAAACCAACGAAATACGTCTAAAGGTAAAACGGTATAAGGCCCGTCCCGTCTACGTGACTCTTCATAGCGGCGAAACGTACATCGGTTACATCTCCGACGTGAATAACGGAGGCCTGGTGCTTACCGGGGGAGGAACAATATCGCGCACGGCGACCAAAGGGGGCAGCTCCCGTTGTTCCAACCGTAAGGTAGTTTCACGCAACAAGGGCGGTCGTTCTCAGAATCGGAAAAGGGTGAATGGCACGCGCAAGCCGTCAACTCGTTCACGCACAGTGTCGCGCGCGCAGGTTTCGTCCTTTCTGCCTATGATGGGTTCACTGTTTGGCGGACTTGGCGGTGCGGCTTCGGCTGGAGGCATGCTTGGCGGCGGTTTGCGGATGTTCGGCATGATCCAGCAATTCATGCCGGTCGTAAAAATGGGCTACGGCATGATCAAGTCCATCCATCCGTTTATGGGTGCCGTTCAAGGTCTGATGGCTCCGCCTAGTCAGGCCGAAGAGCAAGAGGACTAACAGGTAAGTCAGCGTAATTGACAACGCTTAAAGTATTCTCTTATACTGATACCAACGAAACAGAATATCCACAAGCCTCTATGGTTATGGCTCTTCTCAAGAAACCACTATTAACGCTACACGATAGCCTTGCTGGCTGTCGTGTGTTTTTTTTGCAAAAAGTAGCGATAACACAGACCAGAAAGGATTTGCTGTATGTATCAAGGGAAGTCACGGAGAATCGTCGTTGTACTGTTGGGGTTATACACGATACTAACCTTATTCTTTTTATTTATAGGTTTTAATAGGTCCTCTTTTAATGATGACCAAGGTCTAAGATACCATTTAACATTTGAGGGTATTCCTTTGCATTTTCTTATGGGAAGAGACTTTCAAATTTGGTTCTTTGACTTAGGCAATTTTCTTGCCTTTATCCCATTTGGAATAGTCATCCCGCTTCTGTATCGTTGCAGTTTCACCCGGTTTATCTGCTTTTTTATAATGGGCATCACGGTCATAGAGTTGATTCAAATGTTTTCCCGCTTGGGAGCGTTCGATATCAACGATATCATCATAAATACATTAGGAGCAGCAGTAGGGTATTGGTCGCAGCGAATCATAATACAACACCGAGGCACGTTTAAGGGAATGCTTAAAATCGCCCTGACAGCGGTAGTCATTTCTACCGGAATGATTCTTGTTGTAGGAGGCATCAATCATTATTTAGATAACGTGGACGGAGAAGTCGTGGTTCTGAATGAGCTTGCGGTTAACGAAGGGACTGTGAAATGGGATGAAAATCTTACCACCTTTGCTGCAGGTACGACCAAGGTTGAACCTCAACTCAATCTGTACAGCCTGGAAAACAGAAAAAACAATGAGTTTTCATATCTATTAAATGGCAATTATGCAAAAATGGAGGGCTATGTTGCCATATCAGGAAATCCTGACGACACTGCAAGCAAGAAGAGAAACGAAATTATCTTTATCGCAGATGGAGAAGAGATCTATTCCATCAGTTTGGGAGGAGAGCGTGAGCCGGATTCTTTTCAGTTTACTCTGAAGGGCACCAAAGAACTTATTATCAAATTTCTCGACAACGGTCCAAATCCGAACACAAATGTTGTGATGTGGGATGTTACTCTAACCGAGGTGAACACAGGCCAAAGAATGATTAACATGATTACTGATCCGGTTAGAGGAATATTCAAGGGAAACTGAGAGCCTACCGTATGCAGTGCGAAAACAATCTAACGATCTAAAGTTAAGATGACCAATCTTCTTTTAATAGAAGATCGGTCTTTTTTGCATTTACAGAACATTAACATGATGCAGATACGGGTCTAATTTTTCCCCCGTAACATAAGTGATAGATGTGGGAACGGTCCCACACTCATCCAACGCTGCATAATGTAAGCCATATGAAGACAACTGAAATTGAAAGGCGGTGCGGCGCAATGAAACTGCTGGATCTACAAGGATATGCGTCTCCTGAAGATTCAAAGACGCATATCCGCATTCCTTTTGAGTTAGACGAGGGCTGTGGGAAGCTGAACCTGCGATTACAATATGCGCCGAAGACGCTCGAGAATCGGGAAGAGGCGCTGCAGCTACTCATGAATAGTTACGACCTATACATCTTGCCAGAAAATCGGGAATACGCAATTGAGAATGCCGACAGGCACCTCCCCCTGAAAAATTTGATGACACTTTCGCTGGATGACGCGCGGGGATATCGTGGAGCGTGCCACCGCCATGATGAGGTGCAGGAGCTGTTCGTATCGGAGCGAGAAGCTTCACCCGGCCTCATGCCGGGCAAGCTGGTTTCTGGACCTTGGAGCGTCACACTCAGCTTGCACTGTATCGTGACAGAGACCTGCGATTACCGGCTGCAAATCTGGACGACGGAGGAGGACGCGATATGAAATGGCTCGCCTGCGAACTGCATACACATACGCTGCACAGCGACGGCAGTCAGACGCTGGAGGAGCTGGCGGCAGGAGCGGCCAATCTGGGCTTCGACGCCATCGCGCTGACCGATCACAACACGATGTCCGGCCTGATCGGCAAAGAAGATTTGGAGCGAAAATACGGACTGCGAATTATTCCCGGCATGGAGTGGACGACCTTTTACGGTCATATGGTGACGATAGGATTGAACGCTTTTGCTGACTGGCGTCAAGTAGATCGGGATAGGATCGATGAGGGGATTGAAGCCGTACATCGGCTCGGCGGAATCGCCGGGCTTGCCCATCCGTTCCGCATCGGCAGTCCGGCATGTACCGGGTGCTTCTGGGAATATGAGATCGGAAATTGGTCCGCCGTCGATTATATCGAAGTCTGGTCCGGAACGTTCCCTTCCATACAGACGAACAATCGGCGGGCATTTGATCTGTGGACACAAAAGCTGAATGAAGGGTATCGGATCGCCGCCACTTCGGGCCGGGACTGGCATGCGCAGGTTGAAACGGAAGAGCCGATATCGGTCACGTACCTCGGCATCGGGGACAACGCAGTAGAGGGGAGTGGGAATTCGATATCCCTACCCATTCATGAAGAAACCCTGATTCAGGCGCTGCGGGAAGGGCGCGCTTCCGTAACGATAGGTCCTCTGCTGACCTTTAAGCTAAACGCTGGTGGTGCTGACTATCCAATCGGCTCCACGGTTCCATCGGTAGTCGAGAGTCCGGAAGCCGCCGCAGAGCAGCCGATCCAGGTGAAATTGAAGCTGGACTTCTCGGTCCGCGCCGGACTGTGGTCGCTGCCGACGCAGGTCTGCAGATTGAAGCTGTACTCCAATCGGGGCGAGGAACTAAGCCTGGAAGTCCCCTTTTCATCGGACGGACAGATGATGCAGCTCGAAGCCCAACTGAGGGAGTCTGCTCCTGATATTCCACGCAGGTGGATTCGATCCGAGTTGTGGGGAACCGTACGGGGCGCTTATGTACGAATCGCCTTTACCAACGCGATCTATTTCGAAGAAGGAGGATACCCGCGATGAACAAATTTCCGCTGATCACGGCCCACACCGGCTGCATGGGTCATCCCGATCATTCTTATGAGTCGCTTCAGGGGGCTCTGACACTTGGCGCGGATATTTACGAAGACGATATCCGGTCGACTCGGGACGGCGTGCCGGTGCTCGCACATGACGACGATATCCCTTTGGCGGACGGAAGCCGTGGCAGCCTAGCAGAAATGACGCTGAAAGAGTTGAACGCCTACTTGTCGGTGCCGATTCCGACCCTTCAGGATGTGCTTGAGCAGATCCGCGAAGCCAGTAAAATCATGAATCTCGATATTAAAACGGACAGTGCTCTGGAACCCGTGTCTGCCCTGGTCGAACGGATGGGTATGACGGAAATGGTGTTCCTCAGCGGCTGCAATTATGGGACGGCGGTCAACGCGGGTCGGTACGCTCCGCACATCCGCAGGCTGCTTAATGTGAACATTCAAAGCTTCGGAAGTCTGCGCTACGACGACGCAATGTTCCAGGCCTGTACGGAAGCCCTCGAAGCCGGCTGCTTCGGACTTAACGTGCCGTATCAGGTGGTGCGGCCAGAACTGATGGAAGCCGTGCGGCGGAATGGTCTGGATCTCTACGTATGGACGGTTATGGAGGCGGACGACATGCGGCGGCTTGCGCAATGGGGCGTCAATTCGATAACAACCCGCGATCCGGCGAAGCTGATCGCCGTCCGGGGAGAAATGGAATATGCAGAGGAGAATAGGGATTGGACAATAAACTGAATCATAGTCTGCGCGAGCTGGCACAGCTGGCCGGTGTATCGAAATCGACCGCATCTCGGGTTATCTCCGGAAACGGATACGCGAGTTCAGAAGTCCGGGATCGCGTGCTCAAGGCGGTCGAGCAGCTTCGCTACAAGCCGAGCGCCGTCGCCCGGGCGATGGTCGCCAAGCGCACGTACAACATCGGAGTAATCGTTTTCCGTGACAGATTGCCGATTGTTTCCCACACGCTGTACGGCAGAATCATTGACGAGATACTGATGGCCGCTGAAGAGCTGGGCTACTCGATCTTCCTGAAGACCGACCGGGAGATGTCGCTGCGCTCCACCGATTATATGCTGGAGCAGCGGGTAGATGGACTCATTCTGGTCAGCAGACTGCAGAAAAACGTCATCGATTACGTCAAGAACTTCAATATCCCTTACCTGATGGTAAACGGCTCGACGGAGGATCCGGATGTGGTGCATCTTGTGAGCAACGACGAAGCCGGCGGAGAACGGGCGGCAGAACATCTGTATGCGTGCGGACACCGCAAATTCTTCATCATCGCCGGACCGGGTGAGCATCGGAGCCACTCATTGCGACTGGCGGGCTTCCGCAAGCGGCTCGAATCCCTCGGCGTTTGTTCCGGCCAGGACGGGTTTACCGTCGCTCAGTCATCGGAATCCAGCTTCGATTCAGGCCGGAAGCTGATGGAGGAGCACTATGCGGCATTCCGGGAGGGACGATATAGCGCCCTGTTTAGCACCAATGACATGCTGGCACTGGGCGCCATGAAAGTGCTGGTGGAGCGCGGCGTCAGCATTCCGGAGGAAGTGTCCGTAATGGGTTACGACAATACCGAAGTGGCGGGGATGTATCACCCGTCGCTGACGACTGTCAGTGTGGATGCGTCCGGTATAGGCCGAGACGCGGTATCCATTCTGGACCGCCTGATCAGCGGCGAGGGGAGCGTGCCGCGCCTAATTGAATACGAAAGCGAAGTGATCGTTCGTCAATCGACAAATGGAAAGGAGGATGGGACATGTTGTGGTACTGGAAACACGTAGGCCCGAGAAGAATTATCGAGTTTGTGCTACTGACCGTGTTCGCCATTTTTTTCGCGGGTCCGTTGGTCAACCTGCTTGTTCTTGCCTTTAGCGAAAAGTGGAATTATCCGGATATTCTGCCCCAGGTATGGGGTTTCAAATGGTGGGAGTTCGTGCTGGCGAAGGACGATATCGTCTCGTCGATCTCACTGTCGTTCCTCATTGCCACTCTGGTGACCCTGCTGTCCATCGTCGTTTGCATCCCAGCAGCGTACGCCTTCGCAAGACTCCAGTTTCCGCTGAAGCGGATGTTCCTGTTTTCGTTTCTGCTGACGCACGCCTTTCCGAAAATGGGATTGTATGTCTCCATTGCAGTCCTGTTCTATCGGATCGGCCTGATGAATACGCTGTTTGGCGTTGTGCTCATCCATATGATCAACGTGTTGATGTTCATGACCTGGATTCCAACATCCGCTTTCCGCAACGTGCACCGGGCACAGGAGGAATCAGCGCGGGACGTAGGGGCCAGCCCATTCAAAGTGTTCCGTAGCATCACACTGCCAATGGCGATGCCGGGCATCATGGTCGCTTCAATATTCACGTTCCTCAATTCGCTAGACGAAGCGCAGGGGACATTCCTGGTCGGTATTCCCGATTACAAAACGATGCCAATCGTCATGTACTCCATCATTTCCGACTTTCCGAGCAGCGCCGGGGCCGTATTCTCGATCATCCTGACGCTGCCGACAATCATCCTGCTGGTGGCAGCCCAGCGGCTGGTGAGCGCGGACGTGCTGGCGAGCGGTTTTCAAATGAAATAAAAATGTTTCGGTGTATATACCGGGGCAAAGGGAGGCAGAAGCATGCAGTTGTCTGTACGAGAGTTAGCCAAACGCTACAAAACCGGTGACGGGGTCAGCGGCATCAACATTGATATCGAAAAAGGCGAGCTGGTCACCCTTCTGGGTCCTTCAGGGTGCGGCAAAACCACCGTGCTACGGAGTATCGGCGGTTTTCTGGAACCGGATTCCGGTGACATCTTGATCGAGGGCAAGAGTGTCATTCAGCTTCCACCGGAGAAACGGCCAACCTCGATGGTGTTCCAGAGCTATAATCTGTGGTCGCATATGTCGGTATACGACAATCTGGCGTTCGGCCTGAAGATCCGCAAAATGCCGAAGGCAGAGATCCGCACGGCGGTTGAGGATGCGCTCAAGCTGGTCCGGCTGTCGGGCTTCGGGAAGAAGTATCCGGCCGAGCTTTCGGGCGGACAGCAGCAGCGGGTTGCGCTGGCTCGGTCACTGCTGCTCAACCCGGCGGTCCTGCTGTTGGACGAGCCCTTCTCGGCTCTGGACGCCAAGCTGCGGCACGAAATGCGCGAAGAACTGCGCGAGATCCAAATGAAGACGGGTCTCACGATGGTATTCGTCACGCATGATCAGGAAGAAGCACTGTCGTTATCTGATCGCATTATCGTCATGAATCATGGGCACATCGAGCAGATTGCTCAGCCGCAGAAGATTTACGATGAGCCAGCTTCATTGTATGTCGCCGGTTTTATCGGAAAAATGAATTTCTTGAAGGGGGTGGCGGAAGGGGAGAGCATACGCATAGGAAATCTTAGCCTGCCGAACGAGAAGGGGTTAAGCGGACAGGTGACGGCGGCGGTCCGGCCAGAAGACGTTCAGGTGAGCGTTACCACGATGGGTGAAGGTATTTTGGCAGGCAAGGTCAAACAGGTGATGATTCTGGGACATTATGCGGAAGTTACCGTGGAACTGTTGGAATTCGGCATCATACGTGCTTTTCTGAACAAGGAATTTGTTGAGCAGCTGCAGGTAGGAAAAGAAGTCGGGATCTCGATATCGAAAATGACCGGATTCCCGGTCGCTGAATCGAACTGAGGAGGATGAATGATATGCGTTTGAAGAAGCCATTTGTATCATTGTTGACTGTTGTGGGATTGTCCATGTCACTGCTGGCCGGGTGTGGAAGCGGAAGCGAGAATACAAGCAGCTCCACCGAGGGAAACGCTGCGGCATCGGGCGATCCGGTATCTTTTAACTTCTATTTTACCGGCTCACAAAACGTCAAGGACCTGTGGGATTCGCTGGAGCCGATGTTCGAGAAAGAGCATCCGGATATCGACGTGAATCTGGTCTACATCCCGTCTGGTACCGGCGCTGAGCCGACCTACGACCGAATCGTGGCCGCTAAGAAGGCTGGCAAGGGCTCAGGAGATATCGACCTGTACGAGGACGGCATCAACTACGTCGCGCAGGGCACAAAAGATGGTATTTGGACGCAGCTGAACGAGAAAGACATTCCTAACTTGAGCAAAGTCAACGCGGACACAATGAAGGATGTGGACAACTTCGCAGTGCCTTATCGTTCTTCTGCCGTAGTTCTGGCCTATGACAGCAGTAAAATCTCCAATCCGCCAACTACACTGGACGAGCTGCTAGAGTGGATCAAAGCCAATCCCGAGCAGTTCGCCTATAACGACCCGTCAACGGGCGGTTCTGGCAGCTCATTCGTTCAGACGATCGTCTACAAGGACCTGCCAGAAGAAGACATTCACAACTCCGATCCGGCAATCATGGAGAAGTGGGACGGCGGCTTTGGCACCCTCAAAGAGATCGGACCGTACGTTTACGGAAAGGGGATCTATCCGAAGAAAAACCAGGGCACACTGGATTTGTTAATGAATGGCGAAGTTTCCTTAATTCCAGCTTGGTCGGACATGGTGCTGCAGCAGCTGAACGAAGGACTGTTGCCAGATACGATCAAAATGCAGCAGATAACACCGGGATTCAACGGTGGACCGACTTACCTGATGGTCAACCAGGAGTCGGACAAGAAGGAAGCGATCAACGAATTCCTGAATTTCGTCCTGTCCCCCGAAGCGCAGGAAGTCATCGTGGACAAAATGAACGGCTTCCCGGGTATTGAGCTCTCCAACATGTCGCAGGAAATGCAAGATAATTTCGACGGTGTGGCCGAAGGCTTCCGCACGTTCAACATCGGGGATCTGGGCACGGAGATTAACAAACGCTGGCAGAGCGACGTAGCCGCGAAATGAGTAAGGAAGCCAGACAGTCGATTACAGGCCTGGCGATGGTGCTCCCCTCCTTCGCCATCCTGTTGATCGTCGTTATTATCCCGATCGTGCAATCCTTTATCATGAGCCTGAGTAACGGTTCGGGCGGATACGATCTCAGCCGCTATACGTATCTGTTCACTGATAAGGGAATGAGGAGCAATATCGTTTTTACGCTTCGGGTGACTGCCATTACTTGCGTTGCCGTGATATTGGTAAGCTACACGCTGGCGATTTACATGCGCTTCAATCAGGGGCCAATTGTCAATCTGATTCGTAAAACGTACATGATCCCGTTGTTCATCCCTGGCGTCATCGCTACCTACGGTCTGATCAACCTGCTTGGAAACCATGGCTGGCTCTCTCGCATGCTTGAGGTAGTCGGGATTACGCTGCCGCGCATCATTTTTGACGAAAAAGGAATCATCATCGCGAACCTATGGTTCAACATTCCATTTACGACGATGCTGCTCAGTTCCGCGTTGTCGGGCATTCCTTCGTCGGTCATTGAGAGTGCTAAGGATGTGGGCGTAGGCAAACTGACGCTATTTACACGGTTTATTTTCCCGCTGTCGTACAAGACATTTCTTGTCGCCCTGACCTTTGTCTTCATGGGAGTCATTGGCTCGTTCACCGCGCCCTACCTAATGGGAGCCAATTCTCCGCAGATGCTGGGGGTCTCCATGCAGCAGGTGTTCAGCGTTTTCCAGGAGCGCGAACAAGCCGCGGCGATCGCGTTCTTCTCATTCCTGCTCTGCTCGGTGCTGGGTGCTTTCTACATCCGGTCGATGGCAGAGGAGGAGAAGGCAAAGATTTAGACGGTGTTGCAGAAGAACAGCATTAACGCATCACTTGAAGTATAATTGATTAATAGAAAAATCTGTAAATAAGCTAGTGTTCTGTTAGTAGAAAGCCGCTAAGTGCAAAGCATTTAGCGGCTTATTTTTCGTAACGATGATCGATGCAATAGACAACTTGAAATTAACAAACCGTTTACATAAAGATGATACATCACGAATATTTACGCTTTAACATTTAAGATGACAAACGAGGGAATGAGGACAGAATCATGAAGGATTATCCGATCATAGCCTCCATCACGGTAGATGAACAGATTTCACAAGCTATAGCAAGTGATGTGAAACGAGTGATTCTGATGACAGGGAACATTACCAATCTTGGTTCGATCATAGACAGTCTGCATCAAAGCGGCAAACAGGTATATGTGCATACCGAGATGGTATCTGGGATTGGACGAGATGCCTCCGCTATTCAATATCTTGCTGATGTGTTTAAAGTGGACGGGATCGTAACGACGAAGAGCAACGCGGTTTCTGCCGCGAAGCAAGCGGGCATCTTCAGCATCCAGCGCATATTCGCGATTGATACGGCAGCAATAACAACTGCGGTTCGTATGATTATGAGCTACAAACCTGATGAGGTTGAACTGATGCCAGGGCTAATGCCCCGAGTCATTCAAGAACTGAAAGAACGCATCACGCAGCCTTTGATTGTGGGAGGCCTTATCCGGCACGAGGAAGAAATACAACAGGCATTAAAGAGCGGAGCAGATTTTGTTTCGGTAGGGCACGAGAAATTCTGGACTTAATTTCATACATTTATCCTTGGGTGGAGACGACGAGAAAACCCGGTGGTAAGTAAATCAATACAACCTTGATGTTGAAGGAGGGTGATTTGCTGCTGGGTTTTTTGTGTTGTCCAAAAAATACATCGGGAGGTAACAAAGCATGATGATTCAAGCAGTTGCTCATCGCGGCTATCCTAAGAAATATCCTGAAAATACGATGTCTTCCTTTTTAAAAGCGGTAGAGCTTGGGTTCACACATCTGGAACTGGATGTTCATCTCAGCAAGGATGGAATTCCAGTTGTCATTCATGACCATACTCTTGACCGCATGACCAATGGAACGGGCAGGGTGGTCGATTATACAGCTTCGGAGCTGCAATCTCTAAAAATGAAACAAGATGAGCATATTCCAACCCTTGAAGAGGTACTACGTGCTTTGAAGGGTAAGATTCAACTTAACATCGAGCTTAAGCAGATGGGAAACTATTACCCTCAGCTGGAGGAAAGAGTATTTGACCTTATCGAGCAATTCGACATGCTGAATCAGGTGTTCATTACGTCATTTGACTTTGATGCCCTGGAGAAAATTAGGCAACGATCAGGTGATGTACGCATCGGTCTCATCACCTTTGGCTGTTCGAAGGCTATTCTTGACTGGTCTATAGAAATGGGGGCGACATTCTTGTCCATACACCATGCCTTTGTGACCGAGCATTACATTAATAAATGTAAAGAATTAGGGATTCAACTGATGGCTTGGACAATTAACGAGGCTTCCATTATGAAGAAATTTCAGGAGTATCCGTCCGTATGGGTCTGCACAGACGAACTGGAATCCTTCATTGACGTATTGGAGTTGTCCAGCTCATTGTGAGCGGGCAGGAGTATGGTTATGGAGGATTTATATGCTTACGATGCTTATTGCTTCGATTTGGATGGGACAATTTATGTTGGCCAGATGAGACTGCCTGGTGTAAATCGCTTTATAAGCAGCTTGCGGTCACGAGGTAAACGTCTGTTGTTCCTTACCAATACTCCAGTTCTTACCAAAGAGGATTGCTACAAGCGGCTGCTGAGTTTGGGCATTTCGTGCCAGCCTGATGAAATTCTGACCGCAGGCTACGTGTCGGGAATGTATTTTGCAGAGCATGCGCCAGATGCCAAGGTGCTGGTTGTAGGTGAGGAGGCTTTGCGGAGAGAACTTCGGACAATCGGGATAGAAATTACGGAGGATCCGTATCAATCAACACATGTGTTAGTCGGAATGGATCGGAAATTTCATTACGATAAGCTTCATCTGGCGGCAAAAGCAGTGCGCCATGGAGCAGCTCTGCTCGCAACGAATCCGGACAATAGCTGCCCCGTTCCAGGGGATGTCATCCCGGACACCGGAGCCCTTCTAAGCTCGATCGAGGCGGCTAGCCAGCAGAAAGTATCGGTCGTGATTGGCAAGCCCTCCCGCTATTATGCAGAGAAGGCGCTCCAGCTTTTGGATGTGGATAGCAGCAGATGCCTCATGATAGGCGATCGGCTGGAAACAGACATTTTATTTGGACAGCAGAATGGAATGAAGACTGCGCTCGTGCTTACGGGTATCTCATCAAGAGAGGATATCGGAAAGACAGATATCGTTCCGGATTATATATGGCCATCCCTCAACGAATGCATTATGGAGCAGCAGGATCATTCAAAGACTTCAAATGTGTTGCAGGTGGAGAAAGCTTAAGCGGAAAGGTGACCAAAAAAGATGGAGGTGGCGTTTATGCGTCTGGCGTTACTTGGTGATCTTCACTATTCATGTATGAGTCATGGGACAGAAGAAGTGAAGGCTGCAAGAGTCCGGGCATACGAGCATATGCTTAAGGCTTTTCTGAACGAGGAGGCAGACTTTCACATCTCTATTGGGGATTTAACGCATGAAGGAACGGCTCAGGAACTCCGATCGATTTTCTCCATTCTTGCGAAAAGTGAACGGAGCTTCATTCATGTGCTGGGCAATCATGATACGTATTCATTGCCAAAGTATGAAATTTCTACGCTTACAGGTCAGCCATGCTATCGAGCCATGGATACGCCTCACGCCAAGCTGATTTTTTTGGATACGACTAAGGAAATGAACCGTTCGGATTGGGGAGGGGTGTTGGACGAAGAGCAACTGTCATGGCTAGAAGGTCAGCTTACCAATTCTCATCAGAAGCAAGTCCTCCTTTTCGGGCATCATCCGGTATTTGATACGACTGCGCGCTCGACGCTCGATAAGCTGTACATTCGTCCTCGGGATGAAATAAGAGACGTTTTAAATAGTCGGCCTGAAGGAGGCATCTATTTTTGCGGGCATAATCACATGAATTCAATCGTGAAGCAAGGAAATTGGCATTATGTACAGACCGCAGCTTGTCTTGATGTGCCGGCATACCGTGTTATTGACGTTCATGAGGGCGAGGTAACCATAACTCACCGGCTTATACAGGATGCTGATCTCTTTCATGATATTCAGAGCTTTTGTCGTGATACGCCTGGTTTTGGACCTGTCGATGATGCGCTGGGAGAAGAGAGTGACCTTCTCTTGTCCGTTCAGATAACGTCGGCTGCACACTAATGTGAAGAAAAAGGAGGGATTGACATGGCACAAATTGTACTGAAGCAGATTGAAAAAAGCTTCAAGCAGGATAAAGTCATCGAGGGTCTCGATCTGACCATTGAGGATGGTTCATTTACGGTATTGGTTGGCCCGTCCGGCTGTGGAAAATCAACGACACTCCGCATGATCGCAGGACTTGATAAGGAGTCAGGCGGTGAAATTTGGATTGGAGACCATTGTGTCAATGGAGTGGAGCCGGGCAAGCGCAATATCGCCATGGTATTTCAAAACTACGCATTATATCCAATGATGACGGTCAAGGAAAACATCGAATTCGGCTTAGTGAACCGCAAGGTGCCTCGAACGGAGCGAGAGCGTCTCGTTAAGGAGATCACCGAGGTCGTCGGCCTAGCCGAGTATTTGCACAAGAAACCGCAGGCTCTGTCCGGAGGTCAGCGTCAGCGGGTTGCCTTGGCACGGGCCATGGTTAAGAATCCAGGGGTCTTCCTGATGGACGAGCCATTGTCCAATCTGGATGCGAAGCTTCGCCATCAGATGCGAACGGAGTTAATTCAGCTTCACAAACGGCTAGGCGCAACCTTTGTCTTTGTTACTCACGACCAGGTTGAGGCCATGTCGATGGGAGATCGTATTGTCATCATGAATAAAGGACGTATTCAACAAGCAGATAGTCCAATGAAAATCTACGATGATCCGGATAATGTTTTCACAGCCCAGTTTATCGGCACACCACCGATGAATGTAATTGATCGTGAACGTATCCTGCCTTTTCTAAATGGGCAGCTTCATGACGAAATTGGGCAGCTTGGCTTCCGTCCGGAGAAGACAACGATGACGACTGAGAACAGGCAGCAGCCCGGACATTTGCAGTTCCCGGCCCGTATCCTGACACGCGAGACACTGGGAGCAGAGATCATCTATCAACTGGAATCCGTGCTTGGCCTTGTCTCCGTGAAGAGTTTTTTGAAGCCGTTGGAGTCAGCCTCCGAGGTATACATCTCCGTGTCTATGCAGGACCTGTACTATTTTGACCGGGGTGGTGTGCGCGCCCGCCAGCATGAGCGAGCCGAAGTTGGAGAGCTTATTGTCCTGGGAGGGAACTATTCATGACCGTTTGGTCCAGGCTTCGTCCCTATGCAATGGTGGCTCCCTCCATCGTAGTGTTCTCCATTTTTTTCATCTATCCGATCTTTTATATGATCTTCTTGAGTTTTTACAACTGGGATTTTATTAATCCGGTTAAGGAATTCGTGGGCTTCAACAACTTTGTCGAGCTGTTTAAGGATAATGAGTTTCTTCAGGTGCTGAGCAACTCCTTGAACTATACGCTTCTTTCCGTATCCTTATCCATTGTGATTTCGCTTCTGCTTGCGATTTGGCTGAATCGGGAAGGGGCATGGTACGGGTTTGTTCAGGGAGCACTATTCAGTCCACATATTGTTTCACTTGTATCTGTTTCTCTAGTGTGGATGTGGCTAATGGATCCAAAATTCGGTCTGCTTAACGCTTTGCTGGACATGGTTGGCTTGCCCAAGCAGACATGGCTGAGCAGTCCTGACAGTTCATTACTGTCGCTTGTGCTCGTTTCGGTCTGGAAAGGCGTGGGCTACAACGCTCTTATCTTCATTGCTGGTCTGCAAAGCATTCCGAAGGATGTGTATGAGGCTTCAGCTCTGGACGAGGCCAATTGGTGGCGGAAGTTCTACAAGATTACGCTGCCCATGCTTTCACCGACCCTGTTTTTCTTAATCATCATTAATTTGATCAGTTCATTCCAGGTGTTTGAGACCATTGCCATTATGACCAACGGGGGTCCAATCAATTCAACCAACACACTCGTCTTTTACATCTACGAGTACGGATTCCGCTACTTCAAGATTGGTTACGCTTCGGCAGCGGGAGCAATCCTGCTCGTTGTCGTTGGTTTGCTTACGCTAGTCTACTTCAAGTTGCTGAGCCGCAAGGTTCACTACCAATAGAGAGGAGAAGGGAAATGTCATGGCAAGGAAGTCATTGCTGCGTATCCTGAATATTACTGCCACAATCGTTTTGGTTGCGATATTTGCAATCCCTTTTCTATGGATGATTTCAACATCATTGAAGTCTTACCCGGAGACGGTGATCTTTCCACCCAAGTGGATTCCCTCCAAGGTGATGTGGAGCAATTTCCAAGCGGCGTGGGAATCAGGGCCTTTTTTGAAATATCTACTGAATAGCGTTGTTGTATCGGTCAGTATACTTATTCTTCAATTCACGACCATTATATTGGCAGCCTATGCTTTTGCAAGATACTCCTTCAAAGGAGACAAGCTGTTATTCGGGATAACGATGGTGACCCTGATGATTCCTGGTCAACTCATTTTCCTACCTGTGTATTTGTTGATGAGCAAGTGGGGACTCATTAATAATTTGCTGGCACTCATTCTGCCCTTCTCTTCCAGCGCCTTTGGCATATTCATGCTCAGGCAGTCATTCAAGCAAGTACAGGAAGAGCTTATTGAAGCGGCACGGCTTGACCAAACCCCGGAATGGAAAATCATTCTCAAAATTATGGTGCCGATGGCCCGTCCAACGTTGGTCACCTTTGCATTGTTCAGCTTCATTGCACACTGGAATGATTACTTCTGGCCGCTCGTAATGACAACCTCCGATGCTGCAAGAACACTTCCGATTGGGATCTCTAAGCTGCGCGAGGTGGACGGAGGAGCAGCCTGGCACATTTTGATGGCTGGAAACATGATTTTGGTCGTTCCAATTCTTATTGTTTTCTTATTTGGACAACGTCAAATTATTAAGGCATTTGTCTATTCGGGTGTAAAATAATTAATTTAATAGGAGGATTTATCCATGAAAAAATTTGCATCTATTTTGTTAGCGGCAACGCTTGCGCTTACTGTAACTGCTTGCGGTGATTCCAACTCCGCTGGTTCAACCGATAATGCTGCTTCCGGTAGCTCGAATGGCGCGGCCAACAAACCCATAGAGATTACATATTGGTACTCATGGGGAGACAAAATTGCCGAGAACAATGAGAACTTGGTCAAAATGTTTAACGATTCCCAAGATGAAGTGATTGTGAAGGCAGAATATCAGGGGAGTTATGCAGATCAGCACTCTAAAGCACAGGCTGCTTTCGCAGCCGGCAATGCCCCTGAAGTATGGCAAAATGAAATTGCTTCAGTCGGTGTGTTTGCCGAATCGGGCATGACGCAGGAGTTGACTTCTTTTGTTGAGAAGGATCAGCTTGATATGGATGATTTTATTCAAGGGCTAATGGGGAATTCCTATGTGAATGATAAACTGTATGCTCTCCCTTATTTACGCAGCACACCGATCCTGTACTTTAATCGCACGATGCTGAAGGAGGCAGGACTTGATCCAGATGGACCCAAGAATTGGGCGGAATTTGAAGATTATGCCCACAAGCTAACGATCAAGGATCAGCGTTACGGCATCTCAATGCCTGTTGATATTTGGTTCTATGAGGCTTTTGTGAGACAGAGTGGAGGAACGATGATCAGTGAAGATGGAAAAAGCGCGGCGTTCAATAATGAAACCGGAATTGAGCCTGTGAAGCTGTGGCTGAAAATGAAGGAAGAAGGCATTATGAGCATTGGTACGACGGATGATGCCGGTACACAAGCGAAAACGGATTTCCACAATCAGCGTTCAGCGATGCTGTTCTCCTCGACTGCGGACCTGACAAACAATATGAAGGTTGCAGAAGATCAAGGCTTTGAGTTGGGAACGACATATATGCCAGCGAATGATACGTATGGGGTGCCGACAGGCGGTGCCAATCTGGTTATGACTTCTGGCCTGTCTCCAGAAAAGCAGGAGGCAGCATGGAAGTTCATCAAGTGGATGACTGCCAAAGAGCAAACGATTTATGCAAGCTCCTTTACCGGATATTTGCCTAGCCGCATCAGTGCAGTGGAGAGCGATGAAATGAAGAAGCTTTATGAGGAAAAGCCGCTGTTCAAGGTGGCGGTTGACCAACTGGAATATGCCGGTCCACGTCCAATGCAGAAGGTGTATCCAGAGATTGGTGAGATGATCAAAAATGAGATTCTTCGTGCGGTTGTTGATTCTTCCGTTTCGGCAGAGGCAGCTGTAGCTGAAGCAGCGAAGAAGGCCGATGCCTTGCTGATTAAGTAAAGTTATGATTTGAAATGACCAAAGAGCTAGGCGGCATATGTGCCGCTTGGCTCTTTGATTTGGTCATAAAACGAGAAAACGTATTATTGAGAAATTGAACTTTTAAAGAAATCCGTAAAATTCACTGGGGATCTGCCAATCAGGTTTTCCAAAGCGGGATGGGTATGCGAGAAATCTCCCTGTCGACTTGCCTGAAACATTCCCGTAAGCATGCCGACCATTGGTTCCGGAAGTCCACGTGATATCAAATGGTTCCGATATTCATCATCGGACACGACAATTCGCCGAATCGGTCGATCCAAAACCTTGGAAGCAACCGAAGCGATTCTATCCATATCAATCGCTTCGGAAGCCGTAAGGTTAGGAGTTATACCTTCATATCTCTGTTCTGTCAGGATTGCTGCTGTGGCTTCAGCCAAGTCGGAATGGGTTGTCCAGGCAACAGAACCATCTTCCGGAGCAATCAATTCCCCTGTTTTCAAGGCGTCACCCATCCACATTATCGCTGATGCGGCATAGAAGCCGTTTCGCAGCGACGTGTAAGCCATTCCGGAAGATTTTAGTAACTCTTCTGTAGCAGCATGAACGTTCATGGGAGAAAAATGCGACGTTGCTGATGAAAACATTTGACTAGTATACAGCAGTCGACGAACCCCGGCTTTCTTTGCCGAGTCAATTGCGGCTTGATGCTGACGAACAGCCACTTCTCCCAAGGAGTGGGAGGAGATGAGGAGAACTTGAGATGCTTCCTCAAAGGTGTGAAGGAGACTTTCAGAATTATCGAAATGTCCTTGCCGAACACGAACTCCGCGTTCTTTTAAATCCTGAGCCGCGTTCACATCACGGACACTTACACCAATATCCCTGGCAGGAATACGCTTGAGAAGTTGCTCTACGATTTTCCGACCTAATTTTCCGTTCGCTCCTGTAACAACAATCATTTCTACACTCATCCTTTCGTTTTCCAATCAAAAAAAGTTAGTTGTTATACGATTTTGTTTGTGCAATCATAATCGTATAAGTGCGTGTTGAATAAGTCGCATAATCAAAAGATAAAAGGATTGAGTTGTGCGAACAACCTGCAAAAAGCTGTTTTTGTTGTGTTCCCAACATTGTTGTCCTTTTGTCTGTTAGTGGAGTTCAAGAGAAAGGGGTCGTGAAATGTCGGTTAATCCTCAGGATCCGCGTGTTAAAAGAACCCGTCAATTGTTCGTCCAGGCTTTTAACGATCTGATTAGGAAAAAGAGAAACGTATATTCCATTTCTGTGCACGATATCACGAATCAAGCAATCGTAAATCGGACAACATTTTATGCGCACTTTCAGGATAAATATGACTTTCTAGAATATTGGATGACGGAAAAATTCCAAATGACGATAAGGGAGAGACTGCCGGAAGAAGCAAGATGTAATGAGGGCAATTTGCGAATCCTTATGCAAACCATATTCGATTTTCTTTTGCAGTTTAAACAATGTAGTACGCCAGGAGACAAGCAGTTTGAAGCCATGTTTGAAAATGCCATGCATCAGGATCTTCATCGACTCCTGCTTAAACGAATAAATGAAGTGCAGACAAAGGACTTTTCGCAAGAAAAATGGGAAGCCATTGCACTCGTTATCAGTTGGGGCATATTCGGATCGGCATTGCAGTGGAGCCGGAACCCTCAGGATCGCTCATTCGAAACGATGTTTGAAGAAGTCATTGAGGTTTTATCGTTCAATTTGGCCCCTTATTGGGAGAGCACAACCCGTTAAAGACAAGCATTTTTTGAATGCTTTGATCCCGTCGATGTAGTCACCTAATGTTTCAAAAAGCATACTTATAGGAACAACACCACGAAAAACGTCTTTTCATAACTAAAAAGTAAAGGGGATATACAGGGCATTTCATTAACGCACCGACGATTTAAAAAAAGTTGCGAAGCTTTGCCCCTTTAGATATGATTATCTAATGTGTGTTTCAGCTTATACAGTTAATTGACGATTAAAGATAGTGAGGTAGGAAAAATGATTGCAAAAACAGAAGAAGACTTTAATGGTTTGAAGGAAATTGGCAGAATTGTTGCCTTAATTCGAGATGAGTTGGTGCAAAGAACCATTCCTGGCATAACGACGAAGGAGCTTGATGATATAGCTGGGGAGCTTTTTGAGAAAGAAGGCGCAGTTTCAGCTCCCAAAAGTGAATATAATTTTCCTGGCTTTACTTGTATTAGTGTTAATGAAGAAGTGGCACATGGTATTCCAGGGCAACGGGTTATTCATGAAGGAGATCTGGTAAATATAGATGTTTCTGGCTCCAAGAACAGCTATTTCGCAGATACAGGAATTTCGTTTGTAGTAGGCGAAGGAGAAGAAGTGTTAACGAAAATATGTGATGTCGTTAAACAAGCATTTGAAGCCGGCCTTAAAAAAGCAAAACCCGGTTCCAAAAAAAGTGGAATTGGGAAAGCCGTATTCCAAACAGCTAGACAGCATGAATTAACGGTTATTAAAAACCTTACAGGACATGGTGTTGGACGTAATATACACGAAGCACCTAACCATATTTATAATTATAACGATACTTCGGATGATGAATTATTAAAGGAAGGCATGGTTATTGCCTTCGAACCATTTATCTCTACCCTAGAAGAAGAAGTATTCCAAAAAGAAGACAATTGGACCTTTGCTACAGAAAAAAGCTATGTAGCTCAATTGGAGCATACGATTATCCTGACTAAAAATGGTCCGATTATTGTCACACTTTAATGAAATGAATTGAATGAGAGCTTCTTTTCAGGTCGATTTCCCAACTGGGAGATCGGCTTTTTTGATTCCGCTTAACCAATTGCTTCATAACTTTAAGGTACAATAATAATGTCGAGGGACAAAACTACAGTTGTTAAATTGTGATGAGGAGCGGATGGGGCTTGAACAGAACAGTCATACTGGAGCGTCTTCAATCAGAGCTGCGCGAAGGTAATCACATCATCGGTGTCTCGACAGGCACAGGGATTACAGCCAAGTATGCAGCTCAGAGCGGAGCGGACTTTATATTAATGCTGAACTCCGGCAGGTTTCGCCAGATGGGGAGAAGCTCTCTGGCGGGCTTTTTACCGTTTTGCAACAGTAATGATATGGTGATGGATTTTGCGTCAAGAGAAATTGTGCCGCTGGTGAGGCATTCTCCCGTACTCTTTGGACTGAATGCGAATGATCCAACTATAGTAGTGGCTGATTACATTAAGGAAATCAAGGAAAGAGGCTTTTCGGGGGTCAATAACTACCCTACAGTCGGCTTAATGGACGGGCTGTTCAGGGAGGCTCTGGAGGAAGACGGGATCAGCTATGACATAGAGGTTGAGGCCATACGCCTGGCTCATCGACAGGAGTTGTTTACGGTGGCGTTTGTATTTGATGAACTTCAGGCGGCCCAAATGATTGAGGCGGGGGCAGATGTAATCTGTGCTCATCTCGGCCTGACGGAAGGCGGATTATTGGGCGCACGGAAGGTTGTATCCTTAGAGGCGGCCAAATCAAAGGCGTTGCGTATTTTTGATGCCTGCAACCAGCTTAAGCCGGATGTGATCAAGATGATTTACGGGGGTCCGGTCAAGACGCCAGTCGATGTCCAGTACATGTATAGCAACAATACAGACATTATGGGCTATATTGGCGGG
>NZ_LITU01000029.1:117835-124717 GCF_001280595.1 Paenibacillus xylanivorans
ATCTGGATGAGGACGATTTTATGGTTAAAATGCTAAAAGGCATCACCAAGCATTATGATTACGTTGAGTTTGTTAAAGAATATGTAGCACAAAACTACAACAGTGAAATTGTTTTTTCGGATCTGGCCAAGGTGGCTCATGTTTCCCGCAGCTATTTGAGCAGCTTGTTTAAAAAGGAAGTTGGTTGCAGCTTTCAGACTTATCTGGTGAGCTTCCGCATAAATAAAGCCGTTACGCTTCTTCATGCACCGCAGCTTCAATTATCCGAGGTGGCCGGCATGGTAGGGTATCCTAATTATGCTCAATTCAGCAAAATGTTTAAAAAGCTTAAGGGCTGCTCTCCCAAGCAGTACAGATCTAACCTAAACACAAAAACATAGAACATAAAAGCGTTTTCATAACTAAACAGGACCAGTATGATGAAGCTATAGCGATCGTACTGGTTTTTCTGTTAGAGAAAAATCAGCCTGCTACCTGCGATCGAGCTTTTGTTCTATATGAGTCATACGAGGAGGCCATGGAATGAAGACCGTCGCAATCATTGGAACGTTTGATACGAAGGGCGATGAATACCTGTACATCAAGAGCATAGCAGAGGAGCTTGGGTTGGGAACCTTGATGATCCATACAGGCGTATTCGAGCCGTCCTTTGTTCCGGATGTGTCCAATCGGGAAGTCGCCCACGCCGCAGGCATGGTCATAGAGGAACTTGCGGCAAAGAAGGATCGGGCTTTGGCTACAGAGGTTTTGTCCATAGGATTGAAGAAGCTGGTACCACAGTTATACAAGCAGGGTAAATTTGACGGAATCATTTCCTTTGGGGGCACTGGCGGAACCTCACTGGTCACACCAGCCATGAGAGCTCTGCCAATTGGTGTTCCGAAGGTGATGGTATCGACCGTTGCATCTGGTAACACAGCTCCATACGTAGGCACGAGTGATATTGTCATGATTCCATCCGTGGTGGATGTAGCAGGATTGAATTCGATTTCTACGAAAATATTCACAAATGCGTTATTTGCGATGGCGGGTATGCTCAAGTTTGAGCATACGCACAAACCGGATAAGAAACCGCTGGTTGCAGCCACGATGTTCGGAGTGACAACACCATGTGTCACAGCGGCAAGAAAATATTTGGAGGAGCGGGGCTACGAGGTGCTCGTGTTCCACGCCACGGGCATCGGAGGGCAGTCGATGGAGGCGTTGATTGAAGCGGGCTTCATTGAAGGGGTATTGGACTTGACGACGACGGAGTGGGCAGATGAAATCATCGGTGGTGTCTTGAATGCGGGGCCGAATCGCTTGGAGGCTGCAGGACACAATCGCATTCCGCAGGTGATCTCGGTGGGCGCCTTGGATATGTGCAATTTTGGGCCGACAGATACTGTGCCGGAGAAATTCAAGGATCATAAGTTCTATCAGCATAATCCGACGGTAACCCTGATGAGAACCACGGTGGAAGAGAATGAACAGATTGGCAGGAAACTTGCGGAGAAGCTGAATATGGCAAAAGAAAGCACCGTGCTCATGCTGCCGCTTAGAGGTATTTCCGCAATCGATGTGGAGGGGCAGCCTTTCTACGGACCGGAGGAAGACCGGATGTTGTTTGATACCCTGCGCCAGCATGTCGACCGCTCGATTGTTGAAGTGATTGAAATGGACTGCACCATCAACGATCCGGCCTTTGCAGAGGCCGCAGCACAAAAGCTGATCACTCTCATGCATGCAATTCCTAATGAATCCAATAAGGAGGATATACGAAATGAATAAGCTGAACAGATCAGAAATTATGGACAAATTCAGGAAAGAGGTAAAGCAGGGTAAAATTCTACTGGGTGTCGGGGCAGGTACAGGCATAACGGCCAAGAGCAGTGAAGCGGGCGGAGCAGATATGTTAATCGTATACAATTCCGGTCGGTACAGAATGGCGGGCCGCGGCTCACTGGCGGGCTTGCTCTCCTATGGAGATGCCAATCAAATCGTCGTTGAGATGGGAGCCGAGGTGCTGCCCGTCGTCAAGCATGCGCCTGTTTTGGCAGGGGTATGCGGCACCGACCCTTTTCGAATAATGGAGGTATACCTTAAGCAGCTGAAGGAGCAGGGCTTCAGTGGTGTTCAGAACTTCCCAACCGTTGGTTTGATTGATGGGGTGTTCAGACAAAACCTGGAGGAAACCGGTATGGGGTACGATCTGGAGGTAGAAATGATCCGCATCGCCCATGAATTGGATTTGCTGACTACTCCGTATGTTTTTGATCCTGCTCAGGCAAAGGCCATGGCGGAGGCAGGGGCTGACATTTTGGTTGCGCATATGGGCTTGACGACCAAGGGCTCTATTGGTGCAAAAACAGCGCTGACGCTGGACGACTGTGTAGAACGAATCGAGGCGATTATTGAAGCCGGTCGGGCTGTGAACCCGGAGATAATGATTATTTGCCACGGTGGACCCATTGCAGAGCCGGAGGATGCGGCATATGTCATTGAGAGAACGAAGGGCATCGATGGATTCTTCGGCGCGTCGAGCATCGAGCGTTTTGCGGCGGAGAAAGGCATTACACAGCAGACTGAGTCCTTCAAGTCGATTCGGAAATAGCTTCTATTTGATAGCAACCTGAATAATTAAAGTTTGTTTTATATAGTAAAAGGCAACCGAACAGAAATGTTGTGGTTGCCTTTTTTGCGTACCAAAGTATTTGAGCTAAATAAACAAATAAAATGAGCTTAACAACAAAGAAACATATTTGTTTTATTGATATTCTTAATCCATAAGGTGCACGTTTCCCCAAGGGAAAAATACAAGATTATAAAGGAAGAAGCTGATTATTTTGAATCGTTGGATTAAAGAAATATTGATCTTAAGACTAATTACATTACTAGAGTTTGAAGAGTGTGAATCTATCAAACAAATATATCGTAATTCTATAGATAGAATCGTAGGGAGATGTTGAGGGACAAGAACATGACCCTTTGAAAGTCGCTATTTTAGCGGCTACTTCTGATGAGACGAGCGAAAACAGTGGGTTCCAAAGGAAAATGTTCAATTCAGGACGCCCATTGATAGACTGGTGAAACTTTCTTCCAAGATGGGCCGCTATGCATGTTACTTGGCACCCTATAGCGATAGGCCCTATCCCAGTAGTTCTTTGGCTCCGTTCAGCAACAAGGGCATTGCCTGTTTAACGAAGGATTCCGCACTTATTGGACTCCCCTCATTATTCCAAGTGTAAGCAGCTCCGTACATCCCCCAACTTAACATGGTAGAAGCTGTATGGATTAAGAAGTGCGCATTGGGACTCGATAACATCTTGTCTTTATCTATAAAGGAAAGCAGTATCGTTTGAATTTGTTCCTTTATTTGAATTTCGAAAACAGTTCCAAGCGATGTATACCTTCTTTTGCACATCGTGCTGAGACCTTTGTGAAAATCACACACACCCAGAAAGATACTCTGAATTGTTTCTTCATTTAATACGGTGTGACCGCTTATTCTACGATTGATAATTGTCATAAATGATTCCATTAGTCTGACCTCAAGAATTTCGAATTTATCTACAAAGTGCGCGTAAAAAGTCGCTCTGTTAACAGTAGCCCGCTCAGCAATATCCCTAACGGTGATCGATTCGAAGTCTTTTTCTTGAATTAATGAAGCAAAAGCGTCTTGAAGGAGTCGCCGTGTACGTATCACACGAGGATCAGCTTCATTCTTATTAATTGTCATCGTTAAGATCTCCTCTAATTAAACGACATTATAGAAAAGGTGTTGTCTATCCAACGGTTCATAGTTATTGATGATTGCGTGCCATTCGGTTGGTATTATAACATACAAATACAACATGTGTTGTTCAAACTACTCATGTTGTATTGGAACAAAGGCAGAATGCTGCTTTTCCAAAAGGAGGAGAGAACATGTCAGTTTCACAACCATCACTAAAGATGGAGCACCGACTTTTTTTTGATGTTATTGGAGAACGTCGTTCAGTTCGTAGCTATGACCCCGAAATCAAGATTTCGTGGGAGGAATTGACCGAAATATTGCGGCAAGCCACGCTGGCTCCTTCAGCCGCTAACCTGCAGCCATCGCGGTTTCTCGTTATCGACTCGACGGAGCTGAAGCAGAAGCTGCTTCCGATCGCATTCAATCAACAGCAAGTGGTCGAGGCTTCGGCTGTCATTGCGGTACTTGGAGATTTGGAATGTTATAACTTGGCCGAGAAAATCTTTGGAAAGACGGTCGATGCGGGTTACATGTCTGCAGACACGGCTAAATCGTTCGTGGAACGTTATACCGGGATGTATTCGAACATGCCGCCCGAGGCCATCCGGGAAAAATTGTATACCGACGGCGGGCTAGTATCGATGCAACTCATGCTTGTCGCCCGTGCTAAAGGCTACGATACGGTACCTATGGGCGGCTACGACAAACAAAAGTTGATGGAAGCTTTCCGTATATCAGAACGCTACGTTCCGATTATGCTGATCGCCATCGGCAAGGCGGCGAAGCCTGGCCATTCGACGGTGAGGCTGGCAGTCGATGATGTAGCTTTCTTTAACGAAATGCCTAAGGAATAACAAAATGTAAAAGACCTTGGCACCCGTATAAACAACGGTGAGCTAAGGTCTTTTACAGATTACAAGCCCTTTATTCTGATGAACCATTCAGGAATAACTAGCAGTAATGCAATAGATCCATATATGCCTATCGTGTAGCTGGTAGCATTTCTCGGAGTCGTACAACCGGGGCAAACGGTGAGGACTAAAGGTTTTTATGATCCCTATAATTGTTAATTTTTTCCTTGTGGTCTCCATTTTCTTTCTCATCGTTGTCAAGCGCGATAACTCATGACATACTCACAATAAAATGCTTCACCTGTTTGAATGTATAAACAAAACAAATGAGGTGTATTTTGAAGTTGAATAAGTTAGATAGAGTAGAAGCGATCAAAAAAGATTTCAAATTGTACCAAAAAGTTTTTTTAGCCCTTGGTGATGAAAACCGACAATCGATTATCACTGTACTTATGGAGACAACTTGAATAAAAGGAATGCGTGTAGGCGAGATTGCTGAAAAAACTCATTTATCACGCCCCGCAGTGTCCCATCATCTTAGAATTTTAAGAGAAGCTGAGATCATTATGATGAGGCAGGAAGGATCCAAAAATTTTTATTTTATAGATCTTAGAACAAAATTAGGGGATATGAAAAATATGTTTGGCCGTATCGATGAGTTATTACAACTACATTATTAAGAAACGAAGTCATTGTATGTTGTACACCTTGAGTCAATAAAGATAGTGGAGGCTTCATAATGAAAGCAATGATTATTGAAAAGTATGGACAAACAACCCTTCAGTTGACTGACAAACCAATGCCTACAGTAGGTGATTATGATGTGTTAGCGGAAATCCATGCGTCAAGTATTAATCCGATCGATATCAAAGTCAGAGATGGTAAGGCTCGAATGTTGCTGAAATATGATATGCCGCTTATTTTAGGAAATGATTTTTCAGGAGTGGTTGTCCAAGTTGGAAAGAAGGTTAACCAATTTAAGCAGGGAGATGAGATTTACGGCCGACCAAGAAAGAGCCGAATCGGTACCTTTGCTGAGTTTATATCCGTACATGAGGACGATATAGCCCTAAAGCCTGAAAATCTCTCCTTTGAAGAAGCAGCATCAATACCATTAGTTGGACTTACCTCATATCAGGCATTGCATGATGTATTACAACTTTCGGCTGGGCAGAAGGTATTGATCCAAGCTGGTTCGGGCGGCGTGGGGACCTTTGCGATCCAACTCGCCAAAGCAATGGGGATATACGTTGCAACAACGACAAGTGAAGCGGGAATTGCCTTGGTTCAGTCGCTTGGAGCCGATCAGATTATCAATTACAGAAAAGAGGAATTTGATCAGGTGCTCCGCGATTATGATGGAGTATACGATACTATTGGTGGTGAGACTTTAGAAAAAGCCTTTAAAATCGTCAAGCCAGGAGGACAAATTGTATCGGTTACAGGCTGGCCCAATGCACGCTTTGGAAAAGAGTACGGAGCTGGTTTTATTAAAACGAATGGTTTTCGATTCATCTCTCGTAAGCTTACAAAATTAGAGAAAAAGCATAATGTGAAATATAATTTCTTGTTCATGAAGCCTAGCGGCAAACAATTAGAGATTATTTCTGAACTAATTGAATCAGGGAAAATCAAACCTGTTATTGATAAGATCTTTTCGTTTGTAGATACTCAGAAGGCGATAGAATACGCTGAAAAGGGAAGAGCCAAAGGGAAAATAATAGTGAAAATGAAGTGAAACAATACATTGTACCAAGCCGGAGAAGAACCGGAGTTTTTCTTGTTTAGTAGGGAACACGTGCGCCAAAAAGGAGGTATTTACATATTTTGGATGTAACACCTCTATTTTTTTCGACTTGTTCATATTCCGTTCATATTGTCGTCACGAAGGGGACATGTTGCTTGATTACACTTTGAATATGTCGCCTAGGTGCCTCTACACAGATATAAGAACAGGAGAATATGAACATGGGAGAAATGGTGGGAATAAAAACAACGGGGAATAAAAGCCGCAAGAAACGGAACATGTGGCTAAAAATAATCGGGGGTATTGTCGGGGCTCTCGTGCTGTTCATGGGCATCGTGTTTGTCGTTAATGCAATCAGCAATGGAGTCGAGAAAAAGAAAATCGAATCGTATGGCCAGTATGTCAATGTGGATGGGAAAAAGATGAATGTGCTCATTCAGGGCAGCGGAGAACAAACCATTGTGCTCCTTCCGGGACAGGGAACCCCGGCGCCTGCGCTTGATTTCAAATTGCTGATCGATGAAATATCCTCCGACTACAGAGTCGTGGCGGTTGAGCCTTTCGGTTAT
>NZ_LITU01000029.1:124782-159694 GCF_001280595.1 Paenibacillus xylanivorans
TATCGTAAGTGAGGTTCACGAAGCTCTGCAGCAGTTGGGTGTTGACCGTTTCATTCTGATGGGACATTCCATCGCGGGACTTTACGGAGTGTCCTATGTGAATACCTATCCGGATGAAGTTCTTGCTTTTATCGGCATCGATAGCAGCGTTCCCAATCAACCTGGCATGGATGTCAAATTGCCTTTGAAATCCTTGCAGTTTCTTCAAGGATCAGGGCTGATGAGATTGCTCACAAAAGTGAGCGGTGATCCTTATAAGTCGCTTGCATTCGATGAGCATACCAAAGAACAGATGCGTTTGATTTCGAGTCAAGTCTCGACCAATCCAACGATGGTGGATGAATTAAGACACCTTGGTTCCAATTTCAAAGATGGGGCACAAATGACTTACCCTCATGATCTGCCGTTGCTTCTCTTCGTTCAATCCAATAACGAGAACAATGAGCAGTGGGTCCCGCTGCATGAGGAGCAAGCCAAACAATCAGCACATGGTAAAGTGATTCCGATGGAAGGTTCACATTACCTGCATCATACGAAATTCAAAGAAATCGCCCAGGAATTCAAAGATTACATGAAACAAATCCAATAGTATAAGCCACGGTGCCGAACTCGGTAGCGTGGTTTCTTTGTTTGTGATTCAATCGTAACAAATTCCTCAACCCAGGCATCGAAAAATGAGGCAGGTTCCGATGCGGGGTTAACTCGAAAATCTCGGTTAACTATATTTTTGTATTTTGCGATAATGACGGTTTCTGGGTCGGTTTTTCACTGGGGAATCTTATTGTAACCGTAGTCTGTATTGTTTCGCTCCTGTTTCACAAACTTGCCGGGAGAAATGCCAACAATTCGGGTGAAACTGCGAATGAAATTCGCATAATCCCTGAAACCGGACTGAAAGCAAGTTTCCGTTATGCTCAAACCGTCAGACAAGCAGTATTTCGCCAATTCAATACGACGCCCCAGAATGTATGAGCGTAGGGTAAGTCCCGTATGTTTTTTGAATTGGCGACTAATATGTGTGCTGTTGATATAAAACATCTTTGCAAGTTTGCTAAGCGTGATCTCCTGGGCTAGATGTTCTTCGATATAGTCCATTGTTTTACATACCAGTTCGGGCATGATGTCGGTTGGAATGGAAGTTGTTTCATGGTACGAAACGTTTATTGCAACCATCAGCTGTGCAACGACTGCATTGATTTTAACATCCGTTCCATACACATCTGAAGCCAGCAGATTCTCGAGTTCGGCAGCTAGTCGAAGAATCTGTTTCAACTGCTCCTGTTCCAGATGAACGATATTACCTTTGCCCTTAGGACGATAATCAAAACAAGCGGATAGACTGGTTGACGGAGTAGACATTCTCCGGAGATACGTATTTTTGAGATTGATCGTAATTCGTTCGTATTCGGAATCATCCATAATATAAGAGCGGTGCATTTCCTCTGGAGAAATGACAAGCAAATCACCGGGTTCCAAATGGTAGCAGTGATTTTCGATATAAAAATTGACGTTGCCACGAAGGAAAAGGTACACCTCATAGGCATCATGTCGATGATAAGAGCTTTCCAATGGATAGGTTGTCACCCGGTGCAGATATAAGAGTTCAGGTAGGATGGGATCATACAAATAGGAACCATTCACAAGGCACCTCATCCTTTCACGCAATAAATAGACCGTTACACGCAATAAAAATGTGGTTGGTTTACCTTAAAATGTAATCATCCTATCATGGCATGCCTATACTTGCAAACGTTTTCTTTTTTAGTATACACATATCAGAATTGGGGACAGCTTAGCATGCTCATGGAATATCATAATATTTTAAATGGAGGGAACCTGCCCATGAAATTCAATTCTTCTTCAAGTGCCAGTGAACAAAAGGAATTACGTCCACAAGTTGCCTTAACGTCAAGTATCCAATCAGCGATTGGAAAAGCACCTCAAAACGGAAATCCGCTGATTGCCCACAAATTTGGAGCTGATCCCTACGCTCTGGTATTCCGTAATCGTGTCTATATGTATATGACAAGTGATACGCTGGAGTATGATATGGATGGTCTTCTCCAGAAAAACAGCTACAAATCAATCAACCGCATAACTATCATCTCTTCAGACGATTTGCTCAACTGGACGGATCATGGTGAGGTTCTGGTTGCCGGACCACAAGGTGCAGCTCCATGGGCCACCCAATCCTGGGCGCCTGCAGCTGCGCATCAGATAATCGAGGGAAAGGATCGGTTTTTCCTATATTTCGCTAACAATGCCAGCGGTATTGGGGTATTAACTGCTCCCACTCCGGTTGACCCTGGACAGATCCGATCGGAGAAGCCCGTATCACGAGGGAGACTCCAGGGGTTGAAGAGGTGACATGGCTGTTCGATCCGGCAGTGCTGGTAGATGAAGATCACAGGGCTTATATCTATTTCGGGGGTGGAATTCCGGAAGGAAAAGCAGAGAGGCCCGACACGGCAAGAGTGATGCGATTGGGAGAGGATATGACCAGTGTAATAGGGCGTGCCAAGGTTATTCCTGCACCATACATGTTCGAGGATGCAGGCATACATAAATTTAACAATACCTACTACTTTACGTACTGCTCAAACTTTTATGAGGGTGACCGACCAGTAGGCAGTCCTCCGCCAGGAGAGATTGCTTATATGACAAGCAGCCAGCCGATGGGACCATGGACGTACAGAGGATGCATCCTCAAAAATCCGGGGCACTTCTTTGGTGTTGATGGTAACAATCATCATGCCATATTTCAATTTGCGGATTACTGGTACATTGCCTATCACGCACAGACGTTATCCCAAGCCATGGATGCTCCCGAAGGCTATCGTTCCACACATCTGAATCGAATTAACTTCGACACGGCCGATGGGCACATTCATGAGGTGTGCGCAGATGTTCAGGGGGTTGCTCAGGTAAAGTTCTTTGACCCTTTTGAGGGAGTAACTGCGGCGACCATGGGATGGAGTGCAGGAGTGAAGACCGAGAAATTAAACTTGGATGACTCTGTATCTTCCATTGAATCGGAAGTTGTAATTACAGCAGATATGGGAAGTGGCAGCTGGATCGCTCTATCGAAGGTTGATTTTGGTCATGAAGGAGCAGCAAGCTTCTCAGCAACGATATCCAATGGCGGGGGTGATGGGGTGTTGGAACTTCGTCTGGATCAACCTGACGGACAATTAATCGGGCAGTTTCTCGTCGTGGCATCCGATGTAAACCATCCGTGGCTGGATTATTCGACCTCCGTTTCAAATGCCCAGGGTATTCATGATTTATATATTGTAGTTAATGGAAGTGAGAGCGGAAAGCCGGACATCAGCATCAGACAATGGAAATTTGAAACAGGTGAAGCTTAGCATGTCCCTACTGCGCCGGAGAAGAGCCCCTGCGCAGTAATTTTGTTGTCAAATGGAGACTTTCACAAGTGTATTATGAATGAGAAGTGACGGATTTACGATAAGCGCGCGGTGTACAACCGACCATTTGCCTGAATTGTCTGGAGAAATGCTCCACATTCCGATAACCGCAAAGTTCACTGATGTCTGAGATTCTGGATTGTCCATGGATAAGTCTTTCTTTGGCAAGACGAATTCTGGATTGGATTACATCTTCCATACATGAGATGCCAAATGTAGTTTTGTATAACGATTGCAGATAGCCTGGACTAAGATGAACACAATCAGCCATGACAGTAACGCTCCATTCTTGGCCCGGATTATGGTTAATGCTCTTGCGCAGATCCAAAAGATCCTGATAATGAAGCGTGTTAACGGCGGACTGAGAGGCTTCGAGAAGCTTGTTAAACATAATTCGAAACAAATAATCAATAGAGAGCTCACGGTAATCACACGAAAGAAAATTTTCGGTAGCCAGCAATTGAAATAATTGATGACAATAGCCGGGGTCCGGAAGAGGAATGGGTGTGCCCAGCGGAAGAGCTGTCTCCAGTACATACGATTCATCCGAGAGAAATCGTACCCAATCATTTACGTATTGATCCGAGCACGCACGATACATGATTTTCTGATGAGGAGGATAAAGGACGGCACAATTGGCAGGATACGCTTTTATCTCGCCATTCACCCAGAATTCCGCCGGAGTCTGTGTGAGAATGAGGTCGGGGAATTGCATCCGCTGCTGCGTCGCAGCAACTCCGAATATGCCATAGGAGAACGAGTTGTTTGCACCCGTACTGCGTTATCGGCATTGTCCGAGCAGCAATTTGCTGTGGTGCTCGTGAGTACCGGAGGATATGCGGCTGCAGGTTTATGGGTATGTCACCATATTCGTGACTGCTCCACTTGCCAGTGATCCTTACGGTACCATTCCCAGTCGAGGGCTATATTGGCCGCAACCCGGTAAGCATCACTGTAAAAGTGTCTGAAATCTCCATGACGTTGTGGCGGAGCGGGTGTCCCGTCAAAATTCGCATATTCAGGTGAGAGCCCGGTTAACGGATGACAAGCTATGTGCAGATAAGATCGGCTTTCTGCCGCTGCCTCTCTCCAGAAGGCTTGATCCCCTTCATTCGCATGTTTGGCGAACAGTTCATAAAAATGGGGCAGATGATAGGACGGGGCACTAAACGGTGATTCCGGTATGAATTTGATTAATTTCGTTTCCGGATCCCACATCGGATCGCCTTCGCCATGTTCTCCTTGATGCAGGCATGCATGTAATATTGTTCTCGCTTGCTCAGCATAATCATATGGCGCAGCTCCATCCCCCCAGCGGTTGGAGGCAAAGAAAAGGGCCATCGCAAAAAATTCTTCTCCGTCCGGTGCTGGGCCTTGCGATATTCGTGTGCCATCAGGTTTGCAATGCCATGCAAAATAATCCTTGTATCGACCTTCCGCATGCTGCATGAATGTTTTCGAGAAATTCCAGAGTCGATCGAACTCTTCTTTTTTGTTCATTTGCACAGCCATCATCATGCCGTAAGACATGCCTTCGGAACGCACATCGAGATTACCAGTGTCAAGCATGTATCCTTTGTCCTCACCCATGGGGTGGTATATTCGGGTTTCCGGGTCACCGTAGAACAGCTCGGTCCAAGTGTCCTCGATTCTTGCATTGATTTCCTCATCCGTATAACCGAGTTCCAAAAACATATTTCGGTATTCAGAAGTGGTGTAAGCGCCTTCAGTAGTGTGAGTCAAATTCGGTGCCTCCTTATAGTCAATCGTCCTTGCTAAAGTATATCATGCGGGCTGTTTATCAAATTAAAGCTTTATCTTAAAAAATTACAGTATTTTTGCCCGATCTATTGGCATGAAGAAAAATATACGCAATGATGAAATGGTGTCACATTGAAATATACATATCATGAAAGAGTACTGATTGGCTGGATTACGTCATTTTCTTTCCATATTTGAATGTTAAAATGAATTATAGCCCTAAAAGTTGTATCGAATATGAATATGGGAGGAACACAATGACAGAAGCAAATCAGAATCATCAACGCATGTGGTACAGCAAACCTGCCAAAGTATGGAACGAGGCTCTGCCAATTGGAAATGGTCGCCTTGGTGCAATGATATTTGGAGGCGTAGCCGAGGAACGCTTGCAGTTGAATGAGGATTCCATGTGGTACGGTGGAGCTCGTGATCGTAACAATGAAGATGCACTCCCTAATCTGCCTCGTATCCGCAAGTTCATTATGGAAGGGAAACTTCGGGAGGCTGAAGAGCTTGCTTCCATGACGATGGCGGGACTTCCAGAAGCGCAGCGACATTATTTGCCACTTGGGGAACTGCAGTTATCGTTAAGCCATCATCATGGTCCGGTCGAGGATTATGTACGGGAGCTTGATTTGGACCGGGGCGTTTCAAGGGTAAGCTATCGGGTTAACAACATCCGTTATTCACGTGAGCTGTTTGCCAGCCACCCGGATCAGGCCATCATACTTCGAATCTCCGCGGATACGAAGAATGCAGTATCGATAAAAGCCCGATTCAACCGACAGAATTGGAGGTATATGGAGAAAACAAAGAAGTGGGATCAGAGCGGTCTGATCATGCTTGGTGAATGCGGTGGTAAAGAGGGTAGTTCTTTTGCCGCTGTTATGAAAGCGGTACCAAACGAAGGTTCCTGCCGCCTTCTGGGCGAGTACCTGCTGGTGGAGGGCGCGACCTCGGTCACACTGATGCTTGCTGCGGGAACGACTTTCCGTCAGGAAGATCCGGAGTTACACTGTAAACTTCTCCTGAAAGAGCTTGGCCGGATTCCTTATGATACGCTGCTTGCAAGGCACACAACGGATTATGGTGAACTGTACAACAGAGTAGCATTGGATCTGACAAAGAGCACTGATCGTAATAATCTTCCAACTGACAAAAGATTAGAAGAGTTCCAAAAGGGATCAGAGGACCCGGGATTGATCGAGACCTATTTTCAGTATGGCCGTTATCTGCTCATTTCCTCCAGCAGGCCAGGCTCTTTGCCTGCAAATCTTCAAGGGGTATGGAATGACAGTTTTACACCGCCATGGGATAGTAAATTTACGATCAACATTAACGCACAAATGAATTACTGGCTGGCCGAAAACTGCAATCTAGCAGAGTGTCACGAGCCATTGTTCGATCTAATTGAGAGAATGCGGGAGCCGGGCCGAGTTACGGCACGGGTTATGTATGATTGCCGAGGGTTTACGGCACATCACAATACGGATATTTGGGCAGACACAGCGCCTCAGGATACCTATCTTCCAGCTTCGTTCTGGCCGATGGGCGCAGCTTGGTTATGCTTACATTTGTGGGAGCATTATCGCTATAGTCAGAATCGCGTTTTTTTGGAACAGGCCTATGAAACCATGAAGGAATCGGCCGAATTTCTCCTGGACTATCTGATCGAGGATGCAGAAGGCCGTCTGATTACATGTCCATCCGTCTCTCCTGAGAACAGCTATAAGCTGCCTAGTGGCGAGATCGGGGTGCTTTGCGCTGGAGCTTCAATGGACTTTCAGATCATCGAAGCACTGTTCAACGCTTGTATCCGCAGTGCCGAGTTGATTGGAAGAGACCATTCATTCAGGAAAGAACTCGCTGATACCCTGAAGCGAATCCCGAAGCCGGAGATCGGCAAGAACGGCCAAATTCAGGAGTGGATGGAGGATTATGAAGAAGTGGAACCAGGCCATCGGCACATCTCGCATCTATTCGGGCTGTATCCTGGAGAATGTTTCACTCCAGCACAAACGCCGGAATTGGCGAAGGCTGCACGGATCACGCTGGAGCGCAGATTGGAAAATGGCGGTGGACACACGGGCTGGAGCCGGGCCTGGATCATTCATTTCTGGGCACGCCTTGAGGATGGGGAGATGGCTTACGAAAATGTCAGGGCTCTGTTGGAGCACTCAACGTTGCCTAATCTTTTTGACAATCACCCGCCGTTTCAGATTGACGGCAACTTTGGTGGAGCATCGGGAATTGCCGAGATGTTACTGCAGAGTCACACTGACGTGATTCGGCTTCTGCCTGCTGTACCTGTCCAGTGGCATGAAGGGAGTGTTAGAGGCCTCAGAGCCCGAGGCGGATATACACTCGATTTCTCCTGGAAGATGGGGGAGGTGACTACAGTAACAATAAAAAGTACAAACACTGGTGTTTGTCAGTTGCAAGGCCCTGGTCTCAAGCCCATTTCCTTCAATGCAGAGGCTGGACAGTCCTATACTTTCACCTGACGAATTGACATTCAAAATTGGCTGCCAGAAGGCTGGGTATTGGAATACAAACTATACTTTGTCAGGTAAAGACATAGCATTTAACAGGTTGTCTACTTTACGTGCGAGCGTTAGATTTTAAGTTAATAAAGTATAATAGACATCTGTTAGCATACGATGTTACTCTCATTTATCCGGGAAGGGATGATTTTTCATGCAAGACATGAGTGAGACATCCTTGAACTTCGAGTCGCAAGCTTATCGTGATCTAATTGCAAAATCGCTGCTGCATAAAGGTCATAATGCCAGACTGAAGAAGGCTATCGAGAAAACAAAACGAGGGGAGCCTGTAACGATAGCATACATCGGTGGATCGATTACTCAAGGTGCCGGGGCGGAACCGATTCATATGAATTGTTATGCATATCAATCCTTTCACCTTTTCAAGAAAATGTTCGCTCCAACAAGTAACAGCTCACTACGTTTTATTAAAGCCGGGTTAGGCGGAACACCTTCCGAGCTTGGTGTAATCCGCTATCATCGAGATGTACTTAGAGAAGGGGGAAGTCAAGCCAGATATAGTCATTGTGGAGTTCGCCGTGAACGATGCCGATGATGAAACCGAAGGAACTTGTTATGAGAGCCTTGTGCTGCAAGCGCTAAGAGCTGACTATGATCCTGCTGTCATTCTGCTATTCAGTGTATTTAAGAACGACTGGAATCTGCAGGATCGGCTGGCACCTGTAGGTTGGCACTACAACCTCCCGATGGTAAGTGTAAAAGATGCTGTTGTAGAACAATTTCAACTTCCTCCTGAGGAAGGAAGACTCATCTCCAAAGAGCAATACTTCCATGACATCTATCATCCGACCAGCCGGGCATCTCATCATGGCCGACTGTCTGGGCTGGCTGTTTGAGGTAACGGATCGTTCTGACCTGGATCAAGGAAAGGATATGATTAATAAATCACCACTAATCGGAAATGCATTTGTGGATGTGAAGCTGCTGGACCGACTGAATGGCGAGAGCGTCGCCCGCATCGATGTGGGAGGTTTTGGAGAAACGGATACGGATCTGCAAATGGCTGAGATGGATGATGATCCATACGGCACTCCTCATTTTCCTAATAACTGGATGTATTCCAGAGAGAGCGGGAGTCAAGCTGGCAGCTTCAAGATGATTCTGCGGAGCAAGCGGCTTATTCTGGTTTTCAAGGATACTGCAAGTGATGAGTTTGGTATCGCAAATATATGTGTGGACGGGGAGATGGTCCATAAAGCTGACCCGCATCAAATCAATTGGACGCATTGTCATGTGCTGCTCCTGTTCGATGAGAAGGAGTCCAGCGAGCATATCATTGAGATTGGAATGGCTGAAGGTCACGAGGACAAATCGTTTACGATATTGGGCTTTGGTTATGTCGATTAACAACGGCATCTGGCTCAATAGAAGCTTGAGATGCAAGTGTAGGAGAGGAGAATGAGGATGATCGCAGCACCAAAAGGATACAACCAATATAGGGAGGGCATACCGCGCGGGATCATTGAGACGGTGGAATATCCCTCGACCACGGTGGGGAATTCGCGCAAAGCAATGGTGTATACGCCTCCCGGATTTTCTTCGGATAATACGTATAATGTCCTTTATCTTTTACATGGGATAGGCGGGGATGAAACCGAGTGGTATAATCATGGCACTCCTCAGGTCATTCTCGATAATCTGTACGACGATGGCAAGCTTGAGCCGATGATTGTCGTTTTCCCCAATGGCCGAGCGATGCCGAATGATCGAGCAGAGGGGGATCTGTTTGATCCGGATAAAATTCAAGCGTTCGAGAGATTTGAATCCGACCTGCTTGACGATTTAATTCCTTATATTGAAGAGAATTACCCGGTGTGGATCAATCGGGAAAACCGCGCGATTGCCGGTTTATCAATGGGCGGTGGTCAATCCTTAAATATCGGATGGGGTAATCTCGATCGATTTGCATGGATTGGAGCCTTTTCCGCTGCCCCAAACACGTGTGCTCCGCAAGTGCTCATCCCTAATCCGAGCGAGATTACTGGGCTTGTGAGAAAGCTTTGGCTGTCCTGTGGTGATCAGGATAACCTCAAACATATCAGTAATCAAATGCATGCTTATTTGGTACAACACGGCATTTCTCATATTTGGAATGAGGAACAAGGAGGGCATGATTGGCCAGTATGGAAGAATGGACTGTTTCAATTTTCTCAATTGATTTTTAAAATTTGATTTTGATCTCTTGCATATTTGATTGGATGTACATTCCACCACATAGAGACTGTGGATCACTTAACTTAGTGAAACATGATTTAAACGGTTAGACTCTATCCTGTCAAACCGTTTTTTTTGTTGTCTGACCATTCGGGGATCAGGTGATCCGAATTTTGATTAGGTTTGCCATTTGACATCCACATCACTATATCGTAATATTACAATATAACGTTTTAGGAGGAATAAGTGTTGAATACACCTGCGTTTGATATTAGCGATTTAAAGCAGTTCGACGAACCTGCTAATCTGCTGAAAGCTTTATCTCATCCCATTCGTCTGTGCATCGTACGTGGGCTAATGCGTAAAAAGAAATGTAACGTTTCATATATGCAGGAATGTCTCGACCTTCCGCAATCAACCGTATCTCAGCATTTGCAGAAGCTGCGCAGTGCAGGTATTGTCGCCACTGAGCGCAATGGCCTTGAAGTGAATTACGTGCTTGCGGATCAACGGATTGAACAGATTATACCTATTCTTTTTGGAGAGGACGATTGTGAATCATGAGCAAAAAAGTATTGATTGTTGGTGGCGTAGCAGGGGGCGCATCTGCTGCTGCTCGCCTGCGCCGCCTGGATGAACACGCCGAAATCATTATATTTGAGAAAGGACCCTATATTTCATTTGCCAATTGTGGGTTACCTTATTATATTGGAGGCACGATCGCTGACCGCGATCGTCTGTTGGTACAAACACCTAAAGGAATGGCGGATCGTTTTCGAATCGATGTACGTACGAAGAGTGAAGTTATCGCGATTAATCCGGACAATCGTACGGTTCAGGTACAGAGCCATGAGCGCGGACAATATGAAGAAAGCTACGACGAGCTAATTTTGTCACCAGGTGCACGGCCTATTATTCCTGATCTGCCGGGGAAGGACAATCCGCTTATTTACACAGTTCGCAGCATACCGGATATTGACCGCATCAAAGAACAAATGAATTCAGATAACAACGCTTCTGCAATCGTTATTGGTGGTGGATTTATCGGTGTGGAAATGGCGGAAAATTTAAAAGAAGCAGGACTGGACGTCACACTGGTCGAGGGTAACGGACAGCTGCTCACCCCATTTGATCCCGAGCTCGCAGCGTCACTGGCACAGGAAATGGAGCAGCATGGCGTTAAGCTGCTATTTTCACAGCGTGTTCAGGGTTTCCAATCACGTGAACAAGGGATTGGTGTAGAGCTTGCCGATGGTCGGGTTCTTGCCGCAGATCTGGTCATTCTGGCAATAGGCGTAGCTCCGGACACTTCTTTTCTGCAACATAGCGGTGTTTCCCTGGGTGCGCGTGGACATATTATGGTCAACGAAGCGCTGGAGAGCAGCGTGCCGCATATCTATGCTGTCGGTGATGCCATTGAAGTAACTGATTATATTCATGGAACAAAGACTGCTATTCCGCTGGCAGGACCTGCCAACAAACAGGGGCGAATTGTTGCCGATCGGATTGCGGGACTACATTCAACGTACAAAGGAACACAAGGGACGTCCATTATTAAAGTATTTGGAATGACTGGTGCTTCCACCGGCAGTAATGAAAAAACACTAAAACGTCTTGGAATTGATTATCGCACGGTTATCGTGCACCCTGGCTCTCACGCCTCGTATTATCCAGGTTCCAGCGCGATCACTCTCAAGCTGCTGTTTACACCGGAAGGTAAAATTTTGGGCGCTCAGGCCGTCGGCTATGACGGGGTGGACAAACGAATTGATGACATTGCCGTTGCCATTCATTTTGGCGGTCACATTAGCGATCTGGCTGAGCTTGAGCTGAGTTATGCACCGCCATATTCCTCTGCGAAAGATCCGGTTAACATGGCTGGATATGCAGCAGAGAATATCGTGACTGGGCGTGTACAAACGTTTACCTATGAACAGTTGTCTGCACGCCAACCTGAGCAGTCCATCTTGCTGGATGTACGCAGCGAACTGGAGCATCGCAATGGGAATATTCCGGGTTCGTTAAATATTTCAGTGGATGAGCTTCGTCAGCGTATCCATGAACTGGACTCCTCCAAAGAAATCTGGGTATACTGCCAGGTTGGCTTACGGGGATATACTGCTTCGCAAATTTTACGGCAGCATGGCTTTAACGTGAAAAACCTGAGTGGAGGCTATAAAACATACCGCCAAGCGCAATTTAAGCCCACACTATTTTTTACGGAAAATCATGATACTAAGAACGGTCAGAATCCTGTCGAACAACTGCCTGCTACAAAAGAAACTTCATTGGAGCCGACCCATCCGTCGTTAATGAAACCTTTGCATATTGATAACGAATTGAACGTATGCGGTTTAAGTTGTCCCGGTCCGCTAATCCAGGTCAAGCAAAAAATGGATCAACTGACAGACGGACAGACCCTACGCGTAAAAGCTTCGGATCCGGGATTTTATGAAGACGTTAAGGCATGGGCAACCATGTCTGGTTCCACACTTCTACAGTTGGAACGTGGCAGGGGGGGCATTATTGAGGCGGTACTAGTTAAGAACACAGCGCAAACCGTATCCTCAACTAAGCAAACTCCTGAAGCTGAGCCTGCCAGTACGATGGTTGTTTTCAGCGGTGATCTGGATAAAGCGATTGCGTCATTTATTATTGCAAATGGGGCAGCGGCAAGTGGACGAAAAGTTACGATGTTTTTTACCTTCTGGGGGTTGAATATTATCCGTAAGCATCAGCATCAGCCTGTATCCAAAACAGGGATTGGCCGAATGTTTAACATGATGCTGCCAAGCAGCAGCCACAAGCTTGGCATGTCCAAAATGAATATGCTAGGGATTGGGCCAAAAATGATCCGCGGTCTTATGAAAAATAACAATGTTGCTTCTCTGGAGGAACTTATACAAACCGCAGCAGAGCAAGGGGTAGAGATGGTGGCTTGCCAGATGTCCATGGATTTAATGGGCATTCAACGTGAAGAAATAATGGACCAAATTACAATTGGTGGCGTGGGTTACTATTTGGGACAGGCGGCTCAGGCAAACCATAACCTGTTTATATAAAATTCGATATTAATCTGATCTCTGTCACAACCTGAAAATCTTAATCCTATAAAAACATCTATTTGAGTTTGTACGTTTCCCGATGAAAGCCACTAATGTAGTGGCTTTTTCTTTATAAACTTTTTCTTTATAAACTTTTTCCTTACAAACCAAACTTCGCTCTTGCTGTTCATGAGTGAAGCTCCTTGTCTTTTCGCGCAATAAACTGAACGGAATATGCAATGAAAATGTTCCTTAATTACCTTAAAATGTAATAAACCTGCCACGATTCAGTTCATATAGTAAGCGCTTTCCAATTAATTTCTCATGGGTTAGTACATTTTACAGGATTCTTTATTTGAAGAGGAGGATGAGGTTAATGAGTGTACGTTTCAAAAAAACGATTAGTGTAATACTTGCCTGCTTGACTGCGCTGCCAGTTATGATCACGGCACAAACTCCAGTGAAGGTGTCCGCAGCGAATGATGTAACGATTAACCTGTCGGCAGAAAAACAGATTATACGGGGATTTGGAGGGATCAATCATCCTGCCTGGATCGGAGATCTTACAGCGGCGCAACGGGAAACCGCTTTCGGTAACGGTCAGAATCAACTTGGCTTCTCTATACTGAGAATTTATGTCGACCCTGATCGGAATAACTGGTATCGTGAAGTCCCCACAGCCAAACGTGCGATTGAACAGGGAGCTCTCGTATTTGCTTCACCATGGAATCCGCCCAGTGACATGATTGAAACCTTTAATCGCAACGGGGATACAAATGCCAAACGACTCAAATACGATAAATATGTCGCATATGCGCAACACCTGAATGATTTTGTAACCTATATGAAAAATAATGGTGTGAATTTGTATGCGGTTTCCGTGCAAAACGAGCCGGATTATGCACATGATTGGACCTGGTGGACGCCTCAGGAGATGCTCCGGTTTATGAAAGAAAATGCCGGATCAATCAACAACACCAAGGTGATGGCACCAGAGTCGTTCCAATATTTGAAAAACATGTCTGATCCCATATTGAATGACCCACAGGCTCTTGCCAATATGGATATTCTCGGTGCGCATACTTATGGAACACAGTTCAGCGACTTCCCTTATCCGTTGTTCAAACAGAAAGGCACAGGGAAAGAACTTTGGATGACTGAAGTTTATTATCCAAACAGCAACAATAATTCGGCTGACCTCTGGCCAGAAGCGCTCGACGTCTCCTATCATATGCACCATGCTATGGTAGAAGCAGATTTTCAGGCTTATGTCTGGTGGTATATCCGCAGGCAGTACGGTCCCATGAAAGAGGACGGCACGATTAGCAAGCGTGGTTACAATATGGCTCATTTCTCCAAATTCATTCGTCCAGGTTATGTCAGGGTTGACGCAACCAAAAATCCTGATACGAACACGTATACCTCAGCTTACAAAGGAGATAACAAGGTCGTTATCGTTGCGATCAACAGAGGTACCTCGGCAGCAAGTCAAAGGTTTGTTTTGCAAAACGGCAATGCTTCTACAGTTTCCTCTTGGGTCACGGACGTCAGCAGAAACCTGCAGGCAGGAACGCCAATTAGTGCATCCAGTGGTACTTTTACAGCCACGCTGCCACCACAGAGTGTTACAACCTTCGTTGCCAGTCTTACAGGTGTTTCCAGTGGTTCCAACACGGATAGTACCTATGAGGTCGAGACGGTTACTAACCAGATAGCAGGCAATTGAAATAATTCAACCGAAAAAGTAACAGCAGTTTGCATTTAAGGCAATCCATTCAAGAAAAAAGGCGTTCCTGGATTATCAGGAGCGCCTTTTCGTACGACTGGTGTAACTTATAACGGGGATGTGTCTGTTCCTTCTATAATAATCCTGCCCAATGCAGACCATGCCAAATCCCATCTTGCTCTGCATGGGTCGTAACATGGGACGCCAATTGTTGTAGAGGATACGGGGCATTGCCCATTGCAATGCTACAGCCTGCATAACGAAACATCTCCATATCATTGAAGTTGTCGCCGAAGGCATACACATCTTCAGGGGAAAACCCCGTTCGGGCTGCGAGTTTGGAAACACCTTCCGCTTTGGAGCCTCCCGCAGGCAGAACGTCCATGGACAACGGATGCCAGCGGACAAAGTTGAGATCTCGAAACCTTTCGCGATAAGTCGTTTCCTCTTCTGGTGAACAGAACAGCATTGTTTGATAGATAAGTCTGTTTTTGCAGAATTGCTTTTTAACCCCAGGATGGGTCACACCAAGCGAGGTTAGACAAAGATCTACATGCGGGTGATAATCCTGACTGCAGCTCATTTGCGAATGATCAAGATAGACGAGTGGATGTCCGGATAATCCAGCGAATGCAGACAGTTGATTCAAAGCCTCCGAACGGATGGGATTGCTGTGAATGAGTTCCCCTTGATGAATCACATATTGTCCATTGAAGCTAACATAAGACGCCAGTCCAAGTTCAAGGCGAATCTGTTCCAACATGAACGGAGATCGTCCTGAGGCCAAAGCTACTGTATGACCAGCTTCTTTTAACGCCTGAACGGCTTGCTTCGCGGAAGCGGGAATCCGATTGTGACGATCCAGAAGAGTACCATCGATGTCAAAGAAAATCAGCTTCTTGGTTTGAATCAAAACGTCACACTCCTTCGCCGCTGACGGAAGAAAGACTCAGACTCACTTGGTCATTCAGGGAGAACGGAAGGGGAGAGATGACTTCCCAACGTGTGGCATCGCTGCGGATGTCATAGTGAAATTCTTTCCCTTGAAACTGAACATTGACAATCTCACCCAATATTCCGGCTTTGCCTGAAGGCTGCAGCTGGAACTGATCCGGCCTCACGGGATATAATCCGTGCGATTTAAAATATTTCCCAACCTGCTTGCCAGGCCAAGAAATATTGTTGCCGTCCTTAGGCATGAAGACATCGTCATCCCAGTGACCCGTGACCAAATTGGATTTCGATACGAACCTCGCTACGAATTCGGTCTCCGGCCGCAAATAAATCTCCTGCGGCGTTCCAGCCTGCTCAATCCGTCCATCCTTCATAACGATGATCCGGTCAGCCATGGCAAGGGCTTCGCCTTGATCATGCGTAACATAGACTACGGCCGATCCGGTATTCCGGTGTACCTGTTGAATCTCACGTCGCATATCCATGCGAAGCATGGCATCCAGACTGCTGAGAGGTTCATCCATCAGCAACAGTGACGGCTGGGGTGCAATGGCCCGCGCGATAGCCACGCGTTGTTTTTGTCCCCCGGACAGCTCATGCGGCATGCGGTCTGCCAGATGTGAAAGTCCCGACATATTCAGGACTTCCTGGATGCGGTTCTTTTCGTTATTTTTAATATGAGAAGGTGTTGATTTATGCGTCCGTATGGGGAAACGGATGTGCTCAGACACATTCATATGCGGCCAAAGCGCAAAGGACTGGAATACCATGCCGATTCTTCGTTTTTCCGGGGGAAGCAATGTCCCTGAGCCTGCAACTACCAGGTCATCCATGAGAACCTCGCCGCTGCTCGGCTGCTCGAATCCGGCAAGAATGCGCAGCAACGTTGTTTTCCCACAACCTGACGGTCCAAGGATTGCTACGAATTCTCCATCCTTAATCGTTAAGTCAATGGAATGAAGCGCCTGGAAACTGCCGAAGGACTTGCTAACCTGTTTGATCTGGATACTCATGACTTCACTCCCTTACGTGCGGCCCATCGCTGAGCGATGAGCAAAATCACTCCTCCTGCCGCAATGAGTGCGACAATCAGACTGGACAATGCGGTTGAATAGAGGGTATCCCCTGCCTGCTCAAAACTAAATATGGTGACACCAATAGTCTGTGAACCCGAAGAATATAACAGTGCCGATACGGTAAGCTCGGTCAGGGCTGTCAGGAAGACCAACATGCCTCCTGTCAGAATACCCGGCAGCAATAATGGCAGCAAAACCGCCGTCCACTTGCGCCAGAAACCGGCTCCGGAGATCCGTGCAGCCTCCTCCATCGATGAATCCAGCTGCATGAATGAAGTGACACTTGAACGAATCTGAAGAATAAGAAATCGACAGATATATGCGATAAACAAAATGGTCATCGTTCCATAGATGCCAGGATTCCAGCCAGGGATCAGCTCCATCCATACCAGAATCATGGATAGGGCGAACACTATACCAGGTAAGGTGTAGGGTACGGCAGTGGCCAGCTCGGCCATTTTATTGAATTGATTAGGCTTACGTACCCGTATATACGCAAATCCTGAGCCTATAATCAGACAAGCGAGCATCGTGACGAGGGCGAGGACAAGACTGTTCTGGATCGCCTGCCATACACGCTCATTCTCAAAGAGAATATATCTATAATTGTCTAATGTCATATTGGCACGTGTAAGACCGAGACCATAGGCTCTTTTTAAAGACATCGAGAACATCGAAGACAACGGAACAATAGTAATCAGCAAGAGACCCGACCATATAGCCAACGTTAATGGCTTCCGCATGCGACCCAAAGCATATCTGGGGGCCAGATCGGGTTGCATCGTATCGGAGGCATGATTTTTGCGCAAAAGCATCCATTGCAACAGACTTCCGACTACTGTAGTTACACCGAGCAGCACAGATAAGGATGCACCACGGGCGAATGCCGAAGGTCCAAACCCGATAATCTCTTCATATATAAGCGTACTGAGAACTGAAATGTTTACAGGTGTGCCGAGAAAGGCCGGTATGCCGAAATTGTCCAGCGAAGCCAGAAATACAAGCAATCCTCCAGCCGTCAGGCCCGGGAGGGCAAGTGGCAATGTAATACGACGGAAAACTTCCATCCTTCCGGCACCTCCAGCTCTTGCCGCCCATTCCAGATCACGCGGGATTTTGCGCAGTACATCCAGTGTGAACATGTACACCAGCGGAAAATGATGAATACCCATAACAAATACAATTCCACCTAAACTGTACATACTCCATGGGGCGAGTTCGGGATGAATCCATTGCAGTACACCCGCAAGCCATCCCTGTGATCCGGTAAAAGAAGACCAGGACAACGTGAGAACATAGGAGGGTAGAATAAAACAAAGCAAAATCCCCATATGCAGGGCGGACTTATTCCGGATATCCGTGTAGGCAACGATCCAGGCCAGTGCAGTTCCGAGCACCAGAGAGAGCACTGTAGAACCGATGACGATAAATACGGTATTACGCAATGTGGACCCAAAACGGTCCTGTTGCAACAAATCGCTATAGTGAGACAGCGTTAAACCTTGCTCGCCCTGAAAACTGAGAAGAACTAGCTTCAGAATGGGGTATACAAAAAATATCAGTACGGCTGCTGCACCCAACAGGGCTGCCAGTCGATTCCAACGTAGCAGGCCGGAGAGGGAGGAAAAGGGCTTGCGCCCTTTTTGTTGTCCCCGCAGAACCATTCTATTTGTTTTCACTTTCTCCATAAGAACAGCTCCAATCCTTACTCGCCAAACACATTAATGAATTGCTGTTTGTCTGTTTCGCGATCAGCTGCAAGTTTGGCCGCATCGCCAGGCAAAATCTTCATTTCCGATACACCTTTAAGTCCTTCAGGTGGAGCAACGCCTTCACGAATCGGAGAGTATCCGATCTCGGCTGACAGCTTCTGGCCATCTTCAGAGAGAACGAAATCCACAAAAGCCTGGGCAGCAGGAACATTGGCAGCTTCTTTCATGATCCCAATCGGTTCAGTGATGATCGGAACACCTTCTTCCGGATAGATCAGTTCAACCGGAGAACCTTTCGCTTTTTCTCGAGCCACGAGGTAATCAACAACGACCCCATACGATTTTTCACCACTGGCTACAGCTTTTATTACGGCACCGTTACCTTTAATGACGGACATACCATTCATCTTGGACTCCTGCAGAAAATCCCATCCGAATCCATCTGTACGGCTAAAGACACCAATGTTGTAAGCTGCCGCACCAGAGTAAAGGGGACTCGGCATGATACTTGCATTTTTGCTCTCGGGCATGGTCAGCACTTGCCAGGAAGTTGGTTGGGCTGTGACTTTTTGGGTATTGGTAGCCAGTACCGTTGCCATCACCTTCGTACCGGCGTACATGCCATCCGGATCAACAAGATCTGTTGGAATCTTACTTAATTCTGGCGACTTGTATGAGAGCAGAAGATCATCTTTTTTCAGATTTTCAAAGGTAACTGCATCCGCCAGCAGGAGTACATCCGCCTGAGTTTTACCTGCCTGGCGCTCCGCCTGAATTTTGGCCGTGACTTCCTCCGTTCCAGAACGGAAGATGCTGACCTGAACATCGGGATATTTTTGGTTAAAAGCATTCACCAGTTTGCCTGCATCCTCTTCAGGCTGGGAAGTATAGAAGGATAGCTTGCCTGATACCGAATTTGAAGCTGCACCTGAATTGCCTTGATCTGGATTGGCTTGTCCCTGAGCGGAACAACCGCTGAACACAATCATGCCTGCCAGCAGAGGCAGTAGTAACGTCTTTTTAAATGGAATCACAGATAATCTCTCCTTTGAGTGTCTATCTTATCGGTCAGTAAGTCATACTCTTTCAGAAATGAGAATGGTTTAGAGCAAGTAATTGTGGATGGCCTGCGCCACACCGTCTTCCATGTTGCTGCCAGTAATTATATCCGCTATTTCCTTCACATGAGGCTCGGCATTGCCCATGGCTATACCGATTCCAGCCCATTGCAACATCTCCAGATCATTATCATAATCCCCGGCAGCCGCAACCTGCTGAGGTTTGATATCGTGTGCGCGGCACAATCTCTCCAGGGCTTCACGTTTACTAATTCCAGCGGAGTTGACATCGAATCGCAAACTTCCAGTTCGCGTGCATTCAAATAATCCTAACCCGCCAAGGATATGAAACAGTTTCTCGCGTGAGGCATGGTCCTTACAGATGACAGCTGCTTTGTAGAGCATGTTCGGCATGTTGCGTACAAAGGCTCTGAAATCCTGTCCGACCTCGACCAATTGAATAAGATCAGCTTGATCCTTGTACCGTTCTTCCGAACATTCTAATTCCGGTCGGATGACGACATTGTTCAAGGCCCAATTCCTGTTGATCTCATTGATTTCCTGAACATAGAGCACATTGTATCCATAGAAATGAATGTAGGCTCCTTCTTGCTGGATGACATCCAACATAAGCAGGATATCTTCCGTTTTCAGTGGAACACCTTCAAGCATTTCACCTGTCACTGCATCTACGGTCACCGCACCGTTAAGTGCAACCAGTGGGAAAGTCATAGAGACTTCCCGTGCATGAAGCCATACGGAAGCGGGAAATCGTCCGGATGCAATGGTGACATTCACATTCCCTGACATGAGTTGCTTGATGGAGCTTCGTGTCATGGGGGTTATTACTTTGTCCGGATTCAGCATCGTGCCGTCCAGATCAAGGGCCAACAATTTGTACATGAGAAGATCCCCCGATTCAATAGCTTACACGGTATACATTCGCAGTGGTTCGGGTATATCCACAAGCCCCCCATAGGAACGACTTGCTTCATGGCGCATCAACTCGAGATTGCCATCCCCGGGAAGATGAACAAGGACGAGCTGCTTCACATTGGCTTGGCCAGCAATCATGCCTGCCTGAAGTGCATCCATATGTCCCTGGCCGGTGGTATGCACACTGCCTTCACAGATGGTAGCCTCGCATAAAAAAATGTCAGCATCCCGTGCAAGTTCGATAAGAGAATCACAGTAGGAGGTATCGCCGGAATACACCAGCACCTTGCCTTTATATGTGATCTTGACGGCATAACACGTAATGGTATGCTGCACATGTACAAATTCAACTTCTGCACCTGCTAGCCGAATTGTGGTTGAAGGATCAATGGTGATGACCTCAGTATGTTCACCACGCAGACCACTCAGGAGCTCGACTGGATTATCTGGAGCATACAGTTTCAGTTTATGCGACATGCGTCCATTGCGAATAGCGCCGGCAACAGCATATTGGAGCACACCAAGATCTGCGATATGATCATGGTGTAGGTGAGACAGAATAACACCAGATAGTGCTTCTACACCTGTCTCGGAGGGAAGCTTGCTCATGACGCCACTGCCACAGTCCAGCAAAATTTGTCCTTCATCTGTGGTTACAAGGTAACCCGCAGTGGCTCCACCTGCAGCGGGATATCCCCCCCAGTAACCTAAAATTTTCACATTCATCTTTTGCACCTCAGTCTGTCTTGTTCTGCATCGTTTACAAATGTTCTGTACAGTTACAATTGTAAGGAGGCTTTATTACTTACGTGTCAAACGAATGTCAATCTTGTGTAAAATGCCATTGGGCATATCTTCCTTGCTTGACTCGACTGTGAGTGCCATTCTATAGTGGGACATATGTACGGATGGAACTATAAAATCAAAAGGCGGACTTGTATGTGAACATAGACGAACGCAAAAATATGGTAAGAGTCTGTAAAATGTATTATTACGAATCTTGGACACAAGAGAAGATTGCCGAGAAGTTGGGTGTATCCAGACCGGTTATTTCCAAGATGCTCCAGCGTGCCCGGGAAGAAGGTATTATTGAAATTGTCATTCACGATGATGATCATGAAGTCTCCAAATTGGAGAACGAGCTGGAAGCTCTGTTCAAACTAAAGCAGGCGTTGGTTGTTCCAACCAAGGATCTCAACAAAGAATTGTTATCGAGTGCCGTGGGTAAGGCAGCAGCACAATTTGTCCTGAAATTAATCAAAAATGGAGATCGTGTAGGTGTTTCCTGGGGTAATACGCTGTATCATATGGTTCGGGAATTCCCTCTAGAGAAAAAAGAGAATGTTAAAATCATTCCACTGGTTGGCGGAACAGGGAACTATCGGAATGAAATGCATTCAAACCAGATAGCCTATGAGTTGTCCAAAAAATTGGGCGTGACCTGTGATACATTGTATGCTCCTGCAGTCGTTGAAACGGAAGAGCTGCGAGAGCAAATTATCGGCATGCCGAATATTTCATCCGTTCTTCAAGAGGGAGAGAATATCGATCTCGCACTGGTAGGGATCGGGAACCCATATTCCATGTCGACAATGGAACGATCGGGTTATCTCAACGAGCAAGTGTTAGCTGAGTTAGAAGAATTGAATACGATTGCGGATATTAATTCTGTTTTTATCACCCGTGAAGGCACGGTTACTGAACATCCCATCAATCACAAAGTGATTGGTCTTGGACTTGAGCAGTTAAAGAAGACAAAAACAGTAGTGGGTATGGCATTTGGTCTTCACAAAATTGACTGTATCCTGGCAGCCGTGCGCGGAGAGTACATCAATATGCTGATTACGGATGAATCCACAGCTAGTCATATCATTAAGCTTACAAATAACGCAAAAAAGTGAAGTGTAGAAAGAACCTAACGACAGTCCATTATTTGGCTGTCGTTTTTTTACCTAAAGGAAAGAGGAGTACACCTCCAACTCCTCATAGAGCGCTTATAATTTACTATTGCGATCAGGCGTAACCTTCAGTAAATTGGGAGGTATACACCGACGGGAGGGCTGAGCAATAATCATGCTGACCAGATGGCTGCAACGAATAACCCCTGGCACCTTTAAACACCGAATATTATTTTCCTTTCTGTTGTTTCTCCTCGCGCCTATAGCCATATTATTCCTCTACAACTTCCGAGAAACGGAAATGATGCTCCAGCGGGACGCTTCGGACAGTAACGTCAAGCAACTCGAAGGCATCAAAGCCGATCTTATCGATTTGATGAGTCTTGTGATGAAGACTGGGATGTTGCTGGATCAGGATTCGGTCCTCCGCGAAGTGATGCAAAAGCCGGAATTATATGATGCCATCCATCGAAAGCGAATTGTGGAAAATAAATTCGCTAGTATCGAAAACAGCTTTTTCCTTACGGGAGCTACGGTATTCTACACATTGATCGATTTAAAAGGAAACGCTTACACTTCGTATACGCCGGAGAATTCTCTGAATTATGCCGACATTAGTTCCGAGCCTTGGGTACAGGAGCTGAAGAGGGTTGAGGGACAGCGGTACGTATGGAAATCCAATGAATTGACGACCGGCGTTCGTGAGAGAAAAGGCAGTCGGATGCTGAGCCTTTACGAAGTGCTGCGGGACGACGGATTACAACCATTCGCCTACGGACGTTTTAGTATCGATTATGAAGGATGGTTTCAGGAAAAAACGGAGGAAAATCCATTCGGCAGCGATAGGGAAGGAGCCTATTTTCTGCTGGATGGATATGGAAATACGATGCTCCAATCAAATTCGGGGGAGAACGTACCCTCTACCGTGTCATCTGCCATAGCCACAGCGAGTGAGAGCCAAGGCCAGGGACAGGATTCCTCCTCCCATTCCATCGTGAACAATCATATGCTGTATACCTATAGCAAGATCCAAGAGCTTGACGGTTATCTTGTGAAAAAGATACCTCTCTCCTTGTTATTTGAAGAAGTGAACAAACAGAAGCTGAGGTTTTATACCGTATATGGGGCCATCCTGCTGCTGTTTGTGCTGTTGACTTACCTCATTTCTTCAACCGTAACCGGTCCTATAAAGCAACTTCAACGCAAGATGGAGACCACAGTAAAATTGAATTTGAAGACAAAGCTGCCGGAACAGGGCAAAGGTGAATTACTGGCGCTAACCCGAAGCTTCAATTTCATGATCGCAGACATCAATAATCTGTTGGAACAGTTAAAGCTTGAGGAGCGCCAAAAGCAGTTTGTCCGATTTCAGGTGTTGCTTGGTCAGATGAATCCTCATTTTTTGCTGAATACGCTGAATACAATCAAGAGCATTGCACTGGATAAGGACGAAGATGAGATTTACGAGATTTGTGTATCGCTAGGGAAAATATTAGAAACTACGTTGAATTTGGAGGTTGACCTTATTCTTCTGAAGGAGGAGATTGTGCTAATTGAATCCTATATGGACATTCAACGGAAACGATTTGGACATGGTATTGAGCTCCGCTATGAAGTATCCAGAGATCTCGAGTATGCGTTGATTCCGAAATTTTGCCTGCAGCCGCTGGTAGAAAATTCGTTGATTCACGGGTTTGGACAAACACAGCTTGAGGGGCGGATCGACATTCGTGCATCAATCCACCATTCGCTGCTTATCTTGGAAGTTGCTGATAATGGCATGGGGATCAAGAAATCGCAGGCGAATCAGTCCTACCGGAAACGAAAAAGCATTGGTTTACAAAACCTTCGAGAGAGCTTGGAGCTTATGTTTAAGAACCAGCCAACAGGACTTCGGATGGAGTCGACGGAAGAAGGAACGCAAGTCATAATGCATTTCCCATTATTGTTATCCAAACCATATTTGAAGGAGGGGAGCACCATTGTGGCGCACATTGATCGTTGAAGATGAACAGTATGCGAGAGCAAGCTTGCGCAAGTTGTTTGCGAAGGCGGATATTCCGTTCGAAATTGTAGGTGAAGCGGTAAACGGTGAGGAGGGGTTGCAGTTAATCCGGGCACTGCAGCCCGATGTTGTCATTTCGGACATTTTCATGCCGCTAATGGATGGCGTTCGGTTACTCCAGTTAACGAGAAAGGAAGGCCTCGAATGTCGGTTCGTCATGTTAACGGCAGTAAGTGAATTCGAGTATGCCAGACAAGCGTTGGAATACGGGGCTTCGGGTTATTTGATGAAACTTTCTCTGGATTTAAAGGAACTGAAGCAAACCATGGACAAAGTAGCCGGAGAGCTAACGAGAATGGATAAACTTCGCCTGGCAGATAAATGGTTCCCGGATAAGACTGCCCAAGAACCAACGGATCATCCGGAGCTAAACCGACTGATTACTTACATTGAGGAGCATTTCGCTGAGGAAGTGACATTAAAGAGATTGGCTGAATATGTTCGCATGGATGCCAGTTATGTTAGTGACTTATTCAAGAAGAAGATGGGTATCACGATGACACATTTTATTCAGAACCGTCGCGTTCAGGCAGCGAAAATGCTGCTGACAGAGACAGAGAAAACGGTTAGTGAAATTGGCAGGTTGGTAGGCTTCGAGAACGACAATTATTTTATTAAAATATTCAAGCGTTGGAGCGGATTAACCCCGAACGAATACCGGAAAGAACAAAAAATCGTTCTATGAATATCCAAACACCGTTCATACCCCCAATGTCAGGCTGGTGATAAAGTTAAAGACGTAGCAAGCAGCTTATCAACTCGATAAGGGGGGACTGTACATGAAACGTAGAAATTGGTTAAAAGCAGCATTGATTACGACCTTGGCAGCTTCGATGCTCAGCGCGTGCGGAAGCGCTAACAGCAACGAAGGAGCCAATGCAGGATCGGCAAATGAAAATTCCGGTGAGACCATCAACCTCACGTTTTGGGGAGCTGTTCCTGCCGAGGCTGGACCTCAAGAAGTGATTGACAGCTGGAATAAAGAAAATCCAGACATCCAGGTCGAGTACTTCCGTTATGTAAATGATGACCCCGGTAACTTGAAACTGGATACGGCGCTCATGACGGGTCAGGATGCGGACTTGTTCATCAACTACACGATTAACCGTCTACAGAAACGTGTTGATGCAGGAGTCGCTTCGGATCTGAGCAGCAGAACAGATTATAACATCGACGAGAAAATGGGGGTGGACGCCGCCCAATGGAAAATTGGGGATAAATATTACGGTATCCCGACAAAGAAAAATATGTTGTTCGTTTGGCTAAACAAAAACATGCTGGATGAAGCAGGGCTTCCGATTCCTCCCGTCGATTGGACCTGGGACGACTTGAGAGAATATGCGAAAGCGTTAACAAAAGCGAATGTGTACGGTCTTATGCAGCATGATGCTGCCTTTACTGCTGCAATTGACGGTACCATTGCGGGTCTTGGCGTAACCACGCCGGAAGGAACATCTAACTTCAATAATGATCTTTGGCAAAAGCAGCTTCAAATCGTGCATGACATGATGTTTGTGGACAAATCGACACCGGAATATGGAGAACAAGTAACAAGCAAGATGCCAGTAGATACAATGTTCCTAAAAAGTGAAGCAGCTATGTTAGCCGCAGGGGAATTTATATTCCGCAATGCCAATAACCTGAAGGAATTTCCGCATGACTTCAAAATCGCATTCGCAACGATTCCGAAAGTATCTGCTGATCAAAAGGATTATAAATATGCTAGCGGTTTAGGTGATATGCTCTCCGTTAATGCAAAATCCAAGCATCAGGATGCGGCATGGAAATTCGCAAAGTGGTATGCCGACGGCGGAATGTTGCCGATGGCGAGCGGGGGACGCCTTCCATCCTCAAAGAGTGTTGATAACAAGCAGGCAATGGACTTGCTGCTCAAGGGTGTTGAAGACAAATACGATACAGAGTCCATGAATAGCGTAGTGTTCGGTGAGTTCCCATCGTTCCAGCTGAATGTACGACAGCAAGCGCTCGATGCCCGCAAGGAAGAGTACGAGAAATATTTTCTGAATGAGCAGGATATCGATACAACGCTTAAGAACATGGCCAAACGCCATCAGGAATATATCAAGTAATTGAATATCGACAATACCCTTAAGAGAGAAGAAGGATCTTCCGCTTCCTTCTTCTCTCTTTGCTGTATTTAAAAAGTTCCATACGAGAAGAAAGGCGGCGTTTTCTGTGAAAAGGAACAGCTGGATTCGGAAACAAGGCTGGGTTGGCTACGCATTTATTTTGCCTAATATGCTCGGTATCCTGGCATTTTTTATTCTGCCTGCCTTGTACTCCTTCTTTATGATGTTCACGGACTATCAATTCGCCAATCCGAATTGGACGTTCACCGGATTAGATAATATCAAACGCCTTTTTGGTGATGATCAGTTCTATGCTTCAATCAAATATACGATCATTTTCCTGTTGTCCGTCCCGATCTCATTAGCCATTGCGTTTCTCGTTGCCCTTGTGCTTAACCGGAACGTATATTTGAAGGGATTGCTTAGAGGAATGTTCTTCCTGCCATATATCTCAAGTGGTGTTGCCGTAGCTTTTGTATGGATGCTGCTATTCCAGCCGTCCCAGGGGCCGATTAATCAAGCCCTTCGCCTTATCGGCATTGAATCACCTCCAGGATGGTTTGCCGATTCGAGCTCGGCGATGTATGCAATCGACGTCGTGCAAATCTGGTTTATGTTAGGCTACAACATGATTATCTATTTGGCGGCCCTGCAGGAGGTTTCGACTGAGCAACTTGAAGCGGCACGTATCGACGGTGCAGGGAAAGCAACTGTTACATGGAGAATTGTATGGCCGCTGGTGAGTCCAACGACATTTATGCTATTGATTACGGGGCTGATTATGACAGTCAAATCCTTCTCTCTCATCCAGGCGATTACGGGCGGCGGTCCAAGCGGAAGTACCACGATTCTGTCGCTGTTCGTCTACAAAACGGCGTTTAGCTATTATGAGATGGGTTATGCGTCAACCATTTCCTGGTTTCTGTTTGCGGTTATTCTCGTCATTACCATTGTCCAATGGGTCGGCCAAAAACGCTGGGTCCATTACTAGAGAGGGGCTGGCTCTATGTTTAGAACAACTAAGACACGCTCGGTTAAGCTTTCCGTCACGATCCTTATGCTGATTGCAGGGTTGTTTATGATTGTCCCTTTTTTATGGATGCTCAGTACTTCCTTTCAGACCCCAAGTGAAGTATTTCGCCAATGGCTTCCTTCGAAGCTGGACTGGACCAGCCATAAGCGAATTTGGACGGGAAACTACAGTTTTCTCCCTTACTATTTGAACTCCCTTAAGATTGCCGTGATTGGTACAGCAGGTGCCGTTTTTATGTCTGCTTTTGCTGCTTATGGCTTCGCACGCACTGAATTTAAAGGACGTAATACGCTCTTCATGGTGTATCTATCCATGATGATGATTCCTCCTCAAGTCGTTTTTGTTCCGAAGTTTATCCTGTTTAACTGGTTTCATATTTATAACACGCATTGGGCATTAATACTGCCTGCCATGTTCTCGATCTTTGGCGTGTTTATGCTCCGCCAATTTTTTCACAGTATTCCGAAGGAGATTACAGAATCTGCATTTCTCGATGGTGCCGGACATTTTCGAATTTTCTTCAAACTGGTTTTACCGTTAGCCAAACCCGCGCTTGCAACGTTTGCAATTATCGATTTTTCCTGGCAATGGAATGATTATGAGAATGCTCTGGTATTCTTACAGAGTCCAAAGCTTTATACAATTCCTCTAGGTCTACAAAATTTCGTACTGGAAAACAACGTAGACTATAACGGCATGATGGCAGCTTCTTCGGCAGCAATCATTCCTATGATTTTGATCTTTCTGCTTGGTCAGAAATATATCATTCAGGGCGTATCCAGTTCGGCTGTGAAAGGCTAATCCAAAGGAGGCTTATATGATGAAACGTGAAACCATATCATTCGATGTTACGGTCATTGGCGGAGGACTTTCCGGGATTTGTGCTGCTATTGCAGCAGCAAGATTAGGACAAAAGGTAGCGCTCGTTCATAATCGTCCTGTACTTGGCGGCAATTCCAGCTCCGAGGTACGTGTATGGGTATGCGGTGCAACCGGGCATGGCGTGAACCGTTATGCCCGGGAGACCGGTATTATGGGTGAATTGTTCATTCAGAATCAATACCGGAATCCGGAAGGAAATCCATATTTGTGGGACGTTACGCTGCTGGAGGCGGTAAGAGCCGAGCCTAATCTGACGCTGTTTATGAATACGGATGTTAGAGAAGTAGAAGCAGACGGTGAGAAGAATGCAAGGATCATTCGCAGCGTGAAGGGCTGGATGATGGGCTCCGAGCGTGAGATTACGTTTGAAAGCGAGATGTTCCTTGATTGTACAGGTGACGGACTCATCGGATTTCTCGCTGGAGCAGCATACCGGATTGGTCGTGAAGCCCGTCATGAGTTCGGTGAAGAATGGGCACCGGATGTTGCTGATGATATTACCCTAGGCAGTACAATGTTGTTCTATACGAAAGATACCGGAAAACCGGTACGATTTGTTGCTCCATCGTTTGCTAAAGACATTACGACAACCTCTATTCCGATAAAGCGTGTGATCCGCAGCGGAGATTCCGGCTGTCATTACTGGTGGATTGAGTGGGGCGGTGAGCTGGATACGGTACAAGAGAATGAGCAGATCCGAGATGAGTTATGGTCTGTTATTTATGGCATCTGGGATTATATTAAGAACTCCGGCAAGTTTCAAGCCGAGAATATGACGCTGGAATGGGTAGGCTCGATTCCAGGCAAACGCGAATACCGCCGCTTCCTTGGTGATACGATCCTGACGCAAAATGATGTCATCTCTCAGCGCCCATTCGAAGACCGGGTCGCCTTTGGCGGTTGGTCCATAGACCTGCATCCCCCACAAGGGATGTATGCAACCGAGAGCGGATCCAAGCATTTGCATGCGGATGGCATTTATCATATTCCGTTTGGATGCCTGTACTCCCGAAATGTCAGCAATCTGCTGTTTGCGGGACGTAATATCAGTGCATCGCATGTTGCATTCGGAACAACCCGCGTCATGGCAACTTGCGCGGTAATGGGGGAAGCGGCAGGTGTAGGCGCTGCTTTGTCGGTAATCAAGGGCATCACGCCTCGTGAACTGCGTGAGCAGCATTTGACCGAATTGCAGCAAACGATGCTGCGGACCGACGCCTCGATTATAGGTCTGCACAATGTTGATTCTGCTGACCTTGCGAGAAAGGGAACCATCACGGCTTCAAGCACGATGACCCAAATTTGGATCAACGAACCCTCCGAGGAGTATCGTCTTGTTGCTGACGTTGGATGGCTGTTCCCGGTCGAAGGTCGGTTTGAAGGATTAACTCTGTTGGTTTCTGCCCGTGAGGCGACGAGTCTGACTATAGAACTGTGGGATACGGGTCGTCCTGAGAATTATGTACCGGCAAACTTCAAGCAAGCTTTGCATATCCAGATCAATGAAGGTGAAAAGCAATGGCTGGATGTGCCTGCAGATCGTGCAATGTTTGGAGGCGATCCTTGTAATGTATTTATCATTGTTCGCGCGAATGAAGCAGCCAGTCTCTATACATCAGCTGTCCCGGTTAGCGGTGTCCTCGCATTTGAGCGGGGAGTCAAACCAATAGTCAGCTCCGATCTGGAGGATCATCAGCCCGATCAGCCCATTATCGAATGGTCGATGAAGGGTCTTGTCCGAAAGCCATTCTGTTTTGCAGTTGAGACTGGGGCTTATTCACCTGATAAAGTCATCAACGGCTACGTCCGTCCGTTTGGCGGTCCACAGCTGTGGGTATCGGAACCCATCGCTAATGGCCGTGAAGAATGGATTGAAGTCAAGCTTCCAGAACCAGTGGATATTCGGGAAATCCACCTTACCTTTAATGACGATGTTAATGAAGATTTGATTAATTTGCATCATCACGAGACACCGTTTCTGATCATTCCGGAGTTGGTTAAGACCTATGAGGTGCAGGCATATATAAATGGGGAGTGGGTAAGGCTTGTTGGTGATAGCCATAACCGTGCACGCAAAAAGATCCATCGACTTGAGAATCCGATACAATCAAAACGGATCAGAGTCGTCATCAAGGAAACGCACGGCGGCGATCGGGCAGAAGTGATTGAAATTCGACTATATGATTCTCATAGATGACGGTCCACGTTTTCCACAGGTGCTACTTCCGTCCTTATTCTAAAACTTTGTCAAAGGAAAAGATGGTGAATTCGTACTGGGCTTGTGAGAATACCCTGTCCATTCTCCTAAATTCTAATCGTATGGAAAAGAATCTAGATAAACGATATACTAGCTATAACTGCTTTTTTGTTGAGGTGAATATTAAATGGATGAAGTCGACGAATCAAAACAATTTGTATTACAAATTGGCGCTGCCTTGAAAAGGTACAGAAAAGAAAACAACATGAGCTTAGACGACTTAGCGGAATTGACAGGCGTAAGCAAACTTACTTTGGGAAATATCGAACGTGGCGAGACAAATCCAACTTTGGCGATTATATGGAAAATATCAAAAGGCATATCTTTACCGCTCTTGGCTTTGTTCAAATCAGAAGACCCTGTTAGTTTGTATCGAGCAGGTGAAGGACTGCGTTTTTCTAATGAACAAAAAAATTGGGTTATTGAACCAGTCTTTAAAAACGCAAGCAGCGATATTGAAATGTGTCGAGCTTACTTACAGCCCAATAGCTCCTACCACCCTGAAGGACATCATGTGAATACAACTGAAATTGCGACCGTAATGACGGGATCCATTGAAATTCAAGTTAATGGAGAGATTCACACATTGAATCAATATGATACGATCAGTTTTCGTGCTGATTATCCTCACTCTTATACCAATCATACGAATAGTGAAACCGTGCTGCATATATCCTTGAAGTATGGTTTCTAAAAGTCGCAAAAATCACTTATGAATACAACTCCGAATTCCATCACCGGAATTTAGAGTTGTATTTTTGTTTTTAAATGATTTTATTATATTATAAAATACTTATTGTAATAAATAATATACTGTAATATACTTTTGTTGTCCGCGCGGACATTATTGCATCATCTTTCAGGAAGGAGCATTGAAGAATGCCGAACAAGCAAAATAAAAAAGCCGTACCAGCCTCTATAGGGTTTATCATTCTCGGCATTATTGTTATTGCAGCTAATTTACGTACTCCCTTAACTTCAGTCGGTCCTTTAGTGAGTCTCATAAGGGATGACGTTCATATCTCAAATACATTAGCAGGCTTAATAACGACGGTACCCTTGCTTGCCTTTGCTTTATTATCGCCTCTAGTACCAAAATTAGGCCGAAAGTACGGGGTTGAACGCATCATTTTGATTGCTCTAATCTTTCTGACTATTGGTATTGTAATACGTTCTTTATCTGGAGCAGTTAATCTGTATATAGGAACAGCAATTCTTGGATTTGCAATTGCCGTATGTAATGTATTATTGCCAAGTATAATCAAAAGGGATTTCCCAAATAAGATTGGCTCTATGACAGGTCTTTACTCCGTTTCAATGAGTTTATGTGGAGCCATCGCATCAGGAATCAGTGTACCGCTAGCCGTGAACGCAGGTCTAAAATGGCAGGGAGCATTGGGAATATGGGGGATTCTAAGTTTTGTATCGATTCTCTGCTGGTTACCCCAATTAAGAAATCAAACGAAGCAAACAGCCACGACGAGTCAACAGATGGCCAGCAACGATGTGAATGTTTGGCGGTCTCCTCTTGCCTGGCAAGTCACCTTGTTTATGGGTATACAGTCCCTGGTTTTCTATGTGTTGATCGCATGGTTGCCTGAAATTTTAAAGCAGCAAGGAATTGACTCAACCCAATCAGGTTGGTACCTCTCGATAATGCAGTTAGCACTGCTGCCATTTACCTTCATTGTTCCTGTTATTGCTGGGCGCATGTCTAACCAACGTTTATTAGTAGTCATCACAACCATTTTGCTTTTGACGGGAACGCTCGGACTTCTTTACGGAAGCCCCAATATTATATTGTTGTGGATCATAATACTGGGAATTGGTGGAGGCTTCGCCTTTAGTTTGTCGATGATGTTTTTCGGGTTACGTACTGAAAATGCGCATCAAGCAGCGGAATTATCTGGCATGGCTCAATCGATCGGATATCTTCTTGCCGCAATTGGGCCTGCTCTTATAGGGTATCTGCATGATGCGACAAATAGTTGGGAAATGCCACTTTTCATTCTGCTTGGCGCTTCGGTCCTACTCTTGTTAGCAGGAATAGGAGCAGCGAGAAACCGCTTTGTTGGTAGCGGAAATAGTTACGAGCTGCCACGGAAAGGACGATGAATATGTTTGACAAAATCATTGTAGCAATTGATAAAGCTGAAATAACGAACAAACTTCTCGATGCAACCGTTGAAATAGCCCGAGACAAACAAACTCAAGTTACCTTGGTTAATGTTAGCCAGGAATATGTATCAAATGGCATGATCTATATACCAGAGAATTTCTTGGAAGAAATATTGAACGAAATGAAGAAAGCGAGTCTGGAACAGTTGCAACAAGCCAAATCCAAATTAAAATCTGCGGGGATTAACTCGGAAACAGTTCATCTTAAGGGAGATCCTGCACACGAAATATTAAAATATGCAAGGGATACTGAGCAGCAACTTATTATAATTGGAAGCCGGGGGCTAAGTGGCATAAAAGAAATGATGCTTGGAAGTGTCAGCCACAAAGTTTCACAGCTATCCAACTGTCCAGTTCTCATCGTGCATTAACTCCTACAGAAACTGCAAGGATGATGCATTGATATACTAATGCAGAACATGAGTTGCATCAATAGTCTAAAACCTCCTACTAGCGCAAAACTATAATTTGCTCTAGTAGGGGGTTTTATTATTGTGAATACAGGGTTAAGTCCAAAGCCCTTTTTTAAAATATATAATTTGACTTACAGTTAACTCTATGTCCTATACTCCGAATATGAAAGAAAAAATAAGTGGCTTTTCTGGAGTAGGGCAGTTACAATTTGTTAGGATCAAACGAATTCTATGAAAAACGTAGATAGATCAAACTCATTTTAATTTTTTGTCTTTAAACTGATGGGGGTGTGAACAGGGGATAGGTAATGCAAAATGCATTGTAATGACGATTTAAAAAAACTAAATGATGTAATGAATTGGAGATTTAATCAACAATGATGAAGAGCAAGAGCAATAATTGGAACGTATTTGGCCTGGCATTATTGCTGGGTTTATTTTCAACATTAGGTCCATTTACGATTGATATGTATTTACCGGCTTTTCCTGAGATTGCAAAGAATTTCAATACTAACGCCTCACTTGTTCAGTTTAGTCTTACTGCTTGTTTATTAGGACTAGGTTTGGGACAACTCGTTATGGGCCCTTTGAGTGATGCTCACGGTAGACGTAAACCGTTGTTAATCTCGATGGCAGCCTATATTATTTGTTCCTTGGCGTGCGCTTTTGCTCCTAATATTGGACTATTGATTTTGTTTCGTTTCACTCAAGGATTTGCGGCTTCAGCAGGCATTGTCATTTCTCGTGCAATAGCTAGAGACCTTTACAGCGGACATGAACTCACTAAATTTTTCTCTTTGCTTTTGCTTGTAGGGAATTTGGGGCCTTTGGCAGCACCGATCGCTGGAAGTGGCATTCTTTCATTCACAACATGGGTTGGTGTGTTTATCTCACTCGCTTTTTTGGGGATTTTCTTATTGATAATGACAAAATGGAGTTTAAAGGAGTCAAACCCGCCTGAACGACGTATGGCGCCCGACTTCAAACAACAGTTGGGGAATTACAAAACGCTTCTACGTGACCGCAAGTTTGTTGGCTACATGCTGGCACAGGGAATCATGACGGCTGGGGTCTTTGCATATGTAGCAGGAACACCATTTATTTATCAAAATATTTATGGTGTCACACCTACTGTATTTGCTATATTGTTTGCTTCGAACGGGATCAGCTTGATCATCGGTTCACAAATCGTAGGTCGGTTGGCACAACGTATACCTGAGCAGACATTACTATTATCTGGACTGTGGCTTGCTTTAGCCGCAAGCGTTGCTGCTTTGGTGGTAACTATAGTTCATGGCCCGCTTTTCGCTTTGGTCATACCATTATTCTTCTTTGTTTGTTCCATAGGCATTACGTCTACTGCGGCATTCCCACTTGCCATGGAGAGCCAAGCCAAGATGGCCGGAAGTGCAGCAGCACTGCTCGGAGTTGTTCCCTTTCTTCTAGGTGCATTGGTGGCTCCTCTGGTAGGTATTGCAGGAGAAGACACTGCGGTCCCGTTAGGACTCACTTTATTAATGACAAGTCTCGTTGCGATTCTCACGTACTTCCTATTAGTTAAAAAAATCTCGCATCACACGCCTCAACATACTCAGTCTGATCCTGATTTTAATTGAGAATATGTTGATCCTAGTTGAATTTAAAACCGTTGAACTTTAAAGTGTACCCTTTGTGAAGGACATT
>NZ_LITU01000002.1 GCF_001280595.1 Paenibacillus xylanivorans
CCTATCTCGAAGGAGCTTAAGGTTTCCGGAACGATCTACGATGGAATAAGGTAATGTCGCGAAACAGGAGCGTCCGACATCACTAACGGCAAAATCTGCAACCAACGGTAGAAACAGCAGAAAGTTTCTTACATGGAGACGCCGACAGGCTATTTTCTGCAATTCGATCCAAATGACAATGGCGAGTACAGAAGTTCTCCGA
>NZ_LITU01000030.1 GCF_001280595.1 Paenibacillus xylanivorans
CAAGGACGAATGTCCGCAGCGTGAATATTATGTTATCGGATGTCAATGCCTTCTTTGAATAAACTATTTAATACCTGATATTTGCCTTAATAATCCTGAGTTAAGTAATCGAACTCACCATAGGGATTCATCTCGTATAAAATTTCTCGAAGAAAGAAAGCTAAATTTCTATTTAAGTTATTCAGTTCTTCTAAATTACTAACGAGAATGTCAAAGTTATCAGGCGATGCATTGCTCTCATAATTATCAATACTTAAATTCACATCCTTAATGAAGCAGTCAATTGTTGATCCTTCAATGAATCCGTCAGCTTCGTAGATATACTTACCATGAGTATATGGAAAAATTAATGGTGATTCTGCATCTAGCCAAGAAAGAACAAATCGAAACTTTTCTAATATTACTCTAGTTTGATCTAAAATAAATTGATCTCTTTGATGATCTATAATGGCTTGGTAATTAGATTTAAGCAATTCAGCTGAATCTTTAAAGGCCATTAACTTATCTTTCAGTGACCCTTGTTGTCTACTGGCACTTTCGAATACAGTATTACTAATAGATTGAGAAAGATTCTCAAACAAATTATGATCAAAATCACGAATAATTCTTTCAATTTCAAGAGGCAATTCTTGAATTCCAAAAGTAAATCTAGATTGTTTATCAATTTTTATAATAACTGTCGCTTGTCTTTGCAGTTCGCTTAATCTATCTGAAAGCTGATCAAAAGGATAGCACCAAAAAATGTTCAAATTATCAGGGTCTACAACAAACAAAAACGTAGGCTCTTTACGTAACAACCAATAATTTATTGTAGTTATCTTTATCGAAATTTTAATATGTTCTTCATCAATTTCAATCTCATCTTTACCTTTACATTGTGCATTGAAATACAGACCGTTAGGTACTGATCCGTCCAACAACTCTACATTTAAATCTATACCAATATCTTTTTCCACTGGAATGTTATGCACACTATAGAAAATCTTTACAGGGCGCTTTCGAGAAGTGCAACAGAGACATTTCCTTTTTTTGTGTTATCGTGTACTTGTGGTAACTTTTTCTCCTCCATTTTGTTCCTCCTAATTGTTAAGGTTATAAGTTAATGCATTGATTTCCGATAACGTACTGTATTCCTGACGTTCAAGCGGCTTAAGGTGCGTAACACCGAGTCGTCAGTCTTAGCCGATTGAATGTGTCGCCTGATATCACTTCTCAGAAAAAACCTCTGGCGACCAAGGAGCGTCAGCGATGCAGTAGGAATGTTCTGTTAGGCGATGTTGCAAGCACCCTGAGACCCTTAAATATTTAATTATTTTTATATTTATTCCAAGGTCTACTTTTCTTGAATTTCTTTATATAATCCGCCAGATAATTATCCACTTCGCTAACTGTAACTTCGAATGCATAAATATAGTCTAAAAATGTATCCAAGTTTAAATATGCATCTCCTTTGACTCTAACTCTATGAGCAATATGTCCCCGATAAGTAATAAACTCATCAATAAATCTTTTTCAGTTATATTGCTAGAAAGATTAGCAACGCCAAGAAGCTTCATAGCTAGTGAATCAACATTCTCAATTTTTGGAGAGTTTAAACCTTTGAGAGTTGGCTCGACTACTTCATCCAGGAATACTTTCTTCCATCCATCTCCTGCAATTGATAGCGGTTTACTATCTTCCTTATGATTTCTTATGTACAAGTTAATTGATTTTTTTACTTCTTTCGGTAAATTTTTCGGATCATCTATAACTGCTAAATGAACAGCACCCTCAAGAATAACGTCCTCAATATAAGTTTCCCAAGCTCCTGCTAATAATACCACACCGCTTCTTGTTAAATGATCAAGTGCAGTCCTTCCTTTATTTCCTCTTATTATAAGGAGGTCTTCATAATCTCGTGCTAGTCTTTTTGCGTCAATAGTCTTTCTCTTAAAATTTCTAGAAGCATAAGAGGGCATTAATTTTTCCATCCTTTCATTTGTAATTTCGCCTAACGTTCCTGTATTCACGAACCCGAGAGGCTTAAAGGAGCGCAGCGACTGGGTCCGCAGGACTTAGACTCGCAGGGTTGTCTGCCTGATTTTCACTTCCCTGAAATACCTCGGGCAGATCAAGGAGCCGTAGGCGACGCAGCGTGAAAACGATGTTAGGCGGAGTCATTGTCTTCCATGATTATTCTTGCATATTCATTCCATTCTTTATTATCAGTGTTGATTTCTAAGGTAGGTACTATTGATCTGGTTACATTGTATCTTAGATTGTTTTGAGTATTGATAAGCTCCTTACATGCTCGCCTAATATCCGACTCTGACCTATTAAGCCACTCTCCTGGATTTCTACTCCTTATTCTTTCATCTACAACTTCATCCGAAATTGTAAGCAAAATGCATTTAGCCCCAAGTTCAATTAACTGGTTTTCAATGTCGGTGATTTCAGTATCATCATATTCTGGAAAAGCGACACGATGGTTTAAATGGAATCTTTCTAGGACAAAGAAAAGTCCCCGAGATCTTCTGGATGCTGGTCCTAAATGTATTGCCCAATCATTAAGTTTCTTTAGCATTTCTACTCTTTCCTTAAGTAAATTCAAATGTTCATCTCGAGATAAACTCACATACTCCCCATGATTGTTATTTAGTATTTGTGAGTAATGTTCCCCAAGAACAACTACACTCCGTTCTGCCGATTCATCTTGAGATTGATATTGTTTTATTGCTCTTAATACCGATGTTTTTCCAGCATTAGAATACCCCTCAAGAATTACTCCTCTGATATTCATCCAATAAATACTCCTTCTTTACAATGATTTCGCCTAACGTTCCCGTATCCACGACATCCACCGACTTAAGCACCAACGGGAGCGGCCGCGGTGCGGTTAGTCGGTGCGGATTGTGTCCGCCTGATTCCACTCCCCTGCCAATCCCCTTCGGGCGGACCGAGGAGCCTTCAGGCTCTGAAGCGTGGATATGATGTTAGACGGAGGAACAGAGTTACATTCAAACCTTTTCTTTAAGCATTTCGATCTGCTTCTTCAATTCAGATATTTCGAGCTCATATTCGATCATTTTTTTTCGCAAATTATAACTTTGAATCATTTCTTTCTTTTTATCTCTAAATCCTATCATAAGTAAAATTAAGGCCATACTCATCAGAACCATAAATGAGTTTACCAGTTCCAAATCGGGGAACATCTTTGAAAGTGTATGAGGCAACACAATTAGACTCATTATTGCTAATATATCTAATATGTAATTAAGCTTACCAATTTGACTTTGTACGTATATTAATACATTATTAACTACCTTAATAGATCTAGTTTCATTCTCTCTATCATCTATAAATGGTTTAAATCTAAGAAAGTCCGCAAAAGCAAAACACCATGCTGAAACTGAAAAACTTAATAAAAAATAGTCGTTTAGTATTATAGTCTTCTTAAGACTAAGTAATGCCATTACTATAAACGAGAATCCTAATACTTTTAAGTACGAGCTGGATGACATTTTTCATTTCCTTTCTTTAGTAAAATGCTTTGTTCTTTCGTCCAACGTTCCTGTATTCATGAACCCCGAAGGGGTTGTCTGCTGTAATGCCTCTTCGAAATTCATCTGGCAGACCAAGGCTCCGTTAGGAGCTGCAGTTCGAATATTATGTTATCCGATTCCACTCTTCTTTGGATAATCTTTTATATGAACTTTTCTATTGCTATTTTAACTATCTCTTGTAGTTCTTTATAACAATTCTTCATCTTGTTTATAACTTCTGTAATTTCACTGTTTTCTTGTGTATGGCCAACCTGATTCCTTAGCCATGTAAATCTAGTTTCAAATTTCCTACTCCGTTCTCCTCTTTTATTTCGCTTTGTAGATCGTTTTTTAAACTCTTGTTCCTCCGGTCTTTCTTCTATAATAAATTTATCTACTTCTGGTTGATCTTTAGCCTTAGTAACTAACATTAAAAGACTATATAAAACATGAATTTTCCCAAGTCATCATTATGATTAACTGCTTGTCGATATAGATCATAATATATATGGTCTGATTTATCCGTTCGAATGAACAGTTTCAACTCATCTAATTGTGTAGCCTTAAATTTAAACGGAACTGTAAGTGACATTGACAAATCACTTATACCACTTTTGGGCCGAGCGAAATTATGCAGGGTTTGTTCGATTCCATGAATTTGAATTCCTCCAGTAAATATTAATCCTTTTAAGATTTGGTCAGTCTTTTTTTCTGCTATTCTTTCAGCATCCTCAAAATCAATATCATTCTTGAACTCAATTCTGACAATAACTATTCCATTTCTCTCTTTCTGATCAAAAGTTATAATTATATGTTCAATTTCATTTTGCTTTGTTGAGAAATCCATCTCTAAAACTTCTTTATATATAGGCACATTAGAATATGCTGTATACTCAATGAACTTATTCATTGTTCATCTCCTCAAATATAAGTGGTTTCGGATAACGTTTGGCATTCCTGACGTTCAAGCAGCTTAAAGACCGTAGGTCCGGGTCGTCAGACTTAGCTGCTGAATGTATCGCTTGAATAAACTTCTTGGAAATCCTTCTTAGCGATCAAGGGCGAATGCCCGCTGTAGGAATGCAGTGTTATCGGATGGCAGCGCCTTCTTCGAAATATACCTATTCTTCTTTAAAGATTTGAGAAATCAAAATCAGTATAAGGAAGATCATGCCTGCTTATCGCATTCATCCTAGTACCAACTTAGACAAACAATTGTATGTGATTTTTCACTTTTCACCTCTCATTTTTATAAACTGCTTCTAATTATTCTTATCTTTTTAATATTAATAATAATCGATAAAATACAATTGATAGCAGTAAGACCCATCCAAATAAATATTGAATACGACATCCACACCCGTATCATTGAATAATCATTATTTAATAGATAAGGCCAGATCATTACCAATACCAGAAGCGTAATTCTTAAGATTAGTGAGATACTACTTCCTATTATTTTTCTGAACCTTGTCTTTCCATCTTTAATATTTAGTTTAATTCCTCTAACGAGTTTAATTACTTTAAGACATAAGATAACGACTGCTATTATTACTAAGAATGAAAACACCAAATCAATTAATAGATACGCGTCATCATAATTAAATTTATTCATATGATTTCCATTCATATTCTCATATATATTATTAGCAATTAGCGATGGTGCATTTGAATTCAAATTAGCCAGAACAAATATGGCCTGCTGCTTTTCTAAATCAATTATAACCCGCGAGGAATAATTAGGATTACTCCCACTATGACTAACAACTCTATTTTTCGTATCAATACTCCATCCGAATGAGTAGTATTGATTCTTATCTTCATATCCAGCTGTTTTTATGTCGATTTCATGGGACTTTTGAATAGCATTCATTAGATTATCCGGTATCTCGTCTATCCCCATCTGGGCATTAATCCAACGTTCTAAATCCTTTAAATTCGTTACCAAATAACCTGCAGCGATATTCCCATAATATCTAGGGGCATCATATTCAAAGCTTCTTCCAAAAAGTACACGATAGCCTTTGGTAAGTTTATCAGATTCCTTTTCCTGACCAGTTGAAAAATAACTGTCTGTCATTTTTAATGGAACCAGTATACTTTCAGTTACATAATCCTGATAACTTTTACCAGTAACCTTTTCAATAATCATCGCTAAAACATCATAATTAACTGTTGCATAATTATATGCTGTCCCAGGATACGTATCTAAAGCAATGTCAGACACATTATGTACCGTTTTTTCAAGCGAATCTTCCGTAGTACCTTCAGGTATTAACCGAATACTCCACGGTGGAATTCCACTTGTATGTGCTAGCAACTGATTAATGCTGATATTAACCTTCTCACCCTTAAAGGTTGGCTCAAACCAAGGAATATAATCTGAAACATAATCTGAGTAAGATAAGAATCCCTCATCTGCTAACAAAATTATGGCCAAAGCCGTAAACGCCTTAGTAGTCGATCCCAATTCAAACAATGATTCTTCAGTAACCATCTTATTATTATGAACATCTGCATATCCGTAAAATTTATATTTTGTCTCACCCTGCTCTGATATTACCATAGCCACTCCTGGAGTCGCTGATTTGGCCATTATGGTTTCCACCATATGATCCTCATTATCATAATTCCCTTCCTCAAACATAGTTCCTAGTACATTCCAACCAACAATAGTAGTAATTATCACAATAAACAGGATAGCATATGCTATAGATGAACCTGTTCTACTTAGTATTTTCTTCATTGTAATTCTCCCTTTTGTAAGTCTTCTAAAGTATGATCGAACTAATATAGAAAATCTTAAATTTGCATATTGAAACAATAACGAACCAAATTAAATACTTAAACACCATCCATAAATACCTACTTTGTGCCGTTAGGGCTTAGAAAAACATAGTTCTTGAAGCCATTTAATTCTTTAAAATCCACGATTAAAGAGAGAGTTATTTTCCTAATCCATAGAGTTATCCTCACTTGGTTATGTAAGTTTTTAGATGATTTAATTTTTTGTGCTGATTTCCGATAACGTTGTTGTGTTCATGACGTCCCACCACCTTAAAGGAGCGTATGCAACTGGCCGCGACGCGATTAGGTGGTGCGGATGTGTCCGATGACTATGCTTCCTTGCTACTGAAATTCCTCTTCGATTTAACTTCTAACTTCTTTCGGACCAAGGGGCCGATGCCCCGACGCATGAACATGTTGTTATCTGGTGCCCCCAACTTCTTTGATCAACTCACAAAATCCTATACCATATCTGAAATAAACATGGCTTTAGTTCCTTCTTCTGGCTTAAATCCAAATATTCCATAGAATTTTTCTGCACTATCATAGGATATAAGCACTTTTGTTTTGATATTAGAATATCGACTAAGCATTTTTTCCATCATTCTCTTTCCTATTCCTAATGATTGATATTCTTTATGTACTAACATGTAATGAAAATATACTGTCATCACTCCGTCAGACAGTGCATTTATTAAGCCAACTAATTTGGTATCATCCCATGCAGTAATAACCGTATGCGAGTTGTTTATTGCTTGTCTAAGATCTTCTGGGAAATCTCCTGATTTCCAGTCCACCGAGTGAAACAGTTCTTGAATTGCTTGTTTATCAATGTCTTTTATTTCTTTGAAGATGATTGTCATAATATCGCTCCTATGTTGTTGTGTTTTGATTGGAAGTTTCTGATAACGTTGTTGTATTCCCGACGCCCCACCACCTTAAAGGAGCTCGGAACCATAGGCGAAGCCGATTCCCGACTGGGCGCGACCGCGCTTAGGTGGTGCGGGTGTATTGCCTGAATCCACTTCTCCGAAATGCCCTTTGCAGACCAAGAAGCCCCAGCAGGGGCCGCAGCGTGAATATGGTGTTATATGTTGTATCCGCCTTCTTCGATTTCGCATAATTTATTTATGTTGTCATATTTACATTTAACTCTTGGTTGTCTATTTAGCATTTCCCTTTTAATAAATGCATTAATAAATGGATTATAGCTATTTCAGTTATAAAGAACTGCATATCCGCATTGATATTTGAACAAGGTTTATTCTTATTTCTGATCTGCTATTCCAACTTCGACTATCCCATTCGACACCACTTAAATCATCACCGCCATACAAGATAATACCTAATTTTACATTTCTAAATTGTGAAACAGCCATAAATGCTGCTGCTTCCATTTCTACAGTTACACACCCTTCTGCTTTCCGCAACTCAACCTTTTCTTTAGTCTCTCTATAAAATGAATCTGTCGTCCAAGTTTTTGCCTTTATATACCTGATATTATGTATATTAAAATCGTCCTCTATGATTTTTAAAACCTCTAGATTACATTCAATTTCTCTTGATGGCTTAATGTAATGGTATGATACTCCTTCATCTCTCACTGCAGAAACGGGTACTATTACATGTCCAACAGCAATGTCTTTTTTTAATACACCTGCACCACCACACACTATAAATTTCTGAAAACCATAGGCTATCAGTTCTTCTAAGAATCCTGCTGAACCTGCAGCTCCTAAATACCCCAAAGTAATATGTACTTTTTTTCCTTGATAATATGTTTCATATATTGGCAAATCTACAGTCTCGCAATGTAGACATGCAACTTCTTTCAACTTTCCCTCCGTTTTCATTTTTTCAATTACATCTCTAAAAAATGTTATTACACAGTATTCAAATTCTTCTTTTGGCTTGATAAAATTAGTTGCCTCAATTATTGCAACTCGCGATTCATCAAATTCCAATATCGGGAATTCTTTACTATCAATTTTTTTGCTCTCCATCTCGACTTACCTCCAAAGGAATTAAATTTTTTTTATTATTTCTTTGCGGCTATTACATATAACGTTCCTGTATTCACGACCGGCATATGCCGGGTGTCCGACGAATGTCGGACCAAGGACGAATGTCCGCAGCGTGAATAT
>NZ_LITU01000003.1 GCF_001280595.1 Paenibacillus xylanivorans
TCTCTGAAAACTAGATCCGAAACGAAATTTGCGACTTACAACCTGCATATCTTGGATAAGCCCTCGACCGATTAGTACTGGTCAGCTCCATGCATTGCTGCACTTCCACCCCCAGCCTATCTACCTCGTCGTCTTCAAGGGGTCTTACATACTGGGAAATCTCATCTTGAGGGGGGCTTCACGCTTAGATGCTTTCAGCGTTTATCCCTTCCGTACATAGCTACCCAGCGGTGCTCCTGGCGGAACAACTGGTACACCAGCGGTACGTCCATCCCGGTCCTCTCGTACTAAGGACAGCTCCTCTCAAATTTCCTACGCCCACGACAGATAGGGACCGAACTGTCTCACGACGTTCTGAACCCAGCTCGCGTACCGCTTTAATGGGCGAACAGCCCAACCCTTGGGACCTACTTCAGCCCCAGGATGCGATGAGCCGACATCGAGGTGCCAAACCTCCCCGTCGATGTGGACTCTTGGGGGAGATAAGCCTGTTATCCCCAGGGTAGCTTTTATCCGTTGAGCGATGGCCCTTCCATGCGGTACCACCGGATCACTAAGCCCGACTTTCGTCCCTGCTCGACTTGTAGGTCTCGCAGTCAAGCTCCCTTATGCCTTTGCACTCTTCGAATGATTTCCAACCATTCTGAGGGAACCTTTGGGCCCCTCCTTTCCTCTTTAGGAGGCGACCGCCCCAGTCAAACTGCCCACCTGACACTGTCCCCGCACCGGATTACGGTACCAGGTTAGAACCTAGATACGATCAGGGTGGTATCCCAACGGTGCCTCCACGCAAGCTGGCGCTCACGTTTCAAAGGCTCCCACCTATCCTGTACAGATCGTACCCAAATTCAATATCAAGCTGCAGTAAAGCTCCATGGGGTCTTTCCGTCTTGTCGCGGGTAACCTGCATCTTCACAGGTATTAAAATTTCACCGGATCTCTCGTTGAGACAGCGCCCAAGTCGTTACGCCATTCGTGCGGGTCAGAATTTACCTGACAAGGAATTTCGCTACCTTAGGACCGTTATAGTTACGGCCGCCGTTTACTGGGGCTTCGGTTCACAGCTTCGGATTGCTCCTAACCGCTCCCCTTAACCTTCCAGCACCGGGCAGGCGTCAGCCCGTATACTTCGCCTTACGGCTTCGCACAGACCTGTGTTTTTGCTAAACAGTCGCTTGGGCCTTTTCACTGCGGCCCCCTCGTGCTATTCACACTACCGGGGCACCCCTTCTCCCGAAGTTACGGGGTCATTTTGCCGAGTTCCTTAACGAGAGTTCTTCCGCGCGCCTTAGAATACTCTTCTCGCCTACCTGTGTCGGTTTGCGGTACGGGCACCATCACCTGGCTAGAGGCTTTTCTTGGCAGTGTGAGATCATGACCTTCGCTACTATAATTTTCGCTCCCCATCACAGTCCAGCCTTACGATGTGCGGATTTGCCTACACACCAGCCTCACTGCTTAGACGGACATCCATCAGTCCGCGTCACTACCCTGCTGCGTCCCCCCATTGCTCATAACGGCTTACGGTGGTACAGGAATTTCGACCTGTTGTCCTTCGACTACGCCTTTCGGCCTCGCCTTAGGTCCCGACTTACCCTGAGCGGACGAGCCTTCCTCAGGAACCCTTAGGCTTTCGGCGGATCAGATTCTCACTGATCTTTTCGTTACTCATACCGGCATTCTCACTTGTATAATGTCCAGCGCTCCTTACGGTACACCTTCAACCCTTATACAACGCTCCCCTACCCCTGATGCAAAGCATCAAGCCATAGCTTCGGTGGTGTGTTTAGCCCCGTTACATTTTCGGCGCAGAGTCACTCGACCAGTGAGCTATTACGCACTCTTTCAATGGTGGCTGCTTCTAAGCCAACATCCTGGTTGTCTGTGCAACTCCACATCCTTTTCCACTTAACACACACTTGGGGACCTTAGCTGATGGTCTGGGCTGTTTCCCTTTTGACAATGGATCTTAGCACTCACTGTCTGACTCCCGGAAGTAAGTCTATGGCATTCGGAGTTTGACTGAGCTTGGTAACCCTTGCGGGCCCCGCACCCAATCAGTGCTCTACCTCCACGACTCTGTTTTCCGAGGCTAGCCCTAAAGCTATTTCGGGGAGAACCAGCTATCTCCGAGTTCGATTGGAATTTCTCCGCTACCCCCACCTCATCCCCGCACTTTTCAACGTGCGTGGGTTCGGGCCTCCAGTGCGTGTTACCGCACCTTCACCCTGGACAGGGGTAGATCACCCGGTTTCGGGTCTACGTCCACGTACTAAATCGCCCTATTCAGACTCGCTTTCGCTGCGGCTCCGGCTCTTCACCTTAACCTTGCACGGGAACGTAACTCGCCGGTTCATTCTACAAAAGGCACGCCATCACCCCTAAAACGGGCTCTGACTTTTTGTAAGCACACGGTTTCAGGTTCTATTTCACTCCCCTTCCGGGGTGCTTTTCACCTTTCCCTCACGGTACTGCTTCACTATCGGTCGCTAGGAAGTATTTAGCCTTGGCAGATGGTCCTGCCGGATTCATACGGGGTTTCACGTGCCCCGCACTACTCGGGATCCGTCTCGGAGGGAACAGACTTTCAACTACAGGGCTTTTACCTTCTTTGGCGGGCCTTTCCAGACCTCTTCACTTAACCGGTTCCTTTGTAACTCCATGTGAGACGTCCCACAACCCCAAAGAGCAAGCTCTCTGGTTTGGGCTTCTCCGCGTTCGCTCGCCGCTACTGACGGAATCACTATTGTTTTCTCTTCCTCAGGGTACTTAGATGTTTCAGTTCCCCTGGTCTGCCTCTACATAACCTATGTATTCAGTTATGAGTAACTGGAAATTACCCCAGCTGGGTTTCCCCATTCGGACACCCCCGGATCAAAGCTTGCTTACAGCTCCCCGAGGCAGTTTCGTTGTTCGCCACGTCCTTCATCGGCTCCTAGCGCCTAGGCATCCTCCGTGTGCTCTTAGTAGCTTAACCACTT
>NZ_LITU01000031.1 GCF_001280595.1 Paenibacillus xylanivorans
ATGTTTTGCAGGAACTGCGAACGGATGATACAACCACCACGGAAGATCATCGCGATGTTGCCGTATTTCAGATCCCAGCCGTACTCGTCGGAAGCTGCACGCATTTGGGCAAAGCCTTGCGCGTAGGATACTATTTTACTTGCAAACAGCGCTTTGCGCACATTCTCGATGAACGCTTTTTTGTCACCGGAGAATGCTTCAGTTG
>NZ_LITU01000032.1 GCF_001280595.1 Paenibacillus xylanivorans
GATTCAAAAACAACCGTTCCTGACAATGAATACAACAGTACCTTCGATCGGTTTTCCTTATTCAGCCAACGTTTTCTGCCAATCCACATGCCGATGAGGAAGAAGCTCAGCCAAGGAAAGATCGGATGGAATCCGTTAAATAACAGATTACGAATGAACCCTTCTATTGTCCAAAAACCCGTATAATCTTTAAAACTCAAGTTCCACCCTTTGGTGTAATCGAACATGACTAAAAACAACTGTGATGCTACCAAGATCATCGAAAACAAACCGAGTATTTTATTATCGGATACGGTGATCAAGACTGCAGCTACAAGCATAAACACCGCATAATAATGCAAAATGTCGGCACTCCAGCCCATTAACAATAAAAGCACGCCAGCTATAAACAGAAAAGCAGCTCTCTTGTACAAGCTGTTCCGGCTTTGACGAATGAGCTCCCCGTTCATTGAGTTACGGGCTTTCGAGGTCATTAATGCCACCCCGATGCCAGCCAACACGACAAACAA
>NZ_LITU01000033.1:0-9161 GCF_001280595.1 Paenibacillus xylanivorans
TGGTCTTTAAGCAGCATTGCTGCAAATAGGACGAGAAGATTGTTATATTCATTAGCATGTGCTTGTTATCCCCATCCAATTTGCTGAGCAAAATGCCTCCTTCCAACAAGGAAAATGCAAATGAAGCAAGCGCATCCGAATCCAGATCTCCCCTAAACTCCCCAGCTTTAATCCCGTCACGAATAATACTTTTCATCATATCCAAGAAGGTATGCAGCCCCTGCCTTGCTCGACCATAAAGTTCCGCATGAGTATCGACACTTTCTACAGCTGTATTCTGCATGGGGCATCCGCCAATAAATGGTGGATTATCGACAACATCTTCATATACACGAAAAAATGCAAGTAACCTCCCAGACGCAGACTGCTCTTGGTCGACCGCCTCAGCAAATTTCCCGCTAACCAGACTGGCAGCGTAATTGTAGGCTTCAAGCGCAATCTCATCTTTACTTGTAAAATGTCGATAGATGCCCCCTTTCTTAATTCCGGTATCGGCAATAATATCATTTAACGATGTACCGGCATATCCTCTCTGATTAAAGATTGCTGCCGATTTCATAATAATGTGCTCTCTTGTTCGATCTCCTTTTTTCATGGGTTCCTCCGAATGACTTATTCTAATCTAACATTATATCAAATTTTACGACCGCAGCCTTGCCAATATCTTAAATCCTGCTATAATAAAGATACCGATCGGTACCATTTACTTTAAAACAAACCCATTCCAAAAGCAAACCTGTTTGGCTCCAGCTCAGTGCTTACTTTTAAGTTCTATTGGACAAACTAATGTGGAATGGATTCCGAACGAAAACAGGAGGATTATTCAATGAGTATAAAAGTAGGTATTAATGGTTTTGGGCGAATCGGAAGACTCGCTTTTCGTCGAATTCAAGAGGTGGAAAATATCGAGGTTGTGGCCATAAACGACCTGACTGACGCAAAAATGCTGGCCCATCTGCTCAAATATGATACTACGCAAGGCACTTTTCATGGTGACATCGAAGTTCATGATGGAGCCTTTACTGTTAACGGCAAAGATATTAAAGTACTGGCTAACCGTAACCCTGAAGAACTCCCTTGGGGAGAGCTTGGTGTAGATATCGTACTCGAATGTACAGGTTTCTTCACCACCAAAGAAAAGGCCGAGCTTCACCTGAAAGGCGGAGCAAAAAAAGTCGTTATTTCCGCTCCGGCAACAGGCGACATGAAGACCATCGTGTATAACGTAAACCATGAAATACTGGACGGAACAGAAACCGTCATTTCCGGCGCTTCCTGCACAACGAACTGTCTAGCTCCCTTCTTAAAAGCTCTGAACGATAAGTTTGGCATTCAATCGGGGTTAATGACAACCGTACACGCCTATACAGGTAACCAGAACACTCTTGACGCGCCAGATTCAAAAGGAAACTTCCGCGCAGCACGCGCAGCTGCAGAGAACATTGTTCCCTACTCCACTGGTGCGGCAAAAGCCATTGGCCTCGTTCTTCCTGAACTGAAGGGCAAACTCGATGGTGCATCTCAACGTGTGCCTGTTGCAACAGGCTCCGTAACGGAGCTCGTAGCTGTATTGAACACCAAAGTAACTGTTGATGAAGTGAATGCTGCTATGAAAGAAGCATCTGATCCAGAAACATTCGGTTACACAGAAGACGAGATCGTATCTTCCGATGTGAAGGGAATGACATTCGGGTCCCTTTTTGATGCCACTCAAACAAAAGTTCTGACAGTTGGCGATCAGCAACTGGTAAAAACCGCATCCTGGTACGATAATGAAATGTCTTACACTGCTCAACTCGTTAGAACATTAGAATACTTCGCAAAAGTCGCCAAGTAACATTGCTGCAATTCTTCTTGATTCTACCTGCAAGCGTCAAAAGAGCAGGGGATTTCCGAATATCCTGCTAATCTTACATCTGTACACGTCATTGACTGTATTGGCAATAATGATCCCATCAACAATACAGCACTTGCCGAAAAAATGGATTTAACGAAAGCAAGCATAACAAAGATAACGACCACATTATTAAAAGATGGTTTTATTGAGCGTATCCGTCTTAACGATAACAAGAAGGAAATCCACTTCAGATTAACGGCAAAAGCGCTGGAATTATATGTACTGCACGGAAAGCTGCATAAGCAGGAGCAAGATCGGTACTTCCGATTTCTAGAACGTTACACTAGTGAAGAGTTAAGTTTTATCAAGACATGATTGATGAACTAAAGGAAAGAATGATCGAGAGAAAGGCCATTGATTAAGGAAGTGCGAACAGTGAAGCTGATAGCACAGCCTCTATGAAAGGAGTCATAAAATGAGAGATTCTGAGGAATTGTTCGAAGAGGTAGACGATGTATTGAGAAAACTGCGTCCTTTTTTAATGCGCGATAACGGGGATGCTGAATTGGTTGAGGTTAAGTATGGAGTGGCTAAATTAAAATTCTTGGGAGAGTGCAACGGCTGTCCTAGTGCAACGATCACATTGAAGGCTGGTATTGAACGTGCCATTTTTGAAGAAGTGGATGGCATTCATGAAGTCGTTCAAGTCTTCTAGAAAAAGGGTGACCAAACAAACTGCTTTCATGCTGACATACGTTTGGACCTGCCTTTTCGCTACAATAAGAGCGTAAACTAACTTGAAATGAACTGCACCCCAATTGTTAGACACTATCTAGCAATTGGAGGTGCAGTTTTTTTGTCGAAATTTAATTTAGACTTGAAGATAGAAGCTATTCATCAACACTTATCAGGAAATGAAGGGATTAAAAGCATTGCGAAATCCTTAGGAATTAATCATGAAGTTCTGCGTATGTGGATCAAGCAATACGAATATCACGGTATAAAAGCTTTTGAAAAAACCTATACAGCTTACTCCCTTCCATATAAACTAGACGTACTCAACTATATGAACGAAAATGGGACGTCTCCAAATGAAGCAGCTGTCATTTTCAATATCTCTTCTCCAGGGGTTATTCGAAGATGGCGTAGTCAGTTCAATGAAAATGGAATCGACGCCCTAAAACCAAAGATAAAGGGGCGTCATCATATGACTGATAAGAATAAAAAAGGCTTAAAAAGAAAGAGCCTGCCGAGGGATCACTTGAAGCTCTACAAGCTGAATTAGAACGTTTGCGTATGGAAAACGCCTACTTAAAAAAGTTGAATGCCTTAGTTCAAAACAAGGGAAAATCACCAAACAAGACAAAGCACAAGTAGTCTATGAATTAAGGCTTGAATTCCCGGTGGTTGCATTGCTAGCGTTCGCTGAAGTCCCACGTAGTACCTTCTACTACTGGGTGAAACAGTTTGGCAAGCCCGATCTAGACATAGACCTGAAACTTCTTATTCGCTCCATTTATGAGGAACATAAGGGACGTTATGGCTATCGCCGTATCCGTGAGGAACTCTTTAATCGTGGACATCAAGTTAACCATAAAAAGGTACAGCGTATCATGAAAGAATTAGGTTTGAAATCAGTGGTACGCATGAAAAAATATCGTTCCTATAAAGGAACTGTAGGTAACATTGCACCTAACGTACTGGGTCGTAACTTTCAAGCTGAAAAACCAAATGAGAAGTGGGTTACCGATATTACGGAAATGAAGTTGTTTGGAGAAAAGCTGTATTTATCACCTGTTATGGACTTGTTTAACGGTGAAATTATCGCTTACACAGTAGGTTCTCGCCCTACGTATTCATTAGTCTCCGAGATGCTCAATAAAGCCTTTAAACGCTTATCCAATGGGGATGAACTCCTCCTGCATTCGGATCAAGGCTGGCACTACCAGATGAAGCAGTATCGACAGGCTTTAAAGGGACAAGCGATTACCCAGAGCATGTCACGCAAAGGGAATTGTTACTATAACGCAGTAATGGAGAACTTCTTTGGCATTATGAAGTCAGAGTTTCTTTATCTTCATGAGTTTGAAAGTGTAGATCACTTCAAGCAAGAACTAGAACGATACATGGATTACTACAATCACAAACGCATCAAGTCAAAATTAAAAGGCATGAGCCCGGTACAATACCGAGCTCATGCCAAACAAGTTGCATAAAAATATTTGTCTAACTTTAAGGGGTCACTTCATTTCATCGGATAAACCAGGGGTTTATTCCAATGTCTATTCTAAGGGGTGCAGACCAAGGTTGGAATACCAAACGACTCAGGACCTTTTTTTTTGGAGAGATATTAAGCTGCTAACTTGGATGCATCTTTTATATTGGACTTACGGGTAAGAGGTATAAATAATAGGATAGATAAGAACCCAAGTAACAAGAAGACAATTCCTACCCACATGACGCTTTGAATACCCATGCCATTGATAAATGCACCACTAACCATTGTACCAATGGTAACTCCAAGATTTGAAAACGCTACGAACAGACCGTTAGAGAAGTCTGGTGCTTCGGGCGCGGATGAAGTGATCATGTACTGGGAGATATTAAGGCCAAAAGTAAACAATACGCCCCAGAAAGCAATAAGAAGTATCATGGGAACGGTAAACGATCCGAGCAAGAATAGTACCAAATAACTACCAACAAACACGAGTGGATAGACAAAGGCAGTCTTTAACGCATTATTTGTAAGTAATTTACCTGCGAGTAAATTACCTATCATCCCTGTTAAACCAAATAGAATAAGCATTAAGCTAATCGTATTTGAAGACATTTCCGTTACACGCCCAAGGTACTCTGCAAAGAAGCTGAATGTTGCATACATACCAGAAAGGATAAAGATTGCACCAAAGATGGCTGCCCAAACAACACCTTTCTTCAAAATACGAACCTGTGAGCCATAAGACTGTTTTTGTTTCACGGGAAGGGAAGGGACAAAGAGAAGAATGGCCAAGAATGTTAAAGCATTTACAACAGCAAAGAATAACATCGCTATCTCAAGATTCGCATAGACCGCAATGAAAGAGGCAATTGGAGTTCCAATAATCATACCCGCGGTGAGACCCATGAATACACGACCGATTGCTTTTGGAGCCATTTCTGGACTAACTGAGGAAGCAGCTGCAGTAAAGGCAACAGACACGTAGACCGGATGTAGGAATGCAGGAACAATTCTTGCTATTAAGGCTATTGTAAAATTGGGGGCAAACATAGAAACAACGTTACTAACCACAAATAGCCCGATAGCAAGAAGCATAACACCTTTACGGTTAAATCCTGAGAATAACAATGGCAAGATAGAACCTGAAATTGCAACTGCGAGTGCGAATAGGCTAACAAGCAGGCCTGCAGTTGAAACGCTAACTCCAAAGTTTTCAGCAATGAGTGGCAATATCCCGATAATGCCCATCTCTGTATTAATGATTCCAAAAACCCCGAAAGCTAGGATGAAAATAATAAATGCTTTTGATTTGGTACCAGACACAATATTCACTCCTATTTATATTATTTTGTATAACTACTGTGAAAATGAAAAAAGATATACTGGTATTTTTCTATTAGGAATCAATCTATAATCAAAGATTCATCAGAGCATCTTCCCGATTTGTAAAATTAGAAAAATAACAATGGTAGGCTTAATCCCAGGCAAAGTAATATGCCATATTTTACGAAGCCTGCCCGCCAGCCTTTCGTCTCCGAATGATCCATTCCGCAGCCAAAAAAAGAAGTACGATCGTTCCTATAACACTCGCCGTATATCCGACCTCGTAGCTCATTCCCAGCGCGTTGATGAAGAGAAGCATAAGCGTATGAATCATCTGATTTGTAAAGCAGAACGCGTAACTGCGGATCATCCAGAGGCGGTGGTTTTCAACCCGTCCTTGTCGAATATGCAAGTATGCGTTCACTGTTATAAATATCCAAATGATATTAAGCAAATTGAAGGCTACACTCACGACCTTGCCTCCGGTCGCAAAAGGAGCCATATAGCCTGATGTGATGCATACGACCAGTACGGCGATGACATAGACGTAGCCGAGAATACGATGCGTCTTTCGGTACTTACGGAGCTTGGCACTAGCAAAGTTTATGGCTCCCGAAGCGATTGCGATGCAGGCGCAGATGACGTGAACGTTCAGCATAGTTAGCCAGACAGGTAAATTCATCGGACGGATGAGCTTGGTCTTGTGGCTCAAAAAAACCGACGCATCCGGATCCAGGGCGAAACGATTCAAGAGCGTCCAGAAGACGAAGGCTGCAGCAACGGTAATCAGGAGGCGGAAAGCACTTTTAGCGTTCATCAGCCTGAGGCGCGTTACCTATCAATCGGCGAGAATCACGTTCACTGCGCAGCCGGGCAAAACGGAAACCGGCGAATGTGAACAGTGAAACGAAAAACCAGCAATTAAGCGAGAACAAGAGACTGTGACTAATCGTCATGGCGAAACTCCTTTACATGTTGTTTAGAGTCATCAGCGCCAGCTTGAAAACTCTCCAGCATCTGATGGTCGTTATGAGTCACCACGATAATCGGCAGGTATGAATACAACAACAAATTACGATGATGCCGGTAATGAAATTATTGCTGTCAACGGACAAGCATACTCATATGATTCAAATTGGAACTTAACAAGTAATGGTATCAAGACCTTAATCTACAATGTCGACGACTCGCTAAGTTCTTATCACGGGAATAACGAGATCCAGCATCGGGTCGGCCCCATCAGGGGTTGACGCATATTCATTCAACGTGACAATTCCGTATTGAGTCGCAACACGTCGACAATCTGGACATCCGTTTTTGTTAAGTTCCCTCAGTACAATGCAATTGGGTTTATTAGTTGCAGTCAAAATTTTCTTTCTTGCACGCTTACAATACGAGATACTTGTATTTTCGAAACGGACCTAGAACTGTCACAAAAGATAAAAAAAATCACAAATCCGTGAAGCATAATTTAGCCGTTGGCGTCTTTTTTGGCCTCACACGTTCAGCAACTCTGTCAAGCCACCGGGTGTGAGTATGTTGCCGACGTAGAACCGGCCGAATTCGCCGAAGCGTGCGCTAGTCTCGTCGAACCGCATCTCATAGACGAGCTTCTTAAACTGCAGCGACTCGTCCGCAAACAGTGTGACACCCCACTCCCAATCGTCGAAGCCAACCGAGCCGGTGATAATCTGCTTGACCTTGCCCGCATAATTGCGCCCGATCATACCGTGACTGCGCATGAAGTTTTTGCGCTCCTCCAGAGAAAGCATGTACCAGTTATCGTTAAGCATGCGTCGCTTGTTCATAGGGTAAAAGCAGATATGTTTCGCCTTGGGTAGGATTGGCTTAAGGCGAGCGGCTACCTCGGGAACTTGCATCGGATCGGAGCCGGGAGGTGCTAAATAACTGCTCAGCTCGACGATATTGACGTACGAGTAAACTGGTTTCACGAATTTGGCGAACCCGGAACGATTAAATGCGTTCTCCACTGAGTTCAGCTCCTCGAGTGTCTCACGTAGGTTTATAAACATAATGTCTGCCTTCTGGCCGACGACGGCGTACATTGCCAAGCTGCCTTCCATTCGGGATTCGACCGCCAAAACGACAATCCGTTGGTCCTGGAGACGTTTAAAAAGGCATTTAAACAACATAAAGACGTGACTGGATTGACCGTTATCAGCGACCAAGGATGCCAATACACGTCTCATGCATAACACGACATGCTGCCACAGGTTGGCACACAATCAGCATGTCGTTGGGGGCAGTTGTCTTGATGGGTTCGTGATGGGCACGCCTCCTCGTCAAACCCGCGTCCGCTTAGGCTTGAGGCAGCACTGCCTTGAAGACGATTTCGATTAGTTGCTCTGGGAAGCCCAGTCTCGGTACGCCGATCAAATTGCTGGCGACCTGAGGCTGCGGCGTCCCGTAGACTTCTTTCCGAACCTTGCCTGCGACCGCAAACGCCGCATCGACATCGAGGACGTAGAGCGTATCTTCAACCACGTGGTCGAAGGTGGCCCCGAATTGTGCTAGGATCTTCGCGGCATTGGCATAGGTTACCCGCATCTGCTCCTCCATCATCGAGAAGTCGGCCGGCTTTCCAGATTCATCGAGCACCGCGGGGAAGACCATCGCCCCATTTTCGTCGTGGCTGAGTTGGCCGGAAACATGGATCGTGTTTCCGATCTTGATTGCCTGTGCATAACCGTAAGCGTCTTCCGCCGGCACACCATGATAGGCGGCCTCTTTACCATTCGTTGCGTTCGTATTCGTCATTTTCTTATCTCCTTTTCGTATACGCTGACTCGGATATCCGAGCCGCTTTTTCTTGTGAGCCGATTGCATTGTCGTTGTTGATGGATAACATTATGCTCAGGAACCGTTCTTTTATTATGCACCAGCAACGATTACTGGACATATGAGCGCAGCGCCGCTTATGAGGGGTTAAGTTTTTGGATGACTCCCCGAGTGAGATCCCCCCCTTAGGATTCAACTACAATCAGAAATGGCTGAGTGACGAATTCAGCATACTTCTTAGCCAGTTTTTCAAGAGCTTCGTCATTTACTTCTCTAACACCACTAATTTCAAAGGAGGGTTTATAAAGCATTTTTACACGATTTGCAGAAGCCTGGAAGGGTCTCAGCAGCTCGCTATAAGAATATTGATGGAATCCGCCGGCTTGATAAGCTTCACGAACACCGCCGGTTGAAATGGCCAGCCGCAGTTCCTTACCTTCCAGCTTATTTCCTCCCGGCCCGTACGCCCAGCCGCTGCCCCATACTTTGTCCAGCCATTTTTTCAACAAGTAAGGAGCGCTGTACCAGTAAAATGGGAATTGAAGTACAATCCGGTCGTAATTTTCCAAAAGTTGGCGTTCTTTTTCCACGTCGATTTGTTCGTCAGGGTAAGCTTCATACAGCAGGTGGACAGTGACTTCTTCATGTATTAATAGTTCTTCGGTCAGCCGTTTATTTATTCTTGAACTATTTAAGTTAGGATGGGTTACAATGACCAATGTTTTTTTCGTCTGGTTTGCCATCAATCTAAGTTTCTCCTTATCCGGGTTGATTTTTTGTTAAGTTTCCTCGGTACTTTGCAATTGGGTTTATATTTTCGAAATGGACCTAGAACTGTCACGAAATATAAAAAAAATCAAAAATCCGTGAAGCATAATTTAGCCCTTCACACGTTCAGCAACTCTGTCAAGCCAGCAGGTGTGAGTATGTTGCCAACGTAAAACTGGCCGAATTCTCCGAAGCGTGCGCTAGTCTCGTCGAACC
>NZ_LITU01000033.1:9171-14152 GCF_001280595.1 Paenibacillus xylanivorans
GATCGTCGGCAAACAGTGTAACACCCCACTCCCAATCGTCGAAGCCGACCGATCCGGTGATAATCTGCTTGACCTTGCCTGCATAAGTGCGGCCGATCATACCGTGACTGCGCATGAAGTTTTTGCGCTCCTCCAGAGAAAGCATGTACCAGTTATCGTTAAGCATGCGTCGCTTGTTCATAGGGTAAAAGCAGATATGTTTCGCCTTGGGTAGGATTGGCTTAAGGCGAGCGGCTACCTCGGGAACTTGCATCGGATCGGAGCCGGGAGGGGCTAAATAATTGCTCAGCTCGACGACACTGACGTACGAGTAAACTGGTTTTACGAATTTGGCGAACCGAGAACGATTAAATGCGTTCTCCGCTGAGTTCAGCTCCTCGAGTGTCTCGCGTAGGTTTATAAACATAATGTCTGCCTTCTGGCCGACGATGGCGTACATTGCCAAGCTGCCCTCCATCCGGGATTCGACCGCCGACCATTCGTAGATTAGCGTCATCAAATCATGCTTTGCATACTCGCGTTCCTCTGTGGTTGCACTTTCCCAGGCAACCCAGTCGATGGTGCGGAAATCATGCAGCGCATACCAACCCTCTATCGTTTCTGCTGCTTCACTCATCTTACTTCAGCTCCCCTGGTTGTTTTGGCTTATCCAATAGCTTTCTTTTTTTGAATTTCATTTCTTGATCTTAGAACAAAGAGTGCTTTCATCCTGATAAGGAGTTGCTGCATCCAATGTAACGGGACTATAGTCGAACTGTCGTGTTTTAAGAAATGATGATTTATCATCATACGCTTGATCGACCATGCAGTCTTTCTCCTCAAGATTTTGATTTGAGAAGCATTTGAATGCGTCTATCCCGAGTAACAATGAGAATTTTAGTTCCGTATTATAAGAAATATATAATCAACTTTCTTGTCCTTACGTGCACTACATATTCATTATGTGACAACTCTTTAATTCGGCGAAAAAAAGGTCAGATCAGTTCAACGCCTTTAAAATCTACTTTTCAGTCATTCTCAAGTCCTCCTATAAGTTTTAGTTATTCCAAAAAGGTAATAACTCTCATGAAATCAAAAAGGCGCGGTGCTATTTCATTCTAGAACATCTTGTTGTGCAATAAAAGATACCGATCGGTACCTTTTATTGTATCATGATTCTAGTGAAAGGCAAGATCGGAATCATATATTCGATTTTTCGTGACGGGATTAAAGCTGGGGAGTTTAGGGGGGATCTGGATTCGGAGGCGTTTTGCTCAGCAAATTGGATAGGGATAACAAGCGCATGCTAATGAATATCTTCTCGTCTTATTTGCAGCAATGCTGTTTCGCAAGGAAACACGAGTAAATGGAACAACTATTGTGCGTATATGTATGACAAAATTGGTGACCTATATCGAAGGAGTAGCAAAAAGAACTTGTCGAATGAGGCTTGTGAATAATGCAGGAATCACCCGAGTCTGGTGCTAAAGCTGCTGGTTTTCGAGTGCTTTCTTTTTGAAAAATACGGATAGGTGGTTATTTATTTGGATGCAGTGAATATAGAAAATAAACCAGAAAGTAAAAGCCCGACTTTAGCACTATTAGCGCTGACAATAGGGGCATTTGCGATTGGAATGACTGAGTTTATTATTATGGGGTTACTTCCTGAAGTGGCCAAAAATTTGCAGGTGTCCATCCCCTCAGCAGGGCTACTCATTACCGGATATGCACTGGGTGTAGCTATAGGAGCTCCTATCATCACGGTCGCCACTCATCGAATGAAGCGAAAGCAGTTGCTTCTTTTTCTTATGATTCTGTTCATATCAGGTAATGCATTGGCTGCTCTTGCACCGAACTATGGAGTATTAATGGTAGCTCGTATCGTGGCTGCATTAACTCATGGTTCCTTTTTTGGTGTTGGATCTGTTATTGCAGCTGGACTGGTTCCTAAGGGAAAACGGGCTGGAGCTATTGCCATGATGTTTGCCGGTTTGACACTTGCAAATATTCTTGGTGTCCCTATCGGTATATTTATTGGTCAAGCCTTTGGATGGAGATCCACTTTTTGGGCGATCACTATCCTAGGTCTGATTGCTTTGATTGGGATTGCCGTGCTCGTTCCAAAAGTAGAATCAGCTTCATCAAACCTTAAGCAGGAGCTTAGTGTACTGCGTAAGCCAACCGTTTATATTGCTCTTTTGATGACGACGTTTGGTAATGGAGGGCTCTTTACGGTATTTACTTACATTTCACCGATTTTAACTGATATTACTAAGTTCCCGGTGAATTCGGTTTCTTACATCCTTGTTTTATTCGGGATCGGCATCACGCTAGGGAATATTATCGGGGGCAAGCTGGCTGACCGTAAATTAATGCCATCTCTTCTCGGGATACTCGTTGTGTTGGCCATAGTTTTGGCAGTATTCTCAATTACGGATCAGCATAAAGTGCCTGCTTTGATTACGATTTTTGTATTAGGAATGGCTGCTTTTGGAATTATACCAGGATTGCAGCTTCATATGTTGAATACGGCCAAAGAAGCTCCAACGCTGGCGTCGACTTTAAATGTTGCGGCTTTTAACCTGGGTAATGCGTTTGGTGCGTATATCGGAGGCTTGGTTATAGATTTACAATTTTGGGGAGGCCTAACAGCCGTTCCTTGGGTTGCTTCCATCGTAACCGGCGTGGGAATTTTATTTACTCTCTGGGGTGTTCAACAACAAAAGAAGCGTACTAGGCCGTAATTTTAGGGTAAGCTTTGCTTATCGTCCAAGAGAAATCGTGGGTCTTATAGTGACAGACTTTGATGGGGGGAGCGCTCGTGTTTGCCACAATCACTGAATCAAGAGGGATTTTCAGCGTCCGTACGGGAAACGGATATAGTCGCGTCGGGAACTGGGGTTTTATTGAATGTCAGGAGGGTATTGGCACCAATATAGCATCGCTATAGACAAACTAATATAGCTGTGCTATATTGGTCGCATGAATACACACGACACTCTACTTAATGCGGCTTTACAAGTTCTCGAGGAAGAGGGCGAGGCACAGTTCACAACACGCTCCGTCTGCGCAATCGCGAAGGTGACCGCACCGACGCTGTACCATCACTTCGGCAGCGCCGATGGGCTACTGAGCGCCGCCATTAAGGAAGCATTTGCTCAGTTTCTCGAAAGCAAAAGGACTGCCACGCAATCTTTCGATCCGGTTATGGCACTCCGCGAAGGCTGGGACGATTACGTGCGCTTCGCGGCGGCTCGTCCACGGCTCTACGCGGTGATGATGGGCCGCGTTCTCAACGATGCTGAAATTCCCGCCGCCGAGCAGGCCTTTGCGCTCCTCATCCAACGCATCGCGGCCATCGCTGCTGAGGGCCGGCTCAGGCCGACGGTGGAGGTGGCTGCCGATCTCATGTGGGCGTCTGCGAATGCTGCATCCCTACTATACGTCACATCTCGGCTACGCAAAGCGGTGCCACCCACTTCAGAAATCCTGGAGCAAATCCGTGAGGGGGCCATACGGTCCATCCTACATCCTGAACAGAAAGGACGAACACAATGAAAATTCTTGTCACGGGAGGTACTGGTCTGCTAGGCGGTCGCCTAATCCCGAAGCTCATAGAGGACGGTCACGAGATTTTCGCACTCACACGCTCCATATCATCTCACGCCAAACTCAAGTCCATGGGTGCTACGCCAGTCGATGCCGATCTCGAAAGCAGCACGCCACTCATATTGCCGGTGATTGATGCGGTTGTGCACGCAGCAGCCCTGTTCCGCTTTTCAGGGCCTCGCGAACCCTTCTTTCGTACCAACGTTGATGGAACCGTAGCCTTGTTGAAGGCAGCCGAGTCCGCCGGTGCGAAGACATTTGTCTACATCAGCGCAGCGGGAATCCTCATGGATAATGGCGGTACTCCCATACGCAACGTTGATGAAAGCACGCCGATTTTCCCGAACCACTTCTCCGCCTACCTGGCAAGCAAGGCACGGGCCGAATCGATGGTTCTGGCAGCTAACAAACCCGGCTTTCGCACCATCGCGCTTCGCCCGCCGGCTATCTGGGGGCCGGGTGATCCGTTTAGTCAAGGGCTTCCCGAAGCAGTCAGATCTGGACAGTTCGCCTTCATCAACCGCGGAGACTATGCTTTTGCAACCTGCCACGTGGACAATGTGGTAGAAGCGATACAATGCGCACTCACACGCGGAGAAGGCGGTCATGCCTTCTTCATCAAAGACCAGGAAGGGCAAACTTTCCGTGAGTTCGTCACCTCGCTCGCGAACTTACAGGGCTTGTCCATCGATAAGCTGCATTCGATGCCCTACTGGCTTGCCTCTGCCATTGGCCGGCTGCTCGACACTATCTGGGCCGTCACGCGGAAAGACGGGGATCCGCCGATCTCACGCTCGATGATACGCATGATCGGGCGTGAGTTCACAGTCAACGATGCCGCTGCACGTCGAGAGTTGGGCTATGTCGGAAGAACTTTGCGTGATGCGGGCTTGCAAAGCTATGAGGAAACATCTGCTCGACGATAGTGCTTTGGAGGGCGAACGCAGACAATCGCCGGTTAGTCGTTCTATGGACTTGCCCCCTTTTGTCGATATAGCAGACAGCAGAGAAAAGAACGTACTTGAAACAAGTAATATGAAGTTCTTAAAGATCGAGGGGCAATCAAGGTAACATTAAGATCTGATGATTACTTCCTTGAATATTTCTCTATTATTTGTAACGACTAAGATCAAAGCGACTGACTGCCAGGATAAAGGCAATTGTCAACTGTTGTTTGCAATCTGCATCAATGGTGCCATTTCGTTTAGCGTATTTATTTATAAATCCCATAACGGATAATCAATCTGGCTTCAGCTTCTTTGTCACCTTGTTGTGCTAAATGAAGTAGATTAGATACGCTATTCATATTTATCCTCCTTAATACGAAATGAAAAATAGCTTTAATTCGAAAGAAAAAAGCAGCGATGCCGCCAATAGCCAGAAAAGGAGCCAG
>NZ_LITU01000033.1:14234-23638 GCF_001280595.1 Paenibacillus xylanivorans
CAGTGTGCCATAGAGTGGAGCTAATATAACGCCGCAAGCAGCCATCAGCTTGTTGTGTGTGTTTTTAAACTGCACTTTTGTTGACAACTCCAGAGCATGATCCGGAAAATAAACCTGTAATGAAAAGGGATGAACAAGGAGTAGAGTGTAAAGGCTCAGTAGAGCGCAAGCCCATGCATGGGCTGTAGATAGAATAGAATAAGCGGGGACCGTTGTCCCCGCCCTCCATATTGAAAAGTAAACTATCCGGGCAAAATGGCTTCGATTTGCTCCAGCTCTTCTGCACTAAGTTCCGGTGCATTCAAGGAGGCGACCGCATCCTCAATTTGGCTTACCTTGCTGGCTCCAATCAGGGCGGAAGTCACTCTGCCGCCGCGAAGCACCCAGGAGAGAGCCAACTGCGACATTTTCTGTCCGCGAGCAGCGGCAAGATCGTTCAGTTTCCGTACTTTACCGAGGACATCATCCGTAAGCTCTTTTTCAGAAAGGAAGACACTTGGTCCGGCGGCACGGGAATCGGCTGCGATGCCGTTTAGATAACGGTCAGTCAGGATGCCTTTTTCCAGCGGTGAGAACACGATGCTTCCAATACCTTCTTCGTCCAGTACATCCTGCAAGCCGCCTTCAATCCAGCGGGACAGCATCGAGTAATTCGGCTGATGAATCAGGCATGGAGTTCCGAGCTGGCGCAGGATTTGCGATGCTTTGCGGGTATCTTCCGCACTGTAATTCGAAATGCCGACATACAGGGCCTTGCCTTGGCGAACAAGCAGATCCAATGCAGACATCGTTTCTTCCAGCGGCGTGTTAGGGTCTGGGCGGTGGTGGTAGTAAATGTCTACATAATCCAGTCCCATCCGTTGCAAGCTTTGATCCAGACTGGATACGAGATATTTCTTGGAGCCCCATTCTCCGTAAGGGCCTGGCCACATATAATATCCGGCTTTGCTGGAGATAATCAGTTCATCACGATAAGCGGCTAAATCCTTCTTCAGGATTTGTCCGAAAGTCTCTTCTGCGGAACCGGCAGGAGGCCCGTAGTTGTTGGATAAATCAAAATGGGTGATTCCCAGATCAAAGGCTCTTCTCACCATCGCTCTGCCGTTCTCGAAGTTATCGATCCCGCCAAAGTTATGCCACAGACCTAGCGAAATAGCTGGCAGGAGCAGGCCACTGCGGCCAGTACGGTTATATGTCATCTTGTCATATCGGGTGGAGCTGGCATTATACATGAATGTTCCTCCTAAATGTGATTTGAAACGTGATCCTTTGAAGCACTTGGAAAAGCCGTTTTTTCCGGAAGCGCATACTTTTGTTGGATCTAGCGCAATCTTCATCATAAAGCTGCATTCGTTTCAAGTTTGGTTTACGCTCTTATTGTAGCGAAAAGGCAGGTCCAAACGTATGTCAGCATGAAAGCAGTTTGTTTGGTCACCCTTTTTCTAGAAGACTTGAACGACTTCATGAATGCCATCCACTTCTTCAAAAATGGCACGTTCAATACCAGCCTTCAATGTGATCGTTGCACTAGGACAGCCGTTGCACTCTCCCAAGAATTTTAGTTTAGCCACTCCATCCTTAACTTGAACCAATTCGGCATCTCCACCATCGCGGTTTAAATAAGGACGCAGTTTTCTCAATACATCATCTACCTCTTCGAACAATTCCTCAGAATCTCTCATTTTATGACTCCTTTCATAGAGGCTGTGCTATCAGCTTCACCGTTCGCATTTTCTCTAATTCATCAATCATGTCTTGATAAAACTTAACTCTTCACCTGGAATAACTTTCTAGAAATCGGAAGTACCGATCTTGCTCCTGCTTATGCAGCTTTCCGTACAGTGCATATAAACCCTGCTCTTTTGATGCTTGCAGCTAGGGTAAAGAAGAACTGCAATGATGTTACTTGGCGAGTTTTGCAAAGTATTCTAATGTTCTAACCAGTTGCGCGGTGTAAGACATTTCATTATCGTACCAGGCAACAGTTTTCACCAGTTGCTGGTCGCCAACGGTTAGAACTTTTGTTTGAGTTGCATCAAAAAGAGACCCAAATGTCATTCCTCTAACATCGGAAGATACGATCTCGTCCTCAGTATATCCGTATGTTTCTGGATCTGATGCTTTTCTCATAACGGCATTAACTTCTTCAACCGTAACCTTCGTGTTCAAAACAGCTACGAGTTCTGTTACGGAGCCTGTTGCTACAGGTACACGCTGAGATGCACCATCAAGTTTCCCCTTCAATTCAGGAAGAACGAGGCCTATGGCTTTAGCAGCGCCGGTGGAGTAAGGAACAATGTTCTCTGCTGCAGCCCGTGCTGCGCGGAAGTTTCCTTTTGAATCTGGCGCATCAAGAGTATTCTGGTTGCCTGTATAGGCGTGAACGGTAGTCATCAACCCAGACTGAATTCCAAATGTATCGTTCAAAGCCTTAGCCATGGGAGCGAGACAGATCGTTGTGCAAGAAGCACCGGAGATGACGGTTTCCGTTCCGTCCAGTATTTCATGGTTTACGTTATACACGATGGTCTTCATGTCGCCTGTTGCCGGAGCGGAAATAACGACTTTTTTTGCTCCGCCTTTCAGGTGAAGCTCGGCCTTTTCTTTGGTGGTGAAGAAACCTGTACATTCGAGTACGATATCTACGCCAAGCTCGCCCCAAGGGATTTCTTCAGGGTTGCGGTTAGCCAGCACTTTAATTTCTTGACCGTTAACAGTAAAGACTCCATCATGAACTTCGATATCACCATGGAAAGTGCCTTGCGTAGTATCATATTTGAGCAGATGGGCCAGCATTTTTGCGTCAGTCAGGTCGTTTATGGCCACAACCTCGATATTTTCCACCTCTTGAATTCGACGAAAAGCGAGTCTTCCGATTCGCCCAAAACCATTAATGCCTACTTTTACACTCATTGAATAACCCTCCTGTTTCGTTCGAAATCCATTCCACATAAGTTTGTCCAATAGAACTTAAAGGTAAGCACTGAGCCGAAGCCAAACAAGTTTGCCTTTGGAATGGGTTTGTTTTAAAATAAAAGATACCGATCGGTACCTTTATTATATCAGGATTTAAGACATTGGCAAGGTTTCGGACGTAAAATTTGATATAATGTTAGATTAGAATAAGTCATTCGGAGGAACCCATGAAAAAAGGAGATCGAACAAGAGAGCACATTATTATGAAATCGGCAGCAATCTTTAATCAGAGAGGATATGCCGGTACATCGTTAAATGATATTATTGCCGATACCGGAATTAAGAAAGGGGGCATCTATCGACATTTTACAAGTAAAGATGAGATTGCGCTTGAAGCCTACAATTACGCTGCCAGTCTGGTTAGCGGGAAATTTGCTGAGGCGGTCGACCAAGAGCAGTCTGCGTCTGGGAGGTTACTTGCATTTTTTCGTGTATATGAAGATGTTGTCGATAATCCACCATTTATTGGCGGATGCCCCATGCAGAATACAGCTGTAGAAAGTGTCGATACTCATGCGGAACTTTATGGTCGAGCAAGGCAGGGGCTGCATACCTTCTTGGATATGATGAAAAGTATTATTCGTGACGGGATTAAAGCTGGGGAGTTTAGGGGAGATCTGGATTCGGATGCGCTTGCTTCATTTGCATTTTCCTTGTTGGAAGGAGGCATTTTGCTCAGCAAATTGGATGGGGATAACAAGCACATGCTAATGAATACAGCATCCTTTGCATTTTATTTACAGAATTGTTGTTTGAAAAATAGTTAATCAGTTGTGCTTGGAAGCGTAGAGAGAATAAGATGCTTATATGATCTCTCTCAACATTTTGGAGGTATATTATCGAAATAAAAGTATTTGTTGCGACCAGGATGTACTCCAGGTCCAGCAAATGAGGGCAGCGTTTTAAATCGGGTTTATATCCTGTTGTTTTGGAACGTTGTAGAGTCCTCCACGGTCGCCAATAAGTCCGACATGTTGCTGTACCCCTGCTTTTAGCCCCTTATCGGTAGCCCAAGGCAGGTGGCCGTTTTTTTTGATTGTAGAGTCTGATCATGAGAGTAAGCAAACGCTTGAAGAAATGGTGGAGTGGTAACCTTGCATGCCCGCTACGCGTCATCCGCTGCTCCCCATCCTCGAAATCCCTTCCACTGCTGGAAGGCAGCCTTCCGCCAATAACAAATATAACTTATATACGGTGAATTTCCGCGCAACATCGACGTAGTGCATCTCGCTTAGTAGGGAAGGATGGTTTCTTCCGGAATCAATATATTGAAGAATGCTGGATATTGAAGTAGGCTTTTTCATGAGGCCGCCTCGTTTCGGGAGATTGCAGGAGTACAACAATTTACCGAATGAGGCGGCTTTTGTACCTTTTTTGGCTAACCAACAGGCTTGGCCCAAAACAGCCATCTTTCCGCGTTCCAATCATAGATGATATCGCTGCCCCATTTCTCTTCGAGCTTCGTCGCTTGGAACTCGCGGTTTAACACATTGTGTTGAACGGGCAGCTTATTATTGGAGAACCATACACTGTGTCATGGTTAATCTTCAGTTCTCGGGTGACATCTGTCATCGTTTGGACGCTTTCATTAATATGTTGTACTGTCTAACACCTGAAGGCCTCGTCATACATAGGTTTTATCATGGTGCACATTCACCTTCGTGACTTTTGTGCCACGAACTGATGCCACAGCGTATATAACAAGCGCTGTCCAAATGAGTGCAAAACCGACGAGAAGGGTAGACGAAACCGATTCCTTGAACACAAATACGCTCAGTAACAGCATGATTGTCGGCCCGATGTATTGTACGAATCCGAGTGTGGAAAACGCCATGCGGGCGGCTGCTCGTGCAAAGAAGAACAGCGGCAGTGCTCTTTTTGATGCCACTCAAACAAAAGTTCTAACAGTTGGCGACCAGCAACTAGTGAAAACTGCAGCCTGGTACGATAATGAAATGTCTTACACCGCGCAACTGGTTAGAACATTAGAATATTTCGCAAAAATCGCCAAGTAACATCGCGCAATTCTTCTTGATTCTAGCTGCAAGCGTCAAAGAGCAGGGGATTTCCGAATATCCTGCTAATATTACAGCTGTACACGTCATTGACTTTATTGGCTATAATGGCCCATCAACAATACAACACTTGCCGAAAAAATGGATTTAACGAAAGCAAGCATAACAAAGATAACGACCACATTATTAAAAGATGGTTTTATTGAGCGTATCCGTCTTAACGATAACAAGAAGGAAATCCACTTCAGATTAACGGCAAAAGCGCTGGAATTATATGTACTGCACGGAAAGCTGCATAAGCAGGAACAAGATCGGTACTTCCGATTTCTAGAACGTTACACTAGTGAAGAATTAAGTTTTATCAAGCGATTTATCAAGACATGATTGATGAACTAGAGGAAAGAATGATCGAGAGAAAGCCATTGATTAAGGAAGTGCGAACAGTGAAGCTGATAGCACAGCCTCTATGAAAGGAGTCATAAAATGAGAGATTCTGAGGAATTGTTCGAAGAGGTAGACGATGTATTGAGAAAACTGCGTCCTTTTTTAATGCGCGATAACGGGGATGCTGAATTGGTTGAGGTTAAGTATGGAGTGGCTAAATTAAAATTCTTGGGAGAGTGCAACGGCTGTCCTAGTGCAACGATCACATTGAAGGCTGGTATTGAACGTGCCATTTTTGAAGAAGTGGATGGCATTCATGAAGTCGTTCAAGTCTTCTAGAAAAAGGGTGACCAAACAAACTGCTTTCATGCTGACATACGTTTGGACCTGCCTTTTCGCTACAATAAGAGCGTAAACTAACTTGAAACGCATGCAGCTTCATGACGAAGATTGCGCTAGATCCAACGAAAGTATGTGCTTCCGAAAAGATTGGCTTTTCCAAGGAAGCTGTCGCAGTTGGCCCTCTCCTGGGTGTTTCGTGGCGGTAGAGTGACCTCTGCATTGATCGGCGCCAGAAAGGAAAGCCAAATTGAGGATGCGGTCGCCTCATTAAATGCACCGGAGCTTAGCGCGGAAGAACTTGAGCAAATCGAAGCGATTTTGCGCGGATAATTAACTTTTCAATATGGAGGGCGGGGACATGGTCCCCGCTTATTCTATTTTATCTACACTATTGTTTTCGAAAACAATCAAAATATGCAGTATTATATGGTACACATCATGGATGTAAATTGTGTTGGAGGGGAACCAATGAATGGCATCTTTGAAGTACTCAATCTTCTTCATTCCATTGCCAAACATGGCTTATAAGCCTTGGACTGTCATCGATTATACCCAGTTCTATTCCGATGTGCCAGTTCACCACAGTTTAACTGGTCTTTAAGCAGCATTGCTGCAAATAATATGATATGGTTGTCGAGGGACAAGAACATGGTCCCATTGAAGTCGCTATTATAGCGGCTTTTTTATTTTATCGGTACAAGTTCGTGTCCCGAGCCAAGGACAAGAACTTGTACCGATTGCCGGAATGGACAAGAACATAGTCCGATTACCGTTTAGATGGGTATCTAAATGAGAAGAAATGTAATTAAAACCTCAATAAGCAGCATTATACAGGTAGAAGTGTTGTGTCACTTTTGACTACAGGCTCGCCAAAGGCGATGTATTGATCAGAGTTACAAGGAGCTCATTACCAGCTAATCGCCACAAAGTACTCCGGACCTTCAATAAAGCCCTAAACGCGGTGGTCCAAACTATTGAATATAAGATACTTCAAAAATCTGTTGAAGTTTTTATGAAGAGAGAAATTTTTTAGCCGCTAATCCATAAAGATATGGGTTAGCGGTTCTTTGCTATGATGGATTGTAATGACGGCTTTGATTCTAGTCCTGCTTGTGAAACATATGAAAATTAATTATCTGAAAACTATTATAACCACTATTTATAAAAGTTCGTTAAACTAACGGGAAACGTTAGTTGAAAAAGAAAAGAATATTCTGTAGTTTAGCATGCTACTCACTCTTTTGTTGAGTTATCGTGTCATAAATAATTCTTTTAAAATTTGCTACATGAAGAATCAGATTCAAAGTAGCTATGGAGTACTGGAAGCATACATATACTTTTGATAAACTCATCAGTTCGATGACATTAATCCATTGTGTAAATGTCCCAATCGATATTTTTCAATGGAAAAATAATCATTTTTTACTAGAAATTGAATATTTATAAATGAGCAGTGTCTCTGATATACTCATGATTGCACTTTAGCGATAATTCCAAGATATAGTTTTTGATTCAATACTTTCTTTTCTTGGAGAGTTATCCGCTAATATGTTGCTATTATCATTTGTCCGGACCATGAATAATAGACCATACTATACAAAATAACATGAGGTGGATTTAGAAATGAAGAAGATACAGATCATTTTTGGAATAGCGATTGCTCTTTTCGCTATCGTTCTGATTTCTTCGGGGTTTACAGGAAACAAAAACAACAACACTTACAAATTTAATATTAAGTCAAATGATGAACTATTAGAACAGTTTAAAAGTAATAGTCTGACTGTTGAAAACAACAAGAAATTTGGTAAAGAAAAACAATCACAACTTGTTTTAGATGTTGAACTTCAAAAAGATGAAGAAATCTCTCCTGAGATGACATTCTATAATGGGAACATCTCAGGAAAGTTGAAATTAAAAGAAGAAAAACAGTTTTTCAATTTTACAGGTAAAGATGTTTTCCGAGAAGTGAAATATGATGATCGAACAGTATACATCGGGAGTGTTTCAGTTCAATTAAAGAACAAGATTAACGAAGAAGAAGCAGTCTTGAGTATTAGATTTGAACCTGAAACTAAGAAAATTGATGTTGCTTTAACTTCAGGAGCTATCGGTGAGACTGCATTCATTCCTTTTGGGGAAGCATTTCTAACTAAGAATGATTGGGATCAAATTAATGAGATTATTTATGGAGAAAGCCAACAATGAAAAAACATAATATTACTTTGTTCGTCGTTATTTTAGCTATTATCACTTTTTCAATGGACCCACAAAGTGCTTCTGCCGCATATGAAAAGTATTTTTATAAAGGTTTTGGTTATGAAACCGGGATTGGTGAGATAAATTTCAATCCTAACGGAACAATACAAGAGAACAACGCTGCTACAATTGCTGTTTCCAGTTCTGTTCTCTATGATGGGTTCACAGGTAAAGCGAGACTTAAAACTTACACTCGTAATGGCATAGTTCAACAGTGGTATAGCCGTAACTATAAAATGCCAGGGGACATAAGAGCTACAAATGTAGCAAATTCCAAAATCGTAACGACGTTTAAGTCGCAAACTGCTGTCGATAATTTTATTGCACCTGCCAATATATTACCGAAAGAATCTTCTAGCACAGCCATTCCTAGTCTAGGATGGTTAGCTGAAGGACTGCAGATACCGTTTTTAGGTGATGTTATTGATACGGCTTTCTTTTTCCTAACTGAGGCACCAGGTAAAGTTAGTTATAACATAGATGACTTAAATCGTTCCGCATCAATTTACCTGACAGGAGTCTCAAAAGATAAAACAGAGATACCGCCTAGCGTTGGCGTTGCAAATGCTGATAAATATACCGCAGGCGTTTACGATTCTGCAACAGGAACCTATAAAGAAGGTTACAAACCCAAATCAATCGGAGCACCTTCGAACTTTGTATTCTATTACGATGTTCCTGATGGTGTCACTAGAAATTTACAAGCAAGCGCCAAAGCTTATTACACTGTTTATACAACAAATGATATCTCTTATTACTATCCTGTCGATGTGTATACGCGTCAAGCTACGCACTACTTCAAAATTACTGGAAAAGAGTAGGGTGAACCATGAAAAAGAATATCTTAATTTGGCTGGTTATTGGGCTAGCAATAATTGTTGGGGTTTACTCATTACTTACAGCGAGCAAATATCATGCTCTTACCAGCAAAATTGAAGGTCTACAACAATCGCAGCTTGCCGGTATAGACGAGAGAGCAGCAAGTATTAAATATCGGTTCTCAACTTTGATTAATGATAGTAAAATTACGGATAAGGAAATAATTAATGTAGCTTTTCTTATTGAAGAGTTCAGGAATTTAACAAAACCTTATGGTTCGCTTACCCCTCTCGATGAAGATGAGGGTGCAATCGTAGCAATGCAAACCGTTTATGGGAAAGCCTGGAAGGTTATAAACATCAAACCATCTGACATCACAGTAAATGATGTTAAGAAAATAGAGAATGCAATAGACCAATTTAGAAATGATGTTAAAGCCTTAGGTCATTAATTAGTAACAAGAAAAGCCGCTTTTGTGAGTAACTAAATATACGTATAAAAAGGCCTATTCTTCGAGAGAATAGGCCTTTATTTCATATGTAAAAAAGCTGGCTGACCAAACAACGATAATATAAGAATAAATGTATGTCGAGGGACAAGAACATGGTCCCA
>NZ_LITU01000033.1:23648-24842 GCF_001280595.1 Paenibacillus xylanivorans
AATGTCTAAATATTTAGCATATGCCACTTAAAATCATATTAATTATTATAATTCAAGGAAGTTCATTCATTTTTTATACTTAAACTCACCACCTCAGTCTGTATGGAAACATTGAATGCGACGGGTCGCCCTCAACGTTTGGCAAAGGCGTGAAAAACCTGAGCCTCATCCAGGATAACGTAATTTCGTTTTCTACAATACTTGAGAGTTTTTAATTGAATGCCAGGGGGATAAACTTTCTCCAAGAGGTAAAAAGACTTCTTGTATTAATGCGTCCTCTTGATCCATAAGGTATAATTTTATAGTGAATGATTCTTTCAGTTAGCAATATAACTTAAAATCTATAGGAGACTCTAATGGCCATTGAACAGTATAGTGATATTTTATTGGACTCAGCTCCACAGGTGTCTCAGGCTAACTACACTTACAGACAAAGTGCGAATGTCCTTTTAAATTTCATGCCTAAACTTGAATACCTGAAAAGTAAATTAAGCAAAAAAGCAATGATTCCGAGATTTTATGAAGAGAATATCACATACTTGGATTTGACCGAGATGGATAAAGTTGCATTTCCTATGGTTTGTTTCTGTGATATTCATCTAAACAAATTAACGTACCATATGGAAGGCACCAATAGCTCTGATGGATATGGGCGATACGGAATTGGTATGAGCAAGATGTGGGGCATCCAAGAAGGTGTTCAGCCGATTAGTTATATGAATAGTTCATCGGCTTTACTCTCTGACTTCAAAACAGCATTCAAACATGCTATGGAACAAATGCGTGATGGTACTGGGGATGAAATCCTTCATAATCAATTGGCAACACAACTGCTTTTTATCAAACCCTTAAACGGAGAAATGGCAAAGCAAAGAGGGACTTCTTTTGAACACATTTCTAAGAATTTTCATGATGAGAGGGAATGGAGATTCGTCCCCAATTTTAGTGATGTATATACAGATTTGAGTTTGATAATTCCACAATCGGTATTGGTGAATAATTTGAACAATGTGGTATGTAATGCATACTCAGACGGCATTGAACAAAAAGAAGAACTGTGGTTGAAATTTGATTACGATAAGATTGAACATCTAATCGTGGATACGGTTGAAGATCGAGATAATTTAATTCATTTCATCATGGATGATTTACACACTGATCAAACCACAAAATATATTCTAATCTCTAAAATTA
>NZ_LITU01000033.1:24852-26025 GCF_001280595.1 Paenibacillus xylanivorans
CGGACATATAATCCCAAAAGAAATCGTTGAGTCTCTCAACAAAAGGTTGCCTGATGGTCTTATATATAAGCGAGTAGCTAATGACCTGGTTGTTGCAGTGCCTAGTGAAGGTAGGGCTATGCAGATGTCTGCCAATATCAAAATCCCTGAAAGTTTAAGAATCTACAAACCGGAGGAACTCTTCGATATAATCTATAGAAGTCAAACTGAACTTAAAATTGATAAAAATGTGCCAGTTAAAATAAACGGGATCGAGATACCATTAGATGAAGCGGCATTAGCTCCTTTATTAGCAAGTGAAAATACTGAATTCTACTTACAGCCAAAGCCATTCCCGCCACCTCACGTAGTTGAATTTTCTGGATATGGGCACACTAGATCACTAACTATGCAAAGGCAGCCGCTTGCTGATCTTAATAAAACGTTGATAAAGAATATAGATAATGACGGTCTGCAGGTATCCATGACAGTACTTGAAGATATAGAAACACTTCAATTTTCCTTTAATTTTAATCTCCAAAAAGTTAATTCCATCGATGAATTATTAAGTGTTTTATTAGTATATCAGGCATTTATTCAAGGCGACGGGCAGGTAGTTGGAATGAGATTACCCCCTTCGCCTATCAACGATGTAGAGAGTGGGACATTGAATGAACTATTAACGTTTTGGAAAAAGATGAAAAGTGTTGAGAACAAGTTGGGTGTCCATTTTTCACTAGATTTGCCTCTTAGTGATGAGGAAGACATCTGGTTAATTAAACTGTACTCGTCCTTTGTAAAAGAAGTGCCGTTCAGAGAAAATATTAAGTATACTTCGATTACATTCGATCCTCCTGAGGATTTTGATAAAGATCGGTTAATCAGTCAAACCGCCGGTTTTACATTTGTGCAGCCTGAGAATATTAATTTACTTGAGGTAGATCTGGAATTGTTTGCAGTGATGGGCGTATATAATTTGCGTATTTCAGATATAATTCCTAGTATAAAAGAGCAAGGTAAGTTGGAATGTATACTTGAAAAAAAGTCCGATCAGAAAAGCTTTAGATCGATGAGATACTTTAAGACGTATGAAGAGGCTTTGGAGTTTCAAAAGAACATAAGAGCACTTCATGAGGCCCGAGATTTGTTCAGCATATTTAAAGAAGATAAATAACTTTAGCTTAGTGAGCAGTT
>NZ_LITU01000033.1:26155-32903 GCF_001280595.1 Paenibacillus xylanivorans
ATGTTATCGGTACATGTTCGTGTCCCAAGCAAAGGACAAGAACTTGTACCGATTGCCGGAATGGACAAGAACATAGTTCGATTACCGATTAGATGAGAATCTAATGAAAAACAATATTGACTTGCCTCCTGGTCATTTTTGAAAAAAATGTCCCTTTAGAACCACCTCGTTTGTTATACATATATAAACTTCATCGTGAATACCTGGGAGGTGCCTTAAAGAAAAATGGATGAGGAAACCGAATACAGAATTAAAAGAGTTCAAGCGGGCGAAATTCAGGACTACGTCTATATCGTTCAAAAATACCAAACACAGATATTTATGTATTGCTGGAGACTTATTTCAAACAAACAAGAAGCCGAGGATGCTGTTCAGGATGTTCTGGTTAAGGCCTATGAGAAAATAAACCTCTATAAGTCTGAGGTGAATTTCTCCTCCTGGCTGTACAAAATGGCCTATCATCACTGCATAAACATAATCCGGCGAAAGAAAGTGCAACAGAAATGGAAATTCAGACTAATGGCTCAAGATCAGCCCTCCAATAGTCCTGCAGAGATGCTGGAACGCCAACTGTTTAACGAACCACTAAGCCGGGCGCTCGGAAAACTGAATGTGGTTGAACGGAACCTACTGGTACTGCGCGTTTTTGAAGAAAAATCGTTTGCAGAAATAGGTGAAATTCTAAATAAAAGTCCCGATGCCGTGAAGAAAAAATTTGCCAGAACCAAAATAAAACTCAAAAAATGGATGAGCCCAAAGGAGGAAGAACTATGCCCAAATTACAACGTACTTCTCAAAACGAAAATCTGAAAGAAATGGATCTTTTGATCGAAGAGGAGTTTCATAATTTTGATGTCACTGACAAAGTCATGACTCGGGTCCGTAAGCTGGCAGTTCACAAGCTAGGGTTGGATGCCAGAGCACGAGTTCGTCAAAGAGTCGTGGTTCCCGGGCTAACCGCAATGTTCGTTCTTGGAGTATCAGTTACAGGGTATGCTGCCTCGCAATATATTGAATTCCTTAACAATAAAGGTGAGGTGGTACTAAATACTGCGGCCGCCAAAGAGCAGACTGACTTTGTTACAAAGTACACGAGCAGACTTGGCTTTTACACAAATCAGATTAAAGAGCAGTTGCAACCTGGGGATTATGTAGCCTATTATGTCAAAGATGATTTAATTAACAACGCGGATAAATTAAATCCCGTAAAATTTGAATATAAATGGATTGAATATTCTAATTTTAGCAGTTTACAAGCTGAAATTACGCGGACGCAGGCTCCAGTTTTAAAAGCAATAACGCATCTTCCTCAAGGCTACCAGTTTGATTACGGCTACGTTTATCCTGCCGATCTGTATACAAACCATCTCGCAGATGCTGCTTACTTGCAGTTAACAGACGACCTTAAAAGACAAGCTGAATCTTCTTCGGAGGGGCAACGGGTGTATATTCAAAAACTGAATTGGAACAAGGCCGACTTCTCTTTAGCACGCTATGTCAAGGGGAAGAACGTTGTAACTGTAACGGCAACAAAAATATTCCCCGATTCCAAAGTGACCATATTTCAGGACGATCAGGCTACATCCGAGAAGCTGAACATTCAAGGTAATGAGGTCTATTATATTCAATCCAATACCAAGGATAGGGAAACGGATTCCGTTACTTACCATCGGATTGGATGGAGGGACGATCACAATCATTCGTTGTATGAAATATCAAATAATGCGGACAGCAATCTAGGTAAAGAGGATCTGGTCAAAATAGCTGAAGAGATACTTATATCTCGTTAATGTTCTAAACAACAAAGGGATAAACAAGCACTTCAGACATAAGTTCTACTTTAATGAAGGCACTAATTTGGTATTATCACCTTTTAGTAGACAAGAGAAAAAAGACATTTGTTAAGATGGAGTTAAACTGGCCTCGAAGAGGATTTTTTCATGGCTAAAAAACTACAAACTTTCCGACGCCGCTAAAGCAGCTGTCAAAACGACAGGGCATCCTTCGGGATGCTTTTTCCTTTGTCTTCATATGAAGAAATGTGAGCGAGTTTAAGCCCGGCTCAAAGGTTTGAAAAAATGAATCTTGCAAGAGCCTCAATTATGCGGCTCTTAAGCGCATTGTGCCCAAGCCGTGCCAGGAAATGCTGGACCGGAGGCCTTCTATTATGTTGCTTTAGAGGCCGGGAATAGTTTTACGTCTGGATTGGCTCGCGCCAAATGGAAAATTATATCTTAATAATTGTCACAAATGGAGGGCTTCGAGTGTTTAAAATATTAAAGGCCTTAAGAAGTAAAGAAAGGAGGGCATATGGAAAACAGTACACGCAATAATGCTGCAAATATTGAAGAATGGATACTTAGGGTTAAAGATGGGAACATGAATGCCCTTAGGCATGTAATTGAAATCTATCAGCTTCCTTTGTATCGTTATGTCTACAATTTAATCCGGAATCGGGAGGAAGCAGAAGATGCGGTTCAAGATGTGTTTTTGCAAGTAATCAAGAATATAGATAAATATACTCGACAGGTCTCATTTACCTCATGGTTGTATAAGATTGCCTACAATCATTGCTTAAATTTAATCCGCAAGCGTAAAGGTTTGATGTCCAGGTTGCATCTGTTCCGTCTTGAAGCAGCTACAACTGACTACGATACCTCATTGAGAGTAGATGAACTGCTACGAGGATTGTCGATGAAAGAGAGACAGATTATGCTTCTACGCGTCGTTGAAGAGTTGACATTTGAAGAGATCTCTGTGATCCTCGAGTGCAAGGTAGCGACAGTGCGAAAACGTTTCGAGCGAACGAGATATAAGATACAACGCAATTATGTGCATGTGGAGGGGGAAAATTATGGGCAAGAATCGTGGACGTCTATATCACCGGAACGATAATTATTTGGAGGAGCTCTCGGCAGCTTATCGCAATATCCCTTCTCCAGTACGTTCGAGTAGTGAAGTAACAACAAATGTGGTAAACCGATTGCTTAATGAGAGAGAAGGTTCTCGCTATAGGAGAAGTGTGTCGTACAACATATTACGGAAAAACATGGCTACTCGCGTGGCTGTGATGCTCTGTGTATTTGTGCTGGTTGGAGGAACCGGTTATGCAGCTTATTCCGAATATGTACTATCACTTCATAATAAGTCAGGTGATACAGTATTTCAGATAGCACCAACAGATATACCATCGCCGCCTATAGAGGAGATAAGTATATTAAATGATATACGTGAGACATTGAAGGATGGGGAACAAGCGACTGTGTTTGTTGGAAAAGAAGCGATTCAAGATCAAGAACAGAAGGGTGAAGTTTTGCCACAGAAAGGCTCTCATTATTCTATTGTTGTTAAACCTCTTGAGTTTGATTCTCCTGAGCGAATGAATGATTATTTACTGGAACGTGGAATCGAAATCAATACTCCGCTATCCAAATGGATGGGCTGGAGTCTTAATCGGGCTGAACTACAAAATGATATCTTGAACACTAGTTCAAAGGAGAAAGTGTGGAATTTTGCTACGGATGATCAGACTGGATCTAGATACAAATATGCAATAGGACCAAGCGGAACGGAGCCTCAATTCTTAAGTTGGTTCTATAGCAAGCGGGATAAAGAAATGAAGCTTACCGTATCACTAAATATACCAATAATGCCAATTTTTTATGATAGTCAACCTTCCTCGGACTCAATACTCTCTATTAAAGGAGTCGATGCTTATTTTTATCGGGATCTCAATGGAAGTGAAAAGTCTATAAATTGGTCAGAGAAAGTGGCCGATGGTAATTATCGGAGTTACGCAGTAGTCACTAATACCGCTGATGATGATGATTTACGCAATTTTGCAGCAGCAGTTATCTCCAATCAGAAATAACGTTTGTTCATCTAAACGATACCTGCGCAACATGAACTATAGCTATTGAGCCAAGGAGGGACCAGTCAAACGATTGGCCTAAGTTATCTAGTATCAAAAGTTACAAGTAAAAGCCAAAAAAATTTATGTTGTATGGAACATAAATTGTAAGAACGATAACATACACGCTTAATAGCCGCGTAGCTAAAAAATTGAATTTTTAAAACCCGTTGATAATTAATCCTATAAGGAAGTGTCTGGCTGATTAAGTGGCTTTTTATATTTATGTTATCAAGTTCTTGTCAAATCACAAAGACAAGAACTTGATAACATTCTCGATATGGATACCGCCTGCATTTCTAACGATATATAGTCAATGCAGAATGTTAACATCATCCCGACAACCATAGTAAAAATAACCTTTTTTCTTGTAGCCATTTTCATTCTGGGAGACTCACTGAAGAGTTACTAATTGATAGAGGTAACGGAAAAGTTACTTCTTTCTTTGGGATAGAAGGAACTGATTTTATTTTATTGTCGCGGGACAAGAACATGGTCGTCGCTATTTAAGCGGCTTTTTTGATTTATTTAATTGAATTGTCGAGGGACAAAAACATGGTCCCATTGAAGTCGCTATTTAAGCGGCTTTTTTATTTTATCGGTACAAGTTTGTGTCCCGAGCCGAGGACAAGAACTTGTACCGATTGCCGGAATGGACAAGAACATAGTCCGAATGCCGATTTGATGCATATATAAATGATGAGCACATGCACCTAAAACCTCATTAAGTACCATAATACATGAAAATGTCCACATTGTTATGGATCAACTGACACGATGAGACGTAAATACAGCTTTTATAAGGCACTCATCACCGTAACAGTAAATACATAAGCCTGGATAGAATTATCCCTTTTCTGTACGTGGTGTTAATTCATTGTTATGCGAATTTCTCATTGGTGAACTCGCCAAAGTAGAAAGAACTACTCCGCTTACAATGAGGATGGAACCACCGATGATGGGTTCGGGCCTGGGGAACTAACTACGAAGTATACACGGTATAAGCGTATGGTAGCCACATTATTGATCACATATCCGTACTATGAAAAACTCGTAGTAAAACGTTCTGATACTAGTTCAGTAGATATTAAAGAATGGCATGCTTACCGGCGAAGAAAGTTAGGTAGGAGCAAGTCCATAAATCCGGATCTTTGGGAGCGCATTAAACCAATAAAGAAGAAGTGTCCTGTCTGTGGGTCTCCAATAACGAGATGATAATCAATAGTCGACGATATTTTAACTGAAATAATATTCTGAGTGAAGAAAAACAGCCGTTTCTACTAGAGATTCAGCTGTTTTTTCATGGGTGAAAAGTTATTCACGAGTTAGTGGGTTTTCTAATTCCACATGGCCCATTATACTTTCAGTTGCATTTCCGTCAACAAGCAGTTCAATGCTTGTTACTTCATCAAACTGAAAAAATGTCTTTTTTAGTGCATCAATTGCTAAAAGTTCTCCACCAGATCCTAATCTTGCTTCATCCGGAATATTTACATCTAATATCAATTTTCCTTGATTAAAAGTTGCTGAAAGTAAATCAATATTTTTCCACAGAGGGATTAGTTCCATTTGATCGCTACTTTGAAGGGATGCGTAAGTTTTGCTATATTTATCTGGTTCATCTTCGAATGTAATTTCCTTCTTTCGTTGATCAAGTTGTAATAGTTGATCATCAGCGTAATATACATTAATTTCTTGAGATTCCTCGCTATCCTCGTCCTGATTAGCTATTGGCGCTGGTGTAGTACTTGTAGGATCAGAACCCTGCACTGGACTAGAAGAAGTAGGTTTACTACCACAACCCACCGCTATTAAGCTTATGGCACAAATTGCGATAACAACATAGATTCGTTTTTTCATAGAAGCACATCCTCTTAAAGTATTCGCTGACCTATAACTTTAAATACTCTTTTATTCCATCCACAATGGCTTGTGCCGCTTTATTTTGATTGGTTTCTGACATCATGGCCTCCTCCTCAGACTTGTTACTTAAGAATCCGACTTCCAAGAGAACGGCAGGCATTGTGGTTTCTCGGATGACTTGGTAGTTTCCGTTCTTAACGCCACGATCTGTAAATCCCAAGGCCTTGATCAAATTTTTATGAATGATGTTTGCTAGTTCTTTACTACTTTCACGTTGGTAATAATACGTTTCAGTTCCCGATACTTGGGGAGCAGCGGTTACACTGTTACCGTGTATAGATACAAATACATCTGCCTTAAGGTCGTTTGCAAGCTTGACGCGTTCTGATCGTGTAGGGTAGATATCCGTTTCACGAGTCATAATTAATTCTATGTCAGGTTCCTTTTCTAAAAGAGCCTGCACTTTAAGGCCTAAAGCAAGGGTGAAAATCTTCTCTGGATTTTTGGTGAAACTTGTTGTACCTGGATCACTGCCTCCGTGGCCCGGATCAATAACGACTATTTTTTTGCCACTGCTGACAGGAGTTGCAGGAGTAGGTTGGTTTACCATACTCAGGTCAAGGATGAATTTACCGGCAATGGTCTCTTGCGTATAATTAACCGAACTTACATTGTTTAATTCAATGACGATTCGAACTTGAACTGGGTCACTTTTGAAAAGCGAATAACGTACCTCAGTAACACCTGGAATTTCACTGGTATCCAACCTTCCCATGGATGCACCAGAGGGGACTTGTCCCATATTACCAAAGTTGGTAGATGGGAAATCCACGATAATTCGTTCAGGATTTTTTAGTGTTGATATAACTGGAGTAACTTCACGGTCTAATGAAACGACAAGTTGATTATTAGTATAGTTTATATCATGAACCAGGTTAGTGGCGGTTTCATTCCCACTCCCATTAGAGGGGGGGG
>NZ_LITU01000033.1:32968-39200 GCF_001280595.1 Paenibacillus xylanivorans
CTAGTTAGAGTAACAATCTTGGCTTTGTTATTCCAGCCAACTCTTAGACCCATCTCTTCACTAACAAAACGTATGGGAACGACAACTGTATTCTTGATCATTTGCGGAGCAATGTTAAGCGATACGGTGCTATTTTGAACATTTGCCTGATCTTTTCCAACGGTTAATGAAATTGCATTAGATCCTTGTTGGATATTCACGTTTTGTGTTTTTTGGTCCCAGTTCACATTGAATTTTAAATTCTCTGCAACTACTCGGATTGGAATCATGATATTGTTTCGGACATTAACGACTTCAACATCAATAGGTAAAATTAGTTCTTGGCCATCTAGAATAATTTTGGTCTGATTTGTAGCAGCTTGTGTATGCATTGGAATCAGAAAGAGTAGCAATACACTAAATAGTAACATGATTATAGATTTCTTCATTTTACACCTCGGTTTTAATTTACGTAGTACTAAACTTATAACGGAATGACAAGGTTACAATACGATCTTCATCTATGAAAAGGAATCACAGGAAATTAACCTATTATTTGAACTCATCAACCCCAAACAAGTTAAAATGATACTATATGAAACTGAAAGGAATCAAATAAACAGTGAAACAATCACCTCCCACGAACCGAAGATAGTTTAAAAGGCTGAAAATACTAACTACTTACTATATGACATCATTCTGCAATAATATATATTATTTTTCCTGTGATTACGTACTTTAATCCACAATATATGTAACTTAGCCGGTATCAAATTTTCACTAAAGTTTCTTAAAGATGCGAATATGGAGAGGGATATTTTTCTAAAATTTTCTACATATTATAAAAACGCTACAACCTATACAAAAGTTGCGGAGTCATTGGATTTAATACAAGATTATTCAAATTATGGGTCATATATCTGATGGTAATGTTGAAAGTAGAGAGCCAATGTGAAGGAAGATTATCACTTATTAGCTGCTCACCAGGATATAGAAGCGAACCATACTCCGAATTGGGGAGTTGGGTTCTTGAATTGGTAACTGTTAATTTCCCTCAAGGTTATACGCAGTTATATTTTCAACAGAAAAAGATCCAACCGCTTAATTACATTGCGAAAGGATCTTTTTTAGTAATGCCATTTTAGTGGAAAATTAAATTTTCTTGTCTTTGTAAATTCAAGGGATTATCAACTATTAACCAGTCTCTTCAAGAGATGAAAGTAAGATATAGCCTTTTAATCCAGTGGTGTCGTTCCAGACATAGACCCATTCTTGTCCATTCACAACCCAAACTTGACCGCCATGCTGACCCGTAAATTTGTAGCCTACAGGTACTGTTGCCACCCATTCCCCCGTTGGCGATGGAGTTTTTCTAACATTTGCAGCAACTTTGACTGTCCAACTGTAAGCCATAATAGAAACTTCGTCGTTTCCTTGCTCTACTGTGATCGTTGAGTCAACCGGAGTGTGAGGTCTAATTCTATCCGTTGGATTATCCGATGCAAAAGCCCCAGTTACCGGAAGTGCCATTGCAGCAACTAAAGAAACAGCAATTAACTTTTTCAACATTTTTAAGTCTCCTTTTTTTGGGTTTTGTATGTAAAACCTAGCAGTATCCTTTTTATTTACTATTAAACTTATATTTGTAAATATGAGGACATACATAATATACCATATATTCACATAAAAAGGAATGTCGGTTTTGTAACATTTACATAAAGGTCTATATAACAACTTATTGTAGAGCAGTACGTTTGAAACTTGTCCTATAAGAACTGGATTAAAGTCTCAATTCAAAACTTAAAAAATGTTTATGCTTGTACGAATGCTTCTAATTTAGGCAGGTTGCATTCTCTGTGATCGGTTTGATGATGTCGATCATGTTTGCCAAAGAAACCAAGCCATTTGCTTTACTCGAAAGTGCAACCATGCGCGCGAGTGGGGAAGGAGAACCCACCCCGCCATCGGCCAAGGAAATTTTTCTTCAAACCTCATGGAAAAACAAAACACTTTTTAATATTAGTCAAGCTGGTCTTATCAACAATATGAACGATGGTTTGAGATGGGGATTGCTGCCTGTGGTCTTTACCTCAGCTGGTCTGAGCATGCATCAGATTGCATTACTGGCTATGATTTTTCCGGCATTTTGGGGTGTGGGGCAACTATTCACTGGCTATTTGAGTGACCTATGGGGACGTAAGCCTTTGATCGTATGGGGAATGTTGCTTCAAGGCGTGGCATTGTGTTCCATGGTTTTCTTTCCAATCTATGAATGGTGGATGATTTCAGGTGCATTGACAGGCGTGGGTACGGCTATGATTTATCCTACACTGATTGCAGCAATAGGAGATGTAACGGGCCCATCGTGGCGTGCCTCTGCAGTGGGTGTCTATCGTCTATTGCGGGATGGCGGATATGTTGTCGGTGCCTTAATTTCGGGCATAATCGCGGATACACTGGGATATAACTGGGCTATTGGGGTCATTGGGCTGATGAGTGTACTCTCTGGCGTCTTAGTCGCAGTGCAAATGAAGGAAACATTGATCCGATATAAGTCCGTGCCATTATCCCTTCAAAGTCTTGATTCGAGGATACTTTCCTGGATTCTTGAAAAACTAGTCATACAGTTCAGTGAAAATTTCTTCTGTACTTGGTTAGAGATTGCAGGGAAGAGGAGTAAAGAAATTAGTGTACCATCTTGGAAGGAAATTGAGAACATGAGAGATCAGTCTTTTCCCAGTGTTGCTTTTAAATACAATTTTGATGAGAGCAGTTCTTCCAGCAGCATTGAGTATTATCATCTAAGTAAAAATGAATCGATACTTAATAAATTCAAATGTCTCTATCAGCATGAAAGTGCTAAAGGAGATATTCAGTCGATAATATCGTACACACCACAAAAAGTTGCAATGCTTATCATGAACAATCCAAGTGATGAGAATAAGATGCTACAAAAAACAGTCGAGACATATGTGAAAAAATTGAATTTTTGAAAACTGTTAATCTGAAAAGATCGACGGTTTTTGTGTTTTATTCGTTAAACGACCCTGAAAGGGGGAACGGCAATCGGTACGGGTACATGTTCTTGTCCTCCGACAGGAACTTTATGTCAATGTACAATCATATGTCGAGGGACAAGAACATGGTCCCATTGAAGTCGCTATTATAGCGGCTTTTTTATTTTATCGGTACAAGTTCTTGTCCCGAGCCAAGGACAAGAACTTGTACCGATTACCGTATTGGACAAGAACATGTTCCTATTGCCGATTAGGCGTATATCTAATCGTTATTTTGCCTGTTAATTATTTAAACTAACTGGCAGAATATTTCAATCGTTTCTCGAATATTTTCTGAGTTGGATAATTTTATGAACTTTGTGAATATAATGTTATCTGAAAGATACGCAATGATTATTTTTTGAAGGGATGATTAAATTGAAGCAAGGGATATTAGTTTTTCTAAATGGAACTTCAAGTTCTGGAAACAGGATCTGTTGATTTCAGATTTACTGGAGCTGCGCGATAAACAAGTAATTAAACAGATTACAGAAAATTTAATCTCTCAAAAGGAATACTCATTAGCCTTATTCGACAAATATCTGGAAAATATGGTTTGAGTTTACGAGAAACGTTAACTCAAACAGCAAGGAGTAGTTCCCGGTTGGCAGCACACTTTCAAGCAATGAAATTATATTTCATTTCCTATCATTACAAGTTAATGAAATGACGCAGGCACCCCGCAAAAATCACTTTCCTTATTAAATCTTTCGTTTGTATCCTCTTAGTTACTTGACAAAAGGTAATTGGTTAGATATTTTAATACATAACCAGTTACCTATTGTGGGGGTGAAAAAATGGAACTTCCAATCGAAAAAAAAATCACACATAAAGCATATGTTTATGGATCAATTTTCACATTATCTAACCGCTTGCAACTTTTAGGCGATAGAAGATATAAGGATCTTTCATTAAAACAAGCTTTTGTGTTGTGGAATATTTCTCTTTATGATGATTACTTTCTTAACCTAAAAGATATTGCTCAAATTGTCGGTACTTCGAGTCAGAATGTGAAAAAAATCATAAATATTCTTGAGAAAAAAGGTTTTGCAAAAGTAGGAAAAGATGAAACTGACAGAAGGAGTTTGCGTGTTGCTTTAACATCTAAGGGTAAAGAATATTACTTGGAAAGAGGTAAGAAGGAAGAACAGTATATGGAGGAGTTATTTACTGACTTCGATGATGAGATGCTTATGGGATTGTATCAAGGTCTATATAAACTTATGGAAAAAACAGCTCAAGAACAAGGGGGAAAATAATATGGCAGTTTATCTGAATGAAGTATCGCGCACCTTTGGTGAGTATTTACTAATACCAGGTTACTCATCTGTAGAGTGTATACCGGCAAATGTTAGCTTACAAACACCCTTAGTGAAATTTAAAAAAGGAAATAAATCTCCTATGTCTTTGAAAATTCCTATGACATCAGCAATTATGCAGTCTGTTTCTGATGATACAATGGCAATATCTTTAGCAAAAGAAGGTGGACTTTCTTTTATTTACGGATCACAATCTATTGAAAGTCAGGCACAAATGGTTGCTCGTGTTAAAAGTTATAGAGCTGGATTTGTTGTTAGTGATTCTAATATATCTCCTGAAGGTACTTTAGACGAACTGTTAATGTTAAAGAAGAAGACAAATCATTCCACTGTAGCAGTAACAATTGATGGAAGTTCTAGAGGTAAATTAGTAGGTATTATAACTAGCAGAGATTATCGAGTTAGTCGGATGACTTTAGACACTAAAGTTAAAGATTTTATGACACCATTCGAAGAAATAATCTGTGGTAATAAAGATACGACATTAAAAGAAGCGAATAATATTATATGGGAACACAAATTAAATTGTCTTCCAATCATTGATGATGAACAAAGATTGATTTCTATGGTATTTCGAAAAGATTACAATACTAATAAGAAAAATGAGAATGAGTTGATTGATGAATCCAAAAGATATATGGTTGGTGCAGGTATTAATACTAGAGATTATGCTGAACGAATTCCGGCATTACTTCAAGCTGGAGTAGATGTTCTTTGTATTGACAGTTCCGAAGGATTTACAGAATGGCAAAAGATTGTTCTTGAATACGTCCGGAAGAATTATGGTGATACTGTAAAAATTGGGGCAGGAAATATAGTTGATAAAGAAGGTTTCCGTTTCCTTGCTGAATCTGGTGCCGATTTTGTAAAGGTAGGAATTGGTGGCGGCGCAATTTGTATTACACGAGAACAAAAAGGCATAGGGAGAGGTCAAGCTACCGCATTAATTGAGGTAGCGAAGGCTCGTGATGAATATTTTAATGAGACAGGAATCTATGTACCAATTTGTTCTGATGGAGGTACTGTACACGATTATCACATTACATTGGCACTAGCTATGGGAGCAGATTTTCTAATGTTAGGAAGATATTTTGCCCGATTTGATGAAAGCCCCACTAAAAAAGTGAATATAAACGGTAATTATATGAAGGAGTATTGGGGAGAGGGAAGTACAAGGGCAAAAAATTGGCAAAGATATGACTTAGGCGGTGACGAAAAACTTTCTTTTGAAGAAGGAGTTGATTCGTTTGTACCATATGCAGGAAGTTTAGAAGATAATGTTGGACTTTCTTTAAGCATAGTACGTTCAACAATGTGTAATTGTGGTTACCTGACAATTTCTGAACTACAAAAAAATGCTAAGATAACATTAGTTTCTTCTACAAGTATTGTTGAGGGTAGTGCACACGATGTTCTACTTAAAGATAGTCGTCAGATATTGTAACAAATCATTGTTAGCGAATCCCTTCACTGGATATATTAGATGAAATGTAGCTTATATATGTTAAAGAACTGTGATTACAGTTCCTTAGAGTGTCGAGAAAGTCTTAGTGACTTTCTCGACACTTTATTTTTTTATTTGGGGGTTCTCGAGAGACCGTAGAAGAGTAGCATCTCCGAAAAGAGTATGCAATCAAACATTATGTTTTAAATTAATGCAATAGATATTGAAAGAAACCTCTTAACTTTACTGAAAAAAATAAAGGGGATTGACTTTTACTTTCGTTTAGGGGGGGGACTTGACATGCGTGTGGTATGATCAAAAGTTGAAAGTTCTCCTCTACAGATGTGAAGAGAGCATGAGATAAGAGGAGGTTTTACATAATGGTTCCCCCAAAAGTACGTCCACGTGTCGAGGGACAAGAACATATTCCCATT
>NZ_LITU01000033.1:39210-70501 GCF_001280595.1 Paenibacillus xylanivorans
TACATCTAAACATAGATTACTTGCACTTAAAGCTTTATTAAGTACCATAATACATGAAAATGTTCACAATGTTATGTGACAACTGACAAGATGAGAGGTTAAACACGGTTGCTCGGTATTAAAAAGGCGAAATATCGGACTGAAAATAGCTGCTGAGGACAAGAACATGTTCCTGTTGCCGATTAGGCGTGTATCTAATCGTCATCTTGCCCTTCAATTCATTAAACTAACTGGCAGGTTACACTAACGGTAGAGCGTACTGAGAGGGATTACAATCTTAAAGTGGCATTATTGTTGAGCGTGTAAGAGTAGATGGGAACGTAATCGTTCTGAATTTAACGGCGAAGATATTGCCGATTTGCGCAGTTGACAAACTTGGCATCCGTCCAAACTATTTCCATCTTAGTAATTAGGCAAAAGCCAGTCGATTCTTGAAAGGAGGATCAATTCTATCCAATCTTAGGCGGGCATTGCAAGATTTATCTCAGAATTAATAAAGTGTCTAAACCTTTGATAGATAAGGTTAATGGCATATCGATTCCAGAAATCTAAAGGTTATTTGAGCTCCTAACAGCATAGCGTTGATGAATCTTCTTTTATTGAATTCTAAAGATAATTTAATTCTCGAAAATGGTAACCATATATTTATTTATCAGATATTGTATGATATGATACTTAGGAAAATAGTACCAGTCGGAGGGTGTAAATCGTGAAAAAAAAGTTGCTGGTTAGTTCTCTAGTATCTCTTTTGCTTTTATCAGGTACATCAAGTGTGTTAGCTCATCCAGGGAGAACCGATGCAAATGGTGGACATACGTGTTGGACCAATTGTGCCAAATGGGGACTAGAATATGGAGAATATCATTATCATGGCGGAGGTTCTTCCTCAAGTTCAAAGTCATCTAGTAGTTCGAGTAGCTCAACATCCAGTAGCTCTAGTTCATCTTCATCATCAAAATCTACAAAACCAAAAGAAACTAAGCCTCAATACACACAATCGTCTTTAAAAGTTTATGTAAACGATAAGAAAGTAAACTTTGCGAACAAACCTCTACAATTTGAAGAAAGTAACTTGATCCCACTGCGTGACATTTCAAAAGCTCTAGGTGCCTCATTTACATACGATGCTGGGAGTGGAACGATCGGTTTAACAAAAAATAAGTACAAAGTAACGTTAACGCTGGGTAGTAAAACGGTATTTTACAATGGTATGTCTTCTACATTAAGTACCGCTCCAAAAGCCATTAACGGAATTACGTACATTCCTGTACAGGCTATTAAGGGTTTGGGTGCATCTATGAAATTTACTTCAAGCAATAACACATTAAATATTGAAATCTAGACTACTCCGTGGAGGGCGCTTGCTCTCCATTTTCTTTGAATTAAGTTAGAAAGCGTGTACCACTTACTGTATTGTTTCTTTAGAATTATCGGATGTTCAAGCTCACTAATACATACCTTGGAGTGAACGAATGTTAACTAAAAAGTACCTGCTAAAACAATGGTTGGTTAACCATCAGCAATATTTATTTTCTATTCCGCCAGGGAACATGAATCTAGATCAGGCAGTTATTCTAAAACAAATAAAACAATTAGTTAAAGGTAGCTTTCAAGATACTATCTATATCTTATTGAAATAGAAGGAATTATACCAGTGTACGTTGGGCGTAGTAATAACCCTCTCAATCGTTGGAAAGCTCATTTAAAAGGCATAAAGAAGGGAAAAGGATTGTATGAAGAGTGTCGTACACTTCTACTTGATGATGCTGGATAAAGTTGGCTTATTTATTCTCGCAGATTCCGTTTTATCTCAGCCGCCAATCCCTGGGTTTCCTTGCACCATTGGTTCGGTTGAATATCAGCTGTGAGTTTGATATCCGATGCTTATCCAAATACTCTTTTAAATCATGAAGGGAATAGACGATGATTCCATTTAATGAATGGCTTAAATCGAACAGAGGATTTTCGTTTGTTCCGTTATTTGAGACAGATGCAGGCTCTTAACTTGTACAAACCAAATTGAAAGTTGTAAACCAAACTGAAAGACGATTACTCAAACGGTCTACTCTCATGGAGGATGCTATCATTAATACGATTGAGTCAAATATCAATGATCCGAGATGGGAGGGAATCATCTATGTAATGGGAACAGGAGATTTAGATGATTTTATCCCTTTATATATAGGTAAGGCAGATAAAAAAGGGGTTAAAAATGAGTTCATTGTAAACATAAAGAGCATCCGCAAGAACTATCACATGTTTGCTAGGTGGGGGATGAACTTGCATATCATATCGGAGATTTGAGTCAGGCTCTTTTTAAATTTGAAGGCTATAAGAAACTTAGTTTTTTTGGGTTATAAAACAAAAATAAAAACGTAGTAAAGTACAAACATAATTAATAAGGTTAGGAGACATAGTATGATGTCGCGGGACAAGAACATTGTTCCATTCAAAGTCGCTATTATAGCGGCTTTTTTGTTTTAAGGAACCAAGTTCTTGTCCCAAGCTGAGGACAAGAACATTGTACCATTGCCGAAAAGGACAAGAACATTGTGTCATCTCGGATTAGGTAGTTATCTAAATAGCATCATGATGGAACTCCTGTGGCGAGATAAAAGTACATTAATATAAGACTTCGCTTGAGTAACGATTTTTTTGTATCAGAACTAGGTTTTTTCTGACCTAAGGCAAGACTTAGTGCCATTGCTGAAAAGGTTAATCCCAATCGTACTGCGTTTATCTCAGTGGAAGACGGAAAATTATCAAGCTAAACTGGCAGAAACACCGGAATTGCTGGAGCAGCTTCTGACACCGTTGATTCGTGCTGGTGTCGATATTTTCCATTGTTCTACACGTCGTTTCTGGGAGCGAGAATTCGAAGGTTCTGATCTGAATTTAGCTGGATGGATCAAGAAACAGTCTGGTAAACCGACAATCACAGTTGGATCAATTGGTCTTGACGGTGATTGTACAAGCCTGTTCACGGAAGGTAAAGGGGCAAGCAACGTCGGCATTGATGGATTGGTCCAACGACTTGAGAATAATGAGTTTGATCTGGTCGCTGTTGGACGTGCGCTTCTGGTCGACCCGGTATGGGCTATAAAAATTCAAGAAGGACGTATTGACGATCTAGTTCCATTTACAAGAGATGCGATGACAATACTTACTTAATTGGAGTTATACTTATTGGGGATATTCATCTTATAAAGTAGTGGCAGACCAAGATTAGCGGTCCACCACTGCTTTTCTTTGTTTCCAGTAGCTGTTAAACTTCATATTACAATCCGTCCAATCTTAAAAAAGAAGAGGTCTGCAGCTTTTTACGACGGAACAGAACACTCTTCGTATTGTCCTCAGCGATGATGTAGAAATAGTACACAATAATAGAAACGGTTGCAATTCCAGTAGCAGACATGTACATTACACTGTAAAAAGAGTGAAGCGGCTTTTTTTTCTGTAAAAGTTCTTGTCCCATGTAGAGGACAAGAACTTTGTTCCTTTGATATCTTTTATCAAAGAAACCATCATTCGGTTTTACTCTTTGTACACTTGAAAGGAGTGCGACTCTAAGCCTATTGCAAATAATGATTACTCTAAATTATTTCAGTGATTTTCTCTCCAGAGAATCTACTTTCTAGTTCTTCTATATTTAGTAATACATTTTTATGTGGGTATTTAATATCGATGTGTTTCTCCCCCCAATTGCAAAGTGCGTCTAAAATATCTGAAAGGGTTAGCCCATACTCTGTTAGTGAGTATTCAACTCTGGGTGGAACTTGATTATAAATTACTCTACGAATGATACCATCTTTCTCGAGCTCTCTTAATTGTTGTGTCAGCATTTTTTGTGTGATACCAGGCATCAAGCGTTTTAACTGCCCTGTTCGTCTTGTTGACTTAGTTAAATAACATAAGATAACGACCTTCCATTTTCCACCAATTACCTCCAAGGCAGCTTCTACAGGAATATTATATTTAATCATATTGAGATCCTCCCTAAGTTTAATCGGTGGCATCAAGTTCTTTAAGGACAAATCCCCTGGTTTTAAGCAGAGTATCTTGCTCGCTTTGATCTATATCTATCTGGCCAGCCAGAGTAACCCTGCTGGACCAGATTTTATTCAAAAAGGAATCTCTAATAGCTCTTGTGGATTCCCCTATTATATGCTGTTAAAAATCAAGATGTTAGTGAACTGGACCACATTCAAACCCTAATTTCAAGTGGTAGAAAGTGAGGCAATACGTATTCTCCTAATTCATGAATGACCTCATCAGCTGGTCGAAGACTGTCAAATAGAGCAAAAAAGAGATGATTAACCCCAATCTTTTTATATATTTTAAGAAGCTCTAACAATTTATTGCGTCCGATTCGAAAACCCAATCGAATGGGGGTTGCGTCTTCATCGGGATCCTCCGCTAAATCAAGATGCATAGGCATAGTGAAAGGGCGAAATGCTGATTGATATTGTCGAGCTGCAGACTCTCGCCATGCATTAATAACTTCTAACTGTCGTAGTGGTGCCTGTGGGTAATACATCCATCCGTCACCGTTTACTCCAAGCCAGTCCAAATCTTGCTGGGCAAAGCCGGTTATCATTGTAGGAATTCTTTGCTTGAGTTTCGGTACGAGTGTCGCTTGCTCAATATGCCCATAACGTGAGTCGATTGTAGGATAATGCTCATAAAGTGCCTTTTCCAGATAAGATAACCCTTGGCGGAACTGAGCGCCCCGACTCAGATATTCGACCCCTAGCCCTTTAAAATCAGCCCGCCTGTCTCCGGAAGAAACACCCATGATCAGCCTTTCGGGAAAAAGTGCTTCGATGGTGGCAACTTCCTTCGCCAGTCTAAGTGGATGGCGAAGAGGGAGTACCAATGCAGAGGTTCCAATAGCGATTTGTTTGGTCTGGCTAAGCAAGTGTGTCCCGAAAATCAGAATATCATAAATCTGACCGACAGCAGGATCCCCGAAGTTGGGATCTTCCAATATAGCGTCTCTGAGCCACAACGATGTAAAACCGTATGTTTCAGCAGTCTGAGCTAACTCAATTTGATGTGCCATCGTCGGCGTTTTCATATGATAGTTTTCTAATGGAATATGAAGACCGAGCGTTAATTCACCTTCTTTGTAGGTTCTTTGGTAAGCTTGATGATGCTCATACATACGAACTCTCCTTTCATGATTTTCTTTCTAACTTGGCAGAAATACCTGTGAGTAGGATTGCTAGGATAACCATTAGAGCACCAATCCAAGGAGTATGCACAAGCCCCATAGAATCAATGACGATCCCGCCGATTACCGAACCCACTGCAATTCCGATGTTGAATGCTGCAATATTAATCGCTGAAGCAACTTCGACAGCTGAAGGGGCGTACCTTTCAGAAAGTTGGACAATGTTTAACTGCAAACCAGGTACGTTCATGAAGGCAAATAGACCCATTAAGATGACACCAGTGACACCAGCCACTTTAAATGGTGCGAGGAATGTCAAAAGGATTAGAACTGCCGCTTGAACAACAAACATCCAAAATAGTGCACGTATCGGATTCTTATTGGCAAACTTCCCTCCAATTGAGTTACCAAATGCAACAGCAACACCATAAGCGATCAAGATGATATTAATCATTCCTTGGCTTACCCCGGTCACATCGTGAAGGAGTGGAGTTAAATAAGTAAAAGCGACAAATGTGCCTCCGTAACCGAGTGTCGTGATCAGAAAGCCCATAATCAATCGTCCATTTGTGAGCAGTCGGACCATATCGGAGAATTTGGCTGGAGGAGATTGTTTCAGATTTTTAGGGATCAGTACGGCGCTGGATATGATCGCAATAACACCAAACAATGCAACACACCAAAAAGTTGCTCTCCAGTCAAAGACTTGGCCGATAAAAGTTCCCAAAGGAACACCAGTAACAATAGCAATAGTAAGACCAGTGAACATGAGTGCGATTGCACTACCTTTTTTTCCTGGAGGTACTAACTGAACAGCAATCGTCGCTCCAATAGAGAAAAAGACGCCATGAGAAAATGCTGTGATAAAACGTGCAATTAAGAGTACTTCAAATGATGGTGAAAGGGCTGCGACAACATTACCGATAATAAAAACTACCATCAAAGACATAAGCAAAGATTTGCGACTCATTCGATTGGTTAGAGCTGTGAGTATAGGAGCTCCCACAGCAACCCCAATCGCATAACCTGAAATAAGAAGACCAGCCAGAGTGATACTGATATTTAAACTATTGGCGATGGATCCAAGAAGCCCTACTGGAACAAACTCAGTTGTCCCAATGCCAAATGCGCTAATAGCAAGGGCAAGTAGTCCCCAGGAGCCTGACTTTGACTCTGCTTTACGCTGAGATGCTGGCTTATCAATATTTTGATTCATGATTCCTCCTGAAGTTAATTTATGTTGAATTGAAGTAAGCTTAGCGTTCCTTCGCTTCATGAGTGCTAGTATATAGCCGTTAAATTATTTTGATAAGTACGTACTTTTTAGTTATATAGGTACTCAAAGGTACCTATTATCTGAAGGAGAGTGTAAATGGTAAATAGTAATATCAATCAAAAATCACACCTAAATGTTCGTATTAAGAAGTCTAGTATGATTTGAAGTTTTGTTATATTTAGCAGGGTATGCAAAACCCTCAGGGAATTGATTAATTTATGCTTTACTAGGCAAGGTATGGTGAATTGAGTGAAATGTCCGCAAAAGTTCATGAGACACTCATGAGCATTTTTCATTTAACATTAGGATAATAGCGATATCCTAAAATCTTGAATAGAAGAGAACTAAAAATCACTATGCGAAACACCCACCAATGACGGCACACTTAAAATGGCTCGTTCTCATTATTGTTTTGAGCGATGGATCAAGAAGTGTCCCCTCGGGATGTTACTATTGCATTTCAAAATAGCTGGCAGTAGGAATACTTCTTTAGACGTTAATAGATGAAAGACCATAGACTAACCAAACTGCTGCTCGACGAGCGCCTCTACGTTCATCGATGCGTCTGAATAGGATTCAGTTCATTTGTCAATTCTTGATATCGATTGCACGCTGCTTCAATAAGTGCCGTTTAGTTGATTTTTGAGGGTTACATTTGCCTACTTCTTTCGTTATATGCTGTCACAAGACTAATCTAATCCATTAACAAAGGAGTTCAGAAACAATTGAATACCTTTATTTGCGGAGAACGCTTCTGAAAAAGGCCAACAGGCACTTTTAAGTACCTATAGCACAAAAAAGTACGTACTTTTAATATGTATTGTCATGTAACATAATATTTCTTGCCGGCAAGGTTAGACAAAATTCGAATAGTAACATCATTGGCGCTAATAGTTTTGGTTAGTTTTAAATCCATGAAATTTTCTCTAAATTTAGATATTCATGGTTTGCTTATAACAAAAGGTTTTGAAATATTACTTGAAGCTCGTAATGCTTTCACCTTATTTACATGGTCATTACCTCTAAAATCGCTACGGATATAATTCCGAATCTATCTGTTTTAAAACTAAATTATTATGCAATTTTGAATATTCACTCTAAGTAATCCTGCTTATGAATTGCAGCGTTTAAAAACTTAGCGACTTGTAAGATTTAGATGATTAAAACAATATGCATAATCCATGAGGAGAAACTTTATGAGCACCACATATTTTGAACAAAAAATGGAAAGTATTAAAAAAGATGAGATAATGCTGCAATTCACTTCTTTTTCTAACGAAGATGCCCTTCTTTTAGGTTTATCTATTGTTGATATGGCTAAACAAGCACGAAAACAAATTGCCGTAAATATAACAAAAAATGATGTACAGTTGTTCCACTTTATGATGACGGGAACTACTCAGGAAAATAATGAGTGGAATGTCTTTTCATGAAGTACATCTATTGGATGTTAATAAATATGCAGCGTATGGTGGGGCTTTTCCTATTATGCTGAAAGGCACTGGGATAATCGGGGTCGTTACGGTATCCGGATTAACCCCTGAAGAAGATCATGAATTGGTTACAAAAGCAATTCGTTTATTTTTAGATAAATAAAGTTCTTGTGGGAATCGCTATAAGTTAGAGCTAATCAATTTTGTTCAAAGATATGTAATCCAAAGCAGATGGAGAGCTTTTTTTCAAAATCTCGAGTATAATCTGTTGACCAAAATGATTTCAAATAAATCCATGCAGATAAAATAGGAGGAATTTTCAGTGATAAATAATTTACAAGATACAGTCACTCTACACAATGGTGTAAAAATGCCAGGATTCGGTCTAGGAGTCTTTCAAGTAGAAGAAGGTCTAGAGCTGGTAAATGCCGTTAAATTAGCCATCAAACATGGTTACCGTAGTATCGATACAGCAGCGATTTATGGAAATGAAGAAGGTGTAGGTCTAGGTATCCGTGAAGGACTACAAGAAGCTGGTATCTCACGAGAAGAGATATTTGTCACTTCAAAAGTATGGAATGCAGACTTAGGATATGAATCGACGATCGCAGCTTATGAAACAAGTCTAAAGAAACTGGGATTAGAGTATTTAGATCTTTATCTTATTCACTGGCCAGTTGAAGGGAAATACAAAGAAGCTTGGCGTGCTTTAGAAACCCTTTATAAAGAAGGGCGTGTAAAAGCTATCGGTGTAAGCAATTTCCAAATTCGCCATCTTGAAAACTTAATGAATGACGCAGAAATTAAACCCGTAATCAATCAGGTGGAATGTCATCCACGTTTAACACAAAAAGAGCTTCAAGCCTTTTGTGAAAAACATGGTATTCAACTAGAAGCTTGGTCTCCTTTAATGCAAGGTGAACTATTGAACAATGATGTTTTAACAAAAATCGCTGTTAAATATAATAAATCTGTAGCCCAAGTGATTTTACGCTGGGATATACAGAATGGTATTATTACCATTCCAAAATCAACCAAAGAGCATCGTATTGTAGAAAATGCTGCTATTTTTGGCTTCGAACTAACAAAAGAAGATATGAAACTCATCGATGAAATGAATCAAAATCACCGCATAGGGCCAGATCCTGACAATTTTGATTTTTAATTAGTAGTAAAGAGCTAGACACATTTAGTTTGTCTGTCTAGCTCTTTTTTTTTTAATAAATACCTATTATTCTTTTTTCACCATTTGAAGTGTCAACTCAATATATGGAGGAATGTAAAATGAAATTGAATTTACAAGGGAAAATCGCACTTGTTACAGGATCAACTGCAGGTATTGGCAAGGCTATTGCCTTTTCATTAGCGGCTGAGGGTGCTACGATTCTTATTAACGGGCGACGGGAAAAAAAGGTGCTTGAAACCATCAATGAAATTCAGAAACAATACCCTCAAGCCACTCTAAAGCCAGCTGTTTATGATTTAGGAACGGAACAAGGCTGTCAACAGATATTCAATGAATATCCAGAAGTAGATATCTTGATCAATAATTTGGGCATATTCGAACCCATTGATTATTTTGACATCCCAGATGATGATTGGTTTCGTTTCTTTGAAGTGAACATTATGAGCGGTGTTCGGCTAACTCGCTCCTACCTTAAGAAAATGATTCACAAAGAAGAAGGCAGAGTTGTCTTTATTGCAAGTGAGGCAGCTATTATGCCATCCCAGGAAATGCCACATTACAGTGCAACAAAAACCATGCAATTGTCTCTTTCCCGTAGTTTAGCAGAGTTATGTAAAGGTACAAATGTCACTGTAAATACAGTAATGCCAGGCTCAACTCTAACCGAAGGTGTAGAGACTATGTTAAATAGTCTTTATCCGAATGAAAACTTAACAATGGATAAGGCCGAAAAGCGTTTCATGAGTGAGAACCGTCCTACTTCTATAATAGAACGATTCATTCGTCCAGAAGAAGTTGCACATTTTGTTACGTTCTTAAGTAGTCCACTTTCCTCAGCTATTAATGGCTCTGCATTGAGAATAGACGGTGGATTAGTACGTAGTGTGTTCTAAATAAAAAAGTCTACAAGTAATGTGGACTTATTCGTAATTTATCCATCTTTGAGACGGTATATGAGCAAAGCAGGAACGATTTATCCTCTCAAGATGACTTAAAGGATTACCAAAGAGTAAGCATCCAGATCTGATGAACTAATTGAATTAAACGGAAATGAAATAAGTTACGCCTCTATTTTTAAAACAAAGGATCATATCGTATTAGCCTGTCTAATTCGCGTTCGCGCTATAGTTTTAGGGCTGACCAGTGATCCTAATCGCGATGTTCAGAGTTTGGAATTTCATTCGGGGACAAGTGATGCTCTTAAGCAGATACAGGAAACAAAGGTTACTTATATCAGCGGACTCTGACCAACTGGGAAACCTATATTACTTTTTAGTTCCTATATAACTTTAAAGTGCGTACTATTTTTTTCTGTTTAGATGTTTCATAATCAATTTTGTCAGACGATGAAATGACATTTGTTGATTTGGTCAGTCATTGATTTCTGACATAAAGAATTTAAATATAATTTTAGGAGGGTTTATTATATATGAAAAATATACTGCAAGGGAAACTAGGTTTTGGTTCTGCACCGTTAGGTAATATGTTCCGTAATATCCCAGAAGAAGAAGCTATAGCAACTGTAGATGCTGCTTGGGAGAGTGGTATTCGTTACTTTGACACAGCCCCATTCTATGGAGCTGGGTTATCCGAGATTCGCCTTGGTGAAGCACTGTCGAAAAGAAATCGCAATGACTACGTTTTAAGCACAAAAGTGGGTCGAATCATATCGGAAGAACTAGAAGACCCATCTGCACGTGATTTAGGAGAAAAAGGGGGGCTTTTCGAATTCGGCCGTAAGAATAAAATCATCCCTGATTATAGCGCGGATGCAACTCTTCGCTCTATCGAGCAGAGTTTAAAACGTTTAAAAACAGATCGTCTGGACATTGTTTATATTCATGATATAGCGCAGGACTTTTATGGAGATGAGTGGCTTTCTAAATTTGAAACTGCCCGAACTGGAGCATTCCGTGTGCTTACACGTTTACGTGAAGAAGGAGTAATTAATGCTTGGGGACTAGGAGTAAACCGGGTAGAACCAATTGAAATCATACTGAATTTAGAAGAAGTGAAACCAGATGTTTCCTTGCTAGCTGGTCGTTACTCATTGTTGGACCATGAGCATGCGCTACAACGAGTAATGCCTTCAGCTGAAGAAAATAATATGGACATTATCGTTGGTGGTCCATATAACTCAGGTGTTCTTGCAGGAGGTACCCACTTCGAGTATCAAAAAGCGTCACCAGAAATTATTGCAAAAGTTGAGAAAATCAAAAATATTGCAGATCGTCATCAAATCAGCGTCAAGGCTGCTGCTTTGCAATTTGTACTCGCTAATCCGACAGTTGCTGCTGTCATTCCTGGTGCTAGCCGCCCTAAACGAATCGAAGAGGATAAGGCTGCATTGAACACAGTGATACCGGCTGCATTCTGGGAGGAAATGCGAGAACAAAAACTGGTAGCACCTAATGCACCACTACCAATCATCGTTAAATAAAAAGGAGAGAGTGAATAAAATGACACATACTACCATTACTATTAAAATTTACGCTTCACCTGAACATGTTTGGCAATTAATCGGTGGTTTTGACTCCCTTGCAGACTGGTTACCTTATATACCTAGCAGTAAAGTAACAGAAGGTGGACGTGTACGTCATCTGGCTAATCCTGATGGTGATGCAATTGTAGAGCGCTTGGAAGTATTCAATGATAAGGAGCGCTACTACACCTATTCAATTATGAAAGCACCTTTTCCGGTTACTGATTATTTATCCACAATCCACGTTATGGAAGGTACTGATGGTGAATCATCGTTGGTAGAGTGGTCTGGCAGTTTCACGCCTGTAGGTGTTAGTGACGAAGAGGCTATTGACCTGTTCCATGGCATCTATAAAGATGGTTTAGAGGCATTACATCAAGCATTTCTTGATTGAAGATCTATTAATACAAAAAGGAGTGTATCAAAGTCCAAATTGGAACTTTGATACACTCCTTTTAGGTTTGTTACAAGACAAGAACTTACATACTTAGAAGTCGGATAGCCAAAAGCTTTTTTCGATATCAGAAAAAAACTATTGATCATAAGCATAACCTCAGTACAACTGATTTGAGAGAGGCATTAGCAGAAGTACTAAGCAATCCGCTTTATAAACAGCAGGCTTACCTCATCGGTGAATCTTTATGGCAAGCTGGCGGTTACAAGCGGGCCGTCGAAATGATTATGAGTCATCTGGCTTCAGCCCAGGGTAATATCTCCAATACCAAGTTGAATACCAAATAGGTTTCCAACTAAAACCAAACGAAGAAGGATTGCAGTTCTATGACAATGTCTTTGCCGAGCTGAAAAAATATAATATCGAACCACTGGTGACCATTTCTCATTATGAAACGCCACTCGGTACTGACCCAGAAGTATAATGGCTGGGCTTCATGTGAAGTGATCGATTGTTATATCCGATATTGTATAACCCTTTTCAACCTTTATACGGATCAGGTGAAATATTGGCTTACGTTTAACGAGATCAACTGTCTGACATTGCCATTTGGATCATACCTAGCATCGAGCATCCTGTTTGAAGGCAAAGAAACGTTGGAGGACGGCATTGACGATCCACAGACTCGCTTCCAGGCACTGCATCACCATTCGTAGCAAGTGTGAATGCAGTCAAACTTGGACAAAAAATTAACCCCGATTTTCAAATTGGCTTTATGCTCGCGTTCATGACAACCTATCCGAACACCTGTAATCCAGACGACATATTGATCGCATAGAAGAAGGATCAGACTTCGAATATGATCTGTGGAGATGTTCAAATGTTGATGTAACAACATATGCATCAGAGAATAATGATGGCAAGGTGTATATAGCAAAAAGGAAGTTAGGAAGTACGGTAGAAAATCAGAGCTGGGATGAATCAAACCCTAAGGATTTAATTAAAGAGATCAGAGAGAAATATTCGGACCAAGATGATAGAAAGCAATTCCGTAGGATCGTTCGTTATCTTAAACGTTGGAAAGATGTTCAGTTTAAAGGGACTACTTATGGTAAGCCTACTGGTATTGCTCTAACCTCAATTGTTTATCATAATATGCAGGTTAAAACAGAAGTTATAGACTTCTTTTCTCGAGAAAAAAAATATCGTGACAGTGAAGCTCTTATCCATCTTATCTCTACGTTTCTTTCAACATTCACCACAAGATTTGAGGTTGAAGAGGGCGAAGTTGTTCAATATCCATATGTAGAAGTAAACTTACCAGTTGCTCCTTACCCTAATTTGCTCGAAAGAATGACCCTGAAACAAATTAAGGTACTCAAAGAGAAGTTAGAGAAGCTCCTTGCGTGTCTTATAGAGGCAAGAGATGAGGTCGATAGCGCAGATGGGGCAACTATACTTAGAAAACAATTTGGAGACGATTTTCCTGTGCCTTCGAAAGATCCTGGGCAAAGAGCTGCGATTCCAGCTATAATTCCGTGTCCAAGGACAAGAACATTGTTCCATTCAAAGTCGCTATTTTAGCGGCTTTTTTGATTTAAGGAACCAAGTTCTTGTCCCAAGCGGAGGACAAGAACTTGGTTCCTTTGCCGAAAAGGACAAGAACATTGTGTCATTGCGGATTAGATTGTTATCTAAATATTATCATGACAGAACTGATGTGGTGGGATAAGGCTCCAATCGTTCTCTGAAGGGAAAAACTCTGTTCCATTACGGAGAAGAGTGGGAACAAGGTGTCACTGTCGAGAATAAATATTTGATCTTTTTCATTGAACTAACCCTTAGATTTATCGGGGGAAAAAGAGAAAACCGTGTAGACAACAATGAAGTTGTTAGAGGAGTAGCAGGGGAATTCCTTTTATCGTCGAAATAACTATTAAGTGCTATTTGTGTGTTCATCATGTGCAAGATCCCATTTATTTTAATTTACATATAGAGGGTTGTTTATTAGCTATGTAATTAATTTATAGGAACGCAGGATATAGGCACTTTGTACAGATGTTGTACAAATAAAGACTTAATACTATTTTATAGGTGGTCAAATTATGACAGGGATTCTTTCGCATACCGTAGATGTGGATGATAATATCACTGGTCATCTGTGGCAAGTCGAACAGATTACTGAGCTATCAAAAATTATAGCTATTATAGCTATCGGCCAAGCTGAACATGCAGCAGAAATAATTAATGAAATTGGTACTGCAGTACCAGTAAGGTCAAGTACCGAGTTATATGATGCTGCAAAAGAACAATTAATGATTCGTGGAAATAATCAAGATCAGTTGAATGTTTCCCGTTATCATCGGGATGGCTTTCTATTTGAATGTATATCTTGGATTGTTGCTCATCAAGAAGCAGATGAAAATACTTATATGAAAGACCCACATATAAGCGCAACGACTCAAGGACTTGATGGATTGGTTATTAAAATAGACCCTGAAGAAAAAACTTTATTACATTTAACTATTTGTGAAGACAAATGCACCGAATATCCGAGGAATATGTTTAGGGATAAAGTTATGACTGCTTTTTCAGATCATCACCAAAATAAGAAAAGTAGAGATTTACTAGCAAATGCAGTAGCACTAATCAAACAAACTGGATTAAAAGGCACAAAAGCAGTTGAAGCTGCAGGAAGAGTTCATGATAAAGCACATAGGACTTATCGTGCAGCGTTAACTGTCGAATCAGATATCTGTACTACTGAGAAACGTAAAAAGTTGTTTAAAGGTTATGAAGAATTAACGGACATCACTAAAGAACAGCGTGTCGGCGCTACATTTATTGTGCAATCCGAATTACGGGAATGGTTTCAATTGCTGGCGGAACATGTAATTCAATTTCTTGAAGAATTTGAAGCAGAGGAGGCAACAACAAATGTTTGATAGGCAGACATCCAGGTTCCTTGCTTCTGCTCCCAGTCTTCCCACTTTAGATTCAAATACACTTCCTGCTTTATTGACTCGTCATTATGCAGAACTAGTGTCTATTCGCCTTAGGAGTGAAGATGGTGCAGAAGGACGTGAATCAATAGATGAACAATGGCCACTAGAGAGAATAGCAGATGTTTATGAAACTATTGCTTCCCTTGAAGATGATGTGACGCTTCGCCAAGCCGCTGCATTCGTGGCCGGAACAGCCAGGCTAATTATTTCCAGGGCTAGTATACAACAATTAAGCGAATCGCGGAACTCTCCTATTGATCGAGATAGTTTAGATCCTTCCACAGCTGCCGCAGTTTTATTCTTGGCAGCAGCGCAGTATGCTGATGCATTCGAAGCAGTTAACTTTATTCCGAAATCAAGAGGGCCTTACATAATTCGAACCCTAGGTGATAATCTTAGGTCACTCGCTTCAGGAAGTCTTAACGAGATATTATTACGGGCGGATAATTGGCGAAAGGTAAAAATTGAAAGTGAGACATTGCAAGATTATGCCCTAAGCTCTCTAGTAACTGTATTGATTGAAGGTATAGAACTTTTAGCTGTTGAAATAATGTCATTACCTTCCTCCCCCGCTATGCATTCCAAGAAGTATTCGAATGCTAACGAGGCTTTTAATCATGTGATTAAATTATCTTATAAAGAAGGTAAACATTTGAGAATGACCTACGCGGGTCCATCTCATTTAGCTTCTTTACTTCTTTCCGCGGCTGAAACATTAAAAAATGCTTCTTTAACAAAACTTCCACCCCCGGATGGTGCAGATAAAGAATTTTGGAACGAATGGCTGCGTTTTAGGGCTGGTGAGATGCCCTATTTATGGCCAAATCATAAAGAAGCTATAGATAAAGGATTTTACCAAACAGGCCAATCCGCTGTTTTAATCCTTCCTACTGGCGCAGGCAAAACAACAGTGAGCGTATTGAAGATTGCAGGGACACTTGCAAGAGGGAAAAAGGTAGTATTTTTAGTGCCAACACATGCTCTTGTAGACCAACTCACCGAAGATCTACAAAATATTTTTCCTAATGATAAGTTTGGAATGGTTGTATCTAGTGACTTTGATTCACTTCTAATTGAAGGTGCACAACTTAAGCCCATTGAGGTGATGACACCAGAACGATGTCTAGCAATGTTATCTTTTGCGCCGGCTGTTTTTGAAAATGTAGGATTGCTCGTTTTTGATGAATGCCATATTCTAAGCCCACAATCGGGAAAAATAGGGCGCTCTTTAGATGGTATGTTATGCTTGCTATCATTTTGTAACGCTGTTCCTCATACAGATTTGTTATTTTTATCGGCTATGTTGAAAAATGGCCAACAGTTTGCGGAATGGGTGGAGTCATTGACAGGTCGTCCATGTGAAGCTATTGATCTTTTATGGAAGCCTAGTCGTCAAGCACGTGGAGTGGTTGTTTATGATGAATCCGAAATAGTTGCTGTTAGTAGAAGGGCAACCCAAAAACAACGTGAGATTAATAAAGAAAAAGGCAACATAGCGAAGACTCTAAGATCAGCAGCTAAAAAAGAACTGGTTGCCATCCCTAATGTAGTTTGGGGTTTGCAATATAACTGGCTGCCTACTCATTCAATAACTTCTACAAGAATCATGAATGAGCCTATACAATTAGGTGGGAATTTAAGTAGATATGGAGGCGTATGGGTTACTCCCAATGCGAACAAAGTCGCTGCAAAAATTGCTATACGTGCAAATAAAGCTAATCTTAAAACCATTATTTTTGTTAATACGAAGGATGATGCAGTAAGCACTTCACGAAGTATTTCCAGTGAACTTGAAGAGATAGAAAAGGTGGAATTAAATACAACAGAGGTAGAAATACAGAAAAGTTTAGAGATGGAGTTAGGAAACCTGAAACACTCAGTATTTGGTGAAAATGGCTTTTCATCAGTTCCACATAATTCTGCTATGCTTCGTCTAGAACGTATGTTATCAGAGAGGCTTTTCCGCAGAAGCAACGGAGCAAAAGTGATAGTTGCTACACCAACGCTGGCTCAGGGATTAAATCTTCCTGCGCATCTTGCTATACTTGCTGGTGATAAAAGGACCTCAAGCGAACAAGAACGAGAAGAACTGGAAGCACATGAATTATTGAACGCTGCAGCTAGAGCAGGCCGAGCTGGATACCTATCAAATGGGGTAGTGATTTTGATTCCCGAACCTGTTATCAACTTTAGACCCGGAATGAAGGCCAAAGCTGATTTGGAACGAAAGTTATTATCAGTTTTACCCGAGGATGACCGATGCGTTACTATCAGTGATCCTCTTGAGGTGGTACTTGATCGGATTTCTGAAGGTAATTTTAATGATAGAGAAGTTCGATATACAATAAATCGATTAGCTGTATTAACAGCTGAAGCTGATACGACTAATCCAAACGACTTTATATCCCATTCTCTTGGTGTATTTATGGCAAAGCAAAGGGGAGAAGAGGCAATATATATAAGAAAAATTGAGAGACTTTGGAAAGAGGCCAGAGAGGTTATTGAGAATGGACCACATCATGTTGAGGTAAGGATCGCATCCCAAAGCGGTGTTCCGCTAGATATACTACAGAGGCTCCGTCTGAAATTACTTGACTCAGTGGGGACATTACCCAATTCAATAACTGATTGGGTGACATGGACAATTGAATGGCTTTGTGCAGATAGTTTGTCTCGTGATCATTTGCTTAAGGATGTGAGTAAAGCTGTCTTAACAGCTGCAGGAAAAAGTGTGAATTTAACATTGGATAGTCCCTCGTTAATGGCAATACTTCCAGGAATACAGGGATGGATAAATGGAACTCCATTAAATGACATGGAGCGTAGCTTAGGAGGAGATCCAGAGGGAAATACTTTTACTCTAAGAGTTTGCCCCCGTGCTCGAGCATTGATATCTACGTTTATCCCTAGAGGTTTCTCATTTATATTGATGCTTGTGTCTAGAATGGTGGAGGAACTTAATCTATATGATTCCCAAGAGAATCTGGACAAAAGCATAGTAAACAACCTTTCAATAGCAGTAAGAAAGGGCTACAATAGTACTGATATCTTGGAGTTTTCAAATGGACATAAACACATCTACGGTCGTGTACATATACATAAACTTTATGGTCAAATCACAAAAGAAAACTAACTGCTTCATTAAAAGCCGCCAAACTAAATTGTTTAGCGGCTTGGATAAAATAAAAAGAGTGTTTATCAAGTCGCTACGGTTTCGGACAAGTGTACAACATGTCGAGGGACAAGAACTTGTGATGATTGCTAATTCATTAAGTTTACGGGCAGCTTAGTGCAACCAGAATATTTGAGAATAAGATACGGGTTCACCGTCTTCTGTCTTATAGCAAGTGTTCATTCGGAGCTTCCGAACTGGCGTCGTTGACGTTTGTACACTCAAATATAACAGGCTTCACCTTCTCGACATCTCCTCTGTGTGGCGAAAGCTCTCCACACAAGACAGTAAGAAAGATCATATCGCAGACGCAATCGTCGGCAACAGGGGGATATGTAATATATTTCGAAAAGCATTTGTAAAAATACTTGGGAACACACCGCTCTAGTAGCTTCCAACCAGCTATGTGATTAATTTCTGCTTCATCATCTGCAATCAGGCTTGCGAGGTCCTCACCCAAACAGCTCATCCGGATATATCCAGTCGATTAACACGATATTTCCCTCGGTATAGATCAAAAGTCCAGTGACATAGTACGAGGGCAACTACTCAATGCGAATTTAATGCCAGAACCGGCGCGTGCCAGCCGATGTTAGTGAGGAAAAACAAATTTTAAAAAGAATCATGAAAACAGTCACTTTCCCATAGAGGATAATTACTGTTCTCATATATTTTCACTGCAATTGTCTCACCTCCCATCATCTCGAGAATCTTTATCATATGTCAAATTACAATCAGTGCAGACCTCATATAGCTCTATATGATTTTCACATATACTAGCACCTGAGTATGTTTTGTATGTAGCTTCTGAATTACAATGAATACGGTCATTATAAATATTTTTATCCAAATAGCAGTGTGTTTCATCATAACTAGGGATTTCGGTCTCCAAACTCAAACTGTATCCGTATGACGGCATGAAAGGAGTCGACGTTGGATTCTACGGATTCGAGATTCCGAATCCGCTTGTCCGTTTCGGTGTTAAATACTCGGGTGGCATCATCTCAACTATGACAGGTTTCGCCATCGATTCGTTTGAAGAGAGCATCGTAGACTCGCAAGGACATGAAGTTCCGTACTACAGCGAACTGCAAGGCGATACGGTGTTCTTGTATCCGAAGGATGTTCTGAACGGTTCAGCGTCTATACAGTAAAGCTCGATTATACGCTGTATACAGAATCGCAGCTTCGCAGCAAGACCTGGTCGTTCAAGACTGGTAAAGGGTGTACCATACAGGGCTTATCCGGCCAATATGACGAATTGGTGCTGAATCCGGTCGATGCAGATCGTGGCCTCTTACGGCAAGAGCACATTTGGAATCCCGAAAAAAGCGATCTCCTACTCCAGCAGTTCGCCTGCCGATCTGAAAGTCTCGGCGGACGGCATGTTCGAAGGAGTTAAGCCCAGCAGATACAAGGTGAAGTTCAGTTCCGGTGTGGTGCGAGAGACGGTGACGGTCCGCGTATGTATTCGAGCGCCTCAAGAGCAAGAGCTACCCAGCAACTGATTCGACCAAGGTCAAAGATATCGCAGGACGCTCCGATCAAGCAGCGATCGAGTGGGCGCTTCGTTAGGGCGTGCCGGAGCGGACGCAAACGGCAAATTCCGCCCAGAAGATTCTGTGAGCAAAGCGCAATGCAGTTCCTCATCATGCTGCCGCAGCACCTACAAAGTCGATTTACATATGATGCTTTTATATGATTGGGGGAATGGAAAATGAAGAAATATGATCTCGATAGTATAGTTGATTCATTAATATTAAGAGACTATAAGCTTCCGATAAATTTGGAGGATCGTAATCCCCCTCTATTCGATATATTTAACGTTGCATTTCAACAAAGGCGCCATAATCGGAAATTGTTACTTCCAAATTTCGAGAAAAGCAACACCGTTCTTATATTATCTGACTATGGGGGAGAAGCTCCTAACAGTAAGTATCTAACATATACCTTTACGTTTGCTGACTATGATTTACTTAATGTTATATACCAAAGGGAGATCTTAAAGATCCGGGATAAGTACGGATTAAATAAACCGTATAAAGAAATATCATTTAAAGATCTACGTTATGGCCCAATTCAAAGAGCACTTAAAGAGTATCTACATGTAATGAATTGGGGGTTACATGGACTCGTATTCACTTTAGTCATTAGTAAAGAAGTCATCTCCATGTTTGGCGAAAATAATAAGAACGCTCTAAAAGAGTTGTCTAAAATGTTTGAACAGAATAATTTAGGAAAATGGGCACCTAAGAATGCTGAAAAAGTACAAAGAATTATCGGTACAATGGGGTATTTAACACATCTACTTATCCCAAATGGGAAGAAAATTTTTTGGATGACGATAGTATAATGGCTAATGATAGAATGTCTACAGCAGCGGCAAATATGTTTAGTAATGTTCTTAACTCATTGGAAGAAAAACGTGAATACTCGACTATTATCTATGCTAAACCTTGGGAGAAGGGCACAGATCCAGTGTTTCTAGATATCTTAAGTTTGTCGGATCTTGTGGCAGGTTCTCTTGAGCACTACTATACCAATAAAGGAAAGACAGGGAATGTAAGTTTTAACGAAGGTGCTAACGAAGTTTTGGGGTGGCTCGCAAATCACGGAGTAATGCTTAAGAAACAAACATTATTGATTGACTTTAAGGATGAACATTATCGGTATGGATTTGTTGATTTTAATTTGGCGGAACCATTGGAAAATGTGAAATATATTAATGTTTTATTATAATAGATCAAAGCCCACTTGTGACCGTGTCTACGAGTGGGCTGTTTTAAAAACAAAAACATCAGTACATAGAAGGGAACAAGACGTTTCAGCCAGTAGGGGAGGAAAAAATCTTAAGGTAGTGTATGAGGCAGCTCCCTGTGTAAATGAGACGGTATAACGAGATTGGCGTATTATAAGGTGGTCACAACAATGTTGCAATCCCCAGAACATGTCATTCATAATTACCTAAAAGGTTCACTGGAAATTAGTGCATTCGAAGGATCACTCGATGCACTCGAATCTATATGACTGTTGTTTGATATAAAGCTGCTACTATTGTAGAGGAAATTTGCAACCTCAATCATGTTACTTTGGTAAAGCAAATACTGAACCGAGGTTGCGGTTAATTGATAGAGGGCTCAGTTAAATAGTCTTATAAAATAGGGCGATAAGTAAATGGCTGGAATTGGGGCAGTAAAAGGACGTTCTCAGCTCGTAAAACCCAAAAAGGGATTGTCATTAAAGCTGAATACTGCAACCGAAAGAATTATGGATGTGAAGACTTCCATTGATAATTTAAAAGAGAGGAGAGAGATTTGTTTCATATTATGCGAATGAACACAGCAACAATAAGAGAAAAGTGGGTTAGGGAAGATTTGATCAGCATTAGGTGCAATATCCACCCAAAGATAATTACCAAGGTTGTATTAAGGTCCCGGTGAGTATTACATTGCTCCTAATCGACTACATAGATATGATATTTCTTTCCAAAAAGAGCTGACCTCGACAGCTTCTTCTGTGTTTTTCCGGCGACAAGTTCGCAATACATGAACTGCCATCGGAGTTATAATTGCGCCCTTCTTATACTAATATTTGAAAAGGAATGATAACTTGAAGAATAGAAAGTACCAAAAACAGAGAAAAAAATATGTAAACCAACTTATAGATATCATAGAAAATAGCACAGAGTATCAAGATTACATTGATTTGGACGAACGTTACAAGAGATTTGTCAAGTCCAAGGCTTTATTAAAAGTATGGGGTTTTTCTATCTTGGATACCTATGATAACAAAGCAATGAATCGACTCATTAAAAGAATTTCTAAACTAAACATGGAAAAATATCAAGTTACATTAAACTACAGGCCAAAAAAGATTAGAGATCTAAATTATTTTACTCTGCAATATGTAGGCTCGAGTCAATCCTCACTAGCAAAAATAGAGTTTTTAGATGACAGATTTATAAGAGAGATAACTGTATCATTTTCACAAGTAAACAATAATCAAGCAGTGGTTGAGTTTAAAATTTCCTTCAATAAGATTATGGATGATAAAATGTTCTTGGATTTTATTAAGAATAATAAAGAGTCTGTTTATAACAAAAAATTTATTGATTACTACAATCTTGATAATTTAATAAATACAAGGGATTTTAGTGAAATTTATAGGATGTTTAATGAATTAGTTGGCTTAATGGTACAATCTAAATTAATGGAAATAGCAGAACTTAATTATGGTTTATTATACAAACTACCATCACTAAAAGTCATAAATTATCCTAAAAACGTTTTTGACCAAGAAGCATTTAAGGATGTCTTTTTGAGTACAACATATGAGATACGCAATGGTGAGCAATACCTGATTACTGATATGACAAGATCTGACGGGTTAGAAATGGAGCTTTATTTTACAGGGAGAACTTACTCTCCTCTAACCTTTACAAGTATTTTGAGTATTTATAGAATGGATTTTTATTATTTTCTATTCGATAGGATAGAAGAATCCGAATTAAATCAAAAAATGAATAAGTACTTTAATCAAGCCAAAGACAATATCACTTCAAAAGATTATAAATGGCTTGTAAATAAAATTCGTGCGATTAACGACAACAAATTGCATATGAGTTCTCAGAAAAATGACAGAAGTGAGATTAGAGAGTGGAAAGCATTTTATGGAGGGGAAGAGATTGAACTTTATTTTGCAAACAATAAATATATTGAGAAATATAAAACAATTTATAGTGAATGTTTAGATCATATAAAAGTACTATACTCGGTCGGTAAAGAGAGCCTAATAATCAATATTGCAATATTGACTTTAGTTGCAACACTTTTAGGTATAGGTGTAACAGTTCTAATGACATTTCTTTGAATAGAGACGAGATAAGATTTAATCTTGTCCTTTTTTGCTGCCCAGAGACACTCATTATCTAGTTGGTGAAAGTCCAGACAAAACTAATTGGAAAATACAGGACAGACCGTAGGGTATCGTGTTTCTTCTAGTGTCGCGGGACAAGAAGATTTTTCCATTCAAAGTCGCTATTATAGCGGCTTTTTTGTTTTAAGGAACCAAGTTCTTGTCCCAAGCTGAGGACAAGAACTTACTCATGACCTTTATTAGTGCGACGACATGGGAGCGATCGATGCCTGGCTAAACACCGCTTATCATCGCGCGATTATATTGGATGAGCAATATACATTGGTCGGTATCGGGTTGAAAGGTGGTACTGCGTTCATGATGCCTTGAATCGGTCTGGTTTCGAAGTTGATGCTGATACAAACTTTGCGGATTCAACAGCAAAAGTTTTTTGACGGGAGTTGTATGATGAGAGTATGGGCAGTAGCGGGACTGTATATATTGAGTATACTTTGTGAGCTTCTGTGAAAAATAGTATACCAACCGCTGGTAACTATTCAAGTGCTACTAATTTGGGCTCTTCGGAACATGTAGTGGAAAACCAACCAACGTAATATGATTATTAAATCGGATTTTATGGTTGAACGATGATCCTGATTTATAAAAACATAAACCTTAATGACATGGAGGATATGTTGAAAAAAAGTGACAAAGTTACGTTTGAAGAAATAGAAACAAACGTGTCTGATGTCAGAAGAAAATAAAGTATTAGACTCGATAAGCGATCGAAGCCAGTCATGATTGCCAGCAGCAGCTCGATGCTTCTCAGTCTAATACTTATTATCTGATTTGATTCTATTTTGAGGACTCACACGATGTCACAGTCTAAAACTTATTTTTTAAAACCTGACGATTTTCAAAACGGCAAACCGCGTCAAATCAACAACTCCGGTCTAATACTTTATTTTACCCATACACCTACAAGAAGCTTAAACGAGAATAGAACCGCCATCCACGACAACGATCTGACCGGTAGAATAGTTCTCCCGCATTAAATATAAAAATGCTTCGGCACCATCCTCCGGTTCGCCGATTCGCCCAACTGGAAGTGATTCCCCTACATTTTCATACATTGTGTTCCGGTGTTCCTCAGGAACGTCATTCCAAAACTCGGTACGCATAATGCCGAAGCAAACGGTGTTGACGCGAAGCGGGCTCAACTCGACGGCCAACGCTCTGGTGAGCGACTCGACAGCACCGCATATGCTGGCTGCAACAGTAACTCCCTTCTGTGGACGAGCTCCGGCAACGCCGGAAGTCAACGTGATCGAACCACCCCGTCGGATGTTTCGACTACCATATTTGGCAGCCATAAACGCTCCCCAGTATCGCAAATTAAACAATTGCTGCGCTGTCTCGACGTCGGTGGTATCGAGATTTTCGATCATCATTGGGTCGCCGGCAGTGAAAACCAAGTGATCGAATTCCCCGATATTACTAAAAAATTTTCTAACCTGTTCCTCATTCGTCAAATCAACCGCATACCCCTCGGTACCTTCGGGCAAACGCGAAACGGCACGGTCAACTTTTTCTTTTTTACTGGACACGACAACCAGGTATGCCCCTTCCCGAGCGGCGGCTTCGGCAGTCGCAAACCCGATTCCGGACGTTCCTCCAAGAATAATAACACGTTTGCCTTTGAAACTATGCCCATGTTCGATCTGCATTGTTTTCACAATAAAAATCTCCTTCGTATTCGATATTTGGATTGACCTTGCCACAGCCGCGAACAGCCGATCAATGGGAAATTCGGTACAGCTTGTTTAATCTCCGGCTCCTCCTTAACAACGGACGATAACACGATTATAATCAGTCATAGAACCGATACACAGGTGTGCATTTATAGTACTGTTCCGGATACTATTGGCACGAATACTAGTATAAATACTATCACCAAATGGAGAGGAGGTAACATATTTATGAATGATGAAAGAAGACGTAAACAATTGGCTGATTTCCTCCGGTCACGTCGCTCGCGTTTATCCCCAGGAGAGATGGGTTTTCAGGTTGAAACGTCACGCCGCCGCACGAAAGGCTTGAGACGGGAAGAAGTGTCAAGTTTATCGGGTATTTCCTTGCCGTGGTATACAGCACTGGAGCAGGGCCGGGACATTCATGTGTCGGAGCAAGTCCTGGAAAGCTTGGTACGAACATTACGTCTTAACAGCGACGAACGCAACCATCTTCTCGTATTGGCCAATCATTCCCCGCTTCCGCAGTCAAAAGCGGATGATGCCGTTCCTCCTTCCCTGCAGAAGATTCTGGACAGGATGGGAACCTATCCGGCGTACATTATTGATAGACGCTGGAACGTTATCGCATTGAACCAAATATCGGATACGTTGTGTAGAGACTTCAGCCGAGACCCGGAGCTCGGAAGAAATATTCTTTGGCGTATCTTCGCGGTGGAGGACAGCAAGTTTCGCATCGTGAATTGGGAGAATGTCGCCTCTACGATGGTGGCCCATTTCAGAAGCCGGTTTGCCTTTTACATGAACGATTCGTGGTATCAAGAACTGGTCGACAAGTTATGTGACAGGAGCGAAGAATTCAGGACGCTATGGGAACGACATGATGTTTCCGATACTTTGGAAGGTGAACAAATAATCCGTCTTCCCGAAACTGAGCTGCTGACTTTCCGATACCATACTTTTAAAATCTCTGAGAGCAGCGATTTTGCAATGAGGGTGTTCACGCCAGTGTCAGAAGAAAATAAAGTGTTAGACTCGGAAAATATAGTTGTAGATTAAGAAAATAAAGTATTAGACTCGGTAAGCGATCGGAAGCCAGTCACGATTGTCAGCAGCAGCTTGATGCGCTCGATGCTTCTCAGTCTAATACTTAATTATCTGACTTGATTCTATTTTGAGGACTCCCTCGATGTCACAGTCTAAAACTTATTTTTTAAAACCTGACGATTTTCAAAACGGCAAACCGCGTCAAATCAACAACTCCGGTCTAATACTTTATTTTACTCATACATCTGACTGATGAATTCAATTTTTTAGGCACAGGACCATTGGTGGTAGAATTGGAGGATGTTGAGGGATGGGTGAGCAGCCAGAAATCAACGGTAGTGGTAAGTCTCTGATTGGCTACAAACTTATGTTGTAATTTTTCTCTGGTACGATCAAGATACTACTAGAAGTTTGAAATTCAAATCAGAATGTAACTACTACAAGAGGAAGAAAACATGGATATATTGAAGTTATCAAATTTTAACGTAATATGCATTGCTGAAAATGAATATGACTTTCAGATACGGGTGGTGACAAACTCTCCACCTTTAGTTTGTCCTCATTGCGGGTGCGTAGCGAACCTTTACAAGCACGATAACCGAGAGCAGTTGTGTATGGACTTACCTATCCACGGAAAGCGTGTAGGTCTTCTCGTAAAACGTCAGCGGTATCGTTGCCGTGAATGCTCTCAGACCTTCTGGGAACGCTTAGACCACACCGTAGATGAAAAGCGGAACTGTACGAAACTTTTGCTGTCCTACATTGAGAAGCAGAGCCTTAAACGCATGTTTGTCAGTATTTCCGAAGACGTTGGTCTTAACGAAAAGACAATACGCAACATTTTTCGTGATTACATTAATCGCTTGGAAGAGACATTGAGGTTTGAAACCCCTAAATGGCTCGGGATAGATGAAATCCACATTATTAAGCCCAGGTGCGTTCTAACCAACATCGAAGAACGGACACTGTTAGATGTTCTACCGAATCGGAACAAGGAGACAGTCGTACGATACCTCTCACGGCTTCCAAACAAGGCGAGAATCGCCTATGTCACTATGGATATGTGGCAACCGTATAAGGACGCTGTGAAGGCTGTGCTGCCAAAGGCAATTATCATCGTTGATAAGTTTCACGTTGTCCGTATGGCGAACCAAGCATTAGAAACCATCCGCAAACAGCTTAGAGAAGGTTTATCACCGAAAGTACGGCGTGGGCTTATGAACGACCGATTTATCCTCCTTAAGCGCCATAAAGAGCTTACAGAGATGGATAAGATTACGCTTGACCTTTGGACTAAGAATCATCCTTCTCTCGGCATTGCTTATGAATTGAAGGAGTCCTATTTTGATATTTGGGAAAGTGATACAAGACAAAAGGCATTTCTCAAATATCACGACTGGAAAGCCAAGGTACCAGAAGAACTCCAATCCGCTTTCGAGCCTCTTACAAAGGCTATGGCGAACTGGGAAACAGAGATATTCGCTTACTTCGACCACCGCATCACAAACGCTTATACTGAGTCACTGAACAGCCTCATACGTGTAATGAATCGTTTGGGCAGGGGATACTCATTTGAAGCTTTACGGGCAAAAATGCTCTTTATAGAAGGGCTTGTTAAGGAGCGTAAGCCTAAGTATCAAAAGCGTCTGGATGACTACGAACATCGGGAATATATTACCCAATGTTCGACAAGTGGCCTCCTGTCGGTTTAGTTCGTGAACATAGTGAACAGCTTCTTGGTATCGACATTTCCACCTTGGTTGAGAAATTGGAGAAGGGCGAATTATAAGCCCTTTTCCACCATAAAATCCGAATACCCCTAATTTGAAGCAGTAGTGCCGAGGGCCAAGTACTTGGTTCCTTTGCCGAAAAGGACAAGAACATTGTGTCATTTCGGATTAGGTAATTATCTAAACAGCATCATGATGGAGATCATGTGGCGAGAAAAGGTACATGAATTTAAGAATTCGAGTGAATAACGATTTGTATCAGGGATTAGGTTTTTCTGATCAAAGGTAAGGACTAGTTCATCGTTGATACGGTTGAGAACTTGTCACGAATGTTGATAAGAATCTTAATCTGTTTCATTAAGCTAACGGACAGATACTTTAATATTGTTTACAAATTCAACATATGTAACATATATAAAGGTTACGATTATTTTGATCTTATCTTAAGTGCTAGGATTTGAAACAATTTTTTATTCTCGATAATTTGGAAACAAACGACTTCTTAAATTCTTCGAAAACCGGAATTTCTTTAGATAAAAACAATGTATTATAAAAGTTGTAATTTGCTAAAGCTAAGAAAAATATTAAACCATGTAAACCAAATTGATCATTAAATATTTCTTCATAGCCAGTTATCACCTTCTCGTTCATAAGTAGAGGCTTCATAGTAATTATTGCAGTGGCTAGACCAGACAAATATAAAAAAATTTGATTAATTATCCTAAACCAACTAATGAAATCAGTTTTAAATATGTAGTAAAAAATGATATGAATGAGTGATGTTGAAATGAAAGAGAGCAGGGAAGCCAGTATGGATCCATAGAATATAGCTCTTATATTGTGTTTTGAAGTATCAATTATGGATTCTATTAAATCCATACCCCAAATAAAAGAAAATGTATAAATTACGAAGAATACTATTAGTAACAGTAGCCCCTTGATTAAAAGCCTAAACAAGTATTCAAACAATGATAACTCCTCCTTATAATATATCTGTACGACGAGGTTTAGTTTAGGTTTCGTTATTAGTTTGGTAAAAAGTAGCGAGGGACAATAACTTACTCATGACTTTTAATAGTGCAACGACACGGGAAGCGATCAATGCCTGGTTAAGCACCGCTTATCATCGCGAGATTTTATTGGATGACCAATATACATCGGTCGATATCGGGTTGAAAGGTGGTACTGCGTTCATGATGCCTTGAATCGGTCTGGTTTCGAAGTTGATGCTGATACAAACTTTGCGGATTCAACAGCGAGTTTTTTTGACAGAGTTGTATGATGAGAGTATGGAAGGAGAAGAGTGTCAAATAACCGGAAAGCTGCATAGGGAAATCAGGTATTTGGCACGCAACAGTCTACATATTGTGATATTTCACGAACAGCTTTGACGATTTGCAGGGAAGAATAGATGGAATAACGAAGGTGTAGATTATGTTAGAGTTTTGGATTGAGGATAGAGGGAAGGGAATCTCATCAGAAGAGCAGACGCTCAAGTAGCTCCAGAAAATGAAATCTCATTATCATCTTGAGATTCAGAGTCACGATAAGATATGAATAAGTTTAGAAAGAGGAAGTGAACTATATGGAAGTATTGACGAAAGAGCTAATATCCCTTTTTAAAGTAAACAAGCAGAGAGATATTTGGGATAGTTGGCTTGATGATGAGCCCACATGGGAATTTATTCGTGCTCTAGAATCGGATCTTCGGTTTAAAGATACTATGGATGTAGAACTAGCTGCCGACTTTTTGCCAAAATTATTTTATAATTTTGAGTTTCCATTGAAAAATAACATCCAGGAGAGCGAGGCAAATGAATTTCTTCAGCTATTGAGCAAGAATATGCTAATCAATATGTCTGATTATTGGATTGTAATTCCTTTGCTAAATGCGGAAGCTACACAGAATATAAAGATAAGTGATTCTATGTCAATACTAGCAGGAAAGCGTGAGGATAAACTTGGATCCTTATCCCAAATTATAGGTTTAAAACAGCATGAGGTAAATTCTCGGTTTAGACATACGGAAAAGTCTCGTTCCGCTGTTTTTCTTGAGGATCCTTTACTGGTAATCAAAGTCCATCATCAGCATAGGATTGCACATGAAAATGCAGTTGAAATTGCATACTATGCTGTCAACTTTATTAATGTTTTGTACTGGGGGTACATTGCTCCAACAATTAGAAAAGAGAATTTTAGGCGTTTGCGTATAAATGTTAGGAAGAAAGTAAATCAACACCTGGTTATACAGAATGTAAGTGATTCAAATTGGGGGCACCGACCTCTTAACTTTGAATATGACTGCAATTTTAAATTAGATTGGCTTAATGAGTACGAACATGGAAGCAAACTATTAGATTTAATGAATTTGGTTAGTTTTAAGTACCAACAAAATGAGTTGTCTGCTCGATTTTTGCGGGGGATACGCTTTTTTGTGAGAGGCATTAATGTGACAAGCGGGAACCGCTTCTTTGATGCAGAGTCAGATACTATATTACTACTGAATATAGCAAGTGAGTGTGTACTAATTAAAAGCCAGGAGGAACAAAACAAATCACGTAAAATTAAAGGTAGGCTTTCTAAGCTGGGCAATATTGAGGAAGTAGATATAGAAACCAGGAAGCTAATCATTGGACGAATGAGTAATTTAAGGGGGAGCTATGTGCATGAAGGGCTCTCCAATGTAATTGATCATAATTTGAATGGTTTGGGAAATCTAACTGAACTTGAGGCTTATAAAAAAATAGTCGCAAGGTTCCTCAGTCGCGCATTTGAATTGACAGAAGATTGTCGCATGCAAGCTACAGTTAATGGAAACGACATTGAAGAAATCTGGTACCAGTCGTTTCAAGCCTGAGAATCCTCTAACCACACCAATGAAAGTTACTGTACTACGAAGAAATCTGACTTTATTACCAATGAGTGTTACAATATTCGCAGTAAAGCTGAAATTCGCCTATATGAATCATTCACTCCACAGAGAATGGCAATTATTCTAATGGATAATCCAACCCCAAGCTGTCAGAGCAACAGCAATGTATCCAAACGCTTCATTAAGTCCCATTGCGAGTCCACGGCGGCTTGGGCCCACCAGATCAATTTTCATGACCACAAGTGTCGACCAGGCCAGCCCCTGATTGATACCCAACAGAACATTTGCCGCTATAATCCAAGACCAGCTTGGCGCGAAGATAATGAGAAATGGAACGGGTATAGCAAATAACCAACCGATAACCAACACTTTTTTTCGTCCCCAGCGATCCGAGAAGCGACCAGCAAAGTTTACGGACCTTAAGAGGGGAAACGAACCCTGGTTTGTCATTAGTGGTCATACACTTATGATTGGGGATGTGGGACGTACAGAATTTGCATCAGAACTGGAAGAGGGAGCAGCGCAGCTCTACCAAAGCTTACAACAAAAATTGTTGGCATTGCCTGATCATCTGGAAGTATATCCAGGTGCGTTCTCAGGGTCATTCTACGAGCGAGCTCCACGGCTGCAGGTCAAGCGATCGATCGAGCATCTAAAATTGGGGGGCATTATAAATGAGCAAAAAACTGGAGGCCAATGGATTATTTTCCTGTGCCTTCGAAAGATCCTGGGCAAAGAGCTGCGATTCCAGCTATAATTCCGTCAACAGATGTCGCGGGACAAGAACATTGTTCCATTTAAAGTCACTATTATAGCGGCTTTTTGGTTTTAAGGTACTAAGTTCTTGTCCCAAGCTAAGGACAAGAACTTAGTACCATTGCCGAAAAAGACAAGAACATTGTGTCATTTCGGATTA
>NZ_LITU01000033.1:70511-73481 GCF_001280595.1 Paenibacillus xylanivorans
GTTATCTAATATTATTATGACAGAACTGATGTGGCGAGATAAATAAACAATTTCCTTATTTAAAGATTTTTATATTAGGAAACAGGTTCATGGGATGTAGGCAAGAACTGAGTGTCATTGCTGAAAAGATTGAAAATAGGGTACCATAGTCGATTAGAACATTTGTCTGTTTTATTATGCTAACGGGCAGGATAACATAATAAATTCTCTTCATTTAGTAAAAGCTACCCTTAAAAATGCTGAGGATGAGGGTTTTAGAAATGAAAAGATGTATCGGATCACTGCTAATAGTCAGCATTTTCTTTTTGACAATACAGCCCGTTTGTGCAAAGCCAAACGATGAACCATTGAAACGGCTTGTACTTACTTTGTTAGCTCCAAAAATACAGGAACAGATTAACCAATACTATACAAGTAAATTAACTGTATCACCTACGTTTGCGCCTTTTTTGGATGGAACTGATGTAGACGTTAGATATCATTCTTCGCATATTGTTGTTCAGGTTAAAACAATCCCGTACGTAGGACCTCATTTGGATGTTGGACTCGACTCGATGAGGTTTAGTATAGATAACTCCGGATTAGTAGTGGTTTTTGAGTATAAGCACATTAGGGATTATGACTTGCCTCCTAACTGGCAAGAAATTATTAAAACTCGTTAAACTAACGGGAAACGATAGTTCAATACTCTAAGAAGGTAACCGATTCTCATTTTTTATGTGGGGCTCTCGGTGACATAAGTAAGTAACAAAGAAGGTGAGCCAAGATTGACACGCAAAAATTAAAGCAGCCCGCAGCAAAGGTATTCGTGGGGCTGCCTTTTCAATTGTGGTTATAAGTTGTAATTAATGCCTTCGCCAGCCCCTGTGTCGGCGTTGATGTATACATGAGAAACGCCTTCGATCCCAGTGACGGGAAATGCATATACGAGCTTATCGTTGCGGAGCTCCAGCTTTGGCTTACCCGAAACGTTAACTTTTGGACCAAGCTTCGATGAGGCTTGCTCCGCTGTAAGCTTCGGGTGAATGGGGAAGGTTTTAATGTAATGGGTAAAATACTTAGACGCATCAAAGCTCTTTAACGCACCGGTACGCCGATCAAATTGCCATACGACTTTCATCTGTGTAATGGAAACTTGCTCCCGGACCGGAATATACGTGAGATAAATGGAGGTTTCTTTTATCTCTTTCGCTACTAATGTCAGACGTTCGTCAGACCAGCGAGCCATCCAGGTGTCCGCAACCTCGACAACCTGCTTTAAATCCATAGATTGCTCTACATCTCCTTTTTCGGAGATCGAGCCCTTGCGTCTCACTTGGAGCACGTGTCCGCTTTTACTCAGTGTTGCAATATAGGAGCTGGTTGGTTTCCCATCGGTGTCCGATAAATTGAAATCCATGACTTCTCCGAACTCGGGGCCGATCCCGCCGGAGGACATGTGGACGATTTGCTTACCTACTCCTTTATTCCAAGCCTCGCCCATGAAAATTTTCGCTTTGGCCGCAAGCTCCGTAGCCTTGTACGTGGTTTCCCCGGCGAACACGGTTCCTGGCTTCAGAGGTATGTAAGGATTCTGGTTGTACAGGAACTCGTTAAAGGCTTTATTGCCGGACGTAAAGACCGAGTCGAGTTGAGACAAGGCCTCTTCCATTTCGGTCGAAATCTGTTGTATATCTGATAAAGAAGAATCAACAGCTTTCTTTCTCATCTGCTCGAGATACGGTAGGACGGTCCTCGCGAACGTTCTCAAGCGCTGAATTTGTTCTAATTGATCCGGGTTGAGCGACATTCCCTTCTCGCTGGCGGGATAGGCCAAGTAGCGGCTGCCGTCCGTGATAAATGACTCATACGAGGACCAAGATGTAAAGTTCATTGTAACGGATCCGATCCTTACATATTCCAAGATAAAATTGGCATGTTCAATTGCAGATTGAAGTGCTGCTTGCCGATCTGCAATCGTAGATGCCGCAAGAGCCTCCGCAAGCGCATAGTCGAAATCGCGCAGGTAGATCGCTTGCATATGCGACCAGTATTGCGTATTGCGCTGTTGTTGCTGCTTCCATTGTCGATTATCCTGATGCTCGGTATAACTGAAATACGCGCCTGCTAATGTCGTCACGCAAAGCAGGCCGATGATGGATTTGGTGCGAATGTTCATGTCAATTAAAACTCCCGTCTTTGTCTTCATAATGCTTATCCACTTTAACAAAGATGAGAACACAGTTTAATGAGTAAATTTTACCAATACAACGCTAGTCCATTGCGCCAACTCTTCATGCATGAGGCTGATGAAAAGCACATTAGAGGTGGGAAATAGTATCATTAAGGCGTTAGATTCCTATTTTTGAATTATCTCTTCAGGAACACCTACAGTGACGACTTCAAGTGTCTCATAGTTAATGAGGAGGAACACTTCTGTATCTTTATCTTCTGTCAAATGTCCATATAGCCCAACGTCCGTCCCGAGATCGGGAGGATTTAACTTGTGGCGTGTAAATTCAACGTTGAGATTGTATTTTTCTTTAAAGTGTGTTTCTCCTGCTTCTATAGCCTTGTTGATCGATTGAGTATTTTCGCGTGAATCAGATACGAAACTAAACTACAACATCCCATGATTAGGACAAAACAAACAAAAATTAATACATTCAAAGATTTATCTTTTCGTATAATGTCCATTCCTTAGATCTATCATGATATGGGTATATTACTATATTTTAAGTTTGAGCGTACATAGAGGAGACGGATGTGACCCCTTACACGTATGCAATGATTCACAGACGGTAATCACCCAGAGCCTTCGACAGTCATGGCGAGCACGACGCAGGAGACGATCGAATAGGTTAATAAATAACTCCGCATACCCACTACATTTAGGGATATCGGAGTTCTTTTTAGATTCAACCCTGTGAGTTTACTTTACAGTGCTTCAGTTGTCGAGGGATAAGAACATTGTTCCATTCAAAGTCGCTA
>NZ_LITU01000004.1 GCF_001280595.1 Paenibacillus xylanivorans
GAACGCAAGCTTTATTTTCAATAAAGTTTATCAACTTGCCCATTTAATTATTCCGTCAATCTCAGAGCCCAAATATTCATCCGTAACACTCTCTCCTGTAACGTGCAGGATCACCCCTTCTTCCATGGATGACCCGCGTGATCCCTGCTTAATACAATTACGTGTTACTTCATTCTCTTCACAGGCATCTTCCTCGGCCATATGGTATAACTGAAACTGATTATAAAATCGATCCCCAGTACGATCCCCCAAATTCTGATCAGGTTAGAGAAAGCAGCAGTACGTTCCGCGTCACCTATCCACCAGATCATTGTGAGCAGAAACAGGCAGCCTATACACCAGGCCAATAGATGTCTAGACCAGCCAACTCTTTCAAGACTCGCATGTTCACTGCCGTATACCTTTCTGCTACGAGGATTTTCTCCACCTTTGAACCAATATAGGAAATATCGATCTGCCCAAGCGATCATCTGATGACCATATGCAATACTTGCTCCTATATATATCGCAGCAATACCATGAACAAGACTTGCTGTAGCTCCCCGCTGAAGATCCATTACCGTAGCAATCAATAGAAGAACATCCACAATTGGCGTTGCCATTAACAGAGCTATCCCCGTTCGTTTCATCCCGAGCAGATAACGCACACTCAGACCTGCAACGACAAATACCCAGAAGGCAATCTCACATCCAATAATAAAATAGACAATCAAATGATTCACTCCTTTTATAATACAAATGTATTAAATACAATTTAACACATTTGTATTATAATAATCAACAATGATATAATCCTTTTATGCCTAAAATAGTTGATCACGACAAACAACGTCTGCTCGTAGCCGAAGCGGCTTGGCGTGTCATCCGAAAAGATGGCATGGAACAGGCCTCCGTTCGAAATATTGCGGTAGAAGCTGGAATATCGGCCGGGTCTATGCGCCACTACTTTTCAACCCAATCGGAACTACTCCTATACGCAATGAATCTAGTATCCGAACGGGTATCGAATCGAATCACACGGATGTCCTTTGATGCTTCCCCGTTGGAGAATATGAAGCTTCTGCTGTTAGAGCTCTTGCCTAGTACGGATGAAAAAATGGCCGAAATGGAGGTGTGGTACGCTTTTACAGCCAAATCTAAGACCGAACCCGCTCTCAAAGAGCATGCCTACAAAGTCTATGATGAACTCAGACACGCGATGGCGACGGTTATCACCTACCTCATGGATCTCAATCTCTCCCGAACAGGCCTCGATAAGGAGCTGGAAATTGAACGGCTATACGCACTGGTCGACGGTTTGGGAATTCATGCGATTCTTCGTCCTGACCAGATGAACACCAAGATCATGGAGGACATCCTTACCATGCATCTTGTAACGTTATGCCGGGATGCAGAATAAGAGATTCCGTCACAAGTTTAATTCAGCTCTATCCTTCGCACAGCAGGGGCCGAGTAAATGCTTCTTATGAAACAAAAAAAAAACCGCAAGGCATTAGTTATGACTACCCTATGTATCCATAATAGGGTTAGTCTCCTAGATGCGTGACGGTTTTTTTCTTTTTATCCAATAATAATCCGACCCTCCGGATGGCGATACAGCTTCTTCTCTTTGCGCGGACGAAGGGCGTATGCGATGGTTAGCGGTCCAATACGTCCGATAAACATCGTGAAAGCAATGATCACTTTTCCCCATACCGTTAATTCATGCGTTACTCCCACGGACAGACCTACTGTCCCTATCGCCGAGGCCGCTTCAAACATGAGTGAAAGGAACGGCGCATCCTCTGTCGTAAGTAGTAGCATTACCACAACCATGAATATAATCAAGGAAACCATAATAATCGTCAATGCTCTCATCAGCAACTCTTTCGGAACACGCTGACGGAAAAATACAATATCTTTATTGCCACGAATCATGGCATACACCGCTCCAATCATGATCAGGAACGTTGTCGTCTTGATCCCACCCCCGGTTGATCCCGGAGATGCCCCAATAAACATCAACAGAATGAAGAAGAACTGGGTAGCCTGCCTCATCTGGGTAATATCAATGGTACTCGTACCCGACGAACGTGTAGAGACAGATTGGAAGAACGAGGCGTAGATCTTTTCGCTCCAACTGAGAGAAGCCAGTGTGTGCCCATTGGTGAACTCAAATACAAACAGTACAATTGCACCGATACCAATTAGCGCACCTGACACGGACAACACCAGTTTGGACTGCAACGATAAGCGACGACGCTTGCGGAACTCAAACAAATCATTCAACACCACAAAGCCGAGTCCCCCGGATACAACCAGCACGGAAGCTGTTACGTTAAACAACCAGTCCCCCGTATAATACTGAAAACTATTGCCGAACAGATCGAAACCACCATTATTAAATAATGAAACCGAGTGAAAAGCACCATAGTACACCGCCTGCCAAAAAGGCATCTCCGTTGCCCAGCGTAGTGCCAATATAACGGCAGCCACTCCTTCAATGGTAAACGAAAAGATCAGCACCTTGCGGATAATACGTACAATGCCTTCCATACTGTCAGCGTTGATAGCCTCTTTCAGCAGCAGCCTGTCCTTAAGCGAGATTCGCTTGCCCAATACTAACGCAAACAACGTTGCGATGGTCATGAAGCCAAGTCCGCCTAGCTGCATAAGCACCATAATCACGATTTGACCGAACAGGTTGAAGGTCGTCCCTACATCCACAACGACCAGCCCGGTCACGCAAGCAGCAGAGGTAGACGTAAACAGTGCATCAATAAACGCCAAATGCTCGCCGCTTTGATTGGAGATGGGCAGCATGAGCAGAATCGTACCGATCGTGATAATAAGCATGAAACCACCAACCAGGATCAATGGGGGTGATAGGAATTTAGCAATGTGAAGCCTAAACTTCATGAAGGGCACCTCTTTTAACGTAATACAAACAGGTAGGCAAGAAGATTTGTCACCATATTCATGGCAGCCATGTTGTTTCGACGAATCTGTCACTTCGATGCCTATGTAAACCTAAAGAGGAACTTGCCACCAGCATCATACTGAACGGCAGGTTCCTCTTTTATTATGAACGAGTTAAATGTTCCTTATTTAATCCTGTGTACGAGGACGCATGTGTGGGAAGAGCAGTACGTCACGAATAGACGGCGAATTAGTCAACAACATGATCAGACGGTCAATACCGATACCCAGTCCACCTGTTGGTGGCATACCATATTCGAGCGCACGGATGAAATCATCATCCATTTCGTGTGCTTCGTCGTTTCCGTGCTCTTTCTCCAGCAATTGTGCCTCAAAGCGCTGACGCTGATCAATTGGATCATTCAGCTCTGTAAAGGCATTGGCATGCTCACGTCCAACGATAAACAGCTCAAAGCGGTCCGTGAAGCGTGGATCTACATCGCTTTTCTTCGCCAGCGGAGAAATCTCAACCGGATGTCCCATGATAAAGGTTGGCTGAATCAACGTCTCTTCTACAAAATGTTCGAAGAATGCATTCAGAATATGACCAAATGTCATATGTTTTTCAACCGGAACCTTATGTTCTTTCGCCAAACGGTGAGCTTCCTCGTCCGTCATATGCACGGAGAAGTCTACGCCTACAACTTCCTTAACCGCGTCTACCATCGTTACACGGCGCCATTGTGGCGTAAGATCCACTTGATAGTCTGCGTATTGGACAACTTGCGTACCAAGTACTTCCTGTGCGATATGAGCAACCAGATTCTCAGTTAAACGCATAATATCCTGGTAATCGGCATATGCCTCATAAAGTTCAATCATCGTGAACTCAGGGTTATGACGTGTCGACATCCCTTCATTACGGTATACACGGCCGATCTCATATACCTTCTCCAGACCGCCTACAATCAGACGTTTCAAGTGAAGCTCGATCGCAATACGCATGTACAGTTCCATATCAAGCGCATTATGATGCGTAATGAATGGACGCGCAGCCGCTCCACCAGCGATGGTGTGCAGCGTCGGAGTTTCCACTTCCAGATAGCCTAAGGAATCCAGGTAACGGCGCATAGACTGAATGATTTTGGAACGAGTAACAAAGGTCTGTTGCACTTCGCGATTCATAATCAGGTCAACATAGCGCTGACGGTAACGCAGCTCTACATCCGCTAGTCCATGATATTTATCCGGAAGGGGGTAAAGTGACTTGGACAATACTTCGAGATTTTGAACCTTAACCGAAGTTTCACCTGTCTTAGTTTTGAAGATTACTCCAGAAACACCTACAATATCGCCCAGATCGAGCAGGCTGAACGCGGCGTATTTGTCTTCCGGTACAGTATCCTGACGAACATAGATCTGGATTCTGCCGCTCAGGTCCTGAATATGTGCAAAGCTCGCTTTACCCATTCCCCGCTTCGCCATAATCCGTCCGGCAATACTGACTTCGATGTGCTTCTCTTCCAGCTCTTCCTTGGTCAGTTCTTCATACTTCTTCAGAATGGAGCCGGCTTCTTCCGTACGTACGTATTTTTGGCCAAAAGGGTCGATCCCCAATTTGCGGAGCTCGTCCAATTTGTCGCGGCGAATTTGTAAAAGCTCACTTAGTTCGGTTTCGGTTTCCTGATTCAAGACTTCATCCGTCATGATCTATATTCATCTCCTTATTTACATTGCAGGCATCTTCCGAGGTATTCTGCCTCAAATGTTGAAAAAAGCTTCCCTAAGGAAGCTTTTGTCTCAGTACCCGACTGCTTCATTGCTTATATTACTTCTTGATGTCTACAATTTTATATTGAATTACGCCAGCAGGCACACTTACATCAACAACCGTACCTTTTTTCTTGCCCAGAATGGCTTTACCAACAGGGCTTTCGTTCGATATTTTGTTCTGCAGCGGATTGGACTCCGCAGAACCTACGATCGTATATTCCGTGATATCACCGAATTCCAGATCTTCTACAGTAACTGTTGCACCCACGCTTACGGCTTCGGTATCGATCTCGTCGCTGTTGATAATCCGTGCGTTCCGGAGCAATTTCTCCAAAGTAATAACGCGGCCTTCAATGAAAGCCTGTTCGTTCTTCGCGTCTTCGTATTCGGAGTTCTCACTAATATCTCCATACCCGATGGCTACCTTAATCCGTTCAGCCACTTCGCGGCGCTTCACCGATTTCAGCATTTCCAGTTCTTCTTCAAGCTTCTTAAGTCCCTCTGGTGTAAGGATAACTTCCTTATCGCTCATCTCAACCGATTCTCCTGTCATGGGAATAATTTGATTGCACGGCAACGGAACCAGTGCTGTTTACAGAGCTCCGCCCGCATACATCTTCAAAACTATATGAAGTTCTCCGGAGAAACAGAACGTTCCTCCTGATGCACTAGCCTTATGACGCACATGGCGAATTTATACTGTGAAATTATAGGGTAACGGTCTCGAAAAGTCAATGTTACGCCCCTACAGCTGTAAACGTTTTACAGCCCCAGATCAAGATGCATTTTCGGCTACTGCCGGTTCTGACTCCAGATTGCCTTCGATATGCAGCTGACCTACAAAGTTCTCCAGAATATGCACCATCTCATCACGTTTGGTTTCTTCCATAATAACGTCCTTGATGCGGGCAGATCCTTTCAGACCTTTCAGATACCAAGCCAGGTGTTTACGCATCTCGCGCACAGCAACAGCCTCACCCTTCAGTGCAATCAGACGATCCATATGCAGAATGGCAACCCGAATCTTCTCTTCCCCATTCGGGTCAGGAAGCAATTCGCCGGAACTCAAGTATTGAATGGTACGATACAGCATCCATGGGTTACCCAGAGCGGCACGACCGATCATAACTCCGTCACAACCCGTTTCATCCAGCATACGACGGGCATCTTCCGGTGAAGATACATCTCCGTTCCCGATAACCGGGATAGAGACAGCGTCTTTTACATCTTTGATATGTGACCAGTCCGCTGTACCTGTGTAGAGCTGTTCACGCGTACGGCCGTGCACACTTACCGCCTGTCCGCCAGCGCGTTCAACCGCAAGTGCATTCTCAACCACGTAGATGTGCTCGTTATCCCAGCCGATCCGCATCTTGACTGTTACCGGCTTATCTACCGCGTCCACTACAGCGGATACCATATCATAAATTTTGTTCGGATCAAGCAACCAGCGTGCACCTGCATCACAGCTCGTCACCTTTGGCACAGGGCATCCCATGTTGATGTCGATGATGTCAGCATTGGTTTCTTTGTCCACAATTTTGGCTGCTTCTACGAGGGCTTCACGATCTCCCCCCCATATTTGCAGGCTCAGCGGTTTCTCACGCTCATCTACAAACAACATCTCACGTGTCCGCTTGTTACCATGCACGATGGCTTTGCCACTCACCATCTCCGCACATACGAGGCCTGTTCCGAATTCTTTTGCAATTAGACGAAAAGCCGGATTACACACGCCAGCCATCGGCGCAAGTACGACCTGGTTTTTCATTTCAATATCACCAATTCTAAGCACGGTAGTCGTTCCACTCCTTTTTAAATCCGACTTTTGCATGAATCCTGGTCGTGTTTAGTTTCTCAAATGCTTCTTGCTGTATAAAATCAACGGATAATGACAATGTTTTCTTGTTAGTAAAAAGCGGCATTAGTTCCCCTGCAACTCCTCAATACTGATCGACAGTACTCCTGCAATGAGATTCAGCTCCCGTTCAGCAACTTTGCGGTTGCCTCGTTCAATCATACCCAGAATGGCCAGCGATATGCCCGTCTCAGCAGCAAGTTCCTGTTGTGTTAAACCTTTCAGCTTCCGGAAAGCCCGGATTCGATTGGCCAATTGCACGTTTTCCAAAGCTGTATTCCATCCTTTCCATCCAGTACAGACAACGATGATTGTACGAAGGTATACAAACCTGAATGCTCATCTTCGGTTACGATGTCAGCCAGTGGCACCAATACAAACGCCCGTTCACCCATCCGTGGATGCGGCAATTGCAGCCGTTCCGTATCACTCGTCTCTCCATCCATCCAAAGCAGATCCAAATCGACTGTACGAGGGCCCCAACGGATATCACGAACCCGTCCAAGCCGTGTTTCAATCTCCAGCAGTTCCGTGAGCAGCTGCTCCGGCAAAAGTGTAGTCTGTACCGCAGTTGCCATATTCAGAAACGCTGGCTGGTCCACATAACCTACCGGCTCCGTCTCATATAGCGCAGAACAGCGCAGGACGGATATATGAGGATGTGCATCCAGCAACGTTAACGCCTCAAGTAGCGTCTGTTCCCGGTCACCCAAATTAGCCCCTAAAGCAATATAAGCCTCTGAAGATTCAGAGGTCGAATGTGCAATCATGATCGGTTCTCACTTTCTTGTGCGGCGAAGCTCTACAGTTACGCCCCCAAAATGAATATCGAACGGCGGATGCGGCTTCGTCACCTTGACTGTCAATGCATTGATAATAGTATAAGTGTCTAGTAAAGAAGATGCAATATGTTCGCCCAAAGCTTCAATTAACTGGAATGATTTATTTTCAACGATCTGTTTCACCAGCTCATGGATTTCTGCATAATTGATGGTTTTGGTCAGATCATCGTTACGCCCAGCCTCACCCAGATCCATATCGATCTCCAGATCAATATAATAACGCGCCCCCAGCTTCCGCTCCTCGGCAAATACGCCGTGATATCCGTAATACTCCATTCGATGCATTACCATTCTATCCATAAGTTCCGCCTGCCCTCTATATATAATGACTTCATGGTTCGATGTTTGTTCCTATTGCAAAACGCTGCGCTTCTACTGGACGGGTCACAGGACCCGTCAGCATCATTTCCTCCGCAAGCCTGGAGATGCATACAGCATGGCATCACACATGTCCACCGTGCGCCGAATCGGCTTCACGTCATGAACCCGGACCATCTGGCATCCTTGGGCTATGCCAAGAGCAACCGTAGCGGCTGTACCTTCCAGCGCATCATCTGCCTGCACCTGCAAAGTATTCTGGATGAACCTTTTACGCGAGGTTGCCAGCAGAACGGGGTACCCCATCTCATTGAGCAGTCCGAGCGATGACATGAGCACGAGATTTTCGTTCAGATCTTTCACAAAGCCAATGCCCGGGTCCAAAATAATCCGATCAGGATGTACTCCAGCCTCTAACGCAATCTGTATACTCTCCTGAAGATCACTAACTACATCAACCAAATAGTCGGTATAGTCTCGTTCTTGCCGGTTGTGCATTAGGATCAAAGGGCATCCCAGTTCTGCCGCAGTATGCGCCATCTCCCGGTCAGCCTTGGCACCCCACACATCATTAATGATGTGCGCTCCAGCCTGAATGGCCTGACGAGCGACATCCGCCTTATAGGTGTCTACCGATATTGGAATATGTGGAGCCTGCTGCCGCAGTGCTTCAATGACTGGAATGATCCGTCTGAGCTCTTCATCAGCGCCAACGATCTCTGAACCCGGACGTGTGGATTCCCCGCCAATATCAATGAGATCCGCGCCGTCTTCCATCATCTGAATGGCGTGAGCCACCGCTCGCTCCACACTGGTGTAACGTCCCCCATCGGAGAAGGAGTCCGGTGTGACATTCAGAATGCCCATAATAAGTGTACGTGTGCCAAGTTTTAGCTCTGCTGGCCCCCACGCATAATTCCGTTCATATATAACTGGTGTAAGTGTCATGAAGTATACCCCGCTTTCTGCCGGTACATACCCAGAAGCGCTTCTGTAACCGGGCCTATATGTCCGCTGCTGATTACCGTTTCTGTTCCATCCTGATCCCGCAATGTAGTAACTGGAACGAGTTCAGCAACAGAGCCTGTCAAAAAGATTTCATCTGCCTGCAGCAGTTCCTCCCAAGGGAACAAACCTTCCTGGCAAAGCATTCCTTGCTGAGCTGCAAGCTCCAGTACAACGGCTCTGGTGATTCCCGGCAAAATCCCAGTCGCAAGTGCTGACGTGTATAGTACGCCCTGTCTCACCCAGAACACATTGCTGACAATCCCCTCAGCTACATACCCATCTCGGGTTAATTGCAGCCCTTCCGCACTTTGCACATACTGTCCGTATCCGTTCAGTTCACGTTTCGCCAGAATACTGTTCATGTAATGCAGCGATTTGAACCGCACTTCTCCTTCAGGCGTGTTACGGGGCGTCGACAGACGTTGAAGAATTTTTCCGTTTTTGTATAGAGATGGAGAGGGTTCGGGTAGTGCTTTTGCCAATACGATATAATTGGGTTTCACATAATCCCCCGAAGGCAGCCCGAGCGGGGCTTCACCCGCAGATACCGTATAGCGGACATAGGCATCCTGGAGTTCGTTAGCAAGCAACAGTTGTCTAATCCAGTCCGTTACCTCCGCTGCTGTTGCTGTGAAAGGAATGCCCAATTCACGGCACCCTGAAGCCATACGTTCCAAATGACGTTCCAGTAGAAAGGGAACTCCTTGATACGTTCGAAACGTCTCGAACAATCCGAGTCCGTACAAAAAGCCGTGATCCGTCACCGGAACCACGGCTGCCGCCATATTGACCAATTCTCCGTTTATCGCGGCATATTTCATCTCTATACCTTTACCTGCTGAGACAGGAAGTTACGCAGCATTTGATGACCGTGATCCGTAATGATGGATTCAGGATGGAACTGAACACCTTCAATCGCATATTCCTTGTGACGCAAGCCCATAATCTCGCCCTCCGCCGTCTCGGCCGTAACTTCCAGACAATCTGGCAGACTGCTGCGCTCAACGATTAGAGAGTGATATCGCGTTGCCGTGAAAGGTGATGGTAATCCGCTAAATACGGATGTTCCGTTATGATGCATTTCGGATGTTTTGCCATGCATCATGCGTTCCGCACGAATAACATGGCCCCCGAATGCCTGTCCAATCGCCTGATGTCCCAGACAAACGCCAAATATCGGAATACTGCCCTTGAAATGATCAATGACCGCTAGACTGATGCCTGCCTCATTTGGCGTACAAGGACCGGGTGAGATCAAAATATGATCAGGTGCCAATGCCTCGATGCCTGCCAGATCAATTTCATCATTGCGGTGAACTTCCACCGTCTCCCCCAGTTCACCCAGATATTGAACCAGGTTGTATGTGAAGGAATCATAATTGTCGATGACCAGTATCATATCCTTGTTCCTCCTATTCTTCCTATTCTTCCTCTTCTTCCGTCCACACAGGGGACGGTTGCTTGATTATTTTAATTTAACAGCTTCAGCTTCCTCACTGTAATTCACAGCCCTCATCATGGCCCTTGCCTTGTTGCGGCACTCCCTGTATTCCCGATAGGGATCGGAATCAATAACAATGCCTGCTCCTGCCTGTACATATCCCACTCCATCTTTAATGGAAAGTGTACGAATGACGATGTTCAGCTCCATGTTACCACTGTAATCCATCCACCCAATCGAACCTGTATACGGTCCACGACGCACAGGCTCCAGTTCTTCAATGATTTCCATTGTTCGAACTTTGGGTGCACCCGTAATCGTTCCACCTGGGAACGTCGCTGCGATCACATCAAATACGGATAGCCCGTCTGCCAGCGTTCCCTCGACTTGAGAAACCAGATGCATGACATGCGAATACTTCTCGATCGTCATCAGTTCAGGCACATGGACTGATCCATAAGCTGCAATTCGCCCGATATCATTCCGCTCCAGATCGACCAGCATAATATGTTCTGCCCGCTCCTTCTCACTGTTCAGCAACTCAGCCGCCATCAACTCATCCTCAGCTTCATCACGGCCTCTTCTCCGTGTGCCTGCGATCGGACGAGCACTCACCTTGCCATGATCTACTTTGACAAGCAACTCAGGCGAACCGCTCACCAGTTGGAAATCCGGACTGCGCAGCATTCCCATGTAGGGAGATGGGTTCACAAGTCGAAGCCACTCATAGATATGTTCGGGACTGGACTTCAGACGCTTCTCCTGCCGCAGGGACAAGTTCACCTGAAACACATCCCCTTGCCGGATATATTCCTGCACGGTGCGTACTGCCTGCTCGAAATCTTCTTGGGGAAAAGAGGTATGCCATCCTTCGGTTTCCCGCTCCGAATCTGCTGTCTGTGGAGTACGATGGATCTGACTGTTGCGATGCTCCAGTGCCTGCTGTTGATCTTCTGCCTGTGCAAATCCTAGAATATGCAGCCAGCGTTGCTGCATGGCAGCTGCTCGCTCCTCTGCTTCCGTGTAAAGTCTGCGCAGATCGGCCTCCACCTGATTTGGCTGCACAGGCATGTGCACCATACAGAACAAGGCCTGTTGCTCATGATCATACGCCCACACTTCTTCAAAACGCATCCACCAATAATCCGGCAGAGCCGGGTTATCTTCAGCCAGTGTCGGTAGCTTCTCCAGCGATCTGGCTACGTCATAGCTGAGATAGCCTGCGCATCCGCCGCCAAAATCCGGAGCATTAATCACCTTTGGTGCACGGTATGGTGCAGCCCACCTTTTTAATACTTCGAGAGGTTTACCGTTGTCTGTCGACGTCGATCCCTCTTTCAGGTCGTGAATAACAGCTTCATTTCCTTTGCCGGAAATAACGGATACAGGGTGTAATCCGAGGAAGGTGTACCTCCCCCCCTTACCGTTCTCCAGCACGATTGCATAAGGAGATGCCTGCTGCCAGGCCGCTTCCCACGTTAACGGTAAACCGCCATGATACGGTCCCTTATCCGACTTGATCATATATGGCATCATGGTCCAACCTTTTCCGGCCCACTCTGTCCAGTCGGCGTATGTTGTCATCAGGTGTGTCATTGCGGTTTGCCGCCCTCCATCTGTCGCTAGTTCTATTGTCTGATAGTATACTAAAGCACCGCTGCTTTTAAAAGCATTCAGCAAAAAATCCTCCACACCCGGCACGCGGGCAAGGAGGATTTGTTTCATCCCTTGTTAACCTTAAGATTCAAAGTTGTAAAGTGGTGTGCTCAGGTAACGTTCGCCGTTACTTGGTACGATAACCACAACACGTTTGCCTGCACCCAGCTGTTTAGCCACTTGCAGACCTGCACGAATGGCTGCACCAGAAGAAATACCGGACAGGATGCCCTCTTCCTTCGCTACCTGACGAGCAGTCTCGAATGCATCATCATTTTCGATGTGAATGATTTCGTCATAGATTTCCTGATCCAGAATCTCAGGGATAAAGTTGGCACCGATCCCCTGGATTTTGTGAGGACCTGGTTTACCGCCTGCCAAGATTGGCGAAGCTGCTGGTTCAACGGCAACAATTTTAATCCCAGGGAAGGCTTCTTTCAACACTTCACCTGTACCTGTAATCGTTCCGCCTGTACCGATTCCTGCAACGAAAGCATCCAACGTACCGCCTACAGATTGAATTGCTTCAACAATCTCAGGGCCAGTCGTTTCACGGTGGATCTTCACGTTGGCTTTATTTTTAAATTGCTCAGCCATGAAATAAGATGGATTTTCCTTAAGCAATTCCTCAGCTTTTTTAACTGCACCATTCATACCTTCGGCTCCCGGCGTGAGCACAAGCTCAGCTCCGTAGGCGCGAAGCAGGTTACGACGCTCCATGCTCATCGTTTCCGGCATAACAATAACAGACTTGTAGCCTTTGGCTGCAGCCACCATAGCCAGTCCGATTCCTGTGTTACCACTTGTTGCTTCGATGATGGTATCACCCGGTTTCAGCTTGCCTTCTTTTTCCGCTTCTTCCACGATGCTAATCGCGATACGGTCTTTAACGCTTGAACCTGGATTCTGGTATTCCAGTTTCACGAATACTTCAGCACTGCCTTCAGGTACGATACGGTTCAGACGAACAAGCGGAGTACCTCCGATAAGTTCTGTTACGTTATTAACTACTTTAGCCATATGAATGCCCTCCTTAGTGGGATGAATACTACTTAAGTCCTGTTGCCATATACATGTGCGGCCGAAGCAGCCTCTAGATGTTATAAAAGAACTACGGAAATCCGTTATTGAGTCCATTCCGTCTGCAACAAACCGGACAGAGTCTGGGTTTCCGAAGATTTCTTTGTTCATATAAATGGTTTTATTCCGAGTAAATGAGTAGGTTTTTGATTATTTTTATCTTATCAACGTTATACCCTATTGTCAATATGAGTACTCAAAAAAATACTCCGCCCTGGGCCCTAAGGCCGTAGACAGAGTATTTTTATCAAGATGCAGCAGGACATTCGTTTGCAGGATATCAGGATGCCGGAATTTCAGCGATGATGACAGCCTCATACTCTTTGCGCAGCCTTTCCTCCACCTGGGGCAGGGGATCAGCCTGGCTGAGGGCCAGCTGCATCCGAATCTCTTCGCGAACCTCTTCTGCGGGTTGCACCTGACGCTCTTGATTGTCGTTCATTTTAATGATCGCGTAGCCCTCTTCCACCTTCACTGGCCCTGCAATATCGCCAACGTCCAATTGAGCTGCAAGTTTGAGGATTGCTTCGGACTGAAACGGATCGTTCTGCTCAATCCAGCCCAGGCGACCGCCTGCATCGCGAGAGTAGCTGTCCGTCGATTCATTACGTGCGGTTTCTTCAAAGTCTGCTCCCTTGTCCAGCGCATCCAGTACCGATTCTGCTTGCTCCTCTTCCTTCAGCATAATGATGGACAGATCGTATTTCTCAGGGGAAACATAGTCTTCATGGTGTTCGTTCCAGTAATGTTCAATATCTGCATCCTTGATCTGGATGCCGCTTGTGGCAATTTTCTCAAGCAAAAGCCTGTACCCCGCCTCCAACTCAAGGTCCTGCCTGGATAAACCGAGCTGGGACTGCATTTCGTTAAAATAAGCCTTCTCCGAGTCATATCCATCCATGGCCGCGGCAATTTCCTTCGCAATTTCCTTGGGAGTCACCGTCAGATTACGGTCCACCGCTTCTGCATAAACAGCTTTGCGGTTAAGCATCTGAAGCAGCAATTCACTGCCATAGCGCCGTTTCAAGGCCTCAGTCCATTCCTTGTCAGTGATGACCTCGCCATTAATCGTTGCTACGGCACTTCCATCTTCCTGATTGGCGTCCTGAGACGAATCTGCTCCATCACGTCCAGTCCGTAAGCCTTGTACAATCATAACCGAACCCATCACCAGCATTCCAAGCGTCAAGACAATTACAGCCGTCCATAGCCCTTTTTCCTGTCTTGTCATTCCGCGTCCCGTCCCCGCATAAAATCAGTTCTTGGCTTGCTCTAGGATGGTCTCAAGTTGTTCCTTGTTGAAATCGTAAGCCTCGTTACAGAATTGGCAGACCACTTCAGCCTGGCCTTCTTCCTCAATCAATTGCTCCATCTCAGATTGACCCAGACTGATCAACGTTTTCTCTACCCGCTCACGTGAACACTCACAGTGGAAATGAATATCCATTTCGTCCATGATCTGTACATCAGGCAGTACGCGGCGAAGTAACTCTTCCAGTCCATGACCCTCATCCAGCAGAGACGTTACCTGCGGCATCGTACCGATGGCCTTTTCAATCACGGTAATCTCATCATCCGTCAAACCTGGCAGCAACTGTACAATGAATCCACCGGCTACAATCACCGAATTGTCGGTATCCACCAGTACACCAACACCTACGGCAGAGGGCGTCTGCTCCGATTTGGCAAAATAGTACGTAAAGTCTTCGCCAAGTTCTCCCGAGATAATCGGTACACTGCCGCGATAAGGCTCTTTTAGCCCCAGATCCTTGGTTACGTTCACGAATCCTTCTGTTCCGACCGCGCCAGCAACGTCCAGTTTGCCCATACTGTTGCTTGGCAGATGTACATGCGGATTGCTTACATAGCCACGTACTTCCCCCTTCGCATTAGCATCGGCAACAACCTGTCCGATGGGACCGTCGCCTTTGACCTGAATAGTCAGCTTCTCTTCTCCCTTAAGCATAGCACCCATAATGGATGCTGCTGTAACCGTACGCCCCATAGCTGCTGTAGCCGTGGGAAACGTATCATGTCTTCTGCGCAGTTCCTCAACCAGTTCCGTCGTCTGGACAGCAAAGGCTCTAACTCGTCCGTTCATTGCTGTACCGCGAATTAACCGGTCTTGTTTGTTGTTGTTTTCCAAGTCATTCAGCCTCCTTTGGCGTAATCGCCAGTTATAGAAAAAACGGCATAACATATAAGACTGTAATCTCAGCCCGCTGTTTGCCGTCTCTGTTCTTACCTTTCCCGGTTCCGCTCATAAACGATACGCAGCCCTTCAAGCGTAAGCAGCGGATCCACTTCATCGATGCTGCGTGTTTCTTCTGCAATCAGCTTGGCAAGGCCTCCGGTTGCAATAACTCTGGGTTTGGCTCCCATTTCCTCACGAATACGCTCCACAATGCCGTCCACCTGTCCTGCATAACCATAAATAATTCCGGCCTGCATCGCATGAATAGTGTTGCGACCAATGACTTTCTTGGGCTTCTCCAATTCAATACGAGGTAGCTTGGACGCCCGTTCATAGAGGGCTTCGGTTGCAATATGGATGCCGGGTACGATAGCACCGCCCAGATAATTTCCTTTCTCGTCAATACAGTCAAATGTGGTCGCTGTACCGAAATCGACCACAACGAGAGGGCCGCCATACTTCTCAACGGCGGCTACTGCATTAACAATGCGATCCGCGCCAACTTCACGCGGATTCTCATACCGCAGGTTCAGGCCGGTTCGAATACCTGGCCCAACGAGTAGCGGTTTTTTGCCTACGTATTTCTCACACATGGCTTCAATCACATTCACCAGTGGCGGAACCACGGATGAGATGATCACACCTTCAATGTCGCGTGTTGAAATACCTGACATATGAAATAAATTATAAATCAATACGCCATATTCATCCACTGTCGACTGACGGGATGTGCTCAGGCGAAAATGGTGGAGCAACTCCCGGCCTTGATACACGCCGAGTACGATATTGCTGTTGCCCACGTCTACTACAAGAATCAAAGAGGTTCACCCCTCTTTCTTTTCGTTTAAATCCAGGCTGATGTCCAGACTCTCAAAAGAGTAGGTTAACCTGCCAACTGAAATTACATCCACTCCGCTCTCTGCAATACCACGAATGGTATTTAGCGAGACGTTGCCCGATGCTTCAACCTTCACATGCGGAGCCTGCTCACGAATAAGAGTAACAGCCTCACGCATCCGATCCGGGTGCATGTTATCCAGCATAATGATATCTGCCCCAGCCTGCAAGGCTTCCCTGACCTGCTCCAGGTTTTCGGTCTCGACTTCAATGGTCATCGTATGTGGAATGACAGCCCGCGCACGCTGTACCGCTTCAGTGATCCCGCCTGCACCCTTAATGTGGTTATCCTTAATCATGACGGCATCATAGAGGCCGAATCGGTGATTTGCTCCGCCACCAACCCGCACTGCATATTTTTCAAGCAAGCGATGTCCCGGTGTTGTTTTACGAGTATCGACCAGTCGTGTAGAAAGGCCTTCCAACGCATCAACATAAGTACGTGTACGGGTAGCGATACCCGACATGCGCTGCAGCAGGTTAAGAGCGAGTCGCTCTCCTGTCAGCAGGCTATGGGTGCTGCCTTCTACCTCAGCCAAAATCGTACCATGCGTAACTGTATCACCGTCTTTTACCATCGGTGTGAACACAAGGCTAGGATCCACTACCTGAAATACAAGTTCTGCTACCATAATTCCTGCAATGATCCCATTGTCTTTGGCATGTATAACGGCCTTGGACTGACTGCCAGCGGGAATTGTCACATTTGTTGTGACATCCCCTGCACCGACATCCTCACGAAGCCAGTTTTTGATTGATTCGATGAGTCCTTCATTATATCCGTTCAGTATCATGACATCAATTCCTCCACAATCGCTTGTTCTCGCTGCTGCAGACTATGCTTCTGCCATATTGCATCGTCACGCTGCGGGAAATCCTCACGGTAGTGGGCTCCCCGACTTTCCTCACGGTGTAATGCTCCAGTGGTAACCAACCAAGCACAGGTCAACAGGTTGGCATATTCCATCTCTTCTTTGTGAGTAAACTTCTGATCAAAAAATTGCAGTTCCTGTTGCAATTTCTCCATTGCGCCTTGCAGGTTTGCGCCATTCCGGCGCAGCCCCACTTGACGCACCATCATTTTTTGCAGACGCAAGCGTCTTTCGGACACCGGTTTCTGCTCTTCCTTTATGATACTGCGTGTGCTTATTGATGTGGGAACCCTTGTCTGCAGTGAAGCAAGCGGAGGAAGGGATTGAATACGATCAACGATTCTCCGTCCAAATACGATCGCTTCAGACAGAGAATTGCTCGCCAGGCGATTAGCTCCATGAACTCCTGTAGAAGATACTTCCCCGCAGGCAAATAACCGGCCGATGCTACTCTCTCCGCTAAGATCCGTCTTCACTCCGCCCATCATGTAATGTGCAGCAGGAGCGACCGGAATCCAGTCTGTGGTCATATCCAATCCGTATCGCATACAGGTCTCATAGATGGTAGGAAATCGATGCTTAATCATCTCCGCCGGCTCATGGGTGATATCCAAGTATACAAAGGTGCTGTTGGTCGATTCCATCTCACTGACAATTGCGCGGGCAACGATATCACGTGGTGCCAGTTCAAGCTGCGCATGATACCGTTCCATGAAGCGCTCGCCTTTCACATTGCGCAAATAGGCTCCTTCGCCACGTACAGCCTCGGACACCAGAAAACGTGGCGCCCCCGGATAACAAAGGGAGGTCGGGTGGAACTGGATAAACTCCATGTCCCGGACAACCGCTCCAGCACGATAGGCCATAGCCACACCATCTGCTGTAGCCACTTCCGGGTTGGTCGTGTATCGATACAACTGTCCCGCCCCGCCAGAACATAGTACGGTTGCCTCAGCCTTCACAAATACTTGCGAACCGTCAGCCTTCTGAATCAGCGCACCTACACATTCTCCCTGCTCTGTAATCAGGTCAATGACAAAATGCTCATCCCAAACTTCAATCCCGGGATGTTCATTCGCCTGTGCAGCCAGCGCACGCACAATCTCATATCCTGTTGCATCCCCATTGGCATGCAAAATACGGCGGTGGCTGTGCGCACCCTCCTGCGTCAATGCCAACTCGCCGTTCTCCAGATCAAACAAAGTACCCAGTCGAATCAGTTCCTTCACTCCGTCCGGGCCCTCGTTCACCAATGCTTCTACTGCTTCGGAGCGGCATAATCCCGCTCCTGCAACAAGTGTGTCCTGCAAGTGGTAGGCAGGTGAATCATCCTCAGCAATAACCGCAGCAATTCCGCCCTGCGCATACCGGGTGTTACTTTCCAGTAACGACTTCTTCGTGATCATCAACACACTGCGTTGTTCACTAGCCTTGATAGCTGTAAACAAACCAGCAATGCCCGAACCAATAACCAGCACATCCGTCTCCACCATCGGCAGCGCGGACAGATCAAAATCCACTAAATATTGCGGTATCATGTTATTTCACCTGTCTTGGAGCAAGAGTAGCGCATGCTACTTCACCAGTAACATGCGCTCTAGTGATTCTCTGGCTTTGTCGGCAACGGCTGGCGGCACGTAAATTTGCGGCTTCATCGTTTCCAGGCATTTAACCAGCTTTTTCAAGTTGTTAACCTTCATATTCGGACATACGAGGAACTTGGTAGCAAAGTGGAATTGTTTGTCCGGGCTATCGAGACGCAGCTGGTATCCTGTACCATCTTCGGTGCCTACAATAAATTCTTTAGCGGAAGAATTCTTACAATATTCCAGAATAGCGGTTGTGCTACCTACGAAATCTCCCATCTCTACAACCTCAGGACGACATTCCGGGTGAACAACGAACTCAGCATTGGGATGCTTCGCTCTCATCTCAACCACGTCTTTGACCGTCAGCATATCGTGGGTATTGCAGTAACCTTCCCAGATAATCATTTTCTTGTCTGTATGTTGTTGCACATAATGTCCCAGATTTTTATCTGGCACCCAGATGATTTCATCGGAATCAACAGATTGAATGACTCTGACAGCATTGGCCGATGTACAACAGATGTCGGTCTCCGCCTTGATTTCAGCTGATGAATTGATGTACGTTACAACTTTGGCATTCGGGTGCTGTGCTTTCAATTTACGTAAGCCTTCAACGTTCACCATGTCTGCCATTGGGCAGCCTGCACGCTCGTCAGGGATAATCACCGTTTTGTTAGGAGCAAGAATTTTAGCGCTTTCACCCATAAAATGAACCCCACAGAAAACGATAACATCCGCATCGGTTTGTGCTGCCTTCTGAGCCAACAGGAACGAATCCCCCCGGAAGTCAGCGACCTCCTGCACCTCGTCACGTTGATAATAATGGGCTAGAATAATGGCATTCCGTTCCTTCTTCAACTCCATCAGCCGCTCGCGCAGCTCCCGGTTCATCTCAGCCTTGCGCTCTAAAGCCAGAGCTTCCACCTGTGATCCTCTCCTTATCGGGACAGCCTCATACGCTGTTTCATATGGCAAATCCATGTCGTTATTTTCGCTTGAGAAACGAATCACAAGCGGTTTAACACCTAATGTACACAACGTTCACGACTCTGTCAATAAATGAAAACGCCCCAGAACAAGGGCATAACCGCCCATTTCCTACGTAGTACGCCCTAAAGCTCCCGGTTATCATTATCTCTACAATTTGAATTAATCCATAAAAAAGAGAGCCCGCAGGCTCTCTTTGTCATCTGTCACTATAGACAGACGGTTGTTATAAATTAAGATGTTGGCTTCGTCCCACCATCATCCGGGTCATTGCTGCTTCCTTTGTCCAGATTCGGAGCTTCGTTAGGAATATCTCCGGCTGGTGGTTCAGGCGTTTCATCTTTGCCTTGGATACGGACGCGCACATCGCCGATGTTGTCGATGATCGCCTCTCCGCCTTCACTAGGCGTACCTTCTCCATCGTTGCTGTTCTCATCTTGCAGAGTCAGGGAACCTGTTTCGATCAATTGCTTGATCTGATCCATTTCCAATGTCTCCACTTCCAGCAACGTTTGAGCGATCAGATGCACTTCTTTCGAATGTTTAACAAGCAAGTCTTTACACTTCTCATAGCATTCGTTAATGAAGCGTTGCATTTCCTGATCAATCTCGTAAGCAATGGAATCTGAGTAATTCTGTTCGTGACCGATATCACGTCCCAGGAATACCTGTCCCTGCGAGCTACCGAACTGCATAGGTCCCAGCTTCTCACTCATACCGTACTCCATAACCATGCTACGGACGATACCCGTCGCTTGTTGGAAGTCACTATATGCACCAGTACCGATTTCACCGATAAACAGTTCTTCGGAAACACGGCCGCCAAGGAGTCCAGTAATTTTGTCCAGCAATTCTTGCTTGGTAACAAGCATACGATCTTCTTTTGGCAACATGATTACATATCCACCCGCACGTCCGCGCGGAATAATGGTAACTTTATGTACCATATCGGCATGTTCCAGGAAGTAACCTACAATGGTATGGCCTGCTTCATGATAAGCAACAATACGTTTCTCACGGTCACTGATAACACGACTTTTCTTCTCCGTACCAACGATGACACGGTCGATCGCCTCATCAACTTCTTTCATGGAAATATCTCTACGATTACGACGTGCCGCAATCAACGCCGCTTCATTCAGGAGATTTTCCAAATCTGCACCGGAGAATCCGGTAGTACGCTTTGCAATGATGTCCAACTTCACATCTTTGGTAAGTGGCTTGTTACGTGAGTGTACTTTCAGAACTGCTTCACGGCCTCTCACGTCAGGGCGATCAACCGTAATTTGACGGTCAAAACGTCCTGGACGCAGCAAGGCAGGGTCCAGAATGTCTGCACGGTTCGTTGCTGCAACGATGATAATACCTTCATTGGCTCCGAAACCATCCATTTCAACGAGCAACTGGTTGAGTGTTTGTTCACGTTCGTCGTGACCACCACCAAGACCAGCACCACGCTGACGTCCTACAGCATCAATCTCATCGATAAAGATGATACATGGGGCGTTTTTCTTCGCATTTTCAAACAAGTCACGTACACGAGATGCACCGACACCGACAAACATTTCAACGAAGTCAGAACCGGAAATGCTGAAGAATGGTACACCTGCTTCACCGGCAACAGCACGAGCGAGCAAGGTTTTACCTGTACCTGGAGGACCTACAAGCAATACGCCTTTAGGAATTCGTGCACCTACTGCTGCAAATTTACGAGGATCCTTGAGGAAGTCCACGACTTCAACAAGCTCCTGTTTCTCTTCGTCAGCACCCGCAACATCTTCAAACGTAATTCGTTTCTTCTCTTCGTTATAAAGACGGGCACGGCTTTTACCAAAGTTCATTACTTTACCGCCGCCGCCTTGAGCCTGATTAAACAGGAAGAAGAACAGCAGGAACATAATGATCAAAGGAATAAAGGAAGTCAGCAACGTCAACCAGATGCTGTCACCTTTCATAGGCTCCTGATGATATTGGAATTTGTTTGTTTCGCTTGCAGTTACAAGCTCACTAATTGCCTCATCCGTAGGAGGAATATACGTTGAGAAATTTTCTGATTTGGCTCCGTCAGGCGTCTCCCTGTATTGACCGGTCACGAGGTACGTCTGACCGTTGAATTGAACCGTCAATTCAGAGACGTTATTGGCCTTGATCGCCGCGCGCAACTGATCATATCTAGGATTATCGGTGGCTTCGCCGCCATTGCTGACGAACTGGACTATCCCCACCACAACTAAAAAAAGAATTAAATAAAAAGCAGAATTCCGGATGAACCGATTCATCCCCTACCTCCTCTCGAGACACTTTAATTATTTTAACATAGCCCGACATGGCTTCTCAACAGAAGCCACCAACAGATATGGGCTTGGAACTAGCTTAAGCATTAGTTGCTGTAAACTTCCGGTTTCAGAATCCCGATGTAAGGGAGGTTCCGGTACTTCTCGGCATAATCCAGGCCATAGCCAACGATGAATGCGTCCGGAATGTCAAAGCCGGTGTAATGAGCTTCAAGTTCAACCTTGCGACCTGAAGGCTTGTCAAACAGCGTAACCACACGGACGGATTCAGCGCCGCGGTTCTGCAAGAGTTCGATCAGATAACTGAGCGTGAGTCCACTATCAATAATATCCTCTACAATCAGAACCTCGCGTCCCTCAACGGATTCATCCAGATCCTTAATGATTTTAACAACGCCAGATGATTTGGTGGAAGCGCCATAACTCGATACTGCCATGAAATCCATCTCAACAGGTACCGTAATGTTCTTAACCAAATCAGCCATAAATATAAACGCACCCTTGAGCACACAAATGACCAAAGGATTGCGATTTGCATATTCGGCACTTATTGTTGCGCCTAATTCCTTGATTTTACTCTGAATCTCTTCTTCACTGATCAATACTTCCTGAATGTCGTTCTGCAACTGTGCGAACCTCCTAAGTTATACATATGAAAGCCTTACCTGAACCATAACCACTACCCCTGAATCGCTGAATCGCCTACAGTCATGTACAGGATTGCGGAAGTATCCTCCCTGACAGGAGCTACACTAGACCGGCGAACACCCGGTAACCAGATGATATTGCCTGCTCCATCACATACCACGGGAACCCGTGAACGGACAGAAGGGGGAATTTTCTCATCGATGAAAATATTTTTCACCTTTTTGCTTCCGTTTAATCCCATCACTTTCATGGTATCTCCAGGTAACCGTGAACGCACAACCAGCGGCATAAGCAGTTGATCCGCATCAAACGCGGCATGATCCGCCGATTCCGGTACATGATAGTCCTCGGGACTCATCGGAACGAGCCGAACATGCCGGTCGATTTCCGCGAGAGAAAGCTCATAAGTTCCGCTCCATTGAGCAAGACGATATTCGTAAGATTGATCCTGTACGTCAGTCCGTATGCCGAAAGAGATCAGATCATACTCCCGGGTGCAGGCGAGTGTCTGTCCTATATCCAGGCTCCAGGTCGTCGCGTCAGGCTGAATTACCTTGCGGCGAATGGTTTCAATACGGGTAAAGTCGACAAAATCACTGTCCAAAGGCAGATAATTCAATATTAGTTTAATCAACCTTCGTTGTAAAGCGACATGTAACTTCAAAAAGGAAGGCACCTCAAAGGTTTGCCTTCCGCCGTTCGCCTGCACTAGACACCTGTATGCGTCATATGCACCTTGTTCCATGAAATCGTCTTCATCGCCCACAATTTCGGCAAGTCGATTCAAAGACGGCGTCAACTGTCCATTATATTGCCCCAAAAAAGGAAGCACATCCAAGCGAATGGCATTACGCCGATATTTACGCAGGGAATTACTTTCATCATTAAAATACAGAAAACCCTGGGTATTACAAGCTTCTACAAGGTCTGTCTTGTTTATACGAAGGCATGGACGAATAAGTTCCACATTTTTTTCTCGTCTTTTAAACTTCATTCCCGCGAGTCCGGAAAGACCACTACCACGCAACAAATGGAGCATCACCGTCTCTGCCTGATCGTCAGCATGATGGGCCAGTGCAATGCTCGCCGCATCGTATTTGGCAGCCACTTCATGCAAAAACTCATATCGCTTGTTGCGCGCGGCCTCTTGAGGACCTTGACCGGTAAGCTTCATATGAGAAGGTACATCGGCCTTCACCCATTCAAATGAAATGCCAAGCCGGTGCGCAAGTTCCTTCATCATCTCGGCTTCATGATCTGATTCAATCCGAAACCCATGATGTACATGGGCGCAAATCAATTCCAGCGGGACATGCCTGGTACTGATTTCATGCATGATATGCAAAAAAGCTACCGAGTCCGGTCCGCCCGATACTGCGACGACAATCCGATCCCCGGGAACCCATAACTGATGCTCTTCCGCTGCATCCAGCACGTTATTCACCAGCTTGTTCCAGCGTAAAGCCTCCATACCTGTTCCTCATTCCTTACGTTATGTATATGCACTCTCACAGGTCAGAATCGCAGTGCATAGATGAGTACCCCAATAAGTAATATAACGGATACAGCAAATGCATTTTTGAGCCAACGCGGTGTTGTACTTTTGGAACGGCGACGAAGAGAAGAAGGGCGTGCCATCATCTCTTTCCAGACTTTAGCGGCGTGTCCGGCATCCTGAAACTGACCTCGTAATGCCTGAATGGTCCAGTTTCGAAATGGGCGGAGACGTTCGCTGCGCTCCACGAGAGCTGTGAGCTGGTTCACACTTCGCAATTGTGGTAATCCTTCTGCAGCCAGCGCTTTGAGTGCATCGGCTTCAAGTACATGAATCAGTAATAGCGCAAAAGCAAACACATCATAAGTTCCATCTGCTGTCCGGCTGCCCGCATTCCAGAATCCGCGATCATACCATTCAGTGAACTGCTTAACGCTCCGGCCGATTGAAGTCACTCCGCCATAGTCGATAAGCTCTACCTGCCCATAATCCGATACCAGTACATTTTGGGGTTTAAGATCGCCAAATACCCATCCAGCCTGATGCAATTGAGCCAGCTTCTGCAATAGTCTGAGCCCAACCAGAAGTGTCCATTCCGTTCCCTGTCGCCGAATGAAATGGTGCAGAGACTCCCCCCGAACGTAACGCATCACATAAAAGGGAATGTCACGACCACGAATGGCGTAGTCATCCACATCTTTCAGATAGGAAGGAATGCCGCTCTGCCGAAGGGCCTCATGATTACGCTGTAGTTGAAAAGATTTGAGCACATTTATTTCCGATTGCAGATCCACAGGGTCAAATCCCATTTTAAGCGCATAATGTTTGCCATTCTCACCGCGCTGGACAAGAAAAACGATGCCGTTGGCTCCTTTGCCCAGCAGCTTCCGAATCGTATAACGGCTGCGATTCCATTTCCCTGTTATGACTGTTCCTGGCGGGAAAGAGGCGTCAGACAACGTTGTCACCGAGCATCCCTTCTCTTTCAATGCGATAGTTCCCTTCTATTTCCTGCTGTCCCTCCAGTGTACCATAACGGTAAAAATCAATCACCCTTTGAATCGCAGGACCTGTCGGCGTCGCTCCCTTCATTTGCAAACGTCCAAATAGCGAACGAACACGGCTCAGATCAACTGTCCAGTCGATATCCATGACAGCGTCTTCTCCGCTATGACGTCCAGGAAAATGAAATACGGAAAGATGGCTCTGACCAATACGTGCCTGCAAGCTAAGCATTAAATCCCGAATCCCTTCCTCCACAGCAGCAAGTTTCGGCTTCATACTGGCACTTACGTCAATGAGAAGGATGACCTGAAGTGGCGTTGTCTCGGCCATATCATCCATCACTTCAACGACCTGCGCACGTTTCGCCGGTTCAAGGTCTGTTACCGTTTTCGGCTCGTGCTCTCCCAGAATTTGTGTTAACTCTCTATTAACCGCCTGCTGAATGGTCTGAACCACCGTTTTTCTTGTCATCATCTGCATCGTATGAGCAAGCTGTCTTGTGCCTACAATCTGGCTGATTCCACCTCCGGCTTTGGCAATATCCTCGATCTCCCGACTGCCCAACTCACCAATGGTTCCATAATCAATAACACCGACCACGTTGACCGTAATTCCCTCTTCCCGGGCTTCCGCCGCAGCCAGCACCGGACTTGTTCCTACATTGGAACAACCGTCGGTGATCAACAAGATTTGTTTCATCCGATATCCCTCCGTTTTGGGTTACTCTCCAACTCTATGACTAGCATTGCCAGAATGAAGAGACTTCAAACAGAGGAATATGCAATTAACTGACGGTACGCGGACGTTCCATCCGGCTTATTCCAGGTACTCTCAATGTGGCCCACTCCGGGCGATAATGTTCTATTTTGCCTACAATTACAGTCATATCATCATAAATCTCATGCTGCTGATAACGAATAACACTTTCAAGCAGGCAGTCTGCTACCTCCTGAGGATTATCACTATCAATTTCCTGAATGAGACGCTTCATCCATAGCTCTTTATTGACGGCATATCCCGGTGCATCATAGATGCCATCTGTCATCATAATTAAAACATCCCCTGGCTGAAGCTGTACGGTTACCAGATCCACCTCAATATCTTTGATAATTCCAATCGGCAGATTGCTTGCCGAAACCTGGATAACCTCCTGCCCTCGTTTAATAAAACTTGGAGTCGATCCGATTTTCATAAACGTGGTCTCTGCCGTATATTCATCGATCAGAGCCATATCCACCGTTGCATACATTTCTTCAGGAGAACGCAGCAGCAGAACGGAATTCACCGATTTGATCGCCAGCTTCTCATCCATGCCCGATTGTAACAACTGCTCCAGTATATTTAGCGCAGCACTGCTCTCCATACGTGCCCGTTCCCCATTCCCCATGCCATCGCTAAGCGCAACCGCAAAGGTGCCATTGCCCAGTTCAACCGTACTGAAACTGTCCCCGGACATCACATCTCCCCCTTTGGCAGCGGCAGCAACACCCGTTGTTATCTCAAACGTTTTGGCAGAGCCAAAGGTGACTGTCGCCAGCCCTTGGCGAGGGTCGAGCATCGTCTCGTTCAAGACGGCAATATGCTCGTCCAGTACATCCGAGATCAGCGGAGCGATCATTTTCCGGCACTCATCAAATCCCCGTGTATACGCATGAACAATCTCAATCTCCACATTACCCGCTTCCAGATTAATGATTTCAATAGAATGTATGGACAGACCTAACGATTCAAGCGCATCCCGAATCTGTTCCTCCTGCTGCACCATCTCCTCACTTTCCCGTTGAATTTCTTTTGCCAGGTCCTCCATCACCTGGGATACCCCTGATAATTGCTCTGCAACCAGCTGTCGACTATCTATAATCTGACGTTTCCATTGCATGTTATGTTGATGCAAACCATACTGGGCACGCATCACTTCAAGTACCTCTTCCGGTTTCGCACATACTCTGTTCCATTCCACCGGAATCTGCTTGCCTGACATCTCCGGGTTGGCTTCAATGGAACTCATCACATCCGTCATATATTTATAGGTTTGAATAAACTTCGAATCCCAGCATTGGGCCTTCTTAAAGCAACCCGAACATGTACCTTCGGCTACAGCATTCATGAAATGCTCCATCCCGCCTTCGTTCTGTACCGGCTCCCCCGCCCCGGACATCTGATCGAAGCTGCGTGACAACTGACGAAATACCTGTGAGAAGCGGGTAACCCGTTCTGCGGTGATATCCCGTATTCTCTTCGCATATTCATGCTGCGATTTCGTGTGATCCTGCGTGCCAGGAACATATTTGGATATGGCCGTCAGCATGCTTTTTGGCGTCAGCATAAACAGAACAATGGCTGCACACGTTTCCCATAAGGAGTTCATGACATCTCCCGGACCACCCAGATATATGGATAGAATGGATGAGCCCAGTAACATACCTAATGCGACCGCTGCACGTTTTCCTTCCCGGAGCATTCCCGCAAGCATGCCAGCAAAAGCAAGCAGACTCATCTGATATACTGCCGACATGTCGGCCAAACTCAGAATGAGGCCAGTAATGACTCCAACTGAGGCTCCAAGGGGGGCTCCGCCCACCAGCGCGAAGATCAGAATAAGATACCGGGAAAGCATATGCTCTACGGACAGGGACTGGATCGTCCAGCCCACCGCCCCCGTCATTACGGAGGCCAACAAGATGATCAGACAGAGGATCTCCTCGTTCTTTAGATTGAATTTTTTTTTGCGATACGTGAAGATCGGTATGGCCTGTATGAAAACCAGAGTAAGCACAAAGCTGAGTACGGAATCCATAGTGAGCATTAGCATGGCGTACCAGCTGAAAGACGGCCCAATAACGACGGCGAATAATTTGACCATAAAAGTAGTCGTAAACACCATCGTTGGTGCATAAGATAATTCAGCGCGGTCATAAGATTCCAGTCCTCTGAACAGCAGATAGAAGATGGCGATCTCCGAAGCAACAATCAGTGGAACTGGAAACGGGGCGAAGAGACTGCCTGCCAGCAACGCTGCACCTACCGGAATAATGTAATCCCTGCGCATGAAGGCTATTACCGCAAAGTAAGCAATCGCAAAGGGCGATAATTCATTCAGAATCATGGCCTTTCCCAGCAAAAACCCCATAAAGGTGAGAAGCAGCACCCATTTACGTGCAGCTACGATCTGGATGGCCTTGCGGGAGATAATCCACTGTTTGAGACGTACCGACAGCTCCTCCCGAGCTTCCGTACCTCCTTTACCAGCTTTCATTCCCGGAAATTGAATGACATTCCACTTTTCCATCATCCTCAAGGCACCCCATTCGATTAATTTAATTTTCGTGTTTCGTTCTCGATGGTTCTGATTATAGATAGATTAGAAGACGTAGTTTGTCAGAATTGGTGGGCAGGCTCCAAAAACTTTACGACAAAAGAAACAGACGCGGCGCGGTGGTGCGGAACCCCCGGCCTTATTGTGGTTTCATCCATTTGGCAGATACCCCGCCGACAAGGCACTTGTCTGATTTTGAACTGGAAGCCTTTCGTCTTCGCCACGATTTGAGCAGGATACCTGTGGAATGCCACGGAAACCTGTCGGTAAAAAATGGTAGACGACAAATGTTCTTATGTAATTTTTTTCCTGTGCAGAAAAGCTGGGGATATGGAGCTTCACTTTACAAAAACGGCTATGAATCCGGTCTATTGTCTATAACTGACCCATTAAACTCCAAAATCAAAAACAAACGCAAAAAAACCGCCAGCCCCAAGGCTAACGGTTTTTCTTATATTTTTAATCAGGTTGATACAGATTACACGCGCTTGGCTCCGCGGCCACCACGTTTGCCTTCTGTGTTCTTCTTCAACGAAGAAATCCGTTCTTCGCTATCTTTCAGGAAGCGTGACATTTTATCCTCAAATGAAGGTTTGCCTGCTGCGGGCTTGAAAGAACGGCCTCCGCGGTCACGGTTAAATCCACCACCACCACCGCCGCCACGACCTTGGCCACCACTTGGGCCTCCGCCGCTGAATCGTTCGCGATCTCCTCCACTGCGTTCCGGTCTAGGAGCTCTTGGGGGTCTGGACTGTGTTTGTTGCTCAACCGGTTTGTCAACAGCTTGCTTAATGGAAAGCCCAATCTTGCCATCCTTGTCAACGTTGATGACCTTAACGGTAACGAGGTCATTAAGCTTCAGGTGGTCGTTGACATCTTTGACATAATTGTCGGCGATTTCCGAGATGTGAACGAGACCCGTGACACCTCCTGACAGATCCACAAATGCTCCAAAATGCGTGATGCCTGTCACCTTGCCCTCTAACTTGGTGCCCACTTCAATTGCCATAGAATAAAATGATCCTCCCTTAAAAATATACAACCCGATTTTTTGAATGCCAAAATCAATGCTGTGCTAATTTAATTATACCTTATGCCGCAAACCAAGGTCAACTGAGCACTACCCCTTAAGGCAGCCTATTTTTTCCGGTATAACGGCTTCAGACATATAGATAACAATCCTTGCTCGATAATGAGCCAAATTACATCAGTTCCCTGACTCTTCAACCTGAATTGGTGTTTCCTCAGGCAGATAGTATCCTTTTTTTCGAGCCAGCTGTCCTATGTATTCGGGATCCTTCAACCGACTGACTTCATATTTCAATTGATCCAGCTTCTTCAATGTCTCTTCCTTTGAAGATTGCTGGGCAGCCAGATGAGAGTTCTTGTCCGAAATTTGCGCAGTCTGCACAAGGAACGTATATCCTGCCCAAATGATAAACACTACCATAAAAGTCATCCAGAGCATGAGACGCCTTTTGGCACCTGCAGATTTTCCTTGGCCTGCTGGAGCTTTTGATTTGCTCATAGGTGTTTTACCCATTATCGGACCTCCTTAAAACCAGCGTTTCCACATCGCTGCGATACTTGAACCCGCACGGATCATCCAACGTGGCGTAACCCAATGTTTCAGGATTGGCCTAAACATCCAGCGGAACAACTTGCCGAAAGGTACCAAACATTGCAGCACCAGCTTACCCAGGAATAACAGTATGGCGAGTACAAAACCAATTAATACGCGCACTAACTTGTAAAGTCCTTTAGCGGGCATAACGATCAGGATGTTAAGGATATGTCCACACCAATGAATCAGCGTTCTTGCGAGTTTAATTAACATTACCACAAAACGCTGGGTTGTAACACTTAAAAGCCAAAAATAGAAGCAAACCCCTATAATCAGCCCCAAAAAGACATAAAACCGCAGCTGTCCGTGGTTCCCGGCATACAGCATCCGGAAGACGAACAGCGCGGAAGCGACCCAATACAACAGATCTAGCGTGTGGACGCTCCATCTCGGGAACCGCAGCTGACCGGACAGTACCCGGTAACTGTCGTAGGCCATCCCCATCACGGCTCCCGACATCAGCATCCACATCAATGTGATCCATTGAGTATCCGGACTCATCGGAACATCTTGCCGAACAGGCCTTTACCGTTTTTGGACTGGGAACCGGGGTCCAGATATTGGAGAGAACTGACTGTGCCCTCGATGGATAACAAACCGTCCTCCAGGCTCAGGTTTTTGATATGTAAATTGTGCCCCCGGATGGTCAGATGCCCAAGTTCAGTTTGCAGCAAAAATTCCTCACTGTCGAAGCTCTCCACATTGGAGACACCCGTCAGATCCAGCAGTTTCCTATTCTGCATGCTCAGATGATGCTGTTTCGTCTTACTTTGCTCAACCATGGCATGTACCCCTCCTTCTTAACCCTAGCTTATGGATCAGAAGTGCAGAATAGAACCAAGGTTGGATGAAAGCGAATGTCTGGATAACGAGTCAACCAAAAACGCCCTTCCCTGTACGGGAAAGGCGTTTCTCTTCATTTTGCAATGAATGGGTACAAAAGTATATCAGGCATCCCTGTTACCAGTTCAGCCCGTTATCCTTGGCGATCGGCTCTTCCTTAACCAAGGTGTAGAGGCTGCTCGCCTCATCCTTCTTGGTACTCTCAGCAAGACGTTCCACCTTCACGGTGACCAGCTTTTGACCGAACTGAACCGTCAGCTCATCGCCCACTTTGACAGCGGCGCTGGGCTTCGCTTCACGTCCGTTCACCAGCACACGTCCCTGTTCGGAGACGTCCTTGGCTACAGTGCGGCGTTTGATCAGGCGGGAGACCTTCAGGAATTTATCAAGACGCATTATTTTACGGCTTCTTTAAGTTTGTTGCCTGCTTTGAACGCAGGAACAGTGGACTCAGGAATCACGATTTCATTCCCTGTTTGCGGGTTACGTCCGGTACGACCGGAACGTTTGCGGGTCTCAAAAGTGCCAAAGCCGATCAGTTGTACTTTGTCTCCGCTGGCAAGTGCATCTGTAATTTCTCCCAAAAAGCCGTTCAATACGGACTCAACGTCTTTTTTAGTCAAACCGCTTTTGGTGGAAATGTTGTTAATCAGATCTGTTTTGTTCATTTTTAAAAGCCTCCCAAATTGAAAAAAAAGTATCTGCGAATCCGTGACAACACATCTGCTGCTGGCTCGCGCAAGGTTACTACACATGTATTCTGGCTTGGCATCTGAAATCCTGCCTCGGTCTTCGACTTTTTTCACTTTTTGTCGGTCCTGCCCAAGAACAGTCTAAGTCCAGTACCCGAAACACCTCTCCGCTAATCACACGCTTTCTCGTGCAACCCGCCCGAGATGCTTCGACGACACGAAACGCATGATGCACTATGCAATTTTGCATAATTCGAATCATCTCGCTCCCGGGTACAAGATATAGACGAATATAAGCATTTCGATCTATATCTTGCTGATTGAAAGACGCTCTTTAGATTTATGCAAAATGCTCACCTATGTGAATGATATCGGATCAGAGCCCAAAATGCCAGAGCCCTTTACAATCCAGATTTCTTCGCTGCCTGCCAGTATTGCTCCATTTCATCGACATTGCTGTCTGACGGAGTTCTTCCCTGTTCACGCAGACGCTCCTCGATATACTGGAAACGCTGAATGAATTTCCGATTCGTGGCGGCAAGCGCCTCCTCCGGATCTGTATCAATAAATCTCGCTACATTGGCAGCTGCAAACAATAAATCGCCCAGTTCCAGCTTCCGCTCTTCAGCCGACTGATTATGCTGTACCGCTTCTTTTAGCTCTGCCAGTTCTTCCTCAATCTTGGCAAAGACACCTTCTACGTCATCCCAATCGAAGCCCACTTTGGCCGCTTTTTTCTGTAATTTGTACCCTTTCATCAAGGCAGGCAAGTCGCGGGGAATACCGTCCAGCACGGAAGTCTGCTGCAGATCCTGTCCCTTGCGCTTTTTCTCCTCTGCCTTCATCTGTTCCCAGTTTTGCAACGCTTCATTCGCATTCTCTGCCTGTTGTTCGCCGAATACATGCGGATGACGGAAAATTAGCTTGTCGTTCAATCCTTCAATAACGTCGTACACGTTAAACGTGCCAACCTCTTCTTCCATCTGGGAGTGCAGCAAAATCTGCAACAGGAGATCACCTAGCTCTTCCTTCATGTGATCAGGGTCATCTTCATCAATGGTTTCAATGACTTCATAGGTTTCCTCAATCAGGTTTTTGCGAATCGACTGGTGGGTCTGCTCCTGATCCCATGGACAGCCGCCTGGACTGCGAAGGATATTCACGATTTCATGCAGTCGTGCGAAGGAGCGCCGACGAAGCGCGTCATCCGTATTTTTCGGAACATATATCAATGAGAGATTACCGTACCCGTCAATCCGGTCCAGATCATGCAGAGGTACTTTGTGAATGGTCTCCTGTCCCTGTACACCCAAGGCATGTCCGACAAATACCGGATAATCGTCAGGGTAAACGTCCATCAGACACAGTTTTACGTCAGAAGCGGTAAACACATCATATACTTGTCCAATCAAGGTATGAAGCTGTGGCTGCACCAGTTCCGTATTGAGACTGCTGGCATCGAGAAGCTGAAAACCTTCAATAGGATCGAATCCAAGACGAATAAACGCTTCATCGAGGAAGCTCTCCCCACCCATGACACGCAGCGAAATTCCCATTTGTGGGCAGCGCTCCTTCAACAGGCGTACGCTCGCTTCAGCGACCATGGGATGTCCTGGCACGGCATAAACGATCTCGGTACCTTGCTCGCCCTTACGTGCGGCCTCAATCAGCCGGTCTGCAATTTCGTCGTACACTTCCGGAAAAGAATCCTTCGCCTCATAGATGGCATCAAAGGATGTCATCTCCAGCCCTTCCTGCTTCAGATCATTCAATACGGGATGATCCAGTGTGCGCACATACAGCGTCGCTGCATGTTTCATTTTTTTAATGATTCCTACCGTCAGCTGATCTGCATCTCCAGATCCAAGACCGACTACTGTCAAAGCTGCACTCATCTTTATAAGCCTCCATCCGAACCTTCCTGTTCCGACGTGCCCACCCTTGAACATAACCAATAGCTTTGGGCCATACACAATGCAGAACAGGGCTCTATAATTACACGTATTATACCAGAATTAGACGTTATCCTATAATTGCATATTTCCCTGCTAGATCCATCAAAGCCCGCCGCACAGCTTAAGACTGTGCCAATTGGGATGAATGGATCATGAGCGCCAGGTGCTAAGTGTAGCAGCGAGCGGCGTAAGATCTAGCGCAGAACACGCAGTCTGCGCAGCAGCTTGGTTAGAAGCGGCCCCAGCTTGGGCACGGCCGCCAGCTCTGCGGCGGTCAATAGCCCCGTCCGGGCCGCTACCAGCAAGAACACGGCCGAGCCTGAGGCTATACCAAGCAGGCTCACGCCCATCGCGGCCAGCCGGCGATCGGCCGCGATACCGATGCCGCCGAGCACTGCTTCGGCGGCCCAGGCCATGCCTGCCGCCGCCAGGCTCATGGCGGCGATCACCAGCGCCGGCTTCGCCAGGACGGCGCCAGGGGCCGGGCGCAGGGCGACAAGCCGCGCCAGCAGCGCTACATTCAGGCCAGCCGCCAGCATATAGGCGACTGCGCCTGCCAGGGCCGCGCCGCTGATGCCCAGCGCCGGCACAAGCATAACGTTCAGCAACGCCTTGACGCCTGCGGCGGCCAGCATGCTGAACGCGGGTGCGCGCACGGCGCCGAGGCCTTGCAGCAGCGCCGCCGCAATAATGCTGACGGTGCTGCCTGCAGCCGTCAGCGCCATGTACCGCAGAGCTTCGGTGCCTGCGGCATCCCCGTACAGCATGCGGTTAATCGGCTCTGCCAGCACCGCCAGACCTGCGGATGCCGCCAGACCGATCAACCAGAACCAGCGCAGCGCGAGGCCTGCTTGCTGTCTCACGGCTTCTGGCCCTCCCTTCAGCCGGGCTTCGGCCATCGCCGGAATAAAGAGCACAGACAGCGATGTGGCAAGCATCGTCACCAACTGAACCAGCGGCAAGCCACGGTTGTAAATTCCGAAGGACACCATGGATTGAAGCTCATCCAGCCCTTCTCTTCTTAACAATCGAGGCACCGTAAAGGTATCCACCAGATTCATCAATGGCACAGCCAGTGATCCGAGACAGACCGGAATAGCATAGATTAACAGCGTCCGAACCCATTCTCCGTTGGATCGCCGCTCCTCGGACAGAAGGCTGCTTCCCCCGCTTCGGTGTTCTTTGGTTTTTTCTACTTGCTCAGCTGTCTTAGCACCTTGCATAACTGCGAGCCGTTCGCCATTTTTTCGTCGATGATGGTACACATATCCAAGCATCGTAACTAATCCGGCAAACCCGCCTGCCACTGAGCCAATCATGGCTCCAGCTGCAATGGTCTCCAATGAAGCATCCCGCCCCATGAGCCACAACAACAGAACAATCATCACGGCGACCCGAACGGTCTGCTCCACCACCTGGGATACTGCTGTAGGCACCATTTTCTGCAAACCCTGAAAATATCCGCGTAGCCCTGTCATCACCGGTATAAACAACAAAGCCATAGAAGCTGCCCGAATAGACGTAACGACACTTCCGTTACCAATCCATTTGCCAATAAGCGGTGCGCCTGTATACATCAATAAAGCCAAGACCAGTCCAATCCCACCGAGCAGCATCGAGGACAAACGGATAATTCTTCTGCCTTCCTCCGGTCTGCCAAGAGCATTCTGCTCAGCTACGAATTTGGATACAGCCACAGGCAGCCCGGCAGCAGCAACGGTAATGATGAGCATATAGAACGGGTACACCGTATTGTAGATGCCAAAAACACCGTCTCCCCCCAGATTCTGTAGCGGAATCTTCTGAAAAGCACCAATGATTTTGGATATAATGGCGGCAAGCCCAAGCACAAATGCACCATGAAGTAATCTTGAGCCTGTAGACGACTGATTCATATGTCCCTCCTGCTTATGTCCATGCATTCTTCCCTTCAACGTATACCTAACTATTATACCTGTCCAAAGGCACACAGACTAACCCTTCAGGATATCACTCAGAATGTCTACAGCTTTCCTAAAATGCAAAAAACTCCTGTATACCCTCAGGGCACCAGGAGTTGATCTGCTATTTATTGCTCCATCTGTTTGCCAAGGAACCCGGCAGCCGTCTCGGACATTTTGATTTCCATCTGAGACATCTTCACCGATTCATCCTTGTTGAAAAGGATAACCGTTCCGATGGGGTCACCACCCGAAATGATCGGGGCAATAACAAACGATGATAACGTCTCGTCATGATCTTTGCTAAGCTCATAAGAACCATTGTTGGTCTCCATGATCGTCTTGCGATTTTCCATGCAACTCTCCAGCAGTGGCCCTACCTGCTTGTCCAGATACTCTTTCTTGGAGCCACCTGCCACCGTAATAATCGTATCACGGTCAGAGATCATCGTTACATGGCCTGTGCTTTCATACAGCGATTCTGCATATTCTTTGGCAAAATCACCAAGTTCGCCAATCGGCGAGTATTTTTTAAGAATAACCTCTCCATCGCGGTCCACAAAAATCTCAAGTGGATCGCCTTCACGGATACGTAACGTACGGCGGATTTCTTTCGGAATGACCACTCGACCGAGGTCATCAATACGGCGGACAATACCAGTAGCTTTCATTTCACATGTTGCCCCACTTTCTCGAGAAGATTTTTCAACTACTGTTCCTTAATGGGTAGAGGAAAGTCCCAGAACGTTTAGTGTGATATCTTGACAATAGTATTCATCTGTTCCCATTTCCTTATACATACTTTGGAGAATATAGTTGTGTAAACTTCCACAGAAGGCGACCATGTACCCACTTCGCTCCATAGATACAAGGAAAAGCAAGAGGGAGGCCTTTAGTCCCCCCCTTGCTTTTCTGTATGGTTGTCCATATTTGAACAGTTTAGTGTATCACTCAGACAAACGTATTTGCTGAATGTATGCACCCGCTATCTTTACTTGCCGCTTGTATCTGTACCTTCACCTGTTGTTGTATCCTTTTCAGTTCCAGTTGTTCCTTGATCCGTTTTGGTATCTGTACCCGCATCGGTTTTTTCACCCTCAGTACCCTTTTCCGTTCCTGTACCGGTTGTACCTTCAGTCGTGCCTTCTTCAGCCTTGTCTGTTTTCGGCAGGTTTACTTCTTTTACGATTTTGTCCAGTTCGCTGGTCATAAATGTGTCGATCTCAGCAGCAGCCAATTGACTTTTCAGTGTTTCTTTTTGTTCAGCAGTCAATTTCGTGTAATCCGCTTCTGTACGTTTCTCTACCTTCATGACGTGATAACCATATTCAGTCTCTACAGGATCACTGATTTTGTTCAATGGCAGCGTTTTGGCCGCTTCCTTGAACGCATCTACCCAGCTGGCTACAGGTGTATCTTCATACAAGCCGCCGTTTTCTGCAGAACCTGTATCTTCGGAGTATTTCTTCGCAATTTCAGCAAAGTCTGCTCCGCCATCCAATTTTGCTTTCACTTCTTTCGCAAGTTTCAGTGCATCTTCTTTTTTACGCTCTTTTTGCGTTTTTGGATCAGTAAAGTTGATCAGTACGTGACGAACGGAAGCCGTTGTGAACTGATCTTTATTTTTCTCAAATTCAGCTTTAATCGCATCTTCCGTAACGCCAGTTTCTTTGTCCTTAATTACCGTCATGATGCGAGTCATGTAATCCTTGATGTTCTGGTCTGTAAGATTCTGAGCTTTCAGCATCTCAGTCCATTGATCAGCTTGAACAGAAGCTTTCATTTTGTCGAATTGCTCTGTCGCTGTTTTGGCACCCTCGGTTTTGGCTGCATCACTTGCTTTTCCACTCAAATATTCATAAGCAACTTCCTGTTTCACCAGGTATTCCTTGAAATCATCCATATCCATCATTTGTGCATATTCCGGATAGAGGAATTTCATGACCCGTTGCTCCATGTCAAATTCATTGGCTGTAATTGTACCGCCATCATACGTTGCGACTACAGCGCTTGTATCCTTCGTTTCCGGTGCTTTCGCTTCTTCTTTCTTGCCACACGCAGCAAGAAGTGATAAGGACAGTACTGCGACCATACTCACAGACAGTACTTTCCCTACTTTTTTATACTTTGCTAACATCCTTTAGTTCCCCCTTTGATTTAAAAGCACTTTTCATGGACTCTAGAAATTTCTCTACCAGCTCCATCAGTTGCTTGTCCCCAAGCCCTTTGCCTTTGACATGAATAAGCATATGGGGTCCTTGTTCAAATTGTACACGTCTTTCGAACTGATTTCCAATGTGCGCAATTTTGGAGAGCTCAAAGGCATGTTCACGGCCTTCGTAGAACTTCACTGTTAGATCGTCACCGCGTTGGGAAATCGACTCAATGCCGTAGATCTTGCCATAGACTTTCAGTCTGGCCACTGCCAGCAGATTAATCACGGCTTCTGGAAGATCACCGAATCGGTCAACCAATTCATCTTCCAGTTCCATCGCATCATCGAAGGAGGCGATAACCGCCACTTTTTTGTAAATCTCAATCTTCTGAATACTGTCATAAATATAATCAGACGGCAAGTACGCATCGATACTGAGATCCAGCGTTGTATTCCACTGATCGGATGGCACTGGCTCTTCGCCAAGCATCGTAACTTTGCGTTTGTTGATTTCCTCTGCCAGCATCTGAGAATACAGATCGAATCCGACGGAAGCAATGAAGCCGTGCTGCTCAGCTCCGAGCAGATTTCCCGCGCCGCGGATCGACAAATCGCGCATTGCGATCTTAAATCCGGAACCCAGTTCGGTGAATTCCTTAATCGATTGCAGACGTTTCTCAGCGACTTCGGTCAGCACTTTATCCCGTTGGTACGTGAAATAGGCATACGCAATCCGGTTGGAACGACCTACCCGTCCGCGTAGCTGATACAGCTGGGAGAGCCCCATTTTGTCTGCGTCATGCACGATCAGGGTATTTACGTTTGGAATATCCACCCCGGTCTCAATGATGCTTGTGCTGACGAGCACATCATATTCACCATCCAGGAAGTCCAGAATGGTCTTCTCCAGCTCCGTTTCCGACATCTGGCCATGTCCCACACCAACTCTGGCTTCAGGAACCAACTCAGATATCTCCGCGGCCATCTCCTGAATTCCCTGCACACGGTTATACAGGTAGTAGACCTGACCGCCGCGAGCCAATTCACGTTCAATAGCTTCGCGAACAAGCGCCTGACTGTGTTCAACAACGTAAGTCTGCACCGGAAAACGATTTTCTGGCGGTGTCTCGATAACCGACAGATCCCGAACGCCCAACATGGACATGTGAAGGGTACGCGGAATCGGCGTCGCTGTCAGTGTCAGCACGTCCACGTTTGTTTTCAGCTTTTTCAGTTTTTCCTTGTGTGTTACACCGAAGCGCTGTTCTTCATCTACTATTAACAATCCAAGATCCTTGAAGACCAGATCCTGTGACAATAATCGATGAGTACCGATGACGATATCGACGGTACCTGCCTTAATACCTTTGGCCGTCTCATTCTGTTCTTTACGTGAACGGAATCGACTAAGTACATGGATGTTGAATGGATAACCGGAGAATCGCTCACGGAACGTTTCATAATGCTGCTGTGCCAAAATGGTTGTAGGGACTAACACAGCAACCTGTTTCCCTTCAATGGCAGCCTTAAATGCAGCACGAATAGCGACCTCGGTTTTACCGTAACCGACATCTCCACACAATAAACGGTCCATCGGACGATTTTGTTCCATATCCTTCTTGATTTCTTCGATTGCACGCACCTGATCACGTGTCTCATCATAAGGGAACATGTCCTCGAACTCCTGCTGTTCCGCAGAGTCTTTGTCGAAGCCAAAACCTTTGGACGTCTGGCGTTCCGCATAAAGCTTGATTAGATCATCAGCAATATCCTGTACAGATGTGCGGACTTTATTTTTAACCCGTGTCCACTCATTGCCGCCCAGCTTATATATTTTCGGCTCTTTCTCTTCTGAACCGACATATTTCTGAATCAGATCAATCTGCTCAATCGGTACAGACAGTTTGTCTCCACCCGCATAGAGAATATGCATGTAGTCCTTGTGAATACCGCCAACCTCAAGTGTGCCGATCCCGAGATACTTACCAATCCCGTGATTCTGGTGAACGACATAATCGCCCACTTTCAGCTCACTATAGGATTTAATTCGTTCAGCATTGTCCACATTGCGAATCGGTTTGCGCACTTTGCGCTGCTTCTGCGAGAACATCTCGCCTTCGGTAACGACAGCCAGATGAATAGAGGGCATCTCAAATCCGGTTTGCAAATGGCCAATCAGCATTTCCGGCTCAGGTATATCATAATCCATGAGTACCCGGCGCATGCGATCGAGTCTTTCCTCACCGTTGGCCAGCATGAGCACCTTAACTCCGGCTTTCTGCCAGCGCTCCATCTCTGCTTTGAGCACGTTCATCTGACCATGGAAGTCCTGCATACCGCGGCTGATAAAGTTGAGGATGTTCTGTGGTTGGATATGAGGAACCTGACGCAAAAAGATGGACATAAACAGCGTTTGGAAAGGACGTTCATATATCAGATCATCCCCATCGGCCGACAGATGCAGATCAGGAAGGGTCTTCCCATTTTGCATCAAATGCAGATTCCACTCCGACTCATCCCGGTCAAGCTGTTTCGATGTCTCCGCCAGCCTTGCTGGCTCGTCGAGTACAAGCAACGTATCTTCTGGCATGTAGTCGTAAATCGTCTTATTCTCCGGATAGAGGGGTGAAATATATTTATACATTTCGGAGAAGTACACATGCTCCCGCAGAAGTTCGATCTCGCGATGAATTTCTTCTCGCAGGCGCAGCTTCGCCTGCCGGTCCGTCATTTTCTCCAACTGTTGGTCAAGCAAAATAACGGCTGCATCCGCAGCCTTCTCCATGCGTTCACGATCTGCAATTAACTCTTTGCACGGCAGTACCGTAACTTCCTCAATTCGTTCAATGGAACGCTGGTCTGCCGGATCAAATGTCCGAATGGAATCGATCTCATCGTCGAATAATTCCACACGATACGCAATGGACGATGTGACTGGATAGAAATCAATAATCCCCCCACGTACACTCATCTCGCCGCGTGACTCTACACGCTCCACGCGTTCATATCCGAGCTTCACCATCTCCAACAGGAATGAATCCAGCTCAAGCGTGTTGCCTTGTTTAATTGTAATCTGAGCATTAGCCATCACTTCCGGAAGTGGAACATAGCGCCGTACCCCGGAAAATGGAATAACAACAACGCCCCTGAATCCCTGGGCGCAACGGACCAACACATCAATACGCTGACCCAATGTTTCCGGACTGGATACCGCAGCTTCTGCGGCAACAAGTTCGTTGGCAGGATAGAGCAGTACCTGATTGGGTGAAAGCGCTTCCTGTAAATCTTCTGCGATTTTTTGAGCGGAAAACATATTGTGTGTCACAACGAGCAGGGGTCGGTTCATTTCCTGATGTAGGGCAGCCAGCATAATCTGACGCGCCGATCCGGATAAGCCCGAAACCAATTGCTCCTTCATGCCGGATGTAATTCCGGACGTAATGGACCCGAAGTCCGGATCTTTGGAAAAAGCCTGTATAAGTGCTTGTAACAAAAGGGGCACCTCTCTTATAACTTACTTGAGTATCTCACGCCTGCGCGCAGGTTTACCATATTAAAATTGGATACAAATTCCTTTTTGTCCTGTTTCATCATAAAGGATTAATCGCTACTTTGCCACATCGGTTTGATGTGGCTGAGCGCGAATTTAAACATAGTCAGGTTTCGTTCCAACTGAAAAGAAGCCTCAGCAGGCTGCCAAGGCTATAAAGGTGGAGCGGTATTCCGCAGCCGCCATCATCTGTCATAAGTTCTTGCTGCAGTGCGAGATAGCTATTGAAGCGGACTCGCAAGCAGACTCAGCTCAGGATTGAATTCCAGAGCTTCTTTGCAATAATCGCATGTAATCCGGACAGTAATATCGCCACCGGAATTATACGCTATTATATCCCTCCGCTCGTCGGGGGTCAAGAAATGAAAGCCCAGTTGCGCTTCCGTTATCCGGGCAGAATCGATTCGTCCAATAAAAGTACGGCAATGCCTGCACACATAATTCACTGACATGTTTATGCCTCCTGAACATGGTTTATACGTTCAGTATGCCCATTAAGACCGAATCGAACCCGAATCTTGATCATTTTTCCAACGTCACTTGCAGCGGTTTACCCATTGAACTTGGCCATTGTTTGCTCAAACGTATGATCCAAACTATGCTCCAATGCATCACAAGTCTGTTCGATCGTTTGATCGAGCGCTTCCTTTTCATTCTTCATAAATTTCGAAAGTACATAGTCTACAATGGCATGTCCCGGTTCCGGTCGGGATATTCCCATCCGTACCCGGTTAAACTGCTGTGTACCGGTATGCTGGATAATGGATTTGATTCCATTGTGACCACCTGCACTGCCCTGGTATCGCAATCTGACTTTTCCTGTTTCCGTGTCCATGTCGTCATAGACGACAATCAGGTCTTCCAGACTAACTTTATAAAAATCCATATAAGCCCTTACCGACTCGCCGGACAGGTTCATAAACGTCATTGGTTTAATCAGCACCGTTTTGACGCCACCAATTACACCTTCTCCAATCAGCGCCTTGCATTTGCTCTGCGTTATGGAGATATTATGACGATCTGCAAGTCGATCAAGTGCCATAAAGCCGATATTATGACGGGTTTTAGCGTAGTTCGGGCCTGGATTCCCGAGGCCGACAATCCACTTCATCTTGTTCCCTCCTTCGGATCAGCCTAAGGTGAAGCATAGACTTCGATTGTTATATTTCATATAATATCAACAAAGTGAAGTTCCTGTTTACGGTCATTTTCACAGCTTTTATTCATCAACCCAGGAAGGTGAGCGGGTTTTGCGCGAAGACAACGGACAACTGACTCAACATAGCGATTTTATCTATCATCTGGAATATCACGTACCTGTACAGGTATATGACCGCGACACCCATATTGAGATCGGACTAATCACACGTTTCGATAATCAATTTGTCGAAATTGCCGACACTCTTTTTCATCGGCGACGGTTCCGTTTTATCTCCCGCCCCGGATACTGAAATTCGGCAGGCACTGTTTCACTTCTCATATAACGGCACGCCGACAGGGGTTACATTTTCCGTTGATCCGGAAAACGTAACCCCTCTACTACTTTATGCAGACATCCTTATTCAATTTCAAACAACTTGCTGATTGACAATTCCTCATGAACCCGGATAATGGCTTCTCCGAGCAAAGGTGCTACAGACAACACTGTAAGTTTGCTTGTCGGGTTAGCGTGCGTAATCGGAATGGTATCCGTTACGATGACTTCCTTCAGCGGTGCATTCTCCAAGCGTTCCATCGCAGGTCCGGACAATACCGGGTGAGTACAGCAAGCGTATACTTCCTTCACGCCGCCTTCCATCAGAGCATTCGCTCCCAGTACAATCGTTCCCGCTGTATCAATGATGTCATCGATCAGAATTGCTGTTTTACCTTCGATGTTACCGATAATGTTCATCACTTCGCTGACGTTCGGCTCTGGACGACGTTTATCGATAATTGCGAGAGGTGCATTCAGGAAGTCCGCCAGTTTCCGAGCGCGCACTACGCCGCCGTGGTCAGGTGATACAACAACCGGATTTTCGATCTGTTTCGAGCGGAAATATTGAGCCAAAATCGGCACGCCGAGCAGATGATCGACTGGAATGTCGAAGAATCCCTGAATCTGCATTGCATGCAAGTCCATCGCAATTACACGGGTTGCACCCGCTTTTTCGATCAGATTGGCAACCAGTTTGGCTGTAATCGGGTCACGCGAACGGGCCTTGCGGTCCTGTCTGGCATAACCATAGTACGGAATGACGACGTTAATCGTCTTGGCAGATGCCCGTTTAAGCGCATCAATCATAACGAGCATTTCCATCAGGTTGTCATTAACCGGCAAGCAAGTAGACTGCACGATATAGACGTGACAGCCCCGAACACTCTCAGAGAGTTTCACTTGGATCTCACCATCACTGAAGCTGGTCGTGTGAGATTCACCCATAGGAATTCCGATATAATCAGCAATTTGATGGGCAAGCTTGGGGTTAGAATTGCAAGTAAATATTTTTAATTTCGAATCAAAATAAGTCATAAAATAAAAACCCTCCGTGCTGGTTCATTGGAATCTATAAGCGTCTGCGACATGTCGGCACCCCCCGATGTTCGGAAGGCAATTCTTAATATCAATACCCCTTATTCGGGTTTGGCATTTTGTTTCTTGGCTTTGGCACGACCGCGAATTTTCTCCGCATACCCAGGTTTGTTCTCCTGGCGTGGGCGGGCAATCGCAAGATCGTTGTCGGGAACAGAATGGGTAACGGTAGAGCCCGCAACAACATATGCGCCTTTTCCTACCGTGACAGGTGCAATCAGATTGACATTGCTGCCTACGAACGCATCGTCTTCAATCGTCGTTACAGCTTTATTATATCCATCATAATTCACCGTTATTGCCCCGCATCCAACATTTACGTTTTTCCCAACTTTAGCATCCCCAATATAACTGAGATGAGATACTTTGGAGCCTTCATCAATTGTAGCATTTTTCACTTCAACAAAGTCACCAATTTTTACGTTGCGGCCCAGTTTGGTGCCTGGACGCAAATAAGCAAATGGACCTACGGTTGCTTCTGATCCAACCTCAGCCTGTGACAGTACAGAATGTTTGATTGTAACCCCATCCTGAATGATACTATCTTCGATATCTGCCTGCGGACCAATATGGCATGCTTCACCAATGGTAGTCATACCTTTGAGTATGGTACCCGGATACAATACCGTATCTGATCCAATGGTAACATCCGCCCCGATATATGTCGATGCCGGATCGATGATCGTAACACCGTTCAACATATGTCTTACCGCCAAACGTTCACGCATGAACGCTTCTGCTTGTGAAAGAGCAAGCCGATCGTTAACCCCGATGGATTCCGCAATGTCATCTGACATATAGGCTTCTACCACTTCTCCATCATTACGGAAAATACCAACGACGTCAGTGAGATAATACTCTCCCTGCGCATTCTGGTTCGTCACTTTCTCCAATGCAGCGAACAACTTGGCATTATCGAAGCAGTACGTACCTGTGTTGATTTCATTCACAGCGTCTTCCTGCTCCGTGCAATCCTTCTGTTCCACAATACGCTGTACAGAACCATCTTCTCCTCGAATGACGCGGCCGTACCCTTTGGGATTATCGAGTTCAGCTGTGAGTACCGTTGCTGCTGCTCCGCGACTCTCATGAAGCTTCATCAGTCCTTCCAGCGTCTCGCTGGTCACAAGTGGTGTATCTCCACAGACAACAATGGTTGACCCTGATTCACTGCCAAGTAGGGATTTAACCTGTTTTACCGCATGTCCTGTTCCCAATTGTTCGGCCTGAAGCACGTACTCTGCTCTGGAACCCAAAAATGACTGCACCGCTTCGGCACCGTGGCCGACCACGACGACGCTGCGTTCAACGCCTGCGCGAAGAGCTGCATCCAGCACGTGACCCACCATCGGTTTACCGCATACGGGATGCAGTACCTTGTACAATTTCGATTTCATCCGTTTGCCTTGTCCTGCTGCAAGAACGATTGCCATTCTTTTCAAAATTTACGACCTCCTGTTCTGAAAAACCCATCGTTTGACCTTACCTGTATATATCCGATGAGTAACGTTCAGCCGGCTTTTGCCGGTCTTGTTCATCGCCTGCTGTCTCTGTAATCACGCGTAACAGCGGACACCAACAAATCGTGACCTATATGTATACGCCGTGTACCTGCGAGCTTAACCGAATCCCATGATTCCTAAGATGCCGCCCTGTTACCAAGCGCACGCTGCGCTTTTTGTTCTTTCAACATTTTGCAACATTCAAGCTGCGAAAATGCTCCTCTGTGAATAAACTCAATACTGAATATATCTTATTCCGGTCAAAAAGAAAAGAGAGCCATAAGACATGGCTCTCTTTTCCTTCGAACCCCAATAATGTTCTCAGGCACCTTCTTCAATGACTTCTTCCTCAGTTGCTGCGCGATCATACTCAGTCAAAACAGCTGCTTGAATCTTCTCGCGAGTACCGGAAGAGATCGGGTGGGCGATATCACGGAATTCTCCGTCAGGAGTCCGCTTGCTCGGCATAGCAACAAACATTCCGTTATTGCCATCGATGACGCGAATGTCATGAACGACGAATTCGTTATCGATGGTAATGGATGCGATAGCCTTCATTCTCCCCTCAGAGTTAACACGGCGGAGTCTGACATCCGTAATTTGCATGTGTGTGTTCACCACCTTTTTCCATCAGAACTTGGTGTATAATTCCACACAGCCTATACGAACTCCTTCTTTTTATAACCACAAAAATGTCCTAATTTCAGGAATTTTTTTATTTAATACACAATTCGACAACGTTAGTGCCAGGTCGATGAAAAAGAACCTTTCCCGACATGTAATTCGTCATGGTTCTACAGGTCGAAATAGTTGCCAGGCTTGACGGAGATGTGTCTGCTCTTCGCATCAACCGCCGTCAGCTTTGCCAGAGATATGTAATCCGTCAGCAGTCGTTCTTCCGAATCAACCGAACCAGATTCTACTAATACGCCTACCCCGGCCACTGTTGCATTAAACTCGGCCAATAGGTCGATCATCCCTTGCACGGTTCCCCCGGCTTTCATAAAATCATCTACAATAAGCACTCTGGAGTGCTCACGCATTGCCCTGCGAGATAGGGACATGGTATGTAGGCTTTTATGGGACCCGGATACATAATTGATACTTACGGCCGATCCTTCCGTAGCCTGATGGTCCCTGCGCACGAGCACAACAGGCAGGTTAAGCTGGGCTCCGGTCGCATAAGCAAGCGGAATCCCTTTAGTCTCGACCGTCATCACCACATCAATATCCATATTGCCAAAGGCCGTTGCAAAAATCTTGCCGGCTTCATTCATCAATGCGGGCTGTCCAAGCAGGTCGGACATGTACAGGTATTCACCAGGGAGTATCCGATCTGGCTGCGCGAGCTGGGTAGAAAGTCGTTCTGCAAAAGCCAGTGCCAGTTCCCTGGACACCTTTGGAATCCACTTTACTCCCCCGGCTGCTCCAGCCAGTGTATGCAGTTCTCCCGAACCACCTTCTTCGAACACTTCCTTGATAATCGCCAAATCTTCACTGATCGACGACTTCGCAGCTCCATAGCGTTCGGCAAATGTAGTCAACGGAATAACCGTATGCGGTCTAGACAATAAGTACTGCGTCATTTCAACCAGCCTTGCGCTTCGTTTTAATTTCTTCACAGAGATCCATCCTCACGATCACGGAAAACATCCAAATCCGAATAATTATTTAAAAATATACCACCTTTATACGTGTTTGTACATTATAAAAGCGAATTTTAAGTTAGCATACGTACAGCATACACTTCTTTACAGAAGCCTCGTAGTCCATTGTAGATCCGGGCAACTTTGGACTCCTTGGAGACCAGCCCAAACACGGTTGGACCACTACCTGACATTAATACTCCGTCTGCTCCGAGCCGAATCATGGCATCTTTCAGATGCTGGACTTCCGGATACAGCTTCAATGTTACGTCTTCAAGAACATTCCCCATCTGTCCGCACACTTCGGTAAAGGATTGGTTGCGAATGGCCTGCTCCATTTTGGCAGCACTCGGATGTCGAACAATCTTGTCGCTGCGGAAACGTCCATATACGTCGGCTGTGGACACATTAATCGGCGGCTTGGCTAAGATCACCCAGCATTGCGGGGGATTGGGCATCGGTGTGAGCTTCTCCCCGCGGCCTGTGGCGAGTGCTGTTCCACCTGTAATGCAAAAAGGCACATCAGAGCCCAGTTCGGCTCCGAGCTCCTGCAGCTCTTGATCCGGGATGTTGAGACGCCAGAGGCGATTCAATCCACGGAGCGTTGCTGCTGCATCACTACTGCCACCAGCAAGTCCAGCGGCCACCGGGATTTTTTTGTCCAGATGAATATGAACTCCGGTTCTCACGTCATAACGCTCTTTAATGAGCCTGGCTGCCTGAAAAGCCAAGTTCTTCTCATCCAGGGGAATATATCCCGCCTGACTGGAGATAAAGATCGTGTCACGAGGAAGCTCAGACATCTCCAGTCGATCGGCAAGATCAACCATCGTCATGATCATCTCAACTTCGTGAAATCCATCTCTTCTTTTATGTAAAACGTCTAGCATCAAATTGATTTTAGCAGGCGCTTTTTCGTAAATTTTCAAGGCGTTCACCCGTCCTCACCTTTTCCCTAAGACAACTTAACATATTATATCAAAATGGGGCTGTCAAGTCATTTCTATTCCGCATCCATGGGGAAAAAGCGAGGTCATTCCTGCCGGATTGCCCCGCTCTCCAAACCGATTGAACCGGATTATGATTTGCGTGCCGCTTCTTCCGCAAGTTGAATGGCCCGTTTCACCATATTGCCAGCATCCTTTGCTTTGATCCCGCCCCAACCTTCCTGCTGAACGGTATCATAGAACCCCAGGTCTTTTGCCAGTTCATTCTTGAGTTCATCCGACATTACACTTCTTCTTCTCCGGCTCATGGATCATCCTCCTCCAAAATGTTCATTCATGATAAGTCCATTCGTATCCGGGACTATTTGCCCCCAGGCCAAGCTCATTCCTTTGATCTACCCCAGGAAAATGCCTTAAACCTGTCCAAATAGTATGCCGCTTCTTCCCCAGACTCATTCCTGATCATATATGGCTTCCCCTTGAATCAAGGGTGACTTCCAAAAAAATAAAAAAAGCGACTCTGCCCAAAGGGCAGAATCGCGTAAATCGATACTTACGTCTCCATGTAGGAGCTATGCGTCTGGCTGCCTGGATCAAATACCATGACTTCCACCGATTCCGTAAGTATATCAGCATAACTGTAGGATACTCGCTTGAAAGTTTCTTGCTCCTCATCAAGCTTGACAATAAAAACAGAAGGGTACGTTTCTTCCAATACACCCGTACGCTCAATGGTCTTACGGCGGCCACCATTAGCCCGCAGCATAATTTTCTGACCAATATGTGCATCGAGATTGCGTTTGATATCCAATAGCGTATTTTTAGCCATTGTCGACGACCACCTCTTTTCTTGTCCATTATACCGGATTTTACAGTCATTGTCAAATCAAAACTAATTATTATATCAGTATCAAAAAGTTGTTGTCAATGAATTTTTTTGCGAAGAAAAAAAGCCACTAAATGGGACTTTATTCCGTCATCTTCAGACGGCTGACGGATTCACTTTTAACGTGGATAAATCATTCAATCCCGGTAGACCTACCCGATAACTTCCCCGTGTCTCTACGCCGCCCACACCCTGGCTACCACTGATCGTGTTATGCAGAACGTCGTTCATGTTCACCGTTTCTCGCACCGACGTGAAGGCCGCCTTGGCTGCCACATAGACTGGATCTAAGGCATGAATGAGAATTCTGCCTGGTGAACTGGCGAAGTTCGCGCCAGCCCGTAGTAAGGCCTCAAAGTGGGACTGACACGCGCCAGCTACAATCGTGAGCGCATCCAGATGACGTTCATATTGCCTAGCTACCTGAATAGCTGATACGAAGTTTTGTGAATTTTTGTAGCTTCCCAGACTATATAAGTCATAGGGCTGACGAGTTTTGAGTACCCCGTCATGGCCAGTAATGACGACAATATCCGGACGAACTTTGGGCAGCAGACGATATAAAGTGTCCGCCATGGCAGCCTCGTGCACATATTGCCCCTCTGCGGGAACACGAAGTTGCTCATAAAGGTTCATGCTTTTTTTCAAATAATTAGGATCACCATCTAGGTGCAGCACTTTGCCAGGCATCTCGAAATAAGCCGGGTCTTGTTGAACAGACCATTCCTGAACTATACCTTCACGATTGCGCTCGGCCTGTTCCATCCGATTCTGCTGCAGGCGTGAGAGCGTCTGATGTGCCTTCACATGGGCCTGCCTTGTCTTGGCACTCTGCGGTTCATAAGGAACCTGTATCAAATCGTCCACAGGGGAATCGGCTAACAGCCGGAACTCGGTCCCTTTAATGATGGCACCGTCCGACTGGAGGCCTTCCACCCGGAAAGTCACATCTCCTCCGTATGACTTTCGAACGACCAAGTCTCCGATATTCATCAACATAATCACCTCTACCCCATCGTATGGGCAGAAACCCGGATTGGTTCATCCGAATTTTACAGAGCTGCGCGTACCCCAGCTTCCCACATTACGGTACTGAGTGTCGCGTATTCCTGCAGACTCAATGTTTCTCCTCGTCTCGAAGGTTGAATACCGGCCTGCTCCAATAGCTGATCAGCCTGTTCTCTGTTCTCCTTCGTGAAGAAACGAGCTTTCAGATTATTCGAGATCGTTTTTCTACGCTGAGCGAAAGAAGCCTGTACCACTTCGAAGAAATGTGCCTCGTCGGGAATTTCAACCGGCGGTTGCTCACGCACCTTTAACTTAATTACAGCCGATTCCACATTAGGCTGCGGAATAAAGACTGTAGGCGGCACAATACAGACCAATTCCGGCGTACTGTAGTACTGAACCGCAATGCTCAGACTGCCATAGTCCTTTGATCCTGGTGCAGCAGCCATACGTTCAGCCACTTCCTTCTGGATCATGACCACAATGCTGTCCACAGGCAGCTTCTCTTCGAGCAACTTCATCATGATTGGTGTCGTTACATAATAAGGCAGATTGGCTACAACACTCACTTTATCTACTGTTCCAAAATCCGTGCGGAATAACTCAGCCAGATCCAGCTTCAGTACATCCCCGTGATGCACACGAACGTTCGGATAAGGCTGCATCACTTCCCCCAGAATCGGCAACAGTCGCTGATCTATCTCTACAGCCGTTACAGGCCCGGCTACCCGAGCCAGACGTTCTGTGAGTGCGCCAATACCCGGTCCGATCTCAAGTGCGCCTTTGGACTCGTCCAAATCAGCTGCATTTACAATTTTGTTCAATATATTTTGATCGATCAGAAAGTTCTGACCTAGGCTCTTCTTAAATGAAAATCCGTGTCTTTGAATAATTTCTTTGGTTCGTTTGGGTGTTGCGATCTCTACGGTTTCTTCCATGCCCTTCATACGCTCACAATCCTTCACGTTCAATTTGCGATAATGCTTCGGAGAATTCTTCCCGGGTAATCTGGAATACACTCAACCGCTTGTGGAACTGCTTGCCGTTGCAATACCCTATGCCCAGCAGATTGCCTATCTCCATACGGCGTGCAGCAGCCTGTGGGTGCACAATCAGTCCCGCTGCAATCAGATCCTCCCAATCAATCAGACTTGGTGCGCCTTCATAAGACGTGTGCACACGTGCCAGTGCATGACGAATGGCCTCCGGTGAGGCATTCTCCACTCCGATGTCGCCTTTACGCGTAGCATCCGCCTCCGGAATAAAAGCATGCTTGCAACCAGGTACTTTATTGGCGATGATTTTACGAATACGTTCACCCGCATGATCCGGATCTGTTAGCACGATGACACCACGTCTCTCTTGAGCAAGTGCAATCCGCTTTAGAATACGCTGATTGATGGCTGACCCACCGGTCTCGATCGTATCTGCCTGTACCGCACGGCGAATGGCTACGGTGTCGTCACGGCCTTCCACCACGATCACTTCTTTTATCATGTTCCATTTCTTCCTTTCTAACGCAAAAAGAAGAGGAATATCCTCTTCTCTGCCAAACGGCGGGGGAGACTGAATTCAGACCCCTCCGCCGCATATTCCGCATGAATCATTCATGCTTATATTTTATAGCATTCCCATATCAAAGTAAAACGATTTTAGTTCGCTTCCGGCTTCACCGGACCAATCACATATACCGTCTTGCCTTTCTTCCGTCCGAAGTTCAGGGCATGTTTCACACTATCATAATACACATCAATTTTGTTGCCTTTAATGGCACCACCTGTGTCTTCCGCACGCCGGAAGCCAAGGCCCTCGATATACACCCACCAGCCAATCGGAATGATTTTGGGATCAACCGCAATGGTACGTCCCTCGGTTACCCGAGTACCTGATGCTGTTTTTGTGCCGATACCGGGCTCTTCAGAAGAGTATGCCGTCATGGATACATTTTTCAAAACTTTAGAATATTTAAAAGAACTGCCTGAGACGGTAATTACTTTGCTGCCCGAGGCAGCGGTTTTCTTCGAGTTCGTGGTTGTTGCTGTTTTTGTCGTGGAAGTCTGCGCCGATACTGTCTGAATCACCGGCTCTTTCACAACAGGTTTGGCTTTGGTACCAACGGCGATAACTTTATCGACGCGATTCGTTGCAATCGATTTGCCGACCATTTTTTTGGAGACCAATTCTCCATCCTGGAACACCTTTTCAATATGCTGTACAAGTGTGCCTTCTTTACCGCTCACAACGACACGATTGTCGCCTTTGTACAAGCTAGGGTCAGCCGTTTTGATCACTTTATAAGCAATTGGCTGTTCCACTTCCACCGTACGCTTTGTTACGCGCACTACACGGATTTTCATATCCGCTTCAATAGTGGTTCCAAGCGCAGGATATACTTTGTCTTCACTTGCAATCTGAATACCTGATTTGTGAATCGCATCTTTTACCGAAGAATCGGTTGTATACAGAGTCTTGGTGTCTCCGTCTGCCGTAATCTTAACTGGAACGGCCCGCTCAATAACGATGCGGTCTCCATCTGTGATTGCCCCGTTCAAGGGCATGGATACCTGATCGTGAGGGCTGACTGTGATTGACTGCTCCTCCAGCATTTCCTGAAGCATTCCTGTACGAGTCTCTACCGCCTGAGCTTTGCCATCAATAACCAGTGAAATTTGTTTCCCGGCCTGACCGTAAACGACTAACAAGATCATGATTGTAAGCGCAATTGAGAAAATCGCGATCAATGCCATTTGACGCAAGTTCTCATGCTTCCACCGCAACGCGAAAGACTTACTGGATGATCGTGACTCATGGGTCTCTTCTGGTTGGAATGTGCCCACTTCTCCGTCCTCCTTCATAGCCTCGCCGTCTAAAGTAATGCATGATGTCTTTGACGCGACTATACCAAATTTTCTACAGAACACAGATCGGACCAACATAATCCGGTTCTGCACCATGAATCACTCTTCGCAACATGATGTCATCCTCCTGAATACTTACCGTATGATGACAGTATTTCTTTTATTCAAAAACAAAAAAGCCAAAGAAAGAGTTTAAGAGGAACTCTTTCGTGGCTTCCGAATGATTCTGAATATCGGAAATTCATGCACGAGGTTGCCTCTCTTTTTCCGCTTGCGAGGTTAGCTGTCGGGTTCGGGCGAAAGAGAGCCGCCCTATCTCCGGTCATCCGCTCATGGCGGACGCCCTTGAATTCACCCCGAGACCCAAAGAAGAAATCAAATACGACTTCGCAGATTCATACGCTGCTTTTGGGTCAGCGCATGTTGCGCATCGGCTGCAATCACCGATGTTTAAGCCCTATTGGTTCCCCCGCTCTCCGTTAACGGAGACTCAGCGAGACTGATTCATGAAAGTAATGTTGTTTCATCGGAAAGTGTCCCTTTGTTCATCCCCCGAACATCTGTCCAATTTTCCGCACAACAATTCACTGAAAAGATGATATCCTGTTTCTATGCATGTTGTAAAGCGTTGTTCAAGTACGTTTTTCTAAATATTTGGTTAAAATATTGTAATATTCTTGATTTATTTAGGTCAAAAAGCAAATTAACTCCGCCTTACTCACTTTTTCACCCGTTTTGCTCGATATTTTAACGAATCCCAAATCGTTCCATGGCATTTTTGGTCGTTATTGCTACAATTTCCTCTACCGAAATGCCTTTAATTTCCGCAGCTGCTTCTGCAACCAGACGTACATGCGCTGTCTCATTACGTTTTCCACGATAAGGGTGGGGTGTCAAATAAGGAGAGTCCGTTTCAATGAAAAATCGGTCCATAGGAACCTTCTCAAGCACCTCTTTCGGCTGCTTCGCATTTTTGAACGTAATTGGCCCTCCGAAGGAAAGATGAAAGCCCAGATCCAGGCACATTTTCGCCGTTTCCCAGCTGCCAGAGAACGAATGCATGACACCGCCTACTTCTCCGGCCTTCTCTTCACGCAGAATCCTCACAATATCCTCATGCGCATCCCGGTTGTGAATGACGATTGGCATATTCAACTCCCGGGCCAGACTAATCTGTTGTCGCAATACGCGATGTTGAACCTCTTTTGGTGAAGTATCCCAGTAATAGTCTAGACCAATTTCACCGATGGCTACCACTTTTTCATGCTTGCATAAAGATGCAATCCATTCCAGATCACCCTCCTGCATCGTGATTGCATCCACAGGGTGCCAGCCTACCGCAGCATATATAAAATCATAGGTCTCAGCCAGCTTCATCGTGGATGGGATAGTCTCCCGGTTAAAGCCCACGTTAATCATGCGGCCAACGCCTGCATCCACAGCACGCTGAATCATTTCCTCGCGGTCCTCGTCGAATTGTGGTGCATCCAGGTGGGTATGTGTGTCGAATAACATCATGCTGTATTTCTCCCTTCATGTCGAATAAACGACTATCTCTTTTTAATCTATCCTGCAGATCTTAACCAGAACATAAATATTACTAAATGGATCATGCTTTTTTCTATATTTCATTCCATTAGTTCATTGAGCACAACATGTAGAGCGAACAAGTTCCTTCTTATCTATATGTTGCTTATTTTTAGTCTCTCGGGTTGTATTCTAATTGCTCTGATTACAAAATTATGTCGATCTACATGTACTCTCCATTAAAGCAGATTACTGTATTATGAAAAATAGCTCTTTTAGAAAGCTTTTTGCATCATGACTCATAAACAGCATTGCATATCATTTAATGTGAGAAATAGGGGCGTATATGGGACGGTAATTCATGGACAATCGCATCTACCTTATTTTGCGGATAATACAAGTGATGCTTTCCGCGGTGAAGGCCACTGATTGAACGGACGATGTCGGACACCTCTGACAACTCATGTAACTTGTCTTGCCGATCAAGTAATAGGATCTGCTTGTCCGTCGATTCATCCGGACGAAACACATCATACGGATTATCCGTTGGAAAATCAATTTCAAGATCATACTCGGGATTGAGACCTGCTAAGGTGAAGGCTTCCCGAATCTCTTCAATCATGTTTACGTCGATCTGTTCAATCTCTACATACTTATATAATTTGCGATCTATAAAACGTTCGCATAACTCACTTAGAACAGCATCGTCCTCTTTGCGCCACTGCATAAATGCCGTCTGAATCAGAGCTTCGTCCAGTTGCAAATATTCATCCACCGATAGATCTCCATTGAATAACTGGGGTAGTGGATCGATCATGAAGCGGAATTGAAAATCTTGCTGTATGAGACTTTTCGCCCGCTTAAAGATTTGCCGCAATATAATTTCCGAACTTCGGGTGACCGGATGAAAGTAAATTTGCCAGTACATCTGGTACCTGGACATCAAGTAATCCTCCACGGCGTGCATGCCCGACTCCTTAACCACGATTCGTCCGTGATATGGACGCAGCATACGCAGGATGCGGTCAAGGTCGATCGTCCCATAGTTGACACCTGTAAAGTAGGCATCCCGCAGCAAATAATCCATGCGGTCCGCATCCAGCGGACTGGTGACCAAATTAACGACAATGGGCTTTTCATACGTTTTTTGAATAACAGAAGCCACTTTCTCGGGAAAATCAGGAGCATACCGTCTTAAGATCGCCCCTACTTCGGTATCACCTGTAATGATCTTACAAGTCCAATCCTCATGATTCATATCGAAAGCTTCTTCTATAGAGTGAGAGAATGGCCCATGTCCAAGATCATGGAGCAATGCTGCGCAAAGGGCTACCGTTTTTTCCTCCTTTGGCCAATCTGAATAGTGACTTCTTTCGAATTGGGAAATAATCTTACGCGTAATTTCGTAGACACCCAAGGAATGTGAGAAGCGACTGTGCTCTGCACCGTGGAAAGTAAGAAATGATGTTCCCAATTGACGGATTCGACGTAAACGTTGAAACTCGGGCGTGTTGATCAACTGCCATATAATCGGATCTTGCACATGGATATAATTATGTACCGGATCTTTAAACACCTTTTCTTCCGTTAAACGCTGTTCCATGTCTATTCACTCCTTTAAATATCGTTTGTATTTGTCGCTTTTAAGTATAATACCACCAAGGATTCGACATTCTTTGACGAATCTTGTCGAATAAGGTAGTTTTGTCGTTTTCCAAATCGACAAAGCTGACATTCATGTTTAAATACGAAAAACGGCTTCCAATCCCTTACCACTCGTAATCTTATCAAAAACAGCCTTTATTTTAAGCTAATTTTAAGGTTGACTGTTTTGGGAATCGTTGGTATGATGAGTATCATAAAACATAAAATAATGTCGAATAATGACAATGATCGTTAGCTGAGAGGAGCACTGATTATAATGATGAAATCAACAGGTATTGTAAGAAAAGTGGATGAACTGGGACGGGTAGTTATTCCAATTGAATTGCGCCGTACGCTCGGTATTGGTGAAAAAGATGCTCTTGAGATCTATGTTGATGGCGAGCGCATCATGTTGAAAAAATACGAGCCAGCTTGTATCTTCTGTGGCAATGCAGAGAACGTTACTTATTTCAAAGGTAAAATTGTTTGTAACGAATGTATTTCCGAAATCCCTGCACCTGTGACAAAATAAGAAATTCCAGGTATAATGGTCTTATTAAATTGTTATTTCTAACCTTTTTATATTCCTTGATCGCCTTCCCGGTGTGAACCCCACCGCTGGAAGGTTTTTTTTTGCTTTTATTGGTTTTCATTACCCAAAAGATCCAGCTTCGAGTCTGTTTAACTCCAAAAAAAGAGCGGTGACGTTCGTAATATTTTTTCTCCGCTCTACTCGTTTTAATATTCCATTAAGATTGGATCTAAGGTTCCTTTAAGTTTATGTTCCCTATTCCAGCATATTTTGTTGATTCGTTATTAGATTAAAGCGTTATATACATCTCGTTTCGTCAAACCCCGATCCGTTGCTGTTTTCTTCATCGAATCTTTCCGACTAAGTCCTTCATTCTCATAATGGCTCACATGATCCTCCAAAGACAGCAGTTGCCACCAGGCTTCCCGCTCCGCCTTACGCTCTTCTTCCCTGATACCTTCTATAAGCAAACAATATTCCCCAAGTGGCGGATGTTCCTCAAGCCAGTCTATGCACTCTTGGATACTGCCTCTTGCGAACTCCTCATGACGTTTCGTCAACTCACGTGCCAGTACAATCGACCGATCACCGAGAATCTCTTCGAGATAGCCCAAAGTTTTGCGAATACGGTGAGGGGACTCATAAAATAGTAAAGTACCGTTAGACTCATTAAAAGCTTCCATCACTTTTCGCATGTCTTTTTTCTCCCGCGGCAAAAAACCGCCGAATGTGAAACGCTCCGTCGGTAAACCGGATACGATCAGAGCTGATAACGCTGCATTGGCTCCAGGAATGGGTATGACCGTAATTCCAGCTTCAAGTGCAAGTTTTACAAGATCGGAACCAGGGTCTGAAATGGCCGGCAGACCGGCATCACTGACAAGCGCCAAATTTTTTCCTTCTATTATATAGCGTATTAGTTCAGGCCCACTGGCTCCCTTATTATGCTCATGGTAACTGAACAACATCGATGGTGTGATTTCAAAATGGGTGAGCAGCTTTCGGGTCTGGCGTGTGTCTTCCGCCGCAATGATGTCACAGCTCTGCAATGTCTTGATTGCTCGAAATGTCATATCGTCCAGATTACCGATCGGTGTTCCTACCAGATATAATTTCCCGGCGTCACCTGACTGCTCCGCGTAGCTCTTCTGAATATGCAATGTCATCTATAGCCCTCCTTCCGTTGTACGTTGTGCAGGCTGTGCACCGTAATATATGTCCATGATTTCTTCGCAGTATTTCCCCTCTTCATTGTAGACAATCAGTGGTGGAAGCATGCGTACCTCCGGTTTCCCATCCTTCAGTGCTTCAATCAACACCATGTTGGCTTCCAAATGAGCACGGGGATGTACCATCCGAATCCGTTTCGGTTCAAGTTTATACTCACGCATCAGAGAGATGATCTCGCCTAGACGCTGCGGGCGATGAACCATGGATACTTTACCGCCATTGCGTACCAGACGATTGCAGGCCTGAATGACTTCCTCCAGCGTACACCCGATTTCATGGCGCGCCATTGCCTGATGATTGTTCATCTTAAGATCACTTCCATTCAGCGGCATATAAGGAGGATTAACCGTTATAGCATCGTATACCGCATGGCCTGTTTCTTTCACAAGTTCACGCAAATCACCTTCATGAATCGTGATCGATTCCTCCAATGCATTCAGCTGTACGCTGCGACGTGCCATATCCGCCAATCGCGGCTGAATTTCAATGCCCTCCAGACTCGCCTGTGTTCGTGTGGTCAAGAGAATGGGAACAACCCCATTGCCTGTACACAAATCAAGCACACGACCACGTTTAGGTACTGAAGCAAATCGGGCCAACAATACGGCATCCATCGAAAAACTAAATACTTCATCACTTTGAATAATCTTCAAATCATGAGAGAGCAGATCGTCGATCCGCTCCGAATCTTGCAATTTTATTGATTTTTCTGTCATATGATACACTCATCCTCCGGTACTCTATATCTCAGACAAGGTTCTTAACCTTGAAAAAAAACCGTAGGGGATCCCTACGGCCACTTCATTTATTCAAAAAAGACAGGCAGAACAGACAATCGCCTTCCGTCCGCAAATGTCCATAATAGACATTGCAGATATGGAATCCTTCATGATACAACCGAGCCAGATTATCATAACCTTCACCTACAACATCTTCACCAGTAGCCGGACCAGCAGGCCTTGCTACCGGAGCGAGTGCCGATGCGATGGGCAAATCTGCCGGGGCCTCACGCTTCAGCAGTTTGCGTAACTGCTCATTCTCGATGGTAAGCCGCTGATTATCCTCAAGCAGCTCTTTAACAATCATTTTTAACTCTCCTAAATCACTGTGCAACTGGCCCAATTGGGTTTCCATTTCATGAATGTGCGTAAACAGATTTTTCTTTTCCAAGTTTCCACCCCGAAGCAACCTTTATGGTTTACTTGATAACGACGTCATCCAGCGGAAGTTCTTTGACTTTACTGATGTCGAACAGTTGAACATGGACTGTGCGACTACCCGCATTGATGCCGACAACTTTTCCTTCACCCAAAGAGGTGACGACCAACTTGCCTACTGCCGGTAGTTCTTCTCTCACACTTTCATAGTTATCATGCTCAAATTTCAGACAACACATGAGTCTTCCGCACAACCCGGAAATTTTCGTCGGATTCAGTGACAGGCTCTGATCTTTAGCCATCTTGATTGATACCGGCTCAAAGTCTCCCAGCCAGGAAGAACAACATAATACTCGGCCGCAAGGTCCGATCCCTCCAAGCATCTTTGCTTCATCACGCACACCGATCTGTCTCAGTTCGATCCGTGTCCGGAAAATGCTTGCCAGATCCTTGACCAGCTCCCGGAAATCAACTCTTCCTTCAGCTGTAAAATAAAAAATAATTTTATTGCGATCAAACGTAAATTCCACATCGACCAGCTTCATTTTGAGGCCATGGTCTTTGATTTTATTTAAACAAGTACCGAATGCTTCTTTTGCTGCACGCTTGTTCTCATCTACGACACGGGCATCTGTCTCGCCCGCCACCCGGATGACCTTTTTGAGCGGCAACACCACATCAGACTCGCCTACTTCTTTCTTGCCAACGACAACCTTACCGTACTCTACCCCCCGCGCTGTCTCCACGATAACGCAGTTTTCTTTTTCAATGGGAAGGTCCAGGGGATCGAAGTAATAAATTTTGCCCGCTTTTTTGAAACGGACACCCACTACACTGTACAAAAAATTAACCCCCTCGTAAGCCAATCCCACTTCGTCTGAAGCCCTGTCTTCTTAGGGAACCCGCCGAAGTTATAACCGTTTGCATATGATTGGAACAAAATCTGTCCTCTCCCAGTCTTATGCCAAACCGATCAAAAATTGCTCCAGACAAAGCTGGCCATTGACGTTGAAACGCAATTTTTTTCTGCATGCTGCGGCCATATCCATATAGGAAACCCACTGCTCGGTGCTGCGGGTATGGGCCAACTGAGACAGCATGTCCAACTGATCTATAAAAACGATATGTTCATGCCTACCATACTGGACATACAGCATATCCCTGAACCATAAATGGAACAGGCTAAGCATCGTATCCAGGTGTTCTGAGAGCCCGGTTTTAAAAAGCTTCTGCTGTGCAGAGATCAATGATGTACTTCCTCTACCCAGGGACTCCTTCCCTAATTGTAACATTACGTTTCTAATTTCTGCAAACCAATTCTGCTGGAGAATTTCTCTACATGCTTCCAGTCCTGACGCTAAATGGACGGCAGACCGAGCCAGATTGGCAGGGTGACCTTCCGCAATCAGCGATTGCAGCATATCTTCCGGATTCAGTGCGCTGAAAGGAACCAATTGAGAACGTGAACGAATGGTGGGTAGCATCGCCTGTCCATTATCCGTAATCAAAATGCCTACCGCGGGCACCTGTGGTTCTTCCAGAAACTTCAGCAAGCTGTTGGCCGCCTGTACGGTCATTTTATCGGCCTGTTCGATAATATATACTTTGGGATGCCCCGCCTCTGAACGGTACGAAAAGATACGCTGCAGATCCCGAATTTGATCAATTTTAATGTTATTTCCATCTGGTGCAAGCATGGTTAAATCCGGATGATTTCCATGTTCCACCTTACGACATTCAAGACACTGTCCGCAGGCATCATCTTCAAGCTCTGTACAGAAAATCGCTTTCGCAAATGTAATCGCCGTCTGCAATTGTCCACTGCCGGATGGTCCGCTAAACAAATAGGCATGACTTATGGCCTGACGTCTCAAACTGCTCTGTAACATTTGTTTGGCTGCCTGCTGACCCATAATTTGTTGAAAGGTCATACTTCCTCCTCAGAAGCTTAAATTAATAAGCATTCCCCGAATTTCTCCTACTTGCTGTAATAACGTAATCTTGCCTTCCTCTGTTTCCAATAGCTCATCAGCCATAGATAATAAGGCAGAGTCAATCTCATCAATTAACTTGTAACGTTTCCCTCTTCCCCGACGATCCCATCCTCGAGTCTCTTTCATGGACACAGCGCGACGGACCGTTTCCTCCAGAAATCTTTTTACAAGCTGCTTATATGCTTTCAATTCACGAATCGTCATGGAACGAGACAGACGGTCACCCTGCATTTGGATCTCACTTAATCGGCGGGTAAGTTCAGCCTGTGATGCCCGTTCACCCTGGTGATTCATCATATCAGAGAAATTTTTGGATTGAACCGGTTTGGAGCCGGAATCGGAAGAACTGAGTCCACTCTGCATCGGTCGGAATCCAGGGTTAATTTTCATGGAAACGCCTGCTTTCTATCATAGTAGGCCAATCGCCCATCAGCACAGTGCGCGCTGCGCCTGTGCGTGGAGGAGGCCTTATATATGTGTTTCATCATACTCTATATATAATAGTAGTTAATATCACCACATGGATCAATTCGTTATTAGTCAACCTCTGTCCGAAATAAGATCTTCCCCTGATAGAAAAGCTTTCTTCCGGACAGAGAACGCGATTCTTGATAACAAGAAGGACGCTCCATTGGATTTATGCAAAATGTATCATTAAAAGTGTTCAAAACGATCTACCGGAAGAACAAACACGGTAGCTCCGCCTACTTGAACTTCGACAGGTAGCGGCAGGTAAGAGTCGGTTGTTCCGCTCATTGGAGTGACCGGGGTCACGAGCTGTTCACGAACCTTACAGCTGCTGCGAATGACGTTCATTACGGACTCGACCTGACCATCATCGACACCGATCATAAACGTCGTGTTGCCTGCCTTCAAAAATCCACCGGTACTGGCCAATTTCGTAGCCCGAAAATTTGCTTTGACCAATGCGCTGGATAATCGGTTGCTGTCTTTATCCTGTATAATCGCAACAATCAGTTTCATCCTGCATAACCTCCTTCAGATAATAAGCACCTTGTGAAATGCCCTGTCTATATATTAGACAATTACTCGTCAAAATCCTTCAAAATCCCTGTCTCAAGCGACAAAATCATTGCTGCCAAGACCTCTTCTTGCTTTTGAGAAGCATCGATGACCTTGATTCTGTCGGGAAACTGTTCCTTCAGTAAAAAATAGCCTTCACGCACTTTGTGGTGGAACTCCAGACTTTCAAGATCCAGACGGTTAACCTCACGTCCATCGTGGGCATCAATGCGTGCCAGACCTGCTTCCGGCTCGATATCCAGATAAAGTGTGACATCTGGCATTAGTTCTCCTATTGCAAACCGATTAATGGCCCAAACATTCTCCACGCCTAGACCACGAGCATATCCTTGATAGGCCAGACTACTGTCTACAAATCGATCACAGATAACTGTCTTCCCTGCCTTTAATGCAGGCTCCACCTTCTCAGCCAGATGTTGGCTACGTGCAGCTGCATAGAGCAGCGCTTCGGTTCGTGCATCCATTGCCGTATGAAGAGGATTGAGGATGATGGCACGTATTTTCTCCGCAATTTCAATCCCGCCAGGTTCCCGAGTAACTACATATGGTATACCCTGTTCTTCAAAGTAAGAACCTAGCTTACTGATCATCGTTGTTTTGCCGGACCCTTCTCCCCCTTCCAACGTAATGAATTTACCTCTGCCCTGCATATGCTTCCCTGCTTTCTATATCGATAATTGCTCCTAATTGTGCTGCGATAATTACGACCTCGATCCTCTCATACTCCAGACTATGAATGAACCCGCCCAGAGGTGTATGTTCATGTCTACTCCATAGATTGTTTCGAGTGTATGGTACAAGCTTCTTTCTATAATAACATACATGATACCGCGTTAGCGGTCAGCTATTCTCCAATATTTTCGTGAAATCGACCTGGTCAGCCATAGATGATCGAAACCCATAATGGAAGCATGATAGAGCCCGCAATAGCGCTGACAATCATGGATACAGAGCTCAATGCGACTGCATTTTCCCCATACTCAAAAGATCTTGCCATCCCCAGTGCATGGGAAGCAGAACCAAGTCCGATCCCATACGCATTTTTGCTGTTTACTCTGGCCCATTTCATTATCATTGGCCCCAATAATATCCCCGAAAAACCGGCAATCATCACAAATAACGAAGTGAAGGATGAATTTCCTCCCACCTGATCAGCTAGTTGAATGGCAACGGGTGTGGTTATGGATTTAGGCAATAATGCAATAACAATTTCTTGCGGATAACCCAGCAGCAGCGATATGGCGGCCCCTGTGGACATGCCAACGATGCTCCCACCCAAGGTCCCACCCAATATCGGAATTATATTTCGTTTCAGAACATCAAGGTGTTTCGCCAAAGGGAACGCCAAGGAAACTACAGCCGGCCCCAATAACTCCTGTATCCATTTGCCACCAAGCATGTACGTATCGAGCTTTATACCGGAAATGAGCAGGATCAGTACGATGCCTGCCGTTGCCGTCAATACGGGCATAAGAATCGGCCACTTCACTCTTCTATATAAATGAGTCGCCGGAATATATATAGCCACGGTCAGGGCAATCATTCCGAATCCGAGGATGAATGTGAGCATGGGATCGCCTCCTTCTTGCCTTGATGCGTCGATCTCCACGCCATGAGCCATTCACTGATTTTCGCAGACAACAGACAGGTAATTAATGTACTAACGATTAATCCCAGAACAAGCAGCACCGTATTAGCTCTAAAAAAATCAAAATGATTGATAATGCCCACCGTGGGAGGGATAAATAATAATTGCAAATTCGATTGAAGCCATGATGATCCTTCTTCGCCCCAGCTTATTCTGATCCATCCCAGTTGAATGACGATGAATAGAAGCAGCATTCCGACAATACTTCCTGTTAACGGCAGATGCAGTACAGCCTGAACTAGGTTGCCTATCCAATAAAAACCGTACATCAGTATGACTTGCAGGACTATTCCCGTATATTTTTTTAGCGGAATATCCAAGGTTTGTTCCCTTCTTTCTTTATGTCCAGACAACAATGATGTCCTAACTTGTTTGAGCATTTTGCATAAATCCAAAAAGCATCTTTATAGATTGAAATGCTTCTATTCGTCTATACGTTGTACCCGTGAGTGATTTGAATTGAATTAAGCAAAATGCTGGTTTTAATGCCGGTTGACTCCTCAAGTTCTTTGCCGATGTAACTCATTTATTCCCTGATGATTTTCAATGATTGCAGCGAAGTATCCGATACGCCATGGAACCTTGCTCCTTCATCTCTCAGCAGCTTAATACGTGCTGCCATGGACGTGCTTATTCGCTCACCAGCGTACACAAGAGGTATGCCGGGCGGATACGGAATGACCATCTCCGCAGAGCGAAGACCCACACTGTTTTCGATGGAGACCTCTGTCGTATCCTCCTCCATAATCGGCTGCAACGTAAATGGGATGGGCTCCGAAAAAGGAGTTCCTTCTTGAAAATTGTTCCACGTGGAAATATAATTTTCAGCCTCTTTTGTGAAACGCTTTGATAGCTCACCACTAGATTGGCTCTGCTCCTGTTCTAGGCTGATTTGACTTAAAGTCTGCAACAGGTGCTCGGCATCGCGCAGCGACGAGCCCAAGCTGAAGAGCAAGACGACGTATCGTTCGTCGCTCATTTCGGGCATGCAGCCGCGCGCTTCCAGCTGCTGCTGCAGCCCATAACCGCTCAGCACCCCTGTGCCGTCATAAATGACGGCCTTGAACGGGTCCTGAGCGGTGTACCCCGCGGCTGAAGGCAACGCCGCCGCGGGCACTGCTTCAGGCCGCCCCGGTACAGCGGCGGCCCCGGACTTCCCGCCAGTTGCCGGCTTCGCCTCGGCTGGCGGCTCTTGCTGCAGCAGCTGTGCCGGCTGCAGCAACCGAAAGCGCGGCAGCTCCGCAAGGCCGCGCTTAAAGGCATCCACGGCGGCAAGTCCCGCCGTGAAGGCATTCGCGCCCTGCGTATGCAGCAGACGGCGCGCCAGATCAAGCGAAGCCATCACCGGGTATGATGGACTTGAGCTTTGCACCATGGCCAGACGCTGACGCAGCAGGGACCGGTTTAACCGTGGTCCTTGAACGTGCAGCATGGCTCCCATGGTGAAAGCAGACAGCATCTTGTGAGTCGACTGCACCACACCGTCTGCTCCGCAGGACAGTGCAGAAGCTGGCAGCTCCGGATGCTGCCCATAATGCGCGCCATGCGCTTCATCCACGAGCAGCGGCATGCCGGCCACGTGGCAAACCTCAGCGATGGGCGTCAGATCAGCGCCCATCCCGTAATAATTGGGCAACGTCACAAGTACTCCCTTTGCCTCAGGATATGACTGGACAGCAGCCTGCACCGTCTCAAGCGACGGCATCACGGCAAGTCCACTCGCTGGATCAACCCATGGCTCCAGAAATACAGCCCTTGCGCCTGCTAGCATCAATCCGTGAATGACGGACTTGTGCACATTACGCTGCACCAGTACAAAGCTGTTCGGTTCATTACATACGGTGAGCAGCAAAGACAAATTACCAGCCGTGCTGCCTCCGACAAGGAAGAAGCTCTCCTCTGCCCCAAAACAGTCCGCTGCCAGCTGCTGCGCCTCCAATATAACTCCTTCTGGATGATGCAAGTCGTCCGTACCCGAGATTTCCGTTACATCCAGCCGCATCATCTCCAGAAACGCACTCACAGGTACCACATCTGTTGTAGATCCGTGAGTTCCATGCCCGCCTTGAAGCGTCAGCCCGCCACTTTCATTGCCATGCCTTTGTTCATCAGCTTGTCTGAAGCACTCTTCCCCATCAGTTACTGACCGTCCCAAACCCCGTTTTCCCTTTGCCTCAGCCTCATTCCGGTGATCGTCGCCGACTCCTCCATCAGACTGCTCCAGCAACTTGCGATAGGCTTGTCCATTCTTGTGCCCAGGTACATGAAAAGAACGCTGCCCTGAATCACGATACGCAAGCAACGCCTCATATAAAGGTGCGATATTTGATTTATGCTCCATTGAATAATCATCCTGTACATTCATAAATTTTGATACACCCGTACCAATGCTCTTGCTATAACAACAGCGACCTTTCCACGCTTGTTTCTCTCCCACGATCTGCTACATTCAAAACTTGGAGGTGAATCACTTCTCATCTCATTATATCAGGAATTGTCCAGCCCCCGTGCAAATCAGCGTTCCCACCAATGCAGCAGCTTCATATCCAGTCACCCATGGGTGCTTATCATGTCCATATTCTCCTTCTTATTTCCCTGATAGAAACAGAAAAAGGCCCCTAGGGCCTCTATGCACATCGATACAAGTCAATGTGATGTTTCACTAATATGATTTAACGCTCTTTACGCGTTCTTTTGCACCCAAATCTGCTTCATTTGATGTATAAAATAATTGTACTTGGCATCCTGTGCATCCGTATGAACCATTTCTGCTTCACAAGCGTCACATATAAATTCAGATACAATAAAAATGCCTTCTCTTTTGGTCTGTTCGCAGATAATGCATGTGTGTTCGGCGTGTCCTTCCATCAACCATCCCACCTTGTTTTACGTATTACTATCAGTATTGCACAGTTTCTATTATTTTAAACCTTTTCATAGTGCTTTCTTTCTATAAAATATATATATTCGCCCACCCCTTCATGGGTGTCTGTACCGAAAACAAACATAAGAAAAATGCTTCTCGTTCTATACTTCAGTGAGACAGCCTGCATTTGGCAGCCCTTTTCCTTGCCCTATTACGCAGCAACAGCCTCGCAGACCTACAACTTCTTCTATTATATGAAAACCAAATTTCTGGACGGCCATTACAAGAAACGCCCCCGCACTTCATTGTATTTTCCTTTGTGATTTTCCACTCCTCCTGCTGCTCCAAAAACTTATATTCTATAATCTTAAAAAAACTTGGATTTTCAGCCGATATATAATACATCACCATTCAGAACCTGACAGCCAGGTCGTTCGAAGGTATACTTGTATATGATTATTCTACTTCCATATCTTGTACATCAATCTGGAGTCCATACAAGGTTCATAAATGCAACTCTGCGTCATCCATTTCCTTATTCATGAAAACGAATACCTTTTAGAAATGAACGTGATCCCAGAAGGAGGATTTGTAATCGTATGATCGCCGAACCGGAGAATAAAGCAACCTTTTATCAATACCGGCTTCTCAAAAAAAAGGCCATTGCCCGCAGCGTGATCTTCAGCTATCTGTGTCTGCCTGTGATTATGCTTCTGTTTAACCTATTGGCATTCTCCTGGACCGGCCTCTTCTTTTTCATCCTGGCAGGCCCGATCACACTGTGGATTCATTATGTCATCGCCAGAACCATATTACTGTTGGTCCGTACCTCCTATGCACGACGCTGGCGATGGAACCTCAAAATGCCATGGTTCGGCTATATTCCAGATCAGCATTTCAGCTACCGCATGTTCGTACGGGTCCACCTCAATATGAGCTGGATTGGGCTATGTATCATTACCGTCTGTTTAATATGGTCACCCTTATCCTTTACCCTATCGTTGATTTTCTGGCATCTGTGGCTGCTTGTACCGCGTCTATATGTTGTTTTTGTTCTTTCACGCGAACGCAAGGACGGGCTTATCAAATTAAATGAACAAGATGTCTCCTACTACCTGCAATAATTGTTCTATCCTTGATCTATAACTTGCCACACCCAATGTATATTTGAACCTAGTAATACATAATCACTAAAGCTCGTCCATACGTTCTACCCAATCGACGCAAACCACTCCTTTGACACTCTTCCATACTTAACGCGTCATGCTTCTCAACCTTAAAGGTTATCCACTGTGGATAACCTTTTTTATGCCCCCTCCTTTTCTATCTTATCCACAGCATGGGTATAGTTAAAATGGTTATCCCCAAAGCAGTATATTCAACTCCGTTCCATTGCGCCCTGTCGCGTTGAACACCTCTTCTGATATTGAATACGATTTAAGCCGCTCATAACATGCTTTCTTTCGGTAGCCTTCTCCCCTCCTCTATGCCTAGTTACTCTATAGAGGACTGTAACCACCCTCTACAGGCACATACTTATCCAGGCCGCATTTCCTTCTCCGTGTGTGATAGCCCTTGTTTATATACTGCTCCTAATTAAGTCACCGCCAAAATAAACCGTCAAACGCTCCATTTCTCATTTACTATGGTTCATGACATACACAACTAAATACAAAAAAGGCTCCCGATCACTGATCAGGAGCCTTACTATAATACGGACCATTACACCGTTAATTGTCAATCCATTACTTCAAAACACAACGCATTCAATCATCATCATCAAGTGATTTTACTGTCGTCTGGGCAGCTTCACTTTTAGGAACCATCACCGTGAAGAAACCATCATGTACAGCTAGATGTACAGTATGCCCTTCTTTAGCAAATACACGTAGGGAACTTGAGTCATTGGATGTACTCTTGGCTTGCTTTTCTGTCCAGCCCCAGCTCTTAATCTCGTCTAGATACACCTCAGGCAAACTAGTGCTCTCACTAATACCAGATAGCGTATATCGAACATAATCCATATCCGAATTGTTTTCAGACTGGTCAGATTTATTCGCCACTTTAGGAACCGGGAAACCCTTCTCGTTTACCGCTCCTTCATAAGAAGTCCATGCAGATCCTGCTTCACCGCATCCTACAAGCACGCCCATCAGGCCAAGCAAGAGAAACGAATGAAGAACTAGTCTTCGCCAACTTATCACACACACCCTCCTTTTCACAGCTGCACATTCCAGCTCTGTGGTCAGGTACTTTTAGCATATTTAACATAGTTCTATTATACTGGTTTCGAATGCGTTTTCCGTAACAAAAATGTTACCTTCATTTCAAGACTTTCTACATGCAGTCACTTACCCTCTTTTGAAGGTAAATTAGCCTGCATGCATCCATCCATTTGGATCAGCTACCAACTTATTTATAAACAAATAAAAACCACCA
>NZ_LITU01000005.1:0-17286 GCF_001280595.1 Paenibacillus xylanivorans
GTTGTTCAGTTTTCAAAGATCAAACTCGATTTGCATTACTCTTTTTCGTCTCTACCTCGTTTTCGGCGGCGACTTAAATAATATAACACATTTCGTTTGTTTTCGTCAAGAACTTTTTTTAACTTCTTTTTTTGAAGCTTTAGCTCTTCACTATTTCCTGCGTAGAATTTATCATTTGTTGACGATAAGCTCGTTTGAGGAACGAAATATAATGTATCATATTTCCTGAATCAGAGTCAACCTCTTTTTATAAATTATTAAACAAACAAAAAAGGAAGGTTTCCCCTCCTACGTAATAAACCATATTACTGCAGGCTTCATGAGTGATTACGCCTCAATCCAATAGCGGATTTCCCGTCCATCTCCGCCTATAAAGGATGGCCATCCTGCCGACTCTTTTACTATAGAACGAAATACCAGCTTACGAAGGATAAGTGGCAGATCTTCCCGTACAAATCTCAACTGTGGATGATGGACAAGTTCATCCATACTCCATGGCTCCCTCCGGCTTCCCAGGACACGTAGAAGCAATCCGGAGCAATCACTCATTTTGGACATCACTGAAAATTCACAGGCAAGCAGTACAAGCTCAACTCTCTGTTCCAGCGTCTCCGAGCTTACTGTAAGCTCCTGATAGAGCTTCCACAGTGCACGATCCAAACTCTGCACATGTGTCCAGACGGCATGATCCGGGTATATCCCCTTTTCAATGAGTACAATTCTAGCCCAGTTCCCCAGAGCCTCAAGTACATTGTAATAGGCATCAACAACATGACCCTCTTGAATGTAACGTTTGGCTTCCACATACATTTTCAAAAAACTGGCGAATTCATGAAGTAGCTTTTGCTCTCGCAATTCGGTTCCAAAAGCAGCTAGATCCTCTCGCAATTCGCTCAAGGCGTTATCCGCTTCCCAGATGATCTCACCTTCAATCAGGCACTGCATGATGTTATTGTTATCCCCCGTAATTACACTGCTCTGCAGCTCATGACGGCTGACATAGATCATTTGATAACGTAGATCACCATATTTGTAGTGTCCAACCTTGGATATTAACTGGTCCGTATTATGGACAACAAGTACGAGCAATTCAAAATCCTGGATTAGGGAGCCGTGGAATCGCTCTCCCGGGTGGGAATAAGCGATAGCCCCAACTGCCCCTGTCTCTTCCGACTGTTCGGACAAAAAAGCAAGGTTCTTTAGTTCCACGATTCCCTCCATACAATTCATGGCAGATAAGCGCCAAGTCAGTTATAATGTAATTCTACATGCAGACTGAAGTTTCCTTCTTATCCAGGTCCGATACTACTCATACGATAGGAGCATTTTTCATGATTTTTAAATCAGCAAAAATTAATGCTTTTCGCACTTGGGGACTACTACTTACCATGCTAGGCATGGGCCTAATGGTACTGGGAACTGCCGGAATTGTGTTCTGGGGACACGCGGGCAAAGTTTTTGCCGCTGTGGGACTTGTCATCGGGCTGATTGCCATGATGGCTAGTCTGGCCATTTATTTCTGGGCTGGTATGCTTTCCACAAGTGCAGTACAAGTGGACTGTCCGGAATGTGGCAAGTTAACCAAAATGCTCGGCAAGACGGATCGTTGTATGTTCTGTCACACCATCCTTACCCTGGACCCTAATCAGGCCAATACAACAAGTTCACAACTGAAAGCGCATTCCACACCCCCATCTCCTTCCGACACAGATCATGGCATGAGTTCCAACAGCTAGATGTTCATTTCATCAAAGCCCAGAGACAGAAAAAAGGCCCGGTATCTTCACCGGACCTTTTTTTGAATTTCAAAAAGAATTTTAAATTATATATAAGTTCAATAGAGCTATTTCATATCTATTTCGAATACCCTGCCTGTTTGAGCGTCTCCCAAGCCGAAGCATTGGCAAAACTTCGATTCCATGCAGCTACGCCACCCAGTTTCAGTGAAGCAACTAAATCAACGCGTGCCTGAAGCGAAACGGCATCCTCTATCCAGATTTTCTTGGTGGCTCCATCCTCAGAATATTCCACATAATTCTGTCCGCTTTGTTTATCCAGGACAGGTTTGAGTTTCTTTTCCTTGATCAGATCTGCGATGGTACTCATGCCTACCGCTTTGGAAGACACTTTCACTTCTCCTTGATCATTGGTCTCTTCCGTCCAGATTCGAGTATATAGCGGCACAGCCATAATCAATTTGTTGGATGGTACTTCATCCTCATCCAGGATCCGTCTCATAGAAGACTCGGTCCATGGAAGCGAGGCAACCGAACCGGCCTTTGGACTTGCGGCCCAGTGCTCATCATACGCCATAACGACAATATAATCGGCAAAAGAACCTAACGAACGGCGATCCAGAAAAGCGGACCACATCTCACTGTTCGATTTCGGAGTCACATCAACCGAGAGCATCAAGCCGTGGATACGCGCCATCGCCTTGATTTCACGGACAAATTGAGTGATATTCGGTCCATCATCTGTATAGACGTTCTCAAAATCAATGTTAATGCCGTCCAAATGATAGGTCTGTGCATACTCCAGCATCTGCTCAATTATATGCGTACGTGTCTCATATGAGGCCACGGCTTCTTTCGTAATATCAGGATCAAAGCTGTTGTCCATCAGACCCCACACTTCCATGCCGGAATGGTGAGCCCAGTTGACGTATGCTTTATCCCCTTTGCTTTTTACGTTACCTTGTCCATCTGTAATATGGAACCACGTGGGACTGACCACATTAACTCCAGGCATCTTGCCGATCGAAGCCACATCAGGCTGTCGATTGTATACAGCTTCCCAAACCAGGTTCACCGGTTTCTTCTGCCACTTCTTCTCCGCCGCGGTCAGTGTGAATTTGGGTTTGTCCAGCTCCTTTTTCTCCGTAAGAGTGACATATTTATTAGCTACATATCCGGCATAACCATTATCCAACTGAACAAAACTCTGGTCATCACCTGTTTGCCATACCCTTACTCGTGCGTCCTGCTCCATATCGGCAATAATGGGAGAAGAAGATTCTCCCCCGCGCTTGTACAATGGAACCGTTTTGTCCGCCTTGGAAGACAATGTATTAATCTCCGCATACTGAATGGTGTCACCTCCACGCATCAGCAGCACCGCACCCGTTGTAGCATCTTCTTGTATAGCTATTCCATATACTTCTTTTAAAGGTTTGAGCGGAATATAAGCTTCTCCCCCAACCACCTCCGGTTTAACCGTCATGGGATAATCTCGATGATTAAGTTCCGCCTTCGTACTGTCTTCCTTCATATGGAGTACCCGCTGCGGTGTTGCAATAATGATATCTCCTGTGTCAGCTTCATATCGTATTCCGGAATCGATCGCCTCTTGCAGCACTGATACAGGCAACTTAAGCTGATCTCCCGTCCCTGAGGCTTCACCATCCATCAGCTGTCCGTCCACAAAAATAGGTTGATTCATGCCAATCCAGTCGGGGTCTTCGTGAATCTGATTAAGCCAAACATTCGTTATTAGCCAATAAGCACCGCCTGCGACAACACAGGCAGCCAAAAATCCAGGCCAGAACGAGCGGCGCTTCTGACGTGTATATCTGCTTTTTCTACTCAATCGTCTACCTCCGTTAATCATGCTGAATCATGAAATAGCTAATTTGCTGAGACTATATACATTCTATCGTCCTAAAAATAAAAAACGTGAAGAATCCAAACTGAATTCTGCACGTTAATATTGTAATTCAACTCTCTTAATCCCTGCAACTTTTACAAACTCCATATACTTCTAATCGGTGACCATGTACTTCAAATCCTGTACTTGACTCTGCCTGGAGCTCCACGCTTTTTAACGAAGGATAACTGAAGTCTTCAATTTTGCCGCATTTATCACAAATAACATGGTAATGATCCGTCACATTGGCATCGAAGCGGCTTGAATTATCTCCGTATGTCAATTCCCGAACCATGCCGGCTTCCAGAAACATCTTCAAATTGTTATATACAGTCGCCACGCTCATACTGGGAAACTGGGGTTCAAGCGCACGGTAAATTTCATCGGCTGTTGGATGCCCCATGGATTCCATCAGATAGTTCAATATGGCATGACGCTGGGGTGTAATACGGACACCGGTCGTTTTCAGATGCTCCAACGCATGTTGGACACGTGTTGCCATAAAACCCACCGCCTTACCTTTCATTACTCTGCAGAGACAGAATGTATGATCACATGTGCTCTTCATTCAGAGTTGATCCTCGGCTGGAACAACGACTTTACATTTTTCCTGCCGTGTAACCTTGCCAGTTTATATTTATTGTACGGCGATTGCAAGTTTATTGTCAACGCGTCAGTCAGGGAACTTCGGACGTTTGGTCTTGGGAATTCTGTCCGTCTTCGGACATTTGTTCCAAGTTATCATCCGTATCTTCCGGATCCAGTGAATTCGTTCCAACAGGAGGCACTGCAGGATTACGATCAATAGTGAGGTCGCTGTTTCCCTCAACTTTAACCGTATATTCTCCTTCACCAAGCTGACCCTCAATCGTTTTATTCTTCACTTTAAACGGCAGATCCGTTTGCAGATCTCCATAACTGCTGGAACCACTGAGACTATAATCCCCCCGCTCCGGAATCAGAATGTTAATAGCACCCACAGCGCTATAAACGTCCCAGTCACCGCCTACTTTGGCGGATACAATACTTATACTGCCATTGAGGGATTGAGCTTTGACTGCCAAACTAGCGCCGTCTACATTGATATTTCCGTTTCGGGTATCCGCCGTGATCTCTCCGACGGAGTCCGTGATGCTAATACTTCCAACTTGTGTAGTCAGGTTCACATTTCCAGAAACCCCACGGGCCTTCATGTCTCCTCGATTACTGTTCAAGTCTACATTTCCGATCGCATTTGCCACAACGACATCACCATTCAGCGTTTTACCCGAAATATCACCTACGGCATTCGTAATTCGTATCCGTCCATTTCCGGTCTCAGCCAAAATGGTACTGATGGCTTCCGGACGATTCAACAATATGGCTCCATTGGACGTCCGAATATCTAGATTGAAACGACGATCATCCGGAATCGTTATGGTGATATTCATCCGAGGCTGTGTTTTCTCGTTCTCTCCATACGTTTTGCCTGTAGTCTTGATATGAATCACTTTTGTACCGTCTGCCTCAACAAAGGAAGCGTCTGCCACTGCTTTGGCCTGTACTTCAGTTGTCTGATCCACCCAAACTACCGTGCGCACTTCAATCTCTTCCGTGTCCCCCCGCTGTACCGAGATATCCCCGTTCACGCCCTCAACAACTAGGTCCGACGTATCCATACCTACAGGCACCCGAATCGTGCCCTTATCTTCCATATATCCAGCTGCCTGACTATAATCCATGGATGCAGCTCCAAGATTGAGACTCACCCTGTTCCACAAATGCATATAGTGATCCTGCTCTGAAACGATAAATACAGAAGCCGTCAGGACAAGGGACGTCAGGATGCCCTTAGCATCGGGTCTGAAACGCATTTTAATTTTCTCACCCTGGTTGTTTGCATCTACATTCCCTCTTCGACGTGTCACTAAGAACAACAGTATGTATTCCACACCTAACACAACGAGCAAGAGGGGCCACCAATCGACCATCTCATATACATAGTCCGTTCCCCACCGTTTATCCAAAATCAACAGCACACCGACAGCTACGATTAAGGCGGCAGCCGTATAGCGGCCGACCCGGACTTTACGGTTCATGGCTATCCCTCCTTGAATAGTTCACACTAGATTTTCTTCTTGCGAAGCATGACCCAGATTTCCCGTCCGAAAAGGATTAGTCCTCCTGCGATCATCAAAACAGCAAAAGTATATCCGCCATACACAGCGATTAACTCTTTAAACCAACGCGGTTTGCGAAAGAACAATACCAGCAACGATCCTCCTACTATCAGAAGCAGTCCAAACGAAATGCCTCTCTCCCACACCATCATAGCTTCCCCTGCAGAACGTTCGTTAGGGGTGGGCTTGTCCGAGCTATTGTGCGTAACAGCTCTTCTCCTGCGCATCATCACCCAGTCCGCAGATTGCAATACATCAAATACATTGTAAAAGTAAATCACCGGAATAAACAATGCCAGTAGGATAAGCAATGGTACATTGATCTGTATTCCAATAGTTGAGAAATACAAAAGTGCTGACAGGTCCAGAAGCACAAGCATCATGAAAGTCAGACCTCTCATGTATAGTCGGAGATAAATATGGCCCAGACCTGGAATAACCGCACTTAGTAACCCGGCAATAAACTTGTGGGTCCGATTTCGGACAGGTTTTCCGCGCTTTCCGCTGGATTTATTGTTCGACTGACGTTTCCGTTTCATAAACGACTCCTTTCTTCCGGGGATGTTCCCGCTCTTCATGCATTTGGTTAGATAGTACCCTAAAGAGCCAGGAGAGTAACTGGAAGAAATATGGTTATGAGCAAAAACCCTCCGGCACTATAGGCCTCAGAGGGTTTGATTCAATTATTCGACTGACACTTTCGTTACATGTTCCCACTGTCTTAACTTGGATACAAGCTGCACTGCACTGAACTCATGAGGCATGTAGACATGCAACACAATTTCAATTTTGCGTTCAACCGATATCATTTCTGCATAAGCCAAATCCTGCTCATTAACCGTTATTTTACGGATTTTGATCTTCTCCTGCTCCATAAATGAAGATACCTGTTCCAGAAAACCGGGCTCAGACAAGGTATGAAGGGTAACGACATGCAGTTTGTTTCCACGGATATACCTAAGCTCCAACTTATTGAATACCCAGAGGTTAAGTAATACCAAAACTGTTGACACGATGGAGGCAAAAAAGAATCCCGCGCCTGTTGCCAGTCCAATGGCTGCCACAACCCAAATGGAAGCTGCCGTTGTCAGCCCGGTAATCGACTTGCCGGTAAAAAGAATCGTGCCAGCTCCCAAAAAACCTACGCCAGTAATAACGGCTGTAGCGAGACGGGCCGGATCAATCCTTACGTTTAATTCATTTGCAAAATCTTTAAAACCATAAACAGACAACATCATAATTAGTGCAGATCCAAGACATACCAGAATATGGGTACGCAGACCGGCAGCATGATTGGAACGCTCCCGCTCTAGACCTACAAGCCCTCCAAGCAGCATAGCCAGTAATAATCGTAATAAAATGTGCCACTCATCTATCAACCAGGGATTGCCCAAAGCCGGTACTCCTCCTCTAAGTTGTTCACATCATTAATCTTTATTCTTATGAAATGTCGTTAATTCCACTCCTGGTGCAATCTGCACAACTTCCACGGGCTTAAAGCCGAATTTGGTATACAATTTCACGGCTGGCTGGTTCAATGTTCCTGTGGAAACGATATAACGTGGAAGATCCGGATACTGTTCAAATACATGTGTCATCAACGCAGCAGCAATTCCTTTACGAAAATGTTCAGGGTGAACCATCATTCGTGTGACCGTCAATGTTTTGATCTCTTCCTCATCCACTGCGACCGCACCAAGCAATTCGCCATCCGTGTCCAGATAGCCATAAAAGGTCTCTCCGCAATTCTGCAGTGTCTCCATCGTATCCATTAAAGGCGGGATTTCCTGAAACCCGATGATTCCCGCTTCAAGCCGATAAGCCACATGCTGTAACCGCCAGAGCTGCCCTACTGTCTCAAGATCACTCAATGACAAAGATTGAATCTTCATAACCTACCTCATCTCCTTTGTATGTCACTGAATCCCGGACAATTCAATGAAACTTATGCCCCTAACAAAAAGAGGCTGTCACAGGGACGAGCCTCTTTCTGTCCGGCCTCACCGGATGGATTAGCGGTTCAGTACATCTGTAAGCAGTTGATTGGCTAGTCCAGGATTGGCTTTGCCCTTGCTTTCTTTCATGACTTGACCAACGAGGAAGCCAATGGCCTTCTGCTTACCAGCCTTGTAATCTTCCACGGATTGCGGGTTGTTCGCAACAACCTGTTCCACAATGGCGAGAATAGCACCTGAGTCACTAATCTGGACCAGACCTTTTTCTTCAACAATTTGCTGTGGAAGCTTGCCGCTCTCGAGCATTTCCTTAAATACTGTTTTGGCGATTTTACTGTTAATTGTACCTTTTTCGAGCAGTCCAATCATCTCACCCAGACCTTGGCCAGTCAGTGGCACCTGAGTCAATTCAAGGTTGCTTGTATTCAAATAACCAAGCAAATCGCCCATAATCCAGTTGGATACGGCTTTAGCATCCTTGGTGTATTTCAAACTGTCTTCAAAAAGATCAGCGATCGCTTTGGATGAGGTAATAACCTCCGCATCATAATTAGGCAGTCCATAATCAGCGGTATAACGGGCTTTACGCTCGTCCGGAAGCTCCGGTATAGAAGCTCTGATCCGTTCTTTCCAGGCTGCATCGATATGCAGCTTCACCAAGTCCGGGTCTGGGAAATAACGATAGTCATGCGCTTGCTCTTTACCACGCATCGACAGTGTTTTCCCTTGAGCCTCATCCCAGCGACGAGTTTCCTGAACCACTTCACCGCCGTCGTCCAAAATTTCCGCTTGCCGATACTGTTCATATTCCAAACCACGCTGAACGCCACGGAAGGAGTTCATGTTTTTCAGTTCGGCTCTCGTTCCCAGCTTCTCCTGTCCATGCGGACGTAAACTAATGTTAGCATCACAACGCAGTGAGCCTTCTTCCATCTTCACGTCGGATACATCACAGTACTGCATGATCGCACGCAATTTCTCCAGATATGCACGCGCTTCCTCCGGAGAAGAAATCTCCGGCTCGGAGACAATCTCTACCAACGGGGTACCAACACGGTTGAAATCGACCAATGAAGCATAGCCGCCGTCAATGTGGGTAAGCTTCCCTGCATCTTCTTCCAGATGAAGACGCGTAATGCCAATTCGCTTCGTTTCACCGTTAACCTCGATATCGATCCAGCCATTCTCACCGATCGGTTGATCGAATTGTGAGATCTGATAAGCTTTCGGAGAATCGGGGTAGAAGTAGTTTTTGCGGTCAAACTTACTGACATCAGCAATGGTGCAGTTAAGAGCCATGGCTGCTTTCATCGCATAATCTACAGCTTGGCGATTCAATACAGGCAATACGCCTGGATGTCCGAGACAGACCGGACAAGTATGTGTATTGGGCGGAGCTCCAAAGGCAGTGGAGCAGCCGCAAAAGATTTTGGAGTTTGTATGCAATTCGACATGGACTTCAAGTCCAACGACCGTTTCATATTTAGATGCGGACATTTCTATATTCCTCCGTTCCGGGCAGTCTACAGCTGCGGACGCTGCTTGTGGAATTCCGTATTTTGTTCAAACGCATGCGCTACGCGCAGTACGGTCGTTTCATCAAAGGCTTTACCGATAATTTGCATACCGACAGGCAGTCCGTCCGAGAATCCGCAAGGGATGCTAACTGCAGGTACACCAGCCAGGCTGACAGGGATAGTTAGAATATCATTGAGATACATCGTAAGTGGGTCATCGACTTGGGAACCAAGTTTGAATGCCGTTGTTGGCGCAGTTGGTCCGATGATGACATCATATTTGGCAAATACGTCGTCGAAGTCCTGTTTGATCAACGTGCGCACTTTCTGAGCTTTCAAATAATACGCATCGTAGTAACCCGAGCTGAGTGCATAGGTTCCAAGCATGATGCGTCGTTTTACTTCGGGACCAAACCCTTGACTGCGGGACTGGTGATACAGATCCAGCAAGTTTTCCGGATTGTCTGCACGAACACCATAACGCACGCCGTCGAAACGAGCCAGGTTCGAAGAAGCCTCCGAGGAAGCAAGCAGATAATACGTAGCGACCGCATATTCGGTATGCGGAAGGGATACTTCTTCCCATGTTGCTCCGAGTCCTTCAAGGACTTTCAAGGCAGAAAGAACGGTCTCTTTTACTTGTGGGTCAACGCCTTCACCAATGTATTCCTTCGGAACAGCAATGCGAAGCCCTTTGACATCCCCTGTCAATCCGCTCAAGTAATCCGGGATATCCACTTTCGCGGATGTCGAATCTTTGGCGTCATAACCAGCAATGGCTTGCAGCACATAAGCAGAATCCTCGACATTTTTCGTCAAAGGTCCAATTTGATCCAGGGAGGATGCAAATGCAACCAGACCAAAGCGTGAAACGAGTCCATAGGTAGGTTTCAAACCGACAACGCCGCAATAGGAAGCGGGCTGTCTGATGGAGCCTCCTGTATCTGATCCCAATGTGAAATAAGCTTCTCCTGCAGCCACAGCAGCAGCCGATCCACCACTGGAACCACCTGGAACACGATCGAGTGCCCATGGGTTACGCACAGGGTAGAAACTTGAATTTTCACTGGAGCCGCCCATGGCAAATTCGTCCATGTTCAGTTTTCCGATGGTTACGGTATCCGCCGCTTTCAGCTTCTCGACAACCGTTGCATCATATACAGGGTCGAAGTTGCGCAAAAACTGGCTGCCGCATGTTGTGCGAAGTCCGTTTGTCACGATGTTATCCTTAATGCCGACTGGCAGACCGAAAAGCAAACCTTTCTCCTCGCCGCTGACGAGTCGATCATCCAGTTGACGTGCACGAGCACGTGCTTGTTCTTCATCCAGTGCCAGGTAAGCCTTAACTTTCTCTTCACGTGCACCAATGTTCTGATATGCCTGATCCACCAGATCGCTTACCGACAGCTCCTTGGCGTGCAGCTTGTTATGTATCTCCGGCAACGATTGTTCAAATAAACTCACGTAATTCGTCCTCCTTCCGGTTATCCGTTATTCCATTACAGCAGGCACTTTGAACTGCCCGTCTTCTTCTTCAGGTGCATTTCGCATCACCTGTTCAATCGACAAACTTTCCTTCGTCTCATCATCACGCATCACATTGCTGACGTGCAGAACGTGAGTCGTTGGCTCAATGTTCTCAGTATCCAGTTCATTCAGCTTCTCAGCATATTTTAAAATCGCGTTCAGCTGCCCTGTCAGGGTCTGCTCTTCTTCGGCAGTCAAATTAAGCCGGGCCAGCTTGGCCACATGCTGAACGTCATTATTCGAAATACTCATTTCCGGATGCCTCCTTCATTCGTTCTAATTCCTGAGACCGCCGAAAACGAATCGTTCGTTTAACGGGCTAAAGTCCCAAGATAACTTTTTTCATTATAGGTGAGATAGTTCGACAATTCAATGCATACGACTCGAGTTGCCGAATATGCAAAATAACCCCAAACGGTGAGGTCTTCCTGTAATGCATATTTCAAAACATGATTGGCTGATTTTTCACACGCATAACCACGATAATGAAGGCTTCAACGTTCGTACGTTCCAATCTGATCAAAAAAGAGCCGGCATCAGCCGACTCTTCAAATTTTAAATCCATGCACGCAGATTAACCTGCTTTATAAAATCCGCCTGTGACATAACATCGTTCGCGGTTTCTTCTTCCTCTTCCACAGCTTCGAAATCTCCGTTCATCAAATGATGAAATAGTTTCTCATTGTGTGTCGCAAGGGAGTAATCTATCAACGCTTCCCGCTCGACCCGCTCAGCTTCCTGCTTCAGCAGAACCTCTTCCAGATCGACGTCGCCGGATGGAACAAAAAAGTTCCGATTCACCTGCGGCACTCGAAGCACGTAATCGAACGCATTGTCCGGATTCCGGTCATAAGCGATGATGAAACCATATTCCCCCACAGGAAGATTCTGCTCAAACGCATCCGCGACGATGACAACCTTCTCTCCTAATCGCAGCATCGTCTAACCTCCTGGTAGTCTATCTTTTTATTATTTGTATAGTCTACTAGAAAAGAATAGCGCTGTCTACGATTACTAGAATTAAACAAAACATTTGTGCAAAATCTTTTTTCCGTAGCATAATGCTATTATTTTTTCGATGTTTGCTTAGGGGGCCTGCGGTCTGCTCGAACAATGACAAACCAATATATGATTAAAGGCAATGGGAAACTGATGAAGCCCCACAATCCCCACAACCAAGGAAAGCGGCCACGTCGTCGTGCATTCCGAAAAATCCATGTTCCCTGAACAAGCAGCACACTCGCAATCAGAATAAGCCATATGAGAGGAATCTCGTTTAAAGAATATTGCAGATCATTCATGACGAGCCTCCTTCCGGCGTCGCCCTGACCAGATTACTGCCACGGCAATCGCTGCACATAAGCTAATAGCCTGGATGCCCAAATATAGAGCCGGAGCCGAATGAAATAATAAGGAACCAAAAGCGATAATGAATAGTCCTACAATCCAGAACAAGATCATTTCGATTCGATTGGCTCGTCGTCTCATTTGTCTTCGTTCCTTGGCTTGGGCTTCAATTGAGGCTAATGAGGGAATATTCACAGGCTCATACGCATCATCGAGCACTTTCATCTGTTGTTGCATCCGCATCAGAATTTCTTGTTCAGCCTGTTCTTCAGATCTACTCATACTCATCCCAGCTCCTTTCTCAATTGACGAAGGCCATAGGCAGTTCGAGACTTCGCTGTTCCGGATGGAATACCCAGCATTTCACCCATTTCATCATATCCATAGCCATAATAATGCTTCAAAAGGACGGCAATACGATGTTCTGGCGTTAACCTTGTCATGGCATCCATAACATCTGTCCATTCTTCATTTCGACTCTCGAATTGCCATCGCAATTTTCGTACAGCCTGATTGCGAACGGCTTCCAGCCAGATCTGTTCTCTTCGTCTGCGCCTCGTCTTGTCGATATATATACGGGTCGCAATCGTAATCATCCATGACGAAAAGGCAGACGAACCATCGTACCTATGAATATTTTCCATACACCGAATCATGGTATCCTGTACCGTCTCCTCCGCAACGTTGGGGTCCATCGTTACTTTGACAAGATACTTATACACAAAAGCGTAATGACGCTGCAGCAGTTCTGCCAGTGCACTGTCATCTCCCTGTATCGCTCTCTGTACCTCTTCCAGTTCGGCTGCCTCCATCTGAATCATCACCTGCCCTCCGCTCAGTCTTATGTTATTACGACAGGCTCTGCAGAAACGTTCAATTCAATCCAAAAAAAAATCTGAAGCCGACAATTTCCCGGGCAATCAGACTTCATTTCGGTAATCTTGCAGTTTGTCGAACCACGGTTGGTTGCGGGCTCCGCTGCTTAATAAACGACTTCTCCATATATTTTGCTGTTGATCCTCGATTGGATTTATCTCATTATTCATGTAGTTATGTAGTTGAGAACGCTGGGAAACTGATTCTATACTGCCACTTTCCATTGCTCGACGGTTTTCTTCGATGATCAGATGCTCGGCACGTTTTCCCAAATGGATCACTCGCTTTTTCTCCAATTCTATTTCCTCGCTCTCCTTAGCTATTGTTCCATGATTCTTCTGACTATTATTATCTCAAACTTATTATAAATCGACTTGCTAAATGGAAAAGAACGATCTTCTGTAATTACTTGTCACCGATCTGTATGTAGGGTTAAATCGGGGGCATCTTTGATGAAAAAAAAGGCTGAAAACAAAAAAAGAACGCAAACCGGGTATAGACCACAGTCTGCGTGCTTCGCAAGTTAGGGTGTTTCTTTTCATTGCTTCAGTTAGATGGTGATTTAACGCTTGTAACAACTAATTGCTATTCTAATGAAAAAGTTGTCACTTGTCCAGACTTTCTTCACATAAATTGTCGGATCATCTTGCAGACACGTATGGATTGTTCTTCTTTTCATAACCGATTGTCGTTTTGGGACCATGACCTGGATACACTTTGACCTCATCCGAGAAGGTATATAACTTGTTCTGGATTGAATCAATCAGATCCCGCTCACGGCCTCCGGTCAGATCCGTTCTGCCTACACCCATACGGAACAGAACATCACCTGCAAACAGGTCGTCACCACATAGCAGACTTACACTGCCTGGCGAGTGTCCCGGTGTATGGTACACTTTGAACGTGTGACCAATAAAATTCAGTGTCTGCCCTTCGTCCATGGCATATTCAGCTGGTTCTGTCGAAAGCGGTGGGGTAGCCTGAGGCCAGTTCAAAGAACCATTCAATTTAGGCGTCGTGAGCCAGTCACTCTCCAAGTCATGCAAATAAACGGGACAGCCTTTCAATTTGCGAATTTCATCCACGCCGCCCATATGATCAAAATGCGCGTGAGTCAGCAGGATCGCTTCAATTTCCAGATCCTGAATGGCTTTAAGCAACGGGCCCGGATTCATTCCCGGGTCAATGATTACGGCTTTACCAGAATCATCACCCTGCAACAGATACGCATTGGTCTGGAGCGGTCCCAATGAAAATGTACGAATGTTAAGCATATCGGCTCAGTAACCCGAAATCAGTTCACGCAACTCACGAATAATAGCTGCATTTGACTCCGTTCCTTCCCCATAACGTTTCCCAATCTCTTGACGTGCAACGGCCAAATTATCCTGATAATCTGCCGCTTCACGGTCCGGGTTGAGACGTTTGAATTCAATCATAACCTCTTGCACATGTTGTGGACGAGGCCCCCATTGGCCCAGCACATGTCCGCCCGTATCTGCAAAAATAACAACAGGGACAGAACGTCCGCCCATGGTAAGGAATTCATCCATCACTTCAGGATGATTCTCCAAAATAAGAACTTCTGTCGGAATGCCGGAGATTTCCAGAGCCTGGAACACGACGGGAACATTGCGTACCACATCGCCACACCAGTCAGCAGCCAAAATTAACACACGCAAATCATCGCGGTGATTCAGGCTTTCGAAAAATTCACGATCATCCTCGTTCGGCCATGCAAAGCTGTCATAGTTCGCCTGAAACTCACTTTGGTTCTTCGTCATGCTCTCAATAAATTCTTTCGGTGGCAGACCTTTACCGAATTTGTGAGACAAGTTTGGTTTTCCCATAACTAGACACTTCCCTTCTTTTTACGAACATTCATCCATTTAATAAGTACATAAATAATCATAAGTGCCAGAGCAACAAGCAGAATCGGCATAATATAAGGTGCCGCCTTTTCGTTGATATGTTGCCATTGATCTCCAAGTATCATCCCTAAATATATAAACAATGCAGACCAAGGTATAACAGCGAGGGTTGTCAGCAAAATAAATCGACCCGTATGCATTTTGGATATACCGGCAGGAATCGATATGGCGTGTCTTACGACCGGAACGAAACGCGCCGTGAAAATGACACCTGTCCCATACTTGCGGAACCACTCTTCGGAATGGTCGATGTGCTTTTTCTGGATCAGTATGTATTTTCCGTAGCGTTCAAGTACAGGTCTTCCGCCATAACGGCCAATCCAGTAAATAAATAGCTGGGCTATGACACCGCCCACGGTACCAAAAATCATTGCACCGAAAAAATTAATATGGCCTTGTGAAACGAGAAAACCTCCATATGCCAGCACAATTTCACTCGGAATAACTTCAAGCATTAATCCAAGCATAATTCCAAAGTATCCAAGGCTCTGAATCCAATCGAATAATTGATTGACAATGTTATGAATAACGTCCATCTCGACCCTCTTTCTTCATCCTGATTGGCAGTGCCCTTCCACACCATGGATGTTCGTCCCTATTTTATCACAGGCCTGTAGCTGTTGCTACTTCACACGTCTGGGATAGTGTCCCGCAGGCAGCCGTTTGCATATGGTATCGGGAGAGGAGCGTGAGAAGATGTCACCCAAATCAGCACCCGGTACTCCCCCGGTAAAACATAACACCCCGGGCCAGAAACTGCCTTCTGCCCGAGGTATCCGAAGAGCATGCAGCAAAGAGCTGTATCGAACAGCCAAAAAGCTAAAGGTATATATCTCCCCTGACCTGATGAAGCAGGCGGAAGAATTGTATTATGGGAAAGTCATCGCCAATCTGCTCTGGATCGGAGAAAATCGGGATAATCGCAAAAAATTATGTGAATGGTGGAACGCGGATGTCAGCCTAGAGATTGCGACTCTTTGGGATGTGGAGGTAGAACCGCTGCAAGGTGCCTTTAAGGATGCATTTGGCGGATATCGCCTGTAGAATCGGAATACTGGACAGGTAGCCGAACAGCTTATGTGCAGCATTTGCTTATTGTTGGAATCGAACCTGAATTGAGGCGTAAACCAATACTTTCGTTGGATCGATGTGAGATCGTTCATCCCGTTACATGTTGAATCATTCGTTTTCATGGATCTTGTTCACCATCGGCGTTGCGTAAGGTCAGATATTCAGGGACTCCTTCTGGTCACCTCTGAAGCAAGTGGACCGAGAGCGAGGATGCACAGATTATCCCCATAACGTAATGCTGCTTCATCAAGCCCAAAACGGCGATCATTTCTTTCCTCCCCTGCTGCCACTTCTTCAGCCAGCTGTCTATAACGTTCGTATAACTTTACTCCAGCAGAAGCAGTCTGCCTTCCTCGTTCAGCATACCCTGCAGCCAGTTCACTCCGTGATGCCTGTACCATCCAATATAAGGCCAGGGACTGGCTGGACGCGTCAAAACGATTGAGGGCTATGGCTTGTTGAAAATAGTTCCAGGCTGACTCTCCTCTACCAGATTGAGCGGCCAACTGCCCCAGCTCTCCGTAGAGTTGGGGGGAAACAGGGGAATAGGACAGGCTCTGCACCAACATCAATTCAGCCTTTTTTGCAGGAAGCGTACGAGACAGGGAGATCGCGATATCCGGCCTGTAGGGGTTGAACTTGTACGCCGCAGTAAGCAGCTCCTGTCGTTCAGCACTTCCTGTATCTTTTGAAATTGCTAGACGGTATTGTTGATCTGCCGCCACATGATGTGCAGCAAACCAGGCTGTCCCGCCTAGCCAAAACATGACGAAAAATCCTGTTAATATCAGTTGAGGCCACGGGCTCAACTGATGGAAAAAGCGGGGCCGTTTCTTGTAAGCCGAGGCAACCCGTAAAGTAGGTAATGACAGGGCCCAGCCCCCCAGCCAAATGAACATCATCCAGAGGAAGGTAAAGCTCCAGTCAAAGTCCATTGCGCCATGAAGGCCAAACACAATAACCGAAGGTAGCAGTTGAGGGGCATGCCTCCACATCGTTCGCAGGGTGAACAAGAACCAGCCAGCGATGAGCAGCAAGCCGATCACGCCTGTATCGAGGGCGAGATCAAGGATGCCGTTATGGACCTCGCCTCCGACATAAGGCGAGGATTGGATGGCGCGGAACATGTTGCGCCATGTCTCTCCCCCGTGGCCCATCCATGGGGCCTCGGTCCAGATCTTCAGGGCGTCCCGCCACATCTGGAGGCGGGACAACCCTGTGCCGACACCAGCCGCCATGCGGTCGGCGGTGGAGGCCA
>NZ_LITU01000005.1:17344-79083 GCF_001280595.1 Paenibacillus xylanivorans
CAGCACTGTGGCCGTCAGGGCAGCGGCGCGTGCACGAGCGTCGCTGTGCCACAAACGGCACAGCAGCAGCGTGCCGAGCAGCGCAGCTGCCCATGCCCCGGCCAGTGCCAACAGGCCGGGCACGGGTGCAGGCGCCAGCTGGGCAGCAGCCAGCTGGCGGTAGAGCCAGGCCGCGCACGCCAGGGGCGCGGCCATGGCCAGCAGCAGCGGCAGGCGGGCACCGCGCCGCTGCAAAGCGAAGGCGGCGACCGCGGCGCAGCCGGTCGCCAGCCAGGCGCCGCGCGACTCGCTCAGCAGGAGCGCGGCTTGCGCGGGCATGAGCGGCAGCACTGCCGCGATGAGCCGCCCGGCCGACAGTGGCCGGGCCATGGCGCGTGCGGCGGCAGCCAGCCGCTCCAATGCGTACATGCCGGCAACGGCGCCGTACGCATTGGGGTACTGCAACAATCCGCCGAGCCGGGCTCCGGCGGAGCTGATCTCGGGGTCAGCGGTTCGCATGACCCCATAAGGCAGCGGCAGCACACCGCACGCGGCAAGCACTCCGCTTAGCACAAGCAGGCCGCCTGCCATTTGCCAGCCGCAGACAAACCATCGCGCTCCGTTCGCGCGCGAAGCCAGCATCGCTGTTAGCAACGCAAATATAGCCAGCAAGCTCCAGCGCAGCATCTCATCCAAGCTTCCCTGTACGCTGACAGAGCCCGTCCATGCATGCAGGCCAAACCAAACTGCCAGAGCCAAGGGCCAAAGCATCCATCGGAGATGAGCGTACTGCATAATAACCACATACAATCGTTTGAGGTAATCCAACCACTGAGCAATCCCTAGGTGCCCACTCGTCTTCGGTGCATTGAAGCACATCATGAATAGGATAAACCAAATAAGTGCACTGCCTGATGCCATCAGCACTATGGGGTATACGTCCGTAAAATAAAACAATCCCCTACGTAGACAGCCTGCTAACAGTAAAACGACTAAGATTACACCAAGCACTACCGTTAATGCTGGCTCTGATAATCGGGAAAACGTCATCCCCTGATTTGCTCGGTCCAACTGTTCCACCTTGTCCATGCTGTACCAATCATCTGACTTACCCCACTTAACCTTTTTATCCGATTTTGCTTCCTCCATACGTCCACCTCCTTTCTCACATCATCGTATTCATCAAAATTCCAACTAAAAACAAAAAAGACAGAAGCTCCCGTTAGGGTCTTCTGCCTGATTACATGCCTCTGGCACCTTATGTTGTTTTCACGGGACCCTCTTACCAGTATGTCCCGTCAAGGACGATGGCAGACGATCTGCATCAACTATTCAACAGTGATCACAGTTGCTAGGATCTGGGGTGACATCTTGGATAGATTCCCCATTTGAATTCTCTTGGCTCGCATCTGCCCCATCGTTCGGCACAGCTTCTTTCAGCTTGCCCCCACCTGGAAGCAAGTCCGCACAAGCTCGCTCCAAATAAGGATCTGCGTGAATGAAATCACGGAATGCGGTATATTCGTTCCACATGTCAGCAGTCTGCCCAGCCTGGCCTCGTACTGCACGGATTAATATATTTTTTGGCGTATGCTCCATATCGATAAATTCCAGCAGCTGCGTTTTGTATCCCATCAGATCCAGCAGCTTCGCCCGGATGGCATCCGTTGCTAGTGCGGAGAAACGTTCCTTCAGAATACCGTGTGACAACAACGGATTCATCACGTTGGATTCAATCTGGTCAAACAGCTCGTGCTGACAGCACGGTACAGATAGAATGACGGAAGCCCCCCAACGAACGGCCTTCTCCAAAGCTGCATCGGTAGCTGTATCGCAGGCGTGCAGAGTCACGACCATATCCACTTCATTCAGCTCGTCATAGTCAGCGATGTCTCCAACAAGGAACTTCAGATCACCGTAATGCAATTTGTTTGCCAGATCATTGCAGTGTTCAATAACATTGGCTTTTAAGTCCAAACCAATAATCTTGAGCGATCTGCGCTGCTGTACAGACAAATAGTGATATAAAGCAAAGGTCAGATAAGACTTCCCACACCCGAAATCAACAATGGTAAGTGGACGGCCCTCCGGCAGATGCGGGATGACATCCTGTACCATTTCGAGGAAACGGTTGATCTGTCTAAACTTGTCGTACTTGCGAGCCAAAACGCGGCCTTCCTCGCTCATAATCCCCAGCTCGACCAGGAACGAAACGGGAACTCCATCTTCCAGCACATATTGCTTTTTGCGATTATGCGAGAGGTCCACCGCCGTCTTGGAAGGCGACTTGGTCAAGATGGACACTTTATATTTTTTGCTGATCAAAATTTGATAGTCTGCGTCTGTAGTACAGAGCAGACCTTGACGAAACGTCTCTTCGCATAGCAAAGTCATGCGCTCTGCCGCTTCATCCGGAGTCAAATTCTCGTGCAGCACTTTGTTGGTATAATGAAATGCGAATTGATAATGAAGCTGATTCTTGAGCGTTACCGGCTTGACTTGCACTTTCGTATACGAGACATTGTCCCGTCTGCGCAGCTGGCTCCAGGTCGCTGTAATCAGCGAATTCTGTTCAAAGATGTCTTGTATAAGCTTTCGCAATGAATCCACGGGGGTACATCTCACTTTCGGTTTGGTTTGGTCAACCGTTACCATAACACAATTCCGTTCCCTCTCCAAGTTAACGTCCTATTCATCGGTTTAACGGTTCAGCTCGGCAAGCCCCTCTTCCACTTCCTCACGAGGCAAGCCACCTTGTTGCAACTGCTCATCTTCCAGTTGTCTTAACCTTTCATAGAAAGCCTGTACCTCACCCCGATACTGAATAGGATGGCTGTCGTCTACCTGCAGCAGTCTGTACCAGCTATTCTCAGCCTGATCATAACGCCCCTGCTGTTCACGATACAGGGCAAGCTGCTTTTCCGTTCGTGCCGGAAGTTCGTATTGTTTCGTCTGCTTCAATATTCCCTCCACACGATCTGGTGCATCCAGCAGCTTCGGATTAGCCCCATTATTCAGTGCGTACAGGTAAAAATGAAGTGATCTCATCAGACGAATAAGTGCTTCATTCTCTGACTCTATTTTTTCCTGGTCATCTATGCCCTCTACTTTGGCCTTTTCATTATAAATGTACGCCTCTTCTTCGATCAGCCTGGCGGCTTGTTGCAGATTGTCCACTTCAATAACGCCGCGAAAACGGAACATTTCAATGACATCTTCGGCCGGCAGTGAGTTCAGCAGAGATAAATTCAAACCAAACTGCCTACGTAGGAGCTCGTCCAACTCAGACAGAGCCTCCGTGTGTTTTCGCTGTTGTTTGAGTGTAAATACTTTGCCGATCGCTTCTGTCATTTCCTCCATCATGCGGAGCAGATAATCTTTCCTGAACATGCTATGTGCCCCCTCATCGTTCGATCGTGTACATCCAGTTTCACTTGAGTGATCCATTCTCATCATTTTAATTCATGCCATGACAAAAAGCCAAAACATGGTCTATGGCTCGTCCTATGCTCTGGCCCTGAACAAATAAAACCCCTGCCGTTCTTGAGCGAACGTTGCAGGGGTTTAGCAAGGTACCGACGCTCCGCCAAGGAGGCGAAATCATCTGATACTCTATTCATGTTCCATTATTACTTCGATAATCCCGTCAAAAATTGTTTAATGACCTGAATTAATTCTTCCGGAGCTTCATACATGCTCATATGTCCTGCTCCAGGAATCACGGCTTGTGTAATATGTGGCTTGTCACTTGTGAATGTACGTTCCGGCGGAATGACGGCATCCTTCTCTCCGGCAACCAGCAGGACGGGAAGCGGTGTAGCTGACAATACATCACGACGGTCCGGTCGTTCCCGCATAGCCAGTGCAGCTCCAGTTGCCCCTTGTGGTGCAGTCTGGTAACCAATTTCCTTCACACGAGTCACTTGCGTCGATAGCGATTCTACATGTTCTTGTGCAAACAAACCGGGAACCAGCCCATCTACAAAGTGAACAATGCCTTCCGTCTGAATGGTGGATACTGCACGAAGGCGTTTTTCTTTGCCTTCTTCACTATCCGGATACGCTGTGGAATGAATCAAGCCGAAGGCATTCAATCGTTCTGGGTGGCGCTGTGCGATAGAAAGTGCGATATATCCGCCCATGGAGTGACCGAGCAGGAAAGCCTTGTCCACCTTTAGCTCGTCCATTAATTGCAATACGTCATTGCCCATCTGATCAATGGTATAACTACCTACAGGTGCGTCCGTTTTGCCGTGTCCACGCAGATCGGGTACGATGCAGCGATAGCTGCGTGCAAGCTCAGGCACTACTTCATCCCAGTAGGATGAACTGCCGCAGTATCCGTGGAGCAAAATGAGTGCTTCTCCCTTACCCTGTTCGGCATAACAAATCGTCGTTCCGTCACACATCACTTTTTCCATATAAATCCCTCTCTCTGCGCGAATTAAATTAATTCAAGTTGTATATTATTAAGCCTGCATATCATTAATGAAACGTTTATCTGTATTTCACTGCTTCGGCGACCGCCTCAGCAATCGTTCGGGACATGCCCATAACAAAATGAAGCGAGGTCATCTGTAGAATGGAATAAGGTCTCGGTCCATTGGCATTCACTACAGCAGCCACGCTGTAATGACCAACTGGCGGCAGCTTTCCGCCAACCGATTTTGCCGGAATAAGTGGATGTTCCGCAAGATAGTATGTACCTGTTGCCTGTTTTGGACCCAGACAAGCATCTATGGCGATGATGACATGATGTGACGGGACAAGCGCCAACCTCTTCTCCAGCGTATCAGCATCACAAGGAGAAGCCAGAGTCCCTACAACGTGATTCACTCCATACTCCTGCAGTAGACTGCCTGTCAGTGGGCCCAGTGCATCTCCGGTGGAACGGTCCGTCCCGATACAGACAAAGGTGATTGCATCCAGTGAATGAAGCTTATAGATGTGCTTGAAAAATAATACCAAGTCTTCTCCGTGCACATTTTTGCGGGCTTCCCTACTTTGATGCCTAACCAATTCCCGCTTATATGTTGCCAATCTATTTACCTCCTTTACACATGTACTCCCTACCTGAGGCTCTATTGTTGTATTCCTCATTTTACCCGATGCTTCGTTACGCCGCAAAAGCATTGGCCTGGGCCTGTCCAATCATGATACAATGACAACAGTTTCCGATACGGAAGGGATGGACATAACAATGGATTTAACGCAAGCAAGCCCAGCCAACATGGAATATATGATTGAAGCGATCAAAACGAAGCTGCGGATGGCCAGTGGAGCTGCAATGCAGGCTTCGGCTTTTCCACTCGACAAGTATGAAGATCTGTTTGACCTGTATGAGATGGTTCTGGGCAAGGAACATCTCAGTATTTCTGAAGTGGAAGCTGTCGCTTCCGAACTGGGTAACCTCCGCAAATCTTAGGGCGACATTGTTCTTGGACATTTGAGCGGCTCTTTTATGAAGGTATCCAAAGCAACCCGTACAAAGAGGACCTGTCTTCCACATCAGAGTGGAAACAGGTCCTCTTTCGGTTGTTTTTTCGTTAAGGCAAATCCACCAATACAAATTCAGCAGTCTCGCTGCCTGTACCTGTAATTTGCAGATCACAGCTTTTACGGATTCGTGCAGCGTCACCCGGCTTGAGATTGAAGTTGCCATCTGAACATACAATCTCAATATGACCACTAATCAGGAAAAGATGTGTACGCCTATCTTCATGTTGAGGGTACATTAATTTTTTACCGGATTCCAGATGGGATAGATAGCAAGTTACATCCTGTGAAATAGGCAATGCTCCCTCAGCTCCTTCTCCCCCTTGTCCCGATACAATCGGACAAAGACGATTCAAATGCTCCTGAGCCTCCACACGACGATTGGTATACGATGGCTTCAGCATGCGCTGGGATGGCAAAAACCACATTTGTAAAAAGCGTACAGCTTCATCCTCGGAGGGGTTAGTCTCCGAATGCTCGACACCGGTACCCGCACTCATGACCTGAACCGTTCCCGGTTCCAACAGTTGCTCTGTTCCCATGCTGTCCGTATGTTTCAACGTACCTGAAATCACATAACTAACAATCTCCAAGTCATGATGTGGATGTCGCTTAAAGCCTTCCTGCGGCATCAGTGTGTTGTCATTATGAGCCAAAAGACAACCAAAATGGGCATTGCTTGGATCATCATAGTCCGCAAAGGAAAAGCTGAATTCACTGTGTATCCAACCTCGATCCGACGTGTGCCTTTCTTCCGATGTCACTACTTTAATCATGTTCATCCACCTCCAAGGGTTTAGAACTGCCACACTTTCGTAACAGTTCATGCGTGTATATTTAGAATTCTATAGATCAATACCAGTTGGTATGTCATCTTTACCCGTGGTCCGAGAATTCTAATCACGCCCCTTGCTTATGGTTATACGCTTTCTTCAGGTGAGTGAAGCTTGAATTCGCTGTCTGCCCGCCCCACGACTTTACCCGCGTCGTTCCGAATATCAGGTGGATATACTTCTGCCAGTCGTTCGATAGTTTTCCTATTGCTATACCCAATCTGTTCCAGAATAGATTGGGCAATAAAGGCCCATTCTTCTTCCGAACCGTCAAGCACTTTGAACGTAATTCCAAGACGTTCCTTTTTCAGGGCAAAACCAAACACACCCTTGAAACCGCCCTTGGCTACTATGTTACTGTCTTCAAGCAGCACGGAATCCACACGCTGCGTTCCTCCAACCATTAGCGGATATTCGTTCATGGCTCCAGTAATGGTTTCTACCGCGGAGCGTGTAGATAGATCTTCGATCAGATCCGGGCAAGCCAGCTTCAGATATGCGTTCGACAATGCCGACAACGGCAACGAAAATACCGGAAAGCCGCAGCCATCCGTCCCAAGTTTAATCTCTTTCTCTTCAATACCTGCCATATAAGCCATGGTCTCCAGAATTTCACGCTGTACCGGATGTTCTGGTTCTGCATAACTACCCAAATCAGCCTGTTTCATCTGAGTGTACGCGAGAATGCCCAGATGTTTACCGGAACAGTTGTGGAGGATACGACGCTTCTCTCCTTGAGCACGCAGCCATTGATTCCGGCTTTCTTCATTTAGGGGATAACTTGGTGCACATATGAGGCGTTCTTCTCCCAATCCTATCTTGCTTTCCAACTGCTCCAGCACCTGAATATGCATCGGTTCCGATCGGTGCGAGGAAGACATGATCGCAATCTCCTGAGCTGTCAGGTTATAATGCCCGGCAATACCGGCCCGAATTCCCGGAATGGCCTGAAAAGGTTTGGCAGATGAACGGGTAAACGCTCTAAAATGAGGATCGCCAGCTGAATATACAACCTTGCCGTTCTCATCCGTAATGCTTATGTGTCCGTAATGGGCGCATTCCATAACGCCCGCACGGTATTCTTTAATTAACAGGGCACTCTCCATGCGAGTTCTCTCCTTTATACTCCCGAATTCATCTCTGCTTTGCGTCACGACGCCGCATGGGATATCTTAAATAGTATAGTACAAAAGCGACGTTTTTACAGTTTTTTCGACAGACATTTCGGGTAATCCTTTATCAATCTTTATCTACCTACTACCATCACTGAAGGAGATACTCATTTATGCAGCGCAAAACGCATTCATCCTCATCCGGCTTAATTCGCAAAACTTCAGTACGTCCACTGCTCAACTGGGCTGGTGTTGGAATTATAGCCAGCGTTTCAGTCGTCTTCTTACTGGCGGCTCTGGGAGCGTTGCTTGGTACCGATGCTATCCTTTCAATGGATGAGCGTATCCAGCAGCTGTTCTATCTGAACTCGGATTCACGTATTTATCTGTTGCCCTTCATTTCATTCATTACTGCGCTCGGTTCTTTCAATCTTTCTGCCATAGCAGCTATCGGTTTTTCAATTCCTTTCTTGCTGCAGCGTCGTCCCCGTTTCCTCATATATGGATATGCGTTACTCAGCAGTTTTGCCATGATGTGGATTCTCAACACCTTATTGAAGGAAATTTTCAGGCGCAGCAGACCTGAACTGGAACATCTGCTGGTCGTTCATGGATATAGTTATCCAAGCGGTCATGCGATGATCTCGATGGGGTTTTATGGAATGATCTTTGTCATCTGGGCGATTGAACGTCATCAACGGTTGTCTGGAATCGCTCTGCCTGTCCTTTGCGGAATTGCGTTTATAGTCCTGGTCGGCCTCAGTCGTATCATGCTGGGTGTACATTTTCCAACCGATGTTTTCACCGGATTTGCTGCCGGACTGGCTTGGATCTTCTGCATGATTAAAGGGATTAAACGTTCCGTCTGAATTGTATTATCCTACAATTTCCATACCATTTCTCCCCACGTTGATTGTTTCACCTGGAAGCACGGCGTTTATATACGAAGTAAGCAAACGCGAACAGACAACATCCTACATCAAGCATAAAGGAGGCGGTTGTTATGTGGGGTATTATCATCAGCATTGTGATGGCAGTCATTATTGGTGTAATCGGTGATGCACTTGCCGGTCATAACATGCCTGGAGGAATCATCGGTGCAATGATTGCCGGATTTGTCGGAGCCTGGCTAGGAGCACTTTTGCTTGGTAACTGGGGGCCGGTCATCGGTAACTTCGCCGTAATTCCTGCCATCATTGGAACAGCGCTCTTTGTCTTCTTGCTGGGGCTTGTGTCCAGACTGTTCAGACAGGCTGCCTGATCGGTTTACAAGGTGTTCGTTGTTTCGTATCTGTTTTTTAAATTTGAAGAAGGAGTGATTTGACATGAATAAAGCAGAAGAACAATATCCTGTACAAAGCGGTTCCACTTTCGCCAAAGGCATTTTCATCGGAGGTTTGCTGGGTGCTGCAGCAGCGCTGCTCTTTGCCCCTAAACCAGGACGCGAATTGCGTGGTGACCTTTCCGAGAAAGTGGGGATCGTTACGGATCGCACGAAAGAAGTTGCAGCGGTTGTGGGTGATAAAGCTTCCGAACTGGCTAAAACGGTCTCTTCCAAAACTTCTGATATTGCAAAAACGGTAAATCAAGGACGCAATGACGTCATGGATTCCGTGAGAAAAGCTTCCGCTGATGTGGCGAATGAAGCGACCAAAGCATCAGAAGAAGTGGCTGCTGCTTCTGTAGAAGCCAAGGAAGATGCACGTAAAGAAATAAACTCGACCAGCCTGTAAGGCTTGTGATTGAGTGACCAATAGCCAGCTGTATTCCAGCTGGCTATTTTTTATCCACACCGCGAGATTAAAGGAGGAAGAACATGAGTAAAGTCACAATGAACGGAAATACGCCCATTACCGGAGGAAAACCCGCACAACAGTATGATACCAGCGAACATCCTTTTGAATTGCGTCATGAGGTAAAGCGCCTGAACACAAGGCTGGATCAAATTGCTGACAGTCTGGAGAAATCTCAAATCAAGGATATTATCGAAAACTACAGTAGTCCCAAAAAACGCATCATTACCAATTTTACAGCGGGTATGGCACGTGGTTTGGGTTTGACCGTAGGGACCTTCGTTGTTCTTGGTCTGCTCGCCTTTATTCTCAGTCAATTCGTGAATATGCCGATTGTGGGACAATATATTGCTGACTTGCTGGGATACATCGAAGATTATAAAAAATAAAGGAAGCCTGTGATGCTTCCAAAGTCATTGCCTTCGTTTACCAATGCCACGCTTCTCTGTTTCTTTGACTGACGGCTGGGAGGACTTTACTTTGAGCAGATCCCCTGTCCAGCCTTTCATCATCATCCATACATACATGCCGACCATGCTAATGATGATAAGTGCAAGGACTAGTACAACACCCCAGGTTTTGTCGATCCAAGGCAGATTCTCGAAGTTCATTCCCCATATGGCTCCAGCAGCGGTTGCGGGCGTGAATACCGAGGTAACGAGTGTCAGCGTCTTCATGATCTCATTGCCACGAACCCCTGAAATGGCATTATCAATAGAAATAAGCGTATCAATCTCTTTCTCATAGTGTTTAAACAAACGCTCCATACGTTCGATCCGGTGATGAAGCTGCTGGAAAAAACGATTCTCTTTCAATTCATCCAGGTAGGCTTCTCTGGCGGCGGCCATCAACTCAGAATACGGAATAAACAGGTTACTCCAATACAACAGTTCAAATCTGGCCGCAAGGATCTGATCCATCAGCGTGCGTGCATTGCGGGATTCCATCGTCCGTTCCAAATCCCTCAGATTCATCTCAAAATGATCCATACCCACATGGTAATAATGCAATATGGCCCGAAAGAGCACAAACATGCCGTCTCGTGCTTCACTGCATTGTTGTAACATCGCTGCACGCTCACCTGTATTCATAATACCTCTGGTATTGTCATCTATGTTCAAGGTAACCAGTCTTTCTTGATCCACATAGAAAAACATCTGATTATCTTTACGTTGATCGTTTCTTTCATTCTTAACTGCATATAATAATGACCCGAATATCACGGGTTCCGTACCGTTCATGAAGCGGACGGACAGGTAGTTGGACTCTACCTCCGGTATTTTGCGAAGCCAGTACTGCATTTCTGGAAATGTGCTCGTTAGTTCCTCCAAGGCGCCAGCCATACTCTCCTGATCCGGTGCCACCCAATCCCACCATTCCCAATGGTCTGAGTAGGTGACCTTGTCCCGACGCGCTTCCAGCTTGACTTTGTCCACAATCACAAACATCCACTCCTGCATTCATACTGTTCATTAGGAAATCACTGATCCCCAAAAAAGGACACGTATGCATTCCATTGGAATCACGTGTCCTTCTCTATGCCGTGCTTAATATCATCACCAATCTGCATCTCATAACAATGAAGCATTCGACATAATCTGCTTTAATTTCTCAGTGGCTCGCTTCTGGATGCGGGATACACTCATTTGGGAGACTCCCAGTTTCTGAGCAATTGCCCGCTGCGACTGACCATCCTGAAATGCCAAAATAAGCACCTTTTGTTCCTGTTCCTTCAACTGTCCCAATGCCTGCTGCAAGTCCATCCGCTTCTCAACCGAATCGAAGTCATTCACATCAGAACTGATCAGTTCGCCCAATGTGGCTGCACTCTCATCCTGTGATAGCGGAGAATCCAGTGACACATAGTGGTAACATTCCCGACCAGCCAAGACTTCGATGGTTTCCTCAGGGGTTAAATCCAGGTATTCTGCAATCTCGTTCACACCTGGTGAACGCTCCAGCTTCACTGTCAATTCATCAATGGCATGCTGGACAAGTGCTCCCTTTTCCTTAATCCTGCGAGGCACCTGAATATACCAGGACTTGTCCCTTAAATAATTTTTCATATGACCGATCATGCTCTTCATGGCATAAGGTTCAAACGGAATACCCAGATTGATATCGTATTGCTTAAGCAAACGAATTAGGGCCATCTGCCCGGTCTGATACAAATCTTCATACAGATCGGGTCGATTCCGCGCAATTTTACCTGCTGCCATCTTCACCATCGGTTCATATTTGCGGATAAGAACTGTTGCAATTTCGTTATCCTGGGTCTGCTGGTATTCCCAGATCAAACCTATTGCTTCAGACATGGACTCTGGGGGAGTCACTTTTTCATTCATACTTTCTCCTCACTTCTTGCAAGACGTTTTACGAGTACTACTTTCGTACCTTTGCCCGTCTCACTTTCCACACTGACATCGTCCATCAGAGCTTGCATCAGGTAAAATCCAAGTCCACCGATTTGGGCATCAGTCAGCTCTGTGTCGTGAAGGCCTGCACGGGATACCGCCGGGTTAATGTTCTCAAAGCTGGCACCTTCATCTTTGACGGTAATGGCCAACGTGTCACTATCCACTTCGAACACAACCTCAACCATGCCGCCTTCGTGTGAGTAAGCATACAGTACAGAGTTATTACAGGCCTCGGATACAGCAACCTTCATATCCTCAATGTCCTCATAAGAAAATCCCATTTTGGACGCAACACCATATAGATTGAGTCTTACAATATCAACGTAATCAGCTGTCGCCGGTAAATTAAGGGTGACTCTTTGAACTTCTGCATTCATTCCTTTTTCGATCCTTTCCTATTGGGAATTCTTCTGTGAGACAAAGAATTTGGCAATACCCGTCATATCAAAAAGTTTCTGAATTTGCGCAGGAACTTCCTGTACTTCAAAGCGAGCTTCCATTCCATGCCGTGCTTTCAGAACAGATAACAGGATACCAATCCCTGTACTATCGATGTACTTCAAGTCTTGCATGTTAATGATCAAATCTTGTTCCTTGTTGTCCACGAGCGGCTCCATCACCAAACGGAATTCAGGAGCAACCGACAAATCCAGTTCGCCAGTCAGATACACCGTGCACACGCCGTCATGTGTTTCTGTTCTTGCATTGAATTTTTCATTTTTATTTGTATTCATTAGACATCTCTCTCCTGATCAATGGTTTCTTTACCTAATAACCCATCTTCAGCACATATGAAACAGGAATCGAATTAGCAAATATTTCAATTGGCCTGATTTATCGCCGATGCGTCGGATTTGAACACTTGCCTTTCTTCTTGAAATCGGGACAACTTCTGTTTCACATTGCCCATTTTCACAGGTTTACTGATGTAATCGTCCATACCTACAGTGGAACATCTCTGCTGAATACCATCCATGACATTGGCGGTCATCGCTACAATAACCGGCTGCTGGTCTTGAGGGAGACTCTCACGAATTCTGCGAGTACACTCCAACCCATCCATCACGGGCATTTGTAAATCCATAAATATATAATCATAATTGCGGTTCCCCAAAACCATATCCAATGCCTTCTTACCATCTTCGGCGATATCTGCGATGAGTCCAAGCTTGCTCAGCATGATGGACATTAGTTTCTGATTAATAGGGTGATCATCGACGATTAATACGCTTGGATGCATTTCATAATTTTTCATATCCGTAAGCTGATCTTCCCCAATACCTGTCTTAAGCTCAGTCTCGATATACCGCTGCGCCTGAATGGTGAATACAAACGTAGCACCACGCAGTTCCGACGTATCCAAATATATCTGTCCACCCATCATTTCAACGAGCGTTTTACATATAGCCAGTCCCAGACCGGTTCCACCATACTTGCGCGTCATGGACGTATCCAGTTGGGAAAACGGCTGGAAAAGGCGGTCGACTTTGTCTAGAGCTATACCTATTCCTGTATCTTTTACCGCAAACTCCAGCGTCATTCGCCCGTCTTTTTCCTCATTAACGGATACGATCAGATACACGCCGCCATGGTCCGTAAACTTGATCGCATTGGCAATGAGATTCAGCAAAACCTGACGTAGCCTTGCCATATCTCCATAGATCAATTCAGGAACCGAATCTTCAAGGAAATATTCCAGCTCAATATTCTTTTTGCCGGCTTCTGCCGCGAATAGTCTCAGTACTTCACGAATACAGGAAACAAGTTCGAATGGATGCTCTTCCAGCTCCATTTTTCCGGATTCCATCTTGGTGAAATCAAGAATATCATTAATCACCGTAACAAGTGCATCCGCACTGCGACGTACAATATCCGCGTATTCCTTCTGATCTTCCTTCAGATCCGTTTCCATCAACAGATCAACCATACCAATGACGCCATTCATTGGCGTGCGAATCTCGTGACTCATCATGGCAAGGAACTCGGTCTTGGCGTTCGCAGCGATTTCCGCTTCCTCTTTGGCCTGAATGAGCTGCTGATTCATCTTCTCCAATTCCTGCGTCTTCTGGTGCAGAAGCATGGTCTGTGTTTTCAAACGTTTATTCGTGATAAACATTTCCACAAAACCCTCGATTTTGGACTTCAAAATCTGAGGGATAAACGGTTTGACCATGTAATCAATGGCTCCGGCGGAATAACCTGCAAATAAGTGCTCGGCCTCTCTGCTATTTGCAGAGATGAAAATGATCGGCACGTCCTTGGACTTGTCACGCGCCTTGATTAATTTTGCTGTCTCAATACCGTCCATACCAGGCATCTGCACATCAAGCACAATGACCGCAAATTCGTCTTTCAGCAAACAACGAAGTGCCTCTTCTCCTGAGGTTGCCTTGACGAGCTTGTACTGTTCCGATTCCAGAACCGCTTCGAGAGCGAGCAGGTTCTCGGGGCGGTCATCTACCAATAATATGTGGATTGGTTCATTGAGCCCCATGACTAAGCCTAACCCCCTATTTAATCTTCCGGTATATTTTTTCATTCCGGTCTAATGGCTCGTAGGCATCGCTGAATTCCGTAAAATGTATCGATTCTTTAGAACCCAGAACAAGGATGCCAAAGTGGCTCAAACTTTCATGAAAAAGTCCGTGTACATGGTTCCGCAGTTCATCATTGAAATAAATCATGACATTGCGGCAAAAAATCACATTAAACTCGTTAAATGAACGGTCTGTTGCCAGATTATGCTCGGCAAAAATAATGTTTTTCCGTAGATAAGGATGGAATATAACGGAATTATATTTCGCTGTGTAATACTCCGAGAATGCACGGGTGCCCCCGGCTTCAAGGTAATTGGTAGTATATAGTTTCATTTTATCAATGCCATATACGCCTTCCTTGGCCTGCTGCAATGAGCGATCATTCATATCTGTCGCATATATTCTTGCCTTGTCGTACAGTCCTTCCTCGTGCAGCATAATCGCCATGGAATAGACTTCTTCCCCTGTAGAACAGCCTGCATGCCATATTCGGATGTACGGATATGTTCTTAATATCGGAATAATCTGTTCGCGAAACATTCGGAAAAGCGTAGGATCACGAAACATTTCCGTCACGGGAATGGACAAGTTCTGTACAAAACGATCAAACGCAGAACGGTCATGCAGCACTCGCTCTTGTAAACCGGAAATGGTCTTAACGCCTTCGGCATGTGCATAGTGCCAGATTCTGCGTTTTAATGAAGGCAACGCATAGTTTCTAAAATCATATCCATATAAACGGTGCATACCTTCCAACAGCAACTCGATCTCGATCAGTTCACGCTCTTCGTCTTGCGGCATGCGGATCGATTCTGCCTCCGCCTCGGTAGGTTCCCACGGTGTCATATTTTCTCTCCACTTCTTCATTTGTTACTTGCGTTGTAGATGTATTGTCTTTCATTACCCAAACTATCGGGTTACGAATACAACCATACCCGCATTAAGGATAATAATTGATCTGTTTGGATCGGTTTTTTCACATAATCGGATGCTCCAGCCTCAATACACTTGCCACGATCATCTTTCATCGCTTTTGCGGTTAAGGCGATAATTGGCAACTTTTCGAACTTCGGTATTTGTCTGATCCGCGTCATGGCCTCATAACCATCCATTTCCGGCATCATCATGTCCATTAAGACCAGATCAATTTCCGGGTCCTTATCCAGAATCTCCAGTGCTTCACGGCCGTTCTCTGCAAATGTCACATCCATCCGATAACCTTCGAGCACGCTTGAGAGTGCAAATACATTACGGATGTCGTCATCCACAAGCAATATTTTCTTACCTTCAAATAAAGTTTCCTTGTTATGCAGTTTCTGCAGAATTCGACGCTTATCTTCCGGCAGGTTGGCTTCTACTCGGTGCAGGAACAAGGTCGTCTCATCGAGCAGACGTTCAGGTGACTTCACGTCCTTGATGATAATGGACTCCGCATATTTGCGAAGCTTCATCTCTTCTTTACTGTCCAGCTCTTTGCCTGTATAAATAATGATCGGCAGATCATTCAAATATTGATCGTCCCGAATCTGGTCAAGCAATTCGAATCCGGTCATATCTGTCAGCATCAAATCCAGTACCATGCAGTCATAGCGTTGACTGTGCAATTCATTCAAGGCCTCACTGCCGGTGGAAACTGCTGTGATTGCAACATCATCGTGGCCAATCAGTTCAATAATTGCTTTCCGCTGTATTTCATCATCTTCCACAATCAACAGACGTTTCAATTGATTCTCTGTATAGGATTCGATATGCGAGAAAGCTTTATCCAGCGAATCTTTACTGGAAGGTTTCTTCAGATATGCAATGGCTCCCATCATCAAACCTTGTTTCATATCATCTATTACCGAAATAACATGTACCGGGATATGACGTGTCGCTGAGCTGCCTTTCAGTTCGCCCAGAATTGCCCAGCCATCCATGACAGGCAACTGAATATCAAGGATAATCGCATCCGGCAAATATTGACGGGCCATTTCGAGTCCTTTGTCTCCCTGAAGCGCCACAATAGCCTTAAATCCTCTGCCTCTCGCCATATCCATCAAAATATGCGCAAAATTCACATCATCCTCAATGATGAGGAGAATTTTGTCGCCCTCCATCAGATTCATCTGATCATCTTCCAGCTGTGCAAGTACAGGTGAGTCGGATTGAGGCATCTCCATGAACGAATTGCTATCCGGATCCGGTGTGAGGATCGTCTGTCTACCCGAACGCATGGTCCACGTGTCTCTTGCAGACTTTTCGATCTCAGAAGAAGCAGCAGCTTCTGTCATAGCTTCGTCCACCTGAATTTCTTCATCGTGATTATCCGGCAGGAACAGAGTAAAGCAGCTGCCCACACCTTCGGAGGATTCTACCTGAATGGCGCCACCAAGCAGGCGGGCAAGTTCGCGACTTATAGACAACCCTAAGCCCGTTCCACCATATTTGCGGCTGGTTGTGCCATCCACCTGCTGGAATGCTTCAAAGATTAGATCCGTTTTGTCCGAAGGAATTCCGATCCCGGTATCCTTCACGGTAAAGCCTACATATTCCTGATTCGTATTTAGGTACCCAGGAAGCTCTTCAATTTTCATCTTTCGTCCAATCAGGCTTACAGATCCCCGGTTGGTAAACTTGAACGCGTTCGACAACAGATTTCGCAAAATCTGCTTGACGCGATGGCTGTCGGTATATACCCATTCCGGCAAATTGCTGTCGAACTCAATGTTCAAACTAAGTTCTTTTTTATTCGCCATTGGGCCAAAATTCTGTTGAACAAAGCTGGTCAGTTCTTCCATGCGAACCGTCTCATAGTTGATATCCATTTTGCCCGCATCCACCTTGGACAGATCCAAAATTTCATCAATCATTTTCAGCAGATCAGCACCGGACATATAGATCGTTTGGGCATATTCCTGCTGTTTAACACTCAGATTTCTATCCTTGTTCTCAGATAACAGTTGGGACAGAATCAAAAGACTGTTAAGTGGTGTACGCAGTTCATGCGACATATTTGCCAAAAATTCCGATTTGTACTTGCTCGTCATCGACAATTGCATGGCTTGCTGTTCCAACTGTGTTTTCGTTTTCTCAATCTCGTCGTTCTTCTCTTCCACTTCACGGACTTGCTCTTCCAAAGCTCGTGTTTTGGCAATCAGTTCGGTATTGAAGTGCTCCAATTCTTCCTGTTGACGCTGAAGGAGCTCTTCCGAACGTTTAAGGGCCCCCGTCTGCTCTTCCAGATTTTCATTGGAACGACGCAATTCTTCTTGCTGGGTCTGAAGTTCTTCAGATTGAACCTGTAATTCCTCCGTAAGCGCCTGGGATTCACGCAGCAGTTCTTCCACCCGCAAACGGCGACGAACGTTGTTGAGAATGACACCAAGATTCATAATCAGCTGCGAGAACAGCTGTGTATGCAGATTTGTGAACCCTTCAAACGAAGCCAGTTCAACAACACCAATTAATTCATCCTCAAATACGACAGGATAGATCATCACACCAGATGCACGCGATGATCCCGTTGCTGATCCAATATTCACATAATCCTCCGGAGTTTTCCCCAGGATTATTGGAGTCATATCCAATGCGGCTTGTCCAATTAATCCCTCTCCGATACGGTAGACCTCTTTGCCAACATCTTCATTCTCTTCAAACGCATAAGCACCATAACGTCTCAGTTCGTCCGGATGTTTCTCTTCATCGATCAGATATACGACGCCCAGTTGAGCTCCAAGTACAGGCGTAAATTCACTGATAAACATCTGTGAGATCTGGCGAATCGAGCCAATACCTCGCAGCAATTCCGGAACTCTGGCTATGTTGGAACTCATCCAGTTCTGATCTTGCTGTGCTTGTAAATAAGCTTTCTCGACTTCCAGTTTCTCCTCCAAATCATTGGAGACATCCTTGAACACACTGGCAATCTGTCCAATCTCGTCGGTGGACTTCACCTGTATACGACGAATGGTTCGATATCGACCTTTACCAAAACTGGTAATCATCATCGACACCGTATTCAGACCACGCGTAATACTAGGCAGTACCCACATAATAACCCCGAGAGCAAGTAGTAGCCCCGCAATCATGATGCCTACTGTAATCTGAACTGCCCGTGTATATGCTGCGTTAGCAGCCTTAATTTCGCTATCAATCTCCTGATCCTGAAAACGGGAGAGTGCATTTAGACTGTCTACAGCTTCCTTTTGCACAGCAAGACCTGTTGAATTCCTGTAGCTGTTTCCATCTTCCGCACGTCCTTGAGACATCAAGCTGAGCTGTCTGGCGGCATAAGAATTATAAGAATTCCAAGCCACATTCACACGGTCAACCAATTGATGCTCCGACGCACTGTCAGCCCGTTCACGAACTTCCTTAAGGTAACTTTCTCCCCGTTCCTGCATTTCCTTAAGCTCATTTTCTGCAGTGCCGGTTGAGTTATTCGGGTTAAGCAACAAGTTAGCCAGCACTTTCGCGATATCATTAACCTCTCCACGTACGGACGAGGTGTATCTAACCTTTAAATATCGCTCCTGATACATTTGGTCAACCTGTTTATTGCTGCTGTTCAGCCGTTCGTAGCTCACAAACGTAAGCACGATCAATATGGCCATCAGAGCGGTAAAGCCAATCAGCAGTTTATTTCTGATTTTCATTCAGCTTCGACCCCTTTATTTAAGGTAATCCACACCAAACATTTATCATCATCCCGCTCTTGCGGAATTTCATCATCAAAAAACAATGCCTGCATGGCCGCTTCATCCCACTGGTGGGAGCCCGCCAGTTGTTCCTTCAGAAATGCCTGCTGCATTTCCTGATCTCCCTGAACAGCTTCGGTTAAACCATCCGTATAAAGCGCAATGTGCCCGTCGCCTTCATAGTGAATCGTCTGTGGTTCAATGTCCATCTTGTCGAACAGACCTACAGGACAGCAGACGCTGTCAAACGTTGTCACACTTCCGTCGTGACGGAAAAAGAGTGCTGGCGGATGACCTGCATTAACATAATCAATACGCTTCATTCGTGTATCAACTACCAGATATATCGCTGTAAAATAGTACTGCACCAACTGTTTTTCCAGATGCAGCTGATTAAAGCGACGATTCAGCTCCTGAATAACCTTCTCCGGGTCTACATACGTTGTAACGGTGTCTTTCAGCACGGAAGCAATAAACATGGTAAATAGTGATGAAGATATCCCATGCCCCATCATATCCAGCAGCAGGACCCCATATCTGCCTTCACCAAGCGGGTACCACGAATACAGATCACCCGCGAGTTCAAACGAAGGTTTGTACATGGCATTAACGTGAAACAACGGATCTTCAATAGCAGGGCTTAACACGGCATTCTGTACCATCGCCGCAAGTTTCAGCTCATCCTGAATCCGCTGATCACGCTCTTTATGCCAGTCCTTTTCTTGCTTCAGACGAAGCGCAAGACGGATTCTCGCCATCAGTTCCACTTTATTGATTGGTTTGGTCACGTAATCAGATGCCCCTGCATCCAACGCCTCGGCCAATTTCTTGGAATCTCCGATCGCGGTTACCATAATAATAGGTATATCTTTGAGATTTTCAAATTTCTGCACAATACTGCATGCTTCGATTCCATCCATTTCCGGCATCATCATATCTAGCAAAATCAAGTCAATATCCGACGGTCTGGGACGAAGTTCATTCTTTTCCTCCCCAATCCCTAGAACTTCAAACATCTCCATGGCAGAACTTGCCGTTACAATGTCACGATAGTTTTCTTTTTTCAGAATTTCTCGAATGATAATGACATTCGTCGGATTGTCGTCAACAATAAGTATTCTCATTTCTATCTCCTTATCTGTGGCGTCCGGGTTTGTCGATTCTTATCAGGTCTGCTAACAACCTTAATTATACAAATTTCGCGTTCAAGACAGCGGTAGACATAATAATTCCTAGTCTAACTATAATCGTATTATCAAAAAACTTCTATCAGTAAATGGCACCATCGCAGGAGAATTCCCTCGCTTGTCACCCTGTTTTTGCTGCGTTCTGATCCCGCTTCCAAACTTGCAAAAACATAGATAAGGAATGGGGATATCCCCATTCCTTATCTATGTTTTTGGTTAAGCATTTTGCATCCTCAACTGTAAAGCTCCTTTGATTCAAGCAAAATACTCAATTCTGAAGCTTGTCCATTTTCAGAAGGCTCCAGCTTACGTGTGTATCGGCTAAGCTATTCTTTCTTTTTGGCAATCACAAGCACTTTGCCTTTATCGAGTTCACTCTCATAAAAATCTGCCTCAGCTTCGGTGAAGCCCATCGAAACAATTTTGGCCCGGAGTTCATCACCACGGGAGCGGAACAGATTCGCAAAGGAATCAAATACGCCTTCTTCCTTGATGCCAATCTCTTTGGCATCTGCCGTATCGGCAATCCGATCTGTACGATCCTTTTCATGGGCTAGAACGAAGATATGATCAGCAAGGTATCCGGTAATCTGCAATTCTTTCACCGCTTCTACCGCTTGGACTCCGTTTTCTACCACTTTTGCATAAGCTTGCGCATTGGTTGAATTCATCGTTTCCACTCTCCTCTGATTGATCTTCTTTATCGAGCTACTTAGTATATAACCATGTAATAATGGGTTGAAACGCTTCTGAATTAACCAATCCTAGGAAACCGATTCATCAAAGAGGTCTATTCCTTCAATATGATTGGAGCCTGCCTTCATATAAACTTTTAGCGCCTGATTTCCACGAAGGTATACTTCTCCATCCTCTGCTACATAATACGGCTTGCCCAAAGCATCTCGAATGGCCTCAATGTTCATATCAATCCATTCCTGATTCAGCTTCAGACGTTTCTCGGATGAATCAATATGCACATAATTGACCACTCCTGTATCTTCGCAGAGCCCCACCGTTACATCTTTGAATTCATACTCCGGACAACCCAGATAGGGGTCATGTTCCTTATGAGCCGGTTGACCTTTATTGGCTAAAATATCATCGATGCTGTCATCCAGAGAAATGTCATTCAGAGTCCGGAAATGCTGGACAGGTCCGGATCGATCAGCAGCCAGAACCATCTCTGGTGTTTCCTCTTTCGCTACCGTCCATTGCATATCATGAGCAGCGGGTACCGCTGCCGGTTGAACGGAAAAGGGAGAAATTACGCTAAACATAACAAGCAGTAGTTTCATCATGATTCTCACCCTTTCTTCAGGTTCATCACCGCTCTGAAGACTTCTATTGATTACAAAACGGTCATGCTATTTCCGCATACGTTGCCATACATTAGCGGCTACATCCACATATTTCAGCCAGCTTTTCCCGCCTTTGGCATCATCATGATATGTAGCTTCATAGGATTGCAATGTTCGATCTGTCGGTGTAGCAGGCGGAGTCTGTACTACATTCGCCACTTCTGAATGTTTACTCTGCTCCGTGCTGCTGCGTTTTGTCTGAAACTTGGCCATCAGTGTGGATGATACCTGCTTTGCTGCTTCCGTCACTTCGTTCAGCACTTCCCCCAGATTTTGTACAGATTCCATAACGGGATCAATTTGTTTCATTTTGTGCTGCACATCAACGGTAATATCATTGGCATGCCTTACTGTCTGTTTTACTTCATAACTTAGCTCATCAATGGTCTTTTGAACTTCCTGCAGTGTCTGTGACACATTGTCCAGTGAACCCTGAGCAGACTTCAAGGTACGAATTAAAAAGAATACGAGTACTGCAAATGCAATTGCAATTAATGCCACACTAATTTGATAGATCATAAAAGAACCTCACTTTCCAGTATAAATCGGTTTTGTTATTGCTTAGTTACCCGACCAATTCAGAGGCGAAACAAATAGGATATGAACAGTAAAAACAGCTCCACCTGGTAAAATATCGCAATGTTTCAACCCGAAAGGCCTCGGTTAAAGAACAACTACACACGGCAGTGAGACGAACACTTCTCGCTACCAAGTTCTATAAACGAAAGGATGATACCCATGTTGAAATGGTCGGTACTATTTCTAATTATTGCTCTTGTTGCAGGTATTTTCGGATTCTTCGGTATTGTTGAGGCAGCTGCTTCCATTGCCAAAGTACTCTTCTTCATCTTTGTTGTACTGTTCGTCATCTCCCTGATTACGGGACGTAGCCGAATGCGATGAATGGGGCTTCTTCCATTATGAACAGCAATCGAGACATACAAAAGCCTATCGCGCTTGCAAAAGCCGGTAGGCTTTTGTGCGTTCATAGCATCTTTTTTTGCAACAATTGCCCCCATGTACATTACGACTTATCTCTATTATGTATTACGCTCCCTTCTCGTCTATTCCATCGCTTCTCCCCGATTACATCATGAAAAACAGGACCATTAAGACATAGCCAACCCGATTTTCTCCCACCGAAGTATGATAAACATAGGCCCCCCTTATACCCACATATGCTCCCGTTGACACTGGAGAATCCAAGAAAATATTGTTATAATTTGTGATTCACAAGGGAGCTTGCTTGGTTACTTTTAACACAGGACAACAAACTACATACCTAACCGAGGAGGAAAAACAAATGAAAAAAATCGTAAGTTTTGCCGCTGCTCTGACTTTGATGGGTTCCATGGCTGCTGCCGCAGGTGCGGAGGAAGCCGTTACCGGAACGGTAACTCCAGAAACAGGAACACAGGCAACCACAACAACGCCCGCTGTTGAAGTAAACAAACCTGCTGTAGACACTGTAGAAGGCACAGCTGAGACCGTAACTGGCACAACAGAAGACACAACGGGTACAGAAGGTACTTCAACGACCACTGAAACAACAACTCCAACAACGGACGGCAAAATGTTTGATGAGCCGGTTGTGAAAGCAGGAGATGAGGTTCTGGTCCCAACGATGCTGCTCAACCTTTTGGAGCGCACATGGTTCTATGACGCGCCTAATGGCAAGCCAATCGGTGCACTTGGTTCCCAAATCATCGATACAACAGGTGAAGTTGTAGATGGATTCGACGGAGGTCAGTGGGTACAAGTATATACGTGGAAAGGAAAAGCTTGGATCCACGTTGCTATTCAATAGTATCGTATAATCGTTCTAACGATAAGTAAAGAGGACAGCGCGCATGCAGCGGCTGTCCTCTTTTTCAATTCCAATGCGCTTATTACGGGTTTGTCTCTCCCGGTTTTAAGGGTTTCTCGTGCTTCCTTCTTCCATCTTCGGCTCCACATGCACATGTACATTCATAATATTATGTGAACGTTTCAAGCGCTCTTCGACCCGGTCACAGATCTGATGACCTTCGATCAAGCTCAGTCCTCCATCCACCTCAATAACCACATCCACCAGGACATGACTACCGTGCACACGCGCCTTCACGTCCTTGATCATTTCCACACCAGGAACCCGAGCCACAGATGATCTTAGGTCTGTCAGTTCTTTCTGATCAAATCCGTCTGTCAGACGATGTGTTGAATCCCGGAAGATCTCCCAAGCTGTCTTACAAATCAACAGACCTACAGCAATTGCAGCTACTTTGTCCAACCAAGGAAGGCCAAATTGTGCACCGATGATTCCGACCGCAGCCCCTATGCTGACCCAAGCATCCGAACGGTTATCTTTGGCTGCAGCCATCAGGGCCTGACTGTTAATTTGCTTGGCAAGACGATGATTATAACGATATACGCCCAGCATCACCAGCGCACAGACAACCGCAACCGCTGCTGACCACAGGTTTGGTGCTACAAAGTTCCCTTCATACCAGGAACGAACCGCTTCAACCAATACCTGCAGGCCAACCATGGCCATAATAAATGAAGCAATTAGGGCAGCGACCGTTTCCGCTCTAAAGTGACCATAGGCATGATCGGAATCAGGCGGCTTCTGGGAGATGCGAAGTCCGATCAATACAGCAACAGACGCAACAATATCTGTAAGGTTATTAAAACCATCCGCCAGCAAAGCGCTGGAAGCAAACAAATATCCGCAGATCAACTTAAAAGCAGACAAGACAATATAGGCCACAATACTGACCCAAGCCCCGCGCTCTCCTTTTCGTATTTCTTCATAGACGTTCAAACCGGGCGACACTCCTTTAACGTTTCGTATTACGGTTGTTCCATGTTAACAAATGCGTACCGTGTGGGTCTATAGAAACAGTGTTGCTAAGCTGCATTGCTGTAGGGAAGCCGAAACAAAGTTGCCAGACCGCAGGGCTGTAGGCGAAGAGAAAAAATGTTGGCCCAGTCAAAAAAGTGAAGGATTTCAGCATTTTATCAGGTTGCCCTTGTGGGGCTTTTGTAAAACGTATAAAATGAGTACATCCCGTCCAATTTGGACGGCTTACTGTAAGACCGGGAGGGAATAACGATGAGCGATAATACTGAACCGAAAAAAGTCAGTTTGCAGGATGCCATACGCCAAAAACTGGCGCAGAAGAAAGAACAGGCAAACACGGGTAACCAATCCAGTGCCTATTTTGAAGGCGGCCCCAAAGCAATGAAGAGCCAAAACAACAAAAAGCCTAACAACCAACGCCGCCGTACTGGCGGGTCTTAGACCGCAAGAAGCTCTTGTATGAGATGTTCCTAAGGTTACAGGATCACCCTGTATGACCAAAAAAAGAACCGCAAGCCCTCCATTGGAGAGCTTGCGGTTCTTTTAGTTAACCATACTCAATGTAAACAGATTAGCTTATCTTAAGCTTCTACTGGATACATTTTGTTACGCAATTCTTTAATTTCGTCACTTTCCAGATACTCATCATAGCTCATTTGACGGTCAATGACGCCATTTGGCGTGATTTCGATAATCCGGTTAGCAATCGTTTGAATGAACTGATGGTCATGCGATGTAAACAGCATGGTGCCGTCAAAATCAATCATACCGTTGTTCAGTGCGGTAATGGATTCGAGATCCAAGTGGTTCGTTGGCTCATCCAGAATCAGAGCATTGGCGCCCGTTTGCATCATTTTTGCCAGCATACAGCGGACTTTCTCGCCCCCGGAGAGTACACTTGCTTTCTTCAGGGATTCCTCGCCTGAGAACAGCATACGACCCAAGAATCCACGCAGGTACGTTTCATCCTGATCTTTGGAATATTGACGCAACCAGTCCACAAGGCTCATATCTACCCCGTCAAAATATTTGGAGTTGTCTTTCGGGAAATAAGCCTGGGTTGTCGTAATACCCCAAGTGTATTCGCCACTATCCGCTTCCGTTTCACCCATAAGGATATCAAACAACAACGATTTGGCATTACCGTTCGGGCCAACAAAGGCGATTTTATCCCCTTTATTCACCACAAAGCTGAGATCATTCAGCATGTTCACACCATCAATCGTTTTGCTGATACGGTCAACGGTCAACAATTGTTTACCCGCTTCACGCTCAGGCTTGAAGTTGATAAACGGGTATTTCCGGTTCGATGGACGAAGATCATCCAACGTGATTTTGTCGAGTTGTTTCTTCCTTGAAGTCGCTTGCTTCGATTTGGAAGCATTCGCAGAGAAACGTTGAATAAAGGCTTGCAAGTCTTTAATCTTTTCTTCTTTTTTCTTGTTAGCATCACGCTGCAAAGCAAGTGCCAACTGACTGGATTCGTACCAGAAATCGTAGTTACCTACATACAGCTGGATTTTACCAAAATCGATATCGGCAATGTGTGTACATACTTTGTTCAGGAAGTGACGGTCATGGGATACCACAATAACGGTACCTTCATAGTCCATGAGGAAGTTCTCGAGCCATTGAATGGATTCGAGATCCAAATGGTTGGTAGGCTCATCGAGCAGCAGGTTGTTTGGACGACCAAACAAGGCTTGTGCAAGCAGGACACGAACCTTTTCGTTTCCGCTCAGCTCTACTATTTTCTTCTCATGCATGTCGCGATCAATACCCAGACCGATCAGGAGTGCCGCTGCATCCGGTTCTGCATCCCAACCGTTCAGCTCGGCGAACTCGCCTTCAAGCTCACCGGCGCGCAGGCCGTCTTCTTCAGTGAAGTCCGCTTTGGCATACAGCGTATCTTTCTCTTTCATAATGGCATAGAGGCGACTGTGGCCCATAATTACCGTTTCGAGCACTGGAAACTCATCATATTCGAAGTGGTTTTGCTTCAAAACGGCCATGCGTTCGCCCGGGGTGATGTGCACCTCTCCCGAGTTCGATTCAATTTCACCGGACAAAATTTTCAAGAATGTTGATTTTCCGGCTCCGTTGGCGCCGATCAGGCCGTAACAGTTGCCTGGTGTGAATTTGATATTCACATCTTCAAAAAGTGCACGTTTTCCGTAGCGAAGCGTGATGCCGCTTGTACTAATCATTAAGCATACCATCCTTTATTTAATATTCTGCATACTGCATGAATAGCAACTAATTCAATCATGGATTCAATATCCCGTAGCCTATTCTGGCACCATATTATAACACAAAAAAGCGGCAAATTCGAAAATTGGCCGCTTTTTAATCGCTAAAGATTTGGTAAATGTACTGTTCATGCGGGTATACCCTTACATTAGCATATCTGGCTCACTTTTGTTAGTCTTGTTTACTTTCCTCGTGCCGGATGCGAAGTGTCTCTCCATGTCCCAGCACCCGAATGCGTTCTTCGTTGATTCCCAGTCGTTCTCGTTCCACTTCCATTCGATCGAGTGCTTCCTTGGGTGTGTCATCCGCCAGCTTAAATGTTCCATAATGCATGGGGACCATAAGTTGGGAACCCGTCTCTACAAATCCCCGCAACGCTTCTTCCGGCGTCACATGCTGGGAGGTCATGAACCACTCTGGCTCGTAAGCGCCGATTGGCATCAGGGTGATACCGATATCGAAGCGTTCACCTATCGTTTTGAACCCCTGAAAGTATCCTGTATCCCCCACAAAATAAATGACTGGCGGGCCGCCAGAAGGATGATCAGTGGATGATCCTGATGGAGCATTCGTTCCTGCTGCTCTGAATTTTTCAGAATCATGATCCTCGCTCGTCGCAGCGCTCTCTTCAGACGGGACGACTGCCGGATGATTCTGTTCCAATACATAACCGCCCCAATGAGACGTGTTGGTATCAAATAGGGTTCGGCGCGTCCAGTGCTGCGCGGGTACAAAAGTTATTTTGATTCCGCCAAGCGTAATATGTTCCCACCATTTCATCTCATGACACCGATGGAATCCTTTGCGCACCATTTTGCGTTTGAGACCATCGGGAACGATGAGCAGCGTCTTGGCCGTGACCAACTTCCGCAATGATGCGAGATGCAAATGATCATAGTGGGAATGCGAGATCAGAATGACATCCAGAGGCGGAATATCCTGAATCGGAATGCCAGGCGCACCGAGTCTGCGCTGAAATCCCATTTTTTCGGCCCAAACCGGGTCTGTCACGATGTTTAGTCCATGATATTGAATGAAAAATGTGGAATGTCCAATCCAGGTAATCGTGGTTTCAGCCCGGTTGGCATGCAGATAATCCAGTTCAGGTGGGTGCTTGGGCACGGTGTAGGAATAATCCTTCATCTTGCTGCGCCGTTGCTCCCTCCATTGCTTGAATTCCTTCAGCGTTTTGTCCGTACTTACATTATCAATGTTGTTATAACGGATTTTGGGCATGAAAGGGCCCTCCTCCCCTCCTCGTATCTTAACAAAAGATTACCCCGAATTGGAAAGTACGTACCAACGAATCAATCCCTTGGATTTTTGCACTTCGCCAAATAGACGAACAAAAACGCAATTGCAGCCACGATAATCAGGGGTGGGGCGTACATAATCGTAAAGGTCTCAAAAAAACTCAACCCTGTTATACCGGGAATTCCCGTCACTCCCGAGTCAGAGCTGAGAAGAAACTGTGGAAGCATGACGAACAGCATGTTGGGAAGCATGAACGGACTCATCCTTTCTTTTTGCCAGCATTACCGCGCACATAATTGGCATCAAACAGAAACAGCTTCATAATGAGCACGAGTGAAGGAATGAGCACCAGCAGTCCCAGGCTGAACGCCGTAATGAGTGCAATCCCCATCGTCTTGTTCGTAAAGCTGTCGTAAATATTAATGTACGGATACAGAATGTATGGAAGATGTGAGCGCCCATAACCGTACCAGGCAAAGGCGAACTGCAGCATGACGGCGATAAAGCACCAGCCCAGATATTTACGTTTCCATACCAGCGAGACGGCAATCACAAAACAGATAAAAGATGCAATGAACATCCATGAGATATTCAACATCTGCTCAAAGTGGGCGGGATTTTGTTTGTTAATCTGCAAAAATGCCAGAAAGCTGGCAAAGATCGTAGGCAGACTCCATAGGAGTGCATACTCCCGGAGGACTTCAAACGCAGTCTCATCCTCCGCCCGCTTGGCATAGTAGGAAAGAAACATCGCTGAGATATACAGCACACTTACCAGTGCAAGCAATACAACAGACCAGGTATACGGATTCGTCAAAAACTCACGCCAGCGGAAAAATACCTGATCACCCACCTGCTCAATAATTCCACCTTCGGATATCGCCAAAATGGTAGAAAACACCGCCGGTATCAGCAATCCCGTCGCTCCATACAATGCCATGTAGATCCGGCTGTTCTGACCTTGGTTCCCATAGGTATTGTAGGCGTAGTACACGCCCCGAATCGCAAGCAGTACAATGGCCAATGAACCTGGAACAAGCAAAGCTGTCCCATAATAAAAAGCGCTGTCCGGATAAAATCCGACCAGACCGACAACAAAAAAGATCAGAAACACATTCGTCACTTCCCACACAGGTGAGAGATAGCGCTGAATAATGTTATGGATTTTGTTCTCATGTCCGGTTAATATGCTGTAAAAGCTGAAAAAGCCGGCTCCAAAATCAATCGAAGCCACGATCAGATATCCAAACAAAAACGTCCATAAGATCGCAATGCCTGCAATTTCAAAGCTCAATGCACGATCCCTCCTTCCAGGCCGAGAGACTCTAGCTCCTTCTCTGCTTCCTTGTTACGGAATAGCTTGCTGAGTACCCGGATCGCGGAAAAGCAAAGGATCAGGTACAGCAGAATAAACAGAACCAGCATCCAACCCACGGAGGTTGACGTTGTTGCTGCCTCCGAAACCTTCATGTAACCGCGCAATATCCAGGGCTGCCTGCCGACCTCGGCGAACATCCAGCCCAGTTCAATGGCAATCATGGCCAAGGGCCCGAGCAGGACGATGCCGAGCAGCAGCCATTTGGGATAAGGCTTGCGCCCCGGCAGCCAGCGACGGAATACATAGAGCACCGGGATGAGCAGAATGATCACGCCGGTCGTCACTTTCAGGTCAAACATATAGTGAATGGATAACGGCGGCCTCAGGTCGGCCGGAAATTCTTCAAGTCCCTTCACTTCCGTGTCGGGTCTGTTCCCCGCCAGTATGCTTAGGGCATACGGAATCTCAATGGCGTATTTGACTTCATTGTTTTCATCAAGAACCCCTCCATAGACCAGCGGCGCCTTCGTCATCGTTTTGAAATGCCACTCCGCGGCAGCCAGCTTCTCCGGCTGGTATTTCGCCAGAAATTTACCGGAAGAATCTCCGATCATGACCGTGCTGACCGCAAAAACAAGTGCACATACCGTTGTGAGTTTAAGTGCTTTTTTGTAATACACATGATCTCTGCCCCGAAGCAAGCTGAATGCGGCGATTCCTGCCAATATGCCCGCACTCAATGTGTAAGACGAGGCGAGCACGTGGGATACCTTGGTTGGGGTAGCGGGATTCAGCATCGCAGCAATCGGATGGATGTCCTTCATGATGCCATTAATCAGTGTAAACCCCTGTGGCTGGTTCATAAAAGAATTTACCGTTGTAATGAATATTGCAGAGGCAGAGGATCCCAGTGCCACCGGAATCAGCAGCAGCATATGCGTATATTTCTTTTTGAAACGGTCCCATGTGTAAAGGTAGATTCCAAGAAAGATGGCCTCCACAAAAAAGGCGAACGTCTCCATAAACAGTGGCAAGGCAATCGCCTGCCCCGCTACTCGCATAAACATCGGCCACAGCAGGCTGAGCTGTAAACCAATTGAGGTGCCTGTAACCACACCAACGGCAACAGTAATGACAAAACCTCGCGCCCATCTGCGCGCCAGCAAGGTGTAATGGATATCATTGGTGCGCAGTCCGCGCCATTCAGCCAAGGCAATCATTAGTGGAACGCCTACACCGATGGAGGCAAAAATGATGTGCACAAACAGGGTAAGACCGGTCAGCATCCGGCTGAGTAGAACAGGGTCCAGGGATGACATGGGTTACACTCCTCTTTCACTAATCATTATGTACGACTTCATACCGCCTGGGTGACGGACTCCCTCAATAACTCATGATCCGGATAATACTTTTGACAACGGCATATAGCACGATAACGGCTGCGACCAAGCAGACGATAATAAGGGTTTTCTCTTGTTTACGGAACATAGACCTGCCATCCTCCTTTTGCATGGAATGCAAATTATGGCTCTATAGACAGTTTGCAAAAGAAATTGTTTTTTTATCCGGGAAATTTTGAAAAACAAAAAAAGCCTTTATCTATTCAGGATGAAAGCATCCTATCCGATAAAGACTCCTCTTGCCTTACACAAGTTCGTCTTGCTTGGGCAATCGAACCATGAACGTACTTCCTTTGAGTGGCGCGGATATAAAGGTAAGCGTACCCTGGTGATCTTCTACAATTTTTCGCGAAATGTAAAGCCCTATTCCAGTCCCACCAATCTGGCGATGATCCGAATTGTCCACACGATAAAACTTCGCAAACAGCATGTCCTGTACGTTCTCTGGAATACCTATTCCATAATCACGTACATCGATGCATAACCATTCTTTTTCTTCCCACAGCGTAATATCGATCCTCTCTGCTCCGGGTGAGTACTTGACCGCGTTGCCAATCAAGTTATGGAGCACCTGAACCATCCGGTTCTGGTCCGCATAAGCAAAAAAGTCTCCATTAAATGCATGCACATAGATACGCTGAATGGATTGCATATTCCATTGTTCAGCCACACCCTCAACCAGTTCAACCAGTGGTACATAGGTCTTGTGATAGGTCATGCCTTCATTGTCCAAACGCTGAATATCCAGTACATCATCCAGCAGACTACTCAGCCGTGCGCCTTCCGAAGAAATGGTTTCCATGAACTGCTGACGCTGTGAAGCGGGAAGATCATACATCATCATTAACTCCACATAACCCATAATGGTCGCCACAGGCGTACGAAGCTCATGCGACACCACACTGATCAGTTCGTTTTTCATCCGATTCAGACGTTCTTCCTCCGTACGATCGCGGAACACAAGGAGAAATCCATGGTTTTTACCGGGAACATCCATTTGCTTCATGTACAGGGAAAATACACTCTTTTCCACATCATTGAATATAAATTCAGTCTCAACTAAGGCCCGTTCTCCATTCAGAAAAGCACGAGTCTGCTCCACCAAATTGAAATCAGCGGTTAACACCATGGTATCAATTGCATTGGCTAAATCTTCGATGGATCTGCCCGAAAAATCTCCGAGGCCAAACATCTCTTCAATTCTTCTGTTCACTATCGTGATGGTGCCAGAACGATCAGTCATGACCAGACCTTCCCGAACAGATTCAATGAAATGCTCGCTAATGTCCCGCTGCTCCTGAATGGCAACTTTTTCATGAAACAGTTCAGCATTCAAGTTCTCCAGGGCTAGCGCATGACGTACACGTTCTTCTTCAGCCCTTGTCCGCTCCGTAATGTCCTTGATAAATAAGTTATACAGCGTTTCGTTATTTCCCAGCTGAATTTCTACAATTTTGTACTCAATCGGAAAAACCGAACCATCTCGGTGAATGCCTGAAATCTCTTCCACATTGACATACCGTTTCCCCCGGATATATTCGAATCTTTCCAGCATTTCTTTGATTTCCGCACAGCTCGCTCCCTGAAAAAGGGAAGGAGCATCCTTCTCGAATACAACTTCTTCCCGTTTTAGTCCAAACATTCTTTCGGCTTCGGGATTAAACTCAATAATCAGTCCGTTGGAATCGACAGCAATAATGGCATCAATAGATGAATCAATAATAGCGCGTTTGATCTCCTCACTATTCTTCAGCTCCTTGGTTCGCTCTATGACCCTGTCCTCCAGAGTGAGCTTGTCCTGACGAATCTGTTCGAATTGTTCCAGGAGCACATCAGCCATTTTGCGTAAATTGCCAATCAAAATCTGTACTTCTGTTACGTGGCTAGTCGGCCATTCCAACTTCCCATTACGAAATAACAGCCTCGGAAGAGACCCAGTCATGCGTGTAAGTCGCTTCAATGGACTTACCACTTTTCGACTGAGAGGAGCGGCCACAATCATGGAAACCACAAAAATGACGAATAGAGATTGAAGTGTAGTTAGATAAATCGCCTCAATCCGAGTGTAATAATTGACTGAGTTGGTCTCAACAAATACTCGATAAGGAGCACTTGTAGTCATATCCGCTTCGTACATGAACGATGCCTGTTTCCAGTGTGTAAGCACATCGCTATAGTAAACATCCCCCGAATGAAATAGTATGCTGCTCTCCCCTGGCTTGAGTAAACGATATTTGTTGATATCCAAATATTCTCCCACCGGAAGTGTATCCAGCCCTGAAGCAATGACCTGATCATTGGGATCAAGGATGATGACGTTCACATCCAGTAGATGATGATAGCGCTCCATACTTTGATGCATGTTCTCTTGGGTCAGATATTGTTCATTTAAATCCTTAATCACAGCATTCGCAGCATGTTTTAGATTAGAAACGATCGTGTTATTGATCTGACCTAGCTGTCTGCGACTATCGGCTGATAACAGAACAAGAGAGACAACAACTACAAAAGCTACGACGTATTTAAAAGCAATTCGTGTGAGCGGAATAGTTCCTGTTCGCTTCGACTTCATCTCGCCATTTGTAATCCAGAAGTCCACCACAATACCTGCCATTAGCGCGTTAACCATACTGGTCACAGCCACATGCATGTAGGTATATTTTAATTCTTCAAGATTCATGCCCGTAATGAAATATCCGTAACAGGTCACTGGCAATAACATCACAACCCAGAATGCAGCATTGGCCTTCATGATGCTTCCATTTTTCCAGCGCATCTGCCATCCCAGCATCCAGATTAGTTCAATGAAATGAGCGCCAATCATAAAAAAACTGTTAGGGACCAGACCTGCGCATAACACACCCAAGGCACAAATCGCTACCAGGGTGGTAAATCCGTATATGGCTCCGTGCAAACGCAAGGCAATAAAAGCTGCGGCTGTGCCAAACAATAGTTGTACCCCGTAAAAAAGAGTCAACGGAAATATCGTTCCCAGCGTACCAAGGATAATAAGTATGGCCGTACCCAGCCACGGAATACGGAGTTTGATCACAATCCACTCCAATACCTTATTTACCTTTATGTAATCCATAGGCAACTGGCCTTATGACTGATTTCTATGTTTCCATTCAACAACAACGTTGGTTCCTCCTATGAATTAAAGCTCTAAAGCACTACTTTATTTCCCTCAACTCGTTCTGATACATTATACTGTAATTACTACTCGATGTAGCTTTGGGAAATTTTGAATGATCGGCAATTGAGCTGCATTCATGGTAAAATACTGAAGTTTGGCTAAATATTCTATAGATTCAAATACATATTCATCCTATATTCTGGAATATAAATATTAAAATTTCGCAGCATTTCTACACAAATTGTGGCTTTCTTTTAGAAATTTCTTAACAAATTTATTTCATCAGGAGTGTGACCTCAATGTCTATCAAAGTACTTCTTATAGAAGATGAGAAAAATCTGGCCGACATGATTGCTTTCTTTCTTGAGGAGGAGGGTTACATAACTGAACGGGTTCATCATGCACGCGAAGCACTTCAACTTTTCCCACGATTCCAGCCCGATATTGTAGTGACTGACTTGATGCTGCCTGAAACGGACGGCAATGATCTGGTTGATGCGTTTCGTCAGCACTCCACTGTACCCATACTCATGATCTCAGCCAGTACCATGTTGAATGATCGGCTCCGAGCATTACATAATGGTGCGGATGATTTTCTATGTAAACCCTTCAGTCTGAAAGAGCTTGATGCGCGGATTAAGGCACTAATGCGCAGATCGGCAATCTGCTACCCGGATAAACCGATAAAAGAGGACAAACCTGCTGAATTCGCCGGACATGTCAGTGTGAATGAGTACAGACGAACCTTGTTTGTGGATGGTAATGAAATCGAGGTAACACATATCGAGTTTGAGATTATGAAGGAATTGTACCGGAATCCCGGCAAGGTATTTACCCGCAATGAACTTATGGATCGAATTAAAGGCTCAGAGCGGGCATATCTCGACCGCACAATCGATGTGCACATTTCCAGCCTGCGTAAAAAAATTGAACCCGACCCCAAAAATCCAAGGTATATCAAAACGGTTTGGGGAACCGGATATAAATACGTCATTTAGTACACGTCGAAATTAAATAACGGCTCATGTCCTCTCACTCTCATCGTCTCATCGACTGGGTTGAGGGCAGAGCTGTTTTTGTTTTGTAAGCAAAATAATACAGCCACCGCTGGATTTCAATGATCAGCCTTTCCGGTTCTTTCTCTTGCCAGAGGATCATCTTCGTCAGACCCGTACCCGTGATATGCTGCAAATGGCGCTTGCGAATCAGGGATTGGAAATCTGTAATGACCAATAAAGGAATCTTAGGCACAAATGCCCGAATGGCATTCGATGCTGAAACGGCTTGCCTGGCGTCCTTATAATCCACAATACAATAACGGGCTGTCCCCCATCCCGACCCGGCCATACTTTCCTCATTCTTTTCTGTTTTAACTGCTGACTCCCTCTGCTCGTCTGTTATCCATTCATTCAACAATTCAATAATATAATCATAATCAATACCACGACTTCCGTCCGAAAGTACGGTAATGGGTTCCATAGCGATTACCTCCAGTTCATTCTCTCTTCTTATTGTGCCAATCTTCATTTAAAAATGTTCGTGTTCGAACATAAAAGAAGTGTTAACTATCTTCGTACCTCTTCACAAACGGTGTAAGGTTCATTACCCATTTCGCAGTTTGCAGCAATTCATGTAAAATAGGGATATGCCCGTGCCAATTGCGGGAACTTTAAGTATGAATCCGGTACAGGAGGTTATGAACCGATGAATATTGTTTCCATTGAACCAACACCCAGTCCCAATACGATGATGCTGCATCTGGATGAACGTCTGGAGGACGGGATTCGCAGAACATATACACTGGATAATGAACGGTCTGCTCCGGCGTTTATTCGCCAGATGCTACATATTCCCGGAGTTAAAAGTGTATTCCATACGACCGATTTCGTAGCGCTCGATCGCAAGGGAAATGCGGACTGGTCCGTCATTCTTGGCGAAGTTCAAAGTCGTCTGGGGCAGCAGGGAATTGATCTAGATTGGATTGAATCTGAAGATGCCTCTGGTGAGCACTTCGGTGAAGCACAGGTATTCGTTCAATTCTTCAGAGGCGTGCCGATGCAAATTCGGGTCAAAGCCGGCGCGAAGGAAGAGCGGATCTCGCTCTCGGATCGGTTCGTCAAAGCTGTTACTGAAGTCGCCAGTGCAACGCTGATCAAGGAACGAAAACTGAGTGATTACGGTGTTCGTTACGGGGAACTGCCTGAAATTGCAAGGGAAGTTGAACAGGAGCTGGAAGCAGCATATCCGCCAGAGCGTCTGGAACGAGTAATTCAACAAGCCATTGAACATGGCACCAATGCGGAAGAGTTCGTGGAACGTCGTCGCCAGCTGGATGGTGCCGAGCTTGAAGAGGCTCTCCATCATGAGGACTGGAATGTTCGCTACGCAGCATTTGATGGCATGGAGCCTACAGCAGCACGACTGCCACTTGTATCCCATGCACTCCATGACAGTAAAATGCAGATACGCCGGCTGGCTGTCGTATATCTCGGTGATATCCGTACACCGGAAGCGATGGAACTGCTGTACGAAGCTCTACAGGATAGTTCGCCTGCTGTACGCCGGACTGCCGGTGATACCCTCTCCGACATCGGTGATCCTGCAGCAACGGCAGCCATGACAGCTACGTTATCCGATAAAAGCAAGCTTGTACGCTGGCGTGCGGCCCGCTTCCTGTACGAAGTGGGGACCGAAGAAGCAGAGCAAGCTCTGCGGAAGGCAGCCGATGACCCTGAATTTGAAGTCAGCCTGCAAGCCAAAATGGCACTGGAACGGATTGAATCCGGGGAACAGGCAGCCGGAACCGTATGGCAGCAGATGGCCGGGCGTAACAAAACGTCGGAATAGTCCTTTCGATTCATATCCAACAATTGTTATTGCACTGGAATACCATGGGGGTTATACTGATTGTCTGTTTACCAAACAGAACATGGAGTGTTACGTTCTGTAATTTATAATTTCATAGACAATAGATACACCTCATCCATGATGATGAGGTAGAGGTCGCGGGTGCGATCAGTACGCTGAGGGAGGCGCTAAGGAGCCGCTTATGAATTCAGCCGAAAGGTGCACCCGCCGAAGCCCGCAGGACGTTCCTTACGTTGTCCAGCGTGGCTGGGGCTGTTGCCGAAAGGTGCAGAACTGTCACAGATGAATGATACCTTCCTCGGAGGGTATGATTTCTACTGTGTTGAGCTATCTTAAACATTTGGGACGAGGTGCGGACAACTGATATAAAGACCGCAGGCTAATGCCTGCGGTCTTTTGTGTTATTTGCCATTGTTCTGAACCCATTAGTACGCTGAAAGAAGGAGTGTTTCCATGCAAGACCGCAACAACCAAACCACAACAGGACCCACCCTGAAAAAAGGACTACGCGCACGACATATGACTATGATTGCACTCGGTGGATCCATTGGTACAGGGCTGTTCCTCGCAAGCGGCACCGCCATATCCAATGCGGGCCCCGGCGGTGCACTGATTGCTTACGCTGCCGTTGGTATAATGGTTTTCTTTCTAATGACCAGTCTCGGAGAACTGGCTACCTTCATGCCAGACTCCGGTTCATTCAATACGTATGCGGCCCGCTTTGTCGACCCGGCCCTTGGGTTCGCCATGGGCTGGAACTTCTGGTACAACTGGGCAGTCACCATTGCGGCAGAGCTCGCTGCCGCAACCGTACTCATCAAATACTGGTTCCCTGACAGTTCATCCATGTTGTGGAGTCTGTTATTTCTCGTATTAATCTTTGCCCTGAATGTGTTGTCCGTAAAAGGATATGGAGAGTCGGAATACTGGTTTGCCATTATCAAAGTTGCTACCGTGATTATCTTCCTTACCGTTGGTGTGCTCATGATCTTCGGTATTATCGGCGGAGAAGCAGTGGGATTCAGCAACTTTACTGTAGGGGATGCACCATTCCATGGCGGATTCTTCGCGGTTCTCGGTGTATTTATGGCCGCAGGGTTCTCTTTCCAGGGAACGGAGCTCATTGGCGTCGCAGCCGGTGAAAGCGAAAATCCGCGTGAAAATGTCCCGCGTGCTATTCGGCAAGTGTTCTGGCGTATTCTGATCTTTTACATTCTGGCGATTACAGTCATCAGTCTGATCATCCCTTACACACATCCGGATCTACTCAAAGGTGATCTGAACAATATCGGAGTCAGTCCGTTTACCCTTGTCTTTGAAAAGGCAGGTCTGGCCATTGCTGCTTCTGTCATGAATGCCGTTATTCTGACCTCTGTACTGTCAGCCGGGAATTCGGGTATGTATGCTTCAAGTCGTGTCCTGTATGCTCTTGCCCGAGATGGCAAAGCACCTCGCTTCCTGGGTCGGCTGAACAAAAAGGGCATTCCAATGAATGCCCTTCTCTTGACCACAGCGGTAGGTATGCTCGCTTTTCTAGCCTCCCTTTTCGGTGATGGTATTGTATACACCTGGCTGCTTAATGCATCCGGTATGTGTGGATTCATCACCTGGCTTGGCATTGCCATCAGTCATTATCGCTTCCGCCGTGCCTATGTGGCTCAGGGACGTGATTTGAACGATCTGCCCTACCGTGCACGCTGGTTCCCATTCGGACCGATCTTTGCTTTTGTGTTATGTATCATCGTCATTGTTGGACAGAACTATCAAGCGTTCACGGGCGATCAGATTGATTGGAGCGGAGCCCTCGTCGCTTACTTGAGCGTTCCGCTGTTCCTAATCTTATGGCTGGGTTATAAATTTATCAAAAAAACAAAAGTCATACCGCTACAAGAATGTGATTTTACAACAACAAACGAATAACGATATTGCGCAGGCATCCTTCTTTCCACTGGAGAGAAGGATGCCTTTTTGGTTCGTCCAAGTTTCGAGATAGCTATCATCCACGCAAAAAAAAGAACGCTCATCCATGAGCGTCCTTGTTCACCATAAGGTGTGTCCTATTATAATCATTCATAGAAAGTCTGCTGTTCACATGGTCCAGGTAATCTTCACACGCAGATCGACGGTATCCTGCATGTTGGACACGTAATACGATATCGACTTCATGCCAAGCTGATACAAATCCTGCAAATCCTCTACTAGTCCCGTCTCGGTACCTTTGTATCTGAAAGTCAGCGAGGTTCCGCCATCCTTCAGCACACTCTGAACTTTTGTTTTCAGCGCGGAATGACCACTAACCGCATCACTTTCGTCATATAGCGTATATTCCAGCGCATGATACAGCTTCTGATAGGCGGTTACTTTGCTGCCTCCCGCCTTCACCAAAGTTTGCAAAGCTTCACGATAGGGGGCAGATGCAGCAGGATACTTGCCTTTTGCTGTCCAGACATGGTCGCGTGCCATCTCATCATCACTGAGCAAATAATAACTGTGACTTACCTTCCCTTTGCGATCAGGAGTAGGATCATCCCACGTCGTATCCATGTGGTACCACTTGCCATCCAGCTTGACGAGATTCCAGGCATGTAATTGATCACCAGCCGTTCCTTCCACAATCCGGTTATCTATACCCACCTGCTCCAGCATGCGATAAGCCAGCAGTGAGTACCCCTGACATACGGTGCTGCCGGTAACAAGTCCGTCGTACGCAGTATATTTCTGCAAGGATGTGTCGTAAGAAAGGTTAAGTACAATCCAGTCATGAATGGCTTTAACTTTCTCATGATTCGTCATGCCAGGCATGATAATCTCTTTGAGCACGTTGGTCACCTTACGGTTCACATAATCGGTCTGCTCCTTCGTTTCCCGATATGCCAGCTTCACATGTACCTCTGCGGATACATTGGAGCCTTTATAGTTAAATGCGTAACTTTTAACGGTATATTGGATATAGGGATCACTGGTCATTGCTTCGTCAATGGAGCTCTGCAACTGTTTCTTGAGGCCTTTCACATTGCCTTTGTATGTAAAAACAAGTTCCTCCGTTCGCTGGGACATCGCGGTAAGCAACGTCTCGCGCAGATCCGTATTCGTGGATATGTCCGATGTTCCCGACGCCGCGTACAGCTGATCCAGATCGACCGCATGTGGAACTGCCACAGCGATGAGACAGCCAGCCAATAGCAGGGTTATCACTCGTTTTCCGTGCTTGCCCATGAAAGGATACCACCTCTCTTTGCAAAGTTCTCATGCCTCATTGTATCACAAAAGGGATTGACGGCAGGCTTCTAGTTTTGTCGAAAAGCATCAAAAGAGACCCTCCGCAGAAGGTCCCTCTGTCTTCAGCAAAATAAACCCAACCTACCCGTTATCCTCATCATATGACTCTTCCGGGTATTTATGCAAAAAAACAAACTCTAATCAATATAAGCGATTGCCGCTCATAAAGGTATCCGTCTTGCCCTGAAGCTTGGCCAGCCGTTCCAATACCTGAGCCGCTTCGGCAACCGTCACTTTGCGTGCAGGCATGAAACGTCCTTCGATAGAAGGCAACAATCCCAGCTTGATGCTGAGGGAGACAGCTCCCTTGTTGTTGACCGCACTGGCATCTACCAGATTCGGAAGATCCGATGGCAATGTGTAGAATCCGGCTAATTTTTCATAACGCAATATGCGCACGAGTAATACCGCCAACTCTTCACGAGTCATCTCCTCCTCTGGATTTAGTTCCGTTTCAGAGTCGGCACCCGCTAACCAGCGCTGATCAATTAAGGTCCGAACAGCTTGGTAATAAGGGCTCTCTGGAGTGATGTCAGCGTATAGATTGCCATCCCCATCACCGCTATAATAAACATCCATATTTGGATTAACTGCTCTTGCCAAATAGGTAAACCAGTCTCCCTTGGTGATAACCCGATCCGGGAATACACGTCCCTTTTCATCTGCAAGAAGCACACCATGCTGCACCATGTTCTGCAGAGGTGATTCAGCCGCGTGCCCCGTAATATCGCTGGTTGTAACTTGAACTGCTCCAGTCATACTTCCGTACATCGACTTCCATTCTCCCGTGTTGGCATCAAGTACTTCATAGGTCATGCCAGTCAACGGACTGTCCGTACGAGTAGGCATGTAGGCTAGCTTGACACCCGCAGGAACGGCTTCACCATTACCCATGCCGAAACCTCCATAACGCGAGTAGGCCAGTACCAATTTGAATTCTTCAAGGTAGGTAGCTCTGGCTTTCTCATAGCTGATGGCTGGTTTGATATCCGTCGGCAGTTGCTCTGGCGATGCAGCAACCATCGAATAAAATTCGTTGATCGTTCCATCATTTGAAATTTGTACCTGAACCGTATCATCCTTAACCACAATTCCGTTTAAATATCGCTGGAATATAAATGTTCGTGCATCGTCCAATTCAAGCACCGTTGAAAGTCGGAATTGCTTACTTGCATCCGGCACAAGTGAGATGATTGTATTGACAGCCAGCTTCTCGGCTTGAGCTTTGGTTACGGTCTTGCCTTTTACTTCCGTCTCCGACTTTTCCTGCTCCATGCCCGGCATCATGCGCTGATAAATGTTCACACTGTAGATCTGTCCGGTTGCTGCATCAACCTGAGCCGAAATGTCTCTCATAAACATGTAAGATACACTTGCATTGCGATTGCTCCAGCTCAGGCTCCAGACCTGATTGTTTGGACTTGCAAAACTCCCTTTGGTTAACTGGCTATAATCCAATTGATAACCTTCCGGTATAGTAAAGCTCTTTTTGACCAGCTTCTCTGCCTGCTGCGCATTCAATTTCGATCCAGTATTCGGTGTAAAAGCAGCTACACTGCCTTTCAGCGGTTTGTCCTCTTGGGAATCTTCCTGGACAATGGCTTCACCTGTCATGCTGTTGATTCGATCCAGTGTATTCGCATCAAGTGGAGTAACACTTGAATTCTTCGGCGTATACCCCAAGTAGTACTTCTGGCCTTTACGAGAAGAATAACGGTCTTCGCTAATATAGGCCAGCTGAATATCGAACTGTTCCTCGAACTTCTGCTGAGCCTGCTGCGCTGAAATTGCCGCCTTAGATGTTGGATATTCAGCTCCAATGGTAGTTCTTGAATATCCCGTCACTAAACCGCTTTGATCCACACTTATGTAGGCTGTTTCCGCCTCGGAGACCAAACCTTCATGCTTCATCTGGTAGCTGTAAGTATATTCTGTTCGGCCAAACAGGGATTGCTGCGCATTGTTTACATACTGATCATCAACGGCATCAAAACCACTTTCCTTCAAATTCGGAATCGCCTTGTACAAGAACTCATCCGCCTGCTTTCTCGCTTCGGTTTTCGTTAATTTCGTCTCCGAATTCGAAACCTGCTTTTCCAGCAACTCAGAAGGCAAATGTACACTCAGCACTTCCCCTGTAACCGCATGTACCGATGCGCTGAATCCAGTGGAACGGTTTCCTTCACGCAGTTCAAATCCGATATCCCACGCCTTGTAATCCGGTGGTGGAAAAGAGTTCGGTGAATCAAATCGTGCGGATGAGATCGTCGCCTTTTTTAGCAATGGAAATAATTTCAGTATATTCTCGCTGGCTTGCTTGGAGGAGATTTTGGCTCCTTCAGGCACCTCGTTGTCTATTACTCCAAGTTGTTGTTCGGCTTCCCCCGCTGCGGCTTCGGTTACCCGTTCCGCTGTCGCTGCCGACGCGCTGCCTGCAAATCCTGGCGTCTGTGATGCCAGAAGCAATGTTGCCATGGCTGCGGTAGCCGCTTTGGCTGTGAACATTTTGAATCGTCCATTAAAATTCCAATCAAAACTCAAATCTGGACCTCTCCCTTCAATTTCATACAAGGATGCATGCAAAATAACCTCGCATGAATATTGCCAGTCTATTCTATGATACCATAAGCTTCCTTTTTAATCGTCATTTTCCCAACAATTTTACAAATGTGAATTTCTGCATATTTTATAGAAACAGCAAAAAACGCCAACTGGGTTGGCGTTTCAATAACCAGCCGGAGCATTAATTAGGCTGAATTTTCTCTATATTGACGTTCGGTATAACAGATTCGTTGGACTGAGCCTGCACCTGTACATGATTTTTCAAAAATGGAATCACCGTATTCCAGAACGCAGGATCTTCTTCTGAACAGCTATGCCCTCCGCTATTGACCCATAGATGCTCCACAGGAGGATCAGCTTTGGACATAAAATATTCAAGTTCGCTTGGCGGAATAAAGTTATCACCTTTGGAATGTACCATAAGCATCGGCAGCTGCATTCCCTTGCGCCGTTCATTCAGCAGTATGACTGGATCGCGCTGGCGATACGTTTTCAGAGATTCACCAAGACGCCAGAACCAGATTCGCGGAATCAACTGGGCCAGCGGAAACAGAGGCAGACGACGCCGTCTCAGCTCCGCACTGACGATAACCTCGAATTGGGATGGCATGGAGTCTGTAATCACCGCGGATACAGGAATGCCCTCCGTCACAGCGAGGATCGTCCCTAGCCCACCCAAGGAGTGCCCAAGCACACCGATTGCCGCAGGATCAATTTCCGGCCGTGACGACGTATATTGCAATGCTGACAGCAGATCGTCGCGGAACAGATAAGCTGAAGCCGCTTTAACCGGATCACTGGCCCCATGGCTTCGAACATCGTACATAAACAGGGCGTAACCTGCTTCCCAAATTGGACGTGCATAACGGAGGACACGTGATCGGTTGGAGCCCCATCCATGTGCTATGATAACCAACGGCCAAGGCTTCGGGACATGGGCTCCAGCCGGAATGAACCAGCCATGCACTCTCCCACCTCCGCTCTCGAAGGTTATATCCTCAAATGGCATGGGCGGTGTGAGCGTAATCGGAATCTTTTTGGGGGTCTGGCTATTTACGGCTGCCTTCCATAAACCACCCGCAGTTACCGCGGCAACAGCAATCATCCCACCAATCATCGTTTTAGCTTTCACTGGTGTCACCCCTCTCCGTTTTCTCGCTAACTCCATCATACGACATCAAGATCAACAGGACGTTAATCCACATCACTTCTTATATTATCTATGGATACAGAATCTCCCCTTATATACCCCGATGTGTAGGGTCCACTTCCGTTCGTTTCATTCTTCAACCCTCGATTTTCGCTATTTCCACAAATGCACGTGTGCAAGCGGCTATCTGCTCATCATTTCCTGCTGCAAGTGCTTCTCGCGGCAGAAGTGCACTTCCAAGACCTACTGCTGCGGCACCCGCTGTATAATAATCTGCAATGTTATCCAGTGTGGCTCCTCCTGTTACAAGTAGCGGAATATGATTCAGTGGAGCCTTGATTTCACGTAGATATGGAATGCCCAGACTGGCCATTGGGAACAGCTTTACCACTTTGGCTCCTGCTTCATATGCAGCTACAATCTCCGTTGGAGTCATAGCCCCGGGCCAGATCTCCACTCCATGTTCTACAGCATATTCAATCACAGACAGATCGACATTCGGAGACACGAGAAATTGGGCACCGGCTGCAACAGCTTCTTTAGCCATCTGCACATTCAGTACTGTACCTGCCCCGATATAAGCCTTACCCTCATGTCGTGCACGCCAGTCTGCAATAATATCGTGGGCATCCGCTGTGTTTAGCGTCACTTCCATCAGACGAATTCCCCCATCTGTCATCCCCTGCCCTGCTGCCTGAGCAGATTCCCTGCTAATACCACGAACAATGGCTACCAGTCTCGATTCCAATAATACTTCCGTCAGATTCATGCCAACTTCCCCTTGTTTCATAGATTCGGCAGCCGAAGACAAGTATTCGTTATCACCGCTTTTCCGTTAGTCACTATTGTAAAGCATATCGTCCCCTGGATGAAATCATTTGATCCAATTTCCTATGCATATGAGCAGGCATCAAAGTCTCCGGCATATAGTGAAAAGAAAACGCAAAAAACCTCTCCAAGGAATAGGGTGTAATCCCCAACTCTATTCCCCTAGAGAGGTTTTATGTTCTATAGATCCATTAGACCAATTTCTAGTAATCTACAGTTTGCATGAAAGCTCTAAGCATTTTCCAGCACACTATCCTTCTCCAGATCCTTGAAATACTTATCATTGTACAACATGCTGGGATGTGTTGGATGGTACATCAAAGCAATATCATTGTGCTCTTTGGCTTTTGCCCGATTACCCATCCGGTCATAACACACACACAATTGTAGATGCGGCATCCATGTCCAAGCAGCTTCGTTCAATACGACCATTGGATCCGTCGGGCGTATGGCGCGGGTCGCCTGATCATACCAGTATAAAGCTTTGCGATAATCCGTACGGTCGGCAAAATATCCACCCAATCGGCAACAAATCTCTGCCCTCGGCAAATCAAAGGCAAAGGATCTCAGCAATGCCGAAACTTCCTTTTCTGAACGTTCAAGTGCTGCCTCGCAATCCGCTATTTTCTGGCATGCTGCAATCTGGTCCTCCACCCATCCCAGCCCGGTATCCAGAAATTTTCCATAGTACTTCACTGCATCTTCAAGTTGCCCGTGGTCTTTCAGTTCATTGCCAAAATAATATAAATCACGCGGAGAGAATTCCTCCCCTGCTTGTTCGCGTTTACGATAAATCCTTAGATTGCGATCCGTGTATTCCTTATCCTTCTTATGCGTGACTGCCACATCACTATGCAGCAGATGACCGGCCACTTCCAGATATTCATGCACTGCATGCACCAATCCAGCGATAATTCCGGTCCCGTCGCACCAGCCGGTTCCGCCGCAGACTGTATGCCACCTTACCCTCCGCCGTAAAGGACAGATGATAATCCATCGTGACACTGTCAACAGCAGGGTCCAGGGAACGCTTCAGTTCAATGAGCTTCACCCGGTCATCCGGTTCAAACACATCATCTGCATCCAGCCATAATATATATTCACTTGTTGCTTGTTCAAAGGCAAAGTTCCTTGCCGCCGCAAAATCATCCACCCATTCAAAATCGATGATACGTTCCGTATAACGAGCTGCAATCTGGCGCGTCTGGTCTGTCGAACCCGTATCTACGATCACAATCTCGTCAGCGATCCCGTTAACCGAGTCCAGACATCTGGTGAGGGAAGCCTCTTCATTTTTCACAATCATACACAGCGAAATACTAATCGATTCCTCTCCGCGTATGGCTCTGCGATTAAAAGCAGCTACTCTCGGCATGATATGTCCTTCTTTCATAAACAACGACAAAAAAGGCACCCGCTTTCGCAGGTGCCTCCCTATTGTAATATTTCACTGGTTTAATATTTAATGACCTATTTAAATCTCAATATGGAAGAGATCTAAATAATTAACGATATGCTTCCAGACGGTCATTCAGGCTGCGTGTTTGCCCGTACACATCCTGATACAATGCAAACAGTCCATCATATGCGGCAACCGTTTCCGGATTTGGGGCATAGGATTTGGCTGGACGAATGAACGCTGCTGCACATTCCTGCAAGGATGGGAACCAGCCACAGCCATAAGCTGCAAGCATCGCTGCGCCCATTGCTGGACCCTGCTCACTTTCCAATTTCACAATGGTTGCATTGAAGACATCGGCCTGCATTTGCAGCCAGGCTTCATTTTTGGCGCCTCCACCAATGGAGATAACTTCATTGACCGTTTTGCCAGCATTACGCAGAATATCGATGGACTCACGCAGAGAGAACGTAATGCCCTCCATAACAGCACGTCCAAAATGCTCCAGCTTATGTCCGGCATCCATGCCGATAAAGCTGCCACGAATGTTTGCATCTGGATGCGGCGTACGCTCACCAACAATATAAGGCGTGAACAGCAATCCGTTGCTTCCTGCCGGAATCGCATCAATGCCCTGCAAGAGTACATCAAATGATTTGTCCGCAGCAAATGTATCTTTAAACCAAGAAAGGCTGTATCCTGCCGCAAGCGTTACCCCCATAATATAGAAGGCATCTTTCTCTCCATGGTTAAAAAAGTGTACTTTGCCTTCGAAATCGAGATCCTTGCGCTCCTCATAGGAAAGCACAACCCCGGACGTTCCGATGCTGCACATCGTCTGTCCTTCACTCAGAATGCCTGCGCCAATCGCCCCGCACGCATTGTCCGCACCGCCTGCGTATACTTTGGTTGCCGCTGCAAGTCCTGTTTGATCCGCAATCTGAGGCAGCAATGTGCCCACTTCCTCAAATGACTCTACAAGACGTGGGCATAAGGATACCGGCAGTTCAAAAGCTTCCGCGATCTCCGTGCTCCACTGTTTGCCCGCTACGTCCAGCAGCAATGTGCCCGCTGCATCCGAATAATCCATGGCATAATCACCTGTCAGGCGATATCGCACATAGTCCTTCGGCAACAGGAACAGGGCCGCTTGTTGCAGCAATTCCGGCTCGTTCTCCTGTACCCAAAGGATTTTCGGCAAGGTGAATCCTTCCAGCGCACGGTTGCGAGCGATGCTCAGCAGTTTGCCATCCAGTACTTTCTCGATGCGATGGCACTGAGCGGTTGTCCGAGTATCATTCCACAGAATGGCATTACGCAGCGGTTTGCCCTCGGCATCTACCAGCACCAATCCATGCATCTGACCGGAGAAGCTCAGTCCTTCGATTTCCGAAGGATGTACGCCGGACACTTCCAGCAATTTGCGCAGCGAAACAAGGGTCTGCTCTACCCAATCCTCGGGGTTTTGTTCACTGTATCCAGCCTTGGGCTGGTACAGCGGATAAGCCTCGGATGCTTCAAACGCCACTTTCCCTTCACGGTTAACCAGCACGGTTTTGACTGCGCTTGTTCCCAGATCGACACCAATTACGTAACTCATGGATATCCCTCGTTTCTTTCATGGTTGTATAAATGAAGCTTGTTTAGCATGAAGTCACTCCGTGATCAGAAAACCCTCGGATCGCCGTTACCCCCGGATTTCCTTTATCCCCTTTAGCAAGGGTGAAATCCGGGGATAAATGCGACCGCTTCGCTTCCTCGGGTCCTTTCTGCTCACTTCGTTCTGCATGCAAATTATTCATTTATATCAAAAATTTAAAAACCGTTTAGTTTGTTTAATCAAAAAACCGTCCCCGTCTTCCCATGGGAAAGTCGGGGACGGTCCGAATGTCATGCTTGTTCAGGCGTTCCGTGGTACAAGCTGGTCCCGCACAGTGCAGGCGAAGATCTGTTTCAACCACACCCGAGTATTCTCAGGTAGGCTGATATCCCTTCATCCTGCATTTTGCTTGACTTCTATTAGTCAGCCAGGATGTATTGGTTGAGTTTTGCTCTCAGCAATTCCTGACGTCCGGATTGGTTTTTGCGTGGGCTTTCGTTATTCAGCGCGTACTCTGCAAGGGAAGCCAGTGTTGCTTTACCTGCAACCACATCTGCACCGATACCTTCGCTGAAGCTGCTGTAACGTTTTTCGATGAAGTCATCGAATACGCGATCCTCAATCAATTTTGCTGCCACTTTCAGACCTTTAGCATACGTATCCATACCAGCGATGTGTGCCAGGAACAGATCGTCTGCTTCGAAGGAACCACGACGTACTTTGGCGTCGAAGTTCACACCACCACGGCCGATACCGCCGTTTTTCAATACTTCGTACATTGTCAATGTAGCATCGTACATATCAACCGGGAACTCGTCCGTATCCCAACCGATTAGCATGTCGCCTTGGTTGGCATCAAGGGAACCAAGCATGCCGTTTGTGCGGGCAACGCGGATCTCGTGATCAAATGTATGACCAGCCAGTGTAGCATGGTTGGCTTCCAGGTTCAGTTTGAAGTGTTTGTCCAAACCGTATTTTTGCAGGAATGCAATGGAAGTTGCTGCATCATAGTCATATTGGTGCTTGGTTGGCTCTTTCGGTTTAGGCTCGATCAGGAATTGCGCATCAAAGCCAATTTCCTTCGCGTAGTCTACAGCCATGTGGAACATGCGGGCAATGTTGTCTTGCTCCAGTTGCATATCCGTGTTGAGCAATGTGTCATAACCTTCACGACCGCCCCAGAACACATAGTTTTCTGCGCCCAGACGTTTACCCACTTCCAGACCTTTCTTGATTTGCGCTGCAGCATGAGCGTACACATCTGCGTTGCAAGTGGAAGCTGCACCAAACATGAAGCGTGGGTTGGAGAACATGTTCGCTGTGTTCCAGAGCAGTTTTTTGCCGCTGGATTTCATGTGGCCTTCAATCAGGTCAACGATCGTATCGATGTTGCTGTAGAACTCACGCAGGCTGTTGCCTTCTGGTGCGATGTCCACATCGTGGAAACAGAAAAACGGTAGATTCATTTTTTCCAAAAATTCAAATGCCGCTTCCACGCGTACTTTCGCGAGGTCCAGACCGGAGTATTTATCCCAAGAACGAACAGCAGTTTCCGCACCAAACGGGTCACTACCGCCCGCTGTTAATGTATGCCAGTAAGCCATGCCGAAACGGAAATGCTCTTCCATCGATTTTCCAGCTACAACTTCTTCGGAATTATAATGTTTAAAAGCAAATGGATTCGTGGAATCTTTACCTTCAAATGCAATTTTATTAACGGATTCAAAATAGGCCATGTAAAATGCCTCCTCAATAGTTTTAAAGAAATCGTTTACAACGTTATCCTATCACATCAGTTATACTTTGTCTATTGGTTAAACAAAGTAAAAATAAAAATGTTTTTTGCACGTTTGTTTACGCTATAATAGTCGAATAGCTTGTTTACGGATAGCGGGTCTGAACCCTTTTATAGAAGAATAGGAGTGCCTAATGGATATGAAAATTACCGGAGACCAGATGCTAGTCAAAAAAATAAACAAGTCGATCGTCCTGGATACGATTCGGCGTCATGCCCCTCTCTCCCGTGCACGGGTATCCGAGGTTACAGGGCTGAATAAAGCAACGGTATCCAACCTGGTTGCTGATCTGATCAATGATGAGCTCTTGCAGGAGATTGGCCCTGGGGAATCCAGCGGTGGACGCAAACCTCTGATGTTGCTATTCCGGGGTACATCGGGATATGCCGTAGGTTTGGAGCTTAGTGTGACCCACTTAAAGGGTGTGCTTACCGATCTGGAAGGTCATATCATCACAGAGTACGCCGTGAAGCTGGAACATCATGATGTGTCCTCTGTATTTGAACAGTTGAAACTTGCGGCAGAACATTTGATTCATGCAGCCCCTCCCTCCCCTCACGGGGTAATTGGCATTGGTATCGGAGTGCCGGGTATGGTGGACGAGGAAGGAACGGTGCTGTTTGCACCCAACCTTGGGTGGGAGAAGGTCCCCCTTCGTGCCATGCTGGATGAAGCGTTCGAACTGCCCGTGACGATCGATAATGAAGCCAATGCAGGTGCGCATGGAGAATTGAATTTTGGCGCAGGCATCGGAGTACGTCATCTGATTTATATCAGTGCAGGTATCGGGATTGGTTCAGGCATAATGGTGGATGGCGAGCTGTACAAAGGAGCTTGGGGATATGCCGGAGAAACAGGCCATATGTCCATTGAAGCAGAGGGCAGACCTTGCTCCTGTGGCAATCGTGGCTGCTGGGAGTTATATGCTTCGGAGAAAGCTTATGAGCACCCGGATCATCAGTTGCTATTGCCGGCACATACTACACGGGAATTGATTGATTATGCAGAGCAGGGCCATGAAGATGTATTGAAGTTATACCAAGAAATCGGCCGTAAACTGGGCGTCGGCATCACCAATATCGTCAACAGCTTCAACCCGGAGCGTATCATTATCGGTGGTCCTCTTTCTGAAGCAAGACCATGGATTGAAACGGCGCTGAAACAAGTGGTGGAGGAGCGTACCTTGCCCTATCACCGCCGCAGTTTGCAGATTGAATGGGCAGCTCTCGGTAGTCGGTCCACGCGTGTTGGTGCCGCTTACTCAGCCATTTCCCAATTTTTAGGAAAAATAAGAGTTTCCGTTTAATAATCGATGAAAATTGACATCATTTCGCCCCATTTCCTCCCTTTTTGTTAAAGAAATCCAGAGGTATAATAGGGATATGTGATTTTTGTCATCGCGGCATGATTGTCGCTGTGTTAATTCCGATAACGAAACGGAGTGAAAATTCGTGACCTACGTGGATACTTCAGATATCTCGGCGCAAATGTTTGTCACCGTACTCCTGTTCCTGATCGTGCTTGCGCCGCTGTTCAGCCTTGGCATACTTCGATTGTTTCAGAGCAAAAAGAAGGCTGGTTTCATGTACATGCTGTCAGGCGTACTGGTGTATGTTGTATTTCAGACCTTTATGAGTATCTTTTTTTAGATAAAATATGTTTGGTTTTAATGTCAAATCCCCTTTCAAAGCCACAAAAAGAGTGCATGAAAACATGCGCTCTGTTGTAGCTAATGGAAGGGGATTTTTCATGGTGTGGACACTACTAATTCAAATAAAAGAAGCCTCAGTCCTGAACTGGACTAAGGCTCCCCCAATATATATTCAAACGGCTCGCGCGAACCGGAATAGCTCCATGTGACTTGAACTTACCCTATGAGGGTAAATTAAGCGTCCAGTGCTTTGGCGAATTGGGTTTTGTTCATACCCAGAATGCGGTGTTCACCAATGACAGTCAGAGGCACGGCACGTACGCCCATATCCCATACTTGTTGTGCGAATTCGTCGCTTGTCTCGATGTTACGCTCTTCATAAGTGATGCCTTTGTCAGCCAGGAAGCTTTTTACCGATTTGCAGTTTGGGCAGTTGGTTGATGTGTATACAATTACGTTTTCCATGTTTATTCACCTCATATTGTTTTTTATAGATTAAATCTATTGATATAGACAGCTCTTCCCTTAAAGGACTACTGCGCTGTGCTCCAAGCTCTCAATATATTTCTCTGTATCCATCGCAGCCATACATCCACTACCTGCAGCTGTGATTGCTTGTTTGTAACGGGTATCCTGTACATCACCACAAGCAAATACGCCTGGGATATTAGTCTCTGATGTGCCCGGTGTAGTCAAAATATAACCATGCTCGTCAGTTGTGATCTGTCCGCCCAGGAATCCGGTGTTTGGTGTGTGACCAATCGCTACGAATACACCACTAGCCGGAATGATTTCTTCTTGACCTGTTTCGTTGTTCAGTACTTTCAATCCAGTTACGCCGTTGTCGCCAGCCAGCACTTCAAGAGGGGTACGGTTCAATGCCATCTCCACTTTCTCGTTGCTGCGTGCACGATCCTGCATGATTTTGGAACCACGAAGTTCTTCACGACGGTGTACAAGAGTTACTTTGGAACCGAAACGGGACAGGAAGCTTGCTTCCTCCAGCGCGGAGTCGCCACCGCCAATTACGATGATTTCTTTGTTGCGGAAGAAGAATCCATCACATGTCGCACAAGTGCTGACACCACGGCCCACATTCGTTTCTTCTCCAGGAATACCGAGGTATTTAGCAGATGCGCCCGTAGACAGGATCAACGTTTCCGATACGAGTTCACCCATGCCTTCAACCTGAATTTTGAATGGACGCTCGCTCATATCAATGTTGTTTACCCAGCCTGTACGGAATTCTGCACCGAAGCGTTCTGCTTGTTTGCGCATATTGTCCATCAGTTCAGGACCCATAATGCCGTCAGGGAAACCTGGGAAGTTCTCCACTTCGGTTGTTGTTGTCAGTTGACCACCAGGTTGTGGTCCTTCAATAACGAGTGGGTTCAAGTTGGCACGTGCCAGATAGATTGCTGCTGTTAGCCCTGCAGGGCCTGTTCCAATAATAATTGATTTATACATGTATAGTTCCTCCCCCGGGTTCTGCAAAAAGGTCAGGCTCTCCGGCATCAAAAGCAAATGCTTTTGCATACACTAGAACAAAAGCCTACATCATGTCCACATGACCTGCCCATTATGGCAATTAACCTATGCAGAAACGGAATTCTAATTTATAATCATTCTAATCTGTTGTTCATTATGAGCGCTTTTATGTACGGTGTCAATGCTCGGCAGCGATTATGAAGAAGTCTTCATCAGGAGGGAAAATGGAAGCATGAACGATGCACTCATTGGCAGCTTTATCTCAGCCATGTCTACTGGCCTTGGGGCCATACCTATTCTATTTATGCGCAAAGTAACCCACCGTCTGCGTGATATTTTGCTTGCCTATGCAGCAGGCATCATGACCTCTGCCTCGGTGTACAATCTCATTCCGGAAGCGCTCGGGCAATCCAATCTGTTTGTACTTGCCCTCGGTATTATGCTGGGTAGCATGGTCCTGCTTGTGCTGGAGATGAAGATTCCACATGTGGATCTGGAAAATCCCGAGAAGATGCCTTTCAAAATTGAAGCCAAAGCCTTCATGATCATTGCAGCCATCACCATGCATAACCTGCCCGAAGGTCTATCGGTAGGTGTCAGCTACGCGAGCAGTGATGCAGGACTTGGCAATCTGATCGCCTTCTCCATTGGATTGCAGAATGCACCGGAAGGATTCCTGGTTGCCCTCTTCCTTGTCAATCAGAACATCGGTCGCTTCAAGGCGCTCGGCATCGCTACGCTGACGGGTGCGGTCGAGATTGTTACAGCCATGATTGGTTACACACTCAGTAGTCTGGTATCCGGTCTGGTCCCTTATGGGCTCGCCTTTGCAGCGGGTGCGATGATGTTCATCGTGTACAAGGAATTGATTCCCGAAAGCCATGGCGATGGCAATGCACGGGCGGCAACGGTTTCCTTTTTGCTCGGACTGATCACGATGATTGGTCTGACTGAGCTCTTCTAATGGAAAGAACAGCTCATACATGAAGACAACGATAGACGGCAAAAGAACCTGAAAGGGCAGCGACTCGCTGATTTCCAGGTTCTTTTTTTGTTCACAAATGAAGATTGAATGAAATCGTTGGAACGATCTGTAAAGGTCGGTTGACGATCACAATCCGGATTTGATAAATCGAATCAATTCAGCATTGAATTTTTCCAATTCATCATAGAATGCCCCGTGACCACTCTCCTCAAAAGCAATCAATTGAGAGCCAGCAATGCCTTTGTGCATCTCTTCGGCAAACTCAAACGGGCATATCTCATCCTTTTTCCCATGTAAAATGGCTGTTGGCACCTGAATTGAACTCAGATCCCCGCGCAAATCCTCATCCCGCAATGCAATCGCACTGTTAATCGTACCGTAAGAAGAGGCTTCCATGCCCAAAGCATGGAACCAATCCATGAACGGCTGGCTGTGCTGCTTCGCGAAAAACATACCGCCAAACGTCTCCAGCAGTTTCGGACGATCTGCGAAGATCGGCTCGATAATCTGCTCGGTCAGCTGCGCCGGAGTCAATCCATACGGATAACCTTCGCGCTGTGTGAACACCGGTGCCGCCGCAGACAATAACGCCAGCTTGGATACACCATGTCCCGCATGGCGGGCCATGTAATGCACGGCAATCGCTCCACCCATGGAGAAGCCTGCCAGTACAGCGTCCGTCAGTTGCAGGTCATCAATCACGGCACGAACATCGTCTGCCATGCGGTCATAATTATACCCTGTCGAAGGTTTATCCGATTTGCCGTAACCTCTGAAATCTATGGCAATCGCACGAATGCCCTGATTCGGCAATACATTTAATTGATATTCAAACATTTTATAATTAACAGGCCAGCCGTGCAAAAAGACAACCGGTTTTCCTTCGCCAATATCTTCAACAAATACATTCACATTCGGTTCCACTTGTACGTAACGTCCCATATTTCACAGCTCCCTTTATTGTCATGTCGTTGCAACGGCATATGCCGTGGTTATGTTTCAATCATAACGCTCCATTTCCTGTTCCGTGCGGAACGTTCATCTGGAATCGCCTCTTCGAATCATTACCCTCTGACCCAAGGTTCAAACGCCATGCAATTCAACTGAATTAGAAGCGTCATCTAACCCCGACCACTTCATGACTTATTAGCGCAGCAATCTCAACCCGTTCAGAATAACCAGAATTGTGCTGCCTTCATGGCCTACTACACCCAATGGCAATGCAACGTCCTGCAGGAAATTGCCCGCGATCAGCGCCAGAATAACCGTAATGGCAAAAAACATATTCTGCTTCACCGTCCGCTGCGCCCGGCGAGCCTGACTGATCACCCAGGCGATCTCTTCAATATTGTCGTTCATCAGCACCACATCCGCCACTTCCAGTGCCGTACCGCTACCCGATACACCCATACCCATGCCCACCGTTGCCGCTGCAAGTGCAGGCGCATCATTCACTCCATCCCCAACCATCAACACTTGCCCGTACTGTTCACGAAGCAGATGCACCTGCTTCACTTTATCTTCGGGCAGCAAACCTGAATATACCAGACTCACGCCTGTCTCACGAGCAATCACGGCTGCAGATTCAGGACGGTCGCCTGTCAACATCGCTACTTTTACACCCATGGCTTCCAGCTTCTTCACCGCGGCGGCCGCTTGTGGCCGAACCTATCCCTCATCGCGATCAGACCCGCCATTTCCCCATTCGCTGTTATAGCAGACACGGTCTTGCCTTCTCCCTCCAGACGGGAGCGAATATCCTTCCATTCAGATGAGTCTTTAACCGCTTGCTCACCTAATCCATTCTGATTGTCGTTTCCGTATATCACATTCTCCGACCCCATTGAATCAATGACGTCCGTTTTGCCGATTTTCCAGAGAACACCGTTTACTTTCCCCTCAATCCCCCAGCCCGTCAGAGCCTGAACCTGTTCGGCAACTGGGAGTATGATGTCCTCCTTGGTGGCCTGCTCCACAATAGCCCGAGCCAGTGGATGCATCGAAAGGTTCTCGATGGCGGCTACCGCACCCAACAACTGTGTCCGGTCATATCCGTCTGCCGTTATAATATCGGTCACCTGTGGAGTACCCATCGTCAATGTCCCTGTTTTATCAAAAGCAACCACCCGGGTCTGGGCCATATTCTCCACATGAGCTCCACCTTTGAAAAGAATACCGCGACGTGCACTGCTGGACATCGCTGATAACATGACCGGCATAATGGAAGAAACCAGGGCACAAGGTGAAGCCACAACCAGAAAGACCATTGCTTTGTAAAACGCCTCGTTCCATGTCCAGCCAAGCAGTAACGGCATTCCCCCAATGACCAACAACGTTACAGCAACAACAATGCGGGCGTATATCCCCTCGAACCGTTCAATAAATCGTTGAGAATCCGGTACCTCCGTCTGTGCCTCTTCCACCAGTTTAATGATCTTACCAAAAAGTGAACCTTCAGCTGATTTGGTCACCTCCACATATAGAGCACCTTCGCCATTCACGGTACCTGCGTATACCTCGTCACCAGCGATTTTGTCTATAGGTAAGGATTCTCCTGTAATCGAGGCCTGATTGATAAAAGAGCTACCCCGGTACACTACACCATCCGCCGGAACCAGTTCGCCTGGTTTGACCAGCAACAGATCCCCCGGCTGCAAATCATCGATGGATACACGATTCATCTTCCCGTCCTCAATACGCAGCGCCGTTTCCGGTTTGAGCGCCAGCAGTGATGAAATATCCTTGTGACTGCGCTCCGTTGCATAGCTTTCCAACGCACCACTTAACGCAAAAATAAAGATTAGCATGGCGCCTTCATTCCAGTAACCGATGGCTGCCGCTCCCAACGATGCTGCAATCATGAGCAGATTTACATCGAGATCACGATCCTTGACCAGTGTCTCTATGCCTTCTTTGGCCTTGGTCCATCCACCTATGGCATACGCAACGATATATAGCAGTACGGATAATGGGTTGGACCACGATGCAGTCGCCCAAGCAATAAGCATCAAAAGTCCACTGCCCAGAGCAGCTTGCATTTCCTTGTTGCGCAGCATCGCCCGAAAGTCTGGTTTGCGCCCTCGTCCCGGACCAGGTGTGTTGGCAGAGCGCTGTTCAGCTTTTGCTTGGGTTTGAATAGGTTGGTGTATCGCTTGCATATGAATCACAATCCTTTCTGATTGTCGGGTTGTGGAGTGCATTTTGCAGCATCCATGTTCCCTGTATTGAAGTCGTATTGAGAATGAGAGCCATTGTTAATGCCCTAAAAATGACACATGCTGCTGCGGGAATCCCGCAGCAGCATGGTTATTGAATGATTTTTGAATCATTTTGAATGAGAATGATAATCATTTTTGTACTTATGCAATTATTTTTACCCAATACAACTTTTGCTTCATTATATGCCTGTGTTCTGCATTTGTAAATGGGTTTTTCACCTTAGCCGATGTAAAATTAAAAAAAGCCACTCGTCCATAAGGACAAGCGGCTCGTGTAAATTTAATTTATTAACGTTATGAATTAAACACTAACACTTGATTGCTGACTAGCCTTAATGGCTTGCTCCAGATCGTAGAGGATATCCTGAATATTCTCTGTACCCACAGATAAACGAATCAGCTCAGGATTAACGCCTGCTGCAGTCTGCTCATCTTCTGTCAGCTGTTGGTGCGTCGTACTTGCCGGATGAATGATCAGTGACTTGGAGTCACCTACGTTGGCAAGGTGAGAGAACAGCTTCACATTCTCAATCAGTTTGCGTCCTGCATCCACTCCGCCTTTGATACCAAAGGTCAGAATGGCTCCCTGGCCTTTCGGCAAATACTTCTGTGCCAGTTCATAGGAAGGGTGACTCGGCAAACCTGCGTAGCTTACCCAGTCCACATCCTCATGTTTCTCCAGATATTGCGCCACAGCCAGTGCGTTGCTGCTATGACGTTCTACACGCAGATGCAGTGTCTCCAGCCCTTGAATGAGCAACCATGAATTGAAAGGTGAGATAGTAGCACCAAAGTCACGCAGCAATTGTACACGAGCTTTGATAATATAAGCAATCGGTCCAACCGCTTCTGTATATACGACACCATGATAGCTGGAATCCGGTTCTGTCAGTCCCGGGAACTTGCCACTTGCTTTCCAGTCGAATTTGCCACTGTCCACAATAACTCCACCAATGGAAGTACCGTGACCGCCAATAAATTTGGTAGCCGAATGAACGACAATATCAGCTCCATGCTCGATTGGACGAAGCAGATATGGACTTGGGAATGTATTGTCTACAATCAAAGGAATGCCATGTTCATGGGCGATGGCTGCCACAGCTTCAATATCCAGTACGTTGCCTTGCGGATTACCGATCGTTTCAGCGTACAATGCTTTTGTCTTCTCCGTAATCGCCGCCCGGAAATTTTCAGGATCACTGGAATCTACAAACTTTACATCTAGGCCAAGTTTCGGTAGTGTGGTTGAGAACAGATTGTACGTTCCTCCATACAGACTCGCTGCGGAAACAATCTCGTCACCCGCACCTGCGATGTTTAAGAGAGAGAACGTAATCGCTGCCTGACCGGAAGCGGTAGCCAGTGCACCCGCGCCTCCCTCAAGTGCAGCAATACGTTGTTCGAACACATCCGTGGTCGGATTCATCAGACGCGTATAGATATTGCCAAACTCTTTCAATCCAAACAGATTGGCTGCATGCTCCGTATCACGGAATCCGTAGGATGTTGTTTGGTACAACGGTACAGCACGTGCATGGGTGGTCGGATCAATCTCCTGGCCGGCATGGATTGCCAATGTTTCAAATGAAAGCTCACGTTCGTTTGACATAAATCTGTTTCCTCCCTTAACTTATACGTTTGGCAAATCCCTAGATGTCATGACATGGTGGCGTATGTTTTCCATATTCTCTCACAAGATGTCGCTTTTGAAAAGAAATATTTCCGATTTTTCCGATGAGAAATGTTAAATATGTATCAGTAAGACTGCTACACCAAAAAAACCTTTGCTCCCGCAAAGGTTTTCCGGATTTTTTTAACCATCACCTGCTGAACTTCTGCCCGACTTTATACCGTCTATACCCGAACGCCACTCCATACCTCACGTAAATGCTTGGCCGCTGGGACAGCTTCTTCCGCCGTTACCCCTTCTAGTGAAATATCGATGTGTGGTTTATAGGTCTTCAATAGTTCAAAAAATAACGGATAATCCAGAATGCCCTCACCCGGCACCGGATTGAACTTTTCACCCTGTGCATTGAAAGCCACATCTTTGGCATGAATGACAATGATGCGCTGATACAGCGTTTCCATCACTTCACGCAGAAATGCAGACTGGTCAGCCACATGCGGTTGTTTGATCAAATTACAAGGATCAAACAGCATGCCCAGATTGGATGAAGGAATTTCTTCAAACAGACGGATCATATGTTCACGTGAATGAAGTGTATGAGTAGATACAGGCTCAATCGCCGCATGAACGCCCCACTTTTCCGCCTCTTCCGCCAGTTCCTCTACCGTTTCCCGCAGCACCGTCCACGCCTTTTCTTCATATCCATCCGGATGAGAGTCGCGATACGTATCTAGGCCCCCGGTCTCCGTTGCCACCATGCTGCAACCGAAATCCCGGGCATAACGCAGATGCTCCTTGAATCGATCAATGTCTGCACGACGGGCCACAGGATCAGGATCAATCGGGTTAATGTAGCAACCCAATACCGCAATCTTGACTCCGCGCTGTGCAAATTGATCTCCGATCTCGTTCGCCAGTCCAGGGCTCAGCTTGCCATTGGCCGAGTCTACATCCGACAAAGCCTTGGCTAATGCCAGCTGTACCGAATTGAATCCGTTATCCGCGATGGTCTGTGCAAGCTGTGCCGTAGGTTGTTTGCCAAACGTATGCGCAAGAATACCAAGTTTCATGTCACTGCCTCCTTTGCAATCGGATCGCTGACAGGGTTAACGAGCCATCCAGCCGCCATCCACATTCAGTACGTGACCATTCAAATAATCCGAAGCCGCCGATGCCAGGAAAACAACCGGACCTTTCAGATCCTCAGGTGTTCCCCAGCGTCCAGCTGGAATCCGTGCCGTGATGTCACGGTACCGATTTTCATCGGCGCGAATCTGAGTCGTATTGTCTGTTTCCATATAGCCTGGTGCAATCCCGTTGATTTGAACACCTTTGCCTGCCCATTCATTCGCGAGTGCTTTCGTTAAACCGGCTACCCCATGTTTACTGGCCGTGTATCCCGGTACGTTAATTCCACCCTGATAAGACAGCATGGAGGCAATGTTAATGATCTTTCCGCTTCCCCGTTCAATCATATGTCTGCCGGCCAACTGGCTCAGGAAAAATACCGTATTCAGGTTAAGACCTATGACATCATGCCAGTCCTGTTGACCGTGATCGGCTGCAGGTGTACGACGAATAATTCCCGCATTATTGACCAGAATATCAATTCTCCCTTGAAAGGCTAATGCCTTTTCAAACACCCCGGTCAATTCGTCCTCACGACTCAAATCAGCTTCAATCACATACGCTTTGCGTCCTAGAGCCTCAATGGCACGCGCTGTTTCCGATGGATTGGAGTAAGACACCAGCACAACATCTGCCCCGGCTTCAGCAAGGCCAATCGCCATTCCTTGCCCAAGACCTCCTGATGTACCAGTGACAAGTGCAACTTGTCCGCTTAAATCAAATGGGTTCATGAATGATTCCTCCGCATGGTTATTGGTATGCAAACCGTGTTCTTCAGCCTCGGCAGTCACGTAACCACTGTGGAACTGAAGGTCAGCTCTGATAATCCACTTCGATGCCATTTTGTTTGTATAGGGCTACTGTCTCCTCATCCAAGCGACTGTCGCTGATGATACAATCCAGCTCCGAACAGTGCGCAAAGGTCCGAAGGGCAAATTGCCCGAATTTATAATGATCCACGACGCCATAGACCTGCTGAGATGCAGAGATCATCGCTTTTTTTAGTGGCACCAGATCTCCTGTATATATGGAAAGTCCAAATTCCGGATGAAGTGCCGTCGTTGAGATAAACGCTTTGTGAATGTTGAGACCCGAAATGAAGGCCGCCGTGTCGTCTCCCACCAGCATATTGCGGACTCTTGCCCCGCCAGGCACAACCAGTCGCACCTGCTCCTTTTTGGTCAGCTCAGCAATAATGAACAGATCATTGGTAACCACGGTAATGGGTTGATTGTCCATACGCTTCGCCATCTCCAACGTAGTGCTTCCGCCGTCCAATGCAACAATATCTCCTGGCCGGATATAAGCAAGGGCTCGCTCAGCAATCTCCGTTTTCTCCGAATGATGCTTTTCCGTAGCCCCACGACTCGTGAGGATGCCGTACTGGTCGTTCTGAGCCAGCATCGCACCCCCATGGACACGCACGAGTAACCCCATGCCTTCCAGCTTATCGAGATCCTCCCGTACAGTCTTGCCCGTCACCTGCAGCAGTTCACTCAGATCACTAACGGTGACTTCCTGCCGCTCCAATAGAGCCTCCATAATTTTTTCATGTCTTTTCAATGGATTCATCACAGATCAACTTCCTGTTTCTTTGGAATTTACGCGCCTATTTCAGGTCCTTCATCGCCACGCCGTCCATATCCTCGAACGTCTGGTTTTCCCCAGCCATTGCCCAGCAGAAGGTATAGCTGCTCGTACCGACACCACTGTGGATCGACCAGCTAGGGGAGATAATGGCCTGACGGTCACGTACAACCAGATGCCGTGTTTCGTTTGGCTCGCCCATCATATGGAACACGACGCCATCTTCCGGCAGGTTGAAATACAAGTATACTTCGGAACGGCGGTTGTGGGTATGTGCAGGCATGGTATTCCACATGTTACCCTTGTCGAGTTCCGTAATGCCCATTACCAGCTGACAGCTCTGGATTCCGCCTTCTCCCTGGTGGATATAGCGATAAATGGTCCGTTCATTCGAGCTTTCGATGCTGCCGAGGTGGTTCGGCTGAGCTTGTTCTTGCGTTGCTTTTACTGTTGGATACGTGTGGTGCGCCGGTGTGGATACAAAATAAAACTGAGCCGGTTGATCCTTGCCGCTGCTCTTGAACACGACTTCTTTTACACCTCTGCCGATGTACAGGCATTCCTTCGCACCAATCTCGTAGCCTTGACCGTCAGCTGTCACGGTTCCATGGCCTCCAACATTAATGATACCGATTTCACGACGCTCCAGGAAAAAGTTCGTTCCGATATCCTTCAGATTCACTTCAAGTGCAATATCCTTGCTTTGAGGTACAGCCGTTCCTACAATATAACGATCCACATGAGAGTAAACGGTCACCAATTCATCTGTGGCAAACAATTGCTCCATCAGAAATTCCTCGCGCAAACGGGATGTATCATAGTTTTTCACTTCATTTGGGTGTGCAGCATAACGGTTTTGCATCATTAATCCATTCCTTTCGTTAGTCAGATAATGTTCATATAAGTTCATTTTAGTTCATTTTGTATCTTTTGTGTACCTTTTTTTATAAAGACCGATTGTCAAACCAAGTGCGACAGT
>NZ_LITU01000006.1 GCF_001280595.1 Paenibacillus xylanivorans
TTTTTCTCCACCAGATAAAGATTCTATCTTTTGATCAAGGACTTCTCCTTCAAAGCCATAGTTTGAAAAATACGATCTGATCTCATCATAAGTTTTAAACCCGGCATCGATGAACTCATTTAGTATCGTATTGGAATCCTCTAGCGTTTCGCCTTGAAGCTGAGACAAATAAGCCACTTTAACATCAGCATTGATTTCAATGGAATCATGATTATTTTTAAAGATTTCCCGAAGCAAAGTCGTTTAACCGGTACCGTTTGGGCCGATAATAGCTACTTTATCTGTAGATTTGATCTCAAAGTTAACATTTTCTAAAATCAGCTCATCAAAGGAAACACTATAATCATGGACATTTACCACAACGGTGTCTTCCATTTCATGATCGATACCAAACGTAATATCCGGCTGCTTAATATCAACAAATGGCGCTTTGATTCTACGTGCTTCCAATCTTTCTTGAAACCTAACTCTGGCTTTTAACGCTCTGCCTCTGGATGCTTCTGAATTATAAGTTGCGATCTCTCTCAGATTATCGATGATGTTATCGTATCTCTCGATTTCTTCACCTTCGGCGACTGCGATTTCTTGTAACTCAATTTTAGTCTGAAGCAATGAGAAGTTATAATCAATATATCGCCCATCAAACTCTTGGATCTCCGTGTTTTCAAGGTGTATAATTTTGTTGAAACAATGATTCAATA
>NZ_LITU01000034.1:0-568 GCF_001280595.1 Paenibacillus xylanivorans
GCAGGAACAGCACATAAATATCGTGTACGGGCTTTGACCTACACCAACACAAGTGCATGGACAGCCATTTTGACGCAAAGCGCACTGCCTGCTTCCGTTAGCGGATTGGCTATTAGCTCGGTAACGAATGTGGCGATTGCACTAAAATGGAACGCAGTAACCGGAGCTACGGGATATGACCTGGAGATTGACGGTACAGTCGTCGCTACTACTGGCGTTGCCTACACGAAAAGTGGTCTTGCAGCAAACACAGATCACACATTCCGCATCCGCTCGAAGAATGCCGCAGGTGTTGGAACATGGAGTGATTTAATCAGCGGAACCACGCAATTGAACACCCCAGTATTGAAAGCGACGTCGGAAGAAACGGCTATTAACCTGACGTGGGCAGAAATCGCCGACGCTACGAAATATGAGGTGGAAGCCGATGGTGTGGTAGTAGCGACAGTGAACGAACCTTCGTACACGCACAGCAGCTTGCTCGCAGGAACAGCACATAAATATCGCGTACGTGCTCTGACCGACACCAACACAAGTGCGTGGACAGCCATTTTGACGCAAAGCACGT
>NZ_LITU01000034.1:578-652 GCF_001280595.1 Paenibacillus xylanivorans
GACATCGGAAGAAACGGCTATTAATCTGACATGGGCAGAAATCGTTGACGCTACGAAATATGAAGTAGAAGCCG
>NZ_LITU01000034.1:662-1085 GCF_001280595.1 Paenibacillus xylanivorans
CGACGCTACGAAATACGAAGTGGAAGCCGATGGTGTGGTAGTAGCAGTGAACGATCCTTCATACTCGCATAGTAGTTTGTTCGCAGGAACAGCACATAAATATCGCGTACGTGCGCTGACCAACACCAATACGAGTGCATGGACAGCCATTTTAACGCAAAGCACAATCCCAGCTTCAGTTAGTGGATTGACTATTAACACGGTAACAAATGCAGCAATAGCATTGAAATGGAACGCGGTAACCGGAGCAACGGGATATGACCTGGAGATTGACGGCACAGTTGTTGCTGTTACTGGCGTTGCCTACACGAAGAGTGGTCTCGCAGCAAATGCAGATCATACCTTCCGCATCCGTTCGAAGAATGCCGCTGGAGTAGGGGTGTGGAGTGATTTGGTCAGCGGAACTACGCTATTGAATACACC
>NZ_LITU01000034.1:1095-1595 GCF_001280595.1 Paenibacillus xylanivorans
CGGATATGATCTGGAGATAGATGGCACCGTAGTATCCACAACTGCTACTGCCTACACGAAAAGTGGTTTTGCAGCCAACACAGATCACACCTTCCGCATCCGTTCTAAGAATGCCGCGGGAGTAGGAACATGGAGTGATTTAATCAGCGGAACCACGCAATTGAACACCCCAGTATTGAAAGCCACATCGGAAGAGACGGCTATTAATCTGACATGGGTAGAAATCGCTGACGCTACAAAATATGAAGTAGAGGCTGATGGTGTGGTTGTGGGGACAGTGAGCGAATCGTACACGCATAGCGGCTTGCTTGCAGGAACAGCACATAAATATCGTGTACGGGCTTTGACCTACACCAACACAAGTGCATGGACAGCCATTTTGACGCAAAGCACATTGCCTACCTCTGTTACTGGACTGACTATTACCTCCGTAACGAATGTAGCAATAGCTTTGAAATGGAATGCAGTAACTGGAGCAACGGGATATGACCTGGAGATTG
>NZ_LITU01000034.1:1605-83373 GCF_001280595.1 Paenibacillus xylanivorans
CGGCGTAGTAGTACCGACAGTGAACGAATCTTCATACACGCACAGCAGCTTGCTCCCAGGTACAACGCATAAATATCGCGTACGCGCTTTGACTGACACCAATACGAGTGCGTGGACAGCCATTTTAACGCAAAGCACAATCCCAGCTTTCGTTACAGGATTGACTGTTAACTCGGTAACAAATGCAGCAATAGCCTTGAAATGGAACGCAGTGACTGGAGCAACTGGTTACGATCTGGAGATTGATGGCGTCGTAGTGTCCACAACTGCGACTGCTTACACAAAGAATGGTCTCGCAGCAAACACAGATCACACCTTCCGCATCCGCTCGAAGAATGCTGCAGGAGTAGGAATATGGAGTGATCTAATTAAGGGAACAACACAATTGAGCACCCCCGTATTGAAAGGAACTTCAGACAGGACAGGAATTTTATTAACATGGGATTCAGTCAGTGGTGCCTCTTCATATGAAGTTGAAGCAGATGGTCAAATCGTAGCGACTATAAATGATACAACCTTTATTCATTCTGATTTGCTTCCATCAAGCCTTCATAAATATCGCATTCGTGCACTGAATGATCAAAATATAAGTGCATGGACTTCCATATTAAGCATCAAAACATTGAATTAAGGATGTAGATCAGGGGTATAGGTTGCGCATACATGCACCCTATACCCCTTTTTTATTCGCGAAGAGGCTATGGACTTAAAGTGAGAAAATAAGGTAATGTATAGTTATTATCCATTCGGAATAGGAAGTTTGAGAGGGGCGTTTTAGCGATGAATCTGGGTAATTGTCCGCGTTGTGGCAAATTATATGCGTTGAATTTTCGGGATGTGTGCTCGAACTGTATCAAGGAAATTGAACTGGAATACCAGACTTGTGTGGAATATCTACGCGAAAACAAGGGCACTAACATACAGGAACTATCTGATGCAACAGAAGTTTCAATTAAAAATATTACTAAGTTCATTCGTGAGGGACGGATTTCCATCGAAAACGCCCCAAATATGATGTATCCTTGTGAAGTGTGCGGAACCCTGATTCGTGAAGGCCATATGTGCGACTCTTGCCGGAATCGTTTGACGAAAGATTTGGCTGGAGCGGCTCGAGAAGTAGGTCAGAAGGATAACGGCAGCATAGGCGGACGAACCTATAATGCTGTCGACAAACTACGGGATCTATAGGAACGAGGGCTTAAATACAAGTTTTGCTATAACAAATGTTTTGGAACGTACCGATAAACTTATTAAAGATTATCGGTTTTTTTTATTATCCTAATCGTTCGAGAACATAAAGATAATGTAAGAAGAAACATTGATCGACGCATGTTCAAGGGAGACAGACCGCATTTCAGCAGTAGTTTTTCTTGCGATTATAGAATCCTTCAGCTGCGCTGAAAACGTATGAATTCTATAATCTAATAAAATCCTAAGGTGGAAGGAAGTGCAATTCGTATGAAAATCAATGAACCGAGTAGAATTGGTGCAATCAATTCATATCAGAGGAACGTTGAATCCAATCAGCAGGCTGATGCCAAAAAGAGCCGCCGTAAGGACGAGGTATCCATTTCTCCGGAGGCGATGAAGATGCTTGAGGAACAAGGTCGTACACAGGATGCAGGACGTATACAACGGATACAGGAACTGAAAGAACAGGTAAGTTCGGGAACTTACCAAGTGGACAGCAGCAAGCTTGCTGACAAGTTACTGCCGTACTTTAAGTCTTTTGATAAGGAATAGGTGATCACGTAATGGCAGCACTGGACAAGTTAATTGCAGTTTTGCAGCAAACGGAACAAAGTCACCGCGAGATGCTGGCACTCAGCGAGATCAAGAGACAGGTCATTGTCAAAAACGATGTGGATCAACTCATTGCTTTAATGAATAAGGAATCCAAGTTTATGAAACAGCAGGAGCCACTTGAGAGCGAACGATTGAGTGCAGTTCATGAACTGCTTCAGGAGCGGGGCATTAAGTCGATGCTTAACCTGAATATCACAGAGATCTCCAAGTTGATATTTGATCCGGCTGATAAACAGCGATTGCTGGAAGTCCAGAAGAAGCTAGCGGGAACATTGCAGGAATTGAAAGAAATTAATCAATTGAATCAAAAACTGATCGAGCAATCATTGATGTTTATTGATCTCTCAATGGACATATTTGCTTCTCGGCCGGAACAGGATGCCACATATCAGCATCCTGCTGATAAGAACGGTAATCCAGGGCGAATCGGTCTCTTTGATACACGTGCCTGATTAATTAGGGGGAAACAAGGTGACATCTACTTTTCATTCAATCGAAACAGCTAAACGAAGCTTGTTTACACAGACGACAGCGCTTAGCACAACAGGACATAACGTGGCCAATGCCAACACCGAAGGGTACTCTCGGCAAAAGGTAAACATGCAGGCGTCCATTCCTATGGAGCCGTTTGCATTTTTACACAGTACAACACCAGGACAACTCGGAACAGGGGTGGAGTTCGACTCCATTACCCGTGTGCGTGAGAAATTCCTGGACGACCAGTATCGCAATGAAAACACCAACTTCGGGAGTTGGTCCATTCAACGAGACACGCTTGAGAAACTCGAAGCCATTGTGAATGAACCATCCGACACCGGATTTCGGACTGTGATGGATAACTTCTATAAATCTTGGTCCGATCTGAGCAAAAATCCGGAGGATGTTACTGCTCGTCGAATCGTTAAAGAGACAACGCTGGCTCTGACAGATGCGATGAATCAGATTAGCCGCCAACTGGACAATCTTAGTCAGGATTTGGACAACAATATCGAAGTGAAAGCTAATGAAATTCAAGGCTATCTTGGTAATATCGCTAACCTTAACAGCGCTATTGTTAAGGTCGAATCGCTCGGCGATAATGCCAACGACTTGCGTGACCAACGAGACTTAATGGCAGACAAGTTGTCCAAGATTATGAACATTACAGTAACGGATTCTCCACAAGGCTACCAGGTCCAGATGAATGGACAGGCGTTGGTTACAGGTGGAACTGTGCAAGCAACAGTTGATTCTGCTTTTCTAAATACGGCTTACACTGCGGGCGATCTTACCAATGGCGAAGTCCACGGTATGATTAAGTCCAGAGACACCTTGGTGAGTGATTATCAGAAACAGATGAATGAACTTGCCAACACGCTTGCGAATGGTGATATCGAAATTAAGATCCCAGCGGGCTCTGTCTTGCCGGATAACACCGTCCTGGATGGTGTTACATACACGGGTGCATCTCGTACACTAACTGCGGATCTGAAGGTAACGGTTAAAGGTTTGAACGGTCTTCATCAGCTTGGATACAGCATGGACGGAACCAATTCACCAGGAGTACCATTCTTTACAGCAGCTGGTGGTGGAACCACGATTACAGCTGGGAATATCTCATTGAACGCCGAAATTCTGGCTGATCCCAATAAGATTGCAACTTCTCTGCGTACAGTTACTGATGCTTCTGGAGCAGAGACTGTGGTTAAAGGGAATAACACCCTAGCACTTTTACTTGCTAATCTGAAGGATACTCCTATGAAATCCTCGGATGGATTGCGTAATGCAACCATTGGTGCACAATTCAGTGCAATCGTAGGTCAACTGGGGGTTCAGTCTCAAGAAGCTGCACGTCAGACGTCTAACTCTGAGTTTCTTGTGGAGCAAGTAGACACGCGTCGTCAATCGGTAAGTGGTGTATCGTTGGATGAAGAGATGTCAAATATGATCAAGTTCCAGCATGCATATAACGCATCTGCTCGATTTATGACCACATATGATGAATTACTTGATAAGTTGATTAATTCTACTGGGACAGTAGGTAGATAATAGAAAGGGGTGACTTAACAGACCATGAGAATAACCAATAATATGCTCAGTTCACAGTTGCTTTTGAACCTGAACCGGAATGCCCAACAGATGAATAACACTCAGACCCAACTAGCGACAGGTCGTAAAATTAACAAGCCTTCTGACGATCCGGTAGGGATAACATACTCCCTTCGTTATCGGGCAGAGTTGTCATCCAATGAGCAATATCAGAAAAATGTGGATACTGCTATATCCTGGCTTGAATTTAACGACACCGTCATGAACCAAGCTGGGGAAGTCGTTCAGCGTCTACGTGAATTGACGGTGAAGGGTTCAACAGGAACTAACCCTCAGTCAGCACTCGATAGTATTAATGAAGAAGTGAAACAGCTCAAGGAGCAGCTGATTGATATTTCTAACAGTAAGCTGAACGGTAAATATATCTTCAATGGTGAAACCTATGATGTGAAGCCATATGATTTTCCTGCCAATCCAGATGGATCTTTCGATACATCTAATGCTGCCTCCGTTTTAACGGACAAAGGTAAAATCAATTTTATTGTTGGTGAAAGCGTACAACTGCCTATTAACGTCAATGGCAATGAGGTATTTGGCACTGAAACGGAAGAGGATAATTTGTTCGTAACAGTTAACAACATTATGAAGGCTTTAACAGACGGGAACACTGAAGAATTATCGAAGCAATTGGATAACATAGATAGCCGTATGGACAAAATGCTGGCGATCCGTTCCGAACTTGGTGCCAAAACGAATCGTGTTGATCTAATGATGGGGCGTCTCGATGATCTCAATATCAATTTGACAGATTTGCAAGCCAAAGTTGAGGATGCAGACTATGCTGAACTGGCGATGAAATCCAAAATACAGGAAAATATCTATAACGCTTCCTTGTCTGCAGGTGCCAAAATCATTTCTCCATCTCTGGTAGACTTCCTGAGATAAAGAGGAGGAGTAATTAGTGAAGACTCTTCCTGTCGTCCAGATTCGAACAACGCCATCTATTCTCAATATTGATGCTGATCCTGGTCAGTACTCTATTCGCCAGCCTAAGGCAGAAGTGCAGCTAAACACCAGACCTGCCAAGCTAACGGTAGAGAGTCATCCGATCACGCTTCATGTAGATCAGAGCAAGGCTTTCTCAGCATACAACGGCGGGAATATGATTGATATGAACGCGCGAATATATTCGGGCATACAGCAACAGTTCTTGCAAAACATGGCTGAACGCGTTCAACAGGGAAATCAATTGGCAGCGATTCATAAGCCAGGTAATACGATTGCAAATATAGTAGGCATGAACTGGCAACCACAACCTTTCCCTGAAACGCGCACTCCGGCTTCTTTTGATAATGTTGATACACGTGTTGATACAAGGCCACCGGATATTAACTTTCAACCTGCCGTTTCTGAAATGAACGTCATCGTTAATAAACCGGAGATTGAGTATCAACGGGGTAAGCTTGATATTTATGTGAAGCAATATGCATCAGTTCAATATACTCCACCTGACATAGATGTTGGGTTGTAAGTTATAATGTAGAGCTATAGACGGTCTCGTATGCAGCCATCTATGGCTCTTTTCGTATAAATTCTTCGCCAAGGAGGCGTTTACCATTCGGATTCAGACAAGCATGTGGGGAGAACTAGAAGTTAAAGAGGAAGATATATATCGATTTTCTAAAGGATTGCCCGGATTTGAAGATGAGACGGAATATGCGTTAATTTCATGGGAGGAGACTCCGTTCAGTTATTTACAGTCGGTACATGAACCGGGTCTATCTTTCTTGTTGGTTAGTCCATTTATGTTTGTACCCGACTATAGTTTTGAATTGGGTGAGGTGGATAAAGAAGAGCTTGGGATTGAAGAGCAGGTTTCGGTTTTCTCTATGGTGACAATTCATTCTGACACAAATAAATCCACCATGAACTTGTTGGCTCCCGTTGTACTTAATCCAGAGCAACGTCTGGGAAAACAAGTGGTACTCCATCATTCCAGCTATGAGACACGTCATCTCATCTGGGCAGAAGACGAAGCAAACTCAGTGAAGGGTGGCGTCTGATATGCTGGTATTATCACGAAAAAAAGGCGAATCCATCGTTATTCAAGATCATATTGAGGTAACGGTACTTGCTGTAGAAGGGGATACTGTGCGAATCGGTATTTCTGCTCCTAAGCATATTGATATCTTTCGCCAGGAGATTTACGCATCCATACAGGAGGCAAATCTTGAGTCTGCAACACCTCTCGCAGCCAATGTTGAAGCGTTTATGGAGCGACTAAGAAATAGTGGAATAAAAAAAGATTAAAAAAATTCCAATTTGCTATAAACAGTTGTTCACCTTCCGTCGATATATAATTTAGACGCTGCTTCGGCAGGGCGGCCGACCTTAATGTCGCGGCGTTTACCACATGGATGTGGAACTAATTTATTTTCAGGGAGGAAATACTCTAATGATTATCAACCATAATATCGCGGCATTGAACACACACCGTCAACTGTCTGCAAACACTGCTAACACTAACAAAAATATCGAAAAATTGTCTTCCGGTCTTCGCATCAACCGTGCTGGTGACGATGCTGCAGGTCTGGCAATTTCCGAAAAAATGCGCGGCCAAATCCGCGGTTTGGATCAAGCTTCCCGTAACGCTCAAGATGGTATCTCTTTGATCCAAACAGCTGAGGGTGCTTTGAACGAAACTCACTCCATCCTGCAACGTCAACGCGAGATTGCTAACCAATCCGCTAACGGAACAAACACGGATTCCGATCGTCAAGCTCTGCAAGACGAAATGAACCAATTGACTTCCGAAATCAACCGTATCGGTAACACTACAGAGTTCAATACTCAAAAATTGTTGCAAGGTGATGGAAAAACTAACCTTACAGGTACTGGCGTTGCTAAAGACGGATTTGTAAGTGGTGGTTCGACTACTCATACACAAGCAAGCCAAACCCTTGATGCTCCTGCTGCTGTTGGCGCAATTGGTGAAGAATTGACAGTTACTATCAATGGTCAAGATCTGTCTGCTAAGTTGACTACATTGCCTGCTGATGAAGCTGCAACTGGAGCTCAATATGCTGCTGAATTACAAAAAGCTATTGATGCAAATGATACGTTGAAAGGTAGCTTTACAGCAACAGCTGATGCAGCTGGTAAAGTTACTATCTCTGCAGTTAAACAAGAAGATGGCGGTCAATTTGATGGATCCAAGGGTAATATGACCGTTGCGAAAATAAATGGTACAGATGCAGCAGGTGGTGCAGTTTCGGTTGGTACTACAACTTATACCGCTGCAAAAGGTACACTTGACTTCTCGAGCATAACTTCTCCGGCAGCAGCAGAGAAATTGCTTGGTACTGGTGTGACTATTAATGGTCAACAGGTTGAGTTCTACGATGCAACAAAAGGTGAGTACAAAGGAAGCGCACTAGGAGTTAATATTAGTGCCTTGACTAAGGCTGGTGCTACTGTAGGTGCTGGTGATGTTGCTCAAGCAATTGTTGACACTCTTGCTACTAAAATTGAAGGTGTAACACTTTCCGTAGGTACAGGTGCTGATGCAAATAAATTGGTGATCACATCTAATGCTAAAGGTGAAGCTGGTAACGGAATCACTTTGAAAGATGGCGGAGTTCAGAAGAACTTTGAAACTTCTTTCCAAATTGGTGCTAACACTGGTCAATCCATGAGCCTTTCTATCGGCGACATGCGTTCTTCCGCTCTGGGTATCACTGGTAAAGCTGGTGATGCTGGTTTCACTAAAGAAAACACTGTAACTGATGGAACTAACGATGTTAAAGGCGAAGCTGCTCTGAACATCTCCACTAAAGAAGGTGCAGCTGCTGCAATCGCAGTTCTGGATAAAGCAACTGCAACTGTATCCAGCGAGCGTTCTAAACTGGGTGCTGTTCAAAACCGTCTGGAGCACACAATCAACAACTTGGGAACAGCTTCTGAGAACCTGACAGCTGCTGAATCACGTATCCGTGACGTTGATATGGCGAAAGAAATGATGGAACAAACGAAAAACAACATCTTGGCTCAAGCAGCTCAAGCAATGTTGGCGCAAGCAAACCAACAGCCGCAAGGCGTTCTGCAATTGCTTCGTTAATTTTATCAGGCTCTACACTAAACCTTGGATCTTTGATCCAAGGTTTTTTTGTTGGATTTTACATATTTCCTAAAGCTGGGGACTTGCTTGACCGATATATATTATAAATGCGAACATGTTGGAGGTCGTTTAAGGGTGAACATTCAATTTTCTTTATCTGCTGCCTCATCCGTAAGTAGTGCTGGGCTTGAGGTACAGAACCCGGCAAGCGCTTCACAAGCGGGACAAGAAACAACTAACATCAAGACAGCTAAGGAAGCTTATAACAAGGAAAAACAAGGTATACACTTATCGATCGGGGAAGAGCAGTTGATTCGTAATATCGATCGTGCAGTCAAGGCTCTACAAGGGCCCGAGACTACGCTGGACATCAGCATTCATGAGAAGACACATGAGATTATGGTCAAAGTTCTAAACAAGGATACAGGAGAATTAATCCGTGAGGTTCCTCCAGAGAAAACGCTGGATCTGGTAGCCAAGATGATGGAAATTGCAGGGATATTGGTTGACGAAAAAATATAATTGGTGGAGGTGCTGTTGTGGTTACACGTATTAATGGGTTTTCCGGAATGGATATTGAAAGTATGGTCAAAAGTATGATGGCAACCAAGCGCGTGCCATTAGACAAGCTCAATCAAGAAAAGCAACTTTTACAGTGGCAACGGGAAAGCTACCGCGAATTAAGCAGTAAATTATATGACTTCAGATCCAATAAGTTAATTACGAAATATGGAAGTTCTACTGCGCTGAACGCGAATAAAGCAACAGTTACGGGGAACACAGATGCGGTTAAAGCCGAAGCGTCAGCAACCGCTAACGGAGTTGAAATGAGGATTAGTGTTGAAAAGCTCGCCGAAAGTGCAACGATCACAACGTCGGGGCTTGGCCAAGGGATAAGTGGTACCACGTCATTGGCCGCTTTGGAAGGTGTAGACTTATCTATGATGGGTTCAGCGGACATGGCGAAGTACCTTCAAAAAGGCTTTGATATCAAAATCAATGGAGTAAGCTTTACCGATAAGGATGGTAAATCTTTATTTAATGGTATGACGTCCATCTCTACTCTGGTCTCGACCATTAATTCCAACGCTCAGGCGAATGCAATCGCAAGTTATGATGAAATTACAGGTAAGTTATCCATTGCTTCTAAAACAGGAGGAGAAGGTAACACGGTTACCGTGGAGACTCCTAGTGGTGGAAATTCCATAATGGCACTCTTTTCTAAAAAGACTGTGATCGAAACAAAAGGTCCAGGTACTGACGTTACGGCTGACAAAACACTGGCTGATCTGTACAAGCTAAATGGTGGTAAAGATCCGGAACCAGGCACACCGGCCAAAACGTACAGTTTTGTTCTTAACGGAAAAACACTAAATTTTAATGGAACTGATAAAATATCCGATGTGCTAGATAAAATCAATGCTCCTGGCTCCGATGCAATGGCGGAGTTTACAGGTGGAAAATTGACCATTACTGCTCAAGAGGGTAAAGAGCTAAAGATTAGCGGTGGATCCTACGAATTTATGAGTTTGTTCAAAGGAACCAAATCTTATGAGGATGGCGCTCCACTTATTCCTACTGAAGGTAAAGATGCCATTGTTACAGTGAATGGTGAACCTATAAAAGGTATCAAGAGTAACTCTTTTTCTCTCAATGGAGTACAAATTACTTTGTTGGGTGTTACTAAGACGGGTACAGTTGATAATTTGGCTGTAATTAAGAACCAAAGTGATCCTGACAAAGCTTTGGAATCCATCAAGGGTTTTATTGAAGATTACAATAGCTTAATTAAAGCTCTGAATTCAAAGGTTGAAGAGACGAAGTATCGTGATTTCAAACCATTGACAGACGAGCAAAAGAAAGAGCTGAAGGAATCCGAGATTGATACCTGGACCGAAAAAGCAAAAAGTGGTTTACTTAAAAATGATGATATCATTAAATCCGTGTTGTCCGAGATGCGTGCAGTAATTACGGATAAACTTGGTCCTCTAAGCGCTTTGGGAATTACAACAGGTAACTATTCGGAGAATGGTAAACTGGTTATCGAGAACGAGACAAAACTGAAGAATATGATTAGTACGAATCCACAACTCGCATTGGATCTGTTTCAAGGTCCTGCCAACGCTCCAAACGAAGGTATATTCGACAAATTGGCAGATAAGGTATCTAATGCGATTGAGAAAGTCTACCAGCGTGCAGGTACCAACAGATATACAACTGATATAACCAGTGCTTTTCGTGATGAGAATATCATGGGTCGTAAAATGAAAGATTATAATAATCGAATTCTGACGATGCAAACGAACTTGCAAAGAACGGAAGACAGATACTATAAACAATTTGCTGCGATGGAAGCAGCGATGAACAAGATGCAAACACAGTCGTCCAGCCTCTTTTCCAGTTTGGGACAATCTTAATATAAAGGGTGAGACTTTTGATTACATCTCCTTATGATAAATACCGCCAATCTTCGGTCCAGACATCAAACCCGGCACAATTGGTCATTATGTTGTATGATGGGGCAATTCGTTTTGTGAAAACCGCTATTGACGGGCTAGCTCAAAAGGACAATGAGAAGATAAGTCTGAATTTGGGGAAAGCCCAAACCATTATCAGTGAGTTGATGAGCACGTTGGATCGCTCTTATGATATTTCCAAAAACTTGCATTCACTTTACGAGTATACTAATTATTTGCTTGTAGAAGCTAACATACGTAAGGATGTGGCTAAAGCTGAAGAGGCAGTGGGTTATCTAACGGATCTTCGTGATACGTGGCTACAAGCATCCAAGATTGCTGCAGGGCAGGAAGCACCGCCTATATCTACGGAAAGTGCTCATGGATAGATTGACGTATATGACTCAGCTGCAGCAGCTAACGAGCAGTATTATGGATGAGTTATACGAAGCCGATTATGAGAAGCTTGAAGCTTTTGTTGAGGAACGTCAGGTTATTATTGACGGACTCGTGAAGCAGTTCTCATCACAAACTGCAAGTTTATCTGAGAAGATGGAGATAGAACAACTTCTAGGTAATGATAACGAGATTGTAGCGCGTATGAACGTTCTTCGATTGGAAGCTCAGGACTGGCTCCATAAGCGTGGACAGGCCAAGACACAACGAAATGCTTATGAGTCCGGCTATACGCCAGATAGTTTTTTGATGGACAAGAAGAAATAAGAACTTTACAGAAACCTTCATGCATTACTTGACCGAGATTTAGTCAGGGTAATCGCAAGAAGGTTTCTTAATTATTATTTGTAGATATTTGTTACCAAAAAAAGGTATACACCTATTCTTGTTGAATAACATTATTGTTAATAAAATACATAAAAGGAGAATTGATATGAGGAAAATGTTTTTAGTAGCATCGAAGTGTTTACTGGGCCTCACATTAGTAAGTGGACTGTTTAGTGGAACAACATGGGCAGAATCTAATGGAGAGAGCCTGCAGGCAGTTCAGATTGAGCTACCCAACAATTTATCTAAACTAGAGCTTCCTGATACCGCCTATTCAACTAAAGGAATTGCTAGAGGTAAGAAAATTGAGGTTAATCGTCCTGAGATTTCTATTTTATCTAATTTTAACGTGACGGGGGATCGCATAAGTTTTAGTGACAGTTTAACTGCAGCTGATCCAACAGACTTCTGGTTTTTTAGTGTTCCAACCGATCGCACAATTTTGACTCAGTTACGATCTGCTAACGCTAATTATAGATTTGATTTGTATTCGATTGATTGGAATACAGGAACTGCAACTCCAACACCATTTTGGGGCAAGGCAGGCGAGATCAAATTTGCAACCGATTTGGCAGCAGGGGATTGGGGACTTCGAGTTACCTCCACAGGTACGGTAGGTGACTCCTATAGTATTCATGCTAACATGGCTAATCCTTCAGTAGTTCCTGATCCAAGTAATCCTTCCAAAACAGCGAAACTCACTTCGTATTCTGAAAACCTAATCTCGGCAGTAATGGAGTATCCTAATGGTGATATTACTGTAAACGGAGCAAAAATTGGGAATACGTCCGCTGTGAGTAATATTAACACACATCTTGCTTGGGCTAGGGAATACACCTTTACAAACGGAGGAGCACATTCATCCATAAATCATGATGTTGATGATGTAAGGATTAAAAGTGTCACAATTCCATTGAAGTATACGTCTCAATATGCACAGTCGGACAATGCGGTGTTTATAACTTTGGATAAAGGGACTTTATTCACTTCATTCCGTTCTAATTTCGTTTCTGGCGTTCCCACTTCAAGCTGGAGTACTTTTGATGATGTACAAGGTAGAACGACACCTCGTAGACTTGATGACATTGATATGTTTGGTGATCCAGATCTTTTGGTTTATGATTTGGATAAGAAAAAAGTTATTGATTTTGCGAGTAACTTGAATTATTGGTATGCAAAGGGGATAGAGGCTTTCCCTTCTGTTGTTTATTATAGATAATTTAGTACTTATATAGCGCTTAGAATCGAATGTGGAAAAATAATGATCCAAATAAAAAAAAGCTCATCGTTACGATGGGCTTTTTTTATATTTATACTTTAGCTAAAGTTAGATATTATCCTTCTACGCTATGGTTGCTGTACCTAAATCAACAATCAAGCGCAAAATCACAACTTGCTCCAATTGCAACACCACTCTGTTAAGGAGAGTTAATCACTAAAAAGAATAACCATTTGGTTCGATCTTCTTGGTCCAGCCTTTTTTTCTACTTGGATAGGTTGTCACTCCACAAGTAGAAAGTATCATATTCAATTGACTAACTTCCAGCGCATCTTAAACATCGATTTCGTAAAGTTTAATCATTTTTTTAATTCAATAACGCACCGACTTTGTCTAATAGATTGTAATCAGATAAATCTGTTCATCTTCTTCGAGATAGTGAAAGGATAGCGTGCGCGAACCGTATTTGTAGATCATGTCATATCCGCCTTCTGCTTCATTTAAATATTCTTTCTGTGGTTTACCTAGCCATAACTTCACCGTTTCGGGATAGAGATTACGTTGCTCTGCGAACAGGTTGAAGACCATGATTCTCGATTTGTTATCCAGTTCGTGCAGGTAAGAGTCAAAGCCTATCGCGTATTGCGAATAAACATAATATGCTCCCCATTCACCGTTCTCCCTGGACTTAGCCTTGTTTAATGTATTTGACATGGATTTGTGGGTCATACCCAGCTTGATATTTGGCTGATTCGGGAGAATCCCCTTCATTGCAGAGTTCTTAAGACTTTCGAGATAGGCGCGATCTCCGATTCCTGAGTTAGGCCATGTTGGCTGATCAAAATTAAGATAACGAGTGTCAGTTAAACGCAATTCTAATTTAGAAATGTTGAGTTTAAAGGTTTCTATTTCATATTTAAACACAGTGTTATTGTAGAACTTGAATTGCACTCGTGATTCTGACAACATACGTATGCCGCCCTCTCTAGCGGCAGGATAGAAATTATTTATTTTTTTGCCTTTGTTATCTACGAATTTTAACGGTTGTAATACACCTGAGCGAATAATAAACGGTTTAGCCAAATTAAAGTTGGATGATCCCCACTCCGTGATGAACAGCATATCTGGTGTAAGTTTTTCCTTACTCTTAATGGTGTAATGCCAGGTTTGTGGTAAGGTAATAGAATGAAGGTCGAGGTCCGCGGACTGAACTGTGCCGTAGGTGGCTCCTTTTTTTAACAATGCTGCGCGATAAGTGCCTGTATATGTAGGGTCACCAGGGTTGTTATTGGTCCATAAGTCTTCTTCTGTTAGGGTTGAGATTTCTTCATCTTGAGCAAAAATAAAGACCGTATATGGCGTCTGGTACGCATCACGAAGTGTGAAGGATAACCGACTGATTTCTTTCAATTCCTCTGCAGGCATTCGATTCCCTTGAGCATTTGCATGATTGGATGGAGCCAATACCAATATCCCGAAAAAAAGGATAGGTAGTAGAATCATAGCAATCCAATTTTGCTTCTGAAGTGAGTGAATCATTTCTGTAATCTCCCCTTGTTAAATGAAATATAATAGTCTTGGTGACATACTGAATTTTAACATGCCTATCCATTCCTATACCATTATTATCTTGAAATCACTTCCTTTAACCTTAGGTTAATAAAGAGAAACTATTAAAGACCAATATTATCTTGGAAATGCATAAAAATAGGCGTATCACTAGTCTAATAACCTGATATATTAACAATCCCCCATCGTTCAGCACAATCTCCAATTAATCTACAAAAAATTCCAAGAAAACATTTACGTTACCAATTGACAATGGATAACTTTGGATGGTATTATCTGAGTTGTGGGCTGAGGTTAAGGCCGAAAGCTTCACTTCATTTGATGACGAAGGGAATGTTAGTGCATGCAAGGTAAAGTAAAATGGTTCAACGCAGAAAAAGGTTACGGTTTCATTGAAACTGAAGACGGCGGCGACGTATTCGTACATTTCTCCGCAATTCAAACCGAAGGATTCAAAACTTTGGAAGAAGGTCAATCCGTAGAATTCGACATCGTCGAAGGCGCGCGTGGACCGCAAGCAGCTAACGTAATCAAATTATAATCATCCGGACAATCCGACCTACATATATGGTTAGATGGTTACCAATTGAATTAACGCTAGCATCAGACTCCGGTTTTTCCGGGGTCTTTTTTTTGTTTTAATAGATTCGAGATTTGAGGATCTGTTAAGGATATTATTGGTATTAATTTGATAGTTTCAAGACATAGATTGTATTCGTTTTACATAATAGATTGAAGGAGCTCGGAAACGGTTAATTACATCATCAAGCGCCTAATAAGACAATCCGTGTTAATTAACGATTATGCCTCAAAATGGAGAAATATCGCGAAATATGGTGGTAAGCCTATGTTGGCTGATGTGGCTTGAACAAATGTCATTATTCGGTCACCGGGAGTTTTTACATGGCGCTTACATTCGTGTTATAATGAAGTGGCAAAGGAAAAGGAGGAGTGCCCTATGAATTTAAGTATTCGAGGTCAACAAATCGAGGTTACCGATGCTTTGAAGGATTATGTCGACAAAAAGTTGAGTAGACTCGAGAAGTATTTCGATGCACCCCTTAACTCTGACGGTGCTGTTACCCTGAGCACGACGAGAGGCTTGCATACAGTAGAGGTGACGATCCCTTTGAAAGGCATTGTGCTCCGCGCCGAGGATGAGAGTGACGATATGTACGCTTCCATTGACTCTGTGGTGGACAAGCTGGAACGTCAGATCCGTAAACACAAAACGAAAATTAACCGTAAGTTCCGCCAGGAAGGCAGCCTGAAAACGCTCTTCGTCGAAGATCCGACAGGTACAGTGGCTACCGCTGAACTGGATGCGGAGACCGAAGATGATGACCTGGAAGTGGTACGCACGAAACGGTTTATGTTGAAACCAATGGACGTGGAAGAGGCGATCCTCCAAATGAACATGGTCGGCCACAATTTCTTCGTATTCTCCAACATTGAGAACGAAGAAGTCAGCGTTGTGTACAAACGGAACGATGGTAAATACGGTTTGATTGAACAAGGCTAATGGATTCAGTGTAATTGACTGACCTAATGCACTGATTTAGCACACTAACCTGGTTTAGTAACTAAACTTATTGAATTGAAAAATGATTTTTAACGATAACGAATGAAGACAGGGACATCTTAGCTTCCTGTATTGGATTAAACTAACAAGAGCCTCCATCCTTTATGGGATGGGGCTCTTTTGTGCGCTGTCGGGCTGGAAAAAAGTCGCTGGAGCAAGATTGTGAAACTATTTCCCATCCCACTGCGTCTAATATATAGTAGGAATGAGACAAATCCGTGCAATGAAGAATACCAAATTCCAAATACTCACGGGAATGTTACTGCAGATATATTCTTTTTCTCAACATTGAGATTTTCATCCAAATTTACCACCAAAATTCGTTAACATGGCTTATCTAACTGGAAAATGAAATGATAGAATCCAGGGCTTCCGCTAACGACTGTGATTTTTTGCACTTAAACTCCATCGGAGAGGCTTCGAAAGTTCAAAGAAGTGTGCCGTGGCGTGTTGCGGCGACCCTTACAAACTGTTACAATTTATGCAAGAGAATCATTGTCCTGATGAGGAATTGTCAACGAATGATCGCTAATCATAATCAATGACAGGCACAGCACCATGAACATGATTCATAAGGCTCGGTATTCGGCTTATTTCTAATAACCGGATCCGGTTGAATACCGAATCAGCTTCATGAGGAAATCTTGGCAAGCCTGGAGTTGATTCATCTTATATTATTATTTCTCATATAATTTGAATTTGATTTTTACACGGATGACGAAGAGGGCAGAAATGACCTGTAGAAGCGAAGCGTTCGCCTTTATCCCCAGATTTCTCCCTCTGAGAAGGAGTTAAAGAAATCGGGGGATAACAGCGATCGGAAGGACATTCTGCCAGCTGAGTAATGGAGTGTAACCTTCAGTAAGCTCAAATTATATCGTTTGTCACCCCCGGGCAAGTGGATTCTTATCCATCCGATGGTGTCGCGTGGCGGCAGCAGGGGGTCTATTCTGTTTTGCACGAAAGGGGTATACCATGCTAGGACTTGTCAAAAAGATCTTCGGCGACATGAACGAACGTGATGTTAAACGTCTGATGAAGACAGTCGATGTGATCAATAAACTGGAACCACAACTTCAGGCTCTGTCTGATGACCAACTGAAAGCCAAAACGGATGAATTCCGTGCCCGCATCGAAAAGGGAGAAACAACGGATGAACTTCTTCCCGAGGCATTCGCAACCGTACGTGAGGCATCGCGTCGTGTGCTTGGCAAACGTCACTATGATGTACAGATGCTCGGAGGTATCGCCCTGCACGAAGGCCGTATTTCAGAGATGAAGACGGGTGAAGGTAAGACGCTGGTAGGAACACTTCCGGTATATCTGAACGCCCTGACGTCCAAAGGTGTGCATGTGGTTACAGTCAATGACTATTTGGCACAGCGGGATAGCCAGGAAATGGGACAAATTTATGAATTCATGGGCATGACGGTTGGGGTTAACCTGAGCGGTATGGACCATGCTTTGAAACAACATGCTTATGCATGTGATATTACGTACGGAACCAATAACGAATTTGGCTTTGACTATCTGCGTGACAACATGGTGTTGTACAAAGAGCAGATGGTACAACGTCCATTGTTCTTCTGTATCATTGATGAAGTGGACTCCATTTTGGTCGATGAGGCACGTACGCCTTTGATCATTTCCGGACAAGCTCAGAAATCAACGGACCTGTATTATGCAGCCGACCGTTTCGTGAAACGTTTGGTTCCAGAAGAAGACTTTACGGTGGACATCAAGGTGAAATCCGTAGCGCTGACTGAAGCTGGTGTGGCGAAAGCGGAGAAAGCATTTGGTATCGAAAACTTGTATGATCATGCCAATGTTACGCTCAACCATCACATCGTACAAGGATTGAAAGCGAACGTAATCATGCGTCGTGACGTTGACTATGTGGTGAGTGATGAAGAAGTTCTGATCGTCGATGAGTTCACAGGCCGTCTGATGGCAGGACGTCGTTATAGCGATGGATTGCACCAAGCAATTGAAGCCAAAGAAGGCATTGAAGTACAGAACGAGAGCATGACGCTTGCTACAATTACATTCCAGAACTATTTCCGGATGTACCGCAAGCTTGCGGGAATGACGGGTACAGCGAAGACCGAGGAAGAAGAATTCAAAAAAATCTACGGTCTCGAAGTATTGCAGATTCCAACCAACCGTCCGAACAAACGGGATGACATGGCAGATGTTGTGTACAAGAGCATCGACGGCAAGTTTAAGGCGGTTGTGGAAGAGATCGTGGAACGCCACAGCAAAAACCAGCCAGTTCTGGTAGGTACAGTGTCCATTGAGAACTCAGAGCGTCTCTCTGACATGCTGAAGCGTCGTGGTGTTCGTCACCAGGTGTTGAATGCCAAGTATCACGCTGAAGAAGCGGAGATTATCACAGGAGCCGGACAAGCGGGTGCAGTAACGATTGCAACCAACATGGCTGGACGGGGTACGGATATTATCTTGGGCGAAGGTGTAGCTGAAGTGGGCGGCCTTCATATCATCGGTACAGAGCGTCATGAATCTCGTCGGATTGATAACCAGCTGCGTGGACGTGCAGGACGTCAGGGTGACCCGGGTTCTACACAGTTCTACCTGTCACTGGGTGATGAACTGATGAGACGTTTTGGTGCAGACAATGTACTGAACATGATGGAGCGTCTTGGTTTTGAAGAAGACCAACCGATTGAGAGCCGGATGATTACCCGTGCGGTAGAGTCGGCGCAAAAGCGGGTTGAAGGTAATAACTTTGACGTACGTAAAGTCGTTCTCCAATATGATGATGTTATGAACCAACAACGTGAAATTATATATAAACAGCGCCGCGAGGTGCTTGAGTCCGAGAATATCAAACAGATCGTTATGGATATGATCAAGCCTTCCATTGAACGAATCGTGGAAGCCCATTGTAGTGACGATATTCCGGAAAACTGGGAACTACAGGAAGTTGCCGACTACATGAACAGCAAATTGCTGGATGAAGGCTCAGTAACGAAGGATGATCTGTGGGGTAAGGAAGCAGAAGAGATTATCGACTTCCTGTTTGAGAAAGTTCAGAATAAGTACAATGCACGTGAAGAGCGAATTGGTGAAGAGATGGTTCGTGAGTTCGAGAAAGTGGTTGTGCTCCGCGCAGTAGATAGCAAATGGATGGATCATATTGATGCGATGGATCAATTGCGTCAAGGTATCCACCTTCGTGCGTACGGCGGTACAGATCCGCTGCGTGAGTACCAGTTCGAAGGCTTCGAAATGTTCCATCAGATGATTGCTTCGATTCAGGAAGAAGTAGCAACTTATGTGATGAGAGCACAAATCGAGAGCAACCAGGAGCGTCAAGCGGTTGTTGACGAAAGTCAGATCTCGACAAGCGGCGAACCTACGGAGAAACGTCCGGTAAAAGTGTCTGACCAAATCGGACGTAACGATGCTTGTCCATGTGGCAGCGGTAAAAAGTTTAAACACTGCCACGGTCAAGAGTAGTCCTGTCTCAACTTAAATAGAATGACATGAACGGCTCCTTGCAGCCGGGTATTCCAAATGATCAAGTGAAGGATGCATAACCTGTAATTGGTGCATAGTTATAACTATGTGACCATGATCATGGAGAAGAGGATTGCCGATATATAGGTAACCTAGGCTCCAAGGTGAAGCATCTGATACTTGATCTGGAGGAATGCCCTGGATGCGGGGAGCTTATCTTAATGAAAAGAGGAATTGCACATGATCGATCCAAGCGTGAAGCAGGACCTGCGTGAAATAGGCAAGAAACTAACAAATCTTAGGGGGTCTCTTTGACTTAGATCTTAAGCAAGAGATGATTGAGAACTTCGAAGTGAAGATGTCCGCCCCGGATTTCTGGGATGATAATGATAAGGCACAAGCCTTAATTGCCGAGCTGAACGCAGTGAAGGGCTCTGTGGACCAATACACCAAGTTGCAGCAGGATTATGACGATGCGGTGATGATGGCAGAGCTGGCCGACGAAGAAGGCGATGATGACCTGGCCGTGGAGATCGGCAACAGTGTAACAGCCATCGTGAGCAAGGTAGGTGAGTTCGAACTTCAGCTTCTCCTGAATCAGCCGTATGACAAGATGAATGCGATTCTGGAGCTTCACCCGGGTGCTGGTGGTACCGAATCACAGGACTGGGGACAGATGCTGATGCGGATGTACACGCGCTGGGCCGAGAAGCGTGGCTTCAAGGTTGAGGTGCTGGATTATCTGGCAGGAGATGAAGCAGGAATCAAGAGTGTCACGTTATCCATCAAGGGGCATAACGCTTATGGGTATCTGAAAGCCGAAAAGGGTGTCCACCGATTGGTGCGGATATCACCTTTTGACTCCTCTGGACGTAGGCATACTTCCTTCGTATCCTGTGATGTGGTTCCTGAGATTGATGACACGATTGAATTGGACATTCGAACAGAAGATCTCAAGATCGATACGTACCGTGCGAGTGGCGCAGGTGGACAGCATATCAACACCACCGACTCAGCCGTACGGATTACTCACCTTCCAACAGGTGTGGTGGTAACGTGTCAGAATGAACGTTCACAGATCAAGAACCGTGAGCGGGCGATGACGATGCTCCGTTCGAAATTGTATGAGCGTAAAATAGAAGAACAAAAACAGCATCTGGACGAAATCCGAGGGGAACAGTCGGAAATTGCGTGGGGTAGCCAGATTCGCTCCTATGTGTTCCATCCCTATAGTATGGTAAAGGATCACCGTACGAGCGTAGAGACGGGAAACACTGGTGCAGTAATGGATGGCGACCTCGATGGATTCATCGATGGTTATTTGCGCAGCCAGATTAAAGTAGATACCGATTAATCAAAAGTTCCTGTATAGACCTGATACGTGTAGACGTATGCTGGTGTATATAGGGGCTTTTTTTTGAGCATATATACAAAAAAAAGGAGAGCACGATGACATGCAACAGCAACAGCAGTTACAAAATAATCGCAAAAAGAGGTTAACTACCCTCATTCCCCTGAACGGCCCATGGAGAAACGTTGTAGATACCGTATCCATCATATTAGGTTCGTTTTTGATCGCCGTGGCCTTTAATTTATTTTTACTTCCGAACCAGATTGCTTCAGGTGGGGTATCCGGGTTATCGATATTGGGCAAACAATGGCTGGGGCTTGAACCGGCATTCACCCAGTGGGCTATTAATATTCCGCTTCTGATCGCGGGTTTTCTCCTGATTGGCAAGCAGTATGGTATACGTTCTGTACTCGGCAGTATAGTACTTCCTCTGTTGGTATTTCTCACGAAAGACTGGGCTGTTCCAACAACGAATCCACTGCTCGGTTCACTCTATGGAGGAATTGGGGTTGGTCTCGGAATTGGGATCGTCTATCGGGGGAGAGGTTCAACAGGAGGTATGAGTATCCTCGCCAGAATCGTGCAAAAGTACAGTGGGCTGAGTTACTCTCTTTGCGTCGTGATGATGGATGCTACGGTCATTATTATGGCTGCCTTTGTACTGTCATTGGAACAGTCCCTCTTTGCTTTGATTGGGTTATACGTTACCGGAAAAGTTATTGATGCTGTCGAGATGGGGCTTGGTTACTCGAAGGTAGCTTACATTATTTCCAACCAGACCGAACCGATTACGAAGGTGATTTTGGATGATCTGGATCGCGGATTGACGAAGCTGGAGGCAAAAGGTGGCTACACCGACGATCAGCGAACCGTACTAATGGTGGTCGTTGGACAGAATGAGGTGCCGAGACTAAAAGCTTTAATTCGGTCCGTGGACCCTGGGGCTTTTGTCATTATTAGCAATGCGCATGAAGTACTGGGTGAAGGCTTTAAGCGTGGGGAATTGTAAGGTACAGCGAGTAGGGCACTCTATAATTGAACTTAACATTCACTTGATAACGGAGATCAGTGTAGAGGTCTTTCGTTTAACTTTAAGCAAGTAAAGATATGATCTAAAAAAAGCAGGTACTCCTCCACCAGACATGGCTGGAAGGGAAGTACCTGCTTTTTGTTTTGACTTTTGAAACGAAAATCACTGTACTCCTTACTGTATCTACTATAACTAATGTATCTACAGAATGGGAGACAGCAGACGAGAAATCGCTTCTTTAAATTTGATCTTCACACTGCGTTTATTGTATTCATCAAGCGTCATCTCACGGGATACAAGAAGATCATGCTCAAATGTCTGCACAAGAGTAGTCGCAATCGCTTCATCATACATAAATGCATTCACCTCAAAGTTCAGACGGAAGCTGCGGTAATCAATATTAGCGGTTCCCACGGATGCCACCATACTGTCGATAATGAGCGTTTTGGCATGAATAAAGCCGTTATCGTATATAAATACGGTTGCCCCTACTTTTAACAACTCACCGATATAAGATAGCGTAGCCCAATATACGAAGGCGTGATCCGGTTTATTTGGAATCATAATGCGAACATCGATCCCTGACAGGCATGCAAGACGAATGGCTTCGAATACACTGGCATCCGGGATAAAATAAGGCGTCTGAATCAGAATGGAGTGTTTGGCTCCATTAATCATTTTTAGATAACTGTTCTTGATGTGCTCTGTCTCAGCATCCGGTCCGCTGGATACAATCTGCATGGCAGTTGTTCCTGTACCCTCAATATGAGGGAAATGCGCCGGAACATACGGGGTATCATGCTGCTTGGACGCTTCATTCCAATCGAGAAGAAAACGGGTCTGAAGTGCATGAACAGCGTTCCCTTGAATACGCAAATGAGTATCGCGCCAGTAACCGAACTTGGAATTCAAGCCGAGATATTCATCCCCTACATTAAACCCGCCTGTATATCCAAGGTTGCCATCAATGATGACGATTTTACGATGATTTCGGTAATTCATACGCAGGTTGATCAGACTGAATTTGGATGGGAAAAAGACTTCAACCAAACCGCCTGCTTCGCGCAATTCTTTGAAAAAGCGTTTGGATACCCGCCGTGAGCCGAGTGCGTCATATAGCAGACGAACTTTGACGCCTTCCTTCGCTTTGCGGATGAGTGCATCCCGGATTCTTTTACCGAGTCGGTCACCTCTATAAATGTAGTATTGCACATGAACATGATCCTGCGCTGCCTCGATATCATCGAGCAACCGCTGGAATTTGTCTGTCCCGTCCGTGATAATTTCGACCGCATTGTCTTCGGTCAACAGAGCGTCGTTCTGCTTCAGGTTCATATAGATCATGTCCTGACTACTCTCTGTTGCTTGATTACGAAAGGGTGTTCGGTTGTCTTGCAGTTGATTAAGCTGGGCAGCAATGCGTTCTTCAAGCCCGAGCTTCTTGCGCTCTTTCCACTGGAAAAGCCGGTAGCGCGTCAGATTTTGCCCTGTTAATAGATAGAGTACAAACCCGAACACCGGAATAAAGTTCAAGACGAGCAGCCAAGCCCAGGATGCACTCGCATCCTTTCGTTCGAAGAAAACGACCGCTGCTGCGAAAATAATATTCAGGCCCAAGAGTACAACAAGTAAAATGGATTCGATATGCACTGTAGTCCCCCATGTCTCATAATGACCATCATGAATCCATTCATAAACCCTTCTCTCGTGTAGATTGAATATGAATTAGACCCTGGTTGTAATGTTTCCTATAATACGTATTTTAGCAGAAGTATACGGGTTCGTCCGCAGATGTTGGAAAGATATGTTCGGGATACAACATTATTCGTGTTAAATTGATGGTAGAGTGTTGTATTTATATAACTAGAGTCGTATAATAATACACAAATATGCATAGAAGCGACGGAATTGCTGTATGAATGCCTCATAGGGATATCAATACAGTATAAGTAGCGCATACAACGAGATTGGGGGAGCGAGAGTGAATAACAAATTAAAAGTGGCAATCGTCGGTTCCACCGGCTACGGCGGGGTGGAGCTGATTCGTTTTTTCCAGAACCATCCGCAGGTTGAAATTACTTCAGTAATCTCTTCATCCAGCAGTGGTGAGTCCATCGCAGATGGATTCCCGCATTTGACGGACGTGATTCTGAGGCCGCTCGACGGTGTAGACCCGGCTGAGATTGCAAGTCGTGCAGATCTGGTGTTCACAGCGACCCCGTCTGGTGTAAGCGCGAAGCTCGTTCCGAGCCTGCTTGAAGCAGGTCTTAAGGTCATCGATCTGTCTGGAGATTTCAGACTTAAGGATGGAACGGTGTATGAAGAGTGGTATAAACATCCAGCACCATCTGCTTCATTGTTGGAACAGGCGGTATACGGTATGGCAGAGGTGTATGGGGACGAAGTGAAGGGCAAGAACTTTATTTCCAACCCAGGCTGCTACCCAACGGCTACGTTACTCGGATTGATTCCAGCTGTTGAGGCGGGATGGAATGATTCTACCAGTATCATTATTGATGCCAAATCCGGCGTGTCGGGTGCGGGACGGGGAACAAGTCTGACGAATCATTATGCAGAAATGAATGAGAATTTCAAAGCATACAAACTCAATAAACATCAGCATATTCCCGAAATCGAGCAAGTGCTGGGCAATATCACTGGAACTCCAGTCACAGTAACGTTCACAACGCAGCTGGTGCCGATGACGCGTGGGATCATGAGTACGATGTACGCCAATCTAATTGGTGAACACAGTGACCGCGAAATCGTTGATCTGTACCGCAAATATTATGAGAATCGGCCTTTCGTGCGCGTACGTGAGCCGGGGATCTGGCCTTCAACGAAGGAAGTGTACGGATCGAACTATTGTGATATCGGATTTGCCGCTGATCCTCGTACAGGTCGTTTGACGATTATTTCGGTTATCGACAACCTGGTGAAAGGTGCATCCGGGCAAGCCATTCAAAATATGAACCTGATGATGGGATGGGAGGAGAACCTCGGGCTGAACATGACGCCGGTATATCCATAAGGTTTTGAATTATTGGGAGAGCGTCTAGACGCAATTCCGGAACCATGTGGGGAAGGTCGATCAGGCAAAGCAAGCGGATAATCGGCATGCAGCCGAACGCATACGGGGGATAACATATGGGAACGAATGTGGAGCAACAGGCTTTTACGATAGTTGAGAACGGAACGATTGTAACCCCGCGCGGGTTTACTGCTGGCGGACTGCATTGTGGTTTGAAAAAAACATCTCGTAACGACATCGGTGCAATCCGCTGTGACGTGCCGGCAACTGCAGCTGCGGTGTATACAACGAACGTATTCCAGGCAGCACCTTTGAAAGTCACGCGTGAGAGCTTGAGCAATGGGCGCCTTCAGGCAGTCATCGTGAACAGTGGAAACGCCAATGCCTGTACCGGACAACAGGGTGAAGAGGATGCCTACGCCATGCGTACGGCGACTGCACGTGAACTGGGCGTAGCGGAAGAGGATGTTGCTGTCGCTTCCACAGGTGTCATTGGTGAATTGCTGAAGATGGACGCTGTGCACTCGGGGATTAGCGGACTTCCGGCACGCTTGGGCAAGGAAGCAGAAGAAGCGGAACATTTTTCCCAAGCTATTTTGACTACTGATCTGGTGAAAAAAGAAGCCTGCGTCGCCGTTGAGGTGAACGGCAAAACGATTACGATTGCAGGTGCTGCCAAGGGATCGGGGATGATTCATCCGAATATGGCAACCATGCTGGCCTTTATGACCTCGGATGCGGTCATTGGCGCAGAAGCGTTGCAGCGTCTGCTGCGCCAGGCGACGAATCATACTTTCAACATGATTACGGTGGATGGAGATACGAGCACGAACGACATGCTTGTAGCGATGTCCAGTGGACTGGCAGGAAACGAAGAGCTGACCACGGAGCATCCGGATTGGGAAGCTTTTGCTGCCGGATTTACTTATGTGTGCGAAGTGCTTGCCAAAGCCATTGCGCGCGATGGCGAAGGAGCAACCAAGCTGGTTGAGGTACAGGTAACGGGTGCGGTAAGTGATGAATCCGCGCAAGCCATTGCGAAGACCGTCATTGGATCGAGTTTGGTGAAATCCGCCATGTTTGGCGCTGATGCCAACTGGGGACGAATTATTGCAGCTGTAGGGCGCGCAGGACAGCCGGTGAACCCGGAGACGGTTGATATCCGTCTGGGAGAGATCTCTGTACTTGCTCAATCCCGTCCAGTCGTATTCGACGAAGAAGTGGCTCTGGCCTACTTGCAGACCGATACCGTACGCATTGTGGTCGATCTGAACCACGGCGAGGGAACAGCCATAGCTTGGGGCTGTGACCTGACGTACGACTATGTACGAATCAACGCGGCATACCGCACGTAATAAGTATTACGCATTTATTTTATTGAAGCTAACAGCTTCCTTATGAGAAGCTGTTTCGCAAATATATAGAAAATGTATAAGGATTGAACTTTATTTGGTAGTTGATAACTGGCGAAGGCAGTGGAGAAGACGGAATCGATTCTGTAGAAGCGAAGCGTTCGCCTTTGTCTCCGGGTTTTACCCTCCAAAGAGGGTAATCGAAAAAACCTGGAGACAACAGCGATCAAAAGAACGATCCGGATTCGGAACGGTCAGCCATCGAATATCGCATCAATTAAGTGTTATGCCCTTTAGAACTTTTTAAACGAAAGGAGTGCCCTCATGAATTCAACATTGCAAAATGAGAGTATCGGAACTGAGGCAGGTGCCGAGAAGCAGACGTTTGTTATGAAATGTGGAGGCAGCACACTGGCGGCATTGCCTGAATCCTTTTTTGCAGATCTGCGTGACTTGCAGTCCAAGGGAACTCAGCCTGTCATCGTGCATGGCGGCGGCCCGGCGATCTCGGATAATTTAGCGAAGCTGGGCATTGAGACCGAGTTCGTGAACGGATTGCGTAAAACAACGGAACCTGTGCTGGATGTTGTGGAGATGGTTCTTGCAGGGAGTATTAACAAACAGATCGTACGCCTTATCCAACGTGTTGGTGGACGTGCGCTGGGTTTGTCGGGCGTGGACGGTGGTTTGATCCAGGCGAAACCGGTTAGCAACCATGCAGAGATTGGCTGGGTAGGTGACGTAACGGGCGTTAACGCAGAGATTATTCAAGGTATCGTGGATATGGGCTATATGCCAGTTATCGCTCCAGTTGGTGTGGATGCATCTGGCCAGCGCTATAACATCAATGCGGATACAGCCGCAGGTGCGGTAGCTTCCCATCTCGGAGTTAGCCGGATGATTGTAGTAACCGATGTTCCTGGCATCATGAAGACCGCAGGCGGCGAGAAAAAAGTATTGGCAACTGTCTCCGTACAGGAGATTGAAGATATGATTCAAACCGGAGAAATCTATGGCGGTATGATTCCAAAGGTGCGTGCAGCGATCGCCTGTATTCAAGGGAAAGTGCGTGAGGTCATCATTGTAGACGGCAGCGAACCACAGATCCTGAGCCGTGTGCTTGGCGGAGAAACGATCGGAACCCGAATTATCCGTATGCAGTAAGGCGCGATCTTGTGATTACAGATAAATCAACATTATGTACATGGCATTTTTTATATAAGATGAACTGGACATGACACGATAACGGAGAGTGCAGAACCAATCTGAAGAAGCGAAGCGTCCGCCTTTATCCCCGGATTTTACCCTCTATTAAAGGGATCGAAAAAATCCGGGGATAACAGCGGTCGGAAGATGGTACTGCAATCGGAGTGGCCTTGTGGAAAGTAGGGTTAGCTTATAGGGTTTGCCAGTGTACTCATACAAAGGAATAGGAGTGTGATAGGTGATGGCAAAAGGCAATGAACAGCCAGGTTCTGGCACAGCAGTAGCGGGCGTAGCAGCAACAGGTGCAGCGGCACAAACGGAAAGCTCTCTTTTCCAAACGTATGCACGTTATCCAATCAGTCTGGTCAAGGGTAAAGGCAGCTGGCTATGGGATGATCAGGGCAATCGTTATCTTGATTTCATGTGCGGGTTGGCTGTAACGAGTCTGGGCCATGCACCGGAGAAAGTCGGAGCCAAGCTGAAAGCTCAGATTGATGAGCTGTGGCATGTATCCAACCTGTTCCAGATTCCGGGTCAGGAAAAAGCAGCGGCTTTGTTGACAGCAAATACGTGTGCAGACGCTGTGTTCTTTTGTAACAGTGGTGCAGAAGCGAATGAAGCGGCAATCAAACTGGCTCGTCGCTATCACCAGAAGGTAAAAGGCACAGGTCGGTACGAAGTCATTACATTTGCCCAATCCTTCCATGGACGGACACTCGCAACTTTGACAGCAACTGGACAGGATAAGGTGAAAGAAGGATTTTTGCCATTGCCAGCCGGATTCGTAACCGTACCATTGCATGATACAGCGGCTCTCGAAGCGGCGATCGGACCCAATACAGCAGCAATTATGCTGGAGATGGTGCAAGCCGAGGGTGGTGTGCATCCGGTCAAACCGGAGTTTGTCCACCACGTTCGGAAACTGTGTGAAGAGCATGGACTGCTGTTGATTGTAGACGAAGTGCAGACGGGGATGGGACGTACAGGCAAACTGTTCGCGCATGAGCATTATGGCATTGAACCGGACATTTTCACGGTAGCTAAAGGTATCGGCAGTGGATTCCCTGTAGGTGCGATGCTGGGTAAAGGTTATCTGAAAGATGCGTTTACTGCGGGCAGCCATGCAACGACGTTTGGTGGTACACCGCTTGCTTCCTCGGTTGTCATTGCAACGATTGAAACGATGCTCGAAGATCAATTGCCAGAGCGTGCAGCTGAAATGGGCGAATACCTGATGAACTCTCTGCGGGAGCGTCTGGTAGGCAACTCATTTGTGAAAGAAGTTCGGGGGATGGGTCTACTTGTTGGAATCGAATGTGCTGAAGCGGTAGGTGACATCGTGCTTGCTGGTCAGAAGCGAGGCATTCTCTTTGTATCCGCAGGACCGAATGTCATTCGTCTGCTTCCAAACTTGTATGTGAGCAAGGAAGAAATCGATGAGGCGGTATCCTTGGTGGCTACGTTGATTGATGAAGAGCATGTGGCGGCGAAGAACGCCTAATAAGGATGTATACAAGCAATACTTTTAGGGTGAGGTCAACGAGATGAATGGTACGTTCTCCCATCTAACTATAATCGGTTTTCCCCCTGCAAAATGCAGGAACCTTTCTGACTCGGGGCCTTTACGGGCCTCGAAGCGGAACAAAATGATGAATCCCTGTAGCCGCGCGGTAAATTAGCGGAAGATGAAAGTGAGCAGCCGAATGGTAAAATCTCAACTTTCTACACTCTTCTGCCCATGCGGGTGCAGGGAACCGGAAATAAGGAGGACAAAATGAACATGACACAAGCACAACAGACGGAGAAGGTCCAGAAGGTCGATCTTAGAGGCCGTGATTTTATTGAATTTACAGATTATACAGCGGAGGAAATTCGCTATTTGCTCGATCTGGCGATTGAGATTAAAGGCAAACAAAAAAACGGCGTGCCGTATCAACCACTCCAAGGCAAAACGATTGGACTCATTTTTGAAAAATCATCTACGCGTACACGTGTATCCTTTGAAGTCGGCATGTTCCAACTGGGCGGACACGCGCTCTTCTTGAGCAAAAACGATATCCAACTTGGTCGCGGGGAAACGACACATGATACAGCTAAAGTCCTGTCACGTTACCTGGATGGCATCATGATTCGGACCTTTGGACACCATAATGTGACTGAACTGGCACAACATGCGGATGTTCCGGTTATTAATGGCTTGAGCGATGCAGCACATCCATGCCAGGTACTCGCAGACTTCCAAACCGTATTGGAGCACAAAGGAAAGCTGGAAGGTCTGAAAATGGCTTATGTCGGAGACGGCAATAACATGGCGCATTCCCTTATGCTTGGTGCAGCGAAGATGGGTATGCATGTTGCGGTAGCGACTCCGGAAGGATATGAGCCTGACAGCGCAGTTGTAGAGCAGGCGCGCAGCATTGCACAGGAGAGCGGCTCACAGGTGACTGTAACATACAGTGCACAGGAAGCAGTGAAAGATGCAGATATCGTGTATACGGATGTATGGGCGAGCATGGGTTTTGAAGAGGAACAGAAGATTCGTGAACAAGCATTTGCTGCGTATCAGGTGGATGAGGAACTGATGAAAGGCGCCAAGCCGGATTACATGTTCCTGCACTGCCTGCCAGCTCACCGTGGAGAAGAAGTGAGTGCTGGAGTTATTGACGGTCCAAACTCCCTGATCTTTGATCAGGCGGAGAACCGGCTGCATGCGCAGAAAGCATTGATGGCTGCGTTAATGAGCGAATAGACGCTGTTTGCCTGAATGGGTTGATTTTAGGCGCAGATTTCGCGATGATAGATTAAATATAAAATCTTAATAAGTTAAACTGAAACATACACCCTGTTTAACTTATCGCAACTGAACTTGGGGAGGACCATTGAACATGGCTAAGGAAAAAATCGTACTCGCTTATTCTGGCGGGTTGGACACATCTGTAATTTTGAAATGGTTGAAAGAAACATATGATGCGGAAATTATCGCATTTACGGCGGATATCGGACAAAAGGATGAACTGGACGGCCTTGAGGAAAAAGCACTCGCTACAGGCGCTTCCAAAGTATACATCGACGATCTGCGCGACGAGTTCGCCAAAGATTTCATCTATCCAATGTTCCAGGCAGGTGCCCTTTATGAAGGACAATACCTTCTTGGTACAAGTATCGCACGTCCGCTGATCGCAAAACGTATGGTCGATATCGCTCGTGCAGAAGGCGCTACTGCGATTGCTCACGGCGCTACGGGTAAAGGGAATGACCAGGTTCGCTTTGAGTTGAACGCAGCTGCGCTGACACCAGACATCCAAGTGATCGCACCTTGGCGTCTGGAAGAATTCCGCAACCAGTTCCCGGGACGTGCGGAGATGATCGCTTACGCTGAAAAACACGGCATTCCGGTAACCGCATCGGCGGCTAAACCGTACTCCACAGACCGTAACCTGCTGCATATCAGCTATGAGAGTGGTGTGCTGGAAGATCCTTGGTTCGATCCAAGTACAGACGAGAACAAAGACATGTTCTTGCTCAGCAGTGCGCCTGAAGATGCGCCGGATCAAGCGGAATATGTTGTGCTTGGATTCGAACAAGGTAACTGTGTTGCTCTGAATGGTGAACGTTTGAGCCCACTGCAAGTGATGGAACAACTGAACGAGCTGGGTGGCAAACATGGTATCGGCCGTGTGGACATGGTTGAGAACCGCTTTGTCGGCATGAAGAGCCGTGGCGTATACGAGACGCCAGGTGGAACAATCTTGTTCACTGCACACCGCAAAATGGAATCCATTACAATGGACCGCGAAGTCATGAACCTGCGTGACAGCCTCATTACGCGTTACAGCACACTCGTTTACAACGGTTTCTGGTTCGCGCCGGAACGTTTGGCGCTGCAAGCACTGGTGACCGAAAGCCAGAAAAATGTAACAGGTACCGTTCGTGTGAAACTGTATAAAGGCAACATCATTGGTGCGGGTGTGAAAAGCCCTGTCAGCCTGTACAACCCGGACATTGCCACAATGGAAGCTGATCCAACGCAAGCATACGATCAAGGGGATGCAACGGGCTTTATCCGCCTAAATGCATTGCGTTTGAAAGTAAATTCCGGTGTGGAGCAAAACAAAAACTAATTTCATCATGTATATAGAGCATCACGATTATAACTGACAAGGCGGGCCGTTCTTGCACATCTGGCAGGAGCGGCTTTGTCCATGAGCGAAAGGGGAGTACTCACTGTGAGCAAGCTGTGGGGAGGACGTTTTACAAAACAAACCAATCACCTGGTCGAGGAATACACAGCGTCAATCAACTTTGACAAAGCGTTGGCCGAGGAAGATATTCAAGGAAGTCTGGCACATGTAACGATGCTGGGCAAATGCGGCATTCTGCCGGCGGAGGATGTAGAAACGATCAAGGAAGGCCTGATCACTGTTCTGCATAAAATCCGTGCAGGCGAAGTCGAATTCTCCGTATCGGATGAAGATATCCACATGAACATCGAGAAAAACCTGATCGATACCATCGGCCCTGTAGGCGGCAAATTACATACAGGACGCAGCCGGAATGATCAGGTAGCAACGGATATGCACTTGTACTTGCGTGAGCGCGTGGTTGGATTCGTTGGCATGCTGCACTCGTTGCAGGAAGCGCTGATCGGACAAGCCAAAGATAACCTCGATACGATTGTACCGGGATATACACATCTTCAACGTGCACAACCGATTCTGTTCGCCCATCACCTGATGGCATATGTATCAATGTTCCAACGGGATGCGGAGCGTCTTATGGACAGCTACAAACGCATTAACGTCTTGCCGCTGGGTGCAGGTGCGCTTGCAGGCACAACGTTCCCGATTGACCGTCATTTTGTGGCGGAACAACTCGGCTTCGACGGTGTGTACGAGAACAGTCTGGACGCAGTCAGTGACCGTGACTTTATCGTGGAGTTCCTGGCAGCAGCTTCGCTGATCATGACTCACTTGTCCCGTCTGAGCGAAGAGTTGGTCCTGTGGAGCAGCACGGAGTTTGGTTTTGTTGAACTGGACGATGCATTCTGCACGGGCAGCAGTATTATGCCACAGAAGAAAAATCCAGACGTTCCGGAACTCGTTCGTGGTAAAACAGGACGTGTGTACGGCAACCTGATCGGTTTGCTGACCGTACTGAAATCTCTTCCGCTCGCATACAACAAGGACATGCAGGAAGACAAGGAAGGCATGTTTGACACTGTAGCGACGCTGGAGGGTGCACTTCAATTGTTCGCACCGATGATCGCAACGATGACGGTCAACAAAGGACGGATGCGTCAAGCGGTTAATCAGGATTTCTCGAACGCTACGGATATTGCGGACTTCCTCGTGGGTGAAGGTTTGCCTTTCCGTCAGGCACATGAGGTTATTGGTAAAACGGTGTTGTATTGTATCCAGAACGGTAAGTATCTGCTGGATCTGACCATCGATGAATTCCGTCAATTCTCCCCGCTGTTCGATGAGCGTATTTACGACGTGCTGCAACCAGAAGCGGTTGTAAATGCTCGTAATGTGTACGGCGGAACAGCTTCGAACCAGGTGGCTGAGGCGATTGGACGTAGTGAAAAGGTGCTGGAAATTACAGAGCAATGGATCACCAATCGAGGTTAATGCTACAGATACCGATAATAGTATAAAAGGATATAAAGCAAAAAAAGCAGGCCAGAGAGATTTTTTCTCAGGCCTGCTTTTTTTGTGCATTCATATATTTTAGATTGAACCTAGTCACGTTCGCGCAAAGGCAACCATTTCAGCACATTCTGAATCTTCTCGTCCCAATATCCCCAGTCATGTCCACCTGGTTCTTCCTCGTACGTCAGCTGGAAATCGGTCTGTGCACAAGCCTGACGGAATGCTTGATTCTCTTCATACAGGAAATCTTCTGTCCCACAGCATTGGTAGAGCAAAGGTTTTGGGCCCTGAATGACTTTGCTTTCCTCCAGCAGATGCAGTAGATCATTCTCCGAGCCTTCAATTTTTGGTCCGAAAATACGTTTGAATTCAGCATCACTCACTGCTTTAACGATTCGGTTATCCATATGCGCTACCATGTCGAGCGCTCCCGACAAACTTGCCGCGGCAGCGTATTGATCCGGTTTCCGAAGCGCAAGCTTGAATGCCCCGTAGCCACCCATGGACAATCCGGCAACATAGTTGTCTTCACGTTGGTGAGATAGCGGGAAGAAGGAACGCGCGAGTGCAGGTAGCTCTTCGCTAATGAACGTCCAGTAGCGTCCACCTTCTGCCATATCCGTATAGAAGCTGCGATGTACCTGAGGCATCACAACGGCAATACCGAGGTCCGCAACATATCGTTCGATGGATGTACGGCGCAGCCAGATGGAATCATCATCCGACAGACCGTGCAGCAGATACAGTGTGGGATGTAATCCCTGGTCGGATACGTTCTCCATGCCAATTTGATTATGGGTTTGTTGTGGCAGGATGACATGCATGCTGGTGTTTAGACCAAGCGTGTCAGAATAGAAGTCACACTTAATAAGTGCCATGTATAGGAGAAACCCCTTTCATAAGTCCATTAATGATGTGTTCTGACCCGATCCAATAGGCTGGGATCTGAATCTATAATGGTTCCATAGTGTCTATAATAAACAGGTTATACGCAAAGTCTTTTCATTGCAATAATAAGAAATTCACCAATATGATTTCACCTTCTTTACAACGTAACAATGTTATGTTACGATGTTTTCAACATAAAGGGGGGCCATATATGACGGATGATTTGATCTCCAAAAAAGAATTGCTGGACCTGACGGGCATCTCCTACGGCCAGTTATATCGCTGGAAGCGGAAAAATCTCATTCCGGAGGAATGGTTTATTCGGAAATCGTCCTATACGGGACAAGAGACTTTTTTTCCAAAGCAACAGATTTTATTACGGATTGACAAGATTCTCAATATGAAAGACGGATTGTCGCTGGATGAACTGGCAGACGTGTTTTCACCAACATTGGGTGAAGTGGAAATGTCCGCTCAGCAGCTATTGGAGCGAAACATTGTTTCGAACATTTCGCTTGAGCTGTTGAAAGAAGCAGGTCGGGAGCGGCCGTTGTATGCTTTGGAGCAGATCATGATGCTTTATGTACTCGATAAGCTACTAATGAGCGGAGATATTACCCGACAGGAGGGTACGTTACTGATCGATGTCATGTCCGAGCATTATTATCGTTTCACTGGCAAACCAAGCGAACTGGTGCTTATTCGCAAGATGGGTATCCCTTTATTCATGCTGATAACGGCAGGGACGGAGCTTTATTTTTATAATGGTGTGAAGGTGGTTTTCAGGCAGTCGATGGGGACGTTTATGGAAGAGCTAAAACTCAAATTGGGATAAGGAGTGGATCATATATGGAGGAACGTAATTTGCGCAATGATCTGAACGTAGCGGGCATGAGCCAAACGGCAGGCGGGAATTTTCACCGGGTATCCATTGATGGCATGGCTAAGGTAAACGGTAACCTGGACTGTACCTCTCTGAGTGTGAATGGGACATTGAAGATGCACGGGGCTCTGAGCGCAGAAACTGCAACGATCAATGGTATGTGCACGCTGAACGGCCCCTTGAACAGTTCTCGTGTTCGTGTGGATGGTTTGACAACCATTAATGGAGACCTCCAAAGCCCTGAGCTCGAAGTGAACGGGAAGTGTACCGTGCGCGGTCGGGTAGATGGGGAACGGATCGATATTGGCGGCGTGATTGATATTGAAGGCGATGTACAATGCGAGTCCTTGAACGTACAGGGCAATATTAAAATTAGTGGCTTCCTGAATGCGGGAACGGTAGAGATCAGGCTGCATACATCCTCTTCGGCCAAAGAGATCGGCGGGGAACGCATTGATATTCGTCGTAAGGAACAGACTGGTTTCTGGAAAAGTATTGGTCTGGGCGGTACCCCTTCATTTAAGACATCTTTGATTGAGGGGGATGAAATCGTGCTGGAAGATACCGAGGCTGACATTGTTCGTGGCAACAAGGTTCATATCGGTCGCGGCTGTAACATCAGGTTGGTTGAATATTCGGGTGAACTAGAGATTGATCCAGATGCTAAGGTTGGCAGCAGTCAGCGAATTTAATTTTGATTTGGAGCGAAGGGGATGTGATCGGCTTGAATAACAATTTTGCGAGTTCAATGGATAAAAAACATGACATTAGCATTATCGGTGACGGCAGCTCTTCTGGCGGTGTGTATGGCAAGGTCAAAGTAGTAGGAGATTCCTCATTTAACGACAATCTGCTTTGTGATCAATTCAAATGCACCGGTACATCGGTTATATATGGATCTCTTGAATCAACCGACATCAAAATTACGGGAACCCTTACCCTGAAAGAACGGGCTGCTACTGACAATGAAGATCGGGAGGGCCGTTATGCTTCTAACCTGTATGCAAAAGCTGAACACATGAAAGTGGTAGGCGAACTTCATGTATCAGGCGACTGTCAGGTGGAGGATATAAAGCTGAATGGCCGTTTTACGATAGCGGGTATGCTCAGCGCTGAACAAATGACACTCAAAATCATGGGTCCATCTGAGGTCAGGGAAATGGGTGGCTCCATCATTTCAGTGAAGAGCGGTAAAGGCAAACTGTTCGAAGGTATATTTTCGGGCCAGAAGTCGATTCTCAAGACAGAAATGATCGAAGGCGACGATATTGAATTGGAGTACACAGAGGCGGAGGTTGTTCGAGGGGATAAAATAAAAATTGGCCCAGGTTGCCGAATTGGTACAGTGGAATACCGCTCTTCTCTGCAAATTCATCCGCAATCGGAAGTTTTGGTGCAAAGCAATCGGTCCTTGGACTGATTATCCACCGTAACTTTTCGGATATACTAATTCAGTCATATGAATCGGATGTGAATGGGAGAGATTGAGTACAATGGCTACACGTAAAAATAATATTGGATTGGTGCTGGCAGGGCTGCTGCTGAGCATACTGATGGCTTCGATGGACAATACCATCGTGGCAACAGCTATGGGCGACATTGTCGGGAAGCTGGGTGGGCTCGACAAGTTCGTATGGGTTACTTCTGCGTATATGGTAGCCGAGATGGCGGGTATGCCAATCTTCGGTAAGTTATCCGATATGTACGGACGGAAGAAGTTTTTTGTTTTTGGAATACTGGTATTTATGCTTGGATCCGCATTATGTGGAACGGCAACAACAATCGTCGAGCTGACGATGTACAGAGCCATTCAGGGTATTGGTGCAGGTGCACTGGTACCGATTGCCTTTACGATCATGTTTGATGTGGTCGCACCAGAATCACGGGGCAAATTGGGCGGTTTGTTCGGAGCTGTGTTCGGCTTGTCCAGCGTATTTGGTCCACTGCTGGGTGCTTACATTACGCAGTATGCGACATGGGAATGGGTATTTTATATCAACCTGCCACTTGGTCTGATCGCGTTTGTGTTTATTGCATTCTTCTACAAGGAATCTCATCAGCATCAATCCCAACAGATTGACTGGCTGGGTGCAATCACACTGATTGGTGCGGTGGTCTGTCTCATCTTCGGGCTTGAACTGGGTGGTAAGACTTTTGCCTGGGGCTCATGGCAGATTATTGGCCTTTTCGCTGGATTTGTTGTACTTGCGCTGTTATTCCTGTTTGCAGAAACGAGAGCCAAGGAACCCATCATCTCGTTCGGCATGTTCCGCAACCGGGTGTACTGGTCCAGTAACGTCATTGGCATGTTCAGTGGTGCGGCGTTTATTACAGCATCCGTGTACATTCCAATCTTCATTCAGGGTGTTCTTGGTGGCAAAGCGACAAACTCTGGTCTCGTGTTATTGCCCATGATGCTGGGGTCCGTTGTGACGGCTTCCTTGGGTGGGGTACTGATGACCAAGATCAAATACCGCAACATTATGATCCCTACGCTGGCCTTGCTGGTGGTTGGTCTTGGATTGCTGACAACGCTGGATGAAAGTTCGTCTCTATGGACGATACGTATATTCATGGTGATGGTTGGTCTCGGTGTCGGAGCGTCATTCTCGGTACTCAGCAACGCAGCCATGAACGCGTTTGAACCGCAAAGACGCGGAGCAGCGAGCTCTACGCTTAACTTCTTGCGTTCACTGGGGATGACAATGGGCATTACCATCTTTGGTATCGTGCAGAGCCAGGTATTTACGCGTAAAATGAATGATGCCCTCGCTGGATCAGCGGCGGAAGCGGGTGGCGCGGGTGCTCCGGCTGGCGGCGTGCCTCAGGGAGTGGATCTGAGCGATCCACATGCATTGCTGTCACCAGAGCTGAGAAAGGCGATTCCGCCTCAGGTGCTGGATGCCATTACGCACGCGTTGTCTTCATCCATCGTGCAGCTCTTTGCCTGGGCTGCGATCCCGGCTGCACTCGCGTTGATTGCTGCTTTCTTCATGGGTAAGGAGAAGATGGTTATAGGCGAAGAGCAGGGAGAGTACACAGGCGGACATTAAAAAGGTCTGATCTGATCGATACACCATATGAATCTGAAAAACAAACCAAAGACACATCTCTCAGGAGCCCAGTATGGGAACGGGAGATGTGTCTTTTTGTATTTGTTGTTTATTTCGCTGAGTTGAGCCTATCCATGTGTAATGTGTACTCAAGTGGAAGAAGGATTAAGGCTGCTTCGTGTCGCTGATCCCATCCTCTACGACAGAAGGCTCCTTTGGATCAGGCAGGTTAGTATGACCAGAGCGGGCAATCAGGCGATTCTGGGCTTTGTACGTGTCACGTGTAATGGTCTTGGATTCAACGACTTTGCCATCCACCTTTTTGGTGCGCTGCGTCTCCACAATATATCCGGGCTGACCGTTCTGAAGCACCTGCTGGGCACCGTCAGGCAGCACATTGCTCAATACATATTTAACGGGAACACTTAGCGTCTCAATTGTACGGGATTCCAGTGCATAACTGACGTTCTCCGGGAAGGTGCCGAAAAATTTGACCGTTAAACTTCCACCCTCCACTTTGGCATGAATGAGCAGGGACTTGCCGGTGTTGTTTTTGAACCGAAAATTAATGGAACCTGAGGCAAACGTGGCATCCAGCCCCTTCGGCAAATATTTGACGGGCAGGGAGTGATTGCGACGTTCTACAATGTCCAGTCCAGTTAACAGGGCTGCGTTATAGACTGTGCTCGATACCTGACAGATGCCGCCCCCAATACCAGGGGTTAGCTGCCCATTCACGATGACTGGGGCTTCCCGGAAACCGTAGTCTTCCTCCGCCTTGCGAATGACCTTCTCATAATCAAAAGTACCATTTGGCGGCAAAATCATGCCGTTAACGGCTTGCGCTGCTGCGCTGACGTTATGTATCCGGCCTGCACTGCTGTTTCCAAGACCAGTGGAGAACTGAATGATCTTCCGGTCAATCCCCTCTTGGCGCAGCGAATCGAGAGTCACTTCGGGTTGTAGCGTATGCAATGGCAGCTGAATCAACAGCGGGTTTGGCTTCGCATCATGGTCCAGTGGAGCGAAATCCCGGTGCAGTTTAGCCTGCATCAGGCTCGCAAGTTCATCCCAGGCGATCCGGCTGACGCCCTTTTCCGGGATGTATTGAACTTTGTCACTTGCGGTAATGCGGCGAACAGCGTTCGCGGGTGTACCGAAGGTTTCTTTTTCCCAGGCAGGATTAAGTTGTTCTTGCAATGATTTTGAATTATACGTCAGCTTCAGGGACCACTCCTTAATGAAATGATATCGGGCGTAAGCGCGCTCCCACAGATTGCCTTCATCCAGTTGCTGCACAGCAGTCCGGAAGTCGTCAGCGCTGTAACTTGCGCCTGTCTGGGCGGCGGTGAACGTCATCGTTTTTGGTGCAGGATCTTCAACCTCCAGGGTGATCGGCCACGCCTCCATTTGTTTTAATCGTTCATCCAGTGCCAGTGGAACCTCCTTGCGATTCACACCCTCAACCGACCACTCTCCAACACGTACACCTTCTGGTAGAGCAGGCTGGTTCACGTACATATACAGCAATCCGTAGGACGCCGAACCGATCAAGAGGATTGAGAACAGAACAATGACCGTCAAATGTATTTTTTTCATATCCGTACGCTCCTTTGTACTTCTGTTGTTCCGCATTTCGTAACACTTTCCATATATATGATCCAATGATGGAAAACTTTCGGGTACTCAAAAGGTAACAAATTTGTTACAATAAAATTCATATGAATCCATGCTTCACCATCGAAAAAGGGGCGAAATGGATTTTCCCTGATGAAATTCAGGTCTTTTTAAAGGAAATGCCGGGATTGTGTCGAAATGATAATGGCTAACTATGCAACGGGAAGTGATGATGTGATAGAAATGCAGGACGTGTGGAAGACCTACGCCAATGGTACCCACGCATTACAAGGGGTGTCGGTGAAGATCGACCGCAATGAATTTGTCTATATCGTCGGTCCGTCCGGCGCAGGCAAATCGACATTTATGAAATTAATGTACAGGGAAGAAGTTCCGACCAAAGGACAAATATCCATTAACGGATTTAATATCGGAAAGTTAAAGCCACGCAAAATTCCTTATGTACGCCGGAATATCGGCGTGGTGTTCCAGGATTTTCGACTGCTGCCACGCATGACCGCATTTGAGAATGTGGCATTTGCTATGGAAGTTATTGAAGCGCCGAAGCGTCACATCAAGAAACGAGTGATGGAAGTGCTTGATCTGGTAGGACTGCGCAGCAAGGCGAACCGTGAACCTTCGCAGTTATCGGGTGGGGAACAGCAGCGTATAGCCATCGCACGTGCCATCGTGAACAATCCGTCTGTTATTATTGCGGACGAGCCTACGGGGAACCTTGATCCGGAGACGTCATGGGGCATTATGCAGCTGCTGGATGAAATTAATTTTCGCGGGACAACCATTGTAATGGCGACCCACAACAAAGATATCGTTAATACAATGCGTAAACGGGTTATCGCGATTGAACGGGGACAAATTGTACGGGATCAGATGAGAGGGGAATACGGTTATGAATTTTAGTACTCTCTTGCGTCACGTGCGGGAGGGATTCAAAAACGTATTCCGCAACGGCTGGATGTCCGTGGCCTCCATCATGTCCATTATCGTGTCACTGTTCATTCTGGGTGTGTTCATGCTGCTGGTGCTCAATGTCAATGCCATGGCCAATCAGGTGGATAGCCAGGTCGAGATCAGTACGTATCTCGAACTGAACGTGGATGAGAACTTGCGTAACACGCTGGAGCAGGAAATCAGTGCCATGCCTGAGGTGAGCGAAATTCGTTTTGTCTCCAAAGAAGAAGGACTCAAGGAGTTCCGTGAACGTCTAGGAGAAAGTGCAGACAATGTGCTGAGCGGTTTCGATGTGGATAACAATCCACTGCCGGAGACGATTGAAGTAGAGGTCATTGAACCGGAAACCGTCACTTTTGTGGCGCAAAAAATCGAAGCATTGAACGATAAACACCCGGAGAAGCCGATCATGAAAGTGAACTACGGCAAGGAAACGGTGGAAGTGTTGTTCAAATTTACGAAGCTTGTCCGGAATATCGGATTTATTTTTGTCGGGGGACTGGGTCTGATGTCCATGTTCCTGATCTCGAATACGATTCGCGTAACGATTCTGGCCCGTCGCCGGGAGATCGGCATCATGAAGCTGGTTGGAGCAACCAACACCTTCATTCGTTGGCCTTTCTTTATCGAAGGGGCATTGATTGGACTGATCGGTTCGGCGATTACGGTAGCGGTACTGTTCTTCGGCTACAGCCGTCTGATGGCCACAATTGGTCAGGATGTATTTATGCAGATGCTTAATCTGATTCCGCTCGGCGATATTTGGCTGCTGTTTGGAACACTGTTGATCGGACTCGGTGTGCTGGTTGGTATTTTGGGAAGTACATTGTCCATCCGCAAATCTCTTAACGTTTAATCGAAAAAGAATGGCAAAGCAGGTTCACATATGAACGCTGTTTGACGATATGTAGTAAAGACGGAGTCTTTAGTGTAAAGAAAGCAAAGAACATGCTGTTCACCACCTGTGCAGGTTGCTTTCTTGTGAATTCATAGGATGGGGGATCACATTTTGAAAAAAACAGCTTCGCTGCTGGCCTTAACGTTATTGGTCGGTATGACGCTTCAACCTTCTGACGGATATGCCAAGAGTAGCATTAGCGACATTGATCAGCAGATTCAGCAACTGGAGAGTAAGGCGGCTTCGGCCAAAAAAGAGCAGCAAAAGGCTGCCAGCAACAAAAAGGAAGCCCAGCATTACAAGAACAAGACCAATGCTTACTTGAAAGTAGTCATGGAGCAGATCAATGTGGTTAGTGATGAGCTGGCAAACGTATCCTTGCAGATTGAAAATACGGAAGAGGATCTCCGGACAACGAAAAAAGATCTGGAAGCGGCGGAAGATCGCATTGTAGCGCGGGAGAAACTGCTGGAATCACGTGTACGTCTGATGTATACGGATGGTGCCGTTTCTTATCTCGACGTATTATTAACTTCAACAAGCTTCTCTGATTTCCTGACTCGTGCCGATTCACTGAAAACGATTGTGGATCAGGATCAGCATCTGCTGGATGAACACAAAAAGGACAAGCAGCTCGTCGTGGACAAAAAGGCAGAACTGGATGTGCAATATGCAGAAGCCAAGAGTCTGTACGCGCAGAAGAAACAGCGCAAGTCCCAATTGAATGAGAAGGAACAGGAGAAGCAAGTGCTTCTCGCTTCCTATGATGCTAAAATTGAAGAGTCAGAAGAGTTGACGCAAGAACAGGAAGACGTATTGATGCAGATTGCCAGCAAGCGTTCAGCCCTTTTGCAAGAGAAAAATAAATTGCGTGAACAGCAAGCGGCCGCGGCTGCCAAAGCAAAAGCAGCAGCTGCAGCACGTGCGGCGGCAGCTGCGAAGGCGCCGACCAAGGTCAGCTCAAACAGTAGCAGCAGCACTTCATACTCCAGTGGTAACGGCATCTTTGGGATGCCTGTATCGGGTGCGCGAGTATCTTCCGGGTTCGGACCTCGTATTCACCCGATCACGGGTGAAGTAGGTAAATTGCATGCAGGTGTAGACTTTGCTGTTGCTCAAGGAACGTCCGTTCATGCCGCTTCTGGCGGAATCGTCATTATGGCTGAATGGTATACCGGGTATGGTTACACCGTCATTGTTGACCACGGAGGCGGATTATGGACGCTTTACGGTCATTTGCGTGAAGGCGGATTTAAGGTCAGCAAGGGAGATACGGTAAGCCGTGGCGATATCATTGCTGAATCAGGCAATACAGGCAACTCCACTGGACCGCATTTGCATTTTGAAGTACGTGATAATGGAACAGCAGTGAATCCATTCAACTATTTGTAGTTTTTAGCCAACAGTTGGAATGGAACAAACATATTCCGTACAAGCTAGGCATATACTAAGCTGGCATGTTCAGGGAATGATTCACAGAACAATTGAATTTGACACGCTTCAATACTAAAGGCGGTGACAAACGGATGATGAAGAAAAGATCGGCCCTGCTGCTTGTCATTGTAGCCCTTCTCGGGGGTAGCCTGCTTACGCTGGCACTGATGAGCTCCCCTGGCCTGGCACAGACGACACCAGGTGAAGGACTGCTCGCCAGCGTTACTGGCAGTTCGCAGCAGAAGAACGATTTGAAGAAGATTGAAACCGCGATGGATTTGATCTCAAGCAACTATTATAAAAATGTGGATCGAACCAAACTGATTGATGGTGCGATCAACGGTATGATGGAATCCCTTGGTGATCCGTACTCCAATTATATGGGGCAGGAAACAGCGGCCCAGTTTGAGGAATCGATTGAAGGTTCATTTACCGGAATCGGTGCAGAGGTATCCTCGCAGGACGGAAATGTCGTAGTGGTATCACCGATCAAAGGATCGCCTGCCGAGAAAGCGGGTATTCGCGCGAAAGACATGATCATGTCCGTGAATGGTGAATCCCTGCAAGGTTTGGAATTAAACAAAGCCGTTAACAAAATCAGAGGTCCAAAAGGCAGTGAAGCGAAGGTGCAGGTCAAACGTGCTGGATCTTCCGAGCTGATTGAATTCGTCATTGTGCGTGATGACATTGATCTGGAGACGGTGTACGCCCACATGGAGGATAACGGTGTTGGTGTTATTACAATCACCCAATTCTCGCTGAACACAGGAGATCGCTTTAAGGAAGAACTGGCGAAGCTGGAGAAGCAGAACATGAAGGGCTTGGTCATTGATGTTCGTAATGACCCGGGTGGTGTATTGCAGGTCGTTATTGATATTGCAGAACAATTTGTTCCCAAAGGCAAGGTTATTGTTCAAGTCGAAGACAAGAACGGTAAAAAGGAACAAAGCAAATCGAACGGATCAGGTAAATCATACCCAATTACAGTTTTGATGAACAAGGGAAGCGCGAGTGCGTCGGAAATTTTGGCTGGTGCATTGCAACAGTCGGCAGGCGCAACGCTGGTTGGAGAAAACTCCTTTGGTAAAGGAACCGTACAGACGAGTTATGATAAGCAGATGGGTGATGGCAGCTTGCTGAAGATTACCATCGCGAAATGGCTGACTCCGAATGGAGACTGGATTCATGAAAAAGGCATCAAACCTGATATTGCAGTAGATCAGCCGGATTATTTCTCAGTGGCACCAATTAATAAAGAAAAATTACCTTTGAAATACGACAGCAATAGCACGGATGTGAAAAGTGCGCAGACCATGCTGAGAGGACTTGACTTCAAGCCGGATCGTGTGGACGGATACTATGACCAGAAGACAGAAGAAGCGGTCAAAGCATTCCAGAAGCAGAAAGGCATACAGGCAACAGGCCAGATTGACGAGAAAACCGCGGAATCACTGGAAGCGGCTCTGATTGAACGCATTGCCAATCCTCAATATGATGCACAGCTGAAGCGCGCGATCGAAAATGTCTCAAAGGATATTTCGTCCGCTGTGTCGAAACCATAAAGAAGGCTGATTTTCAGCCTTCTTTTTTTCTGAACCGGCTGAAGGAGAGGGGTGACCGTCCACAATGGAATGGGCTTGGCCATGGTTGACCACATTAGGAGAAGCATTGTTGCAGTTGTTTATTCAGCCGTTTTATTATATTGCGGTAATCTTGATTGCTCTCGTTTATCATCGCCAACTCTTGCAGGAACGTAAATTGTTCCACGTTCGTCTGCATAGCTCGATAACACAGACCATTCGTGCAGTGCTCGGGGGTATTCTGATCGGTGTAATGGTCTCAGTCGTGTCGCTGTTTCTCGGGGCACATCTTACACTGGGCAGCTTGATCTGTATATGGGCAGCAACGTTATTCCTGGCATTATTCCGTATCCGGTACTTATGTTTTGCTTATGCTGTAGGTTTGCTTGGCGTGTTGCAGTTTGGTTTAAATATGGCTTCGGGCTGGCAGCCTGCAGGATGGATGGGAACTGTCACTGAAGCATTACGTGCACTGGACATGCCTGCACTTCTTGTGCTCGCAGCTGTACTACATATCGGTGAAGCACTGATGGTACGTATGCAGGGGGTATCCATGGCATCGCCTTTGCTCTTTGAAGGTAAACGCGGCAAGCTCGTTGGAGGGTACCAGTTGCAGCATTTCTGGCCGATTCCGTTACTGATTCTTGTTCCGGTTACGGGCGGGGCCACATTGCCATGGACCGCCCTGATCAGCGGAGGAAATGGCTACATGCTGGTTGCGCTACCGATTATGTTGGGATTCGGAGAGGTTACTCAAAGTATGCTCCCAGGGAAAAAAGTTCAGATCTCCGCAAAGCGATTGCTGTTATATGGGACAGGGCTGTTAATGCTCAGCCTCCTGGCTGCGTGGTGGTCTCCACTCATGATTGTCGCAGCCTTGGCTGCTTTCATTGGGCATGAGTTCCTGGTGTGGTACAGTGGCTTCGAAGAACAAAACCGCAGCCCGCTGTTTGTTCACCCTGAACACGGCTTGAAGGTGCTGGGTGTCATTCCCGATAGTCCTGCGGAAGACCTGGGGATTGAAGCAGGGGAGACCCTGTACAAGGTGAATGGCGTGTTGGTGCATTCGCCTGAGCAATTACATCGCGCCTTGCGCATGAATCCGGCCTTTTGCAAGCTGGAGGTACGCAATCATCAGGGAGAGAGCAAGTTCATGCAACGGGCGATCTATGAAGGCGAGCATCATCAACTTGGCGTACTCATGGCTCCGGACAATCATGAAGCCTGGGCTCTCCGGTTGCGTCCGCTAACCCTGTTTCATATCGTAAGTCTCAAGTTGTTTGCACGACGACGGAAAGAACAGCATGAGGTTGAAGCTCCACTGGCACTGCCGCCAGCCCCAGTGGGGGAGCAAAGGTCTATAGAGATGTAATAATTAAAGGGTATTTCCTCAACCTATTCAGGCGAAGGAGATACCCTTTTTGCTACTTTTTCAACATGAAAATGGCGATTTGAGTCCGATCACGCAAACTAAGCTTGCCAAGAATATCGGTAACATAGTTTTTGACCGTGCCTTCGCTCAAGAATAGTTTTGCAGCAATTTCTTTATTGGATAGCCCTTCCGAGATAGCCTCTGCAACAGCCAGTTCCATTCGGGTTAGTCCGTATGAATCAATGGGTTCATTTGTCCGAGGCGCTGCAGCAGGACGGAGCAAACTCGCGAGCTTACGAGCAATATCAGGATGAATCAACATATCCCCGTTATGTACTGTCTTGATGCCCTGAATGATCCGGTCAGGGGGCACATTTTTGAGCAAATAACCGCTGGCCCCGTTTTGCAAAGCCTGAATAATATACTCATCATCGTCAAACGTGGTAAGCATCAGTACACGCACGTCAGGGAAGCGTGTCTTAATGATTCGGGTACCTTCAACTCCGTCACAATCGGGCATGCGAATATCCATAAGTACAACGTCGGCAGGTGTTCCTGATTCCAGCAGTTCCAGAGCTTCTCGTCCGTTTGAAGCTGTAGCTGTAACGCTAATACCGGGATCGAGCCCGAGCAGGACTTTGAGACTTTCACGGATAAAGGAATCATCATCCGCAAGTATCAGCCGAATGGACTGAGGTCGGACAGAATGGCTCGAGTTATTTAATTCATTCAGGTCAGACATGAGAAAATCACTTCCTTTTTCAGATCAGTTCAGCTTTGTTCGTCATGGGCAGGCGTGTAATCACCGTATAGGGATAGTCCGGTTTGATCTCCAGTTTCCCTCCAACCAACTGTGTGCGTAGACGCATACCTTCAAGCCCCATGCCGATCCCTGTAAACTCTGCCTTTACACTCGGGTTAGCACGAGATTCTTCATGACTTGCTTTTGTTTGTTCCTTCGTGGAAAGGGTATGGATCTTCCCATCGTTGCTGACAGCCATGCAGATTTCCCTTTCTCCAAATTCCAGTTCCACCGTAATCGTAGTGGCGTTCCCATGACGGAGGGCATTGGTCACAGCCTCTTTGGCATTTTTGTACAAGACGATCTGCATACTGGGATAGAGTACATGTGAATGTCCACGGACTTCGTAAATCGTCTTCACACCCGTTTCCCGGCCAACGTCTTCCAGAAGACGATCCAGTGCGTAGGCATCGGATATATAAGAGCTAGGCCGCAATTTGTGAAGCGTGGTTCGCATGTCATCCATACTGGCGGCCAATTGATCGCGAATCTGTTTCACCATTTCCGTTCCCTGTTCCGGATGTATAGGGATAGTCAGGAGGGCTGCCTCAGACATCATTTTGGTGCGAATCAGGCGGTGACCAATATCATCATGAAGCTGCCTAGATATCCGGGTACGCTCCTCAACCTGTGCAGTCCCTTCAAGCTGCTTCGTGAATTGCAGCAATTGTTCGCGTGCCTCCTGAAGCTCGTAATGTTTACTGCGCAGCTCATCATACACCTGTTCAAGCTGCCCACGGCTGCTCGCGCTTCTAGACCCCTGCCAAGAGAGTGTTGAGGTGATGAGCAGGAGCAAGTTACCTGCAACCCGAGCGATTGTCTCTTGGGTGAAGGGAGTGACCTCGTTTGGGTGAATTGAAAGCCATGCATGAAGCCCCTGTGGTGGGGCGTAATACCAATGTAACGCGATATTGCTGGCGATAAGCTGAATTGCGAGCATTAACCAACGCTGGGCCCCATCCAGTCTGTACATGTACACATAAAGCGCAGATAAGGAGAGGAAAAACATAAATGGGCCATATAGAGCGATCAGCCAGCAGCTGAAAAGGATTTCGGCCACAAGCAGCAAACGCTGCATACTTGAACGGGTGAAGTCCTTCCACACCGCGAGTCCAAGTGCAATGATTATATACAGCGTATAGCTATCTTCTTGTTCCAGTGGTAGCACCAGAATATACAGGACCGCGGGAACTATGAGTAAACCGTATTGCAGCAACCGCATCGGCATATGTCAGAGACATCCTTTATTTTAGAAGTGAAGGTATACCTTCCGGTAAACTATGTCGATTATATCATAGGCCGTTTTCCCAACCGAAGATGACTTAAGTCACCTTTGTTTCATGACCTTTCGTACCTTCGCAGAAGATCACAATTCGTTACAATACAGATATATAATCCAATGGCAGGAAACTGGACGGAAGAGGAGTGTATAATCTATGGCTATGCTTGAAGTGGATCATGTAGTAAAACGATATGGCAGCAAGCTGTCGGTGGATCATTTAAATCTGAGTGTCGGTAAAGGTGAAATTTTTGGATTGCTTGGACCCAATGGAGCAGGTAAAAGTACCACTATTAGCATGATTGCCGGTCTATTAAATATGGATCAAGGTGAAATTCGATTGGATGGCATATCGGTCAAGGAACGGCCACTTGAAGTGAAACGCAAAATCGGGCTGGTACCACAGGATCTGGCTCTATACGAAACGATGACTGCTGCGGAGAATGTAACTTTTTTTGCTCGATTATACGGACTCCGTGGAAAAATGCTTAAAGAAAGAGTGCAGGAATCTCTCGAATTTGTAGGTTTGCAGGACAAAGCGAAGGATGCCCCATCCACTTTTTCTGGCGGTATGAAACGCAGGCTGAACATTGCGTGTGCCATTATGCATCGGCCGGATCTAATCATTATGGATGAACCAACAGTGGGCATTGACCCGCAATCGCGCAATCATATTTTGGAGTCGGTCCGTACGCTTAATCAGATGGGATCAACCATCATTTATACAAGTCATTACATGGAGGAAGTTGCTGCAATCAGTCACCGGGTAGCGATTATGGATCAGGGCCACATCATTGCCTGCGGCACCGAAGCAGAGCTGAGAGAACGGGTTGCATCTGAGGAAAAAATAGTGCTCACCACTTCAGGCGTTGGTCCAGCTGTTGTGGAAGAATTAAAGCTTCACCCCCGTGTGCGGGCGGTAGAAGTATCAGACGATACATTGACCGTTACGCTGCCTTCTGCACAGCAGGATCTACAGGATATGCTCTTCATTTGCAGCAAACATGAAATCTCCATTCAATCGCTCAAGGTCGAAGAGCCTGATCTGGAAACGCTCTTCCTCAATCTGACCGGACGTACGCTTCGGGACTAGGAGGATCTCAGATGAACATATGGCATATTTGCATCTTTGAGTTGAGACGGATTCTAAGAATTCGCTCCGTTCTGTTGAATCTGTTTATTCTGCCGCTGCTGCTCATCTTTATATTGGGTACTGCACTTTCCAGTACAATGGGGACGGCAAAAGAAGCCATACCTGACCCGGTGAGAGTAGGGATCATTCAGACTGAAGAAAATTCCGATTCCGATGCGATCAGCAAAGCTTTGAATACATTTGTGACATCCCCGGCGGTAGCCGACATCATGAAGGTACAGAACATTTCTACGGAGGAAGAGGCTGTAAGTGCACTGCGACGTGGTGACCTGGATTTTGCCGTAATAGTCCCATCCAATTTAGAAGAGCAGATCATGAAAGGGGAGGAGGCGAAGTTGCAATGGATATTGGGGAAAGATGGCACGCTCAATGTCGTGGGGCAGACTTTGTTTACGCGGTTCACGGATGAACTCAACAGCAAGGTCGCTGCGGCAAAAGTGTTAGGTCCTGACGCAGTAGCTGCAATGGCTGAGCGCTCACAGACCAGTAGGGAGAGCTCTTCATATATAACCGTCAGCAGTCCCGGAAAAGCGGGGACCTCTTATAGTGCTTCACAATATTATGCGGCTTCGATGCTCGCCATGTTCATGCTTTACTCGGGCATGACAACCAGCAACAGCCTGTTTGGTGAGAGAGACAAAAAAACGCTAACTCGCCTACAGGCAGCTCCGATTGGCAATGGGGTCATTTTTGCAGGGAAAATTGCAGGCAACAGCCTGATTGCTTTCATGCAGGCCATCATCATCGTACTGATGACGGATTGGTTATATGGTGTGAACTGGGGCACACATCCCTGGCTGATTGTTTTGATCTGTGTGCTAATTACGCTGGCTTCCATGACTCTCGGCGTGATCGTTGCCCTGGTTTGCAAAAATGCCGCATCGGCAAGTGCCGCTCTTCAAGGCATCATTATTGCCATGACGTTTATCAGCGGTGGATTTACACCCATTGCCATTGGTTTTGTACAGCGGATAAGCGAATTTACGGTAAATCACTGGGCTCTGCAAAGTTTTCTGCGGATGATGCTGGACGCTCCCGTAAGTGAGATTATGTACAGCATCATGATGCTTGGTGCGGTATGTGCGGTAATGGTGGCGGTAGCGGCACTAGTCTATAGAAAGGCGGGGTATCGCTATGAATAGCCTGAATATTGCCTGGTTGATGATCCGACGCACGATATTGCGCAAACGGGGTTTCATCACGTTCTTTCTTCTTCCTTGCCTTGTCGTCACAGGAACAATTGCGCTGTTTGGGAGCGAGGAGGGGACACGTGCGGTCATTCCTTATGTAAACGAGGATCAGGGTGCAGCAGGCAGATGGATCTTGGATGAGCTTGTCCGCAAAGAGGAATATCTGCTCAAGCCCATGAATGACGTTGCGGAAGTTAAGGAAGCTATCGCGCAGCAAAGGGGGAGTTCCGGACTCGTTATCCCGGCGCATTATACGGACAATTTACTACAAGGCAAACAGCCTGAAGTTCAGCTGGTAGAACTTCGTGTCAGTGAAAGTTCCTATACGCTGAGAGCTGCGGTTGAAGGTTTGGCGGCGGGTTTGAATCAATCTGCTTCGGCAGTATTGGCAGCGACAGATGCGGCTTCGAGTGAGACTCCTGATCCAGCTCTGGCAGAAGCAAAATTTAAAGAGTTGTTACTTGAACTGGGCAAACATCAAATTTCGGGTGAAGCAACTGAACTGCAGATTTATCCCAAACCGGGTCTGAACAACGTAACCGGATTTACGATCATGTTCATGATGGGTCTGCTGACCAGCACAGTTGCTGTTATTATGGAAGACCGCAGGCAGCGTACGATGGCAAGAGTCTACACGGCTCCGGTCCGTGCCTATGAAATCGCACTGGGCAATTTTCTGGGGAGTTTTGCGATCGGTTTGATCCAAATTGTTTTGGTGCTGGGGATTAGCAGATGGGTGCTTCATTATGATGCGGGGATTCCATTTGGCATCCACCTTCTCATTCTGGCCGCATTTATGCTGGTCTCCATGGGGATTGCGAGTACGGTTGCCGGATTGATTCGTGAATCCAAAAATGCAAACATGCTGAATTCGCTGATCATCACGCCGACGTGCATGATTGGTGGCTGTTTCTGGCCGCTGTCGATCATGCCGGATTATATGCAAAAACTCGCTAATTTTGTTCCGCAGAAATGGGCGATTCAGGCGGTGGAAACGATCTCTGCTGGCGGTACGTTGTCGGACATTGCACTGCCGCTGTTGATTCTGTTTGGCATGGCAGCCATCTTGCTGACAGTGGGTTCTGCGATTCTTCGTCCCAGCCAGCCAGGCGTAGATGCATAATGTATGAAATCGGTTGTATGATGAGGTAATCCATCGGATGCCATTACCATAAAACGAAAAAACAAATGAGCTGCCGTTTTATCAATAGAAGATAGAAGTAATAAACCAAAAAAAACGATCTACTGAATTCAATTCAGCAGATCGTTTTTTTTATAGTAAAGCAAGGATGCTTCTACGCGAAATGTTGGAGATTAAGGCTGGAGTTGACGCAAGACGGTGATTTCCACACGTCTATTTTTTTGCCGCCCTGCAGCGGTGGTATTATCCCCAGTTGGGCGGGTGTCCGCATATCCGGCATATTGAAAACCGTCAGGGTCAAGCTTTTCTTTGTCGATAAAAAATCGCAATACAGACAGTGCGCGTTCACCGGAAAGCTCCCAATTGTCTTTATAGGTAGCATTCGCCCCGACAGGAACGTTATCCGTATGGCCTTCAATGCTGACAACGGTGCTCAGATCACGGAACAGGCTGGCCAATTTGCTCAGTGTGGGTGCAGCATCGCCTTTGAGGGCAGCTTGTCCCTGATCAAACAGGAAGCGGTCACTGAGTGTAATGGAGATGCCCTGAGGCTTGTCCGCAACAAAAATCTGATTTTCCAGTTTATTGTCCTCGATATACTGGGTAATCACATTGAATAGATTTTGTAGTTCCTGCTCCTGTGATCTGAATTGCTCTTCCCGCTCCGTAAGTGGCTGATCATCATTTTCTGTCGTACCTGTCTCGGAGCCGGAAGAAGATCCTCCGCCTTCTCCGGGGTCTTCTCCCTGAATCTCGGAAGGCGGATTTTTGGTAATGGCTTGTCCCGCTGTGCCAGCAATCCCTTCACCTTGGTCAAGCAGGGAGTTGGATTGGTTAAATGTATTTTGCAACGATTGAGTAACCACATCGTATTTACCAGAATCCAGATGGCTCATGGCATACATGATCACAAAAAAGATCAGCAGCAGGGTAATGAGATCGGCATAGGTAATCATCCAGCGATCGCGATGATCTCCAGGTTCACGTTTTCCGCGCCGTTTACTGCGCCGACTCATCCAATCCCTCCTTCACTGCAGGACGTGTGATCTGGCGGTGAGTGAGTGTGAAGGACTCCAGCCGTTTACGCACGAGCTGAGGGTTCTCTCCATTCTGGATGGAAAGCACACCTTCGAGCAGCATTTCCATCGTCTGAATTTCGTCTGCTCCACGGGATTTAATTTTGGAAGCAATGGGTAAAAAGATAAGATTGGCACTGGCGACCCCGTACAGGGTTGCGGTAAAGGCAACAGCAATCGCTGGTCCGAGTCCGGTAGGATCGGTCAGACTGCCGAGTACCTGAATAAGTCCCATCACGGTACCAATGATACCCATCGTTGGAGCATAACCGCCTGCTGATTCAAAGATTTTGGCATAACCTTCATATTTTTGTTCGACGGAATCAATTTCCATCTCCATGATCTGGCGAACAACATCCTGATCTGTGCCATCGACAACCATCTGAATTCCGTCTTGCAAAAATGGATGCGGATGGTCCATCACTTTCCGTTCCAGTGCAAGCACGCCTGAGCGGCGAGCAATTGAAGACATATCTACAAGTTCTTCAACCCACTGGCTTGAGTCATTGTTGCTACGCCCAAAGGCCATGCGCAGAGCAGCCGGAATTGTACGCAGCCGATGTGCAGGGAAACTGGCAACGATTGCAGCAATCGTCCCACCAAATACAATTAGAGCAGCGGTCTTTTGCATCAGACCTGATAATTGGCCGCCTTCCCACAAAAAACCACTAATGACTGCGGCAATCCCGGCAATAATGCCGATAAGTGTTGCAATATCCATAAATTAACCAACTCCTATCTTTACTTCGCGATTGCATCACTTGCATTGACGAGGTATAATTAAACGGGAACAAATATTCCTATTACTATAAGTTTTCCCATATGTAAATTCGGGGAACTTCGACAATATATAGTGACTATTATTTTAGACGATAGGGTGAGATACGGCAATGAGCGATATTATAATGAGCGACAAAACGTTCGAAATTGAGTCAGAGTTTTCTCCCCAAGGTGACCAGCCTTCAGCCATTGAAGAATTGGTGAAGGGGGTTCAGGAGGGGAAGAGATATCAGACGCTGCTGGGTGCAACCGGTACGGGTAAGACGTTCACCATTGCACAGACGATTGCCAAGCTGCAACGTCCCACGCTGGTTATTGCCCACAATAAAACGCTGGCAGCACAGCTTGCAAGTGAGTTCAAAGACTTCTTTCCGAATAATATGGTTGAGTATTTTGTCAGTTACTACGATTACTTTCAGCCAGAGGCCTATATTCCTTCCTCGGATACGTATATCGAGAAGGATTCGAGTATTAACGAAGAGATTGATAAGTTGCGCCATGCGGCTACGAGTTCATTGTTTGAACGCAGGGATGTCATTATTGTAGCGAGTGTATCCTGCATTTATGGTTTGGGTTCGCCGCATTCGTATTCCAGCATGCTTTTATCGCTACGTGTGGGGATGGAGAAACCACGCAATCAGATTTTGTCTCGTCTGGTAGAGATTCAATATCAGCGAAATGACATTAACTTTGTGCGTGGGACGTTCCGCGTTCGCGGCGACGTTATCGAAATTTTCCCGGCATCGAAGGGTGAACATGCGATTCGAGTGGAATTGTTCGGAGATGAAATTGAGAAAATTACGGAGATTGATGTGTTAACCGGAGAACTGGTTGGCGAACGTGAACATATTGCCATCTTCCCGGCGTCTCACTTTGTAACCCAAGAAGAGACGATGAAGGTTGCCCTTGTGAACATTGAGCGTGAACTGGAAGAGCGTCTTGAAGTATTGCGTGATCAGGGTAAATTGCTGGAGGCTCAGCGACTGGAGCAACGTACGCGATACGATATCGAGATGATGAAGGAAGTTGGATTCTGTTCAGGAATCGAGAACTATTCCGGACCACTGACATTCCGCGAGCGTGGCGATACACCTTACACATTAATGGACTATTTTCCGGATGACATGTTGATTGTGGTCGATGAGTCCCACGTGACTCTGCCACAGATCCGTGCGATGTATAACGGTGACCAAGCACGGAAAACAGTGCTGGTGGATCATGGATTCCGTCTGCCATCTGCACTGGATAATCGACCGCTCAAATTTGATGAGTTTGAAGGAAAGATGGATCAGATTATCTATGTATCCGCAACACCTGGTCCTTACGAGATTGAGCATACGGACACGATGGTACAACAGATCATTCGTCCAACCGGTCTGCTCGATCCAATCATTGAACTGCGTCCAACGAAGGGACAGATCGATGACTTGATTGGTGAGATTAATGATCGGATTGCGAAAGACGAGCGTGTATTGATCACGACATTAACGAAGAAGATGTCCGAGGATCTGACGGACTATCTGAAGGAGATCGGAATTAAGGTACGTTATTTGCACTCCGAGATAAAGACGTTAGAGCGTATGGCGATACTACGTGATCTCAGGCTTGGAGTTTTCCATGTACTGATCGGGATCAACTTGCTCAGGGAAGGTCTGGATCTTCCAGAAGTTTCTCTGGTAGCCATTTTGGATGCCGACAAGGAAGGCTTCCTGCGTTCCGAACGTTCACTGATCCAAACGATTGGTCGGGCGGCACGGAACAGCGAAGGTCGAGTCATTCTGTACGGTGACAAAGTGACGGATTCGATGGATAAGGCGATTAAGGAAACGGAACGCCGCCGTGCAATCCAGATTGAATATAACGAAGAGCATGGCATTACACCACAGACGATTCGCAAAAAAGTGCGCGATGTGATTGAAGCAACCAAAGTGGCCGAATCCAAAAAAGACTATCTTACAGGCGCTGCCGAGAAGATGTCGAAGAAGGACCGCCAGGCGCTTATTCAGCGCCTCGAGGCAGAGATGAAGGATGCTGCCAAAAACCTGCAGTTTGAGCGTGCGGCTGAACTTCGCGATGCATTGTTGGAACTTCGCGCGGAATAGCTCGTAAGGGCAGGTTGTTTAGAGATAAGTAGATGTACAGATAGTGAATATGTCGCTGCAAGGATAGATCAGCAACAAGAGAACGGCCGCGTGGCCGTTCTCTTGTTGAGTAAGGAAATCAGTAATCTCTACCGGTAATTAGACATGTTGAAAACTTTAAATCAGGTCTATACTGATAGAAAAGTTGAAATTGGTTAAAAGGTTTATAGGAAAGCATTTGGAAGTTGTGTCCTTGGGAGCTGAGCCAAAGGCAATGGCGACCTTTCGCGAACGAGGCAAGCCGTGAGCGTCCTCTCGTGGTAGAGCAGCCGTCCAGGATACCGGCAAGAGGCCGGTATCCTGGACGAGGCTGCGGGCACACAACAACCATTCACATAGCAAGACCCGACCATTCACCACGCACCGCCTGTTTCGGGTGTCCAGAGGGCTGCGCCCTCTGGGGCCCTCCCTTGGAAGGGAGGGTTTGGGAGGGATCGAAAAGAATTTGACTTTGACTTTTGAAAGGATGAATACCATTGGCGAGCGAGAACATTGTCATCAAAGGCGCGCGAGCGCATAACCTCAAAAACATTGATATCACCATCCCGCGTGACCGTTTTGTTGTATTGACCGGTCTGAGTGGCTCAGGCAAGTCCTCGCTGGCTTTTGATACGATATATGCCGAAGGACAGCGACGTTACGTCGAATCATTATCGGCTTATGCACGGCAGTTTCTGGGGCAGATGGAGAAACCGGATGTCGATTCTATTGAAGGATTGTCTCCGGCCATCTCCATAGATCAGAAAACGACCAGTCGAAACCCGCGTTCTACCGTCGGAACCGTTACGGAAATCTATGATTACCTGCGTCTGTTATTTGCACGTGTGGGACATCCCCATTGCCCGGATCATGGCGTGGAGATTACTTCCCAGACCGTAGAGCAGATGGTAGACCGCGTGATGCAATACCCAGAACGGACCCGGCTACAGATTTTGGCACCGATTGTCTCCGGTCGTAAGGGTGAACACAAAAGTGTGTTTTCCGATATCTCCAAGCAAGGTTTTGTTCGTGTTCGGGTGAACGGGGAGTTACGTGATCTGTCCGAAGATATCCAATTGGAAAAGAACAAGAAACATACGATTGAAGTCGTCGTTGACAGGATTGTGATCAAGGAAGATGTGCAATCACGTTTGGCCGATTCTATCGAGACTGCACTTAATCTGTCCGGTGGACAGTTATTGGTGGATATTATGGGTGAAGAAGAACTGCGTTTCAGTTCCAACTTTGCCTGCCCGGTGTGCGGATTCAGTATTGAAGAGCTGGCGCCGCGCATGTTTTCGTTCAACAGCCCATTTGGAGCCTGCCCGGATTGTGATGGATTAGGTGTCAAAATGATTGTTGATTCGGACCTACTGGTGCCGGATCGAAGCAAAACAATTGAAGACGGTGCGTTTGATGCGTGGACAGGTGGCACATCAACCTATTATCCGCAGTTCCTCAAGTCGGTATGCGAACACTTTAACATTCCGCAAAACGTACCTGTAGAAGATCTCCCTGCTGAACAAATGAACAAGCTTTTGCAGGGTACAGGTACGGAGAAAATTCGTTTCCGGTACGAGAATGATTTTGGACAACGGAAAGAAGCACTGGTCACCTTTGAAGGTATTGTGAATAATCTGGAGCGTCGTTACCGTGAGACAGCATCCGAAGGTATCCGTGAATTCATTGAAGGTTATATGAGTGCCAAGCCGTGTGGAACATGTAAAGGACAGCGACTGAAACGTGAAAGCCTTGCTGTTACTATTAACGATCACAACATGGCGTATGTGACAAGTTTGTCCATTGGAGAAGCTGGCCGTTTCTTCGATTCGCTGCAATTGAGTGAGAAAGAAGAAATAATCGCCAAACTTATTTTAAAAGAAATCAACAGCCGCCTTGGCTTCCTGGTGAACGTGGGTCTGGATTACCTAACCCTTAGCCGTGCTGCCGGAACGTTGTCCGGTGGTGAAGCCCAACGGATCAGGCTGGCGACACAAATTGGTTCCAGTCTGATGGGTGTGCTGTATATTCTGGACGAGCCAAGTATAGGTTTGCATCAACGGGATAATGATCGTCTGATCTCCACACTCGCTCATATGCGGGATATCGGTAACACACTGATCGTGGTTGAACATGATGAAGATACGATGCTTGCCGCAGACTACATTATCGATATTGGTCCGGGGGCAGGTATCCACGGTGGTACCATAATGTCGCAGGGTACACCGGAAGAAATCATGAATGATGAGAACTCGTTAACAGGTCAATATCTGAGTGGGCGCAAGTTTATTCCGGTACGTACTGAACGCCGAAGTGTCGGGGACCGCTGGCTGGAAGTACGCGGAGCGAAGGAAAATAACCTGAAAAACCTGAATGTAAAAATTCCGGTGGGTGTATTTACCGCAGTCACGGGTGTATCCGGCTCGGGTAAATCGACGCTAATTAATGAGATTTTATATAAAACGCTGGCTCGCGATCTGAACCGCGCTCGTGTACGTCCAGGTCAACACAAAGAGATTCGTGGTCTGGAACATATTGATAAAGTCATTGATATTGACCAGTCGCCAATCGGACGGACACCACGTTCCAACCCGGCTACCTATACAGGTGTCTTTGATGACATCCGTGATCTGTTTGCACAGACCAATGAAGCCAAAGTGCGCGGATACAAAAAAGGCCGGTTCAGTTTCAATATCAAAGGTGGACGTTGTGAAGCATGTCGCGGGGACGGCATTATCAAGATCGAGATGCACTTCTTGCCGGATGTCTATGTTCCTTGTGAGGTCTGCAAAGGCAAACGGTACAATCGCGAAACCCTTGAAGTCAAATACAAAAATAAAAATATTGCAGATGTGCTGGGAATGACGGTTGAGGATGCAACACAATTCTTCGAGAACATTCCGAAAATTCATCGTAAAATGCAAACCTTGCTCGATGTGGGGTTGGGCTACATTAACTTGGGGCAGCCTGCAACAACCTTGTCCGGCGGTGAAGCACAACGCGTGAAGCTCGCTTCCGAGCTGTATCGTCGCAGTACGGGTAAAACTATTTATATTCTGGATGAGCCAACGACTGGTCTTCATGTCGATGATATTGATCGTCTGCTGAACGTCCTGCACCGTCTGGTGGATTCTGGTGAATCGGTACTGGTTATCGAGCATAACCTGGACGTTATCAAAACAGCCGATTATATCGTTGATCTGGGTCCAGAAGGTGGTAGTGGTGGCGGAACCATTGTTGCGACAGGTACGCCAGAGGATATTATTAAAGTGGAAGCTTCCTATACAGGTAAGTACTTGAAACCAGTACTGGAGCGGGATACGGAACGAAGCAAGACGCTACAATTGACGGAGTAAATACGCCAGTTTACAGGTTGTTTGTGAATATCTAACCCTTCTTTTTGCGAAGTGTGAGGCATCGATGTATGATCTGATGTCTCTTCTTCCGAGGAGAAGGGTTTTCTGATATTTTGCCGTTGTGCCAATCTCAATATGACATCGGTGAAAGTGTTTACATATGAGCTAGAGCAAGCATTCCCTCATTCCACTGCCAAACTGGATTTTTTTCATTTTTCTGGATGATAGGGCTTGCATTACAAGCAGGGTACAGATAACATAGAGGAAGATATTAGGGTATGCGTTAGCATTCGGCATTTTGCATCACTTGAATCGGTTCTGGATACAAGTTGTAAATGAGAGTCTCATTTCAGTTTACTTCTTGCTGATTGGAATTCAATCATTGGATTAATGCAAAATGCATGTTCAACTATGGTGAGGAGGTCTGTCTATCCATGCTGTTTGCAGAAGCTGCCACGGCGAGTACTTCAAATTTTAATGCGTTTGATATTTTTGTCATCTTATTTACGATCCTGATTTTCATCGGAGTGGTTCGTCTGCTTCGCGCACCGAAGAAAAATTTGTTTGCAATCGGATTTGCAGTGGTCAGTCTGCTGGTATTCCTTTTGACGGATTATGCCATGATTACCGGTTGGTTCGGTTCGTAGAGACACCGCTGAATTTATTGAAAACAGCAAGTAGAAGAACAGACAAACACTTTCCAGGGAGTTAAGGAGGGTGTTTTTTTGTGTTTTGCAGAGTGGTTCGGATAATACGGTCTTCTCTATAGAAATTAGGTCTTAAAGCGATTGAACAGGAATAATTTGTATGTTAAATTGGAGGATACCGGTAGTGCAGATGATAGAGAAAGAGATTCAGTGATGGATCGTATGGTTCGGTTGCATAACGGAGGATGTATAGAGAGGGTTAGGTGAGAGAATGAGAGTGTTGGGGAAAAAGGGTGTAGCCATACTGATGGCTGCTGTACTCTCGATCAGTGTTGCAGCAACGGCTGGAGCAGCGGAGTCTTCATCAGGAATGCAAGCCAAAGTGGTAGATGGACAAGTATATGTTAGCTCAAAAGATTTGGTCAAAGCGCTCGGAGGTAGTGGGCAATATGATGCCAAATCCGGAACGTTTCAGTATAAGGGTAGTGAAGCAGTCCCGAAAGTGATTGAAAAAGTATCTCCGTCTGTTGTAGGCATCATCGGTAAATCTACTGAATCACAGGATGGAGTCACATCCGATCGCTATAATCTAGCTCATGGTACTGGCGTGATTATCCGCTCCAACGGCTGGATTGTGACGAATGCCCATGTGGTTGATGGGTTAACCAATCCGCTGGTTGTGACGACCGATGGCAATACATATAAAATCACCAAAACATACAGTGACCCGTTAAGCGATATCGCTCTGATCAAAATTAATGCCAAGTCTCTTAAGCCGGCGACCTTCGCCAAAGCTTCACAGACAACCGTTGGAGAAACCGTTATTGCTATCGGTACACCAATCTCCTTCTCTTTGCGTAACTCGGCGACAGTAGGCGTAATCAGTGGTCTTAATCGGGGAGTGGAGGCCACCTATCGATTGATTCAAACAGATACCGCCATTAATCCAGGTAACAGCGGCGGACCGTTGGTCAACCTTAAAGGCGAAGTCGTCGGTATTAACTCTATGAAATTTTCAGCAGTGGGTATCGAGAGCATGGGGTTTTCGATTCCAGTAGATACCGTTCAATATATTATCAATCAGTTCTTTGAATACGGAAAAATCAAGCGTGCAAGCCTTGGCTTGCAACTGGAAGAGAGCTGGTCAGCGATTGTGGGCCTGCCTACAGATGATCCTTTGACGATTACCGGCGTACTGTCAGCCCAAGCGAAGAAAGCGAAAATCAAAGAGGGGGATGTGTTATACAGTGTGGCAGGCACACGTGTGTCCTCTGTGGTGGATATTAATGAGCTGCTCAAAAAGTATGTGCCAGGACAGAAAGTCAAACTGGTGATGCAAACGGAAGGCGATATTGTCACTCGTACGGTGGTCCTTGCTGATCGAGCGGATATCCAAGACGATGAAGATGAGCAGTTCCCTGTAGATGAAGACCAATAAAGCCCGGCGAGCAATCCGGATCCAGAGAGGACGAATGAACGGAATGAAGAAATCTTTTTTACGTGTGCTGAGCACAGGTATGATAGCCGGGATGCTGAGTATTGGAGCGGCATTGCCTGCATGGGCATCCGATCTTACGACAAGCGAGCTGCGGATCACCGCAGGTAGTACGAGTGCCTACATCAATGGCAGCAAGCAGACAATCGCTAAACCATATAAATTCAAAGGGGTTACGATGGTTCCCGTCGGTGTATTCAAGAAGGCTTTTGGAAGCGAAATTCGACTGGAGAAGAATGATGTGGTCAAAGTCAAAGAAGGTCCGCATACCGTCACCTTAACGATTGGCAGTTCGATTGCCTGGGTGGATGGTGTCAAAAAAGAGATGGGCGCAGCCCCAAAAATGATGAACGGGGTGCTCATGGTGCCACTCCGCCCGGTAGCTGCGGGGATTGGAGCTACACTTGCCCCAAGCAGCTCAGGAGAGATGGTCATTCGTTTATTGCAAACGGATGGATCGACGGATGACGACGAGGGCAGCATTAATCTGGATGAAGGCAAAACAAGAATTGGTAACAGTTATTATGGCTGGTCCATGAATTATCCATCCGACCTCATGATTCTGCAAACGGGTGAGCAGGAGCGTATGATGACTTTTGGCGCAGAGGACAGCAGTTATTATCTTGAAGTGTATGTGAGTGACCAGGATGTCAATCTGGATTCGGATGATTTGTTACAGCAGCTTGTTCAGGAAGCGAAAGAGGCCGGAGATACAGTGCTTGATCGGGAATCGATTGCCAAAGGGAAAACCCCATATGCCCGGATAGTGGTTAAAGATGCGGACGGTGTTTTATGGGAAATGCGTCAATATATCAAGGATGGTCGCCAATATGATGTATACCTCGCGGATTATGGAGCTCTGAATTACAAGGATCTGGGCAAACGTGCAGCGCTGCTCAACTCATTCCAACCTACGTATGTTCAGTCGGATCGTACGATTAAGGATCTTTCAACCGTGGATGAGGGTATGCGCTCTACCTGGAATGACGATTATGGCATTGAACTGAAGATTCCAGCAGGCTGGTCTATGGACAACACCCAGATGATATACGAAGCCAAGGATGGTGCATATCTGCAACTTCGTGTTACATCTGCACCGAAGGGTGCGACAGTCCAGGAGTGGAGCGGCCAACTGGACAAGTGGATGCGTGAGACGTTCACGCCGGAAAGTTATGAGCCGATCAGTTCGTATACGATGGACGTATCAGGCGAGACTGCCGAAGTGAATGAATTCCGTTATAACTTTGGAGATGGATGGCAGACGGAGTTCGATGTTCTTTTGCAAAAAAACGGGTATCGTTATTATGCAGAGTATACGTTCCCTGAGGAGCAGACGAAGGACCGTGAATGGTTTAAGAGTATCATGAAGAGTGTTGAGATTGATTTTGATACCGTATCCGATAATTTCGGACAGCTGGATGAAGACCCGTATTTGACAGATAAAACAAAAAACGTGACACGAACGTCCAAACGTTATCATTATAGTGTGGATATTCCGCGTTACTGGACGCCGTACAATGATCGATTTGAGTATTCGCCTGTCGTTTATACCTTCACAGGTGGTCAATTCTCCATTGCCGCGAGTGAGGACAAATCCATTGAGATGACTGTCAGTCAACTTCGAGAGGCATATGCGGAAGCAACCAAAACGCGTAAAAACTTCAAATTGATTAGCAGTGAGGAGATATCGTTTGCCGGTGTACCTGCGTTTTCCTTTATCTATCATGAAGTGGACAATGGTGTGCCGTATACCGGACGTCAGATCGTGTTTGAACAGAACGGAACGACGTATACGATAACAAGTGGGCTGAATGACGCCAACAAGACGGAAGTGCAGGCAGCAGCGCTGGAAAAAGCCGTGAACTCATTTACTTTTATCAAATAATGCGAAATGCTGAAATAAAATAGGATACATGTTGCCGGAGGGTTAGAAGACCTTCCGGTTTTTCGTATATGCATGTTGAGATGGAAATGAAAATGACAAACGGTTTTTTCAGGAAAGCGTAGAAGAGTCGTTGCAGAAGTGGTACACTATACTAGTTCAGGAGTTATGACTGCTGTTCTGAAAAATAAGAATGACTGTAGGCTTGGGAATCAGGCAATACAGACATAATGTATAGATATAGCGATACAGTGACAATGCAGATGTATGGAATCAAGGTACAGGATTTAACGTACAGGGTGTAGGGATGAAATCCGGCTATGCCGGTTATGGGGAGGATACACATGAAAACAGCAACAATACGAAGAGAAGACGTTGAGCTTCTGGCACCCGCAGGTGACTGGGACTGTATGCGTTCGGCGGTAGCCAACGGTGCGGATGCGATTTTCTTCGGAGTCGAAAAATTTAATGCACGGGCACGGGCGAACAATTTCCGTATGGACGAACTGCCGGAGATTATGGCGTTTTTGCACAGTTATGGCGTAAAAGGTTTTTTGACCTTTAATATATTGATTTTTGAAAATGAATTGACGGATGCCAAAGAACTGATCGATGCTTGTGTCGATGCAGGTGTGGACGCCGTGATTGTACAGGATTTGGGTTTGGTCAAAATGATCCGCGAGATCTCACCGGACTTCCCGATTCACGGTTCAACTCAAATGACGATTACGTCACCGGAAGCGGTAGAGTTTACTAAACCGTTTGATATGGAACGTGTCGTTCTTGGACGGGAGAACAACCTGAAGCAAATTCAGAAAATCGGAGAACAGGCGAAGTTGCCGATGGAAGTATTTGTTCACGGTGCATTGTGTGTCTCTTATTCCGGGCAATGTCTGACTTCTGAAATGTGGGGCGGACGTTCCGCCAACCGTGGGGAATGTGCACAGGCTTGTCGTCTGCCGTACGACCTGATGGTGGATGGCGAGCATAAACCAATGGGCGATGTGGCATATCTGCTGTCTCCGAAGGATCTGGCTGCGATTGACTTGATGCCGGAACTGATCGAGGCTGGGGTAACTTCCTTCAAAATCGAAGGACGTCTCAAAACGCCGGAATACGTAGCTAACGTGGTGAGCAAATACCGCAAAGCGATCGACCGTTACTTTGATGGAGATAACACGCCACCAAGTAAGGAAGAAGTTCGCGAATTGCAGCAGAGCTTCTCTCGTGGATTCACGCACGGTTTCCTGAGCGGTACAAACAATAAAGAGCTGGTTGATGGCACGTTCCCGAAAAGCCGTGGCGTCTACCTGGGTCGTGTAGACCAAGTATTACGGGATGGTGTCGTCCTGAAGCTGGATGCACCAGTTAAACGTGGAGACGGAATCGTATTTGATGCCGGAGATCCGACGAAGAAAGAAGAAGGCGGACGTGTCTACGATGTACGTCGCAAAGGCGTGAAGCTTGAAGGCGAAGCGGAAGAAGGCTGGATCGTGGACGTTGTACCAGGCCGCAGTGACGTGGACCTGCGCCGTGTGAACGTTGGCGACAAAGTGTGGAAAACGAATGATCCGGCGCTGGACAAACGTCTGCGTCAGAGCTTTGAAACTGAGAAGCCTTATCGTATCTTCCCGGTAAACGTGAAAGTCATTGGCAGCCCGGGGCAGCCGCTTAGCACATGGTGGACGGACGTACAGAAGGGTACGACGGTCCGTGTGAATTCCGAGATGGAACTGGATATTGCCCAGAAGCGTCCAATGACGCATGAACTGCTCGAAGAGCAATTCGGACGTCTGGGCGGCACCGTGTTCCAGCTGGAAGAATTGGACGTCAACCTGCACGGTGACGTCATCATCCCGATGCGCGAGTTGAATAACATTCGCCGTCAGGCGGTGGAACAACTCGCGGGTGAGCGCCCTAAATCGCCCGTCTACGTGAAACGTGCGGTGGAAGTCTACGGCGATGCGGTTAAACCGGCATCGCCAGTGGCTCGCGGTCAAGCGGAGCTGACCGCGCTCTGCCGCAGCCTGCCACAAGTGGAGGCAGCGCTGGAAGCAGGCGTCGGCATGATCTACGCCGACTTCGAGTTTATCAAGCAGTTCCCGGCAGCAGTGGAAGCCGTTCGTGCCGCAGGCCGCAAGATTGCGTTGGCAACACCACGCATTCATATGCCTGGCGAGAACGGGTATCACAACAACATCTTGCGTTTGCAGCCGGATGCTGTGCTCGTACGTAATACGGGTGCGTTGTACTTCTACTTGCGCCATCGGATGGAGAACCCAGATGCGAAGCACCCGGAATTGATCGGTGACTTCTCACTCAACATCGCCAATCACAAAGCAGTGGAATTGTTCCTGGAAGCAGGTTGTGACTGGATTACTCCTTCTTATGACCTGAACATTCAGCAAATGGTTGATTTGCTGGGACACTCCCGTACAAATCAGACGGAAGTCGTTATTCATCAGCATCTGCCGATGTTCCATACCGAGCACTGTGTGTACTGCACGTTTATGAGTGAAGGCACGGACTTTACGAACTGTGGACGTCCATGTGAAGATCACCGGGCTTCCTTGCAAGACCGGATCGGCATGTCCCACCCGGTACGTGTGGACGAAGGTTGCCGCAATACCGTTTATAATGCGGTGGAGCAATCCGGTGCCGAATATTTGACCAACTTCATGGATCTGGGTGTATCCCGCTACCGTGTGGAATTCCTGGAGGAAACTCCTGAACAGGTACGTGAGGTTATTGATCTGTACAATCGTGCACTGCGCGGTGAGATCAGTGGTACACAAGTATGGAAAACACTGAAAGCAACGAACCAGCTTGGTGTAACGCGTGGTCAACTGGTGAAATAATAGAACGAAACCGGAACAAACAGTAACAGGCATGAAGTATGAAGCAACCCCAATCTCTGCTTTACGGAGCTCTTGGGGTTTTTTCTATAAAAGAGACATGAACTATACCGATATCAGATTCGTATGTGATATCTTGATTGTCAGGGAAATGTTTGTATCGGTGAGTGAAATGTATATATTTTTGCGAGAAAATTACAACATCATGATATAGGAGGCGAAGAACCGTGGCGCCATTCACGATGATGGATATCAAATTGCTGTGCGGGGTCACGGCATTCAAACGGGGAGAAGCGTATAACCAATCTGGCAGGGTGACCAATCTGGTTGCCAGTCAGGATGAACGCCATTACGAAGCTGTGGTCCGAGGCACAGAACGATACAAAGTAACGGTTGATCTGGATGAAGCAGGTGAGGTTGTTGCCGGATGCAGTTGTCCGGGCGATCGGAGATATTATGACTATTGCAAACATGTGGCTGCCGTTTTGCTGGCGATTCATGAATGGGGAGAACAGCGTGACACAGGTTCTCAAACGCCATTAAATCCCATGTCTATACCCGATCGTGGTTCCAGTTCCAGAGTAGGAACGCTGGTGGAGGAGAATGAGTGGGAGCGCCCAAACTCCATTTCGAACACTGACTCGGTTAGGGATGTGGAGTCTCACTCAAATTCATCTGCTCACGCCTTTGAAACGGAGCCTTTGTCTTCCGATTCCAAGCTTCATGACCATTCAGATGTGGATCGTCCGTCCGTACATTTCGCTCAAGCAGGTCGTCCAAGCTCGGCCCCTGGTTGGGGAAGATCAGCAGAGAAACCTTCTTACCGCACAGCGGATCAGATTCTTTCCATGTTTGCCAAAGAACGCAGCCCCTTACATGCAAATGATCGTAAATACACTGCGCCTGTAACCCGGTCTTTATTGCGGGAGGAGCTGCAGCTCCAATTTATATGCAAGCTTGTGCAGGTTCACAAAGGCGGAGCCAAACTCGCGCTTGAACTGAAGGTAGGAAATAAACGCCTGTATGTAGTTCAGAAAGTGAAGCAATTCCTGAACTGTATTGAGAATGGTGAACCAATGTCGTTTACCAAGCTGTTTTTCTACGACCCTTCAATGCATTATTTTAGTCCGCAGGATCAGTCGATCCTGTCTATGCTTATTCGGATGAGGCAGAGTGAGGAAGCATACCGCGAGTCCATCTCCGGTTACTTGGGAGCTTCAGACGGAAGAGATATATTGATTGCCCCTCTGGTCTGGAAGCCTCTATTGGATTTGCTGCTTCAGGCAGATAGCCGGATGGAGGGAACAGGGTTAGCGAATGGACCGCTCACTTTGGGTGAGGGGGCACTGCCATTATTTTACCGTATTGCGCAGGGTACTAATGAAGGATATCAGCTTGAAATCTCCGGATTGCGTGAGCTGATTCTTCTTCCAGCCTATGATGCTGCCGTGGTGGAAGGGCAATTGCATATGTTAGAGCCGATGCAGATGCGAAGTCTGGAGGATTTAAGCAGAGCACTCACTTCTTATGGAATCAAGGAAAGTATCGATATTTCAGCTCAGCAGGTAGATGAATTTGTGCAGCATGTGGTGCCGGAATTGCGTACACTTGGACATCTGTCCATCGACTCCCAGGTGAGAGAACGAATCGCAGAGCCGGAGCTTGCGCCAAAGTTATATATTGATTTCTACCGGGAACGGATTACCGCGCGTCTGGAGTTTGATTATGGTGTAATGGTGATTAATCCGCTGGCCGAATATTTGATCGATGAGGAAGAGAAAAAGGTGATTTTAGTACGTGACCGTCATGCGGAGCGTAACCTGATCGACCGACTAGATCGCTCTTTCCTGGAACGGGATGGCAGTGTATGGGCAAGTGAACGAGAAGACGCGATATATGATGTGATGTATCATCTGCTGCCAGAGCTTGAGAAGCAGGTAGACATCTATATACCGAATGCGGTGAAGGCCATGGTGCAATCCTATCCGACACCGCCAAAAGTTCGGGCAGATCTGGGCAAAGGGTTGGACTGGCTGGAGATCTCATTCGAGATGGAAGGTGTAGACGAGCATGAGCTTCATGAAATTATGCGCAGCATTGTAGAAAAGAAACCGTATTTCCGCTTGCGCAGTGGTGTGTTTGTCTCTCTCGAAAATGAAGGAGCGGACAGCTTCGCACACATGGCGGATTCACTTGGACTTGCGTCGGGCGATATCAAGGACAGTCATATTCGGCTGCCGGCAGTTCGAGCGTTGCAACTTCCGAGCCGGGACGAGGTTTCGGGACATGTGAAGTGGGGCGGTTCCCTGAAACGTTTCCTGGATGACCTTCGTGATCCTGAACGGATGGATTTTGCACTGCCAGATGCGCTTGCTCCTGTGCTGCGTGATTATCAGGCCAGTGGATACCAGTGGCTGCGTACACTCGCATTTTACAGATTTGGCGGCATTCTGGCCGATGATATGGGACTTGGTAAAACGCTGCAAAGTATTGCCTATATCGCAGCAGAACTGAAAGAAAAGCCGCAACAGCACAATATCAGTCTTGGTGATGCTAATCACATTGTCGATGAGGGAACTTTCGGGAGTAACATCCCAGATGAAGTACAGGCTGAACTGTTGGACCAACATACTGCTCATCCCCCGGTACTCGTCGTTGCACCAGCTTCATTAACGTACAACTGGGCGAATGAATTCGCCCGATTTGCGCCGCATTTGCGAGTACTGATTGCAGCAGGTCAAAAAGACGAACGAGCCAGTATGCTCGCAGGTATGGATGAAGCAGATGTTATTGTGACTTCCTACCCGCTATTGCGCCGCGATCTGGACACATATCTCGGAAGAACGTTTCATACGCTTATTTTGGATGAAGCCCAAGCGATCAAGAATTCTTCTTCCCAGACGGCTCAGGCTGTTAAACAGATTCAGGCACCACGTCGCTTCGCTCTTACAGGAACACCCGTGGAGAACTCACTGGATGAGCTGTGGTCGATCTTTGAAGCCGTATTCCCGGGCTTGTTCCCAAGCTATCGGAGATTCCGGGATCTGCCTCCTGAGCGCATTGCCCGGATGGTCCGTCCGTTTATTCTCCGTCGTCTGAAGAAAGATGTGCTGGAAGAACTGCCGGACCGTATTGAAACCGTACAGCGCTCCGAGCTGAAGGACGAACAGAAGAAACTGTATGCTGCTTACCTGTCCCAACTTCAGGATGAGACATCCAAGGATATGGAAGAGAACGGTTTTCAGAAGAACCGTATTAAAATTCTGGCTGGTATTACACGCTTACGCCAGTTGTGCTGTCATCCGGCTCTCTTTGTGGAGGGTTATCAAGGGGATTCCGGGAAAATGGAGCAGCTGCTGGAGACGGTCCAGGATTGTCTGGCTGCTGGCAAGCGGATTCTCATCTTCTCCCAGTTCGCTAGCATGTTGAATTTGATTCGACAGACGTTGGCTGCACAGGGGAGAGATTTGTTCTATCTGGATGGTCAGACACCTGCACAGAGTCGGGTAGAAATGTGCCGCAGATTCAACGAGGGCGAAGCCGAATTGTTCCTGATCTCGCTAAAGGCTGGGGGTACCGGATTGAACTTAACGGGTGCAGATACTGTTATTTTATATGATTTGTGGTGGAATCCCGCCGTGGAAGAACAGGCCATCGGACGTGCCCATCGTATGGGGCAGAAACAAGTTGTACAGGTTATCCGCCTCGTTACGGAAGGTACGATTGAAGAGAAGATTTTGGAGCTGCAGCAGCGCAAAAAAGATCTGATTGCCGAAGTCATTGAACCGGGAGATGGGGGATCGACTACCTTATCCGAGCAGGATATTCGGGAATTGTTGATGGTATAATGAAGTCCAGTCACATTGGAGCTTGCCGTCATTTAATATATTAAGATATGACTCTAGCAAAAAGGAGTGGGGCTCAGCATGCGTATTCGCAAAGCGATTATTCCAGCAGCCGGGCTCGGTACCCGGTTTCTGCCTGCCACGAAGGCGATGCCCAAAGAGATGCTGCCAATCGTTGATAAACCAACGATCCAGTACATCATTGAAGAGGCGGTAGCTTCAGGCATTGAAGATATCATTATCGTAACAGGTAAAGGTAAACGGGCCATTGAGGATCATTTTGACTATTCATTCGAGTTGGAGCAGAACCTGGCTGGTAAACAGAAGTGGGATCTGCTGAATGAAGTTCGCAAGCCCTCCGAGATGGCAGACATCCATTATATCCGTCAAAAGGAACCGAAGGGTCTTGGACACGCCATCTGGTGTGCCCGCAAGTTTATCGGAAACGAACCATTTGCCGTGCTGCTGGGGGATGACATTGTGGAATCCAATCATCCTTGTCTTCAGCAAATGATCGAAGTCTATGATGAATTGCAATCTCCGATTGTAGGTGTACAGCCAGTTGATTGGAGCGAAGTGTCTCGTTATGGAATTGTGGACGGGGAATTGGTATCTCGCACCGAAGATCGTGTGTACCGCGCGCGTCGTTTAATCGAGAAACCAAAAACGGAAGAGTCACCTTCCAATCTGGCGATTATGGGACGTTATATTCTGACGCCGGACATCTTCGATATCCTTGGTCAGCAGTCTGCTGGTGTGGGTGGAGAAATCCAGTTAACGGATGCCCTTTCCCGTCTGAACGACCAACGACAGATTCTGGCCTATCACTTTGACGGCCTGCGTCATGATGTTGGGGAGAAACTTGGCTTTATTGAAACCACGATTCATTATGCGCTTCAGCGCCCGGATTTGCGGGAGGATTTGTTGAAGTATTTGGAGCAGATTGTACAGAATAAATAGGAAAGTCGCTATTATTAAGCCCAGCCGAAAGTCACACACGGCTGGGCTTTGATTATTTTATGGAACAACGTATTGAAATATCATGATATAACCAGGCCAATGAACGATCACTTGCCCGATGCCTTACATATACATAGTTATTATGAAGAAATGCTGTTATTAGCAAAAACGGAGGGGTAACATGAAGGTGATTCCGCTGTTTATGGATGGCGCAGCTATGTTGGAACCCAAGGTTTATGGCGATCATCGTGGATATTTCATGGAAAGTTACAATGAGCGTGTTTTGTATGAAAATGGTATACATCATGTGTTCGTTCAGGACAATCAATCCCTGTCCGCCGAAGCTGGAGTTCTCCGCGGACTTCATTATCAGCTTCAGCCCAGAGCACAGACCAAGTTGGTCAGAGTTATATCCGGAGCTATATATGATGTTATTGTAGATATTCGTACTTCGTCACCAACCTTTGGACAATGGAAAAGTGTTATTCTCAGTGAGTATAATCAGCGGCAGTTGCTTGTCCCCCAAGGTTTTGCTCATGGATTCTGTACACTGGTGCCACATACACAAGTGACATACAAAGTGGATGCATACTATTCCCCTGAACATGACCGGGGTGTTTTGTGGAATGATCCAGCACTCGCGATTGATTGGCCTGTTACGAATCCCACTTTATCAGAGAAAGACCAAAAGCATCCGTTACTCAAAGATGTCGAACTGAACTTTGACTAACAAAAAGACTTCTCAGGTACTTCTGTATCTGGAGGCAGAAGGAGAGAGGCGGCATGAAACTACTCGTTACTGGTGGGGCTGGATTCATCGGCAGCAACTTTGTGATGTATATGCTTCGTGAGCATCCTGATTATGAAATTGTTAACGTGGATTCCTTAACCTATGCAGGCAATCTGGAGAATTTGCAATCCGTGGAATCTAATCTTCAATACACGTTTATCCAAGCGGATATCACTGACGTACAACAGATGGAACAAATCATCTCCAAAGGAATTGACGTGGTGGTTAATTTTGCAGCGGAATCTCATGTGGATCGCAGCATTCTGTCCCCGGATATTTTTGTGCGTACCAATGTACTTGGGACTCAGGTATTGCTGGATGCGGCGAAGAAATATCAAGTTACCAAATATGTTCAGGTGTCTACAGACGAAGTATATGGATCACTCGGTCCGACAGGTTTGTTTACAGAAGAGACGCCTTTGATGCCGAACAGTCCATACTCTGCTAGTAAAGCTGGCGGAGATTTACTTGTAAGAGCGTATCATGAAACCTTTGGTCTGCCTGTAAACATTACACGTTGTTCAAACAATTATGGACCTTTTCAATTTCCAGAGAAGCTCATTCCTTTAATTATATCCCGCGCATTAAATGATGAGGCTATTCCTGTCTATGGCGATGGACTGAATATTCGTGATTGGCTTTATGTGGAGGATCATTGCAGTGCTATCGATTTGGTCATTCACAATGGCAAAATCGGAGAGGTATATAACATCGGGGGAAATAATGAGCGGACCAATATATATATTGTTGAGACTATTCTAGAACAACTGGGCAAACCTGCAAGTTTGATTCAATATGTACAGGACAGATTGGGCCACGACCGACGTTATGGAATTGACCCGACTAAGTTGGGTACAGAGCTTGGGTGGAAGCCTATCCACAATTTTGAGACAGGGATAAAGGAAACCATTCAGTGGTATCTGAACCATCAGGATTGGTGGACACGAATTCAATCAGGGACGTATCAGGATTATGTTCAACTTCAGTATGGTAAGCGAATGGGTGATTCCACAGAATGAAGTACAGAGTACTGGTGACGGGAGCTGCTGGACAGCTCGGATATGATGTTGTGCAAACATTTCAAGCAGGTGGCCATGATGTAATGGCCTGTGACAGGGATCATTTGGACATTACCGACCAACAGCAATGTAGAGAAACCATTAATGCATTCCAGCCTCACATCATCGTTCATTGTGCTGCATATACAGCCGTCGATCTGGCCGAGACTGATGAGGATATGACGTACATGGTCAATGTAACGGGCACTAGAAATATAGCAGTTGCTGCAGAGAAAGTGAAAGCCAAACTGATTTATATTAGTACCGATTATGTATTTGATGGAACGGCAAAGAAACCTTATCGGGAATTTGATTTAACGAATCCGCAGACTGTGTATGGCAAGTCAAAGCTTGCAGGAGAGAGACTGGTCGAGAGTCTCTGCACGCGATGGTTTATTATACGAACATCATGGGTATTTGGAGTACACGGCAGTAATTTTGTCAAAACCATGCTGGAACTTCTGGAGAAGCGTCCTCGACTTCAGGTGGTTCATGATCAAAAAGGGTCGCCCACATATACTGTGGATTTAGCCAAACTCGTGAGCAACCTTTCATTAACTGAGAAATACGGTATCTACCATGCCTCTAATTCTGGAACATGCACATGGTATGAATTTGCTCAGGCCATTGCCGAAGAAGCAGCCAAGCAATCCGGATTCAAACAGAGCGCTGTCCTCGAGCCTTGTACCACCGAACAATTTCCACGTCCTGCTCCTCGACCCCAATATTCTGTAATGGATCATCTTGCTATTCGTACAAACAGTCTGCAACCCATGAGAGCTTGGCGAGAAGCTTTGATCGCATTTCTGAATGAATTAAGTGTACAGCAAGCCGAATAGATGGCGCTTCTTATTCATCCGAAATACTGCATCCCACCATTTAACAGCCGCCTCCGGGCGGATTTTTGTTTTACACCTCTCCATTCAGGGTAGTTAGCTATCAAAAAGGAAAAACCGCACAGGCTTCGTCATATCATGATTATCATACTCTTTTTCTTCCCTACCACCCTATTAAGGATGTGAACGCCATATGAAACGGATTGCCGCTGTCATTACACTACTCATCGTTACCGTCGGCACACTCTTTTTTGCCTATGACAGTCAGAGTGAGGAGCAGCATGATGGATTTACGGCCTATCGATTGATTGCCCATGCAATGGGCAGCATCCGTGAGCAGCCTTACACCAATGCCTATGAGGCGATGATTGCCAATTATGAGAAGGGCACACGTGTGTTTGAGATTGATTTTATGCTGACCTCGGACCGCAAAGCAGTAGCCAGACATGAATGGACCGCCAACATGAGCAAAATGCTTGGACAGGACGAGGAGTTACCCGAAGACAAACAAGCTGGGGCGCTGACACATGATGAATTTATGAATACACCCATTCTGGGCATGTACCAACCCATGGACGCCGACGGTATTATGGATGTATTGGCCAAGTACCCGGATATGTATATCGTGACCGATACCAAAGAACAGAAGGACGAGGATATTCAGCAGGTGCTGAAATCACTCGTGGACGCAGCCAAGAAACATGATCCGACAATTCTTAATCGGGTTGTAGTTCAGATATATAACGAGCCGATGCTCGAAACTGTGAAAGAAATCTACGCGTTTCCTTCTATTATCTATACACTTTACGCTACGCAGGATTCGGAAGCCCAGGTTGTTGATTTTGTACAAAAGAATGACATCGATGCCGTAACCATGCCGGAATATAAAGTAAACCAGAATTTCGTTGCCAAGTTGAAGCAGGCAGGAGCCGTCACCTACGTGCATACCATTAATGACACTGACCAGGTAGCGAACTATGAGAAATGGGGCGTGTACGGCGTATATTCGGATGTATTGACCGAGCAGGAACTGGATGAAATGAACACACGTTTTGCCTGGAAGCCATGAGACATTATATTGTGATTCAAATGGATGCAGTGCTCCTACTTGAGACTTTGGAGCTCTATTCATTATATGGATGTTCGTAGTGGCACCTGGTACCTGACTTAAATTTTGTAGCATCACGATCTTACCTTTTAAAATTACAGGCTTCTCCTGCAATTCCAGGGAAAAGTCTGTGTTTTTTTGTTCCCCTTTTTATACGAACATTGACACTCACTCCCTGCTGACTTAGACTTAGTTTACAAGCTTTTTAGGATGCAGAAGAACCTCTGGAGGAATGTTCGTTGATAGACATGATTAAGCAGTGGAGACATGTATTTAAGCTCGACCCGGACCGGGAAATAACGGATGAAGCACTCGACCTGATTTGCATGTCGGGAACCGATGCCATTATTGTTGGCGGGTCTTCGGGAATTACCTATGACAACACGGTGGACCTGATGTCCAGAGTACGTCGCTACGAGCTGGCCTGTGTGCTTGAAGTATCCGATCTGGAGGCGGTCGTCCCGGGTTTTGACGGATATCTGATTCCGATGGTGCTGAATGCAACGGATAGCAAATGGATGATTGGACACCACCAGCAAGCCATCGAGCGTTACGGATATCTGATCCCATGGGATCTGCTTATTGCTGAAGGCTATATTGTCCTCAATGCCGACTCTACTGTTGCCCGAATGACTGGAGCGGATACGGAATTGACGACTGATGCTGCGGTTGCTTACGCCCAGGCTGCGGAACGTCTGCTTAACCTGCCTATCGTATACATGGAGTACAGCGGAACATTTGGAGATATGGAGCTGGTTGGAGAGACACACAGACAACTCACCAAGGCGCATCTCATCTATGGCGGCGGAATTGATAGTCCGGAGAAAGCTGGACAAGCCGCTCAGGTCGCAGACACCGTTGTGGTTGGCAACATTGTGTACAGTGCTTTGCACAAGGCGCTGGAGACGGTCCAAGCTGTGAAACAATCCGTTTAATCGGTTTAGTTTACCATTCCCCCAATTTCCCCTCCTGATCTGTTAAAATAGAACTTTGACCTTACTAATTAAACAAGTTACATGAGCGCAATGTCGTTTACACAACAACCGAGACAGCAGGACTAAGCGTTCTCTCTTTCAACAACTGAAAGATAGTATTTGCATTTCAATTGTAATTTCAACTATCCATAAATATAAGCTAAACTAATTTTTACACGAGAACGAAGAGGACAGAAATAAGCTGGAGAAACGAAGTGCTCGCATTTATTACCGGATTTTCACTTTGAAAAAGTAGATCGAAAAATCCGGTAATAACGGCGATCGGAAGATTATTCTGTCATCGTAGTGACGAGTGTAACCCTTAGTACTACTTATATCGATCTCAACCAACGAAAGGAGCATGCATGCATGCAACCTGTAAATATACATGATGCCGTTGCACGGCTTAACACCCCCCAACGGCAAGCCGTCGAAGCGACGGATGGACCGCTACTGATAATGGCTGGAGCGGGTAGTGGTAAAACCCGGGTACTCACACACCGGATTGCTTATCTGATTGCAACACGGAAAGCACCCCCGTGGGGCATTTTGGCTATTACCTTTACGAACAAAGCGGCACGCGAGATGCAAGACCGGGTATCCCAACTGGTTGGCGGCTCTCAGGGTCGTGACATCTGGGTATCAACGTTTCACTCCATGTGCGTGCGTATTCTGCGCCGTGACATTGAACGCATCGGCTTCACCTCCAATTTTAGCATTTTGGACTCATCTGACCAATTATCTGTAATTCGTAGTTGTATGAAGGACCAGAACATCGACACCAAGAAGTTTGAACCGAAAGCCGTTCAGTCGATGATGAGCACCGCGAAGAATGAATTGATCAGTCCGGAGCAATATGAGAAGCAGGCTGCTGACTATTTCGAAGGCATTGTGGCGAAGGTATATAAGATGTATCAGAAAAAACTCAGAGCCAACAACTCGCTCGACTTTGACGATCTCATCATGGCGACTATTCAACTTTTCAAAGAGGTACCGGAAGTTCTCGACTTTTACCAAAAGAAATTCCAGTACATTCACGTGGATGAGTACCAGGATACCAACCGCGCGCAATACATGCTTTGCCGCATGCTCGCTGATAGCCATCACCGCATTTGCGTTGTAGGGGATAGTGACCAATCGATCTATCGCTGGCGTGGAGCGGATATCAGCAACATCCTGAATTTTGAAAAAGACTACCCTGAAGCAAGTACGATTTTGCTGGAGCAAAACTATCGTTCCACTTCGAATATCCTGAATGCAGCGAATGAGGTAATCGGCCTGAATACGGGGCGCAAACCGAAAAAACTGTGGACGGACAAAGAGGGTGGCTCAAAGATCAAGGTGTACCGTGCGGACTCTGAGCATGATGAGGGCTACTTTGTAACCTCCGAGATTAGTAAAAATGTGAAGAACGGCAAATCCTATCAGAATCACGCCATTTTGTATCGTACGAACGCTCAATCCCGGGTTATAGAGGAAATTCTGATCAAGTCTGATATTCCGTATCAGATCGTTGGCGGCATCAAGTTCTATGATCGTAAAGAGATCAAAGACATTCTGGCGTATCTGCGCCTGCTATCCAACCCCGACGATGATATCAGCCTCACCCGGATTATTAATGTACCGAAGCGTAGCATCGGTGATACAACGGTAGCCAAGCTGGCAGCTGCGGCAGGAGAACGGGGGATTTCAATATTCCGTGTACTTCAGGTCGTGGACGATCTTGGTTTTGCCGGTCGGACGCGGAATGCGTTGGTGGAGTTCTATGACATGATCGCCGCGCTGCATCAGATGGTAGAGTATCTGTCTGTAACCGAACTGACCGAGAAGATTCTCGAGATGAGCCAGTACCGACTAGAGATGCAAAATGAAAACACACTCGAATCCCGTGCACGGTTGGAGAACATTGATGAATTCCTGTCCGTTACGATGGAATTTGAGAAAAATAATGAAGAGAAAACGCTCGTTTCGTTCCTCACCGATCTCGCACTAATTGCTGATATCGACAGTATGAACGATGATGAAGAGGATCAAAGTGACGCAGTTACCTTAATGACGATGCATAGTGCCAAAGGTCTGGAGTTCCCTGTCGTCTTTATCGTTGGTATGGAAGAAGGGGTTTTCCCGCACAGCCGGGCCTTTATGGACAATGAAGAGCTGGAGGAAGAGCGCCGACTGGCTTATGTAGGGATAACGCGTGCGGAAGAACAACTCTTCCTGTCTTGTGCACAGATGCGGACCTTGTTCGGACGTACAACAGCGAATCCGCCTTCGCGTTTCCTGGATGAAATTCCGGATGAGCTAAAAGAAGATACGTCGATTGCTCGCGACCGCTACCGTCGGGGTAGCAGCGCAGGTGGATCATATGGTGGTCGTGGACTTGGGGCCAGTGGTGGAAGCAACTTTGGTGGCGGCAATGCGACCAAACTTTTCGAACAACAAAGCAGAAGTGGCTCCTCTGCTACCTCATCCACGCCAACTTCGCGTGTGACCACAAGTACTTCCCGCCCAGCATATTCTACGCCATCATCTGCTTCCAAGCCCGCAGCTTCTAATGGTGAAGCAGGGTTCAAGGCCGGAGATAAAGTACAACACGGCAAATGGGGAACAGGTACGATTGTTGGGGTGAAAGGTACGGGGAATGACACGGAGCTTCAGATCGCGTTCCCGGCCCCGGTGGGCTTAAAACGTCTGCTTGCAGGCTTTGCTCCAATTACCAAAGTAGAATAGAGTTAAGAACGAAACATTCATGTTGCACAAGCTGGTTCTGTCAGCAGAGCTCCAGTGTAATATGAGTGTTCGTTCTACATAGATCCAAATTATATATACGGAGGGATGGCCCTGTATGGACCCGATGCACCGGATGGAGCAACTCGTTACCGAGCTGAACCAGCATAATTATCAGTACTACACGATGGATCAGCCGCAAATCAGCGACAAGGAGTACGATCTTCTGTACGACGAACTGGTTACGCTGGAACAGGAGAGTGGCATGGTTTTGCCTGATTCTCCTACACAGCGTGTGGGTGGTGAACTGCTCAAAGGTTTTACACCGCATCGTCATTTATCCTCATTGTGGAGCTTGGACAAAGCTCAGAACATTGAGCAACTGCGAAACTGGAATACGCGTGTGCTCAAGCTGGTCAATGATTACAACACCAAAAATCCAGACAATCCGTTGCCTGAACCCGGTTATGTGATTGAACTGAAGTTTGACGGTCTGACCCTGAATCTAACGTACACGAACGGTGAGTTGGTTCAAGCCTCTACGCGTGGAAACGGAACTGTAGGCGAGGGCATTTTGGCTCAGGTTAGAACGATTAAGTCTGTCCCACTCAAAATTCCTTATACAGGCGGCACGATTGAGGTCCAGGGTGAAGGCATCATGAACCTGTCTGTGTTGAATCGATATAATGAAACGGCAGCAGAGCCGCTTAAAAATGCCCGTAATGCCGCAGCAGGTGCGCTGCGTAACCTGAATCCAAAGACTACCGCTGAGCGGCGGTTGAACGCTTATTTCTATAATGTAGGTTATTCGGATGATATCCAGTTTGCCAACCATCAGGAGATGATGGACTTTCTCCGTGAAAATCGATTCAAAGTCAATCCATCCATTACGTATTTCCGTGAGTTTGATGATGTGATGGAGCAGCTTGCAGCGATACAGGAGAGCCGTGGCCAACTGGACTACCTGATTGATGGAGCTGTTATCAAAATCACTGACTTGCGCACCCGTGAGGCCTTAGGGTATACGGACAAATTCCCTCGTTGGGCGGTAGCATACAAATTTGAGGCGGAAGAGACTACGACTGTTCTGAACTCTGTTGTTTGGAATGTGGGGCGTACCGGCAAAGTGACTCCACTTGCTCGAGTTGAACCGGTTGAGTTAGCTGGGGTAACGGTACAGAACTGCACATTGAATAACGTCGGTGACATTGAGCGGAAAAATCTGAAGTTTGCCTTGGGCACACGTGTCTTTATCCGTCGTTCCAATGATGTCATTCCTGAAATCCTGGGCAAAGTGACTGAAGAGAGTGATGGCGAGGAGATTGTGTTCCCGGAGCAATGTCCGGCATGTGGATTCCCATTGGAACAGCGTGGAGCGCATTTGTTCTGTAACAACAAGCTGGCGTGCAAACCGCAGACCGTTGCGCGGATTTCTCATTTTGCTTCCCGTGATGCAATGGACATCGAGACGTTCAGTGAAAAAACGGCGATTCAGCTGTACGATGAATTGAACGTGCGTGAGCCCGCTGACCTGTATACACTGCAATTCGATGATCTGGTTAAGCTGGAGCGGTTTGGTGAAAAGAAAGCAAACAACCTTATTGCTGCTCTGGAGCAGAGCAAGGATCGTGACCTCGCTTCGTTCCTATATTCACTGGGTATTCCCAATACAGGTAAATCGACTACACGCATGCTGGCTGATCATTACCGTGACCTGCATGCCATTATGAATGCTACAGCAGAGGAACTCGTTGAACTTCCGGACGTAGGAGGCATTGTAGCTGAGAGCATTGTGACTTTCTTTGCAGATCCGTTTACACAGGCAGCGATTGAGAAAATGCTGAATTTGGGTGTGAAAGCCCAGGCGCCTGAGGCACCAGCAGCGGTCGTAGAAGATTCCTTCTTCAGTGGCAAAACGGTCGTGCTGACCGGAACGCTGCATCAACTCACACGGGAAGAGGCAACGCAACGACTGGAAGCACTTGGAGCGAAGGTATCGGGCAGTGTCTCCAAAAAGACAGACCTCGTTATTGCCGGAGAGAAAGCAGGCTCTAAACTGACCAAAGCTCATGATCTCGGCATTCCTACCATTGAGGATGAGGACGAACTAGTACGTCTTTTGAATCAACAGGGATAGATCCTGAATGTGGAGTATGACTTGGTTTAGAACTCTTTGTAATCCAAGTAAATAATAAATAACTTAAAGACCCCTGTACCACGAATAAGTGGAACGGGGGTCTTTGGTTTACACGTATATTCAAACTTAACTTTACATCTGTATCAACTTAAATCAGGAGCGCGCCTGAGTGGCACCTGTAAGCCATGCATCTTTGTCGTATCCGCGTTCTTCCCAGTAACCGATATGATCGCTGTCGATCAGTTCAATGCGATTCAGCCACTTGACGGACTTATAGGCGTACATCTGGGGAATAACCAATCGTACCGGACCGCCCAGATCTGCTGGAATCGGTTTGCCATCATGCATGACAGCGACCATAATATCATCCATCTGCGCTTGGTCCATCGTAATTGCATCTGTATATACACCATCTCCGGAGTAAAACTTGACGCTGTGCGCTTCGGGTTTTACGCCTGCTTGGGTAAGTAGATGCTTAAGAGATATGCCTTCCCAAGTATTCTTATATACAGACCAGCCTGTAACGCAGTGAAAGTCACTGACCTGAACGGTACGTGCAAGCTTCACGAACTGTTCCCAGTTCCAGACTTGCGCCCGTTCAACAAGCCCATCAATTCGAAATGACCAGTTTGCATTAGAAAAGGAAGGTATCGGTGTTACCGTATATACGCGAAAATGACCCTCGGCTCCGCCTCCCACGGGTGGTGAAGAAGCAGGCAATGCTTGCGGTAAGGGCACCATGCGATTGGGGTCATTCTCCAGCATGCTATCAATGCTGTTGTCTATATTGAGGTTCCGTCCAACCCAAGATATAAAAGTAGGTCCCAAAGTCACAGCTAACCCCACGCCAACAGCAGACCGAATAAATGCCCGCCGTGTATACAAGGGTTGAGGTTTCTCGGGTTGATGGAGAAGACTTTCCTTAGTGGTAGGTTTAGAGTCTGTAGAAACTATGGATGCTGGTGTCGTATTTTCACTAGGAGCAGCAGTTGGATTAACCATATTTCTGCCCTCTGCTACAGTTGTTGTGGCTTTTACTGCACGGCGTGCAGGGTCTTTTAACCATCTGGTTCGTGTGATGGAGTGGTAGATAATATAAGGCAGGCCAACCCAAGTCAGCAAATCATGAATCAGGAGCGCGGCGTTCGACCATCTCGGTCCAACGAGCTTGAACTGCCATAACACAATACCTGATAAGAGCCACCCTACCAGCAGTGCTAGAACAACAATAGTATTTGCTCTCTGCCAAGGCCTATTGCGAAGTTGTTTCCAGTGCTTTTTGGACAAAAGTAAGTAATATACTACGGGTGCTAGCATAGCTAGCCCGACGATAATATGTAGCCACTTTAACCATACGCGTCCAATCCCGAGTAACTCACGCCAGAAACCACCAACCAACATAAGACCTGTTACCGCGAGGATGACAACGATCCAGGCATTCCAGGCGTGAATGGAAACGAGCTTTTTACCGTAACCCTTTCGAATGTTCTTCAGCCATTGCTTCATATGCATCACCCCATATAGGTTATTCTTCCGTGCATCCTCAATTTTGAATGAAGCCATTGTGAATTAGAAAGCGGGTTCTGATTTAGGTATTATTGAGTAAATGATTGTCATTGATTACTTAAACGAGAGTATCATACATTCTCATTTTATATTATATATACCGTATTATAGAGCGTTTGGATCACCTGTATCAAAAGGAGTAGAGGAAAACACTTCTTATATAAAAGTATCCTCTAAATAGTTATCTAATACTATTTGCGTAAAAGTAGATGTGTCTATCCGTTTTTAGTAAATAGAACTTTTCATTTAATCAGTAACCCGAAGTATCTGTATGCATATAGAGTTGCTCCTTCTGATTTTATATAATCTGTCGATTGATGTAGTTGAGAGTCTCTTTATATAGCGGTAGTTGTAGATTATAAAGTATTTATATAAAGGTTATTAAAAAGTGCTTGCTAAATGAATTAGATCATGATATATTATTTTATGTCGCCTCAAACGAATGATTGTCGAAACGCTTTGAACGCTGACGAAAAAAAGAGTTGACAGTTAGTTAGTCAACATGATAAGATGAGATTCCTGTCCGGTTGACAAGCATCAACACAAACGGACACAAGTTCCTTGAAAACTGAACAAATGGATAGTAACTTTTGATTCATAATGAATCGTCAGTTTCAAAATGAGCTTATCGCT
>NZ_LITU01000035.1 GCF_001280595.1 Paenibacillus xylanivorans
AATGTCCTTTACAAAGGGTACACTTTACACCGGGCATACAATTAAAAGTATAAGGTTATATTTTTATATAATTCACCCATTGCTCATGCAATTCAGTCTCACTACATTGAAAGATCCCTTCGAAATCTTGAGGATTACGGATCAGTTTGTTTAATGCCTCTATTCCGTATCGCTCAACCACAAATTCCACCATCATATAAGAGAACTGAAAGCCTTTCATCGTTTCAAAATCCCACGTATCGTTATTTAATTCATCAAAAGAGGGAATGGTCTGGTTGCGAATGCTATCTTCCGTCGAACCTTTAATGAAATCTCGGGACATCTGATTAGCTTCATATCCACCAATGCCCTGTCTTATCCATTTCGGAGCCGTAGGATTAATGTCGCTGATCAGCCACATGGCGAACAAATGGACAGTGCTTTTCAGAATGGATTGATACGTATGCTCAGGTCCAGGGTTCAACGGAGATACAATTTTCAGAATGCGCCCTTCATATGTGCCCATAAACCAATTGGGGGCATCTGTTTCTCCGACAGCTTGATGAAACGTTGGCAAATCGGGATAAATTTCAATGACTACTTTTTGTGATGGATGATGTTTGTATTTGGTAGACACTCGTTCAACACTACTGTTGAGTTCATCGAACAAATCTTGATGAACTTTCTTCGTACGATCATTCGTATCGTGGCTTACACCTTTATTTACAATGGAAATCAAGTCTTGAATAGACATGATGGCAATATCCCCCCACTCTTTCAGTTCTTTTCTTAATTTCTCCAAAGCCCGGTACAATCTGTTCTTGACCGCACTCTCACGTCGTCCAACAATCTTGGATATTTCAGGCAAGGTGCAGTCAACGAAAAAGCGTAATGCAATAATTTCCTGGTCAATCTCATCCAACTTTTTTAACGCCGAGCCAATATCAATGCGGATATCAACATGTTTCGTAAATTCAAGGGAGATGGATTGAGATTCATAATCTGTAAAATCATAAGGAGATTCTTTTTGTCGCGATAACCTGCGATATTCGTTTTTCACCGTATTCTGAGCAATCTTAAAGATCCAGGTGAATAAATTAGAGCTCCCTTTAAAGCTGTGAATATTTTCGACTGCTTTCAAAAATACCTGTTGGGTCAAATCATCTGCAACCAACGGGTTCAATTTCACTGAGAAGTATTTGCTGATTCTTTGACGATATTGCTCATACATGTCCTCAAAGATGGTGATGCTTTCCTGTTCATCCGGATAAACAGGTTTCGTGTCATGAGCTCCTGACATGGTGAAGAACCTCCTCTTGATTTACATTTAATTAGACACCGGAGAGAACAAAAAAGCCACGCGTGAAAAAAAATATTTTTGACGACTTCACCACTTTTATATGAATTCCGCTAAATTTTTGAGCAGAAAAATAAACAAAGGTAGCCGATCGCACTGACCGGCTACCTTTGTTCTTTTCTTTTATGGAAACACAACTTAGCCTTTGCTTATCTCAGCGATGCGGGCAGCTTTACACCGAGGAGTTTACCCTCCGCCTGTATTATGATCATACCGTCTGTCATCAGCGTCGCTTCGTGTAAATCTGCCCCGGTTGTTACCCGAAAAACGGGTGTAGCAGTCAACATATTAATCCCGAACATTGTTCCGTTACGCTGCGTCCGGTACATTCCTTTGCCGTACACGCTAATCTGAGCAACAGGCGCGTCGCCATACCACTTGATTTCCTGTCCATTCACCAGCTTGATGCCCGCTAGTTCTCCCGTTGTTTCATTTTTGTATATCAGCCTTTCCTGCACGATACCAAGCGACTGCCCGTTTTCTTTATAAAAAGGGCGCGGATAAGTCCGAAGCGGATCCGCATTAGCTGTATATTTGTCGAAGTTGTATTCCGCTACCCGATCTCCTTGTTCAATGTATAACTTTCCATTGCTTGCAAATATACTCCCATACCCATAGTCATACGGTGGATCACCATTCATTTTCCAGTTGTATTCAACGCTCCCCTTTTGTACGCCAGTCTTGAGGTTATAGGCATTCACACTCACTTTACGTTCCGGTTTTGATTGATATTCTGTCAGTTTGGAAGAATGATAATCAACCGAATACACGAGACCGTCTTTAATTTGAAGTGCTTCTCCTTGACCGAAATCGTCCCATAACTTCCTGCCTGTCTTCTTGTCATATGCATTTAGTTGGATGGACGTAAGTGCCCCCTGTACATAAAAGGTTCGAAGCACGACGCCATTAGATTCCTCCAGGTAGTCGGTACCGTTCCCTTCACCAAGCGGCTCGTCAGCCCTCCACTTTAGCTTGCCCGTCTTCATATCAAATGCAAATGTTGTACTGCCTTGGATAATATAAAGCGTATCACCTGTTGGAACTAACATTTCTGTACGATACCGTGTATCTATCCAGGTGGATGAGCCTGATTGCCATATCGCTTTTCCTGTCTTCGCGTTCAAAGCATAAGGCTTATGATCCCCAGTGAGACCGTAAATGACGTTATTATGATATACAACATAGGGTGTCAATCCTTTTCCGTAAGACCATAGCCGTTTGCCTGTCTTTGCATCCAATGAGATCAGTTTGCTATCGGCGAAAGTGAATACCTTACCCTCTTCTGCTACTGCCTGATGACCAATATAAGGTTCGTTCATATTCAAATAATTGTCCACTTGTGCAGTCCAGGAAGGCTTAAGTTCGGGTACCGATATCCCCATATAGGAATACCAGTTGCGTACCGAAACATCAGGTGCGTCTGCATGAGCTTGAGACAGAATTACGGCGTTCCCCCCCAGAGCAAGAAGCCCCACAGCTGTAAAGCTTGCGACGATACATCGGAATAGTTGACCTTTCAAATTTGTAAACTGTTGATTCTTTTTCGTTTTGAGCATAATACCCTCCATTGTAATGGTTTCTACATTAGTCACCTTAATAGATGTGTATTTCTAGAGAGCTATCGTATCTATAATCTTCATAAATATAACGTAATGGATTGCTTAATAGTTATACTATTGTTAAGAGATTTATATTGAACTTAAAACGAAAAAAGCCGCCATATTAGGCGACTCTGGTCTTACCCCTGTCAAGTAGACAGAT
>NZ_LITU01000036.1:0-6684 GCF_001280595.1 Paenibacillus xylanivorans
TTCAGTTTTCAAAGATCAAACTTGTTTCACCGCCGTGTGTTGTTCACCACAGCAACTTTTATATCTTATCAGATCCGAACCAACTTTGCAAGCTCTTTTTTTAAGTTTCTTTCGAAGCTTATTTCATTCGCTTGCCGCACCGTGTTTCTCGTGTTTTCTTGGCCGGAATTAGAATATACCATGTACAGATTCGGAACGCAAGCTTTATTTTCAAATTTTATAGATCCGTTTCCTACATACGCTCTACCCCTATTATCCCTTACGATACTCCCCAGTACGGTACGCTATAATCTAATCCTGTACATCGCACTTATATTTAATAGGGGTAATTCATCCCGCAGCAGCAACTATCATTCCAAACTCGGAAATAGCAACTCTCTTACACCACTATCTATTATATATAGTAGAGTTACTATGTAATCCCTATCGAAATGTTTTCAAGAGTACTATTCTAGTATACGCATTAGGGCCTAATGATCTCACCCTCCGAGCCGCTTACATCAAAAAATCCAACGTTATGCTTCATAGATAACTCACGCATCATTATATAGGCATCTTCCACAATAGACCATGCGAATGCAGCATAAATCATTTCTTTTCCAATCGAGTATTCTGTTAATCGATTATCCGTTCCCGCTTCTTCCATCGCTTCAAAACATCATCGTCCACATTCATTGAAGGAAATGTTAGAACAAGCTCTTCATAAAAACGTTGCAACGCCTCTAAGCTCACCTTAATACCTGAGTAGGAATGATCCTCCGACCACTTTGTCTGCTCGCCATACCAGCTCATGAACGATGTTTTATCAACTGGAGCTTTGATTGGATCAAAAACCATTAACTCGCAACTCATATTTGTTCCTCCTTTATATATAGAAGAAAGTCGATTTCATTTATCCCACAAAGTAAGAATATCCCCTGCAGGAATATTTCAAAGTGTCTCCTGTCCCTTATTTCAAAGTTCATACTACTTATTATAGAAGAAACAAAAAAAGCGAAAGCCCGATAACGTACCGAGGCTCCCGCTCACTTCGATTGCATTATAACAAATCTATCACAAGTAACTGACCCATTTCATTCAATCAAACTGTTATTCTCCACCGATAAATACATATCGGCATATAACAATGATAGCCAATATCCACATAAGCCAGTGGATCTTCACTTTGCGCTCCGTAACCAGGTTACTGAATACGGCCAGAATTACATAGGATACAATCCCTGCTGAAATCCCGTTTGCAATTCCTCCAGTGAAAGGCATCAACACAATTGTGAGGAACGCCGGGAAAGCTTGCAGGAAGTCGTCCCACTCAATGCTGCGAACCTGACTCATCATCAAGACACCCACGATGATCAATGCCGGAGCTGTTGCAGCAGACGGTACAACCAATGCCAGAGGAGCAATAAACAAGGCCAGGATGAACAGGATACCTGTCGTTACAGAGGTCAGACCTGTACGTCCACCAGCTTCCACGCCAGAGGCACTCTCAACGAAAGCAGTAATTGTACTTGTACCCAGTGCAGCCCCTGCACTTACACCCACTGCATCGACGAGCATTGCTTTACCAATTGTTTTCTCGCCTTTCTTCTTGTCCTTCATGATCCCCATTCGTGTTGCTGTACCCACCATCGTTCCGAATGTGTCAAACAGCTCTACAAAGGTGAAGATGAAGATGATTTCAAACAACCCAAGACTAATTGCACCTTTCAAATCCAGTTGTCCAACTGCCAGATCGCTGAAGTTAGGCAACCAGCTTGCACCGGACAAACCGCTAAGATTCGTTACGCCCATGGGGATACCAATCAACGTTGTAGCAATGATACCTATTAGCAGTGCACCTTTGACGCGCATAACCATCAGCACAGCAATAATAAGCAGTCCAATCAGTGCGAGTAATGCATCATGATGCGTGATGAAATTACCCAAAGACAGATTAAAACTGCTGCCCGGAATCGGTTGGCTCAGATCCGCATCAGGTGCAACATTAACTGTTACAGCGACCAGATTAGCCAATTTGAAACCAACGATGGTAATAAAGAGACCAATACCTACTGTAATTGCCATTTTTAATGAGTCTGGAACTGCAACGAGCAACATTTGACGAATTTTGGTCACTGTCAAAATAATAAACACGATACCAGAGATAAATACGGCTCCGAGAGCTGCCTGCCAGGAAATCGCACCGTTGGAACTCAGAACCACGGTCATGAAGTAAGCGTTCAAACCCATACCTGGTGCAAGGGCGATCGGAATGTTAACGAACAATCCCATAATGATGGTCATCAGACCAGCACCCACGGCTGTTGCAAAAAATACTGCATTGTCCGACATACCGGCTCCGGCCGATCCCAAGAACAACGTGTTTACGAAAAGAATGTACGCCATTGTCATAAAGGTAGTAAGACCCGCAACAATCTCCGTTCTAACGTTCGTTCCGTTTGCTTTTAGTTTAAAGAAACGATCCATAATTCACTAATTCCTCCTTAGAGATGTTGAAGCCTTATTGAAAAACGACAAATACCCCTGAAGATGAATGCATCACCCAGGGTTTTAGCTGATGAGGAGTGGCATGGTGCCAATTACGGAGAACAAAAAAAATTCTAATGTGCGTGATGTCATGCCCGACGCAATCATATAGAATTCATGTGCTCAGCCTTCTCCTCTTCGTAGCCAGATCATTAGGGTGATCTCGTAGAGACTCCCAGGCCAATCCCCGGGATTATACGAAGTAGTATGCGCTATTTGTGTGTTTCCAATCACTATTTTAGGAGGGTTACCGCTAGTTTGTCAATGAGAAAAACGAATGTTATTGACACTCATCAACTAAATCGTTCGTATTATTTAACAAAATGAACCAGTTCAGCGGTTTACAACCCAAATTAAAATGAGGTTTCACCAATCAAAAAGCTACCGCAGTCAAAGGTGGCACGCACACTTTGACTACAGTAGCTTCATGAATTACCGTTACCGAAAAGATGGTTATATGTTGAGGATCATGTATTGGGATATTCGAAAGATTAGGTATAGAGAGCAGGCTGCCACAGTTACTAGTTCATTTTTTTTACATGAAAGGTCCTATACCATATATTCTAAATCTCTGTCTGAAGCACGTCCTGTGCCTGCTGTTGTTCCTGACGTGTATTATCGGTCGATCCCTCAGAAAACTCCTGATTCTGAGCCTGATCGGAAGATGAATCTGCTGCCTCTAAATTTACAAATGAAGAATCCCCCGCACCAAGAGCCAAGTCCTGCATACCCGAGCCGCATCCTGCCAGCATCACCATCAGAAACGCACTTCCAATGCCCATCTTCCATTTGCTCATATTGTCGGTTTTACGCATACATTCAATTCTCCTTTCAGTTGCCATAAAGCCGTATTATGTACTCAGTGTACAAGCCCCACATGAAAACAATCTGAAACGAACCTAAAGAAGGAATTAAAAATTCAGAGATTCATCGTTATACCACCACCCGCTCTCATCCCACATGCCTGCTGCCATAATCGCCTGCTTCGCGACTTTCTGCTGTTTGGCATTTTTCAAATGAACGATTATTTTTCCAAATGGTTTATGATGAATCAGGGAGTCGATATCTTCAGCAGTAATATGTTTCATTTGCAGGAGAGCGAGTTCTTTAAGGCTTTTGGAAGTCTTTGCCCAATCGATATTTTCCATATTCACATTGTTAAGGAAAACACGCTGTAATTCAGTCAGATTTTCAAGAGACGGCAGACTTGTTAGATGCGGCTGGTCCTCTATCCCTAATAAGCGCACCCCCTTCAGTTCAGGCAATACAGATAGGTCGGATAAACCTTTCACTCTTAGGAGCTTCAATAATTGCAAGGATTCCATGCCTGCAAGGCTATCCAGATTCTCTGCTCCGCCAAAACTGAGATGAAGTTCGCGCAAATTTGTTAAATCTTTTAAGTATCCCAATTCCTTTAATGGTATTCCCGAAATATAGAGGGAGCTGAGTGAGAGCAATGTTCCGATCGTTTCGATGTTTCTCGTATGCCCATTCACAATCAGCGTTTTAAGCTCGGTGAAACGGCTAAGTACGGACAAATCCGTTTTCTTCGTTTTGGTTTTGCCGATGCGGAGCTGCTGTAAAGTAGCGGGTATTAGCTCTAAAACTTCAAGGGGGCCCGCTTCAAATACGTCAAAAGCAAACTCTTTCAGTCCAGACAATGAGCCTACGGCTTCAATCCCATGAACGCTACTGTTGCAATCAATCACAAGCTTTTCTACATGGTTCATATATTTTAGAACAGACAAGTCGCCAGATTGCGAATGAAAGCCATATATACGAAGCGTAATATCTGGTCTGTTGGCGAATAGTTCCTCATTCAATATCTGCATCAAGTTCACATCCGGTATATTGTGCTCGCTGTATTGAACAATCTTTAGTTCTGGATGAGCCACAAGTGTGGCAACCTCCTTACGAGTCCATTCGGGTCTGAGTTCGATTCTTTCCTTCATTGTCTTAGCTCCTCTTTGCAGGATGTTCTTCTTCGTAATATCTATCAGACAGAGACAGCCATTGATTAACGTAAATGAAAGTATAAATAACATCTTGTTACAACACCAAATGAAAAAAAGAGACCGAAGCTCCTTAAAGGAAACTCCGATCTCTTGTTATTGAATCTGTATAGATAACTTCTATTCCCACTCAATTGTTGCTGGTGGTTTGGAAGTTACGTCATACACGATACGGTTTACGTTATCCACTTCGTTAACGATTCGCACGGAGATTTTCTCCAATACGTCCCAAGGGATACGTGCCCAGTCAGCTGTCATCCCATCGATGGATGTTACGGCACGGATACCTACAGTGTAGGAATACGTACGCGCATCACCCATAACCCCAACACTCTTCATGTTAGGCAGGGCCGTGAAGTATTGCCAGATTTCGCGGTCAAGACCGGCTTTGGCAATTTCCTCGCGCAGGATGTAGTCCGAATCACGAACGATTTTGAGCTTGTCCTCAGTTACTTCGCCCAGTACACGGATAGCTAGACCCGGACCTGGGAATGGCTGACGCCATACAATTGCTTCTGGCAGACCGCACTCTTCGCCGACTTTACGCACTTCGTCCTTGAACAAGGCACTCAGTGGTTCGATCAGCTTGAAGTTCATGTCCTCAGGCAATCCGCCCACATTGTGGTGGGATTTGATGGTTTGAGCTGTCGCTGTGCCACTTTCCACGATATCCGTGTACAGTGTACCTTGCGCCAGGAATGCAAAATCATCAAACTGCTTGGACTCTTCGTCAAATACGTAAATAAACTCGTTACCGATGATTTTACGTTTTTGTTCCGGATCATCCACACCTACCAGTTTGGACAGGAAACGCTCTTGTGCATCGATTTTGACAACTTTCATGTCGAATTTGCCGACGAACGTCTCCATTACGCTCTCCGCTTCGCCTTTGCGCAGCAGACCATGGTCGATAAACATACATGTCAGTTGGTCACCGATGGCTTTGTGAAGAAATGCAGCAACAACGGAAGAACCCACACCGCCGCTAAGTGCACACAATACTTTACCGTCGCCCACTTTTTCACGAATATCTTTGATCGTATCTTCGATGAACGTCTCCATGCTCCAGTTGCCTTCACAACCACAGATTTCGTACAGGAAGTTTTTAATCATTTCATTACCGCGAACAGAGTGGCGTACTTCTGGATGGAACTGAACAGCATACAATTTGCGCTCATCGTTGCTCATCGCTGCGATTGGCGCACTTTCCGTGCCTGCATCCAGTTTGAATCCAGCAGGAAGAGCAACCACGTGGTCACCATGACTCATCCATACCGTATGTTCACCTTCGATACCTTGTGCGAGAGCAGCACCTGGTGCAAACTCGATATCCGCTTTACCGTACTCGCGCTTCTCGGAACGCTCCACTTTACCATCAAGTTGTTGCGCCATGAGCTGCATACCGTAACAAATTCCGAAGATTGGCACTCCCAGATCATAAACGGCCGGATCTACGTGAGGTGCATTTTCTGCGTAAACGCTAGATGGTCCACCCGAGAACACGATTCCCTTTGGTGATAATTCTGCAATTTTCTCCGCTGGTGTGTTATACGGCAAAAGCTCGCTGTATACGCCAAGATCCCGGATTCTTCTGGCGATTAACTGGTTGTATTGTCCCCCAAAGTCCAGGACAACCACTATTTCATTTTGCTTATTCATTACCGTGCCTCCCTCAATTAATGAAACTAATTATACGCAACGACAAAACATACCGTCAAGGAAAGGCGAAACTCCTTTTTTCGACATCTCAAAACATGGCAAATCCAACGTCTGAAATTACGGTATTGGGTCGAATATTTTCGGTTCGATTCTATTTATTCCCGATCGGAAATATAAGAAAAGGGTTGATGCGCATTATCATAAAAAAAAGTTCTTCCGCATGAAACTCACGGTGTATGCTCGCGGAAAGACGCCTCGTTCGCTTATGGGGCGAGAAAGGCGTCTATGTATAGCGCTGCGCTGTACTTCGTGTTACAGCGCCTGCATACGCCGGGCCAGATGAAGTGCCCGGCGCAGGAAGTCCAGACTGTCCGCGCGCAGCGGACGGTCCGGCCCGTACAGCAGCCGTTCCCAGTCGGCTGCAAACCGCGCGATGTCCGCGCCGTCCGTGCCTGCGGCCACGGCGGGTGACGCTGCATATTCACGC
>NZ_LITU01000036.1:6791-19925 GCF_001280595.1 Paenibacillus xylanivorans
GCGCGGCCCAGACCGGAGCGGCGGCGCTGAGCAGCCGCTCGCGGTCCGGAAAGCTGCTGCGCGGCCACGCCAGCAGCAGCCTTAGGCGCAGCGCGGGGCGAAGCCGCCGCATGCGCATGGCCCCGGCGGCGCACAGTAACGCCGCTGCCACAAGGGCTGCCGCGGGCCATGGGTGCGCGGCAATGGCCCGTGCGCGGGCGAGCAGCCATGCGCCCGCGTGAGCCGCCCCGCCGTCGGTCTGCGGCGGGGTTACGGCAACGGGCTGCTGCCCGCTGAGCGCAGCGGCGTCTTGGCCTTCACCGTGTGTCATGGTGAAGCCTGGCGTGGCCTCGAACGGCATCCAGCCCGCGCCGGGGAAATACACTTCTACCCAGGAGTGGGCATCTCCCTGGGTCACGATGTATTGCCCGGGGACGTCCGGGTCTGCTTCTCCGGGTCCAAACCCCTTAACCCAGCGTGCCGGGATACCCTCTGCACGCAGCAGTACAATCATGGCTGTTGAGAAATGATTGCAATATCCTTGCCGCGTGACGAACAGAAAATCGTCCACAAAATCAGTTCCTCGCGGCGGCATACGGGTATCTAGCGTATATTCGGCATGGTCGGCTAAGTAATTCTTCACGGCTTGTACAGCATCATAACGGGTTTCACTTCCCCGAATGATTTCCTTGGCAAGAGCCTGTACACGACCAGGAAGTGAAGTCGGCAGTTGCAGATACGTTCTGCGAATAGCAGCCGGATCCTTCATTTTGGACGTCTTCCCCAGAAGGCTTAGTTGTTCAGGTGTTGCCACAGGAATCATCACATCTGCCGTATAACTTTTGACTGGTTGATCGTCATAGGTACCCGCGAGCCATAACGTTGCAGAATCTTCATTCGACAAGAGTAAAAGTTTGTTTTGATGATCACTGTTCTTATCCTGAAACGAAAGATTGAGCGGCGTTCCACCTGTAAAGAGGGGATTCGGTCCTCTCCATTCTCGCTTCATCGTCACAGTTTGACGAATACGTTGCCAATAGGCTGGATACTCCCAACCATCAGTACGCACCAATCCGGATGGACTTGCCGTAGCAAAGCTTTGCACCGGATCACTCCAGGTGCTTCCGTTATAATATGAACGGGTCTCGCCCCGCCAATACGTAGCTTCCGGGCTTTTCGCTGTAAAAAAGATCGTGTCTCCCTGTACCAAAGGTGCGCCCATCGGTGCATCCGCTGTACTATATCCGGTGACGGCGGCTGCGGCAGGAATACTTCCGTACTGTGTATAGCCTGCCCAGCGGGCAAGCCGCTCACCCATCTGCTCAAGTGATATCCGTTCCGGTGGAGGAATGGAAGCAAGTTGACCAGGGATCACTGAAAAAAGAACCATACCTACCGACATCGTAAGCGTTACCGTACACCAACGGCCATAAGGACTTTGCCAAAAGATCGGGGTGGTTACCCCGCCATTAAGGCGAAGCAACTGTAGCATGGCCTGAATGAGTAGAATCCACAGCACAGAACGTACCACTGAAGCATATACATCCAGCCCTGCAAATGATTCAAGCAGCAGCAAATAGACCAATGTTGCACTACTAAACAGCATCACACTTCGTCGCAGCAGTACAAGCGACTGCACGGAAGCCATCAGCATGCTCCATCCGCACATCATCAGCAGACCTCTTGTCTCCACACTAATCGAGTGAAAACGCCAGGTACTCAGGAAACTCCCGATATCTGCAGAAAGAGTAGCCGGATATGTAACTGCCCATCCGGCAGGGTCATTACCTCCGTACATGCAGCATAATGCAGCTAGCGCAATGAAGAGCCTGATCAGTATTCCCGTAATCCAGCCGGTACGAAGCAACCCCGCGAGCAGCAAGGCCCCCGTTAATCCTGCCATCACGGACAAAAACCGTTCACTTCCCTGCTGGCCCGTTGACGTTATAGGATAGATCCACTCCAGGGACAATATAAGCAAAATGGCAGAAATACAGACTCTGTACAGGAGAGGCTCCGAACTTTGATTATTACTCCTCAAATCTACTCCAGGTGTCCTCGTTTCAGCTATATATATGGATTGCACAGACTCTAATCCCAAACTGTCGGTACGCCCTTTTTCAGCCGCTTGAAGGTTTCCATTATGCTCCCACATCCGTTACCTCCGCCTTTCTCATTGAAGGTAATGAGCCGTCTGTGATCCAATGAATCTGTACTCCCCTTTGACGAAGCTGTTCCAGACTTTCATTGCACCCCAAGTCACGGATGGTTCGATCAGTTAACTGAACCTCTACCCTGTATCCTAAGCCGATTGCACACATTACCCACTCCACCAGAGCGTCATCCATTCTGCCGGTGAGAATTATAATTCGTGACCCGATCGCCATTCTATCTAACATCTCTGTACGAAGCGATGTAGCTTGAGACGTGGAAATTTGTGCCTGCGCCAGCTTGTCCAGCGCATGGTTTTCAGGCGAATGCAGGAAATCCTGTTGCCATTCCTCTTGTTGAGTAGATCCTGCCCTACCGCCTTCCGTCCACAGATGATAAGGAATGTTGTCCCGCTCAGCGGTATGAATCCAACGGGCAGCTGCACGGACCGCACGTTCAAAAGCAGGCGTGTCCTTCTTCTCTGACTGCCTCACTTCATAACCGGATGCACCTTCATACACAAGGATACCCAGCGAGACAGAATCTGAGGTTTCAGGCAAAAAAGTCTGAAGCCGACCCGTTTTGGCTGTGCTTTTCCAATGAACACGCCCCAGTGGGTCTCCTTGCTGATATTCCCGGAACTCAGGACTTCGATTTCCCTGACTGCTTCTTCGTTCAGACAGCGCATCTTCACCCATGGCTGAGTATTCTCCCGGAATACTCACGCCCCATTCCATTGCTTGAGGCACAACAATTAGCGGGGTATGATTCACAGTCTCTGCGGAGCACGTGTTCCATCCGAAAATATCACCCCAGTACAATCTCCCTGATTCCCATCTGTACACACCTCTGCGCAAACCCGATAATTCATATTGATACGTAAACTGGCGACGGGTTCCCGGGAATAGTAATTTACGGTGTACGCCAGCAGGTGTATTCTCACACAGAATGATCCATAACAGTGGAATCGGGCAATCGAATTTCAGTTCCACCGCAACCCGTGTTCTTTCGCCTGCCACAACCCGATTCGCATGCATTTGCCGCCGAATGTTGATATTGCGCGGACCGAAAAAATGGATACTCAGTGCGCTTACGAGCATCAGGGCCGTGATAATGGACAGAAAAAGCGCGGCTTTTCCGCCATGCCAAACATACAAAGAGGCAAAAGCCACCACCAAGACAGCACCCAACATCCGTTGACCCAGCGCGGTCATTGACGCCGTCCCCTTCCCTGTGCCGCCATCTGTACAGGTACAGGAACCGCTGCTAAAGCTTCCTGAATCACCTGCGCCTGTCCCCACATTTCGGCTCTATTCTGGGCCTTTAATTGAACACGATGGGAAAGGACCGGGATAGCCATCTCTTTCACATCATCGGGAATGACATAACTGCGTCCTTGGAGGTAAGCAAACGATTGTGCAGCAGCCATCCAGGCTAATGTTCCGCGCGGGCTGATGCCCAGCCTTACCGCTGGATGACTTCTGGAGGCCACGGCGACAGCAACCAGATACTGTTTGACCACAGGGTCAACATGTACATGTTTCACTTCCCGCTGCATGGCTACGACTTCTTCAGCAAGCATGACAGGGCGAAGCTCCTCAAGCAGTTCTCTGCTTTGCATTCGGGTTAACAGTTCCACTTCCTGCTCCGGATCAGGGTACCCCAGTCCAATCTTCATAATAAATCGATCCAGCTGCGCTTCAGGCAGACGATAGGTGCCCTCAAACTGCAACGGATTCTGTGTCGCCAGCAAAAAGAACGGGCGTGGCAAAGCGTAGGTTGTGCCATCCACCGTAATGCGTCTTTCCTCCATCGCTTCCAGCAGTGCCGACTGGGTGCGTGGGGAAGCGCGATTGATTTCATCAGCCAGAACAATATTGGACATGACAGGTCCTGGCCGAAACTTGAATTCTCCCGTATTCGGATGATACATCGACGTGCCCGTCACATCTGCCGGCATCACGTCGGACGTGAACTGAATTCGTCCCATGGAGCAATCCAGCGCAGAAGCGACAGCGCGAACCAGCATCGTTTTGCCTGTGCCTGGTACATCTTCCAGAAGTACATGACCTCCACTAAGCATTGCAGTTAGCACATAACGAATCTCTTGTTTTTTGCCAATAATCACACTTTCTACTCGCTTCATAACTCTATTCAGCAATTCAACGGCATGCTCATGTTCCATTCGAATATAAGACATTTCTCCTGTTCTCCTTCCATCCATCGGCATTCCTGAAACATAGTAATCTATGATTCAGTGTTGCCCGGAAGTAGAGAGAATAGTCCTGCACGAGCGACTTTATTCAGATCATTTTATCCACATACATGCTGCTCGCTGCTGCCAGAGGCACGCTGGCTTTAACAATCCATTCCTTTTCATTCGCCTTCAGTGAATCAATGCTTGCTCCCATATGCTCCATCAATTCCCGTAGCGGAACCCAGATTGTTCCTCCCTGGCTCTGCACAACTCCCTCTGTCGTCCTGTCATTGATCTGATTTGCGCTTTTCGTTGTCAGCTCTCCGCTGATACTGTCTGCATGGATGATTCGGTCTTTCCATACGGCTGTAGCTGTCCGGGTCTCTGCATTCCAGCGAGCGCTACCACCGAACTTTTTCATAAAGGTCCGTAAAGGCACCATGATCCGCTGATCTTCCACACGAAACTCTCCTTGCTTCAATGTGGCTGCTGCCAAGCCGATCTCCACCTTCAGTTCCTTGCCAGCCAACCACAGGTTGCTGTTCTCCTGTACATGTTCTGCGATCCACTCCGTACTCGGAGCCTTGCGTGACTTGTATTTACCATTGGAATCGATGCGGAACTGAACTGGCTGATCCGAGGCTTTCATCGTGTCAAAACGAAAACCCTGATCGCGATAATATTTAATAATGCCAGGTAGTGCTTTTACCGTCTCGGCATGTGCCCCTCCATCATGCATCAATACAATGACCGAACGTGCCCCGGCAGGCAATTTGGTGGCATTGCGCAAGATTTCTTTGGCAGGAACACCCTTGCGTTTGGAATCACCACTGTCTACGTTCCAGTCCATGACGGTGTACCCGCCCAATTTCATCAGATCAAAATAACTCTGGTCAAAATGTCCATAGGTACCACCCGGTGCCCGTACCAGATTAGGCCGAAATCCGGTAATTCGATTTACTACTTCCTCTGTTTGTTTGATCTGCTTCCAGAACACTTTGAAATCACTATACAGCTGTTCATAATTATGATTAAACGTATGATTGCCCAAAGCATGTCCATCTTCCACAACCGCACGGATCATTTCAGGATAACGTTCTGCCTGCTCACCAAGTACAAAAAATGTAGCCAAAACCTGCTCCTTGCGCAAAATATCCAATACTTCACGGGTATGGTTACCCGGTCCATCGTCAAAACTCAAATAGACTACCTTGTCTTGGGAATTCTCTTCTTTGGAGGCGGGCGCAACAGAGCCCGAAGCAGAAGAAGCGTAAGTTGTGCCTGCAAATGCAGCAAATACACTTAGCAGTACCACAATGCGAAGAACAAGCACAGACCATTTTCTAGATAAAAATGTATGTATTGGTGTTACCATGTACGAATCGACCTCCAACGTCTCTAGTGAATTTGCTGATAGACTTCAGCAGATTTGTTAGAATTATATGGAGGATGCGCTGAAAAAAGACGCGATTTTGTTTTATAATTTTTCACAATTTGGGATGGCTCGTGATTGATTCTTCGCTTCGGATTAGGTAGCATAATGGACAGGTAGGATCGTGAACAAAACTCCTTGGAGAGTAAGTATCTCCTCCCACCCTGTCTGCAGGAGAGTGAAGTCTATTGGAATTGCTTGAGAAGGTCCAGCATCTGTTTGGATCCTACGGATACAGCGTTTTGTTTTTTGGATTATTGCTTGAATTCATTGCCCTTCCCTTCCCGGGAGAAACGACTATGGCTTATGCCGGGTTTCTGTCCTACAAGGGTCATCTGGACTTCGGGATACTCGCCGTCCTCGCTTTTCTGGGAACGACGATCGGTATGACGATTACTTATTTTATTGGTGCCAAAGCAGGTCTACCGTTCATTACGCGATATGGAAAATGGTTTCTGATGAAACCGGACAAGCTGGATAAAACGCAAAAGTGGTTTGCCAAGTACGGCAATGCCCTGATCTTCATCGGTTATTTCATTCCGGGAGTGAGGCATTTCACCGGATATTTCGCGGGTATAGCCGCTGTACCCTTTCGTAAATTCGCTCTCTACGCCTATACAGGCGCACTGTTCTGGGTGGTGCTGTTTCTGGGCATTGGTAAAATATTCGGACCCCAATGGAACGCGGTGTTCCACCTTGCCCATCAATATACAGCTTACATTGTGGCGGGTATTGGGCTGCTGCTAATTGCAGCCGTACTATACCGTTATCGAAAAGCGTGGGCAGCTCGATCGTTGCGCAAGCCTGCCGCGGTTCGGCAAAGACAAAAGTAAACGACGATCAGTAACATATTTATCGATGACTTCAAGGAATACACACCTCCCAGTTATAGTTTCTGTTATTAGCAAGGAGCTGCATATCGCGGCTCCTTTTTTTCATGTTCTTTTTTATTCTGCGGGATAATCAATAACACATTTGTGATAATCCGGATTCATCCAGGTCATACTAATTTGCAAATATAGGGTGTATAAGGGGTGAAGGCATGAGTACAGCATCGCAGAGCAGTGAGGATCTGAGAATATCTCCGAATCTTACGAAAAATATAGATTACTGCAATCAAGTGATGGGGAATAGCATAGACTTGATGGTTCGTCCACTGCAATGTCTGCATAAATGGCCTTCTGTCATGTTATATATCGATGGAATGGTGGATGTCCAGATTATTAATCATTCCATCCTGGAATCCTTGTTACAAACCCGTGAGATACCTGAATTTTCAGAGGATAATGAGCATCTGACCTATCTCAAGAATGACGTACTGGCGGCCAGCAACGTGATATTAATCGATGAGATGAAAGACATTCTTGATGCCATTCTGGCGGGCTTTGCCGTTGTGCTCCTGGAAGGTTCTAATCGGGGTCTGAAAATTGCAGCAGCAGGCTGGGAAGATCGTCCCGTCGGTGAACCGATCTCCCAGACGGTTGTTCGAGGGCCCATGGAAGGCTTTAATGAAAATTTGCGTACAAATACAGGCCTAATTCGCAAACGAATTCGAGACCCCCATCTCTGGATTGAGGAAAGGGAGCTTGGCCGAGTCACGAACACCAGGATAGCAGTGGTATACCTGGAGCATATCGTTGATCAAGAGGTTGTAAAGGAACTGCGACGCAGACTTGATGAGATTGATATTGACGCTATTCTGGAAAGCGGATATATCGAGGAACTCGTACAGGACAAAACAGGTACGATCTTCCCCACGGTTTATAACAGCGAGCGACCAGATACCGTATGTGCTGCATTGCTTGAAGGTCGGGTAGCGATCATTATAGACGGCACTCCTTTCGTACTGCTTGTCCCAGCCCTGTTTGTTCATTTCTTTCAGTCTCCCGAAGATTACTACCAACGTGCCGATATCAGTTCGTTGATTCGACTGATCCGTTATCTGGCCTTCTTTATCGCGTTGCTCGCTCCATCTTTTTATATTGCTATTACTACCTTTCACCAGGAGATGCTGCCTACCAACCTGCTTATTAGTCTGGCAGCTCAGCGTGAAGGTGTTCCATTCCCGGCGTTCATTGAAGCCATCTTAATGGAGCTAACCTATGAAATTTTGCGGGAAGCCGGTATCCGGATTCCGAAGACCGTCGGTCAGGCGGTTTCCATTGTGGGTACCCTTGTTATTGGTCAGGCCGCAGTAGATGCGGGCGTTGTATCGGCTGCCATGGTTATTATCGTGTCCATTACAGCGATATCCAGTTATGTTATTCCTGAAAATGGATTGTCCATCTCTGTGCGGATTCTGCGTTTCGTGCTGATGATCCTGGCTGCTGCCTTTGGTTTCTACGGGATTCTGATGGTTCTGCTGATTACGGTAACCCATCTATGCAGTTTAAGATCCTTTGGTGTGTCTTACATGTCTCCGTTTGCGCCTTACATCGGGAAAGATCTCAAAGATACCATTTTCCGCGTGCCTTGGACCCGGATGAAAACCCGCCCAATCTCTACCGGAACTGCCAACGAAACTAGACAAGCAAACAAAAAAACGAAGCGATAATCGGTAAGGAGAACGTGTATGAACAAATGCCTACAATTGTTTCTATCTCTTGCCGTTCTGCTCCCTCTCCTTACCGGATGCTGGGATCGACAGGAACTCAATGAACTTGGCATCATGCTGGGTCTTGGTGTAGACAAGGATGGAGACATGGTCAAGGTGACTGCCCAGGTTGTTGTTCCCAATGAAGTATCCTCCAAGTCAGGAGGAGGTAAAGGGACGCCCGTGACTCAGTATCAAGCTTCTGCGCCAACCTTGTTTGAAGCCATTCAAAAATTAACAGAATCAAGCCCCCGTCGTATATTCATGGCACATATCCGCGTAATGGTCATTGGCGAGGAGTATGCTCGCAAAGTGGGCATTTACGATATCACAGAAGCATTAATGCGCGAGCCTACGGTTCGTCCTGACTATTACGTCATGGTTGCGAGAAATACAACGGCTTCCAAAGTGCTTGACGTGCTGACGCCTCTTGAAAACTTACCTGCAGAGAAGATGTTCAATTCATTGGATGTCTCTACCAAGACCTGGTCACCCACAACAACCGTAACCGGGGATCAATTACTGGAATATTTATTGGCACCTGGAATACATCCTGTAATTACGGGGGTAGAGGTTGTCGGTCAACCGGAGAACAGCGGAAGTCAGGCCAATATTGCCACTATAAAGGCTCCTGCCAGCCTGAATTCAACCGGGCTGTCCGTATTCAAGGGAGACAAGCTGATTGGTTGGCTAACGGAGGATGAATCCAAGGGATATAACTACATTCGAAACAATGTGGTATCTACCATAAGTCATTTGCCTTGCCGCAAAAATGGATATGTGACGTTTAAAGCACTCCGCACAACGACCAAACGGAAAGCGAAAGTTGTTGCAGGACGACCTGTAATCGACATCAACATCAAAAATGTATCATCTATAGGCGCAGTGGAGTGCGGAATCAAAATCGGTTCAATGAAAGTACTTAAGGAACTGGAACGGGATAGTGAGGAAAAACTTGTAGATCTCATGCAAAAATCCATTAAATCGGTACAGCGCAAGTTTCATGTTGATATTTTCGGATTCGGGCAAGAGGTCTATCATGCTGATCCCAAGTTCTTCAAAAAGGTGGAAAAAGATTGGGATAGTTATTTGGAAGATCTGGATGTCCATTACGATGTCAATGTTCAAATTAAACGTGTAGGCACACTGGATGATTCGTTCAAAGATCAAATTAGGGAGTGAGTCAGAGTGTTACTTACACTTAGTGTCATTGTAATCGCAGGGATCATTGGGTGGTTCGATCTGCCTGGGCTCATACGTCGCAAGGAATGGAAAGAAACAGCTGTTTACAGTGTCTTGCTGATCCTGGCCACTGTTCTAAGCATCTTCGCGGCCAACCTGTGGGAGATACCCAGTCCACTGTATCTCATTATATGGATTTATGAACCTGTAAATCATTTTCTGGCACACTTGACTGGAACTTAGGAAAAAAAGGAGGGGACATTATGCTTGAGCAGGGCCGCATCGGAACACGACAATTGTCCATCCTCATTTTCATGATGGTGGTCGGGGATATGATGCTGATCTACCCCTCTGTCATCACATCCTATGCCAAACAAGATGCCTGGATATGTGCTCTTGTCGGGGTTCCATTGGGAATGGCCCTCATGCTCATGTTTTTAAAGCTGTCCAGTCTGTATCCGGAGGAGAATCTGATACAGATTTTACGGAGCATTTTGGGATTTTGGCCAGGTAATGTTGTATCCGTATTTTACCTTTTCTTTTTTGCAATAGGCGCCTCAACGCACACCCGAGAGGTCGGAGATTTCCTCACCTCCCAAATCTTTCAGTACACTCCGGTTCGCGTCATCATTTTAATGTTTGTCATTACGATTGGCTGGGGGTTATACCACGGTCTGGAAACGATTGGGCGAAGCAGTGAGTTGCTGATGCCTATCCTTATCGTGTTTATTCTTGTGCTTGCATTCTGTCTGCTACCTCAGGTTGATCCCAGCAATGTGAAGCCTGCATCGGATGTCGGCGTCGTTCCCATCCTGCAGGGCATTCTCATAAGTATCATATATCCGGTAGGTGAACTGATCCCCATTATGATGATCATTCCCTACACCCTTAAACAGGCACACCGAACTCGGGATGTTCTTGTTGCAGCAGGACTTGGCAACTTGTTGCTGGCTATACTGGTTACCATCTCTCTGCTTGTTCTAGGTGCGTTCCTTACACAGCACAACATCTATGCTTCCTTTGTCTTATCTCAGAAGATTAATATCGGTGGATTTTTTGAGCGTATTGAAGCCATTATGGCTTCTTCCTGGCTTATCTCTACGTATGTTAAGGCGATGGTGTATCTGTACGCATTTACCGTCGGATGCGCCGAACTGTTTAAGCTCAAGCAGTACCGAATACTCATTCTGCCTGTATCATTGCTTATATTTGGCCTTTCCAATCTGGTCTCGCCCAATTTGACCTTCATCGTCATTACAGTCGTTCCATACTGGATAGATTGGGATACGACGTTAAGTATTATTTTGCCTGGACTGTTGTTGCTGGTGCATATGTTCAAAAAGCGCTGGAAAACCAAGTCATCCGGATAACAGAATGATAAAGCACCGATTATGTCGATTAATGAAGGAGTATGGAACCCATGCCAATCAGAGAAAAAATAACCATTCGGCAATTTACCCTGCTTACCTTTCTTGTCATGGTTGGGGATATGATTCTGATCTATCCTTCGTTGGTCACAACTTTGGGTAAACAGGATGCATGGATATGTTCTTTCCTCAGCCAGCCTATCGGTCTATTTATCATCTGGATCTTTTACAAACTATACCAAACCTACCCTAAACTTACTTTGATTGAGATTTGCCAAAAATTGCTTGGTCCATGGATTGGATCGGTCTTGTCTGCTGGTTACCTGTTCTATTTCGCCATAGGCGCTGCCATCTGTATCCGTGAGGTTGGAGACTTCATGACGACTCAGATCTACTTTGAGACCCCCATCCGTGTCATTTTGATTATGCTCATGTGTGTGCTGATCTGGGGCTTAATAAATGGATTGCAAACCATGGGAGCAACCAGTGAACTATTGACTCCTATTGTTGTTGTCTTTATGACTCTCCTGTTTGTGGGGCTGCTGCCCAAAATAGATGTCTCACATCTGCAACCAATCTTGAGCATCAGTTGGGTTCATTTAATTGAAACCGTTATTCGCGGATCATTTACCTCCTTCGGGGAGCTGCTCGTGCTTATCATGATTCTTCCTTATGTAATGTCAGGGCCGCACCTTAAACGAGACCTGTTGCTTGCCACTTTCTGCGGAGGTCTGCTTCTATGTGTGCTGTTATTGTTTTCCCTAATGGTTGTGGGACCTTTCCTAACCCAGCATAACATTTTTATTTCTTATACCCTGTCTCAAAAAATTAATATCGGCAACTTCTTTGAGCGCATTGAGGCCTTTATGGCTACTGCCTGGTTAATTGCGACCTATTTCAAAAGCTTGCTGTATATGTTTGCTTTTGTTATCGGATTAGCTCAGCTGTTTCGGTTGAAAACATACAAACCACTCATTCTCCCTTCATCCTTGCTGATGTTTGCATTGGCTATCCTGATTTCCCCCAATGTCATCTTTTATATCGAAACCATCATGCCTTCATGGGTGGATTGGGACATTACTTGCAGTTTTATTATTCCTCTGTTGCTTTTACTTGTTCATCGCATTCGATTTGGAAAGAACAAAGGAAATCAGACCCATCCAGAACGCTTGCCCACATAAAAAGGCTGTGTTTCACGGTATATCCCGCGAACACAGCCTTTATTATGAATTGAATATTATTTCTTTGTATAGTAAGAATACAGATTAACTTTTCTACAGTTGCTGCAAAGCCTCCAACGCTGCCTCAATATGGCCTTTGACTCGCACTTTCGACCACGACTTCAGCAGAACACCCTCTTCATCAATGAGAAATGTGGAGCGTACGATCCCCATATATTCCTTGCCATACAATTTCTTGAGCTGCCATACACCGTATTGTTCGGCTACCTGATGCTCTTCGTCTGACAACAGAGTGAATGGCAATCCATATTTGGCAATGAATTTGTCATGCTGCTTCATCGGATCGGTACTAATCCCCAGAATAACTGTATTTAACCCCTTAAACTCCTCATGACGATCACGGAAATCACATGCCTGCTGGGTGCAGGAAGAAGTCATATCCTTCGGGTAAAAATATATCAGCACCCGCTGTCCGCGATAATCCGAGAGCTTCACCGTCTCTCCCGTACTGGACGGAATTTCAAAGTCTGGTGCCAGTTTGCCTTCGGTTAATGTCATCTCATTGCCTCCTTTATCTCATCTATCCTTTCACAAAGGTCTTCTGTTACGATCCTGCTCCGCGATACTTCTTCACACCATAATTCCACAGCAGAAGGCCCATGGAGCCAAACACCAATCCCATCACAGGTGTCAGCATCGCCATACGATGCATTTCGGATCGTTCCAGAAACAGGGCTGCCGGGTAGATGCCCACGAAGGCAAACGGAATGACCCACGTTAACAGAACCTGAATCGCACGGTTATAGATGGTTACGGGATAACGTCCATATCCCTGAATGTTGTACATTAATGGCAAGATGCCTGTAGGTGCGTCCGAATAGAAAGACAACGACGTCAAGGTGATGTAGATTCCTGCATAGATTAACACCGAACTAAGAGCAAGAATAATGAGAGCCGGAATATGCCACCACTCCAGCACAAGCCCCATCTCCGCACCGCTGATGACCATAATGATCAGACCGATAAACGAACCAACAAGTGCAGGCGGGTCC
>NZ_LITU01000036.1:20016-119019 GCF_001280595.1 Paenibacillus xylanivorans
CGCCTTTGACAATATACCGTTCACTGAACCCCCACAGATTGATAAAGCAACTGAAGATGCCGTAAGGCACCATAAAATATCCATAAACAAAAAGGACTTCACTCTCACTCCAGCCGCCCAAATTATCCGTGTGACGGAAAACTACAAAGATAAAGATTAGATTGGTTGCCTGGAACAGCAAATCCGAAAGAATCTCGACCCAAAAGTCGGCGCGGTACGTGAGACGTGTTTTCATGTAATTTTTTAAATATTCCCAGATCAGACCCATATAGTACACTTGGTTACCCTCCTTGCACGAACAGACGCTTGCGCGCCTGACGCCAGATCAGCATCATCGGAATGAGCAGTATGACAAACCAGAACACCTGAATGCCGAGTACGCTCCAGATGCCTGTGCCTTCCACTCTTCCGGTGAAAACCGAGCCGGGCAGATACGTAATGGCCTGAAAAGGCAATACTTTCATCACCGCGGACATCCAGCCCGGATAGAGGCTAATTGGAATGATCAGACCGGAGAACAGGTCAACCACAACGCGTTTCATGCGCATCATGCCTTCATTGTTTTCCACAAAGAATGCAGCCAGTCCCGTAATGACATTAATCTGGGAGTTAATGAGGAAACTGAAGAACAGCATAACAAGAAAGCCAATCCACGCGGACGGCGCCGTAGGCAGTTCAACCGGGAATAACAGAATGGCAATGAGCATTCCAGGAATCATGAGCAGCAGGAAACGGAAAATACCTTCGCCCAGACCCTGCATCATTTTGACCATGACATAGTTGATCGGTCTTATGAATTGAATGGCAATGGATCCATCCCGAATATCCGCGGCTATTTCCCGGTCCAGATTGTTAAAATAAAACGCACGCGCCATCCACGATACCGCCACATAGGTCGTCATCTGAGCTGCCGTAAAACCGCCCAGTTCACCACTGCTTCCGTAAATGGCTTGCCAGGTAAAGTAATACACGCCGATATTCAGCGTATATATCAAAATGCCGGAATAATAATTCACCCGGTATGCAAGCATCGTCAGGAACCGGATGCGCATAAAATCAAAAAATGCACTATTCATCTTAGGATACACCCACCGCTTCGTTCTTTGCTCCCACAATCTCGGGACGCTCGGCGGAACCGGATTGGTAAATACTGCGTACGATCTCATCCGTGTTAATCTCAATAATCTGAATATCGGTAATATCTGCCTGTCCAACGACGCGTCCCAGCACATCCGACACATTGAGTTCAAGTGGAATCCAGACCGATGCGGACAGTTCATTCTCCACCGTCCAGCGAACAGGGAGCTCAGCAGTCCATTCCAGCATTTGTTCCATGGGGTGAGCCGTGCCAAACTTGAACCGGATTTCCCGTTCCTTGCCCCACTGAGACTTCAGATGATCCAACCCGCCATCATAGATGATATTGCCCGCATCGAGCATAATAACTCTTGAGCATAAAGCTTCGATGTCCTGCAGATCGTGGGTGGTCAGCAAAATGGTTGTTCCGTGTTCCTTATTCATATCTTTCAGGAAATCACGAATTTCCGACTTCACGACAATATCCAGACCAATGGTTGGCTCATCCAGAAAAACGATATCCGGGTTGTGCAGCAGCGCAGCGACCAGTTCACAGCGCATACGCTGTCCAAGACTGAGCTTACGAACCGGACGGTTCAGCAGATCCTGAAGCTGTAGCCGCTCAACCAGTTCATCCAGTCGTTTGCGAAAATCGACCTCACCTACTCGATACACCTTGCGCAGCAGATGGAAAGACTCAATGACACCGATATCCCACCATAGTTGACTGCGTTGACCAAATACGACACCAATATTCTGTACAAACTTCTCACGTTCCTGATACGGAACATATCCACCAACCGATATCTGCCCTGAAGTAGGCACCAAAATGCCGGTCAACATCTTAATCGTTGTTGATTTACCGGCACCGTTCTCCCCAATATATCCGCATATTTCGCCCTGCGGAATCTGAAATGAAATATCATTTACAGCCAATACCTCCTGGTATTGACGTGCAAACAGGTCTTGGAATGCGCCCTTGAGCCCTCCTCGGCTTTTCTGGACGCTAAACGACTTGCGCAAATCTTTGACATCAATCGCCAGCATGATTATACCTCACTTGGATTTTGTTGAAATTGCTTGTAGCCCAAAAAGAAATTATAATAGTATCAGTCAAAATTCAGCAAGCTTTAAAAAATAGTCTGAGGCGGCGTCCTCTGTTGCATCTCACAGATATGTCGTGTGCGGAAAGCCCGGGCTAGATCAAATTGGACTCATCTTCATTTATTTTGAATACAAAGGAGAGCTAGCATGACCAGAAAGACGAAGAGAACCATTTGGATTTCTCTTGCCGCCTTCGTGCTGATTATTGGAGGCGCTGCGGCATTTTATTTCGGTTCTATTCTCAATCAGTTGAATGGCTTGCAAAAGGAAGGCGACGAATCGCCGTTTGCCGGTATCGAAAATGTTGAAAAAGTAAGTACACCGGATCCTCCGAAATGGGAGGGCACCGAAACGGTAAATATTCTCGTTATGGGTGTTGATGCCCGCGGGCTGGAGAAGGGGGAAGTTCCTCGTTCTGACAGCATGATGGTCGTTTCCCTTGACCCACTCACCAAAAAAATCAACCTATTCTCCATTCTGCGCGACACATACGTCGATATTGAAGGTTATGGCAAAGAACGAATCAATACGGCCATCACCCATGGCCCCAACGTGGCAATGAAAGCTGCAGGAGACCTGCTGGGTATCCCTGTCCAGTATTATGTGTATACCGATTTCCAGGGATTCATCAAATTGGTGGATGCTGTTGGCGGTGTGGATTTTGACGTAGAGAAGGACATGCATTATACAAGTAAAGCGGACAAGAATGAATACGATATTGATCTAAAAAAAGGCTACCAGCATTTGGATGGCGATACGGCTCTCATGTACGTTCGTTTCCGTCATGATGCCATGTCGGATTATGCCCGCTCCGAGCGGCAGCGCGAATTCCTCAAAGCTGTTGCAGCAAAAATGCAGTCAACGACAACGATTGCCAAACTTCCTTCCATTTTGGAAGAAGTGAATCCTTATGTAGATACCAATCTAACCCTCTCCGACATGTGGAAGCTGGGCGGACTCGGATATCAGAGCAGCATGAACGGCAGCGAGCAAATCCCGCCAATGAAAATGCTCAAGGAAGAACGTACACCAGGCGGAGCTGAGGTGCTGTCGGTAACCAATGAGGACAAACTCAAGCAATATATTCAAGATATCATTCATCCTCCTGCTCAAGAAGAAGGCAGTACTCCCGGAGCCGAAGACAAAACGGCAAGTGGTGACGAACAAGACTCCAAGCAACCTGCACAGTAATGAAGTGCATACGAAGAGGGCAGCCCATATGCTGCCCTCTCGCTGTGTTTTGTTTATCTAATACGAAAGGAAGTTATTATATGAATCCATCACGTTCCCGTTCAGAGCTTTTATACGAAGAAGCACTTCAACATATTGTAGGAGGTGTGAACAGCCCCTCCCGCTCATTCAAAGCAGTGGGTGGCGGTGCACCTGTATTTATGAAAAAAGCGCAAGGTGCGCACTTCTGGGATGTCGACGACAACCGTTATATCGATTATCTCGCGGCTTACGGACCGATTGTTACCGGACATGCTCATCCCCATATAACCAAGGCCATTACAGAAGCAGCAGCAAATGGTGTCCTGTACGGTACACCAACGGAGCTTGAGATCAAGCTTGCCAAAATGCTGAAAGAGGCCATTCCTTCCATGGACAAGGTTCGTTTTGTAAACTCCGGTACAGAAGCGGTCATGACCACCATCCGGGTTGCCCGCGCCTACACCAAACGTAACAAAATCGTGAAATTCGCCGGATGTTACCATGGTCACTCCGACTTGGTCCTTGTGGCCGCAGGTTCCGGGCCTTCCACGCTTGGTATTCCCGATAGTGCAGGCATTCCAACAAGCATTGCGCACGAAGTCATCACGGTACCTTTCAACGATCTGGACAGCCTGAAAGCGGCTCTGGAGCGTTGGGGCGATGATGTCGCTGCAGTCATGGTAGAACCGATTGTCGGCAACTTCGGTATGGTTATGCCGGAACCTGGCTTCCTGGAAGGACTCTGTGCCATGACTCGAGACAACGGCTCGCTCGTGATTTACGACGAGGTAATTACAGCCTTCCGTTTCCACTATGGCTCCACACAGACGTACGCGGGACTGGACAACCATACGGAGATCGAACCGGATCTGACTGCACTTGGCAAAATCATTGGTGGCGGTCTGCCAATAGGTGCTTACGGCGGTCGTAAACAGGTTATGGAGCAGGTTGCTCCACTCGGCCCTGCCTATCAAGCCGGAACGATGGCTGGTAACCCTGCGTCTATCTCTGCGGGTATCGCTTGTCTGGAAGTTCTGCAAGGCGAAGGTGTATATGCGGAGATGGAACGTCTTGCCATCGACCTGACAGCAGGCCTTCAGGTTTCTGCGGATCGTCATGGCATTGCGTTAACCATTAACCGAATTCGCGGTGCCTTTTCCACCCACTTCTGTGACCATCCGATTACGAACTATGATCAAGCCCAGGATACCGATGGGGAACTGTTCGCTTCTTTCTTCCGTCATATGCTGAATCGTGGCATTAATCTGGCTCCTTCCAAATATGAAGCCTGGTTCCTGACCACTGCACATACGGACAAGGATGTTCAAGAAACATTGGAAGCCGCAGAAGCTTCCTTCAAAGCTATGGCTCAGGCGTAAACCGTTCGCCGAGTCCACATCGCATCTTAACAGAAATCATTAAAATTTAATTTCCTAAAAAAGGCGTCCCGCAAGCAATCATTCAGCTTGCGCGGGCGCCTTTTTTTCGAATTGATCCGCCTATAGGTATTGATTATGGTTACGAATCATTGCTGCCTAGTTTGCAGTCTCATAATCTCCTCACGGATGATCCGCAGACCTTCCTTGATACGCTGCTTCGGTACATTGGAAATATTCAGCCGCAGCATTTTATCCTGATGTATCTTTTGTGCCCCTTCCGGATAATATCGTTCTGTTGTATCGGCAATGACTCCCCGTTGATCCAAACGGGACAGCAAGACCCTGAGCGGCATATCCTTAGGCAGTGGAAGAACCGTATGCTCCCCTCCTGTACGCGGCGCATATGCAAATGGAGTGAAGTCTGGAAAAGCATTAAGCTGTTGATACAATTTGTTCATCCGGGCAGCATAGCGGCTGCGAATGACTTTACCATGGTGAGCAAACATCCCATTACGGATGTAGACCTCAAGTGCAGCCTGGGACAGTACCGCAGTGTCAATGTCGAGCATTTTTTTGTATGCACTAAACGATGAGGTAAGACTTGCAGGCAGAATAGCCACGCCAATTCGCAGTCCGGGAAACAGGATTTTGGAGTAACTTTTCAGATAAATGACTCGCCCTTCCGTATCATACGACCATAACGGGTCCTGTTTCGTGTTCTCTTCCAGATCAGCCAAGAAATCATCCTCTACCAGATAAACATCGTAACGCTGCGCTAGCCGGATCAATCTCTTCTTCTCTGCTGCCGTTAAAGAAGTGCCAATCGGGTTATGAAAACGCGGCATGACATAAAAAAATTTGATATCTCCTTCGCGGAACTGTTGTTCAAGCGCGTCCCAATCCAGGCCATCCAAAGAGCGTCTGACACCTACAATCGGTATACTCAGTCCTTTCAGAAGAGAAGGCATATTATGATAACCCGGCAGTTCCAGCATTACCTGCTTTTTCCCATTCGGAAAAGGCATTAGCGCCAGAACAGCAAGGGCCTGCTGCACCCCTGACGTAATAAAGAATTGCTCCTTCCGGGCAAATACCTGGTAATCCGCGAATTGCTTCTGCAATAAATCAATCAATGAAGGCAAGCCTCTCTCGGTTCCGTACAAAAACAAGTCCGCCTGTTTCTTCTCCATCGCCTGGTCCACACAATGGCGAAAATCCGAATAAGGAAATACCCGCGGATCAGGGGCTGCGGAAGCAAAATCTAACGGCCCCTGCCACTCTCCATCCTCCACTTCGGCTCCATTCTGCACCGCATAATACCCGGACTGAGGCACCGCGTAGACCAGATGTCGCTCTTCCAGCCACTCATATGCGCGTATGGCCGTACTCACACTACATTGATATTGCTCAGCCAGAACACGTACAGCTGGCAGTTTGATTCCTTTGTTCTGCCATTGTCTACTGTTTTGCTGCCGCAATTGATCCTGAATCCATTGCTTTAGTGATTCAGCGATAATTTCGTATTTTCTCATTGGGATTCTGCCTCTCCTCCGACCTCAGCCTTACCTTAAGTGTACCGGTACAGTAAACGTTTTTGTCTATTGTACCACTATTGGTCTGGAAGTATATTGAATAAGGCCAGACAGTGCACACAGCAACATATGCACCGCTGTAATAAAAAAGAAATTCGTATTATTGGAGGAAACCCTATGAACAACAATACCCAGACTAGAACATACGCATATGTAGCAGCTGTTTTATATGCAGCCATCATCGGCTTATCCTTTTTGTTTGTCAAAATGACAGTGAGTGTTGCACATCCGATCGATGTACTGGCACATCGCTTTGCTTTGTCATTACTCGTAGTCAGCATCCCTGTCATTTTCGGATGGATCAAGATCAAGCTAACTCTTCGTGATCTGTGGCGTATCATTCCGCTTGGGCTACTTTCTCCAGTTTTATTTTTTGCCTTTCAGGCATTCGGACTCGTCTCGTCCAACTCATCGGAAGCAGGCATCATTCAGGCCATGGCCCCTGTATTTACACTTGTGCTGGCCTCTATCTTTCTCAAGGAACGTACATCTATCATGCAAAAACTGTTCCTGCTGCTATCCGTGGCTGGTGTAGTCTTTATTTTCCTGATGAAAGGAAGCGGGATGTCGGCAGGCAATTTTAAAGGTATCGCCTTACTGCTGCTCTCCACGGTGTGTTTTGCAGGTTATGGAGTATTGGCAAGGCCCTTGGCTCAGAAATATAAACCGATGGAATTGACCTGGGTCACCCTGATGGTTGGATTTGTAGTCTTCAACGCAGCTTCTCTGATTCGTCATGTGTCGAACGGAACCATGATGGATTATGTGAAGCCACTTGGAGATGCATCTTACTTGGGAGCACTAGCTTATCTGGCCATCCTCTCCACCATGTTCTCCACACTGCTCGCGAGCTATGCCCTGACTCACCTCGAAGCTTCTAAAATGAGTGTATTCAGTAATCTGTCCACACTTATTTCGATTGCTGGCGGAGCCTGGATACTACATGAACCAGTTCATGGATACCACTTCATCGGAGCCCTGCTGATCATTGCCGGTGTACTTGGTACCAATATGAGCGGAAGAAAACGCGGGCTGGTCATTCCAGATAAAGCGTGATACAATGTGAAAAATTGTACACGGACATTATCAACAATGATGAAGAGAAGTACACAGGACAGGATACTTCAGAGAACCGGCGGTTGGTGTGAGCAGGTGTATCGGTCATGTGGAAATGGGCTTCGGAGTTCCAAGTTGAACTCGTTCTGCCACCTGTACTCAGGAGGGCGGATTGACAGTAGGCAAGGCGGCATGTTCAGCCGTTATCCATGAACAGGATATCGATAAGGCATATGTGGGCTTCCCGCATATATTTCATCCGTATCCCTCAAGTGGGCCGCAGCTAGCGGCCAATTAAGGTGGCACCGCGAAGCATAAGCTTCGTCCTTCTATTCTGTTCCCGTCTGGGAAACAGGATGAAGGACGAGGCTTTTTTTGATTTATGTACCCAAAACTGTTGCAGGCTGAAAGGGGGTGATGGTCGTGGAAGACGGCTGGTGGCGTCAGCAATTAAGGATGGAAAAATCACAAAATCAAAGGAGAATGAACTATGAACAAGGACATTATTTTAACCGGAGATCGGACAACCGGACAGCTTCATCTCGGCCATTACGTGGGCAGCCTGCGCAGTCGGGTACAATTGCAGGATGAGTACAAAACGTATATTTTACTAGCTGATGTACAGGCGCTCACGACCCACTATGATCAACCGGGGATGATTGCAGACAGCGTGCATCAAGTGACACTTGATTATCTTGCCGTAGGTATCGATCCCAATAAAGCCACTCTGTTCATCCAGTCGATGATTCCGGAAATTGCCGAGCTGACTGTCATTTTCTCCATGTTTATCACTGTGAATAGTCTTCGACATAATCCCACGATTAAAAACGAAGCGCGTGACCGTGGCTATAAGGATCTCTATTACGGATTTCTCGGTTATCCCGTCAGTCAGGCTGCGGATATTGCGTTCTGCAAAGCAACCCTTGTTCCGGCAGGCGAAGACCAGATCCCACACATCGAAACTGCGCGGAAACTGGTACGGCGGTTCAATGAATTATATGCGCCAGTTCTGCCTGAACCACGTATTCTGACTGGTGAACGGCTCGGCGGATTGGATGGCTTGGGCAAAATGAGCAAAAGTATGGGCAATGCCATCTCGTTGAATGCTCTTCCTGATGATGTACATGCCAAGCTGGCCAGGGCGAAAACCGATCCTGCTCGCATTCATCGTTCTGACCCGGGACATCCGGATATTTGTCCGGTATTTGCCTATCATCAGTTGTTTCGAAAGGAGGAGGCCGCTGAGATTCATGCAAGCTGTAGTAACGGTACCATTGGTTGCAAGGATTGCAAGAAGATTGCGGGCACTGCAATTAACGAGCTGCTCTCCCCTTTTCGAGAACGACGAAATTACTATGAACAACGTGGTTATGAAGTGAAAGAAATCCTCGTGGAAGGCACACGTCAGGCCCAACGGGCAGCCCGTGAGACGATGCTTGAGGTTCGTGAAGCAATGGGGATACGTTATTTCGACTGACAGTATGAGAAGGCTTGATCACGTTAACACTGCTGAGAACAGTCCATTGGGAAAAGAGGTCCCCTCATCATGAAACCAACACAGCCTTCTTTTTTGCAAGCCATGATGTTAATAATGTTATCTGTCGGCCTGATCAGCCACGTCCTGATCATCCCTGCCCTTTTGTCTTCAGCCAAAAGAGATGCATGGATATCCGTTCTGTTGTCTGTCGGGCCTTATCTTTTATTCACTCTAATGCTTGCGTATGTCTCTCGTTTTCTCCAGCACCAAACCCTGCATGAATGGCTGGCTTCCCATCTTGGCAAGCCTATTGGTCTGCTGTTTCGGGTGGGAAACAGCCTCTTTTTTCTGTCCATGATCTACTTCACTCTGCATGATACCACCACTTGGGCCAAAACCAATTATCTGACGGAGACGCCAATATTGGTTACAAGCATTGCCCTTATGTCTCTCTGTGCCTATGCAGCGTATAAAGGAATACGCTCTCTGGCATTTACAGCAGGATTGATCCTGCCCCTGGTTGTGCTACTTGGCTTCTATGTCGCTATCGTTAATACACAATACAAGGATTACAGTCGTCTGTTGCCTGTGCTTGAACATGGCTGGCATCCCGTACTTCATGGCACAGTCTACAGCCTTTCAGGCATGTTTGAGTTGCTGTTCATCTGGTACTTGCAGCCCCACCTCTCCAAGCGGATACGTGTATGGCAGTATCTAATGCTCGCATCAATTATTCTTGGTCTGACACTTGGCCCACTCATTGGGGCAATCGTGGAATTCGACCCTTTCGAAGCTGCCAAAATGCGATATCCCGCCTTTGAAGAATGGCGAATTGCCTCCTTGGGCAAATATATTGCCCAGACTGATTTCTTTTCCATTTACCAATGGCTCGCCGGTTCTTTCACCCGGATTAGTCTGGCCATGTATATTGTAGTAGAAATTTGGAATATTAAGAGCGCCTCCAGAAGGATCATATGTTGTGCCACTCTTGGCGTCTTTTTTATTCTTTGCATGCTGTATCCTCTGGATGATATGACATTCGAAAAGCTGCTTGTCCAATACATATTCCCGTTCAATCTCATGTATCTGAGCGGACTAGCGGTGGTTGCAACAGCCGTTGCATACATCAGTTCACGCCATCAGAGGAGGAAACATCATGGAGCACCAAACGATTGACACCACGTCCCATGAAACACTGCTTGCCTCTTTCGAAGAGCAGTTCAATCCCTGCGCAGATGTTGTTATTCAGACCTTTCCAGCCAAAGATGAAACCGATATGTCGGTGATTATGCTCTATTGCGACGGTTTGGTCGACGGCAAACAAATCAACCAGTTTATTATCCCACGGCTGGAACAGCATTCTCTACTTATAGAAGAAGCACATCCCAAAGAATTGGGATTAACATTGAATCCGGTGGAAGATCTCACAGATGTAGAGAATTTAAACCTGTTGATTTTTAGTGGACAATTACTGCTCATTTTCGGAAATGGTGATCAGTCCTGCAGTCTAGATATCGCGAGTATACCGGGAAGAAACCCTGAGGAATCGGCGATCGAGTCATCGATTAAAGGGCCTCGGGATGGGTTCACTGAAGAGCTGTCCGTGAACATCGCCCTCGTTCGCAAAAGAATGAAAACCTCTTCCATGTGTTATGAGAAATATGTTAAAGGCGGTCGCACCCAGACCGCTATCGGTCTGTTATACGTCAAAGACATTATTAACCCGGATATTCTGGAAGAAGCACGCCAAAATCTCGACAAAATTGAAATCGATGGCATTCTCGGTACCTCCATTATGGAACGTGCTATTATGGGGGGAATTCGCAGCATCTTCCCGCTCACGGATAATACGGAGCGACCCGATTATGTCGTGGACTCCCTCTTAAATGGGCGATTTGTTGTTCTAATTGAAGGGTCACCGGTAGCCATTATCGCTCCTACCACTCTATTCAATCAGCTGAAATCACCGGAAGACGAGAGTACCCCTTTTTTCATAGTTACTTTTGAACGCATTTTGCGCATTTCCGGATTGCTGATCGCCTGTTTCTTCCCCGCATTTTATATCGGCCTGACCAGTTTCAATGTGGAACAGATTCCATTACCCTTTCTGGCAACGATTTCTGGTACACGGATGGGTCTGCCTATGCCAGTGACGCTGGAGGCATTTTTGATGATTTTTATGTTTGAGTTGTTTAATGAAGCAGGCCGGAGACTGCCTCGGGCATTGGGACAGACCGTCAGCGTAGTAGGTGGGCTTATTATCGGAGATGCAGCTATTCGAGCAGGAATTACTTCCCCTACGATCATTGTCACGGTGGCTATCTCGGTGATCTCCAGCTATATTCTGGTGAATACCGTGCTCAGTGGGGCTACTGCTCAAGTTAGACTTGGGATGCTTGTCCTTTCTTCCACCCTTGGATTATTCGGTTTCATGCTTGGACTATTTGGTCTACTGGTACACCTCGTATCCTTGGAGTGTTATGGTGTCTCATATCTATCACCCGTCTCACCATATATACCCGGTGACTTCACCCAAGCCGTATCTATGCCTCCTTCCATGAAACGGACCAAGCGCCCAGCCGTACTCCATACCCAGGATTCCACACGACAGAGGAAACGCTCGTGACAAGATGGATGGCTAAGGTTAGCTTAATTATAAGCTGCTTCATCCTGCTGACCGGGTGCTGGGATTCCAAAGAGGTTCAGAGCATTAACTTTATCACGGCTGTAGGGATAGACTATGCGGACAACCAATACATTGTTTACGCTCAACTCATTGATTTCTCCAGTATTGCCAAGCAGGAAGGACCAACTTCAAGGGAAGCAAGTGATATCTGGATTGGACGGGGTGAAGGTTCTACACTGAGTATGGCTATAGATGACCTATATCAAACTTCCCAGCAACAAACGCTGTGGACCCATGTAAAAGCGATTGTTTTATCCAAAAATGTGTTAAATGGACGGCTGGAGGATGTGTTCAATACATTGTTGCATTCAGGCCAGTTGAGATATACTCCTTGGCTCTACGGTACAGAGCATAATATTACAGAGGTGCTCTCTCCCTCTACCCTGCTGAACCAATCCGCCCAGTCCATCGAGCTGTTCGAACCGATGAAACTGTATAAGCAACATTCCGGTTATGAACCTATCCGACTACACCAGCTCCTTGACGGGTTTCGGGAGCCTGCTTCAGTTATTCTTTTGCCTTCCATCACCAATAAGAACAAGACCTGGTATAACGGGGATAAAACACCCCCGCTTATTAGAATGGATGGATTTTATGTCATTTCAAACGGTAAAAGTCAAGGCAGGGTTACGGGCAAGGACGCTGATGGCACACGATTCGTGAATTATGACCGCGTCTTTCAATTTCCTTTGTACGTATACAGCAACGGGAGCACAACTCCGGGTCTGACGCTTAGACTTAATAACCCAAAGACCACGATTAAGGCGAGGAAAGAAGGAAATGGTGTTACATTTGACCTGGTGACTTCGGTTAAAAGCGCCATCATTGAGGATCATGACTCTCACCGGTCTCCCCATGTCATGGAAAAGGACGCGGAGAAACAGATTGAGTCCGAAATCCGCAATACGTTTGAGAAAACCAAATCACGCAAGATTGATTCCTACGGCTTTGTGGAACATCTCTATCGCCATGACCTCCCCCTATGGAGACAGGAGGTATATAAACGTGCTAATCCACTTGAGCGGTTTAAACTCGGAAAGGTGGAGGTTCATGTGAAAATCCTCAATGCCAGTACGTATAAATACAATGAGTAGCGCAAAAAGACGATCAGCAGCCTGCAGTTCATGCAAGGTTACTGGTCGTCTTTGCTTTTCATGAATTCACATGTTATCCCAATGGAAACGCCATAACACTCATGAGTGCCAGTTCAGGCTGAGTTGTATCCAGACGACTGTACTGTACGATAACAGGAACATCGCTGGAGACGGTAATTGCATAGGGTACTCCCGGAGTGATAAGTTGTTCACCCGATTTCAGCGACGCTGTCCGGATATGCTTTGTTCTCCGCGCAGGTACCTCGGCCACGATGTCTTCGAGTGGTTCCCTGTCTTCGAAGTAAATCGTTATTTGCAACTGTGCATCCACTGTGCCTGTATTTAATACACAGATGCTCTCATGACTCTCCAGTGAGCCGGAGCTGTCCGGTGGAATGTAACCATCGGGAATTACCCAGTAGGTATGACCTTTTGCAGTGGAAGATGTTTTATGTGCTGAAGTGTTCGTCTGATCCTGTGCCATTAAATGTCCTCCTTTGCTAATGCAATAATTAGTTAAACACGCGGAAGGCTCGCGGTGCGGACGCTTCGGCGGGCGGATCGGGCTGTGGACCGCTGTTGGCTCGGGATTTCTTTTCATCCCCCCTCAGCAGGGGAAATCCCGCTCCAAAGGCGGACGCTTCGCTCCCTCTGCTCCGATTCCGCCCTCCTTCGCTGCAACGCTCGCCATGCTTTTTAAAGGCTTATTGCCTTCGCTATGCTCGCTGGGCAACTTTTCGGGATGCTCGTTACTTCGTTAACTCGCTGAACAAACAGGGTTCCTCGCGGTGCGGACGCTTCCGTGGGCAGATCGGGCTGTGGGCCGCTATTGGCTCGCTTACCTCAAATACATTTGCAGCGGCTGCAATCTCAGCTCGCGGATGGCTTCCGCCACCTCCATGGCGAGGCGATGCGCACCGCGCTCCTGAAAATGCGTGTTATCCTCCACGCCTGCTGGGAAGTTCAAATACTCACCCGGAAGCACCCACATGAAATCCTCCTTGCTGCCTTCAATACCGGCTCGCTCGAACAGGATGCGGCTTCGCTCAGCCAGATCAATCAGCGGTACCCCTTCCTCTTCCGCCAGCTCACGCACAGCGACGATATAATCGCCATGGGTGTCGGTCAATGTGCCGTCATCGGCGAAGTAGCGCCGATGCACTGGTGTCACCAGCACCGGGCGAGCCTTGGCTCCGTGGGCTGCATCAATATACTTTTTCAAATATTTCTTATATGTTGTGAAAGGTTCCGTCCCCCGGTCAGGGCCCGGCTTCTCATCGTTATGTCCAAATTGAATAAACAGAAAATCCTCCGGCTTCATCTTCTCCAGAATGGCATCCAGTCTGCCTTCATTGATGAAGCTGCGGGAGCTACGGCCAGACTGGGCGTGATTATCTACAGCAACATCATGTTTGAACTGAGCAGGTAACAGCTGGCCCCAGCCACAGTATGGATATCCACTTTCCGGTTGATCCGTCACGGTAGAATCACCAGCGAGAAATACAGTCATCGTCTGATTCGCAAGCGTGATTTCCAATGCATTGATCCGTGGCGCGGGACCCGAGAAGGATAGTCGGAGCTTCCCGCCACGGACCACAACGGAGAATCGAACCTCTGCACATTGTCCAGGAAGAGTACGAATCGTTGGCAGCATCAGTCTGCCCTCTCCGGCTTTGACACGGGTGATTGTCTCCGCCAATTCATCCCCTGCAATTAACAAGACTTGATAGGTTCCATCGGGTACATCAACGATGAAAGATGCCTTGAGTGGAATACAAAAGCTTGAACGCAATCGGGCAGACACATTGGCCTGCCCTTGATTGTTATTGTTTGCCCTACTGATATCCGATACTTCGTCTTCACTTATCCGTTGTTTCTCATACACAAGGGAGCCGGATTCAAAACCGTATTCTCCCTGTTCTACATATGCGGTGCTGGCAGACACTTTCAAATAACCTTCAATCTCACCTGCACTGCCAGAGTCCGGTCCGAAATTGAACTTCCAGTGGGTTACAGCCTCTTTGCCGCCCTCTGCCGCTGCCTCCATGGCAATGGCCCGACTCCCCTGGTCCTTATTCAATAAGAACAACCTCCTTGTTCAACATGCTGATTCAGATTTTGATCCAGTGAATATCATTTATCCTTTCAATCCGCTAGTGCTCATGCCTTGTACAATTTGTTTCTGGAAAATAAAGAACACCGCTACAACTGGAATCAGACTGACGATGGACATAGCGAACATCGCTCCCCAGTTCGAAGCAGATTCGCTATCCAGGAACATTTTCAGTGCCATGGAGACCGTATATTTATCCGGCGAGTTCAGATACAGTACTGGACCGAGCAGATCCTCCCATCTCCAGTAGAAGGAGAAGATGGCTGCGGTCGCCAGTGAAGATTTGATGAGCGGCATAATAATCTGCACATACAGCCTGAACTTGTTACACCCGTCAATGGTAGCAGCCTCATCCAGCTCTTTCGGAATCGTACGAATGAACTGAACCATCAGGAAGATGAAAAACGGCATCCCGAAAAACGTCGGTACAACAATCGGCAGAATGGTATTCAACCAGCCAAGCTTCGTGAAGATAATATATTGGGGTACAAGTACAACATCATGCGGTAACATCAGGGTCAACATCATCAGAGAGAACCAAAAGTTACGTCCTTTAAAGTTGAGTCTGGCAAAACCAAAGGCGATCAGCGACGAGGATAACACGGCGCCAATTGTGGAGATGACCACAATAACAAGTGAATTGGAAATGTAGTCCATAAACGGTCTCCCGCCCGCACTTTTCCAACCATCCGCGTAGTTACTCCAGATCCATTCCGTAGGAAACAGGGACTCGGCAGTCACGAAGATGGTACGGCTTTCCTTGAAGGAGCTGAACAGCATCCATAGCACGGGATAGAGCATCAGGAGGGCCAAAGCTGCAACGAACAGGTGATAAATGGGCCATTTCACATTTCTCCAAACCATCGTTACTTCCCTCCTTCGGATTCATAAAACACCCAGAACTTGGATGTCAGGAACACTGCGATTGTGAGTATACCGATCATAATAAGCATGATCCAGGCCATGGCCGAAGCATAACCCATGTTGTTAAACATAAAGGCCTGACGGAACAGATACAGCGAGTAAAGCATGGTACCGTCCATTGGACCGCCTTCGCCTTTAGAGATGATATATGCAGGTACAAAGGTCATAAATGCACCGATGGTTTGCATAATCAGGTTAAACAGAATGATTGGACTGAGCAGCGGTAAGGTAATACCAAAAAATTTACGTACCGGGTTGGCACCATCCACACCTGCTGCTTCGTACATCTCGGGAGAGATATTTTTCAAACCAGCGAGGAAAATCAGCATGGAAGATCCAAACTGCCAAACAGATAGCGATATCAGCATGACCAGGGACGCATTCGGATCACCAAACCAGCTTATAGGTCCAATTCCGATTGCTGTTAATGCACTGTTGATGACACCTTCGTTACTAAAAAGGTTACGCCACATGATGGACACGGCCACACTACCACCGATAATGGATGGCAGGTAGTATACGGTGCGGTACGTTCCCACCATACGGGAGCCCGTATTCAGGATCATGGCCACGAAAAGTGCAAAAACCAGCCTGAGTGGGACACCAATGAATACGTACAGGAACGTTACCTTAACTGAGTTCCAGTACTTCGGATCATCAAAGAACATCTTGGTGTAGTTGTCCATCCCAATCCACCTTGGGGAAGTGAACAGGTTATAACTCGTAAACGACATGTATAGGGATACAAACATCGGAATGAGCGTAAAGCCCAGAAAGCCGATGATAAAAGGACTAATAAATGCATACCCGGTTAGGTTTCTGCGCAACGACGAATATTGCCTCAACGGAACGAACCTCCTTTATTGATCTGCTTGCTTCCCACAGCCTTTACTTCGAACTACTGGACGGGGAAAGGCCCTCGCGGTATGCGAGTAGCCCTATTCCCGTCCATCCCGGTAGTGGGATGAGCAAGCAATCATTCAACTGTTATTTATTGTTGGCAAGAACAGCTTCGGCGTTTTTGCGGAATGTTGCTGCCGCTTGTTCCGGTGTAATCTTTCCAAAATTCAATTCCTCTACAACATCCGCCAGAGAAGCGATGACTTCCGGCGAACCTACCGGCGGCGGCGGGCTCATTGGCGAGGCTTTAGGCTCCATGGCCGCTACGAAGTCAAATACCTGTTTCGTTGCATCACTCAGCTCAGGAGCGATAGCTTCCTTGATTTTGCCTGAGATCGGCACACCCCGTTCGCCCTTGATCAGTTTGTTTGCTTCCACGTCGTTCACCCAGAAATCGATGAATTTGGCCGCTTCTTCCTTCACTTTTGAGTTCGATGTTACAGCCCAGTACATACTTGGCTGCATATAGAGGCCTTTTTCCATATCCGGTCCTGGCATTGGAGCAAATTCTAATGGACGGTTAGCCACTTGTTGTACAGCTACGAACTGGTTGGACCATTGCCAAATACCGATTCCCTTTTCCTTAACGAGATCTGATTCCTCGATAATACCTTTGGTTTGGTTCGCCAGATCTGGCGAAGGAGCTGCTCCCTGCTCGATCATTCGGCGCATAAGTCCGAAGAATTCAACGAACAGTTTGTCGTCATCATAGCCAAGACCCGTTCCTTCTGCATTGTAGAGGGACAACCCTTTGGTCCGGAGGAAATAGTGGAAGAAGATATCCGGCGCTACGCCCCCGTCCAGAAAGAGTCCTTTGGCAGCTGCTTGCTTGCCAAGCTCTTCGTACGATTCCCAGGTCATATTTTCAGGTATGGCATCCACGCCCGCTTTTTTGAGCAGAGCCGGATCATACTGGAAGCCAAGCACGTTAACACCAGCAGGTACGCCATATTGTTTTTCATTGATAATGCCTGTACTGATTACGTTCTCGGATACATCGTCCACTTTGATCTGATTTCCGAGATACGGGGACAGATCTTCGAGCTGTCCGTTCTGTGCATATTGGCTGATGTAGGAAATATCCATCTGAACAATGTCCGGCAGTTGATTCGCTGCAGCTTGTGGAGCTAGCTTTTTCCAGTAGTCATCGAACGAAGCATATTCCACGTCAATTTTGACATTCGGGTTTTTCTCTTTGTACAAGTCAATGACCTTCTGTGTATACTCGTGACGTGCATCCGATCCCCACCACGCGATACGAAGTGTTACCGAACCATCCGCAGATGTTTCACCCGATCCTCCGCTGCTGCTGCATGCCGTTGTTAGTACCAGCAATGCCGCCATCATCAGGAATATCGCCTTTTTCACCATGCCAATCTCCCCTTTTATGTTGAAATGGTTGTGTGAACGAGTTACCTTTCATTTTCTGATAACGCTTTCACGAACTTTATATTGTCATTTTCGCAAATGTGGGACCATAGTTGAATACACAAAACCGTCTTGTTGGTTCAAAAAACAGAGGAGGACAACTGCACCCTCCCGGTACGGTTCGTCCCCCTCATACATTGATAACATGATCGTTAGTCAATTGTTATAAGCCAATTCTGCGGAACTCGGTAGGTGTCATGCCGGTCCACTTTTTGAATACTTGACTGAAATATTGCGAGTTCCCTCCGAAGCCAAACAGTTCGGCGAGCTCAAATACCTTCACATCCCCACCTCTGCGAATATGGTCGCAGGCACGCTCAATGCGCAAACGATTCACATAATTGGAGAAATTCTCGCCCGTCACTTTTTTGAAAATTTTGCCGAGATAATCGGGATTCATATATAACATCTGATGGGCGACCCCGTTAAGCGATAGATCAGCTTCCCCATAATGACGGTCCACAATATCCATCATCTTCTCCACGGCAGAAGACTGACGGCTAATATGGTTTTTGTAATAACCCGAGGTTAACCGGGCTGCGCTACTAGCGACAAAGGATTTTAAGCCAGACAAGGTATCGATATGGGGCAGCTCTGCCATGCGCTGAGTGAATTCCGTTGCCTCCTCAGGTGGACAGACATGAATCATTGCGGAGTACAACTGCACCACATACGAACGGGTAATCCCAATTTCAAGCTGCTGACCGGACAAAAGATCGAAGAGGCGATCCACTTCAGTTGCAGCTTCTTCGATCTTACCTGACTTAATTAACTGGCATAGCTGCTCGGCATCTTGTTCAACATGTACTCCATCACATTCCCCAGCCAGGGCCAGATCATTCTTGGTAATCAGCTTGCCTTCGCCGATAAAAAAGCGGTGGTTCAGGCATTGCAGCGCTTCACGGAATAAACGTCTGGACTGAATCATTCGATCTGCCTCACTGAGGGCAGCCGTAACTTCGAGTTTATACAGTCTGGTAAACGCAGTCCGCACTTCCTCGATGCTCTCCTTCAGACCGGCAGGATCGGAAGAGCCCCCCAGCAGAATTAACAGTTTGCCTTCAATGGTCGTGCTTAACAGAACATGGGGCAGAAGATCGCTGGCAATATTTTTGATCGCAAATAAATGACTATAATCATGTTCATCTGCAATACGGAACAGCAGTAGCCGAACTTCGTTATCTTCCAGCTCCAGATCAAACAGCTCCTGATAGTACTCCAAATCGACCGGGCCATAGGTTTGGTTCGTCATAAACTCCAGCAGGAACTGCTCCTTCACATGTGGAAGCACCCGTTGCAGCCGCTGTTTCATCTCTCCGGCCACATGTTCCTTCACCTGTGCATCCTGGTGTTCCTGAAGCAACTCGGACAAGGCATCGTGAATCTGGTTTTCGTTACACGGCTTAAGCAGATAATGCTTCACTCCATATTGCATGGCCCGGCGAGCATATTCGAACTCTTTGTAGCCAGACAACATGATAAAGCGGAGTCCAGGGTATGCTTCGGATGCTTTTTCAATTAGCCCAAGACCATCCAGGCCCGGCATGGAGATATCCGTAATGATAATATCTGGTCTGGAATGACCGATTTTATCCAGCGCTTCAATCCCGTTTCTCGCCGTATCCACCAGTTCCGTTCCCGCTGCAGCCCAATCCACGACTTGCGAAATCCCCTCCAAAATGACACGTTCATCATCTACGAGCATCACTTTGTACATCGTCATCGTCCTCTCTGATCCAAGGTATTCTGATCGATACTACGGTCCCAGATCCGGGATTGCTGCTCATGATCATTTCGCCTTCGTCGCCAAAGGTCAGCCTGATCCGTTCCTTGATGTTCGACAGTCCGATTCCCTGTCCCCTCGTCTGAATGCGTCCCTCCTGCAATTGCTCCAGAAATTCGGGAGTCATGCCCGGGCCATCGTCTTCCACCTCAATCACAACGTTGTCTCCATCCGCTCTCGCCCTAATCCGAATACGGCAAGGTTCTATGCTTGGCTCCAAAGCATAATGAATGGCGTTCTCCACCAATGGCTGCAAGGTTAGCTTCGGAATGCGTGCAGTTCCCACTTCGGGCGCAATGTCCATGTCAAAATCAAGTCTTTCCTCGAATCGCGTGTGCTGGATTGTCACATAACTGCGGACAATGTCCAGTTCTCTTTCCAAAGTAATCCACTTCTCGGACATGTTCACTGAGCTTCGCAGCAGAAATCCGAGGGCCTCAACCATTTCGGAGATTTGATGCTGCTTCTGCACTTTGGCAAGCCAGTTGATTGATTCCAGTGTGTTATAGAGAAAATGTGGATTAATCTGCGCCTGAAGCGCTTTCAATTCGGTCTCTCGTATCACGAGTTGCTTCGCATAATTCTCATCAATGAGTTCGCGTATACGCTGTACCATCATCTTGAACGTGCGATGCAGCAACCCAACCTCATTTTGTGAAGATACTGGGACGTTGCCTAGCGCTGCTTCCTCCAGCTTATCCAGATCCCCTTTTTCGATATTGCGCATTTTCTTGATCAACTGGGCGATCGGCTGTGTAATGCTGCGGGAAAACTTGGCTCCGAATACAAGCGCCGCCAGAAATATCATGATAAAGATGACGGTCACCAGCTGTTTAACAAACTGGATCTGCTTAAACATTTGGTCAAAGGGCGTCATATACAGATACACCCAATCCGTATAGGAAGAATGTGCACGGGCGACAAAATTTCTACCCTGCTCAAACATCGCGATCCCATAAGGCTGAGTGCGCTTCAGTTCAGACTCAATTTCAGATTTGCTGACAGTCGACTCAGTCGGATAGATCACTTCCCGGCCGTCTGTAATTAATAGCTGTGAATCCTCTGCCGGATGCTGCATCTGGTCCTGAACAATCCGATCCAGCCGTACACGAATAACGAGAGTGCCCAGCTTCTCCAGCGTGAATGCTCCACCGGTAAAAGACTTTACCTGTCTAACCGACAGTAATCTGGCTTGTTGGTCCCCTCCCGTGTACCAGGCATTGGAGCCCGAATATTGCTGCGCCAGTGCAACCAATTCCCTCTGCTTCGACTCCGAGATCCCCTCCCGGTTCCCAGCCGCCATAATATTATTATCATTATCGATAAAGATCATGGAATAGACGTATTTCTCTGAACCAGCATAAGCCACCAGTCTGTTGGTGATTTTTTTGCGCAGGCCATTTTGCTCATATCCTGATTCAGCCTTGTCCAACTGAAGAAGATATTGCTGAAGAGGCTCGTCGGACATGACCTTGAAGGATAGGTTGGAAATCTCACGCAGTTGGTTTTCGATGCCGACCGAAGACATATTAAGCACCTGTGAGGATTTCTCATAGATTTGTCGGTCATAAATGCCGAACACATATCCCAGGACAGATACATAGAACGCGAAGCTGATCATCATCAGTAATCCGATGAGAAGAAGGGTTTTATGATGAATCGGTAATTTTGTGAAAGCGTTTTTAATTCTACTCATCCAAAGCGCTCCTTTGGCTCGCGAAGGGTGCTGTCATTCGAAATGGTTTTCGATCAACTGTAAGTTATTTTCATATTTACACATCCATGGTCAGATGACAAGTCATATTTATGCAACATTTCAGGTCATTTCCGAAGGTGTGGTTCCTTGGTCTGGAATGAGTACAGACGCAAAAACAGCCAGATTCCCTGAAAAGATCAAGGGAAATCTGGCTTCTCGATATTATGCGCCTAGTGTATAAGAGTACTACTTATTTCGTTACGGATTCACAAAAACGGTTTTTAACTTGGCTACATACTGCACATCAAAGCCAAGACCCTCAGCTACCATAGCCAGAGGCACATACGTTTTGGACTCGTTGCCCACCTTGTTCAGGAATGCAGGTGTGTCCACGGAAAGGGATGCACCATTTACCTGAACGGCCGTTGCACCAATCTTCACGGCAACCTTCCGGTCTCCGTATGTAATCGTTGCCGTTGAAGTTTTGTTATCCCAGACGGTTGTTGCCCCGACTGCATTCACGATATCCTGGATCGCCACAAAGTTTTTACCATTGCGAATGATCGGTTTGTACGGTGTATTCAGCGTTTTGCCACTAACGATGATGTTCATCGGTTCACCACTCGCAGGAGCTGTCAGCTTGGTGTAGTCACCCCAGATCGTTTCTGCGAATACTTTGGCAATCGCTTCATATCCGAATTGGTTCGGGTGAAAATCGCGGTCCTTAATCATGTGAGTCATCGTGCCTTCACCACCAATAAACTCCTTGGCGACATGAGCCACTTTTACATCAATCCCTTTAGCGGAGAAGTCAGCAGCAATTCCATCAATGGTCTTAGTAAACCCTTGGGAAGCTTCCATCAGTTTCGCATAGAGTGCTTTTCCAGCTACTTCAGGCATGGGTTGGTACTGGTCTGCGATTACGATCTTGGCATTAGGATTAATCTCATGAATATCATTGATAACCGCGCTAACATTGGCTGTATAGGATGATAGCAATTCCTTCACTTTTGCTTCCAGTTCCGCATCACTCAGCTTATCTGCTGTACCGAGCAACTCGGATACATCGTTCCCTCCGATCGTGATGGCAACGAGATTGGCCCCGGTTACACTCTCCTTGATGGCAGCAATATTGGCTCCAACTTGTGCCGCTCTTGGATCAGGGAGACTTGGTTGAATGGCTTCGGAAGTGAGCGCTTTCCCTTCCTTAATTGCATCTGCAAAGTTTTTCAGACCACTGCTCTTCAATCCGGCAATACCATAGTTGTCCACCTGAGTACGTCCGTGAAGCAGGCCTTGTTCCTGTAATCGTTCCACATAACCATACGGCAGTTCTTTCAGGTTCGGCTCGTAACCCACGGTAATGGAATCCCCCAATGTAACGATGCGGAATTCCTTGGTTACTGCTATGGCATCCTTGTTCGCAGGCAAAGATGCTGTTGTAGTTCCAGCAGGTAACGTATTGCTATCCGCAGCAAGAGCGGACTGTGCGGATGATGCCAAAATCAGCATCCCTGCCAGCATACTTGCCGTTAATCCTGCGGCGGTACTTCTCCATATGCGTTTACGCTTCATTCTTAGAGCAACTCCTTTTTCTCGTATCTATAAAATAAAATATAATTACATATTACACTGTTCACTCTGATGACAGAAGTTCGTGTAACTCTATTCTAACATTATTAAAGGGGGCTGTCGTCTGTACTCCATTCCGCACGAATAACAGACTCCCCGAATTAGGTAAGTCTGTTATCCGTTGAGTATAAGCAAGATGTCCACTCGTTAAGACTTTGATTTATTCGTGTCTCCAGAATCAGAACCATCCGTGTCGGTATCCGTTTTGTTCCCGGCAGAACGCTCTATATAACGATCATAGCGATCGTCCACTTCACGTGCCATATCCCGGTACTTCAACGTTTCTTCCACAATCGGGTCCCGTTCTGTCTGAATGCGCACCTCATACTTGGGAGGAATCAGCTGGCGTTCACGCTTGTCAGCATCGCCGGACTCCTCCATGTCCCCTTCAGTCAGCATATCACTCAAACGTCGTTCCAGTTCTTTGGATTCATCCATTGTTGTTCGCTCCTTAAATAAATTTTACTCTAAGCCAGTTGCTTTTGCTTCCTTCAGCACACCCGTCAATGCATCATGAATCCTGCCATTGCTGGCAACCACATGACTCACCGACAGTTGGTAAGGCGTCCCCATGGTATCGGTAACCTTGCCGCCGGATTCTTCCACCAGTAATGCCCCTGCGGCGATATCCCATGGCTTCAGACCAACTTCGGTATAAGCGCTGAGGCGCCCCGCTGCAACATACGCCAAATGAAGGGCAGCAGAACCGCCTGCACGCAGGCTGCGTACTTGCGGTGCAAGTGCCTGGACAGCGGCCATATTGATCGGCAACGCGTAGGTCGTATCCGCCGGGAAGCCAACCGCAATCAGGCTCTGAGCCAGTTCCTGTTCACCAGATACAAGCATCCGGTTTCCGTGGACGTAGGCGCCTTTTCCTTTTTCCGCAACAAACAATTCGTCACGGGAAGGATCGTAGATTACTCCCACAATCACCTCACCGTTATGAGCCAAAGCGATGGATACCGAGTAAAACGGAAAACCATGTACGAAATTCGTCGTTCCGTCCACTGGGTCCACAATCCAGAGAAACTCTTCATCCTCAGCTTCTTTCAGTGCTTTCGCAGAAGCTTCCGGTCCCGGTTCAACGCCTTCTTCACCCAGAATGGCATGATGGGGAAAATGCGTCAGTATCAGGCGACGGATCATCTGTTCCGCACCTTTATCAACTTCAGTAACGAGATCCTGCGGTGAATACTTGGTTCCGGGCTCCCCCACAGTTCCGAGACGGCTTTTGATCCACTCTCCAGCTTTAGAAGCTGCATTAATGGCGACGGCAGTATAGCTTTTGCTTGTCACGACATAAGGTGTTTTTTCCTTCTCATTCAAAGCGTTCACTCTACTTTCTATATCAATCTACGAAAAATTAAAATACTTGTTAAAAGTATACGCCCCGAGGGTCGTAAAGTTTCTCGTTGCCCAGGCCCCTTTTGGCGCTACGGATGAATGATAACCGTCGACTCGTCCACCCACTCCACACCCTCTTCGTGATAGAATGCTAGTTTCTGCATCAACTGCACCAGAGCTTCATCCTTACGCTTTGCCTCAATCATCACATCAAGGGCGGGAGTATGTGCTGCGATATGGCGCAGAAAGCCAAGCAACGGCTCCACTTCAACACCGTCTGCATGTCCACGCAGGTCCTTCTCACTCTTGGGACTGGATACGTGAATTTTGGGCGGCAACGGCTTGTCTGTCGGGGAATCCGCTTGGGCCAGCGGGGATTCCCATGTCTTCAATATATCCGGCCACAGATCCCATGGCTGTTCGCCTTCATTGTTCACCCATTGATGATGGATATCCAGCACCATGGGCAAACCCATACGTTGACATACCGAAAGCGTCTCGGGTGCATTGAAGGTCTTGTCATCGTTTTCGAGCGTCAACCGCTCCTGAATATCCCGATCCAGCTTCAGAAAATTCTCCTCAAAACGCAGCGCTGCACTAGGCTTGTCCCCGTATGCACCACCAATATGTATATTGTTCTTGGCAGTGGCATTCAGCCCCATAGCATCCAACATACGTACATGATGACGAAGGTCGCGCATGGAGTTGCGCAGCACTTCCTCCCGAGGCGTGCTGAGTACCGTAAAATGATCCGGGTGGAAAGACACACGCATCTTGTTCTCTTTCACAAAATCGCCAATCACTGCAAAATCATGCTTAAGCGCGGGAAACGGGTCCCAATCACTCAGATCCTCATGAGTTGCCAGCGGAATTAATTTGGAGGAGAAACGATATACATGAATATGGCTGCCTTTATTGTGTCTGAGCAAACGTAATGTATTATGCAAATTCTCGGCTGCAATCCGTTCCAGCTTGCGAATTGCCGCTTCCCTATCATCAATTTTCTTAAAGCTGGACATCGTCATCGTCCGGGAAGGTGAAGCATTCTCCACAAGCACGGACATCGCCACATAGCCAAAACGTACAAGCATGAATTTCTTCCTCTCTATTAGGGCGGGGATTCCTTCCCGACATACGAAAGCCGGCAGTCTTCCCTTCACTGTATATAACCAAGTTTTACCCTAAAAGAGTGACCATAATCGTAATTTCGACAAATCCGTCCATTCGCTCTAATCCACGTGTAACAAACTACCCCTGTGCCTGTTCACCAAAGAACATCTCGTCCGCAAGAGCGGTCTGAATGCGAGATTCTTCCTCGTTCAGTTTACGGATCAATTGCATCTCCACTTCGGTCACTTCCTGACCCTGGAAGTTAATCTCCGCAATGGAGACTACGATTTTTACGATGGCTACAGCTACGTTATCCGGTGTGTAAGCAATGACTTTCTGTCCGGTAGGAAATACACGAAAGCCTTGTTTGACCATTTTGCCACGGCCGTATTCAAGCAATTCGAACAACTCTTGTTCATTCTTGAATTTACATACGGAATTGAATTCGGTCTGAAATCCCATTCATACCCCTCCTTATATTGTCGTCCTCAGGCTACGCCTGTACGCCGTTCTCGTAGTTCAGCGCCTGCTTGCGGTTGTAGCGTTCCAAAGCCAGCTCAATCATGTGATCCAGCAGTTCGGCATACGATACGCCCGTCTCACGCCACAAGAGCGGATACATGCTGTACGGGGTGAAACCAGGCATGGTGTTTACTTCATTAATAAGCAATGCCCCATCCGATTTGCGAATGAAGAAGTCTGCACGGGAGATACCATTGCCTTCGATCGCACGGAATGCCTGCAATGCGGCCTCGCGGATGCGATCTGCGGCTTCCGGGTCTAGCGGAGCAGGGATCAGCATCTGAGACTGTCCATCGATGTATTTGGCTGCATAGTCATAATATTCACCAGAAGATACGATTTCCCCTGGTACGGAAGCCATCGGCTCGTCATTACCGAGCACACTGACTTCGACTTCACGTGCCTCCACAAATTCCTCAATGACAACCTTCGTATCATAACGGAGAGCGAACTCCACTGCCGTCTTCAGTTCATCCCGGTTACGCGCCTTTGAGATACCTACGCTGGAACCGAGATTGGCCGGCTTAATGAAACAGGGATAGCCCAGCTGATCCTCCACTTGTAAGATCATTTCATGTTCGGTTTGCTTCCACTGCGTAGCGTTAAAATACGTAAAGGCACATTGGTCGATTCCGGCCTGTGCGAACAGTTTCTTCATGACTACTTTGTCCATACCGCCTGCCGAAGCCAGTACACCTGCGCCAACATAAGGCATATCTGCCATCTCGAACATCCCTTGAATCGTACCATCCTCACCAAACGTACCGTGCAGCAGCGGGAACATGACGTCCATCGCCTCTTCTCCGCCATATAAACGGCCAAACAGCGCGTTCAGCGCTTCCTGGGTTCCGCCCGCCGACTGCTCCAGCTTCAAATCTTCAATCTGCGCAAAAGGCGCGTGCATAACAGATCCTTTTTTCCACGTACCCTGCTTGGAGATATAAAAAGGAACCAGTTCATACTTTTCATAATTAAATGCGTTCGTTACAGCAAACGCCGTTTGCAGCGACACCTCATGCTCGCCTGACTTTCCGCCGTAAACGACGCCTACTGTTAATTTATCCATACTCATGTGTAACCTCCGATTATCTGTGCAATGATGCTGTCATGTCTGCAAGCTCAGCATCACTTTTATTCTGTTATCTAGACTTATTTTACACGGAACCGGATGTCCACGTCACCGAATCCCGTAAAATCTTTGAGCATCAAAACTCATCTGCAATGTGAAAAAGCCGGTACACCGTCCGCTCGTTCCAAGCGTAAGAATCCCGGTAATCCCAAAAACGGTGGCGGCTGCTGACCGTATGTGCGTTCACAAGCGGCATGCCCCCCGCATCAAAGGCAGTCACAACGGTACTGTGCTGAAACCTGCCATCCCCGTCCCAGTCATAGAGAATGACATCTCCAAGCATCAGCTGCTCGGGACGCTCGACTTCTGTTGCGGACAGCCCCCAGCTGCTACCGGATAAATAGCGCTCCAGGCTATTGGAAACGGCCCAACTGTAACTCCACATTTCGGCACCATTCACATAGCCTTTGTACCACCATCCTGCTTCTCTTTTACCAGTATAGTGGATGGGTGCTCCCCCTGCAAAGAGACATTGGGACACATAGTTGGTGCAGTCCACATCGAATTCCTCAAATGCCGGATTACCCGCATTCCACCACCGATCCGCGTAGGCGACCACCAAATCCCTGCGATACAATTGCTGCCTCGATCTTCTCCCCTGTCCCAGCACTTCCCGGTTAAGCAGCGGCCGGTTCATCGCCTGTACAAAATCAGCTTGTTGAAAAGGACGACCCTCTCCTACCGGGCGACGCTCCGGCACCTCACGTTCCACACGTGCAATGGTCCAAGCCCCACCTTGCCTAAGAAAGGTCAGACGTTCCCGCTCAATCCGGTCTTCCCGATGGGTCAAACCGTTCTTCTCATAGAACAGCCTGCTGTACAATTGCACGTCCACCACCGATTCATCTACCCCATCCATAAGTGTCCGCACAAGCTTGGCGCTGGTCTCACTGCGAATAGGCACGGCCCGTCGCTTGCGGTACCATTGGTCCAGTCTGGCCATCCGCTCTCCCCGTTCCAGCACAAATTCCGGATCGGTGACAATCCGTTCGCTTGTCTGTGGACGGTAGTCGATCTCACAGCGATTATACTGGTTCACGTAGGTATATAAGGCACTCTTCCATTCGCGTTCCAAGCCTGTGTCCCCCTTTGGCATGAGTTCTGTCCGGAATGATCCATTGCATGAAAACTCTTTTTTATTTATATGAGAGAATTTCGGTTGTATGTGTCTGGTTCTGTTTTGAAGCCTTAATAACGGGGATAATGCGTATGGAAGAGATCGCGTCCATTCCCTTCACTTGAGAACGCATTCAATGTACCAATGACTTGACTGGACGGGCAAAAAGCCCTTTACGTACGGAGTTGAAAACGGTATACTTAAAACTAAAGTTACAATTATGAAATTACGTTTCACCTAATGAAACCAACGAACAAGGACACGGAACGATGAAGGCCTGTTCTTCACCTAAATGAACGTTTTCTTCATCTCACCGACACATTTAAGGAGGTACATGTATGTCAGCCAAGAATCATTTCTCCGCGGCCCGCAGTCTTGAGGTCGGAGGCAAGTCTTATCGCTACTACAGTTTAGATGCTCTTCAGGAAGGCGGCTACGGCGACCTTTCCAAGCTTCCTTTCTCCATTAAAGTGCTGCTCGAAGCAGCTATTCGTCAATTCGACGGACGTGCGATTACCGAAGAACATGTTAAACAACTGACCGGCTGGGCAGACGGCCGTGACAATAACAAGGAAATTCCATTTATCCCTGCACGTATCGTTCTGCAGGATTTCACCGGTGTACCGGTTGTCGTTGACCTGGCAGCGATGCGCGATACCGTAAAAAAAGCAGGCGGCGATCCAAAACAAATCAATCCACTCGTACCCGTCGATCTCGTTATCGACCACTCCGTTATGGTTGATGCGTTCGGAACGAACGATGCACTCGACTACAACATCAAGGTTGAGTTCGAGCGTAACGAAGAGCGTTACCGCTTCTTGCGCTGGGCGCAAACAGCATTCAACAACTTCCGTGCAGTTCCACCATCCACAGGGATCGTTCACCAGGTTAACCTGGAGTATCTGGCTTCCGTGGCTGCAACCAAAACAATTGACGGCGAAACCGTTGTATTTCCGGATTCCCTCGTAGGAACAGACTCCCATACCACCATGATCAACGGACTCGGCGTTGTTGGTTGGGGTGTTGGCGGGATCGAGGCTGAAGCAGGTATGCTGGGCCAACCGCTTTATTTTGTTACACCGGACGTTATCGGTTTCAAATTGACAGGCAGCCTGAGCGAAGGTTCAACCGCAACGGATCTGGCACTCACAGTTACCCAAATGCTGCGTAAAAAAGGCGTTGTCGGCAAATTTGTTGAGTTCTACGGACCAGGTCTTTCCAATATCAGCTTGGCTGACCGTGCGACTGTAGCCAACATGGCACCAGAATACGGTGCAACGATCGGTTTCTTCCCTGTAGATAGCGAAACGTTAAACTATATGCGTAATACCGGCCGTACCGACGAACAGGTGGATCTGGTTGAAGCTTATTACAAAGCTCAGAACATGTTCCGTACTGCCGATACCGTTGACCCTGCGTTTACAGACGTGATCGAACTTGACTTGGCATCTGTTGTACCAAGTCTCGCGGGACCTAAACGTCCACAGGATCGCATCGAGCTGACTCAAATGAAAGAAGGCTTCAATAGCATTATCCGCACGCCGATCGACAAAGGCGGATACGGACTGAGCGACGAGAAAATCGCTGAGAAAGTGCCTGTGAAACACACTGACGGTTCCACTAGCGAACTGACTGCTGGTGCTGTCGTTATCGCGGCAATCACAAGCTGCACCAACACATCGAACCCTAGCGTTATGGTCGGAGCGGGTCTGCTTGCTAAAAAAGCCGTTGAACGTGGTCTGACTAAGCCTGGCTACGTGAAAACCAGCTTGACTCCAGGTTCCCTCGTTGTTACCGAGTATCTGGAAAAAGCAGGTCTGATCGAATATCTCGACAAACTCGGATTCAACGTTGCCGGCTATGGTTGCGCAACTTGCATCGGTAACTCTGGCCCACTGCCAGACGAAGTAAGTGAAGCAATCTCTGAGAACGATTTGACGGTAGCGGCTGTATTGTCCGGTAACCGTAACTTTGAAGGCCGTGTGCACGCACAGGTCAAAGCCAACTATCTGGCTTCTCCGCCACTCGTTGTGGCGTATGCTCTGGCGGGTACCGTTAATATTGATTTTGCAACCGATCCAATCGGTTATGATACCAACAACGAGCCTGTATTCCTGAAAGACCTCTGGCCTAGCTCCGAGGAAATCAAGGATACCATCGCTAGCTCGCTGAACGCCCAGATGTTCCGCAACAAATACGAGAACGTATTTACAGCTAACGAACGCTGGAATACGATCCCTGTACCGGAAGGCGAATTGTATGAGTGGGATCCAAACTCCACGTACATTCAGAATCCACCATTCTTCCAGGAGCTTGGCGACAAGTTGACTGATATCGCAGATATTCATTCCGCACGAGTTATGGCGCTGCTGGCTGACTCCGTAACAACGGATCACATCTCACCAGCGGGTAATATCGCACCATCCAGTCCGGCTGGACTGTACCTGAAAGAACATGGCGTAGAACGCAAAGACTTCAACTCTTACGGCTCCCGTCGTGGTAACCATGAAGTCATGATGCGTGGTACGTTTGCAAACATTCGTATTCGTAACCAAGTGGCTCCAGGTACTGAGGGTGGTATTACAAAATACCTGCCAACGGACGAAGAAATGTCCATCTACGATGCTTCCATGAAGTATCAGGATGAAGGACAGAACCTGATCGTTATCGCAGGTAAAGAGTATGGTACAGGAAGCTCGCGTGACTGGGCGGCAAAAGGAACATTCCTGCTCGGCGTCAAAGCCGTTATCGCAGAAAGCTTCGAGCGTATTCACCGCAGTAACTTGGTGGGCATGGGCGTAATGCCATTGCAATTCCAGGAAGGTCATGGCTGGTCCAGCCTCGGTCTGAACGGTCGTGAAACGTATGACATCACAGGTCTGAGCAATGATGTTAAACCAGGTCAAGAGCTGACGGTTACCGTAACCCGTGAGGACGGCACCAAGTTCGACTTCCCTGTCATCGCTCGTCTGGACAGCATGGTAGACGTGGACTACTACCATAACGGTGGTATCCTGCAAACCGTATTGCGTCAAATGATGAAAAAATAATCTTTATCACATTAACGATTAATGTGATAGCTCTTTATAAGAGAAGCTCCCCATCCGTGCACTCAGCACGCGATGGGGAGCTTTTTTTGATTAATATGATACAGGCTGAGTAACGAATCTACACTTCCTCTAATGTCCAATGCAATGTGAGGCTAACGATAAACACGACTTCTGTGCCAATCATTAAAGCAGCCAAGAAAATCAAATGCCCCCCTTCTTACACGCGACTCTGATTGGAATTATATTCTTTTCTCGCAGTCCGAGCCGTTCCCCCCACAATCATTCGCTTCATGCCGATAAGCATCGAATACAGAACATAACCAATCACCCCACCAAAGGTGTTCAGCATAAGATCATCCACGTCGAATATGCCCATGCCCGTTAATAGCTGTGTTACTTCAAAAGCAAAACTTAGAAGCAAGGAAAGTACGAGTACCTTTGCCCCTGACAACAGCTTGTTTCCCATAAGTACAGGAATGAAGATGCCCAGGGGGATAAAGGCCATAACATTTCCGAGCAGGTGAATTGCGGTTCCGGGACGATGTAACGATAGGCTATGCCAGTCTCTTGAAATTTCCTGAAATGGCGTCAGGTTAACAGTTCGCGTATGAATCAGATCCGGCTGTTGCGCAATCGTTATGAGTTGCACTCTAACAACGTCCCAATCCATCGTATGTCCCTTGAACAGGATCAGCTTGGTCAGCAGATACAGATAGATGATGAATGCCGCCACCCAAACGATCTTCATATTGAACTCTTTAGGTTTCATAATGAGCCTCCGTGTATTTCTTGTTGTTTATTCCTCCACCGTCACGACAACTCCGTTCATGTTGTCTCCAGATATCTCATATTGACCGTGCTCAGGTACGTTAATGCTCTGCTCTTTGGATGTATCGTAATAGCGCACATAATAGAGATTGTCCCCGACTTCAGCGGAAATGCTCTTTTTCTGTTGCAACAGCTCCAAATACTGCTCCAGCACAAGGTGATTATGATACATGATGGCACTGTGCGGCAGTCCCACATACCTAAAATGCCAAGGTTCGTATTGAATGCCGGTGATGTCCACTTTATCCTTCGGGTATCGTAAAATGAATCCGTATTTCCATGCATTCTTCTCCAGCCAAGCTCCTTCTGGTGCTTCACTCATCGCAGCCAGGGTAGAGCCTATATCCATGGACAAACCCAGATTATGTTCACTGTGACCCGCAGGAAGTGCATAGTCCGAGCCCTTTTCCTCATAAAGCTGCTCCTGTTTCGTAAAGTCCCGATAACCACTGCTGATGATGAAGTAACGCACGTCATCTTTCGCAGCAGCTTCAATCATCTTCTGGAACGCTTGCGCTACGTACTTTGACAACAAGATATTCTGATCCAGCAAGCCGTATCCACGAACCAGATCTTGTTGTTCAGCCAGATTGACAATGTCCGTTCTAATACCCTCCGCATGAACGGGATACTCCGAATTGACGAGCAGTAAATTCCCTTTATGTACTTGAATCTTCATATCCATATTAATGGTTTTGGTATATCCCGCCCGACTTTCAGCTGTATCCTGAATCTGCAGATTCGCTTCTTCCTTCTGCTCAAACAATGCAGGTGACTTGGAAAAAATATATCCCAGTACAATGATACATATCAAAAATCCCCACTTCTTCATCCCTTGTTCCTCCTTTACCTCGTATAATCAAGGATAGAGAAAACTAGTTAAAAAAAAGCAGGGCAATTCTAAAGTTTTTCTTAAATTGAGCATATAACTTCATTCCAGCGCAGGCAACCGGACTTCAAATACGGTCCGTACTACATCACTTTGGGCCGAAATGGACCCATCATGCTGCTCCACAATATTTTTGGCAATGAACAGGCCCAGGCCTGTTCCACCTTCCTGAGGTGTCCGCGCTCGATCCCCGGTATAGTACATATCGAAAATATGAGGCAGATCATCTGGATAAATATGTCCCCCATAGTTCATGATCTGAATGATAACCTGTCCTGCATCACGATGCCCATGAATATCCACATAAAGACCATCTGTACCGTGACGAGCTGCATTAATTAAAAGGTTCTCAAACACGCGTGCAAGCAGCTCACCATCGCCGGAAATGGTTAGTTCGGAATCGATATGCAGTCGGGTGACCAGGCGGTTCTTTTCAAAAACAGGGTACAGCTCTTCGTTCATCTGCCTCAGCAGTTCACTAAGATCCAGTTTCTTTTTCTCAATCGGCAACATGCCATAGTTCATTCTTGTAATCTCAAACAAATCGTCGATCAGTTTCTCAAGACGCTGAGATTTGCTAAAAGCAATCGATGTAAAGTGCCTGACCTGCTCCTCTGTCAGCTGCTCATCCTTCATCAACAGATCCAGATAACCCAACACCGAGGTTAGAGGGGTACGCAAATCATGCGCCAGGTTCACCACCAGCTGGTCCTTGCTGCTCTCTGCAAAATCCCCCCGTTCTACCGCTTCCCTCAGCTTCAGACTCGCCAGATTGATATCCTCTGCAATCGCGCCTAGCTCGTCCTTCGTCGAAATCTGCACACGGTGCTGGAAATCACCACTCGCGAGTTGCCTAATACCTGTAGAGATATTTTTGAAATAGGTAACATATGGCTTCGTAAACCAGAAGAAAAACAGTATAGCAAGCGGAATGAACAGGATAAGGAAAAAGTAAATATCGCCTATGCTTCTCATAAAGTGACGATATTCTGCTAACTGATCTTCCGCACGCACTCCAGTGTAATAGTATTGCATCAGTTTATATACGCCAAAGGTAATCGCGCCAGATGCCAGCATGCTTAAACCAAGCAACAGAATCATGGTTGTTCGAAAACTTCTGCGTTTATTCATTGAATGTGTACCCCACACCCCAGATCGTTTTGATAAACTTGTTCTTGTCTACATCTTCCCCCAGCTTCTTGCGCAGGGTCCGAATGTGAACCATCACGGTATTGCCGCTCTCATAATAAGCCTCTCCCCACACCTGTTCAAAGATGCTCTCCGCACTGAACACCTGTTTGGGATGACTTGCGAGCAGATACAGGATGTCAAACTCCTTCGGTGTTAATTCTATGGGCTTGCCATAAAGGGTGACGCTATGCTGATCTGGCGAGATAATGAGGCCGCCTTTCTCCAGAATGGAGCGCTGGATTGGTACAGACTGGCTGAATTGAAGTGAACGGCGCAGCTGGGAATTGACCCGGGCGACCAGTTCCATCGGATTAAATGGTTTAGTCATGTAATCGTCTGCGCCCATCACGAGCCCGGTGATTTTATCCATATCTGAGGTTTTGGCACTCAGAAAAATGATAGGCAGGTGATACTGCTCCCGAATTTTGCGGGTCACCTCATATCCATCCATACCAGGCATCATAATATCCAAAATAGCCAAATCTATCGTTTGTGTCTGAACGGCTTGAACCGCCGCTTTCCCATCAAATGCCTTGATGATGTGATATCCTTCTTTTTGCAAGTGCAATGCAACCAGATCAGCGATCTCAACTTCATCATCTGCGATCAAAATCGTAATACGCTTCATTGCTTATTCCACTCCTATGTGTGATGCTCAACAATATAACATATCTGAATCCAACTTATAAATGATTGAAGGGAATCCAATATATGAAACTGGATCGTTTATTAGCCATCGTTGTGCTGCTGATCAATCGTGGCCGGGTGCAGGCCAAGGATTTGGCGGATACGTTTGAGGTATCCATCCGCACGATCTACCGGGATATAGACACGCTGGGTCAGGCGGGTATCCCTGTCGTCACCTATCAGGGTGCAAGCGGAGGTATTGGCCTTGCAGAGGGCTACCGGCTTGACCGAAATGTGCTGACCGACAAAGATCTGGCCTCCATTGTCACTGCACTGCGCAGTGTCTCCACCTCCCATACGAATGTGGCACGGGACCTGTTGATGGAGAAACTCAGCAGTATCGTGCCTGAAGCCAAAAATGAGGATTTCCAGGCCAATACCAGCCGCTTTATTGTGGATTATTCAATGTGGACGCATCCCGAAGCGCTGCAAATCAAGCTTCAGCTCATTGAACAGGGCATGGATCAACTCCAGCCCATCTCATTTACCTATTGCAGTGCCGAAGGCACCCAGACCCATAGAACGACCGATCCGCATACCCTTGTGCTCAAAAAGCATTCCTGGTACCTCTATGCGTTCTGTCACGAACGCAACGAGTTCCGTATGTTCAAGCTGGTCCGCATGAGAGACGTTACCCTCGCCCAAGGGAGCTTCGAACGCAAACCGATCAACCTGCAGGACAGACCCTGGCAGCAGGATTGGGCAACCCCGGATAATAAGGTGCCTCTGACCCTGAGGTTCCATGAGCGTATTCGTCACATCGCAGTGGAATGGTTTGGCATAGAGAGCGTCATACCGGATGATGAGGGCTATTTTATCAGCCAGGTCGCATTTCCGGAGGACAACTGGCTGTATGGGTTCATTCTTGGATTTGGCGCAGATGTCGAAGTACTGGAGCCTCTGCATATTCGAGAGGAGATTCGTAGAATTGCCGAACAAATTGTGCAAAATTACAAAGCTCCGCCCCTAACCTGACAGACAGGTGTCCAGTTCCTCCCGTTATACTTCTATTATATTCAAGCTGTACATAACGAGGAGGAATTAATTATGAACGTCACCGTATGCCAGAGCTGCGGAATGCCACTCACTGCCCCTGCCCAATTCGGAACAGAAACGGATGGTAATACAACCCGCGAATACTGTATCTATTGTTATAAAGAAGGCCAGTTCGAGCAGCCCGATATTACGCTGGAAGGTATGATTGAAATGTGCACCGCCATCCTGAATCAGGAAGGTATGGACGAGGAATCAGCAAGAGCAATGCTGCGCAACCAACTTCCTTTTTTGAAAAGATGGAATGCTTCCGGCTCTGAACGGAACGTGGCATTTTCAGCAGAAAATTCGGATGAGTCCGTTGACCTTAATCAAGTAACTTCCGACAATACGCTCTCCGCAGAGCCCATTCGGTATGTCACACTGCCAGGAAAACGCCTTGCGGGTGTGTCGGCCAGAACAACCAATGCCATTGAAATTAGTGGCAAAGGCTGCATTCAGGGACTCTGGAACAGCTACTTCGCCTCAGATCATCAGCCTTCCCCTGAAGCGGCCCGATATGGCTGTTACGCTGACTATACGGATGGCATAAATGGAGAATACACTATACTGGTGGGTCATGAGGTCGGTCCGGATGAATCGTTACCTGAGGGAGTGAATTCCGTTGAGCTACCGCCTGCGACATATGCCGTATTCACCTCCAGAAAGGGCGCGATGGGCGAAGTCGTGAGTGAAGCTTGGGGTGCGGTGTGGGCCTGGAACAATCAGGGTGAACGCACGTTTACCGGAGATTTCGAATGGTATGATGAGCGAAGTCTCGATCCTGAGAACGTACAAGTGGACCTGTATATCGCTGTTCGCCGAGAAAAATAAAAAGAAGAAAAGTGATTGTGATTATTTCTTAATCCGAATTGGACTGTTCATATCTGTATCTTACCGATTGAATTTAATCCCGGATTTATGCAAATTGCTGTTAGGCTGCCAGGTTTTCCTGGCGGCTTTTTGGCATTCCCCCTTTGTCTACCGTCGAAAATTGCCCTAATATGCACCCGACAACCGACCATGGTACCAAGTTAGCTAGCTTGCGTCGTACCTATACAACCAGACAATATGTCTTAATTTCGACACAATTGGCACTCCCAAAACTGGGTCTATTCACTTAACAACCGCTTCTATCCTCCCATATGAAACCTCACATATGCGGTCCTTTCCTCCTGAATTTACTTAAAAACGTTTACATCTCCTGAATACGGGGTAAAATCACTACAATCCAATTGGAATTACACCTTAAGTTGCCTATTTCGTCTAACAAGTCACATATACCTATTTGCGTAACAGAGACGATAACCCGTCGGAATACATAACCTATTAATAATCACATATGCATATTCGAAAATGCATTAAAGGAGGAACCAAGATGATCCGCATGCCTATTCAGCAAATGATCCCGTACCACCACCAATATCCGCGCAACACGGCGACCGTTGCTCCCAAAAAGGAGAATGAGAACACTCAAGGTCTATCCTTTCATGAAATTTTGCAGCAAAAAATGGCTAAAAAGAATGCTGCCCCTTCTATGCGATAAATGAAAATGACGAGCGAATTGAGAATCGCTTGCGTGGTTTGCACCGTTCCTCTGCGAAGTTGTGGATGAACGGTTATTCGCGTTTTCGCTTTAATTTGTTGTGAGATCAGCATTTTACATATGTACAGCCTATTGTCACATCCCTATAATGGGTTAAATATCTGCGGCACTTTATTGAGACAACATCCATTTCAGGGGGCAAGTATGATGATGACCATTGGCTGTTTTCACGCTCACTATTCCAACATTGCACTGATTGAAGAAGCACTCGCTCTATATGAGGTTGAACTTGTACATTATGTCGATCCGGGTCTGGATCGCCTCAAACATGATGCTGATTTCACCGAGGCAGTTACGCATGAGAAAGTCTCACAAACGCTGCAATGGATCGCACACTGTCATGCAGATGCCATCCTCGTTACCTGTGCCCTGTTTGCTGCTGTACTTGAGCAGGAGGCACAGCATGTTCCCGTCCCAGTGGTTGGTATTGATGATCCATTACTTCAGGAAATGCAACGAGTACCGGGGAGATACATATTGGCGTTTACCAACCCCGCAACGATTGAAGGAACAATGGCGCGAGTAACTCAGGCTTTGCAGCAAGATGATGAGGATGAGCAGCAAAACGAAATCGAAGCGGTAGAGACTGAATCAGTATTGATCCCGGGGACATTCGAGTTAATTATGCGAGGTGATAAGGAAGGTTATCTTGCAGCAGTGACTGCTGGATTGCAGCAAATTTCTGAGCAGTCCCCGGGAAGCACGGTAGTAGCCGCTCAACTGTCTATGGCTCCCGCAGCAGCACGGGTCACAGCAGACACAGGCAAGTCTATATACAGCCCTTTGGCTTCGCTAGCGGCTTATTTGGAGGAGAATTTGAACTTGGCCCAGCGTTAAGTGTTGAGCTTCGCGTTGAAATTGGAGATTAAATTCCGAGATTGCTTAAACTTGTGAAGCCAAAGATCATTCAGTGATGCGAAGAACTGAAGAGATTGTCCCAGAGACGATCACTTTCTATTTCGAATCCAAAGCGCTAACGAACCAAGTGCGTCCTATAAGAAGAATTATGTGAAATGCTAAGTTTGACGAATCTCAGCCACGTTATTTGGATCCAGACGTACGATTTCAATACAGCAGGACGTGCATTTCAAGAAATAACCTCTCTATGATTCGTTAAATCGCAGACCTTTGCAAATTACAGCGAATAGCGTGTGCTCGGTTCGTTAGGAACTGAACTTCTCTTTCAACGACGTAAGCGTGTTCGCAATGTTAATTATTGCGCTCCAGACATACATCGACCGTAAAAAAAGAAGTGACCCGCCACAGGTTGACAGGCCTGACGGGTCACTTCGTCTGAACTATGCTGCACTTGGAGGAATATCCACCGCAAATACTGTGCAGGAGTAGCCCTTGGCTTGGCTACTCTTATTTGTTTTTTTACTTATATTCATTTTATTAAATCAGCTGTGTGACAACAAACTATAACTTATAAAAATATGTTGTGTCGTACTTCTTGTCCTTTAAGATTAATTGTGCACCCCCCATACCAAGTTAATGCCGCTCTTCTCCACGATCACGGAGAGGAACGGCTTTTCACTATGTCAGGCCGCCCAGATTGCGCTGTAACGACGCCTAAGAGCGTGTCCGGTATTCCTCAGCCTTTTCCTCCATGCCCGCTGCCACGGCCTCATTCTCGGACAAGCCTTTGTCTGCCGCAAAGGCACGAATATCCTGCGTAATGCGCATGCTGCAAAATTTCGGTCCGCACATGGAGCAGAAATGGGCTTCCTTAGCCCCTTCGGCTGGCAACGTCTCATCATGGTAGGATAGCGCACGTTCCGGGTCCAGAGACAGGTTGAACTGATCCCGCCAGCGGAACTCAAACCGCGCTTTAGACAATGCATCGTCCCGCCGCTGGGCACGTGGGTGACCTTTCGCCAGATCAGCGGCATGAGCAGCGATCTTGTAGGCGATAACCCCTTCCCGCACATCCTCCTTATTAGGCAGGCCCAGATGTTCTTTTGGCGTAACATAACAGAGCATCGACGTACCGAACCAGCCGATCATCGCTGCTCCAATTGCCGAGGTAATATGGTCATATCCTGGTGCAATATCGGTCGTCAGCGGTCCCAGCGTATAGAAGGGTGCCTCCTTGCAAATCTCCATTTGCAGATCGACATTCTCCTTGATCTTGTGCATCGGCACATGCCCCGGACCTTCAATCATCACCTGCACATCATGCTTCCAGGCGATTTGCGTTAGTTCACCAAGCGTAGCCAATTCAGCCATCTGAGCTTCATCATTGGCATCATAGATGCTTCCTGGGCGCAGTCCGTCTCCGAGAGAGAATGCCACGTCATACCTTTTCATAATCTCGCAGATTTCTTCAAAATGGGTATACAAAAAATTCTCCTGATGATGTGCAAGGCACCATGCTGCCATGATGGACCCACCCCGTGACACAATCCCCGTCATACGTTTGGCGGTCATCGGAATATAACGCAGCAGCACGCCTGCATGAATCGTAAAGTAGTCCACACCCTGCTCTGCCTGCTCTATGAGCGTGTCACGATACAACTCCCAGGTCAGCGCTTCAGCTTCCCCATTGACCTTCTCCAGCGCCTGATAGAGCGGCACCGTCCCAATCGGCACAGGTGAATTGCGGATAATCCATTCCCGGGTCGTATGAATGTCCTTACCTGTAGAAAGATCCATCACCGTATCCGAACCCCAACGTACCGCCCAGGTCATCTTCTCCACCTCTTCCTCGATGGAGGAGGATACCGCCGAGTTTCCGATGTTAGCATTAATCTTCACATGAAAATGACGCCCGATCAGCATCGGCTCACTCTCCGGGTGATTGATGTTCGACGGCAGGATGGCCCTGCCACTCGCCAGCTCCTGCCGTACAAACTCCGGCTCCACACCCTCACGGATGGCGGCGAACTCCATCTCCGGTGTGATGATTCCCTGCCGTGCATAATACATCTGGGTCACGCTGCGCCCTGCCTGTCCCCGTAATGGTTTACCACGCAAGCCCGGATACTCCTCGGCTCCAGCTCGCTTTCCTCCAGGTTTCAATCCGTTATCCTCCGGTTTTACCGTTCGTCCCTGGTAGGCTTCGACATCTTCACGCTCCGTAATCCATCGCGTACGCAGCGCTGGCAGTCCTGCCCGGATATCGGCATGGAAGCCGGGATCGGTCATCGGCCCGCTCGTATCGTAGACACGCAGCGGTTCGTTATGCTCCACCCCTTGGGGAGTATTCGTGTCATGAAGGGCAATTTCACGCTCCGGTACGGCAATGTCCGGTCGTGAGCCCTGAATGTACACTTTACGGCTGCCCGGGAAGGGCTGAACCCGTACTGTCGCACCTTTTTCCTTTGTCAACTGCTGATCCTGCTTGTCCTGTCCCATCGTTCGGTTTCCTGTGCTCATCGCTCTTGTCTCCTCCTCATTGGTGATCGCCTGGATTGAAATGCTTGCGCACGGATCCCAAATCATCCACAACATAGAAAAAGAAAGAGCGACTTTACGACAAAAAATAAGGACATCACATTTCAAGTAATACGCAGGCAGTCAAAGCAAATGAATTCCATCCCAGACGCTCGCCAACCGCTCCCGGCACTTTGTCCAAAAGCAGCTCTGACAGCGTCTTCTGCCTGTTTACTGTATAAAAAAAGCCGGTTCCCAAGGGAACCGGCTTATGTCCATCACCAATAACGTACCTTATACAGACTCCTTAACGGAGTCTATCCATAGGTCACATCATATGGTGTTCGTGGTCGTATCGCCGATTACTTCCCTACGCTGGTATGATCCAGATCAGGTGCAAAGGGTCCGGAATCTCATGCGATTCCGTCTCAGTCCGAACAATTCGGACTCCCCCAGTAACGTTAACAAGTTGCAGCAGCTAAGCCGCAAATGCATATTCAGTTATGCTGACCCCGTTGGGCCGTCCATTACAGAGTAGCGCAACCGAATCATAAAAACAACCTTTATATTCCAGAAAATAAAATCAGGATAACATGAGTCCCATCTGTGTAGCAGCTTCCTTCAGCACAGGTGCGTATTCATGCAACGTCTCCTGGGAAAGGCGACTAACAGGCCCGGATACGGACAGGGCAGCAGCGATGTTGCCTCTTCGATCCATGATGGGTACAGATACTGCCGCAGCTCCCGGTTCACGCTCCTCATAGCTTGTTGCATAGCCATACTCCAGAATGTCTTTCATCTGTGCCAAATAGACTTTGGGATCGATAAATACCGGCCACTCCGGTCCATTCATCAGATCTTCACGGTCCTCTTCAGTGGCAAAAGCCATCAGCACTTTGCTGGACGCTCCCACGGATAGCGGAAGTCTGACGCCCACCGGAGCCACCCGACGAATCGCCTGATCACTCTGCACAGCTTGAATCCGAATCCGCTCACTGCCATCACGCAGATATAAGCTTACGGTTTCGCCCAGACGATCCCTCAGCCGCTCCATCGCTGGAAGGAGCAGAATGGCCGGATCATCGCTGCGAGACATATGGGCAGACAGTTCCCAGATGCGTATGCCGAGTCGATACTTCTCGGTTGCTGCATCCCGGATCACGAACCCCTTGTCCTCCAAAGTAGCCATCAGACGATGGACTGTACTTTTGTGCAGACCGATCTGGCTGGCAATTTCCGTGAGTCCCAGATCACTGCGGGTTGTAAAACATAATAATATATCCAGCGCCCGTTCTACAGCCCGGACGGTTAACTTTCGGTCTTCCATGGCATGTTGCCCTCCTCATGTTTCATCACATGAAACTTGGTTACATAAATTATATGAGAAACGGTCTCATCTGTAAACCAAAAAGCGCCAATTGGAATAGGGATAATTGTAAATATTTTCTTTTTATAAATCAAAATCCCCTGCATTTTGCACCCTAGGGAAATGTTAACCATATATCTTCAGAACTATATAACAATTGCGTAACAAATGGCTCCAATCAATTGACTTTGACTATATTGGAACATACGATAAAGATATATTAAATTAAGATTTTGCTTCATAAGTAGTCAGAAAAATCATTTATCCGCTCTGTTCGTCTCGTTGTTATCTTCATTTGATTTTTTAAAGGAGGGGCAATCATGTATCCGACATCCCAGAGCGAAGCCCCGCTGCAAACGAAAGTGTCAGATCTGCCTTCTTCGTTATCACCGAGGCTGATCCGGTTCAAACATATTGTCGTGGCGTTGTTGCTCTCCGTTGTATTTTTTCTGCTCTTTTGTTTCATTGCACTACATGGTTATATTGCTTGGGTATTATCCAATCCAACTGTAGCGCCTGTCTTCTCCAATCCCATGCAGGCCAAGAACATGAAGTATCAAGACATCACGTTTCCGGCAGCAGACGGCAGTCGAACGATGCAGGGATGGTATATTCCGGCTGACGATAATGCAAACAAAACCATCATATTCAGCCATGGATATGGTGCGAATCGTGAAGAGACCTGGGTACCGATGTATGACCTGGCCCATTATGCTCACCAACTTGGCTTCAATGTGGTGATGTTCGATTACGGTTTCGCTTCACAGGTGAACAAAGCTGTCGCCACAGGCGGCAAAGCCGAGTCCCAGCAGCTGCTTGGTGCTATCCAGTTTGCGAAGCAGCGTGGAGCTCAGGAGCTTGTTGTATGGGGCTTCTCCATGGGTGCAGGTACAGCCCTCCAAACTGGACTGATTACCAAAGATGTGGATGCGATGATTCTGGACAGTACGTTCCTGCTTGAGCCGGATACACTGTACCATAACATCCATAATCAGATTGATCTGCCCCGTCAGCCTACATTGGAGATTATGAACCTGCTGTTCCCGATTCTGAACGGGACCGGATTGCAGCAGATTCCGTATCAGGACGTGAAGAAGGAAGATTATCCGTTCCCGATTTTCTTCATCCATGGTACCGAAGATGAGAAAGCTCCTTACCCGATTGCGGAGCTGCTTGCCGCCAACCAGACCAATCCGTATTCCGATGAATGGATTGTGGATGGTGCGCATCATGAGCTGATCTTCCGGGAGCATCCGAAGGAATACCTGCGTCGTGTCTCCACATTTCTGAGTCATGTGACAAAGACGAGCAGCGATGATGTGGAAAATACCAATGCCGGAGAATCATGAAGATCCGGTATTTCAAGAGCCCCTATATGGGGCTCTTTTTTTTGTGTATACATAGGACAACATCCCTGGAGAATATACTTTTGGGACGTAATTAAAGATAGCTCTAGCTTGTACATTACAAAATTGAGCGAATCGGGCGATCCAATTTTATTTCTGCTGCTGGATCTGAATTTGAATTCATTTGAACGGAGGTCTACCGCTTATGAATTGGTATGGATATGGGCATCTGCTGCCTCTGCGGATACTTGAAGAAGTCCGTTTCTGGAAAGAGCAAGAGAAGGAACATACGATTGTCATCCGTGCACTGGTTCCTGATCTTGAACCCTCATATGTCAAATGGCTTGCGGAATGGGAAGCAATCTTTGAGAATAGCGAACGGGTCGCGAATCAGCTGTTGAAACAAATACTGCCGGGAACCCAGCCTCCTGCTCCCTACATCATCCGCTGTATTGAACAGCTCGTGGCTGCGGCCTGCGCACAATCGCGTGAGTTCATTAGACAGCTGTACGTCCTGCTGGAGCAAAGTACTGCTGTTCAGCAAGTGCCGATTGCCAAAGTGGTTATTCTGCACTTCATTCGTGAATCCGAGTATTTCCTGGGTGTACTTGAAACGCTGAAACAACCTGGAGCTATGAGAGATTCGGTGTCTGATTCATCTTTTTCACTGGAACATATTCTTCAAACCTCGGGACAACCGACTGATCCCAACGTACAAACTGCTTCAACGTCCGTGTCTGAACAGCACTATCGTGAATCTGTAGAGGAATCGTCTGCTGCTGAGGGGAAAGTTAACAATTCCACTCCATCGGTACAGCCACAGTCTACATCGACTGTTCAGTCTCCCAATGCAAATGCAGAGGGCGCAGCCAACTCTACCGCAGCGGCGGTCAAGGAGAAACCTGTGCCGATTGGCGGACACACACTGCCTCCCCTGCCTTATGCCTACAATGCGCTTGAGCCGCATATTGACGAGATGACGATGCGTATACATCATGACAAGCACCATCAATCCTACGTCGACGGACTGAACACTGCGGAGAAAAAGCTTGCAGAATCGCGGAAAAAGAACAATTTTGAACTCGTCAAACATTGGGAACGTGAACTTGCGTTTAATGGTGCAGGCCATTACCTGCATACGATCTTCTGGACGATCATGAACCCCAAAGGTGGAGGTAAGCCTTCCGGTATGCTCGCAGAACAGATCAAGCGGGATTTCGGCAGCTATGAGGCGTTCAAAAATCAATTCACCGAGGCTGCCAACAAGGTGGAGGGCAGCGGCTGGGCCATGCTGGTCTGGAGCCCACGGGCGCACAGATTGGAAATTTTGCAGGCGGAGAAACACCAGAACTTATCTCAGTCCGACATCGTGCCTCTCCTGCCGCTAGATGTATGGGAGCACGCCTACTATCTGAAACACCAGAATGAACGCAAAAAATATATCGAGGACTGGTGGAAGGTTGTGTACTGGCCAGCTGTGGCCGAACGTTACGAAACGGCACGCAAGCTGTTATGGCCACCTTATTGAGATTAGGATTGAAGTTATGCGAAAAGAGATATCTCCAGCTTGAAGACTGAAAGATATCTCTTAGATCGCAAAAAAAAGCAAGCCTCTTGATTCAAGAAGACTTGCTTGTATTAGGATAATCTATGGACCTCACGCTATTAAGAGGCGCAACCCTCACAGGCAACATAGTTGTCGCCAACCTGTTTGCTAATCGCGATCAGATCGCCCAGCTTGATATCTTCTTCACCTGTAAATTCAAGATCAGCGATACGTGCAACGATCAGAGCAGCCGCTTCTTCCTTGCTTGTTGCCATTTGGCTGAATTCAGACTTTTCGCCTGTGGAAATGACCTCATATAAATACGTATATCTTAAAGTTTCCATGTAGACACTCTCCTTCCGAAATCACATCATATCATCTCTATTACCCAATTCCAAGTCCAAGCTTCTGAACCTAATCGTAACGCAGTTTCATCTGCTCAGCCGTCCGTCTGACAGCTTCCCGATCCACAGTCAACACTCGGCTCGTCTCCGCCAGAGGAAAGCGCTGACGCAGTGTACGTACCAGCGAGGCTGTATAAGCCGCAGTAGAAGGGACACCTGCCAATTCCTGCAAACTTGCCATCGTACCGGGCCGAACATCCGGATAACCCTCGCTAGCACCGTCTGCTGCGTCCTGATAGAACTTACGCACATCTGCTGCCAGTTGGTCTCCACGTCCCTCCACGATGATAAAGGCAGTAATAATATAAGCCTTGGCCTGTCTGCGCTGGGCAATACCACAGAATTTCAGTCCACCCACACTGACATCATAATCGCCTGGACAGAAGGCGCCTTCGATCTCCCCCGTACGTGCCTGTCTCGACCATGGTGCTAGCGATTCAGCGATCAGTGAGGCCATCTCCCGGAAATCATCGTGAATATTAATGGCACGCCCCGGGTTGGGCAGAATCAAAGACACGTTAACTACCCCTGGATTCAGGGGAACTGCTGCGCCACCGGATGGACGAACACAGACCGCTGTTCCTTGGCTTCTAATGCGTTCCATGGCTTCTACTGCCTGTGGCAGCCTCCTGTCCCGCAGTCCCGCTACAAAGGCATCTGGATGCCGCCAAATGTGAGCAACGGGCAACTGACCTTCTCCCACTTGGCGGCACATAACTTCTTCCCAGGCAAATGCTTCAAGCACACTGCTTCCGTGCCGCAGCAGCGGTGTCTCCCAAATCTGTAGACGCAATGAATGATCCAGCTGCAACTGCTTCTCTGCTACCGGCGATCCGGGTTGATCTGAATTGGACGATACACTCATATAAGATAGCCTCCGACTAAACTAATCTAGATGAATTGAAGTGTTGCGTAATCCTTATGTATCACCTTGTGTGAATGCAAAAGTAATATATAAATAAGCCGGTTCCCCAAGGAACACGGCTTATTTATGAAAGCTTCCTTTGGCACAAGCATCTATTCTGCCATTTGAGATCCAGCAAATTGCCGAACGGAAACAACATGATGGTGCCAAAAGAATTCAATGCTTCTGGCTTGTCCAACGAGTGGAATGAGCCCATTCTTAATCTTTCACCAGCGAAAGGAACTCGGCACGCTGTGCCGGATTTTCACGGAAAGAACCACGTACAGCAGACGTTACCGTCTTGCTGCCCGGCTTCTTCACGCCGCGGGAACACATGCACAAGTGCTCGCCTTCCACGACGACCATGACACCGTTCGGCTCTACCGCTTCAGTCAGAATATCGGCGATCTGTGAGGTAATGCGCTCCTGAACCTGCAGGCGGCGGGTAACCGCCTCCACCAGACGGGCCATTTTGCTCAGTCCCACAATCTTGCCGCTCGGTACATATCCAATGTGCACCTTGCCGAAGAAAGGCGCCATGTGGTGTTCACACTGGCTGTAATAGACAATGTCCTTCACAATAACCAGTTCTTCATGATTCTCGTTAAACGTAACACCAAGTACATCGCGCGGGTCCACTTCATACCCGCCAAAAATCTCTTCATACATCCGGGTTACGCGTGCAGGCGTTTCAATCAGCCCTTCCCGCGTACTATCCTCACCGATCAAATTCAGGATCTGCTCAATGTGATACTCGATCTTCTCCCGATTGTCGGATACTTTCGAATTCAAATAATCTTTAACGCCAGCCACTGCCGAACGCCTCCTTTCGAACCACATGCTGTAAGCAGCTATTCACTTCAGCATTATGCATAATTCGATTCTAACCGCTCCCGGGTATAATATATAGACGAATAAAACCATTTCGATCTATACATTGATGATTGGAAGTCGCTCTTTTGATTTATGCAAAATGCTCGCTCACTGCTATTATTTTCGGCGGCCCGAGTTTTTACGCGCAGGATGTTGCCCCGGCTGAGGCATCTTCGCGCCAGGCTGCTGGTTCTTCATCATCTGCTGGGCGCGCTGCATTTGCTTGCCATTCAGGTTATAACCCATTTGCTTCGCCATCTTCTGGAGCATGTCGGGATCACTTTGCATTTTCTCAAGCTGTTTCCGCAAGTAGTATACTCCAATGAAAAATCCTCCGACCAGACCAACAACCAATGTAATAATCGGTATTGCTATTTCCATCTCTTAGACACCTCTGTATGCAATCTAAAAAGCCTGATGATCCGTGTCAGCACATGATGTTAAGCGCTCACGATGCAAACATGACACGAACCGGATTTCCTGAAAGCTATCATAGCATTTCCGCACGCCTTGAGCAAACGGATTTTCCAGCTAACTGCTGAATTTAACATCCAGGAAACAGATAGAAAACATTCAGTAAATATCTCAGTAACATCCGTTTAAGTTACATCAGTACCGCCTCTATGAAAACGGTTGTATGCTGAGCCAAATCCACTTCAATCACATCCAGATCATAACGTGTACTGCCACGTGCAACCCGGATGACCGGCCTGCCAGGCAATCCCCGGTGCTGACGCACAATGACTCCTGTCTCTCTGGTAGACAATCGAACTGCTGTTCCATTCGGATAAACGGATACACTCCGATTGAATTCGATCAGAATATCACGGTCCAGCTTCGTGCCAGACATCGCCATCATTTCTTCGCAGGCCTCATGTGGCAGCATACTTCGACCCGAAAGGCCATTGATCAGATTATCATACGTGTTAGCTGCACTGACGATTCTGGCGAACAGATGAATGTCTTTCCCCTTGACACCTCTCGGCAGTCCCGAGCCATCCACATGCTCATGATGCTGCAGAGCCGTATGTGCCACAAGCAGATTGAACTCCCGTTTCGACTTGATCAATTCGAACCCTTTCCACGTGTGATGCAGGGAAGAATTCGCTGCGGAACCGCTGCCTGGCGGCTCACCCACTTTGCCGATGTCATGCAATAGGGCTCCAACGGCCAGATCCTTGAGCTGCGCATAGTTAAGCCCCAGATTCAGACCAATGACAGAAGACAGCAAACATACATTCATGGCGTGAACATACTGTGCGTTATCTTTGGTCCGAATATCTGTGAGCTGGACAAGCAGTTCACGCCCGTTCAGAACATCGTTCAACAATTTATCTATGCTGATGGCGACCTTCTTTGGGCTCCAATCCTTCCCGGAACGGATAGATTCAAGCGTGACACTCATTTCATTAATTACTGCCTTTTTCGTGGCTTCATCCAGAATGTCTTCTGTATCCACATCTTTATACGCTTCATCCTGGATGTACAGCATGGTCACGCCAATACGCTTCAGCGTATTAACCATAAATACGGTGAGCTGGACTCCGGCAGACAGCAATACCGTGCCGTTGCCGGAATATATTGTTTTGCCCAGAAGCTCCCCCGCCTCCACACTCTCCACGTCAACATACTTCATGAACGTCCCCCGCTCTTACGATTGCTGCTCCAATGTGAGCAATTGCTCTTTGGTTTGCAGACCGCCTACATAACCCACCAGGGTTCCATCTTTACCGCTGATGCGGTGACAGGGAATAATAATCGGAATCGGATTTTTGCTAATCGCATCCAGAACTGCTCGAACAGCTTTGGGCCTGCCGATGATTTCCGCAACCTGTTGGTGTGTTGAGGCCTCTCCATAAGATATATCGGACAGGACTTGCCATACTTGTAGCTGGAATGGTGTTCCCAACAAATCGAGCTTCAGTTCAAACGCTTTTCGTTCTCCTGCAAAATACTGCTTCAACTGCTGTGCAGCTTCATTCAGCTTCTCTTCATTTTTCTCATATCGATATTCGCCAATCCAGGTACGGGCCCATTGTTGCAGATGCGCCTCGCGCACATGGAAAGCACCAAAATCAATATGACACAGGCCCTTTTCCGTAGCACAGAGCGTAAGTGTTCCGATCGGTGTTAGCACCTCATCGTAATATACGGGCGTACCATGCAGGCCTGTAACGGCTGAAGGTTTCCATGCTGCAGCTTCCGGTTTGACAGGCTCTGTCGTCTGCCCGTTTTCCTGTTCGGATGTCTCATTCTGTTCCTTCTGACCCTCAGGCTTATTGTTGCTCGTTTGCTCTGCCTGAGGCTTATCGGGTAAGGTCTCGGACGAACTCAGTCGTTCCTTGGCCTTCTGCAGCATGCTTAGCACGTTCCCATCTTGTTCGTTAGCGGCAGCTTCCCCAATGGCTCTCATTGCGTCTTCTCCTCCAATTCTGCTCAGCGCCCAAGCTGCAGTTCCCCGCAGCTCGGGACGCGGATCACGCTTCAGTACCTCCGTTAGTTTCGGTACAGCGGTTTTGTCTTTGAAATTGCCCAGGGCAATCACGGCGTTGCGCTGGATTGGCTTCTTACCCCGCCAAGCGGCGGAGCTTTGGCCGAAGCGCTCTTTGAATTCACGGTTACCGATGTCAAGCAGCGGTATCAGCAAAGGTTTTACAATCTCCGGATCGGGATGAAACTCGGGATGGTGGTCCCAGTTTTTACCCCGATTCTTCGGACAGACAATCTGACAGGTATCACAACCGTACAGACGATTGCCAATTTTCAGCATAAATTCTTCATCCACGAACCCTTTCGTCTGGGTCACAAACGAAATGCAACGCTGTGCATTCAGCTGTCCCGGTCCCACCAATGCTCCTGTTGGACAGGCATCAATACACTTCGTACATTCACCACAGTCCTCGGTCACCGGGTTATCTGGCTGAAACGGAATATTGGTTACCAGTTCGCCTAGAAAGATCCATGAACCGAATTTGGGCGATATAATGGCACAGTTCTTGGCACTGAATCCAATCCCCGCACGCTGGGAAACAGCTCGGTCCACCAATGCCCCCGTGTCTACCATACTTTCGATCATGGCTTCAGGTACGCGCTCACGTATAAAATGAACCAGCTTGTCCATCGCAGCACGCAGAACTTGGTGATAATCCTGACCCCAAGCGGAACGTGCCATAATACCACGGTATGCGCCCGGCTCCGACTTCGGCGGATTGATCATCTTCGAAGGATAAGCCACGGCAATCGCAATGAGCGAAGCAGACTCGCCGTCCTTCAACTCTGGACGCACCCTTTTTTCAATATCAGGCTCCTCAAATCCGGATTCAAATCCTTTAGCTCGATGTTGCTCCAATATGGATTTCAATGTCACGAAAGGCTCTGCCGAAGCAAACCCAATATCATCAATGCCCATCTCAGGAGCAGCTGCCTTAATCTCTTGTTTTAACTTCTCCCATACAGCTGCTGCCTTGGCTGCTCCGGTCTGTACGCTCGTCATATCTATTCCCTCTCTTCTTCCAACGCTAATTCCGCAAATAGTGAACGCCCGCCTCAATGGGGAGGACAGGCGCTGATTTCGATATACAAGTCGGACATACCGGAGCTAAAATAAAACCGTCTATATCGTTTAACGCAAAATGCAGCGTGAAGTTGTTGTCCTTGCCCTGCTAACATTTTACAGTTTTCTGATTTCCGAGAACGGCCAAAAAATAAACTCCGCCCTGCCTACAATTTCACTGGATGTAATGCTTCCAAACACACGGCTATCCTTGCTCTTGCCTTCATGACGGTTATCTCCCATCACAAAGTAATGATCCGCTTCAAGCGTAATCGGTCCAAAATCAGGGTCCTGGACCTCCGTATCCGTGTACGTTTCCGCTTGCTGCTCCCCATTCACAAATAGATGGTGATCCCGTACTTCAACCGTATCTCCGGGAAGTCCGACAATCCGTTTGACCAGAAAATCTTTTTTCTCCACATCTTCGCTTGGATCACGAAGCACAATGACATCCGATCGGGACGGTGTCCCAAAATCATATACAATTTTATTCACAAACAGACGGTCCCGCTCCACCAGCGTTGGCTGCATGGATTGACCTTTGACCATCGAAAGATTAAATACAAACAGGTTCAGCAGCATCATGATCACAAAAGCAATCACAATGGTTTTCACCCAGTCCCAAAGCTCTGCACCCCAGGATTTTCCCGGTTGATCAGGCACTCCTGGCCCGTTTCGTTCCTTGGAAGCCACATGCTCCGTTGAAAGGTTATTGGAGTTCAAAGAGACACCTCGTTTATCAATTTTGTTAGAAAAACGTCTATCGATGTACTTTCAAGGGAGAAAGACCACATATAGTGAAAGTTTCTCTTAAAAATATCAGGAAGCTGGCGCTCCATGTTTATATGTTCTGATATTACCAAAATCGAGTGATCGTAATCCTTTTAATTCTACTTCATTTGCAAGGGTGAAACAATTGGTTATGAGCACCAATACACCTGGAAAGGTGGATAACACTGCGAATAAAGCTTTTAAAACAGGGAACCAAGTTAGAAAGTGATGGGGTTCAGAAGATGCAGGAACAGGGGAATAATCAGTGGATAGCACCCATATAAATAGAAAGGCATATCCCTGGCGTCGTTACACGCTGAAGAGATACGCCTAATATGAAATGAAGATCTGTTATATTTCTTTATTAACCATACAAACTAAGCTTTTGACAAAATACTGAGTTTCTGGAAAGCGCTCATAATCTGATTGGCACCGTAACCCATTGCTTCATACAGAGGCATGGCTACTTTGTTGTGCTCATCACCCGCCACCCATATTTGACTGACTTTACGCTGCTGGAACCTTTGTTCCATGGCCTCGACAAGTTTTTTGCCGACTCCGCGGCGACGATAGTCTGGATGGACCGCAATACGATAGATGCATCCCTGGTTGTGATCAATCGTGCCGATCAAAGCGCCGACGAGGTCTCCCTCTTCTTCCGCAACCATGATCAGGTCAGAATCCCATGACAATTGACGGGCAAACGGGCCCATCGTGTTCTCATAACACTCTTCCGATAGTGCAACCTGGAGAAGCTCCGTCATCTGGCTTGCATCACTCAACTGAAAGGAACGAACGTGCATGTCTTAAATCTCCCTTTTCGTTAGCTTAGATGAGGTTTTACAAAAAGGGGTTCCCCTTTTTACCAAAAACCCAATGTTCATATAATGACAAAAAACGAGAAAATACCGCTTCTCCGTCAATTAAACCATACTTTACGCCATAAAACACGCATTTTCTTTTGAAAGCGCTTAATTGTAACCGTTTACATCCGAATATTAAACTTTTCCTCTATTCAAACCTCCAAAATCACATAAATAGTTTCATAATGGGTAAAATATGTTTGTTATCTCTGATCCATGAATGGATTAACGTCTGGGGGGACTTAATAAACAAAAATGTTGCTTAATTAGCCCGGATGCGGTTTAATATTAGTGACAAGGGTATTATTACATAGGTACCTGGGCAATTTGCATAAATCCTCTGAGCGACTTTCACTCAGCAAGATATAGATCGAAGTGAACCTATTCGTCTAGAACTTGTCCCGGAAGCGATTCGAATTGAATTATGCAAAATGCTGACCTTAACAAAAATTCAAAAATCTCAGGAGGTATTTCACTATGACTTTTCAATTACCAGCACTTCCTTACGCTAACGACGCACTGGAACCACATATTGATGCGCAAACAATGGAAATCCACCACGATCGCCATCACAATACTTACGTAACGAACTTGAACGCAGCTCTGGAAAGCGCTCCTGAACTGCAAGGTAAAAGCTTGGAAGATCTGATTGCTAACTTGGACAGCGTACCTGAAGGCATCCGCACAGCGGTTCGCAACAATGGTGGCGGACATGCTAACCACAGCCTGTTCTGGGAAATCATTGGACCTAACGGCGGCGGCGCTCCTACTGGCGACATCGCAGCAGCAATCGATAGCGAACTGGGTGGCTTTGACAAATTCAAAGAAGATTTTGCAAAAGCAGCTACAACTCGTTTCGGTTCCGGCTGGGCTTGGCTCGTAGTTGGCAAAGATGGCAAATTGTCCATCACTAGCACACCTAACCAAGACAGCCCTCTCTTCGAAGGTCTGACTCCGGTTCTGGGTCTGGATGTATGGGAGCACGCTTACTACCTGAAATATCAAAACAAACGTCCTGACTACATCGGCGCTTTCTGGAATGTAATCAACTGGGACGAAGTAAACAAACGTTACGCTGCAGCGAAATAAGACTGCTGGCATAATAGAAGAGCCTGACTCGGTCAACGCGACCGGATCAGGCTCTTTTTAGTTATTTAGGATGCTTAAATGCAAACATACATATATCCTTACCTTCATCACTCTATCCCACTAACCCTCTATATCCCTCGTAAGGACGGGGTTACACCACTTCGCACTTGAACGATCTAACGAACCGCGGAAGCCCTATTAGCTATAAATTCCACAGACTGGAGATGTAACGAACTATAGAGACGCTATTTCATAAGGATGTGCACTATTATACTGTTTCCACCGTTTTATACTTGAATAACGTCGGTCAGGTTCGTTAAAACTTCAAACCCTACGTTATCTGCGTTATAGAGTCTGTAGGATTCGTTAGCGCTGTGAGTTAGGTGCCCTTTCCAATTAACCGTCTTTTTGGCGTTCATGGGAGAGACAGCTTCTTTCAGGCGCAGGCACAAGCTCTGCTTCATCAGGCTGGTTTTGCACTCATTTATTAAGATGCATATATCAGGTTTAATTCAGTTCTTCACTCTGTTGCTCGTATGAGCCGGCAAAATAACTGGTGATCAGCTTCAGGAAGATGTTCGGAAATGCCATCTTGTCCATATCTTCCGGACCGATCCAGCGATAGGTCAGACCATCTCCCTTGCCTGTCGCTACATCATGCGCCGAGCTACTTGCGGCAAATACTGACAACGGCTCGCCCTGCTCATCAAGCGAGCCTAAGATGTTGGCTGCATCGGTGATACCTGGCTCCGATGCTTGGGCTGGCGCAGTGATTTCCTTGGCAGACGCCTGTGCGTCGTAGGCGGCTCTGGCTTCCGCGGCGATCAGCGGAAGCTCGTTACTCTGGTCCTGCTCGGTGCACTTGTACACCTGCAGGCTCCAGACAATATGGCTGAACACATGCTCCGCATGGGTAGCCAGCCCTTCCGGGCGGGCAGCGAAGCCTTCCGCCCACAGACTGCCGGCCAGCAAAGCCATGGCTGGCTCATCGGCCAGCGGCCCCGCCGCCTTGCCGGCTGCGGCGGGCGCCGCCAGCACATGCGGCAGCTCCCACATGCGGGCCAATAGGCCCGTCGCTGGGCGCTGGCGCACAAGCACTCGGCCGCGATGAGCACCGCGGCCCTCCACAATGGCGACCAGCCGCTGTTCAGGGCGCGGCGGCTTCGCCTTGGTCTTGACCGGCAGCGTGAGCTCACGTCCGGCGATGCGGCCGGAACAGTGCTCCATCACCGGGCAAGTCAGGCAGTGCGGCGCTTTGGGCGTGCACACCAGCGCGCCAAGTTCCATCAGCGCCTGATTGAAATCACGCGCCCTCCCTTCCGGAATGAGCTCTCCCGCGAGCTCTTCCATCAATACCCGGGTGCTGCCCTTCATAATGTCCTCATCAATGAGGAAGTATCGGGACAGGACCCGCATCACATTGCCATCCACCGCTGGCTGCGACTGGTTGAAGGCAATGCTGAGAATGGCCCCGGCTGTATACGGGCCCACGCCTTTTAACGCAAAGACCGCCTGCTTGTCCTGCGGCATCTCCCCGCCGTGCAGTTCCATGACTTGTCTGGCAGCCGCCTGAAGATTGCGGGCACGCGAATAATATCCGAGTCCCTCCCAATTTTTCAAAACTTCTTCTTCCGGTGCTTCAGCCAGAGCCTGTACGGTCGGAAAATTCCCGATAAAACGGTTGAAATACGGGATCACCGTATCCACCCGAGTCTGTTGCAGCATAATTTCCGATACCCACGTAAAATATGGATTATTGTGGCGACGCCACGGCAAATCCCGTCTGTTGACCATATACCAATCCAGCAAATTCACGCTGAAATGTCGTTTCTGTTCCAATAAACCCATATTCCCGTCCTCTCCTGTTACCGCGCTTACATGCTTATGTCCTTCACACGTTGCCCACATTGTTACTGTTAAGATCCAGGTAACGTCTTCCCCATCTGCTCTACAATAGCAAAGGCCGCAGCCAGCTCTGTCTGGTGCGTAATGCTCAAATGAATGTCATACTGTTTGCCGTATGGCAGTTGCAGGCGTTCCCATGCTGCAGCAGATAGTGTGGCAACGGGACGCCCTTTCGCATCAGGCAGCACTTCAATGTCGGTAAAACTCATCATGCTTCCAATGCCACAGCCAAACGCCTTGGACACCGCTTCCTTCGCTGCGAAACGGCCGGATACAAATTCGACCATCCGCTTTCCCCGATGATCCGCAATCTCCCGCTCTGCATGCGTTAAAATTCGCTTCATAAACGCTTCCGCATGACGACTGGACAACAGCTTGCGCATGCGTCCAATCTCCAACACGTCGTTGCCAATGCCATATATCATCAACGCTTCACCCGCTTAACCTTTTATGCTGTAAACGATCTCCATTCGGTCATCTGATCCGTAACTTATCCGAACACGTATTCTATTGTAGCAGGAGGCGCGTGCGGATGCGAGTACCTTCGTCCACATTACCATTTATGTTAAAATATGAATCAGGAATAGATGAAACTATAGGAGGAATAAGATATGTCCACAGCATTTGAACTGCCTGCTGGCGGAGATGCCGTCATTCGCGGAAATATATTCACTGCACGGCAACCCGCTCAAGGAATCATTATCCTGGCTCACGGTTACAAAGGCTTCAAAGACTGGGGCATGTTCCCCTACGCTGCATCGCAGCTAAGCGAGAAGCATCACGTCCTGACCTTCAATTTCTCTCACAATGGTGTTGGAGAAGATCTGGAGCAATTTTCTGAACTTGAAAAGTTTGCAGTCAATACGTACAACCGGGAGCTTGCCGACTTGGCAACGCTGTTTGACTATGTGTCCACACAGCCAGAGCTTAACGGACTGCCGGTATTTCTACTTGGACATAGTCGTGGTGCAGGCGTAAGCCTCGTGTACGCACTGGATCATCCCGAGCAAATTGCAGGTGTAGTGTCCTGGAATGGCGTAACCAACCTGGATCTCTTTACCCCGGAGCAAAAAGAAGAAATGCGCACACATGGCCGCAGCCATGTCACTAACGGCCGAACAGGCCAGCAGATGCCTCTGGACGTATCCATCCTGGAAGACCTGGACAAGCATAAGGACCGTTACGCCATTATTAATCGCTTGGCTTCCTCACCTCTACGCGTAGCACTTATTCAAGGAACAGAGGATGGCAAACGGCTGCGTGACGGCTCGGCCGCACTGGTTCAGGCTCGTCCAGATATCCCGTGGCACCAGATCCCTGGAGGAAACCATACGTTTAATACTGTGCATCCATTCATAGAATCGACACCGCAGCTTGAGCAGGCGATCACCGAAACGCTTCGCCAGATCGAAATTTGGAGTAACTAGTCCTGTCTACTTCTCGTCTAGCTCTCGTGTTCTTTATGCAAATAAAATAATCAGCATAACAAAAAGAGTCGCTGCCTTATGCAGTGACTCTTTGCTGTTCAGATGCTTTGCATTCTCCATCGAATGGCGTGCCTGCAATCCATATTAGATGCCAGGAATGGCATTACGCTTGTGATGTGTACGCGTGTAAAATGCTTCAAGACGCTCCTGTGCAGCCGGATCGATCTGTTTGCCCTCCAGATAGTCACTGTTCGCTTCATACGAAATGCCCAGTTCATCTTCATCGGTTTGGCCTTCCCAAAGTCCTGCTGATGGAGCCTTGTCCAAAATGGCCTGTGGCACGTTCAAATACGCAGCCAGCTGACGTACCTGACGTTTGTTCAGAGTGCTCAGTGGTGTAATATCTACGGCGCCGTCACCCCATTTGGTGTAGAAACCCGTGATGGCTTCAGAAGCATGGTCTGTTCCGACAACCAACAGATTCTCCTCAAAGGAGAGAGCATATTGCATCACCATACGGGTTCTCGCCTTCACGTTCCCTTTGCCTTGGTGAGTCATATGACGCGGGCTACCCATGGATTTGAAACCTTGCTCCACTTCGAGTGCGATCTCGTTAACTGCATCTTCGATGTTTGTTTCCACGACATGTTTCAGATCATAAGCTTTTGCCACAGCATAGCTATGGTCAATGTCTGATTGCTCACCGTAAGGCTGGAATACACCCAGCGTTTTGTATTCCTTATTGTTCTCGGCAGTAAGCTCGTCCGTCGCTTTTTTGCAAAGCGCCGTAGCTACAGCACTATCAATCCCGCCACTGATTGCAATTAGCAATCCTTTGGAATTGGCATTTTTCACATACGTCTTGAGAAAGTCAACGCGCTTGCGTACTTCCTCTTCTTCATTAATGCTTGGTTTAACCTTCAATTCAGCGATGATCTGTTGTTGCAAACTCATCGTTCACACACCCCGTTTCTAAATTAATGAAATTTGATGTCCATTTTGAAAGGTCCGAATGGTTCAATAACCTCATTCGCTCAAAATGAAACGCCCCGGCATCGGTCATCCGAAAGGCGGGGCGTTGCTTGAGCTAATTAACGGCAGTAACGGTCAAACACACTTGTGAGCTCAGCCGCAATTTCCTCTGCAGAACGATCTTCCACTTGATGACGCTCAATAAAGTGAACGAGTTCTCCGTCCTTCATCAGAGCGATGGAAGGTGAAGATGGAGGATACGGTGCAAAGTATTCACGTGCCTTCGCTGTAGCTTCCTTGTCCTGACCAGCAAATACCGTGTACAGATGGTCTGGTGTAATATCGTGCTGAAGTGCCTGGGATACGCCTGGACGGCATTGACCTGCGGCACATCCGCAAACCGAGTTAATAACAACCAGAGCGGTTCCTTTGGCATCCGGCAAACTTGCTTCAACTTCTTCTGGTGTACGCAACTCCTGAATTCCCAAACGAGTCAAATCATCCCGCATCGGTTGAACCATATCTTTCATGTATTGATCAAATGACATAGACATTCGGTTTCACTCCTTAAACGTGTGAGTTCTATTATTTTAAAAAATTAAATGCTTTTGTGCTATTCCTATTATACATCCCTAATCAATGAAAGCAAGGTTCAAAGACCGCCTGCGGAAAGGCTTCTCCTTCAATATTATGTCTCATTCCTTGGCAAAACATGCTTGAAGTTCAGCGTTGAAATGCAACCTTGAAAGTTGTACCCTGACCTTCCTCTGACTCCACGGTAATGGTTCCGTTATGCCGTTCAACAATGCTAAGACACATGGATAATCCGAGTCCGGTTCCTTTGGCCTTGGTCGTAAAAAAAGGTTCGAACAGCTTCTCCTGTTTCCCTCTAGGTATACCCGGGCCTGTATCTCGTACACACAGCTCCACAGTGTCACCCACCAACCGGGTCTCCAATGTAAGTACTCCTTTTTCATTCATGGCTTCCATCCCGTTGCGAGCCAGATTAAGTACCACTTGTTTGATTTCCTTTGAATTCAGATGCAGCTTGGGCACATTGTGCGCCAGAATAAATTCAATACTCTGACCTCGCAAATTGGCATCCGCCCATAACAAAGGACTTAGTTCATGGATGATATCATGCAGCTGGGATTCTTCTTTCTCTGCAATTCGATTCTGCGCCAATGATAGAAAATCATTAATAATGCTGTTTGCCCGATCAAGCTCTTCCAGAACGATCCGGTAATAGTGATCCAGGGACTCCGGACTCTTTTCCTGCATTAATTGAAGAAAACCACGCACAACCGCCATCGGATTTCTTACCTCATGGGTAATACTTGCAGCCATTTGTCCGACAAGACTGAGGCGATCCACATTATCGAGCTCGCTTCGCAGCATTTCAAGCTCAGTGATATCCTGAATGATCAACATTGCTCCTATAGCTTCTCTTGGCAGTTCTGCTGATAACGCGTAGATGGGAACCGTCCGGGACTGGAACACGTTTGAACCGTAACGCACCGTCAGCCCACTCACTTCACCATGAACAATGGCTTTGCGAATACTGCTCTCCATCTTGTCTGCCTGAGCTTGTTCGACAAACTGGCTCGCAGGTTGCCCAATCAAATCCGGTGTTGTTGTGCAGGGCAGTTGATCCCGCGCTGTTTGCTCCATGGTATCATTGACGAACTGCACGGTCCCCTCCTTATCTACAGTCGCTATGGATAAAGGAACGGCATTCAGAATTTGGTTAAGCTTTTCCGTTTCGGCTATGTATCTGTGATGAACTTCGGACAAATGCTGCTCAAGCCCCCGGTGATGCTGCATCTGTTCAATCCAGAGCATACTAAGACTTCCGGCAAGGATTGCACCGATCGTGTATCCCAGAGCTGGCAATACCCAATGTACTATTGAGAATGTTGAATGACTTTCCATGGATGGGATATATAGTACACTGGCCACAACCAGCTCTGCCGTTATCAAGGCGATAACTGTTCCCATTTTGCGTGAACGTGTATAATGCTTGAATCGTTTGGCTGACAACCATACAATAGGATAGAGAAGAATGCCCGTTTGAAGTAGAAATCCGTACAGATTATAGGGATGCGCAAAGAGAAAATAGAAGAGTATCTGGAGAAGAGACAGCGTTAGGCCTACGCCAGGCCTGCAATACAATATGACGAGCGTCAGGGGCACAATGCCCAAGGAGATGGGAACTGATACTGAGCTCCCATAGTGAGCAAATAGCAGACACAGTAACATGCTCACCACACTGGTCGCGGCAAAACTGGTCAGTATCATCCTGTGATATCCTGCCTTGGCGACCGCTTGCCTGGAGAGCCCCAAGTGCAATAATGGAATCAGGAATACCGCAGCTCCTGCAAGCAGTATTTGTAAAAGAATGTCCTTCAACGCAACCACAATGCCATCTCCCTCCTCTGCCTGCACATTCCCTTATGTATTTCTGATTAAAACATAGGCGACAGTATATTACAATATATCCCTTAAGACAGCATAATAGAACTGCTAATACATTTGTATTGTTTCATAAACAGGCAGGAGTAGACAGCGTTTTCGGAAAACAGACAAAATCAATGAAAAAAGAGGGTAATAACGCATGTATGATGTCATTGTAATTGGTGGTGGATCTGCGGGCCTTATGGCCTGTGTTGCTGCTGCCGAGCATGGAGCCTCCGTGCTTCTGCTGGATAAAGGAGATCAACTCGGCCGCAAACTCGGGATCTCTGGTGGCGGTCGCTGCAATGTGACCAATGCCAAGGAGACGGATGAACTGATCCGGCATATTCCGGGCAATGGACGCTTTTTATATAGTTCATTTCAGAATCTGGACAATCAGGGAATTATGCGTTTTTTTGAAAATCTCGGTATTGCCCTGAAAGAGGAGGACAACGGGAGAATGTTCCCGGTAACCGATAAAGCCAAAACGGTGGTCGATGCGTTGGTAGGCAAAATCATTTCCCTTGGGGTAGAGATTCGCACCAAACAGCCGGTTAAGGAATTGATTCAGAACGGTCAACACGTGCAGGGGGTGAAGTTGGCTTCTGGCACAACGGTACTTGCACGCTCTGTTATTATCGCTACCGGAGGCAAATCAGTCCCCCAAACCGGCTCAACCGGGGATGGCTATCCTTGGGCTGAAGCGGCTGGACATACGATTACGGAGCTATATCCAACGGAAGTGCCGATTGTGTCTGGTGAAAGCTGGATTCAATCCAAAGAATTGCAAGGCTTGTCCTTGCGGAATGTGGGGTTATCTGTTCTGGATGCCAAAGGCAAATCGGTTATCTCCCATCGCGGAGATATGATCTTCACCCATTTTGGCGTATCCGGGCCGATTGCCCTTCGTTGCAGTCAGTTTATTCGCAAGGTACAGATGAAATCTGGACAGCCACAGGTCACGATGAGTATTGATCTGTTCCCGGATCTGTCCGCCGGTGCTCTGGAAGCCCAGGTTCAGCAGGTGCTGGAGCAGGAATCCCGAAAGGCCGTCAAAAACATACTCAAGACATGGGTTCCTGAACGCATGATTCCATTGATGATGAAGCGTGCCGAGATCAGCGAAGATCTCACGTTCCACCATTTCCCCAAAGGGATGTTAACTACGTTAGTGGGGCTGATGAAGGCTTTTACCTTCCGCGCAGACGGGACACGTTCTCTCAAAGAGGCCTTTGTTACTGGCGGGGGAATCCACTTAAAGGAGATATACCCAAAAACAATGGAATCCAAGCTGCTGCCGGGACTATTCTTTTGCGGTGAAGTTTTGGATATTCATGGCTACACGGGTGGCTATAATATTACTGCTGCCTTCTCTACGGGGTACACGGCTGGCATGCATGCTGCAGAGTATAAAAACGCTCGCTCATGACTTGAAAATAGGATGTTCATGGACAGGTTTAGGGGCCACATCTCATAAATAAGAGCATGAAAAAACCTCGAAATCCCGCTATCGGTGGGGATTCCGAGGTTTTTTTGAAATCTATGCCGATTCAGAATCACTGTAATCAACAAGGCAAGCAGCATCGTTGCCCATGTTGTAATTACGCCTTCACACTGCCCGAAAATCCATCGACTGAATCATCGAATGTCGGATCATCATCCCGGTTATGCATCCCCTGTTCGGGATTGCTCCCTTGGCTTCCACTCGCATAACCTTCATACCAATCTTCATTCACGAGATGAGCCGGAATGGATATATTCTGAAACTGATCCAATCCATCTGTTTCGGAAAGAAATACGGCACTACCTCCGTGTGACTGTACGATTTCCACAGCGGACTGCGTATCCTGACGATCTGTAGGAATGTACAATTCGAGCGGTCCTGACTGATATGGTTTATACCCCAGTTCCTCCAAAGTTGCCAGCGCAGCGAGCAACGCTGCATGATCTGCGAAGTGCACCTGAAGTTCGCTATCATCCATCATAATTTTTTCCTCCTTGCGAGAGCTGATCCCTTACCTTCAAAATGATAAGATCCGTCTCCTATAGCATGGTCAGTTACTTCATCTGATATGCTACTGCACAAGGAAGAATATCATTTAAGCAGATCGGATGTAACGAACCCAGCCTGTTATAGACAGGACGAACAGTCCAAATGCCACCACAGCCGCAGCTGTAACGATACCTTCGAGCCAGCCCAGCCAGGCTGCCCCCAGTGAAAACCCCATTAGACTTCCGATCGGAACGAATAACATTCGGACCATGGCCGTCGCAGCATGATTCAAAGCCTCGGTATCGTAGGATACGAGTTGAACGTATTCGGAGGTTGCAAATACATCCCATGAACGATAAAAGAGCACACTCAGCATGATAATTAACAAGCCACACACAATCACATTGACCGGAAAAGGCGGCAGAGCTACAGCAGCGATAGATAGGCCACCAAGCTGCAAGTACAATTTCATGGTCGATGAATTACGAAAGAATGCCTTGAATGCCGTCTCTGCTGTGCGATTAGAGATGGAACGATGACGCAGCAGCTTGCGCGGTTTGCGAAAGATCATCGTCCGTGTACGCGGAGCTTTCGGCTTGGTGATGGATCTACTTAGTAAAAGTGCTGTAAACTTCAACCTTTCCCGTAAGTCCTCTCTCACATCGCCCTCAAAGGTTCCCTTCATCTCCAGTCTCATTCGACCAACCATAATTAGAAGAAGGATTGCGGCCACGATGCCTGCAAGCAGTGTCCACATCTGTCCATGCATCCAAAACGTTGCCCCAATCGTGATGATGCCCATTGCAATTGCAAAAGGAATCATGCGAAGCCAGCGTCTCCACCCGGTATAACGCACTTTGGTCATATGGAGCACAATGGCCTGTAATGAAGCTACTGCGCCAAACCAAATCGCTATTAGCGCGATATGGATAAATGACATGTCATACACACGGGACCATAGTGGGGCGGTCAACGTGGTAATTGCAATCATTTTGCCCAGATGCTGCAAACAAGCCCGGTAGATCCCCTGTCTCATCAAGGTACGCATCCACAGCGACCTCGACTTCAGGAATAACACATCCGCTTCCTCCACAAATATAAGAATTCCACCTGTAAGCATAACGATATCTATTAGCCCTGTCAGTGTAGGCAGCGTTAATCCGGTCGCCCATGAGGGCAGCGGTTTGGACCATAAGCTCACATACCATCCGCTAAGATACAACAGACCCGGAACAAGCAGGTATACCCATACCGTCCAATCTACTACCAGTTTCAGGTTTTTCAACTGTTCATTGAAGTGCTCTTTGCGCCTGCGTCTATATAAACCAAGTGGTGTGTATGCTTGAAAGGCCTCCATCTCTTCTCCCCTTCCCGGTTAGGATGTCAGTGTATCAAAACAATCGAATAACGAGGCGTCCGGCAAATCTGCGGCTGCACGGATTTCATCCAGCGTTCCTTCGGCAGCGGATCGCCCGGCGTGGATGAGAATAAAACGATCACAGATTCGCTCCGCGGTATCCAGTACATGCGTTGACATAAGTACACCTGCACCACGGCGGCGCTCATCGTCCAGCAATTTCAGAAAATCCTTGGTTGCTCGCGGATCCAGTCCGATGAAAGGCTCGTCCACAATATATACATCCGGCGAGGACAGGAAGCCGATCATCAACATCATTTTCTGCCGCATGCCCTTGGAGAAACTGGCCGGGAGATCATTACGAACGTGGTCCATACCGAAACGAACCAATAGCTCCTCCGCCCTGGCGACAAAGACATCTTCCTCCATCTCATAGGCGGCCGCGGCCAGGTCGAGATGCTCCCACAGGGTCATATATTCGTAAAAAACAGGTTGTTCCGGGATATAGGCATAGCGTCCGTCTCCCCCAATGGTTACTTCATACTTTGCATGCTCAAGCAGACCAAGCAATGTTTTGATGGTCGTACTTTTGCCAGCCCCATTGGGTCCGATAATACCCACCAGTTCCCCTGGCGCCACGTGTATTCGGATGTTCCGTATCGTGGATTGCCCCGCCTCATATCCTGCTTCCGTAATATGTACGTCCAATATGGACTCCTGTGCGGGTGTATCTTTGTTTTCGTTTTCCATACCATTCACTCCCTGCCTGTCAGGTGCTTGTTCGTTTCTTTATTGTTATTGTAATCGAGTTCGTGAGGATTTGTTTGATCATTTTGAGCTTTTGTATAATGATTTTACATTTGCAATTCATGTTATAATGTTATAACGTACTAACATTTATACTTACTTACGTATTCATTTCTTAAGTTGGATCATACTATAGGAGGAACATACTATGAATGGTGGGGCCCAAATGAAAGAGGACAATTTTAAGAAGAAAATTTTATCTCGTAAGATAGGTAAAATGGGGAATAGCTTAGGCGTCAGCCTGCCAAAGGTTTTGATTGATAAGCTCGATGTGTCACAAGGTGATGAGATTGAATTTATTGAGAACAGTCAAGGTGAGATTATACTCAAAAAAGTTAGACAGGTGAAAATACCTGAAAATGTAAGACCTGAAGTACTGGAAGCTTTTTTTGATGTTTTCGAAGAGGATGAGGGTATTCTCAAAGATTTAAGGGATCGTTAATCATGATCATATTCCTTTCAATAGAAGAAGTGGTAGCCGCTCATTATTTTATAATGAAGAGGATGAATGATACAGCACAAGCTGGAGTGAAGAACTATCCTTTGTTAGACTCTGCCGTAAATAGACCCCAACAAACTTTGTTTGGAGAAGATGCCTATCCTTCTTTATTCGATAAAGCTAGTGCTTTATTAGAGTCCTTAGTTAAAAATCACTGCTTTCATAATGGGAACAAACGGACAGCTTATCTCGTAACCAAATCGTTTTTGATGTTGAATGGTTACCATCTCCAAATGGAACGTCAATATGCAGTGGAGTTCATGGTCAATGTTGCAGAAGGCAAGCACTCATTTGAAAGCATCGCAAATATATTAAAGAACCATTCAGTAGTGCGGTAGCTCATAATTTTATAAAAACGTAAAAAAGCAGGGGGTCCGGGGCCCCTGCTTCTTAATATTAAAGTGAAAATCTCATATTACCGAGTTGACTCCACCACAGTTGAAGTTTCGCTTTCTGCATCTGCACTTACGTTCAGACCCAGCGCTCTGCATGTTCCTCATTTAAACGTGAAGACGTTTACTCAAACGTTTTTCATTCAAAAAGTTTAAATTTTAAATGAAAATCCAGCCAAGTAGTCTCCCATTTCCCACCTCTGAAATGAGATCATTTGCAAAGTCATTTCACTCACCTGTAATCACGGATTTTGCTGCAAGACTCCCGTCCATATCGTTCTTTTTTTGCCTGCGAATCACTACATAAATCACGCCCAGCAACGTCAGCAAAATGCCTGAACAGACAAAAGCCGGAATAACTCCGAATGAGGTGACCAGAAATCCACCTACCACTGGACCCATGATGTTACTGGCCGTCATGATACTTCCAACCGTGCCAAACACACGACCCGTCATGGATTCAGGTGTTTGCTCCTGAAGTAGAATTTGGAACGGAACAATGGCAAACCCAACACCCACACCTGCCAAGGCAAATAACGATATCAGCAGCAAATTAGCGCCAAGCCCGGCATGCGGCCATACTCCTACGATCATTCCTACTGCACCAATAACAAGACCCATCAATGATGTTCCAAGCCCCATCTTGATTACATGCCCCGCCTTTTTCCACTTCTGAACACTCATCGCTGCAATTAACGTTCCAACACCGCTAGCCGCGACGCACCATCCGAGCAGATCACTTGAAATACCGGGAAGCTGTCTGAACAGGACTACTGTCTGGGAATCCGCAAATTGCAGAAACAAAAGAGCTGAAGCAAGCAGGATTAGAGAAGTACCCACATGAGGAAGAGATGCAAGCATGCGGATGCCCTCCATTGTATCTTTCAAAAACGTAGCTTTTTTACCTGCTTGAGCAGCACCTGTCGTCTCTTCCCTTACTTGTTCTACGTTCTGATTCGCAGATTGGATCACCCGTGCTCCAGGAATCCATAGCAAAATAATGCCGGAGATCAGAAAGGACACGGAATCCAATGCGAAACACCAGGTGATCCCAAAAGCAGCAACCAACAGCCCGCCAAGTGCCGGACCGATAATTTTGGACATCTGTTCGATCACCGAGCTGATGGATACTGCCTGACCCAACTGCTCCTGCGGTACAATCTCCTTAAGCTTGCCGTTCTTGGCCGGGGAGAATACCACATCGAACAACGATTTGAGAATAAGCAATACATACACATGCCACATTTGATCGGCAAAAATGAGCCCGCCAACGATCACAATTCGCGCACCATCGGCAACGATCATCAGCCACTTCCGATTGACCCGGTCCGCCAGCGCCCCTGCAAATGGACCCGTAAGCAAGACAGGCAATGCTGCACAAAGCGTGGTAAACGTAATCTCCCACGGCGTTGCATTCCAGCGTATGCCCACCAGTGTAAGGATCGCCAGCAGATGCAGCCAGTCTCCCAGATTGGAGATGGCCTGCGCAGCCATTAACGTTATGAATGACCGATTGTGCTTCAGGGGTCTTCGTTCCTGCATCGTTAATCCAATTGTCATCATTCTTCTCCTCCGCCCTCAACCCATTCATGATATGAATTCATTATAGAGAGCAGGATGCGCTCCCACCTCCTGCCAGAGACGGAGAAGAAACGGTGTCTTCAGGATGATTTTTCCAGAAACTATTTGAAAATGAAAATACTTATTATGGATTCTCTATATACGCGGACAAAACAAAAAAATGATTAAATTTTAATTGCTAAAAATGCAAATCTTGTGACATATCGCATGTTTTTCACACAATCAGACGCTTACAATAAAAACATGGCGACCCTCTGAATCGTCAAATGTCAGTTTATTATCAACTTCAAACTAATCTTGAAAAGGCGGGATCAGCATGCTGGAATTACAGGAAATCGGAACCGAACGTTCTCTTCATCTGTACCGCACCTTGGCCCAGACATTTAAGAGCGTGAATGAACACGCTGTATCCGGAAGCAAAGTGCATGGCTTCAACCCTACCGCTTACGGGGTGCTCGAAGTGTTATATATGAAAGGAGCACAGCCCATTCAACAAGTTGGTGCACAGCTTCTGCTGCAAAGTGGGAATGTCACTTATGTCATTGACAAGCTGGAGCAAAAAGGACTTTTACATCGAAAACACTGTCCGCAGGATAGACGCATCATTTTTGTAGAACTGACCGAGGAAGGCCAGCGTACCATGGATGATATCTACCCAGGCTATGCACACAAAATTGATCGTGCTGTCAGCGGTCTGAGCGAGGATGATAAGACATTACTGGCTGAACTGTTGGAAAGGCTTGCACTCGGCGCTGACCGTTTATCCGCAAACGGCTAAGGCCACCCTCATATCACCTGATCCAAATTAAAAATAACCGGTTCGCCTAAATAGGCGGCACCGGTTATTTTTATTCGATATTCAAAGGTACAAAATCCACATCAACACCGTGAGGGCAGCGACGACCAATCCACCTGCAATCAGCAAATCGACAACGTATCTGGACAGATCTGAGCGACTGTGCCCCTCAACCTCCCTCTGAGTCTCTTCGTACTTGCGTTTGGCTTCATCTTCATTCGACGAATTCAGATTATTGGGAAACATCATCCTCACCTCTACTCCCAATGAGATACCTATTTTTTAAAATATTATTCTGTGTTGGTTTTCTCCTGCTTACGGGCTCTATTCAATATCCATCCCAGACCGGATTGCCACAACAAAAAAAACAAAGGTTGTTATTACTACGTATTGATAAAGGCAGGATCAGAAACAGAAGAACAGCCACATTGATAAGAATGCTTATGATCAATGTATACCAGAAGGGATAGTAATATGTATGTTCAGCTCGTTCCGCCAAAGGAACATATTCCATGAGTTCGACAACCAGGGGAAGCGAAATACAGGTCAAAATGGCTGCCAGTGGCTTGATTGAAAATGGCACAATCCAGAACGATTGCAGCGATTGTTTTCTCATCTTAACTCGCCTCCCATTCTATTACTGTAAATTCAAGAAAATCCCTTCTAGAAAATAATAAACAAAAAAGCAGCCAAGAAACAGCTGCCTTGATCCAAGAATTATTCTTTTTACTTTGTTTACTTCCCTGAAGCTTGTGCTTGCGGCGGAGCATCTGCATCTTCGGGAACGATTAGCCGTTTGCGCAAGGCCAGAGTCGTCACCCACGAGATAATAGCGATGACAAACATGATGACGAACAATGAGTGCAGACTTCCTTCTAGCACGTTACGCAAAAGTGACCATTTTTCATCCGACAGAGCAGCTTCCGTATGCGGAGCAAGCAGTTGATTCAGGTCCCCATCCGAGATCCCCGCCTCCGCCAGATGCTGCTCGCTCGACAACGTTGATATTCTGTAATTTAACCAAGTGCCGAAAGCTGCTGCACCAATGGTTTGTCCGAGCGTACGCATGAAGGTATGTAGCGCCGTGGACGATCCACGCTCTTTATATCCGACCGACGACTGCGAAATTATCGTGAATATGGTAAAAGCAAATCCAAAGCCGAGCCCGTAAATAAAGGTCAATATAAACAGCACGGCTTGGGGTGATGTTCCACCGACTAGGAAAAGTCCTCCCGATCCAATGGCGATCCCGGTTAATCCAATCACCGCTGTTAAGCGTGATCCAATCTTCAATAACAGGCGGCCCGCAAGAACGCTGCCGATCAGCCAGCCGACTGACATTGGGGCAAGCAACAACCCCGATTCAGTCGCATTACCGCCCCGAACCCCCTGCACCCAAAGTGGCAAATAACTGGTTAGGCCAATCATCAGGGTACTTGTCAGTAATCCGGCGATATTCGCCACCCGGATGTCCCGAATACGGAACAGATGGAGAGGTACCATCGGGGCCTGGGCTCTTTTTTCCACCACAAAAAATAAAATAATAAACAAAATAGCCACAATGCTTAATCCCACAATAACAGGAGAACTCCAGGCGTAATACTGTCCCCCCGCCGACAATACAAAGAGCAATGCTGTGATACCGACGGTAAAGGTCAACGCACCCACATAGTCAATTTTCGCGGTACGCGGAGACATTTCTTCTTTCAAATAACGAAATACAAACCACATCGCGAGCAGTCCAAACGGCAAATTGAATCCAAAGATCCACTGCCAGCCCAGATTATCTACGAAATAACCGCCCAGCAGCGGTCCCGCCAGAGAGGATATGCCCCACACGGAGCTGATCCAGCCCTGTATTTTGCCTCGTTCTTCAAGGCGATAAATATCACCAATAATCGTAAACGTAACAGGCACAACCGCACCTGCACCAATCCCTTGGATCGCACGATAAATAATCAGCTGCTCCATGTTCTGCGAAAGGCAGCATAGGAGTGAACCCATTAAAAATAAGGCACAGCCAATCAGGAATACCGGCTTTCGTCCGTATAGATCACTGATTTTGCCAAAAATCGGCGTACTCACAGCCATCGTTAACAGATAAGCAGTGAAAATCCAGCTCAACAGCTGTACACTTCCCAGCTCACTGACAATGGTTGGCCCTGCCGGACCAATGACAGTACCTTCAATCGCCGACAAAAAAGTCGCCAACAACAACCCCGCCAAGATGAAGCTGCGGTTCAAACCTCCGGTTGTATTCACACAAACCCTTCTCTCTTCAATTCTCTATATAATTGGAACATTGATTTACACAGCCCACTTCGGGCCAGAACAACCTTTTATTTATCTCTCTTACGCAAAAACTCATCGTACAACAAGGAATACATCACCATATCCTTATATCCGGTAGACGTATGCTGCACCTGACGCAGCAGACCTTCCCGCGTGAAGCCGCGGTTCGTCAGAAACTCTCCCGACGCGAGATTACGCGGATCAACCAGTGCTTCAATCCGATTGAGCCCCATTGTCTCATACCCAAACGGCAGCATAACCGAGAATACTTCCGTCATATAACCGTGACGCCAGTAATCGCGCCCCAGTTCATAACCGATCTCACCCCGGAATGCGCCTTCAAGCTGCCATGTGTTGTATCCACAACTTCCGATGAGCTGGCCCGTTTCCTTCAGTTCGATGCCCCAGCGAATCGCCTCCTCTTCTCCTGCCATATGGTTCAGCAGTCCAATCATATCCGCGGCCTCGCTTGTCCCAATCATGGGCGCCAGATTCATATAACGGGTCACCTCCCGGTCTGACCAGCAAGCGAACATCTGGGCAGCATCCCGGCGTCGCATTTTGCGCAGACGCAGCCGTCCTGTCTCTAGTTCGGGAATTCTCCCTTTGCATTTATACATGAAAAGACACTCCGATCCGATCCATCTCCACAGACCATAAGATTCAATAGCCATCTAACCATAACCTGCACGGAATGGCAACTGTTCAGTCATCGTAATCACGTCAAAAAACCGGGCGCTTTCGCTCCCGGTCTTGCTGTACGTATGGATTAACTCAAGTTTGCATAAAATTTCGGGAGACTTTGTCCGAATGTAGATTCAGGCTGTAGACGTCTTCTTGCCCGTCGCCAGCAATTCCTCACTAACCCGGCCGAGTACGCCTGTGATTTCCTTAAACTCCTCAATGCCAGTCCCGGTAAGACTCCATTGATCTCCATGGGCGGTCAGGAAGTTCTCTTGCGTCAGGTGCTCAAGCTCCTGCTTGATCTCCCGCTCTCCAACGCGATATCCCCGTTCTTCCAATAGAGGCAATGCGTCGCTAACGGTTAAATCCTGATTTTGGGCCAAATATAGAAGATGAATTCGTACAAAAAGATTCTGTACCTCTGCATGCATAAGCCAAGCTCCTTCCCGGGTTGTAGCCCGCCGTGGTTGCTAAGTAATTACCCCACGCAGGAAGATGAGAAACAGGAGGAATATTCAAGCATGACCTGCCCTTTCCGAAATCCTCCGCTTGACTAACCGCATGCTCTGCACTATCTTGAAAATAAGTACCATTTTTGCTCGGGAGGGTGATTCATCATGTTTCAAGCTGTTTCTTATGAAGGAACACGAAGCGAGCAGCAAACCGCCGTCCTGGGACAGTTAAGCGCTCTGATCCGCGATGAACCTAGCGCCATTGCCAATCTGGCAAACGCTGCGGCGTTGCTCAATGTATTTATGACCGATACCAATTGGGTCGGATTCTATCTGTATGATGGAAAAGAACTTGTACTCGGTCCATTCCAGGGACTTCCTGCCTGCATCCGTATTCCACTGGGACGCGGTGTATGCGGCACTTCTGCTTCGGAACGACGTACAATGGTCGTTGAAGATGTCCATGCCTTCCCAGGCCATATCGCCTGTGATGCCGCATCGAACAGTGAAATCGTTGTACCGATTATTAAAAACGGCGAATTGTACGGGGTGCTCGACATCGATAGCCCGCTCAAGAACCGTTTTGACGATGAAGACCGCGTCTTCCTGGAAAAGGCCGTAAGCCTGATTACAGAGCAGCTGGAATTATCCTAACTGCCTGAAGTACGATCATTAAGCCGATGGAGCGTTCATCGGCCTTACGATGATATGCAATAACAAAGAGCGCAATCCTCCCTAGAGGATCTGCGCTCTTTGTTATGATTATTTCTTCACACCCATGTTCTGCTCGCCCATGATACTTTATGCATCTAGGATAAATCCTGTTCCGCCTTAATCATCATCCCGTCTCGTAAAAACTCGGCCAACTTGGGGTGGTAACCATCATACATCTGGCGAAAATTTTTGTGCTCGACGTACAGATTGCCCAGATCACGGTAAATCTCTGCCGTTGGAGTGTAATAATCCTTGATCCATTCGAGATGTCTGCCAATAATCTGCTGTACCTCCGAGCTGCCGGGTGCTAACCCATCCTCAATAGCGCCCTGCAAGTCCAAGTGAATTCGGTCGATCTTCGCCTGCGAATCGAGAAAATCTTCCTTCGACTTCATCTCTTGGCCCTCAGGCATGGTGGATTGCTCCAAGGAATTGACGTCGTGCTTCTGACCGTTCTTTGTCTGCTTCTGTTCGTAATAATCATTCTTTGCCACATGGTCAGAGGTCGATTCATTCAAAAGCGGGTGACGCCCCTGATTCGAAAAACCAGCGTACAGTTCAACCTCATCCAGTTCCTGCTCTCCTCTTAAATAGGAGATGGTTTTATCCAGTGTCTGTATCATTCCGTGCAAATGAAGTGCCTTCTCCAGCATCTCGATCCGATGCTGCTGCATGATACGGATCATGTCCCGGGGAGTATCCCTGAGCATGGGGCCGATCTCATCCTCCTCCATGCCTACTTCTTTACAGAATAGAATCTGCTGTAATCTCAGCAACTCCGGCTTCTCATAGTAGATATCCTCATCTTGACCCACGAAGGCTGGATTCAGCAGACCTGTCTCTGCGTACTGTCCCAATTCACTCAGACTTACACCGGACATCCCGGATACATCAACCATGGAATATGCCATTTGAATACACCTCCTGTCTGGCCTGTAACTCCTAGCTCAGGCTTGTTCATACTGCATTTTATTTAAATTTAAGTAAGATATTATAAGACTTCCAACAATTCTGTACCCAGCAATCCGTTCATTTCTCTGGATGGATACACAACGCTTCGGTGATATGAACGGCATGTAATTGGTAGATTTGCGGTATGATAAGTATTTATACCCTTCTCATCAGATGTGAACCCGGGGTCATTAAAGAAAAGCTATGTATTTTTTACGGAAAGGGCTGGATGTAGAAAAGCAAAAAATCCTGCACCCGCTAACTTGGGCACAGGGTCATCTTGTTCTATTTCATCTCGAATATCCGCTCGTCTTATAGTTGGATCTTTAATTCTTGTTAAACATGACAAACTTCAATTCGGTCATTTCCTCTACAGCATATTTAACACCTTCACGTCCCATCCCGCTCTGCTTCACACCACCATAAGGCATATGATCCACACGGAAAGTGGGAATGTCGTTAATCATCACGCCGCCAGCTTCAATGTGGTCCGCTGCATGCAATGCAGTATGAATATCATTAGTGAACACACCCGCCTGAAGCCCATAGATGGAATCATTCACATGTTCAATGCCTTCTTCAACCGAATCTACCGTATTAATGACAACGATCGGGGCAAAGACCTCCTGACAAGACACCTTGGCATCCCGCGGAACGTTAACAAGCACGGTTGGACGTAATACGCCTCCCTCGGCTTCGCCGCCTGTTGCTACCTCAGCGCCTGCCTGCTTCGCTTCATCAATCCAATCCAGCGTGCGCTGTACATCTTTGGATGTGATGAGTGCAGAAACCACGGTATCCGGGTTCAGAGGGTCTCCTACCACGACTTGTTTCGCTGCTTCAGCAAAACGACGGATGAACTCATCCGCGATCGAGCTGTGCACATAAATCCGCTGCAACGAAATACATACCTGACCTTGGTAAGTAAACGCTCCGGTCACACATCTCGGTACCACCTTGTCCAAATTGGCATCCCGGTCTATAATGACTGCTGCATTTGACCCTAGCTCCAGTGTCACCCGCTTCAGTCCGGCTTTGCTGCGAATGCTTGTACCTACAGCGGGACTGCCTGTAAATGTAATATGAGCCACATCAGGATGCTCTACAAGCACATCTCCAATCGTTTTGCCGTCACCACTCACCACATTCAATGCCCCATCGGGTAATCCGGCTTCCTGAAGCAGATTGGCAATATAATAGGAAGACAGCGGCGTCTGCTCCGCAGGCTTCAACACAATGGTATTGCCTGCTGCCAGTGCCGGACCTACTTTGTGGGCCACCAGGTTCATTGGGAAATTAAATGGCGTAATTGCTCCGACAACGCCCAAGGGCTGCCGCATCGTGTATCCTATGCGCCCTTCTCCTCCTTTGGCTGCGTCCATGGGAACCGTCTCCCCAGTGAGGCGCTTGGCTTCCTCCGCGGCGAAACGATACGTTTCCACCGTACGATCTACTTCGGCGAGCGCCGCAGTAATCGGCTTCGCTGCCTCCAGCGCAATAATACGTGCTGCTTCTTCCTTCCGTTCTTCCAGCAGGGCTGACAGCTTGTAAAGAATATCTGCACGCTGATGGGCAGGCATTCTGCGCATCTCTTTGCCCGCCTGAACTGCGGCGGCAATCGCTACTTCGACTTCCTCAGCTGACGCCGAGGATACTTCTGCCAGTGTTTCTCCAGAGTATGGTGCCTGAAGTGTTATATAGTTTACTGATTCGGTGGGCTTGCCCCCGATGAACAGATGTTGTTTTCTCATTGCTGCATCCTCCATTCATGTTTTCCGCAGAGTTTTCCCATACCTATTTATACACCACTTCAGCATCATCAACACAAGTCATACCTCTATTTGACAGTGATCACCGGACATCCTGCATGTTTCAAGACGCCATGGCTGACACTGCCCACCACGATTTCAGCGAGCATGCTTTTCCCCGCCGTTCCCATCACAATGAGATCACAGCTTCTATCCTTCGCTACACGGCAGATCTCATTCACGGGATCACCTGCAATCAGCAATGTTTCATAATGAACAGAACGAGCGGCTAACAATTCATTAACGGGTTGTATGATATGCTGTCCTTCTTCTGCGATCCGTGCTTCCAGATCCACACCCAGTGCGGGCTCATTTAGCGAGATCGAAGGATTAACATGTACGATAATCAAAGAAGCCGGTTGTTTCAGACTTTCTGCCAGAACAACAGCTTGCTCCAAAGCCTTGTGGGCATGATCCGACCCATCGACAGCAATTAATATTCGTTTCAGCATTTTCCATTCCTCCTGTTCATTAATGCGTAATGGCAGCATCGATATCACGCAGATGTCTGCGGCGTACCAGAAGCACAACGACCCCGATCAGAACCATCAATGCGCCAAAATAAAACGGTGTCTCCGGCAGGAACCACTCGGATAATTTACCAGCAAGCCATGGTGCCAACGCACCGCCAAGGAACCGGACAAAGCTGTAGGCAGCCGATGCCACAGAACGTTCCACTGGCGCAGCTTCCATGACTGCCGTGGTCATTAAAGTATTGTTGATCCCAAGGAAAATCCCGGCAACGATAACAGCTACGATAACGGTTGTGGATGATCCCATCACCGTACCTACCGCCATCACAACCAAATCAATGGCGAACAGGGTCAGCATAACGCTCATGGAAGGAACCGATCCGAATCGACGTTGCAATCTTGGTGCGACAAAGACAGACGTAATTGCCAGCATCAAACCCCAACCGAAGAATACATAACCAAGTCCGTGCTCATCCAGATTCATGACATAAGGTGAATAAGCCATCAAGGTAAAGAAACCAAAGTTATACAGGAAGGCCGTAATCGCCAATGTTTTCAGTGAAGGATAACCCAGAGCCTTGAACGGATCGGACAAGGAGCTGCGCGTTTTGGGTTTGGCCATCTTAGGCAGCATAAACGTAATACTGATAAAAGCAATCGCCATCAGAACAGCTACACCATAGAACGGGCCGCGCCATGAGATGGAACCCAGTTCACCACCGAGCAATGGACCGACGGCAATCCCCAGACCAAGCGCTGCTTCGTATAAAATAATCGCTTTGGCTGTCCCCGAAGTGGATAGTCCTACAATAGCGGATAATGCAGTTGCGATGAACAGGGCATTCCCCAGTCCCCAACCACCACGGTAACCGACGAGTGCACCTACAGTGTCAGAGGTCCCGCCGAGGAAAGAGAAAACAATGATCAGCAAAATCCCGCTGAGCAGTGTCCACTTCACACCAATCCGGCTGGATACAACACCTGTAATCAGCATGGCTACCCCGGTAACTGCGTTATAACTTGTAAACAATAAAGATACCTGGCTTTTGGAAGCATGCAGCTGATCTGCAATCGCAGGCAAAATTGGATCGACCAATCCTAGTCCCATAAAGGAGATGATACAGGCGAAGGCTACTGCCCATACCGCTCTAGGCTGGGATAATAGACCTCCACGGGATGACGGCAATTCGTCAGGTAATGAGGCTTCTCTTTTCATACGTAATTCCTCCTGGTTCATGATTTATGTTGTGAAACAAATTGTGAAAAAAGAATGAAAATATCATCATTATTTTCAGAAATATAGGAAAGAAAACGGCACAAATGACACCGGATCTCCCGGTGCTTATCGTGGAATACTAATTTACATTCTCGTGCCCTTCTAATCGTCGAATGCCGTTCTGAACCCGTTCACGCAATTCCTCAAGTTCCTTCTGCACGGCATGAATACTCTGAAGTTTCTGCTCAATCAGCTCCAGCTGATCGTCCAGCGTCGTTTCCATCTTGGTGAGCTTCTCGATCCGTTCTCTCACTTCAGTGGTCTGCTGGTAGTCAAAACGCTGTTCGTTCAGCGCATCCGCCGTTGCCACATAGGTATGTAGCTCCTGAAGCGAGAATCCCAGCACTTCCTTCGCCCGGACCACCTTTTTGAGATAATCTATATCTTCTCGGGTGTATAATCGTGTGCCACCGTCCGTCCGCTGAGGTGAAGGCATAACTCCAATCTCTTCGTAATACCGAATGGTACGCTTGGTCAACCCGCATTCCTTGGCTACGTCATCGATTTTAAATAAACTCATTTCCTTCACCTCACTTTAATATGTCTATAATGTTATGTACATAATTATATATATTATTAACGTTAACGTCAACGTTAGATTTTGGGCTTGAATATGTAGTATGTCTCAAACATGAACAGATTATCTCAGTGTAAATTTTACAATACGTTGTTAAAAGTAGTTTCTGGTTGTCCTCCGCCTCTATAAGATGCAAAAAGATCCGCTCTCGCGGATCTTCGTTCAGGTGCGATTTCACATCGTACCTTTATGCGCCCTGCTTCTTCTGTCCCTGTTGCTGGACACGCTGCATTTCCTTCAAGCGGCCTTCAACCTTGGTAAATAGTCGAATCGTATAGAACACGACAGCGAAGAGACTCAGGACCAATGCCTGTACATCCGTAAACCAGAAACCGAGAATACCAAACACCGTGATAATCACACCAAACTGCATCATCAGATTGGCGCTATATCGTTGTGCTTCTTCCCACAATTCCGGGTTACTCATCGCGCGCGGGGTGCGGTAACCATATATGCCATTAATTTTTTTCGGTGGTTTTTTGTAAACCATTAACCCCAATACGAAATAACACACGCCGCATATCAAACCAACAATTGCTCCTGCCACAATGTTCTCCCCTAACTCCATTAAAAATACACCACAGATATTAAAACAAAAAAACGGCTCTACGTATATACGAAGAGCCGCCCGGATCGTTTCGTAAATCTTAGATGTCCTTCACCCGCAGTACACGCATGGCGTTCAGGACAGCCAGTACGGTCACCCCTACATCAGAGAATACCGCTTCCCACATGGTGGCAATTCCGAACACACCCAGCAGCAGGAAGATCGCTTTGACACCCAACGCAAAACCGATATTTTGCCAGACAATGGTTCGTGTCCGTTTCGCAATCCGGATCGCACTTGCCAGTCTGGATGGTTCATCCGTCATAATGACAACGTCTGCCGCTTCGATGGCGGCATCCGAACCGAGTCCACCCATCGCTACACCTACATCGGCACGTGCCAGCACCGGTGTATCGTTAATGCCATCACCGACAAACACCATTTTCTCTTTCGGTGATTTGGCAGCTTCGAGGCGTTCCAGCTGTTCAACTTTATGGTGTGGCAACAGCTCAGCGTAAACTTCATCGACACCCAGCTCGCGCCCTACAGCTTCACCAACAGCCTTGGCATCCCCTGTCAGCATGACCGTTTTGCGGATGCCGAGCTTCTTGAGTGCCTGAATGGCTGCCGCCGCATCGTCCTTCACCTCATCGGCAATGATCAGGTGACCGACATACGAACCCGATTCGGCAACGTGCACCACCGTACCCACGGTTTGTGGAGTCGTGTAGGAGATGCCTGCCTGCTCCATCAATTTAGCGTTACCAGCAAGCACTTCACGTCCATCCACACTGACCTTGATACCATGTCCAGCAACCTCATCGTAATCGTCCACACCCTGGGTCCGGATATCCTTTGCCCAAGCTGCGCGAATGGATTCAGCAATCGGATGATTGGAATGGGCTTCGGCAATGGCAGCAAGCTCCATCAATTCATCTTCCGTACGTCCAGCTTCAGGGCGGATAGCTGTTACTTTGAAAACACCTTTGGTTAGTGTACCCGTTTTATCAAAAACAACGACTTTGACATCATTCAATGCTTCAAGGTAGTTACTTCCTTTGATGAGTATACCGTTACGCGAGGCAGCTCCGATGCCACCGAAAAAACCAAGCGGAATGGAAACGACCAGCGCACACGGACAAGAGATCACGAGGAAGACCAGTGCACGATAGATCCAATCGGCGAATGTCGCACCACTGAGCACCAGTGGCGGAACAAGCGCAATCAAAGCGGCAAGAATGACAACAACCGGCGTATAATAACGGGCAAATTTGCTAATAAAATGTTCCGTTTTGGCTTTGCGGCTGCTCGCATTCTGCACCAGGTCCAGAATTTTGGATACTGTGGATTCACCAAAGGTTTTCGTTACTTCAATGGTCAACATCCCGTTTTTGTTCACGAACCCACTCAGTACATCACTGCCGGGCTCCAGTTCCCGAGGAACCGACTCACCCGTCAGAGCAGATGTGTCCACCATCGAACGACCTGCCTTGACGATCCCGTCCAGAGGTACTCGCTCACCCGCTTTAACCAAGATGCGATCTCCAATGCGCACTTCTTCCGGAGAAACCCGCTTGGTCTCTTCTCCCGTACCGATCAGCATATTGGCATAGTCCGGGCGAATATCCATAAGCGACTGGATGGACTTCCTTGAGCGATTAACCGCCATCCCCTGAAACAGCTCACCAAGCTGATAGAAAAGCATGACCGCAACACCTTCGGGGTATTGACCAATGGCAAAAGCACCAATGGTGGCGACGGACATGAGGAAGTATTCATCGAACACCTGACCGCGAATAATATTTTTGAATGCTTGAAGGACGATATCTCCCCCTGCAATCAGATAAGCGATAACATAGAGTGCAAGCTGCGCCCATCCTTCCAGCGGAGACCAGATCGCAGCTGCTACCAAAATAGAACCAGCCGCAAGGCGTGCCAACAGCACTTTTGTCTGCCCAGCGCCATGTTCATGCGAGTGTCCGGCGTGCGCGTCATGGTCCTGACTGTCTGCATGATCGTGATCGTGCCCGGTATGACTTCCATGATCATGCGCGTGACCTTGGACGCCGTGTTGATGGGCGTGGTCGTGTGCATGATCATGGTCATGGGAATGACCAGCATGATCGTGACCGCTTGAAGCCTGTTCATGCGTGTGGGCTCCGCTGCCTGCATGTGCGTGCACATTGCCGTTGGCATGGTTTATTGAATCGGCAGCAGCACGGCTGCCTTGTGATGATTTACCTTTTTCCGAAATACGAATATGCGGCTCCAACCGAAGCACTTTGCGCTTCGCTTCTTCCACCACCTGCTCATCTATATCGGATGTGGTGTGCATGGATAAGGTTTTGGTTACAAAATTGACCGAGCATTCGGAAATACCTTTAATTTTTTTGACTCCATTCTCAATCTTCAATGCGCAGTTCGCGCAATCCAATCCATCCAGCAGCAGTTCCCTTTTCACCTGTTCCTGTCCGGTTCCCATGTGAACTCTCCCCTTTGCAGTACGTAAAGCAAAATTATCCGTAATTTTTTTGATCTTACAATCAATATATGAGCAATCATTCATATGTTTTGTTACCCCTATTATATGCACGCTTAAACACGAGTGTCAACAATTCCAGTTGATTTTTCATACAGAATATGCTAATAGTAATCATTTCGCTTTAGACGTTTTTTGGATATAATAGGCTTATCGAAGAATATTTGATCAAATCAAAGGTTGAGTTAATATAGGTGGTGATAGGAAATGGAACAACCGGTTAAAGCTCCAGCCGAATGCGACGCGGCCTGCTCTGGAACAGAGGCTGACGTGCAGACCATCCGTGCTTCTCTGATGGATCGCGAGACCTCTTCCGAGATGGCCGATTGGTTCAAGGCTTTCAGCGACCCGACTCGGCTTCGTATTATTGATGCGCTGTTGCAGAAGGAATTATGTGTGCACGATCTGACGGTGCTGCTCGATATGGGACAGTCGGCCATTTCGCACCAGCTGCGGTCACTCCGCAACATGCGGATCGTCAAGCGGCGCAAAGAAGGCAAGACCGTGTATTATTCACTGGATGATGCACACATTGAGCAGATCTTCCTGCAAACGCTCCAGCATATTAAACATGGCTAGGCATTAGCCTACCTGTTCACACAACAGAACCCCCGCCTCTCGGCTGTTAGCCGATGGACGGGGGTTCTGTTGTGTAAGGGCACCGTTTTGCTAAAAAGAAGTTTATTACGGGTTCAGCTAAGGTCTTACCCACTCCGGTTACAATAGATTGTTATTCTTCGGATCATACAGTCCGGATCGTTCCTTGAACCAGTTGAAGATATGTGACACACATACTTTCAGCACCGCGTATCCCGGAACGGCCAGCAGAATGCCCACCACACCGAACAGATTACCTGAAGTCAGGATGACAAAGATAATGGTAATGGGGTGAATTTTAAGCGTTTTGCCCATAATCTGAGGTGAGATGAATTTACCCTCAATTAATTGCACGACCGTCCACACCGCTACCATCTTCAGCAGCATGAGCGGAGAAGTGACCAGAGCCACGATCAACGCAGGCGTTATCGCGATTGCAGGTCCCAGGTACGGTACAACACTCGTGAAGGATGCGATAATCGCAAGAATCAGCGCATAGTCCAGACCAATAATCATATAACCAATGTAGAGCAGAATACCAATGCAGAAGCTGACGATAATCTGTCCACGAATGAACGAACTAATCTGGTGATTGATATCTTCCAGCACATGCATTGCACCTGTACGACTCTTGATTGGCAGGAAAGACAAAATTTTGGATGGAAGCTTCTTGCCATCTTTCAGCAGATAGAACAGGATAAACGGAACCGTTACAATGGATAACACCGTCTCGGTGAACGCTCCGAGGAATCCGCCCAATTTAGTCCAGGTCGAGTTCAGAATTTCAGTGGCTTTCTGGGAAATTGTACCCCACCAGTCCTGTGAATTCAGATTCACCGTTTCCTGGAACTGACTGAACAGCTGACTGCCCGTAAGTTCTTCAAACTGATGCTTCACCGTCTCACTATACGTTGGGAAATTCTCGATCAGCCCCGTAATTTGGTTACGCACGACCGGAATGACCGCCAGCACGACGACTGTCAGGATGCCGCCGATGGCGAGATATAAAATCAGAATGGACCAGCCTCGCTTGAACTTCCACTTTTCCATGACATCCACAATCGGATTCAGCAGGTAATAGAGAATACCCGATAGAATAATCGGCAGCACGATCGTCTTGATCAGCACCGCGAGCGGGTGCAAAACAAAGGATACTTTGGTAAGAACCATCACGTTCAGTCCTACCAACAGCAGAATTAACAGAAAAAGGACGAACTTGTTATTCAGAAAAAATCGCTTAAACCGATCCGGCCAAATGCGGGGTTGCTCAGGTTGCTCCATAGGCGTGTCTTCCTCTCTTATGTATCCTTTATCAAAGCATAAGCTGTAAACCTACATGTTTCTTGACTGCGCATAAAGTTGCTTGTACAAGCCAACATATGTGTAACACATTGAGTTTATACGTACAGGCTGTTTAACCGTTTCAAATTAGACCGGTAAGTTCATTTTACCCTAAAAAGATCCTTCTGCCCCATACGAACTCCTTTGAAAAATATCCCTACCAAAAAACGGCTCATCTCCAAAGAGACAAACCGTTATTATGTCAGCAGAGCCTGATGCCTTTGCTGCTTGTCTATACTTTTGTTAAAACTTTTACTTATGCTTTACCAGCCAGCTGAGCGATCAGCTCATATGAGTGCAGACGTGCCTGATGATCATAGATCATCGACGTAATAATCAGCTCATCCGCTTGCGTCTGAGCAATGAATGATTCCAGCTGACCGCGCACGGTCTCGGGAGAACCGTTCACAGCTGCTTTCAGCGTCTGCTCTACGCCAGCTTTCTCACGATCCGTCCATTTGCCTTCCATATCGGCTGGTGGCTGCACCAACCCGGTTGTCCCACGAATAATGTTCAGGAACTGCTGCTGCATCGTCGTACCCAACCATGCAGCTTCTTCATCGGTATCCGCAACGACTGCATTTACACCCACAATAACGTGAGGCTCCTTCAAGTGATCGGATGGCTGGAAGCTGCTCCGATACGTTTCAAGTGCAATCCGGGTGTAATCCGGTGAGAAGTGGCTGGCAAAAGCAAACGGCAATCCCAGCTGGCCTGCGAGACGAGCACTGAAATCACTGGACCCAAGCAGGTAAATCGGGATATTTAACCCTTCACCGGGTACAGCTCGAACAGGCGCATGATACGATGTGGCAGAAGCATCAAAGTATGCTCTAAGCTCTGCAAGCAATTCCGGGAAATCTTCACCGCTGTTCAGATCTTTGCGTAGTGCAAGTGATGTCCGGCGGTCACTACCTGGCGCACGGCCAAGTCCAAGATCTATACGGCCTGGATACAGGGATTCCAATGTGCCAAACTGCTCGGCAATTACAAGCGGCGCATGGTTAGGCAGCATGATTCCGCCTGAACCGAGACGAATGGTCTTCGTTCCACCTGCAAGGTAACCGATGACAACCGAGGTCGCGGAAGAAGCGATGCCAGGCATGTTGTGATGCTCCGCTACCCAGTAACGGTGATATCCCCAACGCTCCGCATTCTGGGCGAGATCCAGACTGTTGCGAAGCGCATCCGCAGGCGTGGCACCCACAACGACAGGAGCCAGATCCAGAATGGACAATTTAACGTCGTTAATATGTTTTTTATGGGATGAAGCTGTGTTTTCGGTAGACATGATAGAAAATTCTCCTCTGTAGTCATATTTTTATTTTTGTATATCCAGATATATAGATTTAAAATCGCAAAAAAATGATGTGACAGAGTTGCTTCTCAAGCCGTTTACATCCGGACGGAATACCTGCTTGCACCTGCATTCTTGCTTCCGTCTCGGCGTCCGGCTTATAGCTCGTGCTGTACGTACTCGGCAAATTGACGAATGGTTTCTTCGTTGCGGCGATAATACGTCCACTGTCCCCTGCGCTCGGAGATCAGCAACCCGGCTTTGAGCATCGTCAGCAGATAGCTGGATATGACGGATTGAGCCAGTCCGGCTTTCACCTGAATCGTTCCAACACATATGCCGTTCTTTCCTGCATCCGGATGCTGGGATAACTCCAGCGGTGGAAAGTGCTGCTCCGGGTTTTTGAGCCACAACAGAATCTGTCGACGTGTCTCGTTGGATAATGCTTTGAATATGAGTATAGGTTCCATGGGTAGATTATACCGCCTTTCTTTCATTTTGCAAACCAAACAGACCGATTCGATGAACGAACCGGCCTGCCAAAATAGTGGATAGTTCTTTTCATATACGTAGACATCTATGTATATTCAAGCGTTTTTATAGAGAGCAAGCCCTGGACCTTCCATAGAGGAACAACCGGGGCTCGTTAGGATTTATATGATTTATATATAAACAACAGTTTCGTTAGTCTTTAATCAATCCACTGAGTGATTTTCTCCAAAGGCTGACGGGATTTCTCTCGTGGCGGATCTTCCGCGCGATAACCAAAGGCTGCCATAACGGAAACATCCCAGAGTCCATCCTCCAGCAGTCCTTCTTCTTCCAGAATGCGATGTACGCCCTCATAGTTAAACCCTTCAATTGGGCAGGAATCGATACCAATCAGCGCTGCCGCAGTCATCATATTGCCGAGAGCAATGTAGGTTTGTTTGGACGCCCAGTCCAATAAAGTACGGGGATTCTCCAGCATTCGTTGGTTCTTTTGAAATTTGCCATAAGCTTCACGGGTCAGCTCAAATACGTCATCCGGCATGCCCTTGATTTCTTTCAGCATATATTCTGCGTAAGGTGAATTATAACTAGCATCGGATCGCGCCAAAATAACAATAAAATGGCTTGCCGCCGCCAATTGTTTTTGAGCCCCGGAAGAGACTTCGGACAGACGCTTGCGCAAGTCCGGGTTCTGCACAATCAGAAATTTCCATGGTTCCAATCCGATAGAGCTTGGTGACAATCGTCCCGTTTCCAGAATATACTCGAAATCTTCTGCTGAAATGATACGTGAAGCATTAAACTGTTTGGTTGCATGCCGAAAATAGTAAGCGTTCAAGACGTTTTCTTTCGTAATGGCTTTTGCCGAGGATTCCATATGATTCGCACATCCTTTTCTTGTTTATGTTCATGTTTATGGTCTGAACTTGAATGCCTGAGTATTATTTTAGAGTTTATAATCAAAATATAAAAGTACGCACAATAATGTTTCTTGGTATATAAAAGTAACTATTGTTTCTAATAAGTTTTTTTAAATAATCAAGTGCATGCCCTGTTGTAACAAAAAAACAAGTCGCCATGGATCTGCTGCTCCCCAAGGCGACTTACCTGTAATTCGTATCAGAGGTTATTGTGATCACGACAATTACAACTGTTCCATGAACTCATTTTCCGAGATGACCGTAAATCCCTCTTGCCGCAGCAAAGCAGAAGTAACCCCTTCGCCCACGACTTTGTGGTTGGCAAAGTTGCCATCGTAGATCATCTGTGTACCGCAGGAAGGACTGAATTCTTTGAGCACCACACAGCTGACATCCAGTTTTTGCGCCCATTCAAGTGTCTGATAGGCTCCTTTAATGTACAGATCCGTGACGTCCTTGCCACTCTTCTCAATTACCTTGGCTGTACCTGCCAGCACATCCTTGCCCGTACCGCCGATAATTTCAGCTGGCTCCCGCGGGGTGGAAAATCCTCCAAGCAGCTCCGGGCAGACCATCTTCGCCTGTTCCTGCTCCACAAGCTCCTGAATCTTTGCATCCAGACTCGCTGTTCCGTTGTAACGGCAGGCTACGCCAGCAAGACATGAACTCACCAAATATTTCATCGTTATGCTCCTTATACTCCATCCAACTATTAAATTGATTGTACCATATGGAATCAAGTCTTAGAGAGTATCCCGCTTGATCATTGTGATACGAGCATCTTCATTGTACTCAATCTGAAAGACATCCGTGGTAGATTCAAGTTCAAATGAAACGATTCCGAGCGTTTCCGGCATACGACGGAGTTTATATGCTTGAAGATCAACTTTGAATATTTTCTTGATTATAGGTGCTGCCTTTTCCCTAAGGATGGATTCTTTCATTTCAAGCAGTTCCTTATGATAAGCCTCCATTTCTTCCATAGTATTCAATTCTTTTCTATTATACTTCGCATTCATAACGGAATAACTTAAACCAGACTTTCCTTCAGTTGTTTGTACAATATAACGATCTCCAAAATTAAAAGTAAATGTATCCTTACCATTCTCATCATCTTTGGTCCGGTGTATGCTCGTCAGATCGGGAGCAGTTTTGCCAGAAAACGCCTCAATGGAATCCTCTGCATACGTCAAAGCAGTTTGGGAAACTTGATCAGGTTGGACATCACCTGAAACGGAGATCGCTGCATCCTGCAACCAAATGATCTCTCCATAGCTTTCTTCATTCTCTAACGATAGATTAGTATACGATTTCGGCTCCAATTCGCCCTGCTTCATTCCCACATATCGCTTGGCTGAGAGTGGTTTAAGTGCAGGGTCGCCACCAATACCTTGAAGCAAGGACGGAACTTGACGCAAATAACGATGCTCAAGCTCATTAGCCGACATCTCCCGTCTCATCTGTACCTCACGTAGATTGCCTGTTGCCGCATCAAGCCAGATCAACGCATATTCTGCATCGCCCTCTTTTCCAGCCTCGACGGAGACTCTTCCGGAGACAGGCAGGTCCTGCACTTTGGATATGAGTAATTGTTTGCCAAGATAGTCTCGCATCGTGACGGCTACATTCTTTTTCATCTTGTCTGTCAGCAAGTTCATACCGGCATCATCCGTAAATCGCAGCGCTGCTGTAGGATATACTTTTTCAATTACAGGCTCCACAATTTGTCCGTTCCAGAGAACGAGTACCGCTGCCAAGGCCACAACTGTCGTGCACGCCATAATGGCCTTGCGGGAGCGAAGACGGCGTCTACTTTGATTCGATCGAACGTGTTGCTCGCTAGACTTATCGGGAGCATCACTCATTTTCTGTCCAGATCCCGATTTCAGCCAGGCTACCTGGCGAAGTACGTTCTGTTTATGCTCTTCGGTAAAAGGAGACGCCGCAAACGGCTCCTGCCGGACTACTTTTTCCCATTCGTCATCGATATGTTTCATTCGCTTCGCTCCTCCCACTGTTTCCGTACTTTGGCCTTCGCTCTGGATAGTCGCGATTTGACCGTTCCCGCGCTGATGCCCAGCATGTCCGCAATTTCCCCTGTCGTAAGCTCATACTTCAAATGCAGCAAAAGCAATTCCCGGAATTTGTCCGGCAGAGCCATGATGATGTCCCAGATTTCATGAACGTGCTCCCTGCTGATTGCCTCCGCTTCGGCAGAGGGGTGAACATATTTTTCTGGCTTCATCTCACCCCGGCTCGTATTAACCTGTTCCGTGTGGATTGGCAGTGTCTCTCCCCATAAACTACTGCGAAAAAATCTGGATTTCCGGTATGTAAAAGTCGTGTTCCTAGTAATAGTCAGCAGCCATGTCTTCAATGAACATTCCCCACGAAAATGGGCGATCCCGGAATATGCCCGGATAAACACTTCCTGTGACAATTCATCCGCCTGCTCGGTACTTTTGGTCAGAAAGTACGCGTAGTTCCATACGTCATTCCCGTAGTCATCCATCAAGCTGCTAAGTGTATAATTGTCGATCGTCTGAGCATGTGCCAGATATTGATAGTCCAACTGATGTTCACCTCACTTAATAAGACTTCGTCCATTCGGGTTTGGTTCCCAAACGGTTTATTTCTTTCCCCTCTCCTGCAAAATAAAATAAACCAGCACGGTCCACATGTGCTGAACGCGCTGGTCTATCTATGATAATACTAATAAACTTCATTCCGATGCCGTAGCTGATCACGCCTTAACCGCAGCAATCATGAGAAACATCGGTCGACGACTCTCGTCTCGCATACCAGGAATTTGTTCCATCATCTCCGGGGATGGTTTGGACTCGGCTACCTGTTGAATGACAAACCCGGCCTGAATCAATTCATTTAGATGCGTCGCCAGCGTCCGGTGGTATTTCACCACGTCCTGATTCAGAAAGTTCGCTACCCGCTGCCCTTCCTCATGATAATGATCCACAGGCCAGTGCAGTATCTCACCCCCAGGCCCATAATGCCAGTCCTGCTCCGCCCGCGCCGTGAAGATGGGATGTTCCGCAGACAAGACAAACGTGCCTCCCTGAACGAGACATGCATTGATTTTGGCGTATACCTGATCCAGACGCTCGATATAATGCAAGGCCAGTGAGCTGATCACCACATCAAATTGTCCAGGTGCAAAATCAATATCCTCAATCGCCATCCGCTGGTACTCGATATGAGGGTCATCCGTCATCTCGCGTGCACGTTGCAACATATTTTCAGACAAATCTAAGCCAAACACTGAACGTGCCTGTTGCTCACGTGCATATCGACAGTGCCAGCCAAAGCCGCACCCCAGATCCAATACGTTCTTGCCCTTTAATTCAGGCAGCATCGTTTGCAGTTCATGCCACTCGCCAGCTGCCTTCAGTCCTTGGGTGGATCTAGCCATCTGACAGTAATTGCCGAAAAATTCGGCTTCATCATATTTGTTTTGTTTCATAAACAGATCCCTCCCGTGTCATAAAAGATGATCCATTAACTCTATCATATAAACGATAATCTTTTGGAAAAGTTGCCAACCAAATTCACACCATGTTATTATACAGAACGAACGTTCAGTATAATATAATACAGAATGAACATTCAGTATACTAACGGAGGTCACCATGAACACAAATTGGACGCATCCACTGGAAAGGCAATCTGTAGGTAAGGCTTTTGTAAGCTACCTCGTGCCTTCCGTTCTGGGTATGCTGGTTATCGCTTTTAATTTTATTATCGACGGCATTATGGTTGGGCACAAACTGGGTTCTACAGCGCTGGCCGGAATCGGGATTGCTTCTCCTGTCTACACGCTTTTTGTAGCCATGTCGCTATGGATTGGAATGGGCGGAGCTACCTTGTATTCAACCTATATGGGCAAGAAGGACCCCACGACAGCGAAGCAGATTTTCACCAAATCCATTACGATCATTTTGCTGATTACGATGGTCATCGGATATACGGCCTATACATTCAAAGATAAGCTGGTCTACGCCCTTGGAGCCAATACCGAAACTTTCCCGTTTGCTGAGGACTATATGAATATTATTTTGTTGTTCGGTTTCGTCTTCACCATTGAGAACGCACTCACTATTTTTGTTCGGAACGATGGTAATCCCAATACATCCATGTATGCTCAGATTACGTTTGCGGTAGCCAATATTGTGCTCAATTATATAACGTTGTACGTGCTGGAATGGGGTGTCCGTGGCGTTGCGATTGGTACAATTGTATCGGCATCTCTGGCGCTTCTCGTCTTGCTGACTCATTTTTTCAAAAAAACGAATAATCTTAAATTGACCCGTTTCAAATGGAATGCCAAACTGCTGGCTTCCATTGTACTCATTGGTTTCCCCAGCTTTCTGGCTGAACTGGGCATGTCCGTCTTCTCCATCTCTCACAACATCTCACTGGACCGGATTGCGGGCACGGATGGAGTGGCGTCTTTTACAGTCTTGAACTATATTCATGGTGTTGTACTGCTGGCATTTCTCGGTCTGGCGTCCGCTGCCCAACCTCTGGTCAGTTATTATCATGGGGCCAAACAGATGGAACGGGAAAAACAGACCATTCGCTTAGCCTCCAGAACAGCTCTGGCATGTGGGGTCTTGCTGTTAATCGTTGTACAATTGGGCGCGCCCTATTTTGTGCAAATCTTCGGGAACTTCAGTGACAGCGTGACGGATAACGCCGTGTACGGTTTGCGAATATTTACTTTTGCATACTTGTTCATGGGTATTAACTTTGTCATGAGCACGTACTTCCAATCTGTCGGGAATGCCAAAATGGCCATCTGGATTACAGCTGCACGCGAGATGATTATTATGGTTGCCTTGATTGTTATCCTCCCTTCCTTCTTGGGTGTCACTGGTGTATGGCTTGCCGTTCCGTTATCTGAAATGGTGGTTCTGGTGACTATTGGGATGTACTATAAAAAACGATCCATCTCTGAACGGATAAACGGTTTAACGATTGAATAAAGCATATAGACAACCAAAGACCTGCTTGATCTATAGAGATCAGGCAGGTCTTTGGTTAAGCTAATCAGCTCTAACTTACCAATTTGCTCGTTCGTTTAATATATTTTTTATAAGTTTTATATTCCCTCTTATACCCGAATATCAAATCGGCCATTGCTGTCCGTTGTTGCATTTGCAACTTCTTGCGGGGATGCTGCTTGCATGCCATTGGTTGGTGGTTTGGCCGGCGGCGCTTCTTTGGTTCCGGTTGTACCGCTGCTCTGGGAGCTTTGCTGCGAGATTTGAGCTTCGATTTGCTTAATTTGCTGCTGCAGCTGCTTCGTTTTGGTCTCCTTGGTTTTCTCATCGTCCTTGCTGGATTGTACTTTCTCCAATTCGGCCTCAAGCTTAGTCTTTTGTTTCTCCAACTCACTTGTACTGTTCGAACTGGATGAAGACGTGGATATGTAGGATGTCGTGGAACTTGCTACTGAAGAAATATTCATTGTTGATCTCCTCCTCTTTCTTGGTTCCACTATATCCCATCCAGATGGAAGGAACGTTAAATTCAACTGAAAGGTTGCTGAAATTGTGGCTCTAAGTCCAGAGTGCTCCAAGCACAGCGCAAAAAAGACGAGCCATCGGCCCGCCTTCATGCTTCTTTTCACATTACTTGTGATTGAAAGATTCCTAACTTCTCAACCTTATTTGGACAATCCATGGGCTTCTCGGATGAGTGAGAAATATTCATCCGCCTTCACAACCTGGAATTCTGCTCCAAGAGATTCCGTGATCGCCAACACATCTGATGGTGTCATGCTCCACGCGTTGATCCCAATCGAAACAAACTTTGAAGATTTGCCATCCCAGTCTTTCTTTACATCAGTCAATACATCTTTACCATCCTGAACCGTTGAGATGCCTCGCATAATAGATACCGGAAGGCTCCCATTCATGATTGTAATATCGTCTTTATCTTCCCCTGCCAAGAAAAGACCTTTGAGTTTATAATTTTTCTCATACGCAGCTGCCGTCGACTCGCTGAGCGGAATGTCTTTTCCAAGTTCCCGATTCAGCACATAAGGGTACGACATGTCGGTTTTCTTAAGATACGAATAAGATTGTTTCAGGTATTCCGGAAATGTCTCCTTCGGCCAGACATGCGGATTGAAGTAGCTCGCTCCAGATGGTCCTGCGATAAGCAGGTCATTTTTCGTTGCAGTTGAACGGTAATAATTTAGAACGGCAGGAGCTGCATCATACAGCAGCGGACTTGAGGTCCAGTTAATAGGTACTTTGCCCCGAGCGGGGTCATCCCATAAGTTACGCATATGATTCAGGTCGTATTGCAAATTGTCGCCTTCGCCAAAGGTATAGGTCACGTAAATTTTATTCTCGAGCTTAGTATCAACTCGTTTAGGTGTCGGTTCTTGTTTTACTTTTGTTCCTGAAAATACGGTCATGTTATGAAACCAGTCAGAAGGTATAACATAGACACTATGACGAGACGTTAGTTCGAGGCCAGCGACCTCCCCTTCGAAATCATTGTCGAACCATCCCATATAAGGTGTCCCCGGCTTTACGTCGGACAGAATCTTCTCGAAAAGCGCCTTTTCCTCAGGTACACTTGTTGACAGCCAGAAGACCATTGCTTTGTTTGCTACGGCATAATCACGTAGAAAACCATAAGGTTCCTTCTCTTCAGATGAGAGTGGTTTAATATTGCCCGCAGATACTTTGTATTGGTTCCACATTTCAATCGATACTGTTAATTGTTTCGTATTGGCTGCAGGGGTAAATTCGTATACAAAGTAATTGCCGTGATCTACGAAGCGGTGATCGCTTCCAGGTAAAAATTTGGAGTTATGTCGGTCATAGAGAAACATTTCTTCCTCGGAGGTACCCGTTTTAAAATCTGAGATGACCTGTCCATCTGCCTTCACAGTCACTTGATGAACGGCTGGCCCCCAGCCATCCTGAGGAAAAGCATCTTCGAAGCGGAGATAGACAGCCTCTTTTCCCAAATAGGACGACAAATCATATTCAAATGTTTTCCGATTACTTCCATCACGTACTTGTTCCTTCTCGACAGCAATCGTTTGGAACGAATCAAAATTTCCTGGCGGGATCGGGATGGATGTGTCCGGACTCAATCCGACCAACATTCTTTTCGTCGTTTGGCTCCAAAGATTCTCATATTGCCAATTGTATGCATCCATACGATTCTTGAATTTTCCTTGTAAGTCTTCAAGTACCGACAGGTTATACGGTGCAGCAGTTAATTGTTGTGCAAGTTCGGGACTCGCGACAACGGCATCTTTTAGTCCAGCAAGTGTAGTTGCCACATTAATGGAGTCCGGCAACTGCGGATCATATACAATAATGCCTTTAATCTCTTTTGCATATTTCTTGAAAACATCCATAGCGTTGTCATATTGCTTATATGGAACCTTTAAGTCCTTCAGCCATGGGTCAACTTTATTCTGTAGCACATAAATTCGTGGCTTTTCCCGATTCACAACTCCTGAAAGAGTTGTCAAAAGCAATTTGATATCCCCCTGTGCCTCATATACATTGGCAACATCCAGGTGTTCGACTTTACCGAAGTTTGGAAGCGCTTGATTTTTAGGCCATTTCAAAGAATCCACATGCTTTGAATCATTAGAAGCAGCAAATGCGCTAACCGAGAACACTGTTGTGCAAACAAGGGTAATACACAAAACCGCTAACTTACGAATCATAATTTTCATTTCTCCTTTTAATGTGATGTGAAATGTGAAGTCATGTGGTGCATGTGCAGTAATGGAACAAACAGCGTCCTCTTCTTATACACTCCCTCCTCGGCGAATAAGTCATTTCATTTATATATTAAATATATAATATATAACTTTCAATACCTTTGACAAATGTTCCTTAAATTCGACATTTAACAACAAATTAATTAACTCCCTCAATTGTATGATGTCGTATTATTTACATTTTATAGCTTAAACACGTCCTTTTTGAATCGGTTCATTTATATCCTGAATAAGTATATTAAATATATATTATGAGGCGATATAGTTATAAACAAATAAAGAATGACCGGACCTTTTAAAGACCAGTCATTCTTATCATAAAAATTGAAATATAGTCCCTATCCTAGCGCTCGCCGCACCAACCTCACCTGTCCATTCATCCCTGAAGGAAGTGCTGATTTTCCATATAAATTCTCCAGTGTGTTTGCTGCATGAATGTTAATTTTATTATTTCCTTCTTGTACATATGGCGTTATGTTCCATTGGTAAGGCGGCCATAAACGGATGCCTGCTTCAATATCATTCACATACAAACATGCCGTCTCCCTTATATCTTCAGCTACCAACCATAATTCATCATTTGCAGTTAAGCTGACATCAGTCAGGTCCACATGTTGTGAGTAAAATCCTGTGCCCGAATAATAAGGATAGCCAGCAGAACCCCAACCTCCAGCCACATGTTCCACATCGGAAGTTAACGTAGTATGATCTTCTATTGCGAATGGACCAATCAGAAATGCTGGGAATGAAATAGCCGGCATCGGTTCCAGTAAAGAAACCGTCAGAATCTCCAGCTCATTCTCGCCAACCAACAAATGCGGTGTGATATCTACACTGTCGTAATAAGCGTCCTGCCAAGAAGATGGTTTCAATGCTTCCTGGCGTATACCATTGACGAAGATTTCAAGATTCCTTCTACGTGACAGAAAGCCGATATGAGATGGAATCTTCTGCTCTACATCGTCTAGAATCAACTCAATCTTGGCCGATTGTTCTTTTCCTGACTCATCGGCATGACCCGAATCGCTCTGTGATTGTACAATCTCGATCAATTCTTGCGTCATCATAAACCTAGTGCGATACGTATTCACTTGTCCAGGCATCGTGGCGTTCATCCTGGACTGTCGGTCATTCAACGTCACATGCCATTGATCTAGCAGAAGAACGTTGGGGTCGGCAGTTTTGAACTGCCACTTCTCATCAAGAACTACCACATCCGTAGAAGTTCGCTCTCCATTGTTCATTTGTTCTTGCGGAAAGGACGGACGCTCATGAGGTCTTACCGATAGTACTCGCAGCTCTCCCGGCACAAATGAAAGAACCGCTTCACAGTCTAACCGACGTACTCCCCCGCTCTCCAAGTCCCATTCTTCCAAGTAATCCTTATTTTCTCTTGGATCAAGCTTAATGGTCACTGGCTGATCCGACCAATTCACAAACCACACATACACATGATCCCCGATCTTGCGTTCCACCCTAATCAGATCTTCAGACTGCCCTTTTATCAGTTTATAGGGAATAGCTCGTGGTTCTCTTAACAAATCACATAATAGAGCACAAAATGCTTCCAATCGATCCCCAGCCTGATCGCCTTCATGAGCAGAGTCGTTCATGGAATAGAACATGCTGTGTCCCTTGCCAACAGCATGTAATTTCCCATGCCGACGATCGGAACTGAATAACTCACTCATATACTTCAGCAACTCTGGATCTTGCCGAAGGGCCTCACTATGCTGTGGAGTCGTTCCTACTGCAATTAGAGTGCCTCCTTGCTTCACAAAGGAAACGAGTTGTGCAGCGATGTCCTTAGACATGACCTCAATCTCTGGCATAATCAAAATCGAATATACATTCTCATTCCCGCCAAATCGATACCCTTCTCCATCCACGAGGGTGGCATCGCGAAGCTGACATTCATCTACATAGTCATAGTCGACGGACCCGCGCAGCATGCGATCCGACAGGAGCGAGAACAGTACATCTGAAGAAGGATGCATATTCGATTCACCGGATGCGAACATATTTTGGTACACCGTATGAATAGGCGATAACAGGAGTACCTCTGGCGTTCGTATACCGCTTGCACCTAGCAGACTCAATCGACCAATATAATCGGCAAAAGCTCTATAATGCGGCCAATGCGGTGCATGTTTGAATTCCGTCGGAGGGAAATCGGTCTTACGATACCCGGCAAACGAATAATAAAACGCATGCGGAATAAACAGATTCACACCTAAGAATGCCATGAAATTGGCATCGAGTCGTCTCTGACGCATGGAATAGCCGTGACCGCTTGCGCCAAAAGATTCACATATCACTCGTTTCTTCCTATCCAGCTGCGCTACAGAAGCCGCTGTCTTAACGGACACGATGCGATGCGGATTCTCCTTTGTACCGATTCCAGGAGTCAGATAATCCACCCCTGCGTAGTGGAACTGCTGCAATACCCGGGTCTGATTGCCTTGAGACCTAGCCTGTCCCCAGACCGGCTCCTCCAGCGTATGACCGATATACAGCAGTCCATGCCGCTCACACCAAGTACGAATCGCAGCATGATAGCCCTCAACATACCAGCGCGTAATCGTATCATAATATTGCTGTTTCGTTGACCGGCTGCCATCTGCCATGTTATATAACAATGCGCCCAACCGCGGGATAAGATCATACCCATTCTCATGTTGATACCGCTTTGCCATCCCATGTGTCCATGCGAAGACCATGCCCGGCAATGTAGCACCCACATCATCAACAACCGTTCGGATCGCTTCCACCCCGGAGAAACCATCATGAATCATGAGCCCTGGCTCGTCGGTAAATACCCCTTGAATTGTGGAACCGAAATATTTCTGCAATGGCAGAAACGGTTCATAAGACATTTGAATGAAGGTCTGAACGGCTTCCGGATTCAACGTATCGAGATAGTACCCTTTGGCAAACGTGATTCCTTCAGCGATTTCACAGGACCAACAGGCCAGCACGATATAAGTATCCTCCGTATCCGACTTCCAATCCTGCCCCCATAAATGTGTGATATCTTCCGGTTCATCATAGAGCAGCCACTCCCCATCATGGTGGACGGAACGATAAGCCAGAATGGCGATAAGCTCATTGTGATCATAAGAGGCAAAGTCCAGCTTCAATCCTTCCTGCTTAGGACCTCGCGAATATCTTTTTTCCTCAATTCTTAAGTAACGCATGCGATATTCCGGATGCTCACGTGTTAGCTTACCGCCTAGAGTTCCGCTCGGCCAATTATCCTCATCGTACAGCCAGACGACCATATTGCGTTTCTCGCACTCTGTTGTACAGAACTCCAACACTTCCATAAATTCTGGCGACAGGTATGGGGTTTGCATACCATGACGCGCATGCAGCACAACCCCACCGACTCCCGCTTCAAACATCGATTGAATCTGACTCTCGAGTTCCGGCTTCTCAAGCTCATGATTCAGAAACCAAAAAGGCTGTGGGCGATACGTTGCATCCGGGTTTTCGAATTGCTGCTTTAGCTGTATTAGGTCCGTACAAACTTCCTCGATAATGTTATTCACATTCATCACCTGCCTTCACACGAATTTGCCTGTAGAATCTTGCATGAGTAATTGAATGAAGAAGCCACCGACAACAGAACGATTCTGGAAATTCATCTGCTTTGTGGTGATGGTGTCATACCAATCCGTTACCGGAACACGAGCCGAGGTTTCATTCATGAAATCCCATAGAGGTGAGATCAATGACTCAAACTGTGCTTGTGTTGAACTCATGGAGGCACACCATACCAGCCAATCCGATTTGGTATACGTTTCACGGCTATCCAGCGGCAGGCCATAGCGATTTTGTTTATGCATGTAGTATTCAAGCTCTTTAACAGCGACTTCTTTTGGGAACAGGTGTAAGTCAAGCAGATGGTCCCACACCAGATTGTATTTCATGCTCCATGAATCGGCTGGACTGTCAAAAGTCAGCTTATAGTGATCCCCGGCATCTGCCATGGTCATCCATTCATGCGCCATTTTCCGAGCGGCTTCAAGGTAAGCGGCTCCTTCCTGCAAACCGAGCTTGTCACACATGTACGAATAAGCAGCAATGCCTAATATAGCCTTAATAGATAGATTTGTATTGTGTGCCAAATGTCCGGCGAAGTCATCGGTGCACAGCTGGTTTTCAGGGTCGAGTCCATTCTGAAGCAGATACCCCGCCCATTTCGTAAGAGGTCCCCAGTGTTCACGGGCAAAATCGATATCCCCCTCATACTTGCTCACCGCAGCAGCCATCAAGAGCATATTTCCGCATTCCTCAATCGGCATCTGGTCTTCCAACTTGTTTTCACCATATACCTGACCGTTGGCTTTCGGATAAGTTCCTACGTCGTGAGGCGCAAAATCAAATGTCCAATCACGGCTCATGGCATACTTATAAATCGGACGCATCATGCCCTTGATCAGTTCCGGGTTATATCTCAGGAACAATGGAATCGACGGGTAACTGACATCCACTGTAGCGATACATCCATTACTGAAGTTCTCTTTGGAGAAAAATAAAACATCTCCCGCTTCATCGGCAACCAATTTATGCGCGGCAATCGCCTGTCTGTACGTAAGCGCCAGAATATCCCGGTACTTCTCACCGCCTGCGGCTTGGCTCTCTGCCAAGAGCTCACGATTAAAGCTGTCGCATCGTTGCTGGATCTCTTCATATTGATCAGCTGCCATCAGCAGCATTTCATGAAACGTCAATCCATTTCTTTTCCAATAAGCATTCAGAGGTTTATGAAAGTATTCAATCGCACGAACATCGTCATACGCAAGCATCAGGTACTGCGATAACGGTTCTTCCTGTATTACACCCAGATTGATCTCTGTTGCCATGACCGTCATGTTATCGGAAACAGCTCTCGGCTGGTGCTGATCATCCTCTGTCGGCAATTGACTGGTTCGTACATACAACTCTCGACTTGTCACGGAATGTATAACCGTCTGGATACGAGGGGTCTGAGGAACAGCCAGAACCATATATCCCCAATCAATTCGTGTATCATCACCAGCAAGCTGCAATACGGGCTGTTCGACTGTACCCATGGACATTGCATTGAGTTGTCCCTTGATCACGTGGCGTTCCCAGGTCACTTGCTGATCCGTTGTATGTACACACCATTCGCCGGTGACATCGAAGTAAATCTTGACTTGATGGGATTTCCCATCGATAGATTTTGCTTGAAAAGTCACATACGTCACAGGTCGGGATAACAGATCCAGATCATCCAACAATAAAGGCGTGTTGAACTGGACCTGAAGTTCAATCCCTCCCCCCTGAAAGGTGTATCGAGTCGTTACCGGCTCCACCGTCAGATCGGTTTGAACGAGTGCTTCCGGCTCCTGAAATTCAGATTGATCCCGCAATGCCACTTTCCCCATAAATCGTCTGGCCTTACCATCAATGATCGCAAGCCCAACCATGCCATTCGTTTTGTTCGTCCAATGTCGGGTATGATCTTCATACAGATGGTCTGCAGCGGACCATACACTAAAATAAGGATCTACGGTTACAAGAGGTACAGATGGAGGTCTGAAATTTGTCGTCATATGAATACAACTCCTTAAAGTAAAGTCAATATCAAGAATAACGAATTCCACGGATGTATTTTTCATAAAGAGTGGACACCCTCACGCTCAAGCAAAACAACGAAAGGCTTCGCTCCCTCGTTTACCAAGGTGCTGCGAAGCCTTTCGTGTTACCGGGCTCCCTTAATTATGGAAGTCATCAGTTCGGCATCTGAACGGTCACCACGTCTTTACCTTTCAGATTTTCGTTCGTGAACTGCATGGCTTGATCATATCCGGTCTTTCGGAGCTGCTCGCGAAGGTCATTGATAATGCCCATCGCCGCTTCATCTGATTTCGCAAAGATTGCTTCCTTCCAGGCATCATTGATCCGGTCCATCGAAGGTTTCAGCATTTCCCATTCGGGCGCTTTGGTAATCACATCGCCCGGGTTATAGGCTGTAATCACCTGAATGCCGTTAGGTCGCAGGATTTTGCGGGCTTGCTCCATGGCATCGAGACGTTCCTGATCGGCCCAGATATCTCCGCCAGCAGCGGAATTGATGCGATCAAGCCCCGTAATCGATTCCAGGCCGATGCTAATGCCTTCGTTCTTGCGAACTTTTCCCGATTGATCTGCCGTAAACTTATCAAACCACTCTTGATTAGCGACAGGTTTACCATCTTTCATATCCCAATGAACGCCTTGAACTCCGTATCTCGCCAGCATGAAGCCTTCATCGGAAGCCATATAATCCAGGAACTTTAGCGCCGCATCTACACATGCGCCCTTGC
>NZ_LITU01000036.1:119029-124182 GCF_001280595.1 Paenibacillus xylanivorans
CTTTGGTGATGGCTGTTACGTTGTTGCCTTGAATGCCTAGATCCGCGGGGCGGTTCGGGTCAACATCTGCCCACTCCAATGGGCCAATAGGAATATAATCGCTTCCGGGATGCGAAGTGACATATTCTTTGGAAGCATCCAGAATGGCCGGATAATGTGCAGCAAGGATAGCGATACGGCCCTGATTGATTTTCTCTTTAGCGATTGGGTCTGTCTGGGTAAATGCTTCAGGGTCCATCAGTCCTTCTTCAACTAGCTTCCGATAGAATAGTGTGTACTCTTCATAGCCTTTGGTGAAAAAGTGATGCTCTACCGTTCCGTCTCCTTTGTTGACATATCCAGCACCCGAATAGAACATGGTATTCCCAATGCCCACGGACCAGCCGTTACTGAAGCCACCCAGCGGGAAGACCGGCTGACCGTTCTCCTGCAGATTGGCATCTTTGATTGTTTTGAGGAAGTTATAGAAATCCTCCTTCGTCACGACAGACTGAGGGTCCACACCGACCTTCTCAGCGATGTCTTTACGGACATAGAAGCCGTAAAGCCAGTCCATGCCGTCTTCGTTCTTGGCAGGCTGATTTTGCAGGAGTAGATATTTTTTGCCGTCATATGCATCAATTGCTTTCTCGTATAGAGCTGGGGGTACATTTTCTTCGGCAATGGATTTCGCAAGGTTTGGATAATCCCCCAATTTGTCGGAAATATCCAACAACTGTCCTTCTTTGGCAGCCTTGATAATGCCGTCCAACTCGCCTCCCCATGCAGGTCCAGTATAGATATCCGGCAAATCCTGCGTGGCAAAAATCTGGTTTACTTTCTCAGTCTCACTGCCTTTTGTATATTCCCACTGGAGGGTAACGCCAGTCTTCTCCTTGATGACTTCTTCCACAGGCGTCATGCCATTATCCGATCCCCCTGATCCGTTCCAATTGTGTAGTATTTTGAGTTTGTATGAACCATCGGCTGCTTCTCCACCATCACCGTTCCCTGATGAATCCGTACAGCCGCTCAACAATCCTCCAACCAAGATGGACACGAGTAATACGGATACGCCTTTTGACCAAATCTTGTTCAAACCAATCGCCTCCTGAAATATGAATATGAATGATCTTGGTCAAGCTTGGTAAAGCCAAGCAAATTCCGGGTCAGGATAACCTAACCTTTCACCGAACCGATCATCACTCCCTTTACGAAATACCGTTGCATGAACGGATAGATGCACAAGATCGGGAAAACCGTGATGACAAGCAAAGCCATACGAAGGGATTCAGGTGTCGCACCTGCACCTCCTGCACCACCAACCGTCTGCCCGCCCTGTTGTGCTGCGCGTTGCATCGAATTGGATAACGACTCTGCTTCCGTCAGCATCTCCTGCAAGAGGGTTTGCACCGGGATCAGATCTTTGTTGGATACATAGTAAGCCCCTGAGAACCAATCATTCCAATGGGCTACCCCAATAAAGAGGGAGATGGTTGCCAGTACCGGTCCCGAAAGAGGCAGGATGATCCGAACAAATATTTGGAAATCCCCATACCCGTCAATGTGAGCAGATTCCTCCAGCTCTTCCGGAATGCCTTGCAGAAAGGTTCGGATAATGATGATATGCATGAAATTAAATAACAGCGGCAAGACGTATACCCAGAAGCTATTGATCAAATGCAGTTTCTGAAGCGTAATGAAGAACGGGATGAACCCGGCACTGAAAATCGTAGGCAAGAAGATGTAAAAGGTGAAGAACGATCGGCCGGGCAATGTTTTTTTGGAAAGCGCATAGGCCATGAGCGTACACAGGACAACATGGAGGAACGTACCCAGCACGGTGCGCATGATTGTAATTTGGTACGCCTTCCAGATGCGGGCGTTATCGAATACTTGAGCATAGTTCTCAAGCGTAAATTTTCGAGGAAGAAAATAGATCGCGCCCTGCATCGAATCCTTACCGTCATTCAATGAATAAGCCAAAATGTAAATAAACGGGTAGATCATGGAGAAACCAACCAGAGCAAGCAAGGTATAGTTGACTACTGAGAATAAAGACCATTTACGTGTCATAACGTCACCTCCTTAGAACAGGGATACATCACTGACTTTGCGGGCAATCCGATTGACCGTCAGAACCAGGATAAGACCAATAACGCTTTGGAATAATCCAACAGCTGCGGCGTAACTCAGGCGCCCTTCCCGGATACCAGAGTTAATGGCATGCACATCCAGTACGCTGCCCATGCTGGCAGTCCCAGGTCCGTTCAGGAGAAGAAGCTGCTCATAACCGGCGCTCATCAAATTACCCACGGCGAGAATAAATAATATAATGGCCACATTACGGATACCTGGAAGTGTCACGTGCCACATCTGTTGAAAGCGTCCTGCGCCATCGATCTTGGCAGCTTCATATTGCTGCTGATCAATTCCTGCAATGGCGGCCATAAAGATGATCGAATTCCAACCGATGTTTTTCCAGATGTCCGATCCGAGAATCATCTGATAGAACCAGGTGGGATTGTACAGGAATTGGATCGGATCGGTTCCAAATGATCCCAGCAAATCATTGACTGGCCCGCCATATGGAGTAAGCAATCTCTGCATCAGGGTGACAACCACGATCCAGGATACAAAATAAGGTAAATAAGAAAGAGTCTGAACAGTTTTCTTGAACCTGATCATCCGTATCTCGTTTAAAAGAATGGCAAGAATGATCGGCATCGGAAAGCCGATAAGTAGTTTCATGAGACTGATGATCACCGTGTTGCGGATGATATCACCGGATTGATAATAGTTAAAGAATTGTTCAAAGTACTTGAAGCCCGCCCATGGACTTCCACTGAAACCGCCAACGAAGGTGTAATCCCTGAAGGCAACTTGAATTCCATATAAGGGCACATAGGAGAACAAGAAAAACCAGATGATACCAGGCAGCATGAACAAGTAAAAGATCTTATGCTTCCAGATTCGCTTCATTAACAGATTGTTAGACTTATTCACATTCCCAACGCTCCTTTCCCTTGTGGAAGGTTGAACCCGTTATTCTTGCTAACCTTTCAATCGCAACGAGATGATTTCGAATGGTGTAAAGGACAAGACTACGTCAGATTGATTCTGAAGATCCAGCTTTGAAATGTTATTCTCCATGAGATCAACCTCCCAGACTTCAGCTGCATTCCATCCGATAGACAATTTCGTTTTGACCTGGGTTCCCGAGGTTTCATACAGACGGACGATGATGTCGTTACTATCCTCGGCTTTTTTTACCGACTCCACCATGATGTGCGGATGATCCGGCTGCAAGAATGCTTTCATATAAGGCAGTTTTCCCTCTGATACATCCGCTGAGGATACAGATAAGGAGCTCAGGCGAAGCGGAATATTCAGCTCATTTCCTTTTCGATAGATTTCAGCCTGCACGTGATTTCCTTGATGCGGATATAACGAGTAGGTGAATTGATGCTCTGCACGATCCGCCACCGGATCTGGATAGGAACTGCTGCGCAGCAAATGAAGGTCAAGCACATTGTTGATGGCTCGATGCCCGTATTTGCAATCATTGAGCAGGGCGACTCCGTAATCCGGCTCCGATAAATCCACCCATTGATGAGCGCAAATCTCATCCTTCGCAAAATCCCACATCGTATTGCGGTGAGTCGGTCTGCTCAAGCTGCCGAACTGGATTTCACAGTGAACCTGATCGGTACGGATGTTAACTGGGAAAGAAGTACGTAACATTTTACCGTTTTCTCTCCAATCCGCGCCGGTCTCGAAATCGATACGTCGACTCCCCTCGGTTAGAGTGACGGTTTGGGTTAGAGTAGACTCTCCGTAGCTGTAATCAAAAACCAGCCCAACTCTCGGACCATCCCGAAGCTCCCGGATATCATTCAGAATTAATGGCATCCCCGCCTGCGCTGAATAATCATGACGGAAATCCCAGGCATCACCTTCGTCATGATACACGCGAAGATCGTTCCCCCGCTGCCCTTGCAGGATGACTTCACGAGCCTCCAGCTTATCCAGGATCGAGGTGATGCCCCCATTCTGGTCAAATTTCACGATGAGGATGTCATTCTCTAGGCTCCGTTCTTCGGCTGTAACATGGAAGCCCGAATCCAACGTTTCCGAATCGATTTCAATGCTGGACGCTACTTCCCGCTCGACACCCTGGTTGCCATAATCGGATACCACAGTGTATCCCATCGATGGAACCTGCACTTTACACCATCGTCCATCCATGTGGAGCCATTCCTCGCGTTCCCAAGGCAGTGAATTGAACACCACGACTCCAGAGAATTCTGCCTCACTCGATGAGATATGGTCTGCTAAATAGTCGTAGGTTTCGGTGATCATGGCTTCCGTCTGCTGGAGCAATTCTTCATACCGTATTAACGACTCATCGTACACCCGCTTAATTGAAGATCCTGGAAGTATGTCGTGGAACTGGTATAGAAGGACTTCCTTCCAGATCGTCTCCAGTGTCTCGGCCGGATAAGACTTGCCAATCCGGTTAGCCAGCACAGCGGCAAACTCCAGTTCACGTAAAGCTTTCTCCATCTTGCGGTTGTAGCGCTTGCTTCGTGCCTGACTGGTCAGGGTTCCTTGGTGCTTTTCCAGATATAGCTCACCACGCCAGGTCTGGAATCGTTCTCTTTCTTCATTCAATCGTTCAAAGAATCTCCATGAAGGTTCCTGTACAACAGGCGCCAGACCGAGCAGGTTCTTCTCTCGCTCCAGCCGTTCCAAATGTTCTTCTCCCGGCCCACCGCCGCCGTCTCCAATGCCGAAGAGCATCAGTGCGTGGTTGGATACATTTTTATCTAAGTACTCCCGCTCTGCTTTGGCAATGGAACGTGGAGCCGCCGGACTGTTGTACGTATCCTCAGGCGGCATATGTGTTAATACTGAGGAACCATCGATCCCTTCCCACAGAAAGGAATGGTGAGGATGGCGGTTGTACTCACTCCAGGAGAGCTTCTGTGTCATCATGTAATCCACACCGGATTTTTTCAATAACTGCGGCAAGCTTGCGGAGTAACCAAATACGTCTGGCATCCACAGTGACTTCATTTCCATTCCAAATTCCTGTTGAAAATACCGTTTGCCATACAGGATCTGGCGTACAAGAGATTCACCACCAGGCACATTGGTATCCGACTCTACCC
>NZ_LITU01000036.1:124192-138049 GCF_001280595.1 Paenibacillus xylanivorans
CGCCCCTTGCGGTTCCCATCTGCCTTCCTGCACCCGTTCCTTGATCTGGTCATACAGCTTGGGATAGTGTTCCTTCATCCAATCGTATAGCTGAGGCTGGCTCGCCCCGAACACATAATCGGGATAACGTTCCATCATGCGAAGCACCGTCGAGAATGTTCTTGCACCTTTTCGGATCGTTTCACGGATCGGCCATAACCAAGCCAAATCGATATGCGCATGACCAACGGCACTTATGTTCATCACGGAATCTCCACCGCGAAATGATAATTGTTCGTTCAATAATCCCTTAGCACGATGAATACGGTCTGGTGTGAATTCCGTCAATATTAATGAAACGTCATATAGGGACTGAAGAATTTTTTCTCTACGCGCTGTGTCGGCAGGGAGATGCTCTGCCGTTTCCAGAAGTACCTCTGTGTCGTAATACAGACTTCGGATCCCTTCATGGCAGATCGCAATAACCGCTTCTTTTACAGTACCACCTTGGTATTTGCCAAATAAGTCGTTATTGCCAGCATCGGCCCACAGTTCGAATGCTCCCTCCGCCACCTTTATCGAAGAATGATCCAGTTCAACCACTCTTTTCCCAGGGAGACCCAATGTGAATTCAAACTCCGAATTGATGGTTGTCAAACCCTGCACAGGCGTTCCTTCGTGGTCCACCAGACAGAGTTCGCCGTTCACGTCCAGCAGAAGAACAACCTTGGCGTCACTTCCAGACGGTGGAATGCTGCCAGTAAAACAAAACCAGGCACAATCCCATAACTCCCCCCAACGCTCGCCCTGTGAAAGGGTGATCTTCTGACCTGACATTCTTTCCTCGAATGAAACGGGTTCGGGGGTAACCCATGCCGTCACATTCAACTTGGCAATTGGCTCATATATCGCTTCACGGAGTTTGGATAGCATTTGATTCAAATGCCCGAGTCTAATCGGTTCATATGGCATAATTGTTTTGTTCTCTCCTCTCATTCATCAAGCTTTTGCATTCTCACGACCCCACCTTACTTGAATCTCCACCTTGTTCTTACTGCCATGCTTATACTTCAGCAGTACGGTTTTCGACTCCGTATCCCATTCCCATCCGGTAGTTACAGTCTTATGTTGATCTATACTAGAAACGGATATCGGTTCAAATGGACAGTAGAATCTGGCCGTGGCCTGCATATTTGACGGACCCTTGGCTACACATTGAAAACCTGTATTCGTTATCGTCAGATCTTCAATTCTGGAAGAAGCTGAGACTAGGCTGACCTTGTCTTGCTGTGGCCTTCCGGCCGTAATGTCGTATAACAATGCTTGCTCACCAGGAGCTAGCCTTACCTCTTGCCGAACATGCAGGGCAGGATCGAACAAGTCTACAACCGGACCTGGAATAACCAGCGGTTCTTCGGATACAGACTCTTCCAGGACAGAGGCAATGATGTAGGGCCCCCGTTTAATCTTAAAATAATGCTTGGCTTCCCAACGGAAGTTGGAATCCTGAAGTTTCTCCAATGTTTCTTTCACAGACTGGCGAAGTTGATCTGCACCCGATTTACTTGACGAACATGCAGTCGGATGTACAGAGAGCCAATGAACCAGTCCTTTGCCCACATGATGAATCCCTTCCTGCTCTACCTTAAGCCCAAGCTGTTCAAATAAGTGCTCTCGTGGTGAGTGATACATGGTATTAGTGCTTTCACTGCGCTGGTCGTCATTCCACCATGCTCGAATGTTGTGATACGGGTCGCTGTCGTCCCCAATATAGATCAACGCGCCCCCATCCTGTACCCATTGGGCCAGTGCATAATGGATATCAGAGTGTTCTGGCTTCATAAACTCATAACTCAAAAGAAGGACCCGATATGGAGCCAAGTAATGGGGATAGCGCCTCACATTATCAAGTTGGACAGGTCTCACCGGTATCCCGTGTTTAAGTAAGGGTAACGCAAGACCATAGAATGGAGAGAAATCTAACAACTCTGTATCGCCATCCTCTTGGAATCCTTCTGGATCTGTGCCGTCATACTTTCCGGCATCAGGTGCTTCCGGCTCCGATTTCATGCGCTGAAACATCGCTGAATCTGCAATCAATACACCAACCTGAGGAGATTCACCTTCAATTTCAACATTGTCCTGATCCATGTTTCCAAGTGTGTGCATAACATGCAGCAATGTCGTTGCATAATCAGGAGGAATCTGCTCTTTACCTGCACCATCATCAGATGGATAATTCCCTTTAAATATTCTTCGCGGCCATGGGGCGACCTCGTAATGGGAAACTCCAGGATGAAGAAGTGAAGCAGCAACCGTCTTCAGGTAGTTCTGTTTATAATCGGCCCATGTGTAATTCGGATTGTCTTCAATGGGATCATGCAGAAACCACATTCGTCTGTCTGTTCCCCTTACTAGCTCTTGCATAACGCCATATTCTAAGTATGCGGTTTCAAACGTTCGTTCTTTTCGTACCCCCTCATAAACGTTGGGTGTTCGTGAAGTCCCTGTCCAGATTTGCGCAATATATCCATCTACAGACGGAAGCTCAATCAAGCGAGACTGCGGACTAACGATTCGCCACTGCGTATAATTAATCAGACTGTGGGTTGGAACGTAAAACCGAAGAACGCGATTGTAACGCTTTAGAGCATAATCTTTCATCTCGGTACATAATCGGTCTAATACACGTGTATATAAATACGCTTTCAATTTGGAGGCCCGAAACTGTGCATCGGGTGAGGAATGAGGCGCTCTCCAGGATTCTTTGTAATACAGCTGCCATTCTCTCTTAAACGATTCCGAGTATCCGCCGTTCACCCAGAATTCAGGCTCTTCCAGATGAATCGCCTCCACACCCGAATCAACAGCTACACGTATGCGTTCAGCAATATATTTGCCAAAGGAAACGGTTGGGACCATGTAAGGAATAATGGGCTCCTTGCCATGAACAATCATCTCACCATGACGGTCCGTTTGTGCTTCATCCCAATGCGTTTCTCCGTCTACTTCCCCGTCCAGGTAGCTGTTATAGGTCCCCCATGCTACTCCTGTCATTAAATGCACAACGTACCCTTTATTCTTCCATTCCCGAATACGTTCCTGCATCGTTTCGTCAATCCCGTAGACCATGACAAAGTCCGTTTGCAGATCATAATCGGGATGATAGGGCGCTGATTCCTGAAATCCAATTCGTTCTTCTTTACGATCTCGAAGCATGGTCCTAACCTCCTCACCCATGTTTGTCTGTCTTTCGTGGTTTGTGTATCCACCATTTCATAAAATATAATATATATTAACAATATATTCAATATGTTTTTTAAAACAAAAAGTCCTTTCCGGATCATATACGGAAAAGACTTTAATCAAAACTTGGAAATTACGATATGGGACAGATTCCCGAGGTTTGTCGAATGACAAGTTCAGGTTGAATTAGTATCTTGCTGAAGCCGGTAGTATCTCCGCTACTACGAATGACTTCGACAAGCTGGCCGGCTGCACGGGATCCCATCTCGCTCTCAAACTGCTTAACATGCGTGAATATACTAAATTCCTCCACGATGGAAGTTGGATCATCAAAGCTCACAATCGACACATCTTCGGGAATACGGAGTCCTGCTTGCTTGGCCATTTGATAGATCTGAACACCCAACCTACCGTTAAGTGAAATATAAGCCGTGACCATTTTGTTAGAGATATATCGGTATAATGGATGGGATTCTGCGTCCTTCAGGACAGACAATGGCTTGAAATCTGTAATCATATGAGCAGGATTAATAAGCGCCCCTTTATCTTTCAATGCTTCAATATAACCATCAATTCGCTCCTGGACCGTGACGGTTTGCAGCGGTGAATCCGAGCAGATGGCTATATCACGATGTCCAAGATCCCACAGATGTTCAACGGCCATCCTCACACCTAGTCTTCCATCAGCCGCGATGTAATGGGTTTCGACTCCCGGCAAATATCGGTCAATCAGCAAAAAAGGGAAGCCGGATAACTTCATGCCGAGAATTTCCTCGTTATAATTCCCTTCATCTACAGGAAAAATAAGTAGCCCCTCCGCTCCAAGTGCTTTTAGCTCCTTGATTGCATCCTTTTCTTTCTCGATCTTGCCATTCGTCAACATGATCATGCTGCGATAACCTTCTTGATTCAGTGTTTGTTCAATACCCTCGATTAGTCGGATAGCAAAGTAGTCGTGGATCGTAGGCATGATAATACCAATCAGGCCTGTACTAAGCCCCCTTCTCATTGTAGTTGGAGATTCAGAAAATACTGTGATAACTGAGTCCGTCTCTTCTGCGACAAAACTACCTTTACCAGGAACACGGGCGATCAACTTCTCGTTAGCTAAGCCTGTTAGGGCATTGACAACCGTAATTTTGCTAACATTAAACTGATCCATTAGCTCCTTCTCTGTCGGTATCCGATCACCCGGCTTCATATTCTCCGAGGTAATTATTTTGCGGACATAGTCCTGAATTTGTTGGTATAACGGTATTCGATCATTAGTACTCATGATAATCACATCACCAATTCATTTGTTATATTTTTAATATACAATATATTTTTACACATATAAGCACAATAAACAACCATATAATGCCTGTCCATGTTATCGTTAAAGCCAACTTTAGCTTTAATGTAGGCCCTTGGTAGATTTAGCAACCGCAGCACTTCGCGGTGTTATGAGAACGCAAACAGTGGTAAGGATTATTTCATTACTCGTCCTCCCTTTCAACTGCCGAAGGCTACACACTTGTACTTGTACATTGCTGGACAAGAGCTTGTCAGACATAAAGACACTTACTCAGGTAGCTGAATGGGTTCTTTATTAGAAACTTTCTAACTTTTTTTTGAAAATCCCCTATGATTCACCTATGATGAGGCCATGCTGCTTGCATTTTTTTCATATTTCAGCAACTGATCTTCCCTTTTAACCCCATTGGAGGATCACTGTGCAGAAAAAATTTCGGCTTAGAGACACGTAATATCGTTACTAATTATTGTTTAGATTTTATCAACAAGAGATCAACAAAATTTTTATTAAGAGGTGTATTTTATGAATGTCATTACCATTTGTGCGATTCTAAAAGCAAAACCTGGACAAGAGGAACAGCTACGCGATGAATTGATCAAACTTATTGAACCGTCTCGTGCAGAGAAAGGTTGTATACAATATAAGCTGCATAAATCGCTTAAAAAAAAAGGCACATATGTTTTTTATGAGTCTTGGGCTGACGAAAATGCCATACTCGCACATATGAATACCAAGCATTACCAAACATACCTAAAAAATACAGAAACCATAATTGACACCATGGATGTGTATCATTTGGAAAACATTGAGACATAAGATCAAAGCTAAGTACGTTGTTATCGTTTATGTAAAGATCAATCGATTCTCCAATTGGTATTATCATTGTATCCACCGAGAAAAAAGTTTCTTTTATAGAAACTTTTTTTCTTTATTTGAACTCATTTAAGTTCTCACTTAATATTGGCCTACATAAGGAGGTGAAAGTATGAATTCAAAAATCTTTATAGCACTAATGTCACTTGCAATAAGTGCTTTTGCTATTGGAACGACAGAATTTGTTATTGTCGGTATTCTGCAAGAGGTAGCCACCGATCTTGGCATATCGGTAACGCAAGCTGGGACCCTGGTGTCTGGGTATGCAGTGGCCCTTGCTATTGGAACCCCAATCGTCGTAGTTATTACCGGGAAATTGCCTAAAAAAGGATACCTGGTGTTCCTCATGGTCGTCTTCACTTTAGGGAATGCTCTAGCAGCAATAGCTTCCACTTATTTCCTTTTGCTCTTATCTAGGATAATTACAGCTATTGCACATGGTGTATTTTTCGCTGTTGCAGCTACAGTGGCCGCAGATATGGTGCCTGCTAACAAGAAAGGCACCGCCATCTCCATTATGTTCACTGGGTTAACCGTCGCTACCATTTTGGGTGTTCCCCTTGGAACCTATATCGGGCAGGAATTTGGTTGGCGTATGTCATTTGCCGTGGTCGCAATTTTAGGGCTGATAGCCTTGTTGGTCAGTCTTGTGGCAGTAGAAAAAGTCCCACGTTCAATGCACTCACCGACCTTAAGAGATGTTGGAAGTTTGATTGTTAATCCTCGGATCATCACTGCCTTGTTAATGACGATTCTAGGTTTCGGCGGAACCTTCGCCTTATTTACGTATATCTCTCCTATCCTTGAAGAGATTAGCGGCTACTCATCTTCGTCTATTTCATGGCTACTGCTGATTTACGGTGTTGCTGTAGCCATTGGGAATATTATCGGGGGGAAATTAGCAAATGGACATCCTGTAAAGGCACTTCGATTCGTATTTCTGTTTCAGGGCATTGCTCTGCTGCTCCAAATATGGCTACTGCCCAACAAGACGCTCACCATTTTGTCCCTCATATTAATGGGCTTCTTCGCTTTTATGATGTCTCCCGGCGTACAGGCTTACATTCTAATGCTCGCAGAAAAGCTGGTGCCTTCTGCCAAGGATGTCGCTTCTGCATTAAACATCTCTGCTTTTAATATTGGGATCGCTGCTGGTTCAACATTGGGTGGGCTTGCAGTAGACCACTTGCATATGATGGACACGGCTTGGATCGGTGCAATTATGGCAGGATTCGCCTTTTTACTGGCAGCTATAAACTACAGAATGGATAAGAAACAAAATCTTTTTGTTGAGGAGAGAGGATAAATGGATTTGAAATCATTGGAACTATTAGAGGATGAATTGGAATTTACAAGTTTTAGCCATCAAGATGCTCTTGTCATTGGTAACCAGATTGTGCAGTATGCTCAAGAAAACAACGTAGCGGTGGCCGTGCATATTGAACGTAACCGAGTTCCCGTGTTTACACATCTCATGGATGGTACTTCGGAAGAAAACTACGTATGGTTATTTCGCAAAAAACGGATTGTCGATCACTATAACCGCAGTTCTGCCTACATCGACCAGCGCTTTATTCAAAGCGGTGCTTCTCATGCAGAACACTCCCTGCTTTCCACTGCAGAATATCAAGCGGTTGGCGGTTCTATTCCCATCCGTGTCAAGGGTGTAGGCGTAGTCGGATCTGTAACGGTTGGCGGATTAACCGGCGAGTTGGATCATGCTTACGCAGTTGAGGGCATCCGCCTGTTTTTAAAAGGAGAATAAGTGTCATGGTTATGGTCATAACCACTTAAATATACCTGAGAGGGTTTGGGCGTAAAGCTCTTTCCCTCTCTTTTTCATTTGTAATCAGTTGAGGTCCTCTGGTGAAAGACCGAATCTGTACAATTTTACTTCATACACGTTAAAATGGAATGCAATGGTTTTTTATTTATATGTCAATAATTCAATTATAATAATTTCCCGCTTTCAGTAAAACTGAAACTACATTGGTAGTCATAAAGACAAAATTAAAGGATGCTTAGAGGTGAATCAATGGATCAATATGAGGTTGCAACCCTAAAAAAAGGACTACTCATTCTAGATGCGTTGCAACAAGGTGAACCCATGAGACTGACTGAGATCATGCATCGGTTTAACCTTAACAAGTCTACAACTTTCCGTCTGCTATATACGCTGGAAATGACAGGATTTATTCAAAAAGATGGTCACACGTACAAAGCTTCTGAATTAAAGGGACACCATTCATCGTCTGCTAACACTCGACTTAATTGGTTAGTTGTTCCATCCCTGCATCAATTAGCACAGGAGCTTGGCGAAACTGCCTATATCGGAGTTTTAGATGGAATGAAAGTCATGACAGTCCAAGTGGTGGAGGGCAATCATGCCATCCGTAGCCATACACGTGTAGGTGATTCCGCTTATGCCCATCTAAGTGCCTTTGGGAAAGTTATCCTGGCGCACCTAAGTAATGAACAACTAAAAAAAATGCTTACACATCTTACCCAGCACAAAGCAACAAAGCATACCTTTGACGACAACCATTTATTAAAAGAGCATCTAAACGTAATCCGTCAACAAGGATACGCCATTGATGATGAAGAAACAGAAGTGGGTTTACGCTGCGTTGCTGCTCCAATATTTTATAATGGTAAAGTGATTGCAGCATTGGCTATATCCGGCCCTGCCGCGCGATTAAGTCGAAAGAGAGACCGTGCGGTAAGTAAAAAATTGAAGGAATGCAGTGCACAAATTTCCGGTCTACTTTGACCCGCTCACCTGCTAAAATTCAGCCCAAGATGAAATATAGATTGATACCCGCAGACGCCTCGTATCCGGCCTTCACCGATTTTAGACTGCTGATGGTCGTTTCCACCTGAACGAAAACCACAAGAAGGACGTCCCGCAGTGGATAATCGAATCATGTTAAACGCAATGCTATGGGTAGCTCGTTCAGGCGCCCTTGGCGTGATCTACCAGACCACTTCCCCAATTGGAAATCCGTCTACACCCGCTTTCGACGCTGGAAGAAAGCGGGCATTTGGGGTGACGTTTTAAAGCATGTTTCCCTAGATCCTGACGAGGAAAGCGTGATGATTGACGCCACGATTGTGCGAGTTCACCAGCATGGATCAGGCGCAAAAGGGAGCAAGTGATCGGACGTTCCCGAGGTGGATTAAGCACGAAAATACATGCGGTAGTTGACGCGTTAGGGAATCCACTTCGCTTCGACTTGACCGGAGTCGAAGCGTATGATACGAATGCCATTCGGACTTCCTAGTACACTTTGCCTAAAAATACAGTCCTTTCGCGAAAATTCCTCCAAGGAAATATCTTTAATTTCCGAGGGCTTGAATATCCACCCAAACCTTTCTATATCAGCCTTTGTCAGGCGTTTTGAAAGAACTTCCGAAGCGTCAATAAAGGTAGCGCTTACAAACATCCAAAAAAAGGGTTGATAATTGAGAAACCATCCACTATGATAATCTCATCAGTCCGGATAATAAAGTTAAAGCACTTTAACTTTCAATTACATAACATCATATGAAACCTTTTATTTAGAGGTAACTTAATTCCGAAAGTTAAAGCGTTATAACTTTATATCAAATAGAAAGGTTGGTGTTTATGTGACCCATCGCGAAAGCCGGCGGCAGACATTTTACATGTACCTCTTCATCTCTCCATGGCTTATCGGTTTCTTCGTGTTTGCCTTGTATCCGATTCTGTCATCCCTTTATTACAGCTTCACGGACTATGACATTATCCACCCGCCGAAATATGTCGGACTCGCGAATTACAAAGAAATGTTTCAAAATGACCTGTTTTGGAAATCTGTTGTCGTAACGGTGCGCTATACATTTATCAGTGTACCGATCCAGCTGCTGCTGGCACTTGGATTTGCTCTCCTGCTCAATGCGAAAATACCGTTCCGCGGATTTTTCCGCACGGCCATGTATTTTCCGAGCATGGTATCCGGCGTCGCGATGTCCTTGCTGTGGTACTGGATTTTCAACCCATCGATCGGTCTGTTCAATTACGTGCTGTCCTGGTTCGGTATTAGCGGCCCAGCCTGGCTCATGAGCCCCGATTATGCGCTTTACGCTCTGATGATTATGTCCTTCTGGACGGTGGGCTCAGGCATGATTCTGTTCCTTGCGGGACTTCAGGGCGTTCCTTCAAGTCTCGTGGAAGCCGCCAGGCTTGATGGTGCGGGACGCTTCCGAATTTTCCTGAACGTGACGCTGCCCATGATTTCACCGGTACTTTTGTTCCAGCTGATTATGGGCGTCATTGATTCCTTCCAGGTATTCACACAGGCGTATGTAATGACCCAAGGGGGTCCAAACTACTCGACCTGGTTCTACGTTTACAATCTGTACACCAGCGCCTTCAAGGAATACAGGGCAGGCTACTCCTCGGCACTCGCTTGGGTGCTGCTGATCGTCGTCATGGCGTTTACGGCGCTCATTATCAAACTCTCGAACCGTTATGTTCACTATGAAGGAGGCGGACGCAAATGAGTACGATTCCGACTGCCGGCCCAGGGGCTTCACCTTCTGTGAATAAACGCAGGCGCAAAATCGACGCGGTTAGCATTGCTAGCTTCATTGCCCTGGTGGTCACCACCTTTCTCATGCTCCTCCCTTTGTTTTTCATGGTCTCGACCTCACTGAAATCAAAGAAGGAACTGCTGACGTTTCCTCCGACCTTTCTGCCGGAGTCCTGGCAGTGGAGTAACTACAGAGAAATTTTCGACACGCTGAACTTCGGTCAAATGTATATGAACAGTCTCATTATCGGCATTTTGACCGTTGTTGGCACCCTGTTTTCGTCGGCGCTTGCAGGCTATGGTTTCGCCAGATATCGGGGCAAGGGCAGCAACCTCTGGTTCATGCTCATGCTCAGCACCATGATGCTTCCATATCCGGCGATTATGATCCCACAGTTCATTCTCTTTTCCAAGCTGAACTGGATCGATACCTTCCTGCCGCTGATTGTCCCTGCGTTTTTCGGTTCGGCATACAACATCTTTTTGCTGCGACAGTTCTTTTCCACGCTGCCGGATGAGCTGTTTGACGCCGGACGCATCGATGGCTGCAGCGAGTTCCGGATGTGGAGACAGATCGCTTTGCCTCTGTCCGGTCCGGCGCTTGCAACCGTTGCGATCTTTGCCTTCATCTACAGCTGGAACGACCTTTTGACACCTGTGCTCTATTTAAGCTCATCGGATAAGTTTACGCTTCCGGTCGGTATGTCTTCCTTCACATCTTCGCGTTTCCGAATTCCGCCGTGGCATCTGCTCATGGTTGCCTCCGTGCTCGCCATGCTGCCGATCGTGACCCTGTTTGCGATAGCCCAGAAGCGGTTTGTGGAAGGAATTGTACTTACAGGCATCAAGTAAAGACTCCGCCGCAGGGGCGGCAAAAAACTTGAATATATGGGGGACTGTAGTTCATGAAAACGATAAGGATCAAAAAGTCTTTTACACTTTTGCTTGCGACCAGCATGCTCGTCGTGTTGGCATTGTCCGGCTGTAGCGGCGGCAAATCAGCGGGAGATGTCGTACCCGGTAATGATGGCGATAGCGCTAACTCAGGAGGGCAAGTAACCATAACGCACTACACCATCGATTCCGAGGATCGCACCTTTATCGAAAAGCTGGTTCCGGATTTTGAAGCCCAACATCCGAATATTAAGGTGAAAATCGAGAAAGCTCCTTACGAGCAGTTCGATAGTAAACTCCAAACGCTGATTGCCGGCGGCAAATCACCTGACGTCACAAGCCATTATGGCTATGGCGGTTTTGCGGAGTATTACAACAAAGACATGCTGCTTGATATGAACGACATTATTAAGGAAGACGGATTTAAGGCGTCCGACTACAACATCCCGGATGATCTTATGAAAATCTACACCGTCAAAGACCAAGTCTACGGTATTCCGGTCAACATGTACGTCTCTCTGATGCTCTACAACAAAGACATGTTCGACGCTGCCAACGTTCCTTACCCTCCAAGCGATTACGAGGACAAGAGCTGGACGTTTGACAAAATGGTCGAAGACGCGAAGAAAATGACGCATGTATCCAGCGATATTGCCAAAACCCAATATGGCGTTGACTTCACATGGTCCGAGCGCGATATGCGCCCGCTCTATTTTGGAGCGGAACCTTACTCCCAGGATACTTGGACCAACGGCGGCGTACCATCCGAGACTTATTTCAATTCGCCGGAAGTCATCGCAGCCTATAACAAGCTGTTCAACCTGATCTTAAAAGATAAAGTGTCTCCGACAACGGAATGGAGCAAGAGCGTAGCGGGGCAAAATGGAGATGCATTCGTAACCGGTAAGGTGGGTATGACCGTTAGCGGCTCCTGGAGCCTTGCCGGCTCTAATGACTTCCCGTTCAAGGTGGGCGTGGCAGCAGTGCCTGCTGGCGGCAATGACAAGGTCCGTAGCGTGCTGTTCGTCGATCCGCTCTTGATTCTGAAGGGCTCCAAGCATCCGAAGGAAGCTTTTGAATGGATCAAGTATCTGGTCAGCGACGAGGTTCAGGAAAAATCCATTGACCTGAGCGGCGGCAATCCTCCTGTAAATACAAAGGCAGCCGAGACCTATTACAAGCATTTTGATGGCATCGATCCAGCAGATGTGAAGAAGGTTTACGAAGGCGCTGTGAAATACGGATTTGAATCCTATAACCACCTGATCACCCACTATTCTCAGATCAACGACATGTTCATTAACGAGATGCAGCCAATCGATACCGGACACAGCACCGTTGAAGAATTGATGCCGACGATTCAGAAAAAGGTCATGGAAATTATCAACCGTTAACGCCAGACATTGTGCCGTCCCGCAAGGGGCGGTGCATCTACTAAATTAGCTTCGCGGCTAAGCCTCCGTACATGTATACTAGTGTTAAATCAATATAAAGTACGGAAAATTTGCCGCAAGGAGAATAAACAATGAAGGTTAGTATATTTGATGTAGCAAAAAAATCAGGATTATCCGTTGTGACGGTTTCCCGGGTACTCAATGGTGCCGAATCCGTTCGTGAGAAAAATAGACAAAAGGTACTCGACGCCATTAAGGAGCTTGATTACCATCCCAATGCTGCTGCGCGGAGTTTAGCCCGCGGCAAGACAGGAATCGTCGGTTTGATCATGACCACTCTCCAGGACTCCTTCTTTGATGCCGTTGTTAAGGAGCTGAACGAAGTGCTTTCGCTTCACGGCTATTTTCTTGCCGTTTCGGTCTCTCCCGGCATTGGCTCGGATGAAACCCATTACCTGATCCAAGAGGACCGGGTGGACGGTCTTATTCTGCTCTCGCCGATAGAAGAAGATAACTACATTGTGGAACTGAAGCGGCGCAATATTCCTTATGTCCTAATCGACAATCAGAAGCCGGAGAATGATGCTTTTTCCGTCACGATCGACAACTACAAGGGCGGCTATGCCGCTACGAAGCATCTGCTTGATCTGGGCCATACCTCCATCGCACACATAAGCGGAGACGACATGTTCCGCAGTACGAAAGAGCGCCGCAGCGGTTTCCTGAAGGCACTTAAGGAACAAGATCTGGCTCCGTTTGACATGATCACAGGCGATTTCGAAATCGATTTTGGTTATGATACCTGCCGCAAATGGCTGCGGGAGGGACGCCTTCCTTCCGCGGTGTTCGCAGGCGATGACCATATCGCGCTCGGGGTCGTGAACGCTCTCATGGAAGAAGGCATCAAGGTGCCTGAACAGGTAGCTATCGTCGGCTATGACGATCAGTATATTTCATCCAAGCTGCACCCCCATCTCACAACGGTCCGGCAGCCTGCCGACCGCATTGGGATTGCCGCTGCGGATATGCTGCTGAAACGCATGGACGGTACGATGAAACGTGGGGCTAATGTGCGAATCGACCCTGAACTCATTGTGAGAGAATCTACTGAATAATCAACAGAAGATACGACCGGATAAAAAATATAACATTATATATAGGAGTGACGACCATTGACTTACTACTTGGGAATCGATGGGGGAGGAACAAAAACATATGCCCTGCTGACTGATGACTGCGGCAATGTGCTTGGCAAAGGCGTGGGCGGCAACGGCAATCACCAGATTGACCACGCCTTGGCCTCGCAAAGCATACGGGTAGCCGCAGAAGGAGCTCTGAACGAGGCAGGATTGCAGATTCATGAAATCTCCCACACCTATTTCGGACTTGCAGGCGCAGATCGGGAGGTAGATTACCGAATCCTGCACCCTCTGGTTCAGGAAATCGGATTCACCCAGAATTACTCGATTAACTGTGACACGATGATCGGCCTGCGCGCAGGCACGAACCGGCCTTACGGCGTCGCGCTGATCTGCGGCACAGGCACCAACTCCGCAGGCCGCAATCCAGCAGGAGAACATGTACAGGTCGGCGGTTTTGATTATATGTACGGCGATTTCGGCGG
>NZ_LITU01000036.1:138117-233543 GCF_001280595.1 Paenibacillus xylanivorans
GGCCGTGAGCAGACAACGCTCCTGACTCCCCTGCTGCTGAACTTCCTTGGATATGACAGTGTCAGCGATATGTTCGATGACTTTCAGGATCACGGCAAGCATGTACCTGTTCATGCAGCGAAGCTGCTGTTTGAAGCTGCCGCAGGAAACGATGCTGTAGCTTTGGAAATTCTGACCCGCCAGGGTGTCGAGCTTGGCAAATCAGCTGCTGCGGTCATCCACAAGCTCAAAATGGAAAAGGACACCTTTGACGTGGTACTGGCTGGAAGTCTGCTAACAAGGGGAGATCATGGCTGGATTCGCAGCAAGGTTGAACAGGCTGTCGCAACCGTTGCTCCGAATGCGACCATCGTACCTTTGGCCACTGAGCCTGTCGTCGGTGCATTATGGTCTGCTATGGATGCGGATGGACATGCGGTAAGCCAGGATGTATATGACAAAATGCGGGCCTTCCGCGACTTCGAACATATTAAGCAAACAACAAGATAAGCGACAATAGAGACTGTCATCATAAAAAATTCTTAAATGACTGGAGTGTGCAAAAATGGCAAATGAACAAGGACTGAAAATAGCTGTAATCGGCGGTGGATCTTCCTATACTCCGGAGCTCGTTGAGGGGTTCATCCTTCACCATGCCGAGCTGCCGGTACGCGAGCTGTGGCTGGTGGATATTGAACCGGGTCAGCGCAAACTAAACATTGTTGGCAACCTGGCCAAACGCATGGTGGAGAAATCCGGCCTTCCGATTGAAATTCATCTGACGCTCGACCGCCGCGAAGCCATCAAGGGTGCGGACTTCGTCAGCACTCAAATGCGTGTCGGGATGCTTGACGCCCGTGGCCGCGATGAATCCATCCCTTTGAAATACGGCGTGATCGGCCAGGAAACCACCGGTCCCGGAGGCATGATGAAGGCGCTGCGGACGATTCCGGTCCTGCTCGACATCTGCCGTGACATCGAAGAACTCGCCCCCAATGCTTGGCTGCTGAACTTTACGAATCCGGCGGGTATGGTCACCGAAGCCATTCTGAAGTATTCCAACGTAAAAAGCATCGGTCTCTGTAATGCACCGATCGGCCTCATCAAGCAGACCTCGGCCAAATACGGCGTAGAAGCGGATCGCATCTATGCCGAGTTTGTCGGCCTGAACCATCTGCACTGGATTACACGTATCGATGTGAGCGGAGAAGACAAACTGGATGAGATGCTGGCCGATACGGCCAGTTACAGCGCAAAGAACGTACCTGCACGGGAATGGAATCCGGAATTCCTGCAATCCCTGCATGCCCTGCCTTCCTACTATCTGAAATATTTCTATATGACCGATGCCATGCTCGAAGAGCAGCTGGAATCCTTACAAAAAGGCGGCAACCGTGCGGAAGTGGTTAAACGCGTCGAAGAAGAACTGTTCGAGCTATATAATGATCCAGAGCTGAAGGATAAACCGAAACAGCTGGAACAGCGTGGCGGCGCCTTCTATTCCGAAGCAGCCGTGAACCTGATGCGCTCGCTCTACAACGGAACGAATGACATTCAGACGCTGAACGTCGCTAATCAAGGCATCATTGAATTCCTGCCGGACGATGCCAGCATTGAAGTCAACTGCGTGGTCACCAAAACCGGCCCGCTGCCGCTGCAGCTGACCAAGGTTCCTCCGATGGCCGTCGGACTGATCCATGCGGTTAAAACCTATGAGCGCCTCGCCATCGATGCTGCCGTGACCGGTGATCGCGGATTGGCCATACAAGCATTGGCCCATCATCCTTTGGTCCCTTCTGTCGAAGTGGCGATTCAGATGCTGGACGAAATGCTCGAAGCCAACAAGGAATATTTGCCGCAGTTTTTTACTGAATCTACAGCTAATGCATAATTCAGCTATAATCCACTCGTCCTGATGCCATAAGAAAAACGTCTATCGACGTACTTTCATAGAAGACAGACCGAATTAAAATATTGTTTTTCTTACAATGATAGAATGGTTCAGCTTCGCTGATATTGATGGATCCTATAATCTTATACGAAACCGCCATGTCCCAGGATTTCCTGAGATATGGCGGTTTGTCGTTATAGGTACTTGCCCATCTATATCGCTTTGCTCAAAGCATTCATCAAATGCATTCTCCTAGCTCCATCCATAAAAAAGCAGGCAGGGAGCTAATCTCCCTGCCTGCTTGCATATGAGTAATCAATCCATTTCAAGTTGCTTAGTATGTCCACCAGTTACCGGACATCACGATCATGGAGAACAGCTTGATACTGTCTTCATAGTAGCCCTCATTGGAGCTGCCGGCCGTTTTGGTCCAGACGGAATTCAGCCAGTTTTGGTTCGTGGACGAGGTCATAGCGCTGACACCAAACGGTGCATAGAACGCGCCGCTGCCGCCGGACCCTGTGACAGTGCCGTTGAGTTTATAACCATCCTTCACACTACTAGGGTTGCCGCTTACTTTGGTCGAGATCCAGCTATTCATTTGATTGAGCTGATTGAGCGCCCGGCTGTCACCGGTCATCAGGTAATCCGTTGCGATCCGCCAAGGTGTACGACATGAGTTGTAATCGTAGCTGCCGTCGTTTGCCCCTTCCAGAAAATCAGCTGAAGCCGGCTTGTAAGTCGAACCAGACAGAACAACGAAGTCTGGAAGCAATCCGGTTGATGAGCTGTAGCCGCTATATAAGGAGTTGATGATGGTATAGGTTTTGTCGATCACGTTCGCCCATTTGGCATCACCGGTTGCCGCCTGGAACGCCTTCAAGTGATTCAGCATAAAGTCCGATGGACGGGTGGCATTTTTGAACGTGTTATCCGTTGCCCAGTCGCCAAGACGCAGCGTCCATTGGGACTGATTCACGTCACTTTGCATGATAGCATTGATGATGTCCTTGCCCGCCTGAAGGTAGTTGATACTGCCGCTGCTACCCCACTGCTTGTCCGCAAGCAAGAGCGAATAGGCAATATCCATATCTCCATCCGTGGCCGAGTCTGCGCCTTCAATGTTCTGGAAGCTGCTGTTTTGTTTCCAAGCCATCAGTTTCGAATTGTTGTCGCTCGGATGAGCTTTATAATATTGATAAAGTCCGTCAAAATAAGTCTGCGCATTGCTCTCATAACCAGCCATTAGAACCGTTGCCAGCATTCCGTACCCATGTGCCTCGGATACGGTATTCCCGTTGGACTGATACTTCACATAATACTTGCCTGTGCCCGCCGTTTTCAGATATGCCGATTTCCAGCTGTCCCATTTCGCTTTCACGGAGCTGTCCATCGCGCTTTGTGTAACATTGCTCGGTTTGATCGAGCCGCTGGTATATGTCGTGTGCTGCGGAAACGGCTTGTTCGGAGAGGCGAAAGCGAATCCTGCCGGAATCAGAAGAAAAGCGAGACAACACATCGTAACAGCCTTGCTGCTAAACGAAAATTTCCTATTTTTTCTCATAAACTTACGCTCCTTTTAGGTTCATATGGGTCTTGATCCATGACATAACCTTTAAGCCGAAAATTCAGTGCAGCATCTGGATGGTTAAACAATGATTTGATACTCGCTAAACCACAATCACCTCCGCCTTAAAGTTAAAGCGCTTTAACTTTTAAAACGCTTACATTTATTTTAAATGTTCTTCTAATATTTGTAAATAGACCTTCCGAGATTGAATCAATAGTCCTGAATCGACATTTTCCATAAAAAAACCCAGGAACCAACGTCCCAGGTTTTGCTTGCCTTCATGTCGCCCTCCATCATCGGGAGTTGACTCCTCACTCGATAGAGTGCGATATAATCTAGAACGAGCCCCACAACGAGTAACATCAGTAAGAAAATCTTCGTCTTATAGCTGCTCCCGGTCCATTCGTTGATCTTCATAATCCAGTCCGGCAGAGAATACTGTCCGTTATAAGCGGCGTGGCCAGAATTACCCAGGCAAACAGCAGGGCAGGCAGGGCATAGATCGCATTTGTCAGTCGCCTGTGACCGCGCACGGCCATTTCCAGTCCCAGCGCGACCATCGCAGTATGTACAGGATGACTGACACTCATGATAGTCGGCAGGAAGCTTTCTTCAAACCTGTAAGGGAATAGACTCCAGAAATCCCAATGGATCGTCTTTCCTCCAAACATCGTCGCGCTGTAATCGATCGATCCGGCATTCAGCCACCTACGACTGAGCCCCTCCATGAGCTGGAAGCTCACCTAAGGATTTTATATAAGACTCCTCCCTGTATTCAGCTATTAAGGACGGCCTGTTACAATCCGCAATAAGAGGTCAACCTCTGGCATTTGATAAGCTTCATCTTCGTGAATGTTTAAGGTCATTAGTGCAGAAACAACTGTAAAATAGGTGGAAACCAACTGCCGAGGATCACCCGGTGCAAATTCGCCTGCTTTCTGCCCTTCAATAAATAATGGTTCCAATATATCGACCACATAGGATTCCATGGAATATTGCTCAATAAGCTGTTTTGCTTTCTCAGGCACCCCATCCGATGTACGAGCCTGATGAATCAGCATAAAATAAAGCTGACCCTCACTATCGAGTTGAGTAAAAGCTCTTAACTTTTCGATGGGAGAGCCAGGTAATTGGTAGACACTTTTCATACTATCAATCGACTCTTGGATCGCTTGCTGAATAAGTAGGATAAATAGTTCGTCTTTGGATTTGAAGTAGTGGTATAACAGACCCTGACTGATACCTGCCTCTGTGGCGATCATGCTCAATTTCGCCCCAATAATGCCTCTTCGTGCAAAAATCTTAAGTGCCGCTTCTATGATCTGTTCTTTTCGTTCATCGCGGATAACCTGAAGTTGTTCTTCGTTCAACGGTGACAATGTTTTTCGCTCCTTTTTAATTTCCAGCCTATATTTCATTTTTCACTCTTCCGGTGGAAAGGGTACAAAGCTTGCTTTAGAAAAGGATGGTAACTGGTTCAAAAACCCATCCAATGTTTGGCCCTTTTTTTGCAAAAACGCAGTGAACCATTGGTTGTCTTCAATTGATGCATGAGCAAGAATAGAGCTTACCATCTGTACATTAGTCATTACAGTTGGGGAGAACAATAAGGAATTCACTCCCCAATACAATAAAAATTGCTCCACATTATGGCTCGATGTTGTCTGTTGGAGAAACACATTAAAGTATTTTTGAGCAAAATCAATCCCGATCAATGGCTGACCCACATATTCTACGCCTGACCATTGTAAATCAGAGACACAATTCAACCACCAAGCAGGCTCAACCACATCCTGTAGTCTTTGGAGAACTGTCTGTTCATAAAAGGGTTGGGGATTGGTGCGTTGATCGCTTAAACACTGCTCTAACATCTCCACTTCAATCGCAGCCATGGTCATCCCAAGACCATAAATCGGATCGAAATTGCAGAACGCATCTCCCAGTACCAACAGTCCAGATGGCCATTTTTCCATTTGTTCAAAGTGATGGCGAAACAATTCCGATATCCTATAGCCTCGGGGAGATGTGAGCGGTTCAAGTTTCTTCAAAACCTCCGCAATCAGCGGGTCTACAAGCTGAGCAACGTTTTGTTCAAATTCTTGTACGGTCGTGCCAGGATAATGTCCACCCGCACTCCAAAGCAACATTTCTGCTCTATTATTTTCAACGATGGAGAAAACGCCTGTGAATTCCTTCTTTCGGGAATTCCCATCAACTCGTATAACATCCCATTCTTCGGATAGAGGCGAAGGAATATGATAATGGCGAGTACTGTATCCCAGAGAAACCTTTAGAAGATCACGTTGAGGTACAGTATAACCCAGATCCTGAAGCCATGTCACCAGCTTGGAAGAACGTCCGCTGGAATCCACTACCAGATCCGCTGTAAGTGTTCTATGCTGTCTAGATGGTCCGCGATCTCGTACGGAGATACCCGTGACAATGGTCTGTTCCGCATTGGTTAGCAAACCAATTACGTCTGTTTTGGGAAGAAATCGTACATTCGGAATCCCTTTCACCCGTCTACGAAACACCCATTCCAGTAATGCCCTGCTGAACGTAGATTCATTCTCTGAGTTTGGCATATCGAAGCTTCCATATGGATTGCTCAAATGAGCGATTTTGTTGAATGACGAGGGGGCCCCTTGTGACAGTAAATCATCGTTAAATCCTGGAAAGAGGCGATTCATAATAGTGCTCCCACGCGGCGTAAGTCGATGCGGCTGAAAATCCTGTGGGGTCCCGGCGCGATTTTCAGGTTTGTCAGGGAAGTCATCTTTATCTACTATCCAAACTTCATCGTAGTATTCGGAAAGTACCTTTGCAGTTAGTAGTCCACTTATTCCTCCCCCAATGATAATGGCACGTTCTGAACTTTCTTGCGGAACTGCTGCATTCGTCTCTTTCATGAAAGTATCCCTCCAATTATAAATTCATGCAATTATGATGATAGTGAAGCTATAAGCAGAGATTTCTAACTTAGGTTAATCGGTTCAACCGTTCAATGTTAGATTATAGTAATTTTTATTAGTTGTCAAAGTTAAGATGATACTACCTATGTTAACGAAATAAAAAGTGACCTGATCATAATCGCATCCCTGCGGCACGCTTTCTTTACCGCAACCTCGAACTGTTCGTGAAAGCTCACCATCTATCTTGTGCATAAAGATAGCGTCTTTATGCTTTAACAGCTCTGATCGAATCACCTTATGCAATCCACTAGCTAGTACCCATTACGTCATATCATTCAGTCCATTCCGCTTGCCCACACATGTCCACTAGGGTCCGGGTAATCCCTGCACATCACATACAATTCACACCAAAGGATATTATTTAAAACGGCTGTTTCTAAGTGCGTCATCTATTCATTTCCTTTTAATGCTCATGTCTTACCAGTTATAATCCGGAATATGAGGTCTGATGTTATTGTTTTTTACCGATAAATGCAAATGACAGAACACTGCCGCCGAACAGTATAATGGTCATTACGATAAACGACATCTGCATGCCGGCAACAAACGTTTGGCTGCCACTCAGAATTGTGCCGAGGATGGCCACCCCTATCGTCGCCCCAAGCTGCCGACTTAAAGTATTCTTTTAGATAATCAAATACTGCATAGTCTGATGGCTCTTCAATTCTTATTTATTAACCCCCTTCTTCAGGAGCAGTCAACCCATTTAAGATTTAGTTGATTTATCTTTTAAAAGCTTTTGAATGGTAACTCCAAATAAAACACAGCAAGTAATTGCCGCACATAAATCTGCAATGGGCTCAGCAATAATAACCGCGTCCGTTTTCGGACTAATAAAATTTGGGAGGAAGAGTACTAATGGAATAAGCAGAATAATTTTGCGCAAAATCGCAATGAATATAGAAACTCTAGCTTGTCCCAAGGCAATAAAGATCTGTTGAAAGGCTAATTGAATACCATAAATACATGTTCCTAGGAAAAATATTTTCATTAGTCTGGCCGTCAGTACAATAAGCTCTCGATCGTTGGTGAACAGGCTAATGGGTAACTGCGGTATAAAAATTGCTATGCCCCACATCAACAAGCCAATAGCAGCACAAATAATACTACAATATGAAATTGTGGATTTTACTCGTGTATAATCGTGAGCTCCGTAGTTATAGCTAATGATTGGTTGTGCTCCCTGAGCAAAACTGGACAGCAAAAGCCCAAATATCTGCATCAGCGTTCCCATAATCCCCATAGCCGCAACATACATGTCACCACCATATCTGGCGAGAGACGTGTTAAATACAATTTGAATTAAACTTTCCGTCGATAGCATAATGAACGGAGAAAGCCCCAACGTAAGTACGCTTGCTGCTTGTTTAAGGTTGATGCGCATATTGGATAAGCGTAAGCGCAAATGGGCACGTTTGGACATTAAAAAGCCTAATACCCAAATGGCCGAAATAAATTGTGCAATAACAGTTGCCCATGCAGCACCCTTAATGCCCAAATTCATACCATAAATAAAAATGGTGTCGAGGATAATGTTCACAACCGCACCAACACATACCGTGAGCATGGCTGTTTTAGCATTTCCTTGTGCTGCAATAAACGGATTTAATCCCAGAGAAATGAGTACTCCTAAAGTTCCAAAAAGGTAAATGTCTAAAAATTCATTGGCGAATGGCAAAGTCTCATGACTGGCACCAAATAGTGTTAAGAATGGTGACTTAAATAGAAGAAACACAGTTGTTATTAGTATGGATGCCATTAGTAGCATAGAAAAACAACTACCAAGCAATTCTTCCGCTTTTTTATGTTCCCCTTCTCCCATTTTTATAGAAGCTAAAGGAGCACCACCAGTTCCAAATAGAGCTGCAACCGCTGAAATTAACATAATAATCGGAAAAGATACACCTATAGCCGATAAAGCTAGTGTTCCCCCTTCTTCCATTCTGCCCAGGAACATTCGATCAACTACGCTATACATGGCATTGATTAACTGAGCTATGACGGCCGGAGTAGCTAACCAAAAAATTAGCTTGGGGATACTTTCATTAGTAAAACGGTAATTCATTTTATTTTTCATAACATGGACATCCTTTTTTTGATCTTTAGAAAATGTTAATAATGCTCAAAAAGCCATCATAAAATAACAGCATTAAACAACTTAACCGTGTTGTTATATGAATTAATTAGAGAGAAATACATTTTTTCGACTTACTGTTCCTATAGGATGTGAATGGATAAATACTTACATCTGATATTGCTTGATGGTAAGCGGACCCACTGTTCTTGTGATCTTTAAATTCATGCTGTTCCTACTAATATCTTATTATTATTAATGAAATGGAGCACTTTTCTATCATAGATTAATCGATTAATATAATGTTGGATTCGAATCAATGAATATAGATTAACACAATAAACGCCTATGTAAAACATCGATTTTAAAGGTGCTATCATGCGTTTAATAGCCTTTAAAGCGTATGTTTAATCCCTATATACTCACAATATAATAGAAACGTATATGCGCAAAAATAGAGTGTCTAATGAATAGGAGATTTCATAGTTTTCCAAAAATGATTAAAATTTATTATCCTCTTTTTCTCATCTGTACAAGAATAACCAAGTATGGATCATTCCATTGCAAAAACCTCTCTTTGAATGGTTGTCTGCCATTTAAAAAAAGGTTTCTCTATTGCTCTTCATTATTCGACTACTAATGGGTTCATTTACTCTTCTGTGGGCTATATTACTAATTTGCGATTATCGTCAGCCTATCCATTTTCTAAAGATAACCACAAAGGCCTTAGGAATTCTTTTCTAAGGCCACTTTGTATATATATCTAACTATAACGGGGTAAATACTCATGATAATTAACCATTTGCTTATAAGACTAAAAGACTCTTCTTATACAAAAATTGAGGAAACAAAAGAAATCCTTCTTAAAATGAAAGGAAATATTGCAACCTTACTCGATATGCGGGTCCAAGGTGGACATGCGTCGTGATTCATCTTCTTACGATCTCATGCTGATCACAAAATTTGCATCGATAACGCATATGGAAACGTATCTGGTAGATCCTTTACACCAAGAAGTCAGCATATTTATCGGTGGTGTATTAGACATTGTTCGCACAGACTCTGAGGAATACGAAACCCAGCATACTCCATTGAGGTGAAGAGCATGCTGGGTCTTTGATTATACGTGACAGTCAGGTCAGTCAGTCAGAATAAACTTGAATCAGATTTTATACGCCTTCATCGCTTTGAATAATTCCTTGAACGTTGGGCGTTTACCATACATCAGCACACCTGTACGATAGATTTTCGCTGCGAGCCAGCCGAAGATCATAATCGATACCACGAGAATGGCCAGGGACGTCCAGATCTGCCAGGTTGGCGCCACACCAGCCCCGATCCGTACCAGAATTGCCGTTGGCGATGTGAACGGAATGAAGCTTGCTACTTTTAAGAGCAGGATGTTCGGTGTAGCAATACTAAAGATTGCGATATAGAAGGAAACCAGGGACAACATCGTAATCGGCAATACGGCCTGACCGAGTTCTTCTGTCCGACTCACCATTGAACCAATGGCTGCGAACATAACTGCATACAGGAAGTAACCAAGAATGTAGAAAATCAGTCCATATACAATGACGGCAATGTTCACATCACTCAGGTTCATGTTGAAATCACTCAGTACATCGCGGTTATGTGGTAACAGCATATTGCCGGCAACTACCGCACCGAAAATACCGATTTGCAGCAAACCTACCATGAAAATACCGATGATCTTACCAAACATCTGACTGAGCGGAGATACACTTGTAATCAAAATCTCCATAATACGTGAGCTCTTCTCAGCTGTAATCTCGGATGCAATCATATTACCTGTCATCATCGTTGATGTGAACAACAGGATAATCAGCAGGTAAACAACTACGTAGTTGATGCCACTCATGCCACCTTCCGACTCCACAGCAGCTCCGCTTTGGTCAGAATCAAGGCTTTGCTCTGTCAGTTTCACCGGCGTACTAATGAGCTGCTTTTGCTCCGCCGTGAGTGTATCCTTCACCACCACATCCAGCTTCACAATTTGCAGCGCAGCTTCAATAGGTGCAATAACCTGCGGGGAAATATCTTCGCTTGAGTACAAGACCGGCTGTGGGAAGTCTTGCCCCGCCACAGGTTCGAACTTCAGGTACCCATCCAGAAGTCCAGATTCCACATCGGCCTTAAGTGCCGCTTCATCTTTACCAGCGTCGTTAACGACCCGATACGTCTCATTTCCTTGTGCGGAGGAGTATGTCTCCAGCTTCTCGGCTACCTCTGTTTGGTTCGTGCTCAGAAGACCGATATTTACTGGCTGATTTCCGCCTGCACCTCCGCCAATGGGACCACCGTTAAATAAGGTAATGAAATATGGAATATTGAGTCCAATCGTAATTAAAAGTGCAAGTACAATGGTCGTAACCATGAAAGACTTCGTTTTCACTTTGTTTTTGAACGTAAATCCGATAATCGTGCCCATTTTATTCATTCGACTCACCTACCTCACGAATAAAGATTTGGTTAAGCGTTGGTTCCTTAATTTCAAAATGTTCAACGGTCGTCTGTGCCATGGCTGCTCTCAGAATTTCCTGAGCTGCTTCCATCTGACCAATATGGATCAGGTATCCACGCTCACTTTGCTCTACCTTTTTCACACCCGGCAACTGTTCCAGCCCGTTGACACTTCCCGTTGTGCTCAGGAATACCTGCTCACGAGGATAACGACTCTTGATCTCCTTGATCTCTCCCTGTACCACAGTATTGGAACGGTGCAGTATGGTTATCTGACGACATAATTCTTCAACGTGCTCCATGCGGTGTGTCGAGAACAGAATGGCTGTGCCTTCGTCACGCAACTCCTTCACCGTAGATTTCAACAATTCCACGTTCACCGGATCAAGTCCGCTGAAGGCTTCATCCAGAATGAGAATTTGTGGTCTGTGGACCACTGCGGCAATAAAACCCATCTTTTGCTGATTCCCTTTGGATAGCTCCTCAATCTTTTTGTCGTAATACTCCGGCACTTCGAATCGGTCCAACCAATATTTCAGGCTCTGATCCGCATCCTTTCCATTCATGCCGCGCAGACGGGCCAGATAGTTGATCTGTTCACTGACCTTTACCTTTGGATACAAACCGCGCTCTTCCGGAAGATATCCCATAATCTGCTGCAATTCCGTGTTATAGGGTTTGCCGTTGTACTGAATATTTCCGCCGTCCGGGTGGATCAGCCCAAGCACCATACGCATCGTTGTTGTTTTACCAGCGCCATTGGCTCCAAGCAGACCGTAAATTTCCCCTTCTTTTACATTGAGCGTTACACCATTAACTGCCGTTTTGTCTGCGTATTGCTTGACTACCTGCTTCAATTCCAATCGGTTCATCATGTATCGTCTCCCTTCGGTTATTTCCACTGTACGGGTGCATACCCGGCAATCCAGAATGCCAAGACTTCATCCAATTCCAAGTTACGGATTTTCATAACGCGTATCCCTGCAAGCTCCAACCGTTCCTGTGCCTCAGTCACCCGGGTTGTGATTACCCGAATCAGACCGTTCTCTTCTTGATAAGATTCAACTACACCAGGAATGCTCTCGGGTCGCAGCTCACCTTCATACCAGAGTTCCTTCCATTGTTCGAGTACGATATCCTTCTCCGCCATCCCCAGCGACTGACCACGGTGCATCAATACGATGTAATCTGCAAGCCTTTTGACTTCATCCGCAATATGTGTGGCAATCAGAATTGTGGTGTCTCCACCCGCCATGAAGGTACGGAACTGCTCGACCATCACTTTCCAGGCAAAGGGGTCCAGTCCTGATGAAGGCTCATCCAAAAGCAATAGTCTCGGGCGAGCTGCGATTGCAGCTGCGATCTCGAATTTCCGCCGTTCTCCCTTGGACATCTTGTTCAACTTCACATCAACAGGTACTTCCATATCGCGAATCAGTTGGTCGAACAACTTCATATCCCAACGCGGGTACCAGTAGGCCCGAAAATCAGCTGCTTCCTGTGCAGTAATCCGGTTCTCTTCGAGCCCAGCGTTGTCAGCCACAAAACCGATCTGTTGTCTCAGTTCAATGGGAAGAGGCCCCTCATGTTCCTTCCCAAACCATATAATCTGCCCGGCATCTGGCAGTACCACTTGTTGTAGCATGTTAAGAAGTGTGCTTTTGCCTGAACCGTTATGACCGAGAATAGCAACTACATACCCTTCCGGGATGGTCAGATCAATCGGGCCAATAACTCTGCGTTTTCGCATTTTGGATACGCCGTTCAACTGAACTGCTATGGGTTCCATGTATGAATCACTCCCTCACTTCGAGTAAACAGCCTTCAGGACTTCCCGGAACAGAGTCTCCATTTCTTCTTCCGTGCATCCTACCGATTTTCCAGACTGCACCGCTGCCTGCATTGCTTCCTGCGCGGCCTTCAATCTATAATTTTCTCTGTCCCCGGCTTCTACCTGGGCCACAAATGTACCCGTCCCCTGCTTCGTACGAAGCAGGCCTTCATTCTCCAGATCCTGATAGACCCGTCTAACCGTAATGACACTGCAATTCAGCGCTCCGGCGAACTCACGAATGGACGGCAAATGTGTCCCCTCCCCCAACTGACCCGTAACAATTAACGATCTTAACTGGTTTTCAATTTGGTGATATAAAGGTTCAGCGCTATTTTCATTAATTTGAATGGGTATTTTCACATCTTGCACCTCGCCCTCCGGTACACTCCAGTCTGTTACCTGTCCGTGCCGGCTTCATCCTGTATTCATTCTTGCGTTCATCCCTCATACATTAACTCAAATCCCGAGTGGAAAGTTTCTTCAGCGTCAATCGACTGAAAAGCCATAACCCAGCTAGGCCAGCCACCAAAGCAACCCACATAATCGGGGAAAGCAGCCCCCATGTTTTACTCATATCAATTACAATCGAAAATCCGTAACTGCCCGATGTCCGGATCAGCAAGGATAAGATGATCGTAAGCGGCAAGAACAGCGAACTGAGAAGCAAATATTTTTTACCACTGTGCAGAAACTCTCCGTAAATATATAAGCCTGTCATGAGAAGTCCGTAACCTGTACAAGTTATGCCAAAGGCCAGGTACTGATCCCATCGGAACCCTTCCTCGTGCAACCCGACCACATACAGTGATCCATAGAAAAAGATACCATTATACGTAAACGCCATCAGAGACTGCTGAAGTCTCGACCACATCACCGTCTCGTTAGGAATGGGAAGTCTGCGATAGTAGGCCAGCATCTGTGTATAGGAATCCTCCTGTATGTAACGGAAAGATCGCCTGCTAAACACGAACCCCTGAAATGGCACCATGATCAAAAAGAAAGTATCTACAACAGGATTAATGAAATCTGTCTTCTGTTGTCCTAATAACATCACACCACTCATGCCGCCAGTGTATATCATAAAAATTGCAGTCCACAGCCATTGGAGCTTATCCTTGTTCATCTCACTACGGGTCAACCACCACGCCTGCTTCCATGCGCTCATATCATTGCCTGCCTTTCCATCTGTCATTGGAACACCTTGCTCACTGTGTCTACTGTATATATCAATATACACAGCATACAGACCATTTCCTATTCCCGTCAACTCCCTATTTTCGTGAATCAGGAGAACGGGTGGGATTCATATCAGAGTTACGATAAAATAAAACTTGATTCTGAACGCACAGTGATTCATTGTAAAATTATTTGCTCAACTTAAATAGATACATAGAAAGGATTGATTCACCTATGGATTGGCTGGTTGAGATCGGGTTTGTGTTCCTTTTTCTGATTGTGGTCATCTGGCTCATTATTCGCGACGAACCCAAACGGCATTCTGCCAAAAAAGGCAGACATCGTGTACGTCGTAACAACGGCTTCACCGACTCATCTCCGGCGTACCCGGTCATTACCACCAATGATGACTCCTATACTCATCATTCCAAACACACTAACGATCACAAGCATCATGATAGTGATTCTTTTTCGGGATCTAATCACCATCACAGCAGCGATAGCGGAAGCAGCAACGACAGTGGTGGAGATAGCGGTGGTGGCGGTGGAGATTAAGATAACTCCTCAAACCAAAAAAAGAGCTGTATCCGATATTGTGCGAACACAATTCGGAACAGCTCTTTCCTGTTTCCCGGCACCTGAATACAAAAGAGGTCTAATCCTTAAATCAGCTCATAACCACTTGGCAGAGTACGATTCCTACGGATGGCACGAATCTCTTCCAGAGACAGCCGCTGATTGGTGGAGATCAGGGATTCCACATCATTGCCACGGATCAGATCATCCAAATCTCTCAAATTGGTGTTCCCACGAAAGACGCGGAATCCGCCTTGAAAGTTAGGTCTCGTAAACACAACCAACGTTGCATTCGAACTTGTCGAGAAGAAACGCAGGCTCTCTACCCCACCCAGGATGTTATCCAGATTACGGAGACCCGTGTTACCGCGGTATACCCTGCTTCTTCCACGATAGCCCTCTTCTGAATAGACCGCGAGACGTGGATACGTTTGACTTACATGGACTGTTTTTTTCATTTGTTTTCCCCCTCTCGATCTCATTCTATGAATGAACGAGAGAGGAAGCTTGGACCAATCGACGGATGGATTCATCCATTTTCATATTTTCAGAGAATTCTATTCATCACATGAACTATTAAACGCCCAGAATGACTTCCCATACCGGGCGTGTATGTCCACCAGGATACAGCAGGTACAACAGAACGTATACAATAACGCCAGTGATGGCGCTGCTGAACCAGATCATGGATGTGAATCGCCCCCAGCGGCGATGTGTCTTGAATTTCTTTTTGAAACCAAGCACCAAAGTAGAAATGCCAAAAACCGCTGCCACCGTGGCGAGGACAATATGAAAGATCAGAAATATCCGATAGAAAATCTCCATCTCCGGGTCCCCGCCCCAAGCCGTATTCCCGACAAAGATGGTACGAGACATATAAATGACAAAGAACAGCAGTGCAGCAACGGCCCCTGCAATCATCGCGGTTTGGTGCGCCTCCCGTTTGCCACGGATAATTAGCACCCAGCCAATTCCAACCAGCACCGCGCTAATCACAATGAAAGAAGTACTGATCATGGGTAGCAAAAAATACATATCCATCGTGTGTTTCCCCCTCTTGTCCCAACAAGACTTGTTTTATTTCGCTGCAGGATTAAGTGGACCTCCCGAATTCTCTACAGGATATGGATCATCATCATCTTCCTGTTTTTCCTTACGGTACCATTGGAAAAAGACGTATGCCAGCATGGAGACAAAGATGCCTTCCTGTATGAATTTCATCAAAATACCGCCCACCTGCTGATCTTCCTTCGCAGAGGACAGGAAGTTGAAGAACGCCGGTCCACCGAACGATCGCAGCAAAGCCGTAGAATCCCCGGATACACAATACCGCATCGCCTCAGCCCATACCGCCGGGTTGCTGTAAGTGGCATACAAGGGTTCAGATGCAAAAATAATCAGCCCACAAGCTGGTGTCAGCAGCACCATGTTCAGAAAAATGAATCCAATCTTGGACAACCCTGACGCTTGTCTTCCTTCCGGCAACGGATTGAGCAGCGTCCACCACATAAGCATGGAAGTGATGAAAAGTACAATGTAATACAGACGGTGAACCGTGAAATTCAACATCACGTAATCATGTACCACCGGTAAATGATATAACGAGAACAATCCGTTAAACAGCACAGCCGCCACAATGGGATGGGCCAAAAAAGAGAACTGCCGTGTCGGCAGCCATCGGATGATTCCACGCCATACCCAGAGGGGCAATCCCTTCATCAGTAGCGGTGGGGCTACAAGATAGGACAGAGCCATACTCACCATATGGAAGCTGAACATCACATGACCCAGCAGATTGAATGGCCCAGCTTGGGCCAGATACAACACGGTAAGCCCCGTGATAAACATGATTTTCTGGGCAACCGTCGCCTGATCTGCCCCCTTGATCCGCTCACTGAACGGACCAACGAGCACTAGATAAGCTGCGGCAATGAGCAGAAACAACGCCAGAATAAGTGGACTCCATAAATCGTTGAAACTAAAATATTGCAACCCGAGCATACGGGAAACCTCCCCGTGACCTGATTTGGTTGTTGCCTGAATTCATTGTGGGATTGATTCGCCTAAAAGGGGAAAAGACGGCGACCTGCGCCGCCGCCATCTCTTTTACCACCAAACCCAATAAAGTGCCATAATGATGCACGTAAAAGCTACGAAAAATCCGAAGGCCATGAACAGGATAGGCATTAAATGCCCTTTATCCTTCAAGTGCATCCAGTAACCAAGCTGTACAAACACCTGAAGGATCGCCATAACCACCAATATAATAATGGTGAAGGTCGTATTGACTCCTCCCGCGGCAGCAGCCGCGAACGCAATGAGCGTCAGGACGATCGAGAAAATAAAAACAACGACGTGTTTCTGTGGTCCTTCCGCCCGGTGACGATGCTTCACAGGCTGCTGATCATCACTCTTATCCTGTACCGACATGTGTTACCCCACCTTTCCGAGCAGGTACACGACCGTAAAGATAAACACCCAGACCACGTCAATAAAGTGCCAGTACATTGCGGAGACGTATACTTTAGGTGCAGTTACGACCGTTAATCCTTTTCTGAACAGTTGCCCGATAATGAGCCCGATCCACATAATACCGAATGCAACGTGAGCTCCGTGGAACCCGACCAGCGTATAGAACGCTGAACTGAATGCACTTGTCGTCATGCCGAACTCTTTATGTTTCACATATTCATAGAACTCGTAAATTTCCAGACCGAGGAATCCGAGACCCAGTACAACGGTAATGCCAAGCCAGAGAGCGAGAGCATTGCGCTTGCCCTTGTGCATAGCCTGGATGGCAAATACGCTTGTCAAACTGCTGACCAAGAGAATAAAGGTTGCGGCAGCCACGAGTGGCAGATGAAACAATTCATTCGCCGTCGGTCCGTCATTCGTTTGCCCACGGAGGGCCAAAAAGGTTGCGAAGAGGGTTCCGAACAATACTGTCTCGCCGCCAAGGAACAACCAGAAGCCGACAAGCTTGTTGCGTCCTTCGAGCGTTGCTTTCTCCGGTTCATGCGGCAATTTTCCATTTACTGGTTCGGCATGTGAAGTTGTCATGTTCTAACCCCCTTCTCATCCTGATCCTCCGGTTCAATATGCCAGCCATGATCATCGTAGAGTGACCGCAGCGCCATAGCACCAAATGTAATCAATAGGCCAATAATAACCACAATATAATTGTTGAACAATCCGTTCATAAAGGCATTTCCAAAATCATCCTTGCTGAACATTAGACCCAGCCCGGCAATGAATATACCAACGGACATCACAAACGGCAGTGGAGTTGCTGACGGCATATGAATCGAACCTACAGGTTCGGCCGGTGTCATCTCCGTATGTCCTGCCATTTTTTCTTTCCAGTACGCATCGATTCCGCGTACCAGAGGCGTCTGCTTAAAGTTGTATTCCGGCGGTGGAGATGGAATTGACCACTCCAACGTACGACCATCTTCCCACGGATCATTTGGTGCATCAGCTGGTTTTCTCGTTGTAATCACGATGTTCACGAGGAACATGATGACCCCAACGCCCATCAGGAATGCACCGATGGAGCTGACCAGGTTAAGCAGGTCAAAATCCTGATTCGGCAAATATGTAACGATCCGGCGCTGCATCCCCATCAAACCAAGGAAATGCTGTACAAAGAACGTTAATTGGAAGCCGATCATGAATGTCCAGAACGTCCATTTTCCGAGCGTTTCGCTCAGCATGCGACCGAACATTTTCGGCCACCAGTAATGTAGTCCCGAGAACAAACCAAGCACCAATCCACCAACGATAACATAATGGAAGTGAGCCACAACAAAGTACGTATCATGGAACTGGAAATCCGCAGGCGCAGAGGCCAGCATGACACCGGTAACTCCACCCATAACGAAGGTTGGAACAAATCCTACAGCAAACAGGTTTGCTGCCGTAAAACGAATCTGACCGCCCCACATCGTAAAGAGCCAGTTAAATATTTTGATCCCCGTTGGTACAGCAATCAGCATGGTAGAAATCGAGAACAATGCATTCGCAACGGTTCCCAAACCTGTTGTAAACATGTGATGCGCCCATACCATGAATCCCAAGAAGGCAATCAAGATGGTTGCAAACACCATGGAGCTGTAACCGAACAATCTTTTACGTGCAAAGGTTGGAATAACCTCTGAGATAATACCAAATGCCGGCAAAATGAGAATATATACTTCCGGGTGTCCGAAGATCCAGAAGATATGTTGCCAGAGTACCGGGTTACCACCACCTGCAACATCAAAGAAATTGGCTCCCAATATACGGTCAAACGTTAACAATACAAGTCCTACCGTAATGGCAGGGAATGCAAAAAGGATGATTGCTGATGTAATAAATGTGGTCCAGGTAAACATCGGCATCCGCATATAGGACATTCCCGGCGCACGCATCGTAATGATAGTCGCGAGAAAGTTAATACCCCCGATGAGTGTCCCTAGACCGGCGATCTGGAGACCTATCGTGTAGAAATCCACACCGTGCGTCCCACTGTACTCGCTGCCAGAGAGTGGCGTATACGAAGTCCAGCCGGCATCCGGTGCTCCTCCCATCAACCAGCTGAGGTTCAAGAGCAGTCCACCAAACAGGAACGTCCAGAAACCCAGCGCGTTAACAAAAGGGAAAGCAACGTCCCGTGCCCCAATCTGCAAAGGCACAACGGCATTCATAACGGCAAAAATAATAGGCATGACACCAAGAAAAATCATCGTTGTTCCGTGCATCGTAATCAATTCGTTGAAGACCTGCGCCGACACAAAATCATTCATCGGTTTCATGAGCTGAATCCGAATCAAAATGGCTTCAATACCGCCGATTCCAAAGAAAAATCCACCCGCAATTAAGTAGAGCACGGCGATTTTTTTGTGATCGACGGTGGTAATCCAATCCATCAAGCCCCTATACCGCTTGACGCTATGAGCATGAGCCAAGGTTGTGTACCCCCTTCTTCGTCCTTGCTGTTCTATTCATAGTCCAATTTGTAGTTGGCCAGATATTCGGCAATTCCGTCGATTTCTTCATCTGTGAGTCCAAGGTCTTTCGGATTAGGCATCGTATTGCCCGGCTTCACGGATTGTGGATCATGGAGCCATTCTTTCATGTTGTCCAGCACCTGATTACCGTCTTCCTGGCCTTCGCCCTGGTTCAACAGAATACCTGCCACGGATTGCTTGCCGCCGATTCCCGTCAGGTTAGGCGCAACCGGCCCGCCCTGATCACCAACTGCATGGCAAGAAAGGCAGTTCGTTTTGAACTTCTCGGCCAATTGGGTATCTTCGGGAAGTACCGCCGGGGCTTTCATTTCATTGACCCATTTGTCAAAGGATTCCTGGCTGACCGCTTTTACCTTGAATTCCATGAAGGCATGCGACCTGCCGCATAATTCAGCACATTTCCCCCGGTAAACGCCTTCATTTGGCGCCGAGAAGCTGAACTTGTTAAGCGTTCCATCCGGGTTTGTGTCCATTTTACCCGCAAGTGACGGCACCCAGAAGGAGTGAAGCACGTCAGCGGTTTTCAATTCGAATGCGATTTTCTTTCCGGTCGGGATGATGAGATCTTGAGCGGTGGTTACATCATATTGAGGATAAGTGAATTCCCACCAGTACTGATGCGAGGTGACTTTGACCTGAATTGCATTTTTGTCGTTGGACAGATCTTCGCCTTGGGCAAAAATCGTTTTTACCGTCGGTACTGCCAGAACGATAACGAGCAACAACGGAATGGCTGTCCATATTACTTCCAGCTTGAAATTACCTTCAACCTGTTCGGGCATTTCATTCTGCCCGGCTCGTCTGCGAAACCGGATCAACACATACGCCGCAATAGCAAATACAATGATGAGCACCACGATCATAATCGTAATGGACAGCTTCATCAGATCATATTGGCCTTGCGCCACAGGACCCTGAGGTTTCATTACCGACAAGTCTTCCCGCCCGCATGCGGATAGCAGCAAAGAGAACACCGCCAGCAAGGGGAGAATTCGCTTTGCAACCTGCCACTGTTTCATCATTGATCTACCCCACTTTTTTAACATTTTCGTAGATTTCCGTTTTCGCCCAAAGTAAACTCAAATTAAGTTCATTTCAGCACGATACACGTAATCCTGTCCGACATACAGAACGCTTACAAAAATAACGCTTCCACTACTCCCGTCTTTTCCTGCTAAGGGCATGTCTGCGCATTCTTCCAATTCATTCTATATGGTTCAATCACTTATTAAATATAAGTTGAGGGTATGATTTTGTCAATCTTTGGACACATGTTCACAAATTGTTCACTATATGTAAAAAACCGCACCACAACTTGATTTGTAAACGATTTCAGTTAAAAATATTAGTCTCTACTTTTGAAAAAATTTGCCAAATTTCGGTGATGAAATTGATTTTTTTGCCGATTTTTCTCACATTGAAAACATGCAGTATTATGCAAAAAAGAAGAGCATACATCAAGGTTCTCTCCCTTACAACTACTGGAAGGAGCGGTGAAGCTCCATACCGCCTCCATTTAAATGAGACGGCACGGAGCCTGAACCCAATGAACATCCCGACACCGTTATACAGCATCACTACCAGCTTACCTAAGTTTCAGCGCTCATGTCCCATCCGTAAGTATAAGAGGTCCATCCCCTGTGATGGCCACCGTATGCTCATACTGGACGCCCCAGCTTCCATCAACGGTTCTCACCGTCCAGCCATCTTCATCCCATACAACCGCTCCAGAGCTGCCTCTCGTAAATATGGGCTCGATTGTAATGACCATCCCCTCTGTCAGCATCATACCCGTTCTGCGTTTCCCGTAAGGAAGCACGTTTGGTGGTTCATGGATGTATTGACCAATGCCATGACCAATAAGAGGCTTCACAATACCATAACGATAAAACCTCGCTGTCCGCTCAATCGCGTTCCCGATATCCCCCAGCGTATTTCCTGGCACTGCCAGTGCTATCGCTTTATGAAGTGCCCTTTCCGTTCGCTTCATCAGCTTGCGGATGGACTTGCGTTGTTCACCAATCCCATAAGTCCATGCAGAGTCGGCAAGCCAGCCGTCTTTGTTCACCACCATATCAATGGTCACCACATCTCCTGTGGACAGTTCCCGGTCATCAGGGAAGCCGTGGCAAACCACTTCATTAACAGAGGCGCATGTGGCGTATGGATAGCCTTTGTATCCCTTTTGCTCAGGTGTAGCTCCTCTTTCAGCCAGAAAAGCCTCCACCCGTTCGTTAATATCACCTGTAGTTACACCAGGGGTGAGCCACTTTTCAATATGCTCGTGACAGCTCCGCAGGATTCGCCCTGCTTCCCGCATGTAGCCAATCTCTTCTTTTGTTTTCAAAATAGGGTCCACATGCATTCATCCTTCCTGCCATATGTGTACTTCCATGTATATGCAGCAGGAACGGAACAAAGCCCCAAAAGTACAGCGAAGCTTGGCGGCTTATTCCGATTACTCTTAGGGGAACCCATTTATCCATTGAAAATATATACATATCATTTTCCAAACAAAAAAAACCGTCTGCCGGAGCCTAATGCCCGGGAGACGGTTCTATTCATATCGGAACAGTATATTCAGAGTTGTGTGTGTTTCAGGACACGGAAGAATCCATCTTGACAAGCTCATGCTCAACCACAGAAGTCAATTCTTCCTCGTATCCACCCGTAATCCGGTATTTTCTCACGTACTCCTTCACGAATTTTTTTGGATCTTTAGGACGGAAAATCCGAGTCATTTCCCTCAAACTTTCTTTGACCTCATTGTGACCTTTCGTTGCCATTGTAATTCCCTCCCAAAACGTTGAAAGTGAATGCTCCGTTTAGAGAATGCCGAATAAGTCTTAAATGCCATCCATGAAGTTGTGTGCGCGGCTCAAAGCAAGCTTTAGGTCGGGAACCTTGCTTAAGCAAGTACCTGACACTATAAATACCCGATATGATTCGGTGTGAATCATAATCTTATTGTAGCATATTCGGAAGTATCTTACGACTTGACAATTTTACCTAATATTTATAACGGTTTTTATGCCCAAAAAGTTTAATTCCGAATCATATGTTATAAATACGATACTTCTATACGGAATTAATATATCCAGCATAACACTCAACTATTCGGGGGATATTATCACGGACAACCCATACAGTTAACATACTGGGATCTAAGGAGGCGTTGTTTTATGGATCAGAAAGACAAAGAAATGCTGCCCCTTTCGCATGAAAAGGTGGAAGTGGACGGAATATACACCAACGAAGCGGGACAAGAAGAGCACCTGCATCGAGGACAACAATTCCCAGCCGATCCCGTTCTCGGCAAGACAGAATGGGAACTGACCGAATTCGCCTTTGACAACCATCACGAAGGTCGTACCGACGAACGCTTGGTTCCCAAAGAAAATGACACTGACAAGATTGGCAAGACCACACATCCACGCAGACATTTCCAGCGGGGTGACCGTTAGGTTATAAATGAGAAAGAAAAGGGACAGTTTCCAGCGCTGCATTGGAACCTGTCCCTTTTAAGTTAGCAAAGATACATTTCGTTCCATCCGGTTCAGTTCTGTCCACCTTCCTCATAGCCTATATAAAAAGGACAAAGGAGGCTGGACCGGATGTCCCCCATGAAATCGTCAAGCGGTCTGGATGAAAATATTGCCGGCATGCTCTGTTATCTGTTCACTTTTGTAGGCGGAATCGTCTTTCTGGCTGTAGAGAAACGCAGCCGTTTCGTTCTGTTTCATGCACTTCAATCCGTCACGGTATTTGGAATCATCATGGTCGGTCATGTGTTGTGTGCATTTCTCCCATTGTTTGGGCCACTGCTGGCATCACTGTTGTCCCTGCTTGGAGTGGTGATCTGGCTTCTCATGGTGGTCACCAGTCTGCAAGGCAAATGGTTGAAGCTCCCTTGGGTCGGAGACTTTGCTGAGAAACAAATGCGGCATCTGTAAAGTGAAGCAAGGAGACATTCATTCCAAGAGTCCTATCATTCTTGGATCAACCTCACCCAATATAAAAAGCGGCGATCATGCACGTTGAACACGGGTTATGATCGCCGCTTTTTATATATTTAAGAGAAAGTTCTCTCTATGAGTGTCACATCAATCATGATGTTTTCCTGCGAATCGGTATAAAACTCAAATAGGTACCGCATCTCCAAATCCACTCCAGTGGACCATACTCAAACCAACGCATCCACAGGTTGCTCACAATAATCTGAACAATGACTGCACCCAGGCACACGATACTTGATATCGTGTACGATACAGCACCCTCCTTGAGCACGAGTTGGTATACCCCCAACAAAATGACGGTTTGCCCAATATAATTGGTCAATGCCATTCGTCCAAACGCTTGTAGTGGATGGAGCAGTTGGGCATACCCATGCCGTCGATTCAATAGTAGTAACGTACTTAGATAAAAGATGGACACTACCGGGCCAGTCGCCACACCGATGTGCTGTAACAGAAAGGCTGCGTCCATATTTGTCTGTTCAGCAACAGGCAGAGTTGCGCCTACCACCTCAAACAGATATGGACTCATTGCATCCGGAGGAGCAATCCACCACATGATCCCGATTCCTGCCATAGAAGCAATCAGTGCAGTAAGCCATATGATTCGCAAATGGGGCAAGCCGTTCTGTATCTTCTCCAGCAGTCGGTATTGTCCAGCAGCCAGTCCCAGAAGGATAAGAAAGGGTAACGTTAATATTTTGATTCCCAGCGCGGCTGTAACAACACATCCAAGTACAGCAAGCACCAGGTTCACGGTTCTGGGAGCCCAATAGAGCGGTAGGATGATCAGCCCGACAATTCCATAAATAAACAGGGTTTCTCCAGACTGATACTGCTGATGAATGTATCCAATGACCAGCAGCATAAGTATCCGCAGAAGATAAAGAAGCAGCTTGGGTTTGCCTTTTGCAGCCGCACGGCTCATAAAAAGGTAAAACCCCAACCCAAACAGAAAACTGAAAATGTCATAAAAGCGGGCCTCCACCAAAAAATACAGTCCCCGCTGAATCCAGAAATCCAGATCGTTCTCAGGTTTCAGCATACTCCATAATCCCAACACATTCACAAAGGGTAGTCCCAACAGGGCAAATCCCCGAAATAGATCCAATAACACAATACGTTGTTGCGTAGATACAGGTTGATTCATAAGTATCCCTCCTTACTTGACCCACTTTATAGTAAAAGGGTATACCGCCGCTATCGATTTAGGTGAACAGTCTCTTACATCTGACATAAGGTTATGTTCCCCTTATTGTTCCTGTTTCTTCATACGCTGGACCTTGCGTTGATGTCAAACAACGCAAAACCACCGGAAACACTGCTCTTATGAGCTGGCGTTTCCGGTGGTTTATATGACGTTCATGCCATTGAACATTCACAGCATAAATGATATATGGAATGAACTGTCCATGACATTTACAATTTTCGTTCACATTATTGAATATTTATCCCTTTAAACGCTGATACAGCCGTTAACATAACAATCATGCTGGGGTATCAACATTAATCAGGTTGTCTAAGCCGACTTTCCAGACTCCCCAAGGATCACATCCGCTTGCCGCTCAGCCATTTTATCAGCCGCTGCTTTAGAACCCAGACCATTAAACAGCAAGTTCATGAAAATGGCTGTAAAACTACCTGCAATGATTCCGTTACCGAGCATAATCTGTGCCCAGTCCGGTGCACCTGCGAACAATTGGGGCACGACCGTTACACCCAGCCCCATGCCTACAGAGCAGGCGATGATGAACAGGTTCTCATGACGGTTCAGATCGACCTGGCTTCCGAGAATACGAATACCTGATGACACCACCATGCCGAACAATGCGACCATGGCCCCGCCAAGAACTGAACCTGGAACAAGCTGTGCCAGTGCAGCAATCTTCGGTACAAAGCCGATGACCACAAGCAATCCGCCTGCTACAACAATAACATCGCGCGTTTTGACACGAGTCATCTGGACAAGCCCTACATTTTGTGAATAGGTCGTGTATGGGAATGAATTAAAAATACCGCCCAGCACAATCGCCAAACCTTCTGCACGATAGCCACGAGCCAGATCTTTGGAGGAAAGGTCCTTATCCAAAATTTTGCCGAGAGCCATAAATACACCAGTGGATTCAGCCACGCTGACAATCGCTACCAGAATCATGGTCAGAATCGGTACAACCTCAAACGTCGGCGTACCAAAGTAGAATGGCTGCACGACGTGGAACCAGCTCGCTTCACGAATTGGCGCAAAGTTAACTTCACCCATAAGCCCAGCTGCCACTGTACCCACGAGAAGGCCGATCAGCACTGAGATGGAACGAATGAAACCTGTAGTAAACCTAGTCATCAGAATGATGAACAACAACACGCCGAAGCCGAGCATAAGATGAACTCCACTGCCAAAATCTTCTGCGCCCTGACCGCCGCCGAGATCGTTAAACGCAACCGGAATCAGAGTCAGACCAATTATCGTCACGACCGATCCAGTCACGACTGGCGGAAAGAGCCGAATCAACTTGCCGAAGATGCCTGAAAACAGCACAACGAATATCCCTGACGCAATGATCGCACCATAAATGGCAGACACACCGCTCTTCATCCCGATTAAAATCATCGGTGATACGGCCTGGAATGCACAGCCAAGCATGACTGGCAGCCCCACTCCGAAGAAACGGTTGCCCCATACCTGCAACAATGTTGCCACGCCACAGGCGAGCAGGTCAATCGCAATCAGATAAGTTAACTGCTCCGTTGTAAAGCCTAGTGCCTTGCTGACAATAATCGGTACAACGACAGCTCCTGCATACATCGCCAGCACATGCTGGAGACCCAAAGAGAAGGTTTTGATCGGATGCCGATGCCGCTGAAAAATACGTTCGCGTGCCATATTAGATCGTGACCTCCTCATCCGCAAACGTAACCTGTCCGTCTGACAACGCCCCGATGCGAACCAGCGATTCCACACGGTATCCTGCTTCTTTCAGCAAACGACCTCCCGGTTGGAACGCTTTTTCAATAACGATGCCAATACCAACCACTTCAGCGCCTACCTGCTCCACAATGCGGGCCAGACCAAATGCTGCCTCGCCATTCGCCAGAAAGTCATCAATGATCAGTACACGGTCACCAGGCTGCATGAACTTCTTCGCAACTGTAATTTCATTCGTCTCCTGCTTGGTAAAGGAGTACACCTTCTCAACCAGAATGTCTTCGGTGAGCGTAAGTGACTTCTGCTTCCGTGCAAAAATAAGGGGCACGTTGAGTTCCAGCGCAGTCATGATACCTGGGGCGATCCCTGATGATTCAATGGTCAGTACACGTGTAATGTTCTCCCCTTCAAAACGGCGAATGAACTCCTTGCCCACTTCCTTCATCAGAACCGGGTCCATCTGGTGGTTCAGGAATGAATCCACTTTGAGTACCTGCTCGGACAGAACAATGCCTTCCTGTATTACCTTGTCTTTTAACAATTGCATCGTAATTCTTCCCCCTGTGGCCCTCCCGTACAGAAGCCTGCATGACCTCAATTCCCTTTGTGAAAAACAAAAAGCCCGCCTTTTTACACGCTGCGGAAGGACCGGAGACGGGAAAAGACGGACTTGTACGTATATGGACAAGCCGCATGGATACTGCAAATGTAGTGCAATGGAAGAACGCGTGATAGGTTGACTCAGAGCAAACCTCAAACCTCCCTATCCAAGAAGGGATCTGAAGCTGCCTGAACGTCCTTTTTCAAACACACTGCCTGAGAATCATCTCTTCCATACTTTAAAAACGTTGCAGGATCTTTCCCGTAGTCCGATCATTCCGGTGATCGGGTAGAGACATGCAGGCCTATTCCTGCACATATACGAGTCGGCATATTTAATTTTTAAGCTCCATGATTCGTTACAATGTATGATCGCGAACCTGAATGTAAAAGTGTGAACAGAACTGATAATGTTAGAAGTATACCGAATCGGCGGCGTGAAATAAAGAAGTATTTTCATGGAAGTTGCGGAAACTTGTATTAATTTGCATTAAAGGGATGATTGCTGCGGTTTTTTTATGTACAATATGAGAACAGAAGCGCGTGTCCGAACGGAGAATCGATGGAAACGCCGCCTGTATTAGGAATTTATTTGGTAAAGGAGATTTGCACACATGAAAGGCGTACTGAAGGAATTTAAAGAGTTTGCTGTACGTGGCAACGTCATCGATCTGGCGGTCGGTGTCATTATCGGGGCTGCTTTTGGTAAAATTGTCACGTCCCTTGTGAATGACATCATCATGCCACCTGTAGGTAAACTGCTTGGAGGCATTGATTTCAGTCAGAAAATCATCAATCTGGATGGGGATATGAAAACAGCCAGTGGACAGGAGATCACAACACTCGCTCAAGCCAATGAGGCTGGCGCTACGGTGATTGCCTATGGACAGTTCATCAATGTGATGATTGATTTCCTCATCGTCGCTTTCTGTATTTTCATGCTGGTGAAGGGTATCAATTACATCAAAAGCAAAGAACATAAAAAGCCCGAGCCGCAAAAAACGACCAAGGCTTGCAAATACTGTCTGTCTGAAATTCCGGCTGCGGCTACTCGCTGTTCCCACTGTACTTCAGAACTGGAAGCCGAAGGAAATGGTGCAACAGCTTAATCGTCTCCAGCCTACGAGCGCATCAGAATCCAAATTCTGAGCCAGACTCTATTCGAAGACCATTGTTATCATGCTAGAATTTATGTAATGTAACTCCTGCTTGGTCTGTCCGTCATTCTTCCTTCATCCGTGTTGTTTGGAAAACCCGCACGATGGCGGGTGGAGTCAAAACGGCTCCCACATGAAAGGTCTCACCTTAAAGGTGGGGCCTTTCCTTTATCTCTCAAGCAGGTGCATGCTGACTTATTACCCTTACTCACAACATGCTTACTAACTAGAATCGACGCGGCAGCAAATGCTCCAGAATCGACTTCAGATCCTTATCTTCCTTATAAACCTCTTCCCCGGTATCAAGCTCTGTTACCCGAATATATTCAAAGTTTGCCGAAGCATCCGTAGGTTTGAACAACAACTGTGCCTCATCTTCCAAACGTACATGAAATCCCATATCTTTAAACATGGTCGTTAACTGATTGGTTGCCGGTTCTTGACCCTGTCCAACAAATATAAGACCTCTAAGACTTTTGCGTTCCTGAGGTTGCGGATAAATGACTTGAAAGTGTACAATGCATTCCATAAGATGGTTCCCCTTTCGTTTAAAACATACTTTGTGAAATTTTGAACTTTAAAACTTGCTATATAAGGAGATACGTATCATGACCCCAGAACGTTTCGATATTTACGACGATCAGCAAAATTGGATAGGTACAGAGCTGCGCAGGGTAGTCCATGCCAAAGGATTCTGGCACCGTTCATTTCACTGCTGGATCGTGCGCGACGAAGGTTCGCAGCGGTTGGTACTTTTTCAACGACGACGGGATATCAAGGATACCTTCCCCGGATGTTACGACATTACAGCAGCAGGGCATCTTACTGCAGGCGAACAGCTGCATGAAGCCAGTCGTGAGCTTGAGGAAGAACTGGGCGTGCAAGCGCCTTTTGAAACGCTGACCTATCTGTTGACTGCAAGCCAGCAACTTGAAGGGCAGGTTCGCGGTGTACCTTTTATCGATCGGGAATTCAGTTCCGTATATGGACTGTGCTTGAACCAGCCTCTCGAAGCCTACACCTTGCAGGCAAACGAAGTCGACAGCCTGTATGAAGTGCCTTTGGATGACCTGATTGCCTTATTCCGTGGTGAAACCCATGCGATTCAAGCCGCAGGAGTACAAGCCATGCAGTCAGCGTCTGATCAAGTGGATCAGTCAAATGGTAACTCTATTCCTCTTCCCGTTCAAGCACGTCACATCCGCGAGATTCAAGCAGCCGAGTTCGTGCCACACGGTACAGAATATTATATCGATGTACTTGAAGCGTTAGTTCACATACCCAAAAACGAATCCAATTCTGCCTAAGATTACATTACGTTCATAGCTTCATTTTCTCAAAAATAGCATGACTTCATACCTTACTACATTAGCTCAACAGGGAACATTTGCTGTGATGAACATCACTGCTTCCGTTTAGCAGCATAAACAGGCGTCTGCCTCATGGCAGCGCCTGCTTCCTTTAAGCATGTATTTAGGAGTTCATAGGACAACTGTTCTATTCAAATTGAAGCAGTAATCGCGGAAGCTTCAGACCCTTAATCAGGCTTAAATCCCCTCCGAGGGCACTGACCAATAACGTGCTGAGAGATTTTGGTATCGATGCCCGTAACGAGACTCCAGTTCCTCCCCCATATCCTGCTCCAGCTCATACAACACCAATTCTTGAGCAAAATGATTCAGCAGCAGCCCGGTCATGACCGGATGTTCTGTCACCATCGCCTGAGTAACGCAAGATTCCCCGCGCATCCCTAACATACACCAACGACGATCTACCACTAAAGAGAATTTCCGGCCATTACCTGTTCCGTATGAAGGCAAACCAGGCCAAGGAGCGGGCTGATCCATAATGCCCTCTCCACCATCACATGACCATAACAGGCGAACGCCTCGGTCTTCGGCACCCTGCAAGTCGGCACGCAACAACTCCGCTTCCTCACGCCACACGTCCACCACAATCTCATGTTTGGCCTCAGCCAGTTCACGGCTCAGATTTTCAAATACGTTTTTGTCGCCTTCAATGTTGTAGAAGACTGGCTTCTCCGGCTCATGCTGCGGCATACTGCTCTGCACATATTCAAGGGATGTACGCATCTGACCGGAGATCATGCTTGTCATCTCCTCAGGCTTCAAGACACTGTATTTCGCGGGCTCTCCTGCGCTGCAACGCAGGAATCCCCGCTGTTCCAGCCGTTGCAGGGTGGAATATACATTGGAACGGGATACACCCAGCCTTTTCGCAACCTCATATCCCGAGGCCGAGCCTTGGCGAGCGAGTTCCACCATAATTTTAGATTCCATCTCGGTAAACCCCAGATGACGCAAATGATGCAGCAGTTGGTCCATATTCCCGTCCCCCCATGCTGTAAGCAACCAGCGCTGCCACACATTGATTCGACAGCGCTTCTACTGCATCAGATCTGTTCTGCTCCGCAGCGTGGGCACCACTTCGAACCTTTGGGCAGCTCTGCTGCACAAATCTGACAATTCACCATTTCGCGTGGCACTTCACTCTGTACGTCCACCGTGTTCACGATCGGATTATTTTCTTTCCAGTACCGAATGCGTTCATCCAGCTCCTGCTGGCGCTCGCGTTCTCGCTGCATTTCTTCATCCCGACGGCGTTCCCACTCTGCATCGAACGCTTCCTTTTCCTCTTGGGTAAACTCCGTACTGTTATACTCGGATTCGGTCTCCAGGTCCGCAATGGACGGAATCACCGTGTGATACGGTTCATCCTCCTCCAGTTCCTCTTCAACTGGCGCATCATAGATCGGTCGCTCCGGGCTGTGGGCCACGGCCGCTTCCTGTCTCGCAGGGTTCGTCGCCCCTACAGACGCTGCTGCGGGTTTGAAATCGCCCAATTTGCGTCCGCATTTCGGACAGAAGTTGGCATCCAGTGAAGCGACGTGTCCACACTCGCATAAGCGCTCATTTTTGAGTTGTGCAATCTTGTTGCGCAGACCATCGATCTCATCCTGCAATTCATCGCACAGCCCCGATAGATCCACCATCTCTTTTTCGGCACGCGTCATGTCCTGTGCGCGATAACCTTCATAGAAGATACGACCCATATCTGTAAAATGGACTTCCTGTTCCTGTTGCAAGCCCACAATCTGATTATTTATTTTGCCGATTTCAACGGCGTGCTGGGCACGCTCTGTTGCTTTGTTTGCTCCGTTTTTAATTCGTTGAAGCAGTTTCATGACTTCTCCTCCTCTGTCCCGTCAGAGTTGAACCTTTTGATTCAACATCATTTGTTCCAAAACCCATTTTCATTTGATTTTTTATAGTATATAACTTATACGATATCATGCCAAAAAGTTGCGAAATCTCGCGTGAAAGCTCGTTTTCTGCTGATGCTGGATGAATTCGGGGGGTTTCTTCAGGACCATACGTTCGGGTATAATGAAGCTTTGGCCCTGCTGATCCGCCTACTTGGGCGGTTAACTCTATCATACCAATTTACAATGCGATTGTGAAAAGGGCAAATGAATTACTTTTAAGCCGGGATAGTCCTATCCCTGAATGCATATAGAGGTGGATGAATGATGTTAAGTCCGAACTCAACGTTTTACCCCCGTCCGCTCGGGGTTACCCCGGCGGCATCCCTGCCCCAGTCCCCTTCAGCTCCGCTGGAGACCAGTAGACAACTCGTGGGCAGTGATGAACGGGATGCCCCTTATTTCCGCTCTCTGGAAGAGGTAGGCATCCGTCTGAACGGACCCCAAATCTCAGCGGTTCGCCACGGCAAAGGCCCACTGCTGACACTCGCAGGAGCTGGCTGCGGCAAAACAACTGTACTAGCTGCACGAGCCGGCTACCTGATGGAAGTTAGCGGTGTTCACGCGGGAAGCATCCTGCTGGTGACGTTTACGAACAAGGCTGCCACCGAGATGAAAGACCGCATCGCTTCGCTGCCTGGCATTCGTCCCGCAGCTGCAAGAGCGGTGCAGGCCCGTACATTCCACTCATTCGCGCTGACGCTGCTGCGTCATTACGGCGTGCAGGAAGAGATTTTTGGCGAGTCCCGCGCGCAGCATACCGTACTTAAGATGCTCCTGCGCCAGAATGGCATGAGTGAGGCGTTTCAGCCGGAGAGTCTGCTGGCCATGCTGTCCGCCTGGAAAATGCAAGGATCAGAGACAAGCGATCTTCCCGAAAAATCACAGGAGGAACGCGATGCCAAACGTGTTCTCCTTGGTTATGAAGCCTGGAAGCGGGATCGCAACAAAATGGATTTTGATGATATTTTGCTGCGAGCTGCCGCTCTGCTTCGTGATCCTGCTGTACTGGGGCCGCTTCAGCAGCGTTTTCAGTACATCATGGTCGATGAGTTCCAGGATACCAATAGTCTGCAGTATGAGATTGTACAAAAACTGGCTGCCGCCCATCGCAACCTGATGGTTGTGGGAGACGACGACCAGACGATCTATACGTTTAATGGGGCACGGCAGGAATCCATTTTGGAATTCGATAAAGTTTACCCCGGTGCACGCATCGTGACGCTGGATATCAATTACCGCAGCGATGCGCGTATTCTGGGACTGGGCAGCGAATTGGTCGCCCGGAACAAACGAAGACGTGACAAGCGGCTGCGCGCAGCCGGGCATCGTGGAGATGCGCCACGGTTCGCCACCCCCTCCAATACAGAGGAAGAAGCAGCTTGGGTTGTTAACCAGTTGTGTCAGCAAGTCGAGGAAGGTCTGCATACGTATCGGGATATCGCGATTCTGCATCGGACAGCCAGCAGCAGTCGGGCTATATTTGAGCAGCTTGTATTGAAAGATGTGCCGTTTGTACAACATGGAGCATCCCCGGTCTTCTATGACCAGTCGCTGATCCGACCATTGATGGATCACATGCGCTTGTCACTGAATCCACGTGCTGTAGATGCTCTGCCGAGTGCCCTGGGACCTCTCTATGTGTCCCGCGATGCCGGACTGGAGTGGATTCAGCGCTGTGAAGAGCAGCAGGCGAAGAAATATCCACTCATCCATCTGGCCAAATGGGACAAGCTGAAGCCTTTTCAGCAGGAACAGGTCAAGGAACGTATCAAGCTGATCAAATCGCTGACGAAGCTGAAACCAGTGATCGCGATCCAAGAGATGCGCCGTCAGTTTTACGACAAGTATATGGAGAGCGGTGATCCAAGCATCTTTACCCATTACAAGGAAACGATGCTGGAGACACTGGACGAATTCGAAGCTGCGGCCAAAAAATTCGAAACCGTTGAAGAGTTCATCCAATTCGCCGATGAACTCTCCCGCAGACACCGCGAGATGGAATCACTGCGCCGTTCACAGGACAGCGATGCAGTCCAACTGATGACGATTCACCGGGCCAAGGGACTTGAATTCCCATGTGTATACTGGATCGGCGCCAGCGAAGGAATCGTGCCTCACAGCACGGCACTGCGGCAGGATATCCCTGAAGACCAGAAGGCTGCTCTTACGGTGCAACAGACAGATGCCGAACTGGACATGGCTCTGGAAGAAGAGCGACGGCTCGCCTATGTCGCAATCACACGGGCTAAACAGTATTTATACGTCACTTCTCCCGCCAGCCATCACGGCAAACCCGCAGACGTTTCCCGCTTTCTGCTCGAAGCCTTTGGCATGGAGGTACCGGACAAACGCAAAAACCGCGATGAAGGCCGAACTGGCAATCATGCGTCATACGGCAGAGGTAATGGCAATAATCAGAACTCTCACTCTGGTACACGTTCTGAGGGTAGGGACGTGGTACACAGACGGACAATCAGTAACAGTGAACGTCGTGACTTCGATGTTCATAATGACCGTGACGATGATCGGCTCAGTGAAAGACGCGGGAGCGGTATCATTGGTAACCACAAAGCATTTAGCACCACGGGTGTGAGTCAGGCAACTTCATCTTCGTCCAGTTCGGTATCGCGTGCTTCAGGAGATGCTGAACGCATGGAGACCGTAGCGATTTGGAAGTGCAGTTCTTCCACCTGCAAAGCATGGCTGCGCCAAAAACCGGATGTACCTTCAGCCAAGGCATCCAAAAAGGCAGCGTCTGGTCCCCCACCTTGTCCACTGTGTTCAGGCACAATGGAGGCCGGTACCCGTAAGGTTCCCGTGACTGGGCGGTTCGGAAGATAAAAGCACGTATAATCACTGCACAGCATACTGAACATATATGAAGATCAGAGGAAGGCCTCTTCGATAAGTCATGAGTATGAAGGTGGACAGCTCTTGTTAGCTTTTTTTTGGTCTAATGAACCTGGCACACGCTATTTGCTCTGATTTGCTCAGAGCTGAGATGTAACGAATCGCAGAGACCTTATTTCGTCGATTGGGGCTGATTTTTAGGTTTTAGCGTCTGGTTATACCAAAATAAGGTCACTGAAGTTCGTTAAAATTTGCAATCCTTGTGATTCCGCCTTATAGGGTGCTGTAGATTCGTTAGCAAAGGATTCATTGTTGCAGATCCCGTAGAAAATCAACCAGAAATGGTTGCTGTGAGTATCACAGTTGAGGGAATTGATTTTTTTGAACAAAAGTCGTTTGGATGGCAAAGTCAATGGCTGGTCGGTAACCGAGCACCTTGATGAGTAAGACGAGGACAAACGATTGCTATTCGTTTCAGGACGCTTCCTGCTGTTTATTAACAGTAGAAGCGTCTTTTTTCCATTTTAGAATGGAGGTTGGATTATGCAGGACGGCAAAAAGCATTACTATGTATCAGTAACCCATAATCTCATTGAACAGACCAAGAACGAATCAACACCGTTTGAAGTGATGGTGGACGATGAACAGCTAAACCGGCTGAAAGACCTGATGAAAGTGCTGGAGGATGAAGATGCCTATACATTGCAACGAGCTCCGGTACCCTACAAATCGGCGGATCATGACGAGGCCACAGAACAATTCTCAGATGGCATGACGTTGCTGTACACGTTTCTTTACGACCATGGCACTTCGGATACCCGGCAGGCAATTGAGAGCATGAACGTACTTTCACGGCTGCAAGATACGGATTATGATGATCCGGGGTATGAGAACTCACCACTGAATAAATGAACTCTTATCACAAAGACTTCCTCTCCGATGAATTCAGGTCAATGACCTGCTTCAGGAGTAACGGGAGTCTTTATTTTTTACAATTCGGCCCCAATAGTATCATTATTGATACTATAAACCAAAAATGATACTACTGTTCATTTCGGATATTATACTATATATTTATATATAACTTATTTCTGCGAGGAGGATAACTATAGCGATGGGAAATCCAATCATGATGAAAGCGTTCGGATATTACGAGCCTGGGCTAGAGACCGACATACCACCATTTCAGGAGGTAGAAGTTGAGAAACCAAAACCTACAGGAAAGGATTTACTCGTTGAGGTGAAGGCGGTATCTGTCAATCCGACGGATTGGAGATCGCATCTTTCCAAACATCCGGACGATTTATCCCTGACTGTGCCTGGTCGTGATGTAGCTGGCGTGGTAGTGGACATCGGCTCCGATTGCAATTTGTTCAACGTTGGTGACGAAGTGTATTATGCGGGGAGCAATACTCGTCCAGGCGGACACAGTGAGTTTCATTTAGTAGATGAACGAATTGTCGGCAGAAAGCCAAAAAATCTGGATTTCGCCCAGGCGGCAGCTTTACCTCTGACAAGCCTTACGGCAGGAGAAGCTTTTTTTGAGCGCTTGGGCATTTCCAGGAATGCATCGGATAACGAAGGTAACAGTATGCTTATTATCGGGGCAGCGGGAGGCGTCGGATCGATTGCTACTCAATTAGCCAAGTTGGCTGGCCTTAGAGTCATAGCAACTGCCTCTCGTCCCGACTCGATCTCATGGACAAAATCAAACGGAGCAGACCACGTGATCAACCATCACCAACCATTTGGACCCCAACTTAAAGATCTCGGACTGGCTGGTGTACAATATATTTTCGTGCTAAATCATATAGATGAGCATATGGATGAGATGGCAGAAGTTATTTTGCCGCAAGGGAAAATTTGTTCCATTCTTCCATTCGAGAAACCAGCCGAACTTCAAAAGTTATTCTCAAAAAGCGTAACGCTCGTTTGGGAAATGATGTTCACCCGCCCAATGTTCCAGACAGATGATATGATTGAACAACATCTTCTACTTAATGAAATCGCAGATCTGGTGGATGCGGGCAAGATTCATACAACGATGGCAGAGCGGATTGAACCAATTAATGCAGCTAACCTGCTGGAAGCCTACCGAAAGAGCAAATCGGGCACTGCGATTGGCAAAATCGTGTTGGAAGGGTTTGAAAAGTAAACGTAAATCCGTTTTGTCTGATCACGATCAATAAATCAACCAAAGGGTGTTGTTTCTCCAAAGATAAGATGGAGAAACAACACCCTTTAATACCACGTTAAATTCCATCTCTATATCAGTCCAGACGAATCTCCTGACCTTTTTCGGCTGACTCGTAAATTCCGCACAGCATTCTTGTCGAAGCCACACCATCCGCAATGGGACTGATGGGTTCGGTACCATTCAGACAACAATCCACAAAGTGATCAATCTGATTCTGGAAGGCACCGTGAATATCGAGACCTTTGTAGTCTGTCTGGGGTTCAATGTTCAGGATCGTATTGTGTTTCTCGGTGACGATTAACGTCTCGGGCTCCAGCTCGAACCCACCACGCTCGCCATACAATCTAACTGAGGATTCTTCCCCGCGTGCATGCAGGGTAAAGCTCACATCTACCGCCAGAGAAGCCCCGTTCTCGAAGCGAATTAGCGCATTCGCCATATCCTCCACATTGTTGACAGCAGAACTGTAATCTGCGGCTTTGTAAAAAGAAAGGTGCTCGATATGGGCACGATTGCCCAATTTTCGATACGTGTTGCCACTCACCGAAACAGGTTTCGGTTTGCCCATCAAATACCAGCATTGGTCGATAATATGTACGCCAAGATCAATGAGCGGGCCACCGCCAGAACGGTTTTTGTCCGCAAACCAGCCTCCGGGATTTCCCAAGCGACGCAGAATAGAAGCTTTGGCATAGTACAATTCACCAAACTCACCGGCATCGATGAAACTACGTATCATCTGCATGTTGTTGTCATAACGACGTACAAATCCCACGACAAAGGTACATCCGCTTTTCTTCACAGCCTCTTCAATCCGCAGCGCATCTTCCACATTGGTTGCTACCGGTTTTTCCAGCAGCACATGTTTGCCTGCCTCCAGAGCAGCGATGGCAAATTCGGCATGGGTATTATTCCACGTACAGATACTAACGGCATCCACATGCGGGTCCTTCAGCATCTCCCGATAATCTGTGTACACTGATTGTGCATCATACTTCTCTGCGGCTGCGGCTGCACGCTGTTCGTTCAGGTCACAGATGGCGTAAATGACAGCATTCTCGTTCTTGGCGTAACACCTCATATGAAGATCCGAGATGGACCCTGTGCCGATCATACCGATATGCAGCATTTTACTCGTACTCATCTTCTTCCTCCCTACCCTTTCCAGAACATGGTTATGGTCTAGTCTGCCCGGAGCATGCCTTTGTAAATCCCTGGTGTAGAATTTTCAATCTTCACGGCCCCCAGGGTCTGAGCATAGAAATCCACGGGTCCCGCCGAGCCAATGATCGCGTAAGCGTAACCGTCTGCCTTCATGGCGTGCATACAGGCCAGCAGCAAGGCTGTACCTACACCTTTGCCTCGTGCCTCCTGACCAACACCTGTTGGACCAAAGAAATTGCGACATGTCGCTTCATAACAGGCGAAGCCAATCATTTTCCCATGCTCAATTGCAATATAACAGGAGACTGGTTGACGTGCAAAAGCCAGATCACATTCATCCACCCAGGGCTGGCTAAAATGGGATCTCACCCAATCCAGCACTACCTGTTTTTCTGGTGCGATGGCTCTTCTTATGACAATGGAGGACTCCTCCAACTTTTTCAGTCCACTCTCTTGTTCTGGCAAATGGTAGAGCGCCACCAACATATCACTCATATGACCTTATTCCTCCTTGTATTGAATGTTAGCAACCACACATGAATTCAATCAACATCAAGATAATCCGTAATGTGAATTACAGGTTATAGCACTCTCTTGAAACTTAACCCTATCTTGATGCCTGTAACCTGCAAGATGAATGATATTACAAATTAGAACTGACATACTTATTCCATAACTTACATAACAAGTGCAACCCTTGATCAAGTTGTCCCGTCTATAAGAATGAAGTGCGGCCCTAATTATGAGTTTACCGCGATATAACCAAGATTAGAAGGGATGAAAATCAACAATGAACAACAACATGAAAAAAGTAAGCGCCCTGATGGTCCTGTCCTTGGCCCTGAGCGGTGGAGCTGCATATGCAGCTACTCTGGACAGTACACAGCCCGTCAATTCAACCTCCGTATCAGCTGACAACAAAGGAGCTGAAGCCGTTAAAGTAACTGTAAACGGTGCACCTATGGCTGACGGTTATTGGAACAAGGATGGTCAAGTACCCATGATCGCGCTACGTGATCTCACCGAGGCACTTGGCATTGAACTGAAATGGAACAAAGAAAACAAATCTGCTGAGCTGACAAAAGGTACCCTCTGGACACTCGTTACCACAGGCAAAGACCAGTATTCGGTCAATAAAATGCTGCTTAAGCTGGGAACAGCGCCTGAAATCACAAATGGCAGACTGTTCGTACCCGCTTCTTTTGCAGAAAAGGTACTGCACGGCCAGGTGACAACAACAGGAAACCAGGTCACCATCTCCAGTGAAGAGGAAGTGAAAACCGTTACTGAGCGTGGGGTCATTACGGGAATTAACAGTGAAGGCAAGTATCAATCCATCCATATCGGCGGTGCAGGTACAGATGGTATCGTCCTTAATGTTGGTGAAGATACCACTTTCAAATCCGCGGATGGCAAAGATATCAAGCTCACCAATCTGACCATTGGTATGAACGTGGAAGCTGAGCATTCAGAGATTGCAACCCTCAGTTTACCGCCCCAAACACCTACTTACAAAGTCACTGTACTGGATGCAGCAGCTTCCGAATCCGAAACACAATTGAAAGAGGTTCTTGGTACAGCGGGCACGATTGAGAATGTAAAAACAATAGAAGATAATGGTACTCAGATCGAGATCTCCGGCTCCCGTCTGACAGAGACAGCACCTGATCATGTTATTCTTAACATTAGCAAGGATACAGAACTGGTGAATCATCAAGGGGAAACGATCAAACCAGAGGAACTGACCAAAGGGGCAAAAGTGATTGGATTCTATAGCCCGGTCCTGACTCGCAGCCTGCCGCCAATCGGAACGGCTTGGAAAGTAGTAATCGAAACACCAGCCGAACAACCTGAAGCGAAATAAGCTGCCAGAAAAGAAGGCTAGCCTAATTTAGGCGTAGAGCATAGCAGAGCTAGATCACACTATATCAATGCAGAAATAACCTTATCCCACGCTTCCTCCTTTATAGAGGTTGGGGTAAGGTTATTTCTCGATCCTGCATTTTGTATATATGTATGTAATAGCTCTATTTCCTTATTTCGGCATCAACTTCAGCTTGTGCTTCAACAATCGCTTCTGCCTCAATCTCCACCATCAGCAAAGGATCAATGAGTGCACTAACCTCCACCATCGTGGCGACAGGCTGGATCTGACCAAAAAATTCACCATGAGCCTTGCCCACTTCTTCCCACCGGGAAATGTCAGTAACAAACATGCGGGTTCTCACGACATGAGACATGTCTGCTCCCAATTCTTTCAGTGCATTTTCAATGGTCTGCAAAATAAATCTCGTCTGTGCATATGGATCACCTGCTCCAACCACAACACCGTCCTGCATGGCCGTAGTACCCGCAACCTCAATCCGGTTGCCAACACGAATGGCACGGCAATATCCCACAAGCGGCTCCCATGGAGAACCGGTAAACACCTGCTGTCTGTTCATTCTGCTTTCCCTCGCTTTAAATGTGATTTGAAATCCCGATTAAACATGAATTATATCAGCCTGCCGACCTGCTGAACAAGCAAATAAAATAGGATATAACTGAATTTAGCTCAAACCAAAAAGCCCCTGAGTGATCTCCCGTGCCTTGGACAAGGGTGAATCATTCAGGGGCTCTATGAAATTGAGATCCTAGTCCTCAATCAAAAGATGAAGCACCAGGCTTACAGCTTGATATTAGCCTCATCAAAGTATTCTTCAAGTGTCAGTCCACTTTTCACAACATCAGGAGCCAGATCAGTGCCGACATAGCGAATATGCCATGGCTCGTACACATACCCGGTTATCCCTTCCTCACCTTTCGGATAACGGATGATGAACCCATATTCTGCTGCATGCTCAGCCAACCACTGGCCTTCTTTCGATGTGCCAAACACCTCTTCTATGGCATTGCCTACACTTGGACTGGAAACGTCAATCGCTAGTCCGGTTTGATGTTCGCTGTGGCCTGGCACAGAGCTTACACGATCCGTGTATTCTTTACCTTTGGTTTTGACATTGTTGTTATAGATCGAAACCTGACGCTGATAAGAACGATATCCAGATACCGCACGAAGTTCAATATCGTCCGCTTTTGCACCTGCAAACAGCTTCTCCAGCGCCTCGGCAGCTTCCTTGCGCATATGGCGCTTCTCATGTGGTCCATCGAAGGAGAACGGTACGTTAGGCTCCACCAGATCACTCGGCTCGTACCCTTCAGGCAAGCTGCGCTGTTTGTTAACGATGACGGTCATGGCCTGTGCGTTGGTAACCACAGATTGTGTATCGATCGTCGTTTGCAGCGCACTAATGCTGCGCTTCTCCGTTAGTGGATCTTCTGTTGTAGCTCCATTGCCTGCGTCAGAAGAACCCTCTCCCCCTGTTGAAGTATTGCCGGAACCACTATCCGTGCCTTCACTGCCATTGTCCGAAGATGAGCTGTCATCCCCACCTGTGTTGTTGCCATCATTGCCAGTATCCTCAGTCAAATGAACCGTGGTACCGTCCGACTCTTGCTGTGCGCTTCCTGCTGCGTTCAGATTCTGGTTCTCCTCTGAGCCCGAACCGTCCTGGCAAGCGGATAACAAAGCTCCGCATATCATAAGTGAGGACAGCATAACCGCAATGTGGCGCTGTCGTCCTGTACGTAATTTCATGTAAAAACTCCTATCGCATATTGTAATAATGATTGCAGCATTCGTGTATATGGGCTTGTCTTCCCCTGCGACAGTATACCTTAAATTGCAGCAAAGCTCCACCGGCAAAGACCTCCTTGAGAGCAGGTCATCCTAAAGATATGCCGGGTGTACAACTTGTACGGTCGTTTTTTGGACTTTTAGAGCCCTATCCCAAGCTTCTACACACAAGAAGCAAATTGGAAATGTGTATATCCATTTTGGATAAAAAGCATTGCGCCGATGCACATCACAAACAAGCGGGGGATGATCTGAGATCTCCCCCGCTCCGAATGGTGCATCATTTAGTTGCCGGGCTGTCCTTCTTCTTCTTTTGGACAGCCTCCCACATCCGCGCAGCTACGCGCTCGCGGATCAATGCCAGCCCTGCGGTGGCAGGCACGCCTGGCAGCAGCGCCGCCAGTTCCGGCGTTGCCGGGGCCTTGCCCGGCTGCGCCAGCCGCACCTTCACGGCGCCGAAGCCAGGCCCCGGCTGGTGCATGGCGCCGTCCGCGGCTGCCTCGGCGATCCACTCGCCGACGGCTGCGCCGCCTTCGCCGCCCCGCGCCTGCGGGCGGCCGGCCGTTTCGGCTGCGCGGCCGGAGCCGCTGGGATCATGGGCAAGTTCCTCCGCCCATGATCCCAGCACGCCGGCGAGCAGCGCTTCGCGCGGCAGGCCGGCGTGCGCCAGCTGCAGCAGCGGCTCGGCCGCGAAGCGCGCGGCAACGGCGCGCTCAGCGGCCGCGGCATGCGCGCAGCCCGGGCGGCCGCAGGTGCACGTTGCTGCGCCGCCAGCGCTAAGCGAGCTGCCAGCGGCGGCTGTGCCCGGCGCGGCCTCGCTTGACGCAGCGGGCAGCAGCCCGGCGAGCTCCGCCGGGGCTGGACCGCCGCGCAGCAGCGCGTACAGCGACAGCGGTCGCTTGCGCAGCTGTGCCAGCACAGCCTCGCGTGCGGCTTCACTTAGCTGCGGCAGCGTGCCCGTTACCGTGAATAAGCCCACGGCTGATTTGGTCTTGCTTGCAGCTGCTAACGCCTCTTTGTCTTCATCAGCAGTTGTACTAACTTCTGCTGTCCATCCACTGGGGGACATTTGCAGCTCTACATTCCATTTATCGCTCACAACAATCCCCCTCCTGTCTATACATTCTATATTCCCTATATATCTTAAAACTTACAGCCATGTCTCGCCCTGAAGCGAGATAAGGCCGCGCAGTTCATCATCCGACATTTCGGTCAACCAGTGCTCACCAGAACCGACGACTTGCTCAGAAAGGGCCTTTTTGCTCTCAATCAGCTCATCAATCCGTTCCTCCAGGGTCCCCTGACAGATCAGCTTGTGCACCTGCACGTTCCTGTTCTGCCCAATCCGGAATACCCGGTCCGTCGCCTGATTCTCCACCGCAGGATTCCACCATCGATCGTAGTGAACGACATGACTGGCACGCGTCAGATTCAGACCTACACCACCGGCACGTAGAGATAGGACAAACAAGGATGGGCCCTCCCCTTTTTGGAAGGTCTCCACCATATCATCCCTTTGCGACTTCGAAACACCGCCATGCAGGAAATACGGTTCTTCCTCATACCGCTGTGTAAGCCGGGATACGAGCAGTTCCCCCATCGCCACATACTGCGTGAATATCAGCGCCGATTCACCGTTATCACGGATCGCATCCAGCAACTCTAACAGACGCTCCATTTTGCCGGACGCTTCAGCCTTGCCATGATCCTTGCGGCTGCTGTCCGCCAGTACCGGATGATCACAGATCTGCTTCAGCTTGGTCAGAGACGATAATACGATCCCCTTACGAGCAATACCGTTTCGGCCATCCAATCCACCCATCAGGTCATCCACCACACGCTGATACAGAACCGTCTGCTCTGGCGTCAAGGAACAGTAAGACTTCAGTTCCAGCTTCTCCGGCAGATCCTTGCGGATATCCGGATCACTTTTCAGCCTGCGCAACATAAATGGCGATACCAGCCGATGAAGCTCACGCAAGGATGCTGCATTTTCTTCAGACGGGCCCATTCCGGTATACCGCTGGCGGAATGAAGAAGCTGTTCCCAGATACCCCGGATTGAGGAATTGGAAAATGGACCACAGCTCGCTTAACCGATTCTCCACTGGTGTACCCGTCATCGCAATGCGATGCGGCGTAGATAGCCGCATGACGCTTTGTGCTTGCTTCGTACGGTAATTTTTAATATATTGCGCCTCATCCAGCACAACGGTAGACCAGTGCAGCGAAGCCAGATCTGGGCCATCCCGGCCTGCCAGATGATAAGTCGTCAGCACAATATCATGGGACTGCGCTTCCGCCTGAAACGCATTGCCGTGCAATCGTTGTCCGCCATGATGAATATATAACGACAGATTCGGGGCAAACCGCTTCAGCTCACGCTGCCAGTTCCCGAGCAACGAGGTAGGGCACACAATAAGCGCAGGCAGATGCGCATCATGCACATCCGGGTGTTCACCGTTCGTGGACCGTTCTTCCATCCCCATAAACGCTTCGTGCTCACGTGCCTCCTCAGCCGCGGCTTGCAGTTCCTCATGTTTTAAGTCCAGCAGGCAGGTAATAACCTGAATCGTTTTCCCCAGTCCCATATCATCGGCAAGACATACGCCGAAACCGAGTTCACGCATGGCGGATAACCATTGGTACCCCCGCTCTTGATAGGGTCTTAGCTCGCCATGCAGCTCTTCGGGAACCCGACGAGGCTCAATGCTTCGAAGCACCTGTCCGTCGAGCAGGAAGGAGAGCAGACCTTCCGATTCCGCACCAAAGACGGAAAGCCCCTTCCATGCTGTATCATCGCCTTCCTCAGCTGCCAGATGCAGCCATTCGGAGAGCGGCATATATTGTTCTTCTTCTTTTTTCATATAACGCAGAACCTGGCGAATCTCTTTCGTGTCAACTTCAATCCATTCGCCGCGGAACATCACATAAGGCACCGTTGCTTCTGCGAGTGCAGCCAGCTCCTCCGCCGTAACAGGCTTCCCGTCCAGCATCGGTTCGGCCTTGAAGGCAACCAGTTGCTCCATGCCCAGTGCAGACGGGGCTCCAAGCGGTCTTTCTGTTCCACGATTGAGCATCTGTAGACGTAATCCAGCACGGCGTTTCCCTGCACGGCTCCAGCGGGAAGGCATTAACACCGTTACTCCCGCCTTCTGTAGTCGAGGCACAGCATAAGTCAAAAATTCAAAAAAGGCTTGCTGTTCCAGCTTCATTCCTTCCGGTCGTGCATGAAGAAGCGCCGTTTCCAGCTCCGGTGCCAGTTCTGCTGCATGACCCAGCGCCATCAGGAGCTGTTCTGCAGCTGATATATAGCATACTTTCCCTCGATCCAGATCCCGTTCCGGATGTGCCCAGATCGTGCGTGCAGGTAATCTCAGGCCAGATTCCTGCACACTGTCTGCCCAGAAGGTAATTCCCCACAATGATTCATGATCACCCAGGGGCGGTTCCAGCCGCAGTACCAGCTTCAGCTCACCTTCTGTGGGAGCCGTTTCTTCACTGCCTACCACAGGTCTCACTGTACCACCAGCTTCTTGCAGCATGCCAATGAGTTCTGCCATTTCCTCCGTAGGGCCCTGCACCGTCACCGGGCGGAACATCGAGACCAGACTGTTCCACCACAACTCCGCTACCGGAGAGGAGCCACGTCGGAATGGCGTACGGTATCGAGACAGTTCACTATCCATGCCTCCCATCTCACCCGTGACAACCGCATGAACCATTCCGCTCATAAATGAAAATAATACGGCCGCTCCCGCTTCCTCCCGTGATTCCGGTTCAGAAGATGCGTATGCTCCGGGAGCAGACAATCCGATCGGCGGCATGGATTCCGCCAACTCCCGGAAACGGTCCACATCCGCTTCCTGCAGCAGACGCGGACGCCATACACCTGTCAGCGTTTCCTGTCCGGTGCGGCGACGCGCACCTGTCTTGGCCGCAAACTCAGCGGACGGAGAAAATTCTCCGCGCAGCAGCAGTTCCTGTGTAAACTGTGCTGCTTTTACCCAGTAGCGAATCTCTTCTCCAGCCTGAATTCCTGCCGCATTCAATATACTTTCGTCCCAATGGAGCAGCAGCTTGAATGTATCTTTGGGCGATATTGCCAGCCCTTCCAACGTCCGTCCGAGCAATTGACGCCGCTTCGTACCCTTCGCTTCCGCGGCATTACGCATCGGATTGGGCCAGCGAAGCTCCGCAAGACGCAGAGCGGCAGGCTGAAACAGACGACCCCCGTCGCCAAAATTCAGCTTCCTTACCACGTGGCTCCACGCATCCACACGCGGCTCCGATGTTTCACCGGAAAAACAAAAAAATACGTCACCAAGCCATACTCCATACAGCGATTGCATCATTACAGTCTCCCGTCATCCCTTCGCATTGTTACTCTCCATCATATACGAAAATGCTCGGATTTAAAAACTTTTACAGATAAAAATTGCTTCTTTTATTCCCCTTCCCCTCTGATCTGTACCGAAAAATAGTTCCGTTCCCGTTTTTTCTGCTTCCACATCACTTCGAAAAAACATCTGCAAACCACTTCATACTATATTATGTATACCTGTTAAAAGGTGAAACACGCCACGTCTTAGCATTTGAAGATAGGATGCTTACACGAAAAAATGCCCCTCATCCCCAAAAGGGGTTAAGGAACATTTTCATAATCCATTCAATATGTGCTTTGTGTATATTAGCGTTCACTGCGATTTGGTTAAATTTCCGAGTAATACATCCAGATTAAGAATGCCGGCCTCGTGATCGTCATTATGTGCGATTTCTTTGAAAATCCCTGTTGTGTAACGACGATATCCTTCCGTAGGCTCTTCAAATCGATCATATGTCACGACCGAATCCACGGAATCGACGACGAGCGGCACATAACCGTCGTGGTAAGGAACGACAATGATGCGTGTGGAAGGTGTAGGCTCTTCGTCAGGCATGCCCAGCAGAACACGTACACTGACCACAGAAACCACTTTGCCGTACAGAGGCGTAAAACCCTTAATTTCGGGGCTGCCAAAAGGAACGGTGGTCACAGGGAGCATTCTGATAATTTCATGAACTTCATCAATACGAAGCACACAAATCTGATTTCCGACCGAGAAATTAATGTATTGAACTTGAATTTCCTCATCCATAGTTATATCCAAACCCTTCTTGTTTTCAGTCTCATCGAAGTCTTCATTATCATAATCTTTACCATGAGATTTACATAGCACTTATCTACAGATCTAAGAACACAATCTCACGTTTTGGTTAGATCCTTCATTTGCCGCTACTTGGACATCACGATGCTCAAGCCTTTACTATTATATCGGTCTATGTAAGATAAATTTTTACCCACGGAATGAAGATGTCGATTTTGTATCCCGATGGAAGAGCAGAGATTCGGAACCGGACAAGTATCTCGACAAGGATACCTACGTCAAAAACACCTTCATGTCCACCAGATTCGCGGACAAGAAAGTGTCTTCGGTTGACTCGATCCAGCATTCCTAATACAAATGACACGCCACCTGGCGTCCCGGGGAAATCTCCCGCAGCTCCGGGATAACAGAGCGGCATTCGTCCTTCACATACCGACAACGGGTATGAAACGTGCAGCCGGGTGGTGGATTTTCCGGATTAGGCACGTCGCCGCCCAGGACGATCCGTTCCTTTTGCACATTTGGATCCGGAACCGGAACAGCGGACATCAATGCTTTCGTATATGGATGCAGCGCTTCGGTGAACAGTTCGGATGTGGGTGCAAGCTCGACCACTTTGCCCAGATACATGACCGCCACACGATCACTGATGAACTTGACGACGGATAGATCATGAGAGATGAACATATACGTCAGTCCGAACTGTTCCTGCAGATCCTGCATCAGGTTCAGCACCTGAGCCTGAATGGACACATCCAGCGCTGACACTGGCTCGTCACACACAATGAACTTCGGGTTCAGGGCGAGGGCACGAGCAATGCCGATCCGTTGGCGTTGTCCACCCGAGAATTCGTGTGGGAAGCGGTGTGCCTGATACGGAGATAATCCCACAACCTCCATCAGCTCTTCGATTCGGCTTTTCAGCTCGTTTTTCCCCAACTTGTGATGGGTAAGCAGCGGCTCCTCCAGGGTACGTTGTACCGTCCAGCGCGGATCGAGTGAAGCATACGGGTCCTGGAATACCATCTGCATGTCGGTTCGGAAACGGCGCAGCTCTTCTGGCGGCAGCTTTCGTACATCCTTGCCTTCGAAGAACACCTCGCCATCCGTCGGCTCAATCAGGCGCAGGATTGCACGACCCGTGGTGGATTTGCCACAACCGGACTCTCCGACCACGGCAAGCGTCTCACCCCGCTCCACGGACAACGTAACACCATCCACCGCTTTGACAGCACCGACCTGTTTGGAGAACAGACCTTTGCGGATCGGATAATGCTTCTTCAGGTTTCTAACTTCCAGTATCGCACTCATATGATCCCCTCCTGTTGCAGCAGACAGCGGCAGCTGTGGCTTGGTGTCGTCTCCAATAATTCCGGTTGTATTGTCTCACAGCGTGCTTCCTTCACCGGACAACGAGGGGCAAAACGGCAGCCGGACGGCATATGGGCAGGGTTCGGCACCTGACCCGGAATGGACTGAAGACGATCCTGATCTCCCGCAAGCTGTGGCAGTGAAGCCAGCAAACCGCGGGTATACGGATGCTTGGGATCGGCAAAAAGGGTTTTGACATCCGTCTCTTCCACCACTTGTCCGGCGTACATCACCATGACACGATCACACATCTCAGCTACAACGCCGAGATCGTGGGTAATCATCATGATTGCCATATTTTCCGTCCGCTGGAGGTCACGCATCAAGTCCAGAATCTGCGCCTGGATGGTCACATCCAGAGCGGTTGTCGGTTCATCCGCGATGAGCAGCTGCGGACTGCATACCATCGCCATGGCGATCATCACCCGCTGGCGCATCCCGCCGGAGAGCTGGTGAGGGTATTGCTCTGCAATTTTATCGGGACGGGGAATGCCGACTTTGCGCAGCATCTCAACGGACCGTGCCCAAGCCTCTTTTTTGCCCAGCTTCAGATGGTATCGTGCCGCCTCGGAGATTTGTTTACCGACTTTGAATACCGGATTAAGCGAGGTCATTGGCTCCTGAAAGATCATCGCCATCCGGTTACCCCGAATCCGGCGAATTTCCCGTCCGGACAGCTTGAGCATGTCCTTCCCCTGAAAACGGACTTGTCCTGACGCCACACGGCCGATCTTCTTGGGAAGCAGCTGCATAATCGATAACGAGGTAATACTTTTCCCGCATCCCGACTCCCCGACAATACCCAGCGTCTCACCCTGCCGTATGGAAAGGCTGATCCCGTCCACGGCACGTATGACGCCTGCATCCGTGATAAACTCTGTTCGCAAATCCGAAACTTCGAGCAGTGCAGTCATGTTGTTCCCCTCCCATACCATTACATTCTGAATCTTCTACACCCGTACACATGTCCCTACCACTCTGTCGTTCAGCTTGGTTCTCCAATCGCCCTTCTCTCCCGAAAAGAGTTAGCGCTTGAAGGTCGAAGCTTCTTCCGAAGATGCATTGTTCAAACCCTGCAATGACGTCTCATCTTCCAGGCCTTCCACACCCAAATATTTAAGCGCGCTCAGCGCATACACTTTGGCGCACTGGATAATCTGCCATACGGGTGCTTTTTCGTTAAAATTGTGAATTGTGGACAGCTCTGCCGGACCATATTGCAATACCGGAATCTGATGATTACGGAAGTGGCGTGCATCGCTGGATGCCCATTGCAGCACACCGTACGCCTCTTCGCCGCTCACTTCGCTGATGCTCTCCACCAGTTGGCTAACGATCGGTTCATGCGCTGGAGTCCAGTTTGCGTTGCCCTGGAAGCCAAACGGCTTCAGCTCTGACTCAATTCCCGCTTCAAGCAGAAGCGAGCGAGCACGGTCGAGCACATCCCGGTAATCTACTCCAAATGGAACACGGGAGTCCACCTGAACAGTGCAGCGATCCGCTACCACATTCACCTTGGTTCCACCCTGAATTGAACCGATATTCACCGTGACATGGTCGAACACCTGATAGGCCAGACCTGCCTGTTCGCGGTCACGCGCGTACTCTTGCGAGATTCGGATGATATCCTTCACTTCTTCCGGGATGTCCGGCTTGATGTCCCACAGCCGCTGCAAGGCTTCAATGCCTTTGGCTGCCTTCACAATCGCATTATCCCCTACAATCGGTTGTAGGCTGCCATGACCCGGTGTACCTTCCACCGTAAACTCAAACCAGCAGCTCCCCTTTTGTCCAATCGTTGGATGCTGGGGGCTGGATGGCTCGGCAATGACTGCCGCCGTACCGGTTGCCAGACCACGTTCCAGCACCCATGGTACACCCAGATCGCCGCCTGTTTCCTCATCGGGAACAATCATCAGTGACAGGTCACCTCGCAAAGGTACACCTAGCTTCGCTAGAATAACCGTCGCAAAGATCAGCCCCGCAAGCCCGCCTTTCATGTCGGATGCCCCGCGTCCAAGCATGTACCCATCCTTGATTTCGCCACAAAACGGATCAAAATCCCATCGGGAGAGATCCCCGGCTGGCACAACGTCTGTATGACCACAGAAAATGAGATGTTTATCTGACTTGTCTGCGCCTTCTCCGTTCAATGTCGAGATCAGGTTAAACATGGTTTCCGTTGCCGCGTGTACTTTGGTGTCGATTCCGGCCTGATGCAGATATTCGATAATAAAAGCGCTAATCTCGCGCGAATCCCCTGGAGGGTTCTCCGTAGGAAACCGAATCAATTGTGAACATAACTCCAGTAATTCATCCTGACCTTCCTCAATTGCATCAAGTACCTTCCTTTTCCAATCCATCCTGATCAGGCTCCTTCCAATATCGGTTGTATCGTGCTCAATACGAATTGTCAGAAGACAGGCATGATTGCCTGTCCCCCGAGTCGTCCGTTCAATTACTGCTCTTTGCTAAGTGGATAGAAACGCAGAACTTCATCCGGGTAATACACATATCCGCTAACTTTGTTGTTCATGCCGACAACCCGGTTGTATTCGTAAAGATATGCCCATGGCGCTTCTGTCGTAATAATCTCCTGTGCCTTCATGTATAGCTCGTTGCGTTTCGCCTGATCTGGTTCAGCACCCGCCTCTTCCCACAGTTTGTTAACTTCCGAATTGTTGTAATGAATGTAGTTGGAAGAGCCTTCTCCGTAGAGCAGGAAACCCAGGTGGTATCCAGGATCGTTAACAAAAGAAGTCCATTTGGAGATGTAAGAAACCAAATTCCCGTCTTTTTGCTGTTCCAGGAACTGTGCACGAGCGACCTTGTTGATGTTCATTTTGACACCGATCTTTGCCAGCTCAGCTTGAATCAGAACCGCGTCATATTCCCAATCATCAAATCCGGAACCAAGGGTAAAGTCAAAGCTGAACCCTTCCGCATAACCTGCTTCTTTCAACAATTCCTTGGCTTTATCCAGATTGTACTCGTACACATAGCCCGCATCCGTATAGCCCGGTGTATTGCTTGCCACAGCACTTTTCATCTCTTTGGCCTGACCATACATGACGTCGTTGATCAATTGGTCATAAGGGATCGCATAGTTGATTGCCTGACGCACTTTTTCATTATCAAAAGGTTTGACATTGTTGTTCATGGCGAAGAACAAAATCCGATTACTTGCATTCGACTTGATGGTCAAATTACTGTTCTCCTGCAAAGCCGCAACATCTTTTGGAGGAATCTCGATCGCCATGTCCACGTCACTCTTGTTCAAAAGCAGAACACGGTTGGAGGCTTCTTTCGTGAATTTCAACGTGACTTTGCTGAGCTTCGGCGCGCCCTGCCAATATTCGTTGTTGGCCTGGAAGACCGCTTCACTGGCCGGGTCCCATTTTTCAAGCGTGAACGGACCTGATCCGGCCGCATTTGTTTTCAGATAATCGTCACCTTTTTCCTCGACCAGCTTCTGATCCACAATGGAGAAGGTATACATGGCAATGATCTGGGTGAACATGTGGTTTGCTTTATTCAGTACGATCTCGACGGTTGAGTCGTCCTTGGCGGTCACGCTCTTGATGTCGGCCATTCCGTATAGAAAGCTGCCGGAGCTGGACTTCGCCACACGGTCAAAAGAGTATACAACCGCATCCGCATTAACCGGATTTCCACTTTGGAATTTCAGACCGCTCTTGATTTTGAATGTATACGTCGTATTGTCATCAGAAACTTCCCAGCTCTCGGCGAGCATCGGCTGAATGTCCTCCGTGTTGGCTACGTCTGCACCATCCACCGTTTTGACACCATAGGTCACCAGCTGGTCATAGATTGCTAGAACCAGCGTATCCGAGGTCAGGTCATTCGCCTCCGCCGGGTCCATCGTCGTCCCACCCTCGGAATAGGCAACAGTCAGTGTCGGCGCAGGCTTCGTTGCTTCTCCTGAGCCGGATGCCACAGGCTGCTGGTTGGCATTGCTGGCACATCCGCCCAGAACAACGGTAAGAGCAATCATTGCAGAAAACCATTTGATCTTTTTCATTTTTAGTTTCCTCCCCTTTTCGAACCAGTCTTATGATGCGATAGAGCTGTAAAACGTTGCAGCTTTCATTAGACATAGCAAATGTGTGCGCCAATACCTGGAAAGCAATTCGCCCATACTTCCGATACCAACCGCCACAACATTCGATCATCCTTCTGCCGATAAGGGAACCTTGCATGCCCTTACTCCAGGGCATTCCCCGCAAATCGGTTCCCCCATCCAGCACTCTATGAATCGGTTCTGTAGAGACTGATGGTGATCAGCCCTTATTTTCCCGAACGCAACCGTGGGTCCAGTACATCACGGAAACCATCTCCGAGCAGGTTAAAGCCAAGTATGGATGTGGCTATAGCCAGTCCAGGGAACGTCACCAGCCACCATTGTCCAGAAATAATGTATTCTCGGCCTTCAGATATCATGGCCCCCCATTCGGCTGTAGGCGGTTTAACGCCAAGCCCGAGAAAGCTCAAACTGGATGCCGTCAGAATGGCAAAGCCCATTCCGAGCGTGGCCTGTACCAGCAGTGGTGCCAAAGCATTGGGCAAAATGTGACGAAACAGAATCACTCTGTCCCTCACACCAACGGCTCTGCTGGCTTCCACGTACTCCTTCTCGCGCAGGGATACCGTCTGTCCATACATCAATCTGGCAAATTCAGGGATGCCGACAATCCCTACAGCAATCATTGCACTCGTCAGTCCGTTACCGATGGAAGCGGCGATCGCCATGGAGAGTACCAGCGAGGGAAAGGCAAGCAATACATCCATCACCCGCATAATGATATTGCCGGTACGTCCACCGTAATAAGCAGCAATTCCGCCAAGTGGAACCCCGATTACAAACGAGATGCTAACGGCAATCAGGCCCGTCCAGATACTAATTCTGGCTCCGTACAGTACACGACTCAGAATGTCCCGGCCGTAATTATCCGTACCAAACCAGTGACCACCTGACGGGGATTCCAGCTTCACAGCCGTATTCGTCACGTACGGATCATAAGGGGCAATCCAGGGGGCAATGGCTGCAATGACTGTCCACATGACGATAAAGGCCAGACCAATGGCAGCGAGCCGATTGCGGAGCAATAGTCTCAGAAAGGTTTTGGGTTTGGGAACAACCGCTTGTGCAGGTTGGGTTCCCATGGAAGTCGGTGCGGCAGTACTCACAGCGGTACTCCTCCTTTCGCGGTGACCCTATTCATAACGGATTCGTGGATCAATCAATCCATAGACCAGATCCACCGCCAGATTTATAAAGCTGAACAGAATGGCACTTACGAGTGTGAACGCCTGGATTGGCGCATAATCGGCAGCCAGAATCGAATCTGTGACATAACCGCCGACGCCGGGCCAGGAAAAGATGGTTTCCGTGATCACCGCACCACCGAGTAATCCTCCAAACTGAAGACCAAGTACGGTCAACGTGGGAATCAGGGCATTGATCAGGGAGTGTTTGCCGACGACTGCGGATTCGCTCAAGCCCTTGGCTCGTGCAGTACGCACATAATCCTGTCCGATGACTTCCAGCATGCTGGATCTGGTCATACGTGCTACAATCGCCATTGTTCCTGTGCTCAGGCAGATTGCCGGAAGCAGCAAATGTGCAAGACTGCTTTTGAGTGCAACCATATCTCCGGTCATGAGACTGTCTATCACGTACAATCCGGTAAGATGAGTCGGTGGATTGAGGTCTCCGCTGATGCGTCCCATTGGAGCCGGAGCCCAGCCGAGGATGGAATAGAAGATGTAAATAAACAGCAGTCCCAGCCAGAAGATCGGTACACATGCTCCAATCAGTGAGAACACCCTGGAGATGTGGTCAATAAAGGACTCTTTTCGAGTTGCAGCGATAATGCCTACCGGAATCGCAACACAGATGGCTATAATCACACTGGCCAACGTCAGCTCAATGGTTGCCGGAAAGCGGGTAGCGAAGTCACTCAGCACCGTATGACCGGTATGGTAGGCGAAGCCCAGATTCCCTTGAAGCAACTGTCCCACGTAGCTAAAAAACTGTACAAATAATGGCTTGTCCAATCCCATGTCCATTCGGATTTTGGCAATGACATCATCCGTGGCCTGTTCGCCAGCCATGACAATGGCGGGATCCCCCGGAAGAACGCGGGACAGGATGAAGGTAATCACCACAATGCCGATCAGCGCCGGAATCATCTGCAGCAGCCTTCGGAGCGTGTAAGCAAACAATCGATCAACCCCTTTAACTCTGATGTCTCACTTGCTGTTTTACGGTTCTCTGTGGACGGCCCAGTCTTGAAATTTGTCTGTTCATCCGTCTTTTCTTTGTAATTGTGCTTATTTTACCTAGAATCCTAGCGTCGAACTACGTCCCTTTTAGCTAAAAAAAAGCACAACCGTTTGTCGATTGTGCACTAATGTCTCCTATTTATGTCATGTTAAATTACACTCTAAGACACAGTTCGCTATTTTTCGACCTATATCTACCATATCATCCATTGTTGATTTTGCTGTAGAAGCAAGCGTCCGATTGGCAGGACCTACACCTCTTGTTTATCCTGCTTCATGTAGTAGTACACAAGACACAGATGACAGACGAATTGTTCACGCGGGTGATTCAGGTCGAAGCCCGTAATGTCCCGTATGCGTTCCAGTCGGTATTTCACGGAATTCCGGTGAATATAGAGGCGATTTGCTGTCTCGATCAGGCTTCCTCTGCTCTCCAGATAATAAAAAAAGGTTCGCAGCAAATCCCCGCTGTGTTCATCATCATAAGTGCGCAACTTCCCCAGCTTCCGCTCAAATAGTGCCGAAAAACCCGGATCATTCGCCGTTTCGCTCAGCAAATGATATACCTCCACATCCTCAAACCGGGTTGTACGCCCACCCGACAAACGGGAGGATACCATCAGGGCATTCCTGGCCTCGCCGTAGCTTTGATGCATATTCCAAAGTGGAACTTGGGTGCCCACGCCTGCCCTGAACTGTCCAAGTTTATTGGCCGGATCTTCCAGCCATAACCCAATGGTATCGGTCCATGATTGAACGTCATCCATCCACGCTGCATCCCTGGACTCCCGTGTTGGCAAAAAGAGAACTGCCCTGTTAGTCCGGAACTCAATATGAGGCGCTACTCTCCGTTTTCTGGCCTCCTGTCCAAGCAATTCGGCCAATAGGTCTTCATCCGGAGCCGTCTCACCTTCCATCACCGCTACTTCCCATAAATGCTCCGGATTCATTCCGAGCTTGCGACCTCTCGATTCGGCTTCATGCGGCAACAGCAGAGGGGGTGTCAGCAGTTCGTCTATGAAATTGCCTCGAAGACGCAATTCGGTATCTTCCGCCACCTTGTTCCTCATCAATTCCAGCGATAGTACCAGCCTGGCCTGTTCAATTCCGACTTGTTCCATTTCATCCAGGGAGTCCTTGTCCACCAGCAGCCGGGCAACCTTCCGCCGATCCAGATTAATCTCCCATACGAGTGGGTCCACAGCTTCCTTCCAGTCATAATCCGGCGGTGAAGACACAATCATCTGTCCCGCATTATCGATAACACCTACAGGTGCCTGAAGCAGTTCAGCCACATTGTCCCCCACAGCCTGAATCCCGCTGTTTTCAAGCACCATGGTCATCAGCGTCCGATATACTTCCTCTGACCTGCGGAGCAGTGCAGCCTGTCGATCCAGCACTAATTCCATAACAGGTTGCGTAATATCCATGTAGGGTATTTCCGGAGGGATTTCAATGATTGGCAAACCGCAGTCATTACTGGCTGCAACGGCTTCTTTTGGGATTTCTTTGAGAAAACGTGCAGGCTTGATCGCCAAAGCAGCCGCTCCGGCCTCATTAAGTGTATAGATCAGTTCTCCGAGCAAGCCGGGATTATCACGAATCGAATAGGCTGTCGTCAGCATCAGCATGCCTTCCCGCAACCAACCTTGCAGATCGGGCACCTCCATAATATCCACGAACCGCACAACCCGATCCAATCCTTGATGCCCGCTAATGACTTTGGCCTTGCTGAGTATAGGAATATTCAACAGTTCTTTCAGTGTTATACCTGTCGTTTTCAAGCCTATCGACCACCCTGAGCCAGATTTGCAAATCATTCTTACATACTGCATCTAATTTTTTTGGATAGTTTACCAGACTATCTATTCAAAAAAAACGGGAAATTCTGTGATATACGTATGTTATATATTGATTTCATAAATTAAAGTAATAATAATACGTTGTTAGTAGCAGTTAATGATGTCGAAAATAAATCCATCACTTCATCGCTTCACATTAGAAAACAGGATAAATGGATAAATGATCCCCTCACTCTTTACACATAGGCGCCACACTTCTCCAAGAGACCCGATACCACCTTATTCAACACAAATAACGCCGATGCAGTTATTCACATTGCATCGGCGTCAAAATCAAATTAACCAAACCATTAAACTATCCAATACCCACATCCGGCATTCTTTTGATCAGCTATTCAACGCAGACACGGCTGCCCCTAATGAATAGATCGGGTCAAGCGCCCGGATATGCAGTTCTTTTTCCACTTCCAGGGCGAAACCCATCGTGGCAAAACCGGTACACGCAAGAACGATGGACTCGGCACCTTCCACATTCAGTCTTCTGGCGGCTTCCATAGCCGCAATTCGCCCCTGTGGCGTGTTGAGATCCAGCGTGGTTACCACACCTTCGGGACGATCCATCCCGATATAGGCATCACCCAGTATTCCTCGAATCAGGAGTGGCACTTCCTCCAGGATGGTCAATACACCTACACGCGTTGCTGATGTGAGCGCAAGATGTGCAGCACATGATCCAGCACCATAGACGGGGATGTGAACAGCGGCACGCATTTCTGCAAGAGCCGGATCGGCTGCACAACTGATACCGATAGCGGTACAGCCTTCCTGTTCCAATTCCCGTGCCAGATCCACAATTTTAGGAATCGATTCAAGCTCTGTGGCCTGATCATATACCCCTAGCGGTTGATCGGGAATGCAGCGACTCCGAACCCGAATGTCATAACGACCTTCAATCAATGCCCCGTGTCTGTGGATATCCTCTTCATGATGAAGCGTAATCACTCTGATAAGACCCAACATCGGCATTCCTCCCCAGGCTGTGGATATCTTGTGTGTATGTTACCCACAAACTGTTGATAGTTACCCCCAGTTATGTGGATAACTCTTTATTTATTGTGAATATGTTGTGTATTTGTCGCTAAAACTACCGCGTAATTTACGCATTGGTCCCCACTGTGGATATGTTGTGCATACGCTCTCATACACCTTTATTTTGATCCACAAGGATATCTCTTGATTTTTCTGCTCTATTTCTGATCGAGCAATTCTCCCTGACGCATAATCAACACATCATCAATGTACACATCCGGCTTCTGCACAACGGCATCAATATGAACACCAGCTGCAACTGTGCCACCAAAGGTATTATTACTTCCAAAAGCAACATGAATCGTACCATAGACTTTCTCGTCCTCCAGGACAACACCTGTGATTCGAGCCTTGTCATTGGTGCCAATGCCGAATTCTCCAAGAATTCGACCATCACCTTCCCCTAGCATGGATAACAACTTGTCTCCTTCAGCGCCAGTCGCCGTAACAAGTCGGCCATCTCTAACCGTTAATAGAACAGGTTCGCTAATCGCGCCTATTCCTGCGATTGAGCCATCCACCAGGATTTCACCCTCTCCCTTGCCTTCCACCGGAGCGATATAAGCTTCGCCGGAAGGCAAATTGCCTGACTCACCTGGATTGAGGTACATGCCCGTACTCGGCACGCCATTGCGTCCCTGTATTGAGAACGACAGCTGGTGTCCATCTTTCTCGATGCGGACACTGCTGCCTGCACTTAGCATGGCTGTAACCTTATCTGTCAAAGCCTTCACTTTGGGATATTCTGCGGTGATAGCGCCGTTCATGAACATATCGTCCGTCATACCCGGCATTGTGGCTACCCGGGTTCCAGCAGCTGCCGCCTGTTTACGAGCCTGCGTATGGGTTAGTGAATAACGGGTTACACATACCGCGACATCTGCACGCTTCATCGCTTCGGCAATCGGTGCAGGCGGCTCTTCACCGGATTTGCTTCGTTCCTTCATCACCATAAGCACCGCATCTGCTCCCAATGCCTTGCCCGCTTCATATATGGATTCGGCCAGTTCTCTCTTGGCATCATCCGCCACGACAGCCAGCGTCTCACCACTGCGAAGTCCAAGGCATTCCACCAAAACATTTTTACTGACGTCAATTCGTTGCTGATTCATTTGTTCGTCTCCTCCTGTGTCAGACCATTTCCGCTACTAACTTACCCATTAGAGCATTCGACAAAATGACCGGGATTCCTGCGCTGGCATTGGCAACCCACTGACGGTGACGCTCATCATACCCCATGCAATCCAGTAAAATGAGTTCAACACGTCCCTTCAGTGATTCAGTCGCCTGACGGAATTCGGCTTCACCGGATGTATAGGGGGAAGCTGCGGCAAACGCAGGCTGGACCAGAGAGGAAAACTTCAGATCGAGCTGCCCCCCCTGCTCGGGCAATGGCCCGATAAGCCCGAGACGGCGCCCATCGGCCATGGCCTGTACGGCTGGAGGAATAATGCGGTCAGGCTCAATGAGATGTACTTTGGCTGAACGCAGACCCGGAAATGAACCTGTGCACAGCAACAGAATATTGGAGACGCCCAAGGCTTCGATCTCACGAATTTTGCGGTCCAATATCGGCCTGATTTTTTCACGGGATACGATGGCTGCACTGCCGTCCAGCAGACGGGAAGTTAGCACATAATCACCAGGCTCCAGTGCCAACGCAGCGATCTGAGCTGCCGACAGCCCGTCCAACAACCCGACCTGGACGAGTTCAGCTCGCCCCTCCAGATGCTTCTCAATGACAGGCGCAACATCGGTCCGTGGAGCTTGTCCAATCGTAATCATGCCAAGCAGCTTTTTCATCCTATTTCCTCCCACATATCAGATCCGCGGTACATGCCACATATGTCCACAAAAGCGTTTCCATCTGCCGCTTCAACTGTAACCTACTCAAAAAACACTATGCAGAAGGAGCTGCTTGTATCCCCGGGGTCTGAAGCACCTTCATTGATCCATACAAACGAGTAATCAGGTTATATTCCTCCTCGTTGTAGAAAGAACAAGTGCCATTCGTGAATTCCTTGGCTGTCTCCACGACCAAACGAACTGCGCTTGCAATATCAATCTCATGGCTTGCTCCTGTACCGCATCCCGGAACCGCGGATTGTGCTGTTACAGCTACGCCTACAACGGGTGCATGTGTAGCCACAGCTGGCTGCAAAATGGAATTGATATGGTATAAGTCATTGCCGTAAGGCGTAATATCCTGCGTCGTAATCGGGAAAGTCACAGGCAGCTGTCCGGTGGTCATCTCCATGATTCGGAGCAAATCGTCACTTACCCTTAAAATGTATCCCTCTTTCACCGTTGGCGAAATGGCGATGCCTTTATGGTTAATCACCCGGTTTCCTTTGGTCGTGTCGATGGACAAAATGGCTTCCATCTCAGGCAGAACCTCATGTTCGTTCATTTGCAAAATGTCGACTGGGGAGTCCATAAAATCAACCGGCTCATGTGGAAGAGTAGGTGCATCGGGACATATATGCGTCGTCACAATGACGTCCCCTTTGAGCGAGTCGCCCTTGGTCTGCATATCGGCGAGCTTCAGCCCTGCTGCGACAGCAGCGACGGCGCCGTCGGCATCCGAGACAAGTCCAATGCGCGTTGGACGAGCACCGATTCCTCCTAGCCGTCCTACGATCCCCATGGTCGGTGCTTGTCCTCCCGACAGCTTACCGTCCGTACCGGGAATGATGATTTTAACAAAATCCGTACTTCCCTTTTCCCCTTGTACGGTCAGCACTTCAACGGAAACCTGTGGATATTGAACAAATAATTGCTTTACACTCTCACCATTTACATAAGCGCTGTCCAGCACGTCCAGTGCCAATAACGTTTTCTGAAGTGGCATCGTACACATCCTCCTCTTAGCTGTTGATCTTGAAATCAAGTCTATCGCAGTTCAGAAGAGGGTCACAATGTACCGCCTTGCCAAAATGAGCATCGTTTTATTGTGCGACAAGTATAAATGGGAGTGAAAATAACGTTTTCATTCATTTTATCTAACTATATGTGTAATATAATTTAACATTTTATTATTGAGCGCCTTGAATATTTTGTAATTCTTGGATTGAACACTTCAATTCGACGCTTACCTTCTGTTCATTTGCCAAGCAACAAGCAATGAGGCTGTTTCCTCCGCCTGAAATAGGGGAAATTGATGTCCATAGGGCAGTTCCACATGTTGGACGGATGAATGAATATTTTCGGGGCGCGAGTATCCCTGATCGTTTGTCCCCCAGACCATGAGTGTCCGCTGTGCATCTGCCCTTATCTGCGAGACTTCATTAGCTGAATGAGACTGTATCCAGTGGAGCAGATCGGCATTCACTCCTGCGATGCGGGGTGATTTCAAACCAGAAGCTGCTCTCCTTGCATAGTCATCAAGCAGGATTGGATTGTTCTCTGAAGCATCTGCTCTCTTTAGCTGCTCGGCCACTTGCTGTGGAGTCATCCACGATAACAGTCCTTGCAGCATTCTTCTCGGGAATCTTGATATCAGGCGCTGCATTCTGTCCTTCGATGCTCCCCATACGGGTTGCAGCATGGCAAACTGGATATCTTCACGTACACTCTCCTGTATAACCATCGCGGCTATCGCTGCCCCAACGGAATGCCCTACCAGTTTGACCGGACCTTGTACCTCATCCAGCACACTTCGCACCGCTTCGACCTGTCCTTTGAAGGCCATCCCTTTTCCCCTGTTCCGATGAACCGGAGAACGCCCAAATCCAGCAAGATCCACAAGCCATACCGGGTTTCCCGTCATACTCCATAACGCATCTCCCAGAGGAATCATATCGTCAGCACTGCTCATCAAACCATGAACAATAACCCATGGGTCCCCCTGACCCTCATGGACCAGCACCGCCAGATTGCCCTTGCGCGTCCGAGTCCAGCCCGGAGGCATCTCCTCCTGTGAAGGATAGCTGAAACGATAGTCCAAATCGGCTGTCACGTAAGGCAACAGCTGGCTGACTTCTGGCAGATGTTGTCCCATACGCTGAAATAATTGCTCCGTCTGCTGCACTTCAAAATCCTGTTTGGTAATAAACGCAATCGATTCGGGCGGTATTCCGCTGATCTTTGTGCCACCAGCCTTCATGGCTGCATGGATCATGGACAGGGGCAATGACCATCGAGGTGCAGATACATCCAATTCTGCCGCCAGCAACCGAATTAGTTCTTTCATATCCGGACTATCCGATTTTTTGGATAACAAGGGATATGTGCCGCCGGATGGATTGATGTCTTGGGTCAGGAAAACAAGGGTCTGTGAAACCACATCATTGGATACGAGCGGCAGCCAATGCTGTAGACCACCGGGAATCACCGGCATTCTCCGCCTTCTCATCGCTTGTATCATCATACCAATTCCGCCGGTTTGTTCAGTTGCACCTGTGGGATATGGACCGACAACTGTACTCGGGTTTACAACAGATAAGACATATGAATGCTGCTCAGCGTGCTGTCGAATATAACGGTCCGCTTCGAATTTCATATGCTCATAGGCACTTTCGGAATGGAACGCTTTGCTAATCCATGATTTCTGCCTGTTTGACTTACCCCCAACATCTTCATTGGCTGAAGATATGGACGGAGAATCCTTCCTCCCATACGGACTCATAAAACCAACCACGTGGATAAAGTGCCTCAACCGGTGTATTCGCTGAATATCTTTGGCGAGTTCGACAATCCCTCTTGCTCCATTCATAAAAATCTGTTCTGCCACCTTCGGTTGCAATGTGACATCCATCGTCCCACCTGCATGAATAATGATATTGGCCTGAAGAGCACGCTCACGATCGGCTTTGGTTAGACCAAGGCCAGGAGCTGACAAATCCCCCTGAATACAAGTTATTCGGCTGAAATCCGTTACTCCGTATTCATTCAGAACCATCCTTGCTTTGGATTCAGAGCGTACAAGCAGCAATAACTGCGCTTCAGTGTCTCCAAGTTGTTTTACTGCCTCCTTGCCAATAAAACCGGTACTTCCCGTCATCAGAATAGTGGTTGATTCAGTCGCCATATTGTTCATAGCCGGATTGGGGTCAGTCTTACGTTCTAAGTTTGAAAATGATGAAGTATGTACAATCATTTCGAATATCTCTCCCTTTTCATCACTATTCATTTTAGTACTATACAGTACTAGTATTACCCAAAAAAAGAGCTTCGTTTACCGAAGCATCTGACAAAATGTACGTGCTGATTGTTCAATAATCCCTATATCACGCGCAGTCTCCGCGAGCACAAGTGAACCCTCCAATGCGGCAATAAATAATGCAGCCGCTGGTCCCGGCTCAATCCCTTTGCGGAATTCTCCACGATCCAGCCCTTGCTGCAACAGCTTTTCCATCATGGGCTGCAACTCACGGAAGAAACGGGCTATACTTTCTTTTACTTCGGGTGCGCTGGCTGGTGTCTGCATATACAACGTAATAAATGGACAACTTCCTTTATAATCGCGCCCTTCCATGCCTGCGGACAGTAACGCTATGAACGAATAAATTCGTTCCGTCACCTCTCGTTCCCGTTGACTAAGCAGCAGGTAGAGCTCCGATTCATATTGGGCAATCCAGTATTGCACCACGGCCTGAAGCAATTCCTCCTTGTTTTTGAAATGGTAATAAATATTCGATTTGGACACTCCGCTTGCCCGCACGACCTCATCCATGCTGACATAGCTGTATCCCTGACGCAAAAATAACTGAGCGGCTACTTCGACTGCCTTGGTCCGATTGACCGGATTGGAACTCTTGGATTTCACAGATCCCGAGATTGATTTTTCATTCGTCATATTTAGAACTATACAGTTCTAATTAAACAAACACAAGTTTTCCCGCTAACAAAAGATGATTTTTGCCCGAAATTTGTCGCACTTGTCCACATTTAGAACGTTGTACACACAGGATATCCACATATAGTATTAACCCTGTGTTAAATATGTCATTGAGCCTCTGAATATGATGGAGTTATCCACATTTCAGAAGCAGTTTTTTAGTTGATTGTTCCAATCTTCGATATTGGAGCCCCAAAACTAAAAAATAGGCCAACCAGAATGCAATTCTGGCTGACCTATTTGAGTTGACTACTTAACCAAATCATATGCGAATGACTTCAAGCCTGTGGATACTAGTATGTGGATAACCATTCAAGGTTGAGACCCCTCATACTTTACTTATACGGATGGGTAATCCGTGTTGGTTTACTTTTTCAGACTATCCCAGTTTTGTTGCAATGCATCAAGCAGGGCTTTTTTGTCCGATTTGCCTGCTACATATGCCTGAATCGTGCTGCCGAATTCTTGTGGAACACCTTCAGGGAAACGGTTAAAGTTCCAGCTTAATGTTTTGTTCTCTTGGCTGTATTTCATGATCTCGGTTGCGAGGTCACCCAGATCCTCTTCGGATGCCTGAATGGAACTGAACGCCGGGATAAATTTGAATTCTTTGGTCATGTATTGTTTTCCGATATCGGATGTCACGAGCCATTCCAAGAACTCTTTCGCTTCCGGTTTCACTTGCGAATTCTTGTTCACAACCCAGTAGTTCGGTACGCCAACAAACAATTTGTCATTCGGTTCATTCGTAATTGGCATTGGCAGAATGCCGAGATTCAGATTCGGATCGATTCCATCAATCTGTACCTGAGTCCAGTTCCCTTGCTGCATCATCGCTGCTTCTCCACTTGCAAACAGGGTCACTTGAGTATTGTAATCAGTTGTCAGTGGGTTTTTGTTGCTGTATTTCAGCGTTAAGTCGAGCATGTTCATCCAGTCCGTGAACACTTGATTACCAGGGATTTTCTCTGTCCCTTCGTTAAGGCCTTGGATAAATTTCACCGGATCTGCCTGATTCGCAAATGCCACGTTTACGTTATGATTGCCGAGTACCCACCATTCCTGATATCCATTGGAGAACGGGGTAATACCTGCGGCTTGAAGTTTCTGTGCAGCTTGATCCAATTGTTCCAATGTGGTTGGAATTTCAGTGATGCCTGCTTTTTGGAAAAGGTCTTTGTTATAAATGAAGCCATAGCCTTCCAGCGCCAGCGGTTGTCCATACAGTTTACCGTCTTTGGTCATCGGCTCTTTGGCAACTTCAAGCACATCTTTTACCCATGATTCACCTGACAGGTCTTCCAGGTATTCCAGCCATGTGTCCAGTTCACGATATCCACCAACGTTGAAAATGTCCGGTTGTTCGCCAGCAGCGAACTTGGCTTTTAATGCAGCGCCATAGTCACTGCCGCCACCCACGGTCTGAATGTCCAGCTTGATGCCTGGATGGGATGATTCATATTCCGCTTTGAGACGGTTAAGCGCTTCCGCAATTTCGACTTTGAATTGAAAGATTTTAATCGTTTTGTCCCCGGCAGCGGCACTCCCGCCATCTTTGGCGTCTGTGCTGACAGGACTTCCACTCTTATCTCCGTTGCCACAACCTGCGAGCATTACGGAAAAAGCAATTAGCATAAGCAACGTCAACTTGGTCATTCTTTTCATACATACACTCTCCCTATAGTAGTTTCAGTATAACAGCTTGTTGGTTTTATTCAGTCCACCGGGGAACAACAACGATTGGAAGCGCATATGATCCCGGAGCAGCCCGCCCTTGCATACCTCTTTGCTTTACCAATTTTGCTTTACATCTTTTCGTACTTGCTCTTCCCTTTTTTGAACTTTTCGTACTTGATCATTTCTCTTCAGGAGTCAGACCCAGGCTATGCGAGCATGACTCCCTTTGCACACCTCCGTGCGAGGTAGGAGCGGGGGGATCATGATGCGTGGAGGAGCGGAGCGCTCGCCTTTGATACTCGGTGGCTTCTTTGCCTTAATTTATTCAGGCCACCGAGGAGCAACAGCGACCGAAAGCGCACATGATCCCGGAGCCGCACACCCCCTCGCACTCACCCTTTAACTGATCCAGCGGTAATCCCCTGAATGATGTATTTCTGCATCAGCAGGAAGAAGATGATAATTGGCATGATGCCAAGCACCAGTGCAGGCAGGGCTAGATCCCATTGCTTCGTATATTGTCCGAAGAGCGCAAAGGTTGCAATCGGAATGGTACGCAAATTGGAGCTTTGCAGAATCAGGGATGGCAGCAGATAGTCATTCCAGATCCAGAGTGTATTCAGGATAATGACGGTAACATACATCGGCTTCATGAGCGGGAATACAATCCGGAAGAACACGCCGTAAGCGGAGCTTCCATCCACTCGTGCTGCCTCTTCAATTTCGAGCGGAACCGATTTGACGAATCCGTGGAACAGGAAGATGGACATCGGTGCACCAAAACCGAGATAACAGATGATGAGTCCGAAGAGACTATCGATCAGTCCAAGATTACTGGTTACAGTAACGAGTGGAATCATGATAGACTGAAACGGAATCACCATGGCGGCGATGAACATGCCGAACAAAATCCGGTTAAAGCGGGTATCGCTGCGTACCATTCGGTAGGCGGCCATGGAGCTGATCAACACCAGCAGAAGATTGCTGACTACGGTGACGATGAGTGAGTTCATCAGCGCTGACGGGAATTTAATTTTCTCCCAGGCGTTCGCATAGTTGCCCCATTGGAACACTTCCGGCCATGCGGCCGAATTGGTAAGCAGGTCACCGAATGTTTTGACCGAATTGACAAACAGGAAGTAAAACGGAACCAGGAACAATAATCCAATGAGCACCATCACAATCTCGGTTACAATGGTACTGAAGCGATAATTTTTTGACGTTTCCATCTATGCCTCCACCTCCTTGCTCTTCGTCACACGCACCTGAATCATGGTGATAATGGCAACGATTACGAAGAACACAAGTGCTTTGGCTGTACCGATGCCGTACCGATTGTTCACAAAAGCCTCATTGTAAATATTCAGTGCTACCGACTCTGTTGATCCAAACGGTCCGCCTTTGGTTAGTGACAGATTGAGATCGAACATTTTGAATGACCAGGAGATGGCTAGGAACAGACAGATCGTGACTCCCGGCATAATGAGCGGAAAAATAATGCTGCGCAGTACCTGCCAGCGGCTGGCACCATCAATTTCGGCAGCTTCCAGCAGATCCTGCGATACGTTGGTCAAGGACGAGATGTAGATAACCATCAGATACCCTGCAGTTTGCCAGACAAATACAATGACGATACCCCAGAAGGCGGTCGGTTCGTCTCCCAACCATGGGAGGTTAAAGAAGGACCATCCGGTTACATCGCCTACTGCTGAAAACCCTTTCACAAATATGAACTGCCAGATAAAGCCGAGCAACAATCCACCGATCACGTTAGGCATAAAAAAGATCGTGCGCAGAAAGTTCCTCGTCTTGAGCGGTTTGGTCAGGAAATACGCCAGAAAAAAACCGATCACATTGGTCAAGATTACACCAACCAAGGTGAAGCGCACCGTAAACCAAAACGCAGATAGAAACTTGGGATCATTCGAGAAAATTTGCTTGAAATTGTCGAACCCTACCCAATGAATGTTCGCCGACACCCCGTTCCAGTCGGTAAAGGAATACACCATGCCAAGCAGGAAAGGGACCACGATAATGAGAATAAAAAAGACGATGGAGGGACCCACGAACACAAGCTGCTGTAACAGCTGTGAAGATTTGCGATGCTTCATATCGTTCTCCCCTTCTATAGATGGATGAAATTGGTCTCTTGTTCTATTAAACCCCAATCTCGCTTAGGGAAACACCGACCCTGGTGAACAGTTGGGTGTAAAATATTGTCCTTTCTTAACCTGCAACCAGAAGGGGTGTCACGATGTCAAAATACTACAGCATTCGCACCAAGCTAATCGCTTTTATGCTTATTGCCACGACGATTCCTCTGCTGGCGTCCATCAGCATGACGTTTATCCAGACCAAGAACGCCCTGCGCGAGCAGGCTGTCGCCGAGAATAAACGCCTGATCTTTCAGGCGTCCACCAATCTCAACAATTATGTGGATAACGTGACAAGAGCTTCGCTGGCTGTGTACAATGATCCGAATTTTCTGCGGAATCTGGCGAAAATCCCCGGCGACTATCGCGCAGTTGCCGAGGTATACACCACCCTGCAGACGATACGCTCGGCTGTGCCCGATGTATTTCAGCTGTATCTGCACTCCTTTGCTGCCAATCAATCGACATTGATTGCGAATCCTTTCCCGAAGCGGGAAGAGCGCAAACAGGCATACTCCGACTCGCTTCATGGAAAATCGGACGATAAAAGTCCGGATATCTGGGTCGAATCGGCGCACCTTAGTCATTCCTACGGCTTCAAGGCGGCGTCAGCAGATGACCCTCCAAGAACAGTGATCACCCTTTACCGTGTGATCAAGGATGTACCTTCGACCGAACGACTGGGTGTGCTCGCCATCGATTTGAATATGGATACCATTGCCGAAATTTGCAGCAGACTGTATGATCCGGCAAAGGAACAGATCTATGTCATCGACAATCAGAACCAGATTATTTACGAAGGAAAGTCGGAAGTCAGCGGAACGGATGCATTGCGGCAGGAGGCAGCGACTGAGTTAAATTCGGCACGTTCCGATGCAGGGACAGCACAGACCGCTTCAGGTCATTTTGAACAGGATCATTCGATGTATGTGTACCAGCAGTTAGGCAGTAAATTTGCGAACTGGACCATTGTTAAACAGATTCCGAATGAAACGTTGTACGCGAGTGCCACCACATTAACGTGGAATAACGCCATGATCGCCATTGCTGCACTGTTATTGGTTATTGTGGCAACCCTGTTCATCTCGATCCGCATCACCGGACCGCTAAAGCAATTAATGCGTTATATGAATCAGATTCAGGCAGGACGCCTGCATGTGGATATCCGGTTAACGAGTCAGGATGAGATCGGTGTGCTTGCTCGTCATTTCCGGGATATGATGGATACGGTGAACAATTTGATTTTGCGTGAATATCGCCTTGAAATTGCGAATAAAACAAATCAGCTTAAAGCGCTGCAAGCCCAGATTCATCCACATTTTTTGTATAATACGTTGCAATCCATTGGTACACTGGCGCTTCAACAGCAAGGACAGCGGGTGTATGTGCTTCTCTCTTCCCTATCCAAAATGCTGCGCTATAGCATGCGTGACCAGACGCGGGTCACTTTACACGAAGAAGCCGAGCATGCACGGCTCTATCTGGAACTGCAAAAAGAGCGATTCGGTGACCGCCTGGAAGTTGAACTGGATTTTGCCGAAGATACCCTGCGCGCCGAAATGCCAAGAATGACCTTGCAGCCTTTGATTGAGAATTATTTCAAACATGGGGCGGATGTTCAGCCCGGCAAAGGCAGGATATGCATATCCAGTCAGCGAACGCCTGACGATTGGATTCAGATTCGGCTGGAAAATAACGGACCGTGCATTCCGGAAGACAAGTTGTCCGAGATTCAGCGTTGGTTGCGACCGGCATCCCTATCTTCCGATTCCTCTCAAGAACCGGATGAGACCGAGTCCATTGGATTGCGTAACGTGATGCGCAGGCTCCAACTGAACTCACCTCCGGGATACAATGCGACGCTTACGATTGGCAATCTGGAACCGAATGGCGTGCAGATCATAGTCAAACTATACGCGGGAGAGTGAACAACATGAAAGCTTTGATTGTCGATGATGAAAAACACGTCCGCGATGCGATTAAGCTGCTTGGTCAATGGGAAGCCGCAGGAATTGATACCTTGTATGAAGCGGCAGATGGTTACGAAGCGGTCGCTGCCATCACGGCTCATCAACCGCAAATCGTACTCAGCGATATGCGAATGCCTGGCAAGGATGGTATGGCTCTGCTGGAATGGATATCTGTTCATGCCCCGAATAGCAAGGTACTGGTCATCAGCGGATATGATGATTTTGAACTGGTCAGACATGCGATTCGATATGGAGGTACGGACTACCTGCTCAAACCAGTCGAAGCAGACGAACTGAATTCATCCTTATTTAGAGCAGTCGATGCCTGGAAAGAAGCCGATGCCGTTCGTATGCAGTCCACAAGACAATCCATGGTGGTCAATCAGATGCGTCCGCATTATCATGACAGACTGCTCACCGAGCTTGTTGTGGGACGCGGAAGTAACAATAGCCAATTCCAGCGGCTGCGGGATGAATTAAATCTGCCCAAGCAGATCGACAGTTGCAGTGTGGCCGTCACCAGCCTTTCCCATCTCGATGCTCAATGTTTGGCAAAATATCGCAGTCAGCCTGATCTGCTCGTATTCTCCGTGCTGAATATCTGTGCAGAGATGTTATCTCCACCTGCCGAAGGTGTCGTGTTCCGCCAGCTTGATCAACCGGATGAAGTCGTTCTCCTCTACTGGGGTCAGTGTTCATCCCTTCAAACCATTCTCGAAAAAGTGAACGATGGTCTGGAGCAAACCATCCAGCGCCGTCTTCATTTTGGTATCTCCAGCTGTGAGTTTTATCCTACGGGAACCTCAGGAGCATATCAGGAAGCAAGCATGCGGTTGTGGCGACGTAATGCTTTGCAAACGAAGCAGTGTATTCACGATACATTGGAGTCCTCCATCGGAAACAAGGGGCTGCGGTTATCGACCTTCGAGGAACCCTTGCGACTCGCAGCCATGAGCGGGCGGGCTTCCAGCGTATCCAATGCTGTCGCAGAATGGATTGATCCCATCACCCGACTCGATGTTGTAACAGCGGAGCAGATACAGCAATGGGTGGATGAAATGGAATGGATGATTGGCCGTTGGCTCGACGATGCAGCAGGCGCCCCACCGGAGGAGGAAGATGAAACGATAGAGGAACAACCCATTCCATTCGCCGAGTTACCTTTGGACCGTGAAGGACTGTTATCGCTGTCCTTGCTTCGCTCCCTGCTGGAACAGCGGTTGCTCGCAGCCGGAAAGGCACTCACTGCACATCATCACGCCACACCGGATCCGATGAGTGAGATTGCACGTTATATGGATGCCCATTATCAGGAGGACTTGTCTCTGCAGCAGATTGCTGCACGGTTCTACCTGAGTCGCGAATATATTTCACGCAAATTCAAGCAGCAGTTCGGGTTGAACTGGTCGGAGTATTTGGGTAAGCTGCGGATCAATAACGCCAAGCTGCTGTTACAGAACCCTTCCCTACGAATTGCAAAGATCTCGGAGATGGTCGGCTATCAGGATGAGAAATATTTCAGCAAAGTGTTCAAAAAAATGGAGGGAATCACACCGGGGGAGTACCGCAAAACGTTATCTGACGGAAATGCTTAATGAGTCTCCGGAACTGTGAAAATTCCACTAAATAAAACGTGCTCTATTCGTTGAACTGTAAAAGGGGCATCCCGTCATGTTATGACTCTGGGATAGCCCCTTTCCTGTTACATAATTACATAATATATGGATGCATTCTAGGGTCTGTCTTCAAATTCAGGTCAGCTATCCTATGGTGGAGGTTAACGTCTAAAAAGTCTCGAAGGGAGAAATTACGCTTTAACGGCGTTTCAATCGCTTGCTTGTACATTCAGGATGCCTTGCGTATGCCTGCTCCGAACACGTTCAGGTCCGCTTCGGCTTTCCTAAGGTTTGAAGACATTCTCTAATGAATACACCCGGATCTTCTTTTCTAAAAAATCAGCGATCCCGCAGTATGACCGAAGGAACAATACGAATGTAGATCAATTCACCCGCCAACTCCACAATCGTCTGGGTTACAATCACGGCGGCAGCAATTGTGGCCCACTCTTGAGGCAGTGCTAGTGCCAATGGCAGAACGACAAGTGAATTTCGGGTACCTGAACTAAAAATAACGGCCCTGCCTGCACCTGTATCCAATCGGAATAGAGCTGCAACGATTCGTGATAGGAAGGGCATGACAATCAGAAAAATAATATAAATGGGCAGAACATCCACAATTACAGCAAAATCATCGTAGACCTTCCCGATCTGCGATGCGACAACCACAATCAATGCCAGAGCCATCATGGGCACAGGCAGCCAGGCTGTTGCGTTCATGACCCGTTCTCCTCCGGCTTTGCCTCGGGTCACGACTTGTGTAAGAATAGCCAAAAGTAACGGTATTACGATCAGGAACAGAAAAGCCTCCAGGAAAGGTCCCACCTGCATGACCTGTGCCGCTTCATTCCCTATGAACAGCCACAAATATAGCGGCAATAAAACCATTTGTATAACAAACAGAATTGGCGTTGCTGCCAGCATCAGTTTCTCATTGCCCCGGCCTAGCTGCGTAAAAACAATGACGTAATCAATGCAAGGGGTGAGCAGCACCAGATAAACGCCTATGAGTACGGCAGGAGGTTGCGGAAATGCCAGGGTTAACAACCACACAACTACAGGTACAATGATAAAATTAGCGACCAGCAAAGCTCCAATAAATCGCAGGTTGGACCAGGATTCTTTTAGCTGTAAAAAAGGAATCTGTGCAAACATGCTATATAGCAAAATGGCAAGCACCGGTGAAACCGTATAATTCAGCGCAGACCCCCATTCAGGGGTACCCAGCCCAATCACTGCTCCCACGAATAGGGCAGCGACATAAAACCACGTTTGTTGTTTCTCCATCGTTTCTCTTGTAAACAACCTTCTTCCTCCTTAAAAGTGAACATATTTCTACTTCAACCAGCGTACATTGAGACGTAGCACAGCAAATAAGAGATCGGCAAACCACAGGATAGCCAGACAACGACCCTGTGAATTTTTTTGCGGCTTCTTATTAGAATGCGAAAGAACTGGGTATATTCATTGTAGACTGACCCGTGGTTCATTCATTTTCGTTAAACCAAGGAGGAAACTCAATGTCACGTAACAATCCGTACAAGTGGTTAAACGCGATTGGGTTTATCGCTGTTATCGTAGTAAACTACCTTTCCAACGCACTGCCCATCGGAGGCAGGACTAACAAGGAAGTTTCGGATATGTACCCTGTATTGCTCACCCCTGCAGGCTATGCTTTCTCCATATGGGGACTCATCTATCTGCTGCTCGCAGGCTTTGTCATCTATCAATTCGTTCCCTCTTCGTGGAAAAGAGACTCCATTACACGCCTCGGTTACTGGTTTCTAGCAAGCTGTGCTTTTAATGTAGCGTGGATCTTTGCTTTTCAAAATCTAAAAATCGGACTCGCATTAGTCGTCATCGTTCTGCTTTTGCTATCCCTGATTATGTTGTATGTAAAGACGCGTGCAATCACCCTTCCCACAACTGCCGAAATTTGGCTCGTGAAGCTGCCGATCAGCATATATCTTGGGTGGGTGAGCGTGGCAACCATAATCAATGCGGCTGTATTATTATATAAAATCGGCTGGGATGGCTTCGGGCTCAGTGAACCTACCTGGACCATCATCATGTTAATTGTAGGCCTGGTGCTGGCTGTACTGGTGAGCTTTCCTTACCGGGATAGTGTATACCCACTCGTCTTTACATGGGCATACATTGCCATCGCACTCAAACAAAAAGACGTCACCTCCGTATATTATACGGCAATTATCATTGCGATCGTACTGGCCATTTATGCGGTATGGCTGTTCTTCGCCCGTAATCAGGATCGGGATTAATCCCGATCTGTTATATAAACTCAAAAAGCCGATTTCGGTCATATGACCAGAAATCGGCTTATTATGTATCCGAGCATTTTGCATACATACCCGGAAGCGCATTATATTGAATTATGCAAAATGCTGATCCTTACTGGGGCGATTATCCGTCTCCCCTATTTGAGAGCAATGACCTCGATCTCCACAAGTGCATCCTTCGGAAGACGAGCAACTTCAACCGCGCTGCGTGCCGGATAAGGCTGTTCGAAGAACGTGCTGTACACTTCATTCACCGGAACAAAATCATTCATGTCTTTCAGGAAAACAGTCGTTTTCACGACTTTGTCCATACTCGTACCTGCTGCTTCGAGAATGGCCTTCACATTGCTCAGAGACAAACGAGTCTGCTCCTGTACATTGGCTCCGAATTCACCCGTTTGCGGGTTCAAACCAAGCTGACCGGAAGTATAGATGAAATCTCCTGCTTCAACGGCCTGGCTGTATGGACCAATGGCGCCTGGCGCCTGATCGGTAGAGATTGGTTTTTTCATGGACGAGCTCTCCTTCATGTTCGTTGTCCTGCCACCGCGAGGAGACAAGCCTCGAACTCATTTTTGAAGCTTATTATACCACGATCCCGCCTAGGCACGAAAAGAAATGTCTATCCGTAGCTCTCATTCCAACAGGAGATACCACGAACATCTCAGGACTCATTCAACCCAAGTACATGGATAATATCATTGGAATACACATGATTTCCCTTCGTTTGGACAAGTGCAATGTTTATCATGGCCCGAGCTATAGTGGAAGCCTGGATTGCCCGGTATTTATCCACTCTGCCTTTCATCCAGCGATCCAGAAATGTCATGACATGAGCTGCCAACTGCTCTCCCAACCGTTTTTCTTTGCGATCTCCAAGGATTAATGACGGACGGAATATATGCAGTGAACGGAAATCGATAGCCGATAATGCCTCTTCCATCTCTCCCTTGGTCCGACTATAGAATACACGCGACCCGGCATCTGCTCCCATGGAAGAAATGACGAGCATCTGGGATACACCATGCTCCTTGGCAAGTTTGGCAGCTTTCACGGGGTAGTGAAAATCCACTTGGCGAAAGTTTTCCTGACTGCCGGCTTTTTTAATCGTTGTGCCCAAGCAACAATATAAGTCATCAACATCGCGAAATAGATCTTTTTGTTCTTCAAGTTGCTCCCAGTCCACGACATGCTGCTCCAGCTTTGGATGTTCCAATTCGAGCGGGCGTCTGACCAATACACAAATCCGGCCATAGGCCGGATTCTGAAGCAAGCTGCGTACCAGCAGTCCACCCACAAGCCCAGTGGCTCCAATCACAAGAGCTTGCCGTTCGTGATTCTCCAAGTACATCCCTCCACATATCTCTATTTCAGAAGCACACGACGTCCAAGCGTAAACGTAAGAACCAGCATCGCTGCACCAACACCCACTTGGAAGCCATAGGCGGAAACCCAATTCATCGCGTCCGGCCAGGCTTCCATTTTCTCATACAACCAGCCACCAATCAGCGGTCCAAGAAAAGAGGTCACTCCGGTCAGAGCCGAATACACGGCGACAAACATTGGTCTTTCGCTTTTTGGTGTATCTCCGATTGTGAAGTTAAAAGCAAGCTGGTTGAAACCACCCACACCAATACCGAGAAAAATATGGGATAAAAAAAGCGCTATCAAAACAGGCATAAACGACATCAATCCCCATGACAGGCAGGAGAGTGCGATAATCGGTAATGTCCAAAATAATAAGGTTTTGTTGCTGAATCTCGCGTTCAAATTGCCCCAGATATAGAATCCGGCCATCATAACGAGCGTCTGGACCACAGTGATTATGGATACCGTCTGATAATTAATGTTAAGCAGATCAAGCATCACGTAGGAAAATAGCGGAACGATCAACGTCTGGATCAGTAACCAGGCCGCGAGGAACAGCGCAGCTTTCAGAAAGGAAGGATCCTGAAATGGCTTCTTGAACATGCGCCAGAAAACCTGTTCAGTTGAACGCTCAAACGGAACATCCGGATAAAAGCAATAAATCACCGTATTGGCGATGGCACATATCCATACAGGAATGAACAGGATTAAGAAACCCATTTCCCCGGGAAAACGGTCTAGAACGATGCCTCCCGCAAATAAGCATACGCTTCCAAGTGCGTTCAGAATCGTGTTTCGGATTCCGAAATAACGCCCTCTCACCTTGGCAGGAACGATGTCCCCAATCAACGAGGTCCAGATCATACCACCAATTGTATTGGATATGAATGCAACCGTATACACACCAATATAAATGCCTACCCACCATTCCTTGGGAAACAGGAACGGGATCAGTCCTGTCGAACTCCACAGGACGCGATGTATCCCCACAAACAATATAAGCATACGTTTGCGGCTCCGAATACGCTGCATCCAGTAAGCCGCTCCAATCTGGGCGATATTGACAAACGTCGTAATGGCGAGCACGAAGCCAATATGTCTTGACCCGGCCCCAAGGTACAGCAGAAATCCGGTTAAAAACGGGCCTCCCAGCAACGTCTGCAAAATAATTGCCGGTACTCCCTCCCATGTTGCAATGGATAAATTCGTACGTTGTGTTGAACCCTTGCGCCGTGGTTTGCTTGCAAACGGAGGAGGGTTAACGTTGACCGTCTTCTGTATGGGGATACACTCCTTAGACCGGGTTTCAAGTGCCGGCCGATGCTAGTTGTCACCCCAAATTCTACTCACAGCGTGATGGTTGTCAACTCATTTTTTCACGGTTCAACGGGAGATAGAGATAGAAGGTGCTTCCCTTGCCCTCAGCACTTTCAAGTTCGATCGATCCGTCCAGCAATCTGGCCAAATCCCGACTGATGGACAGGCCGAGTCCTGTTCCCCCAAATTTACGGCTAATGGACCCGTCAGCCTGTTGAAATGCCTCAAAAATGGATTGATGTTTATCTTCAGCAATGCCAATTCCCGTATCTTGCACCGAGAAAACAATCCATTGACTCACAATGCCTGACTTCTTAATTTGCTTGGTGCTCACAGTCAGTGTGACCTTCCCCTGATGCGTAAACTTGATGGCATTGGACATCAGATTACGCAAAATCTGCTGGACTCGTTGGGGATCAGACCAGAGGGTCTCTGGCAGCCCTGGCTTCTTGTCCAGTTGCAGCTCGACTCCCTTTTTCTCGGCAACCAACTGAAAGTGATTCATGGTATCTTCTGTGAGTTCTGCAACACTGATATCCTCTAATACGATATCCAGTCTGCCCGCTTCCACTTTGGACAGATCTAGAATGTCATTGATTAACGTGAGCAATTCCTGACCAGAAACTTCAATCATTGCGGCAAAACGTGCGATATCCTCCTGCTCCATCGTATCACTGTTCTCGCTGATCATCTGGGCGAAGTTAATGACACTGTTCAGCGGCGTTCGCAGTTCATGCGACATATTCGCCAGAAATTCCGATTTGTACTGCGAAGCAATCATCAACTGCTTAGCACGGTCTTCCAGCACGATCTGAGCTTTCTGCAATTCTTCCTTTTGGACAGACAATAAACGATTGGTACTCTGGATGAGCAAAATCCGATTCTGTTCATTCTGGAAATCTCGTAAAATAAAAGCAAAAATAAGACTAAGCAAAATACCAACAGGAAGGGTATACGGCATAATATGCGAGAAGAAATATGTAGCCGGGATAACGCCGACGATAGCAATGTTCACACTATTGACCATATTTACAATCACTGTGACGATGACACCTTTAACGATCAGCCTGTAGTCACTGCGTCTCATCCATATATTTAACGCTGCACACACCACGCCCAGAATCGACATATTAATAAGTGCAGCCACCGTAGCATCATTGATACCGAAAGTTAACCGGGTCAGCCCAATCCCAATCCCCACGATAATAACGCTATAGGGTTGTCTATACGTCAAAACGGCAACAATTAAAGGAACGAAACGAAGATCGAAGACAACTTCATCATTAAGCTGAAATCCAAATACAGTGCTGACCCAGCCTGCAAAAATAAGTACAAACAACGAACTGATCTGTTTTACTCGTGATGAAGCACGTATTACGATGTATTTATAGAACACACTAGCCAGGTAAGCAATGGTAATAAGCATCCCCATATTTAATACGAACATTTTTGAAAATTGCATTCACTCACTCCTGTTGTCGTGTATTCATTGAGAGAAAACCTGTAGTCCGTATGTACTTCTATCATATCATGCCCGTTCAACCTTCGACATTCCTTCGTCGTCAAAAAAATGCACAAAAATACACAAATCAGGATTCAATTTGTGCGCTGAACGTAGTAGAATATATTGTTGTTCGATTTTAATTGCTGTAATCCTGTTCCTTGCGAACATGGATGAAAGGAGAAACGGTGTTGTGCACGTGTTAAAAAGCAAATCCTACTGGCTATCGTTAAGCTTGATGCTTTCCTTGGCTGTCATGGGGATGTTCTATGATATTCTGAATAGTCCGGAACGCGGTTTCTCTGTGCTTGATTCCCCACTGGACCGGATTATCCCTTATGTACCTTCCATGTCCATACCCTATCTGGGCTGGTATCCATTTGTCTTCGGTGTGTTAGCTTATTTATGCGCCAAGGATCGGCTCACTTATTATCGCGTCCTGTTATCCATGAATATCTGTGTCTGGATCTGTTACCTGATCTATTTTAATTTTCAGACCATGGTGCCGCGTCCCGAGTTAACAGGTACAGGTCTCGGTGCATCTCTTCTTGGATGGCTCTACGGTCAGGATCGTCCATATAATTGTTTTCCAAGTATTCATGCCCTTCATTCTTATCTGGTTATGCGTGCTGTTCTTTCCGTCCAGAGCATCCGCAAACAGGTTAAACTGTTTGTTGCTGCCGGGGCAGCTCTGATTATATTATCTACCTTAATGATCAAACAACATGTCATCTATGACGCCCTGGGTGCGGTCATACTGGGTGAATGCGTTTTCACAATTATCACTGGGCTTTCGCTGCTCCGTCGCCGCAGAAAAGAATCGAAGTGGACAGAGGGGATCAGCTGACCCCTCGCTCCGACGATTTCTGGAGATGCTGTTGCCGTCTCCACTCATCAATAAACAAGCTTGCAAAATAGGGATCCCACTGGGTCCCTTTTCCTTCTTCCAAAATAGATAGCGCTTTCTCATGGCTCATTCCATTCCGGTATGGACGATCAGACGTCATGGCATCAAAAGCATCAGCCACAGCAATGATACGGCCAAACAGCGGAATCTCTTGACCTGCTATGCCATCAGGATACCCTTTGCCATCATATCTTTCATGATGAGACCTTACACCCGGCAGGAAGTCTGCCATGGCATCAATCGGTTCAATCTGTAACAAAATACTCTCTCCAAGAACGGGATGTGTGCGAATGACGGCGAATTCATCATCGGTGAGTTTTCCATCTTTCAATAACACTTCGTCGGGTATGCCGATTTTCCCAATATCATGCAGCAGCGCTGATTTGTATAACAGATCTGCTTGTTCTTCATTCATGCCGCTCAGTTTGCCGATCATAATTGAATACTCTGCCACCCGCATGGAATGACCGGCCGTATATTTGTCCCGTGCGTCCAATGCAGCCGCCAGGGTGGAGAAATAACTTTGCAGCAACTGCCGATTGCGTTCCTGTCTCATCTCAAGCCGGTTAATCATCATATTGAATCCGGAGATGAGCGCAGAAAATTCATCCGCGTACAGATCTGGCGTTCTTCTGCCAAGGTCTCCCTCCTGAATTCGGTTCATCTCCTCAGTCAGCTCCGCAACCGGACCACGAACATCCCGAATCAGCAGCCAGCTTCCCACAAGGGCGAAGCCTCCGCCTAGCACAACAATAAGAACTGCCCACAAAATATACTCTTTCGCAAACTCGCTATCCATATACTGAAGACGGATCGATGTAGCCAGGAAGAATAGAAATAATGGAAACAATCCGATCAGCGCCGTACTCAGCTGAAACTTACGCTGAATGGACACCAGGACACGTCCTCCGAGCGATGGCTCCATTCCATGCTGTTCTTTGCCTCTGCGGCGAACTTCCAGCAATAACGGTCTCACGGTCCGAACCGTCAGAAAATATTCAATCAGGGCATGCATCACGGCAATCAATAAGGCACACGCAGCTGCAACTGCGACGTATCCATACGGAAACTCCAGCCCCCCTGTGGAGATCATCCATATCGTCAATCCGGCAGCAGGCAGGGAGAACCCAAGCATGTGCGGACCCAAAATACGATAAATCGTTTGTCCTGGAAAACGGTGAATGCTCTCATACATCTTTGTCAATTCGGCCTTTTCATGATGCTCGGCGGCAAAGAATTGCCGAATGGGACCAAGTTGTGCCCATAGGGTAATGAGTTCAGCAACAAGCATGAACAACAGTGAAATCAACACAATGATTATGAGGCGTACAAATTGAATATTCGGTATTTGTAAGGTAGACACCATAACCACTGTACCTACCACAAAAACAGCTGCCATTGAACCGATAAGATAATTTCGCATCAGACGAAAGATAAATGAACGGTATACTTCCACCCCAACCCCTCACTCTCTAGCTATAAACCAGTTCTCCCACTAATGATGATAAAGGGAAATCAAGGGTACAGCCTCCTATTTGTTATCGGTTACTCGTACTAAAAAAATTAATTCATTTAACGGATGGAAAACCTTCATACTGGAATTAACTACGAATCGCTCGTCTAACTTATATGTACGCATACAACCATACAAAAAAGACTGCCCCCCCGTAGGGAACAGCCTGATATGACAAGACATTTCTTATCCTTTAATTTTGGCAGCCAGAATCATTGTACCACGCGGCGCATCACCCATCGCATCCGGTTCAAGCGTGATCGCAACCGTATCGTAGTCGTTGGCAGAGTCTAACGTATAATATACCGCTCCCGTTCCATTATGGCTTAGGAAGGTCCCCGCATTCTGAGGTGTATCACCCTTGATCAGCCAAACCTGGAACGCCTCGTTCCCTTCCAAAGTAGGCAAGTTCTCCGCCTGGACGACCAGGTGGGTGCCTTTGCTGTCAATGACGATGGTAGCCAGGCCTTGGGCCACAATGTCCTGTGTCGCCGGGCTCAGCTTGACGGCTTCGCCTGTCTGCATTCCTTGCGCAGGCTGCAGGGATGAAGCAAGCTGCTCCTGCAGCTGGGCATTCTGTGCCTGCGCCTGAGCAAGCTGCTCTTGCACAGCCGATGAGCCCGAAGCTTGCTGCTTCAGCGAATCGACCTGGCCTTGCAGCTGCCCGGCGTAGATGCCGAGCACGAGCGCCGCTGCCGCGAGGGCTGCGCTCGCTATGCGCCAGGCGCGGCTGCTGCGCGCACGCGCGCGCCCTTGAGGCTGCCACGGCGGTGCCTGTGCAGCCTCCTCCACCCGGGCTGCAGGCACCGCCGTCTCCGGCGGCAAGCCTTGCCCGGGCTGCGCCGCTTCATGCTGCGGCGCAAGATCCGCCTGAAGCACCGCGGGTGCTTCAGGCTTCGCAGGAGCAGTCGCCGGCTTCGTTCCGGCGCTCTCCTGCGCGTGTCCGAGCACGTTGCCCAGCACACGTGCTCGCATGCCAGGCGGCGGTGCAACAGGTTCCGCCGCGAGTGGCAGGAAACCCGTTACTTCCTGCAATTCCCTCACCTCCTGGCGACAAGACTCACAATGGGCCAAATGTGCTTCAAATGCTGCCACTTCCTCCGCTTCGAGTCCTCCCAGCACATACACCGGTGCCAGATCAGACCATTCCTCATGTCGTTCTATCATGGATGTATGCCCTCCCTTCCCGCGTCCGGATGCAATTCAGCATCAGCAAGCAGCTTCTGAAGCTGCCGCATTGCAAGCCTGACACGGCTCTTTACCGTACCCAGCGGAATCCCGAATCTGCTGGACACTTCCTGTTGCGTTAAACCCGCGTAATAGATCGATTCAATGACCTGTTGCTGGTCTCCGTTCAGCTGGGACAGGGCCTCCTTGATTCGGACACCTTCCCACTTGCGCTCCACTTCTTCTTCTGTGTTTGTATGTTCATCGGCATAAGCCGCCAGTGTCTCGTTCTCGACAGAAGTCGATGCTGCGCCTTTGGATTTCCGCCTCAGCATGTCCACTGCAATGTTTCGCGTAATCGCAAACATCCACGTGGTCAGCTTCCCCTGTGAGGCGTCATATCGTTCAGCATTGTTCCAGACCCGCAGGAATAGTTCCTGGACGGTCTCTTCTGCGGTCATCGGATCACCCACGATCCGGTAAGCAAAAGAATACACCGCTCGCTCGTAGCGGTCATATAAAAGCTCCAGTGCGGAAGCATCACGTTCCGCAATCTGTCGCATTAACCCGCTGTCCTCCATCGATCCAGTCATGCGAGGGCCCCTTTCCGTATCTTCCCTCTTATTATAACCTACGTAGAATCATTTGAAGAGGATTACCTAATGGAAGAAAAAATCTGAAATATTTTCGTAATTGTTTTCAATAAACGCTTTAACCTTCCTTTTTATTGCAAAAAATTACAGCCTGTGGTATACTATTAGAGTTGGTAATTAAACAACCTCATATGATTTTCTGTCTTCTTTAAACCCCGGAATATTTTCTTCATGCTGCGACCGCAGCGAACATGCACATTAACCTATGAAGATTGAAGAACCTGAATCACAATAACCCGGTAGTACAGAGTTTCACAAGATGTTCCCATTCACACTGGCGCGGTCATCGGAGCCGCAAGGACAAAAGAGAGGTAGGGCTTTTGTTGTTTTGGATGTCACTTATTCTTGAGAAGATTGAAAACATACACAAAGCACCCGGAATTGGGTTCCGGGTGTTTTTCCATGTCCATTTTTGATGGAAAAGTGTCCAGACAGCCAAAAGGCACCGATACAATCTCGGTGCCTTTCGACGGAGTTGTATGGATCAACTCCCTGATACAGTTGCTGTTGCACGATTTAGATAAACATCGTTTTGGAGATAATAACCAGCAGGATGAAAAGTACGAGAATCGTACCCATGGATCCCCAGCTTCCCCCACCATGCCCGTAGGAAGTTCCACAACCCTGTTGATAACCGTGCAGCATTGGAGCATGATTGGGATGATGAGCATACCCGTATCCATATCCCATTGGCATTGTTCCACATCCATACCCGTACCCATGCATTTCATGACCTGTGTATCCATGCATGTGCTCATACCCTCCCACGTATCCGTATACGTGTCCCTGTCCGTTCGGTGAATTCGGTTTAACTTCGCTCATTGTTCATTCCTCCTTAACATTTGCCTACACCCCTAAGCTATGTATTATGCCTACCTCTGGACCGGGCTATGGCCCTACTTTGACAAAATAGGCGTTTTCACTATTCTTGTAGGCTTGTCCTCAAACCAAAAAAACCCCACCGGTTACCCGGCGGAGTTCAAACATATTATACCCAGAAAGATTTAGTGATGATAACGAGAAGAATGAACAGAACCAAGATGGCACCAGTTGATGTCCAGCCGCCGTATCCTGCGCCTCCAAGTACTTCGCTCATGGAGATTCCTCCTTTACCAATGGTTTAGGTGTTAAGGGTCTATTAGATGACGAATGCTTTGGAAATGATAACCAACAAAATGAAGAGAACCAAAATGGCACCAGTCGATGTCCATGCGCCGCCGTATCCACCTACAACTCCACTCATGCAAAACCCTCCTTTTATTTGAGGTACAGTTCACTATATGCAAAAATCACACAGTAGATCGGGCTTTGGTTAAATTTGGGCAGGTATCTTCCTGTTTTGATCGGCTGTTGCAGGCTATCCTATAAATGAGCGGCATCGCTATTGGTATTGAAGAACGAAGTTACACACAGATGCAAATGTCGGATCTTTAGTCTCATACGCTCGTATTAAGGATACTCCAACATAGATAACTCACGATCAGTTGATCCATTTAATATTTAATATGATTTGCCATAAGGGTATATTTAGATAGAATTACATCCATCAAAAACAAATAATTACCATTTCGGTAATTATTAATTCTCAAATCTATAGTAATGTTATTATTTTACTTATAACGTAGAAAGGAGTGTCCATGCCTACTCTTGGTGAACGCATTAAATATTTACGAGAACTACGGGGGCTTTCACAGAAAGATTTATCACAAAAAACTAATCTCACTGTAGTACAATTGTCCCGGTATGAAACCAATCATAGGAAACCCGATCCAGATGCTTTAGGTCGTCTATTGGATGTTCTGGGGACAAGCGCTGATTATCTTATTGGAATTACCAAGAAACCATTCTCGGATTTAACCAAAGATTCGGATAAAACCATTTATTCTTATCTCGACCATCCTGTACACGGGGCCTTCCTCAGGGAATATCTTAATGCTCCTGATCAACTCAAGGATCAAACAAGGCAATTTTTAAAATTTATTATTGAACAATCACGTACTCACAAAGCTTGACCATTCAAAACGAAATGATGACCTTAGAAAAAATCCCATCCGATGGGAAGCACATTAGGAGAAATTAGACATTATGAAAAAGCTTATTACGATTTTGGCATTAGCTGCATTGCTTAGTGCTTGCGGTAATTCAGAAACAGCAAAAACAGCGGACAGTCAAAATTCGGAAGCAACCAATGCAATCGAAACTGTCTCAACTGAGGCTAAAGGGACAAAATACACTACATATAGTGGAGAAGGATTTTCATTTTCATATCCGGATTCCTGGAAAACCGTAGACACAAGTCAAATGAATATGCCCGTTATTAAAGCCGCTTTCTCGGACCAATCATCTTCAGCCCCATTTGCAGATAATATTAACCTTACTATTGAGGCCAATTCATCGGGTTCTTCCAATCCTGAAGAGTTTGCCAATAATACTGTTGACTATTATATGCAAAACGGTTCAACGATTGGTATTTCCGATTACAAAAAAACCAGTTACACGAATAAACCATATAAAGAGTCTAACGCAGGTGTTTTGCAAGGTTCCTATAAGCATTCCTCCGGTACAGATGTTATTCTTGTCCAGTATCTAATTCCAACAAACACAGAACTTTACAGCATGACGTTAACCTATGCCAAAGATACTTATAATCAAGAGGAAGTTAATGAAATCCTTGGCTCCTTAAGCATTACTGCTTCTCTAGACCAAACAGTACAAACTGCAACTGATGGAAATTCTTCTGCCGTTGCATCAGCTGCCGATTTTTTTAATGATTTAACTCCGTTCGTCACATCTGATGCAGCCGTGTTAGATCAAGTTTCTTATGATTTCATTGCCAATCATAGCGATTTGTTCCCAGCCAGCACCTCAGAACTTCGTAAAAATGCAAAAGGCCTCGTTAACTCCAAAGTGACGACCCGACATCTGAATAAAAATGTGGCCAACTATTATGAACACTTTGTAAAAGTTAGTGGACAAGTCGTTCAGGTAGAAGAAGACAACTCTCTTGGATCGACATTTTCTATAGTTCTCGTCATGGACGATAACGGCAACTATGTTACGGCGATATACCCTTCAACAACTGGAGACTTACTTGATGGAGACTACGCAACCGTAATTGGAGCACCTATTGCTAACTATTCTTTCCAAAATGTTGGAGGCGGATATACCAATTCCACTTTGATTGGTGCCTCGTTGGTAGTTGCAGATTAAAATGTTTCATGGTTCAACAAAAACCAGCCTTATAAAAAAGGCTGGTTCTTTTGCATTTGATTTATTAATGCTCTATATAAAACATAGGCTATTCAGGATTCTTAACTTAAGCCAATTAGTTCGGTCGTGTCTGTCGGGATGCCAGTTTGTCCTGAACAGATTGCAGCTTCTGCACACTTGAGGCATCCGGTTTGTCACGACGATCGTCAATCTTAACGGAGGTGGAGACTCGCTGCGCTCCCGATAGAAATGGTGCTTCATGCAAAGCCGCAATCGCTGTAAAGACCTCATTGAGTGGACCTTCGATAATGGTACTCATGGAGGTCAACTGATATGTAATGCCCCGCTGATTCTCCAATACTTTCTGCATATCCGCCACATAACTGCTTAAGCTGGTCGTCCCAGTGCCAATTGGAATTACGGTCACCTCTGCTATTGCCATTTTGCTCCGCCTCCTCGGGCCCCGCAAGTTACCGGTGCCGCTTATTTTTGGTCGATTTTTGCCTGTTTTTATTCTACCAGTTGAAGGAGCCACAATTCAAACTGACGTGATCACGTCATCTGATTTGACCAAAAATTTTTTTTGATAAATCTTCAAATCTTCCAGTCCTTTTCCTTTGCGGAATCTCGGCTTAAATGGTATACTCGGAATTACGTTTCACTGTGTTAACCCTGTTTACAAACACTATATGTTGGGTTACAGTAGGATAACAGTAACAAAATGTAGTGAAATTGAATTACCCCACTTCTATTAGTCATCTTCTGAAATCTCGCGAAAAACAGGATGGAATCACCTCCAAAGGCACGTCCCTGTAGGTGTAAATCGCTTTCTCGAAACAGACTTGACTCGGAGGTTAACGGGGCTATTTGGACTGCACCGGTATCCTCTAATTACAGGCGTGTCTGTTACAGACAAAAGATTACATAAGCACCCTTTTCTGTCTTTTCTTCAGATCTTTAAAGACAGCAAGGAACTCAGGGCATCCAAGGGCATTTTCAGCCGCGAGGCAGGGGGAATGCTTTTTATGTGACCATGTTCTGCGTGCTGCTCCTATGTGTAAGACACGCTATCACCGCCGTTCAGTCCGCAATATGCAGCTTATATCTTTATCTCACCGTAAGAAGACACTCAATTCTTTATATAAAGAATTTCTCCAATTTATCTCTTAAACATGCGAAAGCGAGGAATATTCATGCCACAAGTTGTGACCAAGCCGAACAACCGCCAGCTTGCCTTTGATGATATGCGCATCTCGGTATATGCGGATCGTATTCTGGAAGGACTGGACATGCTGGACAAGGAACGTCTGGTACGCGGGGTAAACAGCAAGCTCCGTCGTGATGAAGTTACCGGAGACGAGATCAGTAACGCTTTTATGATGAGCGGACTGGAACTGGTAACGAAGGAAGAGCCTAACTGGAAATTTGCAGCCGCACGCTCCCTGCTTACTTCCCTTTACAAGAAAGCGGCCACCAACCGCAGATACAAATCTTACCCGGAAGAGCCTTACGGCGCTTTCCACCCGCTTCTTGTGGATCTTGTGAAGAAAGGCATCTACCGCGAAGAACTGCTGGAATGTTACACCAAAGAGCAGATTGACGAACTTGCTGAATGCATCGACTACCGTAACGATCTGTTGTTCGACTACATCGGCTTGCTCACACTGGCAGAACGTTACCTCGCTCACGATTTTGACGGAAAGGTCATGGAATTGCCTCAAGAGCGTTACATGGTTATCGCGATGTACCTGATGCATCAGGAGCCTGCGGAGAGACGTATGGATCTCGTTAAGGAAGCTTACTGGGCAATGAGCAACATGTATATGACGGCAGCTACACCTACGATGTCCAATGCGGGCAAAAAAGTGGCTGGACAACTCTCCAGTTGCTTCATTGATACCGTGGATGATTCCCTTGAGGGCATCTTCGATTCCAATACAGATGTAGCTCGTCTTAGCAAAATGGGCGGTGGCATCGGCGTTTACCTTGGTAAAGTCAGAGCTCGCGGTTCGGACATCCGGGGTCACAAAAATACAAGTTCTGGCGTAATCCCTTGGATCCGCCAACTGAATAACACTGCGGTCAGCGTAGACCAGCTTGGAACACGTAAAGGTGCGATCGCCGTTTATCTGGACGTTTTCCACAAAGACATTCTGGCCTTCCTCGATCTGAAGCTGAACAATGGTGACGAGCGGATGCGTGCGCATGACGTATTCCACGGCATATGCCTGCCTGACCTGTTCATGGAACGGGTAGCCAGCCGCGGTGAATGGAGCCTGTTCTGCCCGCATGAAACGAAGAAAGTCATGGGCTGGAAAGACGAGAATGGTCGCCCACTCGGACTGGAAGATTTCTATGACGAGTCCGTTGGCGAAGGCGCGTTCCGTAAGAAATACGAGGAAGCGGTGAACCACCCATTGCTATCCCGGATCACGGTTCAAGCGATTGACATCATGAAACGTGTCATGAAATCCCAACTGGAAACGGGTACGCCTTACATGTTCTACCGTGATACCGTCAACCGTTCGAATCCGAACAATGCACACGGCATGGTGTACTCTTCCAACCTTTGCACCGAAATCATGCAGAACCAATCTGCAACGGTAGTTGAAAAGGAAGAGCTCGTAACCAAAGATGGACAAACCCGCATCGTCATTTCCAAAGTGCCGGGCGATTTCGTAGTCTGCAACCTGAACTCCATTCACTTGGCACGTGCCGTGCCTCATGATGTATTGGAGCGTCTGGTACCGATTCAGGTTCGTATGCTGGACAACGTTATCGACATCAACAACATTGAAGTACTGCAAGCCCAATACACCAACAGTCAATACCGTGCGGTTGGTCTGGGAACATTCGGACTCCATCACCTGCTTGCTCTTAAAGGCATTCGGTGGGAATCGGAAGAAGCTGTCACTTATAACGATAATCTGTATGAAAAAATTAACTATCTGCTCGTGAAAGCCAGCATGGAGCTGTCCAAGGAAAAAGGACATTATCCTAAATTCCAAGGTTCCGATTGGCAAACAGGCAAATACTTCGACCAACGGGATTACACGTCAGGTGAGCGCGTTGGCGAATTCGTTACAACTGAACAATGGAAAGAACTGCAAGCCCAAGTACAACAAAACGGTGTACGTAACGCCTGGTTGTTCGCCATTGCACCAAATGGTTCAACGTCCATCATCGCCGGCTCAACAGCCAGCATTGATCCGCTCTACGAACTGTTGTCCTATGAAGAGAAAACGACATACAAGATTGCCAACCCGGCACCTGACCTGTCCGAAAAAACGATCTGGTACTACAAAACAGCGTTCATGGTGGATCAACACGCTTCCATCAATATGGCCGCTGCCCGTCAGCGCCACGTCGATCAGGGTCAAAGTTTCAACCTTTATGTTCGTCCGGATATCAAAGCAACGGAATTCCTGGAACTGCACCTGCATGCCTGGAGAGCCGGTATTAAATCGACTTATTATGTCCGCAGTCGGGCATTGACTATTGAAGAATGCGATTCTTGCGCAAGCTAATGTTTATCGTGATGCTGAAAGCTCACTAGATCTACGATGACTACCAGGGCATCCTGTTTTGAATGCAAAATGGCGTTGCCCTGGTACTTTTTTGCCCAAAACACGATCACAACATCATGAGATGTTGATATAGATGCCACATTACAGCCCCTAATATATAAGTTGAAGTATTATTACAGTGTAAATTCATTCAAGGAGTGAACGGATTATGCAATTGCAGAAAATTTTCAATACCGAAGCGCCTAACCAGTCTACCCGTATCATTGAAGGGGAATGCTCAGGCATTCTGAACTGGAACGATATTCGTATGCCTCATATGTACAAGCTGTACAAAGTACTGCTGCTCAACCACTGGATCGCGGATGAAATTCCAATGTCCAAGGATGCTTCCCAATTTGCCCAGTTGGATCCGGAAGAACAGCGTACATTCAAAGTCAACATCTCCCTGCTCGCTGTACTGGACTCCATGCAAACGATGTTTGTGGGTGACGTGAAACGTTATTTCACCGATTCCTCGCTCGAAGCGATCTCGGCAATCATCGGACAACAGGAAGTTGTACACAACCAATCGTACTCCTACGTTCTGTCCTCCATCGTATCTGATCGGGAGCAAAAGGAAATTTTTGAATACTGGAAACATGATCCAGTGCTGCTTGACCGTAACCGGTTCATCGCCGACATCTACCAGACCTTCCGGGATAACCCGTCTCCACAGACGTTCTTCCAAGCCATGGTAGCTGATTTGGTACTTGAAGGTATCTTCTTCTATAGTACATTTGCCTTCTTCTACAACCTGGCCCGTGACCAGAAAATGATGGCAACCAGCCAAATGATCTCTTATATTCAGCGCGACGAGAACCAACACTGCTACTTCTTCGCTGAAGTGTACAAACAGTTGCTGGTCGATTTCCCTGAACTGAACACTCCAGAGAACATGGACTATGTATACAAAACGATCAATCGTGCCGTTGAACTCGAAACCAACTGGGCACACTACACCCTCAGCAACGTACGCGGAATTGACTTGAACGAGTTGGAAGACTACATCAAGTATATTGCTAACAAACGTTTGCGCCTGATGGGCATGGAAAAAGCATACGAAGGCGTGGATGTCAACTGCATGCCTTGGATCAAACCTTTCTCCGATGAAGCACTTAATGCTACGAAAACAGACTTCTTCGAAGCCAAGTCCCGTAACTACGGCAAAGTCGGCGACGATAACGGATTTGACGATCTGTAAGCTGATTGATCAAGTAAACGCAACATAAAACAAATACTCAACACTCCCTTCTTGGAATGTCTTAATGGCTTTCTGCTTGTGGGAGTGTTTTTTTCTATATGACTGAACAACTGGATAGGATACTATACCCATCCATCTTGCGAGCTTGTAAGATATAATGGAACTAGGTTCACATTCCCTTATTGAAATGAGGCATAGTGATGGAAAAAGAACTGCTGGAACAACTAAACAAGTGGCATGAACAGGACGAGTTCAATCTCATTATTGAACGTATTCAAGATATCCCTGAACCGGATCGGGATTATGAGCTCATTGGGCAACTATCCAGAGCGTATAACAATGAAGGGCGCTACCGTGAGGCTGCCCAACAGTTACTAGCCATTAATAAGTACGGTACAAGCGACCCTCTCTGGCAGTACCGTTTGGGTTACGCTTATTATCATATGGCAATGTATGAACAGGCGCTCCAAGCATTTGAGATGGCAAACGAGCTATTACCCCATGACGAATCAACCATCGAATTTCTTGAATGGACACGGCCCAAAGCTGAAAAAATGCAACAGGATCGACTGCGCCACCAAGAGATATTGTTGGAATTGGAGCAGAGTGGCAGGCTAAACCACCTTAGAGCCGCTTCCGGGTCCTACGATCCGGTTTCCTTCTGGGAACAGAGTGAATATGCATTAGAAAGTTATGTATCTCCACCTTTTGACGAAGAGTTGATCCAAACCATTGAACAGGAGCTAGGCTACCAATTACCTGCCTCCTACATCCAGTTAATGAACACACAGAACGGCGGAATCCCTGCACACACCGTTTTCCCAACCAATGAAGCCACTTCATGGGCTGAGGACCACATCGCCATTACGGGGATAATGGGCATTGGACGGGACAAATCCAATACACTAGCCGGAGAATTTGGAAGTCGCTTCATGATCGAAGATTGGGGATACCCTGATCTCGGTATCGTCATCTGTGATTGTCCGTCTGCCGGACACGATGTGGTGATGCTGGATTATCGATTCTGTGGCCCAGAAGGCGAACCTGCTGTGGTTCATGTGGATCAGGAAGACGATTATGAGATTACATATCTGGCACCTAATTTTGAAGCTTTTATTCGCGGACTGGTTGATGCTGATACGTTTGAAATGTCTGACGAAGAGAATGAAGACTGAAATCGCAGGAGGGGCTTATGACAACTCGTATATATTTTGGCTCCAATAAACTTGGTGAGATTGAGGAAGCATCGTTGCAAAAGGCGCTTCATGATTTCAATCTGGGAACGCTTATGGATTATAAGCGAACCGATGAGGGTGTGATGGGTCAGACCCTTCTTATTCGCTCTTCAGAGGGAGAATATATTCTGAAAGGTAACCCGTTATATGCAGGACAACTCCAGGAAGAGCAATTTTTCGTAGAACAGCTCATAAAGCACACCAATATTCCTGTACCTAATCCATATTTGCTGCATGAAGATACCGACATGTTGGGCTGGAGTTATGCCATTATGCCCCGATTACCCGGGATGCACCTGCATGACCCGTTTTTACAGGCCTCACTGTCACAGGAGGATCAGGAGAATATCGCTACGATGCTTGCCCATTCCTTGGCAGAACTGCACCGTTGGAAGGTCCCTGACGCCGGAGAGTATGATCCTGTAGCGAAGCAGATCGTTCCCTTTGCGGGCAAATATCTGGACTGGCTGTACGGGACAATCCATCACTGGCTACAGGATGCTGCAAAGTACTCTGTGATAACAGATGAAGATATACAGTGGGTGGACGAGCAATTAAAAAACGCTGAATCTGCATTCCAATCGCTGCCTGTTCCCGGATTTGTGATGGGAGATTTCAAAGCGGAGAACTTCCTGATTCACAAACATGGTGATCTTGCTTCGGAATGGGAGATTAGTGGTCTGTTTGATTTTACGACGGCCTATTTTGGAGACGGCACAGCTGACCTAACCAAAATGACAGCCATGTATATACGCGAAGGCCAACCCGAGCTTGCCAAACGATTCCTTCACGGTTACCGGGATGTTGTCTGCGCAGCAGATACGGAGCGATACCATCACTTTGCCACACGTCTTAGGGTGCATCTGCTCTATCAACGCATTTTGTTATGGGGTGAATGCAAAGCAACAGGTCGAGTGACCTGGGCAGCGGATATGCCTTTTGCACATTGGGCGGAGCAGTACATGGATTCGGTTGTTGCTTTGCTGGATTAGCACACCAAAAAACCGCCAGAAAGATGAGATATCTCTCCTTCTGGCGGTTTTTCTCAAACGATGAATCTATATTTATATAGGTAATACGCCCATATGAGTTACGGTTGTGCGACCGGTGCTTCCTGATGCTTCTGCAAAAACTCCAGCATCCGCCGGTAAACGAGAATCTCATTCGTTTTTCTGGAGAAGCCATGGCCTTCATCATCCAGAACGATGTATTCTACGTCTACCCCTTTCCCCTGCAACGCAGCCACAATCTGATCGGATTCCGCCTTCACGACCCTTGGATCATTGGCCCCCTGAATGACAAGCATCGGGTTCACCATCTGGTCCAGATACGTAATCGGTGAATCCTTCGTTAAGCGTTCGCGGTCACGGACCGGATCACCCAGCCAGTTATCCATCATCGGCTTCCAGTCTTCTGGTACGGATTCCAGGAAGGTAAACAGGTTGCTTGGCCCAAAAATATCAACCGCAGCCCGGAACAATTCCGGGTGACGTCCTGCCAGCAGCAAGGTCATATACCCACCGTAACTGCCCCCCACCACGAACAGACGATCCAGTGACGAGATACCCTCGTCAAACAGCCAGTTTATACCGGCAACGCAGTCCAACCTTGGGCCCTCGCCCCAATCTCTCTCAACCATTTTGCCAAACTCGGCGCCATATCCAGTGCTTCCCCGGAAGTTCGGAGCAAAAATATGATAACCCTGAGCCAGCAGCATTTGGAACATCGGACGGAAGAATTTCGCTTCCGATGCCTGTGGCCCGCCATGCGGCCAAAATACCGTGTAACCATTAGCCTGCTCCGGCTTCGCTTTGAAGAAGAGCGCTTCGATCTCCAGTCCGTCGTAGGAGTTATATCGAATAACATCCGGGTAGACAAGATCACTCGGATCAAGCCCTGTTACGCGATTGGCAGTCAACGGTTCCCATGATTCACTACCTGCCATCAACCGATAGATATTATGCGGTTGGACTGCTCCACGCCCCGAGATGTACACGTTGCCAGCCTTGGTGACCGTCACATGTTCTACGGTATCCAGCGGCATATCAACACGCCGAGGCTGCTCGGTGCCTTTGTCCAACGTGTACATCCGATTCTCGGGACCTGTAAACGTCCAGAAGTATAACGTCTCTGAGGCCTTGTGCCAGCGGATGATATCCACGTCTTCTCCCTCTATTTTGCACAGAGGACGAAATTCATGAGTGTCCAGTCGGTATTCCGCCACATAGGAGTACGCTTCGTTATCGTTCGTAATCATCAGAAGACGACTGTCATCTGCAAATAGGACATCCGTAACCTGACTCTGTCGCTCCGAGACAGGCAGGATCGATTCAATCTCACCATTACGATGCAGATGTGCCGTCTGATACGTATTGGAATACATCTTCACAACAACAAAGCTCTTCTCGTTGGAACTTACCGCAATCAAGCTGCTCGTTACTTCTTCTCCGCTGTATAAAAGGACATCCACCCCCGACTCCAGGTCGATTCGGCGCGAATTGAGATAATTCGGGTTATCCCTGCTTGTTATATAATATAGTCGTTGACCATCTTCGGACAGATGGGAGTAATAACAACGGTCATTCGGTTCCGCAGGTACAATCGGGAACGGAACACCACCTTCGGGCTTAATGGCATACAGATGATAGTTCTCGTCTCCATCCCGATCGAACGCCGTGAGAATATGACGTCCTTCTGGGTCTGGTTTGATAAACTGGCTGCTCTGATTCAAATACGTCAAAGGATACGGGTAGCCACCCGGCAGATCCATCGCCCAGATATTGGGCTGGCCGTTCAGATTGCTGTCAAAAAACAAACGTTTCTCGTCGGCTGATACGGCAAAATGGGAAATCCGATACGTCTGGAAATACTGTTCTACATCCGGTTTGGGAAACTGAATCATGACAAACCTCCTTGAGTATGAATGAAGTATCAAACAGTGGTAAATTAAGGGTATATTTGTCCATATTATATGCACATCCATTGTTTGTACAATAGATATGGCATATTTTTTTCCATTTTAGGTTAATCAATTACGTATAAAAGGTCATATGGGGCTTATCTTCGCGATAATAGTCAAGTCTCTGCTTCATAGTTCCGGTATGTAGCTCGAACAGGTGGCCATCCGGGTCGGTAAAATAAACGGATAATGCATCCTTCGGATCACGTGGTCTTCCAGGAAGGATGTCAGCCCCGGCAGCTCGCAGCTGCTGCACGGACTCATCGAATTCCTCTTCTTTTACGGTAAAAGCAATATGTGTATACGTTCGTTCCGTATAGTTGCGAATGACGTCTTCCTGATTCAAAGCGATCCACAAACCGGCAAGTTCGAAATACGCGAGCTTCCGGCCTTTCACTTGAATACGGGCACCGAGAGCCTGCTCATAAAAGGTAATGGACCGTTCCAGATTGGATACGGAAAAGCACAGATGATTAATCCCTTGAATATTCATTTGGCTCCTGACACCTCCACATTTTAGTAACCTGTTGCAATAGCTACATCCTTATTATGGTATATTTTGCGCCAAAAACAAATGCCCTTCTTCCTCCTGTCGCACCTTCTTCTGGGCGAATGCATAGTTTAGGCGTATGAACGAACGTGCGAGGAGGATGTAAAACGAATGAATCCTGTCTATCCTTTTTACGGTGAGAAAACGGTGTGCAAGGAACAAAAGCTGGCTTTTCCACCCCAGCATCAGGACCAGCAGCCCGGTCTGGAAACTCTGATGGTGCCTGAACCGATCAGCGAAGATCCTGCCTATATCGGCAGCTGCAAGCTGGAAGGCAAAGTGGCAATTATTACCGGTGGTGACAGTGGTATCGGCAGAGCGGCAGCCATTGCTTTTGCCAAGGAAGGTGCAGATATCACCATCGCTTATCTATATGAACGGACCGACGCCGAAAGGACGCGTGATCGGATTGAAGAGCTGGGGCAACGGTGTCTGTTGATCGAGATTGATCTGCGGTTGAAAAAAAACTGCGAGGCTGTTATCCGTACGACCATGGAAACCTTCGGAAAGATCGACGTTCTGGTCAACAATCATGGCGTGCAATACGTACAGCCGAGCATTGTAGATATTACGGAAGAGCAGCTGTACCATACGTTCCAGACGAATGTGTTTGCCTACTTTTTTCTGATTCAAGCGGCTCTCCCGCATCTGTGCAAAGGAGCATCCATCATCAATACGGCTTCCATTACGGCCTACAAAGGTGAAGTGCAGCTGATCGATTACTCTTCCAGCAAAGGGGCTGTAGTCTCTCTGACTCGTGTACTCGCCAAATCGCTCGCTGCTCAGGGCATTCGTGTCAATTGCGTCGCACCCGGACCGATCTGGACACCGCTCATTCCTTCCAGCTTCTCCGCTGAAGATGTGCAGGTATTTGGAACCGAGACACCGATGGGCCGGGCAGGCCAGCCTTATGAACTTGCGGCTGCCTACGTCTATCTCGCTTCCCGCGATTCCTCTTACGTCACCGGGGAGTGCATTCATGTCAATGGCGGCGACATGGTAACGACCTAGTCATCTGGGAACACCTCAAATCTTTGATAAAAATCGACAATGGCTCTGATATAAATGCAGCTGTATCATCTGTCCACGGGCCATGTCAGGTTGGATTTCGCGTTGCAGCAGGAAATCACGTCCCCTGTTCCGAAGAGGGTTAAGAGTATTGATCCGGCAAGCCGGAACCTGACATCTTGCGACAAGGAGCTGAACAACCTGATGAACTACGATCCACTCTACCAACCTTATCCGTCTTATCGTGTGCCCGTTTATGCCAAACAAGGCATGGTCGCCACTTCACAGCCTTTAGCAGCGCAAGCCGGTCTGGATGTGTTAAAGAAGGGCGGCAATGCCATTGATGCCGCTATCGCAACTGCTGCTGCACTAACCGTGCTGGAGCCAACGTCCAATGGCATTGGAGGTGATGCCTTTGCCCTCGTCTGGACCGGGGGCAAGCTGCATGGCCTGAATGCCAGTGGGCCTGCGCCTCAGAGTATATCGATTGAGGCGCTCAAGGCGGCAGGCCATTCGGAGATGCCGAAGCTTGGGGTCGTCCCGGTGACGGTGCCTGGCGCACCGGCGGGTTGGG
>NZ_LITU01000036.1:233674-272857 GCF_001280595.1 Paenibacillus xylanivorans
CGGGCGAGCATGGTTTGAGACATTCGCCCCAGGCGGACGTGTTCCCGCCGTGGGCGAGCTGTGGCGTTCACCAGATCATGCGACTACACTGCGCCGGATTGGGGAGAGCGGATCACGAGACTTCTATGAAGGCGAGCTCGCGGAGCGTATTCACTCTTTTATGGCAGAGCACGGAGGTTATTTGACCAAGGAGGATCTGGCTGCATTCCAGCCTGAATGGGTTGATCCGATCTCGGTCTCCTATCGCGGATATGATGTGTGGGAGATTCCACCGAACGGTCAGGGGCTAATTGCTCTGGCAGCGCTCAATCTGTTGAAAGGCTTCGATTTTGACGAGAAAGAATCCGTAATGGGGTATCATCGACAACTAGAAGCTATGAAGCTGGCATTTGCCGATGGTGAGAAATATATTACCGAGGAACGCAAGATGGGCGTAACCGTACAAGAGCTATTGTCCGAAGCGTATGCAGACGAACGGCGCAAGCTCATTGGCGATATGGCACTTCCACCTGAATCAGGCGACCCAAGGGCAAGCGGAACGGTATATCTTGCAACGGCAGATGGTGAGGGCAATATGGTTTCTTTCATTCAGAGCAACTATATGGGCTTCGGCTCCGGACTGGTTGTGCCGGGCACAGGCATCGCCCTGCAAAACCGGGGACATAATTTCTCGCTTGATCCCGATCACGCCAACGCGCTGGAGCCGGGCAAACGGACATATCATACGATCATTCCGGGCTTCCTCACACGCGGCGATGAAGCGGTCGGTCCATTCGGGGTCATGGGCGGTTTCATGCAACCCCAGGGTCATGTGCAAATCGTCATGAATACGGTAGACTTCCACCTCAATCCACAGGCTGCGCTCGATTCCCCGCGCTGGCAGTGGACCAAGGGCAAAACGATCCTGGTCGAGCCCGGATTTCCTCAACATATTGCACAGGCACTTGCCCGCAAAGGGCATGATATACAGATCGCCCTCGACCCGTCGATGTTCGGACGCGGCCAGATTATATGGCGCAACCCGGACAACGGCGTATTGTGCGGCGGCACGGAAAGCCGGGCCGATGGCTCGGTAGCAGCGTGGTAATACGTTGCACGTGCAGCTGAATGAGAGCGGGAAAGCCTGGAGCAGTGCATATGCTGGGTGAACGGGGAAAACCGTTCATATATATGAATGTATTGATTCATGCGATAGTGTAGTTCATAAGAAAATTAGGTTTGAAGCAAAGGCAAAGAAGGGATCAAATCGGTCTCTTCTTTGCCTTTTTTGTCTTTCTTTTTCTCGTTGACCCGCAAGATGCACAGGTTCTGTCGAGAATTCATGCCTCTTCAAATGTAATTCCCATGTATAGTTTATGGGTTTCATTGGAATTTTATATGGTTTTCGTAAATTTTCACTACTCCCCATTATGGAGACTCTGCTCCCGTCCGATATAAATATAGGGGAATTGCTCACCCCACACGTCATCTCCATCTTAATAGAAATGAGGGCATACGCACATGAAAACACAGTGGAAATACAAATTCGGCTTCACCATGATGATGATTTTGGTTGTTCTGGTACTGGGAGCATGTTCGACAACCGAAAAGATGTCTCCCGCAGATCAGCGAACCAAGGTCGGAATCGTTCTTACCGATGTCGGCCTTGGTGATCATTCTTTCAGTGATGCATCTTTTGAGGGTTTGGTACAGGCAAGAAACGAGAACAGTATTGTTTTTGATTACAAGGAGCCGGGAAAGGATTTGACATCCGAGGCAGCCTTTGAGCAATTTGCGAAGGATAAGGTTGATCTGATTATTGGTCTAAGCGACACGATAAAAACCGATCTGGAGAAGGTTGCTCAGCAGTATCCCGATCAGCACTTTCTCATCATTGACGGGCATTCCGATCTCCCTAATGTGACCTCCATGTCCTTCAAAGCAGAAGAAGGCAGCTATCTTGCAGGCATTATTGCCGGCTTTGCAACGACCGAAGACCATGTAGGCTTTTTGGGTGGAATGGATATCCCCGTACTCCACGATTTTCAGCAAGGTTTTGAGCAAGGTGTACAGGCTGCTAATCCCGATGCCACAGTCCATGTCGTGTACGCCGGAGATTTCGGCAATCCTGATCTTGGAGGACAACTCGCGGAACAGATGATTCAGGAACAGCGTGTTGACGTCATTTACGTTGCTGCCGGACTTACGGGCATAGGCTCAATTTCGGAGATTCAAAAATTGGGGAAATACGCCATTGGCGTCGACCAGGATCAGTTCTTTTTAGCAGAAAAAGCCGTACTCACGTCCATGCTCAAAAATGTAGATGTCTCTCTTCATAACGCCATCAATACATTCATCCAGAACCAGCATTCATTCCCGCAAAAAGAAATGCTGAATGGTCTGGCAGAAAATGGCGTAGGTTTAACCGCTCTACATAATATCACACTCACGAAGGAACAACAGCAAACTTTTGATGATTTGAAAGCACAGATTGCTTCCGGCAAAACCAAGATTACCCTAGATCAATAAACCAATTGCTAAAATGGAGGCACGCTTATGAAATTGCAGGGAAAGCTGATATTGAATGCCATAGTTTCGTTACTGTTATGTCTCGCGCTGGTCGCTTATATCATTATTCAATTATTGAGCATGAATGCCAAAAACCAAAACCTGGTGCCTGCCATGTTAAAGGTTACTGAGTTGAACGCAAACCAGATACAGACCGAGCAGGCGCTCGATGTTTACTCGTTCTCCATGACAGCTGGCAATCAGGATAACGTAGCCCGTTTACTGAATGAAGGTAAAACGATGGTGAAAGAGCTCACGGAAGGCTTGCTGGAAACGGATGAACAGCTCCGTCTAATCCAATCGATCCAAACGAAATTGACGGCTCTGGACAATGGCGCCACTGAAGCCATCACAGCCATGAATAGTTCGGACGCCAAACGTTTCAGTTCACGGGTCAAAGGCATACAGAATGATATCTATATGCTGGATGAGGTGACCCGGGATCGATATGAGCAATATACAGTGAATCTGGAACAAGACATCCAGCGAACTTGGCAGATTGCCCTCGTTGGAGCCGTCGTCCTGCTTATCGCTGTCCTGCTGTTCAATATGAACGCCTCACGGCAATTGGCAAGACGCATCCGCACCTTGAAGGAAGCAGCAGGACAAATTGCGAACGGCGACCTTACGCAGCAACTCCCAGAAACGCGAGGCAAAGATGAGCTGGATGACTTAAACCGCTCTTTCCGCCTTATGACGGGTAATATTCGCAGTATCATCCAATCCATCGGTGCGGCAGGAAACCGTGTTGATGGGATGGCGCAGGACATTGACCGCGGCAATGATACTGTGCAAGCCATAGTGCAGCAAGTATCCCGAACAACCGAAGAGCTGTCGATTGGCAGTCAGAAAATTGCTGAGGATCTAAGTGACACGGTCATGGTCGTAGATAAGATGCAGCATACGTTCGAAAACAATCTTCAAGCGACTTCACAATCTGCCATGTACGGCAACGAGGTTTTGAGTTCAGTGAAAGAAGGACACATTGCCGTACAGGAACAGCTTCGACTGGCTGAAGTCAACCGGATTGCCATGTCTGAGGTAGAAAAGACTGTCCAGGAACTGGAGGAGAGCGCCTCCCGGATCGCAACCATGACTGCCTATGTATCGGACATCGCTACACAGACCACCCTCCTCTCTCTGAACGCTTCCATCGAAGCGGCACGTGCAGGTGAAGCCGGGCGCGGCTTTGCTGTCGTCGCAGGGGAAGTGAAGAAACTTGCTGAGCAATCGGAGCAATCGGTACAGCATATCTTTGCAGCAGTCGGCGAAATCACAACGGCTATGGGCAAAGTAAAAAACTCGGTGACGCAGAGCATTCAGCTCTTTGCGGAACAGGAGAAGGCTACTGGAAGAACAGGCGAATCCTTCTCTGGAATCCGTCACAGTGTGGAGCGGATCAGTACAAGCATTAACCAGCTTACGGAAGACATGAAGCAGTCCAGTGAACTTAGCGCACAGGTTCAGCAGGCGATTGAAAACATCAGCGCCATTACGGAGCAATCGGCTGCAAGCAGCGAGGAAATTACCGCTTCAACGGCTGAACAGCAACGTTCGTTCAATGAAGCAAGCACCAAGGTGAAGTCCTTGCGGGATATCAGTGCAGAGATGCATCAGGAGTTATTACGGTTCCGGTTGTAGTGGAGTCATGATAAAAGAAAGAATAGAAGCGGTTGTACCGAAGGCTGGAAGGGACTTCCCTTCTCGGCTCGAAGCGCTAATCCATTCTAACGAATCGACCACACCTTAATTGGAGGATTTGGGTCGAATGCACAGTTTAACGAATTCCAGGCATGCTATTCTCGTTATACTGGCACAAACTTGGGCCAGTACCTGCCGAGCAGTGAAAATAACGTCACTGTGATTCGTTAAAAGCAGATCAATGGAAATTGCAGCTCATAGCGTGTGCTCGGTTCGTTAAACGGTATTCACACTAAAAAGGGATGTCCACGTCATGTTGATGACTATGGGACATCCCTTTCTTTATGTTATGAATGATTTATATCTTTGTGCTTATGTGCAGAGGCATGCAGCAAATGAGGACATGTACTCTCTAAATGCATCAATCACACGAGCTCAAAGCGAATGTAAATGCAGCTTAAGAAGTAACGAATGTACCAAGAGTGCCGCAACAAGCGAGCCCCTGGTTTACAGTGCATCCATGATATCCCCGGCGAGCAGGGATGCCGGATCACCGCGCAGCAACGCGGCTCTCTCCGCTGCCTGGCCGTGTAGGAACACACCAAAGGAGGCAGCTTGCTCCGCGCTCAGTCCTTGGGCGAGTAGACCGGCGATGATGCCGGTCAATACGTCTCCCGCACCGCCCGTTGCCATGCCGGCGTGCCCGGTGGTGTTGATATACGCCTCGCCGGATGGCGTTGCGATGACCGTGCGTGCTCCCTTGAGCACCAGGGTCACGCCCTGCTCGCGGGCGTACCGTGCAGCGTGTCCGATTCGGTCACGTTGCACTTCGGGGGTCGACATGCCCAGCAGTCGGCCCATCTCTCCGGGGTGCGGCGTCAGGATGGTCGCCGCACTTCGTTTGCCCCAGTCGCTAGGCCCATGTGGGCCGGCGTCTGCAAGCATGTTGAGGGCGTCCGCGTCGATGACGAGCGGGCGGTCCGTGTGTTGCCACAGACGGCGCAGCCAGTCTGTGTCGCCCTTGAAGCGGCCGAGGCCCGGGCCGGTCGCGAGCACGTCGCGGCTCTCCGCGAGACGCAGCACGGCGTCGGCGGAAGCCGCGTTCCACTCGCCGCTGTCGCCATCTGCGGCGGCAGCGAGCATGAGCTCGGGCACGGTGCCGATGACATGCGGCAGCAGTGCCGCGGGCAGCGCCCATGTGGCGAGCCCGCAGCCAGCGCGCAGCGCGGCCTTGGCCGAGAGCAGGCCAGCGCCGCTCATCGGCAGACTGCCTGCGGCCAGCAGCACGTGGCCGTAAGTGCCTTTGTGGCCGTCCGGTGCCCGGAGTCGGCCCGTGTCCACGCGCAGCGCACTGCGCAGTACCTCTTCCGTCAGCAGACGGACTGAGGGGCCATGCTCCGACGCAAGCCGCGCGGGAATGCCGATGGAGCGCACCACAATGCGCCCCGCGGCAGACGCGCCCGGGTACTGCACCAGCCCGCGCTTGAGCAGCGCGAGGCATACAGTCACCCGGGCCTGAATGCAGGGCTCATATACCTCACCAGTGTCGGCATCTAACCCACTCGGGACATCCGCGGACACGATCGGCTTGCCGCTTTCGTTCGCCGCCGCAATCAGCGCCGCGTATGCTCCGCGCGGTGCCCCCCGCGAGCCGGTGCCCAGCAGCGCATCCACGATGCCTGTGCACCGGCTAAAGTCCACGGCTTCGCGCCCGTGGACAAGCGCAGGGATGCCGAGCTGTGCCGCGGCATCCCGTTGCACTGCGGCTTCGCCTCGCAGTGACTCAGGCGCATCGGCGTAGACCAACGTCACGCCGAGCCCCGCTTCAACCAAATGGCGCGCCGCAACCAGCCCGTCGCCGCCATTATTGCCCTTGCCGATCAGCATGTACCACTGCTGATCGCCGGGTTGCTCCATCACGAGCGCCGGATCGGCGATGATGTCACCACCATATCCTTGCCGATCCCCGGGCCCGGTGTGCGCCCGCTTCCCATTCCCATCGTTCCAGCGGCCCTGCTGCTCCGAACTGCGGCCAACGCCCTCTTTCCAGCATTCCCTGCACAGCCGGATAACTTCCTCGGCAATGGCTCTGCCGGCATTCTCCATCAGACTGGCAGCAGGAATGCCAAGCTTGTGAATCGTATGTTCATCCACAGCTCTCATCTGTTCAGCGGTTACGATAAACAATGTTCATCCCTCCCCGGTGAAATTCTCCGAAAATTGCATTTGCGAATAGCTTATACTCTCACGATGACTCTTTAGTTTTCCAAGTTGCTTCGCTTCATTAATGTTCTCGTCTGTTTTCCCCAGCCCTTAACCTGCAGCTCTTAATAACCTACTGTAAACCGGGATTGAATAAATTGCGGATCATCCAGCTCATCCACCAAAGCCGCTGCAAAATCGCCAACCGAAATCGAACACTCACCAAGATCATCTGTGATCACACGATTCATACCAACCCGGAACAGGCCCGTCCGTCTTCCTGTTGTGATCGTAGCTGCAGGACTCATGTAGGTCCATTGAATATCCGATGCCTCGATCAGGTTATACGCATCTATATGAGCCTTCGCCAGTGGCTTAACTTCCTCAGGGAATCCTGGTGTATCCATCAGCATTTCTCCAGAATCCGTAAGCAAGCTTCCTGCTCCGCCAACCACAACCAACCGTCCTGCTTTCGCACGACGAACACCCTCGATTAATGAACGTGTAACTTCCAGCATCTCTTCTTCCGCACCAAACTTCGGTCCATAGGCACTCACAACAGCTTCCTGTCCTGCTGTAAAATCGGCAACCTGATCCGGGTTAAGCAAATCCCCCTGTACCACACGCAAACGCTCATGCTCCATCTCAACCTTCGAAGGCTCACGAACAACCGCCGTTACCTCATGTCCGCGGTCCATCAATTCCCACAATATCGTCTTTCCAATCGCTCCGGTTGCTCCAAAAATGGCAACTTTCATATTAAATCCCTCTTTTCAGTAGATATCCTCTTGTCAACTTACCGTTATTTTAATACTTAATCCCATTGTTATATACCTTAAACGGCTCACGCCATCTTAAACCGTCTGTGCTCACTTGTAAACCATGCTTAAAAAATCCTTTCTAGTCTTCTGCCGTACGAAAAAAAGCCGCTCTAAGCGGTCTAATATCATTTACCTCATATTTAAATGAGTTTCTGCATAATATCCCACTTGAATTTTTCGGCTTACTCCTTTTTTACCCCCTATTCCCCTTGTCTCCACCACATGCCTTCCGATTTCGGACTGGTGTAGGCGAAGCCAAATTGGGCGTACAGACGGTCAGCAGGGACATCTGCCAGCAGGCTGACCAATCCACGAGCAGGCACATGTTCACGCAAATAATTCATGATCTCGCTCATGATCAGTTTGCCATATCCTCTTCCCTGCTGGTCCGGGCGCACGGCGATATCCACCACCTGAAAGAAACAACCGCCATCTCCGATGACCCGACCCATGCCTACAATTTCATTTTCTTCACGCAGACAAACGGCAAAAAGACTATTGGGCAGCCCGATCTCCGCGCCCTCCTGGCTCATCGCACTGAGACCTGCGCTCTTTCGTAGCGCAAGATACTCGGCTGCTGAGGGCGGTGTATGTTCAATGTTGATCTGATCCATAGATCATGCTCCTTTCCTGTTCAACCTAGATTTAACTACACATTAAATCATTTATGGAGACTCCATCTTCTTTACTCGGGTCACTTGATCCTTCTTATGACAGTAAATTCCTACTGTTCCTGCTTGAATTCACGCAATTCCTGTGTAATAGTGAGAGAAAGCTTATGTGAACCGTGTTTCATGCTACGCTACAGTTTTTGCAAAGGAGGAACTATTGTGCTTCAACGCTGGATACCTGCTCTGTTCTCATATCCGGGCTTCGGGGCGTTAACACTCGGAATGATCGCTGTGCTGCTTGGACTATACATATGGTCTGCAACTGAAGTCAGACGAAGTCGTGACAGGCGAATGCAAGCGATACGAGATACATTATACATAAGTACAACCCTGTTGGGACAACTCACAGTAAAGGAACATCGAAATGTTGCTCTTACGGAACATGAGCATCATGAATTGTTAACCGCCATGCTCTCCTGCAGAACCGCAGTCCATCTATCTCCTCAGCTTCAGGATCAAATCCGCAACTGTATCATTGATGTTGATCCCGCTCGGCTCGCATTGATGCACAGGGCTCTGGAACGAGAGAGTGCAGCATTATCGGATGAATTGAATCGGTACGCCCATTCAGACCACTGGGGAAGAGCTGTATGGAACGTAATTCGTCCAGCTGCCGAGCCCGCCGCTGTGGCTGCTGTACTGTACCTGATCGCTGATTTTGTATTCCGTCAACAAGGTCTGATGTATCCTTTCTGGCACTCCTGGTTCAATGCTTTGCCATGGATACGTTTCATGTCCTTGATCATCACGGTGTTCTATGTTTATCTGCTCTGGTCCAACCCAAGACAGGGTTCATCGGGCACAGTAACCAAAGCACTAGTTACCCTAATTGCCATGTGCTCCCTGCTTCATCTGATCGGACTTGCTGCTGCTCCCTACGCATTGGGATTACAACTCATCCTGTTCATCTCTGGCTTCAGCCTGACAGGAACGCCTTCTCGCAGTGATCGCCCATACGCAGGACACACCGATTCGGATAAGGAATTGAATAGCATTATAGAAGCACAGGAGGATGAGAACCTGGACATGGAGCTAAACCTCTATAAACCACGCACATCCGGAGCAATTTCCGAAAAGTGAACCTCTCTCTTCATTTGGTTTGCCTGGTGTCAACACTCTCAGTCCATTCAACGCCAAAAAAAGAGAAGCCCACAAAATCGTCGGCTTCTCTTTTTTGGTTTCCACTTATTTCAGCATTTTCATAATTCGATTTCCAATTTTATGATAGGTCCGTGCACAATCACAAATTCAATCAAAGATTTCATGAAGTCTACCCCTTCGCGCTCGTATTCGATCCGCGCAATGAACGGGGTGAGCTGCTTCGTGCAGTGCTGCCGGATTTGGAGGCGCTGCCGGAGGGCGTATTTTCAAAACGCTTACGTTCGGTCCGCTCCATCTGCACGATCTGGCCTTCATGTACAACGATGTGCAGCGAGCCAAACTCCATGTCATTCAGTTGTCCGGCAATTCGATCCATCCATACCTCATCCACTTTTAACGGCTTAGCCATAGAGCCGCCTCCTCTTCTCGGGCTACTGCCCGCTATATTCCTCAAGTGTGCTGTCATCCAACCCGACTTATAATTCATTCTTATCCAACCTATATACTTGGTTTATACATTAGCAGGGCTTCCAGTAGCTGTCAATCCGAATTTTCTTGAATCGGAGACAACATCCAATTCATTCGGGACCCTTTTAAAAACCAAAATATTCGGCATGGATTTCGGAGCGTTAATCACTTTTCGGGAATCGTTTTATGACCCAGCCAGCTCTTGAGCAGCAACGTTGCCAGAGCCAAAATGAGCAGCAAGGAGGCGACGGCAAACGAAGCAGAGAATTGATACTCGTTATATAAAATTTCGACATGCAGTGGCAGCGTGTTGGTCTCCCCGCGAATATGACCGGACACGACAGACACAGCTCCGAATTCGCCCATGGCACGCGCATTACACAGAATGATGCCATACAGCAGGCCCCACTTGATGTTGGGCAGAGTCACGTTCCAGAAGATCCTCCACCCGGAGGCTCCCAGCGTCACCGCCGCTTCTTCTTCCCTCGTGCCCTGATCCTCCATCAGTGGAATGAGTTCTCTGGCGACGAATGGAAAAGTAATGAACAACGTTGCGATGACAATGCCGGGTAGGGCGAAAATAATTTTGATATCATGCTCGGCCAACCACGGTCCAAACCATCCATTCGAACCAAAAACGAGGACAAAGATCAACCCGCCCACCACCGGCGAGATCGAAAAAGGAAGATCAATCAGGGTGATCATGAGACCTTTTCCCCTGAACTGGAACTTGGTAATAACCCATGCAGCCGCTACACCGAATATCGTATTAAGCGGTACGGTGATCCCAGCAACCAGAAGCGTAAGTTTCAATGCCGACATCGCATCCGGTTCGGTAAGCGCGGCGATGTAGACACCCCAGCCCTGCTTCAGCGCCTCCATCAACACGATCACCAGCGGTAAGATAAGCAGCCATATCAGCACCAGACTTGCCAGTCCAATTAACAACCATTTGACCCATGGAGCTTCCGTCGTTGCACGGTTCGTTCCGGGGCCAGTTCGTACGGGTGGAACAGGGCTCAGTGGAACAGAACCCGCCATACGCGGCACCTCCTTCGGTTTGGGTAAGTGACATCCGCTTGCGCCCTAATCCCATCACGTTACCTTCTCCGGTTAGGCTCTGCCAGCTTTCCGGCTCCAGCGCTGCAATGAATTAATGATCAACAATAGGACAAAAGAGACCAGCAGCAGCAGCAGGGCTACCGCCGTAGCTCCCGCATAATCGAACTGCTCCAGCTTCGCCATGATCAGCAAGGGGGCAATTTCCGTTTTCATCGGCATATTGCCCGAGATAAACACAACCGAGCCATATTCGCCAATGCCCCGGGCAAATGCCAGGGCAAACCCGGTCAGCAGAGGCGGGATTAGGTCCGGAAGCAGGATCTTCCGGAATATCCGCCATCTTCCCGCTCCCAGCGTAGCTGCAGCTTCCTCCACCTCAGCCTCCAGCTCCTGCAAAACTGGCTGCACCGTACGTACCACGAACGGAATCCCGATAAACATCAGCGCCAGTGTAATGCCCGCCTGTGAATAAGCCAGCTTGATACCCAGAGGCTCCACAAACTGCCCAATCCAGCCATTCCCGGCATACAGTGCCGTTAGAGCAACTCCCGCCACCGCCGTCGGCAAAGCAAAAGGAAGATCAATGACGGCATCAAACAACCGTTTCCCCGGGAATTCATACCGCACCAGCACCCATGCCAGGAGCAGCCCGAGGACCAGATCGATCAGGGCCGCTGCGCCTGCGGTCAAAAAGCTCACCCGGAACGAGGCCAGCACCCTCGGATTCGTCGCCACCTCAATCAGGATGGACCAGGTTAACCCTGTGGAGTTAAACAAGAGCGCTGCCAGTGGAATAAGTACAACCAGACTCAGGTAGAGCACACTGTAACCCATCGTCAATCCGAATCCCGGCAGTGTGCGACTCCGGGCTACCATCACCTTGCTCATGGACGTTCATCCTCTCTGCCTTCAGTCGGTAGGACTGGTTGGCCGCTTACATGATCACGCAACAATATCGACCTTAATAGCATTAGCTGCCCGGAACATATATCTGGTCAAAGATACCGCCGTCATTGAAATGCTTGGCCTGTGTATCCCTCCATGTGCCAAATACATCACTCAACGTGAACAGCTCAAGCTGCGGGAATTGATCCTTGAACTTTTCCTTCACGCTGTCCAGTGTTGGACGGTAATAGTTCTCGGCAGCAATGGTTTGCCCCTCTTCGCTGTACAAATATTTCAGATAGGCGTCCGCTACTTCGCGACTGCCCTTTTTGTCTGCATTTTTATCCACAATCGCTACAGGTGGTTCAGCCAGAATGCTGACCGAAGGTACAACAATATCGAATTTGTCCGGACCCAGCTCTTTAACCGATAAGAAAGCCTCATTTTCCCATGCAAGCAGTACATCACCAATACCGCGCTCTACAAACGTAGTCGTTGCTCCACGCGCTCCAGAGTCAAGTACAGGCGCATGTTTGAACAATTCTGCAACGAATGCTTTGGCCTTCTCTTCGTCATTGTTGTTATGCTTGAGCGCATATCCCCATGCTGCCAAATAGTTCCAACGTGCCCCGCCGGACGTTTTCGGATTCGGGGTAATGACCTGCGTATCTCCCTTGATGAGATCATCCCAGTCCTTGATGCCTTTCGGGTTGCCTTTTCGTACCAAAAACACGATCGTTGATGTATACGGGGAGCTGTTATGCTCGTATTTATCCTGCCAGCCCGCATTGATCAGACCTTTATCTTCAATGGCGTCGATATCGTAACCCAATGCCAGCGTGACCACATCCGCATCCAGCCCATCTATGACGGAACGACTCTGTTTACCTGAACCGCCATGAGACTGCTTAACCGTTACTTCCTGGCCTTTCTCTTTCAGCCAATACGCCGCAAACGCCTTGTTATATTGCTCATAGAGTTCACGTGTCGGATCATAGGATACATTCAGCAGCTCAATCGCTTTTGCTCCTTCTTTGCTGCCCTCCGCTCCCCCCGATGTTCCCGACGCATTCGTGCCACCACTTTCCGATCCGCATGCCGCCAGTACCCCTGTTAATACCAATGCCAGACCAACCAGAATACCCTTATGAATTCTCTTTTTCATAGATAACACTCCCCCCGAATGGATCTGCAAGATTACCTCAACAGGCTGAACAGCATGGAACGCACCGAAAAAACAAAAAACGGAGGAACCCCCGCGCACTTCTCCCTCATAAAGTCATGCCGGCCCAAAGGCCGTGTATGCTTCATCCAGAATTTATACGCTACGGTGTTCCTCCGTCTATACGGTGAGAACGTTATTCTGTTCACGTTACGATCTCTCATGTGACTGTAAATGACTGCTCCGCAATTCAAGCGAAGTCATTTTTATTATTCCTACCTGTTTAGTGAGTTATATACGTATCATAAGGGCAGTGCATATGGCTGTCAAACGTTTTTTTCCGATTTCTACCGAATATCTGTGTAAATGGCAGAAAAAGAAGAACAACGAACCCAAGTCCGTTGTTCCCTTGTCAGCGGCGTGTTTTATACGCTGTAAAATCATCCTAGGAAATGGCATGAGTCCATGCCATTTCCCAATCTTTATTTGCCCGCATACCGAATATTCGGCACTGGAGGCGTACTCATGCCATCTCCCAAATAAAAGCCAGTGTGTGGCGGTTGGTTATAGGCTACATTTTGCCAAGCTACGCCAAGACGGTATACCGGATCATGCATCAGGGTATAGATGCGTTTGTCCGTTACCGCTGTTGTCGTGTAGATACGCAGCGCAGAGCTGTCATTGGTCCGCCATACCACTTCCTCTCTCCAGTCTCCGAACAGGTCGGCCTGCAGATTTGGCGTGGACTTCGTTCCATTATTGGAAGAAACACCGGAAGCGGTCAGCAGATTAACTGTTTTGCTATTCGCATAATCCCATTTATCAATTCGGTTGCTGTCCAGCAGTTCGCGGAGCAAATCAGCATCCCACCAAATTCCAAAATTCGTGGAGGAAGGCAGGGTTGTCCCTATTTTCTGCCCTTTGGCCGTATACAAACCACCGTCTGCCCAAACTTCTGCACCCTTATAACGTGGATCGATATCGGCTGCCATGCCGCGTCCAATATCCTTCGATGTAGGTATGCCCCAGATCAATTGACCTGTACGTGCATCGCGGAATTCCACGCCCGCATTGGAGGGTGTCTCATGTACCTGAAATACTTCGAGACCTGGACGGTCGGGGTCCAGATCGCTTAGATGCATCGCATCCCCATGGTAGAGCCCTGTCGTGTAGAGACCCTTACCGTTATCATCCACCGCCATCGCTCCGTAAACGATTTCGTCTTTGCCATCGCCATCCACATCCGCAACGCTCAGATTATGGTTGCCCTGTCCTGCGTAAGCTGAATTACCCGACGTGTTGGAGTCAAACGTCCACAGTTTGGTTAGTTGTCCATCACTCCAATTGTATGCCACCAGCACAGTCCGAGTGTAATAACCGCGCGCCATGACCAGACTTGGCCGCTCCCCATCCAAATACGCAATTGCTGCAAGGAATCGATCGACCCGGTTGCCGTAGTTGTCTCCCCAATCGGATACATTGCCACGCGCCGGTTCATAGTTTACCGTGGAGAGTGCTTTACCCGTCTGCCCATTGAAGATCGTAAGAAACTCCGGTCCTGACAGAACATACCCGCTTGAATTACGATAATCCTTGCTGGCATCGCCGATGACTACTCCCGTACCATCCTTGGTACCATCAGCCGTTTTCATCGCCACCTCGGCCTTGCCGTCTCCGTCCAGATCGTACACCATGAACTGGGTGTAATGAGCACCAGCACGGATATTTTCACCCAGACTGATACGCCATAGGCGCGTTCCATTCAATTTGTAGGCATCGATAAATACCTCGCCTGTGTAGCCGCTTTGGGAGTTATCCTTGGAGTTGGACGGGTCCCATTTCACGATTAATTCATACTCGCCGTCCCCATCCAAATCGCCTGCACTCGCATCATTGGCACTATACGTATAGGCAACACCATCCGGGGTTGTACCGCCTGTCGGCACACTGAGAGGTACGGACAGATAATTATTTCCCCAAACGCTCGCTGCGGCTGACGCCGCCTGTTCTGTTCCGCCCACTACGGCTCGAACCGTATATTTGGAACTGCTTGTCCCACTTGCATCCTGGAGGTTGGTGCTGTTCGTTATGGGCGATGCGTTTACCTTGGTTCCATCCCGATAGACATTAAACGACACATTTGACCCTTCCGTACCCAGGAGCCGCCAACTGACAAACACACCTGTGCCTGTCTTCACTGCAACCACACCACGGTCCAGAAACTCCATCTGACGGGCACCCGCAGCATGAGTGATCGGCGTTTTCCCAAGACCGAGCGAAGTAACCAGTAACGCAGAACTCAGCAGGGATACCCCCGCGGTCCGCAATGTGCGCTTCCATAATGATCGTTTTCCCATAAAGCCACTGCCTCCCCAATCGAATTGGTAAGCCCGATGCCCTTGGTAGCGCCATCTCATATGTAAGCGCTTTAATATAACTATTTTAAATTAAACATATAATCCCATATATAGGTCTAACTTAGTAATTTTATGTATAAAAAAAAGGGGGAAAGCCGAAAGATGCCTCTTTCGACTTGAATGCTTCGTTCTCGCACGCTCAATTTCAACCTGAAGCAACAATCTGAAGCAACAAAGAATTATGCTTCATCTCATCCTAAACTACAGGTACGATACATACTGGGCGGGACAACTCCAACTTGAAACCATTATGTGTCAGACGTCCGTCTTCGCCATCGATCTGAAAAGCAACAAGGTTGTTGCTGTCCTGATTAGCCACCAGCAGAATACCGCCAGGCAACAGGTTGAAGTTGCGCGGAGTCTGACCAATGGTGGAAGTCCACTCTATAGCCTCCAGCTCACCGGATTCCTGGTCGATGTGATACAGCACAATGCTGTCATCTCCACGGTTGGAAGCATACAGGAAACGCCCACAAGGGGACACACGGATATCCGCCGAAGTACCTTCTCCATTATGCCCCTCTGGCAGTGTAGAGATATGCTGCAGCGTAGTGAACTCACCTCTACGCTGATCATACATGAATGCCGTAACGGTGTTACTCAATTCATTAATTACATATGCCCATTTCGAGTTAGGGTGGAAGACAAGATGTCTCGGTCCGGAGCCTGGAGGCTGATTCATCTCCCGGTGTGTAACCAGACGGCCCTCCTCGTTACGGTACACAATAATCTGATCCAGACCCAGATCACAGACAACAGCATACTGACCCGAAGGGTCTGGTTGAATGGAGTGGGCGTGCGGACCTTCCTGACGGTCATCATTCTGCCCTCTACCAGTATGCTCCACAAGCGCACTCATCTCTCCAAGCGTGCCTTGATCCCCCACCGGGAATACATTCACACTGCCGCTGCTGTAGTTCGAAGTCAGCACCCATTTGCCATCCTCCGTGACAGATATATAACAAGGCGAAGCGCCCTTCGTCAACTTGCGATCCATCAAGTGCAGTTCACTCGTTGCGGCATCCCTGCGATAGACCAGCACCTCTCCCTGATCTGTCTCACTCACCACGTACAGACAATTCCCATCCGGGCATAAAGCAAGGTAGGATGGATTGTCCACCCCTTCCATATGATTTACAATCCGCATCTCGCCTGTATCCTTATTCAATGCACATAGAAAGATCCCCGGTTGATCCGCTGATGCATAAGTACCTGTATAGAACAAAACTTCATTGGTTGCTGTCGTTTCCATCATTTCATTCTCTCCTTATTCATTCAAATGGTTAGCCTTGCTCTATAATTACATGCAAATATACGAAGCTGTAAACCGTATGATTGATTCCACTGTTATGTATTTAACCATTTCACGTCGCTTTGCTTCAGTGGTTATCCTCCCTCACCATAATACAAAGCATGAAACCTTACAAGAGCTCAGCCACATGGTGTATGTCCCAACGAAATCAAGTATGCAAAAACTCAATATATTACCTGATTCGCTACCGCAGAAACGGTTGAACTGAATAGTAACGATCCCTTTCATGTTGAAAAACCAATGGAAAATTGCAGCAACCTTTTGAGGAAAAGGGTCGTCTATAGGGGCAAATAGCTTTTATACAAAGGGATAATCCCGGAAAAGTGAGGCGAACCTGATATGAAAAAAAATATGTTGGCTACGTTAACCGCCGGAGCTTTACTCACCCTTTCTCTGAGCGCGGGTCCGATACACGCAGCTCAAGCAGAATTCACGGATATTCAAGGTATTGCGGGGGCAGACAAGATTGAATCCCTGCATCAGGATGGCTTAATCAAAGGAGTGAGTGATAGCTTGTTCAAACCGGAACAGGAACTAAACACGGCTCAGGGTATACAGCTCATTGCAGATGGTCTCCATCTGAATTTGGACACGATTCGTTTTATCAAGCAGCCACTGCCCAGTGACTATTTCTCCAACGTAAAAGATGGCGTATGGTACAGTGATGCTTTTATCCGTGCGCAGTTCAATGGCATTAAGATGTCAAACGATATCGATCCTTCCAAGGCGTTGACCCGTGAACAGCACACCCTTTTCTTGATGCAGGGCATTGAAGCCAAAGGCGGCCTGCCGATGATTAACATCAAGCCTGTAGATATCACGGATGAAAAAGAACTTACTCCAGAATTTCAAGGCGCTGTTCAACGCTCCCTTGTCTTGAAGATTAACACGCTCGATGCGGAGGGCAACTTTAATCCGAAGGAAACGATTACCCGCGCCGAAGCTGCGGTTATGATGTATAACGCGATTGAGTATCTGGAAGATTTCAATGCACCGAAAATCCCGGAAACACCAGAGAAATAATGCCCTATTGTCATTTTAAATACCAAACAGCCGCATATTCCCTCTAAAGCTAAAGGGGACATGCGGCTGTTTTCGTTATATCTATTGAGATAACTGATTCAAGATCAGTCTTAGAAAGAACCTTTAACAACAACTTCGGACAGCGGGAAACGACCTGCCGGACGAGCTGGTACTGCAGCTTTACCTACAGTGATCAACAACGTTGGCAAATAACGCGCAGGGATGTTGAATGTTTCGATCAATTGTTTCGGGTTGTAACCACCCATTGGGCAAGTGTCATATCCCAGGGAACGTGCAGCAAGCATAATGTTCTGTGAAGCAAAAGATGCATTGCGAATCGCTTCGTCACGGGCGATTTGCGGATTTTGGTAAGCACCGTTGATCTGTCCAACCAATGCGTCACGAACTTCAGCTGGAATCGCACCTGCTTCAACAGCCTGATCATAAATCACGGCGTTGCGGTTCGCTTCCAGATCTCCGAGTACAGCAATAGTAACGGAGCTGTCTGTGATTTGACTTTGCCCGTAAGCGATTGGCAGCAACTTGGCTTTGTCCGCTTCGGATTCAATCACGAGGAATTTCCAGTGTTGCAGGTTCCATGAAGATGGCGCTTCGGAAGCGGCAGTCAGGATAGCGTTCAGATCTGCTTCAGGCATAACAAAACCACTTTCGTACTTTTTGACAGCGTGACGTTCATTAATCACGCGAAGTGTTTCATTGTTTTCAATGCTGGACATGCGTTCCACTCCCCAAGTTCTTTTTTTATTTTTTTTACGTTCGCAAGGCCAAACTCTACCGAGTACTCACCTTCCGAAAATAACATCAGCGCAGACGATCGCTTCCATCTGTGTTCACGTTATGCCCGGAATCGCCTGAAACATCAACGGATCTTACAACCGGAGCAAACGCCCTTATATCGCCTGTCCACCATGTCTGACAGCAGCAGTGCAAGGCCAGATCATGAAGAACTGGTAACGATCAAATCAGTCATGATCTATCCTTCATTGACAAGGATTCCATGGACAAGGAACATTCTTCCCCATTACCGATACGATGTTTCACATCCTCAATGGATATACGGTCAAAATAAGCGCTCAGTGCTTCTTCTCCTCCATCATAGATGCTTCCCATTACACCCTGCATATTGGAAGAAACAACGCATGTTGAACCGGATTCTCCCGAACACCAGCTGGGACCAAGTGATCCACCCGCTACCAGTCTGTACAATTCTCCAAGCTTGATTTCTTCACTCGGACGACTGAGCAGATATCCACCGTGTGCACCTTCCTTGGTTGTCAGGTATCCGTGCTTCCGCAGCACACTAAGCACCTTGCGAACTCTGGCTGGATGCGTACCAACACTTCGAGACAAGTCTTCACTATTGGCCATACACTCATCCTTCATGGACAGAAAGACCAGACAGTGCACAGCAATGGTAAATTCACTGTTCATTACTTACTCCCTTCCCGGCATATAGTCCACCGATGAAAATTCACTCCAAGGTAAGTACAACTGTTATTATAGGAATAACAGTTATGTTTGTCAAACTCTCATCGGGTGATTAAAAAACCTGATTTCCCCTGTCATACCAGTATATACAGGCCCTTCATAGACTAACTAAAATGGTTGAATCCCATTCGTATTTTAAGGGGCAGAACAAAAAAAGTGAGCCTATCGCTTCGCGAAAGGCTCCAATAAGATAGACATATGAAAGGGCTTACGAGATTATTATAATCGGTTATTCCTATTTTGAAAACGCTTTTTTTGTAAAGTGGTTTGGGATTTTAAAATATCCTATTTTTTAAGCATATCAACATAGGGTATTGCAAAAACTAATGACATTAGTTATATTACTAACAACATTAGTTTTAAGGAGGATTCAATGATGCGAATTACACGTGAGCATGATGTTGTCCAAGTTTCATTCCTTCCACGCCTCTTCCCTGTGAACGTATATCTTGTTGAAGAAGAAGATGGGTTTACTCTTATTGATGCCGGAATGCCATTCAGTCTCAAGGGGATTCTGGCTACTGCACAATCCCTAGGCAAGCCGATTACCAAAATCATTCTGACTCACGCCCATGGCGACCATGTTGGTGCACTGGATGGTCTTAAGGACGCGCTGCCTAAAGCCGAGGTCTGCATCTCCAGAAGGGATTCCCCGCTGCTGGCAGGAGACGCTTCCCTGCTTCCCGGCGAGCCACAGACTCCGGTACGTGGCAGTGTACCCAAAGCGATCCGCACCCGGCCGGACCGCTTGCTCGATGACGGCGACCGAATCGGCTCCCTGGTCGCCATTGCTACCCCAGGCCATACGCCGGGCCATATGGCCTTCATGGATACGCGTAGCCGCGTGATCATCGCTGGCGACGCGTACCAGCTGCACGGCGGCCTCGCCGTATCCGGCCGCCTGCGCCCGCTCTTTCCGTTCCCCGCGCTGGCGACGTGGAACCGAGAACTTGCTCTTGCCAGCGCCAAGCGCCTGGCTGAGCTGGAACCGTCCGTGCTCGCTGTAGGGCACGGACGAATGCTGCGTCAGCCCGCCGCGGCTATGCGTGCAGCTACGGCAGACGCGGAGCAGCGGCTGCGCCCTGCCGGGGGGCGCCTGTGAGCCCCCGCCAAGGGCTGGATCGCGGCGCTCTGTTAAGCGCCGCCGCCCAGCTTGCAGACAGCGACGGATTCCATTCGCTAACACTGGCCGCTCTGGCCCAGCGGCTAGATGTGCGCTCCCCGTCGCTCTACAACCACATCAACGGTCTTCCAGGGCTTCGCCAGGAATTGGCGTTAATGTCTGCACAGCAGCTCAGCCGTGCATTAACCGAGGCTTCCGCTGGCCGTTCGGGCGATGAAGCCATTCAGGAGGTCGCTGCCGCATATATCGGCTTCGTCCGCAAGCATCCTGGGCTGTACGAAGCTTTCTTCCATGCCCCGGACCGTCAAGAACCGCAGCTCGTTGTCGCCAGTACAGCTGCCCTGGATCTGCTGCTCCGTCTGTTGCAGCCCTATCCTCTGAATGAAGCTGAAGCGCTGCATGCCGTTCGCGGTTTACGCAGTCTTTGTCACGGCTTCGCCTCCATGGGTGAAAAGGGCGGCTTTGGCATGAACTTCGATCCAGATGAGAGCCTGCAGCTGACCGTGACCGCTTTCCTGGATGGACTGCGACATCTTCATAAAGCCTGATGTATCTCTATGTCAAATGGAAGAGGGCTGCAGATCATCTGCAACCCTCTTTATGTATCCTACCGTCCCGCTTCCGAAGGAACGGTTTTTCTATTGCCAGGGTGCTCGCCCTGTTTGGACTTCCTGCAAAATCTTCTTCATAACGGGAACGTATGCTTTCCAGTAAAATCGATCCGGAACTCCCTCTTGATCCGGTGTGAGCTTCGTTTTCAGCACATCCCATCCCTTGATACGACGCCAGAACGAATAATGCTCCAGCTCTCCGAATGACCCTGCCATATAATAAGTCCGGTTATAGCCCTCATGCCGAATAAGAGCAGCAAATTCCGCCGGAATACCTGCGTCCATTAGTTTCTGCTGACCATTCTCCGTCAGATCCGTCTTATACCATGCCAGTACCGAAGCCTGTTGTTCAGGCACGATGATGTCGAACCATTCGCTGTAATGGATGTCCCCGGTAATTCCACACCATTCCCTGCCTTCCTGTGTGAAGGCGAGTTTTATATCACCGGTCTTGACATCCTGCCCTTGCTTCAGTACAATCACCCGTCCTTCCTCATGAACCAATACAATGCCCGCGCCTTGAAACGACCAATCCTTCTTCTCCCGAAGCTCATAGTTCATCCGTACGTTCTGTGGCACTTCATCCGCGCTTTGCAGATCCAATACCGATTTCCCTTGCCATCCGCTGCTTTTCATGCCCAGAATCGGATACAATTGCTCTTTTGCCATGTTCGAAACAGCATTCGACAAGGCGCTAAACTCAGCGACAATCGTTACACCTTTGGTTGCAGCTTCACTAATTTTGTGGGCATCATATATCGTGAGACCTTCATAGGCTTTGCCTTCTACATGTTCATTCGGATCTGTAGATGAAATATGATGATTCGCCGTCAGATAGATCAGGTCCGTGTCGGTCACCTCATCCGGCAATGTCCGCTTAATACGGGAGATCCCATTCTGTATATCATATCCGTAGTAGTCTTCTTCATACCTATAATGTTCCCCTGTCTGTTGGACAATCTTCTGCTGATTCAGAATCCACACCAGTCCCTTATGCCCTATATAGGACAAGTCCGGTTTACTTTTGTCGACAATCATGATGTTAAGCGGTATCTGAGCCTGTGACTGCCACAAAATCCAGGGAATAACCAGGACCACTGATACCACGGTGAGGGAAGCTAATGCCCATACCGTGAGCGGCCTGTGATTTCTATTCATGAAGCGTATTCCTCCTTGCTCTGTTCCAAGGTATTTCTATGATCGGATATTACCCCTGTCCGTTCTTATGGTCCTTCTTCTTCCCATATCCCACAACCTGCAACAGTCCGTATATACGGAATACATTGTTCATAGGTCTAGACCAGAATGTCTCGGAGCAGGCATACAGCAACAGTCGTGTCACCTCTCGAAACGTGTATGCTCTGCGAGAGAACCATACTTCAAACATCACCGCGCAAGCCGACAACAAGGAATTATAGAGTACCAGCAGCAGAGCAAGCACCAGACATAGCTTGACATCCACAATTTGTAACCACATTCCTGAGATCAGCAGAAGTAACGCTCCGATCTCCAGAACCGGTCCCATTAGTTCAACAAGAATAAAATAGGGAATGGAGACCATCCCCATCCACCCATAAGCCGGATTGCCAATCATGCAGCGCTGTTCCCACAGGCTGCTCGCAAGCTGCTATGCCAGCCAGCACGCTGCTTCCGCAGTTGACTCCATGTCTCTGGTACTTTGACACTGCAGATCGGATTGGGAATGTATATAATACGTCCACGCTCTTTCATCTGTTTCATATGTTTGTGCAGCTGCATGACAAGCTCCATGTGACCTGCCTGGGTATCCGTCTTGTAACCGCCGATTTCCATGACTCTGTTTTTTTTTGAATACTCCGAAGGCTTGGGATGTAAACAGCAGCATATTGATGTTATATCGAACCAGACCTATGCCGCTGATCAGAAAAGCCCGTACATATTCAATATATTGCATCATAAGCAAGGGGCTTCCTGCACGTTCTGACGATATACTGCCTTGAGTCAAAGCATAAGGGTACTTCCCATTTATCATATCTACCCGACCACTACAAGCGACGATCTCTTCACCCGGAAGAGCACTCATCACTGGTTTCATGATCTTCACCAACGCATCTCTTTCTAGAACAGTCACCCTTCGCCTTGCTGCATGTTTATCCCATAAGATGTAACCGTACGCACATAGCAGAATTACAAGTACACTTCCACATATGATACTGGTCCACTGTAATAACAAAGCGGTCTTCCCTTCAAACCAACCAGCACTTTGCCCACCGATAAGTCGGTCGTACATCCGTAAATGTTCGTTCATTTCCTGATTTCCCCTTACCTGGAATAAACCGCTTCACACGGGGCACAATAATACAAATTTTTCAAATAAATCCTGTATATACAATCCGGGCAAATGATACACTAAGCATTCTATCGGCTTTCTTCGTTTGTGATATAATAGGAACAGAAAAATCCGGTAAACCGTAGCATGTTCCGGACATCCGGATAACATATTATTCCAAAGAGAGGGAGTTTTACGTGGCTCAAATCAGTCCGTCCTACCTTCAGATCGGTGCAACCCTGGGTATGCTCATCATGGCCCTGCTTGCCATTTTTATTCGAATGAAAGCCAGCCATCGTCCGGTAACCATTCGCAAAATACTTATTCCCCCGCTGGGCATGAGCACGGGTTTCCTCATGTTTGTTGTACCGGAGACTCATGTTCCGCTTCTATGGGCACTTATTGCGCTGTTGGTGGGCTGGTTTATCTTCTCGTATCCCCTCATTCGCAGTACACGATTTGAACGAGTTAACGAAGAAATTTATGCCACACGTTCACGAAGCTTCGCTTTCATTCTGCTTGGATTGCTGGCTATACGACTAATCCTGCATGAAGTCATTCAGCGTTATGTGAGCATTCCTCAAACGGGTGGATTGTTCTTCCTTCTGGCCTTCGGCATGATCGTACGCTGGCGGGTATATATGTACAAGCACTACAAGGAAGTTGTTGCTGCCGAAGCCTAGCAACATCACAACATCCAAATAACCCAAAAAGACACGTTCTGTGCACTTCATCGTGCGGAACGTGTCTTTTCCTGTTCGGACATATGTTCAAGGGAATCTATATCTATTCAGGGTCTGCAACCTTTACGAGCTGCTTGCCCAGGTTATCTCCAGAGAAGAGGCCCATAAATGCTTCCGGCGTCTGTTCAAAACCTTCCACAATGTTTTCTTCGTATTGGATATGCCCTTCCTTGATCCATTTCGCCAATTTAGCCCGGCCTTCCTTAAAGGATTTGGCATAGTCACTCACCAGGAAGCCTTTCATCAACGCTGTATTGGTTAACAGTAACGTCTGCGGGCGCATGCCGATATCTGGCTTCTCCTGATTATATGACGAAATCTGTCCACAGAGCGGAATACGTGCATTCCGATTAATATGGCGCAGTACCGCATCAGAAATCCCACCACCAACATTATCGAAATAAACGTCTACGCCAGCCGGGCAAGCTCGTTCAATAGCAGCAGACATATCCTCTTCATGCTTATAGTTCAATACAACGTCGAATCCCAGTTTGTCTTTCAGATAAGCGCATTTCTCGTCAGAACCCGCAATTCCAATTACACGTGCGCCTACAATCTTGGCGATCTGACCCGCAATCATGCCTACCGCTCCGGCTGCTCCCGATACCACCACCGTTTCGCCGTCCTTCGGCTTACCGATATCTTCCATGCCAAAATAAGCGGTCAAACCGGTCATGCCAAGCGCACCAAGGTAAGCTGTAATTGGAGCCTCTCCTGTATCAATCAGGGAAATGTCTCCCGTATTTACGGCTGCATACTGCTGCCAGCCCCACATTCCGGACACCAAATCCCCTTTGCGCAGATTGGGTTCCGAAGACTCCACCACCTGCCCAATGGTTCCGCCCTTGATCACTTCATTCAACGCATAAGGGGGAGCATAGGATTTCGTATCTTTCATGCGGCCCCGCATGTATGGGTCTACAGACAAATATAGTGTACGTACCAGGACTTGTCCTGCATCCGGTTCAGGAAGCGGTGCATCAATGAATTTAAAGTCTTCTCTGGATGGGGCACCTTCTGGACGTGACGCAAGTACGATCTGTTTATTTTCAGACACCAAAATGACCTCCTTCTTGCCAGTGGGCCAGAGTTAACCCTCTGTCAGCTGATATCACTCACCACCGGCTCTATGTGTATCGCCTCTAAATAGTTTAAACCGAAACAGGCGGATCACAAACGTGGGCCGCCTTGAAATATGCAAATATCATCACATTGGAGACATCTGGAGCCATTATTGGGCAGTCAGAATCACAGGTCCATCTGCTGTAATAGCAATCGTATGCTCATATTGAGCAGACAGACTTCCATCCTGAGTACGTGCTGTCCAACCATCCGAGTCCAACTTGCTGCGGTACGTACCGATGTTCAGCATGGGCTCAATCGTAATAACCATACCTTCCTTGAGACGTGGACCACGGTGTGGTGGGCCGTAGTGAGGCACCTGTGGTTCCTCATGCATCTTCTCGCCGATGCCGTGGCCAATAAATTCACGGACAACCGATAGACCTTCACCTTCCGCATACGTCTGAATTGCATTGGAGACATCCCCGATCCGGTTGCCGACCACAGCCAGTTCAATCCCTTTGTAGAGGGATGTTTTGGTGACGTCCAACAGGTGTTGTGCTTCCGGAGTCACTTGACCCACCGCATACGACCACGCGGAATCGGCCAGCCAGCCATTCAGATTCACGACCATATCAATCGTAACGATGTCCCCATCTTTCAGTACATATTTTCCCGGAAATCCATGACAGATCACATCATTAACCGACGCACATGTCGCATATTGGTATCCGTTGTATCCTTTTTGTTCCGGCGTAGCGCCATTTTTCTTCATAAAAGCCTCTGCAAACTGATCAATTTCCTGTGTTGTGATCCCTGGACGGATCATTCCAGCGATTTCTCTATGGCATGCGGCAAGAATTTCTCCTGCCTTCTTCATATTTTCTATTTGTTCTTTGGTCTTCAACGTAATCATTACAACTACTCCTGTCCGTTAAAATCTCATCCTGTCTTCTATTGTAACGCGAAATGCTCCAAATAAAAAATTCCGTGAAATCCTCAACATCCTATTATACGCCTAGCCCCTGTCCAATGAATACAATTCCCCTTAAAAAAATTCGAAACCCGCTTCGACGGAGCCCCGTATATGCTTAAAACGGCTGAAGTCGAAAGGAGGAAAACCTCATGTTCAGGAAAATGTTAGGCAAACTTTTGGATTCCAAATCTTCTTCGCACCGTAAGCGGTATAGCAGTTCCTCTGGTAAACGCAACTACAGACGATATTCATCTTCGGATGCAAAACACCGGGATAGCCGCCACGGCTCCGGTTATTATAAAAGCAGAAAATATAGCTCCAGCTAAGCTGGTACTAATCTTTCCAAACAGAAATGTTCGTACCAGCCTAGGCTGGCGCTTAATCCGTATATGTATTGAAAGGGGTGATTTGCAACCGTCCTCACGGTTAGCAAATCACCCCTATTTTTTGATTGATCATCGCAATCTCAGCAGCATACGCTCAATATCCGCCTGTAATTCCAACGCCCCGCCTGCATAGCCTAGACGAAATCCAAGCAGTCGTTCCAGCATATCGTGAACTTCTGGCGTAAGCTTGAGTTCCTCCTGCCAGCTGGCCGGTTTGCGGCCCTTCTCCGGCTCGTAAGATGAATACAGCATGAACAAAAGAAAATGACCGAGATCCTGCAAATCCTGGTCAGGTGCAGCCAGTTCATCTTCTGGCTCAGGCCATTCACGCATCCGGCGTTTCAGCTCAGGCAACAACGGCTCCCCCATGCGCCGCGTCAGGCCAAAATCAATCAAATGCACTTTCCCGTTACGTAAAATGACATTGGGAATACGCACATCCCCATGAATAAATCCCTGCTCATGAACATGCATAATAGGAGCCAGCAGTTGCCTTACCAACTCCAGACATTCCTGTTCCGTATATTTCCGGCCTTGATCGAAAATGCACTGTTCCAGCGTCTCTCCAAGGATATACTCGGTGACAATGTAACTGCGCGTCCGGTATGTGAATACATCCAGCAACTCAGGGATGGCCGGATGATCCATCCGATTCATCACATCCGCCTCCCTGTCCAGCAAGCCTGCAGCGAGTCTGCCCTTGCTGGGTTTGGACTCTTTTAAAGCCACATCCTTGCCGGAATGCTCATCAGTACACAGATATGTCAGTCCATAGCTTCCCATGCCGAGCAATCCATTTATCGTATAACGTCCGGCGATCTTCGTACCTTCCCGCCGGGGACGATCAGTCCATAGGCCAAGCAGTCTTTGCCAGCTTCGTCGCAGCTCCACAGATCCTCCCATGCCAGCCTTCTGATCTCTCCCTATTGTCCGATTGTTCAGAGCAGATCAGCAGCCAGTCTTCTTGTTGTTATATGGGCTCATTATATCAAGCTATCTGTGCAAAATCACGACGAGCATGGACCCGGCCATCAGGCTTCCTTATGCTTTTTCGGCAGCAGCCCGAACAACATTCGGAGCGACGTCCCTTTGGGTTTGCGTTTTCTTCCCTGGAAGCTGCGCAGATTGGTGACCAGTTCACGGTCCCGCTCTTCTTCCAGCTTCTCGTTCATCCACAGGCGCTGCTTCTCCATCTGCTCCTGGAGAGCAAGATGGGTATCGGCCAGATGTTGCAGCGTTAACTCCAGCTCGTCTACCCTGTGCTGCAGCAGCTGGACCTGGTCATCCTGCTGTTCTACAGCCCCGAACGTCACTTCACTCACCAGTTGTCCCAGACCTTCATACGATCTCAGGGTACCTGTTGGTTCAGGTCCCTCAGGAAATATTGCGGGCATCACTGTTGCCGCACATTCCGCCCCCGAAGCATCCTCCATTGCCATCACAGGCGAGTTTGGAGTCAGTACGGTCACCACAGCATCTGCAAGTGGCAGGTTATGCTCCCTTAGTTCTGTCATCAGGCGTTCGATGCATTCGATATCGTCCGATTTGAACAATCTGGATTTGTTGGCGGAACGCTCGAATCGATATCCCTGTTCCTCAAGTGCTGCCGCATATTTACGAAGAGTACTGGCACCAATGCCCAGGCTCTTGGCCGTTTCCGTCGTTGCTCCTGCTTCTTCAATCATTATTATTCCCTCCCGGAATGAAGTCTTTTTGAATACAAGGTAGTGGCTTCAGCGTTCCCTTCTGGAACTGTCATCGGATCGGGTCAACCTGTCTCATGGATCAAGTGCGCATTTTTCATTTGCTTGTCCGTATGTATTCGTCAGCCTCTTTGCAGATCCCTTTGACGCTTTTCTTCTGTTTCTGCGGATTCATAAGAACTTTTGTCAGGTGCCCCATTCGTAAAAATCACCCTTCATCCGACAATGAGCACGAATGCTGTCATGTCGAAAATCGTTGGTGCAAACGCCGTCACTTTTTATGAAGATAAATTAATCATGTCAATTTTGTTAACTCCGTCACTCCAATACGCTCCCGCGACAGAGGAAATCATTGCTGCACAGCTTTTCCATGTGTTATATTATGTAACGTAGAAGCAGTTGTTGGCATAAAATATAGGACTATACTTAACATAAGTTTCATCAAGAACGGATAAATCAAATGTAAATGGGGGTTGAACGGCTGTGTTAGGCAAATCAGGTAAAGTAGCGGTGATCGGGGCGGGACTTGTCGGTTCAAGTTGTGCGTATTCCATGATTAATCAATCGATATGCAGAGAAATTATGATGGTTGACCGGACGTATGACCGCGCTGTGGCACAGGCGCTGGATTTTTCGCATTGCATGGACTTCACACATAACCGTACGAAGGTATATGCCGGCACTTATGCAGATTGCGGCAGCATGGACGTCATTGTGCTGACTGCCGGAGCGAATCCGAAGCCAGGACAGACTCGTCTGGACATTCTGGAGGAAGCGGAGTCCATTGCCAAGGATATCGTTGTCCCCATTATGGATAGTGGATTCCGGGGGATTTTTGTCATCGCGGCTAATCCGGTTGACATAGTAACTTATATGGTATGGAAGTTGTCCGGCCTTCCACGTGAACGAGTGATCGGTACAGGTACATCTATTGATTCATCCCGCCTCAAAACGCTGTTGTCAGAGGTCTTCTCCATCGATCCACGCAGCGTGCACGGATATGCTCTCGGAGAACATGGAGAATCCCAGTTCGTGGCATGGTCGCATGTCACCATTGGAGGTAAACCGATTATGCATATTATGGAACAGCACAAGGAACGCTTCAAACATCTGGATCTGGAGGATATCGCCCGCAAAACGAAAGACGCCGGGTGGGAAATTTTCACTCGCAAAGGTTCCACGCAATTCGGAATCGGTAACGCCCTCGCGCATATTACCCGTTCGATCCTCAATGATGAACACAAGATCATTGCTGTCTCCGCAATCCTCGATGGAGAGTATGGACAGAGCAATGTCTGTGCAGGTGTCCCGGCCATTATTGGCGGGGATGGGATTCAGGAGATTATCGAATTGAATCTGGATGCATCTGAACGTGAGAAATTCGGTCGTTCCTGTGAGGTTTTGTCAGGTAACATCAATCGTTTAACCTCGGTATGACCGTCCATCCATTCATGGATGGCAATAACAGAATATTTACGGACACAAAAACGCCAATAACCTCCTGATCCAGAAGCGTCATTGGCGTTTTTGTGGTTGTTGTTAACCCATATAGCAGGTATTAGCTTGGTGCAAGCTGCGGTTCATCTGCTGGCCCCCATTGCTGCAATACCCGCTTTAATTCACTCAGCATGATCGGTTTGCTGATGAAGTCGCGCATCCCAATCTCCAGGCAAGCTTCCTTGTCTTCACGTTTGGCATTGCCCGTTACCGCGATAATAGCTGGAATTCGCTCCTGCGGAATTAATCGGTGTACAAGATCTGTCGCTTTGAGTCCATCCATGACAGGCATCTGCAGATCCATCAATACAATATCATAGGCATTCTGTGAAATGGCTTCGATGGCCTCGACTCCATTCGAGCATACATCCGCTTGATAACCGAGCTTCTCCAGATACTCTGTTAAAATCTTTCGGTTTACCGGGTGGTCCTCGGCAACCAAAATGCGCATCGCCACTTCATCTCCTTGACGTGTGCGATCATGGCTGAATTGACGTGCAGATTGCTCTGCAGTCGCGTCTACACTTGTGGCCGGTACAGCGAAGCGGAAGGTTGATCCCTTTCCATCTTCACTCTCCACACTGATACTGCCTCCCATAATCTCCACGAGCCGCTTCGAGATGACCAATCCAAGTCCTGTTCCGCCATATTTGCGGTTAATCACAGGATGCAGTTGAGAGAAGGACTGGAACAATTGATCCAGCTTATCTTCTGGAATACCTATTCCTGTATCCTTCACCGCAAAGTCCAGCACACTCGCTTCCGGTCTATTGCCGCGGATAATATCCACCGTAACATCGATGCTCCCCTGGTCCGTGAACTTCAAGGCATTACTCACCAGATTGACGAGTATTTGCCGAATACGCATCACATCACCCACCATAAATTCAGGGATGTCGGGATTGAGTCGATATCGGATCTTCAACTGCTTCTCTTCCGCTCTAGGAGAGAAAAGCTCCGCAACCTGTTCCAACATGATGCGCAGCGAGAACGGTTCGTAGGCCAAAGCCATTTTCCCGGACTCCAATTTACTGAAATCAAGGATGTCATTCAGAATATTTAATAGGGCATCGCCACTCTCACGGATGATCTCGGCATATTCTCGCTGTTCCTCCGATAAATCCGTGCCAATCAGCAATTCAGTCATGCCTACAATTCCATTCATCGGTGTACGAATTTCATGACTGACCATGGACAGGAATTCCGACTTGGCCTGAGCCGCGAGTTCAGCTGTTTCCTTGGCGCGCACAATTTCGCGATCACCAGTCACATCATTGAACACGATAACAGCGCCACGAATCTGACCCTCATCGATAATCGGTGTAACCTGGTATTCCACCAGAAAGCTGGTTCCGTCTTTGCGCCAGAACACATCCTCCTTCACTGTACGACGCTGCCCGTCCATCATGGTCATATGAATGGGACATTCATTTTTTGGAAAATAGCTTCCGTTCGCACGTGAATGATGAATGATGGGATGTGAGCTTTTGCCGACAAACTCTTCCGATTCGTAGCCGAACATGGAAGCAGCAGCTGGATTCATAAACCTGGTGATGCCATCTGCGTCCAATCCATAGATGCCCTCTGTAACCGAGTTGAGAATTAGGGTATGCTGTTTGCTAAGCTCCTGAATCTGTTCCGTATAATCCTTACGCTCCGTAATATCCGACAGGATCCCGTACACACCCACAAGTTCCTGATCCACAATGATGGGAACATTAATGATGGATACATCAACCTTCCTGCCACTGGAGTTCACGATCCGAGACTCATAGTGTTGGGGCTTACCCTGCTTCACCAGTTCGAAATAAGCCTGTCCGCTGTGTATTTCACATGGATCCAGATGCGAAAGAAAAGAATGCCCGATCAGCTTGCTTCGAGGTACATCCAGCATTTTAACCAGATTGCGGTTCACAGCAGTATACTTACCTTCGAGATTCAACGAGTAAACCGCAGCCGGATTATGCTCGAACAGAGATTTGTAACGCTGACGACTCTCCCGCAGACGTCTGTCCGCATCTTTATGCTGGGTAATATCCCGACTGATGCTCACAATCTGCGTACTCTCGCCCTCATCTCCAGCCACAGGCTTCGCCAGAGTCTCCATCCAGACATAGTGCCCTTTCTTGTGAAGCACTCGCATTTTGCAACCATTGCCGATCATGGACAGTTCTATCGGATCAGGATAATCTCCCGGGTAACAATAATCCTTGAAGGATTTGCCTTCGACTTCCTCCGGTCTATACCCCAGTAACGTATACACGGAGGGCGAAACGTACAGCAGCTTGCCATCTATTGAACAGGTAGTAATCAGGTCCTGGGCATGATCAGCCAGCACCTGATATTTCTCCTGTGTCTCCTGCAGCTTCCGTTCGACTGCCACAACTTCAGTAACATCTTTGGCAATCCCGTATATTCCCACAACTTCATCTCCCACAGTAATGGGAATATACGTAATCTCCGCATGTTTAACAGAACCATCTTTATGGTAAAAAGCCATTGAATCACTGACGGAACGCCCAGCCAACACCTCACCAATGTATTTATTCCTTAGGCGCTCACTTTCTGGAGGGCTGATTCGATCTCGACTCATTCCAATCAGATCTTCAATTTTATATCCTGATATCCGCTCAAACGAGGGATTGGCGTCAATATGATTTCCATGGATGTCCATCACATATATGGCATCCGGGTGATTAAAAAACAATGATTGGTAAGAACTTCCCTCAGAAATAATGCGCTTCAGGGTTTCCGTTTTATTAATATCCAAGGCTTACCCTCTTTTCTTGGCCTATACCTTCATCTAACAACCAAAAAATAAAATTTTCGGCGAAATGGGCCTACCCACGAATAACCATGTAAGCCTTCCTAGAAACAGCTTTTTTCATTTTACCAGATTCCAGTTCAAATTTGCTTACAATCTCTTCATTTAAAAATCGGATATCATAAAATTAAAAGGTTGATTTTTAAACTATTTAAATGATAGATCGGGAACTTACATTTCTGATGGCTGGGTGAGAAAATGAATAAATCCCCAGCGACGCCATACGGGTTTCTCCGCGTATGATGTCGCTGGGGATCTTTATTTAACGATGATCAGCCTTGAAAAAGGTTGATCAAATTTCTTTTTGTCTAAAATATAGAACTCCGATTAAAATGAAGAGAACTGCACTGCCCCCAACTACCGCCAGCATCGTCCCAAGCGGAACATTGTATGCCCCGAAGCCTCCGCCTTCTATCGGTGTCATGAGGATCATTGGCTGCGCCCAAGGATAATACGGTCCAAAGGTCTTTGAGTTGATGATCAGAATATTAGGCACGGTTAAAGCAAAATTCAATGCCAGCGGAGCGGCAAAGCTGCTCCAAACCAGGGAAACGAACATCTGTAGGGCAGCGAGTGGCACACAAGCGAATAGCCCCAGCAGCAGCTTGCCTGTAAGCAATCCCCATGGGATGGGATCCGTCATGCCCTGGATCGTACCTGCCAGTAGAATGGACCCCAGCAACAATAATTGAGTACCCGCCAGAAGCAGAATCACGATGGTCAGTTTGCCTGCATATACGCCCGTCCGGGTAAGCGGCAACACCAGCATTTGCTTCCAACCTCCCCCCGCATGCTCAAAGCGACAGACGAAAGAGGTGAATACACCGGTCAGGATTGGCAGCAGCAACAAGCCATGTAGAAAGATCATCGAGCCCATAAGCACACTCCATTGACCTGAAGGAGTGGACAGCAGACCAATAAGCAATGCAATTAACGGACTCAGCAGAACTAGAAGCCAGACAGGCGATTTGCCCATTTTGAGGCGTTCAGAGGACAGGATTCGGAAATAGGTCGTCGCAAAACTCATCTTAGGCCACATCCTTCCGGCTAAAGTGCACCATACCCAGCAACATGATCAGGAGACCCGAACCTACACCCATACCGACGTACACCAATGGTTTTGGACTGCTCCAAGCCATCTGTGCCCAAGCGAGCGGAAAGTACGGTGAGATACTAAGTGCGAACATGCCCATTACAGCGAGTACAATGCCAAGCGTGACGGGAAGAGCCTGATTTTTGTTTACCATCGTAAGCCATAGCTCCAGCGATAACACCGGAAGTGCACCAGCCAGTGGAAGTAAACCCAGCTTGATTGCCTGTGACCAAGGAATCGCTCCGGCGTCGAATCCTAGCAGCAGTCCCAGACCAATGATTCCTGCTGTTAATAACAAACAGGAGATGATGAGAAGCATACAAGCGAGCAGGAATTTGGCCAGATACACCGCAGGTCTCGTGATCGGCATCGCCAGCAGCTGCTTCCACGAACCTTGTTCATGTTCAACATTTGCGATCATCGAGCTGAGAATCGTCGCCCCCAGCATCAACGCAAGCGGTACAAACACAACTACATTATTCAGCAAACTCTCCCACAGATTCCCCGCATACAGTTCCTTCAGGTAGTCCAAACGCAACCCGAAGTTCAGAGCCTGCATGGCCGTAAGACCAATAGGTGCCAGAAAAACGAGAAACCAGATGCCTTTGCCACGAATTTTGAGCCAGTCGGACGATAATGCACGGCCCGTCATACCGTTGCCCCCTCACCGATGACCCGCATGAACAAGTCTTCGAGGGATTGACGGTGCTCTTCCACACGATAGACCGCGTGGTCCTGCTCAACCAATCGACGAACCAGCAATGCAATCGCGCTATTATCCATATACGGGAACGTGAGCGCCGCTCCTTCACGTTGACCGAATTGTCCCTGCTCTCTTGCCAGCTTCATCGCCTCTTCCGGCTCGGAGACCGTCAGCCGAATGGAACTGCCCGTCTGGCTATGCAGATTGGCGATCGTATCCTGAAGTACCATCTTCCCCTCACGGATAATACCAACCCGGCTCGCCATCTGTTCTACTTCACTCAGCAAATGGCTGGATACCAGTACGGTGATGCCGTGTTCCAGCGGCATGCGTTTGATTAACTCCCGGATCTCCTGAATGCCCGCCGGATCGAGTCCGTTCGTTGGCTCGTCCAAAATCAGCAGATCCGGCTGGCCCAACAGGGCACTTGCAATACCCAGCCGCTGTTTCATGCCAAGCGAATAACCTTTTACGGAACGCTTGGCATCCCGGGTCAGATCCACGATAGAGAGCACTTCGGTAATCCTCGATTTGGGTACATCCAATATCCGGCGCAAGGTTTCCAGATTCTCCACCGCGTTCAGATGTCCATAATAAGACGGATATTCAACCAACGAACCTACACGTCTCAGAATGTCCATGCGATCCTTGCGGATATCCTTGTCGAATATACGGATCACACCTTTGGTCGGCTTGATTAAGCCAAGGAGCATACGAATGGTTGTTGTTTTGCCAGCGCCGTTGGGACCAAGGAAGCCGTAGATGTCTCCCTTTTTAATATGCAGATCAAGTTCACGGACCGCCGCACGGTCCCGGTATGTTTTCCATAAGTTAGCGGTTTGAATAATATTATCACTCACTGTTAATCACCTCGGATATCATCGTAACCTTCCAAGGTTAAAGCTGAAGTCGTCTGAAGTTTAAGTTTAGTTTAAAAAAAGTTATTTCAATGGTTTTTCCGTAACCGTTCCACTATAGATGTACACCCGCACACCTGCCTCGGAACTATCCACCTTCTTGCGCAGTCCCATCTCACGAACGAGCAGATCCACAATCGACAGGCCAAGACCTGTTCCTTTCGTTTCCGATTCATGCTGCATGCCCGGACCCTGATCCTTGATGACCAGAGCGGTTCGCCCCTGAATCTGCTCGGTGGATATGCCAATGTACCTTCCATGCGTCGCATAGCGGATCACGTTCTGGAACAGATTATCGAGAATCCGGCGCATTCCCTGCTCATCTACCAGCCAGATCAGTGGTTCATCCGGCAAATCAATATCAATGTCGAACTGTTCTTTCTCCCAAACGGGATACCACGCTGCCGCCGCTTCCCTGACAATACGGAGGATATCCCTCTCTTCCAGTTTCAAGGTGTACTTCCCACTAGTGAGCAAATTGTACGATAACATGTTGTCGATGAGTCCACCCAGGTCCTCCATTTTTGCCTCCATGCGTCCCAATGAACTAACGCCTTTTTCGCTGAGCGCTTCTTTATGCAAGGCATGCATATGTCCACGAATGACGGTCAGTGGAGTACGCAAATCATGGGAGAGCCCGGCAATGAGACGTTTGCGCAGCTGCTCTTCCTCCTGTTCCCGGTGGCGGCTGTCTGTCAGCTGATGCACCATCTGGTTGAATGATTCCTCCAGCTGTCCGATCTCGTCTGATCTGCGAATATCAACAGGAAGTGGAATGCCCTCCTTGCCCGGAGTGATCATCGCCGTCTGGAGCCGGATGAGCCGCTTGCGGATTCGCGCAAAGAACAGGATCGACATGATGATAAATAACAGGAAGATGATCATCATCAATCCACCCAAATACAAAAGTTCCATAGGCCAGTTGTTCTGTGGCTTTTGCAAAAGATACCGCGGCACCTCAATCACCATGAAGCCCTGTCCCTTGTCCTCGCTATCTCCACCCACAAAAGAAACCACTGTAAGGGGATCACGATAGTACGCTTCCTTCATAAATTCCAGGGTAGTGTTTGCATTCCATATCGCAGGAATCCGGGTCTCTATTGTCTGATGCTCCAGCGTCCACTTCAATGTCGTCATTGTTGTTCCATCCATGGTGGATTCCGATACATCAACATCCTCTCCAGCGAGAATAAAGACGGTTTCACCGTTACGGTCTACGCGGTACATCGAAGATTTGGGATATTTGCGGTGGAGCTGTTCCATACGCTGATTGATTTTTTCAGAGGTCGCCCCATTCAGCTTCTCGGATTCCCTAATCCATAGGTTGCTGATTTTCGTGGCATCCCCATAGGGTGCCGTATTCTCTGTATTCGTATTATTCACTACCACCACATAGATGATCGATATGATGGGAAGCACGACCGGAACAAACAAAACCGCGCATAGAATGAGAATAATATAACGGGACATCAGGGAGCGGCCAAAACGCATTTTTCGTTTTCCCGGAAAGCTTCCTTTCATTCCTCTATCCCTATTGGATGTATTACGTATCGTCGCTTTCTTTCTCATGGCTTCTTCACACGATACCCTACACCGCGAACGGTCTGAATGATGGTCGGGTTGGCCGGATCACGCTCCAGTTTCTCGCGCAGATGACGAATATGTACCATTAATGTCTTGTCCCCGTCCAGGTATGGCTCGTTCCAAACGGCTTCGTAGATCTGCTCTTTGGTTCGAATCATACCCATATGCCTGAGCAGATAAGCAAAGATATGAAACTGTTTCCCTGATAAAATAATTTCTCCCCCCGTCTCCTCATTAACGATTCGGTTATCCTTCTCGTAGATGGACAGGTGATCCAGCTTCACCACGGTATCCGCCGAGATTGCCGTTCCTGCCTTCCGAAGCTGGACTTCAATCCGTGCGGCGAGTTCATCGGGATGGAACGGCTTGGTTACATAATCATCGGCAAAATCAAGCCCATGCAGCTTGTCGTCAATGGACGTTCTGGCTGAGAGCATCACAACGGGTACGGTAGGATGTTCCTTTTTGAGTCGCTGTCCCACCGTAAATCCATCCAATCCCGGCAGCATGACATCCAGAATAATCAACGAGCAGCCCCCGGCTGCTTCCGCTGCGCCCTCACCACTTCCGAGCCATATAACTTCATAGCCTCGCTCCTCCAAGTCGGCTCTGACCCATGTGGCAATTTCCGTATCGTCCTCAATGTATAACAGTTTCGTTTTCATGCGCGCATTCGTTTCCTTTCTGCACCCTTTGGGTTAATTATATATTTGAAACATAATGAAGTATCTTGTTTGTATAAAATGAACGAATCATCATTACACGACCATTGGTGCCACCTTCTATTTTAAATTATACCTTAATCATCCGCTTCGCATAATTCTGCATCGAATGCTGCGACTTACTTACATACTAGTGTGTATACGACGGGAGGAAATTCAATATGCTGCTGGAAGCCATCTATCATCAACCAAAACGGAATTGGGCCTATACCTATGACAAGGATACCGTTCGTCTGCGTCTGCGCGCCAAAAAGAATGATCTCACCGAGGTACACGCCCTGACCGGGGACAAATACGCCTGGGAACGTACCAAAGAGTTGATTCCTTTAACCAAATATACATCCGATTCCATGTTCGATTACTATGAGGGGGAAGTAAAGCCTCCGTATCATCGTCTGAAGTACTCATTTTTGCTGAAAAATGGTTCCGAGCAGATCTGGATGACCGAAACGGATTTCCAGGCGAATGAACCCGACGATCCCGGTCACATGTTCCAGTTTCCGTACCTCCATCCTGGAGCTGTATTTACACCGCCTGCATGGGTAAAGGATGCGATTTTCTATCAGATCTTTCCTGAACGCTTTGCCAATGGCAACCGGGATCTCGATCCTGAACATGTGGAACCCTGGGGTGGCGAGCCGACTCCGTTTAACTTCTTCGGCGGTGATCTCCAGGGCGTCATCGACCATCTGGATTACCTTGAAGAGTTGGGCATTAACGCCATTTATTTCACACCAATCTTCGAGGCAAAGACCAATCATAAATACGATACCGAAGATTATCTGCGGGTAGATCGGCATTTTGGCGATGCAGATACGATCAAACGACTGGTTGAACTGTGCCATACACGCGGAATCCGGGTACTGCTGGATGCGGTGTTCAATCATTCCGGGAAGACGTTTGCGCCGTTTGTCGACGTGCAAAAGAACGGGGAGAAGTCCAAATACAAGGACTGGTTCCATGTGCATGAATTCCCGCTGGATGTGAAGGATGGCATTCCTACCTATGAAACATTTGGGTTCGAGGCTCATATGCCGAAGCTGAACACGGAAAACCCTGAAGTGAAGGCATATCTGCTGGAAGTTGCCGAGTACTGGATCAAGGAAGTGGGCACGGATGGCTGGCGGCTGGATGTCGCGGATGAAGTGGATAATGCGTTCTGGCGAGATTTCCGCAAGGTGGTCAAGGCTGCAAATCCGGATGCCTATATCTTAGGTGAGGTATGGAATGAATCCTCCTCCTGGCTGCAAGGCGACCAGTTCGATGCTTCGATGAACTATCCGTTTACGGAAGCGGTAAATCGCTTTTTCGTTAAAAATGTCATGCATGCCGAGCAATTCGCCAACTCCATCGGTCGACAGTTGTCCCGCTATCCACTGCAAGCCAGCGAAGTGGCGTTCAATCTGCTGGACAGTCATGATACACCACGACTGCTCACCTTATGTGAGGGCGACCAGCGGAAGATGAAACTGGCTGCGCTGTTTCAGTTCAGTTATATGGGTGCCCCGTGTATCTATTACGGGGATGAGATTGGAATGGACGGGGACCATGATCCAGGTTGCCGGAAATGTATGGAGTGGGATGAGGCAAAGCAGGATCGCGAGCTGTTCACCTTTTATCAGAAGCTGATTGCACTTCGCCATGCCCATCCTGCCCTGCGTGCGAAAGGCAGCATTCGTTTCTTACAAGCCCGTGAAGGCGGAAGCCAGCTTGTGATGGAACGACAGGATAATGAGGAACGCATTCTGATCTTGTTCAATCGTTCGGAAGAAACGGCTATCATTGAGCTGGAGGCGGGCACCGGTGATTGGACGGAGTTATTTGGCGAGAATTATCGTACAGCCAAGGAAGAGGGAATCCTGGCCGTTGAGCTGCCCGCATATGGATATGCTGTACTAAGCACAGATATCGTGTAGTATCTTGATATGGTTATGGCCCTGGAATTCCAACGCATTGAAAGCAACACTAAAAGCGCTCGCAGACCTGTTATTGATCTGGAGAGCGCTTTTTCTGCGTTATGCGTTATGGATGGAACATTATCGCTGTAGTGAAATGGATACTATTGAAAGCTATTGTGGCTCGGCCAGCTGCTCTTTGAGCAAATGGATGG
>NZ_LITU01000036.1:272903-331248 GCF_001280595.1 Paenibacillus xylanivorans
TACATAAACGCTGTGCAGGTGAAATCTGTTCGCCCAATTGCTTCATCTGGCGCTGCAGCTCGGCATACAGCAATTCTTTACGATTCAGCTCTGACCGCACCCACCCTGCGACGGTATCTTCATCCGCCAGCTCTCCGAAATATAGACGCATCAGAAAATCAGAACGGAACACTTCGGCTTCCAGGGGACTCATCAAATAGGTATTGAACTCTGTAGAACCTTCCGGTGTTAATGTATACACATTTTTGTCAGGTTTCCCTTCTTGTCTAACGGATTCCTTAGTCAACAACCCTGACTTTTCCATCTTGGCGAGTGTGGGATAAATGGTGCCAAAGCTCGCATCGAAAAAAAACGAAAAATATTGTTCAAAGTACTGCTTGATCTCATATCCGGAACATGGCTGATTGTGCAGTATTCCGAGGATGACATGCTGCGTGTTCATCGGTGTACCGCTCCTTTCGAATTCTTCTTAACGTACCACATCCTCCCTCATACGTTCAACATCATCGGGCGTTCATGGATTGGTCTACCCGGCGTACTAGAGTGTATTACCGTTATCCACGATCAGGTGAAGGTAGGTTTCCAGACAGAGCGGCAACTGTCGCAGCAGAGTTAGATTCCAAAGGAATGCCGGATTTTGCAGAACCTGAGCGTTTGATCCACGTGCACACAGCTCCCAGAACCAACGTCGCCGCCCCAATCACCACCAGGAACAGAACATCATGACTGATTCCATCGCCGCCAAGCACCAGATTCATCATGCCCTCCACCGCGTAGGTTGCCGGCAGATAATGACCGATCTGTTGATAGAAGTCAGGCATGACATCGCGCGGAATGGTTGCGCCCGATGACAACATCAGCAGAGGCAACAATGCACTGTTTAACCATGCTCCAGCATTTCCAAGCAGCAGCAAACTCAATTGCGCCATGAATAGAAAAGATAAGGTAATCAACAACTGAAATAGCCATAACATCCACCATCCATCTGCTGATGATACACCCATAACATGCATCATCCCCGCTCCAACGAGTGATACGATAAATGCAGCACCCAGGTTGATGATATTGCGTGCCCAGAAGCGTTCCCATTTCCCCGCCTTGCTACTTAGTTCTCCAGAAACTTTTTGCAGATTCATACCAAGCAGCATCGCACCTGTAAACGTAGACGTCACAATTAACATCGGTACCATGGAAAAGGAAAAGTTATGAACTGGGTTCAGCCGTTCCACCTCTGTCTCCACCCGGGAAGATAACCCCAGCGCCAGCGCATTCGCCTGATCGGTAGCCATACCCGACTGATCCAGCACTCCACGAATGCCATTTTGCTGCACTTCACGGTTCAACGTCGCTGTAACTTGTGCGGATACGTTCTGCATCACACTTTTCACGGTAGCCACGTTGGATTCATTCATCACATACTTCACCTTCACCGGTTTCGATAAATCTCCCGCCTGCTGCATGAAACCAGATGGAATCTCAATAATCATGTATACATCCCGGTCGGTTAACAGCCGTCTAGCTTCTTCCATCGATTCGGATGGTTTGATCACAAAGTTAAGACCCGCTGCAAGAGACTTCGCTACAGGCTCAGCCGCGGCCCCATCTTCATTCACAATGGTCACCGCAAGCTCAGTCATCCGTGCATTTACCTGATCGTACCCACTAAGCCAGATGGTATTAAAAAAAACTTGAAATAATACGGCCGTAATCAACCCGACAATCGTAGCTCCATTCTTCATAAACAGAAGACTCGTTTGAAAAACACTTTTCATCTTATTCATCTCCTTAAGTTGTATAACGTTATTTCAGCTTTTATATCGTATTGATATATGTCAGTTAACAATATATCTAATCGATATATAAACGTCAACATTTTTTTATTTTTCTTTGTTGGAACACCAAAAAAAAAGCCGATACGACTTCTTCACCAGGAAGAAGTCGTATCGGCTTTCGTATTAAGATGGGAGCAACATCACCGTTTATGATCCAGGCTCCACGATTTAATTCAGTTCATCCCATGGATGTTATGCCTTGGTTTCTGTATCTTTTTCAGAAAGAGACTCAGCTTCGGCTTCAGGCTCTGCACGCTTCGCCTTCGGTTTGGCAAGCTTCTCCATCATTTTCCGTCCCGTCGGCGTTTGAGCCAGCCCACCTTGGGCCGTTTCACGGTGCCTGCTTGGCATGGCACTACCCACTTCCAGCATGACATCAATGACTTCGTCAGACGGAATGGCACTTCGTACTCCGGCCAGCGCCATGTCTGCCGCAGCCAACGCGGTTACGGCACCCAGTCCGTTACGGATGATGCACGGAATTTCCACGAGGCCTGCCACAGGATCGCAGATAAGGCCCAGAGTGTTTTTTAACGCGAGACCAACCGCATGAACCACTTGCTCCGGCGTTCCTCCACGCAGCTCTACCATAGCTCCAGCGGCCATGCCGATGGCAGAACCCACTTCAGCCTGACAGCCGCCCTCGGCACCGGAGATAAATGAATTGTTGGCAATGACGTAACCGATCGCTCCCGCACAGAACAGACCGTTCACCAGATGCTCGTCACTCCAGCCAAAACGCTCCTGGGAGCTGATAAACACACCCGGAATGATGCCGCAAGAACCGGCTGTCGGTGTGGCTACAATCCGGCCCATGGAGGCATTCACTTCCGATACACAAAGGGCATACGCCATAGCTAGTGCAGAGGCATCTCCAGAGCAAGTCTCGCCTTTACGAATGTACTCGGCCATTTTTTTGCCGTCTCCACCAGTCAAACCGCTACGTGAGGTCGTATCTTCTGTCAGCCCTTTGTGTACAGCTTCCTTCATCACCTGATAGTAATCCGACATCTGCCGTACAACATCCGCTTCCGGGATATTCGTCTCCTGAACCTGCTCTTCGATCATCAGCTCGGCAATGGTTTTGGACTCTGCTGTACAGATGGTATTCAGTTCATGTAGATGTTTAAACCGCATCAGGCTCGACCCCTCTCTTTAAATCAATCACGCGAATGTCCAGCATATGATCCAGTGACCGCAGACGGTTCAGCATCTCAGGATTCGGCACACCATCCATCTCCATCGCTGTCAATGCTTCACCATCCCGGGCTTTCCGATCCACTTGCATGTACCCGATGTTCACTCCGGACGAACTGATTGTGGAGGTTACCGAAGCGAGCACCCCTGCTTTGTCCGAATGGCGCAGTACAAGTGTGGGAAACTCTCCGCTGATCTGTACACGAAAATCATTCAATGCATGCACCGATACACTACCACCGCCGATGGAAGCACCGATTAGTGAACATTGGCGGTCTCCGTGCCACAGTTCAATCTTGACCGTATTCGGATGAGGAGCAGGCAGGCCACTTGTGAAAAACTCTACCTCCATACCCGCTTCCTCTGCGTATTGCTCTGCATCCGGAATCCGTGGATCATCCGTCACATAATCAAGCAGGCCACCGATCAATGCGAGATCCGTACCATGTCCCTGATACGTGTCGGCGAACGAGCCATACAGCGTTAATCGGGCACGTTCAGGCGTGCTTCCCAACCACTGACGGGCAATTCGACCCAATCTTGCTGCTCCAGCCGTATGTGAACTTGATGGACCTGTCATGGACGGACCAATAATTGAAAAAACGTCTTTAAAACGCATCGCAAACCCTCCATTTATAATCGTCATTTTCATCCAGACCTACACCCATAATGTTCCTTTATTACTGAATGATGACATAAGAAAAGGACAGAAGAAGGCCCTAAGCCCTCTCTCTGTCCTCGATACCTGAGAGTTTCATGATAAGAAGCGCGGCGGATTGATGCATACCCTGTATTCACAGGTAATGTCCCCTGCACACCGTGCTGCTTGACCATATACCCCTTGGGTGGCGCATATCGCGCACTCTCCAGAGTTGCGTCCAACGATGGTACATTTACCTGAGAGATTAACCGCTGCGCCGGGTGCGTAGCAGCTTGCTCCTTCGGTGCCCGACAGCTGCCTTTTTACTCGGCATGCCCAGGTCTCTCCCGCTCGCTATCATTCGCTTGTATGGAACCATTCTGATCGTGTACCAGAACGATAATTGAAGTTTTTATTACTTTCTCATTAAGATTAATCGACCGGAAGATCAGTGTCAACAAACTTAACGATTTCTTTGTGAATATTTACTTTTTTCCATTTTATACACAGGATGAATCAATAAATTGTAAACTTTCATCACATGAATGTGTTAATGCGTTTCACCTCGAAAGCGTATACATTTTCTGTTTTTCTACTGCTCAATATCTGTGCTTAATACTATCTATGTTATGTTCCTCAGAACGGTCCGGGTATTCAGGCAACCATTATGTTGTACAGAATTTCCGTATTTTTTCCTGTCACCCTACCATCGACTTCGGCTTCGCCGGTTCGTCGTAATACCTGCTTCGGGAAGGAAGCATACTCGCCACCCATAATCCCAACGCAGCCAGCACCATAATCCCAGACACAACCGTATATACCATACGAAGCGACAACTGCTCTGCCGCCACTCCTGCAATCAATATGGAGGCCACCTGCAGCACACTTAATGCCAGTCCAAGTACACTGCTCATTCGCCCCATCAGATCGACAGGGATATTATTTTGATAAAAGGTAACCAGGCCCGTGTTCGCCAGTGCCGAGCACAGACCGAGCAGAATAAAGGCAAACGCCGCCAGCTCAAACGAGAATGAACAGGCGAACAGGAAATAACCCAGCGCGACCAGAAGTACACCGCCACCCATCATATGACGGATCGGCAAATGTTTGGCGAACAGCCAAACCAGCATGGAGCCTGCCAAATAACCAATCCCTGTGATACTCATTAATGCTCCGTACTGCGATTCAGGCAGGTTCATCACCTGACGGATAAATACCACTTCCTGGGCATCGAGCGACATGCCGACCACCAGAATAATTTGGAACAGGGCATATATACCGACCACGTAGCCCGACTTCCGGCTGAAGCTAAGTACAGCCCTCCAATCCTGGGCAATCATCCGAGGTGTCAGTCTGCTTCCCGTCCCTATCTTCTGTTCTCCAATGCCCAGTTTGGGAAGAAACATTAGAATCAGCGCAGAGGCTGCAAAGGAAACCGCATTGGCATAAATCGCTGCCGCCGGAGATAAATACATCAGCATCACTCCTGCAACTGCTGGGCCGGTAATAAATGCACCAGAGCTGATCAGGGCCTGCAAGGAATTGAAGCGCTTACGCCGTTCAGCAGGTACCAGCCGGGTAATGTATACCTGAGAGGAAGGGACAAATATGGATGAAGACATGCTGATCAGAAACATCACTGCGTACATCATCCATAGACTGGACATCAGTGGGAGAGTTGCTACCAACACTGCCCGTAGCATATCGGCACCAATCATCAACTGCCGCTGATCATAACGATCAATCAGGCTCCCTGACCAAAACTTAGTGCACACCGAAGCAATCGGCGAGATAATCCATAACCCTGCGACTGCCGCTGGGGACTGTGTCATATTCAATACCATCAGGTTAATCGCCACAATATATATGAAATCACCCAGATTGGATATGCCCACTCCGCTAAGTAGCAATCCGGCATGCTTCCAGCCACCAGACTGCCCCTTCGATGCAACTCGCTTTGCACGAATGTTCTTCATAGCGCTACCCACCCACTAGAAATCACAAATTATAACTCATAGAAAATACTCTCATTCTGTAGATATGGTTTGCAAAATTTGCTGCATATAAGAGGCATGCGATCTTTCATCCATTCGTACCTGGATTCATTCTCCATCTGGAATGCGAAATAGCCAAACGTAAAGATCAGCATGAATCCTTCCATTAACCGAATATCACGCTTCGTCAGTGGTCCTTTCTGCTCCGTATAACCCGATAGGAAGACATCCCGTTCCTCCCGATTGAAAATAAGAGCTGCACCTCCGGCATCAAAGAGATAGTAGCCATAACCGTATAAACAAAAATCAATCATAGATATGCCCTGATCCGTAACTAACAGATTGCCGCGGGTAATATCGCCGTGAATCACTCCCCATGTCTCAGCATTATGCGGATACGTTTCGAGTTGCCTGTTAATGTTCTCAAACGTCTCGCGAATTAGATCGAAATCTTCAGGAGTAAAGATGCCACGTCTAACGCCTTCCTCCAATTGCTCCAACATGACCAGATTCTCTTTGATCGAGCCGTAGGCAGGTCTAACTCCCGTTTGATCCAAGGCGGGGCTATCGGTATATATCTCTGGGATGATCGCCTTATCAGCATGCTGTTCACGGTCATTCACCTGCTGTCCGCTTTCAGGCTTCTGTGAACCCACCTGCGGATTGGGAGCTTCCTTTGGTCTTCGTCCATATTGATGCAACGTCTGCAACTGTACACCCATATCATGAATCTGCGCTGTTGTCAGACGTTCTCCCTGCTTGATATCCCTGCCCTCAATCCATTCCAGAACGGTACAACAGATCTCTTCTCCAGTTTGGTCCAACCAGACGGAGACCCACTCATCCGATGTATTTCGCACAGGTGTCTGCACTCGCAATGGGCTGGTAGTCCGTAATTCATGAAGTAGATTCATCTCCGCTTCAAGAGCAGGTCGTGTATGCTGGATGCCCGTCATGCTTGCAAAAGCGGCTTTATGTATACGCAGTAAATACTTCTGTCCGGTTACATCATCAACCACCTGGTACGTTAGATTTTCATTATGTCGGATAAAAGAAACAGATGGCTTTTCTATGGAATAATGCGAAATAATTTCAGTTGCCATGTTGTCTTGGAATATCTTATGGGTAGTTATGATCCACATCTCCTTCTCTTATCAAATTAAAGGTGGTGCTTGAGAATATCGTAGCATGATTGTTTTTATTTTGGCAAACTATTCCATATACAGGATTATATAAAAAAAGCATAACCCCCGAACTGCTTCGCCCGAGTGTTATGCTTCCTTCTATCTCTATAAATCTATCTCTATCTCATACTCCATCCAATATAACAATTAACCGAAACGTCCCATAATATATTCTTGTGTCAGACGATTGTCCGGGTTGGTGAAAATATGTTCCGTATCCCCGTGCTCAATCATGCTTCCCAGATAAAAATAAGCTGTATAATCCGAGATGCGTGCCGCCTGCTGCATATTATGGGTAACTATCACGATCCGCAGCTCCTTTTTGAGCTCCGAGATCAATTCCTCCACCTTGCCCGTAGATACCGGGTCAAGCGCAGATGCCGGCTCATCGAGCAGCAAAATCTGCGGATCAACCGACAACGCGCGGGCGATACAGAGCCTCTGCTGTTGTCCACCCGAGAGGGACAGTGCTGACTCGTTCAGTCTGTCCTTCACTTCGTCCCAGAGCGCAGCGCGGCGCAAGCTTTTTTCCACGATTTCATCCAGTGCCTTCTTACTCTTCGTACCACGATAGCGGGGGCCGAACGCGATATTGTTGTAGATGGACTTGTGGAAAGGATTCGGCTTCTGCCACACCATGCCAATCTTCTGGCGAAGCTTGATCACATCCGTGCCCGGCGCATTCAGATCGTTACCATCCATCCAGATATGGCCCTCTGTGCGGGACCCGACGATCTCGTCGTTCATCCGGTTCAACGAGCGCAGGAACGTGGATTTACCACAGCCAGATGGTCCAATGAGAGCCGTTACACTGGCTTCAGGGAAAGTCAGGCTGATCTGCTTAACAGCCTGAAAATGCCCATAATATATGCTTAACTGTTCCGTACCGAAAGGTATGGCCATGTTGGTTCCTCCTTATTTCGAAGCTGTCATGCGGCGGTAGACTACCCGACCAATCCAGCGTGCACTCAGATTGAACGCCAGCACGAGAAGTACAAGCACGGCTGAAGCCCCAGCTGCTACTTCTTTGGAGTCTGGGCCAATGCCTTCACTGTTCACTTTCCAGATATGCACCGCCAGCGTCTCTGCCGGACGCAATGGATTGATCGGTGATCTTGGACTCGTCGGATTCCAGTCCGTGAAGTCCAGCGGTGGACTACTCATACCCGCTGTGAACATCAGGGCTGCTGCTTCACCGAAGATCCGGCCCGACGCCAGGATCGTACCCGTGATTAGGCTGGGCAATGCCACAGGCAGCAGAATGGAAGTAATAATCTTCCATTTGGACAATCCGAGTGCAAGACCCGCTTCCTTCTGCTCTTTCGGAACGGCCCGGAACGCTTGCTCCGTTGTCCGCACCATGAGTGGAAGATTGAATATAGCCAAGGCCATGGCACCCGATAACAGGGAGAATCCGAGACCAAATGTATTAACAATCAGCAAGAGTCCGAACAAACCAATAACGATAGACGGGAATGAGGATAACACTTCGACAACCAGTCGAATAAAACTTGTAATCCGGCCCGGCTTGGCGTACTCGGCCATATAAATACCGCCGCCCCAACCGAGCGGAATGGTAATAATCAAGGTCAGAACAAGCAGGAATATCGAGTTGAATAATTGCGGTCCAATCCCGCCTCCACCTTTGAGCAGCTGTGGTGCACTGGTTAGGAAGTGCCAGTTAATCTGCCCAATTCCACGTACCAAGATGAAGCCAAGCAAACCGAGCAAGAGAACAACAATGAACAGGGCCAGAACAACGATAATGGAAGTGGCAACTTTATCTACCGTTTTAGCCTTCATTTTCATACCCGGTTCCTCCTTTCAAGCAGGCGAACCAGAATGACAAAGACAAAGGTCATCACCAGCAGGACAAGCGCCATACTCCACAGTGCATTATTATGAACAGATCCCATCGTGGTGTTACCCATACTCAGGGTGATTACACTCGTTAACGTTGAAGCTGATTCGAGCAGGGATGTCGGCACATGCGGTGCATTACCGATAACCATCTGTACGGCAAGAGCTTCACCAAATGCGCGAGCCATACCAAGTACAATACCTGTCAGCAAAGCTGGAAGAACCGTCGGGATAATGACCCGATAGATCGTTTGCCAGCGGGTTGCACCCAGGGCGTAAGACGATTCACGCAGACCTTTTGGCAGTGCAGACAGTGCATCTGCCATAATACTTGTTACGGTAGGCAAAATCATAACGGACAGAACCAAACATCCGGCTGCAATCCCGACGCCGGCTCCGCCAAACATGTTGCGCAATAAAGGAACGATAACACTGAGACCGATAAACCCGTATACAACGGAAGGGATACCGGACAGCAGTTCAATCGCAGGTTGCAATATCTTTTTACCTTTACCCGGTACTATCTCGGTCATGAAGAGCGCTGCACACAAGCTAAGTGGACTTGCGATCAGAGCAGCAAGCAATGTTGTTATGAATGACCCCGTAATGAACGGCAACGCTCCGTAGGCAGCGGGTTCCCCCGTTGGATTCCACGTTTTGCCGGATAAAAATTCGCGTAGACTTACGCCATCCTGGAAAAAGGTCGACAAGCCTTTGGACGCTACAAAATAAACGATGGAAAACATGACAACGATCAGGAAAACGACACAAATCGACGTATAGATCCGTCCCGTCCACTCTTCCCAATAATGCTTCTCTCTCAAGGGCCGGCGCGGTTTCAACTTGTTGTTCATTACCGTTCCCCCTTCGGTCTGTTCCATAACAACCATCCTTCTATAGTAGAATTCATGCAAAATATGGGATTATTTCAGAGCAAACCGCGCAAAGAGGCAGGACCTGGGTCCGCCTCTCTCGCTGTATGCGCAAGTTCAAAGATTATTGAGTCACAGTGCCTGCTGCGTCACGTTTTACTTTCATGCCGGATACTGGGATGTAACCAAGCTCCGTCACGTCGTTTTGTTGAATTTCGTCACTCAGGATGTAATCGAGGAATGCTTTTGTTGCTGCATCCGGGTCACCTTTGGTGTACATGTGCTCGTAAGCCCATACCGGATAAGTTCCTGCTTCTACGTTCTCAACTGTTGCTTCTACACCTTCGTATTTCAAAACTTGCAGGCTGTCATCCAGGTAGGACAGAGCCAAGTAACCAATTGCGCCCGGCGTTTCAGCTACGAGCTTTTTAACTGTCCCGGAGGAATCTTCCTGAATCGAACCTTGGATATCTTCCACTTTTGTTCCCAGTGCAAAGTTCTCGAATGTTGCACGAGTACCGGAGCTGCTAGGACGGTTTACGATAACGATGGCTTGATCTTTACCGCCAACATCTTTCCAGTTCGTAATTTTACCAGAGAAAATGTCGATCAGTTGTTGCTTCGTCAAATCTTGCACACCTGCATCTTTGTTGCTTACTGGAGCGATTGCTACAACAGCCACTTGGTGGTCTTTCAGTTCGCTTACTTTTGCTGCGTCATCGATTTTCTCTTCTGCAAACACGTCAGAGTTACCGATTGTAGCTTGTCCTTCGGATACTTGCGTCAGACCTGTACCACTACCTCCGCCTTGTACTTGTACCATCACGTTCTTATATTCATCAACTGCCATAAATTTTTGTCCAGCTTGCTCTACCAGAGGTTGCAGTGCTGTTGATCCAACAGCCAGAATGTTACCACTAAGTTCAGTAGCAGTTTCTCCTGTGGAACCGTTGCTTCCCTCTGTACCAGCGTCATTTTTCGATCCGCATGCTGCGAGAACCAGTACGAACGTTAAGGTCATCAAAATGAACGGCAACTTTTTAAACATGTTTTGTTTTCCTCCCCCAATTTAGTGACGGTGATTTGCTTTTATTTTTGTTCACCATCAACTCTTTATTCATTGTAGTTTCGTTATGTCATCTCAAAATCAATGTTTTGTAAACGCAATGTTAAAAATGTTGGGCTGTGAATTGAGATATACTTTTGAGAAAAGCTGCGCTGAAGGGGCCGCTCCGGGAACGGACGTTGCTTCAATCCTTATTGTGTCCAGATTTTTATCACATAATGAATAAATCGCTAATACTTTCGGGTGGCCGTTCCGGTGTTTTATCTACCCATCAAGAACAAATGATAATTTTGATCTTTTCTTACAGGGGAAATCCTTACACAGAATAAGCTTCGCTTTTACACAATCGTTCCGTTCCCTGCGCTGTATCAGCGCTGGTTGTGTCCCAGGCATTTAATCCTCAGCCTGGGGGATGGCAAAAAGAGAAGGCCAACCCTATAGAAGGCTGGCCTTTGTGTAAAAGCTTCAATGAAGAGAGAGAATTTGTTTCTTCTATAGAAGAAACAAAAAACTGCCTCATAGCCAGTGTGGAGCACCAGCGAATGGAGCAGCTTTTTACAATAAGTTGGATCATATGATGATTGCTAATGTAAAACACGATTTTACAAACCCAAAATCCATAGCCATAATGCCAATCCGGCTAAGGTGATTAATAGTGTGGGAATGGTTAAGATAATGCCTGCCTTGAAATAATATCCCCACGTAATCTTCACACCTTTGCGGGAAAGCACATGCAGCCACAATAATGTAGCAAGAGAGCCGATTGGCGTCATTTTGGGACCCAGATCGGAACCAATAACATTGGCATAGATCAGCGCCTCACGCACAACGCCTTCGGTGTGTGCACCCTGAATCGCCAATGCGTTAATTAACACGGTGGGCAAATTATTCATTACGGATGACAATACCGCTGCGATCATGCCCATCCCCACTGAAGCAGCCAACAGACCATGGTTTGCTATGGCATCAAGCCAGCGGCTCAGGTGATCGGTTAATCCGGCATTACGCAATCCATACACCACGATATACATGCCCACCGAGAACACGACAATGGACCATGGCGCTTCCTTGATTACGCGTTTCAGGTCCACCGCTTCGCTCTTTCTTGCCAATATGGCGAACAAAAGTGCTACTGCACCAACGATAACGGATACCGGAATCGGCAAAAACTCACTGGAGGCATAGGCCACGAGCAGTAGCACCAGCATGAACCAGGCGATGCGGAACATTCGTGGGTCACGAATGGCTTCCCGTGGATCACGTGCTGCAGAGATATCGTAGCGTAATGGGATATTTTTGCGATAAAACAAGAACAACATCCCAGTACTCGCCACGATGGAAAACAGATTGGGTACAATCATCCGCACCGCATATTCCACAAATGTAATACCGAAATAATCCGCAGATACGATATTTACCAAATTGCTGACCACCAGCGGCAACGACGTTGTATCCGCGATAAATCCACTAGCCATCACAAAAGCAAGCACCATACGCTCATCGAACTTCAATGCACGTACCATCGCGAGCACAATCGGGGTGAGAATTAGCGCTGCACCATCATTGGCGAAGAGAGCTGACACTGCCGCCCCGAGCAAAATGGAATAGATGAACAGCCTGCGGCCATTTCCTCCTGCCAGCCTCGCCATATGAAGAGCGGCCCATTCGAAGAAACCTGTCTCATCGAGTATTAACGAAATCATGATGATGCCGACAAAAGCCAGTGTTGCATTCCATACAATGGATGCCACGTCAGATGCATCGTTCAGACTGACAACACCACATATTAAGGCCAGCAAAGCCCCGCCCATTGCCGACCATCCGATGCCCAATCCACGAGGCTGCCAGATAACCAGCGTGATGGTCAGGACAAAAATCAGAATTGCTACATATGTCATAAAGCCTCCTGCGCCGCTATATTCATCATGTTTGGAGCATGATATGAGATTGGTCTGCCAGATATGATTACACTGCAATTCATACGCGTAAACCAGACGCTATAGTTATACAGGGCAACAAGAGAAATGTCTATCTTTATTTTCTTCTAATTTCTATAGAAACTGCGGTAAAAGATATCGTCTAATGGTTAGGACTTATCCCCATCCTTCGGTGTGTCCTCCACCATTTTGAACATACCCAACAACCCTTGTAATTGCTCCGCCATACTGTTCAGATGTGCTGAAGACGAAGCAATCTCCTCTACAGATGCCAACTGTTCCTGAGAAGATGCCGAGACGGATTCCGTATTCGCAGCAGATTCTTGGGTCACGATGGAAATATCGTTCATTGCTTTGGCAACCTTGGAAGCACCACTCTCCAATTGCTTCGTCGTTTCGGACAAATCATCCAGCGTATGAGCAGCATCTTCCACAGCCTCCCGAATCTGTGCAAAGGATTGTCCAGATGTGTTCACAGCTTGAAGTCCGTCTCCAACCCGAGTCTGAGCTGCATTCATAGCGTTCAGAGCAGCATCCATATCCTGACGGATATTATGAACCAGTTCACCAATTTGCGCTGCCGAGCTTCCCGATTCTTCCGCAAGCTTGCGTACCTCTCCCGCTACGACAGCGAACCCACGGCCAGCGTCACCCGCTCTAGCCGCTTCAATGGAAGCGTTCAGGGCTAGCAGGTTGGTCTGCTTCGAGATTGTGGCAATCACATCTACCATGCTGCCAATCTCAAGGGACCGTGCATTCAGTGACTGGATCACCGTCGCCAGTTGTTCAACCGTGTACTGAATGCTATTCATCTGCTCCACCGCCTGACCTGCAGCTTCATTACCTGAATAAGCTGCTCCAGATGTATGCCGCATGTTCGTAGTAATGGATTGCACACGCTCAGACATCATGCCAACATCTTCTGCCATTTGGCTCATTTGTCCTGATCCATCTTTTACGCTCTTCACTTGCTGCTCGGCACCCTCGGCAAGTTCCTGAATGGCCATCGTTGAGTGCTCAATGGCTTTGGTTGTTTGATCTGCACTGGCAGACAATTCTTGTGAGGAGGCAGAGACCTGCTCTGCGGTTTCCTGTACACCCAGAATCATCATGCGCAGATTGTCGACCATCCGTTCGAAGTACTTCGCCAGGTCGCCCACCTCATCTTTGCGCCTGGTCTCCAATTTCACTGTCAGGTCGCCTTTACTTACGGCTCTCGCGGATTCCTGCAGACGTTTGATTGGACGCAACATGGAACGCGTAAGCCAAATAATGAAGATCAGAGTAAGTAATGTGGCAGCCAGGATAACCATTAAAGTAGCCATCCGAATGTCTTTACTTGCATTGGTTACTTCACTTTGGAACATTGTGCCGCCAATCTTCCACCCGGTTTCCTCATTAGTAGAGAAAATCATGGTTTTGGCATCATCATTATAGATATAGCTGAACTCACCTTCTTTGCTTCCATACATTGGATCCAGCACAGTTGTCGGTTCTTGTGTACCAGCTTCCACGACTGGAGATACGATATAATTTTTGTCCGCATCCATGATGATGATATACCCTTCTTTGCCAACCTTAATGGATGCCTGTTCTCGCAGCTCTGTTAGATTCATGGACAAACCAATAACACCGGATTGATCATCAAGCGTTTTGGAGACAAAAACAACAGCAATGCCGTCCGTATTCTTGGATACAGGTGAAACTACTGTAGTACCTGGCTTCTCCATTGCGAGCTTGTACCATTCACGTTCCCGGGGATCATAAGCGGACCCTTGTGAGCTTCCCGCAGATTCCTTGCCACGGACCATGACTCCTTCTTTGTTTCCCGCAAAAATATTTAAAGCATCCGGATGTAAACCCAGATACTGTTTCAACTTCATTTCAAGCTCAGGACTTTCATTTTGTCCTTTAATCATGTCTTTCTCAATCAAACTGGCAAAATAATTGATATCATGAATCTTCGCATCCACATGTGTCCCGATGATTGAATTCGTTGTATCTACACTTTGTTTCGCACTGTCCATCAGTTGATCTTCCACCGTATGATCAGCGATAATCAGCGTAACAATCCCAATGGTTAGACTCGGCACGAGCAGAACCGCCAGGAAGGATACCAATAATTTGTTTCTTATGCTCCAGACAAAGCCTTTTTTCTTTTTCGGTTTATTATCTTTTGGCTTGGCTGGCTTGGTTGCTGCCTTTTCTTGCTCATTCCCCCGAATGTTACTCATCTTGCTTCTCCCCCTCCAAATATAAATCTGCCCTTTTTCTTTTTTTATGTAGGACCTCTCCAACCTGATTAAATAAGGTGTCTTATAGACACCACTGTAATCTGAAGGCCTATCCTATATATCGGCTGAATGAGCGTATTTATTTGATTGTAAAATTCACATGGCATGTCAAACAAGCCACTCCGATAACGCGAAGTGACCTGTTGGTACATCTAATTATTTATTACATTCAGGCAGAGGTTTTTCCGTAGGGACCTTGTGGTGGATATGCTGTTGGCTTACCAAAGTAATACCCTTGTGCCAAGTCGATACCCACGGATCGACAAAAATCAAATTCCTCGATTCGTTCGATACCTTCCGCAAGTACCCGTCCGCCAAATTGGCGTGACATTTCAACAATATCGATAATTTGCTGCTGTTTCGTTAAGTCCTGATCACAATGATCAACGAGACTCCGATCTATTTTGACAAAATCCGGCTCTAGCCGGTTCATTACTTCAATCGTCGAGAATCCGGCTCCCACGTCATCCAAGGCAACCGACATTCCATGAGAACGATATACCTCAAAAATATGCTGCAAGATGGACATATGTTGAATCTGTTCTGTTTCCACCACTTCAAACACAAAATCCTTAGGGTCTAGCGAAAGACGTTCAATCGTCTCAAATGTGTGTGTCAAGCAATATTCGGGGTTATAGATGGAGGAAGGCAGGAAATTCACGAAACGTTTGACACCATGCGGTAAAAGAACAGCACTCGTCTCAATGGCAGCAATACGTGCTGTCCGATCCAGAAAAGAATGCAATCCGGTATCCCGTGCAACTTCGAATAGTTCATATGCACTGAAGGGTCTACCCTGTTCAGTAGGACGAAGTAAAAATTCAAATCCGATAATCTGCTCCGATGCATCTACGATCGGCTGCATATGACTGCTGAATTGATGTTCCAGGATAATGGAAACCAGATCAGCATGCTTGAGGCGAGCTTCCTGCATGGAGAGATTAATCCAGCTATCGTCGTCTGCCTGGCCATACAGCGGAGTGACCTGAACCATTAACGTATCCGGCAGGGTCGCTTCAATTTTCAGGATATCCTCAATACAACGTTGTACAGATTCAAGATTCAAAAAATGCATCCAGATGAGTTCATCCGAATGTTCGACATGTCTTCCCTGCATTTGCAGTGCTTCCAGCAAAGCGGGGGAGATGGGACGCATATACAGGGTACCTTGATCCTCTATAGGATGAATTGGACTGCAGCCACTGCAATTCATGTAGAACCCCCTTGCCAGTTTGTGTTTCTATCTCATTAATGTTTACTGGTATATACCCAAAGTTTGTAAATATTATAGCATGGCGCTTCAAATTTATCTCTACTGTTTTGATGACTTCAACTATGATGGTTACTGATGCATTAACGGATCTTCATAGCATGAAGAAGACCGACAGTCTGATGACTGTCGGTCTTCATTTGCCGCTAATTCATCTTAAGAAGCGGGAATTACGATTTTTTGTCCAACTTTAAGATTGTGCACATTTGTAATTTTGTTTGCGGAAACCAGCTTGCGCCAGTCTACACCGTATTTCAAGCCGATGCGGTAAAGGTTATCTCCTTTTTTCACTACATATACCACTTTGCCGCCTGCTGGTTTCTCAGGTTGTGGCTTAGTTGTAGGTTTAGTTGGAGTTGGGTCTGGCTTCGTAGGCGTTGGAGTAGGCTCCGTACCTGTTTCTGGAGTAGTCGTTGCTTCTCCTGTCAATTTCAAGCCATACTCAGCAAAACCGTCTTTGTTTGTCCCAATGAAAGACATCGCTGGATTCGCTTCTACCAGAGCTTTGGCATCAGGCGAAGACGCAAACACCACTTCAAGATCGTTAAGTGCTGCTGCCGTCACCCCTGCTGAAGGCTTAATTGGTGCAAGTGACCAGTTGCCGTCTGCTGTCGGGTTAATCGTTTTGTTCTCACGGATGTAATCAATGATCACTTGACGGTTCTCATCCGGTGCAGCCAAGACGATACGTTTACCATCTGGGTTAGCCAGTTTGGATGAAGAAGCACGATAGTTATTCGTTGCCACGATGAATTTTTGTGCTGGATCAACCGGTTTACCATTGAAGCTCAGGTCTTTAATCCGGTTAGCCGATGCATTTACAATTGTAGCTTTGCCATCGTATTTAGCTGGCTGAGTTACATCAATTTGGTACGTAACACCATCGATAACGTCGAAGTTATACGTTGGGAAGTCCATATTGACCAACCGTTGCTGTCCGCCTTTTGCCGGGTCGATCTGATTGAATTGGCCAGCAGACCATTCCAACCATTCTTTCAGCTCAGCGCCATTAACCAACACGGCATGTACCGTATTTGGATACACGTACAAGTCAGCTACGTTTTTGATTGCGATTGTGCCTTTAGGGATATTCGTGTAATACGACGCACCTGAACGTCCGCCTGCTTTGAACGGAGCTCCTGCAGACAATACAGGAATATCTTCATATTCTGTTCCTTGCATATGTTTTTCTACATACCATTTCTGTGCATTCGTTACGATCTGAATGGATGGATCATCCTGAACCAGTGCAAAGAAGCTGTTGATTGGAGCTGTCGTTTCGCCAACTGGGCCACGCACATACTCAAGCGTACCTTCATGTTCGTCATGAACAGCATCAACGATCTCTTGATCAGCATCTACCAGAGCTTTTTTGTTAGCTGTGTCATAGATAGGGCGTGCTTCCACTTTGGAGTCTGCCACTTTCCATTTGCCGTCTACCAGTTCCAGATCCAGATCAATAATTCCAAGGTGGTCACCCCAGAAACCTGGCTCTACAGCAGGAACACCATTAATTGTACCTTTTTCAAGGTCTACACCTTTTTTACCGGCAAAATCAGCGCTCGGGAATACTTTGTGGGCATGTCCGAACAAAATGGCATTAATGCCTTCAACCTGGCTCAGATACAATACCGAGTTTTCCATCAGATCCGTTTGTGGAATATCTTCAAAACCGGAGTGAGGAATAGCCACAATAATGTCGGCACCTTCAGCCTTCATTTTAGGGATGAATTTTTTCGCAGTAGCGATAATGTCTTTGGCAATGACTTTGCCTTCCAAATTAGCGCTGTCCCACTGCATAACTTGTGGCGGTACAAATCCGATGACACCCACCTTGATGGTGTGCTCTTTGCCACTCTCGTCAGTCACTTTTTTGTCCAAAATTTTATACGGGGTGAAATAGTTCTTGTCATTTGTCTCATCGTCGTCGCCATCATCTACATAAACGTTGGCATTGATGTACGGGAAGTTCGCGCCTTCCAGCGTCATGTCAAGGAAATCCAAGCCATAGTTAAACTCATGGTTACCGATGTTTCCTGCATCATAATCAAGCAGGTTCATCGCTTTATATACAGGGTGAGTCTCACCCTTTTTGAGTGGATCAATCTTCGCTACATAATCCCCAAGCGGGTTACCTTGGATCAGGTCACCGTTGTCGAAAAGCAAGCTGTTCTTTGCTTCGTCACGAGCTTTTTTGATCAGCGTAGCCGTCTTCGCCAGACCATACTGGTCTGTCTCTTTGTCGGAATAGTAGTCGTAGTTAATCAGGTTGTCGTGAATGTCTGTTGTTTCCATGATCCGCAATTTAACCTTGGTAGCGTCCGCAGCCGATACAGGTACCGGAAATACCGCAAGCACGTTTAATGCAACCAAAGCGGCAGTCAGGCTCGATAATACTTTTTTACTCTTTCTCAAAATAACCCCTCCCGGTTATGTACATTGAATCATGCATTAGTGAGCAAACGAATAAGCGCAGAAATGCGAAAGATCTCATGGGTTGTGCGTACTGATTTTCTGATCATATGTATCAGAATTCCAGGTTAGTTTATCTCACATGAACATCTATTCATATCTGTGCGTATCGTTTACATTCCAAATCATAACGCAATGTTCAGCCATTGAAAAGCATTATTTTTTACGTTATCCGCACATACCTGACCCAGTTTACATTATCATGCGTGATTTCGACATATTTCGCATGTTTTTGGATGAAAATAGTTTACTCGTGCTGTTAAAAACGTATATTACATGTTGCTTACATCTATATCCATATTAGCTAAATTCGTTCATATCAAAAAACCGTGAAGCCTTCTGGCGTTCACGGTTGGCTATGTCTCTTTCGAATAGTCGGCACTGCCTCCTACTCTGAAAAGGTAATTTTCAATATTGATATATTACTGCTCCCACACCTGATGCTCATGATCTTTGCCAGTGTATTCAATCCGATTTGGGGTAATGTCCAGAATAACATAATTGGGATCGTTCGGGCCGTCAAACCAAGCTTTTAATTCATCATTCCATACTTGTTCGCGCAAACCTTCATTTTTCGTCACTTCGCATGTTCCTTCGATCTCAACCACTTCCTTGGATCCACCCGCTTCATAACCTAGCAAAAGGCTGACGTTCGGATTATTCTCCAGCTCCTCTACCTTGTGCGTACGGCGGTTTGTCGCCAGATGAATGTTCATTCCATCGTTAAAAAGCGCCATGTAGCGGGATTTCGGTTTACCGTTCTCCACTGGGAGAAACTACAAAAAGGGTTGTTTTCCAATGCTTTTACAATGTTTTGTTCCAATTCAGTCTGGTTCATGGGAAATGCTCCTTTCGATTTGGGGGATATTCGAAGAACCTTGTAGACGGTCGTTACGGGTACGGATCGTTCTTTCGATCGCTGTTATCCCCAGTTTTTTTTTGAAATCCTATTTCATAGGATAAAATCCGGGGATAAAGGCGAACGCTACCGCTTCTTCAGAATCGATTCCGTCCCCTCCACTACTTCCACTGTTCTTCCAAATTGAGGAGTGGGTAAGCTAAAGTTCAAAGTGAAACCTGTCAACGCCTAAACTTTGCAGGTTTCGCTTCTTTAGGTTTTATCCGCTCCGTTGCTGTGTGTAAGTACAGTCAACTTACGTTAGATGTAATAAGCCTGTACTTATAGTGTACCCACCTCACCTATGGTGAATCCGTGAACCCATTCGTAAACGTGACAGTTTTAATTCAAATCTCCCAGGTAAATGCGTGATGAATTCTTATTCTGCAACAACTCACCAATTGTTTTTGGATATAAACGAACCTGAGACAGCTCTTCAAGGGGAATCCATTCTACGGCTACCTGATGGTCGTCTGGACTGGAGCCTTCAAAAATCGTAGCTTTCGGATCTATTAACTTGCATTCAAAATAAAACTCAACCTGGTGAACATCGGCATCCCACTCGGCAAATTCGTGATTTTTTCCAATGTACTCCCGAATATGCAACAGTTCTCCCACGATTACCGCCTGTCCAATCTCCTCCAGACATTCACGGGCAACCGCATCCTTGAGCTCTTCGCCTTTCTCCTGTCCTCCGCCGGGGAAAACATAAGCTGCACCATATTGATCCTCCAGTCGGATCACCAGCAGACGTCCATCCTGTACGATGACTGCCTTTGCCGAATTACGTATCGGTTTCATGGTTATAATTTCACTCCTTACAAATTCGTATAGTTTGACCTCTTGCCTCCTGTTACTGATGCAATCATCTAGCAACTCCAGGTGCAGACAGCTTAACTCCCTCAGATTCAAGCAACGTACGTATCTCTTGAGCAAATGCAAGTGCATACGCTCCATCGCCGTGGATGCAGATCGTCTCTGCCTTTATGGAAACAAGTGTACCTTCCGTTGACACAACAATTCCATCCTTCACCATGCGCAGCACTTGAGCAAGGGCCTGTTCCGTCTGCTGAATGACAGCCCCGGCCTGACTGCGCGGTGTTAATGTCCCATCCGATGCATAGGTTCGATCCACAAAAACTTCACTCACACTACGCAGTCCAATGCGATCCGCTGCCTGTATCATTGAACTTCCGGCCAGGCCATACAGATACAGATCCGGTTGTACTTTATAAATGGCCTCGGCGATTCCCTCAGCGAGCCGATCATCTTCAGCAGCCATGTTATACAAGGCTCCATGTGGCTTCACATGATGCATGCGCCCCCCGCATGAACGGACAAAAGCATCCAGCGCGCCAATTTGGTACACAACCATGTCATAGGCTTCCCGTGCTGTAATATCCATACGTCTTCTGCCAAACCCCTGCAAATCCGGTAGACCCGGATGGGCGCCTATCGTGACCTGATGCCCCAATGCTTGCTGCACCGTTTGACGCATCGTTGCCGGGTCACCCGCATGGAACCCACAAGCGATGTTGGCTGAGGTGATCAGCGGCAGAATTGCCTCATCCGACTCCATCCGATACACCCCGTAACTTTCACCCAGGTCACAATTGATATCCACCGCGCTCATTGATGGTCCCCCATTTCTGCCAATCTCCTGCGAACCAGCTGATCGGTTAGCCTCCAATCCAACTCCTGTTCTAGGAATAGTTGCTGTGCTTCTTCGTATGTAACCCGTTCAAAAGTAACCCGTGCCCCTGGCCTAGCCTGTGCCAATATCGGCAAATCTACGCAGGCTACCTGTGCGATCACAGGATAGCCCCCAATAGTCTGATGATCGGCCATTAGTATAATGGGCTGACCATCCGCTGGCACCTGCACCGTGCCATAAGTGACAGCTTCGGACAAACGCTCCATCGGTTGACCGAGTTCCAGCTTAGCACCCTCCAATCGATAACCCATCCGATCCGATTGGAGAGAGATCACATATCGTTCTTGATGGAATCGTTCCAGGCTATCTTCATCAAACTCTGCACTGTCTTTGCCCGGCATGACACGAATGACAGGATCAGCTTGGTAGGCGGGCCATTCCCTGCTAGACAAATACCAGGCAGGTGCATCCATTCGTCGGTTGTTCTTTTCAGCGTGCAGGCTCAGACTATGCAACGTCGCTTGCACTTCGCGAGAAGCTTCCCCCACAGGCAACCTGTCGCCCACCTGTAAGGCACGCCCTTTCAGCCCACCAAAACCTGTTTTGAGATCCGTGCTTCGGCTGCCCATGACCTCAGGTACTGCGATTCCACCAGCAACCGCCATATAGGCCCGCAAGCCGGAGTGGCACCGACCAAATCTCAGCACACTTCCAGCAAGCAACACGAATGGACGCCATAGTGGAACAAACAGGCCATCCATCGTTGCCGTCAGATCCGCACCACATAAAGAGATCAGCCGATTTTCATGGAAATGAAGCTCCGGTCCCGTCATCGTCATCTCAAGCACAGCCGCATCACGGGAATTTCCAACCAGTACATTAGCTGCTCTGGCTGCAAAGGTATCCATAACCCCGCCTGGATGTATCCCATACCGGCGAAATCCCGTTCTTCCTTCATCCTGCACGGTGGATAACAGACCTGGGCGAATGACCTCAATACTCATCGTTCGCCCTCCTTCTGTTCCAGATACTCCTGGATTGATATCGACACAAAACGAACCCGATCACCCGCTACAAGCAGGCTCGGCGGATCTTCCGTCGGACGAAACAGCGCCAGCGGCGTTCGACCAATGCATTGCCACCCGCCGGGAGTCGTTACCGGATAAACTCCCGTTTGTTTGCCACCAATGCCTACAGTTCCCGCTTCAACCCGAAGCCGCGGTGTGGGTCGTCTGGGCGTAGCGATCCTCTCTGATAATCCGCCAAGATAAGGAAAACCCGGTGCAAATCCGAGCATGTGAACCAGATAATCCCCGGATGTGTGAATGGCTATGACCTCATTTGGCGTAAGCCCGTGTTCAGTAGCGACGTGTTCCAGGTCAGGGCCTAGTTCATCACCATAACATACAGGAATAATAACTGTTCTGGAGTGATCCTCCGCTGCTTCTTCCATTCTATTCAAATGATGAAGCAGCACCCTGCATACCTCGTGGTACGGAGAAATCAACGGATCATAGAACAGCGTGACCGATGCAAACGAAGGTAACCATTCGATGACACCCGGTATAGGGCTCTTTTCCAGCAAAGCACATACCGACATCACCCTGCGATGCACCGCTTCAGATATGGCATCCCCACAACGGATCATAACTCCTGTTTCGCCCAGAGGAGACAGCAAATCCTCAGTCCATGAATACGGCAGTTCGGTCATGCTATCACCCTCCTTGTCCAAGAGTTTATAATCCTTTTATCATTTTTTCTCCAAAGCCATCTTTCACAACTCCTTGGAGGAATTCAAATGTACACTGCAATTGTATAGCTCGCATTGCCAAGACTCCGTTTCCCAAGAAATCCGGGTGATCGACGTGTTGGACAGCTTTGCGCTCACATCAAGTTCAGGCACCAGACCTCGCAGTGTATTACGAAGAATGGCGCCATGACTGACAACGATCACTCTTCCATTGGGATGCTGGCGTACAATATCTTCTATCGCGGCACTGCCCCGAATCGTACCTGCATCCGCAAGCTCCCGGCCCAAATCGAGATCACTCCAATTCGCTCCCCATTGAGCTACACGTTCAGCTTCAGTCGTACCTTCCACCTGCCCACCGCCCATTTCACGCAACCTTGGGTCCATATGAATCTCCTGTATTCCCAAACGATCTCCGATGATGCGGGCCGTCTCACTTGCACGCTCCAGGTCACTTGCATAGATGGCATCCCACGTTTCCTCACTCAGTCTTGCAGCAAGTAATAACGCCTGTTCTCTTCCTTCCTGATCCAGCGGATTATCCGTCTGTCCCTGGGAACGTTTTTCTTTATTCCACGCCGTGCTTCCATGGCGAATCAATGCGATCTGTGTCATTGCTGTTCCTCACCTTTACCTTTTTCTATGCGTAATTCATCATCTGTAAAATGTTTTCGTGCCTTCGGTTTGGCAAATTTGCCACCATTATATTGATCCGAACCATTTCTCGGAATGGAAAGACTGTTCCATGAGGTTTCTTTCAGCATTTTGGCTGCATAGATAATCTGTCCCACATGATAGGGATAGTGCGCCAATTGCCGGATGATTGCCTCCATAACGGTATGTCCTTCATTGCGAATATATATAATATGAGACAGTTGCTCAGGTGTAAAAGAACGAATGGCTCCAAGCAGACAGTTCCAGCCTTCCTCCCATTTAGCGAGCAGCTCTTCTCGGGTCGAGATATCATTCACGAATTCGGCATCTCGCTCACGCCACGGTTTCTCTCCATCAGTTGTCAGTACATCCGTCCAACGGGAGAGCATATTGCCCCAGAGATGCTTCACAATAACCGCAATGCTGTTGGCATCTTCATTCCAGGATTGAAACAGCTGCTCAGACTCCAGTTGCTCCATAGCCTTCTCCCCAAGCTGCTTGTAATACAGAAATTGCTTCTCGGCTGTATCCAGAAATACCTGATTCATGTCCACGCGTTCACAACCCTTCGCAAAATGTCTTTATTCAGGAAAAGAAAATGTCCCGTCCTCATTCGGTTCAAAGGAAATAACTTTTCGTACAGCGTCCAAATTAAGTTCACCATAAATATGTGGAAAAAGTTCGTTCAACTCATACAGGTCCTCATACACCAGTTCCGGCTTCAAGTCCCTCTCATCAATACCAAGCAATACCAAATCCGTACGCCCTTGATAAAATTGAGCGGCTACCCATGGAATCTGTTCTTTGGTGGAACAATGAATGAAACCGTCCGTCTCCAGGCTATCCGGTGCATACACGCTCTGCTTGGATACCTGCTCCCATACCGCTCGGGAAATAATACTGTAGATCATTGTTCCGCCTCCTTCAATTTCTTCTATGTATCCTGCACGTCATTGGAAGTATTATAGATCATCCCGGATACGTGAGTACAATTTTTGATCTGTAAATATACCTTTGATCTTCAATTGTTTGCGCAGTAAACCTTCAACTGACATGCCCAGCTTCTCCATCACTCGTGCAGATCCGATATTGCCTGCATTACATTTCCCCTCCAGCCGATTGCAGTCCAATTCCTGAAAACAGTATTCAACAATTGGCTGCATCGCTTCTGCCGCGAGGCCTTTGCCCCAATAACTGCTGGCTATCGCGTACCCCAGTTCGGCACTCTGCATGGGTTCATTAAGATGAAAAATACCGCCTCGACCGATCAGCTTCCCCGTTTCCTTCAGAATAAAGGCCCATAGATAGACCGTTTTCTTCTCATAATTGTCCAACACTCTTTGCATATATTGAACGGAGTCGTCCAACGTCTCATGGCAGTTCCACAAACTTTGCTGACTCACCCTCGGATCGGAGGCAAACATAAAATAATCATCGAGGTCGTTAAGCGTAAGACGTCTCAGTACCAACCGCTCTGTCTCAAACTCAGGTGATTCTGCAAAAAGCTTCTCAATATTCACGTAATCCCCACTCCCCATTATCAAGCCTTCTTATTTCTCAGGAAATAACGGTCAATCCCATACACAAACAGAATGCCGACAGCATACCTCAGCAGATCCATCGCCAGAAATCCATGTCCCAAAACAAGCGCACCCAGCACCGTTGAACGCACTTCGTTCAGCCAAGGGGTCTGAATTATTTGTGAACATTCGATGGCCCAGCTGAACATCAGGCTAACTATCATCGCCCACTCTCTGCTGCGATTAATCCATAACATGCGTATCCCAAAATAGATCATCCCTGCCCACAAGGCGTCACCGAAATGCTCACGCACAAAAATCGGCAAAAGTGCACCAAAGTGCCTGGACGCCAACCCTGCCGCCATGGTTATGATCACTGCGGTGAAATAAATGAGCCTGTCTTTGCTAAATACGGTCATCACGAATTAAATGCCCTCATCGAGCACTTTTAGAATGAATTCCGTTTTGGCAGTGGTATAAGCTTCTCTATCATTCTGATTCTCATCAGCAAGCTTAACCTTCAGGGCTGCGTATACCTCAACCAGATCCGGGCGTTGTCTCAGCACGTCCCGAAACTGGATTTGGCGATCCCAACGTAACTCTTCTGGGCGCATCAGATGAAGATGTACAGCTCTCTTGCCATCTTTCACCCTGACCCAGAATCGTCTGTATTCCCGACCATCCAGTTCAGGGGGGACATAGTTCCATCCTACCGGATTCAACTGATCAGCAATCAAGTCCATGTCATCCCAGGATTGCACCTCTGCCATCAAATCAATAACGGGCTTAGCGGGCAATCCCGGAATGGACGTGCTTCCGATATGTTCGAATCTATGAATATTGAGCTGCAGTAAACGGTCTCGGAGTTGCCGGATTTCTTCCTGAGCCAGTGAGCCCCACATGGGATTAGCCTCAACAATCTGTACCGATTCTGTCGCCCACGCAGGCCAATTTTTCGGTTGCAAGTGATCTGTCATTCAGATGCTCCCTCCTTTTCGTGATTGCTTTTTAGAATTTTTTATACCTAAAAGGGGCGTATGTCTACGCCCCATCTGTTTCTGTTCACGATGATGAAAATACCTCAAATTGATATGCTCAGTGTTGAAACTTTATTTTACCGTTACCGGTATGGTAACTTTTTTATTGCCCCATTTGGCGGTGATTGAAGTTTTGCCTTTACCTACAGCCACAATCTTGCCGTCCGTTACTGTGGCTACACTTGGTTTGGTGCTGCTCCACACGGCACTGCTCGTTACTATCGTGGTCTTGCCTGTATCATACTGCGCCATCACACTCAGTGTTGTGCTTGCCTGCGGCGATAACACGAGTGTTTTCTGGCCTGTAATCAGCTTTTTGAGCAAAGGAACGACGGTAACCTCTGCCTTTATTGTCTGATTTTGATAAGTTCCTGTCAAGGTGGCTTGCCCTTCCGTCAGTGTTCTTACTGTACCATTTTTGACGGTCGCTACAGTATTGTTGGAAGAAGTCCAAGTCACCTGTTTCGAAAGATTAATCGTTTTCCCATTGGCATATGTACCGATGACCTTCAACGCTTTCGATTTCTTAATATTCAGCTGCATCACGGCAGGAGTCACTTCGACTTTGGTAATCTCGTCCGTGATGGCTACGGGAACTTTAACCGTCTCTGAGCCATATTTGCCTTGTAACAGCACTCTGCCAGGCGTAATTCCTTTAATTTTACCACTCTCCAGCACAGCGGAAGCACTGGATACCGTCCATACGATCTCGGACGTGACGTCTTCTTCCTTGCCATTTGCACGCACAATGCTTACTTTGGGAAGCGTACTTTCACTCCCTTTGACAAAATTATAGGAGTTTGGCGAAGCTTTGATGCTTTTAATTTTATCCTGAACCTTAACCAGCAATTGCGCTTTGGCACCATCTACCTGTGCATATATCGTTGCTTCTCCCGCTGCCACAGCCTTCACTTTGCCTTTTGCTATGGTGACAACAGCAGCGTTACTCGTGGACCATGTGACTCCGCCGGTAACATCCTGTTTGTTATCAAATCCTTCAATAACCGCCATCACTTGCAGTGTAGTTGTCTGGGACACACTCATCTGTTGCGGACTGCTGTTTGTAATTTCAATGGATGTCACATCACCCGTGGCTGCCAGGGCAAGCGAAGGGGCCAGTACTGCCAATACTAAAATAAAGGCCAAAACGCCTCGTATTGCTTTTTTAATTCCATTCATTGCAATCTTCATCTCCTGTAATCCAATATTTTACTTCTATTATATTATATCGGAAACACATTACATAAAAGTGAATCATATTGGAGCAGAATCTCGGATAAGAGGAACATTCGACATCTTCCTAGATGGTGTTGAAAAATATTGTTAATGGATGAACTCGTAACCCATGATTGAGGAACAAATTTAAAATGTTCAGTGTATAGTGAATACAGGTGGAGTAATACTATTTTAGTATAAACCTCAAAAAGTGGAGGGGATTTATATGATTGAAGTGAACATACTTGATATGACGGCCCCTAAAAACAACCGGAAGCGTATGGAAGTTATTATCACTTCGTCATCCAGCAAAATTCGTTCCGAGGACGAAATGATTCTACTGATGAAAACAGCTCGCAATCGTTTCAAAAAAAGCCTTGAATCCGGACGAATCGAAATCATTAACGAGCGAGAATGGAAGCTGCGTTAAGAATATGGGTGAACTATGGACCGAATAGAAACGCCTGAAATGCAGGAAAGAATCAAGTGGGACATTATTACGTGTCCGAAATGGACATCCCAATTGAAATCCCTTCTGATACACTAGAAGGTTCAAAAGATAAGATTATCAAATTAATCACACCAGAAGGTTACTGTTATGTAATTGGAATAGATGACCTTATTTTGGATCGCTTAAGAGCATCCGAGTATTGGAGTGATGCTCGAAGTTTAGAGTGGGCACGTTACCTGATTTATAGCCAGTTTGAGTCCATAGACTTAACATATATGAGAGAAGTTGCATCCAAAGAAGATCCCAAACTTGCAGCGCGATTTGAACAAGAATACCAATGGGTCACACTCCATATGTTTAAATAACAGGAACCCCAACGAAGGGGTTCCTGTTTGCTTTCTATTTTAGCTGACAACCTTTTAATTCTCTTCCTCCTGGTGTGGCAAAATCAAATATTCGGTACCGCCCATATAGGGCTGAAGTGCGGCTGGGATGCGAATGCTTCCATCCGCCTGCTGATGATTTTCCAACAATGGAATCAGGATGCGTGGCGAAGCCACAGCCGTATTGTTCAACGTATGGCAGTATGCGAGCTTGCCTTCGGCATCGCGACAGCGAATATTCGAGCGCCGAGCCTGGAAGTCATGCAGATTCGACGACGAATGTGTCTCTCCGTATGCATTGCGGCTTGGCATCCAGGTCTCAATATCATACTGTTTGTACGTTTTCTGCGACATATCGCCTGTACACACAGCAACCACACGATAAGGCAGTTCCAGCAATTGCAGCAATTCCTCGGCGTGTCCCGTAATTTCCTGCAGCATTCGCTCCGATTCTTCTGCATCCGGTGCACAGAGAATGACCTGTTCCACTTTGGCAAATTGGTGCACTCGGTACAACCCTCTTACATCCCGGCCACCCGAGCCGACCTCACTGCGGAAACACGTCGATACGGCAGCCAGCTTGATTGGCTTCTCCACATCTACAATCTCATCTGCATAATACGAGACCAGCGGCACTTCCGATGTTCCCACCAGCCACTTGTTCTCGCCTTCCAATTCATAAACCTGATCCCGGCCTGTGGGGAAGAACCCCGTATTCAAGAGTGTATTCTCCCTCACCATCAATGGAACCTCCATTGGCGTAAATCCATGCTTCAGCAGCAAATCAAGCGCAAGTTGCTGTACAGCCCGATGCAGGAGCAATCCTGCTCCTTTGAGCACGTAGCTTCGTGTTCCGCCGATTTTCACTCCACGTGGGATATCGATTAGATCATGCCGTTCACCGAGTTCTACGTGATCCTTGGCCTCATAATCGAATACCGGCAGCTCACCCACACGTCTCAGCTCCACATTATCCTCATCCGATGCGCCAATTGGCGTATCCGGCGATACGACATTGGGTACCAACCATTGCAGCCTTGTTACTTCCTCTTGCACAACGGCAAGCTTGGCTTCTACCTGTTCCAGTTGATTATTGAGCTGTTTCACCTGTTCCCTTAAACCTTCGGCCTGTTCACGCTCACCGGCTTGCATCAGCTTGCCGATATCCGCAGATAACGAATTACGCACTCTACGGCCTTCTTCCGTTTCCAGTAAAAGTGCTCTGCGCTCTGCGTCCCTTCCCAACAATTCATGAATACTGATATTGATTCTCTTTCCGTCTGCCGCAGCTTGCACCTCTTCTGCATGCTCCCGAATCCACTTCATTTCCAACATGGTCACCGTCTCCTTTGGCTGTAAAAATACAAAGAGCGCCCTCATCCCTTGGGACGAGGAGCGCTCTGCTCGCGGTGCCACCCAACTTGCCGAACCAGAATATTCTGGTTCAGCCTCTTGGTCCGCGATAACGGGCGGTTCCGGTTAACTTGGGGATTGGTTCGCTCCCCTGGCGAAAACGCCTCCGAGTTGGATGCTCTTCAACGGCATGGTCCGATCTGTAATTGTTGTTTTTCAGTATATACGAACTTTCGTCTCCATTGCAAGTTATTCGTGCACACCCTTACATGTCCTGTTATGATAGAGATTGTTTGTTTTTAGGAAATGCTCCTGAATGGCAGACTTACTACATAAACATCATATTAGAAGGAGTTTTTCTTCATGAAAAAATTGCTTTGGATTGGATGCTTGTCCTATTTCCTCATCGGGCTTGCCCACGTGGTTCTCGGCTCCATCCTGCCCGTTGCCCTTGAACATTATGGAAAGGATTACAGTCAGGGAGGTACACTGATATTTGCCCAATTTGCCGGGTTCCTGGGTGGTGTACTGTTATCTCCGTGGTTGAATAAACACTTTGGCAAACGAGGCGGTCTATTAATCGCCGCGGCTCTGCTATGCATTGCAGAGTTATCCTATATGTTGCTGCCTCCTTGGGGCTGGATGTTCGTTATTGCACCTGCAGCCGGATTCGGATTCGGCATGATCGAGGCTGTCATTGGTACAATCATCATTGCTGCAATTAAAGATAATACAGCGGTCGCCATGAGCCGACTTGAGGTGTTGTTTGGTATCGGGGCCATGATCATGCCGCTCATTGCCAGCGGTCTGATTTCTGCCGGATACTGGCGTATGTCATTTCTAGTGGTTGCCGTCTGTGCAGCGATGACTTTTATCTTCTGGGCCAAAAGTTCATTTGGCGAGCTGGATAACGAGCTGAGTCGACGTAGCTCAGACCAGACTCCTGAACACACTCACACTGCTGAGTCGCCAAATGGAACGAATCCTGGAGACATCAAGCCAACCCGTTCAACCTATCGCGGCCGCAATTTGGCTCTTCTGTCTTTATTTGTTCTATTTTTCTTTCTCTATGTCGGCACCGAAATGAGCCTTGCCAACTTCATGCCAGCCATTCTGATTGAGAAAATGAACATGAAGGAAGCAGGTGCCGCGCTTAGTGTTACCTGCTTCTGGATCGCCATGTCTGTTGGACGACTGTTTGCCGGATATATTGCGGAAAAATTTCAATATCGCGTCTACGTTCTGTACAGTTGCTTTGCAGCAGTTGTACTGCTGATGATCTTTCCTTTTACCAACCAGATCTGGTCGGCATTTCTAATCATTCTGTTACTCGGGCTTGCACTGTCGGGCGTGTTCTCCATTGCCCTCGTTTTCGCCAGCAAAATGCTGCCTGGAACAGAAGAATCTACACCCAGCATACTGATTGCATCAGGTGGGGTAGGCGGTGCCATTCTGCCTTTGGTTACAGGCTGGAGTCTGGATCATCTCGAAGTTAACCAGTCCGCATGGATGCTGGCCATTTTTGCAGTCGGTCTGCTCATTATTAGCGTGATCGCCTATCAATGGCAGCGCAGGTATGCTATAAGTTCAGCATCGTAACATCTGCCAAGCAGAATATAATTAGGATTCAATTGAATATAGCTGTAACAAGATTGGCTTCGTAGCAGTAAATGCTATGAAGCCTTTTTAATTTAAAAATGAACAATTACTTCTTTATCTTAGAGCAGTGGACGATTGCCCAGGAAATACTTTCAGGTGCTTTAAATCCGGAACTAATGTTACTTAGGTTGAAGGGACTACACTCCCTTTTTCCTTAATGAATTTACCGAATACATATCGAACGAGTGGTCCCAGAATAATAATTTGGTAAGGAAGCGCCAGGCTGAGATTACGAGCAATCGTATGAAGATACGTACTTAGTACGGATGCTCCATTTGACTGATTCGCAAGATAAGCGGAAATCATTCCGTACAAGGACATGATCAGAACCATTCCAATGACCATGAAAAATGACATAGCGAGCACGCCCAAGATTTTGTTGGACTTGTCAAAAGGTAAGGAAAATGCAATTTTTCTCGCTACAGGTCCAACGATGAAGGACTCCACCAGGAACGCAATGATAAAGCACAATATGAATTGAAGCAGTATTTCAAGCGGGGACATCTTGCTCAATAACCCATTGTGCCATAAATTGAAGGTCATCATGACGACAACCATCCCTGTGCACATCATCAATCCAAAATAAATATGTTCCTTTTTCGTTGTTGGCAATGCTCTCATCCTTTCTGTTTATCTTCGTAATTATAGAGATCACATCCCCCTCTTCATAAGTGAACATTCTGTGAACAATTCTAACTTTTCCAAATATAAATCGGATTTGACAACCCCGTAGTCCAGCCCTATGATATTCCTTAAAATGGAAGAATGATTCATCTACTATTAAGGAGGATTTTGATTATGAGTTTTCAAAAACGCATTGACCATATCGGCATCGCCGTTCGTGATCTGGAGACCACACTCCGTTTCTATACGGAGATTGTTGGTCTTGAATTAAAAGACCGGGTAATCCATACCAACGGCATCATTCAGCTTGCCTTTCTCGGCTTCAATGGAAGCAACGAGACCGAGATTGAGTTGATTCAGGGATATAGCGACAAGCTGCCTTCTGAAGGAACGGTGCACCATTTTGCCATCCATGTGGATGACCTTGAATCCGAATACGAGCGTATTAAGGCGACCGAGGCGGAGTTTATTGATGGTGAGATTATTACACTGCCCAACGGTTACCGTTATTTCTTCATCTATGGACCCGAGAAGGAATGGATTGAGTTCTTCCATCGCTAAGAATTGGAGCTGATTTATGAACATTTTAATTACCGGAGCAGCCGGAAAAATTGGACAGGACTTGTCCCAACATTTATCAGAGGCATTTCACCTTCGACTAACGGATTTGAATATCGACAGACTGCAAACGTATCAAGGGACAAGCCATGAGATCATGACACTTGATGTAACAGATCCCGAAGCCTGTCAGCACGCTTGCGAAGGCATGGATATGGTTGTACATCTGGCGGGAGATCCTTCCCCGCATGCAGGGTTTTATGAATCTTTGTTGGATATCAATATCAAGGGTACATTTAATGTATTCCGTGCAGCTAAAGACCAAGGTGTGCGGAGAGTCATTCTGGCAAGCAGTGCACAGACGATCGAGGGATATCCCATTGATGCTCAAGTCTATCCGGACATGCCGACACGCCCACGGAATTTGTACGGGGTTAGCAAATGTTTTGGTGAATCGCTCGCTTCCTACTTTGCATATACCGAAGGTTTACAAAGTGTTGCGATACGTATTGGGGCATATGATGATTTTCAACCGGATGGGCCGCCGCTGGAGGCTCGTGATATGAGCGCGTATATTAGTCCGGCCGACTTGTGTGATTTGATGTTCAAAGCAATTACAGCTACAGATCTGGAGCCTTTCACCATACTTCATGGGATCTCGAATAATCGGTTTAAACGATTGAATCTGGAAGCCACGCAGAAACAGGTAGGATATAACCCGAAATCCGATGCTTTTGCACTCAGTCAGATTTCCCTATACGATACGCCACGATAAATTGTTGAAAATGATACATCGAGAGAGGCTGTTATACGTATGTATAACGGCCTCTTTGTTTACTGTACTCGTCCCTCCATCCAGTTCCTGACTGGACATGCATCGGCCTCTGGCCTATAATTACACCTAGTAATGCCCGTAACTTCATAGTTTCCCAGGGGAGTCGGAATTGGCCGGCTGAGAGTGTATCCCACCAAGATACTGACCCTTAGACCTGATCTGGATCATGCCAGCGTAGGAATCGGAGTATATCGAATTGGCCCAGCCTAGCCTCTTTGCTGAGTGCCACATCTCTAACGCCTGCACGCGTCCCGGATTAACGGGGCGCTTTTTTAATGTTCTTTTATATAGCCAGAGAGCTAAAAAAAAGTGACGTCATCCGGATCATAGCTGGTATAAATCTGTCGATTTATGCAAGAAGCTTGGATATGAAGCCAAGGAGTACCCCGCGCCACTGGCCGGACAACATGAAGGAGAGATTCAAAGATGAGATGGCGTAAAATGACGGGACTGCTGCTCTTGTGCGTGATGCTGGTAACTGTGGCCGCTTGCGGCAGCAAAGAAGCTGCACCTTCAGGAGAGAACAGCAGCAGCAACACCGAAAACAGTAGAGACGGTGACAATGCAGCCCTCAAGGACATTAAAGTGGTGCTGGACTGGACACCAAATACGAATCATACCGGCCTGTATGCGGCCGTAGATCAAGGTTTTTATAAAGCTGAGGGCTTAAATGTGGAGATTGTACAGCCGGGTGCCGGAGGCGCGGATACAATGGTGGCTTCGAATGAAGTGCCTTTTGGCGTAAGTTATCAGGAGAGTGTAACCCAGGCCCGCACACAGGGCGTACCGCTCGTGTCCATCGCTGCAGTTATTCAGCATAACACGTCCGGATTTGCAGCTCCGGTTGATCGGAACATCAAGTCACCCAAAGACTTTCAAGGTAAAACCTATGGTGGCTGGGGCTCCCCGGTAGAAGAGGCCGTGATGCAGTCCATTATGGAAGGCGAAGGCGCCGATGTATCCAAAGTAAAAAATATTAGCATGGGCGATGCAGACTTTTTCACCGCTGTGAAACGCGATATTGATTTTGCCTGGATTTTCTACGCATGGACGGGTATTGAAGCCGAACTTCGCGGAGAGCCGATCGACATGCTGTATGTGAAGGATTATTCCGAGGCACTGGACTACTACACACCTGTACTCGTTACCAATGAAAAGACGATTCAGAACGATCCCGAGCTGGTTAAAGCGTTCTTGAAAGCAACTTCCGAAGGATATCAATATGCGATTGAACATCCCGAAGAAGCTGCCAACATTCTGATCAAGGCCGTACCAGATCTGGACAAGGACCTTGTACTCGCAAGCCAGAAGTGGCTGAGTCCGAAATATCAGGATGATGCACCGCGCTGGGGTGAGCAGAAGCAGGAAGTATGGCAGAACTACACGGATTGGATGTTTAGCAAAAAACTGCTCGATGAGCAGGTAGATGTGTCCAAAGCGTATACAAACGAGTTCTTACCCCAATAAAAATCCAACCCGAAAGGAAAAGTGATCTTTCATGGCAAGCACACTACTTAGCATTCAAGTCATTCCCAAAACGCCAAATGGCGAAAATTCCTATCCTTACGTCGATCGTGCCATTGAAGTTATTCAGCAATCAGGCTTGAAATACCAGGTCAATCCACTCGATACCACGATGGAGGGAGAACTGGAGGAGCTACTGGAGGTTGTCCGCAAAATGCACGAAGTTCTCGTGGAAGCCGGCAGCCCAAGCATCATCTCACAGATCAAGATCGCCCATAGCCCGAGCGGCTTCAGCATGGACACCCTGACGGAGAAATATCGCTAATGCCTGCCTATTGGAAAAGCGTATGGCCGCCCTTTGTGGCGGTTATTCTCTTTATAGCGGTATGGCAGGGCGCTGTCTCCCTGTTCCATATTGAGAAATGGATGCTGCCTGCTCCTTCGGACATCGCCCATGAAGCGGCGTCTCAGGCCGAGCGACTTGGCATGCATGCATGGGCAACAATCCAGCTGACATTGATTGGGTTCGCAGCAGGCACACTTACGGGATTGCTGATTGCGATGGTGCTACATTTGATTCCATTTTTGAAATCTGCACTCTATCCATTACTTATTCTTAGTCAAAATATACCGACCATTGCGCTTGCCCCGCTCTTGCTGATCTGGTTCGGATTTGGGCTGCTGCCCAAACTGATTACCATCATCCTGGTCTGCTTCTTCCCGGTGGCTGTAGCCGCCATGGACGGGTTAACCCGCACCGATGCAGCGATGATGAACTATATGCGCATGGCTGGCGCCAAACGCGGCTCGATTTTCTGGAAGCTTGAGCTTCCACATGCGCTGCCTTCGGTGTTCTCAGGGATCAAAATTGCCGCTACGTACAGCGTCATGGGTGCGATTATCGCCGAATGGATCGGTGCAGATAAGGGCATCGGGTATTATATGATGCTGCAAAAATCGGCCTATCGGACGGATCGTCTGTTCGTGGCGATCATGATTATTGTGGCACTGAGTCTGCTGCTCTTCCTGCTCATTGCGCTACTGGAGAAGCTGCTCGTTCGCTGGCGACCGCAAAAGCGATAACTTTGAAATAAGCCCCATATAAAGGTTAGGAAGTGATGACGAGATGACACTCGAACATAACAAGCGGGGAGCTGCTGCGCCGGATGCAGGTGCAACCACTCCAACTGGTAGCGGAGGTCCTGAACATGGAGCCGTGACCTTAAATGCACATCATTCATCACCAGCGTTGGAAGTATTAAACGTGAATGCTTCGTTCCGAGAGCGACGCAGCACATTGCCCGTTCTGGATGGCCTGTCCCTGACCGTGGAACAAGGAGAATTCGTAGCCATCGTCGGTCCATCCGGCTGCGGCAAAAGCACCCTGTTTCACATCATCGGCGGTCTGCTGAAACCATCGGAGGGCCAAATCCTGATGAACGGTCAGGATGTTACCGGACAGCGCGGCAAGATCAGTTATATGCCGCAGCAGCCTGCCCTCTTCCCATGGCGTACCATTGAAGACAATGTGCTGCTTGCAGGTGAAGTGTCTGCGGATGCACCACCCCGAGCAGAAGCGCTTGCAGATGCTCGGAAGTGGCTGAGCAGTGTCGGACTGGCCGGATTTGAACAAGCCTATCCGCATATGTTATCGGGCGGCATGCAGCAGCGGGTTGCCTTTCTGCGCGCCCTGCTCAGTCCGCAGGAGCTGATGCTGCTAGACGAGCCTTTCAGTGCGCTGGATGCACTGACCCGCAGCGACATGCAGCGCTGGCTGCTCGATATCTGGGAACAAAACCGCCGCTCGGTGCTGTTCATTACGCATAATATCGAGGAAGCATTACTGCTTGCTGACCGCATCTATGTTTTATCGAATCGGCCTGCGGCTGTACTTCATGAGGTCGATGTTCCCTTTGATCGTCCACGTCGCGAAGCGATCACGGAGGAATCTGCTTTTCTTGAACGGAAACGGCAGATTTCCCAGTGGATGAGAGAAGAACAGCAGAAAACCCGCCTATCCAAATAGCGCGGGTTTTTAAGTTATTATTCTCCTATTATGGGTGATCCAAGACAAACTACTCTGCGTATCATTGGTAAAAGACAAAAAGGAGGAATCCATCCATGCAATCAACAGCTTTTGCACCCTTGATCGATGCCCATCTTCACCTGGACAAATATACACCTGAAGAACAACGTGAGATGCTGCATTCCTTCCCATCCCAGCAGGTTGAAGCCGTCATTGCCGTTTCCATGAATCTGGCTTCTGCTCATACCAACCTGGAACTAGCTTCACAATACCCCCGTACCGTATATCCGGCCTTTGGTTTCCATCCCGAGCAGCCCCTGCCTTCCCTGGCAGAACAGGATCTGTTCTTCCACTGGATCGAAAAGCATATGGGACAAGCCACAGCGATCGGGGAAGTTGGATTACCTTATTACAACCGGCAGGAAGCCGAACAGGCAGGACAATACTTTGATCAGAGCGGCTATATCGATCTGTTGGAGCGATTTATCCAGCTGGCGAAACGGCACGGTAAACCGATTGTACTGCACGCTGTATACGAGGATGCCGATATCGCCTGTGACCTGCTGGAGCAATATCATCATCGCCGGGCTCATTTTCACTGGTTCAAAGGCTCCAAGCGGACCGTCCAGCGAATGGCTGACAACGGATACTTCGTCTCATTTACACCTGATATCATATACGAAGAGGAAATTCGCGAATTAGCTCGCCAGTATCCTTCCGAGCAGGTTATGGCAGAGACCGATGGACCTTGGCCTTTCGAGGGACCTTTCCAGGGAAGAATGACGCATCCAGCCATGACGAGACAGGTTATTCAGGCGTGGAGCGAAGTGACCGGTATGGGAACGGAGCGGGCTGCGCGTCTTTTTTATCAGAATACGAAACGCTTCTACGGTCTTCCTTAGACGTATTCGTATGATAGAGCACCACAAAAAGAAGTCAGCCGGCATCCGCCGAACTGACTTCTTTTGAATTCACCTTAACGCTTCAGAAATCCTTTGCCTTCGAGGAATGGCTTCATCTGCAATCGTGTCGGCTCTGTAAGACGTTTCGCCATCAATTCGGACCACGGTGTAGCGCGTTCCCCTTGGGTACGTTCCTTCATGTATGCAGCGGTCGTTTCGTCATAGCTCTCCACGCCCTTGAGAGTCTGCTCGGCGTTATAGCGACCATGGTGGAGCACAGCATCAAGCGGCAGACGCGGACGAAGACCTGTCTCCTGATCAGCAACACCAATGCACATGCCATAGACTGGATAGACGCCGTCAGGCAAGCCCAACACTTCGCTGACTTCTTCAATGCGGTTACGCAGCCCGCCAATATAGACAATACCGAAACCTAACGACTCTGCCGCAAGCGCAGCATTCTGCGATGCGAGTGCAACATCGATTGTTGCCACCATAAAGTTTTCAGTCGAGTCCTCATAGGATTCCTTTTCAGGCAAATGACGCTTGGCAGCATCACTCAGTCGATAAAGGTCAGCACACCATACGAGAAACACAGGGCATTCGTTGACGTAAGACTGATTGCCTGCCAATTCAGCCAATTTGGCCTTCTGCTCCTGTTCGGTAACTGCAATTACAGTATAGGCCTGCACACTACTTGAAGAGGAAGCCATCTGCCCGGCCGCCACGATTGCTGCCAGCTGCTCCTCACTTACCGGGTCTGGCTTGAATTTCCGCACAGAGCGGTGCTTCATCATCAATTCAATGGTTTCGTTCATTGCTATTCACTCCCAATCCTCGTAGTACAAATTCAATGGTCTGCTCGGCCAGCTCATCTGTGTTCATGTCCTGATAATCAAAGCTAAATCGTGAGTTCTTGGCCCGTTTGTGCGCCAAAGCTACACCCATGACCTGAAGCATCGCATAAGATACGGACTCGATCTGAAACACGCCCTGCTCCTTGCCTTCTTGCAGCAGTTCCCTCACTTTGGTCCAGACGGGGTCCAGAAAACGAAACACGGTATCCGTACGATGGGTACGCAGCGTAATTTCAAGCTGCACAATATCGCTCATCTCCCGGTCCGTCATCGTAAATTTTACGACTTCACCTATGATTCGTCGGATACCCTCCACAGGGGAGGACATGGACTCTTCAGCCAACTCGTTCATCATATGATCAGGAAAAAAGTGCTCAAATAATGCTTCGAATACCTTTTCTTTTCCGCCAAAATGATACGAGACCAGCGATACATTCGCACCCGCCTCATCACAGATTTGACGAACACTTGTCCCGTCATACCCCTGCTGTGCAAAAAGCTTCTTGGCTGCAAGCAAAATCCTCGTTTTTATATCCAATTCCGGTTCCGTCATTCCGTCCGCTCCTCTTGTCCGTTCTATTCATTTGTTGCTCCAGCTCACCGGGCTGCAGCGAGACTACTCTATCGTTTCATTATGAAAGTTTGTGCATCAAAGCGCAAGGTGTGTCGCCTGTGGTCCTACAAAGCTAGCCACCTCAACCTACTAATAAACCAAGCACCCCGGTGAAAATCACCGGGGTGCTTGATCATATCCTATAAAGAACAACCATTATGTCTGCAATATTAGCTGTTCATTTGAGCCGGGCTTGGTGCCCCAGCTGGCATGCGTTGTTTTTTCAACGACGTCACCACCAGGGAGAGGGCTACAGCAACCAGCAATACAATGGCAATTGAGCCAGCAGCGGATTGAACTCCAGGTCCACCCAGTTGAGCGCTCAGAACACCTTGAACTGCATATGTGGCTGGCAGATACTGACCAATACCACTGTAGAAACTGTTCAGCAATTCACGTGGCACCATTGCACCGGAAGATACCAGTTGCAGCGACAGTGAAATGATGTTGAACAAGCTTCCCGCTGGTCCAAAACAGATCAGGAAGAACTGGGAGAAGAACATGAACGTGCAGAGGAACAACGCCTGGAACAACCAGAATACGATAAATCCTTGCTCGATCTGTCCGCCCAGCGACACAATCAGTGATGATCCCAGCAGAGAAACCACAAGAGCAGACCCAAGATTAATGACTACTCTGGCACCGAACAATGTCCAGCGGGAGTGAGTAGCCGACAGCATTCCCATCGCTGTCTGCAGGTTCATACCCATAATCATGGCTCCCACATAAGAAGCGAGTACCATCATCATCGGCACCATCTGGTTGTTCATACCGTTAACCGGATTAATGGAAGTAGTTGTACCTTCAACGCGGGTAGTCAGGTTGGTAGCAGCTTCAGCTGCCTGATCCGCAGGCGCTCCAGAAGCCGTCAGCACAGCCTGCACACCTTGAGCGGTTGCTTGCTTGTTAATCGTATTCGTCACGCTTTGCGAGACACCTTGCATCATGCTTTTGATTGTAACCGGGTTCGCCTCGTTAATGGTGTACTTGATTTCGGCAGTGGAACCGGCTGTCTGAATCAGCTCGTTAAACCCTGCAGGAATATTCAGTACCATATGAATCTTGCGATGGTTTAACTGGTCAAGTGCTTCGGCAGCACTCAGATTAGTTACGGTATGAAAAGAAAGCGTCTCAGCCATACGATCTGCGATCCCCTTGGACTGCTCTCCATCCTCATTGACAACGGCAACCGTCAATTCATTCATCCGGTCATTCACTCCGGAATATGCTGTCATCCAGATCACGCTGAAGATCACTTGGAACATAAGTGCCGTCACGATCCCCACAATTACTGGCGGTTTTTTCAACAATATACGTAAAGCCTGCAACATAAATGATGTCCTCCATTACTAATTAGTTCGAATTTGATGTAAACGATTGTTTAAATCAAACGATCGTTTTAAATTTTAAGTCTATATGTCTATATTGTCAATCAATTTCTGAAAGGTTCAGAAAAGATAAAGATGTGTTTCGCAAACAATGGTCATTCTTTTCATAAGAGGACATCACTTCATAAGTCCGCCTTCTATTAACAAGGAACGGACTTTTGCTTTAACCTTTCCAGGCAATCTTTTCTCAACAAAAAAACACGGTCCGCCGTAGCGGACCGTGTTTGTATTTATGGTTTTTGAAGAAAGAAACGTTGAGCCCTTCCATACAGGGTATTCAGTCATTCCGTTTCAGTTTCATTCGTTGCAGACGTAGCGAATTCAGTACAACCGACACAGAGCTGAACGCCATGGCCGCACCTGCCAGCCAAGGAGCCAGAAAACCCACTGCCGCAATAGGAATACCAATTACGTTATAACCAAGTGCCCAGAACAGATTCTGCTTGATATTTCCCATGGTGCGTCGGCTCATCTCGATCGCATCTGCAATACTGTTCAGATCGCCACGCATTAGTGTAATATCCGCTGCTTCCATCGCTACATCGGTTCCGGTTCCAATCGCCATACCAATATCGGCTGTAGCCAGGGCTGGAGCATCGTTAATTCCATCCCCAACCATGGCTACTTTGAGGCCACTCTCCTGAAGCTTCTTCACTTCCGCCGCTTTACCCTCAGGTAATACCTCAGCCAGAACTTTATAGATTCCGGCCTGTTCTGCCACGGCGCGAGCTGTTCGCTCATTGTCTCCCGTAATCATGATGACATCGATTCCCATGCCTTGGAGCCGCTGAATGGCTTCTCGTGAAGTTTCCTTGATGGTGTCAGCTACAGCTACAATCCCTGCCCATTGACCATCCACCGCGATCAGCATGGCAGTACGTCCTTGTTCTTCAAGGTTGTTCATCTGCTGCATGGTTTCCTCAGAGACATTCACCTTCGCATCAGTAAGCAGTCGGCGTGTCCCGACCAGGATGTCTTGTCCCTGAACCCGGGCCCGCACACCATATCCCGGTATATTCTCAAACTGCTCTGGCTGGGTCAGTTCCAGGCCTTTACCTCGGATTCCTTCCACAATCGCCTCAGCCAATGGATGCTCCGAACTCTGTTCTGCCGCTCCCACCCGCTGAAGCAGATCTGCTTCCGTCCAATTTGGAGCCGTCACTACATCCGTAAGCACGGGCTTTCCTTGGGTAACTGTACCTGTTTTGTCCAGTACAACTGTCTGGATCTGCTGTGCCGATTCCAGATGTTCGCCGCCTTTGAACAACACACCGTATTCAGCCGCACGTCCTGATCCAGCCATAATGGACGTTGGCGTTGCAAGGCCAAGCGCACAAGGACAAGCAATCACCAGTACAGCAATTGCCTTCTCCAGCGCACCAGCAAAGTCGCCGGGACTGGCGAACAGATACCAGATCAGGAACGTCACTACTGCGATGCCTACAACAATCGGAACAAAGATGCCTGAGATCACATCGGCTATCCGCTGAATGGGTGCTTTGGAGCCCTGTGCTTGCTCAACCACTTTAATAATCTGCGATAACGCCGTGTCCGAGCCTACTCGGGTCGCACGCAGTCTTAATACTCCATTTTTGTTCAGCGTAGCACCTGTAACGGTATCTCCCGGTTTTTTATCAACGGGCAGGCTCTCTCCGCTTAACATGGATTCATCGACAGAAGACTGTCCTTCCTCCACGACGCCGTCCACCGGAATACTATCTCCGGGTTTCACAAGAACCAGATCACCTACTGCGACATACGCCGACGGTACAACAACCTCCTGACCATCACGAATCACTCTGGCTTCACGCGGAGCCAATTCGATGAGACTCTTGATTGCCTGAGAGGAGCGCCCCTTGGCTACGGCCTCGAACCATTTCCCCAATAGGATCAACGTAATCAGAATTGCACTCGTCTCATAATAAAGCTCCACGGTTGGCATGGCTGTTGTTGTCATTCCTGCCCCGCCATGATCCATCATGGTCGAGGCTGCATTGCCACTGGTCAGGGTCAGATACAGACTGTAGAAGAAAGCCGCGCTTGTACCCAATGCGACCAGTACATCCATATTGGCACTGCCATTACGGAGCGCTTTATAGGCGCCCACATAGAACTGCCAACCTATCACAAATTGTACCGGAGTTGCCAGTACCAGTTGGAACCATGGATTCATGAACAAGTCGGGTACCCATATCCAAGATGTGAACGAGAAATGGCCTACCATCGCCCACAACAGGGGTAAAGATAACAAGGCAGAAATCATCCACTTCCATTTTTTGCGCTGTAACTCACGTTCACGCACCGATGTCGTCTCTTCTTGCGTCTGTTGCAGCTCGGCTCCATAACCAAGTTGCTTGATCTTCGCCGTAATATCGGATGCCTTCAATGCTCCGGCAACGTATTCCACATGCCCTTTCTCCAGCGCCAGATTCACGTTTGCACGGGATACACCCGGTAAACGAGAGAGGCCCTTTTCGATTCGAGCAGAGCAAGCAGCACAGGTCATGCCTGTAATATCCAGATCCACCGATTCCGTTACTGTACCATAGCCAAGCGCCTCCACCTTATCCCGCAATGCATTAATGTTCGTTGTCTTCGGATCATAGGATACCGTTGCTTGTTCGATGGCGAGGTTAACATTCGCCTGATTGACCCCTTCCATTCGGGACAAACCCTTCTCAATCCGGGTAGAGCAGGCAGCACAGGTCATGCCTGTAATTTGCAGTGTTGTCTGTAATCCCGCTGCTTCCGGTGATGGTACGGGTTCTGAGGCTGAGGTGTTTTCCGTTGTCGATGACTTATCCATGTGATTAGCTCCTTTCTTAATGAAATATTTTTATTTATTCAATACCCCCAAGGGGTATATAAAAGACGAAAAATCAGGCTTAAACAATGAACTCATTTATTGGAAAAGATCTATTGAATTCCTTTCCATGCAAAGGGAAGTTCAGTTTAAGCCTGCAATGATTAGACTACGTCATACCCTTGATCTTCAATGGCTGCCTTGATCTGATCCACATTGACTTTTTGCTCGTCATATTCAACTGCGACAGTTCCTGCTGCCAAATCAACCTGACCATTCGCACCCGCATTCTTCACAGCTTCTTCAACCGATTTCACACAGTGATTGCAAGACATTCCTGTAACGTTCAATGTAATATTAGACATGGATAGTTCCTCCTTGGATATATAAATGATAAGTTCATTCAAAAATAATTACTTCATTAACTTCCTTACCGTTACCAACAATTCATCCACGACCTCATGTTCTCCGGCCTGAATGCGCTCAACGATACAGCTCTTCATGTGACCTTCCAGCAGCAGCTTGCCTACCGAATTGAGAGCAGACTGAGCCGCAGCGATCTGCGTCAGCACATCATCACAATAGGTGTCTTTCTCGATCAATCCCTTGATTCCGCGAATCTGTCCTTCAACACGGTTCAAACGAGAAATCAGGTTGCCCTTCATCTCTTGGGAGTGATGGCTCTTGCGCACATGTTTCCCGTCACTGCCTGCCGTATGACATGAAGTGACTTGCTGATCATCTGTGTGTAAGACTTCACTCACCTCTGTTACGAATGACTCTGAAGGTTCCTTGGGATGGCTCTGATGCTCCATCACGAACACCCCTTTTCTTTCGTTCTGTTATAACCATAACATACCCCATAGGGGTATGCAAGAGTATTTCATTATTTTGCTCAAAATGGATGTTTTTCATGCTTCCTACGATTGCAATATTGCGCCAGACATCCCCATTATTCTTCGTACAGGCGCGCTATAGTATGTATTCCATTCTGCTGCTGCGTACAGCCAAACCCAACTGCTCATAGAAAGCCTGAGCACCAGTATTAAATGTAGACACCGTCAGTTCAACGCTGTCGACCTGAATTTCTTTGCCAAGTTCGATTAACTCCTGCATCAACAGTTTGCCTGTCCCATGTCCGCGATGTTTGCTGCCAACGATGATCTCATTGATGTACAGCATCTTTCGATCCTTTAACAAATCCACATTCTGAATTACATTCAACTGTGCGCTCGCATATCCAACAGTCTCATCCTGATCCAGCAATTCCGCAACATAGAGATAACGATAATCCGTTTCCAGTAGTTGTTCATATTCCTTGTGGCTCATTCTCGTCTGCAACTCTCTGTATACATCTGGTCTAGCCTCTACATGCAAGTGATGAAGTTCATCCATTAATGCAGATACTCCTGTGTAATCTCCAATGACAGCCCGTCTAATGTTAATCTCACTCAACTTCACATTCTCCTCTCACAAACGTTTCCCATGATTATACAATAAAAAGCAGATACCTTAACGGTACCCGCTTCTTTTCAAACTATATTTGGTTCCTCTTATTCTTTCGATGATTTACCTTCATCAAATGCTACAGGTGACGGTTTGGCAGACCATTCGTCCGCTTGCGGCTCAATATCTACACCGCTCAAAATTTTCTTTTTCTCCATCAAGGAATCCCCGTCTTCATCCAGTTTGTTGCGAATTGCCGCCTCATCCTGAGGTTGATTGTTCTGTTGTGTCATGCTGGAGTCCTCCTTTTTCGTATTCATGGTGATGTTCCTATATATAACTTACCCATTTTTTGCATTGTCATTCTGAATGTATACAAGGTTCAACAACCAATTGAAGAAAATTCGTCCCAAACTCTATATTTTCGCCACCTTGCTGGCTTTCACTTTAACGTTCACGAGCAGGATGCTGGCAATAATCATGACCAGACCTGCGATCAGATTAACCGTTACCGACTCTCCGAGAAACAGCACACTGCAAAACAGGGCAATTAGCGGAATCAGGAACGTGAATGATCCTACTTTGCTGGCTTCGCCGGAGCTGACCAGTTTGAAGAATGCAAGCCAGCCCATCGCAATGACAAACACCGAAATAAACAGCATATCCAATATAAAAGGAAGCACCCACTGCACATCAGCCCAGCTCTCTGTGACCGTACCTGTCAACGTCAGAACAACTCCGCCGATCAGAATCGGAATGGCTGTCATCCAGATTCCATCGACCTTCATTGAAGTTCGCTTCATATATACAGTCCCGATTGCCCAACTAATTGCACTAAACAGCCCCAGCATAACCCCTTCAGGTGAAACTTTCCCTGTCATGCCGCCTATACTGATCGTAGCCACCCCTGCAAAACCGAGCACCAACCCAGCGATTTTCATTCCATACATGGACTCGCCAAGCCACAACCAAGCCCCAATCCCAAGCAGCACAGGCTGTAGGAATACGATGGATGAAAATAATCCTGCCGGCACTTCCGTCAGTCCCACGGTCTGAAAGCCGTAGAAGAAGATAATGTTAAGCACCGCAGATATGGCATAGATATGCCATGTTTGCTTCAGTCTCAGCGTTTTGTAGCGGGGGAAAGCATACAACCCAAGCACCAGTCCTCCAATTAACAGGCGCATACCTGCGAATATAAGCGGCGGTGTAAAATTTAATGCGTATTTGGTCAGGGGCCAGTTTACTCCCCACATGAGTACTAGAAAAGCCAGGACCCAGCCTGCTTTTGCACGTGATAAAGCCATATGTTTATTCTCCTATCCGGCACACATCTACAAGCGCAGTTTAATCAATCGTACACTTTATCCTGCGCTCTCTCGGTGCCTGCAAACCATTTGGACTCCGCTCAAGACCAGTTATACATCTGTTCTTTGATCGTTCCGTTTCTCCATGATACAATAATGATCATAATAATTGAAATGCATGTTAATCATAAGGAGCATACCAAATCTGATATGAACAATTCACAGTTGCAGTTATTTGTGAAAATTGCAGAAACGGGAAGTTTCACCCGTGCAGGCCAGGAACTGAATATGACACAGCCCGCAGTAAGTCGGGCCATCTCTTCGCTGGAGAATGAACTGGATGTGACTCTAATCATACGGGATCGCAGGAATGGCATCGTGCTTACGGATGTGGGACAGCGGATTTTGGTCATTTTCCGCCGGATTTTACAACAATTTGATAAGATACAGCAGGTCGTTGCCGCTGAAAAAGGGCTGGAGATTGGTACGATTCGTATTGGCTCTTTCCCCATGTCATCCGCCCATTTGCTGCCGAAAATTATTCGCTCCATTCGAGACCGCTATCCTCAGATTCAATTTGAGCTGTACGAGGGGAACATCCTTGAAATTCAGGAATGGTTAAGCTCAAGGGCCATTGATGTGGCTCTCATTATTGCAACAGACAAAGAGCCATTAGATATGGCTTATGAGACGCTTCCGCTTTATAGTGAGGAGATTCTCGCGGTGTTTCGGGACGATGAGCCTTTTGCGAATCTGGAGGTATTACCTGTACAAATGCTGGACAAGCACCCTATGATCATTTGCAAAGGCGGTTACGAAGTACCGATTGTTGACCTATTCAATCGAGCAGATGCAGAATTACATTTCGGATTTGTAGTGTATAACGTGAACACTTGTCTCAGCATGATTGAGCAAGGACTCGGAACCTCTATGCTGCCTGTAATCTCTCTATCCTGGCTGCCTCCGGGTGTCAAAGCACTCCCCACAGAGCCTAAAGCCTACCGTAATATTGAGATTGCCGTTCCTTCACTTGTTGATGCTTCTCCCGCATCCCGGTTATTTATTGAGACGGCACAGCAATTGTTTGGACAACGCTAACGAATAGATTGCACCTTCCAATGAAGCGCCAGTCGGTCCCTGTTTCCAGTTAAAAAGGGCGTCCCATAAGGTCATGTTCATGACCTTATGGGACGCCCTTTTTATATTATCCACCTCAGATGGACATCATTTACGTGAGCATTTTGCATAAATCCAAGGAGCGTCTTTCAATCAGCACGATATAGATTGAAATGCTTTCATTCGTCTATATCTTGTACCCGGAAGCGAGTTGAATCGAATTATGCAAAATGCTGACGTGTTTTGCTTTTTACCAGCAGCAGCATCATAAAATGCCTGAGGATCTCAGCTTTACGCCTGATCCTGGCGAGCAAGTGCAGCCAGCGCGCGCAGCGCCGCTTCGATCTCACGCTCAACCGCATCAGCTACCGCATTTGTATGCGGGTCATACTCGGCAGCCAAATCACTGTCTGCGAAACCATCGATAGCTACAATTGCCCCGGCACGTGCGCCGCGCAGTGTACTAACAATGTAGAGCGCTGCAATCTCCATCTCAGCGGCAAGAGCACCCGCCAGCTTGTACTTGCGGTGAGGAATCTCTTCCACCCCTGTGAAGAATGCATCCAGCGTAACGGTAATGCCCACGCCAACTTTACCCGCACTAGGAGCATCCGCTCCACTTGCATGCTCACGAGTCGCCTCGATTAACGCTTGCGTAACGCCAAGGTCCGCTACCGCAGGGAAACCATCCGGTACCAGCTGACGTGTCAGCCCGTCCGTACGAACAGCGGCCGTGCTGACGATTACACTGCCCGCTGGGTAATCCGCGGTATACGAGCCCGCTGTACCTACACGAATCAGGGTCGTTACCCCTGCCCGGATCAGTTCTTCGAAGCAGACGGCTGCTCCAGGTGAACCTACGCCATGGCTGACCACGGCCATTTGTACACCTTCGTACAATCCTACAAACGTGCGATACTCCCGGCTGAACGCCAGTTCTCTCGCCTGCTCCAGCTTGCGGGAAATTTTCTCCGCACGTGCCGGATCACCACAGACAATGGCATATGCAGGCATATCTTCGGAATGAATCTGCAAAATAGGCATCAACATCTTAATCAAACTCCTTCTTCGTCCATTCGTCTTCCGGAATCGGAATATCTTCACCAGAGAAGCGTTGCTCCTTGAATGGATCGGCAAAATGATGGAAACCATTGACTTCCCAGAAGCCATTGCGATCTTCTTTCATGAATTCCAGACCTCGTATCCACTTCGCGCTCTTCCAGAAGTAAAGTTGTGGAACAACCAAGCGCAATGGATAACCGTGCTTCGGTGTGAGCGGCTCACCGTTAAATTTAAAAGCAAGCAATACATCGTCATGCATCAATTCTTCGAGCGGAACATTCGTCTCGTAATCATGATCCGCGTGGATCATGACGTATTTCGCTTCCGGTTTGACGCCCAGAAGCTTAATGAAATCCGAGAACCTGATACCTTCCCATGGTGTATCAAACTTCGACCAGCGAGTTACGCAATGAATGTCGCTCACCGTGTTCACTTGAGGCATCGCCTGAAGCTCGGCGAAGGAGAACACCTTCTCCTCCTCAACCTCACCGAATACCTTCAAATCCCAGGTGGAAAGGTCGTATTCTGGCACTTCACCTTCATGCAGAATCGGGAATTTCTCGGTCAGTACCTGCCCCGGTGGCAGTCGGTCTCCGTGCTCAGCACCCGCTTTGGGTGCCGGGCTTTTCGTTTTTTTCAGACGTTCAGCCTTATTATGCAAGCGTGATTCCTCCTTCTTTATATGCTTCAAGCATAACATTCAGGATTTAACGCGAGCTCCCGCCCGCTTTTAGTGCGTCTTGTGCATAAGTACGGTCCTTGAAGAAGAACATCGCCACCAGTGTCACAATATACGGCAGCATCATGGTAAAGTGAGTTGGCAGCGCAAAGCCCTGCAATCGGATACTAAGTGCTTCCATGAACCCGAACAGCACACTGGACCCCATAACGCCAAGCGGATTCGCTTGACCCAACATGGTTGCTACCAATGCGATGAAGCCACGGCCTGCGGTCATGCCCTCGGTAAACATCGTAACCTGACCGAGCGATAGCTGTGCACCCGCCAGAGCGCATAATACGCCGCACATCAGAACTGCACCATATTGAATGCCGCGCACCTTGATGCCGATACTTTGTGCTGCAACTGGATTCTCGCCAACCGAACGAAGACGGAAACCGGAGACACTTTTGAACAGATAAAACTGCAAGGCAATTACGATAATAATCCCAAGATATACGAGCGGGCTATGCCCTGAGATGACATCGCCTACCCACGGAATGTCCTTAATCAGAGGGATGTCCCATTTGGGGAGTCCCACCATATCCTTGTCGTAGTAAGCACCTTTTACATCAAAAATCGCACGCAGCGCAAAAGTCGTCAGTCCTGTCGCCAGAAAATTAAGCGAGATCCCGACCACAATGGCGTTGGCCTTCAGATTAATACTGATAAAGGCAAATAGCGCAGAGAACAACATGACGATTACAATCGAGAATATAACGGCCAACAGTACATTGCCGAACAGATAGTTACCCACAATAGCGGAGAAAGCACCGATCAATACGAGTCCTTCCAGACCCACGTTGAACAGACCGACACGAGAGCATAAAGCCCCACCGAGCGCTGCAAGCAGGATCGGCGTCATAATCCGCAGAGTAGAGCCAAACATGGCTGCATCAAACAGTTGTTGCATTGGACTTCTTCTCCTTTCTCCGCTTCAGGAATGAATATCCGATCTGAGCCGATACAAATAACGTCAATACCGCTTGGATGACACTGCCGACTTCCAACGGCACATCCGTATTCCGTTCCATCCCCATGGCACCTGTCTGCAACGCTGCAAGCAGGATTGCCGCCACAGCTGTTCCTAGCGGATGCGAGCGGGCGAGCAATGTCGCCATAATGCCGCTCCATGCATAACTTGCCGATGACAACGATCCATCAAGGAAACGGTACTGTGTACCCAGCACTTCCCCTGCACCTGCAAGGCCTGCAAGTCCACCACTGATGATCATGGAAAGCATCATCATGCGAATGCGGCGCACGCCACCATACGTTGCAAACGAAGGATTGCTACCCAACATGCGGATCTCATAACCGGTTACCGTCTTGTGTGTGAACCAATAGATGAGAATGGCCGCTACGATGGCAATGATGAATCCAGCATGCAAGCCCATGCCCTGGAACAGCTTCGGCAGCCAGACACTCTGATCAATCATTGGCGTCTGGGCCATCGCCGCCGATCCGGTGCGGTCTTTAAACGGATAGGATACCATGTATCCTCCAAAATAAATCGCAATATAGTTGAGCAACAGCGTCGTGATCAACAGATTCATGCCAAAGCGGGCATCCAGCCAACCTGCAAACAGCGACCAGACTCCACCGGCGATGATCCCCGCCACAATGGCTGCAATACAGACAAACCAGCCTGGACCCGGCAGGTAGAGCGCCGTCAGCGCTGCACTAAGTCCGCCGAGAACCATCTGTCCCTCGGCACCCATGTTGAAAAATCCGGCGCGGAACGCCAGTGCTACGCCCAGTCCCGCGAGAATAATTGGCGTCGAACGCGCCAAGGTGTTGGTGAAGAAGTAGAAGTTGCCGAAGGCCCCTTTCCACATCTCCGCATACGTATCCACCACGGACCCGCCAACGATCAGAATGGCTACAGCACCTGCCAGCAAACCGATAAATACGGCAAGCAGCGGCTGTAGGAGTCCGCGAAGTGTTTCTTTTACCCGATTCATATCCGCTCTTTCCCTCCTGCCATCAACAAGCTGATCTGTTCTTCTGTTGCTTCATCTGCCTTCAGTTCCCCGGCGATTCCGCCTTCATACATGACAATGATTCGATCAGATAATTGCAAAATCTCGGACAATTCGGAGGAAACGAGTAGAATACCCGCACCCTCATTCCGCTTGCGCAGCAATTCGGCGTGAATGGTCTCCATCGCTCCGATGTCAACACCCCGTGTCGGTTCAGCCGCAATCAGAAATGGCGTATCCTGGGCAAATTCACGCGCGGCAATCAGCTTCTGCAAGTTTCCGCCCGAGAGGAATTGTGCCTTCGTTTCCGCAGAACCGGTCTTGATGCTGAACTGCTTGATCCAGTTCTCGACCATGGTTCGTGCTGCCTTCGCTTTAATGATCCCTTTTGATTGAAGCCGGTGATGATGGCCCATCAGTCCATTTTCACGAACGCTTGCATCCTTCGCCGCTCCCCACATATAGCGGTCTTCCGGAATATGGGCAAGTCCATGTTCCCGAATGCGACGCACCGGCCAGTTCGTTGTATCCTGCCCTGACAGCAGGACGCGGCCGCTGTCTGCCTTGCGCAGCCCGGCAATAATCTGGATCAGTTCAGACTGACCGTTCCCTGAAATACCCGCGATTCCCACAACCTCGCCTTTCCGAACTTGCAAATGGATATCCTTGAGTGCAGAACGGTCCTCTGCTCCTGACAGATTTACCTCTTCCACCTGAAGCACAGCTTCTCCGGGAACGGATGGCTGCTTGTCCGTGCGTACCAGTTCACGCCCTACCATGAGGCGGGACAGTTCCTCTACATTCGTGTCTTTTGCTTCCAATGTACCTGTCACCTGACCATCACGAAGAACCGTGATTCGGTCTGCAACATCCATGACTTCCTGCAGCTTGTGCGTGATCAATACAAACGTTTTGCCCAGCTTGGCAAGGGATTTCATATTCGCGAGCAGTTCTTTCACTTCCAGTGGTGTCAGTACCGCTGAAGGTTCATCCAATATAATGATATCTGCGCCCTGATGCAGCACCTTGAGTATTTCAACACGCTGCTGCATTCCCAGAGGGCATTCAAATACTTTTTTCCACGGATCAACTGGCATGCCATACGTTCTGCCCAACTCATTCACCTGGGCCGCTGCCTGTTTGCGGTCAAATACACCTGCCGCAGACGGTTCACGGCCGATCACGATGTTCTCGGCAACCGTAAAGGAAGGAAACAGCATGAAATGCTGGTGCACCATGCCGATACCGCTTGCCATGGCTTGAGACGGGGTAGCGAAGCTTACCTCGCGTCCACGAACTTTGATTGTGCCTGATGTCGGCTGCTCCATTCCATACAACATTCGCATAAGGGTTGTTTTACCAGCCCCGTTCTCACCCACGAGGGCATGAATTTCTCCTTCTCGCAAATTAAAACGGATGTCCCGATTAGCGGTGAACCCGCCGTATTTCTTCGTAATCTGCTCCATCTCCAACAGCATATCTCGCGTTCTCTCCTCTCGGCCTCGGGCATTAAATAGCAGCAAAACCGGCTGCCTGATCGGGCAGCCGGCTGATCAACTCAATTACTCAATCCTATGGAACAAAGAATACTACTGTTGCAATGGATCTTTCACAACGATTTTGCCGGATACGATATCATCCTTGATCGCTTTAACTTTGTCGATAACCTCTTGTCCAACAAAAGCATTCAATGGAGTTTCGCTATCACGTGTTACGTAAGTCAAGCCTACGCCATCTTCTTTCAAGCCATAGTTTACAGCACCCGCCTTGAAGTTTCCTTCCACGAAATCCTTCACCGTTTGGTAAGAAACTGTATCGGTTGACTTTAATTGAGACAATACGATATGTTCCGGATCCTCAACGGTACGGTCTGTATCCTGACCGGAGGTATAGAAGCCTTTTTCTTTCGCTGCTTCGAACACGCCCAGATCGCCTACAGCAGATGCTGCGGCAATGAAGTCAGCGCCTTTGCCGAATTGCACCAGCGCCAGTTCTTTTGCTTTGGCCGGGTCATTGAATCCGCCAACGTAGTTCATGAGAAATTCCGCATTCGGGTTAACTGACTCCAGACCAGCTTTGAAGCCTTCAGTATATTTCTTCATCAATGGAACGTCCATCGCGACAATCATGCCGACTTTGTCTGTTTTCGTAGACAGTCCAGCAGCTGCACCAAGCAGGTACGCTCCTTCATATTCATGGAAACCAACGCTACGAACGTTAGGAAGATCAACCGTTGTGTCCACAATAGCAAAGGACTTGTCCGGGTTTTCAGCAGCCACTTTTTTCAATGCATCTTCTGCCTGGAAAGTTGCTGTAATAATCAGATCATAGTTCTCAGCAACTGCAGCACGCAGGTTTTGCTCAAATGCAGCCGGGTCAGTCGATTCAATCGTCTTGGTATCTACCTTGAATTCCTCGCCTGCTTTTTTAAAACCTTCATCCATCTGTACGAAGAACGGGTTGACCCCGATTTTTTCAGGAAGTACAAGCGCCATGCGAAGTGATTTTTCACTGTCGCCACCTTGGGCCGATTGTTCGTCTTTGGAACCAGAATTTCCACAAGCCGCCAGTAAAATAGCCAACATAATGATCGATAAGACGAACGATGAACCTCTTTTCATTTTGAAAATTCCCCTTTTCACAATTCTTTTTTATAATCCTAGCGGATACTGTCGATCCTTGTCAATAAATCTTTGAGCGTATACACTAAATGGAATATAATAGTTGATTTTCCCACCACAAGGCCTCGAAAGGCTTTCAATACCAAGGTTTTTTCCGTTGACATCCAGAGCTGCTCCATGCTAAAGTCAATCCAATTATTATATTCAGATAGGATTTGTCAGAATTATAACGCAATCTTGTTTATTTTCCAACCCTATTTTGAGGAGGCTATTCATTTGAAAAAAATCACCCAGATCACACTGGCCGCTCTGCTCGCCGCTCCAGTTACACTCGGCAGTCTCAGCTTGCCCGCTTCGGCATCCGCAGCATCGGCTAATCCCTCCGGACAAACTACCTCGCAGGCTGTGAAAGGACCGGTAGCACAAGCTCCAGCAGTCTATACCGAGAGCGCAGCCGATTACGCCCAATTCCTGCAAGCCAAATACAATATCCAATTGCCGCAACAGTTAACCAAGGGTGACTTCATCAAAGCGATTGCTGCCATTCTTGATGCCGATCAAGCTACTCCTGCTACAGATGAAGCAAGTGACAGTGAAACTAAGGCCCCTGCCTTTACTGATCTGAGCTCGAATGACTCTGCGTATAAAGCTGCTGTTTCCTTATATAACAACGACATCCTATCCGGTACGGAAGTGCGTGCCAATGACAAACTGAGCACTTATGCTGCTGTCTTCATCGCAGTCAAAGCAGCCGGATTCAAAGAGCTGGCATATACATACCCTGAAGACAAAACAGCGAAGGCACTTGCAAAACTGGGCATTAGCTCAAGTCGCGTTCAGGGACAAGCTGCGCAGGAACTGGCCGCTGCCATTGATACCGGTCTGATCCCAGAAAGCCTGTACCCCGCTCTCCGTAAGGGCGGCGAAGCAAGTTCTGATTTTTCTAACATATTGCTTGGACGGGTATTGACCAGTCAGGGCAAATATAAAAATGAAATTGGCCGTTCCGGCGATGCTGACATTTACTCCAAATTGTATGCCGCCTATCGCACTGCTGATTTAATAGAAGCCCCAGAACTTCGGACCATTGTGGATCAAGCTCTGCGGAATGATCTCGTCACAGGTTACAATCTTAAGGACAGTCGCTTTGATTCCAACTTCATTGATGAACTGACTTTAACTTACGGACATGATGATATTAAGCACGCGGTGCAATTAATTGGACTGTTGCGCAGTGAAGGCATCGATACCGACGTACAGTTTCAGCCGAAAACATCTGCCTTCATCTATTTGAAGGAATGGGGGGAGCCCAAAGAAACGCCGGATTACAAAGTAACCCAGATTGAGAATGGCAACTACATTGCCTATGCCAAAGAATATGACATTCAGTTCGAATTCAATAACACAGCGGATAAAGCCCGCTTCGACGACATCATATTGAAGTATGCCAAAAAGAATAGCGATGACACCTCTGCCTTAATTTATGCTTCATGGTGGCAGCCACTGTATTATTCATCAACCGCTCTGGCGGAATATCCAGTCATCGCCAACAATAAAATTTCGCTTGGCAACTATTATGCACAATCTTTCTCCCTTAAAGAGAATTCCAAGGCAATTCAGGAAGGATTCCGTAAGCTGGCCCCTGATGCGGACATTTCCAGTTACACCTTCTGGGTTGACCACCCGTTCTTCAATTATCTGAATGGGGAATCGGAATAAACAGAACATCTGCCAAGTGAATTAAAACTCACATTTTGACATAATATAAAGCCGTCTTTACCGAACTTTCCCATGGATTCGACCCATTGGTTCGTAAAGGCGGTTTTTTATTTATTTTTTTGCAAATTTCTTCTCAAAAAAATAATTACCCTTGCAGGATTTACCAGTAAAAGGTCGAATAACATAGGTACACAAACACGCAATTACATTTACACATATCTGTAAGACAGGAGTTAATCATGGTATACGACGGCATTCTGCTCGGCTTGATCGTTGGACTGTTCCGGGGAGGATTTCGGTATGGTCTCCACCAGTTTGCAGCTCTCAAGCTGCGAGGCGGATGGATATTCCCGCTGTTGCTGCTGGCCCAGTTCTTCATCTTTTTCTTGCAGGAAAGGCTTGAATGGGTTGCATCCATCAACGGCTACCTGTTTGCTGCCGTTTATGTCACAGGTTTAGCATTTTTGTGGCTTAATCGACGTTACAAGGGTTTTACGCTGATCTGGATCGGTGTTTTTCTCAATTTTATCGTCATGGCGGTAAATGGTGGGCGTATGCCAGTTTCCGTGGATGCCTCCGCTGTTCTTGGGCCCTATTATGTGGATATGCTGCGTGAAGGCGGAGCGGTATCAAAGCACTATATGATGGATGCTTCCACACATCTTTCATTCCTAGGTGATATCATCCCGCTGTCCAGCCCTTATCCGCGGACCCAGGTGATCAGCATCGGCGATGTGGTCATGAACATTGGCATATTCCTGTTTATCCAGTACATGATGGTGAATCGAACCGGAGAAGCTGTGCAGCCAGTGAATTCCATCAGGCCTGAAGAGATTCGGACAGACTCCAAGGAAGGGAGGTCTTTTCCATGAAAAAATTCGAAGGTATTAAATATTCCCGTCTCGTCATCAACGCAATCATCGTAGCTTCTGTCGTTGTAGCATTGACTTCGGGATACAAGCTGGGCGGCTAGTACATATACTCGCCAACCAAGACAAACAGGCTGCCAGCGGCCTGTTTTTTCTTTCTGGATTTTTGGGAGGTAACTTGTTATGTTATACATCAATATAGTACAAGCCGATATATTCACATCAAGAGCAGACTAAACCAAGCAGGAGAATTTTTATGAACTTTATTCGTAACCTTATCCATAAAGCAGATCGGAGCAGCATGTATGTCGTGTTGCTGAGCTGCACCGGCATCGGTATTTTTCTGTATATGAACAAGTTGTCTTATCTCCATCTATCCTCTGATGAATGGGTGATGGTATACACGATGCTCGGTGCGGCGCTGATTTTGGATTACTTCACGTTTCAAATTCCGCCCAAAGGCAATCAGCAATCCATGGACTCTTCCGTGTACCTCGCCTGTATCTTCATGTTTGGTGGTGCATTCAGTCTGTCTGTACTGCTGCCCGTTTCCCTCATTCTGTTAATCAAGGATCGCAAACTCACCTGGTGGAAACATATCGTCAATTTCAGCATTTATAGCCTCATGATTGCTGGAGCGGCTTATGTATTTACTTGGACTGGAGGAATTCCGGGAGCACTGGATGGATATAACCTGCTGCCCTATTTTGCGGCACTTGCAGCCTACTTCATCATTAATACAATCACGCTTGGCCTGTTCTTTCATTTCTCAACAAAGGATGCATTACAGCAGATGAAGCGTGTTTTCGTTACCGAATCACTGCTCGTCTATTTATGTACATTGATTTTGGCGCTTGTGCTGACCATTCTCGTTGTGCATAACGGCGTTCTGGGCCTGCTGCTCTACCTCAGTCTTAGCATTCTGCTATCGCATGCGTTCAAACAGCTGTTTGTGATGTATCAGAGTATTGAGGAAAAGGCGAATACGGATCAACGAACAGGTTTGTTTAACCACAGTCATTTTGAAAGTATGCTGGAGAGCGAGCTTGGTAACGCCCGTTCCCAGGGAACCCCGCTTTCGCTAGGACTCATCGATATTGATGATTTCAAAAAATACAACGACCGCTTCGGTCATCTTCAAGGTGACAGCCTGCTGGCTCTTCTCGGAGATTTCCTCAGTCGGAAGACGGAAGGCAGTCCGGTAACCGCCTTTCGTTATGGTGGAGAAGAGTTCACCCTGCTCATGCCAGGCATCGATCTGGACGAGGCTTATGCGTTCATGAACAAGCTGCGCAAGCAGCTGAACGACACACCTTTTGAAGGAGTTGAAGTGTTTCCACACGGTTGTCTCTCCTTTTCCGGGGGTGTTGCACGTTATGAGGTTGATATGTACAACAAGTCACAACTTGTGGATCAGGCGGATAAAGCGCTGTATTATGCCAAGAAACAAGGCAAAAACAATGTGCATCGCCACGGCAGCAATGACGGCATGGAGCATGAGATTGATCTGGTGCAGGATGTGCGCGATATTGAGCAACAGCTCAACTTGTTCAGATATAAGGATATGGATACATTCAAACATTCCAAACGCGTATATAAGTATGCTCTCGATGTAAGTGAGTTGCTGGAGCTCGACAATGTAGAGAAGCGCAATTTTGTACTGGGCGCACTGATTCATGATATCGGAAAGCTCGAAATTCCGTGGTCCATCCTGAATAAGAAAGAAAAGCTTACCGCTGAGGAATGGGAAACAATCAAGGGCCATGTCACCTGGGGCAAAAAGATGGCCTTGACCAACGAGCGTTTTGCCGATCTCATTCCCTATATCGAATTGCATCATGAACGGTATGACGGGGCAGGCTATCCCTATGGTCTGAAAGGCTGTGAGATTCCACGGTTGTGCCGGATGCTCACGGTGATTGATTCCTTTGATGCAATGACGACGGAGCGACCGTATCAGGAAACGAAAAATGTGGATCAAGCGATCAAGGAACTGCAGATGTGCTCCGGTTCACAGTTCGATCCCGAGCTAGCCGAGTTGTTCATCCGATATATTCAGAAACGGACGGTGCAACAACAACTTTTGTAACGCTCACCGGATATCCCCTGATAAAACCAAAAGCGCTACCCCCGGTCTGATCGGGGATAGCGCCATTTTCATGTTCATCATGGAATGGATCATGCACCAGATTACTTCATTCTTGTGCAGATTCTGCGTTATCGAGTGGTATTCATCTCGTATG
>NZ_LITU01000037.1:0-8764 GCF_001280595.1 Paenibacillus xylanivorans
TGGGATGTGATTTCTCCCGACTCCACTGGCTGAAATCGCAAGGTAGAAATACGATTAGAATGAGAGGAGATCCTTATGAATATCAAGGTTGTCGAACACAATCCTGCCTGGAAAAAAGACTATCGGAAGGAAGAACGCGAAATTAAAACATTTCTCGAAGGTGAATTGGTGAACAGCTTTCATATTGGAAGCACGGCTGTTCCGGGGCTGAAGGCGAAGCCGATTATTGATATTTTGCTTGTGGTTCATGACATTCACGCATTGGATCGTTACACGGTGCAGTTTGAACAGCTTGGTTACGAAGTGATGGGCGAGTTCGGGATCCGCGGCAGAAGATACTATCGCAAAGGAGGAGACGACCGGACCCATCAAATCCATGCCTTTCCATTTGACCATGTTCAAGAAATCGAGCGCCATCTTGTTTTTATCGATTATCTGTGCCATCATCCTGAAGTTGCGAAGGACTATGGTGAACTGAAAAGTGAACTGGCTCAACAATATCCTCATGATATCGAAGGGTATGGCGACGGAAAAGACGAGTTTGTGAAAGAAGTAGAGAAGAAAGCTTTGATTTGGTATTGGACGGTTCGTTAATGATTTCTTAGGCTCTCAAAATGATCCGCCATCTGTCATTGAGGATTGCTGAACAAAAGTGGAAGAACGAAGCAAGCAGGGGAAACCGAAAAATGGGGTGACAGATGCCCTCATCATTTTCATTTGGGCGGCATTGGCTTATTGGATCGGAAGTTTGTGTTTTACATGAGTCAATTTCAACGGTTGAACAATATCACATTGTAGCGGCTTGATTCGTTATGTTATGGAATGATCGTATTCAACGGTCCGGTGATTGGAGACAGATAATACTTGCAAAGGGAGAGTGTATACGTATGAATAGCAAGGAATTGAAAAAAATAGCAGCTGAGGTGACTTCACCAAAAGAGTTAAATGACTTCGTGGCGTACGGAAGTGTGGGGCGGCAATAGAAACGGTAGACGGTAATATCTAGACAGGAATTAGCATAGACACAGCTTGTTCCATGGGGTTTTGCGCAGAACATGCAGCGGTTGCAGAAATGCTGAAACATGGCGAACATCGAATCAAGGCTTTTGTTGCCGTTGATTCAGAAGGAAATGCCGTTCCGCCGTGTGGGCGGTGCCGTGAGCTCATTAGTCAGCTGTCAAAAGAAAACTTAGAAGCGGTTGTTGAGGTTGAAAACGATACGTTTATTTTATTGAAAGAGATTTTGCCCTATTACTGGAAAATCAATCGGGGCAGAGAATGGTGAACGTTTGGGCTTTGACGCCGTTTAATGACCATTTGAACACGTCTAAGATACTCTAATATACGGATTCCTCTTTAGTAAGGAGAAGAGAACTTTGCAGAGAACCATAACGATCATTCTTGGAATCGTTGCGGTATGTGCAATTCTTACTTCACCAATGTAAATTTTGCTTTAAATCTTAACGATGGCTATCAACGACTATGAGTCTGTTCGACGAAACATTTTTACTGGGGAACCGCCCGGAAGGTTTTCTCCGATAGAAATCTCGCCGTGGTTACCTACCGGCCTTTGTCTGCCGCGATGTACCAGCATCGCGGGTCGAATAGCGTATACAAACGGTTGCCGACAGAGCGCGCAGCTGCGTATGGACACCGTCCAGGCGTTGACGTAGCCACACAAACTCGCGACCGCCGAAGAACCGCGTCTGAGCCGGCGGTTTCGGGTATGCGCCGCTTTGCCGATCAAACAGCGAGGCGAGCGATGAGTGGTGTGGTTTTGAAATAAAGTTTGATAATTTATAATAAAGATTGATCATTTTAAATAAAGAACGATAATTTATATCAAAGTTTGATAAAATGTTCTGTAAAAAATGTTTCTTTTGATCAGTAATCAGTCATTTAATTGAATACCAATGAAACCAATATAAACGTGCATTATGCGAACATAATCAGAGGAGAGGAGTTTGCAGTTGATGAGCGATTTGAGTAACGAAAAAATACCAAAACAAGCGATGCAAGCATTAAAAATCGTAGAGGAGTTGCTTGGAAGTTCGATAGTCGGGGTATATCTATTTGGTTCTGCAGTAAATGGTGGCTTACGCATTAACAGTGATGTAGATGTCCTAGTAGTCGTGAATAATAGTTTACCTGAAGTAACTCGAAAAAAACTAACAGACAGACTAATGCTTATATCTGGAAAGATAGGAAATACAGATTCTATGAGGCCAATTGAAGTCACGGTTATAAACCATAGCGATGTTGTACCTTGGCGATATCCACCAAGAAATGAATTTACCTATGGTGAGTGGCTCAGGAGTGTGTTTGAGAAAGGACAAATCCAGGACCCAACCTATGACCCTGATTTGGCTATTGTTTTAGCACAAGCGAGAAAGAATAGCATTTCTCTTTTTGGTCCTGATGCTTTAGATATACTTGACCCCGTTCCGATGACAGATATTCGAAGAGCGATTAAGGAGTCTTTGCCAGGGTTGATTGAGGGTATCAAAGGTGATGAGCGTAATGTAATTTTAACCCTGGCTCGAATGTGGCAGACAGTGTCTATCGGTGAAATTTCTCCAAAAGATTTGGCTGCAAAATGGGCTTTACCTCGGTTGCCGAAAGAATATTCGACTTTACTTGACCTAGCCAGAAAAGCCTATCGAGGAGAATATGTTGATAAGTGGGAAGGACTGGATTCCGAGGTGACAGCACTTGTTAATCATATGAAAAACTCTATAGAATCTTGTCTTAGCAAGACCCAGGAAAAGCGATAACAATACAAAGGAAATTTTATGAACTATATTTGATTAATGAGATATTGCAGAATCCTCCAAACGGAAATAAAGGGAAAGTTGTTTTAAATGAAGGGATGAAACCACCTTTCGCTTAACTGAAATTTTATTCCGTTAAAGAACGTGATTGTTGAAGATCAACAGTAGAAAATGATCAAACTTTTTTATAAAAATTGAACAATACTTCACAAAGATAGAATCCAATTTGATCAATTTTTTTCTCAAAACGGATGTGGGCTTGGGAGGTGCTTTTAATCAAACTTTATTCCAAACCTACAAGTGGCCAGATCGAGATGCCAACATTTTTTTTGATGCGCCTCACCCCATCGATTCATCAACTCCATCAAGGGAATTAAACTCTCTTCATACGCGGTCAACGAATATTCCACTTTGAGCGGGATTTCGGGTATCAGATTGCAGCCCGTTCCGTATCAAAAGGTCGACGTAGTCGTTCGGTGACTTAATATTCGGAAGCGGGTATGATGTCATAACGGATACAACGAAAATCAAGTAATTGTGACAGTCATTGAACGGCATCCGGTTGCGGCGTGTGAAGTCACGGAAAAATCGTTTGCTTGGATCAATACGGTACACCGGATCGCTCCCCAATACCGGCATTTGTATGATGCGGCATTGGCAGAGTATCATGTGCTTCAGCAAGAGCTGCCCGAACTGCAAATCCGTTGGTATGGAGCGTTGACTTGGGGGGTTCCGGATCCTATGGAGTATACTCGCGTTCAAAAACTGAATCGGCAACAGCTTGAAGCGTTGGAACCGAATCTGAAGGAATATCCGGATGAAGCGACGTTCGCGGGTGATGAAGGTGCTGTGGACCCGGTACGGACGACGGAGCTGCTGTTGAACAAGGCGCGGGAGTACGGAGAAAAGGTTTAGTTCGGTACGAACGTCACGCAGCTGTAGCAAGAAGGCTTCCGCATTACCGGCGTCCATACGTCTGCGGAGTTTCTGGAAGCCGATGTGGTGGTATTGGCTACGGGGGGCCGCTGTCCCCGAACTTTGCAAGCCGTTGGGCTGTCCAGTGCCGGTAGCTCCGTCGCCTTCCATTCTGATTCGTATGAAAACGGCAGATAGGCTTATCCGCACGTTAATTTCGAATGCGCAGTTTGAAGCGCGGCAACTGACGGACCATACGCTCCTGGCTGCGGAAGATTATATCGATGAGTTGGAAGAAAACGGACCGGAGGCGATTGGCAAGCGGGCGCTCGAAACGTTGCGTCGCAGTCTGAAGGGCGGCGAGCAATTAGAACTGGAGAGCATCAAGGTCGGGATGAGGCCGATACCTGAAGATGAGTATCCGATCGTAGGTTTCCATGATCGCATAAAGGGGATTTATTTGACGGTGATGCACTCCGCCATAACACTGGCGCCACTGATTGCCCGTCTGGCTGCGAGCGAGATGATCGACCGCGTGCCGAGAATCGAATTGGAGCCTTATCGGCTCTCTCGATTTTAAGAATCGACAAGGCATATGTGTCTTGGCTGGAAGGCGAATTCGGCAATGGAACCGACTGCTTGATGAAAGCTGCCGTTTTCGACATTAATAACAACCGAGACTCTATTTAACTGATTTGGGGGCAACCGAAATGATGGACAATAAATTAATCAGAGAAGATTTTGTTGTGATCACGGGTGGGCCTGGTTCCGGTAAAACAACGCTGCTGAATGAAATACAGAGAAAGGGTTATGGCTACGTTCCGGAAGTCGCAAGGGAGATCATACAAACACAGGTGGCTGCCAATGGTGAGGCCCTGCCTTGGAAAAATGCAACGAGATATCGTGACTTGATGTTAAGAAAATCCATTGAAAGTTACCTGTCAGCAATGATCCATCGGCCCGAGCAAATGTTGTTTTTTGATCGAGGTATTCCAGATACCTTTGCGTACTCTTCTTTAATAGACGTTCCGATTTCAGAAAAAGTAGAATCAGAAGCCCGGAAATACAGGTATAACAAACGCGTTTTTATTTTGCCACCTTGGGAAGACATCTACCAAACCGATAGGGAGAGAACCCAGAGCTTTGAAGAAGCCGTGGCAACTTATAAAGTGCTTTTGGAAACATATAGAAAGCTGGATTATGAACTTATCGAAATGCCCAAAATCGATGTTACGCGGCGGGTGAGCTTTATTCTTCATCATATGGGATGATGGGATGAGTCAGAGCCATAATATACGATGATTCTACTGCTTTCACTGTCACGAAGGCATATAAGAGAACGATAACGGGGGTCCTGTCGGAGAACTGCATAACATCCACGTTCCGCTCGAGGCGATTTGGGGTAGCGCGGCCGAATCACTTCGCAACGACTTGCTGGAATGCAGTAACGCCACCTGTTCCGATTTCAAAGCGCACTGCATCTGATGAACGGCGGAGCTCCGTCGACTGGGCGGATATCCCGATCGCTTGCGGCTGCCGCGATCATGTGCATTTTATTAAAGAATTCCGCGATTTCTCCAGGCTGAGTCTCACCGGTTACGGCGCCATTTGGGGCAGACATTCGAATCATACGGTGGCGCCGTGGTATCTGTAATTCGAATACCAGTCCATTTACAGATACCGTCCAGTGTGCCTAGTGCACAAGGAGATGGGACTTAGATCTCGTGCTTGATCGATCGCATAGAAGTGCTCCTCTTCATTCATATAGTTATCTTTTTGCTGCCCTTAGAGGCAGACAAGTTGGCGTGAAGAATTTATTAAGTAATTTCTGATGTGTCTGACTGTTAGCTTTAGAACTTTTAAATAAAAAATAAATAACCATGGATATGTTATAGATTTTCACTGTTCTTATAATTTCTCTTAATTTCGACAGACTTATCCCGTCAATATTAATACTAGAAAAAAACAGCAGTAGAATACCTTGCTTTACAATATTGGAAAAAATGCTGCTCCATTATTTCAAATTTCAATGTTGAATAATGTTGGTTTGATCATGTTCTATTGTAAATATTTTGAGTTGTCTAGTTTGAAAGAAAATCTTTTTTACATATCAGGATGTCACTTTGATCGAGTACAATTCAACAACTGCATGTGAAGTTACCGAAAAATCTTTCGCTTGGATTAATCCGTTGGGCCGGGTTTTAATAAAATTCCGGCATTTGTATGATGCAACGTTAGCCGAATATCATGCATTAGAAAAAGAGTTGCCTGATTGCCTGATTTAAAGATAAACTGGCACGGAGTATTGATATGGGGAGTTCCTACAAATATTGACGAGTCTCGTATACAAAAATTAAGTCGGCAACAGATCATCAAAATAGAACCTAATCTGAAGGAATATCCGGAGGAAGCTATTTATGAGCACGAAGTAGGCGTAGTAGATCCTATTTTGACAACAAAACTTTTGACGGAGAAGGCTGAAGAAAATGGTCGAATATACTTTTTAGTACGTAAGTGATGCAAATAATAAGAGAGGGCTCCAAGGTTGTTGGTGTACACACGGCCTCAGTTATTTAGGTTATAATGCATTTTTGATGAAACTTTGGCAATTACTTACGATAGCTTTAGTTTTCACAATTCAAAGCGCTAAATAATAAAGCAGTATTGGTACCTAACTATAATGAACCTAATAATAGGATAGCAAACGATATCATCCAACAACTTTACCCTGGCCGTAAAGTTGTTGGTATTGATGTAAGAAAACTTTATCCTATTATTAGTCGATTGGTCTCAAATAAAATAATATACAATGTGCAGATGAATGAATTAGAAAGCTGTCGGTTATCCAAATTTTAATTGGATTTCTTCTGTAAGCAGTAGACAATGTATTAGATTAGCAAGAAAAATTGCCCAGCTCAAAATAAGCTAGGCCTTACGTCTCAGGTATAATCCGTGTGCCAAGTACCTGTAAGAGCAATTGGCGTTTCATACTCATATACAGGAAAATAGTGTGGCTTGGCTTTAAATTTCCAAGCAGGACTTCCACCTGCTAAACTTCATAACCTCCGCTTGGTCGTACTGAAAGTTGAGCTATTATCTTCTATTTTTTATTCTAAACGAGGTGAAAACATGACGCATGTAAATATTGTGCCTTATCAACCCGATTATGCGGAAAATGTAGCTGAAATGTGGAACCGCAGTAACGACGAATGGGGGGGAGGGTCTTCCGTCCGTTCGGCCGAACAAGTCCGCCAAAGCGAGGAAAACTCGGACGCCATCGCGGTGTTTCTTGCTACCTGCAATCATGAGGTCGTCGGATACTGCAGCCTGGGCGAATATCGCGAGGATACCGGCGCGCTGTATATTCAGCTGTTGAACGTTCGGCCGGATTTTCACGGCCATAAAATTGGAAAACGGCTCGTGCTGCGGGCGGTTGAAGAAACGATCCGCCTGGGGTGGCTGCGCGTCGATTTGTATACCTGGGAAGCGAATATGAAAGCCGTGCCCTTGTACAAAAGATGCGGGTTCTTCTGGGAAGACCGCGAAGATGTGGTACATTTTATGAATTTTATCCCCCAGGTGGCCGCCTGTGAAGCGCCCGCCCCCTATTTTCGGGAATTCGATTGGTATGCCGATCTGATGCGGTCGATCGAAATCAAACCGGACGGGCAGAAGGAGAACGGCTTCGAGACGTACACCTACGCCTGGGCCAACGACAACGGTCGGTCGCTACGCGTCGATATTGAACGCAGAAGCCGCGGCATCTGCCTCATCGAGACGGAAGATTTTTTGCTATCCGCTACGGCTGAGCAAGCCGAACCGGTATTTGGCAACGATTATAAAGTCGAATACCGCATTGTCAATAAATCGGGCGCGCCGCTCAAACTCGAGCTCCAGGGCGAATCGGACCGCAACATCGCTTTCGATTGGCAGGAAGAACTGCTGGTGGAAAGCGAACGTCAGATCTCCGCGAGCTTTTTCGTCGGAGCGATCGAGGAGCCGCAGAGCGAATGGCGCACTTGCCCAGCTGTACAGACCCGGGTTCGTATTAATGGTGCTGAAGCGCTGCTGAAGGTCGGCATCGTACCGAAGTTTCCGGCCAGCGTCAAAATGAGCGTTCCCGCAGTCAGACATGCGACGGGCGGTAATTATACGTTGTATCTGGATATACAAAATCATTTTGCGCAGCCGGCCGCGTTTTCCTTCACCCTGCCAGGTACCGCCTGGCTTGCTCTCGAACAGCAAACCTTCGAAACAAGGCTACAAGCGAAAGAGCGGGTCTCGCTGGCCGTTCCTTACCGCTTGCTGGATTACGGCTTCTACCATGCTCGGCCGCAAATTCGGGCCGTTCCGGACAATGGGCCCGAGGTGCTGTTTACCTCTACTGCCGGCAGCGCTTTCGGCGGGCCCGGCGCGATGGTTGCAGGAGAAACGGATAGCGGCTGGATGGCCTGGAACGGCGGGTACAGTCTCCATTACGACAAGGAGCATAACGAGATGTCGTTTCGGACCGTGAGCCGGAAAGATGAAGAAATTCTGCTGTTGCCGCCGTCAATCGGCAAACCGTATTCGAGTGAATTTACACGCAAGAAGCCGTTGCGGGTCGAAATCTGCGAAGAGCGCGGCGCGATCGGATTCCGCCATACGTACAGGTCGGACGCTTTTCCCCAACTTCTGCTGTATCTCTGCACCCTGCTCTATGCCGACGGAACGGTGAAGCTGTGGCATGAGCTGGAAAACAGCTCCGGGGCGCCAGTCGCACGCGAGATCTGGATCTCCCAACGTATCGGTTCGGACTTGTACCGGCTGGTATTGCCTTACGACGGCCGCATCGTCGAAATGACCGATTCCCACGGGAACGATCATGAATATTGGGACGGCGCCAAGTTCAGTGAACCGTGGCTCTTTGCCCGCAGCGGCCAAACCGCGTACGGCATCTGTTGGTCCGGCAGCCACCGAATGCGTTTCGGAGAATGGTTCTTGGAGCTGGAAAGTGTCGTCGGATCGTTGGAACCTGGGGAAACGAAAGCTTCGGAAACGATTTTCATGTCCATAGGCGGTTTTGATGATGATTGGAA
>NZ_LITU01000037.1:8885-10768 GCF_001280595.1 Paenibacillus xylanivorans
TGACGGTCAATGAAGGAAACCCGTTCGTGCCGTCGGATGTGCAGGAAGTGACGGTTGCGCTGCATGATGTCAAACAGAACGTATGGGAAGGCGAGTTGTCCATATCTTATGCAGGCGAAACCCGTCCGGCAGCCCAAAGGGTGTTGTCTGCGGATGAGGAAGCTGCGGAAGCCTATTTTGCCTTGCCGACCCCGCCGTCCCCTTGCAGCGTCATTCAGTTGGATGCACGGCTTGGCCCGCAGCAAGAGACGTACTATAGCGCCTTGTTCCCGGTGTCGTCCGCTCCAGTTCGCCGTACCACGTACACAGAAGCAGAATTCCCGGTATATGAAGCCGACAACGGAAGGATTCGGATTTCCGCGGCACCGAGTTATTATCCCGGTCTCCGGTCGCTTGCGATACAAGGTCAGGAGTGGCTCGCCTCCGGATTTCCGGAATACGGGATCAAATCCTGGTGGAATCCGTGGATCGGCGGTTTAACCGATCAGTTTGACGATATGAGTCCGACGTCTGTTCGCAAAGAAAAACATTCCGCCAGCTTCGTCCGCGTTGCCGACGACAAAGGCAACGTCTGGTCCGGCATCCGAATCCGCCAGTCCATTCAACAGCACGACATCTACAAAGGAACGACCGTGGACAGTTACTACCTGCTGCTCCCTGGAGCGCCGGTACTCGCCTATATGACCGATATCCGTCAAAACACAGGAGCTTATTTGGAAAAAAAGGTACTTAGCGAGCTGTTCCTTCGCTTTGACGAATTAGGATCGTCCAGCGAGTCTCGCGAGGCGGGCGGCTGGCTGCGAACTTTCGCGCCTGAAGGCAAAATGCTGCGTTATGCCATTGGCAAAGACGAACTCAGCGTGCGCGAAACAAAAGACTACGGTTTCGGCTTTGACGGCCGTGCTGGAGTGATGCAAATTGTGACAGATGAAACTGTCAACCGCCCTTCATTCAATACAAACAAGGACATCTGCTGCCTGTCGTTCTCGCGGAATGTTCGCTTGCCACACGGAAATGAGTTCCGCTCGGCGCCCGTTTTTTTCGTCTTTCCGGATGCGCTGCTTCCGGCCGAGGGACTGGAAGCTTTACGCCGGATTTCCTTTCCTCTTATACTTGAATCCAATGACATAGAAAGAGCGCAGACCGAATGAAAGTGATCGATACGCATATGCATTTGTCCCATATTGCTTCATTTAAAGATACGGCGGCAACCCGTTCATTCGTCGATTATTCCGTTGAAGGCTTGCTCAGCGAATATGCCACGCAAAACGTCATACTGGGCATTGGAATGGGATTGACTGAATCCACCCCTGGGGGCTTCTTTCAATGACCTTATAGGTGGATTTGCCAATCGCCTGATTGGAATTACTGCCGGATACGCACCAGATCATGAAGCCTGGCGCTTCTGCTCCATTCGAAAGCACTCCGTACATGCATTCCGCTGCCTGGTGCATTGGTGGCTCCTCTGGTAGGTATTGCAGGAGAAGACACTGCGGTCCCGTTAGGACTCACTTTATTAATGACAAGTCTCGTTGCGATTCTCACGTACTTCCTATTAGTTAAAAAAATCTCGCATCACACGCCTCAACATACTCAGTCTGATTCTGACTTTTAGATCAGAAAGGTTAGATGTGAAGGATCTATAGAGGAGTCTGACTGAGCAGGTTTTCTATCAAAAGTTTCATTCTCTCTCTTTTAAAGGAGAAGCATTTTGATGGCTTTAAATCTTTAAGAACATGGCCTGTTCCAAATGTGCTCTCAAGAACAACTTTAATGATAGAAGTTTATCAAGCTGAATTGAGTATGATCATTCAAGAAGCAAAAATTACATTGAAAGTCGCTATTATAGCGGCTTTTTTCGTATTATCAGGTTAGCCAGAATC
>NZ_LITU01000038.1 GCF_001280595.1 Paenibacillus xylanivorans
CTTTGGAGGTAAGTCGAGATGGAGAGCAAAAAAATTGATAGTAAAGAATTCCCGATATTGGAATTTGATGAATCGCGAGTTGCAATAATTGAGGCAACTAATTTTATCAAGCCAAAAGAAGAATTTGAATACTGTGTAATAACATTTTTTAGAGATGTAATTGAAAAAATGAAAACGGAGGGAAAGTTGAAAGAAGTTGCATGTCTACATTGCGAGACTGTAGATTTGCCAATATATGAAACATATTATCAAGGAAAAAAAGTACATATTACTTTGGGGTATTTAGGAGCTGCAGGTTCAGCAGGATTCTTAGAAGAACTGATAGCCTATGGTTTTCAGAAATTTATAGTGTGTGGTGGTGCAGGTGTATTAAAAAAAGACATTGCTGTTGGACATGTAATAGTACCCGTTTCTGCAGTGAGAGATGAAGGAGTATCATACCATTACATTAAGCCATCAAGAGAAATTGAATGTAATCTAGAGGTTTTAAAAATCATAGAGGACGATTTTAATATACATAATATCAGGTATATAAAGGCAAAAACTTGGACGACAGATTCATTTTATAGAGAGACTAAAGAAAAGGTTGAGTTGCGGAAAGCAGAAGGGTGTGTAACTGTAGAAATGGAAGCAGCAGCATTTATGGCTGTTTCACAATTTAGAAATGTAAAATTAGGTATTATCTTGTATGGCGGTGATGATTTAAGTGGTGTCGAATGGGATAGTCGAAGTTGGAATAGCAGATCAGAAATAAGAATAAACCTTGTTCAAATATCAATGCGGATATGCAGTTCTTTATAACTGAA
>NZ_LITU01000039.1 GCF_001280595.1 Paenibacillus xylanivorans
CTAAAGGATTCGTTAAAAGCGCCTCCATAACTTTTTAATCCGGACATATGGGCCAAAGTGGTTTGGTCCGTCTGGGAGATTTCATAGGTATTCGTGAGGTCCAATGCCGTCAGTCCCTTAAAAGCTTCAAAATCTCGCTGATCAATCCGCTGGCTATTCAGTTTCTTGTCCTGAGTAACATAAGTGATCTTCTCGGCCTGTTCATCGCTG
>NZ_LITU01000040.1:0-56453 GCF_001280595.1 Paenibacillus xylanivorans
TATTTGCAGCAATGCTGCTTAAAGACCAGTTAAACTGTGGTGAACTGGCACATCGGAATAGAACTGGGTATAATCGATGACAGTCCAAGTAGGGCTGCATTCAAAATATACCTAGGTAGAGATGCATACAAAACGTAATTGTCCCCATACTAGACATACTGTAATAAGGCAAAAAAACTGCACCTCCAATTGTTAGTCGTGTCTAACAATTGGAGGTGCAGTTCATGATCAGCAAAAACCAAGCGAATACGTACTATTTCGATGTGGAAAAGTGCAAGCGATGTCCAAATTCAAGGAAGAATCCTACACAGACGGAGCTAAAACTAAAACGTATTCGGTAACGATAAAGTCCAACGAACACACCGAACAAATGGCGTTTCAAGAAAGTGAGTACTTCAAAGAAAGTCGAAGGAACGCTACAAGATTGAAGCCAAGAATAGCGAACTTAAGCACAGATGTTGAAAGAAAATACTTTATTTTCCGAGTCTAACACTTTATTTCCTTCTGACAACAGGAACGGTATGATGTAGCCACATCCTCGGGTCTATTAGGCATGGAGATGCAAGGAGCTATGGCGATATTTGCTGCTAATCTAAAACGAATATTCAAATTAACAGACTAAAAAAATAACATTACATAGAAAAATGGGCCATCTGCTTCGTTTTCGAGAGCAACTGGCCATTTTTTATGCTACAGAATCATTACAGATACATAAACTGGTGCTTTGGAGCGGTGTCGCCGATGTGGAACGCACCTATCATGAACGAACCGACTTGAGACGTACTTTGAAAAGGGTACTTGGCGGTTCGCCACGTTCAATTCCGGAGGCTTATCTCGCCCGTTCCCCCTTGTCGAAGGCACACAAACTCCATTGTCCTGTGCTGATCATGCATGGCACGTCGGATACGCAGGTGAACTACAGTCATGGAACCCGGATGTATCATTGGCTGAAACGTAGAGGCGCCAACGTTACGTTTCACGCTTATGGGGGACAAGATCATCGCTTTCAGGAAAACGTGCATGAGGCGGCAGTGAACAATATGTTTGATTGGCTCGCAGCTCCTTAGTTTCAAGGTAGGGACGATTTAAACATGTTTGCTGCTATGGAAAATTTGGCTTGCATCATAAACTTCATTTTGAAGGATCATGCGTTGTGGATGTATACTGGAGGGGTTACGTTTTTGGAAAGGACGGATGCTTATGAATCAAAATACCCTCCAAAAGTACGCAATGCTGCTGTTATGCATGTCTGCCGGAATGGTCGATGTGATCGGATACCTGGGACTAGGGCATGTGCTTACAGCTAATATGACGGGCAATATTGTATTGCTGGGGATCGCGATTGCCCGTGCTCAGGAATTTGTCGTGCTGCGTGCACTGCTTGCCCTTATTGGTTTTATTGCCGGAAATGCCATTGCGGCATATATGATCGGACATCTGCAGACGAAAAATGGCTGGTCCTCTCGGGTCACAGCCGTATTCACTGTAGAAAGTATATTACTTTTGTTCTTTTCCATCGCCATGATCAGTCCATATTCGGAACAACTATCCTATCTGCTCATTGCCATGCTGGCCGTTGCCATGGGAATGCAAACGACTGCGGCGCGCCGCATTGGGATTGCCGGCATCTCAACGACCGTGCTAACCAATAATCTGGCCGCCGTGGTTGAGGATGCAGTAAGCATTCTTCAGCGGCTGCGACACGCCAATATCCGCTCACTAGTCAAAGCACTATCAGCAGATGCATACCTTCGCGCAGGTGCCGTTGTGATCTATTTGGGCGGCGTTGTTCTAGCTGCGCTATTGTTCCACCACGTACCCATGATGGCAGTCTGGATACCTGTTCTGATCGTTGGTGGAATAACCCTGTTCGCTCGATTATATTCTTGGGGAGCTGTCAAAAAAGCGACGGACGACACGGAAAGTTAGATCTTATACAATGATTCAACTTTTTTATTTCATTAATGATGCTTCCTGTCTGATGAGTTCAACCAGATGTTGTGCGGCAGGAGATAACACTTCCCCTGCTCGTGTACATACGGCTATCGTGTTTTTCAACTGTACATCTCGGACGAATACACGTGCCAGCTTGCCTTGCTGCACATCTTCCTTTACAACCAGAGAAGAAATAAAGTTGGCTCCATAACCTGCTTTCACCGCACTGATCGTTTCGTTCAACCCGTTGAACTGAAGCGCAATGCGGGGAGCGGCCAGGTTATTTGTTGTACAAAGAGAGACCAGACGCTCCCGTGTAGCGCTGCCTTCTTCGCGCATGATGAAGGGCTCCGCCACCATCTCCCGAAGCTCAATTTCCTTCCCCGCATATGGATGATCAGGATGTACGACAAACCACATTTCATCTTCAAACAATTCGTCCCAATGGACACCTGAATGTGTAATGCCACTTCCACCATACACCGCAATCTCGGCCTCATAACGCAGTAGTTGGTCAAAAGCCATTCGAGTATTGGTTGTGCTCACAACCAGCTCCACATCCTCGTGCATCTGCTTGAAGCGGGCAATCCAGCCCGGCAGCAGAAAATTCGAGGGCAAATAGGTTGCAGTAAGACGAATTAAACCTTTCTTGCCCGCCCGAAAATCCTGCACAAAGTTCTCGACATCCTGCTCCAGCATAAACAGACGTTCCGCATAACCTGTTAATTGCATTCCTGCATCGGTAAGAACCAGTCTTCTCCCCTCCGAAGCAAATAATGGAATGCCCAATTCCCGCTCAAACTTCTTCACCTGAGAGGATACCGCTGGCTGGCTAATGTTGAGTTCTTCCGCCGCACGCGTGACTCCCCCATATCTCACGACGGCATGAAACAATCGTAATCCGTGCAAATTCAACCGCTACACCTTCTTCACTTGAAATATATAATCTAAAGTTATATTAACATACATAATATATATTTTATTTATATATCTGTTCCCTTTATAGTTGAAGTATGAAATCCAATACATGCAATCGGAAAGGAATAGATAACGATGAACAATGTTAATGGTTCTACTCAACAGCAAACCTGGACTCAAGTCGACGATTATTTGAACGCCTTATTAATCCCCTCGGATTCCCTGCTGGAGCAGGCACTACGTACCAATGCGGAAGCCGGCTTGCCCGCTCATGATGTAACACCTAATCAAGGGAAATTGCTTCAGCTCCTGCTTCAAATACAAGGCGCAACTCGTGTGCTGGAAATCGGGACGCTTGGCGGATACAGTACGATCTGGATGGCCAGGGCCCTCCCCGAAAACGGACGTATCGTCACACTGGAAGCAGATCCACGCCATGCAGAGATGGCACGAACCAACATCACGCGTGCAGGACTTATGCACAAGGTTGATCTTCGAGTAGGTCCTGCCCTGACTACTCTTCCCGACGTTCAGGAAGAGTACAGAGAACCCTTTGATTTCATCTTCATCGATGCTGACAAACCAAGTAATCCCGACTATTTGCGATGGGCGCTGCGACTGGCTCGTCCGGGAAGTCTGATTATTGGTGACAACATCGTCAGGGACGGGGAAGTTATCAATGCAAACAGTACGGACAACAGAGTTCAGGGCGTTCAGTCATTCCTAAAATTAATTGCAGATAATCCGCGTCTTGAAGCTACCGCACTGCAGACTGTAGGCACTAAAGGCTACGATGGATTCGTGATTGCCCGAGTGCTGGAATCCCCTACTGCAAAATAAACAGTGGTCAATTCTTCCGCAAATCCCCCATTCCTGTTAAACTAAAATCACTGCACAGGCAGACTGGGGGAAACCACTTGAGACTTCTACAACAGATTCATGCTGAAATTCGGGGCTGGTCCCGCAATATTCAATTGTTTTTTCTGGCAAGCATCTTGTATCAGATCGGAAATGGCATGTTCTCTGTCTTGTACAATCTGTACATTCAGGGTCTAGGCTACAATGATACAATGAACGGCCAGATTGTAAGTATTCAATCACTTGCGACAGCGATAATGTTTGTTCCTATCGGACTATGCGGCGATTTCTTCAGCCGTAAGCGGCTGCTGATTACCGGCGCCTTGTTCAGCGGTATCTTTCTGATTGGCCGTTCCTTCGATTATTCTGCCAGCGGACTGATCTGGTTTGCTGTATTTTCAGGACTTTTTGCTGGCGTATTTCAGGTACTGGCCATTCCTTTCCTCGCTGAGAATGTGAAGAAAAGTCAACGACTGAAGATGTTCAGCTATTACTCCTCCCTTGTACTCGCTTCTCAGGTACTTGGCAGCTTGGGTGGTGGCATATTTGCAGACTTGCTTCATACGGCAGGCCTTGCCAAAGTCACAGGTCTGCAAACGGTATTGTTCGTGGGCGGGGCAGCTACACTTGTTGCATTTATCCCGATGTTGTTTGTATCCGAGGACAAGAAGGCACCGCAAGCGAATACTCCGACGCAACCTGTCACTGAATCTGTAGCATCTGAAACTGATGGTAAACAGGGTGTCGTTCATTCCGCGGAACAAGACAGCAAGAACGATACCCTTAGCCAAAAGAAAGATTCCCGTTTGATTGGGCAATTTGTAATAACCCAATTATTAATCGGGTTTGGTTCCGGACTGGTTGTGCCTTATCTGAATCTGTATTTTACCAACCGTTTTTCGGTATCCTTAAGTGCCATGAGTTTGCTAATTTCATTGGGTCAGATCATGACCATCGTATCCATGCTGATCGGGCCAACACTCGCGGCCAAGGTGGGAAGCGTTCGGGCTGTCGTCATCTTTCAGGTCATGTCACTGCCCTTCCTGCTGCTGACCGGCTTCACGAATATGCTGCTCATCGCCTCGGTGAGTTTCCTATTCAGACAAGCGCTGATGAACGCAGCCAATCCGATTCAATCCGCCATTCTGGTGGACCGAGTATCGGACAAACGCCGCGGAATCGCCAATTCACTGATGCAGACCGCCTTTATGATCGGCTGGGCCACCATGGGGCCAGTACAATCTTACCTCGTGACCACTTATGGTACGTATTGGGGTTATGCGATCACGTTCAGTATCACAGGCAGTCTATACGTGATATCATCGATTATGTACTATATGATGTTCAAAGAACCTAAGGCTTCTTCCCGTGTTCTCGTGGCGAACGGATAAATGACAACAATTCAGCAGGATAGCGGGATCGACCTGCTTTCCTGTTCTGCTTGGTAATGAGCCAATCACCATCACTGCCCAAGGATCAATCATTGTATCTTATCATCAGGAGTGATCTTACATGAATGGTACCTTCCATTTCATTTCAAACTTCTACTCATACTTCAATCTACCTCGTGCAGCCGAAAGACGATGCGGATGGAACTGATGCATAAGCTCGGTTCCCACGTTGTCTTTCGGTTTTTTCTCAGTTTGGGTGTCTCTGTCCTTGGTGGGTTACTATTTACAGCGATCCATACCCCCATTCCTTGGCTTCTTGGACCGATGATTTTCATGCTGCTTGGTTCACAGCTTGCCAAGCTGCCGCTCATGTGGCCCACCTCCATTCGGGACTACGGTATTCTAATCGTGGGTTACTCTATCGGATTAACACTGACGGGAGAAGCGCTTCAAGGCATTTTGCATCAGCTTCCCATGATGCTGCTCATGACCTTGCTCTTAATCGGATTATGTACATTGACCGCCTATGTTGCTTCTAAGCTGACAGACTTTGACTTTCCCTCCCTGCTGGTTGGCAGTATTCCCGGCGGACTGTCCCAGATGGTTTCCCTTGCGGAAGAGATGAAATCCATCAATCTGACACTCGTTACTTTTTTGCAGGTCACGCGGTTGATCATGATTGTATTCTGTGTTCCGTTCCTGCTATTTAGTCCATGGATCGGAGGAACAACAGGTGGGGGGACGGATCAGCCAATGATCGAGCCAGCAACTTGGTCAGCACTCTTCCCCGAAATCTTGCTCTATGCCCCGCTCTGTGTCGCTGGTGCATGGGTTGCACGCAAGCTTCGGTTTCCGACAGCATTCATGCTCGGACCAATGATCGTCATGTGTATAATTCAATTAAGTACAGCGATGCACACACCCAATCTGCCGTCATCCCTGCTTAACATTTCACAAATAATGATTGGCAGCCATGTAGGTCTGATGCTTCGGCCTCAGCAGCTGCAACGCAAAATGCAGACCGTAACACTTGCCATCATGAGCAGTGTGCTGCTCATAGCAGGTTCACTTGGTTTGAGCTATCTATTAATGAACATGTTCTCCCTTTCGGCTGCTACATCATTGCTGAGCATGGCACCTGGCGGAATGGATCAGATGAGCATCATGGCTCATGAAGTCAATGCCAACCTTTCGGTGGTATCCGGATATCAATTATTTCGCATTTTGTTTATATTCTTTATCGTTTCTTCGCTCCTTAAGATAATTCTCATGCATATGTTGAGAAAAAAAGAGGCGAGCACCAGCTCTTCGGTCACGTAAAATAGGATGTAGACATACCAAAGAGAGTATCCGACTGATTTCCAACCTGCGGATACTCTCTTTTCTGTGTTTGCTCAAGTTATGAATAAACCCGACTATACATCCAGCTCACAATACCCACGGTTACAGCGGCCACCCCAATAATAAATGCATAATAGCCAAGTTTGCTTTTTGCCCCTGATGTCTGCTTGTCATAGAAGTCTGAGTTTCGCCTGTAGAATCCCATCCACAGTTCTCCAATCATATTTACAACAACTATTACAAACCGTTTGGCAAGTCCCATTTACCCCATACTCCTTTCTTATCTCAATCCCCTTCCATATTAAGTGTAATTATCCTTTTCCATCGAAACAACTCAGTCACGGTGAACTTGGTGCAGTTTCCTGTTCCATCCAGCTCAATCGTTCAAAAGCCTCCTGATCCGTGCTGCCACACATCTCTTGGGAAGCCTGTAATCCGCTGCATACAGCGGGGCGCTCTTTGTGACCAAAGATTCCGCAGCGATTGTCCTTCGTCAGCTGCACACATCGCACACCTGCGGGTTTGCCATCAGCCATCCCGGGTATCGGCGATGAGATAGAAATCGCGATACAGCATGCGGCACAGCCTGTCCTGCATTCCATAATTCTTGTCCTCCCTCCATATTCGACATTTAACGTGATCCACGATTCACCCACGTCCATGTTCGCGCCAAACCCTGTGCGATTCTCCGATTCATGGTTCCATTTGAGAAATACCCGCCATGACTCAACGGATTCCAGCTCCCGATTAAACCGCCAGAGTTGATTTCCATGTCTTCTTTGACGGCCGCCTCATAGGCCGGATCAATAGGGCGCAGCGGGTAACCCAGAATATCGTCCCGATCATAAAAGTTAATCCACTCCCCTTCCATCCCAGGGAAGTACTGCCCTGCCAACGGCGAAGGTACCTGAATCGGCCGGCTAAAATCATGGTACCGTAAGCTCCATAACGGCAACGTCGTTCCAAAGGAATAAAAGTTCGTTAAGGTATCTCCCCGTTCCAATGCGGAAGTAACATCCACGATGGAAGGCGTGCGACTAGACGGATATTGCAGATCATAGAAGAAATTGCTTGCAATCACTGCCCCCAGACTATGAGCAATAATACAAAGGGGAGCATCTGGCCCATTCCGCTGTGCAAGTGCATGCATCGCCAGATTCAGCGTACGATGTACCGCATCATAGTTATGACCTTGATTTTCCACAGGTTGATACGCGACGGCATCAGCCAGATAATGGATAACAAATCGACGCAACACTTGATAGTTCAATCCTTGAGAGCTGACAAGCTGCTGAAACAGCGCCTCTTCCCGATTCTCAAATACGTCAGCCCAAAATACGGGCTCAATATCCAGAACCTGTTTGGCTGCTCCTGGCAACACCATAACCTGATCAAATTCCTTATGCAAACGCGAAATCAGTGTATCCGCATAATCTTCCTTTTGCATACCCAGACCATGAATGACCATTACCGCAACACGAGTCATGGCTCTCCTCCTCCGTCCATTGACTAGCCACTCTCTTTGAACCATATGAACTTTTCAACCTGAACATGCATAGTACTAATGAACATGCTTTCCGATCGCTGTGAACATGAGATTTTGCCACATACACATTCTAGATACAGTTTATCACGTTACAAATAAAAAAACGAAATCCATAAAGAGTCAACCCAAACAAGTAGTATACGTTCAGCTTTATCTCGGTATCAGGATGAAAAAAGAAGCTGCGATATTCGCAGCTCCCCCCATTGTTCGTAAACTTAGCCTTTCAAATGAACCTTAAGCACACCGTTCTGATTGGATGTAACATCACCTGTAGTGACCTCCACCCGATCAACCATATCCTGACCGTCTGGAATAATGATTGGCGTAATGAGCGGATATCCCGCAGCTTCAATCACATTACGGTCGAACTCAAGCAACGTTTGCCCGGCTCTTACCTTCTCTCCAGCTTCAACATGCATGGTAAACCCTTCGCCTTTAAGTGATACCGTATTGATCCCGACATGAATCAGAATCTGCAAGCCACTCGCATGCTCAAGAATGACAGCATGTTTGCTCTTGATGACATGGGCAACCTGAGCATCAAACGGGGCAACGACCTGATTGCCGGAAGGTTCAATAGCCACCCCTTCACCCATTTGTTTCTCTGCAAACGCCGGATCAGGTACTTGTTCAAGCGGAACGGCTGTACCTGTTAATGGTGCCATGATTTCCAGCGTATTCACAGGCTCATCCGCCACCTGAGCAGCACTGCGTGAGCGTTGATTCAGATCTGCATCTGTACTAGCCGTAGTTGTGCGAGAAGCAGATTCAGCTGCAGGCGTTTGACCGCCAGCTACAGTTGCACGATCTGCGTTGCGTTCTTCTTTTCTCAACTTCGCTCTTCCGAAAATAACAGTCAGTACGAACGGAACAACCAGTACAATCGCCATACCGATGAAGAATACTCCCCATTTGTTCGGGAAAATCGACAGGAATCCGGGTACCCCACCTACACCGATAGAGGTGGCCTGAACATTATTCATCGTCAGCAGTACACCGCCGATTGCAGAACCGACCATACCGAAGATAAACGGATAACGATAACGGATATTCACCCCGAAGATTGCCGGCTCGGTTACCCCGAGGAAGGCCGAGACGGATGAAGTTGCCGCAAGTCCTCTCATTTTCTTCTCACGAAGCACGAGCATCATGGCTAGTGCCGCCGAACCTTGCGCGATATTGGATAGTGCCAGCATTGGCCACAGGAATGTTCCGCCTTGGCTACCAATCAGCTGTACGTCTACCGCCAGGAACGTATGGTGCATTCCTGTAATAACGAGCAATGCGTACAGTCCACCGTAGATCAGACCGCCCAGAGCCGCGTATGAATCGTAAATATAAATCAAGCCGGATGTAATTCCATTCGCAATGGCAAAGGTAACCGGACCAATGATCGTAAATGCCAGGAAGCCGGTAATCAATAAGGTGACAGGAGCAACGACCAGCAGTTTGATCGAATCATGTACCCTTTTGTTCAGGAAGATCTCCAACTTGGCAAGCAGATAGGCTGATACCAATACCGGCAGAACCTGCCCCTGATAACCGATCTTCTCAATGTGCCAGCCGAACAGGTTCCACGTAGGCACGGTGCCTTCGTTGACAGCATTGGCGTAGCCATAAGCACTCAGCAAATCGGGATGAACCAGAATCAGACCAAGTACAATCCCGAGCAACGGACTGCCGCCGAACCTAGTTACAGCGGACCAACCAATTAACGCAGGCAGGAAGGTAAAAGCTGTGCTCGCGATGGTATTGATAATAGACGCGAGGTCCTTCCATGCTGGATATACATCCACCAGTGATTGGCCATCAAAGAATATACCTGGCCCTGTCAGAATGTTATTTATACCGAGCAAGAGACCGGCCGTGATGATGGCTGGCAGGATCGGGATGAAGATGTCCGATAGTGTTTTGATTGCACGCTGGATTGGGTTTTGCTTTTTACCCGCAACGGCCTTCACGTCATCCTTGGAAGCGCGCTCACCCCCGGTAATCTGAATCATTTCATCATACACTTTATCCACAAGGCCCGGTCCGATTACTACCTGGAATTGTCCTTGAGAGGAGAACTGGCCTTTGACTAGATCGTTCTGCTCCAGACTCTCCGTATCTACTTTACTTTCGTCGTACAGGGCGAATCGGAGTCGTGTGACACAATGCGTTGCAGCTTCAATATTTTCTTTGCCGCCGACCGCGCGTACGATCTCCTCAACCTGTTTTTTATCCATTGCCATATTGTCACTTCCCATTTATATAATGTGAATTAGTCCTGTTGCGGTACAAGCCACATATAGGATGAATACGGGCTAAGAGAAATTTCTTGCTTCAGTGCAGGCGATACTTCTGTATTGCCAATCAGCAACTCTGCTGATTTACCCGCAATGTGATCATTCCAGACAGCATCCGAGAAAGCAAAAGTTACATCCCGCTTGCTGAAGTTGGATACTACAATCAGCGTCTCGCTTCCATTGGTCCGCGCATATGCAAACACATCCGGATGTGCATCGTCCAAACGTTCATACAAACCATCAGTCAGAACACGAACCTGTTTGCGCAGAGCAATCAGCTTGCGGTAGTGATAATAAATCGAATTCGGGTCAGCCATCTGCTGCGCCACGTGAATCGACGGATATCGTTCATCCACTTTGATCCACGGTGTACCCGTAGTAAATCCGGCATTCTCGCTTCCATCCCATTGCATCGGTGTCCGGGAATTGTCCCGGGAACGCTCCTTCACAATTTGCAATGCTTCCTCAGCAGATTTGCCCCGTTCTTCCTGAAGCAGTCGGTACATATTTGTCGATTCAATATCACGGAACTCGCTAACATCGTTCCAGACCGGATTCGGCATGCCGATCTCTTCGCCCTGGTATACGTAAGGTGTTCCCTGCATGCCATGAATGGTCGTAGCAAGCATTTTGGCACTCTCAGCACGATAATCGCCATCATCAGCGAAACGAGACAACGCCCGCGGTTGATCATGGTTGTTCAAGAACAACGCATTCCATCCCCCGCCTGCCTGCATGCCGATCTGCCACTCACTGAACAGCTGCTTCATCGCTTCAAAATCGTAAGGCATCAGCTCCCACTTCTGTCCGTTCGGATAGTCCACTTTCAGATGGTGGAAGTTAAACGTCATGGAGAACTCCCGGGAAGCAGGGTTCGAATATTTAATACAGTGCTCCAGCGTAGTCGAGGACATCTCCCCAACCGTTACCATATTGTATGGTCCAAACACCTCTTCATACATCTCTGTAATGTACTCGTGCACTCGTGGTCCATCGGTGTAGAACTTACGTCCGTCGCCTGGGGAAACGCTACCATCATCATCGGGGAAACGCTGGTCCTTGGAGATCAGATTGATGACGTCCATACGGAAACCATCTACACCCTTCTCCGCCCAGAACTTGATCATGTCCTGTACTGCCTTGCGTACCTGCTCGTTCTCCCAATTCAAATCAGCCTGTGTTTTGTCAAACAAGGTCAGGAAATATTGTCCTGTCTGCTCATCAAACTGCCAGGCAGGTCCGCCGAACTTGGATTGCCAGTTATTCGGCACACCACCGTCCGAAGCAGGGTCCTTCCAAATATAATAATCGCGATAAGGGTTTTCCTTGGAAGAGCGTGATTGCTGGAACCACTCATGATCCGTAGAAGAGTGATTTACCACAATATCAATCATCAGCTTCATGTCACGTGCCTTCAGACCTTTAAGCAATTCGTCAAAATCCTCCATCGTACCAAAATCAGGATTAATCCGATAATAGTCCGCTACGTCATAACCGTTATCATGCTGTGGAGAGACATATACGGGCTGCAGCCACACGATATCAATACCGAGATGCTGCAAATAATCCAGCTTTTCGGTCAATCCCCGAATGTCTCCGGTACCCGATCCAGTTGTATCGTTGAAGCTCTTGGGATATACCTGATACACCGTGGAGGTTTTCCACCACGATGATGAAGTTGTGTTGGTTGAACTCATGTTAACGCCTCCAATAAATTGTATTGCTTATATGGTTCTCTTGGCCTAACTTCATTTATATATTACATAACTAAACATGTATATACAAGTTGAAACTTCAATATGCTATCTTTTTCCTCTTCTACACATTCCCCATTAATGATTGCTCTGTAACATTTATTTTGCTGCTTGCGTTCGAGAACTCCATGATATCTGTATCTAAAACGAAAAAAACCGTCTGTCACCCCATGATTTCATGCGGGGTAAACAGACGACTCAAATTCAAAGCTATAATGAGTTAAAACTTCATACGAAGCTCGTTTACTTCCTGTTTCTTACAGCATATCCGTTAAAACCATTCCTTGTCCCTGTTCCCTTTTATTCAACTTCACCGAGGACAAGGACGCTTGTTCTTCTCTTTCCAGCTCTTCGGCACTAATCTCCCCGGAAAGCACAGCCCGCATGCGTTATTGATCCAACAACCCTTCCCATTTTGCCACTACAAATGCTGCAACACAGTTACCCATCAAATTCGTGAATACCCGCATGGTATCCATGAAACGATCCGCACCGAGCACATTAAGGCAACAGCAGCTACCGGAAATGCATTCAGGGCCGCTGCTGTAGCAGACAAAGCAAGGAATGCGGAGCCAGGTACACCCGCCATACCTTTGGAGCTAAGCATCAACACCAGTAAAATCGTAATCTCTTGTCCCAGTGTCAGATCAATGCCAACCGCCTGAGCCAGAAAAACGGTCGCCAGCGACAGGTAGATCGAGGCTCCTTCCAGATTGAACGAGTACCCTGTTGGGACCACGAGGCCGACGACAGCACGATCACAGCCAGCTTTGGTCAGCTTGTCCATCATTCGGGGCATAACGACTTCCGAGGAACCTGTGCCAATCGCCAGCATCACTTCGGAACGTGTATATTTTACGAATTGCAGAAAGTTCAGTTGGAGCGTACAAAATTGAACTTGAAACCGAAAAAAAGACGAATATCACGTCAGTTTTCTTGACGTGATATTCGTCTTTAGCCGTTATTTCTTTTATTGTTGAACAGTACTTAATAGACTATTAGAGAGTAAGGGACTGTCCCGGTGCCAGCACACAGCCTTCCAGACCTTTCTCAGCCAGTTGCTGAACGAAGCGTTCCGCATCCTGACGAATGATCGGGAATGTATCATAATGCACCGGAATCGTCAGCTTAGCATTGAACCATTCAGCGGCTTGAAGTGCATCCTCCGGTCCCATGGTGAAATGTCCGCCAATAGGCAGTAATGCTACGTCGATATCATGGCGATCACCAATCATTTTCATATCACCGAACAAGCTAGTATCACCGGCATGCAAAATGGTTTTGCCACCAATGTTAATAATATATCCTGCAGGCAATCCTGCGTACATGATTCGTTGTTCCTCTTCCAGCACGATCCCGGACGTATGAAAAGCCTGAATCATTTTGGCTTGGGCAAAACCAAGATCCACCGTTCCACCCATGTTCATGCCTATGGTGTCCAGACCTTTCCATGACATATATGTAGCTAGCTCCACAATCGCAACCACCTTGGCATGATTAGCCTTGGCAATTGGTTCAGCATCTAGAATGTGATCCATATGTGCATGTGTCAGCAAAACAGCATCGGTCTTAATATCTTCCGGTTTGGTAACAGCAAGTTCGTTGCCACGCAGGAAAGGATCAATGATCAACGACTTCTCTTCTGTACCCAGTTGTACACTGGAGTGTCCGTGGAAGGTAATTTTCAGCAACTTGTTGTCCTCCTACATATGTGTTCATTTGATTTTTAACATGGATTGAATCTATGCTGGAGCAAAATCCCCATTTAAAATCATCCTATTTAATTATAAATCAAACCTCTTCTTCAAAGCAAAATTGTACCTCATCGCTGCATTCGATAAATCCGTGCTTCATAAGGCTGAAGAAGAATCGCGCCCTTATCGGTGGAATAACGTCTGCTTACATTGCTGATGACCGTCTTGGCATTCTCATCGTTCCAACCCTCAGGCCACTGCATCTCGGGCTCATGCTCGCGGAAATTCAGGATAACCAGCATCTGCTCTTCATCCAGCGTCCGGGTGTAGGCATAGATATCGGGATCATCCGGCAAAAGTAACTCATATGCCCCATAGATGAGCACTTTATGTTGTTTGCGAAGTGCGATTAGTTTACGGTAATAATGCAAAATGGACTGGGGATCACGTTCGGCATCCGCCACATTAATCTCAGGATAATTCTCGTTCACCTGAATCCATGGCTCACCATCCGTAAATCCCGCATGCTTGGTATCATCCCACTGCATTGGCGTACGGGCATTATCACGACTCTTGCGCCAGATCGCTTGCATGACTTCATGCTTCGCCCGCCCCTGACCAATATGCTGCCGATAATAATTCATCGTTTCAATATCCCGATAATCCTCAATATCAAGGAAAGCAACGTTAGTCATGCCGATTTCTTCCCCTTGATAGATATAAGGCGTACCTTCCAGGGTAAGCATCCATGTAGCCAGCATCTGGGCAGATCGCACCCTGTACTTCCCATCATTACCGAAGCGGGATACCGGACGGGGTTGGTCGTGATTGCCCATGTAATTAGCATTCCAGCCTCTGTCATGCAGCACGGTTTGCCAACGGCTCATAATTTCTTTCAGTTCGGGCAGCTTCCAATCCCGATGGTTCCATTTGCCGATTCCGGACGATTGGGCGTCCACAAACATATGCTCAAACTGAAACACCATATTGAGCTCATTCCGATCTGTCCCCACATAGGCCAGCGCCTGTTCCGGTCCAAGCCCGGAAGTCTCTCCAACCGTCATTGGACCATAAGGCTTCAGGATCATGTCGTTGAGTTTGTTCAGAATTGAATGCACCTGTTCGAGGTTTGAAAAAAGCTGGTACGCAGGAACGACCGGCAGATTATCCGGATTATGTGCGCTGGGTAACCCCTCTGCCTTGGCGATATGCGCCACTGCATCGAAACGGAAACCATCCACACCTTTTTGCAACCACCAATGCACCATCTCATACATCTCTTCTGCCATCTGTGCATTGTTCCAATTCAGGTCAGGCTGGTGTTCAGTATAGAGATGCAAATAATATTCATTTGTCTCCGGATCATGCTTCCACACAGAACCCCCGAAGTAGGACTCCCAGTTGTTTGGAACTTGACCATTTTTTCCTGAACGCCAAATATAATAATCCCGTTTCGGATTCACTTGCGATGAACGTGATTCGGCAAACCAAGCGTGTTCATCCGATGTATGATTCAGCACCAGATCCATCATGATCTTGAGACCACGCTTGTGTGCTTCAGCCAGCAAACGGTCAAAATCCTCCATCGTGCCATATTTGCGTAAGATGGAGTAATAATCACGGATATCATATCCGTTATCATGACCAGGTGAATCGTAGATTGGACAGATCCAAATCACATCCACGCCCAGCCCAGTCAAATAATCGAGCTTGTCATATATCCCCTGCAAGTCACCCTGACCGTCCCCATCCGAATCTTTGAAGCTGTTGGGATAGATCTGGTACACTACACTCTCTTTCCACCAAACGATATAGACCACCTCGCTTTCATCACTCTTTACTATATAACCCGTTAGTATGTTTTATCCGAAATGTCCCTCTTATAAACAGAAAAGATCCAGTAACATAAAAAGACCCGATCCTTGACCGCTATTCGCAGTTCAATTTCGAGTCCTTCTCTGAGAGAAGATGAAAAAGGCAAACCCTATGTATCCAATCCAGGCACCCATTGTATTCAAAATAATGTCATCAACATCAAATGAGCCAACACGGGTAATCAATTGTATAACCTCAACAGCAAATAAAAGTAAGACGACAACTCCTGTAAAAGGTAAAATCTTTCGGTACCTGCGGAACAACCACGGGATCCATATCCCAAGCGGGATGAACAAGATAATGTTCCCAAACAGGTTCTTCACCCAGGCTTCCGTATGGTATCTGTTCTTTTCAAAAAGAAGAGACTTGATTGTCTCTAATGGTACCAGATTATATTGATAATTCACGCCAGGCGTTCTCCCGCTGACAAAGAGCAAGTTACCCATAATCAGCACGTATAATGTTGCCATACAGGCAACGATTGCCAGCATCCATATGGAGTGGAGCCACGAATCTTCGTTCATTTCCTGAAATCCTCCGACCTTTTTTCCGCGGAGCGGTAAGGTCTATTTTAACGGGATATAGATCTTCATGTCCAGCTACCATAAATCATTTTGCGGATACCTTGTCCCGACCCTTCCACCGTGAACTCGGCGTATAAACCGCCAGGAATTTCAATGGAAAGATAGCCAGGTTTCAGTACTTTTTCTTATATCCCTAGTCACCGTAAAACATAGTTACCTAAACAGAACCTAAACTACAGCAGCATAAATTAAGCTGGTTTTCATCCATTTGGTTAGCTTCTATTTAACTTGGGCTACTAGAATTGTAAATGAGGGAGCAATCCAAATATGTTCCTCATCATCGTAGCTTCTGTTGGATTTCTGGATCATTCTCTGTTAATAAAGTGTTAATTTCTTTTCGCGTTGCCAGCTTAATGAGACTGTTGTTGCGCCTAGTGGTTGGATAAAATTAGTACAGAGAAAATAAAATTTGCGAAAAGGAGGACGCATGATCCTAACCATAAAAGTGCTCGTTGAAGGTGGGGGGGAATGAAAAGCTGAACGTACACAACCTTTGTATTAAACTCCGCAATTTTGTCGGCACTGTTTCCAAAGAATTTGCGGGACTATATCTTGACTAAATCGAAGTTAAAATCATAAGAAAACAAGAGCAATGAAAAAACATTATTTTATAGTGGGAGTGTTTATAATGTCAATCAATAGGGACAAGCTGCAAGAATCTTTGGATCCTGCCCTTCGGGTTCGTCCACGCGTAGGATGGGGTGTTCTCACATATTTCCTCTACAGCGCAGTCTTCTACGCGATCTTCTTGCTCAACGGCATCGACTACACGCGAGTGGGTGAGAGTGAGCGAACCCTTCTTCTCTGGTACATAGCACCCCTCTCTGGCGGTGCCGTGCTGACCATCACAATGGTCACGATCTACGGATGGTGGCGTCCTAGCCTGGTTGAAAGGCGGCGCCTTTCTCGGTGGACAATGACTCTCCCGATCATCATGATGGCCATCGCGATCGTGAACATGCTGACCGGCGATTTCACCCGTGTCACGCCCCTCATGTGGCTGTATCTCATTTCCGGCAGCATCATGGTCGGCTTCAATGAGGAGATGATCAACCGAGGTCAGTTAATAGTTGCTCTACGCAGCCGATTCGGCGAAACCGGGGTCTGGCTGCTCTCAACAGCGATGTTCGCAGTCTTCCACCTGCCAAACATGTTCTGGGGCATCGGAGCGGGTGCCCTGTTCCAGGTAATGATCGCTTTCGGCCTCGGTTCGATCTTCTACCTCGCCCGGCGGTCTACCGGATCGCTCGTGGCCTCCATATTCCTGCACGGGTTCTGGGACTTGAGCGTCTTCTCAGCGAATGGCGCATCGGCGTTACCCATCGCTGGTTTACTAGCTCCGTTGCTGGTGATCGCTGCAGTGATCACGGTTCCGATCATCCTACGTCGTGAAAAGCGACGCGATAGCGCCCAAAGCGTGTCATGATCAATCGGCTGATTCATCCCCTTTTTTGGGTTAGAAGTTTGGAACGTTTTCTTAATTTAGTATGGCTGAGACCAAAATCATTTTCTTGATATTGCGTGCAAGCTTGTAGGACAGGTTATGAACATAAGCCCTACGAGTCTCAACATACAAAAATCCCCTTGTGCTACAAGGAGCGATCTCTGATGAAGGTATATGAACCCAACAGAGATCAACCTAGTGTACAAGGGGTTTTCTTTGTTAAACAATAATTCTTTAACCTTTCCAGTATCCGGACACCGGATGAATACCCCAGATATCCGTCGCATATTCACTGATGGTGCGATCACTGGAGAAGATGCCGGATTGAGCCGTATTCAGAACCGCCTTGCGTGTCCAGCCCGATACATCGCGGTATGCGGAATCAATGGCAGCATGCGCATCGGCATAGGCAGCAAAGTCACGTAATACAAAGTACTCGTCGCCATGCGCCAGCAAGGAATCATAGATATCCCAGAATTCACCATCACGTTCACAAAACACTCCCGGGTGTACCAGTTGCTCCACAACCTCACGAATTCGCTCATCCTGCTGTACAATCTCATTCGGCAGATAACTGCCGGAGCGGTAATATTCAAGTACCTCGTCTGCACTCAAGCCAAAGATGAACATATTGTCTTGACCAACCTGCTCTGCCATCTCGACATTCGCGCCGTCCATGGTACCAATGGTTAACGCTCCATTCATCATAAATTTCATGTTCCCGGTACCGGAGGCTTCCTTGCCTGCGGTTGAAATCTGTTCGCTGACATCCGCGGCTGGAATGATTTTCTCCGCAAGAGATACAGAATAGTTTTCCAGGAAAAACACCTGTAGGCGATCTTTGACGGCCGCATCGCGATTGATCGTATCTGCCACCGTGTTAATCAACTTGATAATTTTTTTGGCAAAATAATAACTCGGCGCTGCCTTTGCTCCAAAAATGAATGTACGTGGCACGATATCAAACGAAGCATCGCTCTTGAGACGGTTATACAAATGCATGACATGCAGAATGTTCAGCAATTGCCGTTTGTAGCCATGCAGCCTTTTCACCTGTACATCAAAGATGGAATCCGGATTGACAGCTTTTCCGGTATGATCCAGGATGTACGCAGCCAGTCGCTCCTTATTATCACGTTTAATGGAATGGAACTGCTGCTGGAATGAAGCATCGTTTGCAACATCTACCAACTCATTCAGCCTTCCCGGCTCCGTAATCCACTCACTTCCAATCGTATCTGTGATCAGATTCGACAGCTTCGGATTGGCATGCATTAGCCAACGGCGATGGGTAATGCCATTGGTTTTGTTATTGAAACGCTCAGGATAGAGTGCATAGAACGGAGCCATCTCCCGTTCCTTCAATATTTCGGTATGCAATGCCGCGACACCGTTGACGCTATGACTGCCCACAATCGCCAGATGAGCCATCCGCACCTGATCATTGGCAACAATCGCCATATGTTGAATACGATCCTGGTCTCCAGGATAAAGTTCGAGCAGCATGCCACAAAAGCGTTTGTTGATCTCTTCAATAATCATGTAAATGCGTGGCAACAACTTGCTGATCATGGCTACAGGCCACTTTTCAAGCGCCTCACTTAGCGTTGTATGGTTGGTATACGATACAGTGCGAGTCGTGATATCCCACGCTTCATCCCATCCATAGCCTTTGACATCGATCAGAATCCGCATCAGTTCGGGAATCACGAGGGTTGGATGGGTATCGTTGATATGGAACGCCACTTTATCTGGCAAGCGATCATACGAAAGCTCAAGCTTATTAAATGTACGCAAAGCACTCTGGACACCTGCTGAACACATGAAGTATTGCTGTTTCAAACGCAGCAGTTTGCCCTCATATTGGGAATCATCCGGGTACAAAAATTCTGAAATTGATTCTACCGAACGGCTGTAATCCAAATACCCGTAATAGTTCGAAGGGGTATCTAGCGAAGTCTCCCGCTTGGGCTCCGCACTCCACAATCGCAAGGTATTCACGTGAGGCTGACCATAACCAATTACAGGCACATCATAAGGTACAGCTACAACCGCTTCTGCATCCTTGGTAACAAATTGGTAATGTCCATCCTGTTCATGGGCCTCCACTCGGCCCCAGAATTGCACTTCTACCTTTTTATCCGGACGGCGCACTTCCCATTCATTGCCCTTATCGAGCCAATTATCGGGTAATTCCACCTGATTGCCGTTAATAATTTTTTGCTCAAACAAGCCATATTTATATCGGATTCCGCATCCATGTCCCGCATAACCGAGGGATGCCAGTGAATCCAGAAAACAGGCTGCGAGTCTTCCCAGACCTCCGTTGCCGAGCCCTGCGTCCGCCTCCTGTTCTTCCACTTCTTCCAATGAGAAGCCCAGTTCAGCCAAACTGTCACGAACGATTTCCAATTCATTCACATTTAACAGGTTGTTGCCGAGCAGACGTCCAATCAGGAATTCCAGCGAGAAGTAATAGACCTGTTTATCCTGGCGCTGCTTAAACCCCTGATTCGACGCCGCCCAATCCTGACCCGCATATTCGCGAATCATGCTTCCAAGTACGTGATAGACGTCTCCCTGCGTTGCTTCCTCAAGCGGTTTGCCCAATTTGCTGACCAGATTCCGCTGAAAAATACTCTTAAACGTTTCCTTGTTGTCAAACAAAAGAAGGTTCCTCCCGGTGAAATCCTGTAGGATAGTGGCGGTTCATACTTGTTTCTTACACATGTGCTACACCTTTCAAAGCTGCACTTCCGGCTAAGAGCCCATTGAAATTTGGAGACAAAGGCGAACGCTGCGCTTCTTCAGAATCGATCTCGTCACCTCCACTGCGTTAGCACGTATAACCGTAGCTTTAGCTGTGGCACCCATGCTTCGAAGCAGCATGAACCTTAAATCCATCCTACAGGATTTTTATTTTATATATATTTATAGATGATATCGGTTACGTGTCGGTATTAGATAATAGTACTCTTCGCCAGAATATACGGGTTCGACGGGTCGCCGATCAGCGTCTGGCCGCCGCTTAGCTTCACATCTTTGTCGAGAATAACGTTCTCCAGAACAGCGCCTTCTCCGATGTAGCACTTTTGCATAATAATGGAGCCTTTAATTTTGGCACCTTTCGCCACATGTACCCCACGGAACAGGATGCTGTCTTCTACCTCCCCGCCCACAATACAGCCGTTCGCGAGCAAGGAATGTTTCACCTCGGCTGTGTCCAAATATTTGGCTGGGGCCTCATACTTGATCTTGGTTTGAACAGGTTGTTCCTTGAACAGTTGTTCATACAATCCGCTGTTTAACAGCTCCAGACTGTTCCGGTAATAGCTGTCGATCGAATTGATCACGGCGTGATAGCCATCATAGGCATACGCAGCAATGTTCAAGCCATCCGGGTTTCTCTGGATCACGTCACGGAAGAAATGGCTTTCGCCATGAGCGATGCAGCGCTGCACCTGGCGCAGGAACAGTTCTTTTTCCATAATGAAAATTTCTGTATATATATTCGGGTGATCGGCGCTTTGGTGAATGTCCACCACATTACCGTTCCCGTCATCTTCAACTTTGACACAGGCGTCATGCTCCGGCAGAAGCTGATCCACTTTTTTGCAAACCAATGTCACATCCGCGCCCTTGCTAATATGATACCTATACACATCCTGCAGATCTGCTTTGGTCACGTGCCGACTACCTGCATGGACTACATATTGCCCTGAACCCCGGCGGAAGAAATCGAGATTATTGTGAAAATGCTGCAAATCCCCTTGTGACGTATCGGTCGGATCGTTCCAGTCCGGGGGCAAAATAAACATGCCGCCATGCTTGCGATCCAGATCCCACGGCTTGCCGTCTCCCAGATGATCCATGAGTGAACGGTACTTGCGACGGACAAATACACCGATACTCTCAATGCCAGCATTCATCATATTGGATAATACAAAATCAATCAGACGGTAACGCCCGGCATATGGCACCGCGGCTCCGCAGCGAAAGTATGTCAATTCCTTCAATTCCTCAAGCTCATGGTCAAGGTTAATAACTCCGATCAATGGTTTCATCGCATGCACCGTCCTTTGGGGTTAGATTAGGCTTTGCTTGTCATTCCCTCGAGAAGCTGACGTTCCAGTTCTTCCTGATCGACCAGTAATATATCACTTTCATCCTCAGGGCCAGATGACAGATGTACTCCATCCGGAATCACCAATCCTTCGGCAATAATGGCTTTGTGAATGCGCACATTTTGTCCGATCTTCACTTTTGGCATAATGACTGAATCGGTAACTGAACTGTTCTCCCCCACCTCGATCCCGTAAAACAACACCGAGTGATTAACCTCACCATGCACAACACTGCCTTCACTGATGATGCAACTCCGAACCTTCGCAGATGGTGAAATATACTGTGCAGGCTGATTGGGGTTGCGGGTATAGATACGCCAGTCTGGATCGTTCAGATTAAACGGGGTGTCCTCATCCAACAGGTCCATATTGGATTCCCACAGACTGCGGATCGTACCGACGTCCTTCCAATACCCTTCAAACGGATAAGCGTATAGTGATTTTTCATTTTCAAGCAACAAGGGAATGATGTCTTTGCCAAAATCATAGGAGGTGGATGCCTGCTGTGCATCCTGAATTAGGAAGCGTTTCAGCACATCCCACTTGAAGAGATAGATACCCATGGAAGCAAGCGTGCTCTTGGGTTCAGGAGGTTTTTCTTCGAATTCATAGATGCGATAATCATCGTGGGTGTTGAGCAACCCGAATCGGCTGGCTTCTTCCAACGGGACGTCAATGACCGATATGGTGCAATCTGCATCCTTTTCCTTATGGTATTGAAGCATTTTCTCGTAATCCATTTTATAGATATGATCCCCTGACAAGATGAGCACATGCTCAGGATCGAATTGTTCGATAAAATTCAGGTTCCGGTAGATTGCATCCGCCGTACCGCGGTACCAGTTACTGCCGTCTTCACGTTCATGAGGAGGAAGCACATATACCCCGCCATTTTTGCGGTCCAGATCCCAGTCACTGCCGATGCCAATATAGGAATGCAGCACCAGAGGTTCGTATTGGGTTAACACACCGACCGTGTCGATGCCAGAATTGGAGCAATTACTTAGAGGAAAATCAATGATGCGATAAGTGCCGCCAAAATAAACAGCAGGTTTGGCCAGTGACTTGGTCAATCCCTTTAATCTTTTGCCTTGCCCTCCAGCGAGCAGCATCGCTACAACTTCTTTTTTTGCCATCATTACAGCCTCCTCCATGTGCATTCGTTCTAATTCATTTCAGAGCCCATAATCCCGATATGCTGTTGTGTGGACACTTTTGTCATGATTAGGAGCATGCTGTACAGACTGTGTTTCATCCAAATTGCAGCCGAACGTCGTTCTTTGTAATGTCTGAAAGTAGATGATACAGGCAGAATTGCCTGGACTTGTTGTGTAGAGGTGATAGGTGGATGTAAAAGTTAAGGTGTACCCCGTGAAAAATGCAATACACTACTCCTATATAACATTAAACACGAAACGGGTTGAGGAATCTTGCTGGAAAACTTCGACAAAAGTATAAGTGGATATCACTCCCTCCTTTATGCCGCTGTTATTAAATATTGTATTCGCTAATAGGGAATCAAAATCCTTTTGGAAAACTTTTGGAGATTGAATTATCGCTCTCTGCATTCACAAGTAAAGAAAAAACGCAGAAACCAATTCATGGTTTCTGCGCCCCAATAATTACGGATACGATGCTCTCCCGCAGCTGATCTGCATTTTTCGTTTGATACGGATCGTCATTGAAAATAATGGCGTCCGCAATATAACCTTCTGCAATCTGTCCCAATTCGTTGGCACTTCCCAGAATCTCAGCAGCATTGGTCGTCGCAGATTGCCACGCCTCTGCCCGGGTCAAGCCATAATCGATCAGCGTATCCAACTCTTGCAGATTATAGCCATGCAGTGAAGGTGTGGCGTAATCGGTACCGAAACCGAAAAGGACTCCTGCTCTTTTGGCATATCCGATGGCTATAGAATGAGCTTCAGCAGCGCGCGCAGCACGATCACTGATCACAGTAGGCAACGCCAGCACGCCTTTCGGATCTGCGGCAATACGATATATCGATGTGGTGGGCACAAAGGCCGTTCGGGACTGCGCAAGTCTGCCAGCCTGATCCTCCGATAAGAACATTCCATGTTCCACGGATTCCACTCCGGCCTGGATAGACCAGTCTATCGTCACACCACCCCAGGTATGGACTAACACCTTTTTATGGTGATCATGGGCATGGCGAACGATGAACGCGAATTCTTCCTCCGAAAATACAGGATCGAGCACTTGTTCAGTAGGGGCTCCCAGCCCACCTGTCGCCATGATTTTAATCCAGCCCGCGCCTGTATCAAAAATTCCGTTCAACCGTTGTTCTAGATGCTTCACACCACGGGCATCTGCCGCTCCCAGCATTTCACTGCTGGTTTCAACTCTTAAGGGATGTTGATAGTGCTGAGCGAGATGCCGAGCGGTGCTTGGCAGCATTCCACCTGCATCGCGAGCCGTAGTTACTCCCGTCCGAAGGGTAGCTGCAAAAGCTTGCGCCTGCATCACTTCAACCTCGTGGCTGTCACGTTTCAATTGATCCGCATGGTCAAAGTCTGTCCAGGCCAGATGCGTATGAAGATCAATAACTCCTGGACTTATCCATAAATCTGTACCCGGAGGCGATGGGTTATCATTCTGTGTCACGGATTCTGTAACAGATGCAAACCGTCCATTCTGAATGGAGATATCGAACCGTTTGCCTTCAATACCTGCTATAGAAATATGTTTAAAGCTTTGCTCCTCCGATTTCACCTGGGTCATATTCATTCCCCCCAAACGAGGCGAACAGCCTCGACTGCTTGCTCATGGTCCTGATTCAATAATGCCGCAATGGTCGCAACAGCTTCCTCCACACCTGCCAAGGACGCATTACCCCCAAAATGATTAATTCGCAGAAGCTGACCAAAAAGTTCTCCATCCCCCGGAGCAACGATGCCGATCGGCTGATCGATATGCAACTTCTCCTCCCCTGCAATCCGAACCGTCGTCGTGAGTGTCGAATATGTTCTGTTGTCTTTTTGCCAAGGCTCCAGACCCAGAACCTGAATTCCCGCTATAGCAGATAACGCAGCCTGTTCATGACGCTTGATCACCTGCTCCAATCCTTCGGACTCAATAGCTGTCAAAGCCAAAATCAGTGCTCTGGCTTCCAGCGTTGGAATGTTGGGAGGAACGCGGACGGGTGCAGTCCCTTCGCCGGATGGCTTCAGATCAAGCAAAGACAGGATGGAGTTGCGCGGTGCATGCGCATTGGATTCGAGAAATTCCCATCCACGCGGCGAAATGCTTACTGCGCTGATGCCGTTAGGCCCGGCCAGAGCTTTTTGTGCACCCACAGCTACAAAATCAACGCCCCATTCATCTACCAGCAGAGGCTCTCCCCCAATTGCTGAGACAGAGTCGCTCACCGTAATCAGGTTATGGGCACGCGCAATCTTTATGATTTCTTCTGCGGGATTCGACCCGCCTGTAACCACCTCTGCTTGAACAAAGGATAGTGCGGACGGTTGATACTTTTCAATCGCGGCAGCTACCTTCTCCACAGGTACAACTTCATCAAAAGGAACTTTGACTTCAATAACCGTTGCCCCTCCGCGTTCAAGCCACTGACCAAACAAACTGCCATAAGGCCCTGTTACGACATTGACAATCGTACGACTCGGTGCAGATATTCCTGCTGCAACGGCCTCTATGCCCAAAATAGCCTCCCCCGGGATGATCACCGGAGGATACTTCGTTGATAGAAGTCTGGAAAGCAATTGTGTAAGCGTATCGTATTCCGACAGGGTAAGCGGTATGTTCCCTTTATATTGTTGGCTCATATAAACCTCCTAAAGAACTTGATTTCGGCATCTTTGGAACTGCGGATAGCAGCTCTTGGCTGTATGCCGTTTCTGGTCGTCTGAAGAATTGATCTTTCGGGCTAATCTCCACAAGTTGTCCCTGCCGCATGACTGCTACCGTATCGCTAATGGCATGGATAACTCCCAGATCATGGGAAATGAACAGTAGCGTAAGATTAAGTTCCCCCTTAAGTGAACTGAACAGATCGAGCACACTCCGCTGTACAGAAACATCCAGTGCACTTGTCGGCTCATCCGCAATCAGCAGACTCGGCTCTACGCTTAATGCGCGTGCAATGGCGATACGTTGGCGCTGACCGCCGGAAAATTCATGCGGGTACTTGTCCAGTGCCCTGCTTTCCAACTGAACACGGGCCAGGAGCTCTCGCGATCTTTTCTCCACCTGTGAACGGTCTACAATTCGATGAAACAACAACGCTTCAGCAAGAATTTGGCGAATGGAATGTTTGGGATTCAGTGAAGCATCCGGATTTTGGAAGATCATCTGAATGCTTTTATACTGCTCCCGGCTTCTCTTCTTCTTTAATTGTTGATCCCCTAGCAAAATCTGCCCCTCATCCGGCGTGATTAATCCAGCAATGACTCGCGCAAGGGTAGATTTGCCCGAACCAGACTCACCGACAAGCCCAAGCGTGGTGTGCTTCTGAAGATTTAGATTGATACTGTCCAGCGCAGTAAAGTCGCCATATTGAACCTTTAGACTCTGTACTTGCAAAGCCAGTTCCATCGTTACTCGCTCCCTTCAAGCTTCGGTAAAGGAAGCACCGAATTAATGAGCATCTGAGTGTAAGGATCTTGCGGGTTTTGCAAAAGGCCAAGCGAATCTCCGTGTTCCACAATCCGCCCCTGCTTCATCACGCACAGCTTTGAGCACAGCGTCGCTGCAATAGCCAGATTATGTGTTACGAAGACCATAGCGAACCCCAGTTCACGCTGCAAACGTTGGATCGTCTCCATAATTTGACGCTGCACAGTAACGTCCAGCGCTGTTGTTGGCTCATCACATAGCAGAATGCCTGGCTTGCACGCCAGAGCCAGTGCAATGACCACCCGCTGACACTGCCCCCCTGACAACTGGCTAGGGTATCGGTCCTCACGCTTCAACGAGTCGGGAAGCCCCAACAGTTCAAGCAATTCCAGAGCTGCTACTCTGGAGGCCTTCCTGCTTAACTTTTGCCTGTAATAGACAACTTCCGCCAGCTGTTTAACAACAGGACAGAGTGGATCGAGTGCACCTCTCGGGTCTTGAAATACCATTGCGCTGTTCACTTCGCTCCAAATGCTTCCGCCCGTCTGCTCCACACCACTTGGCAACAGTCCCAGAATCGAACGCAGTGTAAGTGATTTTCCGGAACCGGATTCACCTACTAATCCCAGGCTCTCCCCTCTGCCGAGTGAGAAATGTACATCTTGAACTAATTTTTGATTGGACTTGGTTGACAGAGTCAGTGCCTTGACTTCAAGAATTGGATCTGTAGACATTATTTTTTCCTCCATACATCGGCCAATCCATCACCCACAAGAGACAAAGCAATTCCCGTATAAACTACTGCGAATCCCGGAACTGCCGAGAGCCACCAGGCTGTCGTGATAAAGGATTGTCCATCCGAGATCATCGTTCCCCAATCCGGGGTCGGTGGTGCGATGCCGATGCCCAGGTATCCAAGCGTAACAATCGCCACCAGCAGCCCCACCATATCCGTCATTAGGACAACGATCGCCTGAGGCAATACATTGGGCAGGAGATGACGAAGAATAATCCGTATTCCCGGCAAGCCCAACGCCTGTGCGGATGCGATCCATTCCTGCTTGCGGTACGATGCACTCAGCCCCCTGACCACACGGGCAAATACAATCCAGCCAACGAGCATAAACGTAATATAAATCCCCCGCTCACCTGCTCCGCTGGCAAAAGCCACAATAATGACGATTAGATAAAAAGGGAAAGCGATAAGTGTATCGGTAACCAGCGATATGACCTTATCCATCCATTTTCCGTAATACCCTGCGAGCATCCCTAGAAATACGCCCATGCAAAAGGGTACAATTTCCGCCAGCACCATAATACTCAAATCGGTTCGCGCGGCATAAATCAGTCTAGTAAACAAATCACGCCCCAGTTGATCCGTGCCCAACCAATGTTCAGCAGACGGAGGCTGCAAAAAAGAACTCAAATTTTGCTCCAAAGGGTCATAAGGACTAATCCACGGTATAATCACAGCCAAGATGATAAGCACGGCAAACATCACACTTCCCACAAGCAGGGAAGGAGTTTTCAATATACGATTCATGAGACTTGTGTTTTGGCTGTCTTCATATAACTGAGGTTCTGTTCGTATCGTTTTCATGGTTTTCCTTTCGTTCTGGGATCAAGCCACCTGGAAAGAAGCTCTATCAGGAGACTGATGATCACGACAGATACAGCACAGTAAAGGGCTATGCCTTGAATGACCGGGAAATCCCGTTTGGAAATGGAACTAAACAAAAGGCTACCAATTCCCTTGATACCAAATACCTGTTCAACGACCAATGTACCACCAATGAGATAAGAAATATTAACGCCAAGAAGGATCAGCGTTGGAAGCGCCGCATTGCGCAGGACATGTTTGAATAGAATGACCCGGCTCGGTAATCTCGCAGCCTTCAATGTAACTACAAAATCAGATTCCAGTACTTCAAGCATCTGGGCTCTCAATGAACGAACCAATGTCGGAATCTGTGAAAAAGCTACGGTAATGGCGGGAAGTGTCAAACTGTATAAGGTGCCCCACCACCCTTCGCCGACTCCACCAACGGGAAACCAGTGAAGATGAACACTCAGCAGCAGAATCAAAAGGATGCCAACCCAGAAGATTGGCATACCCAGCGTTACCGTAGGAAAAATACGTATCAAATGATCCAGCAACTTATCCTTGTGTGTAGCGGCCAATGTAGCAAGCACGAGTGCAATGACAATTGCCAATGCACACGCCATGCCAATGAGCAGCAAGGTAACGGGTGCCCGATCAGCAATCAACTCTCTGGTCGAGGTTCCGTTAATAATGGAATTGCCGGTATCCCCCTGAGTGAACAGTGTCTTCACAAACCGTATGAATTGTTCCCCCAGCGGCAGATCCAGCCCGAGAGCATGGTGCATGCTCTCAACGGCCTCGGGGGTGCTGTACTCGCCAAGAATCATTTTGGCAGGATCACCTGGTACCATTCTGATGAGAAAAAAGACTGCTGTCATCACACAAAGGATCACTGCCAACGCTCTTCCCACAGTACTGATCAACCAGATCTTCTTCATTTCTGAATACGAACGTCTTCAAAACGCACACTGCCGTTAGGCAAAACAACAATGCCATCTACTGAAGAACGAACGCCAATCAGAATATCCGGATAATAAAGCGGAATGTAAGGCACTTCATCGGCAAGCGTTTGAAGCAGTTTGGAGTATATTTCGGCACGACCATCACCGTCCGGTGTTTGTTGGCCTTTATACAGAAGCTTAGTTACTTCATCATTGGTGTAATGCGTCCAGTAAGATTTGCTGAAACCATCTGGGTCGGTCTGGAAAGCAATAATCGAGTTCGCTTCTGGAGAATCGGCTTGCCCACTGTTCAGCATCGCTGCGAAATCATAAGCAAAGAATCGTTCACGGAAGGTGGCTAATTCAATCGATTCAATCTCGATGTTAATGCCAATTTGTTTACCCGCTGCCTGAATGATTTGCGCTTCTTGGGCTCTAGTGCTGTTGCCTGAAGCTACAAGCAGTTTTGTAGTGAATCCATCAAGGAAGGCCGATTTAGCCAGTTCCGCTTTCGCTGCATTTACATCAAAATTTAATGCCTTGAGTGTATCATTCGAATTGTAAGGAATCGTTGTAGGCAGCAATGAATTAGCCGTCTGTGCATAACCAAAGGTAAGCGCCTTAGTCAGACCGTCACGATCAAGTGCTAGAGCCAAGGCCCGACGAACATGCACATCAGAAAAATGCTTATCCAACGTATTAAAGAACAATTGCTCTGTCACCCAGCTGCCGTTGGTTACAACAGTTGTATCTGCGCCATTTTTAATTTCATCGGCATTTTGCAGAGCCAGCGACTCAATGGCATCCACTTCTCCTGCTTTCAACTGGTTGATTGCTTGGCTGTCATCTTCTATCAGCTTGTAAACAAGCTTATCAACCGATTGCTTTCCTTCTTGCCAGTAGTGAGTGTTCTTAGTAAAGGTTACATCGCCTGCAGGGTCCCACTGCTCAACCACAAACGGTCCAGTACCAATCGGTTTCTTGAAAAATTCTTCCTCGGTAACTCCGCCAAAATTGTTCGGAACAATACCGTTCGAGAAGTTGGACAGCTCCGAGATAAACGGCGTATACGGCTCTTTAAGCGTAATAACCAATGTATGGCTATCCGTTGCTTTGACAGTGTCTACCTTGGCCGATATCGCCAATGGGCCGCCAACCTTCAAGTGCCGCTCCAGTGAGAATACGGCATCCTCTGCCGTAACATCTGTGCCGTTGGAGAACTTCAAGCCATCACGCAACACAAACGTATACGTCAAACCGTCATCACTGATGTTATGCGACTTGGCAAGCCAGTCCACAATCTCGCCTTTGTTGTCAAAAGCAACCAAAGGTTCAAATACTTTATCAATGGCAAAAGCATTGTTCGATGTAATCTGATTATGCAAATCAAACGAGGTTACGGAAGCCGGCCGACCATATACAAAAGTCCCTCCCGTTGCAGTCTCGTCCGTCTTTGAATTTTCATCCGTACCTTGACTCGTACCTGGCTGGGCTGTTGCATTGGGAGCGGGATCATTGTTCGATCCGGAGCAACCGCTAACGATTACCAATAATAGAACGGCTAACGCTCCTACCCATAATGACTTTCTGGCTGATAATTTAAACTGTGACATGTCTGACTCTCCCCTTCCTATTTATCTTATGTGTTTAGTATGGATTGATTATGGATTAAAGCACCCCCTCTGTCAAACAAAAAATAATGACTCCCGCGGGATAAAAACTAATTTATCCAGTGAAGGAAATGTATCCGTATTTATAAGACTCAGAAGTTCGCACAACACAAAAAAGCCAGAATATTTTCTGGCATATATTCCGGCTCTCTTTATACTTAACCCTATATGATACTCTATATGATTTTGCGGAACAGCTCCATCACTTCATCCTTGGAGGGTTGATACGGATTGCTTGGTGCACAGGCATCTTTCATGGCATTATCCGCCAGCAATCCTACATCAGGGTCCTTCACGCCCAGTTCAGACAGCTTTTCGGGAATCCCAACTTCCTTGGAAAGTTGACGAATGGCCTCGATCACGTACTCCGAGCACTCCTCGTCCCGTTTGCCTTTTACATCCATACCAATCGCTTTGGCAATATGCCGGAACTTACTGGGTACATGCTTGGCATTCATCTCTTCTACATACGGGAGCAACATCGCGTTACATACCCCATGCGGCAGATTATACACTCCACCAAGTTGGTGAGCCATGGCATGAACATAGCCTAAGCCCGCATTGTTAAAAGCAATCCCGCCAAGAAAACATGCATACGTCATGTGCTCTCTTGCTTCCAGATCACTGCCGTCCCTGACGGCTCTTGGTAAATATTCAAAGATCAGCTCCACGGCAGCAGCCGCTGTAGCACTTGTCACCGTGAACCCACCAGGCGTCACCATGGCTTCCACCGCATGGGTCAATGCATCCATACCCGTGGCCGCAGTAAGACTAGCAGGCTTGCTCAGCATCAGCTCCGGGTCATTCACTGACAGGTCGACGAGACTGTTTCGATCCACCATCACCATTTTCACCTTGCGTTCCTCATCTGTAATCACGTAGTTCATGGTCACCTCACTCGACGTGCCCGCCGTTGTGTTAATCGCAACAAGCGGCACGGACTTGTGTTTCGATTGATGCAAACCTTCATAATCACGGATATGTCCACCGTTGGTCGCTACAATGCCAATGGCTTTGGCAGTATCCTGCGGTGAACCTCCGCCTATCGATATAATGGCGTCACAGCCATGATCCTGAAATACCTGAATTCCGTCATGTACATTCTGACAGGTTGGATTGGGCTGAACCTCATCATATACCACATAGTCTAACCCTGATTTTCTTAGTATAGACAGCACTTGTTCAGCAACGCCGGAAGAGATCAGTCGACGATCACTTACGACAAGCGCTTTGCGAATACCCATATTTTCAATCATCTTGCCTGCTTCGTGTAAACACCCTCTGCCCATCAAGTTCACGGGCGGAACATAATAAGCGTGTGTTGCCATCTGAACCAGCCTCCTGTTACCCCTGATTTACTGTCTTTATTGTAACTGAATCCGTTTTCAGATATAGTGAAATAAATCACAATCAAGTTGATAAATGTTTCATCTGGACGAATTTCATCCAATGATTGTGACTGCTCTTCAACAACTGGCTCATCAGTGCCTGAATTGAGTAGAGAAGTTGAATCCAATTAAAAAACAGGAGCTATCCCTGGTCACTTTCATAACTTGGGACAGCCCCTGTAAATCTTCAGCGTGTGGAGAATTTTTAACGAACCCGGCACACTTTATTTGATTTTACAATATCATTCACAATCCAGAAGCTCCTGAATCGGCATGTAATAGACGGGATAGGCTGTACCTTGTTCAAAACCAAGCTTACCCGCTATCGCGATGGAATCATGACGAAAATCCTCTGTCGTCCAATGTGGAACACAATTCCGTTCCAGAACGAATTGCACATAAGCGCTTGCCATGGCCGTAGCCAGACCCTTGCCGCGGTGTATCGGATCATAGGTATTAATACCTGTTTCGTGGTGGATGCCACTAACAAACACCGAGATACACGTACCCACAACCTGCCCCTCATATACAGTGCAAGTGCCTGCTCCATATTGAATGAAGTCCTCCAACGAATGCCAGAATTTCAAGATTTCATGCTCAATGATACCGATCTTGTCATCTACCATCACAGCTCGATCGATAACTTGAAGCTCATATCCAGGAGGCATGAACAAGGAGCTGGAACTGCGTTCCAGCCACTGTCCATACTTCGCAAGATTGAATTGAAAAGGAATCCGCAACCCTTCTCGCAAACGTCCATTGAACATGTGATGCAGGACTGAGGACCAGTCTGAGCCTGGCTCGGGGTATACTTCAAGATTCAGCATGTCTTCGCCAGCACTCAACGCTTCAGGCAAAAGCTCCTGAACAAGTACCTGCCTGACAAGCCTGTTGAACTGTTCATTATCCGATCTCCCGATCAGATAAAACATTTCATTTTTTGCCCAGATCAGTGCGCTTTTTGGAGCATGAAGATGATCTGCATAGACATGCCCGCATTGAAGTCCTGCAAGCACGCCTCCCATAACCACATGCCCGTTTGTACCCGAGATGAAGGGCGCCAATTGATTCCTTTGGGACGGTTGATTCAGTAAAACCAACATGTTATAACCTCGCATTCTTTGTATAGGGTAGGTAAATGAATACATTCAAATCCGCCCTGCCTCAGAATGCGATAACGTCAGGTTTATTCCTCGTTCCCTTTCACCTCTTCGACCTTTATTTTTTGGGCTTACAGCGCCTTATCGTCTACTGCGTCCAACCAGGCTTCGATATCGCCGATGACGGAGGACACGCAGCCGTCTTCAAACGGAGAATTCAAACCTGCCAGTTCGACCAATCCTGTGAAGGACAGGCTTCCTCCGGCTTTACACAATGTCAGATAGTCAGCCCATGCGGACTTCATATCCTGGTTGCTGCGTTTCCAGAACTGGAACGCACAGATTTGCGCGAGTGTGTAGTCAATGTAATAGAACGGCGACGAGAAGATATGACCCTGCTTATGCCAGAATCCGCCTTGTTCCAGATAGGCGTTATCCTTGTAATTGATATGCGGCAGATAAGTCTTCTCAATATTGCGCCATGCCTGCTTGCGCTCGGTCGGTGTTGCATCCGGATTTGCATAGACAAAATGCTGGAATTCATCGACAGCTACACCGTAAGGAATGAAGAGCAGTCCGGAAGATAGGTGATCAAACTTGTATTTGTCCGTATCTTCCTTGAAGAACAATTCCATCCACGGCCAAGTAAAGAATTCCATGCTCATGGAGTGGATCTCTGCGGATTCATACGTCGGCCAGTTGTATTCAGGAACTTCGAAGTGACGGCTCTCATATACCTGGAACGCGTGACCTGCTTCGTGCGTCAATACGTCGATATCGCCCGATGTACCGTTAAAGTTGGAGAAAATAAACGGTACTTTATAATCGTTCAGGAAGGTGCAATAGCCCCCGCCCTGCTTGCCTTTTTTGCTCACCAAATCCATCAATTCATTGTCAGTCATCATCTGGAAAAACGTATCCGTTTCCGGTGACAATTCAGCGTACATTTTCTTACCATTGTCAATGATCCAGTCGGCATCCCCTTTAGGTGTAGGGTTACCTGTCTTAAAGCTGAAGCCCTGATCGTAATAATAAAGGTTATCCACATCAATCCGGCTGCGCTGACGCTCTCTAAGCTTCGTCGCTACAGGTACGATATAATCACGGACTTGCGCTCTGAAATTGGACACCATCTCCGCGTTATAATCCGTACGGTTCATACGGTCGTAGCCGAGTTCCACATACGTTGGATATCCCAGCTTCTTCGCGATCTGCGTACGCACTTTCACCAGTTCATCGTAAATGCGATCGAATTCAACCTCATGTTCAGCCATAAACGTATATCTAGCTTCCGATGCGCGTTCCCGCATGGAGCGATCCGTGGATAACTCAAAAGGATGCAGCTGCGGTAATGTGCGTTCTTCCCCTTCAAACGGAATTTTGGCCGAAGCAATCAGTTGGTTGTATTCCGTAGAAAGTTTGTTCTCTTTCTGAAGGTCCTCGATAATTTCCGGGCTGAATGTTTTCAAGGACAGATCCGCCAGTTGGAACAGCTGCGAACCCCATTTTTGTTCCAATTCAGCACGAAATTTGGAGTTTACCAATGCCCGATAATAATCGGTGATGTATTCTTGAATGATCGGGGAGCTTTCATCCAAAAATTCGTTTTCTGCTTTATAGAACGTATCATTGGTATCAATGGAATGACGGATGTAGACCAATTGTGCCTGAGTCTCAAAATCACTGCGCAACGCGTTAATTTTGTCCATATATCCACTCTGCTCTTCAACCGTAGTCGCGGCTTCAAAACCACTCAGAAGCTCACGGAATGACGTTTTGATTTGTTCCAGATCGGGACGTGTATACGTATACTCACTAAATTTCATTTATGTACACCCTTTCCTATTAGGAATATTTCGGGATTCCCCGAGTTGAACTAAACCCTATTATACAAAAGAGCAGCCTAAAAATCCCATCTTTACGAAAAATATTTGTCCATCGGTCAAATGGAGCTACATCACTCGTTACATATGTTACGCATGAATGTTAGGTAGAATACACAAGTAAAAGATGCTGCATCAGCTGGAAATGGTTTTCCCTTTGAGCAGCATCTCATTAAATCAGGAATAAACGTGATAAACGGAGCCGTTACTGAACGTTCACATACCAATTGGAGTAATTGATCTGGCCGCTGCCTTTCGTAATTTCGGTTCCATATTCAACGCTGCTGACATATTTGCTGTTGGTAAAATAACTTTTGGAGATCAGGTAATCGGTGAAGTTTTTGACGTTGATGCTAAAGTTGTTGGGGGATTTTGACTTTTTCAGGAACGAGTATACCCACCATTGATGCACTCCGTTGTCGGTAATCTCTCCGCGATACAGATCATAGGTTTGTCCACCAATGGATACATCCGAAAATACTTTGGAACCAATCGGTCCTACACCGGAAGTCCATTCGTTCCAGATCATAATTTCCTCGGTCGGTGTACTTGACCAGGTCGCGTTGCCGATGTCATGCAGCCAGATATCATACGCATTATTATATTCCCCATTGGTGTTGGACGCCTTAGAATAACTTACTCCGGTATTGATACTTTTGTTTGCAGACAGACGTGATGGCAGCCCACTGCCTGGCGTGTAGCCCTCTGTCCAGTGCCAGCCACTGACACTCGAACTCCCCCAGCTATTGTTGAATATATAATACTTGTTGCTGCTGAAATTAAGTTTGGCATACGCTGTGGAATCCGATGCTGCGCTAGCTGTAATTGGAACGGCCGCAATCAGTAATGACATCACCAGCAGCATCCATGCTTTCTTGCCTGATCTTTTTTTCATTTTCCAACCCATAATGTTAGCCTCCCGTAAATTAAATTTTGTAAACGCTTACAGTTGTAATAGTAAAACATTCCCATGTGCAAACATACCACTTAAATCCGACATTATTTCATGTTATTTTTAGTTATTTTGGGATTATATGCAAATAAGCTCACCTCGCAATACTTTACGAAGTCAGCTTATCAGCTTGTCTATTCTTATTCCTAGTGTTGATCGTTGTCCATAATCTTATAGAACCAGCCCATTCCGACCATTCCCACAACCATAATAATGCCCATAATAATGATATACGTCATGAATGTAACCCCCCTGCTCCGTATTTCTTCACACTACTACCAGTTTACACGGTGAAACCCCTTTTGAATTGACTCAACATTGACAAAAATACGAAATCTTCATTTTCACTCAATATATTGTGTCCTTTTTCATTGTAATTCCAACCGGTATGACATTAATCCCTCTGATTTAAATAATATTCGATTATTCAACATTCCTCTTTTTCTATAGATATATCATATCATAGCGTACGATTTACCTTGCTCTTGTAGTGAACAAAGTTTCATCCGCCATCCTTACGGTGTATACTATACTTCTATGAAATGGAATTGGATTATACGCAGAAAGGTTTGAACTGAATGTCGACTCGCATACCCTATTATCGTCAGCTATTACTCGCTTTTTTACTTACTCTTATGCTTTTTATATTATCCGCTTGCGCCGATGGTGAAGCTCATGTCACGGTGAATATGGACGGTTCATCAGATCTGGACCTAAATCTCAGCGTAACCGACTCAGCCCTGGGAATGATGGGACAAGACAATCTCATGACACTGCTCGCAGATACGTTGAAACGGAATAATTTCCAGGCTGAAGTCTCGGACCAGGGAGATCGGACAGAACTCAAAGCGACGACCCATTATGAGAAAAGTAATACCGTCTCTACCTTCAGCACGTCGGATCTGCCTGATGGAATTCAGGTGGAGCAATCTACTACACCTGGCTTCTTCACTTCCAAATTGCATATTGCTGCGGAAGCAGACCTGTTGCAGACCATACCCGATGGAGAGGTCAAAGACCAAATTAACAAGGTCCCGGGATTTCTCAAAAACTTGCTGCTAAAAGATGTCAACTTTGATTTCAAGCTGACGCTGCCGATCAAGGCACAGGATTCCAATGCAGATCTGGTCGAAGATCATGGAAAAACCCTAATTTGGCACGTCTCCCCACTGAATACGAATAAGCTGGATATGACCGTACAGGTCCCGAATATTCGGAATATCATTATTACGGGGGGCATTGCCTTGGTACTAATCATTGCATTACTTATCTGGTTTATGGTCCGTCACAGACGAACCAGACAGAGGCGGAATGTATAACGAAACACAGCTCAAGAAGCTTGGATGAGATAACTACTATTTCATTTCCGACTTGCCAAACGGTGTTATGGATAGTAGAATACATCCGTACTGTGTGAACGGTTAAATTAACTATGGAAAAGCTAAAGAGGTGACAGGTTTCATGAATATCCGGGAATGCCCATTGCCTGGTATCGGAGTAAAGTACCAGTTTGATACAAAAAGCGGTAATAAGTTGGTCATTATTGTCCACGAAGACGGACGCCGTGAATTATTCTCGGTGGACCCCAATGATAACGAAGAACTTACCCTAATTGCAGAATTGGAAGATGACGAGTGCGTAACCCTTTCGGGGTTAATTGGAGGATGGTCCTGACATCTGTCAGGGTTATACCGACGGTATGCAAAATAACCTGCTCCCTCAATTAGGGGCAGGTTATTTTCTTATCCCACTATTCACCTTACAAACGCCCCTCAGCGCTCGTGCTGTGCTCGAATGAACGGAACCCATGTGTTTAACACACGACTAACTTCCGTAGAGCTGAACGGTTTACTGATAAAATCCTGCATGCCGCATCTCAGACAGGCTTCACGGTCTTTCGCCCCTGCAAATGCGGTGATGGCAGCAATGACCGGAATTTCAGGGTGGGTTTGCCTAATTCTGCAGGTCGCTTCAATCCCGTCCATAACAGGCATTTGGATGTCCATAAAGAGAAGGTCGTATGTTTCCCTTTCCATTGCTTTCACCGCTTCTGCACCGTTCTCCACGATATCACATACACCGCCAAGCTTCCGAAGCATTTCTTCCAGCAAATGACTGTTCAATGACTGATCCTCAGCTATAAGTATTTTGATGCCCGTTGCCAGACTTGTTCGATCCATCTCCAGGTCATTATCAGACATCTTTTCAATCCGATCCGTGGACTCATCTTGCCATCGTTCAAGTAACAAAGTAAAGTGGAAATCCGCTCCCTCACCTGTCTCACTCTGTACACCAATGGCGCCGCCCATCAGTTCCACCAGTTTCTTGCTGATGGCCAGCCCCAGACCTGTGCCTCCATATTTGCGATTGATAGCTGGATCGAGCTGTGAGAAGGACTGGAACAGTTGATGCTGCTTGTTGAACGGAATGCCAATCCCCGTATCTTTGACCGAAACTGACAAGATAAGGTGACTCTCATCGTAAAATTCCGCTGGCTTAACGTTCACGTGAACCTGAATGCTTCCCGTCTCCGTGAATTTGACGGCATTGCCTACCAGATTAATCAGAATCTGACGAATCCGTGTTTCATCGCCTCTTACACGTTCAGGAATCTGCTCTGACATTTCGCAGTAGAGTTCAACATTTTTTTCGGAAGCTCTAAGCGCAAATAGTTCCATAACCCCGCCAAGAACGGCTTTGATATCAACTGGCTGGCGTTCGAGATCCATTTTGCCTGCTTCAATCTTGCTGAAATCCAAAATCTCATTCAGAATATGCAGCAGTGATTCACCACTATCGATGATGATATCGGCGAAGCCGTTCTGCTCCCCATCCAGCTCTGTTTCTTTTAACAGATGGGCCATGCCCATAATTCCATTCAGTGGTGTACGAAGCTCATGACTCATAATCGCCAGGAACTCGGACTTGGCCCGGTCCGCATGCTCTGCCACTTCCTTGGCACGAATGATGTCCTTCACCGATGTCATATCGCGGAAAACCAGTACAGCCCCACGATTGTCTCCCTGATCCATAATCGGTTTCAGTTGGAACTCCGCCAGAAAGCTGGAGCCGTCCTGCTTCCAAAATACTGACTCTGATCGCGGCAGGCTTCGCCCTTCACGTACAGCCTTGAGAATCGGAGTGCCATTCGATGGATAAGGGATACCCTCACTTTGCATTTGTAACATAATCTCTTCAAGCGGTTTGCCATTCATTTCAGATGGACAGAAATCCATCATCTCTGTTGCAATCGGATTGGCAAATATCAGGTTCCCATTCGGATCCAGGCCAATGACTCCCTCAGACATGGCATTGAGAATCAATGCCCTTTCGTAACTGAGATTTTCAATCTCCTCTACATACCTTTTGGACTCCGTAATATCACTGGTTATTCCATAGACGCCAACAACGCGATTCTCGAGCAAAATCGGAACATTAATCACACTCGTTTCAATACGCTGTCCGTCTTTGTGAATCAGCCCCACTTCATAGCTTTGTGCGGTTCCTTTCACAGTCTCTTCAAAGTGATACCTCGTCTTATCCAGGTCCACCGGGTCAATCAGATGATCAAAAGATGAGCTAAGCAGTTCCTCCTTAGTATGGCCTGTCAATTGCTCCTGACCTGCATTGGCCTTCAGCAAGTTTCCGTGCAAATCCAATGAAGCAACTCCGAGTGGGTTACTGTCGAACAATGATTGGTATTCCTGAAGACTTAATTGCTGCTGCTTGCTTGCTGTAATATCACGGGTCACCGCGATCATTTCCTGCAGATTTCCCTGTTTGTCATATAGATAATGAGTGATGGTATCTGCCCATACAACAGAACCATCTTTATGCAGGAGCCGATAGCTCATTCGATCAGGAGCAAGGCCCTGAATTTGACCAGCCACGTAAGCTTCGACCAGAGGCACATCGTTGGGGTGAATGCAGAACAGGCCAGATTGACCAACGACTTCTTCTGGATCATATCCCAACATGCTTTGGCTGGCTGGAGATACGTACTTGAACGTCCGCTCCGGATCGGCATGGTGTATGGCAATCAGGTCAAGCGAGGATTCGGTCAACAATCTTGAGATTCGACTGCTCTCTTCCAACTGCTTGCGCTGTACAATCAGTCGACTCTCCGCGTCCTTCTGCTTTGAAATATCCGCTGCCTGTACAAGCAAATAAAGCGGCTCGCCGCTCGCTTCATCCCTGACGATGCAGGCTCGTAATGTCGCCCACAGAAGAGAATCATCCTTACGCTTAAGCCGTAACTCGGTTTCATACATCAGGCTTAATCCATTAGTCATATCCCAGAACTTGGATCTAAACTCCTCCATTTCTAGGTCTTCCTCATAAATCATATGTACAATCGGGGAGTTAATCAATTCATCTTCACTGCATCCCAGCATCTCGCAAAATGCCGGATTAAGCTGTAGCCAACGTCCGTTCACATGCGAGGCAACAGCAATGCCGATCGGTGCATGTGTATATAACTGTTCGAACAGAGAGCGATTCTCTACAATTGGATTCGACACCACATATCCTCCTTTATTGGGAATCTGAATATATTCCGTATGAACAGATCGACCTGAACATAACTTCATCTATAAGAGTAGTACCCCAAAAGTAATGAATTATAAACGAGATCAACAAAATTCCAGGCAATAATCGACATTCTTATCGTGTGTTCAGGCTGTCTGCACCTGTAGACATACAAAAACGCACAGCTGGTGTCATATACTACAGAATACGCGTGCATACCCGTTTGTACAAGGCTGAACATCCCAATGATACTGGAGGTTATGATTATGATCATTGTTGCGAATCAACCGATTGAGCTGGTACGTTCGGATTGGTCTGCTTTTGCATGGCACTGGTTACAGCAACTACAGAACAGTCCAACAGTATACACATATCAATCCATGCATCATCTTCACTTTGAATGGACGTTGCGCGAGTCTTTGGTTGATGCAGCGGAAGCGCTTGATCGAAGCGGGGTCAGCTTTGCATCATTCGAGAAATCCAGGTGCAACCCGGCCTATTGGAATCGAAATGATCAAGGAGGCTTTGAACTGAGGGTTGAGGTGACGCCTGCGGAGGGAATCCGGGACATTTGGAAGAATGGTCATTTGTATGCCTTTGAATGTGCAACAGCGACAGTGATCGTACTGTATGGCGGAGTATTGGGCAGCATTCGGGAAGATGATTTCAATTCACTGTTTCGCAACCTGCTGCTCTACGACTGGCACTATGACAGCGATCTACGATTAACGGAGAAGAACGGCAGCGACTCTGCGCTTCCTGGAGATGTATTGTACTTCAAAAATCCGGACGTTTCCCCTGAAACACCAGAGTGGCAGGGAGAGAATACCATTATGCTGCGTGAAGACCTATATTATGGTCATGGAATCGGGATTGCAAGCGGGGAAGAAATCATTCGTTCACTGAATCAAAACCGCATTCCCCGAAGTACAGTGTCAGCCTATTTAATGGATACGGTTATTTATCCGGACTTTCTATATCTATCCCGGTATGCCAAGAACAGTAACGCGAATTCACAGACAGCCTCGTCTACCCCGGTCTTACCGGGACAGTTGTATGTACGCATTGGCGGCAGCCGTTACTTGCGAACCTAAGTAGCTTGAAGCGTAATTGTCATTAGGGTTACAGAAGTGCTATAACGATATTTCATGCTGAAAACCCCGGAGAGCAGCAAGTCAACTGCTGCTCTCCGGGGTTTTTTGGAGCACTTGGGACAACCAGTCCCAAACGACCGAATTGTCCCACAGTTCCATAGTTATTTAGCTGATTTCGTTCATCGTTATTATCCAATGGGGTCTAACTGTACAACGACCTGTTTGCCGCTCACTTGGATACCTGTCGTTTTACTACCATACTCAGCCAGAGATTTGCACAGCTGTTCTGCCCATTCCTTGCCTGCTGTTCCTTCCTTGGCTCCATGCACCTGGATGACGAGCTTCACCGAGTCACCTTTCGTCAGGATGCGCTCTGCCTGAGATTGCTTGGTCTCCCGGTCGTGGTCTTCCATCTGCAGGTTCAGTCGAATCTCTTTCACTTTGCGTTTATCCGGTGATTTTGCAGCTTTCTTCTTCTCTTGCTGCTTTTCTTGTCTCGCAGCTCCAGCGCCCATCAGTTTGCATGGCGGCGGGCTTGTCATTAGAGACGTACAGATCAGATCCACCTTGTGCTGCTTCGCAAGTGCAAGTGCGTCACGAGTAGACATGATGCCGAGATCTTCACCGTTCAGGCCGGTCAGTTGCACTTCAGTCGCTTTAATCTTTTCATTTTTGATCATAGTACATCCTCCTCTACAACAAAAGCCTGTCCTGACCTATGACAGATCAAGAGCAGGCTTGGATGTTGTAACTGAATATTCATCGTATATGTGGACGTAATGGTTATACGTCGGTTTTGTGCGTCTTACAACGAGTTGAAAGCTTCGGTCAGAACCGGTACAATTTGCGACTTGCGGGATACTACGCCTTTGAGCACCGCTCTGCTATCCGACAATGTCACATTGTATGCTTTCTCTACAGCTTTGGTGGAAGCACCATATGCCAATGCAACAGAATCGTTGTTCAGGATGTCTGTTACGACAAATACGAACAGGTCGAGACCTTTGCTGGAAATAATCGCTTCAATCGCTGCTTCAAGCTCAGGTTGTTTCACAAGCACATCATTCACGTCAACCGCGTTCACTTGTGCAATTTCCACTTTTGCTTGACCCATTACGAATTCTTTGGCATCCAGGGAAATCAGTTCAGCAATCGTTTTCTGACTAAGATCTGCGCCCGCTTTCAGCATATCCAGACCATAGCTGTCTGCATCCACACCAGCAATGGTAGCCAGTTCACGCGCTGCTGCTACATCCTGCTCTGTACATGTTGGGGATTTGAACAACAGGGAATCCGAAATAATCGCGGACAGCATCAGACCAGCAATCGGTGCACTGATTTCCACGCCGTTTTCTTTGTACAATTTATTCAAAATGGTTGCTGTACAACCTACAGGTTCTGCACGGAAATATAGAGGCTGGCTTGTCTCAAAGTTAGCGATCCGGTGGTGGTCGATAACTTCAACAACAGTCACTTCCTCAATATCGCTGACACTTTGTTGACGCTCATTGTGGTCAACCAGGATGACCTTGTTTACTTCATTGGCTGCTGTTTTGATCAGACGTGGCGCTGCCACTTTGAATTGGTCCAGTGCAAATTGAGTTTCGCCGTTGACTTCGCCAAGACGAACTGCTTCAACTTCTTGACCCAATTTTGTTTTCAAGTCTGCATAGGCAATAGCCGAGCAGATCGTATCCGTATCGGGATTTTTGTGACCGAAGATTAATGCTTTTTCCATATTAATAGCCCTCCGTCAATTCTGATTTAGATGAATAGAATGTAATATTTCAATCATACCCTTACTGATTATAGCGTTAATAAGGCTTAATTCCAATCCCTTTACAGCGAATTAATTACAAAATCATGTCAGGGTCTTGTCTTTATGTCACAGTGAGCACAAATTCTGTTCCGCCCTTTCGATAGCTTCAGTTAGGCTTATATATGGATTATCATTCCGTAAACGAATGCATAACTCTGCCGTCCCCCCAGCTTCGATCCATTGTCGGTATGTATACCAATCCACATTCTCAAGAAAGTAAAAGGTTAGAGCTTCAACGGGATTTAATTTATACTTTTGTTTAAAGGTAACTTCTGACATCGAGTCTTGCACCAAATACTCTGCCTTTAACTCATACAACAGTTGAAATATGCTATGTGGATTTATATCCAGAATCCGCTGGACAAACTCATTGCGTCGATCCAGAGTATTTAATATGATATGCATATCACAGATTAACTCTTCATCGTACATAGTGACATTCAATTTCCGTAGAAGTTCTTCTACGCTCAATTCGGAATCATACGGAGCCTGCTCCAAAATGATTGTCCAAGGTTCGCGATATCCAAAACCAAAAACTTCAATAGCATCTGTGATATGCTGACCAATTGTTCTCCATTTTCTTCCCAATGAATCTGTAATATGATAGAAATGAATTCCATCAGGTATAGCTGCCAACTCAGTCCAAACGGGCTTCTTCCTAACAATATGTATTACAGCCTGTTGATTTATCATAGGTGTAACGTCTCTCATCCATCAATCCCCTCCACTTTAGGAGTCTGAAATTGAATTTCTAGTTTCAAGAAGACAACCTGCACTCTCATAGTGCAATTCATATTCCAAATATATCATTTGCACTTTGAAAGTGCAACCATATCCAACTAAAACTTTTAAATAATCTTGCTGGAGGATCACTATGGATTTCGATAAAGTCACATTACACTGCAAACTCGATGAGATCTTGAAAAAGCACAACAACATGTCTGTCCTCAAATTGTCAGAAGAAATTGGACATCGTAGAACAACCATTATGGAACTGTTGCACAACACCAATATGGATAAGAAAAAGATTTCTGCATCCCTCATTGTGAAACTCTGTGTATACTTCGATATCACACCTAATGATTTATTTGAAATTCGCCGCGTGGATTAAATCTCGGGACCCTGACGGGTCTCTCCTCTTTTCACAAAAAGAGTCTGCACACTTCCGTCTTCGCTGATCTCCAGCAAGTTCAATTGAGCACCATAAGCACATCCGCCATCAATGCCAATCTTGTCTCCACTAGGGTCAAACCAGACACCTGGCTCGTTATGCAAGTTTTTGACTGGAGTGTGACCGAATACCACCGTCTCCTCAAGCGAGGTTGGTCTCGAATAGAACGGCTCCCGAATCCAAATGAAATCACGCTCTGACTGGGTCCGCCAATCCTCCACCTCCGGATTAATCCCGGCATGTACAAAGATATAACCAGGAATTTCATATACAAGGGGAAGCTGCTCCAAAAAACGAAGATGATGCTCATAGTGTGTACGGAGCCACTGTTTGGCTTCAGTATAAACACCCCAGTCCAACTGCTCATCATCCAAAGAAACCTCGACATAGCTTGCCAGCGTCTGTAAGCCGCCATTGCGAATCCAGTGTTTGTCATACTCCTCGACATCATGGTTCAGCGCCTTGACCATCATCGCATCATGATTTCCTTTGATCGCAATAATGTTGTACTGTTCGTGCATCTGCATAATCTGTTCCACGACCTCTTTGCTCTTCGGTCCGCGGTCGACATAATCACCTAACAAAATCAGCTCGTCCTGCTTCGGATCGTATGCTGCCTGCTCAAGTAGAGCATTGAATTCGTCGTAACAGCCATGAATATCACTAATGACACATCTGCGAATGTGAATCTCTCCTCTCCCTGATCACGCAAGAGTATAACCGGAACCTTGCTAGCAAGGCTCCAGCCATTTCAGAATACTAATTCCCGTTCAGTACCGATTAATCCTGCTTTAAACCAAAGGCTTCCGCTATCAAGCTGAATGAGCGCAAACGATCCTCGAATGAGTGAATCGCTGATGCAATAATAACTTCATCCGCTTCATAGCGTTCAGCCATTGCTGTAATTTTGTCCTTCACTTGATCCGGTGTACCCACGATGGAAAAAGAACGGCGTTGACGAATCTGTTCCATCTCCATGGCCGTAAATGGATAGTTGTTCACCGTTTCCAGGGATGGGAATGAGTTCTGCTCCAGACCCCGGCCAAGCCGCAGGAAGAATAACTCATTGCTGCGAGCAAGATCAGCAGCCGCTTCCTCGGTCTCTGCACAGAATGCCGACACCGCAATCATGGAATGGGGTTGGTCATTCAGGATGGAAGGCTTGAAATGTCTGCGATAATGCTTCATCGCTTCCTCCCCACCCGGCGTTCCAAAAAATTGGGCAAACGCGTAAGCGGTCCCTTGTGCCGCAGCAATTCGCGCACCTTCGGAACTGGAACCGAGCAACCATACTTCCGGAACAGTTGGTACGGATGGTCCGGCTACTAGGGAAGCAAAACGATGATCCTCCGGCAGCTGTTCATGAAAGTATCCACCCAGATCGGCAATCTGCTGCGGGAAGAATTGTACATTCGATGACTTCCCTTCATTCAGAGCCCTGCTGGCAATCGGCATGCCACCCGGTGCTCTGCCGATTCCAAGGTCGATTCGACCGGGGTGTAGCGCTTCCAGCAAACGGAAGTTCTCGGCGACTTTATATGCACTGTAATGAGGCAGCATAACGCCGCCTGAACCTACGCGAATTCGATCTGTATGTGCTGCAACGTGTGCAATCATAACTTCCGGACTGGAAAATGACAGCGCCCCGCTGCCGTGATGCTCCGACATCCAGAAGCGGGAGAATCCCAGTTCATCTGCATGTTTGGCAAGAGTTACAGTCTCCTGAAGGGTATCCTGTACCGTCCGTCCTTCATTAATATGTCCATGTTCAAGTACACTAAGTTTCATCTATATTCATTCCTTTCGTCATCTGCGTTAGTGGCTGCATCTCCCATTGTAACATTATCGATTACAGTTTCAAAGGTTATCTGCTTCTCATTACACGTTTCGATCTACGATGAATAAACAAATAACGTCACCAGCTTCTGAGCCGGTGACGTTATGGTGCTTCATACATATAAAAATTCAATTACGGTGCACGTTTGGGCAATAGCTTCACATACTCGTCAGACAGCCTCATCAAGCTGAGCACGTGCTCATAATCCGAACGGTACGGCTCAAGATCCGTGACGGGTTCGTACGTTTTTAACGAGTAGGCTGTTCCATCATCAAAACCCGCACCCGGAATAAACATAATGTCATTATTCACAAAAGAACCTGTCGGCAAGTAATACCGGATACCAAACGCATTGTGGTCCATGTTAAGCAGATCGTGTCCAAAGGCTGTAAACTTCTCTTCCTTCAAGGAAATCCCCATCAGGTTCATCACCGTTGGCAAAATATCCAACTGACCGCCAGGCTGTTCAATGATTTGCCCTTTTGCCTGTTTTGGCGTGTGGATCAGAAGCGGGATGTTGAAACGACTTACTTTACCGTCATATGGCACGTTGAGATTGGTCTGAATCTGCTGTGTAATCTCATCGTTTGCTGGCAGACCGAAATGGTCGCCATATATAACGAGTGTTGTATTATCCCATAACCCGTTTGCCTTGAGTTCATTGATCAGCTGACCTACCGCATAATCCGTATAATTGATCGCTTGCAAGTAATCATGCAGTAACGTATTGGTGATTGTGGCCGGGATGGTGATTCTCGCTCGGTCCGCAGGAACGGTAAACGGCGAGTGGCTGGAAGCTGTAATGAACTGAGCATAGAACGGCTGATTAGCAGCCTGATGCGCATCCATTTTTTCCACACCTACACGATATAATTCCTCATCCGATGGTCCAAAATCATTGAACTTATCATTCTCGAAGCTGGGCTTGTCGAAGTACCGATTGAATCCAAGCGCCGGATACATTTTGTTCCGGTTCCAGAAGGTGACGTCATTGACGTGGAACGTCTCTGACTCATATCCTTCTTTGCCAAGCAGCTTTGGAAGACTTGGCAGATCACGGTCACTATACCCTGCTGACATGGGTACAACTCCGGTTGGATAGATGGATGTGTTCGACATGAACTCGGCATCCGACGTATTTCCCTGTCCGATCTGTTGGAAAAAATGAGAGAAATAATAGCTTTCTTTGGCCAGATCATTCAGAACCGGGGTTAATACCTGACCATCCAATGATGCATTAATTGGGAAGTTTTGAAATGACTCCAGTTGTAGGACAATCAGGTTGCTTCCCTTGGCCTGACCAAAATATTTCGTTTTGATGGCCGTGCTCTGACTGGACTTATCCTGGTACGGATACTTGCTAACCAGTTGATTAATCTTGTCGATCGTTTCGTTAATGTTGCCATTAGCAATGGCTTCATTCTCTTTGCTCGTCAGAATCGCTGATGACACCTGATAATTCAGGAAACCGAGATTTTCAGCACGAACCAGTTCATTATCAATCGTTTCTCCTTTGACAATGAAGCTGCCTGACAGCACGATGCAAAATGCAGCCGTAAGGGCTACACCCAACTTGCCCCAATACCGTCTCCGGCTTCTGCCAAAATGGAGTCCACTGTCGCGATAGCTGCTGTTACGAGCTGAGGCACGACGACTGCGCAAGATAAACCATATCGGTAAAGCCAGTACGATGTCCACAAAAAACAGGAAGTGCTCAGGCCGTACCAAAGGTCCGATACTACCTCTCACCTGAGCAACCTGGCCAAGCTCGCTGAGTGCCGTGTATGTGGGAACCGAACTAAAATGTACGTTATAGAGTGTCGCCGCGAACAATACCAGCGAGAACAACACATTGAAGCCTCCGTACACTGCACGCTTCCAGCCTTTTGGCACGATCAGATCGAGGATACATACCACGGTCAGGGCCCCCAATGCGTCAGTAACGAAACCGATGCCGGACAGACCCTGGAAAAAGAAATACCGCAAAAGCGACAGCTTCAGCAGCATAAGAATAAATAACACGGCAAATAACGTCCGTGATGAGGTCCGCTCATTTTTGGAATTAAACATGGTCGCTTTCAACCCTTATCTGAAATTTTTACGTTCCTTTTACAAAACGTATATTTCAGTATAACAGTTTTAAGGTTGGTATTCCATGAGGGGATATGGAAATGTTACGCAATCGTCGATATATCGCCGTCCTGCCTGTTTTTGTTTTGGTCCTGCTTCTGTGCAAGGAGTGACGCCTGTGCGGCAGCAATACGAGCAAGCGGTATCTGTTCTGGCAGACAGCTTACATAATCCAGACCAATACGGTGGCAAAAAGCAATGGAAGCCGGATCGACTGCATTCTCGCCACAGATGCCTGCTTTTAGATGAGGTTTCCGAATTCGGCCCTGAACGAGGGCCATCTCTACCAGTTGCCCCACGCCGTCGATATCCAGTACCTGAAATGGATTGCTGAGCAGTGAGCGTTGTGGCTGGGCGAAATGAAAGAATGACTTCTCCGTATTGTGACGACTGTAACCGAACGTCATCTGTGTCAGTTCATCGGTGCCAAACGAGAAGAAGTCCGCATATCGGGCGATAGGAGCTGCGGTCAGTGCCGCTCGAGGAACTTCAATCCGTGCTCCCACTCTGTAAAGACAGTGCCGCTTCTCCTCTCCAAGCACCTGGTCCGCTACATGATCCACTAGATCTCTCATGACCTGAAGTTCATTGGCATGACCCACCAAAGGAATCATGATCTCAGGCCGTACCCACTGCCCTTGGCGAATGCCCTTCACCGCTGCACGAAAAATGGCTTCAAGCTGCATATCGTAGATTTCCGGGAACACGGTTCCCAGTCTACAGTCCTGCTGTCCTAGCAACGGATATTGTTCATGCAATTCCAGCACCCTGCGGATGACACGCTCAAGCTCCTGCACTTCGGTGGTGTTTTCCTCCAATGCCCTGAGAGCCAACTGTTCACGTCGTTCGTTTAACCTTTCAATATCAGGCAGCAGCTCATACAGCGGCGGATCAAGCAATCTAATGGTTACCGGATAACCATCCATCGCTTCGAAGAGTTGTTCAAAATCAGCCTGCTGCATTGGCAACAGACGTTCCAGTCCACGCTTGCGCTCAGCTTCACTGTCTGCCAGAATCATTTTCTGTACAAAAGGAAATCTCGAAGCAGACAACAACAGTTGTTCTGTCCGACACAATCCAATGCCCTCAGCCCCTAACGCGCGGGCCTTCACGGCGTCCTTGGGATGATCCACATTAGACAGTATTGTAAGCCCCTTCATTTCATCAGCCCATTCAAGCAGGAGCTGTAATTCGGGTGATAAATTTGAAGATACTTTCAGCAATTCTGTCACATGCCAAGGCTGGATACGCAATATTGCATCTTCTTTGGTGATTACCCCTTCATCTACAAGATCTACAGTACTCCTCAGCGTTGCCTGTGAGGTTAATCTCACTTCACTGATTTCCACAAGATACAGGGTCCCTAAATCCACAACAAATTCGATCTCCTGTACCTCTCCCGTGTGAGACTCCAGATAACTGCAAGCATCCTGTAAAAGACTATACACTTCAGGCTCTTCACTCCGCAGTTGATCCAGTCCTTCATTCGAACACCTGGATGCAGCAGCTGAAACGTAATCACCTGTCATGCCTCGTTCCCCGGTACCCGGATGACGGGAATATACCGTGCCGATCCCGCTGCGGTCACCATGATCTCCACTAACCATCAACTGTATAAGAACTGCTGCTCCTTGAGATTCATCGGAGAAATGAGAAGGCTTACGAAGAAGTTCTTGTTGGGAGTTTGGTCGTAGAACACGCTCTGAATCAGAAACTGCACGTATCGCTTCTTTTAACTGTAACTGCACATCCTGAGGGAAAGGATGACGTCCTCTCTCTTCTATTAAGCGTTTATATTCCGCGATGGCGAATTCTAGCTTCGCTTCATCGAGTATCGAGATGTCTTCCAATTTCTCTTCAAATAGAGCATACGGAATATCATGTACCAGCTGACCATAATCCTGTAATAAAATCCGATAACAATTTAGGGCATACTCACGATCATTCGTTTGCCTGGCGAGCCCCTCCACCGTCACATCATTCAGTCCTACATGAAGCAAAGCATGGGAAGCCGTATCACGGGAACACGTTTCACTTGACCGAACGGCAAGCAGCAGTGGCGCTAAGGAATCGCCGAAGAATTTGCCTGATTGCTTCTCAAGATACTGAATTGCGCTGTCAATCTCTTGGGCTCCTTCAGCTGAAAGAGGTGCACGACGGGTACAGAACGCGCGACAGCCTTCCTTTGTTACAATGAACCCGGCCGGAACGGGCCAACCTGCCTGGAGCATCGCTGCAAGTCCAGCCCCTTTACTGCCCATCAGCCCTTTCATCTCTGCCGTACCTTCTTCCAATAGAACTACCCGTTTCGTCATTACAGCGCTCCCATCTGCCATTACATGGCTGTGCTTAAAAGGAAATTCGGTCGCTCGAATTGTCCTTTATCTAATGGTATGTCGCAATGTTGCAGTCAAGGACATTTGCTTCCTCTTTTTGTGCTTGAATTGAAGTTGTATGGCGGGTGCTCATATATGGTAATATAAAGCTTGACTCAATCTAACAAACTACATCCAATGACATACCTGCTTCAACCATGATCAACTACGTATATAAGGAGTGTAAATCAATGTTTACTCAAGTCGGACAAATTATGTTGTATGTAAACGATCAGGACAAGGCTCTTCAATTTTGGACGGAAAAAGCAGGTTTCCATATCGTTAATGAAGTCAATGGGAATGGCATGCGCTGGATCGAGATTGCTCCTGTGAAGGATGCCCAAACCACCATCATCCTGCACGACAAGGAATTCGTTGCCAAAATGTCCCCTGAATTAAACCTTGGCACACCATCTCTTATGCTATTCACAGATAATCTGGATCAACTCTACACTCACTTATCCAATAAACAAGTTACGGTTGGCGAGATTGTAACGATGCCTGGCGGAAGAGTATTCAACTTTGCAGATGACGAAAACAATTACTTTGCTGTTATGGAGAAAAACTAAATCTCCTGGCTTAAAGGTAATAACACACAAAAAGCCCGTTCAGTTGTGAACAGGCTTTTTTTCTGTATATTTTGCTCATATGCAAACCTGCCTGCATACATCGCTGTTTTCCCATGTTGTTGCGCAGTACTTCCAAGTGATAGGCTACGTCAAGCCATAAACCGCAATATATCATCGATCTTCTTCCCATGGGATATAACACCATAATTCATCCAGGTCATGTTCTATGAATATTCACTTGCATTTCCCTCGAATCTTTTGGGCTGATTTTGACTGGTCTTTAGCGGGTTCATCATACTTTAAATTCGTATGAATTCACCGGCATTCGCAGAGATTGTTGTTTTTCTGTGATTTTTTGTAGTTGTGTTTAGGGGATGAATCTACGTAGCAATCAAATTGATTGAATAGTTTGGGTACCCAATTAAGTTGTACAAACCAGATTATAACAAATAGTACCCCAGCCATAAAGGCTAGAGTACTATTTTTAATTTTCCGCTGAAATAATCTCTTCTATTTTAATCCAACTGTAGTCCTCTTCTGCCCGGACCATCTTTATTCTCCTATTTGGCTTATCAATCGATGCGACACCCCCACGCATAACCTCATCATCGAACGGATTGAAAACGGTCAATGTGACAGATCGGCGTTCTTGGTAAGACTCCAGGATTGCTTCTTCAATGAGCTGCATTTCCTGTTCGTCCAGAACCGGCTTCCCCCTTCTCGATGTTCAGGAAGAATTATGCGAGATCCCTCATATACACCATTCGCCGTCAATTTGCTTGCCACATTTCATCCCTCCTCAGTATTGGGTCCAATAGCTTAAATCGTTTGGCAGCGCCGGTATCGGTGCCTCTGGGAGCTTAGGCTTCTCCGACTCTCGTTCCCACCCTTCCAGGATCACAATATTGGCCGTGTTAGACTTATCCTCCCAGTGTATGTATTCAGATGCAATTAGGGCGTCCAGGGCAGCCATAACATCGGGCTTGCCCTTACCCGTTTTGACCGTCAACTCGTGGACCATAGGCAACCGTCGCCGCCCGCTACTGTAGTTGTACAAGATCCTCAGTACCTTGCGTTGAAAATCCGTTAACATGTTATGCCCCTTCCCCTACCGTCTTGATTGGAAGCCATGCCAGCAACCCTGATTCTTTAAATGTTCGCGGTTGACCGGATAACAAATCATCTGCATTAATCAGCCCAGACCGAATGCTCTTAACTTGTATACGACGCTTGGTGATCTTCCCGCTTTGGTCCAAATAAATGATTTCCACTAACCAACCCAAGTACTTTACTGGCATGTTCATCCCTCCATGTAAGAACGTTTGTTTGTATTATATGCGAACGCACGTTCTTTATACAACAAGAAAAAAGCCCCACTAGCGATATGCCAGTGAAGCCTCTTTAACTGATGCTTTCGGATTTGGGAAATATAATACCATAATTACCCTTCTACTTCAATCTGTTTCAACTGACGGCTAATAGGCATAGATTTAATGACCTTTGTTTCCAAGGACAGCCACAAGCAGACCTGACAAAATAAAAAAAGCCTGCCAGTTTTGATAACAGACAGGACCTTCTCAGAGAATTAGGGGGGGAGTTGATACCGGAGCTATGAATAGTCCCGTTGTTGTTTCTGATTAGTGTATCCTTAACCCTCACTAATTATACAATCAGGCACACTACTAGCAAATGTGTTTATATGCAATATGAACCGCCCGCTGTTTAAAGCAGGTGTCTATTAGTCGGATACAACAAGTCCATCAAAGTTCTCAGTGCCTACACGGATCGTTCCCAGCAAGTTGGAGCTAATAAATGCCGTGTAAGTCAATGGGGGGGTTGAAGGCATCGGCAGAGAACGTAATAACTTGTGGTGCAAGTACACTCAAACTGAATGTCGATGTTGCCGAGTAGATAACTGGATCTGTCGATAATGTCCCCCTTACAATTGTAATAGTTACTCCAACAAGAGAAAGTGGACATCTTTCCATTAAAGAGAAAAATAGGTTTCACTAGCGTATGCATAAGCACATTATCACTGAACATCCTACAATAAAATTTCAACATAACACCTTGAATCAATGTCTCGTCAGAAATGTTTATACTTTATTTCAACCAAATATTAGATACCCAATCATTAACATAAAATTAATGATGACGTTCATACTAAATATGGTAGTAAACTTGAATGGAGGACAACCATGTTTTTTTATCGTGAAGATTTGATCAACATGATCGTTCCGGACAAGCCTGATCCGGCTGCTGCAAAAGTGTTACAGGAAACCCTTGGCGGCCAATTTGGCGAAATGCGGACAATGATGCAATATTTTTTTCAGAGTAGTAATTTCCGTGGAAAAGCGAAGCAGTATAGAGACTTAATTCGTGGTGTATTTATGGAGGAATTAAGCTATGTTGAACTGGTGCAACAAACAATAAATCAGTTGTTGACTGGAGCCGGAGCTGAGGGAGTAGGAAATGCCGGCATTGATGGGGCTCCGCTGGACGAAGCTATTAAACATGCCAATCCACATCATTATATTATGGGCGCTCAAAGTTCGCTGCCTGTAGATGCCGCCGGCAATCCATGGCTCGGGAATTATGTATATGATCATGGCAACTTGGTAAGCAACCTGCTCGATAACGTTGTACTGGAATCAACCGGGGTATTACAAAAAACACGGATTTATGAAATGAGCAACAACATGCGTTCCGCGAGACTTTGGCATTTCTAATCGTTCGTGACAATGCTCACCAAAATGTATTCGCGAAAGCACTAGAGACATTAGGCGTAAATTGGGGCAATGTGTTTCCTGTACCCAATTACGATATCAACAAATATCCAGAGTGTCAGAAATATGTTGACCTCGGCTTCCACAATGCCCAATTTAACTTCCGTTTGGACAATACACGAATTGGTGAAGTATTCATTGGCCTAACACCTAGTCGTAATGGCGGCGAGCTACAAGTCACGGAACCTCCTCAGGGATTCCCACTCCCGTTTATGCCGGAGCTTCCTAATGAGCACAGTCCAGGGTTGCATGATTTAAATACCTAAGACATCTTTCGGAAAAGTAAGAATAGGAAACGTATTAAAAAGGAACCCCTGAACAGGGTTCCTTTTTAATACGTTGATTGAATCACATCATGTAAATATAGTATTTTACGATGCTTTCGAATTAGTAAATAAAATATTAATGAGAAAGCCTACCTAAAATGCGGTGGTAGGCCTTAGGAAATGGGAGTCCCATACAATTATATCCAACGCATTACTTTTTATAACCATATTAAAAATCATTAAGGCCGAGCGTGAATTAGCTCCGATTTAGTTTTTTCTCTTGGCTTACTCCAACATCATATTTAACCCTCCCGCCTGCCCACAGCGGGAGGGTTGAGATCACAACCTTAAAGAGGGGTGCCTTTAAATATATGCAGTTTCTTGTTAATTAGGCACTTTAAATTATCCCAATGACAAACCCCTACTAAAATCCGCAGGGATTTTATTTAAGCCTCGACTGCTTCGGGTCTTTTCACTTGAAGAGGCGGGGGAATAAGCCAACCTTTTTCTTTTCTCATTTGAAGAATACGAACGCCTAAAGCAGTTTTAGTAACGTGATATTTCGCAAATAAGGCTCCAATATCTTCTCTAACCGATTGACCCATAACTTGACTACAAGCAACCAATCCCATCGAAGTATCAGATGCAATTTTTGCTGCTATCTCCGGATCCGTAAACCTTGCACCAACAGGAATATCTTCAATTTTTACTGGTGGTCTTTCTGGTAAAGCTGGCGTTGGAGCAATTCCGTTATCTGTGAGGAGGGTATCACACTCTTTAATCTCCAGTTTCGCTTGATCAATTAGTGCTTCAAGTGTTTTTTTCAAATCCTTATCTCCTGCGTGATTTAGAAATGCTTGGTAGAAGGAAAGAGCTCCCTTTGCAACCGTTGAACATTGCCATACGCTGAAAATTTCACCATAATGCATAGGTTCATTTTTTGGATTACCACTTAAAATTCCCATCATAACAACTCCTTCATTATTAATTTCCCACCAGAAGTATAGTTCCATATTCATTAACAACATATTCAAAAATAATAAAATTCTCAATGGAATAATGAACTGATTTTTGGAGAAATTATATTCATCACACTTCAAGGAGGGTTAGTTCTTATGAAAAAACAAATAACAACTGCTATCGTATCAATATTTTTATTAGGAGCTTTGGCTGTTCCTGCCTCGGCTCAAAATGTAAATGAAGCTACTATGGATGGGCGTGACAATAATACTTACCATTACAACAGCTCCAATTATAATCCAAGCGGCGTAAGGGCAAATTCAACAACAGATGACGGTAAGCGTATGGATTGGGGATGGCTGGGCTTACTTGGTTTACTAGGTCTTGCTGGAATGCGCAAAAGAGTATCCGACCATTCGGATCGTTAATAAAGATTAAGTCAGTTGAGCAATGTGTACTGCTCTTAGCGGTCCTCTCACAACCAAAAGCCCTACCAGTGTAATGCTGGCAGGGCTTTTCAAAAGCTAAAGAATTAAACTAAAAAAGCTTTAGAAATGATGACCAACAAGATAAAGAGTACCAGAATTGCACCGATGGACGTGAAACTTCCACCATGTCTTCTTTCCTCATAACCAACTTCACTCATGTGTTTCCCTCCTCGTTTGTGGTATATCATAAAGTATTCAATTCCTTTTTTATTGACAAGGCGAATGTGAAAACAAAATAAAAAAGGCACTGCCAGCTGGTCATAGCCCCGTCAAGTAGACAATAAAAAAAGAAATTTTATTAAGCGGCGACTTTTTCCCGGAATTCAATCGGGGAAAGGTCGCCCAGTTTGTTTTGGAAACGTTCCATGTTGTAAAACGAAAGATACTCCGTAATTTGGCTCCTTGCTTGCTCCAGATTCTGAGGTTTCTCCAAATACAACTTCTCCGTCTTTAAGTGGGAGAAGAACGACTCAATACAAGCATTGTCATAGCAGTTCCCACGCCGAGAATGGCTTCCGGTGAGCTTCTTCTCTTCAAGCAACTTGGCAT
>NZ_LITU01000040.1:56463-60296 GCF_001280595.1 Paenibacillus xylanivorans
ACTCTGTGTTGTATACTGAAACCCTTGGTCTGAATGGAGCAAGGAAGGTCCACACTTCAGTTTCTTCACCGTGTCCGTAACGAGTTTTAAGTCATTTCGCTCGGAGAGTTCCCAGGCTATAATTTCGTTGTTGTACAGATCCATCACGACTGAGAGATAAGCAAAATCATGTCCAATCCGGACATACGTAATATCCGTCACGAGCTTCTGCAGAGGAGCTGCCGCCGAGAATTCTCGATTTAAGACATTACGGAACAGAACGGACGGTTTCCGGCCAGCAAATGGACGTTTCTTGCGAATCACGGAACGAATCTGAAGTTCTCTCATTAAGCGGCGTACCTTTTTATGATTCACCACGAGGCCTTCCTTTCCTAACGCGGTTCGCATACGTTTATAGCCAAAATAAGGACGAAGCCGGTGAATGCCTAAAATATGTGCTTTTAGATCCGCGTCCCGATCTGCTCGGTTCTCTCTGAAGGCAGCGTTTTTCTTCCATTTGTAGTAACCTGCACGTGAAATTTCAGCCATTTTACACAGCCAAACCACGGGTACCGACTTGCTTATTTTTCGAACGGACTGGCACCGGGCTTCGAAATCCAGCTTCCCTCTCCGTGCAAATTCGGATTGAGCTTTTTAGATATTCTACTTTCGCTTTCAAATAAACATTTTCTGACTCTCGCTCTGCTAGCCGAAGCTGAGGTTGACTTAAAAACTATCATGGAACGAGTAGGACACGATGACGCAAAAACAACACTTAAAATCTATACTCATGTGACTAACAAGATGAAGAAGAACGCAGATGAAAAAATCCATTTGCATTACTCAGGCATAATTCAATTGTGTTTTGCAGAGAATGTGATTTTTTGAATTAACATACCTCTCAGATGTTGCGTCATTTAGCCAATAAACCGCAGTATATCGTCGATTTTCTTGCCATGGGAAATCACACCATAGTTCATCCAGGTCATAAAATCCACCTCGTATACGTGACCGCTTTTCACTGCAGGCAGCCGTCTCCACTCATCTCTTTCCAGGAGCTTCCGTTCCTCTCCGGGATAGGCAGAATCCATATTGTCAAATGTAATAAAGAGATGATCTGCTTCTAGCTGACATAACTGCTCCAACCCAATGCTAATTCTTCTACTTTGACTCGCCCATTGCTGTACACGGAAATGCGGGGTCAATCCGAGATCCTGATACAATACGGGTGCAACGTATCCGTATTGGTCCCCGTAGAGTATAATTTCAGATGCCGAAATACGTAAAAAAGCAACCGTTTGTGCCCGTGCATGACGTGCCAATTGTCCCTTGGCTTCAACGGCCTTATCCTCATAGGCACCTATTACATCCTGGACCCGATTCCCTTTTCCCAATACATCCGCTATTGATTTCAAAATGGAACGCCAATCCTCTCCCTGATGTTCCATATAAAATGTCGGGGCTACTTGCTCAAACCGCTCCAGATTCCAGCGTTGGTATCCGTTGTTCAGCATAATAAATTCAGGTACATTCATCTCATTAAACCCTACGTCAAGCTGAGTAACATCAAATTCAGGTACATCTTCCAACCCCAAATATTGTTGTCTTCCCCAAGAACTATGGGAAGTTTGCAGTATCGGCTTTATTCCAAGGGCAAGAACAAAGTCCTCCAGATACGGAGCAAATACACGTACCTCTTGACGGTGATGACGCCGATACAAACCTGGTGAAACACCTGTATATTGCTTGAATCGGCGGCCGAAATAATACTCGTTATTAAATCCCACATTCTGTGCAATATCATGCAAGCGATCATCGGTCAGCTGTAACAGAAGTTTTGAATGTTCCAGTCGAACAGCATTCACATAATCAAGCGGAAGCTTACCTGTAATCCCCTTGAATTGTCGGGTATAACTGGATCTGGTAAGCCGGACCTCCGCTGCCAGATCGTCAACCGTTATGGGCTGATCATAGTGGTCACGAATATAACGAATAGAGCTTTGTAGCCGGGCACGCTCATCCGGCGATTCAATCTCGGGATCATTTTGCCGAAGCAGCACTCGAAACCAATCCTGGAAACGCAGTTGTATCTCCCATTGGTCCAGCCAATCATAAGCAGTCTGCCCACGACATATCTGTTCCAACGATTTCAGACAGGAACTCATTGGACTATAATTCAGCTCAATAAGTGGCAATCGATCTGGATCTGACATAAAGAGTGGCAGCTCTTGCTGCACCGTTTCACCTGTTATACTCAACCTACTGGCCGTATCTTCTTTTACCTCAGCTACCATCAGCTCAAGCCTATAATATTGCAACTCGCTGGAGCCTTCAATCACAATGGTACGTCCAGCCGGAACAAACATAATCATTCCTTTTTCCAAACGGGTGTGACTATTGTCCGAAGAGTCTATTAAGCCATGCCCACCCGTTACTACGAAAAGAGCGTGGGATGATGTCTTGTTATATGTCTGCCTGTTGGCGATATCGACTTGGCTATAATCCATGTATTTCATATATTGAAGCATGCATAACCAGGGTTTGGGAATCAGCTGTACAATCGTGGGACACATATTCATCTTCCTTAATTGAGAATTGTTATCATTTACAATAGTGTAAACGAAAAAAGAAAGCTCTTCAACCCTGAGGGAAGAACTTTCTTATGGAAAAGGCTTATGGAGTCATTTTTTGCAAGAGATCATCTATTTTCATCGAATTGGCAATGATGGCTCCCGATTGCCAGTGTGATCTTTCCATCATGTACACATGATTATTTTTAACCGCGGGAAGAGATTTCCATAACTTTCCATCCAGTACTTTGATGGCCGCCTGATTCTCCTTGGAAGACCAATCTCCATTGGAAGGAAACACAATAATATGATCTGCATCCAGTCCCGGAATTGCCTCTTCTGACAGTAACTCTTGGTATTCTTTCATGTTAGCTGCCAACGGATGAGGTGTTAATCCAACGTCTGTATAGACAAATCCAGCAAGACGATTCTTCACTCCGAACAAAGCCAGCGTCTTCTCGGTCACATTCAGGCGGACAACGGCCACAGTCTCGTTTCCAATCGCTTCCTGCAACTTGGACTTGGCGTCTGCAATTTTCTCCTTGAATGAGGCCGCTACTTCTGCACCTTTATCTGGCTTTCCAACAACATCCGCGATTGTAGTCAGAATCTGATTGGAATCCTGCAAAATTTCCTCAGGCAAACGATACGTCGGTGCTACCTTGGAGTACATCTCATATGTCGCTGCATCCACTCCATCCACAATGATTAGATCCGGATCATATTGAAGCAACGCTTCAATACTCCCGGTCAAATCGAAACGCGGCACATCCAGGTCCAGATATTCCTGCACGCCCCACATCGGATTATACCACTGTACTACAGGTGTGATATCGAGAGCCTTGAGATAATCCTCCACATAGATACCAGCAATCCGCTGCGGATGCACCGGAATCGTCACATCGCCGAATTCATCCTGAACGACACGTGTCTCTGCTTCTTTTTCTGTTGTTTCAGATGTACTGTCGCCGGAAGCTGCAGCCCCAGATGCAGGAGCCTGCTCTACCTTCGACTCAGAATTTGCACTACAGCCCGATATAACTACAACCATGAGTAGCAGTATGATCGTCCACCCTTTGAACCCTTTATTGAACCTTATCATGATACCCTTCACCCCTATGTAATCTGTTGTTGTATTGGTGAGAACACGATTTATAAATAATGATTATCATTCTCACTCAATGCTTAGATGAATTGTACCTTATGCTGTGTAAGACCCACAATACACATTTGAGGCTATTTTTTTATACAAACGAAAAGAATATACTTATCTCCCCCCCCCCC
>NZ_LITU01000040.1:60377-102198 GCF_001280595.1 Paenibacillus xylanivorans
GCTGTCAAATACATCTCGGGTATAACAAAACGTTTCATCGCATGTTCAGCGTCCGCCGTAAAATAATCCAATGCAAGTTCCTGATATTCGTTCAGGACATGTTCAAAAATACGAGCAATCACACTACAATCCGCCAAGGCATTGTGCCTGTGAATTCCTTCTGGATCCAGATCGTAATAATGAATCAAGAAGTCCGTAGAAATGACATCGGAAATTTTCGGATGAATATATGTGAACATCGCTTTTGTATCCAAAACCGGATTGGTCAACATTGACAGCCCATACATATCACAGTGGCGTTTCAGAATGGGCAGATCATACTCATAACCCGCCTGCGTTACTAATACCTTATCCCCGATGAATTCCAGAAAAGTGTGATATGCTTCTGCGAACGAGGGGGCCTGGATCATATCTTCATTCGAAATGCCCGTTAACTTCGCGACCGCTTCCGGAATCGGTTTGGAGGCATGCACAAGTGAAGAGAACGATGAATCTAATGATTCTCCTTTTTTGTAATACATCGCACCAAATTGGGTCTCACTCTCTGCTGTCGGATTAATCCCTGTGCCCTCTAGATCAAATATGCAGTACGTCCTATCATGCAAGTGAGGGACTTTCAGTTCTTCAACAGTGTATGTATCCGACATAAACGTAATCTTCATACAGCGCTTGCCCCCTTTCATCTAGTCCAGCCGATTAATTCGCGTCATTTGCTGTGTTGGTGTTATCCAGGTTCGACATACAAAGTACTGGGGAAGTTGATCTACGAATGACTCTATGAAAGGAACACTCGGCGCATAGAAGAAGGAACCTCCTGGTTTTAGCGCTCTTAATAGCTCCATATATTTCTGAGCGTATCCTTCTGGTTCGCCGTCTGCCTTGAGATGATGATGTGTAAAATGGTTGGAGAATGCCAAATGGGATATTATTGTCCCCCACTGTTCTTGTTCAAAAGAAGATTCCATCCATCCCATAAGCTTCTATCTTTTTTTCACGTAAAAATCGGACCAAATTTGCCTGCGGGCCGCAGCCAAGATCAAGCACCGGTGGATGCAGGTGCTCTACATCCAAGCCGAGCCAGGATACCTGTAGATCCGCCGAATACTCCTCACAAGGCACCCAGAAGAGATGTGGATCCATTGTATATTTTTTAAACAATTCCTCGCTGTTGGTCTGTATTAGAAATGTTCTTAACTGTTGATAGTGCTTTTGGAAAAATTGCTGCACTACCTCTTCCCCTGCCCCCTCGTTCTGCAAAAGAGACCAGATTCGCATAAATTGATCTTTATATAATTCTGCCAATTGCAACTTGTCTTTGCTCGTAAACTGCATAAACTGGTTCACCTGGATAAAATGGCGGATTTCTTGCTCTGCTAGTTTAATTGTAAAATGATTCAATAATCCATCTGTAAAAATAGGTTCTAATGCTTTTGCCACTTGAGCGCGATATTCCAATAGCAAGCACAACGTTCGCGGAGATGGCCCTAAGGCAGACTTGCCCCGATTATAAAATAAACTTTTATTGTCATTAAAACGGATTTGTTGCTCCAAAACGGACCCTATCAACTTGAGGTTCAGTATAGTCGCCTCCTATCGTCGTTAGAACGTGTTACCAAGAGAACTAAACCTGTTCTTCCCACAATCGTGTTACCTGAACCAACCTGCTTTCACGTTCAAACTCCAGTTTGTAGATGTCCGGCATCGTTGTATTTACCCAGAAGTCATAACCATAGGACGGATCATAATAATTGAAAATCAACGTCATGATATCCCCATGGGTGCCAATCACTATTTTTTGTCCCGTATGCCTATCCAGGATACGCTGTATAACAGCAATTGCCCGCGCCCCAGCGACTTCGCCGGATTCTCCACCTGAATAAGCAAATGCAGGATCATCATAAAGCCTTTGTTTGGCTTCACGAAAATGTTCATGCTTCACTTCAGGACCGGACAGCTCACGCTCACGCAAATCCTCTTCGGTGACCACAATGCCACCTGACACTTCTGCCAACCCCTGAATCGTATCCACGGACCGTCTATACGGACTGGAATAAAACAACTGGATCTGCTCCCGATGGAGCAAACCCGCAACGCTAGCCGCATCCCTTTTCCCTTGTTCCGTCAGACCTCGCTCGCGTTCCTGCCCTTCGATATATTCAGATTCCGCGTGCCTTACAAAATATAAAGCCGTGTTGGCTTCATTTGTCATCTGTCCGCCATTCCTTTCTTCTTTTCAATCACGATCAGGCAGGTGCTGTCTGGCAAAGGTGCAGGTTGACCCTGTTCATCCATAAATATAATTCGTTCTCCAAGCGCCTCCGTATATCCTTCTTGAAGAAAGTGTCGGAATGTAATAATCTCGGCTTGCTCACCCAGCGCTTCGCGAATACATTGCTCATATGCCGATGGGGTAAATATGCCGAATTGTTCCTGAATCTCATGGACATATGCTTCTTCGCCCCATGTATAGGTGTACAGAAATTCCATAGCATCATTGATATCCAGCAGCGCCTCGTCCTTAGAGATTCGCTCGAATTCAATGCTGCGTCCCTGGAAATCCTGTGCGTACCGCTCCAGCCATCGCATCCCATCCGGTTCGAGGAAACGAATTCGACGCTTCTGCGCTTCGGGTTCAGTCATGATACCATCCCTGATCAGAATCCGGCCCCCGGGGGACAACACGTTAAATGAACTTCTTAGCGCAGCAACGACCGTATCCCTGTTGAATCTGCGTCCGTCACGTTCAATATACGAATACAGTTCATGCAGAATGGATGAAAAAATAACCGTATCCACCGTGCCTGACTGCACGTATTGATCCAGTTGAAGAGCATCCCCCTTCAATACTTGCCAGTGATGTGCCTCCCGCTGCTTTTTGCGCTCCAACGCCTCAATGACATTCGCTGAAATATCAATGCCGATTGGTTCCATCTCAGGTCGTTCCTGTTCAATCAGATCGAGCAAGATTCCACCGCCGGGACCGATATCGAGCACACGTTTGCCAACCATGTAATCCAGTAGTACTTTCTTGTAATCACCTGAGCTGTTCATGTCGGCCAGATACGTCTCTTCATTATGGAACCGATCATACGCATCCCGACGCAATCCAAACAAGTCAAATAACAACAGCACAGCCTTCTCGTATAACGGAGACTTTTCTGCCTCTATACAGAAAGCAATCAGCTTCTCTGCCGCCGGGGAAAATTCAAATGTCACAAATACCGTATCCCGTAAATCCGGATGCCGTTCAATTCGATGTGTCAGATGAGGGTAAGTGATCGTCTCACCCGCTTCAATCTGCTCCCACGAATATTGCTCCAAATATTTTTCAATCATTCGTTTCTTGTATATATTCAGTTTCTTGACACCTTTGTAATCGTAATACATCGTGTTCATTAGTGGTTCGAAGCTGATATGCCTCACCGCATCTAATTGTTGCTCCTGCGAAGTCGAATTCAAGCCCACTCCTTCTTCTTCGGTTACTCTGCCAGTGCTGTTCTTCATCGAATCATCTACAGATAACACCATAGCTTCACTGCGCAGCGTCAAAAGGAAAATCTTAACCATCTCCTGCAACGAAAAATCGTGCATCGCTGACTCCACATACCATAAGGTTCGATGAGCCAGAGGAGCAAGTACCTTATCCATCTCAAGCTCGGCTTGAAGTTTGGCATACGCTTCATCCATCGCTTCTCCTTGACGTATAGACGAGCTCCGCAAGCGTGACAGCCGCTCCTTCACATTCCAGTCCGTATGATCCGGCTCTGTAATAATCCAGCCTACGATACGCCGCACTTCAGACTGAACCTGATTCCACAGTGCTGGATCAACGCCTGCAATGATGCATTCATTTAATGACATCAGAATAACCTGCAATTCATCTGCGGTCAGCCACCCTTGCGGTATGAACGAATGCAGTGGGGCATTTTCGGCAAATGGGATTTCTCCTCTGATGTATTGACCAATAAGCCCGTGTGTGGCAATAAGGGTTCGAATGATCTCATGCCGAAGTGTGGTCGAACCATATGCAGTTTGCGCAATTTGTGTACTACCACTTGGATAATCATTTGATAAATCACTCAGGGATTCCAATCGAGATGAATGTTCCTCCTCACGATTGCCTTGCTTGCCGTGCAAATCCCCAACTCTTCCATACATGTCGTATAGCTGGGCTGAACCCAAATTGTGCACGAACAAGTTAATCCCCTTCTTCTGCCATTTCCGTCGCTGTTTCTGTGATCCTGCCTTTGCCGTTTCCGACCAGACCAGCACCTCCTCCAGGATTTCTCGCACCCAAAAAGAAACCTCAAGCTGCTCCAGCACCTGAAGTGTGCGTTCTACGTAATCCAGTACCGGATTCGTACCTTCCAGCTCTGCTATGGAATGAATGCGTTCCAGGTTAATATTCGGCTGCTCCGCCGCTGCCAGCAGCTGCAGCCACAATGGCTGCTCCCCCTCCGGGAGATAGCCTGACTTGTAAGATTGGATGGCTTTTAATGAATTCAGCATGGATTTCTTCACCTCGTTATCCTTGTTAGTTAAACTATATATATCATTTCAGCAGACGAATACGATCCTGTACAAGCTTGATTAACTGATCCGCTTCCACTGCAGGTAACCTCTCGTCTAGACGTGCAGCGGCAACAGGTAGAATCCAGGCATCCAACTCCTGGCGGGATATCCCGGAAATCTGTATATACTGCTGGATGTAATGATTCAGCATTACATTGCGAGCCAATTCAAATCCCCTGTGAACAGCCGGGTCCGCATCCTCCGGCAACGTGCCGCTCATTAATATTACCCAACTACGTGCCACATCACCCGCCGGATCACCCGACATGCCTGTCATCCAATCTATAACCCAATGTTGATCTCTTGTTTCATTCAGCATGACATTATCGGGATGAAAGTCGCCGTGACAGATTTGCTTTCGCTCTGGAAGGGTCGACAAATAAGTAATTACCAGTGCTTTATCCTCTTCAGACAGCAGAGAGGTGTTTCGAATGGCTCCAGTAAGAATCTGCTTTTGTGTAGGGAGTGCTCCTTCATCATCCTGTTGGGCGTGAAGGCTATGATGACAGACTGCCATTTGACGCGATAGTTCTTCGATCAACACGGGCTCCTGAATCATGAGGGATAACATCGTGCTGCCTTCAATCCGTTCAAATATAATCCCTTTGCGCGTTGCATCATCCATATACAACCTTGCTTGTGGAACAGGTAAGCCCTTTTGGAATACTGCCTCGGTAATTCGAAACTCATTCTGGACAGCTTCGGTTGGAAAATCCGCATGATATAATTTCATAATCTGATTGGATGGGTACGCATAGATCTCAGCCGTTCTTCCTTGCCCAATTCGTCTCATTCTTCACTCTCCCTGATATGAGTAGATTGCCTATTGCAGTACGATCCCTGTTGAAACGCCACCAGTTCAGCACTGTTTATCCCTGTTGATGTTCACCCACGGCTGCCATTAATTCATTCATGATTCGTTGTCTACCGAGCGGGGTCCAACTCATTACAAACCAATTGGGAATGCGCTTAACTTTTCCATCCTTCACCGCCAGAATCTGGGGCCATGCTGCCGTTCTGGTCAACTCGTCATACATTTTATCACTACCAGCGAGAATATGATGATGATGAATCAACAGATGTTCCGTCTCCAATACAGGCATAGCCTCCGGCTGCAGCTCCATTCGCCACAGTTCTGCTGGAGCCTGATTGCCCGGGCGTAGACCAAGCTCGCCGTATATCAATTCATTGAGCGGATGATTCACCTTCCCCTGAATGCCAATCGTCCGATGGCTGACTTGCATGATAGTAATCCGTTTCTGGCCCAGCATCCGGCGCAGCGTCTGTCCCGTTGTCTCAATCTGCACATCCAGACGTGTCAGCATCTCCGAAGCCTCGCGTTCCCGGTTCACCAACTCGGCAATTTTCTCAAAGTTTCCTTTCCAGTCCCACACAGAGAAATCCAAAAATACAGGGGCAGCGGTTTGTTTGAACTGCTCTCTGAACGCGGTATGATAATGGTCGGCGATAATCATATCCGGATTGGACTGCTCCAACTTCATCAGTTGGCTGTGTAATTGTTCTGCATACTGCTCAGTGCTCTGACCTGGATACTGGAATAAATCCACCACACAAACCGGTTCGATTCCAACTGATTTCAGATGGTCGTCGAATCCAAGCGAGGATGCTACAGCCACCTTTAACTTGCCTCGCTTCATATATAATGTAGGTGATACACCCACCATGCGCTGAAACATGCGGCTAAAGTAAAATTCACTTCGAAAACCGACCGCAGCTGCCACTTCCTTCACTCGACTGTTCTTCATATTCAGCATCTGCTTCGCCCGGGTCATGCGTACATTGCTCAGGTACTCGACTGGCGGCAAACCGGTTTCACTTCGGAACAAACGTGAAAAAGCAACCGGCGGCATGCCACCTGCTGCTTCAGCCAGCTGTTCAATGCTTACTTTGTCCGTATAGTGCTGCTCCATATAAAGGATGCTCCGTTCAACCCGTTCATCCATTACGGTACTCTGCTGTTCCGGTTCATTCTTCATAATATCCTGGATCAACTGCTCCAACTGGATTCTCAACTTCAATGAGTCCCGTTTTCGTTCCTGCCGACTATGATGATACAACTGTACGATCTGTTGGAGAATCTGTTGCGGATGATGCACGGAAATATGCCCTGGCGAGAGTGCACCGGATAGGGACAGGGAAGGCAATGCTTCATATTTCCCTCTAATTTTGGTAAGCCTGAGCGGTTCAAACCATATCCCATAATATTCGAACGTACTGCCTTGCTCCGGGAATTCCACAATCATGCCGGGTACAAGCAGATATAACTGGAGAGGACGAACCTTCTGTAGCGCACCATCCAGTACAACAACACCTTCGCCCTCTGTAATAAAGCATAATATGTATACAGGAACCCGAACATGTTTGGCTTGTCGGGTCATGGGAAACTTTCGTTTACGTACTGAAGATAAAAGATAGATTAGATTGGCTTCGTTCACATATGATGGCATGAAAAGATGCACCAGCCTTTCTTGCATTCTGAATCCTTTTCTTCATTATATCCCTCTGCGTCGTAACAGCAAATACATCATATACGGAGCCCCGATCATCGCCGTAATTAATCCGGCCGGAATCTCATACGGAGCAAACCATGTCCGTCCGGCGAGATCTGCAAGCATAACGATCAGTCCTCCAAGTAACGCCGCAATCGGCAAGCGAACCAGACTCCGACTGCCTGCCAGATGTTTTGCCATGTGAGGAGCCATTAAGCCAACAAATCCAATCGTTCCTGCCATCGACACCGCAGACCCAGCGAGTCCTACGCTCATCAGAAGGAACAACACCCGCATGGTCTCCACGCGCAGACCCAACCCAGCGGCTGACTGGACATCCAGCAGAAACATATCCAGCCTTCTGGACATCCATATTAATAGAAGAAACAGAATTAGCACCCACGGCAATAAAGGCCAAAAGTGTTCCCACGTTCGTCCGTACAGACTGCCTGCCATCCACACGGATGCCTGGGAGACCCGAAATATTTTGCCCACCGTCAGCAAATACGTGATTAATGCACCTGCCATTGCAGATATGCCCACACCAACCAGCAGCATGCGAACCGTGGAACTCGCCTCTCCTTTTCTCCATGACAATCCATAGATAACCGTAGCCGCGAGAAAGGCTCCAATGAATGCAATCCAGGGCATATGCCGCATCGGAAAAGTAGGAACCAGCACCATGACGGCAACCACTGCCGCAGCCGCACCCGAATTCAACCCAATCACGCCAGGTGATGCCAGAGGGTTTCTCGTAATGACCTGCAAGATTGTACCCGCCAGTGCCAGACCGCACCCAACCAGGAACCCGGTCAGTACCCGGGGTAACCTTAACTGGTGAATGGTGAAGTAATATTCCTGCTCTCCCCTGCCCATCAGGCTACGCAATACTTCTCCTGGAGCAATGGAACGATCCCCCAACATCACATTAAGCACAAGCGCTCCCGCATTCAAAAACAGGAGGATCAGAATAACGGTGATTGCACGTCTCTTTATAATAGAAGAAATCATATCGATCTCTCCTTTCTTTGGGCCAAATAAATGAGGAATGGTGCACCGAAGAAGGCTGTGACCACTCCAACAGGAATTTCCTGCTCAGGCAATACAAATCTCGCCCCAATATCAGCTGTCAGAAGCAACAGTGCCCCCAGAACAGCAGAGTACGGAATCAACCAGCGATAATCGCTGCCCGTTATGGACCTTGCAATATGCGGAACGGCCAACCCGATAAATCCGATTGGTCCGGCAAGCGCCACGGCACTGCCAGCCAGCAGAACAATGGCGATAATACAGATGATCCTAATCATCTTCATTCGCTGTCCTAATCCTTGAGCCACTTCATCTCCTAAGCCAAAAATGTTCAATTGACTGCTTAATGCAAACCCACAGATGATGCCAATAATCAGATAAGGCAGGATTTGAATAAACAGTTCCAGATCTCTGCCTGTCAATGAACCCGCCAACCAGAAGCGCATCGTATCCAGGGATTGCTCATTCAGGATGAGGATGCCTTGTGTTAATGAAGCAAATAGCAAATTTAATGTAGCTCCGGCCAGGACAAGCTTGACTGAAGATAAGGGTTGTCTGCCCGTGGAACTAAGAAGGAACACCAGCACACCTGCTACTGCCGCGCCCAACAGAGCAGACCATGCAAATAATTGCAGGGAAGTTGTTCCCAACCAAAAGGAAGCAAGCACCGCGATAAGTGCAGCGCCATAATTAATGCCGAACAGTTCAGGGCCCGCCAGGGCATTCCGGCTAATTGCCTGCATCAGGCAACCGGCCACAGCCAGCGAACTGCCAACCACTGCGGCAATAACTGCTCTTGGCAGCCTGACGGTTTGAATGATCAGGTGTTCACGCGATCCGTCAAAGGCATAGAACGTATCAACAACAGAACGAAATGGAATCTGTACGATGCCATACATGATGCTGAATAGAAACGCGAGAAGTGTCAACACGATGATGGTTGCTAAACCAGTGATTTTAAACCTGATGTTTGTGTTCATTTTTACGCCTCCGACCTGCATGCTGCTTGATTTATGTACTTCAATATGTTGTATAAATCATTTAAGAAAACGGACTGTAAAAATTTTTCCTTCTATTATATAGGATCAAATATAGAGCACGAATATAACGTGGCACGAGCCATATGCAGAAAAATCAGAAAAATTGGATCGTCACATTCGACGACCCAATTTTACAGTTAAGCTATGACCACTTGGAAGCATAATTGCAATTGTTAATACTGAATTCCCAATCCCTTATCTCCGGAAACGGTACAGCATGTTTTGCGTTTAGTTGGCTACATAGGTGTTCAAGTCATCCACGACCTTGTTTACAGCCTGAATGCCCAGACCACTCATCCAGTACTCCCAATCGACCGGGTGCACAGCTTGGTTTTGGACTCCTTTCAACGTCGCCCACAATTTACTTTTCTCCAGCTTGGCGAATGCATCCGGCTCACGGTTAAACCAGAAGATTACGTCACCATCGAGATCAGCAATCTGTTCTTCTGTAATATCCTTGGAGAAGCCTGCATCCTGCTGTGCTGCAGGACGAACAATTCCGGCATCCTCCATAATCGTACCTGCAAAGGTTTCTTTCAGATAGACCTGAATTTTGTCTTCACGGGGACGGAACAGCGATACTTCCTTGGCATCTTTGCCTGCAAGCGTGGATTTCAATTCCTCAATGCGCTGCTGATATGTATCCAACAGCTTCTTGCCATGTTCCAGCTTGTTTACAGCATCGGCATGAAGCTGCAGATTTTCTTTCCAGGTTACCCCGAGTGTTTCTACAAACACCGTAGGCGCGATTTGTTTTAACTGATCATGGATGGCATCATGTGTATCTTTATTACCAATGATCAAATCCGGCTTCAGTGCATCGATAGCCTCCAGGCTTGGTTCATTCACTGATCCGATATTCTCAATGCCTTCTGTGCCTTTCAGATAGGCCGGGTAAGGATCGCCTGCTGCCAGAATGGAAGGTGCGCCTACAGGTTTAATGCCCAACTCGAGCAAATTATCCAAGGCCCCAATGTCCAGTACCACAATTCGACTTGCATTTGCCGGAACCTGAACCTCACCATATGCATCTTTGACGGTACGTGTATCTCCAGTATTGGCTACGGTTTCTTCTTGCTTTGGTTCGGTTGGAGCTGTTTCCGCTGCTGAACCGTTGGCGGCACCCGATCCCGAATTCCCACAACCCGCGAGCACCAGCATCAGTACCGCCAGCATAACAAAATGTACCCATGGTTTCATTCCAATCCTCTTTCTCTCTACTTGCATTCCATCCAACCCCCTGTTCCTATTTAATAGCCTAATTAATAATGATTATCATTATTAAAACAATATCCTACAATTCCAGTTTCTGTCCATGCAATATTCTTTTGATATCATATACTATTTTTTATTTCATCCTCATCTGACCCATATTTATCCATAAACGAGTGCGCTAATGGATTCGGAACCTGATGAATACGCAATTCATCATCTGGAAACAAGCGACGCTTCGTCAATTGCTCCACTCCGATCTCAGGATCAAACAAGGAATACAATTCGTAACGTGCTTGAAATTCAGGGAAACGTTGTTGATAGTCGGTAATGATTTTGCGAACAATGTTCCAGAAATACTGTTCCGTGATTTGGTAATGCTCCTGCATAAATAAGGCCAGTTCTCCAAGATTGATAAAGAAAAAGGCATCATGTATAAAATCTCGCACTTCTGCCGGCTCTTCCGTCTCCAGAAATGAATTGCGGTTCACACGGCGGTGATATTCCGTTACCTCGACAAGTGCTGGACATAACTGCGGATCGCTAAGTGCATCTCTTGTAAATCGAATTCCATCGTGAAAATCCTTCAGGGCAATGCGGAAGGGCTTGCCTTCCCGGTGAATAAGCAGCATATTCTGTGCATGAGACTCCAGAGCAATTCCATGAGCGAATAACCAGTGAATGAGTGGTCGTACCGAAGTCAGAAGCAACTCGGACAGCCATTCTTCCGCACCCAACTTTTTCACCCAGGGATCAATCGCTGGGTGGCCTGCATGGTCCAGTGTAGCCAATGCATTAAACGGAATTGCTGATTCACCCTGTTCCAGCCGGGAATGTACACTTTCCCTCCAAATGCAGGACAGCACACCATACGAGAGGGGCTTCAAGGCATCCGGTATCTGGTGATTGTCGTATGCAACACCAGCGATCTCTCCCAGAAGAATGACACGCAGCTCATCTCTCAAGTATGGATCTTGCTTGTGAATTCCCTGCAACCAGTCGGTAATGCGAGGTGCGTTCTCCACCGTATGTGGGGCGATGACCCTGCCTGTTGATGTGTTAATCATACTCAGCGACAGCTTCAAGTAGGGTAAATGCGGACGTGATCGGTTAGCTAGCGTGCGAATCGACTGTTGAGCAGTATATCGGTCTTCGCTGCTGCCAAGCGGGACGATGCTCCCGTTACGAATGTCTTCAGCAAGTACGGAACTGACCGTTGTTCGCCATTGCCACGGATGGACTGGCATGAGCACATACTCTGCCGGATCAACACCGTTCTCCTGTAGTGCCATGAAGAAGCGTTCCAACTCTCGTTCGCCAAGTTGTTCCTGAAGCCAATCCCCTGTATCCAGGCCATGTTCATTCGCGCCATGACTTATCCGTGCGTTTTGCTTATGAATTCCGACCCATATCGGTCTAATCCATCCACCGAACTCGGGTCCATATTCAAGCTGATCTTCAATTCGGAACCCAATACGGGATTTATAACTCGGATGGTATGGATGACCTTCGATAATTCCACTTTCCCAGTCCTCATCGGGAAGAGCATGGAGATTGTTCTGCCGCTCAGCTCGTACATATCGTGCCAGTGTGTCATTGATCAGCGTCTGCTCCAGCTCTTTAACAAAATGCAGCAGCTTCCCCTCATTCGCGCCTATAGCTGGTCCGACTTCCAGCAAAAATAGAGAAATCGACTCCGCTTCTTGTCCCTCTATAGTTTCGAGCTGAATAGATTCTCCCCTCTGGAAGCTGCTGCCTTTCGAAGCTGGAATCTCATCCACATCGACACGTCTTGTCATCGGTTCATGGTTCAGCCGCAAACGGCCAAAGGTAGGATGCCTTGTTCCCTTGCATGCGTAGATGACCCGTTCACCATTCAGCCCTGTACCCTCCATTTCCCAAACGTTGAACCCCGACTCCTTCTGTGAGCTATATTCAATCACACCTTCGTACATCAAGGATTCAACCAACTGTCTGAAAATGCGTCTGCGTGCATCGGTATAGTGATGTGAAGACAGGGCTGCGGTGTACAGTTTTCTTTGCTGCTCTTGCCAATGCTCCTTCTCTACTCCAAGTCCGGGGCTTGCAACACCATTTTCTGAATGGCTAGAGGATTCATCTATGCAAAACGACTGCCTACCCTGATCCTCGTCATGGCTCTGACATTCAGATATTCTCGTTCTTTCCATGCGCATGTACTCCTCCCCTCCTGATTAATCCTGCGGCACTGGCCTGTAGACATGCAGTGGATTACTTACCCGGTGCACACAATCCCCCGGCCCTTCATGAATTCGCCGTCTGGTCAGTTGCTCCACTTCAATCTCGGGTGCAAAAACATCAAACTGTTTAAATCGCGCCTGTAACTCCGGGTAACGCTCCTGGTAATTCAAGATCACTTCGGCAGTCATGCGCCACCATTGCTTTTCACTCAGGCCAAAATGCTTCTCCAGGAAAAATGCCACTTCGGTCAGGTTGATAAACAGCAACGCGTCCAACATAAAGTCCTTCACCTCTGAAGGATCTTCTTTCTCCACAAACGAATTGCGATTCACCCGCTGATGGTTGGCAGGCGGATATTCAATATCCGGGTATCCAAGCGGGTGGGGAATAGATGGGCAGTAACGGATACCGTCATGGAAATCCTTAAGCGCAATCCGGCTGGGCCAGCCATGCTTCAGCACGATGATCATATTCTGCGCATGAGATTCCAGTGCAGCTCCATGTGCGTACAGCAAATGTATCAACGGTACCACCGCAACATTCAGCAATTGCCGGGCCCAGCGGTCCAGGCCATATTCGCTTACCCACGGTTTAATAACCGAAGTGCCCTGCTGATCGAGATGACACAAAGCATTGAATGGCAAAGCATCTTCTCCTGCCATCAAGCGTGGATGCAGCCTTTCCCGCCAGATCGCCCCGAGTGATCCGTATATTTTTTGCTCCAGCACATTGGGCAGTTTCTGGTGATAGTACGATACCCCTGTAATCTCTTTTAGAACAATCAGACCAAGCTCGTCCTGCAAAAATGAATCTTCCGCAACCACACGACCAAGCCAGTCCGAGATACGGGCCGCATTCATGATCGTATGCTGTGCCAGAATTCGTCCGGAGGACGTATTCACCATATTCAGCGGCAGTTTGACATAGGGTTTAACTTGATGACTCACATTCGTCAATGTTCGAATGGATTGCTGGGGACGATAGGTGTCACCTGCTTGACCCAGATACACGATCTCCCCAGTTCGAAGCTGCTCCGCACACGCCACCGAAATTATCCGTTCCCACTGCCAGGGATGCACAGGAACGAATACATATTGATTCACACTTGCATCCTCATTCGTATTCCCATCCACCTCGACATCGGTATTGGCATTGGCATTCAACTTCAAATTCACGTCCGACACAACTCCCTGCAGAATCGACTTGAATGCCTGCAGTTCATGTCCCAGCTCGTTATGAATAAATTCCGCATAGGTGTCCAGTGAAGACGAAATGGATATTTGGGCAGCATCCTGTTTAATCGCAACCCAGACCAGCTTGAATTCAGGTTTGAACTCCGGCCCATAGGCTTCATTGTCAGAGAGCGTGAATCCAACTCTGGATTTGTAACAAGGATGATACGGATGCCCTTCAATCAGGGCAGATTCCCACTCGTCGTATTCCGATACCTGGGGTTCCGGCTGACCAACACGCCATCGCACGGACTGCGTGTCCTTCAGATGGGTTTGCTGAAGCTCATCCATGAATTGCGCCAGCTGAGCTTCGGATGTGGGAATATGCGCAGCAATCTCCAGTAAAAAGAGGGGAATGGAATCCGCTTCCGCTCGTTCTCTCGAAGTTATCCGTATAATTGGTTTGTCTGACAGCCGGATGCGGTCAAAGCTCTCTTTTCGTACAGCCCAAAAGGTATACTCCACCTTCTCTCCTGTCTCCGTCTCCCCTCGTAGCTTATACTCTGCCTCCACATGATGCCCGATTACCGGTTCACTCAATATTCGCTCGTACAGAAACGACTCTACCAATTGCCTGAAAATACGTCGCCGCACCCGTATCCACTCCTCGGACCTGACCAACGATGCTGTAAGACCGTTCATAATGACACCTCCCATGATTGCTCTGCCTCAAAACGTTCATGTGTTACTGCAAATATATGTGCTGCGGATGCGGATGACTCAAAAAGTCATGATGCGAGATCGCCCAACCGTAGGCGCCCGCGAAGTGGAACAGCAAAATGTCTCCTGCCCGAACTCTGCCTGATGTAATATCACTTGCCAAAATATCTTTCGGAGTACATAACTGACCTGCCACGGTATAAGCGGCTTCCTTCACCTCGGGTCTGTCATACGGATGCATCCAGCCCTCCACCTCAATCAATTCGAACGGATGACTATGCTGCCAGGAAACGGGCAGGCGGAAATGATGCGTACCGCCGCGCACGATGACATAGGTTTTGCTGTGATTGACTTTAACGTCCAGCACCTCGGTTGCATAATACCCACTCGATGCAGTGAGATAACGCCCACATTCGAACAACAAAGTCGTTTCCGGAGGCAGTTCCTTCTCCAATACCGGTGTGATACCATCCACAAATGTGTTCCAGTCGAACTGTTGCTCCAGATGGGCATAGTTCACACCAATTCCACCCCCGGCATTCAAATACCGCAACGTGAATCCATATTGCCTCGCCCAATCCCGCGCGATCGTGCAATAATATTCAACCAGTTTCACATGCTGCTCCGCATCCAGATTGTTCGAAAGGGAGTGAAAATGAAACCCTCCGACCTGAATATGTGGCAAATGCCGAATCTGGTTCATCACGTGTGGCAGCATGACCTCGTCGATCCCGAACTGGGTCGGACGACCACCCATCGCCAGTGTCGCTTGTGGCAGTGGACCCTTCAGGTTAATCCGCAGCAATACGGATACCCGAACGTCATTTTGACTGGCAATCTCGTTCAGCTTGTTCAGCTCGTGCATACTCTCCACATGAATAAGCCGCACTTTATGCTCTATTGCTCCCTGAAGCTCGGCTTCCGTCTTGCCTGGTCCACCAAACAAAATCGGAATATCGGCAGAGATTTGTCTCACCTTCACGATCTCGCCCAGAGATGCCACTTCGAAGCCATGCACCACCGGTGCCAGCGCTTGAAGCACCTCTTCTTCCGAATTGGCTTTGATGGCATAGAATAGCTGACTGGACTCCGGCATGGATTGTACGCGCTGATGCACATGAGCGACGAGTGCTGTTACATCCCGGATGTAGGCACATACCGGTTCTGTCTGCTGTTCTTTCAGTGCCAATAGGTGCTCACGAACTCTTTCGACCTGAGGCATACGCCCTGTCTTTAACTCTACAGCCATAATCGTGTGCCCTTTCCTTGTTCAACGGCTCTTGCATACATCTCGGCCGCACTCGAAATATCTTCGATCGCCATCCCCATCGGGTTGAGCACAATAATCTCATCCTCATGTTCTCGTCCTAGCTTTTCCCCAATCAGAATCTCGCCGAGTTCGGCGTGAAGCTGTTCACGGGAGAACTTGCCTTCCAGCACCAGCTGATTAATTATCTTTTTCTCCCGGTTGGATTGATCCCAATCGTCTACGACCACTTTGTCTGCTTGCGTAAATACATCCTTGTGCAAATCCATGATCGAGATGTTGCTGACAAATGTACCTTTCGCAATCCATTCATACGGAATATGCGGCGATGAGGCTACCGTAGCCGTTACGAGTACTTCCGCTTGTCGCACCGCTTGTTCTGACGAATCTTCCACCAGTACTTCAACCTGATCAAAACGCGAATCAATTTCATCGGCAAGTTGGCGGGCCGTATCGGCATTCAGGTCATACAGGTGGATGGTACGAATGGAGTCAAATTGTTCAAGCAGTGAGGTAATTTGCATTCTGGCGATTACCCCGCAGCCGATTACGCTCACCGTACGGAAACCTTCTCTGGCTAAATACTTTGCCCCGATAGCTGTAACTGCTGCTGTGCGCATCCCACTGATAACACTGCCTTCCATCACTGCCACCGGATAGTTACTTTCCGGATCATTGAGGATAATAAGAGCGCTTGCACGTTCCTTATGACGCTTTGAAGGATTATCATGTTTGCTCCCAATCCACTTGAGACCACTGATCGCTACATCGCCACCCACATAAGCAGGCATCGCAATAATACGATCGGCAATATGGCCGCTCTCCTCGTTAACCCGCAGATAAGGCTTCAACGGTTGCACGATATCCCGCTTGGCATGAAGCTCCAGAGCACGGGTTACTGCTTTGACATATGGCTCTGAATACAGCCCTCCCAGATCTATAATATCCTGTTTACTCATATACAAAAGGCTGTGATTCTGAACGGTACTCATATCTGATCTCTCCTCCGAGATAAATTTTATATACTTTTGATCGTTTGGCTTGGCGGTAATTGATTGACCCATTGCTCGTCATACACACTGTCAAGATAGCGTTCTCCTCGATCTGCAAAGACTGTGACTACCTTGGCTGAGGGCCGCAAAGTCGGAACCAATTTCTCCAATGCAGCAACCAGTGATCCGGACGAACCCCCTGCAAAAATGCCTTCCCGTTCCAGCAGCTTTTGGCAGCCCAGCACGGATTCCCGATCATCCACATGAATCACTTGGTCAATCTCGTTCGGGCTGAATAACTCAGGTACCCGGTTGGCTCCGATGCCTGGCAATTCACGCTGACGGGATGGTGTGCCAAAAATAATCGAGCCGACTGCATCAACGGCTACGATCCGCGCATGTGGATTTGCTTCTTTCACGCGGCGGGATATGCCCAGAATGCTTCCAGTCGTACTCACTGCGCACACCAGTACGTCTATCTGTCCATCCATCTGCTCCACAATCTCCTGACCTGCACCATGATAGTGAGCTTGCCAGTTCAAAGGGTTGGCATACTGGTTGATCCAGTAACCTGCTGGGTCTTGACTGGCTAACTCCTTGACCCTGCGAATGCGGGATTGCAAATAACTCCCGTGTTCATCCGGTTCAGTCACCATGTCAACCTGTGCCCCGAGGTAGGTTATCATCCTCAGATTCGTCGATGTGATTTTCGGATCAACCACACAGGTGAATTTCAGGCCATATCGTTTGGCGGTTAATGCAAGGCCAATTCCCAGATTTCCTGAAGTGCTCTCGATGAGATGGGTATCCGGCTTGATCGTTCCATCTCGCAGACCCTGCTCGATAATGTATCGTGCAGGTCGGTCTTTCATGCTGCCGCCGGGGTTCATCATTTCCAGCTTGGCATACACCGAAGCTCCTGAAGATCCGAACAATGAATTCAAGCGAACCAGTGGTGTTTGACCGATACAATCGATAATGGAATCCGCAACTTTAAGCGAGCGATCCTTGATTTGCAGGGTACTTTGTTCCATGTGTTTACACCAGCTTTCTGGGCATATTGTTGTCCAAAATCGTTTTATTGATAATGATTATCATTTTCATAATTGGACACAGGGCCTATTATGCATATCCTTTTTTTTCCTGTCAACACTAAAATTTTTGGAAAGTTTTTGAAAAAATTAAGATTGACATTGAGAATCATTCTTGATAATCTGATCAGCAATTGGTTTAAAATTGCCAAAATCAAGGTGGTGAAGTGAACACATGATGTCTCAGATGGCATGGAAACAGAGCGTCCGCATTTTATGGGGTGGACGCTTTCTTTCCAGTACCGGGCTGACTGGAATCAGCCCTTTTATACCGTATTACATGGAGCATCTGAACGCGGGAACTCCAGAAGAAGTGCTACTGTGGACAGGTCTGTCCGTATCTGCACCTGCATTATCCTATGCTCTTCTAACCCCTTTTTGGGGTAAGATCGGAGATCGTTGGAGTCGAAAATGGATGGTTGTCAGAGCGCTGGTCGGACTGGCCCTCAGCATGTTTCTGATGGGCATTGCCCAGACCCCGTTTCAATTCTTTTTGTTCCGTCTCTGCCAAGGAGCATTTGGAGGCATATCGGATGCAAGCAGTGCGTTTGTGGGAACCCATGCCCCTGACCAAAAGCAGGGATCTGCGCTCGGACAGTTGGAGCGGGCATCGGCAGCAGGCCTGCTCGTGGGACCACTGCTTGGAAGCATATGTGTAAACACGTGGGGAAGTCGTCCGCTATTGTTCATTACGGCATCGTTGACGTTGAGCTTTGCTGTTCTTGCCGCACTCGTATTAACGGGGGCGACGACGCATCTGACTCGTACGGCTAAGAACAAAAGTCACGTGCCTCCTGTGGAACAGCCCCAGCCTTCACTTGCAATGTCGAATAACCAGGACAAAAACAGAAACAAGGGCGGAATTATCCATGCCTTCGTTTCGCTGATTACACATCCTATTGCCCGAAGGCTGGTTATTGCAGGCATCATTTTCAAACTCGCTGATTTTGCAACGTTTACGATGTTCACCCCGTTTATTCGCGAAATCCTCCCTTCCTCAGGTGCTGCTGCGCTTACGGTCGGGGTTCTACTTGCGATGTCATCGGTTGGGGAGCTGGTGGGCGCATCTTGGTGGGGAAAACGGAACGACCGTTACACACCCGAACGCAATCTCCGGCTGGCTGGCTTGTTATGCGGCATGTGCCTGCTTGCACATACTCTTCCATTCGGGGTGGCTTGGCTGCTGGTAGTGCGTTTTCTGCAAGGATTCTTCTACAGCGCCCTATTACAGACGGTCATGCTGAACGTGCTGAGATCCTCCACCGATCAGGATCGGGGCGTACGCATTGGAGCTACTAACAGCATGTTAATGGCTGGTCAGATTGCCGGACCGTCCATCGGAGTCCTGATCGGAGGTGTTTGGGGAATTCCGGCCGTATTCTTCGTTATGGGGATAGTCATGCTCACCGCTTCCCTTGCTGTACGTCGGCCAGCAGTTCATGAGCCGAAGCTCCCGTACAACTGCCACTCCAATAAATTGTGAAAGGATGATAATCAATCATGACCAAGGATAATGTCACCATCGATCAATCCCGGCAGACTGCATGTCCTTCTGTCGTTTCCCCGAAAGAGCTTGCCTGTCAGGAGATGCTCAGCCGCATGTTGAACGCTTATCTTCGGGAAACGGGGCAGCATGATCCTTATGTTCGACTTGACACCAAGCCAGATATTTCACTTGTTATTGAGCTCCCACGTACAAACCAGAGGATATATGGAAATCTGCATCACCGTTCCGCCGCTGGACATCATGTCTATGGCGACAAGTTTCACATTGCTGAACTAGAAGAGGCACAGCCTGGTAGTAGGAGAGAGCTTTCTTTTGAACAAATTACGACGCTGTTACTCGATGAAATATCATCTGTTGAACCCAATCCTGATGCCAGAATGTTGAAACGAGTACAGCTGGAGCAAATGGTTTATAACAGTTTGGAGCATATGACCTCATATCTGAAGCATGCAATGAATACATCATCTCCTGTAACATTGGATTTTCGCTATCTGGAACAGGTATTGTTATGCGGTCATCCATTTCATCCAACTCCGAAAAGTCTGGAGGGCTTCAGTGCTTCGGATTCGCATACCTATTCGCCAGAATTTGGCGTTAGCTTTCCTCTCAGTTGTTTTGCTTCAACCCATGAACTTGTGTTAGAGGATTGGTTGGATACCGTGGATTATGGCAGCGAAGCACCCTGGGTTCCTGCGGAAATGGCTGAGGCCGCCTGGACGCAACTCCCTCCAGAATGCAGACATTATGTGCTCCTCCCTTGTCATCCTTGGCAGGCCGAATATTTGCGGACACTTGAACCTGTAAAATCCTTATTAGAGCAAGGCGCATTAATTGATCTTGGCTCTACCGGGCCTTCCGTGTACCCCACCTCGTCGGTGCGTACGGTCTGGAATCCTAAGGAAAGCTGTTTCTACAAACTGTCTCTTCACATTCGAATTACAAACTTTATCCGCGAGAACAATGAGGAGCAGTTGCTGCGTACCCTAGATGCATCCAGGATTGTACAACAGATTCAGGATCGCTGGACGTCAGAGAAATTTCAAATTTTGCTAGAAAAAGGCTACCGCACCCTGAAGGTACCGGAGATACCTTCTTCCCCTCAGGATGCGCTGATCTCCGGATTCTCCATGATCCTGCGCGAAGCACCAGAGTCTTGCCGCTCTGCTTCAGCGGCGCCTTATGTCGTGGCCTCCCTAATGGAGGTGCTTCCCGGAGAAACCGAACCGCTGTTGTTCCGGGCTGTCCGGGAAAATCTACAATCTGCTTCATCGGCGAATAGTAAAAATGATGCGAGGCTGCAAACAGACTGGTATGCCTGGCTTCGTCAATATCTGGAGTTATCCATGGTTCCACTTGTGGAATTGTATGCCGAGACAGGCATTAGTCTGGAAGCTCATGTACAGAATTCCATGCTGCGTCTTGAAGATGGCATGCCTGCCGCTTTTGTGGTTAGGGATCTGGAAGGCATCAGTGTCAATCGAGCCTTAGCGGAACAGCAAGGTTGGATTGGTCAGGTAGTCAACGCCAACAGTCCTGTCCTTTATACAGAGGAAGAATCACGTCACCGATTAAAATATTATTTCTTTGTCAATCACCTCAGTCATGTGGTACAACGTCTTGCTTACTATACAGGTCAAGAGGAGCAGCCTTACTGGAGAGTGGTGAGAAATACGTTGGAGGAGCTTCGAAAAAAGACAACCGAGTCTTCGCACATCAACGACGTCATTTGCGATCTGTTGACCGCCGAGGCCTTACCGGCCAAAGCCAATCTGCTCAGCCGGTTCCATCAGCGTGGTGAAACACCGCTATACGTTAACATTCCCAATCCTATGAGGTAAGAGAATTCCTCTTATCTGCTTCTGTTCATTCAGCACTTCTTTCAGTAAGTTCATTCAAAAGTACTTCCCAGCCTCCAATCAATTGCACATCAAAAATGGCCCTTGAGAACAACATACGCTTGTTCTTCCAGGGCCGTTTCTTTGTTCCAAACTCGTTTTCCAAATCATTTCCCGATTCATTTTTTCTCATTTCAAACTATTCTATTCGAACTCATCGCCTCTTACCTTCGCAAACACCATCATATCTACAAACGTTCCTGTACTGTCACGCCGCATCTTGCGCAATACACCTTCAAGCGTATAGCCTGCGCGCTCAGCCACTTTGGCACTTCGCACATTGCGGGCATCACATCGAATTTCCAGCCGGTTCGCCTCCAGATCGGTTATTGCGAACTGCTCAATGCCTCTGACCGCTTCTGTCATGAGACCCTCACCGGCACGCGAAGTTCTAATCCAATAACCGATCTCGAAACAACGTGCATTCCAGTCGATTCGATGCAGTCCGCTGCTGCCCACGAATTCATCCGTAAATCTGTCACGTAAATGCAGCATCATGTCGGTACGCTCCAGAAATTGCAGCCTGGCTTTGCGGGCATTCGCTTCCGATTCCTCCAGTGAAGGTATGTTCTCGGCAAAAGGCAGCCACAAACGCAATTGCTCCGCACTTTCACGAATTGCCTCATTCACTGCCGCTCCATCTCCCCACTGCGGGGCACGAATCGTGAGACGCTGGGTGTTGAAGCTTTCGGGAAAAGACAGCATTAGCGGATTAATTGAAGCGGGATTGGTCATGCAATCTACTCCTCCACCTGGAATATCGAGTCAATGATAAGTGGCAAGTTATCCCTCACGGATACAGCACCAAATACCGAACGGGCGTGCACACCCTGTTCTCCAAACACATCCAGCATGAGATCCGAAAAACCGTTTAAAACTTTATGGTGCTCCTCATACGAGGCAGTGGCATTGATGAATCCTTGTACCTTAACCACCCGCTTCACTCGATCCAACGAACCAAGCACTTCCTGAACGACAGCCAATACCTCGATGGCGGCATTTCGGGCAAAATCATATCCCTGCTCCGTCGTAAACTCTTCCCCAAGTTTGCCACGCTCTCGCGTATCGGGCCCTTTACCGGATACATACATGATTCCGTTAACAATCACCGCATTGGCATACTTCGCTGCCGGCGTACTTGCTCTGGGCAATACAATGCCTAATTCGTCTAATCTGTCCTGTATCATCCGGCTTCCCCCTGTACAAAATGTCCTTACAAACCATCAATCATTTAATTTTTTAAACTTTAAATTTATTCCTAATTTAGGTAAATCTCAATATACGCCGGTTCCTCCTGAACCGCAAGATGCAAATTGGGCTGAACGGAGATTTTCCTTCTATATAAGTAATTAATGGGGCTGCTGATCCAGTCGTTGTGTGGAATCGTTCCGAGCAAACCTGGTGGATGGTCTATACCAATCGCAGAGCCACAGCCAGAGGGCCAAAGTTCGCCTGGGTGCATGGTACAGATCTCGGCGTAGCTTCTTCAGCTGACGGTGGACAGTCGTGGACTTATCGGGGTACGTTAACTGGCTTGGAGCATGAATGGGGACATAATACGTTCTGGGCACCGGAAATTTTCTGGCATGAGGGCACGTATCACATGTATGTCAGTTACATTCAGGGGGTCCCTCATGACTGGGCGGGCCATGATCGGCACATTTTGCATTACACCAGCACGGATCTGCTTTCTTGGACTTTCCATGGCAAACTGGAGCTTAGCTCGGATCGTGTCATTGATGCCTGTATTTACCCGCTTCCGAACGAAAGGTTCAGGATGTGGTACAAAGATGAGGCTCATTCGTCCCATACCTACGCAGCAGACAGCACGGATCTCTATAACTGGGAAGTCCTCGGTCCGGTCATTACAGGACGTGCACATGAAGGACCGAACGTATTTCGTTTCCGTGATTCGTATTGGATGATTGTTGACGAATGGAGAGGACAGACCGTTTATAAATCAGATGACTTGAGCATTGGGAATGGAATAGTCTGATTCTCGATCAGCCAGGGATTCGTGAGGATGACGGCGTAATCGGTTTGCATGCAGACGTCGTCGTACAGGATGATGAAGCCTATATCTTTTATTTTACCCACCCGGACCGGACCGAAGGTGTAGATCATGCCAGCGAACCCGCACGTCGTTCCTCCACTCAGGCCGCGCGCCTCGATGTGATTGATGGTGTGATGGTCTGTCCTCGGGATGAAGAGTTACAGATGAGGTTGCGACCGGAGAACGATACAAGTGATATTTCGGTTTGAGCGGCGTTGTCCATGACGTGAGATTTAAACTCAGTTATACAACGACATAATAAAGGACCTGAACCAATGTCTGCGCTCGCAGGATTGCTCAGGTTATTTTTTTTACATGTTTGCCTTCGGATCACGATTTATCAAAAATCCCCTTCCTCTATTTACCTATAGGTTTAACGTGTCATTGCATGTTATGATGTAGAACTCCATTTTCAAAATGGGAAAATACTAAATACATAAACAAGGACGTATTTATGAGTACAAAAACACGACATATTATTCTGATTTTATTCAGTATCATTCTGATCATTGCATCCATCTTTTTTCATAAGTACCGTGAACTCAAACATCGCATTGAGTCTTCCTCTGACTCAGCTTACCGCAGTGTTATTCTGGAAAGTATACATTATAAGAAGGAGCTTGACCGATATATCAAAAGCAACAAAACAACAGATGAAACAAACCTGAGCATTTATACGAACAATATTAAGAACGCTTTCGAATATTATGGGCTCATTACTAATATGGTCGATGGAACAGCACAAAGGTTATATATTGAGCGAAGTGATTTTTTCCATCAGTACTGGTCCATGGTCCCTCCAGCCTATGCGAAGCTTTCATTGGAAGAACTTCAAAAGGTAAGTGACAAAACAAACATCATTATTAAAGAATTCCAACGATTGAAATAAACATGTTAAATCTTGTTCCATATCTATATCAAAATCTATATCGCAGTCCTCCCTATTTCAGCACTCCCATCGAACCTGCTTCTCTATATTCCTGCCGATATATCCTCGGTGATACCTGAACCGTCCGCTTGAACATCTTTCCAAAATGTGAAAAATTGCTGAATCCCGCTTGCAGGGCGATCTCCGTTATGGAATCCTCGCTTTCACGCAGCAAACGCTGTGCTTCCTTCACCCGAAGCAGATTAAGATAATCGCTGAACGTGAAACCTGTGGTCTGTTTGAACAGACGGCTGAGATAATGCGGGCTGATTCGAAACAATGCAGCAACCTCAGGCAATGCTAAAGCTTGCTGATAGTTTTCGTTAAGATGGCGGACCACCGCCTGAGCCTTGGGATGCAGAACCGGTTCGCTGTCAGCTGACTGTACAGTGCCCAGATGTTTATTACGGTAAGCGAACAACAGCAATTCAACGGATCGGTGACGCAGCAGCAGGCTGCTTCCAGCTCTGGTATGGATCATCTCATCAATCATTTCGCTGACCATTCGATCTGCTGCCTCACTTACCTGTGAAGGAAGACTCAGAATGGGAATTTCCCAGCTGAATGGCTCCTTCAGTCCCTCTGCCAACTCAGGTGAGATGGCCAGTTCAGTGAATAGCTCTGGCTTAATATACAGAACAATCCGATCATGGTCCGGTCTCCCACTCTCCATTGTCTTATGAACGGTATTCCGGTTGATGAATACAAAGTCTCCTGCTCTCACCCGATAGGTGCGGTCCTTGATGAAGTATATACGTTCACCGGATAACAGATAGTACAACTCATAATGGTCATGCAGGTGGTCATCCGTCATGGAGAAATATCCAATGCGGCGATCATATTCGATATTCAAATATCCGGTGGGATCATTGTAATCCGCTCGAAATGTCTGTGTCATGTAGCCTGACCCCCTTTCCTTGAATTATAGCAAAATAAGCGGCATTTGAAAGCGATTACGCACAAAAAGCGGCGAAAGAAGTGTTCCCTTGTTATAGTCTAGAGCTATATTCAAGGAGGCGATAGACATGAGTAACAAAAAACGCTACGTATTGGTCGGAACAGGCGGCCGTGCTGAATTTTTCTATGGAGCATTAGCCCAAAATTTCAGGGAAACATCCGAGCTTGCCGCTTTTTGCGATATTAACCAGACACGCATGAATTACGCCAATCAGCTGCTGAGAGAAAAATATAAATACAATGAGGTGCCTACTTATCCTGCGAATCAGTTCGATCAGATGATTGAGAACGAGAAGCCGGACTTCGTCATTGTAACCAGCGTCGACCGCACCCATCACAAATATATCATTCGCGCGATGGAGCTTGGATGTGATGTCGTGACCGAGAAGCCGATGACCATCGATGAGCACAAATGTCAGGATATTCTTGATGCCGCCAAGCGGACCGGACAAAATATACGCGTCACCTTTAACTACCGTTATGCACCACACCATACCAAAATACGGGAACTGATTCAAAATGACACCATCGGCAAAGTGACTTCGGTCCACTTCGAATGGCTGCTGAATACGCGCCATGGTGCGGATTACTTCCGCCGCTGGCACCGGGATAAGCGTAATAGTGGCGGACTGCTCGTACACAAATCTACACATCACTTCGATTTGGTCAATTTCTGGATCGGTTCGCAGCCTGAGACCGTTTTCGCATTCGGGGACCTTATGTATTATGGTAGAGAAAACGCTGAGGAACGAGGCGTGACCCAGTTTTACACTCGCGCAACAGGCAACCCGATTGCGCAAGAGGACCCTTTTGCCCTGCACCTGGACTCGGATGCACATCTCAAAGCCATGTATCTGGATGCCGAGCCGGAAGACGGCTACCAGCGGGATCAAAGCGTATTCGGAGATGGCATCAACATCGAGGATACGATGGGTGTTCTCGTTCAGTATCAGAACAAAGCCATTTTGACCTATTCGCTAGTTGCATACCAGCCGTGGGAAGGCTATCGCATCGCCATTAACGGCACCAAAGGCCGGATTGAGATGAACATTGTGGAACAATCCTATGTTAATTCGCTCGGTGATAAAAATCTCGAAGGTGCGTTAATTGGGAAAACACTGCGAGTACTTCCCATGTTCGATGCCCCGTACGAGGTTCAGGTTGAGGAAAAAGAAGGCGGCCATGGCGGAGGCGATCCGGTTCTTCTGAATGATCTGTTCGGAGAACCTACAGAAGATCCATACCATCGTGCTGCAAACCAATTGGATGGAGCGAGATCCATCCTCACCGGAATTGCAGCCAATCGCGCCATCGCAACTGGCTTGCCTGTTCGCATCAACAATCTGGTTCGTTTCTAGGAACACAATGCCGCTCCAACCACATTCCCATTCAAGGCTGCGTATACTACGCAGTCTTTTTTCACATTTGACGTCGGCCCTAAAGTCTATTTACTTAAGGAGGACCCTATGTTTTTCTCATTAAAAAGCCGCCTGATCGCCTTTATCGTTGTGCTCTTCGTCCTCTGTTTTGGCACGCTCTCCTTCCTGCTCTTCAAGGAGTCGCGTACCGTAATCCGCTCCTATATTGAATCCTCTGCTCTGGAGAAGATGGAGGAATACGGTTCTTATGTCGATATGGTTCAAATGCAGATCTATGATGTGGCCTCTCTTGTCTTCAACAGCGATACCGCCAAGAACTGGGATAACGCAATAAGTGACCCTGACCTTCCTGAAGGAGAAAAGATGCTTGTCAATCTGGCGATGAGCCGTTTTCTGACCCAGGCTACGAACAGCTACACCAGTATCTCCGATGTATCCATCTATCGACGGAATGGGCTGCGAATTGGCAGTGAGAATCAAGTAGCGACCGACCCTCTCTTTTTGCAAGAATCATGGTACCAAAATTTCTTCATCTCTGGCAATCACTGGCTGCCTGTACATACCGATCAACATGAAGCAATTAGGGATCATGGCAATCCGGTGGTCAGTCTTCTGATGCCCTTAGGGACCTTTCATCATGCTACAGCCCAGAATGTGATGAAAATTAATGTCAGCGAATCTTACTTTCTGGAACCGCTTAACCGAATCCATCTGGCCGATAGCAGCACTATCTTTCTGCTGGGTGAACAAGGATCCCCTATTCTTTCACAGCAGGCAAATCAGCTTGGCGCCGGAGCTTTAGCAGAAATCAAGCAGATTCGGAACAACTCGCTCAAATCGGGTGTGGTGTATCTGAACAACGAGGAAGGACAGCGTGACATTCTGGTATACAAAAAGCTGGGGCGAACCGGCTGGATGCTGGCTGGTCTGGCGCCGGAAAAAGAGCTATATTCATCTCTTCACAAGCTTCAGAGTACCATTCTGGTGGTCACGATAGTTCTAATTCTCATCTCTCTGTTTGCTGCTGCATGGCTCTCTTATGGGGTAACCAAACCCTTAACTCGACTGGTACTGGCCATGAGACAGGTACAACGGGGTGCATTCGATCAGGCAGAATCCCTTCTTCCTCCAGACAAAAATGTAAAAAGCGAGGTCAGTTATGTCATCTCCACTTTCCGCTACATGATCAGCCGATTGCGACAGCACATCCAGAATGAATTCGAGCTGAAGCTGCTCCGCCAGCAAGCGGAGTATAAAGCGCTGCTCATGCAGATTAATCCTCATTTTATGTTTAACACGCTGGAACTAGTGAGCAGTCTCGCTATGCAGCGACGAACTGATGATACGGTTCAGGTCATTGAAGACCTTGGCAAAATGATGCGATTTTCCATGAACACAAGTGACGACAGGGTACAGCTTGCAGAGGAACTGTCTTACATCCGCCACTATATTTCCATTCTGCAAACCCGCTTCAATCATAAACTCGACATTACTCTGACAGAGGAGGGAAAGCTGGATTCCCTGATCATCATCAAATTTATTCTTCAGCCGCTTATTGAGAATGCCGTCAAATACAGCTTTCAGCATCAGACGACGGCTGAGATACACATCCGGATCTCCAGACGGAATAACCGCCTGCATTTCAACATTTCAGACAATGGGCCTGGTATTCCGACCGAAATCATTCAGAAACTCCATGATCCTGTTGAAGCATCTCAGCTGGAACCCCTATTGCGAAGCCAAAGCTGGCACATTGGACTCGGAAATGTGGTTGCACGCTGCCGCTTGCATTACGGTTCCCTGTTTACAATTCAGATCAAGAACGGAGAACGTTACGGCACATGTATTGAACTGATTCTACCCGTACAGGAGGAATATGATGTACAACGTATTGATCGCAGATGACGAGTTCGAGGTTCGCGAAGGGTTGAAATTGAAAGTGGATTGGCAAGGCTTGGGCTTTGCCATTTCAGGTGAAGCGGCAAACGGCATCGAAGCAGAAGAGCTTCTGAAAGCTGAACATTTCGACTTGTTAATTACAGACATGAACATGCCTGTCATGGATGGCGTACAATTGCTGGACATTTGCCGCAGCCACAATCCTTCCATTCAGATTATCATCATTACGGGATATGAAAGTTTCAAATACGCCAGATCAGGTGTCCGCAGCCAGGCCATGGATTATTTGCTAAAGCCTGTAACCCGGGATGAACTGAAAACCACATTAAACAAAATCAAAGAGGAATTAGATAAAAAGAAACTGGTGCACGGCAATTCCGAAATGATGCAGTGGCGTCTCTCCCAGTATTACAAAGAAATGAAGCAACGTTTCCTGCTTGATCTCGTTAGGGGACATCGACTTCCGTCATCTTCACTACCAGAGCGAATGCGACTGTTTCATCTGGAATCCTGGCAGGATCACAACGTCTGTTTCATCACCGCTGGCATGCGAGACTCAGATTTACAGACTGCTTCGGTGGGGCGTGTTCCCGAAAAACTCTATCTTCCCTTTGAGTTGCTTTGTCACGAAATGGCCCAGTCCTATCCAGATAATGTTCAAATGTTCCATGACGGAGCCCACCCAGGAATCACGCATTTCATTACATTGGACGGAATTCAGCACGAATTCGCTCAGGATATCACAACACAAACCCGCTCTATCTTAACGATGGAGGTACAGGTTGGATTGGGATTGCCTGTATCGGGGCTTGAACGGTGGAAAGATGGCTATATTCATTCCCTCTTGGCATGGAAATCTGCTGGACGGAAAGCTACACAGGACCGGACGCCTGTAGTAGATCATAGTCCATTACTGCCAGAGGAAACCAACCGAATGTTGCATCGATGTCTTCTTCGGGGAGAGCTGGATTCCTTCCGCAGCGTGATTCGAAAGGAACTTGCTGACTCATTTCGAATATCCACTTCCCATATGATCCGAAGCCTTTTTCAAATTTCTCTGCTGATGGAGTCCACCGCAATAGAATATACTCGGCCCCCTTTCGAACAGGAATCCACGTGGATTTCCCCGGAATGGGTGCTTTGGCTAAAGACTCCAGACCAGGCAGAACTGTTCCTGATGCATTGGGCTCAGGAATTCGTGAATCAACAGCAGTCATCCGAGGCTGGAGAAGCTACGGTCATTGAATCGGCCAAGCGATATATCGAGGAAAATTACATGTTGGAACTGACATTAACTTCGCTGGCCGAGCAGTATAACTACTACCCAACCTACTTTTCGGAAATGTTCAAGGAGGCTGCCGGCGTTTCTTTTATTCAGTATGTGACCGAAGTTCGAATGAAACATGCTCTTCGTCTACTGAAGGAAACCCAATTAACTGTCTGGGATGTTACAGAACTGACAGGCTTCCGTTCTCCAAGCTATTTCAGTTCAAAGTTCAAAAAAATGTTCCATATGAGTCCCTCGGACTATCGATTGCTGCATTCCGAAAAAAATGATAATGATGATCCGAAGAAATGAGATTCCAGCTTTCCGTCCTCCCCGGTATGATGAATTTACCAAAAGAATCGCCGCCAGTATTGTAAGCGGATTCAATTCCGAGGTGATTATGAAACACATCCATCCTGAAGGGAGGCCTATGATGAGAAAGCTGTCCAAGCCGTTATACGGCCAGCAGAATATGACAGCCTATTTGTTTCTGCTGCCCTGGCTCATCGGACTCTTCTGTCTGACACTGGGACCTATGGTTGCGTCATTCTACCTGTCTTTGACGAAATTTAATTTGCTGTCACCACCAACGTGGACGGGGCTCAGCAACTATGTCCAGATCTTTACCGAAGACGATACCTTTCGCAGATCTTTGGGGCTAACGTTCTATTATGTATTTCTATCCGTTCCGCTAAGACTTGCCTTTGCCCTGCTGGTGGCGATGGCGCTGAACAAAGGGATTCGGGGGCTCGGCTTATACCGGACCGTGTATTACATTCCTTCCCTATTGGGCGGCAGTGTGGCCATTGCGATCGTCTGGCGCCAGATTTTCGAGGGAAGCGGCTTGGTCAATCAGTTCCTAAGCTGGTTCGGGATCACCGGTCCCGCCTGGATTGCCCATCCCGATTACGTGGTCTATACGATCGTCACGCTCTCTGTATGGCAGTTCGGTTCGGCCATGGTTATTTTCCTTGCCGGCCTGAAACAAATTCCAGCCGATTTATATGAAGCTTCGGACGTAGATGGGGCTGGAAAGTTACGCCAGTTCTTCGGCATCACACTCCCGATGCTTTCCCCTGTTATTTTTTTCAACCTAATCATGAGCATGATCAATTCGTTTCAAGCCTTTACACCCGCTTATGTGATCGGTGATGGACGGGGAGGCCCGCTCGACGCAACGATGTTCTATACCTTGTATTTGTATCTGAAAGGCTTTTCGTTCTTTGATATGGGTTACGCTTCTGCCCTGGCGTGGATCATGCTGGTCATTATCGGGGTATTCACTGCAATCGTCTTTCTCACCTCAAAATTCTGGGTATTCTACAGCGACAATCAGGAAGGGAGATAATGCACATGCCATTAAAGCGACGATTAGTTCAAGCCGGGAGGCATACCGCCATTATCCTTTTCGGTCTGCTGATGTTGTATCCGGTGTTATGGTTAATTCTCAGTTCGTTTAAACCGAATCATCTCATCTTCACCAATAGCAGCCTCATTCCAACCAGCTTCACCTTTGAGCATTTTGTGAATGGATGGAAAGGATTACAGGGTGTGTCGTTTGGTCGCTTCTTCGGCAACTCGGCGCTGATCTCGGTCTTGAGTGTGTTAGGAAATGTGATCTCCTGCTCCCTTGCAGCCTATGCCTTTTCCAGATTGAGATTCAAGTTCAAAGGACTGTGGTTCAGCATTATGCTGGTCACCATCATGCTCCCTTACCATGTAACTCTGGTTCCTCAGTACATTCTGTATAACGAGCTGCATTGGATTAATACGTATTTTCCGCTCATTCTGCCCAAGTGGCTGGCACAGGATTCCTTCTTTATTCTGCTCATGGTTCAATTCATCCGTGGTATCCCACGGGAGCTGGATGAGAGTGCAACCATTGACGGCTGCGGGCAATCGCAGATTTTTTTCCGAATCGTAGTGCCTCTTCTCGTTCCTGCACTGATTACAACAGCGATCTTCACCTTCATCTGGAGCTGGGATGACTTCTTCAGCCAGATGATCTATTTGAGCAAAATTGATCTGTTTACCGTACAGCTGGGCATACGGTCCCTGTTCGATCCATCGGGACAATCGGATTGGGGAGCACTGCTCGCCATGTCCACGCTGTCTCTACTGCCAGTGACCATCATCTTTCTGGTATTTCAGCGTTATTTTCTTGAGGGGATTGCAACGACTGGACTGAAATGATTACGAAGATACCTGTCCAGACGCAATAAGTGTACAACAGATATTATGCTTTTCATTATCTATCGTCAGGGGGATTTATCATGTTCAAACGATTGATGATTAGTAGTATAGCTTCACTCCTGTTATTGGTAACTGCCTGCTCTGGAACGGATCATACCGGTGCTGATGAGCAAACAGGAACCGCTGAAGGCGGGCAAGTCGAACTGCGCATGATGTGGTGGGGCGATCAAAAACGGGCAGACCTTACGAATGAAGCCCTGAAGGTTTTTCAGGAGAAACATCCGAATATTAAAATTGTAGGTGAATTTGCACCTTCCTCTGGATATTTTGACAAGTTAAATACACAGCTGGCGTCAGGCACCGCTCCGGATATTTTTTTCCTCGGTGGTAATGTAGTTGATTACGCGAAGAAGGATGTCCTTCTGAATCTGGACCCATATGTTGGTAATGAACTGAATCTGGACGGCATGGATACCACCATGGTTGAGTATGGCCGTCTTGATGGAAAGCTGCAGCATATTTCCGCTGGTGCGAATGCACGGGGCACTGTCGTCAACCAGGCGCTGTTCGATCAAGCGGGGATTCCGTTGCCAGCCTCAGATTGGACTTGGGAAGATTATGCTGCGATCAGCAAAGAGCTTTCCGACAAACTCGGCAAGGGCTATTACGGAACTTATAATTTCACCGTTGACGGTATGGACATCTTTTTAAAACAGCACGGCAAACAGCTATATGATATGAAGAACGGCACGCTCGGATTTGCAAAAGAAGACATTTTGGAATGGTTCACCTACTGGGAGCAGGCGTCCAAGTCAGGTGGTGTGGTTACGCCTGAATTGCAAGTTTCCAATCCACCGGATGACACCAGTAAATCCTTGCTTATTACAGGCAAAGCGGCGATGAGCCTGCTTCCTTCAAATCAACTGGCTGCTTTCCAGAGTCTGACCGAAGACAAGTTAATTCTTTTACCTGTACCAAGAGGTCCAAAGGGAACTGGAGTTGTATTCGAGTCTAGTCAGGGATTGTCCGGTTATGCGAATACCAAACATGCAAAAGAAGTCGCGATCCTGATGGATTTCTGGATCAATGATCCGGATGCAGCCAAAATTCTTGGCAACGACCGCGGTGTGCCCGTGACAGAAGCCAACCGCAATCTGCTTCAGCAAGAAGCGGGACCTGTTGAAGAGATTGTATATAATTACACCAGCTTTGTATCTGAAGCTACAAAAACGGAGCCTTTTGACGTGAGCTACAACCCTCCGGGATTTGCTGAATTCTCCAAACTGGCCCAGACAACCAATCAGGAAATCGGCTTCGGCCGAAAAAGTGTGGAGCAAGCTGTCACTGACTTCTATAATGGCACCGTGCGAATCTTTGAATCCAATCAATAAATAACCGCTACAAGGAGGTCGACATGACAGAAGCACTGCTGAACAAGCTGCGCCAGATCTCGATTCACGATGATGTAAAGCCAGATAAACCGGAAGATCAAAAGTTAATACAGGAATGGCAGGCGTCGGGTGTTCGATTCGCGGCATCCGGCGGACGACTGCAAACGACTTATTATTCCGCACTGGAGAAGTTACTCACTTGCATTGTGTCCCTGAATGGCAGTGAGCCCATTCTTCAGGAAGGCGGCATCTATCTGGGCTGCTGGCTGGAGAGTACCGGCACCATTAATGCGGAGCTGCTGTCACGTCTAATTCCTTCTGTATCGGAAACGACCTATCTCGCTTTTGCCCGACACCAAAGAGAAGATGGATTGCTGCCATATAAGCTAACGGAAAACGGCCCTTCCTTCCGCCAGATTCAGCTCGTTACACCATTGGCACGAAGTGTATGGAACCACTACCAGCTTCATGGAAAGAACCGCTCGTTCCTAAAGACCATGTACAAGGCCATGGTACGTTACGACGAATGGATTGCCACGTATCGCAATACCCGAGGGACAGGTTGTGTGGAGGCTTTTAGCACCTTTGATACTGGGCATGATCTGTCCCCCCGCTTCTGGCATGTTCCGGATACGCCTTATAAGAATGATGCCGCGTCCTACCATCCGGACTCTCCGCTTCTGCCTTTTTTGGCACCAGACTTAACCGCCAATATCTATTGCCAGCGCATGTACTTATCCCGTATGGCCGTGGAGCTCGGGGAATCCGGTGCAGAGTGGAAAGCAAAAGCTGAAGCTAGTCTGGAAAGTCTCTTCCGTTACTGTTATGACGAAGTAGACATGTTCTTCTATGATCGGGATCGCAATGACGAATTGGTCAGAGTACAGTCCGATGTGCTGCTGCGTGTGATGGCGTGCGAGGTGGGCGACCGTGAAATGTTTGATAACATGCTGCGCCGGTATTTGCTGAATACAAGCAAGTTTTTTGCCAAGTACCCGTTTACGTCCATGTCGATGGATGATCCACGGTTTGATCCGTTTTCCTCTTATAATAGCTGGGGTGGAGCGTCCAACTTCCTGAGCCTGATTCGTGCACCACATGCATTTGAATATCACCATCGGTATGTGGAATTGTCGTGGGTGATGCAACCTATCCTGTCGTCCCTTTCCAAAGCAAAGCGCTTTGCGCAAGCATTAAGCCCATGGACCGGGGAGGAAGGTTTTACTGAAACCTACTCCCCCTCCATCCTTTGCCTGCTTGATTATGTGGAACGGTTATGTGGCATCATGCGGGTTGGACCGGACCAACTGTGGTTTACCGGTCTTCTCCCCATCGACATGGATCATGGCGAAGAAGTCGCTGGCCATACGGCGTATAGCCGCACGGTGAATGGGCTTCATTTTGAATTGGTGAACACGCCAGAACGGGTAACGGTATATCAAGGTGATAACGTTCTTATAGAGGGGCCAGCGGGAATTCGGTTGGTTACGGACCGAAGTGGACATTTGGAAGGTATCATCGGAATGAGCGTGCGCACCATTGAGGGTGAACTGATCTATCGAGGTACGTCCATTCCGATTCGAATCAAAGGAAATGAACTGAAGCGGTATACAGACGGAAACTTGATAACAGAGCGAGATATCGGCATCATCTATCCTTCCTATCGCTAGTGAGTTGAAGAAGTGTCTTCTCTACAGGAACATTAATAAGGCCCATTCCCGATATAGAGTTGCAACACCAAAAGCGCAAGTAGCAAGGGGAAATCCCCTGTACTTGCGCTTTTGGTGATTTACTATCGAGATGAGTCTCTCCACAACGGATGAATAACCGATGCTGATTCCGTAGACTCCTTTTATTTACACGAGAAAACGGACCTTTCGTTTACGCCTTCCGCTCCCACGCAGGGTGACGATAGAATTCAATCGTATCAATATAGTTCACCGTGTACTTCTGTTCAACTTCCGACAGTTCCAGCAGCTTTCGGTCGATTTGTTTCAAACCCATGACCACGTCATGCCGAAGAAGGTCCATAGCGATTTTGCCCACAAAGCCGCCTTCCAGCTCCTTGTGTTTATTCCGAAATTCCTCATTATAGATCAGTTCCGGTGTAAACGATGCTTCAACAAATGCGTTGACGAGCGTAAGCTCATTCCCCTCCATCTGTACCGCGATATAATAGTTGCCACGTTCATCCCGAATGAGGTCTTTATACATTTCCACGTTCATCTGAATCACTCCCTATATCTTAAGTTGTACTATTATTATGAGTAATGAACATGGGCGCCATTTTGCTCACCTCTTGCCCTCGTCCATTCATATAGTAGGTATAAATGGCGAACGGAGGATTGCTTATGAATTGGCACCAACTTCATACAGGAAAAACACTTCAGCAGCGTCTGGCCAAGTTACAGGGACATCTGGCAGAATTGAATGCTCCATTGTCCGGTCTGGAACCTGGAATAATCAGCAAAGTTTTCCCGCGCAGTTTTATCAAAGTCAATCGGCAGTTATTTGTTCCACTCAGTTTGTTTTCCATTCGAGTATTTGATATTCCACGAGCACAACGAGGCGTCCGGGTAGGCATCCGCACGGTATTCTCATCGGGAAACGCATTTAATAATATCCGACTTGTTGGTGTTGGGCTGGATTACATTGAGCTGCAGGGAAAAGGTAGATTCTCTTCACGTATTCTCTTTCCGTTAACCCAGGTTGAATCGATCTACCGTCCAACGAATAAAAAGAAGAAATAATGAGACCAGAAATAGCTTTAGTCATGTCTCTGCCTGCAACAGTCCGATTAGAGAAACGATCCATATCCGGGATCAAACCCATGTCATAATATGCATGTTTCTCTTTCCTAGTATAACTCATACGTGCATTGGTCTGCTCGGATATTGTGCCATAGCAAAAAGAGGTGAGCACAGAACCCTTCTGTGTCTCACCGCGCAGATGCCTATCCATCATTGGAATCATGATCGTATCACTCAGATACCTGTCCACACATCCTTGGCATAACGACCTTCCTGCTGCAAACGTTCTAACCACGCATCGGCCTGCTCCGTGGAATTACCACTGACATCAGCGTACGCTTTCTTGAGTGTTGCTTCAACATCAGGTGCCATCTTGCTGCCATCGCCGCAAACATACAGATGTCCACCCTGTTCGAGCAGAGGAATCAGCTTGTGGGTATCATCTCTCATCAGATGCTGCACATAACATTTCTCTTCCCCGTCCACGCGGGAGAACGCCGTATGAAGCTGGACAAGACCCTCTTGCTCGGCTGTTTCGAGTTCATTTTTATACAAATAATCATGTTCCGGGTTGCGACATCCAAAATACAGATGGGCTTCGCCAACTCGCTGACCTTGTTCCTTCAGTATACGTCTTGCCTGCAGGAAACCACGGAATGGAGCCACGCCCGTTCCGGGACCCACCATAATGATCGGAGCCTCTGCATTTTCTGGCAGTTCGAACCCGGACTCAGGCGTCCGTATGAACATGACTACCTCCTCACCCGGCTTCAGGTTTGCCAGATAGTTGGACGCTATGCCTTTATATTCTCCCTGACCACTCCACGCCGGAGCACGCACTACGCTGACGGTTATGCTGGACTGCTCAGGTTGCACTCGCGGTGAGCTGGAGATCGAATAATATCGGGCTTTCAGGGAAGGCAGCAATTCCAAAAACCGCTCGAAAGGCAGCTCACATGCCTCGTATTTCACCAGATAATCCAGCATGGATATGCGTTTCTTACGCACTTCTTCCATGTATACAGACTCATCAAGAAGCGCTTCGAGCTCCTTCTTATGCGGTGGGCACACCGTGTACGCCGCCAGTTCTCTCAGTTGGGCCCGAGTTGCCGCTTCCTGAAGCTCCACACTGTGACTAAGCAGATCGACCAAATTTACTGGTTGGTGCAATGGCAGATGAGCTGCGCTGCGGCCCGAGGCATCCAGAACCAAATGTTCCGTACCTGTGAATCCATATCGTTTCAGTACTCGTTCTACGAGCTCAGGTGGGTTTTGCGGTAAAATGCCCAGGTGATCGCCTTCCTTATACGTAGCACCTTCAGGCAATTTAATCTCTAGATGACGTGTGCTTCGTTCACTGCCCGCATCGTGAAGCTCCCGATTCTCAAGCACTTCGGCAACGTGTGCATCATACGTATCCGCGAGCGGCGTTACCGCCAGTCCGCTGACAAACTGTACAGACAAGGAACTGCGCTCACTACCAGAACTCGTATTCAACTTGAGGCCCAGCGTTCGTGCCAGATCCGGCCATAGTTGCTCGGTCCAGTCTCCAACCTGTTTTTCAAAGTCCCCGCTGGCATCACTTTCTCCGATCGGTGATAACCGCTCTGCTCCTTTGGATGACAACTGTTCATCAATTAAACGCGGAATGCGCTGGTACGTGCTGGCCCAGTTGTGATCCCCACATCCGAGAACGGAGAATCGTACGCCTTGGAATTCTCCTGCATCCGCATGTTCAATCCATTCGACGAAATCCTTGGCATTGCTAGGTGGCTGACCATTGTAGGATGCACTCACAATGATGACGGCGCCTTCCTTGGGCAGTTTGCCTACACGATCATCCAGAGTAGCCACTTCGCTGCGGAAGCCCTGATATCTGGCGGTGTCTGCGATCTCACGCGCAATGCCTTCCGCAGTCCCGAGATTGGAGCCATACAGGACAAGCATCGGGGTGTGATGGGCATTGGCTGTATCCGGCTCTTGTCTTTTGGCAACCGGAGTCGGCTCCTCTACGGCAACACCCGGAACAGCCATGACCGGCTGACCCCCACGTGCACGAACACGGATCGTGAAGTTATCAGGTTTGAGCGTCAATGTTTCTTTCACTTTCAACTGATAATCCGCATGATCGATGAATTCAAAATGCTTAAGCACCATGCCCAGCACAAGTGTTGCTTCCTGAAGGGCGAACTGCTGACCAATGCAGGCCCGCTGACCATTACCAAATGGTTTGTAGGCATCATGTGGCACCTTGCTCGGATCTTCGAACCGTTCCGGACGAAATGCCTCTACATCTTCACCCCACGCATCGCGGTCCCGATGCAGCTTGGGAATGAGCACACTGACACTATCCCCTTTCTGCAAAGGATATTTCCCGTCCAAAACAAGGTCTTTCTTGGCGTATAAGGAGAATGCCGGAGCCGTAGGCCACAACCGCAAAGCTTCGTTTAAAACCATTCGAACATACTTCAGATTGCGAACCTGATTGTATGTCGGAACCGGATCTTTCAGAACCTGATCTGCTTCAGCCTGAGCCTTGGCGAGTGTATCCGGATTTTTCATTAAATAATAGATGGCAAAGGACAACAAGCCACTCGTCGTCTCATGCCCAGCAATCAGGAAGGTGATGATCTGGTATCGAATATTTTCATCGTCCAGCGTTTCCCCGGTTTCCGGGTCCTTGCCACTGAGCATATGGGACAACAGATCGTCTGCCCCTTCCTGGGGCTGCTCCTTGCGCTCCGCAATAATATGATCCACCAGTGAGTACATCGAACGGATATCCTGCTCAAACTGTTTCTTTTTGGTGATCATCAGCTTGTCTTGCAGACGTAAACGCTGCAACGAACTCATCGATTCGTCCAGTGCTCGAACCATGCTGGTAATGAAAGGATGCGGTTCTTCCCGGTAAAAGCTGTTAAATCGGTAGTTGAACCCACACAGTCCAATCGTATCTAGGGTGAGACGAGTCATATCATCAGGTACGTTAACCGTCTCATCCGGATTCAGTCTGGACCACTTCTGCACCAGTTGTACAGCGAGATCAATCATTTTGTTGTGATATCCCTGCATCGCACGCTGGCTGAAGCTGGGCAGCAACACATTGTGAGCTTTTTTCCAATTCGGCTCTTGTGTCCAACTCGTAAACAGGCCATCTCCGGCAAATGCACGAACCTTCTCCAGCGGTGCCCATACACGTTTATCGAATTTGGATTCGTCGCTTACCTCGGCTACCAGTTCATGACCAGAGATATACAATTCACTTCGGCCAGGATAATCCATTCGAAAAATAGGTCCATACTCTTCGGCGAGTTTCACCAGCGATTGTACAGGCTCATCGGTATTTATCTGTGGTAAGTTTCCTAAAGGCCCAAACGTTTTGGGTTGGGGAACTGAAATTTGCGCCATAATACTCACTCCTCTTCCAAGTAATACGTTCTACAAAAAATAATACCTTCGTTCAACTTCGACTTCAGATCAATAGACATGACTTCATTTTCTGCACATTTTCATATTTCATCCAGATAACTTAAAAATCATAGATGGAACCAACTGACCGAAATGGTTTATTGGTCATTTTAGAATAAAAAAAATGGGTTCCTTCGTTATCTTTCTTTTACCCTAACATTTCCAGTCTCAATCTTCAACAGTCTCAAAGTCGTAGGACCAATGGGTAGCCATCAGATTAATGTGGAAAATTTTGGCCCCTCTTGGCCCAACCATATTGAGTTTTTAGAACTTAATGAGCTGCTTCATTCTCGAAATAAATCGTTAAATCTAGGACCGCATCAGCAGATCCTTAATCGCAGACTCCATCTCTAACGGCGCCACCGTAGTCTCATAGCGGCTACTCACTTCCCCGGTTCGATCAATTAAAAATTTGGTGAAATTCCATTTGATCCCGTTTCCCCGGTATAAGTCGGGATGTCTCTCCTTGACAAATTGATCCATCCATCGACCTTCTTCCGATGCCATATCATAACCCTTAAATGGGGCAATCTCGACCAGATAGCGAAACAAAGGGTGCATCGATTGCCCGGTGACCTCAATCTTCTCAAAAATCGGAAAGGATATATGAAAATGATTTCTGCAATACTGAGCTACTTCATCATTGCTCCCCGGCTCCTTGTGATTAAACTGATCACAGGGAAACGCCAGAATCTCCAGCCCTTGATCACAGTACTGTTCGTACAGTTGCTGAAGTTCGGTGAATTGTCGAGAGTAACTGCACTCGCTCGCTGTATTCACAATAAGTAGTACTTTGCTCTCATAAGCAGATAAGTCGCCCGTGTGTCCATCCATGAATGGAACCTGATAAGAAAATATACTCATTCATAACGCCTCCTTGGTCGGTTCTCACATAAACCTTTTCTTGAAATGGATTATACGCCGCTTCTCTTGATAGGTTAAATATATAGTTATTATAAAGTTAATAGTTTTTATCTATAAAATATCTTATCTGCTGCCATATGATTATATGGCTCATTATCCTTTTCATAATGGACATACTAGAAATAGAAAAAACTGCCCTTCGCAGACAAAAAGCTGCGTTTGGACAGTCATTCGTGATGTTATGCATTTCGAAATGTAGTTACCCCATAATAAGGCCATATACAATACCAGGGCCATGTACCCCAATGGTCAAATCATTTTCAATATCGGAAGAACGACTCGGACCGGAAATAAAATGAATGCCTGCCGGAAGATTCTCTCTTCCCGCTTCGTCGAAGCGATCAAGCGTTTCACCAAGTCTGGTGTAGAGCCGTTCAATTGGAATAATAATGATGAGTACGGTGGGCAATAAACTAACGGAGCGTCCCTTTTCTGGCGAAGAAAGCACCGTGACGGACCCCGTATATGCTGTGGCATAATCCGCCATCACTACTCCGATATCTGCCTCGGCTGCCCGTGCCTTCCAGTTCTCCTCTGCTTGGCTGTTCCATACAGAAATCTGCACATCGGGAAGTTGCTCTTCCAATCCAAGATCCGTCAGCGCCTGTTCATTCTGACGTATGATATATTTCGCACTCAATTCATGAGATTTATTAGCGATGAAGTCAGAGGCTTCGCCAATGTCTTTTACGCGCGCAATATGAGCACCTACACTCACAAAATTATCAGTGAATGCCTGTATGCGCTTATCGATGTCCCACTCCAAATCCGTCCAGAACGCGGGTGCACCGCGAAAAGGTTGAGTCGGAGCATGGGTCTGCCGTGGTCTCCTCAATTTGGAGGCGATGTCATTCATAAACTGCTCCTGTTTCGCACGGGACTTCTTCTCTAATTGCTCCAGCCATTCCTGATGTTCAGTGTTCATGTTGACCACCGCTCCCCTCGCGTTCACGAAGAATCTGTTCCATTCGGTTCCGAACGGAGGAATCCATCTCTTTCTGCTCCTGATTCAGCTCCTGTTCGAGTTTGTTCCACTGCTGACGGAAGGAACGCTTCGCCAGGCTTGGCGCAACCCGATATCTGTTCCAGCCCTTGAGAGGCCCAAGTTTGAGTGAAATTCCGTTATTGCGTACAACGGCTTTCTGACCAATCTGTCCAAGACGAATAGCCGCACTGAATCGTTTAGAGTTGGATACAACCGCTGCAAAACCTTTCATACCAGCGCTCTCAAGCTTGTTACCATGACCCTCTTCCACCTTGCGTCTGCGTAAATATACAAGCATATCATGCAGCGGAATTTTGACCGGACAGGCTTCATAACAGGCTCCGCACAGACTGGAAGCACCGGCGATGTCATTCCATTCATCGATATTGCCATTCAGTGC
>NZ_LITU01000040.1:102234-180325 GCF_001280595.1 Paenibacillus xylanivorans
TGTACGTTCCACCGTAGGCATGCCCGCCGATATGACGATACACTGGACAAGCGTTCAGACAGGCACCGCAGCGAATACAGTTCAACAGCTCCTGGAATTCGGGATCACCCAACTGAAGCGAACGTCCATTATCCACGATAATAATGTGCATTTCGTCTGGCCCGTCCCCGTCTTCTGTTCGACGAGGGCCGGTTATGCCTGACATATACATCGTCAATTTTTGACCTGTCGCAGAACGTGGCAGCAGGGTTGCCATCACCTCGAGATCCGTCCAGGATGGAATGATACGCTCCATGCCCATTAAGGTAATTTGTGTTTTTGGCACGGTGGACACCATGCGGGCATTGCCTTCATTTTCAAATAGGACCATGGAACCCGTCTCCGCAATCGCAAAATTGCAGCCTGTCATACCGATATCTGCTTCGAGAAACTTCTCGCGCAGCTTTTTACGTACAAATCCCGCAAGTACGGTGGTGTCTGGTTCCAGGATTTCACCCGCTTCCTTGGACAACAGCTCCGCAATCTGGTAACGGTTCTTGTGAATAGCCGGAATGACGATATGAGATGGGGCTTCACCTGCCAATTGAATGATGTATTCACCCAGATCGGTCTCTATCGCTTCAATGCCTGCGGACTCCAATACATGGTTGAGATGCACTTCCTCAGATACCATCGATTTGGATTTCACCACGGTGGAAGCCTGCTTGTGGGCCGCAATATCCAGTGCAATCGCCGCTGCCTCTACCGAAGTATCGGCAAAATGAATATGAACCCCATTGGCACGTGCATTATTGACGAATTCATTCAGGTAATAATCCAGATGTGCGATCGTATGCAGACGAATCTGACGTCCACGTTCACGCCATTCTTCCCAGTTTCCATGTTCTTCGGATGCAGACTTCTTGCCATTACGCAATCGCTCTGTCGTAAACTTGACGGCTTTGCGCAGGAAATCATCATTCAATGCCAATTCTGCACGTTCTTTGACGGTAACATCCATTACACCGGGTTGACTCATCCTGTTTGCACCCCCTCATACAGCAGTTCGGCCAAATGCATCACACGCACCGGTTCATTCCGATACCGCAGATTGCCCGCAATATTCATTAGACAAGCCATATCCAGTCCTACCAATACTTCAGCTTCCGTCTCTTTGATATGATCCACTTTCTCCGTGACCATGGCACCGGAAATATCCGCCATTTTAATGGCAAAGGTACCGCCAAAGCCGCAGCAATCCTCTCCGAAAGGAAGGGGAACAAATTGTAAACCTTTCACAGCCGACAGTAATGCCATAGGTTCATCCTTTACGCCCAACAAACGGCTGCCGTGGCAGGAGGGGTGGTATGTAACCTTATGCGGAAAATGGGCACCCAAATCCGTGATGCCGAGCACCTGAACGAGAAACTGAGTGAACTCGTAAGCTTTGGCTTCCAAACGTTTGGCCTTCTCCAACCATACAGGTTCATCGGCAAACAGCTCGGGATAATGATGAATCATGTACGTACAGGAGCCCGAGGGACAAACGACAAAATCACTGTCATCAAAGGCTTCCAGAATCGTTTTGGCGGCTACTCGTGTTTCATCCCAATACCCGCTGTTGTAGGAAGGCTGACCGCAGCAGGTCTGCACGGGCGGGAATTCCAACCGAACGCCATAAGCGGCGAGCAATCTTACCATCGCCTCTCCCACACGGGGATATATGGCATCGCTGAGGCAGGTAATGAATAAGGAGACCTTCATGATTACACGCTCCTATAACTGAGGAATTGTTGTTATAACGCATATAAATAACGAATACCGGTTTGTTTTTATACCCTTGTGATTTGGATATCATAGCTGTTCAGACGTTCTATCAAATCATTATCAAGCGACTGATCCGTGATCACCGCATGAACCGCATTTAACCCGGTTACCCGTGCAAATGCACGAACCCCAAACTTGCTCGTATCTGCAAGCAAAATAACCTGGTCGGATATGCTGACCATTTTCTGCTTCAACCGGGCCTGAAGCTCATTGGATTCACTGATTCCGCCGCCTTCCAGATGCACACCTTTACAAGACAGGAACAATTTATCGACATGATATGTTTCCAGGGAACGTTCGGCGAGCGGTCCAACAAAAGACAGAGACCGCTGGGCCAGCTGGCCTCCAGTCGAGATGACTTCAATCTTGTCCCTGCTGCTCAGTTCAGTGGCTACCTGTATGGAGTTGGTCAATACAGTCAATGGCATATCCGGCATATTGGCCGCCATGTACCCTGCTGTCGTGCTGGCATCCAGTAGAATTCGATCACCCGGACGAATCATGGATAGAGCCGACTGGGCGATTCTTTTCTTTTCCTCTGCATGTGTTGTTTCCCTTACCCGGTATGGGATCTCCGGCTGCTCTTCCCTCACACTGACAGCGCCACCATGGGAACGACGCAGTCTCCCTGCCTGTTCCAGCCGGTCCAGATCACGCCGAATGGTCTCTTCTGTTACCCGGCAGTGCTCACTGAGCTCGGATACACGCATGCTGCCCTTTACATTAACCATCTCCACAATCCGGTCATAGCGTTCTGCTGCCAGCATGTTACACCTCGCTCCCGGCTTGTGATTCCGATGATGCGGTCAACCTTAGAAATCTGCCGTATGTTTCTTCCCAGATCGTTCTGTCCTTTGGCTCATAATCAGTAACTGGGAATGAATCGCGAATGACCTTGCGGGCTTCCCATATATCCTTGAAGGCTCCACTTGCCATCCACTGTACAGCCATGTTCCCGATCGCACTGCCTTCTGCCGGACCCGCCCATACCGGTTTGCCGATGGAGTTGGCCGTCCACTGACACAACAGACGATTCTGGATGCCACCACCGACCATATGCAATCCATTAAAAGATTGTCTGGACAGTTGTTCCGTCCACTCCAGCACTCTTCGATACTTCAGTGCAAGGCTCTCCAGAATGGAACGGGCAATGGCCCCCTGATCTTGCGGCTCAGCCTGCCCTGTATCACGGCAATACTGTTGTATACGAGTGGTCATATCCCCAGCTGGCATAAACCGCTCATCATCAGGATCAAACAAGCTTGCAAATGGAGGAGCAAGTTCAGCCCTGCTCAGTAACTCCGCATAATTGGTTCCCTGTCCCTTCCGTTCCCATTCACGCATGCATTCCTGCAAAATCCACAGGCCCATGATGTTCTTGAGCAAACGGAACGTACCTCCTGCCCCGCCCTCATTCGTAAAGTTAAGCGCCAGACTCTCGGAACTGATGGCAGGGTGATCAATCTCCGTGCCCATAAGCGACCAGGTTCCACAGCTCAGATAAGCAAATGAACGTTCTGTTGCGGGAACAGCCACGACCGCTGAAGCTGTATCATGCTCGGCCACCGCGATAACCGGGATGGCAGACAGGCCAAGATCATTGCAAATGCTGCTACGTAACTGTCCCACACGTGTACCTGGCATGACGGCTTCGCCAAACAGCGTCTCCGAAATGCCAATATGTGCAAGCAGTTCACCGTCCCAATGCCCTATGGTTGGATTATATAGCTGCGTTGTGGTGGCGTTGGTAAACTCATTCACCGCTTCTCCGGTGAGAAAGTAACGAAGCAGATCGGGGATCATGAGGAAACGCTCCGCTTCGTTAAGCAGTGGGGAGCCACTCCGCTTAAGCGTTGCTAACTGATACAGTGTGTTAAAACTAAGAAACTGTATGCCCGTACGTTCGAAAATTCGCTGAGAGGTCAATTCCTGGCGCACCTGATCCATCATGCCGTTAAATTGTGCATCACGGTAATGATATGGATTGCCCAACAATTCACCATGACTTCCAAGCAGTCCAAAATCAACCGCCCAGGAATCAATCCCCAGACTTTCAGGCTGCTCCCCCTTTTGTTTAACCAGGTTCAGCCCTTCAAGCAATTCATGGTGCAGCCTCAATATATCCCAATGCAGCCGCTCCCCCGCTTTTACCGGCTCATTCTTGAACCGATGGATCTCCATCGTCTCCATTCCCCGATCATTCAGATGACCCAGCAGTGCTCTCCCGCTTCCAGCACCCAAATCATACGCCAGCACACTCACTGTTCTTCACCAGCCTTTCATCCCATACTTTGTTTCTCGCTCAAACATTTCTCAATTGTATTCATGGCTGCACTGTACTTTATTCTTTACTTATTTGTTTGTTTATTTTTGTTTTATACTGTTTTGCTTTATTTTACGAGTATATCATCAATGTAAGCGTTTGAATACCCTGTGATTCGTTTCTTTTACCCATACCAAAAACGACTCTCTCCACTCGGGAGGAGCCGCTTTCCTGTTATTTTACGTATAAAAGCTGTTCTTGCTCGCACCAGACTGAGGTTGCATATCTCTTTCAAAATGCTTGAACCTTGTCCCTTGATACGTCAGCATGCCTCGGTCATTTTCCACAAACATCCCGTAATTTCTGCCGCCAACATTTAACTCCACACGGTCTCCATTATCCAATTCAAACGTGGCGTAATACCAGGTTGATGCACTGCTATCCCCGCTCCCACCTGTGACTTCTGTTCGCTTTGCCACAATCGTTGAATGCAAGGTTAACAGCGCTGATGCATTGTTCGATGACCATGTGCGTACCCCTGAAATAATGGCATAAACAATGACACCCGCAATGATAAGAAAAATGCCGCCAATAAAGATTGACCCAAACGCACTCATTGCACCAAACTCATTGAATCCAGCAAAAAAACCACCCTGATTGCCCTCAAATCCCGGAACATCATTCATGTCATCAAAAATACCGAAGCCGTCCATGCTTAACCATCCCAGCGATGAAGATATGCTCAATGACGTCATTCATCATCGTTCCCTTCTCCCTGCAAATTAAGATGCACCGCCCCCTGACAAGGAGACGGTGCACGCAGACAACCCTACAAGCCTTGTCCGTATACTATATGAACCTGATTACGAATACAGACGTTCAAGTTCATCAACCAGACTGCCAACATAGGCGACAGCAGCACGAATCGGCTCAGGTCCGGACATGTCCACACCCGCTAGCTTCATCAGCTCTTGCGGATCAAGACTTCCTCCCGCTTTCAATGCGTCAAGCCAGCGATCCACCGCAGGCTGTCCCTCTTCTCGAATTAGCTGTGCAGCGGCGGTAGATGCCGTCAGACCTGCTGCATAGGTATATGGATATAATCCCATATAATAATGAGGTTGTCTCATCCAGGTCAGCTTGGCCCCTTCGTCAATGACCAGATCAGGTCCCCAGAACTCGGAGAGGATATTTCCTTTTAGCTGACTTAACGTCTTCGCCGTAATCGGTTCATCCTTGGTTGCGAGGGCATACACCTGACGCTGCAATTCACCTTCAAGCAGATGCGTAACAAAGTTGTGGTAATACGTATTGAGCAATTGCAAAATGACCCAACGGCGCATTCTCGGATTATCCGAACGTTTCAATAAATGATCTGCCAGAAGCATTTCATTCATCGTGGAAGGCGCCTCTATGAAATAGAGGGACGGTCGTGTATTCGTAAGCCGTTGATAATGCCCGGCCAGCATGAAATGTCCGGCATGTCCCACTTCATGGGCAAGTGTGAACGCACCTCGCATATTGTTTGCCCATGAGATCAGGATATAGGAATGAGAACCATAGATGGACGAGCAAAAAGCTCCTGTCGATTTGCCAGCATTATCAGCATAATCTACCCAGCGCTCACTAAATGCACGTTCCACAATTCCGCCATATTCCGGTCCCAGCACGGCAAGAGCTTCACGAATGAGTGTGCAGGCTTCCTCATATGTAATAGCAGGACTGAACTCAGGGTCCAGTGGTGCTTTCAGATCGCAGAACATCAGTTTGTCCAGTCCCAACTCACGTTTCTTGAGCGCGGCCAGTCTGCGCATGTGAGGGGCGAGTTCCTGCTGGATGATATCCAGTACATTGTTGTACATCTCTTTGCTTACCTGCTGCGGACTGAGCAGCATATCCGTAACATCATCGTATCCACGCAGCCTGGACAAGACGACCTGCTTCTTCACTTCGGTGGCGTAACCTTCAGCAAACGTATTTTTGTAATCATTCAGCTTGGAGCTGAACGCGGCATAGGCAGAGCGGCGCAGCTTCGTATCCGATGACATTTCATAATTGTTCTCATAAAATGACCAGGACAGCGGACGGTTATTGTCATCGCCATCAAGTGCATCGTCAAACGTCATGTCTGCCAGTTTACCGCGCAGATAGATCCGGTATGGCGAATCCAGTACTTCCCCAAGGGAAGCGAGTACCTTCTCCGTTTCGGGCGAAAGACGATGGGCTTTTTCCTGAATCAGACGATCCAAGCTGCGAGCATACGGCTGCAAACCCGGAAGTTCTTCAATATAACGTTTAATCGTTCCATCGGGAAGATCCACGATCTCGGAATTCACAAAAGACAAGGATGACGACAAATTCGATAAGATATCTCCCGCCTTGGCTGAATTCTCAATGTTTGCGGGATTAATACTGTCCTCCGACTGTTTCAGCCGGGCATATGAAGCCGTCTTGCTAATGCGTTCCTGCAAAGCTTCGCGGGCATCGAGACAGGCCAGTAACTTCTCAGCGCCCTCTCCCAGATGTCCTTTGAATGTTTCGATATGGGCAGCAGCTTCAGGTAGTGATCTAAGCTCCTGCTCCCATTCTGCATCGGTACCAAACAAGTCTCGCAGATCCCAGGTGGTCTCTTGGCTTACTTCATCGCGTGTACGTATTTTTTCCATCGTTATATGTCATCCTCCTCGCATTTCCAATATCTCTCATCGTATCATATTCGGAGAATTTATACCTTACATTTCCTAAAATGAGCCTTTTGGTTTAAGGGATTACAGATTGGACTAAAGAATATTCACACTTACCACTTCCGATGACAGAACAACCTTCCGATCGCTGTTATCCCCAGATTTTTTGATTCAATTTTACAAAGGTGAAAATCTGGTGATAAAGGCGAAGCGTATGCTTCCGATGCAGCTTTCTTTCAGAAAGCTTTTAGCTCCGCTTTTTCAAGCTATTTCTGCCCGCTGCGTTTGAAGTAAACTGTTGATCCACTGACCAAAATTTAAAAAACCCCCGGGTGATGGAAATATCCATTTACCCGGCGGTTCGTTCTGACTATAACTTATTCAGCTTTCCAGATTACATTTTCGCCATAGTTTTTACCCCAGTTGTACATTGCATGCAGGACAGGCATCAGACTTTGACCATGATCCGTCAGCGTATATTCCACACGGGGTGGCACTTCTGCATAAACCTTGCGCTCAATTAGCTTGTCTTCCTCCAACTCACGCAGCTGGTTGGTCAGCATCTTTTGGGTAATATGAGGAATCAATCGCTTCAATTCACTGAAACGTTTGGTACCTTCAAGACCCAGATGCCATAAAATAATCAGTTTCCATTTGCCGCCAATAACAGCAAGGGTCAATTCTTTCTCACAGTTGATTTCTTTCAAGTTGATCCGTTCCTTGACTTCCACTGCCATGGCTCCGAGCCTCCTTTTCTTCCAATCAATCTTATATCGCTAAAATGCAATACGCATATCACAAGAACACTCCGTAACAGGAGAACATGCTGCCTCCTTTGTATATATAACGGGTTCATTGATTTAATACAGCTTGTATACATTCTACTACAGCATGACCCTGATGTTAAGCAGACCCGAACCAGACCACGGACAACGATAACAGAAAAGACCGGAACTCCCGCTTGTTCAAGGGAATTCCGGTCTTCCATCTATTCATTATTCCAGGTTCGCGTGGCGACCAAACATGTCCGCTCCGGTCATCCCCTTCATTTCCATCATGGTGAGCACCAGTGCATCCATGCTCAGCAGTAGCCCCTGTTCAAACAGGGAGCCCATAGGCTGAATGGTCACTGCAGCTCCGGCGGTCGCTGTATCCTCTTTGGCCGATGCCGAAAGACGAACTACGGTATCTGACAGTTGTCCAATTGTGGACTCCGGCTTAATCGTAATCAGACCCACAGGAGCACCTGCTTTACTGGCCTTCTGAGCCATCGCTGCCAGACTTCCTGTCTCCCCTGAGCCTGAGCATAACAAGAGGAAGTCCTTTGGACTGATACCCGGTGTAACGGTCTCCCCAACTACATATACCCGAAGACCCATCTGCATCAGTCTCATGGCAAATGTCTTGCCCATCAGACCGGATCTGCCTGCTCCTGCCACAAAAACCTGTTCAGCAGCCAGAATATGTTCCGCCATGGCCTGCATCTCCGAATCGTCGATCTGGCTTAGCGTACGTTCCAGCTCCTTCAAGATGTCAGCTGCGTATTGTCGGCTGCTCATCTGTCTTACCCTTGTTGAACCAGACGCTGCATCTCAGCTGCAACTTTGGCTTTGTCTGCTTGTCCAGTGATTCCGCCACCCACAATAACCAGATCCGGTTGTGCTTTGATTACTTCTGGCAATGTTTCCAGCTTGATGCCACCAGCTACAGCTGTTTTTGCGTTTTTCACCGCTTGTTTGATCGTTTTCAGATCTTCGAACGGGCTTTGTCCAACCGCTTGCAGATCATAGCCTGTGTGTACACAGATGTAATCTACGCCAAGAGCATCCACTTCACGCGCACGTTTTTCAAGATCAGCCACGTTGATCATGTCAACCAGCACGAGTTTGTTTTGTTTTTTCGCTTCTTCTACCGCGCCTTTGATGGTCATGTCGTTACTAGCGCCAAGGACGGTTACCAGATCCGCACCAGCTTCAGCAGCTTTCATGATTTCGTATCCACCCGCGTCCATAATTTTCAGATCTGCGAGTACCTGCAGATTAGGAAAGGCTTCTTTCATCGCCTTAACCGCATGCAGTCCTTCATTAATTACGATTGGCGTACCAATCTCAACGATATCGATATATGGTTCAACTTCTTTAACAAGTGCAATACCTTCAGGGATGTTTACTAAGTCCAATGCCAATTGCAATTTCACGATTCATTTCTCCTTTGTTGTTCGAGTATCCGTCTGTTCCGATGCAAACCATGTTTGTTATGGCTACTCATTCATTGTAGAACCTGACTATCCGTTCAGGAAGTACGCACTTTGAAGTCAGGTAGTTACTTGCACGATACTATTGGTAAAATAACGTTGTTATATGAATTTTAATTTTGAAAATAAGTTATCTTTCACAATTCACATATGAAGTCATCTGCAAATGCCTATGCTCTTCTCATCAAAAAAGACCCCGCCACAAGGGCAGGGTCTTCCCAAAATTTCAGGTCAACAAGATCATCCATATCGATCCCGAAAGCTTATTCAAATCTCTAAGTTCATCCATTCAAATCCATGGTTTACAGATATACAGGCTTCACACATACCGGCTTGGATACACCTGTGCTGTGACCTGTGTATTTCAGACGTCCGCTCTCCTGATCCACTGTAAAGGAAACGATATTGTTGGTATCGCGGTTAGCTGCAATCAGCAGCTTGCCATTCGGAGTCAATGCAAAGTGACGTGGGTGTTCACCCTCAGCAGACACATGCTCAACCAGTTTCAAATGTCCTGTTTCAGCGTCTACTGCAAATACGACGATGCTGTCGTGTCCACGGTTCGAACCGTATACGAAACGTCCATCGTTAGATACGGCGATTTCAGCTGTTGTGTTTTCACTGCCGTCATAACCGTCAGGCAATGTGGACACGGTGGAAACCTCTGTCAATGTGCCTGCTACTGCATCATAACGGAAAGAAGTAATGGAGGAATCCACTTCGTTAATAACATAGGCGAATTGACCGTTCGGATGGAATGCCAGGTGACGCGGTCCTGCACCCGGATGTGTTTTGGTTTCACTGTGCAGTACAAGTTCGTTCTTGTCTGTATCAATGGAGTAGATTGCGATTTTGTCCGCACCCAGATCCTGTACCATCATGTATTTGCCATCTGGGCTAAAGAATGCAGAATGCACGTGTGGCTTGTCCTGACGCTCAGGATGCGCACCTTTGCCTTCATGTTTCTTCTCATCCAGAAGCACTCCAACTTCACCGTTATCCGTCAAGGCTTGCAGACCTACCAAACCACCATGGTAGCTGGAAAGGATCAAGTAACGTCCGGAAGGATCACGTTGGATATGACATGGTGGAGCCGAAATGGAGTCATGACGATTCAGCAATGATAATTTTCCTGTAGAAGGATTAATGCTCAGAGCTACAGCTTCAGACATTTTATTGCCTTCGGCAGACGCCGTCTCACCGATTGCATACAGTTTGTTACCTTCAGCATCCACGTTTACAAACGTTGGATTTTTCACGCCGGAGATGCCATCAAGCTTGGAGAGGTTACCTGTATCCTCATTCAATTCATATGCGTAAATGCCCTCATTTTCCGCTTCGGCATAAGAGCCGACCAATACGAGCAAGCGTTTTGATTCACTCATTACAGTTTCCTCCTCTATGTGTATGTAATCTGGTTGCACCTCTTCTATAATAAATCTGCCATATCAAAATAGCAATCCACCGCCCCTGCGCATCCATCAAAGAAGTGGCCTCAAACATATGCTCATACGTAAGACAACACCAATATCCATTCCGACAAAGGTCAACTTCTGCTATGATAAAATAGGTTTTTCATCCAGAAAGGACTGAATTCGGTTGTTTAATTCATTTCTGCTCACGTTATATCATGTATTTCTACCCATATCGCTTCCCGTGATCGGAGGCATATTGTTAAAACGGTTCAAAAATTGGGATACTCGGCCGCTATCGACCTTTTCCCTCTATATTTTGAGCCCTGCGCTTATCTTTGATACACTGCTGCATGCTGATATTACATGGACAGACGTAACGGGCACATTCTGGTTCTCCATCATTAATTTGATTGCCCTGTGGGCACTGGCTGAACTGCTGAGCCGAGTATTCCATCTTGGGGCAAGCGAAAAAGCGGGACTTACCCTTGTCTCCACGTTTACGAACTGCGTGAATTATGGGCTCCCGCTTGTGTTGCTTGCCTTTGGACAGCTTGGATTGGATAAGGCTTCGGTATATGTCATCGGACAGATGATCATTGTAAACACGGTAGGTATCTTTTTTGCTGCCAGATCCGAATTCACGGTCCAAAATGCGATTCTGTCCGTCTTCCGTATGCCTTCCATCTATGCTGCTGCGATAGCCATCATCCTGCGTGCATCCAATCTGAGCTTACCAGTGGCACTGGATGGAGGCATCTCCATGCTCGCAGCCGGTTACTCTCCTGTCGTACTGGCCATTCTCGGTGCACAGATGCTCAGATCACGTGGTTCGATCGAACCTTGGAAACCTAACGTTCGCAAAGCGTTCTGGACTGGACTTGTAGTAAGGCTTGCCGCAGCACCAGTACTTTCGTATCTGATCCTAACCGCGCTTCAAATAGAAGGAACGTTATTCAGTGTGCTGCTGATCTTGGCGTCCATGCCAACCGCAGTGAACGCAGTCATTTTGGCCGAGCAATTCAATGCGTCTCCGCAGTTTGTGTCCCGTTGTATTCTATGGACAACCGCTGCCTCCATGGTCATTCTGCCGATTATGATTGTGATGTCTTCCTGATCAGCACGGAAGCTGAAGTTGGAGACATCGCTTCCTGCTTGCGTTTCTCCAATCGGCGTTCAAAGCGGCGGTTGAGTGCTCTGACATAGAAGAACTTGACGACAAAGTAAGAAATCACGCCGAGGATGACTCCAAAGACGGACATGCCTGCCAGAATATCCAGACCACCCAGCAAAAGTTCACTTAGCGCGGACCAGTTGCCACGAAACAGCTCCATAAAGGCACTCTCATGAACAAGTCCCTGCCCCATGCTGTGTGCCGGCAAGATCCAGGAACCAATTTGCTTGGCAAGCGGCATCAATATGATGGGCAGGAATGTTAGCTTGCCGACCACGTTGCCCACAATAGCTGCTGGCAGCGAACCACCGGACAAACGTACAATCGGATAGAACACGAGATAAACCAGTGAAGCTGTCGAAATGACGATCAATTCAAGACCAAAACCCAAAGCAAACCCGGTAGATACTTTATGTGCCCCGCCGGGAGCACGTAACAATTTGAGAAAATTAAGCTTCAAAGCACGTGTTAAACGCGCAAAACGTGAGTTTTTGCTTTTCTGTAGGTTCATACCGAACTTCCCCTTATCTTACACAAATGACGGCTCAAGCCGCCTATTCTTCAGTATATCACACCGCGTTAACGCCTGCTGTTATAATCACTGGCTGTGTCTCGATAGCAACATTGCCAGCTACAGCTCTGGAGATCATGCAGGACTCTTCTGCTTTATGTGCCAGGCGATCTGCCTTTATCACATCAGCATCAGATACATCCGCTTTGAGCACAATACGAGGTCTGTGTATAATCCGTTCATACGTAAAAACGTTATTGGTAACATCCACCGTCGCTTCGGACTCCAGTGTCAGCTCATCCGGTGTAATATCCGATCGCTCAAGCATCGCTGCCAGTGTAATCAAATAACAGGTGGACGCTGCACCTAGCAGCATTTCATCGGGATTGGTGCCAGTACCCGGCCCACCCATCTCCTGTGGAATCGAGATAACTGTTTTTAACCCGCCTGCATCAATATGCCCTTCACTGTTACGTCCACCATTCCAAACGGCTTTCAGGTGAAAAGGATGTTTCATTATATTCATTCCTCTCTAATTAGACACGGACACATGTTATGGATTGTTCATTCAGTGCGCTAACCTGTTCTTCATCTAAGCCCAGATCAGTTATTACTTTTGCCACACTGTTAAGTTCCGCCACTCTTGTAAAAGCCTGCACGCCAAATTTGCTCGAATCCGCCAGCAAAATAACTTCATCCGCAATGCTGATCATCTTCTGCTTCACCAGTGCCTGCAATTCATTCGACTCGCTGATGCCCTTGGTCAGATGTACACCTTTGCAGGATAAGAAAACTTTATCCACATGATAGGCATCCAGCGAACGTTCAGCGAGCGGCCCTACAAAAGACAAGGACTTCGAGGCAAGCTGCCCACCTGTGGCGATCACACGGATGTGTTCCTTGCTGCTCAGCTCAGCCGCGACCTTAATGGAATTGGTCAAAACAGTGAGCGGTATGTTCGGTAGTCCTGCCGCCATATACCACGCGGTTGTGCTCGCATCCAGCGCTATCCGATCACCATGGTTTACCATTCTCACCGCTTCGTCCGCAATTCTGCGTTTCTCTTCTGCATGAGTTACAGCCCGCTCCGGATAAGGGATTTCCGACTGCCCCTCGTCTTTATATTTTACGCTGACAGCCCCGCCATGGGAACGTCTGAGCCTTCCCGCCTGCTCCAGCTTGTCCAGATCACGTCGAATCGTCTCTTCCGTCACACCGCAGCGCTCACTAAGCTCGGTTACGCGCATGCTTCCCTGCGCATCTACCCATTCCACAATTTTCTCATAACGTTCAGCCACGAGCATCTTCATTCACTCCAAACCGTTGATTATCCAAGATGAATCCTGTTCATCTCATCATACCACAGTGCTCCCGGAAGGAGAATTTCATCAAGGTGCAGTGGGCGCAAAAAAGAGGGAGCTCCCGCTCCCTCCATTTCCAGTAAAATCATGTATCTTATTTATCGTCAGCCATAGGGAACCAGCCCGGTGTGTGAATGATGGCATTCCACAGTCCGTCAGGGATAACCAGACGCTCCTGATCCGATTTGGTGAGAATCGTCTCGATATCTTCTTCACGTCCGCTTTCGATTTTCTCGACCCAATCCGGCTCGATAATTAGCTCACGACCAATGGCAAGCAATGGCACGCCACTCTGAAGAGCTTCGGCTGCCTCGTCTGCGGTGTGGATGGAACCTACGCCAATGACAGGTAGTCTACCGCCCACACGGTCAAGGATAAATTCAATTCTGGAGCGGGTATCTGCTTCACCTCGTCTTGGCTTGGACCAGAACTCGTTGACGGATACATGTAGGTAATCCAGATTTTTATCTTTCAGCGCATCAACCAATGCATACGTCTCTTCCATGGTCAGTCCCGGTGTTTCTGGCTCTTCCGGGGAGAAACGGTATCCAACGATAAACGGCAGTTTCGTATGTGTAGCTACAGCCTTCTGGACTTCATCCACCACAGCGAGTGGGAATGTGAGACGTTTCTCAATGCTTCCACCCCAGCGATCTTCACGTCGGTTGGAATGTGGAGAGAAGAACTGTTGGATCAGATAACCGTTCGCACCATGAATCTCAACACCGTCAAATCCAGCTTCAATGGCACGACGGGTTGCTTCCCCAAAGTCCTTGATGATGGACGTAATTTCGTCATCAGACAACTCTCTTGGTACAGGAGACCCCGGACGCTCACTGGCAACAGCGCTTGGAGCAGCGACTTGACCCGCAGGTACCGCTTGTTCTGGCGTGAGACGACCTGCATGGAAAATTTGAAGTACGGCTTTGGAACCTTGCTGCTTAATCGTATCGGCCAGACGTTTCAGACCGGGAATAAAACTGTCGTCATAACTACCAAATTGAGCCGGAAAACCAATTCCATTCGGAGTTACATGGGTTACTGCTGTAACAGACATACCAGCACCGCCGGTACGACGTGCATAATAATCAAGTTCAGCGTCTGAAACAGTACCATCGGGATTCGAGGACATATGAGTCATGGGAGCGAGCACGATCCGGTTTTTCAGCGTAATGCCGCTTGGCAGTGAAACTTGTTCAAACATCGGGCTATACTTTGGATTCATTCGTGTTTCCCTCCTGATTAAACATCTCTTTTAATAGATATATGAATATATGCTTTCTATTACTGTAATTATTATAGTTACGTTTCATTCACATTGCAACTTTTCATTTTTTTTCAACACTTCTTCATTACACTTTATTTTCGCTGCTCAACCCAAAAAGACGGAGTGTCCTGTGACTCTCCGTCTCATTAAACCGCTTGCTCAGCTTAGAAACTGCGTACGTATGCCAGCTTCTGGTCCATCTCTTCCACACATTCATAACAATCATGCTCATCATTGGCTACCATTGGAGTAACCGGATATAGATTCATCTCTGTACTGTTGTAGGATTTCAACAAAGGCAGCAGCTGTGTCACTCGTGTGTTCGCCGGATCCAGCCAGGTATTGATCTCTTCTTCAGACAGAATCGCCGGCATTTTGCTGCCGAATTCGCGTGTAACCATGTTCGCCCCTGCCATCAGCATCGTGCAGGTACGCAGCGGCTGTTTACGTGTATCTTTCCATACCTCGTATAATCCCGCAATGCCAAACAATCCGCGATCCGGCATAACGACACGCACCGCATAGCTTTTCTTGCCTTCCTGACGCCAGTAATACAAACCATTACATGGAATAACACAACGCTTCGTCTCTACCAGCTTGTAGTAGGATGGATTCTCATGCACCGTCATGAGATTGGCGTTGACTGCATCGCGTCCCCAGAATGGAATAAATCCCCACCGGAACTCGTCCAATACGCGCTCTCCGTCCTGATGCAAAATAATCGGTGTGTGCTGAGTTGGGCTGATATTGTAACGGTTTTTGTAATAATACATCACCCGTTCAATCTTAAAATGATCTCTGACCTCATCCAAATCGGCTGCCAATGAAAAACGGTTGCACATGCTCGTGCACTTCCTTTCCCTGTGTGAAGTTGAATGTATTGTATTGTTTGTTATTGCAGGGAAATTATGCATGCATATATGGACAGCAATCGATTTTTTCTGACGAAAACAAGGTCTAATCCAGCAAAATCCTTTGTTTTCAACACGAAAACAAAGACTTAAGACTCATTTCAACAGCTCTATTCCTTGTTACTATAATAGAGAAAAAATACAATTATTGGAGGTTTTAAGCATGAAAAGGAAGTTTCTCATGAGCATCATGTTGTTTTCAGCCATCGCGATGTTCGGCAGTACCATTTATGCGGCAACTTTTCTAACTTACGGCTACCCGAGCTCCACCATCCCGATTCGTACTTACAACTACGCCTCCACATGGCAAGCCCCCATGGATGCATCCCTCAGCAACTGGAACAATGCCGGTGCCAAAGTACAGTTTACCAAAACGAGCAATTCCCCCAACACCATTACGGCCGGAAACTTCAATAACACGGCATATGGTGTCAACTACGCCTCGGTGTCTGGCAGTCAGGTCGTAAGCTTCCGCATTGAATTGAATGCAACCACCATTACGGCCGACGCAACCAACTTGTCCAACTTTATTCAAAGCGTATTCGTTCATGAGCTCGGACATTCAGTCTGGCTTGGAGACAACCCAACCACCACCAGCCCTTCCATCATGCTGTACTCCCGCAACCGAAACACAATGACTAAACCCCAAACCTTCGATATCAACAACGTCAGATCCAAGTATTAATCCGCTATTCTCAAACCCCTAAATCCAAGGAGGATTCCTACCCATGAAGAAAATTCGAGTATTAACGATGCTGGCCTCTTCCATTTTCATTTTGTCTGTTCTAGGTTGCTCCTCAGTTACGAGCAATACGGCTGCCAACAAGGATGAACCCATTACGATGATTGCTTCCGAGGACTTCCCCAGTTACTCCAGCATCGGCGATCTATCCGAGAGAGCAAACACCATCGTTAGAGGCAGTGTCATCCAAACACGGGTTGAAGCATTGAATGACATGGTACAAGCCCCTGCTGTAAATGAAAGTGCTCTGGATGAGCAATTGAACCCGGGCGGTGAGGATATTGTTCCTTTTGATAAAATCTATACGATTTATACGATTAAGGTTACTGAATCCTTCAAGGGAACTCCTGCTGCGGGGGACACTATTGAAGTGAAACAGCTCGGCGGACATCTGGGCAATACCGAGATTATTAACGATGACAATATCAAATTCATTCCCACCAAAGATTATGTGCTCTTCCTGGAAACGTATGAGGACACCCCGGCCAGCCTGCTGAATTCCGTGCAAAGCCTGTATGTGATCAAACCCGCAGCCAAATCGACTCAACCGGGTGAGCAGCAATCGAAGTCCGAAGTTGTTGTAAGCGCGAACCCTGAGAATGATCTCACGCTAAGCATCGAAGAGCTGCAAGAAATCCAGAACGAAGGTCAGAACAAATAACCTCATTGGACATGCACCGTCTCCCCCTCCTACTGTTCAGTCATATAAAGCAGAAACGTGCCGCTCAGTAGAAACTGGGCAGCACGTTTTTTTGAGTTTATGGTAGACTATGCCTGTTTGGTACGTATGAATCACTCACATATTTATTGGGAAATTTATTTACGTCCTGAACCTGTCTCCATTCCTTTGCAAGCTTCATACACCAGTGCATTGGATGGAACTATGCAAGGACCTCGATTGGAACTGGGGCCTTATGATATCGAAATCTTAGAGATTCAATAAAAAGTAACATCTATGAAGCTTAAAACAAAATGAACGATGAAAAGGCCCGGGTATGCACATAAAGTGCATCCGGGCCTTAAAGAATTGGCAGAAACAGCCTATCCTCATTGTGTTTGCTTATTCATTTTAATAATCCATTCAGCCAAATCCTGTGTCTGTTTCAGTAGAGCAATCGGATCACGGAACCAGGACTGCTCCTCCGTCCATATGTACACTCTTCCGTTTTTGACCGCAGGCAATGACCCCCATACAGGGTCTGCTTGTAAATCTTTAAGCTGTGATTCACTGGTCAGAATGATATAATCCCCAGCATATTTGGAGAGCAGCTCAATTGAAAATTCATGATATGCACCTTGCATTAACTCGGCAGGTACAACTGCGGGTGCTTGCAAACCAAGCAACTCATAGATGTTACGCCCGCCTCGGCCCGATTGATTACCAAAAATAAATACTTGGCGATCGTATTCCTGCATCACGGAGAATGTAGTATTAGCGGGAACGACGTCATGCACTTCCTGCTTTATTTTAGCAATTTCTTGATCGAATTCCGCCAGCCATTGCTTCGCCTCAGCTTGTTTGCCAAGAACCTCGCCAAAATAATCAACCTCTTCCTTCAGCGTAGGGAAAGTAATGGATGCGATAGAGACTGTTGGGGCAATCTTGCTGTATTTTTCAAAAGCAGTTTTGTCCGGATTCAAGGTAATAATAAGATCCGGTTCCAGTTCCATTAACTGTTCAATGGAGTCACCTATCGTTTCAAGTCCATCCATATGCCCTTCCAGATAAGGGCTATTCATGAGAAATTGTCCTCCAGCAATGGGTTTGACACCAAGAGCAAGGACCGTTCCCAAATAGTCAATTGCAGCGACTCGCTCCGGATGCACAGGAACCTCTACCTCTCCAAAGGTGGTATTTACGGTTTTCGTATCCACAATTGCCGGTTGTTCGGGTTCAGCCGCAGTGTCTGGTGTTCCTGCCTCTTGTCCGGTTGTCCCGCAAGCACTTAATGTAAACACAAGCACTAGTGACATGATGGCTGATCTTAACTGGTTAAACATGTTGATTTCCTCATCTCCATTATATTGATAATGATAATCATCATCAATTAAAGGATAACGTTCTGTTCCTCCTGTTACAATGGATTCATTTGTTGCATTTACTGTACTTTTTGAAACTCTATCCTTGTTCTCCCGTTGCTTTAATCGATACTGCCCTGGGGTGATGCCCATCTCTTTCTTGAACATGCGATTAAAATAAAAGGGGTCCGGATAACCCACATACGTTGCAATCTCTTGTAATGAAGCTTCCGTAGCAGAGAGCAGGGACCTGGCCTCTCCAATCCTCAACCGAATCAAATACTCGGTCGGTGTAACGCCGGTCTGTTCTTTGAATTTTCGTGACAAATATTGCGGGCTATAATTCAACGACTGAGCGAGCGAATCAAGCGAGATTGATTCACGAAAATGAGTTGTGATATAACGCAAAACCTGATCCGTTAATGAGAGTTGCTGATCTTCATTTCCCACTCGAATCTGCTGGTTCAATATAAGCTGTATCAGTTGAAAGAAGTATCCTTTCACCTCGATTTGGCCCAGTTGATCCTGTCCGGTCCAACAATTATGTATATTTCGAACAAGGTCATGCAGCTGAAGCGCGTTGTCCGGCTCTATTCCCCAGGAACGCTCAAAGGGATTGCTCTGTAACAGCATCATCCGATAGTCCAGAAGAACGTTGGAGGGCAGTGTTGATTTGTAAAAAATCAGATATACCTCTATAACTCCGGTTGCTTCAATAGTCAGACGCCTTCCTTTGCCTCCGTGCACCAATAGAAATCTGCCTGTAGACCACACCTCTTCATCCAACCAAATTTGCCCCTTGCCACTTACATACACAAACGCACTGGTTGGTAATATATAATTTCGATAACTTTCGTTTGTTGTTAATGATATAAGACGGACATCAAGCACGCGTACCTGAACCTGATCCCACAGCTTGATATCATCCTGAATTCCCATATAGACTTCCTTTCCTAAGCGATAGAACACGTCCAATGCCGACCATTGCGACAAAGAACCCACCTATAATTGATAATGATTATCAATTATAACAATGTTGGTCATATCTTTGAAGCCCATTTCCATTTTGGCGCTCAAAATAAAAAATCGTTGAAATCCCCCTACGGAAGATCTCAACGATTATGATGTTTAATGTATAATTACATTTTGATAAAGTCAGCCATGGAACGAACCTGGATGGCCCCCGCCTTGGAGATAGCGCCATCAGATCCTTGTAATTCCCCTCTGGATGTGAACTTAACCTTCACCGGAATGCCAGGAATGAGGTCGAAGAAATTGTCCGAGAACACGCCTTCTGCCTCTGTAGAAATCCACACTTGTTTGGCAAGCACATCACTTTCCAAGACCAGATGCACGCCATCGTTCTCGGTAACTTCGGTTACTTTAATTTGCGCTGGTTGCAGTGCAATGTCCTTTGATGGTGCAAAATAATGCTCCTGTGTGATGTCGGCTGCCCCATCCTGCTTCAAATCAATACGCAGCAATGTTGTTGCAGCATCGCGACCTTCCAGCCATTCCGCCTGGCTCAATGACAGCACCTGTTGACCAGAGTTGGATGCTAGAGCGACTTCATGCTCTTCCTCACGATATACCGAGCCATCAAAGCCAATCAGGCGTACCTGGAGTTTGCCTTTCACAGGTTCAAGCTGATCCGAGATTAGATAAATATCCGTCACGTCATCCTTCGTACCATCTACCGATACCAAGATATCGCTGAAGCTGCGTTTCGCGTAATATTGCAAGGCTTTCCAGCGTCCAAAGTAATCCATCCCCGCCCATGAAGCCACCGGCCAGCAATCGTTCATCTGCCAGTAGAGCGTTCCCATACAGAACGGTTTGCGGCGACGGTGCGCCTCAATCGCTGTTTTCATCGCTTCAGCCTGAAGCACTTGGCTCATATAGAGGAAAGATGGGAAATCCTTCGGTTCATGCATGTACATGTCCATGTATTGCTTGATCAGACGATTACCTGCCCCGTTCTTCTGATGCGCCAGCATGACTTCGGACTCCAGTGCCAGATCCTCTTCCTCCGCATACTTGCGAACCGAATCATACTCAGGGAAGGACTGGAAGCCATACTCACTCATGAAGCGTCCAACATGAACGTTGTAGTTCTCAAATGGCTCTACATTATGCCACACACCCCAATAGTGGATATCCCCTTCTGACGTGGAGGGGTGAGCATGCTGTTTCTCGTCTCCCGACAGTGATACCAGTGGTGAAGAAGGCCAATAATCCACACCAGGAGCATAGATTTCCACCACTTGCGGCAAAAGATCATGGAAAATAGCTTCGTAATCCGCCCAAATGCGTTCTCTTTGCTCTGCGTTGTAATCTTTTTTCCAACCCCAGCCGCCATCCTCAATGTAATGCGCCCACGCTGAATCAATCTCGTTATTACCACACCACAGCACGATGCTTGGATGATTACGCAGACGTTTCACATTATCAATCGCCTCATGCTTCACACTGTTCAGGAAAGCCTCGTCTCCAGGATACATGCTGCAAGCAAACATAAAGTCCTGCCATACGAGCAAACCATATTCGTCACACAACTCGTAGAACACGTCTTCTTCATAGAAACCACCACCCCATACACGGAGCATATTCATGTTCGACTCGGCAGCAGACACAATCTCATGCAGATAACGCTCACGTGTCACTTCTGTTATGAAGCTGTCATTGGGAATGTGATTTGCCCCTTTAGCAAAGACAGCAACTCCATTTAACTCAAAATAAAAGGATGCTCCCGCTTCATCTTTGTCACGAACCAGACGAATGGACCGAATACCCGTTTTGACTGTGGACTCAGCCACAGCCTGTTCACCCTGGATCACTTCCGTATGGAAAGAATACATATGCGGGTCACCCAATCCGCGACTCCACCACAGCTTCGGCTCAACAATCGAGATTGGAACTTCCACAGTCTGGACGCCCGGTTTCAGGGTTACAGCCTGCTCCCAGCTCTGTTCATCCGTTCCTACTCGAATAATCGCTTCTATGGATTGCGAAGTCTCTACTTCCACGATCGCAGTGAGCGAAGCGGAAGCAGCGGTTACTTCATTTTGCTGAATGAATACATCATTAACTCGTACGTCCGTCCAGCCTTCAAGGCGTACTTCACGCCAGATTCCGCTGGTTACAAAACGTGGACCCCAGTCCCAACCATAGTGATACGGGGCTTTCCGTGCAAAAATACTCACTCTTTTGTCGCCTAGTCCCCCCACATCAGATTGGTCATTCGAGGCAGGCAGTGCATATCTAAGCTTCTCCAGCTTCGGCAGGTCTTCATTTATTGGGGAACGAAAACGTATTCGGAGTATGTTGCCACTTGCCTTTACAACCGATTTCACGTCAGCTGTCCACACCCGGAACATATTATCCGCCGACAATACATGTTGTTCATTCACGTACACATCTGCATACGTATCCAGACCATCAAAGACCAGCTCCAGATGTTGTTGTGACAGCAATGCTTCATTAACTTCAAATTCGGTGCGATATTCCCAGTCTTTCTTGTCGATCCATTGAATTTCTTTTTCATTAGTTCCATAGAAAGGGTCCGGTATTTTACCCATTTTCAGCAAATCCGTATGCACACAGCCGGGTACGTGAGCCGGCATCCATTCTTGATCCTCACAGGCCTTGAATGTCCAATTCTGAAAAGTTTGCGATTGTATTTTGCTCATGACAGCCTCCGTTATCATTGAAGTCGTTTCAAAAACATTTTGTTAGGTTTTGTTATTATTAAAACGAATAACTTACAAAACAAAATTAACACGATATGCTTAATCCAGTCAATCTGTTTTGTGAATTATTTCTAAAAAACCATTTCCCACAAACAAAAAAGACATGAAGCCCAATCTCTCCATGTCTTTTCACCCCAAGTTTATATCATCCTGACGTGTGTTATTCGTATCATTCTAAATTCGCGTCGTTAACTTCCGGGCAAAATAGCATTGTACTCATCACGTATGATTAATTTTGAATAGATCAGCTTTCTTTCAAAAGGCCCGTCCGGATGTTCCATGCGCCACAATAACTGGTCCACCGCACGTCTGCCTAGATTCTCCTTGTCGATATGAACCGTAGCAAGAATAGGCTCTTCTGTACGGGTATTATCGAACCCGGTTACTGCACAGCGCTCCGGCACCTTGATGCCCCTGCTTTGGAGTGCACCAATCACAACAGCGGCCATGTGGTCGTTGGCACATACCATCACTTCGGGTATGTCCTCCATCTTCATGGCAACAATCGATTCCCGAATGTGTTCCAGATCGGGTCCCAGCAAATCTGCTTCTTGCGAGACCTGCAGCTGCATCTCTTCCAGTACCGAACGATAGCCAAGCCATCGCTCTCTGAAACTGGCTGCATCAGGCAATTCGCCAGCAAACTGTAGCCGCCTGTAGCCCTTTCCAACAAGCATCAGCACCAGTTCCTTCATGCATTTCATGTTATCTGTAAATACCGTATCTCCATGTATTGCCGGGTCCTCATGGTCAACCATCACAAGTGGAATATGTAGTCGATAGATCTCGAGCAGCACGGATGTGGAAATCGAACCGACAGTAATAATACCGCTGATGGCTTCGGGATTAAGCACCGAAAACATGCGATCCGAGGAAGGTTCCGTCAAGGTTAAGATATCCATGCCCTTCTCATTCAGGCGTGCAGATATTCCGTCAAATATGGGACCCCAGTACAGGGAGGAACGGTTCTGCGAACGAATGTTGGGGAATAAGATCAGAATAGTCCCTTGTCTATCCAGCTTAACCTCCTGTTTAGCAGGGTTTTCCATCAGATAACGCTTCGGTTCAGCTTTGAAATATCCGAGCTGTCCTGCCGTTCTGACAATCATCTCCCGGGTATGTTCACTGACACCGGGTTTGCCAGTCAACGCACGAGAGACTGCGAATTTGGATACGCCCGCAGCATCAGCGATTTGCTGCATCGTTACTCTTTTGCCCATCCTTCTCACCCGTTTTTCCTTTATTTTTCATTTAGTGTAGCATAAAAAAAGGGATTCAACAAAACAAGTTATGAAAAATTTAATTTTGTTAGGTTAATTTACTAGAGATTTTGAAAATCTCCTGGGTGAAATAACAAAAAAAGTTCCTCCACCACCTTCACGATGAAGATGATGGAGGAACTCTTACTTTAGTTCAAAACTATATGCCCGGTGCTCCCTGATCTCCCAGTTCGGTCTGTAATGCTGTCCGCTTTCTGCGCCAGAATAACGGATAAGGGACTCTGATCTCCGTAATCAGAACACCAATGAGCATCAGTGCCGCACCCGCATATCCTTGCATCGTAAGGGACTCCCCTTGAAAGGTAAACGCAAATGCTGCGGCAAACAACGGTTCGAGCGAAAAGATCAGACTCGTTCTCGTTGGTGAAGCATGCCGCTGGGCAAGTGTCTGCAAAATGTAACCAATCCCGCTGCACAGTACCCCCAGTCCCAGAATGGCAACCCAAGATTGCGGCGTATCAGGCAGTCGCGGTGTCTCCAGCATAAATGTCGCAGCCACTCCCCACAAGGCTGCCACGCCTAATTGAACCGTTCCCAGGATTAGCGGATCGTGCTTCGGCGTATACTTGCCAGCGATCATAATGTAGACCGCGTACATTAATGCTGCGAGAATGCAAAGGATATCTCCCATATGGAGACTGAGCTCATGCTGAAGTGTCAACAATGCAAGCCCGGCTACCGCCACGAGAATACTTAACGTTAACCGCAAATCTGGCAATCTTCGATGCTGGATTGTCGTCAGGATAGGCACGAAGATCACTGCCAAACTGATCAGAAATCCCGCCTGCGAAGCCGTTGTGCGCTGAACTCCATAAGTGATAAATACAAAGGCAGCAAATAACGCTGTTCCCATGATAACCCCTGCCACAAGCGTTCTTCGATCTATTCTGAACAGTCGCCGATGGAAAAGGACAGCTGCCGCGATAAAGGCAATGCCAAACCGAAAAGCGACCAAATTCAGCTCCTGCATGGACTCCAGTCCTGATTTCATAAACAGATAGGATGATCCCCATATTACCGTTGCGAGCAGCATCTGCAAATCCGCTCTTCTTGTTGCCTGACCTTGTGGTGCACGTACTCCGTTCATCTTGCTTCTACCTTCATTCTATGTATTGTAATCGATCCGAGGCTCTGTCGAACTAACTCGCCTTGGCAAGTATAAACGATCTCTTTGCATTATAAAAATGAATATTTATAATAGTTAATATGAAATAAACTCATGTATGAAATGAAGAGAGGAACGGAATCTTTCATGTCATTGGTCAAATATGAAATTTTGAATGCCGTAGTGGAATACGGCAGCCTTACGAAAGCAGCAGAAGCACTGAATATTACCCAATCTGCGGTCAGTCATGCGATCGCCAGCCTGGAGAACGAGTGTGGTTTTTCGCTGCTAAATCGAGGCCGCTCCGGTGTACGACTTACTGCCGAAGGGGAACGGATTCTGGGCTATACTCGTGAAATTCTGCGTTGGACGGAACTGATGAACCAGGAGATTTCATTAATTCGCGGCGCCGAGATTGGAACCGTTCGTATTGGCACATTCGCCAGTGTATCCACACAGTGGCTGCCTGGTATCCTGAAGCAATTTCGCCTGCGTCATCCTGGAATTGAAATTAAGCTGTGGGAAGGGGACTACGCAGAAATTGAAGGCTGGCTGGCTGGAGGCGCCATCGATCTAGGCTTTCTGTCCCTTGGTGATTCTTCGCCTTTTGAGACGATTCCATTACAAAAAGACAGGATGATGTGCATCCTGTCTCTAGAGCATCCACTCGCTTCGGAGAGGTCTCTCTCATTTGATGTATTGCTGGAACAGCCCTTTATTCTGCCCAAATGGGGCGGTGATAACGAAATCGAACGATTGATCCGGCAGTATGCAGCCAAGCTGAATGTGGTCTATGAAGTCGCCGAGGATCAGGCCATTATGGCGATGGTTCGAAACGGCCTTGGCATCAGTCTTTTGCCTGAAATGGTTCTTCAACACCATACCAACGAGCTGGCGCTGGTTCCACTCAATGGAGATCCCTATCGTACGATAGGCATAGCCTGCCCATCTCTCACCAACCTGTCCCCCGCCTCGCGCCGTTTCATTGAAGCGGTACGGGAATGGCTGACTCCATCGTTCTAATCGGTCAACCGTTACTCAGTTTACTCCCACACCCGGTCCAGCTGATCTGCGTAGAAACGGATTGCTCTGCTGTAGTCGGTTATTCCCTTATCCCTTGATGTATCTACCAGTTGTACCAGTAGCCGCTTCATTGCCTCTGCATGCTCCCCCAGATTGTAGAGCACCATAGCAAGAAAAACTTCAAATTCCCGGTTCTCCGGGAATTCACTTAACCCCTTTTCGAACCAGACCTTTGCCTGCGCATACTGCCCCAGAGTCCGATATGTGCTGCCAAGTCCAAGTATGGCACCTGCCCTGTCCTCACCAGATAGCGCTAGACTTAAGGCCTTCTCATAATGCGGTACCGCTTCCCGCTCCAATCCAAGTGAATCATGAGCCCAAGCCAGTTGGTACCAAACCTGAGCATTATCCGGTTCTTGTAATGCCTGTTCCTGCAATAGCTCGATCGCCTCCTGCATTTTCCCCTCTTGCCTTAAGAGAATAGCCTGCTCCAAATCATTCATATACTGCACTTCCCATCCTTCCAAAACCCCATTTTCCATAGTATGGAAATAATTATAGCAAAAAAACACCCCACAAAACAGGCTGGAACAACCAGAGGTTGTCCAAGCCCATTCTACAGCGCGCTTCTTCGTAAGGTGCCAACTACCTTGGCATCTTCATATTCAAGTAATGTACAACAGTGATGATTCGCTCAGGACCAGGTTGTGTTAACCACCATTACGATAAATACAACCATGAGATAATTGACGGAGATCAGAAAGTTAACCTTTGCCCATTTCTCATCATCCTGAGTTTTCAATCCGCTTAGTGTATGTACAAACCAGATCAGACCACCAATAGCGGAGACAAGTAGAAACACCAGACCAACGTAGTTGTAGTAATACAACAGAAATACAGCAGGAAGCAACAGAAACACGTAAGGAATCATCTGCAACTTCGTACGCTTCACACCTTTGATTACCGGCAACAACGGGAAACCGGCTGCACGATATTCCTCCACTCTGCGAATCCCGAGTGACCAGAAGTGAGGCGGCTGCCACAGAAATAACAGCGCAAACAGTAACCAGGCACCTACATCAATCTGATTGGTTACCGCACAATAACCGATTACAGGCGGCATTGCCCCCGCAATTCCACCCAGTGAAGTGCTCCAGGTAGAGCTCCGTTTGAGCCACATCGTGTAGATCACGATATAAGCAAACCATCCGACCAGTGCCATCCAACCAGACAACGGATTAACCAGGAAGTACAGAAGCACAAAACCGACCACACCGAGAACAATTCCATACCCCAATACAAACTTGGGACTGAGGTGGTTGATGTAATCAATCCGTTTTTTGGTGCGCTCCATCTTCTGATCCAATTCACGGTCCCAGTAGTTGTTAATTACACAAGCCGAAGCGATGACCAAGGTTGATCCAATCAGCACCATGAGCAGAGATATCCACGAGATATCCCATTTTGAAGCGACCCAGAACCCTACCGCTACCGCAAACACATTCAACCGCAGTAGTCCGGGTTTCGTTAATGCAATCATGTCTTTAAGCATGAGAAGCCTCCTGAACTATGTAAAAACACCATTCCTATAATGATACCTGTACATACCATGAATTACAATCTCCTTCATGAATTTGTCATAACCAAAAAGCATCCCTCCCGGTATGGAACCGGAGGAATGCTTAACAATTATAATTTGAATTGCTTTTATGGAATGTACTGCTGTACAATTTTGATCACTTTTCCGTCTTGCACAGTGAGATGATACGGGAATACGGACAGATCAAGAACTTTGGTATTCTCATACAAGGATTCGAACTTGCTGAGCGCTACTGGTTCATTCCATTGAATGTTGGTGCCCTGCACCGTACCATCGCGATCATACAACTGCATCAACACTTCAGCGTTAGCACTGACTTCCACTTTTTCCTGCTCTTTGCTGTCATTGACAATATAATATCCATCAGGAGCACCATCTATACCGGAGTCCGGATTCCGTTGTTCAAAAACTTTATCAGCCTCTGTCCCCTGGTACCAGCCGATCTTGTCTACAATCAAGTACAATTTACCATCCTCATGCTGTATGTCTTCCACATACGCTGTAAACATCTCAGAGTTTGCAGCCTGCGCTTTGGCAGAAGCCTGTACAGAGTCTGAGCTCTCCTCAGCGTTCGCTGGTGTAAGCAAATATGTAGCAAGCACAATCATGCCAAGCAGTGCAACAGCCGCACCCAGCAATCGTAATTTCCATTGTTTCGCCGCGTTCTTCATAGGCAGCATCTCTCCTTATTATGAACGTTACTATTCCTTAACCGGAAGGCTTTCTCTTCAAACGCTCATATGAATATTTAATCTTTCTTTCTACTCTCCCTATCATACTGGGTGTACACACTGTAAAAGTATCAGCCAGATGAAAAATAGTTACAATAGATGTCATCAAAAAAAAGAAACCCTGCATGCTTTGGCATCCAGAGTCTCTATTGGCTAGCTTTTAGTTTTAGCTCGATGTTAATGATTCGGGGTTGTACCTTGTGCCAGACGCACAAGCATATGAGCCAGCATATGACGCTCTTCCTCTTTCCCGACATTCCACAATTCCTGCAGCAACTTCTCTTCACGGTTACGCGGTTCTTCCCGAGCTGCCAAGTAGTCGGCTACCTTCTCAGCGATTTTGGCCATCTGCTCCTCGCCCAGTCCAATCGATTCTCCCATTGCAATTCGTTTGCCCAGATATCCTTTAAACGCATCAAAGTTCTGTAAAATCTGTTCCCGTTCATCTGGTGCAATTTTATCAATTGCATTGTCTACCTTGTCAGTCGTAACTTGGCCATCTTTATGGATAACATGATTTTGTTCACTCATCTGAAAAACCTCCTTGGAAATACTCGCTTTGTGGAATGTAAGCAAAATGCTTAATCACACCAGGTTATCTATAATATAAACGTCTCGCTGGAGATTAATCAGACCATTTCTATCCTTTAGTCAATATCCTTAGCCATCTATCGCTTCATCAGAAATGCTTCGTAATCGCCATACTGCCAGTGCTCCCCATATATACAGTATGGCACTCAGATAAAATAATACATCGATCGTCAACCAATCAACCAGCACACCGCCAACAATAACGGCAAATCCTGACGCGGCGGATGTCCAGAAATGATAGTTACCTACAGCTGAGCCCCGTTGTCCAGCCACCGTATAATCGGCGAGCAACACCCGTTCACTCATTCGCTGCATCGCATTGCATATCCCCATCAACATTTGCAGTAGCAGCACCCACATGTAGGAAATGACCCACGGAAATGCAATCATGGCTGCGGCCATTCCCACCGAACTTACAATGAGCCACTGCTTGGCGTGTCGATCCATCCGGGGAGCGAGCCATTGCGAAGCAGCAGCCGAGCTGATTGTAAATACAGCAAAGGCAAGCCCATATTTGGAGAAGCTGTTACCCAGATTTTTGAGAAACAAAAGATAATACGGATAAATCATGCCTGATGCGAGCGTAACAATACTTTGAGATCGAACAAGCCACTTGATATTCATGGATGATTTCCTCCATACTGCTCCATAAAATAATTCATAAAGAGATGATCGGGGTCAAACTTTTCTTTGTCTGCAAAAAACTCATTCTTCCGCGGGTAGGCTTGTTCGAATTGCTCTGAAGTCGCATAACCTGCATAGGCCAGATAATATGTTCCTTTATACCGAAGAACGGCATCTATCAGTTGCTGCATACTGTCCTTGAACTTTCCTTGTTCTGCATCGGACAATGAAGCGTGAAATAGACAAACGAGACCAAACATATCCTGCGTTGCATATGAAAGCACAGCTTCTTCATCATGTTTCACATACCTAACTGTAATATTAAGCAGGTCCAACTGCTCCTGGGAAACAATATCTCCCATTTCCTGAACAAATGCCGGGAACGTATCCACGGGAATAAAATATTCCTGCAACAGATCATTTTCGCCCGGCTGATGATACTCCATGAAAGCAGACGCAGAAGCCATGGCATTGTTGCGGCTCAGTCTTTTACCATCCTGCGACTCGAAGTACCGCTGTTGCAGCGGCCAAAACCAGGCCCGCACCCATTCGAATTCACGGTTCAGGTTGAACAAGAGTTTGCTTGTGAGCACGCCCCTTTCACGTTCATCCAGATGATTATATTCATCCAGTGAAGCCGTTGGATCAATGACATAATTCAGTGCGTACATCTCACGAAAGTAGCCTTCACCAGGCTGAACTGAAATTCGGGCCAGATGCATATGCATCATCGGATCTCCAAGAACGCTCTTTTGAAAATAAGACGGATAGTCCTCAACCTGCACCTGTTCCGTCGTGAGACGATAGACTTCATCATCCGTTAACGTCAACGTAACGTCCAGAATCACGCCAAACAGTCCGTAACCCCCGAGTACAAGCGGGAAAAGCTCGGCATTCTCGGTGCGACTCACTTGCCGAATCTGACCATCTGCCGTCAAGAGATGAAAGGAATCGACACTTTCAATCAATGAACCCTGATGAAGCTCTCGACCATGTGCATTTACACTGATAGATCCGCCTACGGTGAAAATATTTTGGGACTGCATATTTTTGACCGCCAATCCATATGGGTTAATGGCTCGCTGTACGTCAGCCCAGGTCGCCCCAGCCTGCACACGCACCTTTTTGGCATCGGTATTGACTTCCAGCACTTTGTTATACGAGGTCATGTCTATGACAATGCCGTCTTTATAATAGGTGTGTCCCCCCTGACTATGCCGCTGCCCGGCAATGGATATTGTCAGGTTCCGCTCTCGGGCATCCTGAAGCAGTTCAACGAGCTGCTGCTCTTCATGACCTTCCACCACACGTTCAACCTTAACCGGATGAAGACGGCTGTAGTCGGTAATCAGATATGGATTCTGATCATCGCTATCCGTTCTCCAATATGTCCACACACATAAAACCAGAAGTAACAGGAGCATGCTCGTTTTTTTGAACAGATGAACTCCTCCTCCCCTAACACATAGCGTTTCAATTTGATTCCATTGGGTAATCGTTTACATAAACATTACAAGGATTGGATATGTTAAGGAACACCTTAAACATACCTGAATAAGGAGGGATTTTCCATGAGTAAACATAAAAAGGAGCGAAAAAACAAGGATCTCGAACCTGGTGTTAATACCATTCTTCATCCGGACCCTCACAATCCTGGACCGACGGACATGATTGAGGAAGCTGTAGGAGATATCGTCGACAACATCACCCATCCTCACAAATCCAAAACAACCGAAGCCCGCAATACAAACAGCAAATAAATCTTGATCATCCTTATGCAAACCGTTTGGGCACAACGCAAAAAGTCCTCCAACCTTAGTCATGGTCGGAGGACTTTTATATTGTTTTTTCTATGAATGGAGCTGTTCACCATCTGCATTTAAATTTTCGTTTAGATCTGATTCACTTCGTTTTCCTTTTTCATCTGTTGCAATGCTTTGTGAATCCAGATCGCTGCAATTGAACCTTCGCCCATGGCAACCGTAGCTTGCTCCGCGTGCAGGCCCAGATCCCCGGCAATCCATACATTAGGCGCGGCCTGCATGCTTCGTGCGTTAGCTTCCACGTGTTTATTATCCGCGATGACAGCTCCAAGCTGCTCTGCCAGTTCATAATGTACACGATTGCCTCCAAACGCGATAAATCCACGCTCCGACTCAAAAATCTGTCCATCTTCCGTCAATACACCTGTAATATGGCCATCTTGCATCTGCTGTACTTCTTGGACCGCCGCCTCAAGATAACGAACTCCCGCCTCTTTCATGCTGCGATGAAGCTCAGCGGAGATTGGCGACTGCTCATGGTTGATGTACAACAGCTCAGTGGTTCGTTGAATTAAAACCATAGCCATGTTTGCACCGGCTTCGCCTGCACCGAGCAATATCGTGCGCTGATCCTGAATCTCATATCCATCGCAATCCGGGCACACATATACCGTTCGTCCCAACGTAGGCGTTAATCCCGGGATGTCTGGTATCCTGTCCGTTAGTCCAGTTGCCAGTAAGACTGTTTTTGCCATATATTCAGAGCCGGAAGAACCGAACAATTGAATCTGTTCTCCCCGGCGTCCTGCCTTTATGATACGGTCTTTCTCAAAAGACACTCCAGTCTGCTCTGCCTGCATTTTTCCTTTGGAGCGCAGCTCTTCACCAGATACTCCATCAGGAAAACCAAGAATATTATGATAGGTTCGGCATAACGTTGATCTGCCTTCTCCTGCGTCCACTACCAACACCCGATGGCAAGAGTAGCGCCCCATCTGAATGGCTGCCTGAAGTCCTGCGAGTCCTCCACCTACTATGATGCAATCATACTCTCGCATGCTCCATCTCCCTCCTATGCTTCTATCTCTTATATGTTATTGGACAGTTCACTATCCTTCTATCCATTTACACCGTTCAACCAAAATCAAACGTGATCCATTACAACTTAGCTTTTACCAAAATAAAACAACCCAAACCATCCGTCAGAATAACGGTGCGTTTGGGTCGATTTTAGGAAGGGTTATAATACCGGAATTTAGAAAATGTATGATTCAAATCGTGAAGCATTCGAAATGGCATTCCATACATCTGCCGTCTCTCCGCCCATATACCAGTAGGCCAATCCGGCAATGTTACGTTCTCCGCTCATCATTACTTTCGCGGATAATGAACGACTATCCTCTGCCCATATATATCTTGGCGTACCGTTACTGTTATATCCAATGACATATTGAACCAGAGATGCATCCCACCGCCTTACAGAACCTGAAGCTCGTGCACGTGTTCCCTGTTCTGCCAGGGTGATATCCCATGAACTGGCTGCTGGATTAACGGAAGACCAATCCCGTGTATATAAAGGCAGGGCCAGAATTGTTTTAGAGCGAACCACCTCAGCGAGCATCGTATCCAGAGCCTTTTTAACCCAAGGAAGAGATGCCACAGACCCTGCTTGCGGATCGCCGTTCCAATGTTCCTCATATCCCATCAGAACCATGTAATCCGATACGGCGCCCAATTGGGCATAATCAAATGCATCGGTCCAGTCTGTCCCCAGATCGGGTGATACATCCACGGATACAACGGCCCCCAGCGCATGCAGAGCCGTTGTCAGCGAAGTAATAAATGCGGTCATTCCTTCACGATCAGCTGGCAATACATTCTCGAAATCCACGTTGATACCATCCAGTTTATATGTTTTTACAAAAGATGTGACTTGTGAGATCACAGCCGCCCGGTTGGCTGAACTGGATAACATCTGGTGGGTAAGGTCCGGGTTCGAACGATTGCCAAGCAATGGCCATACCTGTCTGTCTGTAGCAGATGCCCAGGATAATAGCGATGTGTCCGTGAGATCTGTGACTTTCATGCTGCTATTCAGGAAAAACCAACGAGGAACGAGTGTGTTTGCTTCCGACTGTTCAATCTGTTTCTTGAACTCAGCAGTAGAGGCGTTATATTGCCATCCCAGCTGAATACCGAGCTGGTCCTCGCTTTTCAGCTGGTCTGACCAGGTTTTCTTTTGCAAAATGGCATCCAGCATAACTGCTGCCTCTTCTCTGGTGACCTGGTTATGCGGACGAAACCTGCCGTCACTGCCGCGCATCAGGCCAAGCTGATATACGGTCTGCACATAAGGACGCGCCCAGTCGGATATCTCAGCTGCGTCTTTATACGTGGATGACAGGAGATTCGTTGATTTGGAGGATTGTTTTAACATCCTCACTAATAGAGCAGCCGCCTCTTCCCGAGTGATGGAGGCGTTTGGCTGGAACACTCCCTGACTCTTGCCTTCAAGAATGGAAAGATTGGTCATGGCTGCGACGTTGCCGTAATACCATGCGTTCATACTGACATCGTTATAGGGATTAATATTGTTTTTAACGGGCTTCAAACCCAGCAGTCTCACGGCAAATGTTGCAAATTCAGCACGCGTGACCGCCTTTTTGGGTTCAAACGTATTCTCGGAGGTTCCAGCAGCAATTCCCGCCTTGACCAGGTGTGCAATGGCATCCTTCGCATAGCTGGAGGTTGTATCCTGGAAAACCTGCTGAGCTGCTGCCTCAGCTGTGGGGTTACCGATGGAGATTGAGCCTATTGCAAGTACACCGCACAAAATAGCATTCCATAGCTTTCGGCGGGTACGTTTGTTTATTCTATTTTTCACATCAAAAGGCCTCGCTTCATTGGAGTACGATCTACATCATCGTATCAAATTGAAGCGAGGCCGTATGTGGTTAAATATTGGGAAATTCGCTGACGCGATGCACCTCAATATTTGATGAATCGAGGTCACATTCGCGTTCGGGCGAAAGTCTTACTTGTGTACTTTTACACGTTGTTCAATCGGTTGGAATTCTTTCTCGCCTGGTGTTGCTGTTGGTTTGCCGAATGGCATTTGAGCGATCAGTCTCCAGTTCTCCGGAATGTTCCATTCCGATTTGACCTTCTCATCAATCAGCGGGTTATAGTGTTGCAGGGAAGCACCCAAACCTTCTTGTTCCAGGGCAGTCCAGATCACCAGTTGCAACATACCATTGGATTGGTTCGCCCAGAGCGGGAAGTTATCCGCATAAGCTGCAAAATTTTGTTGAAGCTGCGCAATCACATTATTGTCTTCGAAGAAAAGTACTGTACCGTATCCGCTACGGAATCCGGCCATTTTCTCAGCTGTAGATTGGAATGCTTCTTCATTGCCAACCACTTCACGCAAAATTTCTTCCGTGTGATTCCACAGCTTGTCGTGTTGTTCACCGAGCAATACTACGGCACGAGATGTTTGTGAGTTGAATGAAGTTGGAGTGTATTTTACCGCTTCTTCCACGATTTCCTGGATTTTAGCATCCGAAATTGTGGATTCCTTGCTGATTCCATAATAAGATCTTCTGTTTTTCAACGCTTCAAAGAAAGATGTAGACATAAAACATTCGCCTCCCAAAATGGTATTTCCTAATTTGCCAACACAGTAACTATAATATAGTAACATACATTAGTCAACAAACTATTTTATTTTCACTAAATGTGCATTTTATTCATTAGCATGAATCTGATCACTGCGACTCGCGATAATCCGCTCGATATTTCTCTTCCGTTGACGAATTGCTCTTGGTCTGATCCTTATTCTTCTCTTCCTGCTTCTCCATATTCAGATCTTCCATCGGAATGGGGTCCACCGTCTGCTCTTCTTCATGCCGATCAAGCAAACTTTCCTGCTCTGTCGGATACTGCTCCGGATTATCATGGGAACGATCCTTATGTGCATCCTTGTTATTTTGATCCGGTGTGCGCTCTTTCATTCGTGATTCCTCCTCTGTTTTCATTTAACCTTCTTTTACCTTTTCTGTCTGGCTTCTAAACACGAAGCAGATATGAGATGAACGTAAGAGGTGCATTCCATGTCTGCATCAGGAGGCAAAATAGCAAAAAGCCAACCAGAACAGACTGGTTGACTTTGATCTACTTGTATTCAACTATATTTTATTCAGCAGGGGGCGATGTTCCGATATCCCCCAGGCTCAATTTGGCTTCAAAAATAATACTCTCATTGTCTGCAGCCAATCTTCCTCGGACCCACACAGCTCCATCCGTATTCGCTGAACGCTCAACGATCATTTGCTCCTGCATGCGAATCTCACGGTGATATGATATTTGCAGACGGATTATACCTGCGGCCAGTTCATCTCGTGTTAGCGCATCACAACACACGTCTGCATATCTGGCATTATTCATATGTCCATTACTGTCTGTGCTGCTATATTGTACAGTTAGACGATATTGTTCCTGCAAGCTCAGTTCAGAGGGAACCGTCACTTTAACAGAGGGCTCACCTAATGATAAATCGGGATGCGATTTCACTTCAAAAGGCAGAGCTGATGGTCTGACGACCCTGCGTCTCTTTAGATCGACCAATGCCCAAGCCGTGCGAGCCTCAGCCAGATGTGCTCCCTCTTGATCTGTAAGGATATAATCCCTTAACCAGGTCACACCTTTATTTTCTTTATGCCACGTCTGCAAGGATACTTCTTCTTCCAATTGAGCTGGGCGCATGATCGTGACATCTGTCGTTAACAGCATCCAGCCGAATCCCTGATCCAGCATCTGCGACACGGTAACGCCCATGCCTGCTAAATCACGGTCTGCTGCCAACTGCATATGCTCCAGTAAGGCAGATGGACGACATTGTGATCTATAATCGGCATCGGCTGATCCAATTCGGTAATGAAGCTTGAATGGTTGTTCAGATTGCATTGAATAAACCTCCTCAGGCTGTGCTGCATGTAATCTCTCTGGACCATAACCTACATTAATCAAGCGTTCGATGTATACGACTGCGGTACAGATCAGGTGCACACCCTACACTTTGTTTGAACATTCGACTGAAATGGGATAAACGTTTGAACCCGGCCAACCGGCTGGCCTCTGTCACGCTGATATCCGGCTGGAACTGGAATAACAGCTTGGCCTGATTAATGCGGCGGTCATACACATATTTAAATATGGTACTGCCCGTCATTTCTTTAAACAACCCTGCCAGATAAGGTTTGGACAGATGAAGCTCACTTGCCAGATCATCCAGACCGATGTCCTCCATGTAATGGGTGTCCACATAACGAATGATATGTTGTACATGCCGCTCCTTCTCGGAAGAGGGACTGTGGTCCTCGACCCTGCCTCGGCATATCCCAGCTATAACATACAGCAGATCACATAAACGAACGTTCATGCGTTCCTCTTTGAAATCCCCCGGATTCACCATAAGCTGATGAAGATTCAGCAGCAAGGTTTCGAATTCGGAGCGGATATTCCCTGTCAGATTGATGCGGTAGTTTCTCAGTTCTTCAAATGGTCTTAGTACATCGCTTACCCTATCTGGATGCAGACTGCTGCGGAGAGCCGTAGGATCGAAATGCAGCGTCGTTCGCACATACGGCCTGCCCGGCATTGGATGTGGCCGATGAAGGGTCATGCCATGCATGAGGACCAGATCACCGGGTTCAAGGTTGTACACTCGATCTCCAATAAGATAGGTGCATTCTCCATCATGAAAATAATACACCTCGTAATGCGGATGCGAATGAAATCCGTCCGACACTCCAGGGTTGTACGTGTTGGTGGAGCGGTAGTTATATTCCAATGGACCACTAATTTGCATGATACTCGGCACGTTCAAGCACCTCCTGTTCTGGAGAGGTTTCTTACTATTTTACCCGTTTCACAACATGTCGGATAGTACTGGGCGGAGTTTGAAATATAGAGGGCCATGCACATATCCGTTTGTATACACGGTACGTGTCATGGCCCTTTGGGATTGTGAAAGATAACTTACAGAAGCTGTTCAATACTCGCCTGGATCTCGTCGATCGAGTCAACAGGTTCAAAACGCTTGACCACATGCCCTTCCGTATCAATCAGAAACTTGGTAAAGTTCCACTTGATTGCATCACCATGCAACCATTCCGGTGCTTTGTCCGCGACCATCAGCTTCAGCAGTTTCGCTTGTACATCTGACTCATCAAAGCCTGCAAATGGTCCCGACTTTTTCAAAAAGTCATACAGCGGGTGTGCCGCTTCGCCGTTGACATCCATTTTGGAGAACATGGGGAATTTCACGCCATAGTTAATCTGACAGAAGGATTCCGCCTCTTCGCTGCTTCCCGGCTCTTGCTCCGCAAACTGGTTACACGGAAAACCAATGATCTGAAGCCCTTGTTCCTTGTATCGGTCATAAAGTTTCTGCATGTCGTCGAACTGATGTGTGTACTTGCACTTGCTCGCTGTATTCACGATCAGTACAGGTTTTCCTTCGTATTGATAGAGCGGGAAACGTTCGCCACTCGTTTTGGTTACGCTAAAGTCATAGATGGTTGGCATAAGATTGGTGCACCTCGCGATGTTATGTAATTATACAGACTCATATGAATTTCTATTATATACGAAATAGAAGATTCTGTATCGCAAAAAAAAGCCTATAACTACTGTAACGCTACGAACACATCAATCTCATTATCGGGATGATCAGGTTGATATCGTTCATCCCAAATTTCAAAATCATAGTCCTTCAGTTCGTATCCCGTTTCACCAATCCATTGGCCATATAAATACTCGTAATGATCCCCCTTCCTTTTTACAACATGTCATACTCGCCTTTGGTACCATTACAGTGAAGAGTATCAGCTCTATATTTCCGTTGCATTATTGAATCTATGGATTCCAAATTCTTTGAAATCCGATGTAAGTATCGACTCTCTCAGCGAGTACAGATTTGGAGTAAATCTGAGTTCAATTCCTTTCTTGAATAATCTGTCCATTAAACAATCCATACGGTCTATATGTAGAGGCTTTGTAACCTGATAAGAAATGTAGTATCCCGCCGTTGAGTCAAAAAGCTCGAAATTGGTGTCATCAAAATGATACCTGTACATGATCTGATTCGTAATCCTTGAATACCATGAACTTTCAACCGTAACTATGATATCTGCATTAGAATGTTTGAAAAACTTATCCTTATTCTCATCACTTATCGTGTCTGTTTTTTTGCAAATGATTCTCGGGCAATCTCTTGGAAAGTAGTATGAATATTCATGCTCTTCATCAATGGCCCACACCACTGCAGGGAATTCAGCTCTGTTTTGTTTCTCCCTTGGAATAAAAGCTTGGATATCTGAAACCTCGCTAAAATGATAAAGCATTCCAACACCTCTCATCATTTAGTTACGATTAAATCTCCGACTAATGCTTTCCAATTCCCGTCACTTAAAACAACAGAGGTCTCGATTTGTCTTTCGGGAACGTTCCAGTATTGTGTTAATAACTGCTTCTTCTCCTCCGATGAAACCAGTGTAAAGCCATTTTTCAAATAGAATTTGATAGCCCATTCTGCAGAATCCCAGGTTCCTATTAATATCGGTTTATCGGTTGATGCCGCCAGATGAGCCAACAGCTTTGTACCTATTCCGCTCCCCCGTTGGTGAGTTCTTACATATGCGTGCCTGATTAAAGCAACATCGCCTTTATCCTGAATTCCCATAACGCCCCATAATCTATTATTTTCTTCAAACCCCCAAAATACAACGCCATCACGGATTTCCTGATTCAATTCTTCCAATGGCATATAGGGTTCATGATAACGATCCTCAGGAATTACACCCTGGTAAGCCTTTGCTGCATCATTAATGATCTCAACCATTGCATCTGCGTCCATACTGTTGCACAATCTGATCATGGCATAAGCCTCCTGAAGGTTATAGTCTATTAATTGAACTACTGTAATGGATATACCAACTCAATAGGTTCATTAATCAATTCCTCTTTGAAAATATAATTATGATCTGCTCCCACAACACATAGAATTTTCTTACCCGGATTCGAATGATACGTGTTCTTCACACGTTGAATCATGATCTGATTTCGTACGATCCATCTAAAGTTATTTGCTTTTGGATTAATCTGATCCAACCATTCATATTTTTGTTTGGTCATGTTATCAAACGCATCCGAGTTAAAGGGAATCGACCCAACGTCATGTGTATTCATTTGTTTAGCAAACCATTCATCATCGATCTTCTCCAACGCTTTACGCTCCTCTTCTGAGAAGCTGTTAAATGGATCAAAATCATTCCAGACATCTAACTCAAACCAGTCAATAGGCACAAACTCTATATTCCGTTCTTCGCATAATGGAAAGATAAGCTCCCAATATTCACTGGCTGGCTCCCCCCAATATCCCTTATCCTGCTTATCCTTGATATACTTCTTCCAGCTTAGGGGATGGACTTCACCACAGATGATTTCCGGGTTGAACTCTGTAATTAGATCCTCATACAAGGTAAGTGAACTATTATATTTCTCTCTTAATTCTTGATTATGAATTGTCCCCAAGATTCCAATGACGGTCATATCATTTCTCCTTTGTAGATGTTATATAATGTTGCTGAGATTCCTATGTAAGTCTATAATCTTTTCTTCAAGAAGTACTGAATAATTCCTTCAGGGTATTCATCTATTATTCCAAACACTTCGTAACCCATCTTCTTGTAAAATTCAGGAGACTGATAAGAAAATGTGCTTGTATGTGAAAGTTTGCAGCCCTCACTAACAGCAATGCTCTCTGCTTGCATGATTAATGATTTCCCATACCCATTTTCTCTGTATTCTTCATCAATCCAAAAGTTATCAATATATAAAGTATAACAGTACGTAGCACAGAAGATCCCACCTACTGCTTTGCCTGTCTTATCCCTTAGAAACAAATTGATACTTTTTCCAGGTTTCTTTAACAGACCATTTGTTTCTCTTAGATTGTAGTGATACAGATTGCTACAGACAGCATGGTAATCCTCCTCATGATCTTCAAATACAATTTTCAATTCATCGTTAACAGCAGGGTTATTCATTTTTAACGTCCTCACGATTTCATAGTATTTGTCTTCACTTCTTCAATAGAGCACAGTCCCAACTTTATTTGAGTTTAAATGATCTGTATATAAAGAAACCTATGGAACTAAAAAAACGATAATGAATATGACAACGGGCAACCAATTATGATGAGTGACTTTGTCCCCACTTGAAAACTCCATGATCATCCAACTGATATAAATAAAAAATATGGATATCTCCGTCTTCATCAGATTAATCATGAGCCGTGCATTTTTATATTGTCTCTCAGCATTCTCCATATTCAAATTGAGGTAATTATACATATTTTTTTCCAGTAACGTTTTTGGGATTGTTATCTTTGGACGATCTTTGATTTCCAATTTCCCACCTCTTCTCTGGTTACACGCCGTATGATTACATGTTAACAATTATCAACCTCTTTTTCCAATGATTTCTGAACACCCTTTAGGAATGAAATCATAAGCAAAAAAGGCCGCCTTTGCAGGCAGCCCTTTACTTAATTTAACCTTATTTACGAACGGAGAGAATGAACTTCTCCAGCGATTCTGTATTGGTAATGCTGTGATTACATCCTTGGTTCTCCATGCATACGTATTGACCAATCGCAGAATAATTATCCGGTAAAGCGTTCTTGGTCTTGACCGTGAAGAATGCAAGCTCTTGATGCCGATTACAGAATAGGCAATACCCCTTCTTGTGTGTCGGCGTTATTCTTCCCTCAATACCGATAAACTGTCCTTCGAACGGATACACAACGAATAATTTGTTCGTTGCAATATCTACCCAGCTCAGATACGTTACATATCGAAAATCAATGGATGTTAAATCAGGCATTTTCATCTTTTTGTTCTTCGGAAATAACTTCTGAATTTGTTTCAACGTAATCGGTGGATACAACTCCAGGTATGGTTCTAGTGCTTTCATATACCGTTGAAAATCGTCTGTTGTCTCCAACGACGAGATTTGCTCCAGCATTTGCTGCTGGTTCTCTGTCAGATCCGTAAATGCTTCAACGATGTTTGTTGCAGCACTGTATCTAACAGTCTCCAAGACCCTGCGATCCGCGGCGGATTGCACAGTTTTGCGAACAAATTCCGCTTGTCTTTTAATCAAATTATATTGGTGGTTTCTAATAAATGGTGTACTCATAGCTTTCAGCTCCTTATTTTTCGTAGAAAAAAAATCAATAAGGGCAAAGCCTGTTATTAGAAACGATAATATTAAGTATGGGCGAAAAAATCTAAGCTATCGCGCCCCACGCAAAGTATCGCCCCCGATCAGGCTTTGCATGAGTTATTTCTAGCTAACGAGCAATTCAGCATTGCCATCTGAGTAACCCCCAATCAAATATCATGCGAAAAGTATATCAGAGAACTTCACATGGATCAATTGAAATGAGTTTTCATGGATGTCTTTTATTCCGTTACTTTTGATTGTAATAGCTGATCATTCACGAATCCTTGTAAGAAGAAAAGCTCATTGTCATTTGCTATTCGATCATTGGCTGCCTCAAATCGCTCGATTGCTTCCTCTAAGGATGTGGATTTCACAGCATTATTGGCCGAGACGAGCTCTCTCCAATACGTATCCATCTCCTCCACGTCACAGATCGACTCATGACCAAGCAAGAAATGAACGGCATCATATTGCTGAATGTCCTCAATCATAGGCAATAACTTGTCTTGCTTGATATGATATAGCGAATTTGTAGTTGTGTTGTAAGCACTGTCGCCCAGAAAAATGACCTTTTCATCGGGAATATATACAATGGTTGAATCATCCGTATGTGTACTTCGAATGGTTTCAAGTACACAAACTTTATTGCCCAAGTCCACGTGCAGAGACTTTTCAAAAATGATATCCGGGTGGCTTAATTGAAATGTGTCTCTGTCCGGTATTTCATGTTGTATCGTTTCCATGCACAGTGTGTTCATCTTCTTGGAATCCACATACTCTTGAAGAGAGCGGTCATCATAAGAATAGTTCCACCAATCATTCATCTTTTGGCTAGTTAGACTATTCATAATAATCGTAGCTCCGTATTCATTCATTCCTAAAAAATGATCCCAATGGGCATGAGTGATGACCACATATTTAACGGGCGGAACGTTTAACTTCTCTATTTCATGTAAGAAATCCCTTGCATGTTGAACCGAATTTCCAGCGTCAACGACAAGGCTGTATTTATCACCGCAAACTAACCCCAATGTCGGTCTTTCTTTATCATTTTGGTTAGATAAATAATAGATGGATTCACTTAATTGATTTAGCATGTTCATTCTCCTCTATAATAAATTCTTGATCCATAAGAGAGAAAATCTACATGCTTATTTAAATCAACATTTAGATTTTCTCATTTTATTTGTTTACCAATGGAATCACCTCCTTTGTTTTTTCATATGAACTGAATGTTCCTCATCTCACCAGGTGCTCATTCTTCTTTTGCATTAAAAAATGTATCATTGGTGATCTGAAATATTCTGTCTGTTGCCTCATGATTTATCGGATCCCTGACCAACATACTAAATATTTCTCTAAGTTCTTCTATTCGTGATAAGACTTTGTCTTTGGATCTTTCCTCTCTAAGTGAGATATATAATTGGTTCAAACTAATATCTAAATCATCATTCAGTTTCTCAAAAGAAGTTAGTTCCGATATCGCAGCTGCATTAGACACACTTGATATCATTGATCTATACGTATAATCATTAACAACCATACTAAAGCTGTGCTGGACATTACTTATTTCATATCTGAATGAATTATCAATAGAATTCTGAAGCTCTTTTCTTTGATTTTGAGATTCAACAAATTTAAAACCCAGAATGATTAAGCTCAATGTTAATAAAATTATAATATAGGTACTTTTTTTCTTCATTATTGAATAGCTCCTAATAACCGAAATTTTAACGATGCTATATATTAGACGCTCTTTCGATGTTATAATTTCGGCTTTTTTCTATGAGCTGTTAGCTGTTCAAAGGCAAATGCAATACGAATCAATACCGACTCACTAAAGGCTTTACCAGCAAACGTAATTCCAAATGGCCTTCCATTTTCCTTGTATCCCGCAGGTACTGCGATCGATGGGTACCCCGCTCTTGCACTAAGATCAGCACCAACGTAAGAGGGGAAAACAATGGCGTCCAGTCCAAATTTATGTACAGCATAATCTATGCCATTATTTTGCGAATGATATAGATCCGTTATTAACTCCAAGATGTAATTCGAATTATTTAATGGATTATTCAACTGTTCTCTATATTCGAGAAGGTTTTGCCCATATTTTAAAGCCCTTTCTGCATTTTGCTTGTTCCACTCGATTAATTCACTGAGGGTATGGACAGGTAGATGAGATGGAAGACTTTGCAGATAATGTTCCACGCTATGCTTAAATTCATTATTCAACTTATTCCACTCCCACTGCCGGTCAAACGATGGGATGTCTATATCTTCAATAATGTTAGCCCCAGCTTCTTTAATCTGGGTTACAGCGTTCTCAAAAAGTACTTCATCATATTCGTCGTTATCACGATATCGTGTAATGGGGGCTTTTCTGAAGATTCCTATGTTTGCATTTTTCAACCCATTGAGGTCTAAACATGTTGTGTAGTCTACTGTAGAATACGGATTTTTCCAAGTAGCAGGGTCATCCTCGTCTTTTCCTGAAAGTATCCCTAGTAGGATTGCTGCATCTGTTACAGTCCTTGACATTGGACCAGCAGTATCTTGCGAGTGTGAGAATGGTATTATTCCAGCACGGCTTATTAAACCGACAGTTGGCTTTATACCAACAATAGAGTTCTGAATGGATGGACTTAATATGGAACCAGATGTTTCCGTTCCTACGGAAACCATCGTAAAGTTTGCAGCTACCGCAGCAGCGGAACCCGTACTCGAACCCCCTGGAAAAAAATCGCCATAAGGATTTAAAACTTGTCCCCCTCTAGCGCTATATCCTGCCCACATATCCGAAGACATGCCATTTGCCCATTCTGTCATATTTGTTTTTCCAAGTATGACTGCTCCGGCTTCCCTTAGCTTAGTGACTAGAAAAGAATCCTTAGAACTAATATGAGCTTCCAAAGCCAGCGCTCCAGCAGTTGTATGCATTTTATCCTTGGTTTCTATGTTATCTTTCAACTGAACCGGAATCCCGTGTAGAAGTCCTCTCCGCCCCACTGATTTCCTTTCAGCATCCAAGGCCTCCGCAATAAAAATCGCATCCGGGTTTATTTCCAACACGGAATTGATCTTTGGCCCATTTTGGTCATATTGCGCAAGACGATACAAGTAATACAGAACCAGGTCTCTTGAACAAAGCTCTCCCTTTTCCATGGCAGCTTGTATTTCAAAAATCGTGTTTTCCTCAACATGAACATGGTTCAGTTCAGATAAATTTTCCATACCCTCACCTCTTCTTTGTGCCTCATCTTCTCACCACACCGCTTTTTCATCGTTCTTTAGTAGGCTTCATGATACCATCTTCGATGTTGATTAATGTGGGCTTGATGATAACGACTATGGTCAGCAATATGCCATATGCCCCAGCGTATGGTCGCTTGCTTCTCATTCTCATGTCCAAAAGTGACAATCCTCGCTAGATCATCATCCTTTAATTGTGTACACGCTTCCTTCAATAGGTTATGACACCTTCATATGTCGACATAAGTGTACTCAAAGATATTCCTTGAACCATCGGAAGTCTGCCATTTTCATCAATCATAGGGCCATGTTGCTCTCTTAAGTTCTGAGGAAGTGGTAGTCCCTTTATTCGATAAACCCAATTCATATCGACGTAGGTGATATGTTTTATTAATTGAGCAGTACTATTGAGGTTGTTATTAGGTCCTTTATAATCTATTTCTTCTTGCGACATACTGGCTTCGCCTTTTAAATCATAAAGCCCCTAACGCCTCCACGTTATTGTCTTCATCGTTCTTCCCTTAGAATCTCCTTGATCTCTCTTAATTCTTGCAATATTTCTTTGGTATACTGGTTACTCTTGGAATTATCCATTCCGATTTTCACAACAAAAATACCAAGAAACAAAGACACTACCAACATTAATATAGTTTCCAATAGTTACCATCCATCCTTTCCTAAAGCAACAGGACTTGCCATGCTATGAGTTGATGCTGTCATACTTAGATTTTTTCAAGTTGATTTCCATGAAACACCTTCAGAATAAACTCTCTGTCTGGAACATTTAATTTTTCAAAAGATCTTAGAAATTCTTTTAACGAAGAATGTTCATTTACAGGAATATACATTATTTGTATCTCTTGAACGCCCGGAACAAATCCAAAATTAAAATAAACTGACTCTGCATCATTCCATGACATATAACCGTAGAACTGGATACTTTTCTTTAAGTTCAGTCATGGCTCTTTGCAACATGCGTAGCTTGTGTTTTCTAAACATCTCTAGTCCTCTTTAAATAACTTGTCCTTTACTATTTACTTGATCAATTCCATTTTTAATCTTATTTTTCAGCAGTTCATGAAATTTATTTTCTTTCTTTTTTAAATGCTCCTCAAGGAAAGCAGCAATATACTTATTAATAGTGGAATGCTTGTGTTCTATCCCATCTTCATTGTAATGTATCGGGATATCGCTAAAAGTCATATGATGAGCACCGTTTAGTTTAATAAATGAACTATTCAGATTACACGAGTTAAACAAAGACTCATACCCACTTAGTAACAAAGGTAATAGTTCGGGAGAAATTTCATTTTCCAATTCTTCAAACGAGCATTTCTCTTGTCGAGCTACCAATAATGGAACAGATACTCCTTCTGCTTTACTCGCCGTTATTAAATGAAAACTGGGATCTAATAGAATACTAGCCTTAATTCTCTTGTCTCTTTTGAGCAATTCATAAGCAGCAGCCCCACCCAATGAATGACCAATGATCCCCATTTCATTCACATCGACTATAGCCCTAAGATCCTTATCTGAATCCAAGACTTCATCTACATTTCTCACAACCCAACGAATATCTTCAATTCTAAGCTTCAACAGTTGTTTCCAAGAATGGATATCTAAACTGTCTATTTCGGATATCTCATTGGATTGCTGGACAAAGCGGCCGTCAGGAAAAATGGAGAATATAGATTCATGAGTCGCTCCTACAGTAATAACAGCAAATCCGGACTCCACTAAATGTTCTACACAAAAGGAATACATATCTCTAACTACACCAAAAGCCGGAGCTATAAAAATAATGGGACAGTTTTTAGCAGTAATATCAACACTCTCATCATTATGTATTTTTGTATCCAGTTTACAAATATAATCCTTATCAACTCCCATACTACAGAGCATATCAACAGCTAGAGAGATATTAGGTTCAAATAACGAAATATACTTCGACTCATGTTCCACGGGATTAGAAGGATAGTATATGCTAATGAGCACTTCTCTGGTTTCTTTACTTATTGGATCAATACGTGATTCATCCTTAAAAACAAAAACTTTTCTTCCAACAGTCATCGCATTCACCCTTTCTATATTTTTGTTACTACCATGCGGTTTGGTGGTTACTTATTTCGTTTTTGACGCCCTCACCCCTTTATTTTTCCAAAGAAAACATCAACGAAGCGATTAAAAGTAGTGAGGGCGGCTCATTAAGTTCATTTATGCTTCTGGATAAAGGTCTGTTGATAAATATCGTTTCCCTGTATCTGGGAATAGAACAACTATACTTTTATTTTTATTCTCTGGCCTTTTTGCAATTTGCACTGCTGCATATGCAGCAGCACCAGACGAAATACCGACTAATAACCCTTCGGATTTAGCTAAAAAACGAGTTGTTTCAAATGCATCTTCATTTCTTACCTGTACGATCTCATCAACTACAGATCTATTAAAATTGTCGGGAACAAAACCGGCACCAATTCCTTGAATTGTATGCATTCCTTTAGTTCCTCCAGAAAGTACCGGGGAATCCGAAGGCTCTACAGCTATAATTTTCACATTTTCTTTTCTTTGTTTAAGTGCTTCGCCAACTCCAGATATGATTCCACCTGTACCAACTCCACCAATAAAAATATCCATTTTATGCGACATGGAGAGGAAGAGCTAATCCCCTGAGCTAGGAAATCTTTGCTGTAAAACTCCCCTTCTTAAGAAGGAAATCAAAGTTCCAATATTGTTATAAGCTCGTCGTGACACACTTCACCATTTTCATGAAATCCGAAGCTCTCATATAGTTTTTTGGCAGCAAGGTTATCAGGACTAAATGGAATCCAACAATAAAGTGCAGGTCCAGCTGGGAAAGTTCGAATAAACTCCAATATTTTCTTTAAAGCTTCCCGGCCATAGCCCATGCCTTGGTGCTGCTTGTCAATCATCAGTCGCAAAATACAATAGCTATTGTCAGCAATAACAGGGAGATCATAACCCGTGATTCCGTAAGTGATCATTACAAAACCTACAGGTTGCTCATCTGCGTAAATTGCAAGTGGAAACGGTGAGCCGCCATTGGTTGCAAGAACATAACATGAGGCTACACTTGAAAGGTTTGATGCAACATATTGTCGCTGTTCTTCTGAAACTTCCAAGTTAAATATAGAACGTCTGTTATCCAGTGTTATTTTTCTGAGCGTTATCATGCAGAATCTCTCCTCACCAAACATCATGGATTTAAGCGGTTTCAAGATAATACCCAGTTATCTTACTTAATCTTCTTTCTCATATACAAAGCTATTTCTTCGTTTTGATTATTATTATTTGAATATAGTGATACATCAATCCCTTCAATTTGATAACCACATTGCATATAAAAATGAATGGCAGGAACATTCGTATTCTGGGTTTCTAACGTGATAGCTCTAAAACCTTGTTCCTGGGCAATCTCATTTACTTTATTGATTAACAGTCTCCCATATCCTTTTCTTATGTATTTTTCATTAACTTGAAGATGCCATATCATCAGCGTATTATTCCAAGTTTGTGGTTCTGAAATTGCGAGTGCTATTATTTTCCCATCCATATATATTCCATAAGAAAATCCCAGTTTTATGATTTCTTCATATCGTTCCAAATCATCTGCACTGTTCAATTCTTCTTTTTCGTATATGTCATCCAAATTTATTAAGGCTAATTGCATACTAAAAGAGCCTTGTGTCTCTTCTCTTGTAAGCTCATATTTTTGAGTTGATTTATATCCAAAGCTTCCAAGTTGAAGCCAATCTTCATTGGATAGATTCTTTATTTTTTTGATCTCCATTACATCACCCCAGAAATAATATACTTTGCGACTTGCTAATAACCTTGTTTCATTCTTATATATCTCTTCTTTCGACCTTAATTTCCGTATTCCTGCATCCTTACTTATTGATTCCTATATTCAAAATTATGGACTGTCAAAGAAAATAATAATAATCCCGACAGGACAAACCTGGCGGGATTTCGTTTGAATAGACGGTTCTTTGAAAGCTGTTTTTTATTTGTTACGTAGCAACCACATGGTTCATCTCTTCACTTGCCATAAAGTCAGAACGATTCACGTAATACAAATCATAAATTTGTTCCGCATAATTTATTGAGTTATACACTTCGTGGTATATATCAGTTGCTAATTTGACGTAAGACAATTTCCCAACCGCTTTCTTAGAACGAATGTTTTGTTTTCGAATTTTAAGAAATACCGTTTCAATTTCACGTTGAAGAAACAACTCAGCGAAAAACGCTTCCTTTGCTCGTTGATTGTAACCTTTTCCAAAATAAGGGGCTCCAATCCATGTCGCAAGAAAACCTGTCTTATTATCCATGTGATATAAATCAATGGTTCCGATAGGATGTCCCAGCTCATTAAGGATCGTTCTCGAAATACATGTGTTTTGCGCTTCTTCATCGATCACCTGTTTAGTTGCAAATAAATATTCTTCATAAGATCGGCACTTATGACGAACGTATGGAAAAACAGCGGGGTCCACCATCAAATCATGCAGTGAGTGGCATTCGTGCAAATCTCGTTTTTTTAACATTTAAACGACCACCTAGTCCTTTTAGTTCGCTGAGTCAAACAAACTAAGTATATAAAAGGACATGTGGAATTTAATGAATTCTACATTGCTTTTATGTAAAATTCTTCATAGAAATGTTTTCCAGATCACTTGACTGAACGTAACGGATATCGCCTGTTTACAGTCTGATTTTTGGAATCATTGACCGCCGAAACATCCTCACTATTATCGATTTAGCTGGTACCCTCATCTTCGCTAACAGCATTTCATGCCCATGGATAAAATTTTTGGTTCGAGGAAACATTAATCATACTACTTATCCCTGGGAGTGATGTTATGCTGTACCTTATCAGCTTTGTGCTCATGTTTGCTGGCTTAGCCTGTATCAACATTATTTTTTCATATCAAAGCAAGCATATTGACACTCAGTTCTGGTCTACGTTTAAATTCCATCTTTGGATGCTGCCTTTATTTTTCGCAGCTAATCTGAGTGTCGGATATGGCGTCAAGTTTGGTATGAAAGCCGCCAGCCAACTGGGCTATGTCCTGGTCATTGCCAAATGCATGGAAGTGCTCATCTCCATATGGATGGGATACTGGTTTATGAAGGAAGTTCCTTCTTGGAAAACATGGATTGGGCTTGTGGTCATCATCATCGGTGTTGTACTAGTTAAGCAGAAGTAGGAGGTCAGTTACAAGTGCTCCCATCTGCGTAAATGCAAACGAAAGGGAGCCCTCCCTGGGTTAAAAAGGACAACACGATACCACACTTGAAATTTGATGCAACATATTGTTGCTGCTCTTAAGTTAAATATGGAACGTCGGTTATCAAGTGTTGGATATATCGTTGGTTGAAAACATTTTCCGAAATAGGGTTTCCCAATCGATTCCGCAAAAAAACTGTCATAAAAGTTGAGATGTTTTCCATACGGCTCTACTCAGGCGGGCTCCGAAAGGGACCTCGTCGTTAAATTAAAAAACGAACCGATATACAATTTCGTCATCATATACGTCTCCGGTCTCAGCAAACCCCATTTTTTCATAAAGCTTTCTTGCAACTTCATTATCTGCACATACCGTTAAATTCAAACACTTGCTATGGACATAGTTCTCTCTTATATATCTAATAACCGAATCTATCGTTGCATTTCCATATCCCTTACCTTGACAACTTACATCGATCATAAAACCATTCAACCAATAGGACCAAGCTGTCGTTTCATCGAACGTGATCATGACAAAACCCACTAAGCTATTCTCCGTATTATATATGCAAAATGGCAGATACTTGTACTCATCCCCATCTGGACGAATGTGCACTTTCGCTAGCGACACGGCTACTGATGGAACATAATGATTTTGATTGGCTTGAACTTGTAAGTTTAATGCATCTTTCCAGTTCTCTCTTGTAGTAGGTATTATTCTGATCACAATAATATCACTCGTTTCGTTTTGTTTTACATATCCGATGGAAGTTCATTTTCTGTTACATTCTGAACAGGATAATCAAGGCCGGCCCACAGCCTGTTAATGATGTTGTCACTGGTTATTCTACCTTTAAATCCGGTCGAAGTTGTAAGTGTCCCTCTCTCATACATATATACAAGTCTGGAGCCGTCATTCTTATTAAATATAATGGAATAATCTCCATCTAAAGATAATCCTTCGTCCTTCGGCTTTATTTCACTTAAGTTGGTTAATACGTGAGCGATATCTTTTGTTTCAGTTATATTAATCATTTGGAGATCACCGTCATTAGAAGGTAAAACAAAATTATATATTTCAGCATTAACAACTTCGTCAGGCTTTATTAATACAATGCTTTCGTCTCTAACTTCTGTTAAAGAAACAATGAGAAGAACCACAGCAATACAAAAAACAAATATTAAATATCGCTTTTTCATACTATTTCACCTCCAACGATAACAGCTTGATTCAACCTAAATCATCTTCCCCACAATCGCTTCTCTAGCATAATACGTGTGATTAACTCCAGTCACCGAAATGCTTCTCAAGGAACCTTACTTCATTCTCATAATGAGCCAAATGACCCTCTTCAATCATTTTGATAAAAGCAGTCTCCCCAGACGCAGCCCGATCAGATAATGTAGTACACATGAAATGAATTCGAGAAATCACCCACTCCTTCAAATCTGTCGGCACGTCCATACCATAAGCATTAAAAAATAACGCTATACGTCTTTTCCGCTCAGATGCATGATCCTGTTTACGATATGGAACGACTTCCCTTTCATCTTTACCCGGTGAAAAACCCGCTAGTGGGACAGAGGTATACAAGCTGTAAACGATATCCCATAGACGCGGACCAGGCCCTGCCATGTCAAAATCAATGATTCCTACAGGAAGTCGATCTTTAAACACAACGTTATACAATGCAAAATCGTTATGGCAGACTACTTCTTCCTTTGAAGATATCCTTGGACAGGTATTGGAAGACTCGGTACATGTGATAAATCCCACTGTAGCATCATGATAGCTTTTTAAAAGTTTCGCTACTTTGTCTAAGGTCTCATCAGACCACATATAACTTTCAATCTCAGGATAGTCATTTCCCGGAACTACACCATCCAGGTAAGAAAGAATTTCTCTACCCTGCTCATCTACTCCCAAATATCTAGGGGAATACGCATAGCCCACCTTTTCAAGGTGCATAAGCAATTCATATACATACGGATTCGGTATTGCTTCACGCCGAACTGTGCTCCCAACTTTTACAACCTTGTTCACATTGCCTCCGTTCAGAATCTCCTCGTGTTCCCGCAAAATGAACTCCTCCTATGGTCGGTTTTGGGTATATCTATTGGTTTTATCCTTTCTGGAATTCCCCGGGAATCCGGCAACCAATAGTACAAAGCCGACCAAGAATAATAAATATACGAGTATACCCGAAAAACCATTATCGCTAGCTGGTATTAACTCACGCGCTTTCCCACCTGAAGCATAACCAGCTTCTACTATCGCTATGGATATTCTATCCGAAATTCTATCTAGGGTTGAAATAAAAACGCTGCTAACCATTAGAACCGCACCCAGGATTTTATTTGTATTGTTCATGAGCTGCCTCCTATTTCCGTTTATGATTATAATCATTTTTAATGCCAAGCCTCGTCAACTGGTTCTTATCTTTCAGACCACGCGGTTCGGACATATCCCAACTTCATTCCAACATGCTCCATATTTCGATGGCTTTGTGATAAAAAGGAACATTGCCCCACCACCAGATTACATTCCTTATTCATGGCTTCCGTTATTCTCCTATTCAAAAGCTGCTGATGTACACCCTGATTTCTAAACTCAGGTAATGTTGCTGCAAAGGTTAAGGAAGCCTTTTGATTTTTAATAAACAGAACACTTACCGCTGCTGGGATGTCATTGACATATGCGATGTAAAATTTCCATTCTGGACGATGATAAAGAACCTTATTATTCTGCGCGACATAAGGGATACCGTCATCCGACAAACCGGTCCCCCTGCAATGGATGGTAGCGTACAGGTCGAATTGATCCTCTTCGAGTTCTTGAATTCGGATATGATCTAAGTGATTGTTTTTTTCTTCAGGTTTGATGACTAGGGATGAATGAAATCCCGATGCATACAGACCTAAGTCGGTTAAGCGTTTCAGAAAGTTCTGATCCACCACGCTTGGAATGACTTCGATCTGAATCTTCCGATCTCGCTGTCTATAAAAATCGATGATAGCATCCATGTGTTCCATATCATTATTTGTTAAGCCCTTCACCGTATTGAAAGTGGGCCATGGCATGGTCTTACTGTAGAAGCAGATGGCATTTCCAAATTGCTGAATCTCAATTCCTTCCGGATTGTTGTCCCGACCTTGTATAGCAAGCATGCGATCTGTCATATAATCGATTTCCGAGATTTCAATTTCTTTAATTAAATCTAAAGATGGAATTAGTGTATTCATATCTTCACCTCCAATATATAACAACAGAATTTGCATATGGTCTTAGAGAATCAGGTCGGAACTCAGCCGAATTCTAACAATCGACCCATGACAGTAAAGCTTTTTTACCCGGTTTAATTTTCAATATGTATTCCTCCGCGTTGAATTTGAAATTTATTCTTTCATTTTATTTCTCACTATTCCGTAGTAAATCAGATCCTCATACCGGTCTTCTTTCTTGACATGATCCACCAGCACCCCTTCTTTCTTCATGCCAATTTTCTGTATTACTTGTCCGGATGCCGGGTTAGAAGCAAAGTGTCGCGCATATACCTTATGATATTTTCTCACATCAAAAGCGAAGTCCAAGATCGCCTTGGCAGCTTCCGTTGCATAACCTTTTCCCCAAAACGGCTGACCCACCCAATAAGATAACTCACCGTTATCGTAACGTTGTTGATTAGATAATGCTATTGCCCCATATAAATCACCTGTTTCCCTATCACAAATAGCAAATTCGTATAACTTATCCGCATTAAAATTTTCGCTATGGTGTTCTATCCATGACAAAGCACAATCTAATGTATATGGGTAGGGTAGTGTGAGTGTGCTCTTATATATGTTGTAGTCATTACATAGTCTGGTAACGGTTTCAGCATCTGCTTTCGTAAATAATCTTAACAGTAACCTCTCTGTGGTCATCGTTTTATTGATATCGTCGTACACCATGCTATCCCACCTTTTTTATTAAAATGGATCATTATGCCTCCAAAATGGCTACTAATCGACCGCTTATATAGATATTGGATTCATTTAAATATCCTCTTAGTTTCTTAATCTTATTCTGTTAAAGGAGTTGAAAAAATTACATGAGTCATATAATCAAACTATCATTCCTATTGTATCGATTACGTTATATTTTTTAAAATCATTTAAAATAGTTTGTGGTAAATAGTCATATAACTCTGATCGGGTTGCCCACATATACTCGCTATGTTTTTCTGAAAGTATCACTTGATCATCTATTGCTCTGCACAAATATGTCAGTAATACGATCTGTCTATGCGGATCCGTAAAAAAAGTAGCAGCAAATAGTAACTTCTCAACACTCACTTTAAGCCCAGCTTCTTCTTTCACTTCACGAGTCAAAGCTCCTTCTAGTTCTTCTCCAAAATCGATCTTTCCACCAACGGTTTCCCAGCTCCCAGCGGCAACTTCATCTGCACTTGAACGTTTTAATATCAATACCCTGCCTTTATTTTCAATGACTCCCTTAACCACAACAAACGATGTTGTTTTTCAAGATACCTTCACCCATATGTTATTCAGAGAACTCAACTAAAATGGGATGAGTGCTCTCATCCAATGCTTTGTGAATTCTCTCCTTGAAATTCCCCCAGGTTATCATTTCATTGGCTTGTTCTAATGTAAAGAAACCAACCTCATCACTTTCAATACTTGTAGTTAGAGTTCCTCCAATCGGTTTTCCAGTGAATATATTGTTACATACTCCCCGCGTAGTATTCTGATATAGGCCACAAAACTTAATAAGTTCAATATCAATGCCAGTCTCTTCCTTCACCTCTCGAATAGCAGCTTGTGTGATGGTCTCGCCTACTTCCACACAGCCTTGAGGCATTTCCCAGCCTCTCCGTCCCTTCATAAGTAAGATTTCATCGTTCTCATTAAGGACAATCACACTTGCAGACACAATAAATTTCATTTAAAGACCCCTTTTTATGTTCTAGATTCAATACATCCAAGTAAAATTATAAGCTCCCTTTAATCAAAAGGTCCTCTGCATTCAATTAGCAATAACAAAGTGCAATCCGTGAACCCACAGTTCTTATCCCCCTTCCCTTCGGACCGTTCCAAATGAAATCTTCATGCTGGCTGCATAAGTCAACCAAGATTCTTCATCAAATACTTTGGAGAGTGTTAATTCAGCTTCATACTGCGCCTTTGCTTCATTTTGGGTTATGCCCCGAGTTGATAAGCATTTGGTTACCTCTACTGAATCTCCAGGATCCTGTCCTATACCTTCTTCTTTCAGTGAGTGATAGAGAATGTTTTTTCTGGCAGAGTCCAGGTTTTGATCTAGAAAGTTGACCTTATCACTCATTCTACATTCCACATTCGTTAATCCTAATTGACTCATTACTATGGGCAATCGCATTCCAATATTTCCATCTTTACCTGTACGTATATGATCTTGTTCAAATAACCTCTGTAAAACGCCTAGTTTAATGATTTCACTTTGTTCAACGCCTTCCACATGATAGTTCGCCATATTTCCAATCCAGTGAGGTTCAAAACAAATGATTCTTCCACCATCCAACACACTTTCAATCATCTTTTGGAGTATTTTCACAGAGTCATCCATATGCAATAAAAAAGCATGACTCAATGCAATGTCATACTTCCTCTCCAATACAACGTCTTCTATATCACAAGTAATAAATTCTGTATCATAAGGAAGTTGGGAGAAAATTGTCTTAGCTTCATTGATTAATGTTTCACCCTTATCTAATCCAGTGTAGGTTGACCCTTTTGGTAACAAAGGTAGCAGTTTAAGACCCAAATAACCAAACCCGCACCCATAATCAATAACGCTTAGAGGTTTATCTATCTTCCAAACAAATTGCACTAAAAATTGTAGGTAATCGTCATTGTAATAAAGCCATCTCGTATTTTTTAGGTATTCAATTTTATTATCCCAATAATATTCAGACATTCGATTGCTCCTTTTGGTTTATAGTTTCTTTTGAAGCAATACTTCTTCTGTTCTCGCATAGTTTGATTTTACGTATGTCTTTATAGCCATTTCATTTCTTTGGCCTGTCAGAATCTTTACATTGGTAACACCTCGTTCTCTAAGTTCCTCCTCTATAAAAGCAATTAGCAACGTAGCCAATCCTCTTCTCCGGGCAGCTTCGGCAATATACATTTCTGTGATTTCTCCCTGGAGTCCACGATAACAAAAAGATTTAAAATATTGAGCACAAGCGAACCCAACTGCCTGATCGTCAATTACGGCTAGAGCAATCAACTCATTAGATAAAGCAAGGCTATCTATTACTTCTTCTATGGATGTACCTACTCCATTAAAAGCATCATTGAGCTTTAGAAGCTCCTCTGCATCAGTTGCGTTAGCCCATCGTATATGAATGTGCTCTTCTTTCATCACGTGACCTCCAATAATAACAGTGAACAGGAATTAATGATTCGGATAGGTTTCTTTCAAGAACCTGATGGATTGGTTGATCAGAGCTTGTAATACATCTGTATGGATATCTGCAACTTTATTGATGTATACACATGCTTTTCCTGTCGTATGTTTTCCAAAGTCCTTTAATAAATTCTCTCGCTCTGTGTCACCTGTCGCAAAATACAAACTGATTTTTGCTTTTCGGGGAGAAAAACCCACCAGTGGTGCATCTCCTTCGTGACCAGAATCATATTTGTAATGATAGGCGCCGAATCCAATAATACTCGGTCCCCACATCTTTGCTTTATACCCTGTTGTTTCAGTGAAAATATCTAATAGCTGATACGCGTCTTCACGTTTTTTGGGACTATCAACACTTTCAATAAATTCAATGACGCTGTTGTCTGTTTCTTTTGTTTTAAGTTTGTACATTGATAAAATCTCCCTTTATATCTTTCGTAGTTGTAACACGTTAAACAGACTTAATATCAGACCAACAATCAGAAACAATATCCATTGTTCGTAACTAATGATTAGAATCAGTTCCCAAAAGCTTGCCGGCCCGGAGTTTGGTTCATCACTGAAGGGATAGGCAAAAATAGCTGGTAGTACTCCAAGGGCTATAAAAACTATCCCGATGATCAAAGAAAGAAAATAAACAGTTCTCTTCAACGTCATCACGCCCTCAAATAATCAGGAAGTCTTATCATGAAGCGTTCACTATTTCTATTAAATTGATATTGTTCATATAATTCATGTGCATCTAATGTTCCGAGTAACCCCATTAAATCTTTAAAGCGATCCAATTGTGTTATCACTTCAATTAGTTTCTTACCAAGTCCTTGGCCCCTATATTCCTCATGAATAAAAACATCACAAAGCCAATACATTGTCGCATCATCTGTGACAACCCTTGCAAAACCAACTTGAACTTCTTCTTAATAAACACCAAAACATATTGAAGAATGGATAGACTTTTCAATTTTTTCATCGGATCTCTTATTGGCCCAATAGCTTCTAGATAAGAAACCCTTTACCGCATGGATCTCCATAAGTTCTTTGTTATCACTGATAAGATATTCTCCATATATAAAATCCATCAATCCAGCTCCTATCAAATATTTTTGTGAAGATTCGTTGATTTCTACTCATGCTAATATATCATTATGCCTTCGATTTCCCTTATCATTAGTATTTCTTGATTATCTGTTGTTTTAATGATTCCCTCTTTTTCATGAGTAATTGTTACTAGCCATTCTTTATTATTTTTATAAAAACATAGATCTTCTAGTAATTCTGGTTGTAACCATTCATATAGTCTATCGACTTTTCTTAATAAGATCTGTTTCAATTCCTCGTTACAATCAAAATAAAAAACATCTGCGTAATGGCCAAATAATTGCGTCCCGGGCCATCCCTCCTGCTTTTTAATCTCTTTAATATAAGGCTTTATTTCTTCAATAAATCTTTTTCCATCTTCATTTAATTCAATTTGATCTCTTTTGACCAATATGAACTCATCACACAGGCTAAAAGCCAGAGATACCAATTGTTTATATGCTACTCCTGTTGGTTCTTCTAGGATTTGTATCATTTAATTCTCCTTTTTTCAGATCATTATTACTTTGTGTTGATATCAATCGTATTGCCAAACTAGCTGTCCTTTCCTGACTTTGGCTGCATATATGATTTGACCAGTGTGATAGTGAATTTCTCTTACCATTGCTATCATTAGATTCAAAACCGTTGTTTCATTATTTACTTGACTGAATATAAGAGGGGACGATTAGTGAAAGGTTGAGATAACAACAAATTTGGGTTGAAACTGAGGTGTTCGAGATATTGAATGATAATATCGAATGATTCCTTAGTCATGTTATAGGCTTCTTCTATCGACATTTTAAGCCCATATTCAAACTCCTTATCCCTGTCTCTTGAATCAGCAATATCATAAAATATCGTTTCAATTCTTGAGTGAACACAACCTCTTATATGTGCAACCAGATTTGCAATACTATTACTTTCTTGATTTGGTGACCAGGTGATATCTTCTTCTGATAATTGTGAGATTGCTTGGAGAGTCCATTTACCTTCAGACTTAAATTTAACTAACATACTCTGAATTACTTCTAATTCAATTTCCATGAGCACACTCCAGTCTAAAGTTTTTAACTAATCTACTAAATAACCGAAAAAGTATTTCCTTTAATTCATTACATCCTTGCGCTGATTTTCTATAACGTTGTTGTTCAGCGAACGGATCGAGTACTTATGCTCGCAGCTGTTAGATTAAGTGTAGTTTCATCGTAGTCCTTTTTTAGAATTCAATATAAAATGGCTGCGAATCTGCCTTTAAACAATATTCTATTCGTTGTTTGAAGTTCTTCAAAGTCACCTTATTTAATGCTTCTTCTATTGGAAAATATCTTGTCTCCAGGCTTTCACTAGTTACTATGGGTTCTCCCCCAATCGGTCTTGCTAAAAATAATGTATTCACGATTGAACCATCTACATTCTGGAATATCCCACAAAATCGAATAATCTCTATATCAATCCCTGATTCTTCTTTTGTCTCCCTGACTGCCGCATCCTGTAAGGATTCTCCTTCTTCAACTTGCCCTCCTGGCATTTCCCATCCTCTTCGGGGTCCTCGGATTAGCAAAATTTCATTGTTCTCATTCATTACAATCGCTGCCGCTGAAACGATATGCTTAGGTGGATTCATAGGTATAGATAGTCCTCTCTTGGGGTTATTCGTTTACTTTATCCTTTCCATAATAAAATCCCTTGAGTTGTTCATCAAAAAATGATTTTAAGTCGTACTGTACAATGGAATACTTCGTTTCTTTATTATTTTATTTATATCTGTTCGTGTAATATATATTTGCTCAAGATCATATTGGATGGTAATATCTCTTCTTGAATGAAGTCGAAATGCTATTCCAGCACTGATGTTTGAAGGCGTTTGATGAAGTTCGATAATTGAGGATTCAGGCACAGAATTGATCCAGCCAACAATTTTGTTAATTTGTTCATCTGTCAATTTAATATCCACAAATGTAATGTTAGGAGTTTTGTGCGAGTAGACTGCTTTTGTCATTTGGGTACTTTTAATCTGATCAATAGAAATCTCTTTATTCAGCTGCTCATTTTCTTGATTTAGATATTGATAAGAGAAATAAGCTACAAGAAGAAGCACTACTGTGATAATGTGCGTTTTCTGTATTTTAATGATATTATTCCCCCATCTCATATAACTTTTTATGAACTCCTCATGACGCCTCTCACCCTTAGATAGCTCTTAGCTCTCTTATACTCTCTTATCTTAAGGAGCTGGGCGTATTCAGTTAGTTCTTCTAGTCTTAGAAAAGTACTTGTCAAACAAGGGGGCGAACGCCACAGTGTGTATGGTTTTCATCAATTCACTTTATGTATCACATATCACTTGGTTCCTTCATTGAAGTAAGTGATCTCATTACCGCTAATTAAGTTCCTTATACCCCCTTTATAAAATGGCATTAATTGATCTGCTTCCTCTATATCTTTCCATGCAATCTCGGAGATTTCATCAGGTCTTACAATTTGTTCAGTACCACCAGTAATTTCAGCCCTGAAGACTATAAAAATTGCATGTTCATTTAAATGTTCAAATTTACATTCATTTATAGCTACGATGCCATAGACCTTAACATCAAAACCTGTCTCTTCATTGGCTTCTCGGATAGCAGCTTGCTCTAATGATTCATCTGGTTCTACTGCTCCTCCTGGTAAAGACCAGCTTGAACGTCCTACATTTTTGACCATTAAGACTTTCGATTTTGATTCATCTGTAATTAGAGTGTATGTTACGTTGACTCGTTTCATTATCCTCTCTCCTTTCTTAATATGAGTGCATATCTATACCTTCGAGATCTCCGATTCATATTTAACTTGGGTTTTACTCTGACCTTCTATTATTTCAATCATCTCCTCTATTTCTTTAAATCCATTTTTCTCATAAAATGCCCTTCCTATATGATTCTCTTTCCCTACCCAGGCAAACATTGTATTTATTGGCTTTAAAACTTGAGTGAATCTCTGAATGAACTCTTTACCTATTCCCATTTTGTGATTTTCAGGTCGTATATAGATTCTTAGTAATTCATATTCTTCTCCTTTGACTTGTCTTGTTTGAGCATATCCAGCGACTTTTCCATTAAATTCTGCAATTAAAAAACTCCGTTTGGCACTTTGAAGATCTCTCTCGACAGATCGACTTAAATTCTCATCTGAATATGCTCTACTTAGAAAATTTTGTATGTAACCTTCGGAGTATATGCCTTTATAAGTATAATTCCATGTTTCTTGAGCTATGGATTGAATGTGTGGGATATCCTCATTTGAAACAAATCTGATTGTAATCATCTGGTTATCCTTCTTTCGTTAGCTATTAATGAACTTTATAGTCACTCTTGAGAAATGCATAAATGGCATTATCAACAAATCGATTCTTCCAATAATAATTTTCCTTCAATATCCCTTCTTCTCTGAAGCCGATTTTCTCAAGAACCTTTCTTGATCCCACATTCTCCGGTTCTACAAATGCTTCAATTCGGTTTAAGCCAAGCGTATTAAATCCATATTCAATTACCTTTTCAACCACCTCGGTCATAAAACCTTGATGCCAATATTCTGGTGTTAGTTCATAACCAATAACAGCTTTATAGTGATTTTTCATCCAGCCATGAAAGCCACATGTTCCAATTACTTTGTTTTCAGACTTCAGAGTGATTCCCCAACGAATGGCTTGACTTGCTTCAAATCTTTCATTCCATCTTTGAATTAAATCTTCTGCTTGTTTAATGTTTGTAAAACTCTCCACATCATAAAACTTTGTAACTTCATCCAATGAAAAAAATTGAAATATATCTGCGGAATCATTCTTTGTTAGCTCTCTTAATAGAAGTCTTTTTGTTTCTAACCTGGGAAACTGAGACATATTAGTTCTCCTTAACGTTTTAAGTTGTTTCACTCAGCATCTCTAGAATTCAAATAAAAATAAATCCATAGAAACTAGGCATCTATCATGTCCCTTTAATCAGGAAATTATATGCACTAAGTACTAACCCATATTATTACATATATGAAGTAAATCAAGCAAAAAAAAAGCAGATGGTCTCTCATCTGCCCTGAAATATGGAGAAAGCCGTACAGCTGATTTAAAATTCCCCTCCATGCTCTTGATCTTAATTCCTCTCGACTGCCAATCTCCAGTCGTTACATCGTATGGTAGTCCCAATAGGGTATTCAAAATCACACTCGCCAATATACGAAAAGCCCAGCGTGCGACAAATGGCATTCGAAGCGGGATTTATAGTTTTAGGAAAAGCGTGAATGAAATTGCGTTTCTTCTTTTCAGAACGAATAGAAGCTATGGCCTTTGCTGTTGCTTCTGTCGCTATTCCTCTACCTTGATATTCAGATAAAACACTCCAACCTATCTCGAAAATCGATTCTTCTTTCCACGTCTGATCCCAATACCCTACACTACCCACGACTTCAAGATGCGGAAGCAAAAGGATCTTAAACATTTTCCCTGTTCCATTTTGGGCGATTTCATAATAGCGCTTATGGCGAGCTAGGATTTTCTCCTCAGTCTCTGGTCCTCCGAAGTGTACTGTCATCTCAGGCGAATTTAATTGACGAAGCAAATCTAGATCTCCTTCGTCCCATAGTTCAATTCTTACCTCTGTCGCATTCCTTTGTTCCATCTCACTCACCTCCCTGTTTTTATTTGTAACCAAATTTAGAGGAAGAGATTTACTATTCTCAGTTCAATTATACCAGAACGTATATTCTTATACAGTAAAAATTTATCATTATCTTTTAATTCTGCTCGCAATAAACCATTCAAATTCAATGTGGAAATATGAAGTTCGAAGGTATAGGCTGCTCTCGTGAGACTAGCATGAAATGCCTCTTCCAGACCCATCTTGCTGAATCAGGTATTCCCAGGAGCCGCAGCTTGATTATATGTTATACGATGTCACCACTTCTTCAAATTAGCTTATCAAAAATCTATTATTGTTTAATATCTCTTCAATCACTTCATCTATCTGGTCAACAGAATATGCTTGGGTATTTAATATATGTCTTTCGTCTTTTAGGGCTTCTTTAAATTCATTCAAAAGGATTACGCTTCGTGCTCCCATTTGTATCGTTGGATCTCTTAACTGATCTCTTCTAATAATTGTTTCATCATCGACCATAAATACTACATAAATAATCCTTACATTTATACTCTCCAGCTCACTAGCTAACCAGTTAGCCTCCGTTGGAAACGTCACATAATCTATAACAACATCGTAATTAAATTCAATTAGGTTCTTCACTAAACTTAAAATATTTATCCACGTTAGCTTATGAGTTTCTTGACAGATCCACGGCTTTCCCCTCCCGTTTACAGGTAGATGACTAATATCATCACCAGATATATATGAACTGCGATCCAGATGTTCAACAAGTTTCCTTGAAGTAGTAGATTTCCCAACACCGGCAGGACCGGAAATGATGTAAATGGATCTTGTCATGTTGTAGCCTCCTTGAAATCACTGCAATATATTAGCCTTTTGCGCTTTCGTCTAATGTTCGTCGTTGAGAGCTAATTCAACTTCTCTCTTTCATCTTCATGAAAACCATGAGGAGAAGCTGCTTTGTATACATTGTAATCTGAATAATCCCCTCCTCAATCACTTAAGAAAATTTGTTTGAAGTGTCCATTCTAATCTTCTAACCCATTCGTTCTTTACATCCATATTCGCATTTTTTATTCGATTCATAATATTTAGAATCCGAGAAATCGAGAACGCTTTCAATAATTCTTCATTAATTTGTACATTTGAATATGAGCTATACTCACTTATAAAAATCCATGAAAGATCCTTCGCAAACATTGGATAATGCAGATGTACAAACCATATTACCCATGCGATATCCTGAAGAGGATGCCCCCATCCGGCCCATTCCCAATCAATAATATACAATGTGTCATCTAAGCTAATTGCATTATGAGGTCCATAATCACCATGTACTAATGTTTCCTCTTCTTCAATATCAATGTTAAGTAAGAGTTTAACTTTATCTTTTAGAACAATTGGCATGAAATCAATAGAATCAATATCAATATTTATGAGTTTTAATATTGGTATATTGGAGTTGGACTCTCTACGCTTTATTGAATGAACGTCTTGTGCTAGATGCTTTCCAAGTAGCTTAAAAATTTCTTGAGCTTTGACATTATCATTTTCATCAAGATATTTCTGGCTGTTCACTCCCTTCAAATAGTCCAAAATAATGTACAAGAAGCCGTTGTCTTCAAAATAATCATGTATTCCAGGAGAAATTCTTGCCTCGTTCAAGAGAGTTAGACAATTAATTTCTACTCTGGCATCAATACTGTTATTAGTTGAGATCTTTGCAATAACCGGTGGATCTGTACCTTCAAGTAAAAATGTACTGTTTGTATATCCTCCTGTAAGTTCAATCAATTTAATATTTTGAAATTTACGAAATAAGATTTCGTGAGACATCTGATTCGCACCATCTTTCTTTACACTTATGGTCTTTCAAATAACGTTCCCATATTCGCTACGCGAGCCGACCTTAAATGCTTAAAAATCGTATGCGCGAGGTGCTTTGCCAATTAGCCTGGCAAGGGTGTCTTCCTGATCATCATCTTCAGCCAGACCTAAAAGCGTCAGTGATGCTGCCTAAACTTTTTAAATTCTCTGATTCTTATAATGCATTACAATTTGTTTTGTCCGTTTAAATCCTGACAATTCGTAAAAACCATCCAAATCCTCTGTACAAAACAAACTAATAACGTCAATATCTTTTAATTCATCTAAAAGTCTTTTGACCATTAGTTCCCCTATTCCTTTATTTCTGTAAGTACTTAATACAACAACATCTTCTACATAAGCCCGATATATTCCGTCTGAAATAGACCTACAGAAACCAACTAATATATCATCTTTCCAAGCTCCTACTGCAACACCGCTAACAAGCAACTTTAATATTCCATTCTCGTCCCGGTTAGGCCACCAACCAGCATCTTCATAAAGACCCCTTAGTTCAGATTGTAGAATAGCTTTCTCTGTATGTAATTTTACCGTTACCATGTATAACCCCCTATTCAGTTTTTTTAAATTTTCTTGCTTTAATAACGAAGGTTATTGGAAACTGTTTTTTGCTAAACGGAGATGTTACATTTCTTTTTCCAAGCGGTAGACTACTCTATCAAAACCATGCTAACTTCTTATTTATTCTTTCAAATTTATATCACTGATGAGCAAGGATATTAACAAGCTTTCCAAATGGATCCCTTACGTAAAACCGCTTTACTCCCCAAGGTTCATGTACAAGCTCATATACAATTTTAAACCCTGCATCTTTTATTTTTTTATACACCACATCGATATCGTCAACTTCAATTGATAAATCAGGTGTAGGAGTCTCTGAACCGCCTTGTGAAGCAAAACTGATTTGTACTTGCATTTCATGATCGGATCCATAAGTAGCTATCCACCCATGGTCCATTAATATGTTTAGTCCTAATATATCTTGGTAAAAGCATTTAGCTTCATATATATTTGCTGTGTGAATGTTTGCCGTAATTCGTTTGACAGTCATAATTCTCCTCCATATTTAAAAGTTATTTTCAAAAAAAAATTCTTGATCGTTTTCATCACAAAATAATGAAATTATATGAGTTTCTTTTAATTCTCTTAACATCACTTCAATAACTTCCTATCAATCCCTTGATTTCTGAATTCAAAATATATTTTATTGTCATTATTCACCTCTCTTAATCTGAACTTCTTGATAACCATTCAGTGATGTCATATAACATTGCCTATTTACGTGTCCTGCTCCCCTGAAGTTCTTCTGCCAGACCTATGGCGTATGCACAACGTGTTAAATTATGAAAATGTTCTGCTAGGTGCATCTTTCAAATCCATTAGTATTTTCCAATCTAATAGCGTTAAATACATAGTTATTGTATGTCTGCTCCCACCTGATTTTTCTTACACATGGTTTGATCATTTCAATTTTAGTCCTTTTAAAAAAAATTCCATCATCTCGTTTGAGATACTAATTGCTTCTAATCTGCTAGTAGCTGGCACTGTTATCATTTGACCAATTTCTGAACTCCAAGTCGCACTTTTAATATCATTCAATTGATTTCGATCTGAAACTAAAATAGTTACCTTACTGAAATCATTATTTATCACTAGTGATCCATATTGATAAATCCCCGTGCTTTCTGTTCCACCATCCTCTTTTCTGTATACAAAATACGGATAGCTTATAGCACCCCAACCATCATTTGTTATTGGTATATCTAATTTTCTCTGATCTAATGGAACATGTATATCTTCACCCTCTATGTCTAGAGTACCTTTAAATCTTCTTTCACCAGAAATACTTTTATACAACTTTCCCTGAATATTAACATTTACAAGTTTCTCTGACTCTAAATGCTCAGTTCCTAATCTATATTTTATACCTTGTGCATTTATTTTAACTTCCTTGGGATATAAATTGATTACAATAATAATTGCTAGAGTTGTTAGAATTATTATGATTGAAATAAATGTCAGTTTCTTCATTAGACACCTCTTTTTTTTGGCAGATTCCCTATAACGTTCTTGTGTTCACGACGTCCCACCGACTTAAGCCCCGAAGGTGGGACGCGGATGCGGGTACGGAAGTGTCTGCCTGAATGCACCTACTTGAAGTGTCTCGGACGGACGCCAAAGCCTGAATATAGTGTTATCTGATGGAGCACGAATTAAGCACGCTCCGAAGCGATACTAAAAGAAGCTATATACCCCGTCTTCAAAATAGTCATATTCTTCATCCGTTATTCGTAACTTGCCGTATGCGTTATAAAATATTTCTTTATCTCTTTCATTATCAAAAGCATTACATTTGGGTCTAATTGCCAATGCTACATCATATCTTGGGTCCCCGTACGCAGCTCCTGACCAATCAATAACTCCAACTATATTGCATTCATTAATTAATACATTATCTAATGTAAAATCGCCATGAATCAAAGTGTTATCTATTGGTTTGGGTCTTACTTCTTTCAACCCTTTAAGTAATTCTTCTGATCCGTCTACAGCAAAGTGAGTTAGATTATATTCTGCTTTATTAAGCATTGTATCTAACCAAGGATGATCATTTTTTAATAATTCAATAGGGCAAGAACATTCATGTATTTTCTTCAAACAAAGTCCAAAGTTAAAAATAGCTTTTTCTTTATCTTTGAGATCGGGCTCTTTAGATAGAAATTCTCTCAAACTTATTCCATCAATATGATCCATTAAAAGCCATCTCGATTTATTCTCGACATGATATGAATATGCTCTCGGAACTGGTAGTCCCGTATGGTAAAGATATTGCAGCACCTTGTATTCTTCTAATAACCATTCATTATAGAGATCGTTTTCTGTCTTTTTGATTATGTACTTTTTATCGAGCGTATCCAGAATAGCCACAATAGAAGTATGGCCTTGCTTGGGAAAAGTAATTTTCTGGACTTTTCCTATTTTTTCTATTATCTCAATTGGGACGTCCTGAATGTTCATGCTTTCATCCTTTCTTCCACTTCATTCCCTTTTAGATAGCGTTCCCTACATTCACGAACCCGAAAGGCTTAAGAAAGTATCAAATGTTATAAGTATATTGAGAGTGCTGTTGAAAGCCTAATGACTTATAAAAAGAACTATCCGAAATAACATTTGCGTTTTCAGCACCTAAGGAGCGGCCTCTTTTCAAGGCTTCTAACATCACTGCTTTTCCAAGTCCCTTCTGCCGATACTCCGGAATTGTACATACAGGTTCAACATAAAAATAATCAGTTTTCTGACTATACCATAAGCCACAATAAGCAACATATTCCGCTCTTCATTTTCAGCAACAATATGTAGGAATGAATTCATATTTCTTGCTGACAACATTCTTTTTTTCTTATCAATAGTGATTTCGTCAACAGGCACAGGACCTTCGTGGTCAAAGCCCTTCCAAAGTAATTTCTGATACTTAAATAAATCTTTTTTGATATCCATATTCTTTAAAATTATGCCTTCAAGAATTACATAATCAAGGCTAACATCATCCTCTTGTAAGGTTCTTTACAGTCATTACCGAATATTATTAAGTTCTCAATTTCATTAATTCCAGTATTAAAAATAAAATATCCCTTATTTAAACAGGCTACCTTATATCGGTAGCCTGATCCTTATTACATATCATATTAACAAAGGATCCTTATATCATATTGCAAAATGCTCACGAACTAATCTAAATTGTTCTTCGATCCCCAAAGTAGGTGTTCTTTCAAGTGTTCTGATATTGTTATTAACGCAGGCATTTCTAATTTCATGGGAGAATTTCACCATAGTTTTGTTGCCATGTTTAATCGTTTCCGCTGGATTTGATGTAAGGTTAATAACATCCAAAATCATCTTATGGTCTTCTCTAAAGTAATATAGCCTTTCTATTTCTTCATCAGATGTATAAAGACACATCATTCTTTCTTTAGGAATAAAGGGTAGGATGTGTTCAGGCATTATTCCTAAATCGATAATGATTGGTTTATCACTTGGCATCTTCAATAAATCAATAACGAAAAATTCCATCATCTCTACAACGATTTCACAAAGCCACCGAAATATCACATCAGTAGGCCTATTAAACCACTCCTCCCAGATTAAACCTGGGTGTGGATATTGAAGTGCAGGATATTCAGTTGGATTAGTAAATGGTCTATACTTCAAAACATCATCGCCCAATGTTTGAAATCCTAACTCTGCAACAAATTTCTTTGTCATCGTTGTCTTCCCCGCGCAACAACCACCATTTAACCAATACACATGCTTTAATTGTTCTTTTAAATAATTTTCATTTAATCTCATTTTAATCCTCCTCAATTTTTAATATTGAGAGAGGTTACGGATTCTTATCGGTTTTTTATAACAATAAAACCACATAATAAAATCCTCCTTTTCTTATTTATGCCTAAATAGTATTCGGTGAATTATAGTTTACTCCTTCTTTTCCATTAATCTGTCCGTTAGATTACTCGTTAAATTTACAACTTCAAGCCATATGACATTGCGGGTTGACTTCCTCTCATATCTTTAGACCGAGCAGCTACCATGCAGTTGCGATACGTGGATGTATTGTTAAGGGATTCCTCGGACTTCATAGAATTATTTACAAATTGTACTTTACTTTTATATACTTCATATTCAATAATCCCATATCGACTGATGTCTCTAAGTATCCAATGATCTGCTCAAAAGTAAAAACATTAAGGGTTTCAATCAAAATTTCTTTGTCATAATCCAAATCGTCAAATATATATGGCACAAACTTTTCGACATCTGTAGATTTAACTTCCTCTAAATCCGGTATTGTTGGAATGTGATTGAGCCTGTTTCTTAATTCCTCTTCATATCCATAATGTTCAAGCAACTTCCCATTCAATAAACTAAAGTCGTTATGATACTGTTTATATAGTCCCTCATTAGCTTCCATTCTGTTCCTTAACCAAGGTAAATTAAAACCTTTCAACCATATATCATCTGCAATTAAATGTGTGAAATAACCCAGAACATAAAGGTCTTCTGCCTGTGATCGATACTTATGTAAAAATCCTTTATAGTCTACGTTTCTTGAATAATCCTGAATTTCACCGGCAAAAAAATGTGATGAATCTTTTGTTGTGACAGCATCCGGTGCAATATTTCCAAGTAAAAAAGGCGTCTTATCTACTATAGATAAGGAATCTGCAATTCTATTCGCCACAATCAGATGCATTATTCTTGAACCCATGCTTCTTCCTCCCTTCAATGAAAGTTTGAAGTGTTTTGCTTTCTTGAACTGATATTTCCAATCATTATTTTTTGAATACTGATGTAATAATCACTTCTGCACATTCTTCCGGCGTATTCAAACTCGTATCGACTGAGCAGCTATAATGGATGTGTTGCGACATCATTTTATTTTGCTCATCGGATTGATCTTCTCTTCTGTCACCACGTTCTATATTTCGCTTACGTCAAAGATCTAACGGGCAGTACACCTCAATGATATCCAAAGGATATCCATCAAATATATCTTGGACTTTATCATAATGCGGCTTTAATTCCGGTCTTTCAACCAGTATCCCATCGATTAAAACGTTCTTTCCATGATCCGAAAATAATTTTGCTGTATGATACATCATAATGATGGCTTCACTTAAATACTTCCAGTAGTCTGTTTGCAAATGTTTATCACCAATCGTATTTTCAAAAAGATCATTGGCCACAACATAAAAAAAGGGATCAGAGTAATTTTGCATCGCTTCTACGATTGAAGTTTTACCTGAACTGGTTACGCCATTCAGAAATATAATTTTCCCTTTATCCATTTTCTCATCTTCCTTTGTATGGGTTATGTTTGAGTGTCTACGACTTCTTCGAATTGCAAAATACCTAGACCTGTAATGAAATCTTGAGTTTTTGAATAGGGCGCACCATGGAGCCAACAGGCTTCGATGCGTGAATATGAGGCCATTACAGATACCAATTTTGTAAAAGATAATAACTTCGTTCGAAAAGAATAGATCTATTCCATGTTCATTGCTAAGAATAATATTGTAATTATTAATCCACCAAATAGATGCACTATTAAATCAATTAGGTTGAACTTATAAGAATTTCTAGAGGTTTTTATTATCGCTGATGCTATTACTGAAAATGGAATCCATCGATTTACCATATCGAACGAGTACATGCCACATGTATTTTAATTCCTGAAGCACTTCTTCGTAGTTACCTCTGTCAGACCAGAGATCAGGATTGCGTTTCAAATCGTTGACAGCATTCCCGATCACACTTGCGTCAATGTTACCGTTGCTTGCAATTCGCTTCGCTAATGAGGGCATGGTTGGACCCCTAAAATCAGAGGGCACTTCCTCTGCACGCATCGCAAATCCCATATGCCAAAATAGATCAATGGAATATTTGATGCAGATTTGCTCTAAGTATTTCCCTATTTCTGTTCCTTTGAACGATGGATCAGCTACTAAAATTTCCACATCATCTTCAAGATATATATCTCCATGAACTTGAGTTTCGATAAAATGGTTAAGATTCCGATGTGGGGCCAGTTTTGAGGGATCCTCTAACGGACGTTCCAGATTATACAATAGCTTCTCAATCAACTTTTTAGGAGTAAGATCTTTTTCTCCAATAGCATAATCCCGAAAGAAAGCATCCGTAAAAAGCGCAGATAAAATATCGTCTAATTCCTCATATGTCCCCTTTTCCTTTGGATCATCTTGAGAGCCACCGTAAGTGAACGTACAACGATGTGAAGCATTCGGTTTTAGAAGAAAATAACAAGACCCGAATCGTGGAGATGGCCCATCTGGATGCAACAACAAATCAAGAGCCCCATACTTCGGCCTTTCAAATTTGGTTGTACCTTCTAACTGATATGCTCCGCCAAATAGTTTTTCCTCCCAAAGATCCCGTGCACCACCTGAATAAGCAGATACACTACCATTGGATATGAGAGTCTCGAACTGACTTTTATATATCCCCTGCTCAAATAATGATTGAGCCACAATTTTCATATCTACAACCGGACGATCAGGATGAAAATGCATAGCCACCCTTGCATGGGATCTAAGCTTATCAACTGCTTCTTCATAGATATCCCAATGGATATTGGATAACTGAAAAATTTCTTTGAGTGATGCTTGAACCTCTTTTTTTTGGGATCTTGCGCAATTATTTATGTGTTCAATAGCTGCGTTCTGAGATCTTGTAAGTTGCCTGTGGTTCGACACAAGAAACACCACCCTTTTCTAAAATTGATGTTTCAATCTACTCTATAATATAGTTTTTGACTAGACTTAAAATTGCATATATTTCGTTCAGTTTTCTGATTTTCATGACGTCCTACCGATTTAAGGCTCCGTTTAAGAGCCGACCGCGATGCGGTTAGTTGGTGCAGATGTATTTGCTAAATTCGCTTCACACCCAATTGACATCTCGCAGACCGAGGGCCGATGATGTTAGGCGTAGTTTGTTGTTGTCTTCTTTGAAAAACTTACAAAATACCACTTTACCAACCTTTTGATATTATTAGTGATTCAATTTGTGCAGTGTGATAGCGGTTACGCCATATAAACCCGGATCGCCACTTAGCCTCACAGGGTTGTCTGCCTGATAATACATCACCGAATTGCTTCAGACCTAGGGAGCTGCCCCCACCCGCAGCATGAATACTCAGTCATGTGATGTCACAGTCCTCTTTGATAGCTAGGCTTAGGAAATCTAATCATTCCACATTCTAGTTACTGCTTCTAATTCTAAGCCCTCAAATTGCATTTTATAAATATCTGGTTTCTTTAATTGATTCAAAAACTCCAAGCCAAAAGCTGAATCAAAATGATTCATCATCAAAGTCATTACAAGACCATGAGTCCCGATTGCTATTTTCTTCCCTCTGTGTTCCTTTAAAATGGGTTTTAGAACTGAGATTGCTCTTTTCTGACAATCAGCATTGGACTCTCCACCCGGCAAGGTATAATCAAAATCATTAAAACTCTCTCTGATACTAGACATTAACTCTGCATTTTCAATATTATAAGATGCAAAATGTCGTTCTCTAAGATCTTCAAATACTTTAATATCTAACTTTAAGTGCTCGGCCAATCCTTCAACACTCAGAATTGCTCGAGTATAAGGACTTGATATAATCATGTCTATTCCTTTACCTATAAGTAACTTCGTTACTTTTTCAATATCGATCTTTCCTTTTGGGGTAAGCCCTCTTGTTCTTTCATTTCCTTCGTTGTATGGTGATTCTCCATGCCTAACCATATAGATAATTGTCTTCATACAAGCCTCCTTTAGATGCTTTCATTAAATATCACACTATGATTTCACATAAAGTTGATATATTCGCGACGTCCATTCCCTTGTGTTTTACTACCCAGCGTATGCTCCGACTCCTGTCGGATCCAGGGCGAATACCCGCAGCGTGAATATTATGTTATACGCAGTAACTGACCTCTTTGAATTAACTTTCAAAAGATTGTTCAAATATGGTTATATTCCTGTTCCCTTCTTCTGACAGCTCAATCTTCACTAAACTCATTCTTTCTATGATCCCATCCATAGGTTCAAATTCCTTTACTACATCATGAATTCCCTTAGCTATCGCTTCTCTACTTAATTGTGTTCCCAGGGTACAATGTGGATTCCATTGATCTGGGCTATAATATATACTCGCTTGATTATTATATTTGTCTAACTTCTTATAATAATCCTTATGTACACGTTGAAGTTGGTCCGTCATGGTTGGGGCTAAAAATATCGTTCCCGAGGTTGGAAAGGTAGCTACGATATCAAATCGTAAACGAAGAGGAGAAACATTATCAAAATAGATTTTCAGTTGTTCTTTAAATCCTTCCAAATCGGATATATCCGTATATACAGCAAGCGTGATATGGGGACTTAAGTTCTCAAATCTATTCATAAAATGACTGATTCCCTCTTTGTCAAAGTGCATCCATGCTTTTCTGACGTACTCATCGAATTCTTTGTTGAAGAGTAATTCTACAGCATACAAGCGAACCCCCACCTTTCTTTTTTATCCCTATTCATCATACAATCGTATGACTAATCGTACGTTTTTGCTTGGTTCTCCTTAATGATTAGTTGAGACCACTAAACATTAAAATCATGAAAGATATTCATATGTGTTTTCTTAATTTTAGGTATTGCGTATAACGTTCTTGTATTCACGAATCTTCACTGCCACTGAATCGATCAAAGCCCCTTCTTATTGCTTCTGTCCGGATCAAGGAGCCGGAGGCGACGCAGCGTGAATACGGTTTAATAAAATATTGGCGTCCTTTTTGAGTTACGTTCGAATCACTTTAAAATTCCATGTGGTAAACAGGCATGTACCCCTTTAACCCCATTTACAATTTGGGTTATACGCAGATCAACAACTGAACTCCCTAAAGCAATAGCTTCAACACGATTTAAACCATACAACTCACCCATCAAGGTAAGCATTCCATCTAAAGCTTGAACAGTTGCTTCATTTAGATCTTCATGAAACCCAAAAGTAATCCACCCTGCGGGAGTATCAGCTCGGGGGTTCAACAAATCTATCCCTTCAATCAAGTTTATAGTTATATCAACAACTTCCATCGGACATTCAATAGCTTGGCAACTGATCTCTCCATCCCCTTGCAAAGCATGACCATCACCAATAGCAAGGTAACCCCCATCGACAGAAATAGGAAGATACAATTTGCTGCCTTTCACAAGCTCTTTACAATCAATATTTCCACCACAATATCGTGGTGGCCAAGTAGAGTGAATTCCTATGTCATCTGGAGGCATTCCAATAATGCCCATGAAAGGTCGTAACGAAACTGAGAAGGAATTGCCGTTGATTTCACATACTCCCACCATGGATTTATTATCGAGTTTCCAATCAAGGCTAATTTCCTTATATTCGGTTAAATGTAACTTTTGGTTTTGCCAATTAGGATATTGACCTGCAGCAGTAAAACCATATTGCCCAGGTATAATATCATTAAACTCAATCTCTAAAGTCATGCCTTTCTTAGCACCTTCAATATAAATAGGTCCCACCAAGGCGTGACCTCCATCAATTTTTTCTTTTCTTGAAAATGGTTTCCTTCTCTCACTATTACTTCTCCCAGTACCCCAACCTGCGTCTAATGTTTCAAAACGTATGGAATCACCCGATGACACCGAAAGGATAGGAGTTACTTCTTTAGTAAATGAACCAATTAGTATTTCTTGGGATAATTCAATTTTGTGTACCACCATAATATCGCCTCCAATGCGGTATTATCTTTATGCCAATTTTGTATAACGTTTCGTATTCGCGACGTCACCGACTTAAGTCTCCGTCAGGAGCTGGCCGCGATGCAGTTAGTCGGTGAAGATGTGTCCGACTGCTTTCATTTCCCCGAAAAGCATCTGCCGGACCAAAGGCCGAATGGCGCGAAGCTTTAATATTTTGTTATACGAAGCACTTCACATCATTGAATTACATTCAGAATCTCAATTACTAAAATTGCTTCTTCTTTATATCCTTCAAGATCGTTTAGATTAATCCATTCAGGTTCATTATCCCTAGATTGATAGAATCTAATTACCACATCTTCTCCTTCGATTGTAGAACTTAAAATCAAGATAAATTCTCTTTTAGGGTAGTTTGATTTTAGATTCTCTTCCCAATTAGAGACTAGTTTGAATCCAGTCCATAAATCGTCTACATGATAATGATTAATTGATACTTCCAGATCCGTCCTATCTTGATAAATTATTTTTCCAATAGAATCTGTATTACTTAAACTTGAAGTATCAATCAAGATACAATTATCCCATTCAATAAAATTGGGATTTAATAAATCCGAATTTATGAATTTATTTGATTGAGATAACTCATCCAATAAATTCTTCATTGCCTTATTTGTTTTCATGTTTTCTCCCGCTTTCGAAGTGTTTCGTATAACGTTCGGGTATTCACGACGTCCTATCGACTTTAGGCAGCGAAGCTGCCGGGTACACATCAGCGCACTTAATCGATTGGATGTGTCCGGCTGATTCCACTTCCTCGCTACTGAAAATCTAGCCCCGAATATTCCTCTAACTTCTGCCGGACCGAGGGGCAAATGCCCCGAAGCTTGAATATGGTGTTAGATGGATTAGCCTTCTTTGATATTACCCTCAAGATGTTTTGTACAGTTATGCAGTTCACATGTCCATTGATTATCTATTTTCTTTAAAATAGTTATTGATGTTTGCCAAAATCTTTTGTAGGAAAATCAGGAACTAAATTGATAAAGTTAAATTGAATTAAGGCACCATGAGAAAACACCAACACCTTTTCACCTTGGTGCTTCATCATTATTTCTTCTAAAAACTCTTCACCTCTCTTTTGGACTATCTCAATTGGCTCAAGTCCAAGATCTAATTCTATCCAACCTGTTCCCCACTTTTCTATTCGTTCCTCTTCAGTAGTACCTTCAATCAATCCTCCGGACCTTTCCCGAAGACGATCATCAAGGTAAATATCTACTCCGATAGCACTCCCCTACAATAAGAGCAGTTTGCTTTGCTCTTGCTAAAGTACTTGAATAAATATGATTCCAATCTTCTGATCTTAATCTCGTTGCTAAAAGTTCTGCTTGATTAATCCCATCCTGATCCAGCGAAATATCAGAGTTACCCTGTGCTCGTCCTTCTTTATTCCAACTCGTGCTACCATGCCTTATCAGTGCTATAGTCGCCATATAGTACTCCTTCAATGTTTAAATTATAGATTTGCGTATCTTTCCGATAACGTTTCTGTATTCATGAACCCGAGAACCTTAAGGCAGCTTCAGCTGCTGGCCACGACCGTGGTTAGGTAAGCAGGTTATCCGCCTGATTCTGCTTCTCTGTCAAAACCCGCTGGCGGATCAAGGATCGGCTACAGCCGATCCGCAGCGTGAATATAATGTTAGCTGATGTTCCAGCCTTCTTAGAAGGCTAGTAATCACAATTCGTAAAGAAACCACTCATACATTCTATCTTTCATTTTTTTAGCTGTATCTCGATCTCTTCGATAAATCCATTCAAAGAGTGGCTTATCAATAAAATCTTTCAAATTATATTTGGATTTCTCAAGACAAGATAAAATTTCTTCAAACTCAAAATCAATATGGAAAACGTCCGATCTATCACTAGAATCTGGATCATCAGACCAGACGATGGCCACGTTATCCTTATAAGTTAATCCCGGTGAGGGATCATGTCCAAGCCAGGGACTCTCTCTATTAAGAATAGAATTATAAATCTCCCTAAATTGTTCTAGACCACAGCAACAACTTGGCATAATAAATTTTTCTTCACTTTCATAAAAAGCAACACCACCCAAAATAGCTACAGAGTCATTCGCAAATAGTTCATTGAAAGTGTCTTCCATTGATTGATCTATATTTATATTGTTATATCCAAATAAATGTATTAAAAAGAGTTCAACTTCAGAAGATGTGCACTTGCCCGAAAGCGTTAGTAACTCTGAACGATGCACATCATTGTCAAACCATTTTGGACAATCATAATATGGTTCTCTAATAACCGGTTTTGTATAAGACATCTCTGAATTTACACCTCTAAATAAATAATTGCTGGAATTTCAGCTAATGTTTCTGTATTCATGACGTCCATTCCCCTTAGATAGCTCTTATCTTAAGGGAATGGATGTATCTGCCCGATTCTTCTTCCTGCCATTTCGAACAACTAACAAAATTACTTATTGCCTTCGTTAAAATATGTTATTTCATATCCATCTATTAATCTTCTTAATCCATCTTTATAGTAAGGCATTAATTGTTCAGCCTTCTCTATATCAATCCAAGCTATTTCAGAAATTTCATTAGGTCTAACTATTTCTTCATTCCCACCGATTACCTCACCTTTAAATGTTATAAATATTACATGTTCTTCTTTTTCCGGAAATTTACATTCATTTACTGCCACTATTCCATGAACTTTAATATCTAGTCCAGTTTCTTCTTTAGCTTCCCTTATTGCTGCTTGGTCTAATGATTCTTCTCTTTCAACAGCGCCGCCTGGAAGTGACCATCGGTCACTAGAATCATCTACATTCCTTACCATTAATATTTTGGAATTGGTTGGGTCAGTAATTAAGGAATAAGCTACATCGACTCTGATCATTATGTTTGACTTCCCTTCTGATTTAGAACTGAATATCTTTCACATAACGCTCTTGTATTCACGAAACGACCCAGCCTTAGATAGCTCTTCTCTTAAGCTGGGTCGTTTGTTGTCTGAGTGTTCTTCCATGATTATACATCTGATAACCAAGGGTGGTAGCCCCGCAACATGAATACATTGTTAAGCGCCGTTACTGTCTTCGAAGCATCACCTAGAAACCTTTGATCAAGATTCCAACTCTATTTTTTACTTTGGTATAAAAACTCAACTTCACTATCTAGCAAATATCGATATTCAAATAATTGCATTGTTCTTTCCCTAATTCTCTCCCGTATAACCGTGCCTAGGCTTACCGATCCTTTTGATCCAAGGTAACCATTATTAATAAATGTCTTCTCTACAAATTTTGTTTCCCTTAAGTGATACTGTAACCATTCTTTCTGCGATTCGATTAGTGCTTCTCTTGGTTCTCTATCCAACTTAGAAAGAAGCTTTTTATATATTTGATTCAACTCTTTATCCCAAATTTCTGTATATTTGCTTTCCAACGCTCCCCATCCCATTGTTGTAATAATCTCTTTGGAATTTTGAAATTCATTAAATTCTACTTCATAATCATGATCTATAGGATTTCGAAGCATTTCATCATAAAATTCTCCTTTCAAATCGTAGTTCCCAATTCTCATGGATAACACTTCATTGTTAGAAGGCTCTGATCGACCTTCAGTTATTTCTTTCGATTCTGTTCCATTACCTGTACTCTCTACATCAGGAGGCAGTTCAGAATTCATTATTGATTTAGTTTCGCTATTCAAAGTAGTCGATTGACTAATATTTTGACAAGATGAAAACATTATCGTAATAAAAAATAAGAAGAGTATCTTACCTTTCATAAATTATCTCCTTAAATATTATCTTTAATATTTACCGGTAATGGCGCATAACGTTGTTGTATTCACGAACCCGAGAGGCTTAAGGTCCGCTAAGACCGTGTGGCTCCGCCACTTAGCCTCGCAGGGTTGTCTGTGAATCCACTTCTCCGAAATGCCCCTTGCAGACCAAGGCCCCATCAGGGGACGCAGCGTGAATACGGTGTTGTCTATTTAGCATTTCCCTTTTAATAAATGCATTAATAAATGGATTATAGCTATTTCAGTTATAAAGAACTGCATATCCGCA
>NZ_LITU01000041.1 GCF_001280595.1 Paenibacillus xylanivorans
GCATCATAAGTGTAGCGAATGTTTTTCCCGTTTGCTCGCTCAGCGGATACACCTTGCTCCTCTTTCTGCAATGCTTCCTCAACTAGGCTGAGCAGGCGGTTCCGGGTATCATAGGTATAGCTTGTCCGTTGTCCGTTCCAGTCACGAGAGACTCGGTTTCCTGCGGCGTCATAAGCGAGTTGCTCCGTGCCGTATTCGGCATACCTGGCTTCCACCAGTCGATCCAGTGCATCATAGCGGTATTCCGCGCGATCTTCCGTTCCATAACAGCCTACCGTATTCCCGCTTTGGTCATACGCATATCGGTTGTCTAGCAATACTGTTCCATCCGCTGCACGGGTGTGGAGCCGCGATACTTGTCCTTCTGGCGTATACTCATACGCCGTCTGCACACCGTTGCCGTACAGCATGGACGCGATTCGGTTGCCTGCTGCATAGGTGTACTGAGC
>NZ_LITU01000042.1:0-54309 GCF_001280595.1 Paenibacillus xylanivorans
GCGGGTGTAGTTCAATGGTAGAACTTTAGCCTTCCAAGCTAATAGCGTGGGTTCGATTCCCATCACCCGCTTCATGGTATCATCAAAGAGAGCTCTTGCTTACTGCAGGGGCTTTTTTTGATATAGTAATTTTATATAAGACAGATTGTGGGAGGACTTATGAAAAATAAAATGGAAACACCAAAGATTCCCTTGGAGCTTGAAGACTTATCGTTAGCTTTAGAAGCATGGGAGAGTAAAGAAGAAATCAAGCATGGGCGATTCAGTAATATCTCTATTGAGAATCAGAGCGCCAGCAGGGTTTCATTCGATAAAGTGGTCTTTGAGAACGTGATCTTTAGCGAGTCCTCTTTACCGGAAGTCGAGCTAACCGATGTGATTTTTGATAAATGTGATATATCCAATATGAACTTTAACGGCTCTTTCCTCCACCGGACAGAATTTAGAAACTGTAAATTGCTTGGTACCAATTTTGCAAATAGCAGGCTCCAAAATGTAAGCTTTCAAGGTTGTGTAGCTGATCTTTCTTTATTTCGATTCTCCAAGTTTAAACAGGTGAAGTACACGGAATGTTCTCTGGTGAGTGGCGATTTCTTTCAAGCTGCTCACCAAAAACTGGAGTTCTCTGAATGCAATATAGACCAAGCTCTTTTGTCTGGTGTTAAGCTTAAGGGAGTGGACCTTAGTGACTGTAGCTTTGAAAGGTTACATGTAGATATTGAGGATCTGGACGGATGCATCATCTCAGATTCTCAGGCAGCCTCTTTTGTTGGACTATTAGGCTTAATTGTGAAGTAGCTCTGCTCGGACTCGTAGTGAGAGAAGGAATTCGCTCGCGTTCGAGCTGTCACTTCCCTTGTTTTGCTTGCGCAAAGCCAAAAGTCGTTCCATTTCGATCACTTGCTCATGCAATATACCGTTTTATTGAAACTTGTTTACACAAGTCCAGCTAAAAGGAATGTCCTAATTCGCAAAATTTCGATTCAATATCTAGTTTTCAAAGAACAAGCTTCATGCAAAAGCAAGTGGCTATTCCTACAGTCAGCCGTTTGATTATGTGAATGAACTTTGTTTAAATGAAGAGATCAACGAATGAACAATTTCATGCTTTCACTGATAAAAAGGAGGCGTATTATGAAAAGGGCTCTGGTTATTGGAGGAAATGGGACATTAGGCAAGGCGGTTGTTGCGAAGCTTCAGGAATATTCCGTTGAGGTCATTACAGCCGGCAGGCAATCCGGGGATTACCAGGTGGATATGACCTCGACAGAGAGTATTACATCCCTTTTTGAAACGGTGACTAATATTGACTATGTCATTGTTGCAGCAGGCCAGACCCATTATGCGAAGTTGGAGGAGCTGACCCCTGAGAACAACATGATTAGTGTGCAGGGGAAATTACTCGGTCAGGTGAATATCGTCTTGATTGGACAGCACTACATCAACGACAAGGGGAGTTTTACGCTGGTCAGTGGCATTATACAGGACCATCCCATTCTGAAAGGCGCATCCAGTGCTATGGTCAATGGTGCAATTGATTCGTTTGCCAAAGCAGCAGCGTATGAGCTGCCCCGAGGTATACGTTTGAATTCCGTTAGCCCTAACTTGTTTGTTGAATCAGCGGAAAAATATAAAGGTGTGTTTATTGGATTTAATCCGGTGCCTGTGGAGCGTGTCGCCAATACGTTTATCCAGAGTGCACTCGGGATCGAAACAGCCCAGACCTTCAAAATATACTAACTGTAGGGAATAGTGAATATAAAGGAGATCAGCAGAATGTTCCTGCTGATCTCCTTTTGTTTTGGATGAAATGAGATTTAGGCTTTATTTACGGGGCAGACAGGACGAGCACCTGTTTGAACGATTCGATACCAATTAGTATCTTTCCAAAATCAGCTGAGTTTTCAGGCCATCGGCAGGAATGAGCCAGTTTTTGTTCTGAAGCACTTGCATCAATTGGGTACGCAGTCCGGAAACAGTCGTAGTATCTGTTGTTTTAAACGAAATCTCTACAATATTCTCTACTCCTGTGCCTGCTGCGTTACGAATCGGCCACACTTCAAGGGTAAGTTCTTGTCCATTCCATGTGCCTTCATAGCGTTGGAACGTTACTGGGCCGTAGGCACGGGATTGTGTGAGTTGTTGTTTACCCCAGTTGGAGGAGGACCAATTTTTTAATTTTCCAGGTAGCTTGTCCAATAACATGCTCAATGCTTCTTGCTGTGATGGAAGTTGTACGCCTGTAGCTTTGGTATCTACCTTTTTAGTGTTGGAGAAGCTCAATGTTTGTTTGCCATATCCCCAATCAATTTCAGCTTCGTAGTTATCATCTGATGCATCAAATCCCTCTTGATTAGCCAGAGTCAAAGCCGCATTAACATCACCATTGATAACAGGATAGCGCTTTTTATAAGTCAGTTCATAATTGTTCTTGTCATCTTTTTTCCGAAAACGGACGTTCCATCCCTGTTGATCGAGATTCAGCGCGTTAGTGTCGAAATACTCTGCGCTAATGCTTCTTGCTGTGGAGCTCAAGCCAAGCGTCTGGATAACTTCACTGCGTGGTGTCCCATCTGTGTTCAATACCAGCTCCGGCTTAGCCAGGAACTTCACTTCATAGGCAGGAACGGCATTGGCTGCTGCTGAAGCCTGAGGTGCTTCCAGAAACGTCAGTCCACTTCCCAATGTCACGATGCTCAACATGAATGAGGCGGTTACCTTTTTCCATTTTTTCAAAACCAATCACTCCCTAGGCTGGATTAACGTACAGTCTCACTTTATCGTCCGAGTATATGAAAGCGATTAAATGGAAGGACTCGTTGCGTTAACCCTGCATAGATTTGATGAATGCCAAGCGATAGTTTATATGGGATAGCAGGATTATGAATTGAAAAGAGAGAAGCTATGGCTCCTGTCCCGCAACACTTCTTTGAAGCGGTTGACCTGAACTGAAGGATGACGATCCTTGTTGTGGACGGTGTAAATATGTCGCGGAGCCTGCTCCCCCGGAATGGGGAGAACCTTGATTAGCCCATGCTGTTCTTCCCATTGTACGGCCATTCGTGACATAAACGAGATATGACCGCCGAGTAGAACCAACTGCTTGATCGCTTCCAGAGAATCCATCTCCACGGTGCTCCGCAGACGAATATCATGTTGCTCCAGCCATTGGTTGGTTAAACGGCGAGTGCTGGATTCATTCCCATGCAGTGCAAAAGGGACCTGTGCTATATGCTCCGGTCTCAACACATCCCTTTGGGCCAAGGCATGCTGTGGAGAGCAGATTAATACCAGATCGTCTTCACACAGCGTTTCTGCTTGCAGTACCGGACCCACAAATGGTTCGGAAGAGATCACACCCAGATCAATTTGGTGGCGGATCAACATTTCGCGGATAACGGGTGAAGGCTTGACCGATAACATAATTCGAATACCGGGGAATTCCTGAGAAAATGTGTTCAAAATAGGTGGCAGCAGATACGTTGCAGGTACATAGCTCGCTCCAATGTGCAGGGTGCCCCGATATAGGCTGTCGTATTCCTGAACTACTCTGCGTGCTTCCTGGGTCAGGGCATTGATTTTGACGGAATAATGTAACAGGGCTTGTCCAGCCTCGGTGAGAAACGTCTTTCCACTACGCGATTCGAATAATCGTACCCCCATCTCTTCCTCCAGAGACTTCATATGAAAGGTAACGGTAGGCTGCTTGATGCCGAGAAGCTCGGCCACACTGGTCATATGATGATGCTTATCAATGAGTTCAACAATTTGCAATTTAATCAGGTTCAACGAACTCAACACTCCTCTCCGGTAACTTGAATCACCTTATATAGATTTAATCTATGAACATCAACAGAATTCATCTAAAAAGTTAATTCCAATTTTACATTTCTAACATACAACTCGCGAAAGCGGACGTTAGACTGAGAACAGTACAAGAAGACAGGCAGGGATGCTTATGAAAATGGAAATTACGGGAATTCAAAAATCATTCAATCGCACTCCCGCGCTGCTGCCCACGGATTTAACGCTTCAGCATGGACAGTTTACGACGCTGCTCGGCCCATCAGGCTGTGGCAAAACGACGTTGCTACGCATGCTGGCGGGGCTGGAGCAACCGGATGCGGGAGAAATCGTCGCGGATGGCAAGAGTTTCTACTCGGCGACGAAGCGAATAGATGTACCGACACATAAGCGTAATCTGGGTATGGTGTTTCAGGACTTCGCATTATGGCCGCATATGACAGTATACGAAAATGTGGCGTTCGGCCTGAAGGCCGGAAAGCAAAAATCGGATCTGCGCCAGAAGGTGACCGAAGCACTTGGTATGGTTCGCCTGCAAGGCATGGAGGATCGTTATCCTCATCAGCTGTCGGGAGGACAGCAGCAGCGGGTTGCTTTTGCCAGAGCGGTAGCAGTGAGACCGGGGATTATCCTGTTCGATGAGCCGCTAAGTGCACTGGATGCCGTACTGCGGGAAGAGATGCGGATTGAGATGATGTCATTGGTGCGGGATATGGGACTGACCGCGCTGTACGTCACCCATGATCAGGTCGAGGCGATGTCGATGTCGGATGAGATTGTGGTGATGGAGAAGGGGCGAATATTGCAAAAAGGAACCCCGGAAACGATCTACGGATCGCCAAGCGACCCCTTTGTTGCTTCGTTTATCGGAAAGTCCAACTGGCTTACGCCTAATCAGTCCATGGTGAGACCGGAACATGTCTCCTGGAGCAAAACAGGTCATGACGATCTGTGTTATCAGGCGGTGGTGCTCAGCGTCAGTTATGTAGGAGAGCGTTATGAAATTCGGGTGCAGCTGGAAGGGCTGGGGGTATGGACTGCCTATCTGGATCGAAGAGTGCGCGTAGGGGAGAAGATTCAGCTCTATGTATCCCCGGAGCGAATCTGCCGAATGAATGGGGAAGACACTCCGAAAGTGAAGCCAAGAGAGTTCATTGCAGCAGCCAACTGATCATGATGAGCATAGAGACCTCGGAGACATGAACAGGAATATGCACAGGCCCATGAGCAGAATCGGGAGTAATGAAACGGATCATCAAGGAAGTGTAACTTCTAGACAGTGAATTATCAAGGAAACTTACCTTCCTGAGAGCGTAGTATCGGTCAGTCTTATGAATAGAGGCATGTGTTGGCGGAAATAGCGACGATAGCGGGAATGGCGTAAACAGCGTGAGTTTGCAGAAACTTGAATACGACTATAATCAGAAACCAAGGGAGATGGAATGAAATGTTGGGTATGAAAACACGGAAAAGAAGCGCGATGCTATTATTATCAGCGGTAATGAGTATCAGTTTGTTCGGATGCAGCACAGGTAATTCAACCACTGGGAATACGGGTCAAGCTGCGGGGGAAGGCAGTACGGCGACTGCATCGGCGGAAACGACAAAACCAGCTGGCGGTAAGCTGGTTTTGTACAGTGCAGGACCGCAGAAGCTGGCGGATAACATCATCAGCGGATTTACAGCCAAGACGGGCATTGAAGTGGAGATGTTCCAAGGTACGACAGGCAAAATCCTGGCTCGCATGGAAGCTGAGAAATCCAATCCGGTAGCGGACGTCGTTATTCTCGCCTCCCTTCCTTCAGCACAAGCGCTGAAAGCGGATGGACTGACACTCCCATATCCTGATGCCGAGAATGCAGACAAGCTGAACAAGGATTGGTCGGATGCGGAAGGCAACTATTTTAGCTCCAGTGCTTCTGCGCTCGGAATTGTCTACAATACCAAGCTGGTATCCACGCCACCAACCAGTTGGGCTGAACTTGCTACACCTGCCTGGAAGGACGTAGTCAACATCCCGGACCCTACGCTGTCTGGTTCGGCACTGGACTTCATTACGGGATACCTGAGTGTGAATGGAGATAAGGGCTGGGACTTGCTGGCCAGCTACAAAGCGAATGGTGTAGCGATGGCAGGAGCGAATCAGGAAGCGCTTGACCCAGTCATTACCGGAGCGAAAAGCATCGTAGCAGCTGGTGTAGATTACATGGCGTATTCCTCCAAAGCCAAAGGCGAACCACTGGACATCGTATATCCAGAGGAAGGGACTGTAATCAGTCCAAGACCGGCAGCGATTCTGAAATCGAGTCAGAATGTGGAGAATGCCAAGGTGTTTATCGACTACCTGTTGTCCGATGAGGCACAAAAACTCGTTGCAGATGCTTATCTGATTCCGGGACGTGAAGACATCGAGGCGACTAACCGGGCGAATCTGAAAGACATCCCGCAGCTTAAAGTGGATTGGAACTGGATGAGTGAACACGGAGATGAGACAGCGGCACGTTTCTCCGAGACTTTTAAATAAGCAGAGTATGATGACGAGCAAATCGAGCAGCTAGAGTGAAGAGACGATTGTCTTGTGGAAGTCATGTGAGGTGAAATCGTAGTGAAACCTGTTGTAGTAGACAACAACCGTATTTTTCGGAGAGTGGGCGTGATTCTGGCCCTCTTTCTGCTAACGATAAGCATTGGTGTACCGCTCTTGTTGATTTTCTGGCAAAGTGTGTATCCAGATGGGCAATGGGATTGGATGGCTCCGATTCGGACCATTACCGGACAGCATTTATCCGGGGTGCTACTGAATTCCGTCTGGCTGGGGATCTGCGTGGTGGCTGTAACAACGCTGCTGGCATTGCCACTGGCCTGGATGATGGCGAAGACCCGCATGGGTCAGCATCGCTGGGTGGACGTGATCCTGATGATTCCGTTCATGACCCCGCCGTATATCGGCTCTATGGGATGGATTCTGTTTATGCAAAAAGGGGGATACCTGCAGCAATGGGTGCCCTCCGCTGCAAGCTGGAGTGAGTTGTTCTTTAGCTTCTGGGGCATGGTGCTCATTATGAGCCTGCATCTGTTCCCCTTTCTGTATCTGTTGCTTCGGGATGCAATCATTCGCATTGGGGGCAATCTGGAAGAAGCGGGAGCGGTGCACGGGGGACGTGCGGGATACCGATTCAGACGCATTATTTTACCACTGCTGTTGTCTTCGTATGGCATGGGTATCATGCTCGTCTTTGTCAAAACGATCGCAGAATTCGGAACGCCAGCAACCTTCGGACGCAAGATTGGCTATTATGTCATGACCTCTGAAATCCACAAGTATATCTCCAGTTGGCCAATTGATTTTGGCAAGGCGACTTCGCTCGCTTCCGTGCTGTTGTCGGTCTGTCTGGTGATGTGGTACATGCAGTCTGCCATGAGTCGTAAGTTCACGTACCGTCTGGTAGGGGGCAAAGGACAGCGTTCCAAACGATACTCGCTACGCGGCGGAGCGGGTTGGTTGTGTGGCTTGTATCTCGCGTTGCTGCTGATTCTGTCAGTGGGCATTCCGTATTTCTCTATTATTGCTGCGTCGACCATGAAGCTGCGGGGCTCAGGATTGTCCTTCGACAATCTGACGCTGGATCATTACCGGGAATTGCTTTCCTGGGGGTCAGTCAGTATGAAAGCAATCGGGAACAGTCTGGGACTGTCACTCGCAGCTTCGACGGTTGCGGTTATTATCGGTACAGGTTTTGCCCTGACGATTGGCAAATCGTCTTCCTTTATGCAGCGTGTCATTGACCTGTTCAGTCTGCTGCCGAATACGGTGCCTGGCATTGTCATGGTGGTGGGCCTCATCCTGTTCTGGAATTCACCATGGATGCCGTTCACCCTATACAACTCGTACGGCATGGTTGTTCTGACGTATGTGGTGCTCTTCTTGCCGTACACGGTGCAGTATGTTAAATCAAGCTTCACCCAAATTGACGGAACGTTGTTCCAAGCGGGTCAGGTCTTTGGAGGAAAACCGCTGTATATTCTGCGGCGCATTCTTCTACCACTGATCATCCCCGGCATGCTGGCCGGGTGGATGATGACGTTCACCATTGCTACCCGGGAACTGGTAGGATCGCTGTTGATTTTACCTCCATCGATGCAGACCTCGGCTACGTATATTTTTGCACAATTTGAACAAGGTCAGGTCTCATTGGGAATGGCAATGGCCGTGGTTACTGTCGGTATGACGGTACTGATGCTGCTTGGTATTGAAGTTCTGAATTCGAAGAGAAAGTGGAATGCATCATGATCAAACTGAAGGTATGGGGCGGTGCAGGGGAACATGGACGTTCCGCCTATCTGCTGAGTGGGGGCCGGGTTCAACTTTTGCTGGATTGTGGCGTGAAAAAAGAAGGAGCCGGCGAGTACCCGCTGATTGAACCGGAAATCGTTAAAGAGCTGGATGTAGTGCTGTTGTCTCACGCCCATGAGGATCATTCTGTCGCTATTCCCTTGCTCTATAGGATGGGGTATCAGGGCGAAGTATGGACGACGCGGGAAACCAGGGAGCAGCTTGACACCTATTTCAGAGCTTGGCGCAGGAATATGGAGCGAGCAGGGCATGCCCTCCCATATGAAGAAGGCGATGAACAATTGATTCGTTACCGGTTTCTGGAGGACAAAGCCGAGGGTGGAACCTGGTTCGAACTTTTCCCTGGCGTCTCGGCGGTCTGGGGGCGCAGTGGACACCTTGCAGGATCGGTATGGTTCGGGCTGGAAATGGAAGATAAGCGGATATTTTATTCCGGTGACTACACGTCGGAGTCCATGCTTTTGCAGGAGGATTGTCCAGCCGATGTGTTCTGGCAGGCAAGGTTGCCACGTAACAAGCGGGGCCTTGATGCTTCAGTTAATACACGTTGGAAGCTGGATACACTAACTGCCGTGAATGGTGGGCATGTCTTGGCAGGAGAGCCATCCGCATCGCATACCTTGGCCTCTGCTTCATCCGAAGTGGTGTTGCGATCATCGGTATCAGCAGGAAGGTTTGTAGAGCAACGGCTTGGCAATTCCACATCTAAGGAAGCAGAAGTGACCAAAGCATCTCCAATCAGCTTGCTGGATTTGGCGATTGTGGATGCCGCATACGGTACAGATCGCGATACACAGGGCAACAAGTTGGAGCAACTGGAGCATGTCATCCGTGAGACGATTGCCCGGGGTGGAAAGGTGCTGATGCCTATGCCTTCGGTGGGTCGTGGTCAGGAAATCATGCTGTGGGCACAGCAGCAGTTCCCGGACGTTCCGATTGTAGTGGAACAAGGCTTGGTAGACGGACTGAAGCAGCTTTTACGTGCTCCATACTGGTTAAAGGAAGAGGAAGAACACATACCGGGTGTTGTGAAGGATGCAATTGCGCATTTTCTGAACGGGGATGGATGGGAGCTACCTGTGACAAAGGAAGAACGAGAGCGGCTACTGAATCACCATGCTGCCTCTTTGTGGTTCATTCCGGACGGGATGATGCAGTCCTCTCTTGCTCGCTGGTACTATAACCAGTTTGCGGACAGCGGAAATAATCTGGTGCTGCTGACCGGACATGTCTCTGCTGGCACCTACGCTCACAGACTTTTGCAGAATTCTGCAAAGTACGGCGCGTGCGAGGTGCGTAAAATACGTTATAAGGTGCATCAAGGTTGGAAGGATGTTGAGAGGATGCTGCACCAGGTTCCTGCAAGGCATACGGTGCTTGTGCATGCGGACCGAGCAGAGACGGATAAACTGAGAGAAGGCTTACTCGGAGAAAAATGGGTCTCGAGGAAGGGAATACTTCATTCGCTATCTCCTGGAGATGAGCTGTATCTGTAGGTGGAATTTTATTTTATAAGGGTTGGATCTATGTAGGGCGTCCCTGTGGACGTCTTTTTGAATGTTGATTTTTATAAAAAATGCATGATGAGAAGCTGTGCTTCTCATCATGCATGGGAGGTGATTCAAGGAGAGAATCACCTGGTGTCTTATAAAATTAGATTAGGGCTCGCGCTGAATAGGATGCTCGAGCTCTGAATGACCCATCAAGCTATCCAGGACTTCACCGTCCACCAGTATATCGATACTTTCTACTTCATCGTATTGAAACATCGTCTGGGTCAGTGCATCCAATGCAAGTAGCTCGCCACTGGTTCCCAATTTGGCCTCATCCGGAATATGAACATCCAAAGTGACTTTGCCCTCGCCGTACTTTAGGGAGAGCAATTCGACCTTTTCCCAGAGGGATACGAGCTCCGAATCGGTATTGTTTTGTAAAGCTTCAAATGTTTTTTTGTATTTCTCGGAATCGTCCTTGAATTCAATTTCCTGCTCTTTTTTCTCTAGTTCCAGTACCTGTGAATCTGCGAAATACACATCAACCGCTTGTGTGTTCATAGTGCCCAGATCCACCTTTGTTTCGGATGGGTTTGGTGACTGTCCCCCCTGAACAGCAGGTTCGGCCGATCCCGATTCACTGACTGGCTTCTGAGCACAACCAATGCCAACAATCATGAAGAAGGATAAGACGAGTGCACATCCCAATTTCGTTTTCAATGGATCACATCCTCCAGTGTATTTACATTATGTTCTATCATTTAATTTATACCCAGATATTCCTTAATCCCATCTGCTATAGCTTGAGCGGCTTTCATCTGAACGACATCGGACGACATCAGTTCTTCATCCATAACATTACTCAGGAATCCCACTTCCAAAAGTACTGCAGGCATGGTCGTGTCTCTGATCACTTCCAAGTTGCCATTTTTCACACCACGGTCTTTGAGACCCATGGCTTTAACCAAACGTTGATGAATAATATTAGCTAATTCCTTGCTGCTACTGCGTTGATAGTAGAACGTCTCCGTACCTGTCGCCTGGGGTGAGGACTCCACATTATTGCCATGGATAGATACAAATACATCCGCGTTTAGTTGATTGGCGAGCTGAACACGCTCCGGGCGGGTGGGATAGGTATCACCGTCACGAGTCATCACCAATTCGATATCCGGCTCATTGAGAAGCAGTGCTTGTACTTTGAGAGCCAATGCCAGATTATATTCTTTCTCGGGTTTGTTGGTGATGCTGGTTGAACCTGGATCTCTACCACCATGGCCTGGGTCGATGACAACAACCTTGCGCCCTGAATCCCCTACAGGAGTTACAGGAACGGGTGTGACGTTGTCGCCCGAAACATTCAGATCAATAATCAGTTTATCGGCAATTATGTTCTGGCTGTATTGGACATCCTTCACATGATTCAATTCTACGACAATTCGGACTTGACCAGGGTCTTGTTTAAAAAGAGAATATCTAACTTCCGTTACATTGGGGTATGCGTCAACATCCAATTTGCCATTCATGTTTTGATTCAAAGGTTGTGATAGATCACCAAACACTGCTCCGGGCAGATCCACGACCAGACGATCCGGATTCTTCAAAGTCGTCATCACGGGTTTGGATTCACCATCCATAGACACGACGAGCTGATTGTTGGCAAATTGGATATCGGTAACATGTGTTAGCGATGTTGGGCTACCGTTGCCCGGCTCAATAGTGGGCTCCTTACTGGTGTCGGTGTTGATTAAGTATACAATCTTCTCCTTGTTGTTCCATTTCACGTTGAGTCCCATTTGTTCACTGACAAATCGAATGGGTACCACCATGGTGTTATTTAAAATGAGTGGGGCTGTGTTCAGCGTGACTTGCTTGTCAGCAACCATGGCTTGCTTCTGATCAACGGTTAAAGAAATGGTCTTGTCATTTTGCTGGATCTTTACATTACGTGCATTTTGATTCCAATCAACTTTGAATTTCAAGTTTTCGGCAACGACACGAATCGGAATCATCACGTTCTTATTCACGATGGTCACCTGAACGTCACTTGGGAGGATTAATTCCTCGCCGTCCAAGAAGATTTTCGACGTGCTTGCAGCGGCATTTCCCTGATTAGGGAGTACAACCAGCAAGAACAGACTTAAAAACAGGAGTAAAATCGTTTTTTTCATTATGCACCTCTACTATTTAGATCGTTACTGTGTTGGATACTTATCCAGCTTGAACCATTCGGCAAACTCATTACGGCTGATTTTCTTAACAGGCTTCACCTTGTTACTCTCTATGCTATACCTATAAAGTATCAACTGATCAGATGGGTACTCACTGATGTAATCTAGTATTTTTCCGTTTTTTTGCCACAAAATCAGATTGTTACTAATATCGTCAATCCCCCCAGTAATAGCACAGTTGAAAACCAAATAGCAGCATTATTCATCCTTGCTTCTCCTTCCGCTTGTGACAGTTTATAAGCCTCAAAATATCGACTCCAAAATATACCTTCATTATATAAACGGTAAAATTGTAAAAATGTTTCTTTTTTGATCGTTATTTATCTATTTTTATTCATAGAAGCATCTTGTGAGCATTCCAGTTCAGACAAAAAGTAGCTATAGTTAGAAGAGTGTAATTAAATTTCATAAAATATTTGACTTGTAAAATTTTATATCATATACTTGGTGAAATTATGGCAGGATGACGTGTTCATCGGGTCTGGAGGGAGGTTGTGAATGGATGGATACAGGCAGCTATCCGATGTGGGAGCAATATCGCTTGAAACGGGAGCATTACATCATTGGACTGATGTCAGGCACGTCCCTCGACGGGACGGATGCGGCATTGGTGCGTATTCTGACAGATGACAGCGGGGCATTGCAAAAGATCGATCTGGTTGACTTCGTCTGCGTACCGTACTCCAATGAATTGAGAGAAGTGCTGATTCGGCTATGTTCACCGGAGACGGCACGCGTGGATGAGCTGACGGCTGCACATTTTGGCGTATCGGAGTGGTATGCACACAGTGTCAGAGAGCTTATTCAATCCTCAGGAATCCCATCCGGGCAGGTGGATGCGATCAGCATGCACGGACAGACCGTATGGCACGCACCCATTGCTTCGGCATTTCCAGGGCCAACAGGCGGGAGTCTTCCCGTGGTGTCCACGTTGCAGATTGGCGAATGCGCCGTTGTACGTGAACGAACGGGCCTGCCCGTGATCGGCAATTTGCGGGCACGGGATATGGCGGCTGGCGGGGAGGGGGGGGCTCTCACGCCTTACGCCGATGCGTTAATGTTTCGTAGCCCAACGGAAGGGCGGCTGGTACAAAATATCGGCGGCATTGGCAACGTCACGGTGCTCCCGGCAGCGTCATCTGCCGAAGGTATTTCGGCTTTTGATACGGGACCTGGCAATATGGTAATGGACGCGATTGTACGCCAGGCGACAGGTGGGCGGCAGCATTATGATCCGAATGGAAGCATGGCCGCACAAGGGACGTTTGATCAGGGTCTGGTGGATCTATGTTTGGACGATGATTATTTCAAAAGGCTCCCTCCCAAGAGCACGGGACGAGAAGTGTACGGTGAGGCATATGCAGCACGCCTGATGGAGATGGCCGATACGCGTTCCTTATCTCTGGAGGATACGCTGGCTACCGCCACTTGTTTGACCGCGGAGACGATCGTGCGGGCAGTGGAAGATTTTGTACTGCCTAAGGTGCAAATATCGGCCATGCTCGCCTGCGGTGGCGGCACTTCCAATGCCACGTTAATGGAGATGATCCGTCAGCGATTACCGGAAGGCATTCGTTTGGAACGAACAGCGGATTATGGCATACCGGATGATGCCCGCGAAGCAATTGGATTTGCCCTCCTTGGCCATGAGGCACTAATGGGCAGAACCAACACGCTTCCAGCTGTAACTGGTGCAAAACACGCCGTAATATCGGGTAACTTGACATTGTAGTGCAGCAAGGTTTTTGAATGAGCTGGTTATGCAAGGGCGTTTAAACCGATTAGACTCCATTGGAATTATAGGATAAAATGCTTGTACATGAATGCAGTACGGAAAGGAGGAGCGGATGGAAGGCATGAAGGGTGGACTTGTACGTTTACGCGCATTAATGGATGACCTGACTCCGTCGGAACGGAAGATCGGAGCCTATATTCTCGATCATCCCCAAGAGACGGTTCAGTCCTCGGTGGCACAGCTGTCTGAACAGAGCGGTGGCAGCCCGGCTGCCATTATCCGTCTCTGCAAATCGCTGGGTGTAACGGGTTTTCAGGAGCTGAAGCTGAAGATTGCCGGAGATTTGCAGACAGGTGAGCAATATCAATATACGGAGATTCGTCCCCAGGACTCCATGGAGAGCATTATTCAACATGTGTCCGCAAACAATATTCAGTCGGTGAAGGATACGGTTCATATTTTGGACCCGCGTCTGGTGGAACAGGCAGTGGACGTGCTCCATCGGGCGAACCGAATCTTTTTCTATGGGGTGGGGGCCTCCAACCTGATTGCGCTGGATGCACACTACAAGTTCATGCGAATCAATCGTACAAGCTTTTCGTTCGCCGATCCGCATATGCAGATTTCGTCCGCAACGACGCTACGCGAAGATGATGCGGTGGTATGTATCTCGTATTCAGGGGAGACTTCGAACGTGATCTCCTGTCTGAAGCATGCTCGTGAAGGCGGCGCTGCGACGATTAGCATTACCAAGTGGGGCAGCAATACTCTCAGCAGTCTGGCGGATGTGCCCCTGATGATTACTTCCACCGAAAGCGATATCCGGAGCGGAGCAACTTCGTCACGGATTGCACAGCTGAACGTGATCGACATTTTGTATCTGGCGATTGCCAGCCGCGACTACAGCCAGTCGGTGGAATATTTGGAGAAGAGCCGTCAGGCTATTCTGGAGCATAAGTGAAGTAGAACCATATGAATCCCTTTCTGTTTATACAGGAGGGGTTTTTTTGACAGATGATATCTGCTTTTATTTTGAAAAAATCAAAAGAGCCCAGACCAATGTCGGGCTCTTTTGATTTCAACTTTAAGGGCTGTGCGCCCTGCATGGCTCAGGAAGGCCCCACAATGGCGCTGCGGACAAATCCATCAGCCAGATCCAGTCTGCGCTGAGCTTCCACGGCGTCCACGCCTGCCATCAGCATAACGATTGCCGTTTTCACATGACCGTCTGCACCGGCAAAAGCCTGTTCAATGTCCGCTTCGTTCGCTCCGGTTGCCAGATGGATCATGCGTTTGGCCCGATGGACAAGCTTCTCGTTCGAGGGGTTCAGATCCACCATGAAATTACGGTAGACCTTACCCAGACGAATCATGGCGGTAGTGGTCAGCATGTTCAGAATCATCTTCTGGGCGCTTCCTGCCTTCATGCGTGTTGACCCCATAACAACCTCCGGTCCGACAACAGCCTCGATACTCACATCAGCCAAAAGAGTCATCGGCGTACCTGCGTTGTTACTCAGGCTGATCACAGTAGCTCCGATCTCCTTGGCGTGTCTCATCGCACCCAGCACATAGGGGGTTCGCCCGCTGGCTGCAATGCCAACCACGACATCGTTTTCGTCTAATCCATGTTCATCTAGGTCCGCAGCTCCCAATTCCTCGCTATCTTCAGCACCTTCCACCGGGTCCTTCACTGCACGGAATCCCCCTGCAATAATACCCTGTACCATGGATGGAGGGGTTCCGTAGGTAGGCGGGCACTCCGAAGCGTCAAGTATTCCTAATCGTCCACTTGTGCCTGCGCCTACATAGAACAGCCTGCCGCCAGACTGAAAGGCCTTCAAGATCCGGTCCGCCGCTTGGGCAATGACCGGGATCAGGGGCTGAATCAGCTCCGCAATCCGTTGATCTTCCTTATTAATCAGTTCCATAATTTCTGCCGAAGGCAATTCATCTATATGATCCGTTAGTGGATTGGGTTGTTCCGTTAATAATGAGTTCAGCATGTGATTCATCCGTATGGCCTCCTTCTCTCTTTTAAAATGATTCATTCAAGGAACAGCGTCTTCTTGCCAGTTGTGCTGCCCCTACCGCTGGAGCAGGGGCATCTTCACGATATACAAAGTCCAGCTCTTCATAATATCCCGACAGCTTCTGGATAAATGTATTTCGGAAAAGAGCAGCGTATCGAAACAGAGATCCAGACAGGACAACCTGAGCAGAAGCAAATTCGGGATGACGGGCAATCAGTGCTTTTGCCGTATCTGCCAATTGTCCGGCTTCATCGATGATCAGCGCCCGGGCAGCCTCATCCCCAGATTCCGCAGCTTCTATAGCAAGACGAGCGATGGATGCGGTCTCGGTTTTGCCCCAATCCGCCTGGTACACCCGTGCCTTTAGCTCCGATATATCCCGAAGGTTCAGCTTCTTTATAAGAAGCGGAGATAAACGGGTTGGAGGAAGAACGCCGTCATAGCTCTGCATGACCGCTTGAAGTGCACGTTGTCCAATGCGATAGCCACTCCCCTCATCTCCGAGCAGATGACCCCAGCCTCCTGCCCGGTATCGTTCTCCTTCGTGCGTAAATCCGTACACGATGGACCCTGTTCCAGAGATGCACAATACACCGTGAGTATGTCCGAGAGAGGCCATCAGGGCGATCTCTCCTTCGGATACAACCCAGACTGGACAGGCATCTGATTTGTGTCGATTACTGTTCTTCATATAGTTATTTACTGCGTCAGCTATTAGTTGCCGTTCTTGGATCGTATCTACACCTGACATTCCGAGGCATATACCTTCACAATTTGTCGATAAATCACTTCTTAGATTAAATAGCTGTTCCAGCACTCGTTGCAATTCAAAAAGGGCCTGTTCAGGTGGTACGCTGTGAGGGTTCGTGGGACCGCCGCTGAGCCGGGCAAGAATTTCTCCAAATTCAGAAATGATTGCTGCATCAGTATTGGTACCGCCTCCATCTACGCCGACATATACTCGCAAAGTGGCTCACCTCGCTTGCTTGAGTTTTCTTTTTACATAGTATAGAGGCATGAAATGAAAAAGTAAAATTAAATTTTATGATAAAAAATAATGTTGAATTTTTATTTCATAGCTCATATAATGAACTCAATCTACAATTTTGGAAGGAATTAATACTGTTAATGTCAACTAAGTTGACGTTAATATTGCATTAAGAGATTAATCCTGCGTACGCTCAGGTCTAATCCATAAGGGAGGTGCAATTTCCTTACTGCCACGCTCATTAGTCAGTTATGCCGTTTAAGGATGGATGATTTCAAAAGGGGTAGCATGGTTAGGCAATGCAATAATCGGGAGACGACACGCGAAGGAGATGAAGGGATGAAAAAGAAGGGTCTGGTATGGGCAATGTTGTTGATGATGGTCTGGGTTACTGCCTGCGGGAACAGCGGTGGTGCTGCTTCAGATGATCCCAATGCAGAAGATACGGTGACGGTATGGACTTATCCGGTGCATGGGACGTATGAAGATGAACTGAAGGATCTAATCGTTGATTTCAATAAAGAACACCCGAACATTACCGTGAAGACGGAAATGCTCTCCTGGGCGGAAGGGCCCAAAAAATTCGATGTCGCTCTGAACGCGGGTAACCCGCCGGATCTTTACTTTCATAGTGTAGACGGCACATATGTGAATACGGGATTGGCAATTGAGTTGGACAGCTACCTGACACCTGAAATCAAGGATGACTATCTGCCGGGTACGCTTGAATTGGGCCAGATCCAAGGGAAACAGTACGGACTGCCGTTGTATCAATTCCAATGGGCATGGGGCGGTAACAAACGCATCCTGGAGGAAGCGGGTATAGACTGGAAATCTATTCAGCAAAATGGCTGGACCTGGTCTGAATTCAACGCTGCCGCAGCCAAGCTGACCAAAACGTCGGATGGTGGGGCTAAACAGTATGCACTGGTTACCGATGGAACCTCTCTTGATTTCATTGAAATGCTGTCCCGAAGCAACGGCATGATTGACGTTCTTGACAAAGACGGCACATTCCAATGGAATGATGGCCGCATTCTGGATACGCTCTCTTTTATCAAAAACCTGATGGATCAAGGTTATATGCCGAAGGAAACGGCAGCTCTTGCTCCAGCGAAACGAACGGATATGTTCTACGCGGGTGAAACGGCACTCATCTCCAAAGCGATTCCTTATTATGATGTGATGATTCAGAACCGCAACAAGGATATTGATGATGGCAAGGTACAAGGGGAGAAAATTGATTTTGTCCTGCTGCCTGTACCGCATAATGACGATCAACCTGCGGCGACAACGATGGGTGGCGAAGGGTATGTAGCCTTCAAGCAGAAGAAGGATAAAGGCGAGCAGCATGCCAAGAATACGTTCCTGGTCATGGAGGCGCTTAGTGGTGCCAAAGCAGGAAATTCGGCCAATGAATTGGCGCTCCCATTCGTAAGACAATCCCAGGTGGATCTGTTTAAAGGAAAAGAGCTTGGTCAACCAGATAACCTGGCTGCTGCGAAAGTAATGGCAGAGAATATCGCTATGCCGGTTGTACTGGAACTGGATATCGACAAAGCATCACAGCAAAAACAATTCAAGGAACAAGTTGTGAAGCCTAACATTCAAGCGCTGTTCTCGGGTGAGAAAACACCGGAGCAGATCGCAGAAGACTTCAAGAACAAAGGCCAGCAAATGTTCGGACAATAATTCTGACCAATAAACATAACGCAAAACCACACTGATTAGGAGAGGAGGATTCGCCATGCAGACCGCCCTTGCGCCAAAACCGTCTGTACCCCGGACTTCCCGGGTTGCCCGGTTTTGGCGAGACTACGGGTGGGCGTATTTGTTCATTTTGGCGCCTGTCCTGCTGTTTCTCATTTTCACACTGTATCCCGTACTGACGGCTCTCGTGATGAGCTTCCAGAAATACAACATCATGAATTCGACGTGGATTGGATTGGATAACTACGAGCGACTGGTGAAGGATGAGACGTTCTGGAAGTCGATTAAGAACACACTTATCTTTACTGTAGGTACAGTACCAGTCAACATTCTCATTACATTTGTGCTGTCCTACTTTATCTTCCAAATGAAAAGCAAGTGGCAGACGTTCTTCAAAGCAACATTGTACCTGCCTGCGGTAGCATCGGGGGTAACCATCTCCATCGTATGGCTGGCGATCTTTGACCCGACGGATTCGGGTCTGTTGAACCGCTTCCTGGGCCTGTTCGGTCTTGATCCTGTGATTTGGTTGGGTCAGTCAGGTACGGCACTCTTTTCACTCATTCTGATGAACTGGCTCGGATCGCACGGCGCGGGTATCATTCTGTATCTGGCAGCCATGGGCGGTATCCCGAAATCGCTGTACGAAGCGGCGGATATTGATCATGCCAGCGGCTGGACTCAGTTCAGCAAGATTACATGGCCGTTGCTCAAACCAACGACACTGTATCTGCTTGTGACGGGTGTGATTACGTCCTTCCAGGTGTTCATCTCGGTATATCTGATGACACAGGGTGGACCGAACTTTGCGACAACGACGATTGCTTATCTGATATACGAGACGGCATTCAAATTTTATGAGTTCGGATTGGCTTCGGCACAGTCGTTCGTATTGGCGATCATCATCATTGTCATCTCCGTCATTCAGTTCAAATATTTCTCCAGCGATATTGAGTACTAAGCACGTTGCATTAAGCATCCGGGGGTGAATGAAATCCATGAAATCAACACAGAAAAAGACACTGCTCGTCGTTGCATCCATTCTGTTGGTGGCCTGGGCGCTGGTGACGGTCATTCCGATGTATTGGATGCTCGTCGGTTCGGTGCAGGATAGCGCGATGTCGGCTTCATTTAGACCGCAGATGATTCCGGAGCAGTTGTCGTTATCACCATATGAGCGCTTTTTTGCCAAAACCGATGCCTGGCGCTGGCTATATAACTCGCTCCTTATCGCGGTCATTCTGACCGTGACGAATGTGTTCTTCGCCTCCCTGGCGGGATATGCGTTCGCCAAATTGAAGTTTCCGGGGAGCCAGGCGGTATTCTGGACTCTGCTGGGTACCATGATGATTCCGGCACAGGTAACGCTGATTCCTTTGTACATTCTGATGGTCAACGTGTTTGACCTGGGGGATACGTATACAGCCATTATTCTGCCTGCTGCCGTCAGTGTGGGCAATATCTTCTTGATGAAACAGTTCATGTCAACACTGCCTACATCGCTGATTCATGCGGCACGGATTGATGCATGCAGCGAGTTCGGCATCTTCTGGAAAGTGATTTTGCCGATGGCGAAGCCGGGGATCGCGGTGCTGGCGATTTTCACGTTTGTCGCTTCATGGAACGAATTTTTCTGGCCGTTCCTCATTACCAATTCCAACGAGATGCGCACCGTTCAGGTGGGGTTGGCCTCGTTCGTATTTGCCGAATCAACGGACTTCGGTGCAATGATGGCAGGGGCGACGATTGGTGCGCTGCCAATGATCATTCTGTTTTTCTCGCTGCAACGCTATTTCTTACAGGGCATTACGATTGGTGCAGTAAAAGGTTAAGGTGAACGGTTAGTTCAGGACAAGCGACAACGTAAAGGGGGATCTACCTATGGCACGCGTGGAGTTTCGCCAAGTGCGCAAAGAATTCAAAGACGATCATAAAGGAACGTTCACGGCTGTGGCCGGTTCGGACTTTGTTATAGAAGATAAGGAATTCGTGGTTTTTGTGGGTCCTTCGGGCTGTGGTAAGACGACGTCACTGCGGATGATTGCGGGACTGGAAAAACAGACGAGTGGCGACATTGTCATCGGGGAACGGGTCGTGAACGATCTGCATCCGAAGGATCGCGATATCGCGATGGTATTTCAGGATTATGCGCTTTATCCGCATATGACGATCCGCGAAAATCTGTCCTTTGGCCTAAAAAATCTCAAGAAGTCAAAGTCCTTTATTGATGAACAGGTACAGAACGCAGCCTCCATTCTTGGGCTGGAAGCGATGCTGGAGCGCAAACCGCGCGAGCTGTCCGGTGGTCAGCGCCAACGTGTGGCGGTGGGGCGGGCAATCGTCCGTGATCCGCAGGTATTCCTGTTCGACGAACCGCTCTCCAATCTGGATGCCAAGCTGCGGGTGCAGATGCGGGTGGAATTGGGTGAGCTGCACAAACGACTCGGTGCCACGATTGTATACGTAACGCATGATCAGGTGGAGGCCATGACACTTGGGGAGCGCATCGTGGTCATGAATCATGGAGATATACAGCAGGTGGCTTCACCGAAAGTATTGTATGCGAGTCCACGTAATATGTTTGTTGCCGGATTTATCGGTTCCCCAGCGATGAATTTCATTGATGCCCGGATTGAAGGCACGCAGGTTGTTGTGGAGGGGGCATCATTCACCCTGCCAGAGGATGTACTCGCTCGTCTTCAGAGCTATCAAGGTAAACCGGTGATTATGGGTCTGCGTCCAGAGCATATTTTTGGTGACGACGTCGCTCCGAATATTCCGACAGACCATATGCTGCAGGCGCGGGTTCAGGTTGTAGAGCATTTGGGCTCCGAGAATCTGGTGTATTTCCATTCGGGTGCCCGTACCGTTACGTCCAAGGTTCACCCGGAAACACATGCTTATGTAGGAATGGACAAAAATTTTGTACTGGACCTGCGTAAGGCGCACTTTTTTGACCCGGAGACGGAACTGGCGATTGGACGGGAATAAGCTATATCAGCTGAATCAGAGATTTTACACTGTACCACTGCGCAGTCAGAACCATCTTCCGATCGCAGTTATCCCCAGATTTTTTGAATCCCTTATACAAAGGGGAAATCCGGGGATAAAGTCGAACGCTTCGCTTCTCCAGATTGGTTCTGCCTTCTCCGTTATCGTGTAAATGTTTAGTCCAACTTATATAGAAGGGAGAATGAAAATGCGTAAGCTGAGTGAAGTGTTGGTCAAGTCGGGGGCGGAAATATATCGGGATATTATTCCGGTGGCCCTATACAGTGTTGTCAGCTCCATCGTGCTGGTACCCATTCTGATGTTTGCCCCGCTGCCAATCGCGGTGCTGCTTTTGGCCGTGATTTATATGCCAATCCTGTTCGGTGTCAGTTATGCCGTACATCACAGGCTGGAACGCAAGGAACGCCGCAATGGGCTTAAGGATATCTGGAACGGAACGATGAAGGGATTCATCCCGGGAGGGGCAGTAGGTGTGCTTTTCGCCGTGCTTGGCTTCATTCTGTGGTCAACCTGGTGGTATTACGGCGGACAGGGCGGGATTACAGGCACAGCGGTGAGTATGTTCCAAACGTTCTTCGTCCTCATGGCGCTGATGTCGCAGTTCTATACCTGGCAGCTCGTTCTGCAAAAGAACATGGGCATCATTCAGGCAATGGGGGAAAGTGTGAAGCTATTCTTCCGTCATCCGGGGTACACGATGGGAGCCTGTTTTCAGGCGCTGTGTCTGACGGCTCTGCTGATGCTGACGGTTGTTGGATACGGGGCACTGTTCTCGGGCATGTTTGCCATCTATCAGCATAAGGTCGCCCTTAATGTACTGGAACCCGAAGAGGAACCATCCACATCTGGCGGCAATGACCACCAGCATACAGGGTGGGTAAGCCAGGGGAATGTGTAATGGGCGTCAGAACTGGAACGGATCTATTGTCCAAGGGATTATCCCACCCGTGGTTAACGGATACACGAATTGGCCTGATGACGAATCCAACCGGAATTACCGCCGATTTTATCTCAACAGTGGATGTGTGCGCCGCATTGTACGGTGTCGAGCTGACAGCTCTCTATGCCTGTGAGCATGGACTGGATGGTGAGCTTCAGGCTGGTGTCCGATTCGGGGATAAGGTGCACCCACGTCTCGGCATTCCAGTGTTCAGCCTCTATAGTGAACACAAGAAACCCACGCCTGCAATGCTGGCTGAGGTGGATACCGTATTGTATGACATCCAGGATGTGGGTGTCCGGTATTACACCTATGCATCGACCTTGTTTCATATGATGGAGGCCTGTGCTGAAACGGGCAAACGACTGCTCGTGCTGGACCGCCCCAATCCGTTGGGTGGAGATATGGTGGAAGGAGGCGTGCTGAGCGAGGGGTATGAATCACTCGTTGGCGCTTGGCGTGTTCCCGTCCGCACCGGATTGACGGTCGGTGAGCTGGCCCTGCTGGTGAACAGCGAGATGGAGGTGCCCTGCAATCTGGATGTAATTTCGATGGAAGGATGGCAGCGCTCCATGGAGTTTACGGACTGCGATTTGCCCTGGATGCTGCCTTCTCCCAATATGCCTACACTGGACAGTGTGCGGGTGTATGCAGGTACGTGTCTGTTTGAAGGTACCAATGTATCGGAGGGCAGAGGCACGACCCGCCCATTTGAGTGGATTGGAGCACCGTGGGTAGATGGTGAACGACTGGCGGAACGCTTTCGTGATCATCAAGTGGAGGGAGTGCATGTGCACCCAGTGTACATGTCGCCGACTTTTTCCAAACATGCAGGGGAGTTGTGCGGGGGTGTAAGGATATTCGTGACGGACAGTAGCGTATTCAGACCAGTAGATACGGGTATGGTGCTTTTGCATGAACTGGCATCGCTCTATCCGGAGCAATTTCGCTGGTTGGAGCCACCGCAGGCGGGTTCGCGCTATTTTATTGATTTGTTGACCGGAGGCAGGAAAGTCAGGGAAATTATACATGACCGAGTGGAAGTAACTCACTTAATTAAATCGTGGAAAGTACAAGCAGAGGAATGGAAGGAGCGGCGGAAGCCGTTTTTGCTATATCTATAAAAGTAAGGTCCATGAGAAGAATATCTTGTAATAATGGATGCTTGGTATTGGGAGGAGGAGGCATGGAATGAGTGGGCAAAACGAGCTGTACCCGGTGAAGCTGGAGCAGATGACTCTGCGTGAGAAAATCGGTCAAATGCTGCTTTGCGGCTTTCATGGCACCGAAGCTGCTGGTGATGTGGATGACTTTCTCCGAAAGTATCCCATCGGCGGCGTAATCTACTTTGCACGCAATGTGGAATCGCCGGAGCAGGTAGAGCGACTATCATCGGGGCTGCAACAAATTGCTGTAGACAGCGGTAATATACCGCTCTGGATATCCATTGACCAGGAGGGCGGCATGGTGGCCCGGGTTACTGAAGGGATTGCCCTGATGCCGGGACAGATGGCGATTGCCGCAGCAGGTTCCATCGAGGATGCATACCAGGCAGCCTACATCAGTGGTGTGGAGCTAAGATCCATGGGCATTAACATGAACTTCGCTCCGGTCCTGGATATAAACAACAATGCCGCCAATCCGGTAATTGGTGTGCGCTCATTTGGGGAATCACCGCAGTCCGTGGCAGACTATGGAGCCAAGAGCATTGCAGGAGTACAGGATGCTGGCATTTCCGCGACAGCCAAACATTTCCCGGGGCACGGGGATACCGATACGGATTCACATCTGGATCTCCCGGTCATCACCCATACTCGGGAACGGGTAGAGCATGTGGAACTGCTTCCGTTTCGGGCTGCCATAGCGGCAGGTGTCGATGCGATGATGTCGGCACATATTTATTTTCCGGCTCTGGAGCCGGAGCGTCTGCCTGTAACGCTATCGCGAGCCGTGTTAAGCGGATTGCTTCGTCAGGAACTGGGTTATGAAGGTATGATTGTAACGGATTGTATGGAGATGGACGCGATTGCCGCCAACTATGGCACTGTCGATGCAGCTGTGATGGCGGTGGAGGCTGGCGCAGATCTGGTGTTGATCAGCCACACAGATCATCTTCAGGCAGGGGCGTTTGAAGCGCTGCTAGCAGCCGTGCAGAGCGGGCGAATCAGTGAGGCTCGCATCGACGAATCCGTAACTCGGTTGCTGAAGTACAAGGCGAAACGAGGTCTGCTGGAGAATGGAATGGGCGCAGGTAATGATGAAGTGCATGATGAGGTAGCGACTTCGCTCTTCGCTGAGGCATTAACTGATCCAGCTTCATTCAAGCACCAAGAGCGTAACCATTCGTTACACCAAGAGGTGGCCCGACGAATCAGTGAGAATAGTATCACGCTGGTGCGTGACCAGCTGAATATGCTGCCTTTGAAGCCGGAACGTACGCTGGTCATAACGGTTACTACAGCTGTGACGACGATTGCCGACGAACAGCTGACTCAGGTGGTGACTCTAGGCTCCGCTTTGTCGCATTGCAGTCTGGATGTGGTTGATTTAACCGTCACACCAGAGGAAGTTGCCATTCGTTCTGCCCGTCTGCTTCAATCTGCGGAAGAGGATGATATTCGGCAGATTGTGGTGGGGACCTATAATGCGGGGAGCCCTTCCGGCGATCCGCAGTGCAGGTTGATCGGCTGGCTACAGCAATTGGGCAAGCCGCTGGTTGTTGTGGCGCTCCGCAGTCCCTATGATCTGCTGGCAATCCCGGAGGTGCAGGTCTATGTAGCGGCTTACGAGAGCCGCCCGCTTGCTATGGATAGCGCCGCTCGGGCGCTGATGGGGCGTATTCCTTTTGCCGGGAAGCTTCCTGTATCCATAAAATAGACAGACGTTAAACGACGAGCGAAGCGAAATTGAGATTCTCTTTACGAAGACACATATAGAAGAAGGGGCGTTCCTTTAATGGACCGTCCCTTCTTCTATATATATCAAGTAATTAAAAATTATTGCAGATTCAGTGCCTGGGCTGTCTTAGCCTCGACCTCATCCATAAGTGAAGTCATATCCATACCCGCATGATTACCGAGCAGAATAATCGTAATATCATCTGTTAAATTGCGCGAGAAGGCTGTGGCAAAACCACCGCCGCTGCCGTTATGGAAGACGGTACGATTCTGATTCTGATCGTTTCCCTTGAGAATCCAGGCGTAGCCATAGTTTTTATCCGAATACGGCTCATACATCTGTTCAATCGTATCCTGACTCAGAATTTTGTCCGTGTACAGTCCCCGATCCCACTTCAGCAGATCGTCCACGGTGGAGTAGATTGTTCCTGACCCTGATTGTGAAACATAATAAGGCGCAGGCACCCACTGTTTATTTTCCGCAACAAATCCGCTATTCGTATGGACCTTGCGGGAAGCTTCACCGGAATTCTTCATGCCGAGCGGCTTCAGAATGGTCTGTTGCACATAATCGGCATAGCTCATGCCGGACACCTGTTCAATAACATAGGCCAGCAGAACATAACCACTGTTACTGTACAAATAGGCACTACCGGGATCGAATTTCAATGTTTTGTGCCGAATTTCCTCTACCGTTTCTTCCAATGAAGTGCCTTCACCCCGGCCGAAGGCGGATGGAAGACCTGAAGTCTGGGATAACAGCATATGGAGCGTGATCTGATCTCCCTTGGGTATACCTGTGATGTACTTGGAGATTGGATCTTGCACATCCAGCTTCCCTTTTTCCACCAAGCTGAGAATGGAGGCTGCGGTGAAGGATTTGCTCAGAGAGGCGATTCTGGTCTTCTGATCCGGACGATTGAGCGTCTGTTCATCCGCTAGTCCATAGCCTTGGCGAAGAAGGACTTCTCCATTACGGGCAATCAGAGCCATGCCTGGGAAATCAATTTCGCGTAAATAGCTGTCTACACTGGCAACTTGACTATCTAATAGGCTTACTTTGTCCGTCTCGATATTAACACTCATCTGTCCAGAGGCTGTACGTTGTACTTTAATATCTGCCTTGAGTGCATTGGCAAGTGCTCGGACAGGTAACATCAGGGTGCCGTTAATCGTGCGGGATTCGACACCGGAGGACAGACGAACATGGTTAACTTGGATGAAGTCACTGCCAGCCTGGTGAACCAGCTTGTCTTGACCAACGGTAATGGTAGCCGTTTTGGTACGAGCTTCCCATTTCAAGGTGCCATTTACAGAGGTAACAACATCTCGCAGTGGAACATACGTTGTGCCTTTCAATACAAGGGGGGCATTTTTCCACGATTGCTCTTGACCATTCACTTCAATGTGAACTGTTTGCGTCTCTTGTGCTGCAGATGCCGTGAAACTGGCTTGTCCCAGAACAGGGCCTGCACAAAGAATGAGGGCTAACAGAATACGGAACATGGATGAATATAATCTGGAAACAGGTTGTTGCTCATGTGATGTGCGTAAGATTCGAATCCTCTCCTTCCAATCGTTTCATAGATAACCAGCTTATGAGCATTGTAAACGATCTCGTAGAGAGGGTCAAAACAGGGAATGAGCATCATTTTCTTTTATCCTAACAAAAATAAAGTAATTTCGATTCATTTTAGTATCCATACATAATATTTTTACTACGTTTGTCCGATAAAAGAGGGGTGAAGATGATGATGGGGGATATTTAAATGAAGAAAAGGATTCGCAATTGGTTTACATTAACGGTTAAGAAACGTTTGATCGCCGCACTGCTTCTGTTCCTGATTGTGCCGAGCATTAGCGTGGGATGGTTGTCTTATTTAAAAGCTGCAGACCAAGTCAGGGAAGAAATCATTCATTCTGCACAGGCCAAAACGGAAATGCTCAGTCTGCAAATTACTCAAATGCTGGATATGGAGAAGGATAACGCAGCACAGTTTGCCGCGGGTATTGCTTCAACGGATATTATCAATAAATCACCAGCTGTTCAGAGACAAATGGATCGTATGTCCAAGGCTCACAAAGAATTGGGTGTATTAACCGCAGGTGCTGAAGATGGCAGCTGGATGAAATCCCCTGATCCCGGAAAGCAGATCTATGATCCACGGGAACGCAGCTGGTATACGATGGGTATGTCACAGGATGAACCAATTATCTCGGACACGTTCCAGTCGGTAACCACGGGTGAATGGGTTGTCACCGCAGCTGCCAAACTGGCCGATGGGAAAGGGGTATTTGGAGCCAATGTAAGTCTCAATCATTTGAAAGAATCCGTTGATAAGATACATATTGGTGAAAAGGGAAAACTGTATATGCTGGATAACGGCGGGAAGTTCCTGTTCCATTACAATATCGAATCCGGTGTGCAGTCCAATGAGAGCTACATTAATGAGATGTACACGAAAGACCAAGGTACTGTGCAGTACACGTATGATGGACAAGAGCTGGAAGCTGTGTTCTTTACAAACCCCGAAACGGGCTGGAAAATTGTCGGTGAGATGGTTCCTTCCGAAGCGGCAGATGCGGTAAGACCTATTTTGATCCGTGCCTACACTTTGGTAGGGACCTCGTTGATCATTGGTATTATTCTGCTTGTGTTCATTATTCGCAGTATTCACCGTCCATTGTTGCAACTAACGCAAGCAGCATCCAAAGTAAGCGCGGGTGATCTGACAGTTCGTGTAGGTTTACAGCGCCGTGACGAGTTTGGGCAACTCGGGGCAAGCTTCGATACCATGACCTCTTCGCTACGTAACGTTCTGGGCGAAGTGCATGATACATCGAGCCAGCTAGCAGCATCTTCTGAGGAGCTTATGGCGAGTTCTGAACAGACATCCAGAGCAACTGAACAGGTTGCTGAATTGATGCAGGATGCAGCGTCAGGAACGAACAAACAAAACGCCAGTCTTGCTGCAACGGGTCAACTCGTCAGTGAAATGTCTATAGGGGTGAAAGAAATCTCATCGAGTGCAGAAGACACGGCTCGCATCGCTGTAGAAGCATCTACCAAGTCCGAAGCGGGTATGGTTACGGTGGAAGAGGCGGTTGCCCATATTCAGCAGGTCAATGACGAGAGTGAGGCCATGGCTGCGGTCATTCAAGATCTTCGGGCGAAAAATGATGAGATTGTTGAAATTGTGGCCGAAATTACCGGTATTGCGAAGCAGACCAACATTCTTGCCCTGAACGCATCTATTGAAGCTTCAAGAGCAGGTGAACAAGGGCGGGGCTTCGCCGTGGTTGCCAATGAAGTGAAGTTGCTGGCCAACAATTCGGGCAGTGCAGCCGAGCGTATTAATGAACTTATGCGTGAGATGCACGAGAAAACGAATGCGGTTCAATCTACCTTTGCCCGTACAGGAGAAGGCATGATTAAAGGTTCGCAAATGATTACGGAAGCGGGAGAGGCTTTCAAAAATATCCGTAGTGCCGTGCAGTTGGTTGCTGCTCAAGCTGGAGAAGTGTCGGTAGCTTCCCGTCAGATTGATGGAGGCATGAGCCATGTGTCCAAGGAAGTGAATGGCACCATTGAATTATCCAATCAGATTGCTTCAGGAACCGAAGATGGTTCAGCTGCTGCTCAGGAGCAACTCGCTACGATGGAAGAGGTTGCAGCTTCTTCTGCGGCATTATCCCGTATGGCTGAAGATCTGCAAAGCATGATTGAGAAATTCAAGTTATAGTTCAATAGCATTTCTCGAAGGAGACTGTGGGGTTGTAACCCTTCAGTCTTTTTCTTGTTGGTGTTTTTTCGTTAATCAACGGTGTATGAAGACTCGGAGCAGATCTGTTCTGTAAAAGTGAATCTGTCTCTCCCTGAATATCTCATCCTGTGGTATATTTCTAAATTAAAAGTAATCCGTAAGATGTGGATTGAATGGAGAGGGGATGAACCGGATTTGGATAAATCCATACCACTGACATCCGGACCCGCAAATACCGAAGAGGTGCAGGATGATGCTACATTTATGCAAGGGGTTAAGGACTGTATCCCAACACTGCTTGGATATTTAAGTATTGGCTTTGCAGCGGGTGTCATTGAAATGACGGCAGGTCTAAGTTTGGCGGAAACGGCTCTGCTCAGTCTGATTCTCTATGCTGGATCGGCTCAGTTTATTGCCGCAGGCATGCTTGCCTCGAATGGGTCAGCGACTGCTATCATTTTCACCATATTTTTCGTGAATCTTCGCCATTTGCTGCTGAGTGCAGCCGTATCACCGTACTTTCGCCATCTGACACCGCTTAAAAATATGTGGATCGGCTCGCTGCTTACCGACGAGTCTTTTGGCGTGGCGATGACGCGAGCGATTGGCCGGAAAACGCTGAGTGAGCGCTGGATGCACGGGCTGAACATTACAGCATATCTGAACTGGTTTGTAGCGAATATGGCGGGGGCTTACTTTGGACGCTGGATAACCAATCCCGAGCGGCTTGGACTTGATTTTGCCCTGCCAGCAATGTTTATTGGTCTGGTTGTGCTTCAGCTGATGCAGCGCAAAAATAAAAAATTACACATCAATGTAGCGATCATCGCCGTTGTCTGTGTGATCTTCGCCAGCATGGCTTCGCTTGGCAGCATGAGTGTCATTGTGGCTGCGGTCATTGCGGCAACGATGGGAGTAGTGATGGAACGATGGAAGTAAGATGGGATGTATTCTGGATTATTATGGGTTCGGCTTTGTTGACATTCATCCCGCGCGTATTGCCGCTCATGCTGTTCAGTAAAATACAGATTCCGATGTGGCTGTTACGCTGGCTTGAATATGTACCCGTGGCGGTCATGGCGGCACTGATCGGTCAGGAATTGTTTATGGCGGACAACCAGTTGGTGCCGATTACGCAGAATGCGGCCCTGTGGGCGGCATTGCCTACCATTGCAGTGGCAATCTGGACTCGGAGTCTGCTTGGAACCGTACTTGTCGGTATTGTTGCGATGATGATTTTGCGGTATTTGATGGGTTAATAAACAGGTCCTTTATAGGAACAGGTAAATCCTTCGCTCTAACGGTTAATAATGTCCTATAAGATCGTAGTAAATAGGGCGAAGGGAGTTAGATCCATGAGCAAATCGAAGCACAGACTATTGATTACAGGAGCAGCTGGAGTCATTGGCCGCAGTCTGCTGAAGGGACTAAGGGAAAAGGACAAGTATGACATTGTGGCTGCCGATCTTCATGATGATCCTCAATCAGGCATTGTAGCGATGGATGTGACCGACGGAGAACGGTTGAAAGAGCTGATGCAGGGTGTTCAGACGGTGCTGCACATTGCATGGGCCAAGGACGAAGAAGATTTTCTGGGCAGAGTCCTGCCGATCAACGTAACAGGGGCCTACCATGTGTATGAAGCTGCACGGTTGAATGGTGTACAGCGGGTTATTTTTGCGAGTTCAAATCATGCGACAGGGTTTTATCCAACAGGAGAGGATATCGAAGTGGATGATCCATATCGGCCAGACAGTTTCTATGGGCTTAGCAAATGTTATATCGAACTGCTTGGACGCTATTACGCGGACAAATATGACCTGTCGTCATTCAACATTCGAATTGGCAACTTCTCGGGCGATGCGCATCCACACTCTGAGCGTTCCGCACATATCTGGATCTCTCCCAGAGATATGGTGCAGCTTGCCGAGTGCTGCATTGAGGCGGATTCAAGCATGAAATATGTTAATCTATATGGGACTTCAGCAAATACGGACAATTATTATGATATTGGATATCTGGAACAGAAGATTGGGTACCGCCCGGAGGACGATGCGGCAAAGTTATGGGACCAAGCGAAACGTAAGGGAGCACCGGATAAGCAGGACGAGACGGAATATCAGGGCGGAGGATATGTCGCGAAGAACCCGAAATCCTGAAATCTTAAAGATCTGAAAACGCTATTTTCTATTGCGTCCGAAAGGGATAAAATGGAGACTGAAGGGTTGAGGTTTTCATTTTACATACAGGAAGGAACGGTTTTGATTATGAGTACACATTCATCCGTTATACTTTTTCAGGGAGACTCCATTACAGACGGGGGAAGATCACGCAATGATGATCCGAATCATTTTCTCGGGCATGGCTATGCGTATCTGATCTCAAGCAAACTGGGCGTGGAACTGGCAGCCAAGCAGCCGACGTTCTACAACAGAGGAATCAGCGGGGATCGCGCCTCCGATCTGTATGCACGCTGGAACGAGGATACCTTTAGTCTGAAGCCGGATCTGATCAGCATTCTAATCGGTGTTAATGACGCCTGGCGTACCATGAATGGTGAACCCAGTGGAGTGACGGATCGTCTTGGACGTGCCTATCGTCATTTGCTGGAGGAAACACGCGAAGTGATGCCGAATACTGGGCTGGTTTTAATGGAGCCGTTCATTCTTAAAACGGGAGCTACAGTGGAGCAATGGGACACTTGGCAGGAACGTATGGAGCAGTATCAAAATTTGGTTCGTGAACTCGCCAGTGAGTTCGGGGCGGTCTGGGTACCTTTGCAGCAAACGTTCAATGATGCCCTCAACGAGGCCGATGCTGCCTACTGGTTGTGGGATGGTGTACATCCAACCGCAGCCGGTCATGAGCTGATCGCACGTCAGTGGCTGTCTGTTGTACAGAATTCTCCACTTGCGATTGGTTAATAGACATTGGATATATCAAGTCTGCGCTAAAAGCTGAATGAAACGAGGAACCCAGGTGGGTTGCTCGTTTTTTTATATCTTGGAACAGGAATTCTGTGGTTAATTTGGTTGGATATGATGGATAACTCTTCAAATGTACAGCAATATCCGTTAAAATGAAATCGGTTACATATAATGAAGGTTTCGTATTCCATATAGATTAGGGTGAATTCAATGGAAAACACCAATCAAAGTAAAGTCAGATCCATCTCCATGCCGGATTCTACGGTCATTCAGAAGGTAGTACATCGGATGATGAACGGAAGACAAGGGAATCAGCATGTCCAGCCTGCTCCAATGAGAGCTTTAGTCTGCTCTACGGATAGCATCGGACAGGCGTTGCTGCAACCGGAGCTGGCTTCTTTTTTCACAGATCTGAACAACTATGGGGAGCGTGCCCTGAACGAAAGCTTGCCTTCGCTATCATTTGGTCTTTATCGGAAGTTTGGGGACACAGGGGAACGTAAGTTGTATGAGGACGCGTACTTTGAACGCAGGGGACGTCTTGCGGCAATAGCGCTGCTCGCTGTGGATTCGAATGGCGCGGGATGGATAGAGACATTGGAAGATATGTTGTGGGATGTATGTGGTGAGTATACATGGTGTTTGCCTGCACATTTGGGTACGGGGGGAGTGGAACAGGTTAACGGTAATATTGATCTGTTTGCTGCTGAGACAGTACATATGCTGGCCGAAATCGTGACGATTCACGCAGATCGGCTGGATACACGCATTATCCATCGGATTAGGGCTGAGGCCGAGCAGCGCATCTTTACACCGCTCTATCGGGAACAACGTACCTATCACTGGCAAGATGCAGATCATAACTGGTCTGCTGTGTGCAGCGGATGCTGTGGCATGGCTGGATTATTACTGCTGGAGGAAGAAGCGATTCTGACGGAATCGGTAGGTCAGACGATTCGATCAATGCAGGCATTTCTGAGTGGATATGGCATGGATGGCGGCTGTGCAGAAGGCATTGGTTACTGGGTGTATGGGTTTGGCTATTTCGTCTATTATGCCGACATGCTGCGCGAATACAGTGAAGGTGAGTTGGATCTGCTGAATGGTTCGAAAATAGCGGCGATAGCAGCCTTCCCACTGCGGGTTCATCTGTCGGGAGGAACCTTCGTGAATTATTCGGATAGTGCGGAGCAGCAAGAGATTCCTTCGGGCTTGCTTTCACTTCTGGCATCTCGTTTCGGTATACAGATAGATCTGCCATTTCATATTCCTTTGTTTACCGATGATCCCTGTCATCGTTGGGCTCACCTGCTGCGCAACGTGATGTGGAGCAGTTCGGCAATGGTCCTTCAAGAAGCGGGGGCTACTCCGGCGGAACGAGGGATCATTATGGAAGATTTGGGCTGGATGATTGCCAAGGGAGTCCTTGATTCTTCGAGTGCAGATCTTACCAGAGATGAACCTCTCGCTATTGCTTTTTCCGTCAAGGCCGGGCATAACGATGAACCCCATAACCATAATGATCTTGGGCAATTTATTATCCATTGTGGCGGCGAAAACATTCTTTGTGATCCGGGAGCGGGGCTGTATACACAAGCCTATTTTGCTCCGGGTAGAGAGCAGTTGTTCCACATTAGCTCGTTCGGGCATAGCGTGCCCCGGATTGAGGGAAAAGAGCAAACCTCGGGGCGCCAGGCGCAAGCACAGGTTCTTGAGGCGAAGGTTTCGGACGATGATTGTACACTGGATGCCTGTCTGGAACTGACAGCAGCTTATTCTGAAGCGGCTTCGCTCGTCTGCTATACACGCCAGTTGCATTGGAGCGGTTCTGCTAAAGATATCGGGACCGTAGCAGAACTGCGTCTGAAGGATCGATTTCAATGGAAAAACAGAGCAATGTCTTCATCAAGCACGTTATATTCGGTAGAAGAACTGCAACGGCCGAGTGTGACGGAGCGGTTTATGAGCAGAAAGGTACCTGAAAGGGTACATGAGGGGCAGATTCAATGGCAGGGTGAACTTGCAACCTTAGGTATGACGTATGATGCAAACCAATGGCAGGCTGATATAGAGGTCATTAATACAGTTGATCATGACAATGAGCCAGTTATATTCTATCGGACTTCCCTGGAATGGCGAGAGCAACCTGATAAGTGCGATGTAAGAAGTGATGAAGTTAATCCGCTGGAAACGGTGTGTGAGCTGAAGTTCACGATTGAACCCAAGTGAAAGATGGAGGTGAGCATACGTGAATAAATATGCGGCTGCATCAACGTACCCTTGGAGAGATACGCTCGAAAATTACCGTACACTGGCGGAACAGGCGGGGTCTGCTCCTTCAGATGGTTGGAATCAGGCTCGCAAATTGTCCCTTGTGGAGAGTGTTGTTCGAGCTTACACACCTTATCAGGATAGTGAAGGCGCCATTATTGATCCATTTTCAAAGGTGGAGCGATATTACTCCACGCCAGCCTTTGCAATGGGCGCATCGGTTCTTGTTCAAGCGGGACATATGGACCTGCTTGCTTCAGCCGCATCGGCCCTGTCACACAGCATTGATCTTGTCGTGAAGGGATGTGCGCCGGATCATCACCCGGACTTTTTCCCCGTGTTGATGATGAGAGCATACATCCTGTTGAAGCCGCATATGCCTGAGCAGGCAAAAATCTGGGCAGAGGCCCTTAAGAAGATCCAGCCTGAAGAAGATTATGTCTTTACAATGAGCAAAATGAACAACCCCAATCGCATGATCAACTGGAACGCCATTATGATCTCCGGAGAATATCTGCGATTGAGGGAACAACTTGCCAGTGAGGGTACGGATTGGATGGACCGTTATCTGGATCTGTATCATTTGACACGATTTACGCCGCTTGGACTATATCAGGACGGGCCGCTGGACCGTCCAAATTGTCCATTTTCCTATGATATTGCGACGCGCTATCATCTGGATGTCATGCTTGAAGCGGGATATGACGGGTCATGTGCTGGTGAGTTGAAGGAACAATTACGCCATGGTGCATTCAGCACGCTGCTTACACTTTCACCGCTGGGAGAGATTCCTCCGCGTGGACGCAGCTCCCAACATCAATGGAATGAAGCGGCAGCAGCCTATGTATGTTCTGCTCATGCAACGCAGGCTTTACAGGCTGGAGATCGGGTGATGGCAGGAGCGTTCACCCGAGCTGCCAATCGGTGCTTCGAAGCTGTGGAACGCTGGAAAATGGATGATGGGCGTCTGAAAATTGTTCGTAACGAGTATCAGCCCGAGGCACGTCATGGGTACGAAATATATACGAATCATACCGCCTACAATTTGTGGACGGCAGCGGCGCTGGCCCATGCCTGTCTCAGCGATCCTGGTGAAGGTGTAACGGGCATGTTCCTTCCTTCCGAGGTAGGCAACCGGGTGTTGCAGGCCGATGGATGGTTTGAAACGATCATTGCCTCTGTACCAGGTCAACAAATGATCCTGCATACAGCTATGAATGATCCATACACGGTTCCCGGCCTTGTGCGGATACAACAGGCGGGATTACCGGGGCTAATCGGTCCCTCCGCTGCTGGACATGCGCAATCCGGATTCACGGAGTTTGCTGAAGGGAAAGTTGGTCCGCTGAGCTACTGTCCTGCCTGGAAAACACCGGATGGGAAATGGCACAGTCTTGCCGGGGGCATTCCGTCAGGTGTTGATTATGACCGGGATGCCGGGATTAATCCTGCCGATGGCGGGGGTTCCATTTTGCTTGAATTGGTAGATCAAGAGGTAGGAGATAATTCAGGTTCTCCAAGGGGAGATGACGGAAAGCATCAGGATCAGGTCAATGGGTTTACAGTGACATGGCTCGGCCCACTAACCGGGATTGATTCACTGCGTACCCGTTATGTACAGCAGGCGGATTTGCTCACTGTGACGTATGAATTCGATGGTGAGCTTGAGGCTGTCGGAGCACTCATTCCATTAATGTTCAGTGATGGTCATGAACAGGCTGCCATTACGCTTTCCAATCAGGCTGTGCGCAGCGAGTACCGGGGAGCTTATGCGGAATCGACCGTATTGGACGAAGGAGCCATCATTCATCTCAAGGAACAGCCCGTGGCGTCCCGCAATGGACTGCTGAAGGAAGTACGGATGGAAGTGATCGGTGGACGAAGTATAACATTTACGATCAGATTGGGAATCGATTAGAGGAGGGATAGGTTTATGAATACATCAATATCTGTGAAATGGCTGGAGGAAGCATGGCGGCAGGGAGCGGCCAAAACGATTCGCAACGCGCAGCGCATCAAGGATACATTTCCGCACACCGCCCCGCAGGGCATGTATGACCGGAATGATCCCGAATGGTGGACTGCCGGCTTCTGGCCGGGATTGTTATGGCTTGTCTATGGCGAGTCGCCGGAAAATGAAGCTGTAGCCCTGTTATCTCGAATTGCCGAAAGTTGTGAGCGGCAATTGGAGGGTTGTCTGCGTGATCCCGAATCGGTGGATCACGATCTGGGGTTCATCTGGCTGCTTAGTGGCGTAGCCAACTACCGCCAGACAGGCAGCGCAGACGGTCGGCGGCGGGGAATGCTCGCCGCCAACCTGCTCGCAGCCCGCTTCAACGTGCGCGGTGAATTCATCCGCGCCTGGAACTTCAGCTCGTCAACCATGGATACGCGCGGCGTAGCCATCATTGACAGCATGATGAACCTGCCGCTGCTCTACTGGGCATCCGAGCAGAGCGGCGACCCTCGCTTCCGCTGGCTGGCGGAAGCGCATGCGGACACCGTGGCGCGCGAATTCGTCCGCGCTGACGGGTCCATCTGCCACGTGGTGGAGTTCGATCCACCCACGGGGCAGATGGTGCAGGAGCATGGCGGGCAAGGCCATGCTCCAGGTTCCGCCTGGGCGCGGGGTACCGCCTGGGCGCTGCACGGGTTTGCGCTGTCTTTCCGGTACACGGGCGAAGCCCGCTATCTGGAGACAGCGGAGCGAGCGGCCGATTTCTTCCTCGCCATGCTTGGCGAAGAGATCGTGCCGTTGTGGGATTTCCGCGCACCTGCCGAGCATCAGGTGGCGTGGGATTCGTCCGCTTCGGCGATTGCCGCAAGCGGTCTGTTGGAGCTGGCGAAGCTGTCGCCGCGCGGTGAGAAGTATGCAGCTGCGGCAGAGCGTATCCTCCGCGGGCTGCATGAGAAGTACAGCTCCGGTGTGACGGCAGCGGAAGAAGGTCTGATCATGCAGGGCACCGTGCATTATCCAGAGGGCCGTGGCCTGAATGTGCCGATTATATACGGCGATTATTTCTATATGGAGGCGCTGGCGAAGCTGCGTGGCCGTCCGGGATTATTTTAGAGAATCGAGAATCAGGAACATCACACGTCGAGCAGCGAGTATGAGTGAGGGGGATGAGTATGCGACCCACCATACAACTGTTCGAGTGTGCCTGCCTCCCAGGAGCAAAAGTTATTCCTGTCTCGGAGGCGGAGCACACCTAAGGAGAAGCTGCAATGGAAGGGAGTGCATAGGTTGCCGGGCTAATTCCGTTTTCTATAGAAATGACCTGGTAAAGGTTGAATGGCTCCGGTTCACATGTTAGCTCACGCAGGTTTATTTTTGATTTCCGATTTCAGATGTGCGTCTTAAGATGACAAAGTCGGCCGAGGACTGATCGGGATATCGTTGAGGAATAATCTCCTGCACTTTAAACTCGGGATAGTTGAACAGATAATCAAAAATATTTCGGTCCTCAATGGTGCTAACCCCTGGATTCCCGTTTTCCTTTAGTCGAGTGTACAGCACAACCCACCCTGACGAAGAGTGCAGGATGTCGTGGAGTGTGTTGTGGAAATCTGTTTCATCCGTAATATGGTAGAGTACATCCAGACAGACGGTGAGATCCGCTTGCAGGAAACCGCGGTTAATCCACAGACCTGGCGTGTATAACATGAAGCTCTTGGAGGAATCGTTGGCAAACTTGGAGGCACAGAGCCGTACCGACGAACCGGCTACATCGACACCCAGATACGTCTCATAATTCATATACTGCAGTTGATTCCCATCCCCGCAACCAAATTCAATGACGCTGGAGATACCCTCACGCTGAATCAGTCCGTTCACTACCTCTGCTTTGAATTCTGCCAGTACACCATAAGAACCTCTTCCCGATGTCTCGCCTGAGCTATACGTTTGTTCCCAATATCCTTTGTAATCAAAAGGCTGACTCATGTTTCTCCCCCGATCAAATGAAATAACGTCTCAAATAGAGTGACTATACATAGGTTATGCTTAATATTTGCGGGTATGAATCATTGGGAATTCGATAGGTCGGAAGGATGAATTCCCACGAATTACCCTGAAAATTCCCTGAAAGTCTAAACATCTGGAAAGAAGTTGCCGACATTAAACCTAAGGAACAAAATGATAAGAATCGGGGGGAAATGATGTTAAAGCCAAGATTGACCAAGTACATGGTGATGATGCTGGTATTGGTGCTGAGTATTTCCAACGTAGGCTTGGCCGCTGCGGCAGATAAAGAACTGTCCAAAATTGTAGTTTCCAAAAATGAGCTGTCGCTCGAAGTGGGTGATTCCAGTTCGGTTACGGTGACAGGAGTATATACCGATAATACATCGGCTAACGTAACAATTAGTTCATCCTGGAGTAGCAGTGATACTTCGATAGCGACTGTATATAATGGTGCCATTACTGCCAAAAAGGAAGGTACGGCGACCATTACAACATCGTATCAGAGTCAGAGTCAGACGGTTCAGGTGAATGTAACCAAAAAGGTCAAAGCCCTTTCCAAAAACGTGCAGTCGTTGGACTTGCGCACAGGAGATAGCAAAGACATTATTTTGACAGCAACCTATAGTGATAATACGACGAATGCAGAAGCATCCAAAGTTGCTGAGTGGTCATCCGATGACGAGAAAGTGGCAACGGTTGTGAATGGTAAAGTTACTGGACAAAGCGCTGGTACAGCGGTTATCACAGGTAAAGTGGGCAGTCAAAGTGTGACTGTGGATGTAAATGTTGAGGTTGTTAAACGTGTAGATGTGGACAAGAAGCAGGTCAATCTGCTGTTGAATAAAAGCGAGAGTGTAAAATTAACAGCCACCTATCCAGATGGCACAACCAAAGATGTAACGGATCTGGCAGAGTGGACGTCGAGTAATGAAAAAGTAGCAGACGTGTTAAAAGGTGAAATCACAGGATACTCGGCAGGTTCTGCCAAAATTACCGCCAAATACGGAACGAAATCTGTATCGGTAGATGTCGATGTTGATTTGACAAGTAAACTGAGCGTGGAGAAACAGAGCATTTTCTTCCGTTTGAGCGAGTCCAATAAAACGGCAAATGTCGTATTGACTGCCTCTTACCCGAATAGCGCTGATGTGAATGTAACGGATCAAGCGACATGGACATCCAGCAACGAGAAGGTAGCTACGGTATTCAAGGGACAAGTTACAGCGATTGGCGCGGGTTCTACGACAATCAAGGCAACGTATAGTGGCAAAACCGTGGAAATCACTGTTGACGTGGATACGGCAAGATATCTGGATATTGCGGGTATTGAAGATAAACTGGCAATGAGTGTTACTGGCGATAACAAAACCAAGAAACTCGTAGTCAATGCAGAATATATTGACGCAAGTACAGAAAACGTAACTTCCAAAGCAACTTGGACATCCAGCAATGCGGATGTTGTATATGTTTCTGACGGCGAACTGATTGCCTATAAATCGGGAACAGCGACCATCACTACAGCTTACGGCGGCAAAACCGTTAAATTTACCGTAAATGTAGATGTTCCAGACAAGTATGAAATGGACAAGAAAAAAGGTTCCGTAGCCGTTGGTGGCACATTGTCTGTGAAAGTATTGGCCGTATACGGTGATACATCCAAAGACGTGTCCGAAGATGCGGATTGGAGCAGCAGCAGTGAAAAACTCGCTGAAGTGGACAGCAAAGGTGTCGTGACGGGTATTGCAACAGGTAAAGTAACCATCACAGCCAAAATTGAAGGTAAAACGTTGACTCTGCCTGTTGAAGTAGGCATGGCTAGTGGGCTGGAGGCAGATGTGAACTTTGTGGTGTTGTCCTCCAAGGAAACACAGCAAATCGTACTCACAGCAACGGATGAAGATGGCTTGTCCAAGGACGTATCCTCCGATGCAACATGGAAATCAAGCAATTCGCGCGTAGCCGACGTGAAAAAAGGGGTTATCACTGCAAACAGCAGCGGTAAAACCAATATCACGGCTGAATATGGTTCCAACAAAGTGACCATTCAGGTTGAAGTGGACGTTATTTCACGCATTGAAGCATCTGAACCGGCTCTTTCCCTGAAAACCGGTGATTCTGCTGATCTTACGGTTACTGCGTATCTGAGCGATGGCAGTGAGCGTGATGTCACGGACAAAGCGGAATGGAAAACCAACAGCTACAAAGTAGCTCAGGTAACTAAAGGTAAAGTAAAAGCAACAGGTTCAGGTAAAGCAAAAATTACAGCCAAGTACGGCAGCAAGACGGTAACCATTGCAGTCGATGTAGATACACTGAAATATTTGCAAACCGATAAGGTCACTCTGACCATGAAGCCTGGTGACAAGGTAACCTTGGTTGCTACAGCAACGTATGCTGATGGCAGCGAAGCGAACGTATCCAAACCAGCGCTTTGGAAATCTTCCCGTATTGCGACAGCATCGGTGAAGGATGGTATCATTCAAGCCAATGGTAAAGGTAAAGCAACGATTACCGTGACTTATGCAGGTGTGAAAACCAAAGTAGCAGTAGTCGTAGAGGCGAAATAATCCTATATTGCGAATGTAAAACTCGCACTCCCAAAACCGGTGATGTCAGCTTAAATGCTGGCATCACCGGTTTTTTTATAGTAAACGACATTGAAATGCGATGGTGCAGCTTAAAAAATGGAAATAAGAAAAAGGAACATCCCGGAACCTTTGCATACACTCGCAATGAGAGTGCATCCAAGTTGTTCCAGAACGTTCCTTTATTATGTTCATGAATGAATTACATCGTATGAGACAGAACCAGCGCACCGTATGCAAAAGCAATGACGATGAGGATGGCTGGATGCAGCTTGGTCTTGGTCATGACCCAGAGCGAGATACCTGCAATGATCAGCGTCTGCCAAATGCCGATGGAATTGGTGGATACCTGACCGAATTCCCATGTAAGTAAGATCATGAGTACAGCGATAACCGGCTGTACAAGCAAGGTCATGCCTTTCACTTTTGGAGAAGTACGATGCTTGTTCAGCAAGCGGAGCAGCAAAATTAGAGCAACAGCCGAAGGTACAACTGTGGCGAAACTGGCGATGAATGCGCCAAACCAGCCAGCCACCTGATAACCGACAAATGCGGCGATTTTGGTCGCGATCGGACCGGGAAGTGCATTGCCGATGGCGAGTACATCCCCGAATTGTTCCGTGGTCATCCACTTATAGTGATTGACCACTTCTTCCTGCATTAACGGAATGGAGGCGGGGCCGCCCCCGTATCCCAATATATTGGCTACAAAAAATCCCCAAAACAATTCCCACCATGTCTGAAGCATCGCTTAAGATACCCCCTTGTCGGAATTGTTGCCCCTGGATTTGAAGCGCTGGACCACATCCAGATGGAAGACACCATATCCGAGGAAGACGGCAATTACAATACCGGGGTGAATATCGAGCAGCTGCAACAGTACAAATGCAAGGACACCGAATAGGGCGGCAAAGGCCGTGCCGAGTCCCTTCCATGCTTTCTTGGCGAATTCGTAAGCCATCATGCCGAGCATGACAAAAATAACCGGCCGCACGGCCGCCACCATGCCTGCTACGATTTTTGATTCACGCAGCGCGTACATGGAACCAAGAAGCGCAATGATGGCGATGCTCGTCGGCAGAATGTGGGCCAGGACCGACACAATGGCGCCCAGCACGCCTTTAGTTTTATACCCGAGATACGCGGCCATCTTGGTGGCAATGGGACCCGGTAGGGCGTTTGCAATGGCCAAAATTTCGCCAAACTCATCATCGCTTACCCACTTATAGCGGGTAACGGCTTCATAACGGATCAGCGGAATAACCGAAGGGCCGCCGCCATATCCCAAAATTCCGGTTCGTACCATTCCCGTGACGAGACCGTTGTAATCTTTCCAACTCATGCTGATTTCCTCCTAGAGTCTCATGCCCATTCGGCTTTTATATCGTTTTAACAACAGCTGTGACTCTACCTTGACGATGCCCGGCATCTTGTAGAGCTTCTCCAGCAGAAACTGCTCCATCTCTTCCATATCTGCAAAAATACCATGCATGTGCAGGGTACTCGGTCCTGTCATATGATAGAGGCTGGTTACTGCGGGCTCTTCGTCCAGCTTCTCTGCCACTTGGTCGAGGAACTGCGGTTCTACATCGACGTTGAAAAACGCAGAGACCTGAAGTCCAACCATGCCTGGGTTGATGACTACCGTGAAGCGTTCAATGACGCCTTTTTCGGATAAAGCATTAATGCGGGCCTGAACGGCCACACGGGACAAACCGATCTGCGTACCCAGATCGGTGTAGGATATCCGGCTATTTTGGTGAAGAGCGGCAATGATTTTACGATCGATTGCATCCAAATTGTGCATTTGCGGGATTTCTCCCCCTTTGGAGGAGCGTTTCTCTGACATGATTGACCATCCTTTTTTTTAACTATATAGAATAAAGAATTATGATAGGATCTACGTACAATGTGTATGTAGCATTCATATTTTAATGACGAATCGTAATTGAAGTCAATATATTTATTGTGAATGTTGATTTTATCTGATTCAGAGCTTTCATTTTGTCATTTTTACCAATCGGAAGAATGAAAGGGGAGCGGTATGTAAGCATGAATCGAAAAAGAGACTGTTCACGGAGCTCATCCGTAAACAGTCTTCTATATAAAGTACAGGTTGGATCAAGTTAATGAACGGTTTTGGGTAGGCAAAGGGTAACTAGGGTCCCTTCCCCTGGCTCGGAAGATATCGTTAGCGTACCTCCGGCTCCGCGGGCTCGCTCTTCCATGCTGAACAGACCAACGCCGTTACCAGCTGTCGTACCGTTGAACCCTGCGCCTCGGTCCTCGATTTTCACAACCGTTCCTTCTTCCGAATCTTCCACCGTCACATGAGCTTCTGACACATCGGCGTACTTGGCCACATTGGTTAATGCCTCCTGGATAATGCGGTACATCGCGATCTCCCGGTTCATCTCCAGTCTTTTTCGCAGATTGCATTCCAATTCCACTTCAATTCCGTAGTGCCGGGTATAGTTCTCGATATACGTGCGAATGGCCGGAACGACACCAAGGTCATCCAGTACGGACGGTCTCAGCTCCCATGCCATGCCGCGTACGTCCTCCATAATGCCCGTAACCTGTTTCCGCAGTGCTTCCACGCCGGATTGGGGCTGGTCGGCCAGCAGCCGATCCATCTGAATGACAAGGGAGAAGAGACTCTGTCCAATGCCGTCATGCAGCTCGCGAGAGATGCGACGTCGTTCTTCTTCCTGAATGTTCATGACCTGGGTCATCATCGTCTGTAACTCGGCTTCGACCCGCTTCAGCTTGGTTACCTCACTACGAACGGCCAAATACTGATAGGGCTCACCATCATTATCGAGAAAAGGCACGATGGTTGTATTCACCCAATAATGGCTGCCATCCCGGGCACGGTTACGGATCTCTCCGTTCCATACTCGTCCGGAAGAGACGGTTTCCCACAGATTCTTCATGAAATTTTTGCCGTGATAACCGGAATTTATGATCCGGTGATCCTGACCGATCAATTCTTCCCGATCATATTGTGAGATTTCGCAAAATTTATCGTTCACATACTGGATCTTACCCTTGCGGTCGGTGAGGGCTACAATGGACGATTCATCCAGGGCGAACTTCAGATCACTGAGTTGATGCAGAGAACCTTTCAGTCTACTGCGGAATTCCGTATCTGTAATATGACTGTCGATTTCCTCCAATAACTGACGTACAGGCTGGTCGGCAAATCCGCTAAGTCTGTTTTTACGTGTGCTACTCAAAGTTCAGCAACCCCTTTTTCATCGCAAACTTCACCAGTTCCGGTCTGGTTCGGAGGCCGAGCTTCTCCATCAGATTGCTTTTGTGGGATTCGACCGTTTTAACACTGATTACCAGATGTTCAGCGATTTCCTTGTTGGCATAACCCTTGGCAATCCAGGACAAAATCTCTTTCTCTCGCTCGGATAACGTGTCATACGGTCCGGCGTTCTCCTGCTTGGCTTTGTCCAGATATTCACTCATCAGCCGCTTGGTCGCACTGGGGTACAGATAGGCGCTACCCTCTGCTACGGAACGAATAGCGGCGAGCAATTCTTCATGTGGCGCACTCTTGAGAATATATCCGGAGGCTCCCGCGTGAATGGCGCGGAACAGATATTCTTCATCGTCATGCATGGTCAGTATCAGAATGGAGACATCCGGCATCAATTTCTTTAATTCAGCGGTAGCGGTCAGACCGTCCTTGCCTGGCGGCATGCTGAAATCCATCAAGACCACATCCGGCTTCAGTTCTTGTGCCTTGGCGATAGCTTCATCGCCATCTGCTGCATCTCCAACAATATGTATATCATTCTTTCCGTCGAGCAGGGCAATCAGCCCGGAGCGTACAACTACATGATCGTCGACAACTAATAATTGAATCACATCATTTTCCTCCTGTCCGGTTCCACAGTTCTTTCTTTATCATACCAAAAAATAAAGCCATTCAGAGGTTAATCTCTGAATAGCTTCTATTCTCTGCAGATCGGATAAAAGGAAATAAACTTTAGTTCTCTGTTTTACCGAAACGTCCCTTGATCATGTCTGCAATTTCCTGAACCTGTGCCTCCACGGCAAGTGGATCATAAGGCCAGAAGCGTTCTCCGTCGAGCTTGAACACGCGATTGTTCTTCACGGCGTCCAGAGACGACCATACGGGTGAACCCTCATCCAGTGAGCCTCCGTTGGACAAATCCAGGAAGATATAGTCACCTGCGTAATCTGCCAACTTTTCCTCGGATATCGCTACGGTATCTTTATCCTGATCAATAAGCTCTTTCTGTACAATATCTGGTGCTTTCAGTCCGAGTTGTTGATAGATGGCCTGTCCACCGCGATTGACCCCATCCCCGTTGATGTACCATTCCTTGCCGAACAGGCTGAAGTTGGAAAAGGTTGTACCTTCCTTGACCAGTCCTTGAATGGACTCTTTGGCTGTCTTCACTTTTACTTCGAATTGGGACAACCAATCTTTGGCTTCTTTTTGTTTGTTAATGATTTCACCAAAAGCAGTGATTTCCTCATGGACATTGTCATATGTTCCGTAAGGGATGATGAGTGTCGGTGCGATTTTACGATACTGCTCATTCAGTTTCTCATCTCCACCTACGGTAACGATCAGGTCGGGCTGGAGCGACAGAATTTTCTCCACTGAGCCGCCGTCGATCCGACCAATGTCCGCTACGCCCTCAACCAGATCAAGCACATAAGGGCTCTCCAGCTCATAATCTGGTGCGCCTACAGGTTTGACGCCAAGTGCCAGAAAATCAGCAAGGTAACCTTGCGTAACGATACGCTGAGGATTCACGGGGATTTCAACATCTCCGTTAACCGTCGATATGACCTGTGTTTCTGCTGCGCTGTTCTCTGGTTGCTCTTCTGTTACAGCAGGTGCGGAAGCTTTATTATCTGTTGTTTCTTCCGCTTGATTGGAGCATCCAATAATTCCTATCACCAGTACCAGGATCATAAACCCGGCCCACCATTTTGATCTAACCCCTGTCATTTTTCTTCTCCCCAATCAATAATGATTATCTTTCTCAATAAAACCTCCTATGTATCGTAGCTTTTGGGCACAAGTATCGTCCATCTCAAAATGTGACCAATTCAGTATGGACAAATGTTACCTGGCCTTAACGCTATTCTCCCGAATCAGGATGTCTACCATAAGTTCAAGTTGCTTCTCCAGAGACAAGGCATCATTACACCAGAATTGTTCCAGCTGGAGTGGATATATGCGGCTATTTCCGTTATTCATAAACTTGCGCCAGCCCGGGCGTTCTCTGAGTATATCTGGTGAATCGTGATAGAGGCCGCCTTCATGTGCCGGAAGAACAAGAAACATATGATCTGCTGCATATTCGGTCAATTGATCTTCATCGATGTATTGCTGATTATCAGGTTCCAGAACATCTCGGAGGATGTTGGGGTGGGGAGTAAGATGAAGTCCATAATACACGTTGTAGGCCGCTCTGGCCGTTGCATTCCAGATACATATGGTGCCGTCTTCCCACATTTCATACAAACCAACCGTTTCTCCAGGCTTAATAATATCCTTTAGTCGATCAGATTCGGTTCTGGCCCGTGCCGTGTAATGTTCGATCCACTCCTCGGCTGCCTGTTCTCGCCCTATAATTCGTCCAATCAGACGGACAGTCTCCAGTCGATCCAGTCGATTCCAAGGGAGAACAATGACTTGGGATATACGTTCAAGTTGTTCGAGCTTGTGCGGCAAGTAGTACAGGTAATCCGGTGCGATGATCAAATCAATCGGTTCAGCGCGCAGTAATTCTTCCACCCCATGCTCATCCAAATCAATTACATCATGCAGTTCATCCTGGATCAATGGAGACAGGGCCCAGGGAAGAAAGGAAGCGGCAACGGGTTTAATGCCAAGGGCAAGCAGATCCCCAGTATATTGAACAGTTGCAATCCGTCTCGCACGTGGCTGCAATCGATACTCACTTGGGCTGATCCCGGTGAACTGCTTAAACTTGCGGCTTAAATATAAACCGTCAGCATAGCCTACCAGCAAGGCAATTTCATTCAATGTGGCCTGTGTGGATAGGAGGTATTGCTTTGCCTTATCCATCCGAACTCGGGTCAGATGAGCCTGGAAGCTGCGCCCCACCTGTTTTTGAAAAAATCTAGAGAAATAGCTTGCGTTAAATCCGGTCATGCGGGCAATGTCTTCCCGGGTGAGATGATCGCCATAGTGATGATTAATATAGTAAAGAGCATCCCGAATTACACTGTCCACCATTTCTGTAACAGGTTTAACCGCCAGTTTGAACAACTCAAGCAGCTCACTCAGCAGAAAATGGGATCGGGCTTCTTCGGTTTGGATACTACCTGAACGTTTGTTGGTAAGTTCCTGGATAATGGCAAGAATCCGTAGCCCTTGTGAACTTGCTCCAGTCTTTGATCCATGTACAGGCAAGTTTTCTGATGTAAGTTCATAGACACGCTTCTCATGAGTCTCTTTCGTTAATCCGTATTCCAGAAATCCGATATGGTAGACCGTGAAGGGAGAAGCTGGAACATGCATAAGCTCCAGGGAGCATGGGGGATACAAGAAAAGGGTTTGGCCTTTATGTAAAACGCCATGTACCTGACCATAATGAAAGTTCACCGTGGCCGTACAAGTTACCAGGGACGGAGATTCTATGGAAACGGAGTCCGTTTCCTGTGCCGCTTCCCAAGGAATCACACTGGCATTTGTCAGTACGAGCATATCAGTAGCCTCCTAGCTATATGTTCTATATTTAAGTCAATCGATGTATGGACTCGATTATAACAATCTGTATGAGTAACGTCGATGGACACAAGGTGAGTGAAAAAGATGGATAGGTTTAGGCTTATTCCAAAATGAATAAACCATAATAAAAAAAGTCCTGTTACTCCCACAAGGAAATAACAAGACTTCTTAGCGTATTACAGAAAACTACATTTATCCAAATACTTTTGGCTGCAACTGTATAGCGACCTGTTCGGTCTGACGGACGATCTCCGGGGAGAACGCGCAAGGCAGTCTGCTGCCAACGAGCAGCACAGCACCAGGTACGTTTCCTTGCTGGAACACAGGGACTGCTATGGCACAGACCAACCGCTCCGCAAGCATTAACGGGCAACGACCGGGTGTATGCTCCCCGGTAGATTGTGCATCAGATAGAGCGGTGCGTCCAGTCCGAAGCGCTGTGCCTACCAGGTCTTGTCCGGGGCGCATCTCCATGCGTTTCACCCGTTCGTTGCTAGCCCCGGATGTATACTTCCAGCGCAGCATCGTCCCGGACAGACTGGCCAGTCCGCAAAAATCGCTGGAGGTATTCAGGCGCAGGCTGTCGATCATCTCCTGAATGCCAGATGGCAGTTCATCATGCATGAGAGGACACTTCCTTTTTTGGAATCATACCGTACGTTACGGTGTAATCATTATCAATATCGTTAACCTGTGGTCAGGGAACATCTTAAAATAAGGGTATTTCGCCACTGCTTCTATTGTAGCCCCTTTCTTCCGTATTGTAATTCAGGGAAAACCCCTATTTCCGTTCTGCAATTTGCTGATCCTGTGTATGGACAGGCATCCAGACCATGTAGGGCAAGGCTTTATTTTGATTGCGGAGTCGTAAAGGTACCTCATAAGTGTGATTTATCTCACAGCAAATTCAGGGAGTTTCCCGGCGAGGTTCAGGTAATCCCCCGATAACCCCCACGCTAAATTCGCGGTATGATGGATACATAAGGAAACACCGAGGGGGACGATGGTAATGGGTACGGTATTTAAAGAAAGAACAACCCAGGCGACACAAGATGAACAGACGGAGGCGAGCAAGATGACACGGGAGACAGGTGGAATCCTTTCGTTCGTGACAGCTGAACAATGGGGCTTGATCGAAGCGAAGATGCAGCCAAAACGGGTAAAGTCGGGGTACAGTCTCTTTCTGGAAGGCGATGAAGCCGGATACCTGTACTACATTCGCTCGGGAAGAGTAAAGCTGACCAAGTCGACTGAGGATGGGAAAGAAATCATTTTATCGATTCAGCAAACCGGGGATCTGATTGGAGAGTTTGGCGGTATCGGCGGATTGACTCATAGCTACAGTGCAGAGATGACAGGCAAAGGAGAGCTGGGGATCGTATCGCTCAGTGACTTGGAAAGTCTGCTTAGCAAACATGGCGATCTTGCCTTGAAATTCCTGCAATGGATGGCGCTCTCCCAGCGCATCACCCAGTCGCGTTTCCGTGACCTGCTGCTCTACGGCAAGGCAGGTGCGCTTGCATCGACGCTGATTCGTGCCAGCAACTCGTATGGCAGAGTTACGCCGGATGGCATCGTGTTGGACATGAAGCTGAATCATACCGAGTTGTCGGAGATGATTGGTGCAACGCGGGAGAGTGTAACGCGCATGCTGGGAGCCTGGAAGGAGCAGGGAACGCTGGACACCATGGATGGAAAATTGATGATTCGGGATCTGGCAGCCTTGCGCTGTATGTGCGGATGTCCTACATTTCCAAGCTGCCCGGTAGAGCTGTGCCGATTGTAATGAAAGCAAGTTGAATAGGTTGTACCTTCGATGGCGATTGGGGTCGTTACGGAGAAATCAAAAAAGCTGATGCCCGTTTTACTCGGGGTCAGCTTTTTTTGGCGTGGTTAACATTAATGAAGTAATTTTGTTAAGCTAACGGGGCAGGAAAATCAGGGATTGGAAACGAATACATAGTTTGGTTTGCCCAAAATAGATTGATTAAACGTAATTTCAACATTTGAGTAATGAAAGAATCATAAAAAAGGAGTAAATTTTACCATGATTGATTTACAAAGTTTTGTTTCAGATTACACAAAAGATAAGAAACATTTACAGCTTGTTATCGGGATTGTTAGGGAGGGAGATGTTGAATACTATTCATTTGATAATAATAAAAAGAAAAGTATGATCCCTCCTGAACATATGTTGTTTGAGATCGGCTCCATAACCAAAGTTTTTACATCTATACTTTTATTAGAAATGGAACAGGAAAAATTGCTTTCCTCGGATGACATTGTTGGTAAGTTTGTGCAAAACGTTGAAAATGATTATTTGAATAAGATTACCTTGAGAAGCCTTGCTACTCATACCTCTGGATTACCTATATTGGCAACCAACCACAATTTGGCTAAAAAAAGATCCAATCCTTATTCAATGTATAGCGAGCAAGATTTAACTGCTTTTTTATCGAATGCTGATTACACGGATAGCATTGGTTCGTTTGGATATTCCAATATCGGTGTGGGTTTACTAGGATACATACTATGTAAGGTGTCAGGAAGTACGTATGACGACTTGTTAAAAAAATATATCACAAGCCCATTAAGGATGAATGAGACAGCCGTTATGCTTGATTCAGAACAGAATGGCAGGTTTTTGAATGGACATGCTTTAACTGGGAAAAGAGTCCCTCATTGGGATCTTTCTATACATGAAGGAGCTGGGGGTATTAAGTCATCTGTTAGGGATTTGAGTTTATTTGTCCAAGCCAATCTAAATGATGATCATCCGATAGCCTCTACACTACAAAAAAGTCATCTCCCTATATGGATCGGAGATTCAAACCGTTATTTTGGCTGGGGTGAGGATCAACTTCTAGATAAAGGTATCCTTTGGCATAACGGGGGTTCAGCTGGTTTTAATAGTTATCTAGCTTTCAACAAGGAACTCCGTGTAGGAGTTGTATTGCTATCCAATTATTCTTTTTTCTCGAATTCTCTTATGGATTATTATTTTGCTCAATTAAAAAAATGGATTACTAAAAAAGAGCCTTCTCAAGGAACGATGATAGACTTTACAGGTAAAAAAATATTAGAAGAAATCATGCAAAGAGTAGCGTCATTAAAGTAACGGGAAACAATAGCCGTATTAGCCACCTGATCATTAGGTGGTTTTTCTTATGGTTAATGACTCCCATCCAAGATAACTAATACATGATAAAAAGGAGGGCACGAGGATGCGTTATCGCCCTCCCTGCATCATACTCAGGTTATTCACTCACCTGTATATTCCTTTGCAAGAATGGAATATAGATACGAATCATGATATTCCCCTTTGTAAAACCAATGCTCTCGCATCAGACCTTCACGTTGCATGCCAATCTTCTGCATAACCTTCTCTGAAGCCATGTTGTTCGGGCGGCATTTCGCATAAATACGATGTACGCCAAGTGTATTGAAGCCAAAGCCAAGCATCGCTCGGGCTGCTTCGGTAGCATACCCTTTTCCCTGATAAACGGGATTGAGCACATAACCGATCTCTGCGTTCGTCTTTTCGATGTGAAGGCCAACACCGCCGATCAGGATGCCCTCATTTTTCAAGCATATCGCCAGTTCGAAGCCCTCTCGTGGTTGTGTTTGCTGTGAATTCAGCACAAACTCCACATAAGCTCGCGTATCTTCTTCGGTATTCGGTCCCCATGCCGTATGCTGAGTAACTTCTGTCATGGCTGTGTAGCTATGTATACTTTCCCAGTCTGTCTCCAGAATATCCCGGATAATGAGTCGTTCTGTTTCCAATTGCATCACTGTTCCCTCCTAATAAAACAAAATAGCCCAATAACCGATTCATGTAAAGAATGGGTTATGAGCTATGTAAGTATAAAGGCATGTTATTGTGGTTGTTTACATTCAACTGCGGGATAAGTATAAGCCAGCTTGCGGATAATTTCCTTTTGCCATTTGGTGTCACCCAGGTTGATTGCCAGGTTCAGAAGATCCAAATAATCATCAAGCTGCAGATCAGCCTTTTGCAGAGTTGTATTCATTCGATGTTCGTTCCCCTTTATCTATAAAATCGTTAAGTCATGTACAGTAGACAGAAGACCTGAGACAAGCTCAAGAATGATAATCATTATCACAGTTATATGTTTATTATGCAATGAACGATGGCAAAATGCAATGCCAAGGCTCGAATAAACTTAACTTTTTTTCGAAAATAGGCTCATCCACAGCAGATAGGGAATGTACACACCCAGGTATGCGGACGGATAAAGGAACCATCCATTCAACAGGAAATGGTGTATTTCTGTGGTGAACGTCGTCATATGGGCATTTGTAGCATATACATCGCCTGCAATGACAGTGGCTGCACTATAAAAGCAGAGCAGGGCAAGTACATGAAAAATGCGGGTCACCATCCGGGAGCGAAGCGCAACAAATGCCATAATAAGTGGAACAATCAGCAGGAGCAGAAGGAATAGAAGCTTCATCGTACAGGTCTCCTTTGGGATACTTTTGTTAACCAGTATGGGCAAGCGATGTAAGTTCCAAAAGTTTTTTTAAACATTTTACAAAAAGAAAGAGGAATTCAGCATATGAACGATTAAATTAAAGGTGGATAACCCATTATCAGGTAATTACGAGGAGGAGAAGGCAAGTATGAAAAAAGCGATATGGCAGCATTGGATCGGGGCATTCCTGGTGTTCATCATGATGGCAACAGCATTGCTTGGGCCTGGTTCGCAAGGTCCTGTTCAGGCCGTTGCAGCACCAATTACGGTATCGCAGGCCATCGCTGCCCAGAGTGGCGGAGCAACAGCAACGGTCGAAGGATATATTGTTGGACATGCTACCGGCTCGCTTACAGCCAAGTTCACATCTCCTTACGCTAATGATTTCAACTTCCTGATTGCGGATTCAGCGACAGAGAAGACCAACGCGAAACTGCTCGATGTGCAGATCCCCGCATCGTACCGTTCACAATATGGACTGGCTTCAAACCCGAATCTCGTGGGGCAGAAGGTGATCGTAACCGGAACACTTGGTGCATACAACAGTTATGCCGGGGTTAAGAATCCTACTTCAATCGCACTCTCCTCTGGAACAACCAATCCTGATCCTGATCCAGGCACAACGCTGCCGGGTGGTACAGGGAAGAAAGTATTGTTCGACAACGCGCATGCTCAGACAGCCGGGGCTGCGGACTGGGTTATTGATGGAGCATTTTCAGACTTTGCGAATGGTTTGCGAAACGCAGGCTTTACCGTGGATCAGCTGGAACGCAGCATCCCGTATACATTCGGTGAACAAGCAATCACCTTTAATAAATTGAAAGATTATGATGTCTTCGTTATCGGCGAAGCGAACGTGCCTTTCAAAGCGACAGAACAGGCAGCGCTGCTGCAATATGTACAGAATGGTGGCAGTGTCTTCTTCATTGCCGATCACTATAACGCAGACCGGAACAAAAATCGCTGGGATTCCTCCGAAGTATTCAACGGCTATCGCCGTGGTGCATTCCTTAATCCGGCCAAAGGCATGTCGTCGGCAGAAGCCGAATCTCCAGCCATGCAAGGCGTGACCAGTTCCGATTGGTTGGCATCCAACTTCGGTATTCGCTTCCGCTACAATGCACTGGGTGACGTGAATGCAACGGATATCGTTGCACCTTCGCAGTCGTTCGGCATTACAACGGGAGTGAGCGCTGTAGCTATGCATGCAGGTTCCACCCTTGCCATTATTGATCCGAACAAAGCTAAAGGTCTGGTGTATGTGCCTAGCGGTGTATCCAAATGGGGCAACGCAGTCGATCAGGGCGTATACAATGGCGGCGGACGGGCTGAAGGAGCCTACGCGGCGATCGCCAAGGTAGGAGCAGGTAAAGCGGCATTTATTGGTGATTCCTCACCTGTTGAAGATGCCACTCCAAAATATCTTCGTGAAGAAACAGGCGCTGCCAAAACAACGTATGATGGCTTCAAGGAAGTGAATGATGGCGTATTCCTCGTGAATACCGTGAAATGGCTTGCAGTGAAAGAAAGTTACACAAGTCTGTCTCAGGTATCTGGACTGACATTGGATACGCCAACAAGCCTGCTTGCGATTGAAGCTCCGGCTTCATCCACCGAGCCACAAACGGAGCCATGGGCTGTACCGGCTGCCGGCTACAAATGGTATGATCCTACAACGTTCAAGGCGGGTTCGTACGGCAAAGCGCAGTAATAAAAGCAATAAGGTAAATATACGGATAATCGGCCTGTCCGCCACGATATCGGACAGGCTTTATTTTGCATAAATGCCCGAAGCAGAGGGAAACGTAAGGGTAATTATGAATGATGAGCGAAATGCCAAGGTGAGGAGGAAGACCATGATGAATCGGCAAGCAGACTGCGACAGCTCAACCATGAGGCAGAAACTCAAAGGAGACCTTCATCGTGTGGCAGATCGAATGAATCAGACGTTATCCACCTTTGATCATGACAGTGTATGTCTGCTGGGCCAATTTGCGGAGATTCGGGCAGAGATCAAGCAGATCGAGGTGCTGGCGTCTTCCTTTTATCTGGATTGTTATCTGTCTCCCTTCACGGAGAAATTTGCCGAACTGACTGCCAGTGTACAGCATTTGTCGGATCGCAGATATGGTGCGCTCATTGTAATTGAACGGGAAGTGCCACTTGAACCAATTATCCACTCAGGGGTTGCAGTAGATGCTCGGGTAACTCATGCGCTGCTGGAGTCTTTGTTTATACCGGGTGCACCTCTGCATGATGGGGCTGTGCTGATTCGGGGCAATCAGATTGTATCGGCGGGCAATGTATTGCCTCTGTCACAGGCCATTGCGCATGAACGGAAGATTGGC
>NZ_LITU01000042.1:54361-79012 GCF_001280595.1 Paenibacillus xylanivorans
TGAACTGACGGATGCAGTTGTGCTGGTGGTCTCGGAAGAGACTGGTCAAGCTTCATTCGCCGTGGGTGGGGATCTGCATCCCATCAACGTGGTTGAAACCCTGTCATGATTACATGTTGAGAGACGATTTTTCACCAAATTTACACTGGAGTTCACGAACCTTTTTCCCTGTGAAGAGAGAAAGGTCTTTTTGTTACATCGAGATGTGATTTTGCACAAACTGGGTATTCATGGGTACAATAGAGGATGGAAGACGAACAGAAGAAGGCGAATGGATCGCAAAAATGGTTGGAGGAGACGGTTAACACATGAGTTGGTTTGAAGCAATGGAGCATCACGATTATGAGGAACTGGTACTGTGCCAGGATAGAGCCTCTGGGTTAAAAGCAATTATTGCTATTCACGATACAACACTCGGTCCTGCGCTGGGAGGTACACGGATGTGGACCTATGCTTCGGAGGAAGCTGCCATTGAAGATGCCTTGCGCCTTGCGCGGGGAATGACATATAAACATGCTGTATCCGGACTGAATTTGGGCGGAGGCAAAGCCGTAATAATCGGAGATCCGCGCCGTGACAAAAATGAAGCGATGTTCCGAGCCTTTGGCCGATACATTCAGGGACTGAACGGGCGTTATGTCACCGCAGAGGATGTGGGAACAACTGAAGAAGATATGAATCTGATCTATCAGGAAACCGACTATGTTACAGGCATATCGCCAAGCTACGGCTCCTCCGGTAATCCTTCCCCGGCAACAGCATGGGGTGTATATCAGGGCATGAAGGCCGCGGCGAAGGAAGCATTCGGCACAGATCTGCTGGAAGGCAAAACCGTGGCTGTACAAGGTGTGGGCAACGTGGCGATGCGTCTGTGCAAACATTTGTACGAAGAAGGTGCGCATCTAATTGTTACGGATATCCGTAAGGATTCCGTGAAGCAGGCTGTGGATCAATTCGGTGCTAAGGCGGTAGACCCTGCCGACATTACTGGAGTGGATTGTGATATTTATGCTCCGTGTGCCTTGGGCGGGACAATTAATGATGATACGTTGAAACAGCTCAAGGCCAAGGTTGTGGCAGGCTGTGCCAACAACCAGTTGCTGAAGCCGCGTCATGGTGACAAGCTGCATGAGATGGGGATCGTATACGCACCAGACTACGTGATCAATGCAGGTGGTGTAATCAATATTGCAGATGAGCTGAACGGCTATAATGCGGATCGAGCTTGGAGCAAGGTTGGGGAGATCTACAATAATCTGGAGAAAATCTTCGACACGTCGCGGACCGAAGGCATCGCAACGTATATTGCCGCAGATCGTCTGGCTGAACGCCGGATTGAACTGATGAAGAATACACGCAGCACGTTCCTGCAAAATGGTCATCACGCCCTGAGTTCCCGGAGACTGCGCGGGTAAACGGTGAGGATTTATTGAAACGGATCAGAGTGCGTCATTAAACCTCTGATTGGAAGCTGAAGTGGCCTCAATAGGGCCGGAGCGGGCGAGCAAGCGATAGAGACACCGCAAAAGCGGGTTACCATCTCGTAGACCTTCGTTTCAGCGATATTAGGAGTTGTTCCGCTCGCTTGCGGTTGGCGTAGAGGGCGGAGCGCTAACGAACCTAAGACGTGTTATTGAGGGGTTTGGAGCGTCTGCAGAAGGATAAGGAACCTGAGACGCGCTATATCGGAATTTAATGCCGTTTTTAGCTTTTTTAAGGAGATTCTAGGAAATAACGACTCTGGTGTTCCTTGCGTTTAAAAAAGAGGGATTGGGGGAGCAAATAAGACGTTCTATGTTCCTTAGAAAAAGAGCAGGCTAACGCCTCTTGAACTCTCCTGCCCAAATACTCCAAAAAAGCACAGATAAAAGGCTGGCGTCCGTACGGATGCCAGCCTTCTTTATATATGGGTTCAACCCTACATAAGCGATGAGCAGATATAGGAGAAACGAAATTTTATCTTAAAAAGTAATGCACTTCTGATTCAGCAGCTTCACAAATCGATCCAGCGCACTGCTGACATATCGATCTTCACCCCGGACAAAGGTCGTTGTGGTATGTGTGAATCGTTCGGCCAGATCATATACCGAGAACTCATCCGGTTTCTTATGGATAACGCTGCAAGGCATAATGGTAAAAGCAACTCCTGACTCCACACAGCTAAGCAGGTTATCCATCGTGCTTACTTCAATTATATTACGAGCAGACAAACCTTCTTCCTGCAAATATTCCTCCGTAATTTCACGGTATGGGCAGCCTTTTGGGAAAACGACCCACGAAACCTGACACAGGCTTTCGGGTGGAACGTCCATCCGTTTGGAGATGATATGCACTGTGTCCTGCATCTCATATTCCACTTTCAGACCCTCTTTCACGCAAGCACCACTAATAAAAGCACCATCGATCACATACTCCTGTATTTTCTTGCGCAGCACTTTGGGTGAAGTGGCATTAACAAGTGAGATGGAAACCTCGGGATAGGTCACCTGGTATTCATTGAGAATTTCCATGAATCGGCTGGATGCTGCCGTCTCCACAATCCCGATTTTTAATGTGCCTGAAGGCTCACCGGGATCAGTCATATCCTGCTCCAGATCGTTTAACAGGTCACGAATGCGTGTCGCATATTGAACAAACTGTTCTCCTTTGGAAGTCAGCACCACCCCTTTGGGAAAACGGTTGAACAACTGCACCTGATATTCCTGCTCCAGCTTTTTGATGCGTGTGGTGACGTTGGATTGTGCGTAATTCAATTCTTTGGCGGCCTGTGAGATTTTGCCGGACCTTGCCACCGTGAGAATAATATCGATATCCGAGAGTTCCATGGCTCTGGCCTCCTAAGCTGTAATGAAATGAGGTGTTAGGTATCTCTATGAGAGATACATCTATATATTTCAATCATTTTACGATATATATATGCCGGCTTACAATATCGTTATCAACAGCGCATTTTATAGAGCAATGGAATCATGCAAAATGCTGACAATGGAGAAGGAGTTGTGATGAATAATATGTCTACATTACTGAGCCCGGTGACGATAAACGAATGGCATTTGAGAAACAGACTGGTGATGGCACCCCTTACCCGAGGATTTGCTAATGATCAGGATGGAACCGTGACGGAAGAGATGGTGGCGTATTACGAGCGACGTGCCCGGGATGGCGTGGGGCTGATCATTACAGAGGGCATTAATCCCTCGCTGGCAGGCAAAGGAACCTATGGTATCCCCGGATTATATACGGCTGAACAGACCGCTTCATGGAAGAAGGTAACGAACGCCGTCCATAAACACGGAGGGACCATCATCGCTCAGCTGTGGCATGTGGGCAGACTGTCTCACTCCGATCTGATCGGTACCCCGCCGCAGGCACCTTCAAGTATTCCGGCTCAAGGAAGAGTCCATAAATTGCATAAGCCGTATCAGATACCTCAAGCTATGAGTGTGCAGGATATCCGGGATACCATTCAACAATTTCAAACGGCTGCCCGTAATGCGGTACTGGCTGGATTCGACGGAATTGAGCTGCATGCAGCACATGGTTATCTGATCGACCAGTTTATTAATGAGAAGACGAACCACAGAACAGACGAATACGGAGGCGATATCCAGGGACGACTGCGTTTTCTGAAGGAAATCATCATTGCAGTCCAAAAAGAAATCAGCGTGGATCGCATATCGGTACGATTTTCCGAGAAAAAAGATGATGACCCTTCCTATATCTGGGCAGACAAGGCTGGCATGCTGAACGCCTATCTGAATCTGTTCCGCGAGACAGGCATTACAATCTTGCATCCTTCAACAGATCGATACACCACAGTCTGGACTGGGGAACAGAATTTCCATGAGGTGATTCGGGAGCAGTGGGAAGGCATCATCATTGGCGTAGGGGATCTTGAGGCAATAACAGCAGAGCAGGCTGTGCATGATCGGAGTATTGATTTGGCAGCGTTCGGCAGACCGTTTATCGCCAATCCCGATCTGGTACAAAAATTGCGCACGGGGCAGCAGCTGGTCGAGTACGATGCCAATGCACATCTGTCTGTTTTGGTGTGAGCATATAAGCGTCGAAATACTCAGAAACGAGTTGAATCGAATGATGCAAGATGCTGAAGAAAAAGGGCAGAAGCTGATCCTAAAGATCGCTCTGCCCTTTGTTTACGTGTGGAAGGAAGGTTATGAGGTGCTGACGACGGCAGTTTTCTTTTCCGTTAAATAATATCCGAGTGCCAGCAGAGGCATGATCAGACCAATCAATGTGGTGAGACTCCAACCCCCGTGTGCATACGACCAGCTGCCAAGAGATGATCCAATCGCTCCCCCTACAAAAAAGATCGACATGAAGATCCCGTTTACCCGTCCTCTTGCTTCACTCAACGAATAGATGATGCGCTGTCCCAGCACCAGATTGCCCGAGACTGCCATATCCAGCGTGATGGCAACGATCACAAGCAGAATAAGGGTAGCGGTAGAGTGGCCCTGGAACAAATAGGCAAGCCCAAAAGATGCAACCGCGATGATCATGGCAACTCCAGTTAATATGCGGGTTAACCCTTTATCCGCCCATCTTCCGGCAATCGGTGCTGCGATAGCACCCCCAACACCAGCCAGTGCAAACCAGGCAATTCCCTGCTGGGACATGCCATATTCATTGGCGAGCTGTAAGGGAACTGTAGTCCAGAACAGGCTGAAGGCGCCAAACAAACTGGCCTGATAGAGGGCTCGGCGGCGGAGCAAGGGAAATGTTTTGAGCAGGGTACCTAATGACAGGATTAATTGTCCGTACTTCATCGCAGGTTGTGGCTGACGTGCAGGAAGTGCACGGGACAGAAGCAGTGTCAGCAAAACGATAATGATTGCGGAGAAGACAAAGACCGCTTGCCACCCGAGCAGGCTCGTAATAAAACTTGCGACAGGTCGAGCCAGCATGATGCCCAGTAGCAGACCACTCATCACATTCCCGACGACCCGTCCGCGCTGCTCCTCCGAAGTGAGGTAGGTGGCATAAGGGACCAGAATTTGTGCAACGACTGAGCTGATACCGATAACGAGAGAAGCAGTCAGAAATAATACGGCATGGGAAGAGAAGGCGGCGGCGATCAACCCAACGACCAATATGATGAGGAAAAAAGTTACCAGCCTTTTATTCTCCACAATATCACTAAGCGGTACGATAAACAGCAGCCCAATGACATAACCGATCTGTGTTAACGTCACAATCAATCCAGCAGCAGCAGAGGAAAGCCCTGTTGTAACGCTGATTGGTCCTACGACGGTCTGAGCATAATACAGGTTTGCGGCAACTAGCCCGCATGCCGCAGCCAAAAGTAAAATCAACCAGCTTGGGACGGGCTTAGCCTTCACTTCGTTTTGCATATGCATAATCATCAACCCCCACATGTTCTCAAATTCATTTTCATTAATGCACACGTATATTCAAAATGTTAATTACTAAACGATGCGTTTACTAATCACAAACATATAATATACTAGACGTTCAGTATTGTAAATAGGCGCGGACATTTTTTTTATATTATCAAAGTAAAGTGAGCTTGAAATTGTTTAATTTATCGGTGATTTAGTATAATGAACGTATCGTTTTTATGAAATACAGATGGTTTTGTTATACCAAGGAGGGCTTATGATGACTGCCAAAAGAGGGCGTCCCCGCAATGTGGAAACCCAGAATGCGATTCTTGCAGCTTCCTATGAATTATTACTGGAACACGGCTTCGGAGCGATTACAATCGAAAAAATTGCTGAACGTGCTAAGGTGAGCAAAGCAACGATATATAAATGGTGGCCTAATAAAGGTGCTGTCATTATGGATGGGTACATGTCTGCGGCAACGGCAAGATTGCCTGTACCGGATACAGGATCGGTATTTGAGGATGTGCGCATTCATGCGAGCAATCTGGTTGATTTTTTGATCAGCCGGGAAGGAAAAGTGATCACACAAATTGTCGGAGAGGGACAGTCTGATCCAGGGCTTGCAGAAGAATACCGAACTAGATACATTCAGCCTCGTCGGCGCGAAGCGTGGGGAATTTTTGAAAAAGGTGTAGAACGGGGAGAGTTGAAAAAGGATTGTGACATCGGACTGTGCATAGACCTCGTCTATGGAGCGATGTTCTATCGCATGCTGGTGACTGGCGAACCGTTAGATACTGAATTCGTGCAGCGTGCGTTGATTTCATTGTTTGAAGGCATTAAGTCTTAATCATAGTGAAAGGCATCTTGGGGGAGGGATAGGGCGATTCGCAAGAATCACCCTGGATGCAAAAACTTGTGGATGAATGGGGAGTACGTGAAGAACTGAGAACTATACCTGGAAGATCGGTGAGATGGCTGGGGGCCATGAATCGGAAGAATGTGAAGTGGAAGAGGAAAAGGGAAGTGACTGGTTCAAGAGCGGGGGTTCGTTCCATATGAAACTGGGGATTTCGCGTCGTAACACAGGCGCTACATCCTGGGCAAAGCGTTCTACCTGCTCCAGCTGCTCGGTATGGCTTAGTCCATCCACGCTAATGCTCAGCACCTGATGTCCATATGCGGCATGGTAATTCAGGATCTTCTCAATGACCTGCTCCGGACTACCAATCAGTACAGGCCCATGCGCAATGTTATCCTCCAGGTCCTTAAAGGGTGACTGGTTGTGCTGCGCAGCGGCTGTAGCATGAAACGCCTCATAATAAGGCGTATAACGACGGATGGCCTCTTCGCGTGTATTCGCGAGGTATAGGCTGCCTGCACCTGAGCCAACCACCGCTCGGTTGGCATCATGACCATAATAATCGAGACGCTCTCGGTAATGGTCAATTAACGCTTTGTATTTTGCCTGCGGGTGGAAGGAATTGGAGCTAAATATCGGTTCGCCATACTTAGCTGCAAGCTCGGTAGAGCGGGTGCTCGATGCGCTGCCATGCCAGATCGGAATGGATTGCTGGAGCGGTCTCGGCTGAGTGGTAACCTCTTGAAGGGGAGGGCGATACGTTCCCTGCCAGGTTACATTCTCTTCAGTCCACAGTCGTTTCAGCAGTTCGTAGCGCTCACCGAGTGAATCCCATTGTTCCTCTTCGCTAATGCCAAACAGGGGATAGTGCCGAGGGTCATTGCCTTTCCCGATGATCATCTCCAGCCGTCCGCCCGATAATTGATCCAGCGTGGCATAATCCTCGGCAACCCGTACCGGATCAAGTATACTAAGAACAGTGACCGTTGTTAGCAACCGGATACGTGAAGTCGCAGCAGCGACGGCGGTCAGCACGACGGGAGGTGAGGAAGACAGAAAAGGTGCACCATGCCGCTCACCAATCCCATATGCATCGAATCCCAGCCGTTCGGCCAGTTTGGCTTGTTCCAAAATATTGTGGAACTTCTGTTGTGTTGTTAGTGATTCACCGGTTATGGCATTTGGAAGATTCATCATGAGACTAAATAGGGCAAATTTCATCTAACCATCCCCTCGGATTGGATTGGAAAAGCACCTGGGTTGTCTAATCCTATGGAAATAGTAGGATATTCAAGCTAAAACTAACTTTACCATGTTGCCACGTATTCTTCTAATGGATTTTTTCTATAAGGCGGATTAAAGCCACTCAATTCCTGTACATATGGGCAGAAAATTGCCACGATTTTTATTGACCGCTGTAAAATTTAGGATTAAAATTGTGCATATCATATAAATTCAAATTTATGGATTTTCATTGTGGAGGTGGGAGACATGGAACCTACAACTACGATACGCTCCTTTATTGAGGACTACATCAGGAAACAGGGCTATACCCTGCAATACTTTGCCGATATATCGGGTGTGAACGCTGGAACGTTAAGTGCGATCATCAAAGGGACGCGGCCAATCGCCATGGCTCAACTGGATCTGATTACCAAAGGCATGAAGCTGGAAGAAGGTCATTTCTACGAAATTTACGGCGCTGAGTGTTTTGTGGAGTCTGCACCACATTGGAGAAGACTGGAACCTTTTCTGCAACGATGCGCCGAGCTGGACAAGCTCGAATGTATTCAGAGGGTAATCCAGCAAGTGACGGATGATCGATCCTATATTTCCGAATTGTTCGAGATGGCAGAAAGCATGCTTGAGCGAGGACAAAAGAAAGCGGCCCGCATGTTATATGAATGCGTTGCGGAGTGTGAGAAGTACCAACACTCGGAACGTCTCGCATTGTGTCAGTATCGTATTTTCACACTATCTCTGGGTCAGGATCAGCATGAAAATCTCAGGGCAGCCGTGCACTTCGAGCCATATATTAATAGGCTGGATGAAGAACGGCAGCTGGATGCGATAAGGGAATTGGCTAATTTATATGCTAGCTTAAATTATTGGGATAAAGTATTCCAGCTAGCTGACGAACTGTTGCAACGAGTTAAATTTTTGGAACAATATAAAAATAAGAAAAAAGGAATAGATAATATTTCGATTTCCAAGCACCCATTATTTACTTATAAATATTATGCTTATTTGATTATGGCTACGGTATGGAGTGAACGTAAAGACTACGAAAAAGCACTAAAGTATATTTCTCTCTATTCAAATATAGTTATTGAAGAACCTACTTCAGAAGAGCAACTTTTTATAAAACGATTCAAAGATTGGGCTGAAGTGAATACTTACTCGTGCAAATTAATGATGGGGGACATGGATGCACTTAACTCCTATCTCGATTTTATAGAAGTTAATGAAAATGAAACTCTTCTAGGCCTTGTTAAAGTTATAGAAGCAGCAAATCTGTATCATTTAAATATTGATCACGCTCTTAGAAGATTCGATATGCTCATTCACAAGTTTTTCAATGAACTTAATTATCAAAGCAGTTATAGTACAATAATAAAGAACAAACAATATACTAATTTTTGGGGCAAATTAGCCTTATACCAGCTAACTAAAGGGAGATACCAAGAAGGATTCAGGAACTTGATTAATTGTTTAACGATTGCCCAGAAGATCAAAGATGACTCTACTGTAATATATTGTGTAGGTTTATTTGAAGAATACAGATGTCATGCTTCTGAATCAATAGAGTCCCAATATAAAGATATTGTAAAGGAGGCTTATGGTCGATATGAGAAAAAAGGCAATGTTGGCATTGGCATTAACGTTGTTTAGTTCCTTTATTTTGTTACAAAGTTCTACAGATGGTATAGATATCATAATAAAGCTATTCAGCGAGCACGGTATTGGGGGATACTAAGGCAGCTAAAGTTTATAATATATTGTTGGTAAGCGTGCTGTTTCCTATTTGGAGATGGGACGTTTTTTTATTGTATTATACATTGACCGATGTAAAATACAGGATTAAAATAACATTTATTATATCAAATAGAATTATAAGTTATTCGAGTGATGGAGGTGAGACAGTGGAATCGGTACGTAAAGTAAGAGGACATATTGAGAAATATATGAGAGAAAAAGATCTCAAGTTGCAGCATTTTTCCGATATTACAGGAATTAACGTTGGAACATTAAGTGCCATTCTTAAAGGTAGCAGACCGATGTCTATGAACCAACTGAATCAGATCACTTCTGCAATGGGATTAGAGAAAGGTTATTTTTATGAAAGTTACGGGGTGGAATCCTTCATTGAATCTGCGCCCCACTGGAGACGTTTGGAACCCTACCTATACGGGTGTGCTGAACTTGGTAAGCTGGATTGTATACAACAAGTTATTACTCATGTGACGGACGATCGATCTTATATAGAAGAGTTATTTGATGTGGCTGAAAGTTTTTTTGCTAGAGGATTAAAAGAAGCAGCTCGTATTTTATATGAATGTGTGGCGGACAGTGAGAAATATCAACACTCGGAGCGGTTGGCCTTATGCCAGTACCGCATCTTCCTGCTTCATAAAACAATGAATAAATTCAATAACCTGAATGCCGCATTAAAGTTTGAACCTTTTATCGAAAAATTGAATGAGGAAGTACAACTGGATGCGATTAAAGATTTAGCTAACTTGTATGGTGCAATAAATTTATGGGATAAGGTCTTTCAGTTAGCTGATGAACTACTCCGAAAAGCTGATTTTCAAGTTCAGCTTCAATCTAAAAGACGGAAAAGAAAACTAAGAACAGCCTCATATCCTTTGTTTACTTATAAAGCTTATGCTAATTTGCTCATGGCAAATGTGCTTGAAGAACGCAAGCAATATAGACAAGCTTTGGAGAAGACAGATATTTATGAGAATATAGTGGATGAAGTTAGCGATCCAACCAAAGAAGAACAAGAATTAATACAACGGTTCAAAGGATGGGCTGAAGGAAATCGATATTTATACAAAATACTATCAGGTGATTTCGAAGTCTTGAATCATTATCTGGATTACTTAGATAATAATCATGAAGAAATTTCAACAGCATTCACATACATTGTCCAGGCGGCTAATCAATACTCTTTAAATATTGACCATGCATTAAATAGATTCAAAGAACAGATTAACGAACTTAGAACAGAAGAATATGTGAGGGGAATATATAACGAACAGACATCAAATTTTAGATATATACGCTTATTCTACGAATTAGCAAAATACAGATTAAATCAAAACCAGATTGATCAAGGGATTGATCATCTAATCACCAGTCTCCAACGGTGTGTCTCAAGTAATGATGACATGATGTGTATCAAATGCATAGATTTATACGGAAAATACAGAAATCGTGCCAGTAAGACCCAAGAAGAGCTGTATACAAAACTAATAGATAATTTAAGTGTACCAACTTTTCGATAATGAAATATCTGGGGAGGGACAATAAAGATAATGTCCAAAATACGTTTCTATATTGAATATCACTTAAAGGATAAGGGATATAAACTACAGCAATTTTCAGAAATCGCTGACATTAATGTAGGTACATTAAGTGCTATCATCAAAGGAACCAGGCTTATTTCAATGAATCAACTAGACCAAATCACATCAGCAATGGATTTGGCACAGGGTTATTTTTACGAAATGTATGGTGTGGAATGTTTTATTGAGTCTGCACCCCATTGGAGAAGATTGGAACCGTTTATATATCGTTGCGCTGAGCTTGGCAAGCTGGAGTCGATTAGAGCAGTTGTTAGTCAAGTAACGGATGATCATTCATACATTGATGAGTTATTTGAAGTAGCTGAGGATTTATATAAAAGAGGATTGAAGCAGGCAGCACTTATCTTGTATGAATGTGTGTCTGAATGCGAAAAATATCAGCACTCTGAACGGTTGGCTATGTGCAAATATCGTATATTTCTTATTAGTATGGGATATGACCAAAAAGAGAATCGAAGAATCATTTCACAATTTGAACCTTTTATAGGGCGAGTAGATCAGGACTATCAACTGGATGCAATTAAGGATTTGGCGAATGCTTACTGGGGCGTTCATGAGTGGAATAAAATGTTTGATTTATCTCAAGAACTTGAACGACGAGCTGATCTATCTATGAAACAAAGGAAAAAACGTGTAACCAAAGCACAATACCCGTTTTTCATTTATAAGGCTTACGCCAATTTACTTATTGCAAATTATTATGATTATACTAAAAATTACAGGGAAGCCTTACGATACACTGATGTGTATGAGAAAATTATTGAGAATCAAGCAAAACATTTTGTGGACTATGAAGTCATTCATAAATTTAGAGAATGGGCGAAATTCAACAAATGTTTGTATAATGTCATGATGGGAAGAAAAGAGGTCATCCCTGAATACATCACTTACATTGAACATAGTGAAGAGGAAATTCTCCCTGCAATGGTCAAAATCCTTCAATCCGCAAATAGATATCAATATGATATAGATGAGGTGTTGATTAGATTTAAAGCTCAAATCGATGCTAAATTCAGTGACGTACGTTCACAAGGAAGATATACTGTACAAAGTTGGCATTGTCGAAGAGTGGTGCTATTTTACGAATTGGCCTTTTACTACTTTAACAAGAAGAGGTTTGAACTCGGAGCTGTTTCTCTGTTAATAAGTTTTGAGTTAAGTATCTTTGTCAAAGATGACGTTCTGATCTCAAAATGTGTAAATCTCTATGGGCAGTTTAAGGAGTATTTATCTAATCAAGTTCATGAAAAATATAATATATTAATAGATGATATTTATATAGAAGCGAGTTTATAGTTTAGCCTACTGCAATCAGTAGGCTATTTTTTATTTTTTATTCCTTGAAAAGATAGAGCGCAATGCCTTTTTCTAAAGAAAAATTTTTACAAAATTATGCAAAATATATTATGTTCTTAAAAGCACTTGTAGTCACTAGCAAAACTAAATAGCTTAGTCATAATGAGTATTTTCCAGAATGTCTTAGAGGGGTACATGCTATGAGAAAACGGAGTGTCTTGAAAGACCAGATCGAGCAAGGTCGGCAAGAGTTAAGTCGCTTGGTAGATCAATATGGAATCCCGAGTGTGAAAGTGCTTGAGCAGTCTATGGCGTTGGATGAGCTAATTAATGAATATAATCGATTTACCACAGAAATGAATATGAATATTGAAAAGTGAAATACAATACACATACCAGATTTAAGACAATTCCGAAAGGATATTAAATGTTACTGATGACAAAAAAACGTTGTATTCATTGGTAAAGGAAGAACTAAAGTTTCCTGCAGAGAACATATAATTAGGAATCGAAACCGAACATGTGAGATTGCTTTTATTTATAGGTTTTTATTCATAAGAAGAGTTTTTTAGTATTTTTTGCAAAATATTATAAGATTTTATTGGGGGTCAATTATAATCAATTTCAGTTTTATAAAAAGATTGACGGCTTTTTCTGGAAACGGAGGTAATCGATATTTAGATGCGTAATTTTTGAAGTGTTGCTGGTTGATCTTTAACGTTTTTCAGTCCAAAAAAAAGGAGAATTCCAAAATGAAAAAAAATTCATTCTTAAAAATGTTGTCTGTGGCTGTTATGAGTACAGGATTGGCATTGGGTAGTGTTGCTCCAACATTCGCAGCGGAGAACGTGGAAATTCCGGATACTTCAATTATTGGTTCTGAATCATATGTAGCCCCAGTGCCGGGGGCAAATAACGATGGATTTTCAACATTTGCGACAATTTCAACTCATTCATGGCTGAAAAGCTATAAAAATTTGTATGGAATTACAGTTGCAACTCAAGAAGCGTTTGCTCAATGGACTTGGGATGACGGTAAAATAACAAACTTCGGTAATTTGTGGCAAAATAATTCTACTGCCCCGCTCTACGGCTTCAAAGACGAAGAGAACAAATGGAATTATAAATATACTTCAACGGGTCAAACAAACCAAGGCGTATTGTTTGAGAGCGGAATTCCTACACCATGGGGTCACGCAGGAGGATCAGAATTTACAAGTCGTATTCTAATTAATGTTTCTTCGACTGGTAGCTCAACTGCTCAATAAGTTAGAAAACATATGAAAAACACAAATACTTGGATGGGTATATAATGACCTTGTCCAAGTATTTGTTGGTATAAAGGATGAGAGTCGAAAGGAGCTAATATGAACAGAATTCTGAAAGTAGATAACTTGAAGATCAAATTTAAAAATGATCTGATACTAAATAATATTTCACTTTCTCTCAATGCTGGTGATGTTTATGCATTGGTCGGAATCAATGGTTCTGGCAAAACTACTTTATTATCCAGCCTAGCTGGACTCCTCTCACCAACCTCAGGAAATATTTTTATTGAAGAGAAATTAAATCAATTTAACCAAACGAGTATGTCATTCCAACCCACTTCTTTCTACGCACATTTAACGGGTAACGATAATGTGCGATTATTATCCCCTGATCCCCAAAGAGCATTGAATATATTAAAAAAACTAGATCTGACTACATCACAAATAATGAAAAAGAAAGTGAAGACGCTGTCTTTTGGTCAGAAACAACGACTAGGAATAGCTATTGCTCTTTCGAAGAATGCGAAAGTTTACCTTTTGGATGAACCAACAAATGGACTCGATATTTATTCCTATAATAAGTTGGTTGAAGTAATTCATGAAATGTCAAATCAAGGATGTTGTTTTGTTATAGCGAGTCATGAGTGGGATGTAATAGAAAAATGCTGTAATAGACTTGGGATGATTATTAATGGACGAATTGAAAAAGAATTAGATATATCTGATTATAATAATGATGTGCAACCAAAATTAATTCAAATAAAAGTAAATGCAGAATTTAGCACGAATGAACTTTTGGAACTTGATGAAGTACGAAATGCAAACAGGTTAGATCGTTTTTCTTGGCAAATTACGCTTAATCAAAATTGTACATTTGAGTCTTTTCAAGATTCATTACGCCAAAAAAATGTTTCTATTAACGAATGGATCACTTTGAATCATGTACAAGAATGGGAATCTATTTACAATCAGCTTATAGAGGAGGGAAATAATGATTAAATCATATACGAATGAATGCATTAAGCTTATTAAACACCCGTTCAGTATATGGTCAACTGTGATCTTCCTAGTATTTGTTATATACACATATTTAAGTGTCGGTTCAAACTTTCAAAACTCATTCCAAGCGTTTATGGATAATAGTGGATATTCCGTGGAGCAAACATATCAATTTATCAGTGGTTCAGATCCTTCCAGCAGTTCTTTATCCGCGATGTTATTTATTTTAAGTTCTAAAATGGCAATAGCCTATTCGCTGGCTTCTGTAAATGCCCTAGGACCGATAGTAATCTCTATCATTGGTGCGCTGATATTTGGAATAGAATACCGTAGCTTTACGCTCAGACAATTATGGGTTCAAGGCTTGACGCGTTTAGAAGTGCTGCTTACAAAAGTTATGGCTATATTTACATTTATACTTTTGTTTATGTTGATGACAATACTTGTAGGCATTATGTTTAGCTTTGTCACTCCAGTTGTTTTTAATCTTCCGATGGATTTAGTAAACTCGAAAATAATAACGATTAAAGATTATTCTCCACAAATTTTAGGTTCTATAATAAGTCTATTATTGTGGGGGATGTTTGCAGGTTGCATCACCGTTTTGAGCAAAAGTTTAATGGCGGGGATCATCGTTGGTTTTATCTACCCAACCATTGAATCATCAGTGTTCCATAGTTGGTCTGTAGGACAGTATTTACCTTTATTCATTCAGAAATCAATGCTTCCTATTTTATTTAGAGATACTGCTTATGGAGGAATTGTATCATTCTACGATATGCCTGACATATATTCTGTAACTACAAGCATGCTGTTTACCTTAGCGTATACAATGTTTTTCCTGCTAGTAACATGGATTGCTTTAAAGAAACAAAGGACTCTCATGCCATAGAAGTCTTTTAAACCGCCACATTCTTAAATTAGTATTAATTAGCCATTTTTAAGATAGGCTCTTTTTTTGAACAATTTTTTGGCCCAATCTAGAAATTAGTGGTTGAATTCTTCAAATTATTAAATATCGTCGATTGCGTTCGACTAAAATACCTGCTTTGTAACACACCCAAGTACGAGTGAAGTAGTGCCGACGCTGGTAAGCTTTAATCAGTTTATGCTTTCCTTCCATTGTGGCATTCGTAAAACAACAAGTGATGGTAATCCACGATCTCCTCTTGGCTGTTTCGCATGGTTTTCAATGTGTTGCGGACGGCAGGGTGCTCAATGGTTTCGCCTTACTCCAGCCAGCGTTTGAATCCCAAGTGAGCTACATGAATGTTGGGAGAGTAGTTATACCACTCAGAGAAAGATTCTTTCAATTCCCAGACTCTGCGTCACAACGGAGAGAAGGTGAGTAGGCTTTCTAATTGAGCTTTGCTCTGTTCAGAAAGCAGATCCATGGGTGGATTCAGCGATCGATAATGGCTTTTCGGGATGGCTTTGGCCCGGGGAGATAACCTGTGTTGAATCGATTTTAGAATCTCCTAAACACTCTCGATGACATAACCATGAACATGGAACCGATTTGTAATTCGAATCGTCTGGGGGAAACGTTCGGAATGAGAGAATGTCTTACGCCTATCCTGATTCTGTGATTCGATTCCTGAATTATCATACTATTAACAATCTCCAAAGACCTAGTGTTACTTATAAAACAACTCATACTAACTCAAAATAAAAGGAAGTGATTTCTAGTTTTGAGATCATTATTTATGACGACATAAATTAAATCACGGAGATCAAATCGGGCGCTCTAATTTTTAAAGTGACTCGTAGTAATTCCACGTGGAAAATAGCATCTGCTGAGATTATACGTAATATGGAATAGACTGAGATGATATTTCCGTTAATTGAGTTCTGAGGCTCCCCTTTCAGACTACCTTAATTCAACTCCAATGATAACCTCCCGTCAAGGGATGGTTATCAGAGCTTGATTAATAAAGTGATAAAAATTCAGTTCTTAAATTCTTCGACCAAACATTTCTGAACACCATATGTAGACATGATCTTAATATCTTTGCGCACATATTGTAGCGATGAGAATGTTTCATATCTCTATGCAAAATGCTTGATGTTGAAAGTATCCCTCTGTAAACAAACATTTTATTTTGCAAAGGAATAAAATATGAATTTTTTGGCAATGTATCCTAAAATGTTTTAAAAAGAGGGGGTGCATGCTGTGAGAGAACCGAAGCAGATCAGAGACCAAATCGAACAGAACAGGCATGAGTTAAGTCGTTTGGCGCAGAATCATGGCATGCAAGACTACAAAGTCCTTCAACAGTCGATGGTATTGGACGAGCTTATTAATGAATATAATCGTTTTAAATATAAGAAGCACTTTATGAAAAGACAGCCGATTGCATAATGCAGTCGGTTTTTTTATGCATAAGCAAGTTAACGAGCGAGTGAGTGGAATTCACTCACAGCGTATCTTTTAATACACTTTCATCGTTTACCCCATAGAGCGTCAGAGTCTGGACACCATTCTGGATTCTTTATCACGGTATATGGAGGGTATGAAATGAGTAAAAAAATATTGATTCTTGGAGGCACCCGCTTTTTTGGTAAAAGACTTGTGGAGCATTGGGCAGCTCAGGAGAGCGTCGAAGTTACAGTAGCGAGCAGAAGAAACATCACATCTTCATTTGGCTCCGAGGTCAGCCATATTATTCTCGATAGGGAAAATGAAGCATCATTGAGTCATGTTGCGGAATTGGAACAGTGGGATGTGGTGTATGATCAAATCTGCTATTCTGCAGAAGCGGCTCTGGCGGCTACGAACGTCTTTGAAGGCAGAGTAAAACGTTACATCCTAACTTCAAGCTTATCTGTCTATGATGCAGGTACACAGGGAGACGAAGGCTTTCATGAAGAGGACTATGACCCATACACTTATCCCATTCGATATGCAGGAGATGAAGAGGTTTCTTATCAGGAAGGCAAAAGACAAGCGGAGGCTGTATTGATACAAAAGGCAACTTTTCCTGTAGCGACTGTTCGTTTTCCGATTGTTCTGGGTATGGATGATTATAGGAGACGATTACATTTTCATATAGAGCATGTACAACAGGGACTGCCTATCGGTTTACCTAACCCGGAAGCGAATATTGGATTCATTCACTCTTCGGAAGCAGCACGTTTCCTGGCTTGGCTGGGGAATGCTGAGATCAACGGGCCTGTTAATGCGGCGTCCAGTGGAACGATATCGATCAATGAACTGATTGGGAACATTGAAGATGCTGTGGGGAAAAGGGGTATCATTCGACCTGAGGCAGAGAAGGAGCACTCTTCACCTTTTGGCATCACATCGTCCTGGTACATGAATACAGGGAAAGCGGCCGAGGCGGGATTTGCATTTGACTCACTGGTAGAATGGTTTCCTCGTCTGGTTCAGCAGATTAGTCTAACAGAATAGTTCAAGAAGAGTAGTCGACTGTAGCTATACAGTCGGCTTTTTTGTGTTTCCTCGAAGTCGGTGCTTCAATCTTGAAATTCCGTACCAATCCCATGGTTGGCAGGATAGCCAACGATCATGGAAACTGGATATGATGAACCCCAGTTATATCCAGATTGATCTGTGAGGGGAGCTCATACAATGATCGGGAGAGGGAGGGATGAACGGAAATGATGGACAAGGTACAGGGTTATTTCGGAAGAAACATGAATCTGCGCACCAAGCTGCTCCTGTTGTTCTTGGCGCTGACTTTGCTGCCACTAAGCTTGCAGGGAGTAGTGAACTACTTGCATTTCTCGCAGACGATTGATCGCAAGACGGAGCAGTTCACCATTGATATTGTCCGCCAGATTAATACCAACCTGAATCGACTGCTGAAAGACTTCGAACGTTTGTCGCTCTTGCCGCTCTACGATCAGATGGTGCTCGGTATTCTGGGCAAATACAATGCTCCGATGGGATCGGGTACATGGGCGAGGTCCGATGACTATCTGAAAATGAAGCTTTACACGTCCGGTCAAGCCTACGACCGACCGGAAATCCGTGGCATCCATCTGATCAGCAACAGCGGCATTCTATTCTCTAATCTGGATTCGTTAGTGGTCAAGCCGGTATGGGACAGCAGACCAGATCATTGGTTTGCAGAGCTTGACGGTTCGGAAGGGGAATGGCGTCTGCTTCCTCCACACAAACCCAGCTATTACACAGGCAGTCAGGAAGAGCCATATATATCAGTTGCTCGTGAGATTCGTGACCCGGGTACACTCCAGCGACTGGGCTACATTCTTATCGACATCCGGCTGGAAGCCTTCGGCCAGCTCTTATCCAATCTGAATTTTGAGCAAAATGCGAGCCTGATGATTGTCGACAGCAAGCAGCGTCTCCTGTTCGAACGCACCTCAACCGGAGGTCTGTCTGCATACGACCAACTGTTAACGCATGGCCAGCTTCAAGACTACGCAGGAAACCAAAAGGTTGTCCTTGAAGGGAAGCCCTATCTCTACGTACAGCACCATTCCAGCTATTCAGGACTTTCGGTGATCAGCCTTACACCTATTGCCGTTATTCAGAAAGAGTCGGGCGAGATGCTCACGTTTACGCTCGGATTCGCTGTGTTATGTATGGCGGCCGTAGCGATTCTCGCGGTTCTCTTATCCTATCGTATAACGAGGCCGCTGATTCGACTGAAGCACAATATGATTCGGGTGGAGCAGGGGGACTTTAGCCAGCGCGTAGCGCATTTCAGCAATGATGAGTTCGGGCAGATTAGCCGGGGCTTTAACCGGATGATGGAAGAGATCGATCGACTGTTCAATGAGGTATTACTGCTCGGTATTCAAGAGCGGGAAGCAGAGTTGTCGGCGTTGCAAAGCCAGATCAATCCCCATTTTATATACAACACATTGGAATCCATCAACATGATGGCAGTCCGCCAGAAGCACGCTGAGGTGTCTGATATGGTGACGGCGCTTGGTAAGCTGCTGCGCTATACAATTGATAAGGTGGACCGGAGGGTTCCGCTTCAGGAAGAATTAGCTTTTATACAATCCTATGTACGCATTCAACAGGTACGTTATGACGGCAAGCTACAGGTAATCTATGACATCGACGAAGCTGTGACGGGGTGTTTGATTCCCAAGCTGGTATTGCAACCTCTGGTGGAGAATGCGGTCTACCATGGAATCGAAGGGCAGGCGGATGGCGGGGTGATCTGGGTATCTGCATTGAAATTTGATGATGAGCTGCTGATTATTGTGCGTGACAATGGCAAAGGCATGGCTCAGGTAGAGATTGATGCATTAAATGAATCCATGGCTCGGAAGCCTTCCAATGAGGCATTGCGCTGTCATGCCGGGGACAGGCTGGGACTTAACAATATCGCCCAAAGGCTCCGACTCATGTATGGAGAAGGCGGCAGCCTAAGCGTCGATGGCAGTCCCGGGCAGGGGCTGGCTGTTACGATATCCATTCAACTTCAACCGAAAGGGGAATGAAGCCATGTATAAAGTATTGCTGGTGGAGGATGAAACGGTCATCCGTCAGGGGCTGAGAGAGCTGATTGTACAGGCGGCTCCTCAGTTTCAGGTAACAGGTGAAGCTTCGAGCGGAGCCGAGGCACTGGATTTTCTGAGATGTGAAGTGCCGGATGTGTTGATCACAGATATTCGCATGCGTGAAATGGACGGGTTGACACTGGTATCCAAAGCAAGAGATATGTACCCTGAACTGCTGATGATGATCATTAGCGGCTACGGGGAGTTTGAATATGCACGCAGGGCGATGCAGTACGGGGTGTTGAACTATCTGCTGAAGCCGATTGAACGTCATGAACTGGCATTATGCATCCAAAAAATTCAATTGCTGCTGGATCGCAGGTACGGTATTTCAACCCTTCCAATCACGGAGTTATCTGGGAAAGAGGAGCACGCTGGCGGAGATACGCGGAAGATTATCCGAGATGTGAAGGAGCACATCAAGCAGCATCCCGATGGGGATCTGCGACTTCAGACCATAGCAGGTCTAGTGAACCTGAATCCCACCTATTTAAGCCAGCTGTTCAAGAATGAAACAGGGACCAATTACTCCGAATACATCGTTCAGGCACGTATGGAGCGGGCCAAGTGGCTGCTGATCAACACGGGTCTCAAAATCTATGACGTAGCGCGGTTATCCGGGCATCAGAGTCCCAAGCACTTCATGCTGGTATTCAAGCAGCAGGTTGGATCGACAGCAGGGGAATATCGTGACCGATTCAGTATTTCTTGAAAAACCATACCATTTCTGTAATTGACGTGATTTATTGGCGGTCGATACCTTCGTTATACTTTGGTTGCACATCTATACCACTAAGTCCTTAAGGGGGATTTTCATGAAAAAAGCAGCACTGATGCTTATGCTCGTATTCATGATTTTTGCTTTAATCGGATGCACAAGCTCCAGCTCAGGCACTGATCCTGGAAATGGAGCCTCAGAGAATGGAGAAATTGAGCTGAAGTTCATGATGTGGGGCAATCAGGCACATATGGATGTATACAAGAAGCTGATCGATGGCTTCACGCAGGAAAATCCGGGCATTAAGGTAACGATGGAATCCGTGCCCTTCGCGGAATACCAGCAAAAAATATCTGTGCTTGCCGCTGGCGGCTCTCTCCCGGATATTGCCTGGGTATCGGAGCGGATGGTGCCACAATTCAAATCCAATCACATCCTGGCCGATGTATCCGAGTTCAAGGATGATGCACAGTTTAAGCTGGATGATTATATTCCAAGCACGCTGGATTTGTTCCGTGATGGTGATCAGCTGCTAGGGTTACCTTTTTCCACACCTCCGGTGGTCATGTTCTACAACAAAACGCTGTTCGACAAAGCCGGCCTGACCAATCCCAACACATTAGCCACTCAAGGGCAGTGGACATGGGAACAGTTCGAGGAGTCCGCCAAGGCGATTACGAGCAAGGAGGCTACCAACCGAATCTATGGCGCCAACTTTTTTCGAGATTGGAAGACCTGGGCTGTGCTTTCCTCCTATTCCTGGTCTAATGGCAGCGGTCCATTCGACGAAGGCATGACGAAGTTCACCTGGAACGACGCCTATGGCGTACAGACCTTTGAACTGCTGGAGCGCATGATGTTCACTGATGAATCGCATCCAAAAGCGGGCGAGCAAGTCAGCTTTGATGCTGGCAATGTGGGCATGTTCTTCGATAACTACAGCTATGTCTCCAAAGCAAGGGAGATTACGGATTTTGAATGGAGCATCGCTCCCATGCCTTCCGGTTCACAGGGCAGTGTACCGATGCTGGGGCAGGCTGGATATGCCATGTTCAACGACAGCAAACATCCGGAGGAAACCAAAAAGCTGTTGAAGTATTTTGCCAGTGAGCAGGGCATTCAGGCGACAGCCACCTACTTTGTGCCTCCGCGGACCTCTGTTCTGAACTCCGATGCGTTCATTAATCAGCCGAATAATCCAAGCAAGGAGCATATTGTGCAGGCGGTGATTGATGAAATGCCGAAAGCGCGCTTGATTCCCGGCCATATCCGCTGGCAGGATATCGACAATGCGGTGTTGCAGGGATTTGACCGCCTGTTCGCCCGTTCAGCGAAAGCCGAGGATAATCTGAAACAAATGCAGGAAGAGGTCCAAAGCGTGCTGCAACAATAAATCTTTTATAGAAATTGGAGGGTAGGATGATGGGCAAATTCAAGGAATTGCTTGATCGGAAATCGCTGTCACTTGTGGTCAGCTTACCCGAGAACGATCTGTCTTTGGCCCGTGCGGCAATCGAAGAGGGCGCTGATGCACTAAAGGTGCATTATAATGTCGGTCATCGCGCCAGCGGGAACCAATTTGGTCCACTGGACAACTATGCCGAGGTATTTCAGGCGATCCGTAGCGAGTTTAGCGGCCCGATGGGCGTTGTACCGTCCGGCAGTATTGATGGAGCAAGGCGGGAGGACGTGGAGCGCCTCTCCGGCCTGGGTTTGGACTTTTATTCCATCTACGCACATCACTTGCCTTCCTTCATGCTGGATGATCTGGGGCTGGACCCAACGTTTGCGATCAATGACGAATATGAACCTTGCCTTGTCACGTCAGCGGTGCATTACGGCTTCACCGCCCTGGAGGCATCCATTGTGTCCGGAAAGGAATATGGCACACCACTAAGCTTCGCGGATGTGCTCAAGTATCGCCGTCTGGTTTTGCAGGCGCAGATTCCGGTATTGGTTCCTTCTCAGCGTAAGCTCGTGCCGGAGGATGTTCGGGTGCTGCACGATACCGGGGTCAAGGCGATCATGCTTGGAGCGGTTGTAACAGGCAGGGCAGAGGAACAGCTGCGAAGGGCTGTTAGCGGCTTCCGTAATGCGGTGGATAGATTGGATTAGGCAAGAAGCTGATGAAAAAGGGAGGAGGGCCTGACTGTGACCCATTCACGCAAGCGTACAGGAAGAGGTCCGCTCGCCAGAGAGGCCCAGATCGCGGGGTGGCTGTTCGTATCACCGATGGTGCTCGGATTTACCCTGCTGCTGCTGTTTCCCATGGGTTTGGCGCTATACATGAGCCTGACCGACTGGCCGCTGCTGGGGGAGCATCATTTTATTGGACTGGAAAATTACCGGAATGTGATGACAGACGCTATGTTCTGGAAGGTGCTTGCCAATACGGTCTATTTCACTGCGGGGCTTGTACCGCTGAATATTGTGCTCGCCCTGATGCTCGCATTGCTGCTATCCAGAAGTTTGCGCGGCATCGGGATTTTCCGCACAGCCATCTTCGTTCCAGTCATGACCTCGCTGATTGTATGGTCCATCGTATGGAAGCTGATGTATGCAACGGAGTCGGGACTGATCAATCAGCTTCTGTTGATGATGGGCATCAAGGGTCCGGCCTGGCTCTACAATCAGGACCTGGCGATGCCGGCGGTTATTGTGACGAGTGTATTGAAGAATGTGGGTCTGAATATGGTTCTGTTCATTGCAGCCATTCAGCAGGTGCCGCGTTCATTGTACGAAGCGGCAACATTGGACGGTGCGGGCAGAAGGGGAACTTTCTTTAACGTCACGCTGCCCATGATTACGCCAACGGTGTTTCTAACTATGGTAATGACCGTGATTGGCTCGCTCAAGGTGTTTGGACAAATCTATGTCATGACACAGGGCGGGCCGAGCAACAGCACGAAGGTATTGGTCTATTATATTTGGGAAAAAGCGTTCAAATTATTTCAATTCGGCTACGCTTCCGCGTTGGCGTATGTGCTGTTCTTTATCGTGCTAATCCTGACGCTGCTGCAATGGCAGCTTCGAAAGAGGTGGGTATTCAATGAAGGCGATGCCTAGTTCTTCGTTTCGCAAGACAGGTAGTGCCCTTGGTACGTACTTGTTGCTGACACTGATCTCGCTGATCATGCTTGTTCCATTTATCTGGATGATATCGACGTCATTCAAGGAACCTCAGAGCATATTTACCTATCCACCACAGTGGATACCGGATACCTTCCGAGTTCAGAACTACATCGATGTCTTTCGATTGATTCCGTTTCATCGTTTTTATTTTAACAGTGTATATATTGCTGCTGTGGTTGTGCTGGGTACGGTGTTCTTTGCATCTCTCGCCGGGTACGCATTTGCCAAAATTCCGTTCAAGGGACGTAATGTGGTATTTCTCATCCTGCTGAGTGCGATGATGATTCCCCATGAGGTGACGGCAATTCCCATGTTTCTGTTTATGCGTCAGCTGGGGTGGATTGATACACATCTTCCGCTGATTTTACTGCCAATCTTTGGGGCGGGTGGTGTGTTTGGCATCTTTGTGATGCGGCAGTTCTTCATTACGGTGCCGACCGAGCTGGAGGAAGCAGCGATGATTGACGGCTGCAACCGATTCCGGATCTATGCGCGAATTATGCTCCCGATTGCCAAGCCCGGTATGGCTACGCTGACGATCTTTACTTTTGTGACGATCTGGAATGAGTTTTTCGATCCATTGATTTTCATTAACTCGAGAGAACTGATGACGCTGCCGCTTGGGTTATCCCTATTCACGGATGAAGTGGGTACAGCCTGGCAATATCTGATGAGTGCCACCGTCATGGCGACCCTGCCGCTGCTGATTGTCTTTTTCCTGGCACAACGGCGCTTTATTGAGGGAGTTGCCATGACCGGACTGAAAGAGTAGTCCATGCAATAGAACGGAAGGAGTGATATCACTTGAGTGAACGGATGAGTATGAAAAAGGAAGAAGCGGAAGTGGTTATTGTAGGAGGGGGCCCGGCGGGCATAGCAGCAGCTATCGCTGCTGGACGGCAGGGTG
>NZ_LITU01000042.1:79118-80036 GCF_001280595.1 Paenibacillus xylanivorans
GCTATGGTCTACCCTTGGATGACCTTCCATACGGAGAGTGGTGAACAGGTGATTCGGGGCATCGCCCAGGAGATCGTTGACCGGCTGCAGGCGCGTGGCGGCTCTCCGGGGCATCTGCGTGATACCGTTGGGTTTGTGCATACCGTTACGCCGTACCATCCGGCTATTTATCAGGTGGTCGCGGCCGAGATGTTGCAGGAGGCAGGTGTGCGGTTGTTATTGCACAGCTTCGTGGATGAAGTGGCTGTTGTGAATGATCGGGTGAAGGCGGTACGTCTGACCAACAAATCCGGCCGGATGGAGCTCCAAGCGAACGTATTCGTGGATACCAGCGGTGATGCGGATGCGGCTTATCTTGCAGGCGCTTCTGTTGCAAAGGGACGGGATGAGGACAACCAATCACAGCCGATGACCATGAAGTTCCGGATGCGTGGCGTGGACCTTGGACGAGTGAAGCGATATATGCAGGAGCACCCGGAAGATTTCTATACCAAGACCCCGTTCGCAGAACTGGACAACATTCCGTTGACCGGGGTGAGCGGCTTCTATTCCCAATGGAAAAAATCAGGTGTACCGATTAATCGTGATCAGGTGTTGTTTTTTACCGGACCAGCTGAAGATGAAGTATTGATTAACTGTACCCGGGTGCAGGGACTCGATGCGACAGATGCAGAGGATCTGACCTCTGCTGAACAGGAAGGAAGGAAGCAGGTGCTGATGATCGCTGAGTTTTTGCAGCGTGATGTGCCTGGGTTCGAACGGGCTTCCATCTCAGCGGTAGCGCCGCAGATCGGTATCCGTGAATCCAGGCGAATCATCGGGCACTATGCGTTGACCAAGGCGGATGTGGTTGCAGGGCGAAAGTTTGACGATGTAATTGCCAGAAGTGGCTACCCGATTGATATTCATGATCCCTCG
>NZ_LITU01000042.1:80127-85410 GCF_001280595.1 Paenibacillus xylanivorans
TATCCCGCAATATCCGCAATCTGCTAGCGGCAGGACGCTGCCTTTCCACCACACACGAGGCTCATGCAACGACAAGGCTGACTCCAAGCTGCATGGCTACAGGGCAAGCCGCGGGAACAGCCGCTGCTTTAGCTGTGCAGATGAAGCTAGATCCGTTGGAGCTGCCGGTAGCGGTGCTACAGAAGGAACTACGCCGTAACGGAGCAGCGATTTGAGGAATGAGCTGATTGTAGGCGAATTAGTAGTGGGAGTGGGTGTTTATTTAATCACTGTGTCGTAAAATTTAACGAATCTGAGACGTCTAATTCGGGGATATAAGCTGAAATGAAAAATCTAGCGATTCTCAGTGAAGCTATTTTACTCAAAACACTGAAATAGCGGGTAAAAGTGGGGGGAATCGGAGGAATAGAGCGTCTACGATTCGTTAGATTAGAAACTGTCTCAAAAATGGCTAAATAATCTTCCCTCAGTTCGTTAGAAATTGGTCCCAAAAAAAACTCCAAATCCACTGCATACGTGGATTTGGAGTTTTTTGGGCGCTTACCTTCTTTTCATCAATTTGGTTCTTTCTTTCATATCTAATCAAACATGAGGCCTCAGCTACTTCATGTTTCATATTCTTTCATGCCTTATTCCTTCCGTTTATCAAGTCATTCGTGCCTCAAGCCGCCGGGCCAGAATGGAAAGCGTGTAGTTGATGACAAAGTACAATACGGCTGCGAGCAGCAGGGCAGGGATGACGTAATCGAAGCTCTGACCCCCGAGGATCTGCACATTGTGCATCAGCTCCGGCAGGGAGATGATGATCGCCAGTGACGTATCCTTCAACAAGGAGATGAACTGGCTCACCATCGGTGGCGACATGCGCCGCAAAGCCTGGGGCATGATGATGCCACCGAGTGTTTGCATGTAGCTCAGGCCGGAGGAACGGGCGGCTTCCACCTGACCGCGTTCAATCGATTTGAGGCCGCTGCGGACAATCTCTGCGATCATGGCACCTTCGAATAGACTTAGTCCAACAACCGTGGACCAGAAGACGGACATTTTGATCCCCAGCTGGGGAAGTACGATATGAATGAAGAAAATGATCAGCAGCAGCGGCAGATTCCGGATCGTATCCACGATAACTGCGACGATTTGTGACAAGATAGGAATTCGGGTGTATCGAACGGTTCCGAGCACCGTGCCGAGTACAAAGCTGAATACAATCGACAACCCTGCCACTTGCAGGGTAATCAGGAATCCGTGCAGCAGGAAACGAAGGTTGGGCCAGGCGTAGGCCCCGCTAAAGTCCATAATTCATCAGCCTCCTTCTGTGTACAGACAGGAAATGTAGAAGATTGGAAACGTCGGTTGCATAACATAGTAGAGTAGAGATGCATCTTGAACTGGTGTGCTGAACACAGAGAGAATATAGTTCGAATGTTACATGGTGACCTGACCCGTTGGTTTGGTCTTTTTCGGTTTGCCTTTGGTGCGACTGGCGTCAGCATCACTTTGCCCAAATCGGCGCTCCATGTAGTGAACCAGGAAGCTGAGCGGCAAGGTCAACACCAGGTAGAACAGCGCAACAATGGTGTAAACACTTAGCGGCAGGAACGTATCCGAGTTGATCAGATCGGCAAAATACATCAGATCCATACCAGCCACGACCGCAAGGATGGATGAGTTTTTGACCAGATTGATAAACTGGTTGCCAATGGACGGCAATACAATCTTGATTGCTTGCGGCAGAATGACCAGGTTCATGGCCTGTACGTAGGACAGACCCGAAGATCTTGCGGCTTCCAGCTGCCCGCGGGGGACCGTCTGAATGCCCGCTCGGATTGCTTCGGCAATGAAAGCGGCCGTATAGATCGTCAGGCCGAGTGTACCCGAGATGAATCCATCCAGTGAAATGCCCATTGCAGGCAATCCGAGATAGAAGAAAAACACGACGAGCAGCAGGGGAATGTTACGGATAAACTCCACAAAAGCCGTACCGATCCAGTTGAGCGGTTTGATGGGTGAGATGCGAAAGATAGCCATAATTGCCCCAAGAATAAAGCTGCCAATCAAGGCCATGATGCTCACTTGGATGGTATTGAGGAAACCTTCCAGAAATCGATCCGAGTGTTTGATCAGTATACTGAAGTCCAATTTGCCCATGTAGGCGAAGCCTCCGTTCTCCAGATGTAGAAACGGCGAATGCGTCCTGCCCATGCATCGCATAAAACAGGCGAAGTCGCCGCTTAACCATCATTAATCGGGGTTACTCGGGCTTGCTGCCCAGCCATTTCTCGTGCAACGTATCATATTCACCGCTGTCTTTCATGCTTTTAAGCAGGCTGTTTACCTCTTCGACGAAGGCTGTGTCGCCTTTGCGAATCGCCATGCCGTAAGGCTCGCTCGTGAAATTGCCACCAACCAGCTTGTAGTTGTTATCCGTCTGCTGCATACCGATCAGGATGATGTTATCGGTTGTTAGTGCTTCGCCTTTACCCGCTTTGAGCGCAGTGAAGGCATCTTGATAGTTATCGAACTCCAGCACCTCGGCATCCGGGGCCTTTTCGCGAATATTTTGTGCAGAAGTTGAGCCTTTAACGGCAAGTACCTTCACACCGCCAAGACTTTCCAGACCGGTAATCGCGCTGTCATTTTTCACAAGCAGGGACTGCCCGGCTTCAAAATAAACACCGCTGAAATCCACTTGTTCCTTGCGTTCATCCGTAATCGTCATCGTAGCGATGATGATATCAATGTCGCCATTTTGCAGCATCGGAATGCGCGTTTTGGACGTTACCTCCTTCAGTTCTACCTTCGTTTCGTCTCCAAGAATCTGTTTGGCAAGTGCTTTGGCGATATCAATATCGAAGCCTTCGACTTCGCCACTTGCCGGGTCTTTCAAACCGAACAATTTGGTATCATATTTCACGCCGGCAATGAGCTTGCCACGCTCTTTAATCTGTTCAATCGTGCCTTTGGCATCGGTACTCCCACCAGAACCCCCGCTGCTGCTGCTTTCCTCTCCGGTGCTACAACCGGACAATACAAGAGATAGAATCAAAACAAGCATAAACGACGGCCACTTCAATACATTTTTCATTTGGTAAAGACCCCTTTCAAAATGGATTATTCTCAGTGGTGAATCAGACGGCTCAGGAATTGTTTGGCCCGTTCTTCTCTCGGGTTGTCGAAAAATTCAGCGGCGGAGGCTTCTTCCACAATCCGGCCTTCATCCATAAAGATGACCCGGTCTGCGACTTCGCGGGCAAATCCCATCTCATGTGTAACGACGACCATCGTCATTCCGTTATGGGCGAGAGACCGCATGACATCCAGAACTTCCCCGATCATTTCGGGGTCCAGCGCAGAGGTGGGTTCGTCAAAAAGCATGATTTTGGGTTCCATGGCAAGACCTCTTGCAATGGCTACGCGCTGCTGTTGTCCACCGGACAATTGGGAAGGATAACTGTCTGCCTTGTCGGCAATGCCTACGCGTGTCAGATACTTCATGGCCGTAGAGGCTGCCTGTGCTTTGGGTTGTTTATGCACCTTCATGGGTGCAAGGGTGATGTTATCGATGACTTTTTTGTGAGGATAGAGATTGAAGTGTTGAAATACCATGCCGATGTCACGGCGGAAGAGGTTGATGTCCACCTTTTTCTGATGTAAAGGGACACCACTGACGACAAGTTCACCTTCGGTAATCGTCTCCAGGCGGTTGATGCAGCGCAGCAAGGTGCTTTTGCCTGAGCCGGAAGGGCCGATAATCACAACGACCTCTCCTTCTTCAATGTGAAGGTGAATATCTTTGAGGACATGAAAATGACCAAAATGTTTCTGGACACCCCTAAATTCAATCAAGAGTACACCCCATCCTTTCTGCAACGTCTGTTTGTAAAAGGAATATTAAGGAATAAATTGAAACTAGTTATTTAATCATACATACTCATCCTGCTAAAGGCAATTGGTTTGTAATAAAACGTGACATAAGTAATGGGTTTTATAGGGCTATAGGCAGTAATTATGTTATATATTTGTCATATTATTAAACCGTTTGTGACGAATCCTGACAGAAAAATGAATCGATTTTCCTAGTCGTTTTACAAACATTGGAATAGATGTATATAGTATACTGGAAGAGATGTTTACTTTATGACTCTGATCATAAAAACAAATAACATCAAATTCTTCATCCTACATGGCAAAAAAGCTCAACCTTATGCCCTATCGTATTGATATGATGGAGCAAGAATGCGCTTGCAAGTAAGTAATGAAATATTTAGACAGTCCGATCCAATTATAGGTAGAGAGAGGATGTTCTGAACGATGAATACATATTACTCCCCACTTGGTACAGGAGGAGGTATTGAATCTGATATGAAGGCTTATGAAGTGAGTTTACCTGTCATCCCTGCACGAGATTTTCTGATTACGGATTATGGAGCAGTAGGGGATGGCTTGACGGATAATACTGAAGTATTTCGGCTGGCCATAGCAGCTTGTGCAGAAGCGGGCGGTGGTCGAATTGTCATCCCGGCGGGTGTCTGGCTCACAGGTCCCATTGTGCTGCGCAGTCGGATTGAGCTTCATGTTCAGGCAGGTGCTCTGGTTACCTTCAGCCGCAATTTCGATCAATATCCCCTGATTGCGTCCAGCTTCGAAGGTTGGCAGGCCGTGCGGTGTCAGTCTCCCATTGATGCTGAACAACTGGAGGATATTGCGATCACTGGTGAGGGTATTTGGGATGGCGGTGGTGAAGCCTGGCGTCCGGTGAAACGATCCAAAATGACTGCATCTCAGTGGAATCGACTGGTTTCTTCGGGCGGTGTGGTGGAGCAAGCAGGTGGAGACGAAGAAATTTGGTGGCCCTCGACTTCTGCCCTTGAAGGTGGTGCGATTGCGAATCGTCTGCATCTGGAACAAGTGTATGATGTGGCTGCTTATGAGGAAGTCAGAGACTTTTTGCGTCCCAACATGGTCAGCTTGCGCCAGTGTAAACGGGTGTTATTGGACGGACCGACGTTCCAGAATTCGCCGGCATGGAATCTGCATCCTTGGGCATCGGAGCATGTCACGATTCGTAACGTGAGTGTGCGGAATCCATGGTTTTCCCAGAATGGTGATGGGCTGGATATTGAATCCTGCCGTCATGTCGTTGTGGAGCAAAGTGTATTCGATGTTGGTGATGATGCAATCTGCCTGAAATCGGGCAAAGACGCAGAAGGTCGTGAACTCGATCTGCCTTCGGAATATATTACGATTCGGAATTGCACCGTGTATCACGGTCATGGCGGTTTT
>NZ_LITU01000042.1:85498-97582 GCF_001280595.1 Paenibacillus xylanivorans
TCGGATTGTACGTTTATCGGAACGGATATTGGGCTTCGCTTCAAAAGCGCGCGTGGGCGCGGCGGGGTTGTTGAAGATATTCAGGTGGAGCGCATCTATATGAAGGATATCATAATGGAAGCTATCTCGTTTTCCTTTTTCTATGCCAATCAGGAAGGTTCGGCTCGTGGCAGCGATCTGTCCCAGGAAGTCAGCGAAGAGACCCCGGTGTTCCGGGATATTCGAATCTCGGATGTGGTCTGTGCAGGGGCAGAGACAGCGTTATTGTTGAGTGGACTGCCGGAAATGCCTCTGGACGGTCTGGTCATCCAGGGGTATACGGTGACGGCTCATAACGGGGTGCAGTGCGCTCATGCGAAGCATCTGCGAATCGCCGAAATGACCGCGCAAATTACTGAAGGACCGTTGATTCATTTGCATCAGTGTAAGGGTGCGGAGCTGGAAGCGATTGAGGGTGTGGGCGCAGATGGTCGGCTTCTGATGGTGACGGGACATGAATCGGCAGGAATCGTATGCCGGGAAAGTGATGCAGATACAGAGGGGCGCCAAATCTCCGTTGGTCCTGAAGTAAGAAGTGGTGTCATGATCCGCAGGTAAAAAGGTTCGGCTTAGCCTATCACCGCGGGCTTCTCCTGGCGCGCGGTGTCATGATAGGTTGTCGCATGTCGGAATTCCGGATTCACCAGTCGCTTAGATGATCTATCGATGTTCTTTACGATAGCGAAGCGGGGTGGTCCCGGTCACCTGTTTAAACGTTTTATTAAAATGGGCTGTATGCTCAAATCCTACCTTCTCCGCAATCATTTGCACCCGCTCCTGAGTGGACAGTAAACGTCTCTGTGCTTCCCGAACCCGTGTAACGCGCAAATATTCGCTGAAGCGAAACCCGGTAAAACGGCTGAACATCCGGCTCAAATAGGATGGACTGATGTAAAATCGCGCTGCGGCCTCTTCCAATGTAAGGGGCTCGGTATAATGATTGTTCACGTAAGTGACAATCTCACTGATTTTATCCTGCATGGGATGAAGCGGAACCGGAGAGGACTGCCGAGTAGTATCTTCAACCCGGTGGATGAGGATCAAGACCTGGGCGAGCAGGCTTCTCACCACGATTTCGTAATGAGGTCGGCGTTCCTTGCATTCTTGCAGCATCTGCCACAGCATTCGTTCGATCTCGGCTTGTTCCGCATCAGGAAAGTGCAGCAGTCTTGAACAATCGAAGGGAAGCAGACCACATATTCCGAGCTCCATCCCGGTGGCAAAAGAAGGTGAGAATCCGATCAGAATTCGTTCAAATCCGGGAATATTTCCTTTGGACGTTGTATGTTCGTCATGCGGATTGATCAGGATCAAATCACCTTTGCGGGCGGTAAAAAGCTGATTATTCATGGAATATACTCGTTCTCCTTCAAGTAGATAATACAGTTCGTAAAAAGGATGGGCGTGAGGCTGTGGCATGGCGTTTCCGTCGTGTCTGCTCATGTGTTCAATGGTGAATGAACTCTCGCCAATTCGATATTTGGGTCCAATCCGATCCTCTATAACACTCATAACACGTCTCCCCTCTGCGCCAGCTGATCTACGGTTAATATCCATATCATAACGGAAAATCCAGTTTGTTGTAAACGCTATCAATTTGATGAGAGTCCGTCCAGTCGATATGAATAGAACGCTGGTCATGACTGTTAGTGGAATGATTTCGGCAAGCTTATATATGCTGTAAAGGTGACAAAAGTCTATTCATGTTTTACAGTAGGGGTAGTGAGGCTAAACTCTGGATAGGAGTGTCTCCAATTCGATTTGGAAGGAAGGAAACACGATATGACGACACATGAATTATCGCCATTGGTCGCTGCACTGAATATGCAGCCACACGTTGAAGGCGGTTGGTATAAGGAAGAATGGAAGGCATCGTATCAAATTCCGCAATCCGTTCTGCCGGATACATACTCAGGCCCTCGCTTTTCGGCAAGTTCGACGTACTTCCTGCTGCATTCGCATGAAATCTCAGCATGGCATACCGTTTTGTCTGATGAGCTCTGGTTGTGGCATAGCGGCAGCCCGGTTGAATTGAAATTGGGCGGCAATGGGGAAAACCCGGAAAATGAAGAAGTGCTCGTGCTGGGTATGGATATTGCTGCTGGGCAATCGCCGCAGGTACTCGTTCCTGCCGGAGTATGGCAAACAGCACGTCCATTGGGTGATGAGCCTGTGCTGGTAACGTGCGTTGTAGCGCCAGGTTTCCATTTTGATGATTTCAAACTGGTTTCCAAGGGCTAATATAACCATGAATGAACAAGCAAAATCCCGATTAGGTGCGTGTGCATCCGAATCGGGATTTTTTGATGTTTGCTAACTAATTGGTTATTAAAAGTTAAAGTTGTCCGGATCGGAACCAAATCGCTTGTTCTCGTTCAGTTGACTAATGCGTTCAACCTCTTCCGTGGTCAACTCGAAATCATACAAGTCCGCATTCTCGCGAATGCGTTGTGGTGTAACGGATTTAGGTATGGTCACAATGCCATTTTGCAGATCCCAACGCAGAATGACCTGTGCCGGTGACTTGCTGTACTTGGCAGCGATATCCTGAAGAAGTGGATGCTCCAGCAGATGACCCTGACCCAGTGGAGACCAGGCTTCAATCTGGATCTGATGTTTGCTGCAATACTCCCGAAGCTCCGTTTGGATCAACAGTGGATGCAGTTCCACCTGATTCACAGCAGGTTTAATGGTGGCCTCGGTCATCAGGTCCTCCAGATGGTGGATCTGGAAGTTACTCACCCCAATGGCGCGGATGCGTCCTTCCTTATGCAGCTTCTCCAGCGCTCTCCATGTATCCTTGTACTTGCCTTTGACAGGCCAGTGAATCAGATAGAGATCCATATATTCCAGTTCGAGTCTTTCCATACTTGCTTCAAAAGCGGCCAGTGTGGATTCGTACCCTTGGTCCCCGTTCCACACTTTGGTGGTAATAAACAGATCCTCGCGGGCGATTCCTGATTCACGAATACCCTGAGCTACACCCGTTTCGTTGTTATACGCTTTGGCTGTATCGATACTGCGATAACCTGCCTGAATAGCCGTTTTGACGGCTTCAACTACTTCTTCTCCGTCTTTGACTTTGAATACGCCAAAACCCAGCCAAGGCATTTTGACTCCGTTGTAAAGTGTCGTTGTGTCCTGCACGTGTTTCATGGTCCGAAATTCCTCCTCTGATTCATCCATTGTTCTATTATGTAATTACCCTGCTGATCGCCAGCCAATCGTAAATGGAAGGCCATCTGTATTGATTATACTAAAACCTTTTTGGTAATGGAAAAGAATACGACCATTTCGATAGGAAAAACCCCTCTTTTATCCTTTTTCGCCAGCCAGAGGTTTGGTTTTGAAGCGTACGGGTGATAAGATGAAGTATACGAAATATGGAAACAGATGCTTTCCTAGAAGGATTCACATGAAGAACAGAGGAGCACGGGGAAGTTGGGTGTTATTGATCCCGTGTGATTAACGATAAAGGAGTAAGAATACAATGGCTAAACCTAAACAAACCAAAAAAGCAGCAGCCTGGTCTCTCGTCGTTATGGGGGCGGGGTTTGCCGCGTCGTTGCCTTTTCAGGGCGGTGTTGTGGGCAAACTGCTGGTAGGATCATTTGAAGCGGGGTTGGTAGGTGGACTTGCGGACTGGTTCGCCGTAACAGCATTGTTCCGTCATCCGCTGGGCATTCCGATTCCGCATACCGCATTGCTGCCCAAAAACCGAGACAAATTGACGGAAGGCCTCGTTTCCGCGGTGGAAAATAATTTGCTGAACAAGGATAGTATCACCGAGAAAATTACGGGTTTCAAGGCGGCAGAAATCGTTCTGGATACCATGACACGGGAACTTCACAACGATGGAGTCAAGTCCATGATTGATACACTCTGCAAACGTATCCTTGCAGGCCTGCCGTTGGAGCAGATCGCTCCATTGGTTGCGGGTGAGATCAAATCACAGGCGGGAGCCTTTGACCTAGGTCCGATTCTGGAACGGGCTTCGATCCAGATGAGTGAGCGTGGATACGATGCCAAAGCGCTGGACTACGGTCTGAAACAGGCAGAGGAGTGGCTGGTGAAGCCAGAGACCATTATGTTTTTGGGCGAAAGCGGTCTGAAGGCGATCAGTGGAATCCAGATGAACGGATTAATGCAATTTGCGATGAATGCGTTCATGGGTTATCTGAACGAGGAGCGTATGGGCAGCATTTTGCAAGGGTATCTGTTTGACCGGGTAGAGGACATGAAGCGGGAAGGTAGTGCCCTTCGTTACAAAGTGCTCGATCTAATGCGAACGCAGGTGGTCCGGCTGGCGATGAGTGAGAGTATGCAGGATGGAGTCAACGGCTGGAAAAACAATATGCTGGATGGATGGAACGCAGAGGAAACCGTGCTGAACAAACTGGTCGAATTGAGGGATAAGGCACTCACTGCGATGGAAGATGGTCAGTATGTGGATACGTATGCACTGCCTGCGATTGAGCGAGTATTGTCTGATTTGCGCTCCGATGAAGCATTGTTAGTGGGTTTGAATGCCAAGATTGTGGAAGGCGTAACGACGCTGCTGGAGAAAAACCATTCCAAAATCGGCAACCTCGTACGTGAAAATGTCGACAAAATGGACAATGCCTCATTGATCTCGTTGATTGAGGATAAGGTAGGACAGGATCTGCAATGGATTCGGATTAACGGGGCCGTTACTGGCTTTGTTATCGGGATTGCACTGACCGCACTGCGGATGGTATTGGAGTAACATACAAAGAGCCGCCCTTAATTAATGGGGCAGGCTCTTTTTTTTTGGAAATTTATAATGGCTAACTGATACAAAAACAGTTGAATTGGGTAATGTACACCGGAATGCCCTATTGGAATCATTTAGGAACAAAGATACATAAAAACGATGCCAACAGCCGATGTGATCATGTTGATTTTGTACTATGATGCAGATAACAGAAGAAAAGGGTGGATACTCGAAAACATTTTATGAAAAAGAAAAGGTGATTGATATGAGGTTAAAGCGACAACTCGCATATGTATTTTTGTTGACCATACTATCCACTTTCATTTTGGGAGGGTGTCAGAACATGAAGGAAAGTGAAAAACAGACCTATTTTAAAGAAGCGGAAGCAGAAGCAGTAACATATCTGAAAAATAAATATGAACTGGATGTAGTCATCACGAATAAAGAGTTGTTACCTGAGATGGCGCTTGATTCTATTGCGATGGAAGGACATGTGGTTGAACATGAAGAGCAAGAATTTACGATCTCTTATGACTATGAGGATAAAAAGATCAGAAACTTTGGCATGAGTCCGGCAATAAAGGAAGCAATAATAGCTAAGGGATATGACCCGTTTAACAAATAAATCATAATTCAGGATTGATTTTCTTGGAGGTGCAACGGTTGTGAGTAAATCACCAAAGATTGATGATGAAACATACAACAAGATGTCTGAATTAGCTTACGAGAATCTGAAATCAGGTATTGAGTTTGAGAATCTTCCCGGATGGCAAGTTCTTGAGGATACGCACGGAAACAAAAAATCCGGTTTTGATGCTGTAACGTTCTATAATCCTGAGACCAAGCAGGCGGTTATCGCTTATCGGGGCACAGAGGGAAGTGCATCGTTGGATCGTAGCGCCCCTGATTATTATGCGGATGCTCAAATTGGTTTGCCTGAGCTTGGCAGAAAAATCGAACAAAGTACAAACCTGACGCCAGATTGGTTGGCTAATGGGATACAGAAGGTAAGAGATGTTACCGGGATCACTACGGTAGAGAATGCTGTGGGGGAACTGGATAAAAAGCTGGATAAGACAATCGGACTGGGCCCCAATCAAATGTATGAAGCGGAAGACTACGCCAAAGACATGCAGAAAAAATACAAGAACTTGGATTTTTCGCTGACAGGACATTCGCTTGGAGGAGGGAATGCCCAGTATGCAGCTGCTTACACAGGACTTTCCGCGGTGACGTTCAGCGCGCCATCCGTGATTTCCAGTCTCACACCAGAGGCGAAACGAAAAGCTGAAGAGGGTGGTTTTGATAGTCAAATCATCAACTATGGGCATCCCGGAGATTTTGTAACCAGCGGATTTTTTGGTGGATACGATCGTCATGTAGGTTCCATGTATTACATCAATTCCAACTACAAGGATATGAATGATGACATGGGCATGTGGGATAAAATCAGTAACACCTTTGGTGGCGAAGAGTATCACGGTCTGAAACAGTACAAGTTCGAGAATGGCTATATTTCCAACGATTTATATGATCCGGTTACAGGCGAGCAAATCAGTTATTCACCACGTCAGCCGTCCAATGTCTTGTCTGATCTGGCAGCATTCATGCGGAACCTGGGTGGGCAAGCAGGCAGCCTTGCAAGAAGCATGGGCGCAGCAGCAGGGGTATCTGGCTTGATTCAGGTAACGCCCGAAGAACTCAAAAGTGTTGCAGGCCGATGGAAGCAGAATGCACAACAGTGCAATGCAGAATTGAATAGAGTGCGAAGCCGGATGGCCCAATACCTGCATTCCAGCCGTAGTCGTAGGCTCGAACCTATCGTCACCCAGCTGGATGCATCTATTAACGAATTGAGCACATGGCATATGAAGCATACGAGTCAGTTCTTGAACTTTATCGAAGAGAAGGCGGAAGCATTCCGTCAAGCGGATGAGAGTCAGGTCAGTTTTAAATAGAGTTTTGCGCGAAGGGTCGGCCGAGTAGAAATTACATAAGGGAGGGAGGAACGCGAGTGAGCGGACAATTGCTGGTTGAGTTGAATGATCTTCGGATTGCTGAAAAGGAATTAACCCAGCTGCTTGCCCGTCTCCAGGCAGATGAGCAGGAGGCGAGAAGCCTATATAACCGTCTCGACGATTGGAAAGGACAATCGGCCGATTATACAAGGCAACAGATCGAAGCGTTCTTCGCGGGTCTGTCTGGACGGATACAGTCGATTGAACAACAGAAGAAAAGCTTGCTGCAATATATTGAAATAATGATCCAGACGGATCAGGGACGGTAGGGGAAAGAGTCGTCAGGGTTCCGTAAGTGCGTAAATGAAGCAATTCTAGCCAGTGGGCGTAAGTATGAGTTCGGAATCGAAGTTAGTGCATGCATACAGATAACAAAAAGGAGCCTCCGCACATCGGGATAGACCCGTATGTCAAAGGCTCCTTTCTTTTTCTATTTACATATTAGACTGCAGGTTAACTCTTAACGTTTTTTGCGGCGTGTTGCCAGAGCAATACCCAGGAAGGACATGATCAACGCCAGAATGGATACGATCAATGTTGCCTGTTGCAGCTTCAATGTGCCTGGGTCTGAATTCGTATTGTTTGGCTCACCAGTAACGGTGTCGTCCAACGCATCACCCAGTGTCGTATCGTCGTTTGCTTTCGTACCGTCACCCGTTGCTGTATCATCATCATGACCCGCATTGCCGGCTGTGCCTGCACTATCATGACCTCCGCCTGCAGCAGCATTACCTGTAGCCGCAGGATCTTGGCTGATTGCCGTGATACTGTGCGGGTTGCTGTCACTTGGTCCGCCTGTCCATTCCACGATGCTGCCATCGCTATAATACTGGAACGCATCCCAGGCTACTTCCGTTTCGGCATCCGGATTCTGTGCCACGAAGTTGAACTGCTGGAATTGACCAGCCAGAATTCCTTCGTTATCTCCGTCTACTTCCCAAGTGATTGAAGTTACTTCATTGGAATCATTTTTTTCGGTAGTGATTTTCCAGCCTGCCAGTGGTTGGTATTGCTTGAATGCAACGCCTTGCGGTACTTTCAGCGTCACTTTGGTGGTAGGCAGCTCTTTTTCTGATGGAATCTTGATGCTATACGTCTGCCATGCACCTGTTTGTGCGACGGTTGGATTAACGGTAACGTGCGCACTGGCGAATCCGGCGAACAGCATCAGCGCAGCGGCTCCAGCAGCGAGGCTGGATGTCAGTTTGGAAGTCCATGATGTTTTTTTCAAAATAATTTACCCCTCTCAATTCTTATCATTTATGTTTCGGCCCATATTCTAAAATAAGTGCCTGACTTTCTGCAAAGTCACCGTTCCGGTTACGAATCGTTCTTTCAATCGCTGTTATTCCCAGATTTTTTTGATCCATTTTATAAGTGGAAATCCGGGAATAAAGGCGAACGCTTTGCTTTTCCAGAATCGATTTCGTCCCCTTCACTACTGTTGCAGCTTGTGGAGACACTGATTTTAGATGGAGTCGCGTCTCAAATATGAATCGGTTATAACTACGGATTAGCGGTGTCGATCTCAAATTCGGCATCCAACGAATCCAGGGATCGGGTTAACAGATGCACCTTGATGTTCCAGCGTCCTGGCATGGAAATATATTCTTCTGCCTCGTATACGCCAGTATCATTTTTTGGAATTGTGATCTCGTAAATGCCCATATCCATATCCAGGTGGGTCAGTGACAGCGTGATCTGTTCCAGATCGTTGACTGTACTGCCGTCCGGTTTCTTCACGTCGACCTTGAACTGGTTCTCGCCGGTACGATTGGGACTTACCTGAAGCGTAATCGTGGTCCCGTCATCCATAGTCTGTACTTCTTTATAAGGTCCAACAGCTGCCGGTTGTCCGGGAGACAGGTGTGTCAGCACGGCAGCTAGCGCAAGAACAACGGCTCCAGCAATCAGTTCGGCCTTCAGACTGCCGGCGAGTCGATTGCCGCTGCCTGTACGTGCCATTCTGGCATGACGCCAGGCCAATACAAGCATCACAACAAGCAAAACAACTTTAGCGATGAGCACGAGACCATACGCCGTTGTGAACAGGGACGTAAGTATAGGTGCTGGCAAAATAATCAGGCTGCTATATATTCCCGTAGCGACGAGAGCAGCAACAGCACCAATGCCCCAGGCTGTAAAGCGTCGGATGGCCGTCCAATAGACCTCTCCTCGCACAGCGGAAGGCAGCTTATCCGCGAGCGGAGGCAGACACACAGCCATGGCGGTTAATGCCCCAATCCAGAAAGCGGCTCCGATCAGATGAACGAAGTCCATTGCGATGGCGAGCGCGCGTTGTTCTGCCGCGGCTGGATGTCCTGTCATGGCATGGGTGAACAACCAGCCAAGAACGAGGACGAGTGATCCGTATGAGGACCAGATACGGATACGCAGCGAGCGATCCCGGTCATATCCGGAAAGGATGGTGACCGCCAGCAGCATCACAATGAGCATCTGTACCATCCAGATCTGACCAAATGACGTCAGTTTGAGTGCACTGCCCATCAGTGCCCAGCTGAACTCCCCGATGGAAACGCCTGATTCATACAATGTGTTCAGGGGCAGGCTGATCAGAGCGGCAACAGAAGCGGCGCCATAACTGATCCATAACACCCTGTAGCTTCTCGGCACCTCCAGAGGTTCTCTCGCCATAGAAGCAGGTGCAATCCGGAACAGGAGTAAAGCAAGTGTGCCCAGAATCACAGACAACGCAAGATATTGAATCCAGTCTGTCAGCGACAAAATCCATTTTAACGGACCACCAACCTGGCCTGAACCTGAGGTTAAATCGGCAAGACCGGCAGGAGCGCCGGATGGTTCGCCAATATGAAACACATAGGCTCCCTGAATGGGGTGACCATCGGCAGATACGGCCTTCCAATTCACCGCGTAGGTTCCATTCCCAAGTCCAGTCCGCAGACCGGTCTCCAGAATATGAGGACGAGCCTCATCGACATGTACATTGCCGTCATCTGCCTGTGTTCCGTCCGGTCCGGTGATTTTAATATCAAAAAAGGCCGTTTGCAAAGACTCGTTGAACTCCAGAGTCAGGCGTTCTGGTGCAGTCGCCACCAGTTCATTTTCACCCGGTGAGGCCTGCACGATATAAGCATGGGCAGATGCCCATTGTGGCATAACAAGGCAACATAATAACATCAGGGCGCCCATCAGTGCCCAGTGCCGTTTGCCCAATTTCATGGTGAACCTACTCAAAATCAAAAAATCATCACCCTTAGGTCTAGAATTGTAAGTCATTCTTTTTTATCCGAGCACAATCTATACCATTATAACTTTGTCCAAAATAACACTGTATGACTACATTGGGCTATAAAAAAACGAAATGATCCATAGAATTGTGACAAAAACATGAATGCTCCGCTATTTCCGAAGCTTACGACCCGCCAGTCCGCTTTCCAATGCATAGCGGGTTAGTTGTACACGATTTTCGAGATGCAGTTTCTGTAAAATATTCTTCAGGTGATTCTTCACCGTTTGGTCCGAAATGCCGAGTTGGTCGGCAATCTCACGGTTGGTATATCCCGCAGATACCCATTGCAGGATCTCAAGCTCCCGCGTAGTCAGCGGATTATCGGGTACATCTTCAGTGCGAGGCGCAGGGAACTCCTGGAGAATTCGATAGGCAAGTTCCTTGCTTAGGGGTGCATCATCGCTAACGATGGCGCGAAGGTATTCAAGCCAGGTGGAGGGAGCCAGATTTTTGAGCAAATATCCTTGAGCCCCCTGCTTCAGCGCTTCGAACAGGTACGTGACATCATCCGATACCGTGACCATGACGATAATGACATACGGAAAGCGCAGTTTGATCTGACGGGTGGCTTCGAGTCCATCCATATCCGGCATCTGCACGTCCATCAGGATAAGATCAGGCATCCAGTGCCCGGTAAGTTCCAGCGCTTCCATTCCATTCGAAGCGGTACCGATTACTTCAAACAGGCTGTCCTCGGATAAAATACTGCAGATCGCTTCACGCGCATGCGCGTGATCATCAACGACCAATACCCGTACAAGTTCCATATTAAGCAAGCCCCTTTCCAATGGTTATTCGTGTGTAACCCGGCCTTGAATCAAGGGCGAAAGACCAGCCCATCTGTGCTGCACGTTCCTTCGTAATTCGCAGGCCGTACCGATCTTTCAGGTGTAATGGGTCTCCGCTCACACCAACACCGTTATCCTGGATGAAGATCGACCAGACAAAAGGAGTTCCTTCTGCAATCACCCGAATATCTGTCGCCCGGGCATGTTTGCGAACATTGAGCAGTGCTTCACGAATACAGGCGAGCAGCTCCACCTGCTCCTTTGGGGAGAAGAAGGTGCTGTCCAAATCCCATTCCAGACGCGCCGAAGGGACTGTCTCTTCTACAAGCAATTCCACCTGTGACAGCAGAGAAGTTCCCTCCGGTACTGCCGCTTGTCCAGGGACGTAACGGAGTTGGGCAATGGCCTGCCGCACATAGGCGTTAACCTCGTGAACAGTTTTGCGTATTTCCTGGATTTCATTCTCATGGCCACTGCCGGCCAAGCTGCGCTCGGCCTTGTCTGTTTTTACCGACAGGAGAAAAAGAGATTGCGAGATGCCATCGTGAAGCTCGCGAGCCAGTTGATCCCGTGCTTCGAGTGCCGCTTTGGAAGCACGCTCCTGCTCCAGAGCAGCCCGGGCACTTTCCAGCATGCTGAATAAGCGACTTAGCAAGGTGACGCTTATGAGGTAAAGGATAAGGGGGGTAAGCCAGTTACCCGCATTCATGGATAGGTAGGGCATCAGGAATTGGTGGCGGATGTATTCCCAGAGGCCAACCGTGAATGTGGGGACCAGCAGAATCATCCATTTAATCTGTTTATATGACATGAATGCAGAACTCCTTTGATATAAGGTCCATTTATATGTATCCGTTTCGAGGGTTGGCACCATTATAACGCATGCTTGCTTCAGACCCTAGTCTGTCTTTCTTTGGAGGAACCTCGGGTGGATAAGGGAGCATTTAGAAGGATATCTAAGAACAACATGGGGTGAAATTATGTCATGAAGGGTGAGCCTTGATGAGTAAAGATGAGCGGGGCTGTATCCATTTTCCCTATTGGAGAAGGTCCTCTATACTTATATAGAACACAAATTCATTACAAAAGATGTTAAGGAGTGAACGCAACAACATGAATCAAGAGGTATTGGAACGTCGCAGCGAGTTGCTCAAGAAGAACATTCATCAAATGCTTCTTCAAGACAATCAGCACGGAATCAGTCGTCAGGATAACATGTTTTTGCAGCAGATG
>NZ_LITU01000043.1 GCF_001280595.1 Paenibacillus xylanivorans
TATATCAATCAGCCCGCTGCAGAGCCGGAAAAGAAAAGCAAAGCAGAAAAACAGGTCGAACTGGCGAACTAGCAGAAGGTTTACAACCAGATGGACCAGGATCGAACGGCGATGTACGATTGGAGGCAGCAAGCCAAACAGGTGATGGAACAAGGGGGGCAAGCAGGCAAGTCATCAGAGGAAATCCATGCGATGATGCCA
>NZ_LITU01000044.1 GCF_001280595.1 Paenibacillus xylanivorans
CCAGGGATGATCCAGCAGTTCGTGGAAGCTGGCTATGCTAGCCAAGCATGGGTTAAATAAGGCAGCGGACAAGCTGGTGAACAGTAAGAACAGTTCGGCGCTCGGAGATACGTGGGCAGCCTGGAAGCAGCAGGTTCAACATGATCCGGCGGCAGCTAGCGGTAAGACTGGACCGAAGACTGCTAAATCCAAGCCTTCCAGAGGGACGTTGGGCGGTCCTGGTAAGAATCGGCCTTTCGATGAGTTTGATGACTCGCGTCTATATGATGAGGCTAGTAAGGGACGGACAAGC
>NZ_LITU01000045.1:0-87500 GCF_001280595.1 Paenibacillus xylanivorans
GGTGTCGCACTTCATATTACAATCCGTCTAAAAAAAAAGGCTAACCAGTATTTATTGGCTAACCTCATAATACGAACCGCATCCTATACTTCGATATTTTTACTATCTATTGCATTAACTTAATAGAAGAACCTTTCCCTCGATGCTCGATTCAGCGGTTGCAATGGCCTGTTTCACATTTGCAAGCTCATATGTTGCCCCAATGTTTGCCATCAATAGTCGGCCTTCCCGAACTAGCTCAATCACTTCATTGAATACCTGTTCCCATCGTTCTTGCGAACATCGCTCTACCCAATGCTTTAGCCAAAAGAGTTTAACGTTAACTTGCGTTCCGTGGGTCATCTCATGCCATAACGGTGAGATACCCGAGAGCAGTCCGACGCTTATTACCGTGCCATGCGGCCTTAAACAACTCACGAGCTGCTCTCCATCTGCCCCTCCGATGCAGTCGACGGCCGCATTAGCGCCACGCCCCTCCGTTAATTCTGCAACTCTCTCCTGTAGCAACTCTTCCATCGTATTCACGACAGAAACTGCCCCAAGGCGATATAACTCAGCAGTATGGCTATCATTTCTTGTGAGCGCAATCATACGAAATCCCAGAATCTTCGATAATTGTGCGAAGATTCGCCCAATTGCGGAACCACCGGCATTGACAATCAAGGTATCGCCGTACGTTAGATGAAGTATATCCGTACAAATCAGCCAAGCTGTTATCGGGTTAATGTAGATCTGACTTGCCGATTGATCATTAATATCATCAGGCACAATGATCGCATTTCGATCCAAAGTTCTCACCATCTCTTGCCACGTGTTCTCGCCTTTCAGCGGCAGGACGCGCCGACCCAACATTTGATTAGATACTCCCGGCCCTACTGCCTCCACTACACCCACTCCCTCGAACCCCGGAACAGCTGGCAGAAGGGTCCGATGCGGATATGCACCTCGAACAGGAATGACATCTGAGGGATTAATAGGCCGAGCGCACATCCTCACCGCTAATTCGCCAGGGCCAGGGGGTACTAACTCCTTCTCTTCTATGCACATCACTTCGTTCGGCTCGCCGAAACGATAATAACGTATAACCTTAGCCTTCATTATTGCATCTCCTAAAATCAATTTTCTTAGATAAAAATATAAATATAGTATGTAATAAAATAGACAATAAACAACGTTGTTTATCCAAATACAGGCATTGAGTCTTAAAAGGGAAATCCTTTTCAGTAGAATTAATAGCTACCCTAACACAACTTCAAAAGGAGATCTCTCAAGAAAAAGATTACCCCATTTACGAACTTAGTGTACATGTTATTACTGAAAAAGAAGTGAAGTAAGTTTTGCAAATGATCGTATATCACAATACAATTGAGTACTTTGTAAAAATATATCACTAGTGTCCCCAATGTTGCGATAGATCAAAGAACCCGACGGGAAAATCCCCGCCAGGCTCTGGTGATCTTGCGATGTATTATAAGGAGTAAATGAGCGCCTCATAAGGACGCAAACGAACGGTGCCGTTTCTAACCTCATCCGAGGTTGAACGATCCAGATTGCCAATAACCAAGCGGGCATTCGTGGTTCGATCTGCGAAAGAAGCAGGCAGACGATAGGACTGCTCCCGGTCCGAATGATTGAGAATGACAAGCCATGTCTCTCCCTCCAGACTGCGGCTATATGCATATACATGCTCTTCCCCTGTCGATTGGTCACGATAATCTCCATAGACCATAACCGCGTGCGTTTTACGCAGGGCAATCAGCTGCTGGTAATATGCAAATATGGAGTCCTGCGCGGCCAAATCCCGCTCCACATTAATCTCTTCATAGTTGGGATTCACCTGCATCCACGGCTGCCCTTCGGTAAACCCGGCATGCTTGCTGCTGTCCCACTGCATTGGTGTGCGGGAATTATCCCGGCTCAGCGGCTGAAGACTGTGGAGGACTTCATCTGGCGCACGGCCTTTACCGATTTCTTCCTTATATTTGTTCTTCATTGCAATATCGTGATATTCATCAATGGAAGAGAACCGGACACCCGTCATGCCGATCTCCTCTCCCTGGAATACATACGGTGTTCCCGGAAGGGTATGAATCATGGTCGCCAGTTGTTTGGCCGATTCCACACGGTATTGTCCATCATTGCCATACCTTGAAACCTGTCGGGTGTGATCGTGATTGTTCAGGAACTGGGAGTTCCAACCTTCATGGCGGAACGCTTCATACCAGCTCTCCTGAATTTCCTTGTACCGTGTCAGATCCCATGTAGGCATGTCATCCGCCACCTGGAAATGGAATAACGTATGCAGCTCTTTCCGATTGTCGCCCACATACAGAAGGCCATCCTCAGGTGTGACAAACGGAATTTCTCCTACGGTCATGATGTCATAATGCTGGAGAACCTCCCGATTCATTTCCTGCAAATATTCATGAATGCCCGGATTATTGCCCAGATAATCAATGTTCTCCGGGTGCTCCGCATCCGGGAAACCTTCCAGCTTGGCGAGCAGATTAATAACATCCATGCGGAAGCCATCAATGCCCTGATCCAGCCAGAAACGCATCATCCGATAAATCTCCTCACGCAGCTCGGGATTTTCCCAATTCAGATCAGGCTGCTCCTTGGCAAAGGAGTGGAAATAATACTCTCCCGTCCGCTCGTCATATGTCCAGGTCGACGGTTCAAAATAGGAGCGCCAGTTGTTCGGCGGGCCATCCGGCTTCCCCGGCTTCCATATATACCAGTCGCGTTTCGGATTATCGACAGATGAACGTGATTCTTCAAACCATGCATGCTGCTCTGATGTATGATTGACCACCAGATCCATAATGAGCTTCATGCCCAGTTCATGGACCTTGTCCAGCAATTGCTTGAACTGCTCCATCGTTCCGGCTTTCGCCATGATGCGATAATAATCCGCTATGTCATATCCGTTATCTTTATCCGGCGATTCATAGATGGGATTAAGCCAGATGACATCAATACCCAGACTTTTGATATAGTCGAGCTTGAGCATCAAGCCCTCCAAATCCCCGATGCCGTCTCCATTCGCATCCAGGAAGCTCCGCCAGTAGACCTGATATACAACGGCTTCTTTCCACCATGTCCGGTTCATGCTGCATCTCCCCTTTTCTGCTTAATGGCTATGCTCCTGCAACGTACGCTCCAGGAATGACAGTGTGAGCTGTTTCGTATCTTTCAGCACTACGTCCGCTCCGGAACCTTTGAGCACAGCTTCTTCACCAATACCCACGGCGATCATGCCTGCGGATTTGATGGCCTCAATACCTGCCTGCGCATCCTCGATGCCGATGCAGGCTTTAACGTCAGCACCTACTTCTTCTGCTCCACGCAGGAACAGATCTGGTGCAGGTTTGCCGTGCGGTACGGAATCTGGATGTACCACATAGCGGAACAGCGAGTCCAACTCCAGCGCCTTCAGAATTTGAGGGGCATTTTTGCTGGCCGAGGCGATAACCGCAGGAATGCCGGAAGCTTGCAGCTCAAGCAGCAATTCCCGAATTCCAGGGTAGGTGTGCTCGGGTGTCAGCGAGTCCAGCAACGAAACATAATGTTCGTTTTTACGCTGTGCGAATTCTTCCTTTTCCTCTGCCGAATACGTATTTTCTTTACCGCCCAGATGCAAAATGCGCTCCAGCGATTCTCCGCGGCTAATTCCCTTTAACTGCTCGTTGAACTCGCGGTCAAACGGGATGTCCAGCTCTTCGCCAAGCTGCTTCCATGCAACATAATGGTACTCTGCCGTATCGGTGATGACACCATCCAAATCAAAAATAACGGCTTGAAGTGCTCCGTTCCCTTTCATTACCCGTTCCTCCCCATGTCATTGCTCTAGTTGAGTTCAACTAAAAGATATTTACACTGGCCACTACGATGACAGAACAACCTTCCGATCGCTGTTATCCCCAGATTTTTTTGATATCCTTTTCAGAAGGGAAAATCTGGGGGTAAAGGCGAGGCTGATGCTTCCGATGCAGCTTTCTTTCAGAAAGCTTTTAACTTCGCTTCTTCAGATTATTTCTGCCCTCTCCGTTATCGTGTAAATTTTTAGTTAAACATTATAGTTGCCATTCAATTCGTTTCTCGTTGCTTTCCCGTCTTTCGCTCTTCCAGTCCAGAACGACCGTCCAGCCCGATTCGTTGGAAATGCTCGCATATCGAATGCCCTTGCGGGATTCAAAATGAATATCGAACGCTGCATCCCCTATCATGAGCTGCTCCAGACTGCACTTTTTGTCAGCCCACGCCTGTGGCAATACAGGTGATATCGTCACCTGACGCTTGTGTGCTTCCGGCTGAACGCCGAAGAAATGTCGTACTATAGGTACAGCCAGTGCATAGATCGTCCACGCCTGGACTACACAGCCGTAGTCCGGGGACATCTCCGAGAATGAACCTGGCACTACACGTGAGAAGCTTTTCCCCATTCGACGCAGTAAATCGAGTGCGTGATCCGGATGCCCGTACGCCGCTTCTGCAACCGCATGTGCTCCAGTAGAGATTGTCATCGTGCCCTGTTGATACATGGCAGCAAGATAAGTACCGTATTCACCGATGAAGTCGCGGTTTCGCATCGCTTCGAGCGCACGCTGTGCTTTGTCCTGATCGGCAATTCCCGCTTCCATCGGCGTGACAATGACCCAGTTTTTGTTCAGCAGCCAGCCACGATCTTTCTGATCGCCTCCCGCATCCGCAAGCAATCCTTCCACGTACTCCCGGTAGTCTGTAATTCCTTGCTTTTCAGCGAGAGAAACCATGTAATCCACCTTGGGCACAATATCGGAAATAGGTGCAACGGCATCCGCATAGAGACTGTCTTTTTCAGACCAATACACATCATTCACCGCGCGTACCGCTTGTTCCGCCAGTTTTTGATAGTCCTGATGCCGCTTCGTTTCACCCAAATAGAGACTCATGTGCTCCAGCGCCTGAAGAGCCTTCGCTGTATATACGGCACTATCAATCAGTTCCATATTCAATCCGGCAATCTCGATGATGCCGTAACCGGAAGGGAACAGGTCTCCGTCCGGGTCCATCTCACCCAGCAGCCAGTCGATTCCCTGAACACAATAGTCATAATGCTCGCGCAGAAGTGCATCATCTCCGGTCCACAGGAACATTTCCCATACAAAGGCGATATAGTGTGCCGTCTCCTGCGTGTTACCACGATTAGACACGGCTCCTATCGTGGTTACTTCATGCACAAAACGTCCATTGCCGTTCGCTTCCTTGGATTTCTCCAGCAACAAATTCAACGTATCCCGCACCAGTTGATGATCTCCCGTAGCAAGCACACCCTGAAGCGCATACGTACTGTCACAGCCGAACCACCACGGATACGTGGGTCCACCTGCCGTCAATCCACGACCAATTCCGTCTACTTGCTGCACCAGCCACTGATTATTGCGCTTCACCCAAGCAAATTGCTCGTTCAGCTCATCTTCGCCTTCAATGCTCAGCACTGCGCGCTGATCCAACTTGTCGTAGAGTTGCCGCTTCTGCTCTTTCAAGCTGACGTGGTCACGTTCGATGACTGAATAAGTCTGCTCACAGGCTTCACGGGAAGACTCCGACCCGGCAACAAATAACCGGAAGCGGAACACATCCTTCTCCTCCAGCGTGCATTCAGTTACAAAAGAAATGCCTGTGCCCTTCCCTGCCGTCAGTTCCGGTCCGTAAATCTCAGGACCAACTGTCATTTCCGTTCCAGGCAGGTCACTTCCAATCATGGCGTACCAGTCTTGGGCATCATCTTTGACGATGACTTTGCGCGGCGAAATGGCTTCTGCCGTTTCACCCGCTCCTGGGATAATTCCGATCTCATCGGAATACCACACTGGACGGAGATCGGTACGTGACAGCAGCTCCAGCTTGAGCCGGGTTGTTCCTTTGCCGTAAGCGCTAATCTCATATTCTGCGACCATACCTTTTTCATAATCGGGGGCAAACTGGCTGCGTTCAATGGATACCGGAATGTGACTCAAACCGTGATCATAATCGAACCGGCTTCCGCCCCAGGATTCGCTTGTGAATCCGTCTGCCCTTGCCCATACCGCAATGTTGCGATCCAGATCCGTTACTTTCAGCCAGAATCCGTCCAGCAGCTTGATCGGATGAAGCCATACACCGCCCATTTCGTTAGCCATATGGTGCCCAAAATCTGGGAAGTATCCGTCCTGGGTACCGCAAATTTTTACGTATTCACCTGCGTTATAATACAAATTAAATGGATGTCTGCTTGTTAATGTGGCCATGGTTGTCCTCCTCTGCGGTTTGGCTCACCGCTCATCTCTTCTATTAATACGGACTATTAGCCCTTGATTGCAGAAGAGATGGAAATGCCTTCAATAAAGTATTTTTGTGCAACAAAGAATACAAGGAGTGGCGGAAGCATAATCAGCATCGTCGCAGCCATCAGCATGTTCCATTCCACGTTATAAAGCCCTTTGAACATAGACAACCCGAGGGCCAACGTGTACTTCTCACTCGAGTTCAAATAAATGAGCGGTCCCTGGAAGTCGTTCCATACACCCATAAAGGTAAAGATAGACACAGCAATCAGTGGCGGCATGGACAGCGGCAGCATGATTTTGGTGAAAATCTGCATTTTGTTGGCTCCGTCCACGAATGCGGACTCATCCAGATCACGCGGAATGCCGCGCATGAATTGGCGCATCAGGAAGATGTTAAATGCTCCGCCCCCGAAGAATGCAGGGATAATGAGTGGTAAAAATGTATCAACCCAGCCGATTTCCTTGAACATGATGAACATCGGGATCATCGTTACCTGCGAAGGCAGCATCATCGTCGCCAGTAGCACCAGGAACAGCGTGCGTTTGCCGCGGAAATTAAACCGGGCGAAACCATACGCACAAAGGGCAGACGAGAGTACGGTACCGACTAATACCGGAATCAGAATAATCAGCGTATTTTTCAAAAATGTAAAAAACGGGATGGCTAAAACGGCATTTTTATAGTTGGACCACATCCATACCGCCGGGAAAAAATCATCTTTGAACACCTCGGCGGGCGTTTTAAGAGACGTTGCAAACGTCCATAATAGCGGGATCAGCACGACGGCTGCACCAGCGAGAAGCATAATCATAGAGAATAATTTCGAGTAGACCGGTTTCCGTGTCGTTGCTTGATTCATCATTTGTCCTCCTCTCAATCCTTTTCGTTATCGCCCTGGTAATAGACCCACATCGAAGAACTGCGGATGACCAGCAACGTAAACGCCAGAATGATGATGAACAATACCCAGGACAATGCCGAAGCATAACCCATTTCAAAATCGGTAAAAGCTTTATTGTACAGATACAAGTTATAGAACAAGGTCGAGTTAAGTGGTCCCCCGTTGGTCATAACAAATGCTTGTGTAAAATACTGGAATCCACCGATGATACCCATAATAACGTTGAAGAACACCGTTGGGGAAATCATAGGTAATGTAATGTTGAAAAACCGTTGAAACGGTCCCGCTCCATCCAGATTGGCAGCTTCATATAGCTCTTCGGGAACTCCCTGCAAGCCGGACAAATAAATGATGATCGTGTTGCCGACGCCCCACAACCCCATGACAATCAGTGCGCCCAGCGCATAGCTCGGATCTTGAAGCCAAGCTGGCCCCTGTACGCCGAAAAAGGCAAGTGCCCGATTCAGAATGCCGTATTCCGGATTGAAAATCATAATCCACATCATCGATGCCGCTACAGCAGGAATGACGGATGGCATGAAATAGATCAATCGGAAAAATTTCATTCCTCTGTTCCGCATATTCAGCAGCAAGGCGATAAGCAGTGACGCCACTTGATATAGCGGTACGGATACCAGCGCGAAAATGAAGGTAACTTTCAACGATTGATAGAAGAGCTCATCATGAAACATCGTTTTGAAGTTATCCAGACCGACCCATTCGATCGATTGAACGCCGGTAATAATATCCCATTTGCTAAAAGCCAGCAGCAGGGAAAATAACATTGGACCAATGGTAAAGAGTAACAAGCCTATAAGCCAGGGTAAAATGAACCAATACCCGGCACGCTCGGATTTAGAATTACGCATAGCTGCCTCCTTGATGAAGAGGGTGAATCGGCATGGCCGCCGACTCACCCGCATGGTTTTTACTTGATTTTGCTGTCAACGTTCTTCGCAGCTTCATCCAGAGCGCCTTTGACATCCTGTTTGCCAAGCAGCACTTTTTCCAGCGCCTTGGTGAATTCTTCAACAAACACAGGTCCGTTTGTAGAACGCATGGTTACCGGTTTTTTAGCATAATCCATCATTTCGATGACCGGTTTGTCTGCTACTTCTTTGGCTTTGACTTCATCCAGTTCTTTCACAGTCGCTGGCAATACTTTGCCGTTCGCAGAGCGAAGCTTCTGTGCATCTGTACCCGAGAGCCATTTTACCAGTTCGTATGCAGCTTCTTTATTTTTACCAGCTGCGTTAATCGCCCAACCTGCACTTGCGATGATGCTTGAACGAGTACCGTCCGTATTTTGCGGAATCAGTGCAGAACCATATTGAACATCGGATTTGTCGAGGTCACCCTTGATCCAACGACCTGTAATCATCATGGCGAGCTTGTCTGTCATGAACATCGATGAATCTCCGCCAAGTGTTTCGGAATCCAATGGCGTCGGGGATACACGGCTGTCTCCTTGAGACCAGGAAACGTATTGATCCATCGCCGCAATCGTTTTGTCACTGTTCATGTAACCTTCGGCAGCCGTTCCATCCTCATTCGCTATATCTGTACCGTAATCCCACAGGTACGTATAGATTGGATATTCCCATTTGCCTGCGTTGAATCCAAATTGCGTATATTTTTTACCATCTTTTTTGGTCAGTTTTTGTGCAGTTGCAATCATGTCATCCCATGTCCACTCATCTGTTGGATAAGGGATTCCCGCTTCGTCAAACATGCGTTTGTTGTACCACAGAGCAAGTGGGTTGAAATCTTTAGGCAAATAATATTGTTTGCCTTCGATTTTCATATTTTCAATGAGATCCTTTTGGAAAATATCCAGATTAAACGCAGTGTCTTTGCTCAAATAATCGTCAAGTGGCTCAATTACACCTTTATCAACGTATTTGTAGTAGTCACCTTCACCAACCAGGAATACGTCTGGTGCTTGACCGGCTGCCAGAGATGTTGTGAGCTTCGTTCCATAACCTTCACTCGGAATTGGCTCAAACTTCACTTCGATATCCGGATGTGCCGCATTAAACTCTTCAGCAAGCTTCACTTCATCCGCACCGGAGTTGACATCTCCCCAAACCGAGAAGGTAAGCTTCACCTTTTCTGCTTTACCTCCTTCTGCACTGTTGCTTCCACCTGAAGAGCAGGCAGACAGTACCAAAACCAAAACAAGCATCATGACCAAACTTGCGGACCCTTTTTTCATTTGAATGACCTCCCACATGAATTTATATTAAACCAAGGTTTGAAACCGTTTGCTGAAAGTAACTTGCTGACCAGACAGAAGGAGAGAAATTTCTTCCTCTGCATCACTCTCGATTAGAATACCCTCCGCCGTGATTGTGATATGCAACAACTGGTTTTGCCAGTAGAGCGGGAATTTCAGACTGCTCCAGGACTCAGGTAGCTTTGGATCGAGATGAAGCTGGCCATCCAACATACGAACTCCGGCAAATCCCATCACAACACATTCCCATATTCCGCCCAGTGAAGCTGAGTGGATGCCTGCATCCGAAGAGTGCATATGCGGTCCCAGATCAATCTCGGACGCTCGACGGAACAGATCGTAAGCGAGCGGACGATTACCGAAGTCACTGGCAAGAATACTGTGCGTCGACAGGGACAATGAGGAATCATGCAACGTTTTTTCCTCGTAGTAATCGTAGTTGGCACGTTTGATATCAGGTTCGAATTTATTCTCAAGCAGGAAGAATAGCATCATGATGTCAGCCTGCTTCGAAATTTGCATTTCACCAACCTGATCCAGGTTGTAGTCATTGAAGATGCTGGCGACTTTCGTCTGATTTTTGTAAGGGGTAAGATCAATGACTTTCTTCTGCAAGTAGGTATCATCTTGTGGAATAAGTCCTTGTTCATTCGGCCCTGGCAGATACATTTGATCCAGCTTGTTCCATGCTTCCCGAGCGGATGTCAGGTCAAGCTTCGCAGACAATGCCTTGAGCAATTCAGGTTTTTCCTGCTGAAGCTTTTCATAATATTGAATGGCCAGTTCCATATTGAAGTGAGCCATATGATTGGTGAATGCATTGTTGTCCACATGCTCCTTATACTCATCCGGTCCAACAACCTCATTGATGTGATAGCGGCCTTTGTTCTCATCCCACTCCAGACGGCTGGCCCAGAATGTGGCTGTATCAAAAATGATCTCGTAGCCATATTGATCCATGAACGCCTCATCGCCTGTAGACTGGACGTAATGCCAAACGGCATAAGCGATGTCAGAGGTAATATGCTGTTCAATGAAGCCGGACCAGATCTTCGTCTGCTCTCCGGTTACGATATCTACATCTCCCCATACCGGTGTAACTTCGCCATCTTCGATCCAGGCTGCTTCCCACGGATACATGGCTCCTTCGAATCCGTTCTCCTTGGCTTTGCTTCTAGCTCCATCCAACCCCTGATATCGATATTCCAGCAAGGATCTTGCGATTTTGGGATTACTGTAGATGAAGAATGGAAGGATGAAGATTTCCGTATCCCAAAAGGAATGTCCCTTGTACCCTTCACCGCTTAATCCTTTCGCCCCGATTCCCATACGATTATCATGAGCAGGTGTCATAATGACGAGGTGATAGATGGCGAAACGGATGGCAAGCTGGTCATATCCACTTGTGCTGTCCACTTCAATGTTGTACGTGGACCAAGTATCCGCCCAGGCGTTAGCGCTTTCACGAAACAGCTGATCATACCCTTTTTGCGACTCTTGCTTCAGCTCCGTCAGCGCCGATTCACGCATTTGCTCCAGTGAATATCCACCGTTGTTGTAAACCAGATCGCGGCTAGTATGCACATTCGAGATTTTTTCCAATGTTACCGATTGTCCGGCTTCCACGGTTACTGTGCCTTCGATCCCTACCTTGCGGCGTCCCATCGTTTGACGCAATTCTGGCTCAACCTTTGCACCATTCAGTTGCCAGTGGTGCACCGTATTGGTTACAAAATCAACAACCGATTGTGTCGTCGTTGACGTCATTTGAATATAAGTCTTTTCAAATATCCGTTTTTCGCCTTCCGTGAAATGCTGCGCACCCGAGTTCGTCCATTGTCCATTAATACCGGATGCAATGTGAACACGCGCTTGACCATCCAGCGGCTTGATGCTTACAGATGAACCAACCAGATGACGGTTACTCAAGGAAACAAAGCGACGGAATTGAAGTTCAAAGCTTTCTCCTGTCGGGCTCTGCCATACCACGTTACGGGTTAGCTCACCGTTCTTGAGATTCAGTTGACGACTGTAGCTGATCGTTCTTCCTTTTTCCAAGCTGAAGGTTTCCCCATTGAGGGTGATTGAAAGTTCTGTAACATCCGCTGCATTAGGGAGTTCTGTTACCTCATGCTCATCAAATTTATTGAAGGTTCCGGCTACGAACCAGTTCCGAACCTGTCCAACATAATTTTCGTCCGTTGCCGAGCGAAGTCCCATGTAGCCGTTTCCAATTGAGAGCACAGCTTCGCCTTTCCCTTGATGAGCCGGATCAAACCCGGTTTCAGTTACCAGCCAGTTACTCCATTCTCCTTGTCCTGCATCATAATTCAGCAATGTGTATTCCCCCTATGTCTATCTTATGTTGTATCCGAAACGTTTTGGATTTGATTGAAAATAATACCGAAACGTTTCGGATTTAATAAAACATTTCGGTTCTCTCTTCATCTCGTTCATTTTGCAATCCCTCGCGAACAATATTCTCAGCTAAACTCAGCGACCTGGTTTGGCTGTCGAGGATCTCAAAACCAATTCATTTTGCAAAATATTAAATTTGGGGCTGTCTTCCGATCTCAGCATGCCCATCAGCAGGTTTGCAGCTTCATGTCCCAACTGATACATGTTCTGTCCGATGGTGGTGAGCGGTGGTTGAAAATAGGCGGCTGTTGGAATGTCGTCAAATCCCACTACAGACAATTCATCTGGTATAGAGATGCCTAGTTCATTCGCAGCCTTCATTACACCCAGAGCCATCATGTCGCTTGCACAGAAGATTGCGGTAATTTCCGGATAAGCCTTCAACAACTCTGAAGCTTGCTGCTGTGCTTCTTCTTCCGTGAAATTCCCATTTACGATCCATTCAGGCTTCAAGCTCAATCCTGCATTTCGCATTGCATCGGAATATCCTTCATAGCGCTCCTTGGATACAAATGCCTCGGGGTACCCGTTCACCATGGCAATCTGCCGATGACCCAAACCAATAAGGTGCTCTACAGCAGTCTGTGCACTTTGTTTGTGATTCGTTGATACAAAACCAACATACTCACTGTGAATGGGTATATCAATCAATACACAAGGGATGTCACTATCCAATACTTCCTGCAAATACGGATCATCCGTCTTCACACCCTGAAGAATGACACCATCCACTTTTCGTTCCCTACACAGCTGTGTGTACGTTTTCATCTTTTGCTTCGCTGTATTTGTGCTGAACAAAATCAGATCATAATCCGAATTGGCAGCGCTATCATTAATACCGCAAAGCACTTCGAATACAAAGTTGTTATCGATGTTTTTGTACGTCATGCCAGATACGAGCAACCCCAGCGTTTTGGTTTCCTTCATGACCAGGCCTCTCGCTAGACCATTTGGACTATAGTTCAGGGTTTCGGCGGCTTCTTTAATCAGTTTGCGCGTACTATCGCTGACGTCCGAGTACCCATTCAGAGCTCTGGATACGGTCGTAATCGAAAATCCCGTCATTTGTGATATGTCTTTGATTGTAGCCAATTGCTTTCCTCCAAAACGTTTCGGATTACTTATAGTTCTGAGTATACGGATTCGAGAGAAAAAATCAAGAACTTTTTTCGACATTATTTTCGCCTTTTTGTATCTCATGCGTCCCTTCCCTTATTCTGCCCGCATTCAGGATGAAAAAAGGGTAAAAAAAAGATCTCCCGACTTTTAAATAAAGTCGGGAGATCCCTACCTATTGCATAAAACTTAATGTGCAACTGTATTGTTCAACATGATCCAGATGGAACCAATAACGATGGTCAACATGATCAACAGACCAAAGATCAAAGCCATTACATTCCAACGTGGCTTCTCCGATTCACGGATATGCATGAAGAAGAAGAGTTGAACTACAAACTGAAGTCCTGCTGTTACCAGAACGACACTCAGCGTTGCTGTTCTGCCCATCATGTCATTCAGAACCACTACCAAAGGGACAATGGTCAGAACAACGGACAGAATGAAGCCGATGACATAGGACTTAAGTGAACCATGCTGTTCGTGGCCATGGGATTCATGTGAGTTATGCTCTGCCATCTACATCACCCCCATCAGATAGACGATCGACAGGAGGAAAATCCAGACGACGTCCAAGAAGTGCCAGTACAAGCTGATTACGTTGATTTTACCGCGAGTGACATCGGTAATTCCACGTTTTTTCAGTTGCAGCATCAATCCAATCATCCAGATCAGACCGAGCGATACGTGAAGTCCGTGAGTACCCACAAGGGTGAAGAATGCACCAGAAGATGCACTCGTTGTATAACTGAACCCTTCATGAATCAACTCAATAAACTCCGTTACTTCCAAGGCGATAAAGCTCGCACCCAGAACAGCTGTAACTGCCAGCCAGCTGATTAATTGCTTCACCTTGCCCTGATTCATGGCAAGGACCGCAAGTCCACTTGTAAATGAACTTGTGAGCAAGATAAATGTCTCGGCAATAACGCCAGGCATTTTGATCAATTCAGACAACACGGGTCCGCCCGCCGAATTGTCACGCAACACAATAAAGGTTGCGAACAATACGGAGAACAGGATAACGTCGGAAATCAGGAAGAACCAGAATCCGAGTATTTTTAATTCTTGCGGGTCATGGTGACCATGGTCATGATCATGTGCATGGTCATGACCGTGCTTCGCGGCTGCTTGAGCCATTTATACCGACCCCCTTAACGACGCTTCGGTACGCTTAATTTCGTCAACCGGAATATAATAATCCGTATCGTATGAGAATGAACGAGCAATCATGCAGATCCCTACGCCAGCGAGTCCAAGAATTGCCATCCACAGCCATCCGAATACAAAGCCGAAACCGGCGATGAACCAGAATATAGACATGATGAACGGAATCGCGGAATTTTTAGGCATATGAATCGGCTCAAGCGGCTGTTCAGGTGGATAGATTCCTTTGGCACGACGTTCTTTCTCTTCCCACCACTCATCAATATCATCTCCGCGCGGTGTAATGGCGAAGTTATATTCAGGAGCAGGTGAAGGAATCGACCACTCGAGCGTACGACCACCCCAAGGATCGCCGGATGCTTTGAGTGATTTGTATTTCCGGACACCGTCTGCGATTTGTGCAACCTGGAACAAGAATCCGACACCCATCAGGAATGCCCCGATTGTGGATACAAAGTTCAGTTCCCACCAGCCGGTATCCCAGCCATAGGTGCTCAGACGACGTGTCATACCCATCAAACCGACAGCGTACTGCGGCATGAAGCAGACATAGAAACCGATATTCCAAGTCCAGAAAGCCCATTTGCCCAGTTTTTCTGGGAGTTGGAATCCGAACATTTTAGGCCACCAGTAGTACAGACCTGCAAAGTATCCGAATACTACGCCACCAATCAATACTTGGTGGAAGTGGGCAATCAGGAAGTAACTGTTGTGGAACTGGAAGTCAGCAGGTGCGACGGACAACATGACTCCCGTCATACCACCGACGATGAAGCATGGTATAAATGCCAATGTCCATAGCATCGGGGTATCCATGCGTATCCTACCCCTGAACATCGTAAACAGCCAGTTAAATATCTTAACCCCTGTTGGTATGGCAATCAACATCGTTGTTATGGCGAAGAATGCATTAACGTCCGCTCCCGAACCCATCGTGAAGAAGTGATGCGCCCATGTAAAGAAGGACAGGAAGCTAATGATCAGCATCGCAAATACCATCGATTTGTAACCAAACAATTTTTTCTTCGAGAATGTACTTACAATCTCGGAGAACACACCGAATGCCGGCAAGACAACGATATATACCTCAGGGTGACCCCACATCCAGATCAAGTTGATATACATCATCGGATTACCGCCCAAATCAAGTGTGAAGAAATGCGCCCCGGCAAACCTGTCGAGGAAGAGCAATGCAAGTGTCACGGTCAAGATTGGGAATGCAAACAGAATGATAATACAAGTGGAGAATACCGACCATGTAAACATCGGCATTTTCATCCATTTCATGCCTGGCGCACGCATTTTAATGATGGTAACCAGGAAGTTGATACCGGTAGCCAGGGAACCGATACCCGAAATCTGAATACCCCATATATAGAAGTTCTGTCCCACCCCCGGGCTATGCGATAGCTCCGATAAAGGCGGATAACTGAGCCAGCCTGCGTCCGGTGAACCACCGATAACGAAGGACAGGTTGAACAGCATTGCTCCCAGGAAGAATAACCAGAAGCTCAATGCATTCAGGAACGGGAACGCAACGTCCCTTGCCCCGATTTGAAGCGGTACAATAACATTAAATAAACCGAACATAAACGGCATCGCCATGAACAGGATCATGATCGTACCATGAGTCGTAAAGACCTGATTATAATGCTCGGGATGTAAGAAATCCATGTTAGGCATAGCTAGCTGAAGACGCATCATCAGTGCATCCACCCCACCACGGAAAAGCATGATGATGGAAGCAATAATATACATAATACCGATCTTTTTGTGATCGACGGTAGTTAACCAGTTACGCCAGAGCCAGCCCCATTTTTTGAAATAAGTCAGCACCGCTACGATGGTAATCATCGTAATTCCGATCGCCACGTCCGCACCATAAATCAGCGGATCACCGGTAACGAAAAACTCCGATGCAAACTCCTTAAGTCTCTCTAACATTGGGGGCCTCCTTTCGAATCTTTAGTTAGCACTCTTGTCCACGTCGTTCGTAGTAATTTCTTTGGTACCTGAAGCTTCATCCGAACTTCCACCGTGCTTGCTGTGAGCACTTTGACCGTCAATAACATACTTGGTCACGATGTCCTGGAACAGCCCTTCAGGGAAGGAAGAATAATAAGCTACATTGCTTGTTCCCGGTTCAGCCAGAGTTTTATATGTCTCTTGCGTCAGCGGTTGGGATTGTTGTTTCACTTCATTCACCCATTTGTCGAAGTCTTCTTCCGAAGTAGCATTGACATCAAAGCGCATTTGGGCGAAGTGTTCCCCGGTAAAGTTGGCACCTGAACCCCAATATTGACCTTCATGATCAGCTTGCAAGTACAAGGTCATCGCCATACCCGACATTGTATAAATTTGTCCACCAAGCTGCGGAATCCAGAACGAGTTCATCGGTGAATCCGCGGTGAGCTCAAATTTTACGGGCCGGTCTGCCGGGATATTCAACGTGTTGACCGTTGCAATACCTTGCTCCGGATACATAAACAACCATTTCCAGTCCAGTGAAGAAACTTGAATGGTAACCGGTGCTTTCTCGGAAGCCAATGGCTTCGAAGGTTCCAGATCATAGGTGTAGCGAATCGTTACAACCGCCAGCAACCCAATAATAATAATCGGAACGGTCCACCAGATAGCCTCCGCTTTTGTGCTATGAGACCAATTAGGCTCATATGCAGATTTATTGTCCGGTTTGTCGCGGTAACGCCATACAATTACAGCAGACAAAATCAATACAGGCACAATAACGACTGCACACAGAATTGTCGAAATGACAATCAAATCTCTCTGCGAAGCGCCAACAGGCCCTTTCGGATCCAGAACAACGTACTGCCCGCCTGCCAGCATTGGCCAGACAATCAATGCAATTGTAACCAACGTCAGGACAACCGGAATGATTATCCGAATTAGCGACCTAGGTTTCTTGTTCATCTTGATCCCCTCTCCTTAAATTCGCTCATACTGAAAAAACAGTATACTACTCTCTTCCTTCTAAAGATATCAGAAATGAGCAACTTTTTTGTTCATGTTAACAAATTTGTCGATTTTACACCTTAAATGTGTGAATTTTTTCTCACAAATCACTTGCACACTTGATATTTCCTCATTGTAATCTTTACACTTCAAGTCACAAAATAAAACCCTTTGCAGTCCCGTTGAACATCATCAACGAATCCGCAAAGGGCTTTATTGACTGGGATTCCGGGTGCTCATCCAGTCTTATTATGAACGAATTAACGCAAGATTATTTAATCGGCGCCTTCGTCTTCCCGGCGTGTATGAACAAGTCCAATCGATTTGGCAATTACATAAATAAATACGCTGCCAACCAAGAAACCGATACCCACCATTAAGCCGAGGTTACGATCATTAAAATCATTCAGGTTGATCAGGCACATGGTCACTCCCGTAATGAGGGCAATCCAAGCCAGAACTGTCATCGTTAACACTGCACGCCGCATATTTTTGTCTTTGCGCTCCAATTGGCTTACCATTGCTGTCTTCGATGCCATAGTAAACACTTCCTTTTCCCTTTTTGTAAGTGCTTTCCTTATACCAATATACCACATCAGTATGATTTTTAGTCAACAAATGTTCAAATTTATTTCGCAATTTGGACACTTTATTTGTATTTTAACTGTTGACAAGGACCAGATCACTTCTTCTTACTTCTTATAACCCAAAAACGCTCTTCTCATAACATGAAAACGTCTAGACCTTATGAAACCTTCATGAACATGTAAGTCTTGGCTGAAATAAAACAACAAAAAAGACGGTGCATCGAATTCCAGATGCCACCGTCTTTTTTCTAATTAAGCATGTATGTCCCTGCATTTAACAATTAAATTACGTTGTTACTTATTTGTGTCAGGTTCGGAACGCTTCTTCCTAAACATTTAGATTAAAGTCTAAATTCGTGTTTCCAACCAATTATTTTTGATCACATTCTGATACCAGTAAAAGCTTTCTTTAGGCGTTCTGACCAGCGAACGGTAATCCACATGCACAAGACCAAAGCGCATACGGTATCCTTCCGCCCACTCAAAGTTATCCATTAGGGACCAAGCCATGTAGCCTTTCAGGTTGATTCCGTCGTTGATAATCCGATGAATTTGGGCCAAATGCTGTTCATAGTAGGCAATCCGGCGATCATCATTGATTTTGCCGTTCTCCAAATCATCATTGATGCAAGCACCATTTTCTGTGATATAGACATCCACATTCCCGTATTTTTGTAAATAGTGCATGAACTCATACAGTCCGCGTGATTCCACAGGCCAACCGATATCGGTCTTTATCAGTCCCATATCGACCTCTTCGGATTGCAGTGCACCCGCCTCGGGATTGAAGCGGTTGATTCCCATCGTGTAGTAGTTAATTCCTAGAAGATCAATAGGCTGCGAAATAATCTCCATATCGCCTTCCTGAATCGGCACTGTGGCGCCTGCCTTTTCAAACCAGTCGACCATAAATTGTGGATAAGATCCTTTGTAGATCGGATCTAGAAACCAATCCGTATTCAGAGCAATCGCGCGATCACAAGCTGCCCGATCCTCAGGAGATTTGCTGTAAGGCTCTGCCCAGCAGACGTTGGGGGCAATACCAATCTGTCCTGTTGTACCCAAGCGACGGAAAGATTGAACAGCTTTACCGTGAGCAACCAACAGTCCGTGAGCAACATTAATGGATGTTTGCAGGTCTTTATTTCCCGGCGCATGAATACCAAGCAGGTTGGACAGAAACGCAATACACCATGGTTCATTGAAAGTCAGCCAGAAATTGATTTTCCCGGAAAACTCCTTGAAGATGACTTCAGCGTATTTGACAAATGCATCCACCGTCCTACGGTTGCCCCAACCTCCAATATCCTCCAGCGTCTGAGGCAGGTCCCAATGATACAGTGTACAGAAAGGCTCGATTCCCGCTTCAAGCAGCTTATCCACGAATCGATGATAGAAGTCCAGACCTTCCCGATTGATCTCACCATCTCCATCCGGAATAATACGCGGCCAGGCAATGGAGAACCGATAGGTATTGATCCCAAGCTTTTTCATCAGCTCGATGTCTTCCTCGTAGCGATGGTAGCTATCACATGCCACATCGCCATTATCTCCATTGAATACTTTACCGGGCGTACGGGCAAACGTATCCCAGATGGATACCCCGCGTCCCCCTTCTTGTGCTGCACCTTCTATTTGATAGGAAGCGGTTGCTGTTCCCCAGCGGAAATCTTGTGGAAATTGAAAAATCGTCATCGTTTGCTCCTCCGTCTCATGATGACACGCGGATCGTTTGTCCTGCGGTCATATTTAAAATAACTACATAATCGCCCTGAGGTGTAAGCTCCGCCTTAACCTGGTCGTTTCCTTCCAAACGCAGTGGATATTCGCTCCGAATGGTTACCGAACCATCATAATCAGCCTTAATTTCCGCGCTTGAGAGTCTGCTATCTGTCCACTCGATTGCCACTGTGTATGAACCACGTGCTCGAAGCCCCTTCACACTGCCACTGGCCCAGTTCTCAGGCAGCGCTGGCAGTAGATGTACTTCACCCAAATGGCTTTGTAACAGCATCTCGGCAATACCGGCAGTGCCACCAAAGTTGCCATCAATCTGGAACGGCGGATGATCATCGAACAGATTTGGATGGGTGGATCGAGCCAGCAGCGTACGGACAAACTGATGTGCCAGCTTACTATCCAGCAGTCTCGCATACAGATTAATCAACCAGGCACAGCTCCAACCTGTATGCCCGCCACCTTGTGAGATACGACGTTCAAGTGACACCCGTGCTGCTTCCACCAGTTCCGGCGTATCCAGTCGATTGATCTGCTCTCCCGGATACACACCATACAGATGGGAGACGTGACGATGCCCCGGTTCGGATTCGGCAAAATCCTTAAACCACTCCTGCAGCTGCCCCTCGCTTCCGATACGGAATGGATAGAGCTTGCTGCGTGCCTCGCTCCACTCATTCGCCAGTTGCTGATCCACATCCAGCTGTTGAGTTGCCTCAATGCATCGATCGAACAACTCACGAATCAATGTCATGTCCATCGTCGAAGCCATGGAGATGCTGCGAGTTTCACCTTCCTCAGTGAGGAATTTGTTCTCAGGCGAGGTTGATGGAGCTGTAACCAGATATCCGTCTGGTCCTTCCACCAGCCAGTCCAGACAGAAAAGTGCCGCTTCCTTCATGATTGGATACGCACGTTCCGCGAGGAATTGCTGATCACGAGTAAACAAATAGTGCTCCCATAGATGGGAAGTCAGCCACACACCGCCCATCGGCCAGAATGCCCAACTCGCGTCTCCCCCTGTAGGCGTTGATGTTCTCCAGATATCCACATTATGATGGGCTGTCCAGCCACGCGCTCCGTACAAAATGCGTGCCGTTCTTCTCCCCGTATGGCTTAAATCCTCTAGCAAGCCAAACAGCGGTTCATGGCATTCACTCAGATTGCATACTTCTGCCGGCCAGTAATTCATCTCGGTATTGATGTTAATCGTGTAATCACTGTGCCAGGGAGGCTCCACCTGTTGGTTCCAGATTCCCTGCAGATTGGCAGGCTGGCTTCCTTCACGTGAACTACCCATTAACAGATATCTGCCATATTGAAAATAGAGTGCCTCCAGGCCGGGATCATTGGCTCCAGCCTGGTAAGCTTGCAGCCGCTCATCTGTAGGCAAATCTTCATTCGCTGATGCGCCGAGATTAATAGATACCCTTGAAAATAAAGCCTCATGATCCATCACATGTCGCTCACGAAGTGCTTTCATGCCATGATCCATCGCTTTGGTGATTACCTTCCTGCACTCCTGATCCAGAAGGACCCCATCCTTAACAGGCGCCACATCATAGCCTTCAAAGGCAGTCGCCGCTGCCAGATAAAAAATAACCTGGTCAGCTCCCTGAATATGAAGTCCCCCGTCCATAACCGCTATTTCGGCATTCTTGCCCGTCGCAGTCGCGGCCAATCGCATAGCATAAGCCGTTCCCCGATCTTCTTCGTAGATGACAGACTCCGGGTGATCCCTGAAATAATTCGATTCAACATGACTCGGACAACGACTGAACAGTGTAAGTGCATGGCCCGAAGTCTCAACGTTATAGGGATGTGGACTGTCCAACGTAACGCTGACGTTTACAGCTCCCTCAAGATCAGCAGTAATGGTACAGACCATAAGGTCATCCGGTGCACTGGCATAGACTTCACGCACATAACGAATCCCTTTATATGAATAATTCGTCGTTGTAACTCCGGTGTGGAGATTAAGTTCCCGCTTAAATTCATCATAGGGAATCTCATCCAATTCAGCGTGCTGCAGCTTCAAGTGACCCATCGGCTGATAAGCTTCCACATCACGTCCCAGCATTTCACGGTTCAGCAATTCTTCAGCTTCACTATATTGCCCGGACATGATCAGTTCACGAGTCTGCTTCAGGTACCGCTGACTGCTGTAATGAATGGTGTCACGTGGAAATCCGGACCACAATGTATCTTCATTTAGCTGGATTTGTTCATCCGCTGCTCCGCCGTACACCATGCCGCCAAGGCGACCATTGCCGACAGGCAGCGCCTCTTCCCAGCGAGTAGCCGGCTGACGATACCACAGACGGTTTTCTTTTGTTCTCTCATTGAATGGGGGCATAAATAACTCCTGTTCATGAATCAGCTATTTTTTTAATCAATTACTAAAACGTTTTCGAGATATTCAAAAAAACAATACATCTTGATTTAATTTGCCTGGACCCTGTTACTGAAATGATCTAAGCGTCGTTTATCTGAAAGTGCTTACAGTAAGAAAATTATATTGGATTTCGAATTTTGCGTCAATGTTAAACATCACATGGTCAGCAAAAAAAGACCCTTGCTCAGGGCCTTTTTTGTATATCCGCCTATTTACTTAAACATGTATTATTTTACGTCTTTACCTGTCCACAGGGAAACACGATCCTTAACCCAAACGGTGTACTGTTTCTCCATTTCGACTGCGCCTGCTTTATCCAACTCGGCGAGGAAATCATCGTATACTTTATCAAAGTTCGCAGTTGTAGTCAGAACTGCTTCAGGAATACGTTTGCGCACGATATCCTGTGTTTTCTGGAACGTTACGCTGTAATCTGTACCTGAAGGTACAGGCATGTTGTAGGCAGCGCCCCAGTCTTTCAGTTGCAAATCATCTTCAGAAGGATAGAAGTCTTTCCATGTTGTAATACCGTAAGCTTTCAATGTTTCCTTCTCTGCGGCAGTGTATCCAGCCTGGATCTGCTCAGGGAAGTTCGTAGTGTAAAAGTTATCCGTGGAATCTTTCACGCCATCACCGTATCTCGCACTAAACACGCTATACATTCCGATTCCTGTTTCTTTGGAGAAGTTAGAGTTGTCATTGGTTTTACGATCCTGGATGTCTTGAGGGATCACCCGTTGACCATCTTCTACATTGTAGTGCTCGCCTTCAATACCCCAGTTTCTTAGCACTTGTCCCTCGTCCGAAGCGAGCCAGTCCATGAATTTAATAATGCGAACCGGATCTTTGGCCGAAGTTGTGATCCCGATGCCATACCCGTCAAATCCGGTTGGCTGGAACGTATGGTCCACAATGTCCTTGTTCAGGGATACAGAGAAGTGAGCATAAGTGCTGTCATCTTTACCCGCTGATTTCAGTGCATTTTCAGCTTCTTGGTAGTTCCACTCTTGGTCAATCAGACCGAGTACACGACCACTTGCAATTTTGGATTTATATTGGTCATCTTTTTGGACAAATGTATCTTTGTCCAGCAATCCTTCATTGTACATATGATTCAACCAGCGGAAATATTCTTTCTCCTCTGGACGTTTGTAATGGAGCGTAGCTTCATACGTCTCAGGATCGATGTAATATTCTCCATCATCCGGTGCTCCTGTTGCCTGGAATGCCGGGTTCGTTACTGTAATCATAATCTTCCAATCATCTGCATTCAGCGTCAATGGAATGGTCGGCTGTCCGTCAATCGTTGGGTGTTTTTTCACATATTCTTTCAATACATTCTCGTAATCCTCAAGCGTTTTCACTTCAGGGTACCCGAGCTCTTTCAATACTTTTTGTTGAATTTCAAATCCGCCTGTTGCGTCAAACGCAACATTATCAACGCCCATATTCGTTGGAATTGTATAAATGGCCTGATCTTCCGAACTGTATTTCAGCCGGTTCATCTGGTCCCCATATATTTTTTTCAGGTTTGGAGCATGCTCCTCAATCAGATCCGTCAGGTCAAGCATCGCGCCTGCATCTACAAGTTTAGACAAGTTACCTTTTGGGAAAACGATATCAGGGTAATCACCACTGGCAGCCATAAGAGCAATTTTCTGGTCGCCACCATTGTTCACATCATACTCAGCTTCAATCGTAACGCCTGTTTGCTTCGTAATCTCTTTACCGACTGCATCCTGCATTTTGTTCCAGGTTGGACTCGCGTCCGCGCCAAAGAACGTGATGGTAACCGGTTCAGTTCCGCTGGACTCGGAGGTTTCTTTGCTTCCCGAATTTCCGCAGCCGGCTGTAACCAGCATTGCACTTGCGAGCATCAACATTGCAAACGTCTTGGGTGTATTGCCTTTCATTTTGCCTCTCATTGTCTAGTCCCCCTATTATTTATGAAGGTTTTATCTGTATAACAGGCTTTAAGCCTGAGGATACCACTGTAAGACACATTTCTGTATGCGCTTACTAAAAAATTAAATTATACTCTTTTTTATTAAAACTTAAACTCATGAAAACTCTCTTCTAACATCCGTAAAACGTTTTCGTAAAATATTATAAAACGCTTACTGAAAGTGCTTACATTAACGATTATATGCTATCCTCCCCCTTTCGTCAACAACAAAAAAGGCCCCTTTTAAGGGACCTTTCTAGCAATGAAAATGATCATATATTATGACTTAATTTCATTATTATTTCACATCTTTACCTGTCCAGAGAGATACACGTTCCTTGATCCAAACGGTATATTGTTTCTCCATGTCTACCGCCCCTGCTTTATCAAGTTCAGCCAGGAGATCATCATACACTTGGTCGAATTTCTCAGGTTTGGCAAGGATGGCTTCAGGAATACGTTTACGGATAATGTCCTGCGTTTTCTGGAACGTTACGTTATAATCCGTATCCGAAGGTACAGGCATGTTATATGCTGCGCCCCAATCTTTCAGCTTCAAGTCGTCTTCAGAAGGATAGAAATCTTTCCACGTTGTAATGCCATAGGCTTTCAATGTTTCCTTCTCTGCCGCAGTATAACCTGCTTGGATCTGCTCAGGGAAGTTCGTTGTGTAGTAGTTACCTGTGGAATCTTTAACACCATCGCCATATCTTGCGCTGAAGATGTTATACATACCGACTCCTGTTTCTTTGGTAAACGCAGAGTTGTCATTGGTCTTGCGGTCCTGTACATCCTCAGGAATGATACGTTGGCCATTTTCCACTTTGTATTGTTCGCCTTCAATCCCCCAGTTTCTCAATACCTGGCCTTCATCGGAAGCGAGCCAATCCATGAATTTGATAATACGTACAGGGTCTTTCGCAGTTTTCGAAATACCGATACCGTATCCATCAAATCCGGTTGGTTGGAACGTATGATCCACAATATCCTTGTTGAGGGATACAGAGAAGTGAGCGTACGTATTCTCGCCATTGTTAACTGATTTCAAAGCATTCTCAGCTTCACTATAGTTCCATTCCTGGTCAATCAGCCCCAGTACCCGACCGCTTGCAATTTTGGATTTGTATTGATCATCTTTCTGCACAAATGTATCTTTGTCCAGAATGCCTTCGTTGTACATTTTGTTCAACCAGCGGAAGTATTCTTTCTCCTCTGGACGTTTATAGTGCAGCACTGCTTCATACGTTTCAGGGTTAATGTAATATTCACCGTCATCCGGTCCACCCGTTGCCTGGAAGGCTGGATTCGTTACCGTAATCATAATCTTCCAGTCATCTGCATTCAGCGTCAGCGGAATGGTCGGCTGTCCGTCAATCGTTGGATGTTTAGCATAATATTCTTTCAGAACTTTCTCATAATCCTCAAGCGTTTTCACTTCTGGATAGCCAAGTTCTTTCAATACCTTTTGCTGAATCTCAAATCCGCCTGTAGCATCAAACGCAACATTATCTACACCCATGTTCGTTGGGATCGTGTAAATGGACTGATCTTCCAAACTGTATTTCAGACGGTTCATCTGGTCCCCATAGATTTTCTTCAGATTTGGTGCGTATTGGTCAATCAGATCTGTCAGGTCAAGCATCGCGTCTGCATCCACAAGCTTAGATAAGTTACCTTTAGGATAGATAATATCAGGGTAATCACCGCTGGCAGCCATCAATGGTATCTTCTGGTCGCCACCATTATTCACATCATACTCGGCTTCAATTGTAACACCTGTTTGTTTCGTAATTTCTTGGCCGACTGCGTCCTTCATGTTATTCCAGTTTGGACTTGCGTCAGCACCAAAGAACGTAAAGGTGATTGGACTGGTTGTATCCCCTGTGTCCGTTGGTGTCTCTGAAGCCGTAGTTCCTCCTCCGCTACCGCTGCATCCTGCTGTAATGGCAAGAGCGCTGGCTAACAGAAGCATTGCGAATGTTTTTGGTGTTTTGCCCTTCATGTGTAATCCCCCTTATGGATAAAATGAAGCTATCTATTGTAGAACAGGCTGACCTGCACATACCGTAATCGGGTGATTCTGATTGTAAAACGTTTGATTTTATAACATAAAAATCGTTTTCTAAATCAAGTGAAAAACACCCACTCTATTCGGTAATTTGAGGGATCAAATCCTTACTTCTTTTGACTGAACATATTCGTGTACATGCTTGATAAATCAGTAATGAAAGCACTTTCATATTTGAATAATAATCCCTCCTAAAGCCCTTGTCAATAGTGAATTCATAATATTGAAAACGTTTTTCGGAAAACGTTTTAGGTATAAAAAAGAACCCAGTTTCCTGGGCCCTTTTTCCGAAAAAATCAGTCTGCTAAAACGCATTATTTGCTCTCTTCACCGCTCCACAATTGAACACGGTTTTGTACCAGCTCGGTGTATTGTTTTTCCATGTCCTCTGCTCCTGCTTTGTTAAGTTCAGCAATCATTCCATCATAGATGGCATCAAATTGCTCAGGAGAACTTAGGATTGCTTCTGGGATCCGTTTACGGATAATATCCTGAGTTTTTTGGAAGATAACATTGTAATCCGAGTCACCTGGAGTCGGCATATTGTACGCTGCTCCCCATGGTTTAACTGGGAACTCATCTTCACTTGGGAACAGATCTTTCCACGTTGTTGCGCCGTATGCTTTGAGTGTTTCTTTCTCCGCATCGGAATACGCAGCTACAATCTGTTCAGGGAAATTCGTTGTGTAATAGTTATCCGTTGTATCTTTGACGCCATCTCCATAGTGACCAGACATATTGGTATAGAGGCCAATACCTGTTTCCTTCTGGAATACAGCAGCATTATTCGTTTTTTGGTCCTGAATATCGGCCGGAATCACACGTTTGCCATCTTTCACTTCGTACTGTTTGCCTTCAATACCCCAGTTCATCAGCACTTGACCTTCCTCAGAAGCCAGGTAATCAAAGAATTTGATTGTACGAACCGGGTCCGGATTCGAAGTTGTAATCCCTACACCCCAACCAGATACAAAACCAGGGTCCTGGAAGGAATGATCCTGAATATCTTTAGACAGTGTTACCGGGAAATGAGAATAGGTAGCTTCGTCTTTACCCGCTGCCTTCAATGCGTTCTCCGCATCGGAATAACCCCAATCCTGGTCAATAACGCCCAGTACACGTCCACTCGCAATTTTGGATTTGTATTGATCCGTCTTCTGCACGAAGCTGTCCTGATCGAGCAGTCCTTCTGCGTACATATGGTTCAACCAACGGAAATACTCTTTCTCTTCCGGACGTTTGTAATGAAGACTTGCCTCATATGTCTCAGGATCAATATAGTACTCGCCGTCATCTGGCGCGCCTGTTGCGAAGAATGCTGGATTCGTCACCGTAATCATGATTCTCCAGTCATCCGCGTCCAATGTTAACGGGATCGTTGGCTGACCGTCAATCGTTGGATGTTTCTCCTTATATGCCTTCAACACATTTTCATAATCCTGGAGCGTACGCACTTCTGGGTATCCCAGCTCTTTCAATACACGCTGCTGAATTCCAAATCCGCCGCCTGCATCAAAATACTTCTGGTCTACCGCATAATACGTAGGCAGTACATAAATCCCTTGATCTTCGTTGCTATATTTCAGCCGGTCCATGTAATTACCATACAGCTTCTTCAGATTGGGAGCATATTGCTCAATCAGATCAGTCAGATCGACCATTGCCCCAGCATCCACGAGCTTGCTTAGCTCTCCTTTGGGTGACACAATATCCGGATAATCTCCACTTGCTGCCATCAAGGATACTTTATCCTGACCACCACTGACGGCAAATTCACCGTTAAGGGTTACTCCTGTTTTCTCTGTAAGGACTTTCCCCACTTCATCCTTCATACCGTTCCAGTTCGGACTGGGATCGACGCTAAAAAAGTCAAAAGTAATCGGGGACGTATCACCGCTTGTGTCCTTAAACGACGTTTCGCCGCTGTTTCCTCCACCACAACCTGCGAGCAAAGACATCGCAAGCACTGGAGCCAGTGCAATCTTCATTTTGTTACTTGCCATAATGGTAATCCTCCCTGATTCATATGTCTGTCTTATCCGGGACTTTATTGTCCCTGTCTATAGCTTCATGAATGCCACTCCGCAGCCCTATACGGTGAAGCGCAGGCCAAATGGCTGCGCTTCGGGCATCCTGATGCTTCTTTTATTATACGGCCACTCTATCTATGTGGCGGCCTGTACAAACTTACTTAAGCTTTTACTGCACCCAGTGTCATACCACCTACAAAATACTTTTGCAGGAATGGATACACAATCAGGATTGGAACCGTAACAACAATGGTAATTGCCATTTTGATGGATTCCGGTGAAATCTGTGTCATCTGTTGTGCCATGTCATTGGCGTTACGTCCGGCTCCCGAGCCCTGCTGTGTACTTTGCAGTACTTTCATCAGCTCGTACTGGAGCGTGGTCAGATGCGCTTTTGAGCCGTTATACAGGTACGTATCGAACCAGGCATTCCACTGGCCTACAGCCAGGAACAAAGCGATGGTTGCAAGTACCGGTTTACAGAGCGGCAAGATGATTTTGTAATAGATCTTAAAGTCATTTGCACCATCCAGCTTGGCAGATTCCTGCAATGCATACGGCAGGCCATCAATGAAGGAACGGATGATGAATACGTTAAACGCACTGATCATACCTGGCAATACATATACCCAGAATGTACCGATCAGGTTCAGGTCACGCATCAGGATGTATACCGGAATCAAACCACCGGAGAAATACATCGTGAGTGCAAGTGTGGTTGAAACAAACTTTCTCAACTTGAAGTCAGGACGACTCAGTGTAAATGCGATCATTGAGGAACTGATCAAGCCGAGCAATGTACCTACAATTGTACGCAGAATGGAAACCTGCAAACCTTGCAGCAATCCTTCGTATTGGAAAATAGTTTTATAGTTCTGCAATGTGAATTCGCGAGGCCACAAGTAAATTCCACCACGTACGGTATCTGTCGAGTTATTGAGCGAGATAGCCAGTACGTTCAGGAATGGATACAGTGTTACAATCAGCACCAGGGTCATCGCGAGGATGTTGAATATATCGAACAGCTTATCGCCCCGAGTAGCATTGAATGCTTTGTTCGCCATAATGTCGTCCCCTCCCTACATGATGCTTTCTTTGGTGAATTTTTTGAACAATCCGTTCGCTGTAAACAGAAGGATGATACTGACAACGGAGTTGAATATGCCTATGGCTGTACCATACGAGAATCGTCCCATATTCAAACCATAATTAAGCGCATATAGATCAAGGACTTCCGAGTAATCGGTGACCAGACTGTTGCCAAGCAAGAACTGCTTCTCGAAACCGATACTGATCAGATGCCCAATCGACATAATGAAAAGTACGGAAATCGTGGTCCGTATGCCAGGCAGCGTAATGTGCCACATTTGTCTCCAACGGTTCGCTCCATCCACACGGGAGGCTTCGTAGAGTTCCTGGTCAATACCCGTAATGGCTGCGAGATAGATAATGGCGTTCCAGCCCGTTTCTTTCCACATATCTGAAGCGGTTACAATGTACCAAAACAGGTTCCCCTTCGCCATGAACTGGATCGGCTGGTCGATAATGTTTAGGTTTACCAAAATGTCATTGATAATCCCTCCATCGGTGGAGAGCATCTTGGTAATAATCCCTGCCACAACGACCCAGGATACAAAGTGAGGCAGATATGATACCGTTTGCACAGCACGCTTGAAGAACATGCCTTTCATCTCATTCAAGAGAATCGCAAAGAAAATCGGCACGATAAAACCGATAACCAGTCCCATCAAGCTCATTGCAAGTGTATTTCGAAGTACCAGATAGAAACGATCGTCACTGAACAACTCTACAAAGTGTTTAAAACCAACCCATTGTTGATCGCCGAACGATCTAGCCGGTTTATAGTTTTGGAAAGCCATTGTCCATCCCCATAGTGGCAGATAGTTAAATACAAAAACCCAAACTACGAATGGCAATGACATGAGATAGAGATACTTTTGCTGTTTCATGCTGTCCCAAATTCTGTTCCGCCGTTTTTGTGTTGGCGGATTGGGGTCACTGCTTTTTTTCGCGGAAGCGGATTTTTCTGTTAGCGTTTCCATCTCCGTTCCCCCTCCTCTGTTTTATAAAATAATCATACCTGATAGAGCGTTTTCAAAATACCAGCTGGATTTTAGAGAAAATCATATAAAAATTAGATATACCCCTAAATAATCCGATATAATATCTATAAAATTAGTGATAATGACGCTGTCTATTATTAGATAATTAAATTAAAAGGGAATTTATTTTGAAAATGGTAATTTACGAAAACGTTTTATAGAAATCGTTTACTTTATGTAAAACTAAAAAGAAAAGGACCTCAAGGGTCCTTTCAATAGACTATAAACTCGAAAACGTTTTATAACTAATCAGGAGAAATACCACACGATAGAAGTGCTTCCCACTGAAATCATGGCCTACTCCCGTTCCGGCTCTCCTGAAGAATCCTTGGACTGTGATCTGGCAAGCTCTCTAGCATGTTTGTATGCTGAAGGCGACTCCCCGACGTACTTCTTGAATTTGCCGTGGAAGTAATCCACGTTGGCATACCCTACTCTCGCGGCGACCTGGTGCACCTTTAGCCCTTCATCTAGCAGTTCCTTCGCCTTCTCCATTCGAACCTTATCCAGAAATGCATTGAAATATTCTCCGGTATGGTTTTTGAACAGCTTACCCAAATAACTGCTATTGTAGTTGAATACCTCCGCGAGTACCTCCAGCTTGAGATTTTCGCCCGGATTCCGACGGATAAATTCAATCATCTGTTTCAGTACCGTATCCTTGCTCCCTCCACCCATGCGCTGAATAAGCCTGTTCAGATGTTCAGCGGCCATCACTTTGAGATCCAGCAACGTTAATTGATGGTAAACCTCCGTAATGAGAACAGAATGCTCCTGCATGATGGATTGCATATGCTGATTGGTTGCCGCAAGTTTGTTAATCGCCAATGAAAACACTTGGGAGAACGACGTCTTAATCGCCTGTTCTGTCTGGTGAAGCGGAATCAGGCGTTCTTCCATCTCAATCAACACACGCATCACTGACTCGGTGCTCCGAATGTCGAGCGCATAATACAGCTTGTCTGCTAACTCTGCTTCATCCGGTTCACCACTTTCTTCCCCAATCGCTACAACTGGCCCCGAAGCACCTTCGCTCTTCTTCTCTTCGTTCCATAACATAACACGTTGTTCCGCGAACAGAAAACGTCTACCTAATACTCCGGTGGCCTGATTATAGGAATGTGCGATGTCTGCTGTGGAATTCACAGGTTGACCTGCTGCGACATACATGTGAATATCCCATTCTTCAAGCATGCCTTTCAATTCAACATATAAATTCTGAGCAGATTGTACGGTCAAAATAGGCTCTTTGCATAACAGTCCCAGTCCGGAATGGAATGAAAACACAATGCCCCGATCTTTCTGGTCAAAAACTTCCGCCAGTCTGCGTTTCACCACACTACCACGCTGTAAATCAGGTTCTGCATGCATCTCCAGCAGCACAACCTGATACTGCAACCAATTCAATCCTAGAGCATTTGCTTCCATCGTTTTTGTACCTTCCATGCTATCAAACAGCAACGCTTCAATCTGATGCTCCCGGTAGGCTGTATCCTCACCAGCATGGCGAGCCAGTGTCTCCCGCTCCCGTGTCAGCATCACAGAAATCCGCTCCAGCTCACTGATAATCTCCTCTTCATCTACCGGCTTGAGCAGATATCCATCCACGCCAAAACTGATGGCTTTCTTGGCATAATCAAAATCGGCGTACCCACTCAGGATCAGAAAGTGCGAACCCGGATGGGTCTGCCGCACTTCTTCAATGACATCCAGTCCGGTCATGCCGGGCATGCGAATATCAATGATCGTCAGGTCCGGTTCCAGCTCTTCGAAGCGGGTGATAGCCTCACGCCCGCTCGCAGCTGTACCAATCACCTGAAATCCGTATTTTTCCCAATCAATGATCGTTGTCAGTCCTTCACGTATGCTCGGTTCATCATCTACCAATAACACTTTATACATGCTGGTCTCCTCCTGCTGGCAAGGTGAAAGAAACCTCTGTTCCTTCCCCGTACACACTCTTAATCTGTAATCCGTATGGCTCACCGTAGGTCAATGTTAAACGTTGATGTACATTACGCATGCCGATCCGGCTCTTCTCCTGTTCTTCCGGTCCACAGATGAACTGCATCACTTCAGCCAGACGCTCCGGCGTAATGCCTGCCCCATCGTCATCGACACGCACCTGGACAACATCCTCCACTAAACGAATATTTATATTCACACGGACTGTGCCCTCTTTATTTTCCAAGCCATGCACAATCGCATTCTCAACCAGAGGTTGAATGATCAAAGGAGGGATGTATATCTTCTCCACCTCCGAATCGATATGGATCTGGAAAGCAAGACGGTCGCCGTAACGGAATTTCTGAATTTCCAGATAAGAACGTACCATCTCCAGTTCAGCTCTGAAAGTCGTTTTGCCGCTACCAATCTCCAGACTTTTGCGCATCAGTTTGCCCAACAGCCTGACGATATTTGCAATCTCCGCTTCCCCTTTGATATGGGCTTTCATGCGGATCGACTCCAGTGCATTAAACAAAAAATGAGGATTGATCTGGCTGGCCATCATTTTCAGTTTAATCTCTTTCTGCGCGATTTCCAATTGATTGTTCTGTTCCGTTGCCTCTACCACTTGAGTCATCAGTTCATTAATACTCTTCACCATGTAATTGAACTGCCTCGACAGTTGCCCGATCTCATCATTCCCATCAATGCGGGAGGTGACATTCAGATCACCCAGCGCGAGCTTGTTCAGATGTTTGCTGAGGCGTAACAATCGGTTCGAAGTAAGAAATGAAATGATATATACAAGCAACAATGCAATGACCAGCACAAGCGTAATGAAAAGCATACCAATCATGCTAATGGTATTGGCATCTTTGACGATATTTTTGGTTGCAAACACCGAAATGATTTTCAGGCTATTCATGCTTGATCCAGGACTGATCTCATCAATGACAATGTTGGATGGCTCCCCTTGAAAATCAGCTTCAATTGTGCCTTTGGCCTGATTTTGCAAATCTACGCCAAAGTCCAGTTCATCCAACGTTTTACCCACCAGATCGGTATTTTTGGCCGCAACCACATAGCCCTGCTCGTCCGTAATCAACGTCTCGAACGGTTCCTGACGTAACAATCCATTCAACTCATCCTGATTGATCACAATCATCAGCACGCCCTCGGTCCGATATTCGGCAAAAGGCACTTTGCGCACCAGACTGAGTTTGTGTACAGGATTGTCTCCCTTGTCTGGGATGTAAAACCAGCCGATACTGGTTGTTCCCAACGCCTTCTGGTACCAATAGCTCTCTTGGGTCTGCTCGTCCACCGGGATAAACTCCAGATTGTTGATCAGCGTCGGATTGGTCGAGTAAAACCGAATGCCCGCAACCTCACGGTACAGACGCTTGTATTCCTGAAAATCTTTATACGCGAGGTAAGCCGAAGTCAGCTCCACAACGCTTTGGTATCGTTTGTTCACAATTTCCTTCAGTTCATTGTTGAACATCAAAATGTTGGAAATATCTGTGGGTACACGCAGCAGTGTGGCGGTCTGACTCTTGACCTTTTCCACGTTGTTGATCGTCTGTCCAATGGCATTGTCCAGCGCCTGCTTGCGAAAGTATCCGGTTACAGCAAGTCCAATGATCAGTACCGGAATCATGACAACAAGTACATAGGATATGAGCAATTTATGCTTTAATTTAAGATTATTGGATGTTCGTATGAGCCTTCTAAACATATCTACACCTTCCGTCGCTTATAAGCGCTTACATATAAAGGTCAGTACATATTACGCCTGCCCTTCCAATTTATCATACCACATAACAGCAAAAGCCCTGCAAGAGGGCTCCGAAAAAAGGCTGTATGCTGAATGATAAAACAAACATGATGCTTATATAGCTCATTCTAATGTAGAAAGGAAAACAGTTTGCTTATCGGCTGCGCGCTGAGCGGAATCCATGCCCTTTGGCACGCAACGCAACAATCAAAGCCACAAGTGTTAGAAGCAGAATAGCCCAGGTGAAGGACGAGGCTCCCCATTGATTCAGAAGCACACCTCCCGCCAATCCACCTATAGCAATAGCGAGATTCCACACGGTCGTATTAATGGGCATAACGATGTCCACCCCCTGCTCCCCGGCAGCTTGGGCAAGTGCAGTCTGCAACAGTGTAGCCGCGCCACCAAATGTCAGACCCCACAGCGCAACAGAACCAAAGACAACGACAGCGTGCTCACTCCAAAGACCCAATACAAGTGAGATCAGTGCAAAGCCCGCAAGACTGATAAGAACCAGCATACGCAACCAGCGATCAATAAGCATACCTGTAATCCAGATGCCCACCAATGCCATCAGGCCAAACACAAGTAACATGAGTCCAACCTTCGATTCCAGACCGACATCAGCGAGGAACGGAGCAATATACGTGTACAAAATATTATGAGCCAACATCCAGGTCAGAACGACAGCCAGAATGGGAATTACGCCTGGGGTCAGCAGCACCTTTGTTGAAGAGATGCGCTGATCAGCAGACTGTCCCGGATAATCGGGCACTTTCCAGAGCACCCAGAAAATCAATACAAACGCCAATAATGACATCAGCCAGAATACGGAGCGCCAGCCCATAAAGGAACCCAGCAGCGTTCCTGCAGGAACACCAAACGATAAGGCAATCGGTGTGCCTATCATCGCGACAGCCATGCCCCTTCCCTTGAGATGGTCAGGCACCATTCGTAGTGCATAACTGCCAATCAGGCCCCAGGAAACACCAGCTGCAACACCGGCAAAAAAACGAGCGACAAGGGTCAGTATATAGTTTGACGAGAGCGCTGTAATGGTGTTGAAGATCAGAAAACCGATAATCGCTAGAAGCAAAAGCGGACGGCGTCGCCAGCCCCTTGTCAGCACGGCCACAGGTATGGCGGCAATCAGCGATCCAACTGCGTAAAATGTGACAAGCTGCCCTGCCCCTGCCTCAGAGACCTGCAGCCCTTCCTTAATTTGCGGCAGCAACCCCGCGGGAAGAGTTTCAGTCATAATAGCTATAAAACCAGCCATAGCCAAGGCCAGCAGCCCCAACCATGGGAAACGTTGAGAAGATTTATCGGACATCTGTGCAGCTCCTTTTTAGATTATATAGGACATACAATCGAATTATGGATCGATCATTCCTTATATTACCCACCCTCTCAAACCTTGTCAATGACTTTTGGATCGATTAGTATATAATTAAGAAAAACAAGGGGGAATCTCTTATGGCAAGAACCGGACGTCCGCGCATTTTCGATCGGGATGAAGCTCTGTTGCAGGCGATGATGCTCTTTTGGGAGCAAGGATTCGAGGCCACCTCATTACTCCAGCTTCGAGCAGCCATGGGGGATATTTCAGCAGCAAGCTTTTATGCAGCCTTTGAGTCCAAAGAAGCTCTGTATAAAGAAGCGGTAGAACGATATATGGGTACGTTTGGACGTGTTACGGAAAGCTTCTCGGATCTTACGCTATCTCCAAGAGAAGCGATTGAAACAACTTTAAGAAGTACCGCCAAAATGCAAACAGACACTGCACATCCATCTGGTTGTTTAATTGTGCTCTCAGCCAGCACATGTTCTTCCAAAAACAATCATATCCGTGACATTGCCGCCGATAAAAGAAAGCTGACTCGCAACCGCCTGCAGGATTGCATCCAGCGTGCTGTGGATATTGGTGAGATTCCTGCTTCCACGAATGTGGCAATGCTGACCACCGTTTTTGATACCTTTATGCAAGGGATTTCTACACAAGCTCGTGACGGCGTTCCTTTTGCAACACTTGATCAGGCTATCACCGAAATGATGGGCATCTGGGACCTTACTCAACATCCAGCCTGACTTGTTTACTAACTGTTTCTTACTGACCGTTGAGGTGTTAAAAAAGCTAAAAAAGGCACTCCCAGGATTGGAAGTGCCTCTTCAGTATAAAATTTACTCTTATGCCATTATGGACGCGGAGTGTCTACCCCATTCAGAATCAGCTTGGGATGAATATCTGCGCTAAGTGAAGCGGAAACTGCACAATACTTCTCTTCAGCCATTTGGATGGCTTTCCATATCCGGTAGTCCGGAATATCGCCGTCCACCTTGAAGATTAGGTCAATGGCAGTAAAACCTTTCGGCATACCTTCACTGCGTGTACCTTGTGCTTCAATCTCAATACCAGTAATTTTGTCTAGGAAAGCGTCCAGAATCATCGTGATATCGATCCCCATACAACCTCCGAGACCTGCCAGTAACAATTCCATGGGTGTAGCACCCTTACTGTCACCACCATAGGCAGCTGTAGCATCCATGCCAACCGCGTAGCCAGAGGGCCCTTCGGAAGTAAACGCGCGTTTGCCTTTCCATACAGTTGTTACATTCATGATGTTTATCCTTCTTTCTTAGAATTCAGTAATTTGCTGCAAGAAACGACGTGTCCGTTCCTGGGTCGGGTGTTCAAAAAAGGCCTGTGGACTTGCTTCTTCCACAATTGATCCATCTGCCATAAAGACGATTTTGTTCGCCACATTCCGGGCAAACTTCAATTCATGCGTGACCACCAGCATCGTCATGCCTTCCTGTGCCAGCTCCTTCATGACAGAGAGCACTTCCCCCACCAGTTCAGGATCAAGGGCTGAGGTAGGCTCGTCAAACAGCATCACTTCAGGCTCCATGGCAAGTGCGCGAGCAATCGCTACACGCTGCTGTTGTCCACCAGACAAACGGGATGGATATGCATCCTGCTTGTCCGATAGCCCGACCCGATCCAGCAGAATCCTGCCGCGTTCGGCCGCTTCGTCCCGCTTGATTTTTTTCACCGTCACGAGACCTTCCATCACATTACCGAGCACCGTCTTGTGCGGATACAGGTTGAACTGCTGGAATACCATGCCGGTCTGCCGACGGATTTCTAACACCCGTGCCCGCTGGATTCGCTGCGAGTCGGCACTGTCCACTACGACTCCATTGACTTCAATCTTCCCGCCAGAGAGCTCTTCCAGACCGTTCAGACAGCGCAGCAACGTACTTTTGCCTGATCCACTGGGGCCCAGCAGAACAACAATATCTTTTGCATCGACATGCAGATCTATATTTGTGAGAACTTCATTTTTCCCAAAACGTTTGGTCAATCCTGTCGTTGTAATCACCGGTTCTCCCCTCCTATCAGTAAGCCCGGGCCAGCCGGCGCTCCACTTGTTCCAGAATGGCCGAGAAGCCGATACTCATGATCCAGTAGATCACACCAATCGCCAGATAAAACGGCATATTCACCGCATATTGTGATACAAGCAATTGTGCTGACCGCAACAACTCGGTAACGCCAATCGCCGCCACAAGTGATGTTTCCTTCAGCATGCCAATAAAGGTGTTACCCATCGGCGGGATGGCAATGCGCACAGCCTGCGGGAAGATAATCCGTCTCATCGCTTGAGCCGGGGTCATTCCCGTTGCGTATGCAGCTTCCGTCTGCCCTTTTGGTACAGCCTGAATGGCTCCGCGGAACGTCTCCGACAGAAACGCACCTGCATTCAGACTCAGTCCCAGACATGCTGCGGTGAGCGATCCCAAGGTCACTCCATAATCGACCAGCCCGTAATAAATAACGAATAATTGCACCAGCAGCGGGGTTCCCCGCATGATGGATACGTAGAAACGGGCGATCATTCGAAGCCACATCGGCCCTTTCAGACGCGCGATAGCGACGAGCACCCCGATGATAAACGCAAAAAACATTGAAATTACAGTCACATACAGCGTATAGTAAGCCCCCTTCAGAAAGAAGGGGATATTCTCAAATACCAGTTCCATGGATCAAATCTTCCCTTCGCCTTGCAGGTTCATTATTGCGCAGGCTCTTCACCAAACCATTTTTTGAAGATGGTATTGTACGTACCATCATCTTTCATGCCTTTGAGAGCATCATTCAGTGCTGCTACGAGTTCTGGATTGTCTTTGCGCACAGCAATTCCTGCCTGGTCACTCTTAATCGGTTCACCTACGGCTTTGATATTTAATCCGTTGGCATCCACAATGGGTTTCAGCGCATACATGTTGTTGATTGTGGCATCAATCCGTCCAGCATTCAGGTCTTTGAGTGAAGAGATAACATCGTCATAGGTTTTAATCGTGAAGTCGCCCACTTTCGGCAGCACTTCATTACGCAGATACGTTTCATCATTTGTACCAAGACCTACGCCAATCGTTTTTCCTTTGAAATCTTCCAACTTGGTAATATCATTGTTATCACTTTTCACAATGATTTTGACTTGGTTCGTAATATACGGATCACTGAAATCCAGTACTTTCTTCCGATCATCGGTAATCGTCATCTGGCTGATGATGGCATCCAGCTTTTTGGCTTGCAGACTTGGTGTCAGGCCGGAGAACTCCTGGGATACAAATTCAACCTCAACCCCAAGACGCTTCGCAACCTCACGTGCGATATCTGCATCGTAGCCGTCCATTTCTTTCTTATCATTCAGGAAGTTGTATGGTGCGTATGTGCCCATCATGCCCACTTTGATGACGCCAGCAGACTTGATCTGCTCCAGTTCATTATTCGCCTGTGCTCCATTACTGCTTCCATTGTCCGTAGCTTTACTGCCACAAGCGCTGAGTACCAGCACGGTCATTAGCAGCAGGGCTGTTAAAGTCCATCCTTTACGGGATTTCATTCCATATGTTTTATTCATGTCATTAACTTCCTCTCATCCATGTAGTCATTTCTTCTTGAAACTTCTGTTTCCTGTCTTCTTAAACCGCAGGTGTACCCATTATTCCCTGCTGCTGGCTTAATCATGTGAATATTTAATCCAGTTGTTGAAAATAAAGCTTCGGGTACAGCACACCTTTTTATGTGCCGAGCAGTCCGTAAAACTCAAAGCTTGCCGCCTCCGCTGCGAGCGTTGTTGCGGTCATCGATGAGAACTCGCTGTGCAACTCCTCCGAGCCAAACAGCCAGCGCATAATCATGCCTTCTATCATGCTAACCAGCAGCGCAGCACGGAGCGGTACATCCATGGAATTGGGCAGCATGCCTAGCTCAATGGCCCGTTGCATGTTGTGACGAAACGCTTGTTCCACCGCACCCCGTGTCTCCTCGACCAGACGACGTACCGACTCTTCCGACACGATGCCTTTGAGCAACAATTCCATAAAGTAACGATTGTCCGCTGCAAAGGAAAATAAATCGGTAAACAGCCGTTCCGAAGCTCTCACCATATCCTCAACCGATCCGGCATCCTTGCGATAGCCTTGTCCGATCGCTTCAAGCAGCTCCTCCCTGCCGGTTAACACAATCTCCGAGGCAATGGCTTCCTTACTTTTGAAGTGCCAGTAAAAGGTGCCTTGCGCAACGCCGGCTTCCCGGACGATATCGGAAATTTTCGTCTGATGGTAGCCCTGTGTCGCAAAACGCTCCATCGCTATGCGTATAATTTGGTCCCGGCGTTCTTCACCGGGTTCCAAATGATTGTTTTTAGACATTTGCTTATCCTCCCGATTGATCAGTCAGTCAGTTAATGTATATCCTATTGGATAACTAGGTTTTTGTCAATATGGTTTTAAACAATTCATTACAAGCATAAGTTGAAGTTGGGCGCATTTGTGATCATAATAGATGATAGCCTTGTTCAAATGAACGGGCATTGTCAAGCAGGACAGCCTGTTTGCTGTCATCTGCATTTCAAGGAGGAAGAGAATTGGACTTTATATCATCGATTATTATGGGCATCATCGAAGGTTTGACTGAGTTTTTGCCCGTGTCCTCGACCGGACACATGATTCTGACCGCCCACTTGCTGGGATTATCGGAGGACAACGAGTCAGTCAAAACGTTTGAGGTGGTTGTGCAACTCGGAGCTGTACTTGCTGTCGTTGTGCTGTACTGGAACAAATTCATTGATATGTTCCGCTTCACCGGAGGCAAACGGAGCTACACCTCCCGTCTGAACCTCATACATATCTTCTTGGCGATGGTTCCTGCCGTGGTCATTGGACTTGTATTCCGGGACTGGATCAAGGCGCATCTGTTTGGTGCACAAACGGTACTGTACAGTCTCGTTATTGGTGGTATTCTGATGATTGTGGCTGAACGTTGGAGCCACCGAAGTGAGCGCATTACAACCCATGATGTAGACGATATTACGTATAAACAAGCATTTGTTGTGGGACTTTTTCAGATTCTCGCATTATGGCCAGGCTTCTCCCGTTCCGGTTCGACGATCTCCGGTGGACTGTTCGCAGGGGTAAGCCGGGTTGCTGCAGCTGAATTTACATTCCTGGTCTCGGTGCCGATTATGATTGGAGCCACAGGATATGATCTGTACAAAAGTATCGATCACCTGAATACCAGCGATTTACCGATCTTCGCGATTGGATTCATTGCCGCTTTTATCGTAGCCATGCTTGCCATCAAGACGTTCCTGTCCATTTTGAAAAAACTGAGTCTGACCGTCTTTGCAGTTTATCGCTTCGTGCTGGCAGCCGTATTCTTTTTCATTTTAATGATGTAAACATATCTTCGAGTCATGTAACAAAAAAACAATGGCGACCTGTTCCCTTCGGAACCTGGTCGCCATTTTTATTTTACGCAACCTCATCAACAACCCGATTTCGCTTCCACTTTAAACATTCCCTTCTCTTTTCCAATAGCAAAAACACCCCTTATCAGCGATAAGAGGCGTTTTGTATGACTACTGCGATCTAAACGAACTGATTCCGTTATACCTTGGACTCCAAAGTCTGCAGGTACTCTGAGATTTGAGTAGGCGTTTTTGCCCATTTGCTATGCAGATGCGCAATTTTCTTGCCGTTCTGGAATACGAGCAGGCTTGGAATGCCGCGTACACCGTTCTCTTCAGCAAACGGCAGGAACTCTTCTGCATCCAGGGCATAGAAGGTTTTATCTGCATGCTGGTCGATAACGTCCCCGATAAAGCGATCCAGGTTTTTGCAATCCGGACACCAGGTTGTATCAAATTTAATGACGGTAAGACCGTCAGAATTGATTGTATCGCGATATTGTTGCTCACTTTGAATTCTTTCCATATGTCTTCTCTCCCTTATTTGATTCTTTATGGTTGACCTTCATTGTACCTTGTATAGTTACAATTGAAAATAGGCTGCTAACGTTTAACGGTGCTGCTTGTACAGATTGGCGGGGCTAGACTCCCGTATTTCGTTAATCTCCGCAGCCGTAAGTGGTGCGGATTCCGATGCTGCGATATTATGCAATAACTGCTCTCTCGAACTGGCACCTGGCACAACAGCAGCAACAGCCGGATGCGCTAGCGCATAACGAATGGCCGTTTGAGCCATGCTGCGATTGTCTGTAACCAAACGGCTCAGTCCTTGGCGTATGGTATGCAACTCCTCAGGTGTATAATCCAGATAACCTTTATCTGCCTTGGCAGCACCAGAATCGGCGAGAACCCCACTTGCCACAGGTCCACGAGCGATAACACTAATGCCCTTTTGCTCCAATAAAGGCAGTACTTCCTCTTCAGCCCGGCGATCCGCTACGCTGTATTGATTCATCACGCCGACAATGGAAGCCCGTTGTACATATTCACGAATTACGTTAGGCCGGATAGAGGATATACCGTAATATCGGATAAGACCTTCCTGCTTCAGTTCCTCAAAGGCTTCGATCGTCTCTTCGATTGGATCATCCATTGTGCCGCCATGCAGCTGATACAGATCAATATAATCCGTCTGAAGCCGTTTCAGGCTGTCTCGTACAGCTTGTTTAATATAGGCTTTGGACGGGTCCCATGACCAGCCTTCTTTTCCCGGTATGCGACGATTTCCAACCTTGGTTGCCACAATGACCTGATCCCGACGTCCCTGAATGGCCTGGCCCACGATTTCCTCGTTTTGTCCTGCATCATACAGGTCAGCGGTATCCAGAAGATTAGCACCACGATCCAAAGCTTCATGAATCAGGGCTACGGCAGGTCTCACTTCGGTTCCAAGCGACATGCAACCTAGCCCAATTTCACCAACCATGAGTTCGGATGAACCCAGACGATTTTTCTTCATATGTTGTACATCCCCTTCCATACGTTCTGCAAGTTTCCATTGTATCATTCTTGCTGGCAAAAATCGCATATGACATATGAGCGCACACAAAAACCCGGGACCTTACCAGCTCCGGGCTTCTCATGCTAATTGACTCCTATACCAAAATCTATTTTAAATCACACGTGAACCTTTTTTGCTTCCATAAGACGGTTTTGAAGATGAACTTGAATTTTTCATCAGTCCTGATACCGTATTGAACAGCTTATCCCTTGCTTCTTTGTTCCTCATCAAGTAAGTTACGCCTGCTCCAATGGCTGTTACAATGATTCCACTTTTCTTAGACATATGTTGTTCCTCCTTCAGGATTAATGTACATCGTGTCTTGCTTGAGATTACCCTGTAGGAGAAAAACGAAACGTCTGATGCGATCGCTAAAATTAAAGAGTGAACCATTATAACGTAAAAAATGGCCGCCTGAATATTCAGGAGCCATCTTCTAACATGCTGTATAAGTTGAACTCATTGTTACTACAGTGAATTGTGCACGGTTAGAACAATTGTCCAATCAATCCGACGGTGGTGCGACATGAGTCATTTCCTCATGTTTGTACGTGGAACCATCCGCAGTCAGGTAAAAGTGACCGATCGGATGTAAGTCTTCATCCAGTTCATAAACCAACGGAATGCCTGTCGGGATATTAAGCGCCATTACGTCCGCTTCGGACATTTGGTCCAGATGCATGACGAGTGAACGGAGCGTATTACCGTGCGCGGAGATCAGTACCCTTTTGCCTGCTGACACAACCGGTTTGATCTCTGCATTCCAATACTCCAGTACCCGCTTCGATGTATCCATCAAATTCTCGGTACGCGGGATGGTGCAGCCAAGCCGTTGATACTTGTCCTGATCCTGAACATAACGATCATCTGTTTCGTCCAGGGCCGGGGGAGATACGCTAACAGAGCGTCTCCACTCCTTCACCTGCTCCTCGCCGTACTTCAGCGCAGTCTGCTGTTTGTTCAGTCCTTGCAGTGCCCCATAGTGACGTTCATTCAGTTTCCACGTCTTGGTGATTGGAATCCACATCCGGTCCATCTCATCGAGTGCAATGTCCAGTGTTCGAATGCAGCGTTTAAGTACCGAAGCATAGGCGTAGTCAAAATCAAAACCCTGTTCCTTCAGGATCTTTCCCGCTTTACGTGCTTCTCCGTATCCATCGGTCGTCAGATCCACATCCGTCCAACCGGTAAAACGGTTCTCCACGTTCCACATACTCTGTCCATGGCGAATCAATACAACTCTGTACATAAGTGTGAATCCTCCTTCCTTGAAATCATTACCCGCAGGGCGAGCCGGATATGCCCATGATATGTGAAATATTAATAGTAAGGTGCCATCATCAGATATACAACTACACCCGTAGAACTAACGTAGAGCCAGATTGGCATCGTCCAGCGAGCAATTTTACGGTGTTTCTTCAATTGATTCGTCCATCCCCATACCAGCGTGAACAGAGCAAGCGGCACAATAATGGCTGCCAGTATGCTGTGTGTAATCAGAATGAAGAAATAAATGGAACGAATGATGCCTTCTCCGCCGTATTTGGACGTTTCAGGAGATAGATAATGAAACGACAAATACGTAACAAGAAATAAAAGAGTCGTTGAGAATGCAGCAAGGATGAACCGTTTATGCAATTTTACATTCCGTTTGATGATTGCAATCAATGCCGCCAACAGAAAGATGAAGGTGAAGCTGTTGAACACGGCGTTAAACCGCGGCAAAATTGTAATGTCAAAGGCCACATCGCCTTTGTATCCGATAGACGGTGCAAAGAACAACAATAAAATAATGACGTTGGCGAGAATGGAAATGGTAATAATGAGACCTGCGAAATTTTTATTACTGGTCGGGGCAATCTGATTGGATTGAATGTTCGGGTCCCCTTTGTCCTGTTTGCCCAATGAAAAATCCTCCTCATATCCTAACTTCTATGTTCTATCTCATTATATCTTGCCATTTCTCGACTGTTAAGTGACAACACTCTGAACAAAAAGCCTCGTTAGGTACCTTTAAAGTGCCCTCTTAAGGCTATTTTCATCAAAAGCTCACCTTGACTAGTTTACCCCATCCTGTATTTGTGGTATAATTAATGCAATTAATCACATACGCGTTGAACTGGAGGAGCCTGTCACCAAGGGCCCTCCTTGTCTTTTTTCAGGCATAAAGCGGCACTCTAAACAAGCGCTGTTTTATGCCTTTTTCTGTTCTTAAAGCTTGGAATGATCCCCCCTTGGACAGGTAATCCTATAAACGCTACTGCTGGAGAGGAGCACACCTATGGAATTTATTTTGGTTCTTGCGCTTATTCTGATTTTCACCAAGTTGGCCGGAGATTTGTCGGTAAGACTTGGTCAACCGTCCGTATTAGGGAAATTAATCGTTGGTGTCATTCTCGGACCTGCTTTGCTCGGTTGGGTTCAACCGAATGATTTCATCCATTATATGGCCGAAATTGGGGTACTGCTGCTCATGTTCATTGCCGGACTTGAGACCGATCTGGAGCAATTGAAGAAAAACTGGAAGGCTGCCTTTGCCGTGGCCGTGGGGGGTATTATTTTACCTTTTATCGGGGGATACGGTTCGGCAATAGCCTTCGGCATGTCGCAGACACACGCTTTGTTCTTTGGACTTTTGTTCTGTGCAACATCCGTAAGTATCTCTGTCCAGACGTTGAAGGACATGGATCAGTTAGGCTCACGTGAAGGCACCACGATTCTGGGTGCAGCTGTTGTAGATGATGTCCTGGTCGTGGTCATTCTCGCTGTCATGATGAGTTTGCTCGGTACTGGTGCAGGAGACACATCAATCCCTCTTCTCATTGGCAAAAAGCTGCTGTTCTTTGTTATTATTATCGCTGCCAGTTGGTTCCTTGTTCCACGCATCATGAAGTGGATGGCACCGCTGAAGGTCACGGAGACCGTCATTACCGCGGGCTTGATTATCTGTTTCGGATTTTCATACTTCGCGGAGTGGATGGGTGTTGCCGGCATTATCGGTGCATTTGCGGCGGGTATCGCCATCTCCCAAACAAACTTCAAACATGAAGTCGAAACCAAATTGGAGCCGATTGCCTACAGCATTTTTGTCCCTGTATTCTTTGTAAGTATTGGCTTGAATGTTACCTTTGAGGGTGTCGGTTCACAAATTTGGTTCATTGTTGTCATCAGTCTCATCGCCATTGTTACCAAGCTTCTTGGCGGAGGAGCAGGTGCGCGTCTAACCGGATTTGACCGCTCATCCTCCCTTGCCATCGGCGCAGGCATGATTTCACGAGGAGAAGTGGCTCTTATTATCGCCTCCACCGGACTCGCTTCCGGATTGCTCGACCCTGAGTATTTCACCAGTGTGGTCATCATGGTTATCGTTACAACGCTAGTTACACCACCTTTGCTCAAAATCACCTTTGCACGCAAAAAAGGGGAAGCCCGTGTTGAGAAAGGTATTGAAGACTCCCATTTAAGTGGGTAACAAAAATTTTATGTATCAGCTCGCCGTAGCAATACACGGTGAGCTTTTTTTATTTTTCAATAGAGTTGATTAATACATAAACAAAAAAAGACCCCTTTACATGCAAAAGGTCTTTATCCTCGCCTGTTATAACAGGCTGTCCCATTTTAAGTTAACACACCCACGTAAAAACCGATCGATATAAAGACCACACACCATATAAACGCCCCAATGCTGGAGACAAGCACGTATCGCCCTATGGCCATGCGGCTGATCCCGGAGAAGCAACACATCAGATGACGAATACCTGGAATGAAGTAGCCCAGTATGATGGACCAGTACCCGTATTTCAAAAACCAGGACTCCACCCTGCCCAGCCGTTTGGCGTTGACCCCGACCCATTTACCATACTTCTCAACCAAGGGCCGACCGGCCTTCTTGCCAATGGTGTAACTTAGAAGTCCTCCAGTAAATGCTCCGCCAAAACTGACAACGATGGATACCGAATAATTCAGCACCGAGATGGAGGCGAGATAACCGACAAAGGTCATCATCACCTCATCCGGAATAGGCATGCCAATCACGCCAAGAGCCAGCAGTCCGTAGATTGCGAAATAACCATATTGACCAATAAATTCTCTTGCAAATTCCATACTGACTCGCTCCTTATTTCGGTTCCACAATATCCTTCTCATGGGGGGCTAGCACTTGTTTTAGAGACGGGAATCGGATTTGGCTAACCATTAGACCGGATAATACGATAATGACAAGATAGGCTACACCATGAGTGAAATAAGGACTCCAGAGCGCGAAAAAGGACATCAGACCGCCTGCAAACGTAATCGGCATGCCAACAAAACCATGGCTTGCTGTCTTCTGGCAATTATAACGGGCGAGACGCAATGCACCACAAACTGGGAATAATGCCGTCAGCGCCATACCCAGCGCATTTACTTCGTTCATGGAGTTCAAATACAGGATCAGCACGGGTGCGGTCCCGAACGAAATGACATCCGCCAGTGAATCCAGCGCTTTGCCGAACTCACCTTCACAATGCAGCTTACGGGCAGCGAACCCGTCAAACAGATCAAAGAACATCGCTACCCAAATCAGCGTCACAGCCAACGCAAACTCGCCATGGATAGCCATTATGACAGCCAGCATGCCTGAAGTTAGGTTGCCCAACGTTAGAATGGATGGTAAAGATTTCATAGACTTGACTCCCCTTCGTACTAAGCATTAGGAAAATTAATATAAAAACGGACTCCATTCGTCGTGTTCTCCACGCCATAACTGCATCCGTGCAAATCAAGAATCTGCTTCGCAATGGCCAGGCCGAGCCCGGTTCCCCCCATTTTGCGATTACGCGAGCGTTCCACACGGTAGAATCTTTCCCAGATGTACTGGCGCTCCGCTTCCGAAATCTGCTCACCCTGATTCTCGATGGAGATTCGAACCTGCCCTTCAGGCCGGCTGATCTCAATCATAATATCGGTCTTGGGAACGGCATGACGTATAGCATTCATCATCATATTGTAGATGACTTGCTCTAACTTGCTGCGGTCTCCCTCAACGGTCTGCTCTGTGGTGGAGACCAATACGACATCCAGTTCCTTTTCCTTCAGTTGCGGACCCAGACGTCCGGCAATATCTTCAATCATATCTCCAAGAGCTACTGCATCAGTGTTGAGCTTAATCGCTTGGGATTCCAGCCGTACCAGATCCAGCATCTCTTCGACCATCGTTTCCATTTTGACCGCTTCATCGGCAATGATCTCGATGTAACGCTCACGTTTGCTCTCACTGACCCCATCTTTCAACCCTTCGGAGTACCCTTTGATGATGCTGATTGGCGTTTTGAGCTCATGGGATGCATCGGCAAAAAATTCCCGTTGACGCTGTTCAATACGCTGCTTCATTTCCATATCAGTACGCATCTGACTGTTCGCCTGCCTGAGCTCTTCCAAGGTCTGACCCAGTGTCGTCGACAGCGCGTTGAGACTATTGGACAGACTGCCAATCTCGTCATTGCGGCGAATTGGCGATTTCACCGTGAAATCAAGGGTGGACATCTTTTTGGCAACATGGTTTAGAGCAAGCAACGGCTTGGTGACAATTCGGGACAGGAGGAGTGAGAGGAACACAATGAGTACGAATGCAGCAATACCAAAATACGCATAGAATAATTGTGTTGCTTCACTCGCCTCCCTCATCTCCTGCAAGGACGTCAGAGAAAAAATGAGCTGCTGCTGGGGTCCTGAGCTGTGCACCGGAGCAATGGTAAGCACATTCCGTACACCACTCCAGCTATCGGTCCATTCCTCATTAATCATTTTTCCATTAGCGAGACTTAGCTGGTCCTCCGTAGATAGAGGGAAGCGGCTATCCAGCGCCTGCACGAGCAGACCCTGTCTCTGGCTCCATGTCCCCAGGTTGGGAAGAACAACTTCCTTGAGTGTTCCCGACCATACTTCTACCGGTTCTGTTAACTCCTGAAAATCTTCTGTTCCTCTGACGACGGAGCTCTGGTCCTGTATCTTGAGTGGATAAACCATAGGATCACTCATGCCACTTGCCGACCCTGTTACAGTCAATTGCTGGCCATATTTCAAGTGTGAAGCAAGCCAACCTGCATTTTCACTGTTGATAAACAACGACAGCGATACATTTACCTGCTTGCCATCCTCTTGCTGAAGCACGATATGGAATGGATCGTTGATCAATTTGCCTGTATTCGTCAGAATGACCAGATGCGACTGATTCTGTCGCATGAACTTTCCGGTTTCCTTCGCCAGCTGCACATCGTTCCAATGTCCAGTCGAGTATTGTTGTTCGAATTTCGTTAATTTTTTCTTAATGCTGCTGATTTTCTGATGTTGGTAAAAGTCCGGGAACCAGACCAGCTGGGCAATCACCGTTGTTCCATATAAAAGAAGTAGAAATCCGGCCATGACCAGAAACAGTTTCATCGTTACACCGTTACGTCTCATGCCTCGGCCTCGAATCGATAACCGGTACCAATAACGGTTCGGATACACTTGGCTTCATCCCCAAGCTTGCTGCGAAGCTTTTTGATATGGGTATCCACCACACGCGAATCTCCCTCAAAATCATATCCCCATACCCGATTAAGAATGGCATCACGGGACAGTACAATTCCCTGATTACGCGTTAAATACAGCAGCAGGTCATATTCTTTGGGAGCAAGCTCCACTTCGACTCCATCTTTCTCAAGCCGTCGTGCCCATGGATCGAGTGTTGTACATCCAAACCGGATCACGCTCTGTTCCTTGCTAACCGCACCCTCTACCCGCTTCATTAATGTCTCTGCACGTGCCACCAGCACACGAGGACTGAATGGCTTCGTCACATAATCATCCACACCGAGCTGAAAGCCATGAATCTTGTCATCATCTTCCGATCGGGCAGTCAGCATTATAATAGGTACGGTCGACTGGGATCGAATATGCCCACAGAGGGTCCATCCATCCATTTCTGGCATCAGCACATCCAGAATGACCAGATCCACTTCATGCCGTGCCAGCAATTCCAGCGCCTCCACCCCATGTTCTGCTTCAATTACGTTCCATTGTTCTTTTATGAAATAATCGGCCACAATCTCACGAATGCGGCTTTCGTCTTCCACCAGAAGCACTGTTCTGACCATGGCCGACTCTCCTTTTAGCATTCTGTTGTTAACATAACGATTCCGTGTGTCGTCCGTGTGTCCAGCCATGTTCTGGAATGAACTCCATCTTATATACGATTAATATATACCAAAAGTTACTAAATTCCATACGTTTTCGCACAAAAAGAAGCCGTCAACGAGCAATCCCCTGCTCATTGACAGCTACTTTCGGCTGAAACCACGCTTTTTCTCCACGATTACACACTACACGTGCGCACCGCTTAGCGTTGATTCTCCAGTCGGTGTGCTACATGCAACGTTGGGCCAACAAAGCGGTTCAGCGGGAATCCGCCGGCAATCGCTTTGGTCACGAAGGCTTTACCTTCACGAACAGCCTCTTTCACGGTAAGACCACGCGCCAAACCTGCGGTAATTGCCGCAGATGTGGTGCAGCCTGCACCGTGTGTATATCCGGAGCCAACAACATCGGCTTCAAACCATTCGTAGTTCGTTCCGTCATAGAGAAGATCCATCGCTTTGCCCGGGTTAATAACGCCTCTGTCCTTGATCAGGACATGTTTCGCCCCATGATCGTGAATGACAGCTGCTGCAGCTTCCATCTGCTCCTTGGAGCGGATCGGTCCGCTTTTCGCCAGCTGCGATGCTTCGAACAGATTCGGGGTAACCAGATCAGCACCCGGCAACAGGAATTCGATCATTGCTTCTGTATTCTCAGGTTGCAGCACTTCATCCGTACCTTTGCAGACCATGACCGGATCGATAACGATCTGTGGCAGTCCGCTCCGGCGGATGTGCTTCGCAACCAATTCAATGATGTCTACAGAACCCAACATTCCCGTCTTCATTGCATCAAAACCGATACCATCCAGAACGGTACGCAATTGAGCCTCGACTACATTTAATTCCACAGGAAAGACCTGGTGATCCCACGTATCAGGCTCCATCGCCACAACGGTAGTCAGCACAGTCATGCCATACACACCAAGCTCCTGAAAAGTTTTCAAATCTGCTTGAATCCCAGCACCGCCGCTCGTATCCGAACCAGCGATTGTTAATGTTTTTGGAATCGTCATGGTAGTTGCATTCTCCTTCGTCCTTCAGTTGACATTATCCTATCCCTTGTACGAGCAGATGTCAATGGCATGTGAAGCCATACGGAGTATGGTTTCCAGAGGAATCAGTTCACATCTTTTGTCTCCAGACGAATCATGGACAGCGAAGCAATCCACAGTCCAATCGCCCCCAGTGTCAGTGGAATCACGATAAGCGTGTTGATGGAGAACGTAGGCCCGTTGAATCCTGAACATACTACAAGTACAAGCAGAATAGATGATACCAGTGTGGTCGTGACTGAATGTTTACGCATCCCGAAGAATAAAGGAATCAGGGCCATGCCTGCAGCGGAGAGGGAACTAACGGTATACTTCAGCAACAGTACCACTGCATCACGCATCGTCAACGTGTCGGGAATGAAGTCATAGAAGTGGTTTGCCACAACTAATAATGCCCCCATCAGCACATCGGTAAACAAAATCATCATGAAAGTAAAAACAAACACAATAATCAATTTGGCAGCAATGATTTTATGCCTTTTGATCGGGTAGGTAAACATGACATTCATCGTTTTATTTCGATACTCACTGATAATCAGTTTCGCTATCAACGCGCCCCCAAAGATGATAAAAACGGCTCTGGCGAACGTATCTATTAACATGAAGGAGACTTGATAATTGGCAAAGGCGTTATCTTCTGCGCCCTGATCGGTGAATCCGATCAGGATAAGAAACAGAATCAGGACAAGATTGGCAATACCTGCCGTTCTGAAGTTCCGGGCAAACCGATGTTTGCGCAATTCCAACTGGATCAGTTTAAGCAACGTCGTCATCCCCTTTCATTAAGTTCATGAAGTGTTCTTCCAACGAATGTGCCCGTTTGAAAATGGATTCGATCTCAATGCCATGCTGGATCAGATTGCCTGTCAATTGCGATGGAGCAATGCCCGGATCATAGATGCGTACCGTATGGTCATCGATCATTTTATAATTTTTCAACCCCAGCTGATGTTCTATCACATAGGTCGCTTTACGCGGATTCAGCGTTTGCAGCTCAATGTACTCGCTGTGGCTCCCACGAATGCTGTCCATTGATACTTCCTCGACCAGACGTCCATTGCGAATAACCCCAACAGTGTCTGCAACCTGTTCAATTTCTCCGAGGATATGGCTGGAGATCAGCAAGGTAATGCGATACTGGGAGCTGAGACGTTTGAACAAATCGCGCATCTCCTTAATTCCTACGGGATCGAGCCCGTTGATCGGTTCATCCAAAATGAGCAGTTCCGGAGTTGTGATAAGCGCGCGAGCGATGCCCAGACGCTGTTTCATCCCCAGAGAGAAGTCATGGACCGGCTTTTTGCCCGTGTCCTTCAGACCTACATTTTCCATCATATTGTCAATGACCTTTTTGTTGTAGAATCCCATATATTCACAATGAAGCTCCAGATTTTCCTTCGCGGACAATTTATCGTAGAAAAAAGGATATTCAATGATGCTGCCCATGCGCTTCAGCAGTTCATAGGACGTAGGCGTGAGCTTTTCCCCGAACAATTCAATCTCCCCTACGGTCGGTTTGACCAGATTGGTGAGCATCTTCATCATTGTTGTTTTCCCCGCTCCATTTGGACCCAGGAACCCGTAAATCTCCCCTTGCTTGATTTTCATATTGACGTTGGATACAACCTCTGTACCTTCATACGTTTTGGTCACACCTATAGTCCGCGCAATATATGTCATGTTCTTATTCTCCTTTACGTTCGTCCCTGACGGGTTCTTATATCTGTATTGTAAAGAGAAAAGTCTTCTTTTTTATTACTCAAATCTTACAAAAACCTTAAGCTTAAATCGAGAGTCTAAAAATGCATTTAACAAGGAATTAGAGCAACCGAGAATATTGTCCGTTCATAAGATACACTATGCAGCTCAATACTTCCGCCCATACGCTCCACCAGCCGCTTCGTAATGGTCAGACCCAGACCACTGCCCTGATAGAGACGGTTGCGGGAATCCTCCAGCGTATACATGCGTTCAAATACACGGCTGTGCTCCTGTTCAGGAATGCCCTTGCCTCGATCCCAGATGCTAAGCGTCACCTGTTCTCCTAATGAATAATCCAGTGAAAGGCCAAGCACCTTGCCATCTGCTCCATATTTCATGGCATTGGTGATTAGATTATCCAACACACGGTCCAGTGCTTCCTCATTGCCTTTCACGAAAACATCATTTTCCGGAATCGACAGCTCCACTTGCAGACCCAGATTCGTTAACATGTCATAAAAAGAGAGCATCTTCAAGCGACACAATTCGCTTACATTGACCCTGGTCAGTGTAAGCTCGGTATCCCCGGACTCCAGTTTCGCCAGGTCAAAAAAGGAGTGAATCAGACGCAGTACCTCCTGCGCCTTATCCTGGATTTTGCCAGTCATAATCACGCGTTCCTGATCTGTTAGGGAGGTGCTGTGCAGCAGTGTTTCACTATAACCAAGCACAACCGTAAGCGGTGTCTTCAGATCATGTGAGATGTTGGAAAGCATATTACGCATTTCCTTTTCCTGATTGGCATAACCTGCCATGGCCCGATGGGCATGATCCAGCAGCTGATTCATGTCCTTAAGTAGCTGGCTGATTTGGGGATCACTGTTAAAGACGAGCAGGCGCTCAAACGTGCCTTTATCTATGATATCGTTCAATTTCTCGTGTATGTATGTTAGATGGGTACTGCGTTTATGTAGCCTTACGCTCAACAGAATGACGACAAGAGCCAATATCCCGGTAGAACAGGCCAAGATCAGCGTCACGCCTGGTCCACCTCCAGCTTATAACCGATGCCCCACAATGTCTTGATATACCGTGGGTTGGATGGGTCAACTTCCAGTTTTTCGCGCAGACGGCGCATATGAACATTAATGATATTCTCATCTCCGTAATAATGATCGTTCCAGACAGAAGCGTAGATTTGAGCCTTGGTAAATACTTTGCCAGGGTGGGTGACAAACATTTTGAGAATGCCAAATTCCTTGGAAGTAAGCTTTACAGGTATACCATCACGCTCAACCTCATACGTTTCCGTATCGACCACAAGTCCGCCAATGTGAATGCGCTGTGCCTTGAGAGCGGCTGAAGGTACAGGCTGTGCGGTATAGTTGGCACGACGAATAGCCGCCTTGATACGTGCGGTCAGCTCGATCAATGAGAAGGGTTTGCTTAAGTAATCATCCGCGCCGAATCCAAGTCCAAGGGCTTTGTCCACCTCTCCATCCTTTGCAGACAGGATGAGCACAGGCACCAGACTGGTGGCACGGATGGTCTGGAGCACTTCCATACCATTTTTGTGTGGCAGCATCAGATCGAGAATGACCAAGTCATAGCCTGATTGTGATTGACTGAATTGACGTTCCGCCTCCAATCCGTCATATGCATAAGAGACGTCATAACCCTCTTTTTCCAAATAAGGACCGACCATTTCACTAATTGAGCGATCATCTTCAACAAGCAGCAAGCGATAACTTGACACCAGATTCCCTCCAACATGAATGTTTTCCTTTATTACCTCACAGTTTGCATCAATTGGCAATGAAATACGAAAAACCCGGCAGGATCGCCACTTCATGTTTCAAAGTGAACCTCCTGTCAGGTCTCATTTACAACCTTATACCGTCTCGCTTCGTATCCAGCACAGTCCGATCGTTCCTGCACCTGCATGAATTCCTACCACAGGGATAAAAGGCATAATTTCTGTTTTTAAACGGGGAAGCAAATCTGCAATCTGCTGTTTGATTGTAACGGCTTCTTCCTGATTATTCGCATGCATAATACAAACATGTTTTACTTTCCCCATATCCACCTTAAGCACATCCAGCATGCGCTGTTTGGCCCGTTTAAACGTACGTATTTTCTCATTCACAACCACTTTGCCCTCTTCAAATCGTAAGAGCAGATGAATTTTCAACAATTGGCTAAGGATAAGCTGGGTCCCCGACACACGACCACTGCGGTGAAGATTCTGGAGACTCGCCGGAATGAGGTAAAAGGACATGTTCTCTATCATCTGTTCGATATGAATTTTGATCTCGGATGCTGAATAGCCTTGCTTCTGCCATTCCAGTCCTTGCAAGATCATCTCCCGCAACGGATATGCACCTGCTCTGGAATCAATGGCGGTAATCGTCACACCTGCGATCTCGGCAGCCTGCATCGATGTATGCAACGTTCCGCTAAGTTCAGTGGAGCAATGAATGGTAATGATCTCATCGTACTGGCCTTTCAACGACTCATACAGTTCAATAAACTCGCCAATCGGCGGCTGTGAACTGCTTGCCCGTGATGCCTCGCCAAGTTTCTCATAGAACAGTTCCGACGAGATGTCCTCCGTCTCCCGGTAACATTCCTCTCCAAATACAATGCGCAGAGGTACGATGTAAACATGATTCTGCTCAGCAAATAGCGGATCGAGTGTGCTCGTACTGTCCGTGACCCATGCAATTTTCCTCATTCCAACCTTCTCTCTTGCCGGATTGTTAAGCTGTATCCTCAATCGTCAGGCACATGCTCGGCGGATTATTTAAAATTTGAATAGTTTATATTGTAAACGTTTGCGTTCTTGCCCCTCAATTATAAAGGAACGGACAAACCGCTGTCTTGTGGCGCATTGTTGAACAGCCTCATTTCTTCCGGTATATGCCAAAAAAATGTCTTGCCTGTGAAGGAATAAATTGGTATGCTGTTGTCCTTCTCTCTTTTTCGCCTTGACTGAAGTGAACGGGACCGCCGTTCAACCAACTTATCGGAGGTGTCACATGCTTTATTTCACTCTGGCTTCCAAAGCCTACTCCCGGAATCTGCAATACCGCGGTGCCCACATGGTACATAACCTGGCAAGCGCCATGTTCGGTTACATGTATGCCTGTCTCTGGATCGGCATCGGGGCCGACCACTCTCTCGGAGAATACGGGACACAGGGGATGGTCAGTTACATTGCCTTTACGCAATCCTCTCTCTGGATCTCGGGTTTTCTCACCAATGGACTGGGTATTCCACTCACGGTAAGGACAGGGCAGATCGCGCTTGATCTCATGAGGCCGGTTCATCTGTTTACCCACCTGATGGCACGTGAATGGGGGCAGGTTGCCTACCAGTTCGTGTACAAAAGCATTCCAATTTACTTGCTCTTCTCCATCGTATTTTCTCTGCAATGGCCCTCAGAAGCTTCAACCCTGCTATTTGCCGCAATTGGTCTTGCCGGCGCATCCTATTTATCCATCTGTATGAATTACATTATTGGCGCCACCGCGATGTGGACTACGGAGTCCTCCTGGCTGCATTGGGGCAATCACGCCATGATGAATCTGCTCGCTGGTTTCTTCATTCCGCTGGAATGGCTGCCAGACTGGCTTGAACGAATTGCCTGGTTATCTCCCTATCCTTTCCTGCTCTATGTCCCGACCCGAATCTATCTGGGTTATGAAAATGGCTCCTTGTTATGGGGAACCTTGATTTGGTGCGTCCTCATGACATTCGTCTGTCTGGCGATAACCCAGGTACTACGCCGTAAAGTGGAGGTGCAGGGCGGATGAAAACAACTTCCTGGTTCTCTTTATATAAAATGCTCATTCGAACAAGCATCCGCAGTCGGATGCAATACAAGTTCAATTTCATCATGGGCTCCGTTCTGGCCGCATTGATTCAAATCTCCGAGTTTCTGATGGTTGCTCTGGTGCTGCACAAATTCGGAGCCATTAAAGGCTGGTCTCTTCATGAAATTGGTTACCTCTTCGCGATCATGACCCTATCCAAGACACTATATCGAACGTTTGGCAACGAAGTGCATCATCTGGAAAAATATTTAGTCGGCGGCGAACTCGATCAACTGTTAACCCGACCCATGCCCGTATTGCTGGCATTACTGCCACAAAACTTCCGCATCATGGCTGGTGAAGTGTTACAAGGCGGGTTTATTCTCTGTTGGTCTCTGGCAGGCATCATGCATAGCGGACAGATCGGCTGGACTGTCATCCCCTTCTCTCTGCTCGTCATCCTGACCGGAGCCATTATTCTTTTTTCGATTGGGCTTGCCACGGCAACGCTTGGATTCTGGACCACACGTATTGAGGAGCTGCAGACCATCACTGAGGATGCAGCGCGTACGGCTGCTCAATATCCCCTGACGTTGTATCCCAAATGGATGTCTGGCATTCTGCTGACCGTAATCCCGGTAGGTTTCGTCAACTATGTTCCGTCACTCTATCTGCTTCGCGGCGAACTAGGTGCATGGGTTCTTGTTGCCATTGTCGTTGTGGCCGTCCTGAGTCTGGCCGCAAGTCTGCGTTTCTGGAAATTCGGTTTAACCAAATATCAAAGTACAGGTAGCTAAGGAGGAGAGTATCGTCATGACTATGATTATAGCGCGGCATCTGCAAAAGGAGTTCAAAACACCTGTGGTACGCGAGGGCCGGTTCTCCGGGCTTCGCACCTTGTTTTCACGTGAATATCTGTCCAAAGAAGCGGTTCGAGACATTAGCTTTGATATTGGCAAAGGAGAGTTTGTTGGATATATCGGCCCCAATGGGGCTGGCAAATCCACCACGATCAAAATGCTGACGGGTATCCTTCATCCGACCTCGGGTGAGGTATTGCTCGATGGCATGAATCCACACCAGGAAAGACGCCGCACGGTTGGACGCCTCGGTGTCGTGTTCGGACAGCGCAGCCAGCTCTGGTGGGATCTGCCCGTGAAGGATTCGTATGATATTTTGGCCGAGATGTACGGAGTCCGTGCCGAGGACAAAACGAAACGATTAGCCCAGTTCGCCGAGCTGCTGGATCTTGAATCATTCTGGGCCACACCTGTCCGCAAGCTCTCGCTTGGACAGCGGATGCGTGCTGATCTGGCAGCTTCCATGCTGCATGACCCGGAACTTCTTTTTCTCGATGAACCGACGATTGGACTGGATGTGAACGCGAAGCGGAACATTCGTCAATTTCTTCGTACATTAAATGAGGAGTTTGGCAAAACGATTTTGCTGACCACCCATGACATGGACGACATTGAGCAGTTATGCAGTCGCGTGATGGTAATCAACCACGGTCAGCTTACGTATGACGGATCGATCCCTTCCCTGCGGGATGCCATCGGTCTGCCAACGCTTATCCGGGTGACATACCGCGGTTCGTTTCATATCCCGGATGCCATATCATCCGCCATTCAAATTACAAGGGCAGAGGGCCAGATCGTCACTGTCGAGGTGAACCGAAAAGAGTGGAGCACGATGGACATTCTGAAGCAGCTCGAGCAATGGGGCGAGATTGAAGATGTTGAGATGAAAGAACCGGATTTCGAGGATATTATTCATCGGGCATATTGACTGGCCTATTTTATTCAGATCTGGATGAGGGCCTGTTCGAATGCCGTTACATGCGGGAGGGACATGACGTAATGTAATAACGGAGGTGAAGTGTCATGCTTGTGACCAAACACACACTCGCTGCATCCAGTGCACACGCCACTCCCTATTACATCGTTCGAGGCATGAATCACGGCCCTGTCATCATGATTACATCCGGAGTTCACGGAAACGAAACCGCGAGTATGGCTGCTGCACAGAAGCTCGCAGATGACTGTATGACAGGGCGGCTACACGTGCTTCGCGGACTCCTCATCATTGTTCCACGGGTGAATCAGAAGGCTTATCGAAACAACAGCCGAGGAAAACCTGATTTAAACCGCATGTTCCCCCGTCAAGTCTCTGGGAAAGCCAAACATCCGCTTGCTTCCGCCGTCTTCCAGCTTGCCCGTCAACATGGACCGGACTGGTGGCTGGATCTGCATGAAGCCAACGGATTATCCCAACGCAGCTCACGGGTACTGGGACAAACCTTGATCACCAATCCAGGCAGCAGGGCTGCTCCGGTATGCAAACGAATAATAGGGCGAATGAATCGTTCGATTCCCATTCGTGACAGGCACTTCAACCTGAAGCAGCACGAGTTGCCCGGTTCAGCACGAACAGCCGCAGCTCGTCTGCTGCAAGCGCGCTCGGTTACGGTGGAGACCTGCTGGAGTCTGAACCGTTCGGACCGGATCAAGTATCAGACGGAAATTGTCCACCATTTCCTGCGCGAAGCAGGCTTGTTTTGAATCGTTATGAAAGCCGGAAACATAAAGACACCTTCAAAGATATCTCTCACGCCAGACGCGTCAGAGATGATACTTTGAAGGTGTTTATTGGTTAAAGGGTTATTTTATGAATGAAGTTACCTTACGAATTCTCATCTTCCTTATTGATTCGGAAAGATTTAATATAATTGTGAATATCGTGCTCTGGTGTCATGAGCAGCCCGGCAAGAAGCGTCTGCATCTGCTGCAGGTTATCGATATGCAACTGGATCTCAGCAATTCGGTCACGTACGAGTTCTTTTAATGCTTCACTCTCCATGTCCTCCTGACTGAGCAGCTTCAACGTATCCTGTATTTCCTTTAAGGAATAACCCAGCGATTGAGCATCCTTAATGAATTTGATCTTAACCAGATAATCCTCGGTATACACACGATATCCATTGGACGAACGACGGGGAGCAGGCAGAATACCGCTGTCCTCGTAATACCGAAGCGTTGCCATGCTCACACCCGTACGTTTGGCCAACTCTCCTCTTGTCATCGTTTTCATGCCTACTCCTCCATCCTTCTACGCATTAATCCGCCTGCTTGCTGCGCAGCTTGGTATACTTGGTATCATAGGTGGCCTCGGGGAAACGGACTGCCGGCCCTTCCAGTAAAGGCTGCTCCTCTTCCCCCTTTAAGTAACGGTCAAAGAATGCCAATGTATACGATCTTGTAATGTCCACATTATGCTCAGGCGTCATGCCCTTGGCAAACATTTTAGGTGAAATTAACGGGATATCCGTGAAACTCTGATGGAAGAAATGATCCACGGTCAAGTAATACGTGTCATTGAGACTGCTTGTCATCACCCGATCCAAATCCGGTTCAAACTCGGGATAAAATACTTTATCCTTGGCAGCGGCATTCGGGTCCAAACTTTTGGCTGTTCCACCCGACATGATATACATAAACGGCTGTTTCAAGGCTGTCGTGGATACGGTCCCCCAGAATCCGCCTTCCAAACTGAGTCCTGCTTTGAAACGGCTATCCTGCGCCAGCGCTTCCGCTGTTGTCGCACCACCGTAGGAGTGACCAAAGATACCGACATGATCCAGATCAAGTTTGCCTTCGAGCAGTTGATTCGGATCATGTTTATTCCACTGGGTGAGCGTATCCAGTACAAAGCTTGCGTCAGCTGCACGAATACCAACACCTTCTATATTATGTTGATATAGTTCCTCTGACGTTGGATAGTCAGGATCCGGCTCATAAGAAGCAACATGTCCATCCGGGAATGTCACTTGAGCAGATGTATATGGATGGTCGATTCCAACAACAATGTAGCCGTGGCTTACAAGTTCCTCAATCGCGGTCATACTTTGAAAGCGTGCTGAGCGTATTCCAGGTGAGAACAGCAATACTGGATATTTGCTCTGTGCGGAAGACACCCCAGCGCCTTTTACAACATGCGTGGGAATCGTGTCAAGGTAACTGAACACCATCGGTGGAATTCCAAATACGAGACTGATCGCCTCTCCCAACTCGGCAGGATAATGCTCGAGCGGCAATCCTTCGGCTGTTTCCTGGTCTACAGGATACCAGACATTGATCATCAGTTCTCGCTTATCACCCGCTTCAGCCGTCTTGGTCTCTTCCCGGGTTTCATCCGTTAGCTGCTGCGAATAGGTGCCTATGGCGAATGAACCTGTCGGTTCAGGCATCGTGAATGCAGGGAAAAGCGACGTCAACACCATTGAACCTGCGCTGAGAGCCAGGACCAGAATGGATGCCAAAATGATTTTGAACCACGAACGACGTTTCTGTTTCTGCATATTTTGAATATTGTGCCCAGACGTCCACAGTTGAACAGCCAATACAATTAGTATAACAAGGGCCACGATATAGGTGGGCAGCAACTGCACACGAAAATGATCAATTACCCTATGCAACAGAATTGCCAGTACCAGTGCCGACAACGTACCGACTTTCACTGCCCGACGTTTGGTAGTCGTCAACATAACTACTGCGCTAATAACCGTCACGATGACTAAAATCCATTCCAAAATTCTCATTGACCTTACCTCCAACATGTTGTAATACATCAAGGATAAACCTTGAAGTATACTTCAAGGTCAAGGTAGAAAAACGAGAAACATACATTCATGGATTACACGTGCAAAAACCCGATAAACGACGACGCCAGAAGTGGCTTGTACGTACACATTATCGGGCTGTAATCATCGATTTATTCTTCCACAGTTACCTTCGTTCGGGGCATGGTATGCATTGCACCAGCAGTGACATGGACCTGAACGATATAGACTCCGGATTGCTCAAACGTATAGCTTGCTTCATACAATCCTTCACCTGCTGATTTCGCGGTGATTGCTCCCTTGGCTTCAAGTTCTTCTGAACTCATCATACCTTGTTCCAGAGAAGGTGCCTCAGGTTCGTCCTGTTCATTCCAGATCTGAAACTGCACATGGTCCGCATCATTCACAGGCTGCCCCCCTTGTGTAAGCTGGATTTGCAGGGCAACATTTTTCTTAATGGACACCTTGTCCGGTACCATGAGCTTTACCCTGATCATCTCCGGCATCTCACCCGACTGGGACTGCTTCTGTTCCGAACACCCTACAATCAGGAGGGTCAGAATGATGAATGGCATGAACCAACGGACTTGTCCGTTCATCAATTATCTGTCCTTTCTTTTATAAAGAAGATTTTGGTGTTTTGCCAATTCCCCACAGCATAACAATAATGATGATAAATGCGATCAGTGCAAGCAAAGGAATGGTAATGAAACCAAACCAGTTCAAGTAATCGGTATAACACGGAATTTGGCCGCATGCCACTGCACTACCCGTTGCCGAGTAGATACGCTGAATCGTCACATGGTATAGCGAGATCCCGCCTCCGATGAAACTGAGCGGAAGAACATATTTGGTGATGCCCACGTCATCCTTGAAGTAGGCAATACCCAGTAAAATCGTTAACGGATACATGAAGATCCGTTGGAACCAGCACAGATCACAGGGGATATATCCCTTAATCTCACTAAAATAAAGGCTGCCTCCAGTCGCAATGACTGATACGGCCCAGGCAATAAACAGACGGGTATCAATATTTTTTGCCCGTCGCTCAGGCTTTGAAGCTGTGTCCATCCGCTTGAACCCCCTCTTCTTGTTTGATCATACCGAATAATAATACAACATACATGACTCCAACGGGCTAGTGATTACGATTATGTACAGTCCATCACCGCATCCTGATAAATAACATGTTGCAGTGAGGTTGCTGACTTCCTTGATTATACCAAATATTTGAATATTTTGATGTGGCCTTTTTGCGTCCAAGTTATACAGATTGGATTGCAAGTTCACCAAGTAAAATGAGGTGGAGCCGCTGAAACGACAAAAAAAAGCTGCCGTATGGGGCAGCTTTTTTCGTACTTCTTTTATGAATAGTAATTACATGGATTTAGTCAGTGTGATAGAGCCATCTTTTTGAGCCCATTTTACATCCCAGCCAAGAAGCTCAGCGATGAAACGCAGTGGTACTTGCGTACGTCCATCTTTGTTAACAAAGACCGTTGCTCCAACGTTTTTCTTCATATCGTTCACTTCCATAACGTTGTTGTTTACCCAAAATTCCAGTGTATCCTTACCAGCCATTACGGTTACTTGCTGTGCTTTTTTATCCCATTTCACGGTTGCACCAATTCCTTCGCTCAGGAAGCGCAGTGGAATGTAGGTTGTGTTCTTCCAAAGCATTGGTGTTGTATCCATGTTGGTTGTTTTGTCATTGATTTTCAGCATTTTGCTGTTCAGTTGCATCCATACCGTTGTTGTATTGGTTTCGGGCATTGTCGGTGTAGTGGGTTGCTCTTGGAATTTGTCGTTGAATTGAGTCACGATTGCATTACCAAGGGCTTGACCTACACCAAACATGACTTTGAATCCTTCATGGTTTGTTGTGTACGAACCTTCGTAGTTAGCCGCAGCATATTGATCCAATACTTGTTGCACTTGCTTCTCATGTGTAGTCAGTGTTTGTTGTCCGGCAGCTTTTGGCAGGTTGCCTGCTGTTGCGGAATCCAGGAATGTAGCGAACTCCGTCGTGAATCCGTCAATACGTTTCTCAACAGCTGCACGAGCCGTTGCATCATTGTTTTTAACAGCTGTTACATAGTCGCTTTGTGCATTCACATGGTTGGTTACCCAAATTTTTTCGAACGCATTCGCACCGTCGTTACCGTAAATGGAAGCGATCGCTGCTTTGAAATCCGTTGTGTTTCCAGCTTCAGCTGTAACCAGTGCATTCGATGCTGCTGTGCGGCCATCATATTGCTCTTGCATCTGCAGAGCCGACAGAGCAAAATGCTCGGAAGCCAGGTGATTCAACGCTGATCTCAGATCAGCTGCTGGTGTATCTGCTTTGCTATTCTCGAATTTCTCAGGCATTTGTGTTGTGATTGCTGTGGAAAGTGCTTTACTCACGTCGAACATTTCTTTGAAGCCCTCACGATACGCTTTGTATGCATCTGAGTAGTCACCAGCGACATATTCATCAAATACTTTTTGCACGAGATCTTCATGTACTTTCAAAGCATTTTTGGCTGCTGCTTTTGGCAATTTTCCTTCGGTTGCTGTGCTCAGGAATGTAGAGAATTCTTCTACAAAACCATTGATGTTATCCTGTGCCTGTTTGATCCCAGCCTGGTTGCCCATTTTAGTTGCTTTCACAAGATCGTCTGTATATTTGTTATGAGCACGGAAGATGCGTTCGAATTCTTTGGCTCCTGCATCACCGTAAAGGGAAGCGATAGCCGGCTGCATATCCAATGCATTTTGGTCGAGTGCTTTGTAAGCTGCGTCCGCATCTTTTGCTCCGTCATATGCCTTCGCCATTGCGGTTACTGCGAGTGCAAAGTGTTCGGATAACAGGTGATCCAGGCTCGCTCTCAGGTCAGCAGCAGGTGTATTGACACTTGCCTTCATTGTAGTCATTGGTGTCTGTGGTGCTGCTGCAGCCCCGGCGATTCCTGGCATCAGAAGCGTCAAGCTCAGCATGGGTGCGATAAATTTCTTCATTTTCATTTTCATTACGTGTTCACTCCTCGGTTAGTTTTGTTTATCCTTTGTTTCCTCGTCCTCGTCTTCATAGGGTGTAACGCAGGGTTCTTCAATCTGGATCACTCTCTGGGCAAAAAAAATCGCAGCCTCCTTCCAGGAAAGCCGCGAATACGCGCCACAACAAGGTTTGTCTCAAATTTAAAATTTTAAAATTATAGTGATCCGTTCTATCCAGCACTGCATGCATACTGTAAGTAAAGGACTTTATTTTCCTATATTTATCAATAAAAGCTTACATCCAAAGTGAACCTGAAGTACAATGAACAGAACGATTGATTTCAATGAAGGAGGTCATCGCATGACATTGCTGCCCTATATTTTAATTGTTGGCATCGCCCTGTTCGGTGGGATCGCTACGATGATTATTGGGAATTCGAAAGCGAATCAGACCAGCAACCCCGAGTATGATCGCAGAACCAAGCAAAACCTGAGCAAACTTACCTATGTATACGTTGGTGCCATCGTTCTCGGCATAGGAGGTTTCGTCCTGTATTTATTCAACTGAATGACTTGGTTGTCAGCAAAGTACATGTTTAAACTTTTCAAGTAATTCAATGTTCCGTTGTACATATGGGGTGGTTTGGCGAACCATTCCCCTCTCTCTTATAACGGTCAAGAGTCCACGTACCACCCACAAATGCGTTTGTTCGTAAAAACTTTTCCTGCTGAACGAATTACCTCCCTGTTCATATCCCTGCTCAAAGTCAGCTGCAATCTCTCCTGCTTCTCTCTCCTTGCTTCTCCATCATCTATAATGTGAATGCTCTCCTCTGTATATAACAAATTCCAAATGGCAAGATCCTTACACATGTTTACAAGTTGGAGATAATTCAGAATTATTCTGGATATGTTCAGCGGGTAATATAAAGCCATAAGGACAGCAAGCCATTATAAATAACACAATTTAAAGGAGAGATATATGATGAAGAAAAACTTGAAGAAATCCGCAGCAACGATGATGGTATTGGGCATGACATTAACAGGAGCAACGGGTGTATTCGCTGGTACTCAATTGGAAAAAATCTCGGCATATCTCAACCACGGTATCAGCTTCAATGTAGACGGTGCGGCGTACTCACCAACGGATGGCAATGGCAACAAACTGGCTCCAATCACTTACAACAATTCCACTTATCTGCCTGTACGTGCCATTGCTGATGCGCTGCACGTACCTGTATCGTATGACGGCAAAAAAGGACAGGTCATTATCGGTGAAGCTACAAACAACCCATCCACGCTGAACAACGTATCTTATAGCGCAGCGCAAAAAGAAGCCATTCAAAAGGCATTTGCACAGTTCGATGGTTTCGAGGCAGCTTATGCTCCTCAGCAAATGATTGCAGGTGATACGTTCAAGAGTGTGGGAGCTGGAGAAGACGGTGTAAGCTTTACGTTCAGTCATATGAAAGTGGGTGTGTCTCCAAGAGATTATTCGGATGGTTACAATGGCAAAGACGTAAAACTGTCTAATGGCGTCACAGCCAAATGGTACACACCGGATCAAACGGGTATGCTCACGTTCAAACTGGATGATCGTTACGTTACGATTAGCTCACCGGATCATAAGCTGACTCAGGCTCAGCTGCAGCAAGTGGCTGTATCTGTGCAAAAGGTTCAAGGCAATGATCAGGGCGTTACCGGGTTCGCTGATGTGAAATATACACAAGAACAGTCGGCTGCCATTCGCAAAGCATTTGCAAAATTCCAAGGATTTGAGACTGCTTACGCACCACAACACATGATTGCCGGGGATACGTTTAAAAGTGTAGGTGCTGGCGGGGACGGCGTAAATTTTGTTTTTAATCACATGAACGTGACAGTTTCACCCAAAGACTATTCCTTCAGCTATGACGGCAAAAATGTAAAACTGCCCAACGGCGTTACCGCCAAATGGTATACACCGGATCAAACCGATATGCTGACATTCAAACTGGATGATCGTTATGTGACCCTCAGCTCACCAAAAAACGCATTAACTCACACACAGCTGGAGCAAATGGCCGTATCTGTGCAAAAAGTGAAATAATTTCGAATTTAAAATTAAGGAATCACACTGAAAATCATACACCATAACAAACACACATCATTCTGCTCTTCCTGATGAGGGACAGATTTGATGTGTGCTTTGTCCTATTCCAAATGATCGCTATGATTCTAAAAACAAGGCTTTTGTCCAGATTCATTTCATATTGAATAACGTTATAATGAAGTATACTGCATTTAACAGAAGAAAAGATAAGGAGTAGATCATAATGGACCAGCGGATCGATCTATCCCCGGAGGAACTGCAGCAACTTGCGGGTGAATTCAACAAGGCCTCGCAAAACGGACATGATATCCTTGCGCAGCTCAAAACGATAATTGACCAGTCTGAAGGTCAGTGGGAAGGTGAGCGCCAGCGTGAGTTTTTACAACGAATAAATGGTAGCATAACGTCTATAAGCCATTATTTGCGTGGATTGCAGGAGACAAGCAATAGTCTTCAGCAGACGGCGACCCGTTTTCGTGAAGTAGATCAGTCCCGATAAAGCAAAACACATGTCACATCACATTGCATCAAAAAAACCATGTACCCGAAGATGATGATTTATCATTCTCTCAAGGCCATGGCTTTTTGAGATTTCTATGATTCACTCAAACATACAGCAAAAGCCTCTTCTTCCTCATCAGCATAACCCTTGAAAATGATCTCTTCGATATCTTCATGATTAAATACATACGTATAATCCGCATTGATATACCCTTCCGGATACAAACAGCCAATATAATCGAACTGACGTGGTGTTTCCGTCATCAACATTTGCTTGCGTCCATAGATGATTAGCTTTTTGGTGCCTTCTTTTAAAAGGATGACGGAGCCATTGGGCAGTAAAGTGGATGTTTCTTTTTCCATAGTGATCATGCTCCTTTATCATTTTATGTTTTTATTGGCATGAACTTCATTAGACTTGTTCAACACCCGGCGAAGCCAGTAATATCGGTGTACATCCATAATAAAGTGAAATACGACAAAAGCCAGCATAATGTACACACACATGAGCACAACAGCTACGGTCTGCTGCGTAATAAAAGCCAGTGAAATGTTGGCCAGAAGATATCCAGCTCCCGTTAACATCGTTAACATAGCGACTGGCATTCTGGAGCCCATTTCCCCTTTTTTTCGGTGAGGGGACTGTCGCAGTTTACGCAAATGAAACTTCGCATACTGATATAAGGCAAATCCATATAAGACAAACGATCCAATGGCGTACCACGGCGTTGTGAAGCCCAACATACCGTATGCAAACTTTTGCACAATAATCATAAAGCCCAAAGAACAGACGATCCCAAACACACCCCGAAACAGGACATAATTCAGCTGCAACTTTCGTGGTGTTACGATCAAGGCGACGGCCCACACATTCATCACCACCAGCAGCGGCAGGAGAATATAAGCGTATACGGGTTGGAACGGAACACTGAACACGGGAATCAACAGAAATATGTTAAGAAAGAAAAGTACCAGCGTACCCGCACTGAACCGAATGCCCTCTACCGCATATACAGCCAGATAGTTTTCGAACGTCTCCCGGTGATAGGACGTTCCTTCATACATTGCAGAAACCGTGGTACCGGTCGTTGAATTTTTACTTTTTTTGCTTGCCATTTATTTAAACCACCCCGCTACTGTAGACCAGGCTTTCTTCGCACCATGCTTAACGACATCCTTCACAGAATCATCCTTCCCATCGCCGTCCAGATCCATATTCATCGTTACCCCTTCCGCAAGATAAGTCAGGCCTACGGATACGCCCAAACCAACTGCGCCTACTGCCAACACAGGTGCTGCAGCAGGCAGAATAGCCGCTGTCAGGAGTGTTGCGCCAACGGTTGTTGCGCCGCCGACAACAACATTACCGATGATATCTCCAGCGATTTTGTCACTAGTCGCATTATGGCTAATGTTCTCCTGGGTATCTGTGAAGACATCAATGCCAACACTTGCCCATCCCAACTTGTCCGTTAATGCAGACTTGACCGCATAACCCGGCTTGACCATAGAGGCTATTTCCTTAATCTGCGGGGTAGCGGTTCCATTGTTAAGTTTGGCTTCAATGTCACGGACATAGTGAATTTTGTAGTCTCTGGGTCTTCCGTTCACAATCTTGTTATCTTTGACCGAATCGTAGCTTTCACGAACCAAAATACGTGGCGTATTCCGGTCCAGCTGTGGCTTGACCATAAATCCGTTTTTTACGCGATATCCCAACCGGGCAACAGCCGCAGCTCCTGTCAGTGTTCCTACCGTACTTCCCGGTCCATCGAATGGAGCGAATGGATTAATTCCGGTCAGCCCAAATGTACCACCTGACTGATCCTCTTGTTCCATTCGCTCACGGGTCGTTTTCACAAATGCCGCCAGTTGCTGCATATTCTCTCCAGCGTTCTGAAACCGCTGCTGGTGTGTCTGGTATAACCCAATGATGGTTTGACGATTCCCAGACTGCCAGGCTGCACCCTGAATGGAACGTTGCAGAGCGCCATCTACCTGCTGCAGTTGTGCGGTAACCTGTTCAATCTGCTGTGCGAGGGAGTTCAGGTACTCCGCTTTCATGATAATTTTGGTCAACTGGACTTCCTCCTTCGACTTAAGTAGATGATTCCACATGTTTAAACCGCAGGCAACATAGATAATGAACGTGTCGTTAGCAAAAACAGACTCTGCACCAACTCTTCTTCGGTCACCTTGAATGCGGTCAGATCTGTATCTTTACCTTCTAGGAATAACCAATTGCCATCGGTACTGCCCAGAAAATAAATGGTTTGCGACTTACCCTCCGTGCCACGAGTGTACACGTCAAATTGCCCCCTTCTCCGGATCGTTGCGAAAGCATGGGATAGCTTGTTGATCAACGATTCATTGAGATGATGGTCCTGCTGTAGAATCGATTGCATGGTCTCGAAGTCTGATCCAATCGGTAACGCGGATAGTTGCTGCAACGTTTCTGCCTGAATGGGTGTGCGCATCATTTCCTCTGCCGTATCGGGCAACTCTATCCGGTTCCCCATGAGTTGGAACAGATCCTGCAATTCTTCGAAAGAAGACAGTAACGCCTGATCCCGTGTGGGTGTCCATACCCATTCAACAATTTGCATGCCTGACAAAAAACCATAAATCACGGACGATTCACCATCCGCTATATGCAGATCAAGTCGGGTAACTGCACTACTGAGCTTACACCCCATCAGCAGGTTATGTACTTGCGGATCTATAGTGACTTGTCCACCTTCTACTTCAATGACACTATCTTTAACCAGACGGTTAACAACTTGTTTATACATGCACTCCGCCTGCTTACCCTCCAATGGGGGATCATTCAGATCCCTGATAAGCTGGTCCGCTTCGGGAATATTCATCAGTTGAAACAGAAACAAGGCCTCTCGGCCGGAACATTCAAACGATGTATATGAAGGCAAGTCCATTCCCTCTTTTCCTTAGTATAAGTTAAACATGTTATGGAAAAGTCTATCATTTTATTGTAAAAGGTAATACAACTGCACTCAATGCGCCCTCGCTCCTGATATTGGGGTGATTAACCTGATTATATTTACCCAAAAATGCATAGAGGCACAGCAAGTGACACCGTCCCTCTACTAATTTGTCCACTATAAAATTCACCTTGCCCAATCGGCTAAACGGATCACTCTCCGATAGTTCATATAATCGATCATATCCTCCCAGTCCAATTCCCCTGCATTACCGTCACGATAGTATACGGCTGCAGCGGGCAGAAAACCGACCAACGGTCCCATGCCACCACAGATCATCGCACCACCGTCGCCCCCTTTGGGTATCATGGTTCCAGATGCATCAAGCGTAAGTTCATACGTATAGGGATCTCCTGCAAACTGGATACCAAAAAAGTTGGGCAGCTCCAGATCATATGGACGGTCATCCTCTTCAAATAGGGAAGGGTCCGGCTCTGCCGTTTCATCCACGATTCCCTGCACTCCTTCGAGGCTTCCAAAATGCTTTAATTTCATCGTGTAGTCAAAGCTGTCTCCCCATGGAAATAACGTACGGCAGCCACCTCCATACAGATATTCCCACTCATCTTCAGTAAGCAAACCAAAACCCGTTTTTTCTTCTTCCTCGATGAAGTACTCCAGTGTCAACTCTTCATTGAACCAAAATATCTGAACTTCCTCACCTTGACGAACCAGACGGAACTCTTGATGCAGTTCATATTGATTTAGATCGGACAGCTTGAATTTCTCCAACTCTTCTGCAAAACAGGCATTCTCCTGCGCCATCGCCTCTGCCTCCGACACTTCAATCCAGCCAAGCGAATGATTGCCACACTCCACCAGCATGGGGGCAATCTGAACTTCCCTAACCGGAGACATCTGGCTACACAAAAAAGAATCCACATTCTCCACACCATACTCACTGACCGTCTCCAGCAAATCCGCGGAAGTCTCGTCGTTCATCCCATCCTGCCAGCGATCCCACCCGAGTATTACCCGGTCACCAGGCACAAACACAAATTTCTGCTCATCATATGAAAATACACCTGTCTCGATTCCCTGACCGTATCGTTCAAATGTCTCCAATCCTTTATACTGCATACCTACGGGAAAATGATTGACCATCCCACGCATTAGTTCCTCTTTTTCCTGAGCAGATAATCCTTTCCATGCCTCCCGATTTAATGCTTCCACACACTCCCCCACCTTTCACTTTTGCCCTAAACTGCCTTAAAGCCCTCACAGGCATACCCTTATTTCCCTGCTGCCTTTAACAGTTCTAACAGCAATTCTTTCCTTCTTCCGTTGGCCTTGCGGGCCAGCGTTGCAAGCTTCTCCACCTTGCCCCAGATCGGATATAGCGCTCGCTCCACTTCATAAGACTCCAGCCTTTGCAGCTGTTTCACCAAAGGCTCAAGCTTCTCTTCATTTTCCAGTTCCGGCTGGATCTTCAGCTTCAGATAATCCGTAGAACGGCTCAAGCAAGCAACTAACGCAGGTATAGAACTGACCGTAACCCCGTGTGTCTCAGCAAAGGCAACGGTGAACTTATCCTGTACCAACTGATGCTCATCATCTACTTTGCCCATGTAATATTCAACCAAAGGGAAATACCGCTGATCTGTCAGCCCAAGTCCGAAGGTAGCATAGCTGCCTGGCATACAGCTCTTTTCACTTTCGGTATCCTCGTAAAATTCGAATTCTTCAATAGCTTCACGTGCATATTCTTCAAGAAGTGGTAACAGCTCTGGATATGCCAATGCGTTAGCAAAAAAGCGATGCGTATCCGACTTCGCGAGTCCTTTAATTGGCAGGTATTGCTTCACGCTGGATTTGAGCTTGATCTTGTAGCTTTTTGGGAAGCCCTGCTTCAACAGACGGATAATAAAAGCAAGAGCCTGTTCGTAGGCAGCTGCTTCTTCCTTGCGAATGTTGATGGTAATAATCGAGAACACATCGTTCGCGGTGAACTCCACCAGCACATTTTTCACATGAATATCTTCCTTAGCATAGATTCCGCTACCTTCTGTCATCATGCGAACCGCACGGCTGCTGCCCAATTGTTTGGCCAGCTCCAAGAAAGTAAGGCCTTTCGGTTTACTGTAACTAGGCTCATAACGAAGAATCATTACGGCTGCATATAGCAGCAGATCAATAGGCTGTGCCGCCTGCTTCTCATGCTCACTATGAGCCTCGTCTTCCTCCAAAGAAGCACCTGGCTTGAGTGTATATACATTGGCGCTGTACGCTGAAGGCTGTACATCAAAGTATTGTGGCAAAAAATAATTCTCCGCCCATGACGTTATCGCACGGATAATATCACCACGATGCTCCGGCAGGGCTTCCTGACGCCCTTTGTTTAACTCCTGTATGCGATCATATTGCGCTATAGTCCACGCTACGTTCAGTTCAGGAAACAATTTTGGATCAAGCAGATGACGCGTCAGAAAAAAGGATTCCAACGGCTTTGTTGGATATGAACCTTTCAGCAGCTTTTGGTCTACGTATGTATGAATGCGCTCAAGCAACTGCTGCCTTTTCCCTTCGTTGATATATTCGAGCATGGTCACTTGAAGCTTTCCTTCTGTCGTTGGAAATTTCCCGCGAAAGGTAAAACGATAGTCGATCAAGGGCGTATCCGCCCATTTGTCCAATTTCTCTTGAACCACTTCTACAAGCTTGGGCTGGATTTCATTTCGCACCTGTTCCTCCGTAAAGGGACCGACTTTCTTCGATTTCAATCCTTCATCCAATCCAAGATCCACACTGTCCACCGTGGTCCGTCCAGGTCTGTAATCCAGCAAAATATCATTAAAGATCCCCATTTGCAGCGTTGTTCGCTTCACAGCCTTTTCCAGGTCCCCCCGCTTCATCTGTTCATCAAACCATTCATGAATTGCTCCAATCATCTCTTCCATTGCCTGATCATAGAGTGTACTCATCCTCTCGACCGCCTTCCCATTTATCTAATGTCTGCTGATATCTGCTGATGTCCACTAACGTCTACAGCCCAAAAACTCCTACTAATCTCTGATAATTTCGCAAACCATCTATATAAAATACGTATCTACGTTCGTAGTCTACCTATTATTTTACTCTCTCAAGCACACCCGGAACAATAAGTCATACGCACGGTTGTTCGCTGAAAAAAGAATGATCCTCTCTCCTGCCCATGTCTATGCATCCTCATGCAACAACAAAAACACCGGAATCAGGCGGTTTCCCGCCCAAATCCGGTGTATTCACGAAATACATTTTCACTCTTTTATAACTTTAGTATGATTCATCTAGTGAATCATTCACAGGTTTAATTGACTGTTTTGAACCATTCATTGACTTCCGTTGTGATTGCATCGCCGCCCATGGATTTCCACTTCGTCACGAACGCATCGAATTCATCGACGCCAACTTGACCATAAATGATTTTGCTGAACGTATCTTTCTCCAGCTTGTCGAGAGCGTCTTTCTTCATTTTCATGGTATCCGTAGGTGCACCCGTAAATTTGTTCTTAATTGCATCATCCTTATGGGCTACCACGACTTGAGCCGCAGCGAACACTTCAGGTTTGTTGGCAATTTTCGTATTTTTCTCAAATGGTGTTACAGGCTCCTTACCTGTAGCAAGCTCAGCCAGTGTATCCATCATCAGGTTCGGAATACGAGCACCATCATAAGTGAGAGTATACTTCAGCGGAGATACGCCGTCTTTCAAATCAGCTTCACCAAGCACTTTACCGTCTACAATATCAAAGTCATATCCTTGGGCAAAGCCATGTTCGAACTCCCCGCCCACTTCCGGATTGGCAAAGTTATCGAACAAATAATTTTGATATGTGAAGAAGATTTCCGGGTTTTCCATATCTTTATTGATCAATACAACCCCATTGCTCGCACCTGAACCGTGGTGATGGCTCTCGCCAGTTGGTCCGGTTGGCAGGGCAATTGCTTTGTAGGTAGCACCGTCCACATTTTTCTTCACATCATCGATCGGCCAGTTCGGCATCCAGTGTGGTCCCACAATGATTCCGGCTTTGCCTGCTGTAAACAGTTCGGCTGCCTTAATCTCGTCATATACGCCGGCTTCCTTCGGCAGATAGCCTTTGGACAACCAATCTTTCATCGTTGCAAGACCTTCTTTCACACCCGGTTGAACCGATCCGTATTCCAGTGTTCCTTCTGCATTCAAATTCCATTGTCCCGGCATCGTGTTATACATTCCGAAGATCCAGCCGGATTCGGTCATCCAGGTATTGAGGGCATTTTTCATGCCGACCGTCAGACCATACGTATCTTTCTTACCGTTACCATCTGGGTCCTGATTTGTAAATGCATCCATTACCGCAACGAGTTCATCAATCGTTTTTGGCTCTTCCAGGCCCAGCTTCTTCAGCCAGTCTTCACGGATAAACATAACTGGGTCGCCGTTGTAGGCATAGTCGAAGATTGGGATACCATACCGTGCGCCTTCATACATGTACGGGTACCACTCTTCCGATGCGGATTCGGCAGCCCCTTTCCATGTGTCGGATGCATACTTGTCGAACAATTCACCTGCATCGGCGAATTTACCCGACTCAATCAATTCACGCACCAGATTGTAGTCACCACGGATGGAGACGATATCCGGTAGCTCCTCGTTAGCCGACAGGGAGAGGCGAAGCTTCGTGTAAAAAGCATCGTTGGTCACCGACACAGCCCAAGGCGTGGTTAGGTCGATACCCAGTCGTTCTTTGGCCCATTTAGTGTGCACGTTGTTCTGTGCAGTCTCTCCGTTCTTGAATTTTGTATCATCATTCCAGGCTCGCAAATAGCTCATCTGAACCGCAGGTTCATACTTACCGTCTTGCAACGCAAGTGGCGCAGCCGCTTCCTTGGATGGTTCTTCCTTTGCCCCCGAACTGCATGCCGTTACGGCAACCATTGTCAGTGCAAGCAATGCAGTCATCATTTTTCTATACATGAAACCCCTCCTCAATCACTTTGAATACCCTTACATGAAAAGGATAGTGCAGCCGGGGAAGCAAACATATATCACAATTTCAATGTTCATATTGATTTGTTAACCGTTCCGAAAATCCTGCGGGGTCAAGCCATAATGTTTGCGGAATACTTGAATGAAATAAGGGGTATTGTTATATCCCACTTCCTGGCCGACTTCATAAATCTTCATTACCGTGTGCTTCAGCAAGTGAACAGCACGTTCCATCCGCGAACGGATAATGTAATCACTGATACCTTCACCTGTGGATTGTTTATACATTTTGGACAAGTACACCGGGTGCAGATGTACCTCCCCGGCAATGACCTGCAAGGAAAGATCTTCACCCAGATGATGGTCAATCCATTGCTGGACCTGTCTGATCATGCTCGATCCACTTTCCTGGCCCGTGTCGGATGTGCTCTGAGCCCATTGTTCCATCACACTCCGGGTCCATGCTTCCAGACTGCGAAGCGACACGCCGTAACCGTCCTTCAACAGCTGCTGATACTGCTCACCAAGGACATCGGACAGCTGTCTACCCTCCCGATGAGCCATGTATGAGAAAGCGGCTGCGAGATAGTGAAAAGCAACATATACATGCTCGGGGAACACACTATCCGATAACTCGGCGAAAATAGAATCAATCTTGCGGTTTGCATCCTCCATCCGTCCTGCTTCCAGCAATGCAGTCAGTCCAGGTGGCTCATAAAGTGCGGCAAGTGATTTCAATGTTGCTCCATGGGAGCCGGCAGCCGCATTGAGATGCAGTCCTTTACCCGCTTCCGCCTGCTTGCGCAAGGCACTTACAGCCTGATGGTACAGCTGCGGAACCTGCTCTGGAAAACGACCGATCCGGCTAACTGACAGTGAAATCGTCGCGTTTAAATACTGCTTCACACTGTGAAGTAATCGTTCTCCGAGCCGTCCCATTAAGATTTCCGGTTCAGACTGTGCCTGTTTGGGGCTAGCCATGAAGACGAGATCATCATAGGCATCGTCCGTATGGCAGAGATGATAGCTGCTGCCAAAGATCTCCTCCACTACATTAGAGATAGCGTATTTCATTAACCTGAATGCCTTGTGCGTTGGCTGTGGGTCATCATAGCGAATGAGCAGTAGCTGCATTTTGTCCTGGGGACGGAAACCAATCTCCAATTGCTCCAGCTTTTCCACAAGTTCACTCTCCGCAAATTTGTGCCCCAGCAGCACATCCTTCATTAATCCAGCCCGCTTCTCCGGTAAATGCTCTCTCACCGAATACATAGCGCGCTGATGCATCAATTGTTTCTCTCCCTCCAGCCGAATCTGGACGGAAGCCTGCTGCACGGCTTCAATCAGTTCCTCATCCCGCACTGGCTTCAGTAGATAACTCACTGTTCCATGACGGAGTGCCTGCTTCGCATAATCAAAGGAAGCATGCCCGGATAAAATGATACATTTGGTCCGCTCCCACTTTTGCCGAATATGACTCACCAGATCCAGACCGGACAAGCCCGGCATACGAATATCGGTGATGATAATATGGACCTGATGTGCCGTCATTTGCTGCAAAGCCTCTTTAACTGAATACGCCTTATACACCTGTCCAATCCCATGTTCCCTCCACGGTATGGAGGATGCAATCGATTCCACCGCTGAATGTTCATCATCCACGACCATTAGATTCATCATTAGGATACTCCTCCTCAAACCATCGTATTTCTACACTGAGACCCCCATAAGGGATCGATGCAAAGTGAAGCCCCGAAGAATGACCATATCGTGTAACGAGCCGCTGGTGTACATTCCAGGTGCCCGTGCCAATTTCTTCACCCATCGGTTCATTGATTTCTCGTTCAAGACCAGCAATCTCTTCCGGCGTCAAAGTAACACCATCGTTATCGACAAACAGACTGTATCGTGTGTATTGCTTTCCATCAATTTGCTCTTGTGCTGCCATGCCTGTAACCACGATGTGACCGCTACCCTCCATCGGTTCAATACCGTGAATGACTGCATTCTCCACGATAGGCTGGATCAACAGCCTTGGGATGTGCTGTTGCATCAGCTCTTGCGGTACGGCAATCTCATACGACAAACGATTGGTGCGCATCTGTTGGATGGACAAATAATTGTCCAGCAACCGAATCTCCTCTTCCACGGTCGTCATATCGTTCTCATCACGTGTGATGTACCGATAGTAATCTCCCAGACTGAGCGACATGGCAATAACCGCTTCGCGGTTGCCGAGCTGCGTCATATTTTTAATATAAAACAGGCAATTGTACAGAAAATGAGGATTAATCTGTGATTGCAGATGCTTTAACGTTGCTTCCCGTGAACGGATGCGTTCCTCGTAAACCTTTTCGATCAGTTCCTGAATTTGCTCGGCCATGTGGTTGAAGCTCTGCGTCAGGTACGCGAATTCATCACGGGAGTGATCGACCGGAATTCGTGTGGACAGCTGCCCTTTGCGAATCTGCTGCAATCCTCTCATTAGACGTTGTATCGGCACCTGTACCTTTCGGTATAACAACAGGGCAGCGCCAATACTGAGCACGAGCAGCAGCAAAATCGAGGTTATAAACATATTTCGGCTCTTGTCCATCGGCGTGAGCAGATCATCCAGCACAACCGGGTTAACATAGATTCCGTTCAGCTGTTTGGAGAACACATAACTGACCAAGTACTGCTTGCCCCCCACCTCCAGCTGATGGTTGCCTTCACTGCCTAACGCGTTTAGCGGCATGTCCTCCATGATAGCTTCCACTAGTTCGGGGTCTGCACTACGATTTAACAGAGGCTCGTTGCCCGGGACGAGTAGAAAAGGATCTCCTCCCTGGGCCTCCTTGAAATCATCCAGCATCGCAACAATGTTCATCGGGTCAAAATCAATCTCCATCACCGTCCGTACATCCGTGGTCACAGGTTTTTCATTCCACTCGTAGTTATCCGTAAAGAAATAAGTGAAGCTGCCTTCATTCAACTGCCATCGGCCTGGCTGTGGAAAATTCAACATCTTCTCATTAAAGACCGTCCGGTTCGACATAGTGGACAATACCAACTCTGCCTGAGGCAGCACAATGGTAATATCGTTCTTCCAGCGGCTGGTGGACTGGTATAGCGACAATTTGTCGAGGATATCGAGATAGATGCTGTTTTTCTCATATTGGCTGGTCGATTCTGTCATGTAACGATAGTGGAGAATGCTGGGATCACGTAGTAAAGTCAACCCGTAAAGCGAGAGCTGCTCAATATTTTTATCTACCTGAGAGCTAAAATAGTTGAACTGGTTCAAGCTGGACTGTTGCTTCTCCTCCACGATCATGTCCACGTTCGCCTGATTAGCGTAGGTATAGAGCAACAAGATAGGTACCAGCAAGCAGACCAGCAGCATAACTGTTTTTGAGAATACTGTAAATTTCATTGCTTCACCCTGTCTCGGTTAAGTAAGGATACACATCGAAGTCCTATTTTATATTGAAACCCCTTACATATCTATACTGAATTTCGCTTGAAGCCCTTTTTGGCCTCTCGGTCGGCTGCTTCATTTGATGTTCATTTTTCTTGAATAGTGCTCTGTTCCCCCCTTTATGTGTTGTTATATCAACAAGTTAATAAATCAACATCCGCCTTGAAATGTTGTTCTATAGCCCACCCGTTTCCATTGCTATAATTCAGTTGCTCCACTTTTTGCAGAGGCTGACTGGCCTCATGATGCAGAGGCTGGACGATATAAAGGAGGGACCTGATGGCTATGGAACAACCACTAACGACCAATACGCCGGTGCGGCAGGCAACACACAATCCACGCAAACGTACCCGCTGGAATTTCAAACGCACTTGGCCGCTGCATCTGATGCTGCTGCCTTCGGTACTGCTCACATTGCTGTTCGCCTATGTGCCTATGGGCGGCATTATTATTGCTTTTCAGGATTTCAAACCATGGCTGGGATTCACCGGCTCCAAATGGGTAGGATGGGATAACTTCCGATTCATGTTCGAATATCCGGACAGTGTTCAGGTCATCTGGAACACGGTACTGATTGCAGCCATGAAGATTGTGGCCGGACTCGTGGCCCCGGTTGTGTTTGCCATTTTGCTGAATGAAGTACGGAACTCCACGTTCAAAAGGTTCTCGCAGACGCTGGTATACCTGCCCCACTTCCTGTCCTGGGTTGTACTGGGCGGCATCCTGCTGGACATGCTTTCCCCCGAGGGCGGACTGATTAATCAGGTGCTGGCGGCTGTTGGCATTGAACCGATCTTCTTTCTGGGAGATGGCGACTGGTTCCGTGTAACCGTGGTCATTAGTGATGTATGGAAGGAATTCGGATTTGGTACCATTGTCTTTCTTGCAGCCCTCGCGGGCATCAACCCTGCTCTGTACGAAGCTTCGGAAGTTGACGGAGCAACACGGCTTAAGCAAACTCTGCACATTACGCTGCCTGCACTCGTGCCGATGATTATTGTCGTGGGAACACTATCACTGGGGAATATTCTTAATGCCGGATTTGACCAGATTTTCAACCTGTACAATCCACTTGTATATGATAAAGGCGATATTATTGACACGTTTGTTTACCGGATGGGTATTTTGAATGGCAAAATGAGCTTTGCGACTGCGGTTGGTTTGTTTAAATCCTTTGTCGCCATGTTCCTCGTTATTACTGCCTACCGGATGGCTTACAAAATCGCCAATTACCGCATTTTCTAAGGAGGAATTAAGGTGTATCACAAAACGACCGGATACCGTATATTTAACGGCTTCAACCTGTTCTTCATCGCGGCCGTCTCGCTGCTGTGTGTGCTGCCGCTTGTTCACATTCTGGCGGTTTCCTTCAGCGGTAAAGCGGCAGCTTCTGCCAATCTGGTAACGCTCTGGCCGATTGATTTTACAGTCGATGCCTATACCAAAACGTTTGGTAACAGCAACTTTCTCAGCGCGCTCTGGATCTCGGTCCAACGTACCGTTTTCGGGACGCTGCTCAGTATGGTGCTAGTCACCCTGACGGCATATCCTCTATCCAAAGAGAGTTTGAATTTCAAGGGACGTTCGCTGTATGCGTGGTTTTTCATCTTCACGATGCTATTCAGTGGTGGGCTGATTCCGTCCTATATTTTGATTCAAAAGCTGGGGCTTATCAACACTATGTGGGCTCTGATTTTACCAGGCGCTGTTGCAGTCTGGAACCTGATTCTTATGATGAACTTCTTCCGTAACGTTCCGAAAGAGCTTGAAGAAGCATCATTCATCGATGGGGCTAACCACATTACCACCCTGTTCCGAATCTATCTGCCTGTATCCATGCCCGCCATTGCCACAATTTCCCTATTCACCATGGTAGGGCAGTGGAATTCCTGGTTCGACGGGCTGATCTATATGAATGATGCAGCAAAATATCCGCTGGCTACGTTGATGCAAACCATTATCGTGCAGCAGGATTTCTCCAATATGAATGTCGATGCGACACAGCTTCAGAACATGTCGCAGCGTACCGTTAACGCAGCCCAAATCTTTATCGGAGCACTACCAATCCTACTCGTTTATCCGTTCTTGCAGCGATTCTTTGTAAAAGGAATTGTGCTTGGGGCTGTAAAAGAATAGGGTTCGTATACCGAATGAATTCGCATCGTTTCATCCCGAGGTTTAAAATGCATTTATTTACTTCGGGATGATTTCCCGCGAATGGCGTTGTTATATTCATTAATGAGCTCATCCAGAACCATCGATTGACGAATGACCTCCGGATGCCACAGTTCTTTATGAGAATTTGCAATCTGGTAGAGCCTCTGTCGTGCCTTTTCGATACATTCCTGAATGGTTTTCGGATTATGCACCATACTCCCGCCCCCTGTTGTCCTTCAATATCCTCCATCCAAATAAGACCATCTATTATAATATTCGGAACAAAGGGAGCTGCACATTACCCCAAAATCGAATTTATGGTTATTTTTTCTTGTGCAGGTTGAAATAAGGATGTGCAATGGACTCCTATGGGGCGAAATGCAAAAAAATACCGAATAGGCTTTTCAGCCTTTATCCGGTATTTTTGTTTTTCCTGTATACTGTTCCATTCATCTTAATCCAATATCCTCAAAACGGTTGCCAATTGTCTCAGGGAAGGCCTGTTTAATGGCATCGATGGCACACTGTTCCGTTTCCCCAGCCTGCTTGATCAGATGGATCACCCTCTGCACATGTCCGGGCTCCTTTGCATCCCACGCTGCTGAATCTTCAACCTTCTCCATCATTTGTGCATATAGGTCTGCGAGTAACGCATACTCCTGCACAACATGATTCATCTGATTGGATAAATGCTCAAGCTCTGCAACATAGGCGGCCATATCCTGTCTTGATTTAGTATAATAGCGCAAAACCACGGCAGCTTGATCGGTTTCATATGCACCAGATTGCAGAGCAGCAGTAATGGCTGCATATGCAGCGGGTCCACAGGCGTAATCCTGAGGAGGCAGCATATAATCATGGGTTTCCCATTTGTACACGGCCTGAATTAATGATTCCTTGCACACTTCCCATACGTCTACGGTTGTATGAGATTCAAGCACCTGATAGTACCAGTATGGTGTACTGTTCCGACCAAAAGAATCATAGGGCAGACGAACAATCTCATTTCCTTTACTTTCACAGATAAGTAGTACCTGCTCCCCATCATCATATCCCGTGCAAATGACAAACTGATCATGCCATAGAATGGCCCCTACACCCCGGTCAATGGAAGCTTTGATATCCATCAAGGCCTGCTTCTGATAGAGCGGAAAGGTCAGCTCGAACGAAAATCCCCCGTGTTGTCCGGTCGTGACGCCAATGAAATCCGCAGCTACAAAATTCTCAGCCATCCAGTTGTATGCCGAAATCGATTCTGTCGTTAGACGCCGATCTACTACTAATCGAAACACACTTGCGGTCATCCCCGCAATCATGTGACGCGGTAAATCCGACCACTGTTTATGCATCAGAATCCGGTACATCGCATCTATATAGGAGCCCGCTCCGTTCCATGATATGTGTTCACGTGCAGAATTGCTGCTCTGTATAAAATGAATCCAATCCGGCAGTATTTTGCTCCCCATCCTCTACTCCTCCCTTCCTACCTTGCCGAGTGTGCTCCCCACCGGGGTACAGTGGACCGTTTGCGGTCAGGATACTTTAGGGATATCAAGCGAAAATAATCAACAGCCTGGCCTTCCAATGTCTTCGCTTCCAATAAAGCCTGTGCCAGCTTCTCTGTGGCGTCTGCCTGCAGGATCCATCTGTTATTTTCCTGAATCATGCATCCCTTCATCTGTATAATCAATGCTCCAAGCTGTTCATAACATGCATAGGCCTGGTCCAGTTCAGTCCATATTCCGCGCGCATCCTGCAAGTACATCTGAATATCAGTTCGGGACTGGCAATAGGATTCCAAAATATAAGCAGCACCCGATTCATCGTAATCTCCACTTCGAAGGGCTTGCACCCACACATCATACGCCAGTCTGCCCGAAGCGATATTCTGATCAGGCAGCAGCCTGTAAGGTACATCCCAATCCTCAATCGCCAATCTCAATGCTTCCAGCAGCATCTGTTGTTTGGGGATATGTACCTGTTCACCAAAGACCTGACAATACCAGAACCCGGTGAAGTTTAGTCCGAAATTGTCATACAGCAAAATCTGTGGTTCCTTGCTCCAGCCGTCTTGCACATAAAAGATGCGATCACTGTCATCATACCCGTGAATGACACCAAATTCCGGAATCCAGTAGATCACCCCGATGCCTCCATCCAGACTGCGCTTCACCCAATTCACCGCATCCTGTTGGTAATACCCGAATGTGGGGTGACGTGTCCGTCCTCCATCCCAGATCGTGAATATCCCCAGGTTATCCATTCCAGGGCGATGGGATTCTCCCCATTGTCCATAGGCAGTGACCGACATTGGCAGTAGTCTGCGGTGCACCGAAAGTTTGAATGCCATGCCCGTATATCCAGCAAGCACATATTTGGAACCCTGAAACAGACCCGCATGGATTAATATGGCGTGCAGGCTATCCACATACGATTTGGAATCTCTCTTCATTATCAGGTTTTCTAACACAACTCCAGTCAAAAAAAATCTCCTCTCCATGCTTGTTCTAATTCACGTTAACCTTGCGCTGTATTGTAAGCCTGTCGATTATTCCTTCAGCACTTTGCAGAAGCTTTCGTCTAAGCCACGTTGGAGACAACAGTTCCTCCCACTCACTAATGAACAAATGCTGTAGGAAAGCATCCGTGTCATAAAATTCAATAGAGTGAATCTCATCTTGCTTCGCCCGAATCCGATATCCTTGCCACAGCTCCGTTTGCTGTACTTCTTTCAGCCTTATCTCAGCGACAAACGGTTTATGAACAGGCAAAGCTTCTTCCCATACACCCAGCAACCCGTCTGTCTGACAATGAAACGTCTCGTTCGTCATCTGCACATGAATCATGCCCTCCAGCCGGATGGCCTTTTGCTGTAAAGGGTCCATTTCATAGCCAATCACATAATCGGCGTTGAACTGGGATAGCATCTTTAATGGACACCAGGTAAATTGCCGTTCTCCGGTATGATCTCTGTAATGAATATGTACTTTGCGCGATTCGGCAATCGCATGGGACAAAATCTCAAAGAACTGAAGCTGCTGCGGATCTGCTTTAAAAACAGGAAGCTGACTATTTTCCGCCTGCTGCTCCTCAAGGGTAAAACGCTCAAGCAAATGTGCCACACGCTTTACCGCATCCGACTGTTCATAATTGTAATGCCGATAACGATGTGCCAGATACTTAAGCACCCGCTGTTCTTCTTCCGTCATATATAAATGGGGCAGCCGGTAGGTCTGATCCTCGTAACAATACCCTCGATATTTTGCTATATACACCAGGGGGGCACGCAGAGAAATCGCCATATATTCAATATCACGCTGGGCCTGGCGCCGGGATATTTCAAATTCTCGTGCAAGCCAGCTGCTGTTCGGAAAACGTCCACTCCGAATCTGCTCGTCAAACCAGTGAATACGATGCATATTGCTCATTTCCCCGCCCCCTGGCTCATTCCGTATTTTCTAATTGTATTATACCAAAAGACATGACCCGTTCCGAAGAACAGGCCTGTTATGTTATACGGTTACCTTGTCCACTCTGGACTGCACGGCTTTGGAACATTTCTTGCATACTTTCATACTCGTACCATCTGTTTTTGTTTGCGAATACAACAATTTAATCCGGGTACTGCTGCACACCGGGCATGTTCCTCTTCCTCGGGATGGTAGATTCCACAGGACGCGTCCTCTTTTTGTTTTTGCCAACGTTTGTGAACCTCTTTTCGATATGGTTTGTGTGTTCACCGTTATTATAGAGGGCATGGTACGACACAGAGTGTCGCAGCAGTATGGAACATGCCAAACATAAAAAAATGTCCCCTCTTCGGCTTGAAGAAAGGACATTTTTTAGGAATCATGTATTTCGGACTGAGCTGCCGCTTGTAACAAAGGCTGCAACAGACCTGGAAAACGCACTTCCAGATCCTCGGATCTTAGCGTCAGGAAATGCTGTGTACCTTGCACTCTCACCCGTATGACTCCGGCTTCTCGCAGGGTCCGAATATGGTGTGACATCGTGGATTTCACAACAGGTGCACGAAAATGACTGCATGGCTGCTCACCATTTCTGGCTGCTTCTGTTACAATCCCAAGACGGATGGGATCACTTAAAGCGTACAATACAGAAGAAAGTTCAATATCCTCCACTTGAGGATGATGCAAAATTTTCATCGTTGTAGTCTCCTTTTTTCAGACTATCCATTGTATTTTAGCACAGTTCCATGATATATTTCTAATGTTCGATACCAATCGAACTTATAAACCTATTTCGTTTATGTATCCCCTGCTGTCAGGCATGGGATTCACACATACCACATTTTGCAAATGTTACACTCCGTTTCTGAAATGTTGCGAAATACAAATCAATTAGGAGGTTTTTATGAACAACACCGCAACTGCATCATCTGGGGAACGGACAACTGGAATACAGGAAGGCTTAATCGTAAGTCTGCTTGGCTTCACCGTTGTGCTTGTCGTTATGAATACGATGATGTTCAATCTGGCCCTACCCAAAATTGCAGCCGAATTTATGCTCTCATCTGTCTCTTCTTCCTGGATTGTCACCGGTTATTCCATCGTTTTTGCTATTTCCTCGATCACGTTCTCACGTCTATCGGATTTTGTGCCAATTCGCACCCTGTTTACGACCGGTCTTACACTACTTGGTGCGGCATCTGTTCTTGGTTTCTTCAGTAACCATTTTATCCTTCTGCTCATTGCACGTCTGATTCAGGCTGCGGGTGCAGCTTCTGTACCAGGGCTAGCTATTGTTCTTATTACTCGTTACATTCCAAGTGACCGCCGGGGTAAATCCATGGCTGTTGTCATGTCTGCCAGCTCACTGGGTCTTGGACTCGGACCTGTGATCGGCGGCAGTATTACACAGTTTCTCGGTTGGCATGATCTGTTTATCGTTACCGGACTAACCTTGTTTCTGATCCCTGTATTTTTCAAATTGCTTCCAAGTGAAATGCCGCAAAAGGGTTCATTCGACTTGCTCGGCGCGCTGTTACTGGCGATCGGAACAACCGGCGTTCTGCTATTCCTGACTTCGCGTGAATGGGTAACCCTCGTTATTGGTGCGGCTGCACTGGTTCTATTCTGGTTACGAATTCGCCGTGCGGCTGATCCCTTTGTTCAACCGGCCTTGTTCAAAAACAAAAAATATATGATGCTCAGCTCACTGGGGATTGTATCGTACATTAACAACTTCTCGACGCTGTTCCTACTGCCGCAAATTCTGGCACACCTGTATGGCCTGACCCCGGCCCAGTCCGGGCTCGTCATCTTCCCGGGTGCAATCGTGTCCATGCTGTTATCCAATCGGATTGGCCGCATGATTGACCGACACGGCAATACACAACTGCTCAAATTCGCACCATGGTTGCTGCTCGCTGCTGCCGGATTGTTTGCTCTTTTTGCAGACGACAGCATCTATGCCATTATGGCCGTATACATTCTGCTTAGCGTAGGCTTCTCTGCACTGACAACCAGTGTATCCAATGAGTTATCGGGCAATCTGACGATGGATCAGGTTGGTGCTGGTATGGGACTGTTCCAACTTAGCCAGTTCTTCAGCGGTGCATTTAGTGTTGCCGTAACTGGCGTGGCTCTGACTGCAATGCAGCAAATGCCATTATCATCAGCTTACACCAACATTTTCTGGGGTATGACCGTGGTTGCTCTGGCATCCATTATTTTCTCCCAGGTGTATCTGAGAATGCAGTCACGGAAGAAAACCATTGCCTCACACTAAGCAGTTCAAAAGGATTTGATAGTAGACTCTTCATACAAGAAAGCCAGGGATTGGACCGATGGGGTCTGATCTCTGGCTTTTTTGGTCTTTTATTAGGAAAAAATAGCACTCCGTATTACTTTATCTCTGTTTTTCTTATATTATAACCAGATAGTATATATATCTAGAGAACGATAAAACCAAGGGGATGTCTAATCACACATGAAGCTTCAACAGTTTAATTCACTATTTCGTATCCCTACATACCGACTGTTTTTCGTTTGTATGTTGTTGCAAGGCATGGCTATTTCAATAAGCGCTCCCTTTCTGGCGGTCTACTTTACAACTCGCCTCGAAGTATCCATTGCTACATTTGGATTATTCACTGCAGTAACTCTTATGGCGGGTGTGCTATTCAGTTCCTGGATCGCCAGACGATCGGATCAACCCGGGGCTCGCAAAATCATTCTGGTGACTGCCATGATTTGCAATGCCCTTGCTTTTGCCGGGTACCTGTGGATCCACGACTTCACTCTATTGTTTATCTACATGACGGTGATGACTGCACTCGGATCTCCCGCCATGCCACAATTGTTCGCAGCTGCAAGAGAAGCGGTCAATGCCGCAACGGACGTCGATCATGCTGTGGCCAATTCCACCCTGCGCTCCGCGTTTTCACTGGGGTTTATTACGGGACCTTTATTCGGTACTTTATTGATTGCGTACATTGGTTACTCCGGCATTTTTAGTTCAACCTGTTCTATTTTTTTGATTAATGCGCTATTATTTTTCTTTCTCTTAAAAAAGGCCCCCGATTCTTCTCCCCTTCGTGCATCTACGGGTGGCGTACACCTGAAATTGCATCAGGATGCAAGAATCTATATGCCTTTTCTCATTACCACACTCCTGTATATGGCACATTGGATGAATAACCTGAATGCATCACTGTTCATTATTCACCATTTGGGTGAGGGAACTCGGGAAGTTGGCTGGATCTCCAGTCTTTGCGCGGGGCTTGAAATTCCCATAATGTTAGGCTTGGGTCTGCTCGCCTCAAGGTATCCAAACCGCTCACTCATGTTATGGGGCTCTCTGATGGGTGCTGCTTACTATGTAATTGTTTTGTTCTCCACGGAACTATGGCATTTGCTGGCAGGACAACTACTGCTCGCATTCTTTGTCGCCGTCATCTCTGCTATCGGTATCAGTTACATGCAGGATCTGCTTCCATCCATGCCTGGCTATGCGTCGACACTCTATTCCAACGCTTCCACGTTGGGAAGATTATTTGGCAGTCTGGTAGGGGGATGGACAGCCGGAGCGTGGGGATATCGAAACTCCTATTGGGTATGTCTGCTGCTTGTTCTGCTTTCGTTAGGCATGCTTGTTGTCACACAACAATTTTCAAAAGAGAAACATCAGACGCTTTCACTCTAAGTCAGATTCGGATCGAATTCTGAGTGAACGTAAAAGCACGAACACACCAAAGCCCCAATGACGCAGCAATAGCGTTCGAGTAAAGCAAAAAATCCTTCCATTCCCCTTAAGCGGGGAAGAAGGATTTTAAATTTGCCCTTCTCGGGCGCAGCGACAGGATCAACTGCACCTCTAATTCAGGTTATATGGAATGTGCAGCTTTCATCTGGGCGGCCAGCTCAGACATTTTTTTATTGTTCAAATAGCTCTCCATCTCTTCTTCCGCACGAACCATCACCTGCTGAATCAGGCAGCCTTCGTTATGATCCTGCGAGCATTCGAACAGGGAAGCCTGTCCTTCAATCGCATGGATAATCTCCAGAAAAGAAGGGTCCGGATTCTTCCGGCTAAGCCGATAACCACCATTGGCACCAGAAGTTGATTCGATCATGCCGGCTTTGACCAGCTTGGTCAAAATTTTAGATAAGTAGGTTGGAGATACTTTCTGCATCTCAGCTAATTGATGTACACTAACCAGTTGTTCCGGCTCGGTAGCAACCAGAAAAAGCATGGTGTGCAGGGCATAGTTTGTAGCTTTCGAATATTTCATGAGGGCACCTCATTATATACGGATTTAATTTATCTATAATAGACTTGATTGAACGCTCTGTCAAACATCGAGAATTCCCGCAAAATCAAACAAACGGACATCACTACATTTAACTGTGGTAAAGCCCACGATAATCCGTTGGGGTCATGCCCTCATGAGCCAAAAACTGGCGGTTAAAATAACTGGCATTGGGATACCCCGCCTCCTC
>NZ_LITU01000045.1:87620-124486 GCF_001280595.1 Paenibacillus xylanivorans
AACAAAAATGGCTGGCATGCCTCCTGCTGCATCTGTGGAAGCAGTCCAAGAATACGACTCTCGGCCTTGCTTGTGCGTGTGCTTTTCAGTGGAACAGCATGCTGCACGAACTCGGCCAGCACAGCGTAGGTCAGGGTAGATAGTTGGGCAGGACGCAGCATCCGGTTCTGCTCGGCCTCATTCAGTAGAGCCATATGTGCTTCTTCCCATGGAGCCTGCTGCCGCAGCGTCCACAACAGATTGCGATGCAACCCCCGCTCAATCATATAATCATGCAGCCTTTCACCGTAAAAATGAACCCATCGTACATCCCATGGATCATCTTCGCTGCTGTAGTAATGCTGCCTCTGCTGTGGGAAATACAATACAGCCTGACCGGCTCGAAGCTCATGCACTACCCCCTCCACTTCCACGTACCCCTTGCCCGCAGCAACGTAGTGAATATTGAAGTTGTTAAGTGCGCCAGCCTCCCGTAATACAGTGTGCTCGGGGTGGTCGACATAAAGTCCAACGGACTCTGGGTAACAAAAATATGGAATATCCTGCAAGGTTAGCAGTACAGTCTGTCTCATCATGGCCCATTCTCTTTTCTAAACAATATTGTGTTAACTCATTTCAATATATTATCATTTTCATTCATCCGTCTATTACTTATAATCACAATATACATTCATTCATAGGAGGAAACAACAAATGAATTCAGATCGAAAACTGCGCTGGGGAATTCTTGGTAGCGCTAGCATTGCCGTACGATCCGTTATTCCAGGTTTGCAGCAATCCGAGTTGAATGAAGTGACCGCCATTGCCAGCCGGGATGAAGAAAAAGCGAAACAAACCGCTGACCAACTCGGCATTCCTCAAGCTTATGGTAGCTATGAAGCTTTGCTTGCTGACGATTCCATTGATGCGGTCTACATTCCGCTTCCGAACCATCTGCACCGGGAGTGGACACTCCGTGCCGCTGAAGCCGGTAAACATATTCTGTGTGAGAAGCCGCTGGCACTGACGGAGCAGGAAGCTCAGGAGATGGTGCAAGCCTGCGAAGATGCTGGTGTGCATCTCGCTGAGGCACTTATGTACCGACACCATCCACGTTATGATCAGATTCGGGATATTATCGCCAGCGGAGAAATTGGTGAAGTCCGCGGCATTCATAGTACATTTTCGTTCAACAGTTCCGGCTCAACGGGCAATGTCCGTTTTCGTCGTGATTGGGGCGGCGGTGCTCTGTATGACATCGGTTGTTATTCCATCAGTGCAGCACGGCTGCTGCTTGGCCAAGAGCCTTCAGCCGCAACCGTCATTGGTATGTTCTCCCCAGAGCATGGTCATGTGGATATGATGGCTTCCGGCTTGCTTGAGTTCGACAATCATATTGGCGTGACCTTTGACAGCAGCATGTGGGCAGCCTTCCGCAACACACTGGAGGTGCTTGGATCGGATGGCATCATCGAGGTACCGTCTGCTTATATCAGCAATCCGGACCGCAGCTCCAACTTTTTCGTAATTGTTGATGGTGAGCGTAAAGAAATTGAAGTCCCACAGGTGAACCACTACTCCCTCCAGGGAGACGACATGGCACGAGCTGTGCTTCAAGGTAAGGCTCTGCGCTTCGCTCCATCCGATGCTGTAGCCAATATGAAGGTACTCGAAGCTTGTCTTCGTTCGGCAGAAGAACGTACACGAATCACATTATAAGAAAAGGGGATGAACTGAATTATGGAATACATTGAGATTGCTGGTGCAGGCAAACCTATCTCCCGATTGATTAAAGGAACCGATTATTTCTACCATGATTCCTATGAGAAAGCAGCTACGAACATGGATGCATTCCTGGCGATTGGCGGTAATACCGTTGACTCCGCGCATATCTATTGCGGCGGTCAGAGTGAAGAAGTGCTCGGACGTTACATGCAGGAACGGGGTAACCGTAACGAGATCATTATTTTGACCAAGGGTGCGCATCATGATCAGAATGGCCCACGCGTTAACGCTGATGCTATCCGCAGCGATCTTCTTACCAGTCTGGAGCGGCTTCAAACCGAACATGTGGAGCTATATGCCCTGCATCGGGATGACCCAAACATACCTGTTGGTGTGATCCTTGAAGCGTTGAACGAACATATTGAATCCGGCAAAATCGGCGCGATTGGCGCCTCCAACTGGACCTGGCAGCGGCTGGAAGAAGCTAACGCATATGCGGCCACTAATGGTCTGAAAGGTTTCACATTCAGCAGTCCGAATCTCAGTCTTGCCAAAGCAAACGAGCCGTTCTGGGCAGGCTGTGTATCAGCTGATGAAGAAACGCTGGCATGGCATGAGCGCACCAAGCTTCCTTTACTGTCCTGGTCTTCCCAGGCTCGCGGCTTCTTTACCGGACGATTTACCCCTGAAGTGCGGGATAATGAAGATCTGGTTCGTGTATTTTACAGTGACGGCAACTGGGAACGTTTGCACCGTGCTGAACAGCTGGCCGCGTCGAAGAAGACCACGCCAATTCAGATTGCACTTGCTTATGTATTGAACCAACCGTTTCCGACCTGTGCGCTGATTGGCGCTCAAAATCGGGAAGAACTACTTTCTTGTGACGAAGGTTCTCGCATCACACTAACTCGTGAAGAACTGGATTGGCTGGATTTGGGCAGTAATGTGAAACCAAGCGTGTAAAACTGGCATACACTTTTAATTCAATCTTGATGGTGAAGGGACTGACTCTTCCGCGATGTAGCGCGGAGTTGTCAGTCCTTTTTGGTATACCAGCTACTTTTCAACCATTGTAACCGTCCCACAGGATCAACGAATAGCTGTTCGCTATAGCCCGTATACCGCCAAACTTCCGGTTCGGACATGTTATATTTACGTATTCCACCCATCTGATTGTCATGAAAAAAGTAATAAAAAGAGACTACCTACCAGAAATATTTTTCTGATGGTAAGCCCCTTTTTAATATTAGATAGTTGAACTTTTAGAAAATGACGATGATATCGTTGTATTACAGCTTCACGATCTGACCAGTCTTCTCGGATTCGAATGCTGCCAGAATGACTTGCAGGGAACGCAGACCTTCTTCACCGGAAATGCTTGGAGGTGTTTGCGTTACAATCGACTCTACAAAAGCGTCAATAACGCCGCTTGGTACTTGTTTATCGTTGGTAGCCATTGCGCCAACTTTGTATGTTTCAACCGTACCGTTAGTCAGCTCAACGATAACCTCGTCTCCTTCTACCGTTCCGATCTTCATCACACCATTTTCACACCACAGAACCGTACTGTTATCTCCTGCTCTGTATTGTGTCCAGCTCGCTACCAGCGTTCCGATTGCACCGCTCTTCATGCGCAGCAGGCAAGTTGCGTTATCGTCCACTTTGGTGTTCTCCTTGTGCAATGTGCTGATGAAACCAGCAACTTCGGACACTTCATCATCCAGCAAATAACGGATAAAGTCCGATTTGTGCACGCCCAGGTCACCCATAGCACCCATAATCGCTTCTTCTTTGCGGAAGAACCAGCTTTCTGCACCGTCTACGCTCCAGCCTTCCGGACCCGGATGACCAAAGGAAGTACGGAAATTCAGGACTTTGCCGAGTTTGCCGGAGTCCAAAATTTCTTTGGCTTTTATGTGCGGAGGCATCAAACGCTGGTTGTGTCCAACCATCAGATACACACCGTTTTTCTTGGCAGCTTCGATCATTTGCTCGCCTTCTTCGGTTGTAACCGCCATCGGTTTTTCCACCAATACATGTTTACCGGCATTCGCAGCAGCAATGGCCATCGAGGCATGCAGGTAGTTCGGCGTACAAACACTAACTGCATCCACTTCTTCGCTTGCAAGCAATTCTTCGTAGCTGGAGTAAGCTTTACCACCGTAAGTTTCGGCCATCTTTTCTGCACGCTCCACGATCGGATCGGCAAAAGCGACAAGTTCTACGTTCTCATTGGCAGCGTACTCTGGAATATGTCTGCGCTCGGCAATGGCTCCACAGCCGAATACAGCAACTTTAATTTTACTCATGTACAAATGTCTCCTTTGACAAATAAATTAGCATTTTTCATAATTCGATTTTTATCGTTCTTGCGTACAAGATCTAGACGAACAGAATCATTTCGATCTATATCTTGCTGATTGGAAATCACTCTTGGGATTTATGCAAAATGCTCAGATTAGAATTGGTTCAGGTAATTCTGCTTCAGCCAGTTATGGCTGTTGGCTACGCTTTCAAGCGGTGGGTTCTGGCAAACGTCCTGTTCCACGATCAGCCATTCTACACCTGCACTTGTAGCCGCTTCAATAACAGCTGGCAGATTAACCGAACCCTGTCCCAGTTCCAGTGTCTTCATCTGGCCCTGTTCGTCTTTGCTGAAGTCTTTCAAGTGAAGCAACGGCAAACGGCCTGCATATTTATTGATATACTCAATCGGATTTTGTCCGGCAAATTGTACCCAACATACGTCCATTTCCACTTGAACCGCTTCAGGTGTCGTTTGAGTAAACATCGCATCAAAGGCATTTTCGTCGCCAACCTGGCCGTGGAATTCAAAATCATGGTTATGATAACCGAAGATCAGACCTTGTTTGGTCGCTTCTGCACCGTATTGTTGCAATTCGTTGAACAGTTTGGTCCAGCCTTCTGCATTCTCTGGACGATCTTCAGGCATCAGGTAAGGGCAGATCATATATTGAGCCCCAATGGTTTTGAGGTAATCGATTTGTTGTTGCAAATCTTCACGCATCGCATGCAATGAAACGTGACTGCTGAAACCTTTCAGTCCAAGCTCATCCAATAGCGCTTTCATTTCTTCGGCAGGAATGTCTCCATAACCGGCAAATTCGACACCTTCATAACCAAGCTCTGCTACCTTGCGCAAAGTTCCACGGAAATCTGCTGCAGTTTCATCACGGAGCGTAAACAATTGCAAACCAATATTAAGTTTTTTCATAATAGATACACCTCTGCTCTCAAATTTGCTTTCATTGCTCTATCTGGTATCATCCTAACGCAAAACAGGCTAGAATGAACATATACAATATCGTCAGAACATGAACTATCTGATCAAATTTTTAAATTTGGAGGATTACATCTTTTGGAAACCTCAGTACTGATCTGTGACTATTCCTATCACTACAAGGCGTTTAACCACAATATGAAGGGCGAGTTGCAAACGTATCTGTTCCGTCTGCAAACCGAAGGCTCTTGCAAAGTATATGTACAGGATGAAGAATTTAAGATGACTGGCGGGGATTTACTGCTGCTCAAACCCGGAGACGACTATTATCTCGTGGTGGAAGAACCTCATAAGGAGGGCCGGTTGTCCAGCGGAGACTATTATTTGTTCTGTGAAGGGACCTGGATTGAAAGCTGGTGGAAGCGTCACCATCGGTCCACCGTGAGCCACATCGGACTGGATGATAAATTGATCAGTCTTTGGCGCAATATGCTTCTGGAGAAACGCCGTGGACCGCTTGAGGAAAATATAGAACTGAGTGACGCACTGCTGCGGGGCTTGTGTCTGTATATCGATCGGGCTATCAAGGAGAATATTCAGACGGATCGATCTGTTTCCTCGACGCTGAAGCTGAAGCGATTCATTGAAGAGCATGCCACCGTGACCTTCAAACTCGAAGAAGCCGCCCGCTACGCAGGACTAAGCCTGTCTCGTGCGGTGCGATTATTCAAGGAGCACTATGGCCAAACAATGATCCAGTATGCAATTGAGATTCGGCTGAACGCTGCTTTGGAGCGTATGAAGTACAGCGATATGACCCTGGAACATATTGCTGAAACATGCGGCTTTGCAAGCTATTCCTATTTTCACCGGGTATTCCGATCCCATTTTGGAATGTCTCCGGCAGAATATCTCAAATCCCAGGCCCATCAGTCCATTGATCTGGAGCATTTATAAGTTTAGTTGTAGCGGGACTCTTTCTCTAACTTCAGGGAAGAAGGTAGCTGATTTCCAGTCGGCTCTTTCTTCCAAAAAACCTCTTCCACTTCCCATGACATCATGGAAACAAACCAGTATAGTTAAAATATAGTATTCCTACAGATTCATACATAGCTCAATCTTATACTGCCACTCTACTATTTGGAGAGATTTCAATGGAAACCAAACGTAAAATCTTAATTATTGAAGACGAACATGATATTTCGCGCATTTTGCGAGATTATTTAACCAAAAATCAGTATGAAGCCGCGGTGGCCAGCAATGGACAAGACGGGTTGCTGATGATGGACATGCTTCAGCCGGATTATATTATTCTGGACATCATGCTTCCGGATCTGGACGGAATTGATGTATGCCGCGAAATTCGGCGGCGAAACAACATCCCCATTCTTATTTTGAGCGCAAGGGGCAGTGATACGGACAAAGTGCTCGGCCTGGGTTTTGGGGCGGATGACTATATGACCAAACCTTTCTCCCTAAGCGAATTGCTTGCCCGAATCAATGCCCACTTCAGACGATACGATAGTATGATGACCGAGCGGGACGGAGCACATCTGTTACGTCTGGCTAACCTGGAAATTGACAAGAAAGCCTATAAGGTCACTCTAAACGATAACGAGGTTTCTCTCTCCGCCAAGGAATTTGAGCTACTGCATTATCTGGCGAGCAACAAAAATCAGGTTTTTTCCAAGTCCCAATTGCTTGATGCAATCTGGGGATATGCTGCATACGGGGATGAAAATACAGTTACCGTGTATATTCGCAGATTGAGAGAAAAAATTGAGGCGGACCCTTCCCATCCTGTTGTTCTGAAGACTGTATGGGGAGTCGGATACAAATTCAATCATGAATAGGCAAAGATTGGAGGAGGCAACATGTCACTGAACACCTGGTCCGCACGATGGCTCAAAACATCATTCATCCTCCTGTTTATTCTGATCGGATGTAGTCTGGTTCTGTTTCTTAATCTGCTTGAAAACCGAAATTCGACTGCGTCTACATTGTCCATGCAGCAAGTTCGTCTCCGGGTTAACCCCATCCTGCTCAACCTGGAACAGAACAATCATCTACTGCAGGAACCAAGAATTCGGGAACATCTTCTTTCCATCGTCAAGGAAAACGGGGTCGAACTGACCTATGTTGGATTGGATGGGACTATATTGCTGTCCTCTTCTCCCTTCTCTGAAGGAAAACAAGTTAATCTGCGATCAGCCCTGCATTATGATCTGAACCATGCCGTACAGACTATGAACGGAAACGACTCGCTTAACATCGCTTTCCCTGTGATGTCTGGTCCCGCAGGAAGCCAGATTGGCAATGCCATCTTCACAATTCCCAAGTCCATGGTTATTGTCCATGAAACTGTGATATTCCCTTTCTTTATTTTGGGCGCACTCTGGATCACTTCCATGATTCTTGGCATTTATCTGGTGCTGATGAAGAAAAAATTGAAGACACAGCTGCTCTCCCCCATTCATCAGTTGAAACAACATGCCGAATCCATTCTCAAAGGACAGTATAATGAACCGATTCAATATAACCGGATGAATGAAATGAGCGAACTATACGCCATGTTTGATCTGATGCGAACAGAAATCATGCATTTAAGTGAACTTCGTATCCGGCAGGAAACTGCGCAAAAAGAACTCATTACCAATATTTCTCATGACATTAAAACACCGATTACAACAGTAAAAGCGTACATAGAAGCTATTCTTGAAGGAATGTGCTCCGATAAGGAAACGCTGATGGAGTATATGAAAGTCATGCAGACCAATACGGACAAAACAGCTCGACTTGTCGAGGATCTGCTTGTTCATGCACTGCAGGAGCTGGGGCAGATTTCTGTGGAGCCGCGTGAAGTATATAGCAGCCCTGCCTTTGAGAGTATGTTAAAACCGATTGGACATGTTGTTGCAACGAGTGGAATGATCTATGAGGCACCCAAAAACATTCCAAATGTATTAATTCAAATAGATCCTATTCGAATTGAACAAGTCATTTCCAATCTCGTCTCGAACGCTCTTAAGCATACTTCTCCAGGAGACGCCATTCGTATAAATCTAGAGCTGGAAGACGACCAATTCAACGTCACAATCGCCGATTCAGGCCAGGGAATACGTGCACAGGACATGCCTTTTGTTTTTGAACGTTATTTCAAAGGCCAGACTTTCTGGTCAAATAAAAACGTTCACGAAGGGACAGGTCTAGGTCTGTCTATCTGCAAAAGCATTATTGAAGCGCACGGAGGAAATATCTCCTTTTCAAGCAAAGAAGGACAGGGTACAATCTTTCAGTTTAATCTCCCGATTTGCTGAGCGAATAAGCGACCCTATCTGGCCATATGGTGCCTGTAATACTTTATTCATAATTTGATAAGGCCTCCTCAATATCCCTCCTTTAGAATGAGCCCTATACTACAAATCGGGAGTGATCATACGTGGCGAAAAAGCCCATCATCCGCGCACAAAATCTGTGCAAGACGTACAATACCGGCAGTGAACAATATCATGCTATTCGCAACGTCGATCTTGATATTTATGATGGGGACTTCACGGTCATCATGGGCAACTCCGGCTCCGGAAAATCAACCTTGTTGTATCTACTGAGCGGGCTGGACCATGTGACGGCCGGCGAAGTCTATTTCCATGACCAACGCATTGATGCCTATAGTGAACGAGAAATGTCTGACTTCCGTATTCGCAGGATCGGATATATCTATCAGAGCATCAATCTGGTCCCAGACCTTTCTATTAAAGAGAATATCGCTTTGCCAGGGTATATTGCAGGAACTAAAAAAAATGAAGTACAAACAAGAACCTCTCAATTGATGGATGCCATGAATATCGGTAGTCAGAGCAATCGTCTTCCTTCTCAAACTTCAGGGGGCCAGCAGCAAAGGGCTGCCATTGCACGTGCTCTGATCAATTCTCCGGATATCATCTTTGCCGATGAACCTACTGGAAGCTTGAACTATGAACATGGCAAAGCTGTGCTGGATATCCTCACGAATATCAACCGGAAAGGACAATCCGTTGTCATGGTTACACATGATTTTAAGGCAGCCTGTCGGGCAGATCGACTTATTTTCATCCGGGATGGCAAGGTAGGTGGCATTATGGAGTTTGAGAAATATGATGAATATCATATCCATGATCGAGAATCAATGATCTTCGCTTTTGTCTCGGGGAAGGAGTAATCTATGGCTGCCATGTTGAAACTGAGCCTCTCCTATCTGAGCAGAAGTAAAATACAAAACCTGTTTATCGCTCTGCTGATTCTTCTTTCTACACTCCTTGTATCTACGGCAGTCATCATCCTGGCCAATACAGGCAATCAATTTAAGAATATGCATGACCAAACGAATGGATCTCATCAGATTCTGACGTTTGAGAAAGGGTTGAATGATCCCAATGATGTACATCAATGGTGGACTGCTCAGAAAGGAATCGAAGTATCTCCATTACTGACCTATCACACATTATCAGGCATCACCTTTAAAGGTATGGATATTCCCAACGTTTATCTTTACATGCTGAATACCCCTTCACCCCCATGGGGGGTGGATGAACTCATTTTTTCAAGCGAAACTGCAAGAAACGATGTTCCCGAACAAGGTAAGGTCTGGATTCCGACTTCATTGGCGAATGCCTACAATATCTCGGTAGGAGATACGGTAGGCTTCAAGACAGGTTCGAGCACACTTGACCTGAAGGTATCCGACATTGTGGTCGATTTGCCATATGGAGCCCCCTTCACCAACACAGCACGAGTATGGATGAATCCCACAGATTATCAAACTGATTTCGATTCAATCGCGGGTAAAGACAATTATATGATGGGTATCCATTTTGACGATTACAGCACAAATTCAAGCTATTGGGAACGTTATGCGAGCGAAACCGGCACTCCTTTCCTGGAAGCCAAAATGGAGTTCGAGAGTATCTCCTCTTTCTATTTAATCATTAACCAGATTATTGGGTTCATCATGATATTCCTAGGTATTGTTATGCTTGTAATCGCCCTTATTACCATCGGATTTACGATTTCGGATGCCATTCTGGCCAACTATAAAACGATCGGCATTCTCAAATCCATGGGCCTCACTTCAAGCAGAACCATAGGTACATATGTTATTCAGTACTCTTTACTATCCGTTGTTGCCATTCTCCCAGGCCTCGCACTGAGTGTGGTAATATCCAAATTTATCATTAGTATCTCCGTGTCTTCCCTTCAGGTAGGCAATCGTCATATTGCGATCAACGGAATTAGTGAAGCCATTTTAGTAGGTGTGTGCCTGTTTGCATTAGTGATATTGTTCGTCGTTATGTATGCCAAAAAGGCACGCAGCATCCAGCCGGTGCAAGCCATCCGCTATGGAATGTCAGAGGTGGATAATACCCGTATAGCAAACCGAATAAATTCGCCATTAGGTAACTGGGTCGGTTTTGCGCGATTGCCTGTAGCCGTGGTCATCGGAATCCGCAACTTGATCAAGAATACCAAAAGTTCTGTTTTGATGCTGCTGCTGACCACAATGGCTTCCTCCGTACTGGTGCTGGGGTATGTTCTATTGACCAGCATCACTGGAATTTATCAGACTGCCGCCCAATGGGGGTATGACAATGCCAATATCGCAGCTGTAGTTGTTAACAAAAATACATTTCCCCAGGCTGAGCTGAAGCAAGCGTTAGGAAAGGATTCGAGGATTAGAAATGTGGGTTGGCAAGGAAACATTACCGGAGTAGTTAGTCCGGAGTCTTCATCAGAAATGCAGGGCCAATCCACCAGCCTATATCTGAGTGTACTCGACGGAAGTTATCAGGAGCTTGGGTTTGAGACGCTAAAAGGAGATAATCCTCGTCAAGCGAATGAAGTTGCCATTGGTGTAAGTGTCGCTAAGACATTAAATAAAGAACTCGGTGACCTCATAGATCTTTACATTGAGGGAGAAAAACGCACATTCATTATCACCGGAATCTATCAGGCAATCGCCAACATGTCCGTATCAGGGCGGATTACCATCGATGCCATGAGAACGGTGAACCCGTCTTACGGTGATTTCGATGCCATTTTCATCAACTTAAAAGATCCAACGCAAGCAGATACGATTGCAGGGGAATTAAATGAGCAATTCAAAGCTTCCGCTTCAGTCGTAACCCAAAAGACACTGCTCGATTCGGTCTATGCAGAAGCCGCTGACATCCTCATCTATCCCATGAGCTTGATTGGGCTATTGTTTATCCTTGCTACATTCATCATTATTTTCAGTACCTGCCGAATCAGTATCCGTAAAGAGAGCAGAACGTACGGAATCTACAAATCCATTGGCATGACATCCCGTCGTATTCGATTGTCGGTAGCCATGGGAATAACGATTTTGTCTGCCATTGGAGCGATTCTGGGTACCGCAGTAGGTGTGTATGTGCTATCCATGCTACTTGAGATGGTCCTGTCCGGATATGGCATCGTACATCTTCCACTTATTTTAAATTGGGGAGGCATTATTCTGTTCGCTTGCCTAAGCATTGGTGCAGCAACTCTTGGTTCCTGGTTCTCATCGAGAGTTATTCGTGAAGCATCCCCACGTATGCTGGTTATTGAATAACTTAGACAAAAGAATAGCAATCCAATGAGGGGACTCCCCTCATCTTTAATCCGTCGATGATCCAGAATCTATGATTTTAATTTTCACACTATAAGTTACGGGAATCTGGCTAAACGTTTCATCCCAATTTTTTTTGACTTTTTTCCATACTTCCGGATATTTGATCCGTAACTGCTCTCCGAATCCGGCCACTTCCACCCGATAGGTGTTCTGCATTTTGCTCATAACTTGATGTATTTGTTCTTTAACTGTATCAGCAAACTTCACCTCCAATTCCTGAATGTACTTATCTGTTGAAGGGATCTCTGGAGAACTCCAATCTTCCATGAGTTGGCCCTCTGATTCAATCTTTACATGAAAAGAAATGTTATTACCTTGGATTATTGGAGTAATCTTACTCTTGGTAGACTTGATTTCATAGGTTACTGTATGTCCATTAGGTTGAGCATACGATTTCACAGCTCCTTCTTGGGCCTCCCCTGTGATCCATGACAATCCTTCGAGTTCAATCTGATTTAAGGAGCCGATCCACTTTTTCGTTTCTCCTTTATAGATCTCTGCCCCTGAAAATTTATGTTCCCCCTCAGCTGTAAGGACATTCTGCAGCAAAAAGCTTGCTCCTGATTGCATCTTCCCGTCAAGTTTCGCGAGAGATACAGGAGGAAGGATCTTGTTGGAACGGTACGAATTAGCCACCACTCCCTTTAAATAAAAGGCTGGGATTTCACCCGGCTCCTTGGAGCTAAGAGCTTCCCTGGCTGTTCCATGGCTCACCAGAATAAGTGAACTGGGACGGATATCATTATCGCGCAAAATAAAATCAAGCAGCTGCTCCAAGCTATATTTCTTGGTCAACTCATGGGAAACCACAATGACTTTTAAATGATGACCTATGAGCGGACGGTCTCTTCTTAGAGCAAACTGACGAAAGATTTGAAACATGGAATCTCCCGTCAACCTTTCATTCAAAAAAGATTGCCCTTCGGAAGCACCAGCACTTTTTTGAGTTTCCTGTTTGGGCCCAATCCGTGGAACAATCTGAACGGTAGTTGTAAAATTATTTTTTTTGGGATAATGACCTCCTTGTTCATTAATACTCTTTTCAAATTTCGATTCCTCAGCCACGTCCAATCCCAAACCCACATAAACACTTAGATCTTCGATTTCTTTACTGCTCCAACATCCAGAGGTAAACACTAGCAGCAACAACGTTAACAAAATGGTGAATTGCCTTCTGAACCTGCTCAATTGTACTTTCCTCCTTTTTTTCGGATCATACTCAACAGCAGCAGCAAAAGCGGTATAACACCAAACAAATAAATGGAAACATATCCGACAGCATCGCCTAGTTTAAACGTGTCGTTCGCATTCTCTGGTAGCATAGCAATGATATAAATAATGGGAAGTAACATGATCATAAATGGCAGTAGCTTTTTATTGAACAATTGTGAACATCCGAGAGAAGCAGCATAATGGGTAATCGTAGAAGTAGAGAAAATCTGCATAATCCAGATAACCAGCAACAAGGATTCGAATCGTTCAAAGACCAACCCCTCAATTTCAAAGCTGCGCATTAAGTCAAGGGTTGGCCACGTTCTTGTTTTCATGCCCTCAATAGACAAGCTGCCAATGACCATAACCAATGTAATGAGATAGATTCCCATAGGAATAAGGATTCCCCAGACCATGGCTTTCTTTCCCTTCTCCGGATTTTTCATAAAAGCCATAACTACAAACATGATTTCATAACCTGTATACGCAAGAGTCGTAGGCTTAAGTCCCTTAATAACAGGCATAATCCCCTCTCCCAGCACAGGCCTCAAATTATTGATTTCAAACAGATCGCTGCTCAGAAAAATGGCCAGCACAAAAAGAATTAGCGTAATGGGCAAAATGATCTCATACAAGCGAGCCATGGAGTTGACACCTCCTGAGATCAGATAAAAACCGATCCACATGAACACCATGACAATGGCCCATACCGGGGTTCCCTCCAATAAATATAAACCGGTGACATCAGCCATCACTCTAATTTCAAAGGCAGAGATGGTAATAAAATATAAAATGATTATTACTCCCAAGACATAAGCAATCCATTTTCCCGTAATTTCCTCAGTGAATTGGAAAACGGTCTTCCCTGGAAATCGTTGGCACAGAGTTACGAGGATTATACCCATTACCATAACTAACAGACCGGACAATATAATTGAGATCCATACGTCAGGTGTATTAGCAGCCGTCACTGTGGTTCGAGGAAGTGTGAGGATTCCCGCACCCAACATGTAATTGATGATAAAGGCTGCGGCTTGAACTGTCGTCAGTTGGTCCTGTTTACGATTCATGGTTCACCTCCTGAATATCCATATGCCTACTTTTTGCGATCAGGGTCTTTCGGATGCATCATACTTGGACGCTGCTTCATCATTCCTAACGGTGCTCGAATAAAGAAATCTTTCCAATCCGACAGGCTGTAAGGCACAGCCGGGGTGACATAAGGAATTCCAAAGCTTTTTAACCGAACCAGATGACTGCAGAGCAACAAGAAAAACATAACTACCCCATACAGTCCAAAGATCGCCGCGCTGAACATTCCAAAAAAACGTAAAATACGCAGCGTTATCCCGGCACTATATGTAGGGATTGCGAACGAAGAAATCGCAGTAACTGCTACAACTATAACCAGAAATGGACTGACAATTCCGGCCTGTACAGCGGCCTCCCCAATAATCAGACCGCCAACGATACCCATCGCCGGTCCAATTGGCTTGGGCAGACGAATTCCTGCTTCCCGCAAAATTTCAATGGAGGTTTCCATAATCAACGCCTCAATAATAGACGGGAATGGCACACCTTGTCTGGTTTGAATAATGGTTAAAGCCAGCTTGGTCGGAATAAGACCCGGATGGAACGAGATAAAGGAGATATATAAAGCTGGTCCGAGCAGGGCAATCGTGGCCGCCAAGAAACGAAGCATACGCAGAAACGTCCCCGGAATCCAGCGTTCGTAATAATCTTCGGGAGATTGAAGCAGCATGCTGAAGGTCGACGGCACTATTAATGCAAATGGTGTTCCATCCAATAAAATAGCTACACGTCCCTCTAACAACCCACTGACTACACGGTCGGGTCTCTCTGTATTCTGAACCTGTTGGAAAGGGCTCAGCTCATCATCTTCAATCAGTTGTTCCACATAACCGGATTCCAGCATGATATCCATGTCCAGGTTCTGGACTCGTTTTTCCACTTCTGTGACAAGATCGGCATTGGCAATATCTTCAATATACGCAATAACCAGATCCCTCTTGACCCTAGTACCCACCTGATGTTTGGTCATAAACAAGGCATTGCTGCCTCCGAATTGCCGCAGTATTCCGGTATTATCGCTTAACCGCTCGGTAAAACCGATTCTTGGCCCGCGAAGCAGTGCCTCCGATACCGGCTCTTCCAGACTGCGGCTTTTTCCCTTGGCTGAGCCAACAAGAAGAGCTCCGGTCATTCCTTCAATAAATAGAGCGTTTTTGCCGGTAAGAACCGCCCGCGCCGCTTGTTGCAATGTCTCCGCTTCCTGAACTTGACTAACAGGCAGCAGCTGACTTCTCACGTAAGCTTTGAGTTCATTTGCATCTCTCGGTTGTTCAAATATTTTCCGCTCTGTGTCGGGAACCCCCTTAATCATAAGGGGCGTGAACATGTGCGTATCGATCAGATCATGATCTACTAGCCCATCAACGTATATGACAGCCGCAGGCGTATTAGTTCCTCTTATCGTAAACTCCCGTATAAATACGTCCGCATTCTGACCAAACGTTGCTTTTACACTAATTAGATCCTTAGCATAATCCCCGGTAAGCTGTATATTTGCGTAACTTCCAGTCTCTTCGTTAGAAGAAGAAGAATTGGTCGATGCATCCTGATTTTGTTGATCTTTATTGGAAAAGGTCCCTTTCTTTAAGGATGATCGCAACCACTGGAACCCTTTCAAATACAAAATCGGCAACAAAAACAATAAAAAGGCCTGTCCCCAAATAGGCCACTCCGGCACATAAGAAAGTATTTTCGACCACATCCGGATCACCCCATTATCTAGACTTTCTTGGTAACATTGAGTATTGTTTCCCTGATTGTCTACAATAATTCCCGGTCTTTTCACAACAAAAAAAGCAGGCCACCAGTTCGGCTCCTGCTCCCATATGTACAATATTCAATTTAAATGGAACGGTTTAGAAGATTTTGGTTACATGCTGCGCTTTGGCATCCAGCAGATGTGCAGACGCCGCAATGGTTGTAAAATCATTCAACGCCACCTCGATCTGCTGCTGACTTCGCTCCACATATCCTTCAACCTTCTGTGTTCCGCCAGAAATGTTCGTAATCTCTTTCGTTATCCCATTCACACTATCCCGAATCTCATTAATGGAATTTTCGACCATGGCCGATAGTTTGCGTACTTCCTTGGCTACCACATCGAACCCGCGCCCATATTCGCCTGCATGTGCCGCTTCAATCGCAGCGTTCAGGGCCAAAAGCTGGGTCTGCGACGCAATTTCGCGAATCGTTTTAACGACTCCCTGTATAGAACGTGCCTGTTCTTGCAAATGGTTCAGTGTCGCTCGGTTGTGGGCGGAAACTTCAGATATATACGTGATACTGGACATCAGCTCACGGCTTCGCTCAATGCCGATATCAGCATGTTCGTTCAGATCATGTGACATCGTCTTCAGTTCGTTAACTACAGCTGAAATATTATTCTGACGGCTTGTGATGTTTGTAGCTATTTTGGACACTGGTTCAATTCATCATAAACGGGCATATATGTGGGCCAGTCGTGTTATCGTGCTTCACAATGGTCAGGTGGAAGCAGACGGCACACCTGCCGACGTGTTTGCGGATGAATCCCTTCTGCGCCGCTCCGGACTTGCACTTACACAGATCATGGAACTCTCACACCGGATGGGACTGCCGACACTTTCACCGACAACTGAAGCTTTTGTTGATAGCCTGTTGAATCAATCACTCACCAAGGAGGATGCTCCTCATGCAGCTTGTCCGCAACTGGTTTGACAAAATATCCATTGAACGCATTCAGCTTGAGCTGATGAATACTGTATATGGCAGCGGGCATGCCAGCCTGTCGCGGATTGATCCCCGTGCCATGCTGATCTGGTATCTTTTTTTTGCCATCGTTCCCTGGTTTGTTCATAACGGGACTGTGCTGCTCGGCATGTTCCTGTTGATGGTGACTACCACCATATTGTCCAGAGCCGCTCCCTTTATCATTATCATTCTCTGCCTAGGGTTAATCGGTCAGGTCGGGTGGATGTTCATCATCTCGCTGTTCTTCGGTGGCAATCTGGAATCTGCATTCCCTTTGCTGCTGCTCACCTTGAAGCTGTCCATCGTCTCGCTGGCGAGTATCACCGTCTTTTCGGGCATGGACCCGGAACGCATCGGCGATGGATTACTTGCACTCGGCATGCCTGCAACGTTCTCCTTCAGTCTGTCATATGCTTACCGCATATTGCCGGTGCTGTTCGGTGAATTCCGCAACATCATGCTTTCTTACAGACTGCGGGGTCAAGTTCCTTCCCGACACGGATGGCTCTATTGGAGGCTCGTTGTTTATTATATGAAGCTGTTCGTTGTGTCCTTCTTCCCGCTCATGCTGGCTACCGCCAAGCGTTCGCGCACAACCGTGGAAGCACTGGAGACACGTGGTTTCTCGTACGGCATGAAGCATCCCGAATCCAAACGCCTGAAGCTCGCCCATCTGAAAATCACCTCACGTGACCTCGGATTTCTCGCCGGATCGGCAATCTATGTTGCACTGCTATTTTGGCTCGGTGGGCATTACGAAATACTGTAGTTCAAAATGAAATTCTATCATTAAAATTCATATCATTAACCATTCATGGAATAAAAGGAGTGTCTTCTATGCGCATTGATCTTCATACACACGGCAAACTATCCAAAAACTCTGATTTCTCGGTCGATTACTTTACCGAAATGGTCAAGGAAGCCAAAACCAGCGGGCTCGAAGCCCTCGCGCTTACCGAACATTTCAACACCCGCAACTTCTACGAGGTCTACGAGACGCTGGACCGTCTCTATCCTTATAACGGAGAGTACTATGATGCAGACGGGCTGCGCATTTTTCCCGGTATGGAAGTAGACATTCAGGAAACAGGACATATTTTGCTGATGGGTCAAAAAGAACACATCCTTGCCGTTCGCAACGGCCTGGAACAATATACGGCCAAAGGTTCATTCATTCCTTTTGCCGAACTGCTGGATTTGGCCGAAGCCTGGCCCCTGCTCAAAATTGGCGCACACCCATTCCGCGAATCCACCCCGCTGTATCAGCTGGATCGTGATTTACTGGGACGTCTGGACGCCTTTGATTTGAACGCCAAGGATATGTACCAATACGGCATTGAGACGTGCCGCGGCCAGGTTGAACCATTCGCCCACTCCCTCGGTAAACCCGTCACTGCCGGAAGTGATACCCACCAGTGCCTGCAATACGGCAGTGTCTTCAATGTGCTGGATCGTCCATGCGCATCGGTTGCTGAGCTCAAAGAGCAGATTCTTGCGGGTTCATACACCATTGAAATCTCCTCCGATCTTCCTCTCCGTGTCAAAGCCTCCGTTATGCTTAAGAAAGTGATGAAACGTCTTGCCAAGCTGGACGCCGCCCGTTTGCAGCAGGTTTAGAGAAAACGACAACTTCTAAAGAATTCAAAATGAGCCCGAAGGATATACATCCTCCCGGCTCATTGCGGATTCATTTTTCCTAATTAAAAATCATGCACCGTCACACATAGCTGAATCACGATTCCGAACGGATCACGGACAATTCCATACCCCGGACTAAACTCGTTTTGCTCATAAGGCACCAGCACTGTAACCTGCTCATGTTGTACCAACGAATTATACAGCTCAGTCATCGTACTTTTATCTTTCGATTGAATGCATAATGACACGCTGTTTCCCAGCTGCCACGGCCGCCCCGTATCCATTTCCTCCTCAGCAATCATCAATTTGTTTACCCCGATCTGAAGCACCGAATGTGTAATATATTCATCCTGGCCTTCAGGATATTCAAACCCCGGGTTCATTTCCTTCATCTCTTTATAATTTTTCTTGAACAACACGTTAGCTCCCAAGTACTTCTCATAAAAAGCAATGGCTGCCGCAGCGTCTCCATTCATCGACAGAAACGGGATCACTTCAAAATTCATCTGTATTGCCTCCTTCGTTTGATTGGATTACACTGTTTACTATAACAACAAAAGGTGCCAAGCTATGGCACCATTGAGAGGTTTTTTTATGAAAAAATCAGAACGCATGAACCAGATGCTGCGCTTTATTAATCAAAAACAGCACTTTACCCTGCAAGATCTTATGCAGGAGTTTCAGATATCCAAGAGAACCGCGTTAAGAGACATCGCGTCATTGGAGGAGATCGGTGCACCCATTTATGCTGAGTACGGACGTTACGGGGGATATCGTTTGCTACAGCAGATGCAGCTTCCACCCATTTCGTTTAATACGAGTGAGCTTCATGCTCTCTACTTTGCGATGCAGGCATTGCGCAGCTTTACCAACCTGCCCTTTCAGATCTCTTTTCGTTCCATTCACGAGAAGTTTCTAAGTGCCCTATCCGAAAACCAGAGACAGGATATTGAACAAATCCAGCATCGGGTCTCTTTCCGACACACCGAACAAATCCGGAATAGTGAGCATCTGGAGTTTCTATTGATGGCCGCTGTTCAAAATATAGTGATACAGATTACGTATCAGAACATTCGCAGCAGTAGCAGCAACCCACATAACAGCTCAAATTCCGACAAACCCAAGCCCAGTACCCGTACCATTCAGCCCATCGCCCTCTATGCTATGAAAGGCTACTGGTATTGCCAGGCGTATGATCTCGATAAACAGGCGTACCGTGTATTCCGATGTGATCGAATCGCTTCACCTGAGACGACAGATATCGAACCTATGACTCATATTAATGAACTCAATCTACAGGATGCCCATTCGTTATGGAAACCATCAGAAGACGCTATCCCATTCAAATGTCTGATCAATGAAGACGGGATCGAGCTGTTCCAGCAAGAACAGTTTCCATCCATGCAGCTCATTAACGAATCTGGAGCTGATTCCGGACGAACTGGACACGCCTATTTAGTCGGGTCGTATGAAGCCCATGAGCTTGAATTCATCATTCGCTATCTCGCAAGCTTCGGCAAGTCCATCAAGATCATGGAACCCGACACATTAAAAGAGTCTTTAAGACAGCACTATCTGGATTTGCTCAACCATGTTTAACTATCGCTACAAATGATATAAGTTCAACTAATGATTGTACACTGGACCACTGGGCGGTCAGAACTTTCGATCGGTGTTATCATGCATATAATTAGTCCACTTGATATAGTCCCGCTGGTGTTTGTTATCTCATCTCATATCAATTTTTATAAATTAGGCTCTGGTTTATCATGAACCGCTGGAGAGCTTTTTTTATTGCCAATCGCTAACTGAACCATGATTTGCAGCACAATGATTATAGCCAGACCATAGAACGCTTGAATGAAGCTGCCCGTGGTATCATGTAGCCAACCAATTGTCAGCGGACCAAGGGCTCCCAGAATATAGCCGCCGGATTGAGTCATCGCTGACCATGCGCTGGCTTCCTGAGCGTTATTCGTCTCATCAATGGGCAGCATCAATGCGATTGGGAAGAGTCCCCCGGCACCAATACCGAGTGGGATCGCGGCCAGCCAAGGACTGACGGACAGGTTCAGCATCAAGACTCCTATCAACTCCATTAACGCACACCCTACAAGCCAGAATACACGTCTTTGGTAACGGTGTACGAGCATTGGAATGAATAACGTAGATGGTAATGAAATCAAAGTAAATAACGTTTGGATACTTCCGGCAGTTTCTTTCGTATATCCCTGGCTTTGGATCGCCGGTGCAAGCCAAGCCGTTAAAGAATAGAAAATCGCTGCCATCAAACCGAAAAACAACGTCAGTACCCATGCTCGACTATTTTTTACTGGAAGAGCTTCAACGTCCACAGCTGAAATCTGCCCGGATTGTCGATCCTTTCGTGCTGACAAGGCTAATTTCATCCAGATGGGCAAAGCAATGACAGCGAGCACTGCCCACACCGCAAGAGAACCTTTCCACGACCCACCCAGAATATTTTGAAGCGGAACGGATAATCCAACACTTATGCTGGCCCCCATGACCATTGCTGTAGAGTAGATACCCACCATGGCAGCAACTCGCGTTGGGAAATACTGTTTAATAAAGCTGGACAACAGCGGCCCCGCGAGTGCAATCCCTACTCCGGATAGAAAAGAAGTAAACATCATCAGAGGCGTTGCACCTACGAACAACCGCAATGCCGTACCTATTCCAATAAGCATTAAAGCCAACACGATCGCACCTTCATTCCCCCACCTCCTGCTTAGCTTTACGGAAAATGGAGCGAATATGCCCATACATAATACGGGAAGAGTGGTTAACAGGCTTGCGGTAATTCCACTAATACCCAGCTCACTTTGTATGGTACTCATTAGTGGAGAAATGGATGTAATGGGTGGTCGCAGATTCAATGAAGCGAGAATAAGAGCCAGAACGATATAAAAAAGTTTCACTATGGATCACCTCATGTATGGTTATAGAGTTGCATTCACTAATGATCCAGGTTGTAGATCTTTTTGTGGTGCAAGACTAGTATAGAAGTATTATAATGATTGAACAATACAATAGTTTTTATTATAATGATTATAAATACCAATGATTAGAGGTGATTTCATGGAAATCCGTCAAATGGAGAACTTCATCGTCGTTTGTGAAGAGCTCCATTTCACACGTGCAGCAGATAAAATCGGCATTTCTCAACCTACCTTGAGTCAACAGATTCGAGCGTTGGAGGATGAGTTGGGTGTTCCCTTGTTCGACCGGGTGGGTAAAAAGATTGTGATGACGCAGGCGGGAACGCTATTCCTTGAGCATTGTGTACAAATGGTTCGCCATTTACAGAATACCCAAGATGCATTGGCTGAATTCCGCAATGATCAGCGAGGCAAGCTGGTGATTGGAGTCCTACCGTCCGATTTGGACTACCGTCTAACTCCATTGCTCGTTAATTTTCATGCCCATTTTCCCAAGGTGAAATTAAAGGTTGTTTCTTCGATTTATGTATTGAATCAAGTGTTGGATAACGAAGTCGATATCGGCATCGAGCTCACTTCGATTTCCGATGATCGTCTTGTGCGCATTCCTTTGTGCAGCGAAGAATACGTACTCGTCGTTTCGGAGAACCACGCTTGGGCTGAACGAAATGAGATTGGAATTAAGGAACTGCGCGATATTCAAACGGTGATGTTCCCCGAAGGGTTCACAGGCAGAGAACTGGTTGATGGCTATTGCCGCAAATATGGGTTTACCCTGAATACGATCATGGAGACGAGTTCGGCTACCTCCATCATTAGTCTGGTCAAAGCGAATGTTGGCGGAACTGTGCTGCCCTATCCACTAATCAAGGCGATGAATGAACCAACACTTCGCATCATTCGAATTACGGACGATGCTCCTTACCGCCACTTTGAGATCATTCATCGGTCCGACCGTTACCTGACCCAATCTGCCAAAGCATTTATTGAGAAAACCATTGATTATTTTAATCAAGGATACGTAGAGGGAGAGTAACTTGAATGCAAATAAAAGAGGTTAAGTTGTTCACAGATCAAATGGAGGCAATGAAGCAGTTTTACGTTATGTTATTGGAGTTAGAGCTACTGAAGGAGAGTACTTCGGACGTATCGTTCCGCACTGGAGATTCGATCCTTTCATTTCAGCAAGCTCCTGGTCAGGAAAAGCCCTTCTATCATGTGGCATTTACGATTCCTACAAACCAACTCGCTAAAGCCAAAAAGTGGGTTCAAGATCGAAACATACCATTGCTTTCCAAGGACCATAAAGATGAGTTCTATTTCCCCTACTGGGATGCAACAGCTTTCTATTTCTATGACCCGAGCGGCAATTTAATGGAGTTCATCGCTCACCATTCGTTAAATAATGCAGTCGACGAAGCCTTTGATTCTGGGCAACTGCTATGTATTAGCGAAATCGGGCTTCCCGTCGATGATGTGCCCGATACAATAAGCAAAATGAATGGACAGTATCAACTTGAACCCTTTGCCGGAGACGGAAAGCAATTTGCCCCCATCGGTGACGCAGATGGCATGTTTATTGTAATCGACAAAGAGATGCCCTGGTTCCCAGACGGACGCAAGCCCGGGGTATTTGCCACTGAGGTGAAGGTTGAAACTGGTCGGACTGGGAGTATTTTGTTGCAGAATGGGATTTACTTTATTGTTTCAATTTAGATCAGAGAATCCTGTACTGTGATTCCCCCTATATTCGAAGGGAATTTGCTCTCTTATAACAAAGGACAAAGCCCTTTATATTCAGAGGGTCTGTACATATATAGTTAAACTATTTGCGCATAACAAAAGGGTCCTGACGACAAATTGTCATCAGAACCCACGAACTTTGTAAATTCCACCACATATAAAGCATTCTAAAAACAGTTAAGATATCGTGCCCGTAATACCATCATTAATTAACGAATTAACTCAATATCTAAATTTTCAGAAAATGTCATATGATCTTTTGAGACTCGGTCTAGTCCAATGATGACGTTTCTCCAAATATTGCTGTCAAAAAAATCGTTTCGCATTTCATTTAATACATGGCCTATCACTTCATTTTGATTCTGATAGGTTATTCCATCGTATTCTGCGTCAATAACCTCTACCCATTTATCTAGCAGTGCAAGTATACCTTTCAAGTTTTCTTCGTCTTTTTGGGTAAGCATCATTGGGTCCAATTTTCTAAAATAAGTTTCTAAATACATAGCAACAACTGAAGTATTGTTTTGGATTGTATGGGAATCAATTAGATTAAAATATTTAGAAAACTCATCATATTCTTGAGACTTCATAGAGATTTTATTCACAGAATAGATAAGATTATTCTTCGATTCTGGACTGACGTTTCCACTTAAAATCTGTTCGACTTCTTCCCGCGAACCAAGGATCGACCCAATCAACTGACTTTGATCGTTACTGAGGTTTTGAGAAAAATAAGCTTGGTATTTTTGATTTCGACTGTTTTCTTTATATAACATACTCAATAATATACAGATTACCACCAATATAATAACTTTAACTATTTTAGTATTAATCTCCATTTTCTCCTTTATGAAAGGTACCTCCATTCCTTTGTAGTAGTAACTATCTAGTTATTAAACTTGTTATCTATATGTATTAACGTGTGGGTAAAAAGGAGGTTTAGCTACGCGAACATTCAAATTCACTAAATTATTCGAATTCTTGCTCTTCATCTCTCCACGATCCCCTACATAGACAAAGATTTATTTATTACATATATTCTTCGACTGGGCCACAACCATAAGGTTGGCAAACTGAATTGTCGAAACCGTTAGGCTCTTGGTGCATCCAAAGAAAGATAATAAGCGCCAACGCTTACAAGTACTCCTAATAGTTTTCACCTGTAGGTCCGCCTGAAAAGGTCTTGATCCATTGTGATACTGGCAAAGAAGATGGTGAATTTTCCTGATCCTGAGCGAAGGCTGGAATTGCAATAGATGTAGAGAGCAGAAATCCTGCAATAAATGTTTTAGCAATTTTTAATTCTATCATTTTATGCTCTATTCATACTTTCCTTTTTTCTATTTCTTTTTTTTGAAGAAATCAAACTTGATCACATAATCAAAGAGAGAGGTAATTACAACAGCTCCAAGTGGAATCATTGCGTATACCCATGGCGGATTATTCGGAGCTTCACCAGGAGGTGCATCAGTTAAAATCTCAAAAAGAACAACACAATAAATTACGGCCAATACAATACCTGTTACGTTTCTATTTTTCATAGCTGTTTTTCACCTCAAATTCACTTAATAAATTCAAAGTATTGTATTTTATACCTAAATAAGTATAACACTGCGCAACAACAAATAGAAGAATTTCTCTCCATTTTCACCCCTACTTAAAACTCCGTAATATCGATTGCAAGAACAATACCAGATTTTGTGAACCTATGAACGCCCCACACCAGAGGCGATAATCAGTGTCCTCTGAGATACTCCAATGATACTGGTAAACTCAGTCTGATTTAACTTATGTAACTTCAGGATGCTTCTAATTCGTTCTCCATATAGTAGTCAAATTAATAACCTCCTTAAATTAAAGAAAAGCCCTGATGACATTTAATCATCAGGACTCCTTAATGTTATAAAGATACGAAAGTCATTTCCCTTACTCTACCGTTACACTTTTCGCCAGGTTACGTGGTTTATCCACATCGTGACCCAGTGCCAGAGAAGCGTAATATGCAAGCAATTGCAATGCTACAACAGACAGAGCCGGGCTAAGCAGTGGCAGCGTCTTAGGAATAGCAAACGCTTGGTCAACGGATTTCAGCAATGGTGCTACGTGCTCTTCGTACGTAATTGCCAGTACGTCTGCACCACGCGCTTTCACTTCTTTGATGTTGCTCACGGTTTTCTCCAAAACGTTCTCCTGTGTTGCCAGAGCAATGACAGGGATACCGTCCTCGATCAATGCGAGTGTACCATGTTTCAATTCACCCGCAGCATACGCTTCGGAGTGAATATAAGAGATCTCTTTCAGCTTCAACGAACCTTCTTGTGCTACTGCATAATCCAGACCACGGCCGATGAAGAAGAGATGTTCATGTTTTGAGATTTGTTCTGCATATCCTTTAATGGCTTCCGCTTGCTCCAGCATGGATTCCACTTGTTCAGGCAATGCTTGCATTGCTGCCAGCGTGTGAGCAATTTCTTCTGCTGTTTGTGTTCCACGAACTTGCGCAAGGTACAGACCCAGCAGGTTGAACGCGATCAATTGCGAAGTATACGCTTTGGTGGAGGCTACCGCAATTTCCGGTCCTGCCAGCGTTGCGATTACATCGTCTGCATCACGTGCAATGGAGCTGCCCACAACGTTAGTGATGGCGAGTACATGCGCACCATTCGACTGTGCTTCACGCAGTGCAGCAAGGGTATCTGCTGTCTCACCGGATTGGCTCACTACGATTACAAGTGTATCTTTGCTCACGATCGGGGAACGATAGCGGTACTCGGAAGCAACATCTGTTTCTACCGGAATACGCACCAATTGCTCAATTACAGTACGTCCAACCAGACCCGCATGGTACGCTGTACCACAAGCGATGATTTGAACGTTACGGATATTTTTAATTTGCTCTTCAGTCATTTTCAACTCAGGAAGTTGAACCTTTTTGGTTTCATTATCGATGCGACCCAGCATTGTATCACGATATGCTTTTGGTTGCTCATGAATTTCTTTCAGCATGAAGTGCTCGAATCCGCCTTTTTCTGCGGTTACAGCATCCCAATCGACACGAATCATTTCCCGAGAAATAAAGTTACCTTCAATCGTCATCAATTCGACAGCATCATGTGTCAATACAGCCATTTCACCATCATTCAGAATGTACACGTTACGTGTATGTTCCAGAATTGCCGGGATGTCGGAACCAATGAAGTTCTCGCCTTCACCAATACCAATAATCAATGGGCTTGCTTGACGCACAGCTACGAGTTTCTCAGGCTCATGCTCTGTCAATACACCCAGTGCGAATGCGCCACGCAACAACGTGATCACTTTTTGCACTGTTTTAACGATATCACCATTGTATTCACGTGCGATCAGGTGAGAAATAACCTCAGTATCTGTCTCAGAAGTGAACGTGTGACCTTGAGCCATCAATTCGTCCTTCAGATCCAGGTAGTTCTCAATAATACCGTTATGCACAACAGAGAACTTCTGGCTTCCATCCGTGTGTGGATGAGAGTTCTCATCAGATGGTTTACCATGAGTTGCCCAACGTGTGTGTCCAATTCCGGCATTACCTACCAGTGGTGCACCATCCAGCTTAGCCTCAAGGTTCGCAAGACGACCAAGAGCTTTCGTGATTTGCAGACCTTCTGGTGTGAATACCGCGATACCTGCAGAATCATAACCACGATACTCGAGTTTTTTCAATCCTTCGACCAATACCGATTGAGTGTTCTTATTACCAATATATCCAACAATACCGCACATAGTTTATTTCCTCCGATTGTATATGAATACTGTGTCACGAAGAGAAACAGGCTGGCACGGCATATCAGAAAAATGAAAATGATTGCCTAACGTATCATGAATACTTTTCAACTATTCAATTATCAATGATCAGAGCAGCCTCTTGCCGCTCCGCAGTCATAAGCTGTTATTAGATGCAATCATGAATGTACATCATTTTCCCGTCCGCGCACTGTTCACGCTCTTCGCGCACATTCATTTGAATTTTAGTTGATTCTTGCACCTACCGGCACGTTGTGTGGACAGTCACCCATCCATTTTCCGCAATCCGGTTTACGGCTCTGGTGCATCACCGGGAGGTCCCCGCCGAACAATCCGAACACCTCCACCTCGTCAGCTTGATTGCCGTCGATCCTGCTCAGTAGTCTCTTATGCTTCAAGATTCGTACCGATCAAAATCCTTCCCGCGCAACTTCAAGCTCTGGCGCTTGTGTAACTAGTACCTTACGATCCTCACTTTCTGTGTCTGAATGACGACTCCACTCATTATATGCACGTCAGGTTCATTTTGCAATGGAGCAAAGTACCTGTGACAATTACGGCATATTTACCCACAATCCCGACCCGATAAACAGACCCATGGTCTCACTAGGCCGGGACGTAGGGATATGGGTTTATATGGAACAAACCCTGTTAGATTAAGCCTTATGTGACAGTGATTCCCTTGAAGCAACTGTGTCTGTAAGACCTATCGATCAGGTCCTATACCAGTTCTTTTTGCACTACATCTGCAATTTGAGACACGAATTGTTCAAGTTCATTCTTATCTGGTCCTTCCGCCATAACACGGATCAGGGATTCAGTCCCGGAAGCACGAACAAGTACGCGTCCATTATCGCCCAGCTGTTGCTCTACTGTAGCAATCGCTTGCTCTATGGCAGAATTGCCCTCGTATTTGCTCTTATCTTCAACACGCACGTTCACCAATACTTGTGGGTACTGGGTCATCAGCGCCTTAAGATCACTCAGCTTTTTACCGGAAGCTTTCAAGGTATCCACGAGCTGAATCGCTGTCAGCATGCCATCGCCTGTTGTATTGTAATCCAGGAAAATAACATGACCGGACTGCTCTCCACCGAGGTTGTAACCCCCACGGCGCATTTCTTCCATCACATAACGGTCACCTACGGCAGTCTTCGCTGTTTTCAGTGCCAGTTTCTCCGTTGCTTTGTAGAATCCGATGTTACTCATTACGGTAGATACCACGGTACTGTCTTTCAGCTTGCCTGCACGATTCATCGCATCACCACAGATGCACAGAATAAAGTCACCATCAACCTCAGCACCTGTCTCATCAATAGCAATCAGACGATCCGCATCCCCGTCAAAAGCAAGACCCAGATCGGCTTTATGTTTCAGCACCTCTTGTTTCAAATTCTCCGGGTGAGTTGATCCGCATTGCTCATTGATATTCAGGCCGTTAGGCTCAGCGCCAATAGCAATGACTTCTGCACCAAGTTCTCTGAACAATTTGGGTGCCAGCTCATAAGCTGCTCCATTAGCGCAGTCCAGAACAATTTTGAGTCCTGAGAACGACTCATTTACGGTTGTTTTCAGATAGTCCAAATAACGATAACGGGATTCTTCATCCACGGTCACGGTTCCCAAACCACCACCTACAGGACGCGGCAATTGATCCGTTTCTGCATCCATCAGTTCTTCGATCCGGTTCTCCGTCTCATCCGACAGTTTGAAGCCATCTCCGCCAAAAAATTTGATTCCGTTATCCTCAACCGGATTGTGGGAAGCCGAGATCATTACCCCTGCATCTGCCTTCAGCAGACGAGCAATATACGCCACTCCAGGAGTGGATACAACGCCCAGACGAATTACATCGGCGCCAATGGATAGCAGACCTGCAACCAGTGCGGATTCCAGCATCAGCCCCGAGATTCGGGTATCCATACCGATAACCACTTTTGGTCTTTCCACACCACCTGCAAGCACATAACCACCACAGCGTCCAATGCTGTAAGCCAGCTCCGCCGTTAATTCTTTATTGGCAACACCTCTTACACCGTCTGTACCAAAATATTTCCCCATGATCTAACTCCTTCTATTCGCATCATATAAGAGCATAAACGTTATTTTAAAATTCTAATCTGAACATTTTCTTTTACGGGTTGGAGCCACTATTACTGCTACCGCTGTTATTGGAGTTACCTCGATTGGTATTCCCCTGTTGGCTCTGCTCCTGATTGTCCGTATTCGATTCTGTTTCTTCTTCTCCAGGAGCAGTTTCGGTATCCCCGTTCTCGACTTCGGCTGGTGAAGGGTCAGGCCCCACCGTCCCTTCATCATTCGGATCCTCGCCTGGAGCAACAGTTGTATCATCAGCCTTTTCGCTAATCTTAACGGTAGCGCTCAGATCAACTGATGATTCATCCAGTTTCGCAAAACGAGGCAGGTCAGCCTCAAGCTTTATTTCATGCGTGCCTACCGCAAGTCCAGCAAGATCCGCAGTCAGCTTGATATCATCGCTACTTAAACCTTCAAGCATCGTTGAAGAACCTTTAAGCGTAATATTCAAGCCACTACTTTTGGGAGTAACCAGTGTCCCTTCCAGCCCGTTCCCGGCACCAGTAAGCGTAATGGGTACGTTCGGAAAGACCTTGGTCGTCTCCTGAAGCTCATCGTAAGGCGATACCGTCACCTTAAGCTGAATCGAACTAGGCTCGATTTTCTCAAAACCCGGAGGCGGCGTCAAGTCCACGTTAACTGTCGACGTTCCCGGCTCATCGAACTGTGTGAGATCAAGGGTTACTTGGTCGTAGGACTGTATACCTGCAAGTGCATCCTCTGTACCGTAAACCGAGACTTCTTTCACGCTTGGCTCAACCGTGGAGAGCACCATTCCCTCCGGCAGCTGTCCCGAATATTTGATTCTTAAGGGTACAGTTGTATAGGGCTGTCTGACCGGAATACGGACTTCAACGGTTTCTGGTGTAACAATCGCATTTTCAATGACCTTGCCTTCGGCATCATATGCCTGAAGCTTCACTTTTTTCTGCGTCACGTCATCCTTCGCATCTTTCACGCTCACACTGCCCTGAACCTTCGCTACGGCGTCAAGCTGCCCTTCAGGCAGAGTTACCTTAACTGGGCCTGAAGGTTCAACAACGGGCGTTCCAGCACTGTATCCTGCGGATGGTTCTCCTTCGGATACAATATTCACATCAAAGGATTTAGTACCCAATTTTTCCACGTTGACCGTAACCATAGAAGGCTCCATGCTGACTACTTCAACCCCGGAAGGCAGATCGGGTACTAAAGGTAACGTATTGGACCCATCCTTCACCTGACTAAGATCCACTAGCACTTTATAATCATCATTCGTAAAAATCGAAGTTAACATCGAGCGCTGCCCTTTAATCTCCAGGCGGACTTCATCCGTACTTAATGAAGTAAGTACGTAGGAGTTGCTGTCGAGCCCATAGGGCTGAACAGGCACGGTACGCTCCACAACCTTATTGGTCGTCCCGGTTGAAATCGTTGGCGTAGTTGGTACTTCATCCAGATGTATCATGAACCAGAGCAACAAACTCACCGCGAGGGCAAGAATTTTAGCAAAATTGTTATTGTTAAACCATTTATCCATTTTTACGTCCCCCCTTCCGTTTCCAGAAGGTAGTCCAGCCATTCTTTTTACTCAGATTGGATGTTGGACGCAGTTCTTCGTACAGTTTGGCAATCAGCGATTCTTCCTTGATATCCCGGACGACCTGTCCATTCATCGCCAGCGACACTTGTCCCGTCTCCTCCGAAACAACCAGACAGATCGCATCTGCCACCTCGGTAATCCCGATTGCTGCACGGTGACGTGTTCCCAACTCTTTGCTGATAAACGGATTCTCAGACAAAGGCAAGTAACAGGCTGCCGCCGAAATCTGTTTGCCCTGTATAATGACGGCTCCATCATGGAGTGGTGTATTCGGAATAAAGATGTTAATCATCAGCTCCGAGCTGACCAGTGATTGCATCTGGATCCCGGATTCCGTGTAATCGTTCAGGCCTGTTTCCCGTTCGAATACAACCAATGCACCAATTTTTCGCCGTGACAAATAATTGACGGATTTAATGATCTCACCAATTAACACCGTTAATTCTTCATCACTTGCCGCTGCCGAGCGTCCAAACAGCTTGCCACGACCCAATTGCTCCAGACCACGGCGCAGTTCCGGCTGAAAGATAATAAAGACCGCAACGACACCAAACGTAAACATCTGGTTCATCAGCCATTTGAGCGTGTAGAGATTTAGCCACGTACTTAGTGCCCAGATCACCACAAGGAACAGTATACCTTTTAGCAGTTGAACCGCACGTGTGCCTCGCACAAGCAAAATCAGTTTGTACATAATATAGGTAACGATCAATATATCGATAACGTCCTTAATGGACTCTTTCCACGTTAAGTCAGCAAAATAGTTCATAAGCCAGCCCCCGCTATCCCCATTGATGAGTAAACCCTGATCTCATATTAACCCATTAGGATTTAAATAATCCTTTGTCTCGCATTTTGCATCATTCGATTCAGCTCGATCCCGGGCAAAAATATAAACGAATAGAATCATCTCGAATCTATATTTTGCTGATTGAAGGACGATCTTTGAACTTATGCAAATGCTTATCTATATGTAGTAGTATGTTCTCTTTAGTATCTAGGTTATAACGTTAGCGTTCAGGTTGCAAGTTACGGGAGTCACAAACTGCGCAGAAACAACACAAATCCCATAAATTACAAAGTCATAAGATAAAAAAAGAGTACCCCAGCAATCTGGAGGTACCCTGCTTGGTATATACCATTGAAGAAGTCACCCTATGTTAGCGGTAAGCCACTTCATTTACCATATTGGTTATTTTGTACCAGAACCAGTCCAGCGCCTGATCAATACTTTTCACCTGACCGGAAATATGCGCCGTTGAAGCCTGATACAGTTGTCCGTCGATGACCGTCAGATTGCCATTTACATCACCGTACACCTGGGCAGTTCCATTCTCTATCGTAAGATCGCCAGCAATGGACTTCCCCTCTGGAACAATAACCGTGTTTCCTTCAATCACGATCTGGTCCAGATTATTTCCCTTAACGACCATTTCGTTATTCTGATTCCAGAAATTCCAGGCGCTAAAGAGCATCACGACCAAAAAGAAGGCTGCCGCCGTCATCGCGGGATGTCCTTTGACCCATTTGAGCCATACTTGCTGTCTCTTGGGCTGGGGCAGAGCATTCATAATTCGATTGGTCAGCTCATCCGAGGCAGACGGTGAATAGTGTTTCATGGCAAAAAGTAGCATTTCCGTCTGTTCCAACTCTTTAAAGCGCATGCGACAATCCGGACAGGTCACAAGGTGACTTTTCAGTTCAACCTTCTGGGCCGGGGACAACGACTCATCCAAACATTCATGCATTAAAGAGACGGTCGAGTTGCAATCCATATGTGAGCCAATCCTTTCTTAGATCACTTAGTCCTTGCATCGCCAAAAAGCACGCATAAGACTTGCATACATTACATACGCATCCGTTTCGGATATGTTTCAAATAATTTCGCCCAAAATAAAGACGTTTCACATTTACAACTTATACTCCAGTTTTTTACGCAAAAAATCACGACCCCGATGAACGCGAGTCTTAATCGTTGTTACGGGCATACCTGTCACATCACTGATTTCCTGTAGCGACAAGTCCTGTAAATATCTCAAAATCATGACTGATTTATACTTGGCCGGCAAACTGTCAATCGCTTCACGAATAAGTGTCTGTGTTTCAGACAAAAGTGCTTCGCTCTCCGGTGTACGATCATCACTTGGAAGCATCGCATAACCGTCAGATCCTTCCTGATCATTCAGCTCTGCATCCAATGAGTAAGAAGGTTTCTTCCGCCGTAAGCGGTCAATACACAGATTGGTTGCAATCCGGTAAATCCAGGTTGAGAACTTCTGGTTCGGATCATACTTCTCCATATTGCGAAACACACGCAAAAACGTCTCCTGTACAACGTCTTCGGCTTCATGACGATTGTTCAGCATCCGGTATGCCAGATGAAACAGCTTGTCCTTGTATAATTCAACGATTTCTGCAAAGGCCCGCTGGTCACCCTTCAGTACCAGCTTAACGAGCCTGTTCTCCAAATTGTCCACCCTTATTCCCCCAGACATGCTGATGGGTCTTCCGCCTTCTGATACCCGTCCACACTTGTAATTCACCAATCAAATCGTAAATCAACTTTGGTCAAAAATCAAGACTGTGCCGGAAAATATCCGCCAAAAACAGTAAAAACGGGAACTCCCGAAGGAGTCCCGTTTTATCTCTCACTCAAGCTGAGGAAAGAATTAAGCTTTTTGCTATCTACATGGCTGGAAAATTCACTTCATTAATTCTTAAGCAGCTTAACAATCAGCCCGTATTCCGAAGTCCTGCAGCAATACCGTTAATCGTCAGCAACACTTCACGCAGCAACTCTGTATCATCCTCGCCACGTTCACGCATGTCTCTGAGCTCACTCAGAAGTTGGACCTGCATGTAGGACAAAGGATCGACATAAGGATTACGAAGTCGAATCGACTCTTGAATCACCGGTACATCATCCAGAATTTCGGCTTCTCCGGTAATTTTCAGAATCAGCTCTTTTGTGAGCTTGAATTCAGATTCGATCTGACCATAGATGCGATCACGTGCTTCCTTATTGGAAGTCATGGCTGAGTATTCCTTCGCAATGACCAGATCTGCTTTGGCAACAGCCATCTGCACCGTATCAATTAGTGTACGGAAGAATGGGAAGTTTTCATACATTTCTTTCAGGACAGTCAGATTTTCTTCCTTATCCTGATAGTAACTTTGCAGTCCCGTTCCTGCCGCATACCATGCGGGAAGCAGATAACGACTCTGGGTCCAAGCAAATACCCAAGGGATCGCTCTCAGATCCTCGAACTTATCGCTGTTTTTCCGTTTGGATGGGCGTGAACCAATATTTAGTTCCCCAACCTCAGGCAGCGGTGTCGATTCCTTGAAGAAGGTAAAGAAGTCTGGATCACGGAAAATGAGATCCTGGTATTTCGTTAGGGATACTTCAGAAATATCTTTGATGATGCTGTCCCACTGACGCTCTGACGCCGACTCTTGCGGCTCCAGACCGTTTAGAGCAGCTGTAATCAAAGCCGAAGTAGCTTGCTCAAGACTGCGGTATGCAATCCCCTGTAGGGAATAACGGGAAGAGATGACCTCACCCTGCTCTGTGATCTTGATGCCACCACCAATGGTGTGTGGTGGTTGGGCAAGAATACTGCGGTTGAGAGGCATGCCTCCACGTCCTAGCGCCCCACCCCGACCATGGAAGAACTTCAGCTTGACGCCGTGTTCATTACCAACAGCGGTAATCGCATTCATCGCCACACGCAACTCCCAGTTGGCTGTAACAACCCCGCCATCCTTGTTGCTGTCCGAGTAACCCAACATGATTTCATGCAGTTCATTCCGCCCGCTCACACTTGCACGGTATACCGGAAGGTTGAACAGCTTCTGCATAATTTCCGAAGCGGCATGAAGATCATCAATCGTTTCAAACAATGGAACTGCTTGAAGCGTAGATACCACTTCACCGTTATGTTCTTTGCGGAACAAACCTACTTCTTTGGCAAATACCATAACCTCAAGCAGATCACTTGCCCCTTGGGTCATACTAATCAGGTAACTTGTGATACAACCGGTCCCAAACTCGCTCTGTGCACGCTTGATCGTACGGAATACGTCCAGACACTCTTTGGTCCCCTCTGTGTATTGGTGATAAGGGGAAGTCAGCGGACGAGGGTCATCCAGCAAACGAGCCAGCAAATCGATTTTGCCATCCTCCGTTAGACGAGCATAATCTTCTACGATATTCATCTTGGCCAAAATCTCCGACATCGCATTTTCATGTTCTTTACTATGTTGACGCACATCCAAAGCAGCTGTATGGAATCCGAACAGCTCCACTTGACGGATCATTTTGCGAATAGTCGTATCGGCTACGTAATCGGCAAAGTGATGGCGCAGGCTGCGATCAATAATCATCAGATCATCCATCAGTCCTTGAGCGCTGTCATAGCGGTCTGGCTGCCCTACTTTATTTTCATCCAAAACATTATTCAGCTTGGCAATCATATAAGCCAATTTGATCCGGTACGGCTCTTTTTCATTCCGCCACATATCCACTTTTTTCAATGTCACACAACTACGGTCTTGCTCAATCGACTGCACCAGCTCATCCGATACATGGATGATGTTCGTGCTGAAGCTGAGATTCCCCATAAGTTCAATCATAATCCGTTGATACTCACGCAAAGCGAGCTTACGCTGCATCAACAGTGTCTGCCATGTTACATCTGAAGTTACCGAAGGATTTCCATCCCGGTCTCCACCGATCCAGGAACCGAACCGCAAATACGTCGGCACATGCCAGTCATGGTCAGGATAAAATTTATTCAGGCAGCGTTCAAGCTCCTGGTATACATCCGGTAGTACGTGGAACAACGTTTCATGAAAGTAATACATCCCGTTCCGTACTTCATCGAGCACAGTCGGTTTACGGTCACGAAGCTCATCCGTCTGCCATAGTGTTATGACTTCGTTCAGCAGCTTCTCCCGCAACTGTTCACGTTCACGCAACGTCAGCGTAGGATTATCAAGTGACATGACATCTTCGGATATCCGCTTGTGGATGTCCAGTATAACCCGGCGCATGGCTTCGGTTGGATGAGCTGTCATCACCAATTCCAGCGATAATTCGTCTAGAATATCCTCTACTTCCGTATGAGACAGTCCACGTTCCTTCAGATCCTGTACTGCTTTTTCAATCGATCCTGGCTGTACAGAATCCCCAGCAGAACGTTCATAATCCCGTTTACGCCGGATCCGATGGTTTTGTTCAGCAATATTAACTAATTGAAAATAAATCGCAAAAGCTCGAATCACCTGATGGCGATTTTCCGAGTCTAATTCCTGGATCATCGTTTTGAACTCTGCATAAAGTTCTGGCAAGAACTCTGCACGCAACGATTTGCTCGTTTCCCGAATCTTCTCAACGATATCTAGAAGCTCCGTGCCTCCTTGATGGACAAGAACTTCTCCGAGTATATTGCCCAGGAACCGCACGTCTCGCCGAAGCAGGTTGTTGGATTGGCTTTTGCTGGCGGTTACCATAGTTTCAGTCATGCTTATCCTCCCATCTGATCGTTCCATTCGTACACGTAAATTTGACACCTTCATAACATCATACAATAAAATGGTACGAAAATCTTTATTTTTCTACTAGCAAAAATGGGGATTAACCCTGATTTACAGCACAAAAACACGCTTTATTATTCATTTTCTTGTTCTGCTTCGATTAATGGTCAGATGCTGTAGCATGATACCTTTTTCACGTACTTTTCATCATTCGAATAACTCATACCTATTCTTAATTTTTCATAAATATACAGTTAGACTTAGAATGCTCATTGTACTTGAATGGATTCATATCTGCACTATTTCCATTGTTACAAACCAGACGAAACATAAAGAAACATGACCGGCAAAGCAAGCTTTTGTATACTTTATCACAGTGACGCAATAAATTAAAGAGTGTATTTATTATTTTTTGCTTCTTTAATAGAAATTAATAAGGATGTTTGAGGTATTCTTTCAATTATCAATCGATTGTGGCGAAATTGGGATTTTAATGAGGTATTGTCCTATAAATAAAAGAAAAGCCTCTGCAAGGGCAGAAGCTTTTCAATAAATCACGAAGCGGGTGATGGGAATCGAACCCACGCTATTAGCTTGGAAGGCTAAAGTTCTACCATTGAACTACACCCGCAAATAAAAATCGGGATGACACGATTTGAACATGCGACCCCCTGGTCCCAAACCAGGTGCTCTACCAAGCTGAGCTACATCCCGATACTTATGAAAATAATGGCGCGCCCTGAGAGATTCGAACTCCCGGCCTTTTGATTCGTAGTCAAACGCTCTATCCAGCTGAGCTAAGGGCGCATATAAAACTTTAAAAAGATTGGAGCGGACGATGGGAATCGAACCCACGACCCTCGCCTTGGCAAGGCGATGCTC
>NZ_LITU01000045.1:124660-124924 GCF_001280595.1 Paenibacillus xylanivorans
CCATTTCCAAAGCTCTCAACCGGGATCGAACCGGTGACCTCATCCTTACCATGGATGCACTCTACCTACTGAGCTATGAGAGCAAATGGCTCCCCGAACAGGGCTCGAACCTGTGACAACTCGATTAACAGTCGAGTGCTCTACCAACTGAGCTATCAGGGAATAATATGCATTTGCAGTGCAAATGCAACTCATCGTACAACGTCAACATGCAGAGCCTGTTTTCTATGTAGGATGAAAGAGTTCGCTTGGCGGCGTCCTACT
>NZ_LITU01000008.1 GCF_001280595.1 Paenibacillus xylanivorans
TGGTGGTTTTTATTTGTTTATAAATAAGAAAATTAGAATTAACTATTAGCTTGGATAAAGGGAACTATATGACTTAACATAGAAAACGCCACCTCGATATGAGGGGCGTTTTCTATATATAGAATGAACCTGTCCGTATGAGAAATACAGTTGTATTCATCAGGCAATACACCTAATATAACCAGGGACTTTCCCTTGACAGTCTAAATAACGCTTTGCTAAGATGGCAATAATAAATTTTTCAGAAAACGTATTTTCGGCATAAAATACAGCCTGGGATCTTCGGGTTTTGGACCGTAAAGCTGAGCAAACATAAGGAGGAACGCCCGCGTGTGGGAAGATAAATTTGGTAAGGAAGGTTTTACCTTCGACGATGTATTGCTGGTGCCCCGGAAATCCGAGACACTGCCTAAAGAAGTGGACGTATCTGTTCGTTTGAGTGACAGCGTTAAACTGAATATTCCTTTGATTAGTGCTGGTATGGATACTGTTACTGAAGCGACATTGGCTATTGCCATTGCCCGTGAAGGCGGTATTGGTATCATCCATAAAAATATGTCTGTTGAGCAGCAAGCGGAGGAAGTGGATCGGGTTAAGCGGTCGGAGAGTGGTGTTATTACCAACCCGTTCTCATTGACAGCGGAACATCTGGTTTCTGATGCAGAGTCGGTTATGGCAAAATATCGCATTTCCGGTGTACCGATTGTTGAAGGAGATCAAAAGCTTGTTGGTATCCTGACGAATCGTGACTTGCGTTTCATCCACGACTTCTCCATTAAAATCAGCGAAGTCATGACTCGTGAGAATTTGGTTACTGCTCCTGTAGGTACTACACTGCAAGAAGCAGAAGGCATTCTCCAGAAGCATAAAATCGAGAAACTTCCATTAGTAGATGAGTCTAACACACTGAAAGGCCTCATTACTATTAAAGATATCGAAAAAGCGATTCAATTCCCTAGCGCAGCTAAAGATGCACAAGGACGTTTGCTGGTTGGCGCAGCGATCGGGATTTCCAAAGATACCTTTGAACGTGCTGATGCATTGGTTCAAGCCGGTGTTGACCTGATTACGGTAGACTCGGCACACGGACATCACATTAACATCATTGATGCGGTTCGTCAGCTACGCGAGCGTTTCCCGAACCTTACGATTGTTGCAGGTAACGTTGCTACAGGCGATGCAACCCGTGAACTGATCGAAGCAGGAGCTTCGGTTGTCAAAGTAGGAATTGGTCCAGGTTCCATCTGCACAACTCGTGTAATTGCTGGTATCGGTGTTCCTCAAGTTACAGCAGTATACGATTGTGCAAATGTAGCACGTGAATATGGCGTACCAATCATTGCTGACGGTGGCATCAAGTACTCTGGTGAGATTACCAAGGCTCTTGCTGCAGGTGCTCATGCAGTTATGCTGGGAAGCCTGTTTGCAGGTACGGCAGAAAGCCCGGGAGAAACGGAAATCTTCCAAGGACGTAGCTACAAAGTATACCGTGGTATGGGTTCAATGGCTGCGATGAAACAAGGAAGTAAAGATCGTTACTTCCAGGATGATGACAAGAAACTGGTTCCGGAAGGAATTGAGGGACGTGTTGCTTACAAAGGGCCATTATCTGACACCATCCATCAGTTGATTGGTGGTCTACGTTCAGGTATGGGATACTGTGGTACAAGTAGTTTGGAGCAGCTTCGTAACAACACTCAATTCATTCGTATTACAGGTGCGGGACTTCGTGAGAGCCATCCGCATGACGTACAGATTACGAAAGAAGCACCTAACTACTCGTTGTAATCTGAATTGTGTTAATTATTTCCAGGGCAGGCTTGGCGATTTTCGCCGGGCCTGTCTTTTTTTGCGGATACCCCTGTGATAGAATAGAACAAGCGGTGATGATCCTTTAATGGATTAGGGCGTTGCGGCGGTTTTTTGACGTGAGTCTATGAAACTACTTCTGACAATGAATTTTGAGTGATAGAAGAGGGTTGCCCAGCTAAAAAATAAGCGCGGACGTCCTTTTACATAAGCATTTCATTTAATGCTAACTAAGTGACAATCGATTCGAACTATAGGAGCAATGACATTGCTCTTTCGATACAGCGCATATACTACACATCTCACACATCATCTTCACCTGATAGGGACTAAGAAAATATCGCAGCTCAAGCTGCACTGAAGCACACAATAGAAAGCTTCGGACCGAAGGGAGTATTCATCATTGAAAGCCAAAAAAATGAATAAGAAAAAACGTCAAATGCTCAAAAAGAGCGTAGCCTCGGTTATGCTGATTAATATGCTCTGCATGTCTGCGGTAATGCCTGTTATGGCTGCTGCAAATGATTCAGGACAGGTGTTGACCGCTGCTGCTACAACAACGAAAACAGAAAAAGCCGTGGACATTCCTTCGGCAGACTCACTGGGACTCGATGTTAAGTCAGCCGTGCTGATGGAAGCCTCAACGGGTCAGATTCTACTCAATGTTAATGCCGATAAAGCAATGCCGCCTGCCAGTATGACGAAAATGATGACAGAGTATATTGTGGCTGAGCAGGTCAAACAAGGGAAATTTAGCTGGGATGATGTCGTTACAGTCAAAAAGAATGCAGCGCAAAGTGTTGGCTCTCGAATTTTCCTCGCTGAAGGTGATCAGCATACTATTAAGGAACTATACATCGCCATGGCTGTAGGATCAGCCAATGATGCTACAGTAGCTTTGGCTGAACACATCGCTGGTTCCGAGGAAGCTTTTGTGAAAATGATGAATGATGAAGCGAAGCGTATGGGAATGAAAGATAGCTATTTCATCAACTCCACAGGTCTGGATCGTGCGGATATGCCTGCGGATTTCCGTCCAACTGAAGATAAAGAAATCGTTATGTCGGCACGAGATGCAGCCATTTTGTGCAGATATATCATCAGGGACCACCCGGACTACAAAGATTTTACAACAATTCAATCCTATAAATTTCGTCCCAATGACAAAGATCCAATTATTAACTATAACTGGATGCTGGAAGCGAATAAAAATATAACCAATTTCAAAAGCTATGCCTACGAGGGTCTGGACGGGATGAAAACAGGCCATACCACGAACGCAGGGAATAACTTTACAGGAACGGCTGAACGTGATGGCATGCGTCTGATTAGTGTGGTTATGGGTACGGATTCAGAGCCGGCGCGTTTCAGAGAAACGAAGAAAGTATTGGATTACGGTTATAACAACTTTGAAGTTAAACAGGCGGTTGCTGCCAAAACTAAAGTCACAGGCTGGGAAGCTGTACCTTTGAAAAAAGGGACGGAAACGACAGTACCTGTAGTGACTGATAATGCTGTTAGTTTCGTTGTACCCAAAGGTACTCAAAACTTGGATGTCACTTTTAAAGCCAATGTAACTGAAGCTGATAAGCTGGTTGCTCCAATCAAGGCCGGAACCAAAGTTGGGACGGTTACTTATACGTATAAAGCGGACGGAATCGAACCTCAGGAGAAGACAGTGAATCTCATTACCGCAGAAGAAGCTGAAAAAGGCGGTTGGTTCCGTCTCTTCTTCCGTGCAGTGAAAGATTTCTTCGTTGATCTGTTTGATGGCATTAAAAACCTGTTCTAATAGACAAGGTTCGAAAGAAGACGCGGTAATATGACATTATTAGTATAGTGTCGTTAGGCCATTGACAAAATCCAAGTAATTCCGACCTGATGGATTGTATATTTACAATTTTTCCGGTAAAATATCAAGTTAGAATTCTACGTACGAATCAGTTAAAAAGTCTATTGTTCTTCTAACTGACACTGCATATTCCAAATCCTGTTCATGGACAAGAACGACACATCCATTACGATAGGGTTGGGGTATGGAAGCGGGAATAGCACGCATTAAAAGAGGTGCCAAAGCTCGGATCGGACATTACGTTGAAGCCAAGGTCTTGGGTGAAGCGTTGCGCCGGATCGGTGAAGGGGCTTCCATGATCCGTACCAATTTCAAACTTGCACCTTCCGAGCGCATGCAGAATCGCGGCTGGTAAGAGAAAGGTGGATTTTAAATGAAGATCGGCGTATTAGCACTTCAAGGGGCAGTCACCGAGCATATTCGTAGTATTGAACGGGCCGGAGCAGAAGGATTGGCGATCAAACAGGTTCAGCAACTCGAGGAGCTGAATGGGTTGATTCTTCCTGGCGGCGAGAGTACTACGATTGGTAAACTGATGCGCAAATATGGTTTCATGGAAGCCATTCGGGCATTCGCTGCTGAGGGGAAACCGGTATTCGGCACCTGTGCTGGTTTGATTGTTATGGCTAAACATATTGCAGGACAAGAGGAAGCTCATCTGGAGCTAATGGATATGACCGTCTCCAGAAATGCTTTTGGACGGCAGAGGGAAAGCTTTGAAACGGATCTCCCGGTAAAAGGCATTGAGGAGACGGTAAGGGCTGTGTTCATACGAGCACCCCTGATTGAGAGTGTGGGGGAAGAGGTAGAGGTTCTCTCCATTTACAAGGATGAGATTGTTACTGCTCGCCAGGGGCATCTGCTGGCTTGCTCCTATCATCCTGAACTGACAGATGATTATCGACTGCATGCTTACTTTGTAGACATGGCTAGGTCGTATAAACAGCCTGTACAGAACCAATAGTGATTAATATACAAACCTATGATCTGCCGGTGAATCGGATCAGTCCTCCAGAGGCTCACAAGGCTTGCTGGCTCGGTACTGTCTGGTCAGATGCCTGCTGTAGCCCGTATCTGCTTCCAAAGCGGGAATCACGGCGTAGGGTAGCGCCGGAGGGCATAGGTTGTTTTTTAACATTGAAGAATGATGAAATTATACGGGGCCGCAAAGCTTTGGAATGAGTTCGTAAGGAAGGTTTCTACTTTGTGGTGTTACTTAGGAGGGGTATCTAGTGCTTGATGTGAAAATATTGCGGAATGAGTACGCACGTGTTGAAGAAGCGTTGACGAAACGTGGCAAATCGCTGGATCTAATCGCCGGGTTCACGGACATGGATGCCAAGCGTCGCGAGTTGCTGCAAGAGAGTGAAAACCTGAAAAGTCGCCGGAATACGGTATCCGGAGAAGTTGCCAAGCTTAAAAAGAGTGGTGAAAATGCGGACGAGTTGATCCTTGAGATGCGTGAAGTCTCCGATCGGATCAAAGCAATGGATGAAGAAGTGCGTGAGTTGGAAGTGAAAATCAACGATCTGACTATGGCGATTCCGAACATCCCTAACGAGAGTGTACCTGTTGGTGCATCCGAAGATGATAATGTGGAGATTCGTCGTTGGGAAGAGCCGAAGGCATTTTCATTTACACCAAAAGCACACTGGGAAATTGCACAGGATCTCGATATTCTTGATTTCGAAGCGGCTGCTAAAGTAACAGGCTCCCGTTTCACCTTTTATAAAGGGCTGGGTGCCCGTTTGGAACGCGCTTTGATCAACTTTATGATGGATCTGCACAGCGATCAGCATGGATACGAAGAGATTTTGCCTCCATACATCGTAAACCGCGACAGCTTGTTTGGAACGGGCCAACTGCCGAAGTTCGAGGAAGACCTGTTCAAGCTGAAAGATACCGAGTACTATTTGATACCTACCGCTGAAGTTCCGGTAACGAACTATCATCGTGAAGAGATTCTAAATGCAGACCAACTGCCGAAGCACTTTGTAGCATACAGCTCTTGTTTCCGATCCGAAGCAGGTTCTGCTGGACGGGATACACGCGGCTTGATTCGTCAGCACCAGTTCAATAAAGTGGAGTTGTTGAAATTGTCTTCTCCTGAGACCTCTTATGAGGAATTGGAGAACATGACTCAAAATGCGGAACGTGTGCTTCAATTATTGGGGCTGCCTTACCGTGTTCTGACGTTGTGTACAGCAGATATGGGTTTCACGTCTGCCAAAACGTATGACATTGAGGTCTGGTTGCCGGAAAGCAATACGTATCGTGAAATCTCGTCTTGCTCCAACTGTGAAGACTTCCAAGCACGTCGGGCTAATATCCGTTTCCGTAGAGAGCCAAAAGCGAAACCGGAATTTGTTCATACGTTAAATGGTTCAGGACTGGCAGTGGGGCGTACAGTTGCTGCTATACTGGAGAACTACCAACAAGAAGATGGAACAGTGGTTATTCCTGAAGCACTGCGTCCTTACATGGGCGGAGTCAGCGTGATCGCACGTCGTTCCTAGGAAGTTCAATTAAATGAATGAAATAAAAACCGTCTCCTGACAAATGGAAATTTAGAACTTTCCATGTTCACAAGGAGACGGTTTTTTGTAGTTTATTGCTTATAACGACTTTATGTTAGCTATAATCATTACCTATGCGAACGCATAATATATTAGTTCACGTATTCTATGGAGCGCAGCGCACGAACCAGGATCATAAGTGCTTCGTCTGTGGTTACTGCCTGTTTCGGTTCGAAGGAGGTACCCAATATCATCAGGATCTGCCGACGCTTTCTCCATTCCGAAGAAATGCTGAAAATAGCTAATCGAATCTCCCTTGTATACGTCGTCAGCTTTATAGTCAATGGCGTTACCCGCCAATACATGTGTCATTAGGCCTGCAGCCAATACGGTCGTCTTAACGGCACGTTTTCTAGCGTTTCCGGCTTTAAGCATTTGCTGATGTACATTCTTTCTTTTCTTTTCCATCTTTTCCACTCCTTATTAAATGTCGAACTAACGCAAAGAAAGAGCAAACGGAATCATATGCTGTGCGACTTCAAACTCCCTATGCGTAGAACCGATTTTGTTCATATTCACTTCAAAAATCCAAATCTCACCCAACGAATCGATCCCTACATCAATGCCCACCTCACAGATCCGCTCCTTCACATGGCCAGCAATATGATTAGCCGTCATGATCGCCATCTGTTGCAGTCTCGTTAGCATGACTTCTTCCTTTTGAGGGAACTCATGCCGAGATAGCCAGTCCCATGTCGTAAATGCACGTAGTGACCCGGCGTGGTTGACAACCTTATGCTCGCTTTGAGTAGAGAGAAAAGGAAATGCAGAAATGAATGACCATTTCCCGCTTCCGTTCTGGACCAAATGCAGTCTTATATGAAAAGGAAGTCTGTTCCGGGTCTCGCTTCGAATAAACTTTTGAATAATAAACCCCTTTTTGGACGCAAGCATGAAGATCAGTTGCCCGAACTCCTCATCATTTATTTTGTGAACATGCTCGTGAGCTTTTACGGCGAAGCCATCCTGTTCACGTTGAACAACGATAATTCCATTACCGAATGAGCCTATAGAGGGCTTAATGATGGAAGTCCCATAAGTATCAATGAAAGCCAAAATCTCTTGAACTCTTTCTACGGCACTATACGGGATTAGATAGGAAGCGAGCTCTGCATTGTCTTCAAGTATTTCGTATATCTTTTTCTTGCTAAAGGAACCTCCGTTTCGTTCATCAGTGAAAGGCACATGTCTTAAAGCCTCGTATACATCACTGTAAATTGTATTTCCACGTGCTTTCAATCTGTCATAGACCACATCGGGGAAGGGGCAATACCGTGCTTCCCACTCCCCGTCTTCCAGGACGTATCCTTTGATATAGCGCAATTCCGCATGAACATCGTGTGGAGCAAAATAATAGAAAGCTGCATTATTCCACTTTGCTGAATACGCACAGGCAGCCGCGAGTTGCTTATCACTGGGGTCATTGGTTAGCATGGCAATAACGGGATGGGGTGCTACTTGTCCGGCTTTAGCTACATATTGCGCATATTCAATGGCTCTTTCTGCTCGTGCCTGTTCATGAAACTGTGTTTGGGGGCTAATATTAGCTTCTAAAAACAGTATTCGGCCTGCCGGAGTCACGATAAAATCCATGCCAAGCTCATCAATGAGAAAGGAATATGAACGGTTAATTGCCTCCGCCATACGAATAGCTAGCCGCTCCATTTCACCGCTGAGCTGATCCGCATGATCCGGGAATAAACGATAGAACATATCAGCTGCATCCTCAATGCGACCACCTTTACTTATATTGCTGATGATGGAATCCGTAATCCCAATGCGGGCATACATCCTGGTCAGGGCCCATCGTCCCGTTCCATCGCGCTGAATATGTATTCGGAAATCAACAACTTCTCCCTTTTCGGTCAGGCACGGAATGTAGGGCTGAATAATATAGGAGCTTTGAGCGAGCTTTTCCTGCAAAACTTCCTGTAAACCAGAATAATCAAGCAAGATGGCTTCGTTTTGCTGACGCGTTACGTAGCGATCGTTTATCTTTTTGACTGTGAAAATGGCATTGCCTCGGCGTCCTTGATCAGGTTTAACTAAAACTTCTCCGTGAACATCCAAATAAGCAAGGAATTGATTCAGATCCAGCAAGCATTCCGTCGGAATGAGGTGATCTTTAAAGAGAGGTTCCAGTTTCCTCTGAATGTCGTTTTTTCCGTGAATCAGAAATGTTGTAAAGGGGACCCTCCGGCGCAGCCAGTTCTCACATTCAGGCCTGCTCTTAACAGGATCAGGTGCTTCATTAAGCACCACGTCTGGGAGGGAGACATTCCTTAAAATCCATGAATTTCCCTCCAGGAAGGTACCATGAATTAATTCCTGTTCCATATCAATGCGGCTGGCATCAAAAAAGAAAACACTCGCTCCCTTTTTCATTCCCTCCGAAATCAATTGGCTGATTCGCTCCTCTGGCAACGTGTTCAAAGGGTCATTTTTGCGATACACACCTATAAACAATCCATCACCCCATCATGAAAAAGTCTACATTTAATTATATAGGGCAGGGCTGAACAGATTCTGAACATCAATTTTAATCGTCAGATAGCACTGTGTACTTTTATTTAGTATGGGGTATTCCCTTCTTGATAAAATGGATATATAAATTCTTATAAAAAGGTTGCTTTTTGGCATACAATTATGTTATGATCAATTTCGTTGGCAAGTTTATAAAAGTTAATGTCCTGGAGAGGTACCGAAGCGGTCATAACGGGGCGGTCTTGAAAACCGTTAGGGGGCAACTCCACGTGGGTTCGAATCCCACCCTCTCCGCCATACTACACTTATAATAAGGATTCGAGCGATAAGCTCGGGTCCTTTTTTGCATATATTTATACATCTAGCGCAGTCGTACAAACGCTGTATTTCCAGAGCATGTTTACGAAAGAAATTCAGTTTGTTTCAATATCTGTGTGATGCATAAAAACATCCGAATCGCCGCACTTTATATAAGAGTGGAGGTGGTAAGATGAACCGCGATTTAAACATAGATCAGACGGAGCTTGTAGGTGCTTGGCAGGAGAGGTTGCCCGAAGTTCTAAATGTCGGAGATCAGGCTCAGGTTATGGCTGACGAGGCTGATCAACAGGCTATTCGAATTCACATCGCAACAGCGGGACACCAGATGTACTCTTTTGATTTCAAGTGTGCCTATGTCGATTCTCGTGAAGTCAATGTGCAGCTGATTGATGTGGAACGTGATGGCAGGACTACGGATGAGCGGACAGAGCCCATTCAGGAATTGGCTCAGGACTACACGCGTCATATTCATGAATGCGCCCAGTCGTTGCAACCCAAAACCAGACAGTAGGCAGAAGTCAAAGGAGTGGTAATACGTGAGCAAAGCCAAAGCTGGAACAGATAAAAACTTGCAAAATGTAGTCGCCGATCTGGATCAGATACCTGTGAATAGTCACCATGCCCAACAGATTCAACAGGACTCGAATGACCGTCGGCACCAGGATTCCATGAATCATGACAAAACGGAAGATATGGATCCGTCCCATTCCTAATCCAACGAAAAGGGGGGAACAACATGAGCAAACCCAAAACAACACCTGTGCCTGAAGCCCAGGCTGCTGAGCAACACCGAAAGCCTGAAAAGCATTCTTCCATGCAGGAACCGTTGTCAGGCTCCAAAAAAGTGAAAAACCAGAACCATGTGGATCATCACAATCCTCAGGGCTAAGTAGGGTAAAGGAAAGATTATTCCGCTCTTCAGCACATATTAAAAATGCATAACAATTCCTATAACTCCGGTTAATAACCGGGGTTTTTGCGCGTTCATACATGATTTAATGGAGAGCACCATTGATATTTAAAGCTTACGTAGGTCTTTGTAGCCAATTTACAGAGTGAAGATCACAAATTTCCCAAATCGTGTTTCCGTTTCAGAATAAATGGTATATCATTGATATTGAATTATTTTTTTGGGGTTATCACGAGAGGAGAGAAACAAATGACTAAACGTATGGGGGCGCTTCTTCTTACGTTGCTGTTAACCGTATCTATGGCACTGACAGCATGTAGTAGCAAGCAAGAGCCAAAAGAGGCATTGAAGACGGCGGCAGTCAATGCTTCCAAACTGACTTCGTATGAGATGAGTTCTAATTTCACTATTAATGAATTGAGCTATAAAGCTGCAGACGAGTCACAACAGGATCCAACGATGTCTCAGTTTATGAGTATGCTGAAGGATGCCCAGTTGAATGTAACTGGCGTATACCAAAGCGAGCCAATGCAGACGGAAATGACGGTAGGCATTGAGCTTAAGGGCGATATGGGTATGACATTTAACATTCCAATGGTTATGACCGCTGAGAAGTTATATGTTAAGGTGCCAAGTATTCCGTTCTTCCCGATTCCGGAAACGGTTGTTGGTAAATTCCTGGAGCTGGATCTGAAAGAACTGGCTGAGCAAGAAGGAACGGAATGGAACCCGGATGCTATGGATGCAGCGAAAACACAAAAGCTGAGCAATGAAGTTATGGATGCGGTTCTGAGCGAGTACGATCAGGATAAATTCTTTAAAAACCTGGACGTGAAGGATGCACAGCTTCCTGAAGGTTTGGATGCCAAGCAAGTCGTTCAATTTTCGGTCAACAATGACAATGTGAAAGAAGCCGTTACTGTTCTGGTAACCAAAGCATTGCCAAAAGTACTGGATATCATCTCTAAAGAAGAGTACCGTGACATGTTGCAAATGAGTCAGGCAGATATCGACAAAGCTAAAGAGGATCTGAAAATCACTGAAGCAGATCAAGCTGAAATGGCTAAAGATCTGGATCAATTGAAAGATACACTGACCATTAACCAGTTCCACATTGATTTTGCTTTGGACAAAAAAGATTTCCCGGTATATCAAAAATTGGTTGCTGATCTGTTGATTAAACAACCTGATACCAAGGATGAAGTTAAACTTGCATTCACTGGTTCGAACACATACACCAAAATTAACGAGAAGCCGGCATTCAAAATCAATATTCCTACTGGCGAAGACGTTATTACAATGGATGAGTTTGAAGAACTAATGAACGCATCTTACGGATACTAAGTTCTCCGATTCATTCGTTAAAATAAAGAGCCGCTCGACCTTAGGGTCGGCGGCTCTTTGTATGTTGTTCTACGGTCTGTTCAATTACTGTAATGATTCACCCAAGTCTTCAGCGAGTACAGCGTAGATCTGATGATCCTGATACGCTCCGTTAATCTTGAGATATTTACGAGCAATGCCCTCAGCCTGAAAGCCGTTTTTCTCCAGGACACGTTTGGAACCGGTATTGGATAACAGAATAGCCGCCTGAACACGATTTAACTTCAGGGCACGGAAGGCGTAGGATACAGCGAGCTTCACAGCTGCTGTCATTCGTCCGCCGCCTTGATAGTCAGGATGGATAAAGTATCCCATATCTGTATAATTGGCAACGCCCTGAACGACATTGTTCAAGCTAACCTGGCCAATAAGAATACCATCATCGATTGTGAAAATTCCGAATTGATACCCTGTTCCTTCCTCGGCCGCCTGCATTCTCTCCTGAATGCGTCTGGTTTGCGCATGCAGCGTATAGAATTCATCATCCCGAACAGGCTCTACAGCTTGGTATGGAAGACGTGTGTTTTGAATAAGAGCAAGATACGCTTCCGTATCTTGTGAAGTAAGTAACCGGAGGCTTATTCCCTTCGGTGTGTCGTATAGTGTAAGCGGCATGGAATGCACTTCCTTTCCTGATGGGTGTATGATTCTATTTTTTGCGTAAACGCCGGAAAAACTGAGTCAGCATGGTGGAGCACTCCAGTTGCAGAATGTCAGCAACCACTTCGGTTCGGTGATTAAAACGAGGTTCCTGCAGCAGATTCATCAGGGTTCCCGCACAGCCGGCCTTAGGGTCAGCGGTACCATATATGACTCGAGGTACTCTGGATTGCACAATGGCACCTGCACACATGGGGCAGGGCTCCAGTGTGACGTACAAACTGCAATCAAGCAGTCGCCAAGCACCGATGGCTTCACTGGCCTGCCGGATGGCGACCATCTCCGCATGTGCTGTGGAATCAAGTGTTGTTTCACGCAGGTTATAACCACGTCCAATAATGCGGTTATGTTGAACAATTACAGCCCCAATGGGTACTTCCCCAAGTGCTTCCGCTTTGTATGCTTCAGCAATGGCTTCACGCATCCAGTGCTCATGTTGAGCCCCCTCCGAGAGATGCGAAAGATCAGGCTGGAGAATGTCATCCTTCATTAAAATATAAAACTCCTTCCAATGGGCATTTGTGCGGCGAACAGACATTCGTTTGTTAACATGTTGTGCATAAGTCTGTGGGTAACTAGCGAGTTGCTCACATAGTTATGAACATATTATCCACACGCCTGTGGATTTGTGTATAACTTTTGGTGGTTATTCCCATTGTAGGCATGGAAAAGACAAAATACAATGGAATTCGCGTTTTTCAGCCAAGCGGTAACTTTTGGACGAGGGTCAATTATCCTTTTCAAATAGACATACAACAGTTATGATGGATATAGGTTTTGCCATATATCGCCAGAGGGTACAAGCCGAGAGGTGAACGAAAAAGTTGTCTATTAAAACGAAATTATCCATGATTATGTCGTGCTCGGTGCTCGTCATATTAGTTTTGAATATAGCACTGAGTTATTATACTACAGAAGAGAATTTAAGGCAGGACAGCGAAACCAAGATGGTGCTTACGGCCAAACAGATTGCAATTGCTGTCGAACAGAGTCAGTCCAGTTCAGAATATGTAAAACGACAGATTGGGAACAATCTGTGGTTGGCCTCTGTAATGGCGGCGGAAGAATTGGACCCGGATATTAATAATATCACAAATGAAGATCTGGTTCGCATGAGCGAAAAAGTCGGTGTCTCCCACATTTCGTTGATGGAGCAGACGGCTGATGATATTGTTGTAACCCGATCTTCCGATCCAAAGGAGATTGGATTGTCTACTAGATCCATGACGTATTGGTATCAGGCATTTAAACAGCTTTTCGAAAATCATCAGGTTACGATTTCACAGGGACAGAAATTGGACCATTTTTGGTCGGATGGATTCGAATATTCTACATCAAATCCGTCGGATGTTGATATCTGGGGTTACTATCACGATGGGAAGAGGAATTACATAATCAATCCCTTCTATAATAATGCCGCTGTTGACAGCTATGTGAAGATCTCTGGTCCAGATGAGATTTTGAATAAGATCCGTGAAGTTAATTCGTCGATTCTGGAGATTACAGGCATCAATCCATTGACCTTCGGTAGCTCGAGCATGAGTAATGACGGAAGGGATACGAACCACAACAAGCTGAACAACAGGCCTATTCGTTTCGGTACATATCAATATGGTGCCGCAGAAGAGGATCACAAGGCGGTCGTACGGGCAATTCGTACTGGGCAGAATGTATCTTTTGTCAGCGAAACTCATGAACAAAAGGTGCTCAAAAGTTTCATTCCTATATTCACTCCAAATGAATCATCTTATGTAATCAGTATTGTCATGGATTATAAGCAAATATCCTCCATGGTATCTGAACAGTTGGTTAGCCATGCCTCGATTTCACTTGTTTTACTGGAGATTGTGATCTTTGGTAGCTATTTGCTTGCGGGATATATTACGCGTCCTATTCAATCTATTTTGGGTAAAGTGAATGATGTGGCTGACGGTCATTTTGATTTTCGTCTTAAAGTGAGAAGGAAAGATGAACTGGGCCAATTAGCCAATCGTATTAATGCAATGATTCGTAATTTGGGGCATTATACGAATCGCCTGAAACAGATGTATGAAGAAAATCGGGCGGTAAAAGAACATTTGGAATCGATTATTAATCAAACGGCAGACGCGATACACATTACGGATCTGGATGGAAATGTACTGCGTGTAAATCGTGCCTTTGAGCAGTTGTATGGATGGCGCAGTCGTGAAGTTGAAGGCCGTCAATTGAAGATTATCCCTCCTGGAACTGAAGAGGAGATGCGAGAGCAGCATGCCCAGCTGATTGAGGGCTTGTCAATTACCTCTAATGAAACGACATGGATGAAGAAGGACGGCAGCCGTGTCGAAGTTAGCGTGAGTACAGCACCAGTCCGGGATGAAGCAGGCGAGATTACGGCACTGATTAGCGTATCCAGAGACATTACCAGCCGTAACCGCATGGAGGAGCTGCTCAGACGTTCCGAGAAACTGACGACGGTAGGCCAGCTGGCAGCCGGGGTTGCACACGAGATACGTAATCCGCTTACAACCCTGCGTGGATTCCTCCAGCTCCAACAAGAGACGAATAAGCTTAATCATCGTCACTTGGATTTGATGCTGTCTGAGTTGGATCGAATTAATCTCATTGTGGGTGAGTTTCTAATACTGGCCAAACCACAGGCGGTTCATTTTCAGGAACGGGATATTCGCTTCATTCTGGGAGATGTTATATCATTGCTGGACAGCCAGGCGCATCTGCATGGTGTGGAATTTGTACTGAATGCTTCATCCGACTCAGCTATGGTACACTGTGAAGAGAACCAGTTGAAGCAGGTCTTTATTAACTTGCTGAAGAACGGCATGGAGGCCATGCCAGACGGAGGTAATATTCGAATTAAACTCAATCATGACGAAGAGAATAATCGGGTTCGGATTGAAATTAAGGATGAAGGCACTGGAATTCCAGAAGAATTGATGCCTAAGCTGGGGGAACCATTCTTTACAAGCAAGGAATCGGGAACAGGGCTTGGCCTGATGGTCAGCCAGCGCATTATTCAATCACATAAGGGCATGATGGATATCAAAAGCGTCATGAACAAGGGGACGACTGTCATTATCGATCTGCCTGCCTCTCAACAGCAACCGGAGAGTGTAGAGGAAGAGAATAATACGGACAATGAACCTACAAACGAAGAGAATTAGATGAGGTGAGATTACCTTTTGCGTATTAATAAATTTATCAGTGAAACAGGCTTTTGTTCCCGTCGGGAAGCCGACCGATTGGTCGAAAGCGGAAAAGTAACGATTAATGGAGTGACAGCAGAACTGGGCAGTCAAGCAGAAGATGGCGATGATGTTCGAATTAATGGCCAACCCATTAAGGAAAAACGGAAACACGTATATATTGCGCTCAATAAACCTGTCGGAATAACGAGTACAACCGAGCACCACATTCAAGGTAATATCGTTGATTTTGTAGGTCACAAAGAGCGCATCTTCCCGATTGGCCGTCTGGATAAGGATTCGGAAGGTCTAATCCTGATGACCAATGACGGAGATATCGTCAATCGGATTCTAAGGGCAGAAGGACGCCATGAGAAAGAATATATTGTCACTGTGGATCGTGCGGTAACGCCAAGTTTCTTGAGAGGTATGAGCACAGGCGTCAAAATCCTTGGTGAAATGACGTTGCCTTGTACGGTGACTCGCATATCAGAACGGGTGTTCCGCATTATTCTGACGGAGGGGAAAAACCGTCAAATTCGCCGGATGTGCAGTGCATTTGGCTATGAGGTTCGGAAGTTGAAGCGGATTCGAATTATGAATATTCATCTCGGTGAACAGGCCACAGGGACTTGGAGAGAACTAACGCCCGCAGAAAAATCGGAATTAAGCAGTCTCCTGGACTATACGATGGAATAAATGATGATTGTCAAAGAGCGGCTTCCCTTGTGGGAAGCCGCTCTTGTTAATATCAGTGGATAGAAAAAAGTCACTCTCCTTTAATGAAGGAGAGTGACTTACGCATGAGCTTGTTACAACGCAACGAACGATCCGTTAGTTACCTTGTTCGACTGCTTTCACGGACGTGTTGTTACTCTGGTATTTCCGGATAATTGAAACTTCTACCCGGCGATTCTGAGCTCTTCCAGCATCAGTTTGGTTGCTAGCGACTGGGTGATACTCTCCATAGCCGCTAGGTGTGAACTTCGCAGGGTCCAGCGTCTCATTCAATAACAGAATTTTGAGGAAATTCAGTGCTCGATCAGCACTCAAATCCCAGTTATCCTTATATTGGCTGTTCGAAATGGGAACATTATCAGTATGGCCGGACACAACGACTTCATATTCCGGGAATTCCTGCAGCATGCTAGAGATGGCTTTGGCCAGCGAGCGTGACTCGGGCTTAACATCAGCCCGGCCTGAGGAGAACAGGGCGTTATCACTGATCGTTATCTTGAGCTCAGACTGATTCAGCTTGGTATTCAGCTGATCGGAAAGCCCATTTTTCTGAATATATTGATCAAGCCGTTTCTTGAGTTTCTCCAGATCTTCCTGTTCTTTCTGAGCCATCTGCGCATCTGTAATCTGAGCTGGTGTTTTCTTGGTGATCTCTTCAGGCTGCTGTTTATTTTTACCCAAATCTGTAGTGGATTCTGTAGGGTTCATGGAGGTATGATCCAGTACACCCGAACCCCCGTTCAATGCGCTGCTCAGAGCTGAAGCCATCTGTTCAAACTTCGTTGCATCTATAGAGCTCATAGAGAATAAGGTGATAAACAGAGCGAGCAACAACGTCATCAAGTCGGAATAGGGAAGCAACCAGCTCTCGTCTATATGTTCTTCATGCGGTTCGTGTTTTTTAGTCTTTTTCACCTGATGAGCCCTCCTTCTCTTCCAATTGCTTACGTTCGGAAGGTGTCAGGAATACAGATAATTTTTGATTAATGGCAATGGTGGATACACCAGATTGTATCGATAACAATCCTTCGACCATCATCAGTTTGATTTCCATCTCTTTCTTGGACATCCGCTTCAGCTTGTTGGACATCGGATGCCACAATACGTAACCACTAAAGATACCGAGGAGTGTCGCGATAAACGCCGCTGCAATCGCATGGGAGAGCTTTTCCATATCACTGAGATCGGCAAGCGCTGCGATGAGACCTACAACGGCCCCGAGTACCCCGAGCGTCGGTGCATACATCCCCGCTTGAGCGAAGATTAAGGCACCGCCACGATGGCGCTCTTCTGTTGCATGAATATCTTCCATGAGTACATCACTTACAAATTCCTGATCATTGCCGTCAATAATCATACGCATACCGCCGCGCAGGAACTGATCATCAATATCTTCGACTTTCGATTCAAGTGCAAGCAAACCTTCACGGCGGGTAGTGGAAGCCCATTCCATAAATTTGCCGATAAGAGAAACACGGTCAATCAGTTGTTGCTTTTTGAACAGTACCTCAAAAAGCTTGGGGATTTTTTTAACTTCAGACATAGGAAATGCCATGAAAATAGTTGCTGCTGTACCAACAAAAATAATAACGTAGGCTGCCGGGTTGTTAACCAGGTTGATAAGGGGCGCACCCTTCAGGAACATACCCACTACAAGTGAAACCAGCCCTAAAACTAGTCCGATAATCGTTGAAATTTCCATAATACACCTCATCCATGAGATAAAATTGAATCCTTTCAAGCGGCTTTATTCGGGCTTCCGGACGAACGTTACACCGCAATCCGTTTAATGTTTGGCATCCCTTTGGGCTGCAGAAACAGTTAAAACGGTCATGTATAGTATTTATCGACCAGAAGGCCTTTTTTTTTAAGGGTTATTTTCAGGTATAATAAGATCAAATCTGCTCCTTAGGGGCTAAACAGGAGTGAAAAGCCAATGGGCGTAAAGCATGGACGGGATTATGAAGGAATATTGACAGATTTGACACAGGCTATAGGCCGAATACCGGACCGCTATGTTTTCTTTGAAATGGATGAGGAAGAATGGTCACGCCTTGGTGTAACAGAGCAACTCGAAGTGGATGAGGCGTTGGCGGAGGATCTGTTCTATGCGCTGGGTGAGGAGTCTGTCATTCCGGTAGGAAGTGGAGTGGTCATTCATGACAAGGATCAGCACCGAATTCATATCTTAATTGGGGAAGAGGAGCTGACTTTTGTACCGCTCATTTAGTAGGCTTCCATAAGATATTTAGCATGGAAACCGGAGTTGGAGAATCTCCCTAAAGCCTTATGGTTAGTGGATCTAGCGCCATTTGTACTATTGGAATTTGAGGCTTGTCCGTGGTAAGATGATAGTCATGAAACGGGCGAACCGCAGGGCGGTGGACCTATTCGTTTGGGTTGCTATGGGTAGCGCCAAAGGTTTCGATGGCAGCATGGACATGTCTGTGATGAGCCATCATATGGGGAGGAAGATAACGTATGGTTTTTTCGCAAGAGGAAGTTGAATCTCATCTGGGAAGGCTGGAAGGCTGGGAACTGGAAGAGGGACGATGGATTGTCCGCAAGTTCGTATTTTCCAACTACATGAAAGGGATTGCATTTGTGGACGAGGTCGCAGCGATTTCGGAAGCGTTCAATCATCACCCTTTTATTACGATTGACTATACAACGGTCACGCTACGTCTCACATCTTGGGATGAAGGTGGCATCACATCTGTAGATATTAAAGAAGCAGAGCAATATAACGAGGCTTTTGAGAAAATGAGGTCGGAATAACCTGGATCGGTTATTATCGCACTACCGGAAGTGAGTGAAGCATACATGTCAGATGATAATCAGAACAAACCGCTTATTACTGTCGTAGGCAGCCTTAATATGGATCTGGTGGTGAAGACGGACATCATTCCCGTGGAAGGGGAGACGGTGAGCGGGGAGGAACTGCACTATCTGGCCGGGGGCAAAGGTGCTAATCAGGCGGTGGCAGCTGCACGACTGGGCGGACAGACAACGATGGTTGGTGCGGTAGGTTCGGATGGTTTTGGTGAACGCTTGCTGCACAGTCTAACGGAAAGCGGGGCGGATGCCTCACAAGTTCGCATTCTGAAAGATACTGTTACAGGTACGGCCTCCATCTGGCTCTCTAAGGGAGATAACCGGATTATTGTCATTCCTGGAGCGAATGGACAAGTTGTCCCTGCGATGATGGAAGAGGCTGATACGGTAAAAAGCCTGACTGCAGCCGCAGCGGTGCTGCTGCAGCTGGAAATCCCGCTGCCTGCGGTTACCCGCGCCGCCCAACTGGCGGCTGAAGGCAGCGCATTGGTGGTGCTTAACCCGGCTCCCGCGGTGCCGGGTCTGCCCCAGGAGCTGCTGCGGTGCGTCGACGTTGTCACGCCGAACCGCAGCGAGCTCGCCGTGCTTACCGGCCGGGATGACCTCCGGCCGGAAGACGTGGATGCGGCGGTCGCAGAGCTCGCCGCATCCCTCGGGGCCGCTGTCGTCACGACGCTTGGCCCCGAGGGGGCTGTATACGCGGCAGCGCCTGGCGGCCGCGTACAGGCAGGGCGTGCGGGCGCGTGCCGTGCGCCCGGCTACGCCGTAAGCGCCGTCGACACGACCGGCGCTGGCGATTGCTTCAACGGCGCGCTGGCGGTAGCCCTCGCGCGCGGAGAGACGCTGGACGCGGCGGTAAGCTTCGCCATGGGCGCAGCCGCGTTGTCCGTGACGAAGCTCGGCGCCCAGACCGGGATGCCGTCCGCACGTGAAGTGGAAGCTTTCCTTGCCGAGCAGAAGGCAAAGGCCCAGTAATTCATGCATGCTTTAGGATGAATCATAGGCGGCAGAATACGCCCATGCAACATGAGTCGCAATAGCGACGCATGTTTTCACCGGAGCTTACATGCAGAGTACGTGAATATGACCAAGAGGCTCTCACTTTCCCGGCAAGGGAGAGTAAGAGCCTCTTCTTTGTATGACCATCGAAAATCCAGTAACACCCTGTAATACGGTTGACTACGTTGTGCGTCCAGCTTCAACGCGGTTTAGAGCAGGTGTAAAGAGCAGGAGGCGATTGAAGCCACCACGCTCACTATACATGCAATCCGCCACAAACTGATCGCCTTAAACTATTGGATTACTTCTTCTCTGCCAGCCACATCGCAACATTTGCGATTTCTTCATCCTTCAACTTGTCTTTGAACGAAGGCATACCGCCACTTTTACCTTTGACGATGGTCGTATAAATCTTCTCCACATCGTCCTGGCTGCCAATCTTCTGCAGACTAGGGCCCATGCCCCCTTGAAGCTGATCACCGTGGCAGGTAATACAGTTTGCTTTGACGAGTGCCTCAGCCTGTCCTGCATCCATTGTAACTGGCGGCATCGTCGGTTTCGCTTCCTCTGCAACTTCCTCTTTCCCTGGAAGCGTAAACATTAGTACAATAGCTAAAGCGCACGCTGCAAAAAATACCCCGCTCATGATCCATTTGTGCATCCCTTATGTCCCCTCCAGAATGAAAGATCATCTAACCTGAAACTATCCATATCATTATAACGGAACCTGTAGTTACATCATAGCATTTTGTGGTAATTTTTTGAACTAATCACATAACCGGGGACTTTTTCGGTGGTTTCACGGCCCATTTATTCGCGAGGACCTTCATAGACCATGCAGTAAAAAGGATTCAAACCACTCGGTGTCTGTCGTTCGTATGTATCCTGCGTAACAAATCCGGCCTTGAGATACACACGAATGGCCCGGTCATTCCAGGTCAGGACTTCCAGATCAATTTCGTTTGCAGGATTCCGGCGAATGGCTTCCTGCACAATGGCCGAGACAAAAGCAGTTCCCTGACCATGTCCACAGCGTTCGGGGTGCATGCCAAGCCCAATGCGGGTGACGCCTTCAAGTGGGAAGTATTGAGCGAAACCGCAAATTTGATGATCCTCTCCCAGCACCGCTGCATATTGTTCCTTACGTAGCCGGGGATCTCCGAATTCGACTTCTAGTGCTTTCATCTGCTCCCAGGGCAGCCAGCTATAAATATTATAAGGCGGGTCATACTGCCAATCGCAGATTAGCTCCGCATGTTCTTCTTGCATGGGCACAACGTGAAACGTCACAGGGGCTTCATCCATACAACTGCACGCTCCTCTCATTGTGAACAAGCTATAATGATTTCAATTTGTCCATATACATATGTCATTCCATATCTAAGCTTGTTCTTCACTCTACAAAAGAGGCGTTCATTTGGCAAGTCCTCGTTTTCGAAAAAATAATTGAAACAAAAGTTCTGGTAATTTCGTTTATATTATAGTGGGATGGGTAAAAACATTATAAGAGCACGGACGAAGCAACCCAAACTAGCCCTAGAAAAAGTAAAGTTAGGTTTGATAGCTTATCCCGAATACTTTTGAAGGAAACGAAGTACAAAAAAACCGCCGGATACATTCCTGCGGAGAATGTACCAGACGGTTCTATTATGCTTCGTTACAGTAGTGTTATTGTTACAGCATGACGTTGCTCAGCTTGTCCTAGTCGATGGCCAAAGTCTCATATGCGTCCGTGCTCATAATCCGTTTAGCGCCAACATAGCGGTTAGCCCAGTAGCTTTCACTTAATGCGCTGATTGTAACTCCTTTGGAAGAAGAGGAGTGGGCGAAATTTCCATCCCCTACAAAGATCCCTACATGCGAGATCCCTTTGCCCGTTGTATTGAAGAATACCAGATCACCTGGTCTCATTTCCATACGGGATACTGAATCGCCCATGTCGAATTGTGAACTCGATTGGCGTGCCAGATCAATGCCCAGCTTGTCGAATACATAACTTGTGAACCCAGAGCAGTCAAAGCCGTTAAGCGTTGTTCCTCCGCTTTTGTATGTAGTTCCCATTGCCGAATCAATGACTTGGTCCATTTTTGAATCTGCGAACGCGCTGCCTGCTCCAAGCGATAATGCGAATGTGAGGCTGAGTACAGCTGCGGTTAATTTCTTCTTAAACAAGAGATATACCCCTTCCAATGCCTGCGAGGTTAGCTTAAGGATTCGGTTGAAGGTCCCCTATGATCCCTCTGTTGCAAGATCAATTCACCCATAACTGGTTCCCCCGCTTCCCAGGTGCTAGGAATTTGGCTATGCTAGTTGTGCACCTGCGAAATCAAGAAATGACGATTAAATTTTAAGTAGTTACAAATATGAAGGTAAAGATTACAAAGTTGTTACTAAAAACTCACTGCGATTATTGTAACAGAGGTATATCACTTTGGCAACGTTTAGCAACAAAATTAGCAAAAAAAACCTCGACCTTTGACGGGGAAAGGTCGAGGTTTGCTTGTTTAACGGCATTTGATGAACATAACTTTACATAGAGATGGTAACCATTTTTAACCGTTCAATTTATTCCTTGACCGAGTTAGACTGCCATAACCGGAAATGAGCACATATTTTCCACAGGCTCAGCAAGCACCGGGCAAGTGGGTACGTCTGTTGTAGTATAAGGCCAGTTAAGCCCGTTACTAACCATGAAGCAGAAGTAAAGGCACCAAAGACCAGCAGATGAAGTCCGCCCAGTAGGACCGAAATACCGATTAGGGTGATGATTTGGCGCAGAGCAATCCATAGAGCTTGAAACGTACCACGCGCTCCACCTTCCCCATCAGGAGCCGAGACACCAAACTGCATGTAGAGAAGGGTATGATGTATTACCCACCCATATACAATCCAACCAGCAACATAGGGAATAGCAGGCAAGAGCAGTTGGAGGGAATGAAAACCATCCATAAAGATGGAATAGAGCTTTGGTGCGAGCCAATAGGCCGGCAGCAACAGCAATATGGTTCGAATAGTGTGAAGCAACAGCATCGGTTTCCACAAATTTCTGATGCCGCGAATGAATGGAATGCGCTCTTCCGAATGATTAAAATGCTGGAGCGAGTAGAGCAGCCCTGCCTGAATAAGGGGGCTAATTAGCATTCGCAACAGCAGCATAGCCCCTAGAATCCACAGATAGCGATGGACCTCCGGGTTCGTTGACAGGCCGAGCTGGCTCTCCATTTTGAATAAAATCGTGCTTAGTTCCCCTGCATCAGGTTCAGGATAACGCAGGAGAAGCGGGACAACAGCTGACTGAACCATTCGATAAAGAAAGTATCCCCATATTAATTGATAGAGAAATAAGAGTGCCGCAATGAACATATGCTGACGGACGAGAAACCAGCCTTCACGTATTTTCGCTTTCACTGTATCCACCTCACCATGACAGACTTCCGAATATGGCTTCTATAAGTTTGGTTGCGCTCATGCTCCAGCGGGATTTGGTTGGCTCATCCAGTCCGGCTTTCAGAAAATTGTTCATATGATGGTTCTCCAGCACAATCGTGTATAGCGGATCAGTCATCGCCCAGGAAACCGGGGAAGTATAGGTTAGTTTGTAGGTAATGCGCTCCTCGCTACCATCCCATTCTTTAGTCATGGTTTTCCCATCTTCGAACATAATTCGAACAGGCACTTTCTTATATTCACTACCTTTTTTCTGCAACGTAACCGACGACTCGTACAACGTTTGACCGTCTTTCAGGATAGGATTGATTGCGATCTTCTCCACTGCAAAGTCAGCCATGCCGTCTCCATATACATACTGATTAAAATAATCGGTCCAGGATGTACGCGTCACTTGCTCCACAACCTTTTGAAAATCAGACGAAGTAGGGTGCTTGAAACGGTATTTCTTCACATAGGTCGAGAGAATACGTTCCATCGTTTTTGCACCAACCTGTTGTTCTATCCCGAGTAATACAAGCTTGCCTCTTGTGTATACGTTGGCTGCATAATGATTCTGGGAATCAAACTTCCAGGATTCTTGTGTCAGTGAGGCTGGAGAAGTAATGAGACCTGATTGTACGGGCAGATTCGGGATAAGTCCGTATTCCTGTTCCATCAGTTTGTCTTCCGCATAGGAGGTGAATCCTTCGTCCAGCCAAGCCTCTTCAAATTCATTACTGGCGACCATTCCGTAAAAATACTGATGTCCAATCTCGTGCACAACCGTGCGTTCCAGATCGTAACCAGGAGCGGAATCATCCGCACCGAAGGCAGTGACCAAAGTAGGGTATTCCATTCCCCCTGCGCCATTTCCTGATTTGGGCGGGACAACGATGGACAGTGTAGAATACGGATAAGGCCCAAACCACTTGCTATAATTGGATAGCGCTGCTTTGGCGGCGTAGAAATAACGTTCCTTCAGATCCTCATGAGCAGGGTCGAGATACAGCTTGATTCGAACGCCTGGCACATTGGGAGCAGAGAAGGGCTCTTCCGCATAAACAAAATCAGGAGAGGCTGACCAGGCAAAATCATGCACATCATCGGCATAGAACTGATATATTTTTTCGCCGTTCTTCACCACAGCTTGCTGGGTTGGGAATCCTGTAGCAGCCACTTTGTATGTTTCCGGCACTCGAATACGCACACTATAGATACCGAAATCAGCGTAAAACTCTGAATTGCCGTGATACTGATGCAGATTCCAGCCTTCGGTCGTTCGACCTCGCGTGCCTACTGGCTCATATACGCTAAGTTTAGGAAACCATTGACCTGCCATAACAAAGTTATCTGCTGTTCCCATGCGGGCAAAAATTTTCGGTAGCTTGACCTCAAATCGGGTGTGAAGCGTGATGCTTTCGCCGCCTTTGACGGGTTTGGGCAGCCGTACCTTAATGAGGGTAGTATCTTTCATATTACCGTCATCCGGTTGCACATACTGCATCCGATGCAAGAGGGAAAGCCCGTCCTCTGTTTTCATTTCTGTAATTTGCATGGAACCATAACCGTCCGTAGGCATGACATCACCGCGAAGCTTTCCCCCGGATTCTTTCATAAAAGTGGTGTCGGCAGAAGAGAAGGCATTGGGATACATGTGAAAATAAAGTTCGCTGACGGTTTTCTTGCCTGGATGTGTCCAGGTTATCGTCTGAGTCCCTTGCAGTACATTTCCGTCTACCAGCTTCACATCCATGTGATATTCCACTACGCGGTTGCTGAACACTTCAGCGGTAGGTGTCTGTATACTTTCCGGAGATGTTTGGGTTTTGACGGGTGCCGTAGGCTTGCCCGATTCCGGGGCGAGCGCAGGCAAGTCAGAATGAATGGAGCGTGTGGAACCCAGACCAAGCCATATCCCCCCGGCAACTACACACAGGGCTATAATTGCGGTGAGCCAGCTCTTGGCGCGTCGTGGAATCATCGTTAAATACCTCCCGTTGACAAGCATCTACAGCATGTATATGTTTGCAATGGGACGATTATTAGTTAAAATATTTGTATCAACCCTTGGAGGCTATAAAATGGACCAAAACGAGCAAAACGGCAAAAAACAGATTGCCTTGAATATCGTTAGTGCAAAGAGCAAACACAAAGGTTTCGGTGCAGGCTCCATCGATCTGAACAACCTGTCTCCAGTTATTATTGATAACGGAGAAGCTAAGATCGATATTGGTGCAATGCATGCGAAGAGTAAGGTAGAGCGCAACATTAAATTCTCCACCAATCGTGAGGACGTACCCAATGGACGCCAGGTATGGCTGGTATGGGTAGCTGTGGACCGTAACGAACAGGGGCAACTCTATGGTGGAGCAACCGCGTGTGAGATGTGGATTGATACAGAAGCTCGTCGTGGATGGAAACTGCTGGCCGAACATGTGAATCGTATGGATTATGCCATGAAGCGCCGGTTCATGCTGGATGGTCTTGGACCGGAGGATCGCGCAGCACTCAAGAAACTGCTGATTACGCATAACGAAGAATGGTGGAACGCTTCTCCAGATGAATTGAAAGAAGCGCTTGCCTAATTAATGTACAAAGCCGTTCAAAAAGAAGAAGCAAAAGCCCCGTGACCGAGATGATCGGTTCATGGCTTTTGCTTCTGTGCTGAAACTGGCTTTTGAGGGTGATGACGCAATTACGGCATTACGTATTTACGTCACTTTGGTCATTCCACCCACCAGCGTTTGAAATCCTTCCACCATGAATGCTTCTCTTCCTGTATTCCCTGCTGGTTCTGCACTTCGCGACTGTCTTTATCATCCTCTGAACCCGAATCGTCCGAAGCGCTGCGACAGACCTCGGTCGGCTCTGTGCCATCAATAAAAACTTCCAGCCGTTTCTCGGCGCAGCCATTGCCAGCCAGTTTGCCAGATTCGGGATCGATATATACACTGACGACGTTATCCGGTACGGTAAAAATCTTCGGTGGAACACTGGCTAGAGCCTGTTCCGTGAACTGGGCAAACATGGGTGCTGCTCGACGCCCGTCGGATGTGGAAATGGCTTTGCCTTGATCGTAACCGACCCAGACAGCCGTAGAGAGCTCTGGGGTAAAGCCAACTAACCAGGCATCGGTATTCGTTGTCCCCGTTTTACCGGCGACAGGCCGTTTAATGGTTGCAGATACCCGATTACCTGTTCCGCCATTTTCGAATACACTTTCCATCAAACGTGTTAATACATAAGCAGCAGCGGGTTCAACGACCTTCTCGGCCTTGTTCTGAGGCGCTTCATAGATTACTCTTCCTGCGGCATCCGTCACTTGCAGAATGGCTACAGGAGGTGTTCGCTGTCCACCTGCGGCAATAGCGGAGAATGCTGAAGCCATCTCCAGTGGACTAACAGGTGAGGTGCCGAGTGCAAGGGAGGGTACGGGGCTCATGTTGCTCGTAATCCCTAGATTCTGTGCCATTTTCACCACTTGTTCAGGTCCAATCTGCATAATCGTATTTACCGCGTAGATGTTGTCTGAAGCGGCGATCGCCTGTCTCAGATCAATCTCACCTAGATACTTATCCCCGAAGTTGCCGGGTTTATAGGTCTTGCGATCATTGTCATAATGAAACAGGGTCGGCTCGCTTTTAAACATGGAAGCACTGGTGAGCTGTTTAGATTCCAGGGCTGCCAGATACATAATCGGTTTAAAGGCAGATCCCGGCTGGCGTGTAGTCGCCAGTACATGGTTAATCTGATTGGTGCGATAATTTTTGCCACCCACCATCGCTTTGATGTATCCGGTACGGGGGTCGATCGATACCAGAGCAGTTTCCAGCTCGCTTTTGGCATCCATGCCTTTGGCTACGGCGTCTTCCGCCGCTTTTTGTACACGCAGATCAAGCGTGGTGTATATATTTAAGCCTCCATGATCCAGCATAGCCTCGCTGATTCCCAGCTCCTTGATAGCCAGATTTCGGATATAATCGCGAAAATAGGGTGCACTTTCCACGGTTTTGCGTTCGCTTTCCGGCTTGAACGAGAGCATTTCCTCATAAGCCTTGTCTGCTTCGGCTTGCGTAATTTTGCCGATGTCAGTCATGGCATTCAATACAACCTTCTGTCGGTCCTTGGCGTTCTTCATGTGATTATATGGAGAATAGTAGGTCGGACCCTTTGGAATCCCTGCAAGCATGGCACTTTCGGCGAGCGTCAACTGATTGGCCGATTTGCCAAAATACATCCGTGAGGCTGCTTCGATCCCGTAGGCGCCATGACCGTAATAAATTTCATTCAGGTACATCTGCAAAATTTCATCTTTGGTGTATTTCATCTCCAATTGTGCCGTGTACATGGCTTCCTTGGCTTTACGGGTCCATGTCTTTTCATGGGACAAATACAAGTTGCGTGCGAGCTGTTGGGTCAGTGTGCTTGCGCCCTGAGACATCTGCATATGTTCCAGGTTTACGAGAACAGCCCTTCCCATTCCTCGGATGTCGAAGCCGACATGATCATAGAATTTGCGGTCCTCTACAGCAAGTGTGGCGTTAACCAAATCAGGCGAGATATCTCCCAACTGCACAGGTACCGAGTCTTTGCCGCCCGCCGAGAACGTGGCAATGACTTCGCCCTGGCTGTCCAGCAGCCTGGAATTGCGATCCGAGTCGGCCAGCGGCAGGCTGGTAGCGTATAGGTAGACCAATCCTGCTGCCGTGGCGATAAGGCCGAGAATAGCGAGCAGAGTCAGACTTTTGATGACTTTCCATATGCGGAACCCGCGTTTGCGGGTCTTTTGGCTTGGTTGGGTCATGGAACGGGCTCCTTTCTTTTCTTTCCAGTATGGGAATTCAGTGACACGGATATTCAATCCGCCCATTTAACGGCTTAAAATATAGTTTTTTTGCAGAAAAAACCGTTTTGCAGTATAAACGTCAATCGCGTATAATGCAAAAGGGTAATGAAAGATAACAGTTCGGCACAACATACAATAGGCAAGAAGATCGAACAGTGCCATTGTCAGTGATTCTTTGATCAGTCAGACGCTATGTACGCTCTGGTCAATTTAATCTATATAATGTAGTGAAACGCGGACCTTTCCCGCAGCCAGCAACCATAACGCTGTATGGCGCCGAACGCTGGACGTGCTTGGGCGAACCGGCAGCGCGTCGCGCTCTGTCAGGTATGGCTGATCATTAACTTTACGGAAAGAAGGTAGAGATTATGGAATTGTGGTTTACGGAGAAACAGACCCCCGCATTCGGAATCACCGCGAAGATTAAGCAGACCTATGTAAGCGAAAAGACGGATTTTCAAGATCTGGCTATGGTAGAGACCGAGGAGTTCGGTAACATGTTGCTGCTTGACGGCATGGTGATGACGACGGTGAAAGATGAGTTCGTTTATCACGAAATGGCCGCTCACCCTGCGCTGAACACACACCCGAATCCGAAAAAGGTGCTGGTTGTCGGTGGCGGCGACGGCGGAGTTATCCGTGAAGTCATTAAGCACGCTGCTGTAGAAAAAGCAGTTCTCGTCGAAATCGACGGGAAAGTGATTGAATATTCCAAAAAGTATCTGCCAGAAATCGCCGGAAAACTGGACGAGCCTAACGTTGAAGTGCTGGTGAATGACGGCTACATGCATATTATAGAGCATAAAAATGAATACGATGTAATCATCGTTGACTCCACAGAGCCTGTAGGTCCGGCTGCGCCACTGTTTGAGCGCGGTTTCTACCAGGGCATCTATGAAGCGCTGAAAGAAGACGGGATCTTCGTTGCTCAGACGGACAACCCGTGGTTCAAAGCGGATCTGATCCAAAAGGTAAACAAAGACGTTAAAGAAATCTTCCCTATCGTACATGTGTACGGCTGTAATATCCCTACGTACCCAAGTGGTCTGTGGACCTTTACAATGGGTAGCAAAAAACATAATCCGCTTGAGGTGGACGAGAAGCAAATTCCAGAGATGGATACGAAATATTACTCTCCACGTCTGCACAAAGCGGCGTTCGTTCTTCCTAAATTCGTGGAAGACCTTACGAAATAAGGAGGAATAATGAGATGAAATTGGATCAAGCTTATTCAGGTAACGTGTTTATTTGCAGTTCGGAGGACTATGAGAACTCCAAAGCGGTCATTTATGGTATGCCGATGGATTACACCGTCAGCTTCCGTCCAGGGTCCCGTTTCGGTCCTTCCCATATCCGTCAGGCGTCAGTTGGACTTGAAGAGTACAGCCCTTACCTGGATAAAAGTATTGTGGATATGACTTACTTTGATGCTGGCGATCTGCTTCTGCCTTTCGGTAATGCAGGACGCAGTCTCGAAGTTATCGGAGAATATATCGGTGGCCTGCTGGCTGACGACAAATTCCCGATTGGTCTCGGGGGTGAACACCTCGTCACTTGGCCTGTCATTCAGCAAATGTACAAAAAATATCCCGACCTTATCCTGATTCATATTGATGCACATGCGGACCTTCGTGAAAACTATGAAGGTGAGCCGTTGTCCCACTCAACGCCGGTGCGTAAAGCAGCTGAACTGATGGGCGGCAAAAATATTTATCAGTTCGGAATTCGTTCCGGCTCCCGTGAAGAGTTCCAATTCGGACGGGAGAACATCAACTTCTATCCGTTTGAAGTGGCAGCTCCGATGAAGGAAGCTCTTCCGAAAATGGGTAACCGTCCGGTATACGTGACAATCGATATCGACGTGCTTGATCCGTCTGCGGCTCCGGGTACAGGAACAGCAGAAGCGGGCGGTATTACGTCCAAGGAACTGCTTGAAGCCATTCACATGATTGCAGGATCAGATGTAAATGTAGTAGGTTGTGACCTGGTGGAAGTGGCGCCTATTTACGATCCTACGGAACAAACACAAATTGTGGCTGCGAAAATGATCCGTGAAATGCTGCTCGGATTCGTGAAGTAATAAATAGCAAAATAACAGCGTCCCCTGTCTGCGTTAGGTTGAAGCCTGCGTAGGAGGGAGCGTTTTTTAGTGGCTAGGGAATCTAGTTAAATTACTTAACTTAATTGAACCTCATTTCTGGACTGTGTTATACTGACTACAAAAGTATTCAGTAATATATTAATTGATATATTACATTCGTGAAGTATATGGTGATCGGGTTCGACCATATACTAAAAAAAGAGCCTTTACCGCGCCAACGGTAAAGACTCTTAGGACCCGAAAGGCTGTGGACTGCCACGGCGTGCATGAATTAAATATTGCTATTCAAGCGAAACCCACCGTCAGGCTGTCAACCTTATGAGGTGGGTTTTCGCTTGCTACGAAACTTTTTGCGCAACCAACGGTAAAGCCTTCGGATACTCAGCACTAGACTGAGAATCGCAGCAATCCACCGGATTACATCAAGCATCGCCACAAGTTTGACCATCGACGTGACCCCCTTTCGGGAAGCTGCGCCGTGATCAAGAAAACATCCACCGTTATTCAAAGTCTATAACATCGATTGTAGGGCGTATGTTCTTATCCCTCTACCATTTGTTGTATATATGATTCCGCCCGCGCGTTAAGCGGAAACATGTATTTGGGATGACTCTATCTTAATATTTATGTATAATATGGAAATAGAGGAAGGTGATCTTGTTATGCATGCAATCTGGGCACAATTGAGTATGTATCCCAAATGGTTCATAGCGGTTCTTATGATATTTACCATCAATCTTATATTAACGATGACTGTATTCCTCAATTTAACACTAATATTGGTTAATCTCGCCATGCTATATGTTGCCTATAGCATCAGGAGACTTAAATACAATAAACTGCATTTCGCTCTGTGCCTTCTTTTAAGTATCACTTTTGTGATTATTGCATTTCAGACATATCCCATTTAAATGAGCTTGTAGTAAGATTAATGATGATCCGCTCATGCCCACAAGATAAAAAATGTGGACGTGAGTGGTTTTTTTATTGCAATAATGTCACGCGAGATAAACAAATTGTTACGTTAAATCCTGCAAAATGGGGTAAAAACATAGAAGGAGGTGTCACAATGACAACGAAGAGCAGAATGACATGGAAACGGATTGGCGCACTCGCACTATCGGTAACGTTGGCTTGGGGACTGGGTCCGGTACATACACTACCAGGCGCTAACGCTGCATCCTCCCCAACGTGTGGAAATGGAGATCATGGATTAACGGCTACATTGAAAAAGGGCAGTGGTGTGGAAGACCAAAGACTACAATTTACGGATATCGACTTTCTAAACAATACAACCGGGCGAGCCGGGGGCGAAGGATTCCTGATCGGCACCTCGAATGCAGGCTGCACGTGGCAGTCCATTTATACCGGTCAATGGCAGTTCACACAACTTGATTTTCCGAATAATGTGAATGGATTTGCATTGGCACAGGCGAAGGATTCTCCTACGACGTATCTCATCCGCTCAACGGATGGTGGCGCGCACTGGACACGGATGGATACTAAAGGCATACAATTTAAACGTATTGATTTTCGCAATAAAAACGAAGGCTTTGGATACACCTATAATGGAGCTTATTTGACGAAGGATGGCGGTGCAACATGGAATCGAATCTCCACACCAGCCAATACACGCGGAGCTGTGTTCACGACAGAGAAGCAAGGTTATGCGGTTGTAGTGGCTCCTGGCTCGGGGTATCGAATCATGCAGACAAGTAATGGGGGCAAGAACTGGACGCAATCGATGAAGGTAACCTCAACAACGTGGAGCGGTGGAGACTTATACGCAAGCGGTAACCAGGTATGGGCCCTTCTGTATGGCGATGCAGGCATGTCCCAGCAGTCGTATTCTCTCTACGCGAGCGGGAATGAAGGCAAGAATTGGAGACAGGCCTTCGCTCAATCCACAGCAGGTGGTGGCCCGGCTCCAGGTGCAAGCAGCACGGGGAATGGAAAAGGCCCAGCAGACCCAGGGGGTCACCCGGGGAACATGGCGTTGATCGGTAATCAGACGGCTTATCTCTCAGGAGGATCACCTGCAGCTGGCAAAGTGGGGATTGGACGTTCTTATGATGCAGGTTCCACGTGGAAAAATATCGACCTGAAAGATCCAGGCTATAGCTCCCGCATTTCGTTCCCTTCTGCCAAAACAGGTTGGCTCGTCGTAACAAGCGACAATTCTCCTGCGATTTATGAGACGACAGATGGCGGAACAACATGGAAGCAAAAAATATTGTTGCCCGCTGAAAACGAGTAAATGGCATCATGCCATGGAATAATTTTAAGGCGATTTCAATCTAAAAGTGTATAAATCTTAACTTAAATGGCCTGATGAGGCCGACATGAACAAACAAGCCCTTTCCGGATTTAAATCGCCGGTGAAGGGCTTGTTTTTGCTTGAATAAAAACGGTTGAATCCTGTTCAGAAACACGTTATTGTAAGCGATAACAATACTTTTTAGGAGGTTGAAATTATGGTTGATGTTATTTTAAAGACAAATTCGGAACAAGGATTAATAAAACGCAATATATATGGTCACTTCTCAGAGCATCTGGGGAGATGTATTTATGAAGGACTGTGGGTAGGGGAAGATTCACCTATTCCGAATACAGAAGGTATACGCAATGACGTGCTGAATGCACTGCAAAAACTTCATATTCCCGTACTTCGTTGGCCTGGTGGTTGTTTTGCCGATGAATATCACTGGAAAGATGGCGTAGGTCCAAAAAGTGAACGCGCCCGCATGATCAACACACACTGGGGCGGGGTAGAAGAGAACAATCATTTTGGTACGCATGAATTTTTGAGATTGTGTGAATTGCTCGGTACAGAGCCGTATATCAGTGGCAATCTGGGAAGTGGTACGGTGCAGGAGATGCAGGAATGGGTGGAGTACATCACATTTGATGGAGAATCTCCAATGGCGAACTGGCGGAAGAGCAACGGACGGGAGGAGCCGTGGAAACTCACTTATTTTGGTGTGGGTAATGAAAACTGGGGTTGCGGTGGTAATATGCGGCCTGAATACTATGCGGATGAATATCGTCGTTATGCTACATACGTACGCAATTATTCCGGGAATAAGATATATAAAATCGCCTGCGGTCCAAACGACAACAACTATCATTGGATGGAAGTGTTGATGCGGGAGGCCGGTCGTTTTATGGATGGAATTAGTCTTCATTATTACACCATTCCAACAGGTGAGTGGGCAGATAAGGGTCAGGCTACAGGATTTGGAGACGCCGAATGGTTCACGACGTTGAAAAAGACGCTATATATGGAAGAGTTGCTTGTGAAGCACTCCGAAATTATGGATAAATACGATCCTGAGGGCAGAGTTGGCATTATCGTGGATGAGTGGGGAACGTGGTATAACGTTGAACCAGGTACGAATCCGGGATTCCTGTACCAGCAAAATACGATGCGCGATGCTGTACTTGCCGGGATCAACCTGAACATTTTTAACGCACACAATAAAAGAGTGCACATGGCCAATCTGGCACAGATCGTTAATGTTCTCCAGTCACTCGTTCTGACTGAAGGAGATAAGATGCTCCTTACGCCTACATATCATGTGTTCGATATGTATCAGGTGCATATGGATGCACAGCGATTGGAACTAAACTATGAGAGTCCGGGATATACATTCGGGGAAGAGACCATCCCTCAATTAAGCTTGTCGGCTTCTCGCAGCAAAGATGGAATTATTCATGTGACAGCGTGTAACCTTAGTCATACGGATGAGCTTGAAGTAGTCTGTCACATTGAATCAGCGGATGCTGCTTCTGTATCCGGGCAAATTCTACATCATGCAGATTATGGTGCTTTCAACACATTTGAACAGCCGGATCGGATTCAACCTGCGGAATGGAACGGTATTACACTCGAAAATAACAAACTGCGTTTTGTACTGCCTCCGGCCTCTGTTGGAGTGGTCTCTGTAAAGGGCTGATAAAATGGATGCAACTGTGACAGGTGGACATGTCGAGAAGCAGCAACCATGCAAGGGATGTAATGATCAATATGATGTAAAGATCAGTGAAGCCAAGATGGCCCGGCTCGTGGAGTTGGCTTCACGCTCACGTCCGGTGGTCCAGGATGCTGAATATGAGCGGCGTTTATCCATCTGCTCCGATTGTCCAGGGGTGCAATACGGTACGACCTGCCGCTATTGTGGCTGTCTCGTACAGGTGCGCGCCAAGCTGGTAGAGTCGACCTGTCCGTTTCCTTATGAGCCGCGATGGACCTGATCAAGAGCATATTTCTTTATTAATGAAGCAAGGCAGAGCTGCACTTTACAGGTGTGGCTCTGCTTTTTTTTGGCGCTGGTGGCCAAAAACTCTGAATTTGGATTTGAATTGAGCGGGTGAACTGGATATAGTTATACAGTAGAGTGTAGGATAGCGAGCTATCCGGGAATATGAGCGCGTATAGCGGCACAACAATACAGGAAGGGCTGTTCTCACCGGCCGTGCCTGATTTTGCGTCGCCTCGAATATAATGGAGGTTAACATTCATGTCGAACATGCGACCGGTTCAGATCCGGCTGCACAGCCGTTATGAAGGTGAAGATGTACTGCAGGAAATGCAGGGTGAAGCCGTGTTGAAAGGACCTGTGCTCTATGTTCGGTATGAAGAGCCACAGATTGGACCCGAGGGCGGTATTACCCGAACAACATTGAAGCTGGGCGGACAATCCATCAAGATTATACGTCATGGCGAGGTTGAATCGGAGCAAACGTTTGAATTGAATCGCAAGCTCCCTGGTTTTTACCGCTCGCCTTATATGTCGTTTGCCTTGTCCACGCATACACAGGAGCTGGAACTTTCCATTCAGGGATTGAGCGCACGCGCAGCGTGGAGCTACGACTTTTACCGCTTTGACGAAGAATCCGGACATTTCGCGATTAGTTTGCATATACAGGAGGAACCAATTTCATGACACGTAATCCATTAGATACTATTAACGAACGGGTAAGTACAGCCATCGGCAATGCCATTGTGACTGCTGGCATTGTTGCGCAGGAGGACCTGCCGACCATCACCCTTGAAGTACCACGCGAGAAAACACACGGTGATTTGGCGACCAATGCGGCAATGCAACTGACCAAGATTGCCAAGCGTAATCCACGCCAGATCGCAGAAGAGATTATTGCCAATCTCAACCTGACTGAAGCTGGAATCGAGAAGGCGGAAATTGCCGGACCGGGATTCATTAACTTTAAATTGGACAAGAGTTATCTCTATCCTGTTCTGGGGCTCGTACATGAGCAGGGTGAGAATTATGGAAGAATCAATGTTGGTGAAGGGCGCAAGGTCGAGATGGAGTTTGTCAGTGCCAACCCGACAGGCAGTCTGCATCTGGGCCATGCGCGTGGAGCGGCTGTGGGTGATGCGCTTTGCAACATCCTCGACTATGCCGGATATGATGTAACACGTGAATACTACATTAATGACGCGGGTAACCAGGTATTTAATCTGTCTCGCTCCATTGAAGCTCGATATTTGCAGGAATTGGGCCAGGACGCCGAGATGCCGGAAGACGGTTATCACGGTGAGGATATCAAAGGATTCGCCAAGGAGCTAGTAGCTGAGAAAGGTGATTCATTGTTGTCCATGCACCCAGGTGACCGTGCTGCGTATTTCCGCGACTTCGGTTTGGAGAAAGAACTGGATAAGATCAAACGTGACTTGAATCGCTTCCGTGTCAATTTCGACATCTGGTTCAGCGAAACTTCACTGTATGATAACGGAGAAGTATTGCGTGTGCTTGACGAATTACGTGATCGTAATGAAATTTATGAGCAAGACGGAGCAACTTGGTTGAAAACCATGCAGTATGGTGATGACAAAGAGCGTGTTTTGATCAAAAATGACGGTACGTATACGTACCTTACGCCGGATATTGCTTATCACCGTGATAAATATGCGCGTGGATACGACACCATGATTAACATTTGGGGAGCGGATCACCACGGCTATATTCCACGGATGAAAGCAGCCATGCAAGCACTGGGCAACGATCCGGAGAAATTGGTCGTGCTGATTGCTCAGATGGTAAGCTTGTTCCAGAACGGCGAGAAAGTGAAGATGTCCAAGCGTACAGGCAAGGCGGTAACGATGGAAGATCTGATGGACGAAGTTGGCATCGATGCCATTCGTTACTTCTTCACCATGCGCAGCATGGACTCTCATCTGGACTTTGACATGGACCTCGCAATTTCGACGTCCAATGAAAACCCGGTATTCTATGTACAATACGCTCACGCTCGGGTATGCAGCGTATATCGTCAAGCTGAAGAACAAGGCATTGAGCTGTTACCACTGGCACAGATCGACCTCTCGAAGCTGACAACGGAGCATGAATATGACCTTCTTCGCAAAATGGGTGAACTGCCTGAGGAAATCGCAACTGCTGCTACGGGATATGCACCTCATCGTATTGTTCGTTATGTATATGAACTGGCATCCTTGTTCCACAGTTACTATCGTGCAGAGCGCGTCATTACTGAAGACGCGGGACAAACGCAGGCGCGTCTGGCGTTGATCGGTGCTGTACGTACCGTCATCGCAACAGCGCTTCGTCTGGTGGGCGTATCCGCACCGGACAAAATGTAATTCAAGCCTTGGCGGTGCTCAGCCGCCCTATGGCTTTGGCAAAAAGTCTCCATGCACCACGCCTGCAATGCAGCGTGGACATGGAGACTTTTTGCTGTGCCCGCGGCCAAGGTCACACGGCCCCGAGGCACCCAGGGCAGCGCTGCCTGCCGCCATGGACAACCACCGTGAAGCATCACACCGCGCAGCAGTGCTACGCTTTGCGATGCTTCACGGTGCGGCTTTTCTCGGCGGCAGGCGGCGCTCCTTACCCTCCGCCCTCCTGCATTAGCTTGAGGGCGTCAATCTCACCACCGCGTATTTTGCTCTTCGCGGTGGTTGTCTTGCGTGCGCGCAGCGGAACGGTTGCGCGCTTCACGAGCGTTTTGATCTCGGCTGGCGACAGGCCGGGATGCTTTGCAAGCAGGAGCGCTATGGCGCCACTGACGTGCGATGTCGCCATGGAGGTGCCGCTCATCTCATGGTGCTTGCCTTGCACCCAGGAGGAGACGATTTTGTCCCCTGGCGCATATACATCGACGAATACACCTCGGTTACTGAACGAGGCAATCCGCCGGTTTTTGTCGGTTGCCCCAACCGATATCGTTTGCGGATAACGTGCCGGATAATCAATACTGCGGCGTTTGCCGTCATTTCCTGACGAAGCGACAATGACAATCCCGGCCTGGTAGGCACGGTTCACGACATCAAGCAATGCTTTGCTACGGGTTTTCATGCCAAAGCTCATATTGATAATATCGACCCGATTTCGCACACACCAGTCGATACCAAGCACGATGTCTGACACGAAGGCCGAACCATTATGGTCGAACGCCTTCACCGGATAGATCAGCGAGCGAGGAGCCACACCGATCATGCCTGCCGTACTATTAGCTGCGGCAATGGTTCCGGCAATATGGGTACCATGACCGTTATCATCATGTGGAAGCAGACTGCGATTTAACAGATTGATTCCGCGTGCCAGCGAATAACGAAGATCCGGGTGTTGATAATCGGCACCTGTGTCAATTACACCGATTTTTATCCGGTGCCCTGTGGAAACGGACCATACTTTGGGAGCGCGAATCTGTTTTACGCCCCAAGGTACGCCCTGAACGCTACTCGGTTTACTGTGTAGCGCGGTGGCATGCAATGAAATGGACGCATCTTCTTCTACCGTAATGTCATCGCTGTAGCGATATAGCTCTTCTGGGTCATGAACCGGGGCGATAATGGAGCGGGCCAGCCTGCAGGAGCGGACCGCACCAAGATCAGTAAATTCATTCCTCATCCGCGACAGTTCCACGAGGCAGGCTTCATATTGCTTCGGTTTGGCGAACCGGATTAGGTATCGCCGCCCCTGTTCTGGTTCGGGACGTTGCATTCCTTCAACCAATTGATGTAGAAAACCAGTATAGTCCATAATGGGCAGCCCCCTTCGGGATGAACATGCTGAGGTATTCTATGAATGCGTTCATCCCGCCGCATGGGGAACCTGCCCTTTTTTTACAAAAACACATTCTCTTCGTGTCAAAACGGGCGCAGGGACATATGATGGATGGAGGGCTAGAGGGCTCTTGCGGGGACCCTGGTGAGGAGCGATCCTTCAAGGGTATACAGTCAGAAGGCGGAGGGGGACTCCGTCTTTTTTATATCATGACGCCTTTTTTGGTCCAAAGACGATATGCGCGCGAGTTAGATGTCTCTTACCGTCTGTATATTGCTCGTTTGAAGTCGCTTCTTGGAATTATGAGACCTCCATACATAAAAACTTGCTTTTTGACGCTAAATAGGTTTTACTTAGGTTTGTTAATGGATATGTTATACGTAACGTTCCAGTTCGTAGGGATATAAAGTGAATTTTGTGTGAGAGGAAGTGTCTGTCAGTGAGTACCTCGCTCAATTTGAAAATTGATAAAGAAAAGGTCAGAGAGATTCCTTTGGTGGACCTCGCCTTTATGGTGCTGAAAGCGGCCAATACGCCGTATTACTACCGTGATTTGATGAATGAGGTAGCTAAACAGCGCGGAATGACTGATGAAGAAATCAACGAGTTTATCGCCCAGCTATATACCGAGATTAATATCGATGGCCGTTTTGCCTACGTCGGTACAAGTCTGTGGGGCTTGAAGCGCTGGTATCCGGTAGGTGGAGCGGAAGATACCATGACGGGTGCGAAGCGTCCGCGTATCATCAATGACGAAGATGATGATCTGGAAGACGAGGACTTCGGAGAAGAGGAAGACAGCTACAATAGCGACGAAGACTTCGATAACTCAGATGATGATCAGGACGAAGAAGATGAGGACGAGGATGAAGAAGAGGAAGAAATCTTTGACGAAGAAGACAGTGATGAAGAAGTTCTGGTCGAAGAAGATGATTTAGAAGAGGAAGACCTCGAGGAAGACGAAGATGAGTCCGAAGACGAGGGTGAATTTGACGACGATTCTGATAATCGGTAGTCATTTTTGATGTCTATATTTTACCCGTTTTCCCCGGATAGTCAGCCTTGACAGCAGACGGGGTAACGGGTAAACTATTGCATGGGCTTATGAATGAGCGACTTAATATTTATGTTTTTTATAAAAAGTGCCCCGTCCTGCGGGAGTACTTTTTTTTGTATTTTTAGAGGCAGAATTTTGCAAAATGATTTGAATTCCGCATGCTCCCGGCCAACAATCCGTGGTCTGTTTTTGTATATCCAAAACACCAAATTCATTGATCCGATGATCTCTGTTTGGGACAGGTCTGGATAATGGCTTCCGGAAGGTTTGCACCATTCTACGCTGTAGAACAACGTTGTTTACACATGGTCTTCGCATGAAAGAGCAGTTCGCAGATGCAGGGAATTTCTGCCATTGCTCTTTTTAACGATGATTACCTGGGAAACGGGTTACGATAATACCATATATCGCCTGAATTCCGTACTTATATTAGGAGGGTAATAACAGTGACAAAGTATATTTTCGTGACGGGCGGAGTTGTGTCCTCCCTGGGCAAAGGGATAACGGCTGCCTCGCTGGGCAGATTGCTGAAAAACCGAGGGTTGAAGGTAACCATTCAAAAATTTGATCCATACATCAATATCGACCCGGGAACAATGAGTCCTTATCAGCATGGTGAGGTGTTTGTAACGGATGATGGCGCGGAAACGGATCTTGACCTTGGCCACTACGAACGTTTTATTGACATCAACCTCTCCAAAAACAGCAACGTCACGACTGGTAAAGTATACTCCTCCGTCATCAGCAAAGAGCGGCGCGGGGAATATCTGGGCGGAACGGTACAAGTCATTCCACACATAACGAACGAGATCAAAGAGCGCGTATTCCGCGCAGGACGTGAAGCGGGTTCGGATGTCGTTATTACGGAGATCGGCGGTACGGTGGGTGACATCGAGAGCTTGCCTTTCCTGGAAGCTATTCGCCAAATTAAGAGTGATGTAGGCCGTGACAACGTCATGTACATCCATGTAACACTTATTCCTTACATCAAGGCTGCTGGTGAAGTGAAAACTAAACCAACTCAGCACAGCGTGAAGGAATTGCGCAGCATCGGTATTCAGCCAAACGTCATTGTTTGCCGTACAGAGTACGAGCTGTCCAAAGACATGAAAGCCAAAATCGCTCTCTTCTGTGACATTGATGAAAACGCCGTGGTGGAATGTCGTGATGCAGACACATTGTACCAGGTGCCTTTGAACCTGCGTGAAGAAGGCTTGGACGAGATCGTGGTGAACCACCTGAAGCTGACTACTCCTGCACCGGATATGAGCGAGTGGGAAGGGCTGGTTGACCGTATCAACAAGCTGGAGCATACAGTGGAGATTGCCATTGTAGGTAAATATGTAGCATTGCATGATGCTTATTTGAGTGTTGTTGAATCTTTGTCTCATGCAGGGTTTGCCTCCAATGCTGATGTGAAGATCCGCTGGATTCACTCCGAAGATATCACCGATGAGAATGTGGGCGATCTGCTGCACGGCGTAGGCGGAATCCTCGTACCAGGCGGATTTGGTGATCGGGGTATTGAAGGTAAAGTATCTGCGATTCGTTATGCCCGTGAGAAACAAATTCCGTTCTTCGGTATTTGCCTGGGTATGCAGGTTTCTGTTATTGAATATGCACGTTCCATCGTTGGTTTGACTGGAGCGAACAGCTCTGAGATCAATCCAGCTACGGAGTTCCCGGTGATCGATCTGTTGCCTGAACAAAAAGATATCGAAAACCTGGGTGGTACAATGCGTCTGGGTCTGTATCCTTGTAAGCTTCAGGAAGGTTCCCTGGCAATGTCTTGTTACGATGATGAACTGGTCTATGAGAGACACCGTCACCGGTACGAGTTCAACAATGAATACCGTGAAGCGATTGAAAAAGCAGGCCTGGTTATCTCCGGTACATCTCCGGATGGTCGTCTGGTTGAGATCGTCGAGCTTCCGGGACACCCATGGTTCCTGGCAGTACAATTCCATCCGGAGTTTACTTCCCGTCCGAACCGTCCACAGCCGTTGTTCCGTGAGTTTGTAAAAGCTTCTCTGGAGAGCATTGGAAAATAAGTATTGATCATTAAGCTATAAATAAAGGGATGTTCTTGGCAACCGATAAGGATGCTGGGGGCATCCTTTTTTAGTGCCTCGAGATAAGTGAAAATGGTTTTTGGCATTTTGGGATGTAAGCAGGATTTCAATGGGGGAGGTAGAATACTTATCATGACGACTATGGGATACTTATCCAGATTCAGACGTACATGCTTTCCTAATTCTAGGAGGTTAATCAGTGGAAAATAAAAAAGTGTTGATTGTCGATGACCAGAATGGTATTCGAATCCTGTTAATGGAAGTGTTCGGCAGCGAAGGATATAATACGTTTCAAGCGCCTAATGGGAAGATCGCCCTGGAAATAGTAAATAATGACAAACCTGATCTTGTGCTGCTTGATATGAAGATACCTGGCATGGATGGCCTGGAAATTCTGAAACATATTAAGGAAATTGATCCGGATATCAAAGTCATCATGATGACGGCTTATGGTGAACTGGACATGATCAAGGAAGCTACGGATCTTGGGGCGCTCATGCACTTTACGAAACCGTTTGATATCGATGAAATGCGAGTGGCAGTCAATATGCAGCTTCGAAATGATACTGCGAATAAGTGCAGCTGAATCCTGTGGATACAGGATTTTTTTGCGTGTGAAGCTTTGAGAGTCTGCGGGTGGACATACAGGGTATTTCAGTCTGGTATCCGGGGAATATTGGAAATGGGGACGTCGTCATGCTGTGTCTATGAAAACTGTGCTGCAAAGCACAGCATTTTTGCAAATGCTTGTTTAGTATTTGACATGGGATGTGGTATAATAAGCCCGTATGTGATTTCGGCTAAAAACCATAGACACAACCCAACACCCCTAGGAGGATTGAAACCATGCCATTAGTATCTATGACAGACATGTTGAACAAAGCACTCGAAGGAAAATATGCAGTTGGTCAATACAACATCAATAACCTTGAGTGGACTCAAGCGATTCTTGCTGCTGCTGAAGAAGAGAAATCCCCAGTAATCTTGGGCGTATCCGAAGGCGCAGCTCGTCACATGAGCGGTTTCTACACAGTAGTTAAAATGGTAGAAGGACTCATTCACGACATGAAAATCTCCGTTCCAGTTGCTATTCACCTGGACCACGGTTCCAGCTTTGATAAGTGTAAAGAAGCGATCGATGCTGGGTTTACATCCGTAATGATCGACGGTTCCCATCACTCCATCGATGAAAACATCGAAATGACTAAAAAAGTTGTTGAATATGCACACGCTAAAGGCGTTTCTGTAGAAGCCGAAGTAGGTACTGTCGGTGGACAAGAAGACGACGTTATCGGTGGTATCATGTACGCTGACCTGAACGAGTGTGTACGTATCGTTAAAGAAACGGGTATCGACACATTGGCTCCAGCTCTTGGTTCCGTACACGGTCCTTACCATGGCGAGCCTAACCTGGGCTTCAAAGAAATGGAAGAAGTTCGCGATGCGGTTAACGTTCCATTGGTACTGCATGGTGGTACAGGTATCCCTAAACATGATATCGACAAAGCCATTTCCCTGGGTACTTCGAAAATCAACGTGAACACTGAGAACCAAATTATGTTCTCCAAAGTGGTTCGCGAAGTGCTTGCAGCTAAACCAGATGCTTACGATCCACGTACATTCATCGTACCAGGCCGTGATGCAATCAAAGAAACCGTTAAAGGTAAAATTCGCGAGTTTGGTTCCAACAACAAAGCGTAATTTATCTTTACCAGTTCCATACTGTGAAAATGGAAAGAACACCGCCTAGCCGGTGTCTTTCCATTTTCACGCCTTATTTCTACATCGAAAGCCAACAGCACGTATTGCCGTTAACCGGCTGCAAAACACGTAGGGGGACATTAAGCTTTATGGAGAAATTAATGATAAGTGGCGGACGTCCGTTACAGGGTACTGTAACTATAAGCGGCGCCAAGAACAGCGCCATCGCGCTTATTCCTGCAGCATTGCTTGCCGAATCAGAAGTCGTGCTGGACAACCTGCCGCTTTTGAGTGACGTGGCGGTTTATGCAGAAATTTTGGAGGAACTCGGGGCTCGTGTACACTGGGAAGGCAGTCAGATGAAGATCGATCCTTCCGATATTAAATCCATTCCCATGCCGAATGGTCCCGTGAAGAAGCTCCGTGCTTCGTATTATATGATGGGAGCACTGCTTGGGCGTTTTAAAGAAGCAACCATTGGTTTACCTGGGGGCTGCAATTTTGAGCCTCGTCCAATTGATCAGCATATCAAAGGGTTTGAAGCGCTTGGCGCAACCGTAACGAACGAACATGGCTCCATTCATTTGCATGCCAAAGAGCTGCGCGGAGCAAAGATTTATCTGGATGTAAGCAGTGTAGGTGCAACCATTAACATCATGCTGGCGGCTACTCGTGCCAAAGGCTCTACAATTATCGAAAACGCGGCTAAAGAGCCTGAGATTATAGATGTAGCAACACTTTTGAATTCAATGGGTGCCAGTATTAAGGGTGCCGGTACCGAAACGATCCGTATTGAAGGTGTATCGGAGCTTAAGGGATGCCGTCATTCCATCATTCCGGACCGTATACAAGCGGGCACATATATGATCGCTGCCGCTGCGACGCGTGGCGACGTTCTGATTGACAATGTTATTCCCAAACATCTGGAGGCTTTAACGGCAAAGTTGTTGGAAATGGGTGTTGGCATTGAAGAGCTCGACGAAAGTATTCGTGTCATTGGCAAACCGAGCTACAATCATGTAGACGTTAAGGCGCTCGTATATCCCGGTTTTCCTACGGATTTGCAGTCCCCGATGACCAGTGTGTTGACACAGGCAAAGGGTGTGAGTGTCCTGAGCGACTTTGTATATAGCAACCGATTTAAGCACGTTCCTGAGTTGGTACGCATGGGCGCAAAGATCCGTGTCGAAGGGCGCTCAGCTATCATTGAAGGCAGTGCTTTGAATGCGGCCAAGGTAAAAGCATCCGATCTTCGCGCCGGTGCAGCGCTGGTGATCGCAGGTCTCACCGTTAGTGAAGGTGTGACCGAAGTGACTGGCGTGGAATTTATCGATCGTGGATACGATCATCTAGTAACCAATCTGCGTCTGCTAGGTGCAGATGTGTGGCGAGAAACAGATTAATTCTGTATTGTATGACGAGTTTTACGGCATTTAAGTGATTATTTTGACAGAACTGCATATCCTTTCAGTAATTGGGTAAACCTGATTTAATAGAGTTCTCAGTCTCTCCGGGATAAGACGAAATGTTCCTGTTTCCTTTACCGGAGGGTCTTTTTTTGAGTCAGACTTCATATGGCTGTAAGAACATCATTTCCTTTTCCTCAAGCCCCGGTTTTGTTTGAACTGCGCTCCATAGCCGGTCTGCCCGGATCGAACGCCTCATGTATTCGTGTTCACTCACTAGCGGATATTGCCGAAAGCTGGCTATCTCGCCCGGAAACTTACACTCAAAGACAAGTATTTGCATTATAACGGTTACATTCCGTACAATGGACAGAAGAGAATTGCAGAACGATGCTGCTCTTATAGCCGGAACATCAAGCGAAACTATCCATTTCACGGACTTATTAATTGAATAGGTGGTTATTATATGGATCTACAAATTTCCGATTTGGAAGAAATGAAACTAACGGACCTCTACAAACTGGCCAAAAAATATCAAATTCCCTACTACGGCACATTGAAAAAGAAAGAATTGATCTTCGCCATACTACGTGCACAGGCTGAACAGAGTGGATTGATGTTCATGCAAGGTGTGCTAGAAATTCTACCTGAAGGCTACGGATTCCTTCGTCCGATCAATTACCTGCCAAGTACGGAAGACATCTACATCTCAGCCTCACAGATTCGCAAGTTTGACCTAAGAACAGGTGACCTCGTATCAGGTAAGTGTAGAACGCCTAAAGAAAACGAGCGATACTTCGGTTTGCTGCAAGTCAACGCTGTAAATGGTGAGAATCCATCAGCGGCTGCGGAAAGACTTCACTTCCCGGCGTTAACCCCATTGTACCCGCAGAAGAAACTGGTTCTCGAAACATCCCCCAACCATTTGTCCACACGCATTATGGATGTGCTCGCCCCGGTAGGACTGGGACAGCGCGGATTGATCGTAGCACCTCCCAAAGCGGGTAAAACACTTCTCCTCAAAGAAATTGCCAACAGCATCTCAACCAACAACCCAGAAATTGAACTATTTGTCCTGTTGATTGATGAACGTCCGGAAGAAGTTACGGATATGTCGCGTTCGGTTAAAGGGGAAGTTGTGGCTTCTACGTTCGATGAGCTTCCAGAGAACCATATCAAGGTTGCAGAATTGGTGCTTGAACGTGCGCTGCGTTTGGTTGAAGCGAAAAAAGATGTCGTTATTTTGATGGATAGCATTACGCGTCTTGCTCGTGCATACAACCTAGTCATCCCACCTTCCGGACGGACACTTAGTGGAGGTATTGACCCGGCAGCATTCCATCGTCCGAAACGTTTCTTCGGTTCTGCACGGAATGTGGAAGAGGGTGGAAGCCTGACAATCCTGGCTACAGCATTGATTGATACGGGTTCGCGTATGGATGATATCATTTATGAAGAATTTAAAGGTACGGGCAATATGGAGCTTCATTTGGATCGCAAGTTGGCAGAGCGTCGTATTTTCCCGGCTATCGATATTCGCCGTTCTGGTACACGCCGCGAAGAAGTGTTGCTGAGCAAAGAAGAGCTTGATACAATCTGGGCGATTCGTAAAAACATGAACGATTCCCACGACTTTGTCGAAGGCTTCTTGAAGAAACTGCGTAATAGCAAAACGAATGCTGAGTTCTTGGCGGCATTTGATACAGCTGGCAATAGTCCAACCAGCAACTCCGGATCGACTACGACTCGGCGCTCACCAAGACAGACTGCTGCGTCCGGTACAACTACCTAGAATTACGTCGTTGATTTAACTCAAATTTTGCAGCGTTGCTGCTGGATTAACAATATACTCGTCGTTTGGCTTTAACCCATTAGATGTGAGGAGAACATCATGTATTTAGTATACGCAGATGAAAAAGGTAACGTATTTGATCATCCTTCCCTGTACGGGCTTGCCCGAAGTGGAGATATGATCGTTGAAATTATGGATGATGAGTTGATTCCTTTGCCGGAAGGTGCAACGCTGGTTGGACTGCCGAGTACACGTCCGATTGGTATGGATCCGGATACTGGCGAGATGCTGCCAATGCCTAGTGACACACAGGCGGTTGGGGCTTTGCTTCCGCAAGGGTTCACTCGTTTGTGTCTTCCGGGGTATGTAAAGACGGATAAGGAGTATAAACTGCCTTTGTTCGGTTACTCGGCTGTCGTGTGGAAAGATGGTGAGTTTTACGTCACTGCGCGGATGTCTGATCATCCAGATCAATGGAATCCGCTGAACTGTGATCGGGATGATGTACGTGCGGGTGTGAAACGTTTAACGAAGCAATATCCCGAAAATCGCCTCTATACCCATCTGTCCAATTGTGCGCTCGGATATGAATGTCTGACTTCGTCTAATACCTTCCTGAATCGTTGGGAAGGTGGCGTTCCAGTATCCTATTCCTGCAACGCAGGCTGCTTCGGATGTATTTCGGAGCAACCCGATGATAGTGGCTTCGTTTCCCCGCAGACCCGGATGAATTTCCGTCCACGTGTGGATGAAATCGTTGAAGTGATGCTGGAGCACTTGAAGACGCCTGAATCGATTATCAGCTTTGGTCAGGGTTGTGAAGGGGAGCCTTCCACGCAGGCCAAATTAATTATTGAAGCTATTCGCGAAGTGCGCTCCATAACCGACATGGGATATATCAACATTAACACCAACGCAGGTTTGAATGATCACATGAGAGGCATTGTTGATGCAGGGCTCGATCTGATGCGTGTAAGTACGATCAGTGCATTGGATGACCACTATAATGCATACTACAAACCTCGCGGATATACACTGGCCAATGTAGAAAAATCAATGAAATACGCTGCTTCACAGGGTGTATATACGTCGATTAACTACTTGATCTTCCCAGGAGTAACGGATCGTGAGGAAGAGATTGAAGCGATGATTGAGTTTGCTCGCAGAACCGATTTGCGTCTTATTCAAATGCGTAATCTCAATATTGACCCGGAGAGCTATCTGGAATTGATTCCTCCAGCTCAAGGTGATATTTTGGGTATGAAGCAAATGATTGAGATTTTTGAGGAAGAGCTACCAGATGTCGTTATTGGCTCCTATACGCACATTCCCCCAGCCGGAATGGCACGTCCAAAACGCCTCATTACCTCTTGACAATTATGGATTGCAACTGACATTAGGCCGTGTTATAATCTTCGATGTTGTGCCATTTACTCTGGGTCCGCTTGAGGCTCAGGGCGGAAAGAGGTGAAAGGTAATGAAAGCAGCAATTCATCCTAAATACACGATTGGTCAAGTATCTTGCGCTTGCGGGAATACTTTTGAAACTGGTTCGGTTAAAGACGGACTTCGTGTAGAGATTTGCTCTGCGTGCCACCCGTTCTTCACCGGTAAACAGAAGTTTATCGATGCTGGCGGCCGTGTGGACCGTTTCAAGAAAAAATACGGAATCTAATTCAACAATTCTCTGGGAATTGTCTGATTATTACATCCAAATCACCTCTGCCGTTCCGGCAGGGGTTTTTATATGTTTTTTTTGTGATTGTATTGGCTCCCATTCCCTCTGGTTGCAATTTAGACAACCATAAGTTATACTATTTCTTACCGTGCTAGATGGGGAGGTAGCGGTGCCCTGTAACTCGCAATCCGCTACAGCGAGGTTGAATTCCTGCTAGAGGTTTTGTCGATGTGAGGTTTGGTCCCTTAACGTGGTGTTGACGGTTGGGTCCTCCGCAATGAGTACTCATGAACCTGGTCAGGTCCGGAAGGAAGCAGCCATAAGTGAGATCACTCTTGTGCCGGAGGATCGCCTAGCCCGAGCTGTTGTTAAGGGGTGCCGCTTGGATCGCAAATATCGATAGCAGGTGCACGGCTTACCATTTAAATGTAGAGACCTTTGCAGTTGTATGTATGCAGAGGTCTTTTTGATATGTCTAAAAAAACCAAGCATGATGAGTCAGATAAAGTTTGGATTCACCCCGGAATATAGTATAATGGGGGAACGACAAAGGACTCGAATGCGAAGTGGAAGGAAGGTAACGCATCATGGAGCATATCGCGTTATACCGGGCTTGGCGTCCCCAGTCGTTTCAAGATATGGTGGGACAACAGCATATTATTCAGACCTTGCAGAACGCGATTCGTGAACAGCGAACTTCCCATGCCTACTTGTTTAGCGGGCCCAGAGGTACAGGGAAGACAAGTGCCGCCAAGATTTTGGCCAAAGCTGTGAACTGCGAGCGCGGGCCTGCGCCAGAGCCTTGTAACGAGTGTGAAGCTTGCCGCAGGATTACGACGGGCGCTGTGATGGATGTGCAGGAAATTGATGCCGCATCCAACCGTGGCGTTGAAGAAATCCGCGATCTTCGGGAAAAGGTAAAATACGCCCCGACTGAAGTCCGGCAGAAAGTGTATATTATTGACGAAGTGCACATGCTGACGACAGAGGCATTCAATGCGCTGCTCAAAACATTGGAAGAGCCTCCGCCACATGTGATGTTTATTTTGGCAACAACAGAACCCCATCGTCTTCCAGCAACGATTATTTCTCGCTGTCAGCGATTTGATTTTCGCCGGGTATCTCTGGAAGAACAGACAGCACGACTTACGCTGATTTGCGAACAGGAAGGCATGGAAGCGGACCAGGACGCACTCCAGTATATCGCACGTCTGTCTGACGGGGGGATGAGGGACGCACTCAGTGTCCTCGATCAAATCTCTTCCTTTACAGATGGCAGGGTAACCTATCAGCAGGTTATGGATATGACCGGAGGCATTCCTTCTGAACAGTTTGCGAAGCTTGCTGCTTCTCTGCTCAAGGGCGATGTAGGTCATATCTTGCAAATGATCGAAGGGTTCATGCATGAAGGCAAGAGTGCGGACAAGTGCATGGAGAATTTGCTTTATTATTTCCGTGATTTGCTTATGATTAAGATGGTGCCGGATGCAGATAAACTCACGGATCGGGTGCTTAATCCCGAGACTTTCCGTGATATGGCGGAATCATTCACCAAGGAACAGCTGTTCCAGATGATTGATACCCTTAACCGGTACCAGAGTGAAATGAAATATGCAGTACAGCCGCAGACGCTGTTTGAAGTAGCTCTCCTTAAACTGTGCAGCATTCCGGCCCAAGGGGCGTCATCGGGTCAGGTGTCAGGTTCGGTTGGTGCGGCTTCTGCCGTATCCTCGCCAGCGGATGGTGGGGAGATCAACCGATTGAAGCAACAGCTTGCTGAACTGGAGAAAAAGCTGGATCGTGCGCTTAAGGGTGGTTTGTCTGGGGGAGAGGCTGCATCAAGTGCCCCTTCACGTCCGGCAACACGAGCTCCGGTGTCGAGAGGCAATTCGCCCGCGAAGCTTCCTCCGCAGCTCGATCAATATGTTGCGCGTAAGGGATCTCCTGAGTTTGTGGAGGTCAGCAAGAAGTGGGGGCAGATCCTGCAACGCGTAAAAGAAGAGAAAGTAACTGTTCACGCCTGGTTTATGGATGGTGAACCGGTATCACTGCTGGAAGACAATGTTCTGGTGGCGTTTAAGAACAACATCCACCGTGAAACTACGGAGAAGCAGGCTAATCGCGAAGTGATAGAACGGGTACTGTCTGAACAGCTTGGACGTTCAGCGCGTCTTGTGACGATGATGCTTAAAGATTGGACCGGAGCGATTGATGGGGCTACCGAAACGCCAAAGGAGGACTTTAAGCTTGAACCTGAGCATGAAGACGGCGGTTCAGGCAACAAGCAGCCTTGGATTGACGAAGCCATTCAGCTCTTTGGTGAGGACCTTGTAGTGATCAAAGAATAGATATACATGCGCCTGGCGCAATAACTATAACAAAGGAGATGAATAATCATGAACAATATGAACCAAATGATGAAACAAGTGAAAAAAATGCAGGAGCAAATGCTGAAGGCACAGGAGGAGCTGGCGGACAAAACAGTCCAAGGCACTTCTGGTGGTGGTGTTGTAACTGCTGAAGTTAACGGACACAAGAAATTGCTGGCTATTACCATCAAGCCAGAAGCGGTTGATCCAGAAGATGTAGAAATGCTGCAGGATCTGGTTATGACAGCAGTCAATGATGCAATGACCAAAGCTGATGAAATTGCGAACCAGGATATGGGTAAATTCACAGGCGGCATGAAAATTCCGGGATTATTTTAATTTAAATTGATCCTATCAAAGGAGACGCAATCGATTGTATTATCCCGAACCGATAGCAAAGCTGATTGACGCCTTCACCCGTTTGCCGGGTGTTGGCCCCAAGACGGCAGCGCGACTAGCTTTTCATGTGCTTAAAATGAAGGAAGATGACGTTATTGATTTTGCCAAAGCACTCGTAAGTGTGAAGCGGAATCTTCATTACTGTTCGGTGTGTTGTAATATTACGGATACTGATCCTTGTCGGATCTGTCAGGATAAATCCAGGGATGTCTCGGTGATCTGTGTAGTCCAGGATTCCAAAGATTTGGTGGCTATGGAACGTACCAAGGAATTTGATGGATACTATCATGTGCTTCAGGGTGCGATCTCTCCGATGGAGGGAATAGGTCCGGATGATATCCGTCTGAAGGAACTTTTGACTCGATTAAGTGATGAACGGGTTAAAGAACTCATTCTGGCTACAAATCCGAATATCGAAGGTGAGGCCACGGCGATGTATATTTCCCGTTTGGTCCGTCCGTTTGAGATCTCGGTGACTCGGATTGCCCATGGATTGCCTGTTGGTGGCGACCTGGAGTATGCGGATGAGGTGACTCTTTCCAAGGCGCTCGAAGGGCGCAGGGAAATGAGATAGCTACGCGTGCTGCTTGATGAGAGTGTACACATATAATGTTTTATTTTTTTAATCAGAAGAATAGATGAGTTTGGATTACTTGGAGAGCCCTTTAGGCTCTCTTTTTTTGTTCTAATACTCGTTTTAACGCAGGTTAGATGTGAAGACTCTCAATTCTAATGATGTATGTATATTGAAACGAAGAATAGCGCTGGCATCAAATTAAAGATTCATTAAATTATTTGGTTCAGTTCTAAGTTTGTCCTTTCCCTGATATGTATGAGAATAAGCTGTGCTGATCAGGAGGGGGAGGGCTTATGTTGATATGGCGAAATGTAGGAAGATCTGTGGAGAAACGTGAAAGAATGCTAAAGGAAATGGAAGAGGACCAGATCTATTCAGATATTCAGAAAGCCAAGGCGGAGTGGGAACGGGCGGTCAGACAGTTTGAAGAGGCGCAAGGGGAGGACGAAATTGATTATGCGATCTATGTATTGGAAGCTGCAGAACGTAAATATCAGATTCATTTGAAGCGGGCTAAGCGTGTGGGAGTTACGAGGGTGGCTATAGGTGATCGAGGGTTGGGAATGTAGGTGGGGGTATGATGATATTCGAACTTGGGGGTGCTAAGTATGAAGAGTCTAATATTAGGAAGCGTGCTTGTTGTATCGTTATTGGGATTGATAATCATTTTGTTTAGAAAACGGATTGGGCTATCCTTCTTTACATCATTCGGGATACATTTGGTATTGGCTGCGGTGGGGATATATATCGTAAATTATTCAGGCTGGATCACCGGAACTTACATTCCACTGAACCCTGCCACAATAGGTACTGTAAGCATTCTGGGATTGCCGGGGGTTGGATTATTGTTGGGTTTGAAAATTTCTTTGTTTGGGTAGTTGACTCCTGAGAAGTTTATATGGTACATTATATCTCGTTGCTTTGCTTGATTGGGTTAAATGCTTTTGACGAAATGAATGAGTTCACTAAGAACTTGGAAAAAGAATTTCGAAAAAAGCTTGACTGAAACAAACGAAGTATGGTATATTATAAAAGTCGCCGCTGAGAGAAAATGGTGACGAAAAAGAAAGAAAATCATCAAGTTTGATCTTTGAAAACTGAACAATGAGTGAGTAAACATTCTGCTTGCAGAAT
>NZ_LITU01000046.1 GCF_001280595.1 Paenibacillus xylanivorans
ACCTGGTCCTTCTCTGATCGCGTGGTCTGCTCATTCCAATCCCGGGTTAACCGGCCTGCAGCCAAAGGCAGGTAAGGAGTGATGCCAACTCCCTCGTCTCTGCAAAGGGGGAGCATTTCTCGTTCTTCTTCCCGATAGAGCAGGTTTAATCTATTTTCCATGGAAACGAACCGTGTCCAGCCGTTGCGCTCTGCGACATGCTGAGCTTTCGCAAACTGCCATGCCAGCATGGAGGATGCTCCGATGTATCTGACCTTGCCCGCCTTAACTAAATCGTGAAGAGCCTCCATAGTCTCCTCAATTGGCGTATTAGGATCCCACC
>NZ_LITU01000047.1 GCF_001280595.1 Paenibacillus xylanivorans
CAAGCGATGCTGCCGCTCCTTCGTGAAGCTCCGGCAGCACGTATCGTCAACGTTTCAAGCGGTTCGGGGTCGCTGACGTTAAACGCGGATCCGACTAATTCACATCGCGAGATGTTCGGCGCCGTTTACAGCCCCTCGAAGACCGCTCTCAACGCGATTACGCTAGCCTTCGCCATTGAACTCGAGTCGACAGGCATTAAGGTCAATGCGGTATGCCCAGGCTTCACGGCGACGTATCTCAACAACTTTGAGGGCACGGGCACCGTAGAGCAAGCCGCGCGACATCCCGTGCGTCTTGCGCTCCTCGACGAGGACGGTCCAACGGGCACATTCTCAAACGAAAGACGCCAACTCCCGTGGTGAT
>NZ_LITU01000048.1 GCF_001280595.1 Paenibacillus xylanivorans
GTCTGCCATGTGGATAGCCGATACCGCTCCTTCAAGCAACTTGCTGCCATTTACACTGCCATCGGCTAGTTTGGCACTTGTTATGGAACCATTGTGCAGGTGAATCGCACTTACCGATTCCGCTTTGAGGTGGGAGATCCCAATACTGCGCTCTTGAATATGGTCGGCATGAATCGCTCTCTCTTGGATATGACGGGATTGCACACTTCCATTAGCAATATGGACCTCCGACACCGCATCTTCAAGCAATTTGCTGCCGCTCATGCTGCCGTCGGCCAGTTTGGCACTCGTAACAGATCCATTTTGCAAATGGATTGCACTTACCGACTCCTCTTCCAAATGGACTGTGCCTATGCTACGCTCTTGAATATGATCAGCAAAGATGGCTCCCTCCTGAATATGACAGGATTGCACACTACCGTCTGCCATGTGGATAGCCGATACCGCTCCTTCAAGCAACTTGCTGCCGTTTATACTGCCGTCGGCCAGTTTCCCACTCGTTACAGATCCATTTTGCAGATGAATTGCACTTACGGCTTCCTCTTCCAAGTGAA
>NZ_LITU01000009.1 GCF_001280595.1 Paenibacillus xylanivorans
ATCGAAGTGGACTTTGTGGATCTTCTAACCGAAGAAGAGCTGGAAGAGTTGTATGTAGATAAGCTCGCTCAAGGAGAAATTGCGAAACAAGAGATCGATCTATCGCTCCAACTCAAGGCTGCAGTTCAGCTAACGGATGGTCAACGAGCGGATATTCGTAATCAAGTAGCCGAGACGGCTAAGAGTGATCCGGGAATGAAGGATCAAGCCAAGAACTGGCTGAGCACCATGTCTTCCGATGAACAAAAAACAATTTATCAACAAAAATATA
>NZ_LITU01000010.1 GCF_001280595.1 Paenibacillus xylanivorans
AACTCTCCCCACTAAATGCATGGCTGGCCGTAAGCTCTTGGCCAGTTCTTGGTGCACCGCGGACGCTCCGGGGGTGGTAGGGCCTTGTCGCTCTCTTGTCCTCCGATTTCCTTTTCCACCGCTCTTGGCGGTTGAAATCGGATGCCAAAGACGCTCCTTCGGCTCCTTCCTCCCCCTTCGCTGCTTGTGCACCTTGAAAGCAACAGCTTCGCTCTAACCGCGCTCGCTGAACCAAATCCAAACTCCAAGCCATGGTTGTGGCTCGGTA
>NZ_LITU01000049.1 GCF_001280595.1 Paenibacillus xylanivorans
TTGAAAATATCCACAAGCTCTGCTCGGAATGTCTCACAAGACAGCACACGCTGCACACCCTCTTCGATGCTGCTCAACCCTAATTTCTCGGGCGCAGCCCGGTGGAAGGTGTAATAGAACATGATCAACATGCGCCGTTCATCGGCGGTAGTCGGGTTTTTGCCTTTTTCAATATAGTCAATCAGGAACGTCAGCCAGCTTCGAGAGTTGATCGTCAGCACAGACGGCAGTCTGCGGATATACTCCTCATGTTCATCCTCGATGGGTGCTGTTAATCCGGCTTCGGCCAACATGCCGCGGAAATACCTTTTCCCTGTACGTCCACCATACAATTCAACTAGTGACATCCCGTGATGCTCTACAAAATGAGCCAAGGTCAGCGGCAGTCCGGTGTCTTGCTGGAACGTTTGCAGCTTCTCGATCAACGCTCTGCGATTGCGGCTCATCTGCTTCAAGTTACGCATGATGTAGTCTTTCGCCTGTTTCTCCAACTG
>NZ_LITU01000011.1 GCF_001280595.1 Paenibacillus xylanivorans
TTCTGGGAATCCCAGAAGATGAGATTGGGATTCATGACAGCTTCTTCGACCTTGGAGGTCATTCACTATCCATTTTGAGATTCTTAGCACGTACTGCCTCCAAATCTTGGAATATAGGAATTAAAGATTTCTATTCCCATAAAACCATTGCGGCTTTATCACAACAAATTGATCAGGGTCCTATAAGACAGGAGCAAACATCAACAATGGAAAGAACGATGGTGCGGCCTCCAAAAAAGCCAAACTTGAATTTTGATTCCACATCTAGAAAACTTGGTAAGGTGCTACTGACAGGAGTGACAGGCTTTCTTGGAGCACACATAGCCAAAGACTTGCTTGATGATGAAGAAGTTCAGGTTTACTGTCTCCTGCGCGGGGAGTCGGTTCATGAATGCATTGAGCGTCTTGAAGCCAGGTTTGATCATTACTTTGGAGAGCTTTCATACAAATACAAACGAGAAATTGGCGTGAGGCTGCACTTGATTCCAGGTGATATTGAGAACATGCAATGGTTGAAGCAGTTTGAATTTCCCAAATTTGAGGGAATAATTCACGCAGCAGCGTTAGTAAAGCATTATGGTGACTATGAGCAATTTTATCTTATAAATGTGAAAAGCACAGATAATCTTCTTCAATACGCTCAGGCTCACAACATTCCATTCCACTACATTTCCACGATGAGCGTTTCTGGAGGTCGAACCAGTCAAGCCAGCACAAAGTTTACGGAAGAATGCTATGACATTGGGCAACTCCTAGAGGACAAAGTTTACTTAAAGAGTAAGTTTGAAGCGGAGCGATTGGTCCTTCTTGCCATGAATCAAGGACATAACGTCTCTATTTATCGAATCGGCAACCTGACAGGGAGATATAGTGATGGCGTATTTCAGCCCAATATTGAAGAGAACCGTTTTTATGCCCGACTCAAATCTTTTATCGAAATAGGAGCAGTATCTACTGCTCTAATGGACACACAAGTTGAATTCACTCCAGTCGATTGTTGCGTAACGTCTCTATTAAAACTAATCAGCCTTCACTTAGAATCCGGAGGAGGGATCTATCACCTTTACCATCCTTATAACTTAACGGTTAGAAACGTTGCGGAAATGCTAGGACATTTAAATCATTCTATCCAAGAGATGGAGAGTGAGCATTTCTCTAATCACCTGGCACAGCTATCTCTAACCGCGGAGGGACAGGAGCTTCTCATGGGTATTGTTGGAGACAGGGCAGATCGTGATGCCGAAAGCGAAAATCCAGTTCTTCAAGACAATCGGTACACGTTAGAAGTCTTGTCTAGGCTTGGAGTTGAGTGGCCCGACATTAACATCGACTATATCTCGAAAATTGTATCGTATATGACCCAAACGGGATTTTTATCGAATCGTGATAAGCGGCCGCACCTGAATAAGGAGATGAGCAACAAATGAATATTGTAAGTTTACAAAAAGCCAACCAATGGGGAGTATCTATAGTTGGCGCCAAATCATATCATCTCTCCTGTTTGCTAAATAAAGGCTTTAATGTACCCAATGGATTTATCATTACGACTGATGTTTACTTGGCAATTATGGAGCCTTATGCATCATTGGGCTCAAAGATTCGTGAAGAGGATATATCGTTTCCCAATCAATTTGTGCAGGATTTAAAGTTTGAATATCTGCGGCTTCTTGAGCATTCGGAGGGTGGTTCTGTCGCTGTTCGATCCTCTGGCAATATGGAAGATTTGTCTGAGGCATCTTTTGCAGGCCAATATATTACAGTTCTGGAGGTTAAGACATTTGAACAACTGCTAGACAGTATAAAAAAATGCTGGTTATCAGCTGTCAATGAACAGGTTTTAGAATATATGGATAACAAAAGATTAGATTATCAACAAAGACTTGCCATGGCTATACTCGTACAGCAGATGATTCATCCCCGTGCCGCAGGAGTTGTATTTACTCGCAACCCTGTCAACGGAGATGAAGAGGAAGTCATGATTAATGCAAGTATTGGAATTGGAGAGGCCGTAGTATCAGGGTGTGTCACTCCCGATTTGTATGTCATATCTCGTTCCCGAAAACAATTGATTACTAAGGAACTGGGGGAGAAGGAGAGCAAGCTTCAATGGTTAGGAAATACCGAGCAATGGGTCCTGACTTCTGATCAGGAACGATCCAGTTATTGCTTGTCTGACAGTGAAGCTCTCCAGATTTCTCAGCTTGCCTTGCGAATAGAACATGAGCAGCAGTATCCCGTTGATGTCGAGTTCGCCTTGGACAACAACAATCTTTTTATTCTTCAGGCAAGGCCAATAACTGTATAAACGGGGGCTAGCAATGAATACATCAGTAGATGATAAACATGACATTCTGTTGCAGGATCAAGAAATGGAATCTGCATTCTGGGTACAAAACGATGTTCAGTTTCCTAATCCACTTAGCCCGTTATTTGCCTCGTTCCTACTTCCAGCAATGGAGAAAGGAATGGAGAGTGCATTTGAAAAGTGGAGTATGAATACTAAAAGAATCAGAACTAGACTATGGAACGGATTCTACTACCAATCAATAGAATTACATGAAACAGATCTTAGCACCAGGCAAAATGAACATTTCAAAAAAGTGCGCGCGGAAATTCCCAATCTGTTGACTACATTTAAACATCATGTTGCGGACACGCTTATGCCTTTTTATACAAAACTCGATGCATGGGCTGAAGAAAAGATGACAGTGAAGCAAGCTGCAGAAAGATTGCATGAGATGGAAGATTTCTTTTATTTAGCCTGGCGGATTCATTATGAGGTGTTACTCCCTAAGCAGTCTGCTGGTTGGTTACTAGAAGATGCCTACAAAGGCGCTGGTCTTCAAGATGATCCGGTGAGTGTATACTCGCTGTTGCTTGGCACGATGAATAAATCACTTGAAACCGATAGAGAGTTATGGATGTTGGCTCGTTCTGTATCAGAGCAACACGAACTATCCACACACTTTAAAAAACTTCCGTCACAGCAATTAAAGTCCGTTTTGGCGACAAGCGATATAGGTCTCATGTTTTTGGAGCAAATCAAAAGATTTTTAGCGGTATACGGTTATCGCTCTACAGATTCCCATGAATTTTTAGAAAAAACATGGAAAGAAGACATAGATTTTGTACTTGCTCTTGTTCAATCACTTCAACAATCTTCATATGATTTTGACTCTCATTTCGAGAGTGTCATTAAAAAAAGAGAGGCGCTTCTGAAAGAAACATTAGGCCAGATTGAAGATTCTTACCTCCGTGAGGATTTCATTCAAATTTGGGAGCAAGCAATCAAGGTATGGAGGATTGAAGAAGATCACCATTTTTATATCGATGCCATGCTGCCGGCACGCTCCAGAATTTTCTTGCTTCAAGTCGGAAATTTGTTGGTGGAGCTAGACATACTTCAAGACAACCAGGATATTTTTTATTTGTATCTGTATGAGGTCAGAAATTTGTTACAGCAACCGAAAAATGTTGCCGAGCAGCTGAAGGCGAGGAAGAGAGAATTAGAAGATTTGCGCCAAATGCCTCCTATCCCGTTTTTGGGAGTTATCAGTGAGGTTAGAGCGGATCGAGAACTTGAGCGAATATTTGGTTTTTCCCAAGAACCTGTCAGCATGGAGATGAAAACCTTCAAAGGGTATGGCGCCAGCCGAGGTATATACAAAGGAAACGTGCGTATTGTAAATTCTCAGTCCGATTTTAACAATATCAATTCCGGTGAAGTTCTGGTATGCAAGTCAACAGCCCCAGCATGGACTGTTCTGTTTTCAAAAATAGGGGCACTAATCACCGATAGCGGAGGAATTCTGTCGCACGCAGGCATTATTGCAAGAGAATATGAATTACCCGCTGTCTTAGGCACCAAAGTGGCCACTTCCATGTTAAAAGATGGAGACACAGTCATCGTTGATGGGAATAAAGGCGTTGTATATTTCGATTTATAAATTCAGACGAGTCAAGTCAGACAGTATAGGGGGGAGCACTGTGAGTAACTATCGTACCTTAAGCGAAATGATTCTGGATCGAAGAGCTTCCAGCAAAGGAGTTGCTTTCATCGAAAACGGTAGCAATGAGTATCATGTAAGCTATTCCGTTTTATTGGATCGTGCGCTTCGTGTCTTAGGAGATTTTCAACGTAAAGGATTTAAACCTGGCGAGGAAGTTATTTTTCAGATTGATGATAATAAAAGATTTTTAGAGATGTTTTGGGGTTGTCTTCTTGGGGGCTTCATTCCCGTTCCTGTATCGATCGGGAGTAATGATGAGCACCGTTCTAAACTGATTCATATTTGGGGAATTCTCAACAAGCCAAGATTGTTAACGGAGGAAAAACCTTTTACAGGATTGAAAAAATTTCTGGCAGAAAATGCGATTCTTTTAAACGGTATTGAAGAAAGGGCCGTAATCGTTAATGAAATCGGTTTTAGTGGAGAACAAGGGGTCGTTCATGATGCTTCACCCGAAGAAATTGCCTTTATACAATTTTCCTCTGGATCTACTGGTGATCCCAAGGGAGTAACACTTACACATGACAATTTGATAGCTAATGTGAATGCAATTGCCAAGGGGTTTAAGGTTATTGAAGGCGATGCTTATTTAAGCTGGATGCCGCTTACGCATGACATGGGCCTTATTGCATGTCATATTATGCCCCTTACTGCAAATATCGAACAAATTATAATGCCGACATCGCTATTTATATATAGACCTATGTTGTGGTTACTTAAAGCGCAGCAATACAAAGCAACCATTTTATCCTCACCGAATTTTGGCTATCAATATGTTTTAACTCTCTTCAAGGAAGAGGCTGCGAAAGATCTGGATCTGTCGGCCGTACGACTGATAGCCAACGGCGCAGAACCTATCTCGCCAAGCCTGTGCGAGAGATTCTTGGAGAAAATGAAGCCTTATCACTTAAGGGAAACATCCATGTTTACCGTTTACGGCTTGGCCGAAGCTACAGTCGGTGCCTCCTTTCCTGAAGTAGGTGAGCTCTTTGTGCCTTTGACAGTAGACCGCAGGCAACTTCAAGTAGGAGAGCAAGTTCAAAAACTTGAGAGGGGGGACAAGAACGGTATTGATTTTGTAGAGACGGGGACAGCAATACAAGATTGTTATATTCGAATTTGCGATGAAAATGACAGAGAGCTGAGTGATGGCTATGTCGGACATATCCAAATCTCGGGGAGAAACGTAACTGCTGGCTATTATAACAATTCAGAGGCGACCAAAAAAGCTAAAACGAAAGACGGATGGATGATTACAGGAGATTTGGGATTTAAAAATAATGGCCAGCTTGTAGTCACTGGCAGAGCAAAAGATATTATTTTTGTTAACGGGCAAAATATTTATCCTCATGACTTAGAACGAGTTACTGAAGGCGTACATGGTATTGGCTTAAATCAGGTTGCTGCCTGCGCAGTAAGGACGAATGATAACTTCAACGAGAAGATTGTATTGTTCGTAATTCACAAAGGGAAAATTGAGAACTTTGTCAATATTGCTTTTGACGTGAAAGAACGACTTAGCCAAAAAATGGGCCTTGAGGTATATGGAGTTCTACCAATACGCAAAATCCCAAAAACAACAAGCGGGAAAATCCAACGTTTTAAATTGGCAGCAGAATTTGAAGCTGGAGAATGGGATGAAAAGTTTAGCTATATTGAAAATCAAATTTCTACACTTCAATCCAGCCAACCCACGGAACAGTTTTCAACTTCTACCGAAGAAAAAGTATGTAAATTGTGGACAGAGGTTATGGAAAGACCGGTGGGGATATGTGATAGTTTTTGGGTGTCGGGTGGCAACTCATTAAAGGCAGCAAGGATAGTCAATAGCTTGAACAAAGAGTTTCAGGTGGATTGGAACATTTCAGATTTGTTTGTACACTCGAGTATTCGAAAGATAGCTGCAGCTTTGGATCAGGAAAATCCTGTTCAGCTTCATAAATTGACGGCTTGCCCGACCGATGTTTGTTTGGCTTCTTCAGCTCAAAAGCGGGTCTATCTGTCATGTCAAAATCCTGGGGCGGAATTGGCATACCATCTAACTTTTTCGATTTCTTCATCAGGGCAGTGGGACCGTCAGCGATTACATAATGCTTTAGAGCTTTTAATAATGAACCAGGAATCTCTACGGACTTCATTTGAATGGGAACAAGAAGACTTGATTCAACGAATAAATCCTACAGCTTTTATAGATTTGGAGGAGGTATTTGCCGAAGAGGAAGAGTGGGCTGAGATCATATCCCGTTTTGTTCGCCCTTTTGACCTGTCACAATCTTCTCTAATGAGAACACTTGTAATCCATGCAGAGTCAATGTCTATTGCGGTATTTGACCAGCATCATTTGATTTCCGATGGTCCTTCTATATCAATATTCATTCAGGAGTTACTTGAAATTTACAAAGGGCAACCCATTCAACCTTTAACCATTCAGTATAAAGACTACTCCCAATGGCAACAAAAATGTCTTCAAGACAGTAAGTTGATTACAAGTAAGGAAGAATACTGGTTGAATGAGTTTGCGGGAGATCTCCCAACGCTGAGACTTCCCGAAGATTACCCTCGAACAACTGAGTATCGGTTTAAAGGGGAGCATTATAGAACCTTTATAACCCCAGAAGTCTTTGAAGGTCTTGACCAACTTGCTATACAAACCAATTCAAGTTTATTTATGGTTATTTTAGCCGCCTATCATGTTATGTTGGCTAAATGGTCTAATCAACGGGATATCATCAGTGGAATCTTGGCTTCGGATCGGCAGCATCAAAGTGTTGAACCACTTATCGGAATGTTTATTAATACGCTGGCTTTGCGAACTAAGCCTGACGGAAGTCTGACGTTTAATGAATTTATAAATCATGTTCGATCTAAAATGATCGGTGCTCTTAAGCATGTGGACTACCCTTTTGATAGATTAGTTGAACAATTGGATATTCACTATGATCCGACTCGTAATCCTCTAATCAACACGATGATGGTTATGCATAACTATGAGATTTTTCCAAGCAAAGCACGTGCACTAGGGTATGAAACAGTCTTCTATGATAGTAATTATTCAAAATTTGACTTAACTCTGACAATTACAGAACAAGACGGGGGACTACTCGCAGATTTTGAATATGCTTCACATCTATTTAATAGAGAAACCATTGAACGAATGGTAAGAAGCTTTGAGAAAATCATCGTCCAAGCAGTGACGAATAGTTCAGTGTCTCTATCGGAGATCAGTATCTTGCCGCAGAAGGATTTGGAGTGCATTTCATCTATAAATAGGACAGAGAAGGAAATCGTTAACCCTACGATTGTTGAATCTGTAAGAAAGTCATGGGAAGCCTCTCCGAATAAACCGGCACTAATTTTTGAGGACAATATATGGACATATCAAGATGTATGGGAGAAGAGCCTAGGGCTGGCTACTATATTAAACAAAAGAGGTATTCAATCAGGTGACGTTACTGCAATAATGATGCGTCGATCCCCTGAAATGGTAGTTGCCATGTTGGCTATTATTCTTGCTGGAGCAGCCTATGTCCCGGTAGACCCTGAATTTCCTTCCGAACGTGTATCCTATATCTTATCAGACTCTGGTGCCCGTGTTCTTCTTCATGACGGATCAGCGAACTCTATTGACTATCAAGGTGAGAAACTTATGGTAGAGGATACGTTGTCGGTATTTAAGTCGCTTAAATCTGAAGAACCAATCAGTATTCAACCCTCTGAATTGTGCTATGTTATGTACACTTCGGGTTCAACGGGAAATCCCAAAGGGGTCATGATTACTCACGATAATCTAGCTAATTTCTTTACGGCAATGGATGAAATCATCAAACCGGAACATCAAGATGTGATGTTGGCTGTTACGACCTTCTCTTTTGATATCTCTATTGTTGAATTACTATGGACGCTTTCTAAAGGTTTGACTGTATTAATTAAGCCTGAGGAAGTAAGAGATCACTTTAATAGATATATGGTTCATGATGTTACTTTATTTCAAACGACGCCTTCAAGACTTAACATGCTAATGGAAGACAGCAACTCACATGATTACTTAAAATCCCTGAAAACTATAATGGTGGGTGGTGAAGGTCTGCCATTGTCACTAGTTAAAAAAATCAAACAAATTACGAATGCACGATTACTAAATATGTATGGCCCAACCGAAACGACAATATGGTCTTCATATCAAGAAATCCATGAAGACGAAGCTATACGAATTGGCAGACCAATAGCTAATACTGAAATTTTTGTGATGGACCTTGATGGAAATCCAGTCCCTGTAGGTGTAATCGGGGAAATATACATTGGTGGGGACGGAGTAGCTTCAGGGTATTTCAACCGCGCACAACTCACCGAGGAGCGCTTTGTTTCAAGTTTATGGAGCCAAAAAGGACTGCTCTATCGAACAGGAGATTTGGGACGCTTAGGATATGACGGGAAATTGGAGTGTCTTGGTCGCAATGATTCGCAAGTTAAGGTGCGCGGTTATCGTGTTGAGTTAAACGAGATTGAGCAGAAGCTGAGCCTTTGCTTAGGGATAAGAGATGTAGCTGTTATACACAGTACAGATGAAAATGGAGATGGTTATTTAGCAGGCTTTTATACATCGTCTGAACCGTCATTGGACCCACAATTAATTCGCAGTGAGCTTAGGAAAAGCTTGCCTAACTACATGATCCCAACTTACCTGACTCAGTTATCAGGAATGCCGATGACGCCGAATGGAAAAATAGATCGGAACGCCCTTATTCAACAGTCCATTGGTCGTAAGCCGACCCGTATTCAAGATGGTTTCAGCTTACAAAGTGATACAGTGTCGCGCTTATGTGGCATGGTCGCAGAAATAATTAAATTGGAAGAAGTACGTCCAAATGATCATTTTTTTGAGCTTGGCGGCCACTCACTGCATGCTGCTCGTTTGGTTTCCCGGCTTAACTCGGATTTCGAAATCAAAATTTCCATAATGGATATCTTTAATCATCCAGTACTTAGTGATCTTGTCAGCCTAATACAAGCAGAGTCTACAACTGCAAGAGATCATATTAACCCTGTTGTTTTACAACCTTTTTATCATGCTTCATCGGCTCAGAAGCGTCTATACATTTTGAATCAGCGGGATGTCAATAAGACCTCCTATAATATGCCTGTAATGTTGAGAATTGAGGGACAGCTGGATCATGAACGCTGCAAAAAAGTGTTTCGTCAATTGATCCAAAGGCATGAGGCATTTCAAACTTCTTTTCAGTGGAAAAATGGCGAATTGGTTCAAGTCATTAGTCCTGAAATAAACGGTGAAATGCAAGTCTTAGAAGTAAGTAAAGAAATGCTGGGTCGATTTATTAAAGATTTTGTGCAGCCTTTTGATCTAAGTAAGGCTCCACTTCTACGGGCAGCGCTGCTGTCACAATCAGAATGGAGCCATGTCCTTCTTATAGATCAACATCACATCGTTTCAGATGGAACATCTGCAGGGATTTTATTGAGAGAATTTTTTGAACTGTACAATGATGAACCTCTACCAGGTTTAACGATCACATATAAAGATTATTCAGCTTGGCAGTTAGAGCAATTGTCTCAAAACAACATACAGAAATCAGAAGATGAACAATACTGGCTTCAGCATCTTGCCGGTGAGTTACCTGTACTCCATCTCCCGATGGACTACCCAAGACGGATGGACAACGAAATGGAAGGTGGACGGGTTGTATTCCATTTTGATAAGGAACTTACTGATCGTCTTTATCATCTGGCATCCGGAAGTAATTCCACCTTATATATGATTCTTCTTGCATGCTATCAACTGTTTTTATCCAAACTAACCAGTCAGGAAGATATTTTAGTTGGATCGCTCGTATCTGGCAGAAGCCGTTCAGAGATTGAACCTTTAATTGGCATGTTTGTCAACACAGTTGTAATACGCCAAACCATAAAGCCAGAGTGCACTTTTATGGATCATCTTGCTGAAGTACGAACTCAGGTGTTAAACATGTACGCACATCAAGACTATCCCTTCGAAGAGCTGGTGAACAAGCTGCCAACCGGGGTTAGAGGCCACGAATCGAATCCTATCTTTGACACAATGTTTATTTTGCAGAATATGGATGTGGGTAATAAGGGAATCCCTAACTGCTCGGTAACTTTGGATCTACTTGATACGGGGTCAGTAAAATTTGATTTGATGTTAACAGCAATGGAACAGAGCAATGGACTTCGCTTTGATTTCGAGTACAGTAGTTCTCTCTTTAGAAGGGTGAGCATTGGCAACTTCGTGGATCAGTTTACTTACTTAGTTAAACAAGTTGTTCATGCTCCGGAGAAATCGTTGAACTTCTTCAGTTTGTTCACAGCCGAGCAGGAACAACTGATATTAAACAATTTTAATAGAACAAAAGCTACTTTTCCTAAAAATGTAACTATAACTGAGATCTTTGAACAAACGGCAAAAGCTTTCCCTGACAAAACAGCCGTAGTTTATGAAGGAGAAAGCCTAACATACGCCCGTTTGGACGGGCTGGCTAATCGCTTGGCATCGACACTCTGTGAGTATGGTTTGGGGCCTGACCAATTAGCTGTTATCCTGCTGGATCGTTCGTTGGATATGATTGTGAGTATGTTGGCTGTGCTTAAAGCTGGTGGAGCATATGTCCCTGTTGATCCCGATTATCCTGTCGACCGAATTCAATACACGCTGGATGATAGTGGTTCCAGGTTACTTATCACTTCAGGCAGCCTTAGAGAAGGCGTCGAGTTTAAAGGTGCCATTGTAGACTTGAAGAAAGAATCAACCCATCAGGAACAAGCCCAGGGGCCTGACGTTAAACGTGCCGCTCATCATTTAGCCTATGTGATCTATACCTCAGGTTCTACCGGGAAACCTAAAGGGGTCCTGGTAGAGCATCGGCAGGTTATAAGTTTGATGAAGAATGATTCTCGTTTGTTTGATTTTAATGCTCAGGATATATGGACCATGTTCCACTCCTACTGTTTTGATTTTTCGGTTTGGGAAATATACGGAGCACTACTTTTTGGCGGCAAGTTAATTGTCGTTCCGAAAGAAATCGCCAGAGATTCGCATCGTTTTTTAAAGCTATTACAAAGTGAAAAGGTTACGATACTTAATCAGACTCCAAGTGCTTTCTACTATCTTATGCAACGGGAAAGCATCGAACCGGCATGTGATCTTAATGTCCGGACAATAATCTTTGGTGGAGAGGCGCTGAAGCCAAAAATACTAAAGGAGTGGAAGCAAAAGTATCCGGACATTAAGCTGATTAATATGTATGGCATAACAGAAACTACGGTACATGTCACTTACAAGGAACTGAGTCCTGCTGATTTGGAAGAAAATCTTTCCAATGTAGGTGTTCCGCTCCCGACACTAAAAGTTTATATTTTTGACAAGCACGGTAAGCCATCTCCTATTGGTGTCGTAGGCGAGATGTACGTTAGCGGCGCCGGAGTGGCAAGAGGGTATCTGAATCGAGAGGATTTAACGCAAGAACGGTTTATTGAAGATCCATTCGAACCAGGAATGCGAATGTATCGTACTGGAGACTTGGCAAAATGGCTGCACGACGGGTCGATTGAGTATATTGGCAGAAACGACCATCAGGTTAAAATCCGGGGCTTTAGGATAGAGATTGGTGAAATAGAAAACCAGCTGATGGAGATAGAAGATATCCAAAATGTTTTGGTTATCGACAGGTCAACAATACAAGATGAAAAGTATCTGGCAGCTTATTTTGTTGCCTCCCGTTATATTTCAAGTGCTGAGTTGCATGCTAAGCTTTCTCTCATGCTTCCTCATTACATGGTTCCGTCCAGATTTGTACAAGTAGATGCCATGCCACTTACTGTAAATGGAAAAATAGATCGGGCCAAGCTGCCTGAACCTTTAATAGAGCATGAAATGGATTCTGGTGACACTCCTGCTGACGAGTTGGAAGAACGGCTTGCAGATATATGGAAATCACTTTTGGGGATGGAGCGGATCAATGTTTCAACTAATTTCTTCACTCTAGGAGGACATTCGCTCCTTGCAACGTCCTTGTCCAGTCATATAAGTCAGGTATTTCATGTAAGCATTCCGCTTAAAGATCTTTTTATTCGTACGACTGTTCGCGAGCAGGCAGCATTAATCCGCAGAACGGCCAGCAGTGTGCCGGTAGTCATTGAATGTGCTGAACCTGGTGACACTTATCCTTTAACGTCAGCACAAAAGCGTCTTTACCTTTTGCATCAGCTAGAGCCGGAATCTACACAATATAATGTGCCGGGCGGACTTGAAATACACGGCTTGCTTGACACCAGTCTTTTAGCAGACGCGGTACAGCGCCTCATTGAACGACATGAGTCATTGCGTACCTCGTATCACATGAAGAATGGTGAACCTGTTCAAGTTATTCATGCTAATGTGAGAAGTTCGATAGAGTTTCATGATTTAAGTTCTGCGACTTACGATATTGATCAATTTGTATGTCCATTCGATCTCAGTCAGACACCGCTGATCCGGTTTACCCTTTTAAACAAGGGTAGCAACCATCACATTTTATTGATGGATGTCCATCATATCGCCGCAGACGGTGCTTCCGTGAATCTTATACTTCAGGATTTAATGGGATTCTATAATGGCAATCCGATTTCGCAGCCGGATATCCATTATAAGGACTATGCTGTTTGGAAAGGCAAAAACCAGGCTAGAGCGGAACAGCAATCATTTTGGCTGAATTCCTTTGCTGGCGAATTGCCAGTTTTGCAACTGCCGACAGATCATAAGAGGGAAGTTATCCAAACTTATGAGGGGGACATGGTGGTAACAAGACTTAATTCTACACAAAGAGCAGCTTTGATTAAGCTCACTCAAAAAACGGAAACAACGCTGTATATGTTGCTATTGGCGTGTTTCAATGTACTTCTTTCAAAATACGCTAGCCAAGAGGACATTGTCGTCGGAACGCCTACTGCGGGAAGAACACAGGTTGAATTAGAAAAGCTGGTCGGAATGTTTGTTAATACATTGGCTATCCGCACCTTCCCACAAGAAAGCAAATCATTTATCAGCTATTTGCTTGAAGTAAAGGAACATGTTCTGAATTCATTTGAGCATCAAGCTTTCCCTTTTGAAGATCTGGTAGATCTGATTCAGGTTCCGCGTGACTTGTCCAGAAATCCATTGTTTGACGTATTCTTTGCTATGCAAAATATTCGTTTTGAACCCGTTGCTATGAGAGGGTTGGAGATAAAAAGATATGAACTAGCGCACAAAATTTCAAAATTTGATTTAAGTCTCTTTGCAATCGAAGAAGACGAGGGAATACGTTTTGAATTTGAATATTCCAAGAAACTCTTTAACCCACAAACCATTGAGCGTATGGCTGATCACTTTGGTCGCCTTATCAATGCGATAACAAGCAATCCTTCCGCAGCCATTGTTGACTTAACGATGGTGGGAGAGACAGAGCTTGACTTTATATCTAAAGCAGGTAGGGGAGAACCTTCACCATTTAAAAAGAAAGATATCCATCAATGGATAGAGGAACAAGTTGAACTTAACCCTGATGCCCCTGCCATTGTATGGGAAGATTCCATTGTAAGTTATATGGAACTAAACCGGCGCTCCAACCAGCTTGCACATCAACTTCATCGACTGGGGGGAGGAAAAGGGGAGCCAATCGGTATTAGCATCGATCGTAGACCCGAGCTAATTGTCAGCATGCTTGCAGTATTGAAAGCCGGTTGCGTATACGTACCGCTTGATCCTGGCCTTCCAATGGAACGGCTTGCCCAAATGGCATCGACGGCTAGCGTCAAAATTATTATTACCGCGTCGGAAACGACGTTTCCATACAAAGAGCCAGCGTGGAAGATCTTAAATCTCCAGTCAAATGAATACCTGCAGCAATGCAAGCACTTGCCGGATGTCAACCCTGCTTGCCCAGCAGATATAAGTGACTTAATGTACATTATTTTCACCTCTGGCTCAACAGGAGTGCCTAAAGGAGCTTCTGTTTACCGCGAGGGATTTGCAAACTTGCTGCAATGGTACATCCGTGAATTTGATATGAATGTAGAGGATCGAATGCTCCTTATGACATCACCGAGCTTTGATTTAACTCAAAAAAATATCTATGCTCCGCTTGTAACCGGGGGAACGCTGTACCTGTTACCGGCTGGTCATTATGATCATGAGGCAATTGTTTCTGCTGTCTCTAAACAACGGATTACTAAGCTTAATTGTACGCCATCAGCTTTTTATCCGCTTGTCGCAGAAAGAGGGAACTATGATCTCTTGACCTCATTGACACAAGTGATTTTAGGCGGTGAGCCTATCCACAAGGAATACTTGAGGGATTGGATCTTGCATGATAAGAACAGGACGGAAATTGTGAATACCTACGGACCAACCGAGTGTACAGATGTGACCGCGTATCACAGATTAACAACAGAAGATTGGAAATCTGAAAGAGAAGTACCCTTGGGACGTCCCATTGCGAACAGTCAATTTTTCATCTTAAACACAGCACTTCAACCTGTGCCCATTGGTGTTCATGGCGAGATCTATATCGGGGGGATCTGTGTAGGCGGTGGATATGTGAATGATGCAGAGAAGACAAGTGAACGCTTTGTAGCCAATCCTTTTGGTAACAAGCATTGTCCGGTACTGTACCGAACAGGTGATTTAGGGCGCCTGACATCGGATGGAAGGCTTGAGTACCTCGGTAGAACGGATCATCAGGTTAAAATTCGTGGTTACAGGATTGAACTTGCGGAGATTGAGACTCAGATCGTATGGACGGGCGAAGTTAAAGAAGCCGCTGTCATTGCTAGGAAGGATAGTAGTGGAGACAACTACTTATGCTGCTTTGTGGTCCTTGGTGAGGGAAGCGGAATCTCAACGCTTCGCTCCAAACTCTCTCAGAGATTGCCAAGCTATATGATTCCATCCCGATTTATTGTTTTAGGTGAAATGCCGCTAACGAACAGTGGGAAAATTGATCGCAAAACATTGGCTGAAATGGATACGACGTATACAAATGACCAGCCAGTGAAAGAAGCTCCGACATCAGATATGGAGACATGGCTTGCTCGTCAGTGGGTAGAGCTTTTAAATATACCTTTTGAGAGCATCGGTCTGGACAGCAACTTTTTTGAGTTGGGTGGTCACTCATTAAAGGCGACAACCCTAATCTACCGGATAAAACAGGAACTAAGAGCATCATCGATACAGCTAAGAGATGTATTTACAAGCCCAACGATCCGAGAACTTGCGCTGAAATTAGAGAGTTCGGCTAAGAGACGCTTGAATGAAATTCCAAAAGCTCCTTTGCAGTCAACCTATGCTGTTTCGTCGGCTCAGAAAAGATTGTTGTTGATCGATCATTTGAATGATGTGGGAACTAGTTACAACATGCCTAACGTGATACGTCTTGAAGGGAAACTGGAGGTATCCAAGCTTCATAAAGCTCTTCAAAGCATGGTTTCTAGGCATGAAGTTTTTCGTACTACCTTCTCATTTGAAAAAGGGATGCCTGTTCAAACGATTTCAGATGAGATCGATCTAACACTACCTGTGATTTCGGCCAGAGAGGAAGAACTGAGGTCAATTACAGATGCATTTATCCAGCCATTTGATTTGGAACATGGACCGTTATTAAGAGCGATGTTAGTAGAGCACAATACCGAAAGCTATACGCTTCTAATCGATATGCATCATATTATTGGCGATGGAGCATCATTTGGTGTGCTGGTCGGCGAATTAGCTGCTTTCTATGAAGGACAGGAACTGGGATTGCCGCTCTTACAGTACAAAGATTATTCTGAGTGGCAGAGAGGGCAGTATCGTACGGAAGCCTTCCAGGCACAGGCCAGCTATTGGTTAAACCAGTTCCAAGACGGAGGGCCGGAGCTTAGCCTCCCAACCGATTATCCGCGCCGCAATACTCAGCGCTTTCACGGTGATCACACCACTTTCCGGATCGAAGCTTCGGTTAAAGAAGAGATTGATCGCTACCTACAGCAAGAAGGTATTACGTTGTACGTCTACTTGCTGTCCGTTTACAAAGTTCTATTGTCCAAATATGCAGGGCAGCAAGACCTCGTTGTAGGCATGCCTATTGCCGGGCGTTTGCATCCTGATTTGGAAAATGTAATGGGGATGTTTGTAAATACGTTGCCCATACGCAGCCAGGTTGATTGGAATCAGAACTTCAATACCTATGTAAAGGCGTTAAATGAACTGGCGCTGCAGAGCTACGAGAACCAGGAGTATCCTTTTGAAATGCTTGTTGAAAAGCTGGATTTGGAGAATCGTGAAGGACGCAATCCGATTTTTGACACTGTATTTGTACTGCAAAATAATGAAGTTCCGTATCTTCAGTTGCACGGATTGAAGGTCACTAGAGTTGAACTTGAGCGTAAAACCAGCATTTTTGATTTGAAACTTGAAGCAATCGAAATGGATGGAGAGCTGCTCTTCATCTTTGACTACCGCACTGATCTGTTCCGGAAAGAAACCGTTGAACGGATGGTACAGGATTTCATTGAAATTATTGAGATTACACTCAAAGATAGCTCTCTCAGAATCAAAGATATTGAACTTCAGAGTCTAATGACGGTAACTTCAAACAAGGCGCAGTACGAGGACATCGAATTCAGATTCTAGTGAGGGGTGAAGGAATGGATAAGTTTACATTAAATATTCTTCTATCGAGCGGCAAACTGGACAAGCCTAAAGACTACTGGACGAAAAAATTACAGTCTGGTTACACCGTTACCACGTTCCCTTGTCAACATAATAATCAAGCGACCTTAAAATCCAAGAAGATGAAGCAGCAAATTGTATTTTCCTCGGAATTAAAAGAAGTGATGGAACGAGTAGGAGGTGGCTCATCCTATGCCAAGTATTTGATCGTACTTGCAGGAACCATAAAACTTCTGTCAGTATATTCTCGAGAATCTCTGGTTTATATGGGCTCGCCTCTATCCGGAAACATAAATGGTGAAGAAATCGACTGGGAAGAGGTGCTCCCTGTTCAAACCGATTTATCCAATATTGAAACTTTTAAAGAATTGTTGATTTCCGTTAAAAAAAGTGCGGAGGAGGCGGAGGAGCATAGCGCCCTCCCTCTCTCCATGACACTCGATTTATTAGGGAATCTACAACAAGACCATGAGCCTTTATTCGGCTCAGTTCTTACTATGGATACAATTCATGGTTCTCCTGCATTTGATCCTGACCGAACACGTCTGTTATTTCACCTTCGAGCAACGGATGATCGGCAGGAAGTTATCTTGGAAGCGAATTACTTGTCTGAAGACTATGAGGATTTATTTGTTGAGCGTTTGCTTCAGCACCTGGTTAACGGTCTGAACTGGGCTCTTAACCATCCGACAGCCCCATTGTCTGACATGGAAATCATGAATGAAGAAGAGAAGCAAAATTTATTCAAAATGGCTGATAATTCCAAAGTGAAGTACCCATATAACGAAACCATTGTCTCTTTGTTTGAGAGCCGTGCAGATCTATTTCCGAACCATTCGGCTGTTACATTTGAGGGCAGACATCTAACCTATCGAGAACTGGACGAGCGCTCAAACCAGTTGGCTCACTATCTCTATAGGACTCACGCGGTAGGTCCGGATTTCCTGGTGGGTATTATGATGGAGCGTTCGGAATGGATTCCCATCGCCATCATGGGTGTATTAAAGGCTGGGGGAGCTTATGTCCCAATCGATCCTGATTATCCTCGGGAACGAATTGAAACGATGGTGAATGACTCGGGAATCTCTGTCGTGCTATCGATGAAGAATTGTATTGCTTCCTTGAATCATATCCTGTGGTCCTGTCCTTCGTTACATGCATTTGTATGTCTGAATAGCGAGAATGTATTTGAAGAAATAGAGTCTGATGAGAACGGTCTTATGAGTAAAGAACTGTGGGAGCACATCGGTGCCGAAGCAGAAGATGATATCTCAGGAGGCGCTTGGGTAAACAGTTATACTCGTGAAAACCTCTCCCGTGAAGAGATGGATGAATATGGCGATAACATCGTGCAAAAACTCCTGCCGAAGGTACATAGTGCCTCAAAAGTACTGGAGATTGGATGTGCTTCTGGGATCAGTATGTTTAGGCTTGCTCCTCACGTTGGCTTATATTATGGGACCGATTTATCAGAGACTATTATCCAAAAAAACAAACAATTGGTTATGGGGCAAGAGATCAATAATATAAAGCTGGATTGTTTTTCTGCTCATCAGATCGATAATATTCATGAACACGATTTTGATATTGTCATTATGAACAGCGTAATTCAGGCTTTTCATGGTCACAATTATTTGCGCCGAGTCATCCGCAAAGCCATCTCTCTCATGAAAAATGAAGGCGTGTTATTCCTGGGAGATATTATGGATTTAGATAAGAAAAAAGAGTTGTTACAGTCCTTGCGTGATTATAAGCGGCAGCATCCTCACGCCAGAACCAAAACGGAATTTCACGATGAACTCTTCTTGTCCAAAGAATTTTTTAAAGAGCTGGGGTGTGAACTCAAGGAAATTGCATCCATAGAGTTCTCGGAGAAGATCCATACTATTGCCAATGAGTTAACTCAATTTCGTTATGACGTTGTTATTACAATTAACAAGGAGAATAAAAAGAAATTACCGCTTTTTTTGAAGAAAAAACACCAGCATGGATTTGACGCCATCCAATATATGAGCAGTTCCCGACTGACTGTTGCAAATCCGTCGCCCGATAATTTGGCATATGTTATTTATACGTCAGGATCAACCGGCGTGCCCAAAGGTGTTATGGTTAAACATCGTAATGTAGTACGTCTGTTGTTCAACGATCAAAATCGCTTTGATTTTAGTGAGAACGACACATGGACCATGTTTCACTCATTTTGTTTCGACTTCTCGGTCTGGGAGCTTTTTGGGGCTCTGTTATACGGCGGAAGAGTCGTCATTGTGCCTAAGCTCTTAGCTCAGCATCCCACTGAATTTGCCAAAATGATCAGTAGTGAAAAGGTGACTGTTGTAAATCAAACTCCGGCTTCGTTCTATAGAGTGATTGAAGCAAGCGAAGCGGATCTGGATTATTCCTCACTGAGATATGTCATTTTTGGAGGAGAGGCGCTAAATGCCTCGCGTCTATTACAGTGGCACCTAAAGTGGCCTGATACTCAATTGATAAACATGTACGGTATTACAGAGACGACCGTTCACGTGACTTATCACAGACTCACACTGAAGGATATGACTTCAGGTAGCAACAGCATTGGACAACCGCTGCCTACACTTGCAGTATATGTAGCTAATGAAGACGGCAATATATTGCCCCAGGGTATAGCAGGGGAGCTTTATGTGAGTGGACCCGGAGTTGCGAGAGGTTATCTGAATCGCCCTGAACTCACCGCTGAGCGTTTTATACCTAATCCTACTATACCTGGGGAACGTATGTATAGGAGCGGAGACCTTGTGCGCTGGTTGCCAGATGGTACCTTGGAATATCTCGGTCGTATCGATCATCAGGTTAAAATCCGTGGCTATCGAATTGAATTGGGCGAGATTGAAACGGCTTTGTCGGGACATGAAGGTGTGAAACAAGTGCTTGTCATGGAGATCAAAGAAGAAGACGACAACTCCCTTCTATGCGCTTATTTAATCTTAAACGATGACCGATTGACAGTTGCCGATATAAAAGAGTACCTCCAAGCCAGACTGCCGAACTATATGATTCCTGCGAAGTTTGTCGTTGTTCCAGTGTTCCCTCTTACGAATAATGGAAAAATCGATCGTTCAGCATTATTGCAGCAAGAGACTCAGATGGAGATCGGCGTAACTTTTGTGGAACCGCGTAATGACACAGAGATTAAACTTGCTTCCATTTGGCGAGACATTCTTAAAAAAGACCGGATTGGAGCCAAAGACAACTTTTTTGATCTAGGTGGCCACTCACTGAAGGCGGCTTCTTTAATATCAAGAATCCATCAAGTATTTGGGGTTAGTATCTCACTAAGAAAAATATTTGAACTGCCTACCTTGGAAAGACTCAGTGAGTTTATACTTCGATCTGATCAAGACCGTCTTGCTCCTATTCCTAATTGCCCAATAGCTAATTATTATCCATTATCCGCTTCCCAACAAAGGCTGTTTATTCTTAATCAATTGGAGACAGCGGGAAATGGATACAATATGCCTGCATTTTTCAAACTTGAGGGGACATTGGACATGGATCGTCTTCAACAAGCATTTCATTTGCTTATTGATCGGCATGAGTCGCTGCGGACCTCCTTTGGCATTGTCAATCAGGAGCCGGTGCAGTACATTGCGCCATCTTCTGCATTTACCATCACGACAGAACTGGTGGATGTAATTCAATTAGAGGAAAAAATGCGGCAGTTCATAGTTCCATTCAATCTTGAGCAGCCTCCACTATTAAGAGTGCATGTTCTAAAAACCAACAATAATGAGCATTATTTGTTTCTAGATATGCACCATATCATTACGGACGGCGCATCTTTGGAGATCCTGGTCAAAGATTTTCTGGCTTTTTATGAAGGCAAAGATCTCCCGCCATTGCGCATTCAATATAAAGACTTTGCAGTTTGGCAGAAGAAACGGTTTGCGGACATGGATATGCTTCGTGAAGAAATGTATTGGTTGGAGCGCTTTTCAGGGAGCCTTCCTGTGCTATCTCTTCCGATGGATTATGAGCGACCTTTATTATTTGATTTTCATGGCCATAGACATACATTCCATATAAGCACAGAACTTACAATACAAATCCGGCAATTGGTAAAAGCGAAAGAATGCACGCTTTACATGTTTCTGTTAGCCGCCTTTAGCGTGCTTCTTTCCAAGTATAGCGGACAGGAAGACATCATTATTGGAACTCCTGTATCTGGAAGAATTCACCCTGATGTTGATTCGGTTGTAGGCATGTTTGTAAATACGCTTCCTATGCGAACGTATCCTGCGATACAGCAATCTTTTGAAAGCTTCTTGGAGGAAATTAAAGACGACACCCTGAGGTCCTTTGAACATCAAAATTACGCTTTGGATAAGCTGGTTGATAGACTCGGACTTGTACGAGATCTCAGCCGAAACCCTCTTTTTAGCGTAATGCTAAATGTGCTCGATTTTAATACGGATATGAGTTCGCTTGGGGAATTGAAACTGACGAATCTTAACATGGACAGTGGAGTGTCTAAGTTTGATCTCACCCTGCAAGTTACTGAGGAAGAGGGGGCAATTAGGTGTGAAATGGAATATGCCTCATCGTTATTTAAGCGAGATACGATTGAAAACATGGCCAGCCACTTCATACAGTTACTGACTTCCATAGTTAACAACACAGGGCTATCTCTTGGCGAATTGGAAATGATATCCTCTGTTGAAGTTCAAGAAATTTTCAACAGAGGACAGGGACAGCAAATGCTTCCTCTCGCGGAGCAAACGCTGGCTGATCTGTTCAATAAGCACGCCCAGCGCACGCCGGGCCACCCTGCCTTGCTGTATGGAGACCAGGT
>NZ_LITU01000012.1 GCF_001280595.1 Paenibacillus xylanivorans
CGTGGAGGTTCGAGTCCTCTCGCCGGTACCAACTTTAAACGTATAGCTCATTAGGAGAAATCCTGATGGGCTTTTTTGTTGTTTAAAACGCTGTTCTTATAACATGAGCTAAATAAACCTTTGAACTATACTCCAAATGAGAATAAACATGAGTCATAGTCTATGATCCAAAGTCATTATTGGGGTTGAGCCTACCGATTACTATTGGCTAAACTTGGACTTTTGGCTTCAAGAACAATAGTTGGAGCTCGTTCTTGTTAATCTATTTCAGGTGAAGCGTAACAAAGAAAACAGGGACAACTCACCAACTAAGTATGACATTAAGGATGAACTTGTCATTGCTGACATGGTCAAGAGCGGCTATTACTCAGAGCTTTTTTTGCAATCTGAGCCCTACCGCGCTCTAAGGCAATTGATGACTTCCAGAGAATTTATGAACAAACAAATGTCTGCTATCGTAACCAGTTGCATCGTTGGACAGACATCTATTTCCCTGAATCTTGGAGTATTTTAAGGATATCACCAAGAATTCAAAGCCCTTCATCTGCACAACAAACAAAGTGAACAAAATGAACGCCATGAAGTCCATTATCAAACTATACGGTAAATTAACTCGTATGATTGTAGCTATGGCCAAGAAAGATTTTACTCGGCTATATTTTCTACAGGCTCGCATGCTGAACACCCTCCATCTGGGCAATCAGACTGCACAAGGGCTGGGTCTTGCCGTGAAGCGGCAGTTTTTGGGGTTGTCGATCGCTGCTGTTGCTTTATCCTCTGGCAGTGTGGCCGTGGGCGGAAGCTTCTTCTTCGTTGGCTTGATCGCTCCGCATATGGCAAGAAAACTGGTCGGCCACGATCACAAATTGCTCGTTCCGGCTGCCAGTCTGGCCGGAGGATTAGTCGTGGTGCTGGCTGACACGATTACACGCACGGTTATTCTTGGGGGAGATGTGCCGACGGGAATCGTCATTACGGTTATCAGTGTTCCGTACTTTCTTTATCTATTAGCGAAGGCCAATTAGGAGGACGTCATGGAATGTATTACAGCGCAACAAATCGATATTGCCTATAATGAGACGCTTATCGTAAAAAGAACTGGATTTGCAGATTCCGCGTGGACAGATTACCTCGATTATTGGTCCCAATGGATGCGGCAAATCAACCGTACTAAAGGCAGTCGGTCGGCTGCTCAAGACGAAGCATGGCACAGTTTATCTGAATGGTACCGATATCCACACACTGTCCACCAAGGAAGTGGCCAAGCAGATGGCGATTCTGCCGCAGACGCCGACCGCACCGAGCGGTTTGACGGTCGGTCAATTAGTCGCCTATGGGCGTTTTCCTCATCAACGGGGCTTCGGTAAGCTTTCCAAAGAGGATAAGCAAATAGTCGCCGGGGCCCTATCGGTTACACAGCTTACAGCGCTTGAGCATCGTGAGGTCGATACGCTCTCTGGCGGTCAGCGTCAGCGCGTATGGATTGCGATGGCGCTCGCCCAGCAGACCGAACTGATCCTGCTGGATGAACCCACAACCTATCTGGACCTGGCGCATCAGCTTGAAGTGCTGGAACTGCTCTATGAACTGAATCGCAGTCAGCAGGTGACGATTGTGATGGTGCTGCATGACTTGAATCTGGCAGCGCGCTTTTCCGATTATATGGTGGCGATTCGTGAGGGCCAGGTGGTGGAGCATGGCTCGCCAGAGCGCGTAATGACGGTTCGGACGCTACGTGAGGTGTTTGCCATTGATGCCGAGATTATGCTGGAACCACGAACGGGGCGACCGGTGTATGTGACGTACGAGCTATTGCGTGAACGTAAAGACCAAGGGGCGAATCCAGAATTCCTAAAAGCTACGGAACAGAAGGAGGTGGTTGCCACATGAAAACCGCATGGCATCCTGCTGAGCGCACGGAAATACTGGTTGCAGTTAGGCATTGGATTTGCCGGTGTTGTGATGGCCACGATTTCCGGGTTTTATTTGCCCTGGGCGTTGCGCTCGTTGACGCAATTGGCGACCGAAAGTAGCAGCCAGTTTGCTGCAGAAGCGATGACAATTGGTTTGTTGCTACTTGGAGCTACTTGTCTTCAAGCCATCGAAACATCACTGGCAGGCTATCTGAACCATTATGCCGCACTTCATTATGTGGCGGATTTAAGGACAAGATTGTATAGCAAATATCAGCAGATGAGCTTGCGCTATTTCCATCGAAGCCGGACGGGTGACTTGACCGGGCGCGTCGTGAATGATGCGATGGAAGCGGAAATTTTCATTGCCCATGCCATCCCTGAATTTATCATCAACGGACTGACCTTTATCGGAGTAGGCATCCTGCTCTTGACGATCAATGTGAAGCTGGCACTGATCAGTCTGATCACGATTCCGTTGCTGCTTGCGATCACGGTATGGCAAAGCAAGCGCTTGTTGCCGCTGTGGGGGGAGAATTCCAAGGCGCGGGGAGAAATCGCTGGCAAGGTGCAGGAAAACTTGTCGGGCATGAAGGAAATCCAAATTTTCAATCGGCAGGAGGAGGAGCGGGGTAACGTTTCTCGTCTGGCTGTGAAACATACGAAGACCTATTTGCGCACCAGTCTGTTCTATGAAACCTCTGTGCCGTTGTTGGCATTTGTGACCGCGCTGGGTACCGTATTTGTTGTGATACTGGGCGGCAGATTGATGGCAACAGGCGAGGTAGCATTGCTGATATCATCGGATTCATCGCCTACCTGGGTATGTTTTATCAACCGGTAAAATCCTTTTCCGGCTTGGTGGAAATGTCCGGGCGAGCCGCCGCTGGCTTTTAAACGGGTATATGATGTGCTGGAAGAAGAGGAAGTCATACAGGAGAAGCGAAACGCAGTCAGTTTGCCGCGTGTACAAGGACAGATCTCCTTTCAAGATGTCACATTCGTTTATCAAGATGGTGCGCCTGTACTAGAAAGGCTGAACCTGACCATTGATCCCGGAAAGACGGTGGCGCTTGTAGGTACAACAGGCGGAGGAAAGACGACATTGGCCAGTCTCGTTAACCGATTCTACGACCCGCAGGCTGGTTCGATTCGAGTGGATGGCATCGATATTCGTGATGTGACGCTCTCCAGCCTGCGTGACAATATCTCGATGGTGCTGCAGGATACCTTCCTGTTTGATGGCTCGGTGTATGACAATATCGCTTATGGATGGGCAGATGCGACCGAGGAAGATGTGATTGCCGCAGCGAAAGCGTCTAAAGCGCATGATTTTATAGCACAGATGGAGCAAGGCTACGATACGGTGATTGGTGAACGCGGTGTGCGTCTGTCCGGAGGGCAGAAACAGAGGCTTTCGATAGCACGGGCGATTCTGCGCAATGCACCAATCCTCATTCTGGATGAAGCGACATCGGCGCTTGATACCAAGACCGAGCAAGAGATCCAGCAGGCGCTAGACGAAATATCGAAGGACCGCACAACACTGGTGATTGCATATCGGCTATCGACGGTCCGTCATGCCGACCAGATCGTCGTGCTGGAGGGCACAGAGATTGCCGAGATGGGCACGCATGAGGAACTGCTGCGTAGCGGCGGCATTTATGCACGATTGTATGCGACGCAAGTCTCTTGAACGTAATCAATACAAACAAGACTAAACAGGAGAAGGACAGGATGAAGATGACTGAATTATATGATCTAACGATTGTGGGCGGCGGTGCGGCAGGACTGTGCGCTGCGTTTTATAGCGGAATGCCCGGTACGAAGGTCAACCTGATTGAAGCCAAGTAAGAATTGGACGGCAGGTTGCTGCTCTATCCGGAGAAGATGATCTGAGACGTGGAGGCGTTACGCCGACCGGCTGCAAGCAGTTGATTCGCCAATGGTAGGGAGCGGGGCTGTTCTATCAAAAGTTCTTTCCGTCGTCTAAAAACCGCTTCTTTTCGAGTAATTGTCACGATCCTTAACGGGGCTTAATAAAAACATAAAAACCCGCAAAAAATACCTTGTAAAATTAAGGTTTTTTTGCGGGTTTTAGATTCCTCTTCTTGGACTGATCTTCTGCTATCTTCCGAATAGCAGGTGTGACTCAAAATCAAGTGGGAAACCGTGGAGGTTCGAGCCCTCTCGCCGGTATAGATAACGGGATGTAGCTCAGCTTGGTAGAGCACCTGATTTGGGACCAGGAATCGTATGTTCAAATCGTGTCATCCCGATTTTTATTTGCGGGTGTAGTTCAATGGTAGAACTTTAGCCTTCCAAGCTAATAGCGTGGGTTCGATTCCCATCACCCGCTTTATAGTAAAACAAAAAAAGAGATGGTTCTTGCCATTTCTTTTTTTGTATTTTTAACGATTCTATCATCCTGTTACTTATCGAATCATCTCATTAACAACGATGGGATAGTATACAGAAACATATTCATAAGATCGTTTTAATCTTTTTTTAAACGCTTACAAAAATATCTTGCCTAATTCTTCAGCCTGTAATACTATATCAATTAAGCGCTTAACCTTTAGGGGTAAGGCGCTTAAACTTAACTTAGATTAAGCGCTTAACCTGTAAAGGGAAGGGAGATGGTCAATCCATGACAACAACAATTAGACTGACGATGGCTCAGGCACTGCTCCGATACCTGGATCAGCAATATATTTCGGTTGATGGGGTAGAAACCAAGTTTGTGAAAGGTGTCATTGGCATTTTTGGGCACGGTAACGTAACTGGTATTGGAGAGGCACTGGAGCGTAGTCCCGGAAGTCTGACGTATATGCAGGGCAAAAATGAACAAGGCATGGTACATACGGCAGCTGCCTATGCCAAGCAGAAGAACCGAAGACAGATATATGCGTGCACGACATCCATTGGACCAGGTGCACTGAACATGATTACAGCGGCTGCAACCGCAACGGTCAATCGAATTCCCGTTTTACTGCTTCCGGGTGATAACTTTGCCACGCGTGAGCCAGATCCCGTGCTGCAACAACTGGAGGTGAGCGGCGATTATACAATTTCAGCCACTGATCCGTTCAAAGCGGTCAGCAAATATTGGGATCGCATTGTGCGTCCAGAACAGCTGATGATTGCTGCCACGCAGGCGATGCGCGTGCTGACGGACCCGGCGGAGACGGGCGCGGTAACGCTGGCGCTGCCGCAGGATGTGCAGGCAGAGGCGTACGATTACCCGGAATCGTTCTTCGCCCGCAAGGTGCATTACCTGGACCGTCGTCCCCCGGTCCAGGCGGCTATTGAACGGGCAACGGAACAGATTGCCCGTGGAAGGAGGCCACTGATCGTTGCAGGCGGCGGCGTGCTGTATGCCGAGGCATCTGTACAGCTGGCTGAATTCGCCGAGGCATTTGGCATTCCGGTTGCCGAGACGCAGGCTGGCAAAAGTGCCCTGGCGTGGGACCACCCACTTAATGTGGGGTCTATCGGCGTTACCGGCTCGCTGGCTGCCAACAGGCTTGCCAGGGAAGCAGATGTGGTAATCGGCGTCGGCACCCGGTTCTCGGATTTTACGACGGCGTCCCGGTCTGCTTTTCAGCATCCCGAAGTGGCATTCATCAATATTAACCTGAACAGCATGGATGCCGCCAAATTGGGTGGGGAAGCGGTTTTGGCTGATGCACGGGAAGGTCTGCAAGCTTTGCAAACGACTTTACAGGGACGGCAGTACCACAGTGGATACAGAACATCTGAGGTCGCCGATTTGCGGGATGAGTGGAACGCCGAGGTAGATCGACTCTATGGACTGCAACATGAGGCAGGACTGGCACAGACGACCGCGGTCGGCGTTATTAATCGGACCGTTGACCCTTCTTCCGTCATTGTGTGCGCGGCGGGAAGTTTGCCTGGAGACTTGCACCGTCTGTGGCGCGCGTCTGCACCGAAAACATACCACATGGAGTACGGCTTCTCCTGTATGGGCTATGAGGTGAGCGGGGCATTCGGAGCAGCTCTTGCCGAGCCGGATCGTGAAGTGTATGCCATGGTGGGTGACGGTAGTTACCTAATGCTGCATTCTGAACTGGTGACGAGCTTGCAGGAACAGAAGAAGATGACCATTTTACTATTCAACAACAACGGATTTCAGTGTATTCACAATTTGCAACGGGAGCACGGAAGTGATGGGTTCGGCAATGAGTTTCGCTATCGGGAGTCGGAGAGCGGACGACTGACCGGGGAATATATGCCTATGGATTTTGCAGCCCATGCCCGAAGCCTTGGGGCCAAAGCCTATAAGGCAGAGACGACAGAACAATTGGAGCAGGCGATCAGAGATGCACGGAATGAGACCGTGACTACACTGATCGAAATTCCAGTCGTGCCTGGAACCAATGCAGGCGGATATGAGTCATGGTGGAATGTGGGTGTGCCAGAAGTATCCAACGAGGAAAAGGTGGTAACGGCTCACCATGCGATGAAGGCAAACTGTGCTAAAGCTAGGCCCATTTAATTGAGGATTTTGCATAAATTCAAAGAGCGTCTTTCAATCAGCATGATGTAGAGGGAATGCTTCACTTGTAAATACGTTGTATGGATCAGGGTGCTTCTTCCTCTATATATCTTGTACCCAGGAGAGAACTAAATCGAATGATGCAAATAAGTTGAACCACAAAAGGAGACGTGGAGCCATGAACAAGCTACCATTTCAGCTCGGGATTCATCCGATCAACTGGGTTGGAGAGGATGTAAAGGAGCATGGGGATGCAACAACGTGTGAACAGATTCTGGATGATATTCAGCGACTCGGACTGACAGGTACGGAGATGGGACGCAAATATCCTTCGGATTCGGACACATTGAGGGAGGAATTAGGCAAGCGCAACATACGCCTCGTTTCCCAGTGGAAATCGGTATTGCTCTCTGACCCGGCGCATCGTCAGTCTGAGCTGAACAGCTATCGCAGACACGCGGAGTTTCTGCAATTGATGGGCAGCACGGTGATTAGCACGGCGGAAGTAGGAGGTTCCCTGCATTTCGATCCAAGACGGACACCGCATGAAAAAGAAGTGCTGAGACTCAGTGAATCGCAATGGCACATCCTTGCTGAGGGGCTGAACGAAGCAGGGGCCATCGCCCGTGAGTATGGATTGAAACTAACGTATCATCACCATGGCGGCACCGTTGTTGAGCAGCCTGATGAGATCGATAAATTGATGGAACTGACAGACCCATCTCTTGTTTATTTGCTCTATGACACAGGCCATGCCTACTACGGTGGAGCAGACCCGTTAACTCTCTTGCGCAAACATTATGACCGAATTGCCTATGTTCACCTGAAGGATATCCGTCCACAAGTGCTGGATGAAGCGAGGGCTGAACAGTCCGATTTTGTTGGGTGCATTCGTAAAGGGGTATTCACGGTTCCCGGAGATGGATGTATTGATTTTGCACCGATTCTAAAGGAACTGATCACCCGGGGGTATGATGGCTGGGCGATGCTTGAAGGGGAGCAGGATCCTGCGATTCATAATCCGTATGAGTATGCACGGCGATCCTTGCAATATATGGAGTCCTTATACCAGCACAGCTGATAAAGGCATGGCAATCGCGAGAGAGCCATACCATGAGGTGAACCGGATGATGAGTAGATGAGTTTGATGAGTTTATCACTTGCTGGTACCGAGTGCGTTTCCACATCACATTTCATGATCTAACAACACTACTGAGACGAAACTTGAAACTTTAAAATCCGCAATTTTAAATAAGCTATCCATATAAACGTGCAAAATTCCATCACAGAAAGGGGTTCAAATATAATGACTTACGTATCCTTTCCTGATACCAGGAAGATGGATTTCACCGCGATTGGCCGTCTGTGCATCGACTTGAATGCCAATGAGATCAATCGCCCGATGGAAGAGACAATGACCTTTACGAAATATGTGGGCGGCTCTCCGGCCAATATTACGATTGGCATGTCCAGGCTCGGCATGGAAACAGCGTTTATCGGCAAAATCGCGAATGACCAGATGGGCAGGTTCATCAACAGTTATCTGGAGCGGAACGGGATCGATACGTCAAATGTGGTAACGGACGATACCGGAGCGGTGACAGGACTTGCTTTTACCGAGATCAAAAGTCCAACCGACTGCAGCATTCTGATGTACCGTGACCATGTGGCAGATCTGTTATTGCAGTCGAGAGAGGTGCAGGAACAGCTGATTGCCGACTCCAAAGTGCTGCTTATCTCAGGCACAGCCCTCGCCAAGAGTCCATCGCGTGAAGCGGTATTTCAGGCCTTAGCGTATGCGAAAAAGCATGGCACAATCATTGTGTTTGATCTGGACTATCGTCCTTACACATGGACATCAGCCGAAGAAACGGCGGTCTATTATAACCTCGCAGCCGAGAAATGCGATATTATCCTGGGCACACGTGAAGAGTTCGACATGATGGAGACGTTTGACCATAATCCAGACCATAGCGACCAGGTGACCGCGCAAAAATGGTTCGACTTTTCAGCTAAAATTGTGATCATCAAACATGGCAAGGAAGGCTCCATTGCCTATACAGGTGAAGGGCTATCTCATCAAGCGGATAGTTACCCTGCGCGTGTGGTAAAGACGTTTGGTGCAGGTGATTCCTATGCAGCGGGATTCTTATACGGGTTGATGCAGGGGTGGACGATTGAACGTAGCATGGCGTTTGGCAGTGCGGCAGCAAGTATCGTTATCTCCAGCCATAGCTGCTCGGATGCGATGCCAACGGTGGAACAAGTGAATGACTATATTGAACGATGCAATCGGGGCGAAATTACGGTGTCCTGAAGCGTGTTGAAGTACTTGGAGTACATGGAGTAATTTGAGGCCACGCACATATAAGCGAAGGGAGACAGGGCTATGGGAAAAGGCATTTCGGAAGAGTCAGCAACAGCGACAATGGTTCAAAACTGGATCGGGGGTGCCTGGGTGACCCCGGCGGCAACCCGTACGGAGCCGGTCGTAAATCCGGCTACGGAAGAGGTCATTGCACACGTACCGCTGTCTGAACAGGCGGACGTGGATTTGGCTGTTCAGACAGCACGGGAGGCGTTCCCGTCCTGGAGCGGTACACCGGTTCCCCGCCGAGCGCGTATTCTGTTCCGCTACCAGCAGCTGCTGGTGGAGCACTGGGAAGAACTCGCTCGGCTGGTTACGCTGGAGAATGGTAAAAGCTACGCGGAAGCCTACGGCGAAGTACAGCGCGGCATTGAATGCGTCGAATTCGCGGCAGGCGCCCCGAACCTGATGATGGGTAAACAGTTGCCCGACATTGCCACCGGGCTGGAGTCGGGCATGTACCGGTACCCGATCGGTGTCATTGGGGGAATAACCCCCTTCAACTTCCCGATGATGGTACCTTGCTGGATGTTCCCGCTGGCGATTGCGTGCGGCAACACCTTTGTACTGAAGCCGTCCGAGCGTACACCGCTGCTGGCAGGCCGTCTGGCCGAGCTTTTCAAGGAAGCAGGGCTTCCGGACGGCGTGCTTAATATCGTTCACGGTGCGCATGACGTCGTGAACGGGCTGCTTGAACACAAGGATGTTCAAGCGATCTCTTTTGTCGGCTCACAGCCTGTCGCCGAATACGTCTACACCACCGCATCCGCGCATGGCAAACGGGTGCAGGCGCTCGCTGGTGCCAAAAACCACTCGATCGTTATGCCTGACGCCGATCTCGACCTGACAGTGAAAGAAATTACCAGTGCGGCCTTCGGCTCAGCCGGAGAACGCTGTATGGCTTGCTCGGTTGTCGTAGCCGTGGGTGATGTCGCTGACACACTGGTACAAAAGCTGGTGGAAGCTGCTGATCGCATCACCATCGGTAACGGCATGGATGAAGGGGTATTCTTAGGTCCTGTGATTCGTGGTCCACATAAGGAACGTACACTCAGCTACATTGAATCCGGAGAACAGGAAGGTGCTGCTCTGATCCGGGATGGTCGTAAAGATGAGGCGACAGGCAAGTCCGGTTATTTCGTTGGACCGACGGTATTTGATGAGGTGCAGAGCACCATGAAGATCTGGAAGGACGAAATTTTTGCTCCGGTGCTCTCGGTGGCGAGGGTGGCTACGCTGGAGGAAGCAGTGGAACTGGCGAACCGTTCCGACTTTGCCAACGGAGCGTGCCTGTTCACCCGTAGCGGAGCAAGTATGCGCCAATTCCGTGAAACCATTGATGCGGGCATGTTGGGCATTAACTTGGGCGTACCTGCGCCAATGGCATTTTTCCCTTTTTCCGGCTGGAAGAAATCCTTCTACGGTGATTTGCATGCTAACGGTACAGACGGTGTTGAATTTTATACTCGCAAAAAGATGGTCACTGCCCGCTGGTAGTCACTCAGGACATAGGGCATATCCAGGCCAAGGGAAGAACGTTGAGTTCACATGGACACGTACAGGGAGGATAACGGAATGGGCAAGGATAAAGTGAGAATAGGCATCATCGGTGCTGGGCGCATTGGCAAAATTCATGCAGACAATCTCCTGCGCAACCCACATGCTGAGATTGTTGGTATCAGTGATTTGTTTGCAGGATCCGAACTGGAGGCGTGGGCTTCCAGCCGCGGCATTCCGGTGGTAACGACAGATAGTAGCCAGCTGATCGCCATGCCAAATGTGGATGCAGTGTTGATCTGTTCCTCAACAGATACGCATGTGCCACTGATTGAACAGGCAGCCCAGGCGGGCAAACATATTTTTTGCGAGAAGCCGGTCAGCATGGACCTTCATCAAACTCAGACAGCTGTTGCAGCCGTACAGAAGGCTGGGGTAAAGCTGCAAATCGGATTCAATCGTCGCTTCGACCATAACTTCAAACGGGTACGTTCACATGTGCAGGACGGTACGATTGGTGATCCGCATATTATTAAAATCACTTCTCGCGACCCGAGTCCGCCGCCAGCGGAGTATATTCGGGTGTCTGGCGGGATTTTTATGGATATGATGATCCATGATTTCGACATGGCCCGGTATCTGTCCGGGAGTGAGGTGGAGGAAGTCTATGCCAAGGGCAATGTGCTGATTCATCCTGTATTTGCAGAATACGGTGATGTGGATACGGCCATTGTGACGATGAGTTTTGAAAATGGAGCCATCGGCGTCATTGATAACAGCCGTCAGGCGGTATATGGATACGATCAGCGAGTCGAGGTATTTGGCTCATTGGGCAGCGCCACAGCTGCGAACGATCATCCGAATACGGCAGAAATTAGTACAGCGACCGGACTGATGCGCGACAAACCGCTGCACTTTTTCCTGGAGCGATACAATGAAGCGTATGTACAGGAGACTGCTCTTTTCATTGATGCGATCCGGAACGATACACCTGTCACCGTGAACGGGAATGATGCAGTTCAGGCAGAACGTATCGCGCTCGCTGCTCGCATGTCCATGGAGCAAGGCAGACCTGTGAAGCTGCGGGAAGTCCCGGGAATAGCGGTGGGATCCCAAACGGTTGCCCCGTAGGGCCATTTTCATAACAAGTTCATTTCATCTAATAGGCAGCCATCAGAATTATGGATATATACCGGAAGGAGTGGAAGGAAGCATGTCAGAACGCGTAGTAAAACCTGTGTTGAATCCGAAAGCAGACGGAACGCTGTTGACGGTCACACCAGAGTCTGCGGGCTGGGAATATGTTGGGTTTCAGGTGGTACAGCTTGCGGAGGGACAGACTATAACTCGTGAGAGCGGGGATCAGGAACTTTGTATTGTACTTCTCAGCGGCTTGGCGAATGTAAGTACTCGTGAACACATGTGGGGGAATATTGGAAATAGAATGAGTGTCTTCGAGAAAATTCCGCCGTATTCGATTTACGTATCCAGTTCAGATCGAGTGGAGTTCAAGGCACTTACCGCATTGGAGATTGCCATATGTGCTGCACCAGGTAAAGGCACGTATCCAGCTCGTCTGATTGCCCCGGAAGATGTAGGTGTTGAGACGCGTGGTTACGGCAACCTGGAACGACAGATTCACAACATTTTGCCGGAACAAAAAGAAGCAGACAGTCTGCTTGTTGTTGAGGTGTTCACGCCAGATGGACATTGGTCGAGCTATCCTCCGCATAAGCATGACCGGGATGCTCTGCCTGACGAATCACTGCTGGAGGAAACGTACTATTTCCGAGTGCAGCCTGAGCAAGGGTTTGCTATCCAACGGATATATACAGACGACCGGGCTGTAGATGAGACGCTTGCAGTGAATAACGGGGAAGTCGTGCTTGTTCCGTGTGGATACCATCCGGTAGGTGCGCCTCCGGGATACGAGGTGTACTATCTGAATGTGATGGCAGGACCAACCCGGACCTGGAAGTTTCATAACGATCCAGATCATGATTGGCTGATGAATAAAAAGTAGTATCGGCTTCAAGTTGCGTATGCGGACTTCCCCCTGCATAATGAGAAGAAAACGATTACCTATATATAAAGGAATTTATATATAGCACAAATGGGGAAATAACAATGAAAGCAACCATATATGATATAGCACGCGAGGCGGGGGTATCCATTGCAACCGTCTCACAGGTCATTAACGGCAAAGGTAAAATTAGCGAGAAGCGGCGTGCCGAGATTATGGAGATCATGGAGCGTCTTCACTACCAGCCGAGCGCTATTGCTGCCGCACTTACGGGTAAGCAGACATATACGCTCGGGCTGCTCGTGCCCGATATCTCCAATCCGTATTTTGCCGAACTGGCCAGAGCGGTAGAGGATCGCAGTCGGCAGTTGGGTTATAGCGTCGTGATTTGCAGCACAGATAATAAGGACGAGCGGGTAGAGCGGTATCTGAATCTGCTTCAGCAAAAAAGGGTCGACGGAATGATGATCGGAACAGGTATCGATAATGCTGAGATTCTGTCTCCACTTCTGCAACAATCGATACCTGTTGCTCTGATTGCCCGTCATATGCCGTCGTTGTCGGTACATACCGTTGCGATCGATGATAGACTTGGCGGCGCCTTGGCAGCGCAGCATCTGCTTGAATTGGGTCATACTCACGTAGCGGTGCTGTCCGAACCGTTCAAAGTCAGCAGCAGTAAGGAACGCGTACGCGGATTTCGTGAAGCATTGGAGAAGGCGGGACTTTCTCTTGAAGCGGATCATGTGAGAGAGTCATCTGCCGATTTAGGTTCAGCCAAAAAAGAGGCGCTCGTGCTGCTCACGGAAAAGAATAGAGCCACAGGCATTTTCTGCTGCAACGACATGCAGGCGATTGGTGCGCTTCAGGCTGCCAAAGAGCTAGGCCTGCGTGTGCCTGAAGATGTATCAATCATCGGATTTGATAATACGATTCTGGCTTCAGTAACCAGTCCACCTCTGACAACGGTTGCCCAACCTATTGAGGATCTGGGGCGTCGTGCCGTTGATTTATTGATTGATGAGCTAAAAGATGAAGGTAAATCACCACAGAAAATTTTCCTGAAGCCTGAACTGGTTATTAGAGACTCGACAGGGAATGTGACAGATCAATCATGAGAACAACATTATCGTAATTTGAAATCCTCCAACTCTTCAGAGGAAATCGCCACAAAAACATACGAATATCCCATAAGTATGTTGTCATCATACCAAACAAGTCGCGTGCCCCTAAGGGTGAACGCGGCTTGTTTGGGTTAAATCTTGTTTCATCCAATCTCCCCCTTTAATGTCCAGCTAGTATAGACAAAGCCGAAAGCTTATGTAGTATATCGACATTTTTTTCAAAAAGATAATATAGATATTTATCAAGTTAGTTAGCATGTCATAAAATTTAAAATGACTGATTATAAAGAGGCATTTTCTATATAAAATGCATGTTTTAATGGATTATTTTAATGATGCAGAACAATATTTGGATGAGATGGTATACTTGAAATGCAATTGTTAATTTCCTGATATATCCAACAACGAAAGGAGATTTCAATGAAAAAAAGAACCAAAACCATTCTTGGTGCAGTCATTGTAATTGTTATAGCAGCTATTGCGATACCGATGTACTTTTCGAGACAGCACACCACCTTTCGAGCCGAGGTCACGGATCATATGAGTATGCTGGATACACTGGATCTTCTGGTTATCAGAAAAATAACGGCCACCGATCCATACAATGAAGAAGAAGTGATTATTAAAGATCCCCAAGAGATTAGAACTATGTTGAATCTTGCGAAGGATATCGAATTAAGAAGAGTAAAGAAAATAGATATCACCGAGCGAACCCCATTTTACTATGACTGGCAGCTTCTGACTAAGAAAGAAGACCGATTTACAGAAAGCTTTGGAATCACGTTTTATAACGAACATGCCGTCTCCATCTATAGCGGATACAAAACGAGAGACAAACATGAAAATTATGAAATTACCAATGAATTTAATCTGAATGAAATGGAACGCCTCTTTACCAATTTGAAGGAGGGGAAGGAATGACGGAGTATCAATTGCGTCCCATTGAGGAACAGGATATCCCGTTTCTGTGGGAGATGTTGTATGCATCCCTATTTAAACGAGAGGGCGAAGAACCTTTTGACCCTGAGATTATACATAGTCCCGGCATGTCCAAGTACGTTGAAGGCTGGGGCAGAGAGGGGGATTTTGGATTTATCGCCGTGAATTCTCAGGGCAAGCGAATGGGTTCAGTGACGTTGCGATTTTTTACTGAGCAGAATGCGGGATATGGTTATGTAAATGCGGCTACACCCGAAATGGGAATGGCTGTGATTGAGGCTGCGCGAGGCAAAGGAATAGGTACCCATCTCATTCAGGCAGCGTTAGAAGAGGCTCGAAAGCGAGGCATTGACGCCGTTTCGCTCAGTGTTGACCCGGATAATGAAGCCATTCGGCTTTATCGGCGCTTCGGATTCGTCGAACAGAGTATGTGTGATACATCCGTAACGATGGTATGTGCCATGAACCCCTAATCCTATCACAATGATGATCGAACATATTCATATGAAGAGTTTGAAATTTTTTTTATCTTATGAACTGTGTTAATGAGGTATAACCGGACATCAAGCATAAGAAAGCCGCCCAGTCACTAAGAATCTGGACGGCTTTTACCGATGTTTAAAAACCAATCTTCAAGCTGCTACCCTCTGTGGCTATTCCTTCCGAACGGTGGATGGGCAGCTTTTGTTCTGCGGAGAAGCCAAGCGTCTCGCCGTCATGCAGGGTTACATCGTTTTCAACAACATAAGTCGCAGTCATATACATCATTTCAAATACTTCACTTAAAGGCTGTGCGGATTGAGTGATTTCCATCTCCTCTTTCCCGAAGTTACGTAATCCATAAGTATAGGCTGATGCGCCTTCAGGACTTTGAAATAATCCGATGAAAATCCAGAGGGAGACGGGTAGCTCATGATCCTTGATTCCATGACTAATGTCCACGTACTGACTTGCTTCTACCACAAGTGGCGCCGTATATATAGCCAGCGCATGGTCAAGCTGGAGCAGGGCACTCGCTGTTTGGGTGAACAGAATATGTGCCTGAATGGCGTCGGTTGCATTCAGTACAGAGACAATAATCTGAGATTGATGTCGTGAAGTGACTTGTACCGCTTCCCGCCACAATACATTTAATTTGGCATTTTCCTCTACTTCGTGGTCAGGAACAGGAGCATTAATATGTGCACACACCACTTGCATTCCATCTACTTCGAAAAAAAGATTGCCTTCCTCCGGACGTTCTTCAATCTCAATATTCCACTCGTTTTTCATAGTGCTAATGAAGTGATCAAAATTACAATCTTCGTGCTCGAGCAAAACAAATCCAACGATGGTTTCACTATATGGAGCAGTATGTACCGCTCCATCTGTGGTCGCGTGTTCCTTTTTGCGGCGCCGAAGCTTGTCAAACAGTCCCATGAAACGTTCTCCTTTCCAGACCAATCACAGTGATCAGGCATAATCCGATGCCTTTATAACCATACCTTACCACATTGGAGCTTTTAATGAATCCCGGCATGGTAATGGTCAACAGGGGATCAGAGGAAAAGAACCAGAAGCAATGCAATTATCGCAGGCAGCCCTTGTTTAATGATGATGGACCGAGTAGCGGTTACGCCTCCGTAGAGGGCGGCGATAATGACACATGCCAGGAAGAAAATTTGAATGTGCTGTCCGACGGATGCATCTGGATAAAGGAGTCCCCAGATCAAACCTGCGGCCAAAAATCCATTGTACAAACCTTGATTGGCTGCCAAGGACTTGGTAGATTCCGCTAGCTCAGGGGTAAGGCCGAACGTTTTCATTGTGCGTGGACGGGTCCACAGGAACATCTCCATCACCATGATGTAGAAGTGCTCGATGGCTACAATAGCCACGAAGATGATACTAATCAAAAGAAACACCTTGCTTTCTTATATGTCATTTATTTACTTGTCCTACTCAGTATAAATGTTTGCCATCCGAACTGAAAGTATAAATTTAATTTTACACAAATTAATTGTGTAAACCGGTAATCCATCTCAGTTTATCTTCTGGAATGGACGTAATTTTCAGGTGTGCTGCCGATAATGGACTTGAAATCTTTGATAAAATGCGACTGATCGTGATATCCAAGGTCCTGGGACAACTTAACCAAATCGCAATCCACACCCTGCTCCATCAGCTCAGCAGCATTTTGCAGGCGGTAGAGTTTGATCACCATTTTGGGGCTGATGCCCACATACTGATTGAACAGGCGCTGGAGCTTTCTTGTGTGCATTTTCCAGGAGGTAGATAAATCATCGACTCTCAACATATCCCGATGTTGCTCAATATACAACACGATCTGGCTGACCAGAATGGCTTGATCATCAGGAGGAGGGAGGTGTTTACAGATAAGCTGATCCATATAACTGACTTTGTCCGCATCACTTCCGTCCCCGAGCAGGCGGTCTTCGAGTTGTGGAGCATCGACATCAAGCACACCAGAGATATCCAAGGGGTTTTCATACAATGTGGAGACGGAATTACGAATGAATGGATAGAAGCCGCCAGGCTTAAACTTAACCCCAAAGACGCTTCCTTTTCCACGGACGAGATAGGAGAACTTCTGTCGGGATGGACCGAAGAAAAAGGTATTTCCCCGCTCTACCACCAGATTGACACAGGGATTTGGAACCACATGCTGAGAATAAGGATCATGCCCGGTAAGATCCCAGGAGACGATCCAGAAATGCTTGACCAAAGAACTCAATGCTTCGGAAGGGGCATATCGTGTCAGGCGATATCTCTTGTCGCCCTCATCCAGATTCAGAAGACCCATACTGGGTCTGGCAGCATGATCCGCATGTTTCATTTTGTCGATTCCTCCAGGTATCTCGTCAATTCTGCTTCGTTACGAACAATGCACAATTTATGTTGGTGAGGCTGCAAAAACGCCATGATTAGCGCTTTTTCCTTCCGGTCATGCTGATAGCTCCATTTATACATCCGCCAGAGCATGGTGAAAGTCTGTCTGTAATTCCCTTGTTCCAGCCCGAGCTTCTGTACTGTGAAACGTTTGAGAATGCGCACATTCCTTTTCCACACGGGTGTATTCAAATAAACGATAAGATCAGCCTTTTCGAAACTTTTTGCTACCCATTCATAGTGTACTCCTTCAATAATCCACTGATTGGAATGCACGGCTTTTTGCAAGAGTGTGTCCCGTGTCTCCGGGCTATTGCGAATATCCTGTCCTTGAGGTACACGGTGCCACACAATGTTGTCGAGCTCGTAATAAGGAAGGTCTAGCCTCGTGGATAAATGGCGGGCCAGTGTAGACTTGCCACTGCCGACTGAGCCGATAATATGTATTTTGTTTGGCCTGAGTTTGATCATGGATTTTTCACCGATCATTCCGTCACCAGTCCCCTTTGTTATTTACCTTTGCTCCCTGAACAGCAACGCACGAACAGCGAAACGTGGCAAAATGAGTTGTCTGCGCCATCTGGAAGGCTGGCTGAGCAATCGATAAAGCCATTCCAAGTTAAGCTTCTGCCATATCGCAGGTGCTCGTTTGGTTTTGCCGGCCAGAATATCCAGGCTTCCCCCGACTCCGATGGCTACACGAGCATTTAGTTGATGGCGATATTTGTTGATCCAGTGTTCGGCATTGGGTGCTCCTAGAGCCACAATAAGAAAATCAGGTTGAACCTCGTGAATCTCTTCTACAATGCTTTGCTCCTCGTCCGTTGTGAAAAATCCATGTTGTCTGCCACGAACAACGACTCCCGGATAGTTTTGCGCAATAACCTCCACAGCCCGCTTATTGACACTTTCTTCTGCCCCGAGCATATAAAAGGACCAATTCTTCTGGCTTCCTTCCTCCAACAAACGAAAAAGCAGGTCACAGCCTGTTACCCGTTCGGTCAATTGTCCACCCCGAAAGCGGGATACCATAACAATGCCCGCACCGTCAGCGGTCAAAATGCCTGCCTGATCCACGATTGAGCGAAGCGCCTGGTCCTTCTGGCAGGACATGACGATTTCCGGATTGCCTGTGATGACATGGAATAGTGCAGATTGTCTTTGATCTACTACATCACCAAGAATCGTAACCGTCTGATTCATAGTTATATTTGGAAAAGGGATTCCCATAATATTTGTTGTTTGGTTCATATTTCGGTTCCTTTCTGGATGTTAACTATCCGTCCCCAACCTGTATACATTTCCTGTTATTTCATTCCATTTTAGCATGAAAACATAAAAATATACCGGACGAAAAGTGCGGATTATCAATTTTTCATGGCATCTTAAATCGTTTATTTTCGCTGTTGTCGCGTTTTTACAATACGCCGTTTGGGGTATAACGGTAGGATAGTGTTGCAAGCAAGTGTCAGTTCCTTCAATACAACACATAAAGGGAGTGAGTTCATGGAATTGAAATATGAGTTCTATATTAATGCTGGACAGGAAGATGTGTGGAATGCCCTGATCTCTCCGGACGGTACACGGAGCAGCTTTTTTGGCAGTGAACTTCGTTCCAATTTCCAACCGGGTCAGCCGTTCGCCTATGTAGGACCTGGGAATGATGGTGCAGAGACGGTTCATGTGTACGGCGATATTCTGGAATTCGAACCTTTATCCCTATTAAGTTACCTTGAACATCCCGGACCTTCCTATCACGCCAATCACGCTGAGCTTCAATCCAGAGTAGTGTTCCAACTGGAGACAGTAGGGGAATGTACGAAGTTAACATTGATCAATGACCAATTTACGGACAACCATCCATCCTTTGCGAACGCACAGAGTAACTGGTGGATGATATTGAGCAGTATCAAGACATGGGTAGAGACGGGCAAAACGCTGAATTTTGGCTGGTAAAGGTTCCGATAACGAACCGAGAGAATATATAAATATAACATCATAGCAATATGAAAAAGCACTGATAAGGCGTTTTTTCTTAATCGATTGTTGGATGATAAAATGAATTGCACAAGAAAAAACCACCGAGATGCATTTCTGCTCTGGTGGTTTTTTGTATTTTCAACGATATATGCAATTCTATCTGTTGAATTATACTTGTTGAACTTTGATTAAGTTGGTGTTACCGGATTGACCAATTGGTACGCCAGCGGACAATACGATGATGTCCCCTTTTTCGATATAACCGGTTTTGATTGCATTGCGTGTAGCCGATTCGAACATTTCATCTGTTGTTGTTACTTTGTCGCCCATAACCGGAATGACACCGGAGAGCAAGCAGATTTTCGCGAGTACTTCTTCATGCTGTGTAACCGCGATGATCGGTGCTTTCGGACGATATTTGGAGATCATGCGCGCTGTAAATCCACTCTCAGTAGAAGTGATGATCGCTTTGGCATTCAAGACGAGGGAAGAACTAACTGCTCCCTGACTGATAACTTCGGTAATGTCAGCTACTTGTTGAGCGGATTTTTGGTTGAATTGTTCTTTGTAATCAATCATCGTTTCAGCACGGCGAGCAACGGCAGCCATCGTGCGTACGGATTGTACCGGGTATTTACCTGCTGCCGATTCACCAGACAACATAACAACGTCTGCGCCTTGAAGGACAGCGTTAGCTACGTCACTAACTTCGGAACGGGTTGGACGTGGATTCACTTGCATGGATTCCAGCATGTGTGTTGCGACGATAACCGGTTTACCTGCACGGTTACATTTATCGATCATTTCTTTTTGCATCATGGGTACGTCTTCGATCGGTACTTCAACCCCGAGATCTCCACGAGCTACCATGATACCGTCAGATGCTTCAATAATATCGTTCAGGTTGGTCATGCCTTCCTGGTTTTCGATTTTGGAGATAATTTGTACATGATCTACGCCGCGTTCTTTAAGGATACTGCGAATTTCACGAATGTCGTCGCCTTTACGAACAAAGGAAGCAGCGATGATTTCGATATCGTTTTCGATCCCGAATCCGATGTGCATAACGTCACGTTCCGTTACACCTGGCAAAGTCGTTTTGATTCCTGGCAAGTTAACCCCTTTACGTGGTTTCAGAATGCCGCCGCTGATGATCTTACAGTGAATATCTGATCCTTCCACGGAGAGTACAGTCAGATCCACCAAACCATCATCAATCAGGATGCGATCTCCAGGTTTTACAACGAGGTTCAATTCCGGATAGTTTACCGAGATGCGTTCAGCGTCACCGAGAATTTCTTCGGTAGTCAGGATAAGCTCTTTACCCGCTTGCAGATGGCAAGATGCTTCTTTCAGTTTACCGATACGAACTTCCGGTCCTTTGATATCCATCATGATTGGTACGTACGTGTTCAATTCGCTAGCCGCTTTGCGGATATTGTTAATCCGCGCAACGTGATCTTCCAGCTCACCGTGAGCCATGTTCAGACGGGCAACAGTCATCCCTTCCTGAATCATTACTTTTAACAATTCGATTGAGTCACAAGCAGGTCCCATAGTACAAATAATTTTTGTTTTCAACATGCTATTTTCCTCCTCATATGTTTGCTTATATGTGTATTGTAGCGTTTTCTGTCGAATCAGGGTATGAACTATAGTACAATGATTAGAATATAGTCCAATAATGAGGTGTGTTATGGTCACTCCATTAGAAGTACGACACATTAATGGTGTCGGTTGGTACGAAGAAGCGGTACAGTCACAGGCAACTTGGCGATTAAGCTTGGTTACTTATGGGAAATGTGTATATTGGGTGAACGGAGACAAGCAGATCATGGAGAAGGGTGAGCTGCTGCTAATTCCCGCTGGCATTCCGTATTACGGCAAAAGCATTCCAACCGTAACCCACACGCAAATTGTTGTTCAATTACAGGGGGATCATGCACAAGGTTTGCCCGCGCTGGAACGGAGTGAGGCCTTGCGACATAAGCCCGGATGTTATGAACTGATTCATGAACGCATGAAAGCCATCCAACAACAATGGCAGGAACGTCCGTCTTATTATGTCATGATGAGCCAAGCCTTATTGATGGAAGTGCTAATTTATATAAATAGGGAACTGGACCGTGGGGTTATTCCACCAGAGAGGCATGTTCATGCGGAGCGGATGAAGCGATACATTGAGCGGCATTACCGGGAGAAAGTTACGAAAGAAGAGCTGGGGGACGAGATCGGTAAAACCCCCAATTACGCAGCCGCGTTATTTAAAAGCATGACGAATCAGACGATCAGCCAATATGTTCATGATCAACGGATGAAAAGGGCGGTGTATTTGCTTACCGAGTCACAGCTCTCCATTCAGGAAATTGCAGAATTTCTCGGTTACCGTGATTTGTCTTATTTTTACCGGATATTCAAGCGTATAATGGGAAGCCCTCCATCTGATTTGCTCCATGAACGTCCGCCCATTGTATGAAAGACAGGGTTGCCAGGTTCGCTCCTTGAAAGGTTCTCTCATTATAAGATTCAACGTAAATTACGCAAAAAAAGAGGGCCTCGGCCCTCTTTTTGGTTTCATGACAGTCGAATGACTCCTGCCATTGCAATATAAATTGTATACTAAGCGTTGCTGCTTGTATTGGTAGCCGTGAGTGGCTGCTTTGTTTTTTTGCTTGCCAAACCTGCGCGAACCGCGAATACATGCACAGCCCAGTACGCTGCTTCCGCGAAGAGAATCCCGCCTGCTACATCCAGCAGCGAATGCTGCTTCACAAACACCGTCGAAGCAATGATGAGCCACAGCCACACAGACCAGGAGATCCGCGCCAGTGGTTTGAAGTTCAAGTGGCGATTAATGATAATGAAGAGCAGATAACTTGTGAGACAGTGGATGCTTGGAAAACAGTTGAATGGAGCATCATTGGTATAGATAAATTGTACAAGTGCACTGCTCAGACCTGTTCCGATAACTTCCGGTCGTGGTACGTAAGTAGGGAAGACCGCAAAAACGACGTTGGCTGCGATCACTCCTACGTTATAGGTAATTAGCATACGCCAGAATAGCGATTTGTTCGTTAGACCCAAATAGAGAAATCCAAGATACAGAATCGGCATCCAACTGACATAAGGATAAATAAATTCTTTGATAAAAGGAATTTGTGTATCAATCCAGGCATAATTGTAGAAGACATCACTTCCGGTGCTACTGCCCAACAAAACATAAATGGAACCTTGAAGCGGTATACATAAGATTGCCAGCAAATGTCCCCAGCGCAAAAATAATGCTTTCATAGTATCCCCCTGATTTCGTTCTTCTTCATCTTAACTCTCCATATATATGACGTTGCAGATGTAGCGTACCCCTGCAGCGATTCATTCTATTACTACTATAATGGACAGATTAGTACTTGAGCCATACCTGATTGTAAGGTAAAAGCTGTAAAAGGAATTCTCTTTTTTGTTACTTTTATAGTTTTATCCAAAAAAGGATACCCCAATATCCGTTAGATATGATACAACTAAATTGTCAATAAGTTCATGTGACAACGAATAAAAACGAAATGAGGCTGTTACAATCCATGAAGACCCCCCATTCCAGGCAAAACGAATCCTTCTCCGCGCGCAGACCCGTGCTGACGGTAGTCGTTATTGAACTGCTTCTCTTGCTGGCGGTATTCGCGGCAGGAGCGGTTGCTACCGTGAAGCAACTGGACTACACATCACCAGTATTGATGTCGTTTACTCCAATTGCCCTCGTGCTCATTATTTATCTCACCCTGCGCCGCAAATGGAGAGAGACAGGATTTCGCTCCTTAAGAACCGTCCCGGCAAGTCATGCAAAGTATTATATTCCGCTACTCCTTGTACTGGGTACTCTTGCGCTGAAAGGATTTACAGAATTAACCTTGTCCAAGGTCGTCTTTTTTATCTTTTTCACCTTGCTTGTCGCCTTTGTGGAGGAAACCATTTATCGTGGACTTATTTTCAAAACTTTGCTTCGTAAGAGTGCGGTTGCGGCAGTTGTCACTTCAAGTGTTTTATTTTCAATTACACATATCATGAATGCATTATCCGGTCAGAGTATGGCAGATACGATTCTCCAACTGATCTATGCACTGCTGCTTGGAGCAGCGCTCGCGCTGTTAATGTTGAAAAACGGAAATATCGTACCGCTTATCCTATTTCATTTCATACATAATTTGATTCAATTTCTTGGTAATGATCGGCAAGATGCCGGAACATTTCCCTACGATATCTTCATATTGATTGTGTTGGTAGCTTATTGCGTGTGGCTGACGTTTAGCGTTCGAACAAAGTCATCTTCTTCAGAGGGTAGTACTTCGGGGAGTTCGGTGGTTCATTAAAAGGGTCGGGATACAGTTGCTGTATAACTCTGTTTACCGCCAGCCATGGGATCGTGGTATACTTCAGTCTGGCGGTACGACAGGCTTGTTCATAATCGGAAGTCCGTCCACCCGTACAATGGATAGATAAATAGGTGATATTGTGGAAAAGACAGCACAGGCCGTGGCTGAATGGATGGTACAGGAGATTAAATTCACCGGTACGCTTCATCAGGAAGCTGCAATTGAATATGTAAAGTCCAATTTTGGGGAAGAATTTGTATTTGTGAATGAGAATGGAAATACTTCTTTATCTAAAGAAGTGAAGAAAACGTTCCGCAAGCTACATGGTGGGCAGATTGCATGGGATCGAGATGCTTTTATGTGGGCATGGACCTAGTGTGTTATCAAGTTATTCGTTGAAGCTTTCATGGACGTATTGGATATGTATGTCAAAATATTTTAAAGAAAATGTATAAGTTGGTTCGGATCTGCATATCCTTTCATAAGGCCGAATAAGCGGCAGGGCAAGCACCAAACCCTGTTCCAGCGCGCGTGAATAACATGTATTTCCAAAGCTGTTTGAAAAGAAAATACAAAGATTTGCTTTTTGGTGGAAACGGAGTTATAATAAAAACAAGTTGTAGAGAGTGGAAAACCTAATTCACATATTGTAAAGGGCGATCACTTATAGGTTATGACTGGTACCTTTTTCAATGTGTGAATTTTTATTTGCTTGCTGCAAAGAACAAAGGAACATGTTAATCTTTATTTGGAGGTGTAATTCACATGCAAAACGGAACAGTAAAATGGTTCAACGCTGATAAAGGCTTCGGTTTCATCGAAGTTGAAGGCGGAGAAGATGTATTCGTACACTTCAGCGCTATTACAGGCGAAGGCTTCAAAACGCTGGACGAAGGTCAACGCGTGCAATTTAAAATTGTACAAGGAAACCGTGGTCCTCAAGCAGAAGAAGTTGTAAAACTGTAATTAAAGCATAGCTGCCTTTAACATGTTATAATGGTAAAGGCAGCTTCTTTTTTTTGAGCAGTTATAATGAAAGTCGGCCCAATAGTTGTCGAGATAGAAGTCCTTACGGGACGAAACTTCCGCTAAGTAGTGGCTTCTGTGAAATAACGTCGGATTAGATGTTTTCCATAACAAAGGGGGTAGAAGTCATGTATAATCGCAAAAAACCGTTGGAAGAGATTCCACAAGCGGATGCGGCAATCTGGGAATGTACGAGTGATACGTGCAAAGGATGGATGCGGGACAATTTTGCGTTTGATAACGTACCTACTTGTCCGATATGTGCTTCTGAGATGGTTAGCACGACCAGGATGCTGCCATTGCTTGAAAATTCGAATAGTAATCTGAAAACGATGCCTAAAGGAAATCGGATTTAACATAGCTTACCCGCCTCTAACGAGGTGTTTTTTTTTAAGTTGAACCTGACATCTTGTACAAAGGTAAGGGTATTAAATATGAAGTTCCCGGCATTCGTTTTGGCGAATGCCTTTTTTTATGCCGTTTTCTCCAATATTTCGGATAATTAAATGGAAATATATAATGTATTTATTTAATCTAGGGATTTTTCCGGTACGTAATCTTAAGTTTATACAACCTGAAGCAGTGGTTGCAGAAGAAATTTTAAGCTGCGATATACAAAATAAAAGCAAAGAACCTCATCGCATGTAGCGAGAAGGTCCTTTGCTTTTTGTCATACACGTACTTGATACTTACGTTTGTCTGGAGAGTTTAGATGAACAGGAATGGAAGCAGGAACAGCGTTGCTACCAGAGCCAGCTCAATCCCTGCTCCAGAGCGGTGACCCCCGAAACCTCTACCGTATCCTCCACCGTATCCTCCATATCCGTAAGCCGAGGATTTAACTTTCTTTGCTGCAACTGCGTTTTTTTTGCCGCTACTTAAAATTTGCTGTTTGGATTTGACTGAACACAGCCGTGGTCCTTCGAAACATCCGTCCAAATAAACTTTGCCATCACGGCATTGACCAAGCGTACCATACATATGCTTACCGTCGTTCATAACGAGACAAACGGAACGTCCAATGTGCGGAGACACCGTCTCTTCGCATACCCGGTTAATTCTGTACATGCATATCCCCCTCAATAGTGCGGTTGCCGCTTGAAATCAACGGTTTGTATATCATAGTAAAAAGAAGACCGATTGGTATGGACGAGTACCCGGAAATTAGATGGGGAGGAGCCTTTTTTGTATCTGCTCCATACACTGGAGGGAGTGAAAAGGGAGGGGATGTCATGGATTATCATGATTTGCTAGCCCGGCTTGGAGAAGGGAGTGCCCATCCGGGAGGGTTTACAGCAACGATGCAGCTGTTGGATACGCTGTCTCTGCCTGCGCATAGTAAGGTGCTGGAGGTGGGATGTGGTACAGGGAGGACGGCTTGTTATTTGGCTCGAAACGGTTATCGGGTAACTGCGGTTGATCTTAATCGGCAGATGTTGGAGAAAGCGGTGCGGCGCGCAAGGCGGGAGCGCTTGGATATTCGTTTTATTCAGGCGGATGTGAAATCCTTACCTTTTGCGGATCATTATTTTGATGTGGTATTTGTAGAATCCGTCACTATTTTCACCCAGTGGCGAAGTGCTCTTGCGGAATATAAGAGAGTATTGAAGCCGGGTGGTCTCTTTATTGATCGGGAGATGGTGTTATCCGGAAGGAAAACAGAGGTGATGAGCCGTAGGCTGAAACAATTTTACGGAATAAGGACACTGGCAACCATGACCGCATGGAAGAAACGTCTCAGACAGAGTGGATTTATTGGAGTCTTGGTCAACGAACAATCCCGTTCCATGGGAAAGTGGGGCGTGGATCATGATCCTCATCGGGAGATGGATATGAGTTTGTTTGAGGATGAGCATGTACAGCGTATGGGTCGCACTAATGATCGTTTGCTTGCGAGATATGGCAAAAGACTGGGTTATGCGGTTTTTGAAGCAAAGACATCAATGGATAAGGGTAGTAAACAGAAAGAGTAGGGTTGCCTGTTTGCAGAGAGAGTGCTCCATTAACGGATTTGAAAATGTTGGTTGATGCCAAACCTGGCATCTAAAAAAGCAACCCACTCGAAAGTGGATTGCTTTTTCTTTGTTCTCGGACTCTGTATCCAATACAGTGAGTGTGAAGATACGTTCAATCAAGACTTGGGTCAATCCATTACAACATATCGTTGTCGATAATGCGCCAGTGGTGCTTCAGCAGGGCTTCCAGTTGTGGTTTATCCTTGGCTCGAAAAGCGCTTAAGATTTGGCGGTGTTCTTCATTTACTTCATTAAGCACACTGGATAGCCTCGCCTTGTTGTCGCTAACATACGACTGGCGAATAAAGCTGTTTTTTAATGTGTTTAACATCTCGATGACAGTGGCGTTGCCGCAGCGCTGGATGTACAGGTTATGGAATTGATATTGATTTTTACTGTAAGCAGCCAGATCAAGCTGGGTAATATCTTCATCCATTCGTGCAACAAGGGCCTCCATCTCCAGGAGCTCTGACGGTTTGAGGTGCTCTGCTGCAAGCGTAGCAGCAAGTGCCTCAAGCGCACCAATGGCCTGAGAGAACTCGAGTTTTTTGCCAGCATCAAAAGGAGTAACGATAAATCCCCTGCGTGGGATATATTGCAGAAGATTGTCAGAAGCGAGCTGGAATAAGGCTTCCCGAGTAGGTGTGCGGCTGATGTCCAGCTTTTTGCATATCTCCGCTTCATTAATCTTCTGATTGGGGAGCAATGTCCCGTCCTGAATTTTCTGTGCAATGTAATCGTAAACGTGATCTTTCAAGGACCGGTATTTGGGTGCCTCCATACCGAATCCCCCCTTCTTTATATAGTGATGATTGGATGTGTGAGGGTCTAAGCCCTGTAATGGTGCGCCGTTCGGGAGTTTCAAGTTTTTATCATCTTAACACCGAGGGGGGAGTTGGGCAAGCAAACTTAAGCTGTACTCGTTAGAGCTGACGAAGGAGACGCGTTGGCCTCACTGGATGATTTGTCGGGCAAACAGTGCCATAATTCCCGAATTAATTCTCGAATTGCAGACTGGGCGGGTAGATGCGCTTATTCTGGAGAAGCCAGTTGCACAGCAGCATGTAAAGAATCAGGAGGGACTGGTTGTTGCATACGTGAAGATTGAACAGGCAGAGGATGAAGGGGGAGTGGCAATCGCTGTTAAAAAAGGCAATCAGGAACTCGTTGATCAGATCAACAGTACGCTGGAGAAGCTCAAAATGGGTGGAGACATCGAACGCTTCGTCGTTGAAGCGAATGAGATGTTAGGCGTAAACCGGGCGAGTAGGGATATGCCGTGATTTAGATTTCTCCTTTCTATCGCAACATTGGCAGGATTATGTGCGTGGCGCGTGGGTAACGTTGGAGCTTTCCATTTTTTTTTTTTTTTTTGCTGTTTCGTACATTGCTGGGAGTCATGGTGGCACTACTTTTCCGGCTATCGGCAATGAATTCATTTTTATCATTAAAGATTCCTCGCTTGTTTCCATGATAGGGATTGCTGAGATTAACTATACAGCCAGAGCTGTTCAAGGGGGGGCGCCTTCCAGTCGCTTGCCCCCCTTGTTGCTGCTGCCCTCTATTTTGTGATCACATTTACGTTGGCCAACCTGCTTACCTGGCTGGAACGCAGGCTTTCAATATCCCGATAACGTTAAATTAGGTGATAGCGGAAAAAGTAAGCAGGAGTCGTAAATGGTCGTGGCGAAGCATACATTGATATTGTATTTTGTATACAATATAATAAAAGAGAGGTGCTGGGAGTATATGTCAGATTCGAAAATGTTAATGGATTGGTCGGAACGTTATGCTGCACCTAATTATCATCCGCTCCCTATCGTCATAGAGCAGGCGGAGGGAGTATGGGTTGAAGACCCGGAAGGTCGCCGTTATATGGATATGTTAAGTGCATATTCGGCATTGAATCATGGGCACAGACATCCAGCAATCATTCAGGCGCTGAAGGATCAGGCGGATCGGGTAACATTAACATCACGGGCATTTCACAGCAGTGCGGCATCACTTTTTTATCAGAAGCTCTCGCAATTTACAGGTAAAGCCAAAATTCTTGCCATGAACACGGGAGCTGAAGCGGTTGAAACAGCCGTGAAAGCAGTACGAAGATGGGCGTATCGCTGCAAAGGTGTACCGGAAAACCAAGCTGAAATCATCGTATGCTCAGGCAACTTTCATGGAAGAACACTGACCGTCACCTCTTTCTCATCTTCAGAAGAGTACAAAAAAGACTTCGGACCGTTCACACCCGGATTCAAAATCATTCCTTATGGTGACATTGAAGCGCTGAAGCTGGCGATCACACCGTACACGGCCGCTTTTCTTGTGGAACCTATTCAGGGGGAAGCCGGTATTGTTATTCCGCCTGAAGGATATCTTGCTGAAGCCTTTACGCTATGTAAACAGCATCGGGTGCTGATTGTGGCGGATGAAATTCAGACTGGATTCGGAAGAACAGGACGCCGTTTTGCCTCTGATTGGGAGGGGATTGAGCCGGATATCTGGATTATGGGTAAAGCGCTGGGTGGGGGAGTGATGCCCATCTCGGCTATTGCTGCTAATGCAGAAATACTGGATTTGTTTGAACCTGGTTCTCATGGCTCCACATTTGGGGGGAATCCACTCGCTTGTGCCGTGGCTGTCGCAGCATTGGAAGTTCTGGAAGAAGAGAAGCTTGCAGAGCGCTCAGAGCGTTTGGGGAACTATTTTATGAAACAGCTTCAGGGGATTCACAGTTCGGCTGTGCGTGAAATTCGTGGTAGAGGGTTGTTCATCGGTGTTGATCTGCATGTACCTGCACGTCCATATTGTGAGAAATTAATGTCTGTTGGACTGCTTTGTAAAGAAACTCATGAGACAACGATCCGTTTTGCGCCGCCACTGACCATCACGGAGGCTGAGATCGACTGGGCGCTGGAACGAATTGCTCAGGTGCTGGGTGACTGAATAAACCTTTCTTTCATTACTTCATATAAGCAGCGAAGGAGCTGACCTACATGGGAAACAATGATATGGAATCTGCAGGAACGCTGAATGCTTCTAATGAAACAAGCCAATTGCTTTTGCGTCACCATGATGTTGCCATCATTAAGGTTCCCTTTGGATTAGGCGGGGCACGAGGTGGCGCTGAGTTAGGTCCGGATGAACTGATTACAGCAGGATTGAAACGTGAAATTGCAAGCCTTGGGTTGAATGTATCAAAAGAGATCCGTGTAGATTGCCCCTCAGAGTCTGTTGCTCCGATTGAACGCAATCGTGTGAAATATTTATCTGAAGTTAGCCAGGTGAGCGAGAGAGTATGCAATGAAGTGTCTGGTGCGATAGCAGGAGGTTCTTTTCCACTTGTTCTGGGTGGGGATCACAGTGTAGCCATAGGCTCTCTCGCCGGGTTGTCAGCACATTATTCCAATCTGGGTGTGATCTGGTTTGATGCCCATGCGGATTTGAACACAGAAGAGCGTAGTCTTTCTGGAAATATGCACGGGATGAGTGTAGCTGCTGCTTTGGGGCATTCTGCATTTAACTTGTCTCATATTCCTGGTGCGGGGCCGTTCGTTGATCCTTCCAATCTGGTCTACATTGGCTTGCGTGATCTGGACGTATATGAGAAGGAACAAATCCGGGCACTTGGCATCAAAAGCTTTACGATGCACGATATTGACCGGATAGGGATACAACAGGTTGTTGAACAAGCGCTGGCTGTAGTCGGGGAAGGGACGGATGGTATTCATATTAGCTTTGATATGGATTGTCTTGATCCTCGTGAGGCTCCGGGTGTGGGTACGCCGGTACCAGGGGGATTAAATTACCGTGAAGCTCATTTCGCACTGGAGCTGCTTGCTTCGACTAACCGAGTCACGTCCATGGATCTGGTGGAGGTTAACCCGTTGTTTGATCAGAACAGGCATACGGCCCGCCTCGGTGTAGAGTTGATTGCTTCAATGCTGGGTAAACGGATCTTATAGTGACGGTAGCTATTTCGTGTGTGGATGGATTCGAGCTTATATAGAAGGTAAGGTCTGATCATATTAAGTTGAGGTTATATAAGAGCCAGGGCCGGTTTCATCCATACGATCTTCAAAAGGTTGAAGATGGGTAGGGGTGACTTCCCTGGCTATAGTTGCTGGGTGCCTTCTTGACTCTTGAACAGATGGAGGGTGAAGCCGACTTTATAGAGTAATGTTTGGTTATTGGTTAAGTGAGGTGTTCTGTTTCCATGAGGGGCGTTCAGTATTTATACGAGGAGCCCCTACTATAGAAGAAAGAGATTCTAGATTAGCTGATCGAGAATGAGTTATAAACATTATTGAAAATAAAGCTTGCGTTCCGAA
>NZ_LITU01000050.1:0-99876 GCF_001280595.1 Paenibacillus xylanivorans
TGCGGATATGCAGTTCTTTATAACTGAAGTAGATATAATCCATTTATTAATGCATTTATAAAAAGGAAATACTAAATAGACAACCGAGAGTTAAATGTAATATGACAACATAAATATTCCGAGCTCCTTTTAGGTGGTGGGGCATCGTGAATACAGGAACGTTATGAGGGTCGACTGATCGATCTTTGGGAAAAATAACGCGTTGTAATTCAGTGGTGTTATCGACTCAATGTTCGAGAAAATGAGTGAGAAGCTTGCACAGATCACATTAGTGATCATGCAGGCTTTTTTTTTATTTAAATGAGGGTCATCCACAAAAAAAAAGTTGAAAGCGTTTTATAACTGTGATACTATTTTATCAAGATAATAATTTATTATTCTAAAAATAAAAAATACATTGTTGAAAGAAGAGAAAGGAGACCAAAGTGATGGAGATTGAGAATCGGCAGTATTTAGAGAGGTTTTTTCCGATTGCTTCATTTATTGCGGCAATTATAGGACCTAAATGTGAAGTCGTCGTGCATGATATCAGTGATCCGGAGCACTCTATTGTATTTATTGAGAACGGATACATTAGTGGCCGTGAAGTAGGTGATGCATCCACTGACCTTGTCTTAAAAATCCTCAAATCGGAAGCTTATCATGAGGAACAGTATATAGCCAACTACAAAGCATCAGGCAAATTCGGTCAGAGTTTCCGATCGTCTACCTACTATATAAAGAATGATCAGAATAAGCTGGTTGGCCTGCTCTGCCTGAATATTGACGTTACTCATATGGAAGTAGCGGCTGAATGGGTTCAACATATTTTACAAGGAGGACCTAACCCGTATGTAATGCCTGCTGTTGCTGAGAAGTCGAAGGAAGAAAAGCAAACAACGGAGTACCTGCAGGGAAATGCAGATGATCTGCTGCAACATATGATATCTTCGGTCATTGGCAAATTAAAAATTCCGCCGGAACGTTTGTCGTCGCAGGAGAAGATTGAAGTTGTCCGCGAATTAAACGAGCTTGGAGTTTTCTTACTGAAAGGCGGCGTTTCACAGGTAGCAGCTTCTTTATCAATATCTGAACCTACGGTATATCGCTATTTACAAAAGCTGAAATAAACAGAAATCTAGATGGAAAACAAGAAGGTGAGATCATGAGCTATAACTTTGATCAAGTGATTAGCAGAATAGGCACCAATAGCGCGAAGTGGGACGGGGTAGTGAACAGCTTGGGGAATGATATGATCGTTCTCTCTGTTGCGGATATGGATATACAAGCGCCTCCTCAAGTCGTGAATAAGGTGAGCGAGATGGCTCGGCACGGAATCTACGGATATACCGATGCGTTCCCTCCGTATTATAAGGTCGTACAACATTGGCTTGATAAAGCTTACAGATGGGATGTACCTCAAGAATGGATTGTGTTCTGCCCGCGTATTGTACAGGCAGTATCGATTATAATCGAGAGATTCACAGAACCTGGTGACCGAATTTTGATGCATACTCCGGCATATCAACCTATCGCTAATGCTGTTGATATTAATCATAGAAAACTAGTGGAAAGCCGGCTGCTGCTTAGAGATGGACGATATGAAATCGACTTTGATGATATGGAGCGCCAAATGAGTGCAGGGGTCAAGATTGTTCTGTTAATCTCTCCACATAATCCGACTGGGCGTGTATGGACAAAGGTGGAATTGGAACGTATAGCCGAGCTCTGCATTCGTTATGATGCATTGCTCGTATCGGATGACATTCATGCCGATTTTATTCACGAAGGACATGAGCATACGATTATCGCGAAATTATCAGAGCAGATTGCGGAGCGTTCCATTATTTGCACTTCGCCAGGTAAAACCTTTAACTTAGCAAGTCTTGAAATCGCTAACATTGTGATCCCAAATATGCAGTTAAGAGAGCGCTTCCAACTTGGGTTACGACAGGCTGGTATTCATAATCCTACCTTTTTTTCCATCCCTGCTTTGGAGGTTGCTTATACGGAGTGTGATGATTGGCTTAACGAGCTTCGGACTTATATTAAAGACAATATATCATTCACGGAAGATTTTTTTGCTGAGCATATGCCTGAACTTAAAATCGTGAGAGCAGAAGGAACCTATCTTCTGTGGGTAGATTGTACTGCCCTTAGCAGAAACGAAAGCGATTTAATTGAATGGATTCAACATAAAAGCCGGGTTAGCGTAAGCTTTGGTTCGTCCTTTGGCGTGGATGGTGAAGGTTTTATTCGCCTGAATCTTGGTGCTCCCAGGGCACTATTGCAAGAGGCTTTTGAGCGAATGGCCAGCAATTACCCTTTAAGTAACAGATAACTTCTTACATCATCGATAGGGGGAACCTTACAATGGCTATGCCAAATAAGGAAAAGACGGTAAAGCAACCAACTCTGTTATTAGCTTTATTACCGATTGTTACTATGATTTTGCTGTTATGTTTAGGATATGTTTTATTCGAATTGCCGCCTGAGCCGTTAATCATTATATCCACAGTGGTTGCCGGAATCATCGCCATCAAGCTGGGTTACAACTATGATGACATTATGGGTTCCATCGCGCAAAAAATCGCAAAGACAATGCCGGCTATCTTGATACTGATTACTGTCGGATTTATGATTGGCGCCTGGATGATCGGCGGTACGATACCCATGATGATCTATTACGGACTTGATATTATTAATCCGCAATTTTTGCTGATTACGGCATTCATTGTCACTTCCATTGTCTCCTTATGTACAGGTACTTCTTGGGGATCGGCAGGTACAATTGGGATAGCATTTATGGGGGTAGGAGCTGGCCTTGATGCGAATCTGGCTGCTGTTGCAGGTGCAGTCGTAGCAGGAGCCTATTTTGGAGACAAGCTGTCCCCGTTATCAGATACAACAAACTTGGCAGCGCTGTCAACAGGAGTTAACTTGTATGAACATATTGGTCATTTGTTGTATACGACAGTACCATCCTTTATCGTAGCAGGAACGGTCTTCTTGATCACTGGTTTTAATAGCGGTGGCTCGGATGTGGCTATTCCTGAGAAGGTTGTTACGATTATGGATACTTTAAGTACAGTGTTCAACTGGAATTTACTATTACTGCTTCCGGTACTGATCGTATTGTATGGGTCGATTCGCAAGAAGCCTACAATCCCGGTTATGTTAATCTCCTCTTTTGTAGCGATGGCGAACGGTATGATCTTTCAAGGGTTTACACTGCATGATGTAATTACTTCCGTCATTAACGGCTTCGATGTAGCTATGGTTCACATTCAAGGCTTTGATGCAGCTGCTGTGATTCCGGATATTCCTCGCCTTCTGAATCGCGGTGGTATGAACTCTATGATGGGTACATTGTTGATTTGTTTCTGTGCCATTACATTTGCGGGTGCAATATCGCTGACGAAGTCTCTGGAATTGATTGTAGATAAGATCCTCAAGTATGTGCACTCGACGGGCTCGCTGATCCTGGCAACAATTGCTACTGGTTTGACAATGATCGGTGTAACAAGCAATGGTCAGGTATCGATCTTGATGCCTGGTGAAATGTTACGTGAGGCTTATATCCGCCGCGGTTTGCATCCGAAGAACCTGGGCCGGACAATTGAGGACTCCGCTTCCATTGTCGAACCAATCCTGCCATGGACTGCAGCAGGGGCTTATATGGCTGGTACGCTTGGCGTCGCAACCCTTTCATATTTGCCTTGGGCAATCTTATGTTGGACAGGTATTATCTTCGCGACGATCTGGGGCTTCACAGGCTTTGGAATCACCAAGCTGACTCCAGAGCAGCAGCAGGAAATGCTCAAGGAATATGATGATGCAAAAGCAGCTAAATCATTATAAGAGGAGGGATCACACCCCTCGCTTGTGAAAACAGAAAAAAACAAAGCGTATTAATGCGTGGATAAAGGGAGAGAATTTCTATGACAAAACAAGAGAGAAAAACAATCGCAACTTCAAACGCTCCAGGTGCTATCGGTCCTTACTCACAGGCTGTACAATTTGGGAATATGATTATTACTTCCGGGCAGCTTGGAATGAATGCTGCAGGAGAGTTTCCGGATTCTGTATCGGAGCAGGCGAAGCAATCGCTAACTAATGTGAAGGCAATTTTGGAAGCGGCAGATTATGCGATGGAGCATGTAGTGAAAACGACGGTATTTCTAAAGGACATGGGCGATTTCCAAACTGTTAATGAAGTCTATGCCACCTTCTTTGCGGAGCCTTATCCGGCTCGTAGCGCCGTTGAGGTTGCGAAGCTGCCGAAGGGCGGACTTGTGGAGATTGAAGTGATCGCGGTAAAATAACTAGTATTCGATGAGCCTCCGGGAAACCGGGGGCTTTTTTATCGGACAGATTGTCAAACCAATTGCGACAGTTTCTCTGAGCGGTTCTCCAGCCCAAACATTTTCGTGGTCTAAGATCAATTTGAGCGAGATTGGTGCCTTTCGGGAAAAAATCTCGAAGCAAGCCATTCGCATCTTCATTAGAACCGCACTGCCAAATAGCTATGGTCTCTGACCATTTACCGGGTGAGACAGAAGCCTTCCGACGCTCCTCATAAGCGCTCTGGGCTTGTTTAATTGACGCCAAAATATTACAATATTATGATATGATCATTGCTAAACATAAATTTTGGCTCCAAATGAAGAGAGCAAGGGGAGGTGCTGTAATGCCAAAATTAAAAGATATCGCAGAACGTGTAGGCGTATCCATATCAACGGTTTCGCGCGCGATCAGCAATGATACCAATCGACCGGTCAATGAAGAGACAAAGCGGAAAATTAGGGAAGCTGCCCTTGAGTTGGGATACATTTTGGATGAATCCTCCAAATCCATTGGTAAAGAGATTACCTCAGCCAAACGGATAGCCTGTATCGTGCCACAGATTTTGATGGATGATCATCCGTACTTTTCACAGGTACTGACAGGTTTTCACGTTAAAATGACGGAAATGGGACTGCCTCCAGCAATTGTCCGCACTTGCGAAGAACTTAGTGACACCGAACGGATAAAGATGATGCTCCAGGAAACGGGTACTCAAGGGATAGTGGCAATCAGCTGGTATGATGAAAAATTGTTTGAGATGCTTGAGCAAGAGAATATCACTGTACTGGGTGTGAGTCTCAATGACGAAAGGCTAACTGTACCAGTCGTTGACTGTGACCGAATATTTTCTGCCCGCACAGCAGTCCGTCATTTGATCGAGCAAGGCCATACCCGTATTGGGTTTATCGGAGGCCCCGCATATTCGGAACAAATAGATAGCGAAGAAAGGTATGTCGGTTATAAATTTGCCATGCTGGAAGCAAATCTGAGTCTCAATGAACATTGGATTATCAACACCAACTGGAATGTGAATTTCAGCTACAGCAGACTGACGGAGCTCCTGACTGAGATGCCCAAGTCTGAATGGCCGACGGCAATCTTTTGTGCAAGTGATATGCTAGCTATTCCTGCCATGAGGGCAGTTGTTGAACAAAATGGCCGTATTCCTCAAGATATAGCCTTCGTGGGCATGGATAATATTTCTATGGCGCAGTATACGACACCACCTCTGACGTCCGTGCAGGTTCCAAAATATGAAATCGGCAAAGTGGCAGCACAATTAATTAACGATTATCTGGAAGGACGTTATTCATCTCTCCATAAAGTTTTGTTGCCCAGTACCCTTATTGTGAGGGAATCCTCAGTTTATGATCGTACAAATCGTACAAATCGTACAAATGACTAGTTAGTTGTGTGATATTATATTACATATAAATCCAGATAACTTTCATATAAAACCTACGAGGAATGCATGCTCGTGGGTTTTTCTTGTTTTTTTTAGCCAAAAAATGAACCAAATAAAGCCAAAAAAATGTTTGACAACCGTCTGTGGGCTATATTATGATGTATGAAATTAAGCGTTTGGCTTTATTGTCTATGTATTTGGATCTAGCCAGCAGTTAAGATTATCTAATAAATTAAATTATTGATTGCGCTTACACTCCCCTATAAATCAGTGTTTATATAAAATACACAAGAATCCTCTAAAACTCTTATAACCTATTATCCAAACTGACACCTACTAATTTACATAAAATATATTCCAAACTAGCACCAAATGTATATCCAAATATATATCCAAAAAAATTCCCTTTCATTAGATAATGGAGTCATCTATTAACGCTATTCACTCACTTTGTGTAACAACTTCTAACATATAAGTACTATAAATTAAATCTTAGAAATTAAGGAAGAAAGGTGGGAACTGCTTGGAGCAGCGTAATGACGCTGGTGGTTTAACACAAAGACATTTTGCCAGGCAGGATTGTAGTGACAATTTCCAGGGGGGATGTTCATGGCCAATACAAATGTACAACCTGCAATGAATGCAGTACATGAAAAGAAGAGACGACGTCAGAAGTGGAACCTGATTTTACGGAATTGGCAGCTCTATTTGTTAATTTCGCCAGTTGTCGCTTATTACATTGTCTTTCAGTACTTGCCGATGTATGGCATTCAAATCGCATTTAAGGATTTCATTGCAACGAAGGGGATTTGGGGAAGCCCCTGGGTCGGTTTTGAACATTTTGAACGTTTTTTTCACAGTTATTTCTTCTGGAGATTAATTAAAAATACGCTTGGACTTGGGTTGTACAGCTTGGCGGTAGGTTTTCCAGTCCCTATCATTTTGGCGCTACTGATGAATGAGGTAAGGGCGGAAAAGTTTAAAAAATTTGTTCAGACCATAACCTATGCGCCGCACTTTCTATCGACCGTCGTGGTCGTAGGCATGATGATGATGTTTTTATCGCCGCGATACGGAATTATTAATCACTTCATTGGTATGTTTGGCGGTAATCCCATTAATTTCTTGTCTGAGCCATCCTGGTTCAAGACCTTGTTTGTGATGTCGGATGTATGGCAGACCATGGGCTGGAGCTCGATTATTTATTTGGCGGCATTAGCCGGCGTGGACTCTCAGCTTCATGAAGCAGCGCGTGTGGATGGGGCAACCCGGTTGCAGCGGATATGGCATATAAATATACCGAGTATTATGCCGACAATTATCATTTTGTTCATTTTAAATATCGGAAGCATCATGGGTATTGGTTTCGAGAAGGTCCTGCTGATGCAGAACTCACTGAATTTAGAAACCTCGGACATTATCTCTACCTACGTCTACCGGAGCGGGATACAAGATGCTGAATACAGCTTCTCAGCGGCGATTGGTCTGTTTAACTCCATAATCAATTTCATCTTATTAGTCACTGTTAACCAGATCTCAAAACGTATGAGTGAAACGAGCCTATGGTAAGGGAGTTGCTGATGCATGCTTGTTGAATCTAGAGGAGATCGTATTTTTAATGTAATTAACCATTTTTTGTTAATTATAATTACGCTCATTGTTATCTACCCACTTGTTTTTGTGTTAAGTGCTTCGTTCAGCGACCCGCAGGCCGTCCTGCGTGGTGAAATGTTCCTATGGCCGAAGGGGATCAATCTCCATTCTTACGAGAAGATTTTTCAGAACAAAGATATCCTCAGAGGTTATTCCAATACACTGATCTATACGTTAGTGGGGACGCTGATTAATCTCGTCATGACGATTCTGGCGGCATATCCGCTATCTCGAAAGGATTTTATAGGCCGCAATGCCATCATGGCCCTGTTTGTTTTCACGATGTTCTTCAGTGGCGGATTAATTCCAACTTATATGCTAATCAAAAACCTTGGCATGTTAAACACATTATGGGTCATGATCATTCCGAATGCCGTTTCGATCTGGAACATCATCATTATGCGGACATTCTTCCAGCAATCGATTCCAAATGAGTTGCATGAGGCGGCGACGATTGATGGCTGCTCCAATATTCAAATTTTAACCCGGATTATACTGCCATTATCCATGCCCATTATAGCGGTGACGATTCTGTTCTATGCTGTTGGGCACTGGAACGCCTTCTTTAACGCAATGTTGTATCTATCAGACAAGAACAAATTTCCACTTCAACTCATTTTGCGGGAGATTCTGATTCAAGGCCAGACGAACGATATGGTCAAAATGTCAACCGAGTCTGCGATTAAGCAGCAAAGGGAAGTCGAGGGCATCAAATATGCTGTACTCGTCGTTGCCAACATACCGGTGCTTATGCTTTATCCTTTCCTGCAAAGATATTTTGTTAAAGGCGTAATGATTGGTGCCATTAAAGGATAATTCCTTGTGTGGATATATCGATGGGACAAAGGGAGGAATAAGAATGACGCTCAAAAAGTGGGGGAGTATCGCTCTAGTTTGTATGATGTCCGTATCGATGCTGGCCGGGTGCAGTTCCAAGGATGCGGCTGATTCATCGGGAAGTACTAAGGATAAGGGAGCTGCCAATGACAAGGTCAATGCGAGTGGATTTCCGATTGTAAATGACACCATTAAAGTGAGCGGATTTGCCGGAAAGTTTTTTGCCAATGCGGACTGGAACGATCTCAGACTCTGGAAAGAGTATGAGAAGATGTCAAATGTTCATATCCAGTGGGATACGGTGCAGAAGGATAATTTGAAGGAAAAACGCAATCTCCTGCTGGCAGGCGGCGCTTACCCGGAGCTGTTCTACGCCTCGGCGTTTTCCAGATCGGATCTGCTGAAATACGGCAAGCAGGGCGCATTCATTCCTCTAAATGATCTGATCGACCAATACGCGCCTAACTTTAAGGCTCTAATGAAGAAGTATCCGGTTATTGGCAAAGGGATTACGATGCCGGATGGTAACATATATGGGCTGCCAACCTTGTATGATCCGGAATTTAAGTCGGTTCTGTACGGAACACCTTGGGTGAAGCAAGAGTGGCTTGATAAATTAGGTTTGCAGGAACCGCAGACATTAGATGACTTCTATAATATGTTGAAAGCATTTAAAGAAAAGGACCCGAACGGCAATGGGCAGAAGGACGAGTTTGCCTGGGGCGGTGTGGGAACGGCTGGTGTGGTGAACTACCTGAGAGGTTCATTTGGGGTGAATAATCATGGAACCTCCAACATTAACATTGATACAGATCCTCAGACGGATAAAGTACGCTTTATTCCAACTGATCCCCATTACAAGGAGCTGTTACAGTTCGTGAATAAGCTCTACAAGGACGGATTACTTGAGCAGGACATTGTATCTGTTAAGAGTACTGAAGTAGATGCTAAAGGAATGGAAGGCCTGATCGGAGTCGTTGATAATGTTGATCCGGTTGCGATATACAATCAGAAAGGTTATGTTGGCATGCCAGTATTGAAGGGTCCTCATGGCGATCAGACATACAACGCCTATGGTTCTCCACTCGGTAATATCGGAATGTTCGTACTGACAGATAAAGCCAAAAATCCAGAGGCCATGATCCGCTGGATGGATTATTTCTACAGCGATGAGGGCATCAAAACGTTCTTCATGGGCTGGAAAGATGAGACATATAAAGAAGACGCAGACGGCAACGTAGACTATGTCGACAATATCAAAAACAACCCGGATGGCCTTAATCTGGACCAGGCGGTAGGTCAATACCTGATTTGGCCGGGTGGATACTACCCTGGTTTTGTGAAGCAGAAATACTTCAAGGGTGCTGAAGGTCTGCCAACTTCGGTTGATAATGCGAAAAAAGCAGAGTCTCACATCTTACCACAAGATCAAATTTGGCCTCCGTTTAATTTCACACAGGAAGAGCAGCGGGATCTGACCACTTTCCAGACGGATATTGAAACGTATGTAGATGAAATGCGTGACAAATTCATTACTGGAAATGAATCCTTTGACAATTGGGATCAGTATGTGGCAGCTCTTCAAAAGATGGGCGTAGAACGATATGTAGCCATCTATCAATCAGCAGCAGACCGTTATACCCAAGCAGATTAGAAGGTCATCAGTAGATTTCAGATCATAAAGGAGCGAATAAATATGAGTCAACTGAAAGCAGTCCTGATTGGAGCAGGTGCGAGAGGAGCGGGTGGCTATGCACCCTATGCACTTGATTATCCGCATGAGCTTACCTTCATTGCAGTTGCCGAAGCCGATCCAGTGAGGAGAGCAAGATTTGCTGAGAAGCACGGGATTCCGCCGGAACGCTGTTATGAGTCTTGGGAGCCCTTGTTGGCTGAACCTAAGCTGGCTGATATTGCGGTTATTTGTACACAGGACAGAATGCATTATGGCCCAACCATGCAGGCTTTAGATAAGAAGTATCATGTTATGCTGGAGAAGCCGATGTCACCTGATCCGAAGGAATGTCTTGAGATGGAACAAGCGGCGAGAGATAATGATCGGCTGCTCACGATCTGCCATGTGCTGCGGTACACACCGTTCTGGAATACAATCAAGAAGGTGATACAAGAAGGACGTATCGGAGAAATTGTCTCCATTCAGTTGAATGAGAATGTGGGTTACTGGCATATTGCCCACAGCTTCGTGCGAGGAAATTGGAATAATTCCAACACATCCAGCCCGATGATCCTGTCCAAGTCATGCCATGATATGGACGTATTATCCTGGCTCGTGGATCAACCTTGCCTCAAGGTCAGTTCGTTCGGATCTCTTAAACATTTTCATGAAGGCAATGCACCGGAAGGTTCCGCTGACCGATGCTTGGATTGTGCTGTAGAACCAACCTGCGCGTACTCTGCACCAAGATTTTATTTGAGTGACCAGTTCAGGGGTTGGGCAGGACATTTTACACAGGAGCTGACGAAACCGAATATCATACAGGGTTTGCGTGATACCGATTACGGCCGGTGTGTATACCGGAGTGACAATAATGTGGTAGATCACCAGGTCGTGAATATGGAATTTGAAGGCGGAGCTACGGCCATGTTCAGTATGTGCGGCTTTACATTTGAGCAGGAACGTAGAATCCAGATCATGGGGACGAAAGGAGAACTTCGCGGTGAGGAAGATCAAATCACCGTGTACGACTTTTTGACACATCAAAAAACAGAAATCACAATCCCTTCTCAAACCAGTGGCCATGGTGGGGGAGACAGCGGCATTGTGAGGAATTTTCTGGATGAGGTGCGTCACTATAACGGCCAGGAGAGCCTGACATCGGCTGCGGCTTCCGTCCGGAGCCATCTGATCGCATTCGCAGCTGAAAAGTCGCGGCTGAACAGTGGCGAGTCTATCGATCTGAATGAATATGCCCGTCAGCTTATGGTGAAGGAAGAGCTATCTAAATAATCAGCAGTGTATCGAAAAGCTGCCCCTCAAAGTATGAATATATTTTGAGGGACGGCTTTTTGTTCGTTTGGGGGCAACCATCATGAGAAGGATACCGATCAACTTTTGTCGGCAGTCTTCTCGGCTAATGGGCAGGATAGCTCAATAATTTCGAATCACAGACTTTAATCCTAAGTAATCCCAATAAAACTCTATATTGTAGTGGGTACTACCGTTCTCAATAATAACGTATCTTGTTTATTTGTAATGATGATACCTCTCAAGCGGGGACAACGGCAAAAACGTAAACTGGATCAAGCAGCGTGAAAAAATATCTTCATCAAACAGCGCGCACCGATTGAGCATCGGTACGCGCTGGCTGCATAGCTTTTGTTCATCTATTCATATCCACTAGAAGTTAGGTGCCAATCGAACAAGTTTATCCGGAGTGCCATCACCGTTCTTATCGCCATTGTTGCTGGTGACGAAATACAGCGATCCGTCTGGCGCTTCAACAATATCACGGATGCGGCCGTATTTATTTACAAACAAATAATTAAGATCACTACTTTTGATCGTCGGCTTGCCGTTCTGCTCTCCAATGACCATGTGGATGATCTGTTTGCCTTTTAAATTGGTAACAAGAAGATTTCCTGCCCACGGCCCTTGGGTTACAAAAGTCATGCCAGAAGGCGCCCAGGTTGTGCCACTCGCATAAATAAGCGGAGGCGTAATGCCTGGTTGATTCTGATTTCCGCCCTCATATTTAGGCCAACCGTAATTGTTACCAGGTTGAATGAAGTTAATTTCGTCCTTAGAGGCCTCGCCATGCTCTGATTCAAAGAGACGATTCGTCCCAGGCTGCCATGCTAATCCTTGAGGATTCCGGTGTCCACGGCTATAAATCGGAGAGGAAGCACCAAATGGATTATCGCTTGGAATGGTACCGTCCAAATTTAGGCGGAATATTTTTCCCCCGAGGTAAGACAGTGTATCATCTTTGTTTCCGTAGTTGCCGTCACCGAAATACAGTTTGTTGTCTGGGCCTATTTTCAGACGCCCCCCATTGTGATAGACCGCACCAGGAAGATTAGTGATAAGAACCTTGTCTATTGTAGCTTTGTTGTTATTCTCTTTAAGACGAACGACCCTGTTGGCTACTTTGTTGTCTGATGTTTTGTAGGAATGGTAGATATACATGTAATGGTTGGAGGTAAAATTAGGATCGAGTGCAATCCCCAATAAGCCGCCTTCGCTCTTAGGCATGTAGTAAAAAGGGTCACCCAAAGTAATGACCGGTGTTGATTTTAATATCCCATTCTCAACGACACGAACTCTGCCGCTGTTGCGTTCCGTGAAGAAGATCCGTCCATCTGGTGCGAAATCAATAGCCCATGGCGTTTCCAAGTTGTTTGCGACAACCTCTGGCGTATAAGGATCGGAAGAGGCAGGGTTTGTTTTGACAGACAACGCTTTGCTTGCCGCGGAAATATTTCCCGCTAAATCCCTTGCTTTTACGGTGAAGTTGTACGTGGTATTTGCCTTAAGTCCGGTCACATTGAAGGATGTCGCAGGCGTGCTGTCGGCTAGTGTGCCATCTCTATAAATGTCGTACTCATAGACGCCTACGTTATCTGTCGATGCTGTCCAGCTCAATTGGACTGATGAAGATGTTTTGCTTGAGCTTGCAAGTCCTGTCGGGGCAGTCGGGGCTTCCGTATCGGTTTGGTTTGTCGTTTTCACAGTTAGTGGGCTGCTGGCATTGGAAACATTTCCTGCTGCATCTTTGGCCTTGACCGTGAAATTATATGTGGTATCCGGCTTTAATCCGGTAAAAGTATAGTTAGTAGCGGTTACATCCGCTTTCGTCAATACATTATCTTTGTACACGTCATAGCTCTTCACGCCAATATCATCCAGCGATGCGGTCCAGGAGATGTTAGCCGTTGTATCCGTTACACTGGTTGCTTGCAGGTTTGTTGGTTCGGTAGGCGGGAATACATCTCCGGTGGCATTTACTTTCACCTTGTCAAAGGTGGCCGTGCTTAATTCAGATTCATTATGACTGGTGACAGCCAATCCTACATAGAGCGAGGCATTCATCTTTAGAGTCAAGTTGCCCAAATCGCCCCAGTTCAACCCGTTATTGGATACATATCCTTTGATGACGTTACCTTTACGCTCCAGCTTGATCCAGGCCGGGCTCGTCGAAGCAATTTTCTCGCTTTGCATGGTTCCGCCCGTTTCAGTGCGGTACTGGAATGTGAACCCATTGGAAGGGGTCAACAGCAAATCGACATGCTTGGAATCAGCCTTCAGCGTTTCCCTTATCATGATGCCTGCCTTCGCGAAATCATGTGCATTTGTCTGAGAAGAGACTAGGGCAATAATGGAACCGTCACCTGTCCAGGGCTGATACACATAATTGAACTGATCTGATTTGCCCCAAATGTCCTTGCCTGCCCCGCTTACGGAGAATTGGTCAGCAGCCGGATCGTAAGATGCACTGCCCGTTGTTGTGGGTGAACCAATATTTTGTTGCTTCCAAGGACTCGGTATAGCTGCCAACGCAGTTTCTACCTCCGCTTCTACCTGAGCCTCTGTCTCCGCAAAGCCTGATGTAGGCAATAAAGTGAGCAGCATACAAATGCAGAGACTAAAAGCCATAAGTTTGCTTCGTGTCAACATCGCTACACTTCCTTTTTAGTTTTTGGAATGGCAATAGGGGATGGCTTTGACAAACAACAATGAAATCCTCCTTTATCAAAGTTAAAACGCTTATACTTTCACATTCCACTTTACCATATATGTATAAAAAGAGGAATGTGATTCCAAAAAAATAATTTTAATTTTTATACACAAGCAACCGGTTCTAGGATGTCTTTCTCCCAAGAGAAGGAAGTCTTTATACCTCAATAAAGTGGATACTGCTTGGTCTGCCCGAAGAATAATTCGAGGGATTATCCACGAACCGGGGCTATCGTCCTTGGTTCCCAGATGTTAATTATGGGAGTTGCTGGTATGGATGTATAGAGCTTTAAATAAGAGAGTGGGTTGGGATCGTTGATGGCTGAAGACTAGGGGGCACTAAGCTTTAGCGGGCTGCTACAATCTAGTCATTGTCACTCGCGAAGATCCCCCTCTCCCCTTGGCACGATTGCGTGTCAGGGATCAATTAACTGAAGTGCGTACACCTGACTTGCGCTTTACTTTCAACGAAGCGGCCGAATTTATAGGCGAAGTGATGGGTTTAAACCTTTCATCCCAAAGTATCGCACTGCTTGAATCCCGCACAGAAGGTTAGATTGCCGGACTTCAGTTAGCTGCACTTTCCATGAAGGGACATAAAGATCCCGATAAGATAAATCCTCTTCTGCCGTCATGCCCCGCTAAAATCGTTCCTATTATCTTGTAATTCTTGAAGCTGCATTTTTGCGGCTTTTTTTATTTGAGAGTTGAAAATACGAGACATGGACACAACTTGTTGACATCTCGATGAAACGGCTGCCACATTCATAGATTATATTTTTCATCAGGAACTTGCACGAAGCCATAGTTCCCACACATCAATATATGAAACTAACATACACGAGGAGGAACTATGATTAACCGCAGCAAGCGTAAACGGCCTATTAAAGGAATATATATTTTGCTATTCTTCTTCGTTATTTTAATGGGAATCAAAGCAATCTGGCATACCGGCTCTTCGATGGAAAAATTAATGCCGGCTCTGACACGTGGAGATACGACGGCTTCGGTGTCCGTACCGAATATATCTCTGGGCAATGCAAAGTACCGAATCGTCATCGATGCTGGACATGGCGGCAAAGACCCTGGTGCAACGGGGGCGAGCGGTCAATTCGAAAAGGGCTTTAACCTTTCTTTGGCACAGCGTGTATATCAGCTATTGGAGCAGGAACCGATGTTTGAACCCCGTCTAACGCGGACGGATGATGAATTTGTTGCATTGGAGGACCGCGCGGCGATGGCAAACGATTGGAATGCGGATGCTTTGGTTTCAATCCACGGAAACACCTACAAGGAGCAAACGATTACCGGCACGGAGACATTGTACCGACATGACGACAGCATTCCACTGGCTCAATCCATACAGGATCATGTCGTAAAAACGTTGGGATTTCCCGATCGCGGCGTGAAGGAAGAACATCTTAAGGTGCTCTCTTTATCGCAAATGCCTGCGGTGCTCGTTGAAGTTGGGTATCTGACTAACCCGGATGAGGAAGCCTTTCTGCTCAGCAGCGAAGGTCAGGAAGCGGCGGCCCAGGCGATTGTTGAGGGTTTGAAAACATATTTTGCCCAAAATATTCCCCATAAGCCCATTGAGAATGAATTGACTGAAGTGCCGCCACCTGTTTCCATGACGGAGGATCGACAGGGCAAACCGCAGAAGGAGCCGACATTCCAAAACAAAGTCTATTTCAATGGTTCGGCCGAGGATGGAAAACAAGTCGCATTAACGTTCGATGATGGACCCGACAGTATCGTTACACCGAAGATCCTTGATATATTGAAGAAAAACAACATCAGAGCTACTTTTTTTATTTTGGGGAACCGGGCCAAAGCCCATCCCGATATCGTACGCCGGATCGCCCAGGAAGGGCATGCGATAGGCAACCATTCCTGGTCTCATCCGAATTTCGAGCAAATATCGATGGCTGAGGCGATGAAAGAGGTGGATGATACGCAGGACGCGCTCGAAGAAGCGGCAGGTTTTCGTCCCATCCTGTTTCGGCCGCCATACGGAGCACTTGGAACCGATAAAATGGATGCCATCCACCAAAAAAATCTGGCGGTCGTGAATTGGACGGTGGACACGATGGACTGGTCAGGCGTATCTTCAAAAGAGATCATGAGGCTCGTGCACAAAGAATTAAAGCCCGGAGGAATCATATTGCAGCATACCGCCAACGGGAAAAACCATTTGGCCAATACCATCGAGGCGCTGCAGCAGATAATTCCCGAATTGACTGCTGAAGGATATTCGTTCGTAACGGTGCCGCAGCTCCTGCATCTGCCGGAATCACAATAGGAAAAAATGAGGCTTAACGGTCTCTCTGCAGATCACTTACGTTTCATAACCGGTATATGCTAAAATCGATTCTATATAGGTAACGTACTTGATACGTTGATAAGTGCAGCGATACGACTGCCAGATTAAGAATAAAGAATGGAGATCTTCATGAACAAAACGAAAATTCTCATTATCGAAGATGAGGAGCCCATTGCCGATTTGCTTTCATACGGGCTTACGATGGAAGGCTTTCACACGAATACTGCAGCAAGCGGTGCTGCCGGGTTGAATGAACTGGAATCTTTCAACCCCGATCTTCTCCTGCTCGACTGGATGCTGCCTGACCAAAGCGGGCTGGATATCTGCAAAAAGGTGACGGCGAACTATAACATTCCCATCTTGATGATCACGGCTAAATCAGACATTACCGATAAAGTGCTCGGGCTTGAATTCGGTGCGGATGATTATATCACGAAGCCCTTTGATCTGCGCGAAGTCGTCGCGCGGATCCGCACGATACTCCGCCGGGTGGATCAAGCCAATGTAGCTGAACGGGAAGCGGAGGACGAAGAGGTGATCCGGTTCAAAAACATCGAGATTGTGGCGGCGGAGAGGGTGGTTAAAAAAGGCGGCCAACATGTCGACCTGACACCAAAGGAATTTGATCTGCTCATGAAATTAATCGGCCATAAAGGTAAAATTTTCACGCGTTCCGAACTGCTCGATTTCGTATGGGGATATGATTTTGCCGGCGACACCCGGACGGTGGACACCCATATTCAAAGGCTCCGCAAAAAGCTCGATGCGGGGGATCTGATTACGACCGTGTTCGGAATCGGCTATAAATTCGAGAAGCGGGCGGAATAGAAATGTTCCGGACGATCAAAGCCAAATTCATCGTCGGTTTCTTCCTGATATTCGCCCTTTCTTTCCTCGTGCTCAACCAGACCGTGAAGGAAATCATCCGGACAAGCAATCAGAAGATTGTCACCTCCGATTTAGTCGGTCTTAAAAACAACAGCAATGTGTATGTCCGGCAGGCATTTCTAATCAACCATTTTACGAACAACAAGATCTATTTCGGCCAAATGGCCGAAGAAATGGTGAATGATCTAAATCATGCCACCGACAGCAGCGTCAGCGCCTATACGGTGGATGGCGTTTTGCTGTTTTCATCCGACAAGTCGCTATTCGCCGGGCGAACCGATGACGATCTCAAACAGGCCATCAAGGGAAAGACGGCCTATAACGTCACTTATGACCGAAACAAAGGGGCGGTCCTTTTCTCGTACCCTGTCATCATTGATGGTACGAAGGTAGGCATTTTGCGTTTTGCCAAAGATTTTACCTTACTCTATGAACAAAGCGGACGGATTCAGGACATCATCTTCTATATTGCCTTTGCTATTTTTGCTGCGGCGTTTTTGTTTTCCTATATCCTTTCCAGGCACATCACGATCCCGCTTGTGAAGCTGACAAAAGCCTCGACAGAAGTGAAAAACGGCAATCTGAACGTGCGTATCCAGTCACGGCGTAAAGATGAAATCGGCCGGTTGGCCGTCAACTTCAACGATATGATCGATAGGATCAGCAGCCAGATTTCTACCATCGAAAGGGATCGAGACCGCCTTCGGGAGCTTAACGATCAGGAAAAACGTTTTTTCGACAATGTCACCCACGAACTTAAGACGCCGCTGACTTCCATCCTTGGTTATGCGGAAATGATCAGGGAGAAGGGGGAAGCCGACCGGCAGTTTTTCGATAAAGGGATGAATCACATCGTGGAAGAGAGCAGGCGCCTGCACAGCATGGTCCTCAAGCTGCTGGAGGTTTCGCATCGAAACTCCGGCGATGAATTTGAAATTGTAGACACCGGTACCATTCTGCGTGACGTATGCGACTCCATGTCGTTTCGGGCCAAGCGCTATAAAAAAAGCATCGTTTGCGAGACGAAAGAGAATCTGTTCGTATATGGTCAAGCGGACAGGCTGCGTCAGCTTTTTATTAATCTGCTTGATAATGCTATTAAATACAGCTCTCCCCAATCGAAGATATCAGCCAAGGCCGAGCTGGACTCCGAACTCGTTCGCTTTATATTTGACAATCCGGGTGAGACGATTCCACCAGATCATCTTGAGAACCTGTTTCAACCGTTCTATTCGGCAGGCCCCAAGTTCAAGGAGGAAGGCAGTGTCGGTCTGGGTCTCAGCATCGCCAAATCGATCGTCGACGACCATGGAGGCAGCATCCGGCTGGTCAGTCAGAACCGACAGACCATTGTTTACGTGGATATACCTTACATCAGGGAGGAGGGATAATGTTGTTAAACAAACGGTTTGCGGCATTGCCTGTGTTGTTTACGGTTCTGATTATCCTCTTGTCCGGATGTGCAGGGGGGCTGCAGTCGGAGACCATTGTTATTCCAAGCACGGAAGAGGAGCATATTGTCGATACGGGCAGCAAGCCATTTCAAGTGAAAAGAATATACCGTCTCCCGATATCAGAAACCAATGACAGTCAATTACTCGGTTGGACGGATCCCGAATCCGTTGTCGGTCTTTTTCAGGACGCCCCCGGCGCAACCAGGCATTTGACGCAAAGTTTGCAGCGGCTCTCGCCCCCTTATGAACAGCTAGTGAAAATGCAAAGCGTGAATGTTGATCCTCGGAACATCGAGTTATCACCAAACGGTAAATATATCGTTGGTTTTAACAAGACACAAGATGGCATGCTACTGAAGTTGATTTCACTTTCCGATGGACGGGAAACCAACATGGGCACCATCAAACCCCGTGAAGAGCTGCTCATGACAAAGCTCACTTGGTCGGATAACAGCAGATACATCTCTTATCTCATTACAGACGTCGACACAGGATCTGTCGTCAAAATGGCAGTGTATGACACTACCGCTGGGCAAGTTAAGCTGTATCCCCTGAAGGGCCTGCAAGACACTAGCAGCATCTCCGAGGCGAAAATGTCTGACGATGGACAAAGCGTGCTGATTGTGGTGAAGAATAAACGGACCATTAGTATCTGCATGGGAACAGTAGATGGAAGCAGCGTAAATATCGAATACGAGCATCAGACCGGCGGCGATCAGATGGCATGGCTTAACAAAGATCAGTTTGTTTTCCTTGGGACGGAAGGCACGTTGTATGAGTACGATCGACGAAACAGGGCTCTTTCTGTCCTGCTGGAGGAGGTTCTTAGCTTTCAATTGTCGCAGGACCGCAAGTATATTGCATACTCCCAGCAAGACAACGATTCAATCTCGATTTATGCGGGGAGGCTTCAAGGAAACGACGTCCTGTACAAGGCATCGGTCTATCAAGGCTTCATGCCTTCGGAAATGTTTTGGAGCCTGGACAATGACAATTTATTGATCAATGGGCAGAAAATATATTCCGCGCCAAGAGTACAAGCGAATTCAGAGCAAAGTCCCGTCTCGTATAGTCAGCCATTTATCATAAAGTTTGAATAGTTAACCTAACCTCACATAGTGGAGCTATGCTTCGATACTTATTCCAGATACTTTGTGGGGACCCCGAAACCTATATATTTTTTATTCATAGTATCCCTGTTTGCGGCGGACTGAACGAAATAACGTTCGGTCTGCCGTCTTTTTTTTGGAGACAATTTGTTTACAAGTAGGTGAAGCTTTGGAGACATCTTTACTTTATATTTGGAAAAGTCAGCGATGATAGTTTCAATTCTTTTTACAAGGGTTGACAAGGGGGCTTCCCGGAGGGTTGAAGACTATTCCAAGAGATAAGAAAGTGTAAACTCCAGAGACTTAACATCCTTATCTCGCAAGAAAAACTTCCGCTAAATGAGGTCTGTCTTCTGAGAAAGTACGTCGATAGACGTTTTTCTTATGATCTAATGGCTGCCCACGCTGCTTAAGGAAGTTAACGGTAAAGAAAGGTGTGTCATTGATGAAGAAAATAGGCTGGATATGGATTTGTCTAATTCTCTGTCTCTCCGCCTGCAGTGGAGCTCAGGGAAACAAAGGCGAAATGGCAATGAAAGGAGCGACAGCGGCGCAAGACGGAAATACGAATGAAAGTGTGGATTCAAAAGGACATGTGAAGCTCGTGTTCTCGACTTTTTATCTGAGCAATCACATGCAGACGGCTGTGAAGAAGTATGAGAAGCTGCATCCCAATATCGAGATTGAGCTGCAGGCTGCACCCTCTGAGGGTAAGGATCTCGATGAGGTATATGCAAATATTGAAAAATTCGTTACCTCCTCGAACACATCCATCTTGGCCGGCAAAGGTCCCGACCTGATTGAGCTTGATATGCTCCCGGCAGATAAATATGTAAGCCGTCATCTGCTTGTCAATCTAAGCGACATGATGGAGAAGGATTCATCGCTTCAGAAGAAAGATTATTTCACCAACATCTTGGACAACTCGAAGATTGGCGGGGGACTTTACGGGATGCCGCTTTATTTCTCCCTTGCCGGTTTGATTGGCGATGAGGATGCCCTCGGAAAGAGCGGAGTCAAGATCGATGACAGCAGTTGGACATGGAGCGATTTTACGGATATTGCCAAGCAATTGACACAGAAAGGCGAGTACAAGAATGTGCTCATTAGCGAACCGCATTATATGCTGAGCGAGATGGTCGCTGAAAACTACCACCAGCTCGTCACAGAAGGAACCGGGAAAGCCAATTTCGATTCGGTGCGCTTTGCCGGGTTAATGCAGCAGATCAAAACGATGTTCGATGATGGCTTGCTTTACGACATGGTTACAGATGGCGGTGGCAGAGGCAGCGAAGCTGCCAGGAATGTGAAAGCTTATTTCAACGAAGAAACCATCAGTTCTCTCCGAGGGTATCTGTTGAACAATTTCACCGAGCATACCAAGCTGTATACCAAACCGCATCCGCAAGATGTGGGGGCTGGAGGATATTTTAAAAACTTCGGAATGATCGGGATTAACACAAGCTCGCCTCATAAGAAAGAAGCCTGGGATTTTATCAAATTTCTCATAGAGGATGAGGCGCAGTCTTATACCGATGTGTATGATCAAAGCCCTGGTTTTCCAATTAATAGAATTGCCTACGAAAAACAGCTGAAGCAGCTTAAAGACGAAGGAACGATTCACGAGGCTGATCTTCCTGCGGTCAAGGTTGACAATGCATCGCTGGACCAACTGGACGCCTATATTACGGGAGCCGTTCATTCCACTGAGAAACAGTCCAAGATTGATGAGATCATTTCCAATGAATCAAAGTCTTTCTTCAGCGGACAGAAATCAGCGGACAATGTCGCGAAACAAGTTCAGAACAAGATCAATCTATATCTCAACGAATGAAACGATGAGGAGAATCGTCATATGAAGAAAATCGGGTTAGGATTATTGGTTAGCTGTTTTATAGCTTTTTCTTTAACCGCTTGCAGCAGCGCTGGGGAAGCATCATCAGTGGGGAAAGGCAGCAACGAGGTATCCACAGAAAAAAACGACGGGGGGACAGTGAAGGGCACGACTCTGAATAATGATCCGAACTCAGGCGGCAAGAAGACTATCGTCTTTTCGATGTTTTTCCCAAATCAAGGGTTTCAAGAAGCTAAGATGAAGTATGAAAAGCTTCATCCGAACATCGAGATCAAGCTGGAGACGGCCTACACCGACGATGCGCATTCGGAGGCGGATGAGGAAAAGTTCGTAAAGAATATGAACACGGCAATGCTAGCTGGTAAAGGTCCCGATCTGCTCCAATCGGCAGAATATATGAATATTCTGCCTACTGATAACTACGTAAAGCATCATTTGCTGGTTGATCTCGGTGAATGGATGGACAAGGATTCGACTTTCCAAAAAGAAGATTATTTCGGCAATATCCTGGATAACTCTCGAATCGGTAAGGGACTTTACAGTATGCCTCTTGCTTTCTTTCTGGAAGGATTTGTCGGAGATGCGGATGCAATTAATAAAACCGGGATTCAGATTAACGACAAGACCTGGTCATGGAACGATTTTATAAATACCGCAAATCAGCTGGCTGCATCCAAGGGGTACCCTTCAGCCCTGGTATTCGGGGGACCCGAAAATCTGTTAGCAGAAATCACAATGGACAATTATTCCTTATTCGTGGATACAGCGGACCATAAAGCCAATTTCGACTCCGCCTCCTTCACCGGTCTGATGAACCAGGTGAAATCTATGTATGACGCTAAAATCGTCAGTATGGATGCTCGGACGAAGGCTTATTTCAGAACAATCCATATCAACTCTCCGTGGGACTATCTCGTATCTTCTAGGGAATACGGAGAGAACATGAAATTTTACATGAAGCCTCATGCTCAGGATACGACCGCCGGAGGCTATTTCAGGCCTTACGAAAGCATTTCCATGAACTCAAACTCCAACTTGAAGGCGGAAGCGTGGGATTTCATAAAATTCTTGATGTCCGAGGAAATAGAGTCGTCTTCCACCAAGGCCGGATTTCCAATCAATAAAAAGGCATTCGCCAAGAATATTCAGCAATTGAAGGATGAAGGTACGGTAAAAGCCTATGAGGAAGGGCCGTTGCACGGAATGGAGATCAAAGTCGATCAGGCCAAGCTGGATCAGCTCGAGAGCTTAGTGGGTGGGGCCAATCATCAAGTCGAGTACAAGTCCGCCAAGGTGCACGAGATGATCGTTAAAGAGTCCAAGGCTTTCTTTGCCGGACAGAAATCCGCAGATGACGTCGCAAAGCTCATCCAAAATAAAGTAACGACGTATCTAGATGAACAATAGAAGACGAATAAGGGGATGGTTACGCAAGGACGGGATAAAAGCTCTATGGTTCCTGGCTCCGAGCTTGATCGGCTTTGCGATATTTTATATCATCCCGTTCATCATGGGTATTTATGAATCGTTCACGGATAGCTCGCTTGGCGGAAAGTTTGTTGGCTTCGATAACTACAAGGAAGTGCTAAGTAGCGGCTCCTTCCATAAAGCATCTGCCAATACGCTGTTGTTTACCGGTATAAGCGTTCCGCTGCTTATCATGCTGTCACTGCTCCTGGCGATGCTGCTGAATCGATCCCTATATTTGCGAAATTGGCTTAGAACGTCGTTCGTCCTGCCGCTCGTCGTGCCGGTAGCGTCCATCGTTATGTTCTGGCAAATTCTCTTTGACTGGAACGGGACGCTCAATGCGTGGCTACATTATTTTCACAAGGAGCGGATCGACTGGATGCAGTCGGATTGGTCCATGGGCATCATGGTTATCATGTACATCTGGAAAAATCTCGGCTACAACATCATTTTATTTTTAGCCGGACTTCAGTCCATTCCGAAAGATTACTATGAAACGGCACAGATCGAGGGGGCGGGAAGAATGCGTCAGTTATTTCACATAACGTTGATCTATTTGACGCCGACTATGTTCTTTGTGATCCTCATTTCGATCATTAATTCTTTCAAGGTATTTCGGGAGACTTATCTGCTGGCAGGCGAATATCCATATGACCGCATCTACATGATGCAGCATTATATGAACAACATGTTCTTCTCCCTGGATATTCAGAAGCTGACGACTGCCGCCACGCTGATGGTTGGATGCATTGTCATTCTGGTCACCGGGCTGCTTAGCATCGAGCGAAGATTCCGAGAGCATTTGGAGTAGCCAGGGAGGGAGGAACAACATGAACTACATGAGCAAGATACCTTTTACCAAGCTAGCGCTGACGCTGCTGCTTGGCATCACAGCCATTGTGATGATTACACCAATCTTTCTGACGATAAGCAACTCGGTCATGACCGAGCAGGAAATCGGGCGGAACTACGACTTGCTCGGACAGATGATTGATGTTACGAAAGGCGGCAAAGATTCGTTCGTCAATCTGAAGTTAATCCCGGATTGGATATCATTTGGGCAGTATGCCGAGGTGATGGTTTTGTCCACCGAATTCCTCCGCATGTTCTGGAACTCAGCAATGATGGTCATTCCGATCGTGGCCGGACAGGCCGTCGTCGCTTCTTTAGCGGCTTATGCCTTCGCCAAGCTCAGATTTCCGGGAAGAAATCAGCTTTTCATGGTTTATTTGATGACGATGCTCATGCCGTTCCAAGTCACGCTGGTTCCGAACTATATGGTCATAGACAAACTTGGGCTGATGAATCATGCGTCAGCGATCATTCTGCCGGGCATCTTTGGAGCATTTGGCGTCTTTATGATGCGGCAATTTATGGCCCATATTCCCGGTGCGTATTCCGAAGCCGCGAAGATGGACGGTGGGGGACAATGGGTAATCTTCTGGCGGATCATTCTGCCGCTGGTAAAACCGGGTCTGGCCGCGCTGATCGTTCTGTTATTCGTCGATTACTGGAATATGATCGAGCAGCCGCTCATTTTTTTGCAGGATTCCTATAAACAGCCGCTATCCTTATACCTTGCCCAGATTAACAAAGAAGCAAGGGGCATCGGATTTGCCGCTTCGGCCCTGTACATGGCTCCCATGGTTTTATTATTCCTGTATGCGGAGTCCTACTTTATCGAAGGAATACAATTATCGGGCATTAAAGGCTAGTTTAGGAGTGAATGGCATTGGATGTTGAGATTTCCCAATCAAGAAAACGCAAAGTCCGGCTGATTGCAGGCCTGTTCATAGGTCTTCTTCTCCTGTTCACGTTTGCGGGTAATACCCTTCAGACCCTCACATTACCCAAGGTGATGACGGCGACGACCAGCAAGGGTTCGCTAGTTCATACTTACGAGAGCCGTGCGGTCGTCACCCCAAGCGAGGTGAGTGAATTGACCAATCCGGCCGGATGGAAAGTCGCAAAAGTGCGAGTTAAAAAAGGTGATGTCGTTCAACAAGATCAAGTGCTGATCGAATATGACGGCAAGGATATCAAACAGCAGCTTGCTGACGAACAGTCCGCATTGAAGAAGCTCCAATTGTCGATGGAGCAGCTGAAATACAATGTGATCCAAGCGATGCAGGGAGAAGACGAGGCTGCAAAAATCATTGCTGTCGCGGCGCTGGAATCGGCAAAAGTGGACGTATCTATCCAGCAGCAGCATATTCAGAATCTGAATGGTAATCTAACAGCCAACCGACAGCTCAAAGCGCCGTTTCGGGGCATCGTTACGGAAGTCGGCGCGATCGAAGGTTATAGCTCGACCGGCAAACCGGATATCACGATTTCAAATACCGCCAAGGGATATAAGTTTACGCTGTCGATCCCGACGCCTATCGCTTCGATGCTGATCGTAGGGGAAACGTTGAAGGATGTATCTCTTCTTGCTAAGGAAGGGGATCCAATCCCCCTGTCCGGCACGATCAGCAAGATTGATGCGTCATCCGGTTCTTCGGACAACCCTTTAAGCACTTCGGATGAGAAGATGCCCAGTTTAATGGATCAAGTGGAGATCGAGTTGAAAGACCCGGTCCTTCAAGGTGGGGAACAGGTGGATGTCAAAATAACGCAGTCAAAGAGCAGCGACGCGATCCTGGTTCCAAATCAAGCCATCCACAAGGATCAGGGAGGCACTTACGTATTCGCTCTGAGGGAAACGCAAGGCCCGCTCGGTAACGCATATTATGCTGTTCGCACGGATGTGCAGATTACGGATGAGAACGACAGTACAACAGCCGTAAGCGGGGGGATTTTCGAAGAGCAAGAGGTGATCGTGGACAGCAACGATCTGATCACGGACGGCACACGCGTCCACAAATAATTCCATAGAAAAAACGGTTACGGGCGATTAGTACTTCAGAAAGCTGTCGAATTCGCTAGGGAGAATGATTGTTATAAAGTCATGTTAATGACAAGTTCTAGAATGGAAGGAACTCATAGTTTTTATGAGAGCTGCGGATTTAAGAAAGGAGAGAAGATAGGATTTATAATAAAGATGATGTGAGAGTAACTCGAGGAAGCGGCGTCATCCTATAAAACCTTATTCACGCATCGGGGCTACCGCCCCTAGGTTGCCAGATGTATAATCATGGATGGAAGAAGCTCAGTCAACAAACGACCCAGCCTAAGATAAGAGCTATCTAAGGCTGGGTCGTTTCGTCAGGAATGCCAAACGTTATACGAAATCAGCGCAAGAAATTAATTGATGAATTAAACTAACGGGCAGTTATGCTTAGTGGAAATGAGCAAAAGCAGCCCATCCTTTGACAAGGAACGAACTGCTTATTACTTTTCTGTCTTTTTCCATCTTAGAGTAACTATTCCCTCTAAATTGAATTTTTTATAGCTATATCATTCAAGTTCTGAGAATTGTAAATATGGTATTAGGTTCTTGTTTTAACGGCTAACCCACTAAACGATATAGGCCCAACAACATCGGCTCTTGTATTTGCAGTAAGGTTTTCTGCTGTGACTGTGTAAACATGGGCACCTGCTATTACATTTCTATCTTCCGCCTGGAACGTAACTGCATAATTTTGTTCAGAACCAGCAGATTCGATACCTTGTTGGGTGTTGAAAATCTCTCTTCCATCGCGGAAGATTCTAAAGAGTATTTGCGCAATGCCAGTGACACCTCGAACACCCACAGTTGCTACTAAATCTACCCGATTAGGTTGAGAATTGACTGGAATCCGTAAAGTGATTGTTGCAAGGCGAGATCTTGCTGGTGAACGTCGGATAATAAATGAGTTTGCTAAGTTGAATCTACGGCGCGGCTGTACGGCAGCTTTATCGAGAATACGTACCAAAATATCAACTCCTCTTGTTTGATATCTCCAAGATATGTTGGACACAAAGAGAATGATTGGACAATTATGTAAGATATTTTGATTTGAATCAAATATATTATGAACAATGGTAAAGAGCAAATTACAGGTGATGGTGCATAATTGTAAGGGGACGATATTCGCGTTGTGGCCGTTGGCTCTTGATCTGCCAGCAGTTTTTTCGAAGAAGAGGAGTCAGGCAGATACATCCGTTCCCCTAAGATAGGAACTATCTAAGGGAAATGGACGTCGCGAATACGAGAACGTTATCTGAAAGATCGGCAAAAACCATAATAGAAATAGGAGAGAATTCAAGATAATCATGCTGAATTTATTAATGAGCATTACAAGAAACTTCGTCCTATAGAAGGTCCGAACACTTTAAAATTCTCTGTAACTGACGCAATTGTTAACTATGCTACGGAGCAAAGCAATTGCCACATTATCTTAAGTAACTCTAATTTGAATAACTCAGGAAGAGCAAAAGTTCTCCGATATTTTCATAATAAAGGATTTAAAAGTATTATTGTTTATTTTGATTTACCCAATGATTTACTGAAAGATCGTGTTATACGCACCCAAAGAAGCAAAGCTATATTTAGAAGTGCATCAAGCTTTTTGGAAGTATTGGAGATTATCATTAAGGACCCCAATAATACAGCGGGAATTATTCAACAAATAATAGCAATCACTGGTACTAGAATTCGATAAAGGCCGATCCTTCAGATAACATTATATCCATGCTGCGGGGCTTACGCCCCTTAGTCGTCCGATGTATAATTGTGGTAGATAATCGGACGACACACGAGCCGACCTGAGATAGGAGCTATCTAAGGCCGGCTCCCATCGTGAATACAAAGACGTTATGTGAAACTTTGGAAAGACGAAAAAAAAATTAATAAAGGAGATTACCTAAATGTGTACTAGTTTCGCTGTTCATTTAGACAAGACATTTATTGGTATGAACTTCGACATTTCTCGAAGACCAATCAAAATTGTTTTGATTGGTGAAGATCAACTATTAGTTCTTCAGAATGATGATGGACAATTTTATCCAGCATTCGGTTTGAATAGTAGTGGTACATTCATGAACTTATTAATGGTCGATCCAATTGAAGAAGGCAAATATAGACGTGGAAAGAATTGCGTACATATTATGAAATTGTTTGATGAAATTCTTTCAGGGCGGATTGAGTTATCTCAATTAAGTGAATATTTAACCAATAACGTAATTGTTAATGTCCCGAGTCATAGTGTCCACAGTTTGATAGCCGGGAGAAATAGGAAGACATTTATTGTTGAGCCTGGAAGAAAGAACATTGATATTAACTCTTCCGATAGTGACTTCATGGTACTAACTAATTTTCCTGTATCGGATAATTCCGATAATGAATATAAGAATGTTAAAGGTCCAGGAAATGATAGATATATAAAGGCCTACGAAGTCATTACAAATAACAAAGAAACATTTAATATCGCAACAGGCGTTAACTTGCTTAAGGATACTGCTCAGCAAAGTGGGGATTATCCAACCCAATTTTCACTTATATTTGTTCCAGAAGAAAGTAAAGTTCATTTTACTCTGAATGGAGATTTTACAAAGATCTTTGAATTCTCATTTATCAATAAGCAGATTCAGAGTATTGAAGGTTTTACAAGCAATAATAGTCTTAAACTTACCAAAAAAGGTGTATTACTTTCAGAACTTGAAGATTGGTAATGACTGTACAGATATAGGAAGATTTCGAGAGTTATTCAATGAAGTCCGAAGCATCACATAAGACCATATTCATGCTTAGGGCCATTCGGCCCTGGGTCAGTCAGAAGCATTTTCAAAGAGAATTAAACAGGCAGACACATCGATCCCCCTAAGATAAGAGCTATCTAAGGGGGATCGACGTCGTGAATACAAGAACGTTATACGACAGATCGGCTCCAAAGACTTGTAAGTGATTCAACCGCAACGTCCTGTTGCTAGATGTTCCACATAATTCTGAAAGGGGATTCTAAAATGTATCTTTCTGAATTAGAAGTGGGTATTTTATCAAAAGACCAAATACATAGAATTTTATTTGGAGATATTAGTGATGATGGAGAATATTGAGATTGCGTGTTTGTTCCTTCAGGTAACACAAGTAATGAGATCCATTCCGCTGACATAGTAGACTTGGAAAACTCCATGCCACAGAAGTTCGTCGGTAATCTGAGTAACTTTGCGAATTACTTCTTGTGTAATATACTTAGTATACTAATATTATGATGTCAGGGTGGTTTTGTGGAATTGCATTTATACGAGCAGATATATATCTATATTGTACAAGAGATTAAAGAAGGTCGATTAAAAGAAGGAGACCGAGTCTCTTCTGAAAAAGAGTTGGCTGAAAAATTTGGCGTCAGTCGTATTACATCTAAAAAGGCTCTGGAGAAATTGGCGGATTCTGGGGTTATCAAACGAATGCAAGGAAAAGGTTCATTTGTGGCCGATGGTATAATTGGAGGACAAGAACCGAAGCAATATTCAGAGGTAAGAACGACCTTGGTTCCTGAGGATGACAAGCGGTTAATCGGGTTTATTATACCCAATTTCTCTGACGAATTTGGCCTACAACTTCTTAGATCGATGGAAAAGCGGAGTGCTGAGCATAATTATCAACTCATTATCAAGCGAACTTGCGGGGATCGGGATGAGGAAAAACGCGCGATCGACTTATTTATTGGTTTGGGCATCAAAGGATTAATCGTGACCCCCATTCATGGTCAACACTATAATTCGGAGCTGCTTCGACTTGTATTAGATCGGTTTCCAATTGTTTTGGTCGATAGATATCTAAAAGGAATTCCGGTTTGTTCGGTATACACAGACAATAAGAAAGCAGCCATGGATCTTACGCGTCATCTAATTAGCAAAGGTCATAAAAAAATTGCCTTTTTATCTCCGCCGGAAGAGAACACTTCAACATTGGAGGAAAGGCTGCTCGGATATACGTTGGCCTTCACCCAAGAAGGAATGAACTTGAACAAAGATTATGTATTGACGAACTTGAAGGGCACCCTTCCCATGAACATAAACGGAACAGCGATTGAAAGTGATAAAGAAACAGTAAAGCATTTTTTGAAACAACACCCTGATGTAAAGGCGTTTGTCGCGTCGGAATTTCTAATAGCTACCATGCTGGCTCAGGTCATCAACTCGATGGGGAAATCTCTGGAGGAATTCGAGATTGTTTGTTTCGACTCCCTGAACGATCACCTGGGTCAGCCCATCTTCACTCATATTAAGCAGGATGAGAAGCAGATGGGTGAATTGGCAGTGGATATGCTAATCTCTCAGTTGCATGGAACAGCAGTTCCCGAGCTGAACATTATTGAACATCGTATGGTCGTGAAAAATAACAGGTAGGGTTAATACAAGCGCAGCTCAACAAAAGCAAGGATATTGTTCAAAGTGTCGAGAAGCCCCCAGGGGCTTATCGGCACTTTTTTTTGATATCAGAAATATAAACTTCGAAGCAAAGGACCTTCCTGATATCGCAAGAAAAACTTCTTCTAGACGAGGCTGTCTTCTGTGAAGTATGTCGCTAGACATTTTTCTTATGGTAAAGCTTGTTTCACATCAGAGAATTGGTTTGGAGACCGGAGATTAACGAACCTCGAAGCGTCTATTTATATCTAATTATAGCCATACAGGCATGAACATTTATGTCGTAATATTGCAATTGACATGCTTCGTAATGTCATATTAATATACTTAGTATAACTAGTGGGTTTCTATAACCAATTCACTTCGTTCATCATTTTCTGTTTTTAATGATTCATATCATCAATATTGTTAGCGCTTACATAAATTATGAATTTATCAGAAAATGAAGTGGATTCTATAGGAATTCAAGTTAAGCTAATTCATTTAACTTAAGGGGGACTTTGAATGAGGAGATCCAAAAAATTCGCGTTTCCAATTCTTGCTTACTTTCTGGCTATGTTACTTCTTCTAACCGCTTGCTCAACGAAGGAAGGCTCAGGCGATCAGGCCGGAGAGGGGAAAACAACGGTTACGATGTGGCATGGTCTTACCTCAATTGATTTAGATAATATGAATAAAGTCGTGAAGGCATTTGAGGAGAAAAACCCTACCATCAAAATGAAATTAGTTTATACAGAATCCAGCGAGGGATCCGATCAGAAGCTGCTGACTGCAGTCGCAGGCGGCAATCCTCCTGACGTTGCACTTTTCGACCGGTTTAAGGTCGGTACTTGGGCTGCGCAAGGTTCTCTGACTGACTTATCCTCGATGGCAGCAGAATCCGGAATTCGTAAGGAAATGTATTATCCATTTGCTTGGGAGGAGTCCAGTTATCAAGGAAAGCTTTATGCAATGCCGATGGATACGGACTCTCGCCTGCTATTTTACAATAAGGATCATTTCAAAGAAGTAGGGCTGGATCCCAACAAACCACCACAAACGATCGCCGAGCTTGAAGCGGCCGCCGAAAAGTTAACCATCAAGGAAGGTAAACGTTTCAAACGGATCGGGTTCATCCCATGGTATTCGCAAGGCTGGCTGTATACTTGGGGATGGGCATTTGGAGGAGAATTCAAGGACGCTGCCACCGGCAAAATTACCGCAAATGATCCTAAAGTCGTTGAAGCGCTACAATGGATGACCGACTTCGGCAAAAAATACAATGTCGAGGATATTGCCGGATTCACAAGCGCAGCTGGCACGGAGGAAATGGATCCGTTCATTTCCGGTCAAATCAGCATGAAGATAACTGGAAACTTTACGGTGAAGGGTATCGAAAAATTTAAGCCGGATTTAAATTACGGTGTTGCACCAATACCGACCCCAACAGGTACTAATTTTACGACATGGTCGGGAGGCGGGTCCGCTATTATCCCTAAAGGCGCCAAGAACGTCGCTGCTGCTTGGAAATTCCTCGAATTCTTAGGGAAAGAAGAGGGGCAAACGTTATTAAACGCTGACTCTCAAATTTCCGTTATCGATTCGGTTAACGACAAATACGGTTACAAGGACGATCCGATTATGAAGGAATTTATTAATATTTTGCCCAATTCACACAACCGCCCTGTTATTCCTGAAGGACAGCTGTTGTGGAATGAGTTAGCTTCCGCTACGGAAAAGGCTACCCGCGGTAACGGTACTCCGAAAGAGAACCTGGATAGAGTAACAGAGACTGTTAATAAGGCTTTAGAAAAATACGACAAATAGGGTGCTCGGTAGGCAGGGAGCGAACTCTCTCCTTGCCTATTAATGAATGACAATTGGAAGGAGAATGCACATGGCGAAACTAGCCGATTCAGTTCAAGTAAACGCAATTCCATCGGCAAGGAAACGAGCACTCCGCAGAACTAACGTAATTGGGTGGTTGTTTGCTTCACCTTGGGCTATAGGGCTGCTATGCTTTTATGCAATTCCGATGCTAATGTCCATCTACTTCAGCTTCACTACTTACAGTATTCTGCAGCCTGGTGAATTTGTCGGAATGAGTAATTATATAGATCTATTTCATGATCCTTTGTTTTGGAAATCCATATACAACACGATCTATTTCACCGTATTTTTTGTTCCATTAAGTATATTTTTCGGTGTGGCACTCGCTATGATGTTGAATATGAAGGTCAAGGGGATGGCTATATTCAGAACGATCTTTTTCTTGCCTACACTTGTTCCACAAGTGGCTTTGGCTGTTCTGTGGATGTGGTTGTTACATCCAAACTTCGGATTGGTGAACGGGATGTTAGCGAATATCGGTATCGATGGGCCTTCTTGGCTTGGTGGTGAGTCGTGGTCCAAGCCTTCGCTCATCTTGATGTCGCTTTGGGGTATTGGGCAAGCCGTCGTCATCTACCTTGCTGGATTAGGAGACATCCCTGATGAGTACTATGAAGCAGCACAAATCGATGGAGCTAACTGGTTTCAGAAAACGAGAAGGGTAACCCTGCCTTTGCTCACTCCCGTTATTTTCTATAACCTTGTCATGGGAATGATCGGTGCATTCCAACAGTTTACTCTTCCCTATACGTTGACCAAAGGGCAAGGAACTCCTGCAAATTCCATGACTTTTTACGTCATGTACTTATATGAGAACGGATTCAGGTATTTCAAAATGGGTTATGCCTCCGCAATGGCCTGGATCTTATTTATTATAGTAATGGCATTAACCGGAATTATTTTTATTACGTCTAAACGCTGGGTTCATTATCAAGGGAAATAAGGAGGAGGAAGTAAGGGATGAATCCTATCGCTATCAAAAGAATCAATCGTGCGTTAGCCTATTTATGTCTAATTGTTGCTTCTGCATTTTTCATGATCCCGTTCATTTGGCTGCTTTCGACTTCTCTTAAACCACTCACACAAATCTTTACATTCCCACCAGAGTGGATTCCGCATCCATTTTTGTGGAGTAATTATTCCCGTGCCGTTGAGTATATCCCTTTCTGGACATATCTGAAAAACACGGCGATTATAACCATCGTTAGTACGCTTGGTGTGATCATATCCTGTCCCTTGGTTGCATATAGTTTTGCCAAGTTAGAGTACCGTGGGAGAGGTATACTTTTCTTTGTTACCCTCGCTGTTATGATGATTCCCGGACAGGTGACGATGATTCCTCTATTCCTGTTGTTTACTAAATTAGGTTGGGTAGGAACATCTCTTCCCCTGATTGTACCCCAATTTTTTGGAGTGCCAATTTACATTTTTCTGTTGCGGCAGTTTTTCATGGGACTGCCTGATGCCCTGCGCGAAGCGGCCCGCTTAGACGGCGCTAGTGAGTTCCGCATATATTTACAGATCATGTTTCCACTAGCCAAATCCGCCGTTTTAGCCGTGGCATTGTTTCAATTTATGGGGAGCTGGACTGATTTCATGGGCCCCTTGCTCTATTTAACCAATGAACCATCTTACACGGTTTCGCTCGGATTGCAGCAATTTCAGAGCCAAAAGGGATCCGAATGGGGTCTATTAATGGCCGTATCCACCTTGATGACATTACCTATTATTGTTTTGTTCTTTTTTCTTCAAAAGACGTTTATTAGCGGCATTACATTTAGCGGTATAAAAGGTTGAACATCATTTGTATGAATTAAGCTCCAGCGATGCGGAACCCCAATGTTAGGACGGACCAAGGCAGAGATGGGATGCTGGATTTGATTAAACGTAAGGGGATTTTTATGTAGGTAATGATTGATAAGTCCGTTGGAAAAAAGTTAATAAGCAAATAGGCAGCGCTGTGTAAAGCAGAAGCTGCCTTTTTGCGTACCAATGCATTCTGCATAATAATGAGGCTCGCGGGCAGATGGAACGTTAGTTTATAGCCTCTGGACCGACTCATAAGAAGCAACCTGTAGGAGATGGAGGATTAGCCCTCTCTTCGTCTAATAATATATATGGGAACATTAAGCGAATTCGTAGAAAAGACGTTATCTGAAATTATTGCAATTTATAAAAAAGGAGTCTCTTAAATGATTAATATTCAAGATATTCTGCCTCATAGGTATCCATTTTTGTTAATTGATAAAGTACTGGAAGTCGAAAAAAACAAATGGGCTAAGGGATATAAAAATGTTTCAAATAATGAGTGGTATATGAATGAACGGAATGCTGTTATTCCTAGTACATTGATAATAGAGGCTTTGGCTCAGTTAGGTGCTTTTGCAGTCATTTCAGAAGAGAATGGTGTAGGATTTCTTTCTTCACTTAAAGGGATTGAAGTGATTGGTCAAGCATTTTCGGGAGATCGGATAGATTTATACTATGAGATCATTAAAAACAAGCGTGGATTTGTAGTGGGAAGAGGAGTAGCCTCGGTAGGAAATCAAGTAATTATAAATGCAGAAGAAATCATGATATATTTACAACCTGCTATTAAGCAATCCGAAGAAAACAACAACTTGTGATAACAGAGGATTCATGCTGCGGGCTGACGCCCTTGGTACCGGCCAGAGGTAATTCAGTTAAGCAGAATCTGCCGGACACATCTGACTTTGTCGGATGCCATGAATACAAGAACGTTATAAGGAATCACTCTAAATAATATAAATCAGTAATTGTATGTTGCAATTTGTTTCTATACTTTTATAACAAATTAGTTCAACTAAAAAAAATTAGGGGATGATTATGTTGCAGATCAGAGAAGCTACGATTAATGACGCTGAAGGAATTGCAAAAGTTCATGTGGATAGTTGGAGAACTACATACAAGGGTATTATTCCAGAGGAATTCTTAACCAATCTATCATATAAACAAAGAACTGAATTATGGATTGAAAATATCGGGAAAATAGACAATTTTGTGATATTAGCAGAGAACACAAAAGGGGAAATCATGGGATTTGCAGATTGTTGGAAGAGAGAGAGACAAATACGGTACCCGACTCAGGTGATTTGACTTCGATTTACATACTTAAGGAATATCAAGGGATAGGATTAGGGAAGGAATTACTTAAAAGTATGTTTTTTCGATTCAGTTCATTGGGTTATCAGAAGATATTTGTTAATGTTCTAGAGGATAACAAGGCTCGCTATTTTTATGAGTATTATGGTGCTCACTTGTGTAAATCAGTTCAAATAAAAATTGGAGGAAAAGTCCTTAATGAATTAATTTATGAATGGGATAACATTGACGGAGTATTAGCAAGGTTAACTAAAACTAATTAAAAAATTGATTGTATTTCCATGGAGTCGATGACATCTCATAACAATATATTCATGCTTCAGGGTATTCGCCCCTCGGCCCGGCTGTTTTCATTTTAGAATTTTACTTTATTTCGACTATACATATATCTGAAGATAATTGTAAATTAATTGTACAAGACTATTAAACATACAAACAATAAAACTAAGTTCAGAGAGGAACCATTGGGGTTAGAGCAGATAAGGATCAAGATTACGGAAGAATGGAGAGAGTGGTAACTTGGTTGAACAGAGAGAGGGAATGGTACAAATGGATCAACAGGAGTATGGGCGCTATTTGTTAGCATTGAGCGGAGAAGAAATAGAACCAGATGATGATATGGAGGTCGAAGCAGATCATCTCTACGGTTTTTTTCAAGGGTTCATGCCATCTGGAACAGGTGTGGAACGTGTGTTTGAGCCGATTCCGGACGGCCAACGTTTTTTGGATAGAATACGTCCGATCTATGAGATGTTGAATCCTGAGGACTTCGCCGGCGAATATGTGCCAGGTTATTTCAACGGTGGAAATGAGGATGCTTCCGAAGGAACGTTGCGTGGTCTGGGGGAGGAGCTAATTAAAAGATTGAAGAGCCTGTTCTCCATGGTGCCCGAGAAAGATGAAGAGGCGGACTCAGCGAAGGAAGCAATCCGGGCTTTGGCATGTGTAAAGGAGGTCGTCGTATTGCCGCCGGGTGAAATTGGCAAGTTAGAGCAAAGACTGATTCAAGGAACGGATGAAGAAGATAGCGAGGTCGTTTACGAAGCGCTCGGAGAGCTCATCCGTTCACGTAGCGATTACAGCGAAAATATCGAGCTATTGAACGAAGCATTCTATTCCATAGCTTGCGATTATTGGGTAGCCTATTATTTACAATGGCCCCGCTATCAAGATTTACAGGAGGCGGAAGACTGCCTGTATCCTTACTTTGAACTATACCGTTATGGCTATAATCTTCATTGGACTCAAAATAAGCTATTCATTGGCAGACGTTAATAACCGCTACGATTGTTTTGACCGAACTTCTTAAAAGGATACGAAGTAATAGGGAGGATGTTCGTTGTCAGTTAGAACACCATGGTATGAGCACAATTAAGTGACTTACAGGCCAGCTCGGACTCAGTAAAACAACAACGTGATCTGAAAGGTACTGCCAATTTTATAGATAAGGGTGATTAATGTGGAGCAAGGACTCATTATATTTTTGAACGGAACGTCAAGTTCGGGGAAGACGAGCATCGCGATGGAATTGAAAAATCAGGGAGAGGTTCCGTTTCATCATCTGTCTGTAGATCAATTTGCCCAAAATTATGATCAGTTTATCGACAATACATACCCAGATATGAAACCAACAAGAGAAGTGGAACCCCATGTGATGACAGATATCCTGTTCGACCCCATCATCTCGTTGTACTATGCAACCATCAAACTGTTTTCGGAAATGGGTTTGAATGTCATCGTGGATACGGTCATCAGCAATGACAAGTGGTTTAACGGTTTTTATGATCTGCTTTCGGATTATCCGATATTGTTTGTAGGTGTACACTGCTCGAAAGAAGAACTCACCAGAAGAGAGCAGAGCAGAGGAGATCGTGCGATTGGACTCGCCCATTCCCAGTTCGACAGCGTCTATGTCTATGATGAATATGATCTTGAAGTTAATACGGAAGAGCTTAGCTCAGCTGAATGTGCGGAAAAGATATTAAGTTATATGAATTCCGAGCAGAAATACTCGGCATTTAAGAAATTAAGTAGAAGAGACTGAAGGAGATTAGTAAATTAAACGATTAAAGATTATCATTGGAAAAATCCAAAAGCATTGGAAGGTTGTCTGATTCCCCATGGGAAGAAGGAGGGCCTTTCTTTTTTTGCACAATTGAAAGGGGGAGAACTCTATGAGTCCAGAAGATCATATCCAACACATGTTACAGGCAATCATCGAGAAAACACAATCCATCATCAACGATAGTCATAAGCAATCCTTCGGCTCGTTGAAGTATTTCTTAGAGCATATTATAGAGTACCGAGATAAACAGCAATACCTGTCTAACGAATGGCATATCCGCACACCGCGCTGGCTAGGGGAGTATGGAAATACGCCGGAGGAAGAAGAGCTTCTTTCAGACATTTACCGACTGCAAGCGTATATCGCTGAGAAATTAAAGGGCGGATAAGCGGCTGGTGATGTCGCATTAGTCCGGCTCAAATGTCGCAAAAGTACATGGTAACGCGATGCGGAGATCGTTTATACTCTCTTTATGTTTCGATAATGAAAATCATTATCAGTATTATACATAAGGGGGATTCATCATGAATCAAGGAACAGAGAGGCAAGCAGCCGGAAGCAAGGCATATGCTGCCCACAAATCACGACTATTAGTGGGCTGGATGCTGGCCCTTATTCTTGTACTGACGGCTTGCGGTGCCGGAGCAGGTACAGATAGCGGCAAGGAACCTGCGGCAACGCCAACGGAGACACCCTCGAATGCAGAATCTCAGACTGCCGGAGCTTTCCCTGTAACGATTAAACACATGAAGGGTGAGCTGACGCTAAACGAAAAACCAAATAAAGTTGCGGTGCTTGATGTCAAATTTCTGGATCAAATGTTAGCTGTTGGCGAGAAGCCGGCTGGCAGTGTTATCGCTGGAGGCAATACGAATTTTCCAGAATACTTAGGCGACCAGCCGAGTGACGTACAAGTTCTGGGTACACGGGACGAGCCCAATCTGGAAGCGATTGTAGCGTTGGACCCGGATCTGATCATCATGACAGATTTCCAGGAGAAACAGTATGAGAGTGTAAGCAAAATTGCACCTACCCTTGTACTCGACTTCTACGAAGATTGGCGTGATACGTTAGCCACAGTCGCTAAGATTACAGACAAGCAGGACGAGGCAGAGACGGTGCGTCAGGCTTATGAGGAGAAAGTCGCTGGACTGAAGGCACAGCTGACAGAGAAAATGGGGGATGAGACAGTCGCTCTGATTCGTCCGCGTAAAGAAGGTATCCGTGTCCATGGCATCGAGCACCGCACAGGCGGCATTCTGTATCAGGATTTGGGCTTGAACATGCCTGCGCTCGTTCAGGAGATCAAAGATGATACCTCCGTTGAAATCTCGATGGAGAAGGTTCCTGAGATTGGGGCAGATCGTTATTTTGTACTGTCGGATGAGCTGTTTGCCGCAGAGGCAGAGGCTATGGCGAGCAATCAAGTATGGAAATCCCTTGACGCAGTGAAAGATAACCGTGCATATGATGTGAATTCGACACTATGGATCGCTTATTACGGACCTCTTGCGATTAATCTTATTGTAGATCAGGCATCGGAAGCTCTGCTCGGATCGAATTAATATGACCCATTATCTCTCGACAGACTTATGGAAAGAGACCGCGGAGGATCATTCGATTTTGCTTGGTGAGCCGCCTGAACATAGTGTCCGTACCATTGCTCTAAGTGAACTGCATGACGAAGCGGCATGCCGAGAGTATATCAGCTGGTTTCAGGAGTACATCGATGCCCCTGACATGAAGGTTGCCGCTTCGATGTTAGCCAAGCGACTTGGTTATCTGTGGACGGCTCCGCTGGTGACCGCGATGACTTTTCATCATCAGCATGTTACCTTTCAGTTGGAGAACAGCTTTCTCTATCATCCGACGCTCTCAGATCATGAAGGGAGGACGCGATTTCCTTTTCTATCGGTGAACGGGCTTCAGGCAGAAGGACTAATGGGAGACAGGGCAGCGTGGCGGGAAAAGGTGGTCGAGGAGATGTTTGCGGTACAGCTTACACCGCTGTTAAAGATGCTTGCTGCCATTGCTCCACTTTCAATGAGTATCCTCTGGGAGAATATCATGGTACGCATTGGGCCACTGTATAAGCTTGAAGCTGAAGAGGCAGAGTGGGAAAGTGAGCACATCCAGGCAGACTTTTCATATCTGACACAAGTGGCGTCCGGGCAAGTATTCGGTGTGAGAAAGAATCCGTTGACCCGTTTCACCGATTGTAAGGACAATGTTCCCGTTGCGAAAAGCGAGCGGATCACCTGTTGTTTTTACTATCAGATGTCAGGGGAATATTGCAGAAAATGTCCGAAAATTGACAATGAGAATAAATCTCAATTAAAATGACAGCAGCAACAATTTTACCTTTGCTATGGGCCTGTTTGTATATTTATGATTTAAGCCTAATCAGGTGATTCAATATAGTAAAGGATGCTATTGTCAGGAGATGAGAGAAATGCTGCTGCAAGAACAGACAAGTCTATGGAGTGATACGACGATCAAGATGCTTGACGGGTATAGCGGTACTTTGCAGACAGGCAGTGTTCTTAGCGAAACAGAATTAGATTCAAATGTGTTGCTGCTGGCATGCGGAGGGGAAGGGGAGCTTGCAATGAATGGTGAGCTATGCCACATTGGAGCTTCTTTTGCTGGTCATGTGGTTAAGGGCACAACCTTCACGCTGACGGCCAGATCAGAGGACATTCATTATATGGTGATCATGTACAAAGCTTCTTCCATGGAGGGAGCCTCTCTTGTTGTGCCTTCGTATCGTAAACACCCGCTGCAAACTACGTTTGTTCAGAATCCGTTGACCCAAGCGGAATGGATCGAGAATGCGGAAAAAATCGTTGCCAAATGGCGTCGTGGCGAAGGGCTGGAACGTTTTCACGCCAATGCGTTGCTCCAGGTGATGATCTACGAACTGATCATGGAGTTTGAATGTGGTCAAGGCGGAGCAGAATCCGACATGGTGGATGTTGTCGTGTCATATATATCATCGCATTATCGTCAGAATCTGGAGCTTAAAGAGCTGGCAGCCCTTGCCGGTTGCAGTGTAAGACAGCTGCAGCGACGATTCAAACAGGAGAAAGAGCTCGGACCAATGGAATACGTCATTCATCTGCGCATGGAGAGTGCCTCGCGAATGCTGCGTCATACGGATGTTTCTATCGGCGAAATTGCTGATAAAATGGGCTATCGCGACATGTATTATTTCAGCAGGGCGTTTAAGAAATATTATGGGGTCCCACCGCTGCATTACCGGCTTGCGGCCGCTTCGAGAACGGATACAGACTATGCTCATTCCTTGCTGCGGAATCGTACATCTTCTTCGTATGAGTCGGCCCAAGGGCCTGTGATATGCCATATGCGAGGGGAATATCTTGTCACCGAATTACCACAGCGTATCGCTGTACTCGATGTACAATATGCCGATCACCTGCTTGCGCTTGGGTTGCCTCCAACAGGAAGTGTAGGAGTGGGAAGTGCAGTGTTAACGTTCCCTCAATCGCTCCGGGCAGGACTTCAGCATACCGAATTGCTGGGCACGTATGAATACCCTGATCTGCTTGCGGTGGAGCGACTATCTCCGGATCTGATTATTTGCACCGAGGTGCATGATCAGCACGTTGAACGGCTAAGCCGGGTCGCTCCAGTGCTCATGTTTAAGCGTAATGAGAGCTGGCAGACCATTCTGAGCGTGTTCGGTGAATTGACAGGCAAGCGAGCAGAGGCCAAGCAGATTATCGCGGATTATCACCGACGAACCGCATTACTGTCCGAAGAACTTGCTCCCGTACTGGCAGGCAAGAGTGTGGCACTGATCCGTCCACTGGATTCTCTCGTTCGTGTACATTCTGCCGTGCATCGTACAGGTGCTGTGTTGTACCGTGATCTGGGTCTGCCTGTTCCTTTATTTGTCGCAGATACCTCCGACACAGCCTATCATATTTCCGTTGACAGACTACCGGCTGTACATGCCAGCCACTATTTTTTGCTTAGCAATGAAATGATGCAGGAGGAAATATCCGCAACAGAGCAGCGTGTCTGGGGGATGCTCGATGCGAGTAAGCGCCAGCACATACACTCGGTTGATGCCGCAACATGGATCGGCTGTTATGGACCGACAGGCATTAATGGCATTGTGGATCAGATTGAACAGGCGTTGTTGGCTTGAGGGGTTATGATTTTTTTGTTGTTTGTAAAGGTATACCTTTACAGAAAGTAGAGAACAGGAAAATTATATTAGGATGATGAGTTCCTCATTAAGCTAAAGGGCAGTATAGCGGCAAGGTAGCTCTTTGATACGGCTCATCGTAAATCATTCTATAACTTATTGAAATTGCTTGCAGATTTAATATTGACGGTAATTGCAATTTAGCCTCACGTAATGTAAAATTACTTAACGGAAAAACATGGAAGGGGTGGGGGTATGAGGTGGAAACGGAAGACTTACATTCAGTCGACTTGCGTAATTTCATATTTCCATTCCATTAGGACACTAAAGCATTTATTGCTTTAGTGTTTTTATTTTATGGGGGTGTAATAATTGTCAAGGTACAAAAGGGTTCTCGTTAAGCTAAGTGGTGGAGCAGTAGCAGGAAACTCTGAATTTGGTTTTGAGCCAGAAAGGTTAGACCATATTGCGGATGAAATTATGTCAAAATAAATTTAGGCGTTGAAGTATCGTTAGTTATAGGTGGGGGTAACATTTTCAGAGGTAATATGGCGGAAAGCTGGGGGATAGAAAGGGCAGAAGCTGATAACATTGGGACGCTTGCGACTGTAGTAAATAGTTTAATGCTTCGTGGAGTTCTTAAAGCCAAGACCAAAAAGGAAGTACGAGTAATGACGGCAATACCTATTACTTCAGTTGCAGAACCATACATCCGTCTAAGAGCAATCCACCATCTAGAAAAAGGCTATATTGTAATTTTTGCAGGGGGGAACGGTCAACCTTACGTTACAACAGACTATCCTTCAGTACAAAGAGCCATCGAGGTTAATTGTGACGCTTTATTAGTTGCAAAGCAAGGTGTTGATGGTGTTCTTAATGCAGACCCTAAATTTGATAAAAATGCAAAGAAATTTCGTTCGCTTCATTACAACGACGTTTTAGAACACAACTTAAAGGTAATGGACCAATCAGCTTTCATTTTGGCAAGAGACTACAATTTGCCAATGCATGTGTTTAACTTCGATAAACCAGGTTCGATGAAAGAAATCTGTGAGGGTAAGAATAATGGTACGATAATTAGTGGCGAATCAATTTTAGAGTTGGAATGAAGTATGTTAGAAATACTACTCTCCCTTGATTTAGCGGAACGATAGTTCCACAAAAGAAAAGTTCTATTCAAAATCCCACTCGGCCATGGAGTGGGATTTTGTTTATATTGATATGTATATCTTGTGATCAAAAGATACTTTATGTTTTGATTCATTACGGTGATCCGTATCATAGGTAGAAGTACAGAACATTACGCTAACGGGAAACGTTAGCTTAATGCTCAAAGAATCAACGTGATCAACTGCGGTTTACAACTAACGGATGACAATAGGGATCGTTGCAGAAATGTTAACGATCCTTTTTTGTATTCCTTTAGGGATGGTATATACTCCAGAAAATACGGACAAAAAAAGCCCTAAAGGGCTACTTCCATAATTGTCGTAATAAACTTTTCCTAGGACTCTCACTGGTAAAAGAAATTATTTCCTTTAACTTTCCCTTGTAGGAGTATGAGTAGCAACTTTCCATTTACCTTCCTCATAGGTTAATGTTATTTTTGCAGAGAGCGCCCCCTCATTGGCACGATACTTACTGACCTCTATGGCAATGTTATTATCTGATTGCTTCTCCTGCTTTTCAATTTTCAGTAAAATCCCTTTAAGCGTGCTTTCAGACTGTTCAGATAGTCCTTCTTCAATCAATTCTTCATAGGTTAGGTTATAAATTTTTACGTTATATTTGCTGTGAAGGTAATCCTCAATGCTTTTCTTATCAGAATCCTTTAATGGAAGTCCTTTATCGAAATCCAATGAGATATACTCCATGTTTTCATTAAGAGCCGTATCTGTTGAAATTAATTCCTCCAACGCCACACGATAAGGTTCACCTAGTTCATTCTGCTGACTAGAGCCAGTAACACCATCTGCGCAAGCTGATAGTAAAAATAACGCTACAACACTGAGAATGAAATACAATGTCTTTACTTTTATGACAATCCTCTCCTTGGTACTTGTTACCTAAATCAACGTAATGATAACCAGAAATGTTGCATTTTAGTTTAAAAAGCAACCCAATTAGGGCTGCTTTTTTTTGTACGCGTCCAAGTTAAATATTAGGTTTAGTCTTTGATACACCTGAATTTGGGACTATCGTTATGGGGGCTAACGAAGAGTTGGATGAACTCCTTCCTTCAATAATCAAAGAGATGATCGGTGACCAGATTATCATAAAAAAAACGGACGGGGAAGAGCAAGTGTTTGGAGTTGTTTCTACTCAAATTAATCATTCTATAGCCGGCAAAAAGAATATCGGTATATGTTTGGGGAAAGAGATATCCCCAGACGTAATATCTGCTGGTTCAATCGTCTACTGTTATTCATCAGGACAAATTGATCAGTAGTGCAGGCTTAGGTAAAGATGAATCCCATAAAACCCTGCATATATTCAGTGTATTCAAAGCCTATTGGATCCGTATGGATAAGGGTTTGAGAAAACTAATAAATATCCCTTATTGCCAATTTACCTTCTTAAATGTAACAATATGGGTTATTATATACGTAGTTCAGGACTAGTAGATGGGAGATGTTGTATTTGTGAAATACAAAAATCAGATATTATATGAATTCAATTACATGATTACGAGGTGATTCAATGAGAAAAAATATAGCAATAATCATACTGATGGTTGGATTGATAATAAGCATGTACTTCAACTATCAATTCAAAGCGTACAAAGACAATCAAAAAGTTGATTACACGGTTAAACTAAATCATGGAACTCAAATTGGTATAAAAGAATCAATTCAGAATTTAGATTATGTGATAAAAGGCTTAGAGGACAATTCTTCGAAGGAAACAGTCATATACACATTAGGAAATCTGGCAGTATCTTTGAAAGTGGGTGAAGAATCATTCGTCTTTCTGAATTCCGACTTTAGGGAAGATCAATTATCATCAACCAATTTAATCTATAATGTGTTTAGAGATATGTATACGTATATAAGAGTAGAAATCATAGGTGAAATTTTATCGAATAAGATATCGCTAGAAAAAGAGTCGAGAAATCAACTTATTAAGGATATAGGAGTGCTTAAGCAAGATTTGGAGTATATTGATAGTCAATTTAACGAGGATATTCTGAAAGAACAGAGTCCTAAGTGGATTGAAAATAAATGGAAAGCGTTAATTGGAGAGATTGTAAATAGAAATTCGGATTTTAAGTTATATGAAAGAATTAAAATGAAATACAATCTATAAGTAGTATGTGGAAGGCAACTTCCATCTAAATAACAACATATCTATGGTTTAGGCTGAGGACATATCTACAACACTCTAAACATAAAAATAATTGGTTTAGTGAGTGTGAAATTCGCTAATAGAGAGTATTTTTCACCCAAGTATCGGACCTTAGGAAGAGCATTCCTCTTAGGTTTTTTTTATATATTAATGTCCATATATGCAAAAGCCTTGTCTACCATGTTTACAGACCTTGTTTAATTGCTTCTGAAAGAAGAAAATGTGATGGAAAAACAGAAAGAGCAAACGATTCACGTCATTGAAACAATCGAACGATCTATGATGGCCCAATCGGCGAAAAGCCGACTGAGGCACCGACGAAAGAGATCACCTTTTATAAATTTTAATCACCTTATTTTGGTCAATCAACAGGTGTGGTATGAAATGGTAGTATTCTTGAGAAATAAATAGTATTAACTAATATTTTCCGTTTATTTGAATATACAAGAAAGAATTAGGTGGTATTATTAACTTTGCATACTTCCCTATATTATAATATATTGGAAATGTCATGAAAATATTATACATTATACGGAGGTTATTCCATGAAAAAAAAATTCAGTAAATTGTTGGCATTATCTTTAAGTAGTTTACTACTATTTTCAGCTAGCAGTGTTGTTTCAGCGTCAGACATTAATGCTTCAGTTAATGATGGTAATTCTGTTCTTCTTCAATCTGGGTGGACACAAAGCGAAATTGATGATCTTTTAACACCAGAAGAAGTAGCAAAATATGCAAATGGTACATTAGTTGATGCGACAACTCATTATGTAAAGCAAATTGTATCAACTAACACTGAAAATAATTACTCATCGTCGATTACAGACTCTACAACTCTGCCTACTCCAATTGCAGGAACTGAAAAACTTGTCTCTATGAGCAAAGAAGATTTTTACAGAGAGATTGCAGAATCCAACGAGGCTGAGGAGAATTCAGCAAATTTAATTAACCCACAAGCAACCTCTAAAAATGTATCCTATACAACAAGTGATGGATACATGAAATATACTATGGAGACTTATAAATTAGGTACAAATAAATATCAGTTAAATTTAAGATTTGAATGGGTAAAGAATCCTTCTCAAAGAGGTATTGATATCATGGCACTTGCTCATGGTCCACAACTAGTTCAGTCTGGGACGCAGAGTGATGTTACTTTCACTGCAAAGCATGATGCAATAATAAACGGAAAATCATATCCTGAATACCCAATTGCTAGTGACTCAGTAGTTGTAAATCCGGGTGGGACAGCAATTACATTCAAACTCCCAACTACATCTCTTAATTATCAAGTAAATAATATTAGAGGCTACATGAGTTATGGAGGGCAAAAAGGGAACACTAGTGATGTAACAGTTGGGATTCATGGATATTATAAACATAAAGTGCGTTCACTTAATGTAGCTCCTACAGTAACAATTCCAGGTGGTCCTTCGTTAACGATATCTTCTGAAAGTACTTATGAAACGGAAAGCCCAACACCGTATTTCTCATTCAATCTTTAATATGTTATTATGAGGCCATGAATTATTTTATGGTCTCATCTTTATTATAGAAGATGTAAGGAGTAAGAATTGTGGATAAAAAAGAAAATAAATCTATTATTTCCATTATTATACTTGTTGTGGTTGTATTGGGTGCTATTTGGTATTTTAAAGTGGGTTATTTATTAAGAAAACCAGAGATGCCCGAAGCAAATATTGAAATTCAAACCCAAATGGTTGATGGGGGTACTATTAATTTACGAAATGTTGATTACACGGAAGGACAAATAAAGGTCGGATATGAAGTGAAAGGATTCAGTTTGAAAGAGTATAATATTTCTTGTAAGCTTTATAATGGCGGGAATTTAATTTCAACTTCTGGCTCAACAGGTGGAGGTTTGATAGAACTAGACGAAAAGCATTATTACTTGATTGGTGATGAGAATATAAATCAGATTAATCTGCCTGAATCTGTAAATCTAACTGTGGAGATTGCAGTGATACCAAATGATTTTAGACAAAAACCTATAACAGCATCATTTAACGTGAGCCTTGATAAAGAAGTGCAATAGATAGATTGGAAAGAGGAGATGAGACCGTTGAGTTTTATCAATCGTTGAGTAGTACGCTCGTTTCGCCAATTGAATCAGCAATGTGCTTAAAGGCGAGCGTTGTTCGTACTGCTCTATCTCCACGATTCTTAATTCCCCAATACGCCTCTAAAAAAAATGTGCCTGCATTTCATTTTTCTTGATTGAATCAGTTTCTGATTCACCTCTACGTTCGCTATTTTAAGAAATGAAGCGATATTCAACTTCTCATTAGTCTATGTCATTTAATTGGTTTATTTCAAGAAAAGTACACTTTTATCACTTCTGTAGTTCTATATAGTCGTCAACTATATATTTGACTTGAACTTCAAGGCTGGCGGTTTAATGATCGTTAATTCGTTTTTGATCTGAAGAGAGATCCAGCCAGCTTTTTCAATATCTTCTCAGTTCAGCAAACGCATCCAGCTTATCAATTTCATGAAACGTCAAGGAATTGGCTGAAAGATCGACCGCTTTATTAAGGTCTCGTCCGGTTTCGATTGATCAATTTCATACGCGATTGTACCAAGGTAGATAGCTATTAATAATAATATTGAGAGTAATATACATTTCTTTTAGGATAAAACATGATTTCACCTTCTTCTTTTATATTTCAAATTCCCCAGCTAGTTTAACCATACAAAATGATCAGTAGTGCAGGCTTGGGTAAAGATGCTATGAAGTGGCGGTTTGCTATTAAACTTGCTTTGCGTATCTCTACTTTTAAACATCCTATATGATTCCGAAAGCATCGGAAGGTCGTCTGATTCCCTATGGGATGAAGAATGCCCTTCCTTTTTTGTTTTTCAGAATTTCGGAGTAAACATAACTATTCAAATAAGGGAGAGTTTCTGATGAATGAACATGCTAAATATGAAGAGGATATTACTATAATGAAAGGTTACACTGATTCACTTCACATTCGAATCCCATACAACCCAGCATATATTCAGTGTATTCGCCAGATTACGGGCAGACAGTGAGAGAAAGTATGGATCATCCCCTACACCATCGCTGCTGTTCAGGAGTTCATCAATCAGTTCGATCCAAATGATGTTCAGATTACCCCGGAGTAAAGAACCGTTGCAGAAGGCGCTAAAGTAACGAGGATACAGTCGCAAAATGTATTGTAATCAGGTCGAACGTTTTCTGAGCAGTATTCCACTTAAAAGTACGATGTGACTACATCCAATGTTCAGACGTATTGTTTAGGTTTGCTTGAGCGAGGGATCTCCCATTCGAGCATGAATCAGACGATTAGCGCGCTCCGCTTTTATTGCAAACATGTGCTCCTTCACCCTACGGATATCCAGTATATTCGTCCCAAGAAGCAGACCAAGCTTCCACAAGTGTTGTCCGAAAAGGAAGTTGCTCAATTACTCAAATCCGTAACCAACCCTAAACATAAGGCCATATTGTTTCTGACCTATTCTTCCGGGCTTCGTGTAAGTGAAGTTGTGCGTCTGCGTTGCAGTGATCTGGATATTGAAAGGAAAACACTCCTCGTGAGACAGGGGAAGGGGCAAAAGGATCGGAGGACGCTTCTTTCAAATCTCGCCTGGGATATCATGCAGAAATACATAACTGAATATAGACCTAATCGTTGGCTGTTTCCGGGGCAATCTTCTGATCGACATTTTACTGAGCGGAGCGTGAAGAAGTTGTTTGAAGAAGCAAGAAGACGTGCAGGAATTGTGAAAAAGGTAAGTATTCACGCTCTGAGACACTCCTTCGCCACTCATTTGCTGGAAAACGGGACAGATCTACGATACATTCAGGAGCTACTCGGTCATACGAGTGCACGAAAAACTCAGCGATATACGCATATTAGTAAGAAAAATATTCAGCGTATTCAAAAGCCCACTGGATCGTAAGGATATGGGAGATTGAGTATCCTGATATATCTCCCTTTTTCACCAAATTTTTCTTCGCAAATATCACCGTATAGGTTATCATATACGTAGTTCAGATATCAGGTAGGATGTGTGGTATTTACGAAGTACATAGATTAGATGTTATGCGAAATAGCATGCAAAACTATGAAAATCTGTATTTAAGAATAAAACATAATATATAAACCAAAACCAAATTGGAGGAATTTATAATGAGTAAAGGAAGAATTTTAGGAATAGCTTATAACATAATACCTGTAAGTGATTTGGAGAAGGCATCTGAATGGTATGTTAGACATTTTGGGTTTAACATCAGAAATAAGAGGACTGATAATTTAGGATTGTTCAAAGATAATAGACCAATATTAGTTTTAGTTAAATCAGCCAGCGAATCAAGAGCAGTTTTTGAAGTTAATGGCAAGAAGCGTTGGGTAACGACTTTTTATACAGATGATATCATTAGTTTGCATACATATCTGGTACAAGAGGATGTTCGCGTAGGGGAATTATTTGATGAAGGACAATATGGAAAGTTCTTCACTCTTGAGGATCTTGATGGAAATTTGTTTGATGTGTGGGAGAATCATGATTGTGAATTGAATTTCTAATAAGATTAAGTGCTTTGTAGGTAATTCAAAGAAGGCATGCTACATCACATAACACCATATCTACACTGCGGGCTACGCCCTTGGTTCGCAAGAAGAGGAAAGCAGAGAAGTGGATTCAACTCACAACCCTGCGAGGCTAAGTCCGTCGGACCCGGCGCTTTGCGCCTTAAGCCTCTCGGGTTCGCAGATACAAAAACGTTATAAGAAATCCCCGCAAAGAGAAAATATTATAAAAGGTGGTTAATTCAAATGAATAATAACTTTTGGGAATTGATAAATCGTTCCAAAGAACATGGTGAAGGACAAGTAGAATGGTTAACCAATGAATTAGTTAAACAAAAAACTGATGAGATTTTTAATTTTGAAAATGAGTTTAAGAACAAGATGGATCAGTCTTATACACCTTCATTATGGGGAGCAGCTTTCGTAATAATGGGGGGATGTTCCGATGATGGATTTGACTACTTCAGAGGTTGGTTAATTTCTAGAGGAGAAGAACTATATAATAAGGCATTAAAGAATCCTGAATATTTGGCTGAATATTTGATAGAAGATAATTTACAAGAAGATGTATTTGCACCTCAATTGGAAGAGATCTTATCAGTGGCATCAGATGCATACACATATCAAAAAACCGGTGAATTTGAGTATGATGACGAAATTAATATAGAGTTTCTTGATGAATTAGAAGTCAGAGGATATAAATTTGAACCAATAGAAATCGAATTTGATTGGGAAGAAGAAGACCTAGAGGAAAGATATCCATTATTGTGGGGAAAATTTGGAGAGAACCCACTTACATAGGTAACGCTTCGAAGGCGGGTACATCTGATAACACAGCATTCCTACTGCGGGCATTCGCCCTTGATCGCCAAGGGGGATTTCAGAGAAGTTAATCAGGCGATACATTCAACCAGCTAAGTCTGACGACGCGTTCCCTTTGGTCACTTAAGCTGCTTGAACGTCAGGAATGCCAAACGGTTATACGCAATACCCTGAAATATTTTTATAAAGTCATTATACGAAGAGAGGAATGTTGTAATGAATATTTGTTTGAAGTTCGGTGATACAAACTTTATTGGATTAGTTAATGCTCAGGAATATAAGTCTTTCGTAAATGAAGACTGGGAATTAGTTGAATTATTAAATCATTTTTCAATTGGGATGTTAAACGGAAACATATTGGTATACCAAATGACAAATGAGGGAATTGAACATTCTTGGAATATTGATGTAGAAATTGGTTCAGAAAGCACTGATGAAGAATGTTTTAGAAAGGCTGAAGGTTATATAAAGGTTACGAACAACAAACTATACATAGTGGACTATGATTGTTTAACTATGTCCGCACAATTTGAAGATAATAAAGTCCCTGATGAAAACTGTGAGAACAACCAAATCAATCTAAATAATGGGACTTACAAAGTATCCTTTTACCAGTACTTTAATGTGGATGAGAACAGATTTATTGGTAGAACAGATATTGATATTAAGATTATTCTTACTTTAGTATCTAATTTCGAGAAAATTGCAGACAAAGTATTTTGGTGCACATTCTTCTAAGTTGCGTAATCGACGAAGAGGGTACTGCGTATAACAAAACATTCCTACGTCGTCGCTGACGCTCCTTGGTCGCCGGGAGGATTTTCAGAGAAGTTAATTCAGGCGACACATTCAACCGGCTAAGTCTAACGACCCGTTCCCTTTGGTCACTTAAGCCGCTTGAACGTCAGGAATGCGCAAACGTTAGGCGAAATCGACAATGACAAATATTTGGAGGAACAAACATGTCAGAAAAAATTGAAGAGAAAATTTTAAAAGATATATTGACAACAGGATTTCCACTTGAAATGGAAGTTGCAAATGAATTTTCCAGAGATCGTTGGTCTGTCGATCACAATAGCTATTATATTGACAAAGATGAACTAAAAGGAAGGGAAATTGATCTAATAGCCAGTTATTTTTTGAATAACCGGACAGAAGTAATGGGTAATAAATACTTCGAACTACACTATATTATGCCGATAGAAATAAAATTAGCGAATAAAAAACCATGGGTGTTTTTTACTACAAATGTAACTAATCACGAAAGATCAATGGGTTACACGATTATAAAAAATACAACAGGTTTTAAAAACAAGCATTACGAATATTATCCAATCATAAAGAAATATAGTACTAAACTAAAAGAAAGTATTGGAAGATCATTTTATGAGGCGTTTTCTGGAAACGGGTCAAGAGACGACATATACAAAGCATTAACTGGAACTGTCAAAACTTTAGAGCATTTAGTTGAGACGTATCCGTATAAGGAATACGAAGGTGATAACGATTTTTCAAATAGATTCTTGTATATTTATGAACCTACAATAGTCGTGAAGGGTTCTATATTCACGGCCAGTTTTTCAGAAACAGGCATAGAGGTAAATGAGACCGATTATGTTCAAATTGCATTTAAATATTTATCTCCAAACTACGAGAGACAAAATTATCATATACATGTAATAAGGTCTGACAAGCTTTCAGAATTTATTGCAAACAAGGAGTCTAAACTAAAGAATTTATATAAAGAATTAAGTGATTTTGAAGGTATTTCGTAAGAAGTGTATACATCGCCTAACACCGTATCTACGCTTCTTCGCTAACGCTCTTTGGTCTGCCTGAGGATTTTCGAAGAAGTGGATCAGGCAGACAACCCTGCACTGCCTAACCGCGTTGCGGCCGGTCGCTATCGCTCCCTTAAGGCAGTGAGGGGGCGTAGATACAAGAACGTTATGAGAAATTGCTGCAAACCTATATATAAAACCGCTCGGGACTTCCACAGCAGTTTAAAAGTCGAAAGAAAAGTAAATTTGGAGGTATATGGATGAAGATTCGAAGTTCGGTATGTGCTTTAATTATCAAAGATGATCAGATACTTACAATTAAGAAACAAGATAAAGATAAATTTGAATACATTTTGCCTGGTGGCGGGCAAGAATTTGGTGAAACACTATTAGATGCTCTTCATCGTGAAGTTCGAGAAGAAGTCGGCGCGGGAATTAAAAACACGAGATTATTATTTGTGAGAGAGTATATTGGTAAGAATCATGAGCACTCTGAACGGGATGAAGGATTACATATAGTTAGTCATATGTTTTCGTGCGAAATCGAAGAAGAGAATAAGTATCAATTAGAACTGGACCATGACCAAGTTGGGGTTGAGTGGATTAAGATCGGAGAACAACCCAATTACAACTTCTACCCCAAGGAACTCATAACACACCTAAAAAAGTTAGATATTGAAAGATCATTTGAAACGTATATAGGTGATGTAAACTGATAGATTGCTACTAGACTTGTAAGTATCTCGAAGAAGGCAAAAACATCTTATAACAACGCATTAACGTATCAGTCCGCCCGAAGGATTTCGAGTAAGTGGGATCAGGGTTCGTGAATACACAGACGTTATATGTAACTCCCTAAAAAACTAATCTAATCTTAGCATTGAGAACAAAAAATAAAGGTGAAGTTATGTTAGTGGGATTTAATTCAATTTATAAATTTATGTATCATATGAAAGAAGGAATATAAAGTGAATGAGATGCAAGTTATGAGGGATGAAAGACAAACCAAAGAATTATTATTAAATCAAGAAATCTTTCAAAAGGATTTTAAAGTTAACTTTCATAAAAATGTTATCAGTGTTGTTATACTCACCTTTGTTGTGGGAGGTTTTTTTGCATGGTGTAGTGCAGGTGTAGAAAGTAACATATACTTATATTTGAAAAACCGGGGTTTAAGTGTTGATCAGTCTAATAGTCTATTTTTATTTTTGCCTATTTTTATTTTATCTATTTTAGGAATTGTATTTCCAATAGCGATAAAAAATATTTCTAAAAAAATCGAGGCAGAAAAATTATTATTTTCTATAGAACAAGATATGATATTTATAAAGTTCATCTACTCGAAATTATTAGATCTAAACGGTGAGAAAATAAAAGGTGTTAGTGATTTGGCTCAACTTATAACAGATGACAATGTAAAAGATGTTATATTCAAAGAAACTGAATTTGAAAACCATATACGTTCATATATTAGTGATCTAAAAATAAATATGTCGATGCTATTTAATGAAAGGTATTCCAAATTGGTGTTATTAAACCAGTGTATTGATGAAACATTGATAAGAACTAAAACAAAACCAGATGTGGAGTATACATTTATTGTTAAAGACAATTATGCGTTATTTAAGGCATACCTGTCTTAGTCTCACAACGTAATTCTAATCTATCACTTTTACTTATCATCAGAGTGAACTACTAGTGATTTGCAAAAGACGGGAGCAACATATAACATAATATTCAAGCTGCGGCTCCTTACGGAGCCTTGGTCTGCGGGATGGATTTCAAAGAGGCATTTCAGCAGACAACCCCTTTGGGGTTCATAAGTACAGGAACGTTAGCCGAAATTAGTTTGAAGTATAAAAGTATAGGAGACAATTAATGATGCAATCAAAACAAATGTATAATGCTACAAGCGCTTTAACTGGATACATATTTGAATATGAATTGGCAAATATGATGAAACAACATCAAGACTTTAGTAACGTCGTAATGGAAAGTCAAGTACATGGCGATTCTGGAATTGATATTATTGCAGATTATCGAGGAGAAACCGTTTTGATCCAGTGTAAAGTAAGTCCTATTTTCTCAATGAGTAGATTAGAACAAGTCTTAAAACAGTTATCTGTATATAAGTCCTCTAAAGACAAAGTAGTTTTAGCATTCCCGGGAGAACTATCATCAAAGCAAAAAAGCGAATTAAGAAAACATGATTGGTTGACAATATGGGACATTGATAAGCTTTCAAAGATATTTTATTCGCAGATAAGAAGGTCACAATCAGAAGAATTAAAAAGGCTATTCGAAAAAAATGAGTTATTCAGCACTACAGAAGAAGATGAACTATTAACACAATTGAACAAATGTTCCAAGGGGACTAGGCACTGGATGGCCTATCAAAAAATCTGTGCCAATATACTTGAACACCTTTTTTGCCCTAATCTAGGTAAACCGATTATTGAGCTTTCGGATCACGTAAGGGCCAATAGAAGAGACATTATTATGGCTAACTATTGTGATGAAGGATATTGGAAATATTTGAGAGGTAGATATAGAGCTGATTATATCATTGTTGACTCAAAGAATTATTCGTCCAAGGTAGACAAAAGTTGTGTATTACAGATGGCAAATTATTTAAAAGATTATGGCCCTGGAATGTTTGGAATTATAGCTTTAAGGACAGAGCCAAAAGAATCTGCAATTCATACCCAAAGAGAGATTTGGATGGCACACAATAAACTGATTATTTTTATAAATGATACAGATTTTGAACAAATGCTAATGTTAAAAAAGAATGGAAATAATCCAGAAGAGGTTATTAAACAGAAAATTGAAGATTTTAGATTAGGCTTATAATCGAAAGACAAACTAACAACGGCTATCAATATATTCACGCATCGGACATTCTTCCTCGGTCCGGCATTCGCCGGACACCCAGCATGCGTTGAGTCGTGAATACAGCAACGTTAGGTGAAATACTATAATAATTTGGAGGTCAAAATTTAAAATGCTGAAACTAAAAGAAGAATCTCTCAATTGGTCCTTGAAGCATATTAATAAATACGGGGATTCTTATGTTTTTCCAAAGCTTTTTGAATTTGAAGCAATTAATGAGAATTGGGATGATGTAAAAAATCATCTATTAACAACTGATGTATACTCTAATGGAGTTAGACCATATAGAACTACTATTACGCCAAAGAGCAATGTCGGGTTTAGAATATGTACTCAATTAGATCCCTTAGATTCAATAGTATATAACGCATTGATTTATGAAATATATGAAGAAATAGAAAACAAAAGAATACCAGCTGTACATGATGTTGTGTATTCATTCAGGCTAAATCCTGAAAGTGATGGTACCCTGTTTGATCCTAAATACAATTGGAAGGAATACGAAGATAAAACAAGAGATTTGTTAGAATCTGAAGAGTATTCGTATGTTGTGATGACAGACATTACGGACTTTTACCCGAGTATATATTTACATAATATTGAGACCCATCTGCGCGAATGTGTAAGGTTAAGTGGAAAGAATGCTCATGCTGAGACTTTGATTAATATAATTAAAGCTATGCACATCAGTCAGACTCATAAAGGACTTCCAATTGGTCCTCAGTTTAGTCGCCCAATAGCGGAGCTTATACTAAATGAGATCGATATGATACTTATTGAAAATGATATTATGTTTATTAGATATGTCGATGATTATCGGCTTTTTTGTAAATCTGAAAATGATGCCTATAAATCTTTAGCATTCTTAGCACAAAAGTTATATGATATTTTAAATTTAAAATTAAATGAACAAAAAACTAAAATTTTGACTACTGAAAGCTTTATTTCTAAGCATCTTTATTTATATAAGGATAGAGAAAAAGATAGAGTAATTGAAGAGTTCTATGAGTTATTAGATAAACTGGGGTTTAGTAGAGATTTCTATGGGGAAATTGATCTTTCCTTATTGGGAGAAGAAGAAATAAAAAAACTCCATGAGTTAAACATATTTGAATTACTAGAAGAAGAACTTGATAAAGATGACTTTGATATAGGCTTTGCTAAATTTCTAATCGGAAATTTAGCGCGTTTTGATAATACTGAAGTAGCAGAATTGATATTGACAGAAGAAAATATGAGAAAGTTGTTTCCTATTATTAAAACTATTATTAATCATCTTGAACTCGTCAGATCTTTTAGTGAAGAACAAAAGCATGAAATAGGAAACAAAGTGTTAAGCCTACTTCAAAGTAGCTTTATGAGTGAGTTAGAATTCAATAGATCTTGGTTATTGCATCTATTTTCTAATAATGATGAATGGAACAATAAACATTTTTTCTCAGAATTAATAAAGAAATATCATGATAACTTCACAGTGAGAGAGCTGATCCTGGATTTAGGAAGATCAAAAAATCATAGATATTTTAGAGAAAACAAATTTAGTATTATTTCTGATCCTTGGGTCAGGAGAGCTTTTCTAGTAGCAATAAGTTGCCTACCAAAGGATGAACGAAATCCCTATTATAAATCAAGATGTCTAACTCAAAGAGATCTATTAGAGCAAGTTATAGAGAAATGGGCGCAGAAAAACTCCTTCTAGAATGTCTAGAAAGCATAGTACTTCACCTAACATAATATTAAGCTGCGGCTCCTCACGGAGGTTTGGTCTGCCGGATGGATTCCAAGGAAGTAGATTCAGCAGACACATCCGACTACGTCGGACGTCATGAATACATGAACGTTATCCGAAACTAATAAATCTAAGAAAAGGTGAGAAGTAATATGAATTCTAATTTTCAATTGCCAAGGATTAAAGAAGACATAGACATTGATAAACTTATACCTGCTAAATATATTGGAAATTTTACACTGAATGATATTGAAAAGGAAAAGGAAATTTTCGAGATCAAGACCTCTAACTATATAAAGCGAATTAGAAGCCAGTATTTATTAATTGAACGGGAATTGATTAAGACATTCGAATATGTCGAACCTAACGTAGATAATTATAAAACTAATTCTGTAAGATTTGCTTCTATTATAAGAGAATCATGCAATTTGTTTGAATTAGTATCTAGAGAATTATGTAGTAAGTTACTTCATGGAGATATAAAAAAATTAAATACAAAAAATTTCTTAATGCTAGATATACACTTGGATTTTCGAGGAGAAAAATTATCTTCTCCATACATTATGGTAACTGATAATGAAAAGACTTTAGACATTTTTCCTTTTGAAAACTTATTGAAATGGGATAGAGAATCTGAAATTACAAGTGAATTCATACCAGAATGGTGGAAAGCATACAATAAAATCAAACATGAGCAGGAAGGGATTAAGTATGCTACACTACAGAACGCTTTGTTGGCTATAAGTGGAATATACATATTGATTAATTCAATTTATGGCGAAGGTGTTTTAATTGGTGGACTCAACTATTATCACAAAAAAGATCCTTTTAATATAATATATTCAACTTATAGAATAGAACAATCTCAATTATTCACATTCAAAACGTTTAAGAGTGAAAAAATGTTCTAAATGAAAAATAAAAATTAGCATCGGATAACATAGTATTCACGCATCGGACATTCGTCCTCGGTCCGGCATTCGCCGGACACCCAGCATACGCTGGGTCGCGAGTCGTGAATACAGGAACGTTATCTGCAATTACAATAAATTAAAATATACTGGGGAGTGAGAAGCTTTGACCGCAACCTTCACTAAAGTTGCCGGAATTGGATTTGTTCTTTTAGCTATATTGAGACTTACGCCTCTTATTGATATTACAGGGAAGTGGTTGCTATATATCTCTATAGCGGCATTTTTTCTTATCCTATGCGATCTCATTGAATTTATGATTGAAAGAATAATGGCAAATAAAAAATTAAAATCAAATAAATTTCTTGCGAGTCTACGTTCTTTGTTTCTTAGTTGTGCTGTACTGGCTATTATTGTTTTACCAAATATAAAAATAGATCTATCTGTTAAGCAAGTTAATGCTTTTGGTGATGCAATTACATTAATTAGTTTAGGCATAGCAATAACGTTAATTGGTTTTAAAACCGAGAGAAAAGAACCTATTTCAATAATGAGACAAGAGACAAAGGAGAACGAAATTAGAGAATTTTTAAGTTCAAATGAAGGGGGCGAAATCGTTAAAAAACACATTGAAGAATTATCACAAACAAATAAAATAGAAAAGAAATAATCTAGAGTTAAATTCATAAGAAATAGTAACAGCAGATAACAAAATATTCACGCTGCGGGCATACGCCCTTGGTCCGGCATTCGCCGGACACCCAGCATACCTGAGTCGTGAATACGGGAACGTTAGGTGAAATAACTTGAACATGAAAGAGGAGTAGATAATTTGAGAGATGTAAAAACAATAGTCGATTTTTCTGAACTATTGAAAATAGATGAAGATCTTAATGAGACTAAAAAGCAAATTTTAAATTGGCTTAAAAATTACTTGCCTTACACTGAAAAGATTCTAAAAGAATTGAATGTCAATGGCTTTACTAAATATCCAAGCATTATTGATGAATATTATAAATATTTAAGAGAATTTAATGTTGTTGAAGAAGAGAAGCATGAATTAATTAAAATTAGAATACTCACTATATTAAGGTTACTGAACGAATTTTATGAAAATAAACATGACTTATATATTGATAGTTATGAGTCCATCTTAAATATTAAAGCTAAAGCTTTCAGAAATATGCTCTATATGTCTTCAAAGGCACAATCTATTAATAAGCTTGATCGCGAACAATTAAGAAAGCAAGATATTATTATGTTTCATCTAACTATTTATAAAGATACGATTGAAGGAGTTTTGAATAAACTATTAAGTCCAATAATATTTATTCTAGAATGTGAGTCTAATAATACTCCAATTGAGATAATTGAAAGTAGATATTTCTCTGAAAAATATTTTGACAGAAGAAATAGAAATAGAAACTTCAAAAACATAGAGCGTGATTTTAATATCCTTTTTGAAGATACCAATACGTCCCTAAGGAATGCTGAAGCCCACTTTGATTTTTCTATAGATGAAAAGAATGAGATGATCACGTATAAAACTGGAAATAGGAATTCGCCTATGGTAAGTCAATCTTCTTTTGATGATCTAAAACGTGAAATCAATGTGCTTTCTGAAGTTGCCAGACAAATTGGGATTGCTTATGAGATATTTTGGTATGAGCATGCTAACGAATTTAATAATATATTCCCTGAGACTAATTTTGATGAAAAATATATTGCGCTAAGACAGGCCCTATTAAGAAATCGATTTGTATTACGTGGATTTAAATACTCAGAAGGCTCCTTAAACTTATATTTTAATTATGATGAAGAACTTGAAACTACTAGTGAACTTATCCCTCTTTTGAGGCAAAGCATTAACTTTCTATCACTAGGAGATGATTACGAAGAAGAAGTAAACACTATAAACCTTATCGTAAATGAGTTCGTAACACTGACAATCGAATTATGTGTAGTAAGAGAACTAGAAAATGATCTTACTAAAGAGTCTTTTGAGTTATTTGTAAATAGCGTCTTGGCTAACATTAAGACATATTAGAAGGGAGTTCACGATGATAAGTTACTTCACCTAACATAATATTCACGCTTCGATGCTTAAGCCCCTTGGCCGTCCCGATGTATAATCATAGGAGATGACTATATAGAAATCGATCTCGATGAAGTAGATGACTCCGGCTAACATAATATTCAAGCTACGGTTCCTTTGGAATCTCGGTCTGCAAGATGGATATTAAAGAGGGATTTCAGCAGACACCCCTTAAAGTTGAATACAGAAACGTTATAGGAAATCAACAGAGATACAAGGATTATGGAAGCATATCCTAATTATGAGGAGAGTATATGAAAATCACTATTGAGATGAGTGAAGTGGCTTATGAAATAGCAAAGAAGGTATACTCAGGGAAACACACAAGAACTGAAGGGAAGATAGAAATTAATAAGATTACAGGAATGAATGAAGGATCAGCACAAGCGTTCATCACCATATTTCTGGCAATGATGAACGGAGAAGTGTATAAAAGGGCATTTAACAATGAAACCAATAGGTTACTGTTTGAACGTATAAAAAGAGACTTTGGAAACGAGTATTATATAAAAGCTTTAGATGCAGCTCAACAGCATGTTTATTATTATTCAACACTAGACAAAGGAAATCTTGTAGGTCTTCAAAGTATAATAAATGAGATGAGATCTTAAGTATTAAGCACTTGTTAAGAAGCTATTGACATTATTTAACATAATATTCATGTTTCGGCTCTGGAGTCTTGGTCTGCAAGGTGTATTTCGAGGACGAGTTTCAGCAGACACCCCTTCGGGTTCCTGAATACAGGAAAGTTAAGCGAAATGCTAGGAGGATTACAATGAAAGAATTACTTGAGCCTAATGCTTTTATCCTTTATATAATCATTTGTTCATATAATGAAGATTCATTTGTGAAGATTGGTCGAACAAGAAATATATACAATAGAATAAAAAATATTCAAACGGGATGTCCACATGAAATAAGTAATATATTTGTTATAACATCAGAATTTGAATATGAAGAAGAAATTATAGGACTTGAAGGAGTTATACATAAACTGATTGATAAATATCAAATGAAAGGGGAATGGTATCTAGCAACAGAGGAATTCTTTCAGATTTTCAGTAAGTTACTGGAACGAATAAACAATAGTGATCTTAGTGATTACGTTTTTGAGGATGAAGAATTATTTTCACTTGATGAAGTAGAGATATTATTTCATAGCCATAACTACATTATTTATGAATTGATTATGCCTATAAAACCCAATCAAATAGTAAAAGGCAGAAAAATACTAGATTCAATAGAGATATATACAAGCATCAAGAATCTGGAATTAAATGTGTAAGTTATACTGTACGCACTCAGCTTAATTAATTCTTCTGATGTTTGTAGGGGAGTGTTACTCACTTTCTTCCCCAAGCAAATACCCTACTGATATCTCCAAAGCCTTAGCAATCATCACGACTTCATAATTTTGAACAAGACGATATTGACCTTCCAAACGTGAGAGACTAGTTTGACTGATATCTAAGCCCAATTTTTGCAATTTCGCTAGGAATTCTCTTTGTTTGATCTCTTACTTTTGCTGATAGTTACAATCTGGGAACCAATGATATTTTTTGACACCGAAGGTTTATATCGGTGTTTTTTTATTTTAATTCGATTCCCGCATTAAAGCGATCAAGGTTTATCTTACAATTTGGATTAGACGAAAGTACTAGAATACAACTTTCGGGCATAGGAATCGCATTAAAAATGACTGCTCATGTCTAGCATTAACAAGACATGGTGCAGTTTAGACCCATCAGAGAGGTGGATGTATGAGCCGGTTGCTTGACTTATTGGAAGAGGAACGGCTCAAGCTTAATCAGCTTGGTGAGGTATCCTTGAAGCAAGCGATTCCGTTGTGGGAGAACCCTGAGGTTCAGGAACAGAGCCGGAGGGTGGATGAACTGGTGGCCCAAGTGAGTGAGATGAAGGCGAGACATAACCGATTTGTACGATGATGAGCGAGGTACATAACGCGTAGGGGAGGAGAAGCAATGGATTTTCCACGGTGGATGCAACGAGCGATTCAAGCAAGGCTGGATGAGGTATCTGCTCGAATCGAACATGATCCTGAACTTAGTCGTGTACGTGGGAAAGCAGATGAAGCGTTTGAATCTTTGTTCGAAGGGAAGGGTGTCGAACTGACACCTGAATATGCTGAGTGGGAGAATCGTTACATTGTCAGCAAAGGAATAGAGTATGAGCGGTTGTACATTCAAGGGCTGAGGGATGGAATTCAACTCACAGTATCCTTGCTTGGTGTGTTGACGCCGGAGGAGATTGATACGAAGGCTTGATCCACTAAAGCGAACCCATAAGTCAGGGGAAGCGACCTTCATCTCTATCTAAATAAAAACAGCCGAAGCGTGTAACTATCGCTTCGGCTGGTTTTTTAATCTTTATTTTCCAAAATCCCAATCTTACTTCGCACTTACCGACTTGAACCATTCATTCACTTCTTGCGTGATCTGATCTCCGCCATTAGATTTCCAGTTGGCGACAAATTGGTCAAAGGCATCCACCGGCAGTTGGCCGTAGATGATTTTGTTGAAGGTTTCCATCTCGGACTGGCGGAGCAGGTTCCATTTGGATACCATGGTTGGTGTGGCTGCGCCAGTGAAATAGTTTTGTTTACGGATGTCGATCTGGGACATAACGACTTTACCTGCATACCAGTTTTCCGGTTTACGGAATTCGGCCATTTGTTTCTCGTACGGTGTTTCAGGCTTCTCGCCGTTGGCCAGCTTCACGAGTGTTTTCATGTACAGATCCGGGATACGTGCTGGGCCGGTCAGGAACGGGAATTCGTTGGAGAAGTCTTTGATCTTCTCTTTGTCACTGGTCGGTTGTCCGTCAATGATATCCCAGTCGTAACCTTTGGCGAAGCCGTATTCATACTCACTGCCCGCAGCCGGGTTAGCCAGGTTATCGAGCAGGTAGTTGTAGTACAGGAAGATGGCTTCTGGATGCTTCGCATCCTTGTTAATCATGATACTTGCGTTGACACCAGAGTTCTGCCACTTCGTACCGATCTTGCCATCTGGGCCAGCCGGAACAGGGTAAGCTTTATATTTTGAGCCAGGTACGTTCTTCAGCAGGTCAGGTGCAGGCCAGTCGGGTACCCAGTTTGCGCCAGGCAGAATGCCCGCTTTGCCAGCCGTCCAGCTTTCAGCGGATTTACCTTCATCCCACAGGGCGGAGTCGGTATGGATATATCCTTTTTCCATCCATTCAGCCAGCTTGGCAAGTGCTTGTTTTGCACCCGGGTTAACGGAGCCGTACTCCAGATTGCCGTTTGCGTCTTTGTTCCATTGCTCCTCGATTGTGCCATATGCACCGAACAACCAGTCGAGCTGCCCCATCCAGGTGTTGGTGTTATTTTTCAGCGAGATCGCCAGCGGGAATACTTTGTCTGGAGACAGACCGTCCGGGTTTTCGTTCTTGAATTTGTCCATGATGTTCTCAAGGTCTGCAATGGTTTTCGGAGCTTCCAGGTTCAGCTTCTCCATCCAGTCTTCTCTAAGCCAGAGCAGCGTATCGTCGTTATCGGTGTACTCCATGATCGGCATGTTGTATTTCTTGCCGTCCTTGGTGAACGGATACCACAGTTCAGGATGTGCTGCTGCGTGATCTTTCAGGGTCTGACTCGCGTACTTGTCGAACAACTCATCGATGGCGATGAATTGACCGGAGTCGATCAACTGATTGGTCAATACCGCATTGGTTGGAACGGATACGAAATCAGGCAGCTTCTCGCCAGAGGCGATTGCTAGTTGCAGCTTTTGTCTGTATTGATCGTCATTGGCCGGATACCAGGTATCTTTATGCTTCATACCCAGCGTCTCCAGCATCCAGCGATCGTGAACGTTATTTTCTTTGGTGTCCCCTTGAACGTATTTCTTCGGCATCAATACCGAACTGAATTCGATGGGTGGGTCGTATTTTCCTTTGGCAAAAGCAGCTTCTGCTTCAGCTGAACCGACGGTCGCCGGTGTATCATCTTTGGTACCATTGTCACTGGCTGTATCGCCACTGCCGCACGCAGTGATCGTGATGAGCGCGATAACCATGAGCAGTGACCACCATGTTTTGAATTTGATCATTGTTCAATCCCCCTACGATGTATGATCTTTACAGTGTAACTGTACCAATTTGGGCGGGAGGGCATCTATATGAGTTTGTTAGTTTCGATAGGACTCTATTATGTTATTTATGCTGGTCTCGGTACTCCTGCGGCGTGACGCCGAATTGGCGCTTGAACACTTTAATAAAATAAGCCGGGTCCATATATCCAATTTCCATGCTGATTTCATATACCTTTTTGGTGGTCGTTACCAGCTTGTGACAGGCCCGATCCATGCGCAGGCGAGAGATATAATCACTGATGCCTTCGCCGGTTTCGATCTTATAAATCTTGGACAAATGGGTCGGATGCAGATTAACATGGTCGGCCAGTACACGCAAGGAGACATCCAGATGCAGGTTTTTATCCGTAAAATCCTGAATCTTTTTCACATACTCGGAACGGATATCCTTGATCTCGTTGGACGTGCCCTCCTTGAGTTTGCCAAGCACACTGAGCGACCATTTGCGGAGTTTACTGATGGTGGTAAAAGCTTCTCCACTCTGCAACCACTCGATATCGTCACCCATTAAGTTGGCCAAAGTCAGCCTGTTTCGGTGTGCGAGATTGGTGAACGAAGCCGTAATTAAAAAACCAGCCTCCATACAATGCTCCCATGATTCCGACCATTTCTCATCCAGCTCGGCACAGACGGCTAGTATTTTTTCTTCTGCCGCATCCCATTGACCACTCTCTAACAGATGAATGAAAGTGGGTGGGGTATACAGGACATCCAGCGGACCTTGTGCCGACGGAGTCTCCACGTCGCTGACCCGCATGACGAATTCACGCTCGTCGCCGACAATTTGTCGGAAATAAGCGGAGGCATGCCGAAAACGATCATATAGCTGATCGGGAAATGCAAACCATTCGGTGATGACGATGGAGAGGGAACCCTTCAGAAACTGCTTAACTTTGGACTGAAGCTGTACGGAAAGCTTCTCCAGTATGGTTTCTTTGCCAATGTCGGTGTTGTTCACTTTCAGTTGAAGCAGAAACACCAGATATCCATGCTCCTCCTTGACGCCCCACACTTCCATAAACTCACCCATAATCTCTTCCGCCATATTGATGACCGCATATTCAAGCAAGGTTTGGTCGTTGTTGTCATATTGCCCGAATTCTTCTTCCATACGTACAAGCATTAACGCGCAATCCCCGGCGTAGAAGGGTAGATCGTAATTCGCAAGTTTCCGTGCCCATTCGTTGGAGGCAATTCGATGTCCCTGCAAAGCCTCAAGGAGCAGTCGCCCCCGCAAATGCGGTAGGTTCTCTCGAAGGGTAAACTGGGTTCGTTTTAGTGAGCTTACGAGTTCCCATTCGGTATTTAATTGATCGATGGCCTTTTGAACGGCACCCATCAATTCATCGTCAGTCGGTGGCTTCAGCAAGTAATCGACGGCCTCGAACTGGATGGCTTTTTTGGCATAATCAAATTCGGAATGTCCGGATAAAAGAATACACTTTATTTTTTTGTCACGGACTCTGATTCGTTCGATCAGTTCAATTCCTGTCATTTCAGGCATCTGAATGTCCGAGATCACAATATCTATAGGGTGGGTATCGATCAGTTGAAGTGCTTCGTGTGCCGAGTATGCTTTGTGCACCTGTTCGATCCCCAGCGTATGCCAGGGCTTGGTCATGGACAGGTTATCTACCCAATGTGCTTCATCGTCTACGATGATCATTTGCATGTTGTATTGTCTCCTTAGTGGTTGAACGCAGACATCTGTACACTTGCCACTCCGATGACAGAATAACCTTCCGATCGCTGTTATCCCCAGATTTATTGAATGAATTTTATAATGTGTAAATCTGGTGATAGCTTATGCTTCCGATGTAGCTTTCTTTCAGAAAGCTTTCAGGCGAGCACTCCGTTTCTTCAGGTTTTTTCTGTCCTCTGCGTTATCGTGTACGTGATCTTGTTCAAAATTAAATCGTCAATTTATTGTTTGTATTAACTTTAACTCTTACAAGTATCTCCTCGCTCCGTATCCTCTTTGGGGATCTCCCAGATCATTTCGGTTCTGAATCCGCCGAGAGGGGAGGGACCGAATAGAAGGTAGGATTGATTGCCGAATAGGTGCATGATTCGCTGATTTGTGTTCCAGAGGCCACAGCCCATTTCCTCCTGCAGCGGCTGCTGCATTTTCAGATTCAACGCCTCCAACTGCTCCGGGCTCAAGCCAGGTCCGTCGTCATCAATATAAATTTTACAGAATCCGTTTGAGATCTCGCCCGTAATTCGAATTTCACCGGATGAATACGACTTCGCCACGCCATGAATGACCGAGTTCTCCACAATGGGTTGAAGCATTAATCGTGGTACAGACTGCGCAAGCATATCCTCAGGGATGTCGATGTGATATTCAATTCTGCCATTACGCAGCTTCTGGATATCCAAATAGTTGACGAGCAGATTGATCTCTTCCTTCAAAGAAGATGTCTCGCGCTCCACTCGTGTCGTATAGCGATAATAGGCACTGAGGTTATGTGCCATGGAGACAACGGCTTGCTCGTCCTTCATCTGGGCCATGTTGATGATATAGCCAAGACAATTATATAGAAAATGAGGATTGATCTGCGCCTGTAGCTGTTTCAGCGTAGCTTCCTTGGCTCTGATCTTTTCCTGGAACACGTTCTCGATCAGGTCTTGAATCTGATGTGACATATCATTAAATCGGTGGAACAAAAACGAGAACTCATTCTGATCCTTGCTATGCAAACGTACGGAATAATCTCCGCGCTGCACGCGGCGTAAGCCTTGGATCAGCTTTTTGATCGGATATTGAATGTTTCTATATAACAGGATCGAAGCGGAAATGCCCACCACAAACAGCAGAATCATAAAGAGATAGAACAAGTTCCGACTGAGCGAGATCGGCTGTAGAATCTGATAGAGTGGTACCACATCGACCAAATGCCAATCCAGATAGGAGGATTTCACCGAGCTAACCAGATACTTTTTCCCGTTCAGCTTGACGACATCCTGTGTGGTGTCCTCGGACGAGTGTTCATCCAGATAACGAATGAGTTCCTCGGATAGCTGCTTGTCTGCACTGCGGTTCAGAATGGGCGAATTTCCTTTGTGATAAAAGAAGGGATCACCTTGTCCACCTTCCTTATACGTATCCAGCATGTTCTGAATGTTCTCATAACTGAAGCTGGCTTCAATGACCAGATTGCTTCCCGTCAACATGCCCGGCTGGGCCAAGGAATCGGTAAAGAACCAGTAGAAGGATTTCATATCCTCTTTTGATTCAGCACTTTGATCACCGTATGTCCATTGTCCGCTCATATTTCTTTTCAGATAATCCTCATCATACCCGGATGTTCTATTATAGTTGGCAATGACATCTTCATTCTGCTGTGAATGCACAGCGTATCGGGTAGGCCATATATCAGTAACCCCCGATTGAAGCATCAGCTTTTCCTGAATGACATATCGGGTCTGCATCTTGTCATACCGATCATTCCAAATGTTCAAGCCATTGAATGCTCTGACATTGGGATCTCTGGAGAGAATAAGACTGAAATCCATCATTTGATTGATTCGGGAGTCGATCTGACTGGATAAAAACGTGAGCTGCTTCGTATTGGAAACCTGTAGCTCTTTGCTTACAACATCATAAGTGACGTTGTTCGAGTAGGTATACATGATAATAATGGGGATGAACAGGACCACAATTAAACAGTTTATTTTGGCAAACAGACTAAACCGGGATCTGGACGTTCTTCCAAATGATATAAAGCGCTTCCATATATTCATAAAGTGTCTCCTTCAAATTCGTGTGTAAACAACCTCTTCAGATGATATTCCTAACAAAACACTATCAAGCCTAACAATGTTATATAGTCAGACCTGAGAAATGCCTGATACTATTTATAGCAGAGATCCCCATTACACACAAAAACTTTTTTTTGGGAACAGGAGCGCGCTATGGAGGCTAATATGGAAGCTAACCGGGTACCTCAGGCGGACATTGGGAGCAAGCCGAACAGAAAAACAAAAAAACGCTACAAACAACCATGGATTCTGCACTTGATGGTGTTGCCGGCGGCCATTATGGTCTTTATTTTTTCATACATTCCGATGTCCGGGATTTTGATGGCATTTCAAGACTATAAACCTGCACTGGGTTTTTTCGATTCTGAATGGGTCGGACTGAAGCATTTCAGATACATGTGGGAAAATGATTATTTCCTGCAAATTACGTGGAATACGCTGTTTTTTGCCTGTTCCAAGATCATTATGAACCTAATTATTCCGTTTGTCTTCGCCTTGTTGCTTAATGAGGTACGGAAGATGGCGCTGAAAAGAACGATTCAAACACTCGTATATCTTCCGCACTTTTTGTCTTGGGTTACACTGTCGGGCATTCTGATCGACATTCTTGCCCAAACGGGTATTGTCAATCAGTTCCTGGTTTCGGTATTCGGCATCAAGCCAATCTTCTTCCTTGGGGATGGCAGCTGGTTCCGGTTTACGATTATTGCGAGTGATGTCTGGAAAGAGTTTGGATTCAACACGATCATTTTCCTCGCGGCACTGTCCGGCATTAACCCGGCACTCTATGAAGCAGCTGAAGTGGATGGGGCGGGGCGCTGGAAGCAAACGATGTATATTACCATCCCGGCACTTATTCCGATTGGGATCGTCATTGCAACCCTGGCACTAGGTAATGTGCTCAACGCCAACTTTGACCAGATCTTTAACTTATATAGTCCATTGATTTATCAGCAAGGAGATATTATCGATACGTTTGTGTATAGAGAAGGTCTGCTAAGTGGACAGTTCAGTTTCGCTACCGCCGTGAATCTGTTCAAATCGGTCATTAGTTTGATCCTGATTGTGATCTCCTACCGACTGGCTTACCGATTCGCTGGATACCGAATTTTCTAGAAAGGATGACGAACTCATGTATCATAAAACGATGCCTTACCGCATATTCAGCATAATCAACAATGTGTTACTGACCATCCTTTCACTGCTCTGCTTGCTGCCTTTATATCACTTGCTCATGGTATCGCTTAGCTCAACTGCACCTGCCAATGCTGGACTGGTGACGTTCTGGCCGATTGGATTTACACTGGAGGCGTATGCCAAGACGTTTGCCAATACCAATTTCCTCTCCTCCTTGTGGGTATCCGTGGAGCGGACGGTGCTGGGAACGGGGCTTGCATTAATCGTCAATACGATTGCAGCCTATGCGCTCTCCAAGGAGACGCGGGTATTCCGCGCACGTAACATCTATCTGTGGTATTTTGTCATTACGATGCTGTTCAGCGGTGGCCTCATTCCGGGGTATATCCTGATTCTGAAGCTGGGACTGATGAACACGTTGCTGGCCTTGATTCTGCCGGGATTGGTTGCGGTGTTCAACATTATTCTGCTGCTGAATTTCTTCCGGACTGTACCGAAGGATCTGGAGGAAGCTGCATTTATTGATGGAGCAGGACATTTTCAGACGTTTATCAAAATCTATCTGCCTGTCTCCGTACCCGTTATTGCCACGGTTTCGCTCTTCATGATGGTCGGGCATTGGAACGCGTACTTTGATGGAATCATCTACATCCGTGATGCGGAAAAGCTGCCACTGGCGACATTCATGCAGACGATCATCGTGCAGGCGGATATGTCGAAGCTCGATCCGGAAGCTGTTGCGAATCTGTCCCAGCGGACCATTCGGGCTTCGCAGATCTTTATCAGTGCGCTGCCGATCCTGCTCGTGTATCCGTTCCTGCAACGTTATTTTGTAACCGGGATTGTGGTTGGGGCTGTGAAGGAGTAGTTGAATGTAGGGGTTAGAATAGGGTTTGAAAAAGGAGTTGCTGAACTGGTGGAAGGCCAGGGAGGTGGCTTCTTTTTTTGATGAAAAAAGAACAATAAATGGGTGTCTTTACCCATCCCCTCAAAATGGTGGAATAAGAAACCTTCAAAACTCCATGCTCATATCCTACAATGCAAAACGAGCGCTTTTCTCTTATTCAAGAAAGGCGCTCGTTGATTGAAGACTTGATTTAAAGATAACTTTATTATATTAGAGGAATACGGCAATGAATATATTTTACGAATCGTTGCCACTCCCTGAATTGAGGCCTCACTCACTTTAAATGTCTGTCAACGCCTACCACTGAACCGTTTGATCGCTTCCTCGGTCACCGGCTCGAAGAGGTTAACGAGGTTGCCGTCGGGATCACGGAACAGCACAGAACGATTCCCCCACGGCATCGTGGTTGGTTCCTGTACCCAATCAGCGACAAACGGCTTCAAGCGCGCGTATTCGGCTTCGACATCGTCGACGCGGAACTCGATGATGACAGTATGATTGTTGGCTGCCACTACGGAACCAGCGCCGAATAGTTGCGCTGTCTGAGAGTGGCCGATTGCCAGGGTGCATGATGGCACAACGAGTTCGGCAAAAACGGGTGCGGGGCGCTCAGCAGTAACACCCATGACTTTCTCATAGAACTCGACGAGACGATCCACGTCGTCGGTAATGATGCGTACAGAAGCGAAATTCACAAAATATCATCCTTCCTATAATAAATAATACAATACATCATTTTGGACCAGAACCAGTGAAGCTTCCGTAAGGGGCAAAGTAGCTGTAGTAAATAGCCAAGCATCAAACAGCCCATTAGAAGGCCTAATTTGCGGGTTGACCGATGTTCGCTAGTTGTTGGTCTAATGACCATCCTTCCACGCCTAGTTGCGGCTCAATTGATGCATAGAGTGTCCCCAGCCGATGCAATTCATACTTCGCATTTATCTCTCGCTCCTTTACGTTTACTTACTCCGATTATAAAAAAACGCTACTGACAACGGTATGTCAGTAGCGTTTTAATATCTTTTTGGCTTCCTCACGAATCCAATTTCGGTACGGTCTGCGGCTACGAAGAAGAAAGGGTATAGCATGTTCTGTCATCGCCAGAGGTTAACGTGCTGGTAAACGTGATTTATTTTCGCAAAGAGGCATGAAGATATAGAATTTGAAACGGATCATCAGACTTTATATCAGGAATATCATTGAGCGCCATAATACCGTTATAATGTCGAAGTATCTTTGCCATAATTCAGTCCCAACTGATACGCCTGCTTCAACAATGTCTCGTAATGCTCAGGCTTCGCATCCAGCGTTTCATATAAAAATTCAACGCTCGACTGGGGCACGCCACAGTAATTGGCAATACCCACATTGAGCAAATTAGTGATCGACTCATCATAGTTGCGCTTTTGCATCTGTTCCTCCGTCACGCCCGCAAGAGCGATCCACAATATCTGCTGATGATGAAGTTTGTTCGAGCCGTAGGCAAACCCGTTGTTCAGGACACGATCCACATAGCCTTTCAGCATGGCTGGCAGATGCCACCACCAGAGAGGAAACACAAAAGCGACAGCATCGTGCTTCTTCAATCGCTCCATCTCCGTATCAATCTCAGGGGAGAACACCTGATGTTCTTCGGTAAAGTCAGGTTCATCCATGCCTCGGAGAATCGGGTCGAAGCCAATCTCATGCAAATCCAATATCTCATAACCGTGACCAGCCTCGGCCAGACCCTGAACGAAACGATCGGTAACCTGAAAGGTCAGGGAATCTTTTCTCGAATGCGATACAACGACTAATACGTTCATAATTGCATTTCACTACCTTTCTCAATAGCAGTCTTGTAGCATGGCTTCATGCCTGATGCTATTATAAACAGGTATGAAAACATCTGGAAGTACGCACTTTGATGTTCTATAGGAAGAATGAAGTGCCATAGGAACATGAATGTACCCTGAATTAATGCACCGAAATAGGGTTTAAATAGTGGAACGAAGAGAAGCGGATAAGGAGGGATGAACGTTGACGGAACATGGAAAAACGAGTGCTCCAAAGAAATATAAAGTAGGCGTGGAGGTGGCTTTGGAAGTAATGGGCGGGAAGTGGAAGCCTTTGATTATTTATCATTTGATGACAGGGCAGAAACGTACATCAGAGCTGCGTCGGTTGATACCGGACATCACGCAGAAAGTGCTGACAACGCAGCTCAGAGGTTTGGAAAAGGACGAGATTGTGCAGCGAAAGGTGTATTCGGAGGTTCCCCCTAAAGTGGAGTATGAGTTAACGGCTTACGGCTGGGGGTTAAAACCCGCCCTGGATCATTTATGTTATTGGGGAGAGGAGCATCTGGAGAAGGTTCACGGGGATAAATCTAAAGTTTTGGAGGAGTTTGACTCTCCAGAGCGTTGAAGAGGTGAATGGATTATATCTATGCCGCTCCCGTATTTGTAGGATATGTGGATGAAGCCAGCCTGTCCGATTAAATGATGAACATAGCGAGTGCCAGTGGATGACGTTTGACGAAGCGAAATTGCAGGAATCGATGATATTTTGCATTTTGTTGAAAAGCATTTTGCCAAGAAGACTCCTTCCAAATGGCTGAGGATTGATGGATATTTTGAATAGGAGGGATAGCTTATCACATATTCGACGACTTACCCAAGAGCTGTACTGAATTTAATATGCATGCTGGCCATTGAAGTTATTTTTTTCAGAAATGTTATATTCGACGAAAATGGTATTCTGAAGTATTTCCTGATCGTTATATTGACATTTATTCTGGGTTATATCATTTTTCTGATTCGGCGTTTGTTTTTTACCAAAACCAGCATTACGCTGGAAAGCGATCATGTAATTTCTACAAAACATCGGAAATATGATGCATCCCAGATTGAGTGTATTTATGTAAATTACAAACGGATAGGTTTTAAACTCTATGGAAAACGGTTAGTGCCAATGGATTTATGCTTTTATTTCCAAAGAAATCAGGAGAACGAAGGATTAGAGGAGTTGCATGCATGGGCAGCACGGAATCATAAAGATATGAAACACAAGTTCTTTCAAACTTTAGCTTAGAATTGTACGTTTATTGCATTGAGACCGTCTTGTCATGAGGGCATAATGCTGTTCACTTTTGCCAGTTCCCTTACATCAGCGAGCGGTGAATTTAAAGGTCTAATTCAGAATATCAACAGGAGAGATGCCCATGAAATATTTAACGAAAGATTGGTACGAAACGTGTCAGCAGACGGGTCTTCATTTTGGCTTAAGAGTACATAACGGAGCTCTTTTTCAACGGCTGTATAAAAGAAAGGAAAAAGAACATATAAAGCAGGAACGCGAAATATATGACATTGATCCCCGTTACATGTTAGAGCATGATGGTCAGGTGCTCACTCGTGTAGACAAAGCTTTTAGTGGGGAAGAGGTGGCGGAAGAGGATCAGATGGTTTACCACATGCCGCCGGAAGAACGAACGCATATCGAGAATCTCATTGCCGAGTATGATGCCTGTCCTCCTTTTGACGAGAAAAAATGCAAAGAAGAGTACAAAGAAGCGATGGAGTGGAATTTCCAATACAAGGCGGAGCATTTGCCAAAGGAACTCGTGGAGCAAATTGCGGATATCCGTGTATTTACGCTGGGGTATTGCACGAGAGAAATATTGCAGCAGCTGAAGAAACAGAGTGCAGAAAATACGAAAGAGATGGACCGCGTATCGAAAGAATACATGGAGGCAATTTTAGCACAGGATATTCCAGGTGAAATACATAGCCGGGTTCAATTTCATGATTGTACAGTGACGGAACTACTGACGGGAGACGAAGTTGTCATTCGTTTTGACACCCATGGAGGCTTCACCAATATAAATAAAGTCACGCTGGTTGCACCCGAAATTATCAAGCAAGAGGGAGAGATTGTCGGCAGTTATTGGCTGTATCAAGAGCTGTATCGAATTGATCAGGGGTATGAGTTGCACGTTCTTTTTGGAGGGGAACATATGCCTGAACTGATTGTTCGCTGTGCTGACATTCTTGTGGAGGTAGAGTGAGGGAGGGGCAAGAGATTAGGTGAAATGTTGCCTTCAACGCCTAAGGGGGACAGGATACAATGAATGAAATATCGATGCCTCAGTCTGCAGAACATATCGTAGAACCTTTGCGAATGGCGAATATGGCTACTTCCGTTTTTATAGAAATATTGGTTCTTAGTGGTTCACAGATCGCTGAAACAGACCGAGAAAAGGAGTTTGTGATTTGGCTGGCGCAGAGAGATCAGAATGTGGTTGGACGTGGGACAGTAGGATTCGACCTTGATGAGATGCCATGGTTGGAAAATGATGTTGAATTAATGAAGCAGTTTATGTTGAGTATGATTGATACGGCGATAAACAAAACTCAGTGGCACATCTTAGATTATGATCCTGGTGAGGAGTGGAGTCGCACGACACTTCTTCATTTTCTCACGATGATTCAGGCATTCAACCAGAATCATGTTAATGAACAACATTACATGGAATGGACCACACTTGACGAAGAGGATGAATACGAACCGACAATTCCTGTAGGCTACCCGAAATGCCAAAAACATGGAGCCTATCTTTCATATTTGGGTTGTGTTATTTGCAATTCCTTAGATTGAGTGGAAGACAACACGGGTCGGGGCGCATTCTACAAGTTACACGAGATGGTGTAACACTACAAAGAAAATACGAAAGAAGAGATGACACTATTAAGTAAACAGGTATCATCTCTTTTTAATATAAATTTTAATCCCAATTCCATATCTCTACTCGATTCAAATGGAAATGTTGGAATTCCGGGACCTTTGTAAGTTTCTCTAACTCTCGTACTGGACCAGTAACCACCGCGCCATATACTTGAACGCCATTCTTTTTTAAATAGGCAAGACGTTGTTTATCCAGTTCAGCACCACTGTATTCAAGATGGTTTGACATCCATTCTAGATCAGACATCATCGCTTGAACTTGTTCCTGCATCTGTCCTGTATCGTCTGGGACAAAATAATTAAACCATCTTGTACCATTTTCTTTGAATTCCGAAAGAGGTTTAAGACTCAGATGAGGAATATTATAGTCGAACATACCTGCGCGTGAATAGGAAACATCAGGCTCTGTTAATTCCCCTGAATAGATCGGCATGGCGCTCACCCCAACATCGTAATCTGAGAGAAGCTGCATCAGTTGATCGGGAGACGCTAGATTTTTCAAGGATAATGACATCTCTGCGACATGTCCGTCATCAATTTTACGAAGTTTGTTTTGGCTGCTACTATCCTCAGAATTATCATGAACAGGTTTACCATCTACTAGGGAGTAAGGGAGATAGAAGGGGCCCGGGGTGCTACCATTCATATAGGCTCCTGTATTTGTAATCGTGTAGTTGAACTTACCAGATATACTGAGTTCAGCTTGAATTTCTCCTGTGATAACCTCCCATGAGCCTACATGTCGATATATTTTAAGATTAGCTTTTTGGGTTAGAAACGGGGTTACTTCAAAGGGTTGATGAAAAGTTTTTTCTACGCGAAGTCCGTCACCATGCATTTCAACAACAGATACAATGGAACGCATGAAATTATTACGTACCTTTGACTGATCGAAATAGATATGGAGTGACGATACGTAGATATGATAGACCATAAATAATAGAAAAAGAGCTCCTCCTGCATTGAGGAAAAATTTCCATCTCGTTTTCCATACCATTCGTTTAAACTGTTTTTGTCCCCATTCAGGGCGCTGATTCTCAAAATAATCTTCCTGAAGTACACGTTGCTGATCATGCTCTGATTTGTTGGGCATCATCAATTATCTCCTTTCATTTGAAGCATTTCTACTTTGAATCGTTCTCTGGCACGAAAAAGGGTGACCTTGACCTGATTCATGTTCATATCCAGAATCTCGCAAAGTTCGTTATAAGATAACTCGTTCATTTCTCGTAGCAACAAAATGGTTCTATACTGTTCGGGAAGTTTCTTCATCACTTGTTGAATACGAAGGGTACGTTCACGAGCTGTGAGCACTTCCTCAGGAGAACGATATGTATTTTCTGCCCCTTGCTGTTCCATCTCTCGACTCATTTGAATTTCTCCACGATATTTACGATACCAATCAATAAATAAATGCCGAGCTACTTTGTATAGCCAGGCTCTGGCGTAATTTGCATGCTCAGCTTTCATGGATACCATGGCTCTGTAAAAGGTTTCTTGAACTAACTCCTCAGCTGTCTCCTGAGATCCACACATACGGTATAGATAGAGATGCAGGGAGGATTGGTACTGCTTGAATAGTTCTGCATATATATCTCTCCTCATTTCAAGTTTCATCCTCCTTCTCTTTAGACAACGGGTCAAGTCAAATAATGTTACAGTAAAATTGAAATTTTTAGGAGGTTTATTTAGAAATCGCTTACCGAAAGAAGCAGATTGCGGATATTCCTGTAGGTGGTGATTATAATGTGGCGGAACTGCCGAGGGCGATGAAATCGTCATAGAAAATATTTGTGGAACAGCCGGAGTTTAGGTAAAAGAAACTTATTTTATGCAATTCATTTACGAAAATGAAAGGTTTATAATATACATGGAAGTCAGGCACATAAATCATTAGTCAGCAAGGAGTTGTACCCCCATAAGGAACTGAAATAAGAAAAAAGAGTAACCATAAGCAAGAGAACAAAAAACATATCATTAATGAGAAAGTTTAGAAAAAAACCTTTTAAATCGGGGCCCGAAAGACATAGTGTAGCTTAATAACGTAAAACTCTCTTGGAAAGGAACAGACCATGATCAAACCAAATTTGGATGTACAAGCTGTTTTTATGGATAGAGATGGAACAATCGGTGGTACAGGTCACTTTATCCACCCCAAGGATTTTGAATTATATCCGAATGCGAAGGAAGCAATCATGCTTTTAAAAACAAGCGGAATTAAGGTCTTTGCTTTTACAAATCAATACAGAATTTCACGTGGAGAAGCAAGTGTTCAAGATTTTGAAGAACAATTTTGTGAATATGGATTTGATCAGTCCTATATATGTCCACATGAACAAGAATGCAGCTGCAGAAAGCCGAAACCTGGTATGTTGTTACATGCTTCAGAGCAACACGATCTGGATTTATCAAAATGCGTAGTTATTGGTGACGTGGGGGATACCGACATGCTTGCTGCCCATGCAGTAGGAGCGACAAAGATCATGGTGAAAACAGGTTGGGGAGAATCCTCATTAACAAAATTTAGAGACAGATGGTCAGAGACAGAACCTGATTATATCGCAGAACATATTTTAGATGCAGTGCATTGGATCATTAGAGGAAATGTTTAGAGAATGGAGACCTTACTCGACAACTTATGATTTCCTCCCGAGTGATGTAAGCCGAATGGCATCGAACTTTAATAAAAAGGCGATAGGAGGGTATTCAATCTTGAGTATGTCTGATTATTATAAAAATCTTAGGGAAAAGATCGGAAATGAGCTTATTTTTATGCCGGGTGTGGCTGGGGTTATCCGAAATGAACAAGGAGAAATCTTGTTCGGTCGTAAGCACATTGAAACCAACTGGGGCTTAATCGCTGGGGCAATCGAACTCGGTGAGACACCTGCTCAAGCGATGGTCAGAGAAGCATGGGAAGAAACTGGGCTGGTAATTGAACCGGAAAGAATTATTGGAGTTTACGGCGGCGAGGAGCAACGGTTTACATATAGTAACGGTCACCAAGTCGAATATTTAACCATTGTATTTGAATGCAGCATCAAGTCTGGACAACTAACACCCGATAATGAAGAGATGAAGGATCTGCAATTTTTCCCCGAGCAGGGGCTTCCACCTATTGCAAACAAGTATCCAGATTATATTTTTAGTTCCAACCAAGAGGAAAGAGCGCATTTTATTAAATAATCAATGAATCTATATGGGAGGAAATCAGAAGGTATTGATATTGAATGGACTACCAGCACATTTGGTTATTTATCCATGCCGGTGTTTATCGTGGGTATTGTGTTGTACTTCTTTCCCGATATTTTATATAAATGTTTTGTTCTGATGAGATATAGGGGAATAAAACCAAATGAGGGATTTGAGGATATCCTGCCAAACGGTCAGATCTCTAAGTCTATAGAAGTTATCTTAAAAGTACTAGGAAGCATCATGATGATATTAGGAATCATATGGTTTTGGTTTTCGGAAGAGTTTTATCGTTTTTGGTTTGTTTAGCAAGAGTACTTATCTTACAAGCAGGAGTGAAATGAATGAAAGCATGGTTGTTAGATTACTATCCACCGAATAATACGATTGAGTTTAGCGATTCGGAGGAATTGGATCAAGTTTACGAGGCTTTAGGCAGTGATAAGCCGATTATTCAGGAATGGTCTGCACCTAACGTAGAATTTAATGATATGGGCAAGCCAGCCGATATTTTAAACAGATACACGGGAGCGCTTGTCATCAGTAGGAAAGTGAAAGAACTATTGGAAAAGAACCAGATCGAACATATCGAGTTTTTGCCACTCTCAACGGCTACTGAAGAGGAATACTATATTTTACATGTGCTGAGTGTTATCGATTGTATAGATCCGGAAAACTCGAAAGTAAGAACTTATTATGACGACATTCCTCAGTTTGATGAGTATTCACTCGTTTTAGATCAAAAAGCATTGCAAGGACAACACATATTCAGAATAAAACTTCCAAGTGAGGACAGAGAGTTATCGTACATATATGTTTCAGATTTTTTGAGAGAAATATTAAGTCAATCCATCGTGGGTTATCAATTAGTTGAGATCTGGGATTCTGAATTTTCCTGGAAAGCCAAAGAAGAAGAGCATGAACGGATGAGCCAAGAAATTGATCGCTCCCTGCTAGAAGTGTTTGATTTTGATAAAGCCAAAAAGTTCGCTCGCAAAAATAAAGGCCATGTGGTGTACTCCGGTAAGTGGGCGATTAAGGCAGATATGGATAAGCGAATTTGGCTAGGAAACCTTCAATTGGATGGGAGCTACTCATGGATCAACCCTATCTATTATCCTCCCATATTGTTGGAACTTCAGTGGGGGCTTCCAGAAAGAAGTAAAACGATGTTTAGCCGACTGAAAGAGAGTATTGGCTTTAAATAACTAAATATTCAACTGGGAATTACCTGGAAGGAGGAGTGGGCATGAGAAGCTCCAGGTTTACACCATATTTAAGTTTTATTGGTTTTGGATTAATTATCATGACACTGGCCATAAATCTTATTTTTAAATATGGAAGGGGATTGGATGAAGGTTCCCTTATGCTTTTGTCAGTTGCCAATGCAGTGTCATTGTTTTTCACTTTAGTATGGGGATTGTTTGGGATTATTGAGTTGTATTTATTATTGAAATCGAATAAGAAACTTAAATCCCGATTGCATAATGGGAGGATCAGTAAAGAAGAGTTTATGAAATTAGCCAAAAATCATAAATTCAGTTTCGTTGTAAATATAAGTTATCTAGTTATGCTTTTAATTCAACTTGCATATGTCATTATGAATTGGGACGAGGTTAATGTTTAGGAGGAATTATAATTGAAAGCATTGTCGATCATTGGTATTGTGTTATTTACATTAACGTTTTTTATGATATTTGGACTAGGGCCAGAAGATCCTGATGGCGCAGCAATCTTTGGACTTTTCAGTATGCTGTACGCCATACCTTTCTCAATTGTAGTTTTGGTTAGAGCAAATAAATTAAAAAAACCACGTGTAAATGTTCACGAACAGCTTCTGCAATTAGGTGAGTTGAGAGAAAAAAATATCATTACTGAGTTTGAATTTGAGCAAAAGAAAGAGAAGTTGTTCTCTAAAATTAAGTAGTTCAGAGACCGAAATGGAGGCCTACCTAAGATAATAGTTATCGAGGTGTGCCTCCATTATTTATTATATTTTCGATAATTGAATGATCTAAAACAACCTTACTCGTTCGTAATATTTATTGTTTCATCGGTAATGGTTTTACCATCACACCCTAATGCCTGCACAACCATGTGGTGATGCAAAGACTTACCCGCAATATTCCACGTGATCTTCCAACCATCGTTCCCATTAGTATCATAACCAATTAGTTCTCGTTCTTCCCAAGTCGCTGTCCCTGTTGGAACAGCCCAGAAAAGAAGTGTTTTCCGAGTTGGTCGCCTCTACTGTGACATTTAACTCTGTGCTATCTGTAGGAATTACAATCCAACCTTCTTTTTCGGGATAGTTAGTCTCAACACTTGTAATTATGGGCGTAGCCTCATTTTTGGGGATAGCGTCAGTATCATGATTTTTAGCAGGATCTTCTGAAACGCAGGCCGTGAGAAGAAGGAAGAGGAGAAGAATCGAAATAAACGCTTTACTTGTCATAACGGTCGCCTCTTTTCGATTGTTTAATATAAGTAAGGAGTTGTTAATCTAAATGGATCTCTTTGGAGCATTAATAGTTTTATTTATATGTTTTTTTGTATTTCTAATTGTTGTTGCCGTTGTACGTTATGCCATAGATTCGTCAAAAACATCAAAAAGACTTGAGTATCTGATCAAAGAAGTGCATGAGTTGAAAATTGAAATCAAAAAACAAAACAAAAATAAACAAGATGAGAAAAAATATATTATTGACGAGAAAGTATAGAATGCTTTTTCAAGAAACCATACCTTGCATCATGCAAGTCGTTTTATAGAAGGAGGGTTAAGATGCGAAGTGATTTCATTGAGCTCGTGGAAGAGAGTGATGAGAGGTACAAATGTTATGTTTTGAAAAATACTGTCCAAATATTTAAGCAATCCATTAAGGATGGGGATTTGAATGATGTCCGAATCTATATATCGTCGACTATTCAGTTAGATGCAATTACTGATATAGTAGAGTCATATCTGCATTGGTTTACGGAGTGTGAAGCCGTATTTCGAAAATACTATGAGAACGAACTTCGTGAACAAGTACATAAGGATTGGTTTAATGAAATTGAAGTATATCGCGTGGACATCACATTTAATAGCAAAGAGGACTACGGAGCAACGATAGCCTGTGGAGACAATGTATTACAAGGTCACATTATGGTTATTGATTTTGATCGAGAACATATTCAGGCTATCCACTTAAATGGATAAGACATAACACCCGAAAGGAATTAAAGTTACGTGCAAAATGGAAATAGGACTATTCCGCTACCGGGAATCAGTCCTGTTTTCATTTATAGCTAACGATCTCGCAGTCTCAATGATGATGATGATGCGCATGAGCATCCGGTGCGTCACCTTTGACGGTACATAATACCGAGGTGTCGTGCAGATGTTTTTCAGACTCGACCTGCAAGGTCACATGCTTGATTTCTTTATGCTCCAACAGATGTTCAATCTTTTGAACAAGCAACTCGGATGCATACACATCCATCGTTCCGTCCACCACAATATGAGCAGTCAGTGCGTTCAGGTTGCTGGTGATGGACCAGACATGCACGTCGTGAACGCCTTTGACACCATCTACCTTCTGAATCGTTTGCACAAGGTCACTCACATCGACATTTGCTGGCGTTCCCTCCATCAAGATATGCAAGGATGATTTGGTGACGAAGAATCCACTGCGCAGGACCAGTACAGCAACAATGACACTGGCGAGTGGATCGGCCCATCCCCAACCGAAGAACATCATGAGCAAAGCGGCAGCAATGGCGCCAACCGATCCCAGCATATCACTGATGACATGGAGATAAGCTCCGCGCATATTCAAGTTTTTCTCTGTATCGCTACCGCGCATCATGATCCAGGCCACCAAAATATTGATGAGTAGTCCAATGGTACTGATGATCAGCATGCCTACTGTTGCGACTTCTGGTGGGTTGATGAAGCGACCAATTGCCTCGTAAAAGATGTAAAGAGAGATGGCGATTAAGGTGACCCCATTTAACGTGGCTGCCAAAATCTCAAAGCGTCTGTACCCGTACGTTTTGCCTGTGTTCACCGCTTTTTCACCAAAGGTGAACGCCAGCAAGGCAATCCCCAAGGCTATGGAATCAGACAACATATGACCTGCATCAGAGATGAGGGCCAAGCTGTTCGTCATGAATCCGCCAACGGCTTCAACGATCATATAAACGGTAATAATAATGAAGGAAAACAACAGTACTTTCTTGTTATTGGTACTACCATGATTGTGTCCATGGTCGTGGCTGTGATGATGTCCGGACAAACGAGATCCTCTCCTTTGGAGCCGTGCTCCGTTATGTAATGATTGCTTTTGTGACTAAAGTGATCCTCGGAAACGATTAATCATCAATAAATGAATATATGATCAGTTGTTCATATGTTATGATTTTATTATAGGTGCGCCTAATAATAGTGTCAACCAGATTTGAGAAAATATAAACATGCCCGGTGCGCTTATCGCATGTGCGCTGGCGATTTACGTTGCTTTTGTGCTACCATCTGTGCAGGATCAAAGTCGCGGAAGTTCCGCTACAATAATAAAATAAAGAATATATAAGTTAAAACTAATATTTACACGATAACGAAGAGGTTAGAAAAATCTGGGGAAAACAGCGATCAGAAGATTGTTCTGACCTTGTAGTGGCTAGTGTGAAATTATTCATTCAACTTACAGAAAAGGGGCGGACAACAATATGAAGAATCTGCTTCTGGCGGACGATGATGCCAATATTAGAGCACTTCTCCGGCATGTCATGACCAAGGAAGGATACCGGGTGCATGAAGCGCAGGATGGAGTGGAAGCGGTCAAGGTTATGCAAGCAACGCCGATCGATCTGGCGATCCTGGATGTGATGATGCCAGGCATGGATGGACTGGAGTTATGTGATTTCATTCGGCAGCATTATGACATTCCTATCATGCTGCTGACAGCACGGGATCAGCTATCCGACAAGCGGGATGGGTACTTGAGAGGTACAGATGAATATGTGACGAAGCCGTTTGAACCTGAGGAACTGATCTACCGGGTCAAGGCATTATTTCGCCGATACCATCGCACGTCCAGTGATATCATTCGCATGAATCGCATCGTGATTGACCGGAACAACGTGGAGGTCTCCGATGGGCAATCGATTCTCTTTTTGCCAATGAAGGAGTTCGAGCTGCTCTCCCAGCTGGCTCAGTTTCCAGGTCGATTGTTCTCACGTGTTGAACTGATTCGGTTGGTCTGGGGAACGGATTACGAAGGAGATGATCGCACCGTGGATGTACATATCAAGCGGCTACGTGACCGTTTTGCCGATTATGCGGACGATTTTGTCATTCAGACGGTCCGGGGGATTGGTTATAAGATTGAGGTGAAAGCGCATTGAGATCACTGTACTTTCGGGTATTTCTGATTACGATTGCGGTGATTCTGGTCAGCGCCATGCTGGGTTTTCTTTTATCGAATATTTATTATCATGCGAAGCTGAAGTCTTTCAATGACGAGAAGCTGGTGGGTATCGCGGCGCAAATGAAGCAATTCGTAGAGCAGGAACCCGCTACGGTCGAGCATTACCTGAACAATGCCGCAGCGCTCGGTTACGAAATCTATGTTACGGATGGAAAAGGGAATGACCAATTCTATGGTCGTGAATTCCGCCAGAAGGATCTGGACAAGCAGGCTGTAGACCGGGTACTAAGTGGTGAGGTTTACCACGGCGTGGCCGACTTTCCCAGCAAACCCTTCATTACCGGATTCTTTGATAATCAATTAAGCAACACCGTCGGGGTACATCTACAGATGGGCAATGAAACCTATGCCTTGTTTATACGCCCGGATGTCATTTTGCAATTCGGTGAACTGCGTATCTTTTTCGCTCTGATTGGAGCGTTTACGGTGGGCATTAGCATCCTGCTCTTCTTGATCAGTACCCGCTATCTGGTGAATCCGATTGAACGTCTGTCGGAGGCGACTAAGCGCATTGCCCAAGGGAACTATAATCTGAAATTACGTACCACGCGGCGCGACGAGATTGGACAGCTGGCCCAGCATTTCATGACCATGAGTCGTGAGTTGGAGCGGGTAGATCAGGCACGTCAGCAGTTTGTATCCAACGTATCACATGAAATTCAATCACCGCTGACCTCCATTCAGGGGTTTGCCCAATTGGTGGGGGATCGGGAACTGCCTGAACAAGAACGGGAGCACTATGCCTCCATTATTGAGGAGGAGAGTCGCCATCTCTCGTTGCTTAGTAAACAATTGCTGCTTCTGTCTTCCCTGGAACAAGGCCATGAGGATTTGACCAAAGTGAAATTCTCTCTGCGGGATCAGTTCCGCCAAGCGGTTCAGGTGCTGCAATGGCAGCTGGAAGAAAAGGAGCTGCTGCTCCGGATTTCGGTACCCGAATCCATCCGGTTGTATGGCAATGAAGTGCTGCTCATGCAAGTCTGGATGAATCTGTTGGGTAATGCCGTGAATCATCTTCCACAGGGGAGAAGCATCGAGATCCGTGCCGAGGAGATCAATGGACAATGCATAATCCATATTCGGGATACAGGGGATGGGATTGCGGCGGAGCATTTGCCTTTTCTGTTTGATCGTTTCTACCGGGTAGACCGTGCAAGAGAGCGTTCTTCCGGCCGAACCGGGCTTGGACTTGCCATTGTGCAGAAAATTATCCGCATCCATGACGGCACGATTGAGGTGTCCAGTTCGTCAGAAGGAACGGTCTTTACCGTGACGCTTCCCCAGATGTAATCTGTTATTCATTTGCCGTTCATTTTCGTCTCCTATACTTGGGTTATCAAGAGGAGGTCAGAGAACATGTACTTGGCTATTAGAGAGATGAGGTTTGCCAAAGGGCGGTATGCGTTAATTGCTACAATTATGGTGCTTGTTTCATTTCTGGTTTTATTTGTAACAGGTCTAGCACAGGGGCTGGCGTATGACAACGCGGCTTCGATCAAAAATATGGCAGCAACCCATTTTGTTCTGGAGCAGGATTCGAATCATCGTTTTACCCGCTCTCAGGTGAATGAGGAACAGCTTGAACAGACTCGCTCCGTTGTGGGGCAAGAGAATGCTGAGCCGCTGGGTGTGAAAATGACAACGGTCAGTCCAGCTGGTGAGACGAAGAAGATTGATGTAACGCTTTTCATGGTGAACCCTGAGGGCTGGCTCGCTCCAACCGTAACCGAAGGATCTCCAATTACGGATCAGAAAGACGGGCAGGTTGTGGTGGATCAAAAGCTGTCTGAATCCGGCGTGACGATTGGAACGGTACTGGTTGATCAAGCCTCGGGAACGGAGTGGACCGTGGGTGGATTTGTTGAAAATGAGTCCTTCAGTCACTCACCGGTTGTGTTCCTGAACGAGCAGGAATGGCTGGCTATTCAGGAAGGTTCCCGTACTTCGCAAGGAACAGCAGACTCCAATGCTCCTGTATACAACGCAATTGCCGTTAAGGATGCAGGCGAGAAAGTAGACAGCCTAAGTAGCGCTTTACCGAATACGGAAGTGATTACGAAGTCCGATGCTGTATCGGCCATTCCTGGGTACAAGGAAGAGCAGGGCTCACTGCTCATGATGATTGCCTTTTTATTTGTCATCTCGGCGTTTGTACTTGCGGTATTCTTCTACGTCATCACGATTCAGAAAACGAGTCAATTTGGCATTTTGAAAGCCATCGGGACGCGAAATTCGTATCTGGCTGGCAGTGTTTCATTGCAAGTATTGCTTCTGTCCGTCGGCAGTCTGGTGATCAGTGTTCTGTTGGTTCAGCTGTTTGAGTCAATCTTGCCAGCTTCAATGCCGTTTCAATTAAGCTTGTCCACACTGGCACTAACCTGCGTGTTATTCCTCATTATGTCTATGGCGGGTTCGTTATTCTCGGTGTGGAAGGTTACCAAAATTGATGCGCTTGATGCGATTGGGAGGACTGCAGCATGAGAAACCGACTGGTATTACAGGGAATTACACAGACCTTCGAAGATGGTGGGGTCAAACGGACGATATTGGATAAGCTGGATCTTAAGGTGGCCGAAGGAGAACTCGTCGCGGTCATGGGGCCTTCCGGCTCAGGCAAAAGTACATTTCTGTCCATCGCAGGTGCACTGCTTGAACCAACAGAGGGAGAGGTTCTGCTGGATGGCGCATCGATTATGGGCAAAAACAAACAGGACATTTCCGATGTGCGGCTTCAACAGCTCGGATTTATTTTTCAAAGTGCCAACCTCATTCCGTATCTGAAAGTGGAGGAACAACTAATGGTGGTCGCCAAGCTTGCCGGAACGGACAAAAACAAGGCGGAGAAGCGAATTGATGAGCTGCTGGACACGGTAGGCTTATCACATCGGCGTAAGGCGTATGCCGAGAAGTTGTCTGGCGGAGAACGCCAGCGGGTTGCCATTGCCAGAGCATTGATGAATGATCCAGCCGTCTTGCTTGCGGATGAACCAACAGCCAGTCTGGATGCGGAACGCGGACTGGATATTGTGAGCATGATTGCACGGCTCGTGAAGGAGCAGGGCAAGAGCGCAGTCATGGTTACGCATGATGAGCGGATTTTGCCGCTATGTGATCGGGTTCTCTTTTTGGAAAATGGGAAACTCGTACACCATTAGCACTTGGAGTGGCATGTGTAAACATGTTTTAGTTCAACTGATATAACATGAAGGTCATGGATTCCCGATGGGAAAAGTGGCCTTCTTTTTTCTTTTTTGATCTATAATGAGAGATAGAACTTATAATGGAAGTTTTATTTTACATAGAGAGGATCGGATAGAAAAATGAAGATTTTGGATCGGGAACAATTCCCGGCGCTCAGCACGTCGATTCATTGGGGAATTGTTAAAGCGGAGTTTAAACTGAATGACATCGTGGATGAAACGCTGGTAAGCAATGTGAGTATCATCCCGTTTGTTGGGGAGAAAGTGGTTATTTTTCAGATCGATAACGGAAAATGGGAACTTCCCGGAGGAACGTTGGAGGTAGGAGAGAAGTATATGGATGGACTGCAACGTGAAGTGATGGAGGAGCTCGGAGCCAAGTTGATCACGTATCGGGTGTTTGGAAAATTTCATTGCATGTCGAGTGCACCTGAGCCGTATAGACCGCATATTCCTCATCCTCATTTTGTAAGACTTATTGGCTATGGAGAAGTTGAACTCGTGGGCCAACCGCTGAATCCGATGGATGGGGAACAGGTGATTGCTGTAGAGGTTGTGGAGATTGGTGAAGCGATTAAGAGATTTGAAGAACAGAATAGATATGACATCGCGGAAATGTACCGATTGGCCTATTTGCTGCGAGAAGAAGCAAACGGTGAGTAACTGGAATGCTAGTTTATTCTAAATTCTTAAATCTTAAATCCTATAAACTTCGGAGGCTATGATGATTAGAGATGAAATTAATGAGTTGCTGGATGCTCTACCGGACCATGAACTGAATGTGGTGTACTCGCGAATCGAGCTTGTGCACCGCAAATATATGTATAACAAAAATTTGGAGGACAAGGGGGTCCTTGTGACTGAATTGTGCGAAGAATCCGAAGAAATTATACAGAAATGGGATAACACATTTGCCAAGAACATCAGTGAAGAGATAAAAGAGGTCATCTATTATAGCCAGTACAAGTGGCATATGTTCAGTTATGAGAAACAGGATTGCCTAACAGACAATGCAGCACGAGATGCTTTTAATGCCGAAAATAAAAACGAATTGTATGTCATGTATCAACATACACCATTCATACAGGTATTTCAGAATGCGAATAACGTCATTGCAGAAGATTTTGATTCGGAACAGGACATTTATATTTTTGACCAAGAGTTCACGTGGACGTATGTACATACCCATGAATCCATGTGCGGACCGTATTTTTATAAAGTGAAGTAACAAGGAGTGGTAAGGAGTAATAAGTGAGGAGTTTGGAGTCAGCTTTTTAAACAAACGAATATCTGCCGGGGGAGCCATCTGATGCGTAAGAGGTCGATTAAAATATTCAGACGCGCCATGCTTAGTATTCTTTTAATCGTAATACTCGCTTTGATCTTTCCCACTTGGACCCCGGGGATCAAGGGAGAGAATAGTATCAGCACGTTAGGACAGGTCGAGATCAATGGTGCAGGTCATGAGGTTATGATTCGCGGGGTAGATAGGAACAATCCTATCCTTCTTTTTGTACATGGTGGCCCTGGTTGCTCCGAGATTCCTTATGTAAGGAAGTATCAGCAGGAGCTTGAACAACATTTTACCATTGTGCATTATGATCAACGTGGAAGTGGAAAGTCATATCATTTGTTGGAGGATTATTCGGATGTGACTTCAGATGTGCTTGTAGATGATTTGCTGGCATTAACGGATTACGTCACTGCCGAACTTGGGCAAAGAAAGGTTACGCTGGTCGGTCATTCATTCGGTACATACATAGGGACAAAAGCAGCCGCCAAAGCACCTGGAAAATTCATTGCTTATATAGGTATTGGGCAAATGGCTGATACTGTGCGGAGTGAGTTGGATAGTTTGGAATATACGATCGCACAAGCGAAACAAGCCGACAGCACAGCGGATGTGGAAAGTCTGGAACGTCTTCGAGGTCCGATTGAGCGAGGCGAGCAGTACACACCAAGAAATATGGTTCGCAAATACGGCGGTGCAGCCAGACTTATTGATGACAACAGAGATTATACGCTCGGCTTCCTTCTGGGAACTGAATATAATGCGCTTGATGTGATTCGGTATTCCATGGGAGTGCAGGCTACACAAGAAAATCTCCTGAAGGAGGGGTCCACCAACCATTTGCCAGACATTGTAGATCAGCTGGACATACCGACTTATTTTGTTATGGGGAAATATGATTATATGACGTCTGTGGATGCGGCAAGGGATTATTTCGATGAGCTTGGAGCACCCGAAAAAGATTTTGTTGTATTTGAAGAATCGGCTCATTACCCACAGTTCGAGGAGAAAGAACGATTTGCAGCGTGGTTGATGGGGGTAGTAGACCGTTTGCAATAAAGTAATTAATCCAGGGGAAAGATTTTAACTTTAGAATAAGCGAGGGATCTTGATGGAGCAACTTAATACTAAACTCATAACTAGACTTGCATTACCGGAGGAAGCTTCAATTGTGTTGAACCTATGGCAAGAGTCTGCCCGGTGGCTGAACTCCAAAGAGATATATCAATGGCGTCCTGAGTATTTCAATTTGGAACAAGTCATCGAATTCATGACTGAGGGATCTGACGTATATCTTGCTGAAATGAATCATGAAATCGTAGGGACGTATACCTTAACGTGGTCAGATCCCCTGATTTGGGAAGAACTCGACAACACTATTTCCGGATACATACACCGATTTGCAGTGAATAGAGATTTTAAAGGGCAAAATATAGGCCTGCTCCTTCTAAAATCAGCAGAAGAGAACATTAGGCAAAAAGGTAAGACCTTGATCAGGCTGGATTGCATGGCAGATAACCTGAGACTTAATCAATATTATAAGGATTATGGATTCCAATACATCCGCAGAATGAAACAGGGGAACTGGAGTGCCAGTCTGTATGAAAAACAATGATGGTGACTCTATCGACTTCGTTAAGCTCGTAAGTGTATAAAAGGGGGATTATTCATGCTTTTATCCTACCATCCAATGAAATTAACTGATGCGGAAAAAATTGTTACCTGGAAGTATGAAAATGAATACGCGATGTACAGTTTCTCTGAATCCAATGAAGATGTTCAAGAATTGATGAATGGGGAGTACTTTTCAGTCCTGGATGAACTGGAGAGGGTAGTGGGATTTATCTGTTGTGGGGAATCAGCACGTGTACCGGGAGGAACCTCAATCGGACTGTATCAAGAAGAAGGATATCTGGATATAGGCCTTGGATTAGATCCAGATCTAACAGGGCAAAAGATAGGATCGGTATTCCTTAAACAAACTTTAGTATTCTTGCAAAACCAATTTAAAAGTTCTCAGTTTCGGCTGGTAGTTGCCAGATTCAACGAGCGAGCAATTAAAGTATATGAGCGGGCAGACTTTAAAAGAAATAAGGAGTTTTATAGCAAAGTGAATGACGAAGACATGTTATTTATCAGTATGAAAATGGAAATGCCCTGCTACTCTTTTGAAGAAATAACGGAGCAGGATTTGACTGAAGTCAGAGAAATATATAACTACTATGTCTCCAACACGACCATCTCATTTCATACTGAAGAATTGACTCTGGAAGAAATCAAGGCATCTGTCATAAACAAAAATCCGCGTTTTAAATCATTTGTCATTAAAGAAGAGAACGAAATTAAAGGGTATGTGCTAATTACCCAATACAAGAGCAAACAAGCCTATGACTTCTCGGGAGAAGTAACCATTTATTTGAAACCGGATATTGTAGGGAAAGGTATTGGTGGAACGGCACTGCAATTTATAGAGAATGTTGCGCGCGAGCAAGGGTTTTACACCTTGATTGCTACGGTATGCATGGAAAACACACGCAGCAAGTCCCTGTTCGAAAAGCATGGGTATGAGCAATGTGCGATGTTTAAAGGCGTGGGATATAAGTTTGATCGCAGATTGGATATTGGTAGTTTCCAAAAGGTGTTGTAACGTATGAATAATGTTCAATATAATCTAAAATTCGAAAAACTCGTCGCTGAATTAGAACTTGGTGAGTTGATCAGTAAGCCCAAGGCAATCTCGGGTGGGCTTTTACATCGCATGTATGCCATTGAAACTACACATGCCAAATATGCTGTGAAAGCACTGAATCCTCAAATTATGAGTAGACCTACAGCTATGCAGAATTATATCCAATCAGAGAAAATAGCAAACTTGGCAGCAAATTTTATCCATGCTCAACCTGCCAAAGTGATAAACGGTTCTTCAATGCAGATCTTAGATAATCAATGTTATCTTATATTTGACTGGATCGATGGTAAAAGTCTGGAGCTTCATGAAGTAACCGAAACCCATTGTGAGCATATGGGTATGATTCTTGCGGATATTCATAAGACCGATTTTTCACAGCTTCATATTCCTAAATTTCAGTTGGATTTTTCCAAAGAAACCGATTGGAATTATTATTTAGTTAAAGGGCAGAAAGAAAATTCGGATTGGACAATCTTATTAGCTGATAACATTCAAAAGCTCTATGAGTGGAGTGCTCAGGCAAAAAATGCATCAGTAATACTGGCTTCAAATACAGTTATTAGCCATAGAGATCTTGAACCTAAGAACGTGATGTGGCAGCAGGACAACCCTATCATTATTGATTGGGAATCAGCGGGTTATATTAATCCGATGCATGATCTGGTGGAAACAGCGATGTATTGGTCTGTAGATCATACTGGAAACGTGGACAAAGGAAGGTTCTTGGCTTTTATAGATGGATATCGGTCTCGAGTGGGGAATTTAAACGCCAATTGGAGAATGGTTCTCGAAAATGGTTTTGCCGGAAAGTTGGACTGGCTCGAATACAGTCTGAAACGCTCTTTGTGGATTGAATGCACAGACGATGAAGAACAACAAATGGGAACATCACAAGTTACATGGACTATAGAGGCTTTAAAACAATACGAGGATATGATCTCAGATGTTGAGAACTGGTTGGGGAGCTAAATCCGAGATAATTGTTATCCGGTAAACAGAAAGGGGTGACTAACATGGCAAATACTAAAGGAACATTAAGAACATGCGAACAAGGGCATTCCTATTACAAAAGCAGCGATTGTCCAACCTGTCCGGTCTGCGAGAAGGAACGAAAACCGAAAGAGGGATTTCTTGCATTGCTTTCTGCACCCGCCAGACGTGCGCTAGAGAATCAGGGAATTACGACGTTGCGACTACTCTCGAAATATACCGAAAAAGAGATTTCGAAGTTGCATGGAATTGGGCCTTCAGCGATGCCCAAACTTCGACAAGCGCTCGAAGAAGAGGGATTATCTTTTAATAAGTAACCCTCTTCAACTTCTAATATCCACTAATCCAAACTGGAAGCTAACTCCTCAACCGTCACCTGGTACAACAGATTCCCCTCGCAGAGGAGTAAACGATTTTGGCGAAGATCCTGTCTTGCTTGCTTGAATGGCTTATTCTGTTCATTTAGCAATGTAACCTTCTGTCCTTTGGTCAATTTTCCGGGTTGCTCCATTTTCTTGAGAACAAATGTCCCATGTTTACCATACCCGGCATCGAATAGAAAATGGTACCCGTCTGTACACAATCCGGAGGAGCCGGATATGTTGGGATTCATAAATGTAACTTTGGGCTGCCTGGTACCGCCGGAGACACAGCCAAGCTCGAAATCGGTATAAAAGTAAAACCAAACTTGGTTTTCATTCACCACATTGAGTGCGTAACAATCGGCAATATCGGCATCCTGATCTTCATATCGTTTGTTGCCGTGTTCATCCCAGGCTAACAGTCCTTGCGAGCCAATTGGTTCGCTCCATCCGTAATTACCAAATACACCCTCATCAAAGTAACTGGTCCAGATCGTTCCTTTTTCCGTCACCTGAACGCTCTGAATGCCATCCCCCAGCAAAAACTCCCGAATCGTATTTCCATTTACATCACACACTTTGGCATTCAGATCATACTGGTCATTCCCATAATGGGCACAGCGTGCTCCGACAAGCAGCAGTTGATGATGAAGTGGCTGTACGTAATGATAATTAAATGTTTGCCCCAAGATAACAACTTCCTTTATATGTTGGTCCGTCACAATCAGAACTTTGTAGTTATGGGTTTGTTTTAATTTGACTTGTACGAACATGCCGCCATGATCCTTCTCGGGAATTTGGTTCATGAGCAGTATATAGACCTGACCATCTCCACCCCACTGAGTGGAAACAACCTCAAAGCCTTCCGTATATACCGAAATATCTGCAAAGGGCAGAAGCTTTACTTTTGGATTACACATCGTTGATCATTCCTCCTCGAACATTATACGCAGATGTGCCATCTGCATGAGTTAAGTACAGTATGGTGGAAGAATACGTTGCCGAACATGGCGGAAGTATAGCGAAGGTTTTTAATTTCCGAATCATGACCTGAATTGGTGAATTTTGTATCGTTTCACTTCTCTGTGTTGTACAATAAGGAAGTTGTGTCAAACCTGATAATAATGAAAGATAGCAGCAGGGGGCTTTCGGAGGAGTACTAGACATATACATACAGAGTATCAAAAGAGGTCGAAAGAAACACGTAGCAGGTTGAGAATTATAGTAGAGTAATCATCTCAGAATGACAAAACAGAATAAGGAAGTGTTATTAGTGGAACCACATGTTGAGGAGTCGAAGGTAGACTATCGACCATTAGGTGTATCGGGACTTGGGGGATGGTTGATCCTCATTCAAATCGGACTTTTTCTTACAATCATTCTGCTCGCAATACAACTATTTCAATATAGTCTGCCAGCAGTGACAACAGAGTCATGGGAGTTGTTAACTTCAGATCAATCGGACTATTATCACCCGTTATGGGGCCCGGTCATCATTTTTGAAACAGTATATAATGCGCTATTTTTAATGTTTAGCATATACACTGTCATTGCTTTTTATAGAAAAAAATCGATATTCCCTCGTCTTATGATTATGTTTTATAGTGTCAGTCTAGTTGTGGGTATTATTGACTATGTATTGCTACTTCAGATTCCGATGGCAAGAGAGCTTGAAGATGGAAGTTCGGTAAGAGATATTGTAAAGTCGGTACTTACCTGTGCCATATGGATTCCTTACTTTATTAAATCAGAACGAGTTCATAATACGTTTGTCAGATAAAAACATAAGCCCTGACCTAAGATGCAAGATCTAAGGCCGGGGTTTGTTATAAGAAGAATTCAAATAGAGGAGGAGAAATCTTGAGGATTTTCTTAGTAAGGCATGGAATGGATGAGGAAGGCTACAGAGGTGGCTGGAGTCAGCGAGGACTCATTGAGCAAGGTATTATTCAATCGGAGAGACTCGGAGATTATCTGTATCATCATTCAGAGCAATATAAAATCAATACGGTGATTAGCAGTGACCTTCCACGCGCAGTACAGACTACAAAAGAACTTGAAAAAAGGCTGGATATAAAAGCGCATTACCTGAAAGACTGGAGAGAAATGAACAACGGAGATTTGGCTGGCATGCCAAACAAGGAAGCTGAAGTCAAATATGCAGGAGTTTATTTTAATACTCTTGGAATGGATATCCCGTTTCCGGGAGGAGAAAGTCCTCGAAATTTCTATAACAGAATATGTACATCCTTTCGGGATTTAGGCCAGAGTATAGAAGAGCAACAGGTCGAATCCAATGTTCTGTTAGTCACGCACGGTGGAGTAATCAACATACTTTATTATCTCTTAGGACACCAAAATTGGACTAATAAATCGGAGTTTCATTCTATTGGGAATACCAGTATTCATACAGTTGAAAAAGGAGTAGATGGTTGGAAGTTTAGCGGTATGAATATGATAAGTCATCTAGGTTAGAAAAGGGAGTAAATACATTGGAGATTTATTTTGAAGAAGATAACGAACTTTTTAGCTGGGAAGCGGAGAGTAAGGGATACAGATACGACATTTATGTGAAAATCGATAAAGAACTGTTTCGAGTTGCGGCATATGATCTTGCTAGAATTACGCAGGACTTTAATGATGAGGTAATTCATAATGGATTTTATAGAATGGATGCCAATCTAATTCTATTAAAAGAAGTCACCAAAGACGAGATTATATCCACCGTAACTAGACTATATCAGGAAGATTTTTTTGGGGAGTTAAAGCCGTTGGATGAAGGAAACGTAACGAGTTTAAATCTAATAAAAATAAATTAAGTTCAATTGCGCTACAATGGAATGAAATGGAAGTCTAAGGAGGTTGCCGATATGAGTGATAAACCGAGTGATTTGTTGCGTGGGTTGAAGTCTTTGTCTGATCCTTTCCCGCCTTGGGATATCGAGCAGTTACCGGATCGACCGGGAGAGCTTTTTCTGGAATGGCTGAGGCTGGCCATCGATTATGAGGTGAAAGAACCCCATGCGATGACGATCTCGACGGTGGATTCGAATGGTTTTCCAGATGCACGAGTATTAATTTTGAAAGGCGTAGTTGACGAAGCTTTTTATTTTGCATCTGGCTCGGAGAGTCGAAAAGGTCAGCAGCTGGAGAACAATCCGCAGGTGGCACTGACCTTTTACTGGCCTGCGCTAGGCAGACAGATCCGCATAAGGGGGACCGCCGAGGATATGGGTTCGGAAGCGGGGGCGGCAGATTTTCGGAAAAGATCGGCAGGGGCACGCGCAGTTGCGATGACGGAACGACAGAGTCAGGAGCTGGAGAGCGAGGAAGAATTGGAACAGGCCATTACCGTTCAGAAGGAACGGATCAGCCGTGATCCCGATGCTGTTACACCGAATTGGAGACTGTATACCGTGAACGCACAGGAAGTTGAATTCTGGCAGGGAGACCCGGAGCGGAAGCATCTGAGAATCCAATATGTTTTGCAACATGGGCAATGGAAGCACGAGAGGTTATGGCCGTAATTTTATAAAGGGGGAATAAGTGTGAGTCGTAGAACTACAGGTACGCTGTTGCTGGTCATAGCGGCATTTCTATATGGTGTTCGATATTTGAGTGCTGCTATTTTTGGTTCTGGTATAACTTCATGGAATTGGGACTTGTTCCAGGAGATGCTGAATTATGTTGGGACTGCTCCGCGAAATTGGAGTATAGTTGCTTTAATACTGGGTTTGTTCTATTTAATATGGGCGGAATATGAAACAATCAGCTCCAAAACAAAAGAAAGTCTCAAGCGTTTTGTGAGTTATGAAACTGTAGATCAAGAAGCGGAAAGCCGGAACAACACAGAATAACCGGATAGTGTGATTCCTTGTCAGCAACGGTCGCAAAACTAATTTGAATAACCCGGAGGAGACATACATATGAAGTCTATTGAAAGTTATTTTGACCCATTTCCGGTATTGGAAACAGAACGAACTCTCCTTAGGCCGATTACCTATGCTGATCTGGAGGATATGCACTGTTATTGCGCGGTTCCTGTGGTATCGGAGTACACAACTTGGGATGCGCATCAGAGCCGGGAGGGTACGAAAGCCTTTATTGATTTTGTCATGAGTCGATATGAGGTGGATAAGCTGGGGCCATGGGGAATAGAGGATAAACACACGAAGAAGTTGATTGGCAGCTGCAATTATTTAGGATGCGACAGCAACAGTATGAAGGTGGAATTGGGTTATGTGTTATCCAACGAGCATTGGGGTCGAGGAATCATGACGGAAGCGGTTAGCCGAATCATTCAATTTGGATTTGAAGACATCGGGTTGGAACGAATTCAGGCTAAATGTCTGGTGGGTAACATCGGTTCCGCAAAGGTCATGGAAAAGACAGGCATGAAATTTGAAGGGGTTTTACGGAAGTATATGAAAATTAAAAACGAATTGCAGGATTTGAAAATGTATGCCATTATTCGATCCGATTATGATTTCAAATGATGATATGATTCCCAACGTACATAATGTCATATCGTGCATCGACCGTGATCCGCTATAATCTCCAAGTTAATAACACATGGATAAGGAATCGGGAGGTACATCGAATTGACAGCAAAAAACAGATATAAATCACTGGAACTTGAAACACCCGGCGTATATGAACTGGAAGGACTGGAGGTTGGCGTGACCTCCAATTGCAATTATAAATGCGACTATTGCTGTGCCTACAATCGGGACGATGGGCAGTGCATAAGCGGTCAAGAGGTTATTCGAATTATTCGTGAGCTTCCGCGGCTCAAGCGAGTGCGTTTGTCCGGGGGAGAAGTTACTCTGAAATATCAGGATTGCCTGGAGATTGTGAAGTATTGTGGGCTACATGGCATCGACACGCAGTTAAATACCAATGCGAGCCTGCTGACCGAAGAACGAATTCATGCCTTGCGTGATGCGGGCTTATCCAATATTCATATTTCGTTCAACTATACGGACCCGGATGCATATGCTGCCTATTATCGTGTACATCCCCGCATGTATGAGCGATTGGAACACAACATTCGTCTATGTACCGAGGCGGGGCTGGAGACCGTATTGGAGACGTTGCTATTTGAAGGCACCCAAGCGAACATGCAGGCTATTAGCGATAAAGTATATGAACTGGGTGTGCGCATCCATGAGATTCAGAATAGTATCGTGATGCCACACAGTCACTGGAGCAAGATCGTCTCCAAGGAGTCACTCATCCACTCCGTAAACGAGCTTATCAAGCACAAGAAGGAAGATACGACGTTATATTTTACCTGTATGGATCGTTTTGCTGAACAACTGGGTTTGCGTGAACAGCCTGGTGTCTACTTCTCCAATTGTGTGGATGGGACCAAACAGCTTCATTTGCACGGCAATGGGGATATTCTCATTTGTGAGTTATGTCTTCCGGTCGTTGTTGGGAACATCTATCAGGGAACGTCCTTAAAGGATATCTATACCAAACAGCCGCAAGCGTTAACGGATTATCTGGAAAAGCAGCCCTGCCCTGCATACGATGCTCTTTTTGCTGGTGAATAGTCACGTTTATAAAAGGCAATTCAACTCTGAACTGTGGCTATTAGGTTTATACATATTTAGGATAAAATCTATTTCATTTATCATTCAATTAGAAGGTTGCCTGATCTCCTCGACAGAGACAAGGTAATCTTCTTTTTTTGCGTTCCCAGTCATTCAGATTCATTTAAGCTAGCCCGCCTATGATGAGCCTTAAGAACTTAGATGAAGAGGTGAACTTCACATGATGAAGATCTATCCAAAAACCAACGAGAACGACCCATATAAAAATGCAAAACCAAGGCGCAAATGGCTGATGATCACCCTTGTTATTGTTCTGGGCCTTGGTGCCGTGATATACAGCCTGGCAGACCGTTATTTGATCCAACATGTGGAAGTGGTTGTAGCAGATGACAATACATCAGCAACCAGTAACTCCAGCGAAACTTCGACTACGGCGACTGAATTGAATGCGACGTCAGATGACTGGAATTATTCCAGCGATGATATGAAGGTTAAGATCGATAAGGTACAGACGGGCTCTGGCTCAGATCAGATCACGTATTACGTCGCAGATGTACAGCTGACGAATGCGAGCAGCCTGCGCTCGGCTCTGGCAGATAACAGCTTTGGCACGAATATTACCGAAAACACTTCAGAGATTGCTTCGGCCAACAATGCTATCTTTGCGATTAACGGTGACTACTACGGTTTCCGTGATGACGGCGTGATTATCCGTAATGGCACAGTATACCGGGATGATCCGGTACGTGATGCGATGGCGCTATTCAGTGACGGTACGATGAAGACGTACAACGAAACAGAAGTTTCCTCATCGGAACTGCTGGCAGAAGGCGCGACCAATACGTTATCTTTTGGACCAATTCTGGTTCAGGACGGCGAGATTGTAAGTGACTTCAGCAGTGTGAAAATTGATAGTAACTTCGGTAACCGATCGATCCAGGATGCGAACCCCAGAACCGCGATCGGTATGATTGCCCCGAATCATTATGTGTTCGTTGTGGTGGACGGACGGCAGGGTGATAGCCGTGGCATGACTTTGGCAGAGCTTGCTGATGTGATGAAAGGTCTTGGAGCAACAGAAGCCTATAATCTGGACGGCGGCGGTTCATCCACAATGTATTTCATGGGGCGGGTTGTCAATAATCCACTGGGGAGAAACCAGGAACGTGGCGTAAGTGACATCCTTTATCTGAAGGAGGGACAATGATCATGACGATATTAATTCCATCATACGAACCGGATGTGCGGTTATTAAATCTCGTTTTACAGTTGCAGACGTTTAAGTTAGGACCCATTGTTATTGTAGATGATGGCAGCGGCCCAGGTTACCGGGGGATTTTCGAGACGGCTGAAGCCTATGGATGCACGGTCCTGAAACATACGGCTAATCTGGGAAAAGGACGGGCGCTCAAGACGGGATTTCAATATATCAAGAAACATGGGCCACAGGGCGGAATTGTGTGCGCGGACAGTGACGGACAGCATCTGCCGCATGATATCAAACGCATCTTTGATGTACTATTGGAGCAGACCACCCCAGGCATGGTTCTGGGAAGCCGTCGTTTTAGTGGAACCATTCCAGCGCGAAGCCGTTTCGGCAACACGGTCACACGAGGTGTCTTTTCTCTCACGACAGGTACGAAAGTCTATGATACGCAGACAGGCCTGCGAGGTTTTCCATACTCGATGTTGGACTGGCTGTGCCAGATACCGGGGGAACGGTTTGAATACGAAATGAACATGCTGCTAACAGCGCATAAAGAAGGATATAAGATCACGGAGGAGTTTATCGATACGGTCTATCTGGATCATAACAAATCCTCTCATTTTCGCCCATTGGTAGATTCATTCCGAATTTATATGCCGATTCTGATGTTCAGTACGTCTTCGGTGTTATCGGCCTTGATCGATTTTGGCTTACTGTTCGTGATCCAGTACTTCACGCATAATCTGTTCCTATCGGTGGTTGCAGCGAGACTTTGCAGCTCCATCTTCAACTATACGGTCAATCGAAAGTATGTATTTTCAACCGGGAAAACGTCAAGGGTTCGCCAGTCTTTACCGAAATACTTCTCGCTGGTCATCCTAGTGCTGCTATTAAATTACGGATTGTTGTACTTCTACAATGAAAAACTGATTATCCCGCTGATTGCAGCCAAGCTGTTAACCGAGGTGTCGATCTTTGTATTCAGCTATTGGGCGCAGCGCAGATTTGTGTATTAAAACTCAAACACAGAGAGAGTAAGCATATCGCTTGCTCTCTTTTTTTTCATTCAAAACCGTTTCATGTTTACCGCGTTATGGGGTACGATGGAGGTAGCCATTTTGTGTAATTAACTGGAAGCATATATGGATGAATTCATACCATTATTAGTACATGGGAGGAATAAAGTATGGTTCCACAGCGAGTGAGTCTGGTTACTATTGGTGCAATACATTTGCCTGAGCTGCGTTTGTTCTATCAGAAGCTTGGCTGGAGTGAGACAGCAATCAGTTCAGATCAGTACAGTGTCTTTGAAACGACAGGTGTACTGTTATCTTTATATCCCATTCAGGAACTTGAGAAAGATACGGGTATGACATCCAGTGCATCTGGTGGGTTGAAGGGAACGTTGCTCGCAATCAATGTGGATAAAGCGGAAGACGTGGATGATACCATTGGGGAAATTCGTGCAGCCGGAGGGAATGTAATCAGAGAACCATATGACGCTGCCTGGGGCGGAAGAATCGCCTATTTCCTGGACCCGGAGAATAACTGCTGGGAA
>NZ_LITU01000050.1:99943-147922 GCF_001280595.1 Paenibacillus xylanivorans
TGAAAAAGGAGCCATGATCACATTTTAAGGTGAAATGAGTGTGTGACCGCATGTTGAATCGTGTTCGCAAAGATTTGCGTTATTATCTTCAGGAACATCAGAATCGGAACAACCTCATCTTGCATTATTTCGCATTTTTATCGGCGTTTATGGCCTGGATTTTCTTGTTCATTAATATCAAAATCATGCTGGTTCTGGCACTTATCCATTACGCCCTGTCCTGGATTGGGCACTTCTATTACGAAGGCAACAAACCGGCGGCATTCCGATATCCGCATATCGGTTTTTATGCCGGGTTCACCTGGTTTTTTATCAAGACCATTGAAATCATCACCCGCAAAGAAATCATCCATCCGTGGATCAACCAACAGGACTGAAAATAGCAGGAGTCCAACGTTTATAAGAATAGGAGTGTGTCTATGTATCTTCGAAGTGTGGAGTTACTGTCTGCTAAAGTCGAAAATTCGGATCAATATCCGTTTCACATACCGTCCATACAGTCATTGGAACGATTGGAATTTAACAATAACATTACTTTTTTTGTTGGTGAAAATGGATCGGGCAAATCCACACTGCTGGAAGGCATCGCTCATCAATGTGGATTTAACACAGCTGGGGGCGGGAAGAATAATGCATTTGAGATTGATGCTGCTGAATCGTCATTAGGGGACTATTTGCGTCTATCCTGGTTGCCCAAAATTACGAATGGTTTCTTCATGCGCTCGGAGTCCTTCTATCAATTTGCATCGCATGTAGATGAGTTGGGGCCGGAGTCGCTCAGGTATTATGGTGGGCGTTCGTTGCATGAACAATCCCATGGGGAGTCTTTTCTCAATCTGTTTGTGAACCGATTTAATTCCAAAGGCATCTATCTGCTCGATGAGCCCGAAGCCGCCTTATCTCCAGCCCGTCAACTCTCCTTGTTGCGCATTCTTCATGATTTGTCAGACAATTCCCAATTTATTATCGCGACACATTCGCCGATTCTTTTAGGTTATCCGGGGGCGTGCATTCTAAGTTTTGACGATGGTGGAATTCAGGAAGTGGAGTATGAGGATACAGATCATTATCAGATCACCCGCAGTTTCTTGGAGAACCGCGACCGGATGCTGAACGAGTTGTTCAAGGACTAATTTTTTCACTTTGAAAGGAGGAAGGAAGCCGAACATGAGTACCAAATTGGTATTGTTGGATCAACTGGCTGCCTGTCATCATGACAAGAGCTGGTTTATGCCGCTGGATGAGATGTTACGCAATGTAACCGCTTCTCAGGCGTTATGGCTGAATGATGAGGGGCAATCAATCTGGGGGTTGGTGAATCATCTGACTTTCTGGAATGAAACCTGGTTGGAGCGTTTTATCGAGGGTGAAGTGGGTTTGGATAATAACATAAATAATGATGAGACGTTTATCGTTAACCCATCCCAGGTAAGTGAAGAAGATTGGCAGAAAAGTATTGAACGTATTGGAGCAACATTTATTCGCTGGATACAGGCAGTAAGGGATAGTGATGATGCAAAACTGGGGATGACCATACCATCGTACTTCAATGCCCCATGGTGGAATGTGATATCCAATGTGTGTATTCATAATGCATATCATATTGGACAGATCATGATGTTGAGGAAAAAAGTAAGAGGAGAGATGATATGAAAATAGGTTTTCTGATCGTGGATATGCAAGAGAGTATTGTACGGGATAAGTTAGATCAAAAAGCAATAGACCGCGCTTGTGAATATATCAATCATGTTGCAGACGTGCTTCGTTCGAGTGGCCATGTGGTAGTTCATGTACAAGACGTGGAAGGGATGGAGGATTCAAATTCTGAGGCGTATCGTATTATTTCTGAGGTTGATGTGAATGAGAAGGATCTGACGGTGACGAAGGAGAGTTCCAATGCATTCTGGCAGACAGACTTGGAGCAGATTCTGAAAAGTCAGGGTATTGAGCTGTTGATCATATCGGGATTTGCCGCCGAGGAATGTGTTCTGTTTACCTATAATGGCGCGATGGAGCGAGGATTTAGACCTGTCATGTTGCAAAATGGGATTCTAAGTACGCATTCCGAAGCAGTGATCTCAACCTATAGAGACCGGAACGTGATTTCTTATCCTGTAGTTAATTATCTAATCAAATAAGTGAGATTACTCATGGACGCGACGATGTCGTGTCCGTTTTTGGTTAAACATATCCTTTTATGATGGAAAGGATTCTTTTTCGTTTAAATTAAACTTTACCTATATTTACTGGAGTTGAAGCGATACATTAAGTGGTAAGCAGGGGCGTGATATGCAACTAAAGATGGGGAATTGTGGTTTATTAATAAAGTGAGGTGTAATGACATGAATGTACAGATCACCAGAATCGATAAAAGTCAGAAAGAATTATTTTTAAACTTGTACAACCTTTATCTGTATGATCTTTCCGAATTCTCGGGTGAGGATTTGCTAGAAGAGGGGAAGTACGATCCGACGAATACCTATCTCTATCTGGAACGGGCGGAATTACATCCGTTTTTTATTCAATATGATGGAAAGGTAATCGGATTTGTGCTGGTTTGCTCTCCTCCATATGTAGATGATGATGTTGACTATACGGTACAAGAGCTGTTTCTGGTCAAAAAGTATCGTGGACAAGGATTAGCGGCTCAGGCGGTTGATCTGGTGTTTGCACAATTTCAGGGCAGATTCAAAGTGGAGCAACTGGCTAATAACCGATCAGCTGTTTCATTCTGGAAAAAATACTATGAACAACATCACATTGAATATGTAGAGTCTGAGTATAGCATTGAAATTGAAAACATCGCTGGCAGCCATCGGATTCTGTCTCAAACCTTTGGACGTGCAAGAGCGGATTAGATTTATGTAATTGTAGATAGGAAGGATGATTAATTTGTTTGTTATAGTTGCTTCAAAAGGCAGGTTCGAGTGGATTTCAGGAATATTTCAAGCAGAAGAGGTAGCGTTACATTACATGGAACAAATCCACGAAGAGCTGAAAGAATACCAAAGTTTAATTCACGTAGAGGGCATGAGTTATCCTTTTTATATTATAGAGAGTCAGGGGTATTTTCAGTTTCTAACTAAAGATGAAGTGATTGGACTTTTCAATCATACGGACGTGTCAGAAGACGAAGATGAGGTGCACTTCAATATCTATACGGTTGATTCCGATTACAGACCGAAGAAGCCGGGCACAGACTATATGGGCATGCTTCATCATGATCATGTGACCAATGAATTTATTGCGAAGTACAAAGAAGAAGGAACTGAGATTCTGGTCAAAAGAAGGATCTTTTAGATATTCGCATTTACCAATACATGGGTTATGATGAATTCAAAGGGTTACTAGAGGGAAGCAAGCCATTAGAGAGGAGCATGATGAATGACAAGCCGCATTTTCGTTACGGGCGGAGCTATTATTCGTGATCATATGGGAAGAATTCTACTGCAAAAAAGATCTGATTATGGCGATTGGGGATTACCAGGTGGTGGTATGGAGCCCGGTGAGAGTATTGAAGAAACCATGATTAGAGAAGTAAAAGAAGAAACGGGTCTTGACGTGAGTTCATATGAACTGGCATCCATCTACACAGGTGAGAAAATGAAATATACATATCCGGATGGCAACGAGGTTGTATTTGTAATGTTCCTGTTTAACGTCACCGCGGAGTTGGGTGGGAAACTTGATAATGATCAAACAACCCTTTTATTTGAAGATGAACAGAATGAATCGCTACAGCTTGTTTTTAAAAGTCTAAATGAAATTGATATTTCCACAATCAACAAGGTACAGAAGCCTGTATTTATAGATTTGAAGCAAGGGAAACTTACAATCTTGCGTTAAGCCTTAGCAGAGCTAACGAAAAGAAGATTTTGAGAGCCAATAGGACATATAGTTTATGAGTAAGTAAGTTAAATACCCATTTTAATTAAAAGGAGTCCTTACATGCCTTGGCCCATGGTTCATTTTGTAATCGCCTCTGAATTATTATCTGATCCAACCCCTGAATTTATAGTGGGAAGTCTTGCACCTGACTCCAGTCATGTGAGAACTAATGAAAGAGCCGAAAAGGCAAAAACTCATCTCATGCCAGAGGCAGGAAGATTTGCAACAGACGAAGAGCTCAGGGCATTTTTCAATTCCAACCAGAAGCATGCGCTTAGTGATCCTAAGTTCATGCAATATTTGTGCGGATATATCGCCCATGTATATACGGATCGTGTATGGACTTTCGAGATTTATCCCGCATATGAGGAATACCCCAATGGAAGAAATATTTATACGCAGGATGTTACGAAGCTGGAATTTATGATTTTGAGAAAAGGGTCTGATGGCCATGATTTATTGAGTAAGCTGGAAGCAGGTAAAGCTTTTGACTTAGATGGGCTGCTGGAGCAAGAGGTTTATCAGTATAGAAAAGAAAAAGTAGACTTTTTAAATAACCTTGAAAATGAGCCCTTAGGTGATTTGAGCATATTATCTATGGAAGCTATAGAAGAGTTTATTCACACAACGGCCCAAAGACTTAGACAACTGTTTGCAAAGTGGGAGGTATTCTACATGGAAAAACGGATTAGCCTGGCCCCATATAATGAGAAGTACAACCAAGACTTGGCTAATTTTGTACTAAGTGATGAACAGGTTCAATTTACTGCAATGCCTGCGGAAGTGATTGAGGAGGCATGGCAAAATCCGAACAAATATCCGGTAGTGATTTTAAATGATGAGACTCCAGTTGGTTTTTTCATATTACATAAAAATTCTGAATACGTAGAGGAAAGAGATACTTCCCGTACAATACTGGTACGTGCGTTATCCATTACGTTAGAACATCAGGGGAACGGGTATGCATTGGCTGCGATGAGGGAACTGCCTACACTGGTTAAGCAGCTTGATCCAAAGATCAATGAAATTATTTTAGCTGTGAATGAGGGGAATATTGCGGCACAAAAGCTTTATTTGAAAGCAGGTTTTCTGGATATGGGCGAGCGGAAAATGGGCATTCATGGTCTTCAGTTGATTTTGCAATATAGAATGGAGTAGGGCCCGGGAATACGCTAATTGCCAATATCGTCAAGCACAATCCACTCCGAACGGTCGCTAAGGTACATATTTCATAAAAAGGAGGAGTAATGTGGCGAATATACACAAGGGAAGATATTCAGCTGAGATCGATGGCGAGTTTGTTGTTTTTATTATTGGAATGAGAATTAATCGCCTGTGGGCCATACATAAGTGGTTACCTGTTTTTAAATCCATGGGCCCGATGATTAAAGAACTGTACATGAACCCAGATACCGGGTTTCTGGGGACGGAATTTTTTATGAGCTGGCGTGGAGTGACTCTGCTGCAATATTGGAGATCTTATGATGAGTTGGAGAAATACGCACGCGGTGGCCTACACTTGGAGGCTTGGAAACGATTCAACAGATCCGTTGGATCGGATGGAAGCGTGGGGATTTATCATGAAACGTACAAAGCTCAATCCGGTTCATATGAGACCATATATGCGAATATGCCCAAATTCGGATTGGCTAAAGTGTCTAACCATGTTCAAGCGACAGGCAGGAAAGAAACGTCCAGACGTAGAATGGGTGGAGAGAGTGATCCGGCAGTAGAAACACCAAAGAATCCTTAACATATGACTAGTGAAGTTCGATGTAAAAATTTTGCGAGTAGAGAGGAGCATGTTATTGAAAGTTAAAGTCAAGCTAGAAGATTTGGGTTCTGAGCAGCTTAGCTGGCTATGCGTCCAACCGATGTTGATCTCCGTTCGTGGTAAAGATGTTGCAGCAAAAGTAGAGGTATATCGGCAATTACATGAAGGACAACAAGCGATATTTTTGTTCTATTCCTATCATAACCATACCAAGAGCTTGGCGGAATTTTATTGGTTTTCGGCGTACAACATTATTGACATGAAGAGCTGGAATGGAATTAAGAACGGGATGCGCTATTTTAATCAAAATGAAATGGTAACTCTGCTGGATGACATTGAGCTTTTGATTACAGATAAAAATAAAGTTGGAGACACGTGGCGTGAGGTTCTGCCCACGGATTTGGAGAAAGACCCGATCCTGCTGCAAAGAACGGAAGAACTATACGTTAAATATCGAGCCGTGGCTCAGGAAGCTATTTTACACATGAATGAAATAATTCGGCAAAATCAGGAGATGTATCTGGAGAATAGTTCGGTAACCTGATTCCAGATGAAAGTCTGAAAGAGAGACATGAAGGGCTACTCTTGAATGAGTAGTCCTTTTTTTCGTGTCTGTACGCTGAAAAATCAGTACCGATGTAACAAACCTGCAATTTCATGCAACAAAACGCAATACTGTGGGTTTGTTGTGGCTTTGCTTGTAATATGAGTTGTGAGAGGAGGGACCAAGTGTGAAAGTCATTTTTGAAGAAGATATGTCAATGGAAAAAAGCATGGCTAAAGTCGTAACCCATCCTGATGAGAAGTCGCATTGGAACAGTATTCAAGAAGCGATCTGCCAGTCTGAAACAAAACTTGTTGTCATCAATGCGAAGAACAATCGTAATGTGCAGATTGAGTTGAGTTCGGTGGTCGCGATTGAATCAGAGGATCGATTGTGCTGTGTGCGTGTCATTACAGGCGAAAGGTACTTGCTCAACAAACGTCTGAAGTTTGTGGAAGAGAATATGGGGGCATCCCAGTTGGTGAAAATCAATAATCAAACCATCATTAACACAAGGCATATTAGTGAATTCTCGTCAACAGACCATGCTAGGATCAAGGTTGATCTGAACGATGGCTCCAGTTACTTTGTCAGCCGATTCTATATTAAAAACTTTAGGGGGAAATTATTATGATTAATCAGCTTAAGCATTCATTTTTTCAAGTGTTTACGGTAACTTCGTTGTGGGTGACCTTGTTATTGACACTATTCTCTAATGGTCAGTCCTTTGAAATGGGTTACCTGTGGAATATTGCCGGGATTTCAGCTATTGCCGCTATACTGTTTGGCGTAATGTACAATGCACTGTGGAACTACTTTACGATGAAACCCGTGTGGAATATCATCATTTCTTCCACATTTAATATTGCAGGAGGAATGGCGATCGTATGGTTGTTTTCTACAGACATGTTCCTATTGATTGCTCCCTGGTTCCCTGGAATGTGGGTCTTATCCATCGTACTGCACATTATTGGTTTTTATTTCTATGCTAAAATAGATAGCAGGAAAAAAGCGGAAGAATTAAACAATATTCTGAAGTAAGCAAGGGGAACGAATATGAACGAAGAAGAGATTCTAGAGTTGTACGGTTTAGATCCAGATACCAGACACAGGCAGAAAATCAGGGAATTGTTGCAGCAGGAAATCGAGAATCAAGAAGCAGTGGATCATGAGTATCTCAAAACCTTATGTATTATGTTATTCTGCATCGGAAATGTAGAGGACACTGGGCTGGTCTGGAAGGCAAAACACAAGAATCAGGATACGGGCAGTTATATTGATGTGCAGCTTCTGTGTGGTGCCGGTTATGAGAAGACAGTGACTTATCTGGAGCAGAATCTCGAGGACTCAGCGGGAGAGCAGTTGAACTATCTTAGACAGTGTGAGCCATATGACTTTGTTGATTTTTCCAAAGAGGAATGGGTCTCTAATTATAAACAGTACTACGAACTACCTTAGTCATATCCAACATGTGAGAAATGAGATGATCAATGATGACAAATGCTGCTTCCATCCAGGAACAGATGCAGATGTGCGAGAAATATAGCGCCGACTATGTACCCAGTGAACTGTACCATAAGATAGGAATCGCCTGGAACGTCAAGGGAAATTTGGAACCGATCCACGGAATGCGTATTCAGCCCGAGGAAGATACAACCGGATGGTATATTTGGGCAGAAAAGTACTCGGATGCAGATGATTTTTTTGTACCTTTACATGTAACACACATCGATGACTGGGACCCAAAAATTAAGAAGTACCTTGGACTTGCGCCGGGATGGAGGTTTGTGATTGCAGAAGATTATGAGGATGTATGGTTTGACGAACAGTTGCTTAACAGGTCATAAGCAGAGCAAGCAAAGCAACCAATGAGTTAAATGGAACTTTGAAAGGAGTCATACAATGGTAAGTACGCATGATAACAAAGCAGCTAATTATAGAGCAAATGGGATAAGTAAATTAACCATAGCTATTAGTGTTGTAGTTATCATAATTGTGATTCTGGCTTTTACCAATCCATCCAGAACAGATTTCTTTAAATGGCTGGAAAGCGAATATGCTATACATGTTTCCTACGACATCAATGCAGGAAAGACGTATACACAGATCACGAACGGCCAGGAAAAGAGTCTTATTTTTAGAAGCGGACATATACAGCATGTGGGGATCTATACGACGTATGATGAGCTTTTTACGGATGCAGAAGGCAATGATATCAACATTAAAGCCCTTGGTATAATGAACATTTTTTTTAAAAGATAATAGGTTTCTGTTCCAACTATAGGATCGGTAGGGGGTTCCGACATACCACGCTTTTGTATGATGCAAATATGCAGAGCAGCGTGGTTTTTGTGTTGAGCAGAATCCGTAAGGAGGGGGAGGATTACGTTATTTGGTTCATTCGAAAATTCCACATTATGGGTTATGATGTACCTACAGAGAAAATTTAACATACATAGGAAGTTTTTTGGGGATTGAGATTATTCCAGTGGGAGGAATAGAATGAAAGCCATTTTTCTTGATTTCTATGGGACAGTTGTTCATGAAGATGATGATATTCTTCCAGTGATTTATAAACAAGTTCAGGCGACAGCGCAGGTTGAATGTACAACGGATGAGATCGGAGCATATTGGTGGAAGGCTTTTTCAACGTTGTTTTATGCAAGCCACGGCAGTCAGTTTACCACGCAAAGAATGCTGAATGTGCAATCTCTGGCAGAAACGCTTCTCCATTTCAAATCGGATCTACAAGCTGAGTCTCTTAATCAGGAACAGTTGGCACATTGGCGTAACCCTGGCATATTTGCTGATTCAATTCCCTTTCTTCATTCTCTTGAAGTTCCGGTATATATCCTTTCCAATATCGATACTGATGACGTGAAAGCCGCAATGAAGGCACATAACATTGAAGTGACCGGAGTAATTACCAGCGAGGATGTTCGATCTTATAAGCCAAGGTCAGAGATGTTTGATGAAGCGATCAAGAGGTATGGTTTGCAGCGAGATGAGGTGATCCATATAGGGGATTCTCTGATCAGTGATGTACAAGGAGCGCAAAATGCGGGGATTAAGGCTATCTGGTTGAATCGAAAAGGAAAACTCAAACCGCAACAGATTACACCGGATTATGAGTGCAAAGATCTTGGCGAAGTTGTGCATATGTTGGAGGCTTGGATATGAAAAAGTTAACCGTGTTGTCGTTATTATTTCTGTTCTTAATTGCCTGTCAGGATAAAACAACCCATGAAGCTGTGCAGAAACCAACGATTCCAGTGACGGAAAGCGTTACGGATGAAGTAATCGAGCAGAAGGACGACGAATCAGAAGCACCCAAAGAAGACAAAGGCATTCCTCCTGTCTATCTTGATGAAACGAAGTATACAGGTGATGAACTGGAAATCGTCAAACTGATGAACGTTCGCATGCGTTATATATGGGAAGAGGATGAGAAGGGCTATATGAGCCTTTTTGATCCACAATCGCCAGTCTCAGGCATGCCAGTATCAAAAGTTCGCAAGGTGATCTCAATGAGCAAGATCAAGATTCGAGAGCAAAAGAAGCTCTATGAGGCGCTTGTAATGGTTACTGAATTAAGAGAGAACGGGGAAGAGTTCGGCCCTAGCATGGTGTTTTGGAAAAAGAAAGCAGATGGCGATGCTGCGAAATGGATTTTTGCAGACATCGATTAACAACAACTGAATGAAATGAAGTTAAGGGTGATGAAATCATGACAAAACAATTGATACTTATTGAGGGATTACCGGGTTCAGGAAAGTCGACGATTGCCAAGATCGTTTCAGAGATTCTGACTGAGCAAGGCAAAAAGGTGCAACTCATCCAGGAAGGGAACCTGGATCACCCTGCTGATTATGATGGTGTGGCCTTTTATTCTGCGGAAGAGTTCAGGTCTTTGGTGGATGCTCACGAGGCATGTAAACATATATTGGAGAGCAGAGCTGCAGTCTATGAGGAGGGTTTCCTGATTCCGTATGGCAAAATGAAAGAGGAATTTGGAGTGGATTTTCCTGATCATGTGGTGCAGGAGATATTTTGCAAAGATATTTACGAACTACCTTTTGAACAAAATGTGAAGCTGATCACCGAAAAATGGCGGAGTTTTACCGAAAGCGTGATAAGTGCGGAGGATAATTCCATCACCATATTCGAATGTTGTTTCATTCAAAATCCACTGACCATAGGTATGGTGAAATACAATCAATCCAGAGAAGAAAACGTGCAATATGTTCTGGAATTGGAGCGCATCGTTCAACCATTGAATCCGCTCCTAATCTATATTCATCAGGAGGATCTTGCACATACCTTTGACAAAGCAATCCAGGAAAGACCCAAGGAATGGTCCGATGGATTCATACAATACTACACAAATCAAGGATGGGGACTCGCGAAAGGATATCATGGTGTTGAAGGCACGATGAAGGTTCTTCAGGCAAGAAAAGAGTTGGAGACCGAGATTTATCAGTTACTGAAGATGGACAAACATTGGCTGGACAATTCGGAATATAACCGCGCTGTTTGCCAGGAGGAACTGGATAAGATCCTGAAAATTTCACTTTGAAATACTAAAGTACAAGATTTCTTCGCACGGTAATACAATACATAACGGAGGTTTATTTTCATGTTATTTCTCGAGGCAACACTAATCGTCATTACCGCTCTATTGTTCATCGTAGGTGTAAGGAGCAAACGCAAAACATTGGTCAGATGGGGCATAGGGAGTTTAACTTTGTTAATTGTACTTTTTATCCCATCGTTTGTTAACGGATTTGTGGATGGGTTTTCCTCTGGCTGGTCGGCAAAGTAAACCTAGATACATTCAAAAGGTATGGAGGTCTATCCGGTGTTTTTGAAAAAGGATCTGTGCAATCTGCATGATAAAGAAGGCATTAAGCATTACGTTCAGAAATAGGAGGAGCCTATGGATATCACATTTATTCGTCATGGTCATGCTGAACATTTGCTTAATTATCCTCATCAGCTAAACCAGTTTCATCCTGGGCTTACTGAGCGGGGAAAGAGGCAGGCGAATGAATTGCAAAAGCAGATTAAAATCTTACCGGAAGACAGAATTTTGGTGAGTCCTACGAAACGAACGATAGAAACGGCAGTCCTCTTAACCTCAAGCGATAAACTGATAGTCTGTCCACTCGTTGGCCCGAGAATGTTCCCTCAAAATCCGGAGTTCCCCGTTCTGCGCTGTGATCAGATCTATTCGAAGGACGAATTAAATGCTCAGTATACGGGGTTGCGAATTCTTGATTTTGAGCTTGATTGCTGGTTGGATGGGATTAATCGAATGGAAGAACGTCTATTTGAGGCTTATGCTGGACAGCTAATTCAATGGTGCAGGGAGCAGAGCGGGAGTATTTTTATCATTTCACATGATGGTACGATAACAAGTTATAGAGCTTTTCTTGGAGAGCAGGGGTTAACCCGAAGTGACTTTCTAGGCGAAGCAGGGCATTACACGATTAGAGATCTCTAATATAGAAGGTCAATATCTAAACTAAGGGGGATTTTTCGTGAGATTATCGGATTATGAATATTTGGTTTTGGCTCTGAAAGAGGCAGATCAGGCGCTAATAGAAGGGACCTATCCGATTGGAGCGATAATTGTGGATGTGGACGGGAATGTCGTGAGTAAAGGAAGAAACCGAGTATTCTCCGAATGTGATCCCACCGCACACGCTGAAGTCGATGCTATTCGTCAGGCAGGGCAACATTTGCTGGATGTAAGTAAGAAGCGATACACGAAGAATGACCTGAGCCTCTACTCCACCTGTGAACCTTGTCCCATGTGTTCATGCACCATATTAATGTCCGGGATCAAAAAGATCGTATGGGCAGCGGATGATGAAGGTTATGGCGGGCTTAGACGTTTTAAAGAGGGCCCTCATTTTATCCATCTGTTCGACACACTTTCCTGTGTTGCAGCACCATATCTTGATTTGGAAAATAGACAGCGAGCGTTGCTTGCCCAATGGAATATTGGTAGAGGTTTGCTTAATACAGAGTGGGAGACTCCCAAACAATGAAATCCATTCCCATCTCCATTTTACTAGCCAGTGTCATTTTGGGAATATCGTTCATAGTTGGTTGCCTGTTGCTATCAAATCAGGGGAGATCTAGTGAATCGACTCAGGCAGTGGAGCAGGCTGTGCCGAACAATAAAAAAACATTAATGACGATCCAAGAAACGGCGGAGTATCTGAGTATGACTAAAGAACAGGTGATGGACATTATTAAGGCCGAACAAGGAAGTTTCTCGGCATCGGGTTTCTTTGAAGGAAAAATGTTTCCTTTCATCAAGGTTCAAGATCAATTTTTGGTTAGTAGAATCGAGTTGGAATTGTGGGCTCAAGATGCATCTTCAAGTCATAGAAGATATATTAATGGGCAGATGCAATAGTCCTATGGGAACGACGGCCTAAACAAACAAAGGAGAGAATTTGAAATGGAGTTCGCGGGACAGAAGATAAGAATAACACCTGTCACAGAACAGGACCTCGACTTTATAAGCAAACTTGAATGTGATGCGAGTATATGGAGTTTCGAGGAGAACGTTGAAACGGATACTGAGAAAGTTCGCGATAGATATCGTAGTCATTTTTTCACTACGGATGAAAAACCGTATGCCTATGATTTTATTATTCGTCGTTTGGAAGATCCAGAAGGTGAACCAATTGGTCTTATCCAAATGTGGAGCTATGTGGATCATAGAAAAAGCTGGGAACTCGGATTCGCGCTGCTTCCGAATTATGTAGGGGAGGGCTACGGAAGTGAGGCTACGAATCTTTTATTAGAATTTGCATTCAACGGGTTACACGGCCATAAAGTGATAGGTATGTGCAATGCTCAGAATGTCCGATCGGCTGCGCTGATGCAGCATGTGGGTATGACACGGGAAGCCGTGTTCAAGGAAGAACTTTGGTGGAACAATCAATGGACGGATCAATATTTCTTCTCCATTTTAGAAAAAGAGTTTAGTGAACGAAGAGGGAGAGGTTCAGATGACCAAGCTGGTTTTGTTAAGTGGAAGGTGGGTCTCTAATGAGTGAAATCACTGTATATCATTATGATGCTTTTTCGACGGTTCCTGGTAAAGGAAATCCGGCTGGAGTCGTCTTTCATGCCGATTCGCTCAGTGAAGAAGCGATGCAGCAGATTGCGCATAAAGTTGGCTTTAATGAAACGGTCTTCGTGATGAGATCCAAGTTTGCAGACGTTAGATTACGATATTTCACACCGGGTCATGAGATTAATCTGTGTGGGCATGCTACAATGGCATCCATGTTTGGGTTAAAGACTAGAGGGCTACTGGAGGATAAGCAGTCGATCACCATTGAGACTAATGTAGGCATATTGCCGATTCAGTTCCAGCAGGATGGCGATACGATCAACATTGAGATGAAACAGGATCAACCCCGTTTCATGCCATTCCAAGGTGACATAGAGAAGCTGGCAAATTCCATAAATCTAACCACGGATGATATTGATCTATCCACACCCATCGTCTATGGAACTACGGGTACCTGGACGTTATTGATACCGATTCGTAAACGGACTTCTTTCCAACAAATGAAACCGGATTCTTCTCTATTTCCTGAGATATTAGTTGAAAATCCGAAAGCTTCTTTGCATCCCTTTACGCTGGAAACCCGCGATTCAGATGCTCTAATGCATGCCAGACATTTTTCATCGCCCTTTTCGGGTACTACGGAGGATCCGGTTACGGGAACAGCATCCGGTGTGATGAGTGTCTATTATTTGGAGTATATGAATTCTGAGATGGATCAGGCTCATTTTGTTGTGGAGCAAGGGCATGAGGTTGGTAGAGATGGGAAAGTTCATGTTAGCGTGGTCAGAAATGGACAGGACATGGATGTCAGAATACGAGGAACGGCTGTTTTTGTGGAGGAAATGAAAGTGGAGTTGGATACGTAACAACGTAAATAAAGGAGTGGATTTAGGTGGATGAACAGGAGGTACTACATACAGTTACTCATTTGTTAAAAGAAGAATGTTCGGATTCCCTGGTAGGAATTTATTTGCACGGGTCCATGGCTATGGGGTGCTTCCTTCCTAATCAAAGCGATATCGATATTCTGGTGGTATGCCGGGAGCAGCTGTCTGCTGATACCTATCGAAGGATTGCGAAGAGATTGATGCACACCGAAGATGAAATGCACATTGTCACAGGATTTGAACTTAGTATTGTTTTGGAGTCTACGGTTGCTAAACTGACGTTTCCTACTCCATTTGAATTTCATTACTCCGCGTATCACCGGGAAAAGTATAGAACTGATGATCAATATCTTTGCGGTGGATACGAAGATCCAGATCTGGTAGCACACCTGGCCGTTATTGTTGACCGTGGAATTGTGCTTGTCGGCAAACCGATTAAGGAGTTATTCCAGCCCGTAAAACATGAATATATGTTGGCCTCTATTACATCTGACGTTGGTTCAGCTATGGAAGAAATAACGGAGAATCCTGTCTACTATGTTTTGAACCTAGCACGGGTGCTATTGTATGTGCAAGATTCGGTTATATACTCCAAGCGAGAAGCAGGCGAGTGGGCACTCATTCATATTTTACCGGAGTACAAAGAAGTCATCTCACAATGTCTGGCAAAGTATAACGGAGAGCTGGAAAGCGTGAATCTAAGTGATGATTTACTTCTGGATTATGCGAAGTACATGTTGGATGAAATAAAAGGTTTGGCGGAGTCTGGTTTGGAGCATGACGTGGAAAGCGATTAAGGACAAGGTTGAGCAGAGCAAAGCAAAGCTTAAAGGGCCGTTACGACACAGCATAATACAGGATCTATCAATAAAAGGAGACATCATGATGACCATAACGACAGAGGATTTGGAACTGATTGAAGCAGCAAAGAACGTAATTTCGCGTTTGTATCAGGAGGGTAAGCATCACGTCGGGGCAGCAGTACGAACTCGATCTGGAAAAATATTTACGGCGGTACATTTGGAAGCCTATATCGGTCGTGTCTCGGTATGCGCGGAAGCGATTGCCATTGGTAAAGCCATTTCGGAAGGGGAACATGAATTCGAAACGGGAAGGACACACAGGTCATCTTGCAGGGAGAAGAGGGTTATTCTAAAACAACGATTGGGAAGCTATTACCACAAAAGTATACAAGAACATAATAAGGAAAGGTAGATTGTGATGTTTGAGATTGTTGATATTCGGCAAAAGCCGGACATGCTGCAGGCAGCTGTACAATATTTTTGGAAGCAGTGGGGCTCGGAATCGAGCTATCATTTTTACCGGGATTGCATAGAGCGTTCCGTGGAAACCGAGAGTGATGTGCCCCGATTTTATGTACTGTTGGATGGCGACAGGATTGTTGGAGGATATGCTCTGTTACGGAGTGATTTGAATAGCCGGCAGGATTTGTTCCCATGGTTTGCGTGCCTTCATGTTGATTCCGAATACCGGGGCCAGAACCTAGGCGGGCAACTACAGAATCATGCGATCAATGAGGTGAAGACGAAGGGTTACGACAAGCTGTATTTATGTACGGATTTGACGGACTATTATGAAAAAAATAACTGGGCGTATATCGGTAAAGGATATTTGCTCGATGATGAAGAGACTCGGATCTATGAAATATGCATATAAAGGAAAGCTTTAATAACAAAAGAAAAAGGAAAATACGGATCCAGTAACCGAACGGAGTGATGGTCATCGAACAAACCATTCGTGTAGCCCAAGAGATTGCCGAGAGAGTCATTCGAAGAGCCGGAAAAGTTGCCAAAGATCATTTTGATCAGATCACCTGTGCAGAGGAGAAGGGCATCTTTGGCGACGTAGTTACTGAAGTAGATCATGAAGCAGAGCGGATAATATGTGATGAAATTAGCATTCGTTTTCCCGATCATGAAATCCATAGTGAAGAGCGGGGACATAACGGACAGAAGAGCGACTGGCTGTGGATGATTGATCCGCTAGACGGAACAAACAACTTTGCCATTGGTCTACCGATATTTTCCGTTTCCATTACATTAATGTATCGTTCAGAACCTGTTCTCGGGGTTATTTACGAACCTCTGGTGGATCGTTTGTTTGTGGCATCACGTGGGAATGGGGCAAGTTGTAATCTGAACCCCATGAAAGTTCAAAAGAAAGAGCAGATTCATAAAGGGACCATTGGCTGGATTCAGGGGCATCAGGTGCAAAATGAGGAGAAGGCTGTACGGCTACGTCAACATCTGGATGTTTGCTTCAAACGAATGATGCGATTATGGGCTCCAACCTTACAGTGGTGCATGTTAGCTAAGGGGGATACTGACGGCATTGTGCTCTATAATTCGGAAGGAGACGATTTGTATTCAGGCATATTAATGGTGAAAGAAGCAGGTGCCATTGTTATGGATTTTGAAGGTATTCCCTTTGAAGGTATGAATTCAGAGCCATATCTGATTGCATGTCACCCGGATCATCGTGATTATTTCCTGAATGTCGTTCGGGAGGGAATGAACTGATGATTAGCGAACTTAAGAAGCATGAATTCTATAAGGTGATGCACTGCACAGACTTTAACAGCAATATTGAGGTGAAGGCTGTGGCATCTGGGGTGAATCCTGGCCGAATCTACGTTGATGATGCAGCGAATATCACAGCAGCGTTAATTTGGGTGAAGGGACAAAGTGGTTTTCAGTTGATTGGAGACGCCCGAAGTGAACCCTTCCTGAACGAATTGGAAGAGTTCATGAAAGAACACATAGAACCTGAATTATTAAGATTAAATATCCATACAGTCGAAGTAGGTGTTGTGGATAAAAGCTGGGAAGATGTGCTTCATCATATGGCCGCGAATAAAGAGGTCCATAGCGATATTCAGCATGTATTCACAATGGATTCAACCGAAGGAATGACTGAATATCGAAGTCATCAAGCAATTCATGAAGGGTATGCTTCTCAGAATGAGGTCGTCAGGCTTCTCAGATTAGACGAGACATTACTGAAAGTTGGAAAGTTCAACAATCTATCTTTTCTGAAGGATAAAGTCTCGCGATTTTGGGATAACATGGATGATTTCTTGGAACATGGCTTTGGATACATTGCAGTACACAACGAGGATATCGCGAGTGTTTGCTTTTCGGCGTTTATATCAGATCAGTGGCATGCAATTGATATTGAAACTATCGAAGCCTACAAGAAAAATAATTATGGAAAATGGGTAGCGCGGGCATTTGTAGAAGAATGCAGGAATAAAGGTATCCAGCCGTATTGGGACTGCTCCCCAGATAATGCAGGTTCAATCCGTTTGGCAGAGGGTGTGGGTATGTCACTGAACTTTGATTACAGAGTTTACTGGTACAATCTCTCTTGAAGGATTTGAAAAAAAACACTGTGAGGAGAATGGTTGTGAACGATTCATTGCAGGAACAGATTCAATTTCTTATTGAAATCGATAAACTGAAAACGATTGAACGGAAAACGAGAATCATCCATGGCGACAGACTCGAAAATGATGCGGAGCATTCCTGGCATCTGGCGATGATGGCCTTGATTTTACAGAGTCATTCCAACAAAGAGGTGGATCTTCTCAAAGTCATTAAAATGCTTCTTGTTCATGACCTCGTTGAGATTGATGCCGGAGATACATTTGCCTACGATACGGTAGGGCATACGGATAAATATGACCGCGAGATCAAGGCTGCCCATCGATTGTTCGGGATATTGCCTGAGGAGCAGGCCCAAGAATTGTTGAACCTGTGGCTGGAGTTCGAGGCAAAGGAGACCAATGAAGCGCAATTTGCCTCGTCGATGGATCGGTTGCAGCCGTTGATCCACAATCATCAGAATGAGGGAGATACGTGGCAGAAATACAATATTACAAGTGAACAGGTGTTAAACAGAAATCGTGAAATTGCGAACGGCTCCGAAACATTGTGGACGTACGCACAGCAAATTATCCAAGATTCCGTAGACAATGGGATTTTGACAAAATCCAAGTCATAAGGATATCTAAGGAATGAAAGGAGGACTGTGATGACACAGGATTTTTATTGTGATGAAGTGCTTAGTGGTAATACCAAAGTAAATATCGTCATGGAAACAGACAAAGTACTGGCCTATCATCATACCCGACCATACTACAAACATCATATTGTTGTTATTCCAAAGATCCATATCCAATCGTTCATTTCACAGGAAGAAGATAATAATGATGAACTATTACTGGAAATTATGCGCGTTATCAAAAAGGTTGCTGCGGACAGGGTTCTCCAGACAGGTTCTTCCAAAATCGTAACGAACCTGGGTACTTACCAGGATTCGAAGCATCAACACTGGCATGTGGTAAGCGGTGAACGTATTCAATAAAATAAGTCTTGAGTAAAGTCTTCCAGCCGGATGCCCGTGGGAAGATTTTTTATTTTTAATTATTAGAATTCAGCCTATCAAGAATGAGGAATTTGATTGAAGAAAGTAAAGGAAGGTAAAATATGCTAAAATAGGTTAGCGAAATAATAAATTGGTATATTTATAAATCATGATGATCATATGAATTTTGAATTCATTACGGTGATAAAAAGGAGGAAGTATGATGAGTTTTTCATTCATTTCGACATTTGCAGTTTTATTTAATTTGGTGTTATTCGGATTGGGCGTATATGCTCTTATTTTATTTATCAAACTTGCGAAACGTGGGATTCAGGCGCTGGACATTTATTTATATGAGAAACGAGGAGAACGGTTCTAACCTGTAGAAATATCACTCAACAATAGAATTATCATTTTTCTCTCAGTGTTTTATTGTTGCTCTATTGATATGATTAACTCATCATTCAACTAAAGAGAGGGTAATTGACATGGATACTTTTTTAGAGCAAATCAACGAGTTGCAAGAGCTTCAAAAGGATTTGGTCAGTATACATCCCTTATTCAGAGAGCATTATCCTGTGGTTGTGGCATATGAAACTTTGTTATATATCTATGATTATTCGTCCAAAACGAAGCAATATGAATGGGTAAAAACCGTTCCGGATGACCTGAATATTCCCGATGAATGCCTAGCGGCATTTCCGGTGCATCACATGGGCGAACGAATATGCGCTGTGGTGACAGATGCGGCGTTCCGAAATTTTGAGCAGAAAGTCTACCTCTTTCATGAGTTTGTCCATTGTTACGTATATGAGCAGTATTCCGACATTGGCGACCGACTTGAGATCAAACGTAAGATGGAGCAAATCAAACGTGTAACATGGGAACTAGATTATGAGTTTCCTTATGACAATGAGATTGTTACCGAGCGGATCACTTCGTTGCTGTCAGCCTTGAAGAGTAAGGATCTCTTGCAAGTGAAAGAGGCGAGAGTGGCCCTGTTTAGCTCTTTGAGTGAAGAACAAGGGGAGTACTTCAACTGGCTGGAGTGGAACGAAGGTTACGCGCGATATATGGAGAATCGGATTCGGGTGAAATTGGGACTGGATATCAATCACCTTGGGGATTCAGGCCCGTTTAATCGTCTTGTTTTCTATGAATGCGGGTCGGAATACATTAGCCTGCTCGTGAGTGAACAGCCGGATCTTCATACGGATTTGGAGCAGTTATTTGAGACGATACAAGCAGAGCGAGTGCGGGGTTGAGTATAGGCTAGACTGATTTTCTTTTGTATGTGTAGCAGATTTTGCGAAAAAGGAGAATATCTCTATGCCACTGCCAATGGTTCATTTAAATGTTGCTGTTCTTTTTGCCGAATCCATGCAAACACATGTAGAACGAGGTTCGTTCTATCTGGGGAATATCGCCCCTGACTCTATTCATATGCGCGAGGGTTGGACGAGAACGGCTAAGGAAAACACTCATTTCAACCCTAAGGATAAGAATGAAGGAGATTACGTTGAGCAACTAAAAGAACGTTATTCTACCTATATTCAACAACACGCTGATGAGGGATGGAAGTGGTTCGTGCGGGGCTACTTTATGCATGTCCTGACGGACTTTTACTGGTTTCGGAGTGTTCATCCGCAATTTGTGGAGCAGGTTACCATTACGGATCAAAATTCGGGTATGAACCGGACCAAGGATGAACTTGGACGTCTATATTACCAGGAGACAGATCAGATTGATTTTAACCTCTACCAACAGGCAAATTGGAGTGAAGAAGTCTGGCAGATGCTTGAGATTACGCCTGGCTATGATGTTGCTGATTTGTTAACTGCAGAGGAGATTCTGGGCTGGCGGGAGCGTACGTTTTCCTTTTTTAATGAAAGCGCCAACGAACCGGGTATAGTTCCCAAATTCATTACGGACGTAAAGATAAGTGCTTTCGTGGCCGATACCGCCCAGCGTTTAAAAGTGCTGCTCCAAGGATGGGACAACAAGTTGCAGCATGCGAACATAAGCATCTAGAGCTAAATACAGATGATTACGTAGAGAGTGAGTACTAAATGTTTAGTTGAGCCGGGAGGTATATATGCTAATGAAAAAAGCAGGGATTCTCTTAGGTCTCTTCGCGGTGCTCCTTGCAGCCTGCAATCCTCCAAATGGAACTAATTCTAATCCGAAAGAAGCTCTACCTTCGCTCGTTACATTAACCTGCAACCCAAACTTCACAATTGAAGCGTGCGTGGATGTGGAAATCGAAGATCCGGTTGAGATTGGAATCGTAATCGAGGCTATAAACAAAGCGGAGCGTATATCAGGAATTCTTGATTATAGCGTGGAGTACAAGATGAATTTAACAGATGCAGATGGCTCCATTACTATGTATGATTTTTCTATAGGTAAAGATCCCAAGCAGTCAGCCCTTCTGGTCAACCATGAGGATACCCACGTGGGATATAGAATATCTATTGAGGATGCAAACCAGTTGAGGAAACTGATTCAGAGTCATACGGACTAACATATAAGCCTACTGATTACATCGGTAAGTCAGTTTACTATATAGGTTTAACATTAAAATTACACGATAACGGAGAGGACAGAAAAAACCTAAAGAAGCGAAGCTAAAAGCTTTCTGAAAGAAAGCTGCATCGGAAGCATACACTTCGCCTTTATCCCCGGATTCTCCCCTTTGAAAATAGGAATCAAAAAAAATCTGGGGATAACAGCGATCGGAAGAGTGTTCTGTCATCGGAGTGGTAAGTGTAAATATCCCTTAGTTTAATTTATATAGCTATCGAAACGGAGAGACGGTCATATGAGTCACCTGATTACCATTCAAACTTTAACATCATCGGATATGGAGAGTGCCTGCCAGGTATTCGAGACATCCATTACGAATGCATTTATACAGGAGGGGCTGGGTTCCCTTCACGAAGACATACGCGATGAAATTGAACACAAAAAACTGATGCTTCACTCAGCTTTGCATCCTGACAACAACAAGGATTCGAATGTCTTCTTTCTGCTCGCCAAAAGGGAAGACACCGTCGTGGGCACCATTTCCTATGGACCTTGCGGTGAGGAGATTCAAGAATGCACAAACAACCAACTGAACCAAATAGGGGAACTGGGTAGCCTCTACGTTTTGCCAGAGGTCCAAGGTCAGGGGATTGGCTCTGCTCTTATTCAGGCCCTGGCTACTGAACTTCAGAGCCGTGAGATTACGCAATTTTGCCTGGATAGCGGTTACAGGACAGCTCAGAAGAAATGGCAGCGAAAGTTCGGAGAACCCTATGCCGTGGCAAAGAACTATTGGGGTGAAGGAACGGATCATATGGTGTGGTTATGTGAAGTGAAGGATTTTGCTGCAAAATAAAATGACCCAGAGATGACGACCTGTACTGGACAGGGGTCATCTCTTTTACTAATTAAATCTTTCTGCATCTATATGGGACTATTCTTCGTACAGAAAGAAAAAGGAGTGAATATATGCAGTACATACAGTGGAATACACCTGAGCAACGTTTATCCCCGAATGCCATAACCATATGGAGAATCAGTGCGATCATATCCAGTGGAATAGGTCTGATCGTGCTTGCAGCACTGTTGGTTCTGGATTCTATCTATGGATGGAAGTCGTGGATTGGTTGGTTACTGTGGGGAGTAACTACCATTTCGGTGCTGTATGCCGTGTGGGAAATTTTTATCCGACCTTCATTGTTATACAAGCATTGGTACTACGATGCGAATGAGGAGTTCTTGCAATTGAAACACGGGGCTCTAAAAAAGGTGCATCAGATCATTCCCATGGCGAAAGTACAATCGGTTACAACGAACCAAGGTCCCCTTTTGAGAAAATATGGCCTATATTCCGTATCGGTCGGGACGATGGGGTCATCTCATAACATTCCGGCGTTGCCAGAGGAAGTGGCCCTTGAATTGCGTAATCAGATTGCATCCTATGCGAGGATTAACGAGGTGGATGAATGAACGAGACGAAAAGACAACATCCGTTAGCCATGCTCTGGAGTTTATGGAAACTGGTGAAAAATTCTTTTGCATTTATCGTTTTTCTATTTATTCTCCGTCATGGCTCGGCGTCCACGTGGATTATGTATGGCAGAATCGTCTTTTATGTGGCTATCGCGTTTAGTGTGATAAGCATCATTTGGAGCTGGTTTACACTACGTTATACCGCAGATGATAAGGCTTTTCAGATCTACAGTGGGGTGTTCAATCGCACAAGAAGAACGATACCCTATAACAAAATTCAGAACGTGAACCGGCATACGTCGCTGTTTCATCGTTTGTTCCGAGTCACATCCATTCGTTTTGAGACGGGCATCAAGGGAGAAGATGCTACTTTTCAGTTGCAAGTCGTTTCACTTTCGGAATCGGATCGGCTTGAAAAGGTAGTAGCGGGACATATGTCGGAAGCGAATGTCGCAAGTGATGCTGTAGAACAAAATGGGGAACCCGTGACACCACCTGAACACATAACATTGGAAGAAGATATTCCCTCGACCGTAAAAGAAGAGCTTGAACGGAATGTTCATTACCAGTCCACCCGAAAGGATATATTCAAAGCATCGTTTACCTCACTCAGCTTTCTGGTACTTATTCCGATTCTGGGATCTCTCTATTCGTCGATAAAAGATTTCTTTCCTGATGAAAAAGTGACGGAGAGCATCGTATTAACGTGGCTCGATACCTGGTGGATTACCGCATTGATCATCACAGGACTTATCGCTATTTCCATTATATTGGGTATTGTCAGAACCTTTGTGAAGTATGGCGATTTCCAAATATCCTCTGATCGCAAACGTATCTATATTACGAAGGGCATGTTGGAACAGACCGCCTTTTCGATTCTGAAGGAACGAGTCCAGGCGGTGAAAATCACGCAGTCTCCGATGAAAAGGCTGCTAGGACTGGCAGAAGTGGAACTGACTACAGCAGGTGGTTTGGGAGAATCCGACCAGGAGGTTAACTCGCTCTATCCTTTTCTGCCTGTAAAACAAGCTTACGATATGATCTCGGAGATTTTGCCATCCTATCAGGTTACGCAGGAGATGCAGAAGCTTCCACGAAAATCATTATGGCTGCGCATGTTGACACCAAGCTGGGTGTGGATCATTGCAACGGGTTTACTGTTTTATTTCAAACCGGTGATTCTGGGACGGGATCAGGCATGGTGGATGATTTCCGCTATTCTGTTACTGTGGGTTGTCATATGCAGATTTGCTGATTTTTTCCATACACGATACGTCCTGAATCAGAACTTTATCCAGTTGCGAACCGGTGCATTAACCTCAACCCTATACATCTCCAAGCGGGAGAAAGTCATTGAGGTACACATCACCCGGAATCTGCTTCAACGCTGGTTTGGTGTCGCTTCGGTTCAAACGGTAAACCGTGCCAAACCTGTTCTGCATCACACCGTAAACGATATTTCGCTTGAGGCCGTAGAATCGTTTCAGTTGTGGTATATGGATCGGAGCCAGAACGTCCAGACTCGATAATGTAAAGGCTAGTGCAGGAAGACTACTAAGTTAACTTTGCACTTGCCTTTTTTATTGAAGACCGATGCTTGATTGCTTATCTTAGGAGGTGTTTGATGGGTAAGAGGAAAAAATACGTACTGCTGTGGGTGCTGACCATAATGGTTATTTTGGTACTAACCCCATTTGTATATGTGCAAGTAAACAAGCTGATTTATGCCCATAGAGTTACTGAATACTTAATCGAGGAAAAGAAATATACCCAAGAGGAAATTGAATCCGTGGAAGGAATATGGAATGTTAAGCTTCCGCCTTTTTCTGCGTTGGTTAAATTTAAAGATGAACCGGATGTTGAATATATTTATTTTGCTCATAATGAAGTCCTGCAATTTGGTCATCGTATCTCTGAAGAAGCGCAAAGAAGAGGCAAAATCAAATCCGATCTGAAGCATGTTGCACCAACAAATGACAGTGAGTAGGAGGTGTTCCATTGATTAAGATCGTATTTATGGACGTGGATGGTACGTTACTTAGTGAGAAGGACCGAAGTCTCTCCACAGGTACAGAGGAATCAATTCGAAAATTGGTTCGTAGGGGTATACAGGTCGTTCTAGTCACCGGCAGACCCTATAATTTATGCGGAGAGTTCAGGAAACTTGGGATTGATACCCTGGTTTCGGCTAACGGCGCATTGATCAAGAGTGGTGATGAAGTGATACATAAATCGGTGCTTTCTGCACGAATGGTTAGAGAATTCAGTGAATTTGCCGAGCTGAACGGAAGCAGTATTTCTTATTTTACAGAGTCATTCGAGATGAATGGTTTATGCACAACGGATGTGCGTGTCACCGATGCATTGAGAGATACGCTTGGTCTGATGGAGTACCCCTTGAAAATCAGTTCTTTGGAACAGGAAGTGTATTGCATTTGTTTATATGCCGATCAAGCCGAAGCGGAGAAATTCCATTCCAGATTCCCTGCATTGAAATTCGTGAGGTTCCATCCTTATGTGTCTAACGTAATGGAAGAGAACGAAGTATCCAAATCGATTGCGGCAGGGAAAGTGCTTGCCCACCTGAATATCTTGAAAGATGAAGCGATGGCTTTTGGCGATGGTGAAAATGATGTTGATTTGCTAGATTACGTGGGGCTCGGCATTGCGATGGGAAACGGAGGAGATCGCATCAAACAAAGTGCGGACTATGTCACACTGCGAGCAAGTGAGGATGGCATCACACATGCGTTGAGGAAGTTTAAAATCATAGAATAAGAAAATTTTGGAGTAATAAGGATATCCTAATTATGGGTTTTCATGTAGAATGATGGAGGATAAATTAAAGCCCTAAAGCATAGGGTGTGATCGAAGGGTGACGTATGAAAAAGGTTGTTATTGTAATTTTGACTCTTGTCGTACTTATTGGTGTATCTTCTTCTGCTTACGCCCATCCAGGCAGATTGGACAAAAATGGTGGACATAATTGTTCCGCGAAATCCAAACAAAAAGGTCTTTGTACAGGCTACCATTATCACAAAAAGAAGAAATGAAAATGAGTTTTACAAGGTAAACCCAGCCCAGGTCTAATCTATGGTTGGGTTTGCATGTTTATAATTCATGGTAGTGTTGCAGATAACAGAATAGACTAAACATTACGTTTGAGGTGAGTAGGTATTATGGGGTTTATTGGGATCATTTGTGTAATTATTATGACGGTCACACTCATCAGTATAGAAAGTAAAACTAAACGGTTAATTCAAGAGCAGGCCGAAACCAATCGGAAACTGGAGTTACTGTTGAGAAAAGAACGTTTTGCAGATCAGAAAGGAGAAGCCTAATGGATCATATTAAAGCGATTATTTTTGATTTGGACAATACGATTCTAAACAGAACAAGTACCTTTGAAGGATTTACCCAGAGTTTGATCAACACTTATTTTGCCCATCTTGAGACTACTGATGATATTCTTAAACGAATTATTGAGCTGGATAAGGACGGTTACAAGGACAAAGATGTGTTGTTCAACGAGCTGCTCCACGAATTGCCTTGGGCTGAGAACCCTCCTCACGCGGAGCTTATGGAGTTTTATGGCAGAGAGTATGTGAGAAGTGCTGTTCTAATGGAACAGGCGCGAGAAGTGGTGCAGCAACTAAGAGGAAAATATAAAATAGGTTTGATTACCAATGGTAAAACCGAGATTCAGTACGGTAAAATCGATCAACTCGGCATCCGGGATGATTTTGATCATATTATTGTTTCGGAAGAGGCTGGGGTCAAAAAGCCTGATCCTCGTATTTTCAAACTGGCACTGGATCATTTCGGCATCTCTCCCGAGCAATGTATCTACATTGGAGACCATCCCGTAAATGATGTTGAAGGAGCGGCAAAAGTAGGCATGATAACGATTTGGATGAAGGTCAATCAGCCTTGGCAGGACAGCATTACAACCAAACCATTGCATACTATTGAGCATCTTGGTGAATTAAAAGGGCTGCTCTAAGTGGAGACAGTCAGATTAGATTCAAAATTACACTACATAACAGAACATCGAGGAAGGCGCGCATGGAGATCAGACAAATGGCTACGGCTTTTTTGAGTAATGGAAACGACATGTTGATGATGAAGAAGGCAGGCAGCAGGCTGTTCGATTTTGAGTTCTGGGGTGGTATCGGCGGGCATTTGGAGCACGGCGAGCTTAACTCACCAATGACTGCCAGCTACCGGGAGATCGAAGAAGAAACAGGGTTTAAGCAGGAAGATGTGGAGAATTTTCGGCTTCGATATGTTTTGTTGCAGTATAGCGACGGTGAAGTTCGGCAGCAGTTTGTATATTTTGGATACCTTTGGATGAGCTGCTGGATTTACATACATCCATCCTGATTAGAGCTGCAATCCGGCACTTTTTACAGAATCAGGAGACCGACGAGATATGGATCGGGAATGTCCTAAATGGAGAAAGGGCAGCGACCAGACCAAGAGTAGAATGGAGCATTATGCAAGACTCCATATCATTTGAACCCGTTGTGTAATGTTAGACGTCTTGATTGGGAACGCAACCTATTTCGGATCAAAAAAGCCATACGTTTAACCGGTAGGCGGCTGTTAATAAGAGCGAGGGTATTGTCCATCCCCGCTCTTTTTTAATGATGTAATCAAGGGAAGGAGAAAAATAGTGAGATCCAACTTACAATATAACAAATGGTTCAAAAGATGCCTCTTTCTACTACCAACGGTTGTATTGCTATATTTGCTGGTTCAGTTTTTTCCTTATACGAGTCTAATGAGACTAATCATGTTTCCCCTGATTGTGGCGATCAATGCAGGCATTATCTTCATTGCAGCACAAAAAACAGAAAAGAAAGTATCCAACACGCTGAAGGGGACATTACGAAATGTATTAATCATACTCCTAACCCTACTGGTTACCATCGTGCTATATCCTCAGGCATCCGATAGACACATTGTCGTTCAAATCAAAGATGGAATACATGCCATAAGGCATTATGAAGATATCACAACAAAGGATCTCAGGCTCAATAAAGATCAGAGTGGGAGAATTATTGGGGATTCCAATGAGCGATATGTTGTAGCGCTTTATAAATTTAGCCAGGACATTCCGATGGACGGTTCATTTCACATCTATGAGAAAGCAGGAAACAGGACCTTCAATCCGGTGATTAATAATGTGGAGCAAATCCCTGAGAAATTGATGGGCTTTCATAAGCTGATGTGGTGGGTCATGGAACATAATTGATCTGTATCAGAACGACGCTTTAATTTTCGGCCACATCCCTTAATTCTGATCGTGAATGCTGTTCAAGCTGTAATAATTCGATTTTTCGTGCGTCTTCTCCGATTCTCAATGGCTTCCTCATAATCCCCGATTAACCCGTCAAAAATGTGATCCCACGAGCGCTGCTCAGCAAGCTTTCGTCCTTCAATACCCATATTTCTTAGTTGTTCCATATGATCACCCCAAAGGCATATCTCCCGAATCAATGCATCCGCTTGGCCTGGCTCGAACAGAACACCGCTTCGATGATGTGCGACCAAGTCTTTTACACCGCCACCATTCGCTGCGAGAACCGGCAATCCTGAAGCCATCGCTTCCAGCACCACATTGCCAAATGTTTCTGTTGAGGAAGGAAACACAAAGAGATCTGACGAAGCATACATAACAGCAAGTTCCTCACCATGCAGATACCCTGTAAAGGTGACATTGGGCGGGGACTGCATACGCATTTTGGGAAGTAATGGGCCATCACCTACAATGATCCAGTGCACACGGGATTGCATATGTTCAGGTAACTGCTGCATGGCAAGGGTGAGGGTAGCGATATCTTTTTCAGGAGCAATTCGTCCAACGTAGAGTAAAATTAGAGGAGCCGTTATATTGTAGCGAGTACGGATATCGGAGCTTCGTTTATAAGGTGAATACAGGCTGCAATCGATTCCGCGGGACCATAACTTCAGACGCTGAATGCCTTTCGATTGCAATGAGTTTAAGGTTTCTTGAGACGGTGTTAATGTTGCATCACAGGCCCGGTGGAACCATTGGATATACTTCCAGTAGAGAGGAATTATGCTGTTCAACCTGTAGTATTCAAGGTAACGATCGAAGTGGGTATGGTAGGAGATGACATGAGGAAGCTGGTGCTTGAGCGCATATCTGAGACCGAGAAGGCCCATATTGAATGGGGTAGCAATATGCAGAAGATCTGGCTGAAAGGCTTTTAATTCTTGATGAATGGATCTCCGGTTAGGTAGGGCTATTCTACATTCAGGATAGAGGAAAAAGGGGATGTTGGTAACCGAACGGGCCGTTGCGGCGTGATTGCCTTCAATAACTGACTGCGGCGTAAGTAGCAGATGCTCAATTCCTTTGCGGTTTAACTGGTTACTTAAGCGGTGCAGCGTGCCGGCAACACCATTGGTATCCGGAACATAGGTATCGGTGAACAAGGCCAGGCGCATCATTACCCCTCCCATGACTCTTGATGACAAGATCATAACAGCGGATCATTTTCCAGAGGTCAAGTGCAGGTTAACTTTTTCTGTATTTCATGTAAAGTGTGCGAGCAGCGTGATCTGGTGCAAACTTACATCGGATAAACTTATATAATATATTCTGCTATGATGTAAAGGCGTTTTGTTACACTAGTTCAGCGATTGAAGGTTTGTCTGAACAAGTAGTGATTCAGTGTGAAATGAGATAGAGAGATACAGGAGGCAGATAGAGATGAACAAATTACAGGAAGAATTGCAGCAATTGTTACCCTTGGATCAGCTTGAAAGCATGTCGGGTGAAGAAGTGGTGGGGAGTGTTGCCATGGATCTTTATCGTGCTGAATTTGCGACCATCCGGGAATGCGGACCGGAACTTCCGCAGGTGTTGCGAGATACCATTTTGATCGTAGATCTGGATACAGAACTGTCCATGAGTGGCATTACCGGTTTTCTTGAAAATGCGAGCGGGCAGTTTCTGGGTGAAACGACGGAAGCGATGCAGCGCATAGGCAATGATGCAGATGCAGGGATCTTGAAGAACATCCAGCATATGTTATCCGAAAGTGGTGTAACACCTGAGCAATTAAGAGAGAATGTGAATTCACTCTCCGAACAGGATGTAACGACAACCTTGAATACGCATGGTCAACAGATCCATGAGGTATTGCAGCAGGTTGAGGCGGAAGCAGGTCATTTAAGCATGCAATCGGATAACGAGGAGGTATTTGAACTTCTTTATCAATATGTGGATACAAACAAAGATCGCTTGAAACAGGAGATGGAGCACCTCATGTCTAATTGAATCTGACACGTAGGAGAGTGTTACGATGATTGTGATGATTAATGGAGCATTTGGCTCGGGTAAAACCTCTGCTGCAACCAAGCTGCAGCCGCAAATTCCGAACAGCATGATCTACGATCCTGAAGAGATTGGTTACATGTTAAGAAATGTGATTGTGGATGACGTGAAAATGGAAGAGGAGAAAACGGACGATTTTCAGGATATGGAGCTGTGGAAAGTCCTTACCGTGAAAGTCGCCCGTGAAATCAGGGAGAAGTATAACAAACATCTGATTGTTCCAATGACCATCTACAAGACAGAGCAGTTCAATTACATCCATCGGGGTCTGAAAGAGTTAGATGCTGACCTTTTTCATTTCACACTGATGACATCTATGGAAACATTACATGAGAGATTGTTGAAGCGCGGGGATAAGCCTGAGAGCTGGACTTTTAAACAAGCGGCTAAGTGTGCCGAAGCATTCCACGGAGTACGCTTTGAAGAGTACATTCAAACGAACGACCAAACAACAGATGATGTGGTGAATTTTATAATTTCCAAAGTGTTATCAAACTGTAAATGAGGAGGTAAAATGATGAGTATCAACAAACGATTAGGTGTGGAATCCCTGTTGGTAACTTTGCTATTCACACTGGGTTTTATGGCTTGGAATGTCGTTCAAGGAATGTTATTGACACTTAATCATGTACCTGAAATGAACAACGATTCATCCGTCACCATGTTGCAGTCCGAGGTTGCTTTTGGCTCCATTACCCGTTGGGATACCACTTCCATTCTGATTGCTGCTGTCGGATTCCTCTTGCTTGTTGCTGCATACTATGGTCTTCGTTCGGGGATACAGCGCTGGACACAGCGTTCTTGAAGTAGGCTGTTTATTAATAAGGAAGAAAATAGACAAAAAGCAGTTCTATACCAGAGGTAGCTGGTAGAAGAACTGTTTTTTCGTTATTTTTAATAGATTATAAATGCTTGGAAATGACTTCTTCCAGTCCTTGGGCGACCGAATGTGCACCACGTGCAAGATTTCTCTCATAGAGATGCAGACGGACAAAACTCTCGTCCGTGCCCATCGCTTCGGAGAAAATGCCACCGAGCCCACGTGCGCGGCAATCGATCTGAAGCAACAGTTCCAGTGAATCTCCCATGGGATAGAACAGTACTTCCAGCTCATCCAAATAACCACGGAACTTGCTCGTTGGCATGAATTCAAATTCCTGTACAAATGGAAGATTACCACCGAGAGAAGCGTTTCAAATTTTAACAAGCACAAGATGAGAATGGATAAAACCTTTCTTGCGAGAAAAAAGTTAATTTATTGAACAGGAAAATCGACTTACCAGTGTCGAATGTTGTTTAATATGGGATTTTCTTCTGGGAGGAATATCTATTGGGTATGGAATGGTATGACATGATCGCACGGCGTAACGGAGGATACAAGGGCAGGTCAGTATTTACCTGGGAGGGTAATTCGGCAGAAGATATATTTGAAGCGCGCTTGATGCAGTTGCTGCCTCAGCATAAATCCGTGCTCGATGCAGGTTGTGGTCATGGTGAATTTACATTAAAAATGTCGGCCTATACCGATCATATTACGGGTTTTGACAACTCGATGGAACTACTGCGTATTGCCCAAGCTGGGCTTGAGGCCAGTGACGTTGGAAATGTTGAATTTGTCTACGCCACAACTAAGACGGATTTGCCTTTCGAAGACGAACAGTTCGACCTGATCTATGACCGCAGAGGACCTACGTCCATTATTGAACATGGGAGATTGCTGGGAAAGAGTGGCGTGATCTTTGGCATTCATACCGATGTAAGTAAGGTACGAGAAAGGCTGCATACAAATCAGTATGAAGACATTGAGATTGAGGAATTCAACGAGGCCCTAATGGTTTTTCCTGATGAAAAAGAATTCGCTATCTTTCTTTCCGATATTCCCGGAAACCCGGATTACACACGGCCTGAGTACCATGAACAGCTTCAAGTTAAGCTGAAGGAAAATCGGATTGATGGGAGAATTGCTGTGCGGGAACTCAAGTATAACTGGAAGGCCGTAAGACCAACGTAAAGGAAAGGAAAACTTGAATACATGCGTAGAAGTACGATATTTTGGCTAACTGGCATTGCAATTGTTATTGTAGCAGCTTTCATTGTATATAATAATTTGGCTCCCAGCGTTACAGAGCAGAATGTTAACATGAAAGGCACGATTCGGCAGACAACTGCGGAAGAATACGAGGTGCAATTAACCATAACACGGACAAAAAAAGATAAGGGTCAGCACACCGTATATCCTTATGTACCTGGTTGGGGTTCAATATCTTTTAATGACGAACAGGACAAACGATTTATTCGACCTGCTTCTGTAGGCAGCACAGGTGCAATGGAAGCGATTCTTCGTCAAGCGTTACAGAGGCAGTCATCAACAGCGATTACTGAATTTGCAGGGTTCTCCATACCTGATGCAGCGGGCACGTACAAAATGCGTTTTACCATTCATCCTTTGGGTGAGGAGGCAGAACTGATTCGGCAACCGATGATCTATTATGTTCATCTGGAAAAATTACTAGGCAAGGACCTGAGCTGGGTCTCAGGAGAGCCTCTGGAAATCATTAAGGAGTATGCAGAGTGATGCTAATCTATCAATTAAATGAGATTATCGTACGTTTGCTGGATGAAAAAGATGAACAGCACCTTGTTCAATGGTTGTCTGACCCAGCCGTGCTTCAATATTATGAAGGCCGTGATCGGCCGCACGATCTGAATTTGGTCAGAGAAAACTTTTATAGGCAAGACGATGCTGCACATCGTTGTATGGTTGAATACGAGGGTAAACCTATCGGCTATATCCAGTTCTATGAACTGGAGGAGGAAGAACGAAATGAATATGGTTATGGAGACACAGATGAAATCATCTATGGAACAGATCAGTTTATTGGAGAAGCTGGTTACTGGAACCGCGGTATTGGCACACAACTAGTACAATCCATGTTGGCCTATCTGGTCAACGATAAGCAAGCCCGGAAAGTGGTCATGGACCCGCAATCGTGGAACGAACGAGCCATATCCTGTTACGAGAAGTGTGGTTTCAGGAAGGTCAGACTGTTACCAGAACATGAGCTGCATGAAGGGCAGATGAGAGACTGCTGGCTGATGGAGTATGCTCTATAGGCAGTGCACTGTGTATATTTAAACCATTTAACCAAGGAGGAATGATCGATGGATTTGAGATACCCGATTGGATCATTTGAACATACAGGCGAGGTCACACCAGAGCAGCGGAAGCAATGGATTCAGGATATTGCCGAGTTGCCGGAGCGCGCCCGCGAAGCGGTCAAAGGACTGAGTGAAGAACAATTGAGGTTACCCTACCGGGAAGGTGGCTGGATGCTCAAACAGGTCATACACCATATGGCAGATAGCCATATGAATAGCATGGTTCGTTTCAAGCTGGCACTGACGGAGGATAACCCCACGATAAGACCATATTACGAGGAGCGATGGGCTGAACTGAGTGATTCGCGGGAGCTGGACGTCGAGTTTTCCTTGCAAATCCTGGATGCGCTGCATCGACGTTGGGTAGCGCTACTGAACACATTAACGGATGCAGACTATGCCAAAACCTTTTATCACCCCGCTTCTAAAGAAACGACCAGACTGGACTATAATTTGGGCGTATATGCATGGCATGGCAGACACCACGTTGCCCATATAACGTCGCTTAGAAGCAGGTTGGGAATTTAGCTGTGAGATAAATAACTTAATAAGGAGAACACATCGATGATACATATCAGACTTTTGAATGAGAACGATCCGGTTGTAATTTCGCAGGCGTTTCAGGGACAGGGTTGGGCGAAATCAGCAGAGCAGTACATTCAATATCTTGCAGAACAGAAGAATGGTGAACGGGTGACTTTGGTAGCGGAGTTGGATGGTGCTTTTGCCGGTTACGTGAATGTATTGTGGAATTCGTATTACCCGTCGTTCAAGGAACAGGGCATTCCGGAAGTTAATGATTTCAATGTGCTGATCAAATATCAGCGCCAGGGAATTGGATCACGTTTGATGGACCGGGCAGAGGAAGTGATTCAGGAGCGAACTGATACTGCCGGGATTGGTGTCGGGGTATTTTTCGATTATGGCAAAGCTCAAATTCTGTATGCCCATCGCGGATATATTCCGGATGGTCAGGGCATTCACAAGCATGATCGTTATCTAAAGTGGGGTGATGAAACGATTATCGATGACGATGTGGTGCTGTATTTAACGAAGAAGTTAAGCTGATTGAATCCTTAATACAAATGACTAAAACGACGGCGGGAGATAGAGGATTTATTTCTTCTGAACGTCGTTTTTTAACATGTTGTAAATAGGCTGTTTCGGCTGGGAATCATACAAGAAAAATAGAGTTAGATTGGGTGAAAATGTTATAATAGAGGGTAGTTGATTCAGCGCAGAAACCGTGATGAATCGGGCGATTTAAAGGGAAAGAGATCGATACATAAGAGGGAATGTGCAGGATGTTTTGTATGAATTCGAGGAGGAATGTGGTTATGGAGAAGACGATTAAAAATGTCCAGGATCTATATGACATGCTTGACGCAGAATTCAGATCAGCGAAGCAATTTTGGGAACCTTTTTACGAGGATCGGGATCGGCCGATTCCCTTTTTTCCAAACAAACCGGATGAAAATCTGGTAGCACATGTGAACTCAGGGATATTACCTAGGGGCAAAGCATTGGAGCTCGGTTGTGGCCCGGGAAGAAATGCAATATATCTAACACGTCAGGGTTATAAGGTTGATGCTTATGATCTATCGGAGACAGCCATTGCCTGGGCCAAGGAAAGAGCAGTGGAAGAACAGCTTGACGTGAATTTTGAATGCAAGTCGGTGTTTGAACTCACGCCACAGGAAGAGTACGATCTGGTCTATGATTCGGGATGTCTTCACCATCTGCTGCCACATCAGCGAATTCCCTACATACAGATGATTCACAACGGACTTAAACCAGGAGGGTATTTTGGGATGACCTGCTTTGTTCCTGGATTTGGAGGTCAAGGTGGACCAGAGAGCGTTATGGACGATTGGGAGGTGTACCGTGAGAAGTCGATGAAAGGCGGTCTGGCTTTTACGGAGGAAAAGCTTCGCTATTTGCTTGAAGATCCATTTGAATGCGTGGAGTTGCGACCGATGAAGGCGATGGATCAGGATGAAGATTGTTTTGGCTTGCCCATCCTATGGGTGACGTTGTGGAGAAAACCCTAAGTGTAGTCTGAGTTCATAGGGATCATAAATTGTTTATCCAACAAATCTTGCACGGAGCAAGAGAAAGGCAGGAAGCATATGGGAAACAGATACTTTATCATTACAGGTACATCCAAAGGAATCGGCAAACAGCTCGCGGAGCTATTATTGAAAAAGGGGGATTACGTCTACGGCATTGCACGCGGAACGGCTGACATGAAGGAAGCGACTGATCGCTACAAGCATTTTCAGTATGATCTTGGTGACCTCAGTGGTATCGATGAGCTTGTCTCACACATATTGAAACAGATTCCTTTGCAAGAGGCTGAATTCATTGGGCTCATAAACAATGCAGCGATGCTGGAACCGTTGAAACCGATAGATCGGTGTAGTGCAGAGGAGATCAGTCTTAATCTGAACATCAGTTTGGCAGCGCCCATGATTCTGACTTCATCTTTTATAAAACATACCAACCACCTGACCGCACGCAGAAAAATAGTTAATGTGTCTTCCGGGTCAGGCAGTTATCCGGCACCTTCAATGGCATCTTACTGTACCTCCAAAGCCGGGATGAACATGTTCACCCAATGTATAGCGATGGAGCAATCCGGGCAACCAAATCCCGTTGAAGTGATTGCATTCGATCCAGGGATGGTAGATACTGAGCTACAGGCTGTGGCAAGAGGCAAAGGTGCAGAGGAATTTGCACTGTCTGAGGTATTCGGTCAGGTCTATAATGCAGGCCAATTAAGATCACCACAAGATGTCGCAAAGCAATTGATCGAACGGATGGAAGAAATCAGTGATCCAAGCGAGGTCCTCCATACTATGGAGGGATAACAAAATGTACTAATTTGCGTTACGAGTTGCTCCACATGGTTCCAGAATTCTATTGATGAATCTGGGGGAATGTGCCTTGTTCGATCTCTGACAATATAGTGAGAAATAATTATTTTATTTTTGACTCGACAATTTGTATTGTTCAATAAGCAGCGAAAGTAGTGGAGGGGACGAAATCGATTCTGAAGAAACGGAGTGGTCGGCTAAAAGCTTTCTAAGGAAAGCTGCATCGGAAGCATACGCTTATCCCCGGATTTTCACCTTTGAAAGGTGGAATAAAAAAATCTGGGGATAACAGCGATCGGAAGAACGATTCGTACCCGGAACGGTCATTTTGCTGTACGTTTTACTGTATAGTCAGCCCAAGAAGAACAGAAACGTGGTGAAGATATATGTTTAAAATTATGCTCATTGAAGACGATGAATCGTTATTCAGTGAAATCAAAGAACGGTTATCCCAGTGGTCATATGACGTGTATGGCGTGCAGGATTTTGGCAAAGTAATGCAGGAATACAGTGCTATTCAGCCACAGCTGGTCATTATTGATATCCAGCTTCCCCAGTATGACGGATTTCATTGGTGTCGCATGATCCGAGCCCATTCCAATGTGCCGATTATCTTTTTGTCCTCACGGGATCATCCTACGGATATGGTCATGTCGATGCACCTGGGCGCAGATGATTTTATCCAGAAGCCCTTCCATTTCGATGTACTGATTGCCAAGATCCAGGCGACCCTGCGTAGGGTATATAACTACAATACAGAGCGGATTGAACTGCGTACATGGCGTGGGGCTACCATTGAATATGTGAAAAATACACTTACCCATGACAATGAATCTGTCCTTTTGACCAAAAATGAAATGTTCATTCTCAAAGTGCTGGTTGAGCACAAAAATCAGATTGTGAACCGCGAAGATCTGATTCGCAGCTTGTGGGATCATGAGCATTTTGTGAGTGACAACACGCTGACGGTTAACGTCAATCGCCTTCGCAAAAAGCTGGAGCCGCTAGATCTGGATGGCTATATCGAAACCAAAGTTGGTCAGGGCTATATGGCAACGGAAGAGGCGGAAGCATGATTGGCAAGTACATACGAGAAAAGCTGAGCTGGCTATTGTTGCTTATAAGCATGCAGCTCATCATTTTATTTGTAGCCTATATCGACACGTCCATTCCATTCCGATCTGTAGCGTATATCGTCGTGCTGAATGTAGTGGTATGTATCGTGTTTATCTGGGCGAGATATCCAAGAGAGATTCGTTTCTATAAAAGATTAACTGCCTGGGATCATACCTATGATTCGGGGGATCTGGATATCGCTGAAAGCCCTTATGAACGGATTGTGCATGATGCTATGACTTCCCAGACCGAACGTTATCGGAAGGAATCCTCGTCTCATTTTATTTTGCTGGAGCAGGAGAAGGATGAGATGTTGACCTGGATTCACGAGGTGAAGACGCCACTAACCGCGCTGCAATTGATGATTGAACGTATGCCGGATAACAAGTTACAGGGCCAGATGACGTATGAATGGCTACGAATTCACCAACTGCTCGATCAGCAGCTTCACCAGAAACGTATTCCATTTATGCATAATGATTTGTTTGTGGAAGAAACAGCGCTTGAACCGATTTTGAATGGCGAGATTAGAGCCTTGAAATCGTGGTGCATATCCAAAGGAATTGGCTTCGACGTGTCATTACATGTGACAAAGGTGCTGACCGACAGCAAATGGTTAGGTTTTATCATACGGCAGCTGCTCAGCAATGCAGTGAAATACAGTCATTCCTCTGACATTGTTATTGAAAGCCGGGAACAGGATGGGCACATCATACTGACCATTCAGGATTATGGACGAGGAATCGAGGCTCATGATTTACCGCGCATCTTTGATAAAGGCTTTACTTCAACTCAAGGCAGGCTGGAAGGAACGGCAACGGGAATGGGCTTGTATTTGACCAGACAGGTGGCACAAGCACTTCGTATAGACATTAAGGTACAGTCTGCTCCCGGAGAGGGTACTAGCGTCAAGCTAACCTTCCCGCGAAAAAATGACATGATCCACCTTGCAAGCGTGTGACAACATTGTCACATGCTTTTTGGTTTTGTTCGGTGAATCGCACGATAAATTGCAACATCCCGCCTATGATGGAGATATACCAAAGAGGAGTGAGTGGGATATGTGGATACTGGAAGCCAAAAAAATTCATAAAGTCTATGGCAACAAACTAAATAAACAGGAAGTCCTCAGGGGAATTGATCTCGGGGTAAGTAAAGGCGAATTTGTCGGTATTATGGGGCCCTCGGGTTCGGGGAAAACGACGCTGCTGAATGTTCTCTCTTCGATCGACCGGGTAAGTCAGGGAACGATTGACATTGAGGGCCAGGAGTTCACCGGCATGAAGGAGAAACAGCTTGCTGAATTCCGCAAACATCATCTCGGCTTTATTTTTCAGGATTATAATCTGCTGGATACCCTCACGGTGAAGGAAAATGTATTGCTGCCGCTCTCAATTACGAGTATTCCGAAGCATGAGGCACACCTGAAGTTCGAACAAATTGCCCGTGAACTGGGCATATACGAGCTGAAAGACAAATATCCGTCCGAAATCTCCGGTGGACAGAAGCAGCGGACTTCGGCAGCGCGTGCATTTGTGCATGATCCGAGCATTATTTTTGCTGACGAGCCGACAGGTGCACTCGATTCCAAATCGGCTTCGGACCTGCTTGGCAAATTGAGTGATATGAACACTAAGCATCAGGCTACGATTATTATGGTCACCCATGATCCATTTGCCGCAAGTTACTGCAGCAGGGTGATTTTCATCCGGGACGGTCAGATCTACACCCAATTAAACAAAGGAGACGAGTCCCGGCAATCCTTCTTCAATGACATTATCAAAACTCAGGGCGTGCTGGGTGGTGTGCAGCCATGAGCCTGAACTACATCATTCTTCGCAATCTGAGGAAAAACCTGAAGAATTATTATCTTTACGTCTTCGCCCTGATTTTTAGTGTGGCGCTGTATTTTTCATTTGTGACATTACAGTATGATCCATCCATGAATGAGGTTGCTGAATCAACAAAAGGAGCGGCTGCAATAGGCGCATCCTCCGTATTATTGGTTGTAATTGTGGGCATTTTTCTACTCTATGCCAATACGATTTTTATCAAACGACGCAGTAAGGAGATCGGTTTGTTTCAGCTGATTGGACTGACGAAGGGGAGAATATTTGCCATCTTGAGTGCAGAAAATTGCATTCTCTACTTTGGTTCCATGGCGGTAGGTGTTCTGATCGGTTTTCTCGGTTCCAAACTGATATTGATGATTTTGTTCAAAATTATTGGCGTTGATGCGATTACAGAGCTGTACTTCTCACCGATGGCCTTGCTGCAGACTGTGATTGTTTTCGTCGTCATGTACTTGCTCATCATGCTCATGAATTACACCTTTATCCGAGCGCAAAGTATCCTATCGCTCTTTCGGGTGTCTTCTACAACGGAGCAGCAAGTGCAGAAGTTGTCTGTAGGGCAGATCCTGATCGGCATCATGGGTATTGCTCTGATCGGTTTTGGATACGCACTGTCCGCTCGATTGTTTAGTGGTGAGGTGTTGGATATGCAGCAGTTAATGTATACGATGATTTTGATTCTGTTCTCTGTCATTCTGGGGACGTATCTGTTTTATAAAGGTTCCGTCAGTTTTATCTTTAATTTGATTCGCAAAAGTAAAAAAGGATACCTCTCCATTAATGAGGTGTTGTCGTTATCCTCCATCATGTTTCGCATGAAATCGAATGCCTTGCTGCTGACCATTATTACTACCGTATCGGCACTCGCCATAGGCATGTTGTCGCTCAGTTACATTTCCTATTATTCGGCAGAGACGCAAGCCAAGGAAAGTTTGCCGGAGGATTTTTCATTTGCTCAGGCTAATGTGAAAAATCGTTTTGTAGCCGAGTTGGATAACAAACAAATTCAATATGAAGAAAAGCACAGACAACCTTTATATATTGAAATTGATGCAACCAAGGTGATGAATGATTCCCTGTCGGAAGATCGATTGTTCAGCAGTGTATTAAGTGACAGCATGGTCGATAACATCGACCTGAAACCAGGTGAAGTGGTTTTCATGGGGTATGGAAATGTGATCCAACAGTTAATTTCAATTCAGGAGAAAGGTCCAATTGTTCTGCACGGATTGAAGAAAATCATTCACCAGCAACTTATCGGAACCACGAAACAGGGAGTTCTTCCTGTATACTATACCCGGGGCACACCCGTGACAGTTGTGGATGAATCGGTATATGCGGAGCTTGCGCAGGATCTTGATCCTAAACTCCAGGCAGGGGAACCGACCGATTATTACGGTGTGCGGATTACAGATTCCGGGCAAGAAGAGAATGCATATGCTATTTTTGCAGATCTGCAGTTGAAGGCCCCCAGCTTCTCCCAGATTGAATTCAGAAACAATCAACGTACCAGTATGGGCCTAATCATGTTCATTGTTGGTTTCCTAGGACTGACTTTCCTGATTACGTCCGGGTGTATCCTCTATTTCAAACAAATGAATGAGAGTGAAGAAGAGAAAGCGAACTATACGATTCTGCGAAAGCTCGGATTTACGCAAGGCAATCTGTTACGCGGAATTCAGTTCAAGCAGTTGTTTAATTTCGGCATTCCACTTGTCGTGGGCTTGAGTCATAGTTATTTTGCCGTGAAATCAGGCTGGTTCTTCTTCGGTACAGAACTGGTCACACCTACTGTAATTGTCATGATTGTCTACACTTTGTTGTATTCAATATTTGGCCTATTATCTGTATGGTATTACAAACGAGTAATCAAGGAATCATTGTAGATCAGGAGATCAGAAGTAGAGTGATACATTAAGAATTCCGAGGAAAGGGCAACTGTATAAAGAAGTACAGTATGTCCTTTCTTTCTTGTGAAAAAAAGGAGGATGGCGCAAGGGTGGAGAAATCACAACATAGGGAGTGAAGAAGAGGGAGGTTTTCCATGAACCTGGCTAACAAAATCACCCTGGCGAGAATGGCATTGATTCCTTTGTTTATGTTTTGCTTCGTCCCGTTGCCGTCTTGGATACAGGAGTCGAGTGAGTTTATTCGTTTTTTGGATCAGCATGGCCTGGTGATTGGAGTTATTATTTTTGCACTGGCTGCAGGTACGGATAAGCTGGATGGGTATGTGGCGAGAAAATATAATCAAATCACGAATCTGGGGAAATTGCTTGACCCACTGGCGGATAAACTTTTGATTTCGGTTGCTCTAATTATGATGGTTCAGGAGAATCTGATCGGTTCATGGATTGCTGTGATCATCATTGGACGTGAAATTGTTATTACAGCGCTGCGTATGATTGCTACTGAACAGGGGATTGCTCTAGCTGCTGATCGATATGGCAAGATCAAAATGGTGCTGCAGGTGGCAGCCATCCTCGCTGTATTATTGAATAATGTTCCGTTCAGTTTGCTGACTGATGTGCGGGTTGATATGATTTTATTGTGGCTGGCGGCAGGAGTTACGCTGTTATCGGGATTGAACTATATCTTAGTGAATTATAGACTACTGAAATAAAGACCTTCGGGCATCGGCGCGCAAGCCGCCATTGCTGTGTTCAACCTTTTTCCAGGGATATGGAAAGTAGCGGTGATGGAGACGAATGAGCGTGGGACGGACCCATTCAGATATTTATTGCGGAGTAATGACGAGAAGGGGGAGAAGAGGATGTCTCAAATAAACATCAATTCAAGTACTTTAGAGGATTCAGAATATGTTCGCCAGCAACTCATCGCATTTAATGCTGCGCATGTGAGCGAGGAATTAAGGCATCGTTACGAAGAATTGAATTTCAACATCAAAAATGAGGCCGGCGAGATTGTTGCAGGTGTACTTAGTACACTTTGCTGGAACTGGCTGGAGATCGACATTCTTTGGGTGGATGCGGAGCAGCGGCATCAAGGTTATGGTTCCCAATTGCTACGTGAGGTGGAACGTATTGCACGCGAGAAATCTTGTGATTTCATTCAACTGAACACATTCTCATATCAGGCACCGGAATTTTACAAGAAGCATGGCTACCAATTGATCACAACGATCGAGAATGCACCGACCGGACACCGTCATTATTATTTTAAGAAGGACCTGACTTAAGACAGCATATGTGAAATAGGACAAAAATCAGGAGGGTTTTTTATGGTTACTATTAAAGCAATTGAACTTGAAGATTTACCGGAGCTAAGCAAGCTATACAACGAGTTAATGGGTACGCTGACCAATGAACAGCAGATGCAGAAGATGTTTCACTATATCCAGCAAAATGGACACTACCATGTACTCGGTGCATTTTACAATGGGGAATTGGCCGGTTCGGTGATGGGCATTGAATGCATGGATCTGATAGGTGAATGCAATCCCTTCATGGTTGTTGAGAATGTGATTGTATCTGATCGGGTACGCAGACAGGGAATCGGTCAGAAGCTTATGCTTCAGATTGAGAACATTGCAAGAGATCTTGGATGTGAGTACATGATTCTGGTGTCTGGCGATCAGCGTAAAGAGGCTCATATTTTCTATGAAAAACTGGGCTTTAAGGATGAGAAGGTTCAGGGTTACCGGAAGCATTTTAATTAGGTAGAAGGACTACTTAAGGAGCAGGACGAATAAGGCATAGTCTGGAAATAAATGAACTGATATGAGGGAGGCACTCTCGTGTTCAAAAAATGGGCTAATGTCCTAATGATTCTGAGTTTGGTATTCGCCGTATGTTCCCCAACATCCTATGCCGCCGCCAAAACGGTCAAAGTGACCGTGACGCTAGTCAGTGCAGAACTGGTGGAGAACAACTCGGTTGGTAATGAATGGGCCATTGGGGCAAGTGTGAACGGCAAGAGCCTGGAGGAGGGTTCATCGGTCACGTTGAATCTGAAATCCACGGATACGGTGAAATTACAAGCGAATGCCGAAGAGCAGGACAAAATTCCTGATTTGGGGAGCAAAAGCACGAACGTTAAGGTTCCCTCCATTTCCAAATCGATCAACAAGACCTTATCGGTTGTCGTGACGGAGAACAGGGGCCGCTATTCGGGTAACACAGCGACGTGGGAGTTCAAGTTTAAGATCAGTAAAAAATAGAACATGGACTGATCATGAAAAAGAGAGCCTGGCTCTCTTTTTTTGGTTTATGCTGATAACTTTGAACTGAAGGAATGTATAGTTTCGGGAAGGATCTCTCTTTGGTAAAATAAAGAATGTTATGGGCAGGGACGTATATATTTCAACGTACATATTTCATTGGAAGTTTTAATGAAGACAAAGGGAGGTTAACCATATAATGCGTATCGTGGATAACATTAAAGTTTGGGGGGAACCGCTGGAGAATGCGGTAAGTCAGGCGGTGACTTGCTCGCAGCATGGTAACGTACTGGGCGTGGCTCTAATGGCAGACCATCACAAAGGGTACTCACAGCCCATCGGGGGCGTGGTTGCCTACCGGAACATGGTCAGTCCGTCAGGGGTTGGATATGATATTGCCTGCGGAAACAAGGCTGTTCGCACCAACCTGATGTGGGAGGATATCCGGGATCAGATTGCTGTGATTATGGATAATATTAATTCGACCATATCATTCGGCGTAGGCCGCAACAATCCAAATCCTGTGGAGCATAAGCTGTTCGATGATGCCAGTTGGAAGCTGTTTGATTCCATTGAGCATGGATTACAGCACAAGTTGAAGACACTCGCGCGCAACCAGCTCGGGACGGTGGGCAGTGGCAATCATTTTGTAGATATTTTTGTGGAAGAGGCGACGGGTAAAGTATGGATTGCGAACCACTTTGGCAGCCGCGGCTTCGGTCACAAGGTTGCAAGTGGTTTTCTGAATTTGGCTGCCGGACGTAAGTTCAGTGGCAAAGCGCCGGGAGAATCGATGGATCAACCACCGACATTGTTTGACCTTAAGAGTGAAATGGGTGATATGTATTGGGACGGAATGACTCTAGCGGGCAGATACGCTTATGCAGGACGTGACTATGTCATTGAACAGGTCCTTGGTATTCTGGGTGCGAGTGCGGAGTATTCGGTTCATAACCATCATAATTTTGCCTGGAAAGAACAGCATATGGACGAAGAAGTCGTGGTAGTCCGCAAAGGAGCAACGCCGCTGGCACCGGGACAGCTTGGTTTTGTGGGAGGCAGCATGGGGGATATCTCGGTAATCGTGGAGGGAGTCCACAGCGAGGAGAATACTGAGTCTTTCCGCAGCACCGTACATGGTGCAGGGCGCACGATGAGCCGAACCCAGGCGGCTGGCAAAATGAATTACAAGCTGCGTACACGCATGGGTGGCGAGATTAGCGAGGAACAGATGCAAGCGGCGATTCGTGCCTATGGTGTCGAGCTAAGGGGTGCAGGAACGGATGAAAGTCCATTTGTGTACAAGAAGCTGCAGGACGTGCTGAATGCGCATGCCCATACCTTGAAAATCAACCATATCCTGCGCCCCGTAGGTGTTGCAATGGCTGGGGGCAATGAATTCGACCCATATAAGGACTAATTGAAAGAAGAAGGTGAACCTCATGAGAAATTGTGCAATATACAGCTCCCAGTTTGATCTGGATCAGTTGTTTGAAATGATTCAATCCATATACCCTCAGGATACAATTGAGCGTAAAGAAGATAAAACCCACATTCAAGTCACTCGCAAGAAGCTGTTCGGTAAGAAGACGAAGGGCTTCAATATGATGACCAGCCAGACCCACCCTAAAGAATTTACCACAATGATTCAGGGGATGCTGGGATTTCTGAGTCAGATTGAGGGAAAGAATCCTTCGCTACAGGAAAAGGTACTAATTAAATGCTCTACACTGAACATGGTTGTTGGTATCGAGACGGAAGAGGATATCGCTGAGGAGTTCTTCAATGAGTTATTGCTTCTGGCCGATGCCCTCGATGCAGTCATCTTCTGGGGAGGTGGCTCCTTGCTGAATGCGCAAGGTCAGCTGCTGCTGGATGTCAACGGAGAATCCGAAGTAGAGGATTACAAAGTGACAGCGCACACCAGTTTTCTGGACGAAGTCAGACCCCCGTCGGAATCTGCAATGCTGCGCAAAGAGCGCTCCGAGCAGCTTCTAACAGAGCAAGGAATCCCATTCAATGTTCATCTGCCTGCAAGAGCGGGGGATGAGCATACAAGGATCCGTAGTGTTCAAGAAGTGGCAGAGCGTGCGGTAGCCCTCTGTATTGCAGCTCTCAAGGGTGAATGTCTTGGAGCCGGTGAAAGCGCAGAAGATACAGCAGCGCTGGTCCAGGAAGTGATCGACAAGTATGATGCAGCTTCATTCTTTTCACCTGTGGAAAGAAAATTTGTGGAGCAACATGGTGCAGAACATCAGGAGGTTATTTCCTTTTCATGGGGATACGAGGCTTATCATGTTATGTTATGGGCACTTGGCTACGTCAAGGAGCTTGGAGCTCCGGTAAATCTGTGCAACGTGGGACAGGATGTAGGATATTTGCAGCAATGTGACGATGTTGAGGCCTTTGTAGCCGGGGCGCGGTTTCGTTCGAAAAACGAGATTTTGGATGCAGCGGACCTAATTTACCGGTATAACTGGGTGTGTGTGGACAGACGTGTGAAGGAACAAACACCTCCCGCGGGTCTAAATGGTGGAGTTGCCTATGAGCGTCACCGGGCACTGAACTGGCTGATCTGTTATTTGGATCAGGACTGGGATGAAGTGCGGACAGATACGTAGAATGGACTCTTAGAATCATCTATTTTTATATGACATCCAAACTCAAATACCCCCAAGCCAGGCGAACACTGGTTATGGGGGTATTTTGGCGTCTCTTGGTACCTTACCGTTTATCCGCTATGTCTTCCGTACTGTTCCCGAATCATAACATCAGCGAGAATCAGCTTTTTCTCTACGTTACTTTCTGGATTCACAATACGCCATAACATCTGGTCCACTGCACGTGCACCAAGTAGCTTGCTCCTTGTTTACATTCACCGTGGCGAGTACCGGTATATTGTCGTACACATTATCGAAACCGGTGACTACACACTGATCGGGCACACGAATGCCCATACTCTCCAGGGCTTCAATGGTGTAGAGCGCGAAGAAGTCATTGGCACAGACAAAAACCTCAGGCAAGTTCTCCTCATTTATGACCGAAGTAAACGTTTTGTGGAAATCATCCACATCCGGGCTGCTCAATTCCGGGATCTGATTCAGATTCAAGCTGTGTCCCATCAATACTGAAGTATAGGCCACCCAACGTTCATAGAAGCTGTGAGCATCACTGGTATTTCCAACAAACTGAAACCGTTTGAATCCCTTGCGCAGAAGATAGAGCATTATGTCACGCATGGATGCAAAATTGTCGGTGAAAATACTGTCACTATGAAAGACCGGGTCCAGATGATCCACCATGACGACGGGAATGCCCAGACGCTTGATTTCAAGCAAAATGGGTGTCGAGATGGAACCCACCGTAATAATGCCCCGAATGGCATCCGGATTCAGCAATGTGAATAGTTGATCCGCAGAAGGTTCTGTCAGGGTGAGGATGTTGATGCCTTTCTGATTCAGTCTGGATTTATGCGTGGGGATATACGCAGCATATTGTGGATGCTCCCTCAGGCTCCAGCCGGTTTAACATTACCGATGAGGAAGTTCCTTTTTATGAAATGGTCATTCATGGATATATGGACTACGCTGCTTCCGCAATGAATACTTCAGGAGATCAGGATATGCGCAAACAGCTGCTCCGCAGCTTGGAGTTGGGCTCCGCTCCGCAATTTCAATGGACGTATGAACCATCGTCCAAGCTGAAGCTGACTAATTATGATTCGGCTTATGCCACTGACTTTGCGTATTGGGTAGATGACGCGGCTGCATTATACAAGGAAGCGAATGAGGTATTAGGTAATTTGCGGAACCATCCAATAACCGAGCATGAACGAGTTCAGAATGGCGTTGTGCGTGTCACATACAGTGGCGGTGCATCTATCTTGATCAATTACACGGATGATCCGGTAACGATTGATGGAATTACCGTTGGTGGGGCGGACTATGCAGCGGAAGGAGTGAACCGATGAGAACACTTCGTTTATCGCTGAAATCCCGGAGAGCGCTGCTTGGACTTGCATTTATTTCGCCATGGCTGATTGGTTTCATCTTCCTGTTCGCCACGCCGCTGCTGCAATCGATCCGGTTCAGTATGAGCAATCTGTCGGTTGCCCCAGGAGGATATGTACTGGATTTTGTCGGATTGAAAAATTTCAAGGATGCCATTCTAGTCGATGCTACATTCAACCGGATCTTGGTGGATTCGGTTGGAGCGATGCTGCTGAATGTGCCGATGATTCTGTTCTTCAGTCTGTTTACAGCGACCCTGCTTAACCAGAAATTCAAGGGCAGAACGATGGCGCGTGCGATCTTCTTCCTGCCGGTCATACTGGCCTCCAGTGCGGTGGCAGCAGCCGAGTCCGCAGGGTTGATCAATCTGATGGGGGACGCCAGTGCGGTTGAATCGTCTACCGAAGGGGGAGCTTCGTTCAACGTCATTTCAATTGTGCGAATGCTGAATGATGTGGGACTGCCAATGGCTTATGTGGATTATATCGTGGAAGCCATTATGCGCATTTACGATATTGTCAGCAGCTCTGGCGTACAGATTCTGATATTCCTTGCTGCGCTGCAATCGGTACCAGGTTCCATGTACGAAGTGGCCAAAATTGAAGGCGCAACGGCCTATGAATCATTCTGGAAAATTACGTTTCCGATGATGAGTCCATTGATCCTGACGAATGTCATCTATACCATCATTGATTCCTTCGCAGGCAGCCCGGTGACCGAGGCCATCTACCAGACGGCGTTCAAAACCCAGAACTTCGGCCTAAGCTCGGCCATGTCCTGGCTGTACACCCTGGTCATCGGTCTGGTATTGGTTGTTGTCGGATGGGTACTGTCACGGCGGG
>NZ_LITU01000050.1:147981-303072 GCF_001280595.1 Paenibacillus xylanivorans
CTGTGTCGGGAACGGAACGCATGGTGGTGGTTCCGAAAGACAACTACCGCATGCAGAGGGTACGAAACAAGACATCGGACCTCCTGTATTCCATATTCAGATATGCACTGGTTATCGGTATTTCATTTATTATTTTGTATCCGTTGTTTCTAAAAATCTCGGTTGCATTCAAGGATAAACAGGATATCTATAATCCGACCATCTATATGATTCCCCAGCATTTTACGCTGGATAATATCAAGCTTGCGGCACAGGTGATGAATTATTTTCCATTGCTGGCGAATACGCTGTTGTTCGTCACGATTACAACGCTGCTCACGGCGATATCCTGTGCGTTAGCCGGGTACGGCTTCGCCCGCTTTTCTTTTCCCGGCAGCAATGTGCTGTTTGTGTTGGTCATCCTCACTATTCTCGTTCCGACAAGCACCCTGATGGTGCCGATGTATCTGCATTTCCGCAACTTTGACATCCTGGGAATGGTTCATCTGTTCACGGGACGAGAGGGGATCAATCTGCTGAATACATACTGGCCGTCCATGATTACCGCGGCTACGGCAGGTGGGCTGAAGGCGGGGCTGTTCATTTATATTTTCCGCCAGTTCTTCAAAGGCATGCCCAAAGAGATCGAAGAAGCTGCGCTGATTGATGGAGCAGGCGGGTTTCGAACATTTGCCCGAATCATGCTGCCGAACGCCATTTCACCGCTGATCACGGTTATTCTGTTCTCTTTTGTCTGGCAGTACAACGATACATTCTATTCGGCGCTATTCATGAGTGAAAGTCCACTCATCTCACTGAAGGTGGCATCATTGCCTGCCCAAGCCAACCAGTTGATTCCCCAATTGATGGGTTTTGGTTCGAACTCGGGTATGAAGGCAGATCCCAACTATGTAGCCATGATTGTGGATACAGGAATTCTGCTGGCGATTGCACCGCTCATTATTTTGTATTTGTTTGTACAGCGCTATTTCGTGGAGAGTATTGAACGCTCCGGGGTTGTTGGATAAGAAGCAGAGGGGGATTAACGATGATGGAGAGCAGGATCAGCAGTATTCTGGTGAATGAAGCGGCGACTTCCGTGGCCAGAGAACTGATGAAGTACTTGGTAGAGTGTTATGGAAAAGGGGTACTGTCGGGTCAGCAGGATTACGGCAATCTGAACTGGATTAATGAGAATACAGGCCGCAAGCCGGCGGTGATCGGATTCGATCTCATGGATTATTCTCCATCAAGAACAGACCGCGGCGCGACTTCCCAGGAAATTCGGGATGCGATTGCATGGCACCAGCAAGGCGGAATTGTGACATTGTGTTGGCATTGGAATGCCCCTACTCATCTGATAGATGAACCAGGCAAGGAATGGTGGCGCGGTTTCTATACGGATGCCACGACCTACAATCTCGATTCAGCATTGGCTCATCCTGAATCGCAAGAGTATACCCTATTGATTCGGGATATCGATACAATTGCAGTACATCTGCAAGAACTCAAGAATGCTGGGGTGCCTGTGTTATTCCGGCCGCTTCATGAAGCAGAAGGAGGCTGGTTCTGGTGGGGAGTCAAAGGGCCTGAACCTGCCAAGCAGTTATATCGCCTGTTGTATGATCAATTGGTCAACAAGTATAAGCTGGGTAATCTGATCTGGGTGTGGAACTCGGAAAAGCCGGAGTGGTATCCGGGTGACGATATGGTGGATATTGTGAGTGTGGATGTGTATCCAGCAGCAGGCGATCACAGCCCACTGGCTCAACGTTATGGGGATCTTCGTGAACTGGTGAATGACAGCAAAATCATTGCCTTAGCCGAGAACGGCTCCATTCCTGATCCAAAGCAAATGAAAGAGCAGGGCGTGCACTGGAGCTGGTTCTGTACCTGGACTGGAGAATTCCTGAGGGGTGGCAATCACAATGAGATAGCGTATTTGAAGGAAGTATACAATAGCGAAGATGTGATTACGCTGGATCAATTACCGAAGTGGAGTTGGAGATAGGGCTGTCATTTGAACTTCTACTAATTAAAAAGGCGTCAGCATTTGCATAATGACTTATACTTTGCTGACGCTTTTATATGTTACGTCTTTCTTGTGAATGGATATAAGGCCTCTGATGTTTTCACCATTCGTTGAATGCTACCACCGCTGTTTAATCCACGACAAAAGTACATAACTTTATTGTCTTATGAAATTAGTAACCTTTTTGATGGTGGATTACTCCATTAACTGTATATTTCCCCTTGAAAAGGGGTAATCCAAGAAATTTAGGGAATGACAACACCACCCGTATCCGGATATTCGTCCTGCCGTGTACAATAGGGAGAGCGAGTCTTAAACCTACTTATGGAAGGGGATGCTTGAGATGCATGACCAGCTGCCAAAGAAACCTTCTTCCTGCTGCTGCGCTGCAAGCCGAGACGGTAAGTTGGAGGAAAAGAGTCTGCCAGAGGAAACGGCTGCATCGGTAGAGGCTGTAGAGGACAAGCCATCCAGTCATACCAGTTATTCAGCTGATTTCAAGATAACTCTAACCGATAGAGCAGCGAAGAAAGAAAGCATTCGTATTGAAGGTGGACGCTTCCTGATGGGCACAAATGACCCCGAAGCTTTTGAAGCAGACGGGGGAGGCCCCGTCAGAGAAGTTCAGGTGAACTCCTTTTATCTGGATGCCTGTACGGTAACCAATGCGGAATTTGCACAATTTGTTCGTGAGACGGGGTATCGGACTGAGGCGGAGCGGTTTGGCTGGTCTTTTGTTTTTCATCTGTTCGTTTCTCCGCAAACGGCGACTCAAGTTCGAACCGTGGTACAACAGACGCCCTGGTGGTGGGTTGTTGAAGGTGCAGACTGGGCTCATCCTGAAGGACCCGATTCTAATATAAAAGATCGCTCTGATCATCCGGTTCTTCATATCTCATGGAATGATGCCAATGCCTATTGCCGCTGGGCGGGTAAACGTCTGCCTACAGAAGCCGAATGGGAATATGCAGCACGGGGTGGCCTGATTCAGAAGAAATATCCTTGGGGCGATACGTTAAGGCCCGATGGGCAACACTATTGCAACATCTGGCAAGGTGTATTTCCAACGAAAAATAATGCAGCCGACGGTTATGCAGGCACCGCTCCATCTCAATCGTTTCCGCCCAATGCATATGGACTTTATAATATGTCAGGCAATGTGTGGGAGTGGTGCGTTGATAGCTACGTTACGGATCATGAGAAAGCTACAGCTACTGATACGGAACTATCTCCCAATGAAGAACGTAAGGTGTTAAAGGGGGGTTCCTACCTATGCCACCGTTCCTACTGCAATCGCTATAGAGTGGCGGCGAGAATCCCCAATACGCCTGATACATCTACTGGGCATATTGGTTTCAGATGCGCAGCGGATGTATAGTCGGTGGTCTGCTTGTGGGTCCAATAATGTTCTGGCTATTTCACTCGAATAAGTAATCCGAACAGACCCAGTACGGCAAAGGCCAGAAATGCTGTAGTGTTGGAGAACATTTCAATGGTGTAACCGGCTACCGATGAACCTATGAACTGCCCTGCACCGAGCGCGAGAAAAGCAAGGCTGATCCCGATGGACGTATTTGGACGAAATAACCTGGTCGCCCACACGATGAACACACTGGTCAGAAAAATATAGGTGCTGCCAAACATCACGGCTGAGACCAGGCTGGAGGCCATCGATGGAAGAAGGATAACGCCAAGTGAAACAGACAAGAGCAGAATACCTATCCGATAGGACCATCCGATCCCAATCCGTTCAATAATGCGGCCAGCACACCCGCCGAGAATCCCCATAATCCCCATTACAATCCAGAACAGTACGGCTTCCGAATCGGAGGCCCCTTTTTCGTCCGTGAGGAAGTTTCGGGCAAAGGTCCAATAGATCGCAGAACTGATGCCTGTCAGAAGGGTGGCCATGAGCAGAGCGACACCCGGTCTGGTCGGCTTCATGCATGTCCAGAGGGACTTGGTACAAGGCTCTGTTTTGCGTGGGGAAAGAACGCGACTATTCCACAGCACCACCACAACACCGAGAACAGCGAAGAAGATGTAGGTTAAACGCCAATACTCGGTGAATAGCCAGTAGATCGGACCAGATATGATAATGCCAAAGCTGGTACCTGTATTAATCCAGCTATTCCCCCTGGCTTGCTGCTCAGGCGCAAGCTCAGCATAGACGGTGTTACCCAATGCAGGAGAGGCTAAGCCTGTACTTAATCCGGCAAGAAATACGCCTAGTGTGAGAACAAACACGTTTGGAGACAAGGCAATGCCCAATAAACCGAGCACAGCACTAACACCCGCCATTTGAATGACATAATAGTGCCCAATGCGATTAATTAACAGTGGAGCACTAAGTAGAGACAGGCAGTACGCAATGTAGGTTGCGGAATTGATTGCTCCGGATTGAGCATCGTCCAGTTGGAGTGCTTCCGAGATCTCCGGCATAAACAGCCCATAGCTGAATCTCCCGAATGCATAACATACAGCGATAAGTGCAATCCCTGGGAAAATAATTTTTTTCAACAAATCCACCGCCTTTTAGATAGAACGATCATTATATTTTCTTTGAAATAAAAAAGTGAGTTGAACTACTAACTCACCCGGTGTGGGACTAATTGAAACTATTTTGCGTCATGTGAATGAGTTCCCGGCACACGTTATTTACATTTTCTGTCTCAGCAAGCGCGGTGGAACCCTCCAGCAGCAGGTTAAATTGCAACACTGCACGGTCGCTTGCGGCAGGATCAAGATTTTTGATCAAGGTCATCACATGTTTCTTATGCGAGTTGACGGTTTGTACAATGACATTGTTTATATCTCCGCCAAATTCCTCCTTGGCACGCAAAAACAAACATCCTCTCGACTCATGATCCATCAACCAGCGTGCATGTCCTTCCGCCAGATTGAGCAATACAGGTTGCGCTTTGTTGTCGGCATACTGCCGCAGCTGTTCCAGATAGCGCTGTTCTCGCCGTCGAAGCACTTCAACAATGAGATCATCCTTGGAGGCAAAGTGATTATATAACGTCATGATGGCAATCCCTGCATCTGTGATGATTCGCTTCAAGCCGATGGAGTGAAAACCGTGCAGGTAGAACAATTCCTCAGCCACGTTCAACAGCATTTCCTTTTTGCTGCTCATAAGGGGTAAGGCCCTCCCTTCAGAATAAGATAGAACGATCATTATACTTCTAAAATATAGAAAATGGCTCACATTGTCAAACACTGTGAACCATTTCTATTTCCATTTGGTGAAGAGCCTCCACCCATTCTGTGGGACATCCAGAATCTGTGATCACCATGGATATTTGATTTATAGGCGCAATCTGGGCAAAGGTGGAGCGTCCAAACTTGGTATGATCAGCGACCAAAATAGCTTCCTCCGCACGCTCCATCATTTTGCGGGAGATGAGTGCCTCTTCCAACACATAATCTGTGATCCCATCCGTTAACGAAACGCCGCCTGCTGAGATGAATGCCTTGTTGACTTTGAATTGACTGAGCAATTCATGAGCAATGGGTCCGGTAGAGGCTTGTATGACCGGGGTAACTTCTCCTCCGGCGAAAATAATTTTTCCTGCAAATTCTTCCAGTGCACAGGTAAGAATGGGAACGGAGTTGGTAATGACGGTCACCTGAGACCGATGTCGCAACTGTCGCATAATCTCCAGCGTTGTTGTGCCATTATCCAGCATTACGGTCTCTCCATCCTCAATCAGAGAGGCGGCTGCCACGCCAATGGCCTGCTTTTCGTTCAGTTGAAGCTGCGCACGCTTTTGAAAAGGGGCTTCGGTCATGCCTGAGCGTACACGTACAGCTCCTCCGTATACTTTGCGCAATTCGCCTTCCTTTTCAAGCCGATCCAAATCCCGCCGAATCGTTTCCGTGGATACCTGAAACAGATCCGCCAGAACCTGTACCTGAACCTTGCCCTGCGTAGCAAGTTGGATAAGAATGGTGTGTCTGCGTTCTTCATACGTTAAAGACATGGGTTGTGCCTCCTGAAGTTCCAATCTAAATTTTATATATTTTAGAGTTGTGAGATATTGTGGATTGTTGTTGTTTTAATAGTTTAAGTTGGTGAGAAGCCCTTGTCAATTTTGAAATGGTAATCAAGGTGTGAATAAGGTTTGGATTCTGTTCTTAATATGTATTGACAGTAATATGATGTGACGATAAGATCATATAAAACAACGAAAAACCACAACAAACAACATTAATAAATTTGGTCCATAGTACATGGATCATCAGGGAGGAAAAAGGGTGAAACGACAGCTTGCTTTTCAAGAAAATGGAACTTTTAAAATCGTACAGTTTACAGATCTACACTGGAAGGATGGGCGGTCTGAAGATCTTCGGACCGGGCAATTAATGAAAACGGTAATTGAAGCGGAACAACCCGATCTGGTTGTATTTACAGGCGATGTCATCTACACGGGACCAGTCGATTCTGGCAATAAGGAATGTGAAAATCCGGAGCAGGCATTCCGGGATGCCGTGTCGGTGGTGGAAGAACGTGGTATTCCGTGGGCTTTTGTGTACGGCAATCATGATACAGAGAATCGGATTACCCCCGATGGATTAATGGATGTGATTCAGCAGCATGCACACACCGTGACGGAACCTGGGCCGCGTGACATTGCGGGCTTGGGCAATTACACACTGGAGATTGCCGGAGCGGATGGCCATCCGGCGGCAGTGTTGTATTTACTCGATTCAGGGGATTATTCCCAGTTCGAGTCCATTCCCGGTTATGGCTGGATTCAGCCCAATCAGATCCAATGGCTGATGTCTGAATCCACACGCGTCAATCCCGGCCGCAGCCGCGGGGAGAAGCTCCCAGCCTTGGCGTTTTTCCATATCCCGATTCCTGAATATCAGTCCATGTGGGAGACACAAATCTGTTACGGCAGCAAGTACGAACCTGTCTGCTCTGCCCAAGTGAACTCGGGTCTGTTCTCTGCACTGCTGGAGATGGGCGATGTGGTGGGGACCTTTTGCGGACATGATCATGTGAATGATTTTCAGGGGAGTTACCACGGTATTCGTCTCTGCTACGGGCGTTCGAGTGGACACAGTACATACGGAAGGGAAGGTATGCTGCGCGGAGGACGGGTCATTCAATTGCAAGCGGGACAACGCAGCTTTGATACCTGGATTCGTCTGGAAGACGGATCGGTCGTGAAGGAACAGCCAGCACATCAACCTGAGAGCGCTTCGGCACATTAGAGAATATAGAAGAGCAAGGGATTAGAGAGGAACGTTTTGATTATGATTTTACCTATATTTCTGGTGCTTGCTTCCGGGATGGCTCACGCTGTCTGGAGCATGTTCACCAAACGCAGTTTAAACAAAAGCGTGTTTTTATGGTCCATCATGATGATTCCGACCGTTATACTGCTGCCTGTGCTTATCGTAGAGTTGGTACGTGAACCTTTATCCATGCCAGCCTATGCACTACTCGTGTTATCGATGGCGTTGCAAGCCTTGTATTCCTGGCTACTGTCGCAGACGTATGAATTGGGCGACTTGTCGCAGATTTATCCAATTATGCGGGGAACGAGCACCTTGCTGGTGCCATTAATCGGCGTTGCTTTTCTGGGGGAAACGTTGTCAGTGTTCGGCTGGGTCGGTATTGCCTGCATGATTGTAGGATTTACGGTGCTCAGTGGTGTGGGAAGTAGAGACGGCAAATCTGGCTCAGGGGTAAAAGGGGCAAAGCCGGTTTTGATGGCCTTATGTGTCGGGTTATGTACAACCAGTTATGTGTTCGTGGACAAATTGAATCTGGAGCATATTTCACCCTTGTCCTTACTTGAAGTGACGAATATCGGCTTTGTGGCCGGATTGACCCCGGCGCTGCTCGCTTCCCGCCAATTACGTCAGGAGTGGAAGAAGAACCGATCGACCATTATGCTGGGAGCACTGCTTAATCCGGGTTCATACCTGTTATTTCTGTTTGCATTACAGCAGGCGCCGATGGCGAGACTGGGTCCGCTTCGGGAAGTGGGGACGGTATTCGCGGCCTTCCTTGGTATTTTGTTACTGAAAGAACAGCAGGGGAAAAAGCGTATTCTCTGTTCCATCGTTATTTTTGGCGGCATATTACTGATTGGCATGTGGGGTTAATGGAATTCTAGTAGGCCTAATCCCTTTATTCGATCTCCTCATTCAATCCCCTCAGGGTAATTGATCTTAAGAAACATCTGTTCAGATGAGCTTAAGGTGACTCCTGAGGGGATTTGTTTATTTTATTGAGGGTACTCAAACATGATATATTGGAACAAGCAGTGTTTCGGTAAAATGAAAGTGAGCAATGGTAGCTCTGCAATTAAAAAGACAAAGTAACAGGGAGAGACGCTATATGCTGCATGAGGAAAAGTTGATTCAGGCGATTACGGAGCATGAACAATTAATGCACGACCTGCGGCGGGTTCGCAGTCTGGATCTGCCTCAGTGTTACATAGGTGCGGGGTATATTCGAAATTATATCTGGGATGTGCTTCATGACTATTCTCTCCGCGAGTTGCACAGCGATATTGATGTTGTTTACTATGATGTGGAAGACATGCGTGAGGAGCGGGATCTGCTGTTGGAACAACGGCTTCGCAAGGCGACAGGCAATTCCAAGTGGTCTGTGAAGAATCAGGCTAGGATGCATCTGCACAATGGAAACGAGCCATATCAATCCACAGAAGATGCTCTTCGATATTGGCCAGAAATCGCCACTGCCATAGGTGTAAGGTTAGATGATCAGGATCAGGTGGATATCTGTGCCCCGTATGGGTTGGAGGATCTGTATACATTAATCGTACGCCAAAGTCCGTTTTTCTTGGATGAAGACTATTATAATCAGCGTGTAGAGAAGAAGTGCTGGCAACAACAGTGGCCCAAGCTTACGATTATAAGATCCTGAATCGAGGGCATATGACGGAAGTGAAGGCCCGAGAAGGAGTGTTACTGGATTTATGAAAAAGTTTATACAAGAAAAAGGCCTGATTCTTGATCTTATTTTCATTGCATGTTTTGTGTTCTTTCTGGTCTTCTGGGGCTGGAACTTCGCGGTGAAGTTTTTTGGCATGATCACTGTAGCTTTTATCGTGCTAAGACGGATTGATTATCAAAAGCATATCCTGCTAAAACGCATCCTGCTTACCGGGTTCGGGATCGCTGCGGTTTCATTTGTCATTATCGAAGCGCTTGTGTTTACTCAGCTTCGTGCGAATGATCCGGAAGAAGCGGATTATGTCATTATTCTCGGGTCGGGAATTAAGGGCACAGAATTGTCTTTAACCTTAAAACAAAGACTAGATGCCAGTCTTGACTATATTCGCAGTCATCCTGATACGCCAGTAATTGTATCCGGCGGGCAGGGGCCGGGAGAATCGATTCCCGAAGCACTCGCCATGAAAAACTATCTTGTTGATCAGGGCATTAGCCCCGCACAGGTAATTATGGAAGATCAATCGACAAGCACCCAGGAGAATATGGCTTTTTCCAAAAAAATCATTGCTGCATCCGGGCTGGAGCATCCCGAGATCATGATTGTCACGAGTGACTACCATATGTTCAGATCCAAGTATCTGGCGGCCAAGAACGGTTACGCTGCCGAATACGGCATCTCGGCTCCTTCACCGGGCTATCTGAAACCGATCAATATGATTCGTGAGTATTTTGCAGCAGTTAAAGCGTTTATCTAGACGATGTTTGCTTCTCCAATAGGAACACGAAAGGCAACCTATGCTCTCCTGAAAGAGTAAAGTTGTCTTTTTGTTATCGTTAAAGTGATTCAAGGATAACCCGCCAAAGCATGATATAATATACGTCATTAATAGAAGAACGATGTAGGAGTGAATGATCATTACAGCATATAGGTTACCGGCTCTCTATGAGCAAAAGAAAATTTCAGCGCATGACATGGAAGAGATTTTACGTCTGTTGGCACAAGCACCATTATTATACGATGACGGACTGAGCATCCAGGTTCAGGACTTCATGGAAGGATTGGAGATTGAACTTGAGCATGAGGTACGGCGCGCAGTAATCGAGTTGTATGAACTGGCTGTGCAAGCATGCCGCCCCTTCTCCGATCTATCTGCTTATGAGCAGCTTCAGGATGCACTCGGACTACAGGCCGAGCTATGGCAGGAAGAAGTACTGACGCTTGTCGAATGGATGGAATGGTTGAAGCAGATCGGTAAAGGACAAAGAAAACTGCCTGAATACAATTTTACAGCCATGTTGGGGAACTTGCCTGAAGGATTCATGATTCATGATTTCCATGACGAGCTTCGGTATCAGTTGGAGCAAAACCAAACAAACGCATGGGCGATCGAAGAACGCAATCGCTTATACGCAGCCTTGGGCGTAAATTAAAATCAAACAAAACGGTCGCAGTCGGTGTTAGTCCATATATAGTGTACTTGCTTTACCCAGTATGGGGAAATGAGGGGATACCGTGAAAAAGGTTGTGTTGGCGGGTGGAACAGGGTTTGTTGGTCAGGATTTTGCTCAGAGATTCAAGGAGCTTGGTTATGAGGTGCTCATCATCTCACGTCAGCCCGGTCATGTTGCCTGGGAGAACCAGGCTGGAATCATACAGGCACTTGAAGGTGCAGAATTGCTGATTAACCTGGCCGGAAAATCCGTAAACTGCCGTTACACGGACGAGAACCGCAAAATCATTCTGGAATCCAGAACCCGGACAACCCGCATTCTGGGTGAGTCTATTCTGGCTTGTAGCAATCCTCCTGAACTATGGATTAATTCGAGCACGGCCACAATATACAGACATGCAGAAGATCGTCCCATGACGGAGAAGGAGGGCGAGATTGGCTCCGGATTCTCGGTAGATGTCGCCAAGGCGTGGGAAAAGGCTTTTTTTGAATTCAGTCTGCCGTCTACGCGCCAGATTGCATTACGTATTGCTATTGTGCTGGGAGAAGGCGGCGTCATGGAGCCACTGACCAATCTGGTCCGTTTTGGCCTGGGTGGATCACAAGGGCCTGGAACCCAGCAGTTTAGCTGGATTCATATAGAGGATCTGTTCAGCATGGTAATCTATGTTCAGGAGCATCCGCAACTGGAAGGTGTATTTAATGCTTCTTCTCCGCATCCTGTCACGAACCGCCAGCTTATGGAGAGTCTGAGGCGGCAGATGGGAGTTCGGATCGGACTTCCTTCGCCTCGCTGGATGCTTGAACTGGGAGCCCGATTCATTCGGACCGAAACGGAACTGGTTCTCAAAAGCCGTTGGGTGATTCCCGAAAGGCTGGAACGGGAAGGGTTTACGTTCAGATATGATACACTCGATCTTGCACTGGCCGAGATTTTGAAGTGAGGAAATTAATCAACGTGACTGAATAAAAAAAGATAACACTACCGGAAGGGCAGAGACATCTGCCCTTCTGCTGTATTTTCTGCACTTCATCTTGGCGTTTAGCATACCAGCGATCAGAAGGTTGTTCTGTCATCGGAATTTTAGTGTAAATATTCATTACTTGAACTTATATCAATCAGTCAGAAGATAGAAAGAGGTAGGTCATATGCAGCTTAGAAGAGTGAGAATTGTTGGAACAGGCAAGTATTTGCCTGAACAGGAAGTCACGGATGAGGAGCTGGATCGCCGTTTGCACGTGCCTGCGGGCTGGGTCAGCAAGGCAACAGGTGTAGGTGTGCGTCACTACGCTTCGGGTGCAGAGACCTCTTCATTCATGGGAGCGAGGGCTGCCGAAGCCGCACTTGCGGATGCAGGATTGACGTTTGCGGATATAGACTGTCTGGTGTGTACGAGCGGTACGAAGGAACAACCTTTACCCAGTACGGCGGTATTTATTCAACAGGCGATGGGGCAGCAGGATTCAGGTGTACCGGCTTTTGACATGGATGCGACCTGCTTGAGTTTTCTGAACGGGTTGGATGTTATCTCCTATATGGTGGATGCCGGGCGTTATAAAAGGGTGATGCTTGTAGCTACGGAAATCGCTTCGAAGGGATTAAATTGGTCAAACAAGGAGAGTGCTGCCCTGTTCGGTGATGGAGCTGCTGCTGTCATTATTGAACGCTCCCCTGAAGGAGAGTCTTCGCAGATTGTACATGCCTCGCTGAAAACGTACAGCCGCGGCGCGCGGTTTTCAGAAATTGCCGGTGGGGGCACTCGTCTGCATGCCTCGAATTATGTGGCAGAGCAGCCTGAACCCTATCTTTTTCATATGGATGGACAGGCTATCTTCCGTATGGCATCCAGATTGTTGCCAGCATTTATTGACGATATGTTGCAGGCCACCGGTAATCAGATGAAGGATTTCCAATTGGTGATTCCGCATCAGGGAAGTGCCATGGCGATGAGGCTGATTCGCAAAAAGCTGGGAATCGAAGAGGACCGTTTTATGGACATTACACGAAATCATGGCAATACAATAGCCGCTTCCATTCCGATGGGGCTGCATGAAGCGATCAAGCAGCAGCGCATTCAGCGGGGAGATCGGGTGTTAATGATCGGTACAGCCGCCGGATTATCACTGGGAGGACTCATTTTTGACTATTAGATTCAGAAAGAATGGACATCCAACATCAGAATCCTTAAATGTGCTGCTCACAGGCGGCCGGGCTCCGGTAACACTCGATCTGGCGCGTATGTTTCATCGTGCGGGTCACCGGGTTTACGTCGCAGAGAGCGTAGTGCGTCATTTGTGCAGATTGTCCGGTGCAGTGGAGCAGTGCTTCATGGTTCCATCTCCACGTCATGAAACAGAGAATTACTTGTTAGAGATGGAGAGTCTGGTTCAAGCCTGGCAGATCGATTTGTTGATTCCAATGTGTGAAGAAGTCTTTTATATTGCTCAAGGAGCAAAGCAGCTGCGCAATCACTGCCGTGTACTTGTTTCGCCTATAGAGCAGCTGCATGAATTGCATCATAAATATGACTTTATCCAGCTTGCAGAGTCGCTTGGTCTTTCGGTTCCGGATACCCGTCTGATCCACAGTCGGCAGGAATGGATGGAAGTACAGCCTGTTCTGGAAACCGAGGGAGAGTGGGTATGGAAGCCAGTGTACTCCCGCTTTGCCGCAAGAGTTCTTATGCCGATATCCTCCATAGCAGAATTTGATGTAGGCGCACCTGATCAGAAGATATACGCAGGTAAAATGAAGCAGTCCCGTTTACAGAATGATCCTCCTGGTGACACGGAAATATCCTCGGCTTCCCCTTGGGTTGCGCAGGCTTACGTTGCCGGGCAAATGTTATGTACATACAGCGTAGCTTATGAAGGGAAAATCGTTGCACATACGACCTACGACAGCCGCTATCGAACGGGCAGCGTAGGAGCGAGTGTTTTTTTTGAACATGTGGAGCATGAAGGGATTTACGAGTGGGTAAGGCAATTTGTACAGGCGACAGGGTTTAGCGGGCAGATTGGGTTTGATTTTATCGAGACAGAGGACGGACAAGTGTATGCCATTGAGTGTAATCCGAGGGCGACCAGTGGCATCCATTTGTTTTACCCTGGTGATGGCTTGGTACGTGCTTTATTTGCACCTGAAGAACTGGTGAAAGCAGCAAAAGTGATCATCCCCAAGCAAGGCAGTAAGGCGATGTTGATGCTTCCGATGCTGGGAAGTGGATTGCAGCAGCTCTGGGGGAAGGGAAGCATGGGGGCATGGATGGCAGCTTGGCGAGGAACGAGGGATGTAGTATACCAGAGACACGATCCGAAACCTTGGTTTGAGCAATTTGCAGTTGTACTGTCCGCCTGGCGGCTGGCAAGGAAACATAAGCTTTCGCTGACTGAAGCTTTGACTCACGACATAGAATGGAACGGTGAACATCGCGATGAATAGAGCATTGGTTACAGGAGCAACCGGATGTCTGGGCAGGCATCTGGCGATACGGCTTGCCGAGCAAGGTTGGGAAGTTACGGGTATGGGACGCCAGCAAAAGCACGGTACAGAGCTTGAGGCGGCAGGCATCCGATTTTACAACGGCGATATACGGGATCAGGTGGCGGTGAATGAGGCCTGTTCGGGTCAGGATGTTGTATTTCACTGTGCGGCGTTATCGTCGCCATGGGGCAAATACCGGGATTTCTACAGCAGCAATGTGGAGGGGACACAGAAATTGTTGGATAGTTGCATGAAAGGTGGCGTACAGCGATTCATCCATGTATCAACACCGAGCTTATATTTTAACTATAGTTCCCGATATGACATACACGAGAATGACCCCTTGCCCTCCAAACCAGCTAATCATTACGCAGCCACCAAGCGGCTCGCCGAGCAAGTGGTTTTGCAGGCTCATGCCAATGGACTTCCATCGATCATGATTCGTCCCAGAGCTATTTTTGGCCCGTATGACCAGACCCTTTTTCCCAGAATCGTTGCAGCAAATGCCAAATCGGGTGTACCTATGATCGCAGGCGGACAGGCACTCATTGACCTGACTTGCGTGGATAACGTGGTGGATGCGCTATTGTTATGCAAGGATGCCAAGACAGAAGCGCTGGGTCGTGCCTACAATATTTCCAATGGAGATCCGAGACCGTTCCAGGATTTGGTGAGCACGTTGTTTGGGATGCTGGAAATGCCTTTACGCCGTCGAAACATTCCCTACAGAGCAGCATACGGAGCAGCCGCAGTGCTAGAACGTGTACATCGCTTGATTCCTGCGTTAGGTGAACCTCAATTAACGCGATATACGGTTGGTTCGTTATCTATCCCGCAGACGTTGGATATAACGGATGCCCGTGAGAAACTAGAGTATGTGCCTCGGGTGACCATTGATGAGGGGTTACAACAATTTGCAGACTGGTGGAGGGCTGAATCATGCTGACAACAACATCGGTAAAACTTCATCTGGGCGCAGCAGGTTACTGCACACATCCGGAGTTTCTGACACTCCGTGGTGGAAGTTTACGTCCCGTGGCTTTTCCAGCAGGCTTTGCCTGCATCATTCATCCTGTACATGGTCCGATTCTGCTGGATACGGGATATAGCTCCCGCTTTTTCAAAGAAACCGCTCACTTGCCAAACGCGCTGTACCGTCATATTACACCTGTGGTATATCGTGAAGAAGACAGTGCGGTACATTTTCTGGCCCGTTTAGGGCTGAAAGCTTCGGATATTCGGTACATCATCCTCTCGCACTTTCATGGGGATCATATCGCAGGTGTGCGGGATTTCCCACAGGCGCAATTGATCTATCTGCCAAGAGCTTATGACGCCGTGCGTTCACTTGGGCCTATTTCGGCTGTAAAGGCAGGGTTTCTATCCGGCTTGCTGCCAGAGGACTTTGATGCCCGATCATTGCCTGTTACGATGCAGGCGGAGCGATGGATGAGAGCGGGTGAGGATTTTCCTTTTTCCAAGGTGTGCGATATTTTCGGTGATGGCAGTCTGCTGGGTGTTGACGTATCGGGTCATGCGGAAGGCATGATGGGAATTTTGCTCAGTACTGAGTCGCATGACTATTTTCTGTGCGCGGACGCGGTGTGGTCGAGTCGTGCTTTTCAGGAACAACGCAGACCTCATGCGCTGGCAGGAATCATTATGTCGGATCGTCTGACGTATCGAAGGAATTTTGACAGACTGGTTCAGTTACATCAGCAGTTTCCGGCGATTCGGATTGTGCCCAGTCATTGCCGCGAGGCGCTGAATGCTTGGGGTACAGGGGCTGAGGAGGTATGAGTAATACACTGCGTATTGTCTATCATTATGCACTTGCACGGGGATTGAGAAAATGGAAAACACGAGCGCTGCTTGGACGCTGGCAGGAACGCCAGATCATTCGGCAAGTGGAGCGGGTTCGTGAAAAGTCACCTTTTTACCGAGAGTGGTGGGGTGATGTTGATGCATCCAACTGGAGAAGCTTTCCGTTGATTGACAAAACGGTCATGATGCAGCATTTCGATCGACTCAACACGGTAGGCATTTCCAAGGACGAAGCGATGGCTCTCGCCGGGGAAAGTGAGGAAACGCGTGATTTTAAACCATCCGTTCAGGGCGTGACAGTGGGCTTGTCCTCAGGCACATCAGGCAACCGGGGGTTGTTTCTGGTGAGTGATCGGGAGCAGGATGCGTGGACAGGGACGGTGCTGGCCAAGCTCCTGCCTGGCGGACTGTGGAAGCCTGCCAAAATCGCCTTTTTCTTGCGGGCCAACAGTAATTTGTATGAATCGGTGCAGCGGGGCAAGCTTCAATTTCAATATTTTGATCTGCTGGAGCGTGTAGATACCTTGGTTGAACGTATGGAGACATACCGACCCACCGTATGGGTAGCGCCACCTTCCATGCTGAGAATGCTGGCTGACGCTTATACGTCAGGTACATTGACCGCTGTACCGGACAAAATCATTTCGGTTGCCGAAGTGCTGGACCCGCTGGATCGCAAGGTGCTGGAGCATGTTTTTGGTCAAACGGTTCATCAGGTCTACCAGTGTACTGAAGGGTTCCTGGGCGCAACCTGCCGCTTCGGCACGCTGCATCTGAATGAAGACATCGTTCATATTGAAAAAGAGTTCATTGATCCCGCGACCCGAAGGTTCGTGCCTGTGATCACGGACTTCTCCAGAACCTCACAGCCGATAATCCGGTATCGGCTGAACGACATTCTAACCGAGGCAGCGGTTCCTTGTGCCTGTGGTTCTCCGTTCACTGCCATTGAGCGGATCGAAGGCCGCTGTGATGACACGCTTTATTTTCCACATCGACTAACGGGTGAAGCCGTACCTGTATTTCCGGATTTTGTAACGCGTGCGGTGATTGCAGCCTCTCCTGAAATCAAACATTATCGCGTCGTACAGCGGGGTAACGGGACGCTGGAGATATCGCTTCGGCTAGGAGGAGGAGAAGGGATGCAGCAGGTGGAGGCCGAAGTACAGCGTGAACTAATGAAGCTGGGTGCGAGGCTGGAATGTAGCGTACCCGAGATCAGATTTGTCCCTTATACGTTTGAACCGGGAATAACGAAGCTGCGCCGAGTGGAGAGACAGCACACTTAAGTGAAGCGTTGTGATGATAAGTGGTAACGAAGTTAAATCAACTAAATCAACTAAATCAACCGAGGGAAGAGGTGAAGCAGATGACAGAACAGAAGATACAGATAGAGGATGAATCTATACAGGGCGAAACAGGACCAACCGTGAAAAAGTTGAAAGAATTCGACCCAAACGCTCCCGTGGCGTTAATTACGGGCACATCAAGCGGATTCGGCATGCTCACGGCGATTACGCTGGCCAAACAAGGATATCGTGTTGTGGCAACGATGCGTGATTTGAGTCGGAATGCAGAATTGGCAATTCTGGCGGAGCAGGCGGATATTTCGGATCGGTTACAGTATATTCGCCTGGATGTGACGGATGCTAATTCGGTGCAGGAGGCTGTTCAGACGGTACTTCAAAACAATGGGCGAATCGATATGCTGGTGAACAATGCAGGATTTGCGCTTGGCGGATTTATTGAGGAAGTATCCATGGACGATTGGCGTAGGCAAATGGAAACGAATTTCTTTGGCTTGGTTGCCGTTACGCGTGCGGTCCTGCCTGTCATGCGTGAGCAAAAGCAGGGATTGATCATCAACTTGTCCAGCGTTAGTGGGTTGTCCGGTTTTCCGGGTTATGCGCCGTATGCAGCATCCAAATTCGCTGTGGAGGGTTTCACGGAAAGCTTGCGTCATGAGATGTCCTCATTTGGCGTACGGATAGTCATAGTTGAACCAGGTGCTTATCGCACACCCATCTGGAATAAAGGCTTGGGTGAAATTCACAGGAGCAATCATTCCCCCTATAAAGATAAGCTGGACGCGGTTCTGCGTTATTCCCAGCATGCTGGAGAGACTGCACCTGATCCACAGGAAGTGGCCGATCTGATTGCTCGCATTGCACGGATGCGTGCACCAAGGCTTCGTTATGCGCTGGGTAAAGGGTCGCGATTGCTTATCATCGGAAAGTTACTGCTGCCATGGAAATGGTTGGAGTGGATTATAGCGCGTGGATTGAGATAGGGTAAAACGCAAAACTCAACTCGTAATGCTGGGGGTAAAGAGCTATGTTCGAAATCATTGTCATTATTTTACTTTTGTCCATTGTTGGCCTGCTCTTCCGTATCAACAGTAAATTGCCCGAGCGCGATTGGGTGAAGGAAGCCATGGAGCCAGATGCGTCGAAATAAAAACACTGGGGGACACTCATATGAAAATCGCTTTTGTTTTGTTTGATGGTTTGACTTTCCTTGATTTTGCAGGATTTTATGATGTCATCAATCGGTTGAATTTCTTTGAACAAACCAAAGGCACCACATGGGAAACATGTGCGATGACAGATCAGGTCACGGACGAATCGGGTTTAACGTTGAAGGTGGACCGGGTGAAGCCAAATTTAGCGGAATATGATCTCATTTTTGTACCTGGTGGCATGGGAACCCGCAAGCTTCGATTTGATGAGGCTTTTGTGGGCTGGCTGAGGCAGGCCGAGAATGTTCCGCTGAAGGTATCCGTGTGCACAGGCTCTCTGCTGATGGGGTCGGCAGGGTTTTTAACAGGTAAAAAAGCAACCACGCATCCCAATGTCTATGATCTGCTTGAGCCTTACGTTGCCGAGGTGATTCAAACCCGAATTGTAAAAGACGGAAATGTGATTACAGCGGGAGGGGTTGCGACATCCATTGATCTTGGGATTTATGTCGTAGGTTTGCTTGCAGGACAGGAAGCTGCAGCGAATGTAAAGCTCCAGATTGATTATCCTTATGAAATGCAGGGAGTGGTTGAAGCATGAATGAAGGTCAAAAGGAGAACGTGTTCATCCTTCGCAATATACGCAGAGATGAGGCAGAGCAGTATTGGCCTTTACGGCTGGAAGCGCTGAAAAATCATCCGGAAGCCTTCGGGGCTTCATTTGAAATGTCGATTCAGCTTCCCATGAGTGAAGTTCAGGAACGCATACATACCGAACCCGATGATTACATTCTGGGGGCATACACAGAAGAAGGCATCCTTGCAGGAACGATGGGATTCAAACGGGAACATGGGATTAAGCTAAGGCACAAAGGTTATATCTGGGGAGTCTATGTCTCACCGTCATATCGTGGATGTGGGCTTGCTTCCCGATTGCTCCGCGAAGTGTTGGATCGGGGCAGGGATCTGGAGGGCATAGAACAAATCAATCTCAGTGTGGTTACCACAAACCAGTCAGCCCGACGGTTGTATGAGCACTACGGATTTGAAGTCTATGGCATTGAACTTAAGGCGCTGGTAGTTCAGGGAAAGGGCTACGATGAGGCTCATATGACGTACTTTTATGCTGAGCGTTTGAATTTAGGCGATGAGCAGGTTGAAACAGGTGGTGACATATGACGGACACGGTTCAGCTTGAACTTGACGGCATTTCTTTTGTATTAAAAGAACCTCATTCATTCGAGTGGATCGCGCGCCTGGGTACCGTATTTCGTGTGTTTGATCAGCAGGATTCCGGCAATTTGTCCTTTGGTGTCATGGGTCAGGATGGAGAGAGGCAATTCGTGAAATATGCTGGAGCACGCACGATCCATGCGAGTAGTACAGGAGAGCCTGCCGAAGCGATTAATTATCTGAAATCATCCGTTTCGATATACGAAGATTTGGCACATGACACCTTGATTCAATTAAAGGATCATTTTGCAACGGAACATGGCTATGCCTGTGTATTTGATTGGGTGGAAGGAGAATGTCTGCATTTCCATTGGGATTATCCACCGCCAGCCAAATATGAGGACCCGCGTTCCCCCTATTATCGATTCAAACAGCTTCCGGTAAAGACGCGCATTCAGGCGATGGAGCAGATTTTGGATTTCCACATCGAAGTGCAGCGTAGAGGGTATGTGGCTGTTGATTTTTACGATGGCAGTCTGATCTATGATTTTGACAAGCAAACGATGAAGATATGCGATATTGATTTGTATCGCAAGGGTTCTTTTGTGAATACGATGGGACGGATGTGGGGTTCATCCCGCTTTATGTCTCCTGAGGAATTTGAGTTGGATGCGCCAATTGACGGAGTCACGAATGTGTTCAATATGGGAGCAATGGCTTTCTCACTGCTTGGTGGAGAACTGGATCGTTCGTATGCCAGGTGGGATGCCGGAAAAGCATTGTACCAGGTGGTTGTGCGTGCGGTTAATCCAGAGCGGACTCAGCGTTATGGGTCGGTTACAGAATTAAGTGAATCATGGAAAAAAGCTCTGCTGCAGGATAAATAAGCTATCTTGGATCGTTGTCTGTCTCGTAAAATTCTCACGTATATTTCCCATTCGCAATTGTGCACATTGGATTCGTATCTGCACGTAATATACCGTATAATGGAAATTAATGAAGGGGGTATAGGCAATGTGCAAATATACGGTGTCAGGAATAATACCTGAATTTCAGCAGCATGAAGCTGGAAAAAGAAGTGTAAGCAAACCACTTTTGGAGAGGCTTGTTCCGTAATTATGAATCCCATATCAAACCTTTTACCCATGGATATGATGAAAATACAGGCAGATACATTGTATACGATGGATGATCGGAACCGTCTCTTAAGCATTAATGAACCGGATGGTGGGAGGGCTCCAGCCTTATTTATTGGAATAACCTCAGCTGGGCAATGTTCCTATTATCATGCGCAGTTGCCGTTCACTCTGATTGAGGAGCTAGGCTGTGTATCTGGGCTTCCGCTTGATATTTCGAAGCTGATTCGGAGAGTTGAGACTTTTAAGCCAGTGAAGGGTGTATGGATGGGCCCGGCTTATGCATTTCCTGAGAAGTGTGGCGAATGGCATCCAAATGTTCAGCTTATAGAGAGTTATCGTACTTTTCTGCTGGCAGAGCATTTTCCTGATTTAATAGAGCGTCTGCATGAGAAAATGCCCGTTGCCGCTTATGTTATTGAGGATTCGGCTGTCGCTGTATGTTGTTCAGCCCGTGTATCCAAACAGGGTGCTGAGGCGAGTCTCTATACGGCGCCTGGTTTCAGAGGAAAGGGTTATGCAGTGGATGCGGTGAAGTGCTGGCAGCATCATGTTAAAAAGAATGGGCGCATTCCGATCTATAGTACATCTTGGGACAATGTAGCATCGCAGACTGTTGCCCGTAAGCTGGGACTAATCCAGTTTGGTGTGGACTTCAGCATCACGACTACGTCATAAAGGATGGATTCATGTGTTAAATGAAGGGCATCAATCCGCTGCGTGGGCTTGTAGATTGTATCAATCATTTGGGTTTGAAGTGGTTGAAATCCGAAAAGCAGATTCTGTCAGGACAGGAGTTAAAGGAAGAAAAATGGAAGTTGATTCTGGAACAATGGCAGGAGTGATTCCATGATTCGCAAACGTATTGCAAGCGGCACGGCATTGCTATGTGTTGCATGGATGTTGGTAGCATGCTCGAATCAGGCGGAAAGTCAGGACGTAACGTCGAAGATTGAAAGCAACCTTCAGCAAATTCTGAACGGTCCTGAGATGATTCTGACCAGCAGTAATCCAGGTGATTATATTGGTGCTAACACAGAGGCGTATGTTCAAATTCTGGATACTGGTGAAGAGGGACTGAACGTCCTGATTCAGCAGCTGGAGTCTAGTGCGAATGACGGGCTTAAGGAATGGGTCATGGCTCAGGCGAGTGTCGAACTGCTTGGAACTCACAATCCGGTGGAAAACTGGCAAAGTGGAAAAGACTGGCTCAGACAGTATAAAATGAATGTAGAATAACATAACTCACCTCCCAGTCATCATGAGCAGGAATGAGAGGTTCCAGGAACCTGAAAGAATACGTTATAGAGGTGAAACCCTTGAAGAAGAAAATTGCATTTTTTGACTCGGGAATCGGTGGTTTAACCGTCTTGCATAAGGCTTTGCATCAATTCCCTGAAGAAGCGTTTCTGTATTATGCCGATACATTGCATGTTCCTTATGGGACCAAGTCAGCGGATGAGGTTAGAGGACATATTTTCAATTGTGTGGAGGCTATTGTTCAGGAAAATGTGAAAGCAATCGTGATTGCCTGCAATACAGCGACCAGTCTGGCCGTGAAGGATTTACGTGCCAAGTATGATATCCCCGTTATCGGGATGGAGCCTGCTGTGAAACCGGCAGTGGAGATGAATCGAAGAAGCGGCAAAAGGGTGCTTGTATTTGCTACAGCCCTGACCTTGAGTCAAACAAAATATCATGAATTGGTATCCCGGGTGGATGATCACCACAGTGTTGATTCCATTCCATTACCAGAACTAGTGGAATGGTGTGAACAGTTGGATTTTGATCCACAGAAGATTGCGGCGTACTTCCGCCTCAAGCTGGCTAATCTTGATCTGGACTTATACGGTACAGTTGTACTTGGCTGCACGCATTATCCGTTCTACACATCGATTCTTCGTACGGTTCTGCCTGATCATATTCAAATTATTGATGGCAGTACGGGAACAGTTAACCGCTTGAAGCAACTTCTTGGGTTGGCAAATCAAAAGGGAGCGTGGGGAGGGGATAAGGTTACTTTTCTTAGTTCATCTGGCCGTTCGGAGGACCGGGAGAACATGCAAATTGCACTCAAATATCTGGAGAAGCATTGAATGTAAGTGAATCAACAGGAGGTGAGGGGCGATGCAGTCTATTTATCTCATCCGTCATGCCAAAGCAACAGGGCAAGAACCGGATGCCGAGCTCACTGAAGAAGGACTTCGTCAGGCAGAAGAACTTGCTGAGTTGTTGGCGGAGCACCCTGTACAATATATTGTGTCGAGTCCATGGAAAAGGGCACTTCAGACCGCCGCGCCACTGGGCAAAACCGTCCTGCAACATATACATACGGATGAACGTCTGCAAGAGAGGGTGCTTAGTACCCTTCATCTGGATAACTGGATGGATGTGCTTGAACGTACATACAAGGACGAAGACTGGACGGAAGAAGGTGGCGAATCTTCACGTCTCGCGGCAGCTCGGGGCCTTGAAGTATTGGACGAGTTGTGGCTTCGACCTGAGCATGGCGGGGCTGTGATTACACACGGCAATATGTTATCTCTAATCATTCGCAGTCATGATGCATCCTTTGGATTCGAGGGGTGGAAAAATCTAACTAATCCTGATGTATATGTCCTGGAAAAACAGCAGGAGGATGAAGTCACACACAGCATTCGCCGTATATGGCGAAGTTAAACATAAAGAGAGTGCTCCAGCGATTTGTAAGATCGACTAGAACACTCTTTTCAGTTTACGATGTTGGTTCTACAGAGCAGCGATTAATAAGATGATCCAACCGGCCAAGAATGCTACTCCGCCCAGCGGTGTGATAGCACCCAGTTTTCGAACTCCAGTTACACTTAGGGCATACAGACTGCCCGAGAACAAGAGAATACCGGCAAATAGCAGCCATCCAGCCAGCATAACAAGAGAAGGTTGCTCCAGCTGATCAGCGAGCAGTCCGAGAAGGATGATTCCGAGTCCGTGTGCAAGGTGATACTGGACACCGGTCTCGTATATTTTGATCATATCAGCAGACAATCTGCGTTTGAGCGCGTGCGCTCCGAATGCTCCGAGGGCAACAGCAAGAAACATCATGATACTTCCGAGTATAACCAGGGTCTGCATGTGTCTTGTCTCCTTTTAAATGGGTATTAAGCAATACAACAGGGTTTCTGCTTATTGTTACATTTACAGCTTGCGCAATTGAATACGCTGAATCGAATGGTCCGCTTCCTTTTTCAGAATCAGTCTGGCTCGTCCTTTGGTTGGCAGAATGTTTTCATGCAGATTTTTGGCATTGATATCTTTCCAGATCTGACTTGCCGTAAGAACAGCCTCATCTTCTTCCAGATTGGCAAAACGACTGTGGAAGAAGGAATTCTCATTCTGAAACGCTGTATTGCGTAGCAGCTTGAAACGCTCAATGTACCAGTGACGAATGTGCTCCTCTTCTGCATCGATATAGATGGAGAAGTCAAAAAAATCACTGACCAGAAGTGGGGTTTCCTTTTTGACCTGGAGCACGTTAATTCCTTCAATAATGAGGATATCTGGTTGACAGATGGCATTCTCCTCACCTGCAATGACGTCGTAGGCAAGATGCGAGTATACGGGAGCCATCACTTCGGGTTTGCCCGATTTGACATCACCCATGAATTGAATCAGTGACTTGATATCGTAGCTTTCCGGGAATCCCTTCCGGTTCATGATACCTTTCTCTTGCAGCACGGCATTGGGATACAGGAAACCATCCGTTGTGACCAGATCCACCTTTGGATTTCCTTTACCTCTGGCTAGCATAGCTTGAAGCAGACGGGCGGTAGTACTTTTGCCCACGGCAACACTGCCCCCAATACCGATAATGTAGGGAGCGTGATGTGCTTCTTTTTTCAAAAAAGATGCCGTTAAGTGATTCAGCTCTCGTGAAGCACCTGCATATAAGTCAATAAAGTGGGTAAGAGGTAGATAAATATCCTCAACTTCTTGAATGGATACCTCTTCATTTAATCCCTTTAGCTGTTCCAATTCCGCTTTCGTTAGTGGAAGAGTGGTCTGATGTTTTTTCAAGTCAGCCCATTCCTTGCGGTTAAACTCGGTGTAAGGAGAGTATAAATTCATGAGATCCCGCTTTCTGTATGTAATGTTATGTTGGCACAATCTTTAGTGTACCAAATTTCAGGGAACTGACAACATCTTTACATCGATGGTTCCTTTGTATATTCCCTGAAAGTTGAATGAAAAGCAACTTATAGGAAATTGTAAACCAAATTATGTTAAAGTCAACGTATACCATGCGGGAGGGTGACAGCAAATGATCGTATATGAGAGAGAGCATGATTTTGTTTTGACCGCACAGCATGAGCATGGACTAGTAGCCGGAGAAATGGCTTCCCATTGGAAAACGGAATTGTTGGTCGATGAAGCGCATCGGGAAGACCTGATTCTTGCCGCAAGAGAGCATGATCGGGGATGGATTGAACTGGATTCGTCTCCATTCTGGAATGATTATAGTCAGATCCCATATTCGTTTCGTGATTTTCCGCTACGTCCGCGATTTGTATTTTATCGTAAAGGTATTGAAGAGGTTCGTGAGAAAAACCTGTATGCCGGATTGCTGTGCAGCATGATGTATATAGAATTGTTTCAAAACAACCTGGGTGCTAACACCAATGATGATGAAGACATCAGGGAGTATCTAGACGATGAACGGGAGCACCAGTTACGTTGGGAACAGCAGCTTGGTGGTGGTGAGGCGTTGAAACATAGGCTGAAAAGTGATGTGGAAATTATACTTTTTTGTGATCAGCTCAGTCTTTTTCTCTGTATGGAGGAACCCGGAACACCTGCTGCACGTTATGATTTTTTCGCCGAAGGACTCGGCTGTACCTTCGATGCCTGTTCAAGGCAACCCATCCATGCCGAGTGGCTCTCCAATGAGAAAGTAGGATTATCTTTTGTGCCGTTCGATGAGGAATTTACGGTCGCTATGCCTTACAAATCGGTGCCGAAAGCAAGTATCCGCAAATTCGGTCTGCTGCAGGCTTATCGTCGTGCAGAGTGGAAAGAACGTCGGGTGTTAATTACAGGCATGAGCTGAGTATCACATATTCAATATTCGGTTCAAAAGCAAAGTATTGCATACATCATAAAGAGGCGGGCTTCCGAAATTTCCGGTGTCCGTCTTTCGTATGCGTTTATATCCAAATTGACTTTGCAGATAATCTGGAAAGTTAAGAGGGATGGGGAATAGAGAGTGAAGCAGGAGAATCTATCTATGTACCAGAAGTGTTAGTGTACAACGAAGTATTTAAGCTTAATTCAACAATTACACAAGAGCGGAGAGGACAGAAAAACACCTGGGAATCAAGGATTGGAAGGTTCTTCTGTCGAGTGAGTGAATATGTGTGAATTGCAAGGGATTAGGTTTTGTATAAGGCAACTGGGAGGGAAAACATGGACACTAGAACTGAGATTTTAACGATGTGTATGGTATGGGACAAACGGAGGGATCAGGTACTATTAATGAATCGACCGAACCGAAAAGGATTTCCTGGATATATTGCTCCTGGAGGGAAAGTTGATTTTCCGGAAAGTATTGTGGATGGTGCCGTGCGAGAAGTTAAAGAGGAAACTGGACTTGTGGTGAAAAAGATTACATACAAAGGTCTTGATGAATTTTGTGATCCGGAGCAAGGATTGCGTTATATGGTTTTCAACTACTTGGCTACTTCTTTTGAGGGGGAGCTACTGAGCGAGCCGCCGGAAGGCGAACTGTTGTGGGTGTCTTTAGGGCAAGCGCTTGAACTGCCCATGCAGGATTGGTTTGCGGAACGTTTTCCGCGATTTTTTCAAGCAGGTACGTTTGAGCGGAGTGTGATCTGGGAGAAATCAACGGGGCGTACACTGAAAGAGACATTTATGGTGTATAGCGATTCGGTTCTTGAACAGAGTGAAGTTAAATGATTCAAAACGCTCAGGAGGCGGAAGAAATTATGGGATACCAGCATGCATTAGAAGGATACATTGCAGCGACAAATACACATCAGTTTGATGAGGTAAGCAAATGGTTATCACCGGATGCCGTATATTGGTTTACGGGAACATCTTGTACTACGCCTGACGAAATTCGGGCTTATTTTGAAAACGCTTGGCAGACCGTCAAGGAAGAGGTATATCGTGCAGAAGATGTCACGTGGATTACGACGGGCGAAGAGCAGGCGGTCTGTATTTATACCTATCACTGGAAAGGAATGTATCAAGGGGAGCCGGCTTCTGGAAAAGGTCGGGCTACCAATGTATTTGTTTCAGGCATCAACGGAGGATGGAAATTAATCCATGAGCATTTAAGCACGGGTGAGTAACGTGTGGAATAGAACGTTGTGCTTTTATGACAGATTACTTGAATAAAGCAAATAAATGAGGCTTGTATTTGAATGGTGTCTCTTATTTTATCAACCAATTCTATATATTTATATCCAGATATTATGATATAATGAAGTTTACTTTTTAAAAGGAGATGACTTGCGATTATGGGGATTACATTTCGTGACACGCTGGAGGGAATAGGAATCGACCAACTTAGTGGGAATTTTTTTGAAGGTTGGCCCAACTCTCCGTCTACGCCTACTTTCCTGAAGCTGTTGGAACAATCCTATGCTGTTGAACTGGCTGTTGATGAAGATACTGGGAATATGGTGGGCTTTATTCAAGCGATCTCGGACGGAGTTCTTAGTGCATATATTCCCTTGTTGGAAGTGCTTCCGGAGTATCAGGGTAAGGGAATCGGAACAGAGCTTGTCGAGCGTATGTTCAATCGTCTGAGTGATCTCTATATGATTGATCTTTTGTGTGATGACGAACTTCAGGGGTTCTATGAGAAAAAGGGCATGCAAAAAGCATCTGGCATGGTGATTCGTCATTATCAAAATCAAGTTGGAGTGGTAAATAGCTAATAGATTTGGTGAACTAGATGGATGAAATAAAGTATAAAAGTCGTTCCGGAGTAACCCGAGGTTATAAAAAGAGAAAAATATGAATTCAAACCACAACATTTATATACGGAAGGTTGTTGTATATTTGGTGATATAGCCATACATAGGCTTCAGCAAACGGGACGTAAATGAATATGTACGAGGAAAAGGTGGAGATTGGTGTGAAATTGTCGTTCCGGATTTTGGACTGGGAAGAAGAAAAACCTTATGGACTTTTATTGATGGCTGATCCGTCCAAAGCCATAGTTGACGAGTATCTGAGTCGCGGTGTTTGTTTTATCGCTGAATATGAAGGAGAAATGGTAGGAGAGTTTGTTTTGCTGAAGACGCGTCCAGAGACGGTAGAGATTGTTAATATTGCCGTACAGGAAGAATTACAGGGACAGGGCGTTGGCAAACACATGATCAAGGAAGCGATAGAAGCAGCACGCAGGCTCGGTGGTCGAACGGTAGAAATTGGGACAGGCAACTCAAGTTTTCATCAGTTGAAGCTGTATCAGCGCTGCGGTTTTCGCATTATAGGGGTCGATCGGGATTTCTTTGTGAAACATTATGAAGAAGAGATTATTGAAGATGGCATTCGCTGCGTGGATATGATCCGTTTGGCTCTGGACCTGGAAACCGTTGCAGAGGAGAACAAGAAGTGAAGATATATCGCCTAAAACCAGAGGATCGTCGCAGCATCACCGCTTATGGCAGTGAGGGAGCGGAGATTACGCCAATACTCCGAAGCACAACAGCATGCCATGTAGCCCAACTAAAACTGTCTGCAGGAGGAAGTGTGGGTTTGCATCCAGCAGTGGGTGAGCAGGTGTTTCTGGTGCTTGAAGGGGAAGGTTGGGTGGAAGGCGAGACAGACGAGCGGGTAGTTGTCCGATCGGGAGAAGCCGCGTATTGGACCAATGGAGAGAATCACCAATCTGGCTCGGACAAAGGGTTAACCGCATTGTTGATTGAGGGGGAAGAACTGATTATTCGGTTATCGCTTGAGTGGAGTGACTCTTAAGATAGGGGCTGATGATTTGAGTGTCTGGATCATTGTTATTATTGGGGTGATATTCACTCCATCGTTCTATCAGATGAATAAGCGTATCCGTAGATTGGAAGAGCAAGTTAGGCATCTTACAGATGAGAGGAAGAGCCTTTAAGTGGATCGGTTTACACATATGGGGGTATATGGTTTAGTCGCTTGGGAGCAAAAAGTCCTGTTAGTTCATAAGGCGAGAGGAGCCTATATGGGGAAATGGGATTTGCCTGGAGGAAGGTTGGAGTTTGGTGAGCAACCGGAGACGGCCCTACACCGCGAGATCGAAGAGGAGACAGGCCTTTCCAATCTACAATTGGTGATTCGTTCTGCGGAGTCGAATGTACTGAAGTGGATGTACGAAGGCGAGCCTGAAGAGCTGCACCATATTGGGATTCTGTACGATGTATATTTAACAAGCGAAAGTCGGCCTTATGAGATCAAAAGGGAACCCGATGGCGAAGATTCGCTGGGTGCACAATGGTTTACTATGGAAGAGGTTAGCGCATTATCGTTGACGCCATTTGCACAGCATATGATTAACAATAGCATTGTGTCAGGGGCAGACGGTAACAGTTTCGAATGAACAGTTTTAATAGAATCCTATTCTGATTTAAATTTTAGGACTGTTCAAATGGTGCAGAATCGTTTATTCTGTGATAGATAGATTACAAATTTTTCAATTGAATAGGACTGACACCTTAAAGCATAAGGCTATGAATCTGCGGATTCGTGGCCTTTTTTTGTGTTTTTAGGGGTGAATTGGGTCTTTGGAAGGGGAGGTTGCATGCCTTGTAGTGATGGGGATTGCTGAAAAATAATACCAATAGCCTAGATTTGCATGGTAGAATATTGATGATTATGACAAATTTAGGTTTTGGCTTGAAGAGTAGTACGAGTGCTGAAAAAGCAGAAGTTTGCCCCATACTAAGGTACATAGGAGAGTGAGTATATTTGAAGAAGCAGATGAGATCAAACGTTAGGAAATCAAAAAGGAATGTGTTGATAGTAAGTTTGTTGACGACGGCTTTGATGGTAGGAACGCTGCTGACTAATGGAACCGTGGGTCTGGTGTCTACTGTGGATGCTGCTACAAGCACAAGTGGAGCGGGCACAACGGCTTCTGCGCTTACGAAGTTCAAAGATATCAAAGGGCACTGGGCGCAAGCTACAATTGTTAAAGCCTATGATAAGAATCTGATTTCCGGCTATCAGGATGGTACGTTTCGCCCCAATGCCAAAATCACCCGTGGTGAGTATGCCACACTTCTCAGCCGTGCAACCAGCTTGGAAAAGGTACAAGGAGAGAATCCTTTTGTTGATCTCAAGGGACACTGGTCTGAATCAGCTGTGACACAGTTGGTGGGCCAAGGCTTTATTAACGCTAATGATTATCCGAAAGGATTCAATCCCAATGCCGAGCTGACACGCTACGAGTTGATGAAATGGATTGCGAACGGACTGATCAAATCGGGAACCAGTTTCCAGGATGCTTTTGACGATACTCGAAATACACTGCTACCTACCCCGGAAGTGAATCGGGGAACGATTCGTGCAGAGCAAATTCCTTATCTTGCTCTTGTTCGCGGGACTGGTATTGTCGGTGGATTTGAGGATGGTTCCTTGAAGCCTGCTGATCCAACAACGCGAGCTGAAGTGTCTGCCATTTTGCTGCGTTATATGGATGTCGAGGGTACGGATGCAGGGAAGTACAGTGATTTGAATGAGATGCGTGAGGTTGGTACGACGGGAACGAATTTAACGACGATTAGTAATTATAAGTATAGTTCGGGTTCTGCTAAGATTTCAGACTTATCTAAAGGTTACATCACCTTAACTAATAAATCTGGTGTAATGAAGATACATCGACTAATAGTCGTGGATACCACTAAGAGCAAACCGAAAGGTATTTATGCCTCACTATTATTGGAAAAAAATTATGTTCCTGGTTCGTATAAAACATTTTCTGATATTTCATTCACTTCATATTTAGAAGAGTCTAATTTATTAACGTTTAACAAGGGATTTTCCGATTCTCTTATACAATTTAATCGCTTAGATTTGAAATTGGCAAAAGAGAAGGGCTTTACAACGTTACCTATGAATTCTGGTGAACTGATTAAAAAAGGAGTTCAAACAAGATTTTGGATCACATCAACTTTAAGAAATAAATCATGGTCTTATTTCTTGGAATCTGATACAGAGGGAGCGTTTAAAATTCAAAGGTAGACTGAATCGGGTGGTGAAAAAAATGCATGAGCAAGATAGATAAACGTTTCTTTAGTCTCATTTTAATAACTTTGTTTGTTAGTGAATTATTAATAAATTTCCTTCTTCCCATTAATATTATTAATGCTGCGACAGATCAGTATGGGCCAAAATCAATGAAAAATCCTCAAAAAGTTACAGTCAAAGCAACACCTACTATAGGAACACCAGGAGTGTACTGGTACCAGGTCGACGATGGCCGTTTCAAAGCTGAACATTCGGGGGGCCCAACCTATGCGAGAAATGTAGGAAGTTGTTCGAGTCCATATCCTGAAGCTAAAGAAATACCTGATAATGTTGATTTCAGTAAATGGCCTCCAGAAAGTTGGCCTGACTACAATGGAAACAAAGTAGATGTAACAAATATTAAAAATGTTCGAATACATGATGTTGACTATCAAGGTAGAGCAGATCAAAATTCTTATACTGGCGTAGGGGACCCAAGTCCTCCATTTCCGTCTACTATTGTAGCAATAAGGACAATTACTGGAGGCTACCATACTCCGACTGAAAAAAAACCTTTTTTAAATGGTGGTGAGACAACGGAAGGATGTCCAAAATACAATGTCGTTTATTACACTCCAATGGACATCATCTGGGAAGGGGATCTTGAAGAAGAAAAGGAAATTGACGTAACCCCAGATTCCAATCTAAAAGTTGGAGAAACCAAACAGATAATAGCCAAAGTTAAAACGAGGAACTATGGAGCACCTCAATTTAGTGAAGGCATCGACGTAAGTCGGCGTGAAGCTGAGACCACCTGGTGGTCATCCGATCCGAGTATTGTGAGCATTGAACCTAAAACAGGAATGATAAAGGCTGAAAAGCCGGGTACTGCTTTTGTACGTGCAATTTGGAACAACGGTACATACCTCATCTCGGATACTGCTGACATTACGGTGACGTCTGAACCAGGACTTATTGTAAACCTGCCCAACGCCTGTAAAGCAGACACAGCTACACCGCTGCAAGCTAAAGCTATCCTGACCAAGTCAGATCTTTCTGTTCATGAGCTTACCGCTCATTCCAAACTGACCTGGCAGAGCTCCAATCCAGCAGTAGCGACAATAGGTTCAGATGGGAAAATGACGATCAAAGGTATCGTCGGTAGCACCACCATCACTGCACGATTTTTAGACACTGCCCAGCAGTTGGATGAGCAAGGAACGCAGGTTTTAGATGTAAAGGATTGCACAGGCAACGGAGGAGACGGGGGAACTGATCCAGGTAACGGCGGTGGTGTTGTGGGTTGCCCCGTGACCATCAGTCCACCTAATAAAGGAGCGTTAATCGAATCGGCTGTCATGGACCCCTCCGTCCGGGGCGTGCTGAAAGCTGATGATCGGGGATCTGAGAAGTTTGATGTCACCCGCGGCATCCCGACTTCTGAAGATCTCTATGCAAATGTCATGGCTAAAGGATACTTGTTCCAGCACCGTTGGGTTAACATGACGGGAACTGTGACTTATACGGTCAACGTAAAAAAGAAGTATCACAAAACATGGACGATTCCGGGCAGAGCCTCGACAGGACCGAATGATCCAGGCACACCTCCACAACCTAAGGAACTAGACGTTCCTGTGGAAAAACCAATGCAGGTCATCCGACAATATAATTATTGGCAGATTGATAATTTGGAAGTCTACCAGCTAAATCAAGCTACGATATCCAATTATGCACTTGGTGGCTACGGTGGTACAGTAACGTTGACTCCAAACGGATATACACCGCCGACCTTACAATCGGCTAATGATGATGCCGTTACCGCACATGTGAAACCTGCACCTTGCAAGGAAATCGACCTTGGCACTGAAACAAAGTCAGGCGGTGACAGCGAGCCGCCTACACCTGATGAAACGTCATTGTTCCAATCCAAAGCGGAAACTGAGGTCAAAGAGAGCACTGTAAATAATGACAAGGTAGTGTTTAATGGTGCCACTGTGATGGACCCTGCTCCGACGGATAAGACTGCTCCGAGACCTGGGACCATCCCGCAGCCGGGCATGATCGGTGACAGTGTGCTGTACCAAAATCGTTTAACCATTCAGAATACACTGGTCAACAAGGCGAACCAACCGACAACGGGCGAGATCGCCTATGGTTTGATTCCTGGCAACATTAAAGGCGGTCAGGATCAGAAATTTTCTATTCAAGGTATCAATTCTGTCACGGTGCATACACCTGTCGTTAACTACGCATGGGTGTCTGATGATCAGCCGCATAACCAGAAAACAATACCTGATCCGACCAGTTCGGCACTTATTCTGGAAAGACCGTTTATCGTACGCATCCCGACCTCTGGGCAGCATCTGGACGTAAGCAGTTACCCGGGTTATGGCAATAGGGATTATGCTAAGTATTTTCGGATCAAGCAGATTCGTTTCCCCTTTGATGTCTATAACGCCGATAGGAGTCAGTTCATTCCAGCCAAGACCTGGTTGGACATTCCGATCAATCAGTTGGATACCGTTTTCTATCTTCCGGTATGGGTGGATGAAGGGAAATACCGAATTGAATTTCGGAATATTGCGGAAAATGCGCCTTCGACGTTCACCGAGCAGCAGGATGCCAACACCAATCTGACCCATCATGTTGCGGCAGATACGGTACCAGTGGAGGTTATTGGGCGATTGTATGATTTTCATGTTACGGATATCGCCGATTATAATTGGGAGAACGTGTTTCGTAAACAGCTCGGGAGTTCGGAGCCGACAGAAGCAAGCTACTGGACAGGGCTTAACAGTATTGATGGTGATCCGCGAGGTAATCTGGCACCGTTTGTGTTACCTGTTCGCCCAGGCAGTCACCCTGTGCAGGGTTTCAGCAATGTAGCGGTGAAAACAGGTTACCATGTCAAATTCGATCTGAAAACAAAGGGGAATATGTTTGGCAAACAGGATGGCGTTCGAATTACACCAAAGTTCTATTTTGTAAGCAAAGATGGCTCTTCCAGACAAGAAGTCGATCTATACTACCACCGCGGTCAAGAGCGACTTATCCGGATAGGATCGGCGCAGGATTTGGAGAAACGGTTTGTTGTCCTGAACTCGAGGTTGCGTAATGTACCCGGTACGGAATTGGGGGATACGGCGCGTTATCAGTATACTTATGAACTGACCGCAGATGAACGCAATCAGAGTTCGCTCGCTGATTATATGGTTACGCTTGTAGATCAAACCTCTCACCAGAAGACGTGGGTAGGTCGCTATGATTGGATGATTATGCCCGCCTCCATTCGTACACTGATTGGACCAAAGACAGACATTCCTTCGGGTGTTAGTGTGGACCGAGCGAATGCGGCGATCCAGCGTTGGTATGGAGAATACAGCCTGCCTGCAGATGTCTACGCCGTGCCAAAGGGAACCAATCTCGAATCGCTCGCTAGACAAAATCAACTGGATGAAAAGGCTTCTATATTTCTGAAGGACGGATATATTGTGGTCAACTTTAATATCGAGACACTTCGAGATGGGAATACAGAAGCTCCACACCTGCAATACATTTATGCTCCACTGATGAATCAGTGGCAGATGGAAGGTTTCAACAACACTCCAGTAGACAGTGAAGGCAGAACTTGGCCCTTGAAGGATGGCGATGTGGTCTTTTACCATGCAGACCAGTCAAGCAGGAACGATTTTCAGTCTCAGGTGCCACATTAAATGACTGACATCAGCAGCACTGGTGGAACATCTAAGAGATGTAATTTCTGTCAGCCTAAATAAACCAAGTCAAAAAGAAGCCGCCCGGATGCTTTTACGCATTACAGGCGGCTTTTGCTTTATAACATTGAATTACAAGAAACACCCATTTTTTTGTTGAATACCAAGCCAAATGGTTAATATTTAACTTGACGGTTTGTTTTTGAACATTATGGACCACAATTCTAAATAAGGAGGCTGCAAATCGGGCGAAACCTGAAAATGTGTAGAAACCATCGTAGGATAAGCAATTAACAACAAAACGCCATACAATCAGAGCACATTTGTGGGTTGGAAATGTGCCAATTATTCGATTCATCTAATTTATGCATCAATTGAACTAAAAATAGGAAATGCTCCTGAGCGCAAAAGTTTATAGAATAGATATTAGAACACGGACTTCAATTCATAAAGTTGAGGAAGGTGTAACCCTCGAACGGATCAGGACAGTATTCGACATCTGTGCGACGGTATATATAATCATCAGTTTACTATGATTTTGAAAACGCAGACAAACCTTGACGGGAGCGTCGGAACAACGTTACTACCACCAACAGCACGATTATTGGACTTCATGAAAAATTTAGCTTAAAATGTTGAACGAACGCAAATTACGGCTTAGTCAATGATTTCCGTCAAAAACTTATGACTAAATCAAGACGGAGGGAACGTCGATGACGATCGAGGAAGGCAACAAGAAACCCTGGGAAAGTTACTATGGCCCGAATATGGGATACGTACAGGAACAATATGAATTATATTCCCAAGACCCAGGTGCAGTTACACCGGCTTATCGGGAATTATTTGAACAATGGGGTGCTCCGCCGATGTCTGGCAGGGATGCACATACAGCCTCGTATTCTGGAAATGCCCAAAAGGCTTCCGGAAGCGTGGATATTCAATTATTACAGAAAGCGGTTACAGCAGGGAAACTGGTAATGAATATTCGTACTTATGGTCACCTTGCGGCCGATATTGATCCACTTGGAATCAGTGAAGATTCAGATACTTCTTTGCTTGAACCGAAGCATTTTGAATTAAATGAAGAAGATTTGAAAGCTCTGCCAGCTTCCCTGATCTGGGAAGGTGCAGATGGACAGACGGTAACAGGATTGGATGCCATCCAGCGCCTGCGGCAAATATATACTGGTCCTATGGCTTATGAATTCAGCCATGTGCATGAAGTTCACGAGCGGGAGTGGCTGAACCGCCGTGCAGAATCTCGTACTTCGCCGGCACCACTTAATCCAGAGGAGCGTAAAGCTTTGCTGGAACGTTTGGTTGAAGTGGAACAATTTGAAGATTTCCTTCACAAAACATTTGTTGGGCAAAAACGTTTTTCCATTGAAGGTAACGACGTGCTTGTCCCTATGTTGGATGAAGCAGTTCGAATTATGGCACACGCAGGTTCAAGCCATATTCTGATGGGGATGGCTCACCGTGGTCGATTGAACGTACTTGCTCATGTACTGGGCAAGCCGTATAGCAAAATTTTCTCTGAATTTCATCATTCTCCGAACAAGGATTTGGTTCCTTCCGAAGGATCAACAGGAATCAATTACGGTTGGACGGGGGATGTCAAATATCATCTGGGCGCAAACCGTTATGTTAAAGACGGTGAAACAGTACAAGCGCGTCTTACGCTTGCCAATAACCCGAGTCACCTGGAATATGTAAACCCGGTTGTTCAGGGCTTTGCACGTGCAGCACAGGATGACCGCCGTGATCCGGGATATCCGAAACAGGATGTAACCAAAGCGGCAACCATTCTGATGCATGGTGATGCAGCTTTCCCTGGGGAAGGTATTGTAGCAGAAACACTCAATTTCAAAGCATTGCCTGGTTACCAAAATGGCGGAACAATTCATATTATCGTGAACAACCGTCTTGGATTCACAACAGATAGCGGAGATTCACGCTCAACGTACTATGCGAGTGACCTTGCCAAAGGATATGAGATCCCTATTGTGCATGTCAATGCAGACAATCCAGATGCATGTATCGCAGCTATTCGTATGGCAGCAGAATACCGTAACCTGTTCAAAAAGGACTTCCTGATTGACCTAATCGGTTACCGTCGTTATGGTCACAATGAAACGGATGATCCGGAAACAACACAGCCGACTGTGTATGACAAAGTAAAAGGTCATCCAACGGTTAGTCACTTGTATCAGGATCATCTGAAAGAGGAATCAGTTGTCGACGATGCTTCCATCAACAGCATTCGTGAGGCTGTGACAAATCGCTTAAAAGAAGCTTACGAGCAGATGAAGAATAATGAAGTACATGAATATTACCAACGTCAAATTAGCGAGCCAGAAGCAGTTTCGATTATTCCAACTGCGGTGCCATTGGAAAATCTGCGGGCAATTAACGCTGACTTGCTGAAATGGCCAGAGAATTTTAATGTATATCCGAAGTTGCAGCGCATTTTGCAGCGCAGAAGCACATCTCTGAACAATGGTGAGAAGGTTGACTGGAGCCTTGCAGAGACGCTTGCGTTTGCTACCATCCTTGCGGATGGCAAACCTATCCGGATCAGTGGACAGGATGCAGAGCGTGCAACGTTTGCCCATCGGAATCTGGTGTTGCATGATTCCGAGAATGGTGCGAAATTCTGCCCACTGCATAATCTGCCGCAAGCAAGAGCATCCTTTGCCATCTACAATAGTCCGTTGTCTGAGGAGTCTGTTGTTGGTTTCGAATACGGGTATAACGTATATTCACCAGATACGCTCGTAATCTGGGAAGCACAATTCGGAGATTTTGCCAACTGTGCACAGGTTATTTTTGACCAGTTCGTATCTGCCGGCCGTGCCAAATGGTCTCAGAAATCCAGTCTGGTCATGTTGCTTCCGCACGCTAACGAAGGTCAGGGACCTGAGCATACAAGTGCTCGTCTGGAGCGTTTCCTGCAACTTTGTGCAGAAGACAATATGACGGTTGCAAACTTGTCGAGCGCATCGCAATATTTCCATCTGCTGCGTCGTCAGGCTTCCTTGACCGAAACAGAGGATGCCCGTCCGCTTGTTATGATGTCGCCGAAAAGTCTCATTCGTAATCCTCGTGTCGCTTCACCTGCAACAGAATTCAGCGAAGGCAAGTTTGAGCCTGTGCTGGAGCAAGCAGGGTTGGGCACGAAGCCGGATCGCGTAGAGCGCATTATTTTGTGCAGTGGTAAAATCGCCATTGATCTGGAAGATGCTTTTGAGAAAGATAAAGCGGATTGGTCTTGGCTTCACATTATTCGTGTCGAACAGCTGTATCCGTTCCCGGCGGAAGAAATCAAGCGTGTACTCGCACGTTTCAGCAAGTTGAAAGAGCTGGTGTGGGTACAGGAAGAGAACAAAAACATGGGTGCCTGGACATACATGGAGCCTCGTCTTCGTGAAATCGCTCCAGAAGGCACAACCGTTAAATACGAAGGTCGACCGGAACATGCGAGTCCTTCCAGCGGTTATCAGCTTGTGCATGGCATGGAACAGCAACAGATCATTACATCCGCGTTGAAGCAAACGACGAAGAATAATATTCCACTGGGGAGGTAACAGCTGTGAGTGAAATTAAAGTACCTGCAATGGGCGAGTCGATAACGGAAGGAACCGTATCCAGATGGCTGGTTAAAGAAGGCGAAACCGTTAATCAGGGTGATGTTCTTCTGGAGCTGGAAACGGATAAAGTAAATATTGAGATTAGTGCTGAAGAGAGCGGTGTACTTGAGAAGATTGTTCGACATGAAGGCGAGACTGTAGAGATCGGTGAAACGATCGGAACACTCTCGGTGGGAGCTGGAGGAGGAAGCGGCGCGCCCGCTTCCCAACCGGCAGCAACTGAACAAAAACAAGCGGCTGCACCTGCACCAGAAGCTCCAACTCCGCCACCAGCACCTGTTGCTGCAGCACCGGAGCCGGATAGCAGTTCGAAGACAGCTTCACCGTCTGCACGCAAACTTGCACGTGAGCGTGGCATTGAGCTAGATCAGGTACAGAGCAAGGATCCAATTGGCCGGGTTTATCAGGATGATGTGAAAACTCACAGCACTCAGGCTGCTGCTCCTTCAGCGGCTCCTGCCAAAGCGCTTGCGGCAGCACCTAGTGCTCCGGCAGCTGGAGGCTCCACATTTACTAAGCCAGTGGAACGTCAACGCATGTCTCGTCGTCGTGCTACCATTGCGAAACGTCTGGTAGAAGCGCAACAGACTGCAGCGATGTTGACTACGTTTAACGAAGTGGATATGACGGCAATTATGGATGTTCGTAAACGCCGTAAGGACAAGTTCAAAGAGAAACATGAAATCAATCTCGGCTTTATGTCCTTCTTCACCAAAGCGGTTGTAGGCGCACTGAAAAAGTTCCCAACCGTAAACGCGGAAATTGATGGCGAAGATGTTGTACTCAAAAAGTACTATGATATCGGTATTGCTGTATCTGCCAAAGAAGGCCTTGTCGTACCGGTTGTACGTGATGCAGATCGTCTTGGCTTCGCTGAGATCGAGAAAAGCATCGCTGACCTGGCGTCCAAAGCTCGTTCCAACACGCTGGCGTTGTCTGATCTACAAGGAGGAACCTTCACCATTACCAATGGCGGAACGTTTGGCTCCCTGTTGTCCACACCAATTTTGAATACACCTCAGGTGGGTATTCTGGGTATGCACAAAATTCAGCTTCGTCCAGTAGCGATTGATGCAGAGCGGATGGAGAACCGTCCGATGATGTATATCGCCCTGTCTTATGATCATCGTATTATCGATGGTAGCGAAGCCGTACGTTTCCTCGTGACGGTGAAAGAATTGCTTGAAGATCCAGAGTCTTTGCTGATAGAAGGGTAATCCATAACGATTAACATTTAATTGCCATCTTATAAATAAAAGAATTAAAGCCTCTAAACATGGTGCACAGCGCAAGCTGCTAACCGGTTCAGAGGCTTTTTTCATCATTGTATGAATGTTTGCATCGCATTATACGGAATCGGCGGTTTCAGCATGTGCTGTAGAATGATGGGTAGTTTGGTCAGGCATATGCCTTTCCAGCCACTCCACGACATGCCCGGCTACCTCAGTCCGATTCGTCTCATGCAGCATTTCGTGGCGTCCCCCCGGATAGAGGCGGTATTCAATATCCTCAAGCTGAAGCTCCCGATATTGGGAGACCAGGTTAAGCACTCCTTTGCCATGAAGTCCAACCGGATCTTGTTCACCCGAGAAGAGATATACAGATTTATCCTTGGGAATACGTTTCATGTTGCGTGGCAAGTGAATGTCCAACAGCAGTTTGAAAAAGTCACGGAAAAAGCCTGCGGAGCAGACGGCTCCACACAAAGGGTCATCAATGAAACGCTTGACCTCTTCGGTGTCCCGAGACAGCCAATCAAACGGTGTTGTTGCTGGACGGAAAGAACGATTGAATCCACCGAATACGAGCGCATTGAGCAGCAGACTTGGATGAGCAGTTCCCTGAATGCCACACTGCAGGAAAGCCAATTTCTCTCCAATTCTAAGAAGACCACGTTTGCCATTGGTGCCGGACAAAATAAATGCATGGTAACGTTCGTGGCCAGCATACATGAGATGCTGCACCAAAAACGACCCCATGCTGTGCCCCATCAGAAAGAGGGGCACAGCAGGGTTTTCTTTGGCAGCAACTTCGCCCAGATTCATCATGTCACTCGCCATCCAACGGAAAGCATCGACGCCGGCATTGCCCAACAAATTCGAGTTTTCTACCGTTTTGCCATGACCACGATGATCGTTGGCGTACACAGCGTAGCCGTGAGTGGTGAGTTGTTGGGCAAATTCAGCATATCGGGCAGCGGTCTCGCTCATGCCATGTGCAATCTGGACCACACCTTTAACGTTGCACTCCGGATCGGGAAGCCAGCGGTACACATGAATACGGGTACCTTCATCGCCAACCAGGCTAAAGGCAGATTCCTGCATCTCGTGTAAAACCTCCTTCACAGGTCACATTAAAGCCAATTCAGTTCAATAAAATAACCTTGAATACATATTTGATTATTCGATTAAGGCAAATAAGAGCGAAGAACAGTGGTGTTGCCATCCAGCGTATAAGAGCCTAGGTTGGCAGGCAGTAAGTAACATTGTCCTGCTTTCAGTTCAATCTTATCCGAATCCGCGTTATCCCACTCCAGGGTCCCACTACCTTCACACACCACAAGAATAGTGAAGCTTTCAGCACTTGTAGAGAGTTCCCAGCGTTCTGCGACAATCCCTTTTTCCACTACAAAATAAGGGCATTCCGCAAGCTTCAGCCACTCACCTGGAGTCGCGTCGTTGGTTTTCATCGTTGTAGCACCAGCGCCCTCATAAGCCGTTACATTCAGTGAATCTTCAACATGCAGCTCACGTGGTTTGCCATCCAGACCCGGACGATTGTAATCGTAAATCCGGTAGGTTGTATCCGAGTTTTGCTGGATCTCAGCAACAACGACACCTGCACAGAGAGCATGTACCGTTCCTGCAGGGATAAAGAATGTATCTCCAGCTTCAACAGGAACTTGACGAAGGGTATCCATCACTGTACCATTCTCCAGCGCTTCCTTCAGTACCGCACGATCAACGCCCTCATTCAAGCCATAAATGATGTGTGCTCCCGGTTTGGCGTCAAGCACATACCACATTTCCGTTTTGCCAAGCTCGCCGGGAGGCAGAGCCTCGTAATCATCCGTTGGATGAACTTGTACAGACAGATCGTCGTTACAGTCAAGCAGTTTGATCAGAAGGGGGAAACGTCCGCCCTTTTCCGATACACCTTTGGTTCCAAGCCATGCTGTGCCCAGTTGTTCACGAACTTCATCGAGGCCTTTTCCAGCAAGTGCTCCATTTAATACTTTGGTTGTACCATTGGGATGATCCGCAATCATCCAGCCTTCTCCTATATGTCCTTCAGGTGGCGTCAGGCCGAATTGCTCCAGCGCGCGACCTCCCCATACACGTTCTTTGAACTCTGGTTGAAATTGCAGTGGGTATGGCGTAGGCATTCCTAATCTCTCCTCTAGTATATGAAATGGTGGATCGCTTTAATCAATCATGACCGCGTAGCTGGCATGAATGTAACAGTGAATACGGTTGCACGTCTTTATGTAGAACACAAATCGCTTAAATCGATCCAAGATTACTTTGTTGCGATTGTGTCTAGTTTATTGTATTTGTGGGATAAAGGAAATTATTTTTTCTCGATGCCAATCAGAAAAGGGGAGGCTTCACGCTGCAATTGGCGATAGATCACCACCTGTGCCTTCTCAACAGGCAGAGCAGAAGACCACTCAAGTACCGCATCCGCTTCCTGTGATCCTCCATCATGACCTGGATACAGCACAACGGAAATAATGCCTCGCGGCTTGAGCAAATCCAGTGCAGCCTGAAGTGCAGCAATGGTACTGTCTGTTTCCGTGATTATGGTGGAGTCCGCACCTTCCGAAGGTAGGTACCCCAAGTTGAACATGACAGCACCGACATTACTCTGCCATGTTTCAGGAACGGCTTCAGCCATTCGATCATGGCTTAATTGAAGCAGAGAGATGGAGCCCAATTGGGCACTGTCCTCTTGTTTGCGAATACGGGCTTGTGCCAGGGTAAGGGCCTCGCTCTGAATATCGAAACCAATAACTTGACCGCGTTTACCCACTTTTTGTGCCAGAAATAAAGTATCCGCCCCTGTACCTACCGTTGCATCAATGGCTAAATCTCCAGGCTGTAGACGGGAAGAAATCCACTGATGGGCACAACTTAAAACCGAAAGAAAGCCCATTTTATGCCCCCCTCCAGTATTTTCCCTGCCAAGAATCCCGCTCACGCAGCTCACGATCAATGGAGTTCAACACTTCCCATTTGTTCATGGACCACATCGGTCCAATCAGCAAATCACGCGGGGCATCCCCTGTAAGGCGGTGTACAATCATTTCAGGTGGCAGCATCTCCAGCGTATCGACGATCAGTTTAATATACTCGTCTTGTTCTAGGAAACGAAGAAGCCCGGCTTCATACTGCTTCACCATTGGCGTTTTGCGCATCAGATGAAGCAGATGAATTTTGATCCCCTGCACATCCATGTTGGCAACAGCCTGTCCGGTATCCAGCATCATTTCATGGGTTTCCTGCGGCAGTCCGTAGATGATATGTGTACACACCCGAATATTCCGTTTGCGCAGTTTCGCAACGGCTTCCTCATAACACTGAGTATCATGCGCACGGTTAATTAGGGTTGACGTGGACTCGTGAATCGTTTGCAGCCCCATCTCAACCCATAGGTAGGTGCGTTCATTCAATTCAGCCAAGTAATCAACGACGTCATCCGGTAAACAGTCAGGGCGAGTGGCAATGGATAGACCCACGACACCGGGCTGTTTCAAAATTTCTTCAAAGTATTCACGCAGTTCCTCAACAGGAGCGTATGTGTTGGTGTAGGCCTGGAAATAGCCAATGTAGTGGGCTGTAGGCCATTTCAGATGCTGTTTATCCCGAATGGTATTAAATTGGGTGACCAGATCATCGCGTCTGCTACCGGCGAAATCACCAGATCCACGAGCGCTGCAAAATGTACAACCACCTTTGGCGATGGAACCATCCCGGTTCGGGCAGGTGAAACCGGCATCCAGCATCACTTTGAAAACCTTATTGTTAAATTCGTCTCTCATTTCGTAATTCCAGGTATGGAATCGTTTATCTCCCCACAGAAGAGGAGGTTGTATTGAAGGTGCATTCATCTTCAGGGTACTCCTTTGGCTTACCTAATGGCTTGCTTGATCTTTTACCGAATTCGACTCTTTTTGAACTTTTACCATTGTATCAAAAAACTCAAAAAAAGGGGAATCTGGTCGCAAAAATAGGCCGTAGAAACGTGGTTTTATCCTTGCTATAGTTTACACATTATGTTATATTTAAACCAACGTCAGACACCATCTAATGGGTACTATTCATCATAGCATTTGAATCAATGTTGACGTCATGGACCATACTATACCGTGAGGTGATATGAATGAATTCCCAAGTTAAACATAATGACCTTCATCATGTTTCTGTAGAACTGACGGCAGAAGAAGCTCTGGCTTTGACAGGTGTTCGTTTCAATGGCAATCCGAAAGTGAAAGCGGCTGCAAGACAAAAAGTTCGCGATGCTTTCGAAAAGACATTTGATTTTTCACACCAAGATAAGGTAGACTATGAACTATTAAAGTAGTTGGACCCCAATTCCAAATAAATCGAAGAGGGAATCTTTGAGATTTGCCCCAAAGTGGCAGATCCGAAGATTCCTTTTTCATTGCTCTTTACAATTCGCCGGTTCTTCGGCAAAATGATTCTGAGACAAGTATGGATAAACGGAGGAATAAGATGCGTTTACGTGGCAGAAAAGGGATTCGTGAAAATCTGGAGCAACAAGTCGATCTCGTTGTTCTTGATCCCAAACAGTACAAAGGAAAATGGTCTGAACTGTTTGGTAATGACCATCCGATTTTTGTGGAATTTGGTATGGGTAAAGGTCAATTTATCAGCCAAATGAGTTATAAATATCCGGAATTTAATTTTATCGGTATTGATATGTATGACGAACTGGTGCGTCGTGCCAGCGAGAAGGCTCGGAAAGCATGGAGTCAGGCGGAAGTGGAGACACCTCCCAACCTGAAGCTGGCCCTGGCCAATATCGAACAGATCGAGGAAGTATTCGAAGAGGCAGAGTTAGAACGGATTTATCTGAACTTCAGCGATCCGTGGCCGAAAGCCAAGCATGCACGCCGTCGTTTGACACATCCACGTTTCCTTAAGAAATATACGGAATTGCTAAATAAAAAGGGACAGATCCATTTCAAAACAGATTCGGAGACATTGTTTGATTTCTCCCTCAATGCGATTGCAGACTTTGGTATGCAAATGACCAATCTGTCCCTGAACCTTCACCGCGATGGATTGAATGAAGAGCATGTCATGACAGAGTATGAGCAGAAATTCATGGGCAAAGGCATGAACATTCACCGTGTTGAAGTAATCGTTGGTGAAGATGCTCTGAGCGAGTACCAACAAATCCGTTTGGACAAGTATAAAGTGCGGGAAGCTGCGGACGAGTCTGGCGAAGATCAAGAGTAATATGTTCAAAAAGCGTGATATGCGTCTGGCTACCAGACTCTCATATCACGCTTTTTTCTATTTTAATAAAACTAAACCTCATGACACCGCTTGTGGTTCTTCGTTTTACTAGCTGTTAAAGCTCCGAATGAAGTTCCTTACGACGATAATCGTTGGGAGTAACCCCGTTGAATTTCTTAAACATCCGATAGAAATAAGAACTGTTGGTGAATCCGGTTTGCTCGGCTATATCAGCTACAGATTTTTCCGTCTCAATGAGCAGATATTGGGCTTTGGCTATGCGCGTCTCGTTAATGACATCGGTTAGACCTTTTAACGTTAGCTGTTTGTAGAGCCTGCTGACATATATGGGTGACATGGCTAGTTCATCTGCAATGGAGGTCAGGCAAAGATTGGTGTCTGCGTAATCTCGTTCAATAATGCAGTTGATTTTGCGAATGAGTTCTTCGTGTTTGAGTGTTCTTTTTTCTTCTACTTTGGATCCAAGCTCGTCGAACATGTGATAAAAGTGTGCGTGAACTTCACTGAGATCCTCGGCATCATGGATCGGAAGCATTGAACGGTCGGAGATGGATTCAAGCGTAAGCTGGTTATTCTTTTTGAGTGTGTTTCGTACATGATTAAGAGTCATGGTCAGATGGGACAGAGCCAGTTGAAATACGGTAAATGGATAGGTTGCCGTTTCACTCACGATGTCTGCATAGACCTGTTTGGCTTCGCCTGTTTTGCCCGTCATAAGGTAATCAATCAGCTGTCTCTCTTTTCCAACAGGGAAAGCATATTCTTTGGCATGATACGCCATAATGTCCGAGGTATAGATCAGGCATCCAGGACCCATGAACAAACGGTGAAGCGAAGCTTCTGCTGATCGGGTGTAAGAAGCAATACTGTTTTCCAGTGAATCTTCCGCTGGCCCGATCGTAAAAGAAATGGAGCATCTCAGATGTGTCATCACGGCAGCCTGCATCATGCGCAGCAGTTCCTCAATGGAGCCATGGTCATAATCAGCTTCATTCTGAATTTTATCATTAAAGATAAGTGTGATCAGATCGCCGCCCATATCCACAGCTTCGGTGTGATAGTAGAGGTCAGCCGTTTCTGTGCAAATGTTCATCATCGCGTATTTTACAAGTTGGACTTCATCCCGGTAGGTTTCACTGAAGTCGGTAAAATGATCAATACGAAGTAGTACCAGTCTGGTTAGAAGATGAACATCAACAGCAGAGCCATAGAACTTCATTCGTTCCTCCAGCATGCTTCCTGTTACCGTTTCCCTTCCTTGCAAAGCCCCACGCAAAAAATCCTGTCGCAAAAGATGCAGACTGCCACGACGCTCCGCTTCCATCACACGCATACGGACAAGCACTTTATCAATGGGATGATATAGCTTCCGTGAAACGAGGTAGGATAAAAGCACTCCCGCAATTAATAGCCCAAGACAAAAAAGAACGGTGTGTGTTCGCATATTGCGAATATCTGTGGTAATCAGGTCGTAAGGCGTGATTCGTACATAGCGCCACCCAAGGTTGTCAGGAGCGGTGTAGGTAATAAGAGACTTCTCTCCATCAACCTCTGCGGTAAAGTAGGCGGACTGCTCCGTATTTTGCAGGATTGGCTGCATAAACGTTTCATTGGACAGGTCTTTCATCAACGTACGATCACTGAAATCGGACAATAACTGTCCCTGTTCATTGATAATAAACGTTTTCCCGGGCTGATCGACTGAGTTCATATTGGGACTGAGCCAGTCGTCCTTGATATTTACAACAACCGCATAATTCAGTGTGGCATTGTCATTGATCGTGTCATAACAGAGGTACGTATAGCTGCTAACCTGAGTTTCCTCAGTGGAACCAACTTGGTATGTACGCGGAATGGGAACAAAAGGCTTGTAATCATGGAATCGGTCGAGGATGCTTGTAATCCCCTTATCGTCAATTTCCGAGATGGACTGTTGTCCATTGCGAACTTCATTGGAACTGATAAAGAACTCATCATTTTTGGAGTTATATACATAGATGGATTCGATAAAAGGGAGGGACATGCGATAGTTGTCGAGTTGCTCCATCGCTGGCGTAATTTCATAGATACTCGGATTTGAATACAGCAGCAGAGCAGAGATGGTGTAATCCTGATAAATCTGATAAGACAGTGATTTGGCAGTCTCAGTCATCTTGGAGACTTCCCGACTGGTTTGGGTAAGACCATTCACATCTGTTCCGTAGACCTGACGAAGGGCGATACGATTATAGTTGACGTACAAAATGGTAGAAGCCACAAGCAAGGTGGCAACGGTGCTAACAATAATGCCAATGAGAATCCGTGCAAACACCTTCTGGCTGTCCTCTGAACGTTTACGCATGACCTTTCCTCCCGTGGACCTCCTGTTTTGGATGAACAAAGTTAGACTTCATAGCGAAGGGTAAGATTTCATATATGGGCGTGGTGAATCACGGATGTATCTTGGATTATATATTATGTATGCGTTTACATCAACGACAGACGGCGTGCTATGCCCGATTTCCTTAGCTAAAGTTCAACTTTCGCTGTATTGTTCACTAGGTTCAACCTATGCACGATATCAACTTTTGTGAACGCTCTGTCATTCATTGCAGTGTTCGTTCATATTGTTCATATTCCGTTTCGCAGAATCGTTCATGATCCGGCCGAATGATTCAGTATCCGGTAGCGCTCAGGGCATCTACAATAAAAACAGAGCTCCACTGCGCACCACGCCGCAAGAAATTCGGGAGGGATCGAGCCATGCTCAAAGAATTGAACAAAAACAAAATCATGTTCCTGATGCTGCTGCCTACACTGATCTTTTTTCTGATTAACTCGTATTTTCCGATGGTCGGCATCTATTATGCGTTTACCCGCTATGATTTCGAAGGTGGTTTGTTCGGCAGTCCATTTGTTGGCCTGGAGAACTTCAAGTTTCTGTGGCAATCAGGAATGCTGCTGAAGCTGACATCCAACACCGTGGGGTACAATCTGGCCTTCATTATATTGGGAAACGGGCTAGCGATCTTCTGTGCAATTTTGCTTAGTGAAATTCGGGGGAAAGTGTTTAAGAAAATTACGCAGTCGGTCATGTTTTTACCGTACTTTATCTCGTTTGTACTATTAAGTGTAATCGCTTACAACATGTTCAGCTATGAATCCGGTTTTGTGAACACCGTACTCAAACGTTTTGAGGCGGGTCCAATCGATATTTACAATACACCCTGGATCTGGGTGTTCCTGATCATCATTTTTTATCTATGGAAAAATCTCGGGTACAGCATGGTCATCTACCTTGCAGCCATTACAGGTATCAGCGATGAGTATTACGAAGCGGCCCGGATTGACGGAGCTAACATCTTTCAGCGTATTTGGTACATCACCGTACCGATGCTAAAACCGACATTTGTCATCCTGCTTTTATTCTCGCTCGGAAGCATTATGAAGGGGCAGTTTGATCTCTTTTACCAACTCATAGGAAATAACGGTGTCTTATATAACGCTACAGACATCATCGATACGTATGTGTACCGTTCTCTGAAAGTAACGTTCGATATCGGAATGGCTACCGCGGCAGGTCTGTATCAATCGCTGTTTGGTTTTATCCTGATCATGACCGTGAACTATATCATCCGCAAAATCAATGAGGACTACGCCTTGTTCTAGAAAGCCCGCAGGGCAGAAGGGAGAACCACCATGCATACACATGCCAGAGATTCCGAATTCACCTTATTGTTTCAAGTCATCGCTTACAGCGTGATCCTTATTCTTTCCTTAATCTGTATCGTGCCATTTCTTTTGATTTTATCCGGCTCCTTCAGCAGCAACGAATCCATTGTGAGGGATGGATATCACCTCTTTCCTACCGATTTTTCCCTGGAAGGTTATAAGATGGTGTTCAAATTTCCGACCCAGGTGCTCAAAGCTTATGGTGTAACGGTTTTTACAACCGTTGTGGGTACGGCTCTTGGACTGTTTCTCATTACAATGGCGGGATTTGTACTGCAACGCAAAGATTTCAAGTACCGGAACGCCTTCTCGTTTTTTATCTACTTCACAACCCTCTTTGGTGGGGGATTGGTACCTTGGTACATCATGCTGGCAAACTATTTCAATCTTACGGATACGTATACCGTGTTGATTTTCCCCGGACTGATGACACCATTTCTCATTATCCTGATGAAAAACTTCATTCGTTCAGCTGTTCCGGATGAGTTGATTGAGTCAGCCAAAATCGACGGAGCGAATGACTTCCGCATTTACTTTAGCGTTGTGCTGAAGCTGGCGATGCCTGGCATTGCCACTGTAGGGTTATTTCTGGCACTGGGATACTGGAATGACTGGTTCACATCTTCATTGTTCATTAACAACCCGGATATGTACCAGCTGCAATTCTACTTATATAACACGATGAACACGATTACCTTCATTGACCAGATGGCGATTGGCACCGGTATTACACTTAGTCAGGATGTACCTACCGAATCGACCAAAATGGCGATGGCTATTGTGGTTACTGGCCCCATCTTGTTCCTGTATCCATTTGTGCAGCGCTACTTTGTTAAAGGGCTTACCATTGGTGCGGTGAAAGGTTAGAACGTGCACGCGCTGTGGGGACAGATTGCGGGGGAGCTGTCTGTCCGTCTGAACTACGGCGAGTCTGCGCTAACATATAAGGTTGATCACAAAAAAAGGGAGGATGCGTATGCGTAACAAAACAATTCGGCACCTGTCTATGGTACTTGCCCTGATGCTGTTCGCCGGGGTGCTTGCCGCATGTAATAACGGTTCTGGGGGATCGGCGCAAGGAAGTGAGCAGTCAGGTTCTACTGAAAACAAAGGGGAGAAGGTAACACTGCAATTCTACATGCTTGGTGATGCACCCAAGGATCTGCCTGTAATTGAATCGGAAGTCAACAAGTTGGCTGAAGCTGATCTGAACGTCAATGTAAAATTCAACTATACCTCCTGGACAGACTGGGATCAGAAATATAAACTACTTCTATCTTCCGGTCAACCGATTGACCTGATCTTTACGGCAGATTGGACGTTCTATCAGTCCTATGCGAAAAAAGGAGCATTCCTGCCGTTGGATGAACTACTGCCTAAGGCAGCACCAACACTTAAAGCTTATGTACCTGAAGATATGTGGAAAGCGGTAACAGTCAATGACAAAATCTATACTGTGCCATCTACATGGACTGAATATGTTACTGAAGGTATTGCGTATCGTGAGGATTTGCGTGAGAAGTACAATCTGCCCAAACCGGAATCTCTGGAGACCCTCGAAGCCTATCTGGAGGGAATCAAAGCCAATGAACCGAGTATGATTCCAATCGCGGACAGCAATGCGAACCATACCCATGGTATTCGTCAATTGACATCCAAGCTGGTAAATACGGCAGGTCAGCTCTCTTATGGTCTGGACATCATGTATGATACACCATCCAATATCACTTCCTATTGGGGGTCTGCACAGCATCTGGAAGATCTGAAAACGTATAAACGCTGGATGGACAAAGGCTTTTTCCCGAAAAACGTGCTGAATGTAAAGGATACGTCCAACTCATTGCTGCAAAATGGCAAATCGGCTGTTGTTCTGTCGGGAGAGAACCCGAACAAATTTAATGCGGATGTGATTAAGGTCCAGTCCACTCACCCGGATTGGAAGCTCGGTTATTTCCCTTACCCGAATGCAAAAGGGTTTGCACAACCCGTTCATCCGATCCACAATGGTTTCGCCATTCCACGCAGTAGCAAAAACCCGGAGAAAGCACTCGCATTCTATGAGAAACTGGTTACCGACAAACGTTACAACTGGCTGACCGAATATGGCGTGGAAGGCAAAAACTTCGAAGTCCAAGACGGTTATTATACAATGGTGGGCGATGCCCAGACCAATGGATTCCCGCGCGAAGGCATGAATGGCTGGGCTTGGCGTAATCCGGAATTCATGCTCTACGATAAGAGCTTTGATGATGTGCTTGCTATTTTTAAAGAACTGGACAAAATGAAAAAGCCGGATATTTACACCGGATTTGCAGAGGATTGGACGCCATATCAAGCTGAGAAGGCTGCCCTAGAGCAAGTAGAGAAGCAGTATTTGTATCCGCTGAATGTGGGATTGGTTGAGGATGTAGAAGCAGGGCTGAATACTTTTATGGAAAAAGCCAAACAGGCAGGTCTTGAAAAGATCCAGAGTGAGTACACCAAACAGTGGCAGGATTACTTGAAGTCTGCTGGTATTCAATAGTTTGTACTTTTCTTCATATTAAAAAAGGTGCCTTCGATTCGAAGGCACCTTTGCTGTGTACATGCAGGCTTGTTTGAAGCCGTTACAGTCTGGCTTGGTCTGCCGAGTAGGGACGCAGGTCCAGAAGGTCGATAATACTCTGTGCGCTCTGCATCGGGTGATACTTGGCAATCTGCGCCATGTGGCGTTTACGTTTCCGAACAATGTCAGGGTAGTTATGGAGCAGCTTATTCATCCATTTTACAACAACGTCAAGTGAAGTAATCGGCTCTCCCAAACCTCGTGCAGTGAAATACTGAACATTCTCTTCTTCCTGGCCCGGTATGGGATTATGGAACAACATGGGGATCCCTTTTGCCAAACCCTCACTGCATGTCATCCCGCCCGGCTTGGTGATCAGGAGATCGGATACTTCCATTAATTTGTCCACTTCATTGGTGTACCCGATGATATGGATATTCTCTTTTTGATACAACGGATTTTGCTCCATGCTGATTCGGCTTTTGTCATTGCGGCCGAGGCAGAAAATAATCTGAACATCCTCATGCCATCGTGTCAATAATTGGTTAACCACTTCATCACTAAGCATTCCCCAACCACCGCCCATCACAAGCACAGTAGGCATGTTCTTCAAATTGAATTTGCCTCGGATCTCATCCCGTCCGGGATGTTCCCAGAAATTGGGGTGGATCGGAATGCCGGTAACTCGAATTTTGTCTAAAGATACACCCCGCAGCATTAATTTGGACTTTACCTCATCTGTCGAAACAAGGTACAGATCCACTTCTGGGCTAATCCAAGTCCCGTGCGCGTCATAATCGGTAATGACTGTACAAAGTGGAACCTGTACACCCAGACGTTTCAGTCTGGATATGACGGCACTGGGAATAGGGTGGGTGCATACGATAACATTCGGACGAAGCTGACGCACAATACTGCGTGTATGGGTATAAAACAATTTATGCAACGCGAGTGTAGTCAGCCGGTTCAAAGATTTTTTATATTGGTGCCTGTATACATACCCGATGAGCTTGGGCTGATTAATGACCGTTTTTTTGTACGCTGTAATGATGAGTGGCGCAACTCTGGGGTTCAGAAAACTTCCCAGCTCAAGCACTTTGGTTTGCACATCCGGCGAAAGTTTTCGCAAACTGCTGGACAGCGCATAAGCGGCTTGAGTATGACCGGCGCCAAAGCCTTCAGATAATAGTAATACTCTTTTTTTCTCCACGCTTGCTTCACCTGTTCCTGCGAGGTTTTCCTTAGTCTAACATATTCACATTATGTCCATAAAGCAACTGTTGCAAGTGCGACTAAAGTACCGATCGTAGCACCTGCGAGCACATCTGAGGGATAGTGTAATCCCAGGTAAATTCGTGAAAATCCGACAATTAATGCAACAGGGAGTAACAACAACAACAGGAACGGCTCCATTGCCATAAAAGGAACCGTAACCGAGAATACGGCAGTAGTATGCCCTGAAGGGAATGAATGGTCCGTCAGGGGATTGCGGAACGTAATCGTATCCGGCAGGGCCAGGTAAGGCCGAATGCGTGGATACAGCTTTTTGGCGATGGCTACGGGAATGTGGCTAACCGCCAGAGCGATGCATGCCTGAAGTCCTGCTGTACTCCAAGGAGCTGGAGCCAGCAGCCAGATGAGTAAGGATACTGCAATAGAAGAAGTTGCTCCTCCCAGATGGGTGAAATAATACAGCCAAAAGTTCATAAAACGATTATGAAGTCGACCATTAATCCACATAAATACATTTCGATCATACTCTTGAAACTTTACGAATAAACGGCTCATATTGGCCTCCTGCCAGTCAGGCCCCATGTTGGCGGCAGTATTTCCGGTAAATTGCTGTGTCCGGTGTCGTCCTGATTAGTATATAACCGTTTTTTCGTGAACTTGAGGTTATTTCAGGTATATGTTTATCATATTTTTAAATGTTGTCCTTTTCAAGAAGAACACATGTGAAAAAGGTAAAATTCATGTTAAAGAGTGGATATACACCCAACTTAACTTTTTGACTCGGACGATCTAAAAAAGATACAATGATTCAACATGGCTGAAATGCGGTTAAAAAATTGTGAGTAAAAGACTGAACTTTTTGAGGTCTGTTTACGTTATTTGATGTAGAGCCTCTGTCGATATGTATCAGCCTGATGAAAAAAGCAGGGACTTTAGAAATAAAAATCAAGTAAACGGCTGAAAATAAGATATAACAGGCATGAATGCGAGGTTGGAGTATCACAAAGTGCCTATTCAGCGTTTAAAGTTCACATTTCTGCTTCAGGAAGTGGAATTGCGGTTTTGACAAATGGCTGAAAAGAATACAAAATCGATAAAGCAGCCAACTGGCATCAACCATGCTTGAAACATTGTCTGAAATATTTGCGTAGTAAACAAAAGAACAGGGTCATATTCTGCGCGTCACAAAAAAAATAAAAGTGCAGAATCCAGGAAGAGAAACGAATTAAAGTAATCTGGTTTTGAAAAAAAGGGGGTAACAGAGAACGATGTTGGACGCTATATTCGTCACGATGCAGGTCATTCTGGCACTGCTAGCCGTGTACCAATTCACGTTTTCGCTGTTCGGTCTGATTAAGAAAAAGAAAAAGAAACATTATCCGGCGACAAAGTCATTCGCTGTACTCGTCGCAGCACACAATGAGGAACAAGTCATTGGTGCATTGATGGAGAACTTGAAACAACTGGATTACCCGGAAGATCTGTACGATGTGTTTGTCATTTGCGACAACTGTACGGATGGAACGGCTCAAATTGTAAGACAGCATGGATTGAATGCTTGTGTACGTACGAATGCTGATCTCAGAGGTAAAGGGTATGCCATCGAATGGATGCTTAAATACTTGTGGAAATTGCCACGTCAGTATGACGCAGTCGTCATGTTTGACGCGGATAACCTGGTTGACCGTAACTTCTTGCTCGAGATGAATGACGACTTGTGCAATGGTTCGCGTGTTATTCAAGGATACATCGATACGAAAAATCCGGAGGATTCTTGGATCACTGCAGCATATGGCGTATCTTACTGGTACATCAACCGTCTGTGGCAGTTGTCCCGTCATAATCTGAATATGGCGAATTTCCTCGGAGGTACTGGAATGTGCTTCGAGACCAACCTTCTCAAGGAAATTGGCTGGGGCGCTACAAGTCTGGTTGAGGATTTGGAGTTTACGATGCGCAGTGTTCAGCGTAACGTATATCCTGTCTTTAACTATGATGCCAAAGTATTTGATGAGAAGCCGTTGACCTTTAAAGCTTCAGCAAGACAACGTCTTCGCTGGATGCAAGGTCACTTTACGGTTGCACGCAGATATTTCTTCCCGCTGTTGTGGCAGAGTATCAAGGAAAGAAGCTTGGTGAAATTTGACCTTGCTGTGTATGGAGCAAACGTGTACGTTGTTTTGCTTACATTCCTGATGACAGCTGTCTTGTGGGTGGATACAGTGATATTTAGTGGTCCGCATATCGCAAACATATATGGCTACTTCCCGCTTTGGGTAGGGTTCGTAGCGATTGGTCTGAATGTCCTGACATTCTTGTTGTCCATGGCGCTGGAAAAGGTTACTTTTGCCAAAGTGTATCTGTACCTGATCTTGTTCCCGATTTACCTTCTTTCTTGGTATCCAATTACGTTCTATGCGTTCTTCACGCAGAACAACAAACAATGGAGCCATACCCAACATACACGTGTTGTACGTTTGGATGAGGTGCAGAGCAAGCAGGGATAATAAATTATTGACTTGGATGAAAGTATCTCTGTAAAAAACATTGTAGAGATGTTGACAATCGTTTTGCAGGATGTTATAGTATTCAAGTGCGTTAAATGAATAGCTATGGAATCACAAGTAGAAGTCCGACTTCTCACCTGATCAACAAACATGTTGACTGGTCAACGATCCCAATAATTTATGAAGTGTATACTCATGAAGAATTGTGTTGATTACAGGGATGTCGGTAGCTTAACCGGCATCCCTTTTATTTTTTTGTGTAACTGGATATTCAAAATGACCTGGAGGTGGACGGTTATTAGTAAAGATCACATGATTAATGATGAGATTCGGGCGAAGGAAGTGCGCCTTGTCGGAGCTGAAGGAGAACAAATTGGGATCACGCCGATTCGGGAAGCACTGCAAATGGCGATTGACCTGAACTTGGACCTGGTCAATGTGGCACCACAGGCTAAACCGCCGGTATGCCGCATCATGGACTATGGCAAATTCCGCTATGAGCAACAAAAGAAAGACAAAGAAGCCCGTAAGAACCAGAAAATTGTTGACATTAAAGAAGTATGGTTCCGTTCCAATATTGAGGAGCATGATTATCAAACGAAGCTTCGTAATGTAGTTAAGTTCTTGAAAGAAGGCGACAAGGTAAAATGTTCCGTTCGTTACCGCGGACGTGAAATTGCGCATGCCGCCATTGGTCAACGGATTTTGGAGCGCGTTAAGGTGGAGGTTGCAGAACTCTGCACCATCGAACGTCAGCCAAAATTGGAAGGCCGCAGTATGATCATGATTCTGGCTCCTAAAGCCTGATAACATTGAAGGAGGAAACACAAAATGCCTAAAATGAAAACACACAGCAGTTTGAAAGGACGCTTCAAAATTACCGGTTCCGGTAAAGTCCTGCGTTACAAAGCTCACAAAAACCACTTGCTTTCCCACAAATCAAAACGTGCTAAGCGCGTTCTGAACGGCAACCCAGTTATGGCTGCCGGGGACGTAAGACGTTTGAAACAAGGTTTGGCTAACTTGAAAGGCTAACTTGAAATAGTACATTCCGTATGGGGGATCGGCCTAGGCCGTACACATACCACGGATACATTTAATATTTATTGGGAGGTTCTTTAATATGGCAAGAGTAAAAGGCGGTTTTGTAGTACGTCGTCGTCATAAAAAGGTTTTGAAACTGGCAAGAGGTTATTTCGGTTCCAAACACCGTATTTTTAAAACAGCTAACGAGCAAGTAATGAAATCCCTGGTATACGCATACCGTGACCGTCGCAACACAAAACGTAACTTCCGCAGACTGTGGATCGTTCGTATCAATGCTGCAGCACGTATGAATGGTTTGTCTTACAACAAACTGATCCATGGATTGAAACTTGCTGGTGTAGACATGAACCGCAAAATGTTGGCTGATCTGGCCGTTAACGACATCAATGCGTTCAACTCTTTGGCTACTGTAGCTAAAGGCAAAATCAACGCTTAAAATTGTTTATGCAAGCCGCCGTACCTATGGCGGCTTTTTTTACGACTTAAAGAATGATCTACTCAGAAGTGCCGGGTTGTGCGAAACGAATATGCTGCAGTCTGTAGGGACACAATGAAAGCATATAACGGCTGAATAACAGGCTGTGATAATACATAAATTACGAACGGTGAAATAATGCAAACAAAAACAGGGTGAATCCACTTTTTGCTAGGAGGTGTGATAAGTTTTTGTTATGTAACATCACATCGTTGTAACGTTATTGTGTTAAACCGTTAAAATATTAAGCGCTTTCAATAAAAAAAGAGCAAAAATAAGTGAGATTTGGTGATGAAACATCTGGATTTTACCACGGGTTGAATGTATAATCACCTCTGTAGGCTAGTCCTAAAATTTTCTCTTCGAGTCATAATGTTCGGTTTTTCGACAGGTGACACAATCTTTTAGAGGTAAGAATGCGCTTTTAATGTCGAAGAAACCATACATTCTGCATAAAAGCCATATTATCGATCTGTTGAACCGTTCCATTTTGGCCTGGACAGGAATTAGGTATATATCATTAAGGGGGAACAAGAGAAATGAAAAAGATGCTCAGCTTGTCTTTGGTCATGTTGCTGGCAGTATCGGTTATGCTCGCAGGTTGCGGTAGCAAACCGAAAGAGGAAACAAATGCCGGAGGAACTACAGGTGGCGAAAACACTGAAGCTAAATCCGATTTGAAAATCGGTATGGTTACTGACGTAGGTGGAGTTAACGACAAATCGTTTAACCAATCCGCTTGGGAAGCTCTGCAAGCAACTGAAACTGAAACAGGTGTAGCTGTTAAATACCTGCAAAGTAAATCCGATGAAGAGTACATTCCAAACCTGAACGAGTTCGTTAAAGGTGGATATGATCTGACTTGGGGTATCGGTTTCCAATTGGCTGATGCGATCAAGACTGTAGCTGAACAAAATCCTGATTCCAAACTCGCGATCATCGACAGTGTTGTTGATGCTCCTAACGTTAAATCGGTAACATTTGCTGAAGAAGAAGGTTCTTACTTGGTAGGTGTTGTAGCTGGTCTGACAACTAAATCGAACAAAATTGGTTTTGTTGGCGGTATGGAAAGCCCACTGATCAAAAAGTTTGAAGTAGGTTTCAGAGAAGGGGTTAAAGCTGTTAATCCTAATGCTGAGTTCATTCCCAACTACACAGGTGCATTTGATAAGCCTGACCTGGGTAAAGCAGCAGCAACAACACTCTACAACAAAGGCGTAGATATCATTTTCCACGCTTCCGGTGCTACTGGTAATGGTGTGTTCAAAGAAGCAATCGCTCGTAAGGAACAAGGTCAAGACGTTTGGGTTATCGGTGTAGATAAAGACCAATCCCTGGAGTTTGGTGATGATGTAACACTGACTTCTATGATCAAAAAAGTTGACGAAGCTGTTAAGCGCGTAAACCAAGAAATCATCGATGGAACATTCAAAGGCGGAGCTGAGAATCTGACTTTGAAAGAAAACGGTGTAGGTATCGCTGATACTTCTACGAAAAATGTTTCTGCTGATACACTTGCAAAAGTGGACGAGTACAAAGAAAAAATCATCAACGGCGAAATCAAAGTTCCTACAGAGTAATCTGATTTTGCTGTAAAAATGAATAATCATAGAGGCCGGTCTTGACCGGCCTTATGATTGTCAGAGCAGGAAAATTTGCTCAGGTCATCTTAACAATTGTACAAGCTATGTAGTACGTGCTTGGGAACAGCGCAAGGTAACAGCAAGAAGACTTCGTATCAACGCTCCGGTAGGAGCTTTTCTTAAGATTATGGAATGCAGAAGTTTCAATTGAAACTGAAGGATTCGATAATCCCAAGAAAAAGTACCGCTTAAAAAGCGGTCATCTTCCTTGAATAAACGTCGTTAGACGTTTTTCTTACGTTTGCGGAACCACACTATATCAGGTATAAGGGTGATTACATGGGTGCAGCAACCCCCGTCGTTGAGTTGAAACAAATCACGAAGCGTTTCCCAGGCATTGTTGCCAACGACGCCATCAGCCTTCAGCTTCGTAAAGGCGAGATCCATGCTCTACTGGGCGAAAACGGCGCTGGTAAATCAACGTTAATGAATATTGTCTTTGGTCTCTATCAGCCGGATGAAGGTTCCATTGAAGTGAATGGCAAGCCTGTCATCATCGACAGCCCTAACAAAGCAATCGATCTTGGCATCGGCATGGTGCATCAGCACTTTAAGCTTGTACAGCCGTTCACGGTAACAGAGAACATTATTTTGGGATCTGAACCAAGGAAAGGTCTCAACATTAATTATAAAAAAGCTGCTGCTGAAGTGCAGCGTCTGTCTGAACAGTATGGACTCAAAGTGAATCCCCATGCCAAAATTCATGACATTTCTGTCGGAATGCAGCAACGTGTTGAGATTGTAAAAACGTTGTATCGTGGTGCAGACATTCTCATTTTTGACGAGCCTACTGCTGTATTAACACCTCAGGAAATCAAAGAACTGATGGTGATCATGAAAAAGTTGGTGGCCGAAGGCAAGTCCATTATTCTGATCACACACAAACTGAAAGAAATCATGGAAATCTCCGATACAGTGACGATTATTCGCCGGGGTAAAGTGATTGATTCAGTTATAACATCAGAAACGAATCCGAATGAGTTGGCAGAAAAAATGGTTGGTCGCAATGTCACATTTAAAGTGGACAAAAAGCTGGCTACACCAGGGAACAATGTGCTTGAAGTAAGCAAATTGACCGCCAAAAATAAAGAAGGTATCTCGGTTCTGAACGAACTCAACCTGAATGTACGTGCAGGAGAGATTGTAGGAATCGCAGGTGTTGATGGTAATGGACAGAGCGAACTGATTGAGGCTCTTACCGGACTGCGTAAAGTAGATAGCGGTTCAATTCGCCTTGAGGGTAAAGAACTGTCTAATCATTCTCCGCGCCATATTTCGGAGTCGGGTGTAGCTCATATTCCGGAAGACCGGCACAAACATGGACTTGTCCTTGATTTTTCTGTGAGTGAAAATATCGTCCTTGAATCGTATTATAAAGCTCCTTATACGCGCAGAGGATTCCTTAACTTCGATGCGATCAAGAAACAAGCGAAGCGTCTTGTCGAGGCATTTGATGTGCGTACACCAAGCATTGAAACAAAAGCCCGCTCCTTATCGGGGGGGAACCAACAGAAAGCCATTATCGCACGTGAGATTGATAAGAACCCTGAACTGCTTATTGCTGCCCAACCAACTCGTGGTCTGGACGTAGGTGCTATTGAGTTTGTTCAAAAACAATTGATTGCACAACGTGATCAGGGCAAAGCGGTATTGCTGATCTCATTCGAGCTGGATGAAATTATCAACGTATCCGACCGAATTGCTGTCATCTATGAAGGACAGATCGTGGGCGAGGTGCTGCCGGAAGAAACCAATGACAGGGAGCTCGGCTTGATGATGGCGGGCAGCACCCAAAAGAGAGGTACTGTGCATGAGTAAGGTATTGAAATGGTTTACCCGTGATTCATTTATATTACCTATTGTAGCCATCATTATGGGTCTGATCCTGGGTGGTATTGTCATGCTGATTGGCGGATACAATCCGATTGAAGCTTACAGTGCATTGTTTACGAAGGTTTTCGGAGACATGTACAACTTTGGTGAAGCGGTTCGGGAAATGACACCGCTGATTATGACAGGACTTGCATTTGCATTTGCGGCACGTGCAGGACTGTTTAATATCGGGGGAGAAGGACAATTTCTCGTCGGTATGACTGCCGCGACTTTTGTAGGTGTGAAGTTTGCAGGTCTGCCAATCTACATTCATGCTCCACTGGCTTTGATTGCTGGTGCGGTATTTGGTGGTCTGTGGGCAGCTATTGCTGGTTACCTGAAAGCAGCGCGTGGGGTAAATGAAGTTATCAGTAGTATCATGCTGAACTGGATTGGTCTGTATCTGGCCAACCTGATCGTGCGCCAATTCCTGCTGTTAAAAGGTGAAAATCGTTCGGTGGATATCAGTGATACCGCATCGATAAGTCTGACATGGCTTTCTGAGCTGATGGGCAACTCCCGTGTTCACATGGGAACATTGATTGCGCTTGTCATGGCTGTGCTCTTTTATATTTACATGTGGAAAACCAAACAAGGATACGAGATTCGTGCCGTAGGATATAACCCGAATGCGGCAGAGTATGCGGGTATGCATGTCAATCGCAATATCGTTAAAGCCATGTTTATCAGTGGTATGCTTGCAGGTCTTGGCGGTGCATTCCAGGTACTCGGAGTGTTCCAATATCAGACCGTTATGTCGGGCTCGCCAGGAACAGGTTTTGACGGCATCGCGGTTGCACTGATTGGTTTGAATCATCCGTTTGGTGTGTTACTGGGCGCTTTGTTGTTCGGTACGCTCACTTATGGATCTGCGGGAATGAGCTTTGCTGCGGATGTACCGCCCGAGATTATTCGGATTGTTATCGGTTCGATTATCTTCTTCATTGCGGCACAAGGCATCGTGCGCTGGGTACTTAAACCGTTCTATTCCAAGCGCAAGAAAGAGAAGGTGTTGTAGATGGACTTGTTGACAATTGGGCAAATTATCAATACGACGCTTGTCTTTGCCACGGCATTGATTTTTGCATCCCTGGGCGGAATTTTCTCGGAAAAATCCGGTGTGACCAACCTTGGACTTGAAGGTTTCATGGTATTTGGTGCTTTTGCAGCGGGAATTGCTGCGCACTATGCACAAGAAGCCGGCATGGGAGGAACGACATCTGCCTGGATGGGGATTCTGTTCGCGGTTGTGCTGGGCGTAGTGGTTTCGCTGATCCATGCGGTTGCCTCAATTACATTTAAGGCGGACCAAATTATAAGCGGTATCGTAATTAACTTCCTGGCAGCAGGAAGCACACTTTATCTGGTAAAACTGCTGTTTGAAGGATCAGGCGATTCACCACTGGTACAAGGATTCAGCAAGTTTGATGTGCCACTGTTAAAAGATATTCCTTTGCTTGGGGAAGCTTTCTTCAAGAATGTGTACCCGACAACATATCTGGCTATTCTGTTCGTTTTTCTGACTTATTACATTATGTACAAAACCCCATTCGGCCTTCGTCTTCGCTCTGTTGGTGAACATCCAAGTGCTGCGGATACCGTGGGTGTTAAAGTGCGTCGTTACCGTTATATTGCGGTGATGATTAGTGGTGCGCTGGCTGCTATCGGTGGTGCTGCAATCACGCTGACTACAACAGGTACGTTCTCTCATAATACGGTTTCAGGTCAAGGTTACATTGCGATTGCAGCGATGATCTTTGGTAAGTGGAATCCAATCGGAGCCTTTGGGGCAGCTGTGTTCTTTGGGTTCTCGCAAGCCATCCGAAACTATGTACAACTGTTTGAATGGTCTCAAAGTATTCCCCAGGAAATTATTTATATGCTGCCTTACCTGCTCACCATTATCGTACTCGTTGCGGCTGTTGGACGCTCTTCTGCTCCGTCCGCACTCGGGGAACCTTATGATCCGGGGAAAAGGTAACGACAGAAATGATGTTTTCCCACATATTGATTTACAAAAAAAAGGTTCGCCTCGTGCGAGCCTTTTTTTGTGTTTTCATAAGGGGAAAAAGTCGAACTACCAAGATGCTTGACGGTGATGGGGAAGGCACCCATATTTTCATTTAGGGACAAAGAAACAGGCGAAGCCGACTCTGGACGAATACACTGTTTTGAACGATCCGAGGAGGAGGGGAAAGTATGAAACAACAAGTTACGCGTGATGAAGCGATGAAATTAATAGGCAAAAATATTGTTGCGATCAAAAAAGACGGTACTCGGGTGACTGGGAGATTGTTGAAAGTATCGGGAAATAAATTGGTGCTGAAACGCTCAGTTGGCAAAAAAGTACGCACCAAAGCCATTTTGCCATTGGTATTATTTGATCTGCTCGCCATCGGTACGCTGCCTTATGCTTACGGCCCTGGTCCTGGATTCGGTTTTGGTCCAGGTGCTGGTCCAGGGTTTGGCCCGGGACCAAAACCAGGTCCAGGGTACGGACCGGGATTTGGTGGCGGATATGGACCAGGACCTGGATTTGGACCCTACGGACCACGGCCACCAGGCTTTTTCTAGACCGATTTATAATGTTTTTTCCAACTCGTAACAGCGGCTTAACATAATGTATCGAATCGTACTATATCCATTTTTTTGGTAAAATCGGAGTCCTTTTGTATTGCCTTCGTCAACCATCACTTTGGATCTTTTGCAACCTCGAGATGCCGCAAAGTTCTCCGCTTTGAGCAGCAAAGTCTGACCGTACCTCTTTCGCTGTTCTTTTGTGGCAACAGCCATCATATCCACATACAGCAGTTCGCCGTGCATGAGAAAATGGATGAATGCGACAGCTTCGTTGTCAGGATTCGATGAGACAACAAAGGTCATGCCCCTGTTCATTCGCAGGGGTATTTCTTTGCGTATTTTATTGATTTCACTTTCACTCATATGAGATAGCGGAACAAGTTGAGAGTCAATCAGCCTCATTATGGCGGCATCATCCAGCTTGGATTTACGTTGCCGAATCACCATCGGAAGCCTCCTTTCAGGACCAGTCGTGCTGCTCGTATATCCTATGCCTGAGGCAAGTTGAAAGGTGACTGAATGAAGCGCAGGGATTGGGGTAACGTTAAATATTGAGGATGAAGGATTAGGGACGTTCTGAATTTTTATACAAAAGGGGTATTGACTTATCGGTTGGAGGAATCATATAATGTTCCTAACATTTAACGAGAATATTTCATCGGCTATGAAGAGGACGAAGTTTTAAGGGCTCTTTTGCTCAGAGAGTGGCTGGAATTGCTGAAACCACCACCATTATCCCTTATATACGAGCTCACCTCGGAGCTGTTTTCCTGAAAAGCATTGGATGTCACTCCATTAGGTTATTAGGGAAAATCGTATGTCTGCGTTACAGACAACAGGTATGGAAAACGGGTATGTCCGTTTGGTCTATCATTTTTTGTACCTGGTAAGGTCCGTTATTGCGAAATTTCGGACAAAGTTGGGTGGTACCACGGAAGCAACAACCTTTCGTCCCTCGCAAGCATAAACTTGTTTGCAGGGATGGAAGGTTTTTTTTGTAACTTTAAATGTCAGAATGATGTAAATTCCGAGAGGAGGATGACTGATGGGAGCTCAAATTCCAGAAGTACGATCGACAGATGAATTACGTGAAAAATGGATGAAGCCGGAGGTCATTAGCGGTTCCGAAATTCTGCTGAGAAGCTTGTTGCTGGAAGGTGTAGAGTGCGTTTTTGGTTACCCGGGCGGCGCAGTGTTGTACATTTACGATGCGATGTATGGTTTCGAGGATTTCAAGCACGTGTTAACCCGTCACGAACAAGGTGCCATTCATGCAGCTGACGGATATGCACGGGCGAGTGGAAAAGTGGGTGTCTGTATCGCTACCTCCGGACCTGGAGCAACGAATCTAGTTACGGGTATTGCAACAGCGTATATGGATTCCGTACCACTCGTAGTCATTACGGGAAATGTAATTTCCAGTCTGATCGGCTCCGATGCTTTCCAGGAAGCGGATATTACCGGAATCACGATGCCAATCACCAAACACAGTTATCTGGTAAAAGACGTAAAAGATTTGTCACGTGTCATTCATGAGGCATTTCATATTGCGAATACAGGACGTAAAGGTCCCGTATTGATCGACATTCCGAAGGATGTATCGGCTAACAAAACGTTGTTTGAACCCGTGACTGAACCTGTTATATTGAGAGGGTACAACCCACGGACAGTACCGAACAAACTTCAGGTTGATCGTCTGGCTCAGGCGATTCAGGAAGCAGAGCGTCCGATGATTCTGGCAGGCGGCGGTGTAGTTTACTCCGGTGGACACGAAGCGCTGTTCGAATTTGTGGAGAAGACAGGCATTCCAATCACGACAACACTTCTCGGACTTGGAGCATTCCCGAGTGGTCACGAATTGTGGACCGGGATGCCGGGTATGCACGGAACATACACTTCCAATCAGGCGATTCAAAAATCGGATTTGCTGATCAACATCGGAGCACGCTTCGATGACCGGGTAACAGGCAAGCTGGACGGATTCGCTCCACATGCCAAAATTGTGCACATTGACATTGATCCGGCTGAAATTGGCAAAAACATTGCAACAGACATTCCAATCGTTGGTGATGTGAAGACGGTTCTGGAAATAGCGAACAAAGAGGTTCAACGCGCTGAACGTGCAGATGCATGGAGAGACCAGATCAAACAATGGAAACAAGAGAAACCGTACAGCTACACAGATTCAGAGGAAGTATTGAAACCGCAGTGGGTTGTGGAAATGCTGAATGATACAACCAAAGGCGAAGCAATCGTGACTACGGACGTTGGACAGCATCAAATGTGGGCAGCTCAATATTATAAATTCAACAAACCGCGTTCATGGGTAACCTCCGGTGGACTGGGAACGATGGGTTTTGGATTCCCTTCTGCAATCGGTGCTCAAATGGCCAACCCGGACAGACTTGTTATTTCCATTAACGGTGACGGCGGCATGCAGATGTGTTCTCAAGAGCTTGCGATTTGTGCCATTAACAACATCCCGGTGAAGATTGTTATTATCAACAATCAGGTGCTTGGAATGGTACGTCAGTGGCAAGAGATCATCTATGAGAATCGTTACAGTCATATCGATCTGGCAGGCAGCCCTGATTTTGTAAAACTTGCTGAAGCTTATGGGGTAAAAGGATTGCGTGCAACCAATAAGGAAGAAGCCGAGCGTGCTTGGCAAGAAGCTCTGGATACACCAGGACCGGTCGTTGTTGAATTCGTAGTACGCAAGGAAGAAAACGTATATCCAATGGTTCCGCAAGGAGCGACAATCGATCAAATGCTGATGGGGGATGCTGAGGAATGATAAGACATACGATTTCGATATTGGTCAACGATCAGCCTGGCGTCCTGCAGCGGGTATCGGGGTTGTTCGGTCGACGGGGATTCAACATTGAGAGTATTACGGTAGGTCAATCCGAGGAACCGGGATTGTCCCGGATGGTCATTGTGACGATCGGTGATGACAAAACGCTGGAACAGATTGAAAAGCAACTGTACAAAATCATCGATGTCATCAAAGTGGTTGATTTCAGTCTGAAACCGATGGTTGCCCGTGAACTTGCATTGATCAAGGTAAAGGCAGAGCCGTCCGAACGTCCAGAAATTCTTGGTGTAGTAGAAACATTCCGCGCATCTGTTGTGGATATTGGTCCAGGCAGCCTGATTGTACAGGTGGTCGGAGATACAGATAAAATTGATGCGATGATTGAATTGCTTAAGCCATATGGCATTCGCGAACTGTCACGTACAGGAATAACTGCATTGGTACGAGGTAACGTATAAACAGTCATATTGAAAAAGAGCATGGCCTGATGCTTATCAACGGAACGACAATACTACGTTAGCAGCAGTGAGCTGAAATGTAACAGTTGATCTTAGATGAGGTGCCAGTCCGGTACCCGTTGCAATTCAACATTTTAGTGATGTAACGCTTGACAATATAGCCACATACCCGCATTAACGGGCGGGTGTCTGAACGGATCGGATCAGACCAGAGACGCTAAAAGCAAAAAAAGCGTGCCGGTCCCTTGAGACACCCGCTCATTAATGAAGGGTTCTTTACAATACAAAGGAGGACTTATAAACATGCCAGTAACTACTTATTATGAACAGGATGCAGAGCTTAACGTATTGAAAGGAAAAACGATTGCGGTCATCGGTTATGGTAGCCAGGGCCATGCCCAAGCTCAAAACCTGCGTGACAGTGGATTGAACGTAGTCATCGGACTTCGTGAAGGTAAATCTTTTGACACTGCAAAAAATGACGGATTTGAAGTTCTGTCCCCGGCTGAAGCAACTAGCCGTGCAGACGTAGTTCAAATTTTGCTGCCTGACGAAACACAAGCTTCTGTATACAAAAACGAGATCGAACCAAACCTGAAAAAAGGCGCAGCATTGCTCTTCTCCCACGGTTTCAACGTTCATTTCGGTCAAATCGTTGCTCCAAAAGACAGCGATGTATTGCTGGTAGCTCCTAAGTCCCCTGGCCACATGGTACGTCGTACCTACGTGGAAGGTTTCGGTGTACCGGGCCTGATCGCAATTGAGCAAGATGCAACAGGTAAAGCAAAAGATATCGGTCTGGCTTATGCCAAAGGTATCGGTTGCACGCGTGCAGGAGTTATCGAAACTTCCTTCCGTGAAGAAACAGAAACAGACCTGTTCGGTGAGCAAGCTGTTCTGTGTGGCGGTGTAAGTGCCCTGGTAAAAGCTGGTTTCGAAACGTTGACAGAAGCGGGTTACGCTCCTGAAATGGCATACTTCGAGTGTCTGCACGAATTGAAACTGATCGTTGACCTGATGTATGAAGGTGGACTTGCAAGTATGCGTGATTCCATCAGTAACACAGCGGAGTACGGTGACTATGTAACTGGACCTCGCGTGGTAACTGAAGATACGAAGAAAGCAATGAAAGAAGTTCTGACAGATATCCAACAAGGTAAATTTGCACGTGACTTCATCCTGGAAAACCAATCCGGCCGTGCTTTCCTGACAGCAACTCGTCGCAACGAAGCTGAACACCCAATTGAAGTGGTTGGCGGACAATTGCGTGAGATGATGCACTGGATCAAGAAGTAAGCATGCACTTTAAGGTAATCAAGTAAACTTACAGCTTTAACCGGGAATAGCGGCCGTGCATATGCGTGTGCCGCTATTACTGGTTTTAGAGGAACATAAAATACAAGTCTAGGAGGTGCGAGGCGTGCGTAAAATCTATGTATTTGACACAACGCTGCGTGATGGAGAACAATCCCCGGGGGTCAATCTGAATACTCGTGAAAAGGTGGAAATTGCGCACCAGCTCGAGCGGCTTGGTATTGATCGGATGGAAGCCGGTTTCCCCGCGGCCTCTCCAGGCGATTTGGCGGCAGTTAATGCAGTAGCCAAAGCGGTCAAAAATGTTACCGTCATTGGCTTGTCCCGCTCCAGAGAGCAGGATATCGATGCGGTGAAAGAAGCATTGAAGGGCGCTCAGGACCCGTGTATCCATATTTTTTTGGCAACTTCACCCATTCATCGTCAGCATAAATTGCGTATGGACAGAGCTCAGGTTCTTGATACGGCTCGTTCAGCCATTCGCTATGCGAAGAAAACTTTTTCGAAGATTGAATTCTCGTTGGAGGATGCAGGTCGTACCGAGTATGATTTCCTCGTTGAGATGGTGAATATGGCTGTAGAAGAAGGCGCAGCCGTTGTAAATATCCCGGATACGGTTGGCTATCTGAGCCCGTACGAGTACGGAAATATTTTCAAACATCTCAAGGAAAACGTACACAACATTGATAAGGTGCAGCTGAGTGCACACTGTCACAACGACCTGGGGATGGCAACTGCCAACACGCTCGCAGCGATTCTGAACGGAGCCGATCAAATTGAGGGGACCATCAACGGAATTGGTGAACGTGCGGGTAATACCGCGATTGAAGAAATTGCCATGGCACTGGAAACACGTCAGGAATTTTTCCAGGCGAAAACCTCGCTGCAACTTTCTGAGATTGCACGGACCAGCCGTCTCGTGAGTCGTTTGACGGGTATGGTTGTTCCTGGGAATAAAGCGATTGTTGGTGCGAATGCGTTTGCACACGAATCTGGAATTCACCAGGACGGCATGCTGAAGGAGAAAACAACCTACGAGATTATGACGCCAGAGTCCATCGGTCTGAAGGAAAGCAAGCTTGTATTGGGTAAACACTCGGGACGTCATGCCTTCCGTGAACGCTTGATTGAGCTCGGTTATGAACTGGAAGAAGAAGCTTTGAACCGTGCTTTTGCCCAATTCAAAGATCTGGCAGATAAGAAAAAAGAAGTGACTGATGAGGATTTGCTGGCGGTCATCGAAGAGAAATTGCAGGATGCACCTGAGGTGTTTAAACTGGAATCCATCTTTGTGACGTATGGTGATGAATCCATTCCAACGGCTAAAGTTCGCATTGCTACACTTAATGGTGATACGGTGGAACAAAAAGCAGAAGGAAATGGATCGGTAGATGCCATTTATAATGCGATTGACCAAGTGAGCGGAGAAGAGGTAACGCTATCCGACTACTCGATCAAATCGGTTACGCATGGTAAGGATGCATTGGGTGAGGTTCACGTCGTACTTACTCAAAACCAAATATCTGTACAAGGACGTGGCGTAAGTACCGATATTCTGGGTGCCAGTGCACGTGCTTATGTCGATGGATTAAACAAGTTGATTGAGAAACGCAAGACCTACACGAATCGCGTTAATGTGAACCTGTAACACATCATTTGCAGCAAGCAAAACTCTTCATTGGACTGGAATTCGTCTGGCTGGAGAAGCTGGGATGGAGTACCCAGCCCTATGTATTGTAGTTCAGTGAGGTACATAAAAAGTCTGACCCTCTAAAATTGAAGGTCAGACTTTTTTGTTGTTACGTATAGAATAATTGCATTTTTGATATAGAGCATTTTCGTTTAAAAGACGTATTCAGTTATGCTGGTAAGCTTTTACCAAGCATATGCGTTCGGAGCTTGTCCTCCCGGACCCGGGAAGATTTCATCCAAACGTTTGAGGACCGCTTCATCCAAAGTAACATCCAAACATTTGAGCGCAGTTTCGAACTGCTCCAGTGTACGCGGCCCAATAATGGGTGCGGTAACTGCCGGATTGGCGGCAACCCAGGCCAAAGCTATGGTATCCTGCGGTTCGCCGAGTTCACGGCAAAGTGCTGCGAATTGTTCCAGCTGCGTTTGATGGGACTCAATCCGTTCAGCAATGCCACCGCTGCGTGTGCCTTCCAGCTTTTGAAGCGCATTACGTCCGAGTAACCCACCATCAAGCGGACTCCACGGAATAACGCCAAGGCCCAGCTCTTTCGCTGCGGGCAGCACTTCGAGCTCAGGTAAACGGCAGTTAAGACTGTATTTATGCTGCTCGGATACAAGACCGAGGAAATGGCGATTTTTGGCTTCACTTTGTGCAACGGCAATCTGCCATGCAGCAAAGTTGCTTGAACCTACATAACCAATTTTGCCCTGATGAACAGCATTCTCAAACGCGCCCCACAGCTCGTCCCACGATATGGCGGGATCAACATGGTGCATCTGGTACAGTTCAACATGGTCTGTTTGCAGGCGGCGGAGGGAACCTTCCAGATGGCGTCTGATTTTGTAGGCGGAGAGACCCGCATCGTTGTTTGGACCGTCTGTATCGTCATGCATGGAGCCATAGACTTTGGTCGCAAGAACGACTTTTTCACGTCTGCCGCCGCCCTGTTTAAACCAGCGCCCAATGATCTCCTCGGTGAGACCCGAATTTTCGCCCCAGCCGTAAATGTTAGCGGTATCAAAAAAGTTCACACCGGCATCGAGTGCTGCATCCATGATACGGAATGCCTCTTTTTCGTCTGTAGCAGGTCCAAAGTTCATCGTGCCGAGACAGATCCGGCTGACTTTAAGACCTGATTTTCCCAAGTACGTGTATTGCATGATTGCAATCCCTCCTGAGTTACCTGAATTTGTCTTCAGGCTTATTTTAACTCAGTCAGAGGTACAGAACAACCAATCCAAAACCACTTATAGGCAAAAACTATTAAAGTCATAGATTGTATATCTTAGTCAAATGACCTCCGAATATGATACAAAAGAGAGAGTTAAAAATGACACGTTAATTATTGAAGTGAATAACCGAATGAATGGATATAAGGAGTGGACAACCCATGGCAGACGTGAAAAAAATTGCAGTTATCGCAGGTGACGGAATCGGTCCTGAAGTCGTAGCGGAGGCAGAGAAAGTTCTCAAACGTACGGAGGAAGTGTTCGGATACCGTTTTGAGACAGAGCATGCGCTGTTTGGTGGAATCGCCATTGATGAGAAAGGTACACCGCTTCCTGAAGAAACACTGACAGTATGTAAGAGTGCAGATGCTGTGTTGCTCGGAGCCGTTGGTGGTCCAAAATGGGACAACAACAGCAAGGAATTGCGTCCGGAAACAGGCTTGCTTGGCATTCGCAAAGCGCTCGGACTGTTCTCAAACCTGCGTCCGGCAGTGGTGTTTGATTGCTTGAAGGATGCTTCCACCTTGAAACCGGAAGTGCTGGAAGGTACGGATCTGATGGTCGTGCGTGAGTTGACCGGGGGAATCTACTTTGGTGAAAAGTTCAGACGTGAAGGTGCACAAGGCGAAGAAGCAGTGGATACATGCGTATATAATGTAACCGAAGTGGAGCGCATCGTTCGTCAGGCGTTTGAAATTGCCCAAGGGCGTAGTAAGAGACTGGCTTCAGTAGATAAAGCCAACGTGCTGGAAACTTCCCGTCTTTGGAGAGAAGTCGTTAACCGTGTAGCACCGGAATATCCGGATGTTGAAGTGGAACATGTGCTTGTAGACAACTGTGCAATGCAGTTGCTGCGTCGTCCATCCAGCTTTGACGTTATCGTGACTGAAAATATGTTCGGAGATATCCTTAGTGATGAAGCAGCGATGCTGACAGGTTCGATCGGCATGCTGGCATCTGCATCACTGGGTGAAGGAAGCTTTGGTCTGTATGAGCCAGTACACGGTTCAGCGCCGGATATCGCAGGTCAAGGACTGGCGAACCCGATCGCAACGATCCTTTCGCTGGCATTGATGTTCCGTACAACCTTTGGTTATGCAGAAGGTGCTGACGCAATTGAAGCAGCTGTGTCTGATGTGCTGAATGCGGGACATCGTACAAGCGATATCGCTGTAGACAAGAGCAAAGCGATCAGTACGACAGAAATGGGCGATCTGATCGTCGCGGCAATTCAGAAACAGGCTTAATAATAGTAAGAACAGTACAGCCCTTTGCTCCGATCAGGAATTGCAGAGGGCTGTTCCTTTATGATTTTTGCCACGAAAAATCCTTATTTATAATTATTATAATAAAACAACGATTATAATCTTGACTTTGAGAAGTCCGGATGATAACATTTTACTTGTACTTGTTATCAAGTAACAAACCCATTTTAATTACAGGAAAAGCGTTCTCGTTTTTCTTGATGATGAGCATTCAACTTGAGTGCTTACATAATCCCAAAGGAGGAATTGTTAGTTATGGCAGAACGTTTGGTTGGTAGACCCGCACCGGATTTTGCAATGGAAACAGTATCGGGAGATGGACAAGACTTTGGTTCCGTAAAACTGTCCGATTATCGTGGCAAATGGCTCGTATTTTTCTTTTATCCTTTGGATTTCACTTTTGTGTGCCCAACTGAAATTACAGCTTTGAGTGATGCTGCTGAGCAATTCAAAGCTTTGGATACTGAAGTTCTTGGCGTGAGCGTTGACTCCGTACACAGCCACAAAGCTTGGATCAACACACCTAAAGACAGCAATGGTCTTGGTCAATTGAACTTCCCACTTGCTTCCGACATCACGAAACAAGTTGCTAAAGATTATGGCATTCTGATCGAAGAAGAAGGCGTTGCACTGCGCGGTTTGTTCATCATCGATCCAGAAGGCGAATTGAAATACCAAGTCGTTAACCACAATGATGTAGGCCGTAGTGTTGAAGAAACACTTCGTGTACTGCAAGCTCTTCAATCCGGTGGATTGTGTGCAATGAACTGGAAACCAGGCGACAACAACCTGTAAGCCTGATTGAACTTGAACGTTTGTAGTTCAAGCCCTCATCCCTCATGGGATTGAGGGCTTTTTGCACCCTTTTACCAGAATATAAGCCCTAAAGGAAGAAAAGTGTTTAAACAGGGACGTAAACGTGGTAATGATGTAATAGAAGAAAGCCTTCATTTTTATCTCTGGAAAGAGGAATCGAAGGGCCTCAAGGCGAATAGGGTATGGAAACCCGGTAAATATTCCGGTGCTCTGCATTTATAATTTGTACATGAATGTGATACACTGATGGAACTATTCCTTTTTCGGAAGTGCTTGAAGTGTACGGGACGGCTATCCATTAAAAAGTCTCGGCACGTTATAAGGAGGGTGAACAAAAATGAGTTACTGTTGTGGGGCAAGTATGGTGGGAACAAAGGGCACGCTGAAGCATTACCGCACCCAGGTTCATAATGTTCCCCTGCTGTTTTGTCCGGTGTGTCACCGGGTAGAAGTGCATTATAAAGTGGAAAATGAATATGAAATTTTGGCTGAATATGCGCATGGAGATGGTGCGTCGGAGATTGATTTTCAAGATTACGTGACGGAAGATGAAGATGCGATTTTTGAAAATTGTGTGAATCGTGAAAGCGAGGACGCCATGGTCATTGTGCAGCGTCAGATCGACATGTCTCTGGATCTACTTCGTCTTGCCAAGGAAATGAAGGATGAGAAGTGGGAAAGCGAACTTAAGCGTCGCTTAGCCGTCATGAGTCAGCGCAGACTCAAAATTCAGCATAACAAGAGTGGACTATAGATTGAATTTAATCATTTAAAATTTAAACTATACGAACGAAGCTGATTCGCTAATCGAGCGAAAAAGCTTCGTTTTTGTTGTATATAGAAACTAATTCACGGTTTTTCTTAAAAAAATTTCCATTCGACACTTTCTCCGATTGACTCCCTTCTATAAACTTGTCTATGATAAAAACAGACTTGCAAAAGAGGCGGAGCAAAAAATGTTCGTGTTTGGGAATAGGAGAAGCTTAGAATGGAACAAACGTATAATGTTTTCCGGATCGACTCTTGGTTACCCGGAATAGACCAGCTTGTGTTCCGGACATGCCATCCATATTTTCGGCTCAGCCCCCTAATGAAAGGGCACCGGTAATGAAAATAAAATCGGCCCTTCCTGTTTCTGTGATGATATGATGTCCGAATGGCAAGTTTATCATTTACGTGAAAAGGAGGAACCTGACATGATTAGTGAATTTCAGGATACAGTGCCTCGACCAACGGATGGATTCCCGCCTGTACATCTGGATAACAACAAGTATGAGAATGTCCTGGAACATCTGGATAGCGGTATTATGTTGTTTGACAGTAACGGTGTATTGACGTTTATTAACGTTCAGATGGCAAAATTGTTGGAGCTTCCTAGGAGTCTATTGAGCGGCTGCACCCTGATGCAAATGCTGCATCATCCACAGATGAGCCGATTCAAGAAAAAGAAAATTTTACGCATCTATCGGGAAACTATCTTTCATCGTAAGCGCTATCATGAATTGATTGACGAGTATGGCAGGCATTGGCTGGTTACAGTAACGTACGGGGATCAGATGGATGGGGACTTCCTCTTCAGTGTGAAGGATGTTTCCGATTATAAACAGATTGAGCAGACCGCTTATCAAAATGACAAACTTGCAATGTTGGGGCGAATTTCGGCATCTATTGCCCATGAAATTCGCAATCCTTTGACGGCTATCCGCGGATTTATCCAGTTGCTTCGGCCCCATTTGTTGCAATTGGGGAAAGACGAGTACGCTCGAATCATTCTAACGGAGATTGATAGGGCGAACGACATTATCTACGAATTTCTGAATTCCTCGAAACCGTCAGCTCCTCAAAAGACCATTATGTCTGTTAACTCTTTGCTCAAAGAGGTGGTTTTGCTGACAGAAAGCGAAGGATTAATGAAGGGGTGCGAGATCACTCTGGATGAAGCAGAAGTCCCGTTAAATGTGTCTATCGATGTCAAACAGATTAAGCAGGTAATTTTGAATATGGTTAAAAATGCGATGGATGCCATCGAGGATGTGGGCGAAGAGCACACAGGTCTGATTCGGATCTCCACGGGAACCGAGAACAAGTATGTGCAGATCTCCATTGCCGATAATGGACAGGGAATGGACCATAACACGCTTGTGCGCTTGTTTGACCCGTTTTTCACCACTAAGGAGAGCGGGACAGGGCTGGGACTTTCCGTGAGTTACCGCATTATTAAGAATCACGGAGGTAACATCTCTGTGGATAGCAAAAAAGGGGAAGGCACCCGGTTCATCATCATGCTTCCTTTGGTGTAAAGACAAGAGTTATGCGAACAGGAATTGGCTAACCCGCCGATTCCTGTTGTTTTTTGTTGGGACGATTAGGGTTATAGTTAGAATGAATGCGAATACATAGCTCAATTTACGGGAGGAAGAACCAATTATGAATATCCAGGGAATGGAACAAATGAACAAACAGTTAATGGACCATGTTGGGAAGATCATTGTGGGCAAAGACCATACGATTGAGCTTGTGATGACAGCCATTATTGCCTCAGGACATGTCCTGCTGGAGGACGTGCCTGGTACGGGGAAAACCATGTTGGCAAAATCAGTAGCCTCTTCACTGGATTGTACCTTCCAGCGTATTCAGTTCACACCGGATCTGTTGCCATCCGATTTGACGGGGATTCATTTTTTTAACCAAAAAGAAGGTGACTTTGAATTTAGACCTGGCCCCCTGTTTGCCAACTTGGTGCTGGCAGATGAGATCAACCGGGCTACACCGCGTACCCAGTCCAGTTTGCTGGAGTGTATGGAGGAACGGCAGATTAGTATTGATGGTTCGACCAGACAGCTGGAACGACCGTTTATCGTCATTGCCACTCAAAACCCGGTAGATAACCAGGGAACTTTTCCGTTACCAGAGGCACAGATGGATCGTTTCATGATGAAGATTCGAATGGGCTATCCAAGCAGTGAAGAAAGTGTAGAAATTCTGAGACGTACGGTAGCAAGCCGTTCTGTTGCTGATCTATCCGCTATCATTAGTCGTGAGCAGTTAATTGAGGCACAGAACACTTATACATCGGTGCAAATCGACGAAGATCTGTTGAGATATATTATTCGCCTGACAGAAGCGACTAGGCAACATCCCGAGCTTTCACTGGGTGTAAGTCCACGAGGAGGCCAGGCGTTGCTCAAGGCAAGCCAGGCCTGGGCAGCTTTACACGGCAGAGACTTCGTTCTCCCTGATGATATTAAGGTATTGGCAGAGCCTGTGCTAGCCCATCGGCTTGTATTCCGCAACCGGGTGAGGCAACAAGAGGGATTGGCGGAACGTATTATTCAGGAGCTTCTGAGCCAGACTGAAGTGCCGACGGAGAATCTGGCTACAGGCAGCGGGCGATAACATATGGCATTACTATGGCTTGTCATTGTTGGAGGCATTGTTATTGGAGTACACGGCATATGGTTCGGCCGTCCCGCTTTACGCAAGTTGAAGTACACCAGACAGTTCAGCAAAACGCGCTGTTACGCCGGGGATGAGCTGGAGATGGTAGAGACGATTGCGAATGAAAAACGAATTTCGGTTCCATGGCTCAGGCTTGAAGCTATGATGCCAGTTTCATTTGTATTTCGTTCAGGCTCGGGTATGGATATTAGCCAGGGAGATATCTATCAGAATCATAAAAGTATCTTTACTTTGAAACCGTTTACCCGTATTACGCGCAAGCATCCTTTTATATGCAGCAGACGTGGGATCTACACGTTAAACACCGTAACTATGACCGGAGGGGATCTGTTCGGCCTTTGGCGTACCTCGAAGCCAATTCCTGTTCATCTGTCCGTGGTCGTATATCCTTCTCTTGTTCATGCGGAGGATCTGCCTGCGATCTATCAGATATGGCAGGGTGAGGTTGAGGTATCCCGTTGGATTGTTGAAGATCCCTTTCTGATCCTCGGGGTACGTCCCTATGGTGCGGGTGATCCAATGAACCGTATTCATTGGAAGGCGAGTGCACGCACGGGAGAATTGCAGGTCTACAAGCAGGGATGGACTGCCGATCCTCAATCCTGGATTGTGGTCAACATTCAGGAGTCTGCAGACATGTGGAGTGTCGTTACTCGCCCGGAGATGATCGAACGGGCACTCCGTTATGCTGCAACAGCAGCGGTAGATGCCATTGGAAGAGGGTTACCCGCAGGATTTGCTCATAATGGCTATCGTATAAGTGGAGGGCGTGATACATTGCGGATTGAGCCGGATTACGGCACTCCTCATCTGGAAATGCTGCTGGAAGCTATGGCTGAGACGGAGTTGAAATGCATGGTTCCCATGGAGCAGTTCCTGAGTGATGAAGTAGAACGGAATGAAGAAGCCCAACAGGTTCGCAGTTATCTCTTAATTACGTCCTATGTATCTGCCGCTATGGAGCGTGAAATTGCACGTTTACATGAGCAAGGGCACCGTGTAACCATTCTCCCGGTAGAAGGCGGGAAAAGCGATGCTAAGGCGGTGAGTGCATGAATGAGTCCAACAGCAACAATACCAAGGAAAGAGTGCTTTTATCCATGTCGGCCGTTCTGTTGATTGGTATATATTTTTATCCGCTTTTGACCCTGGCTTCCCTTTATGCAACGGGACATTTGCCATACATATTAATGGCTATCTTTGTTATTGCCGGCTGGTTAGGTCAGTGGGTACAGCACAAGTTACCAACCATCAGCGAAAAAAACACGTTTATTCGATGGGGTGCAGCGTTGCTTATGGGACTGCTGCTCTCCTTGGTTATCGCAATATTATGGGCGCTTCCTTTACCTGATTTGTTGACGGCAGTGGTATGGGGTGTAATTTCAGCCTATATCGGGTTGAATTTTCAACCTGCTTTCCGTTCGATTTTGATTTGGCGCTTGCAGATTTGGGGTGTAGTCAGTGCAATTGTGCTCAGTGGGGCGGCCAATGGAATTGAATTCATGCAACCTCTTCGGGCTTACACTGGAACCATATATGCAGCGGGAGTCATCAGTTTTGTTGGCTGGTTGGTAGGTCAATACAGTGTGCAGCTGGATCGTGCAATATTAAATGATGGCTCAAGAAGGATCGTGCTGCGTGAGTTTGCCCGGGCGAATCACCAGCGACTGTTATGGATGCTGATTGTGATCGCAGGAATCGGTGCTTTTCCCAGTCTTGTTGCCTGGCTAGGCCCACTGCGTGACCGTCTGCTTGCATGGATCAGAGGTTTAATAGGCTCAAGTTCTAATCAGGAGCCTCCTACTCCGTCTACAGCTCCAAATGAACCGCCGATGATGCCTGAAGGAATGGAACCGGCAGGGGAGCCATCTGTTTTCTGGGACATCCTGGGTTGGGTAGTCATGGGAGCTGTCGCAGTTGTGATCCTCTGGCTTATTCTGCGTTTGGGACAGAAGGCGATAAACAAACTTATGGAGCGCTTCAAAGGGCTGCTGCAGCCCGGTCAGAAGAAGGTAGAGCCCCGGACGGAGTATGTGGACATTAGCGAAACGTTAGAGGCGCCTGCAAAAACACGCAAATCCTGGTTCCGCAAGAAGGAGTCACTGCCCTCACAGGAAGCTGAACGTGTTCGATACTATTATCGCAAGTGGATCGACAGAGCTGCACAACGGGGAGTGAGTATACAGGGTGCACATACACCACTGGAGGCTGCAGAGGCGATTGTTCAGCATGGAGCCAGAGAAGATGAACAGAAGCTCTCTGCAATGCTACCAGATACCTATAACGCTGTGCGATATGGGAAGAAAACTCCAGACGATTCCGAGATGAGTGAGATGGATCGGATATGGAAATCTTATCGAAGTAAATAAGTCGGGAATCCCTTTACTTTTATTGTTACGTTCAAGTATCATGAGAGGAATACACAAGTTGGTCAGAAAAGGAGCAGACATTAATGAAGACAAATCATTGCAAAATAGTAGATTGTACAATCCGTGATGGCGGATTGGTAAATAACTGGGACTTTAGCGTGGACTTTGTTCAACAGCTCTATGCTGGATTGAATGAAGCTGGCGTTGATTATATGGAAATTGGATACAAAAACTCACCTAAGCTCTTGAAAGGTGCAGAAGAAGCAGGACCATGGCGTTTTCTGAATGATGATTTCCTGCGCAAGGTTATTCCGCAAAAAGGAAACACCAAATTGTCTGCACTGGTTGACGTTGGACGTGTGGACGAGAATGACATTTTGCCACGCAGTGAAAGCATGCTGGATCTGATTCGTGTAGCCTGCTACAGCAAAGATGTAGATAAGGCCCTTGCTCTGGTTCAAACGTTCCACGATCGTGGATATGAAACAACGCTGAACATTATGGCACTTTCTAATGTTATGGAAAATGAACTGCTGGAAGCATTTGAACTGATCAAGGAAAGTGCTGTGGATGTTGTATACATAGTAGACTCCTATGGAAGCCTGGATCATAACGATGTGAAATATCTGGTGGAGAAGTTCAAAACTCATCTGCCGAACAAACGTCTGGGCGTTCACACACACAATAACATGCAACTGGCATTCTCCAACACATTGGTAGCCGCTGAGCTTGGCGTTGAACTGCTGGATGCTTCCGTATACGGCATGGGACGCGCCGCAGGGAACTGTCCGACTGAACTGCTCGTTGCTCATTTGAAAGGCACGAAATACAATCTGCGTCCAGTACTAGGTGTATTGGAGCAATTGATGGTCCCACTCCGGGAAAAAGAAGAATGGGGTTACATTTTGCCTTACATGATTACAGGTACATTGGACGAGCATCCTCGCTCGGCAATGGCACTGCGTTCGTCGGAAGACAAAGATAAGGTTGTTGATTTCTATGATAAATTGACAACACCAGAAGTGAATTTTGACAAATAAACAACATGTTGCATAATTCTTGAATTGGACTTTCAGTGAACAAGAGATGTATCTAATACATCTAAACTTGAACACTTTAGCATTTCGAGTCGAATGATGCAAATAGAGCGAAAATTAGTCTGAAATACAGTTGCAAATCTAAAAAAGCATGGACTCCGATGGGGGGTTCATGTTTTTTTAGTTCTTATTGCCTTGTTTTTCTACATATCTATGAATAAATATTCCTATGAGTGCTTATTTTTTTGTTCACGTCTGCGGAAATAAATGTTATTATGTACCAGATAGCATGTTCTCACATGTGAATTGAACGTTGGTAGATATAATAAAATGTCGAATATTGTAACAAAGTAGGTTTATATCGTTAAGGTTATTTCAGGATAGGTGATCCCGGGAAGGAAAAACACGGCATGAAGGCTAATCAGCAAGATCAGAGAAAAATAGGTTGGGTCGCAATAGGCGGCTTATTGTGTTTCCTCGCAAGTCAATGGTTTCGTTCCTCTGCAAGCTCTGATCTGATCATATCCGTTTACCCGGTTTTGACACTCTTGGGTGGCTTCGCTGCGGCAGCGGGCTGTATCGGCATTTATAATCAAAGCTGGTTATTTCAGACTCAAAGACTGACCCTCCGAAGGGTCCTTATGACTACGCTGTTTTTATTAATTGGTTTATTTGAATTGGTTCACATCGTTTCTTTTGCCGAAGAAATGCCGAATGGCGCGATGGTGGAGTCGGAGTTCTCACTGAAGATGATGTCTCTTGGATCTCTTGTTTGTGCGGCAGGTTTGTTGTTCATATATGCAGTCAGCGAGAGGGAAATTGCGTTACCACGCAAATTTTTGATTTTCAGTGGAACACTCGGTATTTTTGTTGTTTTGTATACAGTGGCAATTCAGGAATGGGCTGTACTGCCGAACTTGTTGGAGGGAGATGTGCTTGGAGGCATGTTTACTCGAATTCATTTCCTGATTGGCATTCTGTTTAGCGTGACTGCGGTTGTGTTATTCGTTCAATGGAAAAAAGGAAAAGATGGTGACCTGCCTACCATCCTTTGTGCAATCCTCTGTTTTTTCTATGGAGAATGTTACTTTGTCTCTGCTACGAAGATTAATGATCTCAATCTGCTGCTAGGTCTACTAAGCAATTGTTTGGGCTATTTCTTCATCCAGAAGGGACTGTATTCGTCTGTGGTGGATACGCCGTTCCTCAAGCAGCAGGTGGCTGAGGCGAAAATGAACTTTATTGCTCACCATGATGATGTGACAGGGCTGCCGAATCGCCGTCGTCTTTCTCAACGACTGAAATTGATGATGGATGCTGCTATGGTAGAGGAGCAGCTTGTCGGAGTCTTGGTATTGAATATCAACCGATTCAAAACGATTAATGATTCACTGGGCCAACAAGCGGCTAACCGTGTGCTTCGTCAGGTTGGACAACGTTTGAAGCATTCTTCGCTCCCGGGGGAGGAAGTGTTCGGACTGGGAAGAGATGAATTCGTACTGACAATGACAGACTTCTGTACAACAGATACGGCGTTAAGGCGGACAAGATCGATCTTGCAGCTGTTCGAAAAACCTGTAACTGTAGACGGTAACGAATATCATCTCACGCTGGGTATCGGTATGGCGATATTCCCGCATGACGGAGACTCACCGGAGGAGATCATCCAGAATGCGGATACGGCGCTGCATAATGCCAAAGAGCAGGGAATGGAGCTAAACCGATATGCCCATGCGATGCAGATGAAAGCCCAAGAACGTTTGCAGCTTGAGAATGATTTGCGCAAAGCGCTGGATCGTGGGCAATTCTACCTTGTGTATCAGCCGCAGGTCAATCTGAAGAGTGGCTTGATTGTGGGTATGGAGGCTTTGGTACGCTGGCAGCATCCGCTGAGAGGGTCAGTATCCCCTGCGGAATTTATTCCTCTTGCTGAGGAGAGTGGACTGATCGTACCACTTGGAGAATGGGTATTGCGTGAGGCATGTGCACAGAACAAACGGTGGCAGGAAGCGGGTTACCGCAAGCTGTGTGTGTCGGTTAACTTGTCCATGAGGCAGTTCAGGCACTCTCATCTGCTGGATAACATCAGCGGCATTCTCAAGGAAACGGGTTTGGAACCTGTGTGGCTTGAACTGGAAATCACCGAGAGCATGACGTTTGATAAAGATCGTGCGTTTGAACAATTGCGCAAAATCAAGGAAATTGGTGTGCACATCAGTATTGATGATTTTGGCACCGGGTACAGTTCTCTGCATTATTTGAAAGATCTGCCGATTGACCGCCTCAAGATCGACCGTTCCTTTGTCAATGAAGTAATGGAGGACAGTAACAATGCGGCAATTGTATCGACAATTACATCCATGGCGCATCACTTGCAGTTAAAGGTAACGGCTGAGGGCGTTGAAAATGAGGACCAGCTTTCGTTCCTTCGTGATCAGCATTGTCATGAGGCCCAAGGGTACTTTTTCAGCAAACCGATTGTGGCCGCCGATTTTGAAAAAAAGTTTTTGAGAGATGTGGATAAACCCACAGGTTAAGGATAGGCAGGGGCGCAGACACGCTTCTGTCTTCTTTTGGTTTCATAACGAGGAGGGAGTCTGTTAAAAAGAAGTTGCAAGCGTTGGATGATCATGGTATATTAATTTTGTAATATTCATATTAATGTTCCTCGGAACTTGACGGGACGTAGCTCAGCTTGGTAGAGCACCTGGTTTGGGACCAGGGGGTCGCATGTTCAAATCGTGTCGTCCCGATCGTCATTCGCGCGGGTGTAGTTCAATGGTAGAACTTTAGCCTTCCAAGCTAATAGCGTGGGTTCGATTCCCATCACCCGCTTAACTAATGCAACACCTGAAACCCTTGTGAGAACAAGGTTTTTTTCTTTTTTTCGAAATTAGTGTATCACAAGTCATATTTGAATAAAGATGTTGATTTGAGTTTAGGCTATCACGATGGGCTACATCGAGCCATATCAATGGCTCCGAATTCAAAACCTTTGCTTTTTCCCCATCATCTGGTACAATAACGGAGAAATCGATACTACACATGAATGAGAGGTAACCATACGTCCCATGAAGTAAAACACATGAATTGAACCCCAGTAACTGCAGAGAGTGTATTGACGCAGTCAGCCAAAAAGCGGCTGAGCAATGAGGGGATTCGTGTGTCCAAATTCAGCTATGGGATCAGGTATGGAAACGTGCAGGCTGTTCTGGCTTGTGTGTACCCTTTTAGGGGTTCTTTGTTCATACCGTGGGGTATCTTATGCTTGTTTTTTGACGCTTTATCCAATCCTGAATTGCCAGACCGCCGGCTGATGCCAGCGGTTTTTTATTTTGAATTGCAGGAAGGATGAGGCCTCATGATGACAATGGTACGCCTACATGAAGTATCGAAAGAGTGGAACGGGAATGAGTTATTCGCAGGATTGAATCTGGAAATAAATGAAGGGGAGCGGCTTGCCATCCTGGGTCGCAACGGGTGTGGCAAGACCACTTTATTACGCATAATTCTTGGAGAAGAAGATGGTGGTGGACGCATCGAACGCCACATTCCGCAGCAAGAGTGGGGTTTCATGCGCCAGCGCTCCTTGATCAAACCTGAGATGAATGTGCTTGATGCTGTCCGGCAGGAAAGTGGACGGATCTACGAGGTGAAGCGTGACCTGGAAGACCTGGAACAACGTATGAGCAACAGTGGAGCGGCAGATGAGCAGCGGCTACTCGAAGCATATACAATAGCGATGGAGCAATACGAGCAATTGAACGGGTATATGTGGGAAACTGAGGTAGAGAAGGTACTGACGCGTCTCGGATTATCGTCGGAACATTGGAGCAAATCGTATCATTCTTTGAGTGGTGGGCAAAAAACGAAGGCTCGTCTCGCAGGACTGCTGGTCAGTAAACCCAAATTTCTGATTCTGGATGAACCGACAAATCATCTGGATGAAGAGAGCATGCGCTGGCTTGAAGAATGGCTATCCACCTATGCCGGAACATTGTTGTTTGTCTCTCATGACCGGACCTTTATTGATCAGGTGGCAACGGGTGTCATCGAGTTCACCCCGGATGCTCTGACCAAATATAAGGGGGGTTACACGGATTACAAAGGCCATAAAGAACGCGAATTGCGTGAGCAGGAAGCAACCTATCGCAAGCAGGAGCTGGAACGAAAAGCGCTAGAAGAGACGATTCGCAATTATCAGGAATGGTTTCATCAGGCTCATAATTCAGCGACCGATGTGGAGGTCAAAATTACCCAGAGCTTTTACAAAGCCAAAGCCAACAAGAACATTTCCCGCTACCATGCCAAGCAAAAGCAACTGGAGCGTCTGGAGAAGGAACGCGTGGATAAACCCCGCGAAGCTGCGAAATTGAACATGGAGCTGCAAGTGAACACGCTGGCTGCGCGCCAGCTCCTTGGACTAGAAAATGTTAGCTTTGGCTATCAGGGAAGCCAAACGTTGCTTCACAATCTCCGGATTGCGGTCGGACGTGGAGATCGTCTTGCCGTACGCGGTCCAAATGGCACAGGCAAGACGACGTTGCTCAAGCTGATGATCGGGGAACTGGAACCTTCTGAAGGAAAGGTGACACGTCATCCACAGCTGAAGGTTGGTTATTTTTCGCAAGAGCTTGAGGGATTACCGGAAAGTCAGACGCTTCTGGACAGTTTGCTCAGTCTTCCATCCATGACACAAAGTGCTGCCCGTACCATTCTGGGATGCTTTTTGTTTTCGAGAGATGATGTGTTCAAGCGCATTGGGGATTTGAGCATGGGGGAGAAGTGCAGGGTTGCGTTCCTGCGGTTGTATTTCGGCGGAGCCAACCTGCTGGTGTTGGATGAACCGACCAATTATCTGGATATTGACACACAGGAAGTGATGGAGAATATATTGAAGCAGGCATCCGGAGCACTGGTACTCGTATCCCATGACCGTATGCTGACTAAAGTACTCGCCAGCCGCTTGCTTGATCTGGAGCCTGGTGGGAAAGCTACACTGTTTGAAGGCGGGGTGGAGGATCGGGAGCAATCCATTAAAATGCGAGAGTCCGCCCTTGAGGTTCGAGAGTCAGATGATGAACGGCTACGGCTTGAGATGCGTTTGTCCGAGTTGTTATCTCCCATGAACAGTGTGGGCAATGATGTGTTGACCAAGCCTGATGAGGTAATTGAACGGGCGGCTGAAGTAACCGAGGTTCGTGAAATTCAGCGTCGTTTGAAACAGTTGCGCGAAGTGCGAAAACAGAAGTGATCGAGTGACGAAGCTTATGCCGTTTTACTTTTTGGCTTAACGTTTAATCATGCGGCTTTACGGCTTGCTATTTCGAGCGATTTTGCATATAATAATGGACGATCATCAGTAAATTTGAAGGTTTTTCTGACATGCAAACGTGATGATGGAGACAAGTAAGCAGTGCCTCTGTACAGGGAGGAAGCGCCGTAGATTGAGAGCGTTTCTGTAGAACAAGGCTGCTGAAATTCACTCCGGAGCGGTTCCCTGAACCATATCTTGTGATTCATCGCAGGAGTTAGTAGGGGGTAACGGTTAACGGTCGTTATTCCGTATAGAGTGAGACAAACATGTTGCAGGCCGGAAGGGCCAGGCAGCACTGAATGTCTAACAAGGGTGGTACCACGGTCTTTTCGTCCCTTCAGGGGAGAGAAGGCCTTTTTTTGTTGCATTAACACCACAAAAAGGGGGCATTTACACATGAAAGAACGTTTGGAGGCATTAAAGATCGAAGCGCTGGAACAGCTGTCTGGCGTGAACGATCCACAGACGCTGAGTGATCTGCGTGTAAAGTATTTGGGGAAAAAGGGTGCGTTGACCGAGATTTTGCGCGGTATGGGTGCGCTAAGTGCAGAGGAGCGTCCGGTGATTGGTCAGGTCGCCAATGATGTTCGCGGCGCGATTGAAGAAGTCATTGACAGCAAACAGGAGCAGTTCCAGAAGGAAGAGACGGCGAAACGTCTGCAATCCGAGAAAATTGATGTGACCCTGCCGGGACGTCGCGGACGTCAAGGCGGACTGCATCCACTGACCAAAGTGGTACAGGAAATCGAAGATATTTTCATCGGCATGGGCTACCGAGTAGCGGAAGGTCCTGAGGTTGAAATGGATTATTACAACTTTGAAGCACTGAATCTGCCGAAGAACCACCCGGCGCGTGATATGCAGGATTCCTTCTATGTAACAGAAGACCTGTTGATGCGTACGCATACGTCACCGGTTCAGGTTCGTACCATGCAAAGCATGAAAGGCGAAGTGCCTGTTAAAGTCATCTGTCCGGGTAAAGTATACCGTCGTGACGATGACGATGCGACGCATTCGTTCCAGTTCAATCAGGTTGAGGGTTTGGTCATTAGCGAGAACATTCGCATGAGTGACCTTAAAGGCACTTTGCTGCAATTCGTACGCGAAATGTTCGGTTCACACACTGAAATTCGTCTCCGTCCAAGTTTCTTCCCTTTCACCGAGCCAAGTGCTGAAGTGGATGTCACTTGTGTGCAATGTGGTGGTAGTGGCTGCCGGGTATGTAAACAGACGGGCTGGCTTGAGATTTTGGGCGGCGGTATGGTTCACCCGAAAGTACTTGAGATGGGCGGTTATGATCCGGAGAAATACAGTGGGTTTGCATTCGGAATGGGCGTAGAGCGTATTGCTATGCTGAAATATGGCATTGATGATATTCGTCATTTCTACAACAGTGATATGGCGTTCTTGAAACAATTCGGACGCCTGTAATTACCGAAGTAGTATACAGGGCAAACGCCCTTCATTTGCAACACCAATTCATAGATTAGGAAGTGAACGTCCATGAGAGTATCGACAGATTGGCTGTCTGATTATATCGCGCTGGAAGGCGTGGCACCGCAGGAGTTGGCAGAGAAATTCACTCGTGCAGGGATTGAGATTGATGTAGTGGAGAACCGGAACCAGGGCGTGAACAAAGTGGTTGTCGGTTACGTGAAGAGCAAGGAGAAGCACCCTGACGCTGACAAGCTGAATGTATGTGTGATTGATGCTGGACAGGAAGAAGATCTGCAGATCGTATGTGGTGCGAAAAATGTGGATGCGGGTCAAAAGGTAGTCGTTGCCCTGGTTGGAGCGAAGCTCCCTGGTGGACTCGATATCAAAAAAGCCAAGCTGCGCGGTGTTGTATCCCTTGGCATGATCTGCTCTGCGAAAGAACTGGGCATGAACGACAAGTTGCTGCCGAAGGACCAACAGGAAGGCATTCTTGTTCTGCCAGCACAAACGGAAATTGGCACACCAATCAGCCAGGTGCTTGGTCTCGATGATCATGTTCTTGAACTTGACCTGACACCGAACCGCTCCGACTGTCTGAGCATGCTTGGTGCAGCTTATGAAGTAGGTGCAATTCTGGGTCGTGAAGTGAAATTGCCTGACCCTGAAGAGAAGATGGTGGAAATCGGTGATGCGGCTGCGAATCATATCTCGGTTGAGATTACGGCTGGCGAACAATGCAGTCATTATGCAGCCCGTTATGTAACAGGGATCAAGCTCGGAGCTTCCCCGCAGTGGATGCAAAACCGTTTGATGGCCGCTGGCATCCGTCCGATCAATAATATCGTCGATATCACGAACTATGTCATGCTGGAATACGGACAGCCGCTGCATGCTTTTGATGCAGATAAACTGGAGAAGGGCCATATCGAAGTGCGGATGGCCAAAGAAGGCGAAACGATCGTGACGCTGGATAGCCAGGAGCGCAAGCTGGAGCCGCATATGCTGCTCATTACGGATGGCGTGAAACCGGTAGCCATCGCGGGTGTTATGGGTGGCGAGAATTCCGAGGTAACGGAAACCACTGTGAATCTGTTGCTGGAATCCGCCAAGTTTGATGGCGGAACTGTTCGGAAAACGTCGCGCCAACTGGGGCTGCGTTCCGAAGCAAGCATGCGTTTTGAGAAGGAAGTCGACCCGGCTGCTGTCATTACGGCATTGAACCGTGCGGCTGAGTTGATACAGCGTTATGCAGAAGGCGAAGTTCATCAGGGAATTGTGGAAGCAGGAACAGCTGCTGCGGATAAACGCGTTGTACAGCTGTCGCTGGAGAAACTGAATCGCTATCTGGGAACCGAGTTGTCCCTGCTTGAAGTGAAAACCATTTTCGCTCGTTTGCACTTTGCGTGTGGTGATGCGCAGCAGGGCCTGCTGGATGTTGAAGTGCCAAGCCGCAGAGGGGATATTACACTTGACGTGGATCTGTTTGAAGAGGTTGCCCGTCTGTATGGATACGACAATATTCCAACCACACTGATTGAAGGACCAACGACACCGGGTGCTTATACGCGTTCGCAAGCGATGCGCCGTACCATTCGTGGCCTGTTTGCAGGTAGTGGCTGGCAGGAAATGATCAGCTATTCGTTCGTACACCCGGATAAAGTTTCCTTGTTCCCTGCTCTGACAGAAGGCAGTAAAGCTGTGAAGCTGGCTATGCCAATGAGTGAGGATCGCAGCGTGCTTCGCAAGAGCATTTTGCCGCAAATGCTGGATGCAGCGGTGTATAACATGAACCGCAAGCATGATTCACTGGCTGTATTTGAAGTAGGCAGTGTGTTCTTCACTGAAGAAGAAAAGCTGACCAAGCAACCGCATGAGATTCCTGTCCTGAGCTTATTGCTCACCGGTAATCGTGCATCCCAGCAGTGGAATGTGGGAGCAGAGAAAGTAGACTTCTTTGATCTGAAAGGTGCACTTGAGAATCTGTTCTCCTATGTCGGTCTGGAGCAGCGCATTCGCCTGGTGGCAAACAGTCCAGAAGGTTTCCATCCTGGTCGTTCTGCATCGGTATACCTGGAAGGAAAAGATGGCGGAGAAGGCAAACTGATCGGTACGATGGGTCAATTGCATCCTGAACTGCAACAGCAATATGATCTGAATGATGTGTACCTCGCGGAGATCGGGCTTGAAGCTATCTACAGTGAAGCGGATGCGGATATCCGTTATCGTGAGCTTCCACGTTTCCCTGCAGTTGAGCGGGATATCGCGGTTGTTGTGAGTAAAGATATCGAAGCTGGGGATATGCTGCGTGCGATTCGTGAATCTGCTGGTGAGCTGCTGCAAACCGTACAGGTATTCGACGTGTTCACAGGCAGCAAATTGGGTGAAGACAAGAAGAGTGTAGCGATGGCTCTCGTTTATCGCAATCGTGAACGCACATTGACAGATGAGGAAATTACCGAGGTTCATGCTCATGTTGTTGCTCGTCTGGAGGAGCAATTTGGAGCCGAATTGCGTAAATAGAACATAAGTCAATTTTTTGAACAAAGATTAGCAGGAATTGCTTGAAGTCACATCGAATCCTTAGCATTAGAGGATCGATGTGACTTTTTTTGTTAAACAGCTTAGAATCAACATACAGACTTGAAGGAGGGCACAACTGTGACTACACCTGATCGTACACGCGTCACCGTAGAGATCTACGGGACTTCCTATAAACTGGTTGGCAGCAGTGCCGACTATATGAAACAAGTAGCAAACCTGGTAGATGAGCGTATGAGCGCGATCTCCAAGCAAAATTCCCGTCTGGATACTCCGCGTATTGCGGTGCTGGCGGCTGTACATATGGCTGAACAGTCTCTTCAGACTCATGAAATTCGGAATGAACTGAAGATGCTTACTGGAGAACGTACAGAACTGAGAAACGAATTGAACCGGTTGAACGCCATACAAAATGAACATCAGCAGGAACTGGAACGCAGAGACCAAGAATTCGCTGAAGCAATGAAGCTTAAGGCTGAGGCGGAACAGGCCATCGCGAAGCTCCAGAAAGATCAGCAGGCAGAAATAGCCAAGCTTAATACATTACTGGAGCAAGAACGCGCTCAGGCAGCAGGTCGCGAGCAAAAGCTTCAGGCTCAAACTGCGGCGCAACTGAAAGCGGCTGAGGAGAAGGCACAGGCGCGTCTCAAAGAAGCAGAAGAAAAAGCAGCGAATCAAATCAAGAATGCACAGACTCAGGCGGCAGCGCAGCTGAAGGAAGCACAGACACGTTCTGCAAATGAGTTGCAGCAAGCCCAGGCCAAAGCGGCTGCACAATACAAGGAGCTGCAGGATAAGACGGCAGCTCAGCTGAAAGAAGCCGAAGCTCGGGCCGTGGCAGAACGTCAAAAAATTGAGGTGCAGGCCGCACAGCAAGTACAAACAGCGAAGGAACAAGCAGAAGCGGCAATTTTGTCTGAATTGGAACAAGCAGAGGCCCAATTGCAAAAAGTTCAGGAAGAAGCACAGCTTCAATACCGTGAACTTCAATCCGAGATGGAACAGCGTATTCAGCAGGCAGAGCAAGCTGCCGCGAATCAGGCTCAACAGCTGACTGAAAAGGCAAAAGAAGAACAAGCCGCACTGCAGCAGCAAGCAGAGCAGAAGCGACTGGCTGAGATAGAGCAGCTGAAATCAACGTTCAAGGAGTCATCCGAACAGGCGGAACTGGAGTGGATGGAAAAAGAAGCGGCTTATGAGGAGCAGCTTCAGCAAATCCATGAAGCAGCCCAGACTCAAGCGAATGAAGCTGCGGTAACTGCTGAGGCTTTGCTGCAAGAAGAACGAGGCAAGCTGAAGCAGCAGTTGGAAGAAGAGCGTAAACAGGCCAAATCGCGCTTAACCGATGTTGAAGGCCAGCTAGCCGAGGTGCGTAAGCAGCTCAAGAATGCTCAAGAGGTTGTTGTGGATCAGGAGCAACAGCTCCAACACGAGCGTAATCAAACGGAAACGTTGCGCAGTGAACAAGCCGTATACAAACAGGAGCAGGATGTTCAGCTTCGTCGAATTACGGAATTGGAGCAGCAGCTGGAACAATTAAAAGCAGATAGTGCTCAGCTGACTGAACAGCTTCGCAACACAGAAGCTGAGGTAGAGCAGTCCCGGGAAGCGGAACAGCAGTGGAAGCAGCAGTATAACGAGACCGTTGAACGTGAATCTTCTCTGACAGCACAGCTGCGTAAAGTACAGGAACAGCACGGCCAGCTTGAACAGGAGATCAAGAAACTCCGTGAAGCCGAAGTGAAGTCTGAGGATGAGCAGCGCAGGCTGCAAAAAGTGCTTGAGCAGGCTCATGCGGCAGTACGGACATTGCAACATGAACTCGGCGCACTGACGCAGAGCGAGCAGTCCTGGAAAGAGCAGGCTGAACAACGCCTGATCGAAATCGGTGAACTGGAGACGCAGGTACTCGAAGCTGCGGAACAGAATGAAACGCTGGAGTCTGGTGTACAGTCCCTTCATGATGAATTATCCGTCGTTAAAGAAGAAGCTCGTCACGCCAGCGAAGAAGCTGAACGTTATATTGCGCAAGCAGGTCGTCTGGAGCAGCAGCATAAAGAGCTTGATGGTGAATTGAATGAAGCGCGTGAAGAACTGAACAAGCTGCAGGAAAGTTATAAACAAATCCGCAAGGATTATGGTGATGCACTGCAGCGTGAAGAGGACTATACTCGCAAGCTGAATGAAATGAGCGAAGAAAAGAAAGAAATCATGCGTGCGCTTGAAGAATCCAGGCAGAATGCCAGCCAGCTGTCTGAACGAATTGATGAACAAGGCAGCTTGCTGACTCAGACAGAAGAAGAAGCACTTGAGTGGCAGATTAAGCATGAAGAATTGTCTGCCAAACAGGCAGAGCTCTCCTCTCGCCTGCAAGAGCTGACTGCTCGGAAAGTTGAGCTAAGCTCCAGGGTAGAACAAGCAGAACAACATGCGGAACAACAAGAGCAGGTTTGGCAACGGCGTGCTGATGAATGGGCGGCTCAGGAGCAATCCTGGCAGGAACGATGGGCTGCACTTGAGAATGAAGTGAATCTCTGGCAGAAAGAAAGTGCTGCCAGTGTGGAGAAGGTAGAAGAGCTGGAACATGAGCGGCAGCAGCTTGACAAGCAGCGTGCAGAAGCGATCGAAGAAAAGCAGACGATGGAGAATGAACTGCTGGAGATCGGTGAGCGGTATGAAGTTGCGGCTAACCAGCTGCGTTTGCTGCAAGTTGAACGTGAAATGGAGCAGGAGAAGGCGGAGCAACTGAATACGGATTACCGCCAATTGCGGGATGAATATACGAAATTGCAGACGGAATATAACGAATGGATTGAATTGATTGAGCAGGATCAGACCTAGCTGATGATTACGTCATAACTGGAATCCTGGACAGCGCACTCTTGTACAATTTGTTATAATGAAGAAAGAGCTCCCGTCGCTACGGGGGCTCCTTGTCTTGAACACTATTCTTCAACAATAATTTTGGAGATCATACTGCCGTGACCGCTCCCGCAATAGACAGAACAGGACATTTCAAATTCCCCTGCTTTGTCAGGAGTAATCACTTTGGAACTGTTCTTGGTGTCCAGCCGAAGGTTCAGCTCGGGCACGAGAACGCCATGGTTACCATTTGTATTTTCATAAACAATCTTAACCGGGACACCTTTTTTCAAGTGGTACTCAGGTTGGTCAAATTCATAGTTGCTTGCTTTGATTACCAGTTCTTCGCTTGCAGTTACATCCGAATCGGACTCGCTGTTTGATCCTGCGGATTGTCCAGTTCCACCACATGCAGCAAGAACCAGGATCAGCATACAGGCTGTAAGCCATGCCATGCCTTTTTTCATGATGTGCCTCCTTAAAAAGCGTGATATGGATAAAATTTGAATGATTTCTTCAGTCATCATACCGCAAATTGACGATGCCTGTACATGCTGCCTATGTCGTTTTTTTGAACATCAGCTTGCACATAACAAAAAAATAAACCTCATCAGGCGTTTAAGCCATCAGAGGTTTAGGGGAAGCCTGTGGGGAGTAGGTTCGTTGGAGCTTATGCGTGATCTTTGGATCTTCTTCCGGCATCAAAAGGGGTGGAAACCGGGATGAACAGATCAATGATCCCGATGACCAATGCAGCCAGAACGGCACCAAGCAGACTGACATGCACATGATCTACGACATATTGACCAATCCAGATCACCAGTGCGCTGACGATGAAGCCGACAATACCGCGTCCAAAAGGGTTAACCCTTTTACCGAAGATGCCTTCAACAACCCAGCCGAGTAGAGCGATAACCAAAGCAAGCATCAGTGCGCTCCAGAAACCACCCACGGCGAATCCGGGTACGATCCAGCTGACGACCATCAAAACAATTGCGGCGATGATAAATCGCACGACATGTCCCAGAAAATTCATGGTGTTATACCTCCTTTATTCAGATCGGATTGAGCATTGTACATCCTGTTCAATAACGAGGTTGCACAATCCTGACACCTGTAGTTTGCGGCGCTATGTCCCAAGTTATGTGTGGAAGGATTCGTTAAATAGCGCTGGAAAGTTTCTTTCGTTATAATACAGTTATAGTTTGGAAGGAGTTGTACATTTGGACACGAAAATTTTACACACTTTGGAATATCGCAAAATTTTAAATACATTGCAAAGCTTTGCCCAGACTACAATGGGAAAAAAGAAAGCGGATCAATTGGAGCCGATCAGTGAACTGGAAGAAGTGAAGAGACTGCTCCAGCAAACAGATGAAGCTTTTACGTTTGACCGTCTGAAAGGCTCTCCATCTTTTGGAGGAATTGTGGACATTACCGCTTCCATCAAACGAGCCGAAATCGGGGGGACGTTAAACCCGCATGAGTTACTGGGAATTTCCAACACCACCTTGGCAGCACGTCGATTGAAACGTCAGATCGCTGCATTGCACGAGGATGAAAAGGTGGAATCGATTTTCTATATCAGTGATCAGTTATCTGAGCAAAAAACACTTGAAGATGAGATTCGTATCTGTATTGACGACAATGCCGAAGTCTCGGATAGCGCAAGTGTAACACTGGCGCAGATTCGTCGTGAGTTGCGCGGTGGTGAAGCTCGCATCCGCGAGAAGCTGGATTCGATGATTCGTTCTTCGACGGTATCCAAAATGCTGCAGGACCAGCTGATTACAATTCGGGGAGATCGTTTCGTAATTCCCGTGAAATCGGAGTATCGCTCGTACTTTGGCGGGATTGTACATGATCAATCCGGTTCGGGAGCAACTCTTTTTATTGAGCCGGAATCCATTGTTGCGATGAATAACAAACTACGTGAGACCCGAATTCGGGAAGAACGCGAAATTGAAGTGATTTTGCAGAAATTGACAGCACTTGTCAGTGAACAGGCAGAGTGGTTATTGTATGATGTTGACCTGCTGGGATCTTTGGATTTTATTTTTGCCAAAGCACGTCTAGCCCGTGAATTAAAGGCCACATTGCCACGAATGAATGATCGTGGATTCATCAAGCTCAAGAAGGGGCGTCATCCGCTGATTTCGATTGAAAATGTGGTGCCCACCGATATTGAACTCGGCAACGATTATACGTCCATAATTGTAACGGGTCCAAATACGGGTGGTAAGACGGTAACGCTGAAGACCATTGGATTACTGAGTCTCATGGCGATGTCTGGTTTGTTCGTTCCGGCCGAAGACGGCAGCCAGCTATGTGTATTTGATGCAATTTACGCGGACATTGGTGACGAACAAAGCATTGAACAGAATCTGAGTACGTTCTCCAGCCATATGACGAACATCATTCGGATATTGAAAAACATGACCACCAAAAGCCTGGTGCTGCTGGATGAACTTGGGGCAGGTACTGACCCAGCAGAAGGGTCTGCGCTGGCGATCTCCCTTCTGGAGCATATGCATCAGACCGGATGCCGCATGGTAGCAACAACGCATTACAGTGAGCTGAAGGCTTATGCTTATGAGCGCAAAGGTGTTATTAATGCCAGCATGGAATTCGACGTCAATACACTGAGTCCGACCTATCGATTACTCGTAGGTGTTCCGGGACGGAGTAACGCGTTCGCAATTGCGGAGCGACTGGGTCTGCCAGGATACATACTGGATTATGCTCGTGGCGAAGTGAAAGAGGAAGACCAGCGCGTAGAGCATATGATCGCTTCTCTGGAAGAGAACCGGCTTACTGCTGAGCAAGAACGTGAAAGTGCGGAGCGTCTGCGCCAGGATATGGAGAAATTGCGCAGTCGTCACCAAGTCGAACTGGAGAAGCTGGAACAGCAGCGTGACCGCCGTATTGAAAAAGCGGAAGAAGACGCCCGGAACATTGTGGACAAGGCCAGAGCGGAAGCTGAGAAGATTATAGCCGATCTTCGCCTGCTCGCTATGGAAGAGGGCGCATCCGTGAAAGAGCACAAACTGATTGCTGCTCGCAAACAACTGGATGAAGCGGAACCGGAGAAACGCAGGAAGACAATTAAGCGTACTGCAACGGCCACGAAGTCTCGGGCCATCGGCCCTGGCGACGAAGTTCTTGTCTACAGTTTGAATCAAAAAGGTCATGTGGTGGAGATGTCCGGCAGCAAGGAAGCCATGGTTCAGTTAGGGATTATGAAAATGAAAGTATCCCTGAATGATCTTGAATTACAGCAGTCTGCACCAGCAGAATCCAAACCGAAGCAGAAACCGGTAACGGGTATGAAGCGAACTCGCGATGACAATGTGAAAAGTGAACTGGATTTGCGGGGCACGAATTTGGAAGAGGCCTTGATGGAGACAGACCGTTTTATCGATGAAGCCTTCCTTGCTAATCTGGGTCAGGTTTATATCATTCATGGTAAAGGAACAGGAATTTTGCGTTCCGGTATTCAGGATTACCTGCGTAAGCATAGACATATAAAAAGTTACCGGCTGGGCAATTACGGAGAAGGCGGAAACGGTGTGACCGTCGCTGAATTGGAATAGCCCTACCAAGAATCAAAGATGTTCTGCCGCCTGAGTGGGTTTCAGGCAGCAGAATGGGGAAGGGGAACGATGAGTGAAAGGGACGATTGACCAATTGCTGTCTCATCCCTTAGGGATGGTGCTCGGATTTTTCTCCGTAGCGATTATGGAGCTGCTTGTATTTCTTGCTTGCTTTGAACTGGTGACCAAGTACAAATGCTGGCATGAAATCAAGAAGGGCAATGTGGCGGTTGCAATGGCTACAGGAGGCAAGATCTTTGGAATCTGTAACGTGCTTCATTTCTGCATTCAGGCCAAATCATCGGTGTATGAAGCTATGACGTGGTCATTTGTGGGGTTTGTCCTTCTGCTCATTGCTTATTTTCTATTCGAGTTTCTGACACCGGTGTTCTCTATTGACAAAGAGATTGAAGCGGATAACCGGGCCGTTGGATTGATTTCAATGATTATTTCCGTCTCGTTGTCATTTGTTATTGGCGCGAGCATCATGTAGGGGGACCGTTCATGAAAATATTGATACGGATTCTGTTTGCTGCATCGATTGTATTTTTTGCCATAGGCGTCATTTATGTGTTGAACACATGATTATCTGAAAGAGAAAGGTTGATTCAATATGGAACCAACAGTATGTCCATGGTGTCACACAGAGATTGTATGGGATGAGGAACTAGGTCCTGAAGAAGAGTGCCCATACTGTCACAATGAATTAAAGGGATATCGTACACTAAACATCAATATCGGTGATGAAGAGAACGATGAAGCCGAGGAAGACATCTATGATATGGATGATGTCGTGGACGATGAACAAACTACGGATCTCGCCAACCTGTGGGGAGATGAAGTAGAGCTGAAATTGCCGGAGCTTCGTACATTGACGAAGTATGCGGATGAGGGAAATGACTTGATTCAATACGAAGAAGGCGTGGAGAAGCAACTTGACTTGCAAGAAGAGGTACCGGAATGCCCACACTGTCGTGAATTCATGATTCTCACGGGTACACAGAAGGCAACCAAGGATACTTTTAACCCTGTTGCCAATGCCGTTTCCGGTGCGGACTCGTTGCTGGATGCGCCGTTCTATGTACAAATGTATGTATGCTCGGGCTGCTTCCAGGTTCAATATAACTTGTCCGAAGATGACCGTCTGCGTCTGATCCAGAATTTGAGTGCGCGGAAATAAAGAAGGTCTAACGTTCTAAATATAATATTCCGGGAAATTCATCATGTTTTCCTTCTGCTTGGGGTACGTTAACCCTGAGACCTGCCTATGAAGTGCTGACTTCAGGTGGAATAAGGAGGGAGCAGATGAAGATTTCTCTGGGCCGACAATCCATTCTGCTACTAGGCGTGAATGGATTGTTTGTGTTAGCTGGAGCTTTGTCGGGGACGTTTCTGAATGTATATCTGTGGAAAAGTCGTCCGGATTACGCCATGCTGGGATGGTTCACGATAAGCCAGCAAATTGCACTCGGACTCACGTTCTGGCTCGCGGGGAAGTGGGTCAAGGAACATAATAAAATGAGTGCGTTGCGATTGGGAACGGGATTGTCAGGTGTTTTTTACATGCTTGTGTTATGGGCGGGACCAAGGGCGGTTGACTGGATATGGCCTCTGGGGATTTTGTTTGGATGTGCACTCGGATTGTTCTGGATTGCGTTCAACGTTGTTTATTTTGAGGTGACTGACCGGGAAAATAGGGACCTGTTCAACGGTTGGGTGGGTTTATTGGGTTCCATGACAGGCATTATCGGCCCATGGTTCTCAGGTCTTATTATTTCACGAATGGCTGATAATACGGGCTATCGCCTTATCTTTACGGTTTCGTTGGTGATTTATGTGATTGCCGTCGTGTTCAGTTTTTTTCTGAAAAAAAGGGAGGTCAGCGGCACATACCGCTGGTCTGAACCGTGGCGACAGTTATCTGTCAAGGATAGTCCATGGAGACCGCTTGGCATGGGACTGTTCGCGCAAGGCGTGCGAGAAGGTGTATTTGCCTTTCTGATTGCATTGCTCGTCTATATAGCTACGAAGCAGGAATATAAGCTTGGGCAGTTCTCGTTAATCACTTCTGCCGTAGCTCTGGTGAGTTACTGGGCCGCAGGGAAATGGTTTAAGCCGCAATACAGGTCCAGGGGAATGTTAGCTGGAGCGATATTGTTATTTATCGTATTGATTCCTTTGTTATGGAAGGTCAGCTATGGGACGCTTTTGATTATGGGAATCGGGTCAGCCTTGTCGATGCCACTGTATATTTTGCCGATGATTTCGGCAGGATTCGACCTGATGGGAACGAGCGGCGAAAATGTAGAGAAAAGGGTTGAACTTGTCGTATTAAGGGAGCTGTGTTTGATGGTCGGTCGTTTATTTGGCCTTGCTGTATTTATCTTGACTGTCATGAATGGCCCTTCATTACAAACGTTAACCTGGCTTATTGTGGCGCTTGGGGCTTTCCCGCTTATTGGCTGGATATTTATGCGCAAAATGTTAGTACATCCGGATCAGCAAAAACCTTCTGCATAGAAAAAAGGGTACAGTCCAGGGATTTGATCCTGAGCTGTACCCTTATTTATTGAGATATTGCTTATACAGGAGTAGGCTTACTCGTTCTCGTTAATGAGAAAAGTTCCATATCACCATTCTTAACGCCTGTAACAGCATCAGCCAAAATAGAAGCAGCGAACATGCTGTACACCGTCCCATTACCGCCATAACCCTCGAGAAAATAAGAATGTGGGTATTCGGGATGTGGCCCGATAAACGGAAGACCGTCATGTGTATTTCCGAACACGGCACCCCAGGCATAATCAACTTCAAGATCATCCAACGGGAAATAAGAGCGAACTTCTTCCAGGAGTGTATCTCCCCGGTGTTTTGCCCGAATCTCGCGCTGATCTTCCCGCGGTGTCTCTTCATCCAGACCTCCAGCAATCATCCGTCCGTCTGGTGTTGTTCTCATATACAGGTAAGGGCGTGCTGTCTCCCAGATCAGGCTGTGCTCATGCCATTCTTTCAGGTCTGGCAACGGCTTAGTAGCAATAGCATAGGTGGTTTGCAGGTAGGCTCCTTGGTCCCTTTTGATGGCCTGTGTCTCATAACCGGCAGCAAAAATAACCTTACTGGCACGGATTTTCCCACCTGAAGTATGACACAGCACACCATCATCATCGAATTCACAATGAATCATCTCCGTCTGTCCGTAGATTCGTGCACCTCTTTTGTTCGCCGATTCAAACAAGGCATGAACAAAGCGATACGGGTTCACTTCGGCATCCCCCAACGTATACAATGCGGCAGGCTTGCTGAACGGAAAATGGTTGCTAATTTTGTCGGAATTCCACAGTTCAGCTTCAAAGCCATACCGCTTCAACGTTTGATATTCTTCATCCAACATGGCTATATCATCTTTGCTGCTGGCAAAACAGAAACTGGTCCGCGGAATAAACCAGGGATCCGTATCTAGCTTGTCCGCAATTTGTGTAAGCTTCTGCATGGCTTCACGACATAATTCATAGAACCGCACACCTGTTTTTTCGCCAAAGGTATGAATACAGGAGGTCAGTGTTTTATCGTTCGTGTATTGTAAAAGACCTGTATTGGCAGAGCTACTGCCATGGGCAATTTTCCTTTTATCAATGACTACTGTGTTAACTCCACGCTCCGTGAGCAATTCGGAAGTCAGTGCGCCCCCCATACCACCGCCGATGATCAGGCAGTCACAGGAGATGTCGGTTTGTAGCGGCGGATAGGTGGAATTTGTATTAAAAGTGGAAGGCCAGAAAGGTGTACCATAGACCAGATCCATGAGAAACATCTCCTTTGCTATTAACGTTTGTATACTTTTGAGTGACCGGGTTAACAATAATTGCGCATAAACTTTATGCCGAGGAGGTCAACGAAACATGCAGAATCAATCCATGCAAGCGCTGAGTCCGAAAGAATTGAATTATATTGCGGATTCAATAACCAATGAAGAACTGCTAATCAAGCAGTGTGCGGCCACAGCTTCCATCTCACAACATCCGCAAATTCAGCAGGCACTGAATCACTATGTTCGTTCCCATGAACAGCATCTGAACACACTCGTCAATGCTCTGCAGCAACATCAATCTATTGCTCCAACACAAGCACAGTAATATAAGCTGAATCTAACCGTATAGGAGGAAACCGTGTGTATTCTCAATCTTCAACTTCTAATGGATCATTTATGCAGGAGCAGGATTTGTTGAAGTCGATTCTTGCGGATTTAAGACGAACCGCGCGTGAATATACGACAGCAACAACCGAAGCTTCCTGCCCGATTACACGCCGGATGTTCACAGACTTGACCAATGACACACTCCGTCTGCAAGGTGAGCTGTTCAATGTGATGCAGCAGAACAACATGTATTCGGTAGGTTCGAAGGCATTGCGCCAGGATGTGGACAAGCAGATTCAATCGGCCCACCAGACCCAACAGAAATGCCAACAGTTCATTCAGGAAAAGAATACGCAGGCCAGTGCTTACAGCCAGGCACCTAATGTACCCCAGCATCAACCGAATTACGGTAACCCTTATTACATGTAACCTTTGTAATTATGGTTTGAAGCAGGGACTGTTGCAGACCATACCACCGCTTGCCCGAATTCAGGGCGGGCGGTTTTTGTCTTTGCATGATCGTTGAATTCATGTAATATAAGTATTAATTCATTTTCAGGAACCTGAATGACGCTGGAGGGAAAGACATGAAGGATCTGAACGATCTGCAATTAAAAGTTCTGGATTTGTTGAAGGAAGACGCGAGAAGGACTCCCGCACTGCTGTCGACGCTGCTGGGGGAGTCGGAAGATAAGATCAAGAACGCCGTGGCACAGCTTGAACAGGACCACGTTATTGTGAAATACGCAACCGTTGTGAATTGGAGCAAGATCGATGATGAGAAAGTAACAGCCTTGATCGAAGTGCAGATTACGCCTGAGCGTGGGCGTGGCTTCGAAGGAATCGCTGAACGCATTTATCTGTATCCGCAAGTGAAATCGGTATATCTCATGTCAGGTGCATATGATCTGCTCGTAGAAGTAGAAGGTGGCAACCTGCGTGAAGTCGCTAATTTTGTATCGGAGAAATTGTCTCCGATTGACTCTGTACTTTCAACCAAAACGAATTTTATTCTTAAAAAATATAAGCAGGACGGGATTATTTTTGAAGACCATCAGGAAGACAACCGTCTCATGATCTCGCCGTAAAGGAAGATGCGTCATGATAGTGAATGAACAGACAACAGGAAACAACAAGAAAATGACTTCGTACCTGGCACCTTTGGTTCAACAGATACCGCCATCCGGTATACGTAAATTTTTTGATTTGGTCGGCGACAACAAGGACATCATCACACTGGGTGTAGGTGAACCGGACTTTGTAACACCATGGCATATGCGTGAAGCTTGTGTATATTCACTCGAAAGAGGCATGACCAGTTATACTTCCAATGCGGGAATGCCTAAACTGAGGGAAGCCATTAGCGAGTATCTGGACACTCAGTTTGATACCAAGTATGATCCTAAGGATGAGATTATCGTTACCGTTGGTGGTAGTGAGGCCATTGATCTGGCATTGCGTGCATTAATCGTACCTGGAGACGAGATTCTTATTCCCGAACCTTCGTATGTGGCATATTCTCCAATCGCTTCGATTGGTGGAGGTATACCGGTTGGTGTAGAAACGTATGCGAAGGATCAGTTTAAACTGACTGCCGAGGCGCTGGAAGCGGGAATTACACCGAAGTCCAAGGTGGTTATCTTATGTTATCCGAGTAATCCAACAGGTGCCATTATGACCTATGAAGAATGGCTGCCTATTGCTGAAGTGATTAAAAAGCATGACCTGATCGTCATCGCGGATGAGATTTATGCAGAGCTGACGTATACGCAAAAACATGTTAGTTTCGCTTCAATTCCGGATATGAAGGAACGAACCATATTGGTTAGTGGGTTTTCCAAGGCTTTTGCGATGACCGGCTGGCGAATCGGGTATATGTGTGGACATCCTGAACTGATTGCAGCGATGCTCAAAATCCATCAATATACGGTGATGTGTGCACCTGCCATGGGACAGGTGGCTGCGCTTGAGGCATTGACAAACGGTTTGGGTGAGAAGGATAGAATGGTCGAATCCTATAATCAGCGCAGACGCCTTATCGTACAGGGTTTTCGGGAAATTGGACTGGACTGCCATGAACCTCAGGGAGCATTTTATGCATTTCCTAGTATCCAGAAGACAGGGCTGAGTTCAGATCTTTTTGCCGAACGCCTGCTAACGGAAAATAAAGTAGCGGCTGTTCCAGGTAATGTGTTCGGTCCACAAGGTGAAGGATTTCTTCGTTGTTCCTATGCAACATCCGTGACCCAATTGAATGAAGCATTGGAACGAATCGGAAACTTTGTTTACAAGCTGCAAAAAGAGGGTTAATAGGGATTAGAAGCTTAAAACAATTGTGAACATTCTTCAAACTAGAAAAAAATAACTTTCTTTTACAAAATATTGTGATATAATTTCAATTTGAAATATGTTTTTCTTGTATTTGGAAACTAATTTTTCCAAGGAGGGGTTGGCTTTGTTTTGTGTTGAATATGATTTACCGACTAATCGTGGGCATTATTTGGCAGAAGGCGATCATGGCGACCGATGGTCGGTGAAACCGGATCACGCATCTTTGCATAACGTTTCCTTGGAAGATGAGATCCATATGCTACGCCGCAAGATGGAACAGATATTCCTTGAAGAGAAATCATTCACATCCGATATTGTAATTGAAATTAGCAGCTTGCTAGATTTGAAGATTAATGAATACATGAAGGCTAATCCGATTAAAGGAAAATAATTTTTCGTTGTATCGAAACGTTACGTATGCAATTCGAAGAAGACCCGGTAGGGGTCTTTTTTTTGATTTATGAACAGTTTGCTTCGGATAAGCAGGGTTATTTTTTTGCGTGGAACAATTGTGATATATTGTACATAGGAGACTAAAGGGGGAACTGGAATGAAGAGATTTTGGGGGCTTACCGCAATTATTTCTATGATTTTTCTGCTTGCTGGTTGTGGCGGTAAGGACGGGTTTACCATTTTTTTTATTGACAACCAAGGAAATCCATCCGTGATCTCGGAGCAGTTGCAAGCTAATTTGCAGCAAAAGTTGGGCGAGGAGCCCAAGGTGGAGGTTATCACCAGTGCGATGTATGATGTTCAGAAAATTATGGTAGAGTATGCAGCTGGTGGACATGATATTTTTATTTTGCCTGAGGCTGATATGAAGCAGTACGGAAGTAACGGCTCCAATATTCCGCTTGATGATACATTTGATCCGGAGAAGTATAAGCGCGGTGTATTTGAAGGCGGGGTTCTGGTGGAGAAGGGTGAAGGAGATGACGGTTCAGATATCAAGACAGAATCACATCTCTATGGCATTCCGCTGGAAGACATGCAAATGTTTAAAGATGTAGATTATGCTGCGCAAAATCTGTTTGCTACCATTCCAGTTTCAGCGTCCAATGTCGAAGAATCCAAGAAAGTGCTGAAGGCGCTGACAGAGTAAATGCAATCTAGTATGGCTACTGAAGGAGGGGAGCGGATTGCTAATTACGGTCACAGGCGGCATAGGCAGTGGTAAAACCCGATTTGCGCTTGGATACGCAGCCCGGATTAGCCGGGAAGGCATCTATTTATCCACTGGTGATCATGATCCCGTGATTCCCGAATTACCATCCGCTCATTATCGTGCCATCCAGGCTGGAAACGGTCAGCACCTGACGGAGGTGCTTCACCAGATTAATCGAGAGTCCAATCTCTTCCTCGCAGATCAGCGAATCGTTATTGTGGATAGTCTGACAGCATGGATGGCAGCAGGGTTCAGGGCAAGTGATGATCTGGATCAGCAGCGTTCTGAGACACAGTTGTTGCTGGACGCCCTTCTGTCTTACCAGGGAAAGCTGCTCGTGATTACCAATGAAATGCACGGTTCTTTGTATCCTTCAGAGGAAGAACGAATTTTTGCGGCAAGAATGGCGTCGGTTAACCGGGCATTGCAGGCGCATTCGGAACAGATGTATCTGTTGATATCTGGTTTAGCTGTTGATCTCAAAGATCGAGGGCTTCGATATGAAGATTAGCATTTTATAACATTAAACGATAGACGAGCCTAAAGAAGCCTCCGTCACCACAAATGGTGGTGCGGAGGCTTTATTTTATGACAAAAGCTATGCGTGTAAATCTCTTTATTTCCGAGTTTTATTTCGTCTGATCCACCAGATTATACAGCCCACAACAATAATCGCCAGAAGTACATATACGACCAGGGAGTACACGTCCATAAAGTGCAGGATACTCTCCCATGAAGCACCAAGCGCCGCACCAACCGAGACGAGAATAATATTCCAGGCGAGTGTTCCAATGGTTGTGAAAAGCAGGAATAAACCAAATTTCATGTTGGACATGCCGGCAGGAATCGAGATCAGGCTGCGAACTAGGGGAACCATGCGACAGAATAGTACGGTCCACATTCCATATTTGTCAAACCATGCATCGACACGGTGGATATCTTCTTTTTTGATCCGCAGAATATGACCCCAACGTTCTACAATCTTCTCCAGTCGATTGACATCAATCAGCAGTCCGATCCCATACAGAATGACAGCACCAAGCACAGAACCAATGGTAGCCGCAATAATGACGCCAGGAAGGGTTAGGCTGGTGTAGGTGGTCATGAAGCCGCCAAATGGTAATATGATTTCGGAGGGGATGGGGGGGAATACGTTTTCAAGAGCAATAATAAGTGCAATGCCTATGTAGCCGTATTGTTCCATGAAATCGGTTATCCAGTTTTGCATAATCGTCTCCTCTACTTTTGGTTTGCAAGAATTTGGCGTATACTCGGCAGAGTACGCCAACTCATATATACGTATGAAGGATCTCACTGGTTTCTGAAAATAATAGCATTCCCGTATTCATAGCAGGTCAAGTATACTGATTAAGTTAAACTCAAGAAGGGCATGCATTTATATTTAACCCCAGCGTTCTACCATGCGAATGATATTAACAATAGGAGGGATTACAATGGGCATATATACACGAACAGGTGACGAGGGACAGACCTCAGTCATTGGAGGGCGGGTCATCAAGGACGATGACCGGGTTGAAGCTTACGGGACAATTGATGAGCTGAATTGTTTTGTTGGGCAGGCCATCAGTTTTATTGATCAGGCGAATGGGGAATTTGAAGATCTGCGTGAACACTTGCTCGAAATTCAGCAAGAATTGTTTGATTGCGGGTCCGATCTGGCCTTTGTAAAAATCAGCGAAACCAAATATAAAGTGCGGGATGAGATGGCCACCCGGCTTGAGCAATGGATTGATCAGTATGATGAGGAAAATCCGAAGGTAGAACGGTTTATTTTGCCTGGGGGTAGTCTGCTCTCTTCCACATTGCATGTCTGCCGTACAGTATGTCGCCGTGCTGAGCGCCGCGCCGTAACACTCGGACAGCATACGGATATCAACCCTTCTGTGCGACGATATTTGAATCGTCTGTCTGATTATTTCTTCGTTGTTGCACGGACTGCCAATGCGAGACAACAGGTAGCGGACATTGAATATGTGCGGAGCAAAAAAGTATTCCGCCGCAAAGACAAAGAATGAGCGGTTATTATTCACCACTTACTTACACCGTTCCCGAACATGAAGATGGCTGGCTGCTGAAGACCGTGCTCCAACGCCGCCTGCAGGTTTCGCGCAAGCTTCTGTCGAGACTCAAACTCACGGAGCAGGGAATTATGTTAAATGGCGAACGGGTATACATCAGCGTCAAAGTTAGCGCAGGGGACGTCCTGGAAGTCCGAATGGAACAGGAAGAGTCGGATGATATTTTACCTGAGCCGATTCCCTTTACGATACTATATGAAGACGAGCACTTGCTTATCGTGAACAAGGATTCCGGTGTCATTGTACATCCAACACATGGGCATTACACAGGTACATTGGCAAACGGAGTTGTCCATTATTGGAAGTCCAAAGGCGAGCGTTTCCGCTTCAGACCGATTCATCGACTGGATCAGGAAACTTCGGGTGTGCTGGCAATCGCGAAAAATCCATATGTGCATCAGCATGTGTCGGAACAGATGATCGCAGGAACGGTGGAGAAAAAGTATATTGCCTTTGTGCACGGTAGTCCTGCCCAAGAAGAGGGGGCCATCGATGGCCCGATCGATCGTGATCCCGAGGAGCCGCATCGTCGAATCGTTACACCTGACGGGTATGTGGCAAGAACGTTATATACGACTGTAGCCCGATGGGCGGGTGGCAGCGCTAGTGCGGTGAACCTGAAGCTGGAGAGCGGCAGAACCCATCAAATACGGGTACATATGACATCGATCGGCTGCCCGTTAATTGGGGATCGGATGTATAAGACCCTTCCCGTGCATGAGATCGATGAACAGACCATGGCTGTTCGGGAGGAACGAGACACTTGGATTGCACGTCAGGCATTGCATGCATGCGAGCTATCGTTTGACCATCCCATTTTGCACAATCGGATGACGTTCCATGCCCCTTTGCCCGCTGATATGGCGGCATTGGAGGCACGCCTGGATGTTGAGGCATCTCCCAGAGAAGCGTTGTAAAATACTGTGAATCGGCCTGTGATTTGCGCTGTGTGTAGCATCTCAGTGCACGGTGCCCTGCTGTCTATCAATGGTTTTAGATAGATGAACCTATGTGAGTGATGCAACCGCACCCGAACAAAATGCCGTAGGCTAAGGTCTTAAGGTCTTAAGGTCTTAAGGTTTTTATGTTTTAAGGTTTTTGAACCTAAAATGATATAGCCAAATGTACTTTTTTCTCATTGGCACAAAGGTTTAAAATTACAGTGCGATGGTATCGGTTTGGAGCGACTTTTGGATTTGCGAAGCAAACCAAGGGAAGCGAGAAATCGAAACCGGAGCACCACCGGAGCAGCATAGGAGGACTAATAACGATGAGTGATCTGAAAGTATATCAATATGCCAAATGCGGCACTTGCCGCAAAGCGGTAAAATGGCTGGAAGCTCAGGGGCATGAGCCGGAGCTAATCCCTATTTTCGACACACCGCCATCCGAAGCGGAATTGACCGACTTGATTCAGAAGAGCGGACTTGAAGTGAAGAAGTTCTTCAATACGAGTGGAGAAGTATACAAGGAGCAGCAGTTAAAGGACAAGCTACCAGGGTTGTCTTCAGAAGAGCAGATTCGTTTGCTGGCTTCCAATGGTCGCCTGATCAAACGTCCAATCGTTACGGATGGTCACAAAGTGACCGTAGGATTTAAGGAAGACATGTATGAGCAAGAATGGAACAATGCGTAAATTATAAATGAATGATTTCATTGATTGTTAAATGAACCAAGGTGAAAAAGGCTCTGAATGTTCAAATTTCAGGGCTTTTTTGGCTGGTCGATCCTTGGCGGAACTATGCTATAATGATAGAATTAGTTCGATATTTTATTTGCTAGATACAGGATAGGAGAGAATAATTTCAAGTGAATCAACGTAATGAACCTACTTTGTTGCTGGTAGATGGTATGGCGGTGTTGTTCCGTGCATTCTATGCAACATCTGCAAGCGGATATATCAGACGTACAAAGGCAGGCGTGCCAACCAACGCAGTATACGGATTTATCCGTTATTTCTGGGATGCGGTTCAGACCTTTGGGCCAAGTCATGTCGTATGCTGCTGGGATATGGGGGGCAAGACGTTTCGCGGTGAAGAGTATGCGGCTTACAAGGGAAACCGTCCGGAAGCTCCGGGTGATCTGATTCCTCAGTTTGCTCTAATTCGTGAAGTGATGGATAGTTTGGGCATTCCGAATATTGGCGCTCAAGGATATGAAGCTGATGATTGCATCGGTACACTTGCCAAGTACTACACCGAGCAGACGGATATGAACGTGATGGTACTTACGGGTGATCACGATATGTTGCAACTGATCGATGACCGCACAAGCATTATTATTATGAAAAAAGGTCATGGCAATTACATGGTGTATACGCCTGAATCTCTAATGACGGAGAAACAACTGACACCTCGACAAGTGATTGACATGAAAGGTCTGATGGGCGATGCCAGTGACAATTATCCTGGGGTACGGGGCATTGGGGAGAAGACGGCTTTGAAGCTTGTGCAGGAGTTTGGCTCCATTGAAGGTATTTTGGACAATATGGATAAACTTACCCCTTCAGTACGTAACAAGATTGAGAATGATCTCGACATGCTTCATCTGTCCCGCAAACTGGCAGAGATTCACTGTGCTGTTCCGGTAGCTTGTGCACTGGATGTATGTGAATTGCGTCTTGATCCGGATATGGTGATGGACAAGTTCGAACAACTTGAGATGAAGAGCCTGGGCTCTTGGATGGGAGTGGCAATAGGGTGAGTAGCATGCAGACAAAACGGACGGGCAAAAAGTGGTGGACAGGGGCTATGGCCCTCGTCCTTGCTTTGCCTGTAATCCTTTCAGGAGCGGTGAGTGCTCCACAGACAGCAGATGCCAAAGCGGCAATTAGCACCAAGGTACAGAAAGTAAAAGCAGCAGGACGAAGTTTTACCGTTCAGACGGTTAGTATTCCCAAGGGTACACCAGTTACCGTAGGATTAGCGAAGAAGCAGGTTGGTCAGACCGCAACATTACCTTCGATTGTTAAGGCATATGGCGCGCAAGCGGCCATTAACGGAGCGTTTTTTGAAGCTTATAACGGAGCTCCAGATCCATACGGCATGTTAATAGCAAACGGTAAAGTTATACATATTGGAAGATACGGAACAACGATTGGATTTAAGGAAGACGGCTCAGCCATCATGGATTCGCTTCAAGTGAGCCTGACAGGTAAAGTAACAGATACAGAAGGAAAATCACGCAGTTGGTATGCGACCTTTATTAACCGAACACCTTCCGCGAATGCGAGTATTACGATGTTATACACACCAGAGCGGGGATCTACAGTCGGGTTCAAAGGGGGGACGGCGGTTGTGATGGAGAAAGGGATTGTCACCAAGAAAGTACCCAATACCAATGTAGCCATTCCGAAGAATGGCTCGGTGCTGGTCTTCACGGGGAATCAGAAATCTTCGTCGGACCGCTTCACCGTTGGATCAACTGTAGAGATGAATTATAAATACACCAATGCAGCAGGTAAGGAGATTCCTTGGCAAGATGTAGTCACCGCTGTGGGCGCAGGTCCACGTCTGGTGAAAGACGGCAAAGTTGCCGTAAATCCAGCGAGTGAGGGCTTCAAGGATACCAAAATTCTCAACGCCTCAGGCGCAAGAAGCGGTATAGCCATTATGGCAGACGGTTCGGTTATGCTGGCTACCGTTTCGGGAGCGACGATCAAGGAATGGGCTGCTGTCATGCAGAAGCTCGGTGCCAAGCAGGCAATGAATCTGGATGGTGGTGCATCTTCAGGCATGTATGCGGGCGGCAAAATGCTTACTTCCCCTGGCCGCTTGTTAAGTAATACGCTAGTTTTTGGTGGCTCTGTTCGTTAAAAGAAAGCTAATATGGGAGGTAGAATCAGATGACACTCACACATAACCGGAAGCCAGATGAAAGCAAAACGGCGGTATTAGCTGTAAACGTAGGGCAACTTCAGGCCTTGCCTGGCCAGAAGCGCGAAGTGTTGAGCGGCATTGTGAAACATCCCATATCCAGCCCGGTCTTCCTGTCATTCACCGGAATGACAGGGGATGCCCAGGCGGATCTGGAGCATCATGGTGGGCCTGATAAGGCGGTTTGTGTATACGATTACAGTCGTTATCCGGCCCTTGAACAACTGTTGGATCGCAAGCTGGACTGGGGAGCTTGTGGAGAAAATCTGACTGTTGAAGGCTGTATGGAAGATGAAGTCCGGATTGGTGATGTGTATGAATTGGGGGAAGCCAAGGTACAGGTCAGCCAGCCAAGACAGCCTTGCTTCAAGCTGGGTGCACGGTATGATTACAAAGAATTGCCTGTTTATTTTCAGGAGAGCGGACATACCGGATTTTATTTTCGAGTGTTGCAAGAAGGTGAGGTAACTCTCTCTGCACCATTCAGACGAATCAGCACTGATCCTGCATCAATGACCATTCTGGAAGCTAATCGAATTATGCATCAGGGGAAACATGATGCGGTTGGTATGCGTGCTTTGCTGGCCATTTCAACGCTGGCCGACAGCTGGAAGCAGTCCTTGTTGAAGCGATTGGCCAAGCTCGAAACTGCTGAACTGGATTAATGATGCCATCGTTCAGAGGACAGATTCGAAGATCCATTTTAATTTTAAACTACTTGGGAGTGTGACTAACATGACGATTTTAGGCGCAATTGAAGCTGGAGGAACCAAATTTGTATGTGGTATCGGTACGGAAGAAGGAGAAGTTCTTGAACGCGTAAGCTTTCCAACAACGACACCGGAAGAGACGATGGCTCAAGTCATTGCTTTTTTTGAAGGTAAAGGAATTGAAGCTTTGGGTGTAGGTTCATTTGGTCCAATCGATCCAATTGAAGGAAGCCCGACCTATGGTTACATCACAACAACACCGAAACCACATTGGGGACAGTACAATATGATTGGTAAGCTCAAGGAGCACTTTAATGTACCGATGACGTTCGACACGGATGTAAACGGTGCAGCACTCGGGGAAGCAACCTGGGGAGCTGCACAAGGCCTGGATAGCTGTCTGTATATTACGGTTGGAACGGGTATTGGTGCAGGTGCAGTTGTAGGAGGCAAAATGGTCCATGGATTGTCTCATCCAGAGATGGGGCACATCATTGTACGCAGACATCCCGAAGATACGTATGAAGGGTTCTGTCCGTATCATGGAGACTGTCTGGAAGGCCTTGCCGCAGGTCCTGCCATCAATAAACGTTGGGAGCAACCGGCTTACGAACTGCCAGCCGATCATAAAGCCTGGGAGATTGAAGCACATTACCTGGCGCATGCTTTGATGAATTATGTATTGATCCTCACTCCGCAAAAAATCGTAATGGGTGGCGGTGTGATGAAGCAGGAGCATCTGTTCCCGATGGTCCGGAGCAAGCTGCAGGAATTGCTCGCTGGATACGTTCAGCATCCTGCACTTCAGTCCGAAATTGACCAGTATGTCGTTTCACCGGGACTTGGCGATAATGCGGGTCTGTGTGGTTCGCTTGCACTGGCAAAATTGGCTTTGAACAAGTAATAGCTTTAAAAATAAGTAGTTGACGAATTTTTCCATTGTGGTAATATATGAGCAACAGCATAGCACGGTTAATGAGGAAGCACCTCTCTTGCATGGATTTTGCAGGAGAGGTGTTTTTTTGTGCTGCATAAGATAGCACAATACAGACTGTGTGGAGCTGAACTATTAAAGGAGGGACAAGAAATGGAAGTCATTTTCATGAACAGATTATCCAGAATGTCAGATCAGAATGAAGAGCATGCGCAGTTGTGGATCGGTGAAGAAGAAGGAGAGTGGCATCTGGGCTGGACCCGATATGAGGAAGGAGATCGTGTGGATGCCATCTGGTATGATGGGAGTTCATGGGACGAGCTGTTACATGTTTATCGTCATCAGCTAGCGATACAGATGGGCGAAGGGTATCGTCCATTGTTGCAGGGTTTGTTTCACGAAAATGATGATTTGAAGTCGCGCAGTTATGGCGGTCAGCGTCTTCATTGTTACAGTGAATTATATGGCAATGAGGGGCTATATATGGATCTTTGCATATGGCGCAGGAAGAGAGCGGCGTCTGATCGGAAAGCCCCCTATTTTATTGCAACGAACCGATTGTTACGCTTAATCAGTGCCTTTGTTCCACAATCCATCGATGAATTGATGCAACTGCCTGGCGTAGGAGAGAATAAGGCGTCTGAGTACGGAGCTGAATGGCTGGAGCTTACGAATGGACTGGAACGTTCCACATCTTTTCCGCTAGAGTGGGTGTACACGGTTCTGAAGGAACAAGAATATGAGAGTTGGCTGTACAAACAGAGAGAGCAGAAATACAAGCAGGAGCTGGACAGATTCACAACACGCAAGCAGGTACTCGAAGGCATGAAGGAAGGGCATACGCTGGAGGAGATCGTGAATCGTTCCGGATTGTCCCGGCGGGAGCTAATTGAGCTGTTGGAGACACTGGATCTGGAGGGGTATGACACAGATTGTCTACTCGATGCGGAGCTTGCTGTCATGCCCGAAGAGGAGCAAGAGGCGGTATGGAGTGCCTACGAGGAGCTGGGAGATACGTTTCTGAAGCCTGTGCTACATAAAGTATATGGAGGAGAGAAGCCTGGCGGGAGCAATCTGGAGCAGGTCTACGAAAGACTGCGTATGATTCGAATCCGGTTTCGTCGTCACACAGAGACGGAGCAGAATGCAGGCTAGAATTGGGATAGATCAGCAGGTGTTCATTTCATTCTAAAATAGATTAAATAAAAAAAGACGAGGCGTCTCCAGATGTGGAGCGCTTCGTCTTTGTTATTTCAAACCCAATCTTTTTTACGGAAAATAAAGAACATGCTCAGGCCCAGTGTAACCATCAGGCCAATGACCACAAAGTAACCATACTTCCAGTCCAACTCAGGCATGTTCGTAAAGTTCATCCCATAGATGCCCGTAATAACGGTCAGCGGCATGAACACCGTTGTAATAGCGGTGAACACACGCATGATTTCATTCGCCCGGTTGGCGATACTGGATTGGTAAGCTTCTCGCAAGTTCCCCATCAGGTCGCGATAAGTCTCGAAAGTTTCGGATATTTTCACAGCATTCTCATAAATGTCACTGAAATACTTCTGCAGTTGATCATCAATAAGACGCAGATCTTTTTTATTGAGTGTGTTGATGACCTCTTTCTGAGGTCCCAGCACTTTTTTTAGCCATAAAATCTCACTGCGCAGCCCGATAATCTCATTCAGATGAGACTTCTTGGTATGCATCAGGATGTCTTCTTCAAGCTTCTCGATGCGGGCTTCAATTCGGTCACCAACTGTGAAATAATTATCAACAATCAAGTCAACCAGCAGATACAGCAGCTTATCTGGCGTACTGATCTCCTGTTCCCACAGGATTGGCTTCAATGTCCGCAATTCGCTGACTTTCTGTTTGGTAACACTGATAATGAAGTGTCTGCCAAGGAAGAGGTTAACGGCACGTAAAAAAATCTCTTCATCATCAAAACGAATGCTATTAATAACAATAAAATAATGGCTCTCATAAATTTCAATCTTCGGACGTTGTTCTTCGTCGCTCAAACAGTCTTCCACGGCCAGATCATGCATCATGAACAGCGGTTGAAGTACCGCCAAATCGTCTACGTCCGCATCAATCCAGTAAAATCCCTCCGCTGGTGGAGTCAGCGCCTGCTGAATGTCGTCCACCGGAATAAATACACCGTTGTTTACCAACCGGATTTTCATTGTTCATCTACTCCTTCTGCACCCGCCAAATGGGCGGATTTCATCAATATGGGCGCAAAAAGAACAGATCAGCCGGTCGGCAGCGGAGCCTGGGAGTCAGGACTGCGTTCGCTTTATAACCAAACGGAAGTAACGTCCCGCTGCCGGCATGCTGATATCAATTCTCTATGCAGTTTGTCGGAATTCGGCTGCCAGTCAGGCCTCGGGTCGCCATCCATTGAATATGTCACCTCTCACATAAGGGTTTACAACACTTGTCTAGTATACCGCTGGTACAGGGTCCTTTCAAGCGCAAAAATGTGTCGATTTCGCGCCCTGGAGCAGTGTATGACAACGGATGGTGAACGGTTCCGATCCTGAGGAACAGACATTGAACTACACCTTGACGTGAGGGGATTAATGTTTTAAAGTAAACGTTGAACCACACTAGTTTTTACAATTAAATAAAGCGAAATCTTATCAAGAGTAGGTGGAGGGACTGGCCCGATGAAACCCGGCAACCGGCGGTATACCGCACGGTGCTAATTCTTGCAGCGACCAAGTGTCCAAGTGACACTGTTGTAACTGAGAGATGAGAGAGGCGCATATCTATTTACATATGACCTTTCTCGGAATCCGAGAAAGGTCTTTGTTATATGCACCGACTTCTCAGCAGTGATTTTCGCTAAGGAACTTGAGCTTGCCACCAGCATTGTGGTTGCAATTCAGCGCCTGCAGGCAAGCTCATGGCAGCCTATAGCTGTACGGATGCGAATCGTATCGTACCCGCAGTGGCTGAATCTATCTATGCACAAGGAGGAGTTAGAACCATCATGCCAATCAAAATTCCAGACACACTGCCTGCCAAGGAAGTACTTGCAGGAGAGAACATCTTTGTCATGGACGAGACATCCGCTTACCAGCAGGACATTCGTCCACTACGTATCGCTATATTAAACCTGATGCCCACTAAGGAAACGACAGAAACTCAATTGCTTCGTCTGGTGGGTAACACACCCATACAGGTAGATATCGTTTTGGTTCATCCGAAGTCCCATACATCCAAGAACACATCCCAAGAATATTTGGACTTGTTCTACAAAACCTTTGATGAAATTGAACACCGCCGTTTTGACGGTATGATCATTACAGGTGCTCCTGTAGAGCAAATGGACTTTGAAGATGTGAACTATTGGAAAGAAATCCAGGAGATTTTCGAATGGACCAAAACCAATGTGACTTCGACCATGCATATATGTTGGGCTTCCCAAGCGGGTTTATATCATCATTTCGGAGTTCCCAAAGTTCCGCTGGATGAAAAATGTTTTGGTGTATTCTCACATACGATCAACAGATCCAATGTGCAGTTACTGCGCGGATTCGATGAAGTATTCAACGTCCCGCATTCCCGCCATACGGAAGTGCGTCGTGAAGATATTGAAAAGAATGAGCATCTCGAAATATTGGCTGAATCGGAGGAAGCGGGTATTTTCCTGGTTGCTACCAAAGACGGCAAACAGATATTTGCCACCGGTCATGCCGAGTATGACCCGCTCTCATTGAAATGGGAATATGACCGGGATGCGGCTAAAGGCATGGACATTGCGCTGCCTAGACATTATTTCCCGAACGACGATCCTTCCCGTGTTCCCCCGGCCACTTGGCGGGCCCATGCAAACTTATTATTCTCTAATTGGCTCAATTACTATGTGTATCAAGAGACGCCTTACGATATTGGTCCGCAAATCTAATCGACATTACAGGAGGATGCTGCAATGGAAGACAACAAGTTGAAAATCGAAAGCCGATTGGCTCAAATTGGGTCCATCAATGAACCGGTAACAGGTGCCATTAATTTTCCGATCTATCAATCCACTGCGTTTCGCCACCCGAAGCTTGGACAAAGCACGGGGTTTGATTATATTCGTACGACCAATCCAACCCGGAAAGTATTGGAAGAAGCAGCGGCAGCATTGGAGTCGGGTGATGCAGGTTTTGCCTGTAGCTCCGGCATGGCTGCTTTGCAAACGATTTTCGCTTTATTTGGACAAGGGGATCATCTGATTGTATCGCTGGATCTATACGGGGGAACGTATCGTTTGCTTGAGCGCATTCTGTCTCGATTTGGTGTGACGGCAAGTTACGTAGATACCAATGATCTTGCAGCTCTGGAAAGTATTCGTCAGCCGAATACAAAAGCGGTATTTATTGAGACACCTACCAATCCACTAATGATGATTACGGATGTGGAAGCTGTTTGCTCCTGGGCCAAGAGCCACAACTTGCTGACCATTGTGGATAATACACTACTGACTCCGTTCTTCCAGCGTCCAATTGAACTTGGTGCAGATATCATCATCCATAGTGCCACGAAGTATCTGGGAGGTCATAATGATGTGCTTGCCGGATTAATTATTACCAAAGGGGAAGAATTATCAGCGGAAATGGCATTCCTGCACAATTCCATTGGCGCAGTGTTGTCTCCGAGCGACTCCTATCAGTTGATGAAAGGTATGAAGACACTCGCTCTTCGTATGGAGCGGCATGAGTATAATGCCTTGACGATTGCCAAGTATCTTTTGGAACACCCAGCCGTTAACGAAGTGTATCATCCTGGTTTGTCGGATCATCCCGGATTTGAAATACAAAATAAACAGTCGAGCGGGAACACAGGCATCTTCTCTTTCAAAGTAAAGGATGCTCGTTATGTTGAACCGTTGCTGCGTCACATCAAACTAATTGCTTTTGCGGAAAGCCTCGGGGGGGTAGAGTCGTTGATGACCTATCCTGCGGTACAGACCCATGCGGATATCCCGATTGAAATTCGTGACGCTGTAGGTGTGGATGACCGTCTGTTGCGCTTTTCTGTAGGGATTGAGCATGCCGAAGATCTGATTGCCGATCTGGGCAATGCACTCACAGCTGCACAGCAGGAGATAGAAGGAGGAACGCATCATGAGTGAGCAAAACAATAATGCCAACAATCATGAACGGAATGTTCATTCTGACCTGAAGTTCGATACCAAGCTGTTGCATTTCGGTGACGAAATCGATAAAACCACCGGGGCTTCCAGTGTGCCCATTTACCAGGCTTCCACATTCCATCATTTTGATATTTTTAATCCGCCTCAACATGATTATAGCCGTTCCGGTAACCCGACTCGTCAGGCATTGGAGGATTACATTACATTATTGGAAGGTGGAGCCCGCGGATTTGCCTATTCCTCCGGCATGGCAGCCATCTCTAGCGTGTTCATGATGTTCTCCGCAGGAGATCACATGATTGTAACGGAAGATGTATATGGAGGTACGTATCGACTGCTTACTTCCATTCTAAGCCGGATGCAGATCGAGACTACCTTTGTGGATATGACCAATATTGAGGAAGTAAAGGCAGCGCTCAAACCGAACACGAAGGCAGTCTATATGGAGACACCATCCAACCCGACACTTCGGATCACGGATATTGCTGCGGTCACCTCCTGGGCACAGGAACATGAGTTAATCTCCATTCTTGATAATACCTTTATGACACCGTACTACCAGCGTCCAATCGAGCTCGGGGTGGATATTGTCGTACATAGTGCCACCAAGTTTCTTGGCGGGCACAGTGATGTGCTGGCAGGTTTAGCTGTTGCTCGTACCGATTCACTGGGAATACAGCTAAAACAATTGCAGAATGGACTTGGAACCGTGCTCGGTGCCCAGGAATCATGGCTTCTGATGCGCGGAATGAAAACCTTGGGTGCACGCATGGCACACAGTGAACAGAGCACTGCCAAGCTGGCAGCTTGGCTCAGTGGACGCAGTGATATTACGGCTGTATTTTATCCGGGGCTGCTGGATCACCCCGGCCGTGAAGCTCATGAACGTCAGTCAAGCGGATACGGCGCTGTCGTGTCGTTTGACGTCGGTTCGGGTGATCGGGCCAAGGCTGTACTTAACCGTGTGAAATTACCAATTGTTGCCGTGAGTTTAGGTGCGGTTGAAAGTATCCTGTCTTACCCTGCGATGATGTCTCATGCGGCTATGCCGGCTGAGGTTCGCCGTGATCGGGGGATTACGGACGGATTACTGCGCTTCTCGGTTGGTCTGGAAGACATTGATGACCTGATTGCCGATCTGGATCAAGCACTTCAGGACTCGTAGAGTCCGTAGTATTGAAACACGGGTGTTAGAGCGTGTTGAAGAAGAAATGAAATAGATAGCATATGTAAACATTTTTATTAATTTTTAAAGCACCTGTTCATAAGGTGCTTTTTTTCACATGTAACCTGTGTTACGATATGTGGAGTACAGAAATGCGATGTTGCCACCAAAACTTTCATCTATATGAACAAGTTGGGACGGATCGTGATTATATTTTCTCTTCATGAGGGAGGCTTTTTTACGATGAGTACGGTAGACCGTATCTTAGATAAAGCCCTTCGGGGCGAACGTTTGGACTTGGAAGACACGATTCAGCTCTTTGAATCGAATGAAGTAGACAAAATCGGGGCAGCCGCCAATGTGATTGTAAAACGCATGCACCCCGAACCATACAGAACATTTGTAATTGGGCGTAACGTCAACTACACGAACGTGTGTGATGTGTACTGCCGTTTTTGTGCTTTCTACCGCAGACCTGGTTCTGACGAAGGATATGTACTTCCCGATGAAGTCATTTTCCAGAAGATTAAAGAAACCGAAGACGTGAACGGTACCGAGATTCTGATGCAAGGTGGAACGAATCCGAATCTGCCGTTTAGCTATTACACTGACCTGCTCAAAGCAATCAAGGAGCGTTTCCCTAATATTACGATGCACTCCTTCTCTCCGGCCGAAATTATGAAAATGGTTGAAGTGTCCGACGGTCTTACTCTGGAAGAAGTTGTACGTGCGATTCACGAAGCGGGACTGGATTCCCTGCCTGGGGGTGGTGCCGAAATCCTGGATGACCGTACACGCCGCAAAATCAGCCGTCTGAAAGGCTCATGGCGCGATTGGATGGACGTTATGCAGACAGCTCACCGTATCGGTATGAACACAACGGCAACGATGGTTATCGGCCTTGGTGAAACGATGGAAGAGCGCGCATTGCATCTGCTTCGTGTACGTGAAGCTCAAGATGAGTGCATTGCGAACAAGTATGATTCCGAAGGATTCCTGGCATTTATTCCTTGGACATTCCAACCGGATAATACGAACCTGAAGCTGGAGCGTCAGACACCGGAAGAGTACCTGAAGACAGTAGCGATCAGTCGACTGGTACTCGACAACATCAAGAACATCCAATCCTCATGGGTAACCATGGGACCTGAAGTCGGCAAAAAATCACTCGAATTTGGCTGCAATGACTTTGGTAGCACCATGATTGAAGAGAATGTGGTATCTGCTGCAGGTGCGACGTACAAAGTCAACATTAGTTCGATTACGCAACTGATTCGGGAGTCGGGCTATATTCCGGCGCAGCGTAACACAAGATATGATATCCTGCGCACGTTTGATGAAGAAAACGCCATTCATGAAGATTTCGTAATGCAGAACTAATATCTATTTTAACCTATGCCACTCTGACGAATTGAATTGATAAGGTCAATTCGTCGGTTTGGATATGAAGTCCGTTGATTACTCTTTCTAAGGGGAATCGGCGGACTTTTTAATTTTTCTTCACACCAAGCGAATATCCACAGATCATCAAACAGTACATATTACGCATTTGGCGATATTTTATATTGAAATTGAACTGTTACAATGAAAGGGCACGTGAGTAAGCAGACATGCTGGGAAGGGGCAGGCTGATGAAAACAAGAAGACTTGGAAAGACGGGACTGGAAGTACCTGTATTAAGCTTTGGTGCATCCTCTTTAGGTTCGGTATTTCGTGATATTGACCAAGGTGAGGGTGTTCGAACGGTTCACGCTGCCGTAGATGCAGGGATGAATTATATAGATGTTTCGCCCTATTATGGATTAACGAAAGCCGAATTTGTGCTTGGAGAAGCCATCCGCAGTTTGCCACGCAGCTCATTTACGTTGTCGACCAAGGCTGGACGTTATGGGGAGAATGCATTTGATTTTTCACGTAAGCGGATACATGATAGTGTACAAGAGAGTCTGGATCGACTTCATACCGATTATATCGATATCCTGTTTCTGCATGACATTGAGTTTGTCCCGGCCGAAATTATTATTGAAGAAGCTTTCCCAACCTTACTCCGCCTGAAAGAGCAGGGGGTAATCCGCCATGCAGGTATTTGTGGATTACCGCTGCCGTTATTCGAAAAGGTACTGCCACAGATTGATGCTGACGCGATCATCTCCTATTGTCATTACGCATTGAATGACACTTCACTGCTGTCCTTACTGCCGCTTTTGGAAAAGAAAGAAATTGGCCTTGTGAATGCTTCGCCTCTATCCATGGGCTTATTAAGCACAAGAAGCACTCCTGCCTGGCACCCCGCAGATGATCGGGTGAAGCAAGTCTGTCTGCAAGCAGCACGGTTCTGCGCGGAACAGGGCAGTGATATTGCGAAGCTTGCCGTGCAATTTGCAACTGCCAATGAACGGATTCCAACGACACTGGTCAGTAGTGCAAACGAGCATAATATCCGTAACAATGCAGCCTGGATTGAAGAACCACTAGACCAGGAACTGTTATCGGAGGTGCTACGTATTTTGGCTCCAATTCATAATGAGAGCTGGGCCAGCGGCCGCCCTGAATATAACATTGAACATAACATGAAATCACAAGCATCAAAGGGGGAACAGGAATGAGAGCGGTTATTTGTGAAGAAATAAATCGTTTGGCATTGCGAGACATAGCTGAACCCGAAAGAACCGAGAACCAGGCGTTGGTTACCATCCGACGAATTGGAATTTGCGGAACAGATCTGCATGCCTACAGAGGCAATCAGCCATTTTTCACTTATCCCCGTGTACTGGGTCATGAGCTTGCAGGAATTATTGAAGAGATCGGGCCCAATGAGGCGGGCCTGAAGCCTGGAGATCAGGTGAGTATTATTCCATATTTGCATTGTGGTCATTGCATTGCTTGCCGATCGGGAAAAACGAATTGTTGTGTGTCCATGCAGGTGATGGGTGTACATGTGGACGGTGGTATGCGGGAGAGAATCGTTGTGCCTGTTTCGCACTTGCTCCAAGCCGAAGGGCTTACACTGGATGAAACTGCGATGGTAGAACCGCTGAGTATTGGTGCTCATGCGATCAGAAGAGCAGGTCTAAGGCCTGGAGATCAGGTGGTTGTCATTGGAGCTGGACCAATTGGTCTTGGCGTGATGGCATTTGCCAAACAGGCGGGTGCTCGGGTCATTGCCATTGACCGGAATGAGGACAGACTGGAACTTAGCCGCACGTGGGCGGGAGTGGATGCTTTGGTTCAGGCCAATGAACAAGCGGCCCAGCAAGTTGCAGAAATCACGGACGGAGAATATGCGACGGCTGTCTTTGATGCAACAGGAAACATGCATTCGATGAATGATGCCATCCATTATGTGGCCCATGGTGGTCAGTTAATCTTTGTTGGACTGGTCAAAGCCGATATTACATTTCATGATCCCGACTTTCACAAGCGGGAGATGAGTATTCTGGGCAGCCGAAATGCAACGCGGGAAGACTTTGAGCAGGTTATGTCGACCTTGCGGGAGAAGAAATTGAACATGGATGGCTACATTACACACCGAGCGAATTTTGACCAACTGCCTGATGATATCGACACATGGTTACGACCGGATTCGCATGTAGTGAAAGCGATAGTGGAGTTATAAATAAGATGAACAAAAAACTCTCTTTGATCCTGCACGAATGGTTAACATCCATAGGAATCAGAGAGAGTTTTTGTTTGCCTAGCCTATAAGAATTAGATTATTTCTCCGGGTTCGTCACAATACCTGCATGTGGATCAATATGACGCACAATGGATTTGAGCCAGATCATTTCGAGGAAATGAATCTCATAGTAGAGGGCTCCCGGAACGTGTTGGATCCATCCTTCGGCCAGAGCAGGGTGTCCTGAATCGGTTGAAGAACCCAATATTCCAGGTTCACGGCGCAGCCTTTTACGAATGGCCTTCTCAACTTGGGCGCTTTGTGTGGTTAAGATACATATTTTGCGCTTGGCTGTGAAACCGCGGAATGCAATATACACCATTTCATAGGCAATGAGATAGGCGATTACCGAATACATCGCTTGATCCCAACCAAAGACAACACCAGCAGCAGTTAGAATTAACAAGTTGAGCAGCATGATTATTTTTTCGATAAGCATCCGTTTCCCGCTAAACACACGTTCAGGTGGACGGGAGGACGGATCACCGATTTCCAGCGTATCCAGTGTCCCACCATACCGCACGACTAGGCCGATTCCTAGTCCGAGACATAATCCGCCAAACATGGCGGCAGCCAGCGGATGCTCGACAAGCGGCGGCATGGGATGAAGCACAATGGCACCAATCGAAAAGACAACCAAACCCAGAACAGTGACCAGTACGAATTTCTTTTGCACGAGTCTATAGGACAGAAAAATAAACGGAACGTTGAACAAAAACAGGAACAAACCAATCCTCATTTCGGTCCAGTGGGCAAACAACGAAGAGATGCCCGTAATGCCCCCAATAATAATCTTATTGGGATGTAAAAACAATTCAAGTCCCACGGAGGCCAGAATTCCACCCGCAATCACAAACAATAAATTCAACATGCGACGGGCTGATGACAATCTGGTCTTGGCGGTTTGTGGCACCGGATTAGCCGATATCAGAGGTGCTTTCATAGGTCATCCTCCTTTGTGCGGTTCCGTGCCATTCTCCCTGGGTTAATCACAGAAAGATCGGCGGTAGAGCCGCAATTACGATACGTTGTCTGTTCTGAACAAACAGGGGGTTATCCTTCTTTCTGTAGCACCTTCGGTTCTTCTTTCTTCTTCCGAGGGTCTTTGAACTTAAATATTTTATCCAATAATCTGAACACGTGTTTGGATTCCTTCGTTAATAACGGTCCAAGAATTGCCAGAATGAGTACATATAATGCAGCGAATGGTTGCAGCAGCGGGAGAAGTCCTCCGGCTTTACCCATGTTGGCCATAATGATGGAGAATTCACCACGTGACACAATGGTCAAACCAATATTGGCTGATGCTTTCGGTGATAATCCTGCACTGCGTCCAGCGAGCATGCCTGCAAGGAAGTTTCCGAATAGTGTGAGCACAACTGCGATCAAAGCAAGCCATACAGCTTCCCCGCCAAGAGCCAGCGGATCGATGGACAAACCAAAGCTGAAGAAGAAGACAGCTCCGAAGAAATCACGGAATGGCAGAATCAAGTGCTCAATCCGTTTTGCATGTTCCGTCTCAGCCAACACCAAACCAACAAGCAAGGCGCCAATCGCTTCGGCGACATGAATGGTTTCGGAGAATCCGGCTACGAGGAACAATGCACCGAAAATCACAAGGGAGAACAACTCATTGGAGCGAATCTTAAGCACCTTGTTGAGCAGTGGTGTTGCCTTGCGTCCAAGAATAATGACAATGAGCATGAATCCAAGCGCGACGAGTGCGGATACAATGACACCTCCGATGGAGGATGAATCACTGAGCACAAGTCCAGACAAGATGGAGATATATACAGCGAGAAATACATCTTCAAACATGATAATTCCGAGAATCATTTCCGTCTCCGGATTCGCTGTTCGTTTCAGATCAACGAGAACCTTGGCGACGATGGCACTGGATGAAATAGTTGTAATTCCGGCAATGATAAGAGCTTCGGCAGCTGGGAACCCTGAGGCAAAACCAAAAATCAATCCCAGCGTGAAGTTAATCCCAATATAGATGGAACCGCCAACTGCAATGGATTTACCCGACTTGATTAGACGACCAACCGAGAACTCCAACCCGAGATAGAAGAGCAGGAACAGAATACCGATTCGCCCCATAAACTCAATAAACGGCTGACTTTCAATAAAACGGAAGTCCAGATGCCAGATCTTCATGGCATGAGGTCCAACGGCCATCCCGATCAGGATGTAAAATGGAACGACCGAAAATCTCAGTTTTGCGGATAAGAGTCCGGCTGCTGCAATGAGCACAAGTGCCAGACCCACTTCGAATATCAGATGATCCATCGACTCACCCCCTTCCGGTCAGGAGGAGGGATTTGAATAGCTTTTGCTGATTGCGTTCGCCAACGGCTACTACCGTGGATTCTGCACTAATCACTACCTCCGGACCGGGGCTGATATGTTTTTTGTGATTCTTCTCTACAACGGCAATAACCGTTGCCCCTGAGTTTTGACGTACGTCCAGTTCACCAATCGATTTACCGATACATCCGTAGGATGGCTCGATTTTGTACCATTCAATAATCAGATCGTCAAACGTTACTTCAATATTTTCAAGCTGCTTTGGTTTATAGGTCAATCCACCAACGATGGCAGCAATCTGTCTTGCTTCATAGTCATCAAGCGTGATCATGGAGATGCTTTGGTCTGGATCATCGTACTCAAAATGGTACATTTCCCGGCGACCGTCATCGTGAATAATGACAATAATTTTATCTCCACTGCTCGTTTCAATCTGAAATTTCTTGCCGATTCCCGGCAAATCTGTTTCGCGTACATCCATGGATAGTATGCCTCCTTAAATTGAGGGCTGGCCACAGAAGACAGGCTTATTTCCCGAAAATAGAATGATCTGCTGCTCTTAGGAACATTAAATGATGCGGGTAAACAGAGCCAGGGACTCCTGACACACAGCCTTGTGTTGTGAATTTTCAATGAAAATGGGGATAACAAAATTAACAAAATACATGCTAACAAATAAGTGTTGCTAATGAAGCTGATCGATATCTAACATTTGCTAAAAGGGTTATAAGTTATGCACAAGCACACCGTCTTTCAGACAGAGGTGTCTCCATGCAAAGCAACCACAAAAATACGGTGTAACGGCTAGTTAAAAGCGTTCACGTATTTTGGTGCTATAGGGGTGGGAGATACATACATACTGGTGAATTTAATAGGTAGCAGAAATAATCTGCGTTTAAACAGACAAATCAACGGTTTAAAGGGCAGACGCGGTGTAGGAATTCGCAGCATTAGCAACAAAGCGAGCACAAGAAAGACAGGTTTGTTATGCGTGACCGCAATCAACTTCGACATGACTTGTGGGTATTTGCGAATGGCTGGTTTCTGCTGAGACTCCAATGTGTGGACAAGCACTTCTTTGTTGGAAGTCGTCTCAACGTTTACCTCGACAGCGGATTCCGACTGCATCGGATTAGGGAAGGACAACGCTTGGAATACGCACAAAATGATAATAAAAGCGTAACGGAGTATTCTTGGTTGTTGTCTCATTTTGGCTTCCCCCTTTTCCGTGAAACATACTGTTATAAAAATAATAACACATTTTTGTCTTAACTCCAAACCAATTGATAATATACTGAGAAATCATGACACGCTTTCCATCAATCCGCTTCGTATATCCCTATCGGCCTTGCCATATACTTTGAACAGGAAGGAAAGGAGTGATTCTTATGGAACTGTTCGCCGTATGGACCGATGTATCAGGGCAGGAGGAAGCGGATCAATTTTATCGTTGTGTGAAGGAAAAAACCAAAGGTTTACATATAAGCAAAAGAGGATTTCGGCTCACCTTCAAACATAATGACGGAAGAGCGGCCTGGGTATGCAGAGGGAATGAGAATCACGTTGACTTCCAGCAGTGGCTGCCTCAGATCAGTGATTTGCTGGCCATGGGACTTGCAGATTTCATCATGGATACGCGTGAACGTATTATTGTGGAAGAGATGATCTCCAAGGCCTGCTCGGTCATGGACGAACATGAGGTGGAGAAGGTGAATAGGATATGCATGCCTTTATTATTCAATGGTGATTTGGATCAGCCAGGACTGCGAGAACGTCGTCGTACCACCTTGGCCAATGGATTGAAGCAGGACTTGGAGGAGGTTCATTTTTTTCACCTTGAAGGCATTATGAATTTCCGAATTCGGCAATATAAGCAGGAGCTTCATGAGCTGGTAGAATATGCGCTGGATGAATTCTGGATGGATCGTCAATACGAAGAATTTATGGGGCTGCTCAAATATTTTGTATTCTTTCAGGAGGCGAAAGTACCTCTTGTCCATTTGATTCACAAAGGTTTGCATGAATTTCAGGTATTGGATGCTGCGCTTAATGTGTTGCCCGTTCAAAAGGATGAACAGGTCGTCGTGGAGATGCCAGGACTTGAATTGGAAATGGATATCGAAGATATGATTGTGAGTACGCTGATCTCCATCTCGCCTGAAAAAGTCATGCTGCATACGCGCACTCCAGATCTGCCCATCATTTCTACGATCCGTCAGATCTTTGAGGACAAGGTGCAATTATGTCATCATTGCCCCGAGTGTGAAGTGCTGCGCTCCGGATTGTTGACAGGTCTTGACGCAAGTGATCTCGGCAATTATAATAACTGTTGATCCATGATTTATTAGAAGTTGTAATGGAACAATTAGCAAAAGCGTTGACAAAGACAAGAACCATACGCACGGTCGGTGCAGAGAGAGGGAACCAGGCTGAAATTTCCTCCGGATGCCACGTTTGGTTTACCCCTTTGTAGCTGCAGTTTTGAAAATGGATATGAAGATTGCCTCTATTATACAGGTAGTCATCCATGAGTAAGGATCTGCCGGGTCATGCCCGTTACCGTCATGCCAATGAGGGCTGTACTTCCAATATGGATGAAGCAGCTGAATTAGGGTGGAACCACGAGAGTATACAACACTCGTCCCTTTGCCGGGACGGGTGTTTTTTGCGTTCCTTTGCAAAAATCGCAGGAACAGCAATAGATTATCCATCCATGATCATGTATGGACAGAGGTTGAATTTACAGGAGGAATGAGACAAATGGCAGTTAACATTAAACTACCCGATGGTTCGGTTCGTGAGTATGCCGATGGAAGCAGCATTGAAGATGTGGCCGCTTCGATCAGCAGCGGACTTCGCAAAAATGCCGTAGCCGGCAAACTGGATGGAATCGTCGTGGACTTGTCCACTACACTTCATGAGGGAGCGTTGGTGGAGATCGTAACACTGGATTCACCAGAAGGTCTGGAAGTAATGCGTCACAGTACAGCTCACTTGCTCGCTCAAGCTGTGAAGCGTTTATACGGAAACAAAGAAGTGCACCTCGGTGTTGGCCCTGTTATTGAAGATGGTTTCTACTATGATATGGATTTGGAACAACCTCTCAATCCTGAAGATCTGCAGAAGATCGAGAAGGAAATGGAACGTATTGTTAATGAGAACTTGCCGATTGTACGTAAGGAGGTTAGCCGGGCGGAAGCGATCAAAATTTTCGAAGAAGTGGGCGATCCATACAAGCTCGAATTGATTCGTGACTTACCGGAAGAAAGTGTCATCACCATATATGAGCAAGGTGAATTCTTCGACTTGTGCCGTGGACCACACGTACCATCCACCAGCAAAATCAAAGTATTCAAACTGATGAATGTCGCAGGTGCATACTGGCGCGGAGATAGCAAAAACAAAATGCTGCAGCGTATTTATGGTACGGCTTTTGTGAAAAAAGCACAGCTGGATGAACATTTGCACTTCCTGGAAGAAGCGCGTAAACGGGATCACCGTAAACTGGGTAAAGAACTCGAAATCTTCACATTCTCCCAACTGGTTGGACAAGGTCTGCCAATCTGGTTGCCTAATGGTGCCAAGCTTCGCCGGACGTTGGAGCGTTATATTGTGGATCTGGAAGAGAGCCTTGGATATCAGCATGTGTACACACCGGTGCTGGGTAATGTGGAGTTGTACAAAACATCTGGACATTGGGAGCACTATCAGGAAGACATGTTCCCGAAAATGGTTATGGACAATGAGGAACTCGTTCTTCGTCCAATGAACTGTCCTCACCACATGATGGTGTACAAGTCCAGTATGCACAGCTACCGTGATCTGCCGATCCGGATTGCCGAGCTTGGTATGATGCATCGTTACGAAATGTCGGGCGCGTTGACAGGTCTGCACCGTGTACGTGCGATGACACTGAACGACTCTCACATTTTCGCACGCCCGGATCAGATCAAGGAAGAATTCGCACGTGTTATTGAACTGATTCAAACGGTTTATAAAGATTTCGGCATTCAAGAATATCGTTTCCGTCTGTCCTATCGTGATCCTCAGGATACCGAAAAATACTTCCAGAATGACGAGATGTGGGAAATGTCCCAACGCATGCTGCGTGAAGTTGTGGAAGAGCTCAACCTTCCATTTTATGAAGCAGAAGGCGAAGCAGCATTCTACGGTCCAAAACTGGACGTTCAGATCAAAACAGCGCTGGGTAAGGAAGAGACATTGTCTACCGTTCAATTGGACTTCCTCTTGCCAGAGCGGTTTGAGCTCGAATATGTGGGAGATGACGGACAGAAGCATCGTCCGGTCGTTATCCACCGCGGTGTAATCAGCACGATGGAGCGTTTCACTGCATTCTTGCTGGAGAACTTTGCAGGGGCTCTGCCACTGTGGTTGTCTCCTGTACAAGCGAAGGTTATTCCGGTATCCGGCAACTTCGATGACTATGCACGTGAAGTAGAAGCGAAGTTGAAACGTGCAGGGATCTCTGCTGAAGCTGATCTGCGTAACGAGAAGCTCGGTTATAAAATCCGTGAGGCACAGCTTGAGAAAATGCCTTACATGTTCGTTGTTGGTGAAAATGAACGTAATGCAGAGGCTGTATCTGTACGGAAACGTGGAGAAGGCGATCTCGGCATGAAACCAGTGGACGAAATTGTAGCCCAGCTCAAAGAAGAGATTACAACAAAACAGACGTAATCCAGAATTGTGGGTTCGACAATAGAAACCGTTTGAATCATATTGGAGTAAATCCAATGGTTCAGACGGTTTTTTTGTTATTTTTAGGTTTATAGGCAACCGGCTAAGAGTGCCTTAACAGGGGAAAGTATAGAATTTTTTCATTTTGGAAAACCTTTGCAGTAAGGGGGAGGTTCTATAATGAAAAAGCAATTCTTAATTCAAAAGAAAAACATAAGGTTCATCATCTCATGCTGTGTAGTGCTCACCGGAGTAGTCTTGGGCTGGAATCAGGCTGAAGCGTATACCTTTGAAGAGGAAAATGAAGTCATGTATGTGGAGAACCAGCACAGCGGAATTTCAGATGAGCTGGAGGGCATACATCCCGAAACGGCAGTTTATGAATACAGTGATCAGGCTCAACTTACAACCATGGTCTATATGGGCTTTTTATGGTCTCCGCAGCCTATTGTTATTCCGCGACCGGAAATTCCGAAGAAGCAGATCGGAGTTGATCCTTCCATGCCGGTGCTCGCTCCGCGTACAGAGCAGGTATTGGACACACATAAGGTGACGGCTACCGGTTACACTGCAGGTGTAGAATCAACGGGAAAAGGACCCAAGCATCCTCAATACGGAATTACGTATTCAGGTGTAAAGGTACGCCGCGATAAAGAAACGGTCTCAACGATTGCAGCTGATCCGAAGCTGTTTCCACTGGGGTCCATTTTATATATTCCCGGCTACGGTTACGGTATCGTTGCAGACACAGGCTCAGCGATTAAGGGCAATAAAATTGATCTCTATTTCCCTACAACTAAGCAAGTGTACAAGGAATGGGGCAAAAAGGATGTTGAAGTACAGGTGATCAAACAAGGTGCTGGAAAATGCACTGAAAAAATGCTTGAAGAGTTATCGGAAGCGATCGATGTGTACAAATCTGTACCGGATTCATGGCTGGACAAGGCCGTCTAACGATGAATTTTAAAAAATGAATAACGGTCGCAAACTCTTCACATAATACTCTCTGGGGACGAACCCCGCGTTGCAGGAATGCAATGTAAATATGAAGAGAGAGGTGATCGTCGTGGCTAAGAAATCTCAAGGTTCACAAACGCCAAACGAGAAGTACAATGCAGAGTTTGGAGAAGAGAATGTAGCAAACAAAGTGAAACAAGCGCAACAAAACAAAGTGAAGGATAACTTCCAAACACCTGATGAAAAATTCAATGCTGAATTCGGTTCCGAGAACACAGGCAAATCACAAAAGTAAATCAATACACAGACACCTTGGAGAATTCTCCAGGGTGTTTTAATATTTTACATATATATCCTTCCGCCTCCGTCTGGAGACCGAGATCAATTCCATCTGCCGCCGCTGTTAACCAACTCTTGTCTGAGGTAAACTGGATACAGAATACAGACAAAGGAGACATGAGCGATGAAACGATCTACGCGGGACCGCTGGTGGGTTGGCATTCCTCTTATTGCGATTGGCGCAATAATATTGTTCAGGCAATTGGGCTATGACATAGATATCGGATACATGTTCAGAACATATTGGCCTTTATTTTTGATTTGGTGGGGCGTAAAAGGTATGACCGAGATTCGGCGCAACGGGAGTCATGCTTTGATTGGACCCGCCATTGTACTGGCCATCGGTGGATACTTTCAGGCACGCAATCTGGGATGGATTGACTACTCCATGGGTGAGTTCATTCGCTACCTGATCCCGGTGATGCTGATTGGTGGGGGATTGTTCGTTCTGATCGGACCCCGTCGTCGTGACCGGAAACATCATGATCAAGTACAACCGCCTCCACCACCGGAGCCACCTTATAAACCATTGTCCCCTGAGGACCTGGAAATGCCGTCTTCGTTTGACGAACAGTTCGAGAAAACATTTGGCAAACCGAAACAGGAACAAAAGAATGATTCGCATGGCTCATTTTATACAGATAAGGAAGACCATAAATCACACGGACATAAACACCATCACCATCACAAGCATAAAGGTTACGGTTCAAACAAAAAGGCATATGGAACATTTGATGACGATGACCACTATGATGATGATTCCAATTATTATGGTGGCAATGGGAATACGATTAACAAATCAGCATTTATCGGTGATATGTATATGGGACAGGAAGTGTTCTCGCTGAAACCAATGAACATTTCGGCATTTATCGGCGATACGGTTATTGATTTGACGAAGGCGCAAATACCTTACGGTGAGACGAAGATTAACATTTCTTCTTTTATCGGAGATGTGAAGGTATTTGTACCGGAAGATATGGATCTGGGTGTGACCGTGACGACGAACTCGTTTATTGGGGACATGTCGCTGTTAAATCAAAAACGGGGTGGATTCCTAAGCAGTGCTCAGGCTGAAACGGCGCATTATAGCGAAGCAGGCAAAAAAGTACGGATTGTCGTCAGTGTGTTTATTGGAGATGTCAAAGTGAATAAGGTGGGTTAACGCATGATTCGAACGATTCTCAAGGCAAATAAATGGGAACTGATGATGTATTTTGCGCTGACCGGACTAATTACTTTGGGCGGGTTTTATTTGCTATACGGGGAAGTGCTGATGGGAACAGGGCGTCAACGTGCCTGGACCTATGTTGCTGTTGTTCTGCTGGCTACCGTAATCACGGGGTATATTGCCGCCTTGCGGCTTCAGCGCAAGATTGATCTTCTGGATCTCAACATGCTGAAAGTGTCTAAGGGTAATCTCGCCGTTCGAATGCCTGAGGCAGATGATGCATCCTTCGGGCGGGTATATCAGGAATTCAATGTCATGATGGATTCGATTGAGAAAAAAATGAGATTGCTTCAGCGGCTCGGTGAGCAGGAAGTTATTGAGAAGGAACAGGCATCTGAACGCGCCGTGATTGAAGAACGCAAACGAATGGCTAGAGATTTGCATGATACGGTCAGCCAGCAGCTGTTCGCCATGCATATGTCGGCTTCCTCCTTACCACGCCTGATGGAGATGAATCCCGAGCATGGCAGCAACGTGCTGGATCAGCTGATTCAGATGTCACATATCGCGCAGCGGCAGATGCGCGGACTTATTGCCCAGCTTCGCCCAGTGGAGTTGGAGGGAAGGGATCTCACCGAAGCGCTGGATAGCTGGTTCCCGGATTATTGCAGGCAGAACGGACTAAAAGGTGTGAAAGAGCTGGAACTGGATGGCGGAATTTCCGATGCCATTGAGCACCAGCTGTTTCTTGTTATTCAGGAAGCGGTCGCTAATGTGGTAAAACATGCGGAAGCGGGTTTGGTCAGCCTGTCCATACGCGAGAGCGAACATCAGATCAGTATGAGCATCAGTGATGATGGTCAAGGTTTCTTACAGCAAGCAGAACGGCCCGGTTCATATGGATTATCAACGATGCGTGAACGGGCAGAGAAGCTTGGCGGACAGGTTCAGATTATATCGAAGCCGGGAGCGGGAACGACGGTGCGGGTATTCATCCCGAAATTTCCGAAAGATTCAGAGGGGGAGACGGAATGAGCGGAAAAGTGAATGTAATGATTGTGGATGATCATGATATGGTACGGATGGGGTTAAAGACTTATTTAATGCTGGAGCCCACATTTCATGTTATGGGGGAAGCAGGTAACGGACAGGATGCATTGCATCAGCTGCGTAAGCTGGGAGAAAATGAATTGCCTGACCTGATCCTGATGGACCTGATGATGCCGGTGATGAATGGTGCGGAAGCGACACAAGCGATTATGACGGAGTTTCCGGGTTTGAAAATTGTGATGCTGACCAGTTTCCTGGAGGATGACCTTGTGGTCCAGGCGATTGAAGCCGGAGCGGTCAGTTATGTGCTGAAGACGGTATCTGCCGAAGAGTTGATCTATGCTCTGCAAGGAGCATACCGAGGTATGCCTGTTATGACAGGTGACGTATCACAGGCACTGACCCGTGGAATCAGACAGCGGACAGCAAGAGAGAACGAATCAGGCCTGACAGAACGGGAAAAGGAGGTCCTCTTGCTGATTGCAGAGGGCAAGACCAATAAGGACATCGGGGAAGAACTACATATTAGTATCAAAACCGTCAAAACCCATGTAAGCAATCTGTTGATGAAATGTGAAATGGACGATCGGACACAACTGGCCATATACGCACATCGTCAGGGCTGGGTGAAGAATAAGGGTTAGAATGCAGATTTGGCGGGAAAAATGTTCTATAACGGCGTGCTTTTATCTCCTTTTTAATTGTTTTTAAGGTACGGTTAAGGTTTAAAGTACAAAATAAGGACAGTTAAAGAATATCTCTTGCGAAGAAGAGATTGGGAGGTAGAGAGGCATGGATGAACGTAATTACAGAGCGAACCGTCAAGACGAGGAAAATGAAACTAAACAAGCGGAGAATCGCAACTCATCGGGGACGGACGATTCCTCCTATTATTATTCTTATGGACCTTTTCAGTCCGTGAATCAGGAAGATACAGCAAGTTATAATGGGGAACATAACCAACGTGAAGAAGGAAATGTAGAGATTACAAGACCTGATCCCGTGAAGCCAGTACCTACTTACTACAGTAACTACAATAACGAATCATCGGATCAAGCCAATACGTCATCCAGAGGGGGTGGCAACGGTTCAGGCAACGGAGGAGATCAGGGGAACGGCGGCAACAACAATGGCAATTGGAATTATAATAACCGTCGGCCACGTTCTTCCGTACGATCGCTATTGTTCTCTTTTATCGCCGGGATGCTGGTCATTACAGTGTTGATGTATACAGCGGACAGAACAAACATGTTTACACCGCAAGAAGCGCTCACAAGTGCTGAAAATGAAAGCTCCAGTACGTCATCTTCTCCTACCAATTCGGGCAGCAGCAATAATGTGACAGCGTCATTGCTTCCAACCGGTAAAGAGGATGTTTCCTCGGTGGTAACGAGTACTAGCCCGGCTGTCGTCAAAATTGAAACGCTCGCCAAGCAGTCCTCACGTAGCAGCAGCCAAGGCGGCTCTACGATGAGCGATCCATTGTACCAATACTTCTTTGGTAATGGAAGCAATGGCGGAACAGACCAAGGCCAAAATCAGCAGCAGCAACAGCAACAAAGCAGCAATCAGTTGGTTCCGCTCGGTATTGGCTCTGGATTTATTTTTGACAAAGAAGGCTACATCCTGACGAACCAACACGTGGTTCAGGGTGCAGATGTGATTCAGGTAACGCTGGAAAATAACAGCAAACCGTATGAAGCAAAATTGCTAGGAAGCAGCTTCGACCTTGACCTTGCCGTATTGAAAATTGAGAAAAACAGCGGCGACGATGCTTTCCCTGTCGCTCCACTGGGTGACTCCAACAGTACACAAGTTGGTGAATGGCTCGTAGCTATTGGTAACCCGGAAGGATTTGAACACACGGTTACCGCAGGTGTGTTGAGTGCGAAAGAACGTACCATCAGCATTCCGGACGAAGAAACAGGCAAAACTCGTGAGTACAGCCACTTGTTACAAACGGATGCTTCCATTAATCCGGGTAACTCCGGTGGACCGTTGCTTAACCTCAATGGTGAAGTCATTGGTATGAACGTGGCGGTTAGCGCAGATGCACAGGGCATTGGATTTGCCATTCCTTCGAGTGTAATCTCGGATGCGGTTAAATATCTGAAAGAAAACAAAGAAGTTCCCAAAGAGCCGGTACCGTTCATTGGTGCATCTCTGATGGCCCTCACGCCTGAAGTGGCTAAACAGATGGGAACCGATATCACTGAAGGCTCTGTTGTAGCCAGCACGATCTATCAATCCCCTGCTTACCTAGCAGACCTGCGTGCTTATGACATCATCACAGGTGCCAACGGTACGGCATACAGCACAAGCCAGGATTTGATTGATTTCATCAAGAAACAGGAAATTGGCAGCGAAGTGACACTGAGTGTTGTTCGAGACGGTAAAAAAATGGATGTAAAAATCAAAATCGGCAACAAAAACGATTACGATACTACACAAACGACGGATCAACAACAGCAGCAACAACAACCATAATGCCGCATCATAGGCTATAGAATAAGGTTTAGAAGAGCGGAAGGGTTCGAGGGCCCTTTCGCTTTTTTTGCCCTATATAAATTTGTACTACATTCAGGTTCAACTTGAAAAGCAGCAAGGCATTTGGAGAAGATGCAGATTAAGCATTTGCCTGTTACAATGGGATTAAAACGTTAAGGGATAAAGGAGAAAGACCATGCGCTCAACTATTCTGATTGTTGATGATGATGAAAAAATCGTGTCCATGCTTCGGCGAGGACTGGCTTTTGAAGGATATGATGTACAGACGGCTTCGAATGGAGCGGAAGGGCTAAGTAAGCTGATGGATAAAGAACCGGATATCGTGGTTCTTGATGTCATGATGCCGCAAATTGACGGGTTTGAAGTATGTCGCAGACTCAGGGAAGCGGGGAGCAAGGTGCCCGTGCTGATGCTCACTGCCAAAGATGAAGTACAGAGCCGGGTAATCGGACTTGATACAGGTGCAGATGATTATCTAGTGAAGCCGTTTGCACTTGAAGAATTGTTGGCTCGTGTCCGTGCCTTACTACGTCGTAAAGCGGATATGGCAGACACACCTGATAATCGTCTGATGTATGAGGATATTATTCTGGATAATGATTCTCGTGAGGTGTTGCGTGACGGTCAGCGTCTGGAATTGACTGCCAAGGAGTTCGAATTGCTGAATCTGTTTATGCAAAATCCGAAACGTGTGCTGTCCCGTGATCTGATTATGGATAAAATCTGGGGTTATGATTATAGTGGTGAATCCAATGTGCTTGAAGTGTATATTGCCATGCTCAGACAAAAAACCGAAGAATACGGCGGCAAACGCTTGATCCAGACCATCCGGGGAGCCGGCTATATTTTGAGAGGTGACTCCTGACATGTCCATTCGGTTAAGATTAACCGCGTGGTATTCAGGCATCTTGGCAGCCGTGCTCATTTTTTGGGGAGTTGTAATCTACGCTTTTGTTTATTTTAATACGTATCAAGAAGTGGAACAGCAACTGAAAGATAAAAGTGAACGAATTACCAATCAGATAGGTGTCAATCCACTTTCGCAGTCGCTGGACCTGGACCCTTTTACGGAAAGTCAGCTTCAGGAAGCTCAGATATACATCCAGTTGTGGGACTACCAGAGCAGATCTGGCAAAATATCAGGCAATATGGAGAAGCTTCAGATTCAATTTCCCGTTGTGAAATCCAATGAGATTCAGAAAAAGCGTGGAATATCCAAGATCTATGTGAATGGGACCCCTTTCTTGGTGAATCAGCAGCCCCTGTCTCTTCAGGGAACCAATGAAATAAGGGGACTCCTTCAAGTTGGCGCCAATGTTAGTTCCCAGGAACGATTGTTGGAAGCTCTGCGAAATATTCTGGTTTTTGGCTGGCTTGTCGCGATGGCACTTGCGATTACTTCGGGTCTGGTTCTGGCTCGTAAATCCATGCGGCCACTTGTCAATGTGATTGATGCGGCCAATCAAATTCAGTCTGGGGATGATCTCAGTGTGCGCATACAGTACACGGGTCCCAAGGATGAGATTGGACGTTTGATTGAAACAGTGAATAATATGCTTGAACGAACAGAACTGTCATTTCGAGGGTTGGAAGAGACAAATAAAGCCCAGCGCAGATTCGTGTCTGATGCCTCTCATGAGCTGCGTACACCGCTGACCACGATCCGCGGTAATGTGGACTTCCTGAAGAAGCTGTGGGACCAGGAGAGCACGGACCGACCGAATCTGGATGAAGAAACGGTTAAACAAATGTCGCTTGAAGCGATAGAGGATATGGCGGATGAAGGCAAACGCATGAGCAGGCTGATCAGCGACATGCTGTCTTTGGCCAGAGCCGATACAGGACAGAAAATCGAACTTAATCCGATCCCGTTGCAAATTCTGGTGCAGGAAGTGGCTCGCAGATCGCAATTCCTTGATCATCAGGCAGACTGGCGTCCAGGGGATCTATCGATTTTGAATGGCATATATGTGAACGGCAGCAAGGACTATTTGCAGCAGATGCTATTTATTTTTATTGAGAATGCTTTCAAGTACACACCAGATGGTTCGGTTACTCTTGATGCGATACTTTATAAAGGTCAGGTAGGACTGCGCATCAGTGATACGGGGATTGGAATGGATCGGGATGAAGTTCCGTTTATCTTTGACCGGTTCTATCGAGCGGATGAATCCCGTGGTGCCACACCAGGTATAGGTCTGGGACTGTCGATCGCCAAGTGGATCATTGAGGAACACCAGGGATCTGTAGAGGTTGTAACCAGACGTGGAGAAGGAACAACCTTTATCATTTGGTTGCCGGTTGTCTTTGCTCCGCCTATCGAATAAGGTTATAATAGACAGGACTGCAATTACATCGGCTATCTTTGCCGAGAAAGAAAGCGGGTGGCAACCAAGTGGAAGTACTGCGAATTTCGCCGCGGGGATATTGTTACGGAGTTGTGGATGCGATGGTGTTGGCGCGCCAGGCGGCACGCAATCTGGACCTACCACGGCCTATTTATATATTGGGTATGATTGTGCATAACCAACATGTGACGGACTCTTTTGAAGATGAGGGTATTATTACACTGGACGGACCGAATCGGATTGATATTTTGAGCCAGGTAGAGAGTGGAACAGTGATCTTTACGGCCCATGGTGTATCTCCGGAAGTGCGCAAGATGGCACGTGATAAAGGTCTGACTACAGTGGATGCAACATGTCCGGATGTAACCAAGACCCATGACCTGATTCGGGAGAAGACGGCTGAAGGATATGACATTATCTATATTGGGAAAAAGAATCATCCAGAGCCTGAAGGTGCGGTTGGTGTTGCGCCCAATCATGTTCACTTGATCGAGAAGGAAGAGGAGATTGACGGACTGAGCGTCCCTCCCGGGAAAATCCTTATTACGAATCAGACAACGATGAGCCAATGGGACATTAAACACATTATGAGCCGTCTTCTGGAGAAGTATCCGGGCGCTGAAATTCATAATGAGATATGCTTGGCTACACAAGTCCGCCAGGAAGCTGTTGCTGAACAGGCAGGGCAGGCAGATCTGGTCATCGTTGTAGGTGATCCTCGCAGTAATAACTCTAACCGGCTTGCACAAGTATCGGAGGAAATTGCGGGTGTAACGGCATATCGTGTCTCAGATGTGGCTGAGATTCAACAGGAATGGCTCAAAGGTGTGAACAAGGTGGCGGTTACTTCAGGCGCTTCTACGCCAACACCGATCACGAAGGAAGTTATCCTGTATCTGGAGCAGTATGAACATGACAAGCCGGAAACATGGGAAATCAAGCGTACGGTGAATATGAGCAAGCTATTACCTCCTGTAAGGGAAAAGACGCGCACGACGTAAACGAACATTTTTTATCAGAATCTTGCAGTACAGAGCCGGAATCCGGTGACTGACTGCAGGGTTCTTTTTTTTGAGGGGATAAGAGTTGGCTTGACTGAAAAGGGTGAATATGTTATATTTACTTTAGTGGATAAAAGCTTAAAAGCGAACAAGCGTTTAAGTGGAGAAGAGTTTTCTGATTAAATCAGACGCGCTAAAGACGCTCTCATACAAGGAAGGATGGGATTTATAATGATCGTTATTGCAGGTAAAGCTACTCCGGAGGAACATATTCAGGATATCGTTGCTACAATTGAAAAGGAAGGACTTCAGGTCCATATCTCGCGTGGAGAGGACCGCACCATCATTGGCCTTATTGGTAAGGTAGAGCCGAAAATGGCTGAGCATCTCCGCCAAATGAAAGGTGTGGAGAATGTCGTCAAGATTTCGAAGTCCTACAAATTGGCAAGTCGTGACTTCCATCCTCAAGATACCGTGATCTCCATCAAAGGTGTAGATATTGGCGGGAAAGAGCTCGTCGTTATGGGCGGACCTTGTGCGGTTGAATCAGCTGCACAGATTGATGAGATTGCCGGACTGGTTAAAGCTGCCGGTGGGCAGGTGCTGCGCGGTGGTGCATTTAAGCCACGCACAGGTCCGTACAGCTTCCAGGGTACGGGTGTTGAAGGTCTGATTATGATGGCAGAGGCAGGCAAGAAACACGACCTGTTGACCATTACAGAAGTCATGACGCCTGAATATGTGGATATTTGTGCTGAGTACGCAGACATTCTGCAAGTAGGTACACGTAACATGCAGAACTTCGATTTGCTGCGCAAATTGGGTGAGTGTGGCAAACCGGTATTGCTGAAACGTGGCTTTAGTGCAACTTATGATGAGCTATTGAATGCCGCTGAATACATTCTTGCGGGTGGTAACCCAAATGTAATGTTGTGTGAGCGTGGTATTCGTACATTCGAATCCTACACACGCAACACGCTCGACCTGTCTGCAATCCCTGTCCTGCAGTCTCTCAGCCATCTGCCAGTCATTTCGGACCCAAGCCATGGTACTGGCCGCCGTGAACTGGTTGAACCGATGACGAAGGCTTCTGTTGCTGCTGGTGCAAACGGCCTAATTATCGAAATGCATACGGACCCGGATAACTCCATGACGGGTGACGGTGTGCAGTCTCTATTCCCTGACCAATTTGCCAACCTGCTTCAGGATCTGGAGAAATTGGCGCCAATCGTGGGTAAATCGTTCAACACAGCCAAACAACCGGCAGAATTCTTCCCGGCTCGAGTGGGCGTATAACTGATCTTCATCGTATAGGTAATATATATCATCCGGGCATCTGTTCTGGCTCCAATCAATAAGAATGGGGCTAGGACAAAATGTCCGGTTTTTATGTTATTTGGGGCTTTGAATGCTTTTATTAATCATAGGTGATAAGAAACATTTATGATGTAATGTTATTTCCATAATTTAGGCTAAATATAGACCTGCTTTACCGCATTAAATCAGTTAAATATAGTATGCTTACGTTGTTAAGTGAAATGAGTAGGTTTATAAAATGTGAGCATATCTTACATAGCTTCAAAAAATACCTTACATAAGTATTGACGGTGTCACATTTGAGATTTTATAATGACGACAGAAAAAAATTCGAATATGGACATTTTCTTAGCGGGGTTGTTTAATGTTCGGAATATTTGGGAGGACGAATACATGTCGGTTGAAAACGTATTGAAATCAATTCAAGAGAACAACATCGAGTGGGTAGATTTTCGTTTTGTAGATTTATCCGGTCGTGCGCACCACATCTCGTTACCAGCTTCGGCAGTTGACGCAGACACTTTTGTAAATGGAGTAGCCTTTGATGGTTCTTCTATTCAAGGTTTCCGCGGAATTGAAGAGTCCGATATGGTTATGATTCCAGATCCTGAAGCGACTTATGTCGATCCGTTCACAGCACACCCTACATTGAATGTTATGTGTGATATCTTCACTCCGGATGGCGAGCGTTATGAGCGTGACCCACGCGGTATCGCAGTCAAAGCGGAAGAGTTCCTGAAAGAAAGCGGAGTAGGTACAGCAGCATTCTTCGCACCTGAATCCGAATTCTTCATCTTCGACGATGTACGTTATGAGAGCGGCACGAACAGTTCTTCCTATTTCGTAGATTCCGAAGAAGCTTCATGGAACACAAACCGTAAGGAAGATGGCGGTAACCTGGGCTTCAAAGTTCGCACTAAAGGCGGGTATGTTCCTGTAGCTCCAGTGGATACACAACAAGATATTCGTAGTGAAATGTGTCGCATTTTGGAAGAAGCGGGTCTCTCGATCGAGCGTCACCACCACGAAGTGGCAACAGCAGGCCAAGCCGAAATCAACTTCCGTTTTGATACGTTGAAGAAAACAGCAGATAACCTGCTTGTATACAAATACATCGTGCATAACACTGCACGTCAATATGGTAAAGTAGCAACATTTATGCCAAAACCACTGTTTGGTGACAATGGTAGCGGAATGCACGTTCACCAATCCATCTTCGAAGGCGATTCCCCGTTGTTCTATGACAAAGCGGGATATGCGAACCTGAGCGAAATGGCTTTGCACTACATCGGTGGAATTTTGTACCACGCACCAGCTCTGATTGCTTTGACTAATCCAAGTACGAACTCATTCAAACGTCTCGTTCCTGGTTATGAAGCACCGGTTAACCTGGTATACTCCAAAGGTAACCGTTCAGCAGCAGTACGTATTCCAGTTGCAGCTGTGACACCGAAAGGTTGTCGTATCGAGTTCCGTACACCGGACTCCACAGCTAACCCTTATCTAGCGTTCTCCGCAATGCTGATGGCGGGTCTGGATGGTATCAAACGCAAAATTAACCCAACTGAGCTTGGATATGGTCCGCTCGACAAAAACATCTATGATTTGTCTGATGCAGACAAAGAAAATATCCGCAGCGTGCCAGCTTCCCTGGAAGAGGCACTTGATGCTCTGGCAGCGGACAACGAATTCTTGACTGCAGGCGGCGTATTCACAAAAGATTTCATCGAAAACTATATCAACCTCAAACGTGATGAAGCGAAAGCAGTAGCAATCCGTATTCATCCGCATGAGTACAGCCTCTACTTCGACTGCTAATCCGGTCGGAACAGAAACTGTTCCCAATGTAAAGCCTCCGGGACTCGCTCTCGGAGGCTTTTCCTTGAATTAAACGATGTAGTGCATTAACTTTGCAGGGTGATAAAGGAATTTGATAACCCTGAATCGCAGCTTCGGTGCTTATTGCCCTTGAAGCAGATAGGGAATACTGATATCATAGCGATAATATTCACTTCATATGTCAGCTACGGATGGAAAGGGCGGGGGATTTTGTGACAAAGAGAGCGTATAATTTTAATGCAGGACCTGCGGCATTGCCACTTGAGGTTCTGGAGCGTGCTCAGGCAGAATTTGTTGATTTTCGTAACACAGGTATGTCGATTATGGAGATGTCTCACCGTGGAGCGGTGTATGAGTCTGTACATAATGAAGCTCAGGAGCGTTTGTTGTCTCTGCTAGGCAATCCCAAAGGATACAAGGTTCTCTTCCTCCAAGGCGGAGCCAGCACTCAGTTCGCCATGCTGCCGATGAACCTGCTCAAGGAAGGGCAGACAGCCAGTTATGTCATGACAGGCAGCTGGGCCAAGAAGGCACTGTCTGAGGCGAAACTGATTGGGGAGACGCAGGTCGCTGCATCTTCTGAAGCGGATAAATACATGAAATTGCCGGATGTGTCGAATCTTAGCTTACTGGATCGCACAGCTTATGTTCATTTGACGTCTAACGAAACGATTGAGGGAACACAATTCAAGTCATTCCCGGATACCGGTTCAGTTCCGCTTATTGCCGACATGTCGAGTGACATCTTCTGCAAACCGTTTGATCTTAATCAATTTGGCATGATCTATGCAGGTGCACAGAAGAACCTTGGCCCATCAGGGATTACGGTTGTTATTGCCCGTGAAGAACTGGTGAGTGAATCTCCTAAAACGATTCCGACCATGCTTCGTTATAGTACACATGTGGATAATAATTCTCTCTATAATACACCACCGTCCTTCTCCGTATACATGGTGAATGAGGTTCTGAAGTGGATCGAGGAACAAGGCGGATTGGCTGGAATTGAGCAGAAGAACATGAAGAAAGCAGAATTGCTCTATAATACCATCGATTCCTCCGGAGATTTCTACCGTGGTTGTGTGGATCCTGCAGATCGTTCCCTGATGAATGTGACCTTCCGCCTGGCTAACGAGGATCTGGAGAAACAGTTTATCAAGGCTTCGGAGCAAGAAGGTTTTGTTGGTCTGAAAGGGCATCGGAGTGTGGGTGGCCTGCGAGCTTCCATTTATAATGCTGCGCCATATGAAAGTGTTAAGGCACTTACGGACTTCATGAGCCACTTCCAGAAGACAAATGGATAAATAACCTGGCAGCGAGTTGTGAATTCAAGCATTCACACTTGCGCCTTACCAGAGCCTTCCACATTGACGTGTGGAGGGCTTTTCTTTAAGATTAGAGAATTGTCGTTTACATGAAAGGAAAAGGAGATTGAACACATATGGCTTTACATATCGTTCTGGTTGAACCGGAGATTCCGGCAAATACGGGCAATATTTCTCGTACATGTGCGGCTACCGGCACACATCTGCATCTCGTGCGTCCACTTGGATTCCGTACGGATGACGCTACACTAAAACGCGCTGGTCTGGATTATTGGCATGCCGTTCATATCGAATATCATGATTCGTTTGCCGAGGTTCAGGAACAGTATCCTGAAGGGCGTTTTTTCTACGCAACTACGAAGGCAAAAAATCGTTATAGCGATTTTAATTTTCAGGATGGAGATTTTCTGGTGTTCGGTAAGGAGACAAAAGGTCTTCCACCAGAATTAATTGCTGCTAATCCGGATACTTGTATGAAAATGCCAATGACAGGTGATGTTAGATCATTGAATTTGTCAAACTCAGCAGCAATCATTGTGTATGAGGCATTGCGTCAACTTAATTTTCCGGGTCTTGATTAAACCGATTCACGTATAATTGACGGTTAGAATTCGCTAAAAAAACATTTTTCAAAAAAAAGGACAAAAAATGTTTATTTCCAGCAGGATTCGACAAAATCTTGGCGAATTAATAAACATAGTACAAATGTACCTAGAAATTTAGAGTAAGATAGGAGAGGTGTGCCGTAGCTATGAAGCCAGCTGGAGTCGTTCGCAAAGTTGACCAATTGGGTAGGATCGTATTGCCTAAATCTTTGCGTAAAAGGTATCAAATGAATGAGGGAGATCCTGTAGAGATCTTAGTACAAGGGGACCATATCATTCTGGAGAGATACCGTCCAAAATGTATTTTCTGCGGATCGATGGAAGAAGTCAATGAATTCAAAGAGCGTTACATATGCGCACAATGTTTAGATGAAATGACCCAGCTTCCACAGCACGGGTAAGCAAATAAAAAGTATCATGACCTCTGAAGGTCATGATACTTTTTTTGTGTGGAAAAAAGTATTCCCATCTACTTCTATCTTGCAGGATCAAGTGAACGGGATTCAGCTGTTCGTGTCATACTCCATTACCCAATATTTTTCTCCAGAACAGGCAATATATCCGACCATACATTGTCAAGAATGGCTTGCATATTTTGTTCATCACTATTGATGGCGACGACGGACTCCAGCTCGGGTAGAACAACGCATAGTTGACCATTGGCTCCATCAGCACGGTAAGCGTTATGGGAACATCTCCAGAATTGATATCCATAACCTTGTCCCCAATCACCGTCTCCCGGTGTAGGGATCTGCTGTGACGTGGCCAATCGGATCCATTCCTCAGGAATGAGCTGCTTGCCGTTCCAGTGGCCTCCCTGAAGCAACAATTGACCGAATCTGCCTAATTCCTCGTTGGTGAGCTGTAAGCCCGCGCATCCCAATGTAATGCCCAAGGGAGAAGTCTCCCACTCTACATTTGTAATGCCCAGTGGCTCGAATAGCCGAGGAATCAGATAGTCCTTAACGGTTTGACCAGAGGCGTGCTGGAACATGGCGGAGATCATAAACGTATCTGCACTGCTATATGTAAACGTTTCACCAGGAGCTCTGTTCAAAGGAAGGGACATATAATATTTCGCCCAATCTTTCTCTGGAAGGGTGGCTCGCTCTTCTGCCCATAACACGGGTACATCATGCCCCGAGGACATCTGCAGCAAATCATACAGGGTGAGGTCCGCAGGAGGGAAGGCTGTTAAATGAGAAGCTGGAGTTGGTGATGTGAAATAGTCACCGAGTCTGGATTCAAGTGTAAGTGTGCCTTCAGCCAATGCCAACCCAATCGCCATACAGGTAAAGGATTTGCTGACGGAATGCTGTAAACGGCGCATATCACTGGTGCGATCCCACGCTCCGATTGTAACCCCTTTCTGCAATACACGAACAGAATGAACGTTTAACTCCTGCTCATCTATATGATGAACAAAAGAATTAATAATACTCGACATCTTAACATCCTTTCTAAAAAAGAAGAATTTTTGCTGTTGGTGAAACGTTTCCGCAATCTGGATCAAAAATTAGAACTTATGTTAGTACAAACTTGGTTCAATGTCAATGAAGATGTGTAAACGATTACTTAAAGGATATTGTTTTACATTAAAAGTGCCTTTTGACGCAAATTTTATCACGAAAAATCAGTTTTTTGAGAAAAAAGCGCGAAATTTGTAAAAAGGTTATTGACAGGGTTTGCACTTCGGGATTATGATTTATTCGAAACGATTCGAAGAAATCGCTTCCACGTAAAAAGTGTTGTAATCAAGTCCAAGTAAATCAACGTTGGCTATGTTTTGAAACGATTCGAGAAAATCGTTTCGATAACCAAGCGAAATACGGGGGAATCACTGGAAGTTGCAACAAAAAGGCAGAGAAATAGAAGTTTACAGACAGCAGCCGACGATGAAAGGGGTTACATATGGCGCATATAACGATCGAAACCGGATCGCCTACGTTATGCATGAATACAAGCATACATGTAGTGTCCAGTGACTCCGGAGACACTTCAGGCGGTACGCTATATTTGCTGCATGGTGCAGGTGATAATGCAAGTACATGGCAACGTTTGACTACAATTGAAATGTACGCAGAGCAATATGGCTGTACCATCATTATGCCAGAAGCGAACCGAAGCTATTACACCGATATGGAATACGGCCTGAATTACTTCCATTACATCACTCAGGAGCTGCCTGAATTCTGCAGGCGTCAGCTCAATCTCAATACAGACCCGGCAAAGACTTACGTCGCTGGTCTATCCATGGGTGGGTACGGTGCATTGAAATGTGCACTAACATATCCCGAGAGGTACCGCAAGGTGGTGTCCTTATCAGGTGTAACTGATATTCAGACCCGGCTTCATGATCCGGAAATGCCATCAGGCATGATCAAGGAAATGAAAGCGGTTTTTGGAGAACGGTTACAGGTAAAACCCGATCAGGACCTGTACGCACTGTCTGCAAAGCTGTTGAAGCAAGGTGGAAATTTACCGGATATTCTGAGTTGTTGTGGTGACATTGATCCGTTTGTGGATATGAATCGCAAATTCGCGGAATACATGCAGGAAACGTATTTTGAGTTTCGGTATGTGGAGACACCGGGCACCCATGAATGGAGATTCTGGGAGCACCACCTGCGAACCATGTTTGATTTTCTGTATAACGACAAGACCAAAGTAGAGTGAGGAGATGCAATTTGAAACCTGCAGCCGAAGGACCTAGCAAAAAGCTGAAGGGAAACTTGAAAGGCAATTCGCTCTGGAGTGAAATCTGGAAGCACAGAATGACGTACACCCTGCTTATTCCAGGGCTCGTCTGGCTAATCCTGTTTGCCTACATGCCAATGGGTGGCCTGTCTCTTGCGTTTAAAGAATACAAGGCGAACCTGGGAATTTGGGGAAGCCCATGGAGCGGATTTGAAAATTTCAAATACGTTTTCCGGGATCCAACCTTTATTGACGCAGTATGGCGGACGCTGTACATCAACATTCTAAAACTGATTATTCAGTTCCCGTTCCCAATCATTCTGGCCCTGTTGCTGAATGAGTTGCGGATGCGCAGAGGGAAAAAGTGGTTCCAGACAGTTCTTACGTTCCCTCACTTCCTTTCATGGATCATCGTATCCGGGGTAGTCATCAACGTCCTGGCTTATGACGGACTGGTAAACAGCGCACTTGGTTTGCTTGGATTGCCAACCATTAACTTCCTGGGTTCCGAGTCCAACTTTGTACCGATGCTGCTGTTGACGGATATTTGGAAATCAAGCGGATGGGGTGCGATTATCTTCCTGGCTGCCATTTCCGGTATTGATCAGGATCAGTATGAATCGGCGCAGATTGACGGCGCTTCCCGTATGCAGCAGATGTTCCGGATTACATTGCCAAACATTCTTCCAACAATTACTGTCATGTTCATTCTGTCGGTTGGTGGATTGATGTCTTCCGGTTTCGACCAGATCTTCAACTTGGCGAATGCCGCAACCAAAAATGTATCGGAAGTATTGGATGTATACATCTATCGGATTACGTTCCAGTCTTCAACGGACTTCTCATTCTCGACAGCGGTCAGCTTGTTCCGTTCCCTCGTGAATATGGTCTTGCTGCTTCTCGCAGACAGATTTGCCAAGTGGCTTGGCGGAGACGGTTTGTTCCGATAAGAGAGGAGGAAAAATGAAATGAGCAAGAGAGCTAACAAAAAACCGAGAATTGGTACAGAAAAAATGACATTTCTCGATTACATTATTTTCGCCATTTTACTTGTGCTTGCCCTGATGATTCTGATTCCGTTCTGGAATGTCATCATGATCTCGTTCGCAACACAAAAAGAATACGCTGATAATCCATTTTTGATGTTCCCTAAAGAATGGACATTGGATTCCTATAAGGCGTTGTTCGCTGACGGAACGATCCTGTCGGGGTACAAAAATACAATTATTTTGCTAGTCATCGGCTTGCCACTCAGCTTGTTCCTGACAACAAGCATGGCATATGGCCTTAGTCGCAACAAATTTCCGTTCAAGAAATTTCTCTTTTTCCTGGTCCTGTTCACCATGATCTTCAATGGTGGTATTGTACCTCTGTACCTGATCATGAAATCACTTCACCTTACAGGTACGCTGTGGTCTGTTATCCTGGCGGGAAGCTTCAGTGCATTCAACATGATTCTGATGATGAACTACTTCTATACCTTGCCTGAATCGCTGATGGAATCGGCGAGACTGGATGGAGCAGGGGAGTGGAGAATTCTGTTCTCGGTAGTTCTGCCACTAGCTACACCAATTATGGCTACAATCACGTTGTTCTACGGTGTGGCGTACTGGAACAGTTGGTATGATGCGATGATATTCCTGCGAAAAGCGGATCAGTTGCCGCTCCAGAATGTACTCAGAAACATTATCGTCACATCCCAGACGAACGCATCCAATGCATCCAGTGTGGATGCTGCCCAAGCAAGCAATTTCTCAATGGGTATGAAGATGGCGGCAGTATTTGTCACCATGGTACCAATTATGTGTTTCTTCCCAATGCTGCAAAAACACTTTGCCAAAGGGGTATTGACAGGGGCTATCAAGACCTGATTATACGTATAGGATTTTGCATTAAAATTCTACTAAAAAACATGGGGGTAAAACATGAAAACGAACAAAAAGTTGTCAGTAAGAGCTCTCTTTGCCATCACGCTTAGTGTAGTTATGCTGATGGTGACCGCTTGTTCCAGCCAAGGAGCTTCAGGTGGTAACGAAAAGGATGCAGAGGGAAATTACAAAGACAACCTGACCATCTCTGTAGCTAACCTGACAGAAATTAAAAACGGGAACTTGGATAATGATTTCCACAAGTTCTGGACAGACAAGTTCAATGTAACATGGGATTACAACTATATCGATTGGGATTCATGGGGCGAGAAGCTTCGTCTGTGGATCAACTCTGGCGATTTGCCGGATGTAGCAGTATGGAACTACGTGCATGGCGATGCCATGAACAGTATTGATCAAGGCCTGTTCTACAAATTCCCGGATGACTGGAAAGAACGCTGGCCTAACGTGGCAGCAGCCTACAAGTTGACCGGTCTTGGAGACAAGCTGGAAGAACTGACGGGTGGAACATACGTCCTGCCAAGACCAATCTATTTTGAGAACAAACCTGCTGATCCATTGACGAACCAAATTGGTGTCATTGCGCTTCGTAAAGACTGGGCTGAAGCGGTTGGTTTCGAACTGAAAGATGCATATACAACAACTGAATTGAATGAATACGCTGAGCTTGTGAAAGAAAAAGATCCAGGCAAAGTGGGCAACAAACTTGTACCTCTGTCCTACAATGCGGCAGATGCCATGACGAATATCATTATGCCGAACAGTGTGCATGCCATGACTGACTCTCCGTTCTATAAAGGAGAAGATGGCCAGTTCCACTGGGGTCCAGCAGATCCTGAAACTCTGACAGGACTTAAATTGATGCAAAAAGCCTACAAAGATGGCTTGCTCAATCCTGAGTTCTACACATGGAAAAACAATGAAGGTCAAAACAACTTCAAAGTAACAGGTACAGCTGCAGTAACAAGTCTGGGCGGACTAGCTTCGTACAGACAAGGTCTGGATTCCGATATGAGAAAGAATCTGGGTGTAGATAGTGATGAACTGGTACACACAGCAATCGTATTGGGCGAAGACGGGAAATACCGTAACATGGAGCAAGCCAACTTCTGGTCTGCATTGATCTTCAATCCGGACATTAGTGACGAGAAATTCGAACGGATCATGGATCTAATCGACTACTCGACTACCAAAGAAGGACAACTGCTCATCAACATGGGCTTCGAAGGAACAGATTGGAAATATGATGAAAACAACGAACTGGTTAGCTTGCTGCCAGAAGGAACTGTTCTGGAAGACAAATACCCAGCACGTTTCGAAGGCCTGTATCTTCTGGGTGACGACTTTAGTGTTGTAAACCCTGCAATTAAAAAGGATTACCGTGATAGAGCTGTGAAGCTGTTCGAGGAAAAAGCAAAACTCGGTACAGAAGGCCAATCACTCGCAACATACGACTGGGATGTCAACCTGTACGATTCCAAAGCTAAAAGTCAGGCATCATTCGACTACCAGAATGAATATGCCAACTTGATCCTCAAAAATGGAGATCTTGAAGCGAACTGGAAAGAATGGGTAAACAGTAAAATGTCCCTGGTTCAACCTTATCTGGATGAACTGAACAAAGAATTCAAGTAATCATTCAGTAATTAGCAAGATGGGATATGACACGTGTGTTCTGTCTGTCCCATCCATTCGAACCCGGTGCGCGGTCTCTCCCCGAACGCAGCCGGGTTCTTTATTTCAACAACATGTAGTGGAGGATAATGTCTATGAATAACGAACAGTTGCTAGACCTTGTAAACCAAATGACCCTGGAAGAAAAAACGGCCCAGCTGCTTCAGCTGACCGCTAACTTTTATGAAGGAACCAATGTCGAAGGTCAGATCACAGGTCCAATGGAAGAGATGGGAATCACGGAGCAGTCCGTGGATGCCAGTGGCTCCATTCTGGGATTGTCCGGTGCACAGGCCATCATTGATGTACAGCAAGCTTACCTGAAAAAAAGTCGTCTCGGCATACCGCTCTTGTTCATGGCAGACGTCGTACATGGTTTTAAAACCATTTTCCCCATCCCGCTAGCCATCGGCTGTTCATGGGACACCGAACTGGCTGAGAAAAGTGCTGAGATTGCAGCACGTGAATCCGCTGTATCTGGCCTCCATGTCACTTTTGCACCGATGGTCGATCTCGTTCGTGATCCGCGCTGGGGCCGGGTGATGGAAACGACAGGCGAAGATCCTTATTTGAACAGTCTGTTCTCTGCGGCATTTGTACGTGGATATCAGGGAGACAGTTTGAAGGATGAGCCTGATCGTCTGGCTGCTTGTGTTAAACACTTTGCAGCATATGGGGCAGCAGAAGGTGGTCGTGATTACAACACGGTCGACATGTCTGAGCGGAATTTGCGCGAGTACTATTTACCGGCTTACAAGGCGGCACTGGATGCAGGCGTCGAAATGGTTATGGCTTCGTTCAATACGGTAGAGGGCATTCCAGCGAGCGGAAATGAGAAGCTGATGCGTGATATTTTACGTGACGAGTGGGGCTTTGATGGTGTATTGATCTCGGACTGGGCTTCCATTCGCGAGATGATCGCTCATGGCGCAGCTGAAGATGATCGTGAAGCCGCGTATCGCGCCATTCGTGCAGGAGTGGACATCGAGATGATGACACCTTGTTATGTTCATCATCTGCCTGAGTTGATCAAAAATGGAGAAGTGGAAGAAAAGCTCATTGATGAAGCGGTACTGCGTATTCTGCAACTGAAAGAAAAGCTGGGATTGTTCGAAAATCCACTGCGTGCAGCTGATCCGGAACGTGAGCGCGAGATTGTCTTCTCGAAAGAACATCGTCAGGTATCGTACGAGCTTGCAACCAAATCGGCAGTATTGTTGAAAAATGATAATCACGTTCTTCCGTTGAAGCCGGAAGCCAACGTAGCGTTAATTGGACCTTTTGCTCAAAGTGAAGACATTCTCGGATGGTGGTCCTGTGAAGGCGTCAAAGAGGATGCCGTTAAGCTCGGAACTGCTTTGCAGGAACGTATTACTGCCGGGAAAGTTCATATGGCTCAAGGCAGCAACGTTCACACCATTACTGCTGAACAGATTGCTGAAGCTCTTGAAGTAGCAAGTAAAGCCGATCTGATCGTGCTTGCACTTGGAGAAGATTCCGAAATGAGTGGTGAAGGTGGATCGCGTACAGATATTCGTTTGCCAGCAGCTCAACTGGAATTGATTAAACAGCTCAAAGCAGCGGGTAAACCGATCGCCAGCGTTATTTTCAACGGTCGTCCGCTGGACCTGCATGGTGTATTCGAAGAATCCGATGCTGTGCTTGAAGCGTGGTTCCCGGGCAGCGAAGGTGGAGCAGCCATCGCCGATGTATTGACAGGTGTGGTGAATCCATCAGCGCGTCTGACGATGTCCTTCCCGCAATCTGTAGGTCAGATACCGGTATATTACAATCATTTTAATACAGGACGTCCGCTCAATCCGCAAAAGACCGAAGAGCGTTATGTTTCAAAATATATTGATAGTCCGAATGATCCGCTGCTTCCGTTTGGCTTCGGCTTGTCATACACCTCGTTTGAGTATGATGACATGGAAGTATCAAGCCATGAAATGACTGCTGATCAACCTCTGACGATCCAAGTGCGTGTAACCAATGCAGGCGAGCGTGCTGGCGTGGAGACGGTTCAGTTGTACGTACGTGATGTCACTGGTGAAGTTGTGCGTCCAATGCGTGAGCTGAAAGGGTATGTTAAGCTGTCACTCGCACCGGGCGAAAGTGGTACGGCTACATTTACATTAAACGAAGAACAGCTTCGCTATCATCATTCTGATTTGAGTCATCGCAGTGATAAAGGAACATTCCACATTTTCGTAGGGCCGAATAGCCGCGATACATTGGAAAGTACATTCAAGCTGGTGTAATTGGATACAGCTCATATCGATAAATGAACTCAGCATACAAATGCATCGAATCTGCACTGCCTTGTTCTCTTCTGCTCAGCAGCAGGGAACAAGGCACGTTAGGAGGATATAAATAGATATATGAAAACCATGAATAAATCTCAAATCAACGTAAAATCCGGCGAGCTGTGCTTTACGTTCTGGGAGAGCGGTGATTTGTTCAAGGCAGTTAGTGGAACAACGATGATTAATCAGTGGCTGGCTAGTCCGGTGGATGGTTCCATGAACAATCTGTACTTGCGTTTTCACAGTGAATCCGGTATCCGTTTTGTTCCAATGCTTGGCCTTCAATCCGACAGTCAGGTGAGCGCCGACGGCAGTTGTATGGTATGGACAGGTACCGCTGAGGGCGTAGGCTATCAGGTTATTTTTGCTCCAACAGCACAAGGTGTATGGTTCTGGGATGTAACCGTAAACGGTAATGGAGAAGAGGTCGACGTGGTCTATGGCCAGGATATCGGTAATGCGGATCCGGGTGCGGTACGCAGCAATGAGGCTTACTTGTCGCAATACATTGACCATGCCGTGTTTGATGATGCGAAGCTTGGATATATCGTAGCTTCACGGCAGAATCAGCCACAGGGCGGTGCTTTTCCTTATCTTCAACAAGGTTCATTAACCCGTGCAGTAGGTTATTCCACAGATGGATTTCAGTTCTTTGGCTTGAGTTACAAGGAAACGAATGTCCCTGAAAGTCTGGGTAATCCGACACTTGCGAATGAAGTGTACCAGTATGAATTTGCATATACAGCCCTGCAATCCGAAAAAGTGGTGTTGAGTGGCGAAGCTCGCTTTGTATTCTACGGACTCTTCCAGGCCAACCACGCTGAAGCGTTGAAGGAGCTTGAATACCAGGATGTTGTCCAACAGGCTTGGGACGAGTATGAAGCGAAGCGTCAAGTGAATGCAAGCACAGGACAGGCTGTATCCAACGTATTTCCAAAAGTATCTCTCCATCCGGTAGTGGGTGAACCCTTGTCTACTTTATCGATGACCGAAGAAGAAGTGAATTCCCGCTTCCCGGCTTCGAAGAGACATCAGGAAGAGCGCGCGGATGGTGAGTTGCTGGCGTTCTTTACAGATACGTATGAACATATTGTTCTCAAGGAAAAGGAAATGCGCGTGGAGCGTCCACATGGACACATTCTGATGAGTGGCAACAATGTGAAGCTGGGGCAGAACGTAATCACTACGTCTTCCTATATGTATGGTATTTTCAATTCTCACGTGGTTGTGGGTAATACGAACTTCAATAAAATGATGAGCAATGCACGTAGTGCACTCAACATACCGAAATCATCCGGTCAGCGAATCTACGTCGAGGTTGATGGAATCTTCCACCTGCTCACGATGCCCTCCTTGTTCGAAATGGGCTTCAACTATGTTCGCTGGTATTACAAAACAGCTGAGGATACGCTGATCATCACGAATTATACAACTTTGGATACGCCTGAAGTACATCTTCATGTGAAGTCGGAAAAAGGAATAGCTTATCGCTACCTGATTACCAATCAGATCACGATGAATGTGAATGAATATGAACTGCCTGTTCATGTTACCGAGCAGAATGGTGAACTGAGCTTCAAGGCAGATCACAGCTCCCTCAGTGCCGAAGTATATCCGAATCTGGAGTACCGCATGCGGGTAAGCGGAGCAGGAGTAGAGGTTGGCGATGAGACTGAACTGGCCCGTGGAGTAAACGCAGGCGACGCATCACTGACGACTTTACGGCTGGACAGCAGCGCTGAATGGACATTGACCATTCAAGGTTTGTTGGAAGGTGGACAGACTGCATCATCGACACGCAGCTTCGAAGAGGAAGTGGCAGCTTATCGTACTTTCTATGCAGAAGTGATGAATGGGTTCCATTTATCACAGCCTCAGAAGCAAGGAGTAGACGAGCTGTTCAAAGTGAATGCTCTTGCATGGTGGTACACCCACAATATGCTGGTGCATTACTCTGTTCCACATGGATTGGAGCAATATGGCGGGGCAGCATGGGGAACACGGGATGTTTGTCAGGGACCGGTCGAATACTTTATGGCTACACAAAAGTATGAGCAGGTCCGCGATATTCTGAAGACGGTCTACTCGCATCAGTATGAGGATGATGGCAACTGGCCTCAATGGTTCATGTTCGATCGTTATTTCAAGGTTCAGCAGGAAGAAAGCCATGGTGACATTATTGTCTGGCCTCTTAAAGTGCTAAGTGATTATCTGATTGCTACCAAGGATTATTCGATTCTGAATGAAGAAGTACCTTATACCGTAAAACATGGTTTTGACTTTACCGATCAGACAGCCAGCGTGCTTGAACATGCCCAGAAAGAACTGGAGTATATCCGCAGCCATTTCCTGCATGATACATTTCTCTCCTCATACGGAGATGGTGACTGGGATGATACATTACAGCCTGCCAATGCCCAGTTGAAGCAATATATGGTCAGCAGCTGGACTGTGGCGCTCACCTATCAAACGTTGAAGCAGCTTTCCAGAGCGCTTGCGCCTGTGAAACCAGAGCTTTCATCCAAATTGAGTGACATGGCTGCCGGCGTGAAAAGGGACTTCAGCAAGTACATGCTGGATACCGATGTGATTCCAGGCTTTGTATATATGGAAGATCCAGCACAAGCGAAACGCATGCTTCATCCGGATGACAGCGAGACAGGCATTCAGTACCGATTGCTGCCCATGACACGCAGCATGATTGCCGAATTGCTGGAGCCTGAGCAAGCCCAATCCCACTATAAACTGATCAAGGACAAGCTGTACTGCCCGGATGGCGTCAGATTGATGAATCGTCCAGCACAGTATGAGGGCGGCGTAAGCACCCATTTCAAACGTGCAGAGCAGGCATCCAATTTCGGGCGTGAAGTGGGTCTGCAATACGTTCATGCACACATCCGCTATATTGAGGCCATGGCGAAGCTTGGCAATCCGAGTGAAGTCTGGAATGGTCTGGGCATTATCAATCCAGTGGGTATTCAGGAAGCTGTTCCTAACGCAGATCTGCGTCAAAGCAATGCCTACTTTAGTAGCTCTGACGGCAAATTCAACAACCGATATGCAGCTCAGGAGCAATTCGACAAGCTTCGCACCGGAGAAGTGCAGGTGAAGGGCGGCTGGAGGATCTACTCCAGTGGACCGGGAATCTATATGAATCAGCTCATTTCGAACGCCCTGGGCATTCGTCAGGAGGAAGAAGATCTGGTTCTTGACCCTGTGCTGCCTGTTAGTTTGGATGGAATGCATTTTGATTTCCAATTTGCCGGTAAAAAAGTAACCTTCGTCTATTATCTCAGTGGACAGTCCGTGCAACGTATTGTGCTGAATGGCATAGAACTGGATGCGACAAGGTTGCAACAACCTTATCGTCTTGGCGGATTGCGTATTTCACGCACGGCTCTTGAACAGAGCCTAGGCGAGAAAAACGTGATTGAGATTTATAGTTAATCGTGTAAACGTTAGTTCATTTTAACGATTATAAATATTTAAGATGTCAGGTCCTTCGATTTCGGAGGGCCTGATGGACATAACAGGGGAGCGAAGAATGTGGTCAGTATCAAGGATATCGCCAAACAGGCGGGAGTTTCGATCTCTACCGTATCATATGCTCTGAATGGCAGCAACAAAGTGACAGATGAGACCCGTTCCAAAATTTTGGCTATCGCCAAAGAGCTGAACTATGTTCCCAATGCTGCTGCCAGAACATTGAAGAAGAGAGAATCCAAAATTTTGGGTGTATTTCTGACGGATTTTAGCGGGGACGTATATGGAGACTTGCTCAGTGGTATGAAGTCTGTATGTAATGCGCAAGGGTACGACCTGATTGTGTGCAGCGGGAAACAATCTCATCGAATGCTTCCGGAGCGTATGATTGATGGTGCTGTCATTCTGGATCATACATTTGCGAGCAAGGAACTGTTGCAATATGCAGACAGAGGACACAAAATTGTCGTTCTTGACCGAGAACTGGATCACCCGAATATTAATCAGGTTCTGCTGGATAACAAGGCAGGAGCAACCCTTGCGATGGAGCATTTGATTGAACAAGGACATACGAAGATCTATGTCGTGACAGGTCCGGAAGGATCATTTGACTCGGCTCAGCGGTTGAAGGCTGTGAGGCAGGTATCGGAGCGGGAAGCGAATGTGGAATGGATTGAGATCACCGGAGATTTCGAGAAGAGTGGCGGAGAGCGGGCAGCTGAACGTATCATTCAGGAGTATAGCCAACCGGTTGGGGTGTTTTGTCTCAATGACGAGATGGCGATTGGGATGTGTGATCGACTCGCTGAGAGTGAGTTAAACATTGGTCGAGATATTGATATTATCGGATTTGATAATATTGAACTTAGCAAATATGTGCAGCCAAGACTGGTCACCATTGATTATTCCAAACGAAAATGGGGTGCACTGGCCGCCGAACAATTAATCAAGATTATTGCCGGAGATCCTGTCGATCATGAACGCATCTACGTGACATTGGTGGAGGGCGGCTCGGTAAACAGCCAGGTTCAGTCAGATTATCATGGACATACCCAGAGTGAAAAGGCGGTTAGCTATTGACGAAGCTACCCCTTCTTCATTTCATGGATGATGTGTTAAACGACGACTGTACAGCAAGAGACAAGGCTTAGAAGAATTACATATTCTTTTAAGCCTTGTCTCTTGTTTGGATTGTTTTTTTAATTATTGTTTTTTTATTTAATTTTTGGTTCATTCCAAGTAAAAAAAACCTCTCACGAGGAGAGGCTTGGCCCTTAAAGGCCCTTGGTTTTGTCATTGTTGTAGGATGAAGTGAGAATGCCTGTAATGAAGAGAGTCAATACGATAGCAATAATCCAAAATGTCAGTGAAAATGACATACACTTGGCACCTCCTGCACAATCTCATTTACTTCTATTATAACCATTATAGGAAGAAAAGGAATGCTTCACACCATCATTTGTAAAATAAAAAGTGAGTAGGTACTGGTCTGAGGCTCCCATCCGAAGGATTATTCACAACCCGGTTGTTCACGATGAGAGAGGACGATCCGCCACCATCCAGATTATAGGCGTCCACGATGCCAAGCTTGTACATCCGTCCTTGCAGCTCTTCCAAGGTAGCTCCCGAGCTGCCACCTTCGTTGTACCCGTCAACCACGATAATCAACAATTGATCGTCTTTGTAGTTACCGATTACGGTGCGTGGAGCCCGCTTGGGTGATACTTTCCATTTGGCCGGAATTACAGACTTTTGTCCATTCTGCAAGAGCACGGGTACAAATGTGGCTCCGAATTGCGGTTGTAGGCGATCCAGGGAACTTTTGTCGAAAAATTTACCGCCAACCAGCTTACCGGCATCATTAAGACCTACAAAAAACAGATCCTTAAAGCTGGCTTGAAAACCATTCACATACTTGCCGTCCATAACGGTTGTGCTCAGCGGATATCGT
>NZ_LITU01000050.1:303170-356545 GCF_001280595.1 Paenibacillus xylanivorans
GCTTAACCGCCTGCATCGTTGTCTCAGAACGCCCAGGCTCGCTGTCCAGAGCCATCTTCATGGCCGTGGGGTCTTTGAGCTTGATTTTCATCGCATAGCCCTTATAAGGGCCTGGGTTGACCCTATACAGTTCAATCGTTAGCCGATCACTGTCGATCCGTTCAAACGGAACGCCCAGCTTGGAGGAGATACGCTGATTATAGATCGTTTCCGGGCGAGCGGCTTGAACGGTTGCCTTCTGTACTAGCGTAGACATCGTACTCGTCGTCTGATTGTACAGTTGTGTTGTTCTTTTAATAGAAGAAGAAGTCTGAACAGCAGCTTCTTTTGCCCCTGCAAGCTCCTGGCTAATCGCCTGGGTACGGGGTGTAACGGTCTCTTCAGTCAGACCGGAATCGATGAAGTCTCCGGGTTCAAGCGGAGGACGAAACAGCAGCATGCATAATATCAATCCAACAAAAGGAGCAAGTGCAAGCATAAATAAACGATTAACCTTTTTTACGGGTGTAATCATTTGAGCAGGTCCATCTTTTTCTGGAGTGTTTCCAGTTGTTTTTTGACTTCGCTCAGCTGGGTATACAGTTTGTTGCTGTTGTCGGTTTTATCGTTTGCATTATCCTTGGTGAAATTCAGCAATTCATTAAAGGACTGCACCTGACCCTGCAGGTCCGCTACTTCCTTGGATATCGTTGTTAGCTGCTTTTCGTAGTCGGCTTTGAGCGCCGTAATCTGCTGCTGATTATGGGTCTGAAGCTGATTAATCATCTGTTGCTGGAGGTGGTTACTATAATAGTAGGTTCCGAGTACTCCGAGTGCAATGAGAACAATCCACATGACCAGAAACAGCTTGACTGAAGATCCGACCTTACCTTTGGCGCTCCGGGTGTGATGGATGTCAGAGGGTGGGGCAGAAGGTTTCATATCATCACTCCTGGTTATTTATAGGTACAAAAAAATTTCCAGTCCTCATTCTATCACGCCCCTATTGATTACGCAAAAATGAAATTCTTTGAGTAATAGGATAAAAAGAGATTGCATCGGAAGGAAGTCCTAGGATACAATTTCTTATAGATGCAATAAGTAGGAACTTTGGGCAAGTTTTTCGACTTTTTTAGATAGAAATGCAGGAAATTTATACTATATTTTGATCTTTCTTCGCTCGGGAAGACAAAAGTCCTGATGTGAAGACAGCAAAATACAGTAGAAATAGAGCTGTTCTTACAGCTGTATCAAGAGTTTTTCTATTTTTCGACATAATTCGACTTCTGCTTCTTCTATACACGGACTGTCGCAAGGATAGAGGCATCATCATGGCTGATGGTAGAAAAGGAATTTGTCCAATACATAACAGGGGGAACAACAATGAAAAAAGTATGGCAGGTGGTCATCGTAGATATCCACCCCACCAGCATGCTGGGTACGAAATTGATTTTGGAAGAACAGCAGGATCTGTTGGTACGGGGGATGACTTCGACCGGGTCCGAAGGTCTTGATTTGGTGAACATTCATCAGCCCGATCTGATATTGATGGATTATCGGCTTCCTGAGGGCCAGGCGGATCAGTATATTGCCCAGATGAAAAATCTCTCGGCACATAGTCACATCATTATTCTAACGGACGAGGACAATGTAAAATTATTTCGTCATCTGATCAGTCTTGGTGCTAGTGGTATGCTATCCAAACAGGCTTCCCCTAGCCAGCTGATTCATTTGATTTCCGGGTTGCGTGAGGGGTGTGTATCCATTCCGTTATCCTGGTTAGCCAGTGCGGAGTGGGCCCAGCCCGTCGAGTCTCCGGTCGAAGAACTTATTGTTGAATTAACAGAAACCGAAACTTTTATCATGGAAAGAATTGTTCAGGGCGTAACCTATGATAAAATAGCCAGTGAGATTAACGTTAGCAGACGTTCGATTGATAATTACCTGCGTAAAATATACGTGAAGCTGGATGTAAGCAGCAGGGCACAGGCGATTGAACGTTACGCTTTATATGCGAGGCAGACCAAAACCGTATCCTGACGAGCATGTGGTTCCATGAATCCCTATGTACGATGACTCGTCAAGTGTCCGGTCTGGTCATATTCAGTGTCCAACAGGAATAGGTTGTAGGGGCTACGGACTGCGAGCACAGTTCGGATTAGGGATGAAAGGGGAACGGACCGATGAAATATTTCTTCGCCTCCCGTACAAACAGGCTTTTGACATCACCGCTGAGGGACATTCGTGAAATGTCTGGCCGGGAGTATTTCATTTCTTTGGCAGAAGAACTGCCTGCGGAGGAGCTGTTTCCATTCAAACTGCTGGAAGAAGCAGCGGTGTCTGTATTTAGTTCCGGACCCTCCGCATTGCAGTATGGCGAGCCGGCAGGGTACAGACCGTTGAGAGAATGGCTGGACAACGATTGGAATACGCGCAAGGGCATCCGGACGGTACCAGAGCAGATTCTATTGACCACAGGTACTCAGCAGGCCATCGATCTTGTGATGCGTTTGCTGCTTGAGCCTGGAGATTCCGTACTGGTTGAGCATCCTACCTCTCCGGGCTGTCTTGAGGTTCTGGAGATGCAGGGTGCCAAAATCGTGCCCGTCACAGGCGATGGGGATGGCATTTTACCTGACCTTTTGGAGCATCACATGCAGCAGGTGAGACCGAAGCTGCTTTTTGCTGCACCCAGTTTTTCCAATCCAACCGGCGTGCTGTGGAGCATGGAACGGCGTGAGGCTGTGCTTGATCTGTGCTCACGCTATGGCGTGCTGCTCGTGGAAGATGATTCCTATGGTGAACTTCATTTCGATGGATTGGAGCCTGGAGATTTCTACCGGAAGTATCCTTCCCTCTTTGCGCTGGATACGGCGGATCAGGGTGGACATGTTCTCTATATTGGTTCGTTTAGCAAAACCGTAGCACCCGCTCTGCGTACAGGTTGGGCTGCCGGACATCCGGCTCTGATTCAGGCTATGGCCTCAGTGAAGCGAATAGCAGATGGACAGTCCAGCCCCATGAATCAGCGGTTATTGTATCAACTGCTGGCTCATTCTCCTTTTAAGTGGAGCGATCACCTGTCCATGCTGAACCGGGAGTACAAGACCAGACTCAAGCTTATGCTCGAATTATTGAAACGTCCGGGTTGGAAAGGGAGTCAGTACATTATTCCTGAAGGGGGGATGTATCTGTGGGTAAAGTTGCCGGATGGGTTGGACAGCGGAGCTCTGCTCAAAGCTGCTTTGTTAAAAGGGGTATCCTTTCTTCCCGGTTCACTCTGTTCCACTGGCGAACAGGATCATCGGTACATCCGGTTGAACTTCAGCCATCCCGGCCGGGATGAATTGCTGCTTGGCATGAATCTGATCAGTGAGTCCATCACAGAGTTTACAGCCCGGAGCTAGACCGGATATAGGAACAGAAAGAATTTATGGTCAAATTCACGCCTGGGACCTGGGCCAGCAGAAGTTCCAGGCAGTGGATTTGGAAGCAAATGTGTTACCCCCAAAGTAATTACGTTATTGCATCCACTAACATTTTTATATATAATATGTATTAATGAGTTGTTGTTTTCTTTATATAAGCTGCAATCATTGCAAGTTCAGGAGAAGCACTCATATATTTTAACTAACGGGGGAACGAACATGTCTAACATTTTATTTGTCAAAGCAAACGACCGTCCTGCAGATCAAGCAGTCAGCGTACAATTGTACGATGCATTTCTGAGCGCATACAAAGAATCCCACCCAGGTGACACTGTTACCGAACTGGATCTCTATAATACAGATCTTCCTTACTACGGTAACACTGTAATTACTGGTGGATACAAAGCAGCTAACGGCATCGAAGCAACACCAGAAGAGCAAAAAGCGGCTACACTGGCTGCGCAATTGCAAGATCAATTTTTGGCAGCAGACAAAGTGGTATTTGCGTTCCCACTGTGGAACTTCACTGTTCCAGCACCACTGGTGAACTACATTTCCTACCTGAGCCAAGCTGGTAAAATGTTTAAATACACTGCTGAAGGCCCTGTAGGTCTTGTTGGCAACAAAAAAGTGGCATTGCTGAACGCGCGTGGTAGTGTTTACTCCGTAGAGCCTATGGCATCTGCAGAAATGTCCGTGAAATATGTAACAAACGTACTGAACTTCTGGGGTATCCAAAACCCTGAACTGGTTATCGTTGAAGGTCACAACGCTTCACCTGACCGTTCCCAAGAAATCGTGGCAGCAGGTCTGAAATTGGCTTCTGAAGTAGCAGCAAGCTTCTAATAGCAATTATATATAGAAACACGAGAAGCCTGTAATCTCCACGGAGATGACAGGCTTTTTTTGCATCTTCATTTTGCAAGAAGCTACATTTCCTTAGACATTCCTTTCATGGATCAGGTAGGGCTCCGCTACTTCCGCAATATGATCCAGCTCACTGTCGTCATGTTGAACCAGAGAAAAATCCATTTCTAGTTCATTTAAACTCCGCTCAATCATATCATTATCCTCAAGCATCTGAGCATGCTCGGTCAGTGCTTGCACACCCTTAATCGTCAGCACATATCGTCCACGGGATAGCCGCTCGAACCAGCCGTAATAATTTTTTTGCAGAATGGCCGCAGCGGAACCTACGTTTGTCTGTTTGGCGAGAGAGGCCGGGGAGGCTTCTCCCTTAGCGCGAAGAGCAGAAGCCACACGCAATGCCTTTTCCCTGTAAGCGGTGACCAGTTGTCTGCGTGTGCTTCCTCCTGTGTTGTAGTCACCACTGCGCTCGTCGAATTCCTTCAGCAGTCGTTGTCGCCGAATACCGCCCTTACGAACAACAGTACTGCCACCTGGCGCATGAACTTGGGCAGAAGGTTCGCACAGCACATCAATCAGGGGAGATTTGGTTTTGTAGAACGTGACCGTTATAAGCCCCAGTCCAAGTTGTCTGCACAGTGCGGTCAATTCTCCCCAGCGCTGGTTCACGGCGCCGCGCTTGCTGCGGTTCCGCTCAACAGCCAGATACACGAAGGGGCTGAGCTTCAGGCGCTGCATTCCCTGCAGCAGCAGGGACAGATTAAATGTTTTTTTCATCTCCACAATGAGTGGCTCATTCTGGTCCGATCTGACCCCAACCAGGTCACAATGTTTGACTTCAGCCTTCACGTCGTAGCCGCGTCGTTCGAAAAAAGCCTTTACAGGCGAATATAATTCGGTTTCGTACTTTACCGCCATCGTTTCTGCTCCTTTCCTGAAGTGGCTCTTCACTGGCCATGTATTGTCCCGTTTTCTGAATTTAGAACCTTCATTATATCATATCCGTTCTTTTTTTTCTGAGTGCACAAGATGTCTGATAGAACAGGGAAAGCCTCAAATTAAGAGTCGCAAATTGAAAAAAAGAGGTCAACTTATCCGATTTGCCGCATAGGTATGTAATACACTTTTCACAACAATACTTGATGTTTGGACAGATGGTGGCGGGACTAATCCGGACCGCAAGATTGGTATTCAAGCAGAAGCCGTAATTCTATTGATTTCTTCATACCATTCGGAATGGTTGACAATCACACTAAAGGAGCCATGGGAGGTACCAAGCATGAATATTTTTGAACGCGTTGCGGAACATCGGGCAGAGAGTGACCGTTTATCATGGAACGGGACATTTGAAGATTATATTGCACTGCTGAGAGAGGACCCGACTCCGGCAATGACGGCTCACGCACGAGTGTACCAGATGATTGAATCGTTTGGCGTGGAAGAAGTAGGGGGGAACAAACGGTACAAGTTTTTTGAACAGGAGATTTTTGGGCTGGATCGGTCCATTGAAAAACTGGTGGAAGAATATTTCCACTCGGCAGCACGCCGGCTGGATGTGCGCAAACGGATTCTGCTGTTAATGGGTCCGGTCAGCGGAGGAAAGTCTACGCTGGTGACGCTGCTGAAACGTGGCCTTGAACAATTCTCACGGACAGAAAAGGGTGCCGTATACGCTATTGAGGGATGCCCAATGCATGAGGAACCTCTGCATCTGATTCCGCTGGAACTTCGTCCCGAAGTGGAGAAGGAGATTGGTGTCCGTATTGAGGGTAACCTCTGCCCATCTTGCCAGATGCGGCTTCGTACCGAATACGGCGGGGATGTCAGCCAGGTACGGGTGGAACGGGTCATTGTCTCCGAAGATAACCGGGTGGGGATCGGAACATTCAGTCCGTCTGACCCAAAATCACAGGATATTGCTGATCTGACCGGAAGTATCGACTTCTCAACCATTACCGAATTTGGCTCCGAATCCGATCCGCGTGCCTATCGTTTTGATGGAGAATTGAATAAGGCCAACCGTGGATTGATGGAATTCCAGGAGATGCTGAAATGTGATGAGAAGTTTCTGTGGAACCTGTTATCCCTGACACAGGAAGGTAATTTTAAAGCAGGCCGATTTGCCTTAATCAGTGCGGATGAGATGATTGTGGCGCATACGAATGAATCCGAGTACAAGTCGTTTATTTCCAACAAAAAGAATGAAGCCTTGCAATCCCGGATGATTGTCATGCCGATTCCCTACAATCTGAGGGTCTCCGAGGAAGAGAAGATTTACGGCAAGCTCATTCAGCAGAGTGACATGAAGCATGTCCATATTGCACCGCATGCCCTGCGGACTGCAGCCATTTTCTCCATACTTACCCGCTTGAAAGAAACGAAGAAACAAGGCATGGATCTGGTCAAAAAAATGCGGATGTATGACGGTGAAGAAGTAGAAGGGTACAAAGAAGCCGATCTGCGTGAGATGCAAAATGAATATTTGGATGAAGGCATGTCGGGCATTGATCCGCGTTATGTCATCAACCGGATATCCAGTGCTTTGATTAAACAAAATCTTCAGTGCATTAACGCGCTGGATATTCTGCGGGCAATCAAGGATGGTCTGGATCAGCATGCTTCAATTACAAAAGAGGAACGTGAGCGTTATCTGAACTTTATTGCTCTGGCACGTAAAGAATACGATGAACTGGCGAAGAAAGAAGTGCAGAAAGCATTTGTCTACTCGTTCGAAGAGTCGGCCAGAACGCTGTTCGAAAATTACCTCGATAATATCGAGGCATTCTGCAACTGGTCTAAAATTCGTGATCCACTGACGGATGAGGAGATGGACCCGGATGAGCGCTTAATGCGTTCGATTGAGGAGCAAATCGGTATTTCCGAAAATGCCAAAAAGGCGTTCAGGGAAGAGATATTGATCCGCATCTCGGCTTATTCCCGCAAGGAACGGAAGTTCGAATACAGCAGTCATGATCGTCTGCGTGAAGCGATTGAGAAGAAACTGTTCACTGACTTGAAGGACATTGTGAAGATCACAACTTCAACCAAGACACCAGATGCTACGCAGCTAAAACGAATGAATGAAGTGATTAAACGGTTGATTGAAGAACATGGCTACACCGCAGCCAGCGCGAATGAACTGCTCCGTTATGTGGGCAGTCTGTTGAATCGCTGATCTGCAACGAACCATTCCGGATCAGGCTCCTGACGCCTGCTGTGAAGGAGCCTCACAGCAGGGTCAGGGGTCTTTTTATATGGGGAGATGCGCAATTAAGACTGATAAACTGACAAGGAAGGTCAATTCCATGACAAATTAGTTCTTATGGTATATGTAAAATTAGGTCATTTAGTCTATAATAGATACAGATATTTACAATTTATTATTTTTTGTGGTTATTAAGGAGCTGACAGAACTAGTTATGAGTATTACTATAGCAAGACAACAACAACTTGATTATATTGGATTGAATGCGGGGGATCTGCAATTGCTTGCTGATCATCGACCTGCTTTTGAGAAAGTCGTTGACGAAGTGGTGGACCATTTCTACAATCATGTGGGCAATTATCCGAATTTGGTCGATCTGATTGCCCGCTTCTCTTCCATTGATCGTTTGAAAGAAACACAAAAGCAATACTGGTTATCCATGACCGATGGTGTGGTTGATGATGCATATATTGAACAGCGAATTGCGATCGGACTGGTCCATTCCCGCATTGGTTTGTCCGAAGATTATTATCTGGGCACGTATATGGTTTACCTCGATATTGCAACGAGCATATTCCAGCAAGTTATCCCTGAAAGCTGGCATCTGGTCATTCAGGCCCTTAGTAAAATGTTCAATCTCGATTCACAGCTTGTATTGGAGGCTTACGAGAAGAAGGAAAAGGAAAAGTTAAATCAACTTGCTGAAGATCAGCAGCACACTTTGCTGGCGATTACGCAGATTACACAGCAGTTGACAGGCATGATCAGTGAATTGAACGAAAATGCTCAGGCCATCTCTGATGTCGCCAGGGAAACGGCAGCCTCTCAGGATCAGGCAAATGGGCTACTGGAAGAGTTAACCAAAGAAATTCATCAGATTGGCAAAATGGGTGAGCTTATTCGCGAAATCTCGGATCAGAGTCATCTCGTGGGCTTGAATGCCGCCATTGAAGCTGCACATGCAGGAGAATTTGGCCGGGGATTCGAGGTGGTTGCCAGCGAGGTTCGCAAGCTTGCGGCTAGTTCCCGTGAGGCTCAAGGAAAAATTCAGTCGAACCTGGCACAGATCATGAAGAAGCTGAGCAGTGTTCAACAAGAGTCGAAGCATACCGCTTCGGGGGCAAGGCGTCAGGCATCCCGTTCAGAAGAGCTTGCGGTTTTTGCTACGACAATGGAGAAACTGGCATTTGATCTAAGGAAATTGGATCATCAAGAATAGCCGGTAACACTGGCTTGAACCTGTGATACCGTTTCTGGCTGTTTTAAGCTATAATGGGTAGACAAACCTGCCGATGTCATAGTGAATGCAGCCGGAGACAGGGGATTTGAAAGAGGTTGAGGTGATCAGGTGGCTTCTATCCATGATGTGGCCAAAGAGGCGGGCGTATCTGTTGCAACCGTTTCCAAAGTGCTGAACGATTATCCCGATGTAAGTGACAAAACTCGCAAAAAAGTCAATATAGCCATCGAACTATTGAAATATCAACCGAATGTGGTTGCACGTGGACTTGTAAAACGCCGTTCTTGGACGGTAGGTGTATTGTTGACAGTTCCTTTTACCAATCCGTTTGTATCAGAGTTGCTTGAAGGAATCAAAACAGCACTTGAAAACAGTGGATACGATCTTGTACGGTTATCTACACGTTTTGATGATCCGACGTACTCATTTATTAAACATTGCCGCAGCCGAAATGTGGATGGTGTGGTTGTTTTCGGGGAAGGAAGAGACAACAAGAGTATTCAGGAATTGGTTACGGCGGAGATTCCGACGATGTTTATTGATACCGACTTGTTTGGCAAGCGGGCAGGATACATAACGACGGATAATGCAAATGCCATTGCCATGAGTGTTAAGCATTTGCATGAACTGGGTCACCGGAAAATTGCATATATTTCAGGTACACTTGGGCCTGCCGTAGCCAACCTTCGACTGGATGGATATCGGGAAGGATTGCGTGTCTGCGACATTCCATATTCAACGGTGTATCTGGAGGTCTGTGACTATTCTTTTGATGGTGGCAGTAAGGCAGCTCGCCGATTGCTTGCATTGAAGGACCAGCCTACGGGAATTGTGTGTGCTTCAGATATGTCTGCTTTTGGTGCGATCCACGAAATTGAGAAGCATGGTTTACGGGTGCCGGAGGATGTATCGGTTGTCGGATTTGATAACACATACTATGCGGAAGTGTTCAAGCCGGGGTTAACCACGATAAATCAAAACATTCATTCTATTGGGATCAAATCAATCGAATATCTGATCCTCATGATTGAGAATCCTGCATATACTCCCCCGGTCATTACGGAGCCATCCAATCTGGTGATTCGTCAAACGACTGCACCTGCGAATAACGGGTAAAGGTCCTGAAACCAGCACAGCCTAGAGGCTGTGCTTTTTTGGTACCATTTTATGCTAAGAAAAAACGGGTAATCAGAAGTTGCTGTGCAAAGCTGGCAGGAAAAGCTGTTGACTTTTTGCAACACAGACCCTAACAATAAAAGGCAGAATAATACAAAAATTTATGTAATCGCTTACTTTTTTACGAATGAACACTGGTACAGACACTGCAATTGTCATTCAATGGGGAAGGGTGATGGTCATGCATCGGGTACTGCTGGTTGATGATGAAGTATACGCACGCAAAGGACTCCGAAAACTGATCCGCTGGGAAGCATGCGGGTTCGAAGTGGCTGGAGAGGCGAACGATGGGGATGAGGCTTGTACCCAAATGGAACAGTTACAGCCTGACGTTGTCATTACAGACATACGCATGCCGGAGACGGATGGCCTGGAATTGATCAGGCGCACGGTTGAGCGTGATGGGCAGGTTCTAACCAAGGGCAAACAGCCCTATTTTATCATCGTAAGCGGATATAATGATTTTGCTTACGCCCAGCAGGCAGTGAGGTACGGGGTACAGGATTATATTTTGAAGCCGATTGATGAGGTTGAACTGGAGGAGACTTTATGCAAGCTGGCGGGTGAGCTGAATCGTCACAAACATGCTGAACAAGCCCGACGTGAGCAGGAATACGTCAGATTACTTGATCAGTTCATCTATGGCGAATCAGATTCAGAAACGGTTGAACAGTGGACTGAACTGACGGGCACGCGTGCTGACGACCCGCTGACATACCTGCTGTTTGAGAATAACAAGCCAAATTTGCGGGTTTTGGATAATGCTCAAGAGGAGGGGCTGCAAGCCGGGAAGGGAAAGAACTTTAGTCGGGTCGTGCAGTCTGTTCTTGGGAGGCTGTATCCAAGTCGCTCATATCTGCATTTAAAAGAGCACGGCGAACGTATCGGAGTTCTGTTAACTGCGGAACATCTACGCCCCTATTCAATGAATCTACATGCGGTTGCCGGGCAAATGCAATCCTGCTTCGCCGAAATGGGTCATGACTCTGTAAGCATATATATCGGGAAGGTTTGTTATGAACCTTTACTCATTGGACATGCCTATCGAACCGCACTGAAGGCGATTTCCTATAAATTTATTTCAGAGAAGAGTGGGATCGTTCTGTATGATGACATGCAGCATGAGTCTGTACAGTGGGTGCATACCGATCATGAAAAGGAGCAGGAGCTCCTGACACTTATGGAGGAACAACGGGTTCAGGCGTTGGAGAATGCACTGAATGAATGGTTCTCTGACATGAGAACGGCACATTATGCTCCTATTGCAGTGACGTCGGCAATTCACCAACTGATCTCAGCAGTACTATTGATTCTGAAATCGGCTGAGGCGAATGTGAAAGAGATACCTTCGTTCAAACCAATTCTGGCATGGCAAGCGGAGCGGGGAACATTGGCTGAGGCCAGACAGTTGTTGACGGTTTTCATGCTGGATTCAGCGCGGAAGCTGGCTGAACAGCGTCAGTACAATCACAGGGGTGCCATGACAAAAATCAAACATTATATTGAAGCCAACTACAGCAGCAATATCAGTTTGAGAAGTATTGCCTCCAAATTTTACATGAATCCGGTCTATTTGGGTCAACGCTTCCGCAAGGTGTATGGCGTGTATTTCAACGACTTTCTGCTTCAACTTCGGATGGAGGAAGCCAAGAAGCTGCTGCGTCAGACGGATATGCGAGTATATGAAATCGCCGAGAGGGTTGGGTTCGGAAGCAGTGATTATTTCGCAACTCAATTTGAGAAAACGGAATCATGCGCTCCTACGGAATATCGAAATCGCATCATGGATGAAGGGTAGGGAGATGAAAGCGTGAAGCTCAACTTTTTTAATAATATCCGCTTACGCGATAAAATGCTGATCTTATATCTCTTCTTTGTACTCGTACCCGTTATCCTGACTAATGTTATTTTCTATCAGGTGACTATAGCGAACGTAAAATCCCAGCGAATGGCCGACCTCTCCAAAGGAATGGAACAGATTCGAAGTCAATTTATGGGGGAAATTCGCAATGCGGCCGATTTTTCCTCAAGCTTTTATACGGACAGTATATTAAATGACATGCTGGATGTGAATTACACCAATCCGGTTCAGTATATCGAAGCCTACGATTCTTATCTTCGCAAAATCCTGAATACCTATTACTCTGGCTACCGCTCCCTCCAAGGCTTGACGATATATGTGGATAACAAAAGTGTACTGCCTTCCGGGGGAGTCGAGTTTCTGACCGAAGAGGTTCGACAGTCCGAGCCGTACAGGCTGCTGGCAAACAGTGAACACTCCGCACCCATTATGTTGAGATCCGGTCCTGAAGGGAACCGGCAGACGTTCAGCATTTTACGTAAACTCAATTATTATGAAGCTCTGCCCGGGTGGAAGGAAAAGTTCGTACGACTGGATCTGAAGCCGTCGACGATTCGTCAGATTTTCACCAACCTTAACGTACAGGGCAACCTCTATCTGATTAATCCGGCTGGACAAATAGACTACTCGACGGATTCTGGTATCCCATGGACCAGTCAACTCGTGAATTATAGTGATGTCATGGATCAACAAAGTAAGAAAGAGTTCGAAATGGCCTATCCGTTGTCCGGTGAAATGGAGGGATGGAAAATCAACGGGATATTCGATGAATCCGAGATTTACAAGGAATTGGGCAAACCCAGTCACCTCGTCGTTGTACTGGCCTGTATCAATCTGATTCTGCCGACCTGGATCATTATCTGGATGACACGCACAATTCACGTGAGGCTGGCACGAATACTGAAACACATGGAAAAAGTGAAGCATCAGCGATTTGAACCGATCAGACAGCCGGAATCGTCGGACGAGATTGGGCAGCTGACAGCCGAATTCAATCGCATGACGATGACGATCCATCGTTTGATTAACGACGTCTATGTAGCAGACATTCAACATAAAAATTTGGAGTTACAGCGGCGGCATGCCCAATTAAACGCATTGCAGAGCCAGATTAATCCGCATTTTTTGTTTAACGCGCTGGAGACCATCCGCATGCGCAGCCTCATGAAAGATGAGGATGAGACGGCACGAATTATTTATCATATGGCTAAAATTTTTCGAAATGCCCTAACCTGGAATCGGGATAAAGTCAGCATACAGGAAGAATTGGAGTATGTGACCTGTTTTCTTGAAATCCAGAAATATCGTTTCGGTCACAAGCTGAATTATACGATTGATCTGGACCCAGAGGCTGCGGATTGTTCCATTCCCAAGATGACATTGTTGCCTTTTGTTGAAAATGCCAGCATTCATGGTATCGAACCACTGAAGGAAGGTGGGGAAATTCGACTTTGTATTCGGCGAACAGGTACAGAACTGATTTGTGTGGTGGAGGATTCCGGGGCAGGCATGACAGAGGACAAAAGAAAGCAACTACTCTCTTACGTGGAAACGGAAGACTCAATGGGGGATCGCGTAGGTGTACAGAATGTCATCTATCGTCTGAAGCTGATCTACGATAGCCGGTTCCGTATTCAGATCGATAGCGCTCCCAGGGCAGGCACACGTGTGGAAATTGGTTTACCCCTTGAAGATTCATCCAATCTGCCAAAGAATTAAACATTCTAAGCATAAACCTATAGTTTATCCGGTAAACAAAGTTTGTTATCAACCTTATAATGAAAGTGCTTACATTAGTGGGGTGAGAAAGAAGGTGCGTTCATATTGGTTAATCACATGCTGAAGCGCTGGCTGCCGGCAGTATTAGCTTTAACCATGGTGACGGCTTGTTCCTGGGGAGGAAGTGAGATTAAACCGGAATCTGGAGCAGGGGGAGACGGCAAAGTAAGCACAGAGAAAGTGACATTCTCGTATTTTAAAGCGGGTTCGGGCAAGGACATCAATACAAATGAAACCACAATCGGCAAAAAGCTGGAGGAACAAACGGGGGTTAATTTCAAAATTGAATACCTGGTTGGTGATATTAATACCAAAATCGGAACGATGATTGCGAGCAACAAGTACCCCGATGTGATGGTCCCGGACGGGGCTATTGACAAAATCGTGGATGCCGGTGCATTTATTCCTCTCAACGATCTGATTGATCAGTATGGCCCAAACATTAAACGGGTGTATGAGCCGTACTACAATCTGATGAAAGAGGATGACGGCAACATTTATTTTCTGCCCATGAGCGCAGTGGTTGGAGACTATCTGCCTAATCCGAATGTGGATCAAGGTGCCTTCTGGGTACAGCGTCGTGTATTGAAGGAGGCTGGATATCCAAAGATCACCACGCTGGATGAATACATGAATCTGATTAAACAATACGCTGACAAACACAGGGATGAAGGATTGACTGGATTCCTGTCATTAACGTATGATGATAAATTTTTTACGATCACTAACCCGGCCATGCATCTTGCAGGTTATCCGAATGATGGAGCAATTATGGTGGATATGCAGACAAAGCAAGCCAAGGACTATGGGCTGACCGAAGAGACCAGACGTTGGATGCAGAAGCTAAATGAAATGAATTCATTAGGGCTGTTTGATAAGTCCTCCTTTGTCGATAACTATGACCAGTATCTTGCGAAAGTGACCAGTGGGAAAGTGCTTGGATTCTTTGATTATGCCTGGCAGGTAGGGCAGGAGATGAACAATCTGAAGGAAGCCAGTAATGACGATTTGCGTTATATGGCAATGCCGATTGTATACGACCCAAACACCAAGGATCAGTATACTGATCCGCCGAGCTTTGTTAATAACCGGGGGATAGGCATTACCGTAAGCGCGGAAGATCCGGTCCGTATCATCCAATTCTTCGATAACCTGTTAACGGATGAGAATCAGATTCTGTCCAACTGGGGGATCGAAGGAGAGACCTATGAAGTGGATGACAAGGGACGGTTTACGCGTTCAGCAGAAATGATCCGAAAAACGGATTCAGATGAGTTCCGTCAATCGTTCGGATTCAAATATTTTGAATACAGCTGGCCACGTTACGGTAATGGATCGACTCTGCCTGATGGTAATTCTGTCGGTGTAGAACGACAACCCGAAGTGGCCCAATTCTCCTATACGGATGGAGATAAGCTCATTCTGGAGAAGTATGGTGTGGAGACGTTCTCCCAGCTGTTCGCAGCGCCGGATGAACGTCCATGGTACCCGGCTTGGAGCATTGCTTTTGATCAAGGTTCCACCGCCCAAATCTATGCGCAGATACGTACGGATTTGCAAAAGAAATATGTGCCCAAACTGGTCCTCTCCAGTCCGGCTGACTTTATCAAAGTCTGGGATGAATATGTGAAGGAATTCAACAAGCTCGATGTGAAGGTCTATGAGCAGACGATGACCGAAGAAGTTCGCAAGAAGGCGAAACGGGTCCAAGGCGAATAAGGTAAGCGAGGGAAATAAACGACTCCAAGGCGCATGGTGGATAGGAATTCGTCGATATTAAACATCCGTTTTTCTGGAAAAAAGTGTTGATTTTAAGGGCTAGGACGTTTAGACTATATACATCAATATTAACGGGTTTGAGATGTATGACTTTGGCTTTATAACAAGTCGGCGGTCACCAGACAAATGATGTGGAGGGAGTGCCTGTCGTCCAGACAGGGCACTCGCTTCTTTTTTACATTTTGCATACATACAAGGCATTTCCCGGGTTGAAAGGACAAAGTTAGTGGAGCACCTACATGGAACGTACAACTTAGAACTGGTTATTTTATCTTACATTATTGCAGCGTTGGCTTCTTATGCAGCGCTTGACCTTGCGGGCCGGGTAAGTCTGGCTAAAGGCATGTCCCGAAATGTGTGGCTTACCTGCGGGGCAGTCGCCATGGGTTTGGGAATCTGGTCCATGCATTTTGTGGGCATGCTGGCCTTTGTTCTTCCCATGCATATGTCCTATTCCACAGGTGAGGTCATTCTATCCGTTCTGCTTGCAATCATTGCATCTGGTGTAGCGTTAAATATTGCAGGTCAGCAGTCGGGTGAAAAAAGTAAGCTCCTGATCTCGGGAGTGCTTATGACCGCAGGCATTAGCAGCATGCATTATGTCGGAATGGCTGCCATGTCCGTTCCAATTACATATGAGCCTGGCAGGGTGGTGTTGTCAATTCTGATTGCAGCCTTAGCTTCATTTGCTGCCTTATGGCTCATGTTTTTCTTCCGGCAGCATCAGTCACGATATACATGGATTTACAAGATGGGTAGTGGACTCATTATGGGGCTGGGTATCTCGGGAATGCATTATACGGGGATGTCAGCTGCACGATTTCATCATGCACATGACGCAATCGCTGGTTCGGGCATGCAGATTGAACCTTCACTTCTCGCGTATCTGATTGCAGCGGGTACTTTTATTGCATTGGGGTTGACCTTGTTCGGTATCTTTATTAATCAGCGTCTATCTCAGAAGGATCGCCGGATTCACGAAAATGAACAGTGGTATCAGGCCCTGTACGAAAACCATTCAGACGCCATTATTTCGGTGGATAAGCAAGGGGCTATCAAGGGAATTAATGCTGCAGTCACACGGATTACAGGGTACCAGGAAAGAGAGATCATTCATCGTTCTATTGATGAGATTTCACAGCATGTTGATATTCATTGGACAAGTGAAGTGCACCACGTGGTGTGGGATGACGATACCCGTGAGCAGCAGCATTTCATGGGGAAAATGAAAAACGTTCAGGGAAATCATCTTGACCTAAGTATCGCTGTAGTGCCTGTAATGATTGATGGTAAACATCAGGGAAGCCACATTCTGATCAAAGACGTCACCGAGGAGAAACAGGCTCAGGAAAGCATCCGCCATCAGGCTCTACATGATCCCCTGACAGGGCTCCCAAATCGTCGCAAGCTGGATGAGGTGTTGGAGAGCACGATCGCGACTTCCTTGGCAACAGGAAGTTCATTTGCGGTTATGGTGATGGACATCGACCGTTTCAAAATGATTAATGACTCCCTCGGACATTCCATTGGAGATGTGTTTCTTCGAGAAGTGAGCAGCAGAATTTTGAGTGCGATCCAGGATTCAGACCCGAAAGCGATGGATAATGTCATGCTTGCTCGTATGGGGGGCGATGAATTCACACTGGTTGTTACGAATGAGCAGGGGAATGAGGAACGGGTGGCCGAACTGGCAGAACGGATTGTTCGAGCGATTCAGCTACCTTATCGATTAAAGGAAAACGACTTTTACGTTACAGCCAGCATTGGGATCGCCATGTATCCGTATCATGGAACAGGAGCGGATGCGTTGTTGAAGCATGCAGACTCTGCCATGTATGAAGTTAAGAAAAACGGCAAGAACGGTTTCCAGTTTTACACGGCCCAACTGGATTCGGAGCTGTATGAACGAATTGAACTGGAAGGGTATTTGCGCAAAGCACTGGAACGGGATGAGTTAGTCCTATATTATCAACCTCAGATACGTACAGAAGACAGCCGTATGATCGGCGTAGAGGCCTTGATTCGCTGGAATCATCCAGACAAGGGCGTTCTGTCTCCGAATGTGTTCATTCCTTTGGCAGAAGAGACAGGCTTGATCTATGAGATTGGGAACTGGACACTGCGCGAAGCTTGCAGACAGATGAAACTTTGGCATGCCAGTGGCGGACCGCTCATTCCGGTATCCGTTAACTTGTCAAGTCAGCAGTTTCATCAATCCAACCTGGTGGAGCAGGTCAAAAATGCACTCACGGAGACAGAGCTTGATGCCCGTTATCTTGAATTGGAAATTACAGAGAGCATGATGATGGATGCGTCGGTATCCACAGGTATTCTGAATGAACTTACAGCGCTTGGGGTCAAAATCAGTCTGGATGATTTCGGAACAGGATATAGCTCACTGAGTTATTTGAAGAATTTTCCAATTCACAAACTGAAAATTGATCGTTCGTTCGTGACGGACATTACGGAGAGCCGAAGTGACCAGGCGATTGTGGCCACGATCATATCGATGGCTCAGAACCTGAAGATGGAAGTAATTGCGGAAGGGATCGAGACGAAGGGACAGCTGGATATTCTGATGCAAAATGATTGCCGTGAAATTCAGGGATATTATTTCAGCCGTCCATTGCCGGCAAGCGAAGTGGAGCATGACTTTTTTGTGCCACTGCGGATGCATGGAACTCCTTCGATTCTCTAATTTCACTGAAATGCCAAGCGGCAAGTCCCCGCCATATGCCAGGGACTTGCCGCTTTTTTGTGTTCTTATGATAAAAACTTGCGGTGGTGCTTCTTGCCATCATATGTGAACCAGATCGGTTTATCTTCCACCCGTGTTTCCACATGGACGGTACGCCCCCAAAGGCGGTACAGATAAGGCAGGGTCCGTTCCATATATTTCAGATCCAGCTCGATACCCTCATATTGATGCTTGAGCACGAGTTCCCCTGTTCGCAGGTAATCGGCGTCCTGAACGACCAGATATGGAGAACCACCATTGATGCGTGAAAATACAAGCTGATCCCGTATGTTTTGCCAGGACTTGTCGGTGATTTTCCAGTCCGGGCCCTTTTTCTCGAATACATAGAGGTCGAGGTCTTCGGTTAATTGCTTGGTCATGTAATTGCGGATAAAAGAGGTATCGGAATCGAATTCGCGCACCTCAAACATTTTGGCACGACCCTGCCCAGGTTGACGTCCAAAACGTTCTCTTTCTTCGCGGGACGGGTTATCCCAGCGACGTTCAATATCCTCGAATATTTTCAGCCCTAAATAGTAGGGATTCAAACTTTGCTTGGATGGCTGCACGACAGAAGAGTTCAGTTTGGCAAATTCAATTGTATCCTCACTGTTTAGGTCCAGTTCCCTTATAATACGTTGATGCCAGTAGGAGGCCCAGCCTTCATTCATGATCTTTGTTTCCATCTGCGGCCAGAAATAGAGCATTTCCTCACGCATCATACTCATAATATCCCGCTGCCAATCCGTCAACACTTCGGAAAATTCCTGGATAAACCACATCACATCTTTTTCCGGTTCTGGTGGAAAGTGATGCACCTGTATTCCCTCTACAGGTTTTTCTTCAATCTGGATATCATCAAGGGACCACAGGTCATCATAGCGACCTTCCGGTCGAGGCGTTTTCTGGCCGCGCTGTTCCCGCATTTTCATCTCCATATAACGTTGTTTGTCCAAATGGCGGGGTTTGATCAACTGTGGATCGACATGTTCCTGAATGGCTATAACGGCATCAATGAACGCTTCAACAGCCTCTGTACCATATTCCATCTCATAGTTGCTGATCCGGTCAGCAGTCGCTGCCATGCTCTCCACCATATTGCGATTCGACTTGGAGAAGCGGGCATTGTTTTTGAAAAAATCGCAGTGAGCCAGTACGTGTGCGACAATCAGCTTGTTCTGGATCAGGGAGTTGCCATCCAGAAGGAAGGCGTAACAAGGGTTGGAATTGATTACGAGCTCATAAATTTTACTGAGTCCAAAATCATATTGCATCTTCATTTTATGAAAAGTCTTCCCGAAGCTCCAGTGACTGAACCGGGTCGGCATACCATATGCTCCAAAGGTATAGATGATATCGGCAGGGCATATTTCATAACGCATCGGATAATAATCCAGGCCGAATCCATCGGCAATCTCCATAATCTCGGCAATGGCGTATTCAAGGTCGCGGATTTCATCTGTCATCTTACGCTGCCTCCTTCCCGTTTCTGGAAAAAGCTGCGCAAAGCTTTGTACACTTCGCCTTTTTCTTTGATCACATAATACATGAACTGGTCGATCTTGATATGACGATAGGCGGACATGAGTGTGCTGCTGCGGTTGTACTGATTCACCTCGCCATAACCAAACATGTTGCTGCGCTTCATCAATTCACCAATCAGTTTGACACAACGCTCATTATCCGAGGTCAGGTTATCCCCGTCCGAGAAGTGGAAAGGGTAGATGTTGTAGCTGGAAGGCGGATAACGGCTATCAATAATTTCCAATGCCTTCATATATACAGAGGAACAGATGGTCCCTCCACTTTCGCCGCGGGTGAAAAATTCCTCCTCGGTCACTTCCTTGGCTTCGGTATGATGGGCGAGGAAAACAATCTCAACCTTCTCATACTGACGGCGGAGGAAACGGGTCATCCAGAAGAAAAAGCTGCGTGCGCAATATTTCTCAAAGGAGCCCATGGACCCGGAAGTGTCCATCATGGCGATAATGACCGCATTGGACTGAGGAATGATTTTGTCTTCCCACGTCTTGTAACGCAGATCATCCGGACTGATATGGTGAATGCCCGGATTGCCGGTAGTGGCGTTACGGCGCAAGTTTTCCAATATGGTGCGTTTCTTGTCAATATTGGACTGCATGCCTTTTTTGCGAATATCGTTGAATACCACCGTATGTGTCTCAATCTGATCTTTGTCTTTTTGCTTCAGATCTGGAAGCTCCAGTTCCGCAAAAAGCATATCTTCCAATTCCTCGATACTTACCTCGGCTTCAACAATGTCATGCCCCGGCTGATCTCCGGCCTTTTCACCTTTGCCTGGCTTCTTCGAAGCGGGATCACGACCGATGACATCCCCGACCTGACTGTCACCGTCCCCCTGCCCCACATGTTTTTGCTTTTGGTAGTTATACACAAAACGGTACTCATCCAGACTGCGGATTGGTACCTTGATGATTTGTTGTCCATCGGACATAATGATGTTTTCTTCGGTAATCAAATCAGGCAGATTCTGCTTGATGACATCTTTAACCTTTTGCTGATGGCGTTGCTGGTCCTGGTACCCTTTGCGGTGAAGCGACCAATCTTCCCGGGATACGACGAACGAGTAAGGCTGGTGTGAATTTGACATGTAGGCACCCCCCATTAATTACGCGGCACAGTTTGGCCTGTCGGTAATTAAGTATATTCACGGGCGGGGACGATATGTGATGCGTGAGTAGATAAAATGATACAATTACGCGAGTTTCCCTTCTTGGATCGTCTAAAATTGCACAGATCGAACTGAACTTTTTTACAGAAACGATGAACAAGTGTGACGAACTTCCTTTACAATAGGGACAGGTGTGTACTTGGCATCCCTTTGAGGGATGTGTGCAGAGGAAGGATAACATTTGGATAAACGGGCAATTAAGGCATGGATTATGTATGATTGGGCCAACTCGGCCTATGCGACGACGGTACTTGCAGCCGTTCTTCCCGTCTTTTACGCTTCCGTGGCTGCAGCTACACTGGATGCAGATACCTCGGCATCTTATCTGGCGTATACCCATTCTATCGGTATGTTATGTGTAGCATTGTTAACCCCTTTGCTGGGGACCTTAGCGGATTTATCGGGACGTAAGGGCGACTTTCTAAAAGTATTCTCCATCATTGGCATCATCGCAACGCTTGGATTCAGCATCATTGGAGAGGGAGACTGGCTGCTCGCTTCTGCTCTACTGGTCATTTCGACAATCGGTTTTGCGGGTGGCAACACGTTCTATGATGCGATGCTGCCTGATCTGGTATCAGCCGAGCAAAGAGATATGATCTCCTCCAAAGGGTATGCCTATGGTTATATTGGTGGAGGGCTGTTGCTTGCGGTCAATATGCTGATGATCCAGCAGCCTGGCTGGTTTGGGATGGGGAGTACGCTTGCTGGAACAAGACTTGCTTTTATCTCCGTGGCATTGTGGTGGCTGGTGTTCTCCATTCCATTATTTCGCCATGCCCCGCGTCGTCCTGCATCGCCGGATATGCCCAAGTCATGGAAAGGGTATGCTGGTGTGGGCGTACGCAGACTTCGCCAAACCTTTCGTCAGATCCGGCGTTTTCCCCAGTTGATGAGGTTGCTGGTTGCTTTCTGGTTTTTCAATGATGGCATTAACACGATTATCCTGATGGCAACCATTTACGGAACAAGCATTGGGATCGGGACAGCGGATCTGATGTTGGCCTTGTTACTGACTCAGTTTATCGGGTTTCCTTGCACGTTGTTGCTGGGGGCATGGGCACAGCGTTGGGGTGCGAAGCAGGTGTTAATGGTCAGCTTGTCCATTTACATATGCATTGTTATCTTGGGGTATTTCATGACATCAGCCATTCATTTCTATCTGCTCGCTGGACTGGTTGGCGTAGTTCAGGGCGTGAGCCAATCGACGGCGCGTTCCTTGTTCAGCAATTTGATGCCTGCAGGCAGAACAGGAGAGTATTTTGGATTTGTTAATATTACAGGCAAGTTCTCTTCCATTTTTGGACCGTTTGTATTCGGTTGGGTGGGTCAATTAACAGGGTCAACCCGCTGGGGGATTCTGTCCCTGATTTTCTTTTTCGCTGTTGGGATTGCAGTTTTATTGACTGTTAAGGTGCAGCAGGGCATGTCGGATGCGATTCAGGCAAATCAGGAAGAAGAACATGGGTGGGTGCTTCATCCCATTTCGGGGAAAGGCTCAGAGGCAAGATCGACTGGATGAGTGGTTAACCATGTTTTATATCTAATGTTCATCATTAATAATAGTAGCTCCGTGGGCCTGTTTATTCGTAAACTGCTCCGGAGTTTTTTCATGTTTGTGCAACAGTTACAAATGGTGAGGGACATAGAATAAGTATAAGTGCTTAAACGACAGAGAACAGAATAGAGTGGATAGAAAGATATTATGAAAAGGTGAAAATAAAAGATTGACATGATACATTTTGTATCATAGAGTAAAAGTATAAATACATATCGTATCTAAAAGTTGTCGAAAGTACATCATCCATTTTACCTATTCCCGTATGGGAATATTAGCGGATATTGATATAAAGAGCTATACCAACTGCATGCTTATTTTAATTTTACAGAGGAGAGGCTGCCCTTGGTAGATGTTCATGGTAACGGACTTGTCTTACTACTATGTGTACCTCGCAGTGGAAGTTCGCTATCCACCGTGATGCTGCAAAATCACAGCCGTGTATTTGCCACACAGGAGATGTGGTTTCTGATGAATCTTGTAGATTTAAAGCAGGCTGATTCCCGCCCCTACGGAGGAAGTGCAATTATCCGTCAGTTTTACAGCGCCATGGTATCAGATGAAGGTTTTGAGAAGGCTTGCAGAAGCTTTGCTCTTGAAATTTATAACGGATTTCTGGAGGGGAGCGGGGCAGACTTCCTCGTAGATAAATCTCCTCGTTACTATTATATGCTGGAATGGCTTGATCGCCTGTTTCCACAGTCCAAGCGCATTCATCTTCAGCGTAACCCCCTTGCCATAGCTGCTTCCTACAAAAAGGTAAACCGCCATACTGGAGAAGGCTTCGAACTAATTCGCAGCTTGCAGAGTCCGAACCTCAATATGAAAGCAGTCGATCTCACGCTGGGTATGCTCCGTTTGAATGATTATTTTGCGGACAAACACACGAATGCCTATGAAGTTCAGTACGAACAACTCGTCTCCAGTCCTCAGGAAGAAATGGAAAAGCTATGTGGTTTTCTTGGTATCGGATATGAAGAGGGAATAGAGCAATATGGACGCTTTACGGATAGTACAAAGTCCAATATGTTCTACAGTATGGGTGTCGGTGATCCGTTTCTGTCCTCGCATCAGGAAGCTCATAAAGATTCTGTTAACAACTGGAAAAAGATACTAGATCCGAAGGAAGTTGAATTTTATTGCCGTGTAATGGGTGCAGATCTGTTCCATCGGATAGGGTACAGTGAACAGCTCGAAGAAGCCGAGCAATGGACGGGTGTGCGTTACGAAGCTGGCCCAGATGAGGAAGTCATTTCCAAGCTAACACGTCAATTTTCAGAGGCAACGGGCAGCAGCTGGCAGCAAGGTTACCGGATGCAGCCTGTAGACGTAGCGGGCAGTACTCAAGATGGAAATAATAGAGCGCCTGAACCTGATGCGATTGATCCGACATTGGCCGCACTGGCAACGATCAGGCAACTGGAAGCCGCACTTCGTGCAGCCGATAATCGGCTGGAGCGAGGGTACAATGAGCGGGAACGATTGAAGGTACAGCTTGCCTCTGCTCACAGCAAGATTCAGCGTATCAAGTCCTTGATTCCGTTTGGTAACCAGATAAGCGCCTGGGCTTCACAGCGCAAGATACTCCGGGGAGGAAAGTCATGAGCGCTATAGCAGGAATTGTTCATACCGATGGTCAGCAAGCGTTATGGGAAGACAGTTGGCGTCTGTATGCCAGTCTGGGTCACGTTCCAGCGGATACAACGGGGGTCTGGAAAGGCAATGAAGCCTTCCTGAGCTGCCACGCCCAGTGGATTACGCCGGAGTCGGTCAGCGAGCAATTGCCTTTATATGATGAAGTGAGCGGTCTGACCATCACGGCGGATGCCATTTTGGATAATCGGGAACAGCTGGCAGATCAACTGTCCATATCGAGAGCAGAGTTAGCAGGATTGTCGGATAGTGAACTCATCCTGCGTGCCTATCAGCGATGGGATGAACATATGGCCGAGAAGTTGCTTGGTGATTTTGCCTTCGCAATCTGGGACGATCGCAAGCGCAGACTATTCGCTGCCAGAGATATTACTGGCATGAGATCCTTTTATTTTCGGCATGATGGTGAGCGGTTTGCTTTCTGTACCTTAATGAATCCGTTGCTGCAATTGGAAGGTGTACATAAAGAGCTGGATGAAATCTGGTTGTCCGAATTTCTTGCCATTCCTGATATGCATGACTCGGCAGATATCCATTCTACCGTCTATCGCGGAGTAAGCCAGCTTCCCCCTGCCCATACGCTTAGCTTCAGGGATGGAAGGTTGGAACAGAAACAATATCATCGCTGGGACGAAGTGGAGCCTCTAAGACTCAAGTCCGACGGGGAATATGTAGAAGCATTCCGTGAGGTATTTGGTCAAGCTGTTGGATCACGTTTGCGAACGCATCGACAGGTGGCTGCTGCTTTGAGTGGAGGGCTGGATTCTGGAGCCGTGGTTGGATATGCCTCAGGAACACTACGGAGACAGGGGAAAACGTTAAATGCGTACAGCTATGTTCCGGTGTCTGATTTTACGGATTATACATCGAAAACGCTGTTAGCGGATGAACGCCCTTTTATCCAGTCTACGGTTAATCATGTCGGTAATATCGCGGAGAATTATCTTGATTTTGAGGGGAGAAGCCCTCTTAGTGAAGTGGATACCTGGCTTGATATTATGGAAATGCCTTATAAATATTTTGAGAATTCGTTCTGGATTCGCGGGTTCTATGAAAAAGCGAGTCAGCAGGATGCAGGTATTCTATTGACTGGAGCACGGGGCAACTTCACGGTCTCCTGGGGACCAGCACTAGATTATTACGCCAGTTTGCTAAAAACCGGACGCTGGTTCCGGTGGCTCCGGGAAATGCAGCAGTACAGTGAACGTACCGGGATGAAATTCTCGCGAATTGCTAAAATTACGGGCCGAAAAGCGTATCCGGAATTGTTCAAATCCATGTCGAAGGGAGCTGCCCAAGCCGCATCGGTGCAATTAATCCATCCGGAGTTTGCTAGGCGAACTGGTGTATTGGAACGGCTCAAATCCATTATCGTTCTGCAAGGCGGCGCCCAAGCAGATGCTCTCAAAGTACGGGCAGAGAAATTCAATAACCTGGCCATTGCGAACAAAAATGGTGCTGTCGCGACCAAATGCTCTCTTCGTTATCGGGCGTGGGAGCGTGACCCTACGAGTGACGCCAGAGTGATTCGTTTCTGTCTGTCCGTACCGATTGAACAATATGTTAGTCAAGGAACGGACCGTGCCTTGATCCGTCGGGCTACCTCACCTGAGCTGCCTGACAAAGTGAGATTAAACCAGCGAGTTCGCGGTGTTCAGCCCGCGGATTGGTTGCACCGCATGATTCCCAATTGGGGTGATTTTACTGCCGAATTGCGTGCGCTATGTTCTGACAGCCGGGTCGCCGGCATATTGAACACAGAGCGAATCAAGTCCGCACTTGCGAATTTTCCGAACCCTCGGCCCGAGCTCGCTTCCCACCCGGACTTGCGGTTGATGATGCATAGCCTGATCGTGTATCGATTCATCCGAAAGTTCTGATGCAGCTAGGGGGTGTAGTGATATGAACCGGCATACGGGTTCATTAATCCGTTGACTCATGAGAGGAGGTGAACACGATGCAAATGGAAAAAAAGGAATGGCAAGCACCAGCACTGGAAGTATTGGAAGTGAACCAAACAATGGCGGGCGTAGGTTACAAACAGATCGACTGGATTACTGTCCACGATGCTGATCTCTACGATCCAACTTCCTAAGTTGTTTAGTTTGAACATGTGCCATCATACTTAGAAGGGCGGAAAGGGCAATATTCCACTTTTCGCCTCCGCCCTTATATTGAGCAGTGCGAATATAAGGGCTTTTTTTATCTACATGCAAAATTGCGAAGGAGGAGTCATTCATTGTTGCCTGTGCAGTATGAAGCCTACGGCTTGCGTTGGTTGAGCCAATTCCCCATGCCTGAACTCCAAATCGTACAGAACGGTACAGATTCTGAAGCCGTCCATGTGGACGTACACATTGAGATAGCTGATTTGGCAGCACACTGGGAAGAGTGGGATGTGGGGAGCGATAACTTTGTATTCCGGAATGGCAGCCTTTTTTTTCGAATCGAGGATACGGGTCTGTTTCTTATGGAACAAGGATGCCGCATTGTGGTATCCCCTCAAGCGGGAGCGGACGACAAAAAGGTTAGATTATTCGTGCTGGGCACATGTATGGCCGTCATTATGATGCAGCGCGGCATTCTTCCGCTGCACGGAAGTGCGGTGGTCATAGATGGTTGGGCGTATGCATTTGTTGGACACTCGGGTGCGGGCAAATCTACTTTATCCGCTGCACTTGCTTCACGTGGCTACCCACTCTTGACAGATGATGTTGTGGCACTGACATGGGATGCGGGGGGAAGAGCGATCGTATCACCGGGGTATCCGCAGCAAAAGTTATGGCAGCCCAGCCTGGACGGTTTCGGCATGAAGGAACAGGATTATGCAACGGTTCATGCGGAGATTACGAAGTACGCGATACCTGTTCAGCACTATTTTTATGATAGACCGGTTCCGCTTGCCGCGGTTTTTGAACTTGATCCGAAGCCGGAAGAGATGCTAAAACCCGTACAGCTGATGGAAGTTTCCGGGTTGGAACGTCTTCACATGCTGTGCTCTCATACCTTTCGTAGTGGACTTGTTTCCAGGCAGGGTCTGGCACAATGGCTGTTCGAGACGGTCTCACGACTGTCCGCCAGTATCGAGGTTTTCAGAATCACGAGGTCAGGATCTGATTTCACTGCATTTGAGATGGCTGACCGGATTACAGATCATGCGCGCAAAGGAGTGTATACGGGACAATGACAGCAACGAAGCCAATGAATGGGGAAGACCGTGTGTTGCGGAAGGAAGGCAATCTTGTCAGTGACATGGGCGGGGAAAAAGTCATGATGAGCATCCATAACGGAAAGTACTATAATCTGGGCAGCACGGGTGGACGAATCTGGGATCTGATCAGTGAAGAACGAACATTGGCAGAATTGGTTGAAGTGTTAGCCTCAGAATATGAGATTGAACCAGACCTATGCCGTGAGCAAGTTGTTCAATTCCTTGAGCATCTGACGCATGAAGGATTAATTGACGTTACCCGCGGAGAGTAGAGCCATGTTGCGAAAAATAAAAGCATATCGTTCATTGCCGCGTGAAATCCGTGGATTGGTATGGGAAGCCTATGTCCATCTTGGGTGGGCACGAATACTTAAGGCGCTGCCTTTTGCCAAAATTGCTCCAGATCTCGGTACACCGATGTACGAAACGTCGATGACAGGACTCCATCGAAGTGAAGTGACGACGATACGAAATATTTCTAAAGCCATACTCATTGCCAGCAGGTATACACTATGGGAGAGTCGTTGTCTTGTCATGGCAATTGCAGCGATGAAGATGCTGGAACGCCGCAAAGTGGAGAGTACTCTTTATATGGGAACTGCACGAAATAAACAAGGCCAAATGATGGCTCATGCTTGGCTGCGAAGTGGAAAATTAATTGTGACCGGAGCAGATACAATGGACCAATATACGGTTGTCGGCGTGTTTGGCAAGCGGTGTCCTGAGAGGGGAGCTGGAGAGATTGTCTACGATACATGAATGGGAACACTATACAGCAGATTTTCCACAGGAGCTTAAGCTGATTTTGAGCATGATTAAGGGCGAACAAACAGCAATAACCCCTGAGGACGCCCAAATACGGATGAAGGGGATAGACTGGAAACTCTTTTTGCAGCTCGCCCATCATCATCGACTGTACTCTGTTCTCTATCTGAAAATAAAAGAGTTGGATTCAGCGTTTATTCCTGCTTCTGTCGTGGAAAACCTGAGGCAGCAATATACAGCCAATACATTCCGCATGTTGCATCTGACTGCCGAGATGGAGCAGGTGTGTGGTGCTTTTCGCGAACGAGGCATTCGGAATATTACACTCAAAGGGCCTGCGCTGGCACATGATCTTTATGGAGATATTTCCTTGCGGACCTCTAAAGATCTGGACATTCTCATTCCTTTTGATGATGTGGAGTCCGCAGAAGAGATCCTTGAATTGCTTGGTTATGAATCGAAGGAAGGCAAGCGGACACCAACCGTTGCCAGCTGGAAATGGCGGGAACATCATATCTGTTACAAGCACCCGGTCAAAAGAACCCAAGTGGAGATCCATTGGCGGCTTAATCCGGATTCCGGAAGAGAAACGGATTTTGAATTACTGTGGAAACGCAGCCGATTCAGCACCTATACCCAGACGCCTGTCCGTATGCTGGAAAGGGAGGATCTGTGGGCATATTTGGTGACGCACGGCGCAAGACATGGATGGTTCAGACTGCGTTGGTTATTGGATATCGACCAGATGATTCGCTGTATGCCACTGGACGTCAAAAAAGTGGAGCGGCGCCTGAAAGCAGAAGGCAGATTATCCATCGGTTCACAAGCTCTTCATCTGGCTTCTGTACTGCTGGATACCCCTATATATGACAATTACCTTGCTTTATTATCCTCCCACAAACGTGAGGGAGAGAAATTAGCCAGACGCGGCTTAGTGTTCATGAATGAGATGATTGCAAGTCCGGCAGATGTAAGGAGTTATCGTTCCTATCTGTTTGCACTGCGAAGCACAAGGCAGAAGCTGTTTTTCTTCATCGAACGTTTGTATCCGAGTACCTGGGATGTAGATCAACTACCGCTTCCGCGTTCACTGCATTTTTTGTATTTTCCGTTACGTCCGTTTCTCTGGTTCTGGCGGCGAATCAAAAGGAACACGATGACGGAGAGGGGATAACATATGATTTCGGAATTACAATTCTTTATGCGCAAGCTGCATCGTGTAACAGGCCCAGTGTTATATTGGAACCTGCTGGGCATGATCTTCATCAGTCTGATGGAAGGAATCGGCATATATATGCTCGTTCCGATGTTAAGTCTCATTGGTATTTTTGAAATGGGTTCGACAGGTCTGCACTTACCCTGGGTATCCGAATTTTTAAATCGTTTTCCGGAAAATGGCCGGTTGCTGCTGGTACTGCTGACCTTTGTCCTCATTGTCTCTGGACAGGCTTGGCTTCAACGTCTTCAGACGATTCGCAATACCCGAATTCAGCAGCAATTTGTTCGAACGCTGCGTATGGAAACCTATCGTGCCATCATTATGGCGCAGTGGTCTTTTTTTCTCCAAAAACGAAAATCCGATTTTAATCATATATTAACGACCGAACTCGCTAGAGTCAGTCAGGGAACGAATATTATGCTACAAATGGCGGCTTCCTTGATCTTCACCGGCATTCAAATCGGTCTTGCCTTCTGGTTGTCTGCCAAGTTAACCACCCTTGTCCTGGTCTGTGGATTGGTATTGTTTATTGTTTTGAGAAAATTCGTGAAACGGGCAAAACAGATCGGGGATCAGACGTCCGAATATTCCCAGAGCTATTACAATGGCATTACAGAGCACTTTAACGGCATCAAGGATATTAAGAGCAATATGCTCGAAAAATCACATATTAGCTGGTTTGAGCGTATGTGTGGGCGGATTGAACGTAATGTGATTCAGTTCAGCCAGTTGAACAGTGGCACTCAGTTGATTCATCGGGTATCGGCGGCGGTCATTATTGCAGCTTTTATCTATCTATCCCTGCATGTGCTTGCTGTACCTCCGGCAAGTTTGTTGCTCATTATTTTGATCTTTTCACGATTGTGGCCACGATTCACGTCTATTCAGTCCAATCTGGAGTATATGAGTTCAATGCTGCCCGCGTTTCAGATTGTGAGAGAGTTACAGTCAGAGACCGAAAAAAGCCGTGAGATTAGCGAAAAAACAGTTCATGCTGGTCAACCATATGATCAGGAGTTAACAGTTCCCGGTCTTTCGCGTTCAGTCAGAATGAAGGCTCAGGCCAAGCCGAATGAGCAGGAAGATGGCGATGTTCAGCCCATTGAACCCCTGGTGCTTAAAGAGTCCATTGAGTGTCAGCAAGTTAATTATCGCTACGAAGGCAGTGATACCTACTCGTTATTCGAAGCGTATGCATCCATCCCTGCGAAGGGTATGACAGCGATTGTAGGCAAGTCTGGAGCCGGTAAGAGCACGATGATTGATCTGATTATGGGACTCATTCGTCCGGAGAGTGGTCAGATTTTGGTGGATGGTGTGCCGTTAACCGAGAATCGATTATTAGCCTGGAGAAGTTCCATAGGGTATGTCTCTCAGGACCCTTTTCTGTTCCATACGAGCATTCGCGAAAATTTACGTCTGGTTGACCCCAATGCCAGTGAGGAACAGATGTGGCATGCATTACAGTTTTCTTCATCTGCAACGTTTGTCCGCAAACTTCCGCAAGGAATGGATACCATTATCGGTGATCGGGGCATCCGGTTATCCGGCGGTGAACGTCAGCGTTTGGTGCTTGCCCGCGCCATGCTTCGGAACCCTTCTGTATTGGTATTGGATGAGGCGACAAGTGCGCTGGACAGTGAGAACGAACAGCATATTCATGAAGCTCTCGAGCGCCTGAAAGGGCATGTTACGGTTATTGTTATCGCCCACCGACTGTCCACCATCCGAACTGCGGATCGAGTGATTGTACTGGATGAAGGCCGGGTTATTCAACAAGGGGGTTATCAGCAATTGTCTACTGATCCGGTAGGTACGTTCAGCAAACTGTTAAATATGCAGGCGGGTGTTATGGGGCAATGAATCTCTCGGTAAATCCGAAATGGAACCAAATAAAAAAGGCGCGCCATTTAAGGCAGCGCCTTTGATGTATGTGTATTAGGAAAGTAATTCATTATGATGACCAACCCATTTAGTGAACGATGGCATTGCTAACAGGCTGCGGCAGATGAAATGCACCAACACGTTCCAGATGTAGCACAATTTCATGCACGGCTTCTTCGATGGACAGTTCTTCGGTATCAATGATCAGTGTAGGATCTTCTGGAATATCATAGGGGGCAGAAATCCCTGTGAAATGTGGAATGGCACCGCTGCGGGCCTTTTGGTAAAGCCCCTTCGGATCGCGTCGTTCGCACTCCTCGATCGAACAACGTACATAAATTTCAATGAAATCATCAGCTTCAAAGAGCTGTCTAACCATCTTCCGATCCTGTGCATCTGGCGAGATAAAGGCAGAAAGAACAAATAAACCGGCATCTACCATCAACTTGGATACTTCACCAATTCGCCGTAGATTTTCTTGCCGATCCTCGGACGTGAAGCCAAGATCCCGATTCAGTCCATGACGAACGTTATCCCCATCAAGTACGTAACAATGAACCCCTTTTTCGTACAGATACTGCTCCAGGGCAAATGCAAGCGAGGATTTTCCTGCGCCGGATAACCCGGTGAACCATATGGCCCGACTGCGATGACCGTTATGTTTCTCCCTGTCAAGTCTATTCAAGCTGGATTGCTGCCAGGTAATGTTACGCTCTTCCTTTGACATGGATATCCGCCTCTTCCTATCTATGATATGTATAATATTTTAACATATTTACAAGATTATAGCACCTTCTGAATTTGGTGAAATTTAGCGTGAATCAACGATAATTCGGGTATAGATGTAGTACATACATAGCAGGAGGAACACCAACATGAACAATAACATACACAACATACAGGTTTATTTCCAGTGCGCGGATTGCGATCAGGATATTCGTGCAATCTTTGCTCAAGAGCAGGTCAGTGCGGTACGTTGTTCAGAGTGTGGTAGGGCATACACCTTGATGAAGCCTACCATTGGTGACGAAATTTTGCTTGATTGGGAGCAGGAGGCTCTCTATCATAAATTGCGGGCAGATCGCTCTGAACATGATAACCATAATATGTCTGCCCTTATTATTAAAGTGATTGAGCTGCTAACCTGGCGCGATAGTGGTGACGGTCAGACACGTGCAATAGAAATGGTTAGAGAGTGGCTGGCTTCCAGTGGGAAACCTCAGACATTACTTGAACTGTTTCATCATCCCGAGCGGGACAATAAACGGTTTTGAACGAAGAAATCAAGAGTGGGACCCCATTGCGTGATGTATGTGAAGCGATCTGTGATTGAAATTTACATACATTAGCTGTTCCTGTGGCATATTACCTGAAGGTGTTCGTGATAGGAAACGACAAACCAAATTTTTCAGGAACAGGAGCGGATAGCAATGAAGCGAATGGTTCTTTACATGCTGCTGGCCATATTGGCTTTCGGTATATTACCAGCACATACTGAAGCATCGCCAATAAATGGAGCATATCACTTTGGTTTCAAAAGAAGCCAAAACGGCCAGTTGCCTTCCATTGATCAGGAAGGATTTAAGGAGATATTACAGAATAACGATGCCATTTTCTTGGGGGATACGAAACAGAAAGAATTGTATCTAACGTTTGATAACGGTTATGAAAATGGGTTTACGCCAGCCATATTGGATGTTCTGCGTGACAAGAAAGTACCAGCTGCTTTTTTTGTCACCGGGCATTATCTGAAAGATCAGCCTGAACTGGTGAAGCGAATGGCGGCAGAAGGACATATTGTGGGTAATCACTCCTGGAGCCATCCCGATATGACCCGAGTTTCCAATGAGAAATTGAGAACAGAGCTTGATCAGGTGCGGTCTGAGGTCAATCGTTTGACTGGACAGGAAGCGACCTTTTTGCGGCCGCCACGTGGCATTTTCAACAATCGGACGCTCGCAGAGAGCCACGCCCAAGGTTATGTTAATGTGTTTTGGTCCGTTGCCTATAAAGATTGGGATACCAAAATTCAAAAAGGGACAGACTACGCGCGTCAGCAAGTATTGAAACAGCTGCATCCAGGAGCAGTCATTTTGCTTCACTCTGTGTCCAAAGATAATACGGAGGCGCTGGCCTCCATTATTGATGAGGCTCGTAAGCAAGGATATACGTTCAAAAATTTGAATGACCTGAAAACAAAAAGCTATTAATGCTACATGTTTACAATAGAAAAAGGGCATCCTGAGCTACGGTAGCTTGGGATGCCCTTTTAGCTTGATCCTTAATGGATTAAGCAGGCGAACGTGTGATTGTGATCCGGAAAACGTGTTTTGTGATTGAGAAGCGTTCTTATAAAACCGTGTTATAAATGATACCGATTGTTTTGGGACCGCAATGACTACATATTACGCAACCAGCCGTAGTCAATTCCACTCGTGCTCCGGTCTGTTCCTGTAGAGACTTTTGCAAACCAACTGCATCTTCCTCGGCCATGGTATGCACAACGATAACTAGATCGCGGTCGATCTGTTCCTTATGGTTAAGTGTGTTTTGCAGCATTTGTTCCAAGGCCTTTTCCCGTTTGCCACGGACCTTGTACGCAGGTGACATTTTGCCATCGGTTACCCGAATGACGGGACGGATTTTCAGCAGACTTCCAATCAGATTTTGCATGCCAGAGCAGCGTCCGCCTTTGTACAGATACTCCAACGTATCGATAACAAATTCAGTTCGCACATTCGGTTTGATGGCTTCAACGAGATGTGTAATCTCTATCAAGCTCTGCCCTTTTTCAGCTGCTTGAACTGCCTTCATGACCATCAGGGCAATCCCAGAAGAAAGATTCAGAGAATCCACGACAGAGATGCGACCTTCCGGAAACTCGGAACTGGCCAATCTTGCATTTTGGTAGGTTGACGAAAGTTCAGAGGACAAGCTGATATATAAGATATCATACCCTTGTTCTATGTAAGGTTGAAATGCCGTCATAAAATCAGCAGGTGAAGGTGCTGCTGTTTTGGGCAGACGCCCATCCCTGCTTACACGTTCATAGAGCTGCTCTGGCTTAATTTCAGCACCGTCCTTCAGTGATTCCTCACCGAACACGACATATAAAGGGATGATACCGATATCGTGCTGCTGGATCCAAGCTGGGGCCAGATCACTTGTGCTGTCCGTGAAAATTTTGATTCTTGACATGTCAATCTCCTTTGGATACGAAAATTTGGCAATAGAATGGATCAAACTGAGATGAATCATTGTTATTTCATTTTCGTTTTTTTGATAAATAAACGTGAAGCGGATGTAAGCTTTTACACCATATAGATTCCTGCAATGATAAGGCCTGCAAACGCCAGAATCATGACTCCGCTGAGGATGGTTCCAATGATAGCAAAGACTTTTTTTCGATTCTTGAGTACAAGCCCAATCACGCCTAGAATGAGTCCGGCCAGATTAAGAATCAGACAAACAAGAACAGCCAGAGAAGCCAGAACAATTGCAGGATGCAATGCAATCTCTTCCACTTGTATCGGTGTGGTTACAACGCCAATTGAACTGTTGATAGCCATTGTGGCAATAAATAAAGTCAGCATGTAACCAATGATCGAGACCAATCCAATCACAAAACTTGCAATACCTGGCCCGGAATGTTTCAATCGGCCCAAGGATGGATCTTCCAGAGCGGAGGGGTAAGGTGTAAACAGGTTATCATGATTGGAATCTGAATGATCCCTACTGGAACCGGATGGATAAGGATGATTGTTATTCTGATTATTTTGATTATCCATGAATGGTATGTCCCTCCCTTAATCGTGGTCATGAGTGTAATTAACCTAATCCGGGTGTTATGATTCTCATCAAGAGAATGAAGGCACTCCTTTTTACTTTTCCATAAAAATCGATAAAAATCAAGGTTTTACGCCAGTTTTCGTCGATTTCGAGCCAAAAGCGAAGTAAAGTATATATAACCATACATATGAATGCCATCCGCATCTTAGCTTGCTGGTAAACACGGCAAGGATTCGCTAAAATGAATAGTTGAGAGATGAATTAAGGGAGAGAAGGCAAATGCAACGGAAATGGATGATGCTTGGTGCTGTACTGACGATGCTTTCTGTGGCTATTGGAGCGTTTGGTGCACATATGCTTAAGGAAAAAATTGGTGCAGACGCCATAGCGGTGTATGAAACCGGAGTGCAGTACCACATGATACATGCAATCGGACTGCTGATCATTGGTCTTACAGCGGGTCAACTTGGACCGTCCACCAAGCTCAAGTGGGCAGCACGCCTGCTGTTTATTGGAATTATCATATTCTCAGGCAGTCTGTACGTACTGAGTATTTCAGGTATTAAAATATTGGGAGCCATCACGCCAATCGGCGGGGTAGCCTTTATTGTCGGATGGTTGTTATTAGCAATAGACGTATGGCAGCGGGGAAGAGATCGCTCATGATTTTACAATAGCTGCGCATGGTTATGGAGAGTTATGGAGAACTTATGATGTACCAGTTCATTGTTACATGAATGAATACCTAAAAAAGCAACTTGCCTGGGAAATGTTATGGAATTCCCCCGTAAGTTGCTTTTTGTTTGAATGCTCATTGAGTTATAGAAACTCATCAATTTCATTGGTTCGGAAGGTATACACTTGTTTTTCATCCACATGGTAGACGCTTACAATGCTGGTATCCCGATCAAAATTCAAGATTCGGCATGGAATGCTCTGATGCCTGCCGTTCTTGTTATTCACAACGATCCGAGTAAGACGGTTTTCTTTGATAAGGGTATCAATCCATACATCGAATGAATTTCCGTTGGTAGTGTTGGATGCTTCGGTTGAAGGAGCTTTCTGGGAAGCAGGTGTTTCGATTTCACTTTGTGGTTTGACTGGAACGGTTGAAGCCGTCGCTTGATTTGGTGAAGAGTTCTTCTGTCTTGCATTGGATTGCGATTTTTTTCTTTCTTTATGAAGAAAGGCGAAGGAGTCCTTTTTGGACTGCAGTGTCACTTCAATAATTTTGCCAAGCTCTATGCCGGATTGAATCCGAAAGTCCGCAATTTGTTCCTCTTTGTTAATGAACTCCAACAGGGACTGCAGTGCCAATGCATTCGAGCGGCTCTTAATAAGAATATCGACATTGAATAAAAAGCCGATTTCTTCTTCGTTGGATAAGGTTTCTTTCATTCATCCCAGCCCCGTTAAAAAATATGTCAGCTATAAAACGCTTCAATACACTATATCATTAAAAGGGCAATAATCATAGTGCTAGAGACATAGAAAATGAGCGGAACACTTGGGCTAATTTAAGTAAAACCATATGCAATTACAATCCTTTCCGCAGGTGTCCACACGGCTATCCAGAATGAGGCATACAATTATCGTGACCTGTGGAAGAGGAGGTGTATCGGGAAATTATGGTGACGATGGAGCCGATTGTGGTTGGAGAACATGTTCTGGTCGGGGTAGAGGTAAAGCTGCCCAAAACGACATTACTGACGATTAATACATCCAAAGGATATATCATGTGCGGAGCACTCGATGTAGGGTTACTTAATGAAAAGCTTGGGGATCGCAAAATTATTGCAGCTCGGGCGGTTGGCGTGCGCACATTGGAACAGCTGCTGCATGCACCTATGGAGTCAGTGACAACGGAAGCCGAGGCTATGGGCATTACGGTTGGCATGACGGGTGTTGAAGCATTGCTCAAGATGATTTAATCACTGGAAATTAGACGATTAAGAAAGGGCTCCCCAACTGGGAAGCCCTCTCTTTAATTTACATGTACCAATGCTATAAAAATCAAACGTTCAAACTTACTTTAACTAATTTAAGCTTCATCCTTGGCGAACAGGGCAGCCAGATTCTCTTTGAAAGGAGCATGAACGACGCCTTTTTCCGTAATAATGGCCGTTACATATTCATTAGGTGTGACGTCAAACGCCGGATTGAATACTTTCACACCTTGCGGTGCAGTACGTTTGCCAAAACCTTCAGTTACTTCCTCCGCAGCGCGTTCCTCAATCGGAATGAGATCTCCGGATGGCGTAGACAGGTCAATGGTGGACAGTGGGCTGGCTACATAAAAAGGAATGTTGTGCGCTTTGGCAAGGACCGCTACGCTGTATGTTCCGATTTTGTTTGCTACATCCCCATTGGCAGCGACGCGGTCTGTACCGACGATAACTGCCTGAATCCAACCTTTGGACATGACCATGCCTGCCATGTTGTCACAAATCAGAGTAACGTCAATACCGGCTTGCTGGAGCTCGAAAGCCGTGAGGCGTGCACCCTGAAGGACCGGACGAGTTTCATCTGCGAATACTTTAAGGTTGATGCCGCGCTCGTGAGCGAGGTACATCGGTGCAGTCGCTGTTCCGTATTTCGCGGTTGCAAGTCCGCCTGCATTACAGTGTGTGAGTACACCCATACCGTCTGCGAACAAAGGAAGAGCATTTTCACCGATAAGGCGGCAAACTTCTTCGTCTTCTTTCTGAATCAAGAGAGCTTCCGCTTCAAGAGCTGCATTGCTATCTTCGATATTTGCCCCGGATTCAGCGAGGTCACTGGCCTTTTGCATCATGCGATCCAGCGCCCAGAACAGGTTCACAGCTGTTGGACGGGAAGTAGCAAGATGAGCACAGATGGATTTTACATGATCCAGCCATCCTTGGATGGCAAGTCCGTCATATGCCTTGGCACCGAGTACTACGCCGAATGCAGCAGCGATCCCAATTGCGGGAGCACCGCGTACTTTCATTGAGTGGATGGATTCCCATACCTCCTCGGGCGTGTACAGTTTAAGCATCAGAATCGTTTCAGGCAGCAGACGCTGGTCAAGCATTTCAAGCTTGTCCTGTTTCCATATGAGGGAGGACAGAGGCTGATGTTCAGGGGTTGTCATGGATGTTCCTCCGTTCCGTAAGTTAAGCTTTGTGAGTTCTTTAAGTTAAATTTTAATAGAAGAAACCGCAGTAGCTACTGTATCGAGAAGTTCACCAATGGTATTCAGATTGCGATTACGCTTGATGAGTGCTTTACCAATGGCCAGCGTTTTGCGCTGAGCACGTTCACGTTCTGTTGCATCTTCAATCGTATCGATATCTGCGACATGCGCCAGTCCGACAATACGGCGGACCATTTTCGCGCCAGCGAAGCCAGCAGTGTCTCTGAATAATTGTTGTACATAAAGGTCTTCGTATCCAGGCGCTTTAGCCATAGGATCAACCAGATCCGAAGCCCACAGGCTGCGGAAGCGGGATTCGAATTCAGTCCATACGTCACGAACCATATTTAGCAAAATCGTTTCACGCTCATGAAGAGCCGTCTGATCCTGGAATCGTCCTGGCAGGGAGGCGTAATGGAGAAGCAGATTGGCAAGCACGGCTCCTACATCAAATCCCATTGGGCCGAAATAGGCAAATTCGGGGTCAATGACTTTGGTGGATTCAGGCGTGACAAAAATACTGCCTGTGTGCAAATCCCCATGAAGTAGAGCTTGACCGTGCGTGAGAAATTTCTCGCGCAGCAAGGCGACTTCAAGATGGAGTTCTCCATCCGTCCGAAGTGCTTCTGCTTCGTCTTCAATGGAAGGCTCATAGTTATTTTTCTCCGCAATGCGATACGGTTCATCAAAGATCAGATCTTCGGTTATTTTACATTGATCCGGATTAACGAATCTGCCCTGTTTCTCTTTCTTCAGTTGCTGGTTCATGCCAAGATCTGACGTGAAAAATAATGTTCTTGCCATAAACTCCCCAATATGTTGTGCAAAGAGAGGATACGTTCCGCCATCGATGAGGCCTTTACGCATGATCACATGATCGCTCAAATCTTCCATCACGGTTAAGGCGAGATCATCATCATAATGGTACACTTCGGGCACCATTCCCGGACATAGACGATATTCTTCCTGTAAGATTTCCCGTTCAATTCTGGCACGTACCAGAGACAGTGGCCATGATTCTCCAACCACTTTCGCATAAGGAAGGGCCTGTTTGATAATGATACTTTTATCGGCGTTCTGATCCGTGATATGGAAGACCAAATTCAGATTGCCGTCACCGATCTCACGACATTCCAGATTCGCATCTGCCGCAAACGGACCAGGTAATGTTTTGGCCAGTTCGATTGCATCCTGGGGTGTAAAAGGGTGATATTGGGACAAGAATGCCACCTCCATATATATGAAGAAACAGGAAAACCCACTTCTTTGCTTGGTATATGTCAGTATATCGGAAATAACTGTGATTTTGTACCCTTTTTTTGAGACGGCCTATACCGGACTTGTTTCGAACTTCCGGTGTACGGGTAAAAACAAATAGGCCGGACGGTTGACAGAAATACCGCCGACAAGGCTCTCCGCCACATGGTGGAGCCGGATTGTTAAATCTCTGTCACTTACCGCAGATTAACCTGCTTAAGTGAATGTCAGACTAATTTTATAATAAAAGGATGGGATTAAGATGGCTACAAAAAACAAAACAGATCAAGCGAAATCGGTGGAACAAGTACTTAATCGTCAGGTAGCAAACCTGAACGTCCTGTATGTTAAAATCCATAACTATCACTGGTATGTAAAAGGACCTAACTTTTTCACACTGCATGTAAAATTTGAAGAATTCTACAATGAAGTGACTGTACAAATGGATGAAATCGCTGAACGTATTCTTACCCTCAAAGGCAGCCCTGCGGCTACAATGAAAGAGTATCTTGAGCTTTCCTCCATTCAAGAGGCTGCGGGTGGCGAAGACGCCAACACAATGGTACAGAACCTGATCGAGGATTTTGCTACATTGTCGAATGAGTATCAGGAAGGTATTGAAGTGGCAGATGCTGCGGAAGACCAACCAACATCCGACATGCTGACAGGCTTCAAGGCTGATCTGGAGAAACATATGTGGATGCTTCGCTCTTTCTTGGGCTAAACCTATCCTCACATAACGAGCTTGTTGCCTTATAAACGTTACAGTTACTCCAACCTGCTTTTCACGTTGTCAGGACGACGCCGAGCGTCTATACTGCTGACAAGACTGACTTCGGGAGGAGAACGTTATGATAGGCACAACAATACCGGCATTAAAAGAATGGGCCTCCGCAATCAAAGCGCTGGAGACGGGTCGCCAGATTATGGTGATGCGCAAAGGCGGGATTGTGGAGGAAACCAGACGTTTTGAGTTGAAAAGTCCAGCGTTCTATCTGTATCCGACTTATGAACATCAGCGTAAAGAACTGATAAAGTCCTCTGATCATTTCTATGTTGAGGAATCACTGGCCGAGTGGGTGCCTGAAGCTTCGACGATCCGTCTCACCGCATATGCTGAAGTGACACAGGATTTGGAGATTAGAGATCAGGAGATGCTGGATCGCCTTCTTGACTTTCATATGTGGACTGCGGATTTTGCTGAAGACCGCCTTAAGTGGAAACGCAAAGATCCACTTCACGTATTGATACTCCGAGTGTACCGTTTGAAGGAACCGATGGAGATTCCCGTATTATCTGAATACAACGGATGCCGTTCATGGATTTCCATTCCGAATGGTCCGGTGTCGCGCGAAATGACGCCGGTATTGGACGTTGCGGATTTTGACGAACAGGTACAGAAGATTAACGAGACGCTCAAAATGTAATGTTATTTCTCGGAAGGACTTGTCCATGATATGGATAGGTCCTTTTTTCGGTTAAGAGGAGCAGATTCGATAAAAGGTTGAATCCCTGTGATTTTTCTCACTGTCTATTTATGACGAAGAAGTTTTGTCATTTGATTCAATCTGGCTTTTATTATAGAATCAGATAGAATAATGTTTCCTGTAAGGGACAAGAGTTCTTAGGAAATGACTTGATAATCATTGAGAATCAGTTTAGAATTATTCTAAAGTGATTCTTGCTTTGGAGATTGGAGTACAGGAGAAATTCAGGGGAAGCCCTCTTCAGATATTTTAATAGGTGCTTTTTCGTTTTCGACAGTAAACATCAAATTAATCAATGGAGGGAAACAATACACATGGCTACGAATTTCGTCATTGAAGGTCTGAAAGCGACGATCGAAGGTAAGGAGATCCTGAAAGGCATCAACCTGGAAATGAAAGGTGGAGAAATCCACGCAATCATGGGTCCGAACGGAACAGGTAAATCAACACTGGCTTCTGCTCTGATGGGGCACCCTAAATATGAAGTAACAGACGGTACGATTACACTTGACGGTGAAGATGTACTGGATATGGCTGTAGACGAGCGTGCTCGTGCAGGTCTATTCCTGGCAATGCAATACCCGAGTGAAATTGCTGGCGTAACGAATTCCGACTTCCTGCGTAGTGCAATTAACGCACGTCGTGGTGAAGGTAACGAGATCTCCCTGATCAAGTTCATTCGCCAAATGGAAGGTAAAATGAAAGAACTCGACATGAATCCTGAATTTGCTCACCGTTACCTGAATGAAGGTTTCTCTGGTGGTGAGAAAAAACGGAACGAGATTCTGCAAATGATGCTGCTTGATCCGAAAATTGTAGTACTCGATGAAATTGACTCCGGTCTGGATATCGATGCTCTGAAAATCGTGGCAAACGGTGTAAACGCAATGAAGAGCGAAGATCGCGGATTCCTGATCATCACTCACTACCAACGCCTGTTGAACTACATTACACCTGACTATGTACACGTAATGATGCAAGGTCGTATCGTGAAGTCCGGCGGCCCTGAACTGGCTCACCGTCTGGAAGCTGAAGGATATGACTGGGTTAAGGCAGAGCTGGGAATCACAGACGAAACTGTAGGACAGGAAGCGTAAAGACAAAACGGAGGAGGATAATCAATGACTACACAAACAATTCTTCCGGTTGAATCTGAAGCGCTTCGCGCCTTGTCGGAAAGTAACAATGAACCCGGCTGGTTGACCGAACAGCGGCTTGAAGCTTTAAAGCTTGCAAGCGGGCTTGCGCTTCCCAAACTGGAAAAACAAAAAATCGAACGCTGGAATGTCAGCGAGTACGGCACATACAAAGCTAGTGAAGCGATTGCTTCTCTGGAAGATGTACCAGCTTCCATTAAAGATCTGGTTAAGGATCAAGCGGAAGGTAGTCTGGTCATCCAGCGCAATTCCGGTACAGTTTACTCCAAGATTTCTGCTGATCTTGCGGCAAAAGGAGTCATCTTCACGGATCTGGCTACAGCGGTTCGCGAACACAGCGATCTGGTTAAACCGTATCTGAACACGGCTGTAAAACCGGATGAGCATTCTCTTGCAGCGTTGCACGCAGCACTTTGGAACGGCGGGGTATTCCTCTATGTTCCGAAAAATGTAAAAATTGAAGTTCCATTGCAAGCGGTATTACTCACAGATGATGCTTCTGCAACATTTGCACCGCACGTGCTTGTTGTTGCTGAGGCAAACAGCTCTGTAACTTATGTGGACAATTATGTTTCCGGAGAATTGTCTTCACCTGTTTTCCATAACGGTGTTGTGGAAGTGTTCGTGAAAGCTGGTGCCAAAGTCCGTTTCGCATCAGTTCACCAACTGAGTACGAGTGTTACTGACGTTTCTTTCCGCCGTGCAGTGGTGGAGAACGATGGTTCGATTGAGTGGATCGTTGGTGAGATGAACAACGGTGATACTGCAAGCAACACAATGACGGTTCTCAATGGGAATGGCTCAAGCTCCGATTCCAAAGTCATCGCAGTAGGTTCCGGTTCCCAGAAACTGAACTACACCACTCAAGCTCGTCACTTTGGCAAAAACACACCAAGCCAGATGATCACACGTGCAGTTATGCGTGAAGAAGCTTCTGCAATCATTAACGGAATCACGAAGATTGAGAAAGGTGCTACCAAAGCGGACGGACAGCAAACAGAGAAAGTACTGATGCTGAGCCCGAAAGCACGTGGAGACGCCAACCCAATCCTTCTCATTGATGAGGATGATGTAACAGCAGGTCACGCGGCTTCTGTAGGTCAAGTCAATGTGGAACAAATTCATTACTTGATGTCTCGCGGGATTAACCGTACGGATGCGGAACGCCTGATCATTTACGGCTTCCTGGCTCCGGTGGTGGCGGATATTCCTCTGGAAGCACTGCGTACCCAATTGCAGTCTCTCATCGAACGGAAACTGGGACAATGAACCCGGCTATCCGCGAGCAGTTCCCGATCCTCCACCAGGAAATCAACGGACACCCGCTCGTATACCTAGATAACGCAGCGACTTCCCAGAAGCCGCTGGCTGTAATCGAAGCGATTAAACATTATTATGAATATGAGAACTCCAATGTGCATCGTGGTGTTCATACGCTTGGAAGCCGTGCAACGGATGCTTATGAAGGCGCACGTGAGAAGGTTGCCAAGTTTATCAACGCACGGCGTACACAGGAGATTATTTTCACCCGTGGGACAACGACCGCTTTGAATTTGGTGGCTTCGTCATACGGACGCGCAGTCTGCAAAGAAGGCGACGAAATTGTTATTACGCAGATGGAACACCATAGCAATCTGATTCCATGGCAGCAGGTAGCCAAGGAAACGGGAGCGACATTGAAATACATTCCGCTTCAGCCGGATGGCAACATTGATTTGGCTGATGTGGAGAATACGGTTACGAACAATACCAAAATTGTAGCAATCGCGTATGTATCCAATGTTATGGGTGTTGTTCATCCGGTAAAACAAATCGCTGAAATTGCACATCGCAAAGGTGCTGTCATCGTTGTGGATGGCGCACAGAGCACACCGCATATGAAGGTGGATGTGCAGGATCTGGACTGTGATTTCTACGCATTATCCGGCCATAAAATGTGCGGACCAACCGGGATCGGTGCACTTTACGGCAAAAAGGCGCTGCTGGAGTCCATGGAACCGGTTGAGTTCGGCGGTGAAATGATTGATGATGTGGGTCTCTATGAATCCAATTGGAAAGAGCTTCCCTGGAAATTCGAAGGCGGAACTCCGATTATCGCAGGTGCGGTTGGATTGGGCGCTGCTATCGATTTCCTGGAGCAGATTGGCATGGATGAGATTGCTCATCATGAAAGTGTGCTGGCAGCTTATGCAACGGAACGTATGGCCGAGATTGACGGACTGACCATTTATGGACCAGCCAAGCGTCATGTCGGAGTGGTTACATTTAACCTCGGTGATGTACACCCGCATGATGTGGCAACTGTGCTGGATGCGAGTGGCGTAGCCATTCGTGCCGGACACCACTGTTGCCAACCGCTGATGCGCTGGCTTGAAGTCAGTTCAACAGCTCGTGCCAGTTTCTATCTATACAATAACGAACAAGATGTGGACCGGCTTGTCAGCGCCTTAATCCAGACAAAGGAGTATTTTGGCGATGCAACTTGATGATCTGTACCGGCGTGTCATAATGGACCACTACAAAAACCCGCGCAACCGCGGAACATTTGATAATGACGCTGTCACGGTGAATTTGAATAATCCAACGTGCGGCGACCGGATTTCACTGCAGCTTTTGCTGAAAGACGGAATCGTTCAGGAAGCCAAGTATACGGGGGAAGGTTGTTCCATCAGCATGTCCTCAGCATCGATGATGACCGAGGCAGTCAAAGGCAAAACGATGGATCAGGCACTCGACATGGCTAACCGTTTCTCCTCACTGATGAAAGGGGAAGAAGTCGATTTCGACGATTATGAAGATCTCGAAGCCCTATCCGGTGTGAACAAGTTCCCTGCTCGCATTAAATGTGCCACGTTGGCCTGGAATGCATTACGCAAAGGAATTGACGAAGAGGACAATGTACAATAACGATAGGGAGGTAGAGCAAGATGGCTAAAAAAGCACCAGAAATGGAAGAGTATAAATATGGTTTTCGCGACGAGCACAAATCCATCTTTCAAACCGGTAAAGGTCTGACTGCAGAAGTAGTTACCGAGATTTCCCGGATTAAGAACGAACCGGAATGGATGTTGGAATTCCGTTTGAAATCCCTAAAACAATTCGAAAAGATGCCAATGCCGAAATGGGGCGGAGATCTCGACGGATTGGATTTCAATGAAATTCAGTATTATGTTCGTGCTTCTGAAAAGCAAGGGAAAACATGGGAAGAGGTTCCTTCCGAAATTAAGGAAACCTTTGATAAATTGGGTATCCCTGAAGCAGAGCAAAAGTTCCTTGCAGGTGTATCCGCTCAGTATGAGTCCGAGGTTGTATACCACAACATGCAAAAAGAATTGGAAGATCAGGGCGTAATCTTTATGGATACGGATACTGCACTTAGAGAGCATCCGGAAATCCTGCGTGAGTATTTCGCAACCGTTATTCCACCAGCAGATAACAAATTTGCTGCACTGAATAGTGCCGTTTGGTCCGGAGGAAGCTTCATCTACGTGCCTAAAGGCGTGAAATGTGAGGTGCCTCTGCAAGCCTATTTCCGGATTAACTCCGAAAATATGGGACAGTTCGAGCGTACACTTATTATTGCAGACGAAGATAGCTTCGTTCACTATGTAGAGGGCTGTACAGCTCCGATCTACAGCACGAACTCACTGCACAGTGCGGTCGTTGAGATTATCTGTAAGAAAAATGCCCGTGTTCGTTACACAACGATTCAAAACTGGGCACCAAACATCTACAACCTGGTTACCAAACGTGCGGTTGCTGAAGAGAATGCAACGATGGAATGGGTCGATGGTAACATCGGTTCCAAACTGACGATGAAATATCCAGCCGTAGTACTGAAAGGCCGCGGAGCTAAAGGTTCGGTTCTGTCTATCGCTGTAGCTGGTAAAAATCAGCATCAGGATGCAGGTGCGAAAATGATTCACTTGGCTCCAGATACAACATCTACGATTGTATCCAAGTCGATCAGTAAACATGGTGGTAAAGTTACTTACCGTGGTCTGGCTTCCTTTGGTCGCCAAGCGGAAGGCGCGAAATCCAATATCAAATGTGATACGCTCATTTTGGATAATGAGTCCACATCTGATACGATTCCTTACAATGAAATTATGAATGATAACATCATGCTGGAGCATGAAGCTACGGTATCCAAAGTGTCCGAGGATCAACTCTTCTACCTGATGAGCCGTGGTTTGACCGATGCAGAAGCAACACAGATGATCATCATGGGCTTTATTGAACCTTTCACGAAGGAACTGCCGATGGAATATGCGGTAGAGATGAACAGATTGATCAAGTTCGAGATGGAAGGCAGCATCGGTTAATCCCGCTGCCATAGCCCGTTTCAGAAAAGGCGATTCTGATTGTGCTGATTTTATGCTGAATCAAGTTTCACGTGATCTTTATACAGTATCAAAGAAAGATCGAGGGAGTTCCATCCCTCGATCTTTTTTTTATTACATTAGAAACGCTCGCTTTAACCTGGACAACGTGACACTCAGCTCAACTCTTATGCCCAGCCTTAAATGTAAGCGTGAGAAGACGCAAGTTTTCCCTCATACTTTTCTGGGTTTATTTGTAATAAAATAAGAGAAATAGCACAAGCCATTTACTAGATTTAAGCATCTAATGATAGAAAAGGATGTGAATACATGAGCAACAATCCGTTTAAGGGATATCGGATTACGAGTTCATTTGGCTACCGTATTCATCCTATTTCTGGCGGACAGACATTTCATCGTGGAATTGATCTTGTCACAGAGCCATGGAATGGGCCCATACATGCATTTATGGACGGGACTGTACATTTTGCTGCGGAAGGGGCTACAGGCTCAGGATTCGGTGGTTACGGGCTTACGGTTGCGGTACAGGATCATAGGGGGTACTTGCATTGTTATGCTCACCTTTCCCGAATTGCAGTAAAAGTTGGACAGCAAGTGAAACAAGGGCAGCTTCTTGGCAACCAGGGGAGCACGGGGGAAAGCACAGGTCCGCATATGCACTATGAGGTGCGCAAAACTAGCTCCCCTTCGTATGGATACACGGCTAGTGAAAATGGTGTTGTTGATCCAGGAATCTATTTGCAATCTGAATATAGTTCAACGGTTGAAGGGCAGGAGGGAACCGCAATGACGACGGAGGAAAGAGCGCGGTTAACAGCGATGGAGAAGATGCTGGAATCCCAGTCGGCCTGGATCCAGCAGCAAAAAAACATTTCCAGTATGGCTTGTCCGTCTTGGGCAGAGGAAGCTTATCATTATTACAAACCATATATAATGAACAATACAGGCAGTTATGATTTTTGGAGATTGCTTGTCATCATGTATCGCAAGGAGAAGGGCATGAAGGTCTCTTCTAGTTCCTCAAGTTAACAAACAGATCAAGAGTAAACGTGAAGCTTGATTTTCAGGCAAAAGCAGGCAGACAACCATTTATTGAATGTTGCCAGTTCGCCCGGTTCATCCAAACGCAAACGTCATATGTTAGGGTATACCTGATGAAGAGGAGGCAATCACATGAGCGAAGTTGGATATGGCTGTGGTGGCAACGTAGGCGGCGTAGGCGGATACAATATGTTCACTAACACGGGTGCGATCTTGGTACTGTTCATTCTGTTGGTTATCATCACTAAAGCATTCTGCGTTTAATCTGATTTGAACGAAATGGAATACAAAAAGGGAAGCCTTAACGGCTCCCCTTTTTTTTACGTGTATACAATGTAAACGTGTAAGATGTTCTCTTGAATTTGGGTTACTCTAACTGCTGCTGTGCAGACCTAAATGCTAATGCTTACTGGATATAAATTTCAACGATAGCTACATCTCTTTCCTTCGCTAAATCAATGAAGGCTGTAGAGGTCTGAACGAGTGGACGGAAGTAATCCGCAGGGTTGTTCAAGACAATCAGACCGGTTTCGCCGGTAGTGAGCAGAACCCTTTTGCCAATAAAATTGGGTAGCATGTGTTTAATGAGTTCCTGCGTAACTTCAGCATTCAACTGACCGAAGCTGAGGCTGTACAATTCGCATAGCACGGAGATTAGTTCCTGCTTGGTCTGATACACCCGATTGGTCGTCATCGCGCTGTACACATCGGCTACAGCCGTTATACGGGCAAAGGGGTGAATCTCATCGCCTTTCAGTCCGTATGGGTAGCCACTTCCATCCTCACGCTCATGATGCTGGAGGGCAACGGTTGCAAGAATCTCGTCCTGAGTGGACTCTTTGACAATCTCATAACCATATAACGTATGTTTCTTCATTTCTTCGAATTCTTCAGGCGTTAATTTGCCCGGCTTATGTAACATTTCAGGAGGAATCTTGGACTTGCCAATATCGTGAAGATACCCTGCTTTGGCTACGGTCAGACATTCCTCAGGGTTGTAGCCCATCCAGCCGGCGATATAAAAAGCGAGCATTCCGACTTGAAGTGAATGGTTGTAGGTATAGTCATTATCCCCGTCAAGCATCAGCAGCAAGGAGACAACGTCCTTTTGTTTTTCAAGCTGTCCCGTTAGGGTTATCAAAATCTCATCGACCTGAGTCTCATCAATAAAACCCTTCTCCATCGCTTGTTCAAACAGAGATTCTGTACCTTTGATCGTATCGTTAAACAGGTTAGTTAACAGACGGGTTTGATCGGAAGGTAAGGTTTGTGCATCAGAGTGTAGGTCAGATGTTGTATGTTCTACATCTGCGTAATCGATTCCGTGCTGCAGCAGCTTGGCAATATCATCGTCGCTGAGGGTGGAACCTTTCATCAGCATGTGGAGACCCGAACTGTTGTACACATCATTTTTTAACAGGTCGCCAGTTTTAAGATCAGTAACATGCACTCTCACGTATAAACCACCTTTTCCTCGACTAATATCGACACATATGATTATAATAACAAGAAAAAAATGGGTTGACAACGACTTATTTACTAATTCCGTCACCCATTGAACAGGTCGAATGACTAGTTATTTAATTGTCTGTGGGGTTCCAGGGTCCTAGTTGATGACCTTTCCACTCGGAACCATCTTCCCATATTTCTTTTTTCCAGATGGGGACATTCTGTTTGAGTCTTTCAATCGCGTAACGGCTTGCATCGTAACAGTCACTGCGATGAGGGGAGGAAACGGCAATAACGACGCTGATCTCTGCTACGTCTACCTTCCCAATCCGATGGCTAATCGCACATTTTACGCCTGGCCAGCGTTCATTGATTTCACTACCGATAGCTGCCATCTGAGAAAGTGCCATGGGTACATAGGCCTCGTATTCGAGATGGACCGTTCTTTGTTGTCCGGTCATTTCACGGGTGGTACCTACAAAAGTAAGGGCTGCTCCATGGTTTGCAGTGATAACTAGCTTCGTTGTGGCGTCCACGGACAGTGGGGACTGGGTGATAAGGAATAATCCGTCATCCGTGCGATGCTCAGGATGGGAAGAACCATGCCCGTTACCAGTCAAATTCGTACCATCTCCTCCCGACACAGGGGGAATTAAGGCGAGTTCATCCTGGACCTTGATTATAATATCGGCAGAAGCATACTGCTGATTTACTGCCAGAAAAGAAACACGTATTTGAGCAGCTGCTTCAGGGTAAGCAAGACTCAGTTTTTCTTTTAATTGCACAGGAGTCGGATCCGTTCCAGGGTATTCATATTCAAGCAGGGATGTGCCCAGATGTTCAGCGATTCCTGCAAATAGTTGAATTGTTAATTTCATGGAAATACCTCACCTCTTTTTGATCTCTAAACCCTATAAATATATCATAACGACGCGGAAAATGTTATGCTTATCCATTAGAGGAATGTACGTTATCGACGATAAAAGGGAGGCGGTGTGATGAGCACCAAAAAGACGCAAACGTTAACGATTCTACACACCAATGACATCCATAGTCATTTTGGCTCCATGAGCTCCATCGCCGCCATGATCGGACATGAGAAGGAAGAGGCTGGAGAGTTTCTGGTAGTAGATATCGGAGATCATATGGACCGGATGGCGGTTGAGACGGAGGGGACGCTGGGGACAGCCAACGTGGATGTCCTTAATCTGACTGGTTATGATGCCATAACAATAGGGAACAACGAAGGACTAACATTTACACCCGAACAACTGGCGCAGTCTTACTCTGGACTTCTGTGTCCTGTTGTATGTGGAAATGTTGTAGAGCAGGCTACGGGCCAGCCCCCAGTCTGGATGAAATCCTCTCTCATTCTGGAGAAGGGGCCATTTCGCATCGGTTTGCTTGGTGCTACAGCACCTTTTACGGCTTTTTACGAACTGCTGGGATGGGATGTACTGGAGCCGGTGGAGACGTTGCGTGAGCAAGTTGAAGCTTTGCGTCCTCAGGTGGATGTGGTCGTTATCTTGTCACATCTGGGGCTTTCAACAGATCGTAGATTGGCCGAACAGATCCAGGGCATCGATGTCATTCTGGGCGGACATACACATCATGTACTCGAAGAACCAGTAGTCATTGGTCAGACGGTGCTTGGAGCGGCAGGCAAGTTTGGCCAGTGGCTCGGTAAGGTGGTACTGGAGCGGGGAGATGAAGCGAACGAACTTACATTGGTAAGCAGCGGCTGTGTTCCGGTCCAGAACATGATGCTCGAAGAAAGCGTATCGCTGGCTATAGATACACACCGGACGGAAGCCGAGCGTGCGCTTGGTCAAACAGCCGTTATTACGGACAGGACGCTTACCATTGATTACGATCATGAGTCTCCGTTTGCGTCATTGCTTGCCCAGGCAGTTCGTCAGTTCACCGGAGCGCAGTTGTCTCTGGTGAATGCCGGGCAGCTTCTTGCAGATCTTCCGCAGGGAAATATTACAAAGGGAATGTTACATTCCCTATGTCCATCTCCCATTAATGCCTGTACAATATGCTTGAATGGAATTCAGATTCGGCAGGCACTGGAGCAGTCCCTGTTGTCAGAGTTTTCACGAAAATCGATTATCGGGTTTGGATTTCGCGGAGACATATTAGGAACATTGTGCATGGATGGGATGGACGTGGAGTATGATCCACATTCGCCTCCGTACGAGAAGATCCGTGCCATATATATTGAGGGCGAACCGATTCGTGATGAACATGAATATGTGGTGGGAACACTCGACATGTTTACGTTTAACGTGGGTTATCCGTCACTTGCTCTTGGAACGGACACATCGTATCGACTTCCGGAATTCATACGTGACCTGCTCGAAACGGAATTGAAAAGACCAGGGGCGCTGGATGACAGCCTGCGATCCCGTTGGCATGAAATCTAACAAGTACTTGCCTTCTGCTGAAGCGGCGGCTAGTGGAAATTACATCTACGGAGCGGGAGAGGATAGGCTGTGCGTTTAGTACATATAAACCTATTGCAGCCTGGCATGAAGCTGGGGAAACGAATTTATAGTGAAGAGGGTGTGGTTCTGCTCAGTGAGGGAGTGGAGCTGACCAGTCGGTTGATTGGACGTCTCAAGGATTTGGGGATCGGCTATGTGTATATTGCGGATGCAGCAACAGAAGATATCATTATTCCGGATATGCTGCAGGAAGAGACCAGGCGCAGAGCGCTGGTCGAGATCAAGCAGCAGTTCCAGAGCATGTCCGGGGTGAAAACCAAAAGCCGGATTCCACACTTTGGTAAGGCACTTAGCGGGTTGATGAATACGATATTGGAGGACATTGGCAGTCAGAAGGAAGCGATGATTATGCTGATGGATATGAACTCCAGTGATTTTGACCTGTATAATCACTCATTGAATGTATGCGTGTATACCTTGGTTCTTGGAGTGGCATCGGGTTATACACGCCAGCAATTAATGGAGATTGGTCTGGGTGCCTTGTTGCATGATATTGGAAAAACACAGATTGCCCCGGAAATACTCCACAAGCCCTCCAGGTTGAGTGATGAGGAATTTAAAATCATACAGCAGCATACTACATATGGACATCGTATTCTCAAAGATGAACCGGGTATACCGCTCCTTGCTGCACATTGTGCTTTACAGCACCATGAACGAATTGATGGTAGTGGGTATCCCTTTGGTTTGAAAGACAATGAGATTCATGAGTATGCCAAATGGCTGGCCCTTGCCGATTCGTATGATGCGATGACAACCAATCGAGTATATAAACAAGCCTTGCTGCCACATCAAGCTGTAGAAGTATTATACACGGGTTCAGGGACACTATATGAGCAGCGAATGCTGGAGAAATTCCGTGACTGTGTGGCCATCTATCCCTTAGGTATTTCCGTCAAGCTGAGTACGGGGGAGATCGGGGTGGTTGCAGCCATCCATTCCCGCGTTCCGCAACGACCACGCATTCGTGTCCTCAAGGACGCATATGGACAGACATTAAGTGCACCCTATGAAATCGATCTGTCCACAGCGCTGTCTGTTATGATTACAGGCGTTGAAGGGGTGGAAGACGCTACCCCAGCTTCAGCACGTAATGAAATATTTTGATATTTGACATCTAATGAAGATTGGGTCAGCGCTCATATCGTAACATCCGGTCCAGCTTGGCCCTGATGTTACGTGGGCGTTTTTTGTCATGTAATGGACAGAGCAGGCTCATGCCAGAGCGCAGGAAATTGTGCTATGATAAAAGATAACTCCAAAAAGATGAAGACGGGGTATGTTGTAAATAAAACTTTTTAGGTTAATAAAAGGAATAAGGTGAAGAACAATGACCATGCTAAACTCAGGATCGGTAGAGCCGATGCCTTTATCGCCGACTAATGATCCTTGGGATCCGATCGGCTCTTTGCGTACATATGGACGCCATGTGCTAACAAGTGTAGAAATGACCGTGACTCATCTGTGCAATATGCGCTGTGAGCATTGTGCGGTAGGAGATATGTTAACAATGCGCGAAGCGCCTGCGCTCCCGTTACCTTTGATGCTTAAAAGGCTGGATGAGGTTGAGCACCTTCAGACGATCAGTCTGACAGGCGGTGAGCCGAGCTTCAGCCAGAAGACCGTGGATGAGATGATCATTCCGTTGCTCAAATATGCCAAGGATCGGGGGATTCGTTCCCAGATCAACTCGAATCTGACGCTGGATATTCGTCGGTACGAGCAACTTCTGCCTTATCTGGACGTTATGCATATCTCATTCAATTATCTGGATGCCGATGATTTTCACCAAGTCGGTTTTGCCAACAGTGGTAGACCCGTAAAGCGTGAAGTAGCGGTGAAGATGTATGAGAAAATGATGGAAAATTCCCGTAAGCTTAGTGAAGCGGGCATGTTCATCTCTGCGGAGTCCATGATTAATTTCCGTACCCATGACAAGCTTGAGGGGATTCATCAATTGATCCGTGAGATGGGCTGTGTCCGTCATGAAGTACATCCGATGTATAATTCGAATTTTGCTTCTGCGCTGCCGGTGCTTTCCCTTGATCATATGAGAGCTGCTATTCATCGTTTGTTGGATGTGCGTGACAAGGATATGTGGATGCTGTTTGGTACACTTCCGTTCTTCGCATGC
>NZ_LITU01000050.1:356593-368977 GCF_001280595.1 Paenibacillus xylanivorans
AGTGACGGTTCGTAATGATCCCGACGGTCGTAACCGCGTCAACGTCAACATGTTTACCGGAAACGTGTATGTTACTGATTTTGCCGACATCCCGGCGTTTGGCAACATTCGAGATCGGAAGCTGGATGATGTATTCCATGAGTGGTCGGCGGAACATCCTTTGAACCAGACAGTGAACTGTCATTGTGATGCTGCTTCTTGCTGCGGTCCGAATTTGCTGGTGGCAGATATGTATTATAAAGGTGTGGATTTCAAATCGAGAAAAGCAATTACACGTTGATATTCCAGGTGTATTCCTGAAATAGATCAAAAAGGGGAGTTTCGACTTGGGTATTCATACCGAATTTCATCTCGGGCAGTTGGTATTTAATCTGGTCTGTGTGTTTCTGCTCGTATTTTTGAATGGCGTATTTGTCGCAGCGGAATTTTCCCTGGTTAAAGTTAGACAGACTCGCCTCACTCAATTACAGAGTGAAGGGAATAAGTTGGCTGGTTATGCACTGAAGGTGAATGGTAAATTGGATGCCTATCTATCAGCAACCCAGTTCGGAATCACGCTGACATCGCTGGGGCTTGGTTGGCTCGGCGAACCGGCCATTTCCGAATTGCTGGTCGAGCCTCTGATGTTCAAGCTTGGTGTAGCGGATACAGGACTTATATCCACGGTATCTGTCATTATCGGTTTCTGTATTATTACGTTTCTGCATATTGTGCTGGGTGAGCTTGCGCCCAAATCCCTGGCGATTCAAAAAACAGACGGAGTGGCTTTGCTGTTATCCGCACCGTTGCTGTTATTTTATAAAATCTTCTTCCCGTTCATCTGGGTGCTGAATGCGTCAGCCAATGCACTGCTGCGTTTGGCAGGCATTGAACCTGCCAGCGAAGGGGAGGCTCATTCGGAAGATGAACTTCGCATTTTGATGAAGCAAAGCGCCAAGAGTGGTGTCATCGACAAGGATGAAATCAAACTGATGGATAACATCTTTGATTTCTCGGATATGCTGGCACGTGAAATTATGCTGCCACGTACGGATATGGACTGTCTGTATACTCACATGTCGCTGGAAGAAAACCTGAAAATCATTAATGCAACGAAGCATTCCCGTTACCCTGTAGCTGTTGAGGATAAGGATGAGATTATCGGATTCATCCATATTACCGATTTGCTTCTGGCTGAACCAGAGCAGCAGCATGATCTGTCTGCGCTTGTTCGCCCGATTCTGAATGTTCCTGAATCAATGGAGATCAGCCATGTGCTTCGTCTGATGCAGAAAAAGCACTCCCAGATGACACTGGTGGTCGACGAATATGGCGGAACCGCTGGCTTGCTGACTGCCGAAGAGATTTTGGAAGAAATCGTTGGTGATCTCTATGATGAGTTCGAGGACGAACGTCCGCATATGGAGCGCGATGGAGAAGCCTTTTCCATCGATGGTCGTTCCCTTATTGAAGAGGTCCATGAATGGACTGGAGCTGTCATTGAGGATGAGGAAGTCGATACGATTGGCGGGTGGCTGTTCAAGGAACTGGAAGGTAGTGCGGTCAAAGGCAAAACACGGGAGCAAAACGGTTATGTCTTTGAAGTGGAAGAATCTACCCGTCTCCGAATTACTCGAGTGAAGGTATATAAGCGGCCTGTTGCTGAAGAAGATAAGATGGAAATGGGAGAACAGGAACCAGGTTCGATGCAGGATGATGATCGTGAACGTAACAGGGACTGAGCATGCGTGAAATAATCATCGATGGATATGGCCACCATACCCATCGAAATGACCTTCGGAGACCGCCCAGTGGGGTGAGTCATCGAGGGTCTTTTTTTGCGTTCCTCTAAATATGGGATTAACTTGAGGGACAGCGACATATGGTATAGAGACGGGAAATGAAAGCTTGTAATGATGCGATGTGGAATGTACCAAATCAGTGATGAAGGAGGCGTTGTTCTGTGTCAGATCCGCAGCTTCGTGCTTACGTTCCTTTTGTGGGGCCGTTTGATCCATGTCCACCGAAGGCGATTCGGACGTACCTGGTTCCTCCGCAATTGTTTATCCCATTTCAGCCGATGGGCTGGCCGCAGTTCAGTCCTGCAGAAGCCTTAAGAATTGGAACGTTGTGGCCTGCTTTATACAGTCCTTATACACCCGCGAGCTCGAAGGGAAGGAAGGTGGAAGCAGATGGAATCTGAATCATCCAAAGCCTGTGATGCAAGATACTATGAACTGCTGGAGGAACTTCAGGCCCTGGATTTTGTATTGGTTGAGCTGAATCTGTATCTGGACACCCACCCGGGTGACTATCAGAGCATTGAGCAATACAACAAATTCAGCCAGGAGCGGATGAGGGTAGCACATGAGTTTCAGCAATTGTACGGACCGCTGATGAACTTTGGGCATGCTTTCTCCAAATATCCGTGGGAATGGTCCCAGACGCCTTGGCCTTGGCAAGTGTGAGATAACAGCCTCGGGTTTCCTTGCACGTTCCAGGCTGGGAGCTCGAGGAATCGTAACAGGTTGGATTTGAATTAAAAGAGGAGGCGTCTGCATGTGGGTGTATGAGAAAAAATTGCAATATCCCGTCCGGGTTAGCAAATGTGATCCTCATATGGCGAAATTGCTGGCGGAACAGTATGGAGGCGCAGACGGAGAACTGGCGGCAGCCCTGCGATATTTGAACCAGCGGTATACAATTCCGGAAAAGATTATCGGGCTATTGAATGATATCGGGACGGAAGAATTTGCTCATCTCGAGATGATTGCCACCATGATCTACAAGCTGACAAAGGATGCGTCTGTGGAGCAGCTGGAAGCAGCGGGTCTTGGGCCAAACTATGCACAGCGTGATTCTGCTTTATTCTATACGAATTCCTCAGGTGTTCCGTTTACGGCAGCCTACATTGCTTCAAAAGGAGATCCGATCGCGGATTTGTACGAAGATATTGCAGCGGAAGAGAAGGCCCGGGCTACATATCAGTGGTTGATCGATCTGACGGATGACGTGGATCTGCAGGACAGCCTGAAGTTTCTGCGGGAGCGGGAGATCGTACATTCCTTACGTTTCCGGGAGGCAGTAGAGATTCTGAAGGATGATCGGGAGACAAAGAAGATTTTCTGAATGTTTGGAAAAAGCAGCAGTTCCTAAGATTCAATAATCTTGGAACTGCTACTTTTCTTTGTAGGGATTCTTTTTCTGATGCAATTGATTACTAAAGTTGTATGTTGACCGTTTCTTCGCCAGGGCTTATATAATTAACACTTACTTTATCTGCAGGTACAGAGTGATATCCACCGGTTTGTCCACTGCCCCAGCTGCTATAAATAAGGTTGCTGCCTGAATAATATCCTAGCGTAATATCATGCCATCTTACGTTCTTAATATATGATCCTGTGTTCATGTTCTCGGGTTTTTGGCCAATGGTTGTCATTCTTTTTACTCTCATTCCTGTACCGCTTTTATCCCAACCGCTTACTCCGCTTCTTACAATAGTTGTTGTCAATTGATCACCACTCGTGGTGATCCCCGATACAGCCAACGTGCATTCATTTGGATTAGTTACATAAAACTTCATATAAATGTCTTGCCCTGATCGGTAGCGAGTGTTGCTAGGAACCATGGATCCATTTGCCAAAGTTGTAGGTGCCCAGTTATCAAATGCTGTACTATACTGTAAACCTGCATCTATCCCATTTCCGTTGGAACCCCATCCTCCCAAATATACATAAGGCGTATCCGTAGTCACCTTACCAGTGACGTATGGGGCACCTGGAATAGTTACATAAGTACTTAACCAATTATATCCGTTATTTGAGAAAACTCTTCGGTAAGGGCCAGATCCGCCGATTGGGGAAGGGGACTCAGCTGTGGGTGAAATTAGCGTATTATCACTAACGGGCGGAACTGAAAATGCATCCGTGGGAATTCCAGGTCCAACAAGTTCTTTTCCGGTAGGGCTCTGATAAGTATTGTTATCAACCAAGTCATAAATTTCTGTAGTAGCTTTGAGTTCTATCTTGTTGGAGTAAATGGCACCATCTTCTGTGACGTAGATAACATTTTCCCTGTCTTCTTCGTCCAGACGGGCCATCACGTCAGCAATTACTTCTCGCTCATTTCCGGTGATAGATGAATCGATGTTGATTTCAATATTTTTGTTAATTTCATTTTTCGTGGTATCCGTGTCGATACTACCTTCTGCTAATACAACATTTAATGGACTCAATAACAAAGTTAAGGATAATAAAGAAGTTAGTGATTTTCTTATTTTCAATCTAAAAACTCCCTCTCTAAAAAATTTAATTGAGTTGAGCAGCGGAAAGTAAACACTTTCTTACCAAGACCTTAACGCAGAGGTGCTCGATAATAATTAATTATTTCAGCAACAAAACATCTCCTTTTATGGATTTTATTTACTTCTAAATCATAGTTTTTGTGTAATAATATGTAAGTGACTTTTTTCACTAAAAAGATATGAATTTCTCTATGGTATATCAAGAAATTGAATCAAAATAAAACCACCCCATGCATTGAACAGGGATGGCTTTAATGGTTTTGAAGTTTTTTTACCTAGTATTCAACGACCATGGCAACATTTTGCCACCCAGCGCCAACGGTCCAGAACAGCACTTTATCACCACGCTGAATTTGGCCTGAGGTAATGGCTCGATGCAGCGCAATAAATGGACTACTGGTTGAGGTATACCCGAACTCGTCTCCAATGTAGACGGCAATATCTTCACCGATGCCAATGTTCTCGGATATAGCACGTATGTTGCCAATGGATAATTGAGAAAAACAAGCGGCTTTGATCTCGTCTGCTCCGATCTCGTTACGACTCAACAGCGTGCGAATCGATTCAGAGGCTGCACCTACACAGATGGAATCATCAAACGGTATGAATTTTACATGGAGGGCACCTGCGTCAACACCGGTTTGGCCCAGTTTTGCAAGACCTTGTGCCGGGAAGAGGGAATTGCCGTACACACAGGTATCGGTCTGATAGATCGAGTCAATAAAACCGACAGCCTGCTCGTCCCGTTCAATAATGACAGCTGCTGCTGCGTCCCCGAAGTTCGCGAAGTATACAGGATCGTCTGGACTGGCATGCGGAGCCACGTAATCCGAGCCGATAATCAAAGCACGACGGATTCTGGGATTGCCCAGCATCTGGCGGCTAACCTGTTCAAAGGCAGCGGTCATACCTGCACAGTTGGCATTGCTGTCAATACAGATCGTATGGGATGCCCCGTTAATCAGGCGATGAATCATTAAGGAATTCGTAGGAAAGATGTATTCCGGCGTTTGACTTGCATAAGCAATAAGATCGATATCGGCACCGGTGAGCCCGGTCTTTTCGAGAAGATTACTGGCGGCCTCAAAGGCCATGCTTAGTGAGTTTTCATCATCGTTGTCAATTTTGTAACGTGTATCACGCCCAAGTGCCTGTAAGAGTCCCCGAATATCTATACCTCTTGCATCAAAATGTTCAATGTAAAAGTCATTGCCCACCTTGTTTGTTGGATGATAGATATCGATATCTACAATACGAATTCCAGCCATCTTCATTCTCCTCCTGAGCGGATGGGTGAACCCTCAGCTTGTCCGCCTGGTTTATTAGGTCGTAACTGTGGAGATGATCTCAAGGTTGTCCAGTCCGACAGACCGTCCAAGACGGGACAGCTGCATTTTCAGAATGGCATTATTCTCAAGCGTCAAGACCACTTTTTTATATTCATCTTTTTTAAACATCTGCAGGCAGCCCTCAAGAAGAGGCACAATTTCCGGAGCGGTGACATTCAACTTTTTGCAATCGATATTCAGCTCATACTCCTTGGTGTTAATCGGAGCGATCGTGTCCTGGTATGCCGAGATGGAACGCAAACCGTCTTCTTGAGAGAAAGAGCCCTCCAGATCAATGTTTAACACCTTGTTCGGAACGTCAGTTTTCAGTATAAAACTTCCCATGATTGTTCTCTCTCCTTTAAATAAGTTAAGGCTATCCTGCTAACCAAGACATAGGCCTCAAGGCCCTCGCTGACTGCTTCTGAGATGTAGGCTGATTGGGAGGATAATTTAACCATATTATAAAGGTAGGGATGTAAAAAGATCAATAAAAAAGTCGAATCGTGTATAAAAATGTAGAAGAGTGAATTATTGGATTTCATCCAGTGTAGCGAGCAATATATTAAAAGCACTGATGATCCGCGGAGCACCAACACACGGTGCCAGATGCAACAGAATTCCTTTGAGCTGATCCACGGTTACACCGACACTTAGCGCCATCGTATAATGAACCCCCAATTGCTCATACTGCCCTTGTGAGATCAGTGAGGAAATAATCGCAACTTCTTTCCATTGATCAGTAATGGTTGTGCGCTGAAAAATATCCCCGTAAGCCGTTCCTATAATAAACTCAGCGAGCTCAGGGAACTGATCCTTAATCGGTGCCAGTGCTTTTGCACCATATTCACCGGAAAGCTTTGCAAAACGCTCCAATCCTTGAGTCACTTGTTCACTCATGTTATGTTCCTCCTAATTCAAAGTCACGGTACGATGAGCCGTGGGTGGAATCTCGTCACGATCGGTAAGAAGCTCAATTACAGTAACCTGGTTGAGCTGCTGCGCTGTCTGGAGAGCAGAGACGAATTCGGTCCGTGTTTCCGCCCGATAAGCAACAGCACCGAGGGACTCGGCAAACTTTGCCGCATCCACGGGAACCTCGTATAAGGTGCCATCGATTCGACCTGTTGTTTTCTCCATGCCTTTCAGTGCCATATCCAGCTGCTTATTGTTTACTACGATGAAGATGATTGGCAGATTGTTGCATACAGCGGTGTTAATCTCGGTTCCAAGCATCATGAAGCATCCGTCACCTGTAATGCATACAATGGTTTCTTCCGGTGCTGCGGTCTTGGCTCCAATGGCCATGCCGATGGCATTGCCCATGCAGGCAAAATAGGCGTCAAACACAAAGCTGCCAGGTTTCTTGACTTTATATCGTTGAACCGCATGAAAACCATGGCTGCCATCATCCACAAACAGCTTATGATCATATGGAAGCATCTCACTCATTTCTTCCAGCACGGAAGCCAGGGACAAGTTCGGCAGATATGGGAGAGGTACGGTGTAATTAACAGTTGTCGTTTCTCTAGGGACAACAGGTTGTTCTGTCAGTGAACCGAGCAAAAACTGCAGGTTGTCCTTCAAGTCGCCGGTGATATGTAAGGTTGGAGCATGAAGTATTTTACCAACGAATGTAGGATCGGTGTCGAATTGGATTAGATATGCAGGGTGGTTTTCAGGCTTCAGATTACAGATCGTCATATCACTCAGACGTGAACCGAGTACGATATAGAGATCACTTTGATTCAGCAACTCATCTGCATGAGGGAAGCCGCCAACACCGCAAGGTCCATGGTAGAGGGGATGATCCCAAGCAATGGCACCTTTTCCTCCGGGAGAAGTAATGACAGGAATATTGAAATGTTCGGCAAAATGGAGCAATTCATCATGGGCTCTAGCGCGATTGACGCCCTTGCCTGCAATAATTAAAGGGTGACTGGATTGTTGAAGCAAGGGGAGGACATGATTCAGATTGGATACGCTAATCAGGGGTTCGGGCTCAGGAGTCACAACCCGGAAGTCAGAGAGCTGTTCGGTCTGTACATCAAACGGAAGACAGAGATGGACCGGACCTTTGTTGGGTCCGAGTGCAATGGAAAGCGCATGATTCAATATGGTGCTGAAATGATCGCCGCGCTCTACCAGCTTGCTGAACAGGGTAGCAGGACGGAACATCTCCGCCAGATCGGCCAAGTAGGAAGAGGAGTCCTGACATTGCGGAAGCCCCAATTCCTGAATGGATTGATGACCCGTAATAAACAGGACAGGCAAGTTATTGGCCTTGGCATGGGCGGCGGCGGTGAGCAAGTTGGTTCCGCCCGGACCTGAAGTAGCGAAGGCCACACCCAGTTTCCCTGTTTGGAGGGCATAGCCCGATGCGGCAAAGCCTGAACTGGATTCATGACGACCTGGAATGAATTCCAAGCCGTAATCGACCATTTTCAGGACAGCAGGACATATAGATTTTCCGATAATACCAAAGACATGAGTAACGCCTAAATTACGCAGAGCTTCTGCCAAATAGTCCGCAACTGTTCTCATGCGGGACACCTCGCTTCACAAAATAGGTTTTTGGACCCACAGGTCAAGTTCCATTTTTGGAGTGTATGTCGTTGTCTAAGGTTGTAAAAGGAAATAAATCCTTGTTAATAGGAAGAGTAGCTTTTTTTGTGGTTTTTTGTCAACTGGTTTTATGAGTATAAGTTCCTAATTCTTAGGTTGGAAACGCTTAATGCTATGTCCTATAAGAGAAAATAAATTGGTTATATATTCCTGCAACAAATGACCTATAAACAAAAATTATAGAATAAAATGTAAAATAATAAAAAATATGATAGATTTGTTTTGTGTGATCAAATGATAAGCGTGTGCTTCTTATTTCGCATCCGTTTAAAGGATTGGCAATGTAGAGCTTTCTGTTTATACTGAAATTCGATTGGAGTGAGTTGAATGACAAGGATAAAAATGGCTGTAATTGGACTGGGCAAAATGGGATTACATATGATACATCAGGCGACACAGGCAGAACTATCCGAAAAAGTGGAGATCGTAGCAGTGTGCGATTCCAGTGAGCAACTTTTGACATCGTTTGCTTGCTCTCATCCTGAGACTAAGACGTATATGGATTTCAGGCAATTGCTCGACGCACATCCGGTTGATCTGTTATACATTGCAGTTCCGCCTAAATATCATTATCCCGTCGTTATGGAGGCGTTAGAGCGCAAGATTCATGTTTTCTGTGAGAAGCCGCTGGCAAACAGTGTGGAGGAAGCTAAAGCGATGCTGGAGGCAGCCGAGAAGGCCGGTGTAGTGCACTCAATCCATTTTTCTATGCCGCATGAACCGTCTGTAGTGAAACTGCAAGAGTTGATTCAGCAGGAAACAATTGGTGAGATTCGCAAAATTGATCTGATCCTGCAATTCCCCCAGTGGCCTCGAACGTGGCAGCAAAATGCCTGGATTAGCAGTCGAGAGCAGGGCGGATTTATTCTTGAAGTCGGAATCCACTGGATTCATATGATCCAAAATGTGTTTGGTTCTATCCGCGTAATTAGTAGTCAGGTTCAATTTCCTCAAAATACAGGGGAATGTGAACATGAAGTTCAAGCTGCGATGGAACTGGAGGATGGAACCCGAATCCAGTTAAACGGCATTGCACATTTTGCAGGTGAAGAGCGTGTATCCATGGTGGTTTACGGTACTGAAGGAACGATTGCCCTGGAAAACTGGGATCAACTATGGAGTGGATGCATCGGAGAGCCACTTGTTCCCGTCGAAGTAGAGGAATCCTTAAGCCAGCTGCCTGTACTCAAACACGTTATTGCCCGTCTTCAGGGCCAACCTGCCAAAATATACGATTTCAACGATGGATATCATGCACAGCTTGTCCTTGAAGCGCTGCGTAATCCGGATCAATCCTGATCCCAAAAAGGTACTGAGCTAGAAGCGAATTCGTGTTAAATTTTCTTTCCTTTTGAAAAAAAGAAGCAGATCCCTGTGGAGTAGGGTCTGCTTCTTTTTGTTAATTGGATCTGATCCATAGGGTCAGGACAACTTGAATCGGTTAACCAGTTCATCAAGCGAATCTGACATTTCGTTTAATTGCTTGAAGGTGTCCGCCATTTCCTGTAGGAAAGCAAGTTGTTCTTCAGTCATAGCGGATACCTCTTCCGTGGCGGATGCGGTATCCTCAACTACGGCAGATACTTCGTTAATAGACTTCATCACTGTTTCACTGCCGCTTGTCAGTTGTTCCACAACAGCGGATACATCCTGAACCTCATCGCTGAGATCATGAATGTGCTGGGTAATATTTGTGAAGGCATGCCCTGCATCTTCAATCGTCCGTAATCCTTCGTTGACATGGAGTGTACTTTCATCCACAACCTGCGCCGTGTTTTGCACTCCGGTTACGACGGTTTCCAATATGTTTGTAATTTCCTTTGCTGACGTAGCACTTTGATCTGCGAGATTTCGGATTTCAGAGGCAACGACAGCAAATCCACGTCCATGTTCCCCAGCGCGAGCAGCTTCAATTCCGGCATTGAGTGCAAGCAGATTGGTTTGTCTTGCGATCCCTGACATGGAATCGGCAATGTTAATAACTTGATCAGACATTTCGGAAATTTCGTTAATGGCTTCCTGCACAGACAAGAAGGATTGTTCAATGAACGTTATTTTCCCTACGGCATTATCGATACGCTGTTGTCCATCAACGGCAATGGATTCGGTGCGTACGGCACGTTCAGCCACGTCGGCTGTTGAAGCGGCTACCCGATTTAGCCCAATGAGCGTTTGTTCCATCGCAGTGACCATGGTTTGAGTAAGGGCAACCTGTTCATCGGCACCTTCAGCGACACGTCCCATGGCCGTGGCTACCTCTTTTCCTGCGATGTGATTATCAGAAACGCCTTTATCCAGTCGTTCAGATGCTGCACTTAGAATGGTGGCATTGCTTTGAATAAACCAAAGAGCATGGTGTTGGCAGCCTCGGCCAATTCCCGTGTTTCATCTTTCATCGGAGTGGCAATTCGCAGGGTCAGATCACCATTGGAGGAGCGATATCATTCAGTGCATGCGTCACTGTGCGGATGTTTCTTACAATGGACCGGGACAGGACTAAGGCAGCGATGACTGAGATTAAGGTAACAAGGAACAATGCTCCGTACAACTCCCAGTTCAGTATCTTGTTTTTCTGTTTCAGTGCTTCTGTACGTGTTTCGGTCAGAGCCAGTTCATTGGTTCGGAACGTATTCAGGGATTGCCGAATTTGGTCCATGTCTTTTTTACCGGGATCTGTCGTGAAAAATTGTCGGATGGAAGGAAGATCGTTGGCATGGCGCAACGCAACAATCGGTTCTCCCGCGACTTGAATCCAGTTTGCCATATAACTATGTATATCTTCAAGTAGCTTCAGCTGTGAGGGGTTATCCGAGATTAATGTAGCCAGCTGCTCCTTGAGAACGGCCATTTGTTCTTTTCCGTTTGTGTACGGGTCAAGGTAATTTTCTTGCCCTGTGATCACGTAGCCCCGCTGGCCTGTTTCCATATCCACCATACTCTTTTCGATTTCATATGTCAGAGCGTGTACCTTCATATCGTGATCTACGAGAAAATCCAATTCGCTTTGAAGTTTGCTGGTACTGTTCTGAATCAAAAGGATGCAACCCGCCAATACAGCGAGTACGAGCAAATAGCCCAAACCAATCTTATAAAAAATGTTGAAGGTCCTGTGCTTTTTCATGTTTGTTATTCCTCTCCTTGGGGTATATGTATTTGTCGAAAAAAATTGGATGATAGCTATTATAGTTCTTTGGGTTGGGTGTCTAAAGAACTATTTTTCAGTATTATACTTAAATAAAGTGGAATTGTATATAGTTTGTTTAATTTAAGTATAATGTTTGAGGATAATGAATAACGTTGGCAATACATACGTTTTACATTGCGCGGTTTACACTGCCAAACGTTTATGTTTATCATGGAAGGGGAACGATTCCGAATACATATCCCAATCCGAAAGGAACATTGGACATGACAAGAGAGACGGTATTGCGTAAACCGGAAGCGATGATTTTTGATATGGATGGTACGTTATTTCAGACAGAAACCCTGTTGTTGCCAGCCTATCATCAGCTGTTTGATACATTGCGGGCCGAAGGGCATTTTGAGGGAGAGACTCCTCCTGAAGAACGAATGCTTGGAAGCCTGGGGATGTTGTTAGAAGATATATGGAAAGTGGTTATGCCCGAAGCTTCCGTTGCGGCGCATCGTCGTGCAGATGAACTGCTGCTTCAACTGGAGATTGAGGGACTGGATGGGGGAAGCTCTGTCCTGTACCCGCAAGTGAAAGAGACGCTGGAAGCATTAAAGGAACAGGGTGTGCGCTTATTTGTTGCCAGTAACGGGCTGGAGGACTATGTCAAAGGCGTGGCCTTTGCTCATGAGATCATGCCGCTCTTTGAAGGCGTGTATAGTGCAGGCCAGTACAAGACCCCTTCCAAAGTTAACTTGGTTCAGATCCTTCTTGAGAAGCATCGGATTCAGGATGCATGGATGGTCGGGGATCGCTCTTCTGATGTGGAGGCAGGCAAAATGAACAACCAGACCGTCATAGGCTGTGCCTACGCAGGGTTCGGGAGAGATGAAGAACTTGCAGGATCAGATGTACTGATCTCTGATTTTACGGAACTGCTTCGTTTATATCGGGAAGCAGAATAGAAAAACCTACCGCTCCCACGTCCGAATTGGTATTATCCCCTTTAAGTAGACACT
>NZ_LITU01000051.1:0-21535 GCF_001280595.1 Paenibacillus xylanivorans
AAATGTCCTTTACAAAGGGTACACTTTAGATTGCTGCAATCGTGTCATGGGTTTTATTTTTTTTCTCATGTAAGCTATTCAATCAAAATTGATGTTATAATACTTAACAACAATAAAGGTGATTTTCAAAAATATGGGCATAATTAAGTATATAACCTTTATTCACGTCCGTTTTAAGGATAAAAACCGATTTATGCGTTATATATATGGGAGGTAATGTCCATGCAGCTTACGGTCAAAGAGGCTTTACAGGTATATCCGTTGTCTGAGGCCAGACTGGTTGCAGGTGGGGAAGGGACTTCACGGATGATGAAATCCGTTAACGTCATGGACGCTCCAGATATAGCGGATTGGATTAAATCAGGAGAACTGCTGTTCACAACCGCGTTTATTATGAAAGACAATGAGACAGATGCACTGCGTTTAATGCGCCGCCTGAATGAACGCGGCTGTGCCGGACTTGGCATTAAATTGGGCCGCTTCTGGCAGTCCATTCCCCAAGGGATTATTGAAGAAGCGGATCGGCTACGGTTGCCGCTGCTTGAACTTCCGTTTCAGTTCACATTTTCCGATCAGATGAATGCGTTATTCAAGGCTGAACATGAACGCAGCAACCGGTTATTGCACGAGGTTATGCAGAAACAGAAAAAATTGATGCAATTTGCATTGCAACAACAACAGCATCGGAATGTATTTGCCGAACTTGCCACCGTACTGAATTGCCCGCTTGCAGTTATTGGATCCCGCGGACATGTGCTCTACGGCAGCGATGGCATTGCCGGAGACTCGGTAGTACAGGGCTGGCCCTGGAAATCCGTCATGCACCGGGTGAAATGGAATCAGGGAAGTTGCCACCGGGTGCCCATTAAGCAGAATGATGAAGAATACGGATTTTTGCTCGTGTTTACAGACTCGGCGCTGTCACTTAGAGCGGAAGAAGAACTATTCCAGCAGGCTGCGGATGTCCTGGCATTCTATATGGATATGACCTATCGGGAACACATTAACCCGACCGTGCAGGATGAGATGCGTACATTGCTAAGCCAGTATCTGGATAACAAAATGACAGTAGATGAACTAACGAGACTTAGCGAGAATAAAGGTGTTCACCTGTTCCAGGGGACCTATCAATGCGTGTTGATAACGCTCGAACCGTCTGTTTTTGCAGAAGGGAAGCTGCTGAAGCAGATCCACCGTGAGTTGCAGTACAATCCGCTTATGCAATTCACGGCCTCACAGCATTTTCAGATCGAAGATGGCATATTGTCCATCTATACCTGTCCAACGGGGCGGGATTACGGTGAGGAATTATCAGCTTTTCTGCTGAGTCGGTTCGGTGATGTCCTTGCTGCACAGGAAGCCAATGGAGAATCCGCACCACGATTCTGGATCAGCAAAATGAAACAGGAGCCGAAGTCGTTGCGCGAAGCCTATCAGGAATGTCTGGATACCCGTCAACTGGCACGTCGATTCGGTATGAAGGATCGGGCTCTCCAGTTTGAGATGCTGGAATTCGCCTATGTATTCCAACATGTACCGGATAACATCATGGAGAATTACTGCAATAAAGTACTTGAACCATTACTGGCCAGGGATGGCGATCCCAATCAGGTGCTGATGAATACGTTGGAATCTTTTATCGAGAATGATGGACTCATTAACGAAGCTGCCAAGCAACTTTTTGTGCATCGGAACACCGTCACCTATCGGATGGAGAAGGTCGGAAGTTTGCTGCAAATGGACTTTAAGAAGACCAATGATTTGCTGAAATTAAAACTGGTGTTCACCTTCCGCAAGTTTGTGCGGGACAAAACATCAGCAAGACCCCAGGCACAGCATCATTAATCTAAAGATGGGCTTATACGTATATCCTTTTATGAAGATAATCATTATTTTGAAAAAGTGTTGTGCAGCAGAACAATGAAGCAGGCATGTCAGATAAAACCGTATTTCCCTTGAGGAAGTGCGGTTTTTTCGGTTTTTATAGCATTTGAATAATCAAATCCCGTGCATTGCAAACAAATCATATATCTGATGTTATGTTATATTACAAAATTGCGTAATTATTGTTGCTGCAGTGTAGAGCGACACTTAAAATGAAGAACAACAATCTACAGAAGACCGGAGGTTCTAACATGGGCGACTTAATAAAACTCGTTAACAGCTGGTCTATCACACATTTCGTGCATACGTTTGGCGGACTATTCGAAGATTCACCCTGGGTAGCGGAGCATTCCTGGCCTTCACGGCCGTTTGACTCTTTTGAACACATGATAAATGTGATGAAGAACGTGGTTCAGACATCCGATGAAAAGGTGAAGTTGCAGCTGCTTTGCAATCACCCGGATCTCGGGGCACGAATCAGCATGAGCAGCAATTCCGTGCAAGAACAGGCTGGTGCGGGGCTTAGTTCACTCTCGCCGGATCAATATAACGAACTTAGTAAGTTAAACAAAGAATATACAAGCCAATTCGGCTTTCCTTTTATATTGGCCGTGAAAGGTCACACAGCGCAGTCTATCCTGGAATCCATGCGGAACCGCAATCGGAGAGGAAGGGAGGAAGAATTCCAGACCGCTCTGAAGGAAGTATTCAAGATTGCTTCTATTCGTTTGGAGCAGTGGCTGGTACAGATTGGTCATGAACATGAATTTGATTTTAAACCAGCCGAAGTAAAGCAGCGGACGATGTACTACGGCAAAGGAGATGTATGGATGTACCGTTCATACGTCAAACCGTTGACGGGCATCCAGTCTATCCCGGAATCTCCATTTACCGGACGCAATAATATCCTGTTCGGATTGAACATTAAAGTAGCCGTGCAAGGCGATGAATTTCTGCCTTCTTTTATCGAAGGAGATAATTCCCTCGTCGTTGCAACGGATTCAATGAAGAATTTCATCCTAACACATGCTGCGGATTATAGTGGAGCTACGGTGGAGGGCTTTCTCGCTTATGTCAGCCGACGTTTTCTGGAGACATATCCACAGATGAGCAAAGTTCAGATGTCGGCAGATCAGATTCCTTTTGAAGATGTGCCAGTTCGCAGAGAGGGAAGCCTTCGCGCAAGCGAGCTGGTATTCCGATATTCCCAGAATGATCGAGCGACGGCTGCCATTGAAGCGCAGCGAAAAGGAAGTCAGGTTGAGCTGAGCAATCATTTCAGTGGTGTTGCAGATATCAGACTGATTAAGGTCAAGGGCAGCGAATTTACCGGTTTTGTCAAGGATGAGTATACGACCTTACCAGAGACGTGGGACCGTCCACTATTCATTTTCCTGAATATCCATTGGCGTTATGAAGATCCGAGAGATGGTATGGATGATCAGCACGGGCGTTATGTAGCGGCGGAGCAGGTAAGAGATGTAGCTGCTGCAGTATTTCATGCATGTCATTCGGCATCCATTCAGCATCTGATTTATCAAGTTGGATTAAGGCTCTTGCGTCGATTTGGACAGCTCAGTGAGGTTTCATTCGAATCCAACAATCGGACATGGGAGACGGTGCTGGAGGAAGTGAAAGAAGGAGAAGGCAAAGTATTTACAGAGCCCAGACCGCCTTATGGATTCCAAGGCTTCTCGATGACAAGGGACGATCTAGGGGCAGACAACGGTGGCTCTAAGAAAGAAGGGGAGGCATGATGTCGGTGGATGGAGGGCGGATCACTACGCATGTGTTGGATACTTCCAAAGGCGTTCCGGCTGCAGGTGTGCGAATTGAACTGTATGCACTGCACAGGGATGGCGAGAAGGAAACCAAAATGAAAGTTGCTGAATCGGTGACTAATGGCGATGGGCGTCTGGATGCCCCATTGCTGGACAGTGGGAGGCTTGAACAGGCGGTATATGAGCTTCAATTCAACGTTGAGGATTATTACGCACAGCAATCTCTTGAGGAACTAGGGCAGGCGTTATGGACAGTTGTACCGATTCGTTTTGCCGTATCCGATGCTGCAAGCCACTACCACATTCCTTTATTGATTGCACCAGGAGGTTACAGTACATACCGGGGAAGCTGAAGTGTACGAATCCAGTTCTCATCAGGGGAGGGTCATCCATATGACAAGGTTAGATATGATTATCCGGGGGGCCCGGGTTGTATTAAGAGATAGCGTGGAAGAACTGGATATTGGAATTACAGGTGAAAAAATAACCGCTTTGTCCCCACAGCTTGTGGGTGATGAAGACACTGAAATGATAGAAGCCAATGGCCTTACCGTAATGCCAGGAGCGGTGGACATTCATGTTCATTTCAATGAGCCTGGACTCGCGAGCTGGGAGGGATTCAAGTCGGGATCAGCATCGCTGGCTGCTGGCGGTATTACGACGTATGTCGATATGCCGCTCAATGGTGTCCCCCCAACGATTAGACCGGAGGCGTGGGAGTTGAAAATGAAAGCAGCCGACGGTCAATCCTATGTTGATTATGCGTTCTGGGGAGGGCTTGTCCCCGGCAATCAGGCCGAGCTTACGCCTTTGGCTGCTATGGGGGCGGCCGGATTCAAGGCATTTATGTCCGAACCCGGCGGAGAAGGGGAAGACATCTTCGCCAGAGCCGATGAGGACACACTTTTGAAGGGCATGTACGAAATTGCAGAGCTAAACCGCGTGTTGGCGCTTCATGCCGAAGATGAGGCGATGGTTGCTGAACTTGGGACCGGGAGTATTGCAGCTGGACGAACCGGCCCGATGGATTACGTGCAATCTCGTCCAGCAGAAGCAGAAGTTCGAGCGGTATCCCGAGCGCTGCAATATGGAGAGCAGACCGGATGTGCACTGCATTTTGTTCATATCAGTACACGGAAAGCGCTTGATCTGATTGCAGAGGCGAAGCGGCGCGGACTAGATGTAACTTCTGAAACATGCCCGCATTACCTGAGTCTGACAGAGGAGGATGTTGTTCGGTTGGGTGCTGTAGCCAAATGTGCGCCACCATTGCGGAGTCAGGCTGAGCAAGATCAGTTATGGGATGCGCTTGCAGCAGGCCTGATAGATGTTATTGCATCCGACCATTCTCCCTGTCCGCCATCGATGAAACAATCAGATAATTTCTTCGAAATCTGGGGTGGCATCTCCGGGGCGCAAAGCACGCTGCTGCTTATGTTGGAGGAAGGGTATCTCCAGCGAAATATAGCCCTTTCGTTGCTCGGAAGAGTTTTGGCTCTGCAACCTGCCCGAAGGCTTGGGCTGGAGAGTAAAGGTGAAATATCCATCGGCAAGGATGCAGATCTGGTCCTGATTGATTGGGAGAAGAGTACCACCCTGAATACGGATGACCTGCTCTACACACATAAACAGAGTCCTTATGTGGGACGCACGTTTTCTTCCAGCATTGCAGATGTGTTCTGCCGGGGGGCGCGAGTATACAGTTCAAATACAGGATTATCTGATGAACCTGTAGGACGGTTTATCCGTGCTAACTCATCTGTTCCAGTTGGTATTGAAGGAACGGAGGGGATATCATGACGGACTTTAAAGTACGCGCATCGTCTGGTACGGAATATCCCATCCAGCCTTTGCCGCAATTGGAGCAGGTGCAGCTGCAAGGCATGCTTGACTGGTTGTCCGCATACGGCGCTGATCCTCAGGGAGGTGTGACACGCTTATTGTATGACCAAGCATGGTGTGAGGCACAGTATGCGCTCGCGGCAAAAATGCAGGAAAAAGGGTTGACCACTGAATTTGATCAATCGGGCAACCTGTATGGAACATTGCACGTTAAGGGTTCAGAAGCAGAAGAGGGAATGGAAGAAGCGCCGATTGTTACAGGATCACATATCGATACCGTTGTACATGGTGGAAAGTATGATGGTGCTTATGGCGTAGCTGCGGGAGTGCTTGCACTGGAGTATCTGCAAAACCATTTCGGGGCCCCGAAACGAACACTTCAGGTGGTCTCGCTCTGTGAAGAAGAAGGTAGCCGATTCCCCTTCGCTTATTGGGGGTCACGAAGTATAACGGGCGTCTCCGTTCTGGAAGATATCCAACATTTGAAGGATCAAGAGGGCATAACCTTTGCACAGGCGATGCGTGATGCAGGCTTTGGACCAGATAGTTGTTATAGAACGGCTTCTCACACGTACGGTGCCTTTTTAGAACTTCACATTGAGCAAGGCCAAGTCCTTGAACGATTGGGCCATTCGATTGGTATTGTATCGGATATTGTAGGTCAGAAACGCTTTAGCATTACAGTAAGTGGTGAGGCCAATCATGCCGGAACTACACCAATGCTCTGGCGCAAGGATGCACTTGCGGGCGCAGCCGAGATGATTACAGCTGTAAGAAGTATTGCGCTCGAAGCAGGAGAACCGCTTGTAGCCACCGTGGGACGAGTAATCGCAGAACCGGGCTTTGGCAACGTTGTTGCTTCACGAGCCGTATTCTCACTGGATATCCGGCATATCAGGCAAGAGAGCATTGACCGATGCTGGCAGGATATGCTTCAGGCATTTAGCCGCATCGCAGCCGAGCAACAGCTTGGACTGAACTGGGAAGAACACTTGTCAGTCACGCCTGTTCCGATGAACGAACAGATGACTACAGACATTCGTACTATCTGTGAAGTGGAGCAACTGTCCTATATACACATGCCAAGTGGCGCAGGACATGATTCGCAGATCTTTCAGCCGGCTTGCCCAACATCGATGGTCTTTGTGCCCAGCCAAGATGGCATTAGCCATAATCCCCTTGAATATACAGCTGAAGAGGACCTGATGAAAGGCTTCCGGGTCCTGGTGCAGCTACTCTATAAATACGGTTACGGGAGTTGAGTGAAGATGTCCAACTATAAAGAATTGTCCCCTTCCTTGCGGACGATCATGACACCGGGGCCAGTTGAAGTCGACCCAAGAGTTCTGAGGGCATTATCCTTCCCGATCCTGGGGCAGTTTGATCCGGAGTTCACTTCCCTGATGAATGAGACGATGGCGATGCTGCGTGAACTATACATGACAGATAATGAGTGGTGTTATCCAGTAGATGGTACATCCCGCTCAGGGATTGAAGCCGTGCTGGTCAGTCTGATCCAGCCGGGGAACAAGGTGCTGGTCCCGATCTATGGACGCTTCGGGCATTTGCTTGTGGAAATATCGGAACGCTGTGGTGCCGAAGTTATTTTTTTTGAAACAGAATGGGGAAAGGTATTTGATCCGGAAGAGGTAATTAAGGCGATCCATGCACATAAGCCAGGTCTGGTCGCGATGGTTCATGGCGAGACATCAACCGGGCAAATGCAGCCTCTCGCCGAGATTGGAAAAGCCTGTCGTGAACTCGATATTTTACTCGTTGTAGATGCAGTTGCTACCATTGGCGGTACACCGGTCGAGACAGATGCCTGGCATCTGGATGCGGTAATGGGCGGCACTCAGAAGTGTTTGTCCGTTCCATCCGGGATGGCGCCGTTAACGTATAACAGCCGTGTGGAGAAGAAACTTATGAGCCGTAAAACGGTGGAGCGCGGACTGCGTGATGCAACTAGTGCTCGGGCTGAAGGTAGCACGATTGCCAGTAACTATTTTGACCTGAGCCAATTGCAGGATTACTGGAGCTCAGCACGATTGAACCATCATACGGAAGCCACCTCCATGCTTTACGGACTTTACGAAGGGTTGCGTATTCTGCTTCAGGAAGGGTTGGAGGCTCGTTTCCAGAGACATCGGATCAATGAACGAGCGTTGGTTGCAGGGATTCAAGGCATGGGACTTAAATTGTATGGAGAGATGTCCAGTAAACTTCCTATGGTCACTTGTATCGAAATTCCGGATGGCATGGACGGCGAATCGGTACGAAACATGCTTCTGAACGATTTCAGTATTGAGATTGCCAGCTCATTCGGACCACTGAAAGGCAAGATTTGGCGTATTGGGACGATGGGATTTAGCTGCCAGCGCAAAAATGTACTTCATGTGCTAGGTGCACTGGAAGCTGTACTTTTGCGTCATCGCCACGCCTTGCCAGCTGGGGAGGCGGTGCAGGCAGCGCTGGATGTTTATGCCGGGAAGGAGGGCGTCTTATGTTGAACCAGATGCCGATATCCAGGGAGGTGATGGTTACCTCCCCGCATTATTTGGCGAGCGCGGTGGGCAGCTTAATCCTTCAGCAGGGGGGTAACGCTTATGATGCTGCTATTGCTGTAAGTGCTGCATTGGGTGTAGTGTACCCGCACATGACAGGACTTGGCGGAGATGCGTTCTTTCTGATTCACGATGGAGCAAGTGGCGACATAACGGCCTACAACGGAAGCGGTCGTTCAGCATCAGGCATTCATGCCGACACATTCAAGGCGATGGGGATGAATACTATTCCTCAGCGGGGTGTGCTCAGTGCCATTACCGTTCCAGGAATGGTGGACGCGTGGTGGGAGGTCTGGTCCCGCTACGGAAAGTTGAAGTGGGAGCAGTTACTTGAACCAGCTGCGCAATATGCGGAAAAGGGATGCCCTGTATCCCGAAATCTGCGCCTGTGGCTGGAACGTGATGAGGATTTCATTATGGGGCATACACCGCTGCGAGCGGTATTTGCCCCTTTGGGTACACTTTTGCAGGAAGGCGAACTGCTCTTGCAGCCTGAGCTGGCCTCCTCCATTCGCCTGATTCAGGCAGGTGGACGCGATGTTTTTTATACCGGGGAACTGGCGGAGCAGCTAACTTCGGCTATTCGTGAGGATGGGGGCATGCTTGCCCCAGGAGACTTTGCGGGTCACAAGGGGGAGTGGGTAAAGCCGATCAGTACCGATTACCGTGGGTATGAAGTACATCAGATGCCACCCAATTCACAGGGCTTCTCGATGCTGATGATGTTGAATATGCTGGAACATATTGATCTATCTTCCGTGGCACGTACCTCCCCCGAGTTTTATCACCTGATGGCTGAAGTGGTCAAAAAGGCTTTTCGTGATCGTGATCGTTATCTCACAGACCCGGAGTTCAGGGATATTCCGTTGAAGGATCTGTTATCCAAGGTTTATGGAGATGCATTGTGGAACGAGATTCAGTCCGCACCACCTGTAGCACAGCCTTTTCTGTCCAAGACGATGGGTCAGGATACGGCATATGCCGCGGTTGTGGACAATGAAGGTAATGCCGTTTCGTTTATTCAGAGCCTGTACTTTGATTTTGGCGCTGCTTATGTGCCTGGGGATACTGGGGTGATTATGCAGAACCGTGGGTCCTTTTTCTCGCTTGAACCAAAAGACGCCAATGTATTGGAACCGAATAAACGCTCATTCCACACCCTAATGCCGGGACTTGTCACTCGTAACGGAAAACCTTATATGCTCGTTGGCACACAAGGTGGTGAGGGCCAGCCCCAGACACAGTTATCGGTTCTTACGGGCGTGTTAGATTATGGTCTGAACATTCAGGAAGCCATCGGACTGCCGCGTTGGGTGTACGGGCGTACCTGGGGCGAGGAAGGCGACACGATGCGAGTGGAGAACCGCTATCATGACGACGTATGTGACTCACTTGCCCAATGGGGGCATAACGTCGAAGCCAGAGCGCCGTGGGATGGAATTATGGGGCAGTCACAAGGGATCGTCATCCGTGAAGACGGCATGATCAGCGGCGCAGCAGACCCGAGGGGAGATGGCATGGCTATCGGGTGGTAGCGTAATTTGTGTAGACGTCATGCACAGATCCTAAGTGTGACTTCAAGGCGCAGGATCATGGCCAGGATCATCGAAATAATAAAATATACGCAGATAGATACGGATAGGGGAGATTATCATGGGAACGATCCTGCTGAAAGGCGCACAGCTCGTCACAATGAATGCAGAAGAGGATGTATTTACGGGAGATCTGCTGATTGAGGATAACAAAATCAAAGAGATTGCTGAGCATATCGATGTTCAGGCAGATCAGGTCATTGATGCTCAAGGCAAAGTGCTGCTACCAGGTTTTATCCAGACGCATATTCATCTGTGTCAGACCTTGTTTCGCGGACGTGCGGACGACCTGGAACTGATGGATTGGCTTCGTCAACGCATCTGGCCGCTTGAGGCAGCGCATGATGAGGAATCTGTCTATTACTCGGCGATGCTCGGCCTGGGCGAATTGATCTCCAGCGGTACAACGACCATTTTGGATATGGAGACGGTGCATCATACCGATTCGGCTTTTCAGGCGATGGCACAAAGCGGCATTCGGGTGATTTCCGGCAAAGTGATGATGGACCACGGCGATGAAGTTCCTGAACCGCTGCGTGAAAATACGGCTACCTCGCTGCAACAAAGTGTCGATTTGCTGGAGAAATGGAATGGATTCGGCGGCGGCCGCATTCAGTATGCGTTTTGTCCACGCTTCGTCGTCTCGTGTACCGAGGAATTATTGGTTGAGGTACGTGACCTGTCGAATAAGTACCATGTGAAAGTGCACACCCACGCCTCCGAAAATCGTGGCGAGATCGAACTGGTTGAACACGAACGCGGCATGCGTAACATCGTTTATCTGGATCATATCGGCCTGGCTACCCCAAGACTGGTGCTTGCCCATTGTGTGTGGCTGAGCGAGGAAGAGAAAGAGATAATTCGTAAACGCGGCGTAAAAGTCACTCACTGTCCTGGATCGAATATGAAACTCTCCTCTGGTATAGCAGATATTCCTGATCTGTTGAATCGCCAGATTGCGGTAGGAATAGGTGCCGATGGTGCGCCGTGCAACAACAACTTGGATATGTTCCAGGAAATGCGCCTGACCGCGCTTATTCAAAAGGTGCCTCATGGCCCAACGGTGATGGATGCCCGGACGGTGCTGCGCATGGCGACGATGGGTGGAGCAGAAGTGCTCGGCATGTCCAAGGAGATCGGCAGTCTGGAAGTAGGTAAAAAGGCAGATTTGCTTCTGCTAGATCTGGATGATTTCCATACGTACCCATCCTATGAGACCGATGTGTACTCCCGTGTAGTCTACTCCGCAACTCGCAGTTGTGTGGATACCGTTATTATTGATGGAAGCATTGTGCTCCAAAACCGGAAGATTCAAACGATTGATCGTGGCATCGTGCTTCGTGAATCGGATAAAAGTATTGCGAGATTGATGAAACGCATCTAATCGGATTCAACCGGATGAAGCTCATACGGGCAAATTCTGAGCAAAGTGTGATATTCAGCCTCACACGAGGTCCGATTCATCTCTTCGGATCCTAATCCCTGAAAGGATGGAGACATTTATGGAAATGCATGATCTGTGTGCAATTGCAGCGCGGGAACCGCGCTGTGTACTCGCAACAGCGGTTAAGGTAGAAGGTCATGCTTACCGTAAGCAGGGAGTCTCTATGCTTTTGACCGAAGAAGGTACAATGTATGGCAGTATCAGTCCGGGTTGCCTGGAGAGTGATCTACAGGCCAGGGTGGACCGTGTGCTGGATTCGCAGCAGTTGGAATTCGTGGAGTACGATATGCGTCCCGAAGATGATCTGTCCTGGGGGGAGACGATTGGCTGCGGCGGGTTAATCATTGTGCTACTTGAGCCGGTATGGGGTGAACTCAGGTCGATCTTGTCCCATATGCTTACGTATTTTCAATCTGGATCAGCTGTGGAGTTAACCCGTTCATTCTACAATCAATATACCCGGATTTATTATGGTGTCCAGCTTGCTGAGAATGCAGAAAGTCATACATTATCACGCCTCTCTTTGGTCACTATTCTTTCGTCTGAATCCGATGTGGTCACGTCTGAGGCTGAAGAGAATTATTCTCAGAGAGTGAGTTTATCTGAAATTAGTCGTTGGGATATCCCTTTACAGATCTCTACGAAATATGCGCCCAAGCCCCGTCTAATTATAGTTGGAGCCGGGAATGACGTGATTCCTGTGGTCCGTCTGGGTAAATCAGCAGGATTTCGTGTGGTTGTAGCAGATTGGCGAGAAACCTTGTGTACTGCTGAACGATTTCCGGGGGTTGAGCTTGTCTGCGGTTTCCCTCGTGAGGTCGTCCCTGTACTGGATATCCAAAGTAGGGACTATATCGTATTGATGAGTCATCAATTTCCGAGAGAACGGGAGATTCTTGAATTACTTGAGCATCGGAATTATGCATATCTTGGCATTATGGGCTCCAGAACGCGGACAGCACTTTTGCTGAACGATCTCCCTCCACTAAAACATTTGCATTCACCCGTAGGCTTGACCATTGGTGCCGATGGGCCGGAAGAGATTGCAATCAGTATCGCAGCAGAACTTATTGCCTGTAAACGTGCGGCTGCTGCCGCAGAGCATCGCAACGTACAGAGGGGGATTGTACATGCGACTGACGGGCATCGTGCTGGCAGCGGGTAAGAGCAGCCGAATGGGGCGGGACAAACTGTCTATCGTCATGCCTGATGGAAGATGTTTGGCTGCATGGACCTTGGAAGCTGCTTTGAATTCTGATTTGGAGAAAGTCATCTGTGTAGTCAAACCTGAGGATTCATTGGCGTGGATCCCCTCCATATGGCTCAATGCAGCTTCATATAGCCGTACTCCAGATCCGGGGACGAGGCTTCAGATTGCAGTCTGTACCGATTATGCATACGGTATGGCGATGTCCCTTCACTGTGGCATTCTGTCTGCAATGGCATACAGGCCAGAAGGTGTGATGATAATTTTGGCAGATCAGCCCCTATTACAGGCACAAGATATTAACAGAGTTGCTGAGTCGTTAGCCGCCAACAAATTGTGCGATTATGCAGCTGCTACGGATGGCGTTGGAGGCAAGCCTCCGGCAGCCTTTCGTGAGCATATGCTAGGGCCACTTTTGTCACTCAGCGGAGATGAAGGAGCGCGAAAAATCATGCGTAATGCCAAATATGCGGGCACGCATGTATCGTTGTCTGATTTTAGCTTTTGGGATGCAGATACCGAAACAGAGCTGGAGCGCGTTTTGGATTATGTGAATGGCATAAGATGAACGAAGATCACGGCAGAAGGAGCAATACCTTGTGCATTATTTCTTGAAGTAATGAGGTCTGCCAGACCATCTGGTTGGCCTCTTTATTGTTTTTATTTGGTTAGTTATAAACTGGCTTGTGTTAGCTTATCACAGTAAACAATGCATCAGGCACAAATCAAAGAGTCTATCTATGCAATTATCCAAAATGATGTGAAGATAATTGACCTTATGGTTGCAGTCCCATATGATTTGAAGAATTATTTGGATCATTCGTTCATATCCAACACCCCGCAGACAGATTCCAGGTAGAGAAGGGAGATGGGAGGATGGTCATGCCGGCATATGGATCTGGAGCGCAGCCAACAGTTTGGCAGCCCGATAATCTGGATGAACTTCAAGCTTTAAAGAGTGAGCTGTCCGGAAAGTATTGTTATGCAGCAGGGGCCACGTTATTGCGTACTCAGTGGGAAGGTGGCCTTGTTCCTGTACCTGAGCATATGATCAGCCTTGCTCGTATTCCAGGTGCGAGCGGCGTACATGTGGATGGAGATGATCTGGTCATAGGAGCACTGACGCGATTATGTCATTGTGCCACAGACGTTCATCTGCAACAGCTTCCCTTAGTACAGTCCGCAATGAATGCCATCGCTGCTCCTTCTATTCGGAATTTGGCAACGATTGGCGGAAACATTGTATCGGGAGTCGGTGACTCCATACCCGCACTGCTAGTCTACGATGCACAGTTGTATTGGATGACAGACAACGGCATGGAGATGCGCAGTCTTTCGTCCTGGTTGAATGGTGGCCGTGACGGTAGTCGCAACCCGAATGAGGTGTTGATCAGTATTCATATTTCGATGAAAAATACGTCTTTCTCTGATGCCAATAGCGAGCGAACATCTGCGGCACACGAAATTTCATTTTACCGCAAGCTGGGTCGGCGGGAGACGTTTACAGCATCGCTGGTGACGATTGCATTTTACGGAGAAGTGGGTACAGATGGCCGCTGGAATAAGATCGCAATAGCTGCAGGTGGAGGTTCAGGTATGGCCATGCGGCTTCCCGAATCGGAAAAGTTGCTTCTTGGCAGCGAGGCTTCTATTGTGCAGGCTTCAGCTCTGGCTGCTGCAGTAGTGTCGGAATTCGTAACTTATCGTGATGCATTCGCTACAGAACAGTACCGTAAGCAGACAGCAGGTAACATGCTTGGTGCCGGACTGTGGGAAGCACTTTGCTCATAGAAGAAAGCAAATGTCACTCTGCCATATAAGTTAAATCGAGCTCTAACACCATAACGGAGATTATTGTAGAACCAATTTGGAGAAGCAAACCGTGAGTCTAACAGCTTTCGGAAGGGAGAAAGGGGAGAGTGAGCATGCTGTTGAATCGGGATAGTAGTGGAAAACGCTGGCATCTGCGGCCAGATGGGGTGGGCAAAGTAACAGGAAAGCTTCAATATCTGACAGACATGACGCTGCCTGATATGATCCATGGAAGGGTCCTTCGAAGCTCTTACCCTTATGCCCGTATATTGTCTATCGATATTACCGGAGCAGAGGCCATGGAGGGTGTATTTGCCGTACTCACCGCCAAAGATGTGCCCGGTATGAACCTCTTTGGCATTGCAACTCCGGATCAGCCTGTATTTTGCGAGGATGTCGTTCGTTATGTCGGCGATGCCATTGCCGCGGTTGCAGCGGATTCCCCGGAACGTGCAGCGCTCGCTCTGGATGCGATCCGGGTAGAGTATGAGGAATGGACTCCGCTGGACAGCCCAGAGGCTGCTTTGGCACCCGATGCACCAGAGCTCCATAAACATGGTCCCGGCAATGTGCTGCACCGTACCGAAATCAAGCGAGGGAATGTAGATGAGGGCTTTGCTGCATGCGAACATATGGTGAGTGAGACCTATTATACCCCTCGTCAGATGCATGTCTATATGGAGACTGAAGGCGGTTTATTTGTTCCTGATGAAAGTGGAAGACTCCATGTCTATGCGGCTACACAGCATGGTTACAAGGACAGGATGCAGCTTGCCCGAATCATTGGATGTTCCGAAGAGGATATCCGGGTTGTCTCGTCTCCGATTGGCGGTTCCTTTGGCGGGAAAGATGAGCTGAATGTGCAGCCCTATGGTGCACTTCTTGCTTTAAAATCCGGCCGCCCTGTGAAAATGCACAATTCACGCAAAGAATCCGTACGTGCAGGCCTGAAGCGCCATCCGATGAAAATTGAAATGCAGACTGGAATCAGCCGTGAAGGCACTATACAGGCTCACCGAGTCCGCATTACCGCAGACACAGGAGCATATGCCACGCTGGGGGCGCCTGTCCTGAATTTTTGCACAGAACACTGTCTCGGGCCTTATTCTATTCCCCATGTAGATGTGGAGGGTGTCTCGGTTTATACGAATAATGGAGTGTCGGGAGAGTTTCGCGGATTTGGCGGCAATCAGGCGATCTTTGCAATGGAGGGTCAGATGGATCGACTAGCCGAGATTATGAATATGGACCCCTGGGAGTTTCGGAGACGCAACATGAGGGAAAAGACCGACCCTGGACCGTTGAATCAACGGATTCTTGTCACGGATGGACTGTCGCAAGTATGGGAGGCGATGGATCGTTCGGAGTTATGGCAAAAATGGCAAAAGCATCAACATCCCTCGGCAGATCTTGCTCTGCCTCCCTGGATTAAACGTGGTGTTGGTGCAGCCATCGCCATGCACGGGGCAGGGCTGGGGTATGGCATTCCCGATCCGGCGGGGGGCCGCCTATCCCTAAATGCCGCAGGTAAGATTGAAGTGGCATTTAGTTACGAAGAATTCGGTCAGGGACTTATTGCCACACTGGAAATGATGCTCTGCGATTTGTTCCAGTGCTCAACATCCGATCTGAGTATCATCATTGGAGATACAGATCGAGTGCCGCACAGTGGTTCAAGTACCGCTTCGCGTTCAACGACAATGGCCTGGATGGCTCTTCAGCGACTACAAGTTCCGTTTCGTTCCAAAATCTTGTCGGTAACCTCTGCCTTATCAGGAATTCCGACTGAAGAACTGATTACTGGAATAGAGGGAGTATGGCGCAAGGGACAGCTTCCTCCAGAAGTTACATCGAGTGATACGACGATTAATCCCAGAGTTGTTGTTTCTTACGTAGATCTAGCGAAGCATGGAGAAGCGGAGGACTGGATTTTTGATACTCGATTTGAATATCCGACCACGCCGGATAATGTTGTTGGCGGGCATTATCTATATACGTATGCGGCAGTAGCTGCAGAGGTAGAGGTAAACACGCTAACCGGGGAAGCCAAATTGCTGGATACGAGGCATGTGGTAGCTGCTGGCCCTGTCATCAATCCAATGGGATTCATTGGACAGATCGAAGGCGGGAGCGTAATGGCTCTGGGTTTTACATTGACCGAGGACGCCGTGATGCAAAACAGCCGCTATATAACATCCAATCTGGACACCTACCTGATTCCGACGATTCGAGATATACACACGAACCTGGAGATAGAGGCAATTGAAGATCTGCCAGAGGGTGATCCGTTTGGACCGCGGGGGATTGGCGAGATAGGTTCGGTGGCGCTTGCTCCGGCCATAACCGCTGCGATTCATCAAGCTACAGGGGTGTGGGTTAATCGTTTGCCGGTTCCGCGAGATCAATTAATTAAATCACTGGACATCTCGCTTCAGGAAGGAGTCAGCTCATCATGACTGAACCATTAAGCCATTTCTGGACAGCCGTTGTGAATGGGGAAGAGAAGCAATTGCAGATTGCCCAAACAACTCGCCTTGTGGATGTACTGCGCTTGCATTTGAATCTGACCGGAACGAAAGTTTCCTGCGAAGTAGGCCGCTGCGGTGCATGTATGGTGCTGATGGATGGTGAGCCGGTCAATTCCTGTCTCGTTATGGCTTATCAATGTATTGGAAGCGAGATAACAACAATAGAAGGATTACATGGTAAAAAGGAAGGCGAGTTACATCCAATTCAACAGGCTTTTGTGGAGGAGGGCGGTTTCCAATGCGGATATTGTACTCCCGGAATGGTCATTTCCACCAAGGCTCTCTTGGACCGCAATCCGCAGCCCAGTCATGAACAGATCGAAATGGGATTATGCGGCAACCTGTGCCGCTGCACCGGATATGGAGGAATACTACGAGCGGTAAACAAGGTTATCGATGAGCACGATAGGACGGGTTCTACCCAATGATCATGGAAGTAGTGAGGTCCGAGCTTTCTCTGAATTTCAATGATCATAAGAGAATAAGAGTTTTTATAGACCAACCTATGTTCTGAGGGTTGGTCTTTGTTGTTCAATGAAACATCTTACGAAAATGGGTCGATACGGGCATAGTGAAGACTTGTTAATCAGTATACTTTTCATTTGTCCATATGTTACTTATAATAGATGTCCTATGAAGATGGTGTAATTGATATTACTACACAAGGAGGGTTGATTCGTGAACAAATCGGATCGTATGCTGGCCATTGTACTTGAGCTGCAGCGGGGGAAGGTTCAACGTGCGGAAGATTTAGCCCTCTTGTTTGAAACAAGTGTCCGAACCATATACAGAGACATTCAGGCGTTATGTGAGGCAGGAGTTCCTGTGGTGGGAGAACCCGGAGTAGGATATTCACTTATGGAAGGATACTTTTTGCCTCCGATCAGCTTCACAGCTGAAGAAGCAGTAACACTTCTCATCGGACTTGATTTTGTGGAACAGCGCTTCGATAACTACTACAAAAGTACATCCCTTACGTCCCGTTCCAAAATTGAAGCAATCCTGCCCGTGCCTCTTCGGGAAGAGGTGGGACAGATACAACAGGGTATCCGTTTACTTCGTTCACCGGACAGTGATGCACGTGAGCGAGAAATCGAACATATGGGAATCATCCGAAAGGCAATGCAGCATAAGCTCAAAATCCGCTTTCATTACCATAAACCTGGGACTGTTAATGAAACCGTGCAAAAGACCATTCGTTTGGCCTCCCCTTATGGGATGCTTTGGATGCAAGGCTCATGGATGCTGATTGCCCGATGTGATTTGCGACAGGAGATTCGCCATTTTCGTATATCCCGCATGAGTGATCTGGAGATTAGTACAGATCCATTCGATCTTCCTCCAGGTTTTAATATTCATAGCTACTCACCACCTGACAACCGTGATGTTCATGTCCGTGTATGGTTTCATGGTCGAATTGCAGATAGGGTGATTGAAGCGAATAATTACTACATGGAGAAAGCAGAACTGCAAACAGATGGATTATACGCAGATTTTCGTGTAAGGCAACCAGAAGATGTACTACGCTGGATACTTGGCTGGGGAGCCTCAGCTCTGGTTTTGGAACCTGAATCGTTGAGAATCCGTATTCGCGAGGAAGCAATCAATCTCCTTAAACACTACTGACATAACGCTGTCAGTAGTGTTTGTGTATGATCGGTTTATAACTGATTGAAGGAGCTGTGTATTTGTATGGACACGACAATAACAAGGAACAACGATGAGATTCGACGTAATTTTGAACTGACGCTGGAACGTTATTTGCAGGAACTGGAGCTGATGAGCGATGCTCAATTAAGCTACAAACCCAGTGATATTGAGTGGTCGGTGGGCCAGATGTACCAGCATTTAATTCAGTCTGCGATGAAAATGCATTTAGCCAATGTTCGACTTTGTATAAGTGCAGACGAGGACTCGGGTAAGAAGAAAAACCAGGGCAAAACAGAAACAGGTGAAGCTGTTTTTGCACAAACAAGTTTTCCTCCGATACGTATCCGCGTTCCTGCTTCTCCTGAGTATACTCCGCTTCAACCGGATGGAAGAGAATCAATAATTCAAGGATTTAATGAGGTAAGTGATGAAATGCGGAGAATGGAATTGCTGCTGGAAGGAACAACACAGGAATGTACGTTGGCACATCCAAGCTTCGGCGGTTTGAATGCAGAGGAATGGTTTGCATTGGTCGAGATGCATTATCGTCATCATTTTTTGCAGCTTGAGCGTCTGAAGATGGCATGGGAAGAACGGGTCCAGAGATGAATGAACAGGAAAAGCATGATTTGATGGCTACCAGCAAAAAAATTAAGCAGATTCATACGAGTGAATTCTTGGCTCCTCAGTTAGATGTTGAGGCAGAATTTGGAAAAGGAAACCACTACTGGATCAGCGTTGTGTCCGCCTCTCATGTGGAGAAAGGCGTAGAAGGTGGCTTTGCTCAGCTCTGTCACGGCAAGGCAGCACCTCTGCGTAGAATGAATGCAGGCGACTGGCTGATCTATTATTCGCCTCGAACAAGCTTGCACGGGGGCAAGGTGCTTCAAGCATTTACCGCCATAGGACGTGTAGTAGACAATCAGGTGTACACGTACCGTATGTCGGATTCCTTTGTGCCATATCGGAGGAATGTCCAGTATTATCCTTGTCAGCAGGTGAAGATCGCTGATCTGCTGGACCAACTGATCCTTACTCGGGGACAGGCACGTTGGGGATATCATTTTAGATATGGGCATTTGCAGATTCAAAGAGAGGATTTTCTGAAAATTGCAGTTGCTATGTTGGGAGCTGAGATAGAAACCTGCTAACCTGCAAAGTTTGGGCAAAAAGTCAGATCATATTTATGTGGTGCACAAAGCTGAGGAAAAAAAGACCTTTTGAGGGGAAATATAAAAAAAAGAATTTTTAAAAACGTAATATTTATTATGTAAACTTATTATTTTCGATGACCTCCATAAGCTGTATCTATATTACTAACCATGTCTAAGGGGCGGATAGAGGTGGATTTAGGTGAATTTTCAGTTCGAATCTTTGAAGAAAATGTCCCTCTTATAACGCCTTCAATTTTGTTCCTTTGGCAGTGAAGGATGATTGTAACGCCCTTCTTATAAATCGTTTTCGATGAACATGAGAATAAATGATATTTTTCTATGTAGAGGTAAATCAAATCACATAAAAACATTGTTACGTGAAATATAACGCTCTAATCTGTTCCAGCGACACTCTCAATGCGATGAATATGAAGTTTCAAAAAATATAAGATGAATTGACTTCTTCAAACCCAATTTATGCGTTGCAATAGACCTATAAAATGGCATGTTCAAAAGTGTGTAAATGTGTTCATTTATCGACGTGGGACAGAATTAGCTAATTTCCCAAAATCGGGCTATTACGCCCGTTTTAGATCAATCTCATATGGATTTGCGATGGATTTAGTACCGCTTTCAATGTATGCTTTTGGAAACTGGAAAGGAAGTGGGAAAAATGGAACGCGAACTGGCGTTGGAAATTGTCCGAGTAACAGAATTGGCTGCGTTAGCTTCAGCACCCTGGATGGGGCGAGGCGACAAGAATAGTGCAGATGAGGCGGCTACTTTGGCTATGCGCGCCATGTTCGATTCCGTGTCCATTCGCGGCACGGTGGTAATCGGTGAGGGAGAAATGGATGAAGCACCCATGTTGTATATCGGCGAGGAAGTTGGCAACGCTGAGGGTCCCGAGGTTGATGTGGCTGTAGATCCTTTGGAAGGTACAGAGATCGTAGCCAAGGGGCTAAACAACGCTTTATCGGTTATTGCAGTGGCGGGAAAAGGTAACCTGCTCCACGCACCGGATATGTACATGGAGAAACTGGCTGTAGGGCCGGCTCTGGTGGGCAAGGTCAGTATTGAAGATCCGGTTGAGGTGACATTGGAGAAAGCCGCAGAAGCATTGAACAAAAACATTTCTGATCTGACGGTCATGATTCTGGACCGTGTCCGACATGAGGGCACGATTAAAACGTTACGCAAGGTTGGGGTGCGGATCAAGTTCCTTAGTGATGGTGACGTTGCTGGTGCGATGGCACCTGCGTTCCCGGAGGCGGGAATTGATCTGTATGTTGGATCAGGTGGAGCGCCGGAAGGCGTGCTTGCAGCGGCAGCACTGTCTTGCCTGGGCGGTGAGATTCAAGGTCGCCTGATGCCCGCGAACGCAGACGAATTCCAGCGCTGCTTGCAAATGGGGATCGACAACCCCTACAAAGTATTAACGATGCAGGATATGATCGGCACGGAGGACGTCATCTTTGCAGCAACGGGTGTTACCCCTGGTGAGATTCTTGGCGGTGTGCGTTACCTCGCAGATGATCGGGCAGAGACCGATTCCATTGTCATGCGTGCCAAAACTAAAACCATTCGTTTCATCCGTTCTCAGCATTTCCTTCCAAATAAGGAAGTGTTGCATAAAGTGCGGCAACTTCAATCGACACCTGAACCTTCGGATCGCATTCAAAGTCATGTCACCATTTTGGAACAGGCTGAGTTCAGTCAATCATCTGTTGGTAACGGTGTGACGACCTAAATTAAATTTGGTCTCTACTGTTGTGGGCTTTGCTTTTCGATATAAATCCATGTGAAGTCATCTGAAAATCGGCAGACAATATGGGACAAGTTACAAGAAAAATATAGCATGAAAAGGATGGGGAATTTGTTTACACAAATCCTCATCTTTTTTTGTGTTAAAAGCATTGACAACGGTTACAACACATGAGAAGATGTACGCGCGTACATAAATATCATTTTTTATACATTGCATCGGATTTGCATGTGTTCAGGAAACATGAAGGAGGTGAGATCCATGGCATCCCGTAAAGAAGTGGCTGATCTTGCCGGTGTTTCGGAAGCTACA
>NZ_LITU01000051.1:21605-94509 GCF_001280595.1 Paenibacillus xylanivorans
ATTAAAGAGGAAACCCGCCGCAAGGTTATTGAAGCTTCCGAGCAGTTGGGTTACGTGCCCAGCGCACTGGCCCGCAGCTTTGCGAGAAGTAAAAGCGGTAACCTTGGCGTGGTGTTGCCCTACGTTCCGAAGGCACACTTGTTCTCGGCGTATTTCTTCTCGGAAATGCTGAGCGGCATTGGGAGCAAAGCCAGGGACAGCGGCATGGACCTGCTGGTCATGTTCAGGACACCAGGAGAAGTAATGAATTATACGGATCTGTTCCGCCGTCAGAAAGTGGATGCTTGCATCATTCTCGGCGCGCGAGATGATCATGGCGAACTGGCTGCCATGCAGCAGCTTCAGCAGGAAGGACATCCCTTTTGCATTATGAGTCAGCACTTTGCAGGTGAATCATTCATGGAAGTGGATGCCGATCATGTGGGGGGCAGCAGGCTGGCAATCCGTCACCTTACCGATCAAGGATACCGGAAAATTGCCTTTCTCAATGGTCCGGATAGTTATTCCAACAGTCAGGAGCGGCTTCAGGGCGTTCAGATCGGCTTGAATGAGGCCGGAATGAATGTGGATTCCAGCCTGTTGCTGGAGGGGAATTACGGCAGACGAAGCGGGGTGGAGGCAGCTGCTACCATTGCAGCCCGGCTTGACGAGATTGATGCTGTATTTGCTGCGAATGACCGGATGGCGATCGGTGTTATGCATGGTTTGCGAGAGCGTGGTATCAAGGTTCAGGATTTCCCCGCCTTCGTGGGTTACGATGACTCCGACGCTGCCGAGATGGCGGTTCCTCCGCTGAGCAGCGTCAGGGTTCCCTTTTATGAAATGGGAGAACTGGCTGCATCCAAGCTTATTCATGGATCATTGGGGGCAACAGCTTCATCAGTGAATACCGAATTCCCCTCAGAAACCGCAAGGCAGTTGTTGCCTACGGAGCTGATTATCCGTGCATCTTCAATCCGTAATTAATACATTACAAGCTATATTCCAAAGGAGGAAATGACCATGTCAAATCGTCTTCGTGTCGGAATGGTTGGATACAAATTTATGGGTAAAGCCCACAGCAATGCTTATCGCAGCCTGCCAATGTTTTTCCCGTCTGCCCCGTTGCAGCCCGAGATGTCGGTAATCTGCGGACGCAACGAGCAGGGAGTTCAGGAGGCTGCCAGCCAGTTCGGCTGGTCTGAGAGTATAACGGATTGGCGTGAGCTGGTACGGCGTGATGATATCGATCTGATCGATATTAACGCTCCAAGTGATGCTCATAAGGAAATCGCGCTGGAAGCTGCTCGTCAGGGTAAACATCTGTTCTGTGAAAAGCCACTGGCTCTCTCGCTCGCTGATTCGCGTGAAATGCTCCAGGCTGCAGAAGAAGCAGGAGTTGCGCACATGGTCGGATTCAATTACCGTTTCTCTCCGGCTGTGCAGCTGGCCAAAGAATTGGTGCAAAGCGGACGTCTGGGCAAAATCTATCATTTCCGAGCGTTTTTCCTTCAGGACTGGATTATGGACCCTTCCTTCCCGCTGGTATGGCGGTTGCAAAAGGAAGTGGCAGGTTCAGGCTCACATGGCGATCTCGGCGCACACCTGATTGATCTGGCACGCTTCCTGGTCGGCGAATTCAAGGAAGTGATCGGGATGAGCGAAACGTTCATTAAGGAGCGGCCGCTTGCTTCGGAAATGACCGGACTTAGCGCCAAAGGCAGCTCGAACGCAGATGCTCCGAAAGGCGAAGTGACGGTCGATGATGCCACTTTGTTCCTCGCACGGTTTGCAGATGGTGCGCTGGGAAGCTTCGAGGCTACACGCTTTGCAGCAGGTCATCGCAGTACCAACTCGTTTGAGATCAACGGCAGTCTGGGCAGCGTCCGCTTTGATTTTGAACGGATGAATGAACTGGAAGTGTATTTTACGAAGGACGATGAAGATGTGCAGGGCTTCCGCCGTGTTCTGGCGACGGATCCGGCACACAAATATGCAGAGGCCTGGTGGCCTGCGGGACACACAATTGGATTCGAGCATACGTTCACACATGAAATGCTGGAGCTGGTGACTGCAATCTCCGAAGGACGTCAGCCTGAGCCAAGTTTCCACGATGGCGTTGCCTGTCAGGCAGTATTGGAAGCGGTTGAACGTTCCGTTACAGAGCGCCGCTGGGTGTCGTTAGAAGAAATGTAAGTGTTGTTTTACCATTGGAATTGTGAAGTGCACGTCATATGGCCACTCATTTGAAATATATGAGTTAGATATAAGCCAGGATGCTGACCTCTGAGAGGTCTTGAGTTTGCGCACGGTCTGTTAGAATGACAATAACTTAATTTCCGGAAAGCGAGTGATGGGTGATGAGCAAAGCACTAATCGTATGGGGCGGCTGGGATGGACACGAACCAGAGCAGGTAGCAGCGATTTTTGAGCGCATTCTGAAGGAAGAACAATTCGAGGTTGAAGTCTCAGACACACTGGATGCATATGCAGATGCAGAGAAACTGCTGGGCCTGGATCTGATCGTTCCGCTGTGGACGATGGGACAGATTGAACAGGAATTGGTCAATAACGTATCTGCGGCTGTTCAGAGCGGCGTGGGTCTTGCGGGTCTTCATGGCGGGATGTGCGATGCGTTCCGCAACAACGTTGACTGGCAGTTCATGACGGGGGGACAGTGGGTTGCGCATCCGGGGAACGACGGCGTGGAGTATACGGTCAACATGAAGCGTGGTTCCAGTCCATTGCTGGATCATATTGAAGATTTCCAGGTAAAAAGTGAACAGTACTACCTGCATGTGGACCCTGCTGTGGAAGTGCTGGCTACGACACGTTTCCCAATTGTTAACGGTCCTCATGCAGCGAATGGCCCAGTGGATATGCCAGTCGTTTGGACCAAACGCTGGGGTGCTGGCCGCGTGTTCTACAATTCGCTCGGACACCATGCAGATATCGTGGAGATGAAACAAGTTACTGAAATGATGCGTAGTGGTTTCAAATGGACTGCGGCAGGCAAAGCGCTCGCGCAGAGCCGCACGGAAGCAGTAGCTGAGGTTTACACAGGAATGGCAGATAACCAAAATCACTAATTTAATTCTAATTCGTATCCGTTGAGATAAATATATTGACCCACATTACAGCGGTCTAGAGGTTTTTTTGGAAGCGCTATACCAAGTGGGAACACGAAGGGAGTCCAAGCATGAAAACAATGAAAGTAGGCATTATTGGCTGCGGTAAAATCAGCGGTATTTATATGGAGAACTGTCACCGATTTGAGGTGCTCGATCTTGTTGCGGTTGCAGATCTTGATCGGAACAGGGCAGAGGAGCAGGCGGCGGCTTATAATGTTCCTAACGTGTACACGGTAGATGAGATTTTGGCAGACCCCGAGATCGATCTGATCATCAATTTGACGATCCCTGCTGTTCATGCGGATGTATGCTTACGAGCGCTCGAAGCAGGCAAACATGTCTACGTGGAAAAACCACTCGCTGTCACACGTGAAGAGGGTCAAGCGGTCTTGGAAACAGCCAAACGCAAAGGTCTGCTCGTGGGCTGTGCGCCAGAGACGTTCTTCGGTTCAGGGATTCAGACGGCACTCAAAGTGGTAGAGGATGGTGTCATCGGCAAGCCTGTCGCGGCCACCGCATTTATGATGAGCCGTGGACATGAACACTGGCATCCCGATCCGGAGTTCTATTATGCAGCCGGTGGCGGGCCTATGTTTGATATGGGGCCTTATTACCTGACTGCGCTCGTGCAATTGCTCGGGCCAATCAAGGCAATTGCTGGCATGACGGGCAAAGCGATGGAACAGCGGACGATCACGAGTGAGAAAAAGCGAGGTCAGAGCATCCCCGTTGAAATTCCGACGCATGTAGCTGGATTGTTGCAATTTGAGCAGGGAGCCATCGGCACGCTGATTACGAGTTTTGACGTATTTGGCGGAAGTGTATTGCCACCGATTGAAGTATATGGCACCCATGGAACCCTTCAGGTTCCTGATCCAAATACATTCGGCGGTCCGGTTCGTTACCGTTTGCTGGGTGATGAGGAGTGGACAGAGGTACCACTTCTGCCGGGATATCAGGAAAATACACGCGGTATCGGCGTCGCAGATATGGCTTATGCAGTGGGTAGCGGTCGCGCTCACCGGGCGAGTGGAGAATTGGCCTATCATGTGCTTGAAGCAATGTGGGCGTTCCATGATTCTTCGGATGAACAGACTTTTTATAAAATGGACAGCACGTGTCAGCGCCCTGCTGCACTGCCGGAAAATCTGCCATTGTACACGCTGGATCAATAATCGATCAAGAAAAAGCTATAGCCCTGACTCCCGATACGGGAAGCAGGGCTATTTTCATTTTATATCAAGACATCATTAGGGTTCGAATCCGGCCTGGCTAATCCAAATTTCATGTTCCTCAAAATGCGCCTTCATTCGTTGGACTACTATTTTGTATGCCTCAGGACTGAACCAATCTTCCTTGCCCACTTGTTCGTAAAGTGATTTCATGCCAAGTCTCCGGGTTCGCTTGCCCTCACTTCCATCTCCCATGAAGTAATCATCAATGCATATACGCTGGACAAGCGGCCTCAAGAGGGCTGCAAAGCTTTCGCTGCTGGGCAATACTGGTGCAATAGCAGCCTGTGTGGGGATACCGGCATCCCGCAGTTGTTCTAGTGCTTGCAATCTGCCTGCGATTGGTGGAGCTGCCAGACTGAACTGTTTGCGGATATCGTCAAGGTCCGTTTCCACTGTCATGCTGACACGCACACGTTCACCCAACTTTTGCAGCAGATCGATATCACGAGTCACCAAAGGACTTCGGGTTTGAACCAATATAAAATCGGGTGAATGTTCAACCATGACTTCTAGCAATGAACGCGTGATTTGCTCCTTATACTCAACGGGCTGATACGGATCAGTACTGGATGACATAAAAATAGTGACTTTACCTTTCGATTTCGCACGCTTCAGCTCTTTGGCAAGCACGTTGGCGGCTTCCTGTTTCACATCAACCCAGCTTCCCCAAGGCTCTTTGCGAAACAAAGATACGGGCATTTGCCTTACATAACAGTAGGAACAGCCAAAAACGCAGCCTGTGTAGGGATTCAGCGTATGTGTATAACCATTAAGGAACCCTGTTCCTTTGTTCAGCAACGTTTTGGGTACTTTGTATACCAGGCTGGTCTTCATGATTGATCACGCCTTTGTTCACGGTAATTGGTAGGTGTGCATCCTGTATGTTTTCGAAATACAGTAATAAAATACGCCGGATTAGCTATGCCGACCTGTCGACCGATATCTGTGACGGTAAAACTGGTGCTTTCGAGCAATTTCCGGGCTTCGGTGACTCGTTTTTCCTGAATGTACTCCACTGGTGTTAAACCTGTAATCCGTTTGAACACCCGATGCAGATGGTACGGACTACCGTGACTAACATTCGCAAGGATATCAAGTGTTAGGGGCTCGGCAAAATGATGCTCAATATAGTCTGTTACAACGGAAATCCACTCCTGATCGGGGACTCGCTCACCCGTTGGTTTGCACCGTTTGCATGGACGGAAATGTCGTGCCAATGCTTCTTCAGGGTTGTTAAATATAGAGACATTCTCATATTTGGGTGTTTTCGACTTGCAGGAAGGTCTGCAAAAAATGCCCGTTGTCTTGACTCCGTAATAGAATTTACCATCGAAGTTGCTGTCGTTGTGGATAATGGCATTCCACTGTTTTTCATCTATAGGAACAGAATCTGTTTGATAGGGGTTATGACTTTCCATAGAGATCACCTCAACTCTCATTATACCCCTGATTCGTTGAAATCGAGGGTTTATCATACAAAAAAGCAAGATATCAATATGTTGGAAAATGTACTTCCCTTCAATCTGAATGAAATATAGGCTACAATGTACAGGATGGCAAGCTGTTTAAACGTGTAATAGGGTGTAATTTATTTACGAAAGAGGTAGATTGAATGGTTCGTTTTGGAGTGGTAGGTACCAACTGGATTACAGAGAGGCTTCTTGAGGCCGCTGCACAAGTCGAAGGATTCGAATTGACCGCCGTGTATTCAAGAACTGAAGATAAGGCTAATGCATTCGCAGATCAATATCATGCTGCACATCGATTCACCAATCTGGAAGAGATGGCGGCGAGTGATGGGTTCGATGCCGTGTACATTGCTACACCGAATACCTTTCATGCCGAACAGGCAGAGTTGTTTCTAAGAAACGGCAAACATGTCTTGTGCGAGAAGCCTCTGGCTGCTAATGGGGCAGAGGTCCGTCGTATGATTGATACAGCACGAGAACATGAAGTTCTGCTCATGGAGGCCATGAAATCAACCCTTGTTCCCTTGTTCAAAATGGTACAGTCTCACCTACATAAGATTGGCCCGGTACGTAAATATGTGGCGAGTTACTGCCAATACTCTTCCAGATACGACAAGTATAAAGAAGGAATCGTCCTGAATGCGTTCAAACCCGATCTCGCTAACGGTGCATTAATGGATCTTGGTGTGTATTGTCTCTATCCATTGATTACACTGTTTGGTGAGCCTAACCAAGTTCAGTCCCAGGCGATGATGCTGGAATCAGGGGTAGACGGACAAGGCAGTGTCATCCTGAATTATGATGAGATGGAAGCGGTAGTGACGTACTCCAAAATCTCCAATTCTCATGTTCCAAGCGAAATTATGGGCGAACGTGGCAGCATCATCATTGACAAAATTGGTTCACCCGAACATGCAGAGATACGCTACAATGATGGTACGGTGGAGAAACTCACTGCCGAGCAAATTCATCCGTCGATGTATTATGAGGTAGAGGAATTTGTGAATCTGATTCAGCAGGGCAAAAGGGAATCGGACATGAACACGTATGAACGTTCCTATGTTACCATGCAGGTGATGGATCAGATCCGGCAGCAGATTGGTCTTGTTTTTCCTAACGATTAATTCTGAAAAGTGAGCTGAGACGAGATGAGCAGAGATGAGCAGAAGAACAGAGTTGCCGGCCTGGAGCTGGCACAGATTATTTTTATCGGGCGAACCTTCGAGGAATATATGAAGATGTTCAACCTGACCGTGAAAGAGATTAAAGGTAAGTCCATTCTCGATTGTCCGGGCGGGGCTTGTTCATTCAGTAGCCATGCACGAGAGTTAGGTGCAGATCCCATGGCAGCCGATATTGCCTATGAACATGAGAGCAGCCAACTGGAAGTGAAGGGACTTCAGGATATTGAACATACGATGAAGCAAATGGAACAGGTACAGAATAAATATAGATGGGATGATTTTGGTTCAATCCATGGGCTGAAAGAAGAACGTAGACGTGCAATCACCGACTGTGTAGCCGATATGAGACGTTTTCCTGACCGTTATGTGGCCTCTATACTGCCGGAGTTGCCTTTTTCCGATGAACAATTCGATCTGACATTGTCTGCGCATTTCCTGTTTACTTATGCAGATCGCCTCGATACCGATTTTCATCTTCAGACGATTCTTGAGCTGTTGCGTGTGACCAAGCGGGAGCTGCGGATTTTCCCTACAGTAGACTTGTCTGGCAAACGTTATGAGCATATGGATGAACTAAAGGCTATACTGGAAGAACGCGGATATATCACTTCTGAAGAGATAACTTCATACGAATTCCAGCGGGGAGCACATACGATGCTCCATATTGTGAAATCTCGGTGAAAATACCCGAGTTGCAACAATACAGCCAGCACTTCATTCATGAAGGTTTTAATAAGGAATAAGATACGCATGACCAGAACAGGTTAGGAGGTTTTATCCGATGAAAAAAGTACTTATACTTGGTGGAACACGTTTCTTCGGCAAACGTCTGGTTGATCATTTGCTATGGGAAGGTAAGTCTCAGATCACAGTCGCAACTCGCGGCAAAACAGATGTAGATTTTGGAACCGAGGTTAACCGGATTAAAATGGATCGTGAAGATCCTAAATCTCTCGCCGAGGTTGCACAGACCGACATGTGGGATATTGTCTATGATAACATCTGTTACTCGCCGGATGCGGCGAAGTCGGCATGCGAAGCTTTTGCAGGACGTACTCAAAGATACATTTTGACTTCAACGCTCTCGGTTTATGGAGATCCCAAACCTGGATTTACGGAAGCCGATTTCGATCCTTATACCTATCCGCTGCAATATGGAAACCATGAGGATTTCTCGTATGGTGAGGGCAAACGTCTTGCGGAAGCTGTGTTTTTCCAGGAAGCAGATTTCCCTGTGGCGGCGATGCGTATACCAATTGTGCTCGGTATTGATGACTACACACGAAGACTTCATTTTCATATTGAACATGTGCAAAAAGGAAAACCAATCGGCATGCCAAATCCGGACGCCGAGATTGGATTCATTAATTCCACGGAAGCCGCGAGATTTCTCGCCTGGCTCGGACATTCATCCGTTACAGGCCCTGTGAATGCAGCGTCCAAAGGGGCTATAACACTCTCATCCATGATGAAACTGATCGAAACGGTAACGGGGATGCAATCCCAGGTACTGTCCGAAACAATCAAAGAAGATATGTCACCCTTCGGAATTTCGGAATCCTGGACAATGGATACTTCCAAAGCAGAGCAGGCGGGATATACGTTCGAAGCATTGATGGATTGGTTCCCGGGTCTGGTTCGGGAAGTGGCTCTGGCACTTCAATCCGAGGGCTAGAATCTAAATATATATAAGAGTTACTTTTCATACAAAGAAAACAGGACGCAGTCAGAGAGATTTTCTCTGATGCGTCCTGTTTGTGTATTTGCTTCAACAAAACAGTTCTCTCAAGTTACGGTTGACCTTCGATTGATTTTCCTGTTTATTCGGAGGGCACAGAGGCCGACGCGCGAATACGCAGCTCAGATGGCATAATGACGGTCTGTGGTTGCTCAGGAGCCTTGCCTTCAATTCGATCGATCAGCATTTGCATGCCGATGGCACCGAAATCATAGGCAGGCTGTGCAGCAACGGTGAGAAAGGGATCAAAAGCGGAAGCCAGATCCAGATCATCAAAACAGACGACCGAGATGTCCTCAGGCACTCGCACCCCCCGTTTACGCAAAAGTCGAATGACCCCGATGGCAAGCATATTGTTTGCTGCAAAAATGGCTGTAGGTTTGAGCTGATGTGCTAGCAACCTGTCGATACCCTTTTCATCGCTGAAATCCCGATAGCCTGTTCGAAGAATTAAACCTGAATCAAAAGGAAGCTCGGCTTCCCTCAGTCCCTCCATGTATCCTTCTTCTCGCAGCCGCGCAGTCGAAACTTCGGAAGAACCATTGACCAGAGCGATGTGGCGATGCCCAAGATTCGTCAGATATCGAATCAATTGCAGTGCACCTTCCCGGCTGTCCCCGGCGATTACGTCAGACGTGATTCCCGGGACAGTGCGGTCCAAAATGACAAACGGAATGTTACGTTCCTGCAGCTGCTTCAAGTGATTCAGCGAACGGTCTCCAGCAGGTGCAAACAACACACCATCGACGCGGGTAGACAGAATGGTTTCCACATAATTTTTCTCCTTTCCGTAATCCTCATCGCTGTTACTGAACAAGAGGCGATAACCGCGCTGATTGGCTGCGTCCTCAGCTCCCCGGGCCAACGTTGTGTAGAAGGGATTAGTAATATCCGTAATCAGTAGTGACAGCATCTGGGTCCGTTGCAGTACCAGACTGCGTGCATTGGAGTTAGGGATGTAGCCGAGTTCTTCAATGACCTGTTGTACACGCTCTCGTGTTGCCGGACTGATACGACCTGTTTGATTAATGACTTTGGAGACGGTCATGGCGGAGACGTTGGCTTTTTTTGCAATATCATAAATGGTGATCAATGGAATCTAACCTTTCCGCAACATAGTCTTTCCATTCTATAGGATAATGCCGATTGACAGCAACATAGGCTCATGCTATGTTAGGGTTACCGATAACCCTAATGAATAAAAAATGATTTTTTTTGGTCTAACCGCTCTTCATTTTTGCTCACTTCGCTTCCTTCATACTTAATCACAGGACAGCATAACGGAGTCAATAAATAGAGCGGTTTATTCAATTGAGTATTTGTAAACGCATTCATAACAAGAAAATGGATTGGCTACCCGCTTGCAATGGTAGTGTGTTACCTCGGGTATCGGTGAACAGAGGGAATAGAATTCCTAATTTGCCCCATCAAATTGCACACGGATAAGTCACAAGTCATTCGTACCTATTCTATGAAACCATTGAAGGAGGACGTTTTAGTATGACACATCAGGATTACCGTTATAAACAGGCATTTCCCAAGATTGGTATTCGTCCCACAATTGACGGAAGACGCAAGGGTGTGCGCGAATCATTGGAAGAGCAAACCATGCGTATGGCGACGTCCGTTGCCGAGCTGCTCGCGTCAGAGCTTCGTTATCCCGATGGATCGCCGGTAGAATGCGTCGTTGCCGAGTCCTGTATTGGCGGTGTGAACGAGGCTGCCGCTGCCGCAGAACTATTCAGTCGTTCCAACGTGGGCGTGACCATTACCGTTACACCTTGCTGGTGTTATGGAACAGAAACGATGGATATGTCACCCTCCATTCCTACGGCCATTTGGGGCTTTAACGGGACTGAACGTCCGGGCGCAGTATATCTGGCAGCGGTACTTTCTGCACATGCACAGAAGGGGATTCCGGCTTTTGGAATCTATGGAGAGGATGTTCAGGATGGAGGAGATACGACGATTCCTGATGACGTTCGTGAAAAATTGCTTCGGTTCAGCCGTGCGGGTCTTGCCGCTGCAACCTTGAAGGGACGTGCTTATCTGTCCATCGGCTCGGTATCCATGGGCATTGCCGGCTCCATCGTGAACGATTCTTTTTTCCAAGAATATCTGGGCATGCGCAACGAATATGTGGATATGAGTGAACTGACTCGTCGTATAGAAGAGGAAATTTACGATCCTGAGGAGTATAAGCTGGCACTGGCCTGGGTGAAGGAGAACTGTAGTGAAGGACAGGATAACAATCCTGCCCATCTGCAGACAGATCGCAAACGTAAAGAGTATGAATGGGAAACGGTTGTAAAAATGACCCAGATCGTACGTGACCTGATGGCAGGCAATCCGAAGCTGGCGGAGCTGGGATTCACTGAGGAATCCATGGGTCACCACGCGATTGTCTCCGGGTTTCAGGGACAACGACAGTGGACGGATCATTCACCCAACGGAGATTTTCTGGAATCCATCCTGAATTCTTCCTTTGACTGGAATGGCAAACGCTCACCTTATCTGGTGGCAACAGAGAACGATAGCCTGAATGGCGTGTCGATGTTATTTGGTTCCCTGCTTACACATACCGCGCAGATCTTTGCAGATGTACGTACCTATTGGAGCACGGATTCGGTAAAACGCGTGACAGGGCATCAGCTGGAAGGAAACGCAAAGGACGGCATTCTGCATCTGATCAACTCCGGTTCTGCAGCATTGGATGGTACAGGGCAACAATCAAAAGAAGGTAAGCCTGTGCTCAAGCCTTTCTGGGAAATTACAGATGAAGAAGTTCAGGACTGCCTGAAAGCGACCTCATGGCGGCCAGCATCCGTGGAATATTTCCGTGGCGGCGGTTATTCGGCTGATTTCCTGACTAAAGGCGGCATGCCTGTTACAATGACGCGTCTGAATCTGGTAAAAGGACTTGGTCCGGTGCTGCAATTGGCTCAAGGTTACACCGTTGATCTGCCTGATGATGTGCATGATACGCTGGATCAGCGGACAGATCCGACTTGGCCATCTACCTGGTTTGCACCTGTTCTGACGGGATCAGGGGCCTTCACCTCGGTATATGAAGTGATGAATCAGTGGGGCGCGAACCATGGCTCCATCTCTTATGGACATATCGGAGCGGATTTGCTGACACTGGCCTCCATGCTTCGCATCCCGGTGAGTATGCATAATGTACCGGAATCCGAGATTTTCCGTCCGCGTGCCTGGGGACTGTTTGGCACAAGTGAACCGGAAAGTGCCGATTATCGGGCTTGCAGCGTCTTTGGACCTTTGTATCGTTAACATCCAAACGGCTTGTCGCTGAAGCGAAGGAGGCATGAGAGATGCGAATTCAGGCAACACATGTGCTTGCAGCCGATTACGGCGCCGGAAGCGGTCGGGTGGTCCGGGGGACTTTTAACGGGAGTAAGCTCTCGTTACAGGAAATGCATCGATTCAGCAATGAACCTGTGCAGCTGGGGGATGAATTGTATTGGGATTTCCTGCGACTTTTCCACGAATTAAAACAAGGTATTGTGAAGGGCATGCAAGGCATCTCGCATCCGGTCCGTTCCATTGCTGTGGATACGTGGGGAGTCGACTATGGATTGGTGGATGGGGCGGGAAGATTGTGCTTCAATCCACGTCATTACCGGGAATCACGTAATGCGAAGTGGATGGAAGAAGTAGTGCACATGGTGAATGAAGAAGAGCTGTATTCCATGTCTGGCGTCCTGCCACAACAGATCAATACCGTATTTCAACTGCTTGGAAGTGTGCGCGAGCACTCCGAGACTCTTCGACCGGATGTGCGAATGTTGTTAATGCCGGATTTGTTTAACTATTATCTATCAGGTCAGCAGGCCTGTGAGTACACGATTGCGAGTACAAGCGGACTGTTGCATGCCGGGGAGGCCCGTTGGAATGAACAGTTGATTGGCCGTCTGGGTATCCCGGAGACCCTATTCCCACCTCTCGTTCAGCCAGGCACGGTGCTTGGACAGTTAACAGATGACTTGTGTGCGGAGTTGCGGAGTGGACCGATGCAAGTGATATCTGTAGGTTCACATGATACATCCTCCGCACTGGCAGCTATTCCTGCGACAGATTCGGAATTTGCCTTTATAAGCTGTGGTACCTGGTCACTCATGGGCGTAGAACGTGATACCCCTGTATTGGATGATCGTAGCCGCCAATTGGGATTCACCAATGAAGGTACGGTAAATGGCAAAGTGCGAACCTTGAAGAATCGCTCAGGCCTGTGGCTATTGCAGGAGTGCAAACGACAGTGGGAACGGGAAAATCAATGTTTTACCCATGAGGAACTCGTTCAGCTCGCTGCATCGGCAACCGCTCATCAATGTTATGTATCACCTGGAGATGGAGTGTATTTGGCACCGGGTGACATGCCTGAGCGAATCCGGCAACAGTGCAGTTCCAGCGGGCAAACAACACCGGAAACGACCGGAGCCATTGTGCGCTGTATTCTCGAAAGTTTGGCGCTGGAGTTCAGACAGACTCTGGATGAACTGGAGCTAATTACAGGCACGCGTCCACGGTTGATTCATATGGTCGGTGGCGGCGTGCATAATCACTTATTGTGCCAATTTACGGCAAATGCAGCAGGTGTTCCGGTGATAGCGGGCCCTGCAGAGGCAACCTCAGCCGGCAATTGCATGCTGCAATTCCTGGCCCATGGAGAAGTGAGCAGCTTGTCCGAGGTGCGGGAGGTTATGGCATCTTCTTTTTCCCCTGAAACCTATGAGCCGGAAGGCACCGCAAGGTGGCAGGAGGCTTACGAAAGCTATCAAAACCTGAATCAAACATTGGCGAACAGATCCAATTAGATGGCATTTTGCATTAATTCAATTGCAACTTCCAACCAGCTTTGTGCCCTGGGCAAAAATATGGATTCTGCAAACTGCTGAAATAGAAAAAGTCAAAGGAGTGGAGAAAATCATGTCTGAACAACATATAAGGGAAGAACTGACCAAATATGCCCGCAGAGCAGTTGCTCAGGGATTGGTGGTAGGACCAGGTGGGAATCTGAGCGCACGCTCCGAGGGCACGATGCTGCTTTCGCCGAGTGGTTATGCACTAGAGGATCTGGAGCCCGACGAATGGATTGCAATTGATATTGCGACAGGAGAGACACGTGCCGGATCGACACGTCCTTCTTCCGAAGTATTAATGCATCTGTACAGTTATCGTGTGAATCCTGATATTCAGGCCATTGTGCATACACATCCGGCTTACACTATCGCCCTAAGTCTCGTTTTCGATGAATTGCCTCATCTGTTCCCTGATCAGTCGGCCCTAGTGGGCGATATTGGCTTTGTCCCTTATGTTCTGCCCACGACCAAACTTCTTGCCGATGCAGTAGCTGCCAAGGTTGAAGAGCATACGGCGCTCATTCTGGTCAATCATGGATTGGTTACCACAGGTAAAAACCTGCGCGAAGCCTACTACCGTACCCAGGTAGTGGAGGAAAGTGCCAAGGTGTATATGATCGCCAAGGCAGCAGGGGAGCCCAAAGTGCTTACTGCAGAAGAATACAAGGAGATCCAGTCTCTTGAAAGTGAAGCCTATCGCGTGCAGCTGCTGCAACAACTCAAGTCGTAAATTATTATTATAAGCACAAAGAACCACAACTTTTTTCGACAAGTATTGCATATCCCGAAATACCGAGTATAATACTGGGTAAATAGATGCAAAGGGGATGCAATAAACGATGAAAACACACGCTGAATTGAACTCACTTCTTGTTGACGATTATCTGGATCTCCTGAACATAGCGAAACAGCTGGGTGATGAGGAGTGGAAACAGGCCATTCTGCAAGCACTGAAAGAAGAAGTGGATGCTAATCATCATCTGGATTCAACCGAGGTCAGACAGGATCTTTGGAGTCAATTTGAAGGTATTAACGAACAAATGCATGATCTGTTAATGCAACTGAAACATGCCGATGGTCCCGAAGAGAAAGAACAGATTATTGAAGCAATCTGGGGACTGAAAGTGGACCGCAATGCCATTACTCGTAAACTTGAAACCATGAGCCGTGCCAGCGCTGGACATCAATAAGCTCTATAATTTATTATAAAAAATAAAACCCGCCTGCTGACCTATGAAATCTGTTCTGGGTCGGCAAGCGGGTTTTGTGTTTGTTGCTGTATTTGTTTATTTAAGGCTTAAAACTGTTTGGCGAGCGTACGTGCCTCTTCTATGGCTTGCTGTTTGATCTCATCTGCGCGTTCCTTGTACTGGTTATGTCCTTCCACAAATATACCTTCAAGCTTCGGAACACCCAGGAAAGACATAATGATGCTCAAATATCGATGGCCGGATTCCATTTGGGCCGGAGGTCCTTCAGAATAAATGCCGCCACGGGCCTGAATGTGCAATGCCTTTTTGTTGGAAAGTAATCCGACCGGGCCTTGTTCCGTATACCGGAACGTTTTGCCAGCCACGCAGATGGAGTCGATATAAGCTTTCATAATTGGAGGAAAAGAGAAGTTCCACATCGGTGTCACAAAAACATATTTGTCAGCTGAGGCGAATTGATCGGATAATTCATTCAAACGTTGTACCTTGGCCTGTTCTTCAGAAGTCAATTCGCTGCCGGATTGAAGTTTACCCCAACCACTGAACACATCTGCATCAATATGAGGAATATCTGAGCGATACAAATCCAGATGGATGACCTCATCCGAGGGATGGCTTTCACGATATGCATCAACAAATGCTTTGCCTGCAGCCATACTGAAGGAGGTTTCATGATCATGAGGATGGGCAGTAATATACAATAATGTAGACATGCGGTTCTTCCTCTCTATGATGTTTTTTGCCAAAAAGGGCCCACATTAGTAAGCGACCGATGTAGTATGCATCCTTTTTAACGTTTTATACCTGGATAGTGACCTGGTACTCAATCATGTATAATACATTGGTGTAAGGTGAATTCGAACGATAATAGGAATGAGTGAGATGAGCGCATATGGGAATGGATCTGGAGAAGCAACGATTAAGCATTGAAGCAGCGAAATTGTATTATCAGTCGGATTACAGCCAGCAGGATATTGCGGTCAGGCTGGGCGTGTCACGTCCAACCGTTTCACGATTACTTCAGTATGCGAAAGATCGCGGTTACGTTCGCATTGAAATCATGGACCCGCTGGAGGATATCGATATTATTGCCGGGGAACTCAAGGCCAAGTATAATCTGGATACTGCGCTTGTATGTTTTGCCCCGTTGAAGAGTGATGAAGAAATTTTGAAACATATTAGCAAGAGAGCAGCAGATTACTTACAGGATACGGTGCAGGATGCAGACATTATTGGCGTAACCTGGGGGACAACGATGAACGCCGTAGCCCGTCAACTTCGTCCCAAGCAGGTTAAAGGAGTGGAAGTTGTTCAACTTAAGGGAGGCGTAAGCCATTCCCATGTGAATACGTATGCGGCAGAAATTGTTCATTTATTTGCGGAAGCTTTCCATACGGTTCCCCGATATTTGCCATTGCCCGTGATCTTCGACAATATTGAAGTCAAAAAAATGGTAGAAGCAGACCGACATATTGGCAGAATTGTGGAGCTTGGCCGACAGGCGAATATTGCCATGTTCACGGTAGGTACCGTGAAGGAAGATGCACTTTTGTTCAGACTGGGTTACTTCAACGATGAAGAACAGCAGTTGCTGATGCATTCAGGTGCGGGTGACATTTGTTCACGTTTTTTTGATGCCGAGGGACGGTTGATCAGTGAAGAAATTAACAACAGAACCGTCGGAATTGATCTGGCCGAGTTGCGAAATAAGGAAAAATCCATCCTTGTGGCAGGGGGAAAGCGCAAAATAGAAGCCATCCATGCTGCACTCAAAGGTCATTACGCCAACATTTTGGTAACAGACCAATACACTGCTCAAGCTTTGCTCCGATTATAATTCAATGGATGACAACATCTGCCACGCAACATGGGCGGATGTTTTGCTTTCTTAGGCAGAAGCTATATTGTACGATTTAATCCCGATAAGGGAAGTCTTTTGTTTAATGAAGTTTCCATGGAATGTGTTAAAATTTCAAGGGTGAACAAAAGTTCATATTGATTTTTACATATGTTCATGTTAGGGTATGGATATAGAAAATAACTAGTTCAGATAAGGGGAGATTCAATTGACTACACCACAATTAGCCAAAATGATAGATCATACCTTGCTTCGTGCAGATGCAACACAAAGTGAAATGGCCAAATTGACCGAAGAAGCGAAACAATATCAGTTTGCTTCTGTATGTGTTAACCCGGGCTGGGTTGCTTATGCTGCTGAACAGCTTCAAGGTACTGGCGTAGATATTTGTACCGTTATCGGTTTCCCTCTGGGAGCTTCCACTTCCGAGACGAAAGTATTCGAAACCAAAGACGCCATCGCCAAAGGTGCTACCGAGGTGGATATGGTCATCAACATTAGTGCTTTGAAAGACGGAAAAGATGATGTTGTGGAACAGGATATCCGTGCAGTTGTTGAAGCAGCAGCGGGTAAAGCTTTGGTGAAAGTCATTATTGAAACTTGTCTGTTGACGGATGATGAAAAAGTACGTGCATGTCAGGCAGCAGTAAAAGCTGGAACTGATTTTGTCAAAACGTCTACAGGTTTCTCCACGGGTGGAGCAACGCCAGAAGATATCGCTTTGATGCGCCGTACCGTAGGTCCAGATGTTGGTGTTAAAGCTTCTGGCGGCGTGCGTAGCCTGGAAGATATGCAAAAAATGATCGATGCAGGAGCAACTCGCATTGGCGCAAGTTCCGGTGTGAAAATCATGCAAGGCGAACAATCTTCATCTAATTATTAATTCGTGAAAAGCTTGCTTCGATTAAATTTCACTAGATGAATGCTTGAAAGCTTTATAAGGGTATCAGCTTGTTCTTCATATCTCTGAATGGATGTGAAGAACAAGCTTTAAAGCTGAGCAAGTTTTTCCATATTATAATTTAGAATAGAATCACAAAAGGCCGAATTTATTGTAAGCGCTTCACTCGTTTTCTGAAAGGTTAATTCATCGCATACATGGGAAACCTTTGAGCTGAATGAACATCCGGCTTGACTACCTTCAAAGGAGAGATAGAATGAAATTCCTAATTGCCCTTCTTGGTATACTTGTTGTCTTTGGACTAGCTTATCTGGTCAGCAACGGTAAGAAGAAGATCCGTTATCGCCCACTAATCATCATGATTGTTTTACAAGTAATATTGGGATACGCATTGTTGAACACAGAAATCGGTACCTTTTTGATTGGCGGTTTCGCGACTGTATTTGAAAGTTTGCTTGGCTATGCGAATGACGGTATCTCATTTGTATTCGGTGGCTTGACTACCGTTGGTGCAGACAGTGGGGGCGCACCATTCTTCCTCAGTGTATTGATGCCGATCGTTGTCATCTCAGCGCTCATTGGGATATTGCAGTATATCCGAATCTTGCCTTTTGTTATAAAATATATTGGTCTGGTATTAAGCAAAGTCAACGGAATGGGCAAACTGGAATCATATAACGCGGTTGCTTCGGCTGTATTGGGGCAATCTGAAGTGTTCATTTCTGTGAAGAAACAAATTGGGTTGTTGCCTAAACATCGGCTGTACACCTTGTGTGCTTCGGCGATGTCCACGGTATCGATGTCAATTGTCGGTGCCTATATGTCCATGATTGATCCGAAATATGTGGTTACGGCACTTGTGCTCAACCTGTTTGGCGGTTTTATCATTGCTTCCATCGTGAATCCTTATGAGGTTTCAGAGGAAGAAGATATATTGGAAGTACAGGAAGAAGAAAAACAGTCCTTCTTCGAAATGCTGGGCGAGTACATTTTGGATGGTTTCAAAGTTGCTATCGTCGTAGCAGCGATGTTAATCGGTTTTGTTGCTTTGATCGCACTTGTTAACGGGATCTTCAGTGCAGTGCTCGGTATTTCGTTCCAGGAACTGCTTGGTTATGTGTTTGCGCCATTTGCCTTCATTATGGGTGTTCCGTGGAAGGAAGCGATTCAAGCGGGAAGTATTATGGCTACCAAAATGGTATCCAACGAATTCGTTGCCATGCTTGATCTGACCAAACAGACTACATTGTCTGCAAGAACAACAGGGATCGTATCCGTCTTCCTCGTATCGTTCGCCAACTTCTCCTCAATCGGTATTATTGCCGGCGCGGTGAAGGGACTTCATGAGAAACAAGGTAATGTGGTGGCCCGCTTCGGTCTGAAACTGCTTTACGGTGCATCGCTTGTCAGCGTGCTGTCTGCGATCATCGCCGGACTGTTCTTGTAAAGCCGGATTATTGGAAGGAGTGCTTAAGTTATGTCAACATTTAAAAGAGTACATCTGATCGTTATGGATTCAGTGGGAATAGGTGAAGCGCCGGATGCGGCGGAATTCGATGATTTCGATGTCGACACCTTTGGACACATTGCACGTGAACATGGAGGGCTGAAAATGCCTCATATGGCCAGTCTTGGACTGTCCAATATTAAGGAAATTGAAGGTGTCCCTGTAGCGGACGCACCAAAGGCCTTTTATACCAAGATGCAGGAAGCATCGAGAGGGAAAGACACCATGACAGGTCACTGGGAGCTAATGGGTCTGTACATTGATACGCCTTTCCGCGTATTCGCTGACGGGTTCCCGGATGAATTGATTCAGCGCATTGAGAAAAAAACAGGCCGCAAGGTGATCGGTAACAAACCGGCCAGCGGCACTGAAATTTTGGATGAGTTGGGTGCAGAGCATGTCAAAACTGGCGCCTTGATTGTATACACTTCCGCGGATTCGGTTCTGCAAATTGCAGCACACGAGGACGTTGTTCCACTGAAAGAACTGTATGAAATCTGTGAGTTCTGCCGTGAGATTACACTCGAAGATCCTTACATGCTGGGCCGCATTATTGCACGCCCATTCGTAGGTGAAGTGGGGAACTTCAAACGTACATCCAATCGTCATGATTATGCGCTCAAACCGTTTGGTCGTACCGTTATGAATGAACTCAAAGACGGTGGATTTGATGTCATCGCACTGGGGAAAATTGCAGATATTTACGATGGCGAAGGCGTAACCAAGTCCGTACGTACCGTCTCTAACATGGATGGTATGGACAAACTATCTGAAACGATGGACGAAGAGTTCACTGGGATCAGCTTCCTGAACCTGGTTGACTTCGATGCCTTGTTCGGTCACCGTCGTGATCCACAAGGATACGCTCAAGCGCTTGAAGAGTATGATGCTCGTCTGCCTGAGATCTTCAGCAAAATGACGGACGATGATCTCCTGCTCATCACAGCAGACCATGGTAATGACCCAACGTACCGCGGCACAGACCATACACGTGAGTATGTACCGTTGCTTGTGTACTCCCCGCGCTTCAGCGAGGGTAAAAAGCTTGAATTGCGCAGTACGTTTGCCGATCTTGGTGCAACGGTAGCCGAGAACTTCGGTGTGAAACTGCCGGAATACGGCACAAGCTTCCTGAAGGATTTGAAATAGTCAGATTTCTGATCTTTAACTGAACTTGGGGAAAGCTGTTATTTTCTTGGAACATAAAATTGGACAGGATAACCTTTGGGGCAGCTTCGGCTGCTCCGGTCCCTGGCCTTCATTCAAACCTATGGATAACTGGAGGAGATTTAATCATGAGTACACATATTGGAGCTAAACCGGGAGATATCGCTGAAACAATCCTTTTGCCAGGAGACCCATTGCGTGCAAAATTTATTGCAGATACGTACCTTGAAGATGTCGTTTGTTACAACGAGGTTCGCGGAATGCTCGGATTCACGGGTACATATCAAGGACACCGTATCTCGGTGCAAGGCTCGGGCATGGGGATTCCATCGTTCAGCATCTATGCCAACGAACTGATCAGCGAATATGGTGTGAAAAACCTGATTCGTGTAGGTACTTGTGGAGGCATGCAGCAACACGTACGTGTTCGTGATGTTATCCTTGCTCAAGCTTCATGTACCGATTCCAGCATGAACAAGCTCGTATTTGGCGGATATGATTTTTCCCCGATCGCGACGTTCTCCCTGCTGAAAGAAGCTTTTGACCGTGCAACAGCAAAAGGCATGAAGATCCACGTCGGTAACGTATTCAGCTCCGATTCCTTCTATCGTGATGACCGTTCCGTGACTGAGAAATTGATGCAGCACGGCGTACTGGGCGTTGAGATGGAAACAACAGCACTGTACACACTCGCTGCCAAATTTGGTGTGAACGCACTGACCATCCTTACTGTAAGTGATCACTTGCTGACAGGTGAAGAAACTTCCGCCGAAGAACGCCAAAAAACGTTCAACGACATGATGGTTGTCGCACTGGAAACAGCAATTACATTGTAGTTTATTATAAATATTTAATGATTTTAATCGAAACTTTTGTTCCACGAGCGTAGTGGAGGAACCGGAATCGATTCTGAAGAAGCGAAGCGTTCGCCTTTGCCTCCGAATTTCAACCTTTCAAAGGTTATTCAAAGAAATTTGGAGACAACAGCGATCGAAAGAACGATCCGGGGTCGGAACGGACCAACAACAAAGTGTTCTATACAAATCACTTACACGAGGAGAGATCATCATGAGAATGGTAGACATTATTGCCAAAAAACGCGACGGAAAAGAACTGACAACAGCTGAGATTGATTTTGTTGTTCAAGGATATACACAAGGAGAAATCCCGGATTATCAAGTCAGCGCTTGGGCGATGGCAATATTCTTCAAGGATATGACGGACAAGGAACGCGCAGATTTGACCATGTCCATGGTGAACTCGCCCGAGACAATCGATCTGTCCGCAATCGAAGGCATCAAAGTAGACAAACACTCCACAGGAGGCGTGGGCGATACCACAACGCTAGTACTGGCACCACTCGTTGCTGCTCTGGATGTTCCTGTTGCCAAAATGTCCGGACGTGGATTGGGTCACACAGGTGGTACAACAGATAAACTGGAATCCGTTGCAGGCTTCCATGTAGAGCTGGAGAAAGAAGAGTTCATCCGACTCGTTAACGAACATAAAGTGGCCGTTATCGGTCAGAGTGGCAACCTCACGCCTGCGGACAAAAAGCTTTATGCTTTGCGTGACGTTACAGCTACTGTTAACTCCATCCCACTGATCGCCAGCTCTATCATGAGTAAGAAAATTGCAGCGGGTGCCGATGCCATCGTACTGGATGTTAAAACAGGTGCTGGTGCATTCATGAAGACTAAGGAAGATGCGAAAGAACTGGCACATGCCATGGTAAGCATCGGTAACAATGTAGGCCGTAAAACGATGGCTGTCATTTCCGATATGTCCCAACCACTGGGTCTCGCTATCGGTAACGCGCTTGAAGTGAAAGAAGCCATTCTCACGCTGCAAGGTAAAGGACCGAAAGATCTGGAAGAACTCTGTCTGGCGCTTGGACGTCAAATGGTATTCCTTGCTGGCAAAGCAGACTCCCTGGAGCACGCAGAGGAGAAATTGAAAGAAGTGATCCAGAATGGTAAAGCACTGGAGAAATTCAAGGACTTCCTGGCAAACCAAGGCGGAGACGCTTCAGTTGTAGATCACCCGGATCGCTTGCCACAAGCGAAATATCTGGTTGAAGTACCAGCGGATAAAGACGGATATGTAGCTGGTATCGTCGCTGACGAAATCGGTACTGCTGCAATGTTGCTTGGTGCAGGCCGTGCAACGAAAGAATCCGAAATCGACCTCGCCGTGGGCTTGATGCTCAATAAAAAAGTGGGCGACCAGGTTAAAGCTGGCGAATCCCTCGTAACGATCCATGCCAATCGTGAAGATGTGGCAGACGTTATTGCGAAAATTAAAGAGAACATTACGATTTCGGATCATGCTGATGCTCCTGTGCTGGTACATGATATCGTAACGGAATAATACACAAGGCAGACAACCTAATGTCTGATTGAAATTCAAAGACCCGAAGCTATGCATTCCTTAGCTTCGGGTCTTTTCTCATTTGTCCTCTATCATATCATATGCCATAACTGAATCTGCACTGGTATAAATGTATGGAGTGGATGGCTGATCGACAGGCGTTACTTTCGTCGCCCGAATCTCAATGGTGTCCTCACCGTTCACTTGAGCCGATCCAATCGTGCCATCGATTTGTACCCAACTGTCTGTAGAGAAGCTGTCTGCATTCGGTACATGAATCATCACGCCAAAGGGGGCCGCGTCTGCGGGGCAGCACATCACCAGAAATCGTCCTAATGCAAAATGCGATTCATGATCCATACTTTTATCTCGATATACAAACCCGGTAAGGGAGATAGCCTTGCCTGCAAATTGTCGTTGGAACATGTCGATGGAACCCAATGTCTCGGAGAAGATTTCGGGATATACCTTGATGACCGATTCCGCATATAACTTTTCCGCCAGTTCGGCGAATTCCCGACTGTACTCATCCGGGGGAATGAATTGTACTTTCGCGGCAGGCGCAGATAATTCAACAGTTGCTGTTTTTTTTGAAAGATCTTTAATGTCCAGTTCTGTGGCATCAGGCAAAGTCTCTTTCCGACGAATCTCCGGAGGACCATAGGATAGTGACATGCCTTTTTGACTGGCCATGGAACTACCTAGTGCCTGATCGGGTAAAAGAAAGCCAAGTACTAAAGGGATGGCAATCAAGCCATAGATCAGCAAGCTGCGTACTAATCCTGAAGGAGGCGGATGCTCACAGTCACAATGGAGCTGTTTATTGCCAAACAGTCCGTGCCAGGCCATGATAGCGGCAATAAACAAAAAGGGAACAGGACAGCAGAGAAGCAATCGTTGCATCGTTGGTGCCAGATAATAATGAAGAGAATCGCTTGAATTCAAATGAATGATGTATACAGCCAACCCGCCAATCCAAAGCGCACGAATCAGGTTATGCCATTGGATGGAGGGAGATTTTGAAACAGAAGCTTGAGACATCATATAATCAGAATGGTTCATGTAATCACCTCTTTTGATCAGATCGTGACTTCGTGAATGCTCTCTCGGATACGCGGGCGAACGAACCCATTGTACCCGTATGAAAGTTCATACACTTAATAATTAATGTCATTAAACATATTCATAAGTGCTCATGCCAAAAGGTTAATCAACCACGACCCTGCGAAAACCAACATAATAATCGCCAGGCTCAAGCCAATAACAAACCGGGTACGGAAGGTGGAGAGCAGCATCAGTGTGCTTTTGAAATCAAGCATTGGACCGAGAACGAGAAAGGATAACAACGGTCCTAACGCAAACGTGTGAGAGAAGGCAGAGGCTACGAATGCATCGGATGTCGAACAGAGAGACAATACATACGCAAAGCCCATCATGAATAAATAGGAGGCGACAGGCCCGTTACCTAGAGAGATGAGATCACTGCGGCTGATAAATGTCTGGATACAGGCTGTAATTAGAGCGCCAATCACCAGATATTTGCTCATATCGACAAATTCGTCACCCGCATGGATGAAAAAGCTGCGCCAGTTTTTATCGTGCGCGTGATCATGATCGGCTGAATGTGAATGAGGCTTTACCATTTTAAATCTGGGATGAGTTTGTACCATGGCTGATCCACGTCGTTTAGGTGTTTTCAACGGATTATGATGAACAAACACATACGTCAAAATGCCTATTAAGGCAGCCACGGCAAAAGAGAGCAACATACGCGCAATCACAATTTCCGGATGGGACGGAAATGCAAGTAAGGTTGCAGTAAATACAATTGGATTTACGACAGGACCACTTAAAATAAACGTGACCGCAATGTAGGCGGGCATACCTTTGTGCATTAATCGGCGGACAACCGGAATCATCCCGCATTCGCAGATCGGAAAAACGATTCCTAGCAGACCGGCTACCAGGACCCCTCCAACGGGGTTTTTGGGAGTTAGCCTTCGTACCATTTCTCCAGAAACAAACCATTGCATAAATGAAGATAACAACACCCCTATGAGCAGAAATGGAGCCGCTTCGAGGAAAATGCTGATGAATATCGTTTTCATATTTTGTAAGGCTTCACTGTTCCATGCCTCTTTCAGATCGGGAGCCAACGTGATCAACACGGGAACAAGAAATGCACAAGGTATAAGGAATGACAGGAGCTTTAGATTGGCTGCCAATTTCATGGGATAGACCTCCAGAACCAGGACTTTGGTAAAATATATGCTTGTACCTTACGCATCATACTCGATCCCTTTAATTAATCAACATTTTTACGATTTACACGTCTGAGCATGCAGTTACGTTATATTTGCCCTGAAATGAGCTACATTCCACGTAAGTGCGAACGATCTCCCAGACTCGATTTCGGTATAGAGCTTTTAGAAACTGATAATGTTGACAAAAGAAACAAGGTGCAGGTATATTTTGAGTTGTTAATCGTAACTATTACTATTAAATAATTGTTATTTTCAGCCTATTGGTCGAGTGGAAGCTACATAGCATTCCGTTTTTAGTTTTGAGAGGATAAATAGAAAGGAGTCATTGAAATGACAGAACAACAGGTACAACCCCGAGCTCCAGTGACCGTATTAAGTGGATATCTGGGGCAGGCAAAACGACTTTGCTTAACCATGTGCTCCATAATCGAGAGGGCATGCGAGTTGCTGTAATTGTGAATGACCTCAGTGAAGTTAATATTGATGCTGACTTGATCCGGGATGGCGGTGGATTATCACGTATTGATGAGAAGCTGGTAGAGATGTCCAATGGCTGCATTTGCTGCACGTTGCGTGAGGATTTGCTGAGAGAGGTAGAGCGGCTTGCGCTGGACGGTTCCTTTGACTACATATTGATTGAATCGACAGGCATTGGGGAGCCTGTACCCGTTGCCCAGACATTTACGTACATTGACGAAGAACTGAGGAATGATTTAACGAAGTTTACGCGGCTCGATACGATGGTAACGGTAGTGGATGCTGCCCAGTTCTGGCGCGATTTCTATTCCAAAGAAACGTTGAAGGATCGGGGGCAGGAAGCCGGAGAGGACGATGTACGGGGAATCGTTCATCTGCTGACGGATCAGGTTGAATTCTGTGATGTGCTGATTTTGAACAAGTGTGATCTGGTGTCTGAGGACGAACTGCTCAAGCTTGAGAAAGCACTGCATGCGATGCAGCCGGAAGCCCGACTTATTCGTACAACCCATGGACAGATCGACCCGAGGGAGATATTGAATACCGGACGGTTTGACTTTGAAAAAGCAAGCCAGTCTGCGGGTTGGATCCGCGAGTTAATGAAGGAAGAACACACACCCGAAACAGAGGAATATGGCATTCACTCCTTTGTGTACCACCGAAAACGTCCGTTCCATCCGGAACGTTTGCTGCGCTGGATTGCGAAATGGCCCGAAACTATCGTACGTTCCAAAGGCTTAATGTGGCTGGCAACACGTAATCATATGGCGGTGTCATTCAGTCACGCGGGAACATCGAAGCAGTTAGGACCTGCCGGATTGTGGGTAGGTGCGATGAGTGAGGAAGAGCGACAAATGCATTTTGGTAATACACTTCCACCTATTCCGGATTGGGATGAGCAGTTGGGAGATCGGGTAACGAAACTGGTGTTCATTGGGATTGATATGGACCGTGCGGAGATTGAACGGACGCTGGATGAGACACTTCTTACCGACGCTGAGATGCATACGAACTGGCGAGAACTGAAAGATCCATTTCCAGCATGGAGTTGACAAAAGAAAAAGCATAGGCTAATATCATTAAATAGTAATAATTACGAATAAATAGAACAAAGGAGGCCATATCCATGAGAGTCATTGTAACTTTAGCCTGCACCGAGTGCGGAGATCGCAACTATACAACAACCAAGAACAAGCGTAACCATCCGGAACGGATCGAATTGAAGAAGTATTCACCACGATTGAAGAAGATGACGATTCACCGGGAAACAAGATAATTTTTTTTGTCATTTTTACATCGTAATATTTACGAAAAGAGGAAAAACCATGATTCTATCTTCCATGCGTGATGTGGTATTCGGATACGGCAAAGAGCCTGTCATTGACCAACTGTCGCTGGATATCCATGTAGGGGAGTTTGTGGGCATTACAGGACCCAACGGTTCTGCGAAAACAACCATGCTGAAATTGCTGCTGGGGCTTTTACAGCCATGGAGCGGCACGGTACATATGAACGCACAGTCCGTACGTGGCAGCAAGCTGAACATCGGATATGTACCCCAACAGGTCGCATCATTCAATAGTGGATTTCCCAGTACGGTGATCGAACTGGTGCGATCCGGATGTTACCGTAAACTCGGCTTGTTCCGCAGATTCACATCCGAGCAGGAAGCCATTGTGGAGCGCAGCTTGCGGGAAGTCGGCATGTGGGAATACCGCAACGCCCGGGTTGGCGAACTGTCGGGTGGACAAAAGCAGCGAATCTGTATTGCCAGAGCCTTGGCAGGCGAGCCGCAGGTACTCGTTCTGGATGAGCCGACTACAGGGATGGATCGGCGCAGCCGTGAAGGGTTCTATGATCTGATGCGCCATTATGCTGATGTCCATGGGCTGACCATTATTATGGTAACCCACGGACTGGAAGAGATGGGCAACCGATTGGACCGGACCATTACCCTGGAACGGCAAGAAAGTGAGGAATGGCAGTGTTTGAGTACGAATTCATGCAGCGTGCTTTCTGGGCAGGTGGACTGATTGGAGTCATTGCTCCGATTCTGGGAGTCTACCTGATGCTTCGACGTCAGGTGCTGATGGCGGATACGCTATCCCATGTTTCATTGGCTGGGGTTGCCCTGGGTTCCGTAATGAACCTGGATCCGGTGATCTGTGGATTTGCGATTGCGATTATCGGTGCATTGCTGGTGGAACAACTCCGGCGAAATTACCTGACTTATAGCGAGGTCCCTGTAGCGATCATTATGACATCCGGGCTGGCCCTTGCTGTGGTGCTCATGAGTCTGAAAACCAATCTGTCCAAGACATTCAGCTCCTACTTGTTCGGTTCCATCGTTGCAGTTAGTGATATGCAGCTATGGATTATGGCGGCTGTGTGCGTTATCGGACTGATTTTTTTCATCGTGCTCAGAAGGCCATTGTACAATTTGACGTTTGATGAAGAGACAGCTTCCATCGGAGGCATTCAGGTTAAAGGTTTATCATTTGCATTTGCCGTTCTGACAGGAATGACCGTTGCTTCAGCCATGCCGATTGTCGGCGTATTGCTTGTGTCTGCATTAATTGTACTGCCCGCTGCGCTCGCACTAAGATTGTCACGCAGCTTTGCAGCAGCGATTGTTATCGCCGTCGTCACCGGATTAATAGGTATTTTCAGTGGACTGACAACCTCATACCATTTAAACACACCGCCGGGAGGAACCATTGCTCTCATCCTGTTGGTCTTTCTATTGATTGGAATATCAGCACAAAAGCTGATTGCACGATATAACCGTAAACGTCATCGTAAAGAGAGAAAACAACAACGCGCAACTCTATTCATACATTCAAGGGAGAATACAACACATGAAATTCAATAAAAAATCAGCTCTTGCACTATTATTCAGTCTTACACTCATCGTAGCGGGTTGTGGACAAAAACAGGCAGCATCCGATTCCAGTACCAACCCGGCTAACACGCCAGCACCAGCAAAGACCGAAGAGGCCAAACTGAACGTTGAAGTCAGCTTCTATCCGATGTATGAGTTCACCAAAAATGTGGCTGGCGATCTGGCCAATGTTCATACACTCGTTCCTGCGGGTATGGAGCCGCATGATTGGGAGCCAACACCACAGGATATTGCGAGCATCGAGAAAGCGGATGTACTTGTCTATAATGGGGCGGGTATGGAATCCTGGATCGATCAAGTTACGGATAGTCTGACCAATGCCAAACTCATTCAAGTGGAAGCGAGCCATGGGATCGATCTGCTGGAAGGTTCAGAAGAAGATGAGCATGAACACGAACATGCCGATACAACGGACACGCATGACCATGCGGATGAAGCCACGACAGAGGAGCATGATCACGATCATGCCGCCGAGGCAGAAGAAGGACATACACATGACCACGATCACGGCGGACTTGATCCCCACGTATGGCTGTCACCTGCACTGGCCGTGAAGGAAGTACGTAATATCGAGGCTGGACTGGCACAGGCTGCACCGGAACATGCTGAGCAATTCAAGCAAAATGCCGACGCCTACGTTGCCAAACTGGAGGCACTGGATCAGGATTTCAAAACGGCTGTAGTGGACAGCAAACGGAAAGATTTCATCACACAACATGCTGCATTCGGCTATCTTGCACAGGAATATGGTCTGCAGCAAGTACCGATTGCCGGTCTGTCCCCTGAACAAGAGCCTTCCGCAGCGCAAATGGCAGCCGTTATTGATTTTGCAAAGGAGCATCAGGTGAAGACGATTTTCTTCGAAACGTTGGTTTCATCCAAAGTGTCAGAGACCATCGCCAGTGAAGTAGGGGCCAAAACGGCTGTGTTGAACCCGATCGAAGGGTTGACGGAAGAGGAAATCGCTGCAGGAATGGACTACATCGGTGTAATGCGACAGAATTTGGAGGCGTTGAAACTGGCACTGAATGAATAGTACTTTATACTTCATTAACAAGCGGAATTTACGAATAAGATAATCCATTTGATGCCTGTCATCGAAAAAGGTACAATAATACAACATGCTGAGGAATGGCTGTGCCATTCCTTTGCCTTTTGCCACGCAGAGAGCACAGGGATGTGCTCTTTTCGTTGTTCAAGGTGACCGGAGATTACGGAGGGAACGGGAGGACACGCTTATGGATTTAAATGAAGAACAGGAAGTGCTGTTAAGCCAGCAGCCTGCCCATCTATGGAGAAGACGCAAACTGGAGTTAATGCAGTGGACGGAACGCGAGAAGCAGACGGTAGCAGCGAAGAGAACGGAGATTTGGAACGATGTTGAAGTGGATGCTGAGCTTGTCGATGCCTTGACTTTGCTTCACAGAGCAGGTGTACGTACCGAGTTTTCTTGTGCTGGTGTAAGCCCACTCGATGAACCGGTGGATCATTCTCTTTATGCCTATGTTACACTTGTACAAAATGAGGCAGCCGATCGATTTGTGACTTATGCCCTGACACAGATGCGCAACAGATTACTGGTCACACTGGAGACAGGAACGGGGCGTTATGATTTGTCTTCTTTTTTCATCGGTCATAACCGGAGTTTCTGCTGGTGGATGCAATATTGCGCCGCACATTTCATGGATCGAAACGATTACAGCGTAGTCACGTAGTATAGTGATAGGCATTTTTACTCGGAGGCAGGGAGGTAGGACCGGATTGAATAAATGGCTCAAAACCATACTGTTTCTGGTGGGTTCAGCAATACTGACCCGCTTTATCCCGTTTTCTTCATTGTTCCGCAACCTGGATACGATGATTCACGAATTTGGCCATGCACTGGTAACACTGTTGTTATCCGGCAAAGTATTGCGTATTGAATTATACGCTGATCACAGCGGCGTTACATATTCATCCATGTTGACACCAGGAAGATCTATATTAGTTTCCTTGGCGGGTTATGTCACGGCATCTCTCTTTGCCTGGCTGTTATTCTATCTATACCGGAAAGGACGGCACATGTGGGGACTCGGAATCATGACTGGTGTAGCTCTTGTGTCGCTTCTCTTCTATGTAAGGGGAGAATTCGGCATGCTCTGGCTTACAGGTTTTAGTGCCCTGAATGTTGTGATTATGATTTTTGGCGCCAGAATCGCAAAATTCTATTATTTGTTACTGGCTTTTCTTACACTGGAAGAGTCCGTAGTTAGTGCCATGTACGTTGGGCTAATGTCTTGGACACAGCCGTCCCGGGCAGGGGATGCAGCCAATCTGGCTCAGCAAACATTCCTCCCAGCGCTATTCTGGGGAACGTTATTTGCACTGTTTGCACTGTGGTGTGCGAAGGGAGCACTTACGCTCTTTTTCCGAAAAGAAAGCACGACAAGGCCGTCAAAATCTCGTGGATTACGTGGGCGTAACGTATAGAAAACAGAGAAGGCACTTCCTTTTTCATAAAAGGAGAGTGCCTTCTTGCGTGTCTTCGGGTCAATCTCCAAGATTGTCCCATAGCACATAAAAGTAATAAATTTCTTCCATGATCGCCTTATCATCTTCTGCAGCAACGCCGCCTTTGATCCTTGCCAGGGTACCGAGAATATCGTAGATCGTCTCACGCTCCACACTGAACTGGATGCGATTGACGATTTTTTCCCAGGCATTCATTGCATAATTAACTTGAGATTTGGCTTCCGTCCATTGTTTGCCTTCGACCTGCTTTTCCAGTTTGTGTATAGACTCAAGCAAGCGATCATCAGCGCCAAAGGGCTTCTTGAGAAAGGTCCCGCTAACCATAATCGCTGTGAACACAAGCAAGAGGCAGATCGGAAGCACATACAGCAACCAGAAACGCGTTTTCATTCAACCGCCTCCTTCATGTAAAGGGTTAGAAAGGCCCCTCATAATCGCCCATATCGATTTTATCGGTGATCTTATCCTCGAACAGATCAATATACAATTTATCGTTAGGCAATATGGCGGCAAAAGCAATATCCTGTATTGTTACTTTTTGCTTCTTAAGCTGCTCACTGAGCCAGTTGGTATCCTTGTTTCGTTCCTTCAGATTTTGCTTAATCAGGACGCCGTCAATGATAATCTCGGTCATCAGCTTGCGCTTGGCAGGATGCATATGCATATCTTTTGCCGTTACCGGTTGGTTTTCCGGTTTCAACACCACAGAGAGACTGCCGTCCGGTTCAAGAATGGCATAATCCAGCGTAGTGATGTCGAATACATCCTTTTGTCGCAGCATCATGGTCAATTCGTCGAATTTCACACGCATTTTATGCAGGTTCTGTTCAAGAATTTTACCGTTCTGGATGACCAGTGTAGGATCAGAGTCCATCAGTTTGGAGATCGTACGATTTTTCAGCGTAATATACTGAAAGACGATCGTGATGATTGTGAAAATGGTCAAGGCTACAAAATGAATCCACGCTTTGGAAGATAGATCCGTCGCAAATGTACCTGCAAGGGAACCGATCGTAATGCCGTTAATGTAATCAAAATACGTCAAGTTGCCCATTTGCTGTTTGCCCAGCACCCTTGTATAGATGATCAGGGTCAAAAAGGCGATAATAGACCGTACAGCAACAACCCATGTTTCTTCCATCATGAATGTATCACCTTCCTTCACTTCGCCATACGATATGTGAAATCTTGACGCTGGAGTCCAATCTTTCATGTACACTCCGGTTTAGCGGACTAATACAAGCTTTTCCTAGGCTGGATATTCTTATTCTTGAACGCAAAAAAAACGAAACCTGGATAGTAACCCAGGCTTCGGATGATGATGAGGTACATAGATTTGATTTAAATGATTCATGAAATAGAACAGAGGTCATACACCGGAATAGGCCATGAACCCGCCATCCACAGGTATAACCGTACCTGTAACAAAACCGGATTGCCGTTCATCAGCCAGCCACATCAGCGTACCCAGCAAATCTTCCGGTTTGCCGAAACGCCGCATAGGCGTGTGTGCAATGATCTTGCTTGAACGCTCTGTCGGCGAGCCGTCGGGCTTAAGCAGCAGATTACGATTCTGCTCAGTCAGGAAGAACCCTGGTGCAATGGCATTTACCCGGATTCCCGATTCTGCCAGATGTACCGCCAGCCATTGCGTGAAGTTGTTAATCGCGGCTTTCGCTGCACTGTACGCAGGAACTTTAGTCATGGGCGAGGGGGCACTCATGGATGAAATATTAATGACGGTAGCTGGAACATCACGTTCAATCATTTGTCTTGCGAAAATCTGAGTAGGGATGAGCGACCCGACAAAATTCAGATCCATCACCTGACGGAATCCCTCGACACTTACATCAAAAAAAGTAGTGATATCCGGCTGCTCCAAATCTTCCTGTCTGAAAATTTCATTCGTGGTATTGGCGCTGGCATGGTTGCCACCTGCGCCGTTAATAAGGATATCGCAAGGGCCTAGCTTCTCCTGTACAACAGCTGCTGCCGCTATAACACTATCGGCCTGGGTTACATCACAAGCTACAGCGATCGCTTTCCCGCCTTGAGCCTCGATTGCCGCAACGACTTCTTCCCCTTTGGATACGGTCCGGTTCAGAATGGCTACACTTGCGCCATGCCACGCAAGCTCTTCAGCCATAGAACGGCACAAAACACCTGCTCCGCCTGTAATTACGGCTGTTCTGCCTTCCAAACGGGTTGATCTTTCTTTGGCAAAGTCATTCATGCTTTTGACCTCCTTTGCAGGGAATCCCAGACGCCCCACAGATACATAATTCCCAGAGCCCGATCATAGAGTCCATAACCCGGTCTGCATTGTTCACCCCAGAGATGACGCCCGTGGTCAGGTCGTGCATAACCTTCAAATCCAGTATCATGATAGGCCTCCACAACACCTGCGATATCGACACTTCCATCCTGACTGCGGTGAGAGGTCTCGATAAAGTCACCATTATCATAGATTCTAACATTACGGATATGGGCAAAAGGGATACGGTCCTTGAACTCGTGGATCATGCCGATAATATCATTATTCGGATTGGCTCCAAGCGAACCGCTGCACAGAGTCACACTATTATAAGGGCTATCATACAGGTTCAGATATCTGCGAATATTGTCTTGGCTCGTAATAATCTTGGGCAGACCAAAGATCGGCCATGGCGGATCATCCGGATGAATAGCCATTCGAATACCTAATCGCTCAGCAGTAGGAATGATCTCCTGCAGGAAATAACGGGCGTGTTCCCACATATTTTCCTCTGTTACATCCTTGTAGGCTTCGAACAGACCTGTTAAATACTGCAATCGTTCCGGTTCCCAGCCAGGCATGGTTAAAGCTGAATTCTCGGTAATCCGGCGTACCAGTTCAAGAGGCTCAATATCGGCGAGTTTCTTATGCTCGTAGAAGAGGGCAGTAGAGCCGTCGTCCATCTCCTTATGCATATCGGTACGCAGCCAATCGAAGATCGGCATGAAGTTGTAACAGATGACTTTAACACCTACCTGGGCGAGTTTTTCCATCGTTTTTTTGTAATTCTCAATATATTGATCACGTGTAGGCAGACCGAGTTTGATATCTTCATGAATATTAACACTCTCAACGACATCCAGATGTAACCCGGCCTTATCCGCAGCGGCTTTGACTGCCAGAATTTTGTCCATGGGCCATTCCTCACCTGCCGGAACATCGTGCAGTGCCCATACAATGCCTTCGACACCGGGAATCTGCCGGATGTGGTCAAGTGTTACGGTATCATTGCCTTCTCCAAACCATCGAAAAACCATTCTCATCACATTCACCTCATCAAGATTAGTTTAAAGAACAGGTATATCCATCATTATTGAAAATAGGAAGGGTATGTATCCCGCAGGACAGCCAGATCCGTGACGGTTAAATGCAGATGTTCCTGCATAATGTGCTCCGCCGTATGGGCATCGTGCTGTTGTATCGCCTGAACCATGGATCGATGCTGCTCAAGCAAGTGATCCCAATGATGGTCCGAAGACAGGCGGAGCATCCGGCTCCGGTTCAGATGCACGTTCATATGCTGGATCACGGACCAGGTATTACTTTTGTTGCAGCCTGCAAAGAGAGTACTATGGAATTCCTCATCCAATCCGAACATTCGATCATCATCCGGTTCAAGTATGCATTCCTGCTGCTGTGCAAGGTTCTGTTCCAATATCTTCATGTGTTCATCCGGAAATTGCACACAGGCCAGCCGTATGACGGCACGCTCAAGCTGTTCACGCATGAATCGTGCTTCTTCCACGAGATCCACTTGAATCAGAGATACATAGGTACCCCGCTGCGGATATACTTCCAGCAGACCTTCCTGTGATAATCGGACAAAACTTTCTCGAACAGGGGTCCGACTCACATTGAACTCAAGCGAAATCTCCTTCTCGGAGATGGCGGTACCGGGAGGCAGCTTCAAGCTCAAAATCAACTGCTTCAACGTCGTATAGACCGCATCACGCGAAGAGAATGTCTGCTTGTTCAGAGAAGACGGGCTTATTAAGGATGATAATAAATCGGCTTTGGATGAAGACCTTGGGGGATATTCCATAAATTCAACTCCTTCAAAGACATACTACCATACTTGTATGGTAGTATGGAAGCGCTTTTATCTAACTTATCATATAATTTATCGGGCATGGCTTGTTGTTCGCAGGTTCGAGGAGTAAAATATAGTTATTAGGTTTAAATGTTTAAACGAATAGACGCTACAAACATAATATCTTTAGAACTTATTAGAGGTGAAACCATGGGACAAAAAGCATTATCTATTTTTCAAACCTGCATTCCCTTATTCCAGGTATTAAGCGACAACCATCGTCAGGCCATTTTACTTGCTCTCAGCGAGAAGGGCAGCATGACGGTGAATGAAATTACAGAACAGTTCAGCCTATCCCGGCCTGCTATATCCCACCATCTCAAGCTGTTGCTTGAGAAAGGGCTCATCTCTGTGGAACAAAAGGGGACACAGCGATATTACTCCGCTTCATTAAGGTCCTCGGTGGAACTATTGAAGGAACTGGTTGGAGCGTTGGAAGAGGAGTGCTTATAGCAAGAAACGTTAACATGCCTAGGCATGTGGGCTTTACGTTCGTATGTTTAAACGAATCATCATTAACTCGAAAGAGGAGTAGGATTATATGAGTGTCATGCAGGAATTAAGCGAACATGAAGTCGAGGAAATTTTACAACAGCAGCGGGAATTTTTCCGCTCAGGGGCTACCCGTTCGGCCGAGGCTCGCATTGCACATTTAACCCGGTTAAAACAGGCGATTCAGAAGTATGAGATCCGATTAACTGAGGCGCTATATCAGGATTTGGGCAAGAGTGAGTTCGAATCGTATACGACAGAGATCGGATTTATGCTGGATAGTATCACGCACACCATTCGGCAAGTGAAGAAATGGGTCAAGCCGGTGAAAGTTAGAACCCAATTCGCGCTTATCGGTTCCAAAAGTTATATTATGCCTGAGCCTTATGGTGCCGTATTGATTATTGGACCTTTTAACTATCCATTCCAGCTGTTAATTGAACCACTGGTTGGCGCGTTAGCAGCAGGCAATACGGCAGTCCTCAAAGCATCTGAGAACACACCGGCCGTCTCCGCTGTTATTCGCGAGATGATTACCTCCGTGTTCGAACCAGCTTACGTTCAAGTACTTGAAGGAGCCAGAGACACAACCACCGCGCTTATTAACGCCCCATTTGACTACATCTTTTTTACTGGAAGTGTGCCAGTGGGCAAAATCGTCATGGAGGCTGCTGCCAAAAATCTCGTTCCAGTTACACTGGAGCTTGGCGGTAAAAGTCCGGTTATCGTGGATAAGCATGCAGATCTAAGAGTCGCTGCACAGCGAATTATATGGGGGAAGCTCCTCAATACGGGTCAGACCTGCATCGCACCAGATTATCTGCTTGTACATGAACAGGTGAAAGATCCATTGATTGCCGAAATGAAAGCAGCGGTGAAGTCGTTCTTTGGAACAGATATCCAGCACAATCGAGACTATGGGCGAATCGTCAACAAGGCCCATTTCAAACGTCTCACGACCCTTATTGAACGCGATCAGGATCATATCATCTTTGGTGGTCAATCCGATGAGGAAGATCGCTTTATTGAACCGACGTTTATTGATGCCGAATCGTGGGAAGCGGCCACGATGGAGGACGAGATCTTTGGTCCCATCCTGCCGATTATCAGTTATACCCATATTGATGAGGCGATTGCAGGTATTGTGAAGCGGCCGAAACCGCTGGCGCTCTACCTCTTTACATCCGATACCCAGTTACAGGATAAAGTGATGCGTGAGGTTTCTTTTGGAGGCGGCTGTATTAACGATACGATTACCCACGTGGCCAACCCGCGACTGCCGTTTGGAGGGGTAGGACATTCAGGTCTTGGCTCTTATCATGGGCGTTACAGCCTGGAGACCTTCTCTCATATGAAAAGTGTGCTCAAAAAGAGCACCAGGTTGAACTTGTCGATTTTATATCCGCCTTACGATAACAAGCTGAAGACGATTAAACGTCTATTAAAATAAAAGAACCGACATTTTAATCTTACACAAATTAAATGCCATACTAGAATGATGTTCAATGAATGATACTCATTCAGGAGCAGGTTGCTCCTGTCTATAGCGTGTAGGAGAAATACCTGACCAGCGCTTGAATTGACGACTGAAATGGGCAATATCCTTGTAACCAAGCATGGCAGCAATGTTGTGAACCGACAACTTGGGATTACCCAGCAGAACTTTGGCTTCATGCAGAACCATTTCAGATAAATATACACGTGGAGACTGACCATACACCTGCCGAAATACACGGTTACAATGTGAGGAACTGATGCCCAGCTCGGCTGCAATATCATCAATGCCATAATGGCTGTCTGACTCACGTCCTTGCTTGAACTGCTGACTTACCAGGCCTTGCAGCCGATTACGAATTTGATGGGCCAGCTCGATTTTCTCATATCCGTCCGTGAACAATTGAGCGGCTTCCTGAGAGACGGCCTCCCATAAATGGCCGAACAATTCAAATACCGCCGATTGCAGCTGCATGCGCTGTACCATCGTACTCGCCGCCCGATTGTCCGCAGAAGACATCAATTTTCGAAGTACAGGCTCGATCTGGCGGGTAACTGGACTATCTGCATCGAACAAAACCTGCTTGATTCGTGCAAGCAAAGAGAGAAATAACTGATCATCAATATCAAAATGCATGCAAAAATACGTAAACCCCTTACCATTATGGCTCAGGCTGGAATGAATGCTTCCTGGAGGAATCAGGAGCAATTCGCCAGCCTTTTGAATATACAGCTTGCCATTCACAGTCATGTGTTGTTCGCCTTCCGTTACATAATTCAGCTCATATTGCGGATGTTCATGGGCTGGATAGTCCCAGTCCCCCCCGACACTTCGCAAATGAATAGCGAACAAATTCACCGTTGTTTGTACATCCGGGTAAAATACCTCATGTACACTCTCTCCCAAGGCGGGAGGCAAATAGGTGGATGACATGGAAGACCCCCTCAATAATCTATAGTTGCTCCTGAACGGAGTGATGGAGATATGATAAAATCGAAACAGATGTAACCGCTTTATTGTATTATAGTCTATTAGCTTGATTTGGGTAAATATCCGATTGATTTGACCATGGTCTATCGTGGAATGCCCATGGTAGGATGGGGCTAATGAAAACGTATGCAAACCATTTTGAGAGGGGTCATCGTTCATGAGCACATCCAAATCTATCTTTTATAATGCCCATCACTCACCGATCGGGGCTTTTGCCAGTTTTACGCTTGGATACAAAGGAGCCAAAGGCGGACTAGGCCTGGAGCTTGGCAAGCCAGCAGATCAGAATGTATATATCGGTTTACAATCTCGCGACAGTGACAACTACGAAGCTTTACCATTTTTCGAAGCCGTTGAGGATGCGAGCGTTCGGTACGATGTTGAAAAAGTGGAGAATTCGGATTCAGATCTGGCCTCGTCGGCCTCGTTGGAAAGTGGAGCGAGCACGCCAGTGGGAGTTGGAGCGCAAACGTCGCGTCCGCTGATTTCAGCGTTTCGTGATGAAGATATTACCCGTGAATTCACTTCGGGAACAGATACGTGGACAGCGGGTGATCTGACTTTCCGTATTTACTCACCTGTGCGTCCTGTACCCGATCCGCTTAGCGGCGATCGCGAAGCGTTAATGGATGCGCTTGTACCTGCAGTGCTGGTCGAGGTGACGATTGATAACACGCAAGGACAGCAATCGCGTAAAGCCTATTTTGGCTATCAGGGGAATGATCCTTACTCTGCCATGCGTATCATCGGAGGACCAGAGGGTGGAGCCTTAACGGGTGTTGGTCAAGGACGCCTAACCGCCATTCTGTCTGCGGATGAGGGACTATGGCCTGCTCGAGGTTTCACGCTGGAGAAGATATTACAGGAGAAACATCGTGAGAATCTGGCTTTCGGACTGGGCGAAACAGCTGCGTTGTTGATGAACGTTCCAGCCGGAGAGAAGCGTACATACCAATTTTCCGTATGTTTTTATCGTGGCGGGATCGTAACTTCGGGTATGGATACAACGTATTGGTATACCCGTTATTTTGCGGATATCCTGGAAGCCGGGAAATATGCGCTCGACCGTTTCAGTGAGTTGACTGATTCCTGTAAGGAAGTTGAGCAACGTTTAGGTGTATCTGCATTGAGTGAAGATCAGTCATTTATGCTTGCCCATTCCATTCACAGCTACTATGCAAGTACACAACTGCTGGATGCGGACGGCGAGCCGTTCTGGATCGTAAATGAAGGTGAATACCGGATGATGAACACACTCGATCTGACCGCAGATCAGTTGTATTTTGAACTTGCCTTAAATCCTTGGACTGTGCGTAATGAGCTGGAGTGGTTTGTGAAGCGTTACAGTTATACGGATCAAGTGCGATTCCCTGGCGAAGAGAAGGAATATCTGGGTGGCATTACGTTCACGCATGATATCGGCGTAGCCAATGTATTCTCGCGTCCGGGACACTCGGCGTATGAACTGGTGGGCATTGATGACTGCTTCTCCCAAATGAGCCACGAGGAACTCGTAAACTGGCTTTGCTGTGCGACTGTATATATTGAACAGACGCAGGATCGGGAGTTTGTTAAAGAGATGCTGCCCGTCATTCGTGATTGCTTTGAAAGCATGTTGAACCGGGATCATCCGGATGAACAACAACGCAATGGCCTGATGGGTCTGGATAGCAGTCGTACCAAGGGTGGAGCCGAAATTACCACCTATGACAGTCTGGATGTATCGCTTGGACAATCTCGGAATAACATCTATCTGGCAGGCAAATGCTGGGCCGTCTATGTTGCACTGGAGAAGCTGTTTGCTGCGGAGAAACTGGCTGAGTTGTCGCATCACGCAGGACGTCAGGCGGATCGCTGTGCAACCAGTATTGCAGCTCAGTTAACCGACGGTGGCTACATTCCGGCAGTTATTGCCGAAAATAATGATTCCCGCATCATTCCGGCCATTGAAGGCTTGGTGTTCCCATACTTCACAGGCTGTGAAAGCGCGCTGGATATAAATGGCCGTTTCGGTCCTTACCTGCGAGCGCTTCGAACCCACTTTAAAACCGTTCTTGTACCTGGTACTTGTCTGTTTGAAGATGGTGGTTGGAAGCTGTCCTCAACAAGTAATAACTCATGGCTCAGCAAAATATATCTGTCCCAGTTCATTGCACGAGAACTGCTGGGCGTGGAATGGGATGAAACAGGAAAAGCTTCTGACGCTGCTCATGTAAACTGGCTGTTGCATTCAGAGGAATCCTACTGGTGCTGGAGTGACCAGATCCTGGCAGGTGTGGCGGTCGGAAGCAAGTATTACCCACGCGGTGTAACATCGATTCTATGGCTGCTCGAAGGCAAAAGTAATCGTCTGGAGCAGATCTATGCCAGTAAGGAGGCTGTACAATGAGCAACACAACCGTTCAATCCAATATCTCCGGCCCGCAGTATGATGCGTGGCTTGGATATCTTCAAGGTCAATCCGGGGTGAAGGGAGCTGCCAGAAAGGCAGCTCCAGTCTGGAGCCATAACGTGTCGGTGGCGGAAGATCAGGAAATGATATCAACAGCAATAGCTGAACTGACTCAGGGATTGGAAAAGCTGTTTGACATCAAGCCAAAAGTTAGTCATTCAGCTGCCAGCCAAGCGAGTGAGTCGGATCTAACCGGTCAGGAGGCGCATGGGGTATGGCTTGGGACCTGGACAGGTTCAGAAGCTGTAGCTCAGGCCTTCAGCGACATAGAACGCTCTGCTGTACACGATGAAGGCTATCTCATTCGCGAAGATAAGGAGCAGGGGAGACTGTTTATTGGTTCTGAAACTCCTCAAGGTGTGCTGTATGGTACATTTCATCTGTTAAGGGAGCTTGTCCTGGATCAAGAAAGTTCTAACGGTGTGCATCCTGCAGAGGGAAGATTAAGCTACATTGCGGAGCAGCCCGTTAATGCATTACGCATGATCAATCAGTGGGATAACGTGGATGGCAGCATTGAACGTGGTTATGCCGGGAAGTCCATTTTCTATGAAAATGGAGAATTCACTCGTGATCTCGGGCGTATCCGGGATTATGCCAGATTGCTTGCTTCCACAGGCCTTAACGCCATTTCGATCAATAACGTAAACGTGCATCAGTGTGAGAGCCTGTTCCTGACAGAACGTTTTCTGGGCGATGTTGCGAAGGTTGCTGCAGAATTCAGAGCGTACGGCATCCGATTGTTCCTGAGCGCAAACTACGCAAGTCCGATAGAGATTGGTGGATTGCTTACGGCAGATCCTCTGGATGAGCAGGTGCGTGAATGGTGGAACATTCAGACAGCGAAGGTCTATGCGGCAATCCCGGATTTTGGTGGCTATCTGATCAAAGCAGATTCGGAAAATCGGCCTGGACCCTTTACGTATAACAGGGACCATGCGGATGGCGCGAACATGTTGGCCGAAGCACTTCGCCCGTTTGGTGGACTGGTGATTTGGCGCTGCTTCGTCTATAACTGCAAACAAGACTGGCGTGACCGTTCCACGGATCGCGCGCGGGCGGCATATGACCACTTTAAGCCACTGGATGGCCGCTTTGCAGACAACGTCATTTTGCAGATCAAGAATGGACCAATGGACTTTCAGGTTCGGGAGGCCGTATCCCCGCTGTTCGGGGCCATGGAGCAAACAAATCAGGTATTGGAATTTCAGATTACGCAGGAGTATACGGGCCAGCAGCGGCATCTGTGTTATCTGATTCCACAGTGGAAAGAAGTATTAGATTTTGATACGTTTGCCAAGGGGCCAGGTTCTGAAATCAAACGTATTGCAGACGGCTCTCTGTACAACAGACCCTATAGCGGCTTTGCCGCAGTCTCCAATATCGGTGCAGACGCTTGCTGGACGGGACATCCGCTCGCTCAAGCGAATCTATACGGATATGGAAGACTTGCCTGGAATCCGGAGTTGTCATCGGAAGAGATCGCGGAAGAGTGGGTGAGACTTACCTTCGGACATGACGAAGAGGTCGTTCGTCTAATCTATGGTATGCTTTTGAATTCGTTGGAAATCTATGAAAATTATACGGCTCCGCTCGGTGTAGGCTGGATGGTTAATCCGGAGCATCATTATGGACCCAATGTCGATGGCTATGAATATTCCAAATGGGGAACGTATCACTTTGCCGATTGTGACGGCATTGGTGTGGACCGGACGGTGAGCAGTGGAACGGGATATACATCCCAATACCACCGGGAAAATGCCGAAAGATATGAATCCGTAGATTCCTGTCCAGACGAGCTATTGTTATTTTTCCATCATGTCCCGTATACCCATGTCCTGCATTCTGGCAAAACGGTCATTCAGCATATTTATGATACACATTTTGCTGGAGCAGAGCAGGCAGCATCTTTAGCAGAAAACTGGAGACAGCTGGAAGGCAAGATTGATCCGACTGTTTTTGATAAGGTAGCTAAGTTACAGGCAGGGCAGGCGGAGCATGCCAAGGAATGGCGTGACATGATCAATACGTATTTCTATCGCAAAAGCGGTATTGCGGAAGAACAAGGAAGAACGATATATTAATCTGGATACGAGAGTGATATAAGTTGAACTAAACATTTACACGATAACGGCGAGCCAGAACAAATCTGAGGAAGTGGAGCGTTCACCTTTATCACCTTCGGAGGAAAGAACAACGTTAGCATACACGAGAAGGAGGGAACATATGGGACATCATCAATTACCCGAGACCATGAAAGCTGCTGTCATGACAGAGCCTGGGAACATCATTATTGAGGAACAAGATGTACCACAGCCGGCTGAAGACGAGGTGCTCATTCAGGTTATGGCCGTTGGCGTCTGCGGATCGGATGTGCATTATTTTGAACATGGCAGAATTGGCCGATTTGTGGTTGAGAAACCGATTATACTCGGACATGAATGTGCAGGTATTGTAGCGTCTGTTGGCTCGAAAGTATCACGGCTGAAAGAAGGGGACCGGGTAGCCATTGAGCCTGGGGTAACCTGCGGACGATGCACAGCATGTAAAGAAGGTCGATATAATCTGTGTCCCGATGTGCAATTTCTGGCGACGCCTCCGGTGGATGGGGCATTTGTGCAGTACATGACCATTCGTGAGGATATGGTGTTCCCAATCCCGGATCATCTGTCTTTTGAAGAGGCAGCCATGAACGAACCTTTCTCGGTTGGCATTCATGCTGCAAGACGCAGTAAACTGGCTCCGGGAACGACACTTGCCATTATGGGCATGGGACCTGTTGGACTGATGGCTGTTGCAGCTGCCAAATCGTTTGGTGTGGAACGCATCATTGTCACAGATTTGGAGGAAGTGCGGTTGGAAGCTGCTCGTCGTATGGGTGCCACCCATACCATTAATGTACGTAACGAGGATGCGCAGGCAGTGATCCGTGAGTTAACGAACGGCGTCGGTGTAGATACGGCGTGGGAAACTGCGGGGAATCCGAAGGCGCTTCAGTCTGCATTGTATTCGCTCCGCCGAGGAGGCAAGCTTGCCATTGTAGGACTGCCCGCACAGGACGAGATTGCTCTGAATGTTCCTTTTATCGCAGACAATGAGGTGGATATATACGGTATCTTCCGTTATGCCAACACCTATCCTGCGGGAATTAAGTTTCTGAGCTCAGGTCAGCATGATGTGATGTCCCTGATTACAGACCGTTATTCCCTTGAGGAAACCCAACAAGCCATGGAACGGGCATTGCACAACAAGAGTGGCAGTCTGAAAGTAATGGTGTATCCGAACGGCAAATGAATCTATTTGAAGGAGCCCTAATGTTTAGGGTTTCTTTTTTTTGTATTTTTCGCCATAAAAGGATTAAACAAGCTTCTATAACGTGGTGTAATGCTTGAAGATTTTAATATATAAAATCTTACACACCCATTTTGTTAAATAGCAATGTAGCGAAAGGAACTGAAGGTTGTGAGAACACATGAATTTATGATTCACTCTGATTTCCACCGGGATGATCTGATGTCTGTATCTTCTCAAGCGTCGCGTTTTTCCTCGGATATTTCATTGTCATTTACGGATGCTGACCACGAGCAGCGTGTAGATGTCAAAAGCCTGCTCGGAATGGCGCTTCTTCCCATTCGACATGGCAGTGTGGTGAGATTGCAGACACGGGGAAGAGATGAACTTGAAGCGTTGGAATATATGCTGAATGTACTGGAGAAGGGCTTAACTTGAACTCTAAAAAACAGTGCAGATCGCAGTGAATTGTAAAAAAAATTATCGTTTGTTCAATTCCGACTGGTACTTCGTCCAAAAAAAGAGTATAATAAAATTTAGTTCTATTCTAAGAAGTACCCATATTAAAGGAGTGTAAATAGATTATGCCAAAAGCTGATATCCATCCAAAGACACAAACAGTAATTTTCTTCGATGCAAGTGCTGATTTCAAATTCCTGAGTTCTTCGACTAAATTCTCGAACGAAACAATGGAATGGGAAGATGGCAACTCTTACCCAGTAATCCGTGTGGACACTAGCTCCGCATCCCACCCATTCTTCACAGGTAAACAAAGAAACGTGGACATCGGTGGTCGTGTTGATCGCTTTAACCGTAAATACAACATCAAAAACTAGTCTGTCCATAGATTGCGAAGAAACCTCGGGGATTTGTCCTCGGGGTTTCTTTGTGTCCTGACCATATCTTAGCTTGCATGGGATGTATGTCCTGTCCTGATCGGCAACGATAAATAAATAATTGCATACAATTATTGCGCTTACATATCAAACGGAGGTACACTAGGAAACAGAGTGAGATCATACTTGAGGAGGAAATAGAGATGAGTAGCATCAATCATATGGTAACGTTTACACTTTACGCAGGCAAAGATACCCCTGAAGCAGAGGCATTTCTAAAAGAAAGTGCGGATGCCCTGGCCAATATTCCAGGTGTGGAGCAATTCCAGGTCCTACGTCAGGTAAGCGAAAAAAATGAGTTTGACTACAGTTTTTCAATGGTATTTGCAGATCAGGCTGCGTATGATGCATATAATGATCACCCGGTTCATCGCAAATATGTGGAAGAACGGTGGGAAAAGGAAGTTAGTCGCTTCCAGGAAATCGATCTCGTTCAGCACGGGAAATAATGAACATGAATCATATTGAATAAACAAAAAAATAGCATGAACTTCGAAATCGTTTTCGAGCATTGCTTGCTTCATATTATTTGTGGAATCCTTCTTTCTTCATTGCTAAATTTCGTTACTACACCATATGTGACTCAAAGGAGGGGATCTATCCCTATGAAATTGGATCTTACAGGTAAAACGGCCCTGGTGACTGGAGCAACTGGTCAATTAGGAAGGGTCATCGCTCGTACGTTGGCAGACTGTGGTGCAAATCTCGCGCTGCATTACATAAATAATGAAACGAAGGCAAGAGAGCTTCAAGATGAGATCGAAGCCATCGGTCGGAAAACGGTCATTGTTCAGGGCGATATTACGAAGCAGGATACGGCATTTCGGATGCGGGATGAAATTCAATCCAGCCTCGGAGATGTAGATATCGTAGTTGCCAATGCAGTCATCCAATATGCCTGGACAACGGTGCTGGAACAATCACCGGACGATTATATAAGCCAGTTCGAATCATGTGTGATGCAGAGTGTATATCTTGCCAAAGCGTTCATCCCTTATATGAAAGAAGCCAGAGCTGGTCGATTCATTGGTATCAATACGGAATGTGCGATGCAGAATTTTGCTACCCAGTCTGCATATACGGCGGGAAAACGCGGCATGGACGGTTTGTACCGTGTGCTGGCGAAAGAGGTAGGCGAATATCAGATTACGGTCAACCAGGTTGCGCCTGGATGGACGATCAGTGAGCGCGACCGCAACAGTGAGTCGGCACATGATGAGGGTTATATTCAAACGGTGCCGTTAAAACGCAGGGGAGAAGATCAGGAAATTGCCAATGCTGTAGCATTTCTGGCATCCGACCTTTCCTCATTTATTACAGGAGCTTATATCCCGGTCAGTGGTGGCAATGTGATGCCTGCCATTTAATGTTGATTTATTGATGTGAAAGAATTACTAAGTATGCAATGAACCGCTTTGTATACCATAGCAGACAAAAATCCGTTTGTCAGTCCATGACAAGCGGATTTTTGTATATATCCATAAATACATATGATTTTGTTTCTAATTTCAAAAGATTGGGGTAAAAGAATAGGTAGTTTAACGCGGTGGAAACATAACTCAAAATAAGCGAATAAAGGAGACCGACCTTTTATGAAAAAAACAATTGCAGACGTTCTGGTCGAAGCACTATTGAACGCAGGCATCAAACGCATCTATGGTATCGTTGGAGACTCCTTGAATGCGGTACTCGATTCCATCCGTCGTTCGGGTAAAATTGAATGGATTCATGTACGCCATGAGGAGGTGGCTGCTTTTGCGGCCGGGGCAGATGCCCAAGTGAGCGGAAGTATCGCAGTATGTGCGGGCAGTAGCGGTCCGGGAAACATGCACTTGATTAATGGTTTGTATGACTGTCATCGGAACCGAGTGCCGGTACTTGCCATCGCTGCTCATATTCCGAGTGATGAAATCGGGAGTGAGTATTTTCAGGCGACTCATCCAGAGTATTTATTTCAGGAATGCAGTCATTATTGCGAGGTCATTACAACAGCCAAACAGATGCCACGTTCCTTTACAATGGCGATGCAGACCGCAGTTGCGCGTTCAGGCGTATCCGTCATTATATTACCAGGGGATGTAGCGGCTTTAGAAGCGGCTGATCTGCCTGTACCGGAGCATGTATATCATCCCACACACCCTGTTGTACATCCGTCTGAGCCTGAACTGCAGAAACTGGCGGAGTTTTTGAATCAAGGCAAAAAAATCACTTTGCTGTGCGGGGCAGGTTGCGCTGGTGCGCGTGAACCTCTCATGCAGCTCTGTGATCGCTTGAAATCCCCTATGGTTATTGCACTGCGAGGCAAGGAGTATCTGGAGTACGATAACCCGTATTCGGTGGGCCTCACGGGATTAATCGGGTATTCCTCCGGTTATCATGCCATGATGGACTGTGATGTGCTTTTGATGCTGGGAACAGATTTTCCATACCGTCAATTCTTCCCGGAAGATGCGGTTGTGCTTCAAGTGGATATTCAGTCTTCACACCTTGGTCGCCGTACAAAGCTGGATTATGGAGTGTGCGGTGACGTGAAGGCCACCATTGAAACATTATTACCTTATCTGACAGAAGAGCATAGTGACAAACATTTGCATAAAAGTGTGGAACGTTACGAGAAAGTTCGCAAAGAATTGGATGAACTCGCCGTTGGGAAACCCGGAAAAACGCCAATTCATCCTCAGTATTTAACCAAGGTCATCAGCGATGCTGCAGCAGATAATGCGATCTTCACATGCGATGTAGGTACACCTACCGTATGGGCGGCTCGCTACATTGAAATGAGTCGCAATCGCCGATTGTTGGGTTCATTCAGTCATGGCACCATGGCGAATGCTCTTCCGCAGGCGATTGGAGCGCAGGTGTCTGATCCGGGGAGACAAGTCATATCCTTGTCCGGTGATGGCGGCATCGCCATGCTGATGGGTGATCTTCTGACGCTTAAACAGCATAATCTCCCCATTAAAGTTGTCGTGTTTAACAATGGAGCACTCAGTTTTGTTGAACTGGAGATGAAAGCTGCCGGATTACTTGAATCGGGTACCGAGCTTGTGAATCCGAACTTTGCCATGGTAGCTCAAGCGATGGGTCTGGAGGGAATACGGGTTGAAGATCCGGCTGATCTGGAAGGGGCTGTAGAGCGTGCATTGCAGCATGATGGTCCTGTTCTGATTGATGTTGTGGTGAACCGGCAGGAGTTGTCCCTGCCTCCGAAGATTAATATAAAACAGGCCGAAGGCTTCACCTTATGGATGATGAAGGCGGTGTTGAATGGACGTGGAGATGAGCTGATCGAGCTGGCAAAAACCAATTTGCTTAGATAAGTCTTACGTTCGTCTTAGCATTAACGCACCATGTTGAACTATCCAAAAAGAAGGGGAACGTTCACCCTTTTATTAAGGAGTTCTCCTTTCTGAGATGTTTAGTATGTGATGAATTTTGCTGTAACCGCACAATAAGACATCCATCAAAATGAATAAGAAAGAGAGGCTACTGTAATGTCAACAGTGCCTCTCTTTTTGCGTGTTACCATTGTTATTCTAGAGCTCAGCTACATCATGCCACATTGGAAGAATCGGTCTGTGCTGCACGGACACTCGCCGGACGGTAGGCAAGAATGATAATAATCATGGCAATCACCACCCCTACAGCTCCAATCCAGGTGATGGATGACAACGAAACTGCACTTACGGCGATTCCTCCAATACCGGCACCGGCAGCCATCGCGAGTTGCATAACCGAACTGTTCAGACTCAGCATAATCCCGGACGATTCCGGAGCCATCGTCACCAGATTATATTGCTGTGTTGGACCGGAAGACCAGGCGGAAAAGGACCACAGAATCAGTACAATGAAGATGGCCACGCCAGAATGAGCCGTGACATTCAGCATAAGCAAACTTACGACATGCAAAGCCATTCCCAGGATGAGTGTTCGCTTTACTCCCATACGATCGGCGCCGTACCCTCCAGATTTGGAACCAATCAGACTTGCGATACCAAAAGCCAGCAAAGCGGAACTTAACAACGTTTCGCTCATGCCCGCAACAGATACCAGGTAAGGTGAAATGTAGGTATAGGCAATGGAATAGCCTCCTAACCAGAAAAAGCTGACAAGCAGCGCAAATCCGATACGAGGTTGCTTAAGCAGGGCTAATTGTTTTTTCAAAGGAACCGGTGCTTCGCCTTCAGACGGCGGGATCGTAATTGAAATAACCATCATGGCCATGACACCCAGAATCGCGATACCTGCAAAAATAAGTTTCCAATCCCAAGCTGCAGCAACCATTCTTCCCAGTGGAACTCCCACGATCAAGGACGCTGTAAATCCGGTAATGACCGTTGCGATGGAGCTGGCCTGTTTGCCCACAGCCGCTATTTTGGCAGCGACGGTCAAGGATGTCACAACGACGACGCCGGCTCCAAGAGCCATCAAGACTCGTGCGGCGATGAACAGTCCATATCCGGGCAGCAGGTAGGCCAAGACGTTACCTATGACAAAAAGTCCAAGGAAGTAGAGCAGCAGTTTGCGTCGGTCCATTCGAGATGTTAATGCGATAATGATGGGCGTACCGAGCGCGTAAACGAGTGAAAAGATCGTAATCAGCTGTCCTGCAGCAATTAATGATATATTCATGGTGTCAGAGATCCTGTCCAGAATGCCCGCAATAACATATTCGGAGGTCCCTACAAGAAAACTGACCAAGGCGAGAACATAGATTTTCCATGTGTTAGACATGAGCATATAACCTCTTTCCAATTATAATTATTATATTTTTAGAAATATAGAAATAAAGACGAGAGAATGTGAAAACAAAATTACTAATACACCAATGAAGTAAGGTAGTGTATTTAATCCATCAAATGTACCGGAATGTTTTGGCGAAAGGATAGTATTCGACTACGGTGAGTCTCTGCGGTCCAATTCGAAAACACAATGTATGATTGTTATTTCTGTATTTATATTTCTAGAATTATAGAAATATAAAGCAAAAATTTTATCTCGTCAACAGATAAGGAGCGAATCTCAGTACAGTATCCGTATTCAAGCTGTAATAAATATACGTGCCTTTCTTTTGTGATGTCAACAAACCACAATCGGATAGTTGCTTCAGGTGATGAGATAAAGTGGAGAGCGCTACTGTTACAAGGCGATTTTCCAGATCAGCAGGACACAGGTTGCTTTCACCCGAAAGGATCTGAATGATTTTATAACGCGTTTGTTCGCCCAAAGCTTTATGAATTTTGACAGCCTGTTCAGTTTCAATTGAATGGGGTACCATCAGAATCGGTCCTTTCATCTTTATTTCTTATTTCTATAAATATTGAAATAACTTTATCATGCCTTTGACGAAAAGTAAACTCCCCACGAAAATTATTGCTTTCAGTCAGAAACGTATCAACTGAAAGCAACAATCTTTGCAGAAAGTCGGGAAATCTATCTAATCTCACTACTTATAGTCGTTCAAGAGACTCGACGTATTCCTTGGCATCTTTCAACGACAGGTTTCTGGCTTCACGAGCCTTTTTGATTGCAATTATTTTCTTGCCCTGTTGTGCAAGTGCCTGCAACTCTTTATCAAGTTCAGTCAGATCAGCCTGTGACAGTGGAGGTGGAGACACATTCACAGAAGAAGCATTATAACTGAGATGGGAATGTACGGTACTGCCTGAACCATTCTCCAGACGCTCAACATCCCTTTTCAATTCATTCAGCTGGGTCTGCAGGCTGATGACGCGAACCAATAAGATGAGAATAAGAAGTAAAAAAACGACTAAAACAATGGTGTTTATTTCCATACAGCCAGGTGCCTCGCTTTCCTTGCTCCAAATACATTTCTATTTAAGCTGTACCGGTATTTCCTTAACACCGCGAACAATCATGCCAGGTCTCCATTCAAGTTCATTAACATCCGCCTGAAGCTGCATATCGGGAAAGCGGCGAATTAACGTGTTAATGGCAATCTCACCTTCCAGTCGCGCGAGGGGGGCTCCCAGACAGAGATGAATGCCTTTGCCAAATGCCAAATGGGCGCTCTTCTCACGAGTGATGTCAAACACATCCGCATCCTTAAATTTCGCTTCGTCCCGATTGGCTGAATCCAGCGCAACAATAACAAGCTCACCTTCAGCTATGTGATGTCCATGAAATTCAATGTCTTCTGATGCCCAGCGGGACGTACTGAATTCAACTGGACCGTTATAGCGCAGCATTTCTTCAACAGCCTTATGGATTAACTCGGGCTGCTTGATCAAGAGCTCGCGTTGCTCGGGGTGCTCCAGTAGGGCAAGTACACCATTACCAATCAAATTAACGGTTGTTTCATGTCCGGCGATGATTAGCAGAGCGACAACACCAAGCAGTTCCTTTTCAGTAAGCTGTTCACCTGATTCTTCTGCCACAACGAGCTGGCTGATCAGATCGTCGCCCGGCTGCTCACGTACTTTGGCAAACCAGGCATTCAGGTAATCAATGAACTCTTTGGCATGCTTCTCAAACACTTCGGAATTTTCCTCGCTTGTCGCGTCGATGATGGAATTCGACCACAGACGAAATTTGTCCTGATCTTCAAGAGGTACACCGAGAATTTCGCTGATTACAATAATCGGTAACGGAAAAGCGAACTCATCGATCAGATTCATCTTGTCCTGGGATTTAAGATTATCCAGAAGATCGTCAGCAATATCCTGAATATGGCTTCTCATGCCCTCAATCAGCCTTGGAGTGAAGGCCTTCTGTACAAGTCCACGCAACCTACGATGATCGGGCGGATCGGAAAAAAGCATGTTATGCACAAAAATATTATCTTGATCCGGTCCGTAACGTTTAATGACATCCTTGCTGAAGCGATTATCTTTCAACACCTCGACCGCATCCTCATATTGGGTAATAATCCAACCGAAATCACCATGAGGGAACAGGACTCTGTGAATGGGATCATTTTGTCTCAGCTTTTCATATACCGGGTAAGGATTCTGTGTAAATTCTCGGGTGAAAAACTCAGGCTTTGAAGTCTCATTTGTACTCAAATGGTTAATCTCCTCTCATCAACAGCTCGTAATGTTACGCATCTTATCTAAGGGATCATATGTTAATTTCGGTGGCTTCATACGAAAAGCCTGCACCATCTATATATTCAATATTGGAGCGATTGAAACCTTGTTTTTGACTAACAAATATGGTATGAAAGGCTACATATTTCAAATAGAATAGCCCATGGAAACAGAGATACAATCAATAGTGATTGGACACACAGACTGCTTGGCTGTATTTTTGTGAGATTGGACTTAATCTGCTTGAACCATATTAGGGATCGGTTAATGATACATAGGGACGTATGGCCTATAATATGAAGTTTTCTTCAACTACAACGTGGATTCAAATTAGTTTTGAATCCAGTCGTCATGATGCAATGATATAAGTAATTCACAATTGTGCTATGAACCATGTCCACGGACTTATGAAGAATGCTGATAAGAAGGACGTTTCAACCATTTTTATCGATTTCTTCGTTCGTTGAAAGGCCCCTGTGATAAAATAGCACTAATAAGAACATACGATCTGTTTGTATGAGAGGAGAAACCTTGACGATGGAGATACTTAAGCCACCTGCCGAGACATTATATGAGGCTGAATTAAGGGCACTGCGAGAGGAAGATACGAGAAAGCGTCCGCCACACTGGCTATTGTCCCCAACGTATGTGCGTGATTTTATCATCGGCAGGGATAGGCCCGCCATATTGGACGGAGAAGAGGTCGCGATAACGAGGAAATTTTATGGCAACGATGTTCTAATTGAACGCGCAGTGGTGACACTGGCAGGCAACCGGGGATTGATGCTGGTAGGGGAACCCGGGACAGCCAAGACCATGCTCAGTGAATTGCTGACCGCAGCCATTTCCGGAACCAGTCTGAACACGATTCAAGGTACGGCAGGTACAACCGAAGACATGATCAAATATTCATGGAATTATGCCATGCTGCTGGATAAAGGCCCATCCGAAGCGGCACTTGTTCCCTCACCGTTGTATAACGGAATGAAGAAGGGGATTCTTACCCGTTTTGAGGAGATTACTCGTTGTCCTGCTGAAGCACAGGATAGCCTGATCAGTATTCTGAGTGACAAGGTGATGAGTATTCCTGAACTGGACGGCGGTGTGCTGTTTGCCAAACCAGGGTTTAACGTGATCGCAACAGCCAACATTCGCGACAAGGGTGTAAATGAAATGAGTGGTGCCCTGAAGCGCCGTTTCAATTTTGAGACGATCAAACCGATTAGCAGCGTGAAAATGGAAGCCAAAATTATTGAATCCCAAGCGCGCAGTCTTTTATTACATAGCGGAATAGACACCGAAATTAATTCGGACGTGGTTGAATTGCTGGCCACGACATTTATGGAACTTCGCACCGGAATGACGCGGGAAGGTTACAAGCTGGATACTCCCCAAGCGTCCATGAGTACAGCTGAAGCCGTATCTGTATATGTACAGAGTGCAATGACTTCGTATTATTACGAAGACAAGGGAATCGCGTTGGATCGGCTGGTGCAAAACATGCTGGGTACTATAGCAAAAGAAAGCGACAAGGATCTGTCCATTCTCAAAACCTACTTCTCCAAGGTTGTGAAGGAGCGTTCCAGAGAAGAGGGGATCTGGAAGGATTACTACGAGGAGAAGAAATGGATCGGTTAACAGGAATGGCTGATCTGGATGTTGCCCAGTTACAGACGCTATTTGAGTCCCGGGTGTATAACCTGAACAACGGCACAATTTATTTTCCCATACGTCATCATAGCCCAGCCTGTTCCTATCATTTGCTGCGATTAATTGAAGAATACAAACCCAACATCATTCTTATCGAAGGACCTGAGAGCGGAAATCCTTTGCTTCAAGTTTTGGCTGACGAGGCGACCATACCTCCTGTTAGTCTTTACTACACCTATGAGAGTGAAGATGAGAGAGCGGCCTGTTATTATCCGATGCTTCGTTACTCTCCTGAATATGTGGCTCTCAAAGAAGCAGCTCGGCTGAACATCCCTGCAACATTTATCGACCTGGACTACCATCATTTCTCTAAGCCCAACAAGCCAGAACAGCGGGAGATTTCCATTCAAGACGAGACATTGCTTGCAGGGTCTGAGTTTATCCACCGTTTATGTCAAAAGACAAACTGTCGAAGTTTCGATGAATTGTGGGAGAGCGTATTTGAAATTGGTGGTCTGGAGAAGTCAACACAGGCGTTTGTACTGGATGTATTCACGTATTGCACCTTGTCACGGATGTGTTATTCAGCGGAGCGATTGCATAGTACAGGAGATCTGGCAAGAGAAGCACACATGAAGAGACGGATTGAGCAAGCCCGACAGGAACATGACCGTGTGCTTGTTATCACCGGCGGATTTCATACGTATGGACTGCTGACGCTAGACAATCATGAAACGGACTCAGAAGGGGTGGCGATGGAGGCTCAAGTTGGGCATCAGAAGTCGGTGCACCAGCAGATGTATCCCATGGTCTACACGTTTGCCGAAGCTGATCGACTGAATGGGTATGCAAGCGGAATGCCTTACGTGAATTATTACGAACAAATCTGGACCCAGCTGATTCGGCAAAAGAGCTCTGTATATAATTTGACCGCTTTGGACTTGTTATCCCGAGTAACCCGCAAGCTGAGGGAAGCGCATGAACATGTATCAACCAGCGACGCCATTGAGGCGTATAGCATGGTTCAGGGCCTCGCAGGACTGAGGGGGAAAAGGGAAGGCGGTGTCTATGAGCTAATGGATGCAACCCTTTCTTCCTTTGTTAAGGGGGAACTTACATTAGCTTCAGATAAACCGCTGCAAGAATTGCACAAATTGCTAACCGGAGATGTCATAGGGAAAGTAGCTCCTAACCCATTCAGTATTCCAATCGTTGAAGATTTCAAAGAACGTTGTACTGAGTCAAAACTTCAAATTCGTACTACAGGCCAGCATAAGAAAGTACTTGATCTATATGCCAAACCAGATCATCGTCGGCAAAGTCAATTGTTTCAATCTATGGTTTATCTCGTTCCGGACTTTGCGAAGAGGCAATCGGGACCGGATTGGATTGCACAGCGTGACATGAATCTTGTTCGGGAGACATGGATCTATACCTATTCCTCCAGAATTGAGGCTCGATTAATCGAGAATTCACTCTATGGAGGCACAATTTGGGAAGCCGCTACGCGCAAGATGGAAGAAGAAATGCAGGGAATACCGGATCATCACAGTGGTGACTTGGCCAAATCGATGCTTCAAGCTCTGCTCATGGGCCTGCAGGATACAGCAATGACGCTGTATGACCAAGTGAAGTCTGCGCTCCGAAAGGACGGGAATTTCCTGTCGTTGTGTGGAAGTCTTCATATTTTGAATCGAATTCAGCAGCATCGCAGACTTCTTGGGTTGTCTGAAGAACAGCAGCTCCTTAACCTCGTATCCGAAGCCTATAACAATGCCGTTGACAAACTGATGCAGCTCTCAAGAACGAATCCGGATGAACATGAAGCGATTGTTCAGGGACTGAAGCTGCTTGCCATGCTGGCAGAGTCATCCGAAGAGCATTTTCGGGATGATACCTTCCGGGCACACCTGGATGAACTGCTGTCAGACAGCCAACTCCCAGCACAGCTGGAGGGGGTATGTATTGCCATATCTTCAGGACTTGGAGACAGGCATAAGGAGGAGATTGTGGATCGGGCACGCGGGTATATCCGGGGATCCCAGGAACAGACCCGGCAGACTGCACTTTATTTACAGGGAGTGTTCTCTGTAGCGCGGGACGCTTTTCTGTATGAAAATCAGCTTTTATCAGAGTTGGACTATATGATCGAGCAACTTGATTATGAAGAGTTTATTCGCATGATCCCTGAACTTCGCTTGGCGTTTACCTACTTTACACCGATGGAGACTGGCCTAATTGCGGATCGGGTCGCGAACCTGCATCAGACAGAGGCCGAAGAGATGTTATGGCCTCCCGTTGACGAGCGACTGCTGATTCAGACAAAAACATGGGATGAAGCCCTTCGGAAGGAGTTTGACGCATGGAAGCTGATCTGAATGAGCTGGATACAACCAAGAAAATTGTGAATGACAGTGCAAAGCTTAACCGGGCGGAAACCTTAAACCGTTGGCGCCTTATTCTGGGTGAATCCGCTGAAGAAGGGCTGTCCAATACAGAAGATTACTCCCCTGATGATTTTAAATATACCGAAGTCGATGAGATTTTGGGATATCTGTATAATCGCGAATACGGTGAAGAGCAGGGTTACAGAAAAGGGGGAGGACGAGGTCCTTCGGAGCTGACCGTTCCCAAATGGTTGCATAAAGTCAGGGAATTGTTCCCCAAACCAACGGTGGAAATTCTGGAGAAGCAGGCGCTTGACCGTTATGGCCTTACGGAATTGTTAACAGACAAAAAGCTGCTGGAGTCACTCGAACCCAATATGAACCTGCTCAAGAATATTATGCAATTCAAAGGGCGAATGAAAGGCGACGTGTTAAAGAGCGCCAAGGAAATCGTACGAGTCGTGGTTGAAGAGCTGCGACGCAAATTAGAATCTCAGACCAGAGCGAGCATTATGGGCAAACGCAGCCGCTATGCATCCAGTTCGGTGCGCTCCTTGCGTAATCTGAATTTCAAGCAGACCATTACCAAGAACTTGAAGAACTATGACAAAAACAATCGCAGATTTGTCATTGAACGTCTTTATTTTGACGGGAATATCCAGTCTCATAACAAGTGGGACATTATCATTGGTGTGGATGAGAGCGGAAGTATGTTGGATTCAGTGATATACAGTTCGGTGATGGCCAGCATTTTTTATCGCCTGAATGCACTTCGCACGAAATTATTTATTTTTGACACACAGGTTGTCGATTTGAGTGACAGGCTGGAAGATCCGGTAGATGTGCTCATGAACGTGCAGCTTGGCGGGGGAACGCATATTACCAAGGCACTCCGTTATGGTGAGACGTTAATCGAAAATCCTGGGAAAACGATATACATTCTTGTTAGTGATTTGGAAGAGGGTTACCCTATCCAGCACATGTACAAGGCATGTAAGGATATTCTGGATACAGGCTGCAAGCTGCTTGTGCTGACCGCACTCGATTTTAACGGGGATACCGTGTACAACAAACATGCTGCGCAGACGTTATCCAATATGGGTGCGCATGTAGCTGCGATTACGCCCAATGAGTTAGCGGATTGGATTGGCGAAATTATTACTTAAACAGCGAGGTGAATCGAATGATGCATCATGCTGGATTAATTGATTGGTTATATACAAGATCATAATTAAACTCATAGTCAAGGAGGAATATGTAATGCTTACCGCAGACCGCGCAGTAGAGGCTTTGGTGGAGAAATTTGCAGAGGTGTGTTCTAACGAATATTCGTTGAAAACGGACCGTAGTTCGGAAATCATCGATTATGTGATGGGAACGACGGACAAGTTCCCAGATATGTTGGGAGGTTCCAGCCATTATGCCTATCAGACGATAGATGTACTTATGAAAATTGCCAAAAAAGATGACGGAGACATCTTTTTTCGGGCGGGAGCCATTGTAATTCATATGGAATCCAATTATTCCAGAAGGAATTCGTGGAGAACCGATGGCTTTACCCTGTGTCTCGGAAACGACTCGGAAGCTTATGGACTGAGTGGAAAGAGCAAAAACGATGATCGTATGGGCGGGTTGTTGTACCGTTTGGAGAAAATCAATCGGTTTGCTGGCGAAAAGGAAATTCTGGATGAATTAAAGAGCAGACTGAAGGGTAATTCCCAGGATGTAATTAATGGGATGATACTCCTTCGACTCTATTCAGATCTCAGTGATAGCCCTTCTCATCTTGCCCAGGTACAACAGTTCACGCAATCTCTGCCTGCATTGTTTCAACATGTGATGACCAGTGACATAAGTAAGCTGCACAACGAATTGCATACATTGATTGAGCCTCTGGTGGTTTACAATTTTCAAACCAAACATAACAGATCTGCACATGAATTGAATGGTGAATTCCTCCAGGAGAAGCATAGTCGGGTTATCGCTGAGAACTATTCGAACACTTCTCTTTCCAAAAAGGAACAACTGTCTTACAGTGAGTTCGACAAGACGATGATCCTTCTGAGCAGCGCCTTGTTGTATATGGTTAACATTAGTGGTGGCAAACAACGTTTCCTTGAAGACAACAGTGAGACCGGTCTTGTTTTGCTCGAAACCATAAATCAGTTACATGAAATCTATCCACTTGAAGTCAGACGTTACTTACTGAGCATGGATCCAAGAACGAAAAATGCCAATGATCTGCTGTCAGGGCTGGTGCCTCTAGATGAGCCATATCAGTTAATCGAAATGTTGCGTAATGAACTCGAAGCGTACACCATACCATGGCAATTTCTGCAATCAGCTGTTGTGAACGAACCGCAGCAGGCCATTCGTGCATACCACATATTAAAACCCCCATTCCTCAAATTGTGCATTCAAAAAATGATGGAGGACCGTGGAATCGCTCTACCAGATGCGGATGAAACTATCGAACAGGCGGTGTTCAGTGCGCTTCGGCATCCGTTAGATGGAGGGAGACAAGGGCTTGCGATTGCGCGATATTTGAACGGGGAAAGCTCACTTGAAGAATACTGGGAAGATCCGAATAGTCGTGGGCTGTTTAATAACCTGAATCGGGACAAAAGACGCGTTCATAATCTAATCAGCATTAGTTTCTTGCCCTTGGATTCGGAGGCAATGCGTCGGTTCGTGATTCTGACCACTTATCCCGAGTGGACATTGGATATTGTCTCAGATATGTATCAATCTTACGCGTTTAGCGGAGAGCAGCTGCTCGAACGTTACGGCCAAGATCCAGAGGTGAAACAAGATAAATTGCTGTCTAGCCTAATTTCGCTCAATGGCATGACCGATTACAAGTACAAATCGATGCCTCAGGATGAATATCGCCGGATCATTCAACAGAATCTGGACTATGCTATTGGCCAGTACAAGAAACTGCCAACGGATACACGCATTCTTGTTTTGGAAATTACCTTTGAACAACGTCATGAACTCTCGACAAAACAAGTAGCCGAAGCGATTCGTGCTGGCTTGCAGGATTCATCCAAAAAAGCAAATGGCGTGGCGTTATCTGAATTCAATCGGATTCCTGATCAGGACTTATATACCGCCATATATCGTTCAGAGAAAAAAGCGGGCGTGAAAGAAATGGCTCTGAGTGCTATTCGCAGTTTGGATCATAGCAAAGATATATATAGTGAGCTTCTGAAGGGTGAAAAGTCTGCAGATTGGAAGAACCTGATTCAAATTCTGCTGGATACCGCGGATCAAAGCCCAGAGTATGCTCATGCGGCGCTTGCCGATCAGGCAGATGCCAAAAAGCTGTCCAGACTAGGCTGGTTATCTCTAAAGGATTTGCCTTCTCTTGTGCGTTCAGCTGACAATCAACCATTAGATGATCAAATCAAGCAATATCTCTTGGTGCAATCGATAGATCATACCTCTGCGCCGAACGAAAGACTGAATGAACTACGCGAGTATGCAAGCGAGGGATCGTTGGCACGGTTTGCTAGCGAACTGCTCCAGTTATGGATACAGGATGGTGCTATTGCGAAAGAGAAATGGGTAATGTACCTCTCGGCACTCTTTGGCGATAATCAAATTGTAAGTATATTGGCTCCACAAATTAAGGAATGGACAGAAAACAGCCGAGGCGCCATTGCAGCAGATGCTGTAAAAGTATTGGCCTATCTTAAGGAACCATCCGCTCTCATGGCGATTGACAAGATTAAACGTACCGTAAAGAACCGCCAGGTTAAGGGTGCTGCTGAAGAAGCGTTGCAGCTGACAGCGGAAAATTTGGGACTCACCTCGGAACAACTGGAAGATCGACTCGTCACCACACTTGGTTTTGATAAGAATGGAACGATGCAGCTGAGCTACGGGGAGCGTTCATTCCTGATTAAAGTGAATGGAGATCTGCAGGTCGTTGTTGTAAATGAAGAAACGGGTAAATCTGTGAAGAGTCTACCTGCTCCTGCACAGAAAGATGATGCTGAACTTGCAGCACAATCTAAGGCGCGTTTCACACAATTGAAGAAGGATCTCAAAACAATGGTTAACATCCAGGCGCAACGTCTGGAAGAATCTTTGTCTAAACAACGGCTGTGGTCTGCTGATGAGTGGAGAGCATTGTTTGTACAGAATGTAATCATGCAGAAATTTGCTGTAGGTCTGATATGGGGCACATATGAAGATGGTCAGTTGGTCACCACGTTCCGTTATATGGAGGATGGAACGTTTAATACCGTCGATGAGGATGAATACGAGCTGCCTTCGGGATCTCTAGTGGGATTGATTCATCCACTCGAACTTGACCAATCTACGCTCGAAGGATGGAAAACGCAGCTGGAAGATTATGAGATCAAACAGCCGTTTGAACAGCTGAATCGTCAAATTCATGTGCCTGAGGATGAAGACAAAAACAAGGTTGAATATGACCGCTTGCCGGAGTCTGATTTCTCTCCCACCGCATTCCCCAAAGCACTGGAGAAATACGGATGGATCAAAGGTCCAGCACAGGATGGCGGCTGGTATCATGAATTTTACAAAGAGTATGGAGATCTTGTCGCAGAACTGCGCTTCAGTGGTACCAGCATTTCATATTATGAAGGATTGGAAGATATCACGCTGGAATCTTTGCACTTCTTTAAACCTGGCAGTCAGAAACACTACTATTATAGCGATCACAAGTCCATTGCTTTGGGTGAAATTGCAGGTCGTGTGTTCAGTGAGACCATCTATGATATTTTAAGAGCGTCAGGACGTTGATCACGTGAGCGGATTTGAACAGAGATTTCGGATATTTTCGAAGTTGTGTACGGAGGATTATCTGATTCGGTATGCCAACAAGGGATTGTATAAACGGTCTCTGAAAGATTTGGATAATGGCGTGACTGTGCAATACACTTGGAATGAAGCATCCGTAAGTTGTCAGTTAAGTGATGGGATACATTGCACGCTTGAAAATACGCTGGATCATTGGGAGTGTTCCTGTCCGGCAGATAATATTTGCAAACATGTATTGATTTCGATTTTATATAATCAGCTGGAACATCAGGCAGAAAATACATTGAATCAGAATGAAGAAGTGTCATCAGCAGTGTTGGAACCTGCGTCTTATATGGATGGCCTAGAGGCAGTTCAAACTCAAAATACAGATTCCCTGGTAACGGAATTCCGCTTCCGTTGGATGGTTGAGTCGGATCTTGCTCCTTTGGTTAAATCGTATAGTTCTTCCTTGATTGAGGAGGTTTTGTTCCGATTAAGATATCCAGAGCCGATTGAAGTAATGGAAGATTCTCTTCTAACAGTGCGTCTGGTGAAACAAGAAATTGAGGTTTCGTTTACAGAGGAACCTAGCCTGGCCAAAGCCCTGTGCAAAGTAAAACAAACTGCCGGCAATATGGCGAAGCTTGAAGCGTTAATGCGTTATCGGATGCAACAAGGCTTGGATGATACGGAAGCCATAAGTGGAAGAGTCCATGATGCCAAGTTTTCACTTCAAACGGTGCGTGAGTGTCGCTCCATGCTGGCAGGTCTGTTAAAGACGGGACTTGCTCGTCTACCGCAATCATATATAGCCCAATTGGAGACACTGGCGATTGCGGCCCATAGCGGCCATCTTCCCGACATTGAGCGGAGTTTACGCGGGATTCAGGGAGAATTGCATCTGTTCTTTAACAGACATGTACGGTTCTCCATGCAATCGATGCTTGATCGGGTAAGCAAATTGTATCTTGCACTACAGGTGCTTGAACAAGAGAAGATCTCGGCGTTCAGACAAAGTCAGCTCATTGGCAGTTTTCGAAGCAAATACTATGCGGTTCCTGCACTGCATCTGTATGGCCTGGGTGCTGATGCATGGGAGACACGCTCCGGTTACCGTGGAATCACTTATTATTTCTATTGCTTTGATGATGCGGAGATCTATACGTACAGCGATGTGCGGGCGGTATACTATGAAGATCATCAATTCTCATATACAGAGCATTATGGTTCCTTCACTCCATGGCTGCCCAATCTGACTTTTCGTCAATTTTCCGGGGAAGAAGTGCACTTTCGCTCGGTTAAAGTAAATGAGGAGCATAGGCTCTCCTCCGGGGAAGGTGCAAAACTTACGTTGCTGCCCAGAACAGAAGTGGAAGAGGTGAATCTGGGCAAGTACATGCAAGATGTAGCATCGATATTCCGTGAGGATACACGAGCATTTGAACTTTTCTCTGTTCCGAAAGAAAGATTGGTGATGATCAAGGTTGCCCGGGTTGTAGAGCATCGCTTTGATAAGCAATCACAGGACCTTATTCTTACGATGGAGAGCGATAAAGGGGAGACGTTGGACCTGACTCTTCCTTATTCTTCGGAATGGCAGACCATGATCAAAAGACTGGAGTCCGGTTATGGAGCAGGAATACTCGAACATTTTTATGCTTTTGTGCGTATAGAGCAACAACGGATATACCCGATCAGCTTCCTGAAGGGTCCAACAGTGATCAATCTGAAACTGGATACGGGCTATGGAAGGACGGGAAGAATTGGAAGACTATAGTCAGTTGATGCAGAAGATCAGCAGCTGGTCAGAAGAGTTGTTACTTCGCGGATTATCCCAATTCACACTGAGAGATATTGAAGTGTTGGAACAGCTAATTGCGGAAACCTCGAGATTCCAAATGTCTTTTCTTCGTGAAATTTTGGAACACATGATCGATGAGGGCCGGAAAACCGCTTTGGGAAACGGCAATGAGGAGCTTATGTTGCTTCATTATTGCCGCCTCACACAGTATGTACAGCTCAGCACTCAGGAATCCTCCTGAACCGATTCCACACACAAAGGATTGCAGAAGCGTGAGCCTCTGCAATTTTTTTATTTTATTTAAGTAAATTGGATTTTTGATTCTCCAAAGTTAACGGTTATATTCGCTCAGATGTCATATCCCCGCTTATGATGCATACCCATACCAGTAGGCGAATGCTGTCTTAAGGAGGAAACTGGCATGTCCATGAGCGAACCTCTGTTAACGCAAATTGTCAATCAACATATCCCGGCTGACGCGACTGTCGTCACCATTGATAAGCCGGTCCAACATCCGGCCATTTATGCTTCAGATCTAACCGGAGACGGAATGCCGGAAATTGCTGCTGTATATCAGCAGGGCGGTGAATTAATGCTGCTTGTTCTGAAATTTTACCAGGGTCACTGGATCAAAATGTCTTTGACTAAAGGATTGGGTTATGGCGTTACCTTGCTGACAGCGGCATCTGTGACATCCACGGCGAGAAACAATCTCATTGTCGGCTGGCAGATCGGTGCGATCTGGTCGAAGCTTGCTGTATACGATTGGACGGAATCCGGACTGACAGATCTGGCGCCAGAAGATTTGTATTACAGCCATGCGGAAATCATCGATATGCCGGGTCACCATGGCAGAGATGGCAAAGTAGAGATTGCACTCTGGATTCATGATACGGGTGAAGCTTATCGGGTCGAGATCATCCGCTGGCAGAATGGGAAATGGGTTCAAGCAACAGATGTATACCCATATTACTTTCCCAAAGTCGTGCAGTATTACGAACAATTGGCAAAACAACATCCAGATTATATTTTCTATTGGTACTATCTTGCGGATGCTCAGTACAAAGCCGGATTATTTCCTGCTGCACTCGTTTCTGTCCAAAAAGCATTAAGTTTCAGTAATCCATACCCTTCACGGGAAGTTCTGCTTGAGCTGGAAAAGAAAATTAAGCAAGCCATGGGAACAGAGGATCATGCGCGTGAAACGACGTGGTTATTTCCGATATCGGTCAGAACAACAACAGGAACTCGGTGGGGTTATATGGATGCCCAAGGTCGTATTCGACTTGAACCGATACTTGACGATGCCCAAGACTTTCAACAAAATGGCCTGGCTGTCGTAGTAAAAGACGGGAAGACAGGCATCATTAATCTTAGCGGCCAATTCGTCGTTCAACCTGTATACGATTCCATTAATTCTTTTACAGAAGGTCGGGCCATTGTTATTGATTCCCAAGGGTTCAAGATGATTGATGAACAAGGCACAGTGCTGACCAAACGGGCCTATCCGTTTATTGCCGATGTGAAGGATGGCCGAGCGCTGTTTTACCTTTCAGACAGCAGTCAGCCAGGTGGGGAAGTCAGTCGTTACGGTTATTTGGATACCTCTGGAAATGAGGTCATTCGGGCGCAGTTCGCTTCAGCGAATGATTTTCAGGATGGCAAAGCCGTTGTGCAGATCAAGGATAACGAATATGCGTTAATCAACCGGAATGGTCAGCGACTGGCAACATATCCGTTTGCCTATGTGGGTCCTCTGGGGGATGGATTACTTCCTTTTCAGAAGGAGGCGTCGGGAAAATACGGGTATATTGACGAACGTGGTCATATCCGTATTCAGCCGAGCTTTACCTCGGCATTTCCGTTCAGTGGTGGTCACGCCATTGTAAATACAGCAGAGGATTACAACTCAATCTATGGCTTTATTAATACACAGGGAACCTTCGTTATTAAACCCGCCTACAATGACATTCGAGATCTGGGAGAACAGCGTCTGGGTCTGGGGCAAGCGATTGATCCCAAACAGTCTTTTATAGGTTCGGTCTATGCGATTGCGGATGTCAGCGGGAGAAGGCTTTCGGATTTTGTATACACGGATGTATCGAATTACAAGAGAGGGCTGGCTTCAGCAACGAATGGAACACAAACGTTCTTTTTGGATCTAAGCGGGCGACCTGCAACGGGATATCCCCGTGTTGAAGGCTCGGGCACACTTGAAGTGGTAGCTCCGGATTTGATCAAGGCGTATGTCGACCAGCGTGTTTCCTATGTAAACCGGGCCGGGCAGGTCATTTGGCGGCAAAATACGATCGTTCCGCTTCACCCGCCTTATCGTGTACGCGAAGAGAAGTATAAACCCAACCCGGACTACCTCGTGTATTATCCGCAATTGGAAGGGCTATCGGATCAAGCCGTTCAGCTTGCAGTGAACGCGAAATTAAAGACCATGTCCCAAGTGAAACCAATCCCTGCGGATCAGAAGCTAGATTATACGTATACGGGGGATTTTGATATTACGTTCTATCAGCAGCAATTGCTCCAGCTTAAACTTACGGGGTATAACTACCCGGCCGGTGCAGCACATGGCATGCCTACGATGATCTATGCGATCATTAATCTGAGCAGTGGTCAGATGTATGAACTCAAGGATTTATTCAAGCCAAACAGTGACTATGTGAAGGTGCTCAGCAAAATTATAGGTGATCAGATTAAGAATGATCCTCAGTACTCTTATGTTTTTCCGGACACGTATGAGGGAATCAGCCCGGATCAGCCGTTTTTTGTCTCAGAGAATGCATTGCATGTGTACTTCAGTCCCTATGAAATCGCTCCTTACGTTGCGGGATTTCCGACGTTTACGATTCCTTTTGCCCAAATCAAGGATATTATTAATACAGAGGGTTCATTCTGGAAAGCTTTTCACGAGTAACCGTAACAGTACCTTTCACCCCAATGCAGAGAGGCCATATGTCAAATATGGTCTCTTTCCTTTCGCCAACGTGGTTCATCAGATGAATTAAATCAGAATAATGTTATTTATTATCCGTATAGAGGTATTTTTGCTCCGTTTTGAGGTAGTAGCTGATCGATGTACTGTGAGATATTAATTGGGCGTATATGGCACTGCGCTATATTGAGAATGATTATTAATGTCAGGAGGGGCGAGATGAACACCACATCTGAAGTATCCGGTTTAATGGAAGTAACCAAGGAGCGGAAAGGTCTGCTGATTACAGCAAGTATCTTCTCGATATTATCGAGTCTGCTACAAATGGTTCCTTTTATCGGAGTGTATAAAATCGTCGAAGAACTATTAATCCATGCGCGGCAGCCATCTGCCCTGGACAGGGATTTACTGATGTACTGGGGATTCGTCTCTTTAGGAGCGCTGATCTCTGGACTCATTGCGCTCTATATTGGGGGAATGTGCTCACATATCGCTGCGTTCAACATTCTGTATCAGCTCAGAGTAAAGCTCGCTGACCATGTGGCGAAAGTGCCGATGGGATATCACACCCGAACCGCGACAGGTGAGCTGAAAAAAATCATTGAAGTCAGCGTTGAGAAAATAGAGAAGTTCATCGCGCATCAGCTTCCCGATCTGGTAAGTGCGATCGTCATTCCGCTGGTGCTGCTTAGCTATTTGTTCTGGCTTGATTATCGCATGGCACTGGTGTTGCTTGTTCCCATGATCATCGGGTTCTGGCTGCAAAGCAGTCTCTTCCGAAGTGAACGGGGCCGTCAGGCGTATCGTGATTTTCAACATGCGATTGAAGAGATGAATGCAACGGGGGTGGAGTACGTAAGAGGGATGCCGGCGGTAAAAGTATTCGGTATTACAGCGGACTCGTTTCTCACTTTTAGACAAGCGGTGACGCGCTATCGGGATATTTCCTTGAGAATAACAGATTTATGTAAAACGTCGTATGGCATGTTCTTCATCATCATTATATCGCTCGTTACCTTTATTGTTCCGATTGGCATTTTACTTTCCAGCGGAAACGCAGGCAATCAGTCTTTTGCGATCACCTTTATTCTGTTTCTGATCATTACACCAAGTTTATCCGCGCCACTACTGAAGCTCATGTATCTGGGCAGTGGTATGCGTGAGATCGTGGAAGGTCAGAATCGGATCAAGGCTGTATTTGCCGAGCCGGTTGTGCAGGAACCTCCTACTCCACGGGTGCCCGATACATATGATGTAGCTTTTCGGCAGGTATCCTTTGCTTATGAACAAAAGGATAGCGAAGCGTTCAAACCTGTACTTCAAGAGATTGATTTTATAGCTAAAGCAGGAGAAATGACAGCATTGGTTGGACCTTCGGGTGGCGGGAAATCCACCATTGCCAATCTGCTCCTGCGTTTCTGGGACGTACAGGAAGGAGAAATTACGATTGGCGGGGTTCCCATTCAGGAGATGGGGACAGAGAAGCTGATGGAGACCGTTTCGTTCGTATTCCAGGATGTACACCTGTTCTACGATACCATTGAGGAAAATATCCGTATGGGCAATACAACTGCATCCCGGGATGATGTTATTACAGCCGCTCGAACAGCTTGTTGTCATGAGTTTATTGAGAGGCTTGATGAGGGATATGACACCAAAATCGGTGAAGGCGGTACCTACCTGTCCGGAGGTGAAGCACAACGGATCGCCATTGCGAGAGCATTGCTCAAGGATGCTCCCATTCTCGTATTGGATGAGGCGACAGCGTATGCGGATGCAGAGAATGAACATAAGATCCAGCAAGGTTTGGCTCAATTGGTTCAAGGTAAAACGGTTCTGATTATTGCTCATCGTCTAACAACGATTCGTGCAGCAGAGCAGATTCTGGTCATCCGGCAGGGTGCTATCGTTGAGCGTGGTACACATGATCAATTACGTGAGGTAGACGGATTGTATGAGAAGATGTGGCAGGCCCATATCCATGCAGCTTCCTGGAAACTTGGAGGTGCGAAGCAATGATGAACTATTTATACAATATATCGGGTGGTAACCCCCGCAGCCTGCTTCCCTCAATTATTGCTGCCATTCTGGACGGGATTGCCAAGATCGTTCCGGCTGCACTGCTCGTTGATATTTTCAATACGATATACAAATCTTTTGCTGAACCGGACAGAGGGCTTGATATCCAGCGAATGTGGATTGTCTGCTGCATTCTGTTTGCATGGCTGTTAGTGGAATATGCCGCATACTCATCTCTCTATGATAAAACCTATCGGGCAGCATACAGCCTCGCGGCTACAGGACGCTTAAAGCTGGCTGAACATATTCGTCATCTATCACTGGGTTTCTTCGGCAAAAGGGACCCGGGAGACTTGACCAATCTGATCCTGAGTGATTATGGACAGGTAGAGCATACGATCTCTCACAATCTGTCACAACTCATCAGTGCGATTGTGCTGCCTGTGTTGGCTTTTGTTGGACTCCTGTTTGTAGATTGGCGAATGGCCGTAGCGATGTTTGTCGCTGTTCCACTGGGGGTGGCTTTGTTATGGCTAACAGACTCCATTCAGGCTCGCTTAAGCGAGAATCATGTGAGAGCCAAGAATGAAGCGGCCAGTCGGCTCCAGGAGTATTTAACCGGTATTCGTGAGATCAAGGCCCACAATATGGGCGGTGAACGATTTGAACGACTGCGTCGTGCTTTTGATGAATTGAAGTCGGCATCCATTCGGTTGGAAGGCATTATGGGACCGATGATTATGGGCGCTATGCTGCTGGCGCGTTCAGGTATGACATGGATGATTCTGGCCGGGAGTTATTTACTTGCTGGCGGTGATTTGACACTACCAATATTTCTGTTGTTTTTACTGGTCGGCACGAAGGTGTTTGAACCTCTGACCGTTGTGCTGATGAGTTATGGCGAGATGCGGTACTCAGCATACAGTGCACGGCGCATTATGGAGGTGCAACAGGAGGTACCGATGACAGGAACAGGAAATGTACAGCCTAATCAGGCGATTTCGTTTGACCGCGTGACCTTTGGATATGATGACGAGCAGCCCGTGCTGAAAGATTTGTCGTTTACGATCCCTCCGCATACGATTACTGCTCTTGTAAGCCCCTCCGGTAGTGGTAAAAGTACGGTTACCCGCCTCATTGCGCGTTTCTGGGATGTGCAGGCAGGTTCCATTACGATTGGCGGGCAACCGATTAACCGTATGGACCCGGAGAAGCTGTTGGAGGATATCTCTGTCGTCTTCCAAGACGTGTATCTGTTCCAGGATACGATCGGCAACAACATTCGTGTAGGGAAAAAAGAAGCAACCCAGGCAGAGATTGAAGAAGCAGCACGTCGGGCTTGCTGTCATGATTTTATCTCCAGTCTGCCTCAAGGATATGACACGCTCGTGGGGGAAGGAGGATCAACATTATCCGGTGGAGAGAAACAGCGTATATCAATTGCGCGTGCGTTGTTGAAAAATGCATCCATCGTATTGCTGGACGAAGCTACGGCTTCACTTGATCCGGAGAATGAAGCCGCTGTACAGCAAGCGATTAATGAGCTAGTCGCGAACAAAACGGTAATTCTGATTGCCCATCGTTTGAAAACGATCCAAAATGCAGATCAGATTCTTGTTCTGGATCAAGGTCGACTAGTGGAGCAAGGAACGCATGAGCAATTGCTGCTCGGTTCCGGCATCTATTCCCGTCTGTGGCAATTACAGTACGATGCTGAAGGATGGCAGGTAAAGGTATAAAGCATGCACGAGTGGTCCAGTGTAAAATCATTCGTTCAACGTAAATAAAACGGATACATGAAATGACTCAAAAGGAGAATAGTTCGAATGTTAAAACGAATTCATATATGGATTGCATTATGCTCCATGCTCATGCTGGCGGCTTGCGGAACAGATCAGACAAGCAGTCAAGAAATTAGCTCAACAGAGGGAACAACGCAAGGGACAACGAAAGTCATCACCAATCCAAATGGAGAAGAAGTCACAATCCCCCTTAATCCAGAGCGTATTGTGGACCTGTCCGGCTCAACAGAGGAATTGCTGATCGTTGGTAAAACGCCTGTTGCCACGACCAGCGCCGATTATGGGCAGCAGGATCAGATCACCCCACCCCTTAAAGACAAGTTAGATGCAAATACCGTGGTTCTGGGGTGGTTGGGCAGCAAATTCAGTATAGAAGCGGTGACCGCATCGAACCCGGATCTGATTATTCTGGGAAAGGATTTTAATACAGATCAGTATGAAACCTTATCCCTGATCGCGCCGACAATTATACTGCCATATTCCTACTTTGATTGGAGGGAGCGTTTAACGTTCCTGGCCGAAACTTTCGATGAAGAAGTGAAGACAGATGAATTTCTGGCCAAATATGATGTGAAGTCGGCTGAATGGAAGCAAAAACTGGAATTGGCTGTGAATGGTGAATCTTTTGCGGTCATTGAAACCTATCCTAACAATCTGGTGATCTATTCGAATAAAGGTGCAGCCGAGATGTTGTACGGCGAGTGGGGTCTAAAACGCACTGAAGGTATTCCTGAGCCGGAAGGCTGGGGAGGCAAACAGATCAGTATAGAGGCGCTGGTCTCCGTCAATCCGGATCGTCTGGTGCTGATGGAGAATAGCGAGAACAAGATGGAAGACAGCAAAGTGTGGAATAACATGAATGCAGTCAAGAATGGGAAGATCTATAAAATCTCCAGCGTGGATAACTACAATTACTCCTACACGGCTTACGGACGGATGGAGCTCATGGATCGTTTAGGCAATATGATTTTGGAAGGACAGAAATAACGCTGAGCAGGCGTTATGCAAAAGAATGAGATTATAGGGTGTATTCAAAGGCTTCTCAACATATGTTGAGGGGCTTTTCTTCATCTCATAAATAGGATGATCATGAACTTATACTACATGGATATGTGCATACATACATTCAACTAAATCCATATGAAAGGAGGAATTGGTTTGAGAGAAGCAGGTTTTTGGGTCAGGCTCGGAGCAGGCTTTTTGGATGGGCTCATCGTTTCATTGCCTTTAGCTATTATTGTAGGTGTCTTGACAGGGAATTTTGATCGTGACGAGCCTTTAGCTAAACTACTTGGTGGATTATATTCCATTTTATTACCAGTATTCTGGTACGGTAGAACGATAGGAAAACGCATCTGCGGAATTCGAATTCGAAAATATGGTACACATGAGCCCCCGGGAATCGGAACGATGCTGATGCGAGTCGTTGTTGCAGGGTTGGTATATGGAATCACATTAGGCATTGGTTTCCTTATAAGTGTCTTCATGGTGGCGATACGTGAAGACAAACGTGCAATACATGATTTTATCGCAGGTACTGAAGTCGTCTGGGACTGAAAATGAGAAGGTAAACCCTGGCGCAATATATTCATTATATTCCAATCAACTCATATACAACCACGTTACAGACTATGAACAGTGTTCATGGTCTGTTTTTTTGTGATGTCAGAAGTACAGTCACAAACCCGCGCCAACACAGCAAATTCAAGACATTGCTGATGATTACATAGAGAATTCGTCTATCGTTTTGGCTAAATGATCAGTTCCTTCTGACGAAATCAACATGTCATTTGATCTTTTGCGAATATCGCTTCAATGGCCCCTCCCTTAATCTTAGGTAGAGCACAGACATTCCCAAAAGGTGGAGGATAAGGTCCATGAGAAGAAAAGTGTTATCTACGAGTTTGATGATCCTGTTATTAGGTACGACGATCCTGGGGTGTTCGTCCGGAGACAGTACAGCGGGCGTTACAGACAAAGGGACACCGAGCGGATCAACGGAAGCAACAACCTATCCAATTCAAACGGATAAGACGCTTACGTATTGGGGTGAAATTAACGGAAACCTGATTGGGGTCAAAAATTCGCACAGCGAAATTCCATTCTTTCAAAAATGGCAGGAAAAAACCGGCGTGCCACTCAAATTTACGGCACCCCCGACAGGTCAGGTCAGAGAATCCTTTAATGTGATGCTCGCATCCGGGGATTTGCCGGACATGTTGGAGTACAACTTCATCGGAGATTTCCCCGGTGGACCGGAGAAAGCCATCAATGACGGTTACATCCTCAAGCTGAACGATCTGATTGACCAGTATGCGCCGAACCTGAAGAAATACCTGCAAGAGAATCCGGACATCGACAAGATGGTCAAAACGGACAGTGGCAGTTACTATGTATTCCCGTTCGTTCGGGGAGATGAGTATCTTCGTGTCTTCCAGGGTCCAATCATTCGTAAGGATTGGCTGGATGAGCTGGGACTGCCAGTTCCGGAAACGATTGATGAGTGGACAACGACTCTGAGAGCTTTTAAAGAGAAAAAAGGCGCTGCCGCTCCATTCTCTGTTGTAAGTAAGCCACGTTTCTTTAACGATTCCGGTAACGGTGCTTTCCTTGGCGCCTTCGGTGTAAACCGCGGATTCTATCAGGAAGACGGACAGGTCAAATTTGGCCCGGCAGAAGAGGGCTTCAAAGAATACTTGACGTTATTCCAGGAATGGTACAAAGAAGGGCTGATTGATAAAAATATCTCGACGGCCGATACCAAATCCGTTGACGGTAACCTCGCTTCTGGTGCTACTGGCGCCAGTGTCGGCAACGCAGGCGGAGGTATCGGCAAATGGCAACCGCTCGTAGAAGCGAATGACCCGGATGCCGTTCTGGTCGCTGCCCCGTATCCGGTGCTTAACAAAGGCGACATTCCAAAATTCGGGCAGCTCAACCAGGGTTATGCCTCGGAAGGTACTGTTGCCATTACCACGGCAGCCAAGGACCCGGAACTTGCCGTTCGCATGCTGGATTACGGTTACAGTGAGGAAGGGCACATGTTCTTCAACTTCGGTGAAGAGGGTGTCAGCTACAACATGGAAGACGGTTATCCGAAGTTTACGGATTTGTTGTTGAAGAATCCAGACAAACTGGCTCCGGCACAAGCGATTTCACTGTATGCCCGTAGTAGCTACAACGGTCCATTCGTTCAAGACAAACGTTATGCCGAGCAATTCTTTGCTTTGCAGACCCAGCGCGATGCCATAGATGTGTGGAAGAATACGGATGCAGCGAAATACAGTCTGCCTTCAATCACACCTACACCTGAAGAGAGCTCCGAATACGCGACCATCATGAACGATATCAACACGCTCGTCGATGAGATGACCATCAAGATCATTCTGGGTAACGAATCGGTGGATCAATTCGAGAGCTATGTCGCGAAGATGAAGTCGTTACATCTGGATCGCGCCATTGAAATCCAGACAGCAGCACTGGAACGCTTCAACAACAGGTAACTGTAAAAGGGGAGGGCCACAGCCCTCCCGATTGAAAAGAGGTGAATAGGTACATCATGAGCAATCGTCAATCCTTCAAAAGCCGGTTCGTCCGGGACTTTATGATGAACAAGTATTTGTATATCATGATGATTCCCGTTATCGGATATTATCTTATTTTCCATTACGGTCCGATGTACGGTGCAATTATTGCCTTTAAAGATTATTCTCCAATGAAGGGCATTTTGGGGAGTGATTGGGTTGGGCTGAAGCACTTTGAGGAGTTCTTCAACAGTTATTATTTCTTGCGGGTTCTTAAGAACACTCTGCTCATCAGTTTGTATACGTTGCTCTTTGAATTCCCCGCACCAATCATTCTGGCGCTGCTCATCAATGAAGTACGCAAGCGCACGTTCAAGCGGGTCGTCCAGACGATAACGTATATGCCTTATTTCATCTCTCTTGTT
>NZ_LITU01000051.1:94592-97894 GCF_001280595.1 Paenibacillus xylanivorans
ATGCTTGGATATGACGGTCAAGCGATGCTGCAAAAGCCGGAGCTGTTCCGTCCGATCTATGTCTTATCTGAAATATGGCAGCGAATCGGATGGGAATCCATTATCTATATTGCTGCGTTAATGAGCATCGACCTGGAGCAGTATGAGGCCGCGAAGATAGACGGAGCGAGCCGTCTCAAGCAAATGTTTCACATTACACTGCCGGGATTACTGCCGATTATTACAATCATGTTCATTCTCCGGATGGGGAATATGCTGAATGTCGGGTTTGAGAAAATCATTCTCCTCTACAATCCGGTAACCTATGAAACGGCAGACGTTATCTCTTCCTTCGTGTATCGAAAGGGATTGTTGGAATTCGGATGGAGTTACAGCTCGGCAGTCGGTCTATTCAACTCGGTGATCAATCTCGTTCTTCTGATTTCGGCGAACTATATCAGCCGCAGAGTGAGTCAAAACAGCTTATGGTGAGGTGGTAACTTTGATTAAGGAAAGCGGTTGGTTTGATCGAATCTTTACGATCTTGAATTATACATTTCTAATCCTGCTCGTCATCGTCACATTGTATCCGCTGCTCTACGTGTTATTCGCGTCCTTAAGCGATTCGGCGCAGCTGTTAGCGAACAAGGGTCTCCTGTGGAAGCCGGTTGGGTTCAGTCTTGAAGCTTACAAGAGCGTGCTTGCCAATCCAGGTATAGCCACAGGTTTCCGCAATACATTGTTTATTCTCGTGTTTGGCGTCATCGTCAACCTGTTCATGACAGCGCTCGGTGCGTATGTGCTGTCCCGTAAAAACGTGATGTGGAACAAGGTGTTCATGTTCTTTATCGTGTTCACCATGTTTTTTGGCGGCGGATTGATTCCGCTATACCTGGTTGTCAAAGGCGTTGGCCTGTTAGATACGCTGTGGTCGACTATTCTACCTTTTGCCATCAGTACATTTAACCTGATCATCATGAGAACATCATTTATGGGTATTCCGGACAGCCTGGAGGAATCAGCCAAGATTGATGGAGCCAATCACTTCACCATTTTGTTCCGTATTATTATTCCGTTATCCATGCCCGTCATTGCCGTAATGATTCTCTATTATGCGGTAGATAAGTGGAACGGGTGGTTCTATGCATCGGTGTTTATCAAAAGCCGTGAGCTGTTCCCGCTGCAATTGGTGCTGCGTGAGATTCTGATTGCCAATTCCACGGAGAGCATGTCAGCTGGAGCATCGGCCGGGGATCGCTTCCAGATCGGGGAAACCATCAAGTATGCGACTATTATGGTAGCGACGATACCGATCCTGTGCATCTATCCGTTTTTGCAGCGGTTTTTCGTGAAAGGTGTCATGGTTGGTTCATTGAAAGGTTAAATCTGAGAATTGAAGAATGGTAAGGAGGTATAACGTTACATGAACCTATTAAACGAAGTAAACAAGGACGTGTGGGATCAGATCAAAAGTAAAGCCGATCAGATGCTTGCATCCATAGGTGACAAGTCTCCGCATGTCGCTGGTACGAATGGTATCTATGACGACATGAGAATCGATTGGTGGACCTCAGGATTCTGGCCAGGCATGTTATGGATTGTGTACGATATGACGGGTGATGAGAAATATAAAGAGGCGGCATGGAATTGGGATGAACGGCTATCGGAACGGTTTCTTGAAAACAACTACTACGACCATGATGTGGGCTTTCATTTCCTGCCCACGGCCGTTATCAAATACAAGCTCACTGGAGATGCCGATGCGGCTAGACGTGCCTTATTTGCTGCCAACTTCCTGGCAGGCCGCTTCAATACCAAAGGAAGCTTTATCCGGGCCTGGAATGGAGACATGCTGGGCTGGTCGATTATCGACACGATGATGAATCTGTCCTTACTCTTCTGGGCATCGGAGGAGAGTGGAGATCCCCGTTTCAGCCATATCGCCAAAGCTCATGCGGATATGGTCATGAAGCAATTTGTCCGGGAAGACGGTTCCGTACATCATATCATTCGATTTGATCCTGAGACAGGTGACCGGGCAGAAGCGATAGGGGGACAGGGGGCAGCGCCGGATTCGGCATGGAGTCGAGGAGCTGCATGGGCTTTATATGGATTAACGAATACGTATCGTTATACAGAGGACCCGGCATATCTTGATACTGCGCAGCGCGTGGCGAACTTCTTCATTTCTAGCCTGCCTGAGGATAGCGTTCCGCATTGGGATTTCCGTGCAGAGTCAGAAGAAGGAGAGAAGATTCCACGAGACAGCTCGGCTGGTGCAATTGCTGCTTCAGGACTGCTTGAGCTTGCGGAGGTACTTCCTGAACCGGAAGGCAGGATCTATGCAACCGTAGCCAAACGTATCCTGAGTTCCTTACGGGATCACTATGGAACATGGAATCTTCCGGAGCACGAAGGTATACTTCTGGAGGGAACCGGTCATAAACCGGCAGGTCAGAACGTGAATGTCTCACTCATTTACGGTGACTATTTCTACGTGGAAGCGAGTGCCAAATTAAACGGATGGAAGCATCGCATTTTTTAAAAACGTTCTAAGAATATTCAAAAAAACATTCTCATCTATTCAAAAATTAAATGAAATACATTGACGTTTTGATACCGAATGCCCGATAGACGAAAGCTGTCTATTCGGGCTATTTGTGCTTGATTTGACGGGGGAAATCGGTGCTTGCTCACCTTATTGTTAATCGAATTGAACTTTTTATCTATATCCCAATCACGCTCTTGCCGTTATAATAAATTCCTGATCCAAACATCGATAATCTACGAAGAGTTGGGTGATGAGTTGTTGCTAAATATTCGATATTTGTGGCAAAAACGAGAAAGCATAATCGTGACCTGGCTTGTCTCATACAGCGCTGTTTTGATTGTGCCCATTCTGATCAGCCTGGTTATTTACATGCAAGCGAATGAGACATTGAAGAGTGAAATACATCGGGCCAACGATTCTTTATTAAAGCAGATGCGATATACGATCGATACACAAGTTGATCTCATGAAACGGTTAAACATGGAGATGACGTGGAGTCCGAATCTGCAAACGCTGATGTATTCCAATCAACCGGCCAAGGAAGCGCCTTATACGGCTTACCAACTGGTGAAGGAACTTCGTCTCTATAAAACATCCTACGCGTCCATCGATGAATTTTACGTCGTGTGGAAAAAAGACCAGTCCATTCTCCGTTCAGGTAATATTCGGGATATGCGAACGGCATTTCATACCCTACATAATACAGGTGCAATGTCTTTCGAAGTATGGCGGGACCAGATCCTGGGTGGAGAGACGGATCAATTCGTCATTC
>NZ_LITU01000051.1:97973-104810 GCF_001280595.1 Paenibacillus xylanivorans
TTGCGTACATAACACGTCTGCCTGATGATTTGAATGGTCAGGAGACTGGTACGGTTGTGGTCATGGCGGATACGCGAAGATTCCAGGAAGCGATTGAGAGCATTTCGGGTTTTAGTGATGCAACGCTGCTGATCCTGAACCAGAATAACGAGATTCTGATGAGCAATCGCCCCGGATCGGAGGAATTGAAGCCATTCATGAATGGCAATCAGGTTCAGTTGGATAACGCCAAGGTAGGAAAATCGGAGATGTTTTACATGGACTCCGCTGTATCCGATCTGAAGTACGCATTAATTATCCCTAGCAGCCTGTATTGGGAAAAGGCAGTGTATGTTCGCAATTTTACGTATATCAGTATCGTGGTGAGTCTCATTAGTGCGGGCGTACTGACCTGGTTCTTCATGCGCCGGAATTACTCTCCAATCCAACAGCTCGTGGAATCACTACAAGACAAAAATACGCAGAACGAACCCGCTGATCGGAACGAACTGAGGTTTATTCAGAAGGTCATTATGAACACACGATCAGAAAAGAATGAAATCGCCCAGCAGTTGCAGAAACATCAGCAGGTGCTGCGCTCCAATATGATTAACCGGCTTCTGAAAGGCAAACAGGATACGCTGGTGCCCTATGAAGATGCATTCCGTTCTTTTCATATGCCGCTGTATTCAAGTGAGTTTGCTGTTATCCTATTTGTCATCGAAAATGAAGAGAATCTATATGGAAAGCTGCCAGGCATTGATATCAATGAACGAAACAAATTGATCCATCTCATTATTTCCAATGTTGTTGAAGAACTGGCTTCAGAGCGTCAGCACGCAGGATATGTAGCGGAAGTCGATGATATGATGGTCTGCCTTGTAAATATGAAAGCGGATTCTTCGGATTGGAACCAGGATCTTCATCACATTGCGGCAGAAGCACAGCGCTTCCTGGAACGCTATGATATGGAACTGACAATCTCCATCAGCGGACGCCATACGTCGTGGATTGGTATTGCCGAAGCATACCAGGAAGCAGTGGACGCGATGGAATACAAAATGGTGCTTGGCAAGAAAGGCATCATTACCTATGGGGATGTGCGCAGCGACGCAGTGGCGGATGATCCGTTTGGCTACTACTATCCTCTTCAGGTGGAGCAACAGCTTCTTAATTTCATCAAAGCCGGAGATACCGACCAAGCCAGCGCTTATATGAACGAGATTACAGAGCGGAATTTTGATAAACCGATTATGTCGCTCACACTCGCACGTTGCCTGATTTTTAACCTGGTAGGTACAATGATCAAGGCCATCAATGATCTGGGGGACAGGGATAACAACACGCTAACCCAATACCCTCATCGGATTGATGACATTATTGCCGGGGATACCATTCAAGAGATGCAGGAGGCTTTGCAGACCTTGCTTGAGGAGGTATGTGCCTATGCCGCTGACAAGCGCGCAACGAATGTATCACAAGAACGTGAGGATTCCCTGCGTCATCTCAGTACCCAGGTTACACAGTATATTGAGAGCAACTATACGGACGTGAATTTGAACGTCAACGCCATTGGTGAGCATTTTGAACTGAAGGGCAGTTATTTGTCCAAACTCTTCAAGAATCAGACCGGTGAAGGTCTGCTGGACTGCATTCATAAGTGCCGTATCCGACAGGCTAAAGAAATGATTGAGCATAAACAGGAATCTATCAACGAAATATCCCGATTGGTCGGGTATAACGACGCAGCAACTTTCATCCGGGTATTCAAGAAATACGAAGGCATTACGCCCGGTAAATATAAAGAAATCAGTTGATTTGAAAGGAGACCGGAACATGAACGTAAAGAGGATGTTGGCATTCATAACAAAAGTAACAGGATTAATCCTGCTGCTTGGCATGCTGACTGCTTGCGATCAGAACGGGACAGATTCGGATACCGCTATGGATGAACGTTCCGGCTCGTCAGAGTCTCAGACCGTCTCCATCGCCGCTCCCAATGACGATGGGAGATTAACCTACTGGGCAGAATTGAATGGCAATGCAGCAAGCATTAAGTCCAGCTTCAATGAGGTTCCTTTTTTTCAGGAATGGCAGAAGAGAACCCGGGTCAACCTTCAATTCATTCGGCCTCCCGCCAATCAGGCCAAAGAAGCGATTAATGTGTTACTTACGTCCGGAGAGCTGCCGGATATGATCGAATACGAGTGGAGTAATTATCCCGGCGGACCGGAGAAAGCGATCAAAGACGGATATATTCTGCGACTAAACGATGTTATCGATCAATCCGCACCTCATCTGAAGCAGTACCTGAACGAGCATCCGGACATTGATATGCAGATTCGTACAGCCAGCGGAAGTTATTACGCGTTTCCCTTTATTCAGGGACAAGACAAGCTGCGAACCTATCAAGGGCCGATTATCCGAAAGGACTGGCTGGATGAGCTCGGACTTGAAGTGCCGACCACGATCGACGAATGGCATACCATGCTTAGGGCATTCAAGGACAAAAAGGGGGCTGACGCCCCGCTCACTTTCCTTGGTGTTCCAAATCCTTTGTTTGGTATTGAAGGCGGTGGTTTTATTGGCGCTTTTGGCATTAAGAAGGGATTTTACGTGGAAGATGGCCAAATTAAGTTTGGGGCACAGGAACCTGAATATAAGGCCTTTCTAGCCTTGTTTCGTGAATGGTATGCGGAAGGACTCATCGACAAGAATCTGGCTGCCGTCGATTCGCAGACTCAGGATACAAACATGACAACAGGACGCAGCGGCGCGAGTATCTGGAATGCAGGTGCGGGGATCGGTACATGGCTACCCATCTTGCAGGAGACGGATCCCCATGCACAACTTGTGCCAGCGCCGTATCCTGTCATGAACAAAGGAGATCGCCCGAAATTCGGTCAACTTGCTCCCGCTATCGGTTCCAGTGGAGTCGCCATATCCAGCAACAGTCGTCATGTGGAAGAAGCAGCACGTATGCTGGATTACGGGTATGGGCCTGAAGGACATTTGCTGTTCAACTTTGGAATAGAAGGTGTTAGTTTTGAGATGAAAGATGGGTATCCGACGTATACGGAAACTATTCTGAAAAACCCTGACAAGTGGTCGCCGGCCCAAGCCCTTGCGATGTACACCAGAGCAAGTTATTTTGGTCCATTTGTGCAGGATACGCGATATATGGAACAATATTATATTTTACCGGAACAGAAAGAGGCGGTGCAGCTATGGTCCAACACGGATGCTGTGCTCCACCAAGTACCAACACTGCCCAAGACCGAGAAAGAAAGCACCGAAATGTCCGTCATCATGCAGGAAGTGAACAAGGTGGTGGATGAGATGTCGCTTAAAATCATTTTTGGCATTGAGCCGGTGGATGCTTTTGATACGTACGTCGAGCAAATCAAGTCGTTACAGATTAATCGTGCGATTGAGATTCAACAGCAGGCTTTAGAACGATATAATCGTGCAGTGTCCTCTGAATAAATCCTTATATTGTATAAAATGGGCATTGGAGTGTCGTTTTTGTTGATGTAATTTCGTTCCCTCGTGCTCTACAATCGGTTATGACATGCTGAGATAGCATGCACATGACTCTTGCTCAAGCAGGATCGGAGGTGACTACAGGGTTTCTTGAAACCGCTCACATACTCTGAAATCCAAAAGGAGGAGAACGAAAGCATGCGGAAAAAGTGGCCTTTGTTAGGGTTGGCATTTACGTTGGCTGTTGGATTGTATGTACCTGGAACCCATGAGGTTCAAGCATCAGAGGGTGACTCACAGCCATCTATTGAACGTGCGGGTGAGAACCTGTCTTTAGGAACGGATGGCAGAAGCAGACTCTATCCTAAGGATTGGTATCCAGGATTTAAAGATGAACAAGGAAGATTTCTGCATGACTTTTCTTATGCAGGCTATCGACGCGGGGAAACAGAACTACCTAAAACGGCTAAGAACAAACGTATCGACGTTACGAAAGCACCTTATTTTGCTGATCCTTCAGGGGACCGTGATGCAACGCAGGCGATTCAAAAGGCAATTGATGCTGCTGTTGTGTTGGGTGGGGGTGTCGTGTATCTTCCCAAGGGTACATATCAGGTTAACCCTCAGGCCGGCAAGGATTATTCGCTAAACATTCCTGCAAGTCGTGTAGTCCTGAAAGGTGACGGGATGAATAAGACTCATATCTATAATGCACAGCAAAATATGAAAAACAAGGATATTATCCGGATCGGGAACGGAGATTGGAAGAAAACCGGGATCTCTACCAAACTTCGCAAGTCCGTTACCGATCCAACCGTCCTGCTATCCGTTGAGGATACGAGCGGGTTTGCAGTGAATGATTACGTGGTCATTTCATTCGAAACGACGCCGGGGTTCTTACGTGAGCTGGGTATGCAAAACAAATGGTCTTCACGTCTCGGTAAAGTAGAACCGTTATTCTATCGCCAAATCGTGGGGGTAGATCCGGAAAATAAAACGATCACGTTAGACATTCCGACGCGTTATCCAATGAAGCTGCGCGATGACATTACGATTAGTCAGACGGCTGATCCAATTGTCGAGGTAGGTTTGGAGGATTTCTCAATCGCAAACATTCAGAATTCGAAACCTGGACTTGGCGAGGATGACTTCAAAGTCGTTGGGACTGCTGGATATGAAGCCGATAATGCTAAAGCGGTCAATGTGATCGCAGTGGCGAACAGCTGGATTCGAAATATCAATACTTATAAGCCAGCTGGCAATGCGGATTATCATCTGTTGTCCAAGGGAATTATTCTGGACCGTACGAAGAACGTCACTGTGGATCATGTGACCATGCAGTACCCGCAGTATCGTGGAGCGAACGGAAACGGTTATTTATATCAGTTTATAGGCAATGATAATCTCATCAAGAACAGTAAGGCGATAGGAGCTAGACATAGCTTCACATATGCCAACTTCTCTGCGAACGGGAATGTGCTGCAAGGTGCATATTCCGAGAATCCTTCATTATTGACCGACTTCCATATGTACTTGAGCATGGCGAACCTGATTGACAACCTGGTAGTCAACGGGGACGGAATATCCGCCATTACGCGGGATTATGGATCATCCGAAACGAATCGTCATGGGGTCGTTACCACGGAAAGTGTGTTCTGGAATACGACCGGACAGGCGGCACATCGCAGTAAATCCGGCGTTATTGTAGAATCGGAACAATTCGGGAATGGTTATGTCATTGGAACAAAAGGAAAGGACACCGGCGTGAACGTTAACATTGTTGGTTCCATTCCGGATGCGAATACGCAGCCATTTGATATGGCGGAAGGCATTGGGGAGGGCGATCGTTTATCCCCGCAAAGTTTATATCAGGATCAGAGCAAGAAGCGAATCAAAGATATTCATCTGGGGCTTCAATCTCTGTTGGTGAATGGCGAAGCTATAGCGGGTATGCAGTTCTTAAGAACGGATTACATTCACACTTTACCTTATGGCACAACGGAAACGCCGATCATCTCTGCGAAACCGTTTGCCAAGGATGCCAAGGTTAAAATTAAACAACCACAAGGGACCAATGGAACTGGAGAGATCACTGTATCGTATCGGGGTCATACCCAGAACGTGCGAGTGAATTTTAAGGTAGCTGATACACCGGTACTTCCAGAGAATATCTCCATAAGTCCTAATAAAGCGCTTCCAGGATGGAGAGTTGCAGGCAATGCGATCAGCGCAGGCGCGAGCGGGGAATTATCCTCATTTCTAACATTAGATAATGGTGAGATCGTGAATATTGCAGAATTGGATGTTCCTGTCACGTATACGTCGAGTGATGAGACGATCGGATATACGGAAGGAACTACCTTCCATGCGGTAAAAGCGGGAATTGTCGACGTCATCGTGAGCTGCGTCTTTAATGGAGTAACGGTCGAGGCACGAGAGAAATTTGAAGTCAAAGAGCCTATGGCCGAACCAGAAGGACCGTTCGCTAACGTAACCAAGGTTACAGCAAGTGCAGATGACGGCAATCTGCCGATCCATACGATCGACCGTGATCCAGACTCCAGATGGTCTGCAGATGGCAAGGGACAATACTTGCAATTGGAGCTTGAGCAACAGACCGAAGTGGGGCAGGTGAGCATTCAATTCTATAATGGACATACGCGATCCAATTATTTCGATTTGGAAATTTCATCGGATGGTATTAATTACCAAAAAGTAATGAGTAACGTGGCAAGTCAAAAACAGGCTGCCTATGAAACATTTGAATTTGAACCGGTTCAGGCCAAATTCATTCGTTATGTTGGGCAAGGAAACGAATCCAATACCTGGAACAGTATTATAGAGTTGTGGGTGCATGGGAATTAAAATGATGTAGCATAAAATTAAAAGAATTCGGTATCAAATATAATATGTACTCATTTTAAAGCTGGAATGAGTGCATAATTATATTTGAGAATTGAGTTGGGTGTGTAATACGACAATTAGAAACATGAGGATCACATATTTATCCATATGAAATTAAAAATATCTCGGGGTCTATAAAAAGAAAAAGCCACATTTATCCATGTGTGGAATGAGAGTTGTGATTGAACGAGTTATGTATGGATCGTTATGTAGCTTCTTTAAAATAAAATCCATTACTGTTTCACAAAACTCGTATTTTGTACATATGTATAACTACTGAATTTTCAGTGTCGTGATTTTTGTGTACTCATATGTCTGAGGACAAGAACATTGTTCCTTAAAAGACAAGAACATTGTTCCATTGCCCCCTCCTTACCTTTTTGCGACAACCAAAAGCCGTTAATCATCATTGCACAGATTAACGGCTCTAAAAATTTAATCTTTTCACATATGCTTCAACTGATTTTTGTA
>NZ_LITU01000051.1:104820-128844 GCF_001280595.1 Paenibacillus xylanivorans
TCATCCTGAATGCTTCTTCTGATCAGCATCGCAACAGATTGAGGTGTATAAGACTTCATAGTATAAATATTACGTTTGGCGCTTTCATGTTGATATGGGCAAACGTATTTGTAAGCCAACACTTCTTCATTTTCTAAATAGTGATATTCGATGGAACTTGATGAGCTGTTCTCAACAAAGTTGTATTTCAAAGCTATGTTTGGAAAAGATTGATCTCTCATTGTATTTACTTCGTTCCAAGAAGGCGTGCTAATTTCCTTACTCCTCTTCCCTGCTATCTCCAGCCAGGCATTAAAAAAATTTTCGCTGAATTGGATAACTATTTTTTCGATAATCCAAAAAAGAATTCTTGTATCTATACAATGTTGGTTCTTCATTTGAAGACTTACAATTTGTTCGGAGAAATAATCTAAGTGATCCTCGATTATCAAAGAAGCTTCCTCAGATATATTGATTTTCCTTAGAGAGTTTTCGTCATAAAAATGTTCCTTATTTAAAAGAGATTTTCTCCAAAAAACATATGCGTATGCATATGGGCAAATCTCAGGGAATTTGGCCATATCATCTGTTTTTCTAAGTTCTATCAATTGCGTAATGCAATGTTGATGGTTCCCAAGAAGATTCTGGAATAACCTGTCTTCGACTTGTCTACATGCCTGTGAGTAATTTCTAAATAATTTTGTTCGGAACCGTTTAGAATAGTAATCATTTGGGTGGATGGGTTCTATTGAATCAAAATGATTAGTTTCCTTGGGCTTTCCTTTAAGTAATAATAACTTCAGGTTGCAATGTTGCTCATGAACGATCCATTTTGGTTGTACTTCTAATTGATGCATGTTCGATTTAATCCATTCTAAAACAGCTTGATCTAATTGCTCTGGCCCTTTCCATTCATTCCAACTAGATATATGAAAGGATCCAATAGGAAACCCGCACTTACATCGGAAAGCATAACCCAACTGTTTATTGGACAATAAAAATGGTATTGTCTCATTACAATCAGGGCAGCTCTTGATCAAATTAAGATTATGAAATGCACACTTGTCTGCAGGCTTAAACTGGTGAAGCCAAGAATGGAAACCTCCTTCCATACACTTTGGGCACCAATGCAATTCTTTGTGAAACCAGTGGTCCCAAGTACTGTATAATCCATAGAATGGTGCAATCAATGCATGAATTATATTTTTATTGTGTTCCAACAAATCGAAATTGAGTGTTTGATGAAGTTTTTGAATATCAAAACCATTTAGCAGCAAGAGATCTCGATGATAATCTCCAATGTACTGCTTGATATTTTTCACTTTTGGACTACCAAAAACTTTTAGAATCTCATTCCGATCTACAAGGTTAACCAAAGCCAATTTTTCAAATACTGACCAAGGTGATTCGTATTCATAGATCCATTCCTTCCTCCAAACGATATTCATTCGTTATCTCCTCTATGTGCTAATGCCATGTAAATTTCAGATTCTATATAACCCGTAAGCTTAATCGCTTCCAACCACTGTTGTGAAGTAATCCATTCAAGTTGATCCCCATGTGTTCCAAAAATTTTTAAAGCATTCTCCACAGCATAAGTAAAGTACTCCATAGGAATTTCAAGCTTTGATTTGACACCGTGTTCCCGACGAAGATCCATAAATTGACGATAGATAATGCCAGCATCCTTCTCAAGACGCTGCCCTTTATCATATCCTTCCGGAAAATAGTAACGCGTGAAGCTACATTCACTGTTTTCAGGATACTCCGATATTTCAGGTGAATCGTAGCAGTGAAGTACGCTTCTGATATCTTCTAGTGAAGTGATTCCAAAAAAACGATGCTCGTGAGTCATAAATCGTCCGATGATTTGTGATTTACGTTGGCCAAGAAAAAACGTCCGTCTACTCAACAACTCTTCTTGACCCACAGAAATTATGGACATGCTAATCTTTGCACGATCTAGTTGATTGTAAATATCCATTAGCCATTGATAATGAGCCTCAGTTAAATTGTGCCCTTCATCCATAATTACTATGACTCTTCTCGTACCAGATGTCTCCGCTTTCTCTTTTAACAAGTTAACAATTTGATTTCTCAATTCTCCTGGTTTTCTTCGAGATACAAATGGAAAATCAAAATCATATAGAAGGTCAGAATAGAACTTCTCCTCGCTAGGAAACCTGTATGTGTTACTGTTGGCTATAAAAATGGGGATAGGCGCGTTTATAAAATTTGGTAAATTCTCAAGAGCAAACTTTAATGCAGTTGTCTTACCTAAACGGGGGCGTCCATACACAATCATTCCAGGCAATCGATTCGTTACAATCTTTTTAAGATTCTCCATCAAACGAAGTACTTCTTTAGTTGGAAGCATATAGTGTCCTACTTCAATAGGGTGTGTCCCAATAGCTATGAGTTGTTTATCCATGTCTGTCTTCTCCTTTATTATTACATCTTGGTCTTAAACTGTTTTAACATACGTTCGTAATTTTCCATCTCATTGAGCTTATCTCTATTGATTTGATCTTCCCGAGCTTTATCAAGCAGTTCATTTTGGAAACTGGCTTCTTCCAAAGCTTTAGTTTGTTCAGCGGGTGGATTGTCAGGTTTATAAGTACTCTCTTCATTTACACGAACTTGTTTATTGACCATTTTTTTAGATTTTTTTTGACTCATAAGATAGTTAGTATATACAAAAATGGGGTCATCCCAAGTTGTGAGATGTAGCACCTTGTTCTTAACTAAGGAATTGATCGATTTTCTTGTTTGTAGGGAATGTGCAGTTAAAGACCATCTTCCGCTTGCTGTCAAATATCCAAATTCGCTTCCATCGGGCAGATATGCTTTCAATGTACGAAGATCATCAACATTTACATGCAGTAAGAGCTCCGTATTTAACAAGTATGCTGCATTCGCAAGTTGGTCACTACGATACGGAACACCCTCATATTGAATATACGGCTTCTTTCCTGATTTCAATGATCCTCGTACTGTTCGTTTTTGGATCGTTTGCATAAAGAGTATCTCCGATCTTTTCTCTTCTTCTAGAAGTCTTGGGGTTAGCCCAGAAACTTTCATTCTTTTCTCTAGGAGCTCTAAGGGAGTTTGATGATAAATTCCCCCGTGAGGAGTTCCGTTATAATTTGAGATTAATACATCAATGAGTTGTTTTAGATGCTCATACGTTATATTTAGCTGGATGGCTTGTTGTTCAGGATCTTTTCTTCTCGGATCCTTGGGTTCACTTCCTGTGGTATTGGGTAAACGATGAAATCCATTTTCCTCCAATGTTTTAAAAAATCGTTCGATAATTCCCCTCCTCATAGGAAGAGCTACCGGCCCTAAATTCATAAAACAACCAATTAAATTCTCAAGGCGATCTTTTACCATTTGAGCATAGTGAGATTTGGCATTATCTAAGCAAATAATATCCCAAACTGACCAAGCTATTTCTGGGAACTTCTCTGAGGGGAAGCCCCCCACTGGATGGTAAGTTAATCCTGGTATCGTGAGTTCTAGTTGTTTATGAGGTATTACAGCATTACGTGCACAATGCATAACATCACTTGCACTGTATTCTTGATTTAAACTAATGGAGTATCCCAATATATTTCGTGTAGCTACATCAATAATTGTAAGGATCCAAAAGCGCCTTAGTATTCTAGTTACGGTGTCCCCTTCAGGTGTAGTCAGTTCTACAGCAAAGAAACCATCAATTCGGTGAGCATCAAATTGAACTTTTTGAAATGGAAATAAGTTTGAAATTTGATTTTGTTGCCCTTCTCCAACATGCCTTGCTTTTTGTGATGCGTCGTCCCCAAAACGCTTTGTTGATCTACAAAAATCTTCATAGGAAATTCGTCTAAGATACCGTTGCACTGCTTTATATCCCATCCACTCTGTATTCAACGGATAATCTGCTTGTGTGACTCCTTTCTTACGGCATTCCTCAATAAAGCGTTTATGAATATACTTTACTTTCATAACCGGCTCCAGAGAGCGTCTCTTTCTCCCGAGAAACAGGTCCTCCAGAAGATCTTTAATATCAGGGTATCTATCCAAGAATCGATTGAATTCGCCCGTTTTTCGTCCGTTTTTTTGGTTCCTATTGAATACGTCCAGTTGATATTCGTTCACATTCTTCTGGGGAATCAAGGCTCTGAATCCCCAAACTTCACCTGTTTGATCATATTGCATACAACGTTTGATGAACCTTCTGACGTTTTGACGAACTATTCCTGTTTCCTGCTTAATCTCTTCTAAGCTAACTCTCTTAAAGTACATCATCACAGCTTTTTTACGATTAATATAAATAAGACGTACTGAATTTTCGAGTGTGCTTTCATCCACTGTTGGCCAAAGTTCTGGATTCATTTGTTCTAGTGCTAATCCGCTTTGTTCATAAACTCGCTCTTTACTCACATGGATACACCTCCAAACATTTCCCGAAAATTTGATCTTCGATGTTTCCACAAACACGTCCTTCATAAAACAACCATTTAAGCGCTAGAATAACCTGCTCTGCTGAATATTGAGGTAATTCTTGAATAATGTCTGAGATTTTCTTCTTGTTTAATGAAACACCATTAAATACATCTAAAACACATGTTGGCTTATTACTGTTGAGGATTGCTGTCACAATGGATGTCCTGTTCTCTATAGAATGCAATCCGCTCCTAATGGTCTTTTCAGTGCGAACTTCATAGGATTTATTATTTATCCTACACCATTCTCGTTGTGCCTCAATCTGACGTTTTGTTCGATCATATTTAGGATGATTTGAAGTGAGTTCCTTCTCATATTTGACTTCGACAAAGGTTTCTGTACCATCTCGATTCAAAATCCACATGTCAAATATGCTTGTATGTAGTTGACCCTTCAAAACATAAGATATTTTAAAAGGTTGCTCACAGTACGTTATAACCTCAGGGTTCGTCTCAACGTTAAGCCAGTGATCAAACTCCAAATCACTGTATAGTTCAATATTGCGTTTCCCTACTTTATTTCCTCTTGAAGTCCAATAATTATTTCCATACTTTTTACTTCGTGAAATCTTGAGAGGATGATACTTGATGTCTTGAAAATTCTCCACAAAGAACATCCCTTTCTTAATTTGTTTAAGGTATGAACAAAAAAACGATTTTTTATACTCCACTATGTATATCTAGTGTCTCTCTATGAACATACTAAGAAGTAATAGAATTATAGACGGAGGGATTCAAATGTCAGAAGAAGAGTTCTATAAATGGCTGGGAATATGTTTACGAGACCTTCGGAAGTCGAAAAAGCAAACACAAGAAGAGGTTTGTCAGATTTATCCTCTGGCCCGTTCTTCCCTAGCCAATATTGAGCGAGGTAGGCATATGATTAGTGCATATAACCTATATCTGCTACTTCATGTTCTAGATATTCCTCTGGAAGCTTTATTTAGTAAGTTATCGTATGAAGGAAGAAATAACTCTTAAATGTATAAATAAATAGTGAGAAGGGAACACAACCAGAAAAAGAATAAAGGATGTGTTTCAGGTAATGAAGGTACAAGAATATCGTGATTTAGAAAAACTATTCGACATAGCGAATATGCTGCCTCAGGTAGTTACTAACTTTATTCAGCAGAAGCTTAATGAAAACGTCTCCCCTTCTTCTCTACTAGAATACTCAAGGGACTTTCGTATATTCTTTAGTTGGATCAGACCAAAAATTTGGCCATATGTTGCTTCTGAGAGCGAGCTGAAATTGGAATTGTTTAATGACATTAAACGTGAGCATGTGCAGCAATTTATTGACTATCTATATGTGAAAAGAAATTTGCAATATATCTCTATGGTGCGTAAGTTTAACGCACTACGTTCCTTATTTAGCTTTATACATCTCGAGTTTGAGAACAAAGGCTTTCCTATTTTACGCCGTAATGTGTTTGCCACATTTACGATGGAAAGACCCCAAGACCCACTCCAGGTAGCTCGCTCATTACAAAACAAGGTGTTACGGCTTGATGAGATCAATCAATTTGTTCATTTTGTTCAAGAAGGAATTACTGAACAGAATAATCTCCAAGCTCAGTGGTTTTACATTCAAAATCGATCTCGTGATGTAAGTATTATTACATTACTTTTGGAATCTGGCTTAATAGTAAGTGATTTAGTGAATATGGATATGAATGATGTAAATATGATAGATGGCCACATCCTAATCACAAGACAAAAAGCTAAAGTCAGAATGAGCCATAAAGTTATGATTGGTGAAAATGCCAAACAATACCTTATTGATTATATGAATGTGAGAATTAGATCTTACAATCCTAACAAAGAAGAAGAAGCATTCTTTTTAGCTAGACCCAATGGAGAAGTACACGGAAAACGAATTTCCAAAAGGACCATCCAAGTTATGGTTAAAAAGTATGCTTCGAAATTTGGTGCCTCAGAGGTAACTACTAGGCAGCTTACCCACTCTTTTGGACTGCAGTATGCTGAACGGAATACGGTTAGAAACACGAAGCATCAAATGGCTCAGCGTAGTATAGAATCAGTTGAGAAGTATTTAATTTTGTCTAGTATTTTCAAATGACTATCATTACAAGCCTTATCTAATGTAGATGAGGCTCTTTTTTAGAAAAGTCCTCTTATTTGATCTGTTTTGTTATATTATTCTTCAACTCTTTTAATTGGTTTAATTGCTCATGATAGTGTTCTACTTCATTCATATTCAAATTCCGGACATTAACCCAAGTTGCCAGACTTACTTCCTGGTGCTTTAAAGATATGATAATTATGGCTTCATGATAGTTGTGTAAGTACACCACTGGTATCATCCACTCCCCTTCCTCTCTGGCTAGTACAAACCATCTCTTTTTGATCACTGCACGGTTCGTATATACTCTTCCGTTAAACAAAATTCCTTGAGCTGATATGGTAGCTATTCCGATAGCTGCTTTTATTTGATTTGTCATCATCTCCACCTCCTTTATTATTTATGTCCATTCAAATTGATATATAAACTTATCATTTTATCAAAATAATCTATATACATTAATGTATCGAAGGTTTCGCATTGTTTAGACTAAATTAGAGGTGTGGCAATGAACGAACCTGTTTTAAGATTAGTAGGACAACGCGTCCGGGAATTACGGAAAAAACAAGGATTTTCGCAGGAAGAATTAGGCGAAATGGCTGGTTTTCACTTCTCCTACATTGGGGGCGTAGAGCGTGCCGAGAAAAATATTACCTTGTTAAATCTTCAGAAAATTGCAGATGCTCTTCAAGTCAATGTTCATGAACTCTTTTATTACAGCAAGTATGTTAAGACTGGAAACAGTGATAAAGAGAAATTGCTAAACGAACTTAATGAGAAGCTTTGGCCTTTGAAATCTTCCGATCTAAAAAAGGTTAATCTGCTCTTATCTGAATTTTTCGATAGTTAAGACAAAGAAGCCGATGTCAGAGACATCCGCTTTTTTTGTTTCAAATTTATTTAAAATTCCCACGCTACTTCACTTTGTAAGTTAATCCAAGAGTGTCGATTATTCTGCTGTACTAGTCCCTCCATCATATTACGCTCACTCGTTAATGTTAAAAGCAAATATTTCGTTTCAATGTTCTGCAAATGTAGAAGCTCATACACTTGTGACAATGAAAAGTATCCTCTAGCTGCATATAATTTTACTTGTTCCATATCAATCTTTCCACTCCGTTGTAGCAGCTGCTTCCCTCCCATTCTATACGCAGCATCGGCATCAATGTTTGGATCTGGAATTACTACACTTAGCTTTCCTACAGGTAAGGTTACTTTGTGCTGATTCATACGCAACATCCCTTTAAATGCGAGATTACGTATAGACTCCCACTGTTTAACAAAGCTAGAGTAGATCCTTTTATGATGCTTCCATTGGTCTAAAAGCCAGTATATGTTGTTGTTTGTAATGTTCTTTCTATACGCACAGAATTCCTCTTCTCTGGAGCCACTATTAGCTCTGATCGGAGAAAATCTTAAGTATTGGTTGCCAGCTGTACGGAATTCTTGAAGTGATAATTTCTCTGACTCATTTAGTTTGTTTAATTTAATCCGCACCACTTTAGATAGAACACCATGATTATCCAATAAGTCGAACAATTGCTGATTTTTCAGATCGTACTCTTTAGTTGCAATAAATTTGCCAACAACATTTTGTTTTGTCCACTCAAGTCGCTGAAGTCCAAGGGATGATTGATATTCACCAATGGCCTGTCTCAGCAATTGTACTTTTGCACCTGAACTGTGCATTTGCTCATAGTTTGATGATTGAACAAAATGAATGATTTTTTCTATGCTCACTAATCTATTCTCCTTTGTGATCAGATTAGTGAGTGGTATTGCCAGTTTTGATATGTTTCATTCAAAGTAGAGAGTAAATTATTCATTTTACCTTGTAAAATTCAATTCAACTAAGCAATTGTTGTTGCCTTTCACCTATTATTATTTTTCAACCTAAATGAGTCCTGAAATTAAGTGGTCCCTTGCTTGAACGTTAAAAGTTCATTCAAAACTTCTAATTTTGTTACGTTCTATACTAATTCATCATGTATTAAACTATTATGATGCAGATAGAATTATTTTGTTGAAATAAATTTCTATTTCAAAATGAGATTGATTGAGGCAAATATCAACATGACGTGATACTTTCATTATCACATATATTGAATAAAGCCAGCATTTTAAGTGCTGGCTTTTCATTAGAAATCGTTTATTTATCTTTGAGGAATGACGGTGTACCATAGTTTGCCTTTCGCTGGTAAACAACGGTCACTTCTCGATCAGGACCACCATCTGACGAAGGAGCCATGAGTTTTACTTTGGGAAGATCACCAACTCGTTGTTGTTTAATAAACTCTTCATTCGTTTTACTCATTTTAATCCTCCCCATAGAGATAATTTAATTTGGTTAGAAGTTCTTGATTTTCTTCATCTAAAGTAGCAAACTCTTCAATCGAAACCTCTTCCTGTCCTCGGATATGAAGAGTTATTGCAATTTACCCAAAGGTTAACACAAAAATTATCCATGTGTAAATGACACTCTGCCATTTAATAGAATGTTGCATTGAGGCAAAAAATACCGACCCTTCAACTTCAAAGGTCGGTTTACCCAATAGGGAGAAGAAAACAATGGTTATAACTGCATTATATCCACCCTATGAAGTTATATACCGTATTCTGCACTTACTCTAAGTTTATTTGGGCAAATCAGTAATATCAACGTTCATTTGTTCAGTAAGCATTAAGGTTACATCCACTTTTACTTTGCTCCACAATAGTGTCATTTTATGAAGGTAACCTCTTACCGAATAATCTACCGTTAAACTCAGCTCAGATCTCTTTTCATCTATGATTTTAATATGATGTTCCTTTAGTCTTAGTTTCGATTTGTACATCTCTAAAGCAATTTTCTTTTGGGTACCGTCCAAGTAGTCAACGTACACAGATTTCATCTTAAAGTTTGAAGCATATATTTTATGTTTATCTACCTCCAGAGCACCTAAAAGATAGGGTAGCTCTACCACCCTCTTCACGAGTGAAAGTTCCTCAGAAGTCTGTCGCACTTTATACGCCTCCTTCTTCAAGTTTTACAGCGACCAATTGATCAAAATCGACCCATTCAAATCCATTCTCCATTTCAATTTTGATTTTCTTTCCAAAGGTACTGACTGAAGTGACGATCCCGCGTATATACCGATTGCCCCACTCATGAAACACTTCAATGGTGGCTTGCAACGTATAGTAAAGCGACATATCTATATTTTGTGCAATAATCTCCCACTCATCTTCATGGACTATAGGTCTTACTTGATAATGAATTTGAGTACGATGCTGTATAATTCGTTCTTTATGTTGTGGAAGCATCATGCGGCTCGATTCCCATAATCCATTGGCCTCAAGTTTTTTGCTCATTTGTAATGCCCCCCAATTTTAGATGCTCTATCTATCGCTTGACCGGCAGCCGTAATAGAGCTCGCTCGTAGAATGGCAATATCGCCAAATCGATCCTTAATGTCGTCCATCACCTGATCAATTGCGCGTTTCTGCTCTTGATCATCAAAAAACGATAGTTGATATGTATCCGCGTTGGATAATTGAGAAAGGGAAACGCCTACACGGCGTACAGGTTGCCCATCCCAGTGTTGATGAAATATGCGTTTGGCTATCTTGCACACATCAACAGTTATGTTTGTAGGATCAGACAGTTTAACCTGCCTGTGAAAACCCGTTGGATGGTCAAAATCAGCTCCAGACACACTCACAGAAACGACACTACCCATCAGCCCCTTTTTGCGGGCTCTTCTACACACTTCTGTACAGATATCGAGGATGACCACTTCGATCTCCCATGCTTCTGTATAGTCTCTAGGCAACGTCATACCATTTCCAATATCCTTTTGTGTACTGTGTGTGTTGACGGTCACTGGCGAGTGATCCAGTCCATTTGCGACTCGCCAGATGACCTCTCCATTAACGCCCCACTTACTTCTTAGTTTGGAAAGAGGTGTATTCGCCAGGTCTCTAATGGTTCGGATGCCCATTTTCCACAAATGTTTTTCCATTCTGGAGCCAATCCCCCACATATCGCGGATGGGCTTATCTCCAATGTGAAGGTGTAACTCCTCTTTCTTTAAGTGGAAAATGCCCCCCTCTGCTTTTTTAGCAATCATATCGCAGCACAATTTACTGATAATTTTGTTTTCACCAATGCCAGCTCTCGCGTAAACACCTGTTTCATTATAGATTTTGTCTTGAATTTGCTTGGCTAAATCGATTGGATCATTACCGAATAGATGCATAGACCCTGTAAAATCAGCGAATAATTCGTCTATGCTGTACGGTTCAACCAGATCGGTGAACTCCTCAATAATGGACATGATTTGAGTGGATACTTCGATGTATTCTTGCATGTGTGGTTTCACAATGATCAGTTCAGGGCACTTCTGAAGAGACTGCCAGAGTGGTTCCGCGGTAGATACACCTTTAGCTTTGGCTAATGGACAAGCGGCAAGGATAATTCCAGAACGTCTTGCTGGATCGCCTGCGACGGCGAGTGGTCTATTTTTGTATTGAGGCATTTTTGCCTTTTCGACTGAAGCATAAAAGCTCTGCATATCAATGAGCATAATGGTTCGCTGCTTAGTCAACACTGAAATCACTCCTGTACTTTTAAGAACGTATGTTTGTATATATATTATAAACCGAACACACGTTCTTTATGCAAGAGGTAAATATTTATATTCAGCCAAGATAAGGTCATACTCAACATTCCGAAACGGGTGTCTTATGACAAAAAAAGACCCTGAGGGGCTAAACCCTCAAGGTCAGTACATTAGGCAATCACTAATTTCACTTGTCTATTTGCCAACACAACATTCAATTGTCTTAGAAAAAATGTATCCCATTTAAAGAAATCACTAGCATTTTGCAAATTAATTGTAAATGGCGGCATTCCTCCAAAGCCCCTCAAGACAATCCTCTAAACTCAATAAATCGAAACCGAAGTATCCTCTCGGTCCATTGATTACTACCTTAAAGCACAAAAGAACGAAGTTACATCCGCAACATAAGTTGCATCACATGGATAAACCTCACATCTATTATTCTATTGATACTATTTAAAAGATAAAGGTTTGTGGCTGCAGGGAGCTCTTCTCTCCACATCTCCCAGCTAGTTAAAGCTTCTTTAGAGTCTTTCGTTAAAAATGTGCATCTGAGTTCTAAATCACTTTGCTGATTAATGTTCTCACTTTGATGAAGATATTTTTGTTCGGAGAAATACGTAATAAAAGAACTTGTATGGTATTTAAATTATCTGAGAATTCAAGCTAGCAAACAGTCCGAATACCGCTTACCAATTCACACTGATATATAAGAAATAATAGATTAGTTTTTTATGATCATACTATATCCCTATATCCCAATAATCACTGAGGATAGATCCACTCATTTACCAACTCATTTGCCACATAAAGCAGACTATTCGCTAGTTCGGAGATATATACACCATCCTGTTCAGGGTCATCCTCAAAAAAGCGATTAAGAGTATGTGCAGATATTGCATAAGCTATTGGAGAATAATTCTCACCGAGTTCATTTGTAGACCAGATTTTACTTCTGTCGTTAGCATATGATTCAAAGTAGTCTGCAATAGCACTTAAATCATTATGAAAAGCACCTTCATTACGTGTTACTCTTAAAGCATTTCCTTTGAATTTTGTAGCTTTTTTAGAATTTAGAATATGAACACATTCTTTAAACTTTTCATTATTGCTATAACTATTAGTCTTACATATATCTTTTTTTATACAATTATAATTATGTAAGGATTCGAACAGGAAGCCGATATTCATCATTAGTGTAACAGATAACTCATGTATCAGTGCTGGTGTCCATCCATTTCTCCCTTCAACTATCTTTCTTATATATCCGTACTTTTCTAAGCCCATTATTATTGCTATTAGATGTAATTCTTTGATTTCTCCCAACTTCTTTTTTGTTTCTTCTTTCCTTAAGAACTCCCGATCCAATTGAGTCATAAGACACCTCCTATGTACTATATCGTTCAAAATCAAGAAATTTTTACTTAATAAATGAAATGATTTTAGCGTAGAATCTAAGTAAAAGATTCTTCGTCGATACTGATTAAATAAAAAAAACCGCTAAATTTGTGAGCTCAATGGGAACATGGTTCTTGTTCCTCGATACATATTGCTATTTTCTCATGCGTTATATGTTTAGACGTACGACGTTATATTGTTCAAAAAGGTTACTTCTTATATTGTTGTTACCTATTGTAATTCTCCTATCTTTCCGTAACAATCAAAAGAACAATATAAATTCAACTAAAAATGAACTGTCTGCTCTTCACTACTGAACCTACTTCACTCATGGTTTTGAGTTGATCCAAGGTTGACCCGAGCAAGCACCCATGCTAAGCATATTACATAAAAAGGCTCGCCAAATTGGAGAGCCTTTTTTATGTAATATTTAATTATTGAATTTATACAAACTTGGGTTTTTCTTTTCTCTAAAATTAACTTTAATATTATACTTACTTAAGTTTGTTTTTATTTCTTCGATCGCATCAGGCTTTAATTGAGAACGACTTGTATTAAAAGTGACCTCTCCGTTAATTTTTTTATTCAAGTAATATAAGTTTAAAAAGTAATTTGTATCCTCCGTAAGGAAGTTTCTTTTCCATGGCTCAATCACTGATTCAACAATAATTAATCTGATTTTTGCCAGTCTCCTCTTATTATTTCTAATGCGGTTGTACCAAGACAAAATTACACCTATATATACAACCATTAATACCTGAACAATTTTCGAAATAGTTGAGTTTAAATGGAGGAATATAGATATTAAAGAAAATGAAAGCAAGAATGACGGAACTATTATTCGAAATATGTTGTATCTACTCAGAAATGGTTCATCATCGCGGAGAAAGCCAAATGAATTATTTAGAATCTTGTTTGCACTAAAACCGATAAGTAAGGAGAAGGCAATAGAAAGAAATGCTAACCCAATAACTCCCATTGCCTTCACCCCTCACTAATCCATAATTTTGAATTTCGATTCTCTATAAACTTTGTTCTTAATAACTACTTGGATTTTCCCTTCTGAGATATTCCTAGGAACAATTGAAGTGCCGAATTTCCCAATATATTCTTGTGTAGTTTCGTCATATTTGATCTCCAGTTCACTTGGTGGTAATTTGGGGCCCTTAGGAACAAGTTTAACTTTTACAGAATCATTTTTTACAAACCCATTTTCTGATACAATTTTAAAACTAAAAGTATATAATTCCTGATCCTTAGCACTTAAAACTTCAGTAGGATGATTTATCCATAGGATATCTAATTCTTGTTTAAAGACCAGACTAATGATATTTCCATCTATTGTGTAAATAGATATATTAGTAGTCGTTCTTCTTATTTTAGTTTGTCTAGACACTTCACGATTGTTTGCAAATATACTAGCAGTATTATCTGCCAATCCGAGTGCTTCAAGTATTTGTTCATACCGTTCAAACTTACTAATAAATATAAATCTTCTTGTTAATTCATTAGGTAATTTGAGGTACTTGTCAATTTCTTTATTTCCAACTTGGTCGATTGAGTAGAATTTAATTACTTCATTATCATATTCAGCAGTTATTGGATCTTGTTCATATACTTTATCATTTTTATTTTTTTCTTGCTTATAGCTGTATTTAGTTGTTACTTTCCCCATTGAATCATCTTTAGCATTCAAGAAGACTTGAATTTTATCTGAGAAAAGCATCATTGTATAATTTGTTCTTGGTGGGTCGGTATCATAAATAAAAGTGTATTTTAAAGGCTTCTCATCAATCATGCCATACTTAGAAACAGTATAAATAATAATTTCATTGGGCCCAGGAGTAGGATGAATGATAAATTCTCTATTTATAGTCGCGAGCTTTTTATGATTATGGATTATCCTTGTTTCTAAATATTCGTCTTGTGTAATGCCTTCAAAAGTTGTTATAAATTTAAGGGGTGCTTGTATAATCATTTTGTCCTCTATCATAAGTTCTGAACCATATTGCAATTCATAGGATGCTTTTGTTGCAGGCTTTACTTTATCCCTTGAAATTTCTGGTGTAAACGTTAACGGTTCTACTTTCTTGCTATTATTAACAGTTAACAACATATTATCCACCGATTCTAAGTGGAGTGTGGAAATCATTCCCTCTTTTACTTCAATTGATGGGAAAATATTCACTTTAGCAATATCACCTTGTTCATACTGGATTACCTCAACAGAAGCAGTACCTTGCTCTTTACCTTCAATTTTGTATTCAACATCATTTTCTCTCTCATCTCTGAAGTAGTAAGTTGTATCCCCAAAAACCATAAAATCATCCATCACATCAGAATCAGAGTCATCAATTTCATCAGTTATATAATCTAATTGTTGTTTTAATTCAAAAAGGTCCTTTGCCTCCCCAGCGATCAACATATTTCCTTCCGTGTAGACTGAAACTTTAACGGGGCATGCGATTTTGATTATTTGACCCGAAAACTTCTCACTAGGAACATGTTTAAAATCATCATAAAAATTCTCTTCTTTTCCGCCAATTATTGCCTTTACCCAATTTATAACTTTTATATCTTTAACAATTCCAACATGTGAAGCTTTAGTGTATCTGCATACAGTCTTTTGATCGTAAGGCAGGGCATAGTTTACAGGGACTGTGCGATCACCAGCTCCCATAAGTATTTTCTCCTTTTCATAATAATGATCTTTCTCATAAATAACCGGAGTAACTATAGTCTTCGCAGTCGCGTAACCTTGGCCGACTACAGCATATGATCGGATCCCTTCAGGCCAATCACCCTGTACATTTTCTGCAAAATTTTTAGCTACATTTCTGTACATTTCCTTTTGATTGTCATCAAAAAGGTTAGCCACTATTTCATTTATATGTAAGTATCGATTAAAATCTTCATTTGGATTAAAAACCAAATCTTTCTGAGTATCTTTATCTATATGCGGCAATAACTGATATACAGATGGGAATGTACTTGCCAATTCCTTCATGATTGCTGCTGAAGTTAGGGGAACTGTAGGCATTGGATGAGGTTCTCCATAGTATAACTTCCATAATGCATCTGGAGCTCCTCTCCAAGGCGTAGCTAGTGTTACTACATTTTTAATATTATCTACTACACTATGACCTTCTTGCAGACACCATTTTACAAAGAGCCTAGTCAACAATCCACCCATACTATGGGCTACTATGGTTACATCTGTTTTACCCTCCACAATCTCTTTCAATCGTTCAAAAGTATCAGTTGTTAATAAATTTTGCCGCCAATCATAATGGAAAAAATCATAAGATTTAGAATATTCCTTCTCAAATTGTTTGTGAATTACAGAGTAAAATTGCTTTACATACACCAAAAGCGGTGCAGACTCCATAATCTCAGGATGTTTTAAAATTGAGATTTCTTTAACTGCCGACGGAAGCATAACCGGCCATTTTCTCGCATCTTTAATTTTTAATTCTGATCCCATTATTCCAGGTATGAAAACAACATGACCCATATATCTAACACTCCTAAATATTATTTTTTTGAAGGATTTGTAATAAAAACTTGAAAAAAAAAGCATTATCCTTTCATTATATAATGTTGCATGGAACTGTCTATAACTTTTTTAGCCAACGCGCCACGATCTTAGAAAATTGAGAATAAAAGCTATTTATGCTTTTTTACGCGGATATCCTTGACTTAAAAAGCCGTTTATGTGATACGCCGAAGCTCCTAAGCTCCCGACTATATTGATAAAATATGGTATATCGGAAGCATTTATAATTAAAAAATCCTGCCTGTTAATGTAAGAATTTTCCGATCAACACAGACAGCTTCATTTTCGCGTTTATTCAATTATCGTTTCCGTTAAATTGAAGCTGACTTTTAGAACAGTAAGTAAAAAGAAGCAAGTCTATAAAGACGTGCTTCCTCTATGAAGCTAGTTAATTCTTGACTATTTGTCTCTGTGCTTCTTCTTATTTTTTTGAACCCTAAATTACGCCTAATCCACAAACAGTAGGGACATATTCTTGTCCTAAACAGCTAGTTTCAGTCGGGTATTTCGCTTTTTTTGCCTCTGTTTACCTCTAAACGTGCCAGTTGATCCATTACAATGTGAACATTTTCATGTATTACGGTATTTAATAAGGTTTTAAGTGGCATGTACTCATATTTAGACATACATCTAATCGCTAATCGGACAATGTTCTTGTCCATTCCGGCAATGGAACTAAGTTCGTGTCCCTGGACAATAATTCACTTCGCCGGTTTCTCAATCATTCAACAACAAAAATGCTGCGCAGCAGCGCCGGCGGTTTTGTTTAGAGGCTCTATTATCGGATTATACTTAGGGATTTGGAATATAGTCGAATTGAGGACAAGAACTTGTACCGATTCCCGTTTACTTTCCCATTTCTTGAAATCGCTGACTTATTTCATAGTTATAAAAAGTAGTTAAGTTAATTGAGTAGTGATAGTAAAGTAAATGAGACGTTTATTTTCGGGATAAGTTAAACTCCCCCTAGACCACAATTCAGCAGATCGGAGGCAAAGTTTTTGTCTCAAAAATTTAAAAAAGCAGCTTATTAGCTGCTTCTAATGGAACCAGTGCTGTATGAAGATTACAACCCATTAGGGTAATTGCATTGCTTTATCCATAAATATTTTATCTACTTCACTTACAGTCATCCCAAAATGCTTACTTGCTTTTTCGACTACGATCGGATCATGGACTTCAGAGACATAATTTTCACCGTAATTAGTTATTACATCAAATTCTTGCATGATATACTGGTAAACTGCATCCTCATCTACTGATCTAGCTGTACTATCTTGTGTGTTTTCAGCAGTACTTGGATCATACTTGAAAGGCTGTTCCTCTTTTTCATGATATGATACAGGTATTAACGCTTTTATATTGTTTTCATTGGAATCAGATGAAACATGTTCACCGAATAGAAGCTCATCTTCTTCACCAATAGTCTCTTTAACTACCTCAGATTGCTCTTTTGGTGTAGGTGATGTGACTAATACTTCATAATCTCCAGGTTTTTCTTCAAACCATTCACTGCTAAACATTCCATTTTGAACGATAACCGTACTTTGATACGTAAATCCATTTTTGTTTGAAATATCTAATACCAACTTCATATCTGAAGGTAAATTAGTAGAACCATGAAACTTAAGTCCCTTCATCTGGTCGTACTCTTCAACGATAGCTAAATCCACCTGAACCTTTTCCTTTATTTCTTCTTCCACTTTATTAGTTGAACTCACTTCATTAGGGACTACTTTCTCAGAGTTGCAACCTACTAATAATACAATCATCACTAAAAGTAGTATGGTTACTGACTTTTTCATCTTTGAACTCCTTTTAATTCTATTTTGCTTTTAAAATCTATGTACTCCACTAGCCTCTTAGATTTTCATAATCCTCCGCCCTCCTTGGACTCTAACATGGATGGCTAACCCCCTTTCTTACTTAATATATCGGAAAAACAAATCGATAAATTAGATAATCACGGAGTAGTTACAACATGAAATGAATAGAGTACATAGCCAAGTGCAAATTCCAGCGTAGATTCACTCACAACAGATAAAAAATCCTTTTGCAAGCAGCGAGAGAGTGAAAATTACGGGATCCACCTGAAGATCTGTATGTATTCATTGGTAACTAACATTTTATTATTTATCGATGCTGTACACTGACATAAAGTTCCCTACAAAAATGACTGTAATATCAGATTCCGTCAGAACTCCAGAGGTTTTACGTATATCAGAAACTATAGCACTTGACCTTGATGATATTGATTCCATAACAGCTCAAATTTCTATTATTACTGTTACAATAAGCGATATTGCACTTGATGATCTATTATCGTATCTTGCTGTACGTAAAGAAATATATCGTGTAAGTGATCAACAAAAGGCTTTATTTTTGTCCCTTCCAACTGGTCCTCAAGGAATTGCTAGCAGATTAAATGTGAATCTATTCCTTTTGAAATACGTATATATTAACAGGAACCTTCAGAAAGGAATGACACACAATAAATTCTGGAATAGCACGAAAGCCCGGTTGGAAAAAGCAAAGGAAAATGATTAGTATCAGTAAGAGAAATGCAAGGCTCATTAAAACAATTGCAGGTATTGTCTCTTTACTTTTTGGAGCTTTTGCTTCGAATTACCCAGGTAGAGCACATTGGTATGATGTAGGCGTAGATGAGATATTCGTCTCAGTTCAGTTTTGTGCAGTTATCTTATCAACCGCAATATATGTATTTCTACTAAAAGACGAAAGGAAAGTTTTTAATAAAACAGAGACCTATTTAACTTTATTATCCCTCGGTTTCCTCATATTTAATATTGTTACCGAATCCTCTTACTTGTTTGTTTGTTGTTTGCTTGTCTTGTTTATCACCTTAGCTAGTGTGAAAAATTCATTGCCGCGGAAACAATTAAATATTAGCTAGATTTATACAATATCATCCAATCATACTAATCACCTTTCTTTATGTAAAAGACCACTTGGAATACCAGGTGACCAAAAAAAGAGCCGCTAAATAGCGACTCATTTTTTGGTCACCGTCTCAAGAGTTATATAGTTTTCCCGGCGGTATCCTGTATCGTATGATTATTTTGTGAGTTTAATAAATTATTTACCGAGCTCAGTTGAGTACCTGTTATTTTTCAACCAAAGTTCCAAATATTCATCCCATATATGCTTAGCACATATTTCACTACAAGCCCGGTCTGATAGTGTATTCGACTTGCGAATCCCATGCTGGTCTACGATGTACCAATATTCAGGTTGCACATCTATCGAAACCTTCTTACCACAAAACCCACAATGAAAGCTCCATACTCTTTTAAAAAGGTCAAATTCGCCTCGCTTATAGACCGGTTTTCCGTGGCGCACATACCTGCCAGTCTTTTGAAAATCAAAACCCATGTTTTCTAAATGTATGCTTTTGTTTTCATCATCAAGAGCCTTCTGTATTCCTGCATCTCCATAGGCCAACAACAGTTTAAGGGCAATGTCGATGCCTTCATCAGGCCCCTTATAATAACCCTCGCGGTCAATTAGGACATAACCTTCTTTCCCGTCCACCTCTACCTTTTGCAAAGTATACGGCGAGAAATACTCACTTATACTTCTGTGAATCATCTTTTGACTGCCCCCATTATCTTGGCATTACTGCATCCAAAAGTACAATGCGACCACTACAAGTATTACTATAGGTAAAGACAACGCCCAAACCAAATCAAATGGCAAATCAGTTTTAGCAAATGCCCGCTTTATCATGCCCTTTGATCCCTTGTATGTTCCGTATCCCACAATACCTGCTATTAATATACCAAATTCGACCGCCCTTTAGTAGCTTAGTATGCTGTTACCTCACTTTATTGTTGAAGATAAAGACTATGTCCATTTACCTCGACATTTTACGGTCACGTTTATCTACTGCTTCGAAACTAAATATAACAATCAACTCTTTGTTCTTCTAATTTTGGATTTATGTATAAAGGAAAAAACAAGTCCTAACAAAAACAATAAAGGTACTGGTGTCATGAGAGTCCAACCCAACCACGGGAATGTATCGAAATAAACAATAACATAACAACAGAAAGTGATACTATTGCTTGCATCATATCTCATCCTTGTATAATTGTGGTGTCAAGTTCTTAACCGTGGCACTGTGCGCATGTGGGGCCGAAAAATTTCGATGAATTTATTGTATCCAATTAAATAAGAAAGAATTTTCCTGTTAGTTTAAATAAAAGCAGCCGATCACAATGGGTCAGCTGCTTTCTTATTGTATTGAGTTAATATTACCCGTTAGTTTAACATTGAAGATGGCTGTCGATTTCAATAAAAAGTAGCATCCTGGCCCTAGCATAGGTATACTCCTACTATGCGATTATCGCTTGGTTCAAATCGCCAGTACCTCAGACTTTTGGTTTAAATTATTCTTGTACGCTGATATCAGATTTTTTCCGCATAGATAAAGATAATACTGCTGGAATGATTCCAAGCGCAACACCGATGGCCCCAATAAAACCAACGGCTTGAAGCGATATGTTTTCCACTACCATACCCCCAATTACGGCACCACCAGCCATGCCCAATTGTAAGATTGAAGTGTTCAAGCTCAAGACGATTCCCGAGGCTTTAGGTGCCATGGCAATCAAATATACCTGTTGGACAGGACCTGTTGACCAGGCAAAAAAGGACCACAACATAAGTAAAGGCAACACGAGGTACACGGAAGTATGGGCGAATCCTGTGATTAAAAGCAAGATTCCGGAATGGAAAAGCAGGCCGCCAATCATTGTACGAGGGATACCCAATTTGTCTGCACCATAGCCGCCAACTTGGGAACCAAGAAGACTGGCAATACCGAATGCAAAGAGCCCAATACTAATCATTCGGTCACTCATTCCAGTAATGTTCAGAAGGAATGGGGAGATATACGTGTAAACGATTGTATAACCCATTATCCAGAAAAATCCAATAGATAAAGCGATAGCGATTCGAGGCGTTTTAAGCAGGGATAGCTGTTCCCGTAGGGGTACAGGATTCTCTCCCTTAGACTTGGGAATTGTCAATAGAATAACAAACATTGCGATTAAGCTGAGCACGCCGATCCCCGTGAAAATGAGCTTCCAATCATATGAACCAGCAATCACTCTTCCCAGAGGAACACCAAGAATAAGCGCAAGGTTAAAGCCTAAAAGAACTGTAGCAATTGCACTTCCTTGCTTGCCCTGTAGAGCGGTGTTGGCAGCTACGGTCAGGGCCACCACCATAAATACACCCGTGCCAACTGCCAGTATAATTCTAGCTCCCAGCAGCATAGAGAAGCCAGTAGTTAAAATCGTGACTAGATTTCCTATGAAAAATAGCGTCAAAGCTACCAGCATGAGCTTTCTTCGATCCATTTTTGCAGTCATTGCGATCAAAATTGGAGTGCCTATTGCGTAAGCAAGTGAATAGACAGTGATGAGTTGCCCAGCTGCTGCCAGTGTCACCCCGGTATCGCTTGCTACCCTATCCAATATACCTGAGATTACAAATTCAGATGTTCCTACCAAAAAACTGACCATAGCCAGAACATAAATTTTCCAAGAATTTCTCATGTTAAAATCCCTCACATTCATTTCATCAGTTTTAGAACTGTCGAACTAAAGTTTAATATTGAGCTGTACCTTATTGGCTCACTTACAGTCCTCTTATTTTCTTGCTAGCTCCTTATGAACAATGGGTGCAACTTTTGTACCGAGAAACTCGATCGTCCGCAGCAATTCCAAATGAGACAGTGAACTGAAATCAACGTACATAAGGAAACGGGTCAAACTTAATTTCTCTTGCGCAAGCAGAATCTTCTCCGCTACATATTCTGGATCTCCAACATATAGAGCACCACGCAGGTTGCAAGCTTCTTTGAACGTGTCGCGAGTGTAAGGTGCCCACCCTCGTTCTCGTCCAATCTTATTCATCTGTTCAGCCATAACGGGAAAGTAATTTTTAGCGGCTATTTCAAACGATTCCGCAATAAAGCCATGGGAATGGGATGCAATCTGTAACTTGCAGGGATCATGCCCAGCTTTCTTAGCAGCTTCCTTATATAGCTCCACCAATGGTGCAAAGCGTTCTGGCATTCCACCGATAATCGAGAAGATAACAGGAAGTCCCAACTTACCAGCTCGAACAGCCGACTCAGGACTACCGCCAGTGGCTATCCAAACTGGCAATGGGTCCTGCTCAGCACGGGGATATACGCCCATATTATTTATAGCTGGACGATGTCCACCACTCCATTGCACCTTTTCATTAGCTCGTATTTTTAATAATAGTTCAAGTTTCTCTTCGTACAACTCTTCATAATCGTTCAAGTCATATCCGAATAGTGGAAACGATTCAACAAAAGAGCCACGTCCAGCCATGATCTCGGCTCGCCCTTTAGATAGAACGTCCAGAGTTGCGAAATCCTGATATACACGGACAGGATCATCCGAAGAGAGTACTGTTACAGCGCTAGATAGCCGTATCCGCTTAGTTGTAGATGCTGCAGTCGCAAGAATGACCGCCGGTGATGAGCTTGTATAGTCGATTCGATGATGTTCTCCAATAGCATACACATCGAGCCCAACCTGATCAGCCAGTTGAATTTCCTCGATCGCTTGTCGTAGCCTCTCTGCCGGGGATACACTACCATGTTCTGGATTTGTATGGAGAAAGGTGGTGATTCCCAGTTCCATGCTTGACTTTTCTTTCATTCTCATTGGCTCCTTTTCATTTCTTCACTTCTAGAAATGTAGAAATGTTATTTAAAAAAATTTACGCCAGCAAATAAGGCGCAAATTTCTCTGCCACTTCCTGATTAACACTATAGTGGACAAATGATCCACTTTTAGATGAATTGATTAAGCCAGAGTCGGTTAATTGCTTCAGGTGGTGTGACAATGTTGAACCAGCAACGGTTTTTAGTCGTTCACCAATAGCTGTAAAACATTGATTACTCTCTTTGGCTAACATCACTGCGATTTTTAAACGTGTGGGTTCGCCTAAAGCTTTATATACTTTGACCGCCTGAACCATTTCCATTTCGTTTTCAGCCACGGGAAAATAATCTCCTTTCTAAGGGTCATTCCACATTTCTATAAGTGTCGAAGTGATTATAGCACCCTATTTTTGAAATGTAAAGGGACTACATTATCGCTTAACCTGCCTGAAGAACAGATAGTTTGCTGTCGCCATGCTAACGCTCGTTAGCTTAACGAAAAGAAAGCTAACTTGATTATATGGCTGTATCATAAGCGTTCTAATGGGGATTCACGGCAACTCTATACTTCCAATTTCAACTCGCAGCAAACTTATGCTTCTATTTGTGTTCCGAAAAGCAAAGAAAAAACGAAAAAATGCGGTCGCTAGACAATTTCAAAGCCTTCATCGTTAGCATTTCTTGAAAGATCTCCCTTGAAGCTCATATCTTAGAAACGTGGAAAGAACATCTTACCGAAAAACGTTATGTATCAGATTTTTAAGGCATGTTAAATTATCGCCACTGGCTCCGATATTGAATACCAAACTTACCACGTAAAATATCGACTTTCAGATCCTTTATTTTATCTGCGATCGCCTGGAACAAACCATAAAATCCAACTAGCCAGTCTTCGGGTGGTTTTCTTTTTTGTATTCTTCTTTATTTCTAAACGTTCTCAAAAAGAAATCGACTTTACAGGAACACACTCATTGAAACGCGCTCGGAAAAAACGCGTCTATTTGGAGCCTTTACGACCACACGACGAGCCTGGTTGCTCCGCGCGGCATGCAGTAAATGAACTACAGCGGACAGGAACATCAATGCGACTATGTTATTGTCCCTCGACATACATTTTCTTTGAGATTATCCACATTTCTTTGCACTGTATAATTTCCTAAACAACAAAAACCAGCTAATGTTTGTCAAGC
>NZ_LITU01000052.1 GCF_001280595.1 Paenibacillus xylanivorans
GATTTGTGAAAATTTCACAAGATCTTCAGCGGTAGAGTAAATGCCTCCAGTAGCGATGATATTATAATTCTCTTGTGGAAGCTGGCCTTCATACAAAGGAGAATAGATTCCCGCCATTTCTACCGGGTCAACCACATCCTGCGGTGTTTTGGTATGTTTCATGTCCAAAGGCTCTGTAATATATTTGTGTATAAATGCAGTAAAGCCCATGCCACTAACTCTTTCGACAAGTATCTCCGCTAATGTAAAACCATCGTTACAATATACGGAGTATTCTCCTGGATCGGCTTTTAGAGTCTGTATCGCCAATTGATCCAGAAAAGTGTCATGTGAATACGTGTCATTATCCCCGTACAATGTGGCATTGCTGCCAGAGCTGCCCAGCAGACCGGAGGAATGATTCAACAACATGCGTGATGTGATTTGTTTGTATCGATTATCTTTCATTTTAAAGTCAGGGATATAGTTCACAACGGGCACATCCAAATCAATCTT
>NZ_LITU01000053.1:0-177 GCF_001280595.1 Paenibacillus xylanivorans
CGAACGTCGCATCACCAACCGGTACGCCGGGCACGTCCCCGGATTACACGTTGTTAGCAGGTGCGGGAGCCACCGGTTCGACAGGGGCTACCGGAGTAGGTGTTACCGGAGCAACAGGACTCACGGGTGCCACAGGGGCGGGTCTAACTGGCGTCGTACCATTCGATCCAGCAGTAG
>NZ_LITU01000053.1:187-259 GCF_001280595.1 Paenibacillus xylanivorans
CAGGAGCAACTGGAGCTACAGGGGCAACGGGTGTGACGGGAGATACAGGTGTTACCGGAGCAACAGGACTCA
>NZ_LITU01000053.1:269-45294 GCF_001280595.1 Paenibacillus xylanivorans
CACGCCGGGAACATCACCGGACTATACATTGCTCGCAGGTGCCGGAGCTACAGGTGCGACAGGGGCAACCGGAGTTGGTGTAACGGGTAGTATCGGTGATACGGGTGCAACCGGAGCGACTGGAGTTACCGGAGATACAGGAGCTGTGGGTGTAACTGGAGCTACCGGTGTCAGTGTAACGGGGAGTACTGGAGCAACCGGAATAACGGGAGTCACAGGAGCGACGGGAATCACCGGAGCCACCGGGGTTACGGGAATAACAGGAGCAACAGGAATCGGCGTCACCGGAGAAACAGGAGCTGCCGGCATCACCGGAGTTACCGGAACGACGGGAATCACCGGAACCACTGGGGTTACGGGAATAACAGGAGCAACGGGTATCGGCGTCACCGGAGCAACAGGAGCAACCGGAATAACGGGTGCAACGGGGGTTGCAATAGGGATCACCGGAACAACAGGTGTGACGGGTATTACAGGTACTACTGGAGCAAGCGGGGCTACCGGAGCAACAGGAGCCAGTGTAACTGGAAGCACAGGAGCGACAGGCATAACGGGAGCTACTGGAGCAACTGGGGCCACCGGAGGTGCAGGTGCAACAGGAGCCACAGGAACTTCTGTAACTTCTAATTCGGCATATGGTGAGAACACAAGTGGTACCATTCTTGTAATTTTGGGTGGAACACTGATTCCAGTGCCGAATAACCAAAATATAGGCACTGGCATAACTATTAATGGAACCAATGACACCTTCACTCTTGCCAATGCAGGGCGTTACTATATCTCTTATAAAATAAATTTGACAGCGGCACTTGCTATTCAATCCCGGATTTTACTTAACGGGACAGCAATTCCGGCGAGTGTAGTTTCACCAGTACTCTCTCTAAGTCAGTTGCAGTCTGACTTTATTGTGACGGTTACTGCTGGATCTACAATACAGTTCCAACTGTTTGGTTTGGTTGCTACAGCTGTTCTTACTCCACCGGGAGCTACTATAAACATTATTCAATTAGCTTAATGCATAAATTAAGCTCTTAAAAGGATTTTTGAGTTTATAAAAAAGAGACGAACCCGATCAGGTTCGCCTCTTTTTGTCTTATAAGTGAATAATTCCAAAGTTAATTCAAAACGATTTCAACGGCTGTATTTATTTCCTGAAGGGCCGCAAGTTGCACAAGCACATCTTTTGGCACTTCCTTGTCAACAGTCAGAATCATGATAGCAGCTCCACCAATGATTTTACGTCCAACCTGCATGGAGGCGATGTTAACTTCGTTTTCTCCAAGCAAAGTCCCAACGCGTCCGATGATACCCGGTTTATCATTATGGGAAATTAAGATTTGGTGACTTTCCGGAGCGATATCCACTGGAAATTTGTCCAGACGCACGATCCGCTCACCGTAACCGGCAAGCAGTGTACCTGCAACACGACGCTCTTCGCCATTCTGGTTCGTCACAAGTGTGACGGTAATCAGATTTGTGAATCCTTTGGTAGCCGATGTTTGGCTAACGACTACATTGAGATCGCGAACTTTAGCCAAATGCATGGAGTTGACAATATTGGCTTCTGCGCCTAAATGTCTTGCCAGGATACCCTTTACAATGTAGCGAGTCAAAGGAGAAGTATCCACTTCAGACAAATCTCCAGCGTAATCGATCCGAATTTCTTGAACCGCATTTTGAGTGATCTGAGCAGCAAAGCTACCCAGTGTTTCACCCAGTTTAAAGTACGGCTGCAGTTTGTTCATTACAGTTGGGGCTACTGCGGGCATGTTAACCGCGTTTTTGAACGGTTCATTGCGCAGGATATGAAGGACTTGCTCGGACACGTCGATCGCAACATTTTCTTGTGCTTCTACTGTGGATGCACCAAGATGAGGCGTGACAATAATGCTAGGGTGATTCAGGAATGGATGATCAGCAGCTGGTGGCTCGCTCTCGAAAACGTCAAATGCTGCACCAGCAACGATACCCTCATCAATTGCTTCTACAAGTGCCATTTCGTCAACGACTCCACCGCGGGCACAGTTGATAATACGCATGCCTTTTTTCATTACTTCGAATTGTGGGCGGGAAATCATATGGCGTGTCTCAGGTGTAAGTGGTGTGTGAACGGTCATGAAGTCAGCATTGCGAATGATATCATCCACACTAGCCAGCTTAACTTGAAGTTTCTCCGCACGATCTTGAGTGAGGAACGGGTCATAAGCTAGAATATCCATTCCGAATGCTTTGGCACGTTTAGCTACTTCGCTACCGATCCGTCCCATACCGAGTACACCCAGTGTTTTATTTCTTAACTCCACACCCAGGAAGGTTTTACGATCCCAAGTACCTTGAATGGTTTTGGCATATGCCTGAGGAATATGTCGTGCTAGTGCCATCATCATGGCAAATGTATGTTCACATGTCGTAATCGTATTACCGTCAGGGGCGTTAATAACAATGATACCTCGTTGGGTAGCGGCTTCCAAATCAATGTTATCTACACCTACACCAGCACGTCCGATGACTTTGAGGTTTGTACCTGCCGTCATAATACGATCTGTTACACGAGTCTGACTTCGAACCAGAAGGGCATCATAATCGCCGATAATTGCAACAAGCTCATCTTCGCTAAGACCTGTTTTCTTCTCAACTACAACATCATTTGCATCCACCAGTTGCTGAATTCCCAGATCACTAATGGGGTCCGACACTAACACTTTGTACATGGTTTCTTCCTCCTTAGGTATGTGTATCTATATCGTCAAGGGCTCACCTCACGAAAGAGGCATTCCTTAAAACCATTGGAATCCTTCCTCCCAACAACGCGGTGTCGCAGCAGAGGGGGAAGGTGTAGAAAATAGGGCAATTCCCACGTCTGTACTTTAAAATAAATCAAAAAACTCTCAATCCACATACTGCTTGCGCAATAAGGGACGAGAGTTGTCGTGGTACCACCCTAATTCACCGCCGTTTCGCAACGACAGTCTTAGCGGTCAATGAAGACCGAAGAGGATAACGGGTCTAAACCGATTGCACCTACTCCAATTTCAATGCAATAACTCAGGAGCGCTCAAGATCATCTGCCTGCCACCGATTTACACCATCCATCGGCTCTCTGTAAGACAAAGCAACATCTTTTTTCCATCATCGTGTTTAACGTGACTAATTTTTTCATAATGTATCATGGCTGACATGAGCATGTCAATAGGCTTAAATGTTTTAATTCGATTTACCATTGTCAGTTTCTTCAATGCCAAAGGAAGCATACAAATATTAAGAATTGACTTCCTTGATTGATATAAATAGCTCGATTACAAGCTGTTTTACGAATAGAATTTTAATGCATTAATGAAGTAATGCATTTGCTATAGCTTCGCTAAAAAACCGGGACTTGGGGCAGGCCTTGAACCTATTTGGTTTTTTGGATATCATTTAGTATACTATCCGATTGGACAACGAAATTGTTATCCATCAAATATAAGTCAAGAGGACAGACACAGGCGATGAAAAAATTAAAGTTTCCCAAGTTCAAGATTCAGAAGGCTGAACCACAGCAACTTACCGAGCGTTTGCTTCTGATCAATCTATACTTTACACAAGGGTTAACTTTGATCATTGGCGTTGTATGGATTTTATTGCAGAAGAGAAATTTGTTTGATGTGCTTGCGTGGCCTGACAGTTACCATTTTATTTGGTGGGGGCTTGGTCTTGCTGGCATTATGCTGGTTATGGACTTGGTTCTTTCTTATGTTATTCCTCAAGAAAGTATGGACGATGGGGGAATTAACGAGATGCTGTTTCGTCAGCGTCCGATCTGGCACATTGTATGCATAGCAGCCATCGTTGCTGTTTGTGAAGAATTGTTATTTCGCGGAGCCATACAGTATGCGTTAGGTCCTTACTGGACAAGTATTTTATTTGCGGTCATCCATATTCGATATCTGCGGCATTGGATCCCAACTGGTTGGGTATTTGTTTCGAGCTATGGATTGGGTTGGATTTATATGCAATCCGGCACATTATGGGCGCCTATACTATGTCATTTTATTATTGATTTGGTGTCTGGATTAGCGATACGTTTTCGGAGGGGATCATGAATCAGCAATTAAGTAGAATGAAGACTTACGGCAGTCAGCGCCATCGTCATTCAGATAAGACAGAGACATCTGAACGTCCTGAAGCTTCTCAAACAAATCTGGTTGTTGAAACAGCTGCTGCCGCAGAGGTGGGAGGACTCACACCAATTACCTCTGTCTCTATACCAAGATCACAACGTAAGTCTTATACATCATCGTTGGAAAGTCCGGTGCTCCCCCGGCGGGCGCCAGCACGTGCCAATAAAGAACAAAAGCCATCAGAAGAGTCCGTTTCCGAAGCGGGCACACTTCCTACGCGGACGGAACTTCATCCTTCTCGCCGTTTACGACTCAGTAAACGATTTGTTAATTCACTCATTTTTATATTTGTTTTGCTCACGATCAGTCTGGTTTGGTGGGGTATAAAAGGAGCGCCTCCTCTGGATACTTTTCTTCCATGGCCATGGTAATGCTGGCCTGGTTCATTGCTGTTATTTTGGCCGGAATTGCTTTGCTGGTTCATATGTGGCGAGAGGCGCATCTTCACCACATTGTTTCAGAAGAGGTTGAAGTGCCGAATTTGCCGTCTTCTTTTGATGGTAGCAAAATACTGTATATATCTGATATCCATAAGCGCAAGCTGAAAAACAATGATCTGGAACACCTTCGAAATCAGGTGGACTGGGTTATTATTGGGGGAGATGTGGCTGAAAAGGGAATTTCATGGCCCATCGTCAGACATAATATGAGCTTGTTATCATATATTGCACCTGCTTTTACAGTGTATGGGAACCATGATAAAAGAGCAGGAACTGCGCATCTCGAACGTATATTCAGAGATACGGGCGTTCAACTTTTACAGGATTCTACAGTCTACCTTCCTAAAGGCAAAAGCAAGCTGTGCCTAGTCGGAGTTGATTATCGTTCACGGCGAGGGGATTCGCTGCTTGCTGAATTGGACACCAAAGATTGCAAGATTGCCATTGTACACGATCCCCTACAGGCTCTTCACTTGAATGAGCCTGTTGATCTGATATTGAGTGGTCACACCCACGGTGGACAATTGGTATTTCCGGGCTTTGGTCCTGTCTTTCTTAACAAAGCGTACCGTTCTGTGTCTAGTGGGTGGTTCTCTTTGAAACGTGAGGGTAATGATACCGATCGAGAAGGCAAAATGTTGGTTAGCAAAGGATACGGAACAAATCATTTGCCGTTTAGACTTTGTTGTCCCGCTGAAATGCATATCATTACTTTGCGAATGCTCTCAAACAAACAGCCTTGATCCACATGGGATCAAGGCTGTTTGTTGTAACTTTGGATGTTCCTTCATATCCATTCCAATTCATCATTCAGATAAGCCGATTGTAGGCCAAAAAAATCGAAGCTCAACGTGCTTCCAGTTCAATGGAGCGAGGGTCGACAAATGTGTAGCCTTTCTGTTCGAGTTTGGTTAACAACTCATCCAATGCTTCAACCGTCCATGGCAACTCATGCATCAAAATATTACTACCGGGATTTAATTGATCCAGCACATTCTGGATGACTTTATCCGGTTTGTTTTTGGTGCTCTTATCCCAATCCAGTGAGCCATTGGACCATGTCATATATAACATGCCGTTTTTCTTGACTGTAGCCTTCAGTGCATCATTTCCGGATCCGAACGGCGGGCGGAAGAACTGAGGCTCCACGCCAATCGTTTCTTTTACAATTTTTTGCACATCGGTTACCTGTTTGGCGGCTGCCGTAGTGGACATTTTTTTCAGATCTTCATGATCCCAGGCATGATTTCCTACAACCTGACCACGTTTATGAATGATCTCCAGCAACTCGGGATGACTTTTCACTCGGTATCCGTTAACAAAAAATATTGCTTTCGCGCCATGTTTATCCAATGTGTCGATTAATCCGTTAATCATTTTTTCTTCTTTAGGTCCATCATCAAATGTCAACAAAACAACCTTGCTTTCGCTTGTTTTGGCGTTGGGTTTGATGTAATAATTGGCGTTCATGTGATACGTTTTTTCAATATTATCTTCGGTTGTTTGTCCGGAAGTATTGTCGTTTCCTTCCTTTTCTGTAGTGGACATTTCGTCACGCCTTGGTGATTCTTGATCAGATGGTGAGTCCGTTGAGGACTGGGAATCCGTGGTTTGTGTTTCTCCTGTGCCAGTGGCTGTTGGCTCATTATGTTGCTCCTGCGTCGAAGTAACCGATCCATTGCTGGACCTGGTGGATTCAGGTGTTGTATCGTCCTTGGAACCACACGCTGACAACAGCATGCATACGATCATAATTAAGGCGGTGGTCTGTCTAATCATGATTTCAACTCGCTTTCCTGTATTTATGCGGAATGAGATGAGGGCCTCCCGCAAACACTAGTTGTGATTTTAACATTAAAAGGAGGTTGGTGTAATGAAGGCGTCATCCTTTTTCTGGGGTGTTGTAATTGGCGTAGCAGCCAGTTCTTGGCTGTCCAAAGGTAAAATGTCAATGCTGTCTTCCGGTTCATCCCGCAACATGATGAATCAGGCCAAACACAAAATGATGGAGATGACGTTCCCCGGTATGGACGGGTTCAGCTCCAAGCCAAACGAACAAAGCGGAGATTCCCACAAAAGCACGCATAAAAAAAGTGCAAAACCGATCACTCCGCAGGAAAAAGAAGAGAACATGAACATGCTCAAAGATTTTATTCGCACCAATCCGGATGTTAAACATGAAGTTGAGCAAATTTTAACTCAAACAAACACAACAGTACCGGGTTTATAAACACAAACTCCCCATTAGAATCATCCACAGTCTAGTTTGATGTGGAATGATTCTTTTTTTGTCGATTTTACTTCGTGCATTTGCAGGTATAAAATGATAACATAACTACATAGATTTATTTTCAGCACATATTGTTTTGTGCTTCATAATCTGTTATAAGACTTGCTTATAAAGGGGAGATCCTGTATGAAAATAGAACGATTAAGTCACGATAAGATACGGATTTTCCTGACCTTTGACGATCTGAGCGAGCGCGGAATACAAAAAGAAGATATGTGGCAGGAAATACCTAGAGTTCATGAACTGTTCACTGAAATGATGGACCAGGCCTATTCCGAACTTGGATTTGATGCTACAGGTCCACTTGCTGTCGAAGTATTCGCACTTCCCGCTCAAGGGATGGTTGTCATTGTTACCCGGGGGAAATATGATCCGCAACAATATGGTTCAGGTAACGAGGATGATCTGCCTGAAGAAGTATATGAGATGGAAGTTACACTTGAGCAAAGCGATTCCATCGTCTATGCATTCAAAGATTTTGAAGTGCTAATTGAGGCTGCACATATGTTGCGTCAGCACGTAACGGATGCTGGACGACTCTATTCCTATAAAGACAAGTGGTTTTTGCATTTGGAACCGGATGACGTGGATTCCACCAAACATGCAGCATTGATTGCCCTGCTTGCTGAATTCGGTGAAGGATCTTCAGTCACTCCAGCAGTCATGGAAGAGTATGGGAAGGTTGTTATGCCTGAGCAAGCGATTGAGGTTATTTGCACCCACTTCAAGCGTCAGGATTAAGCTCTAGTTGTAATCGCGTCTTAGTCAGAGGAGGGAATTTCGGTGCTTTTGTTTTCGGTTTTAGCGGCAGCAGTAGCTCCGGGTCTCGCCTTGTTAACATACTTTTATCTGAAGGACCGTTATGACTCTGAACCTCTTCACATGGTATTTCGAGTCTTTCTTATGGGGATTCTGATGGTATTACCTGTGATGATTATTCAGCGTGGCATGATGATCTGGCTTGGAGATAATCCTTATGTTGAAGCCATCCTCATTTCAGGTTGGGTTGAAGAGTTCGTCAAATGGTTTGTGATATACCATATTATCTATAACCATACCGAATTTGACGAGCCTTATGATGGGATTCTATACTCCGTTGCTGTTTCACTCGGGTTTGCTACGGTTGAGAATGTGTTGTACGCCTTTGCGGGGAATGCTTCCGTCTCAGTCATGTTTATTCGTGCTTTGCTTCCTGTATCGGGTCACGCCATGTTTGCAGTAATTATGGGTTATTACATGGGGCGGGCCAAGTTCACGGATGGCAAGAAAAAACGTTGGTTTCTTATGCTCTCACTCTTTTTGCCGTTCTTCTGGCATGCACTTTACGATGTCATTATGAATACCATGGTGAATCATTGGTTGTGGTTCATTGCGCCGTTGATGGCGGGGTTATGGTACGGAGCGATGGGCAAGATTACAAGGGCCAACAATCGTTCTCCTTTTCGTTTTGTGAAGCGTGAGGAAGAGATTAAATTATAAAAATACGGACACACTGGTGGACATGGAGCGCAACCTGCGCCTGATGCCCTGGTGTGTTTTTTTCTGCAACAATAAAAATTCCCGGGGAAAGACAAATAGAAACGGGGATAAGCGTGATGAGAATCAAAATTAAAATCAGATGCAAACAATGCGGAGAACGCTTTACGCTACGAGGCAAGAAGGAACGTGGAAGAATCGAGACCGGTTTTAAACAGTGTTTGTGTGATAATCGGGATCAGTTCGAAATTGAGGAAGATGGCGGCACAACCTGGGTTCAATTGAATTAAACTAACGGCTCGGAACCATTCGTAATAAGCCCGTCATTGGACAGACTGGAAATCGCATGCATAAGAGGTCTTTCTTCGATCCACAATAGAGGTAGTGGCTTAGAAGAAAGGAGACTCTACCGATGTATAAACGTTTAAGTTCAGTTATGTTTCCGATATTTGCAGTTCTGTTGATCGGTGCTCTCGTATGGGGATACCAAGAGAACCAGGAAAAAAATGCAATTCTGATCAAGGCGGAGAATCAATATCAGCGTGCTTTTCACGATTTATCATTCCATATGGACAAATTGCACTCGGAGATTGGGAATACACTGGCGGTTCATGCCACGTCCCAAGGGATGCATCGCAAAGGTCTGATGAATGTATGGCGACTTACCAGTGAAGCACAGAATGAAATTAACCAATTGCCGCTCACAATGCTGCCATTCAGTGAAACGGAGGAGTTTCTCTCCCGCATCTCCAACTTTGCTTATCAGGCGTCCATGCGTGATCTGACGAATGAACCTTTAAGTGAAAAGGAAATGGGCAACCTGAAAAAGCTGTATGCGAATTCATCCGAGATTACCAAAAATCTGCAGAATGTTCAGCAGAGAGTCATTTCGGACCGTTTGCGCTGGATGGATGCCGAGTCGGCTATGGCAACGGAAGAGCAAACGATGGATAATACCATCGTCGATGGATTCCGGACGGTCAATAAAAAGGTACAGGAATATCCTGAACTTGACTGGGGTCCTTCAGTCTCCAGTATTTATGCCAAACGTTCGGTGAAAAAGCTGGATGGCTTACCAATGACCAAAGAGCAGATCCAAAGTAAAGCTGCCAAATTCTCTGATGCCGAACACGGTAAGATTCAAATACAGGAAAATGGGAAAGGTACAGATTGGGAATCGTACACAGCCACGATTGATCAGTCCAAAGACAGTAAATTGATGATGGACTTCACCCGTAATGGCGGTCTGCTCATCTCTTACAGCGACACTCGTCCGATTGGGACAAAGAAAGTAACTCGTAAGGATGCCATGTCAAAAGCAGATCAATTCCTTTCCAACAAGGGTTACAAAGATATGAAGGCGGTCAATTACGATGAGTTTGGCAATCTCGGTAACCTGACCTATGTGCGCAAACAAGGAGATACATTGATTTATCCAGAAAAAATGTCTGTTCGAGTTGGCCTTGATAACGGGGATGTTACCGGCTTCCAGGCAAGTGACTTTGTATATGAGCATCAGAAGAAACGGGAGATTCCAAAAGCTGCGCTCACTGTTGAACAGGCCCGCAAAAAGCTGAATCCGGAATTCGAGGAGAGCTATGCTCGTAAGTCACTCATTAAGAATGATTACAGCAAAGAAGTTCTTTGTTACGAATTCGGCGGACGCATTAACGGTACGAAATATAAAATTTACATCAATGCCGATACAGGTATGGAAGAAGCAGTTGAGGAAATCAAACCGGTGAATGAGACCACATAATATCCGGATTCCGGCAGCTTGTTAAAATGCAAATAGATTACGGAACAGACCACATGGTGGTCTGTTTTTTGTTGTCCACTATGAGAAAGGTCATGGTATAATAGTCCTTGTACATACGATGCGAAGATAAAAAGCTAAGGTGGCGGTGAACAGCTTGTTTCCCAAAATAAATGAAGTTCTATACATCCAAATTGCCTCTGCAGATGAAAAAGAGGAAAGCAAAGAATACAAATCACGTATAGCGGATGTGGATGACCATAGTTTCCTGATCGAAGTTCCGATGCAGCAGGGAAGCAGTAGGTTGAAAAGGTTGTTTTTTGGTGAGGAATTGTCCATTTCTTATATTACGGAAGACGGGGTTCGTCATTATTTCAACACTTACGTTACCGGATTTGAAGAAGATGTAGTTCGTCTTGTGCGAATTCGCAAGCCTTTGCCGGATGACATTACCAAAATTCAGCGTCGCAGTTTTCTACGTGTTCATGCAAACCTTGAAATGGCCATTCAGGGTGAAGATCTGACCCGAGCTGTGGGCTTGACTGAAGATATTGGCGGCGGGGGATTGTCCATTTATAGTGAACCCAGTTTTGCTATTGCGGAAGGGCAAAAGTTGAAATGCTGGTTGCTTATCCCCTATCGTAATGCATCGATTGAACATGCGAATTTTGAAGCTGAAGTGGTACGAATCAAAACACTGGAAACAGGCCGGCTGCTATGCATGTTAAAGTTCGTGCAGATTACGGATTCGGAACGGCAGAAGATCATCAAGTTTTGTTTTGAACGGCAGTTGGATTATCGAACGAAATAAAAATGATGATTGTCTGGGATGAAAAGGGACAGCGGTGGGTACTGTAATGGAAAAACGGAGGTTCAGGTTGTGAACAATCGCCATTCATCCCGCAGATACGAGCGCCTATATTATGTTTTATCCAAGCGGATGGAAAGAAGGGCTCTGATACTGATCACATCCCTTCTCATTCTGCTTGTGATATATCAATTATTACTTCTTGTGCCTGATATGAAAAGGAATATGACCTCCATTGATCGTCTGGAAGGAACCCCAATTCAGATGCAAACGCTACACGAATAATAGCATCACTGATTTGTCTGTTTTTGCATCCATGTGTATAGTGTGGTATAATTTTGACGATGCAGGCAATGCCTGTTTTTTTATTGAGGCTTATCGTTTGAGGAGGAATGCCCCGTTGGCAAGCCAGAACACATCAGAGAACGGGAAGATGAACGTTGCAATTGACGGACCTGCCGGTGCCGGGAAAAGCACGGTGGCCCGATTGGTTGCAGAGTCGCTTGCGTATATATACGTCGATACTGGCGCAATGTACCGTGCGGTAACCTTGCATATGCTTCGGAAAGGAATTTCACCGGAAGATGTGCCAGAGGTGCTTCAGGAAACCCAAAAGCTGGTCATTGATTTACAACCGGATCCCGACGGACAGAAAGTGTTCTGTAATGGGGAAGATGTAACCTCGGAAATCCGCTCCCGTGAAGTGACGGGAATCGTGTCCCGATATGCGCAAATCGAGGGGCTGCGTACGCAATTGGTGGATACACAGCGGCAAATGGCTTTGCGCAAGGGCGTCGTCATGGATGGACGCGATATCGGAACGACAGTATTGCCCGACGCGGAAGTGAAAATCTTCATGACTGCCAGTGTGGAAGAGCGTGCACTTCGCCGCTTCAAAGAACTGGACCCCTCAGAAGGACTGACGTTGCAGCAACTTGAGCGAGACATTGCCACCCGTGACAAATTGGATGAAAGTCGGGAAATATCCCCGCTTCGTTGTGCTGAGGACGCTACTGTACTCGATACAACCAAGATGAGTATCCATGAAGTGGTTGACAAAATCGTGTCTTATTGCACAATGGTCAGAGGAGAGATCGGTCTATGATTTACACATTTTGCAGCACATTACTGCGGATCATTTACACCATTCTTTTCCGCCTGGAGGCAGTTGGACGGGAGAACATCCCGAAAGAAGGCGGCGTACTTTTATGTTCCAATCATATCAGTAACTTTGATCCTCCAACGGTAGGTATTAAGATTCGTCGTCAGGTGCGTTTCATGGCCAAGAGCGAATTGTTTGATATTCCGGTCTTTGGCCGAATTATCAAAGCCGTAGGCGCTTTCCCGGTTAAACGTGGAGGCGTCAGCAAGGAATCCATCAAGACCTCACTCAACATTTTGCGTGATGGTGAAGTGCTTGGCATTTTCCCTTCGGGAAGCCGTCACAATGATGGAGGCATCGGCAAAAAAGGGGCAGCGAGCTTCGCTCTCCGAAGTGGTGCTACAGTTATTCCTACTGCTATTATTGGTAACTACAAGGTTTTTCGTAAGATGAAGGTGATCTATGGAGCACCGGTGAATTTGGACGAGTTCAAGGAAGATCCATCCGGCGATGCGCTGGAGAGAGCGACGGAGAAGATTATGTCCAAGATTAATGAAATGGTGCAAACAGGCGTGCCAAGCAAATAACGGCTTCGTCTACAGCTGAGTGCATGTTTCCATATTTTTGAGGGAAGCTAAAGATGTTCATTCAGCGATGAAAGTGTTTTGAACTCTGCTACAGGCAGGTTTGAATATAATGGGGTTTTTGAATTGAGGAGGGTATTTGACATGTCGGAAGAAATGAAAAATCAAGAAGCAACCCAAGATGAGTTGGATCAATTCGTTTCCTTGAAAAAAGGAGATACCGTAAAAGGAACCATCGTCAAATTGGAAGATAACCAAGCCTATGTGAGCATTGGATATAAATATGACGGTGTAATTCCAATTCGTGAACTGTCTTCTCTACACGTAGACAGCGCGTCTGATGCAGTTGAAGTTGGACAAGAAGTTGAAGCTAAAGTACTTAGCATCGACGACGAGAAAGAAAAACTAGTTTTGTCCAAACGTGCAATCGACAGCGAAAACGCTTGGGATCAATTGCAAAAGCATTTTGAAGACCAAGACGTATTCGAAGTTGTTGTAGCTGACGTTGTTAAAGGCGGTCTGGTAGCAGACGTGGGTGTACGCGGATTTATCCCGGCTTCCATGGTAGAGCGCCATTTCGTTGAAGATTTCAGCGATTACAAAGGACGCACATTGCGTGTTAAAGTGAAAGAGATCGATCGTGAGAACAACAAAGTGATCCTTTCCCAAAAAGACGTACTTGAGCAAGAATTCGAAGCAAACAAAGTTAGCGTTATGGCTGGTTTGCAAGAAGGCCAAGTGATCGAAGGTACGGTACAACGTTTGACTCAATTCGGTGCTTTCGTTGATGTAGGCGGAGTAGACGGATTGGTTCACGTATCCGAGCTGGCTTGGACACACGTTGACAAACCATCGGACGTTCTGTCTGAAGGCGATAAAGTAAACGTAAAAGTGCTGAAAGTTGATCCTGAAAAAGGCAAAATCAGCCTGAGCATGAAAGCTGTTCAACCAGGTCCTTGGGAAACAGCTGGCGACAAATTCAACTCTAGCGATATCGTAACAGGTGTTGTAAAACGTCTGGTTGACTTCGGTGCTTTTGTTGAAATCGCTCCTGGTGTTGAGGGACTTGTGCATATCTCGCAAATCTCCCACAAACATATCGGCACTCCACACGAAGTGTTGAAAGAAGGACAAGAAGTTCAAGTTAAAATCTTGGACATGAACCCTTCTGAGCAACGTGTAAGCCTGAGCATCAAGGAAACTGAAGAAGCTCCTGCTCAAGCACCAAAATCAGAAAGACCAGCAAGAAACAATGCTCCACGTGAAGAAATCAACAACCCGAACGTTTCCTTGAGCAATCAAGGTCTGAGCATCACGCTCGGCGAGCGCTTCGGTGACAAACTCAGCAAATTCAAATAAGTTATACATGCATGGTTCTTAGTTATATACTGCATATTTTGCTGAACAATAAAAGCAAGATCGGCGAGCCCCAGCGGGTTCGCCGATTGTTGTTATTGCGAGTATAACGGCATGAAACGTTAGCCAAGACAGGTGTTTTTTGCTATGATGAGTATCGTAAGTATGGACAGGAGGAGTGGAATGTATGGCAAGACCCGTTGTGGCAATTGTCGGGCGACCAAATGTGGGCAAATCCACCATTTTTAATCGGATCATCGGCGACAGATTGGCCATTGTGGAAGACAAACCGGGCATTACCCGTGACCGTATCTACGGAATCGGCGAATGGAACGGTAAACCATTTAGCATAATCGATACAGGTGGTATCGAAATCGACGGCGAGGACGTCATTTTAAAATCTATCCGGATGCAGGCAGAGCTCGCCATTGAAGAAGCGGATGTTATTGTATTCATGTGTGATGCAAAAGCAGGGATTACGCAATCTGATGAAGAAGTCGCAGAGATGTTGTACCGCTCAGGCAAGCCTATCGTTGTAGCCGTTAACAAAGTGGATAATATCGGGCGCAGTGAGCTCATTTATGAGTTTTATGGATTTGGATTTGGTGATCCAATCGGAGTTTCGGGAAGTCATGGTACAGGTGTAGGAGATCTGCTTGATGCCATCGTAGAGAAATTGCCTGAACTTGAGGAAGAGACTTACGATGACGATGTCATTCGTGTAGCTCTGATCGGACGTCCCAACGTAGGTAAATCTTCATTGGTGAACGCTATTTTGGGCGAAGAACGTGTTATTGTCAGTGATGTTGCTGGAACGACACGGGACGCTATTGATACACCATTTGAAAAAGACGGCCAGCGCTATGTGTTGATTGATACAGCAGGTATGCGTAAACGTGGAAAAGTCTATGAAACCACGGAAAAATACAGCGTAATGCGTGCGATGCGTGCCATTGAGCGTGCAGATGTTGTTCTGATTGTTATTAATGGCGAAGAAGGCATTATTGAGCAGGACAAGCATATTGCGGGTTATGCATTCGAAGCAGGCAAAGCCTCCCTATTTGTTGTGAACAAATGGGATGTTGTGGAGAAGTCTGATAAAACAATGAATGAGTTTGAGAGAAAAATTCGGGACCATTTCCTGTTTATGACTTACGCTCCGGTTGTATTTTTGTCAGCCAAGACAAAACAACGCTTACAAAAATTGTTGCCTGTTGTTCAGCGTGTAGCACAGCAGCATTCTTTGCGTGTTCAGACGCATCTGCTTAACGATGTCGTGTCTGATGCAGTGGCGATTAATCCGCCACCAACAGATAAAGGGCGCAGAATGCGAATCAACTATGTGACGCAGGTTGCAGTTAAACCTCCGACCATGGTTATTTTTGTGAACGATCCGGAATTGATGCACTTTTCTTATGAACGTTACCTGGAGAATAAGATTCGGGCAGCGTTTGATTTTGAAGGGACACCAATTCGCATATTTACTCGGAGGAAGTCCGACGAAGGTTAGGGGAGAAGTTTGTGATTTTACAAATCGCAGCGATTGTACTGAGTTATCTGCTCGGTTCAATCAGCTTTAGTGTCCTCCTTGCAAAAGCACTACGGGGGATCGATATCCGTCAACACGGAAGTGGAAATGCAGGAGCTACCAATACATTGCGGATATTGGGTAAGGGACCGGCAATTCTGGTACTGCTGCTGGATGTACTCAAAGGTATTGCGGCCGTTTGGGTTGGGATTTGGTTAAGCAACGGTTCCGATTGGATTCCTGCACTTAGTGGTATAGCGGCTATTGCAGGACATAACTGGCCTTTGTACTTCCGTTTCCGTGGAGGAAAAGGAATCGCGACAGCGATTGGTGTGCTCGTGACTCTTGCGCTTATTCCTGCGCTATGCGCCGGGGTATTCGCCATCCTGTCCATCGTATTGACACGATATGTTTCACTGGGTTCCCTTATTTTTGTAGCTTTGACACCGCTCTTCATCCTAGTGTTACCCGGATATTCAATGAGTATCTTCTGGGGAAGTCTGATTATTTGTCTGTTTGCGTTCTGGAGACATCGTACCAATATTGCGAAGCTCGCCAAAGGACAGGAAAATAAATTGGGATCGAAAAACCCTGGAGGGGGAAAACGCGTTGTCTAAAAAAGTTGCTGTTCTGGTTGCGGGCAGTTGGGGTACTGCACTCGCCAGTGTATTGGCTGCCAACCAGCTGGATGTGATCATGTGGACACGTGGTGAAGACCAGGCCACAGAGATCAATAATAAACATACCAACCAACGATTCCTTCCCGATGCTGAGCTGTCGCCTCGTATTCAGGCAACAACGGATATGGCAAAGGCAGTTGAAGGGGCTTCGGCTGTGTTAATTGTTGCTCCTTCATCGGCGATGCGTTCGGTTGCTCATCAGCTTAAGGCCCATTACAAACCGGAAATGTTAATCATTCATGCAACCAAGGGGTTTGAGACAGAAAGCCTGAACCGCATGTCCACGGTCATTTCGGAAGAACTTGAATGTGAAGAAGGACGTGTCGTTGTACTTTCTGGTCCAAGCCATGCGGAAGAAGTAGTTAAGCGTTGCCCAACAACGGTTGTTGTGGCATCCCTGGACAAAGCTTCTGCCGAGGCAGCCCAAGGTTTATTTATGAATGCTTATTTCCGTGTATACACAAATCGAGATATGATCGGTGTAGAACTGGCGGGAGCGTTCAAAAATATTATCGCGCTGGGAGCAGGTATGTCAGACGGGCTTAACTTTGGTGACAATGCCAAAGCAGCGTTGCTAACACGCGGGCTGGCCGAGATCACGCGCATCGGTGTGGAGATGGGAGCGAATCCGCTCACGTTCTCCGGACTTGCAGGGATTGGCGATTTGGTCGTGACCGCGACTAGTCAGCATAGCCGTAACTGGAGAGCCGGTTCCTTGCTGGGCAAAGGACAGAAGCTGGACGATGTTTTGAATTCCATGGGCATGGTTGTGGAAGGCATTCGGACCACACAGGCCGCCCACTTTATTTCTCAGAAATACGGTGTGCAGATGCCGATTGCAGATCAGCTTTATCACGTTCTTTTTCAAGAGAGACAGCCGCGCGATGCGGTTGAAGCTTTGATGGGACGAGATCCCAAGACCGAAATGGAAGTCATGACGCTTGAAACCTGGGAGCAGTGGCATTCCTGATGGTAGCGTAGGCAGCTTTCCCGAAATGAGAAGCTTATTCACCTTTTTTGCGGTGCACTCATACTATACACATGAGTATTGCCGGAGGAGGGGAGACGAATGGCTAACAACATTTCCAAGGAAGCGCTGAAAGCGATCAACAAAAAAACAGGGAAATCGATTACGGAAGGTGCCGTCAAAAAATTGGCGAGTACAGTAAAACCGTCCACCATGCAGAATGAAGCTCAATTGCGCCAACTGATCAAGCAAGTATCCGCCATGGCAAAAGTGCCGGTATCTGAGGATACAGTTCAGGATATCGTGAGTGCCGTCAAAAAAAGCGGATTAAACCCAAACAGTATGGAATCATTAATGAAAATGATGATGAAAAAATAATAGATCGCGCCTGCGTGCAGGCGATCGAGCAAGACAAAAAGACAAGTCGGCATATGCCGGCTTTCTTTTTGTCTTTTTTTTGGAAAGCTGAGCAATGTTTCGTGTTATAATAGTTGCAATTGTCACGTGTCAGTGATGAATAACGGACTGAAGGGGAGAACTCTGGATTATGAACGCGATGGACAAGATGTGGCTTTCATTGGTCGCAATCCTCATTATGGGACTATCTGTATTCCTGATTACGTTTGCTCGATCCAAAACGAAAGGCATTGTACGGGGGATTCTTTCATTAATTGCTTTTCTCATTATGCTGATTGGCTTTTTCGGCGGAATTGCTTCTCTGACCTGATCTTTCTCGCCTAAGAGATAACATCCGCATAAATACATCATAAGAACTGACACAACGAAAACGGATGAAGGGAAGGTGAGCCGATGAGGCCGCATGAAACGGAGGATCGGACAGAGCGCTATCCGGAATTACACGCGGCTTTGCTGGAAACGGCGAAAGCCTGGGATACAGAGCCTTATACGTGGCTGCTTGGGGGAAGCTGTGGATTGTTGCTCCAACAGGTGGAGTTACAGCAGGCTCCCAGAGATATTGATATTTATGCTGATATCACCGCGGCGAAGCTGCTGCATAAATCTGCGCCTGGAATGGTGCTGGACGAACCTGTAGTAGATAAGACGGGACCTTATGCCTCGCTGCTCAGTCATTATCAGGTAGGGACTTGTGCTTTGGAATTAGTTGGTGGTTTCGAAGTGTGGTCACGTAAAAGTTGGTACCGCATTGAAATTGAGCATGTATTGGCCGAGTACGCTCCTGAGGTGAAATTGGGTTCTTACACATTTCGACTAATGCCACTTGCGCATGAGCTGTTGTTCAATCTAATGAGAGGCCGTGCCGATCGTTATGAACCCATTGCAAGACAGATTCGGCAGATGCCCGAATTACATCAACCTCTAATGACTTTATTGGGGAAGCAAAATATATGGACAAGCCGATTCAGAGCAGAAGTGGAAGAGCTTGTTGGCTTCGAATGGCCTCAGTAGGTTGGGAGGAAGAATGATGGATTGCAATATTACATTTTTACCGCAAAATAAAACGATTCGGCTAAAGCCAGGGGTAACGCTGCTAAATGCTGCACGCCGTGCAGGGGTGAAAATAGCAACGCGATGTGATGGAAAGGCTGCCTGCCTGATGTGTAAGGTGAAAATAGATTCGGAATATCTTGCAGCGCTGCATCCACCAACAGATGCGGAGAAGCGTAAGCTAGGTTCCTTGCTGGATGCAGGCACTCGGCTGTCATGTCAGGCGAAGGTGCGGGGATCGGTGACGGTTCATGTTCCGGAGGACCCGCTGAAGGCAGCGATTCGTAAACAATTGGAGCGTCAGCAGCAGGAAGAGGACGATTGGTTCTAAGAATACCTGAGTGGAACGATTCAAGGAGGATACGGATGAACGAGAATATGACGAAGAACGTGAAACCAAGAGGGCAGAGGCGTCACTTGCAGAAGATGTCCTGTCTACTCTTATTCCTGTTGCTTGCTATTACAGCAACGGGGTGTATGTATCAATCCCAGAGTAATCCCGATCCCAAAATAGCTTATAGGGAAAGCGTAAGCCGTATTCAAACTGCGGTAGAAGCATTCCAACAGGATCAGGGGATTTTGCCCATGGTCAATGCAGATATGGAAACACCGAAATATGAAAAATTCAGAGTCGATCTGTCCAAGCTGAAACAGCAGGGGTATCTGGATGAAATACCCGGCACTGCGTTTGAAAGTGGTGGTAGCGCTTACTTTCTCATTCAGGATGAAGAAGTGAAGCCAACTGTCAAAGTCATGGATCTTCAAACCGTGCAGCAAGTAAATGATGTTCAACGAATGGTCAATCAGTACAAATCCGTACATAACAATCAATTGCCACGTGGGGAAGAACTGTATCCAGGCCTATACGCTGTGGATATGGAACAGGCAGCACAGGCTGGTGCCCCTGCGGTTACACTGAATAGTGTGTATTCAGGTCAGGAGCTGCCTTTCATGATGGATGACGAGGGCAATGTCTATGTGGATTATGCCTTTGACATTATGCAGGCTGTAGAGAAGTCAGAGAATCCTCCAACGAAAGTGGAAGATATGCGTGATTTCTTGCTGGAGCATTCTTACTTTGTCCCTGTAAAATCGGTCGCCTACACCTGGCAGAATAACACCCCAGTGGCAAGAAAGTAATCATGAGCGTTAATTCGTTCGAGTGTTACACAATACAATGATTGTCCTTAAGATTAGAAAAGAGATATTCCGCATCATGGGATATCTCTTTCTTATATGTTGGTTTATAGTTCACATCATATGGTCCATAAGCTTTATTCAGATTACTTTGTTCAGACCTCGACTTTATAACTCAAGTCAAGTTCATCGCCGGGCAATCCCCGGATACCCCAATGACTGCGCGGTGTTTCAAATAGGGTAATCTCCACATCATTAGGTGACAATTTCAACTGTTCATTCATTCGTGTGAATAATTGCTGAATGAGCTCTTTCTTGACTTGATCTGTGCGGCCTTCGAACATGCTGATTTCAATAATGGTATACCCTGCTGAACGATCAGAGGGAAAAAGAAAATCATCCATGTCCATGGGAAAGTAACGTTGAAACTTCTTGTTCTCCGGTAATCCTACAACATCCATCATAACGGAGTGTATGACTTGTGAAAGCTGCTCTTTCAATGGGTTCAGGTGCACACCTAGTCCATATACTTTGATCTGTGCCATGCTCATCTCACCTTTCTCAGCTCGTTATCTCTGCTCTGCTAAAAAATGCCTTACTTTCACAGTATACCTTCTGCACAGCTTGAACGGTACCAAGAAAAACCAAGTCAACGAACCGGCATAAAAGCTTCGGCGCGCTCATAAAGTAGATTGTAATAAAGACGCGCAGTCCGAGAGCGGGGCGATTCTCTTAAGGTCACTACCTTGAGAAAAAAACAAAAAATACGCGTCATAATGCTGCATACGGATACATAAGATGATACTAGTCCAATTGCATGTACGAGTTAACGCCGCTCTCGCCGGTTTCATCAGAATGCAACGTTCGGCGGCGGACGACTTCCGGGCACTCACAAAGGCGGCTCTACCGTTGCAGGGATTTCAGTCTTCTGATTGAAAAAACGAAGCGGATGCTCTTTAGCATTTTTCCTTCGGAGTAATTTAGGGAGGGGATTTCATTGGAGAAAGTAGACATTTTTAAGGACATTGCCGAGCGGACCGGAGGGGATATTTATCTCGGGGTTGTCGGCGCAGTCCGGACGGGGAAATCAACATTTATCAAACGTTTCATGGAAACAATCGTCTTGCCGAACATTACAAATGAGGCAGACCGCGCACGGGCAGTGGATGAACTCCCACAAAGTGCAGCAGGCAAAACGATTATGACTACGGAACCGAAATTCGTACCGAATAACGCGGTTCAAATCAAGGTCGCAGAGGGACTTGATGTCAATGTGCGCCTTGTGGATTGTGTAGGTTACGCGGTGGAAGGAGCGAAGGGATACGAGGATGAGAATGGTCCACGTATGATCTCCACTCCATGGTTTGAAGAACCGATTCCGTTCCAGGAAGCTGCCGAAATTGGCACGCGCAAGGTCATTCAGGAGCATTCCACACTCGGTGTGGTGGTCACAACAGATGGCACGATCGCGGAGATTGCCCGGAGCTCCTATGTGGAATCAGAGGAACGCGTCATTGCAGAGCTGAAGGAAGTGGGTAAACCATTTGTGTTGGTGATCAACTCGACTCGCCCTCGCAGTGAAGAAGCGCTCCAGTTGCGTAGTGAGCTTGCTGCCAAGTATGACATTCCGGTCATGACCCTCAGTGCAGCAACAATGACAGAAGATGATGTGACAGGTGTGCTTCGCGAAGTGCTGTATGAGTTCCCTGTACATGAAGTGAATGTGAATCTGCCGAGCTGGGTAATGGTGCTGAATGAAAACCACTGGCTGCGCAGCAACTACGAAAATTCCGTGCGTGACACCGTTAAGGATATTCGCAGGCTGCGTGATGTGGATCGGGTTGTTGCTCAGTTCATGGAATACGAATTCATCGATCGAGCGGGACTGAGCGGCATGAACATGGGGCAAGGTGTGGCAGAAATCGATCTGTATGCTCCGGATGAATTATACGATCAGATCCTCGTGGAAGTCGTTGGTATTGAAATTCGAGGCAAGGATCATCTGCTGCAATTGATGCAGGAATTCTCCCATGCGAAGAGGGAGTACGATCGCTTCGCTGAGGCGCTGGAGATGGTCAAAACGACGGGCTACGGTATCGCAGCGCCATCCCTCGCCGAGATGGCACTGGATGAACCAGAACTCATCCGGCAAGGTACCAAGTTCGGCGTCCGCCTGAAAGCAACCGCACCATCCATTCACATGATCCGGGTCGATGTGGAATCGGAGTTTGCACCGATTATCGGAACGGAAAAACAGAGTGAGGAACTGGTGAGGTACTTGATGCAGGACTTCGAGAACGATCCAATCAAGGTATGGGATTCAGATATGTTCGGTCGTTCACTGCATTCCATCGTGAGAGAAGGCATTCAGGGTAAAATTGCGATGATGCCAGATAACGCACGATACAAGTTGCAAGAGACGCTGGGACGTATCATTAACGAAGGTTCAGGTGGATTGATCGCCATTATTCTGTAAAGCCAAAAGACCGTAAAGGCCCCCCTTTACGGTCTTTTTCTTGTTTCATTTTTCTTGATTCTGGATGAAATGGATGGGAAGTTGTATGATTCATAAAAACTTAGCGAGTTTTAGCTTTAAATTGCTAAAACCCATTTACATACTTGGGATTAGCCGTTATATTAATATTCAATGATTGTGATCGAGATCACAGAGAGTGTGAACAGGGGGAGACAGAGATGAAAAAGAAAGATACAAAATGGGTATGGTTGAGTGTATTGCTCGTATTTACATTAGCGTTGTCCGCTTGCGGGATCAAAAAAGAACCTGCTTCAACTACAGCTTCCGGCGCAGCAGAGGACAAGCCCAAAACTGAAGTAGTAACAGGCCCACTCAGTGGAAAACGAATTGCACTAATTATGGAATTTAATACAGGCACTTTCTCACAGCAATATGTGCAAGGGGTAAAAGAAGAAATTGAAAAATTCGGTGGAGAACTGACTACGTTTGTCGCCGATAATGATAAAGCCAAAATGGTATCGTTGCTCGATAGCGCAATTAACCAGAAATTCGATGCCATTCTGACGGATCACGGGGATTCCTTGCTGGCGCCGGGCGTGAAAAAAGCAGTAAAACAAAACATTCCGGTTGTTGTGTTCGATGCAGACATTAGCGTTCCGGGAGCAACAGTGTTGTCCCAGGATGATCAGAAGATGGCTGAGCTTACGTTGGAGCAAATGAAAAAAGATATTAACGGACAAGGCAACATCGTAAAAGTATGGGTAGCCGGATTTGCTCCGATGGAACGCCGTCAGGTTGCTTATGGTGAGTTCTTGAAAGAAAACCCCGATATCAAGGAGATTGCAACATTTGGTTCAGCACAGAACCCGGCATTGGATACACAAGCCAAAATGGAAGCGATTCTGAAACAATATCCCAAAGGTGAAATCACAGCGGTATGGACTGCATGGGATGAGTTCGCCAAAGGTGCAGCGCGTGCGATTCAGCAAGCAGGACGTGACGAGATCAAGGTATACGGTATTGATATGAGTGATGAAGATTTGCAGATGATACAGGATCCGAAAAACCCTTGGGTAGCTTCCGCAGCAGTTGATCCAACAGACATTGGGCGTGTTCAGGTTCGTTATGCGTACCAGAAGCTGAATGGGGATGAGACCGAGGATCAAGTGGTCCTCAATCCGGTGTATGTACAGCGTGATGCGCTGCCTGACAAACAAATCTCCACTTCAGAGCTGTCCGAGTATGTTGAGGGCTGGGGAGGAAGTACACAGGGAATCAAGGATTGGATGTCAGAATACGGAGTTACTGCTAAATAAAGCAGCGTAACGAGGCGCGCCGCAAGGCGCGTTTTTTCTGACCATGATGAAATAAAACGACATGAGAATAGTGATACTCCCAGAGGGGAGCGATTGGAGGTTTGTGTCATGAGTACTGCACCGATTCTGCTTCAAATGGAACATGTCCACAAGCAGTTTGCAGGCATTCCCGCACTGAAAAATGTGGAGTTCTCCGTCAAAGGTGGGGAAATTCATGCGCTGCTTGGTGCGAATGGTGCCGGCAAGAGCACATTGATGAAAATTCTGTCTGGTGCCTATCAACTGGATCAGGGCACCATCCGGTTAAGTGGGCAAACTCTTCATTTGAATTCACCAGGCGATGCCAAAGCGAGTGGTATTCACTGTGTATACCAGGAGGTGGATGCTGCACTGGTACCCCAATTGACAGCTGCCGAGAATATTATGCTGGATCAATTGGCATCGCCTGACGGAGGTTGGTGGAAAAGTCCGCGGAAACTGCAACAGCGTGCGGCTGAAGCTTTGCAGCAGTTAGGAGCGAGCATATCCGTACACAAAAAAGTAGCCGACCTGACACTTGCGGAGAAGCAGATGATTCTGCTCGCACGTATCCTCATTCAGGATGCAAAGGTCATTATTTTTGACGAACCGACTGCGCCGCTGAGTCAGGAAGAAACGGACGCTTTTTTCCGAATCGTACATTTGTTGAAAGAGCGTGGTGTGACATGTATTTTCATTACTCACCGTCTTTCAGAAGTTACAAGTCACTGTGACCGCGTTACCGTTATGAGAGATGGACAACATGTGTTTACGGGTGAGGCACAGGAACTTACGATCAATGATCTGGTGACACAGATGCTCGGAAAACCGTTTGAGGAAGAGTTCCCCAAGACAGAGGCACCGGTAGGAGAAGTGTTGCTGGAAGCGCGAGGACTTCGGCGTGGAGTCCGGGTTAAGGGTGTGGACCTATCAGTTCGTCGAGGCGAAGTGCTTGCTGTGGTAGGGCTTGTAGGTGCAGGGAAAACGGAATGTTCCCGCTTGTTGATTGGTGCTGATCGGCTGGAGAGTGGGGAGATTCGGCTTAACAATCGTGAACTTCACCTTTCCCAACCTGCTGACGCTGCGGCTCTGGGCATTGTCTCAGTGCCTGAGGAACGCCGCAAACAGGGGATTCTGATTGAGGAAAACGTGGAACGGAATTTGAGCCTTCCCTTGCTTGGACGTCTCAGCAAATTAGGTTTTGTAAGCCGAAAGCGCGAGCGTGAGAATGCGGAATCTTTGGTACAGCAGCTTGGTATCAAAACATCGTCAGTGCGGCAGGAAGTGAAGTATTTAAGCGGTGGCAACCAGCAAAAGGTGGCCATCGGTAAATGGCTGAATGCGGACGCAGACGTCTTTATATTTGACGAGCCGACAAAAGGTGTGGATATCGGCGCCAAAAGTGACATTTTTCGTATCATTAACGAACTGGCTTTGGCTGGTAAAGCTGTTATCTACTTCACGTGTGAACTGGATGAAGGATTGGGTATTGGTGATCGGATTACAGTCATGTGTGAAGGGACGATCGTAAAGGAATTCAAACGGGGCGAGACTAACCAAGAACAGCTGCTATACTATGCAAGCGGTGGACAAGAGGTGGAAGCATGAAGGATAAATCATTGGATTTTGCGTTCCGTTATGGCGCGATTATCGTTATTATTGGTGTCATTGCATTTTTCGGTATTAAATTGCCTTATTTCTTCACGTACAGTAACTTGACCGATATTTTGGGTTCAATCTCTATCGTGACATTTGTGGCGATTGGTGTTACCTTATCTCTCATTGTAGATGGATTTGACCTCTCGGTGGGTGCAACTGTCTCGCTAACGACTGTCGTTACCGCTTCATTAATGATTTGGTACCAGCAGCCGCTGGCGGTTGTCATTATTGTCCCTCTGATCATTGGGGCTGTAATTGGTTGGCTTAATGCCTTACTGATCGTGAAACTCCGTATCCCAGATCTGCTGGCTACACTTGCCACGATGTACATCATTGGTGGAATTCACAAAACGTATGCTCAAGGCTACACGATCTACAACCATATGCAATTTCCTGACGGAAGCAAGGCTGCCGGAGAGATGGACCCTACATTCCTGCAACTAGGGCAGGGAAAATGGCTTGGAATGCCGATTTCGGTTATTCTGCTGCTCATTGCCGTTATCGGTGTGCATATCTTTTTGACGTATACGAAGTATGGGCGCCAGATGTACGTTACTGGGGGGAATGAGGAAGCGGCACGTCTATCCGGGATCAAGGTGAAAAAGGTGCGTACACTCGCCTATGTAGCAGCTGGAGTGTTTGCTGCAATCGGCGGTATTATCTATGCATCCAAAGTAGGTTCAGGACAAATCGATGCCGGTTCTCCGTTGTTAATGGAATCCGTAGCTGCTGTTTTTGTCGGCTTCTCCGTATTTGGTGCAGGCAAGCCGAACGTAATTGGAACATTCATTGGCTCCGTTCTGATAGGTGTACTGGTGAACGGTTTGACCATGATGAATGTTCAATATTTCACGCATGATATTGTAAAAGGTGGAGTGCTAGTGCTTGCCTTGGCTGTGACATTTTACGTGTTAAACCGCAACCGGACTTGAAATTGTGTGCTGTCTGTATTAGTATAAAATTTGTTCGGCGTCTGAAACAACCTTTGTTTCAGGCGACATTCTGCCGGAGATGACTGTTGACCGCAGGCCGAGATTTGTGTTCATCACGCTCAAGATGTACGTAGATTTTTTGTGTATGAACGTATATTTCGCTATAAAACGGAAACACAGTATAACATTCAGGACATTGATTCAGGAGGTGAAAAACAAATGAACAAATCAGACTTGATTACACACGTGTCTGAAGCGACTGAATTGTCCAAAAAGGATGTAACGAAAGCGGTTGATGCCGTATTCGAAGCAATCTCTGAGGCTCTTCAAAGCGGAGACAAAGTACAATTGGTTGGTTTTGGGAACTTCGAAGTTCGCGAGCGCTCTGCACGTAAAGGACGCAACCCGCAAACAGGTGAAGAAATCGAAATTCCTGCGAGCAAAATTCCTGCATTCAAACCAGGTAAAGCGCTCAAAGACGGAATTAAATAAGATTTCTACATATTCCATATGTCGACAAAAAGACCGTGACTTGTTCACGGCCTTTTCTTTTGTCCTTTAATCATTTCTCTTCATCGGTCTAGCGACTCCGGCTCATCGGGTTCCTGCGCATAGGCAATCAGAATGAGTTCTTCTCCAGCGGCTGCAGACAGATGCTGTTCGGTTTCTTTTAACTGGTGAATATGCTCGTCTGTCAGTTCTGCGGGAATATACTTCATAGAGACTCTCCTTTCTGTGGCTGGATAACTTGTAGTATGACCTGGGTGTAACAGATTATTGCGCTCCATTTCACATAGGGGCTGGTTGACAAATGAAACAATCTTTATCATCATTAACGCTATTGAACAAGGAGAGGGGATGTGCGTGATGGATCATCCAACCGGCAGTGATTATATCGTCATTAAGGCGGAGGAAAACGGTGTTCAGGTGATCGGCTTAACCCGTGGTCAGGATACCCGCTTCCACCATACGGAGAAGCTGGATAAGGGAGAAGTCATGTTTGCCCAATTTACCAATCATACTTCCGCCATTAAAATCCGTGGAAAAGCCACGCTGATCACAAAGCATGGACAGATTCAGTCGGAATAATGAAATTTGCAGGCATAGCCTGCTTTTTTTCATTGTACAATGAGGTATGAGCCTTTACCGGACAGACTACACTAACAGGTAAGGGCAGGGAGGCATTTATGAAACCGCGGATGATCGTGACTGCTTCACTGCTGGCAACGGTTGCGGCGGTCCTTCTGCTTGTTGCCATACAAACCTTACATATACGTACCTGGGGCGGTGAAAACGTACAACCCGTTTCTGCGTCGCAGCATCCCGTCCAGCTAACAGAAGACAATCTGGTGGACGTGCTGAGCACCATGAAATTATCGACACCCATTGCCAGGGTGGAGTGGAAACAATCCATTTTGACGCTTGATCTAAAGGTTACCGGAACCAGCACAAGTTACACTGAAATCTATGGTAATATGGCTGCTGTGGCAGATCTAGGCTTTCGAAGTCTGGAAAACGTGGAACAGGTGATGCTGCGTGTTATGGCAGAAGATGAATGGCTTCACAAAAGACATTTGTTGCTCGCTGCCGATTTTCGGCGTGGGGAATGGCCGATGTATGCGATCGAAACGCTTCGAGACTGGAACAGTCCGGTCCTCTCGGACGAATTGAAGGACTGGTTTCACATGATGGAGACCGAACTTTGGAAGAAGCAATTCGAAATGTCAAGTCAGGGGTAATAGAATACCAGGATTCAGTGCGTGCCCGATAAACATATGCTATAATATATAAGATTGTAGTGCAGAAATGGTTTAACAATGCAAAGGCTCGGAGGCTGAGAATGAATTCATATCGCGTACCCCAACTAGCAAAGAAATATACGGATTACGACATGATTCGACAACATACTGAAATCCCTTCATTTCCGGATAGCCGGGCTCGTCTGCTGCAGGTATTTGTGGGCCGCACAGACGAAAAGGTGCATGATGAGCTATACGCTCTCGCCACCTCGCTCGTTCAGTTGGCCATGGATACGCATGATCGAATCGATACGATATCCGGAGAGCGTAGAGAATTGGAGATGCGTTCACGCCAGCTGAACGTGCTTGCCGGAGATTATTTCAGTAGCCGTTTCTATCAGTTGCTTGCCCATGCTGGCAAAATTGAAATGATCGGTAAACTTAGTAGTGCTGTATCCAAAGTGAATGCACGTAAGATGACGCTGTATGAACGGATGAAAAAGCTTCTCGTTTCGGCTGAAGAATACTTGCGTGAAACAGTACAGCTGAAGATGCAGCTGTTTCTTTCTTTTACAGGCATGATCCGCGATAACGAAGCATCGCTATGGAACGACCTGTTGGTCGAATTTAGCTATTGCGAGGCAATTATGGAAGAGCTGCAGCGGATGAATGACGAGCAGTACTTTTATCACAGTTATGCTTTCTGGCATATTTACGAGTATGGCAATGACGACGAGCGGAATATACTGCGTCAGCCGGAGCCGGATACAAGAGCATGGAGTGGTATGGTGCTGAAGTATCGGATCGGCGATTTTTTGCTGGACAAGCTTCGTGAGTGTACACACCGTATACAACTGTTGCTGCAAGACGAGGAAGATCAACTGGGCCTGCATGAGATCAATGCAATCCTGGAGCCTTACCTGACATATTTGCAGCCTTCACATGCGGCAGTAAGGGAAGATTGAGGGGGAGACAGACGAATGGGGAGCGGAGAGACCAAACCTAAAGAAGAATTTGTCCATTCTGTTTTTCAGAGTATAGCCGGTAAATATGACGTCATGAATGATATTCTGAGTTTCCGCAGGCACAAGGCTTGGCGTAAATTTACCATGAAGAAGATGAATATGTCCAAAGGCGATACCGGTCTCGATTTGTGCTGCGGCACATGTGACTGGACGCTCGCGATGGCTGAAGCAAGTGAAACAGGTCACATGCATGGACTTGATTTCAGCAGCAACATGTTGGAGGTTGGACAAACCAAAGTTGACGCTGTAAATCGGCAAAAACAAATTACGTTGGTACAGGGCAATGCGATGTCGCTTCCCTTTGAAGACAATTCATTCGATTATGTGACGATCGGATTTGGACTGCGCAATGTACCGGATCTCAGACAGGTTCTGTCGGAGATGAAGCGTGTAGTGAAACCTGGTGGCATGGTGGTGTGTCTGGAATTATCCAAGCCAACATGGCAGCCGTTTAAAGGTATTTATTATTTTTATTTTGAACAAGTATTACCCAATCTTGCCAAATTGTTTGCCAAACGTTATGAGCAGTATAAATGGCTGCCGGACTCACTTGCACTTTTTCCAGGAAGGAAGGAACTGGCCGACATTTTCGCTGAAACTGGATTGCAGCAAGTGCAGGCCTACCCTCTAACCGGAGGCGTCGCGGCACTGCATATTGGAACCAAGGAGAATCAGCATGTTTAGGAAAATTCGCATCTTTTTAGAAATGATTAAAATTGAACACACGCTTTTCGCTTTACCTTTTGCATTTATGGGAGCCATCCTCGGTTCCATGCTAGTGAAAGATACATTCCCTACCTGGATGCAGATTATGTGGGTATTACTCGCCATGATTGGTGCACGGAGTGCGGCATTCGGCTTGAACCGCATAATTGACCAAGCGATTGACAAGAAAAACCCACGTACTGCAATGAGAGCTATCCCTGCCGGTTTGTTAAAAAACGGTGAGGTAGTTATTTTTATCGTGGTATCATTTGCATTGTTATTCTGGGCCTCATCTAACCTTAATGTGTTATCCATGCAGCTGTTACCGATAGCTGTATTTATGCTGGTATTGTATTCTTACACCAAACGATTCACATGGCTGTGCCACGTAGTTCTTGGCATGACCCTTGGTCTGGCTCCACTTGGGGGCTGGGTAGCAGTTACAGGTACGATGGATTGGACAGCGATTGTGCTGTACGTTACGATTGTATTCTGGACTGCAGGGTTTGATATCATCTATGCATGTCAGGATCTGGAGTTCGATCAGGAAGAAGGGCTTCATTCCATACCTTCCCGTTTCGGTCTTACTAAATCCTTGGGTATCGCCAAGTTTTTCCATTTGATTACGGCCATTGGTTTTCTTGCATTGCTATTGATGACTGATTTGAGCTGGTGGTACGGTGCCGGAATGCTGATTACTTATGGTATTCTATTCTATGAGCACTATATCGTATCGCCAAATGACATGAGCCGTGTTCAAACAGCATTCTTTACGATGAACAGTGTGTTGAGTGTGGTTGTATTTACATTTACCCTAATTGATCTGGCGGTGAAATAAAGATGCAGCAGCCGGACAATAAACGACTTGTTGTCGGAATTACCGGAGCCAGTGGAAGTATATATGGCATCAGATTAATTGAAACGCTGCTTGATCTTGAATACACCGTGCATCTGGTGATATCCAATGCGGGTTGGCGTGTATTGAAAGAAGAAATGGACTGGGATGTTACGAATCGGGACGGTGTGCTGGAAGAAAAATTTGGCGGCCGTGCGGGTTCCCTGATCTATCATCCCGTTAGTGATATTGGTGCCTCCATCGCAAGTGGTTCTTTCCTGGCAGAAGGCATGATTATCATGCCTTGCTCCATGGGTACTCTTTCATCCATTTCACAAGGGTCGTCGGACAATCTGATGTCCCGAGCTGCCGATGTCATGATGAAAGAGGGAAGAACACTGATTCTGGTGCCGCGTGAGACGCCACTGCATGCAATCCATCTGGAAAACATGCTGAAGCTCTCCAGGCTCGGTGTCCGAATGATACCGGCCATGCCTGCTTTTTATTACAAACCCCAGACGATGGACGAGTTGATTCTATTCCTGGTGGGTAAAGTGCTCGATAGCTTGCGCATTCCTCATCAACTGTTTACAAGATGGGGAGAACCGGATGAACGGGGATAGGTGGAGTTCCTTACACATTAATCTACTGATAAAGTGTAGGGATTTCTTGGCCACCCCCGAATCCCGGGGTATTGGTGAGCGCTGATGGTGATGATTGGATGTGACCACAGCCTTGACCCATGCTCCGGCAGCTTCTGTAATTATGTTTCAGAACAAGTCGCAGAGTTTAATTCCCGGATGTCGGCCTTGACATTCGAAGAAGAGTAGTACGTCTTAGAAGAACACAAGCAGGAAAGGCAAGCCCTGGTTTTTCGTTATGCCTGCAGGCCCGACTTGCTGGAGGGGAAGGTAAGCATGGATTTATGGACTGACAATACGCTGACACGGGTGAACGAATGAAACTATTGGATATTTTCGGGTTGTTAAAAAAAGATATGGACTACATTGAAAAAGAGCTCTATCGCAGTGTTCAGGGAGAACAGAAGCTGCTGAGCGAAACGTCACTTCACCTGCTCAAGGCAGGAGGTAAGCGGTTGCGGCCGGTATTTGTGTTACTTGGTGGGAAATTTGGTACATACGATATTGAACGTTTGAAGCTGGTAGCGGTTCCGTTGGAGCTGATCCATTCCGCTTCTCTGGTTCACGATGATGTTATTGACAATGCCGCGACACGGAGAGGTAAACCAACGGTGAAGTCCAAATGGGATAATCGGATTGCGATGTACACCGGAGATTACATTTACGGCAAGGCGCTTGAGATGACTGCGGGTCTATCTGATCCGGCGATACACCGTATTCTGGCCAAAGCGATGGTGCAGATGTCCATTGGTGAAATGGAGCAAATTCGGGACTTTTTCAATACGGGACAAAGTGTACGTAACTATCTCTTGCGAATTCGTCGCAAGACGGCGCTTCTTATTGCTGTCAGCTGTCAGCTGGGAGCGCTTGCTACTCGTGCGCCGGAACATGTATCCTCGTTGCTGTACACCTACGGTTACAACGTGGGTATGGCGTTCCAGATCCAGGACGATGTACTTGATCTGGTTGGAACCGAGAAACAACTGGGCAAGCCTCCAGGCAGTGATATGAAGCAGGGGAATATTACGCTGCCTGTACTGTATGCATTGCAGGAGCCCAATTTGCGTGAACCTTTGCTGGAGGAGATAACCCGCGTCCAGCACGAGGAGGGACGGGCCAGTGCATCAGATGCCATTGGAATGATTCGCCAAAGTCAAGGAATTGCTAAAGCAGAAGCCCTGGCTGACCGATATATGAAGAAAGCGCTCGATGCTCTGGATCAACTGCCTAACATCAAGACCACCAAAAACTTGCGTGATATCGCTCATTTTGTGGTCAAACGTACGCATTAATATGTTTGGGCATTACTCTGCTATGGACGCGCATCTTTCATGAATGCAGTTTCTCGTGTATCTGTTCTCACTCAAAAAATAACGTTCATGTGATTTTCCTCATTGGGAGGATTTGGACATGTATGTTACAATCAAAGGGATTGCGTTTACATAATGAAATAACTTTGAACCGTGAGTGAGGAGTGAGCCGATGGATCGTACATTTTTGATGGTGAAGCCGGATGGTGTGCAGCGTGGTTTGATAGGGCGTATCGTTAGCCGTCTGGAAGACAAAGGATTTAAGTTGGTGGCAGGCAAGCTGGTGCAGATGTCTGAAGATCAGGCCAAACGCCATTATGCTGAACATGAGGGGAAACCGTTCTTCGATGATCTGGTTCGTTTTATCACATCTGGACCTGTATTTGCTATGGTTTGGGAAGGTGACGACGTCGTGGCGCTTGCGCGCATCGTAATCGGGAAAACCAATGTGAAGGAAGCGGCTCCGGGTACCATTCGAGGAGATTTCGCCAGCCACACACCGCATAATCTGATTCATGGGGCGGATTCACCGGAAAGCGCCACTCGTGAAGCAGCGAACTTCTTTGCTCCGGATGAGCTGGTAACGTACGACAAGAGCATCGCAGCCTGGTTGTAATTTTTTAGCCAGAAGGGTGATACGATGCTGGAGCAGGAACAACTACTAGACCCGGATTACGCCGGATTTATTCGGAAAATCAAAGAGAGCACAGGCATTGATCTTGCTCAATACAAGGAAGGCCAGATGAAAAGAAGGCTGACCACACTTCGTAACAAAAACGGATTTCATACGTTTTCTAACTTTTTTGATGCCATGCAAAAGGAAAAGTCTTTGTTTTATGAGTTTCTGGATCGCATGACCATTAACGTCTCGGAATTTTGGCGTAACCCTAATCGCTGGGAAGTACTGCGGGATGAAATCCTGCCTGAGTTGCTGGGTTCAAAACGTGGCGTTAAAGTGTGGAGTGCCGCTTGTTCCACAGGTGAAGAACCTTACACTTTGGCGATGATTCTGGACACGATGGGCATTCTTAAGGGAAGCTCCATTACCGCAAGTGACTTGGATGAAGGTGCTCTCGCCAAAGCCAAAGAAGGGCGTTATATGGAACGCTCGCTCAAAGATGTACCAAAGGAAACGGCTAATCGTTACTTCAAGCAGGATGGCTTGGTGTACCGTATTGATGAACAATTGAAAAGTTCGGTCAAGTTCATGAAGCAAAATCTGTTGTTGGATCGTTTTGACGAAGGGTATGATCTGATTGTGTGCCGAAATGTCATGATCTATTTTACCGAGGAAGCCAAAAACCTGTTGTATCACAAGTTTGCAACAAGTTTGCGTCCAGGCGGTATATTGTTCGTGGGCAGTACGGAACAGATTTTTTCCCCGGGACAATATAGTCTTGAGACAGCGGAAACATTCTTTTATCGCAAAAAATAATTTCAATTGATTTCATAACCGTCTGGTGAGCACATCTACATGTGTCCAGGCGGTTATTTTCATAATGGATGAAAGGATATTTCTCAGACACGCCGGAATCTCAATCAATTCCTAATCGAGCCCAATCCATTTTAGGACAAGAAACGACCGGCTTTCTTGTCAAAGCCGGTCAGCTATACTATAATAAGCAAAGAAATTATGGGATTTTAGCAATGTGAAGTTTAACAGTTTAAAGGGGGAACGTATTATGAGTTTACGCTATTTAACCGCAGGGGAGACGCACGGACCCCAATTAACCGCAATTATTGAAGGATTGCCAAGCAATCTGAATATTGACTTTGAAGAGCTGAATTTTCAGCTTCACCGCCGCCAGAAGGGATATGGCCGTGGACGTCGCATGCAAATTGAGAAGGATCAGGCCAATTTCGTTGGTGGTATCCGTCACGGATATACAACAGGTGCTCCCGTAGCGTTGGTTGTTCAAAATAATGACTGGAAACACTGGCAGAATATTATGAATATTGAGCCGATTGAAGGCAGTGATGAAGAGAAACGCCGCGTTCATCGTCCGCGTCCGGGACATGCCGATCTGAATGGCGGGCTCAAATATAACCTGAAAGATTTACGTAATGTACTGGAGCGTTCCAGTGCCCGTGAGACTACGGTGCGTGTAGCATGTGGTGCTATTGCACGTCAATTCCTCGCTGAATTCGGAATCAAAGTAGCTGGACGTGTGTTGCGTATCGGAGAAATTGAAGCTCCTTATCAAGATCTGCCGATCGATGAACTGATCGAAGTGACAGAAGCCTCCTCCGTACGTGTGACCGATACAGAAACCGAGAAGAAGATGGAAGCCTACATCGACCAGATCAAGCAGGAAGGCGACTCCATCGGTGGAATCGTGGAATGCATTGTTGAAGGTGTGCCTGTGGGTCTTGGTAGCCACGTACAGTATGACCGCAAACTGGATGCACGAATCGCACAGGGTGTCATGTCCATTAACGCATTCAAGGGTGTGGAAATTGGTATCGGCTTCGAAGCCGGAACGATTCGTGGCTCTCAGGTGCATGATGAGATCGTGCATAGTGAAGAGCGTGGTTACCACCGGGCGACCAATCGTCTTGGTGGATTCGAGGGTGGAATGACAAACGGCATGCCGGTAGTGGTACGTGGGGTTATGAAACCTATTCCTACGTTGTACAAACCGCTTCAAAGTGTGGATATCGATACCAAAGAAGCATTTACAGCTCAGGTCGAGCGTTCTGATGCATGTGCTGTTCCGGCAGCTAGTGTTGTTATGGAGCATGTGGTAGCTTGGGAAATTGCAAAAGCATTCCTTGAGAAATTTGGCGGAGACTCCATGGAGGAAATCCGCGCTAACTTTGCTAACTATAATAATCAACTGGAGAATTACTAAGATGCGCCAGCTGACAGTGCGGTTGGAGGAGCGCTCTTATCCAATTCTTATTGGCAGCGGCCTGTTGGCTCAAGCGCCTCAATACTTTGAGCAATATGGCTTAACCAAAAAAAGCCCACTACTCATTATTACCGATGAGCATGTGGCATCCAAATACTTGTCCGATCTGGAACAAACGCTGCGTGCGGCTGGTTTTACAGTCGTCTCCGCAGTTGTTCCATCTGGTGAAACATCGAAATCCCTTTCGGTATATCAGGATATGATGACTGCTGCCATCGAAGGCAAACTAGATCGCAGTTCGGCTATTGTTGCTCTAGGCGGCGGTGTAGTGGGGGATCTGGCTGGTTTTGTTGCTGCTACATATATGCGTGGAATCAAATTTGTACAAGTGCCTACCACGATCCTGGCGCATGACAGCAGTGTTGGCGGCAAGGTAGCTGTCAATCATCCTCTGGCTAAAAATATGATCGGTGCATTCCATCAGCCAGAGTTGGTGCTCTATGATGTCGATACGCTTCAAACCTTGCCGCCCCGCGATGTCTCAGCTGGTTTGTCAGAGATGCTGAAGCACGGTCTGATTCGGGACGAAGCTTTTGCATACTGGTGTGAGGAGCATGCGGATGAACTGCTTGCTCTTGATCCGGAGGCTCTGGGGTATGGCTTGGAACGAGGTTGTGGGATCAAGGCAGAGATTGTATCACGAGACGAACGCGAAAATGGAGAACGTGCATTGTTAAACCTGGGTCATACGATTGGTCATGCCATTGAAGCGATTGCCGGTTACGGCGAATTTCTGCATGGTGAAGCCATCTCAATTGGTATGGCGGGCTCGGCATTGCTAGGCGAGAAGTTGGGGGCCCCAGCAGGACTCTATGACGATACGGTTCGCATGCTGCGTTCACTGCGTCTCCCGGTAACGATGCCAAAACATCTGGATACGGATGCATTAATGGATGCCATGATGCACGACAAAAAGTTCCGTGAGGGCCATATGGTCTTCATTATTCCAGACCGGATCGGCGCTGCCAGAATTGTGAAGGATGTACCGATAACGGCAGTGCGCGAAGTCATTGAATTGCTCAAGAAGGGAGAATAAAAGCGATGGTTACTCGGGGAATTCGCGGGGCCACAACGGTCACGCATAACAACGAAGAGCATATTTTGAAAGAAACGGCTGTACTATTGCAGGAAATCGTGGATCGTAACGAAATCACACCCGAAGATATTTGCAGTGTGTGGATTACGATGACTGGAGATCTGGATGCAGCTTTCCCAGCAAAGGCAATTCGCCAGTTGGATGGCTGGGAGCTTGTACCCTTGATGTGTGCGCTGGAAGTTCCGGTTGCAGGTGCCTTGCCACAATGCATCCGTTTTATGGTACATGTTAACACTGCAAAAGGTCAGAATGAAATCAACCATGTGTACCTTAACGGTGCACAGTCTCTGCGTCCCGATTTGGCGGCACCTTCCAATTCGTAACATTAGAGTGGTTGTCAAATCATTCGGAATGATGTATAGTGAGAACCAGTTGAGTAGAGTAGAGATTGAGCTGAGAGCAGCTGAGCTGAGTGGAGTATATAGCAGAGTCCAGCGGGTGGTAACCGGAGCAACAGAAGCCGGTCAACTGATTCGCGGTACGTCGTGCTACGGAATTATTTGAAACAGGATGAAGGAAAGCAAACGTGTCTAGCGACATCGTTTTGTTTAGGTATAATACGAATGATGTCCTCTTGTATTTCATTAAAGAATGAATGCTATGGATGAGATCGTGTATGCCGATACATTTCCTCTGTATTTGATGGATGTATGAAACATCCATACAACAGCCTGTATGATAATTCGGTAAGGATGCATGTATAGGGACTTGTTATTTATGAAGCACCAACCTGTTGAAACAGCTTATAACCAAACCTCTACCTGATGGTAGAGGTTTTTTTGTTGTATATATTACTTTTTCTTCTACCTAATCTGAAAGGACGTGATCTAATGATAACGCCAAACGTTAATCAAGTACTGAAAATGTCGAATGAATATAATCTGATTCCGGTAGTCAAACGGATTCTGGCAGACATGGAGACCCCAATTCGGATTTTCCGCCGTTATGCTGACAACGACCGGGCATTTCTGCTGGAAAGTGTGGAGGGTGGAATTCAATGGGCGAGATATTCCTTCATCGGTACAAATCCGTTCCTGATGATCTCGGCCAAAAAAGGCCGGATTGTGGTAGAAGAAGCAGGGCAGACTCGAGAACTGCCAGGCAAACCGATTGAAGAACTCAAAGCGCTGCTCCGTAAGTATCGGAGCCCAAAAGATGATGAACTGCCGCCATTTACAGGCGGGGCTATTGGTTTCTTTGGATACGATCTGCTGCAATATTATGAGAAGCTTCCAGCCCACGCGCTGGATGATCTGAAAATGGATGATATTCGCTTCATGTTCTGTGACCAGATTATCGTGTTTGACCATGTAAAGCAGCAGATGCTGCTCGTGGGCAATGTGCACGTGAAAGACGGTGCAACGGATGATGATATCCGCCAAGCTTATGCTTTATCTTCTGAGAAGCTGGAACAGGCCGCTGAACGCTTGCAGCAGCAAGGACCTGGAGAGAACCTGAACCCGCGTTCCATTCCAGGAGATGTGGAACTGGGGGATATTCGATCCAACCTGACGAAGGAACAGTTTATCGGGAATGTAGAGCAGGCCAAAGAGTACATTCAGGCAGGAGATATTTTTCAAGTCGTATTATCCCAACGTTTCCATATTGATACCGAAGTTTCTCCACTGCATGTATATCGCGTGCTTCGGACGTTGAATCCATCACCCTATATGTATTATTTGAAGATGGACGATGAAATTATTGTGGGGACATCACCGGAAGCGTTGGTAAAAGTGGATGGAAACCGCGTAGAGACACGACCAATTGCGGGGACTCGCCCAAGAGGAGCTACGGAAGCAGAAGATCGTGCCTTGGCCGCAGATCTATTGCAGGATGAGAAGGAACGTGCAGAACATCTGATGCTTGTCGATCTGGGTCGTAATGATCTGGGCCGCGTATCTAACTTCGGAAGTGTGAAATGTGACATGTTCATGGAGATTGAACGATATTCCCACGTCATGCACATGGTGTCCAACGTTACAGGTGAGCTTAGAGAAGATAAGGATTTCTTTGATGCATTTCTTTCATGCTTGCCAGCGGGTACGGTATCCGGTGCGCCAAAGCTGCGTGCAATGGAGATTATCGCGGAACTGGAAAAAGAAGCACGGGGTGCTTATGCAGGTGCTATCGGTTATCTTGGTTTCTCAGGAAACATGGACTCCTGTATTACGATCCGAACGATCATTTTCAAAAAAGGAAAAGCATATGTGCAGGCCGGAGCCGGAATCGTATGGGATTCGGTGCCTGAGAATGAATATGAAGAAACCGTAAATAAGGCCAAAGCGTTGCTGAAGGCGATTCGTACAGCAGAAGCGATGTTTCCTGCCAAAGAGAAGGAACATACCTTGAAACTTGCCAACGCCGATTATTTTGTTACCCCAGCCACGGCTGTAAAAAACTGAGAGAGGAGAGACCGGAAATGAATATAAACCCTGTCATGAATGAAGAATCCGAGCGGTCCGTAACTAAAGTTAGTGATGCGGAGGGGATGAAGAACGGCCTTGCCAAAATTTTGGAGGGCAGCCATCTGGAGCAGGCGGAAGCACGCGACTTGATGTACTCCATCATGAGAGGTGAAGCCACTCCGGCTCAAATCGGAGGTTTGCTTATGGGCTTGCGGATGAAGGGGGAAACGGTGGATGAAATCACGGGGTTTGCCGAAGCCATGCGTGGACAGGGCGGAAGGATTCTGACCGACGGCAATGGACTGCTGGACACCTGTGGAACAGGGGGTTCAGGTATTCATAAGTTCAACATTTCAACGGCATCGGCCATCATTGCTTCTGCAGTGTCTGTCCGGGTGGCGAAGCATGGTAATCGCTCTGCCTCAGGTAAGGCGGGCAGTGCGGATGTACTTGAAGCATTGGGCGTGAATATTCATCTGGACGGAGAGCAGGCGAGACAATGTCTCGATGAGATCGGAATCTGTTTCTGTTTTGCACAGGTGTACCACCCTTCCATGAAACATGCAGCTGCACCAAGAAAAGAGCTGGGTGTGCGTACGATTTTTAACATGCTTGGACCTCTAACCAATCCTGCGGGAGCGGATCGACAATTGCTTGGTTTATATGACCGCAGCCGGACACCGATGATTGCTGAAGTGCTGAATCGTCTGGGGCTGAAAAGAGCCTTGGTGGTAGCCAGTCATGATGGACTGGATGAAATCAGCATCTCCGCACCAACCCAGGTATCCGAGCTGCGTAATAGTGAAGTGCATACGTATGACATTGATCCACGTGATATGGGATTATCGTTACATCCGCTGGAATCGGTTCTTGGAGGAGATGCGGCTCAGAATGCCGAAATTATTAAAAGGATCTTTCAGGGAGAACGGAGCGCATACCGCGATGTCGTTCTGTTGAATGCCGGGGCATGCATCTATGTATCCGGTCTAGCGAATACCATTGCAGAAGGTGTGTTGATGGCAACAGAAGCTGTAGACTCTGGCAAGGCTGCCGGGAAGTTGGAACAGTTAATTCATACAACGGAGGCGTACAGTCATGTATCTTGATCGAATCGTAGCAACCAAACATAAAGAAGTTGAAGTTCTCGCACAAACATTTCAGATGGACGATGCGCTGAAAAAGATAGAGGCATTACCCCATACGCGTGGATTCGAGCGTGCTTTATCAGAGAGAAGTAACCGTAAGCTGGGTCTGATTGCCGAAGTGAAGAAGGCATCTCCGTCCAAAGGACTGATTCGTCCTGATTTCCATCCGGTAGAGATTGCTTCCGCATACGAACGGGCTGGAGCGGATTGTATATCGGTATTGACTGACGTTTCTTATTTCCAGGGAAATAGCGAATACTTGCAGGCCATTCATCAAGCTGTAAACATACCGCTACTGCGTAAGGATTTTATTATAGATGAACGACAGATTGCTGAGGCAAGACTGCTTGGCGCGGATGCCGTTTTGCTGATAGCGAGCATTCTGACACCCGAACAGATGCGTCAATATCTGACGTTTGCCAAAAGTCTGGGCCTTGATGCATTAATTGAAGTCCATGACCGTGCTGAACTGGAGCAAGTACTCGATATTCCGCAGGCAACACTTGTGGGCATCAACAACCGCAATCTGAAAACGTTCGAAACCAGTCTGAACACTACGTTGGATTTGATGGACTTGATTCCGGATGGTGTGACATTAATCAGCGAAAGTGGAATTGACGGTCCTGAGCCATTGGAATCTCTTATTGAAGCAGGTGTGCACGGTATTCTTGTTGGGGAGCATCTGATGCGCAAGGACGATGTTGAGGCTGCGGTATATGAACTGATGGGTCCAAAAGCATGAATGCATTCAATCATGACGGCACAAGCAGCAGAGAGGTAGATCTGCCAAACCGGCCGGCAGCGGCTGTAAAAATATGTGGACTTCAGGACGTTGAAGTGCTAAAATCGATGATAAACTTGCCTGTGGATTACATTGGTATTGTCTTTGCCCCATCCCGTCGTCGTATTACGCCTGAACAGGGTGCCGAGCTAAGAACGGTTCTCTTAGACTGGACGAAGTTCGATCAGCCGAAGCTGGCGGGTGTTTTCGTGAATCCCACGCTCGAAGAGCTGGAAAGCATCATGAAGATTTCACGCCTGGATGTCATTCAGCTGCATGGGCAGGAATCGCCGGAATTTTGTGAACAGGTGAAGCAACGCTTCGATACCGAAGTGTTCAAGGCCTTCTCTTTTCCCAAGGATGAAGTAGGTTCATTAGCTGACGATACTGCCTTATTGGCACTTGATCCATATAAAAATGTGGTGGACGCCGTATTGCTCGATACGTTTGACCCGCTCTATGGAGGGGGCTCCGGTAAAACCTTTGCATGGGAACGAATTCCTTTCTATGCCGATTGGGCAAGAGAGCATGGAATCGCGTTGTTCGTGGCAGGAGGATTACAGCCGGATAATGTGCAACAACTGATACAGAAATATGCACCGAACGGCGTCGATGTATCCAGCGGCGTAGAGTCCGAAGGTGTGAAGGATATTGCGAAAATAACAGCATTTGTAGAAAGGGTGAAGCAGGCATGACACATCAATTGCCGGATCAACACGGGCGTTTCGGTCCCTTCGGAGGCCGCTTTGTACCTGAGACACTAATGAACGCTCTGATCGAACTGGAGGAAGCGTACAGCCACTTCTCCGAAGACGAGGAATTCAACAAGGAACTGAATTATCTGCTAAGCGAGTATTCTGGACGGGAAACGCCTCTATACCATGCAGAGCAACTGTCCCGCCGCTTGGGTGGACCCAAAATTTATCTCAAACGTGAAGACCTGAACCATACAGGAGCGCACAAGATCAATAACGCTATTGGTCAGGGATTGCTGGCTAAACGGATGGGGAAAAAGAAAGTCATTGCCGAAACGGGTGCAGGACAGCATGGCGTTGCTACAGCAACAGTCGCTGCTTTGCTGGGTCTTGAATGCAAAGTGTTTATGGGCGAAGAAGATACACAGCGCCAACAATTGAACGTATTTCGGATGAAGCTGCTAGGAGCAGAAGTCATTCCGGTGACATCTGGAACACGGACATTGAAAGATGCAGGTAACGAGGCACTTCGCTACTGGGTTAGTCATGTGGAGGATACCTTTTACGTGCTTGGATCGGTAGTAGGTCCTCATCCGTACCCAATGATGGTACGTAACTTCCAGCGAGTGATCGGTGATGAGACACGGCGCCAGATTCAGGAGATTGAAGGACGGCTGCCGGATGTGATTGTTGCAGCTGTAGGCGGCGGAAGTAATGCAATCGGCATGTTCTATCCGTTTATTGGCGATCAGGATGTGAAGCTTGTTGGTGTTGAAGCAGCAGGTAAAGGCGTGGACACCGAGTTCCATGCCGCTACGATGAGTAAAGGGACACATGGTGTATTCCAGGGTTCGATGAGTTATCTACTGCAAGATGAATATGGACAGGTTCAGCCAGCACATTCCATTTCGGCGGGACTTGATTATCCGGGTGTTGGTCCTGAGCATTCTTATCTCAAAGATATTGAACGGGCAAAATACGTCCCGATCACGGATCAGGAAGCATTGGATGCCCTGCAGTTGCTGAGCCGAACAGAAGGCATTATCCCCGCTTTGGAGTCAGCCCATGCTGTTGCGCAGGTTGTCAAGCTCGCTCCTGAACTTAGCGCTGATAATATCGTTGTGATCTGTCTTTCCGGTCGTGGTGACAAAGACGTTGAATCGATTATGAAATATACAGGAGGGGATTTGGCATGAACCTGATGGACCAGACCTTCCAGCAACTGAAAGAACAGAACCGGACAGCACTTATTCCATTCCTTACGGTTGGAGATCCGGATGTGGATACCACGGTGGAAATCATTAAGGAATTGGAACAGGCGGGGGCAGACATTTTGGAACTGGGTGTTCCCTATTCTGATCCGCTTGCGGATGGACCGGTAATCCAGCGTGCTTCCGAGCGTGCATTGAAAAGTCAGATCACCATTCGGACTTGTATGGAGACCGCAGCGAGAGCACGTGCTGCGGGTGTGAAACTGCCTTTTGTACTGTTCACCTACTATAATCCGGTGTTGCAGACAGGACTGGATGTATTTTTTGACGAGTTGGTCAAACATGAGATCAGCGGCATGATCATCCCGGATCTTCCGATCGAGGAGGCAGAGGATATGCGTCGCCGTGCGGATGCAGCAGGTGTGCACTTGGTTCCGCTTGTTGCTCCTACCTCCAACGCCCGGATCGAGCGTATTGTCACGGGAGCACGTGGTTTCATTTATTGTGTCTCTTCTCTAGGTGTTACGGGAGAGAGAGCTTCCTTTTTCGATGGGGTAGAGAGCTTCATTGAAACTGTAAAGAGTCTGACAGATCTTCCGGTCGCTGTTGGCTTCGGCATTTCCAGTCACGAGCAGGTAGCGCGATTCTCTCGGATCTGTGACGGTGTTGTTGTAGGCAGTGCTATCGTTCGTCAGGTGGAAGAAGCCATTCCTCTTCTTGGAAACCCGGATACTCGTCAGGCAGGTCTGTTGCAAATTCGCAACTTTGTGGCACAATTAAAAGGATAGGGATTATATGATGTTACATCCCCGGGACATGCTTAGTTCATACTGAGGCATGTCCATAACTATTTTAATAACAGGAGGCGGTCGGGTTGAAACCAAAGTCCCAGATTGTCAATCTGCCTGTATATAAGCCGGGCAAACCGATTGAAGAAGTGAAACGTGAACTGGGTTTGGAGCAAGTGATTAAGCTGGCCTCCAACGAAAATCCATATGGAAGTTCCCCTGCTGCACTTGAAGCGATCACCAGAGAATTGGTCAATGTAAGCATATATCCGGATGGCAGTTCCACCGAACTGACTGAAGTGCTGGCGAATCATCTCAGTGTGGAACCGAGTAATCTGATTTTTGGTTGTGGATCGGATGAGATCATTGCGTTGATCACTCGTGCATTCTTCCTCCCGGGAGACGAGAACATCATGGCCGACCAGACGTTCTCTGTATACAAAAGTAACGCTGACATCGAAGGTGCTGTCAGCATTGAAGTGCCACTTAAAGATGGAACTCATGACCTGACTTCCATGATGGCGCAAATTAATGATAAGACTAAGGCGGTCTGGGTGTGTAACCCCAATAACCCAACGGGTACAATCATCTCTGAGCAGGAATTGACGGCTTTTATGGATCGTGTACCTTCTCATGTCATGGTTGTGCTGGATGAAGCCTATTATGAATTTGTAACGGATGAAGCCTACCCACAAAGTGTCCCTATGATTGAGCGTTATCCTAACCTGGTCATTTTGCGGACATTCTCCAAAATCTATGGACTGGCTTCATTGCGTATTGGATACGGTATTGCCCGCCCGGAAGTGATTGATCTCATTAACCGTGTACGTGAGCCGTTTAACACTTCACGTTTCGGTCAGGCTGCGGCGAAGGCTGCACTTGAGGATCAGGCTTTTGTCCAAGAATGTGCGGAGCGTAATGCAGTAGAACGAGAGTATTTGCAAAATGAATTCACACGGTTAGCACTGCCGTTTTTCCCTTCGCAGGGTAACTTCATCATGGTTGATCTGGACATGCCTTCTGCAACGGCGTTCCAGTCACTATTGAAACAAGGCATTATTGTTCGTCCTGGATTCCATGTATATCCAACATACATTCGTGTGTCCGTCGGAACATCAGAACAGAACCGTGCGTTTGTCACGGCACTGGAGAACACGCTGGCTGAGAAGGCGGTAGCACGCCCTTAAATCTGGCGATGAAAAGAGTGAGGACCCATGAAACTAAAAATTGCAATGATCGGTGTAGGGCTCATCGGCGGTTCACTGGCGCTTTGCTTCAAGGGCAAGCCTGGTGTAACGGTGATGGGCTATGCCCACCTGCCTGAACTGAAGGACAAGTACATAGCGAGTGGTGTAGTGGATGATGCTACGCTCTCTCTGGAGGAAGCGGTACAGGATGCCGACTTTATTTTTTTGTGCGTACCTGTTGGGCTGCTCGAATCCTATTTTGGACAATTGGCCAAACTTCCCTTGAAAAAGGGATGTATTATTACGGATGTAGGAAGCACTAAGGCGTCCATCGCAGCCTGTGCTGAGCATGTCCGCATGAGTGATGCATACTTTATCGGCGGTCATCCGATGGCCGG
>NZ_LITU01000053.1:45381-108841 GCF_001280595.1 Paenibacillus xylanivorans
TTCGAGAATGCATACTATGTCTTGACCCCTTCAGAACAGGTACCTGAGGAAGCTTATGACAGGTTATCTGATCTTCTTGCGTATACACGTGCCCAGATTGTTCGTGTAGAGCCGCTGCTGCACGATGACATTGTGGGAGCGATCAGTCATTTGCCACATGTTATTGCAGTTGCGCTGGTGAACCAGGTACGCGAATATAATGAATCGAACCCTTTGTATAAAATGCTGGCTGCAGGCGGTTTCCGGGATATTACCCGGATTGCCTCCAGTGATGCCATTGTATGGAGAGATATCCTGCTTAGCAACCGTGAGGTGCTGCTGGGCTTGCTGAAGGATTGGAACGGCCAGATGAAGGCTTTCACTGAAATGCTGGAGCAACAAAATGGTGAGGGCATTGAGGAGGCGTTCCGTCAGGCACGGGAGTTCCGTAGTGTGCTGCCAGAACGACGGAAAGGCATGATCTCGTCGTTGTTTGATCTTTATACGGATGTGCAGGATGCGCCGGGGATGATCGGCAAGATTGCTACCGAGCTTGGGGCGAATGATATTAACTTAAGCAACATGGAGATTATTGAGAACCGGGTCGATGTGCCGGGCATTATGCGTTTGTCGTTCCGGCAGGAAGAAGAAATGGAACGTGCCAAAACGTTGCTGGATTCCCTTGGGTATCAAGTGTGGGTTTAGGCTTTTGGAAGAGGGCGAAAGCCCTCTTTCTTTGTGTTGAAAACCAGTTGTTACAGTACATAACCTAAAAAAGGACAAAAAAAAGACCGCTTACATAAGCGGCCATTGCTCACGTGGAGCAATACAGTTATTGGATAGGAGTGGAGAGAAACCATACTGTACTTTTATTATATGTATACGTTTTCATTTTGTCAACACTTTGAGTAAAATTGTTTAAAATAATTATAACATTCGTAAATTAAGGAAATATAATCCTTGCATAAAGTGGGATAGATCTTCATTTAGACAATTGCTTGATGATCGGAAATAAAGTTGAATGGTGCATTTGAGAAAAATATATTATAACGAAATTCTTCTGAAATTTTAAATTAATTCTTTAATCACACAAACTTTTTGAGGCCTTCGTTCGTCCAATATAAGAGTGGCTTCACAAAAGGGATCAAATTGAAGTCATGGACGAGAAAATAGCCGCATAATAATGACTGGTCGGGCTTCAATGGAAGCCATGGATTTGCCAGGATGATGCAGACCGTTGTACAATAAATACTGTTAATGTAGAAACGTTGGGGAAATTGCCATTACATAGGGGAATTTGGCGGGAAGGCCTGTTTTGGCGCTGAACGCTGTTTTATGCGGTGAAAACCGCAACTTTTTTGTGCCTGTTCGGTAATACATGGATAGAGTCGAACGGGGAGAAGCACATGGATGGGCGAGGAGGGGTCGCACTCAAATGACGGATTCCCAGTTGATTCGAGAGATCAAGGAAGGTAACCTGGAGTTATATTCCGAGCTGATGAGTCGTTATCAGCGTAAAATACTGGCTTTCGTATATCATATGTTGAAAAGTTCTAATATGGAGCTGCTTGCGGAAGATCTCTGTTCTGAGACTTTCTATAAGGCGTTCCGCAGTTTGCACTCATTCCGAGAGGTGGATGCCTCGTTCTCAACCTGGTTATATACCATTGCGAGAAATACGGTACTGAGTGAGCTTCGCAAACAGCGTAGTGGGAGTGTTCCACTTGAAGAGAGTGGTATTGTACCTGTTGCTCCTTCTGAGAATGCGCCAGAGCATGCTGTATTGCGCAGTGAGCGGGTGATGCTGGTTAGGGATGCAATTAACAATTTACCGGAGAAGCAGCGTTCTGCCATTATACTCCGTGAGTATGATCAACTAGACTACCAGGAGATTGCAAATATTCTTGGGCAGAGCGTCAGTTCTGTGAAATCGTTATTGTTCAGAGCAAGGTCAAGCGTAAAAACTCAATTGGAACCTTATTTCTTCGAACCGGTCTACGAGCCATATGAAGGGATGAAGAACAGATGAATTGCAATGAAGCCCAGGAACTGTTTGCACTGGTCTGGGACTTGCCGGAAGCTCATCCTCAGCGGATTGCATTTCATGCTCATCTCGCTGGTTGTGAAGATTGCTCGCAGCAATTTGAGATTTGGGAAGAAGCTCAAATTCTGCTGCACAGTATACCGGTCCCAGTGACAGAACAACAGGCAGAGAAAGTGAACCGTAATGTTATGGACCGGATCTATGCGGAGTCTCCATGGCTACTGCCGGAAGAGGCAAAGGTTAATCGTTTCTCTGCTGTGATCCGCAAGCATATGTCTTTGTGGATTGCTGCGTTCCTGGCAATTTTCTTATGCAGCTTTCTGTACATGGCGATGTTTAAGCCAGACGTAACGGAAGCTGAGCAGACCACCGTGGTCTCTACAGGTATTTTGGAGACAGGGGTAGCGGGCAGTGAGCCTTCTTCCTCTGGATTGTACAAGTACAACATGACGGGAGCGGACAGAGGGAGTATTATTGAGCCCTTCGTTGTGAGCATGGGACCAGCGTATCCTCAATACTGGATGGCGTTGTCATTGCTTGCAATAGGTATGGCTCTGTTCTCTCTTGGACGTATGCATCGTACAACGAACAAACGCAAACAAGGGGCACGTGCTTAGGTAAAGATTTCGTTCACCGTATAGAGAAATGAGGGATGAGATGCGGATTGGGCTTATTCGTCACGGTCTAACAGACTGGAATGCGGCAGGACGTATTCAGGGACAAACAGACATACCTCTGAATACGGAAGGTCGTGAGCAAGCTGAGCGTCTGGGTAGACGTCTGCTTACCGAAGAGTATCGCTGGGACCACATCATTACAAGCGGGCTGTCCAGGGCTCAGGAGACGGGAGAGATTATCTCCGGGCTATTAAATGTTCCTCTGCTGGAGCCGGATGCACGCTTGAAGGAGCGGGCCTTTGGTCAAATTGAAGGTCTGACATCCGAAGAGCGTGTTGCTCGCTGGGGCGCTTCTTGGGAGACGCTGGATTTGGGTCAGGAACAGATTGCTGATATACAGACACGTGCTTTAGGCTTTCTGGAGGATTTGTGGGAGGCATATCAGGACAAAAATGTGCTGATTGTCTCTCATGGCGCTTTCCTTGCGAATCTGCTGTCAGCTTTGTATAAAGACCGCTATACGGAACGAATTGGAAACCTGTCGCTTACGATCCTGGAGAAGGAACGTGAAGATTGGAGTCCATTGCTCTATAACTGTACACGACACCTTTCATTGGATCTGGCAAAACAACCTGAGTAATCGACTCAGGTTGTTTTTTTGCGTTAAAGTCGGTTGAAACGTCCATTCTATATGATTTTGAACCTCTCATTCTTCTTCTGAGCAGTCAACTTCGGGCATAGTATGATTAAAACATAAAAGATTTGCAAAAAAGAGGTTTAGATCATGGGAATTCCGTCAACGATGTTTACAAAACCAAACTACTCCAGGCCCCGAAGCATCAGCCAAAAAGTAGTCAAGGGCGAGGCGATGGACCCATGAATCTAGCGGATATGCTTACTTTTGCCGATATCGGCCAGCTTAACCGAATAGCAGACTATTACCAATGCGAGTGTAAGCCCAATTCCAAACATGAACTCATCCAGAGTATTCTCACTACATTGGGCAGCAGACCTTTTTTTGAGCAGCAGGTTCGCGAACTAAATCAGGTAGATCTGAGATTTTTGAACAACTTGTTGTTTGATACCCGCCAATACTTCGGTATGGAGGAACTTGTCGCCATTGCTCGTCAGTCGATGGATAAAAAAGATAGCGAGGCTGGAGCCAGTCCACGTGATCTTATCGTACGCTTCACGAAGAGTGGATGGTTGTTCAATGGTACAACCCAACAGACCAGATACCTGTATCAGGTGCCTCAGGATCTGCAATTGAGATTTCGGGATGTGTTAGCCACTCACCTGAAGGCAGGCATTGCACAAACGAGCGAGCCTCCCGTTTACAGGGATGAATACCATCTACTTGCTGATGATCTCAGACTGTTTCTGCAATTCGTCCAGCAGCATGAAATAGCATTAAATGCAGAAGGTATGATGTACCGGCGTTCTCAGCAGCAGATCATGGAACATTTGCATGTGAGTGAGGCGCTGGTGGGTAAAGCCGGATGGAGATTCGGTTATGGGCGTTCGTTCAAAGACTACCCCGACCGATTTGCGTTCATCTATGACTACGCTTTTCATCATCGTCTGGTCCGGGAGGAGCAGGGCACGCTAAAACTATCACCTTTAGGTGAAGACAAGCTGGGGGCAGAGAAAACAGCTGAGATGATACAGCTATTTCGGTTTTGGTTAAGACTTTATAAAGGTGCTATTCCAAATCTGTCCTCCATTGTGTACTGGACAGGGGAATGTGCAGCTGGCTGGTCCACAGCAGAGTCTTTGTTCCGCCAGATTGGTCCCTACATCCAGCCGTTCTATTATGACACTGCAGAGACGATTTATGACAACAGGATACTTAAAATGATGCTGCATCTGGGCATGCTTCGCATTGGAGAACATGCAGATGGGCGAACAGTACAAATGACAGCATGGGGTTCACGCCTTGCGTCATCCTGTCGTTCCCTGTCCGGGGATATCACCCCCGTTATGTTTGACAAGTGAAGGACAAGTTGCTAAAATCACTCCCAAATTAAGGAGTGATACTTATGATAATTCCATACAAAGGTATGCAACCAAAGTTACATCCTTCGGTATATATGGCTGAAGGCGCCAAACTTATAGGTGATCTGACAATAGGTGAAGAATCTACGATCTGGTTCAATGCTGTACTACGCGCCGATCTGGCACCCATTGTGATTGGACGGCGCTGCAATATACAGGATAATGTTGTTGGGCACGTCAATATGGATCAACCTTTGATTTTGGAGGACGATGTCTCGGTAGGTCATTCTGCGATCATCCATGGATGTCGTATCGGAACAGGTTCACTGATTGGTATGGGCGCTATCCTTCTCAATGGAGCCGAAATTGGTGAATATACGCTGATCGGGGCCGGTTCTGTTGTTACTGAAAATACTAAAATTCCGCCCTATACCCTTGCTTTGGGCACACCAGCCAAAGTGATACGTGAGTTGACTGATGCAGATCTTGAGCGGATGTCGAGAACTACACTAGGTTATGTTGCCAAAGGAAAGGAGTATAGGAGCTCTTAAATCCGTTTTGGAGGTGCATCCTATTGGATAAAATGAAAGTTACGTATGAAGTCATGTTGGGGCTGGCTGCTGAGATGGTGTGGGACGACGCGCTTCGTAAACAGCGCAGCGAGAAGCTGTATATGGAAATCGATAAGGCATTGGCTACCGGAGACGAAGTAGCTTTCCGGAATCTGACGGATGAACTGAAGGCCATAAACTGATGAGCATGTAAAAATAAATATATAACACAGGAAATGCGTGAAACACGCATTTCTTTTTTTTGTTCAACATCTTTCTTACATGGAAAAGTATGAATCTCTGGATTTATAATATACGCTAATATATAATATGGGAATAAAATGGATAGAGAGGGGAATTAGGGAATTGAAATTCAGTGAGATGACTCAAGACAGCTGGGCGGAACTGCAACTCTATCTGGATACATGCCTTATTCCATACACAGCCCTGACGGGAAAGCAGTCTCCGGTTGAAACAACCGAGGCGTTGGAGCGGCTTAGAGATTTTTTGGATCTGGTGGAGATTCCTTTTAAAGGACGTATCATGACTTACCCTGCATTTCATTATGCGTGTCCAGATATGTCAATGGCATTAAATACCTTATCCAAACAACTCAAATCCTCCGGTTTCAAATATGTGGTTATAATGTCATCTGATGGTGTGTTGGAACAGACCCAAATGACTTCTGCAGATTTGGTATTAAGCCGTTCTGTTTTAGTTCAAGAGGTGGGAGAAGAGGGGGTTTCGCGTTTTGTCGGGGAAAAAATACGTGAGTTATGGAAAAGATGACCTACATGTGACAAATGTGACAATTTACCAACATTTTTTTAATAACGCTTACAAATGAACCTTAAAAATGTGTGACAAATTCTTGACGGTGTTCTAGGGCTACTATATGATTATGTATGTTCTAGTAAGTCGTGGAATTTCTGATAATGAAAACGATTGAGAGAGTTGGCTGAAAAAGGGGGTTGGAGACAGTATGAGCAGTGAGCATGACCAGCACGAAGCTTCGATGAAATTGCCAAGCCGCATGGAAATGTCACGCAGGCAGTTTTTGACGTACACGCTTGGTGGAGCTACAGCCTACATGGCCGCCGGTGCAATACTCCCCATGGTCCGTTTTGCGGTGGACCCAATTTTGCAGCACAAGGGAGAAGGCACCTCTGTCAAAGTAGCGGAAATCAGCAAAATTACGAATGAACCTCAAGAATTTACGTTTGAACTGAAACAGCAAGATGGTTGGTATTTAAGCAATGCTTCGTTAATCGCCTGGATCAGGAAAGATGAGCAAGGCAAAATCTATGCGCTTTCACCCATTTGTAAACATTTGGGCTGCACCGTAGGTTGGAACAGTGATAAGCAGTATCCCGATGAATATCATTGTCCGTGCCATGGCGCGCATTATACCAAAGAAGGAAAGAACCTTGCCGTAGCCCCGAAGCCGCTCGATGAGTATGTGGTTAAGGAAGATCAGGGTTGGGTTTATCTGGGCGACATTGTTCCGAACACCCGAGTCAAATAGGAGGCGTGAACGCAGATGTTTAAAAATGTCTATGACTGGATTGACGAGCGTCTCGATATCACGCCAATCTGGAGGGACGTTGCGGATCATGAAGTTCCAGAGCACGTAAACCCGGCTCATCACTTTTCCGCATTCGTGTACTGCTTTGGTGGATTGACGTTCTTTATTACTGTTATTCAAATTTTGTCAGGGATGTTCCTGACCATGTATTATGTTCCTGATATTATTAATGCTTACGCCAGTGTCGAGTATTTGCAGACCAAAGTAGCCTTCGGCCAAATTGTACGCGGGATGCACCATTGGGGAGCCAGTTTGGTTATCGTTATGATGTTCTTACATACGATGCGTGTGTTCTTTACCGGCTCTTACAAAGCACCACGCGAGATGAACTGGGTTGTCGGCATGCTGATCTTTTTTGTCATGCTGGGTCTGGGACTTACCGGGTACCTGTTGCCTTGGGATAACAAAGCCTACTTTGCAACCAAGGTTACTCTGGAGATTGCGAATACGGTTCCTTGGCTGGGACCGATCATTAAGGAATTCCTGCAAGGCGGAACAATTGTAGGTGCACAAACGTTAACAAGGTTCTTTGCCCTGCACGTCTTCTTCCTTCCGGCTGTGCTTCTGGTGCTTCTGGTCGGTCACTTTATTATGATCCGCAGACAGGGCATTTCGGGACCACTATAATCTGAGAAGGGAGGAATCGACATGGCTCACGGACACAAGTCAGATGACCAGGAAAAGATTATCTTCGTCGGGGATTCACGCGTCCGTAAAGGAGCGGGGTTTATAACTCCACCGGATTACACGGCGTATCCCGGCAAATCAGAGGCTTTTATTCCTAACTTCTTGCTGAAGGAATGGATGGTTGGTGTCGTTGTACTGGTTGGTATTCTGGTATTAACGATTTCGGAACCTGCACCACTGGGCTACCCGGCCAATCCAAGTGCATCGGTTATCCCGATGCCAGACTGGTACTTCCTTTTTCTGTATCAGTATTTGAAATACCCATATGCCTCAGGTGATTATGTCCTGCTCGGGGTACTTGGAGTCAGCGGAGTTGCTTTCGGCGCTTTGTTACTGGCCCCTTTTCTGGATACAGGCAAGGAGAGACGGTTCTACAAACGTCCGATTGCATCATCACTGATGATTTTGTCGGTGATGGCCGTATTCTACCTGACCAATGTTGCGTGGACACACTACGAGCATGAGTTGGAAGCAAGCGGTAAGAAGCCGGAACATATTCAGCGTGAAGAAGAAGCGCTTGAGAAACACGCGCAGGGTCTTCCTACGTCGAATGCGCCAGGTCAAAAAGAAGAAGTGGCGATCGTTGAGAAGGATGACCCTGCAATGGAAACCTTCAAAAAGGCCGGATGTATCGGATGTCATGCGGCTGATATGAAGGGCGCAACTGGACCTTCGCTTCGAGGCGTAGGTGACAAACACAGCCAGGAAGAGATTCTGACCATTATCAAAGAAGGCTACAACGCAATGCAGCCTCAGTACAATAATGCCATCGCTCAAGGTGTTACGGATGAAGAGATCACTCATCTGACCGAATGGCTTGCGAAACAGAAGGCAGAACAGTAAAATCGAAATAAGCAATGAAACCTGATCGTTTATGCGGTCAGGTTTTTTTTGAGGCGTTTTTCGCAACATCATTTTTGTAACACAAAATACATATGATGGAAGGGGCAGAGCATGTGGCTTTATCGTACTTTTGGAGCCGGGAATTTCTAACAAATCGTTATTTCCTGTGGCTTTTGTTTTGGTGTAATGCATTAGGAACAGTATACGGATACATATGGTACGGGGATCAATTGGAGTATACGCTGGCACAGCAACCACTGTGGCAGATTGTGTTTGTGCCGGACAGTCCCACAGCGAGTTTGTTCTTCACGTTATCTTTATTGTGGGTATTGTACAAGCCAAAATCGATGGTCCTGAATCGGATTGGACATGTCCTACAAGCTCTTGCTGTGGTCACTTCGGTAAAGTACGGTATTTGGGCGGTGTCAATTATTTTTGCAGGCTGGATGCAGGGGGGCTCACAAAATTGGCAGGATTGGATGTTAATTGCATCACATAGTGCTATGGCTATTGAAGCGCTCTTGTATGTGCGTTTCTTTGGGTTCCGTTGGGGGGCTCTGGTAATTGCTGCTTTATGGACGCTGCTAAACGATACGATGGATTATACCTATGACATTTTCCCTTGGCTGCCCGCATCGCTGATGGACCATCTGGATGGTGTACGCAATTTCACCGTCGGATTGACACTAGTGAGCATTCTATGCGCGTGGCTTGCACTGAGACAGGCCAAACGGGCCTGAATTCATAACGCAAGCTTGTTCTAAGGAACTCTCTCCTGCCATACATTGATGGTGGGAGGGATGTCCATGAAGAGAACGTTCAGGATCGAAACTGGATTCATGGTGGTGTCGTTCATGACTCTGCTGTTCTGGACGAACTTGTCATACAGCGTATCTGCGGAAAGTACAGGTGCAAACGGAAATACAGATCAGCAAGTATCTGCCCGAAATTCAATAGAGCAATTAAATGAAGAAGCGGCCCTGCTGTATCGACATGCCCTGGAGAATGATATCGAAGAGGTTAGAGGCAGTATTCTGAGAATTAGTAAAGGTCTGGAGCATATATCCTTTGAGGGTCAGACGACAGTAGAAGGCATTCATGCCCTATCCGAGACCATTGTTGAAGTGAAAGAAGCTGCCGTTAGGGTGAAAAGTGATGATGCTTCTCTCCAGCAGGCCTCTGCAAAACTTCGACTTGCGGCGGACAGTCTCGCCAACCCAGCCAAACCTTTATGGCTCCAGTATTATAAAATCGTAAAAAATGATATTGATGCGCTATCAATCGCGGCAGATCAGAAGTTAAGCGCGGCGATAATCGCAAGTCGCTACGCCTTACTGGAGGAGCATTACGAGACCATCCGGCCTGCGGCGATGATCCGTCGTGAACCTTACGAGATCGCCCAGTTGGATGCCTGGTTGTCTCATACGAAGGGTTTGACTGCTGCCAAGCAGACGGACATCGCACAATTGAAGAGCATGGTAGCCCATGGTGAAGAGTTGGTAAACCAGCTGTTTGGTCGTGAAAAGGATGAGAGCGCCTTTGTGCCGTTTGTTCAAGGGCCAAACCGGAGAGCAGCCGGATTGCTCATTAGTTCCGTAATCATCGCAGTGCTAAGTTATGCGGGTTACCGTAAGTATCGAGCCCAGCAGCAAGGGATTTTTCCTTTCCGGCGTTAGATCCTTTTTCCATACGATATGACAAAGACCTCTATCTACAAGAAAGGCCATTCCAATGGCTCTTCTCTTGTAGATAGAGGTCTTCTTTTTGTAGTGATACAACCTCAGGTTTCCTTAAACCCTTCTCCATGCACATCATGGACATCGCTAATAATAACAAAAGCTCTGGGATCGACCGAACGCACAATTGTCTGCAAACGTCTGAATTCCTGCCTGGAAATGACACAGTAAGCAACATGCTTGGCCTGTTTCGAATAAGCGCCAATGGCGGGAATGAGCGTTACACCGCGATCCATATCACGAGTAATCAAATCCGCAATCTCGGGTGCGTGGTCACTGATGATCATAAATGCACGGGCCGAATACGCTCCTTCCTGAATAAAGTCGATTACTTTAGATGCAATAAATACAGCTACAAGGGTATACAGTATTTTTTCTTTGGGAATGTAGACGAGGGAGATGCCTATAATGATGAAATCGATACCTAGCAGCACACGTCCCATACTCCAACCATACTTTCGATTGAGAATGCGAGCAATAATGTCAGAGCCTCCTGTCGTTCCGCCCCAGCGGAATACGATTCCAAGGCCTGCCCCCAGTGTAACCCCGGCGTAAAGCGCCGCGAGTAAAAGGTCATTCTCTGTATGTAGCGGTTCGATCCAGCCGAGATGAATCATTTTTTCAAATAACCAGAGGAACAACGTAAGCGCTCCAATACCCACGCCTGTATAGATCATCTGTCTGCCGCCCAAAATCTTGAGCCCCACCAGAAAGAGTGGAATGTTAACAACCAAGGTTGTAAGCGAAGGAGAGATGTTGAACGCATAATTTAGCAGGACCGTAATCCCGGTTACGCCGCCTTCCATGAGCTGGTTAGGGATGATGAAGTACAGAAGTCCAAAGGCATATAATGCCGTACCCAAAAGGATGGGGAGAATCAATTTGAATTGAACCCAGGTTTTGGAAGTGCTCATAAGTTCCCTCTCCATTTTACAAATTAGAATGAGAAAGCAATCATTCCCATCTTAGTATACCTGTTTATTGATTCTTTAAAAATGATTTGTCGTTTATGATGGTGGAAGTGAATCTAAATAACTGATATATTAGGAACAAATACGACATAATTTCAAAAGGAGAATCCGTTCTCATGGAGAAAAGCATTGCAGAAATGCAGCGTGAGGTTGATCTGTATATTTCCCAGTTCAAAGAAGGATACTTCAGCCCGCTGGCCATGCTCGCCCGTATGTCTGAAGAGGTGGGAGAGCTTGCAAGGGAAGTGAATCACGAGTTCGGTGAAAAACCGAAAAAATCTTCCGAAGCAGACAATTCCATTGAGCTTGAGCTCGGGGACATTTTATTTATCACGATTTGTTTTGCTAACTCTCTCGGGATCGACCTGGCAGAGGCGCACGACAAAGTCATGCATAAATTTAACACACGCGATGCAAATCGGTGGACGCCAAAAAACACCGATTAGGCGTAGATTACATATGCTGTACCATCACCTCAATGGGGGAGGGACAGCTTTGATGATGAAACCGGAAGAGTATATGCAGCATGCTTACCGCTGTATTTTGCAAAATGATTTTGAGCAGGCGATTCGTTGGTTCGAATCTGCCATTGATGCTCACCCGGAACATGCGGAGCTCTATTATCGTTGTTCCATTACACATGCCCGCAGTCAACACTTGGCTCCAGCGCTTGAATATGCGCGTAAGGCTGTTGAACTGTCACAGGGGATAGAGGAATATGTTTTGCATTTACAGACCCTGGAAGCCAAACAGATAAGCCTTCAGGCCAAGGTGTTGCTTGAGCAGGCCGGAGACGGAACACATGAACGATATGTGCAGGCGGCCGATCTGCTAAAACAGGCAGTTAAACTTGACCCGTTATATGTGGAAGCGCATATCATGCTTGCTCTTGCTTACAGCGATCTGAATGAGTTCGACCTTGCAACCCGGTCCGTTCGTGACGCATTGTTGCTGGACCCGCAGAATGATCAACTGCATCTATTGTTACAGGAAATTAAGCAGCGTATGAAATCCATTCAGTAAGATGCCATTTCATAACGGGATGGAAATCGTTTGAACTGGATTCAACCAATTGAACCAAGAACCAACATAGTGAGGAGATGCAGTCAAGATGAGTGAAGTAATAAGAGTTGCCGTAATCGGAGCGGCTGGCCGGATGGGCCGTGAAGTAGTGAAACTGGTGCTTCAAGATCCTGAACTGGAGCTCGCCGCAGCGGTCAACCGCTCCGGAGTAGGCACGGATGCCGGAACACTTGTCGGTCTGCCCGAATGTGGGGTGCTTTTGACCGATGATATCGAGATGGCTTTTGCAGAGACTAAACCACAGGTTATGGTGGACTTCACAGTCCCTCAATATGCCTTTGCCCATACAGAGATTGCCATTCGTCACGGAGTAAGACCTGTTATGGGTGTTACCGGCTTTACGCCGGAGCAGATCGAACAGCTGGACAAGCAGTGTCAGGACAAAGGCATTGGAGGGTTGATTGCCCCGAACTTCTCAATCGGTGCTATTCTGATGATGAGATTTGCCGCACAGGCTGCCAAACATATGCCGAATGTGGAGATCATCGAATATCACGGGGATCAGAAGCTGGATGCTCCTTCGGGTACAGCAATTAAAACAGCCGAGCTAATTGCAGCAAACCGTGAGGAACTTCGTCAGGGCAATCCGAATGAAGAAGAGACGATCGAAGGATCGCGTGGCGGATATTATAATGGATTCCGAATTCATAGCGTACGGTTGCCGGGAGTATTCGCCCAGCAGGAAGTGGTATTTGGAGACTTTGGCCAATCCCTAAAAATTCGTCATGACTCCTATGAGCGTGCAGGTTATATGCCTGGTGTTAAGATTGGTGTACAGAAGGTTATGGAATATACAGGACTCATCTATGGATTTGATCACTTTATCGACTAAAGGAGATTGTCATGTTGAAAATTGCATTTATTGCCCATGATCGCAAAAAAGAAGAGATGGTTAACTTCGTGACAGCCTACGAAAATGTATTTACAGACCATCAACTATACTCGACAGGTACAACGGGTCTTCGCATTATGGAAGGAACCTCATTACAGATCCATCGGTTTGAATCCGGTCCACTGGGCGGGGATCAACAGATCGGAGCCTTGGTTGCACAAAATGAGATGGATCTGATTATTTTTCTGCGTGATCCATTGATGGCACAGCCCCATGAACCAGATATTAACGCTTTGCTGCGTCTGTGCGATGTACAGGGGATTCCGCTTGCCACGAATATTGCAACTGCGGAGATTCTAGTTAAAGCGTTGGATCGCGGTGATTTTGGCTGGAGAGAGCTTGTACATAAATACAAGCCTGAGGGTGGATTGAATTCGGGTGATGCTCAATGAGTCTGGACATTCTCATATTTGGTGCACACGCGGATGATGCAGAGATTGGGATGGCAGGAACGATTGCCAAACATACTGCAGCGGGACTGAAAGTAGGCGTGTGTGATCTGACCCGGGCAGAGATGTCTTCCAACGGGACAGTAGAGCGCAGAGCCGAGGAAGCGGAGCAAGCCTCCCGCGTCCTCGGTCTTTCGTGTCGAAGCAATCTCGGTTTGCCTGATCGGGGGCTGTATATCACTCCTGAACACATAGAGGTTGTGACTGCCGAGATACGCCGTCATGCGCCTCGAATCGTGTTTGCGCCATATTGGGAGGATCGCCATCCGGATCATGTGATGTGCAGCAAGCTGGTGCAGGAGGCTGTGTTTAATGCCAAGCTTAGAAACTATAAGCCAAACATGCCCGCAGTTCAGGTGAAAGAATTGTATTTTTACTTCATTAACGATATCGGACCAACGGATTTGATTGTGGATATTACGGAACACTATGAGCAGAAAGAAAATTCATTGCTTAGTTATCGTTCCCAGTTCGAATTAGGAGAAGGCGCAGTTGCCACTCCTTTGACTCAAGGATATATCGAACGTGTGAGAGCCCGGGATTCTTTGCTTGGACAACGGAGTCTTATTCCTTATGCAGAAGGATTCGCTAGCATTACACCTTATGTAGTTCATCAATTTGGCCAAGCAGCCAAGTCATAAAACGATCGAACTTGCTCGTATAAATCAGTTATCAATTGCATTTCCGTTGCATTACATCAACCTGCACACGCGGGAGATTAAAGGAGCGTCCACCGGATGGATCAAAAGCTAAAAATTGGTATTACCTGTTATCCGTCCCTCGGAGGGTCTGGCGTTGTCGCAACGGAGCTGGGCAAATTGCTTGCCGAACAGGGTCACCAGGTTCACTTTATTGCCAATAGTATCCCGTTCAGACTGGGTACATTCCAGAAAAATATTTTTTATCATGAAGTTGAGGTCAACGATTATTACGTCTTCCGCTACCCACCGTATGATCTGTCATTGGCCACGAAGATGGCTCAAGTAGCCAAAGCACAGAAATTGGATCTGCTACATGTACATTATGCAGTGCCACATGCGGTGTGTGCCTTTTTGGCAAAACAAATGGTTGGTGAGGATTTAAAGGTGGTTACAACGTTACACGGAACAGATATTACCGTACTGGCACAGGATGAGTCTTTGAAGGATTTGATTCGACTAGCCATTAACGAGAGTGATGCTGTTACAGCAGTATCCCAGGATTTGATTCGTGAAACAATTGATTTGCTGGATATTAGACGTCCAATCGATCTGACCTATAACTTTATTGATAAAAGAATTTATTATCCACGTGATGCAGCCAGTCTGCGTAGAGACTTCGCAGCTCCTCACGAAAAAATACTGATGCATATCTCCAACTTCCGCCCTGTGAAGAGAACACAGGATGTGGTGGAGGTGTTCCGTCAGGTACAGGAACAAGTACCTTCCAAACTGTTATTTGTTGGAGAAGGACCGGATTTGCCGAAGATTCAATGGAAGATTAATGAGCTTGGGCTGAATGACAAGGTTCATTTTCTAGGTAAGCAGGATGATATTGCCCAAGTCATTTCGATGGCTGATGTGCTTATGCTGCCGTCGGAGAAGGAGAGCTTCGGACTTGTGGCACTTGAAGCCATGGCTTGTGGTGTACCTACCATTGGATCACAGGCAGGGGGTATCCCTGAACTGGTCTTGCACGGCAAGACCGGATTTTTGTCTCCAATCGGCGACACGCAATCGATGGCGGAGAACACGATTCGGTTGTTGACAGACAACCGTTTGGCAGCGGATTTTAGAGAAGCGTGCTTGAAACGGGCACACCATGATTTCTGCAATGATGCCATTCGTCATGAATATGAACAAATATACTACCGGGTGCTGGGACGTGAAGTTCCGAATCTGAAGCCGGTTTGTGGCTGATAGTCAGATAGGATTGTTCCATCTTGGAAATATATCTGTGTAAAGCACACCAAGCAACACGTAGTTATGAGGTGAGAGTAAGTGGTTCAATGGACACAGGTAGATCCCGAAATGGCAAGACAAAGTGAGCAAGTGCTGCGGACATTAAATGAAAAAGGGTACGAAGCCTATTGGGTCGGTGGTTGTGTGCGTGATGAACTGCTGGAACGCCGCGTGGATGATATGGATATCACCACGTCTGCTTCCCCTGAGCAAGTCATGGAACTGTTCGCAGATTGTATTCCTACAGGCCTCCAGCATGGAACGGTTACTGTTCGTTCAGGAGGCTTTTACTTTGAAGTTACGACATTCCGCACTGAATCCGAATATAAGGATAATCGAAGACCCGCTGCCGTTCATTTTGTGCAGGATGTCAAAGAAGATTTACAGCGGCGTGACTTCACAATGAATGCTCTAGCTATGGATCGAGACGGAAATATCGTTGATCCTTTTAGTGGACAATTGGATATTCAGGATGGACGGGTTAGATGTGTGGGATCGGCGGCAGAGCGCTTTGGTGAAGATGCGCTGAGGATGCTTCGGTGTGTTCGTTTTGCTTCGGTATTTGATTTCAAAATCGCCTACAACACCTGGAAAGGGCTAGTTCGACAAAAGGATCTGCTTCAACATATCGCCATGGAAAGAGTACGTACCGAAATGGTGAAAATGATGGCAGGCCCACATCCGCTGCGGGGTCTGGAACTGCTGTTTCGCAGCCAGGCGCTGGAGCATGTAAAGACACCAATCTTCATGGAGCGATTCAATAAAGCCCTCATGTCCAATATGGAACAATTAATAGAAGAGAACATTTTATTACGCTGGTCCATGATGCTGATTGCCGGCCATTATACCAAGGATGAAGCAGATGCTTTACTTCGAAAATGGACGTTTTCTAATGACGATCGTTCCCGCATCAATGGAGTTCTCCAGGTCGAACAATTGATTCAGGCTGTCGTACAGGAGCAGAAGGACGAAGAGACACTGCGATCAGAGTGGATCGTAACTGTGCTTACTTGCGGACGTCAGGCAACAGAGGACTGGCTCGTCATTCAACGATTGCTTCCAACAGGTTGGCGAGATCAAGAATTTCTGCACGAAGAACAGATTGTGGTAGTACAGTGCCGAGGTGCGGCATGGAGTCAATCCATGAAGGTGCATGAACTGAAAGATCTGCATATTACGGGTGAGAACGTTTTGCAGCTACTTGGACGTAAGGGTGGACCATGGCTGGGACAACTGATGAAATATCTTTTAAGAGAGACTGCGATCGGAAATATAGCGAATCAGCATGACATGCTGACCAACGAAGTAAAGCGGGTGGCTGCAGATGACAAAGCATGAGGAACTGTTACATATGTTACTGAATGCAGAAGGAGAGTTTGTGTCTGGTGAAGAGATCAGTCGCAACCTGTCCATTAGCCGAACGGCCGTGTGGAAGCACGTAAACAAACTGCGTGACATGGGTTATGAGTTTGAAGCCGTATCTCGCAAAGGGTATCGCTTGGTCACGAAACCGGACAGTATCGATGCCACTGCGCTTCAGCTGGCACTGGAAACGACTGTGTTTGGTCGGAAGGCTATCATTCTGAATTCCACGTTGTCCACCCAAGGTGACGTTCAGCACATGGCTGAACAGGGGCAGGGCGAAGGAGCAGTGGTTCTGGCGGAAGAACAAACGGGTGGAAGAGGCCGCTTTGGGCGTAAATGGTTCTCTCCACCTGGGAGGGGCATCTGGATGAGCGTTCTAATGCGTCCGGAGCTTGCGCTTCAAAATACACCACAGCTTACATTATTGACGGGTGTGGCGGTGTGTCGCGCCATTCGATCATATACAGGCGCAGATGCTGGAATCAAATGGCCTAATGATCTTTTGATTGATGGTCGGAAGGTATGCGGAATTCTGCTTGAATCAACCGTTGAAGATCACGAAGTACGTTATTGTGTAGCGGGCATCGGCGTAGATGTGAACTTCGATCCCAAGGATTATCCCGACGATTTGATATCAATCGCCACTTCACTTAAGATGGAGATCGGACAAAACATAGACCGAACCAAACTTGCAGCGGCCATTCTATCTGAATTGGAGCGTTTGTATTTTTTGTATCAAAAGGAAGGCTTCGGTGTGATCTCTTCGCTCTGGGAAGCTTTGTCCGTATCCATGAATCGTGAGATTAAGGTGGCTAATCCACAGGGCATCATCGAAGGGACAGCAATAGGCCTTGATCCTTCTGGTGCATTGATTTTGGAGAAAAAAAACGGTGAGCGTATCTCGGTTTACTCTGGTGAAGTTTCATTGGTGAATTAAACAATTTGTCGAATTTACACCGATAAAATGAACATAAGACGTGAACTTTGGGCAGAACTTTGGTATACTGTGTTCGTGAGGCGGTATCGGCTATTACAGACCGAATTGCACTCCGGCAATAGTATGCTTTGTTCTGCTTCAATTTTGTTGCAGTGGCAAGGCAAGAATGGTAATAAAGTGAGTTGTTGGATTCTGCTCTGAGCCGAAGAGGACCGAGACAGAAGGGACGATCGCAAGTGACTCTTTTTTGACTTTTCGGGACTTTTTAGTGGAAACTAAAAGGTTTTTTTGTTGCGTTTAAATTGAAAAGATGAGAGGAGCCATGACGAAAATGGCAAACAAACAAGCATTGAATATTGTGAAAATGAAAAAATATAAGCAGGACGGCGTGCCGCTTAGTATGATTACAGCCTACGATTATCCGACAGCCCAATTGGCCGAGGAAGCAGGTATTGATCTGATTCTGGTCGGTGATTCACTGGGAAATGTGGTACTGGGTTATAACTCCACTTTGCCTGTAACGATCGACGATATGGTGTACCATACACGCTCTGTAGTGCGTGGTGCGGGAAATACGTTTATCGTTGCTGATATGCCCTTTATGACATACCATGGCAGCGTGGACGAGACACTTAAAGGTGTCCGGCGTCTGATGCAAGAAGGTCACGCACATGCGGTCAAAATGGAGGGTGGTCTCGAAATCGCAGATACGGTAAAAGCGGTTGTGCTAGCCGGTGTACCTGTTCTCGGACATATCGGGCTGACTCCTCAATCCGTGAATCAAATTGGCGGTTATCGCATTCAGGGCAAGAATGCTGCAGATGCCAGACGTCTGATGGACGAAGCCAAGGCGCTTGAAGCGGCCGGAGCCTTCGGCATTGTACTGGAACTTGTCACTGAAGAAGTGGCAAGAGCGATCTCGGAAGAACTGTCTATTCCTACGATTGGTATTGGCGCAGGTAGAGGATGTGATGGTCAGGTACTTGTATTCCATGATGTGGTTCAGTATGCTTCCCCGTACACGCCAAAACGCTTTGTAAAATCTTATGGAGATGTAGGTACATTGATTCGCAATAGCATTGAGTCCTATGTGAAAGAAGTCAAGAACCGTTCATTTCCGGCAGAAGAGCATGTATTTACCGCTGCTGACGGCGTTCTAGATCAACTGTACGGACATCAGAAAGCAAAGGTGGAGACCAACGCATGAAAGTAATACGGACAATCGCAGAATTAAGACAAGAAATTAGCTTGAAACGTCAGTCGATTCAGTCCAGAGAGTCCGTTGTAGGACTTGTGCCTACGATGGGATTTCTTCATGAAGGCCATGCAAGTTTGATGCATGCAGCCAAACAAAAAAGTGATATCGTAGTTTTGAGCATATTTGTAAATCCGATTCAATTCGGTCCCAATGAAGACTTTGACAGTTACCCTAGGGATGAAGCCAGAGATGTGGAAACAGCACGTGCAAAAGGAGTGGATATCGTATTTATTCCCTCTGTTGAAGAGATGTATCCACAGCCTACACAAACGACCGTATCCGTTTCCCGTTTAACGGATCGATTGTGCGGCGCTTCCCGTCCGGGGCATTTTGACGGAGTAACTACGGTCGTCTCGAAGCTGTTTAATATTGTACAACCGCAACGTGCATTTTTTGGTATGAAGGACGCACAGCAGGTAGCTGTGATTCAGCAGATGGTTAACGATTTGAATATGGCAGTAGAGATTGTACCTTGTCCTATCGTCCGTGAAAGCGATGGTTTGGCGCTTAGTTCGCGCAACGTGTACCTCAGTGCAGAACAGCGTCAGGAAGCGCTTGTATTGTCCAAGGCACTGCGTGTGGCACAGGAAGCTGTAGATGCAGGGACGGCGCTGACAGCAGCGGATATTCGCGGCATATTGCGCCAGAACATTGAGCGTTCACCAATGGCAATGATTGATTACGCCGAAATTCAGGCTTTTCCAAGTTTGGAGCCACTTGCGGATCAGGAAAAAGTTCATGGTCGTGACGATCTGTTGATCGCACTTGCAGTAAAATTCGGCAAAACCAGATTGATTGACAATATAAGACTGCAAAAATCGGAGGTGCTGTCCCATGTTTAGAACACTAATGAAATCCAAAATTCACCGGGCAACCGTTACGGAAGCAAACCTGAACTATGTGGGTAGCATTACCATTGATGAAGATCTGATGGAAACTTCTGATCTGATGGAAAATGAGAAAGTGCAAATCGTGAATAACAACAATGGCGCGCGTCTGGAAACGTATGTCATTCCGGGTCCGCGTGGAAGTGGAGTTATCTGTCTAAATGGAGCAGCAGCCCGTCTGGTACAGCCTGGCGATACTGTCATTATCATTTCATATGCGATGATGTCTCAAGAAGAGGCAAATAATCACAAGCCTACGGTTGTATTTGTGGATGGACAGAATAAACCTGTGCAAACAATGAAACACGAAGTTCATGCGACGATTATGTAATCGACTGGGAAGGGGAATGAAATCGACCCATTCTACAAAAAATGAGTACAGGTCACTGCACTAATCCATTTTTTCAAGGGTGGGGATGCATCGATGTTCCAGCATGTTTTCGCAGAAATGAACGACATGTTAGATGAAATTATCAAGCGCTACCCTTCTGCTGAAGGTCTAAACAAACAGGAATTGCTGCAAAAGTGGAATTTGCTGAAGCGAATGAGTGACGGGATGATTGATGAGTGGCTGATGTTTGAAGAAAAAATGAGCCAGGTAAGAGAAAGGGAACAGGATAAGCCTGCTTCCCTCGAACCTGAACAGGAAGCTGTTACCGCACTGCCTGAACTGCATCTGGAGTGTTTCAGTCGCGGTCAGGGATATTTCAAACTGCAAATGTACCCGCAGGCTATTATGCAATTTTCCAGGGTTGTGACCGACTATCCGGAAAGTGCATTGACTCGTTTTTACCTTGCTCTTGCTCATCTTAACCTGGAACAAACCGCGGAAGCTGGAATACACTTGCAGCGGATTATGCATCTGAACGGTTCGCCGAGATTGAAGGGGCTGGTATGTAACGTCCTGGGCTGTATCGAGGCTAAGCTTGCGAACCCTGATGGTGCATGTTCACTATTTGCACAGGCGCTTCAGTATGACCCGACGTTGACCGAACCGCTGTATAATATGGAAGCCTGTCGATTAAACAGCGGAAAATTGCAATATGCAAATCAGCTGACTGCCTTGAATTAAAGGCTATTCAGCGGCATAAAGACGGTGTTCCCTCCTTTGGCATAGCGGCGGGGACACCGCCTTTTTTTGTCAGTTAATTTTCAAACGCCCTTTTTTTTGCTATGCTGTAACATAGACTGGAATGGAAGGGACCGTACATTGCAATGAAATTTGCCGTATTGGATTTCGAAACAACCGGCACGCAGTCCGACGGTGAAATTATACAGGCCGGACTCGCCATCATAGATCATGACTACAGCATAACTCAAATATATAGTTCTTATGTGAACCCCGGTGTACCGATTCCTCCGTTTATTACGGGGTTAACCGGTATTACTGATGAAGATGTTGCGGATGCTCCCTCATTGGAAGAGATGATGATGGAGATGGTTCCGTTGCTCGACGATGTTGTTCTTGTTGGACACAACGTTGCATTTGATTTTCATTTTCTTCAAAATGCACTCGATCGCTGCGGTTACCTACCGTTTACTGGCCGTATTCTGGATACGATTGATTTCCTGAAGATCACGTTTCCGTCACTGGGCTCTTATCAACTCGGATATGTGTCTTCAGAATTCGGATTTCAGCATGACCGCCCTCATCAGGCAGACAGTGATGCTCTTGCAACAGCCTTTGTATTACTGAAGTGTCTCAATGAGCTGCGTGCATTGCCGCTGATCACGATTCAGCGCCTCAGTGACCTGTTTGCTCCTGAAGATAGTGACTTGGGTTGGTTCTTCGACGGAATGCGTACTGAGAAGGAAGCAGAGCCGATTCAGGACCTGGATGGTCATACGTATTACCGTCAGCTCGCCCTGAACGTGAGTGACTGGACCGATATAGGCTCACCACGTGATGAGCGGGAGGGTAACCCGCTGGAAGGCGTAAGTTTTGAACAGTTTATGGATCAGGTTAGAGATAACCTGAAGGAGACGCTGGACCATTATGAGGAACGTGAGGCGCAAACTCAAATGTTCAGCAGTGTACGACAAGCTTTGGATGAAGAGAAACATTTATTGATCGAAGCTGGAACGGGTACAGGTAAATCACTCGGTTATTTATTGCCTGCCATCTATGAAAGTGTGAAACAGGAACAGAAAGTCATGGTCAGCACACATACCATCAACCTGCAGGAGCAATTGAGAGAGCGGGATATTCCTATGCTGACCCAAGTGGTTCCATTCCCGTTCAAGGCAGCGGTGTTCAAAGGACGTGGGCACTATCTGTGCCTGCGTAAGTTTGAGCATAAAATTAATAAACGTGAATTTTCTACACCAAAAGAGGATTATTTTACAGCAGCTCAGATGATTGTCTGGCTTACCCAGACAGAGACTGGAGACGACGAGGAGCTTAATCTAAGCGGGCGCGGAGGAGACTTCTGGGAGACGGTACAGAGCGAGTCTGAGTCCTGTCTTGGACGTTCCTGTCCTTGGTTCCGCAAATGTTTCTATCACCGGGCCAAACATGAAGCCGGGCTGTCCGATATCGTCATTACGAATCATTCGAAATTGTTTACGGATGTCAAAGCAGCACACCAGCTGCTGCCAGCCTACGAAAGTCTCGTGATTGATGAAGCACATCATCTGGAGGATGTTGCAGGTAAGCACCTTGGTCTTCATATGAAATATTTCACGTTGGTTCATACACTGACCCGACTGTTTAAAGATAGCCGTAATGGCCAACTGCCGATGCTTCGTTCTCAATTGTCGGGTCATGAAAATTCGGTACAGTGGGGCTCCATGATTGATCAGATGTTCCCGCTTGCCGTTGAAGTTAAAGAGATATGGGATCGACTGAGCGATACATTGTTCGGCCTGTTGCCTGAACGTAGCGATGCTTCTCCAGGCGAGACAGGACAATTCTCTCTTAGACTGAAGCCTTCGCAAAAACCAGCCAAATGGCAGGAACTGCAGGATGTTGAAAACCAAATCTATGTAACCCTAGGCGATTTGATTCGTAAAGGCGACAAGCTGCTGCTTGAAGTGAAAGAAGATCAGGATGATTATCAGTCCGATAGTCTGATTACGGATATCTCAGGTCTGCTCAAGGATTTGGCAACGATCAAAGATAATTTACGTTTCTTCATGCGGATGGATGATGCCAATACCGTGTACTGGATGGAGGCTAGCGGGCAGTTCCGCAGTAAATCACTGCAACTGTATGCTGTTCCTGTTGATGTCAGTGCACAATTGAAGGATATGTTCTTTGATAAAAAGAAAAGCATTGTGCTTACATCGGCTACGCTCTCCGTAGACAAGTCATTTCAATTCATGATCGAACAGCTGGGTTTGCAGGAAGCTGCCGAGAATAACCGCTTGTTGACGTCCATGCTGCCGTCACCTTTCAACTATCGCGAACAGGCTCTGCTCGTCATTCCACGTGATTTCCCAAGCGTAAAAGGCAGTGTAGGCGATGCCCACTTTGTGGATATGCTTGTGCATTCGCTCGCGGAAACGGCTATCGCGACTCGTGGACGCATGATGGTATTGTTCACCTCCTACCGTATGCTACGCCAGGTCTATGACCCGCTTAAGGAGGCCTTGTCAGGTAATGATATCTCTTTGCTAGGGCAAGGGGTGGACAGCGGCAGCCGTTCCAAGCTTACACGCCGCTTCCAAGATGCGAAAGCGACGGTGCTTCTTGGCACAAGCAGCTTCTGGGAAGGGGTGGACATTCCCGGAGAGGCTCTGACTTGTCTTGCAATTGTCAGACTGCCGTTCCAGCCACCGAATCATCCATTAGTTGAAGCGAAGAGCGAGCTTTTGCAACAGCAGAAGAAAAACCCGTTTATGAAGCTGTCCGTGCCACAAGCCGTCATCCGCTTCAAGCAGGGATTTGGCAGGCTGGTTCGTACAGGCAAAGACAGAGGCATTGTGATTGTATACGATACACGCGTCATTGAAGCGTATTATGGCAAGTACTTTTTATATTCATTACCTGGTCCCAAAATGGAGCATATGCTCACGGAGCAGATGGTTCCACGCATCTCGGAATGGCTCGACAGACCAACCGATGAACAGCAATAACAGATATGCTCTGTACCTTGCAATTGCATGATGCTACTAATTGGCGGTAAAATTGAGCAATATCATTCATTCGTTTCATGGATATACGAGTAAAGTGATTAAAGAAGTGATTTAAGCAATTATCCATTATATAACAAGGAGCATCCTGTTTAATTCAGTAATCTTTTTGCATCGTTTTAGACAGGGTGCTCATCTTTTCATCTATCTATCGTGGCCTTGGTAAGGGGGAGCAATGAATGAAATCAGATAAAATTTCGGAAGCCGTGGTGCGTAGATTGCCTGTTTACTTGCGTTATTTGAATGAACTGCATCAGCGCGAAGTCAATACGGTTTCTTCACAAGAACTTGGGTTGAGACTGGATTTGAATCCGGCCCAGATTCGTAAAGACCTGGCTTACTTCGGTGACTTTGGTCGTAAAGGGATCGGATATGACGTTTCATATCTCATCGAGAAGATCCGCCATATTTTAAAAATAGACCAGCAGATCAATGTAGCTCTTGTCGGAGCAGGTAATTTGGGACATGCCTTATCCAATTACAATGCCTACCTCAAAGACAACATGAAGATTGTCGCTGTATTTGATGCCTACGGTCCGAAAATTGGAAGTCAAATCAATAGTCTGACGGTGCAACCGATGAATGAATTAACGGATTCGGTCAAAAAGGATAACATTCGTATAGGTATTATCACGGTTCCAGATACGGAAGCCCAAAATGTTGCGGATCAGCTGATTGAGTCAGGAATTGAAGCGATTCTTAACTTTGCGCCAACGATCCTGAAGACCCCGCCACATATTCGCATTCATCATGCCGATTTTACGACGGATCTGCTTAGCCTTGCTTATTATTTGGAGAATGGAAAGGACGACGAGGAAGATGACGACAAATAGATGGGTAATTCACAACGGCAAATTTGCCGTGAGTGAGGGCACGAATTGGAAAGTGGTCCAAGGCTTTATGGTTGTCGAGAATGACAAGATTGTGCATATTGGTGAGACTTTGCCGGAAGGAGACGAAAGTCTGACAAAGGTGGACGGAAAAGGACTGTTCTTCTTGCCGGGTCTGATCAATACGCATGGTCACGCGGCCATGTCGCTTCTGAGAGGCCATGGAGATGATTTGGCGTTACAAGTATGGTTGCAGGAGAAAATGTGGCCAATGGAAGCCAAAATGACGTCTGAAGACGTATATTGGGGCACATCACTTTCCGTGCTTGAAATGTTGAAAGGCGGAACAACAGCGTTTCTGGATATGTATGATCATATGGATCAGGTGGCAAAAGTGGTGGAACAATCCGGCGTTCGGGCTGCTCTGGCACGTGGGGTAATCGGACTTTGCTCAGCAGAAGAACAACAGCGCAAGCTGGAAGAATCAGCAGCATTTGCCCGTCAATGGAATGGACAAGCAGACGGAAGAATTACAACCGTAATTTCTCCACACGCACCTTACACTTGCCCTCCGGATTACATAGAGAAGCTGGTACAGGTTGCTCATGACCTGAATCTGCCTTTGCATACACATATGTCTGAGACGCTTCGCGAAGTGGAACAGAACGTGGCTGATTACGGTCTGCGTCCAGTTGCACATCTGGAAAAACTAGGATTTTTCTCCCGTCCATCTCTGGTTGCACATGCGGTACATCTAAATGATGAGGAGATTGAAATTCTCGCACGACATGATGTAGCAATTTCCCACAATCCGGGCAGTAACCTGAAACTGGCTTCGGGTGTTGCACGAGTGCCTGATTTGCTGAAAGCAGGCGTGACCGTGTCCCTGGGAACAGACGGACCAGCAAGTAACAATAACCTCGATATGTTTGAAGAGATGAGATTGGCTGCGTTGATTCACAAAGGTGTGTCTGGTGACCCTACCGCAGTGCCAGCAGGGGAAGCACTTCTGCTAGGAACTTCGTATGGCGCCAAATCCATATTCCTGAACAATACAGGCGCTTTGCAAGCAGGTATGAAGGCTGACTTCATTGCGTTGAATATCGAACAAGCCCATTTCTATCCGCATACGGATCTGATCTCCCATACGGTCTACTCGGCATCAGCCAAAGATGTGGAGCATGTGTGGGTGGATGGTAAACAAGTGGTTAAACATGGCGAATGTCTTACGATGGATGAAGAGCGGATTCTGCGTGAGTCTCAACTGGCATTTGACAGTCTGCTTGCCCGTTAATTACAAGGACAGCAGCGTCATAGGGAAAGGAAGTTCGGCTTTTGAAGAAAAAAAAGAAGTGGATATGGATTTCGCTACTGCTCCTGGTTCTGATTCTGTTTGGACTTCAGCGTTATTATGTCTATGTTACCCAGGATCAGCGCAAGGAAGAGGCGTTGGCCATACAGGCAGCCCAGGAACAGCTGGGTATTACGTCACACGAAGACCTGCGTAAGTATGTCTGGGGGCAAAAAGACGGCGGAGACAACATATACTGGACCCTGATCGGCAAAGATAAGGATAACCAGGATGTCATGGTGTGGATCAAGTTCGATGAGAATAACAAGCCTGTGACGGGGACCAATGCGGTGCACGGTGAACTGTTGAAGAACGGCATGTCTGAAGCTCAGATTCGAAATCGGTTCAGCTCAGAAGTTCCAGGCGGAGAGATCAAGCGAATCATGCCAGGCGTTGTGAATGGGATCTATGTATGGCAAGTGTATTATAACGATGATACTCACAACTATTATCGGTTTTACCGCTTTAGTAACGGGGAACAGGTAGATTTGGTCTATACGATCCCGAATAGCTAAAATTAGCAGACGTACTATTGTTTGAAAAGAATACGTCAAAGAACCGGCAGACGGAAACCCGACTGGACCGGTTCTTTGACGTGTTTTCTTGATCATTTTGGATTTGAATAGTTAAAATTAATAATTTATTCATATTTTCGCCTTAGATATTGTATATACGATGTGATATACTCAGATATGTATTCAAGGATACATCATACGCAAATAAATCCTGTTAGACACATTACAGGACTTTACGTACACATATTCATATTCTTGCCTACAAGCTATAGAATGGGCCAAAATTTAGGAGGGGTAACTCACTTGAAGATAAAAGTATTGCCTATTGCTCTAACTGCCGTCATTTCAGCCGTTGTGTTGTTTGGAGGTTGGTTTGTATATCGTCATGTGGCTGTGCAAAGCCCAATTGAAAAGATGGTTACCCAGTATGTTGGAGTCAATGATGTACAATTAACTATTAACCGCAATGATGTACAGTTGAAACTCGATCTGCAGCCGGATGTTGATCTGGGCAGGTTGGTACAATATATTCACAAAGAAGGACAAACCTTGATTGGCACGCGTTCGTTGAAACTGGATGTCGTGGATCATTCCAACGAAGCGCTGGAGAGCTGGTGGGGTAGCGCCATGTTTACCGTAGCTCAGGCTATGGAGAACAAGCAATACACCGAGATTACACCGACCTTGTCTAAAATGGCTACGAATGGGATTAAGGTAAATACAGCCATGGATGACAATAATGTTTATGTCAGTCTCAGAGATGGAGATGCCAGCAAGTTTATTATTCTGCCGCGTGTGTCCGGTCAGATAGGAGTGTGGCCTAATGCCTAAATGGACGAAAGAAATTGCCATTGGATTTGTACCCATATTGATTATCTTTCTTGCTTTTATCGGTGTAAATATGATTCCCATTCTGATCGCTGCAATGCTTGTGGGAGCTCTGCTGCTCATGATGCAAATGCGTGGTGGAATTACCGTGGGAGCAGGTCAGGAACGCAAACGCAAGAAAAAAGGACCTTCTAAGCTGACTTTTGAAGAAATCGGCGGTCAGGAAAGTGCGAAGCAGGAACTGCGGGAAGCGCTTGATTTTCTCATTCGACATGAGGAAATTCAGAAGTTTGGTATTCGTCCTTTGAAAGGAATCCTGCTCACTGGCCCTCCAGGAACAGGTAAAACCTTGATGGCCAAAGCTGCTGCTCATTATACCGACTCTGTTTTTGTAGCTGCTTCAGGCAGTGAGTTTGTTGAGATGTATGTTGGTGTAGGTGCAGGAAGAATACGGGATTTGTTCCGTGATGCAAGAACGCGTGCTGCTAAAGAAAATAAGGAAAATGCCATTATATTTATTGATGAAATTGATGTGATCGGTGGAAAACGTGAAGGTGGACAACAGCGTGAATATGATCAGACGCTGAATCAGCTGTTGACGGAAATGGATGGCATATACTCTTCCGATACACCGCGCATACTCGTGATCGCCGCTACGAACCGAAAAGAAATGCTGGACAGCGCGCTGACGCGTCCAGGACGTTTTGACCGTCATATTCAGGTAGACTTGCCTGATAAGAAAGGCAGAAAACACATACTGGAGCTGCATGCAGTCAATAAGCCTCTTTTGGAAGGGGTAAGCCTCGAGAAGACAGCGGAAGAATCCTATGGTTTCTCTGGAGCGCAGCTGGAAAGTGTGATGAACGAAGCTGCAATTTACGCGATGAGAGACGGACTGTTCAACATTGAACAGCGTCATCTGTCTCTTGCGATTGATAAAGTAATGATGGGTGAGAAGACGGACCGCGAATCCAGCGTGGAAGAGAAGAAAAGAGTGGCTATTCATGAATTGGGACATGCCATTATGGCTGAACTGGTTCGTCCTGGGAGTGTAAGTCAGGTCGCTCTTAGCCCTCGTGGACAGGCTCTGGGATATGTACGTCATAACCCGCAACAAGAACAATTTTTGTACACAAAGCGTTTCCTAGAAGAGCAGATCATGATTGCCCTCGGTGGTGCGGCAGCGGAGGAAATGTATTACGGTGGACGCAGTACAGGATCACGTAATGACTTTGAACAAGCAACGAATGTGGTACAGACGATGATGGCTTCTGGGCTCACGACGTTGGGTATTGTTAACATGGATATGGTCACGACGGAAGAATTGATGCGGGAGAACAAATTAATCTTGCAAGATCTGATGGAACAGACCAAACGATTGCTTGAAGAACAGCGGACAATTTTCGACAATTCCCTCGACATGCTGCTCAGGGAAGAAGTGTTGTCTGGCGATCAATTTCGTTGTCAATTTCGTGACAGCGCCCTTCTACCGGCATAATTTATTTATGTCGGTTATTTTTTTTTACATTTCACTCGTGCTAAGATATTATTATATGTTGGGTCGAAATTTGTAATTTTCGGCGAACAGGGTACAATAGAGAAATAGAGAACCGAAAGGATGGAGCAGAACCATGTTTTTCAAAAAGATAGGAGTTGTCGGCGGCGGCACGATGGGACAAGGTATTTCCCAGATGCTTGCAGCCAAAGGACTTGATGTGCTTCTGGTGGAACACACAACGGAGAAGCTGGATCATGCATATAACATGATTGAGACCAATCTCGATAAACAACTGGAGAAATGGGCTATTACGAAGGCGGAGAAGAAATTGATTCTCTCCCGTATTACCAAAGTCGCTCATTTGGCTGAACTCGGATCTTGCGATATGGTTATTGAGACCATTTCCGAAGATCTGGACGCGAAAAAAGCAGTATTTAGTCAACTCGATCAGGTTTGCCCAAGCAACGTTATTCTTGCAAGTAATACATCCACGCTGAGTTTGACTGAGCTTGCAAGCTCGACCAAATTCCCAGAGCGTGTTATTGGTATGCACTTTATTCACCCGGTTTCCCGGGTTGATCTTGTAGAGATTATTCGTGGTCTGAAAACATCAGATTCCACATTTGAAGAAACTAGACGTTTTGTGGAAGAAGTAGCAGACAAAAAAGGCGTTATGATCTATGAATCGCCTGGATTTGTTACGTCCAGACTGATCTGTCTCTTAATCAACGAAGCGCTGCATGTATTGCAGGAAGGTGTCGCTTCCGCTGAAGATATTGATGACGCTATGCGTATCGGATACAACTTCCAGCACGGACCGCTTGAGATGGCAGACCGTTTCGGATTGGATTCGGTAGAAGCTGCACTCGAAAGAATGTTCCGTGAATTCGGTGAGTTGAAATACCGTCCTTCCACAGTCCTGAAAAAAATGGTGCGTGCAGGACATCTGGGTGTTAAAACAGGCGAAGGATTCTTCAAGTACGACAAGGATGGTGACCGGCTGTGAAAGTACTCGTAATTAATGCGGGGAGTTCCTCGCTCAAATATCAATTGTATAATATGACGGATGAATCCGTACTGGCGAAAGGTCTGGTAGAGCGAATCGGAATGGATTCTTCCATTCTGACTCATAAACCTGCAGGCCGTGAGGACGTTACGGAAGTTAGCGAAATTTTGGAACACACGACAGCGATTCGTAAAGTCATTGACATTCTGACAGACAAAGAAAACGGTGTGCTCAGTTCCGTTGATGAAATTCAGGCTGTTGGACATCGTGTGGTTCACGGTGGTGAAGCATTTAAGGAATCGGCATTGGTTGATAGTGCTTCCAAAGCAGAAATCCGCCGTCTGTTCGATCTGGCTCCACTGCATAACCCTGCAGCAATGATGGGTATTCGTGCGGCTGAATCCAATATGCCGGGGGTACCACAGGTGATGGTCTTTGATACGGCTTTCCATCAAACGATGCCGGAAAAAGCATATCTGTATGCCATTCCACGTGTGCTTTACAAAAAGTATAAGGTGCGTCGTTATGGAGCACATGGTACTTCCCATGATTACGTAAGCAAAGCGGCAGCTGAATACCTGGATCGTCCATTGGAAGATATGAAGATCATCACATGCCACGTCGGAAATGGTGGTAGCGTAACTGCTGTGCAGGGCGGTGTATCCGTAGATACTTCCATGGGGATGACTCCACTCGAAGGACTAATGATGGGAACACGTAGTGGTGACCTTGATCCGGCAATTGTACCTTATGTGATGAACAAGGAAGAACTGAGCGTGAGCGAAGTAAACTCCATGTTGAACAAACATAGCGGACTTCTTGCAATTTCCGGCATCAGCAGCGACATGCGTGAAATCACGGAAGGTATGGAGGCTGGCGATGCCAACTCCACGCTTGCATTCGAGATGTACGAATACCGTTTGCGCAAATACATCGGTTCTTATGCAGCAGCTATGAACGGTGTAGACGTGATTGTATTTACGGCTGGTGTAGGTGAAAACTCCGTTGTTCTTCGACAAAAAGTATGTGAGCAGCTCACGTACCTGGGTGTTGAACTGGATGAAGCGCTGAATGCGATTCGCTCTGGAGAACCACGCCGTATCACAACAGCGAATTCCAAAGTGGACGTTCTCGTAGTTCCTACGAACGAAGAATTGGTGATTGCAAGAGATACACACCGAATCGTATTGAATTCTCTGTAATCTAATTGTAAAGTGAATATAGCATGACAAGGAAGTGCAGGGGACAGGCATATGCCTGCCCGCTGCATTTTCAAATTCAGGATTCCAAGGAGAGATATGGGCATGAGTACGGATTGTGTAATTCGTAATGTGAGTGAGCATGTGGGCGAGACTGTTAAAATCGGCGCCTGGATTAACAACAAACGTTCCAGCGGCAAAATTCAATTTTTACAACTGCGTGATGGAACCGGATATATTCAAGGGGTAGTGGTTAAGAGTGAAGTCAGCGAAGATATCTGGAATGCTGCCAAGAGCTTGACTCAAGAAAGTTCATTGTATGTAACAGGTATTATCCGCGAAGAACCACGCAGTGCGTCTGGTTATGAGATGACGGTTACTGGCGTGGAAATTATCCATCTGACTGAAAATTATCCAATCACTCCGAAAGAGCATGGAGTAGACTTCCTGATGGATCATCGCCATCTGTGGCTGCGTTCGACGAAACAACGCGCTATTATGGTCATTCGTGCGGAGATCATCCGTGCTGTTCAGCAGTTCTTTGATGGTAACGGATTCACACAGGTTGATCCTCCAATTCTTACACCTTCATCTGCTGAAGGTACGACGAATTTGTTCCATATCAAATACTTTGATGAAGATGCTTACCTGACACAAAGTGGACAGTTGTATATGGAAGCTGCAGCGATGGCGCTGGGCAAAGTATACTCCTTCGGTCCTACGTTCCGTGCCGAGAAATCCAAAACACGTCGTCACTTGATCGAGTTCTGGATGATTGAGCCGGAGATGGCGTTTGTGGATCACGAGGAAAGCCTGCGGGTGCAAGAGAAGTTTATTGCTCACGTGGTTCAAACGGTTCTGAAAAACTGCCGTGCTGAACTGGAATCCATCGGACGTGATGTTTCCAAGCTTGAGAACATTGTTGCTCCATTCCCGCGCATTACGTATGATGAAGCAATTGAGTTCCTGAATGGACAAGGCTTTGATATTCCTTGGGGAGAAGACTTTGGTGCTCCGCATGAAACGGCGATTGCCGAGAAATACGATACACCTGTCTTTATCACACATTATCCGGCTGGAATCAAGGCATTCTACATGAAACCTGATCCAAATCGTCCTGAAGTAGTCCTCTGTGCAGACATGATCGCACCAGAAGGATACGGAGAGATCATTGGTGGTTCCCAGCGTATTGATGATCCCGAACTGATGCAGCAGCGCTTTGATGAGCATCAATTGTCGGAAGAGGCATATCAGTGGTATCTGGACTTGCGTAAATATGGATCGGTTCCTCACTCCGGCTTCGGTCTGGGATTGGAGCGGACGGTAGCATGGATCTGTGGATTGGATCACGTACGTGAGACGATTGCATTCCCACGTATGCTCTATCGTCTGTACCCTTAATGCTTAACCGCGAGTCCATGGAAGAAACCGGCTCCAAAGCCTGGTTGAATGGAGCAGCTTACGGTATGGCATCAGGGACAGCGCAGCTCCCATATGCTTTATTGCGCTATTATCATCAGCTGGGGTTAAGTGACGCAGAGGTGCTTCTGCTGATTCAATTGTTTGGATTCCGGCAAGTCGAATTCAATGAGTTCCCAACGCTTGAAGAGCTTGCTACCCGTATGGGTCTTGCTCCTGAAGGCATCGCCAGAATGCTGCAACGTCTTATGAGAGACGGGTACATTCATATTGACGAGCATCGGGATGAAGAGCGTGACATACAGTATGAACGTTATGATCTGCACGGATTATATGCCAAGCTGGCAGGATGTACAGCAGAGGATATGGCCGTTGCTCGTAAGCAGCAGCTGGACAGTAATGCATTGCGCCCGGATTCGAACAGTGTTCAAAAAGAAGAGGAAGAACGAAACATGTTCTCTATTTTTGAAAAAGAATTTGGCCGCCCGCTTTCCCCGATGGAATGCGAGACTATATCCAGCTGGCTGGATCAGGATCGCTATCAGGAGGAACTTATTCTCATGGCATTGAAGGAAGCGGTGTTTGCTGGTAAAGTCCATTTCCGCTATATAGACCGAATTCTGCTTGAATGGAGCCGTAACCGCGTGAAGAATGTGCAGGACGCCAAGGCATATACGCAGCGGTTTCGTAACGGAGGACGTTAACACCAATGTTAGATTAGGCAACAACTTCATTCAGAATAAATCAGAAACAGGCCGGAATTTATTCTGAGCCTGTTTTTTTAGATTATAGAGATGTTAATTTAGACATGTTAAGTTCCCAGTGGAACTGACTTTTCAGGCAATGTGTAAACTTTTTATAAAAAAAATCAATGAATACGCAGGGGTCAACAAACAAGTTGTCGTCTATTGTAGTGGAGAGGAGGGGAGAGTCATTGATGAAGCGCGCTTAATCGAACAGATCCGCCAAGGCGATACATCCCAGATGCGTTTGTTGATCGAAAAGTACAGCCAGCATGTGTACCATGTGGCCTATTCCGTGTTGCGGAACGATCAGGAAGCACAGGATGCAGCGCAGGAGGCGTTCATTCAAATGGTTAAATCTCTCCCCGATTACCGATCCGAAGGTTTCAAAACGTGGTTAACCCGAATTGCCTTTCACAAAGCAATTGATGCCAAACGCAAGGTGGGCAGACGAAGCGCTGAGGATCTGGGCGGAGAAGAAAAAATAATGAACATGCCCGGTCGTGAAGAAGATGTTCTTGCCCGCCTCGTGCGTGAAGAGCGTCAGGAGAAGTTGCGCGAGCGAATCAAGCAGCTGCCTGCCCAGCACAGGGACATTATTACTGCGTATTACTTAAGCGAAAAAAATTATGAACAGATTGCCCGTGATGCACAGGTGGCAGTAAAAACCGTGGAGTCCCGTCTGTATCGTGCCCGGCAGTGGATTCGAAATCATTGGAAGGAGGATGAGTGGCGTGAGGAATAAAAGGATGTATACCGTCCAGGAATGGACTGATTATATTGAAGGCCGAATGACTGCAGACCAGGCAAGTATGATGGAACAGATGCTTATGGATGTTCCCGAAGCGATGGACAACTATCTCGAAGCACTCGGCATTCATCGGGAGTTGCCACAACTGAAGGACCCGGTAGGCTTCGCCGATTCGGTCATGAATCAAATTACGGAAATGCAATCCTCCAAGCCAAAGCGCAAATCGCGTTCTGGACGAAGACGTCTCTGGCTGGATCACAAAGTGTTTCATTATGCCGTAGCGGCTTGTCTGACGTTAATCTTCCTCTCCTCGGGACTTTTTGACAAGGTAGCGCCTTATCATAAGTTCCAGGACGGCGATCACAGGGGGTCATTTACGGAAAAATGGACGGAAGCAGCCACTTCCTGGCTGGATCACTTCAAGCCTAGACCATAAATTGTTTCGCATTGCCTGAAAAGAAAGGATGACGACTGTGCAATCAGATCGTAACAAAATACTTGCATTCTTATTAAACCTGATTCCGGGTCTGGGTTTTCTCTATTGGGGTCGGCCTGCCAGAGCTGTAATCTATCCATTACTCTTTTTTGGGACAGCTGTTGGCTCTTTTATGCTGGCCATTCTGGTGAGTGAAAGGGAATTAATGATTCTCGGGGCCTTGGGGTCCATATTCTTCTGGTGTGTCAGCATGCTGGATATGATTATCGTTCTGCTCCGTGCCCCATCTCCAAATGATGCCCGATACCAAGGATATGGCGCACATTACAGTGGACCACATCAGGGGGCGGCATACCAGGGAGTTTACGCTGATCAGGAAGGCCACTTGGGACAGATGGAGATGGACCAAGAGGGAATACATCAGCATCAGGGCGGTGAGTATGGTAGCCCCGAAGGGGGTTACGGTCAACCGCTTTATCGAAAAGGTAGTGATAGCGAACGATTTTTTACGATTTTGCTTTCCTTTGTTCCAGGTCTGGGACATCTTCATCTCGGACTGTTGCATCGCGGATTATCGTTCCTGATTGCGTTCTTCGGTTCATTTGCCATGATGGTTTTTGTAGCTTCCATTACAAATGAATCCGTATTTCTGATGTTCTTGCTCATTCTGCCTGTCATTTGGGTGTACTGTATGTTTGATGCGGTTCAGCACGTCCATCGCAAGCAGGCCGGTGAGGTACTGCAGGATCGGACCTTGTTCGAGGAATTAGAGATGGGCAGGGCATCTGGACGACGCAGTAAAGTGCTTGCAACGCTGTTATCGGCTTTTCCGGGTGCGGGTCATCTGTATCTGGGGCTGCAAAAAAGAGGCATGCAATTGATGTTCCTGTTTCTCGGGAGCATTTATATTCTGGACCTGCTTCGGTTATCGGTATTCCTGTTTATGATCCCGTTGATCTGGTTCTACAGCTTCTTTGACGGACTCCAATGTTCAAGTCGTTACGGCCGTGAACCGCTGACCGATCAACCCATTTTCAAGGATTGGGCTCGCCACCAGCGCCTGATCGGATTCGGTATTGCAGGGTTGGGACTGTACTATCTGTTTATCCGCCTGGTCATTCCACAGCTGAATGAGATGTTCCCTAATGTATTTATGACCTACGAGATTCGTTCGTATGTGAATACCGTTATTGTTTCCTTGCTGCTTATTTTTGGCGGTCTGAAGCTGTTGTTCGGCAAGCAGCGAGGGGCGAGTACGAATAGTGCGGTCCATCGAAATGATGATGGAGCAGACAGCCTCTTTTTGTTCAAGGATCGGGATGATCGACTATAGGATTCATTAGCAACTATACACAAACGGTATTTGGAAACGAGTACTTCCTATAAACCAAAAACACGCCAAGGGCTATGACTATAACCTTTGACGTGTTTTTTTATGCAGTTTTGATTTCGAATGAATAATTGCTATTTGGTAGCACCCTTTAGTAGAAGTTGACGGTACATCACTTCGAATAGGAACTCGAACGCTTCCAGATGACGTTTCGCTTCAAAAGCATCTTTACCCCATGCATAAATACCATGATTACGCAGCAAAATTCCCGGTACGTTAGCGTCAAGTACACCTGGCACCAATTCAGCGATGGATGGAATATCTGCGAAATTAGGCAGGACCGGTACACGAATCTCCGCATTTTCTTCCCAGATGTTGAAAGCTTTGATCAATTCGATTCCTTGAATCGGTACGTGTCCATCTGCTCCAAAGAACTCACTGATCAGGTTGTTAAATACGGTATGCACATGGAACACCGCGCCACAGCCGGTTAAACGATAGATTTCACAGTGAATTAACGTTTCGGCGCTTGGTTTCAGGGTTGTGGTTTCAATGGCCTTGCCATGCTTGTCCACAAATAGAAAATCTTCCGGTGTACGGAGAGATTTATCTTTGCCTGATGCAGTAACCGCAAAGTAAAATTGCTCCGGGTCGAAATCGCCCACACGCATCGACAGGTTGCCACTTGTACCAGGGAACCAGTTCCGGCTGGCAAACAGCGCTTTGATATCAGCCAGCTCTTCGAGGACCTGGCGTTTATGTTCCAATGTAATCTTTTCAAAACCCATCTTTACAGCACTCCTTGTGTTTGCTTCTGTTTCATATCTTCCATAATATCGTAAAAGGTCGTGAATGGGACATGATCCACACCCAGCTCTATACATTTATCCGTCAGGATGGAACGGGAATAGACGAGATCGGCGATTTTGGCACCTTCAAAATCCGTCAAACTGTCGCCAATAAGGATACGATTATATTGTTCTTCCGGGAATGTCCGAATAACCGTCGTTTTACACATGCCGCAGCCGTTCTCACAAGGAGGCTGACATGGATTAGGCCATTCAATACGTATGAATTCATCTGTGAAATCGGTCCCGTTGCAATAAACGTGATCCTTTGGAATATCGAATGGAGCAAGCAAAGGTTCGATAAAAAAGTCCATTCCACCGCTGGTGACATTGAATTCAATGCCCTCATCCCGAACGTATGCAAGAAATTCGCTGAACCCTTCTCGGATGCCAGCCTGTCCAAGTACAAATTCCACAATCTCATTTTTTTGTGAAGAAGGCAACAGAGCGAACATGGCTCCAACACCTTCGCGGAGGGAAATTCGCTGTTCAATCGTATCTTTCATAATCACTTCAATACCTTCAGGCTTAAAATGCTTCATAATCGCTACGATATTGTCCGAAAGGGTGATGGTGCCATCAAAATCACAGAAAATGACCGTTTTTTTATCACTTCTCATCGTTCGCCACCCCACAGATCCAGTGCACTTTTCAGTTCTGGATGCTCGGCAGCATACTGTGCCAGCGGAATGGAACGCTGAGCTGCTTCAATAGCCTGCAAGAATGCCCGTCCGCCTGCCTCCGTGCCCATAGGATGCCCATGAATGCCTCCGCCGGCATTAACGATGACATCGGTGCCAAAGTCGCGCAGAATAAGCGGTACAAGCCCTGGATGTATACCCGCTGAAGGAACAGGCATGCTGGTTCTGACCGGCAGTCCCGGTGACAGCAATTGTTCCGTGATTGCCATATTCTCTTCCTTCGGCATCGTGACCGATCCGTAAGGAGAAGGGAAGAGCACCAGATCCGCTCCGGCAAGCCGCATCAGCTGACCCAGCAGGACCGAAGCCGAGATACCGTAGTGTGGTGAAGGATACAGTGCACCTGCAAGCGCAGGGTGAGCCATAATTGGTACGTTGATGTCGGGATCACTACTGAGTTCATGTAGCACGTCGTATCCGTAGGATAAGACATTGAACAACAGTGCATTGGCTCCTGCACTAATGGCACGTTCAGCTTGCTGTTTCAGGCGTGATGTAGGTCCGGTCAAATTTGCAGCATAAAGAAGTTTCTTACCCGTCTCCTTGCGTGCCTGTTCGGCAGCTTGCATGCAAACCTCCACTCTTTTCTCAATCGGAGTCAGCTTGTTCTCAAACAGAATTTCATCGTCCTTAATCAAGTCTACTCCACCAAGAGCCTGGCGGATAAACTGTTCCCGCAGCTCATCTGCATCCAACCCAATGACCGATTTGAAAATGCTCATCAACAGTGGACGATCGTGTACACCCAGCAGATCACGAACCCCGTTCAGTCCAAACTTGGGACCGGGGAATGCGCTGAGGAAGCCGTCCGAGAATCCTAGCTTTGTCAGTTTGATGCGTCCATCCATTGAGATTTTGCCAAAGACTGTCACGAGCAGGGCAGGAATATCACGGCTGAAATTCACATCAGGATATCCGATCGTAATATCGGCGTAACGCTCGCCTGGGGCCATGCCCTCGGCCTCATGTACGTCTACACTTATGACTTCACCGAGATGTTTTTGCATTGCCTCACGCTTGGCTTGAGGCAATTCGGTCCAACTGCCAACGGTCATGCCGACAGCAATGGACTCAGCCTTTTTGCGAAAATCTGCACGATCATCATGCAGACGATATGTGGCTGTACACATGTTATTCATTTTAAATCCCCTTCCAAAGCAGCTCCCATCTCCCGTGAGCGCTCTGCACAGCGGTTGACGGCTGCGATTACATTTTCAAAGAAATCTCCCTCGTCCAGCGTTTTTAGAGCTGCCTGGGTTGCGCCTCCCGGGGACGTTACATCACTACGAAGCTTCATCGGCTCCATACCGGTCTGTTGCACCATACGTGATGCGCCCAGCACGGTCTGAACCGTCAGATCGCGGGATTGCTGGCTGGACAAGCCGCCACGAATACCTGCGGCAATCATAGCCTCCATCAAATAGTATACATAAGCCGGACCACTTCCGGAAATACCTGTGAGCACTTCGAGTTTATCTTCAGGCACAATGGTCACGATTCCAACAGCTTCGAACATCGTCATGACTGTACTGCGCTGTTCATCCGTAATTTCTTCAGAGAAGGCAAGTCCGGTTGCGCCGAGCCCGATTGTACTGGATGTATTTGGCATGGTGCGGGCGATTGGTTGCTTGCGCCCCAGCAGCGTCTGCATCGTACGGATCGATAATCCCGCAATAACGGAGACGATTAATTGATCCGGTGACAGGAGCGGCCCCAGTTCACGCAGAGCTGCGGCGGCATCCTTCGGTTTCATGCAGAGTACAATAACCGGAGAAGCGGCGAGATGATCCAGTGAATGTGCAGCAGTTCCGGTATGTACGGCATAACGGGTACTGAGCTCCTCCTGACGTTTCTGGTTGCTGCGGTTCAGCATTGTAATATCCTGAGGACGAACGACAAAGCGGGAGATCAATCCCCGCACGATGGCTTCAGCCATCGCGCCTGCTCCGTGAAAAGTAATCTTCTGTTGTAATAGCGTCTGTTGTTCTTGACTCATGTTTATCGTTCCTCCTATATAACTGTAGCTGCGAAATTATTGCCGAATTTGTCCATTGCCAGTGATACGATATTTAGTTGAAGTCAGTGCAGGCAGACCCATAGGTCCACGAGCATGCAGCTTCTGGGTACTGATTCCAATTTCAGCGCCATACCCGAATTCAAACCCGTCTGTGAAACGTGTGGAAGCATTATGGTATACAGCAGCTGCATCTACATCATGTAAAAAACGTTCTGCGTGGCTGGTATCCCGGGTGACGATACACTCTGAATGCTTTGTGCCATAACGTGCGATATGTTCCATCGCTTCATTCAGGTTCTGAACCACACGGATATTTAAAATATAATCATTATATTCTGTCGCGTAATCTTCTTCTGTCGCAGGAAGGGCAGAGGAAACCAGACGGCGCACTGTGTCACAACCCTTCAACAAGACATTCGCCTCACGGAGTTGTTCAGCCATAGCCGGTAGATGCTCCTCCGCGTAAACAGCGTGCAGCAACAAGGTTTCCATGGAGTTGCACACGGATGGACGCTGTGCCTTGGCATTAATCGCAATCTCCACTGCCATGACCGGATCGGCAGATTCATCCACATAGGTGTGACAGATACCTGCTCCGGTTTCGATCACAGGTACTGTTGCATTGGCGACCACATTACGGATCAGTGAGGCTCCGCCGCGCGGGATGATGACGTCCAGCAGTCCATTCAACTTGAGCATTTCGTCCACGGAGGAGCGGTCTGCATCCTCAACAAGCTGCAAGGCGTCAGCGGGCATGTCTGTTGTCGCCAGTGCCTGATGAAGCACCTCCACAATTTTGCGATTGGAGGAGAGGGCAGAGGAACCCCCCCGCAGAAGTACAGCGTTGCCTGTTTTGAGGCATAGTCCGGCTGCATCTACTGTAACATTTGGACGAGCCTCATAGATGATGCCGATCAGACCGATGGGCACTCTCAATTTTTCAACATGCAATCCGTTCGGACGAGTGAATGTCTCCAGTACTTCGCCGACTGGATCCTGCAGGTCTACAATCTGACGCAATCCTTCAGCAATGCCGGCGATACGATCTTTATTCAGAGCGAGGCGATCCAGCATCGATTCTGGAGTGCCTTGCTGTCTGCCACGTTCCAGATCATCCGCGTTTGCTGCAATAATGGAATCCGCTTGGGCAATCAATGCGTCTGCCATGACCAGTAGCGCGTTATTTTTTTGTTCTGTGCTCAGTCGATTCAGCTGCGGAACCACGGCTTGGGCCTTGATCGCTTTTTCTCTGACTTCACTCATCATAAATTCCTCCCATATATAAAGGTGTTCTATTTTAACGTAATCCACTCGTCCCGGTGAATAACCTCAAGTCGATGGATGCTATTCAGCTGCTTCATCACTTCGCCACTTGGCAGTCCTGCGATGAGTCGCAACTGGTCATCATCATAATTAACGATGCCACGACCGAGCAAGGTATCATCCATGCCCAGTACCTCTACAACGTCTCCGGCATGGAAGGTGCCCAGTACGCGCTTGACGCCTACAGGCAGGAGACTATGGCCGCCATGGACAAGTGCTTCTTCGGCACCATTATCCACAACGACGGTACCGAGCGGTGTAGACATGAAACCAAGCCATTGCTTTTTACGAGAGAGAGCGGCAAGACGAGTCTCGAAATACGTTCCTTTTCCGGTCCCATCAACCGCTTTTTGCATATCTCCAGGCTCCTTCACACTTCCCACAAAAACAGGCACGCCTCCACGCGTTGCCACTTTGGCTGCACCCACCTTGGATCGCATGCCGCCCGTACCTACAGATGATCCCGAACCGCCGGCATAGGCGTAGATTTCTGCTGTAATCTCCGGGATACGGTCATAACGTACGGCAGCTGGATCTTTGCGTGGATCAGCCGTGTACAGGCCGTTGGTATCTGTAAGAATGACAAGGTGCTGTGCCTTGACCAGATTTGCTACCAGAGCAGACAGAAGATCGTTATCTCCGAACTTCAATTCATCGACAGACACGGTATCATTCTCATTGAAAATTGGAATGACGCGCTGTTTGAGCAGCTCTTCCACGGTCATACCCGCGTTGCCCATACGTTTTCGGCTGTGAAAGTCAGTGCGGGTGAGCAGAATTTGTGCTGTAGTAACGCGGTGCGCTGCAAAAGCCTGTTGATATGCCTGCATCAGCAAAGCTTGCCCAACAGCCGCTGCGGCTTGTTTTTCATGCAACTGTTTGGGACGCTGGGGGTAACCGATCTCCCGGAAACCGGCAGCTACCGCTCCTGAAGTAACCAGAAGAACCTCATGTCCTTGTTCAGCCAAGGCGGCAATTTCTCTAGCAAAAAAAGTAATGGAACTTCGATCGAGCCCGCCTTCTTCCGTAGTAAGCGAACTGCTTCCGATCTTAACTACAATACGTGAGGTCATGTTTTCACTTCCTTAAACAATATTAATCATTGACCCTGGATCAGACCGTTGGGTACAAAAAAAACTCCCGCCCTTTTAGTTAAAAAGGACGAAAGTTCGTTACTTCCGCGGTACCACCTTTATTGATGATTGGATCATCCGGCTTCATGCCCTGTAACAGAAGGCACTGTCCTGTGCATCACAGGCCGCTCAGGGGTAGGTTTCGGAGAGAAGCCGCGGTAAATTCTTGCAGCCCGATGGAATTTACTCTCTGGGCGCGGCTGATCTTCTCGTACTGGTCCCGTCATCACGTTTCGTTCAATATTTCCTTATAACATACCATGGAAACTTGGCAGATGCAAAGGGGTTATGCACCTGTAAATTACTTGAATAAATTTAACTTGCCAATCCGCTCCGCAGCTTCCCTTAATCGATTTTCATCACTTAGCAGCCCTGCGCGCACATAGCCCTCACCATGTGAACCGAAACCAATACCCGGTGCGACCGCGACCTTTGCTTCACGCAGTAACACGTCAGCAAAGGAAGCAGAAGTAAAGCCTGCAGGTACAGGCAGCCAGCTAAAGAAGGAACCTCCCGGTTTAGGGGCCTTCCAGCCGATGGATGAGAGTGCGTCATAGAAAGCGTCACGACGTGATTCATAACGTGCAACCAGTGAAGTGACACATTCCTGGGAAGCGGTCAGTGCAGCCGCAGCAGCGGCCTGGATGCCTCCGAAGAGGCTCACGTAGATATGATCCTGCAGCAGATTGATTTTGGAAATGATATCTGCATTGCCCAGGGCAAAACCGACACGCCAACCCGCCATATTGTACGTTTTGGATAATGTGTAGAACTCAATGCCCACTTCTTTGGCACCTGGTGCCTGTAAAAAGCTCACTGGACGATGCCCATCGAATCCGATTGCACCGTAGGCGAAATCACTGGCTACGACGATTTTATTTTGAATGGCAAACTCTACCGTATCCTCATAGAAGGAAAGCGGGGCGGTGGCCGATGTTGGGTTGTTGGGATAGTTCAGGAACATCAGCTTGGCCTTTTCCCGATCTTCGGTAGAGATTGCTTCATAATCAGGCAGGAATGCATTGGACTCCAGCAGTGGCATGAAAGACATGCGCGCTTTCGCGAGTGCCACACCGGACCAATAATCCGGATAACCTGGATCAGGCACGAGACATACGTCTCCAGGATTGAGCAATACCTGAGGCAACTGAACCAAGCCTGTTTTTCCGCCAAACAAAATCGCAACTTCCGTTTCGGGGTCCAGGTCAACGTTGTAGTCTTCCTTGTAACGCTTTGCAACGGCTTCCTTCAGGAAAGCATGCCCGCTAAAAGGCGAATATTTGTGATAGAGCGGGTTCTCTGCCGACTCTTGCAGTGTTTTAACAATATGGGGCGGTGTAGGTGTATCCGGGTTCCCCTGACCCAAATTGATTACGTCGTGACCACTTGCAATTTCGCGATTTACATTTTGAACAAGGGTAGCAAAAAATTGCGTTGGAAGCTGTGTCATTACATCGGATGTAGGTATGGTAAAGGCTGAACGACCCGACAGGTTAGGTTGATTAGTCATGCTATACATCACTCCGGTTATTAAAGATGGCAATATAGTACTCATTAATTTATCACGTCAATCCCGAGCTGTATAGGGGGAAAACACTTCATGAATACTTGAATGGAGCCAATATTTTAGTTTTTGTACAAAACTGAAATGAGATATTTCATTTTGTCCATTGAGATTAGGGTAAATCCTGTTTTATGATATTATTCGATAATGATAATCAATATCATTGGGAAATGGGAACGAAGCACTTATTAGGGGGAGAAATAGAAATGAAAAAGGGTATACGAAATACGGCAGTATTGTTGACAGTAACATGGTTGTCCCTTCTGCTGCTGGCTTGCGGAAATCAGGCTTCAACTCCATCTGCTGGAACGGATGATTCCAAGGCGGTCAATGAAACACAGACAAACGTGGATCAGTCCAATCAGGAACAGACGGCATCCGAGGATAACAATGAGGGTGAAACCCGGATGTTCAAGGACTGGACAGGTCATGAAGTTGAGGTTCCGGTTACGCCAAAGCGTGTGATTTATCATGGTGAAGTTACAGGAGATCTGCTTGCGTTGGGCGTTGTGCCTGTAGGTATTCTTCGGCAGGATGGAACCGTATACGATGATCAGGTAATCGAGGCAGAAGATGTAGGTTTCCCGTTGAGTGTTGAAAAGGCACTTACATTGAATCCCGATCTGATCATTTTCTCGAATAGTGATCAGGCACAATATGATCAGATCTCGAAGGTCGCTCCGACGGTCACTTTTGATTCCTTTGCATCATTAGAAGACCGTATGAGAACACTCGGCGATCTGTTGAACAAAAAGCAGGAAGCTGAAGAGTGGATTACAGCTCATCAAAAAGCGACAGAAGAAATGTGGAAACAGCTTTATGAGAATGAATTGAAAGAAGTCGAAACGGCTTCGGTGTTCACCATGTATCCAGGTAATCGTCTGTTTGTCATGGCGGGAGCAGGCTTGCCACAGTTGTTGTATGGAAAAGACGGGATGAAGCCAACCGCGGAAATTCAGAAGCTTTTAGATGAAGGAATGGGCTTTGCAGAAATTTCTACTGAAAAGCTGCCTGAAATTGCAGGTGATCGGGTGTTTATTCTTGATCCTGTGACGGATGATGCCAAGCAGTCTACAAAAGAATTGCTTGATAGTACGATATGGAAGAGCTTGCCTGCAGTAAAAGAAGGAAAAGTATATCGCTTCGATCTAGTCAAAGCTTCCAGTGATGCGACTTCAAGAGAATGGCTTTTGAAAGAGTTGCCAAAACAGATGATTCAATAGTCGTTTATGGATAGATACATCATAATATTGTATTGGATTAAGAACGAAAATGCCGACTATAAAAGAGCCTTCAACTTTTCGTTGAAAGCTCTTTTTTGTGCTGATTACAGCCAGATCTGGATTAATGACAAAAGCTCGCTTATAATCAGTTCATACAGATATAATGATAATCATTCTCATTTTAAAAAACGAGGTGAACCACCATGCAGGCTTTGAATGCCGATGCCAGAGGGTTGTATTTTTCAGCATTCATGTTTCGGCTGGATCATCTGGAACAACGAATTGAACAACCAGAACAGGTGATGCTGGAAGTGGCATGTGATAAACATACATTTTTGATCTGCGAAGAAGGGGAAGGTCGCTTATATATAGGATATGAACAGTTTCCTTTTACCACCGGATGTGTTTACCCGCTTTCTCCGGGTGAAGGGTACCAGATTGAACATGGAAACCGATTGGAATTGAAATATATGGTGATATCATTTGATGTTATTCATGTGTTGACAGGAGATCCGGAACAGTATACGCGCCCTGTATTCGAACATAGAAATCAATTGAATGGCTATCCTTATGCCCCGTTAAGTGGGCTGTTGGAGCAATTGTATGCCATTCGGGATTATCAAACAGATGCTGAATATAGCCATTTGAATGCACAGTTTCAGAGATGGATGGAGATGATCATCACCCGGTACACTTCACCAAAAACAGAGCAGAGTATGGAATCCAGACTACACAGTACAATTCAATATGTAGAAGATCATTACGCTGAAGAAATCACAGTAACGAAACTGGCCCGTCTTGCAGATATCCGACCAGTGCAATATACAAACTTGTTCAGACAATTAACAGGCCACAGGCCGCTTGATTATGTGAACCATGTACGAATTAAACATGCTAAGGATTGGTTGCGCAAATCCGATGAACCACTTCGGGATATAGCAACCCGGGTGGGTTTTAAGGATGAGTATTATTTTAGCAGGCGTTTTCGTCAAATGACCGGATTATCGCCCCGTCAATATGATCGATCTATTCAGCAACAAACACTGGTTCAGGATTGGTTGGGTCATGATGTGAATATTCCGTCACAGCCCGAGCGAATTATGTTTTATGGTGATTCCGGTGGAGATTTGCAAGTGCTGGGTATTGGTTTATTAGGAGATCAGGCCTATGATGCGGTTGCCCCGGTTAATGTGGAAGAGGCAGTCCGGATGAGACCAGACCTGATCATTTTCGATAGCACTAACGAACAACAATATGAACAATTTTCCCGAATAGCACCCACACTGGCATATAACTCTCATGCAACGCTGGAAGATCGAATTTGTAGGGTGGGAAGCTGGTTTGGCAAGCAATCAGAAGCTGGGAAATGGCTCTCCTCCTATCAGCAACGCATGGAAAAGATGTGGATGAAGATTCATGCTTCAATTGAACCCGGGGAAACGGCGTCCGTATTCACCTATCATCGGGGTGCCCGATTATTTGTCATGGGCAATATTGGTCTGGCCTCACTCTTGTATCATCCGATGGGATTCAGACCCGTTACGAAAGTGAAGGAGGCGCTTGTGGCGGGCAGAGCGTATAAGGAGATTTCGTCTGAAGCGATTCGTCAGTATGCGGGTGATCATATATTTGTCTTGCTTCCTGAGGAGGTTATTGCAAGGCAGGCCACAGAGAAGTTGATGCAGAGTCCAAGCTGGCGAGCACTTCCAGCCGTGCAGAAGGGGCAGGTGTACGGAGTGGAAGAAACAACATGGAATTTGGGCGATGCACTGACGAGCAACCGTTTGTTAACTTTGTTGCCCAAGTTATTATGTAGGAGTTCAGAACGAAAACAGGTTGCAGATGTTTGAATGATCAAGCTATGATTACAGGTATTACGGTTCAGAGGAGTGCTGGTTATGACAGAACAACAACAAGGGGAAATGCGTGTAGCCCTGATTCAGGGCGATATTCAGATCGGAGACCCTGAGGCCAACCATAAACATATGCAGTCTTTGCTCGAACGAGCGGTAGAACAGTATCCCGACTTGGGATTGGCTGTGCTGCCCGAGATGTGGAATACGGGCTATGCTTTGGAACAAATTCATGAGCTTGCTGACCCGGAGGGCCAGAAATCAAGAGAGTGGCTCGCGACTTTTGCCCAAAAACATCGAATCTCCATCGTTGGCGGTTCCATTGCGGAGAAACGTGATGGCCAAATCTTCAATACAATGTACGCCTATAATAGTGAAGGAAATCAGGTGACACGTTACGATAAATTGCATTTGTTCCGCCTGATGGATGAAGAGAAGTATTTGCAGCCTGGTGCAGAACCGGAAATATTCGAATTGGAGAACGGCCTCACCGCTGGAGCTTCGATCTGTTACGATATCCGTTTCCCTGAGCTTGCTCGAACACTTGCCTTGAACGGAGCCAAAGCATTAATTGTCCCCGCTGAATGGCCGAACCCGCGCTTGCATCATTGGCGCACACTTCTTACAGCAAGGGCCATCGAGAATCAGATGTACGTAATTGCCTGCAATCGCGTAGGGAAAAGCGGAGACACCGAATTTTTCGGGCATTCCCTCATTATTGATCCTTGGGGTGAAATTGTGGCTGAAGGCGGAGAAGGAGAAGAGATTGTGACCGGAATTATCCGTCCTTCGCTTGTGGATGAGGTTCGTGGCCGTATTCCGGTATTCGAAGACCGCAGACCTGGCATTTATTTTGGCAGCAAATAAAAATCTGTAATTTTCCAATAAAGTGTTTATTCTTCCGGGAGGCGGGTAATGATAACTATCCCGTCACCAAGGAGGATGATCAATCAATGGACAACCATGTGAAAGATACGCTCAGGAGACTGGAACAGGAAAATACTAGGGTAGATCACTTGAGGCCATTCTTAGAGAATGGGGCAGGAGGGCTATCACCCCCTGATCAATCTGTTCAGGACGAAGGCCGCCTTGTGAATCAACAGAATAGGCTGACAAGTGAACGTAATTTGCGAAAATAAACCGCCAAACTTCAAATTCTCATATGTACGTTTTTACGTTAACAATTCAATAATGATATCAGCAACATTGTACTGTAACGATGTACTGCTAATACCATGTAAGAACTTTATCCTGCGGATGCGGGAGACGAGTATAGAACAAAGGCTTGGCCCTTATGGGTCAAGCCTTTGTTTATTTTATTGTCATGTATGGTGGGATATTACGATGATAGAGCTATTATTCTCCTCGAGAGAGTTCAGCAACAGTTTGTTGGAACGTATGAATGAACGCCTCCGCGGCTTTGGAGAGAACCCGTCCTTGGCGGTATGCAACTACAAGGGTACGACTGGGAGTTGGCTCGGCCAACGGTACATAAACAGGAACAAATTCACTGCGGGGCGCGCGGGCAATAAAGCGTGGAACCAGCGTAATCCCCATACCTGTAGCCACCAGTGACTGCACCGTCTCGATATTCGTACTCTCAAACACCACATTGGGATCAAATCCGGCTTCCTCACACAGATCAAAAGTAAGTTTGCGGAAACCCTGTCCTTTCTTCAGTACAACAAATGGTTCATCGCGAAGCTCTTCCATTCGTACTGGAACCGGATGTTCGGGATCTCCTCTGCGTGCCAGAGGGTGATTTGGGGGAACAGCCAGGTCAATTCGTTCTTCACCAATCGTTACATAAGATAAGCTTGGCTCCTGCAATGGGAGGGAGAGCAGGCTTAAGTCAGCCTTGCCACTGGCCGTCAACTTTTCAAGCGTAAGTCCGGAGTCTTCCAGCAAGGTTACTTCGATCTCGGGATAGGCTTGCTGAAATGCGGGAAGCACATGCGGAAGCAGGTGGGAGCCAGTGATCGGCATGCTGCCTACAACAACTTTACCTTTACGCAGCTGGGAAATGTCTGACATTTCCTGTCTGAGCAGCTCGACTGCATCAATAATTTTCTGAGCCTGCTCTACAAAAGTCACCCCTGCATGGGTCAGCTCCACGGTGCTGGTATTACGCTGGAATAACAGTACACCTAGCTCCTTTTCAAGCTTGGATAGCTGCTGACTTAAAGAAGGCTGGGCGATGTGCAGCTTCTCGGCTGCCCGGGAGAAATTCCGCTCTGCCGCAATTTGCAGCGTATATTGAAGTTGTCTGAATTCCATATCAACACGTCATTCCTTTCGTTATGCCATCATTATATCACTACAAATAAGAAATGATTAGTTTAAGTGAAACGCTTAAACTGCTTAAAAGGGTTGATACAACATAGGGAAAACTATAACAAAAAGTGTGAGGGGAGAGATTGGGCATTTTATTTTCTCTAATGATGGGTATTCCAGTGGTTTTGCTATTAAGATTTAAATTGTTTGCGGAAGCAGAGCGGCGAGATGCCCATCATTAATTTGAAGGTTCGTCCAAAATGGGAGGTGTTATCAAACCCAACCATTCCCGCAATTTCAGTAACATTAAAAGAAGAGCCAACCAGCAAATCACGCGCTTCTTTAATACGGATGTTATTGATATATTCAATGAAGCTGAACCCGGTGGATTCTTTAAACGTTCGGCAAAGGTAGGAAGAGCTTATGTCGAATTGCCGTGAAATCTCACTGAGCTTAAGCGGTTCCATATAATGTTGATTTACATAATTAACGATGTCCAGGACTTTCTTGTGTGTACGATTGGATTCCACCAATGGAGCTACAAGGCTGTCAAATAGTTTACGATTAAGATTGATGAGCAACTCCACCAATAAAATTTGTTGGTACTGCTCATATCCGAGGGCTTGCTTCTTCTCCTCCTGGATCATCTTCTGAAAAAGCTGTTCAATGAAATACTGATCCTTCCCGGTCATCTTTAAAGCGCGGTAATCACTTTTGAACAATTTGAGCAGTTCCTCACATTGACCTCCGGTGCAGAAATGCTGCAGGAATTCTTTCTTGAACAGCAGTGTAACCCGTTCATACATATTGCAGCCGGAATTAACCAGCTTGTGCCTTTCGTGAATATCCATAAATAACAGTGTTCCACCCGCAACCTGGTATGTTCTGTCCCCTATAAAATAATAAAAATCCCCGGATATTAAGTACAGAATCTCATATGCATCATGATAGTGACTTGAAGGCATGCTGGTATATACCTGTTTCTTGCGGCTGATGTCAAAAAGAGTAGACTCATAAAATACCGGCTTCATTCAGCACCTCCTAAGAGGATTGTAGACTTGATCTATAGTATGTAGCAATATATGTATAAAAATTTAATAATTACAAGAGAATACGTGCTGTTTAGACAAACTTTTTGAGATAAGCTTGAATTGAATTTACCAAGTGTTGGAAAAGGAGGGTGGCACGCTCAGATGTTTGGGATTAGGTTTACTGCTGTTAAAAGTTAAAGCGCTTATACTATTCAATTTAAGGGAGAGATTGCGGTGTTTAATTCAACGAATAGTAAGGTTTCCAAGAAGATGAAATTTTCATTGTTGATCCTGCTCAGTTTTTCAATGATTTTTTCTTTGTCCAATGCGTCTCAACAGAAAAGTTATGCGGCAGGGAACCCTGATTCTAATTTTTCACCGACAACACTGCAATTCTTGCGTGACAACACAGGTCTGAATGGTGAGCAGTGGAACAATATTATGATACTTATCAACAAACCGGAGCAGGACAATCTGAAGTGGACCAATTATTACGGATATTGTGAAGATATTGGTGATCGCCGCGGGTATACGATTGGAATATTCGGTGCGACTACAGGCGGATTAAATGATACCGGTCCCGACGGTCCGGAACTGTTCAAGGCATATGACGCTGCCAAAGGCGCGAGTAATCCTTCGGTTAAAGGCGCATTGGCCCGGATCGGTGTCAAGGGTTCGATGAAAGGGAAGATCCTCGAAATCAATGAAAGCGAAAAGAGTTTCTGCAAAAAGATCGGCAATTTGCAGAATGATCCCGAGTGGAGAGAGGCTATGTGGAAAACGTTCTACAATGTCTATATTAAGTACAGTGTGGATCAGGCCCGCAAACGTGGCTTTAACTCGGCATTAACTATTGGTTCCTTCGTGGATACAGCGCTGAACCATGGAGCTACCGGCGGCTCCGAGACCCTTCAAGGTCTTTTGGGTAAGTCAGGAAGCAGCACGGATGAGAAGACTTTCATGACCAATTTCTATAAAGAACGGACCAAGATTGTGGATACGAATGACTACAACTCTCCGCCTAACGGGAAGAATCGTGTGAAGCAATGGAGCAATTTGCTGAACATGGGAGAGACAGACCTGAAGAACGCAGATTCAGCAGTACTTCAAGTCACCGACTGGAAACTCCAATAACAGGAATACAAGGGCAGCAGAACCGCCGTTCTTCTCGGTGACGGCGGTTCGACGATAAGTGAGTTTAATGAAGAGGGAGATGGGCCGAATGGATAACAACCAATCTTATCTCAAGAACAGATTTTCCAAAGTAATCAGTCTAATGGTTATAGGTTTGCTGCTTGCGATGGAGTTGACCGGTTTTGTCTCAGCAGGAAGGGAAGGAAATGAGGAAGATCTTGCAAGCGAAGCAACTGCAGTTCAGGAAACGATTGCCCAGTGGATTTTTAAAGACAAAGGCGAGAACGGAATATTTCCGGCTACCGGCGGGGTATATCAAACGGCTTCATCCATTCGTGATGTAGGAACAAATACAGATGCATACACCTATGAGTCAGGTGAAAACAGTGTACGCAACCAGGGCTGGCATGAAGGAACGGGCATTAAATACTGGCTTGCCACGCTTTCGACCAAAGGCTTCGAAGGTATTTTCCTCTCTTCACAGCAAACCTCTTCCAGTACTGGACCCAGGGATTTTAAGGTGCAATACAGTACGAATCAGCAGGAATGGATAGATGTTGCGGGCGGCAAAATGGTTCTTGCCCAGAACAATTTTAATTGTTCTAATGATTCCTGCAAATTAACGAACCTCGCATTGCCTGCAGGAACCAACAATCAAGATGTACTCTATATCCGCTGGGTGGTAAACTCCGCGAAAAGCGTAAGCGGGGGAACGGTGTCCAGCTCAGGCTCAAGCAGAATCAAAGATGTAGTCATTAAAGGAACACGCAGCAGTGGCGAACCTGGGGACACTCCCACACTTGAGGTAAGCAAAACTCCCGCTTCAGGGGCTGCAGACGTTTCCCTTAACGCAGAGATCACAGTGAAGTTTAATAAAGCCATCAGTCTCGACAGTGGTTATCAAGTTGTAATCACGGAAAACAATGTCCCTCTTAACAACATCTCTGCCTCGCTGCTCGGTCAAGACACGGTTAAAGTCAGCCACCCTAATTTTACGGCCGGCAAAACTTACAAGGTGATCATCCCTAAAAAGCTCCTTAAGGGGACTATGGACGGCCGGACACCGGACAACGATATTACCTGGAGCTTTAAGACAAAGTCTCAGGACACCGGCAACAAAACACCAACGCTGCTGAACATGACTTTTAATGGGGATCCAAAGACAAGTATCGCTTTTGACTGGTATACAGCCGAAACCGTCAGAGGTACAGTAGTGCAAGTGGTGGAGGCGTCCAATGCGGGAGGAAGCGAGTTCCCGGAACAACTGGCCACTTCTTATGAGGGTAGCTCAACAGTTATTGAAACCTTAATGACGTCAGGAGACAGAAGTTCCAAGAAGTATAAAAAGTTTGCCAGTCATAAGGTTATTGCGAGCGGTCTCAAGCCTGGAACCAAGTATATGTACCGGGCCGGTAACGGTGATGCGGACGGCTGGAGCGAGGCGGGTTCTTTTACCACGGACAAGGCGAATAATCAGGATTTCCATTTCCTCTATGTAACCGACACCCAAGGCTCAAGTAAATCGAATTTCGATCTGTGGCAGGATACTTTTAAGAGAGCTATTGAGAAAACGGTTGATCCCAAGTTTGTTCTTCTTACAGGGGATCTAACGGATGACGGTGATCTGGAGCAGCTGTGGCAGTGGTTCTTGGGTGTGCCAAAAAAAGAATTTGCCAATGTGCCATTTGCGCCGATCATCGGCAATCATGAGATAGAGGATTATCCGAATAATAACTTCTATAACCATTTTAATCTTCCAAAAGATGTCGGGACGGGTGCTCATGACGGGTCGGTGTATGCTTTCGAATACGGCGATGCCCTGTTCATGCAAATCAATTCCCAGTACGAAGGGGAGGTCAAGCCGTACAAAGCGGATATTCAGTTCACGAAGCAATTGGAATGGATGCGGAATCAGGTGGCAAAGACCGACAAGAAGTGGAAATTCGTCTCTATGCATAAGGGAGCATATTCTTCAGGGGATAATGCTTCGGCAGAAAGTGAACGGGTAGAATTTTACCGGAAATATCTGATTCCTGTATTTGATGAGCTGGGTGTGGATATGGTGTTTGAGGGACATGACCATATGTATATGAGGTCTTTTCAAATGCTGAACAACGTTCCAATTAAGAATGTCATTACCGATGAGCAAGGAAATGTACTGAATCCCAAAGGGACTGTATATCTAATGGGTAACTCGGCCGCTTCGAAATTCTATGCTCTTAATCCAGACGCAGACACGTTTTTTGCAGCGAAAAACGATCAGCCCAACAAGAAAATGTTTGTGGATGTTTCCATTACAAGCGACGTGCTGAAATTTACATCCTACACAGCAGTTAAAGATAAACCCCTTGCCGTCTATGATGCTTACAGTATTAAACGGACTGACGTCAAACCCGGCGCGGTTCAAAATCCAATTGCAGTAAGACAGTCAGCGAACCGTGCAGTTCTTTCGTGGAAAGCTCCAGCAAATAGCTCTGAGCCGGTGCGAGGTTACCGAATTTACGAGAAGAATGATAAAGTCAGCACGAATTGGAGCGTGTATGTGCCGGTGGTAAGCGGTCAGACGAGTTACAGCTATACATTAAACGGCATAGATTCGGCCAAAGTCTACAATTTCGTTATTAAAGCAGTGGGGACAAGAAGTAATTCGCTTCCAGCTGAGGCAGGATTGCAATGAATGGAGAGATATGGGGAATACGATCGTCTGGAACAGGTGAGATATAATTATGGTAGCCCTGGTAACAGGGCTGCTTTTTTTTCTATTTTGCATAAAAAGCATTGACAGCGAAGAAGCTGGAACGTAGTATTATACTTATATGATAATGATAATTGTTATCAATTGAAACCTCTGCGTATAGCAGTGGTTTATTTGCTTTTCCCTCGTTATAGGTTAAACCTATTACATCTATAGATATTATATCTTGGAACAATGAAGGACGGGGTGATATATTTATGTCATTCAAGAGCTTCACTTTTAAAGGAACATATGAGGCTCTTCCAAGGACCGAACTTATGATGAGGTGAAAATGATGAGTAAAAAAACGATGTTTGAGAAAATTTGGGAAAACCACGTGATTCATCAGGAAGAAGGCAAACCAAGCATTTTGTATATCGATCTGCATCTGGTGCATGAAGTAACATCCCCACAGGCGTTTGAAGGTCTGCGTCTGAGCGGCCGTAAAGTCCGTCGCCCTGAGCTGACGTTCGCAACAATGGATCACAACGTTCCAACGAAGGATCGTTTCAACATTACGGATCCAATCTCCAAACAACAAATCGACACACTTTCACAAAACTGCCGTGAATTCGGCGTAAAACTGTATGACCTGGATACCATCGATCAAGGTGTCGTACACGTTATGGGCCCTGAGCTCGGTCTGACTCATCCAGGTAAAACGATTGTATGTGGCGACAGCCACACGTCCACACACGGTGCATTTGGCGCACTCGCATTCGGGATCGGAACGAGTGAAGTAGAGCATGTTATGGCAACCCAATGTTTGCAGCAAGCCAAAGCCAAAACAATGGAAGTTCGTTTTGTCGGCAAACGTAACCCGGGTGTAACGGCGAAGGATATGATTCTCGCAGTTATCGCCAAATACGGTACAGACTTTGCTACTGGATATGTTATTGAATATACAGGTGAATCGATCCGTGAACTGAGCATGGAAGAGCGTATGACCGTATGCAACATGTCCATCGAGGGTGGAGCAAGAGCGGGCATGATTGCTCCGGATGAAACGACATTTGAATATCTGCGTGGACGTGAATACGTACCTGCCGATGGCAAATTCGATGAAGCGGTTGCTGCCTGGAAAGAGCTTGTAACCGACGAAGGTGCTGAATTCGACCATGTGGTTGAAATCGATGTGGAAACATTGATTCCGCAAGTGACTTGGGGTACTAGCCCAGGTATGGGAACCGACATTTCTTCGAAAGTTCCTGTTCCGGCTGAACTGCCAACTGAAAACGAACGTAAAGCAGCTGAAAAAGCGCTTGAATATATGGGCTTGGAACCTGGAACACCGATCTCCGAAATTCCGGTTGATTATGTATTTATCGGTTCATGCACCAATGGACGGATTGAAGATTTGCGTGCTGCTGCACAGGTAGCCAAAGGTCACACCGTATCCAGTAATGTTACAGCGATCGTTGTTCCAGGCTCGGGACGTGTTAAAATTCAGGCGGAAAAAGAAGGTCTGGATAAAGTCTTTACTGAGGCTGGATTTGAATGGCGTGATGCAGGATGCAGTATGTGTCTGGCAATGAACCCGGATGTATTGAAACCAGGACAACGTTGTGCTTCGACATCCAACCGTAACTTCGAAGGACGTCAGGGACGCGGAGGACGTACTCACCTCGTATCTCCTGCAATGGCGGCTGCAGCAGCGGTTAAAGGACACTTCGTTGACGTACGTGACTGGAATTTCAAAACGGAAGCAGCTATCTAACAACGAACGGATTGAAGGGAGAACGAATGATATGGAAGAATTCAAAACACTGCAAGGCATCGTTGCACCGGTAGACCGGGTCAATGTAGATACAGATGCAATCATTCCGAAACAATTTTTGAAACGGATTGAACGGACCGGATTTGGACAATTTTTGTTCTACGAGTGGCGTTTTGACGAAGAGGGTAACAACAATCCCTCCTTCGAAATGAACAAACCCCGTTATGAAGGGGCATCAGTCCTGATCTCACGCGCAAACTTTGGTTGTGGATCTTCTCGTGAGCACGCACCATGGGCGATAATGGACTACGGATTCCGTTGTGTAATTGCACCATCGTATGCAGACATCTTCTATAATAACTGTTTCAAGAACGGGATCTTACCGATTAAACTGTCGGAAGAGCAGGTTGAAGATCTGTTCCAGCGTACAGCGACACATGAAGGTTATGAGATGAATGTGAATCTGGAAAACAAAACGATTACAGATGCATACGGACTGCATATCGATTTTGATCTGGATGAACACCGTCGTCAGTTCCTGTTGCAGGGACTGGATGATATCGGCCTGACACTCCAGCATGATGATGAAATTACAGCTTATGAAGAGCGCCACTCGGCTAAATTGTTTGGACAAACGGCCTCAGTCTAATCTTTCATCTGTAGTTCGTATATCAAACCTCCAATCGCAGGGAACTTCACCGTTCCTTGTTCGAATTGGAGGTTTTTTTGCATTTGGCAATGATGCAATTATGTCTTCGAATTGCAGGGTATTCCGACTAAATATGACAACGTTGTAACCGGATGAAGTGACAATATCTGATAAACTGATTAGTAGATTATGGAAGAGTAGATAGAGTCGAGTGTTGCATCACAGCGAATCAGGTCGAAGGTTCAAAAGACAAACAGAATGGTGGTTATTGTATGAAGAAATGGTCGGCAGCAGTCTTTGTTTTTCTGTTCCTGTGTTTATTTCCTGTCATGGCAAATGCCGATTCGTCTCCCTCGATTGTGTTGGACGGTGTGACCATTAATCAGCAGTCGGGAGCTCCGGCCGAAAATACTGGAAAAACCGTGATGGTGCCCATTCGGATCGTCTCTGAAAACCTCGGTTATCAGGTGAAATGGGAGAAAGTCACCCAGACCGTTCGTATTCTCAAAGGCAACAGCAGTATCCAGATGACGGCAGGTGAAGATGCTGCGACCGTGAATGGAAATCGGGTGAGTCTCGATTCTCCGCCTCTAATTAAACAGGGGACTACCCTGGTTCCGTTACGGTTTGTCGGTGAAGGCATGGGTCTTCGTGTGGGATGGGACAATGGAACCAAGACAGTAAGCCTATTTAGCATTCCTCCTGTAGCAGGTACCGAAAATGAAAATGACCCGGTGGAAGCTCCTGAACCGGAAGGTCTGTCTGAGCTTCAAAGTATCAGCTTCGGTGGGGATCGTCTGATCTTGGCGACGAACGGGAAAATCACACCGAAGGTTTCCAGTCTCAGCGGACCTGATCGTATCATCGTAGATCTGCCCGGCACCACATTTGCCAAGGAGTTCATCCAGGGACAAGCCTCCAATCCGGATGGCAGCGGAACTATTCTGGTTACGGATTCATCGCTGGTTTCCAAGGTGCGATATGCAATGTTCAGCCAAACGCCTTCAACAGTGCGTGTGGTCCTTGATCTGAGTCAGGTGGCGACTGCCAAATGGTCACTGGGCGAGAACAACGTGTTGCTTGTTGACCTTGCGGCGAGTAATGGAGAACCAACAAGTCAGCCTGCTGTGCCAACCAATGATGGCAAAAAGGTTGTCATTATTGATCCAGGACATGGTGGACGACAGTCGGGGGCCGTCAGTGTGACAGGCGCCTATGAGAAGGACTTTAATTTGGCTGTGGGGCTCAAAGTTCAGGCACTTCTGCAACAACATACGGAGATTCAGACGGTGATTACAAGGCAGGATGATACGGAATTATCCCTGCAGCAACGTGTAGATATTGCACAACTGAATCAGGCGAATATTTTTGTGTCGATCCATGGAAACAAGTTTACAACTCCTGTTCCTAATGGAATTGAAACGTTGTACAGTCGTAAAGATAGCAAGGATTTAGCCGACATTTTGCACAAGCATGTGTTGCAGATTACGGGATTTAAGGATCGAGGAGTCAAAACGGCAAGTCTGCATGTAACCCGTGAAACAACGATGCCCGCAGTTCTGCTTGAACTCGGATTTCTAAGTAATTCAGCTGATGAAGCAATGATGCTGACTGAAGATTATCAGAACAAATGTGCACAGGCCATCGTAGACGGAATTGTAGAATATTTGGGTCTTTAATGTGGGTTGTGCGCAAATATGAAGGTCAGGGTAGTGCGTTGTTTGGAGATGCATAATTGATAATTAAGGGAAAATACAGACAATAAAATGTAGAAAAAGCTTGATTTGACAACGTTTTTTTTCTGTTATGTTGGAATATATTCGCAACTTTTGAGAGTACGAGGCGTCTAATAGGTGTCTGGTAATGCCTCAGTGGTCAGTCGAAGCTGAAGGTTCACAACATGCGGCAAAAAAATATGAGAATGGTAGGGGTGAAGGATGAAGAAGTTCGGTTTTTTGGTACTGTTATTTGTCTTTGGGCTCGTTTTCCCGGGCTATAGTCATGCAGCAGCAGATACGCACATTATCCTAGATGGGAAAGAAATTGTGCAACCTTCGGATGCCAAAGCGGAAATCATCAATAGCAAAGTGATGGTTCCGATTCGGGTTATTTCGGAGAGCCTGGGATATGGTGTGGACTGGAAACAGGCAACAAGCACCGTGACTATTAGCAAAGACAACACTGCCATGCAGATGATTGTTGGACAGAAGACGGCAACGGTGAACGGCAGTAACGTGAACCTGGATGCCCCGCCACTCGTGAAAAATGGAACCACACTTGTGCCTTTAAGGTTCATTGGTGAGCAAATGGGTCTTAAGGTGGGTTGGAACAATACAACGAAGACGGTAACATTAGTTACCCAGAATTCAGGTTCCGGAAACGGGACAACCACTCCTCCGAACTCTGGTAATGATGGTGGAGGATCGGATCAGGATGGTCTTGTACTGGTGAACGGCATCAGCTTCAGTGACAACCGCTTTTTGATTGCAACAAGCGGAAATACGAAGCCGAACGTCTTCACGATGACAGGACCGGATCGAATCGTTATAGACTTGCCAAATACCGCATTCGCTGACTCTTTCAGTGAAGGACAAGCTCTGGACAGCAACCAGAATGGACAGCTTGTAGTGAGTGGATATCCGGATGTGTCGAAGATTCGTTATTCCTTGTACAGCAATAGTCCTTCTACTCTTCGTTTTGTCATTGATTTGAGCAATGCCAAAGGTTATGACGTGCAAAGTGACTCCGGTCTGGTTATGATTGATCTGAACAAAGAAGGCACTACAACACCGCAACCTCCTGTTGGAAACAATGGCAAAAAAGTTGTTGTTGTAGACGCTGGACACGGTAATCAGGACCCGGGAGCCATCGGTGTAACCGGCAAGAAGGAAAAAGACTTCAATTTGGCAATGGCTCTGAAAGTGGAAGCATTGCTGAAAAAAGAATCCAACATTGACGTTGTGTTAACGCGCAGCGATGATACATTTTTGGCTTTGAGTGAACGAGTGAAGATTGCAGAAAAATTGAAGGCGGATATCTTTATTTCCATTCATGCGAATAGCGGGTCTGCAGCGGCAAACGGTGTGGAGACTTACTACACCCGTTCGAATAGCAAGGCACTGGCTACTGTGATGCACAAGTATCTTCTGCAATCATCTGGTCTGAAGGACCGCGGAGTAAAAACGGCAAGTCTCCACGTAACCCGTGAAACAACGATGCCGGCTGTTTTGCTGGAAGCCGGTTTCCTGAGCAACAAGAGTGATGAAGCCGCATTGTTCACTGAAAGTTTCCAGAACAGTGTAGCCAAAGGGATTGTTGCAGGGATCAAGGAGTATCTGGGAATTAAATAAGGGTTCAGCCCTTATGATCAGGAGGCGGAGTTAGAATGAACAAAAAATTATGGATTGCAGCGCTGCTGGTAACGGTGATGACAGTTGCTGCTGGATGTGGAAGCAAGCCAACAGCTGCTCCAGCTCCAAATCAGACTCAAGGTGCGGGAACAGAGAATAATGCGTCTGAGGATCAGAATGAGACGGATATTACTGAACCTGTAACCGTGGATCCGGAGGATACAACAACAACGACACCGGGTACCACAGAAGGCAGTACGGAGGGCACAACGACTCCGTCGGGTGAAACTACTTCGGAGAAGCCTGGAACTTCCGAAACTAATGAGAAGAAGACCATTGATGTGTACTACACAGATCTGGAAGAGTTGGAATTGCACAAAGCAACGGCAGAACTTTCTTATGCTTCGGATGATGCCAAATACAAAGCAGCGTTTGCAGCACTTCAACAAAGCAAGGACGACAAACTTGTTCCGCTATGGGCTAAAGAAATCGAATTGAAATCTGTTCAGTTCAAAGACGGTGCGCTTACCCTGGATATTCACATGCCGGATACAGCACGTCTTGGTGCAGGTGGCGAAGTGTTTGCCATTGATGCTTTGAAGCAAACGTTTTTCCAATTTGATGAAGTCAAATCACTTGATTTGCTGGTAGATGGCCAGCAATCCGAGAGTTTGATGGGCCATGTGGATCTTGAGCATCCAATGACACGATCCGAATAGGTTGTACAGCATGTTGTTTTACCGTGAATCTGCGGAATATCGGCCGTTTTACATGAGAGAGGGGAATCACAGGTGACTTTTAAATATAACAATCCATCACACTCTAAAAAAGTAGTTTCAGCCGTGCTTGCAGGCATGATGGCCCTTAGCGCCGGCGGAGCTGCCATGGCAGCAGAATCAACAGATACGGGGCAAGGACAGACTGCAACTGCAAGCAATACAGCTGCACCAACCGGTTTGTTCAGTGATATCAAGGCCGGATATTGGGCTGAGAAACATGTGTACAAACTGGCCTATCAAGGCATTCTTCTCGGTAACAACGGCCTGTTCCGTCCGGGAGACGCGGTAACGCAGCAGGAAGCTGTGACGATGGCGATCCGTTTTATGAGCAAGGAAAACCAGTTGAACGACAGCACGGCTACGGCATTACCGACAAATATGGAAGTGGGAAACTATTTCAAGCCATATGTCGCTTTGGCGCTTCAACTGGGTCTTATTGATAAAACCGAAGAATCTACAGTGGATGTGTCCAAAACATCCTGGGGACAAAAACCGGCATCACGTGAATGGATTACGAAATTGCTGATCCGTTCGCTGAACAAGGATGCTGAAGCGAAAGCGCAAAACAATCAATCTACCGGATTTGCGGATAATGATAGCATTTCCGAAAGTGGCAAAGGTTACATCAATCTGGCTGTAAGCCTGGATCTGGCCAAAGGTGTAGATGGCAACAAATTTAATCCAACCGGCTCTGTAACTCGTGCTCAACTCGCTACATTCTTCAGCCGTGGCGAAACGTTAACGGATATGAAGTATCCGAACACATCCACGGGTTATGTAACTGGGTTAAAAGATGGGCAGATCACGTTGGTTGTGGACGGAAAAGCTGTCAACTTTGCAGTGAACAGCAGTACGCCTTACTTTACAAAAGACAGTGAATCCCGTGCATCGTCTGCGGATGTGAAGCTGTATACAAAAGTTCAGGTTGTAGGCACTACCGGTACAGCTTCCTATGTTGAAGTGATTGATGCTACGCCGCAGGTAGAAAGCGTTGAAGGTACTTTCGCTCGTTCATTATCAGGTAATAAAATTGGCTTGTTTGTGGGCGAAAATTATGAAACGTACAGCTATGACGAGGCAACGGCATTTATGGATCAGAACGGAAACCCGATCAAACTTTCTGATATTACAATAGACAGCACCATTGAGGTACAGCGTGAGACGTTCTCGGCTGACAAAAAGACAGTCGTTATTCGTGTGAAGTCTGGCATTGTAAACAAAAGTGATAGTGGTGTCGTTACTGAAGTAACGACTTCTGCCAAAACGATTAAGCTTACCAATGCATCCGGAACTACAGAACAATATACTTATAACGATAATCTCATCATTCGTTACCAGGACCGAATTCTTTCGCTGGCTGAGCTCAAAGCAGGAAGTGCAGTGAAATATACGGTGAAAGACAGCATCCTGCAAACGATTGAATTGTCGCAAGGTGTAGAGCAGTCTCTACGCGGTACACTAGTTGAGATCGGTGGTAACCAATCCACACTGACGTTTAAACGTGAAGGTGGATCTCTGGAAGCGAAGCTGCTGGTAGAAAAGCCGGAAGTAATCATTAACGGAATCCAGGATGCAACGTTGAGTGATCTGATTACAGACGCAACAAATGGAGATCAGGTTGAGCTTACGTTAAATTCTGAAGATCGTGTGACACGCATTCAAGTGATCGGACGTCAGATGGAACCGATGAACGGGGTTTCTGTTGTATCCTACAATAGCAAAACTAAAGTATTGACGGTTCTCGACAGCAATAAAAAACCGTTTGTGTTCACACTGGATGACAAAACCAAGCTGGACTACAACACTACAAAACCTACACTTGCTGGGCTGGAGTCGCTGTTAAATGACGGCCGCAAACTGGATCTGACATATGTGGGAACTCGTGCGCTATCTGTTAAAGTGATCTACAAGTACGAAGGCACAATCAACAGCATTGATACTTCGGGCAGAAAAATCAGTTTGTTGTCTGGAAACCAAACGATCACGGTGCCGTACTCTACGGTTCCAACGATCGAGATTTACAACAAATCTGGAGCAAGTCTGAGTGATTTGAAGATCGGCGATAGTGTCACAGTTACGCTGGGTTCGAATCAGGACTATGTGCAGAAAGTGGCTTTGAACACCGTGGCTCAATTCGAAGTAGTCTCTGTAGAGACGAATGGTCGCGTTCGTGTGAAATCGGATTCGCTGACAAGTCAGTTTTATGTCGATCAAGCAGTGCTAACAGGAGAAAGCGGTCAGACTATTACGGCATCACAGCTGACAGCGGGCAACTTGATTAACGTAACATTTGAGGGAACTACACCTAAAGCAGTCCAGGTGGTTAAACGCACGCTTGCGGAGGTGACATCTGTTGATGCTTCGTCAGTCACACTGAAGCTGTTTAACGGTCAGAGTGAAACGGTTCCTGTAAGCGGGGCTGTAAAAGTGGTCAAATCGGGATCTACGTTAACCACGCTGGGCAGCCTCACCGTAGGTGACCGTGTTGAAATGACGAAAGATACGGATAATTCGACTCGTTTCAGAGTGTTAACAGTTATGAGCAAACAGTTCTGGTCTTATGATGGAGTCGGTAATCAAATTTTGGTTAAACGCGAGTCTACTTCGGACACGAATTATCGTTTTGCACTGGGTACAGGCGCATTTGTTCACCAGGGTGACAACACTTTAAGCGTGCAATCTCTCAAAGATAATGATAATATTGTATTGTATCTCCTGAACAACGTTGTACTGGAGATCCAAAAACAGTAATCGTTTCTTTTCGAGGATCAAAAGAATGACCGTCTTGATGCGGGATCTTTCCCGTATCAGGACGTTTTTTTTGCAAGATTTTTGGGGTCCCCGCAAAGTACTCGAAAGAAGCTTCGAAGTAAGGCTCCACCGCGTGGAGTCATTTTGTGGGAGGTAGCTCTTCATGAATGCAGCCACTGTTAGGCATATACTCGAGACAATGGAAGCGATGTTTCCTGATGCACATTGCGAATTAAATCACAGCAATGCGTTTGAATTGACTGTAGCTGTCCTGCTGTCTGCCCAGTGCACCGACGAAACGGTAAACAAGGTAACCGCAGACTTGTTCAAAAAGTACACCAGCCCTGCCGATTATCTGGCTGTTCCTCTCGAAGAGCTGGAACAGGATATCCGGCGTATCGGCTTGTACCGAAACAAGGCCAAGCATATTCAGAACATGTGCCGAATTTTAATAGAGCAGTATGGCGGTGATGTACCGCAGGAACATGATCAGCTTGTGACGCTCCCTGGTGTCGGGCGG
>NZ_LITU01000053.1:108881-144543 GCF_001280595.1 Paenibacillus xylanivorans
TGCAAATGTCGTTGTATCCAATGCATTTGGAGTACCGGCAATTGCGGTTGATACGCATGTTGAACGTGTATCCAAAAGGTTGGCACTGGCAGGTTGGGATGACTCCGTACTTGAAGTCGAGAAAAAACTGATGAAGCGCGTACCCCGGGATGAGTGGACTTTAACTCATCATCGGTTCATATTTTTTGGACGCTACCATTGCAAGGCACAAAACCCTCAATGTCATGTCTGTCCATTGCTGGACATATGCAGAGAAGGTAAAAAGCGTATGAAAACGTCCCAAATCAGGAAAGATAAGGAACGTGCCACAACCCCAAAACGAAAAATAAATTAATGAGCAGAAGAGGATGAGTAATCATGAAATGCATTTCCGTGTACACTGACAATTTTGAGGCCTTCTCCGATATTTTCGAACAAATCGTTGAACAGGAAATGGCTGAAAACGAAGAAAAAGAAGTAGAAGGTATCACTGTAAGTCATTCTGGCGATGTGCCTGAACATTATCTGGAGCGTATGTCCACGAAACCAGAAGTGGTTGTCATGAGAGACAAAGGTCGTGACATTACGATTTTGCAGCATGGACAAGTATTTGAAATTTTGCTGCCTTCGATGGAGAACGCTGTTTCTTAAGAGATTTGGGATAATAAGTTATGCTGCTTCTATGTCACAGGGTTATCCTTTTGAAGGTGATCCGATTGGACATGGACGCAGCAAGCTTATGGAATACAATCGTTTCACAGATAAAACCGACAGCATCGGTTTTATTTTTTTATGTGGAGAATTGCTGAGTGAGATTTTCTTTGTCAGCCATCTTGCATTCAAACCGTTCAATTTCAAACTTGATAATGGTAAAATAAATGAATTATAAGATAAAGACATCGGACCAGATGTCAAATTAGAGGAGCCAGGGGGAAGGCCAGTCATGTCCAGAACAGATTACCCAGTAGAGATGGCCAAACCTCTGCTTCCACTGCGAGAAGCGATGGAGCAGACAGGGGACCATACAGCTGTACAGGCTTTAACGGATTTGATCAGTAAGGCGGAAATGAAACAGTTAACGATTGCGTTTTGTGGACACTTCTCAGCAGGCAAATCGAGTTTAATTAATAGTTTATGCGGCAAGCGGGTTTTGCCTTCGAGTCCTGTACCTACAAGTGCGAATGTTGTATCCATCCGTAACGGTGAGCCGAGAGCACTTATTTATACGTCATCAAACGTAAGCGCTGACAATTCAGCGGGAGTTCTTGAGGTTTCGCCAGAACAATTGGAAGAGTATTGCAAGAATGGTGGGGCATACACCTCCATTGAAGTATGGGATGACATCCCCCTACTGAAAGATGATGCGGTATTACTTGATACGCCAGGCGTGGATTCGACCGATCAGGGTCACAGCCTAGCAACACACTCAGCACTTCATCTTGCCGATGTGGTGTTCTATGTGATGGATTATAACCATGTACAATCGGAGAGTAACCTTTCTTTTGCCAAAAGTCTATCCGATTGGGGCAAACCGTTGTTTCTTATCGTAAATCAGATTGACAAACATCGGGAGCAGGAGCTTTCGTTTGACCAATATGTTGAAGGTGTAGAAGCTATTTTTGCAGCCTGGGAAGTCCGGTATGATGGTCTGCTGTTTACTTCGCTTCGGGACAAGGAGCATCGTTACAGCCAGTGGGAGCAGCTTCCTCAACTGATTGAACATATGATGAATGAAAAGGAAGGATTAATCAGGCACAGCCTTGCAAGCTCGGCGAGCCATGTGACTGAGCAGCACCTAACAAGACAGGCGGAAGAACGCGAAGAGGAAGAAACAGCGCTTCTGGAGGAAGTTGGGGGCAAGGAAGGGATTGAACGCCTAGAACGTGAACTGGGTCTCCTGGATCAAAAGGAAGCAGAGCTTCGTTCCAAACCATCGCGTGAACGGGAGAAGTTTCGGGCGGAGCTTGAACCCCTTCTGGCGAATGCGAACCTGACCCCGGCCGATATTCGTACCTCTGCCGCGGCCTATTTGGAAAGCCGTAAACCCGGTTTCCGGGTAGGCTTATTGTTCTCTGGTGGCAAAACGGAACAGGAGAAACAGCGTCGTGCTGCTGAGCTTGTTAGACTTTTGCAGGATCAGGTCTCGGGACAAGTCGAGGTTCATATCCGTACCATGCTCAGACAGCTGGGTGAGGCCCACCAGCTGTGGGGCGCTGAGTGGGAGCAGGCACTGAACGCGGAGCTGCCTGTGGTAGATGAAGCACTACTGGAGATGAAACGGAGCGCAAGCGCAGAGGTATCTCCCGAGTATGTGCTTCAATTTAGCAAGGAGGTGCGGGGCGAGATTGAGTCCCGCTACCGCAGGGCGGCCATGATGCTGGCCGACCGCTTGCTTGAAGCGCTGGGCGCGCAGGGCAAAGCCGCGCTCCAGGCGCTGGACGCCAGCCGCGCAGCGCTGCTGGCGCAATCGGCGTCGGCGGCGCGCTATACGGCGCTGCAGCGCGCCGCCGACGCCGAGGCAGCAGGGCTGCGCAGCCTGCTGCCTCCTGCGGGCCCCCTCACCTCCGGGCTGTTGCCGGAGGTGCAGGGCCCGCCCGTGCCCACGCACGAGCCGGGCGAAGCTCCCGGCCCGCACGCGGGCACGGCAGAGTCTGTGGCTGCGCAGCCACAGACTCCAGGGGCACCGCCGCCGCGCAAAGCGGCAGTGCCTGGGCAGCCGGCGGCTGGCGCACAGCGCCGCCGGCGCCTGGACGCAGCGGCGGCACGGCTGGAAGCCGCCGCTGCGCTGGTAGAGCCGTACCCCGCCATGGGGTCGGCGGTACGGGATCTGCGTGCACGTGCGGCTTCGCTTGCGGGCGGCACGTTTACGCTGGCGCTGTTCGGAGCGTTCAGCGCCGGCAAGTCCTCCTTCGCCAACGCGTTGCTGGGCGAAGCCGTATTACCGGTCTCGCCGCATCCAACGACAGCGGCAATTAACCGGATCATGGCTCCGGCAGGTGGCGCGGAGCATGGAACAGCTCGGGTCCGGATGAAGAGCTCGGACGCCTTCCAGGAAGATCTGGCGTATTCCTTCCGTTTGCTCGGACTGGGCGAGCCTGGGGCAGACTGGCAAAAACGGGTCAAAGCTCTTTCGCCACAGGATGTGCATCCGGCGGGGCGCCCGCATTACAGCTTTTTGCAGGCAGCCGCAGCAGGCTGGGAGGATACCGCAGATCAACTCGGCCAGGATGTGCTGGTAGATCTGAACGGATATAGAAACTTTGTCGCCAATGAGAAGAAGTCCTGCTTTGTCGATAGTATTGACCTGTACTACAGTTGTGATGTGACAGAACAAGGCATCGTACTTGTGGATACGCCGGGGGCTGACTCCGTGAATGCCCGTCATACGGGCGTGACATTCAATTATATGAAGAATGCGGATGCACTCATTTTCGTAACGTACTACAATCATGCTTTCTCTCAGGGAGACCGACAGTTCCTGAATCAATTGGGACGAGTAAAAGACAGCTCGGCGATGGATCAGATGTTCTTTGTGGTTAATGCGAGTGATTTGTCTTCCTCTGAGGAGGAGTTGGAGCAGGTGCTGGACCATGTGAGCACACAACTGCGCAGTAATGGCATTCGTGCACCACGTCTCTTTCCGGTATCAAGCATGCTGGCGATGGAAGGCAAGACGGCCAACGATGCGACGTTACTGGAGCAATCCGGCTTTATTCAGTTCGAGGAAGAATTTAACCGATTCGCAGGAAGAGAGCTTGCGGATCTTGCGGTCGGTGGGGCTTCTGAAGAGATCGCACGGGTGATCAAACGACTGAAGACACGTTCTGAGGATGCAACTCAGGGGGAAGAGGTTCTACAGCGACGTCGGGATGAGCTTGGCTCAATCCAGGAACAGTCACTTCAGAGGGTACATTTGCTCGCGGAACGGTCCATGAAGGCGGAATTGGCTCAGGAAACGGCTGAACTGCTCTTCCATGTGCGGCAGCGCCTGGGTTATCGTTTTAGTCTGTTCATGGCAGAGGCATTCCACCCATCAGTTCTTCGCGAGGATCGGGGAAATCTGAAAGCAGCCTTCGCTGCCTGCGGTCGCGAACTGCTGCGCATGATTGCCATCGAACTGGAACAGGAACTGCTCGCAACCACACTTAGACTCGAACAGGCTGGTCAGACTTGGCTGCACAAGCAAGTGAACGAATGTGTAGATGAACTGAAACGATTGTCCGGTGGGATGGATCTGTCGTTGCCACTGAACGAACGCTGGAGTACACCTGTCCTAGAAGAGGTGCGTCTGGAAGAACCTTCGGGTTGGAAAGCATATCTGGGTTATTTCCGTAATCCGAAACAGTTCTTCGAAGGAGATGGACGCCAGCGGCTGCAAGAAGCACTTGATCCTGTTATTAAACAGATGGTGATCGATGTTCTACCTGTTGCAGAGAATAAGCTGGTTCAATTCTATGACAACCAGCTTGTGCAGTCTTTGCAGCATCAATCCGGTCAATTGGAAGAGAGACTTGAGGAGGCCGTAGGTGCCCTTCATGAGACACTGACCAGTGGAATCCCTGCCGGAAAATGGGAGGGCCTGTCTATACAACTGGGACAGATCGAACGTGAATAAAAGGTATTCAAATCCATGTCTGTATGGAAACGGTTTTAAAACAAAATGAGTTATACAGCGATATTTTGAAATGTTGTCGCTGTACCAAAAAAGGCCCCTGCCTCTAAAGGCATACAGGGAGCCTTTTTTGGTACGAACAACCTGAAAGAAAGAGAATATTCAAACATTTGATTGATAGGAGGGTATCTACCTCCCTTAATGACGCATTAAGGTGAAAGTAGCCGGAATATGGTCGCTTATTCGCTTTGCCGCGAATGGGGGACGGTGATAAACTTCATAAATGTTCATACTGTTTTTGAACGATATAAGAGGAGGAGAGACATGGATGTTCTCAGGCAATTGCAGATCTTTTTCTGGGAGAAGCGTACGTATTTATTTTTATCGATCTTATGCCTCGCCATAGCGACCGCGCTTGGGCTGGTGTATCCAAACCTGCTAAGGATACTGATTGATGACGTTATCACTCCGCGTAATTTTGAAGACGTTCCCAAACTTGCTTTAACGGTATTAGGTGTCGTTATTCTAAAAGCAGGAATGCAATTTTTACACGGTCTTTTTGGAGGGCGTCTCGGAAACTTCCTGGCGTACCGACTTCGTAACGCTTGTTACGAAAAGCTTCAATTTTTATCCTTCCGGTATTATGATACGGCCAAAACGGGAGACTTGATGTCCCGCCTCACGGGAGATCTCGAAGCAATCCGCAACTTTATTGGATTTGGCTTCGCTCAAATTCTCAACATGGTTCTGATGGTCGTATTCGGCGCAATCATGATGATGACCATGAGTTGGAAGCTTACCTTGCTTACGCTCATATGTATTCCTCTGCTTGCCTTCGTTGCGCTGAGATTCGAATCCCGAATTCACCCTGCGTTTCAAGAAATGCGGCTGGCACTCAGTTCATTGACGACGGCGGTACAGGAGAATATTACAGGAGTGCGGACTGTAAAATCTTTTGCACGCGAGCCTTACGAAGTGGAGAAGTTTTCCACACGCAACGAGCGTTACAAAACGAATCAGATTCATGCTGCAACATTGTGGAGCCACTATTTTCCGATCATGGAGATACTCGCTTCTGTAAGCGTAGTGCTACTGCTACTGGTGGGCGGAAACATGGTTATTGAAAAATCGTTAACACTCGGTCAACTCGTTGCCTTTTTCAGTTTGATCTGGTACATAATCGGTCCAATGTGGAACCTTGGCTTCCACATCAACAACTATACGCAATCCAAAGCATCGGGTGAACGGGTGTTGGAACTGTTGAATACGCCGGTGGATGTACAAGAGACAGAAGATCCAGTCATTGTGGAGGCTGATCAAGTCAATGGGCATGTAACCTTTGAATCCGTTACCTTTGCTTACGGCAATAAAATGCCGGCAGTAACCGATATAAACTTTGATGCGCCACCAGGCTCTGTAATCGGCTTCCTGGGAGGAACAGGTTCGGGTAAATCGACCATTATTCAGCTCCTGATGCGTGCATACAATGTGAACTCGGGAACCATCAAGCTGGACGGCAAAAATATTAAAGACATTGGAATTCGCAGCCTGAGGAGTCAGATTGCTTCTGTGTTCCAGGAAACGTTCCTGTTCTCTTCCAGCATTCGGAACAACATATCATATGGACTCAAGAATGTAACAATGGATGAAATTATCCGCGCAGCGAAACTTGCTAAAGCCCATGAATTTATCATGGAATTCCCTGATGGTTACGATACCGTCGTTGGGGAACGCGGGATGGGCCTGTCCGGAGGACAGAAACAACGGATTGCCATCGCAAGGGCTCTGCTGAAAAACCCGAAAATTCTCGTCCTGGATGATGCAACCAGTGCGGTTGACATGGAGACCGAACATGAAATTCAATCGGGTTTCCAGGAAGTCATGCGTGGAAGGACTACGTTTATCATTGCGCATCGAATCTCTTCCCTGCGTCACGCAGATGAAATTCTGGTGCTGGATGAAGGACGGGTTGTTCAACGTGGAACACACAAACGTCTCATCGAAGAACCTGGGCCTTACCGGGACGTATATCAGATTCAATACGCAGATTATATTGCCCGCGGTAAGCGGGAGGCTGGGGAGCAGGTGAATTCATGAGTGCCGAAACGGTAGCCGATAGGCGTGAGGTCAAAGAGACCTCTGACAAGAAAATGAATGAACGTTTTGTATATAAAGACGACGAAATAATTGAAAAACCGTTTAACTGGCGTGAGTTCGGACGTTTGTTCGCGTACATGAAGCCTTATGCAAGACAACTCTTGCCACTCATTATTCTTATGATGATTCTAGGCACCATTACGAAATTATCCGTTCCATTTTTGATCAGTTTGGCGATTGATAAAGCGATTGCACCTGCAACGGGGTTGCCAAGCTTGACGATGCTCTACATTATTGCTGGTTCTGTGCTTGTGTTGTACCTGATTCAATGGGCTGCCAATACGTACAGAATCAAATTGACGAACATTATCGGACAACGGGTCATTTACGATCTTCGTTCGGATTTGTTCAAACATATTCAGAAGCTGTCCTTTAACTTTTTCGACAAAAGGCCTGCGGGTTCGGTGCTGGTGCGCGTCACCAATGATATCAACTCGTTGCAGGACCTGTTCACTAACGGTGCGGTTAACGTCATGATTGACTGTGTGCAGCTGTTGGGGATTATCGTCATTTTGCTGCTGATCAACTGGAAACTGGGCCTTGCGGTCATTATTACGGTTCCGCTCATGTTTATTATTTCGACCAAACTGCGTGTGCTGATCCGCCGTGCCTGGCAGGATGTACGCATGAAGAACTCACGCATCAACTCCCATTTGAATGAATCCATTCAGGGGATTCGTGTGACTCAGGCTTATACGCAGGAAAAAGAAAACATGAAGTATTTTGACAACATGAATCTGTCGAGCAAAAAATCCTGGGATAGAGCATCGGCCATGAACCAGGGTTTTGGTCCTCTGATTGAAATTACAGGCGGCTTCGGAACGTTAATCCTGTTCTGGTTCGGTGCTTACCTGATTCAAGAAGGGCAGCTGACGATCGGATTGCTTGTAGCCTTTGCCAACTATGTCGGCAACTTCTGGGACCCGATTAACCGTCTGGGACAGATGTACAATCAGTTGCTCGTTGCCATGGCTTCCTCTGAACGGATTTTCGAGTTTATGGATGAGGAGCCGAGCATTGCAGATAAACCTGGAGCCAAGCCGCTTCCTTCTATTAAAGGAGATATTGTATTCGACAATGTGGTGTTTGAATATGAGAAAGGCAGACAGGCGCTGAAGGGAATCAGTTTCGCTGCAGGTGCCGGACAATCGATTGCACTTGTAGGTCATACGGGTTCCGGTAAAAGTACCATTATCAATCTCATCAGCCGATTCTATGACATATCTGGCGGACGTCTGACTATTGATGGTCAGGATGTAAGGGATGTTACCGTTGAGAGTCTGCGCAGCCAGATCAGTATTGTGTTGCAGGATACGTTTATCTTCTCTGGCTCCATTCGCGATAATATCCGTTTTGGACGGCTGGATGCAACCAATGAAGAAGTGGAAGAAGCTGCGAAGGCTGTTAATGCCCATGAATTCATTATGAAGCTGCCGGGTGGATACGATACGGAAGTCGAAGAACGGGGCAATGTATTATCCATGGGACAACGACAATTGTTATCCTTTGCCCGTGCCTTGCTGGCTGACCCTCGAATCTTGATTTTGGATGAAGCGACTGCCAGCATTGACACCGAAACGGAGCTCAAAATTCAGGAGGCTTTGAAAGTGCTATTGCAAGGAAGAACTTCCTTTATGGTGGCCCACCGTCTCTCGACGATCCGAAATGCGGATAACATTATCGTGCTGGATCATGGTGAAATCAAGGAAGAAGGAAACCATGAGCAACTTATCCAGAAACAAGGAGTTTATAATGGATTAATAGAAGCTCAATACAGATTTTTGTAAAAATTGATCGAAAAAACACAAAAAATCTTGTAAAATTCACAAGAAAAATAGGGAGCACTCTTGCATTCTTTAACCAAAACCCCGAAAATAGAGAGATAGATATAGAAGATTTCTCTTTGGGAGGATTGGAAAGAACATGTGGGGTGCTCCATTTTCGGCTCAAGCCAAAAAAATGCTGCTACTGGGCAGCGGAGAATTGGGAAAAGAGGTCGTTATTGAGGCCCAACGACTGGGAGTAGAGACGATCGCTGTTGATCGTTACGAAAACGCACCTGCTATGCAGGTCGCACATCGGTCTTACTGCATCGACATGTTAAATGCCGAAGCTCTGAAACAATTGATCCGAAAGGAACAACCTCATTACATCGTACCTGAGATTGAAGCTATCGCAACAGAAGCTTTACTCGAGCTTGAGGAAGAAGGATTTTGTGTCGTTCCTACGGCCCGTGCTGCCCGTTTAACGATGGATCGCGAAGGCATCCGCCGTCTGGCAGCCGAACAATTGAACCTTCCGACAGCGGCCTATCTTTTTGCGGACAACCTGGAACAACTTCGGGATGCTGTTCGTGAGTTGGGTACACCATGCGTCATTAAACCACTAATGAGTTCTTCCGGTAAAGGGCAGAGCATATGCCGCACATCGGATGACGTAGAGGATTGCTGGAACATTGCTCTTTCGGGAGCACGCGGCAAATCCGTACGTGTCATTGTGGAAAGCTTTGTGAAGTTTGACAGCGAAATTACGCTGCTCACTGTTAGATCTGTCTCAGGGACTGTATTTTGTCCTCCGATTGGTCACATTCAGAAAGATGGGGATTATGTCGAATCGTGGCAACCTCATGCGATGACACCGGAGCAATGGGAGCAAGCTTGTCATATTGCCAAGTCTGTTACCGATGAGCTCGGTGGTTATGGACTGTTCGGGGTTGAATTATTCCTGACAGCAGATGGAGTCGTGTTCAGCGAGGTATCGCCTCGTCCGCATGATACAGGTATGGTTACCATGGTAACGCAAGATAGTTCCGAGTTTGCGCTGCATGTGCGTGCAATTCTTGGTTTTCCGGTCACGGGTGTACATTTACTGACACCGGGAGCTTCAGCAACGCTGAAGGCTAATGATGAAACATCTGACTTTACTGTAGGCGGGATTGAAGAAGCACTGGCGCTTCCTCGTACTCAGGTTCGTGTATTTGGCAAACCTGAGACCAAAGTGGGACGCCGAATGGCCGTAGCGTTAAGTGCCGGCCAAGATGTGAAAGAAGCTCGTAAAACAGCGGTACAAGCCGCTAATATGCTGAAAGTGGAGGTAAATCATGTCCAATAATGTTGAGGCCCCTGTACTGATGATCCGAGAGTGTGAACTGCGAGATGCTGAAGCGGTAACGGGACTGATGCGAGAGGTCAGCTATCCCACAACAGCCAATGTCATGAAAGAGCGCATTGAATGTTTGGAAAGCAATCCAAACGCATGCATGCTTGTTGCCGAAGTGGATGAACAAATTATTGGTGTGATTGGCTTGCAATGTGTGCAGAGTCATGCCTATCCGGAACCTGCCGCGCAAATTACGTCCTTGATTGTAGGGCAGGAACATCGTGGGGGCGGAATTGGTCGTCGTCTGATGGCTCGTGCCGAGGATTGGGGCAGACAGCAAGGTGGGAAACAATTGTTTGTCACCGGAGCGAACCGTGAAGTGACTTCAACAACCTTTTCTTTCTACGAGCATATTGGTTTCCAGAAGAGAGGCTATCGTTTCAGTAAAGTCCTTCTATAGAAAAAAGTTTTATTATATCGACATCTTCACGTTTCTGGTGTGGTGAATGATAAATAGAAGATAAGTGGCATTCGGCGAGTTTTTTTGTCCGAATGCCATTTTTTTTACTGTATTTTAAGGATGATGGTTGAGATTTTTGCTGATGTGCCAGCGTTTTAAGAGCAATTGCAGAATATAGTGCAATGTACTATAAACCGTTCACTTTCATTTGAAACAGGTTGTAAAAATGACAAAAAAGTTACTTTTCCATAATTTATGGGTTCACAATCTACTATTGAATTGATATACTCCTAGAGTACTAATTACAAAGTTGTCATAACTAATTTTTAAGGAGATGAATGAATTTGAAGAAGAAATGGATGAAAACCGTCGTAACCAGCAGTCTGACAGCCGTACTTGCCGTAGGGGTTATGCTCCCTGCTTCCGCTTCTGCTGCAGATGCATCATATAAAACTATTACTAAAACTACAACGTATAAAATTACGAGCGCAGAAAGCTTAAAAGCGTACATTGAACAATGGCTGAAAGATAATGGTTACACTGTATCCAATGGCGAGGGGCAGACAACGGTAGAGAAGCCGGCAACACAGCCTGATCAAACAACTAAACCAGCTCAACCCACAACACCTGCAAAACCGGTAACACCTGCAAAACCGACTCAAGAAGAGAAACCAGCAACTACGCCAGCCAAAGATCCTTCAAATACTGGCACTGGAGCGACTGCAGGCAACACGGGGAATACAAGCAACAGCGGCAGTGAGAGCACACAATCGGATTTTGCAGCTCAGGTCGTAAAACTTGTGAACGCTGAACGTGCCAAAGCAGGCCTGAGCGCATTGGCTTCCGATGCTCTTTTGGACAAAGTGGCTGTAGCCAAAGCGAAAGATATGAGCAACAACAATTATTTTGATCACCAATCACCAACCTATGGTTCTCCGTTTGACATGATGAAACAATTCGGAGTAACTTACAGCTATGCTGGCGAGAATATCGCGAAAGGGCAAAAAACACCTCAAGAGGTTGTTACAGCCTGGATGAATAGCGAAGGCCACCGTGCGAATATCCTAAGCAAAAACTTTACGAAAATCGGTGTTGGATACTACAACGGATATTGGGCTCAAGAATTTATCGGCAATTAATTGATTATATTGAAGAATATTTTGGTTTTAATTCAAAAAAAGGTTATGTCATCACAGCGTGAAGCTGTGCGTGACATAGCTTTTTTTTGTAAAAGCTTATATTATACCGAAATCCCTTATATAGCGGCAAAATTTGCAAATTAGCGACAGAACATTTATGTTATTTAGAAAACGCGTCATCTTAATGTAAAATCATTTTAAATTTTAAGTACCCGGCCAGGTGTACATGAGCGGAGATGTGATGAATGAAAAAAAGAAATCTTGATTCGGCGCCATGGATCTGGAGAACCATCAGTACAGTATCCATATTGACAACATTGCTGCTGTTATTTGGATTTGGATATGCCATTAAAGACGTCATTTTTCCAGAGGGAGATGCCCAACTAGGCACAGGAAAGCAGACAACGATCCCTGCCAAGGATAGCGGGGAACCAACGTCTGCGGTGAATGATGGTAAAATTCGAATGGCTGTGATCGGCGATTCTCTGGCAAGAGGTACTGGGGATGATGAAGGGCTTGGTTTTGTAAGACGGGCAGGAAATTTGCTCAAGGATCAGGGATATGATGTGCAGGTGTTGAACAATTTGGGTGTGAATGGTTTGAGAACAGACGCATTATTGAACAAGCTAGATGAACAGGGCATACGTTATGTCTTACAACAGTCCAACTTTATTCTGTTGTCGATCGGAGCGAATGATCTGTTCCAGGGTGGACAAGTTCTACAGGGAGAAGACATGCCAACGGCAGAGACACTTGCTGCGGCATTGCCGGAGACGTCGAAGCGTTTGCAGGAGATTTTGAAGAAAGTGAAAAAAATTAACCCTGATGCACAGATTGCCTACATAGGGCTATACAATCCGTTTGGTGATGTGAAAGAACTCAAAGAGCCGGGGAATGCGGTTGTAGCTGCATGGAACGATGCTGCAATGAAGGTACTGAACAACGAGGACAAGATGACACTCGTACCTACATTTGATTTGTTTGAAAATCATCTGGGACAGTATCTGTCATCAGATCATTTTCATCCCAATGGAGAAGGCTACGAGCAAATTGCGGTTCGGATTGCACAGGAATATCAGGCAGAGACTCCAGCAGAAGGGAGCGGAAAATAAATGGCACAAGAACAGACTGATTCCGTATTGTCCGTGCAGAATTTGAAGAAAAAAATTGGACGCAAGTGGATCATTAAGGATGTTACTTTTGACGTTAAACCTGGCGAAATTTTCGGTTTTCTGGGTCCGAATGGTGCCGGGAAAACAACAACCATTCGGATGTTAGTCGATCTGATTAAACCGACGGAAGGCAAAATTCAAGTCTGTGGTTATGATGTCAATCGTGATCCTGAACGAGCCTTGAAATACGTCGGTTCCATTGTTGAAAACCCTGAAGTGTACACATATTTGACTGGATGGGAGAATCTCGAGCATTTTGCCCGTATGCAGCCCGGGGTGGATAATGACCGTATTCAGGACGTAGTGGATATTGTACGCCTTGATCAGCGGATTCATGATAAAGTAAGAACCTACTCTCTGGGGATGCGTCAACGGCTTGGCATTGCACAGGCATTGCTTGGACGCCCGCGGCTGCTGATTCTGGATGAGCCAACGAACGGACTTGATCCCAAAGGGATTAAGGAACTTCGTGTCTTTATCAAACAGCTTGCAAGCGAGGGCATGGCTGTATTCGTCAGCAGTCATTTGCTCAGCGAGATTCAGCTTCTCTGTGACAGAGTGGCGATTATTAGTGCAGGGCGGGTACTCAGGGTTGGTGGCGTCAATGAACTGATTGAAGATCATTCCAAATTGGCAATATGGCATGTTACTCCACTGGATGCAGGCAAAAAAATGCTACTGAGTGCAGGCATTTCGCTGGTGGATCGTCCTGCAGACGTCATGGATGATACCATTATTGCAGGACTTGGTCCGAACGCTGTCGTTGCTGAAATGCACGAGGAGCGGATTCCGGACCTGGTACAGCAGATGGTACAAGCCGGGATTCAGGTTGAAGGAGTGCAGCGGATCCAGCCAACGCTGGAACAGCTATTCTTAAAAATGACAGAAGGTGAATCCATTGAGTAATATCATGCCGCTGATCCGAAACGAAACGATCAAGATGGTGAAGAAAAAACGTCTTTACATTATTTTTATCGTTCTCGCGGTGCTGGTCCCGATGTTTACGTATGCCCAGATGAAATCTGCGGAAAATAATCGTGACAAGTTTGGCGGCGACTGGCGGCTTGAACTGCAACAGGCCATTACAGATAACCAGAACTCGCTTGGCAGTGACCGGGTACCTGAAGAATACAAAAAGTACAGGACTGTGTACATCCAGCAAATGCAATACTATCTGGAGAATGACATCAATCCGAAGGAGCCTGGCGGTGTAACTTTCACGCGGGAATTCATGAATAACGCCGTTGGACTGTTTATTCCGCTGCTCATTATGGCGATTGCTTCGGATCTGGTATCCGGTGAGCGCACCACAGGTACGATCAAAATGCTTCTGACTCGTCCGGTCAAACGCTGGAAAGTGTTGCTGAGCAAGCTCATAACGCTGATGATGTTCGTGTCGATTATTGTGGTGTCGGCGTACATTATCTGTTATATAATCTCGGGAGCGGTGTTCGGATATAAAGGATTCGGCATGCCGATCTTTACCGGATTCAGGGTTGTCGGCACAGATGTCGATATGTCAGCAGTACATGCTGTGGACCAGTGGCTGTACATGCTGATGCAGGCAGGACTGATCTGGTTCGTCAGTATAATTGTGGCGATGCTTGCATTCATGGTCTCTGTATTAGTGCGAAGTACAGCTGCAAGTATTGTTATTATGATGGCAGCACTCATCGCAGGAACTATTCTCACCAGTATGGCCGCTTCCTGGCAGTCAGCCAAATATTTGTTCATGGTTAACCTCGAACTTCCGAATTATTTGTCTGGAGGTTTGCCACCAATCGAAGGGATGAATTTGGGTTTTTCCCTTATTGTGCTTAGTGTTTGGGGCATTGCTTCACTCTTTGTGTCATTCATTGTCTTTACGAAACGGGATATCTTGAATTAAAATGGACAAGGATAAGAAAACATCTGTTTGCATTTCAGGCATTTTTTTAGTTGCAAGTTAAGAAGGGGGAGCATGAATGGTCGAGCAAATCGATATGTCGGCAGGTTCGACAGGCGGAGGACAAGGGTCTTCAGGCTACGACGCGGACGACATTCAAGTACTTGAAGGACTGGTAGCGGTACGGAAACGGCCGGGAATGTACATCGGCAGCACCAGTGCTTCGGGTCTACATCATTTGGTATGGGAAATCGTGGATAACGCTGTCGACGAACATCTCGCCAAATTCTGCTCCAAAATCGATATCACGCTGCATAAGGACGGTTCTATTACGGTTCAGGATAACGGAAGGGGAATTCCGACAGGTATACATAAAACAGGGATTCCTACTCCCCAGGTCGTGTTTACGATTTTGCACGCAGGCGGAAAGTTCGGTGGATCAGGATACAAAAAATCAGGCGGTTTGCACGGTGTAGGTGCGTCAGTTACGAACGCATTGTCCGAATGGCTTGAAGTCGAGATTTTCCGTGATGGCAAGATTCATCGTCAACGATTCGAGTATTGGCAGGACAAAAAAGGCGTTGAGCATGTCGGAGAACCGGCGTCTGGTCTCGAAGTATTGGGCAATACCAATCGGACGGGGACAAAAGTTACGTTTAAACCGGATATTCGGGTGTTTCCGAACGGTATTCAATTGAATTATGATACACTGGCAGAACGTCTTCAGGAGATTGCTTTTCTGAATTCGGGTCTGAGAATTGTGCTCAAGGACGAACGTTCAGGGAATCAGGACGAGTACATGTACGAAGGCGGAGCAAGCCAGTTTGTTGCTTTTCTTAACGAAAATAAAGATGTACTGCATGATGTCATTCACTTCTATGCGGAAAAGGATGACATTGAGGTCGAAGTGGCGATCCAGTATAACGCGGGTTATACGGAAACGCTGGCGTCATTCGTAAACTCAATTCCCACTAGGGGCGGCGGTACACATGAGACCGGATTCAGGGCAGCTTATACACGTGTGATGAATGACTACGCACGGCGTACCAGCATGATTAAGGAAAAAGATAAAAACCTCGAAGGTAATGATTTACGTGAAGGCATGATGGCGGTCATTAGTGTCAAAATGTCGGAGGTTGAATTCGTAGGACAAACGAAGGATCAACTCGGTAGCGCTTCCGCGCGAAGCGCAGTGGATTCCGTCGTGTCCGAGAATATCCAGCGGTTTTTGGAAGAAAATCCGCAGGTCGCGCAAACATTGATTCGCAAAGCAGTTCAGGCCTCCAGAGCCAGAGAAGCTGCACGAAAAGCTCGGGATGAGATGCGGACCGGCAAAAAACGCAGCGAAAGCTCCAACCTGAACGGTAAACTCACCCCGGCACAATCCAAGGATTTTACCCGGAATGAACTGTTTATCGTCGAAGGAGATTCCGCAGGTGGTTCAGCCAAACAGGGACGTGACTCCAAGATTCAGGCGATACTCCCGCTTAAGGGTAAACCGCTCAATCCGGAAAAAGCGAAATTGGCCGACATCCTCAAAAATGAAGAATACCGTGCGATTACATCAGCGATTGGTGCAGGTATTGGAACCGAATTCGCAGTTGAAGACAGCAATTATTCCAAAATCATAATTATGACGGATGCCGATACGGATGGTGCACATATTCAGGTACTATTGCTGACTTTCTTTTACCGCTACATGAAACCGTTAATTGATGCAGGGAAAATATATATCGCTCAGCCGCCGCTTTACAAACTCACGCGCAAATCCGGCAAAATGGCAAGTGTACGTTATGCCTGGACAGATGAAGAGCTGGCGAATTACATGAAAGAATTTGGAACCAATGTGGAGCTCCAACGTTATAAAGGACTTGGCGAGATGAATCCGGATCAACTGTGGGAGACTACAATGAACCCGGAAACACGTGCATTGCTCAAGGTACAGATCGTTGATGCAGCGAAAGCGGAGCGACGAGTATCTACGCTAATGGGTGATAAAGTTGATCCGCGCAAACGCTGGATTGTAGAGAACGTCGACTTTACAGAGTACGAAGAATAGAAGGTGCTTGGAATGAGCCTATCAGAACAATTTATGCCGGCCTTTCTCGAAGAGGTCGTAGGTGACCGTTTCGGTCGCTACTCCAAATACATTATTCAGGACCGGGCCATTCCCGATGTACGGGATGGTTTGAAGCCTGTGCAGCGGCGTATTCTGTACGCCATGTACGATTCAGGAAATACGCCGGAGAAACCATATCGGAAGTCTGCCAAAACCGTTGGGGACGTCATGGGTAACTACCATCCTCACGGGGACTCCTCCATCTATGAAGGTATGGTGCGGATGGCACAGCCATGGAAAATGGGCCATATGCTCGTGGACGGTCATGGGAACTGGGGATCACAGGATGATGATCCGGCTGCAGCGATGCGTTATACAGAGGCCCGTTTGTCGTCCATCGCTATGGAGATGCTTCGCGACATCGAGAAACGGACTGTTCTGTTTAAGGATAATTTTGATAATACGGCCAAAGAGCCGGTTGTATTACCTTCCCGTTATCCGAACCTGCTGGTCAATGGTGTAAGTGGGATATCATCTGGTTTTGCAACGGAGATTCCTCCACATAATTTACGTGAAACCATTGATGCTTGTATTGCCTTGATGGAGAAGCCATCGATTGAACTGGACGAGATTATGATGTTCATGAAAGGTCCGGATTTTCCGACAGGCGGATTAATTATGGGCGGCGACGGAATTCTGGATGCTTATCGCACAGGTAAAGGACGGATTTATCTCCGGTCCAAAACCGATATCGAGAATATGCGTGGTGGCAAACAGCAAATCGTGATTACCGAGATTCCTTATCAGGTCGTGAAATCCCGGCTGGTTACAGCGATGGAAAACATCCGGCTTGAGAAAAAGGTTGAAGGGATTGCCGAAGTACGGGATGAGAGTGGGCGTGAAGGCCTGCGAATCGTGGTTGAGTTGAAAAAAGAAGCAGATGCACAAGGTATTTTGGCTTATTTGCTGAAGAAAACCGACCTGCAGGTCACCTACAACTTCAACATGGTTGCGATTGTGAATAAAGCCCCTCAGCAATTGGGATTGAAATCAATCCTCGAGGCTTATATTGCTCACCAGCGTGAAGTTGTGACGTTCCGTACCCGCTTTGAGCTGGAGAAGGCGGAAGACCGTGCACATGTCCTGGAAGGTCTGGTAAAAGCTCTTAACATCCTCGATGAGGTCATTGCGGCTATCAAAGCGTCGAAGAACCGTCAGGATGCTCAAAATAACCTGATGTGGATGTTTGGTTTCTCGGAACGTCAGGCGGATTCCATTCTGACTTTGCAATTATACCGATTGACCAATCTGGAGATTACTTCTCTGGAAAAGGAACTCGGCGAACTGATGAAAAAGATCGCGCAATTACGCTCCATTCTGGATAGTGACCGCAAGCTGATCGGAGTTATCCGCAAAGAGCTGATGGAGATTCGTGAGAAATACGGAATTGACCGTCGCTCAGCCATTCAGGGCGAGGTGGAAGAACTCAAGGTTAATCTGGAAGTGCTGGTGAACGCGGAAGATGTATTTGTCACGTTGTCCAAAGAGGGATACATCAAGCGTACAGGCATGCAATCATTCACACGATCCGGCGGGGAGCGTAACGCAAGTGGTGTGAAAGAAGGCGATTATATCGCCCAGGTCCTTGAAGTCAACACGCTTGAGAATCTGCTGGTATTTACGAAGAAAGGCCAGTATTTCCTGTTACCTGTGCATCAGGTGCCGGAATTCAAGTGGAAAGATCCGGGGACGGCGATCGTCAACGTCATTCCTCTTGCGAAGGATGATCGGATCTCAAGTGTGCTTGCCGTTAAATCCTTCGAAGAACCGGATCACAGTCTGGTCTTTGTCACCCGCAAAGGACAGGTGAAACGTACCGAACTGAAGGAGTACGTCACCAAGCGTTCTGGTGCAGTGGCAGCCTGTAAGGTTGGCAAGGATGATGAGGTATTATCCGTTCATTTAAGTACAGGTGGCAAGGACATCTTGCTGATCACCAGAGAAGCCATGGCAATTCGTTTCCGTGAGGATGAAGTGAATCCGATGGGACGTGTGTCTGGGGGCGTGCGTGGTATTCAGTTAAAAGAAACAGATGAAGTCGTATCTGTTCTGTGGGTGGAAGGCGATGAAGGCGAAGTTGCTATTTTGTCTGACTTGGGTTACGGCAAACGCTCGTTGTTGCTGGATTATGCTCTACAGAGCCGTGGCGGCAAGGGACTGGCAACATTTGAGTTCAAGGAAGGCAAACGGGTGAAACCGAATGGTAGCCGAATTGCCGGAGCGTTCTATTGTCGGGAACAAAGGAATGTAACGGTAATGACCAAGGAAGGCCAATCCCATCACATTTCTTCCGAAGCTGTACCTATTACCGAACGGAAGCATATCGGTAAATTGCTTGTGCATGTGGACAAACAGGATGAAATTGTGGAGCTTATCATGGATCTCGCGGAGAATTAGACAGCTTCTTCTTCATAATAAGGATTCAATTAAGACTCTTTGCAGAGCAGGGAAACCTGTCATGCGAAGAGTCTTATTTTGTTGTTCGGACGCGGATTAAAAGAGGACCTCGATGCGAAGTTTAACAACCTTCGTCGATTACGGTCGATCGCTGGGAAATTGAAAAAAGGCAGCAGGAATGCGGCTTTGAAGAGCGAAAACTTAAGCAGGTGAAGTGATAACCGGTTGCAGAGAGGAGCGATGAAGATGTATAATTCCGATTTTGCCAAGTGCTGGTCGAGGCTGACCAAGGACTACAAGCTGCATATGGATCATGAGCTGGCACCCTCGTTAACAGAGGCGCAGCTGGCCGTACTGGAGGTTCTTGAGGATCACGAAAAGATGAAACCATCGGATCTGATTCCTTTTCTGGCTACAACACCCGCAGCAGTAACGATGTTGTTGGATCGTATGGAGAAAAACGGTCTGATTCGCAGGGAACGCGATAATCAGGATCGAAGAATCGTATGGGTATCCCTATCCGATAAGGGACGCATGGAGACCGAACGGGGGATCACAATTCGCAATGAGTTTATGAATTCGGTTCTTAGCAACATTTCGATGCATAATCAGCAGTTGCTGGTTTATCTGTTAGGCAAAATGACAACACCTAAAACAAAAGAGCATGCTTTGTCCACATCTTAATGACGAGGGACGTGCGAATAATAATAACCATGGAACTCTTGCTGAATATGCAGGAGAGCTGTGGTTATTTTTTTATTTATGTATACTTTAAAGAGTTTTGCCTGCTTTGGAGTACTAAGAATAAATTCTAAAATTTTATATGTAAAGAGTTGACTATGTAAATATTTTTGTTATAATAAGTAATTGTTCCCCTGATATTTCGTGTACGAAATATTATATTCCATAAGTAAAAAGGGTGAATTAATGTCTGACACATACGAAGTATTCTACATTATTAATTCGTTTCGGCAGGTCAATCAAATGCTCTTCCGGGCATTCTGGAATGAAAACAAGGAAATCGAGCTCACTTCGATTCAATTCATGGTGTTGTCCATTTTGAAGGAGCGTCCTTCTATCGGTATTAATGAAGTGGCTGAACTCTGTCATATGGGCAGCAGCTCTATGAGCGCTGTGGTAGAGCGTCTCGTTAAGGGAGAGTACCTTGTTCGAACGCGTTCCGACTCGGACCGTCGATCCGTAAAGCTTCAGATTACGGTCAAAGGGGAACAGGCCCAGCAGGAAACACACCGTTTGTGGATGGAGCGAGTCTCACCCATTCTGGATATCCCGAAGGAAGACCTTGAGCACCTGCTTAGAATTCATAATCAAATGATTGAAAAGTTAGAAGGAAGAGAGATGAACAACCAATGAGTACTACTGCAGCAGCAGCTCCATCCTCCGCGATGGACAACATTAAGAAAGGCCCGATTGTGGCCGCATTGCTAATCGGTGCATTCGTCGCCTTCCTGAATCAAACTTTGATGAACGTAGCTCTTCCTAAGATTATGGAAGACCTCGGCATCGGAGCGAACAAAGCCCAATGGCTGACTACCGGTTATATGCTTGTCAATGGTGTGTTGATTCCGGTTACGGCGTATCTGATCGCCAAATTCTCGACACGTCAAATTTTTATTACTGCCATGACGCTCTTTACATTAGGGACCTTGGTCTGTGGCTTGAGTCCGAACTTTGGTATCCTGATGGTAGGTCGTGTTATTCAAGCGGCAGGTGCAGGTATCCTGATGCCATTGATGACCGTTGTTTTCCTGACGATCTTCCCAATCGAGAAGCGTGGTCAGGCCATGGGTACGATGGGGATCGCGATGATTCTGGCTCCAGCCATTGGACCGACACTGTCGGGTTATGTGGTTGAGCATTATTCCTGGAGACTGTTGTTCTATATCATCTTGCCATTCTCCATTATTGCGACCGGGATCGGTATTGCTTTTGTCAAAAACGTAACACGTCAATCCAAACCCAAACTGGACTATCCAGGCGTTATCCTTTCTACACTCGGTTTTGGTAGTTTATTATACGGCTTCAGTGATGCGGGTACAGACGGATGGGGCAGTGCAATTGTTATCGCTTGTCTGATTGTCGGGGCTGTATCTCTGATCCTGTTCGTTATTAGACAGATGACGACGGATCATCCGCTCTTGGAGTTCCGTATTTTCAAATACAACATGTATACATTAACAACGATTATTAACATGCTCGTCACGATGGCGATGTTTGCCGGTATGATTTTGCTTCCGATTTTCTTGCAAAATATTCGTGGATTCTCACCGATTGAATCTGGTTTGCTGATGATGCCGGGCGCGATCCTGATGGGGATTATGTCTCCAATCACAGGTCGGATTTTCGATAAAGTCGGAGCGCGCTGGTTGTCCGTTGCCGGTCTTGCAATTACGGCCATCACAACTTGGGGGCTCAGCCGCCTATCGATTGATACGACGTATGGTTACATGATGTTTATCTACACAGCTCGTATGTTCGGTATGTCGATGTTGATGATGCCAATTCAAACGGCGGGCCTGAATCAGCTGCCACAGCGCCTGAACGCGCATGGTACAGCGATGTCCAATACACTGCGTACGGTTGCGGGTGCCATTGGTACAGCGATTCTCGTTACGATTATGAGTAGCAAGCTGAAATCCCATCTGGCAGATACCCTGGCTACAGGCCAAATCGCTACAGATGATAAGGCTGCAATGCTCCGTGCTACCGCAGATGCAACCATCTACGGGGTAAACTATGCGTTTATTATAGCGACCGCAATGACAGTCGTTGCTTTGTTCCTGGCGTTCTTTATCCGTAAAACAAAACCGGCTACTGAACCTGTAACGGTTGAGCAGCAAAAAGTGAATGCAACAGCTTAAACCGTACTTAGGTTAATGTTCTTATTCATTCAATAAAGGCTTTAAATATACAAAAGAGAGTTCAGGCAGATCACACTGCTTGAACTCTCTTTTTGCTATACCTTGTTTTGACTTTATTTTTCATCGGTCGATAGATCAAGCAGGAATGTAGGACCTGGATCATGACCGAAGAGTCTGAGATTGATGCTCCCATCCATCTGAAATTCAACACCTTCGCTAATGAGCTCCGTCTCCTGCATCAGGCGCGAATGTTCGTCGGGAATGGAGATCTCACCCTTGGCGTTGACGACGCGGTGCCATGGAAGGCGCTCCTTCCGGCTCATGGAGTGCAGAATGCGTACGACCTGTCTGGCAGCTCTCGGGCTGCCTGCATGAGCGGCAATCTGCCCATAGGTCATAACTTTCCCCTCAGGAATTGCTGCGATAATGGCGACGACCTGTTGCGTAAACGGTGTCATATTAGTTGGGTCTTCCTTTCCATTTGAGTAAAAAACCGTGCCATTCAGATGCGGGATCTGGATAACACGGTTTACGATCAAATTTGGCCTAATCCTGTGAACGAAAAAAAATTAACGATTAATGTTCCGCTTTAAATGCTTTATCATACACAGCAGCCGGCCACTCTGCCCATGGAAATTCACGGGGAGGCAGGGACTGTAGAACAATTTCCTCCTTCGTTACTGGGTGAGGAAAAGCTGCAATCGCAGACCAGAGAGCGATTTGTTGTCCGGGCTTATTCATGCTTGCACCGTACTTCTGATCTCCGAACAGCGGGCAGCCGATTTCTTTCATTTGGACCCGGATCTGATGAGACCTGCCAGTGTGCAGTTCGATATGAACTAGACTATAACGGTCGGTTTCACCGATGACTTGGTAATCCAAAACGGCATCCTTACCGCCGACTGTACCCTGAGGTACAACGGTGACGGTATTGGTACTCCCATCTTTCAGCAGCGTGTGTTTTAACGTCCCTTGCTGTGCGGGCAGCTTACCATGTACAACAGCCGCATATATTTTGCGGAAATGACGTCCCCGAACCGTCTCGGATAATCTTGAAGCAGCCTTTGATGTTTTGGCAAAAATCATCGCACCACCAACGGGACGGTCAAGACGATGCACTAATCCGAGATAAACGTTGCCAGGTTTGTTATACCGCTCTTTCAAATCCTGTTTCAGCAGTGTAAGCAAATCCGGATCACCTGATGCATCTTCCTGTGTAGGTACATTGACCGGCTTCGTAATGCCTAACAGGTGATTGTCCTCAAACAGAATGGGAATATCACCGGTTCCTTGCAAATGTTGGGACATCATCAGGACTCCCAACGGCCCAAGATGCCGCACGGCAGATCCAGACCACTACGGGTAATTGGAAGACCAATTTCGCCTGCCGTAATTTGACCGCCGTATTGGGCAGACATCGTCATTGTCAGCATGTTGCGCAAAACGGTAGAGGAGATACCAGTAGTATAGGAATTGACCAGCATGAATAATGGGTTATCCGACAAAATTTCCATACAGGACTTCAAGAAAGGGTAGAGGTTCTCTTCCAGTTTCCATGTCTCTCCGTTAGGGCCTCGGCCATAGGAAGGCGGGTCCATAATAATCGCGTCGTATCGATTGCCGCGACGCTGTTCGCGCTGTACGAATTTGAATACATCATCTGTAATGAAACGAACAGGACGATCCGCGAGGCCGGATAATTGAACATTTTCTTTGGCCCACTGCACCATGCCTTTGGCTGCATCCACGTGCACAACTGAAGCTCCCGCATAAGCAGCAGCAACTGTTGCGCCGCCTGTATACGCAAACAGGTTCAGTACAGAGATGGGACGACCTGCTCCGGCGATTTTATCCATCATCCAGCTCCAGTTGGCCGCTTGCTCAGGGAACAGACCGGTATGTTTGAAGCTGGTTGGTTTAATATGAAATTTCAGGTTTTCGTATTCGATGGTCCAGCGTTCCGGAATTGGTTTTTTCATATCCCAGCTGCCGCCGCCCGAAGAACTGCGGTGATAATGGCCGTGAACCTGGAGCCATTCATTGGTTTCTTTTTCAAGGGGCCAAATAATCTGTGGATCGGGTCTGCGCAAAATCACATCGCCCCAACGCTCCAGCTTTTCGCCGCCTCCTGTATCAATTACTTCATAGTCCTTCCAGTTCTTTGCTACGTACATAAGTATTTATCCATCCTTCAAAAGTCATTTGGATACTATTGTACAACAAAAAAGGACCTGTACGCCAGTTGTGGTGGGCGGAAACCCTTTGTGGAAAGATGGTCACGTCATGCTGCACTTTCATAACTGGAATATGATAAATCCGTTCTTAAAAAGATTTCTTATGAAAGTTAATCAAAAAACGCTTGGCCTAACGAGGGCAAAGTACTTTTGATGGTGTTGAATGTGGTTCATCACCATATACTGAAATTGAATGCGAATGAAAATTTAATTTGACAATGATAATCATTATCACATATGATTTTGATACATTCAAATGTTACTTCTTCAGGAACAGTATGACATGATCAATAAAAAGTGAGGGAAAAATAGATGGCTAAATTGTTAGTGGCTTATGCAAGTATGACAGGAAATACGGAAGAGATTGCGGAACTGATTGTTGAAGGGATTAAACAAGGTGGGCATGAAGTGGATCTCAAGTCCGTCACGGATTGCAATGCCTCTGATGTGCTTGATTATGATGGGTTTCTTATTGGAGTATACACGTGGGGAGACGGTGAACTGCCAGATGAATTCCTCGATTTTTACGAAGAACTGGATGAGATTGATCTGAGTGGCAAACGAGCAGCGGTGTTCGGAAGCGGGGATACTTCTTACGAGCAGTACTGCGGGGCCGTGGATCTCGCGGCTGCGAAGCTGCTGGAACGTGGGGCGGAGGTATCTCCAGAGATGCTGAAGATTGAATACAGTCCGATGGAGCAGGAGAAGGATACATGCCGTGACTTTGGCAAACGTTTCGCTGCTGCCGGATTACAGGTGTCTTAAGAACTCATGTTAAGACATAATGTTCAGGCAGCTCTGCAGCCGGGAATGTCAGACGCCCCGGTACGGCTGCTTGAAGATTACAGATTGGAAGAGATGCTGCGTAGCCCGCACCGGTTCATCCGCCCGGAACCGGAGGCAGAGCAGCGCTCTCCGCTGCAATGGAGACATCGTGTACAATATGCAGTCAGCCATGCGGTCAACGCTTTTTACAGTTTGGACCCGGAAGTACGCAAAGAGGTGCCAGTACAGTACTTACTCGAAAAGTGGTGGCCCAGAAAGGCAACCGGATTCGAATCGGTACTTCATTACTGGGATGTAAAAAACAAAATTACGGATGAATTATCCCTTGCAATTGCCATGAACGATGATCTGAAGCACCCGACCATTCTGTTTGAACAATGGCGAACGGAGCTTCCTACCTTGTCGATGCATCTGTCCATGATCTTCCAGGTGGCCTGGCAGCCAGAGGGCTGGGATTCGCTGCTCATTCAAAAATATATGGTTGTCCATGATCCAAACGTTGTTGAGGCGTTCCAGCATATGGTGAGCGCGTTTTGCTGGGAAGCATTTGGCAAGCTGCCAGGCATGATCGAAATCTATTGTTTACTCGAAGGTCGCAAGATTCGATATATCCCTGGACGTCAATCGCTTGTTCGTTCCATGGATTATATTCGACTGATTCGGGATAGCATTCCGAGCGAAGAGAAGGTGGAGTCTGACCAATTTACGGTTCGAGACAAAGTCAGAGTGCATGAAGAGGTCGATCGGTGGAGAAGTGAGACTGAACCGAAAAAAAACTGGTTGATGTGAGGAATGACAAGGGATGTTGTGATATATCGTGCAGATCAAGGAGGGATGAGCCATGTCTACCGGTTTGAGACAAGATGCAGCAAGCGACAAGAAACGTACAGGAACTTGTGAATTCAGCCCGTTGCCCGTGCCACAGTCGGTTATAAGACGGTTGCTGGATGAAGCAGATCCATCTTTATATGTGATGAGTTCAGAGCCTTGGCGGTTTATGTTGTTCGCCAGTGAAGGACGTCAACTGTATCTGGAGGCGGTCAGACAGAGTTACCCACCACATTTGGCAGATCGTTACGGGGACTGGGCTACATATCAATATACAGAAGCTATCCCAGCACATCTGGTTGTCGTCGCTCCTTCAAGTGCGAGGGAAGACCATTTAATGCCTGCAAAAGCCTGGAGCAAACGTTTTTGCATCCTGGCAGCGGAGCAAGGCTTAAATGCGGTCTGGAAGATCAATGATTATCAACAGCATCCCGTGTTTATGAATTTGATGGGGTTAACGAGTGAGGAAAAGGTATTGGGGGTATTCCATATCGGTTACGGAGACCAGTCTGCACTTCGGGACACCGACGCAGGCAGACCAGCCTCTGAACTGATGACGGTTTACGACCATCTGGTTTAAACGAGGAGATCATCCCTCATTCTTATTTGCCGGTCTTGGCAATAAAATTACGAACAAGCTGACGATACGATTGATCAGCGGAGCCTGCTGAATACAGCCGATTCGACACGGTGATCGTGTTGCCAAAAAAGAACCGTTCAAACTGGGTCTGTCTGCCTCCGAAAGATCCAGCTCCAAGCTCCCAGATCAGGCGGAACAATGCTGTGCGTTCCTGGGATACCATGTCGGTTCCTTTCAGGTACGTATTCAGGTGCGGTGCGATATCGGAGCGGAATTCTTCTTCCTGAGGCACCATAATTACACCACTGGAACCCAAGAGCTGCAAAATTTCAATCATCTCTGGATACAGTTTGGGGAATAAAAGGTTTGCTGCCATTAATGGTTTGGGGGCAGGTATTATAAATCCACGTTCATCTGTTATAGCACCGGATTCTGCTGCCAGAGCCAGTGCTTTTAACGTTTCAAGACCCGTGAGTACCCTGGCTGTTTTCTCTACCACATGAGTTTCAGCAGCTTGGTCGAGCGTGTCAGCGAGTAACTGAATGGTGCCCAGGACAAATTCGGTTTTGGCAATATACCGGCATATGACCTGATGTCCTGCGTGAATGTGAAAATGGCTTCCGCTAAAGAGGCGGCCAGACATTTCCTCATTACCGGCGAAGAATATCCGTTCATGAGGAACAAGCACATGATCAAAAATGACGATGTTATCCATCTCTTCATATCTGGAACTGAGTGGATAGTTGAAATTGGATTCAGCTGCGTAGGTATCCCGGCAGATCAGACTGATGCCTGGTAGATCATTCGGAACAGCAAAGGCAAAAGCGAACGGATTTTCATCTTCGAATGGTGCCGGTGAAGGGGAAGGATACACCAGGATTTCGTCTGACGTGGCAGCCTGAGTGGCCATCATGAATGCACCATTGATGATCAGACCTTCTTCAGTGCGATCAACCACTTTGGCGGCAATGGCATCTTCGATCGCGTCCAATTGTCCCGAAATTTTACTGGCATGAGGCTGGATAAAGGCATGGGAGAGGGTAATATCATTATCCCGGCAGTAGGCATAGTAGTTTCTCAAATTTTCGGCGTATTGTGGCGATACTTCTTCAAGAATATCTGCCCCAGTATAAAAGGCCATAATTGCTGTGTTCATATAATCGGGTGATCGTCCCAGAAAACCATGGTGAGTCCCTGACCAAATATTCATTGCTTCTCGGCGTCTGCGCAGGTCATCCACACTGGTTGGAGGCAGAAAGGACATACCTACTGGTTTTCCATCAGCAGGAGATGCATAAGTCATCGTATCGATTAAATGTGGATCGGACTGAAGATCGTACAGCTTCGCTTGTGTCTCCATTAAACCTGCAAACGCAAAATGTTCAGAACGTTTTCCAGTAACAAGCTCTCCTTTGTACCAGCAGGGGACCGTCTGGGCATCGATACGTTCAATATACTGTTTGCCACTTTTTACGGGCATCGTTACTCACCTCTATGACTTATTCGTTCATGGGCAGTTTGACTGCTCTCGTAGTGTACGTCAATAGGCAGTCCAATGTGCATGAAGAGAGGGAAGTTCAAATTTTGCTGAAAAGAGCTTGATAATAATTATCATTCTTGTTACAATAGAAAAAGAAAAAGGAACCGCTGAGGGCTCCTTTAACTTGTACAATTTGAAATTTTCCTTATTTCACTTCAAATGTTTTGCAATCCGTTTCAGCGGATTCGCTTACTTTTTTGGAACTGTGACTCACGATGTAGATTGAAGATGCGTTGCATTTGTTCTCTTGAGCCCAGTGACGACAGGAATTAACCTCACATAATACGTCTTTTGCCATGATTGTTAACCTCGCTTTGATTGGATTACATTCGTTGGTATAGAGAACATCCGGAAATGACAAGTTGCCGCTTGCAAATCTGGAAAAATTTTGTGCTCTCTTGAGTAAAAAGAGGGCTATTTTGCGTTATACACAACGATGCATATTTAGAATAGCAAATTTTGCTGCCGCATGCAACAAATTGGACAGATCTTACCAAAAATGATGGACAAAACATGATAACTTTGCAAAGAGGCCGTCTTATGATATGATTTAATAGTAAAAATTACGATTAAAACAATCGTTAACTAGGAATGAGAATGAATTGATGCGGGATAACCCCCTGAGACATAGAAGAAGGAGAACGATCAACGATGAGCAAAACCAACCATATAAACCGGATTCCACGAGCAAAAGGCATCGATATGGCTGCTTTTTATTCACCAAAAGAGTGTGGACGAAAGGCGAAGCATATTGTATTCTCCGCAGACAATGAACGGGTTGTTGAGGAGTTTATTACTATTCTCGGTATGAAAGAGCAGTTTGCAGAGCACGATGTACCGATGCCGAACAAAATGGTGATGTTTGGTCCTCCGGGTACAGGTAAAACATTAACTGCCTTCCATCTTGCACACCGACTTCAGCTTCCACTGGTCCTTGTAAGACTCGATGCCATCATTCATAGCCACCTTGGGGAAACGGGAAGCAACGTTCGTAAATTATTCGAATATGCACGGGCTAACCCCTGTGTGTTGTTTCTTGATGAATTTGATGCCGTTGGGCGTACACGTGAAAGCAATGATGAGGTTAAAGAGATGGCTCGTGTCGTAAACACATTGTTGCAATGTCTTGATGAATTCGAAGGAGACAGTATTCTTGTTGCCGCGACCAATCTGGAGACACAGCTGGATCAGGCGATATGGCGGCGATTTGATACCAAAATGACCTACAGTATGCCTGATGAGTCGAGCCGTAGATTATATATTAGCAAACTGATGGGGCAGTTTGAACAGGAGAGCCAACTGGAAGATTACACATGTGAACGCCTCACAGGATGCAGTTATGCGGATGTAGAGCAGATTGTCTTAAAAGCTAAACGAAAAGCCATTATTGCAAGTAGTCCATTGCATGAGCAATTCATTAACGACGCATATGTAGAATATATGCCGCGTGTACTGGCCACATAGCTTGCCTATAAATATCAGCAACAACCAGGTCATATATCGAATAACCCGGTTCCTATGAAGGAATACCGGGCTATTCGATATTTCAGCAATTTGCTTGAGTTGTGTTCTTTCTTTGCTTCTTAGGCATATGGATAAATCTCGTTTATGACATGCAGGGATCGAGCTAGGCGTTAGCCGTTGAGCGGTAAGATGATTCTATCTCTGGTTTTTCAGGACCCGACCAACGTGGCAAGGTTAAGGTGAAAAGACTGCCCTCGGGACTGCTGAAAGTCAGGGTTAACTCCCCTCCCTGGGCTCGAGCAAGCAGCCGGCTATAGGTCAGTCCCAGACCTAGCCCGCGGATACGGAGTTTTTTGGCCTCGCCACGATAGAATCGTTCGAAGATTTTGGGTTGATCTTCTTTGGTGATACCCGTACCGTTGTCCTGTACATCAACAAACAGATTGTCATCCTCGGTGCGCAAACGGATATGAAAGACGTTAGTTTGATCGGAAGCTGCTGCTTGGAGCCCGTTATTGAGCAGGTTGACAATGATCTGCTGAATCCGAAGAGCATCTCCAATAGTATAAAAGGTGCCCGAAGGTGTTTGCAGCTCAATTTCGGGAGACTTATCCTCATAAGCGATTTTCCACTGATAGATAATCTCACCTACCAGCAAATTCAGATCTATACGTTCCCGACGAACAGCAACACTTCCAGCGCTCATGGCATTGTAATCGAGCAGGTCAGCGACCATGCGTTCCATACGTTCGGATTCTCTGAGTGCAATGTCCAGAAATTCCTTCGCTTCCTCGGGACTCACGATATCATCCCGAACAGCCATCACAAGTCCTTTAATGGACGTTACTGGTGTTTTCAATTCATGGGTTACCCCAGCAAGCGACAGGGCACGCCATTCTTCTAATTGCTGCAAACGAATGGACATCTCGCGAAAGGATTCAACGAGTTCATTCATCTCCCGTTCCCGTGTGTTCAGATCCAAATTGACTTCATAGTTTCCGATTCGAATCTGCTCCGCGGCGTGGGCAACCTGGCGAATAGGCCTGGAGAGCTTGCGGGAAAGGAGGTAGATCGTAAACCAACCACACAGGATTAATGCGACAAACAGGATGCACACCACCAGCATCGTTTCCGGATTGTATGCAATGGACTTTTTGGATTGCATGACCCACACTTTCCCAAGCGTCTGATCATCATCTGTGACGTTAACCGTCACCCCAGCGAATTTTTTGTTTCTTGGCTCGCGTAGGTCGTCAGACAGCCTATTATACACATCCTGCTGTGTCATTTTCGGTTTGGAATAGATCAATTTATTATTGTTGTCGAGCACCATAATACAAAAGTAATTGTCCGTATTGAAAAGTTTGGTACGCTTGTCCACGAGCCTGTCTAGATCCGGAGGGACATGAATATTATTCTCGGATCCAGTTACCTTCTCGGCGATTTCCAGTCCCAGCAGCTGTGCCGTTTTGAGACCTTTCTCTATGGAAGTAGTTCTGATCCAGTAGAGTGCCCCTGCAACAATAATGGTGAAACCGATGCAGAGGATTAGAAAATATCGAAGCGTCCAGTAGGACAGAATGGATGTTTTACGTTTGGTTGTTTTTCGTTTTAGTTGGCGATCCAAAATTGATACCCCATTCCCCGTAAAGTCCGAATTTCTCCCGTTTCCGGCAACCAGTGGGATAGTGCCTGACGCAGTCGTTTGATCGACAGGTCCACAGCCCGGTCACTTCCGTCATAGTCCATGCCCCATACCTGTTCAATTAGATGGTCCCGGGTAAATGTACGGTTGGGGTACTCCGATAGAAACAGGAGCAGTGACAAATCACGTGGTGTCAGTGCAACCTCTGCTCCGTTCAAAAGTACCTGTTTGGCAGCCAGATCAATGACCAGATTGCCAAAATAACGTTTGCCCTCACCTTCAGCAGTCCAGTGTGGATTGCGGCGAAGTACAGCATTAACCCGGGCCACAACTTCCTCGGGTACAAAGGGTTTGCTCATATAATCGTCAGCACCGGCATTCAGCCCGTTCAGTCGGTCCTGAATATCATCCAGTGCGGTTAGCATGATGACGGGACAAGCACTTTTTTCACGGATGATTCGCAGCAGATCCCAACCGTCCATTCCCGGCAGCATCACATCCAGCAAAACCAGGGAAGGCACATCCGAATCAAATTGAGACAGGGCAGTAGGGCCATCCGCTGCATGACGAACGTCGAATCCCGCTTTTCGAAGATAGGCAGCCAGCACTCGGGCAATTGCTTGCTCGTCTTCGACGATGAGTATGGATTTCAAGAAGGTGTCTCCTTTCACTTCAGAAGCTTGTGTACTGATTTTACATGAGCGGAAGCACAATGCCAATGAGGCAATTGTTTTCAGAAAAAAATGCGTTGTACGTCATTTCTTGACGTCATCCTGACACAGTGGGCTGTTAAGATGCTGATAAATAATCAACTTATACAGTTACCCATTGGAGGAGAGCAGAGATGAACAAAAAGACAAAAACATGGATGATCTCAGGTGCGGCAGCAATCGTCATTCTTGGGGGCGGAGGTTATTATTTCGCGAACAGTTACCTGGGCAACAACGTTGAGATTGAGCAGGTGCTTCCTGCGAGCACGGCAACGTCCACAACGGAAGCCGGATCGGACAGCGGCACAAGTGTATCCAACGAAGCTGCGGGAGCAGAGCAATTGAATGGAGACTGGAGCATTAGCGAAGGTTCGAAAGTATATTTCTCGGTAACGACATCCCGGGAGACGGTCAATTTTGCGGACGAGCAGGTCAGTGGTAAATTAACCCTTAATGTAGACGATCCTTCTCAGATGAAAGCGGATGGGCAGATCGAGATGAGTGACATTGATTCAGGCAATAGCCAGCGGGATGGACATGTGAAAGAGGCCGATTACTTCGATGTTTCCAACTATCCACAAGCTACATTTTCTGCAACCTCATTTGATGGTGTACCGACGGAATGGTCGGCAGGGCAGACGGTTGACTTTAAAATGAACGGAACCCTTACGATAAAAGGCATTGAGAAAGAGGCTACGTTTGACGTAAAAGCCGCTTATGAAAATGATCAGGTGTTGTTGTCGGCAACAACGATGGTTACCTTTGAAGATTTTGGTATGGAAAATCCACATTCGGTAGTTCTTTCTACTGAAAATGACATTCAGGTGCAACTGGAGCTGAAGCTCAGCAAATAAGCATTTGAACATGCAAGACCCGAATCTGTTCCAATCCGCCGTGTGGTGGAGGGGACAGATTTTTTATGTTGAGAATGGGAATCGATCCGCGATGAGCAAGAAATTACCAATAAATCTGTTAAAATAACTGCTGTTTCCTTGGCATAATACCGTGTCCTCGTTTATTGTAAAGCGCTTACAATGATAATGATTTACAACATTCATTGTTCAAGTTGAACCAAACACGATAAGGGGGAGATCAAGCGTGCACAAAAGATACATAAGCGGCTGTATCGTATTACTACTGTTGTTCTGTGATCTGGGTCTGATGGTTCGGCCAGCGGCAGCGGCGAAAGTAAACGTTGCACTGGGCAAGACGGTAACAGTCAGCGCTGAAGATCTGCAGTGGGGAGGCAATAAGGAACATGCAGTTGATGGTAAAGGGGATACGTATTGGAGTGCAGACAGTGCGACATCAGTAAATAAGCCGCATCAACTGACCGTAGACCTTGGAGCTCTATATCAGCTTTCGGGGGCTGAGTTGACGTGGAAAGACAAGGATAAAGTCGTAAAGTTTCTCGTCGAAGTTTCTGCTGATGGCACGAACTGGACACCGGTAGCGGATCAAACGTTCAATGAAGCGACCCAGAGTACAGCCGATCTGGATTTTCAGACTGACTCGGTTCAGTACGTAAAAGTCATGATTCCTTATTATGCGGGGGATGGCTGGTGGCCAGGCATATCCGAGCTGCAAATCTGGGGCGAGGAAGAAGGGCGTGACCCGGCAGATATCACAAGTTATGATGCAGTCAACGTGTCTACCGTAAGCCGGAGTGCGCCTGTTCTGCCAGCAGAAGTTAAGGCACATTACCAGAACGGTAAATCGGGCCTTGTCCCGGTCGAATGGGAGGAAGTTGCTCCTTCACAATATGCATCAGCAGGCAGATTTACCGTTACAGGTGATGTATATGGAGCTCCCATTCCACCTGTAGCTACCGTTACGGTAGAAGGATATCGCAGTGATTTTGTCAGAGGAGTGGATATTTCCACGTTAACCGCCATTGAGGATAATGGAGGTTATTATCTGGACAGTAATGGCGCAAAACGCGATCTGCTCGATATTCTGAAAGACCGTGGCGTGAATTATGTGCGGCTTCGTCTGTGGAATGATCCACAGAAATCCAATGGATACAACGACAAGGAAGATGTGATTCGTCTAGCCCAACGGGTAAAAGCGAAGGGCATGAAGATCCTGCTCGACTTCCATTATTCCGATGAATGGGCGCATCCTGGTCAACAGCTTCGTCCGAAGGCTTGGGAAAACCTCTCATTCGATGAATTGAAGACGGCGGTATATGATTACACGCGTGAAGTGGTAGGCGAGATGAAGGATGCGGGCGCGATGCCCGACATGGTACAGATCGGTAACGAAATCAACAGTGGCGTGTTAAATGGGCTGAAGAATAACGTCAACTTTGATGAAAACGTTGCCTTACTTCAGCGTGGAGTGGACGGCGTGCGCGCAGTTACTAGCGGAGATCAGGTTCAAATTATGATCCATCTGGCAGAAGGGGGCAGAGCCGATACATTTGACTGGTATTTCGGCGAATTGGAGAAACGGGGGCTGGAATACGATATTATCGGACTGTCATACTATCCATTCTGGCACGGGACATTCGCAGATGTGCGCAAAACGATGAATGAGATTTCCGTGAAATATGGAAAAGAAGTCATTATTGCGGAAACGTCATATCCATTCTCGTATAAAAACGGGGATGCTCACGGCAATATTATCGGTAACCCGGAAACGCTAAATGTCGGTGGGGCGACCTTTCCGGCAACCGTACAGGGACAATATGATGCGATTGCAGGCATTATGGATATGATTTCACAAGTGCCCGATCAGAAGGGAGCCGGTTTCTTCTATTGGGAGCCTGCATGGATTGCAGCCAATGTAGGCTGGATTGCTTCCGAGGGAGACGCATGGGAGAATCACGCCATGTTCGATTATGACGAATACCCGGCGAATGGCGGTTACTCGTATGAAGGTCGTGCTCTGCCATCGCTGGATGTGTACAAACGTGGACTCGACATTCTGCCCGCAGATCGGAAAGAGTTGTCCGCAGCCATTACACGTGCACAGGCGCTTGAATCCAGCGATTTCACACCTGAAAGCTGGCCTACATTAGTTCCTGCCATTGCAGCAGCAGAGAACATTTACAAGCTCGCTTATACATCTGGTGGTGTGACACAACAGGATACGGATGCTGCGACGACCACTCTTCATGCGGTTATGCAGCAGCTCGACGTTATACCTGCGAATCGGAACGCTCTCGAGGCGATCATTGCCGAAGCCAAAACATACAAGCAAGCGGACTGGTCTGCTGCAACATGGGCTGTATTGACCAAGGCTCTTGTCCAAGCAGAACAGGTGATGGTAGATTCAAGAGCAACCCAGACCGAGGTGAATACATCAGCAAAACAAGTGGAAGCAGCAATCCATGGTTTATCCAATGTGGACAAAACCGAGTTGACACAATTCATCGGTGAAACACAGCAACTGACCGAATCGTCATATACACAGCGAAGCTGGGCAAACCTGAAAGCGGCATTGCTATCGGCAATCACTGTGAGAGACAAGCAGGATGCCAATCAAGCCGAGGTGCAGGAGGCTCTGACTACACTTCAAAAAGCGAATAACAACCTTGTTTTGCTGGAAGCATTAACAACAGGCAAAACAGCTACTGCATCAAGCAGTGCAGGTACAGGTGGTGGTGAAACCAACTCGCCTGGGGGTGCAATCGACAGCAATCCCAATACTTCATGGGGCACAGATCAAAGTGTGGGTAGCTGGTGGCAAGTAGATCTGGGAACGACAGCTGTAATTCGCAAGCTGGAAATGTCCATGTGGAGTGGGGGGATTAAATATAAGATCGAAGTATCCAACGATAACGAAAACTTTGTCAAAGTCGTAGATACAACAAGTGATGTGGTTGTATCCACCAGTCCAAGACATATCCTGCCCGCAGGCACGGAGGCGCGTTATATTCGCCTTACAGTAACGGCAGGTTCCGAATGGGTAGGCTTTATGGATTTTGAAGCGTACGGGGTGTTCCCGGCGGACAAATCTGCTCTGGAGAC
>NZ_LITU01000053.1:144553-170908 GCF_001280595.1 Paenibacillus xylanivorans
TCCGCTGCGAAGCTACATCAAAGTGATTACACAGCTGCAAGCTGGAATGTGTTTGCACAGGCACTATCTTTTGCCCGCGTGCTTATTAATGACGCAGAAGCCAGTGTACAGGAAATCAGTACTGCGGATACCGCATTGAAAGAAACGGTTAGCCAGCTTGTGCGGCAAGAGTCGACTCCGGGTCAGCCGTCACAGCCGGGTCAACCTGCGCAGCCTTCCACACCTGGATCATCGCAAAATCCTAGCAATCCTCCTGTAACGCCGCCTGTTGATTCCGGTAATTCAGGAGAACGTGGTTCCATTACTTTCAAAGGTACAAGTACGGGATCGGGCACATATGTGATTCAACCAGATATGAAGCAGTTGTCTCAAATGATCCAAGGAATGGCAGAAGGGAGCAAAAAGCTAACCTTGATTGCAGATGTTCCCAAGGATTCAAAAGCTGTAACCTTCCAGCTAAATGCCAACCTACTTCAAGAATGGGCACGTACTCAAGGATTACAGTCGCTGGAGCTGACCATGAAACAGACATCTGTCCGCATCCCATTAAGTTTATTGAAGGATGCTCGTAGTGAAGATGGGGCTACAATGGATGTCATTCTGGCCGAAGATTCCACAGCTAAACTGACTGAAGCACAGAAGAAAGCCATCGGTAACCGCAACGTGGTCAGTATTGATCTGCTTTTGAACGGGCAGCCGTTGCAGTGGACAGATCGATCCATTGAAATTGCGATGTCGAATGTGCAACATTCAAATGTAGAAGACGTTGTACTGGTTATCCAATCCCTTTTGCCGAATGGGGAAATGAAACCATTAACCTTTACTCAATATGATGAAAAGACCAATAGTCTGGCTTTCAAGCCACTTCAATCAGGCCGTTTCGTAATTACTGAAGTGCAGGTGCCTTTAAATGATCTGCAATCCTACTCCTGGGCCATAAAAGAAGTTCAGAATCTGTATGGCAAAGGAATCATTTCAGGCATGACAGATACCCGATTCAGTCCGCAAGCAGAACTGACACGAGCACAATTTTTGCAAATGATTATCAAGGGCATTGGAGAAGCACGCTTGCCGGATACATCCACTTCAGCTCCAATGGATGTGAAGAGTGATCAGTGGTATTCAGATTCCGTACGCCGTGGTCTGGAGATGGGAATTGTACAAGGCCGAGCAGACGGATCATTCGCAGCAAATGAACGTATTACCCGCGAGGATATGGCGGTGATGTTAAACCGTGCAATACAGGTCATGAAACAAAACGCCAGTGCAGCCGATAATTCTTCATCCAGTAGTGGCGAATTTAGTGACAACGCAGATATCGCTGCATATGCAAAACAAGCTGTTGCAGCAATGCAAGAGCAAGGACTGCTTAAAGGAATGGCAGATGGCTCGTTTGCGCCTAAACAGCATGCCAATCGTGCACAGGGGGCAGTCGCTGTGGCCAGAATGATGGAGCAGATCTATTCATTCTAAGTGTGAACATGATATAGGGATCGGGTCTTTATGGCTCGGTCTCTATGTTTATGTAATCAATTAAAATGGTAGACAGTTCGTAATCATTTCTGCTATGATTCCAATGATAATGATTACCATTATCACACAAAAAGCATTGAATTATAGGGGGACATCATGTTTATTTTTAAATCCAAATCAATTCTGTCCATTTGCATGTTATTCATTGTGTTTACGCTTGTTCTTGCGGGCTGCGGAAATGCAGGAAAGGCAACGGATGAAACAGGGAGCGGTTCAGGACAGACGACTGAGAATCAGGAATCTACTGGAACCGATACAGCTCAGAATGAATCAACGGAAAGTGAAACACGGGATTATGAGACGGATAAAGGGACGATTACCATTCCTGCACATCCGAAACGCATCGTGACCGATTACTACGGGGGCGAAATTCTGTCTGTAGGCGGTAATCTGATTGGTGTGGAGCCAAGTGCCTTTGATAATCCATTCATTAAGGACAAGCTAAAAAACACTACAGATGTGGGTTATCCGGTTAACGTGGAAAAGACGCTGGAATTACAGCCTGACTTGATCGTTGTGATGTATGATGATAACTACGAGGAACTGTCCAAAATTGCACCAACCGTGCATATCCCATATGGCACAGCGACAGATATCTACAAGACCGTTGAGCTGTTTGGTGATTTGATCGGTCAACCGGAGCAGGCGAAGGCATTCATTACCGAGTATGAGAAAAAGGCGGCAGAAGGACGCGAGAAGCTGAAAGGCATCGTGGACGAAAATACAACTGTTGGTCTATACGAGTTGACGGACAAAGGAGATCTGTGGATCTTTGGCGACAACGCAGGCCGAGGTGGACAAGTCGTATACAATGCTTTGAAACTCAAAATGCCGAGCAAGGTGAGCAAAGACAATCAGACCGTGCAGCTATCGCTGGAAGTACTGCCGGAATACGCTACCGATTACATGTTTATGACGGTGTACGATCCTGAGAAAAAAGGAGAGGCACTCAAGGAATTTAAAAAATCCAAAGTTTGGAACGGTCTGGATGCTGTGAAGAATCACCGATTCTTCGAGAATGATTTTGACACATTCTATCGATATGACCCGATTGCCATTACAGCCCAGATTGATTTGTTTGTTGATCTGATCACAAAGAGCGCTGAACAAAATAAATAACTAAGTAACAAGTTGCTTAGTTGCTTACTTCTAATGTTAAGCTAACAGCTTATCCCATTATGAGTTGTCATTACTGATTATAATTATAGAAAATCGACCTGCCTTAAGGATTCTGCCTGAGGTAGGTCTTTTTTTGATGTCAAAAGCAAAAAAAGTTGTTAATGTCATATTGACAATATCATATTCATTTGTTATCATTTCGATAATATCATAATGACAATATTGAGAAATGGGGAATGAGCGATGTTTGGATTCCGATTCGTGAAGTTTCAACCCAGTGAGTATGTAATGAAAGTGAAGAATGGTCAGGTGCAGCGTCAAGGTGTGGGTTTGTCCTTCTACTACTATGAGCCGACAACGTCGGTTGTAGTTTTGCCCGTATCTTCGGTGGATGTACCTTTCATGTTCGAAGAGATTACGGCGGATTATCAGACAGTTACCGTTCAGGGCCAGCTAAGCTATCGCATTGTTGATTATATGAAAATCACCCAAAGCTTGAACTACACGTACAATTTACGCAAAAACAGATATATCTCCGATGATCCTGGTAAATTGGATCAACGTGTGATTACAACTGCCAAGGTGCTGACCAAAAAACATCTGGAGCAGATGCTCCTGAAGGAAGCCATTCAATCGAGTGAACGGCTGGCAAGCAGCATGAAACGGGAAGTCGTGCAGAGTGAGGAACTGGAGAAATTGGGCGTAGAGCTGATGAGTTTGTCCATTCTTGCCATTTTGCCTAATAAAGAGACCATGCGAGCACTGGAAGCACAGGCGCGGGAAGAGATTTTGCGTCAGGCGGACGAAGCATTGTATGTACGTCGCAATGCATCCATCGAACAGGAGCGGAAAGTAAAAGAGAACGAACTGAACACGGAAATTGCCGTTGAGACGAAGAAACAGCAAATTCGAGAAACGCAATTACATGCCGAACGTTCGGTGAAACAGAAACAAAATGAGATGGAACAGGAACAGCTGCAATTCAATACGGCGATGGAGGAACGGAAACAACAGCTCATTGAATTGACGATTTTCAATCAGAATGCCGAAGCGGATGCCAAAGCCTATGAAATTGCTGCCGTAATGAACTCGTTACAGCATGTGGAACCTAGCGTGCTACAGGCGATGGCCAACATGGGTATGAACTCGGATAAACTGATCGCTCTTGCATTCCAGGAGCTGGCTGAGAATGCCGGGAAAATTGGCCAGCTTAACATTTCGCCGGATCTGCTGCAAGGATTGATGAATCCACCGACAAGAGAGCAGGGAGGTCGGGCACGATGAGACTTGGAAAGGCAAGCCAGACTGTAGCTGCAAATACTGCGGGAAATGAACCCATGACTGAATACAAGCTGATTTTGGTCAAACGCAGAACAAGGCTGGAAGAATTGGTGGTTCGTTATAATACGGTCCAACAAGCACAGTTCTATATTGAACGTCTGGGGGCGGACTTCAGTGATTACCTTGAGGAAGATAGACGTTATCATCATTCCGTGCATCAGGCCCAGCAGCAGCTCAGCCAACTGGGCCGGGTTCAGACCATTGATCGGGAACATGTGCCTAACTTTATTTTTGGAGCACAGGACATTGTAGTCGTCGTCGGACAGGACGGTCTTGTTGCCAATACGCTCAAGTATGTAACCGAGCAGCCGCTCATAGGTGTAAATCCTGACCCAATGCGTTGGGATGGGGTACTGCTGCCATTTACGGTGGAGGATCTGAGCTTCATCATTCCCGAAGTTATACGTAAACGTCGCTCTCTGAAAGAGGTGACTCTGGCAAAAGTGGAGCTGAATGATGGACAGTATCTGTATGGCGTCAACGATCTGTTCATTGGCCGAAAGACGCATGTATCCGCTCGTTATGAAGTTCGTATCGGTTCATCGGTAGAACAACAATCCTCCAGTGGGGTGATTGTATCTACCGGAATGGGATCGACGGGCTGGTTCAAAAGTGTGCTTGCAGGTGCTGCTGGGGTCGTTGGCTCGGAAGCATGGCAGAACATCCAATCGAATGAAGCATTCACCCCCGATAGAGGCAGCAGAAGCTCTCATTCAGGTCCGGAGCCTAAAGGGAAAGATTATTCAGAAGCACATATCCCTGTAACTGCATCTGCACAGGGAAGCATGACCAGTATGAATCACTTCGGCTGGGATGCGCCTTATCTATATTTTACAGTACGTGAACCCTTCCCCAGCCGGACGACTGCGGCCAATCTGGTGTTTGGACAGATTCATCCGAAACAGCCTTTGCACATTGTCTCCCAGATGCCTGAAGATGGCGTTATTTTTAGTGACGGGGTAGAACAGGACTTTCTCGAATTTAATTCCGGGGTGGAGGCCACCATTGGTTTGGCGGAGAAGCGTGGGCGGCTGGTCGTCTGACCTTTATTTCCAAACCGTTTCCGACTAGAATGGTAAACTAGATGTAGAAGATATGTAAGGGAACGGAAAGAGGGTTGACAATGCAATCGATATTGTTGATTGAAGATGATGCGAAGCTCGCAGGACTGTTGGCGGCATATCTGGTCCGGAATGGTTTTCAAGTGCAGATTGTGACTGATTTCCGTCATGTATTGGATGAATTTGTACAGATCGGTCCGGATTTGGTGTTGATGGATGTAAATCTGCCTCAGTTTGACGGCTATTACTGGTGCAGACAGATCCGCTCGCATTCCATATGTCCCATTCTATTTATTTCGGCTCGTGACAGTGGCATGGATCAGGTTATGGCGCTGGAGCATGGGGCGGATGATTATATTACTAAACCTTTTCAATATGAAGTAGTTCTTGCTAAAGTTCGGAGTCACCTGCGTAGGGCGTATGGGATGTATGCAGCTGTACAACCAGAAATGAAAGTGAAAAATGGCTCATTGTTACTGTACCCTGAAAGATATGTGTTGGAGTACGGTGGTCGTTCCGTGGAGCTGACACAGAAGGAATCCGTGTTGGTTGAGGCACTGATGGCCAAGACAGGGCGGGTAGTTAGCCGGGAACGTTTGCTCGAACTGATGTGGGAAGATCAGCATTTTATTGATGATAATACGTTGAATGTGTACATTACACGTGTTCGCCGCAAGCTGAAGGATCTGGGGGCTGAAGAGATTCTGGAAACTGTTCGCGGAGCGGGTTATCGGTTGCTTGATCTGGAGTCAGCTTCCCAGGGGGATCGACAATGAGACTTTTCTTAAGGGATCAGCTGCCCCTCATCGGATTTTATTTGCTGCAATTGCTGCTGGTCCCATGTGTATATTGGCTCTCAGGTGAGGATCGGCCCATGAGGATCGTTCTTTATGGCATATTGCTCAGTACAGTAGTATTAATCGTATTTCTGACCGTACGTTATTTCCAGCTCCACCAATATTACCGTGTGCTCCAGCATCCACAACGGCTGGTACAGGAGCCTTTCCAATCGCTTGGTAACGCTCCTGTGGCTGAGGCATTACAAGAATTGATGCATGAACTGGAGCGTAACCGTCAGAATGAGATCAGCCAATTGCGCAGTCATAATGAGCAGCAGGTTGTGTTCATGAACCGTTGGGTCCATCAAATGAAGACCCCATTGTCCATCATTCAGTTGACCCTGGAAGATGTGGAGGATACAACTGCAGGCAGCATTCAGGATGAGTTGGATAAAATACGCAAAGGGTTGGAAATGGTACTTCATTCTTCACGCCTGGAACAGTTCGAGGGGGATTTCCGTGTTGAGCTTCTGTCTCTACCGGAGGTGGTTCGAAGCAGCATAGCTGAGAATCGTCGTCTGTTTATTCGCAGGGGAATTACGCCGGATATCCGAATGGACAACGACCTTCAAGTCTATAGTGACTCCAAATGGCTGCGATTCATGTTTACCCAGATTTTGACTAATGCCGTCAACTACTCAGCCAGCAAAGCGGGTAAAAAAGTCGTGATTACCGCCTATATGAAAGAAAAGCGAATCGTATTGGATATTCAGGATCAGGGGATCGGCATATCAGCTGAAGATATTCATCGCGTGTTTAATCCTTACTTCACCGGAGAGCGGGGAAGACAGTATCATGAATCTACGGGCATGGGACTGTATCTGGTCCGTGAGATCAGTTCACGTCTGGGTAATCAGATTGAATTGTTCTCCAAACCGGACGAAGGAACACTGGTCAGATTCAGCTGGATGGATCGGAAATAGAGGCGCTTTGCCAAGGGCAAGGTGCTTTTTTTATGGATATGGAGTTTTTTCATAGAAGGGGAACATAACCTTAAACGCTGTGTAAGGAAAGTTTAAGGTAAATCGATAGCAGGGTTGTGGGAGGTCGTTTAGGATAAGGATATGAAAAACAAAGATAGTTTAGTTGGAGGGGAAACACCTATGGAGATGTTGCAAGTTTCGGCACTAAACAAAGTGTATCAGGGCAAAGTGCAGACTCAAGCCCTTAGTGATATTCATCTGACCATCAAGCAGGGTGAATTTGTAGGAATTATGGGACCATCGGGCAGTGGAAAAACGACTTTGCTCAATATGGTTTCGACCATTGATGAGCCAAGTTCAGGCAAGGTGCTGATTAATGGCATGAATCCGTTTGATATGAAAAAGAAAGAACTCGCCATGTTCCGACGCCGGGAACTCGGGTTTGTATTTCAGGATTTCAATCTGCTCGATACCTTAACCGTTGCTGAAAATATAGTACTTCCTTTGACGCTGGACAAGGTCAAGTTGAAGGAGATGGAGAGCAGGCTCAAGCGGATTACGGCTCAGCTTGGAATCGATCATATTCTGGATAACCGCGTCTATGAAATCTCGGGCGGACAACGGCAGCGTACAGCCATTGCCAGAGCCATGATTAATATGCCATCCATTGTACTTGCCGATGAACCGACAGGTGCGCTGGACTCCACATCATCCCAAGCCGTAATGGAATCGCTTGAACAGATCAACCAAGAAGAGAAAACAACCATTATGCTGGTCACACATGATCCGCTTGCCGCAAGTTATTGCCATCGGATTGTATTTATCAAGGATGGAAAGCTCGCAGCCGAAGTGCATCGTGGAGATAACCGTCAGACGTTTTTCCAGCGCATCATTGATACATTATCCTTCTGGGGAGGGAATTCGCATGAGCTTTCCTCAGTTCGCCTTTAACAACATTCGCCGAAACGGGCGAGCGTACATCGCCTTTTTTCTAAGCAGTGTATTCATGGTCATGATTTTCTTCGCGTACGCCATGTTTATCTATCATCCGTATGTTGAGAAATTGCCGATTGGCAAAACCACAGCAGCGGGAATGCAGGTTGCTTCAGTCATCGTGTATGTATTCGCGATCTTTTTCGTTATGTATTCCATTAGTGCATTTCTGAAATCGCGGAATAAGGAATTCGGTATTCTAACCATCTTGGGCGCGGAGCCGGGACAGATTCGAAGACTGGTCATTCTGGAAAATATGTTTATCGGATTTCTGTCCATTATAGCCGGGATAGGTGGGGGCATGTTATTGTCCAAGCTGTTCCTGATGTTAACCACCCGGTTTATCGGTATGGATGATCTGCCTTTTTATTTTCCTATAAAAGCGATGTTGATAACGGTAGGTGCCTTTTTATTATTGTTCTTTTTCATTTCCCTGTTCACACTGTTTTTTATCGGAAATAAACGTGCACTGGAACTGTTAACGGGAACGAGCAAACCCAAAAAGGAGCCTAAAGCTTCATGGGTGTTCTCTATTCTTGGGCTGGCGTTTCTGGCTACCGGATTCATTTCGCTATACAGCAGTTTGTCGAGTGAGAGCATTTTGATCGCTGCTGTGACAGGCATTGCAGGTACGTATTTTTTCTACTCGCAGCTCTCCGTGCTCGCCATTCGTCTGTTGAAGCGTAATCGCAAACGAATATGGCATGGGACACGATTGCTGTGGATTTCGGAGATGAGTTACAAAATAAAAGATAACGCACGCATGTTGTTTATGGTAACGGTGGTGATTGCGATCGCTTCCATGAGTGCAGTCGTCATTTTGTCGCTGGATCAGCAGAATCGACAAGTGTTTAGGGACAACCATTTTCCGATTCGTTATAACGTGTACAGCGCATCAGAAGAGCCTAACATGGCACCTGTCAACGAGGTTCTTGATGCTGCTGGTCTTCAATACCAGGATGCTTATCTGGAATACTTTTGGACAAGTACGGATGACAGTGGCATCAGTGTGATGTCTTTAAGTGATTTCAACCAGTTCAACGCAATCCAGAACAAACCGATTTATACTCTTGCATCCCATACCGGCATATTCATTGATTCCCGTAATATGGAGAAGTTTCGTCATCAGGAAAGATTTCATGCCTATGCCAAGGGTGATCAGCTTACGCTGGATATGAACTCAGGGCCTGTTAAAATCGATGTTAGGTACACTGAAATTGAACCGGAATTCAACGGTCTTCTGTATACATCAGCTCTAGTTATTGTAAATGATGAAGAGTTTAAAGCCCTTGCCGGACAATTGGACAAAGATGCTGTTTCCGGTAAATACCTTTATCATATCCCTTCATGGGGGGGATCGGTGCCCGATCGGCAATCATCTGAAGTGATGGTGAGCGATCGGCTGGAGGGCATGGATGAAATCATTAGAAATAGCTCTAATGATAAAGACTTTTCCGGCTTTTTCACGACACGATATGCTGACTTCGAAGAATTCAGACAGACGACGGCACTCTTTACCTTTCTGGGCATTTTCATCGGGCTGATCTTCTCGATCTCTTCAGCCAGCTTTCTGTATTTCAGACTGCATACGGATCTTGAAGCAGATGGGAAAATGGTGCATTCTCTCTCGAAAATGGGTCTTAGCTTTCAAGAGATGAAACGATCATCAACGATCCAGATTGCGATTCTCTTTTTCTTCCCGATTCTGATCTCAATCATTGAAACCCTTGTTGTGGTCAAACCGTTTTTGAAGGAATTCGGTATTACGGAATATACGGTGCCTGTGTTAACCGTGTTTGGTGCGTTTCTGCTCGCGCAAACCTTCTATTTCTTCGTTATTCGTTCAAGATATATATCTTCACTACGTAAAATGATGGTTTAGTGTTAGCGGTTTTTTATTGTTTTTCATTCACCAGGTCATGTCCCCTGTTTTTGTTCTCTATGCTCCGGTTAATGGAGTGATAGATCATATATGAACATGAGAGGGGTCATCCCGGATGTGGACTGCATTCATGTGGGGCGGCATCTCCGCCTCGGCTGTTGTCATTGGAGCACTTGCTGCGCTATTTCTGAAGATTCCCAAACGAGTTATAGGCTGGATCATGGCTTTTGGTACAGGCACCCTGATTGGTGCGGCCGCATTTGAACTGATTGGGGATGCATTGAATGATGGGGGAATTGTGCCGACCGCGATTGGATTTACCTCAGGGGCCGTTGTGTACACCCTGTTCGATTTGCTCATTTCCAGTAAAGGGGGAGCAGGGCGCAAGCGTTCTGAAAACGCGGGGAAGGGAGACTCCAACCAGAGTGGACTTGGCATTTTTGCAGGGACGGTAATGGATGCCATTCCCGAATCGATTATGCTGGGAGCCAGTCTGCTCACCGGAAATGGTGTCAGTGTGGTGCTGGTTGTTTCTATCTTTGTCAGTAATATCCCTGAGGGTCTGTCCAGTACGGTTGGACTTCAACGCAATAAATACTCTCGATCCAGGATTATTCTTTTGTGGCTGGGCGTGCTGATCATCTCCTCACTTGCAGCTTTGGGAGGATATCTGTTCCTGGAGCAGCTCCCCGATGAGATGGCTGCGGCTATTGGAGCATTTGCGGGAGGAGGCATCATTGCGATGATCTGCTCCACCATGATGCCTGAAGCATTCGAAGAAGGCGGGCCCGTCGTAGGCTTTATTGCTTCGATGGGACTGCTGGTATCCCTTTTGCTTGACATTTGATCGCTTGAGTTGAATATTGAAAAAGAGTTCCTTTCAGATGATGATCTGGAGAGGTGCTCTTTTTTTTTTCGTTGTGTTTCCTTGTGCTAAGTACAGGAGTTACATATAATTTTAGGTAGAACAACTGGGAAATGTTGAGTGGTTACTCTCAGCAATTGCCAACATGCAGGGGAAAGGCGGGAACTGAAATGAAACGTTTCGAAGATGAAGGGGCTTATAAATACAACTTCTACGCTGTTCTTCGTCGGGGAGAGCAGGTCGATGTGAAATGTAAACATTGCGATGGGCACGCCTTTATTGTAAAAGAAAATGATCATCTGGTATGGAAATGTTCACAATGTTATACTCATCGAATTCAAGAGACGGAATATCAGTACAATGCCAAGAACAATTGCGTCCGATGTGAGCGCTGGTTCAATGTTGAAGTGACAGATGAGAAAAAGATACCTCACAAATCGTCACATATCGAATGCCCGCACTGCGGGACTGTTAATCATGTCGAACTACATAAAAAGCCTGCATACAGCGGGTATTATCCCGATATTCGGGATGGGCGAGATCCTGTGTTTGATATGGAATTGTACTTTCTGGACTATGTCAGAGGAAAAGTGGTATGGGCCGTTAATCGGGAGCATTTAAACTATCTGATTTCGTATATTTCAGCTGATTTGCGTGTAAAGCCTGGAAACATACCTTTGAAGACGGCTTCCCACACCATCCCTGCGTATATCAAGAACGCCAAGAACAGGGAGTTGGTGATCCGCACGTTGACCAAACTTCAGCACACGACAGGATGAACCGGTAGAACACGGGTCGCTAAGGAGGATGATCATGAAATTTCGTTTAAAGATCACCATATTTGCAGTAATTATAGGCACGTTACTCATTCCAGCCTATTTCATTTTACAGACGTATGGTGTGTTTCAAAAAGAGAAGGTACTCTCTGACTATGCTCTTGCTGTAAACGTGAATGGGAAATCGTATGAAGCATGGCCGCTCATCAATAGTTTCGCTGCCATGGATAAGGAGGAAGACAACAGGCAGTTATATTATCGAGTAGACATGAATCATATCCAATACCTTTTTCACATCGCTTATCAGGAGTTTGATATTCGACCCAGTGAAGACAATCCCTATCTGGCGGGTACAGTGAGCTATCAATCCACGGAAAACGAATATGTGAAATCCGAAAAGCAATATACCAATGCCAAAGATTATACAACAGTGTTAAATTTTTATAATCAGGACAAAGAGGTGATTTATACTTATCAAGATACCGGAAAAGGGGATGGACAGCTGGTACAATCCATTATTCATCAGGGAATGAGTCGTTCCAGCAATGGCGGCAGTGAAGCTGCTCGTGATCCTTATATCAACGTTACGGCTTTGTTCCATGATAAGTTAGACATGGATGTGAAGTTGGATGTTGATGAAGAGCATAAAGTTGTAACCATTCGAATGAATAAAGCGGAGGCGAGATGATGAATTTGTTTGGTGTACATAAAGGACCTACATATTTGGAAGGGTTGGTTCGGGAAATTCAGGATGTGCAGACGCATGAAGTAGAATGGAAAGGCAAGTTGCAAGCACGGGATGGACATGACAAGTTCCATATTTTTTATTATGGTGACTTAACCGAAGATGATCTGATAACCTGGCAGGATTCGACACCGCTCATCGTATATGCGGAGCACACCGTAACAGGAGAACGCTACTTACTTATCGATTCAGCCAAACACGGTTATGATGCCATGTTGTGTGAGACATATCCAGCGGAAGAGCTGAACAACAGGCCTGTACGGCCCTATTTGGATGTCGAAGGAGAAGATATTTTTGAGGTACAGCTCACTGCATTTTATAACGTGCCGTGGGATGAGGAGTTCGGGGAAGATGTGGACGAAGACGGAACCTACGAATTGATTACGGGAGAGAGTATGGATTTTGAGCAGGTGAAACGTGACGGTTATGATGCATTTGCCATTAGCATTGTAAACCGCAAGGGTGTTATGACCGAAATTGTGCAGGAAGAATTGGCTTAGCCTGATTGAATTGCTGAAAGAAAGAATGAATGATCGTCACTGCCGGATATGGGGCAAACGATTTTCATAAACGGAATGTTGGACGAAACGATCGTAGGGAGATGTCGTGAATGTATATTGTATCTCGTGCGTTAAAGCCCGTACCCGCTAAGGAACTGGATCATTTTGAAGAACAGCATTCCATCTCGTTGCCTGCGTCTTATCGCCAATGGCTGGAACAATACGGGGAAGGGACGTACACAGGCTGGATGAATGTGCAGCGGCCGGATCAGGAGGTACTGAAACCTTTTGCTGAATATGATTTTTGGATTCACGCGGAGGATACACCGGTTACACAGGATCAGCTCCAGGAGTGTATCAGTATCGGCAGTTCGGTGGATGGTGATTTTCTGGCGATTCATCCAGATGTGAAAGGATTGCTATGGCTCCCACGTCATGATGAGCATATAATCTTGTGGACGTGCTCAGAAGCTGACTTTGGAGAGGCACTGGACCGGATCTATTGCGGATATTACCGCCAGGATAAAACGCTAGCTCCGGCGTACTTTGAACCCTGGAATGAGCTGCGAAACCACACGTTCTACCACTTGGTTAACGTCGAGCACGAAGACTCCATGAAAGCACTGGCTGAGTTGTGTAAGAGCAAATTCAAGTGGGATGCAGTGCTGGAAAATGAGTACACATGTAAGCTTTTTATGGTCTCCATGGGTGGATATTTACGCTTTAATTATGCGAATGGCAGGGAAATTGCGCTTTTCTATGAAGAGATGCACGGGACGGAAGGTGCAAGGGATCACGATCTGGATCAATTTTTGCTGGCACATCGCTGTTCAGTCGTCAATAGAGGTGGAGTGGAGGAATAAATATTGAGTTGGTTGAAAGAAGACATTGCAGAAACGTGGCGGAGTGAAGGCAAACGATACGCAAAGGATGTTAATGCATTTGTACGCAGAGGCATGGCAGGAGAACAAATGGACGAATCGGAGCTGGAGGCGGATGGCAGAGCCTCGATTAGTACTGAAGTCTGGAATATGGTGAAGCAAGCCAATCTTCAAGGGGATTTGGAACGGCTTCGGCTTGAACTGCCTGCTGCAACGTGGCCATTGAACGAAAATTTTCAATCTTCCATGCAGGCCGTGCGGGTAGTTGGTTATTTGGACGCGGAAACGATTGTATTCACAATCGGCACTTTCACGGAGAATGGCTGTGTATATACCGCTGATCAGGATGGATGGTTGCCTTTCTCTGAGTATACCTTTGCAGGTTGTTCACCGGATGGTGTAGACTATGCGCTGGCCGGATCGGAAGGTATTCGTATCATCAGACAACCTGATCGCCATCTGGTAGGACAAGAGATTGCAGTATATCGCTGGGAAGATATCCAATCCAGTATTCAGAAGGCTTTGCCGCGTATCGAATCCCTTGCTGACTGTGAGCATCCAGAGCGCACACTTGAAGGACTCATTCCATTTAATGATGGAAAATCCGTTCTTATTTTCTCCAATTATGGGATCTATCTGCTTGAGCAAGACCAGGTCTCCCTGCTGCACCCGGATCTTGCAGAGATTGAAGAATATGAGTTGGAAGACACACAGATTGATATGGGACATGCGGCGGTCTCACGCGACGGTCGCTGGATTGCCTACGGCAGTCAGGTGAGCAACCATATGGTCCTGGATCGCAAACAGAATAAGACGTATTCGCTTTATCCTGAATCCAGCTATCCTCATTATGCGGTATTCACCACCGATAGCTCGAAGGTATGGTTTAATGCATGTCACTTTTATAACGGTGCTACAATACAAGTTCAGTTGGAAACGATTGATAGTAATGAGAGTAAGGAAGATTGGCCTGTAATGGATGAGAATGCCCGTGTTTACGCTGCTGTGGAAACAGATGCAGGCATGGTGCTTGGGGATGCATACGGATATTTATATTGTGTGAATGTTGATGGGAAGGAAGTGTGGAGACATTGTGTAGGCAGCACCATCTATTCCTTGGCGAGCTCTCCTGACCAGTCCAAGCTTGCAGTGGGTACGTTCGGGGGCATGCTGCATGTCCTTGACCTGCATTCTCAAGAAATGGACAAATACGGGATCGGTACAGGAACTATCCGTGAGCTTGAGCGTTATGTGTTATGGCGCGGAGAAGAACCTGTACGCTGGTAATTCCAGCAATTACTTGATCTCAGATGAACAGGGAGGGATGCTTCATGACACCTGAGGCTAGTGCAAAATGGAATGAAATGTTCGATGCGCTGAATGAGCTCCTGAATGAAAAAATCCAAGATGACGAAATTCGACAGCTATACGAGGAGTACCAGCATCGGGAGGGTGCTTCTGAGCACAGCTTAGCCGCATTGGAAACGGAGCATGGCTTCCGGCTGCCGGAGGATTTCCGTTCCTTCTATCAGCGTAAGGACGGCAGTGGTTATGCATTTCATATCTTGTATCCGGGTGATGCGGAGGCAGAGGAATGCAACCCGTTTTATCTGATGTCATTGAAGGAAATTCGGGAAACCAAACAATACTTCTGTGAAGTAGATGAGAAATTGGATGAGTACTATTCTGCGGAAGAGATCAGTAAACTGGACCCGGAGATTAAGCCCTACTTATTCCATAAAGAGTGGATTCCTTTTGCAACGATGGCGGGAGGCTCCCTGTATTTGATGCTTGATTTTGATCCGACAGAGAAAGGAACCTACGGGCAAGTGATTATGTATGTGCATGATCCGGACTTTATTTATTATGTATCTGAGACGTTTACAGACTTGCTGGAAGTGTCCAACCGTAATCTGAAAATCATGGATGAAATTGAGTATTGAGCAGGGAGTATATTCCATAGTTAAAACACAGGAACTGCCGGAAGCAGCTCCTGTAAGTGATCATTTTACCATTGAAAGAAACGATGGCCGTGGAAACCTCCGCCAGGTCCACCAGGACCCCCTGGTCCTCCAGGCCCTCCTCCATGAGGTCCTCCGCCATGAGGACCGCCAGGATAGCCGCCTCCAGGGAATGGGCCGTGTGGTCCGCCTGGGTAGCCACCACCCGGATAGCCACCGTGCCACCAAGGACCACCGATCGGAAATGGCAGTGGAAACGGGACGAAGGGTGGGTATGGATATGGATAAGGGTAGGGATAAGGTGGTGGTGGATAATAAGGGTAAGGATAACCCGCTGGTTGCGGGGATGAAACAGAACTAGGGCCGTACGCCATGTTGCATGCCTCCAATGACTCAATTGATGATATTAGCCTATGCCACGATGTAAACAGATGATACAACGGATTTAACATAACGAATCAAGCGCAGAGGGGGAGATGAGTGTTGACCGTTTCTTTTCATACTGATCCAAGAGGCACTGCCTATGAACAGTTGATTGACGAATTGATCGAGAAGACTGATCGTTTTTTACTAGTTGACAGAGGACGGTACAATGAAGACGAACCACCAGGGGTTTCAAAAGTATTGCGAAGACTCCAGCCTTACCTTATTGAAAGCTGTACGATGGAAGAAATGATGATGCAAAGTGGTGCCATGTATTCAGAGGGGATCTATTACATATATCGCTGTACACAGGAATCAGGGCAGATACTTAAGGAAGAAGCAAAACGTTTTCATGACTGGTTGTACCCATCACTGCCGGATGATCTTTGTTTTTTGAAAGAGGATGGAAGTGATTATTTCTTTAGTGTTGCTCATGAGAATATATATGGAATGCATATTACCCAAGAAGAGGCTAGCGAGTTGATGGAGCGGATCACGGGGTTATTCTTTGATTTGCATCGGCATCGGGACGTCCAATGTCTACTGAATGATGCAATCAAGCATCAGACCGACATTCTGAATATCAGTTCACATGGTCTGACCGAGATTCCTGAAATGATTAGGGAATTGAAGCATTTGAAGCAGTTGACGATTTTTGAGCAGGATCTGTACACTCTTCCTCCAGCTCTTTTTGAACTAACATCTTTGGAGAGAGTGGAGATCATGACATTGGACCTGGAGTGTATTCCTGGAGATATCGGGAAACTGAAAGAACTTCGAGAGCTGAGAATATATTGTGGTAGTCCTTTTGCTTCTGTACCTGGATGGAGGCCCAAGCCGCAATCGGAGCTGGGATTGAAGTGTATTCCGCCTGAGATTGGTGAACTGAGCAATCTCAAATATCTGGAGATTGTTTATTCCGGTATACGAGAGTTTCCTTCCGAACTGGTGAAACTTAAAACCTCAGGGCATTGCTGGTTACGAATTCCTTAATTGATGGGACACCAGATATCGTTACACGAATGAACTGGTTGGAGTATGTGGACTTGATGAACATTCCGCTCGGTACCAGTTGGCAAGAGGTTTGGAACATGAAAAAAGACAAATAACCAACAAACCCCGATTAGGCTTTCTGCGTCAGGGTTTGTTTAGATAAACGGGCCTTGGGCATAAATGGGCTCACGCATAGAAGCCCAGAGCATAAGCTGGCGTATAGGTTATCACCTAAACCGAGAGCGAAGGGCAGGCGTTTTATTTTGGCAACTTCCTATATGGACTATACCTTACCAACCACCCAATTTACATTTGACGTTAACCAGAATCCTTTCTTCAAAAAAGACGGAAATAACTATATTAACTTTCTCTCCATTCATCAATTAAACACATTGGGTAACGTATCCTTGCTGGATATTTTTCTTAGTACCGGCAATGTGGTTGAACCTCATATTCATCAAAATGCATCCGAGCTGGTTTATTGTATCAGTGGTTCAGCCGTCGTTTCCCTTATTAACCCGTTTACAAATACGTTGTTAAACTTTACGATTACCCCGGGCCAAGTAGCAAATGTTCCGCAAGGCTGGTGGCACTATGAAATTGCAACGGTAGATCAGACCCATCTGCTGGCTATCTTCGATGCCCCGGTTCCTGAAGCTATATTTGGCTCGGACATTTTACGACTGACACCTGCGAGTGTTCTGGCCCACACGTATTGTCTGGATGAGAACAAGGTGAAGGAAACGCTTGCTCCAATTCAAAAAACGGTAATCGTTGGACCGCCTGTGGACTGTGTTACTCAAGTTTCCCCGGCCACAAACATGCCACACCCGAATAGCCAGCCTAACGCACAGCCGTATGTGAATCGCCTTCCATATTGGGGAACATGGGTTGATCCCCGTATTATTCACGAACCAGGCTGTCCGTATTATACAGAACTTCCTGTAAGCACGAGTAATCAAGGGTAAGTCACACAGATAGGCATATCATAAGTGGGATCAACCCCAGTACATTGTCACGAGCGAAAGTGTAGCAATTATAGAAAAAGAAGCGTTCGTATGAACACTTCTTTTTTTGTTCATTTTTGTTCAATTTATGATGTGTAATTTCGTCCCAAACCAAGTTCTGTCAATAACTGACGATAAGCGATAGAGGTACGGTCTGCGGGAATGTGCGCTTCTGCATGCAGATCCAGCGGCAAATCCTCTGGCTTTTGTGATTCCACCATTTCACGATCTTCCTCAAACACCTGCAAGTTAAACTTGATTGTATCTTCTATCGGAGCATCCTTGTCAAAGTTACGGGTAATCGGACAGAACAACCGCGTAAAACGTGCTGAGATGGGAGAGGCACAGTTCAGAATGTTCAGCTTGTCGTTCTCCGGGAAGTGAACGGTAAGTGATGCGGCGAATGGCGGAAATACGCGGAATTCACGCAGCCACTGAAAACCTTCGGGTGCCACATTATCCTGACCTTTGCCATAGTTGCTAACGGAACTCCAGTATTCGGCAAGCAGTTCATTGCCTTCGCGTTTTACTTTGTATTGGGGCACTTCCGTGTTGTTTCGGTCCCCGAACGTCTCGGTATGCACGTAGGCAAAATGGGATACATCCAGAAATCCTTCCATTTGACGCCCAGCAGAACCTGCGATATCAAAGTTCGGGGGCAGGATGTTGATATAATCCGGATCATCCCATCCCGGGAATGCAGGAATCTGCTCGTCGGTACCGGCGAGTGAAGTCCAGATCAGGCCATAACGTTCGACCGCAGGATATACGATAAGTTTCAGTTTGGGAGATATTTTGGAGCTTGGGTGTGCAGGAACTACGGTACATTTACCCTCACAGTTGTAATGGAAACCATGATAAGGGCAGACGATTTCTCCATTTTCTACCCAACCTTTACTGAGCGGAGCACCACGGTGAAAACAAAGATCCTTGGCAACTACAACTTTGTCGTTGCTGCGATACAGGACCAAGCGGACATCAAGCAATTGAGCGGCCAGTGGTTTATCTGTCACCTCCCTTGCCTGGGCAATCGGATACCAATATTGAGATAATACATGCCAGTCTTCAGCGGAGAACGTGCAGCCGCGAGGCAGTTCGGATGTAAGTTGAGGATTGGAATTGGAAGTTATCATGGAAGTCACTCCTTGCTAGGATAATGAATCGTTCATTTTTTTATGTTAGGAAAGTTTACTTTGTAGCCGTATGTTACTACTCTTTTGTTTCGTGTATCAATATGTATAATCATTATTTGTTCAAAATCACAAACAAAACATCAAATAGCTAACATAAACACGGAATTATCAGTTTATACATAACGCTTTACGTGAACTATATTCATGCCGGGCAAGCTCCACGCAGATTAATCATCTTAACTTTTTCAAGCTAAATCTGTGCCCGAATATGCTGAAGAAATTTTTTATAGAAAAATGTCACAGATGTGAGCCTTGATTTGTCTTAAGGTTGTAGACCAAAATACGGAGGCGAATGCAATGAGTTTAAGAGTAAACTATAGAGTGGCTAATCCAGGGGCTTTCAAAGCAATGATGGCTATGGAGCAGCATGTTTCGGGTCAGTTTGAAGATAAAGTGTTATATGAGCTGTTGAAAATCCGTGTATCACAAATCAATGGCTGTGCGTTTTGTCTCGATATGCATGCCAAAGATCTGTTGAAGCTTGGAGATTACGCCGATCACATTTTGCTGCTGAGTGTGTGGCGTGAGGTACCTTTGTTTACGGAAAAAGAACGTGTTATGCTGGAACTGGCTGAAGCCGTAACCCTTATTTCGGATCAAGGCGTGCCACTTGAATTGTATGAAAAAGTGAAAGAACATTTCAGTGATGCCGAACTGTTGGATCTGATTCTGGCAATCAACACCATTAATAACTGGAACCGGATTGCGATTACAACAGGGATGTATCCTGGCTGCTTTAATTAAGTAAACATTCGATCATCTGCCAGAGGAGGCCATTCTCATGAAATCCAATTCCCTCACCAATGAGCAAGAAGTGTCTTCTCTGGAAGTTGGTGAATTGTATATTCGTTACAAAGCCTATGCCTTTTCCATTGCTTATCGCATGCTCGGCAGTGTTGTGGAGGCTGAAGATATTGTACAGGATTGTTTTGCAGAGCTGCAGAGCAAGCCCCTTAATGACATCCGTAATCCCAAGTCCTATATTGCAAGACTGGTCGTAAACCGAAGTTTGAATCTGCTAAACTCTGCCCGCAATCAAAGGGAAAGTTATGTTGGGGAATGGCTTCCTGAGCCAATGAGTGACGGTGAAATAGCGAACATTCCGGAGGAAACTATGCAGCAGAAGGAGATGATTTCCTACGCTTATCTGGTTATGCTGGAGCAGCTGTCCTCCATGGAGCGTGCCGTTTTTGTACTTCGTGAGGCATTCCAGTATGAATATACGGAAATAGCGGATTGGCTGGGTAAATCAGAGAGCAACTGTCGTCAGATCTTTAGTCGGGCCAGACGCAAACTGCCTGATAGACTTCCACCGATGGAACAGAGTTCTGATAATTATGCTGCAAAAGAGCAATTGCTTGCCCGTTTTACAACGGCTTTTCTAAATTATGATGTCTCCGAGATGCTGGATTTGTTGGCCGAACAACCTGTATTTACTGCAGATGGCGGTGGGCGTGTGCATACGGTCATGAGAACGATGAGAGTTCGCAAGGGCGTACTGGCTTTGTTGACCTCTCGTCGGGTGCTTACCCGATTACGAGAACGAGAGTGGGTGCCCACAGTTATCAACGGAGAGTCTCACTTTGCGTTATTGGAGAACGGGCGGTTGTCCGAAGTGCTGTGTCTGGAGCTGGACTCTCTCGGAGAACGGATTGAGGGATTCTATCTCGTTGTGAATCCAGACAAACTTACATCAGTATCGACGACATAGTACAATATTGGAACGGAATGGAATAAGAAGTCTTAAAGGCAAGCAAAAGCGGCACACCTGTAAAGAGGATGCCGCTTTTTTTACTTTGGACCGGTTACACTCATTTAATCATTAGCAAACAGGTTTTCAACATCTTCAATGATTTCTTTAATTTCCGGGGTAAGTTCGTCATTGTTCTCATCGAGAAGATGTAAAATCTTCTCCACTGTATCCAGAAGGACACTCTTCGTATTGGGCTCCCTATTTGCCACAGCCTTCTGGTATGCTTTTTTCACTTCTGGATCGATAGTACGAATTTCTTCTTCCGTGTACCAATCATAGGTGGGAGAGTTATCACTTCCATAAAACAGGTAACCAACGTACAGTGAATTCTTGACTGCTGACGCACGATTAGAGCTTGGAAAGTTATTCAGGAAAGCCTCCTTCTCTAGAGTACGCCGGATGAGTTCATCCCAGCTTATGATAAAGGCCGCATCGGAAGTCGTGGACTGGTTGGATTCCGCAGCCATAATATCAATGTAAGCAACAATGTCAGGTTTCACGTAGGGCTGAAACTTTTTGTACATCTCATAATTGATAATGGGATAGTACAGACCTTCACTGGTTTCCAGTTTGAATCCCAGATCGGAAGCTTCCTGCAAGAGTTTGCGAACCATCGGATCTTTAATCACTTTGAGCAGACTGCTATATGTAAGCTTTTGTTCATAACCTATGTTGGAATGCGCTTCGTAAAGAACTTTTTGAAACAATTCTGTATACATTTTTTGATCCAAGTCAGCCAGTCTGATCTTTTGCAAATTTTCCAGTTGAAGGGTCATCAAAGTGGACTGCCAAGGGCCGACTTCATCGATATGATTCAATAGATATTTACGTGCCTGAACCAGGCTGGGCGTGGATTTCACTGCATTTTTTGAATAGATTTGAAATTGATGATATACCGCTTTGGAAGCTGGAACAGGCGCAGCCAACGTGGTTGGGGATGATGTCAATGTCGCACCAATAGCCGTAAAGCTTAGGGTAATGGCTAGAAAACCGAGCTTAATAGATGGCTTCAATCGCATTCAAGTACCTCCTCTGTTACATAATGAGTAGTTGTGATCACATATGTATTTATATTGTTATGAGCGGAATTAGATCATGATGCAGGTATTAGAGATGTTATGGATCGGTCATAGATGTACAGGTTTTATTTGATTGAACCAGTTTCTGGTAAGCGGATCAAGTATGATTCCCTTAAAAATGTGTTATCCAAGGTTTGCTTCAAAAATCAGGTGATTCATGAAAAAACAAAGAACAGCATCTTACAACCCTGGATGGGTTGAAGATGCTGCTCCTTATTCACCTACACAATTTAAATTAATGAAGATGCGGTTTATTGTTCTTTGGCATCTGAGGTGCACCGTTTGCTGCAACGTATGCCTGAAGCATCTGTGTGGTATCATTTGCATCCAGTTGAGGAACTTGATAATAGGCATGTTGATTTTGATACATAAAAATTTCGTAGGCCATCTCGACAAACTCTTGCACCTGCGAAGCGATGACTCGGCGTACGGCTCCATTTGTAATTTCAGGAGCAGACATGGCCAGCAGGGAGGCATGTGATTTGATCAACCCCAGCATATGACCACTGATTCCGGCATCTTTGACATCGGAAAGGGATTGATTCGGCTTTTTCGGTGCGGACGGCTTAAGGCCATATATAGGAGGAACGATATTTGGAATCATGTAGGTTGCCGTCTCCTGATGCGGTTTTTGTCCAGTTGAGAAACATTCTGCAGTCAGATTATATTGGGACAACATGAAGTTGTATTGACGATCAAGAATACTAAGAAGTTCAGTGTCTTGTACAAATGTCCTGAAGATCATGTATTGATCCAACACGTTGATGGCTCCTGACAGAATTTCATGCATATCGAACATTTCATGTCCGCCATGGTTCATCTGAGGGGTGAGACCTGGATTTGCATTAGTTGTAGGTTGCATTTGGTTTTGGGGTTGCATTGAATTTGGATTCATTGTGAATTTGATTCTCCTTTGGGAAGTGGTATGATCCTAGTATGGTCTTCAACAGTAAATTTATGTAATGTGTGTAGGTTATAAACGAAAATAGAGACAGGTATGGTGGTGGTTGGATGGAAACCGATTGGAGTGTTCCCAAAGGGTTATTCGTTAAACATTATGGGAGCGCTATTCAAATGCATCATGGTGGTGTTTTTGCAGAATATAAACAATGGGATGTGCCGCAAGAGCTGGAGCAGTCATGGATGGAAGAAAGGATACATCAGTTAACTTCTGAATTATCCATCATGAACTGGGGCGCAGTTGATGAGCTTACGTCGATTGCCAGATATCATGCGAATCCGCTGATTATCGCTGCAATTACAGCCTTCGTATCAAGACAACTGACGAGTGCGGACAGTATGGTGCGTCTGGTGTATGCGGAACGTCTGATTGAGTTGATTAAGCGGTATGAATCCATTATTCCGGTGGATAAGCTTCGTGAAGCCTATCAACTGACAATGAACTTGTTGGAGGATGTAGCAACCAAACCGTTGGTGCTTGATCCGGGACATGAACTAAAGCAATATGGGTTAAAGGATAAACGTGGACTGAATCTACGTGTGGAAAAGAACAAGGAAGAGATTATCCGCTATTTTCGGAACTGAATGTATTTCATTGGATCAAGTGAGGTAAATATCATTGAGAAAACTGAATTATATCAAAATATTTATTTTCCTTAGTGTGGTCACGATGGTGACCCTAGGTTTGTATTACGCGGCTGCGGATTGGCTGGATCAGCGCTATTTTCGCTTCCTTATCTGGAATCTGTTTTTGGGCTGGATTCCTTTTGTATTCTCCTATGTGGCCTATGGCTTTAGCCATGTAAAATGGAAAGGGGCAACATGGTTTGCCGTTGCAAGCGGACTGCTCTGGTTATTGTTCTTCCCGAACTCTTCCTACATTGTAACGGATCTTGTTCACCTGACGGCACGCAGTTCCCGCTATTATGGCGGAGGCAATGGATTGGACTACAAGTACTGGTATGATTTAATTGTGGTTTTGATGTTCGTTTGGACGGGTTTATTGCTAGGATTCCTGTCGATGTATCAGCTTCAGGAAGTGATCCATCACAAACTGGGACGATGGGTTTCATGGATCTTTGTGCTAGGGGGTTGTGCACTGGGTAGTTACGGTGTTCTGCTGGGACGTGTATATCGCTTGAACAGCTGGGATGCGTTAACCAATCGAGAGACGCTGGTTGAACTTATGCATGAGAGTGTAAGTCGTCCATCGCTGGCTTTCTGTATGTTCTTTGGCATGTTTATTCTTACGGTCTACGCAACGTTATACTATCTAATTAATACGAGATCTTCCCGTGATAGGAAGACGGAGGTCGGAAGTTCAGAGGCTGATCTGCAAGGCTTGCGGTAATGGACTGTTTAACATTGGAACAATAACGTGATTGAACAGCATCTGAGCATGGAAATTGAATTAGAAGAAGTTAGGTGAACGATGAATGAAGCGTATAACGGATCTAACTCGCAGAATAACAGAAGTGATGGAGAACGTTGATTTTTCGGGCGTAGTTTTGATAAAACAAAACGGGCATACACTATTAAGTACGACTCGTGCATATGCCAATCGAAGTGATGAACGTTTGAATCAGCCAGATACACGGTTTGCCATTGCATCTGGATGCAAGATTTTTACGGCAGTGAGTATATGCCAATTGATTGAACAAGGGAAATTATCGTATGATTCCAGATTGGCAGATGTCTTGAGCATTAAGTTTCCTCTATGGGATCAAGGAGTTACAATTCAGCAGCTGTTAACACATACTTCAGGCATCCCGGACTATTTTGATGAAGAAGTGATGGAGGATTTCGCTGAGTTGTGGAAGGAACGGCCCGTCTATTCGATGCGGCAATTGAATGATTTTCTGCCGATGTTTCAGCATCGGCACATGAAATCAGCTCCGGGTGAACGGTTCCATTATAATAATGCGGCATTTATCGTATTGGGCCTCATTGTTGAAGAGCACACGGGGCAGTCGTTTACGGACTATGTAGAGCAATATATTTTTATAAAGTGCGGCATGTTGGATTCGGGTTACTTCGAGACAGATCGTCTTCCCCGTAATACTGCGATCGGATATATGGATCAGGAGGACGGCTCGTGGACAAGTAACATTTTTTCCATTCCTGTTAAGGGTGGGGCTGATGGTGGAGCTTATACAACAGCGCCGGATATGATTCGTTTCTGGAATGCGTTATTCAGTAATGAACTGTTGGGCGAAGAAACAACGGGAAAGTTAATCATGCCATATGTTCATGAGGATGATGAAACCTATTATGGGCAGGGGATCTGGATTGATCGGAGAGGGGAACAGTTATTTAAATATCATGTGATGGGTTTCGATCCTGGCGTGTCGTTCATGTCTTCCGTATATCCAGATCACAACGTGCAAGTTGTTGTCCTCTCAAACAAAGAATCGGGTCCTTATCCCATAACCTTTGCTGTGGAAGAGGTTCTGGTGAGATGACCTTGGTCTGAGGATTGATGTTAAGAAGTAATTGAATAACCCTATAGTTACCGGTGAATGCCGGGTAAACTATGGGGTTATTTTGTATGATCCACAACTTAAAGAAAAGGTCTATAAGAGTTTCGCCAATTGGGGTGCAATCCGTTTGGGGAACACATCCAGCGGCGGTTTTTCCTTCTTTCGTTTGTCATTGGTGAGCACGGCAACGAGTTCCAGATCCGGGACGATATATACAAATTGACCGCCAAATCCACGGGCGTAGTAATAATGGAGTATGGGAGTGGGCTGTTCCGCAACCTTAGCTTCTGAAGTTTCGTTGGTATAGGCATCCACCCACCAATGCCAAGCGTAACTACCATGATTGGGTGGAGTAACTGTAATGGCAGGTTTTGTAGAGCGACTAACCAGATCAATTGAAATTAGCGACTGCCCGTTCCACATGCCTTGTTGCAAAAACAGTTGCCCGAATTTCAGCAAATCCTGAGGCAACATCTTTAAGCCGAACCCCCCAGTATGCACACCCTGTGGGTCACTTTCCCATTCATAGTTTTGGATCCCCAAAGGACCAAATAGATAACGTTCCGCGAACTCGGCTACGGACATACCTGTACTTTGCATGAGGATGGCAGACAATATTTGTGATACCCCCGAATTGTATTCCATATATGTACCTGGCACATGACTTAATTGTTGTTCCAACGCAAATTTCACCCAGTGATCCGTACGTGTCATGCGCGGAAATGAATTCTGTCCTCCGAATTCGTCCCAGTTGAATCCGGCCGTCATCGTTAATAACTGCTCTAACGTAATCTCCGGTTTACGGGAGTCAGGGTCTGACACCAACTGCGGGAAAAAGGTGGAGATTGGAGTAGGAGCTTTGGACAGCCACCCGTGATCCATCGCAATACATATGAGTGCGGACAGCACACTTTTGGTACAGGAATTGATTTTTGCAATATGAGTTGCTGCTTGTTGATTGCGGTAGTGCTCGTATATAAGCTCACCACGTACGCTGACTAAGCAACTACGCAGATCCAGCGGCGGGATGGTTTGCTGTAACATGGAT
>NZ_LITU01000053.1:170918-188337 GCF_001280595.1 Paenibacillus xylanivorans
TCTGTATGCGTGATTTGTAACGATTCATGTAAAAATGGGTGTCCATTATTTTATCATACGAGCTACATATAGCTCAATAAGCGCAAAATGTTTTGTAAAGGAGAGCATGCTGTATCCTTTGTATTCTAATTAGTTTAATAACTTTATTAAAAAATATATCAGGAAAATTCATGCGAATATTGCATATATCCTCCTTATTATCTTCTACAGATATTATATAATTGCATAAGCAGGGATTACACAATTTATAAGAAAGGAGGATGGAGAGATGGGCAATATAATAGAAGAAATATATTACGGTAATCTTAAACCTGATGCGTCCTATTGTTCCTCAAGATTCTGAGTATCGCGTCAAAACGAATCCTGAGTTATCGCTGATTACAACCATTGTGTGTACTTCATCATCTGGCTATACAAAGAATTTAAAGTGATTATGGAAGCGAATAACAAGAATAAATTAGCTCAGATTCAAAAGAAAATGGAGTCATATACTAAAGTTGAAGCCGCAATAGCTAAAGTATTAGCTAAAGAAAATTATTCGGGATCAGTGCAGAGTTTATATGATAAGTAGATATTAGCAGAGGAGGTTACACCATTGTTCAAAATCGGAAATCAAGGAACGTTTGAAACGTTGCCTGATCACGCCATGGCGATTTACAAGGGAGACGTTATTGCTGTAGAAGAATTCATTAGAGAGGGTATGGATCTTGAAAAAGAGATTTCGCTGAGCAAATACATAGCTTTGACACCATTGGATATTGCCCTAATCACCAACCAGCAGGCAGTGGTCAAGTTGTTGGTGGAGTACGGAGTGAACCTAAATGTGAAGGACAACCCGGCAATCCTCAGGGCGGTCAGATATGGAGGGGAAGAGATTGTCCGATATCTGCACCAGAAGGGTGCCAAGTTGAATGGTTTGAGCAAGGTGAAGTCGAGCGCATATGATGAAGCCTATTACGGTAACAAAAAGAATATGGCCGTGGTGAAAGAACTAGGATTGGACATTCGAAAATACGGAGGGAAAACACTGCGAAGAGCTGTGTCAGACCACGATCTGCAAACGATTCAGTATTTACTGGATGAGGGTGTACATATTAACTACAATGAACCGGACATGGTTTATCCCTATAAGGCCACGCCACTTACGGTAGCCGCTCGCAACAACAATATGAAGATGGTTCAATTTCTGGTGGAACAGGGGGCGGATGTGACCATTCAAGAGAAGGATGGGGAACGAGCATACACGATTGCCATCAGTCAGAAAAATGAAGAAATGGCAGAGTATTTGAAATCTCATGAGCCGCAAGACTTTCACAATCTGAGCAATAAATTGCATTTGCTTAAATCGTACAAGCTACCTGATGAATTAATCCGTTTTCTAACGGAAGGTCTGCGCAGAATCGACTTGCCAAAAAATCCGTCCGGCGTGGGATACATCGAATTCTTCCATCTGATCGATACGGTGGAGATGAAGCTGGGCAGACAGAAACTGCTGCGCATATCCTCTGACTTGGAGCAGTACTCCCATATCCTGATCGTCTGGAATCCAAGCAAAAAAATGATTGGCTACGCAGACATTGAACATCAGGAGCACGGAACGATCTCCACGTTCGAAGCGTTCATGGCCGATCCCGCATCATATATGGATAATCTCCTGAATTAACCAGAGGGACTTCACTATCACAAGAACCTCTTGTATATTGTCGATATACAGGAGGTTTTTTAGTGTCTATACCATTCATCTATAGGAAAAATATCTCATGAAATATGAACTATACTAGTGCGAAAGGAGGTTAAAAATGGTAAAATAGCAATGCCTAAACATGAAAAAACATTTTTGTTGAAAGATTAGCAGATAAGTAAGATATAAAATGGTTTAACTTTAGATTGTTAGAAAGCGATTGTTAGTACGATTGTTTCAATGAAATTATAGTATTCTACTACTGGAGTGAGGAAGAGAAATGGCCATTATTGACGTAATCAAGTATGACGGTTCACCTGATGTATTTGCTTGGAAGCATCCTGAGAACGAATTGGGAACATGGACCCAGTTGATTGTGAATCAATCCCAACAGGCAATCCTCTTTAAGGATGGAAGGGCACTTGATATGTTCGGCCCAGGAAGACATACGCTAAGTACGGCGAATATCCCGATCTTAAACCGGCTCGTTAACCTTCCGTTCGGAGGTAAATCACCTTTTGCAGCAGAAGTGTGGTACGTCAATCAAGTAAGCGCACTAGACGTGAAATGGGGAACAGCAAATCCAATCCAGGTACAGGACCCAAAATATAATATTATCGTTCCCGTAAGAGCATTTGGGCAGATGGGAATAAAAATAGCGGACTCTCGCAAATTTCTGATCAAACTTGTGGGAACACTGCCTGAATTTAACCAGGCTAATATGGTCAATTACTTTCGCGGGCTAATTATTATGAACATTAACTCCATGCTGTCTTCCTATCTAATACATAGAAAAGTAAGTGTACTGGAAATCAATGCTTATATCGCCGAAATATCACGACATTTTGCTGATACGATCGCATCTGCTTTTGAAGAGTTTGGTATTGAGTTAATCAACCTGTATATCCACAATGTCAATCTGCCTGAAGAGGACCCTTCGGTCATTCGATTGAGAGAAGCGTTGGCACGCAAAGCTGAAATGGATATTATCGGGTACACCTATCAACAGGAGCGTTCATTCGATACGCTTGAAGGTGCAGCCAAAAATGAAGGAAGCATGCAATCGGATATTATGGGTGCAGGGCTTGGTATGGGGATGGGTGTTGGACTGGGAGGATCATTCAGCAGCGAGATGTCCCAGATGTCCAAAGTGATGGCTACAACGGAAACGCCTGCTGTACGCATATGCAAACATTGCAGTCATCCGAACCAGGAGCATAGTTCTTTTTGCAGCAAGTGTGGCAATTCATTTGCCGAAAAATCAGCAACGACCGGTTGTAACAACTGTGGACATGCCTTGCAAAAAGGGACCAAATTTTGTCCCAATTGTGGAGACAAATATCATGCATGCCCATCCTGCGGGGCGGATAATGCGGATAATGCTTTGGCATGTGTTCAGTGTCACGAACCGATGCCTAGCCCATGCCCCAAGTGCAATCATATGAATTCGGGTCAAACTAAATTCTGCGGCAACTGCGGCTCCGGTCTGTCCTTGAAATGCAGTCAATGTCAACATGAAGTGAAGCCCGGTCAGAAGTTCTGTCTGGATTGCGGAAACAATCTGCAAGATGGAGGGCAGGCATAGTGATAATTAAACGGAGCAATCTTTTCATTTTAAATGTCATCTATCTGATCTGTATGCTTGTATCCTCAGTCGTTTCTTTTACGGTGTTTAGTCATGCTATTGTATCGTTTCCTTTCTGGATGAATCTTGTGGCTTCTTATTTCGCGATTACGGCGATTTGGATTTATATAAGGCATGTCATGCTACATATGGATCGCTTTAAGCAACTGGTTCCTGGTTACACAGCGTTAGGGATCGTGTTGGTGATGTATCTGATTTGCGTAATGATATATTCTCTGTTTACAGGTTTAGCAGATCATGGTCTCCGCTGGTTCGTTTTGTTACATACGGTAACTGCAGCGCTGGCAGTAATTCTATGTGGAATTATGTTGATCTATATCCGGAGTACAAGTCATCATGAAGCAGATGAACAAATGAAAACGGCTAACTTGAGATCCATCGAAAATGCTTTGCAACAGTTGCTTCATACGATGGAGGATGATTCCATCCTGACTATGGAGGAGGACAGAAAGGCGCTTCAATCATTAGTTGAACTGGTAAAGTACAGCGACCCAATCACTCCGGTTTCACTTGAGTATAGTGACCGTCAGATACTAATTGATATTGAATTGTTGAACGGTGAGATTGCGACACAGTATGCGGCAGGGGGATTGATAGATAGTGAACGTCTCACTTCGCAATTATCTCGGTTAAAGTCACGCTTGAAAGAACGGAATCAACAGATCATGAGAAGCAAATCATAAATTTATAGGAGGAAAAGCTTTGAAGAGATTTTTTGGAATTATATTCATTATATTATCATCTCTAACAATATTGTTATCTTTATTATTAATATCCCAGGGAACCGAAATGGCTATTATCAGTACGATTATTCTTTTTATACCCGGCGTTATCGTACTTGTTACAGGAATTAAAATGTGTAGTCGACCTAAATTCCATCCCAAGGCTGATCATTATCAATACCATTACGACAGTGACGAGGAATATGATGATGAAGGGTACTATGAGGATGAGTACCACGATCATGAATACGAGGAACCGCAAGAAGCTGTATCTGTGAATTGTCCGGGATGTGGGGCCAAGGCGAAGGTATATCGGAAGCAATCCACGGATTGTGAGTATTGTGGAACAACTGTTGAAGCACCGTAAAATGGTTCAGAATGGATACGAAAAGGATAAAAGTCTGATTCCTACATGGAGTCAGGCTTTTATCTTTTAGCCCGTTTTGCGGATAAAAGTAAGAGAAAGAACCTCTTATCTCATTCACCCTGAATCTAAAAATCTCTCGTGCGTTCAAACACCTCTTCCAGTTCCTTGCGATTAACCTTTATAGCAGTTGTCTGGTCCATCCCTGGTTTTGATTCCAGTTGATCCAACAATTCAACAAAGGCGTTATAAATTTCTTCACGTTCGATTGTTTCAATAAAGTTGGCTTTGGCGTCCATCTCGTTAAACGTCTCGGTGTACTTCTCTACTAATGACATCAGTTGTTTCTGTATAACGCCTGAATCGCTCATATTTTGACTTAATCTTCGAATTTCTTTGAGGTGTTGTTTGTAGGTTTGAGCTGCTTTTTTGGCATGCGCTGCTTTAATATGATCCCGTCCGTCCCAGTCTCGAAAAGGGTTCGTTAGATTCTCTGCGAGCCATTCCGGTTTACGTGGTTTACTGATTTCGAGTTCAAGCCCGGATCCAGCCGATTTTTCCAGAAATAAAAGCTGCATATGAGCGGTTTCATCTGACGAAGTTCCATTTCATCGGGCGGCTGATTTCCTGTCCAGTCCAATTGCAGGATTGCGGCAAGCTGGCGTGACCCCTTACTCCCGGTTTCTTTCAGGCCAGTTACCTGGCAGGCGGCATATTGTTGTAAATTTTCGACGTATACACAGTAAATGTCTCCGATCGTTGGTACCATGATGTGCTCCTTTCGTTCTGCGTGAATCAATGCTAAGCTTCTTGTAAACTAAGGATTTTGCAGAATGATAATAAAAGAATTATATCAAAGGCGTCTTATCACATCCATTTTGGATAGAGCCGTATTTGAATCCATAGAAATCTAAATGTCTAAGGGAGGTTATTTATGACTACAGGTATTAGCCGAAATAAAACACTGGGTGAATTTTTGAAATCTCGGAGGAGCCGGATTCAGCCAGAACAAGTCGGAATCAGCGGATCGTATGGACAACGCAGAACGCCTGGATTAAGGCGTGAGGAAGTCGCGGTGCTTGCAGGTGTCAGTGCAACTTACTACACTTGGCTTGAGCAGGGGAGAGAGGTTAACGCATCTCGAGAGGTGATGGAAAGTATAGCGGGTGCACTCCAGTTAAGCGAGGAAGAGAAGGACCACCTATTTCGTTTATGGGACCCCAATGCAGAGCATGAATTTCCTGCCTCCTATTCACATCTCGAAGCGGGATGGCAGAGTATCATTAGTCAACTTGCATACCCTTCTTTTATTACGAATGAAAGGTCTGAAGTACTTGCATGGAATGAGGCAGCGAATGAAAAACTTTTTGCCTTTTCCTCGATGAACGTGAACGACCGTGTCATGATGCGAATGTTATTTCTAGATGCAACGCTCCGGGAACGTATGCATAATTGGGATGAATTTGCACGGCATTCGGTAGCGGTGTTTCGTACGTACTATGACAAGTATCCGGGTGAACCCGGGTTTTACAAAATAATTCAACAGTTGAACGAGGACAGCACGGATTTTCAAAACATTTGGAACCTCCACCAAATTAAACAGAAAAAAGTCAACCGAATCTATCTCCAAACAACGGATCAGACGGATGGCATTGCCTATGCCTACGATATCTTTTCCATGAGTAATCTGAACGAACAGTCAGGTATTCATTGTTGTGTGTACATACCCGTTGTGGAGTGACAGTAACGCTCAGGGTGGTAATTCTAGTACTAGCATAAACAGACTGTGGTTGGGCCTCTGTTCGTGAAATAGAATGAATACATGTCCAATATTTTTCTATCTATTAACGAAAAGAGGGAACCACATGATCAACACAAGAACGTTGGGAAGCGATAATTTGCAGGTATCCGGGCTTGGACTAGGTGTAATGATGATGCCAGACAACCAAGATTCGGTGCATACAATCCGGGGTGCGCTGGATGCAGGAGTAACGATGTTCGATACAGCGGATCTGTACGGTGAATATGAAAAGCAGCAGTTTGGAGGTAACGAAAAATTGCTTGGACGTGCGCTTAAAGGGCGAAGAGCCGATGCTATTGTAGCAACCAAGTTCGGTATAACACATACCCAGGGTCCCAAGGGAGATCCGGCGTATATCAAAAAATCAGTGGATGCCAGTCTTTACAACCTGGGGATGGATTACATAGATCTATATTATCAGCATCGTCCGGATCCCAATACTCCTATTGAGGAAACGGTGGGAACACTTGCCGATCTGGTTCAACAGGGGAAAATCCGTTATATAGGTCTGTCTGAAGCGTCTGCAGAGACGATTCGTCGTGCGAATGCCGTTCATCCAATCACAGCACTCCAAACGGAGTATTCATTATGGAGTCGTGAGCTCGAAGATGAGATATTGCCATTGCTGAGCGAGTTGAACATTGGGCTTGTACCCTACAGTCCGTTGGGACGTGGCTTCCTGACAGGACAGATCCGATCGATAGACGACCTGCCAGAGGACGATTATCGTCGTCATTATCCACGTTTCCAGGGTGAGAATTTCCAGAAGAATCTGGAGGTTGTGCGCCTGATCCAAGAGCTGGCTATGCAAAAAGGATGCACTGCTTCTCAGCTCGCACTCGCCTGGTTACTTGAAAAGGGAGAACATATCGTTCCGATCCCTGGTACTCGCAGTTTGGAGAGAATTCACGAGAACCTGGGTGCCTTGCAGATTACTTTCACCAATGATGAATTGGCAGAGATTGAATGGATATCTCCCAAAGGATTTGCCGCAGGGGGAAGATACCCGGGGATTACTTAATATAAAGCAAGGCTATAGATAAAACACTTAACGCCCCAGACCTATTTTCAACAGGAAAAGGGTGTTTTGTGTTTTGCTTGAGAGTGAATGATCTTCACCTAATTGACAGATGAGATTACACAGGTGGATAAAAATTGCAATGGAATCGTGTCCTCGGTATTATCTCCGCTTATTAACGCATACAGTACAACAATGAGATGTACGCCTATAAGGAGGAAACAGCGGTATGATTAATCCGATTCTGCAATCCCCGAATGTTCAGCTGGCGGCCGATTCGACAGCGGTTTTAAATTATCAGCGTGACTCGCGCAATTATATCACCCAGTTGTTTGGGGAGCAGCTGCCTACGATCAAAAATGGATTCTTTAACGTACACATGAGTAAAGGTATCATTGTTCAGCCGCACTGGCATACAAATGTGACGGAGATGGTCGTTCTGATCAACGGTGAAATTACCACTTCTGTCTACGATCCCTTCAAGCGGGAGCGGATAAGTTATCATTTGAAGCCTGGTCAAGTTTCGATATTCCCTCAAGGGTGGTTTCACTGGTTTGTGGCGGAGACCGATGATGTACATCTGTTGACGATTTTTGATCAACCCACACCGGACATTGTGCTTGGGGCTGATTTCCTCGCTGCAACGCCGCCTGAAGTTGCACATCGTGCATACTGTATTGATGAGGAGGCGTATGCAAAGGCAGTGGCATCTATCAAGAATGACGCCATTTTAGGTCCAGCAATTGCATGTGTGGATTCTGTTTCGGATCAGGCGATCAAAGCTTCCAAATCATCCAAAAACGCAAAGGGATAATATCATCACGTTCTCCTCTCAAATGACGATTTCAGGCCCGTGACCGGAAAGATTTCCGATTACGGGCTTATATTTTGTTCCAATTAACACATTCCGAATTCTCTGTTAAGATAGGCATAACATTGGCTTGTTACAGTATATAGTAGCACTCAAAGAATGTGGAGGGACGATCCATGACCATGACTGAGCAGGAAATGCTGGAAACTGCGATGAGTTATGCACCTGTATTGATGTTTGATCAAAATGAACCTTTTTACCCGGATTTTGTGGGTGTTTCAATATTGGAACGCTCTGGACCCTCCCCATCATTCAGCCGGGAAATTCATTTTCCAGCCGAAGCCGTCCAATATGTAATTGAATTCGCGATCTGGTGGGACTACGAAATTGGGCATTTGTATGAAATGGAACATGTGTGGATATATGTGGGCCATGACGCTGAAGTCGTGGACTGTGAAGCCAGCTTTCATGGAAGAGTACTTCGAGGATTGCTTAAGGATCGGGTTAATGTGGTTGGACGCCATGTGTGTCTATACTCGCAGCCAGGCAAACACGCTTTTTCACCGTTGCCTGTGGTATTTGAACTGTTGCCGGATCTGTACAGTGCAGCAGGCGCTAATGCTGGATGTGACGGTCTGCTCGTGAACGAAATGTTCAAAGGTTATTTTGAAACGAATGAAGAGATTAATGCAAGCGTGCAAGAATTTCTGCAGACGAAAGCGTTTGTTCCTGCCATGGAGTTTGAGGAATATTTGCTTGATCCGAATGTGTTCATGACATGGGACCAACTGTTTACTATGATTCCTGGCAGAATTGAGGATAGATTAAGAGAACTCGAAGTACGACAGTGAGTCGGGTTCCTGATGCAAATTAAGAGGCGGATATATTTTATTAGATAATCTAGTTCGCTTCACGAGAATTTCTCGTTAGTCAATTTTACATGTGGATATAAAAAAAAGTGCTTCATCATCCGTTTGGAGTGATGAGGCACTTTTTTGTAGACCAGTTGATCAACGAATCTATTCCGTCTTGAAAATGAGATCCATAAACCGGTTGGCTGCCAGGGAAATCGGCATATTTCGCTTGGTCATGATGCCCACATGTGAAGGGGGCAAAGAAACATCCAGCTGAATTTCAAAGAGCGAGCCTTCCTCCAGCTCTTTGGAAATAAACTCACGGGTTACATACGATATGCCCAATCCTCGGCGTGCAAATTCAATTAACAAATCCACACTGCCGACCTCAATTTCAGGTTTTAGCGTATAGCCATAGGAGTTAAACAACTCCGTGATAGCCATCCGCACCCGGCTGTTCCGGGAGAAGAGAATCAGTTGATGCTCCAGCAGCATCTCCAGCGTCATGACTTTATCCTTCAGCTGAGCATACCGTTCACCCGCAACGAAGCAGTCCTTGAGCTGAATACTTTCCCGGACTTCCAGTTGCGGATCAACAATCGGCATTCGCACAACGCCCAGATCAATTTTACCTTCTTTCAGAAACGTGATGACTTCCGGCGTTGTCCCATGACTCAGATGCAGCTTGATGTTAGGGTAGAGCACATGAAATTCTTCCAGATATGCAAGCATGTAATGTTTAAACAGTGAATCACTGCCGCCAATCCTTAGTTCTCCGTTGTCTAAACTCTTCAGGGCGGCCATCTTCTCCTCCGCCAGCGAGATCAGAATTTGGGATTGTTCGATATAGGAATACAGACTGACACCTTCCTGTGTTAGCGCGACTCCTTTGGAATTTCGGTAAAACAACGTGAGGCCAAAGCTTTCTTCCAGCTGTTTAATAGCATGGCTGACGCTTGGTTGAGTGATATATAGCGCTTTGGCAGCTTGGGTCAAACTTCCTGTTTTGGCAGCCCAGTAAAATACCTTATATAATTCATAATTTGTCGTCATAGATATCGTCTATAGCTCCTGTGAAATATATTAATTACTTGTATGGCTATGAAACGTATTATAGTGTAACTACAGCAAAGAAACCAGAGGTACTTGGAAGGAGAACAGAGAGATGGAACCAACGAGCATTATTTTATTTGGTGCGACTGGCGATTTAGCCAAAAGAAAAATATATCCAGCCTTATATAATTTATACATTGAGCAGAAACTTCCGGCATCCTTCTCGCTGATTGGCTTGGGACGCAGAGAATGGTCTGATGAATTCTTTCAGGCACAAGTGGAAAAATCATTGAATGAATTTTCCAGACGCCCTGCTGATCCTGAAGTTGTGAAATCATTCGTGCAGGCTTTCCGTTACAGTGTATTGAATATAAGCCATAAGGAAGATTATATAGAGCTGTTAAATTTAGTGGAACAAAGAGAGGCAGAACTTGGAATTTCATCCAATCGTCTGTTTTACCTTTCGGTTGGTCCAGAATTCTTCGAACCCATTGCAGCGAACATTCAGGAAAGTGGACTTGGATCTACTGCGGGCTGGAAACGCCTTGTGATCGAGAAGCCATTTGGACATGATCTGCAATCGGCTCGTGATCTGAATCACAAATTAAGCGAGGCGTTCACCGAAGAAGAAATTTATCGAATTGACCATTATTTGGGCAAACCGATGGTACAGCGTCTTGAAACCTTGCATCAAAGCAATCCGATCATGAAGGCACTGTGGAACAACCGTTACATCTCCAATGTGCAGATCACCGCTAATGAGACTGTTGGCGTGGAAGAACGGGCATCCTATTATGATCATGTAGGCGCCGTGCGTGACATGTTCCAGAATCATATGCTGCAATTGCTTATGATGATGGCGATCCAGCTTCCATATAACAGCACCACGGAAAAAGTCGGTTTGAAGAAAAAACACATCATGGAATCGATCCAGCCACTGCAAAAGCAAACCGTGGGTGCAAGCGTCATTCGCGGACAGTATGCTGAAGGAAACATCCAAGGCAAATCCGTTAACGGATATGCAGCTGAACCGGGTGTTGCCGAGAATACGATGAATGATACTTTTATTGCTGCGAAATTGCAGATAGATGACTTCTTCTGGCGCGGAGTACCTTTCTATATCCGTACCGGCAAACGAATGAAGGAGAAATCCACTCGTATCGTCATCGAATTCAAGGAACCATCCGGACAGGCTAACGTGGTTAACGGTTCCAAGCCGAATCTGCTTGTGATTGAGATGAGTCCTGATCAGAGCATGACACTGCAGCTGAATGCGAGCGATCCGCAACACAAAGGAGAGTTCAAGCCGGTTCATATCGATCTGTCACCAGATCGTGAGGATCTGGCGGAGGCTTATGAGAACTTGATTCATGACGCATTGCATGGTGATCCAACGTTCTTTGCCCATTGGGATGAAGTAGAACTGTCCTGGGCTTGGGTACAACCGATTCTGGATGCATTTCAGGAGAACCTGCTTCCGCTTCATTTGTACCCGGCAGGTAGCTATGGACCGACAGAGTCGGATAAGATGCTGGCTGATGAAGGCCACCATTGGTGGTTTGATCAACCTGCGGATCAGCAGACTGAAGATGCAATTGAAGCACCCCTGGCTGTTAATGCCAACCTGTAATAACAAAAAAACATATCCCTTGGAGGTAATTGAATATGAAATTTTTCATCGATACAGCAAACTTGGTAGACATCAAAAAAGCGTATAAAGTCGGTGTATTGTCTGGTGTAACAACGAATCCTTCTCTGGTAGCCAAAGAAGGCGTGAAATTCGAAGATCGTATTGAAGAAATTTTGCGCGAGGTACCTGAAGTTGAATCCGTATCTGCGGAAGTAACACCAGATGCGATTACGGCTGAGGAAATGATTGCTCAAGCAGACGAACTGATCAAAATCAATAATAACGACAAAAACATCACAATCAAGTTGCCAATGACACTTGCAGGACTGGAAGCTTGCCGTTACCTGACCAAAAAAGGTGTGAAAACCAACGTAACGTTGATCTTTACCGTGAACCAGGCGCTGCTTGCTGCTCGTGCCGGTGCAACATATGTATCCCCGTTCCTGGGACGTCTCGATGACATCTCCGAAGATGGCGTGCAATTGGTTGCCAAAGTCGCTGAGCTGTTCCGTACACATAACCTGGATGCACAGATTATTGCGGCATCTGTAAGACATCCGGATCACGTTACACGTGTAGCAATGGCAGGAGCACATATTGCTACTGTTCCATTCTCCGTCATTGAACAAATCTCCAAACACCCGCTGACAGACCAAGGTATGGAGAAGTTTGCAGCAGACTGGAAAAAAACAGTTCAATAAATTAAGAATTGTTGATCTCGGATTTTACCTACTATATATAAAGAGTATTGGGAGGACATAATGAGTAAACAACAGATCGGTGTCATTGGACTTGCAGTAATGGGTAAGAACCTTGCCCTCAATATTGAAAGCAAAGGATTCTCGGTAGCGGTATTTAACCGTTCCCCGGAGAAAACGAACGATCTTCTCAAAGAAGCCGAAGGCAAAAACCTGACAGGTGCATTCACGATTGAAGAGTTCGTGACTTCCCTGGAATCCCCGCGCAAAATCCTGATCATGGTTCAAGCGGGTAAAGCAACGGACGCTACCATTGAACAACTGCTGCCACACTTGGACGAGGGCGACATCATCATTGATGGAGGGAACGCATACTTCCCTGACACCCAACGCCGCAGCAAAGATCTGGAAGCCAAAGGTTTCCGCTTCATTGGTGCGGGTGTATCCGGTGGGGAAGAAGGCGCATTAAAAGGACCAGCAATCATGCCAGGCGGACAAGAGAGTGCGTATGCGCTCGTTGAACCAATTCTCACAGCCATTTCCGCTAAAGTAGGCGACGATGCTTGCAGCACATATATCGGACCAGATGGTGCTGGACACTATGTGAAAATGGTGCACAATGGTATCGAGTACGGAGATATGCAGTTGATCGGTGAAGCATATCACTTGCTCAAATCCGTGCTGAATGTGTCCGTTGAAGAATTGCATGCAATCTTCTCCGAATGGAACCAAGGCGAGCTGGATAGCTACCTGATTGAAATCACGGCAGACATCTTCTCCAAATACGATCCGGAAACGGGTAAACCAATGGTTGATGTCATTCTGGATGCAGCCGGACAAAAAGGAACAGGCAAATGGACAAGTCAAAGCGCGCTGGATCTCGGCGTACCTTTGTCCATGATTACGGAATCCGTATTCTCCCGCTTCCTGTCTGCAATGAAAGACGAGCGTGTAGCGGCTAGCAAAATCCTGAACGGACCTACAACTGAAGCATTCTCCGGTGACAAAAAAGCGTTCATCGAGAATGTGCGCAAAGCGCTGTTTGCAAGTAAAATAGTATCCTACGCGCAAGGCTTTGCCCAAATGCGTGCAGCTTCCGACGAGTACGGCTGGGATCTGAAATACGGCAACATCGCGATGATCTTCCGTGGTGGTTGTATCATCCGTTCGCAGTTCCTGCAAAACATCAAGGAAGCATATGACAAAGATGCAGAACTGAAAAACCTGCTTCTGGATCCATACTTCCAAAACATTGTTGAATCCTACCAAGGCGCATGGCGTGAAGTCGTTGCTGCTGCGGTAACTCAAGGAATTCCGGTTCCTGGGTTCTCCAGCGCGTTGTCCTACTATGACAGCTACCGCACAGAGCGTTTGCCTGCCAACCTGTTGCAAGCACAACGTGACTACTTTGGCGCTCACACCTTCAAACGTGTGGACAAAGAAGGTTCGTTCCACTTTCAGTGGATGGATACCAACGAATAATTCGTAATGAATGAATAGCTATCCCTGTGTCCGTTCATGAGTTCAACTCATGTTTGGATACAGGGATAGCTTTTTGTGCCTCATGCGATTAAGCTGTCTCTGTAATGCCGGTTATGAATGCTTGGAATTTAAGTATCACCAAATTGTAATAAAATGTACGTATTCTATGATCCGAAACAGATGTTTTGACCCATTTAACTACGTTATACTTGTTCAAATGGATAAGAAGCTTTCTAAATTAAATTCAGCAATCAACTTATTGATGTGGAGGTTAACCGGGGCATGTTCGTACTTGCAGGCATTTTGTTTTTGATCGTATATGGTTTATTAGTGTTTTACATAGGGCGGAGCGGCTGGAGCTGGATGAAACCTGTCGTCTCTGCGAGATTCCGTTGGTTTTATATCGTTGCGCTTGTATTCCTTGCAGTATCATTCATACTGGCACGGTTGTTTGGAAGTTTCTCCTTCCTGAGCATAATCGGCTCATACTGGCTCGCTATCTTCTCGTTACTGTTAATGATTTTGCCGGTTGTTCATTTGACGCTATGGATACTTAGACTGACAAGAATTCCAAGACATCATGCCCACAAGTGGGCGGGTGTGGTTACGCTTGTATTGTTGTTGTCGACGTTGGGTTATGGCATCTTTAATGCATATAGTCCGGTTGTAAGGGAATATAACATCCAAATTGATAAAAAGGTAGAAGGCATGGACAAACTCAAGATCGTTATGGCTGCTGATATGCATTTTGGACTTTTGTCTGGTCCTGCACACGCCAAACGTATGGTTGAGGAAATTAACGCGTTGAAGCCGGATCTGGTGTTATATCCTGGTGATATTATCGATGACAACTTGGATATGTACCTCAAGAGTGGGATTGCGGATATTATCAGTGGCATTCAGGCCCCTTACGGAGTGTACGCCTCACTGGGTAATCATGATAAGTATAATGGACCGATTGAGGATCTGATTGCGGCTCTGGAGAAGAGTAATATGCAGGTCCTGTATGATGACAAAATTACAATAGACAATAAGATTACGCTGATTGGGCGTAAAGACCGGACCGAGAAGGATCGGGCAGAAGTAGCAACATTGATGCAGGATTCCGACCTGAGCAAGCCTGTGATCATGATGGATCACCAGCCTTATGATTTGGATATTGCGGAGCAGAACCATGTGGATTTAGTTGTGTCTGGTCACACCCATCGTGGTCAGATCGCACCTGCTCAGTTTATTACACAGGCTATCTACGAGAATGATTGGGGTTATCTGCAAAAAGGGTCCATGCACTCCATCGTGACCTCAGGGTATGGCTTCTGGGGACCTCCGATTCGCACGAGCAGTCGATCCGAAATTGTACTGATTAATGTAACGTTTCAACAATAATTAGCGATAATTAATAAAAGCGATCCCTTCGAAAGAAGGGATCATATTTGTGCTCCAGGGAGATTATATACCCTTGCACAGGGGGGCATTTTTTAGAAAACATCTCCAGTTTGTTTCTGTATCAACATGTAAATATTAAGACTGCATACCCTGCAACGTGGAACTGTAGGGAAATATTTCTTGAAAGCAAGACGAAGTAAAATGGCAGTGGTAGCATTTTTGGTTGACACCGTTTTCAGGTTGTGATAGATTAAACCCGAGGCTTGTTACCGGTAATGCGGGCAAAACCACTATGGAAATGATTTATTATTTCTATTTTGGTTTTGCCCTTTTTTAATCCTCAAAAAAAACAGGTGGGTCCATAATGATTATTAAACAGATATTTAATAACAATATTGTCAGTACGGTGGATGACAAAAATCAGGAACTGCTGATCCTCGGCCGGGGTATCGGATTTAAGTTCAAGGCTGGCGATGAGATCGATGAAGAGCGGATTGAGAAAGTATTCCGGCTTCAGGATGCATCGATCTATGAGAAGTTCAAGTCCATTGTTACGGAAGTACCGATTGAAATTCTGCAGGCGACAGATGATATTGTGACGCTGGCACGTACGCAATTGAACAAAACCATCAGTGACGGAATTTATGTCTCACTGTCGGATCACATTCATTTTGCCGTCCAGCGTCTGGAAAAGGGAATGATAACGCGCAACCCGCTCTCCTGGGAAGTACAGCATTTCTACAAGGCCGAGTTCGACGTGGCCCGAGAAGCGCTCACCTTGCTGAAGGAAAGACTGGATGTGGAGTTTCCGAAGGATGAGATATGCAACATAGCGCTGCATTTTATCAATGCGGAAGTTAATGATTCCATGAACGATGTCACTCATTTGATGCAACTGCTCCAGGAGATCATGAACATTATCAAATATCACTTCAATGTCGAATTGGATGAAGATAGCGTGAACTATTTCCGTTTCATTACTCATTTGAAGTATTTCTGCCAACGGGTAATTACTCACTCGTCACATGACGATGCGGAGGAGTATTTATACGAGGTTGTACGGAAAAACTATCCCGAAACCTTCAAATGTATCGGCAAGATTGAGACTTTTATCCATAAGAACTATCAGTATGATATGACTCATTCGGAACAGTTGTATCTGACCCTCCATCTGGAGCGGTTAATGAAACCGAAGCGTGAGCAATGAAATATCAGAACATGAACCAGAATCTAACTAAATATCAATTGGGCTTGTTACTGTTCAATCAGGCAATACCCGAATGAATGACACGTAGAAGACGTGGCTATTTGTTCGGGTATTTTTTATTGGAAAAATGAGGAGGAAACGATCATGAAACATCAGGAAACGGCACAGGAAATCATCAAAGCCGTTGGGGGAACAAACAATATCAACTCGGTGTATCATTGCGTCACAAGACTGAGATTTGATCTGAAAAATAACGATAAAGTGGATAATAACTCACTCAAGAAACTGGATAAAGTGATGGGAACTAATATCTCAGGGGAGCAATTCCAGGTGATTATCGGAAATGACGTGTCCAAAGTATTCGATGCTATGGTGAAGGAACATCCGGCAATCCAGCAAAGCTCAGAAAATAAACAGCCTAAACCGGAAAAAAATAAAAATGTAATTCTTAATATTTTTGAGACGATTGCGGGTGTCTTTGCGCCAATGCTGCCAGCGATTACAGCTGCCGGTATGCTCAAGGGATTGCTTGCATTATTCGTATCGCTGGAGTGGATGTCAGCAGGTACTGACACGTATCGTATTCTTTCGGCCATTGGGGACGGCGTATTCTACTTCCTTCCGCTGCTAATTGCGGTTAGTGCCGCTCGCAAATTCGGAAGTAATCCGTTTGTTGCCATTGCGTTAGGTACTGCGCTGATGTATCCCGATATGGGCGCATTGCTCTCCAGCGGTGAGTCGGTTGCTTTTCTCGGCATTCCGGTAACGGCTGTCAGTTATGCCTCATCGGTTATTCCAATCTTACTTGCCGTATGGCTGATGTCTTATGTTGAGAAGTGGGTTGACCGGGTTATTCCGGCAGCATTGAAGTTGCTGCTTGTGCCACTGATTACCTTGCTTGTTATGGTTCCGGTAACACTAATTGCGATCGGTCCATTGGGTACATTTGTAGGTAGCGGCTTGTCCGGTGGGATTAACTGGCTGCTGAATGAAGGTGGATTGATTGCGGGTATCGTTCTGGGCGGTGCGATGGCACTAATTATTATGACAGGTATGCACTACGCATT
>NZ_LITU01000053.1:188373-291778 GCF_001280595.1 Paenibacillus xylanivorans
CATTAGGCTTTGACAAATTCCTGCCACTGACGTTCATCTCCAACATGGGTCAAGCAGGAGCGACTTTGGGCGTATTCTTCCGTGCGAAAGATAAAAAACTCAAAACGGTTGCATTATCCACCAGCTTCACAGCTCTCATGGGTGTAACCGAACCGGCAATGTATGGCGTAAACATGAAATATAAAAAACCGTTTGCCGCAGCCATGATTGGTAGTGCGGTAGGTGGGGGCTTCGCTCTTGCATTTGGAGCCAAAGCTTATGTGCTTGCAGGTAACGGTGGTCTTCCAGGTCTGCCTTCCCTGATCGGACAAACCTTCTGGTACTCCCTTGGTGGCATGATTCTTGCCTTTGTAGTCGGTGCAATCATGTCTACGGTGTTTGGGATTAAGGAAGAAGAAGGTGACGCCGAGTCATTGGCTCAATTTTCACCAGGTGCTTCTACTGCACAAGCGGCTGCACCTTCCAGCAATGCTGCAACCGTAAACGTGGACGATATGGGTGCTCCAACACCAACAAGTGATGCGGTAGCTGTTGCACCGATGACGGGGAAAGCGATCGCACTTAAAGAAGTCAATGATCCAACGTTTGGCGATGAATTGATGGGTAAAGGCGTGGCATTTGTTCCAACGTTGGGCGAACTGGTGTCACCTGTTACGGGCACGATCATGAATGTGTTCAAAACGAAACATGCAATCGTGGTCCGCAGTGATAACGGAATGGAGCTTCTGATTCATGTTGGGATCAACACTGTGAAACTGCGCGGTCAGTATTTTGAAGCCCATGTTGCTACGGGGGCACGTGTACAGGCCGGAGACAAGTTGCTCACGTTTGAACTTGATCAAATCGCGAAAGAGTATGACATAACAACGGCCATGGTCGTTACGAATACAGCTGATTACAAGCAGGTTCTGCCTGTGAAATTGGGTGCAATTACGACGGGTGAAGAAGTATTGCAAGCTGAAATTTAAAGCCTAAAGACAAACTAAAGACAGCATCAATAAGAAGAGGAGAGATACGCATGATCAATCGACAAGGGTTTCCAGAAGGTTTTCTGTGGGGCGGCGCAATTGCCGCCAACCAGGCTGAAGGTGGATTTGATGCAGGGGGTAAAGGCTGGTCCACGGCGGATATGGTTCCTTATTTTGAGAAGAAGGATTACACCAACCTTAGAGAACTGATGCACGTGACCAGTACAACGGTTGAGAAAGCGATGGCTCACCACAGTGCGAAGGGATACCCGAAGCGTTACGGTATTGATTTTTATCACCGCTTCAAAGAGGACATTGCGTTGTTCGCCGAGCTGGGCTTCAAGACATTTCGTCTTTCCATCAACTGGCCGCGTATTTTTCCGAATGGGTACGATGCTGAGCCCAATGAAGAAGGGTTGCGTTTCTATGATGAAGTGTTCGACGAATTGCGAAAGCACAACATTGAACCTCTCGTGACGCTCTCTCACTATGAAATGCCGATGTCATTGGTATTGAAGTACAATGGCTGGGCAGGGCGGGAAGTTATCGGACATTTCGTAAGATACGCCGAGACCGTAATGAATCGCTATAAAGCCAAGGTTAAATACTGGCTGACGTTTAATGAGATCAACACAACCATTATTGAGCCATTCACGGGCGGAGGCATCATTGAAGATCGTGTCGATAATGTGATGCAAGCTTCCTATCAAGCACTTCACCATCAGTTTGTTGCCAGCAGTCTGGTAACACAGAAGGCGCGTCAGATTAACCCTGAATTCCAGATTGGTTGTATGCTTGCGCGCATGATTCACTACCCGGCAACGTCGAAGCCGGAGGATGTATTGCAAGCTCAGATTGATAACCAGCTGAATTTACTGCATACCGATGTACAGGTGCGAGGCAGTTATCCAACCTTCATGGATCGTTATTGGGCTGAGCATGGCATTTCCATTGCGATGGAACCTGAAGACAAAGCCATTCTGAAAGAGCATACGGTTGATTTTATCTCGTTCAGTTATTATACGTCTTTGGTATCTGCAGTAAATCCGGAGGAATATGGGGTAACTGGAGGCAACCTGTACAGCACAATTAAGAATCCGAACCTGGAGCGTACAGAATGGGGCTGGCAGCTTGACCCGATTGGCCTTCGTGTGGCATTGAAAGAGCTGTATGATCGTTATCAGCTGCCATTGTTTGTAGTGGAAAACGGACTAGGCGCCAAGGATACGGTAGAGGCGGACGGTTCCATTAACGATGATTATCGGATTGATTATTTGAGAAAACATATTACACAAATGAAAGAAGCAGTCATGGATGGGGTAGACCTTATGGGTTATACCAACTGGGGGGCAATTGATATCATCAGTGCGTCCACTTCGGAAATGTCCAAGCGTTATGGCGTAATTTACGTCGATCAAGACGACAATGGACAGGGCACGTTGGATCGCTATAAGAAAAAGAGCTTTGGTTGGTATCAGAACGTCATTGCTACGAATGGCGAAGATTTGGATTGATTTCGGGGGCAGCCCTTGCGCAGCAGTTATTGCAGCGCAGGGGCCGCTTTTTATTTTGAACTCAAAAAGGATAGCGCTGTTACATCGATGATGATATACTGTGATCCTATTGGAGGGGATAAAGATGAAGAAGCCTATTATTGCTGTAGATATGGATGACACCATATGTCATCTGGTCAAGCGTGCCATATATCACAATAACATCAACTTTCCAACCCATCCGCTGCGATATGAGGATATGATTCATTGGGACACATCCCATATGCGCCATCCGGAATGTACGCACGATGTATTTTACGGTCGGCAAGGGCTGTTTGAGGAACTGGAGATTTATGACGAATATGTTGTAGAAGAGGTGGAAAAGCTCCACCAAGCCTACGATCTGCTTATACTAACGGCAGCTGAACCCAAAACGGTTGTTGAGAAGTGGAATTGGCTCCAGAAGCATATGCCATACATATCTCCAGAACAGTTTATAACCTGTAAACGGAAGAACTTGATTAACTTCGATCTGTTAATTGATGATGGAGCGCATAACCTGATACCGGCGATGAATGACGGGAAAAAAGTCATTTGTATCCCTCATCCATGGAATGTAAACGAGCGGGAGCAACATCAGTTTCCGTTAATGACCTCATGGAAAGGTGCAAAGGCTTATGTGGATCGTCTGCTCGAAACAGAACATGCAGAGAGCAAGCTTGATCCTGTAAGGAGATGACCCTTGGGAAAGGAACAGAAAGCAGGAACACTTAATTCTATGGTTCAGCTCTGAAGTTCCTGCGATAGCCCTGCGGGGTTTCTCCCGTAATTCGTTTGAAGACGGCGTAAAATGAATCTACATCCCGATAGCCTACAAGTTCAGCGATAAAACTGATTTTATGTTGTGAATTCTTCAGCAATTCACAGCTTTTTTGTATGCGCAAATGTTGCAGATAGGCACCAAATGTCCGCCCGGTATGGGTCACGAACATACGTCCAATATGTCTTTCGCTCCAACCAGAGATATTCACGAGTTCGCTTAGACGGATTCGTTCGTTAACATGTTGGTCCAGGTAATGAAGAATGTGTTCCATATCAGTTGTATTTTCCTTCTCATTGCAGGTAGCTTGATAGATATGTCTGTAAGTCGTTACGACGAGTTGGCTAACGAGCGTATACAGGATCGTGGAAGAGCCGATTCTCGGAATGGCAGATTCGCGGTACAGCTTCACCATTAATTCTTCCATCCGTTGGCTGTAGTCTAGGATGGATACATAAGGAATTTGATTCTTTTCCAGGTCTGTCAGATGGTTTCGAATCTCCGCCTCCTGAATCATAATGGACAGGGTGTGGATCAGTTCGGAATTGAACAGACAGTTATAGATAATGAGTGGATGCTCTGATACATTTGCTGTAGCCGGGCGGAATACATGAGGAACGCCGACCGGATTGACAAATAACATCCCTTTGTGTACCGGAATAATATCTTCACCAATATGATGAAAGCCCTTTCCTTCTGCCACATAACTATACTCAACAAACTCGTGTGCGTGAAAGGGGACCACAAAATCCTCGGAACATCGGTTCACGAACAGCTTCAGATTATTCTGGAAAAAGGATTCGCTCTTGAACAGTTGTACGGTTGGATTCACGAGATAGCCTCCTCAGTTGGGAATGACCAGATTACCGGGTTAAACAGTCCTCATCGCCGGGTATTTCCGATCACAGAATCGATATAATTATATCGTAACCTTGAATTGGAAACCACGATGGAAAGGGATGTTTCTCTGATGTTGACCGTAAGTCATCTGCGTTGTGAGTATAAAATAAATCCGATTGGACTAGATATCACGTCTCCCAGGATAAGCTGGCATTTGCAATCCGATCGCAGAAATTGTGTACAGTCAGCTTATCAAATTCAGTTGTCACGGACGGAAGTTTTTGATCAGGTTGAATGGGATTCCGGCAAAATGAGCTCTGACCAGTCCATTCATGTTGAACTGGATCAGTGGATACCCGAAGCGCGAACCCGCTACTATTATCGCATTCGTGCCTGGGATCGTGCAGGAGATGAATCGAACTGGTCGGAGACAGCGTATTTCGAGACGGGATTCATGGGAAGTGAAGATGCCTGGCAGGCGGAGTGGATCACAGTCGATCCTTCTTCACAGCAGGATGAGTCTTGCCCACGACTGCGTACCTTGTTTGAACTGAAAAAGCCTGTCGCGTCGGCAAGAATATATGTGACTGCACTTGGATTGTACGAACTTCATCTGAATAATCAGAGAGTGGGCGAAGCATACTTCACCCCGGGCTGGACCAGTTATAGTAAGCGATTGCAATATCAGGTCTATGATGTGACCAATCAGCTTCAGAATGGACAGAACCTACTCGGTGCTTATCTGGGTGATGGTTGGTATAAAGGACATTTGGGATGGGATAAGGGGCAGAATATCTACGGAGCAGACCATGCTTTGTTGCTGGAACTTCATGTTCAGTATGGGGATGGTTCGGAAGAACGCATTGTATCCAATAAAGACTGGGAGAGTGCGCCCAGTGCCATCCGCATGTCCGATATCTATATGGGTGAAACGTACGATGCCCGCCTAGAGTCCGAATGGACAGATTCATCCTCAGTAGTATGGTCACCCGTACGCGTGTTGGATCATACGAAAGAGATTATTGTTGCTCAGGAGAATGTCGCGGTAACAAAAGTACAGCAGCTGAACCCGATTGGTTTGCTGACAACGCCTCAAGGAGAGCGTGTGCTGGACATGGGGCAGAACATGGTCGGCTGGGTGAGATTCAGCATTCAGGGTGAGTCGGGTCATACAGTTGAATTACGACATGCCGAGATTTTGGATCATGCAGGTAATTTTTATACAGAAAATCTCCGCAGTGCCACCCAGTGTATTCGCTATACCCTAAAAGGCAACGGTGTGGAGACGTATGAGCCGCATTTTACGTTTCAGGGATTCCGTTATGTGAAGCTCATCGGGTTCCCGGATCACGTCAACCTGGAGGATTTCACAGGAGTTGTACTGCATTCCGATATGGAGCATACAGGTAGCTTTAAGACCTCAAGTCCGCTCGTGAATCAGCTTCATCACAATATATTGTGGGGGCAAAAAGGGAATTTCGTTGACGTACCGACAGATTGTCCGCAGCGTGATGAGCGGCTGGGCTGGACGGGAGACGCTCAGATGTTTATTCGAACCTCTTCATACCTGATGAACACGGCGCCTTTTTTTACCAAATGGCTCAGGGATCTGCAGGCAGATCAGGGAGAGGATGGAGGCATTCCTTTCTATGTTCCTGATCTGAGGAGTTCAACGTCAGAGGGATGGGGAGATACCAGCCATTCTTCAGCCGCCTGGGGTGATGCTGCTGTCATCTGTCCATGGACGATCTACGAGATGTATGGGGATGTCAGGCTGTTGGCTGAGCAATATGACAGCATGAAGCGCTGGATTAATTACATCCATGCTCAGGGGGAGAATCCATATCTGTGGAATACAGGTTTCCACTTTGGCGATTGGCTCGGGCTGGATTCCAAGCCGGACAGCTATATTGGGGCTACAGACAAGGATTTTGTAGCGACAGCATTTTATGCCTACTCTGTTTCTCTAACAAGGAAAGCGGCTGAGGTGTTGGGGAAGGCGGAAGATACAGTGTATTATGATAATCTGCATGACAACATTGTTACTGCATTTCAAGATGAATTCGTGACACCTGCGGGCAAACTTGCAGTCCCCACACAGACGGCGCATATACTTGCTTTGCATTTTGATCTATTGGATGCTACAGCTCGGAAACGTACTATTGATCAATTGGGGAAACTGGTCGCGGACGCAGGAAACCACTTGACCACCGGTTTTGTTGGAACACCTTATCTGAATCCGGTATTGAGTGATACGGGACATCATGATCTGGCCTATACGCTACTCTTTCAGGAAGACTATCCATCCTGGTTATATCAAGTGACAAAAGGCGCGACTACGGTTTGGGAGCATTGGGATGGAATCAGGGAGGACGGCAGTCTGTGGAGTGCTGATATGAATTCATTCAACCATTATGCATATGGCGCCATTGGCGAGTGGTTATATCGTTATGTTGCTGGGATTAATACGGATGAACAACAGCCTGGCTTCCACGTCGTGCACATCGAGCCCAAACCAGGACCTGGGCTGGAGTGGGTGGAAGCGAGTTTTGAAACGATGTATGGTTCTGTTACATCAAACTGGTATCGTCGTGAAAATAACGAGATAGAAGTTCAGGTGACCATTCCTGCCAATACGACGGGCACGGTTCTTCTTCCTGGAGCAGATGCGCAGACGGTTCTGGAGAACGGGAAACCTTTGAACCAAGTATCGGATATCCATGAAATTCGAGCGCAGGGAACGGATGTGCAGATTGCTCTGGGATCAGGAAGCTACCAATTTACGTATCTAGCTGCTGTGTCTGAGAAAGAAATTGATGCGCAGCAACCTGGACAGACTGGGTGATGTGGCAGGGCGAACCTACAGTTTGACCGGTCTACAGGAGTCGATTCAGAAGATTGTCATAATAATCCCAATGACCCAGATTTCGAGGATCATTGGCTTGCACTGCGGGATTTTCAAAAATTCTATCATTTCCACGATTCGCAATACTGGAGCAGATAATGTGATTATATCATTAGGTTAGCCAGATACAACGGGCTAGCCTTTTGGCTATTCCTTGATCCGAGCTGCCCTCTGGCACGGATCGAAGGGATTTAATTGTTCAAAGGCCGTAAGATGAGGGACAATACCGAAAAAAGCTATATAAGAGTAAAGCTTTGCATACTAAATCAAGTATTGTCTATTGTATAAGAGCTAAAAACTCTAGATAATTAAAAGGGTACACTTTTCCAGAGGTGAAGTAGTCGATAGTGTTGAAAATCGATGGCATGAATGGCAGCTTGCTTCCTCTTTCACTGAAAGTTGAAGATGTCAAAGGGAGAAAAATGATTTTTATTTACCAGGTTAAAAGATAAGCATCATATAATAGTAGTGATTTGAAACGAAATGAAACGTGATGAATCCGCTCTTGAACGCAATACAACACAACACAAGCCTCATTCAATTGGAAGGAGAAAACCTGAATGATGAATGTTTTATTGGTGGATGATGAGCCATGGGTGCTGGAGGGCATGCGAACCATGGTCAATTGGGACAAATACGGTTTTCGAATCTGCGGAGAGGCCGAGAACGGAAATGCTGCCTGGGCCATGATTAAGGTTCTTCATCCTGATCTGGTGTTTACAGATATTCACATGCCTTCCGTGAGTGGCCTTGAACTGATTGACCGTTCAATGCACGAGCTGACCAAACCACCGCGATTCGTCATATTAAGTGGATACGATAGCTTCGAATATGCGAAAACGGCGCTGGAACAGCGTGTGGAAGACTATTTGCTCAAGCCTATAGATGAAGTTGAGATTGAAACCATATTGGAGCAGATGGGTCGTAAAATTCAGGAAGAGCATGCTTCAGAGGAAATGCATCAACGCGAGCGTGCCTTATATGTAAATTGTTTGTTCAACCGCCTGCTTCAGGGTGAAAACAGCAGTGACCTGGAAGCGGAAGTGGAAGGAATGCTGGTAATGGAAGGTCATGAGAACATGGCCTGTCTTCTGTTTGAAATAGATACTGGCAAAGAGGACGTGCAAGCACGAGTGCGCGATCTTGCTGAGGCCCATTGGTCCGAACCCTTTACGGATGCAGAAGGAAGAATTGGCGTTTTTGCCGCTGAAATGAAAGGTTCCCTGGAACTGCTTGAGACGTTGGGGGAACGTCTGTTTGAGATCTACTCTGCTCAAACGTCAATCATTGTAGCATTCGGACAGCACTCAGGCGGAGCAGGTGCTATGCGGACAGCGTATGATAAAGCCTTATCTGCACTGAAATGGAAGCGTTATCAGAAGAAGAGCGGTATTGTTCATTATCAGGATTTGCCATTAAATGAGGGCAAAGCGAGTGTGAATCAAAAAGCTTTGACGAATCTGCTGCAGACGATTTTATCCGCCGAACAGGACAGATTGGAAGGTGAGGTGCTCGCGCTGCTTATCAATCCTGCCTCAGGGCTGCCTATGTCGGATGTAGAATACGTTCGGGTTCAATTGCTTGCCCTTGAAATGGGTGTTCTGAAGCAACTGAAGGAGCTAGAGGGGGATGTGGACAGCTTCAAGCAGCACATTCAAAATACATTGGGTGGCATTACCGGAATCGGTTCTTATCCTGAACTCCGGGAATATGCGCTCATATTAAGCCTCAACGCTTTAAAGGTATTGCAGGAACAGCGAAAAGAAAAGGAATGCAGCACGATTTTTCGTGTGGTGCAGTATGTCAATCAGGAGTTTCGTGAGAAGTTGCAGCTTCAGGAACTTGCACAGAAATTTCATATGAATGCCAACTATTTGGGGCAAGCGTTCAAGCAGCAGACTGGCAAGGCATTTCGAGAGTATTTGAATGATAAACGGATTGAGGAGGCAAAGCGGCTATTGCGCCAAAGCCGTTTCAGCATTGCAGATGTCGCAGTGAATTCAGGGTATCCCAATGCCGACTATTTTGTAAGTCAGTTCAAGCGAATGACTGGCATGGCTCCTTCGGCATATAGAAAACAACAATGAATTCGACTTGAAAAGTAACGAATGAAGGATGGAGATAGCAAAGATGTTTAGAAAATTCCGATTTCCCAGCATCGTGAACGATATTCCTTTGAACTACAAGTTTATGTTGATATATGTTATAGGGATTTTGCTACCCATCATAGTGAGCAATTATTTGTTCATGGATCGCATGTCCGTGCTGATCAAGGAGAGGGAGGAGCAAAATTTGCAAATATCGCTGGAGCGGGCCAGAAAGGACATTCACACCATGATTGACGGCGGGATAGCTGTCAGTCACACCTTGATTACGGACAAGCTGTTATCTGAATCCATGGATCGGGTGTACAACGGCCAATTGGATTTCTACAGCACGTTCGATGAGCAGCTTCGCCACAGGGTGACTTCCTATATGCCCGTGAACAATCAGATTCAGCGCATCGGCATCTACACGGACAATCCCACCATTGTGCCCGGAGGGGATTATTATGTGCTGGACGAATCGACGCGCTCCAGCAACTGGTTCAGGCCATGGGAAGCGGCTGGAGAATCATTAAGTGTGCTCGCTTACCGGGATCAGGCCGCGAATGACCAGGCGGCGACATCCTCATATTTTAGCGTTATCGAAAAAATGGACTACTACAACGAGGACAGCTCTTACCAAAAGCTGGTGCGCATTGATTTTTACATTAATCGGTTCTATGACGTGATTGCGAGAGAGAAAAGTTCGCTGGATCTGTATCTGGTCAACGCTCAGAATCAAATCATCGTGGCCGCGGATGACAAATATCAGGGCGAGGTAGACAGTCATTACGCGTTGTTTGATATGAGCAAGGCCGCAGACAAGGACCTGCATATCGTTCCTATTGGTAATGCCAGTTATGTGAAAGGCTGGAAGCTGATTGGGGTGCCCCAGGAAACACGTGTCAAACAAGCGATGCTGTCCATGCAGCTCTATTTCGGCATGCTCGCCGGCATCATTACTTTGATTACCTCCATCTTCATCTATGTCATGCTGCGTTCATATAATTATCGGGTGAAGCGTCTGTCCAGGCATATGCAAAAGGTAGGGAACGAGAAATTTGATCTGATCAACATTGATGGCGGGCAGGATGAGATAGGTCATCTGATTCGCAATTTCAATATGATGACTGCTCAGATCCATTCCCTGATTAATAATGTGTACAAGCTTGAAATTCAGCAACGGAGCCAGGAGGCTGAGCGCGTTCGCGCTGAATTGAATTTGCTGCAAAGCCAGATGAATCCCCATTTTCTGTTCAATACGCTCAATGCGTTGCTTGTGGTCAGCACCAAAAACAATTATGCGGATGTCAAAGATATTATCAAGGACCTGTCCAAGCTGCTTCGCCGTCTGTTGAATTGGAAGGACGACGTGGTCACGTTGGAAGAGGAAATGAGCTTTACGGTCATGTATCTGGGCATTGAAAAATTCCGTTTTCGAGACAAGTTCGAATATTACATTGACATCAGCGATGAGGCGAGACAGTATAAAATTCCCAAAATGAGCATCCAGCAATTGGCTGAGAATGCCTGCAAACATGGCATACAGGCTATTGAGGGACTTGGCTATGTGAAGATTCGAGCGGAAGTGGTGAGCGATCGTCTGCGCGTTGTTGTATCCGACAATGGCAAGGGCATGGACAAGGAGCGGTTACAGGAGGTTCTGTATCATATGCGAAGCAAGGAGGAGAGCGGGGGGAGCAATATTGGCATACGCAACGTATATCGCCGTCTTGAATTGTATTATGACGATAAAGTGAATTTTAATCTGGTGAGTACAATGGGTGAGGGGACAGAGGTGTCCTTCGAAATTCCATTGCAACTGCTGGACGACGATCAGGGTGGAGAGGGAGGCAGGGACAATGGCATTCAAAGTGCTGCTGATCGATGACGAGCCATGGGCGCTGGAGGGCTTGCAGCTCTGGATTCCATGGGAAAATCTTGGCTTTGAGGTGTGCGGCTTGATCGGAAACGGTGCAGAAGGATTGAAACAAATGGAAGAGCTGAAGCCGGATCTTGTTATGGTTGATATTCGTATGCCAGTGATGGATGGACTGGAGATGATTGAAGAATGGCGACGCAGAGGGAACTGGTTGACCAAATTCATTATACTCACGGGGTACAGTGATTTCGAGTTTGCACGAAAGGCTCTTAAATTCAAGGTTTCCGGTTATCTGTTAAAACCATTAGATGAGGAACAGGCAGAGTCCGAGGTACGCAGAATGGGTCTGGAACTGATCAAGGAGCAAGAGCAGCTATATATTGGACAGATTGCATTAAGAGAGCAGGAAATGTTGACGATGAAGCAGACTTTATTGGGCAAAGTGCTGTCTGCAGAAGGTGCTGAGCTAATGGAGTCTCTGTCCCGGTCAGCTGAAGCCTGGAATGTATGCCTGGTTCAGGTATCCGAAGAGGAGTATGGCCGGTGGAGCAGCCTTGCTGCGGAGGTTCTGAACGGACCGAATGTCATCTATATAATTCGTATGCGAAATGATCTTGTATCCATTGTGTTCGGCGATGTTTCCCCTGACCCTCAGGGAACGAGCGGAAAATTAAGAAAACAATTAGAGGCACTGGCTCGCCGTCTGGTGAGCTTTCGTACATATATGGCCATAGGCACTACGGAATTCTCCCTTAATCGCATTAGCAACTCCCGAATAACAGCAGAGAAAGCGTTGCTGCACGCCTTTTATGAAGCCGAATGGAACGGCATTATGGAATATACCTTTCTCCAGAACCATAATTTTCAAAGGCACTACAATCAGGTTGAACTGTCTGAGCACGTACTGGGGGCATTTCAGCTTATTGATTACGCCTCCTACCGGTCTGCAGTGGAATTTATTGAGCAGTCCTTCCGCCAGACCCGTGTCCACCCCGATGAAGTCCGAAAATTCGTAATTTATCTTCTTCATGAAATACGGGCGTACATGGGGGCACAAATGGCAGAGAATTCAGAACATTCCTATCGCTTGTTCGAGATTCCTGATCTGGATGAAGCGTTGCTTACCTTTGAGGATTGGATTCGGATGCTGCATTCATGCGGCAAAGTCTGCTTTGAGCTTTTGCTCAAGGAAAATACCTTTGAGGCGCAAGGGATTGTACAGGACATCAATGATTATATACATGTGCATTTTCGGGAGGGTTTGACTATCAAGCTGCTGGCCGAACGATTTTTTCTACATCCGGCCTACTTGGGACAATTATTGATACGCAAAAATGGAATGGGTTTCAATGAACTGCTGCATAATCTGAGAATTGAGGAGGCTTGTCGACTGCTCCAGATGAATCAGTATAAAAATAGCGAAGTGTCGGAAAAGGTTGGATACGCCAGCTATAATCATTTTCTAAAACAATTTGAGAAGCGCATGGGCATGTCTCCGAACGAATACAAGAAAACCTGAGCTTTTCCCGGAAAGAGCTATAATTCGAATATAGTTTCCATAGTGCTATAAATTTATAATGAAATTATTCAAATGAAAGGGCTTTCATTGAAGTGAGATCAAACTATGGAGGTGCTTTATGGGGGACAGTAAAAAAACATTTTTTCGTATGGGAGCAACACTTTTGCTAGCAATGAGCGTTGTCCTTGCGGGCTGCTCAGGCGGCAATGAGCCAAGTAATGGAGAGCAGAGCAGTGCAGGCAGTGATGTTGGGCCTGACAATCCGGTAGAAATATCGGTATTCCTGAACGAGGCCGGACAGCAGCCAACCGCTGACAACAAGATTTACAAGAAAATAAAGGATGAGCTTGGCGTTACATTCAAATTCGAATTTTTGGCCGGTGACAAAAACCAGAAGCTTGGGGTCATGATTGCCGGAGGTGATTATCCGGACCTAATCTCTGCGGACACCAAACTGACAGCAGCCGGTTCGGTCATTCCGCTTGAGGATCTGATTGAGGAACACGCACCTAACTTGAAGAAGCATTACGAGAAATACTGGAACCAGATGAAGGACCCTAACGATGGACATATCTACTACCTGCCCAACTACGGCGCATACAACGGTGAAGTAGCAGATACCTATTACAGCGGACCAGCCTTTTGGATTCAAAAGGCCGTGCTGAAAGAGTTTAATTATCCAACTCCAAAGACGCTGGACGAATACTTTGACTTGATTGCTAAATACAAAGAAAAGTATCCAACCATTGACGGCAAGCCGACGATTGGCTTCGAGGTGCTGAATTATGACTGGAAGAACTGGGGACTGCTGAACCCTCCGCAGCATTTGATTGGTCATCCGAACGATGGCGGCGTGGTGGTAAACGATGGCAAGGCCGAGATCTTTGCTGACAAGGATTATGCCAAAACATACTATCAGAAACTCAATGAAATCAATGCCCAAGGCCTGCTCGACAAGGAAGCGTTTGCGCAAAACTACGATCAGTACATGGCCAAATTGTCCAGCGGTGCAGTACTTGGCATGTTCGACCAGCATTGGAACTTTGGCAATGCAGATGATTCTCTGAAAACGCAAAATAAAATCGAACGCACGTATGTCGGCTTCCCGCTGGTATACGACAGCAGTACAAAGGACTACTATCGCGATCGCGCAGCGCTGAACCTGAACAACGGCTACGGTATTACCGTAAGTGCCAAGGACCCTGTGAAAATTATTAAAGCGCTCGACAAACTGATGGAAGAAGACTGGCAGAAAACACTCACTTGGGGCGTAGTGGATCAGGACTATTACGTCAATGAAGAAGGCCGTTTCATGAAAACGCAAGAGCAGCGCGACAATGCCGCGGATGCGGCTTGGAAGCTGGCTAACAAAGCAGACGCGTTCTATGGAACTGCACCGAAGATTGAAGGTTATTTCAGCGATGGCAATGCCACTTCGGCAAGCAATCAGCCGGAAGAATATCAGACCAGCTTGAAACCGTTTGATAAGGAAGTACTGGATGCATATGGATTCAATAGCTTTGTGGATTTCTTCAGTGATCCACCGGAGAATCCGATTTACTACCCGGCTTGGTCTGTCGACATCGTCGAGGGTTCTCCAGCCAAAATTGCCAACACGAAGCTGAATGAATTGTCCACTAAATACTTGCCGAAAGCGATTTTGGCCAATACATCCGAATTCGATAGTGTCTGGAGTGAATACGTTTCCGAAATTCAAAAGCTCGACATTAAAGCTTTCGAAGACCGTATCAATGAAGTATTACAGTGGAGAATCGATAGCTGGTCCGTGAAATAAAGTAATTTCCGTCAGGAAGGAAGGTTTCCCTCCTTCCTGATTTTGCGAAAACATGTTGCTGGAATCAATCTGTCATCGTGGAAGATACGTTGCTCGACGTTCTTCCTTTCATTATAAAGATGGATAGGGAGTTTGATATTATGGAGGAAATTGTAGTGGGAACCAAGCCGCTCAGTCCAAAGAAAAAACGGAAAAATAAGCGGCTGACCTGGCAAAACATCAAAGCACAGAGACAACTCATATGGATGTCTGTTCCTCTGCTTGCATACATTATCACCTTTGCTTATGTGCCTGTCTGGGGCTGGACGATGGCCTTTCAGGACTACAAGCCTGCAAGAAGTTTCTCGCAGCAAACATGGGTGGGATTCAAGCATTTTCAATTTTTGTTCACTGATGATAACTTCCTGCGTGTGCTTCGTAATACGCTGGCCATGAGTGTCATCAACCTGATATTAGGTTTTGTAACCGCCATTATTCTGGCCCTTCTGCTCAATGAGATCAAAAAGGTGATGTGGAAGCGGACCGTGCAGACGATCTCTTATCTGCCGCACTTTTTATCGTGGATTATCGTTACCGGCATCGTGGCGACATCGCTCGCTTCCGATGGTATTGTCAACGATATCCTCATGAAGTTGCATTTGATAAATGAGCCCATTCTTTGGTTGACAGAAGGAAAGTATTTCTGGGGGGTCGTTGCGGGCTCTCATATCTGGAAAGAAGTTGGCTGGAACACGATTATTTACTTAGCGGCCATAGCCTCTATTGATCCTGCGCTGTATGAAGCATCTGATATTGATGGGGCCAATCGCTACCAAAAAATGTGGAACATCACATTACCGGGGATCAAGCCTACTATTGTCATCCTGCTGATTATGTCAATCGGGCATATTCTGGAAGCGGGCTTCGAGGTTCAATATTTGCTGGGCAACGGTCTGGTTGTTGACTGGTCGGAAACGATTGATATTTTCGTCCTCAAATACGGGATCGCCCAGGGCAACTACTCGTTGGCTACTGCCGGCGGCATATTCAAAACGGTAGTCAGCATTACCATGTTACTCCTCGCGAATTGGACGGCCAAGCGGCTTGGGGAAGAGAGGCTGTTATAATGACGAAAAAAACACCACTTCTTGGTTCAGGAAATACAGCGGCGCTTTCCACTCGCCACTCTGGTGACAGGGGCATTGAACCGGTCTTGTTTAACACCTTCAATACGATTTTCATGATTTTGCTGGTCATTGTTACGTTGTACCCGTTTCTGAATACTATTGTTGTTTCATTTAATGCAGGGAACGACACGATCCGGGGAGGACTGTATTTATGGCCCCGCGATTTCACGTTGCAGAATTACAAAGCCGTATTTGCTTCAGGTACAATTTATAACGCGTTTTTGGTTTCCGTGGCACGTACGGTACTGTCCACCTTGCTTAATATATTCCTGACCACAATGCTGGCGTATACACTGAGCCGGCGGGAATACCTTTTCCGCCGGCTGATTACAACCATTTTTGTACTGACCATGTATTTCAACGCAGGGCTTATTCCGGGGTACTTCCTGATGAAGGACCTGCATTTGATCAATTCCTTCTGGGTGTATGTCCTGCCATCGCTGATCAGTGCGTTCAACCTGATCGTTATTCGTACTTATATCTACACGATTCCAGAAAGCTTGATCGAATCGGCCAAAATCGACGGTGCGGGAGATTTCAGAATTTTCTGGAAAATTATCTTCCCACTATGCAAGCCTGTGCTGGCAACCATTGCACTGTTCGTTGCAGTAGGCGCGTGGAACTCCTGGTTCGATGCTTTTCTGTACACGTCCTCCCGCCAAGAACTGAGCACGCTGCAATATGAATTGATGAAGCTGTTATCCTCCAGTATGAATGCAAACAGCAATCCTTCGGTGGCCAACGGCGTGGGAATGGAGCACTCAACACAAGTCACACCAATATCCATACGGGCAGCGATTACGATTGTTGCTTCGGTACCGATTCTGCTCGTGTATCCGTTCATGCAAAAATACTTTGTCGTCGGACTTAATGTTGGGAGTGTGAAGGAATAGATGCCACAGCTTCAATCGCATACGATCCGTTATGCCAATCCGATCCTTCCCGGATTTTATCCCGATCCGAGCATCGTAAGGGCGGAAGACTATTTTTACCTCGTTTGCAGTTCGTTTGAGTATTTTCCCGGAGTGCCGATTTTTCGGAGCAGGGATCTGATTCATTGGGAACAGATCGGCAACGTATTGGATCGCATCAGCCAGCTTGATTTGACCGATCAGAAGAACTCGGACGGAATTTATGCTCCTGCGCTTCGTTACCATGAGGGCACGTTTTATATGATTACGACAGCTGTGAGAGGCATCGGCAACTTCTACGTTACGGCAACCAATCCTGCCGGACCGTGGTCCGATCCGATACGCATTCCATACGGGGGCATCGACCCGTCGCTGTTTTTTGACGATGACGGCAAAGTGTATGTTACCGCCCAGCAAGGTGCGGATTACAATTCTCACGCCATTCAGTACGAGATCGATATTACGACGGGAGAGGCGTTATCCGAACCGCAAGTCGTATGGCATGGGGATGGAGGGCCATGGACCGAAGGGCCGCATCTGTACAAAATCAATGGCTTGTATTATATGATGTCCGCTTCCGGCGGGACAGCCAAGGAGCACCGTGAGATCATCGGGCGAAGCGATCGACCTTATGGTCCATTTGAACGCTATCCCGACCCCATTCTGACCCACCGCCATCTGAATCATCCCATTCAGTATTTGGGTCATGCCGATCTGGTGGAGGATCATCACGGCGAATGGTGGGCCGTATTCCTTGGTGTTCGATTGACCAAGGACAGATACAGCGTGCTTGGACGAGAAACGTTCCTCGCACCGGTCGTTTGGAACGATGGCTGGCCGCACATTGACAACAATGAAGGAACGGTAAGTCTGGACATGGCGGTTCAGCGCTTGCCGTTGACAGCGCCTTCTACGCCGGAGAACCATGCAGCAATTGTATTGGGCCGAGACGACTTTAATGAAGAACTTGGGCCGCAGTGGCTATTCGTGCGCAATCCGTCAGATAGAGCATGCTCGCTTACGGAAAAACCAGGTTTTCTGACATTGTATGGTGAGGAGACAGGTCTCGGGGAGGTTGGTCAGATCACATTTGTTGGCCGGAGGCAGCAGCATCTTCATGCCAGCTTTACAGCTTGCATGTCATTCATTCCGGTCTCCGATGGAGAAGAAGCGGGATTATGTATCCGCCGGGATGAAGATGCGCACTATGAGCTTGGCGTAAGACGGTCAGGAGGCCGAAATGTGATTTTTGCCCGCCTGACGGTGCGCAGAGAGTCGCTGATTGTGTACGAAAACGAGACTAAAGCGGAGCAGCTATTGCTTCATATCGAATCGACAGAGAAGGAATACAAGTTAGCTTGTTCAGAGGATGGACAGAACTGGTTAAGCTTGGGTTCAGGCTCGGCGCGTGCAATATCTCCAGAGGATTTTGTGCATAAAATGTGCTTTACCGGAGCAGTGGTAGGGTTATATGCTACTGGCAATGGTCAGGCAAGCAAGACTCCTGCACGCTTCGATTGGTTCGAGTATGAGATCTAGTTCGGCAGTAATGGGCGGGAGTTATAGGTATGGCAGTAAACGGTAATATAGAGGAGGGAAATCATGACCCAGTTGCGAGCAGAGGCCCCATTGAAGATATTGTACAAGGATGCTTTTCACATAGGAGCAGCAGTGAATCCGATAACGATCGAAAGCCAGCGTTCATTGCTTGCATATCACTTCAATAGCTTAACGGCAGAAAATGAAATGAAATTCTCCAGCGTGCATCCGCAGGAGGAGTTGTACACGTTTGAGAATGCAGATGTCATAGCTGCATTCGCCAGAGAGCATGGCCTGGCGCTACGTGGTCATACGTTAGTCTGGCATAACCAAACTCCGGATTGGCTGTTCGAGAATGAAACTGGTGGACTGGTGGAACGCGGTGTATTGCTGGAGCGATTGAAGGCACACATTCAGACTGTCGTTAGCAGATATAAGGATGTTATCTATGCATGGGATGTAGTGAACGAGGTTATTTCCGATGATGCAGATGACCAGAACGCATACCTGCGGCCCTCTAAATGGCTGGATATCGCCGGAGAGAATTTTATTGCCAAAGCGTTTGAATTCGCCCATGAAGCAGATCCGCAGGCACTTTTGTTCTATAACGATTATAACGAATCCGATCCGCATAAGCGGGAACGCATCTTTCGGCTTGTTCGTTCATTACTCGATCAAGACGTACCGATTCATGGCGTTGGTCTGCAGGCACACTGGAATCTGTATGATCCGTCCCTGGATGATATGCGCGCCGCAATTGAACGGTATGCGCAGCTTGGCCTGCAGCTTCAGCTTACCGAACTGGATGTGTCGGTATTTCGCTTTGAGGACAGGCGTACGGATCTTGTTCAACCTTCGCAGGAAATGCTGGAATTGCAAGCCGAGCGCTACGAATCCATCTTCCGCTTGCTTCACGAATATAAGGAACATATTAGCGCTGTAACATTCTGGGGGGCGGCCGACGATTACACCTGGCTTGATAATTTCCCTGTCCGTGATCGGAAAAACTGGCCATTCCTGTTTGATGAGTCGCATCGTCCCAAGGAAGCCTATCAGCGTGTTGCGCGAATCGTTTCACCTGAGTGACATGACCCGATCAATATTATTTACAATAAAATACCGAGAAGCTGTTCGGGGTTACATATCTTTTGGAAGGAGCCATTTGTATGTCCGAAGTACCTAAACCGCAGCAACCTTTAGTTACTCATATATTTACTGCTGATCCATCAGCGCATGTGTTTGAGGATCGTATTTATATTTACCCCTCCCATGATCTGGATCACGACGGTCCGGTGAATGACAATGGAGATCAGTACAAAATGGAGGATTATCACGTTTTATCCATGGCGGACACGGAATCACCCGTGAAGGATCATGGAGAGGTGCTGCATGTGAAGGATGTTCCATGGGCATCGCGTCAAATGTGGGCACCGGAAGCAGCATTCAAGAACGGCAAGTTTTATTTGTTTTTCCCTGCAAGGGACCATAAAGACATTTTCCGCATCGGCGTAGCTACGTCGCCGTCTCCTGCAGGACCATTCAAACCGGAGGAGCAATATATTCCGGGCAGCTTCAGCATTGACCCCGCTGTGTTCTTGGACGAGGACGAGCAGGCCTATATGCTTTTTGGCGGGCTCTGGGGGGGACAGTTGGAGAAATGGCAAACAGGAAGCTACGTCGAACATGCGGAGGGCCCTGCTCCGGATGCTCCGGCTCTCGGACCAAGAGTAGCGAAGCTGAGTGAAGATATGCTCTCAATGGCTTCGGAGGCGCTGGAGATCGTCATCGTGGATCAGGAAGGAAAGCCGCTGACCGCGGGCAACGAGGATTGCAGATATTTTGAAGGACCATGGATGCACAAATATAATGAAAAATATTATCTGTCTTACTCCACAGGAACAACGCACAAGCTGGTGTACGCCATCAGTGACAATCCAATGGGACCGTTTACGTTCCAAGGCACCATCTTGCCGCCAGTCATGGGCTGGACAACACATCATTCAATTGTACAATTCCGGGAAAAGTGGTATTTGTTCTATCACGATTGTTCCCTCTCCGGCGGCATCGACTACAAGCGCTGCGTCAAGTTTGCTGAGTTGACGTACAATCCGGACGGCACGATTCGCATGATTGATCCATATCCAGAGAAGTAAAATAGTTTGAAATGGCAAACTGCATTCTTTTCCCCGCAACTGTGCCCCTGGCCTTGAATGAAATACGCATTCTAGGGCAGGGGCACAGTTTTTTTAGAGAAAAGGGAGTTAGCATTCAAACAGGTTCTCAATTAATATTTTATTGTAAGCGATTCATTATGGTGGAAATCAATATTATTCCTGACAGCGCGGGCATTACAAGTCGCCGGTAAAGAATTCGTTGGCCAAGCCGATTTGGGCGCATATCTTGATGCATCCGATGTGGCAGGTTATGCACTGGACAGTGCTGCGATACTTATAAAAGCAGGGATTGTGGGCGGCAAAAGCGGTAGATTAGCGCCAACTGGATATTTGAACCGTGCCGAGACGGCAGTGATTTTGTATCGTGCTCACAGCTATAACAAGAGATAGCATAGAGTTGCCGCTTCATTGAATCAATAACCTCCATGCCACGATCACGAGGCATGGAGGTTATTTTGCGTTGCAGCCGGGAGGCAACGCATACCAAATATACAAATCGACAGTAATACTGAACCGAAGGAACGAGGAGATGGTTGCTTTTCTGGGGAATTGAAAATGGATTACAGCAACTACTCCAGATTATAAGAAGATATAATAGTGTTAACTGAAAATCAGGATGGATTGACGACATACATAAAAAGAAAGGTTGATGAACATGGCTACCTCTGTATTCAAGGATACATCCGTTGCAAAAGATATAGAGAATCTGTCAAGGCAGCTGGATCATCGCACGTTAGCCCGATGGGCTGCGGTTTGCGCTGAGCATGTATTATCATTATTTGAGGAGAAGTTCCCGGATGACCCGCGTGCGCGTCAAGTGATTGAGGCAGGGCTTGGGTGGGAGCGCGGTGAGATCACCGTGGTGGACGCTCGCAAGTCGGCGTTTTCCGCTCATGTTGCGGCCCGGAATTCGGGCAGTCAAGCCGTCGCTGCTGCATCTCGGGCTGCGGGACATGCGGCTGCAACGGCCCATGTGAAGCAACATGCAGTGCATGCTGCAACATATGCAGCGAAAGCAGTCTTTTACAGTTGTGCATTGGAAGATCAGGCGCATCGTGTTTCGGAGGAAAGAGAATGGCAATATCGATATTTGTCAGGAGGATGCATTTAAGATGGAAAAAGAAAAAGTCAGACTAATCAAACCTTCAGCAGAATATAAGGAAACGTATGTAGCATTTTATGAAGACTGGCTCGCAAGTGGAGAATTAATGGTACCTTGGGTGATCGCCAAAGAACCGTACCCATTTGAAGATATGATAGCATCTCTCCAGCGCAGTGAACAAGGCAAGGATATTCCTGATGGCTGGGTTAGGGACAGTACCTACTGGCTCGTGACGGAGAGTGATCGAGTGGTTGGAGCCGTAAATATACGGCATGAGTTGAATGAGAAGCTGCTCCATAGCGGAGGGCATATTGGTTATGGAATTCGTCCAGGCGAGCGGCAAAATGGGTACGGTGCCGAGATACTCAAGCTTTCCTTGGAAATCACAAAAGATCTCGGGATCACCAAAGTATTAGTCGTATGTGACGCGCATAATGAGGCATCCAGAAGAGTTATTCTTCGTAACGGGGGCATCCAGGATCAAGATTATGTTGAGCCTGACGGGAATATCGTTGAACGGTTCTGGATAGGCAAATAGCTAATGTCGAATAATGCAGAATGTTGTTGTAATTTAACGAAAATAATATGGATCATGATTGTAATACCCACGTCTGCTGATTAAAATAAAACTTAGAATCTGGATTGCGGCCGGAAACTATTATTCTATCAGGCATAAGTGAGGTTTTATTATGAATCAACCGGTTAATCGGCCCCGGCGTATTGAGTATCTGGATCTCTATCGTGCTTTTGCAATCATGGCTGTAGTTGCCATTCATGCGACTTCAACGGCAGTTGCACATTATCCCAAGCACACGTTAGATCATAACTTTTATTATTTTTGGAACAGCTTTCTGCAATTCGCCGTACCTGCATTTCTGTTCCTTTCCTCACTGGTGTTGTTCTACAATTACAGCTCCAAGATGAAGGAAAAGGGCTGGATGCCCGCTTTTTATAAAAAGCGATTATTTTATGTTTTTGTGCCTTATCTGGCCTGGTCACTCATTTATTTTATCGTCAAACAATGGCTAGCAGGCAAAGAGCCTCTGGCGCATGTGAAGCAGTTCTCGGAGCAATTGTTAACCGGTACTGCACACACGCATCTATATTTTTTTCTAATTATTTTGCAATTTTATGTGGTGTTTCCACTGCTTCTTTCATTAACACGTTATCGTTTATTTAATCAATATTTACCGTTGTTCTTTATTGCGGCACAGGCTATTTTTTACGCGCTGCATCTGCAGTTTCATTTCTCGCGGATGGGGAGTTTGCTGCCCAGTTATCTGATTGTTATTGGATTCGGTGCCTGGATTGGGTTGAACTTTGATGCGGCAATGAAGAAACTGTTCTCCTACCGTTATGTGCTGATCGCTGCATTGTTGAGCGGAGGGGCCGTCTTTATTTATGGCAATACTTATGTGAAAACCGCTTTCGCCTCATCTCCGACCCTAACCTATACGTTGCTCTTTCTTTTCCGTAATCTGTTTACCCTTTCGGCATGCTTGCTATTGCTGATCGCATGTGAACGAATGGGCGCATGGAAACACAATGGATCTAATCGGGCAACTCGCATTCTGAACTCTTTGGGTACTGTGGCATTTGGTGTATTCTTAATACACCCATTAGTATTGTTATTCTGGAGAAGAGAACTCACCGTGGAGCTCGCCCCACATTTCAGCCTTGGTATTATGCTGTCTTATGTTGTGGCGATTTTGCTCTCATGGACTATTGCCATGGGACTTCGACGAATGAAGTGGGGATGGGTCCTGATTGGACGTTAACGTTGGGCAGACTGTGAAACTATGGATATAAAGTCAAACTGAAAAAAGAGATTTCAAGCCCTGAACATTCAGCGGATGACTTGAAATCTCTTTTTTATTTGTCCAAGAGGCGTTATTATGGGCTAATGTCCATAAAATTCAAGTAATGGAATACATATAGTTGAAGTCAGGAGTGGTGGAATGAAATTCATCATTATTTTTGGTCCACAGGCTGTAGGAAAAATGACGGTCGGTCAGGAATTGGAAAAGATCACCGATCTGAAATTGTTTCACAATCATATGACGATTGAACTGGTGTCCCCTTATTTCAGTTATGGTACGCCTCAAGGAAAGAGGCTTGTTAATCTGTTCCGTCAGGAAATTTTTGAAGAAGTGGCGAAGAGCGAGCTGCCCGGTTTGATTTTTACATTTGTGTGGGCTTTCGATATGAAAGAGGATTGGGAGTACATTCGCAAAATCAGTGCGTTGTTCAAGTCCGGAGGTGCTGAGGTGTGCTATGTTGAACTGGAAGCTGATTCGACGGAACGTCTGGTTCGTAATAAAACTCCACATCGGCTGCTGCACAAAGCAACGAAGCGGAATGTCGAATGGTCTGAGCAGGATCTGATTTCGAGCATGGAAAAATATCGATTGAATTCAGAGCCCGGAGAAATTACGCACGAGCATTATATTCGAATCAATAACACAGATAAGAGTGCGACAGAGGTTGCTCAACTAATCCAAGAACGATTCAATCTGTAATTGAAAGGGGAGGCGAAAAAGGCATGTACATTATTTTGGTTTTAGTCGTAGGAATTGTTCTGTGTCTCCTGGTTCCGTTTGGTCCGATTCTGGCGGGCGCCATTGTATTTGCACTCATCGCAGACAACTACCGCCAGACCATGAATATGCGTGAGGACATTCGTGCCATCAAGAATCATCTGGGACTGATGAACAAGGGAGAAGCGGAAGAGTACAAGATAGATAGACAGTTAACTGATGTCAAACACTTGGATTCGGATCAGTTGAAAGTAATCAATCGAAGGATTGAAGCAGAACTGGAGAAGGAAAGCCGCAACAATAAATCATGATGAAACCATACTTATCCAAGAGATGGAGCGTCTATTACATACAAATGGTTTCGAAATATTACATCTCTATAAGGATTGGCATGGTACGCCGTTGACTGAAGAGTGTTATGATATGATATATGTCTGCAAAAAAGTGAGCAAAGCGTGACGAAATAAAAATAAATAATTTTTTTTGTATCCAATTCTTCATCATTCGGACACATGAAGTCCTCTTCTATGGAGGGCTTTTTTTGTTTGCTTTTTGAGCGGAATTTAATTTTATTTTACAAATCATTATAGAAAAAAAGGTGAATAAGTGCAAGCGTTTTTAGTCTGGAATGAAGCGGAAGTATTCATGAACGTATCTATCAATTTTGGCATATATGGACGAAGTGGAAGGCGAGTAAAAAGCTATATGATACAGACAGGTCATTGAAATTCTGAATTTGGCGTTCTTGGTAAGTATAATTCCCTGGATAAGGCGTCATGCTAAGGGAGTCTTTTTTATGGGAATGTAGGAAGATACAGATTGAATATGCACAAACAGAAAAAAATGCAAAGCCGTTGAACAGGTTCATTTAGCCGTTCAAAGTGTGGTTTGTTAGTGATAAAGCATCAACGATTTTTTTGTTGCACATTGTAGAAAAATGTAATACCATGAACGCACATTAGTTAACAATGAAGTGAAATGGGCAAGGCCAGTGACCTCGTGGAAGGTACGGTTTGCCTTTTTCTGTATATTGGAGTGGATAAAGTGAAGATCGAGAAGGTGTTAAACAATAATGCTGTAGTAGCGATTAAAGACGAACGTGAAGTCATCGTCATAGGCCGGGGGATTGCTTTTCAGAAGCGAGCTGGCGATGAGGTGTCCGAGCAGCATATTGATAAGATATTTACTTTACAGAATGAAAATATTCAGGAAAATTTCAAGGCATTAATCGCGAGCATACCACTGGAATACATGAAAGTGTCTGAGGAGATTATTGCCTATGCCAAGCTAAAGCTTGGGAAAAAGCTCAACGAGAGCATCTATCTGCATCTGACGGATCATATTCATTTTGCCATTGAACGTTATCGCAACAATCTGCCGATCCGTAATGGATTGCTTTGGGAGACCAAGCAGCTCTATAAGGACGAATATGAAGTAGGGCTAGAAGCGCTGAATATGATTTGTGATCAGTTTGGTGTGCTTTTGCCGGAAGATGAGGCGGGTTTCATGGCACTGCACTTTGTGAATGCAGCACTAAACGAAGAGATGCCTAACATCCGAAGCATGACGCAGGTCATGCAGGAGATTTTGACGATCATAAAATATCATTTCAAAATGGACTTTGACGAGAACTCATTGAATTATTATCGATTTGTGACCCATCTGAAGTTTTTCGCCCAACGGCTGGTGAAAGGCAAGCATTACAAGAGTAACAACGACGATGAGTTATTTGAGATGATTCAGAAGAAGTATCCTGAGGCGCACAAGTGCTCGGGGAAAATTAAAAAATTTATTGAAAATAACTACACGTATCAACTGACTAACGAAGAATTGATGTATCTAACCATTCATATTGAGCGTGTGGTGCATGCCACTTCAGAGTAAATCGGAGTTGTAATGTTATTCTCAAAAAAACGCTTGCAAAAGGATAGAATTTATTATATTATGAATCCATAAAGTAAGCGCATACATCAATCGGATTGTAACTGTTCAATCAGGCAATTCCGAAAATTCCGACCACTCTGGGTCCGTAAAGATGGGTTGCAACTTACTTTAAGATGAAGTTGTTAGTGTAACAACTGAATACGCTGTGTACAGCCTTACAGGGTTGCAACCGTTAAGGGCAAAACCTGAATTGCTGAATATCACGACTTGTTTCCGGATCTTCCGGTGCGTTGTGTATGTTCAGTAGTTCAGGTTTTCTTTGTTTCACAAGCATCGGGAGTCTACTTAGAGAGGGAGAATTACTATGAACTACGATCAACTAGCCAAAGACATCTTGTCTGGTGTAGGTGGAGCCAAAAACGTAAACAGTGTATTCCATTGCGTAACCAGATTGCGTTTTAAACTCAAAGATGAAAGCGTTGCTAAAACAGAGGAACTTAAAAATTTGCCAGGCGTTATTACCGTCATGCAGAGCGCTGGACAGTACCAGGTCGTTATCGGCAATGAAGTGCCGGATGTATATAAAGCAGTTGTAAAGGCAGGCAATCTGCCTGCTGAAGGACAGGTTGCAGAAGAACAGGAAGATTCAGGTAACAAGGGAAGTTTGTTCAGTCGCTTTATCGACATGATCTCTGGTGTCTTCACACCTCTACTCGGTCTGCTCGCTGCGACAGGGATGATCAAAGGTTTTACAGCGATGTTTATATCCTTTGGATGGATAACGAATACATCAGGAACGTACCACCTGTTGAATGCAACGGGTGACTGTCTGTTCTACTTCTTCCCGGTATTCCTTGGTTATACTGCGATTAAGAAATTTGGCGGCTCACCGTTCCTTGGTATGGCGATCGGAGCTACGCTGGTTTATCCAACGCTGTCCGGGTTATCTACGGGAGATCCGTTGTACACCTTGTTCACAGGTACATTGTTTGAATCACCAATTCACATTACGTTCCTGGGTATTCCCGTGATCCTGATGAATTATTCATCATCGGTTATTCCAATCATTATCGCTACATTCTTTGCAGTGAAAATAGAGAGATTCTTCAAAAATGTCATTCCTAAAGTGGTTAGTACGTTCCTGGTTCCATTCTTTACATTACTTGTTATCGTTCCGGCAACGTTCCTTGTGATTGGTCCGATATCCACATGGGCAGGTCAATTGATCGGCGCAGGAGCAACAGGCATCTATGAATTAAGTCCGCTCGTTACAGGTTTGGTTATCGGTGGTTTGTGGCAAGTGTTTGTACTGTTCGGTCTTCACTGGGGATTGGTTCCAGTTATGCTTCTGAACCTTAGCACGTCTGGATCGGATCCGGTGGTAGCGATGTCGTTTGCCGCTTCCTTTGCTCAAATTGGTGCTGTACTGGCTGTCATGTTAAAAACGAAAAATGCCAAATTGAAATCGTTAAGTATTCCAGCCTTCATTTCAGGGATTTTCGGAGTCACCGAGCCGGCCATTTACGGCGTGACGCTTCCGCTGAAAAAACCGTTTATCATGAGCTGTATTGCGGGTGGTATTGGTGGCGCCATCTTAGGGTTCTTCGGGTCTAAAATGTACATGTTTGGCGGACTTGGCGTATTCGGTTATCCAACCTTTATCAACTCGGCCACTGGCGTTGATTCCGGTTTCTATATGGCACTAGTAGCGACAGCGGTTGCGTTCATACTTGGTTTTGTGCTTACCTACATCGTTGGGTTCAAGGACAAAGTAGAAGCAACGCCAGTATCAGCTCCAGCACCCGTGCTTGATCCAAACCCGAACAACAGATATGAAATTTTCAGCCCAATGGCTGGTGAAGTGGTTGAACAGAAAGAAATCAACGATGTTACCTTTGCTGGAGAGCATATGGGTAAAGGGATTGCCATCCGTCCAACCAGCGGCAGAGTAGTATCCCCGATTAATGGAGTTGTGCAAACCGTGTATCGTACGAAACATGCGATTGGGTTGGTTACTGACGATGGTGTTGAGATGCTGATTCATATCGGACAGGATACGGTGCAACTGAAAGGGCAGCATTTCACAGCTCATGTAAAAGATGGCGACCGCGTTAATGTTGGGGATCTGATCATGGAATTTGATCTGCAAGCGATCAAGGATGCCGGATATGAGACGGTTACACCAATTATTATTACGAACACGTCCAATTATCTGGATGTGGTGGGCACGAAGGATGCATCTGTGAAAGAGAAAGACAAATTGCTTACAGTACTCGGTTAATTGAATGTTCAATACGAATAGGAGGAACACCTCGATGTTAGAAAAATTAACAGCCTTCCCGGAGAATTTTCTCTGGGGAGGAGCAACGGCAGCGAACCAACTGGAGGGAGCCTATCATGAAGGAGGAAAGGGATTAACTACGGTTGACCTGATTCCAACAGGTGCTAATCGATTCCCTATTGCCATGGGAAACCTGGATTCTTATGATCCGAAAGAGGGAGAGTTCTACCCTTCCCATGAGGCAATTGATTTTTACCATCGGTATAAAGAAGACATTGCGCTATTCGCGGAAATGGGATTCAAGTGCTTCAGAATGTCCATTGCCTGGGCACGGATTTTCCCAAATGGTGATGATGCGGAGCCGAATGAGGCAGGATTGCAATTTTACGATGATGTCTTCGACGAATTATTAAAATACAACATTGAGCCTGTGGTAACCATCTGTCATTTTGATGTACCTGTGCATCTGGTTGAGACTTATGGCGGATGGAAAAACCGTAAGATGATTGGATTTTTCGAGACTTATGCAAAGACGCTGTTCAATCGTTACAAGGGCAAAGTGAAGTATTGGATGACGTTTAACGAGATCAACATGCTGCTGCATCTACCGTATATCGGCGCGGGTATTGTTCTTCAGGAAGGCGAAAACAAAGAGCAGGTTCTCTATCAGGCAGCTCATCATGAACTTGTGGCAAGTGCGCTTGTGGTTAAGGCTTGTCATGAAATGATCCCCGGTGCTCAGATCGGTTGTATGCTTGCCGCAGGAATGGTCTACCCTTACACATCCAATCCGGATGACGTATGGAAAGCGATGGAGCAGGATCGTGAGTCCTTCTTCTTCATCGATGTTCAGTCCAAGGGAGCTTATCCAGGTTACACGAAGCGTTTCTTCAGAGAACATGAGATCATGATTGATATGCAGCCAGAAGATGAACATATTCTCTTCCAAAATACAGTCGACTACATCGGTTTCAGTTATTATGCCAGTCGCTGTACTAGCGCGGATCCAGAGATTTTAAAGAATTCCACAGAAGGCAATGTGTTTGGCTCGGTGAAGAACCCCTATCTTCAAGCATCGGAGTGGGGATGGACCATTGATCCCAAAGGACTTCGGATTACATGTAACCAGCTGCATGACCGTTATGGTAAACCATTGTTTATTGTGGAAAACGGACTTGGTGCTACAGATGTATTGCTGGACAATGACACCGTTGAAGATGACTACCGCATTGAATATCTGAATCGTCATTTTGCCGAGATGGCTGAAGCCATTCAGGATGGGGTTGAGCTTCTCGGCTACACTAGTTGGGGGCCTATTGATCTGGTCAGCGCAGGTACCGGGGAGATGAAGAAACGGTACGGCTACATTTATGTAGACCGGAACAATGATGGAACCGGCACACTTCGCAGAGTGAAGAAGAAAAGTTTTCATTGGTACAAAGAGGTTATCGCCAATAATGGCGCACAATATTTCTAAGTTTGATTCATATGCCAATTGAAATGAACGGAAGGGGGCAGTCTCGTTAAATGGGATTGCTCCTTGCTGTATGAAAATAGAAATAGTGAGGTGAAAAAGATCGTTTCCTGAAGGGAAACATTTCTTTTACCTCACGTTCATAGTTGAAGTCATGTTAGAAAAGAAGAGGCATGAGCGAAGTAAACATAGTATAAGCCGTAAGCAATATGAAATAAAATTCAGCCACTGTTATTTGTTTTATGCTAGGGAGAGAAGAGTATTAAGGTACCTGCAAACTGCGCTCGGCATTCAGTCGCCCATACGTCCAGTAGATCCCGGAGCCTGATACAGGATCCGAAGCGAAGCATAATGCATCCCGAATCTGAGCATTCGTTTTTCCTTGTGCAGCGAGTAGAGCCGCAACTCCCGCTACATGGGGAGCAGCCATGGACGTTCCACTGAGATAGGCATAAGAACCAACCAGGTATGTGGACAAAATGGTATCCCCTGGCGCAGCCATATCTACCCAAGATCCATAATTCGAGAAGTTCGATTTGAGATCGGAAGGATTGGTTGAAGCTACTGCAATGACGTTGGGATAAGACGCGGGTACGATTGGATACGAAGTATTATCATTACCTGCTGCCGCGATGATGACAGCGCCCCGATCCCATGCATACTGCACGGCAGCCTGGAGAAAGGCTTCTCCCGTAGGCCCGCCGAGACTCAGGTTAACGACTTGAATACCATTGTTGGCGGCGTAAACAAGTCCGTTTCCGACGTTGCCAGTTGTACCTTGTCCATTGTTGTCCAGTACACGCAGCGGAACAATGGAAGCAAGCGGGGCAGTACCTGCAATGCCCACTCCATTGTTGGTAATGGAAGCGGCGATTCCGGCAACATGAGTGCCATGCCCGTTACCATCTTCGGGCACATTGTCGTAATCGACGTAATCATAACCGGGCAGGATCTTGCCAGCTAGCTCGGGGTGATTCAGTTGCACGCCAGTATCAATAATGGCAATTTTCACAGAGCTGTTACTCTGGGAAATATCCCAGGCAGCGGGAGCATTGATTTTTTGCAGGTTATATTGGTAGGGGAAAAAGGGGTCATTTGGCGTAAACGATGACTGAAGATAATAGTTGGGTTCAGCGTGGTCGATAAGCTTATGATTCTTGTAATGCTTTAACATACGGTGCATTTTCTTTCTTGATTCAACGCGATACCAGCCCAGATCTTCATATGTTTCGGCTACGTTGCATTTTGCTTTTTTATGCAGCGTGTGCATCTCGTCGGCTGTCGTACCTTCCTTGAACTTAATTAACAACTGCTTGGGCGCATGGGGATGAAACTTTTTGGCTGCACGTTTATCCGCCACATAACGATAGACAAACCCCAATGCCAGCAGGGCTGCAGCAGAGATCCCTAGTGATAACCACATATGTTCTTCCCCCTCAAATTTGATTGGTGACACGCCTTATAGTATGCGATCCCTATCAAATCGCGCGGGCTTTCTTCTATTTTGGTTATGAGTTTAGATAGATTGATAGGGAAGGATAAATTCGGTAAGATGAAAAGCAGAGGGCGAACTTGCGAGCTGAATGGGTTCGTATATGGAGTTGTAATCAGTCTCGAATATAACGGATAAGGAATGTGGTTTTTTTGGCACAGTTTCAGACAAAACCGAGAGTGATCGCTATTCAGGAGCACCAAATGAATGATGCAATTGATTTTGCCATGCGTGTCCGCAAAGAGGTGTTTCCCATGCTGGATCATGAGAGATTACCTGCTGATTTGGAGCAATTTAGAGAACATTATCTGGATTCAGCCGATGCGGTCTTTCTTGTTGCAGTCATGGAAGACAATCGGATTGTAGGTTCCATTGGCATCCTGCCGTATGATGGGCGTATTGAAGTAATGGCAGGACGCTATCCTTCGCAGTCTACGGCGGAAATTGTGAAATGCTATGTGGATTTAGAATATCGCAGATATGGTATCGGTTCACTTCTCGTGAGAGAACTGGAGAAGGTGGTGGCAGAACTGCACTATATAACGTTGTATTTACATACACATCGCTTTTTGCCTGGGGCCGTCGATTTCTGGAAACGTCAAGGATATACGGTTATTGCTGAGCAGGACGATGACTGGCAAACCGTACACATGGACAAATTGGTGAGAAATAAGTGATTTGTATCAGGTGGAGGAGCGGGAGAGTACGTTGTTACCGTTGAAAGTGATGTTGAGATTCGCAATCTGTTTGATTCTGGCCATAATGAAGAAGATTTCGCAGAACTTACGCTGGGTGGTCAGGCCTGCGAATATCCAATGACCTATCTGGTGAATCTGGAGATGGTGAAGATGGCGATAATAGAGATATTCTTTGATGCTGCCGAACAATTAGACTGGGAAATTATAGTGAAATAGATACCTGGATTAGAATGAATAATATAACTTAGGAAAGATACATGATGGGGGCAAACGCAGATGAGCACTACGAATCGAAGGATTGTTTTTATAGATATTGATGGCACACTGGTAGATGATGACGGCAACATTCCAGTGTCTGCACAACAGGCGTGCAAAAAGGCACGTGAAAATGGACATCTGCTCTATTTATGTACAGGACGATCGAAGGCGGAAATCTATGATTCCATCTGGGATGTAGGATTTGACGGTCTGATTGGTGCCGGTGGCGGCTATGTGGAGTTCGGCAAGGATGTGCTATATCACAAAAGGGTAACGGCTGAAGATGTACGGCATATGGTCGATTTCTTCAATGAACACCAGATCGATTTCTATTTGGAATCCAATTCGGCCTTATACGCCAGCACCAATCTTCAACCGCATTTGGAACGTCGCATCTATGGTGATGTGGAGAATGATGCCAGTGCCAGAGCGAAAAAAGAACAAAAGCCACATCCGTTTATTGCCGGTTTGACGTATGGCGAAGCCGATTTATATAAGGATGACGTAAACAAGGTTTGTTTTCTGGAAAGCTCTACGATTCCGTTCGATCGAATCAAGCAGGAATTTGAGGGCAAATTCGAAGTCATTCAGTGCACAGTGCCCATCTTCGGTGAAGGCAGTGGTGAGCTGATGATCCCGGGCATTCATAAAGCCATCGCTATTGCGGATTTGTTGGAGCATCTGGGTATGTCCCGTAAAGATACACTCGCCATCGGGGATGGCATGAATGATGCTGAGATGCTGGAGTTTTGCAACGTAGGGATTGCGATGGGAAATGCCAAGCCAGGTCTCAAAGCCATTGCAGATGATATAACCGGAACAATTGAAGAGGACGGGCTATACCACAGTTTTGTGAAGTATGGATTGATTGAGTCCTAATCAATCTCAAACGAGTGAAAGAGGTGAAAACAAATGTCGGAAGGAATAAAAGTTGAGCTGGAAATAAGTGCATTCGGTCAGGAAACAGTTCCATCGTACGACGATTCGTTTCGTAAACATGAGATCGCAAGAACTCGTATTTTACCTAGAGAAACAACATTGGCACAGCTTGAAGAAATGGTAAAGGAAATGATGGCAGAGATTAAAGTGGACTTCCAGCAACCGGAACAGTTATTAGCCAAAGTAACCCTGAGAGCCAAGGAAACAGATGGGGAATTAAAATATTTGGGTTAAGGTGTCTGTTTACATAGTTTTAAACCTTGGACAAGACCCAGTAAATAAAACAACCAAATGTCCCAATGCAAAGTCCGGCAATGACTGTAAAAAGGATAACAAATTTTTTCCCGTTCATAAACAGTCTCCTCCAACAGTGTATTGTAACATACAAATATTTCATATTGTTTGTTTTTAGGTAGGAACATGGTTGAGCTTGAGAAGATAAAGGAGTGAATTACATAATTCCTCCCATCTTTCCGATATAAAATAGGTATGTCTATTTACTAGTAAACGAGAGGAGTGCAGAATATGGATATTGCAGCATTATCAATGGCCATGAGTCAAGTCTCAGTGGCGCAGTCGGCGAGTTTGCAAGTCCTGTCCATGTCGAAAGACATGGCAGAGCAGCAAGGTCAGCAATTGACGGAGATGTTAAAATCGGTTCCTGCTCCGCATCCCAATTTGGGTGGAAGTCTGGATATTTCGGTCTAGACGATATTCGAGTTTGCGTTCTCACGTTAAATTTGCAGCAAGCAAAACCCAAACGGCTCCAATTCCAAAGAATTGAAGCCGTTTGGGTTTTTATTTTTTGATCGGATAAGTTCAATTCGTACAGATGATTCTTATAGATTTAATTGCGATAGACTTGGCAATCTGAACTCAAACGGCAGTGTATCCTTCAGAGTCCATAGCTCATCATAACTGGAGATCTGAAGATCGGCTTTGGACAAGTCCTGATTGCCTGATCCCGGATTGCGATATCCGATACAGTGCATGCCTGCACTTTTGGCAGCCTGGACACCATTGCGCGAGTCTTCGATCACAAGACAATTCAATGGGGATACCCCTATCATTTCAGCTGTGGTCAGGAAAATATCCGGTGCTGGCTTTCCGTGAGCGACTTCTTCACCTGTCATTCGTACCTCAAAGAATCGTCCCAGTCCGGTCTTGTCCATGATCAGATCGATTAGTGCGCGTGGAGAGGAAGAAGCAACGGCTATCGGAATGTGCTGCTCATGCAGCCAGCTTAACCAGCGTTCCACAGAAGGTATTGCCGTCAGGTTCGGATGGGAGAGCATCGTCTGCATCACATTATGCTGATGGTAGGCGAGAGCTTCTTCCACTGTATTCGTCAATTGGTGCTTGTCCAACACTTGCCGCCACATCGATTCAAGCGTAACTCCAACGTAGGTGTGATGTTCTGCCTCCGTCATCATTGCGCCAAAATGGGCAAAGGAGTCGCGCTCAATCTCGAAATAAATCGGTTCGCTGTCAATCAGTACGCCATCCATGTCAAAAATGACCGCTTGAATGATGCCGTCATCCGCCTCTCCCAATCCGCCAAACTCCTTATTTGCTACCATGTTGTATTCCTCCTCCAGGATTCTGTAAGCAATTATCTCTAATTTATCTCAATCATGGCGAACATTCCACCTTAGAAACTGGAACCGCTGGATTGCAGCACCACTTTGATGGCATGGGAAGAGGCTTGAAGTGTGCGCCCCTGAATATCGCAGCCGAGCGTACGGAACGCCTCTTCGTAATCCTCCAACGGGAAGGAGTGGGTGATGATTTTTTTTGCTGGAATGATCTGCTGCTCAATCATGTAATGTGCTGTTGCAAATGTTCCCAGGGAGTCGATGGAGCCGATAATTTTCAGACTGCGGTCCACGACTTCCTTGGGATTGAACGACGTGTTGCCATCTCTCAGACCAACGAGCATGAGATAACCGCCGCTGGCGAGCTGTGAAAGCACTTGTGTGCCCACGACGCCAGTCGTATCCACAATCATATCGACTTGATTAGTTGTGGGTGCCAGTGAGTCTATCGCATTTTCGAAGGAGGAATGAACCTCCCAACGATCTGGTGCAATTGATCCGGCAATGGCTAACCGTTCTTCGGAAATGTCGACCAGACATCCGGTAACTCCTTTGGAAGCGAGTGCGTAGCTGTATAGAATACCAATCGGGCCCGCACCGAGGATAATTGTTCTAAAATTCGGCAGCAGATGGATCTGGTTAATGCCTGTAAGCATGCAGCTAAGCGGTTCCGTCAAGGTCGCTTCCTCATAGCTCACATGATCCTTCAATTTATACAGAAAGCGATCCTCGGTCACATAATAATCCGTAAATGTCCCGTCAGCACTCACACCCGTCTCCGTAACCGACTTATGCGTGCAGTGATTCTGTCTCCCTGTTCTGCACATGTCGCATTGCCCGCAATAATAGGTGGGATCGATGACAACCCGATCGCCTGGTTGCAGTGTCGTTACAGCAGAGCCCACGGCAATGACTTCCCCGGCAGACTCATGACCAAGAATGACGGAAGGAACCGCATGATATTTTCCGCTGACAATACCGAGGTCGGTACCACACACACCTGTTGCTCGGATTCGAACCAACACCTGATTGTCTCTTGTGATTTGCGGAACAGGCCGTTCCTCAAGTGCTACATCCCATGCTGATTTGTATACCAGTGCTAACATGTTAAAACCTCCTTATAATAATTTGAATTACGTACTAATGAACGCTGGCAAGCACCGAGTCCAGTCGCTCTACAATTTCAACCAACTCATCTTCTGTCGTGGTAAGCGATGGTCTGACCTTAACTACGTTTCCGAAGCCGTAACGGGATCCTCTTAAAATCAGATGCTCATCCGTGAAGGCACGGTCGATAATGGCATTTGTTTTATCCGTATCCGGTTCATTATTGTCACCTACCATTTCTAATCCCCACATCAGCCCGACCCCGCGAGCTTCACCGATGCTTGGATATTTCATCGCCAAATCCTGCAGCAATCCGCCCAAAATTTCACCTTTGCGTTTCACGTCATCCAGGAATCCGGGTTCGGATACAACCTCCAGGGTAGATTTGGCAGCGGTTACGGAGATCAGATTGCTTCCTGAGGTGAAGGAATGTTCATGCTTTTCCAGTACATTCAATCGGGACTGCATCAATACCGCAGCAACAGGTACGCCGATTCCACCGAGACCTTTGGCGAGGGTAATCATGTCAGGCTGGATATCGAACAGTTCACTGGCGAACATATATCCGGTACGTCCGATTCCGGTCTGCACTTCGTCGGCAATGAGAATAATATTGTACTCATCACACAGTTTGCGCAGGCGTTTAAAGTATCCCGCAGGAGGGATAATATTGCCGCCATTACCGAGAATCGGTTCAATAATCATGCAGGCAACCGAGCCGGAGCTTGCGTATTCTATCGCATCAGAGATAGCTTCAACGCATTGATATTCGCAGTCTCCGCTTGAGGATTTGAACGGGCATCTATAGCAATACGGTGCAGGTACATGAACGGAGTTGGCAACAGCCGAATTTGGAAACCGTTTCCGCCGGAAGGCATTTCCCGAAATTCCGGTTGCAAATTGGGTCTGCCCATGATGGGACAGGTAGAGGCTGATAATGTCAGTGGACTGCGTATATTTCTGTGCAATTTTGGTCGCGCATTCGTTTGCGGTTGAGCCTGTAATATCCCTCATCCATCCGGCGTTAATGTCGTTTGGAGCATACTCAATCAGATGATCGAGCACTTCATCCACATAAGGTTCTGTGAAAGAGGAAGACATATGCGTCAGATTGCCGACTTGTTCCTGAATTTTGCTCACGACATGCGGATGATTGTAGCCCAGTGACAGATTGAACGTACCGGACACGCCGTCCAGATATTCAACGCCTGAATCGTCAATCAACTTAATCCCTTTTCCGGTTCTGAAACGGTTTGTGGTTAAAGTTTGCATACGATTCCCTCCATAGTGTGATGTACTAGCCTCAATAAAGTTCAACAATTCCGGATTACGCAGGCATCACCCCTCTCAATAAGCAGCGTTTAGATCTCTTTACTTGGATGTGCGAGGGTCCCACTTAAGGTGCTATTCCTTACGTTCCAGAGCTGAGAGAGAAAGAGGGTGAAGAGCAGTATCAGACAAAATCCGGCTAAAATCCAGATCGTATTCACTACAGGCCATGCACTCATGCTCCATCCCGTTACATATTGCAAGATGGCACCACCAATACCGCCTGATGCAATCAGGATGCTGGTTGTTCTCTCGGTCATGCCGGGAATTAAAATGTTGGCATAGACCAATGCGATACAGAAAAGCCCTGACATGAATAATCCGGTTCCGAAGATCAGTACGTACGTTGCCCATTGGCCTGTCACGAACACCATGGCGACCGTGAACAGAAGTGTGCCCACCGTACTCCAGATCAGGAAAGACATATAGTTAACGGCTTCTGCAATTTTTCCGGAGAAAAGACGGCCGATAATCATCGCGATCCATAGAATGGACACACTCAGTGAAGCGACAGACTCCTGCAACTGCAATCGTTCTACGAGGATGGAAGGCAGGAAGTTCATCAGCCCCAGCTCCAGCCCCATATAGATGAAGAAAAAGATGACGAAAATCGTTAGCAACCCCAGATGTTTTCTGGCATACCGTGCTCTGCCTGCTGCATGTGAAGCTGTATTTTCACCGGCTTGTTTCAGATAAGAAGCGGCGGAGGTGGGCATGGTCACCCATACTAGCATCAGAATAAGTGATAACGCGGAAACGGTATAAAACGTGAGATGCCACAGGTCCAACCAAATGTATAAGGCGGCAACTGCCGGAATGAGGAGTGCGCCCAGAGCGAAAAACACATCTAGCTTGGACATCGCGACCGCTTTTTGATTTTCAGTAAATTCTATCGTGAATGCACCAACGGAGGGCTCAATGATACCTGAGCCAAAACCAACGAGAATTGTCAGAAGAAGAACCACACTCCAGGATGGTAAAAATCCGAGAACGGCATAAGCGGCCACAATACAGATCAGTGCAATGGTCAACATGGATTTTCGACCGATGCGGGTAGTCATGGAAGGAGCGACGAGCACCCCGACAAGAAAACCGATGAACTGCAAAAATAACAAAAATCCGCCATCACTGTAACCACGCTCATAATGTGTCAATAAAACAGGTAGAAGTGCACCGAGTACAACGCTGGTTATGCCGATTAACAGATAGAAACCGCAGCTTAAAGCGAAAATTCTTCTCATGAGTTGCCCTCCTAAGATGGATATAAATTTTATATTTTCTAAAAAATGTTTCTTTGTTATATAACTTATACCATAATTATGCAATTGTACATGCTTTTTATTGTAAAATAATGTTAAAATTTGACGAATGGTTGATCTTCCTCACACAATGTTCATCCTAAAACGATTTCGTGTCGAATTTGGTGTAGGAGAACAAAAATGATGTATTACAGGATATTTGCATTGTAGTAAGGCATTTTTTAACATATAAATATAATTGATCATGATAATCATAATCATTAAAACTAGAAGAATGGATATATTAGTATATTTACGTTCATTCAACAAGATGAAGGAGCTGCCAAATTATGAGTATTGCTGGAATTGTTCAGGAGAGCTGGTCTCGCCCTGTATATAATGGAACAGCTGTTACAAGAGAAACGTTGTTAACACTGTTGAATATTGCAATTTGGGCGCCAAATCATCATCTGCGAGAACCGTGGGTGTTTACCTGGATGGAGGGACTGGAGACAGGAACTGAAAAGCAAAAGGAGCATCCAGCGGAATCTCCTATCCTAGCTCCTGGTTATTTGGCAGTTAGTATGAAGATCAGAACAAAACCAAAGGAATTGGCAGAAGACGAAGCAGCCGTATGGTGTCTCATTCAAAACTTGAGGATTCTGGCGAAGGAACAAGGCATTGGTATCCATATACAGCAGCCGGAAACAGCCTTTGAGGCAGGTTGTGAGGAATTGTGGCGAGCTAATTCAGGTGAACAGATTGTCGCAATCCTGGGCATCGGTTATACAGATACTCGCTTGCAACCCAATGAAAATGCTGCAAAAATTATTCGGGAACGACGAACGGTACGCCAATTCACATCTGCGACATTGGATGATGAGACGGTGCGTGGGTTACTGGAGGAAAGTCTTCCTGAGCTTGGACTCCAACCGAAAAGCTGGAGAGTGATAGAAGCGGGAAGTGAAGAAGAACGTAGTCGCTGGGCTGATTTGATGATGGGATTTGCCAAGGATATGTTGACCTACAAGCTTATGCCCGGCAAGGTCAAAAATATATTCTGGAAACGTACATATGATATCCCGTTCAATCTTGTCTTTGTTCTTAAACACCAACCGGAGCAACCGGGTGAGCCGAAGGGCTCAGCACATTTTGGAGAGGTATGCAGTGTAATGCATATTATTCAATTGCTAGCCTGGGAAAAAGGCATCGGGATGACCTGGTCATCCAGTGATGTCATAGAGGATATGGCTTTTCGTAAAGGACTAGACATTAAACCGGATGAGCGAATTATCGGTATTTTGCATATGGGGTATACGGCGAAAATACCAAAAGGTAAGGAGAGAACACCGGCAGAAAACAAAATCAGATGGGTATAAGCAATTTGCTTGAATGATTCGGGATGGAGAAGGAAATGTGTGTATCACTTCAAAAAAATGTTTCCTGTCTGTAGAGACGGGAAACATTTTTTAATTGTTAACCTTTGACATGAATCGCATCCCCAAATAGCTTGCGCGCATTGCCCCAATTAACGCCAAGTTTACCTTGCCAGCCCGCCCAAGGCATCTCCATATCGGAGCGGCCTTTGGTATTGTTAAGCTGGAACTCACCATTCAGGATCTCTTCATTGTTTATCCAATGTTCTGGACTGAGGGAGAGAACCTGATTGGGCAGAACACCTACCCTGGACAGCGCTTGAAGGATACTTCGGCGAATTCCGGCGTGTCCTTTAACCAATTTTTCAGCAGTCAGTCGTTTCTCGAATTTGCCTGGAGTCTCTTCGTCTTCTGCCTGATCCAGCATGTGAAGCAGTTGATTAAATGTGGTGATGTCCTCTGGAGTCGGTATAATGGGCCCTTTCTCAAGTAAGGTGATAAACTCTGTCAAATCGGCGTATGCACCTACGCTTGTCCCGCTGTAATCATAACCCAGGTGTAAGGAGTATCGAATATTGGATAGATTTTTCCAGCCCTCATCGCTATGACTGAAGCCGCAAATTCTGCAAGCGAGAAATCGTTCCGTCTCTTCATAAGCGTGCATCTGTGAGTGAATCATCCTATGGTAGCTTGCGAGCGTAGATATGCCTCGTGGATAACTGCCCCCGACCCCTGCAACAAATGCCTGGGCAATCGTGGACCAGGAAAGACGTTCATTTTGCTGGAAAGCGATTAGTTGTTGCGTGATATCATCATGGTGGATCATCTCCAGATCATTAGCTATCCAGACTTGTGTAGTAAGTAGATCCTGTTCGGCAAGAGTTAGTGTATCGGCTTGATAGATCATCACTTCTCGTTCTCTGTCATACTCACCATTGCTGTGCAGGTATAACTTTTTAAGCACTCTCATACACTTTTTGTCCATGGTTAACTCCTTTCCAAAGTTTAATTTGGATTTTCGGTGAGCTCTCGTATAACAATTCATTGCTTCGTTTCATTATAAGTGAGATGATGTGGGATGAAAATCAGTACAAGGTACTAACCTATTTTACGAAGTGAATCAAATGAGGATATGGACTCGCTAATGAAACAGTGGCAATATTAAAGATGAGAGGTGGTGGAACATGCGAATTAACAAATACATAAGTGAAACGGGATACTGTTCCCGCCGGGAAACCAACCGATTAATTGCAGCCGGGCGCATTACGATCAATGGCAAAGTATGCGAAAAAGGAGCGGATGTTGAATCCGAGGATATCGTGCTCATTGATGGCAAGGAAATTCCTCATGACGATAGTGAGCCTGTTTACCTTGCGCTTAATAAACCGATAGGTATTGTCTGTACAGCAGCAGAACAGGTGGAGGGAAACATTATTGAGTATGTGAATTATCCATCGCGCATTTTTGCCATCGGCAGACTGGATAAAGCGTCAGAGGGTTTGATTTTGCTTACGAACGACGGAGGCATTGTGAACAAGATGATGCGTTCGGAGCATAACCATGAGAAGGAATATGTGGTGACCGTAGACAAACCAGTGACAGAGGAATTCGTGCGCGCGATGTCGCAAGGGGTTGAGATTCTGGATGTGGTGACGAGGCCGTGTGAGGTGTATAAGCAAAGCGAGAACGTATTTCGTATCATTTTGACTCAGGGGCTTAATTTGCAAATCCGCAGAATGTGCAAAGCCTTGGGTTACAGAGTGCTCAAGCTGGAGCGCATCCGCATTATGAATGTTACGCTGGATGGAATGGAACGTGGACAATGGAGACATCTGGAGAAGCAGGAATTGGAGCACCTTCTGTCCATGTTGAACTAGAGAATTGAATCCAAGCAATGTTCCCGGCACAATGAAGAGAGGCACGAATCCATCATGGATTATGCCTCTTTTTGTTGAATGGCTCAATGAGTTAATCTAACTTTATATCCATTATTCAAAACTACCATTCATAACTACAGTTCTGGACGATTAACCATGCCTTATTGAACTTTTGGCAACATATTAAGGCATTTTTTGCTTCGTACTTTCTTCTCTGAAATAAACGATCCGAGCAACGTTAACAACGTTCCAAGCAGTGTTATCCATGTAATCCGTTCATACAGAATCAGAGCAGAAGAGACGACGGTAATGACAGGTACCAAATAAATGTACACACTTGTTTTGACGGCTCCCAGTAGCCTCACTGCCCGGTTCCAGGTCACAAAACATAAGGCAGAGGCACCAAGCCCGAGAAATAGAAGGTTCGAGAGGTTGGCCATGTTGGCAAAGCGCCCAAGATCGAAGTGAAATTCAAATAGAAACAAGGCCGGCAGCATGAATAATAGTCCATAAAAGAACACTTTGCGTGTAGCACCGATGGTGTGATACGGAAGCTCACCAATTTTTCGCATGAGTACAGAGTAGATCGCCCATACGGCAGGTGCCACGAAAGCGAGCAGGTCTCCCAGCGGATTCAGTTGCAGAATGACACTGCCGTTGAGTCCAATAAGGATGATACCGGTCAAGGCAATGCCGAAGCCCACGATAAACTGCCTGTGCAATCTCTCTCCATCCAGGAAGAAATGCGCAAGTACAGCGGTAAAGAAAGGGGCAATGGAGACAATAACGCCTACATTGGATGCAAGTGTATACACCAGTGCAATATTTTCAATGAGAAAATATAACGTGACCCCGCATAATCCAGCTCCGATAAACAGTAATTCTTCTCTGAACGACGTAATCCTCATTGAACGGGGATAGATCAGGAGCAGCACCACATAGCCGATCAGGAAGCGAAAAAACAGAATTTCAACAGGCGTAAAGTCGATCAGCAGAACCTTGGTGGAGATAAACGTCGTTCCCCAGATCAGAATTGTAAGCAAGGCCAGCAGGTGTCCGGCGGAGACTTTGTTCTGATCTGTCATGACAGATCAACCACTGTGCGCTTTGAATCCACTTCATGGTTGAAGATGCGTCTGTATTGCTTGGGCGTCAAGCCGATCAGCTTTTTGAAAAAATTCGTAAAGTGACTCTGATCGCTAAATCCTGTTTGCGCGGCCACCTCAATCGGGCGCTGTCCATGTTCCAGTAACCGTTTGGCCTGATTTATGCGAATCGTTTCCAGGTAGCGGTAGGGAGATATTCCTTTTTGGCGAGTGAATAAACGCAACAGATGGTATTTACTTAATCCTGTTAACTCCACCAATTGGTTCAGCGTAATGCTCTCCATGTAATGAGACTCTATGTACTCGCATATGCGTCTGATCTCGATGGTGACGTCCTGGGCGGAAACGGGTGGTTCAGCATCCGCGTATTCTCTTAGCAGCTGTTCCAGCAGAAAGAGTAACAACTCTTCTTTGTAGAAGTCGGATTGCTCTTCCAAAATCTTCTGATGCAGCTCATGTAAGGATGCGACATGTTCGCTTTGGTAGAGAACAGGGGAAGTAAACCGCGGCAGGTAATCTTGTCCGGTAATTTCCTGTACATATTGGCGCATGACCTCAGGCTGAATATTGATGCAACGATAATCTAGGGTTCTTCCGTCGACCTGCTCACAGGCATGGGGATCATGCGGATTAAACACGATCATATCTCCGGTGTTCAGGACATATTCCTCGTTATTACATACGAGATGACGTTTGCCTTGCTCAATAAAACCAATGACGTAATAGTCATGAAAATGATTGGGGAATTTCTGCATTATACCTTCGAACTGATAGGCTTCAAGTTGTAGATCGGTATCAAATACGACAGTTCGCACTTCGCGAGTCACCTGCTGCACCTTCCTTCTGGTAAGTTAATGTCATTATATTATGAAAAGAAGGAACTTTCTTGGATGATATTGCTCGCTCCGTTATGGTGGAAACGCGTAAAAAACCAAAGTACCCGCTGCCTTCAAGGCTATTCGAGTACGTTGGTTCATTATAGTTCAATTATAAGAATTAAACATGAATTTCGACCCAACAACCTTTTAATGCAATGTGGCAAGCGCTTCTGGTGTAAAAGCTTGAATCTCATCTACGCGGCCTTCACGTATTTTAACGGCCCATGCAGGATCTGCGAGAAGGGCACGTCCAGCAGCTACCAGATCAAATTCCTGCTGTTCCAGACGATGGAGAAGATCTTTCAGATCCTTGTGTCCTGCACCTTTACCCTGTGTATAGAGACTGGTAAATTCATCATCCAGCCCAACGGAGCCCACGGCTATCGTTGGTTTGCCTGTCAGTTTTTTCACCCAGCCGGCAAATCCAAGCTCCGAACCTTCATATTCTGGCTCCCAGAAGCGGCGTGTTGAACAGTGGAATATATCCACACCTGCCTGTACCAGCACATTCAGGAATTGTTCCAGCTTTACCGGTGTATCCAATGGTTTGACGTAATAATCACTCATTTTCCACTGTGACAAACGAATGGCAATCGGGTAATCAGGGCCCACGGCATCACGAATGGCCTGAATAAGTTCCGTTGCGAATTTCGTACGCTTAATAAGATCGCCGCCGTAGCGGTCTGTCCGTGTATTCGTTTTATCCCAGAAAAATTGGTCGACCAGATAGCCATGTGCTCCTTGAATTTCGATGCCGTCAAACCCAAGCCGTTTGGCATGGACTGCTGCATCCACAAAGGCTTGAATAATCATAGCGATTTCTTCTTCGCTCATCGGATCACCGACTTGATTTCCTTCCAGATCGATGCCTGACGGACCGATGGACAGGGCATCTGGATGGGGCTGTGATCCCGCAGGACGAGCCATACCCATATGCCAGAGTTGAGGGAAGATTTTTCCCCCAGCTTCATGGACTTGTTGAACGACTTCTGCCCATCCGTTCAGTGCTTCTTCACCATGGAAACGGGGCACGCGCGGTTCGCTGGTAGCGGCCGGATGATCAATGGTTACACCTTCGGTAATAATAAGTCCGACGCCATTTTCGGCACGTCTGCGATAATAAGCTGCTACATCGGAACCTGGCACACCATCCGGTGAGAAAGCCCGGCCCATAGCGGGCATTACGATACGGGACTGTAGAGTTAGGTTATGAATCGTATAAGGTTGAAACAGATTTTCCGTGGATTGAACTTGCTGTTGTTGATTATTCAAATAAAACACCTCCATAATAGTGCACCCTCAAGCGGGGTACGAGTGCAATATTATCAATGGAGAGTGCCTGTATCAACCGACGATTTATGCAATGTGTTGCTTAAGCGAAGCGTCCATCATAATGTTGGTTTAACACCGGATCACTTGTTGATCCAACAGGAGCTATTTATAATAGGGACATCCAAAAGTTTGAATTACAAGTTCGATAAGAAGGAGCATTTTGATTATGTCAGGTGAGTTTTCTCCAAATCCCAATGATCCACGGGTAATCCGAACCCGTCAATTAATTCAGGATGCGTTTTTCTATCATTTGAATCAAAAGGATTTCTCAGCCATTACGGTCCGGGATATTACGCAAAGGGCGACGATTAACCGGGCTACATTTTATGCGCATTTTGCAGACAAATATGAACTGCTGGAGTCCGTTTTGTCCTTTGCCTTTGAAGAATATGTGCTTAAGCAAATTGATGTACAGGCACATTTGACAGAAGAGACCCTGAAACAACTGGTGATCTCGTTATGTAACTATCATGACTCAAGCAACCAATGTATCAAGAAATATGAGTCCGTAGCGCCAATCTTTGAAGAAAATATTAAGGCCCAGCTTGAGAAACTCATTCTTGAGTTGACTACGAGTCAGACAGATGGTGCAGAGCCACCCAAAACATTGGCCTATTTGGCAACTATGTTAAGCTGGTCCATCTATGGGGTGACGTATCGCTGGAATTTGGAAGAGAGACAGGAATCCCCGGTTGAATTGGCCGAGCGGGTAGTTCCTTTTATGTTGAACGGGGTCGGAATACTGAATAAAATAATGCCATAGAAAAAGAGCAGATGATCTGCTCTTTTTTTGTTATCTATAAGAAAATTCTACGGGATTTCATTACGTATATAGTTTAAGCGGCAAATGACCTAAGGATTGTCCGGCGGCGGCTGGAATAAGGTTGTCCTCCAGAATAAATCCCTCAACGTTCTCAATGCGTGAGAAGGTCTGCACGAAGGTAGAGAGTGCGATTTTGGCCTCTAAACGGGCAAGTGGTGCGCCAAGACAGAAGTGTGTGCCATACCCAAATGCAAGCTGTTTGTTATTGTTGGAACGATGAATATTGAATGTGAATGGATCTTCAAATACGCGTTCATCCACATTGGCTGCACTCATCCATGCAACAATGGCATCTCCTTTTTTGAGATCAATCCCCAGCAGGTTATTGTCTTTTTTGACCATACGATCCATCTTGCTGATGTTGAAACGATATCTTAGCATTTCTTCCACCGCGTTCGGAATCAGTTCGGGATTGTTTCTTAGTTCCGCGTAGACTCCTGGTTGGTCATACAACATGGCATAGAACGAATTGGCAAGCAGGATACTTGTCGTTTCCACACCAGCTCCCAATATAAACATCGTTGTCCGTACGATCTCTTCATCTGAAAACTGGTCACCATCTACCTCGGCCCGGATGAGATCAGATATGATATCTTCTCCCGGATTCAATCTTTTGGCGACAACGATGGGATACAGGTACTTGAAATATTCTTCTCCGGCCGTTCTTTTCATTTCGTTAATTTCAGCAAAAGTGGTATGGGTGGAGGGTAGAAAGAGCTGGTTTACCCATTCCTTGAACAAATGATGATCCTTCGATGGAACGCCCAGCAGATCTGACATGATCATGACGGGGAATACGCTTGTATATGCTTCGACGATATCCACGACAGGTTGATGAGCGAACTTGGCTATCAGTTGTTCGGCGAGTGCCTGAATCCGTGGTTCCCATAATCGCAAACTTCTTGGTGTAAACGCTTTGGCAAGCAATGATCTCCGTTTACGATGTTCCGGTGGATCCACATTATGAATATCCAATCGATCCGGGATATGATGTTCCCCTTCGTTGTTGTTATCATCCTCGCTGATATACCCTACATTAACAATGGTTCTTTTGCGTTCACTGGAGAAATGCTCATGGTCATTAAGGACCGTTTTCACAAGATCATACCCAAATACATGCCAGGAATCGGACGCTTCATTATAAACGACAGGGTCTTGCTTCAGCATGCGGCGATACCAATGGTGAGGGCTGAATTCGTCTTCCTTGGACTGAAAGTCGGTCATTTCGGATAAAGAAATAATCGGGTTGCTCATTCCTTACGCCTCCTTGGTTCGAAGATTGGATGAATCTGATGATGAGGTCCTGCTTGATCGGATAGCAGATAGGGAGCAGGGCCATTATAGCTATCTTACTAAACTATCCTTGTTGACAAATATAACAAATCAGAGTACTTTAATTCAAGTATTATAAATAGAAATATTGAAGGTGGAGTAAACGTGAAGAGCATACTGAAGAATAAAGGTGTCATCGCAGGTATTTTTATGATTGTTTTGTATCAGATTCTCATGTTGACGATTTTCATGTCCGGTTACAGCGCAATTCCTAAGAATGTTCCACAATTGACGGTTGCCATCGTGAATGAGGACACGCAATCCGGCGCTTCATTTGTTGAGAATTTGGAAAAACAGTTACCTTTCAATATCATTACCGATGATTCATTGGAAGAGGCCAAAGTAGGTCTTGAAGATCGGAATATTCATATGGTCATCCATATTCCGGCTGATTTTACGAAAAACCTGTCTGCACAGGATGCACACGCACAGTTGGATTATCTGATCAATGAATCGAATCCAACGACCGTTACAAGCATGATGAAAACAGTCTCCACTGAAATCACAGCCGGGCTTCAAGCGCAAGTCCAATCCCAGAGCTTCGAGGGCGTGCTAAACAGTATGCAGGTTCCTGCGGATCAATCCAAACAGATCGTGGAAGCCACGATGGGGAAAGTTTCCTCTAATCTCGTTATGACCAACCCGCAGCCAGCAGGTATGCAAAATCAGATGGCCCCGATGTTTATCACCATGGCGCTATATGTAGGAGCGATGATCTATTCCATGCAAAGTGTGGGGGGATTAAGATCGCTGCAACATCAGATGGGGAAATGGAAGGCATTTTTCTCCCTGCGTATGGTTAACTTGCTCATCTCACTGATCGCTCCACTGATCGCCATAGGCATATATTATATGGTTCAGGGGTATGGGATGGAGACATTTATGAAACTATGGTTACTACACAGCGTTCAGTTATTCGTTTGCATTGAATTTACAAGTATCTTTATCATGCTGCTGGGTCAGGGAGGCATGCTGCTTAACTTGCCCATTCTGCTCAGTCAGACGATTGCTAATGGCACAACCTTACCTCCCGAGATGATGCCAGGATATTTTAAATTCATGAGCCATATCACACCGATGTTCTATTCCACTCATCTGGACTACAATATTCTCTTTGGCGGGGGAAAAAGCTTCGATTACGGAATAGGTTTGGCGTTGGTTGGTCTTGCAGCATTTGCAATCAACATCGTAATCCATCATTTCAAAAGTGCCCGCCAACCCGATGCTGTGAAGGAGACTGTACAACAGTCCGTTATGGTTTAAAATAGAGAGAGAGGGCTGGTTCGTTGTGCTTCACTGTACTCGCCCTCTGGATTAGCAGAAATGGGGGCAGTCACATGTCGATTCAAATTTTTATACTTGGTACGTTAAGCGAGGAACAGTGCCATCCCTATGATATTAAGAAGAGAATTCTTAAACATCTGGATCAAACCGATGCCAAAGTAACGGAAGGCACGATTTATTATAATTTTGAAGTGTTGCTGAAGAAGGGTCTGATCGAGAAGATTGAAATTATACAAACCGATAATCGACCAGATAAAACGACTTATGGTATTACTGAAAAAGGACGGGATGCCTTACAAGAGGGGATCTATGCGGCTTTTCAAAAATTCACGAACGTGCAATCCCTCTATGCAGCGCTGGTCAATCTGGATAAGGTGGACTTACACAAGATTGCATATCTGATTGAGGATATTCTTCGTAAACTGGAAAAAAGAATTGCATATATTAAACCTGATAGGCCAGAGATCGAGGAGTTCGAGGTGGATCTGAAAGATACATTGTTATTAATGAAAGATCATGCCTACCACTCTATTCAGAGCGATATCACCTGGTTGCAGAAGCTGCTGCATCATGTTCAGAGCAGAGCTTTGAAGAAATAAGCATGAACATTTAAGAAACGTAGACAGGAGGAATGAAGAAATGTTCGAACATTTGGTTGTATTTAAATTCAATGATAAAATTACACCTGCGAAACAGCAGGAATTCGTGAATCAATTGTTGTCCCTGAAGGAACAGATTCCGGGAATCACAGCACTGACTGCGGGAATTAACGTGACTGAAGAGACGAATAATATACGAGGTTATACCCTTGGATTGAGAGTTACTTTTACAGATCAGGAAGCGTTGCGTTCCTATGGCCCTCATCCTGCCCATCAAGCATTCGTAGCTTCACTCGATGGTTGGCTAGAAAATGTGATCGTGGCCGACTACCCGATCTAAAAGTTCGGTTTTGGCTGTCGAAAGCCGGAAGACATAATCAGCGTCACAATCGAAGTCGCCATTAGGCGACTTTTATTATTTTTGGGAAGGACCAAATGGTGGTTCAGATGTGTAAACACAAATCCATTTGGGTATGCAATATTTCTATGATTTCTGGGCTGTAATGATATTATTACGATTCAATCTTCCCGTGAAAAAATGAAGGATGGCTCCTCCGAAACATACAGTCAATACGGTTCCGATCCCAATGGGCCCATGAATCAAAAGGAGAGAATCAAAAAAACAATATAGATCAACGTTCTGGAGTACATCACACTTTTTTTCGTTAAGATCTGAATGATGACCATTAGATGATCGACGGGTACACGAGCAAAGCGACGTAAATACATAGCTGTACCCCATCCGGAAACAAGCATGCCGACAATAAAATAAATGAAGTTGACAAAGTGTCCTACCTGAAGCCAGTGTTCAATAACCCAGAGCCAAGTATCAATACACAAGCCTGTTGCAAGAGCAGTAAGCAATCCCTTGAATTCAGGTTTCTGTCTAATGAGGCCAGCATTGAGAAAAATCATGATCAGAGCCAGCAAAATCTCCCAACTTCCTACAGTAAGCCCCACATGCACGGATAACCCCACCAAGGCATCAAAAGGAGAGACGACAAGCCCGGCTGATATGGTTAATGAGATGCCCAGGGATAGAAGGATAATTCCGGTCCAAAAGTCAACAATTCTAGGTGATCTAAGTATAATGCGATTCATGCCAGAGCGTCACATCGGAGGGTGTTGACATGAAACCAGTTACATGAAATACAATGATGTTGTAGCAGATCGGCTCCCTCGGATTGACAAAGCGTGCCTCTCACTACATTATTTTATATATACTTAATAAATAAACATTATAAAGTATATATATATTCTTATTGCTTCTGAACTTATTTGAGAGGAACGGGTATGGAGTGGAATAAATGACACTACATTCTTGCAGCCACTAATTGGAGGAACTATTTATGATTAAACTTGTTGTTACTGATTTAGACGGTACTTTTCTCAACAACCGGGGTTTGTTCGATACGAAGCTTTTTACTGATGTACATGAACAAATGCAGAAAAAAGGAATCATTTTTGCTGCATGTACGGGAAAACAATGTGAGCGTGTGGAGAAATTGTTCGGGGAACATGGAAAGGGAATCTGGATTCTTGGAGACAGTGCAGCCCGAATCAAGAAGGACGGAAAAGTTGTGAAGGAATTCAGCATCGAGCGGGATCTCGCTCTGCGTGCTCTAGAAGAGATTCAACGATTCGCCGATAACATGACCATAATTGTATGCGCTAGTGATGCTGCATATGTGCATTCTTCCATCCATGAAGACATGTATGAGGTTGTTAAAGGCTCCTATGAACAAGTCATTAAAATAGGCTCCTTCTCTGAAATCGATAGCCCACTCATTAAAATTACGGTGTATGATCCTAAAGAGCGGAGCAGTGCACTGAGAGAATATGTTGAATTGACGCTGGATGGGCAAATCTACATTGTGGATTCAGAAGCAAGATGGCTTGATATCACGGCACTGCACACACATAAAGGCGAGACAGTAAAAAAACTGCAAGAAATGTTGGGCGTAACAGCTGAAGAAACAATGTCATTTGGGGATGGAGAGAATGATGTGGAACTGATGGCAATTGCTAAATATAGCTTTGCGGTTAGTAATGCCTGTGAAAATACTAAAAAAGCAGCAAGTTTCATTACCAAATCTAATCAGGAGAATGGAGTTCTTCTTACCATTCAAAAAATGATGGACCTGTTCTAAATGTGCGCGGTTACGAAATAATAATTTACGTGATCTGAATCATACTGAATTTCAAAAAAAGGATAACAGGAGCTGAAAATATGACTGAAGAAGAACGAATATTGAAGGGGATTTTGTTTAGTCCAAGTGATTCGGAATTGAAAGCGCTGAAACGGCGCTCGCACAATCTAAGCAATCAATATAGCCGTACATTTGAGGATCAAATCGAGGAACGAGAATTGTTACTGAAGGAATTGCTTGGTCGAAAGGGACAGGGGTGCTTCATGCAAGGACCGATTTTCTTTCATTACGGAGTTCATACCGAAATCGGTGATTATTTCTTTGGCAACTACAATCTTACTGTTCAAGATGATGCGAAAGTCACCATTGGTAATCATACGAGTTTTGGACCCAATGTGACCATTGTTACGCCAATTCACCCATTCATTGCTTCAGAGCGCCGACAGATGTTGGATCAACATGGGACACCCAAGTCTCTTTGTTACGCTAAACCTGTCACTATTGGAAACGATGTATGGATATCTGCCAACGTAACTGTATGCGGTGGGGTAACGATTGGAGACGGATGCGTAATTGGTGCAGGCAGCGTCGTGACCCAAGATATCCCGGAGAACTCTTTTGCGGCAGGTGTACCGTGCAGAGTCATTCGTAAAATCACTGAATCAGACAGTATGCGATACAAACCGGAAATATTAGCGGATTGTCTTGTGATAGAATAAATTTTTTGAGGTAGGAATGTTGGCCCCTGTCAGGGAGCGAACCATTTCTGCCTCTTTTTAGTCCCACTAGAACTCGGCAGTTTTCACTCACAACGCTCTAATGGGACATAAGGAAGAGGAAGAGGTTGGGCAAGAATTTGCTTTTCTTCACTTTATTTGGAGTGTATGACTCTTGTTATGTCAATTAACATTACGTGAAAAGAGTGCGAATTATTTTTGTTTTGTACAACACGCCCAAAAACATCGATTCTCTTTATATACTCCAACAATTCTATGTTATGAATCATGGAACTTTCCCCAAATGTTTATATAATGTGAATCAACATAACATGATTTTGCAGCGGTAAATGGATTCTAAATTACAGGGGGCAGGTTGGGATGAGAGAAACCAAGAGAATGAGGATTTTTTCACTGGGAATTCAGCACGTATTGGCGATGTATGCCGGGGCAATATTGGTTCCGCTACTTGTGGGAAGGGCGCTAAATCTGACTGCAGAACAGCTGGCGTATCTGGTATCCATTGACCTGTTAACCTGTGGGATTGCAACATGGCTTCAGGCACGCAAAGGAAAGTACCTGGGAATTGGCTTGCCGGCGGTGCTAGGAAGCTCATTTGTTGCAGTTACACCCATGATTGCGATTGGCTCACAATACGGGATTCCGGCTATTTACGGTTCGATTATCGCAGCAGGGATATTCATCGTCATATGTGCTGTCTTCTTCAGTAAAATCGTCAAGCTGTTTCCTCCTGTCGTAATCGGCTCGGTGGTAACCATTATCGGTCTGGCGCTGATTCCAACGGGTATCAAGAACATGGCGGGCGGAGCAAACAGCGAGAATTTCGGAAGTCTGGATAACTTGGCGCTTTCATTCGGTGTGTTACTTTTTATTCTCATACTAAATCGCTATGCTCGCGGTTTTGTTAGATCCCTCGCAGTTCTCCTCGGCATTATTGTAGGTACCCTTGTTGCTGCTCTCATGGGGAAAGTGAATTTCGCTTCCGTGCAGGAAGCCTCCTGGTTTCACTTGCCGCAGCCGTTTTATTTTGGATGGCCTACCTTCGAACTGGGCCCTATTATTACAATGATTATCGTAGGTACGGTTGTTATTATTGAGTCGACAGGTGTATTTATGGCTCTAAGCAAAATCTGTGATCAACCGATTAACGAAAAGGATCTGGCACGAGGGTATCGTGCGGAAGGTTTAGCGTTTGTCCTTGGCGGTATTTTCAATGCCTTTCCGTATAACACATTTGCCCAGAATGTCGGTTTGGTTCAGCTCTCCAAGGTGAAAACGACCAATGTGGTTGTTGCGGCCGGAGGCATCCTGATATTTCTCGGGCTCATCCCCAAAGTTGCGGCATTTGCAACGATTATCCCCAGCGCGGTGCTTGGAGGGGCAACGGTGGTTCTGTTCGGCATGGTGGTCTCATCCGGGATTAAAATGCTGCAACATGTGGATTTCAGCAAGCAATCCAATCTATTAATCGTTGCTTGTTCGGTTTCACTTGGTCTTGGTGTCACAGCTGTACCTGATCTATTTGCCCAGCTGCCTCAAAGTATTCGCATTATTGTCGGTGATGGCATTATTACAGGTAGTCTGTGCGCTATCCTGCTCAATGTCTTCTTTAACCTCGGATTTAAAAAGGAGAGTTTGCCCGTACAGCCCGTTCAGGCCCAAGAAGCACATACTTGATTTAGTTTTATTTACAGGCTTGTGACTCACAAGAATGGACCCAAGGCGGTTTCAACTGCGGTGGAATGAAGGATTCTGACTCATTCACCAAAAGAACCTCTTGGGTTTTTATTATGATTGGGACGGGGCAGCAATATTGGGTGGGGCTATTCAACAGTCATCGCAAAAATCACTATAGGATGAATGCAAAAGGGATATAAGTATGCTAAAGTTTCATCATGAACATGTTACATGTTCTTTCCGTTGAATTTCCATGCGACTACATAAATGAGCATTGGTTCACAGGGCTAAAATAAAACCAGGGGATGTCCCCTGGTTACAGAAAAGGAGTTGTGATCACCATGCAACAAGAAACGCTGAAAAAAGGATGGCATTTTGACAATAGCTATGCACATTTGCCACAGACCTTTTTTACGAAGCAGGGAGCGGTACCTGTTCAATCACCGAAATTGATCCTCTTCAATACATCACTTGCTACCAGCCTAGGGCTGAATGCTGAGGCTCTTAACAGTGCTGATGGAGCGGAGGTCTTCGCAGGTAACCTAACTCCGGAAGGAGCCGAGCCTCTGGCTCAGGCATATGCGGGTCATCAGTTTGGTAATTTTAACATGCTTGGTGATGGACGGGCTTTGCTGCTGGGCGAACAGATTACGCCACAAGGCGAGCGAGTGGATATCCAGCTGAAAGGTTCGGGAAGAACCCCATACTCCCGCGGAGGTGATGGACGTGCTGCCGTTGGACCAATGCTGCGTGAGTATATTATTAGTGAAGCGATGCATGCACTAGGTATTCCAACCACGCGAAGTCTGGCAGTCGTTTCTACTGGAGAAAACATTACACGCGAAACAGAACGACCTGGTGCAATACTGACGCGAGTGGCTTCAAGCCATTTGCGTGTAGCAACCTTTCAATACGCAGCCAGATGGGGTTCAATCGATGATCTCAGAGCTTTGGCTGACTACACACTACAACGGCATTTTTCTGATATTGCTGAAGCCGACAATCGTTACCTCCTGTTGCTTCAGGAAGTGATTAAGCGACAGGCATCACTCATTGCCAAGTGGCAACAGGTTGGTTTCATTCATGGTGTAATGAACACGGATAACATGGCCATTAGTGGTGAAACGATCGATTATGGCCCTTGTGCTTTTATGGATGCTTATAATCCAGCGACGGTATTTAGCTCCATTGACACACAAGGTCGGTATGCCTATGGTAATCAACCGTATATTGGTGGGTGGAATCTGGCTCGGTTTGCCGAGACACTTCTGCCACTGCTGCATGAGGATGAAGAACAGGCCGTACAAATCGCCCAGGATGCCATTGCACAATTCTCTGAATTGTATCATCACTACTGGCTTTCGGGCATGCGGAGCAAGCTGGGATTGTTTAATGAAGAGGCTGAGGATGAAGCGCTAATCAGGGATCTTCTTGAACTGATGGAGGAGCATAGTGCCGATTACACGAACACCTTCCTCGAACTGACCTTTGACACGCTTAAGGGAACGCCTTTATTCGACACTTCGGAGTTTGCGGAGTGGAATGATCGGCACCAGGCAAGATTGGGCAGACAGCAGGAAGGGAAAGAAGAATCGCAACAATTGATGAGAACTAGCAACCCGGCGGTCATCCCACGGAATCATCGGGTGGAAGAAGCACTAGAAAGAGCGGAGAATCACGGAGACCTTAGTGTGATGGAGAAGCTTCTAGCTGTTCTTTCAAACCCGTTTGCACACTCTCCTGAACAGTCTGAGTACGCAGAGCTGCCTGCTCAGTGCAATACCTCCTATCAGACTTTCTGTGGGACTTGATTGAAGAGATGTTGTGAAGAGGCTGCCATTGGCAGCTTTTTCATTATCATGCCAGAGGCAATAGACGATGTGCAACTTTTGTAGGTGGGTGATTTCATGTCTAACATACAAAGCAAATTAGAGATTGCACAAACTCTGTTACAGTTGCTTGAGCGGACATCCTTCCGCAGGGAACAGATGGATAACTATGTTAACCGCTTGTTTGAGGCCTTTAAATGGGAAGGCGTTCCATATGTAGAGAGCGAAAATAATGCGTATGTTGTTCGTATATACGAACGGGGTATCGTCATGCTTGAGAAACGTTTGAACCAGACGGATGAAGTCATGTACTGGCTACTGGAGGATATCATTTTTACGGCGGTGCATGTAGAATTGCTGGAACGACATGGTGTCGATAATAAACAGACACACTTGAACTATACCGGCGAAGTGAAGCAAGAACTGGATCGAAGTGTTGAGAAGGCTTTCCAACAGATCGGTGATCCATACTTACAATTGCATCTAACGGGTAAACGACAGGAGCTTGAGAGGCTGAAACCAAGAGGTGGACGTCTGTAACGGTGGTTTTGTTCAATTTTATTTGGAACAATGAGGATCAGATTGCAGAGAATGCATATGAATATTATCACGGGAAGTTGAAGATGATGACTTTATAAGTTTGGCACAGACGCTGACCTTGTTGTTCTATCCTAAGATTGCATACTTGCCCTTGCAATGATATTAACGTTCGGCTATACTGGCTATAAATTGAATACATGAATTACGTTGATAGAGCGCAGTAGCGGCTTTGTCCCTGTTACAGAAAGTCAGGGGGTGATGGAACCTGATACATACAAGGGCTGCGAATTACACTCTGGAGTACTTGGGTAATGCCAAGCGGAATGGCAAACGGTATTTTGCCGAAAGCGGTATGGACAGCGTGTGAGCTGTTGTCTGTGCAAGTTGGGTGGTACCACGGTTATGATAATCGTCCCTATGTCTATTGAAGACAAGGCGGCGATTTTTTTGTGTCCAAAAAAGCTTCGCCCGGCTTAGCTCCTTTTGAAATTAACGTAGATCATGGATTAATACCAATGCATAGAGAAGGGGTTGTTTGTTTTGAATATTATTGATGAACTGGAATGGCGCGACGCCATCAATCAACAAACGGATGCGGAGGGTCTGCGTGAGCTGACCGAGACAACGTCGGTTTCCTTGTACTGCGGGGTTGACCCTACAGGAGACAGTATGCACATTGGACATTTGATTCCGTTCATGATGCTGAAACGTTTCCAACTCGCCGGCCACCGCCCGGTCATTCTGATTGGTGGGGCAACAGGAACTATAGGTGATCCGAGTGGTCGTCAATCGGAACGTTCCCTGCAAACGTTGGAAGAAGTACAGGCCAATGTGGACGCTCTGACTGCACAAATGAAAAAGCTCTTCGTAACCGATGGCGACAATCAGGTGCGCATGGTCAACAACTACGACTGGACGCATAAAATCAATGTAATTGAATTTTTGCGTGACTACGGTAAAAACTTTAACCTCAACACGATGCTGGCCAAGGACGTGGTTGCGAGCAGACTGGAAGACGGTATTTCGTTTACCGAGTTTTCCTACCAGATTCTCCAATCGCTCGATTACCTGCACCTGTTCCAACATGAGAATGTACAGCTGCAAATCGGCGGTTCTGATCAATGGGGCAACATTACAAGTGGCCTAGACCTCATTCGTAAAAAAGAAGGGTCCGAAGCGAAAGCCTTCGGTCTGACGATTCCGCTGATGCTCAAATCCGACGGAACGAAATTCGGTAAATCCGCAGGTGGAGCCATCTGGCTTGATCCGAATAAAACGACTCCATTTGAATTCTATCAGTTCTGGGCAAATACCGATGATCGTGACGTAATCAAATACCTGAAGTACTTCACGTTCCTGAGCAAAGAAGAAATTGAAGCCTTGGCTGAAAAGGTAGAAACGGAGCCGCACAAGCGTGAAGCACAAAAGGCACTCGCTGAAGAAATGACGAAATTTGTTCACGGCGACGATATGCTGGAGCAGGCTAAGCGCATTACGGCAGCACTGTTCAGCGGAGACATTCGTTCCCTTACAGCAGACGAAATCGAGCAGGGCTTCAAGGAAATGCCGACCTTCGAAACCGATGGTGAAGCGAAAAATATTGTAGACTGGCTCGTGGATCTTGGCCTGGAGCCATCCAAACGTCAGGCGCGTGAGGATGTAACCAAAGGAGCTATCTCCATGAACGGTGAGAAAGTTACGGAGCTGGAATTCACGGTCTCTGCAGAGCACGCAATCGGCGGTAAATTCATCATCATCCGCAAAGGCAAGAAAAACTACAGTCTGGTGAAATTGAAGTAGCAAGAGGATTATAGAGTATGATTCTGGGGAAGGTAGAGGCAAAAGTTAAATCTTCTTCCCTAGCAACACAAAAGGACCGTCCCCATTCATGTCAATGACATTATGGAGACGGTCCTTTATGCATGCCATCCGCAAATGGCTTATTAGTTATTAATTTATTGATTCACAATCGCTGTGATCTCTTCATCCAGATCAAGTCTTACATTCTCACGGTAAGCCCGAATGTCGTATTCACTGTGCAGGTAGCGCAGGATCGCTTCAATCATGTTAGATTCGACCAGATACTGACTGCGGCCTTGAATCCAGACTTCAGCGGAATATCCCGTATCTTCTTCCCAGCTCAGTTCCACATTGACATCGGTTGGGCGTACACCCTTGCGTTCAGCCATGTGAATACAAATCGCGTTTACAATTTCATCCATGCTTAGAACCATAGAGATTAGTACCGTCCGTTTCTGTTGCGGTCATCATCATCACGATCATTTTTGCGGTCATAGCGACCATCGGCTGCTGGTTTACGGCGATTCGTAATGGCTCTGAACAGGGCCATCGCGAGCATCACGATCAGCATAATTGCGGCTACGTTTACGAGCAATCCAAGAATGTTACCCAAAGCTCCCATGCCACCGAACAATCCGCCGAACATCATACCAGCAAGACCGCCCAGCATCATGCCTTTCATAAATCCACCGCCACCGCCGAAGAATCCGCCACGGTTAGTTGTAGCTGCTCCAGTGCTTGAGTTGTTATTCGTATTTGATTTGCTCACATTACTGTTGGAATCGGACTTCTTAGGTGTGTTAGTAAAGCTTTTTGTTCCCGATTTGAAACCGCCACCACGTCTAGCATCGGCAGAATCCGGATTCGCGACTCCGACTGTTGCGAACAATAATGTAAAGGCCATGAAAACCATCATGAGATGTTTGATTCCGAATTTTTTCTTCATTGTAAAGATCGTAACCCCCCGATTAATTTGTTTGAATCACCCAAAATTGGGCCTTACTCAAGTAATACGGTCAACTTGCAGGAACGTTTCAAATTTTGTTTAATTTTCTGAATTACTTGGACAAGGATCCTGAATTGCCGCTTGACCATCGAGTAGTTGGGTAACCCAGTTACACCATTCGATGCCCGTTTGTGCGTTCATCAACCCTTTTTGTACCAGAATGTAGCTTCCGAATTCCCGACTGCCTACTCGCAAATTATCCTGAGGTATACGGGACTTCAAATCCTCGAAATAACGGATGCGTTCCAAAAACCAGTTTTTGCGCTCGTTCAGAATGCGTCTCATGCTTCCATCTTCCGCAATGCCTACACATAAAATACGCAGATTGAACTCGTCACGCGTAACCGGAGCGGTAACGGGAGTGATCATCCATCCGAGCAGTTTTTCAATACCTTTTTCCGTGACTGCATACATTTTTTTGTCCGGTTTGTCAGACTGTTGCACCCAGCGGGAGGCTAAAAGCTCATCGTTTTCCATTTTGGAGAGGAGGGGATAGATCTGACTGTGTTTAGCCTGCCAATGTGGCTGGATTTTCAGCATTAGATCATAACCTGATGACTCCTCGCGGGTAAGAAGCCCGAGCAATCCGTAGGAAAGTATGTTCATGCACATGTCTCCTTAATATTAGGGCTGGGCCAGCAAAAACAATAAAAATTGCTTTCTTTGACCGCTTTCATAAAAGTGTACACTGAAACTGTATGGTTTGACAACCTGACAGAACAACTGCCTCAATTTAGACAAAAAAAGAGTGCGGACCCTGAGGTCCGCACCCAAAACCATTTTAGAGAGATGTCTGTTGCCCATAGCCCTCTGCGACAAGATCAAGTTCACCTGTATAGGAATCGATGACCATGCCGTGGACGGGTACATTGGGCGGAAGCAATGGATGTTTCTTGATCACATCCACAGTATGTTTTACCCCTTCTTCAACACTGTCAAACCCGCGTAACCACTTTTGCAAACGAATGCCCGAGTTCTCCAGCGTGCTCATGACTTCCTCAGATACACCCCGTTCGACCATATGTCCAATCATGGTCTCAGCGTGTAGGGAAGCCATACCACATTCCGTATGTCCAACAACCAGTACTTCATCGGCACCAAGCTCATAGATGGCGACAAGAACACTACGCATAACAGACCCGAAAGGTTGAGAGATGATTGCGCCAGCGTTTTTGATGATTTTTACATCGCCATTCTTCAGGTTCATGGCCTTGGGCAGCATCTCCACCAGACGGGTATCCATACAAGTAATGATGACCATCTTTTTGGTTGGGAATTTGCCAGCCGTATACTTTTCGTATTCTTTAGTCTCGACAAATGTTTTGTTGTAAGCCAGAATCTCTTGAATGTTGTTCATGTCCATTGCCTCCTGTTATCCAATACGATGAGCACAGCCCTTGCATCAAATGCAGCTTGTCCTACGTCCTTTGGTTTCATTTATTATACCACGGTCAGCAAATTGCATTATCCCGTGATTTAGAGGAATAATGCAATTTGCATCTGTTAAAAGTTGATTATACGCATTGCAAAAAGTATCATCAATAGGGAATCTAACATTTTTTGAAGAGGTGAACGTTAACAATGGAACAACAAACACAGCAACAGCTGGAATCCTTCCGTAATCTGGCTCGCAAAATCAAGAGTTATCATGAAGCCATTGGTTTGCTTCACTGGGATCTGCGCACAGGTGCGCCCAAAAAAGGTGTACCGACACGTTCGGAAACACTTGGGATGCTGTCGACCGAAGCATTTAAACTGCAAACCTCGGCTGACATGAAATCCTACCTGGATACGTTAACAAGTCCAGCGGTGCTGGAACAGCTGGAAGATATCGACCGCCGTCAGGTGGAAGATTGCCAGAAAGAATATGATCGTAGTCAGTCCGTACCCCCGGAAAAAGTACAAGCGTATACCGTACTCACCGCCAAATCGGAAACGGCATGGGAAGATGCCAAGCATAATAGCGATTTTGCAGGTTTCTCTCCTTACCTCACCGATATTGTGAAGCTCAAACAAGAGTTCATTGACTACTGGGGTGTGAAAGATACTCGTTATGATACCCTTCTTGATATGTATGAGCCGGAACTAACGGTTGAAAAGGTGGACGCGGTATTCGCCCGTCTCAAAGCCCGTTTGGTGCCCCTGCAAGAGAAAATCAATGCGTCGGCCAACAAACCGAACACGGAGTTCTTGAACCAGTTGTTTGACAAGGATCAACAGGAAAAATTCAGTCTGTTTATTTTGGAACAGATGGGTTATGACTTTGAAGCCGGAAGACTCGATGAGAGTGTTCACCCGTTCGCAACGGGCCTGAATCCGGGGGATGTGCGGATCACGACGAACTATTTGCAGGATGATGTGACAAGTGCGGTCTTCAGTTCACTGCACGAAGGCGGACACGCCCTATATGAACAAAATATTGACGACAGTCTGGCTGGTACTCTTCTTGCCGAAGGAACGTCCATGGGTATCCACGAATCCCAGTCGCGCCTTTGGGAAAATATGATTGGCCGCAGTCTTCCATTTTGGACGCGTTATTATAAAGATTTGCAACAGCACTTCCCTCAATTAAGCGAGGTTGAGCTGGAAGACTTCTACCGGGCGATTAACCGGGTGGAAAGCTCCTTGATCCGGATTGAAGCTGATGAGCTTACGTACAATCTGCACATCATCATTCGTTATGAAATTGAGAAAATGCTGTTTAACGAAGGCCTGGAAGTGAAGGACCTGCCAGAGACCTGGAATGCCAAATACAAGGAATACCTCGGCATCGTGCCACCGAATGATGGCATGGGTGTGCTTCAGGATGTTCACTGGTCGGGTGGTGACTTTGGTTACTTTGCTTCATACTCGCTCGGCAATATGTATGCTGCACAGATTCTACATACACTGCGCAAAGAAATGCCGGAGTTTGATGCCCATATTACTGATGGGAATCTGATTCCAATCAAGGAATGGCTGACGGACAAAATTTATCGTTATGGCAAAAGCCGTACACCTTCCGAATTGATTGTGGCCGTAACGGGTGAAGAGTTGAACCCTGACTATTTGGCTGATTATCTGGAAGCGAAATATACCGAGATTTACAAGCTGTAGGACAGCTATAACATCATCATCCAATTTTTGAAGAGCGGGGCAGGATTGCCCGGCTCTTCTTTTGCATGCAAGTTCTTAACCTTTTGCTGGGCATCAGCATATTCATAGTAGAGAGAACAGCTGAAACCAGTGAAGGAGGGAAATATCATGAAATACACGCCCTGGTTCATCCGGGCCATCGTCATTTTGCTCATTATCATTGTGGCTCTCACCAGCTGCAATAAAGATAAGGATGAAAACAAAATTACGATTGGTGAAGTCACACGTTCTGTGTTTTACGCACCGGAGTATGTGGCTGTGGCCCAAGGTTTTTTTGAGGAACAGGGGCTTGAAGTGGACATTCAGACGACGGCTGGCGGAGACAAAACGATGGCAGCATTGCTTGCAGGCTCAGTAGACATCGCATTGGTCGGAGCAGAGACGTCTATTTATGTCTACCAACAAGGCGCAGAAGATCCGGTTATTAACTTTGCTCAGCTTACACAGACGGACGGAACGTTTCTGTTTGCTCGTAATCCCGATGGCGAATTCAATTGGGATCAACTGAAACAGAGTACATTCCTTGGGCAAAGAAAAGGTGGCATGCCTCAAATGGCAGGCGAATTCACGCTGAAAAAACATGGCATTGATCCGCAGAATGATCTGGAATTGATTCAAAATGTGGATTTTGCCAACATTGCTTCTGCATTTGCTTCAGGTACGGGGGATTATGTGCAGCTGTTTGAACCTCAGGCTTCTATCTTTGAGAAAGAGGGCCGCGGCAAGGTTGTAGCCTCGTTTGGAACAGAAAGTGGTCATCTGCCTTATACGGTCTTCATGACCAAACAAAGCTATATCAACGATAACAAGGCCATCGTTCAGAAGTTCACTAACGGCTTGCACAAAGCACAAGCTTGGGTAGATTCCCATACGGCTGAAGAAATCGCCGAAGTGATCAAGCCCTATTTCAAAGATATCGATCCGGCCATTCTGGTAAGCAGTGTGAACCGTTACAAGGAGCAGGGCACATATGCAACCGATCCAATCATTGATGAGGATGAATGGAATAATTTGCTGGACGTCATGAGTGCTGCGGGAGAACTGAAACAGCGGGTGGATTCTCAAACGATTGTCGATAACTCCTATGCAGAACAAGCAGCATCAACGAAGTAACCAGGTATTCAGGAAAGGACGTGAGCATGTATGCCTGAATCCGAAACGGTGATCAGACTGGAAGGGATTTCGCAAGTCTATGTCAGTGAGCGTGAAGCATCACTGGTTATCGAAAATTTAAATCTTCAGGTCGAGCAAGGAGAGTTTGTTAGTCTTGTCGGCCCAAGCGGCTGTGGTAAAACTACATTGCTGTCGATCATCGCCGGGCTGCTCACACCGACCGCAGGCGAGGTCAAGGTTAAGGGAAAACGCATCGAAGGTCCGTCTGCCCAGATCGGCTATATGCTGCAACAGGATTATCTGTTTCCGTGGCGTACCATTTTGGAAAATGCCCAGATCGGACTTGAACTGACAGGTACCCTCAATGAACAGAGTCGTGAGCGTACACGTGAGCTGTTGGCAGGTATGGGGCTGGCTGGCACCGAAAGCCAGTATCCTTCCGAGTTGTCCGGGGGCATGAGGCAACGGGTGGCTTTGGTACGTACATTGGCTACAGACCCGGGAATACTGTTGCTGGATGAACCCTTCTCCGCACTCGATTATCAAACTAAGCTGCAGCTGGAGGATCTGGTCTCAGACACATTGAAGAAATCCGGCAAAACTTCGGTGCTTGTTACCCATGATCTGTCCGAAGCTATTGCCGTCAGTGACCGCGTCATTGTGCTTGATCGCAATCCGGGTCGCATTCGGCGGGAGTTCATCATTCCCGAAGATCTGCGGAACGCACAACCTTTTTACGCAAGGGAGCAGCCAGGGTTCAATGAGCTGTTTCAGGCGTTATGGAGTGAACTGGATCAGTCGGAGGAGGTGAGAAGAACGGGTGAATCAGACGAACCAGAAGCAGGAAATGCGTGATGATTGGATGAGACAGCTGCACCAAAGCCATATTCAGCAGGTTGCCAGATGGCGACATAAAGTGCTGGCGGTGCAGCTGTCCATGCTGGTGTTTATGTTTTTGCTGTGGGAGCTGGCGGGAAGGCTGCGCTGGATTGATGTGCTCTTGTTCAGTTATCCCAGCAAAATTTTCAATCAGATTTGGAAGGACATCGTCAGTGGAGAACTATGGGCGCATGTCGGGGTAACCGTAGGGGAAACGGCAGTAGGCTTTTTGCTGGGGACACTCGTCGGAACACTGCTTGCGGTTCTGATCTGGTGGTCTCCTTTTTTGTCCAAAGTGCTTGATCCCTATATGGTCGTGTTCAACAGCATGCCAAAGGTAGCGCTGGGTCCAATCTTTATCGTCATGTTTGGTGCAGGATTTACGGCCATTGTCATGACGACTTTGTCAATTACAGTCATTATTACTACACTTGTCGTGTATAACAGTTTTAATGAAGTAGATCAGAACTATATTAAGGTTATCCGTACGTTTGGTGGCGATCGCTCCGAGATTTTTACCAAAGTAGTATTGCCCGCATCGTTTCCTGCCATTGTCTCTACATTAAAAGTAAACGTGGGGATGGCCTGGGTCGGTGTGATTGTGGGTGAATTTCTGGTCGCCAAGCAGGGACTGGGCTATCTGATCATCTATGGATTTCAAGTGTTCAACTTTACCCTTGTTCTATCGAGCCTGTTGATTATTGCCGCTGTAGCCACAGCGATGTACCAACTCGTTGTATATGTAGAACGCAAGCTGCTGGCAGGACGCAGGTAATTTTGCAAAGCATGCGCGTGTTTAAAAGAGAACCCTTCGATATGTATACAATTTCACAAGAGGTGTCACGTTGCCCGAACCCGTAAAATCAAGTACCATACAATTACGAATATTCCGCGCAGTCCGGAATGAATGCGACGATTGGAGAAGGGGCCTAGAGGCTTTTCGTCGGATCAATCAAATTGCCAGCGTCCCTCATCCGGGGCGCGTTATTGTGACCGACATGCACATGCATGTCGGTTGATGCCGTTTATGAGTTTAGTAGCGAATTGAGATATGCTGTTCTTCCAGATACAATTCTTTTGATTAGAGAAGAAATGGTTTTTGACAGGATGTGTAATACTAGGGATATGATATATGACAGTAGACGCTGTCAGGCATTGGACAAGCGCTCATCTGGATAGGCATGGCTCGCTGGCTTTGACATTTTTGCAGCTTAGAGGAGAGGGAATGTTAGATGGGTTTTAGGGTGATTAAAACCGCAATAGCCGCGCTGATGGCCGTGCTGATTGCGGACTGGTGCGGCCTGCCTGGGCCAACATCAGCTGGCTTGCTAGCCATTCTTGGCGTTGATGTGACACGAAAAAGAAGTATTCGCACCATATCTGCCAGATTCTTCGCTTCCGTAGTGGGGCTTTTATTTGCAAGTGTACTTTTTCACTTTCTCGGCTTCCATTATTGGGTACTGGCGGTCTACATACTGATTGCGTTTCCCGTTATCGTTCGGGCGGGATTCAAGGAAGGCATTGTGACGGGTTCTGTCGTGGTGTTCCGGGTATTTGGCGGCGGTGAAATGGATGTACATGTGATTTTGGTTCAAATTGGACTGCTGCTGATTGGTCTCGGTTCAGCGATGGTTGTCAATCTGGCCTATATGCCGGCTGCGGACCCGCAGATGCTGCGTATTCGCAAAAGAATTGATGAATTATTCTCGGTCATCTTCAAGGAGTTTGCAGCCACGCTACGCAATCCGAATGAAGTATGGGCAGGAAAAGAGCTAATCGAAGCCGATAAGGCTGTGCTAGGCGGCATTGAAGCGGCCAAACGTTCATTGGAGAATCAGGTCATCCACCCGAACGAGGGATGGAGTGTTTATTTTTATATGCGCAAAACGCAACTGGATTCCATCCAGCATATGATGCATCTGGTATCCCAGATCTATCAGAAGATGCCGCATGCGGAAATGGTATCGGAGCTGTTCGACCAGCTTAGTCAGGATGTACTCACTGAATCTTACACCGGACGTACGGAAAAACTTCTCGCAGATGTGCAAGAAGAATTCAAGCAAATGGAGTTACCGGATACAAGGGAAGAATTCGAGATTCGTTCCGCGATTCTCCAGTTGTGCCGGGAACTCGCGCTGTATCTGAAAATAGCCAAGAAGGACAAAGCACCGTCTCCGGTATCGGACCGGTCCCAATCTACAAATGAATAATAGAAAATAGTTGTCACCCTAGACGGATGCCCTGCATACACTTGTAAAGAATGATTGTATGGAGGAGGTTTAAAGATGTCATTGAGTCATAAACATCAATGTAGAGAGATCATCACGAAGGCGATCTGCGGCAAAGGTCGTAAGTTCTCTACCGTAACACATACCGTGACTCCGCCACATGGTCCGACCAGTATTTTGGGGGCTTGGATTATCAACCACCAATATGAAGCCGTATCAGCGGGGGACGGAATTGAAGTTATTGGTACTTACGATATCAACATTTGGTATTCCTATGACAAAAATTCGCAAACGGATGTAGCCAAAGAAACAGTGTCGTATGTAGAACATGTGCCTTTGTCCTATCTGGATCCGAAACACCGGGCTGCCACTGTAGAGGTATCTGCGGATGCAACGCAGGAACCGAGCTGTGTGGAAGCCACGGTGTCGGCAGGTGGAGGCAGCGTAATTATCCGGGTAGAACGGGAATTCGCTGTTGAACTGGTCGCCGAGACCAAAGTTTGTGTAAAAGTATGCACGGATGGCTGTGGGGATTACGAAGACAAGGATTATGACTTCGGCAGTGGAGATGGAGATTATGACGATCTCGATCCCGACCTGCTTGACGATGAGCTGTAAGCTCAGCGCTTTTGATTCATAAACTTAAGGTATTATATGCGCCGCAAGCGGCAGTGAAGAGGGCGTAAGCCCTCTTTTTTTATTTTGGGCGAGAATTGGGAGGAGGGACAGGATGAATGTGATGGAAGAGGCCGAGGAGGCGGTGCGTCGATATGAACGCATGCTCCCTCGCGAACGGACAAATCGCCTGAAACGATCCGGGATTGAAGTGCTTGCTTCGCAAGGCAGGCGTGATCGAGAGTTGGGAGTGCGTGTTCGTTACGATGTAGAGATATGCTGTCTGCAAGCGATCCGCATCAAACGTAGGGACACCAGTGGCATGGGTGGAGCGCAAGAAAGTGTGCTGGATCGCGAAGCCGCATCAACGTTGTTCAAACGTATTGAACGGCTTGCAACCAAAACATTGTATACGGTTGGACTGGATCACGGCGCAGTAAGACTGGAAGCCTCTGGAAAGAGCGGTTGTGCAGTCATTTCGATTGACCCAAGGCCATGGAAGGGCATGACTAATCTCTCTGCCATGTATCGTGCAGGCTGGAAGCAGCTTCAGTCTGAACTGGATGAAGAACGGCATCATAATGCAGCCCCGATACTTGGAATGGACCCCGAGTTCCTGCTTGTGCAGATGCCAGAGTCCAAAATCGTGCCCGCCTCCAGATTTCTCGAACGAACAGGCGTAGCTGGCTGCGATTCCGTGACGATTGGTGGACGACGAATATATCCTGTAGCCGAACTGCGACCTGCCCCAAGCTCTGAACCGCGTGAACTGCTCGCTCATCTGATGAGAGCCTTTGCGGCCGCATCCCGAAGCATTAGTGATCATTCGCTGATTTGGCAGGCAGGGGGAATGCCCCAGCGCGGATTGCCACTCGGTGGACATGTTCATTTCAGTGGCGTTACGTTAAACGGGGATCTGCTGCGTGCACTTGACAATTATCTGGCATTGCCACTCGCCGTTCTTCAGGACCCGCGAGGTTCTGGCAGACGTCCACGCTATGGGGCATTGGGGGACTTTAGGCTGAAATCCTACGGTGGATTCGAATACCGCACTTTACCTAGTTTTCTGGTTTCTCCTCTGGTTGCCAAAGGTGTCGTTGCTCTGGCTGGTCTTATCGCAAGAGACTATCAGCAACTGAGTCAACGTCCATTGGCGAAGGCGGATATTCATACTGCTTTTTATGAAGGGAACCGTGAGGTGATGCAAGCGTATATTCCGGCATTGCTGGATGACCTGACGAATATGGATGGTTTTGAACGTTATGAACAATACGCCGCCCCTTTAATTAGCCAGCTAAGACAGGGTAGGACATGGGACGAGAGTCGGGATATACGTAAACTCTGGAATATTCGAGCAGGTTCATGAAGAGTGGGCACTTTTTTGGTATAATGAGAAATAAGTCGATTTTGATCATCGTTACGGAAGAAATGGAACAGCAACCTGTGAGGGACGCGGCGGATGGCCGAAACATGAGGCGGTGGCACGAATCAGTTGCCTGACCGCCTTATTGCTCCTTCCGGTACAGCGTCTCTTCCTGACAACATTGGAACGGATGGAGGATACTCATGGCTCAGTATACGCCAATGATTCAACAATATTTGCAAGTGAAGGCCGAAGCGCAGGACGCTTTTCTTTTTTTTAGATTAGGTGATTTCTATGAATTGTTCTTTGAGGATGCGGTCAATGCTTCCCGTGAGCTTGAAATCACATTAACAGCACGCGCAGGAGGGGGAGAAGATAAAATCCCGATGTGCGGCGTGCCTTATCATTCGGCTGACAATTACATACAGCGCTTGATTGAAAAAGGATACAAAGTAGCCATCTGTGAACAGATGGAAGATCCAACAGTAACCAAAGGCATGGTACGGCGTGAAATTGTACGAGTCATTACACCAGGAACGGTGATGGAAGGCAAGACATTGGGGGATAAGTCCAATAACTATATGGTTTGCCTGACAGGAAACCAGAACACACTTGCACTGGCTGCCTGTGACTTGTCTACTGGGGAACTCTACGTGACCTCAGTTCCATACTCCCAAGAGTGGCTCAAGGATGAAATCGGGATCTACGAACCTTCGGAACTGGTGGGGGATGCTGCGCTGCTGGATACGGTGGCTACCCAGGCATCTCCAATTGGTCGACCTGTGGTGTACACACCGTGGACGAAGAGTAAAGAAGATTTGGTGCGTCAGCAATTCGGTGAAGCGGTATGGGCACGTCTGGAGCCTGAACGTCAAGCGTGTATAGCGCGTCTTTTCTCCTATTTAAGTGAGACACAGAAACGTTCACTCGGACAATTGACACAGGTTTCAACGTATGAGCCTGACCACTTTATGATACTGGACCCGTTTACTCGGCGTAACCTGGAACTGGTGGAAACCGTACGTGAGCGTTCCAAAAAAGGTTCGCTGTTATGGCTGCTGGACCGCACAGAGACGTCCATGGGTGCACGAATGCTGCGTCGTTGGGTTGATAAACCCTTGCTGCAAAAAGGCAAAATCAATGAGCGTTTGGAAGCGGTAGATACACTGTATAACCAGTTTATATTGCGTGAAGATCTGCGTGCTGAACTCAAAGACATCTATGATCTGGAACGTCTGGTGGGTCGAATTGCCTTTGGTAACGCTAACGGACGGGATCTGAATGCACTCAAGCTGTCATTGGACAAAATTCCGGGGTTGCGTCAGTATTGTGCAGATTCGCCTTCCACAACCCTACAGCACATTGCTGGTGTTATGGATGATTGCAGTGATTTGCGAGATGCAATCGGTCAGGCGATCGTTGATGAGCCGCCTGTGTCGGTACGAGATGGCGGCTTAATTCGCGAGGGGTATCATGAGAGGCTGGACGAGCTCCGGGAAGCTTCGGTGAATGGCAAGCAGTGGATTGCAGAGCTGGAAGCCAGAGAGCGTGAAGCAACCGGCATTCGCTCGCTGAAAATCGGTTACAACAAAGTTTTTGGGTACTATATTGAAATTACCAAGTCGAACCTGGCTTCTCTGCCAGAAGGCCGCTACGAGCGGAAGCAGACCCTTGCCAACGCTGAGCGTTATATTACTCCCGAGCTGAAAGAGAAGGAAACGCTGATTCTCGAAGCACAGGACAAGATGGTCGATATTGAATACGGATTGTTCGCGGAATTGCGGGAACGGCTCAATCAGGAGATCGCCAGGCTGCAGAAGCTGGCTGAGCTGGTCGCGGAGATTGATGTGTATCAGTCTTTTGCCGTCATCAGTGCAGAGCGCAATTTCGTACGGCCTACATTGACCGATGGGTACGATCTTGTCGTGGAACAGGGACGCCATCCGGTGGTTGAAGCGGTGATGCGAGATGGAGCTTTTATTGCCAACAATACTGCGATGCAGAAGGAAGAGGCGCGTATTCTGCTGATTACCGGTCCGAATATGGCGGGGAAAAGTACGTATATGCGGCAGGTAGCGCTGATTTCGATTCTGGCGCAGATCGGCTGTTTCGTGCCGGCAGGACAAGCTGAAGTGCCGATTATGGATCGTATTTTCACACGGATTGGTGCAGCGGACGACCTCATTGGCGGGCAAAGTACGTTTATGGTAGAGATGGCCGATATTCAGGTCATGACGGATAAGGCTACCCCACGCAGTCTGATCATTATCGATGAATTGGGACGTGGAACATCCACCAGTGAAGGTATGGCCATTGCTCAGTCCGTCATTGAATATGTGCATGATATCATTGGCTGCAAAGCGCTTGTATCCACTCATTTCCATGAGCTTGCTCATTTGGAAGAGAGTCTGGACAAGCTGGCGAACTACTCCATGGCCGTTCAGGAGAGTGGGGACAAGGTTAATTTCCTGCGCAAATTGATTGCCGGGGCAGCCAGCAGCAGCTATGGAATCTATTGCGCCCGGCTTGCGGGTCTGCCGGATAGCATCATTGAGCGGGCGAATGGCTTGCTGCACGGTTTCGAACACGCGGCAGCCCAGGTTGCTGTCGGCAGTGAATATGCGGGGAATGACAAACAGCAGATTGGCGTTGCTGTGCGAGGCGGTGCGGAGTTCCAGGCTGTAGATCATTCGTCATTGATCCGGGAGCGTGAGTCAGCGGCACCTGTTGAATTCCCTGTTTCGACTGAAGATTCAGCAGGGAAACAACAGGACAAGAAACAAAATGGCAAGCAGCAGTCGGTCTCCAAACATGCGGACGTGATTCAACTGTCCATCTTTGGTGATGAAGAGCCAAGTGTAACTCCGAAACCGGAGGTGGTTGCGGTAGACAAGCCCGCCCGGGAGTTTATCCGTCATATGAAAGATATTGATGTCATGAACATGACGCCGCTTCAGGCGATGCAGATATTGAATGATCTTAAATTGAAGGCACAGCAATTATCCTGAGTATAAGGGAGGGGAAAACCTGTGGCGAAAATACATGTACTTGATGAACATATTGCCAACCAGATTGCGGCGGGTGAGGTGGTCGAACGGCCTGCTTCAGTTGTCAAGGAGTTGCTGGAAAACTCCGTAGATGCAGGTGCCTCCAAAATTGAAGTAACAGTGGAAGAGGGTGGCCTGCTCAGCATTCGTGTCAAAGACAACGGTTCCGGTATCGAGGCTGAGGATATGGAAACAGCCTTTTATCGTCATGCGACCAGCAAAATAGCCCAGGGCCGCGATTTGTTCCAGATCACAAGTCTTGGATTCCGCGGAGAAGCCCTGGCGAGTATTGCCGCTGTATCTAAGGTAGAAGTGTTATCGGCCAGTGGAAATGACGGGCGAGGGCGCCGTATCGTAATTGAGGGCGGCAAACTTTGCTCACATGAGGATGCAACCTCACCTCAAGGTACAGAGTTTGCAGTGAAAGAACTATTTTTTAATACGCCAGCCAGACTTAAATATATGAAAACGATCCAGACTGAGCTGGGCCATATCTCGGATGTACTTTACCGCATGGCGATGTCTCATCCAAACATTTCGTTTAGGCTGCGTCATAATGAGAATGTGCTGCTTCAGACGCTGGGGAACGGGGATCTGCTGCAAGTCGTTGCAGCGATCTATGGTACAAGTGCTGCCAAAGCCATGCTCCCTATCCAGGGTGAGAATCTGGATTATCGTGTGAGCGGGCTAATCAGTTTGCCAGAATGGACTCGTGCCAATCGTGGAGGCATGTCGACCATTGTGAATGGACGATATATTCGGAATTACGGTCTCAATCAGGCTATTCTAAAGGCGTATCATACCTTGCTGCCTATTAATCGGTATCCGCTTGTCGTGGTGCAATTGGAGATGCATCCGTCCCTGGTCGATGTGAACGTGCATCCGGCGAAGCTGGAAGTTCGTTTCAGCAAGGAAGCGGAGCTGTACGAGTTTGTTGAAACGTCACTGCGAGGTGTATTGCGGCAGGAAGTGCTTATTCCACAGGTAACCAAACAGCAAATCAGACGTGGAGACAACAGTTCATTTATCCAGGAACAATTCCTCTTTCCAAGAGGACCTTTGAAGGATGAATCCGAATCGGCAGGTTATGGACAACAAGGGCCGTTAGGGAAAAGTACTGGACTCGCTAAAGTGACTTCGGAGGATGATGATCTGGATCTGGATGCTCCGGCTGATGTGCAATCAGCTCCTGATGGAAATGGTGAGGGTCAATTGCTACCGTTGCCTGAAGCTCCACCCGAGATACCACCATCCTATGATCCATTCGGGATGTCGAGCGGGGACTCAGCATCGAATGTACTGAAGCATAATTATAGTGATAACGAAAATTCCCATAGCGATCTAGCTTCTTCTGTAAGTGAAAATAACGGTGCTGCTACAGATCGTGTCTCGCAAGATGCCGCACCTTCCGCAGAGGATAATGGGTCAGCTGCTCCTGCTTCACAGGCTCGGGCTTCTGCGTATCGTACCAATTCGGTGAATTCTCCGGTTAAAGAAGCACGTTCATCTTATAATCCATCTGCGGCGGGTGCAAAAGGAGAACGAAGCTGGAAGGCTTCAAGTTTACCGGACCCGGCAAGACTGGCATCTGCTGTTAAATCAGATGTTTCCATGCCTGCGTTTCCTGAACTAAGCCTGATTGGGCAGCACCATGGAACGTATTTGATTGCCCAAAATCAAGACGGTCTATATCTGATTGATCAGCATGCGGCCCATGAACGGGTGAACTATGAATTCTACTACGAGCAGTTTGGCAATCCGGCTCAGGCCTCGCAGGAGTTACTGCTGCCCATTACACTGGAGTTCACACCATCCGAGACCGAAAAGCTCAAAACAAGACTGGCTTGGTTCGAGCAGGCAGGTGTGTATTTGGAACATTTCGGCGGACAGACCTTCCGAGTGCGTTCCCATCCGTTCTGGTTCCCCAAGGGGGATGAGAAGGACATTATTGAAGAGATGTCAGAATGGGTTCTAAGTGAACGGAGTATTGATGTTGCTAAGATGCGAGAAGCGGCGTCCATTATGTGTTCTTGCAAGGCTTCTATTAAAGCCAATCAGAAATTGACGGATCAAGAGGCAGAAGTGCTTATCCAGCGTCTCGGTTCTTGCCGTCAACCGTATACATGTCCACACGGGAGACCGATTGTGGTGTCATTTTCAACCTATGATCTGGAGAAACTGTTCAAACGGGTCATGTAGCTATTTAGGAGGAAGTTATGTATATTACAACCGGTGAAAAGGAAGCAGACCACCTTGTGGAACGTGCACGAAACCTTGCGGAAACAACGGGAGGGACCTATGTACCGCGTAAAAAAATGTCTTTGCCTGCACTGGTCGCACATTATGGGATTGATGAGATTATAGTTGTGCTTCAGGGTAAAGTTCGTTTGTTTCGTCCGGATTCACCGCTGCTTGAGTTTCACCCCAGTATGGGATTTGTTCGGGCCAAACGTGTGTTAAATGGAGAAGCTGACCCGATGCTGGAAGCGGGTGCTGTACTTGAAGGGGATACCGTTATCGACTGTACAGCAGGATTGGGCACGGATGCACTGGTATTTTCGGTTGCAGTAGGCAAAAGTGGTCGAGTAATTGCCTGTGAAAGCTCTCATCCGCTTTATACGCTACTCGTGGAGGGAATGTCCCAATATGAGAGTATCAAGCCTGCGGTAAATGATGCCTTCCGGCGCATTGAGCTGCGTCATGCGAATCATCTCGATTTGCTGCGTTCCTTGCCGGACCGAAGCTGTGATACGGTCTATTTTGACCCGATGTTCCGTGAGCCAATGATGGATTCAAGTGGCATCAAGCCTTTGCGGGATTATGCAAATCACAATGCACTGGATGAACAGAGTGTTATTGAAGCGAAAAGGGTTGCACGCAAACGGGTAGTCATGAAAGAGAAGCGCGGCAGCGCAGAGTTTACGAGACTCGGTTTTGAAGTACACGACCGGGGCAATGCAAAAACACTGTACGGAGTGATTAATGTTGAAAGCGGAAGTTAAACCGAAGCTGCTTGTGCTGGTCGGACCAACAGCAGTAGGCAAAACAAGGATGAGTATTGAGCTTGCACAAGCGTTTAATTGCGAGATTATTTCGGGGGATTCCATGCAGGTATATCGCGAAATGGATATCGGGACGGCCAAAATTACTCACGATGAAATGAAGGGTGTACCGCATCACCTCATTGATATACATGAACCGGAATACCCCTACTCCGTGGCGGAATTTCAGGAGAGCTGTACTCGCCTGATTGGGGAAATCCATAAGCGCGGCAAGTTGCCTTTTATTGTTGGGGGTACCGGTCTGTATGTTGAATCGGTAAGTTACGGCTTTCAATTCTCGGACAGCGGCTCAGATGAAGCATTTCGGGATGAACAGTTCCGTTATGCTGAACAACATGGCCCGCAGGCGTTACATGATAAGTTGAAGGTCATTGATCCGGTTAGTGCAGAACGACTGCATCCGAATGACCAACGCAGAGTTGTTCGTGCACTGGAGATCTATCACCTCACAGGTGAGAAGTTGTCCGAGCAACTGGCTTCCCAGAAAAAAGAGTCTCCATATGACCTGCTCATTGTGGGCTTGACGATGGATCGTCAGAAACTGTATGCCCGAGTGGAAGAGCGAATTGATCTTATGATCGAGCAGGGTCTGGTAGAGGAGGTCAAGTCTTTACTGGAGCGTGGCGTAGCGAGAGGACATATCTCCATGCAGGGACTTGGTTATAAGGAAATTGCCGCTTATCTTCAGGGTGAAGTAAGCTGGGAGGCTGCGGTAGAGTGGCTGAAAAGGGATACGCGTCGTTTTGCCAAGCGGCAATTGTCCTGGTTCCGTCATATGAAGGACATTGAATGGGTGGATATGACGGATACCGAAGATTTTGCAGGGAATTATGCCCATGTATGTGAGATGATCAAACGCAAGTTTGACTGAATATAGAAGGTGAATGTTGCACCCGATATTTAGGACTTTAGAACCTCTATCTTTTAGAAATAAAAGGTAGAGGTTCTTTACTTTTTTATATAAAATGACGTCATTTAAAGAGGGAATAATCGGTCGTGTATACAGATTTAAGCAGAAAAATTCATTGTAAAAAAATAACATAAATATTAAAATGAATTCACATGACAGTTTATTTGGTTTTGTTCCTAAGGTGAAGGGGGAGATTTTATGAGTGCAGAACCGAGCGGAGTGGCGAGTTTATATCTCTTTTTCTCAGGATTATTTGGAATTGGTTTTGCCATTGGAGGTCTTATCGCCTTAATTTGGTTAATTATCGTTCTAATCAATACCAATACATACCTGAAACTCTTAATCAATGATAGAAAAAATCGGCAAAATATTACGTTAGCCAGAGAAGAAGCGAAACCGTACACAGATCCGGAAAAGTAGAAGGGAAACGTGGGGAAAGGTAGAATTTGTCCCTCTTTTGCAATTCTGACAAGCGGTGTATAATGGATAAGTCTTCTAGTTGCGAGCGAAGCTCAGGCATAGGTGCAAAATAGCAGGCAAGGGGTTTTTGTGGATTATATGAATCCGTTCATGATATAATAGCACGAAAGCTACTCAGCGATATTGAATATTACTTATAACACGAATTCAAATGAACCAATGGGGGTACGGCTAATGAACAAGTCCATCAACATCCAAGATACGTTCTTGAACCAACTGCGGAAAGAAAACATTCCTGCTACGGTCTATCTGACCAATGGCTTTCAAATCCGCGGAACGATCAAGGCATTTGACAATTTTACGATCGTCATTGACAGCGACGGACGCCAGCAAATGGTCTACAAGCACGCCATCTCCACGTTCACGCCGCAACGCAGCGTATCGCTGATGCAGCAAGATAACAGCGGCGAAGCTTAAAAAATTACGAAACCTTTTTATCAACCATTTCGTCTACAAGTATAGGAATTGAAACAGAGCAACCTGAATAAGGGTTGTTCTTTTCATTCCGGGCAAAATAAGCTCTATAGAAGCTAGAGCCAGCAGACGAATAGAAATTATGCAACCGAAAGGGAGTCAGGAGGTAACATGCCAAACGATCCGTTGTCGAGGTCTAACAATCGCAACAGCAATAACAAGTCAACCAAAAAAGCGAAGCCAAAGACCTCTAAAAAGAAAAAAATTACGGGTAAACGCGTTGGATGGACACTGTTTTTCACCATGGCAATCGCCATATTCTGTGCACTGGGTGGATATTTATTTATTATGGTGAGTGGCGAAAATCTGCTCAAAGCCAACAAGGACAAAACAACAATCAATGAAACTTCAAAAGTATATGATCGTAACGGACAGTTAATGGGCGAGTTGTCCATTCAAAAGCTGGAGCCGGTCAATGAAGAAGATATTCCGGATTTAGTAAAGAAAGCTTTTGTTGCTACGGAGGACAAACGATTCTACGAGCATCAGGGCGTGGATATCTGGTCCATCGGACGGGCGGCAGTTAAAGACGTCATGGCCCGCTCCATGGTGGAGGGTGGCAGTACGCTGACTCAGCAACTTGCGAAAAATATGTTCTTGTCCCGTGACAAGACCTTCTTCCGTAAAGCAACGGAAGTTTCCATTGCAATGGCATTGGAGCGCAAGTACTCAAAAGACGAAATTCTGACGATGTATCTGAACCGGATTTTCTTTGGTCATCAGCGTTATGGAATTAAAGCTGCGTCCGAATTTTATTTTGGGGTATCTGACCTTAACAAATTAGAAATTTGGCAAATTGCCACATTGGCAGCGATGCCTAAAGGGCCTTCTGCCTATAACCCGCTGAGCAATCCCAACGACTCCAAAGCACGTCGTGCTGTGGTATTGCAACTGATGTATGAGCAAGGTTATATTACCAAGGCGGAAATGGATGAAGCCAAAGAAGTAGATTATGACTATACACCGCCTGAGAAAGATCAGAAGTATCAAGCCTTTATCGACTATGTTCTTCGTGAAGCGGAGAAAGTGACTGGTAAAACGGAGGATGATCTGAATATCGGCGGGTACAAAATTTACACGACGATGGATGCTCAGGCTCAAACAGCCATGGAGAGTGCCTTCTCGGATGATAGTTTGTTTGAGTCAAGCAAAGATGATCAGCCAGTTCAAGGCTCCATGGTAATCATGAACCATGAAAATGGCAGTCTCGTCGCCTTGATGGGCGGACGGGATTATCAAACGAAGGGCTACAGCCGGGTAACACAGAGCCGCAGACAGCCTGGATCGGCATTTAAACCGATTGTGACTTATGCGCCGGCTCTTGAATCAGGTAATTACAATGCAAACTCAGCTCTCAGTAATGAAAAGCAATGCTTCGGCAATTACTGTCCGGGTAACTTGCATGGGTATTCTTCAACCATTAGCATGACAGATGCCATTACAAAATCGGAGAACATTCCGGCAGTATGGCTCCTAAACAAAATTGGTGTAAATACAGGTGTTCAGTTTGCAAAAAGCGTAGGTATCCAACTTACGGATGAAGACAAAAACCTGGCGATTGCGCTGGGTGGTCTTAGCAAAGGTACGAATACGCTGGAAATGGCGCAAGCCTATAGCGCATTCGCCAATCTGGGTGAGTACCAGCAGGCTTATGCCATTAAGGAAATTAAGGATAGTGCCGGAAAAACGACTTATAAACACGATAAATCGGATACAACGCGTGTCATGAGTGAGCAAAATGCTTATTCCCTGACTCAGATGCTGCAAAACGTAGTGAATGACGGTACAGGACGTTCAGCACGTCTGGATCGACCGGTTGCTGGTAAGACGGGAACCGTTCAAAGCGGTATTTCCGGCAACAGCGCCAACCGTGATGTATGGTTCGTCGGATACACGCCAGAATGGACTGCTGCAGTATGGATGGGTTATGACAATCCTGATGCAACCCATATGCTCAAGAATAGTAGTAAGCTGTCAGCAGCGTTCTTTGCGAAAGTTATGGGGGATGCATTGAAAGGAGTTCCTGTGAAGGACTTCAAAGCTCCAGCAGGATCCCAGACACCTCCGCCGGAAAAAGAACCAGAGCAACCATCGCTTTCCGTTAGTGGGTTGAATGGTTCTTATGATCCATCTACACAAACGGTGTCGCTGAACTGGACTGCAACGGGCGATTCGTCAACACAGTATCGGATTTATCGGAAAGAATCTTCCGAAGGACAGTTCACCCATCTCATTGATGCTGTAGGTTCGACCAGTGCACAAGATTTAAGTGCGCTCCCTGGTCTTACTTATGAGTATTATGTAACAGCCTATGATCTGGCTTCTGGACTGGAGACAGATCCGTCCAATACCATATCGCTGATGATTGAAGCGGAGGAATTGGAACCGGAGCAGCCGGACACAGGCACAGAGCCGGGAACAGAACCGGACACAGGGCAGCCAGGAACAGAAAATCCGGACAACGGTTCGCCGGGGGATGGAAGTTCTGAGGGTAACAATGGCAACGGGAACGAAAATGGTAATAATGGTAACGGGAATAATGGAAACAACGGCGGGACAGGTCAAGGGAACGGACAGACCGGAGAAGGAAACACGCCGCCTGGACAGGGAACAACAGAACCTGGAGGTACGGGTGAGGGTTCCAATGATGGGTCTGTAACGACACCGGGCGAGGTAGTCACGCCACCAGATAGTGGAAACAACGGTAACACTGGAGAGACGAATGCACCGCCAGATTCCCAAGCTGGAACTGACGGTTAACGAGATTAAACCGCATTAAATAATTACACCAAAAAACCTGCTCCCTGACGTTGGGGGAGCAGGTTTTTTGGTTTGTGTAATGTTTGGAATGGAACCAGAGCCCTCCAACAGATGAGGCAAAGCTTGATTTTGAGTGTATAACTTAAATATGGTAAGCTGTAACTATTCGTAATACGTTGTGCAAAGCCGATTCAGTGACTTGTAGAATCGGTAATGCGGACGCTATTCGCTGTTCACCAATATCAGCAGGTCACGGACCTGTGGTCGGCAAAGAGGGGTTCGTATGAAACGGAAATTCGGGGACCGCGCGAACTGGCGCCGGATTACGAACCGACAATTTACATGCCGGTTCGTTCAATCCAAAATTTTTACTGGTTACATTACGTTGTATACGATACAAGATTTGAAAGAGCCTTTATGGAAAACCTATGGAGGAAGTACCTTCTGCATTGCGGATAAAGGTTATTCATGGTTGCAGTATTATCCCAAAGGCGAGCACTTTGTTGTTACGGCCATGTTTGACGATCAGGAGCGGATCGTTGAATGGTACATTGATACATGCCGCAGCCAGGGCATAACCGATCAGGGTGTTCCGTGGTTTGATGATCTGTATCTGGATGTCGTGGTCCTGAAGGATGGAGAAATATTTTTGCTGGACGAAGATGAGCTTGAAGATGCTCTTTCTCGTAAGCACATTACGACGGGGGATTATGATCTGGCTAACCGGACAGCAAAGGAATTATTGCATGCCATTGATGCACATGTGTTTCCTTATTTCCAACTGTCTTTGAAGCATAGACAATCCCTGTTTGAGAATGGGGAGTTCAGAAAAAATATTCAGATTTGAGTCATGGAAAAGTCTTAGAATTCTTCGCCATCCTTCTAATATTAGAGCACCTGATAGAATACATTAATAATCAGGAGAGTTCAGCCCGATAAAATAGAGGTGATGGCGAATGAACGGACGGGTCATGGCTGCAGGAGGGCAACCGGGAGGCAGACCATCCAGACAAATTAATGTTGTTTTGCGTAACCAGGAACCTCAGATGCTGGTCAAAGAAGAAGAGACGGCAATACAGGCAGCAAAAGGCTTAGCCAAGCATGCGCACTTTCAGGAGATTCAAGGTGAATTGGAGCAGCTGGTTGGGCTTGAAAATATCAAGGATTTGGTATTTGAAATCTATGCTTTCTTACAGATTGCCCAGATGCGTACCGAAGCAGGACTGATAAGTGGGGCGCACGTGTATCATATGATTTTCAAAGGCAATCCGGGAACTGGAAAAACAACGGTAGCACGTATCGTCGCGAAGCTGTTTCAGAAGATGGGGGTTCTTAGTAAGGGTCATTTAATTGAAGTGGAACGTGCAGACTTGGTCGGGGAATACATCGGGCATACGGCACAGAAAACGAGGGATTTGGTTAAGAAGGCATTGGGCGGAATCTTGTTTATTGACGAGGCGTACAGTCTGGCTCGCGGTGGCGAGAAGGATTTTGGGAAGGAAGCTATCGACACACTTGTGAAGTCAATGGAAGATAATAAGAATCAATTTATCCTCATCTTGGCAGGATACTCGGAAGAGATTGATTTTTTTCTGCAGACGAATCCCGGATTACCTTCCCGTTTTCCGATCCAGGTTGAATTTCCAGACTATAGCATTGATCAATTGATTCAGATCTCCGAGATTATGGCCAAGGAACGTGACTATATTCTCATGCCACAGACCATACTCAAATTAAAGCAGCATCTGCTTCAGGAAAAAAATGAATCTCTTCATGCGTTCAGCAACGCCCGATATGTCCGAAATGCCATTGAACGATCGATTCGCCATCAGGCAGTTCGACTATTGGAACAGTATACCCAGGGGAATCCGGGAAAACTGGAGCTGATGACCATCCGCACAGAGGATTTGAAGTTTGAGCAAAAGTAAGCGATAATATAATTTTTGAAGCAGCCGGCCGGGTTAACCGGTTCGGCTTAAAGCATGCCATGGAACCATGGTGGCACAGAATATATGCGGAAACGTAATAGAAGGAGTGAATATACACGATGACAAATGGCACACATGATACAGATATGGTGAAGAAGGATCGCGCCGTGTTGGTGAGTCTGGTTACCGATGAGGTCAAACGTTCGGGTATTAACCCGGAGTACTCCCTTGAGGAGTTGGTAAAACTCGCCGAGACGGCAGGCGTGGAAGTGCTGAGTGTATTGTCACAGAACCTGAAAACCCGGGACACCAAATGGTTCATTGGTAAGGGAAAAGTGGAAGAACTTCGTGCAGTGGCTGAGGAAATGGGAGCAACAACAGCTATTTTTGACCAGGAGCTGTCCGGTGCTCAAGTTCGTAACCTGGAAGAAGCGTTGGATCTCAAAATTATTGACCGCACCCAGCTGATCCTGGATATCTTTGCGCAGCGCGCCAACACAAGAGAAGGTATTATCCAGGTTGAGTTGGCTCAGTTAAGCTATTTGTTACCACGTTTGTCGGGTCACGGGAAGAATTTGTCCAGACTTGGTGGCGGAATTGGAACGCGGGGTCCAGGTGAAAGTAAACTGGAGACGGATCGTCGACATATTCGTGGCCGCATAGATGACTTGAAGCGTCATTTGGAAGAAGTGACACGTCATCGCAAGCTGCACCGGGAACGTCGTAAAAAGACGGGGATCGTTCAGGTAGCCCTTGTAGGTTATACGAATGCGGGTAAATCCACCTTGCTTAAACAATTAACGGCGGCAGATGTGTATATTCAAGACCAGCTGTTTGCCACACTGGATCCAACCTCACGGACGATGGAACTGCCAAGTGGTAAAGAAATCGTACTCACAGATACGGTTGGGTTTATACAAAACCTTCCTCATGATCTGATTGCGGCTTTCCGTGCAACGCTGGAGGAAGTGAATGAAGCGGACCTTATATTACATGTGGTCGATGCATCATCTGCAATGCGTGAAGACCAGATGAGAACTGTACACACGATTTTGCAGCAACTGGGTTCAGGGGACAAGCCCCAATTGGTATTGTATAACAAAAAGGATGCTTGTACACCGGAGCAGCTTGAAATGCTTCCTTTGGATAAAGAACATATCAAAGTGAGCGCTCTGGATCCAGATGACTTGCTGAAAATTCGTGAGCTTATCCAGGCTGAATTGACTGGCGCTACCAAACGGTTCCGTATTCCGGCTGAGCGTGGCGATCTTACATCTGTACTTTACAAAATAGGCGATGTTGTTGAGACCACATTTGAAGATAATGATGTAATTTATGAAGTAGAACTGCAAAAGGGCGAATATGAGAAATTCGGTTATTTACTTGAAGATTTCATACAACTGTAACATCGATGACATATTTGTATGATAAGTTGACACGATAATTGATGTTTGACGTCAGATTCGTGCTATGAAGGGGAATGAAGCAAGATGGTAAGCTTTGATTCAGAGATTATTGAACTTCAACGACAGGTTGAACGTCAGATTGAAGGGCAATTGCAACAGATTGACCGGATCACCGATCATAACCAATGGAAAGTAATTAATGCTTTTCAGCGTAGAAAAGTCAGTGATTTTCACTTTGCGGGTTCAACGGGGTACGCTTATAACGATCGAGGGCGTGAGGTGCTCGATGAAGTTTATGCCGATGTGTTTGGTGCAGAGGCGGCACTGGTGCGTCCCCATTTTGCATCAGGTACACATACTATTGCTACAGCTTTGTTCGGTGTGCTCCGTCCAGGCGACGAGTTATTGTACATTACGGGTAAGCCCTATGACACATTGCATAAGGTCATTGGCAAGCCTGGTGATGGAACAGGATCGTTACGGGATTTCGGCATTGGCTATCAAGAGACGGCTCTGTTAGAAGATGGCGGAGTAGATTGGGTGGCGGTAGAGAAAAGTATCAATGCAGCGACAAAAGTCATTGGTATTCAACGCTCCAGAGGATATGATTGGAGATCTTCCTTCTGTATTGAAGAAATCGCTGATATGGTTACACGTGTAAAGGCGATCAAGGAAGATGTCATCGTTTTTGTGGATAACTGTTATGGTGAATTCACGGAGGAATGTGAACCAACTGAAATTGGGGTGGACCTAATGGCAGGTTCACTGATTAAAAATCCCGGTGGAGGTCTGGCGGAAACCGGTGGATACATATGCGGGAAGGAAAAGTACGTACAATTGGCTGCCTATCGTTTGACTGCTCCCGGAATTGGCGGTGAGGTTGGCGCGATGTTGGGAACAACTCGTGGCATCTACCAAGGACTTTACATGGCTCCGACAATTGTAGGACAGGCCATTAAAGGGAGCACATTCGCTGCGGCGATGTTTGCTGCATCCGGATTTGTAACCAAACCGGCATGGAACGAGATGCGTACAGATCTGATTCAGGCTGTACAATTCAGTTCGGCCGAGCATTTAATTGCCTTTGTGCAAGGAATACAGCGGGCTGCTGCAGTAGATAGCCATGTAGTTCCTGAACCGTGGGACATGCCGGGTTACGAGCACCCTGTCATCATGGCGGCAGGTACGTTTATACAGGGTGGAAGTCTGGAATTGTCAGCAGATGCACCTATCCGTGAGCCTTATATTGGCTATATGCAGGGCGGTTTAACATACTCTCATGTTAAATATGGCGTTTTGATGGCATTACAGACCATGAAAGAACGCAAATTATTGTGAGTTTATCTAACACATCATTGACACTTAGTAATAACTAACTGTACAATAGAGTGAAGAAAAGATGACTGGAAGGTTGATGAATGATGGGTGACGAAATTCGCAGAAATATGGCCTTATTCCCAATAGGTATTGTAATGAAACTTACGGATCTGTCCGCGCGTCAGATTCGTTATTATGAGCAGCACAGCTTGATTGTTCCTGCGAGAACGTCAGGTAATCAGCGTTTGTTCTCTTTCAATGACGTAGAACGATTGCTGGAAATCAAGGCTCTGATTGAAAAAGGAGTTAACATCGCGGGTATTAAACAAGTGATGAATCCTGTATCCAAGGAGTCAGAAGAAGCGACTGTTATTACACCCGATACGGAAGTGAAACGCAGAGAACTTTCGGACTCCCAACTGCACCGTCTGTTGAAACAACAATTGGTGTCAGGTAAGAGACCTGGACAAGTATCTCTCATTCAGGGAGAGCTTTCCCGTTTCTTTAATAAAAAATAAGTTCGTATAACCTCGTAGGTCAGGGGAAATCCTGCTTTTAGGTAGGAGGACTCCTTGACCCATGCAATATTCTAATGTACAAATATAACAGGCAAGCCAAATACGCAGAGAAGAAAGGGAGAGGGTACCGTGAGTTTTACTAAAGAAGACATCCTACGCATCTCAAAAGAAGAAAATGTACGATTCGTTCGTTTGCAATTTACCGATCTGCTTGGAGCGATCAAAAACGTTGAGATTCCTGTGAGCCAACTTACCAAGGCTCTGGACAATAAAATGATGTTTGATGGTTCTTCCATTGAAGGTTACGTGCGTATCGAAGAATCCGACATGTACCTCTATCCTGATCTTGATTCTTGGCTCATTTTCCCTTGGGTAGCCGAGAACCGTGTTGCTCGACTGATTTGCGACGTATATCTTCCGGATGGTAATCCGTTCCCCGGAGATCCGCGTGGCATCTTGAAACGAAACCTGAAAGAAGCCGAAGAAATGGGATTCACTTCCTTCAACGTCGGTCCTGAACCAGAGTTCTTCTTGTTCAAAACAGACGAAAAAGGAAACCCGACTAACGAACTGAATGACCAAGGTGGATATTTCGACCTTGCGCCTACGGATCTTGGTGAAAACTGTCGTCGTGACATCGTTATCACACTTGAAGAAATGGGCTTTGAGATCGAAGCTTCCCACCATGAGGTAGCTCCAGGTCAGCATGAGATCGACTTTAAATATGCTGATGCTCTAAAAGCAGCAGACCAGATCCAAACGTTCAAACTCGTTGTTAAAACGATTGCACGTCAGCATGGTCTACATGCTACCTTTATGCCGAAACCGCTGTTTGGTATGAACGGTTCCGGTATGCACTGTAACCAATCCTTGTTCCAAGGCAAAGTGAACGCATTCGTAGACGAGTCGGACGAGCTGGGTCTGAGCAAAACTGCACGTCACTTCATGGCTGGAACTTTGAAGCATGCGCGTGCGTTTGCAGCAATTACGAACCCAACTGTGAACTCATACAAACGTCTTGTACCAGGTTATGAAGCCCCTTGTTATGTAGCATGGTCCGCCAGTAACCGTAGTCCAATGATCCGTATTCCAGCTTCCCGTGGTCTGAGTACACGTGTTGAGGTTCGTAATCCGGATCCGGCCGCTAACCCTTACTTGGCTTTGGCTGTTTTATTGAAAGCAGGTCTGGACGGAATCAAACGTGAGCTGTCCTTGCCAGCTCCAATTGATCGTAACATCTACATCATGTCAGATGAAGAACGTGTGGAAGAAGGCATTCCAAGCTTGCCAGCTGACCTGAAAGAAGCATTGAACGAATTGATTCGCAGCGAAGTCATCTGTGATGCTCTCGGCGACCACGCCCTGGCTCACTTCTATGAGCTGAAAGAAATTGAGTGGGATATGTACCGTACACAAGTCCACCAATGGGAACGCGATCAATATATCACGTTGTACTAATAGCTGAATCCCTTGGCGCTCTAGCGCTGAGGGGTTTTTCTTTTTGTGGGTGAGGGGGTATAAAATTGACGATGAAAATTAATGCCCACAAAATGCCCCCAAAAAATAATAGTGATCAGATATGTCATTCGTGAATTCTTAACTTTGTTCATCAGCTTGTTCGTTAATTAAAAAAGCTAGGTAGAATATTATTTCTACCTAGCTTTAAATCTATAGGATCTCAGTCCTTAATTTCTGATAAATAGTACTCGTATAACTCATCAATAGAAGAACTAGAAAGTAAGTGAGTGGCTGCTTCTATCGATTCTCTCTTCCAATCAAACCAGCGCATTTCTTTTAATTTCATGATTTCCTCTTCTGAAAAACGCTTCCTAACTTCTTTTGCAGGATTGCCACCAACGATTGTGTAAGGGGCGACATCTTTTGTTACAACTGTGCCTGCTGCAACAATTGCACCTTCACCAATGGTAACACCCGGCATAATCATTGCATTCATGCCGATCCATGCATCGCTTTCTATAATGGTATCTCCTTTGGGTGAGAAGGAATGGCTAATTTGATCAGCAAATGGATAAACAGTGATCCACTCCGCGTGATGATTGTTATTTCCCCCCATAAGAATGACGACACCGGCTGCTATACATACATAATTACCAATAATTAATCGATCTAATTGCCATCCAAATTCCTCAATTGGATTGAATAAGCTCCTCGATTTTTCATCTCCCCATAAATATCTCACGCATCCGTCTTCAAAAGAAGAATTGTTATCGTAATAACCAGAGTAATAGGAGTAATCGCCGACTTCGATTAATGGATTGGTTACAATATCGTTTAAATACTTAATTTCAGACCAGTGATTAAATTGGTTTATATTCATTTTAATTTCCTCGCTTCTAAGTTATATTTCTGAGTAACTTAGAAGCGTGATGCGGTAGCCACATTCTTTAGTTTTTTTAGACGACGGATCATCTGAATCATCCTTCCTTAAGATATGAGGGCGATTATAGCAATGACCTCTTTTTTTGTCAATCCTATTCTCATAAAGAGATGCCAGTAAGTACCCTCGCTCAAAGTGTATATTAATGAAGAAAAAATTCAGGAAGAGAAAATATAGACAGAACATGTGTCCACCATTTAGAAGCATGGACACATCACGTTGGAGTAAAACAGGAACGGAAATAAGAATGTAAAGAGAAAGCTAGTAATCGTAGAATAAGTCTTGGCATATTAGTGTTAAGGCTTTTTATGTGGTCAATAAGAAATAGAATAGTTAATTAAAATATGATCATATCATTGAAATGAGAGTGCGTTTTAATTGTTTTAAATGTTTTTACAGTATCTATATGTTGATAGTTTCATATAATTGCGTTATAATTCATTTATATTTTTAGAAATTAAATTTTGAACAATTAATTGGAGATGTTAATATGGAACAAGAGAAGCAACTCGTTGCCGCACAGCGGACATTTTTTTATACAGGTCAGACTAAGTCTATTGAGTACCGTATTCGTGCCCTTCAGCAATTAAGACAGGGAATTGAGAAGTATCAGCAACGTATTCTTGACGCACTTCGTGCGGATCTAAATAAATCTGAAACAGAGGCTTATGGCTCTGAGATTCGGATCGTGTTGGGTGAACTGGATTTTGCATTGGAACATTTGGAGGAATGGGCCACACCAAAACCTGTGCCTACAAATTCTGCTATACCTGATGGTACAAGCTTAATTTATCCTGAACCTTATGGAGTTGCTCTTATTATTGCACCATGGAACTATCCGTTCCAATTAGCTTTCGGCCCTCTAATTGGAGCCATTGCTGCGGGTAACTGTGCCATTATTAAGCCGTCTGAATTAACCCCAGCCGTGTCACGTCTGACTTATGATTTGATTCATGAGATGTTTCCTAGTGAGTATCTGGCAGTTATGGAGGGGGAAGTCGAGACGAGTACTGCATTGTTGAAAGAAAAGTTTGATTATATATTCTTTACAGGCAGTACAGGTGTTGGCCGCATTGTTATGAAGGCAGCTGCTGAGCATTTGACTCCAGTTACGTTGGAATTAGGTGGTAAGAGTCCGGTCATTGTTCACCAGGATGCGGATTTGAAGCTCGCAGCTCAGCGCATTGTGCGCGGTAAATTCCTGAATGCTGGGCAAACCTGCGTCGCTCCGGACTACTTGCTTATACACGAGGACGTACATGACAAATTCTTGGAATTAATCGGTGCAGAAATTCAGGATAAATTTGGAGACGATGTGATGAAAAATGCTGATTTTCCGCACGTTGTCAACGCACGTAACTTTGATCGTTTATCGGTTTTGCTCCAAGATGGCAAAGCAATGATCGGTGGACGTTCTGAACGTGATCAGTTGCTCATTGAACCAACAGTACTGGGGGAAGTGGATTGGAAATCTCCTGTGATGCAAGAAGAGATCTTTGGTCCAATCCTTCCTGTATTTAAGTATGCCGACCTCAATCCCATGCTAGATGAGATTGTTCGCCGTCCAAAACCACTGGCATTATATCTCTTCACTCAGGATGAGGATCTGCAGAATCAGGTTCTGAATCAAGTATCTTTTGGTGGTGGTTGTATTAATGACACATTGTCTCATATGACATCACATTATCTCCCGTTTGGCGGCGTCGGAGAAAGTGGAATGGGTTCCTACCATGGCCAACAGAGTTTTGATGTGTTTTCTCATCATAAGAGCATTCTTAAACGCAGCGAATAGTCGATTAACGTAGAACAATATAAGTAGTATGAGAAAAAAGAGGTTGTCCCGTTCAACGGGACAACCTCTTTAAGTATCTTATTGTGAAACATCTGTACAACTTCAATACATATTAGTGAATATCACGGAAAAGGCCAATGACTTTGCCCAGGATGCTAACGTGTTTCAAACGCAACGGTTCAAAAGTCGAATTTTCCGGTTGAAGACGAATATGATCTTTCTCTTTGTAGAACGTTTTTACCGTTGCTTCATCGTCTTCAGTCATGGCTACTACGATATCGCCGTTATCTGCAGTTTGCTGCTGACGTACGATAACATAGTCTCCGTTAACAATGCCTGCTTCAACCATACTGTCTCCCACGACCGAAAGCATAAATACTTTCTGTTCGCCTACATAATGCGTAGGAAGAGGGAAGTAATCTTCGATATTTTCTGTTGCTGTGATCGGAACCCCTGCAGTAACTTTACCCACGACAGGAATGCGAGCGACGCTGTGAGCAAACTGATGTGAATGCTCTGACTCTTCCTGGCTGAGAAGTTCAATGGCTCTTGGTTTGGTTGGGTCACGTCTAATTAGACCTTTCTTCTCCAAACGATCCAGATGTCCATGTACTGTAGAGCTGGAAGCCAATCCAACAGCTTCACCAATTTCGCGTACGGAAGGAGGATACCCCTTCAACCGGACTTCATTGCGTATAAACTCCAGAATAGCCTGTTGCCTGCTGGATATCTTCGACATACCGTATCAACCCCATTTTAGTAACGTTTGGGAAAATTATAACATAGAACCTCCGTTCGTACAAACATAAGTTCTAAAAAAAAATGCCATAAAATCAATGTTTTTTTTCGAATTTGTATGAAAATTTTCTTTGAGTTTATGCAAATACTGCAAATGATGCAAATGATGCAAATGATGTTCCCATACTATAGAAGAAAGATAGTAGTGTAGGGTCCGACCAAAAAAAAGCGAACAATTGTTCTAAAAAAGTTGTTGTGCAAAACAAGTGTTCGTGTTATATTGATTTCAACGGATAGGAACAAACGTTTGGAGGTCGATATTTAATGAGATATTCTACTTATCAAAGCATTTACGAACCGGTTCATTCAGAAGTGGTTGAAACTAACATAAGGAATTTCAAGAAGGTTTTTGCGAAAAGGAATGTCCCAACTTGGGTGTTAAAATTAATAATCGTATTCTTAATTATATTGGTTGGATGCAGTACGGTGCTAACTGTATTTGCCGGCAATGAGAACGATGTTTTGCCTGGAGGTAAGATGGCAGTTTCACAAGGAGATACGCTTTGGAGTATATCATTGGATCATAAACCGGAAGTGATGGATACACGTGTATATATAGAAGCAATTAAGAAAGTGAATCAACTTCAGTCAACTTCAATAAAGGTGGGGCAAGTCTTAATACTGCCACAATTCATAGAATAAACTGCATATCTTCACGCGCTAATGCGTGTCAGCTTGACAAGCTGCCTTTATCATGTCAAAGTTAATATGACTTTGTATTTTTGGAGGGGACAAGCTTGGATATAGATAGTCTGGTAGCACGTATTAATGAATTGGCCCGTAAGCAAAAATCCACTGGATTGACAGAGGAAGAGCTCGCTGAACGTGCCAAGCTTAGAGAGATCTATTTGAATAACATTCGAAGCAATTTCAGACAGCAGCTGGATACGATTGAAATTGTAGATGATGAGAATGATCAAGGCCACCAAGGCAAACTCAAACATTAAGGAAACCTAATGATATCATTATGATATTTAGGTTTCTTCCTGTTATTTAGAGGTTGCAAACTATAGGGGGAAATGTTGGTTTGCAGTTATGTAAGCCGATACAAAGAACATCTAAGGGGGATTCACATGTCGCGTTCGTTCGAGAGAACGGTTCGGAAAAATTCTAAGCAGTTGAATCAGCAACGTAAAAAAAGCGGTCAGCCGGTTTCCGGTACACCAGGTGAGGACGTATTCAAAGGACGCAGCCTTCTGTTTCCTATTTTTCTGATCGGACTAGCATTCCTGTACCTCTTTATGAGCACGTTCCTTGTCAAAGCTCCGATGACCACCTGGGACTGGGTAACCATGTTGCTGTATGTATTTTTGGCAGGCATCTTCATGCTCCGTCGTCCTTATGTCAAAATAGGAACTAATCGGATTTTGACGACAAAAGGAAACCGAGAGCGTTCAATTGGAGTTGACGATATCGTGAAATTCAGAATTGAGCCAGGCACAGTTGTGATTGAGCATAATGCACGAGGTAAGAGATGGGTATTTACCAAACTGCTCAATCGTTATGATACCGATGCAATTACTGAACGTCTTTTGAAATTCGCCAAAGCACATCAGATCACCGTGGAAACATACGAGAAAAAGTAATTATTGCATAAAGGGGAAGATGACCGAAATGGCGTTAAAAGCGATTTTGTTCGACCTGGATGATACTTTGCTGTGGGATGAGCGCAGTGTTCGAGAGGCCTTTCATGAGACTTGTCTGATCGCAGCTCAAGAGACTGGTGTTAAACCTGAAGACCTTGAAGAAGCTGTTCGTAATGAGGCACGTAATCTGTATGAGTCTTATGAAACTTTTTCGTTTACCAAAATGATTGGGATCAACCCGTTTGAAGGCCTTTGGGCTAACTTCACGGGTGGAGATCAGCCGGAATTTCGCCAGTTGGAGCAGCTTGCACCTGCATATCGTAAAGAGTCATGGCGTCGTGGCTTGTTAAAGCTTGGTGTTGATCGTGAAGATCTGGCGGAACGACTTGCCTCACAATTTGGGGCAGAACGGAGATCAAGACCCCATGTCTATGAAGAAACGCTGGAAACGTTGAGTCACCTACAAGGGAAGTTCAAGTTATTGCTTTTAACAAACGGCTGTCCTGCTTTACAACAAGAGAAACTTAATGGCGTTCCTGAACTAGCTCCTTTTTTTGACGAAATTATCATCTCTGGTACGTTCGGTAAAGGAAAACCTGATCCTTCGATCTTCGAGCACGCATTGAGTAAGCTGGGAGTGAAACCTGAGGAGAGCGTGATGGTTGGAGATAAGCTGACGACTGACATTCGTGGAGCGTTGTCAGCTGGCATTAAGTCTGTTTGGATCAACCGTGAGAATAAAGTGAATAACGAATCGTATGTGCCTGACCATCAAATCAAGCATTTATCCGAATTGGAAAGTATTATTGCTGAATTCTCCATTAGTGCATCCTAATTTGTATTTTTTGTGTTGTGTCCAAACATTGTTAGGTTCTATGAGATGTTTTTCATCCATGAAACCTAACAATGTTTTTTTGTTTTGGGAAAGCTTGAACTATACCGTAATAACGTAATATAAAATTTTTTCCTAAAAGTTATTGAAATTATAGAACTGCTGATTTAGAATATAACTAACATACTAGTATGACTAGTATGCGAATGAATGTAGCGAATATCTGTTGACTTACTCGAATGAAGTGAAAGCGGGAGTTATTCGCTATTATTTTCATATCCTTTGTAAGCGCTTTACATAATTGAAGGAAACCATTTAATTCTGGAAATACAACATGAAGTGGTTAGTCAGAAAATGACGGTAAGCATCTTAACCGACACGTACCTCTAGTGATTTCTAAAATTGATATCGCTTACATAATCTGTTTTGTTTATTCTGCAGGTGGGGGTGAAGATCATCTGATTACTTGTCTTCTACAAAAAGAAAAGATGATGAGAATTGATCGAAAACGCTTTTATTTTATCAAGCTAAGGATCGGAGTGAAATAACATATGGAGTCAGAAACCGCTAAAACCACGCTAACGATGACATCTTTACGTAAAGAAAGTAGGTTAAGAACGGCTGCAGCTCTACTTCGCAAAGATTGGCAACTATACTCACTGTTAATTCTTCCAATTATCTATCTTATTATTTTTAAATACGGGCCAATGCTCGGTAATGTCATCGCCTTTAGACGATTTGTACCGGGAGGCAGTATTTTTGGGGAGACTTGGGTTGGATTCAGGTATTTTCAGATGTTTATCCAAGACCCAACCTTTTGGAAAGTATTTGGAAACACACTTATGCTCGGTGGACTTGCGTTACTGTTCACCTTCCCAGTTCCGATCATCTTTGCATTGCTGCTGAATGAGGTGAAAAGCAAACGTTTTAAAAAGTTTGTGCAGACCGCATCTTATCTTCCACACTTCTTGTCCATCGTCATCGTTGCCGGAATGATACTGCAATTAACGGCAGTTAATGGCTCCATTAACGGAATGGTTTCATTTTTTACCGGAGACAGCATTCCTTTCATGCAGCGAGCGGAATGGTTCAGAACAATCTATATCACTTCTGAGGTTTGGCAAGGTATGGGGTGGGGAGCCATTCTATATTTGGCTGCATTGACAACAATTGATGATTCTTTGTATGAGGCTGCCCGGATCGATGGTGCAAACCGTTGGAAGCAAACCCTGCATATAACCATACCGGGCATTTTGCCAACGATTGTTACATTGCTAATTTTGAATATGGGTAATTTCCTTGCGGTTGGATTTGAGAAAATCTTGCTCCTTTACAATCCGCTGATCTACGAGACATCTGACGTGATTTCTACTTATCTGTACCGGGTAGGTTTGCAGTCGAGCAACTTCAGCTATGCTACCGCCATTGGTTTGTTTGAATCCATTATTGGACTGATCCTGGTATTCTCGGTTAATGCAATTTCACGCAGATTGACACAACGAAGCTTGTGGTAAAGGAGGAGCAATATGCTGGAATCAAAATCATACAAAGTATTTAAAGTATTCAATGCCATCTTTTTGCTGCTTGTGGTGTTCATCACGCTCTACCCGTTTCTGAATGTTGTGGCCCAATCCTTCAGCAGCGAGGCTTATATCAACTCAGGTAAGGTAAGTATTATCCCGAGAGGGTTTAATGTAGAAACCTACAAGACCATATCTCGCGACAGCATGTTCTGGACCAACTATAAAAACACAATTATATATACCGTTGTAGGTACTTTGATTTCCATGTTCATGACGACCATTTTCGCTTATGCCTTATCCAAAAAGAGATTAATGGGACGAAAATTTTTGACGATGTTCGCAGTGTTCACGATGTTTTTCAGTGGCGGCCTGATTCCTAACTATGTCCTGATTAACTCTCTGGGCTTCAATAATACGATGTGGGCATTGGTTGTGCCTGGGGCAATCAGCATTTATAACATGTTAATTATGAAATCATTTTTCGAAAACATGCCTGAGGAGCTTGAGGAAGCGGCAGCTATCGACGGTTTGAATACGTATGGCATTTTGTTACGGATCATTCTACCGCTGAGTAAAGCTGTCATGGCAACGATGGTTCTGTTTTACGCTGTGGGACACTGGAATTCCTGGTTTCCAGCCTTCTTGTATCTCGACAAAAAGGAACTGTTCCCGGTTACGATTTACTTGCGCAACATGATTGCAGGTGCAACTGGCGGTGTTTCGGCTGGTGCGTCAGCGGATAATCTGACTCAAATTTCTGCAAATATCAAATCGGTCACCATGGTACTCACCATTTTGCCTATTTTAACGATTTATCCATTTGTTCAAAGGTACTTTGTAACCGGTATTATGTTGGGATCTGTTAAACAGTAATCCTGACCGAATATAGTTCAACATCTTGATTGCAAGGCCAATCTAAACCACATGCAGGGGGAGAATTGAATGAAACAGAGACCACGTAAGCTGGTAGGCAAGTTGGTATTGGCAACAATGATGAGTATCGTTTTGGCAGCATGTAGCAGCGGAGCTGGTGGAGAGAAAGTCGAACCAGAATCCAAGGGGGCTATGGAATCCTATGGTGTAGGAGAAACCTTCAAAGCCACTGAACCATTTAATCTATCTATTCTTTACAGTGACCAGCCAGCATACCCGTACAAGAAGGATTGGCTCCTTTTCCAAAAAATCACGGAAAAAACCGGAGTCACCCTTGATCCCACCATCGTTCCAATGAGTGACTATTCCCAGAAAAGATCCCTTCTGATCAGCTCTGGAGATGCCCCGCTGGTTATTCCGAAAACCTATCCGGGTGAAGAATCTGCTTTTGTATCTTCTGGTGCCATTTTACCAGTGAGTGACTATGTTGATTTAATGCCCAATTTCAAGGATAAAGTAGAGAAATGGGGGCTTCAGGATGAGCTTGAGGGCCTTCGACAAGAAGATGGAAAATATTATGTGCTTCCAGGTTTACATGAAGAGGTTTGGCCGGACTATACCCTTATTGTGAGAACTGATATTTTTGAGAAAAATAACATTGCCATTCCAAAGACATGGGACGAATTGTATGTTGCAGCCAAAAAGCTGAAAGAAATCTATCCAGATTCTGTTCCGTTCTCGGATCGTTTCCAATTTAACAGTACATTGAATATTGCTGCTACCAGTTTTGGAACAAAAGCTGGGTGGGGATTTGGCAATGGTTTAACGTATAAAGAAGATAAGGATGAATTTGTATACACATCGACCACACCAGAATACAAGGAAATGTTAACTTACTTTAACAAGCTTGTATCGGAAGGGCTGTTGGATAAGGAAAGTTTCACCCAGGACGATGATCAGGCTATCCAAAAATTTGTTTCCGGAAAATCCTTCATTATTAATGGTAACTCACAAACAGTAGTGCTCCATCGTAACGACATGAACAAAACGTTGGGAGAAGGGAATTTCTCTATCGCCAAAATTACGGTTCCCGGTGGTCCAAAAGGTCAATTGATGTCGGGCTCCAGACTTGAAAACGGTGTCATGATTTCTGGAAAAGTTAAAGACAACGAAAATTTTAAAGCAACAATGCAATTTATTGACTGGTTATACTATAGTGATGAAGGTCAGGAATTTGCCAAATGGGGTGTAGAAGGTGAAACCTTCACCAAACAGGATGGCGTCCGCAAGTTGGCCGAAGATGTGAACTATAACGGATTAAATCCAAAAGGAACGAAGGACTTGCGCATCGATTACGGATTCTCCGGTGGTGTGTTTGCCTATGGAGGAACGACAGATTTGCTACACTCTATGTTTAGTGAGGAAGAACTGAAATTCCAGCAAGACATGAAAGATATCAAAGAAGTGGTTCCAGCCGAGCCGCCAATTCCTTACTCGGATATCGATCGTGAACAGGTGACGCTGCTTAGCACACCGCTCAAGGATTTTTCGGATCAAAATACGCTTAAATTCATTTTGGGAGAGCGCAATCTTTCCGAGTTTGATGCATTTGTGAAAGAGTTGGAGAGCCAAGGCTTGCCTCAGTATATGCAGCTTTCCAATGACACTTATAAGAAATACAAAGAAAACAAGCAACAATAGTTGTAAACTGAAATTTGGCGATTGCCGTTTCACTGAGGGAATTTTAGTGGAGCGGCAAATTGTGCTAAGATGGATGAATATGGCTGAGAGGAAGAGGTTAAGGAATGTCACTTAATCAAAAGATTAGAGGTTCGACCCGGGCTTATTCATACAATCTGATAAAGGAACGAATTCTGCACCTTAAACTTGAGCCTGGTACCAAGATTTCCGAGAAGGAAATTGCAGATGAATTGCAAGTAAGCAGAACGCCGGTACGTGAAGCATTCATGAAGCTTGCCGAAGAAGAATTACTGGATATCATTCCACAGAGTGGAACCATTGTCTCCCATATTAATCTGGAGCATGTTGAAGAAGGCCGATTTATGAGAGAGAAGATGGAGAAGGAAATTGTCACTCTGGCGTGTACATCTTTTCCAGAAGAATTCAGATTCAGACTTGAAATCAATATCGCCATGCAGGAAGTATGTATAGGGAAGAATAATTTCTATCGGCTTTTTGAACTGGATGAAGAGTTTCATCAGATATTGTTTCAGGGCACAGGGAAACTGAGAACATGGAAAATGCTGCAGCAGCTCAATATTCCCTTTAATCGCCTTCGTTTATTACGCTTGTCTGAAGATTCTGATGCAGAGGTTATTATTTCACAGCATAAAGAAATATACCGGCTCATCACAGAACGTGAGACCGATCGAGCTGTTGAGGTTATGGAAGCTCATCTCAGACTTGTTGTTGTGGAACAAGAGAAGATGAAGGCAAAATATCCGCATTATTTTATATAAAGCTCAAAAGTTGTATACTATCCCAATATGCACAAACCCCTGTTCGAAATGAACAGGGGTTTGTTGAGCAAATGATAGAATTCGCTTTATTATGCTTGTTTGATAAACGTTGGATCCGGGTACGGATCTGCGATCCAGCCGTCTTTTTCAATGAACAGACGCACGGCAATGATTTGTTTGTTCTCCATCAAGGTGAAGAAGTGTGGTGTGTTCTCAGGAACCGAAATAACGTCTCCAGGAGACAACTCTACATTAAAGTAACCTACATCATCTGTAGCTTTGATGACAAAGATTCCTTTGCCAGCTACAATGGCACGGATTTCATCTTCAGCATGAGTATGAATTTCTTCAAATTTGGCAAGCTTCTCTTCAATATCCGGTGTTTGTTCAGACAACGTAATTACGTCCCAGATTTGGTACCCGCGACGCGCAGCCAAGTCTCTGATTTCATAGTCATATGTTTTGAGTACTTCTTCTTTTTGTTGATCCGTGAGTCCAAAATTGTTTTGCAGATCAGTATTTAATTTGGAAGCGTCCCAGTTTTCATATAATACTTCATATTTGTTTAAGAAATTTCGAACATTTTCGTCTCCAGTGATACGTTCGTTCGTATTTCGGATTACAATTTCAGCCATATTCTTTCCCTCTTTTCCACTTGGTTTAATTGCTATTATATCGGATTCCTCTGTTTTTGTCGATTCGCAAATTCGTTTGACCTTCACTTAAACCCGCTATGGGACTGATTAATCCCGATCTTTCACATTAAGTTAGTTTCTGTTAAACTAAGATTTAACGTTTTGCGGAGGTGACGATATTGGATAAGCTTAGCCTACATGATGCATTAAAACAACGAATATTGATCCTCGACGGTGCAATGGGGACCATGATTCAACAAGTTGATCTCACAGGCGCAGATTTTGGCGGAGAAGACCTGGATGGATGTAATGAAATGCTTGTACTTACACGTCCAGAGCTGATCCAGCGCATTCATGAGGAATATCTGGAAGCCGGTGCTGATTTAATTGAAACAAATACGTTTGGTGCAACTTCTGTTGTACTTGCTGAATATGACATTCAGGACCGTGCACGTGAAATCAATCTCGAAGCAGCCAGAATTGCGAAAGCAGCCGTGGATCGATTCTCGACACCAGAGTCTCCGCGTTATGTGGTGGGTGCAATGGGACCTACAACCAAAACGCTGTCTGTAACAGGTGGAGTAACGTTTCAAGAGCTCATCGACAGTTATTTCGAGCAAGCGCTTGCTTTAATTGAGGGAGGCGTTGATGCGCTGCTGCTCGAAACCTCACAAGATACGCTTAATGTAAAAGCAGGTAGCATTGGAATTCAGCAGGCATTTGAGCAAAGCGGTATCAAGCTTCCTTTGATGATCTCAGGAACGATCGAACCGATGGGTACAACCCTCGCTGGTCAGAACATTGAGTCCTTTTATATATCCTTAGAACACCTTAACCCAATTTCAGTGGGACTAAACTGTGCTACAGGTCCGGAATTCATGCGTGACCATATCCGGTCGCTTTCCGGGATGGCTTCAGTTGCGGTAAGTTGTTATCCAAATGCAGGTCTTCCGGATGAAAACGGTAATTACCATGAATCCCCTGATTCGCTTGCTCAGAAGATAGGTGCTTTTGCCGAGCAGGGCTGGTTGAACATCGCGGGTGGCTGTTGTGGAACAACACCTGCGCATATTCGGGCCATGCGGGATGCACTTGCCAAGTACCCTCCAAGAGAAATGAATGGAACACATCCACCAGCATTGTCGGGAATTGATCCAGTCTATGTTGAACAGGACAATCGCCCATACATGGTTGGGGAACGTACGAATGTACTTGGATCACGGAAATTCAAGCGCCTTATTGTTGAAGGGAAGTATGAGGAAGCTTCGGAAATTGCCCGGGCTCAGGTGAAAAATGGGGCACATGTTGTCGACGTTTGTGTTCAGGACCCGGACCGTGAAGAAGCCGAAGACATGGAGAAGTTCCTTGAACTTGTTGTCAAAAAAGTAAAGGTGCCACTTATGATCGATACGACAGATGCAGCCGTCATCGACCTTGCACTTCAATACTCTCAAGGTAAAGCAATAATTAACTCCATTAACCTTGAGGACGGCGAGGAAAAGTTCGAGCTGGTCACTCCGTTGTTGCATAAATACGGCGGTGCTGTCGTTGTCGGAACGATTGATGAACGCGGTCAGGCCATAAGTCGTGAGGACAAGCTGGAGGTAGCCAAGCGATCTTACGATTTGCTGGTGAACAAATATGGATTAAAAGCAGAAGACCTGATTTTTGATACCTTGGTGTTTCCGGTAGGTACGGGCGATGAACAATATATCGGTTCGGCTAAAGAAACCATTGAAGGTATTCGTGTCATTAAAGAAGCGATGCCTGAATGTCATACGATACTGGGGATTAGTAACATTTCATTTGGATTGCCTGAAGCAGGGCGTGAAGTGCTGAACTCTGTATTTTTGTATGAGTGTACCAAAGCGGGTCTCGATTATGCCATCGTTAACACAGAGAAGCTTGAGCGTTATGCATCCATTCCGGAGGAAGAGCGCAGACTCTCGGAAGAGCTGTTATATAATACGAATGACCAAACTTTGGCTGCTTTTGTGGCCGCGTTCCGTAACAAAAAGGTTGAGAAAAAAGAAAAAATTTCGAACCTGTCGTTGGAAGAACGTCTCGCTTCATATGTTGTTGAAGGAAGCAAGGAAGGCTTGCTGCCCGATCTGGAGCTGGCACTCACCAAATATAAAGCCCTTGAAATAATCAATGGCCCGCTGATGCGGGGAATGGAAGAAGTAGGGCGACTGTTTAACAACAATGAGCTGATCGTAGCAGAGGTGTTACAGAGCGCGGAAGTCATGAAGGCTTCGGTAGCTTATTTGGAACAGTTCATGGAGAAGAACGAGACGTCAGTTAAAGGAAAGATTATTCTAGCGACGGTCAAAGGCGATGTACACGACATCGGCAAAAACCTGGTGGAGATTATCCTTTCCAATAACGGTTACCGAATCATTAATTTGGGTATAAAAGTACCACCAGAGCGAATTATCGAGGCGTACAGAGAAGAAAAAGTCGATGCAATCGGTCTATCCGGTCTGTTGGTAAAATCGGCGCAACAGATGATTCTTACAGCTCAGGACTTGCGAACTGCTGGTATTGATGTACCTATTATGGTTGGTGGAGCGGCATTGACACGTAAATTCACCAAAAACCGTATACGCCCGGAATATAACGGAATGGTTGTATATGCAAAAGATGCGATGGACGGCCTGGATTTGGCCAACAAGCTCATGAACCCAAGCACGCGTGAAGTGATGCAACTGGAGATGGACGCTGAAAAAGAGGCGGACGCAGCTGGTGCAGAAACCGTTAAATCACTTCCTGAGCTTACTCGGGTAGAGCGTTCGGATATTGCAATAGACAATCCGGTTCTCGTTCCACCGGATCTGGAACGACATGTTATGCGGAACTATCCGCTCTCACACATATTACCGTATGTGAACATGCAGATGTTGCTCGGACACCATCTGGGTTTGCGTGGGTCGGTAGAGCAGCTGCTTGCTTCGGGTGACCAGAAGGCCACTGACCTGAAAGCGGTAGTGGATGATATTATGCAGGAGGCTGTTCGTGACGGGATTATTCAGGCGCACGCTATGTATCGTTTCTTCCCGGCTCAGTCCAGTGGTAACAGTGTCATCATCTATGACCCTGAGAATACAAGCAATATCTTGCACACATTTACGTTCCCACGGCAAAAAGTCGAACCATTCCTGTGTCTGTCCGACTTCTTGAAGCCGGTGGAATCCGGACAAATGGATTACGTTGGTTTCATGGTCGTAACTGCCGGACACGGTGTCCGAGAATTATCCACGGCTTGGAAGGAGAAGGGTGATTATCTCCGTTCACATGCTCTGCAATCCGTAGCACTTGAAGTAGCAGAGGGATTAGCCGAGCGAGTTCATCATATGATGAGAGATATCTGGGGATTCCCAGATTCAGCACAGATGACCATGAAGCAACGTCATGGAGCACGCTATCAGGGAATAAGGGTATCATTCGGATATCCGGCATGTCCCGATTTGGAAGACCAAGGGCCACTGTTTAAGTTATTACAGCCTGAGGATATTGGTGTGGAACTGACTGAAGGTTTCATGATGGAACCTGAAGCATCCGTATCGGCGATGGTATTCAGCCATCCGCAAGCGAAGTATTTTAACGTGGATAAGGCATAAAAGTAAAAGGTCAGGCAAAGCCCTCCGCATTGTCGGAGGCTTTTTGCTGGCAGCAGAAAGAGGTGCGATCCAGAGTGGAACTATATTTCCTGGGAACTAACGCTGGTGTACCTACGCTTCAGCGGAATGTAACTTCCATAGGGCTGCGCATGTTGGATGAGCGCAGAGCATTGTGGTTGTTTGACTGCGGGGAAGGAACCCAGCATCAGATTTTAAGTTCTCCGCTTAAATTGAGCAAATTGGAGAAAATATTTATAACCCATTTACATGGAGATCATGTATTTGGACTTCCAGGTCTGCTCTCCAGCAGAGCATATCAAGGTGGCACTACACCGTTAACGGTTTATGGTCCGCCAGGAACTGAACGAATGATCATGACAACCATGGAGCTAAGTCAATCACGTCTAAACTATGATCTAAGCATTGTGGAACATACAGGCGGAGTGCTTTTTGAAGATGAGAGCTTTATTGTGGAATCTGCGTTGCTGGAACACCGTATCGACAGTTATGGGTATCGGATTACCGAAAAGGATCGTCCAGGCAGTCTGGACCCTGCGAAAATGGCTGAGTATGGTTTGAAGCCGGGGCCATTGTTCGGTCGTCTGAAGCGCGGAGAAACCATTACCCTCGACAACGGGGACTCGCTTCGGCCAGAAGATGTGCTGGGAGCACCCAAGCGTGGGATGGTGATTACCATTTTGGGCGATACGCGCCCGTGTGACAATGTTCAGCCGCTTGCTATAAATGCGGATGTTCTTGTACACGAAGCTACGTTTCTGCATGATTTGGCCGATACGGCTCATGAGTACTATCATAGTACTTCGAAGCAAGCGGCTGAGGCGGCGAGAGCGGCAGATGCAGGACAGCTGATCATGACCCACTTTAGCTCTCGCTACAAAGATGAGGATCAGTTGCAGCCACTTCTGGAAGAGGCGCAGTCGATATTCCCGAATACGAAACTTGCGATTGAACACGAGCTTATTCCAGTTGTTCACCGCAAGAGTGAATCCTAATGGTGGTTGTGAAACAGTACGGCCAAACACGAAGGTAGAAGAGGCCGTTAATTGCACGGGACTGAGGGGGAATTACTCCCGAGGTCCCTTTTGCAATCTGCCCGGAAAGCGTGTAGGATGGGCAATATGAACAGGGAAATGATTCAAATTATTTTCCGGGAAAGCGCAGGAAATGACAAGCTTGTACAGAAGGCGCGCAAGGCCAGACGTCCTTGTTCGATTCGGTTCGACGTGTTGCGTGCAGATACGAGCAAGCCATTTTTTGTACTGTATACATAGGTTAGCATTGAAGTTCGAGGCAAATGGTTAAGGACATGAAATGTTAATGGAATAAAGAAAGGAAGTGCTGTATATGATTAAGGCCTATCTGATTGACCTGGACGGTACGCTCTATCATGGCAGACATCGTATTGAAGGAGCCGATAAGCTTATTCGGACATTGAATGAACAAGGCATGCCTTATTTATTTGTGACTAATAATTCTTCACGTACACCGCAAGGCGTGGCAGATCATCTCAACGGGATGGGAATCCCCGCGGATTCATCTCAGGTATGCACTTCTGCGGTAGCGGCTGCTGAATACGTGGCTAAAGAGGCTCCGGGTGCAAAAGTGGCTTGTATCGGAGAAGAAGGGCTGTTACAAGCGATAGAAGCTGCAGGCCTTAAACTAACGGATGATGAACCTGAATACGTTATACAAGGAATTGATCGTGATTTTTCCTACACTAAATTGACCAAAGCGCTTCGCTGGATCAACGGCGGCTCTAAATTTGTCATGACCAATCCGGATTTGCAGCTTTTTTCTGATGACGGGCTTACACCGGGAGCGGGAACGATCGGGGCAGCGATAGAAGCAGCAACTGGAGTTCACCCTACCGTAATTGGCAAACCGTCAAGCATTATTATGAAGTCGGCCATTAGCCGATTGAACTTAAAGTCTGATGAAGTTGCTGTAATCGGAGACAATATGCGTACAGATATTGCGGCAGGAGCAGCAGCGGGATGTGAGACCCTGCTGGTTCTTACCGGAATAACGACACGGGACAATATGGATAGCCACATTCAGGCAACCAAGGTTCGTCCTGATCATGTGTTTGAAGATTTGCATAAACTGATTGAATGGCTGTCGCAGACGACAGGCCAAGCATCCAAGAAGGGGTAGATGTACGATGCCAGAATTACCGGAAATGGAAAACTACCGGACCTTGCTGTCCGAGAAAATACTCGATTTGCCAATTACAGGTGTGGTGGTTAACCGTGAAAAATCCATTAATACCGATATGGATGTGTTCACCCGTGAACTGACAGGGAATCGTATCATATTTGTAGAGCGCCGGGCCAAACATCTGATTTTTCATCTGGCTAATGGTAAGCGGCTTGTGCTGCATTTGATGCTGGGCGGAATGATTTTCTGGGGCACGGAAGATGAACGTCCTGATCGTTCCACTCAAGTGGAAATTCAGTTTGGAGAACATATTTTATTCTTTATTGGTCTTCGTTTAGGATACCTGCATCTTCTTACGTCAAAAGAAACAGAAGAGGCCATGTCTGACCTAGGACCTGAACCTCTTGATCGGCGCATGAATGCAGAACGTTTTGCTGCCCTGTTGAAAGGACGTCGGGGTACACTCAAAACTACACTGGTCAACCAGCATATTATTGCAGGCATCGGAAATTGTTATTCGGATGAGATTGCATTTGCAGCAGGTCTGAGACCAAGCTCCAAAACGCAAAATATTGCTGCTTCACCTGAACTCACAGCGCGTTTGTACCATTCTGTACAATCCGTGTTGCGGGAAGCTGCATCGGAAGGCGGTTATATGGAAATGCCGTTGATGCAGGGAGATACCAAGACAGGAAGTTTTGATGAGCAGTGCCGGGTGTATGATCGTGAAGGGGAAACTTGCCCTCGCTGTGGGGGAACGATAGCGCGTGTGGAAATTACGGGCAAGAAGGCTTTCTTCTGTCCGGAATGCCAGCATGAGGCCTAACAGCGGAATCGGGGCACATGTCAGCACCAGAGGCGGATTTTTTCAAGAAGCCAAGCGGGCATATGAGATCGGGGCTACGGCATTTCAGTATTTTCCGAAGAACCCGCGAAGCCTTGGTCTGAAAGATCTGGATCTCAAGGATGCTGAACAGTGCAGGGATTGGTGTGAGAAGCAGGGGATTTCTTCCATTTCCCACTCACCCTATCCCACGAATCCGGCTGTTGGGAAAACCCGAGGAGAGGCGGGTTTTCAT
>NZ_LITU01000053.1:291852-381512 GCF_001280595.1 Paenibacillus xylanivorans
GCAGATGCCTGCGGTTCAGTAGGGACTGTAGTTCATTTTGGACATCTGAAGAGCAATGAACCACTGGAAGGATATCAGAATCTCATATCCTGTCTGGATACTGCTTTAGCAGATTGGGATGGCCAGGCTAAGGTTCTGCTTGAAAATCAGGCTGGAGATCATGGCCCTATGGGCACGACGATGGAAGAATTGATACAGATTCGCAAGCTAAGCCGTTATCCCGAGCATATTGCTTTTTGCTTTGACACGTGTCATGCTTTTGCTTCAGGCATGTGGACGACAGGCGATGAGGCATCGATGCTGGAGAAAGGCAGACTGCTGGGATACTGGGATGCTCTTGCGGCTGTTCACTTTAATGATTCGAAATATCCTTCCGGTTCATGCAAGGACAGACATGCACGGATTGGACAGGGTTATATAGGAACAAAAGCGATGCAGGAACTGTTATGTGCGCCTGAATTTCATCAAGCTGTAGTTGTGCTGGAGACCGAATCAGGCGAAGATGGAACACATCGTGGTGACATTGAGCTCATGCGTTCCTGGCTTTAAATGGGGAGAGGAGCAATTGTAATGCATGTTTTTTTGGATGATTACCGGGCATGTCCGAAAGGGTTTGTTCTGGCTACCAATGCAGAAGAATGTCTGATGCTGCTTAGAGAAGGTAACGTGGATATTCTATCTCTGGATTATGAGCTGGGTCCGGATTCGCCGAATGGCGGTGAAGTTGCTGCTTCGATCGTCCGGGAAGGCTTATTTCCGCGCCAGATCTATTTGCACACGTCCAGCATGTATGGCAAACGTCAAATGTACGAATTGTTGTACAGTAATAAACCAGACTCTGTGACCGTCCATAATGGTCCGATGTCAGGTGAGGTTATGCTCCGTGTTGCTGCGGGAGAAGAATGCTGATGAAGCCGATAACGACCAAAATGTTAATGCGTGGTGTATGGGAAGGCATGCCTCAGGCTGTATTTATCTATACCCCGTTATGCGGAACTTGCGCGGCGGCACGTCGAATGCTTGAAATCGCCGAACATTTGCTGCCCGAAGGGATTTTGACCGAGATGAATATTCACGATATCCCGGAACTTGTGCAGCAATTTCAGATTTCGAGCGTCCCTGCGGTTATGCTGTTTGATGGGGAACATGATGTGCCCAGAATGGTATATCGGATGAACTCTGTTGAGCATCTGTTAGGGGAAATCCGGAAGGCGGTGCTAAAATGAGTGTAATCTCGATGGAACATGTCTCTCTTAGACGGGAAGACAATCAGATTCTGGATGATGTCCATCTGCATGTTAAAGAAGGCGAGCATTGGGTGATTCTCGGGCGCAATGGTTCAGGTAAAACAACGCTGCTGGAAATGATGAATGGGTATATGTTTCCGAGTCAGGGACGCATCGAAGTATTGGGCAACCTGTATGGTCAATGTGACGTTCGGGAGGTTCGGAAAGAAATTGGTTATATCAGTCAGACATTGATTGAGAAACTGACACTTCGAGATCCGGTATGGGAAGTTGTCGCAACAGGCGCTTATGCCTTTTTGCGTTTCTATCAAACGATTCCGGATGATGTGAAGGCCAAAGCGATGAACCTGCTTGATGAAATGGGCTTTGCAAAACTGACTAATCATCCACTCGGCACCCTTTCTCAAGGGGAACGCAAAAAAGTAATGCTGGCTCGTTCATTGATGGCAGATCCCAAATTGCTGATTATGGACGAGCCTTGTGCCGGACTCGATCTGTATGAACGTGAGAAAATGTTGGCCGAAATTGATCGACTGCGTAAACGTAATATCACTGTCGTTTATGTAACGCATCACGTCGAGGAGATCGTACCATTATTCACACATGTGGCCTTGATCCGCGATGGACGTATTGCTGCGGCAGGTCCCAAACATGAAGTTTTAACACAAGATACAATTAAGCATACGTACGATGTTCCGGTTGATATTCAGTGGCATGATGGACGTCCCTGGATCCGCGTACGTTCTGGAGGGTAACACATTTTGAGTACACAGTCATCTTGGGGTGAAGGAGACTTCTCCCGTTTTATCTGCACAGCCAACCATGGCTTTGCACCCTATGCTCAGGAGGAATTGCGCCGTACGTTTGGTGCAGTCAAGAGCACGGTACTCGTACCGGGTGAAATTCTGCTAGCCGGTCTTCCGATTGCGGAAGAAGAGGTATCAACTAAGCTTTTGGAAGATAGCCCGACGTTTTTACGTCATATTCAACCTGTTCAATTTCAGGAAAATACGGAAGATTCAGCGCAAGCAATGGAAAAATTGATTTCATTTGTTCTGAACCATACCGAGTTAACAGGCACTAAAGTTACATTACAAGTTCGTAAAACCGAGGGTTCCTTCTGGCAGGAGAACGCTGTTTCTTTGAAACAACTGTTGACTGAGAAGCTGGATGACCTTGGCTGTGAGTGGGTTGTCCGTGATGCGGATCATGTTATATCTGTCTTCGTTGCGAATGACATGTTATATGCTGGCGTATCCAGACCTGATCAAAATCTGTCGGACTGGAGTGGCGGAGCGATTCGTTTTCAGAAGGAAGAGGGGCAAATCTCTCGGGCCAAATTCAAATTGCTTGAAGCGGAGCAGACGTTTGGTATCGACTTTACTTCTTTCCACAAAGCATTGGACATTGGTGCTGCACCTGGTGGTTGGACCTCTTTCCTGCTTGAGCGTGGGCTCGAAGTTACAGCTGTTGATCCGGCCAAGATGGATGCGACCCTGTTGGAATCGCCCAAGCTGACCTTTTTGAAAAAAAATGCAGGTGATGTACGTTTCCGCGAAGGGGAATTCGATCTGCTTGTATGTGATATGAGCTGGAGTCCCAAGCTGATGAGCCGTCTTATATCGGACTTGTTATACAGCCTTCAATCGGGGGGGACAGCGGTTGTGACAGTGAAGTTACTCCATAAGAAGCCGCTCGCTTTGATTAAAGAAGTCATCGATACATTTGAGCGCTCACGGATGCAGATTCAGCACTCCAAACAGTTGTTTCACAACCGTGAGGAAATCACGCTATATATGATTAAGTATTAAGTTATTAATGGCATTAAATTTTATGCTTTACAATACCTTATTGCCTATACTATAATGATACCAATATTAACCATAACAAGTTGAGGGAAAGCATCCCGAAGTGAAGAGTCCGGATATCCGGTCTGTTCCGCTTCGGTGAAGCTTTCCCTTTTTTGTTGTACATACAAGGAGGAGTCCAAATGAGACATCCGGCTAGGCTCGAGCGAGGAAGCCTGCTGGGGGGCAGATATCGTATCGTGTCCATTCTGGGTTCGGGTGGAATGAGCCATGTATATGAAGCAGAGGATTTGAAGTTGCCAGGCAAAACCTGGGCGATCAAAGAAAGCGTGACGGCGATGCCATACGAAGGCAGTATGGAGTCAGAAGCTGCTCTCCTTACATCTCTTAGGCATCCCAGATTGCCGCAAATTGTAGACTTTTTTGTCCCGGATGAGCACGGATATACTTATCTTGTGATGGAGTACATTGAGGGATTGACTCTCAGTGACTATTTCAAGCAATGTCGCGGGAAGATTCCGCTTGAACATATGACGGAGTTTGTACTGCAACTGCTGGATGTATTAAGTTATTTGCACAGTCTGGACCCGCCTGTCATCTATCGGGATTTGAAACCGTCCAACATTATGATTACACCTGAACATGAAGTCAGACTGATTGATTTTGGGATAGCGCGGAGCTATAAAGCACAAAGCGTCGATGATACGGTTAAATTGGGAACGGCCGGTTTCGCTGCACCGGAACAATATGGTTCAGGACAGACTGATGCGCGTTCTGATCTGTATGGGCTTGGAGCATTGTTGCTCTATCTCATGACATGTGGAGCGTATACGGAATGGATTCAGGGAGTAGAAAGTTCCATTCGCAGTGATGTTCCACGTACCTATATTCCTGTTGCGAGAAGGTTATTGCGACTGAATCCGATCGAGCGCTTTCAGTCGGCAGATGAAGTTCGTAAGGAGCTGCTGCGAAGACCGGGAATAACGGCTAGTGGTTCAGAAATGATGGTGACGATAAGCGGAGGGACAAGAGTGATCGCTTTGACAGGGGCATCATCCGGAGTTGGGGTTACGCATACGGCCATAGCCATCAGTCACTATCTGGAGCGGCAGAACTTCAAAGTGGCCATAATCGAGATGTCGCCACGATCTCAATCGTTTGCACGAATTCAACAAGTGGCGCATGCCGGTAAACCCGTGCCAGCAGGCAGACAGTTTGCAGTGGATGGTGTGCATTACTGGAAACAATCGGGACGCGCAGACATCCTGTCTTTACTGGGAGGCAGCTATCAGTTCATTGTGATGGATCTTGGCAGTGGTCAGGACCAGAACAGGCTTGAAGAGTTTCTCAGAGCCGATCTGCCCATTGTTATAGGTTCCGGTGCCGAATGGAGACAGGCGGAGATTGGATCTTTTGTCCGTTCACACAATCGGTACCCAAGAGACAAATGGATCTACTGCCTGCCACTTGCATCTGCTGATGCCGTTCAGCGTATGCGTAAAACGTTGGACACTTCCAGTGTTTACGGTCTGCCTTTACATATCGATCCCTTCGATCGTGAACCACAGATGGATAAGGTTTTTGCTCATATTCTGAGTCATATGATGGGGCAGCTTCCCAAGAAACGTTCATTCTTTGCAAGAAAAAGAGTACATGATTAGAAGAGATTGCGAAAGGAGAGCCTCTTTTGTCTAAATTAAGAAAACAAAGCCGTCAACTGATTTATGCTGGACTGACGGGAGCAGGAGCGATTGGTCTGTTGTTTGGGGCATATGTCATTTACAATGTCAAAACCATGAGTGATACCAGGTCTGAAGTGGAGGCCCGTTACTTGTCAGCCTACGAACAAAAAGAAGCTGAATTAATGCAACAGTGGAACTCGGGGGCACAGGGCTGGGTCACAATACGGGATGTTGAAGCAGGAGAACCGATATTGCCTGAGGATATCAAACTCATCGCAGTTCCAGATGCACAGGCACCAAGGAATCTGTGGTCCAGCTCCAAGCAGATGGATGGTCAAGTGGCAAAAATAGAATTAAAAAAAGGAACAGCCATTACGACTGAAATGGTGTATGAGGATACCCCGGCACCACCGGATTTAAGAAACCGTGAACTACAGGTCGTTTTATTGCCGTCTTCACTCGTCAAAGGAGATAACATTGATATCCGTATTCAGTTTCCAACGGGCCAAGACTACATTCTCCTGTCCAAAAAGAAAGTCGAAAGATTAAATGCAGCTACACTGTGGATTACGATGACAGAGGAGGAAATCCTGTCCCTTTCAAGTGCAATTGTAGATGCCTATTTACATAAAGCTTCAATCTATGCCCTAACCTATGTAGAACCACAGTTCCAGACACCAGCAATCCCGACATATCCTGCCAACAATGAAGTGTTAAAACTGCTGGAGAGTGATCCTAATCTTGTGCGTCGGGCGGAGGTAGAGTTAGCGCGGCAAGTACGGAGTTCGCTAGAAAGCTCACTCGCCGCATCCATGTCAGCGCCATCCCAAGGTGTGGAGCAGGATGTTGCGCAATCCTCCGTGTCTTACAATAACCGTCCTGGAGCGAATAACTCTTCATCTGCCGACGGTGTCATCTGGAATGACGGTTCAGGTAGCGCGGGAACGAATGGCTCCGGTAGCGACAAGGGTTCAGCGTCAGCTTCGAGTGCGGATGAGCAGACAAGCTTGCTGACAGGCGGAGAGTAAAATATATAGGGGAATCGATTTATAATTCGTATAACAATGTGTATTAGAACTTTAAGGAGGGTTTGATAGCTATGCAAACATGGATCTTTGCCGGGTTATGCGAGAAGAATGACCTGATGCTGTACCTTTGCAAAATACTGGCCGCCTCTGGTAAACGTGTCTTGCTCGTTGACGGAACATTACAGCAGAAATATGGGTACGGCGTTGGGGAAAGCCAGCAATCTCTGCGTATTACAGAGTTTGAAGGTTTTGATATCGCCTTTCAATTCGTAACTTCAACAGCGGTTGAGAGCCATCTTGAAGCGAGTGGCGAGAAATTGGAGACCTATGATTACGTCCTTTACGACATGGAAACATCACATTTTGCATCACGTGATCTATGGCTCACCGCAGACATCCGTGTCTGGGTCAGCGATTATGAACGCTACAATCTGGAACGGGGCAAAGGCTGGCTTAAGCGGTTGCTTGAAGAGCAGTCCCTGCCAGCAGAACTGCCGTTTCAGCGCATCTTGATTAATGCTGTTGATTGCAAACTGGAAGCTCGATATTTATGGGCATATCTGGAAGGTAGTCCGTTTGTATGGACAGGGGAATCGCTAATGTTGCCTTGGGATGAATTGACTGCAGCAGTCAAACTGGAAAACGAGCACCATCGTCGAATTCGCCTAGGTCCATTGTCACGGAACTATAAAAAATCGCTATGCAGGTTAGTGGAGCAGTTGACCGGATGGGAAAATGTTCAGAGTCGGCGGGCCATGAAAGAAGCAGAAAGGATGAGGGCATGAGCACCATTACGTTTTGGAGTCCATTTTCAGGAACAGGTAGCACCTCAAGTGCGTTAATCGGCGCCTATGCGATGGCACTTCAATATAGGACAAGAATTTTGCTTGTAAATACAGGTCCAGTCGGGAGCAGCACAGAAGCTGCCCTTCCACCCAAAGAAATAGAGGACCAGGGTTCAGCATTCACATTTGAGGAGGGGGGATGGGATGCTGTAGAACGACTGCATATAAGCGGGAGCCTTAACAAGCATAATTTGAGGGATTATACCAAGCCACTCCTTAAAGACCGTCTGGATTTGTTGACTGGCAGAATTAACAGGTTGGAGCGTACCTCACAAGAGCATGTGGAGACATTGAAAAGGCTGCTGGACGTAGCAAATGAATACTATGATCTCGTCCTTCTGGATGCAGACCGCACAGGCACAAGTGCCCAGATTCTGCTGGATCATGCCGACTATGTTGTGGTGAACCTGAATCAAAATATGAGGGACCTGGAGCATTTTTTTGAAAAAATCAGACCTGAGAGTATGAGTGATCAGAAGCTGCATGTCGTACTGAATAAGTATGATCCACATTCACGCGCAACCATTACCAATATTCGTCGGCGTTTTCGATACAAGGGTTCGATATCGGTGTTGCCGTATACCACCGGATTTCTGGATGCCTTCAATCGTCGTGATGCGGCCGCTTACTTGCAATTGGAAGGTCTTAGTAACAATAAAGACATTCGTAAAGGGAGCTTTGCCGCAAGTATGGCTGAACTCGCTCGCCTCATTATGGACGGCGCAGGGATGCGTACCATACTAAAGAGGCTGGAAAGGGGAGCCTGAACCTCCGATGCTCTGGAATACCCTATGGTTAATTTTAATTTTGCTGTTATGCCTTGCGTATGTTTGGTTCAAATATAGAGCTTCCCATCGTGAAAAGAATAACCGTGCTCCTGAGCGAGAATCCTTCACGATTGAAGTGCTGACAGAGAAAGTAAAAAACTCGCTTCATGAGCTTAGTCATAGTCAACTTGCTGATGCCGGATTGCATGAAGAAGAATATCGCCGAAGAATCAATCAGCGTGCCGAGATGCGCAAGGCTCTTAAAGGTTGTGTATCAGGAAGCATCAGTGACAAAACGTATGTCAAAAATTTGATCGGTGATCTGCTTACTCGCAGCATAGGACTTAATAAGTCAAATATTGATGAGGTCATTTATTTTGGTGAAACTGAGTTGCTGACGATTCAGGATCAATTCGAAATCGTGTTTTATCTATACCGGCAGCAATTTGGTGTTGATGCCTTGTCACGTATGATTGACACTTATGATCTTGGCAGACTGAGGCTGGGTGAAGGTGCAGATGACGGAGGAAGTTACTATATCTCCGAGGAGGACATTCGATATGTGTTTGAGTGTGAGTATAGAGAGCTTGGATTCAGAGAAAAAACAGATATCATCGTTCAACGCATCTATCAACATTACAAAGGCTTCTCGGTTGTTGATGAAATAAGAGATCAACGAATAGATGGCGTTAGTGGTGGTGTTAGCGGCATGCTGGATGCTGTTCAGGATATGGGGCTACGACAGCCAGCTTCGTGGAACGATCTGTTGGAGGATGGACTTGAAGATGCTCTCCTTGAACAACCACTTAGTGGAATGGAAAGTGTCTGGATCTTCTATAAAGGTAAGTCCATTCACCTGTCCTTCCTGTCATTTGGCAGTATCCGTGAACTGAAGAGGGTATGTCAAAATATTTACAAATACAACTATCCGGGACAGCTTTCGGAAGCGAATGGATACAAGGTGAACGAGATGAAGGACGGATCACGTGTCGTTGTTGTCCGACCTCCCTTTGCCGAATCATGGGCATTCTTTGTCCGGAAATTCGATATTCCGAATGCTTCACTGGAACAGCTGATTACTGGAAACAACGCAGATCTGCCAATCACTTTGCTGCAATATTTGATGAAAGGCAGTCGAATTACAGCCGTAACAGGAGCACAAGGGTCGGGTAAAACGACGCTGCTTATGGCGATGGTGAAGCATATTTACGCTTCGTACACCCTGCGTGTACAGGAGATGGCATTCGAGCTACAGCTGCGACGTATATACAGTCGGCGTAACATTCTAAGCTTCCGGGAGACGGAACATATTTCAGGTCAACAGGGACTGGATTTACAGAAAAAGACGGACGGTACTGTAAATATTCTCGGTGAGGTTGCAAGTGACGAAGTAGCCGCATGGATGATTCAGATGTCCCAGGTTGCCAGCCTGTTCACCCTGTTTACTCATCATGCCAAAACGTTTCGCGATCTGGTCTTCTCCCTCCGCAATTCACTGCTCAAAACAGGTATGTTCCAACATGAACATATTGCCGAGGAGCAAGTAGTAAGTGTCATTAATTTCGATGTACATATGAAAAAGGACGCAGAGGGACGAAGATATATAGAACGAATCACGGAATGTCTGCCACGTGCGAATAAAGGGGACAGCGTGGAAGAACGGGCGGGTTTTACGTTTCGCAATGTGATCGAGTACAGGGATGGCAATTACGTCGTCACAGCTCCGATCTCAATGGGCAGCATCATGGATATGCGGGATCAGATGACACTACAGGACGCTGCGCTGTTCGAACAGTTCATCAAGCAACATTGGGGTGATACCTATGACCGTTAAGTTAGTTCTTCTTTTGGTGCTGGGGATATGTGCGGGTGGTCTGGTGATCACGCTACTTGTACTGAATCTGTTACGTCATAGAGGAGGTGACACTGCAAGTAAATCCATAGAGATCGCTACACTGAACGGAAATCGTACGCTGCGGTGGGGATCGTTCCTGTTACAGTCTTATCGCTGGGGCATGAAAGTACCGCTGCTCTCTGCTTATATTTTACAAGTACAGAAACGAATCTCATTCCGGCATGTTGGGGACGAACCATCATTAAGACGAATGACCATGAGTGTGGTTCTAATTATTTTCGGAGGATACGGGAGCATCAGTGTAATTCTCTTCCTTATGCAGCCGGGTATCGCCTTTGTCATATTGTCTGTACTCTGCGCTGTAGTTCTGAACAGTCTTGTACTGGATATGTGTCTGAATCGTATGGAGAAACGACTGTTGGTACAGATGCTGGACCTGTTTGCCGACGTGAGACATCGGTATCATCAGCATGGAATGGTAGAGGAAGCACTGTATGAAGCAGCTGAAGCTGGTAAAGGTGAGGCTGCGGAACAAGTGCTGTTGATCTATGAAGCATTGACTTCTCCGGATCCAAACGAAGCATTGGAACGTTACTATGAGATTGCGCCTAATCGTTTTCTTAAAGGTTTTGCCGGTATTTCATATATGGTGATGGAGTTTGGTGATAAAGACAGAGCACAGGGTTCGATTTACTTGAAAGGTCTGGGGAATCTGACGCAGGAAATTCATCTGGAGATTTTGCGGCGGGACAAATTGGATTATTTGTTAAAAGGGTTGAATATCATTGCCCTGGCTCCCGTTCTGTTCACAGCTCCAATTGAACGCTGGGCCAGAGGAAGTTTTCCGACTATGGATGAATTCTATCGCAGCAAAATCGGATTTGTAATCAAAATTTCGATATATGTCATTATCATACTTTCCTACCTTCTTTTGCAAAGGCTTCAGCAATATGATGAAACCCGTTATCGGACAGGGCGCAAACACTCCAGAATCGATCAGTTCCTATACAAGCAGACATTCATTCGTAAAGTCGCGCTGTTGTTCGCGGCCAAACCTGGCAGTACCAATTACAGTCAAACCGTAAGATTGATGCGGGAAAGCAGTTCGGAACTGAAATATGAATGGCTGGCTATACGAAGGCTGATGTTATTTGCAAGTTGTTTTGTCCTGACCATCGGCTGTGTCTTTACGCTGCATCAGTTTGAACGAAATCATATCTTACATGATCCCGTGAGAGATGACCGGATGTTTGGCGCGATGGGAGAGGCGGAATTAAAGCAGGCTACGGAAAAGACAAGCTTGGATCAAGCCGTACTCGAGCGCATCGAAATGAAGCGAGGAGCAACTTTTGATGAGATCTCCAAAGCATTGCAGTCCGTGAATCCCGTGCAACTGGATCATGATACACAGACGGAAACCATTGCGCGCATCCTGCAGAAGCTGGAAGTATACAACAAGCAGTACCTTCACTGGTGGGAGCTGATTATTGCGATGATGATAGGTATAACGGGTTATCACATGCCGATCTGGCTCATGTTGTTCCAGCGCAAGATGCGCAGTATGGATATGAAACATGAAATCTATCAGTTTCAGACGGTGATCTCGATCTTGCGGGAGATGGACCGTATGTCTGTCGAGGAGATATTGGAATGGCTCAATCGCTTTGCAGTCATTTTCAAAAGACCGCTCCAAAAATGTTTGTTGCATTTTGAACATGGGCCGGAGCATGCACTTGAACAATTGAAAGAGGATGCCGGTTTGCCTGAATTTCAGCGTCTGGTGGAGAAACTGCAACTCGCACTTGGGAAAATTTCAATCCGAGAAGCATTTGATGATCTGGATAGCATGATGGCCTTTTATTTTGAACAACGGAAGCAGGAATACACCAAGATGATTGATGTCAAAGCATCATGGGGAAGAATGATCGGTTTTACACCAATGTATGCCTTGATCTTCCTCTATCTAGTCATTCCGCTGGTAGGCATGAGTTTCCTGCAAATGAACATTTATTATGAACAGATTCAGAAACTGTAACGACTCAGTACGTCGCAGTCTGAAATAAATTAAAAACAATAAATTTAGGAGGATTTATCATGAACAATGCATCAAGCGCTTTAAAGGTGGCAGCAGGCATATTTCTGACCATCGCCCTTATTACGATTGTGGTTTTGTTGTTTATTTCGGCTCAGGAGGCAACCAAAACGGCGCAGAACAATTTTGCGGATATCCAGACCGAGTTATCCCAAGCTGCATTTACGGTATATGACGGAACTACCATTAGCGGATCACAGGTTACGAACGCGTTGCGTAAATATGCGGACAAGGATCAGTTCGGTATTCAAGTTATTACAGGTAAAAATAAAGGAGGTCAATGGTACGGTAATCAGTTAAACATTTCCCAGGACCTCAATAATGCCGATTATGGCTCTGTTATTGCACCAGATGATAAAGTCGGCATTATTAATCAAACCATGAGTGAAAAAGATAATCAGTATGTCAATCCAAGTGGTAAATTCAAAGCGATTATTGTAAAAGACAGATCTAATGTAGTAAGAGGGCTTATTTTCCAGCAATCCTGACAGGAGTTGGTTTAAGATGTCCCAGAATACACAGCAACTTATGTTGTTCTGTACGGCGGTTGTCCTTTTTGTGACAGCCTGCCTGTACGGGCAGCAAAATGTTAGGGTTCTATCAGACGCTTTGAATCACTTGGTGAAGACGACAGCAGAGATGGAAGGGCGACTGAACACTACATTACGCATCAGTGAGCCAACCAGTTATAGTGGTGCTGAAGTCATACATACTGTGAGGCAAATGACAGGGACAACGGTCAGCGTAGAGGTGGACGGGAATGCATATGTCATTGATCCCCTTGTAAACAGAAGAGGAACCGTACCTGTCCAGCTTGCTACCTCGTATAGACCTGAGTTCATAAGAAGTGAGGCTGGCGAACTGCTGAAGATTGCATTTTGGAAGGAGGCCAGTACACCTTGATTAATGCCGCATCCAAGCTGCTAGCAGTTTTGCTGGCAGTGATTTTGCTTTATGTATACCCGGCAGCAGAGACTGCAGATCGACAGGATGACATGGCACGAATGACTGTTGTTCAGACGGTTACACGTTTTGTTGATGCGGTCAGAACAAAGGGATATATTTCGCCCGGTATGTATGCAGAGTTCGAAGAGCAGATGGCTCGAACGGGTAACGCCTATGAAATTGCCATGGAACACTTGCATAAAAAATATGTACCTCATTACTCAGATCCGATGGATCAGAGCACATTCTCAGGAACCTATGAGACTGTACAGGATGGCTATTATTCAGCTCAGATCAAAGCAAAGTTGTTTCCTTCTTCTGGTTCGATGGCTTCAGATGATGCTGGGCGAAGATATACACTGGCAATGGGGGATTTCTTCACAGTAACCGTCAAAAATACGAATCGTACACCTGCCATGCTGATTCGTGAGTGGTTGAACGGGACTGTACAGGCTGCAGCCGTATTTACCACATATGGGGGTATGGTGCTTAATGAAGATTACTGATCTTTCCATTGTGTTTGTGCTTATCTTTTCACCTATATTCTGGGTTATCTCTCACAACACAAACAATGCCCAAGAGGCCCAATATTTAAGTAATCAATATAAGATGGCACTTCAGACTGCTGTACTGGATGCAGGGGCTGTGATGCATCAAAATGAGAAGCAAAACGATGAAGCAGGGTATGATTCGACCAAATTTGTTAAAGCGGACAAAGAGCTTGCCTTGACAACGTTTACCCAAACAATGGCTTTAAATATGGGAATTCAGGATGATCCTGCTGCTATTCGGGCCATGTTTAATTACATTCCTGCAATGGTTGTGCTGGATTATGATGGTTACTATATTTTTGCAAACGAAACAGAAATGACTGGAAACCTTGAAGATTCATTCCGGCAGGTTTGGAGTCCCAAAAAGCCCTATACATATTCTGATTCAAATGGCAGCAGTATTAACTTCACACTCGATGGGTATGTGTATGCCTATGATGCAGGCTTGGGCAAGTGGGTGGAGGGTTTTCAGAAAGAATTGGCCTCCAGCACGCAAATCCCTCTGCTTCAGAATGCCGAGACGTTTGAGCAGGTCAGACGAAGTCGCATCGTGACAAGTGTGCAGGAAGATTTGGTAGATGTTATTAACAGGCATAATGAGTTTGCAAGAAGGAATGGTGTTTCCTACACCTTTACCATGCCTTTGATTTCTCAGGAAGATTGGTACAACTCGATTAATGACACGGGGCTTATGGCTTTTATTCAGGGAATACCTGTAGGTAACCAAAAGATGAACAATTATGCCATTGGTGGTGGTAGACTGGTGAAGAAAACAGCGATCGTTGGCGGAGTGGATCCGGTAAGTGGAATTAAATACTATTATCCTTCCACATGTAACAATGGTTACAGAGCCGAAGAAGTGTTTACAAATGCCAAACAAGCGGCAGCGCAAGGGTATTTTGAGTATAATTGTTCCATAAATTAAAGGCAGTTTGTTTGTAATATAAAAGCGAGGTTGCATGAGATGTTTACATTACTTTCAGAAAAGGCGACACCTGTGCTAAAATAAGGTTTCGGAACGATAGTAATGTCCAATAGATAGGAGCAACCTCATCTTATGAGTTTATTGTCAGTAGAGAACGTGAGTCACAATTTTGGAGACCGCACGTTATTTAAAAATGTATCTTTTCGTTTACTTGCCGGAGAGCGTGTAGGCCTTGTTGGTGCAAATGGTGTGGGCAAGTCCACATTGATGAACATCCTTACCGGGAAATTGTTAAAGGACGAAGGGAAGGTCGAATGGACCCCCAAAGTTCGTTATGGATATCTGGATCAGCATACCAAGCTCACGCCTGGAAAAACGATTCGTGACGTGTTAAAGGATGCGTTCCTGCCCTTGCTTGAGTTGGAAAAAGAAATGATGTCCATCACAGAGCAGATGGCAGACGCCGATCCGGACAAGCTCGAATTGTTGCTGGAAGAAATGGGTGACATTCAGGAGCAATTGGAGCAAGGTGATTTTTATCTGATTGATGTGAAAGTGGAAGAGATGGCCAATGGACTTGGCTTGTCCGCCATCGGTCTGGATCGTGACGTGGCTGCGCTTAGTGGTGGTCAGCGTACGAAGGTATTGCTTGCCAAGCTTTTACTGGAGAAACCCACTGCTCTTCTTCTGGATGAGCCGACGAACTATCTCGATGTGGAACACATTGAATGGCTGTCGCGCTACCTGAAGGATTACCCGTACGCGTTTATTCTGATCTCGCATGATACGGAATTTATGAATGAGGTCGTTAACGTTATTTATCATCTGGAGTTTGCCAAGTTGACGCGTTATGCAGCGAACTATAACAAATTCCTTGAAATGGCCGACATGAATAAGGCGCAACATATTGATGCATATGAGAAACAGCAGGAGTATATCAAGAAGCAGGAAGATTTCATTCAGCGGAACAAAGCCCGCGCTTCCACTTCCGGTCGTGCCAAGAGCCGTGAGAAGCAGCTCGGCAAGATTGAACGGATCGATCGTCCAGACGAAGCGGCCAAACCCACATTTAATTTCAAGGATGCCCGGGCGAGCAGTAAAACGGTCTTTGAGGGTATTGATTTTGAGATTGGGTATTCGTATGCATTATTGCCCAAAATGACGATGACGATTGAGCGTGGCGAGAAAATTGCCATTGTTGGATGTAACGGTGTAGGTAAATCAACACTGCTCAAGACCATTTTGGGGAAAATTCCACCCCTCAGTGGTAAGACTTTCTTGGGTGATTATCTGGAAACAGCGTATTTCGAACAAGAAGTACGTGCAGGCAATATTACCCCGATCGAAGATGTATGGAATGAATTTTCTCATCTGACACAGAATGAAGTCCGGGGCCATCTCGCACGTTGTGGATTGAAAAATGAGCATATCACTCGTCCGCTTAACGCGCTTAGTGGTGGAGAACAAGCCAAGGTTCGTTTATGTAAGCTTCTGATGCGTGAAAGTAACTGGATTTTGTTCGATGAGCCTACGAACCATTTGGATGTGACGGCCAAAGCAGAGTTGCAGCGTGCCTTGCAAGAATTCAAGGGTACCGTGCTGCTTGTGTCACATGAACCTGAATTTTATGAAGGCTGGGTTACCAAAACGTGGGATGTTGAGGCTTGGTCCGAGAAACAATAGTTTCTTCAAACCAGAAAAGCTACTTGAATAACTACGTTGTCTTCAGCAATGGATAAGTGACGTAATAAATGGAAAATGTACGGTGACAAAAAAAGGGGTCTATGGTAACATAGGCTACAGCTTCATATGAACACTAGGGGGGCCGCACGATGCGGCTGAGATGGAAGAATGCGATTCCGGACCCTTTGCACCTGATCTGGATCATACCAGCGTAGGGAAGTGGCGCGTTTCAGCTAATGACAAATTGCAGCTTCGTTGATTTTGCGATGTGGTCTGCAAATGAATCATGCAGTTTCTAGGTATACTACGTTGCGACTATGGATGGTTCTTATAGTTGGTTATGCGTTATGCATAGAGAGTAATCGCATGAAACAGTCATTCAGTTGATCATGAATTTTAAATTCGTGGCCACTCCCCTACGGGAGTGGCTTTTTTTGTTGTATTATATCAGCTTAAAGAACGCAAGAGGAGGGCGATCAGGACGGCAATCTTTCATGAACATGTAACAACACAATCATTCGAACTGCATTTGGTTTCACCAGGTAAGGGAGACATGGACTCTTTTCTGGATACTGCTAAGAAAGTGTGGCGGTGGGTCGATTATATCCACATTCGGGAAAAAAAGCAGACGCTTGAGCAACAGATGTATTGGGCGCAAAGTCTAAAAACACAAGATGTTCCATCTAACCGAATTGTTATGAACGGCTTAGATCAGCTGGATCAACATGCGTTGTTTGGTGGTGTGCATTGGGGTCAAGCTATTATTCGAGGTTCTGATCTGGCTGAGTTAAATCGACTGAACCGGCTTCGCGTAGGGATATCGGTTCATTCTCTGGAAGAAGCAAAAGTTGCAGAAGAACGTGGAGCGGATTACCTCTTTTATGGGCATGTATACGAATCTAATAGTAAACCGAATTGCAAACCTAGAGGACTTATTGCGTTGGCTGAAGTATGCTCCAATGTTTCGATTCCAGTGATCGCGATTGGCGGGATTAGACCGGAGAATATCGCGGCTATTCGAACTGCTGGTGCCAGAGGAGCTGCTGTGATTTCAATGATTTGGACGAACGAAGAGCCGAAACTGGCTGCAGCTTCATTGCGACGGGCAATTGAGGATTCTGAGTAGTACGCCGAACCAAGGAGATGAGATCATGAGAGAGGAAGCAAGAAGCCGGAGCAGGAATCGTTCAGGTTATCATCCAGGGACAGTATCCAGGAGTAAAGTTGGAGCGGAGATTCGAGGCAAGCATCATGCAGAAACCATTATTGTAGGCGGAGGAGTTATCGGATGTGCCATTGCATGTGAACTCGCAGCTCGAGGCCATGACGTTCTTTTGGTTGAGCGTGCGCGGATCGCTGGGGGAACCTCCTGTGCAGCGGCCGGGATGCTTGGTGCTGACAGTGAGGAATTCACTCATGCTGTGATGGCGAAGCTTGCACGGCAGAGCAGAGTTTTGCTTCATGAGCAGGAGGAACGAATCAGTTCGCTTAGCGGAGTGGAGGTGGGGCTGCAACAGCATGGTTTTATTACTCCTTTTCGTTCATACAGTGAGGTCAGCAGTTACAAGAATAATCGATCGTCTACCTTATCAGAAGAACCTATTTGGTGGGATCGTGTCTCTGTTCAGCAGGAAGCACCATGGTTAAACAGGGACACGTATGGTGCATATTACAGACCTTCAGAGAGTGAGGTTCTTCCTGTCAATCTAACACAGGCTTATGTCAGATCGGCTCAAGCCATGGGAGCAAGGGTGATGGAGGGCGTGCAGGATGTCCATTTGCATACGGATGTGAACGGAGTGCAAGGAATCGAGACATCGCTTGGAACGATGACATCGAGAAATGTCATTATCGCTACAGGGTTACATGGTGAAGAACTGATGAGACAAGTGGGCCTCAGTTCACCAGTTTTGCCTGTGAAGGGTGAAATTGCAGCGGTGCAGTTCTCACCCCACCATGTCGGTTACAGACCTGACAAAACGGTGTATGCAGAGGATATATATATTGTCCCCAAAGCCAATGGAGAAGTTTGGCTCGGTGCAACCAGCCTTCCTGGAAGAACAGACACAAAAGTCTCGGTTCAAGGCATTCAGAAATTGCTTACAGCTGCGACAAGCTGGGTGCCTGGCATGAAGGACGCACATTTTCTCCGGGCATGGGCAGGAGTTAGACCTTCGACCCCGGATGGGTTGCCTTATGTGGGTGCTTGTGAAAGTGTTCCGGGCCTATTCGCTGCTTTTGGACACTATCGTAATGGCATATTGCTTAGTGCGATTACGGGCAGCTTAATGGCTGATTTGATCTACGGTAAAACTTCCGAAGAGTTGGGAATTCAGGACCTTAGTCCGAATCGTATGAACCGAAAGGAGATATTGCAGTGAATATCATTGTCAACGGACAAAGCATGCAAATTGAAGACAGTTTAAATCGTGTAGACAAACTGCTCCATTCATTTAATCTGCAAGTGAAAACCGTCGTGGTTGAATTGAATCGGCAAATTTTAACACGTGAATATCATGAGACAACGGCCTTAAGAGACGGAGATCGAATTGAAATTGTACATTTTGTGGGAGGCGGTTGAACCATGTTGAGGATTGGAAATTATACGTTTGAGTCCAGATTGCTTCTGGGTACAGGTAAATTTTCGGACTTGGAAGTGCAGAGCCAAGCGGTTGAAGCTTCAGGTACGGAAGTATTAACGTTTGCAGTTCGGCGGTTGAATCTGGAAGATCGCAACAAACAACATTTTCTGGACACACTGGACTTGAAAAGGTATACCTTACTTCCCAATACAGCTGGTGCTTCAACAGCAGAGGAAGCTGTGCGAATCGCTGAACTAGCTCGGGCTTCAGGACTTTGTGATATGATAAAAGTAGAAGTTATCGGCGATGGAATCACATTGCTGCCTGACCCAATTGAAACCTATAAAGCTTGTGAGATCTTGCTTGAAAAGGGCTTTACGGTACTGCCTTATATCTCGGACGATGTTATTCTGGCCAAACGATTGCAACTACTCGGCGTACATGCTGTCATGCCTGGGGCTTCGCCCATAGGGGCGGGGAGAGGAATTATTAATCCCTATAATCTGGAGATTATTATTGAACAAGCCGTCGTTCCTGTCATTGTGGACGCAGGACTTCGAGCACCTAAAGATGCAGCTCACGCGATGGAGCTGGGAGCTGACGGTGTTTTGTTAAATACCGCTGTCTCCGGATCTGGAGACCCGGCGAAGATGGCGAAGGCAATGCGAATGGGGGTTGAAGCAGGCAGACTGGCTTATGAGGCAGGCATGATTCCCGTTAAGCGCTATGCAGCAGCGAGTAGTCCGGTGGAAGGAATGGTTCATACATGACTAATCAGACACGATACTCCGAGCAGGGAGACCGCTATTCCAGACAGGAACGGTATGCACCTATCGGTAAGGAAGGTCAGCATCGATTGAATAACAGTAGAGTTTTAATTGTTGGAGCGGGCGCGCTTGGTACGGGGATTGCAGAAACACTGGTACGTTCAGGAATTGGCCATATTACCATTGCAGATCGTGATTATGTGGAGTGGAGCAACCTGCAGCGACAACAGTTATATATAGAGCAAGACGCCATACAGCGAATGCCCAAAGCGATTGCAGCGAAGAAGCGCCTATGTGATATTAATTCTACCGTTGAAGTTATAGGCAAAGTGATGGACGTCAGAGTGAACGAACTGGAAGAATTGGTTCAGAACGCTGACTTAATCATGGATGCAACAGATAATTTTGATACCCGGCTATTAATAAATGATATGTCTCAGAAATATCGTATTCCCTGGATTTATGGTGGATGTGTGGGCAGTTATGGAATCACCTACACGTTTCTACCTGGAGAAACCCCTTGTTTAAACTGTTTGTTAGGTGAGGTTCCGTTAGGTGGAGACACCTGTGATACGTCAGGCATTATCCCTCAGGCGGTGCAGATGGTTACAGCGAATCAGACTGCCGAAGCGATGAAGTTTCTCAGTGGTAATCCAGGTGCACTGAGACGCAAATTACTATCATTCGATGTGTGGAGAAATGAATACATATCCATTAACGTCGACGGTGCTCGAAAAGAAGATTGTCCTTCCTGTGGAGTAAAGGCTAACTATCCGTACCTCTCTGCCTCAAACCTGGAGAAAACAGACGTATTATGTGGTAGGGATACGGTACAGATTCGCCCTTCCCGGCGAATGAATCTGGATTTGCAGCATACAGCTGATCGGCTGGGCAAACTGAATGAAGGCAAAGTGGAGGAGGCTAATCCATTTTTGGTTTCTTTTACAACTGGTTCACACAGGATGGTCATTTTTCAGGATGGTCGTGTCCTTGTTCATGGAACAAAAGACACGGCAGAGGCGCGTACGCTGGTTCACCGGTACTTTGGTTAAAGATAAAAACAACAGAATTATTCGAGTCCGTTCCTTCCGGGAATGGACTTTTTCATTTTACGGCATGATAAACATACATCAATGCTGCGATGCGCGGTGGTCACAAGAATGTGGCAACCAAGGTGCAATTGAAACCAACAAATGTAGCAGCGTATAAGACAGGCCGGGTGAAAAAATGAAAACATCCATATTACTGGTTGGCAGGGGAGATCTGGTTTCTTTTATTCAAGGCATAGTGTGTGCTGAAGGGTACCAAGTCGAACAAATGGAATGGACAGATCTGAACCGTCTTTCTGAATCAGCACTAACGAATATCAATATGATCATATTAATAAATGAAGGCTATCATGAAGATAACCTGAAAAGTGGACTGGAGTCTTTCGTACAGCTAGGTGTTACCTCTCCATTACTTGTGGTAACTCCCAAGATATCGCCTGAATTGATTGTGGAATTGCTCGATTATGGCGCTAATGATGTGATGGAAGCACCAATTCATGGTAATGTGATGATGGCTAGAATACGGAATCTTTTACGTGTGTTCTCACATGCTTCACAGGAAGATGAAGAAATCATTGTTGTACATGATCTCAAGGTGAATCTGCGTTCACGTCGAGTAAGTCGTGCAGGTGAATATCTGGTGCTAACTCCGAAGGAATACGAATTGCTGGAGTTTCTGGCCCGTCATGTGAACGAGGCATGTGCCCGGAGCGTTATTTTAAGGGAAGTATGGGGATACGATTTTGCAATGGATACCAATGTGGTGGATGTTTATATCAAACATTTGCGGGTGAAGGTGGATAAGGGGAGGAGCGTCAAATTAATTCATACTGTTCGTGGAATCGGTTATATGCTTCATACCAAATAAAGAGGTCGTATCCGAACTCAATTGCTGTTTTCCGCATAACTCCTGTTGAAACAGAGAACTTTATCGGGTAAATATAAAAAGACCGGATCATCAGATCCGGCCCACTCGCATCGTTATTTCTGAAACATGAACTACAGTACGCGGCGAGCTTTAATATATGTTTTTTTCCAGTTTCCCGAGTTTAAGTCGGAGAGAGTAACACCTGGCGATCCGTACGTATGCAGAACTTTTCCGTCTCCTGCATATACTCCTACGTGAGTAATATTGGACCCTGTGGAACGACTGCCGCTGGAGAAGAAGACCAGATCTCCCACTTGCAGATTAGCTTTGGAAACAGCTACGCCTTCTTGGGATTGCTTAACGGATGTACGCGGCAAATCAACACCATACTTCTTGAAGATGTATTTCATAAAAGAAGAGCAGTCAAAATTCTTGGTAGTTGACGTTGACGCACCAAATTTATATGGAGTTCCTGTAAAGGTTTTACCATAGTTCACAATTTGTTGTCCTGTGGATACAGAAGCGCTTGCTGCCTGTGCAACAGGTGCATTAGTCATTAATACAGCTCCAAAACCTAGTGTAGCGCACAACCCGACGGTTACGGCCTTTTGGACAAAGATGTTTGTTTTCATGTGAGTACCTCCAAAATTCGTTTTCGTTTAGTTGCTAGAGCGAGTATAACAGCTTTGTAACAGCCTAGAAATTGGATGGAACCTGTTCGTCCTTAGGGGCGCAACGGTTTGGGTTTGTTTATTAAAATACCATTAAAATGTCAAAAAATTAATCATTGACGAAACTTGAATGATATAAACATAGAAAAGACCCTTGTATATCAAGGGTCTTTGTTGTTTTATACGATTGTTTTTGATCTGAATCATAGGTTACAAAAACGTAATAAGTAGTTGAGGAAGCTTAATCTTTGCTTTGAATAAGGAGTAACAACCCACTATCGATCGAGACGGTGCCAGACTTTCCAAGCAGTTTGTTGCTAATCCCCAAAGATTGCCCCATGCGTATGGTAGCTTGATCTAGCGGGTACATGAAACCTTCCAGCGTGATACCTGTTACTTCATTCGTAAGTGGGAGCAGGGAGATGTACTCATATCCACGGTCTTCCACAAAAGCTTCGGAGGTCGTTAGCATCATATAATTGTGTTCATCCTTCAGAGTACAGGAAATATGATGCTGCATAGCGCGGACCATAATATGTACGTTAGCCAGTGTATGATCCATGCGTGTGCCTGTTGCGCCCAACATAAGAATGTCAGTAGGCTCAAGATCCAGTGCTGTTTCGAATGCCATCTCGGTATCCGTCAAATCCTTATGCACAGGATCACAGGTGATTATCCGTTCGCTGTTATCTCGTACACTCTCCCGTTCCTGTTCGGTAATGGAATCAAAATCTCCTACAGCGATATGCGGCTGAATCCCATGTTCTATTAAAAATAACGCTCCACGGTCGGCCGCAATAATGATGTCATCCTTACCGATTTCTTTCAGAAATTGAGGAGATAGGTTTCCACCCGTAAAAATAACAACTCGTTTCTTAGTCATTCTATTTCATCCTTCCTGATCAATGAAGAAACTAACTCACTTCTAATAATGTGATGGAATGATGTAAATATCATTCACCAAACCAGTATAATCTACAAAATGTGGTTGCACAATTTCAGCCTGCGCGGATACAATGGGTAGAGCGACATGGAGATGACTTGAAAAGTGAGGTTTGAACAGGTTGGACTTGCACATTTTTGAAGTATTCAGCATTATAGGTACCATTGCATTTGCAATGTCCGGCGCTTTCGTGGCAATGGAAGAGGAATATGATATTTTGGGTGTGCTGGTGCTGGGGCTCGTGACCGCATTTGGGGGCGGAGTTATTCGTAATGTTCTCATTGGTGTACCGGTAACCACGCTGTGGAGCCAGGGAACGCTTATTATGCTTGCCCTAGTATCTGTAGCGATTGCGTTTGTATTACCTCTTAAGTGGATTGGTCATTGGAAGCGAACAGAAGCGCTGTTCGATGCGATTGGTCTAGCAGCATTTGCGATTCAAGGGGCGTTATACGCGGCCAATATGGGACATCCCATTAGTGCGGTGATTGTTGCCGCAATGATGACCGGTATAGGCGGAGGGATCATTCGTGATCTGCTGGCAGGCAGGAAGCCACTGGTGCTGCGGGATGAAATCTATGCCGTTTGGGCAATAATCGCTGGTTTTGCCGTAGGTATAGGCTGGTTCACAACGAACGTTGGACTGTTACTATGTTTCGCTGCAGTTGTGTTCTTCCGGATGTGTTCCGTTCATTATAAATGGAAACTGCCCCGTCGCTCTCTGGTACAAGCGGAGAGTGTGAAACCTCAGACAGCAACAGCGCCACTTAACCGCACCTTGAGTAAGGGGGAATAACATGATTAACGTTTTGTTTGTATGTTTGGGCAATATTTGCCGATCGCCGATGGCTGAGGCCGTCCTCCGTCACAAAGTTAATGAAAGAGGACTGGCTCAGCAGATTCGAGTGGACTCAGCAGGTACAGGAGACTGGCATATCGGTAAACCTCCGCATGAGGGAACTCGGGAATTACTTGATTCGCGTCAAATTTCTTATGCTGATATGGCTGCAAGACAATTTGAGAGTGAAGACTTCGTACAGTTTAATTACATTATATGCATGGATGATTCCAACGCTGCTAACGTAAGGAGTGTTACAGGCGGTGAGGAAGCAGAAATTATCAAGATGATGGATCTGCTGCCAGACGAGACACTCCGTGAAGTTCCAGACCCGTATTATACGGGAAATTTTGAAGAGGTTTACAGGCTGCTTGATGCAGGCTGTGAGGTGTTACTGGATCGGATTGCGAAAGAACATTCATTGTTATGACCAAGGTGATATTTGCCGAACATTGACAAAAGTAAGACAAGAGAAGAAGCTGGACGAACTAGCAGGAGAGCCTGCTTCTTTTTTGAATGTTAATGTAAGCGGTATCATGTGATTCTAAAAACAAAAGCGGCATTTCAGCCGCCTGTTCAATGATGGAATTAATTTTCCTGAAGAAAGTAAAGCAATGCTTCCGGCAGTTCCTTCTGCCAGAATCCCCACTGGTGATGCCCGTCTTTCTCCTGATAGGAGACGAGTGCACATCGTTTTTCCAGCAAATCACGGGTATCCCGGTTTAATTGTACAAAATCATACGTGCCAGTGTCGGCTTCAAAGGCAGTCTCTTGCAAACCAACAATCATCCAGATCGATAACCAGGATAAGTCTTCAGCAGCGGCGTAGATTTCTTGGGAAGCGGAGTAATAAGCACCAGACATGCTGATGACACGTGTGAACAGATCAGGATAGAGTAGAGCAAGATGAAGCGAAACGCTGCCACCCAATGAATCTCCGGCAAGAACACGCTCCTGAGGAGAGCGACGTACAGGATATTTCTCTTCTACATAGGGAATAATCTCTTCAGCGAAGCATGAGGTATACGCCTTGAACCGATCGCCGAAAGGGGCGTACTCCTGAGTTCTTACAGACACGTCGACCTGAACTCCTACTATAATGAAAGGTTCGGCTCCCTCGTCGAGAATGATACGGTTGGCAGTGGTGGCGATACGTCCAAAGTTGAAAAATTCTTCACCGTCCTGACAATAAACGACAGGGTAGGATAACAATTCGTTATAGCCTGGGGGAAGATAAATTCGTAGTGTGCGCTTCTCTCCGAGATAGCGGCTCTCAATCTCTTCCTTCACAATCGTGCGTTTCAAATAGCGGGAATCCGTCATAAAACGTCACCTTTCTCGGTTAATTTTTGCATTCGACCGCGCAATACGGTAAGATTATCCTTGTGCGGGGATAGGTCAAATACGCAAACATGTATTATGCTGTTATACCAATATTAATCCCCTGTTATACATACAATCCGGAAGGAAACATAAAAAAATTACGGATATCTTTGACGTATGCAATGAAACAGGTGTATAATAATATTATAACAGCGGAACTTGATATTCAAATTTTTTGTTGAGGTGAAGAAAAAAATGAGCAAGGTTCCTTATGAAGTATATACGGAGGATGTAGAAGCTCTGTCCGTGCTGTCTCCTGACGGCGAAATCGTTAACAAAGACATGATGCCTAAGCTTTCCGATGATCAATTAAAAGAAATTATGTACCGCATGGTATTTACCCGTACTTGGGATGACCGTGCAGTAAACCTGGGCCGTCAAGGTCGTCTTGGTTTCTATGCTCCAGTATCTGGTCAAGAAGCTACAATGGTTGGTAGTGAGTTTGCAATTGAAAAAGAAGACTTTGTATGTCCTGGCTATCGCGACATTCCGCAACTCGTGTGGCATGGACTTCCTCTTTATCAAGCGTTCCTGTACTCCCGTGGACACCAACATGGTGGACAAATTCCGGATGGCGTTAATGTATTGATGCCGCAAATCATCATTGGTGCACAAATTCTGCACGCAATGGGTATTGCTATGGGTTACAAGTTGAAGAAACAAAAACAAGTTGTAATTACGTACACAGGTGATGGTGGTTCTTCAGAAGGTGACTTCTACGAAGGTCTGAACTACGCTGGTGTTTACAAATTGCCTGTTATTTTCTTCGTACAAAACAATGGTTATGCCATCACAACTCCTTTTGCCAAACAAACGGCAGCTCTGTCCATCGCTCACAAAGCGGTAGCAGCAGGTATCAAAGGTGTTAAAATTGACGGTATGGACATCTTCGCAGTTATCAAAGCGGTTCAGGAAGCTGCTGAACGTGGTCGCAACGGCGAAGGCGCAACTCTGATCGAAGCAGTAACTTATCGTTTCCGTCCTCACTCCCTTTCTGACGATGCTTCCAAGTATCGTACAAAAGAAGAAGAGGCTGAATGGAATGCTAAAGATCCAATCGCACGTTTTGCTAAATATCTGGAGAAAAAAGGTCTTTGGACTGAAGAAGATACAGCACGTGTGAAAGAAGAAGCAAAAGCAAAAGTGAACGAAGAGATCAAAAAAGCGGAAAAAACCGAGAAAATGACGATTTCAGGCTTGATCGACAGCATGTTCGAACAAACGCCTAAGCACTTGGAAGAGCAAAAAGCTGATTTCCAATAAGTTTTTTCCGATAAAGCATAAACATCCGGGACGGGTTCCGGTGTCCCGGTATACATGTATGAATTCAAATGTGAACTGTCAATGTTTAAGGAGGAAATGAAGCAAATGGCACAAATGAACATGAAAGAAGCAATCCGTGATGCGCTTCGCGTTGAGTTGAAACGTGATCCTAACGTTCTGCTTTTCGGTGAAGACGTAGGTAATGTAGGCGGCGTTTTCCGTGTAACGGAAGGTCTGCAAAAAGAGTTTGGCGAAGAGCGTGTATTTGATACACCACTAGCTGAGTCCGCTATTGGCGGTTTGGCTGTAGGTTTGGGTGTTCAAGGTTTCCGTCCGGTTGCCGAGATCCAATTCGTTGGTTTTATCTTCGAAGCCCTTGACCAAATGGTAGTTCAAGCAGCTCGTATGCGTTTCCGCTCCGGCGGTAAATACAATTCTCCAATCGTATTCCGTACACCATTCGGTGGCGGTGTAAAAGCGGCAGAATTGCACACAGATTCACTCGAAGGTCTGCTCACGCAAACTCCGGGTATCAAAGTGGTAGTTCCTTCTAACCCTTACGATGCAAAAGGTCTGATGATCGCTTCTATTCGCGACAACGACCCTGTATTCTTCATGGAGCACTTGAACTTGTACCATGCATTCCGTGCAGAAGTACCTGAAGAAGATTACACAGTTGAGCTGGGCAAAGCGAACGTTGTTCGTGAAGGTTCTGATGTAACTATCATTACTTACGGTATGATGGTTCACACTTCTGTGAAAGCAGCAGATGAGCTCGAAAAACAAGGAATCAAAGTTGAAGTTATCGACCTTCGTACGGTTAGCCCGATCGATATCGATACTATCGTTGCTTCCATTAAGAAAACAAACCGTGCAATTGTTGTACAGGAAGCTCAAAAGAGCGCAGGTGTTGCAGCTGAAGTCATTGCCCAAATCAATGAAAAAGCAATCCTGCACTTGGAAGCACCGGTTCTGCGTGTAGCTGGTCCGGATACTGTATATCCTTTTGCACAAATCGAAGATACATGGCTTCCTAACCCAGCACGTATCGTTGCTGCGGTTAATAAAGTCGTAAATTTCTAATTTAATCATCTGACATGCCGCAAGGCGCAGTATGGTGATCCACACCGCAGCGCAAGCTGCACTGTAAACAGCCATTAGCCCCTTGAGTAACAGTTTATTGCACTAGCAGTAACGGTTGTTTCTTGGAGTTAAGGGTTGTTTTCAGGATTGAGACATAATCAAGGAGGTTTTTCAGTTGGCTAAATTTGAATACAAATTCCCTGAACTGGGCGAAGGCCTTCACGAAGGCGAAATCATCAAGATGCACATCAAAGTCGGTGACAAAGTAACTGACGACGACATCATCATGGAAGTACAGAATGACAAAGCGGTCGTTGAAGTACCTTGTCCGGTTAACGGAACAGTTACAGAAGTATTCGCTAAAGACGGTCAAGTTTGCCACGTTGGCGAAGTTGTTGCAATCATCGACGCTGAAGGCGAGCTTCCAGAGCAAGACGATGCTCCTGCAGGCGATCAAGGCGAGCAAGAAAAAGATGCAGCTCAGGGCGGAGCTGACACTAGCGGTTCTTCCGCAGCAGCTTCCAGCTCGGATGCAGCTAAAGAAGGCGGAAACAACAGCGTTCCGGCAGTACCTGCCAAAGACGTTCTGGCAACACCAAGCGTGCGTAAATTTGCTCGCGAACAAGGCGTAGACATCGCTCAAGTTAACGGTACTGGCAACAACGGTAAAGTTACCAAAGAAGATGTTGAATCCTTCAAAAACGGTGGCGGTTCTTCCGCAGTGGCATCTTCCGAAGCTCCGGCTCAAGAGGAGAAAAAATCCGCAGCACCAGCAGCGGCTGCAGCTGATCAACGCCTTGAAGAAGAGCGCGTACCATTCAAAGGTATCCGTAAAGCGATCTCTAACGCAATGGTTAAATCGGCTTACACAGCACCTCACGTTACTATCATGGACGAAGTGGACGTAACTGAACTGGTTGCTTTCCGTACTCGCATGAAACCAATTGCTGAGAAAAAAGGAACAAAAGTTACTTACCTGCCATTTATCGTTAAAGCATTGGTTGCGGCTTCCCGCCAATTCCCTGCTCTGAACGCAATGATCGATGAAGAAGCTAACGAAATTGTTTACAAGAAATACTACAACATCGGTATCGCTACAGATACAGACAACGGCTTGATCGTTCCTGTTATCAAAGATGCTGACCGTAAATCCATCTGGATGATCGCTGATTCCATTCGTGATCTGGCAGCTCGTGGTCGCGATGGCAAATTGAGCGCGAACGAAATGAGAGGAAGCACAATCTCCATCAGTAACATTGGTTCTGCTGGCGGTATGTTCTTCACTCCGATCATCAACTTCCCTGAAGTTGCAATTCTCGGAACTGGACGCATCAGCGAAAAAGCCGTTATCAAAAATGGCGAAGTTGTTGCAGCACCTGTAATGGCTCTTTCCCTGAGCTTCGACCACCGTATCATCGATGGCGCAACAGCACAAAACTTTATGAACTACATTAAACAGCTGCTCGCTAACCCTGAGCTGCTTGTTATGGAGGTGTAAGATATGGTAGTAGGCGACGCTTCTCTCAATATCGATACATTAGTAATTGGTGCGGGTCCTGGTGGCTATGTAGCTGCCATCCGTGCTGCTCAACTGGGCCAAAGCGTATTAATCGTAGACAAATCCGAACTGGGCGGCGTTTGTTTGAACCGCGGATGTATTCCATCCAAAGCTCTGATCTCTGCTGCACACCAATATGAGTCTGCACTTCACGGTGAAGCATTTGGTATCTCTGCTGAGAACGTAAAAGTGGACTTCAGCAAAACTCAAGAATTCAAAAACGGTGTTGTTAAGAAAATGACTGGCGGCGTAGCTGGTTTGCTCAAAGGCAACAAAGTTGAAGTTTTCAACGGCGAGTGCATGTTCATCAACGAAAACGAAGCTCGTGTATTTAACGATCATGAGTCTCCGCGTTACAAATTCAAAAATGCAATCATTGCAACAGGTTCCCGTCCAATCGAACTGAAACCTTTCCCGTTTGGCGGACGCATTCTGTCTTCAACAGAAGCTCTGAACTTGCCTGAAGTTCCAAAAAGCATGATCGTTATCGGTGGTGGTTATATCGGTGCTGAGCTTGGTCAAATGTACTCCAAATTCGGTGCAAAAGTAACAATCATCGAAGGTCTGGATACAGTACTGCCAGGTTTCGATAAAGACATGACTAGCCTCGTAGCTAAAAACATGAAGAAAACAGGCATTGAAATCGTAACGGGTGCAAAAGCTGAAAGTGCTGAGCAAACGGATAAAGATGTAACTGTTAAATATTCCGTAAATGGTGAGTCCAAAGAAGTAACTGCAGATTACTTGCTCGTTACTGTTGGACGTCGTCCAAATACGGACGGAGAGCTTGGTCTTGACCTGATTGGCGTAGACGTTGACGAGCGTGGATTCGTTAAAGTTGACCACCAAGGCCGTACTAGCATTCCTCACATCTTTGCAATCGGTGATATCGTATCCGGTCTGGCACTTGCCCACAAAGCTTCTTATGAAGGTAAAGTGGCTGCTGAAGCGATCGCAGGACAACCATCTGTAGTTGACTACAAATGTATGCCGGCAGTTGTGTTCACAGATCCTGAGTGCTCCAGCGTAGGTTACACTGAGAAAGAAGCTAAAGAAAAAGGCTACAAAGTAAAAGCTGGCAAATTCCCTTATGCGGGTAATGGCCGTGCTGTATCTTTGAACCACGCTGAAGGCTTCGTGAAAATCGTTGCTGACGAAGAAAGCGGCCTCGTGTTGGGTTGCCAAATCGTAGGTCTGGAAGCTTCCAACCTGATTGCTGAGCTTGGTCTTGCAATTGAAATGGGTGCTACTCTGGAAGATTTGGCGCTGACTATTCACGCTCACCCTACTTTGGGCGAAATCGTGATGGAAGCTGCGGAACTGGTTATGGGTCACCCGATCCACATCATTTCCCGCTAATATCGTCTAAGCTACGGATTCGTCCGGCATTATACGTAAATCAAGAAGGGATGGATAACGTGTTACAGCGTTGTCTGTCCCTTTTTTTATGTGAAAGCTTAAACTTAGAGTTTGTTAAGACTTAAAATAATGACATAACAGTAGGGCTTAATTAATTGCTTAGTCAATTAAGAATCATGCAATCTGAATCTCAATGTGGTACACTGTAACAACGAATATGACAGCATCGACCTTAGCTCTGTGCTGTTTTTAATAAGGCAAATTGGAGCAAACACACCTCTGTGAATGTTCTTGTTTGTTTTTATTGCCATGAAATAAGAAGTGCGAGGGGAATATAATTTGAAAAACTATCTTGATTTATTACAGGATATTCTGAATACAGGCGTGCATAAGGGAGATCGCACCGGAACTGGAACCCAATCCGTATTTGGCAGACAGCTTCGTTATGACCTATCCGAAGGGTTCCCACTGGTAACAACCAAGCGAATCCATCTGAAATCAGTCATTCATGAGTTGTTGTGGTTTTTGAGCGGGGATACGAATATATCCTACCTGAAGGAAAACGGCGTGAAAATCTGGGATGATTGGGCTGACGAAAATGGTGATTTGGGTCCGGTATATGGATCACAATGGCGCACTTGGGAAGCACCCAACGGGGAGAAGATTGATCAGATTGCTGCCGTTATTGATTCGATCAAAAATAATCCAGATTCGCGGCGTCACCTCGTTAGCGCCTGGAATGTGGCAGAGATTAACAATATGAAATTGCCTCCTTGTCATTTCGCGTTTCAGTTTTACGTGGCGGAGGGTAAACTATCGTGTATGCTTACAATGCGTTCCGTGGATACGTTCCTCGGGTTGCCATTTAACATTGCCAGCTATGCATTATTGACACATATGATTGCCCAGCAGTGTGATCTTGAAGTGGGAGAGTTCATCTGGTCTGGTGGGGATGTACACATCTACTCAAACCATGTGGAACAAGTGAAAACCCAGTTGAAGCGTGAGCCATATGCGTTGCCTAAGTTGGTAATCAAGCGTAAGCCGAATTCCATTTTCGATTATACGTTTGAAGATTTTGAGTTTGAGAACTATCAGCATCATCCGGGTATTAAAGCCCCGATTGCAGTATAAGTGCGTGTTCAAATAGTCTGTTTTTCAGTATCGAGAAGATGGAATGAAGCTAGAAATGGAGTAGCGGAGCGTAGAGAAAACTACGTGAGCAACGGACATTTCGGCTGAATTTCATATTCGATGTTGATGATGCCGATAGGCATGATTCGTAATCAAAAGTGGACTTTTTGAACAACCTCTAAACAGATTGAAGGAGTGTGTAATCTTTGAGCATTGAACTGGTATGGGCGATGGGCGAGAACAGCGTCATTGGATTGAATAATTCCATTCCGTGGCGTTTGCCTAAAGATATGGCCTTTTTCAAGCAACGTACGTTAAACAAAACGATTATTATGGGACGCAATACGTGGGAATCCTTTGGGGCCAAGCCACTTCCGCAACGTCGGAATATTGTAGTAACCAGAGATCTGAACTACAAAGCAAATCAGGCTGAAGTGGTACATACGATTGAAGAGGGGCTGGAAGTGACAAAAGGTGAAGAGCTTTGCGTCATTGGCGGTTCCCAGGTCTATCGTGAGTTTTTGCCGCTCGCAGATCGTCTGGTGGTGACCAAAATCCATGAGGATTTTGAGGGGGATACCTTTTTCCCGGAAGTGGATTGGTCTGAATGGGAGCTAAAGGAACAGATTGAAGGCGAGCAAGATGAAAAAAATGTTTATGCGTATACGTTTGAGTTCTATGAACGAAAACGGTAAAAGGGACATAAGATGAAGTAGAAGAGCCCAAACATACGTTATAAACGAAATATACGGGGCGCTGATTTACGAAATATTCGTGAACAGCGTCTTTTCTTTTACAAATAAAATGAAATATATTCGAAATGACATCTTAATAACACAAATATGACATTAAAATTACGAAAAAAATGAATGTAATACATAACAATAATCACGATGTGGTAAAAAAGTATAAAAGTTATAGGAATTCACCGTTGTAAAGCCCTAAAATGGGATGAGATTTGGAACTGGTCGCGTAAAACAGAAAAAAATTGTTGTTTTCAATGACAAATTACCTTACATTCAAATGACGTTTTGACGGTTTCTCCGTTAATTAAACGCCTAATTTTGTGTATCCATACCTGATAAATAACCAATTTAAGGGTATTGACCATGGGTGGACTTGGACGATATGATGTATAAAATACAAATAATTATGCGGATAATCCATTTAATATTCAGCAAACAAAGTGCTACTATTATTGAAATATCTTCGAGAAGATTTTGTGATACAATATACAAAAAACTCAAACATGAGTAATCCATTTCATATAGAACCATGCAGATGAAGGGATTAAGACAAGAACGGATGGGGGAAAACGTAAGATGTCTACACCTACTGGATTTATGGAATACAAACGGCAGCTACCTACGGACCGCCAACCAGCGGAGCGGGTCAAGGATTGGGAAGAGTTTCATAAACATATGGCTGAAGAAGAGCTCAGAACACAAGGTGCACGATGCATGGATTGTGGTACCCCGTATTGCCATACAGGTATAGATATGACTGGCGGAACGTCGGGCTGCCCTGTGCACAACTTGATTCCAGAATGGAATAATCTGGTGTATCGTGGTTTGTGGAGAGAAGCGCTTGATCGTCTGCATAAAACGAATAATTTCCCTGAGTTTACAGGTCGTGTCTGTCCTGCTCCTTGTGAAGGATCATGTACAGTGGGGCTTATCGGTGAACCTGTAACCATCAAAACGATTGAAGAAGCGATAATTGAAAAGGGTTTTGAAGAAGGATGGGTTGTTCCCCAACCTCCGGAGAAACGTACGGGTAAACGTGTAGCGGTCGTAGGTTCAGGTCCTGCGGGACTGGCTACGGCAGCTCAGTTGAATAAAGCAGGTCATACGGTAACGGTATACGAGCGCTCCGATCGTGTCGGAGGTTTGTTGATGTATGGAATTCCTACGATGAAATTGGACAAAAACGTAGTTCAGCGTCGTGTTGATTTGCTTGAAGCAGAAGGCATTCAATTTGTAACCAATACGGAGATCGGCAAAGATATTGCTGCGCAGCAACTGGTGGATGATTATGATGCTGTTGTCCTGTGCGGTGGTGCAACCAAACCACGTGAATTCAACATTGAAGGCAGTGATCTGAAAGGCGTGCACTACGCCATGGATTTCCTGAATGGCAGCATCAAAAGTTATCTGGACTCCAATCTGGAGGATGGTAACTACCTGTCAGCACAGGACAAGGATGTTATCGTAATCGGTGGTGGGGATACAGGTTCCGACTGTGTAGCTACATCGCTTCGTCACGGTTGTCGGAGCATCACACAATTTGGTACACATACTCAAGCTCCTATGGAACGTGATCGCATTAACAATCCTTGGCCTCAATTCCCGAACGTATACACTCTTGATTATGCACAAGAAGAAGCGAAAGCGCTGTTCGGTGACGATCCGCGTGAGTTCTCCATCATGACGACAAAATTTGTGGGTGATGATGAGGGTAATCTCAAAGAACTTCACACCGTTCAAATCGAGCGTATTGTAGATGAGACGGGACGTAAAATCTATCAGCCGATTCCGGGTACAGAGCGCGTGTTCCCAGCCCAAATGGCAATGATTGCTATCGGATTTGACGGACCGGAACAGACTCTGGTTGAGCAACTTGGACTTGCAACAGATCGTCGTACCAACGTTAAGGCACGTTACGGCAAATACAATACCAATGTGGATAAAGTATTTGCAGCAGGTGACATGCGTCGTGGTCAAAGTCTGGTTGTATGGGCAATTAATGAAGGCCGTGAAGCTGCCCGTGAAGTGGACAAATACTTGATGGGTGCTACAGTTCTTGTATAACGAGTTGATAAGTCGCAAATGAATATGAATCTGCAATATATAAATAAATTATAAATTAGATAAAGTGAAAACCCTCGCAGTATGTGGGGGTTTTTGTTATTTTTATGAGATCCAGAAACGGATCATTTACATTTATTTTAGGCAAGTGTGCGGTATAGCATTGCTTTTTAGCCCATAAAGATTTATTATTATATTATAATGATTATAAATAAGAAACGTAATGACACTCAATAAAAACTACACGAATTGTGAAATTATAATATCCGGAGGTGCAACCTTATGGCAAGTAACCGGGGCAAATGTATTTCAGAACAGATTGATGACATTAAAAAACAGTTGGTTGCAAAAGGTTATAAGCTGACACAGCAACGAGAAGTTACGGTACGTGTATTACTTGAACATGAAAAGGATCATTTTAGCGCAGAGGAAGTATTTCTACTGGTCAAGGAACAATTTCCCGAAATTGGCTTGGCTACGGTATATCGTACACTTGAACTGCTTAGTGACCTTCAGGTCGTAGAAAAGATTAACTTTGGTGACGGTGCTGCACGCTTCGATCTGAGAAGTACGGATGGCTCACATCACCATCATCATTTGATTTGCACAGAATGCGGCACCGTGGAAGAGATTATGGAGGATGGCTTGCTTCGTCTGGAACAACAAATCGAGCGTCAATACGGCTTTGCCGTTACAGACCATCGGCTTGATTTTCAGGGCGTATGTAAAGAGTGCAGAGCGAAGCAAGCTCTGAATGAACAAGCAGCAGGGTAAATCCAACGGGGAGGATGCTCCCGCAACCAAAATCTGATATAATAAGTTTCAGAAGCAAGGGGCTTCCGTGGGCGGAAGGCCCCTTTTTGCCGTCATGCGGACGGTGAAGGAGGAGAGATGGACGGATGAAGACACTGGTTATTGCGGAAAAGCCTGACATGGGCCGAACCATTGCCGCCGTCATAGAACCAAGAGCCAAGAACAATCGCAATTATTTGGAAGGTGAGCATTACATTATCACCTGGGCGATTGGCCATCTATTGGGACTTGCTGAACCGGATGCCTATGATTCAAAGTATAAGCGCTGGAATATCGGCGATCTGCCGATCATTCCGGATCAGTTCAAGATTGTGCCCAACCCCAGAACGAAAGATCAACTGAAAATGATCGGAGAACTTGCAAAAAGAGCATCGGCCATCGTTAATGCTTGTGATGCAGGGCGAGAAGGACAGTATATTTTCGCCTTAATTCAACAGCAGTTGAAACTGCGTCAGCCTGTAAAGCGTCTCTGGATATCAGATCTGACCGCAGAGAGTATTAAACGTGGTTTTGATGGTTTGAAAGATGCTTCAGAATTTGAAAATTTGACTCAAGCTGCCCGGGCTCGTAGTGAAGCGGATTGGCTAATTGGCATGAATGCATCCAGGGCTTTTACGACTCGACATAATGCCTTGCTTTCCGTAGGCCGAGTGCAGACTCCGGTGCTGGCTTTGATCTATGATCGGGAAATTGAGATTGAAGCATTCCAGTCCCAGACCTTTTATGAAGTGGCCGCATGGTTTCGTCAGGAAGGAGTGGAGTACAGGGGATTACGTCAAGGGGACAAGCTAACCGACCCCGCCGTTGCTGAATCGATTGCTACCAGTGTGAAGGGAAAATCGGGACAGATCACCAAGTACGAAGCAAAACAGACCAAAGAGTATCCATACCGGTTGTATGATCTGACCCTTTTGCAGCGTGAAGCAAATGCGAAGTATGGATACGGGGCGAAGAAAACGTTGGATATTGCACAGGCCCTTTACGAGAAACATAAGGTGATCTCTTATCCACGGACCAATTCGAACTATGTTACGGAACAGAATATTGAAGGTATGCATAAAACGCTGAATCTGCTCAAAAATGGATCGTACAGTGAATTGGCGCTAGGAGCAAAACCTGAACTCGTTCATAAAAATAACAAGAGTGTATGTAACCCGTCCAGAGTTGAGGATCACCATGCGATATTGCCTACATTGAAACGACCGGGTACGTTATCCAAGGATGAACAGAATATCTATGATCTGATCGTAAGGCGTTTCTTATCCCATTTCTATCCGCCAGCAGAGTATAAACAGCATACTGTGCTAACCGAAGTTGAGAAGCACCAGTTCAAGACTTCTGTGAAAGAACTGCTCTCGCTGGGTTGGAAAGTGGTACTGGGATCTGCGGATCAGGAACAGACAAGCAAGAAAAAGACGAAGAAAAACAGCAACGAAGAAGAGGAAGCAGAGGAATGGACGGACAAGGCATTTGCTGTTCAGCCAGAATTGCCTGTTCACTGTACAAAAAGTGAATTCAAGGAGAAGGCGACACAGCCTCCCAAAAGTTATACCGAGGGTACATTGCTGAAAGCGATGGAAAGTGCAGGGAAGCAGATCGAAAATGAAGAGTTGCGCGATGCGATGAAAGACAGTGGACTTGGTACACCAGCGACTCGTGCGGCAACGATTGAAAGACTTAAAAACGTGGGTTACATTACGATGCAGGGTAAAAAGATGCAACTGACGTTAAAGGGTAGGACCGCCATTGAATTGATCCGCAAGGCAGGCGTAGATTTGTTAACTTCGCCTGAGATGACGGGCCAATGGGAAAGAAGATTGTACCAAATTTCCAAAGGTGAAGCGGGCCAGGATAAGTTCATGGAGAACGTCAAGAAATTTACCATGTCCATCATTGATAAAGTACGTGTGCAGGCACCGGCACCAGCGGATGCTTTTGGGGAAGATACACGTGGGGCGCGGGGGAAAGGCAAGGGAGCCGGAGCCCAGAGAACCAGCACCAGAACTTCCGCCAAGACATCAGGTACAGGTGCGGGTACCAGTGCAGGTGCGAAGACTACACGTCAAACGACGGGGGCTTCATCGAAAACTGGCAGTGTCGTGAACTCGACGGCACAAACACGTTCTTCAGCTCCGGGCCAACCAGGTGTTCGTGAAACGTTGGCATCCTGTCCATCGCCGGGTTGCACCGGTCAGATTATTGAAGGCAAAAAAGGTTTTGGCTGCACACGTTTCAAGGAAGGTTGCGGGTTTGTCATTTGGAAAGAGTACGTCGGCAAGAAAATCACAAGTACGATGTTGAAAGCGTTGATTGAGAAGGGCAGCACTCAGGTACTGGCTTTTAAACGGAAAGACGGAAGTACGGTGAAGGCGCGTATTATTTTGCAAGATAAGGCAACAGGAAAACTGTCTGCCGAGAAGCAAGATGCTTAATTTTTTTTGGATTCAAAGGCCAAAAAAGATCGTGAATCCCGATCTACCAGTGCCAAATTCTATAATAATTAAATGAATAAGAAAAGGACCCTTATCCAAGGGTCCTTTTTTGTTGCTGCTGTTGTATATTTTCATGGATGACCTTCGGTACCTCTTCCAGGGCTGTAATGGTATACATCGATGTCTCAGGATTTGGTTGAAGCTCCACCATGTTGTATTGCCATTCGTTTGGCTGTTTGATATATATACTATGGATACCAGCCGTCACTGCTGGCATGATGTCTGTGCGCAGTGAATTTCCAATCATCCACGTTGCACGACGCTCAAACGGGCCAGTAGAGAGAATACCTTCAAGCGCTTCAATGTTCTTATGTTGCCGAATATAGATCCGGTCATCGAAATAAGCCGAGAGCTTCATCTGGTCAATCTTCCGCTGCTGAATTACGGTTTCTCCACCTGTGTACAGGTAGAGGGCATGTCCAGCCGATTTGAGATTCTCTAATGTTTCAACCATATGAGGATAAGGCTCAACCTCTTGGTCATATACACTCATTCCCAATTTGGTGAGGTAAGACTCCTCTTGGCGAGAGGTGGGCTTTGCGAACTTCTGGGAGAAGTAACGGTAGGTATCAATAAGGGATTGCGGGAAATGGTGACTTGCAAATCCAAGTTTGTTGACCCCGGTTACATCGATCTCCAGCTGTTTCTCCCTAATTTGTTGAATCGTCAGGGCATGTCCGTCAAACCACTCCTGCATGTTCTCGAAGAATTCACCAAGCACCAGATTGAAATATTTATTGCAGTACACAAGTGTATCATCGAGATCAAACAAAATATGTTGTTTTATTATTTTCATATCTAATTCACTCCTTGCAGCCAGCAGCACAGTTGTTCATATTTTATATGCGAATATAAGATTCCAGGAACATGTTCAATTCAGATACGCCATCCGGTCGAATACTGTATTTCTCTTTACGATTACTGCCGAGCAAATGGGTTCGTAGCAATCCGGCGATGCGCAGCGCCATTACCTGATCTTTAACCATATCCTCGTCTTTGTCTAGTTCCTCACACATCTCAGCGAGCGACTTCGGTTCACCTGAAACGTAACGGAGCAGACGAAGTCTTTCCGGATCGGCCAGGGCATGTGTGAAACGAAGCAGACAGGTTGGTGGTTGGTCTTCATCCTCTTCCGGTGCATCCACAGGATACTGCATGATCATCATGCCCTCATAGAAGCAGTACATATTAATGGGGCGGTTGTGAACAGTTGGAAACAGGATTACTTCATCCAGTCCAGGCATTGGTTCAACCAGAACACCCGCTGTAGCATATTCAATAAGTAATTCAGGTCCCATTTTATCCAACAGTATGCGTTTCTCTTCAGCGTCTTCCTCCAGCCAGGTACGATAATCCTCACTCATATGCTGGCAGTAATGCTGATCCCAGAGTCGCAAAAGTGGCACATAGCTGTCCCGAATACGTGTAGATTCTTCTATTGTAAGATGGGGTAGCAGAGCAGATACGCGTGCGAACAGCTCTGCGGCTGTCAGTCCAGCAAGCATATCCAGAAAATCAATATTCTCATTAGAAGCGTTCCGATAGGCTGCCCATGCAAACAAAACGTCAAAGTCATCAAAAGGCCAGGTGGCAGCGGGTGCGAGCGCAGCTCGAACATTGGAACTTAGTTTGCCTTCCACCTCAATGATCCATTCGGGGCCGACATCCAGATGTTGAATCCACTTCTTTGTAACATATACCAAAAAGCTATTGAGCATTTCATATATAGGTGAAACATCGATTTTAACATGATAAGCCATATGATGCAGAATCCTCCCGTCACATCTAATGTACGCAGCGACTTAAGTACTATTATGGCTTGTTTTGCAGGGCGTTGTCCACTATAATGTTCAAGTCCAGGGCAAAACCCCTGGCGTAGCCATGCATGATCAATAGAATAGTTATAACATGCGATGGATCGTCAGAGATGGCGATTTTTCTTTGTATGCTTGCAGGAGGAATGATTTTCGTGTCATCGATAACCACCCCAAAATTGTCACATTCTACATCAAACTATCTTATTCTGATTACCGTTATTGTTGTGGCGGGTATCAGCCAGGGGCTTTTATTGCCTGTGCTATCCATATTTTTGGAGCAAAAAGGAGTCTCGCCGGGTTTAAACGGATTGAATGCAGCCGCATTGTACGTTGGCTCTTTTGCAATGACCTTGGTAGCGGAGCGACTGCTGGGAGCAATTGGTTTCAAAAAGCTGATTATTGGCGGACTGTTATTTGTCATGATTCCCCTGATCCTGTTTCCTTATTTTCCGGATATCAAAATTTGGTTCATTTTGCGTCTCGTCGTCGGAATTGGTGATAGTGCACTTCATTATTCTGCCCAGTTATGGGTACTTCTGGTCACCGCACCCGAAAAACGAGGACGATACATCTCTTTATATGGCATGTCCTATGGTTTAGGATTCAGTATCGGGCCGCTGGGAATCAAGCTACTCGGGTTTGGTGATGCTGTACCATTCTGGGTATTGTTTGTTTGTATGGCCGCAGTGCTTGTCCTTGTATTAATGAAGCTTCCCGACACGAAGCCGGAGAAGGCAGAACATGGACAATTGCCTGAACGCCGTTTCCGTCGCAGTCTGGCCTGGGCATGGTATGCGCTGTTGCCTGCGTTATTGTACGGTTATATGGAAGCCGGGATGAACAGTAATTTTCCGGTATACGGTCTGCGCATTGGATTGGATGCCAATCAAATATCGTCTTTGCTGCCATTTGTCGGAATCGGTGGTCTGTTCCTGCAATTACCCCTAGGCATGTTGAGTGACCGTTATGGTCGAAAGCAAATGTTAATGTTTGCCGGCATTACTGGAGGCATCATCTTCATGCTGGTTCCTGTGGCCGGTACACATTTCTGGTGGACGCTGGTGCTGTTGACCATAGCCGGAGGCCTGGTTGGTTCATTTTTCTCGCTTGGCCTGGCCTATGCCGCAGATATTTTGCCAAAAGCGCTGCTGCCTGCAGCGAATGTGGTAGCCTCATTTCATTTTACAATTGGGAGCATCATTGGACCGAATCTGGGTGGGCAAGTGATCAACTGGATTTCACCCGGAAGCATGTTTATTTTGCTTGGATTCATGTATCTTCTTTTTGGTGCAGCAGGTGTATTATTTCGTCGTAAACCAATGCTCGAATCTGTGGTAAAATAGAAGCTGGTGTTCGCATGGAAATTGATGTCCATTTCCGAGTACACTAGTAGTAGGGAAAAACATGGACAAGAGGAGACATCGCGATGATCAGAGTTGAGGGTTTAAGCAAATCCGTTGGAGCGGACCGGGTTCCGGTTCTGCGGGATATACAATTCGATATGCAACAGGGAGAAATGATCGGTGTAGTAGGCTCAAGTGGGAGCGGAAAAAGCATGCTGCTTAAATGCCTTGCTATGATGGAAAAATGGGACAGTGGTCGATTTACGGTGGACGGAGCCGAGATTATAAAAGAAGGTTGGTCCGGAAAACGGAAAATTAAACGGGAATGGGCATACTTGGAGCAGAATCCGCAATTGTATCCGAGACGTACAGCTTTGAAAAATGTATTGATCGGTCGGTCTGGTCAAACCCCTTTATGGAGAATGGTAACAGGCATGGTTCGTTCCGATGATTATATGGGCGCAATGGATTACCTGGAAGGGCTCGGGTTGCTGGATAAAGCACACCAGACGGCAGAGAAGCTCAGTGGTGGAGAGAAGCAGCGTGTTGCGATTGCCAGAGCGCTTGCGCATGGTGCGAAAGTTGTATTGGCGGATGAACCTGTCATTGGGCTTGATCCTCATACAGCAGATACGGTGCTGGAAACGCTGCGCAAATTGTGCGAAGAGGAACGTGCTACCGTGATTGCAGTATTGCCAATTGAAATGGCAGAGAAACATGCAACCCGCATCTGGGGTCTAGCGGGAGGCAAGATTGCTTTTGATATACGGGGACGTCGGTTGACACAGCAAGAAAAAAATATGATTTAAACTATTGAAAAGAGTGATGAATTTGCTTAATTCACGGTGGGGGCGCCTGTTAGCGGGGGGAGCATTAACGATCCTGCTCGGTTCAGTCCTTAGCGGATGTACTGTCATAAGCGATCCTAAGGGCATGATGAGAAAACCATTGATGTCTACAGACAAGGAAAAATTATTAAATGTGGTCCAGCATGAGCAGCCACCCGAAAGCAAATTGATTCGTCCAAAAGACATGAATAACACCAGTATGATTCGTGTAGAAGATCTGAATGGAGATGGTACTCGGGAAGCCATCGTTTTCTATGAGACCCCGAATGAGAATGTGCGAATTCATGGCATGTTATTGGAGGAGCAGGGGGATTCTTGGGTAAAGAAGTTGACATTTGATGTTCCGGGCAATGAACTGCAATCGTTCAAAGTTTTGGACATTACCAATGATGGGAATCCGGATATTATTCTAGGTGTAAGTTTACAAGAACAGAGAGCGTTAACTGCTTATTCTTATAAAGCTGGGGCACTTGAACAAGTATTGGGTGGTGTTCCATATAACCAATACATTATAGATGATGTTCAAGGGAACACCCTCGACTTAAACGGGGACAAGAAAAATGATTTCGCAATCGTATCTCTGAACAATAGCGGATTTGCATCTATTGCGTTGTATCAGTACGACGAAGGCAGCTTCAAGGAAGTTGACAGAATGCAGACGGATTACACTGTGAAAGAGATTTATAATGCTCTCGGTGGTCAGATTGCCAAAGATAAAGTCGGTATCGTACTGGATTCGGAGCTGGATGACCGGAGTACATTCTCACAGATCATATACGTTAAAGATAACAAACTAGTGAATGCTTTTAAATCGCCTGATCAAACCTACAGAGATGACAAAATTTTAAGCGGTGATGTCGACAATGATGGTATTATTGAGTTTGGATTAAAGGAGACGCCTAAAGGATGGGAGCATTATGTATTTGATTCCCGGATGTGGTTTTATACCTTTTATCAATGGGATGGCAAGGATGACAAGAAATTTGTATCATTCCAATATCGGGATGATGCTGATTTATTCCACTTGAATCTGAAGCCCGAGTGGTATGGGAAGATTACCATTGATACCAAATCGGAAAAAGAAAAATACATTCGTTTCAAAATGATTGATACCGATGAAACCGTAGGTGAAATTAAATATTTCACACTTTCCCAGTGGGAACAGGAAAAAGGAAAAGGTTGGAAGGAAATTACCCGGACGAATGATCGGGTTATTGCTTCGCGCGGTGCACAACTGGATGCCAACGATGGATTGCTTGACAATATACCGCAACTGAATAGAAAGGAAGAACTTAATGAGTAAAGTACTTATTCTTGAGGATGAAGAATCCATCCGCAGTTTTATTGTTATTAATTTGAAGAGAAACGGGTTCGAAGTGCTCGAAGCGGGAGACGGCCACGAAGCGCTTCGTATTCTGCAAACCGTTCCAGATATTGACCTAGCTTTGCTGGATGTTATGGTTCCTGGCATTGACGGATTTGAAGTGTGTCGTCGCATTCGTGAAACGAATGAGCGGTTGGGTATTATTTTCCTGACAGCCAAAGTGCAGGAGCAGGACAAGGTATATGCACTCTCGGTTGGAGCAGATGATCACGTAAGCAAGCCGTTCAGTCCAACCGAGTTGATTGCACGCATCCAGTCCTTGTTGCGTCGGGTGAACGTTCACCGGGAGACGGCTGCCAAGGTAACGTTCCAATCGGGACCATTTTCACTGGATTTGATCTCCAAACAATTCAAGAAGCAGAATGAATTAATTGAGTTAACACCAACCGAATTTTCCTTGATTCAATTCTTCCTGGAAAAAGAAAACACACCGCTTAGTCGAGATGTACTGCTGGATCACGTGTGGGGCAAAGAGTATATGGGTGATCCGAAAATCGTGGACGTAAACATTCGCCGCTTGCGCCAGAAAATTGAAAACAATCCTTCCGAACCTGAATACCTGCAAACTGTATGGGGCCACGGTTATAAATGGAAGGGCCGGGATCAATGATCAAAAAAGGCATCACACGGCAGATCGTACTACATTACTTTATTGTAGTTTTTCTAGCTCTGCTGTTGGTCGAATTCGTATTTATGCTGGCGGTGCAAAGATATTATTACGAAAGTATTTATAATACAATCAGTACCCATATCTCCAATTCGAAGGATTTTTTTGAGCCTCTAGCCCGTGAAAGCAATACCGAAGATGGGAAGAACCTTTCCAAACTTCTTGTTAATCTGGCACTTGATAATACAGAACTTGAAATTCTGGATTTGAATAGTCATGTGTTAGCGAGTTCGACTGCTTTTGAATCTGACCGTGCCGTGCTGCAAACGAGTGATATTCAACAGGCTTTAAATGGTGGCATGGGACGCTGGGTAGGCAGACAACCGGGCACAGGAGAGCAGGTCATGGCCGTTTCCCATAAGTTTGATTTGGGCGGCGAAAATACGTATGTTATTCGATACCTAACATCGCTCGAAAATGTGAATTCCAAGTTATTGTTCATGGGGATGCTTGCGATTGTAGTAGGTGTTGGCGTTCTGGCAATTGTCTTGATTATTAGTATAGGTATGGCCAATTCCATTGTACGACCGATTAACAACATTACGGCGGTGTCCGCTCAAATGGCCCGAGGACGTCTGGATGTCAGAGTTAAGGGTAACTACAAACATGAATTAGGCGAACTGGCATCCACTCTGAATTTTATGGCACATGAAATTGTGCGCAGTAATCAGATCAAGGACGATTTTATCTCTTCGATTTCTCATGAATTGCGGACACCTCTGACCAGTATCAAAGGGTGGAGCGAAACCCTGGATTCTGGCGGATACGATCCGGATGAGACGAGAATCGGGATGGGTATTATTTCCAAGGAAACCGAGCGTCTGATCGGACTTGTTGAAGAAATGCTTGATTTCTCCAAGTTGCAGCAAAATCAGATGAAGTTGGTGAAAGGAACAGTCAGCATTCGTGAGATTGTTCAGGAAACCATGTTGAATGTTTGGGCAAAAGCTGAACAAAAACAGATACACCTCAAGTTGGAAAGTGATGAAAATCGGGCTTTCAATGTTTTTGGGGATGGCAATAGGCTGAAACAAGTATTCCTTAATTTGGTGGATAATGCAATCAAGTTTTCACATGAGAATTCCTGGATATTCTTAACCGTTAAAGAAGAAGAGGGTCAGATTTTGGCTTCTGTGCAAGATACGGGGATTGGAATCAGTGAAGAGCATCTCATTAAAGTACGTGACCGATTCTTCCAGGTGAATCATCAGAACGGGGGAACAGGGCTGGGACTTGCGATAACTCAGGAACTAGTCGAATTGCATGATGGAACAATCACAATGCAAAGTGAACTCGGAACGGGTACAACTGTGACGGTGTCGTTACCAGCTTTACCGGAGTATGAGACGGTGGAGGATCCCATTCTGCAGAATGATGAAACCGAAGTGACTCTCGATCCGAAATTAACTCAAGCAGAGTCTGATCAGAAAAAGTTTTGATTTCTTTATAAAGATTGTTTTGCACCAAAAAAGGCGAGCCATATGGCTCGCCTTTTCTTTATGTTATGAAGAAAGTTCACCAGCGCGCAGACGGCCGCTTTTCTCATAAACATCTTTCAGCATACGTACAGGTTGTGTACGTACAGCCGGTTTAGCGGAGACAATCTCATTAGGTCCGACAACCATAATTTCATCCGCTGTACCTTTGACAATGGCACCATCTTTGATAATGGCGCCTTCACCAATGATTGCGCGTTCGATATGAACACCGCGACCTACCCGAGCATTTGGCATTATCACGCTGTCTTTAACCTCAGAGCCTTTACCAACTTCGGCTCCGCAGAAAATAACAGAACGTTCCGCACGGCCATCCATGGCGCAGGATTCATGTATCATGGATTGCAGGAGCTCGGCACGCGTCTGACGAGCTTTGTATGCACTCGGTTTGGTTCTCCAGTCACGAGTAAACATCGGCCAGTCTTCTTTTTGCAGGCTCCAGTCTTCATCGTTATGAAGCAGATCCATGTGCGCATCCCATAAACTCTTCACCGTACCCACGTCTTTCCAATAACCATTGAAGTTATATACGAAGAGGGGGGTGTTTTCATTCAACATTTGGGGAATGACATCTTTACCGAAGTCATGGCTGGATTCCGGATTAGCGGCATCTTCGAGCAGGTGGCGTTTCAGGTATTCCCATTTGAACATGTAAATTCCCATGGACGCCAGATTGCTTTTCGGTTCGGCCGGTTTCTCGGCAAACTCCGTTACTCTCAGACTGTCATCAGCTGCCATAATGCCGAAGCGATGAGCTTCCTCCCAAGGAACTTCCATAACAGAAATGGTCGCTACCGCTTCATTAGCTGTATGAGCTTCCAACATTTCACGATAATTCATATGATAAATATGGTCACCCGACAAAATTAGAACATTTTCGGGGTTTTGTTGGTCTATATAGTCGATATTTTTATAAATAGCATCCGCGGTTCCCAAGTATTCGTCATTTCCTGTATGATAAGATGGAAGTAAGGAAATTCCTGCCTCACTTGAAGTACCATGTCCCCAAGGTTCTCCTCCACCAATGTGATCATGTAATGAATCAGCTTGGTACTGTGTCAAAACACCTACAGTATCGATTCCTGAGTTTACGCAGTTGCTGAGGGGAAAATCGATAATCCGGTAGTGCCCGCCAAACGGTACAGCGGGTTTTGCGATACTCGAGGTTAAAGGGGCCAATCTCTTCCCTTCTCCTCCCGCCAACAGCATAGCGATGCAATCTTTATTAAACATAATCGTTTCCCTCCCAAGATAATTGTCCAGTGTAGTACATACATAAACGCAATGTGGAGCTATTGAAACGATGTATACTGTAAAATTCCTGAAAAATTACAACATTTTTTTAAACACCGCATTTTTCTTTTCAACTTGGCTAGAATGGGGTAATGGTTACTGTTATATCTATTTTCTGGAGAAGAAGGTGATCTCTTGGCCATTCAACCGTTAGCAAACCCGGAAATTTCGCCGGAGCACATTTATTTATTTCATGAAGGAAACCTTCATCACAGTTATCGAATAATGGGCGCACAGCCTGCGTTCGAAGAAGACCGTCAGGGGTACCGTTTTACTGTGTGGGCTCCGAATGCCACAGAAGTAGGCCTGGCTTTAGACCGTAATGGATGGAAAGGTGAACAGGAACCTTTATATAAGATACCCGATTCTGGATTTTGGAGTCGTTTTATTCCGGAAATCAGTGAAGGAACATTATACAAATTCCGTATATTAACGGAAGATGGCACCGAACTGCTTAAAGCTGACCCTTATGCTTTCCAGGCAGAAGTTCGTCCGCGTACGGCATCTGTCACCAGTTCCATTGAAGGTTATAAATGGAACGATGGAGCCTGGAGACGCAAACAACGGGGCGTGTATAATAAACCTCTACATATTTATGAAATGCATGCTGGAACCTGGAAACGGAAAGAAGACGGAACTCTTTACAGTTATCGTGAAATTGCGGATTTGCTTGTTCCTTATTTGTTGGAGATGAATTATACCCATGTAGAGATGATGCCCCTGAGTGAACATCCTTACGACCTTTCGTGGGGGTATCAAAACACAGGATTTTTTGCGCCAACCAGCCGTTATGGGCAGCCTAAAGATCTGATGTATCTGATTGATACTCTACATCAGGCAGGAATAGGCGTATTGCTCGATTGGGTTCCCGCACATTTTGCCAAGGATGCTCATGGCTTGCGTTTGTTTGATGGAACGCCTTTGTATGAATATGCAGATCCACTGTTAGCAGAGAGACCAGGCTGGGGCACCCTCAGCTTTGACTACTCCAAACCCGAGATTCGTTCGTTTTTAATCTCGAATGCATTGTACTGGATGGAAATGTACCATTTCGACGGACTTCGGGTCGACGCCGTAACCAGTATGCTTAAGCTGGATTTCGAAAAGCAGCCAGGACAATACCGAACCAATAATGAAGGTGGCCTGGAAAACAAGGAAGCTGTTGCTTTTTTGCAGCAGTTGAATGAAACGGTCTTTAAGTATTTTCCATATGCGCTGATGATGGCAGAAGAATCCAGTGCATGGCCGATGGTTACATCGCCAGTGGATCAGGGTGGGCTGGGTTTCAACTACAAATGGAACATGGGTTGGATGAATGATACGCTTGACTACATGGAATCTGATTTTCACGAGCGTCCTTCCAAACATCATTTGCTGACATTCCCTGTCGTATACTCCTTTGCTGAAAATTACGTGCTTCCTCTGTCTCATGACGAGGTCGTTCATGGCAAAAAGTCGCTCCTAGACAAGATGCCAGGAACATACGAGCAGAAATTTGCCGGCATGCGTGCCTTCATGGGGTACTTCATGACATTCCCAGGCAAAAAACTGCTGTTTATGGGTGGAGAATTCGGCCAGTTTATCGAATGGAAAGATGAAGATCAACTGGACTGGTTTTTGCTGAACTACGACAGTCACCGTAAACTCCACAAGTTTGAACGGGATCTGTCCGAGCTATACTTGGGCGAAAAAGCTTTATGGGAGCTTGATCATTCCTTTGAGGGTTATGAATGGATCACTCCGGATGATCAGGACCAAAGTGTCATTTCATATGTTCGCAAAGGAAAAAAACCTGCGGATACACTCCTTGTGCTTATTAACTTTCAGCCGGTCAAGCGGGAGCGTTACCGGATTGGTGTCATGCGTCCCGGTATGTATACCGAAGTTCTGAATAGTGATCATTCCGATTACGGCGGATCAGGCATTATCAATGATATGCAGCTCACTACAGAAAAGATTCCTTTTCATGGGCAACCACATAGTCTGGAAATTGTTTTGCCTCCGCTAAGCGTAGTTATTTTAAAAAAGAATACACGTCGGAAAACGGTTGAGTCGCTCATTGATGTCACTCCCGTCAAATCAAGTACAACGAAAGACAGCACTACAGTTAAACCCAAAAGGAGGACGAAGGCATGAATATTCTATTTGCTGCTGCTGAAGTACATCCATTTATCAAAACCGGAGGTCTTGCTGACGTCATTGGTGCGTTGCCACAGGCGCTAAAGAAAAGTGGGGCAGATGTTCGTGTCATTTTACCCAAATACAAAAGCATTCCGGATGAGTACAAAGAGGCGATGGAGCCTGTCATCACAACGGATGTCCCCCTTGGCTGGCGCAGACCTTATTGTGGAATAGAGATGCTGGTCCATGACGGAATTCCTGTTTATTTTGTGGACAATGAATACTATTTTGGACGGGATGGCGTGTACGGATATATGGATGATGGCGAGCGTTTCGCCTTCTTCAATCGTGCTGTTCTCGAAGTGTTGCCGCAAATCGAATTCAAGCCGGATGTGCTGCACAGTCACGATTGGCACGCAGGAATGATTCCTTTACTGCTGGAGGCTCACTATGCACATGATCCGTTTTACAGTGAGATCAGAACCGTTTTTACGATACATAACCTGTTATATCAAGGTGTGTTTCCACATGAGTTATTCAGTGATCTGCTTGAACTGGACGATCGCTATTTCACAGTGGATGGAGCAGAATATTACAGTAACGTCAATTTCCTGAAAGCAGGAGTTGTCTTTGCGGATCATGTAACGACCGTCAGCCCGACCTACGCCCAGGAAGTACAAACCTCCTATTATGGCTATGGTCTGGATGGGTTGCTCAGTTCACTAGGAGAGCGTTTCAGTGGGATTGTCAACGGTATCGATACAAAGAGTTACAACCCGGCAGCGGATAACAAAATTGCGGTAAAATACAGAACCAGCCTGTCCAAGAAAATAGAGAACAAGATCGAACTGCAGAAGGAGCTAGGTCTGCCTGTACGTCCGGATGCTCCACTTATGGTGATGGTTACTAGGCTTGTGGATTCAAAAGGACTGGATCTGGTCTGCCGTGTATTGGATGAATTATTATATTATGACGACATTCAATTCGCAGTATTGGGTACGGGGGATCCGGCTTATGAGCACTGGTTCCGTGAGGCGGCTAATCGTTATCCGCTGAAAATGTCTGCCCAGATTACATTCAACGATGGATTATCCCGCCGTTTCTATGCAGGCAGTGATCTCTTCCTGATGCCATCAAGGTTCGAGCCATGTGGTATTAGCCAGTTGCTTGCACTCCGCTATGGCAGCGTACCACTTGTCCGGGAAACAGGGGGTCTGAACGATACGGTGCAGGCATACAATGAATTCAGTGGTGAGGGGAATGGATTCTCTTTCACTAGCTTTAATGCCCATGATATGATGAACACCATTCGCCGTGCAGAGGCATTATACCGTCAGCCAGAGCATTGGAAAAAGATCGTGAAAAACGCAATGAGCGGAGACTATAGCTGGAACGTCTCAGCTGAAGAGTATATGGATATTTATCGCCGCATAACGCTTGAATCTGTGAAATAGTTCTGCACAAATGAGCCGCAGTATATTCGTACTGCGGCTTTTTTTGTACGATCATAAGAGGAGGCGAATTTAAAATGAACAACTACATTAATTTTACGTCTACTTACAAACCTAATTTGCAGTCTTTAAGCAGTGCTGACGGGTATGATGCCGTCAAAATGAATGAAATATTTAGTCAGATTATGGGCAATATCGCGGCTGTGCAATCCTCGCTGACAGGAAGCCTTATTGATGTGAGGAGCTTTGCTCCAGGAGATGGAAGTGATCAGACAGCCCAGATCAAGGCTTTTTTTAACTCGGCACAGGAAGGTGATGTTTTATTATTTACGCCAGGGCACTATAAAGTCGTCAAGACGGGATGGTTCTATACGTTTAGTGGGCGATCCGTCATCATTAAGGCACTGCCAGGCGCAATCTTGGAGGTCTCGGATCAGGGGATCCGGATTGAAGGCAGCAATCATGTAGAGATATGCGGTTTGACCTTGGTACGTACGACTCAAGCAGCTTGGAGTAAAAATAAGACGGGGCTACACATCGAAGATTCTAGCAATGTACTATTACAGCATAATGATATTAGCAAGTTTACAGATGGAATCGGAGTCAATGGTTCGAGCAGCCAGGACAACCCCGCCAGAAATGTCGTTATACGAAACAATAAACTGCATCATTTGGGAGAAGAACCGATTGCAGTTCGAAATCATTTGATTTTTGTGATAATTCGTGAGAATGATTGTTCCAGATATCTTGGGGATGGCATCCTGGTCAAGGGAACATGGCATGTTTCGATCACCGACAATTTTCTGCACACTCCTGTACTATCCAGTGATCCAGATTATGCTACTTTTTCAGGCGGACAACAAGTGAAAAATATGCCTAAAGTTGGTGGTGGGGTCACCTGTAACAATGAGGGAGGAGAGACCGGAGCTAAAAACCTGCATATTCATGGCAATAGGATGATCGGAACAGCATTTGGTGTGGGTCTTATCGGATTCGAAGGCGCGTTTGTGACCTCTAATTATTTTTATGATATCAAAACAACCTCCGTCATTTCTGTGTCTTTCTCCTCATCGATATATAATCCAAATAACGTCAGCAACCATCTGTTTGTAATCCAGGGCAACCTGATTGATACCATCTCCAGACCAAATGCTACCGCTGCCATTGAAGCAAAAACGAGTACTGGTGCAGAAGGCATGGACATCGGAATGATATCAGACAACATCATCATTCCGAGAGGGAAACACTGGGGAATTGTCGCGGATGGACATATTATCGTAAAAGGCAATTACATTGCCGAAGCAGGAATAGCTATGGATATTGCCAATGGAGTGATTGCATCGAGCAATATCATTGAGCCCGGTTTTGAAACAACCAATCCTGACCGAATGGTCAGTTTGCATAATGATTGTACATTTTCTCATAATTCAATTACAGGAAAAGGTACTTGTCTTCAATTACGAGGCTCCAACAATATCATAACTGGAAATCGCTTGAAATATGAGGGAACTTGGTGGGCGGTGCATCTGGACATTGTTAATAACACGGTGGAGGGCAATATCATAAGAGACAACATGCTGAGAGTTACGGCGAATGCGACAGGACGTTTCCTGTTTGGCGCCAGTCCCTGGACAGATGGGAAAAACATAGTTGTTGATTTGGTTAGAGATAATAATGGAGCGTTATACCAATTGGTAAACGAACTGGTCATGATGGGTCCGAATTCTACGCGGTGGAGAATAACGATAGATGCGAAAGGGGATTTGAAAACGACGAAGTTATAGCTGTGGTCTAACTCTTCGTCAGAAAATTCCTGAAGTATCCGATGAAAATAATAATTTATCCAATACTCCAGGAGTTTTTTGGCATCATTAGCTATGTTCCAATTGTCTATATAAAATACGGTATCCGTAAGGATCAAGTTTAATATTCATGATCCCATTAGCGGGAACAACATCTTCTTCAGTTAAGGCATCCTTCCAGTCTTTGGTTTCCATCGGATGTGACAGGGTTCGTTCTTGCGGAGTATTATTCATCCACACCGTAAAGTGGAGAGTATCATCCATACGTTCATAAATGATGCATGGATCATTATGATCGGCCTTCAGAAAACGAAAGCGACCTTTTCGCAAGGCTTCATTACTTTTTCGCAAGTCAATCATCAGGCGATAAAAATCATAAAGCTCCTGATCTTGCTTGGTTGGATTCCATTGCATACATTTACGACAATCCGGATCACCTTCCCCACTTATACCAACTTCATCCCCATAGAATATACAAGGGGTACCAATGTAGGTGAAAAGAAACACAACCGACAATTTCAATCTGCGTTTATCTTCTCCGGCCCGAGTAAGAAGACGTGGGGTGTCATGACTGCACAGCATGTTGAAGATGACTTCATTGGTTTGTTGCGGGTAACGCATAATGAGTGATCCCATCTCGTTAGCGAAGTTATAACCATCCATAGAACCGCAGAAGAATTCAAGCACTTTGTCCGCAAAAGGGTAGTTCATCACGGAATCAAATTGATCTCCCATAAGCCAAGTAAGGGAATCACTCCATACTTCGCCTACAATATAGGCCTCCGGATTGGCGGTTTTGACCACTTTGCGGAAATCTCGCCAGAAGTGATTATCGACTTCATTGGCTACATCCAGACGCCAACCATCCAGTTTAATTTTCTTGATCCAGTATTCAGCGACATCGAGCAAGTACGCTTTGACTTCGGGATTGGCAGTATTGAACTTGGGCATATTGCCGTAAAATCCAAATGTATCGTAGGTAGGAATTCCATCCTTTATCTGCACAGGATATTCATTGATATGAAACCAGTCTGCATATTTGGAATTCTTTCCGTTCTTCAGTACATCCTGAAAAGGAGGGAAGTTCTCGCTGCAATGGTTGAAAACTGCGTCGAGCATGACCCGAATTCCACGGCGATGGCATTGTTCTGCCAATTTCTTGAGCAATTCGTTGTCTCCGAAATGGGGGTCCACTTTTTTATAATCAACGGTATCGTATTTATGGTAGGAGTTAGCTTGAAATAGAGGAGTAAAGTAGATGGCGTTAACACCGAGTTTAGTCAGATCGTCCAGATGATTGAGTACACCTTGCAGGTCTCCGCCGAAGTAGTTATCCAGTTCAGGTCGGCCACCCCATTCCTGGGTTCCTTCCGGGTTCAGATCGGGATTTCCATTGGCAAACCTTTCCGTCATGATTTGATAGAATACGGCTTCTTTGGCCCATTCGGGAACTTTAAATACATCAATTTCATGGATGTAGGAAAATTCATAATATCCTCCGGTAGCATACGGGAGAGTATAATGAATTCCGTTATCAGCCAGATAAATATTTTCGGTACCCGCGGTAATACGGAAGATGTAAGTCAGACGTTTGAATTTAGGCTTAACTGCAGTTTCCCAGTAATCAAACATATTGTCGGAAGCGGCTTTCTCCAATTGAATTTCCTTATAGGTTCCATTCCAATCGTATTTATCACCAGTCAGTGCAGTCACATATTGTACATCGTCTCTCTTCGTTCGTACACGCAGGTGAATCGTCGAGGGATTATAAGCATAAGCCCATTTATCGCGGGGAACGTGATACATCGCTTCGAGCAGCATGACAACACCTCCTGAACTCAAGATAAAGTTATAGCTATAAATAACCAAGTTAGACAGCATGTGAACCATAAGTTCAGCCGCTAAATGTAATAATTTCAACAATTTTCAACGTTTTCTTTTCACAGCATTTCCAGCTTTTGTCCGTATATACGTATTAATGATAAACAAAAAGGGCGCTCCTTAAGACCTAAATGCAGGTCCTGAAGAACACCCTAGGTTAATATACAGCAGTTTACGTAAAACTTAGCGACTTGCTTGCTTAAACTCTGTTTGAATGGTTTGCAGCAGCTCAGGCTGTGTAAGAACATCATAAGCAGTTGCAGCAATTGCCTTGGCTCCAAGGATCATACCATCCAGGGCCCGTTCCTGAAGCGCCAGATCACGGAATTCAATGGAATGAAGCGTATGAACTTCGTCCACCACACGAATATAAGGGTGGATCGCAGGACAACGCAAGGATACGTTACCGATATCCATGGAACCATGGTCGTTGCCACTCACGATCTCCTCTTGAGAAATACCGAGTTCAAGCAGATTAGCACTAAAAGCAGCAGATAACGATTCATTCGTGACCATCTCATCATAAGAAGTCTCATAATTGGATGTAACCAGCCGGCAACCGGTTTGCAGAGCAGAACCTTCCGCGATCTGAATTACGCGTTGAGTGAGAATGTCCAATTCTTTTCTTGTCGAAGCACGTACATAGAATTGGGCTGAAGCATAATCAGGAATGATGTTAGCTGCCTGTCCTCCGCTATTGATAACCCCGTGGATACGAACCGTACTTTTCACTTGTTGACGGAACGCATTAATGCCATTAAACGTCTGGATCACCGCATCCAGGGCATTGATGCCTTCATGTGGACTTGCAGCAGCATGTGAAGATTTCCCATGGAATTCAAATTGTACAGCATCAATAGCCAGGGAACTGCCAGATTTCTCATAGGCATAATAAGGGTGCGCCATCAGTGCAATATCACAGTCATCAAATAACCCTGCTTCAGCCATAGGCACTTTAGCGCCACGTGTTTCTTCCGCTGGTGTACCGAACACTTTCAATGTTCCACCCACTTCATCCAGTACGGATTTCAAACCTACTGCAGCCCCGAGGCTCATCATGCAGATCAGATGGTGCCCACAAGCATGACCGATTTCCGGTAGTGCGTCGTATTCACATAACAGGGCAATGGTCGGACCTGGCTTGGATGCCGCATACGTACCGATGAATGCAGTGTCCAAGCCAAGAACAGGAGCTTCTACGGAAAAACCATGATAGACAAGCTCTTCCTTTAACCGAGCAGAGGCGAGGTATTCTTCGTTACCAAGTTCGGGATTGGCACCAATGTATGATGAAATCTCCTTAAAACGGGAAGCATATTGATCAATAACAGTTAGAATTTGTGTTTTGGTATGTGTCATGGTGGACTCCTTAAGCAAAAATGAAAATAATTCAATAATTATATCATACTTGCGGTTATTTTTCAGAAACGGGCTGTAATCGAATCCTGTCGAAATGCATTGCATAATCATGCATTCTACTTTATAATGACTCAGGCATCAACAACAGAAAGCATACAAAGTATTATAAGGGGAGAACAGGGTTGAAATTGATTAGTCGTTACACCATGATGCTGCTAGCTTTTGTGGTCTTGCTAACTACGGTTGCACCTGTTGCGTCGGCAACAGGAACTACAGGCAATTCAGGCAGTAAAAAGCTGGTGCTCGGTACAAGTGCCGATTTTGCACCATATGAATTCCATAAAGTAATTGATGGTAAAGACCAAATTGTCGGATTTGATATTTCGATTGCTAAAGAAATTGCTGCCGATCTTGGTGCAGAGCTTGTAATAGAGGATATGGGTTTTGACGGACTTCTTCCTGCGTTGCAGAGTGGTCGTGTGGATATGGTCATCTCGGGAATGACACCAACGGATGATCGTAAACAAAGCATTGACTTCTCCAATACCTATTATAAATCGAAGCAAGTCATCATGATTCGCAATGCGGATAAAGATAAATATCCAACCATGGCTGATCTGGAAAATGAAAAAATTGGTGTCCAAAAAGGCTCCATTCAGGAAACGATTGGCCAGGGAATTCCAGGCGCAAAACTGATCGCACTTGATAAAATATCCGACATCGTGCTGCAATTGCAGACCAATCGTGTAAATGCTGCGATCGTCGAAGATACGGTAGCTGTCGGTTATTTGGATGATGCTATTGGACTAGCTCCGGCTATTCCGGCTGAAGAACAGGCCGAAGCGGCAGTCGGGATTCGTAAGGGCAATACGGAATTGCTGAACGCAGTGAACGGAACGCTCGAACGTCTGAAAAGCGAAAATAAAATCGAGCAGTTGGTTACCGAAGCAAGCCAGTTGATGGCAGACAAGGTGAACAAAAGCCAAAACATTTTCCAAGTGTTCTGGCAGTACAAAAGCTTTTATGCAACAGGTGTAGGTTACACTCTCTTACTGTCTGCACTCGGTGTAATATTCGGGGTAATTATCGGTTTGATCATCTGTCTGTTCCGTCTGCATGACATCTCAATTCTGCGTTGGATTGGAACAGCTTACGTTGAAGTTATTCGTGGTACACCAATGCTGGTTCAGTTGATGATTATCTATTACGGACTTGCTTTGACACTTGGTATTAATTTTACGCCGCTTCAGGCGGGGATTATCACACTATCCATTAATAGTGGTGCCTATCTTGCAGAGATTTTCCGCGCAGGTATACAGGGTGTGGATCGCGGCCAACTGGAAGCAGCTCGTTCCTTGGGGATGGGCAGAGGTGCGGCAATGCGCTTCATTGTGCTGCCACAAGCGTTCAAAGCGGTGTTGCCGGCGATCGGTAATGAATTCGTGACAATTATCAAGGAATCCTCCATTATCTCGGTTATCGGTATGGTGGACATTATGTACCAGGCAAGTGTGGTCAAAAATATTACGTATCAAGGAATGAATCCATTCCTGATTGCGGCAGCCATCTACTTTGTGCTGACGTTCATTTTGTCCAAGCTGCTGGGTCGACTGGAAAGGAAGTTGAGTGCAAGTGATAGACGTTAGACAATTACACAAATCATATGGAAGCAACGATGTGCTTAAGGGAATCAACGTAACAATAGGCAAAGGCGAGGTTGTCGTGGTCATCGGTCCGTCCGGATCGGGAAAAAGTACCTTTTTACGTTGTCTGAACCTACTGGAGCAGCCTACTTCCGGCGAGATTGACTTCGAGGGAGTTTCGATCACTGACCCCAAACATAACATTAATGCGACTCGTGAAAAAATGGGGATGGTATTCCAGCATTTCAATCTGTTTCCACACAAAACGGTGCAGCAGAACATTACGATCGCTCCCATTAAAGTGAAAAAACAGTCTACCAACGAAGCGGAACAAATCTGCGCAGATTTGCTCAAAACGGTTGGCTTGTCCGAGAAAAAAGACGCCTATCCTAACCAGCTGTCCGGAGGACAGAAACAACGGATAGCCATTGCAAGAGCTCTCGCGATGCAGCCGCATGTCATGCTGTTTGACGAGCCTACTTCTGCACTGGACCCTGAAATGGTCGGTGAGGTATTGGATGTCATGAAGCGCCTTGCAGTAGGCGGTATGACCATGGTTATTGTGACTCATGAGATGGGCTTTGCCCGTGAAGTCGGTGACCGGATTTTGTTTATGGATGGCGGAGTTATCGTTGAAGAAGGAACACCGGATGAAGTGTTTGGTCAACCCAAACATGCTCGTACACGTGACTTCCTCGCTAAAGTGCTCTAATACATCCAACATTAATGATGAAGATAAAATACAAAATATGTACTGCGGATGAGAATTTCATCCCCTCATACATCCCTGTCGACGACTCGTTGGCAGGGATTATTTTGTTATGTGAGGATACGCACGGATTTACATAAAAAGTAACGTTTCTGTCATCAACGATTTAACCTCAAATAGACATTTTTTTGAAAAAAACCGCTTAAATTCAGCCTAAAGTTTGAAGTGAGTTAGCCAGATGGTAACATTTACTACGACTCTTGGTTACAAAATTGTGATATATTTGTTCCTGCCGAAACTTCCGGAGCTGGAAGTGTGGGGGATGTAACGATGCAAGGTGTGCTTGGGGAAGATTGGTTGGCACACTGCTTGGGGTGAATTAGGGCTACATAAATAATTAATGTAATTGAACCTATAGGGTGGTTTCCTCCATCCGAATCCGACAACTAACTTCGCAGGCATAATGAGGGAGGAAGACCATGATTAACAAGAAACGTATAGCCAAAACAGTAACAGCTTTGCTGACAGCAGCAATGCTCATCCAGGCCGTTCCGGCTCATGCTGATTCAGTTCATATGGCCAAAGAGGGGGATACCTTCTACACCTTATCCAAACAATATGGAGTTGGACTAAACGCACTTATTAAAGCCAACAATGACATTTCAGCTTACAACATTTATGGTGGACTGAAAATTACGATTCCTGGTAAAACGAACACAGCTTCTGCTGCAGCAGCAAAAACAGAGGCCAAAACGGTGACTGCCGCAAGTCTTGACGTAAATGCGGATAGCAAGGTGGTACAGGCCTGGGGGAAAACATTTGATTACAGCAAGGCTGTCGACGTGAAAGCAACAGCATACTCCGCGGATGCTTCCGAAAATGGAGGATGGGGTGCTGTAGATTACTTCGGTAATCCGCTCGAATTGGGCACGATCGCAGTAGACCCTAGTATCATTCCATTGGGTACAAAAGTACTGGTGACAGGTCATACACATCCAGGACTGCCCAAACAGGCATTTGTAGCTACGGCCCGAGATGTGGGTGGTGCCATCAAAGGACATAAGATCGATATCTATATTCCTGGCAGCAAGCAATCCGTGAGCACATTTGGTATTCAGGATGTTGAACTTTACATTTTGAAATAAAATCAAAAGAGTAGCTGCACATGAGCATGTGAGACTACAACTGAACCTACATTAAACCTACATTAAACCGTAAAGGTGTCCTTCATTCACAATAATGTGATTGAAGGACACCCTTTTGAATATCCGACTTCAGGGATCTTGACATCTTGACCTATTTACCCTTTGGCAGTTCCAGCATTTCGTCCAAAGTCACCAGCTCGTACCCGCGATTTCGCAATTCCTCGATAACTTCAGGCAACGCCTCGATGGTACCACTCAGCTTCGATCCGACACCGCCTCCTGCATGCTGCAGAACAATGGAACCTGGTTTAACGGCCGACAGGATGTTTTGTTTGACTTCCTCTTTGGAGAGGCCCTTCCAGTCCAGAGAATCGACGTTCCAGTTCACAATGCTGTAATGTTGTTTGGCTGCCCATTGCAGCTGTTGCTCGTTAATGTCGCCATAGGGTGGACGAATCATTTTGGGCGTGTAACCCGCCAGATTACGAATAATATCCCCTGTATGTAAGATTTGTTTGCGAAATGCATTCATGGACAGCTTACTGAACTCCGGGTGATTGTAGCTGTGATTGCCAACAATATGCCCTTCCTTCACCATGCGTTTCACCAAATCCGGATGTTTCTCAGCGCGATGTCCCACAATGAAAAACGTAGCCCGTACCTTGTATTTTTTCAAAATATCCAGTACCTGCGGGGTGAACCGCGGATCAGGTACATCATCAAAAGTCAGAGCGACCTTTTTTGTTGAGGGGCCATTGGTTTTAAACGTATCTGCATATTTCTGTCTGAGCTGTCCCAGTGTCAGCTGTTCCTCTTCGGAAGAATCGGACTTCGCAGCTGGTTCGGTTTGCGGGCTTGAAGAAGCCCATAACTGAGCTGGGCCGTAACTACCTCCCAGAAGAATGACCATGATGGATAACATGATGAGGCGTATACGCATGTTAGTGCCTCCTTTTCCCAAATTGCGTTCTCTTTGGTATGCCCGCGGCTTTCCGTATTTATGCATGATGTGAGATGTTTCATTGCTGATTCATTAAATTGAAGCCATAATTCCACCATATATATTACATATAAAAAAAGGACAGGTGGAGCAGGATGAGTGCATACAACTTAAATTCCGTTCGTTTACAGGTGATTGAGGCAGGAGAAGACAAGGTATTTATGGTAACTGGAGGAAGATCACATATTGGGGCGGTAGCGACATTTTATCCGGACCGTGAACGGGTGAGCGGGGCTACGGTTCATATTCCGGGGCATAAAGAACAGGAGCTGTGTGAAAGACTTGCACGTAAGGCTGCCCTGCATTTAAAGGTAACCGTGACCGTGATTATGGGGATTCATTTTGATGCCATTACACGGATGCAGATTGATGAGATTGTGCAGACTGCAGAGAAGCTGCTAGATGAAGAGCTCTACCAAACCGGGCGACTGATTCAATAGTTTCATATAGGCTATGTAGGCTTAAATCGTTTTTCAAGATTTTTTTTGTTAAAATTGAAACGAGTAGAAGATTGCCACGTATGTATGATTATATACAAGGATGAACTATCGACTAGGAGGAATACCATAATGTCTATTTTCAAACGATTGCGCGATTTAACGATGTCTAACATTAATTCCATTATTGACAAGGCAGAAGATCCGATCAAGATGACGGATCAATATATCCGGGATATGCAGGAAGATCTCGAAGATGCGGAGAAAGCTGTTGCTGCACAGATTGCCATTGAGAAGAAATTCAAGCAGCTGTTCGAAGAACAGGAAGCTCTCGTGAAGAAACGTGAAGAGCAAGCACATACAGCTGCGCGTGCACAGAATATGGATCTTGCCCGTCGGGCACTGGAAGAGAAGAAGGTCGCTGAAGAGAAGATGGCCGAGTACAAAACGAGCTATGATCAAAATAAGGCTTCTGCCGATAACCTTCGTGGCAAGCTGGACGAAATGCGCAAACAATTGACCCAGATGAAAAATAAACGTGAAACATTGGTTGCGCGCTACAACGCGGCAAAAGCTCAAACCGAAATCAACAAAGCACTGAACGGATTTGGCTCCGATACTGCAAGTGCAGGCATGAAGCGGATGGAAGAAAAAATGATGCAGATGGAAGCTCAGGCTGAAGCCAGCAATGAAATGTCGTCCAAAGGGAAATCGCTGGATGATGAGTTTGAGAAGCTGGGTAAGGATCAGGCTGTTGAGGATGAACTGGCAGCGTTGATGAAGCAATACGAAAATAAGAATTAAACCTTGTATGCAAGCAGGGGCACCAGCGGAGGAGAGACCAGCGTTTCTCCTTCGCTTTTAATTGCGGTTCATGTTGAGATGTGGGGGCTATGGAAATGGATTTAAACATTTTGGCAATGCTGGTCTGGACGTTATCGGGTTCGGTTTTGCTGTTTGTCTTGATGTATGTGGATTCTTTGTTCACGAAGTATAAGGATTTTGCCGAAGTGAAGGCCGGCAATATGGCTGTTACGACACGTATGGTAATGAAGCTGTTTGCTCAAGGTTATGTACTTGCTACCTCCATTTCGACAGCGGGTCATCTTGGAGAAGCGTTGTTGGTATCCGTAGTTTCATTTATCATTTTGCTGATTCTGGAGAGTGTGGTTCACTTTATGATTCGGAGATGGGCCAACCTGGATCTGGATACGGGAATACAGCAGGGCAAGACAGGATACGGTTTGTTTTCGGGTGCACTTCATATCGTGGGCGCATTAATTATTGCAGCTTGTTTATAAGATAAAGAACAGGAGTAATGGGCATGAGTGTGTGGAAACGGATTAAAGGGATCATAGCCAAACCTGAACCGCCTCAGGCAGAGAAAACAATGCTTCAACTGGCACCTGGTGATATCTGTGAGGTTTCGCTGGTTACTTATGAAGTTGTTGGGCGGGTACATCATAGAGCGCGGAATGCAGCTGTCCTTACGTTGCAGGATGGTACGGCAATCCGACATTTGCATATAGAAGAACGGGAAATGACCCGGTATGCCCTATATACACCTATTGATGGCCGTCTTGATGCACCGGATGAGGTGCCTACGTTGCTGGATCTGGATGGACGTGCGTATCATCTGGAGGAAGAATACGGAGGAATGGTAACCACTGCAGGCAGGACACCCTATGGTCAGGCTGGGGAACAATTAGTATGGCAATATCAGTCTGATGATAACATGCTTTTGCGTGTGGAGTGGCAAGACAGAAGATTTACGCTGTATGAGGGAGAGTCCATTCTTCCTGCGGATATCAAAGTGATTCGTTCGAGCTAGGAGAGGTTCCAATGAAAAAGCGCTTGGCACATGGATTAAAATTAATGCTGGTCCTCAGCCTTGTGATGTCGCTGCTGTCCGCGTGCGGAGCACCTTCCGTTCAGGACACTTATCCGCTTGAATCGGTCAGCGGCAGTGGTAATACGACATCCTATGTGTACCGAGCTGCTGATCGTACTGTTCCAGAGGTTGCTCAGGAATTATCTGAACAGCGGAAGCCGGATCAGATCTCGGCGGAAAATACAGAGCGGATGTTCCTGGTGTATCAGGACCAGTATTATCATTTGCAGCAAGACCCGAATAAAGCGGAAGACACCTTGGTTGAGGTGGACTCCAAGGAATATGTTCGCCAGAATTATGATTCTTCATTTTTGCAAGGGTACTTAACCGCAACATTAATCGGTAATTTGTTTGATTCTTTTGGGGGTAGTGGGTCCGGTAAGTATCGCGGGTATACGAACAAGGACACGTACAAACCGAGTGAAGGCTCCTATCGGACACCGACGAGTAGTGATAAAAAGGTTGCTCCGCCAATTACCGTTGACCGAAAAGGATCGATTACCCGTCGTGGCAGTGATAAGGATTCGAGCGTAGGCTCCGGTGGAGGATTATTCAGCAGAAATAAGGAACAAAGCAAAGGCACAATTGATCGTAATAAAAGCAGTGGTGGCCTTGGAGGATTGTTTGATTCACCAAAGAGCTCTTATAAAAAGCCCAAAACGAGGGTTGGAGGCGGCCGAATCATGAGGCGTAGGTAGCACTACTCATGAGCGGCGGTCCGCAATATTAATTATTCGCAGAAGAACAGTGAAAAGGTAAGGTGGAGCAAGCTCTGCCACTGAAAATTACCTTGGCAGCTGTTCTTTTTGTTTTAGGATTTGCGGACATGATGGGACTTTCGCACACGAGGTATGGTTGTAGCCGGTTGTTTACGAATCCATCGGATATAAGGAGCGATGCGCTCATCTTGCCTCAGTGCCTGCACGTCAGTTAAACCGTAGGTTATTATATCGCGATTGGTATATAGAGAATGAATTTGTTTATGGCAAGGGATACAGAGATTGGCCGTAGGCATGTGCGTTCCGCCCATTTCTTTGGGTGTCAGGTGATGGGCGGTTGTCTCGACAGGTTCCCTGCCACATAATTCGCATCGTTGATTCATAAAGGGTCAGCTCCTTTTCTCGTACATATTATGGGCTGTCGATTTGTCTTTCATGTGGATCGTAATGGGGGAGTACTTGTCACAACCTGGCTTTCGGGCTACACTTTCTATAACGATCAAATGTCCTAGGGGGTTCGAACACCATTGAAAATAAATTCTCATTCAACTGATATGACAACTGCGAAATTTATCCGTACGGCGATTCAGGTACCGGATGCACAGGCGAAAGTTGCGGCTCATGTCAGCTCAGGTTCAATTGAAAAAGTAACACTTGAGCAAGCACATAGTCGAACGCTTGCTGACACAATTCATGCTCCCCATCCTTACCCTTTCTTTCGTCGTTCTGGAATGGATGGGTTCGCAATTCTAAGTTCGGATACGATTGGAGCATCCAGCGAGCAGCAGATTTGGCTCCGTGTCATTGATGAAATTCCATGCGGGTACACATCGGATCAACCGATTACATCCGGTACAGCTTCTCGGATCATGACAGGAGCTCAGGTACCTGAAGGTGCAGATGCTGTTGTTATGATGGAGATGACTGAAAGCAAAGAAGAGCATGGGGAACAATGGATTGCCCTGAAGCGCCATATTCAGCCGGACGCCAACATTACGCCAATTGGATTGGAAGTTCATGAGGGACAATTACTGCTTGAAGCGGGGACCATCATTCAGGCAGGCGAACAATCCGTGCTGGCAACATTCGGTGTAGGCCAAGTGCCTGTATACAAGCGACCGAAGGTAGCCATTTTTGCAACTGGTACAGAATTGTTGGAAGTGGACGAGCCGTTGCAGCCAGGCCGTATTCGTAACAGTAACAGTTATATGCTTCGTTCTCTGGTAGTTGAAGCGGGGGGCGAGCCTGTTATGTATGGTTCGATCGCTGATGATGTGGATACCGCACGTACGAAGCTTGCAGAAGCGCTTGAACATAATGATATGGTGGTCACAACAGGTGGAGTATCCGTAGGAGATTATGATATTATGGGTGACCTGGTTCGGGAAGGAAATATGGAGATGCTGTTTAACAAAGTAACCATGCGTCCCGGCAGTGTTACAACGGCTGCTGTGGTCAATGACAAGCTGCTATTTGCGCTTTCTGGCAATCCGGGGGCTTGTTTTGTCGGCTTTGAGTTGTTTGTTCGGCCAACGATTCGTACGATGCAGGCCGATGCTCATCCATATCTGGAAGAATGGACAGCCACATTGGATAATGACTATACAAAGGTCAACAATTTTACACGATTTGTACGCGGACGAACTGAAATACGTAACGGAATGGTGTATGCTAAACCTTCCGCTTCGCGTGTAGACGAATCCAGTGTCATGATTACCATTAAAGATAGCGATTGCCTGATCGTTGTTCCACCCGAGAAAAAAGGCATTCCTGCTGGTGAACAGGTTCGAATTCTCAGACTTCCCACGGGTCATGTCAGGTAGGTCGTTCATGGCTGAAATAAGCAGTACTTCACCACATATCGTGCAGATTGTTGGATATAAAAACACAGGCAAAAGTACCTTAATTACTGCCCTTACCCGGTACCTTACCTCTACTGGACGAAGAGTGGCTGTAATTAAACATGATGGACATGACCATTTTGAGATGGATCACGAAGGAACAGATTCCTACAGCTTTGCTCAGGCAGGGGCCGATGCAGTTGTTGTCATGTCGGAGAAACGTACTGCACTCATTGAAAGACAAGCGACCCCGTTGGAAGACATGCTAACCTATCTGTCTGCGTATGACTGGATTCTTATTGAGGGATACAAACAAGCGGCTTATCCCAAATTGGTCATGGTCCGTGAAGAGAAAGACCTTTCTCTGGTCAAGACGTTACAGGATGTAATCGGGATTATCTCATGGCTAACGCATGACAAGATAGAGTATGTGGGGGGAAAAGAGGGCCTCGTTTGGCATTCTGTTCATGAGACAGAACATATAGCAAGATGGCTGGTCTCGCTTGAGCGTCATGAAGAGAAAAAAATATGACGAAATTATTATTATGTAAACTAAATGATAAAAAAATGATATGAAATGTGACGAAACGATTGTACTTATTTTAATAATGCGAATGAATTAATAAAAAGTGATCCTTGCCAGGATATTCTCCTGGAAGAATCGCTTTTTACGTTACCTTGTAATGAATCGATTTCATGCTCGAACTGTAAAAATAGGCTACATATCATCAGTGCGACGTTCAATTGCTTCAGACATCGTTTTATCCGTGAGGTGCGCGTAAATTTCGGTTGTTTCCGTCGAAGCGTGTCCAAGCTGTTCCTTCGTTTTATAGATATCATTTTGCAAATAATAGTCAGTCGCAAAAGAATGGCGCAATTTATGCACAGTCAGGTACGGTTTGCCGAATTGTTTGGCATACTTCATAATCATGGCCTGTATGGCCCGTTTGGTCATCCGACTTCCTTCGGAATCTCCATTGCGAAGAGCGATAAACAACCCTTTTTCCCGTTTGGGTGTACGGTAACGTGACTGGCGCAGATTGATATAGGTTGCGAGTTCATCCTTGGCTTGTTCTCTAAAATACACGGGCGTTTTAAATGTCTCATCATTATTACCTTTGCGATATACATACAGCAGCTTATTGTTCAGATCCAAATCATCCACGTTCAGGTTCACCACTTCAGACACGCGCAAACCCGAATTCAGAATAAGGCTGGCAATGCAGGCATCCCGTTCTTTGTTTAGCTCATGCGAGTAAATAGCCTGTTTGTTCTTTTCCATATCCACGGCATATCCTTCAAGGATGTATCCGATAAATTCCAATAGTTCTTCTTCTTCCAGAAGTTTACCCTTTAATTTCGCTGCTGTATCTTTGGGTTTATGGGTACGTTTGATCTCAATCTTCGCCATAATGTTTCGTTTCAGCAGTGGGTAGAAATCTTCGTCTTCCGCAATCTGACTTAAGTAATGAAAGAGCGAACGCAGGGAAGAAAGCTTGCGGGAGACTGTGATTCTGGAGTTGGCTCCTTCACGTTTGGTGGCTAGAAATAATCGATAAGATGTTACTGATTCCATCCGAAGTACTTCCAGTTCAGTCAATGTAATTTCCTTATTAGAGTTTGCCTCGGATAATCCTTCTGCGCGCAACCAGCCAAAGAAGGCTTCATAGTCCCTTAAATATTCAAGCAGAGTAGAAGGAGATAAATCGGGTAATTTATAGTCAATGAATTGCTGAACAAACCAGGGCATGGAAGGCAGTTTGTCATCCAGCTTGCGTCGGTCAATCTCTTTTTGCACATTGGTCAAGTTCGGCACCCCCATGTTAAAATAATTTCTAAAATATGCTATATCCCAGTGTACCATATTTATATCGTCACAGCCTGTTCACGGAACCGGAAGAACACAGATCTATGCTTCCTTGCCCTTGTGGCTGTAAAGCTTTAAAGTATGACTTATAAGTAGAGCAGAGGAGGTGAACCGGATGAATATGAAAATAGAGCTGGTTCCCCGGGAACGCAGTCAGGTGATTCGGCACTTAATGCAATTTTATCTGTATGACTTTACCAAATATTTGAATATTGATGTAGATAGCAACGGTATTTTCCCGGAATACCCAGGATTGGATGCATTCTGGTCTGAGGAAGACCGCAAGTTTCCTTTTTTGATTACAAGTGATGAGGCACCAGCCGGGTTTGCATTGGTAGAGCGTTGTGAACCAGACGGCAAAGATAATGACTACTATTTGACCGAGTTTTTTGTAATGCAGAAATACCGGCGTAGTGGAGTGGGTACCCGGGCAGCGTATGAGCTGTTTGAACGTTTTCCAGGAAGGTGGAAAGTAACCCAGGTACGCAACAATGTTATTGCACAGGCATTCTGGCGAAAAATCATAGGAGAATATACGGGAGGCCGTTTTCGTGAGAAATTTCATCCGGAACTAGGGAACCCGAGTCAGTTCTTTGTAACCTGATTCAACCGATGAAACCCGTATTCGAGGGAATAAGTAAGTTGAAAAAGTGGGTGTAATACCCAACATAAGGGTAATACATACCGAAAGATAATTTGTACTATATATACTTTCATTATCTGTACCAATTCACGAAGCTCGGAGGAGATTATCCATGGAACTGCGTAATTACGGAAACACTGGCATGAAAGTAAGTACACTTGGGTTTGGCGGAGCGGAGATTGGCAAGAACGTATCCAAAGCAGATGTAGAAACATTGCTTAACAGTGCGTTGGATGCAGGGTTAAACGTTATTGATACGGCTGAATGTTATGGTGATAGCGAAGAGTTAATTGGAGATGTGCTTTCACATCGCAGGGACGATTATTATTTGTTTACTAAATGTGGACACGCTGCTGGTGTAGATGGTCCAGATTGGGATGCCAAAGTATTAGAGCAAACGATTGATCGTAGCCTTAAAAGACTAAAAACGGAATATGTTGATGTAATCCACCTTCATAGTTGCTCTGAAAAAGTACTTCGGCAAGGAGCGGTCATTGAAGTGTTACAGCGAGCCAAGGAAGCTGGAAAAACAAGATTTATTGGATATAGTGGCGATACGATGGATGCCCTTTATGCGATTCAGACAGGCGTGTTCGACAGCTTGGAAACATCGCTGAACATTGCGGATCAGGAAGCCATCGAACTGACGTTACCTGAGGCGAGAAAAAGAAATATGGGTGTTATTGCCAAACGCCCCATCGCCAATGCGGCATGGATGTATGACTCGCTTCCGGAAGAAGCATATCCATTTATATACTGGAAACGTTTGGGCGAACTTGGTTATGGTTTTTTGGGCGAAGATGCACAAGCAGCAGTTGAAACCGCATTACGTTTTACGCTCAGTACTGAAGGGGTCGACACGGCAATTGTAGGTACAGCCAAACCGAACCGTTGGCAGCAAAATGCCGATCTTGTCGCCAAAGGAGCTCTAAGTAAGGAATTATATGATGAGATCAGGGAACGGTGGAAAGAAATTGCGGGAGCTGACTGGACTGGACGAACTTGATCCATTCAGCAAGAAAAATAGATTGAGATTATGCCAAAGTCGCCTCAAAGGCGACTATTTTATTGGAAACAACCTTATATTTTCATTATATGAAAAATTCACAATAGAGAAACATACTGGTTATGTCCACGTGGAGAGCATGCTAACTTCAGATTTTGCTCCACGATTAAGGGGAATTTACTTATGTAGCTTCAAATGTCAATTCGGCGTATATTCACACAAGCTATTCATCTAATTTCATTATATGAAAAATTCACAATAGTGAAATCAATTTGCTCTCCCCACTTCATACCTGCATTTCCACTACGTCATCGCCCCAGCTCGTTATAACGAACTGCTTTATCCTCAGCTTAATGTCAACACTCATCTGTAATTAAGATGGAAGAGTTTCAAGGATAACTAGCTAAATAATAGTGATAAAGGACTCCTCAGATAAGTATAGAAAAGTCGGATAAGTACAGAAAGTAAGCCTTACGCGGGGCTTTACGCCCCGCGTAAGGCTGGGGGTCCATATTTGGGTCGGATGATTAGAAGCTGGGTATTCTTCTGGTTCACATATAACTGTAATATCAGTTAATTAAGAGGATCATAAGCTTATAGCAATTTGTAGTCACGAATAATGACATCTATTACATGCTTTCCCCAATTTGAGGCTTCCGAGCCTCGTTCATTCCCAGCGTAGGAGATGAGTGCTTTCCACAAAGCCCAACCACGTGCACGATGAACCGTATCCTGGTCAAAATTCATGCAGCTTAGGAATATTTCACGACTTACATCATCAAAAAAGTTCCAAGCCATCACAAGATCGCTTGAAGGATCGCCCACGCCCATAGTTCCAAAATCAATGACTCCGCATAGTCGTCCCTCTTGTACAAGCAGATTACCCACAGCAACGTCACCATGCAGCCATAACGGTGCCGATTGATATCTCGTTGCAAGGGCAAGCTCCCATATTTCAGTCATGAGTTTTTGATCGTATTGGCCCGATAACTTCTCAATGACGGTCCTTGTATCTGTATCGTAAACGGATAAGTTCCCTCCGCGATGAAAGTTTTGAATGCCTGCTGGTATGCCGTGGCTTGCATCAATGGCTTCCAATTCTCTCAGAAATCTAGCGAGGTCTTCGGCAAATGCACCTGGATCGAGTACGTTGGTAGGCGAGACGGTCTCGCCCTCGATCCATCGATTGATGGACCATGGAAGGGGGTATTCGTTCGAAGGTTCACCTTGTGCAATGGGAGCTGGAATAGGCAAGGACAGGAGAGGCTTGAAAACAGGAAGCCACTTCAGTTCTTTTTCTACAGCAGAGGCGTAACGTTCGTGACTCGGTAAACGAATCGTCATCTCGTCTCCCAATCGATAAGTTCGGTTATCGTGCCCGCTTTTTTGTACGGGTGTTATCGCTAAGCCTTTCCACTTCGGAAATTGACTATCAATTAATTGACGAACTCGTTCAATCGTAATTTCAATCATGCCCTCGCCTCGTTTTCTATAAAATGGATGGCAGTAACCGTTAGTACATAAATTTTAACAATTTGTCTTGATCTTATCAAAGGGAGAAAATCGTCTAAAATGAAATGAGGAGTACTGACACTGGGAATCCGCCAAAATAGCGGTTTTTTAGTTGCTAGAAGCCTTTTTATGAGTGCAAAATCATAGGTTTTTATCCCTTGACATAAAATGTCATTATAAAGATAATAATTGTAACTTTGGAAGAGGGAGGAGAAAACAAAACCCAAACCAGGTTTGTTTTGAATGGTATATGTAAGCGTATTAATTTCGGTTGTACCCTCACACAATTATCACTTTAAAGGAGTGTAGTCATGTACGATCAAATCGTAGATATTTTGTGCGCTATCAAAGTAGACCAACCGGAATTACGCCAATCACTGTCCCCAGCAACCGAACTGAATAATGATATTGGTCTCGATTCTCTGCAAATGATCCAGTTTATGCTCAAAGTCGAGGATCAGTTAAACGTAATTATTGACTATGACGAATTCGAATATGAACATCTCCAGTCGATCGACACATTTATGACATTTCTAAAAAACTGCCAGTCTCAAGAGCAATCATTGTACGAAGATGTCCAGAAGTGAGGCAGCGGTGATTCCGACGATCGTTATGGGGACATTTGATCCAGAAACGCGATGGAGGGATCTGGATTTAGCAAAGTTACCCGCTATGCCTGACAAGGACCGGGAATCCATTGTCCTATGTATGGACGAGCTGTTATTTCCATTTTGCGGGCAAGCCGATATCCTTTACACCCGCTGCAAAATCGACCCAACGCTGTACGAGTATCTGAACGGATTAGGTTTTTCCTTTCGTACCCGTTATCACTTTGATTTGAATGATGAGGAGAGGTCCCTACCTGAACCTGACGTTTTCAAGCAGTGCATGTTCAGTCTCGCTTCAGACGGTCAACAGCGTGAAGAGATATTGAGCCACAACGTAAAACATCTCTCTCCTTATGCGATTACTGCTGATACGGAGGAGTACCTGCATGCGGCCGGGTCGTTGTGTTCTTTGCCGAACCTTGAGACAGTTAAGCGTGTAAACTCCAAATTCTACTCCAACCGACTCCTGACCAGAATCGGAGAGAAGTGCTATGGCACGGAAGTGAACAGCGCACTAGAAGTGCAGGCTGTCGGAAATACGCTGCTGAAGCGAGGGCCGTATTTGCTGAAAGATCCATTCGGTGTTTCCGGCAAGGGCAACATGCTCATTGAAAATGAAGCCATGCAACGAAGGATAGTAGAGCACCTGGAAAAGCAGGAGAGAAGAGGATTGCGCTCGCAATTCCTGCTGGAACCACTGCTCAGGAAAGAGACCGATTTCAGCTCACATTGGTTCATTCGAGAGAGCGGTGAGACCAATTTCATATCCGTTCAGCGGATGCTGAATCAGCAGCAGAATTACGGCGGGTCTATCAGAGCGGATGAGGGTATGATCCTTCTACTGAAGAACGCGGGTTATTTCGATACGATGGAAAAGGCACTTCGGATATTGGTCGAGGACGGATACCACGGTTTCGTTTGCTTCGACTCCATGATTCTGGAGGGCGGAGCTGTCGTACCCATTGTCGAGATTAACGCCCGCAAGTCGATGGGTCTCATTAATGCTTATCTCGATAAAGGCTGGGAAACATACGGCCATACCGGACTGCTTACATTTCTGTCTCTTGGTCTACCTGAAGGCTTCGCGTTCGGAAGGCTGCTGGACGCTTTGCATGTATCCGGTCTTCTATTCATTGGTCAAGGTGCGTACGGAATTGTTCCTATTTCATCTAACACCGTAATGGTAAATGATATTTTGACCTCCAGACGTATATCCGAGGGAATCCAGAGTAATCGGGGCATGCCGAAGGGACGTCTGTATTTCTCGGTGGTGGGCCGTGACGACGAACATCGCAGTGAGCTGATTGTGAGCCTGAGGCAGGTACTCGCCGACTTATCCATTAAAGTGTACAACTAAATTTGGAATGGGGAGGCTGCGCATGAATTCATCTCCGGTAACCCTGCTTGCGTCGGGCAATTCGCTTGGCGCATACATTCCGGCTATGCATCTGCACACGTACCTGCAAGTTAGAGGTGTTAGAACAGAAGTTCACGTTCTGGAGAACCTGTATCATGAAGAAATTAGGCGCAAGATTCATTCCACCAAAAAAGCATTTCATGCCGATTTCTCCGTTGCTCTTATGGGGCATAAAATTGCCAAGCCTGTTGATTCCTCTCTGAATGAGGCGGAAGTCCAGCTACTGTTGGATACCTGGATACGTGACGGTGTGTCCCGCTTTGCTGTGTTTACCGGTTTTTGGCTCCCGATCCTGGAGCGCTACAAAACCATGGCGCAGACTCCACTGGATATTCAACTGATCCGGTTGGATGCGTGCGATACGCCATCGTTTAAGGTACACAAGTCCTTGTATCCTGACTACAATAACGTCTGGCTTTACGAACCTTCGAGGTTATCTCCGGACGGCTATATTGCCTCAGATGACATGGAACTCCTGCCTTATGCGCAGCGAGCCGGACGCATTCTGATCCATGGCGGCGGCTGGGGGATCGGGACGTACGCGGGAACGATTTCAGAGCTTCGTCAACTCGGTTACCCGTTGGATGTGATCGTGTACGATCCTTCCGAGGTGGAGGAGGACGATGGGAGCACATGCTACTTCGGAACAGATGCTTCATGGAACCCGTGGGACTGGAATGCCCAAGGGAAGCATTCGTTTCCGCCAATGAACCGATATGTGCGTGAAGATGGCATTCTCCGGGCCATTCCGCTCCGAGATTACTCCGTTTACACGGACCTGATGCGTAATTGCGCTGCAATGATCAGCAAGCCAGGAGGAGCGTCACTGAACGACTCGCTTTCTTACGGAATTCCTTTTGTCATGTTGGAGCCGTTCGGCGAGCATGAGCTTCAGAATTCAAACTATTGGGAGTCTTGCGGTTTCGGTATCCGATTTGCGGAATGGAAAGCCCTAGATTACTCAGAACAACATTTGGAGGAAATGTACAGACGTTTGTTGGAACAGCGATCAAAAATCATCCATTTGGGGAGGAAAACTCATGCAACCGAAAACAGCAGTTACGTTTGACCAGCTGACATTTCAAAATATGAAAAGAACCCTTGTTCCGCTGGCGGAAACGGGAAGGAAGCGCCGGGAAGACCCCACGTATGCAGCACCCGTGCCTTATGAGATCGGAATCAAGCTTAATAATGGCTGTAACCTGCGCTGCAAGCATTGTTTTGAATGGAATCCAGACGGGTTCCATCACGGCTTTGCCAGTGAAGTGAAGCGAGACGAAATTGAGATTCCAGTCGTGGAGAAACTGTTGGCCGAAACGAGAGAACGCAAATCGCGTGTGTTCCTGTGGGGCGGAGAACCGCTATTCTATTCCAAGTTCGATGAACTGGCAGAACTGCTGGCTAAGGAAGACCGGCACACGACTATTTGTACGAACGCGATTCTCATTGAACAAAAGCTGGATTCCATTTTGAAAATGTCAAAGAATCTGGTCATGCTGGTCAGCTTGGAAGGCTTCGAGAAGGAGAATGACGCGATCCGGGGCAAAGGCACGTTCAAAAAAGTGATTCACGCCATACAGCTGCTGTTGGATTTGCAAAAGCAGGGCTTGTACAAAGGTAAAGTGTCCGTAGCTCTGACCGTAAATGACCAGATGGTCGATCAGCTTTATAGCTTGATGGAATACTTTGAAGAGTTGGGCGTTGATTCCGTTTACTTCTGCTTCCCATGGTACATCCCTTCCGATACTGCGGAAAAAATGGACACCTATTTTGATGCCCACTTTCCGCACCTTGCCTCCCGCTTTGCGAGCGACCACAAGAACAGCTGGCACTCTTTCACGTTCCACATCTCGCCCGACCGTTTCGACACGCTGATTGAGGAGTTTAAACGAGTTAATTCACGTGTGTGGAATGTACGTATCCGCTATCAGCCAGCGCTGGAGCCCGAAGAGGTAGAAGGTTTTATTCGGGGGAGCGAAAAGCCAGCCATGAATCGGACCAAGTGCTTCTCGATCTCGAATCGGATGGACGTGATGCCAGACGGAAAGGTCAATCCATGCAAATTCTTTCCTGAATTCAGTGTCGGTAATTTATACGAAGAAAGTGTGGCAGATATTTTCCATGGTGAGGATCTGCGAAAACAGCGCGAAATTCTGGCCTGTGGTCTGACACCGATTTGCTCGAAATGTGTGCTTCTGTATAACAACGGAGTTTAATCGCTTTAACTTTAAGCCGCCCAATAAGGGAAAACATGCAATCATTCAGGAGGAGCGGGGATGGACTTTATCCGTGTACGGGAACTGCACAAATCGTTCGTATATTACCGGAAAGAAGCTGGACTCAAACATTCATTGAAAAACTTGTTTGCTCGCAAATCACTTGTGAAGGAAGCGGTTAAATCCGTTTCCTTCGATATCGGCCCCGGAGAGTGTGTTGGATTTCTGGGTCCTAACGGAGCAGGTAAGACCACGACACTCAAAATGTTATCGGGCATTCTATATCCTACAAGCGGAAAAGCCGACGTACTTGGCTATGTACCTTGGGAGCGAAAGAACGAGTTCAAACGGCTTTTCTCCATTGTGATGGGTCAGAAAAACCAGCTTTGGTGGGACCTTCCTGCCAGTGACTCGATTTATTTGAACAAATGTATATATGACGTGGAGGATGACCTCTACCGTCGAAGTCTTGCTGAACTATCGGAAATGCTTGATGTGCAAGACCTTCTGGATGTACAGGTACGCAGACTGTCCTTGGGTGAACGTATGAAAATGGAGCTGATCGCCGCTCTGATCCACCGACCGAAGCTGCTGTATCTCGACGAGCCGACGATTGGCCTGGATTTCCCCTCTCAGAAGAGGGTCCGGGAGTTTCTGAAATACTATAATGAGCAGTTTGGTGCAACGATCCTTCTGACGAGCCACTACATGAAGGATGTGGAGGACCTGTGCAAGCGAACCATTATCATTAACGAAGGAAGTCTTCTGTATGACGGAGATCTTCACAAGATTAACGATCTTTTTGGTGAGCACAAAATTGTGAAGTTGCAATTCTCGGAGCCAGTTGCCGAGCAGCGGTTGGTCAAATTCGGGAAAATAATCAGCTCAGACGACTACAGCGTTGTTCTGGAGCTGCCCAAACACCGTTTAAAAGAAGTGTCGCGTGCTGTGCTCGATTCGTTTCCGATCGTTGACTGGACGATTGAGGACGTGCCGATCGAGGAGAGTATCTCCATGCTCTATCAAAAGGAATCCGTCGGATGAATGGACGCAAATTGTATACGGCTGTTTTTTCGATGGGTGTGCAGCAATCAATGGAATACCGATTTCACTTCTTTCTCGGTCTTCTCGGAGCCGCGTTTCCGATTCTAGTCCAGTATTTTATATGGACAGCGGTGTACCAACATTCTGGCGAAACAGCGCTGTTCTCATATTCATACAATCAAATCATATTGTATACAATCTTGGCTGGGTTGGTATCCAAACTGATTGCTACCCAGTTCGAGAACCAGATTGTCGACGATATCAAAAACGGTGGCCTCAACAAGTATTTGATCAAACCGGTCAGCTACTTCGGATATCGACTAATATCCTTTTTTGGACAAAAGGCGATCTATTACGGGATTACAGCTGTGCTGCTCGCCGGAATTATCTGGCTCGCATCTGCGGGGGGCGTGCTTGAGTTCCAGGTCATAAGGCTAATCCTGTTCGCCGTATCGCTGTCGGGAGCGCTTTTGCTTAATTTCTTGATCTCCTACTGCATCTGCGCAAGTGCTTTTTATCTGAATGAAATATCTTACTTTTTCGTTATTACCAGCCTGCTCATCAATATTTTGAGTGGAGGTATGTTTCCGTTGGAGATTTTCGGGGATTCGATCGTGGAGGCACTTCAGTACACGCCATTTCCATATACCATTTATTTTCCAGTCAATGTTCTCAGCGGCAAAACGGAAGTGGCGGCGATGTATCAGGGGTTTCTCATCCAGTGCGGTTGGATACTCCTGTTCTTATGGCTATCCCGTCTAACGTGGCGGATATCCATGAAGAAATATTCGGCGGTTGGGGGGTAGCGGGCATTCCATATGTTTAGAACCATGAGAAAATACGCACATTTGTACGGCATGTTCATTAAAAATTGTCTCATTGCCCAAATGGAGTTTCGGGGCAATTTCTTGATGAGCCTGCTTGTGGAATCCGTCTACCTGCTCGCCAAAATGTTATATGTGCTCGTCGTGTTCCGCACCGATCTTCACGTAGACGGCATACCGCCTGAAGGGCTGCTTCTATTTATAGGTATGCACACTGTGGTGACAGGAATTTACGTGGGGCTGTTTTTCACAAATTTCACGAAAATCCCGGAATATATTAAGGACGGCTCGCTTGATTTAATGTTAACAAAGCCGATTTCTCTTCAATTTATGGCTTCCTTGCGTTATGTCGATCTGGCACTGCCAATCCCTGATATTTTGGTTGGTTTCGTCATGATTGGCATTGGCTGGCATGCCATGGACATACCCCTGACATTTCTCCAGCTTGCCGGGTTTATGCTGCTGTTATTCGTCTCCGTTATCATCACATACTGTCTAATGATTATCCCTGCGTTGCTGTCATTTAGGTTCGTTCAGACGGGATCTGCATCAGAAATCGCCCATTCCGCCTGGGACGCAAATAATTTTCCGATGGCGATATACCCGACTTGGGTCCGTCGTATTGGTACCTTTGTCATTCCGTTGTTCCTGATTACCAATTTCGGACCGATGTTCCTCCTGGGGCAGCTCAGCTGGCTCTATACAGGACTGGCGCTGGTCGCTGCGCTTCTGCTCTTCACAGTTGTACGATTGCTTTGGAAACAGGCCGTGAAGGGATACAGCAGTGCAAGCAGTTAAGCGGATTCTCGGACATAAGGTAGAGTAGCCGGGTAAAGTCTCAGAACTCAGAAGGGGGAGAAAGAATGAATGCTGTTCAGCTTCCTGTGTTAAGTCCGCCGCTTAAAGGATTTCTGCGGTGGGCTTACACGCTTTCGATTACCAGTGCACATGAGGAAACGATTCCTTGGTATTACAGCAATTTCATTCAGTTGTCCTGCAAGAAAACCTTTCTGGAGGATGGCAGACAGTTTTATATCGATTTTTTCCGGGGCAAGCCCAATGAACTGAATTTCAACAATCCCTTTCTACTCACATGCTCTGTGAATTATACGATTCTGGAGCATTTGGCGCTGGACACCTGGCCCCAATTTTTCGCGGATCAGATTCGCAGCGGCTATTATTGCGTCGTGTTTTTGGACGAAGCCAAGCTACCGCCAGCGGCGGCCTATCAGCAAGAACCGTTTCCTCATCATCTTTTTCTATACGGTTTCGATTGGGACAAACGTGTTTTTGATGCTTCCATGTTCGACCATACGGGAGTTTACCGCAATTTGCAGATTCCATTCACAGAGTTCCAGGATGCTGTTCATTCCATGAGAAATCTGCTCAAAGAGGGATTCACTGCGGATCACCACACTTATTTTTACAAATACGAACCGCATTCTCCTTATCCTTTCGATCGAATCGTAGCGCTTGACCAGCTGCATGATTACCTGAACGGAGAGACCCATCTGAACCGCATTAATTACAATCCTGACGAAGAACAGGCTTTTGGAATTGATGTCTATGACTATTTGCAAATGTATTATGATGCCGTAGAGAGCAATGATCCCCGGCTTGGTGAACGAAACGATGTGAGACATCTTCATGTGCTCTGGGAGCACAAAAAAATGATGAGCGAGCGGATTGGCTACTTGGTAGATGAGGGGATGATCCCTTACGACGAACAACTTGTGAATGGTTATCAGGACATAACTACAAGGGCAATGAAGCTAAGGGATCAATACATCCGACATGAAATTCGTAAAGACAATGAAATCTTTACAAAGGTAAGGCTCCGATTGGAGCAATTTCGAAAGGAAGAGCCTGTTCTCCTGCAAAGACTGATTTCATTTCTCGAAGATTAAATAAAGAAGGCTATTCCTCTGGGAGGAACAGCCTTCTTTATTTATATTCATTGGCTACACGGAGTCATGTAATGATGTAATGGCTTATTCGAACTTGAAATCATCATCCGTCAGAGGTTCTACATTCAGAGTACGAATATACCCGTTGCCTTTTTTAGAGAAAAAGTCATGCTGTTTGGTATGTGTACTGATTCCATTTAACACAATCGGGTTAACCTCTTCGTCTTCAAATAATGGCTCAAAACCGAGATTCATCATAGCTTTATTAGCGTTATAACGAAGGAATGCTTCCACTTCCTCGGTCAAATGAATAGGTGTATATAATTCCTGCGTATATTGCAACTCATTTTGATGAAGAAGCTGTATTAAGTCAACCAAACTTTGGTACACGTGATTCCGCTGCGTTTCATCAAAGCTCGCGTATATTTCCTGGGCCAACACACCCACATATACACCATGAATACTTTCATCCCGCAAAATCAGATCAATGATCTCACCACTGCAGGTGAGTTTGCCTTGTCCAGCTAAATAGAGTGGATAGAAAAATCCGCTGTAAAATAAATAACTTTCCAAAAGTACGGAAGCGGCCATCGCCATATACAAATCTTTTGAAGTCTCAATGTTCATGTAATACTGACGTATAACCGTAGCTTTGGTTTGCAGATATGGATTTTTTTCCACCCATTTAAATACACTGTCAATTTCTTCGGTTGATGCCAGCGTGGTAAAAATACTGCTGTAGGATTTCGCATGAATTTGTTCCATCATCGCCATAAAGCTAAGTACAGCCTTGCGTTGCAATCCATCCACATGCTCCATAATCTGAGGCATACCTACACCGCCCTGAATGGTATCCAGAAGGGTTAGACCTCCCAAAACCTTCATATAAGCGTCTTTTTCTATATCACTGAGCATGCCCCAGGTCATTTTATCATCGGATAACGGAATCTCGTCATCGGTCCAAAATTGCATAATATTCTGATTCCAGAACATCAATGTGAAATCATCATCTGCTCGATTCCAGTTTACAGCTTGGATTGCCGGCATGGTATATCAAACTCCAATCGTAATACCCAAAAGGGAAATTTGTTTATATTGAACAAGCAATGCATTCTTCCATCGTTAGCTTGTTGGTTCTTGTATAATATAGAGATTTCAACCCTTTATGAGCAGCATACAGGTAACAGCGGGCCAATTCTCGCGTGGATACATCACTGTTTACATGAAGAATGGTTGAGATTCCTTGGTCCACATGCGGCTGAATCTCTGCAATTAAATCAATCACCTTGAATTGATCCATTTGATACGCTGATTTGTAATAGAAGACGTTATCCTTTTGCAAATAGGGCATCGGATAATATGTGGTTGAATTGGCATAGGTTCGTGTCTCAATTTGTTCTACGATGGGCATCACACTGGATGTTGCATTTTGGATATAAGAGATGCTTGCCGTTGGAGCAATGGCCATCCGATAAGCATGATAGAGGCCATTTTTCATCACTTTAGACTTAAGCAGGTTCCAATCATCGGGTGAAGGAACATCAATTCCGTTAAACAATTCTTGTACTTTCGATGTGTTGGGACGGTAATCCGTGGTTACATAACGATCAAAATATACACCAGTCGCATAGTCGGACTTATCAAATCCATGGAACCTTTGGCCGGTTTGCATTGCAAACTCCATACTTTTCTCTAAAGAATGATAATTCATGGTCATAAAGAAGGTTCGTACAAAATCCTTGGCTTCCGAGCTCTCATAAGCAATCCTGTTTTTGGCTAAATAACCATGCAGATTCATGGCACCCAAACCAACGGAATGCATTTCGGAGTTGGCTTTGGCCACACCGGGAGCATTGGCAACATGCGTCATGTCGCTGACAGAGGTCAGCGCGATCATTCCCTCATGAACGGATTCCTTGATCTTGCCACTCTCCATAACATTAACAATATTGAGGGAGGCCAGGTTGCAGCTGATATCTTTGCGAATAATATCCGGTTGACCATAGTCTGTAATTTCAGAAGTCTCCTGAAGTTGGAAGATCTCTGTGCAGAGGTTGGACATTTTGACTTGTCCTACGTTTTTTAAGGCATGTGCTTGATTGGCATTGGTTTTATTAATGATATAGGGGTAGCCAGATTCAAGTTGAGTCATCGCTATTTTGGTCAGCATATCCCGTGCGCCCAACGATTTTTTCTTCTTCACACGGTCGTCAGCCAGCAAGGTATCATACATCACATCCAGATCCATATCATCCAAATGTGTTCCATACGCTTTATAGACACTATAAGGTGCGAAGAGGTACAGGGGCTCATTATCTTGAGCCAGCTTATAAAAACGATTGGGGACAATAAGTCCGATAGAGAGAGTTTTTAGCCGGATTTTCTCGTCCGCATTGATCTTTTTGCTATCCAGCAGTTCCATAACGTCCCAACCAAAAATATTATAGTATGCTGCGCCAGAACCCTTACGTTGACCCATCTGATCGGCGTAGGAGAAGCCATCTTCCATCAGCTTGAGAACAGGCGTAATGCCTTTAGCAGCACCTTCGACACCTTTAATGACTTCTCCACGAGCACGCAACTTCGACAGGTTGACAGCAACTCCACCACCAATTTTGGATAACTGCATACAAGTGTTCAGTACATAGTTTATGGAGTTCAGTGAATCATCCATTTCAAGCAGGAAGCAAGAAACCAGTTCACCACGCCGACTTTTTCCGGCATTCAGAAAAGTGGGAGTTGCGGGTTGAAGACGCTGCTCCATCATAGAACGAGACAGCAAACAAGCCGTATTAAAATGTCCTTGACCCAGATGAAGTGCTACGGCTGCTACTCGATCAGCATATTGCTCAAGGTATGTTTTTCGGTCATATGTTCTTAGGGCATAATCGGTATAGAACTTGGACGCTGCCATGTAGGAAGGAAAGTTATACTGATAGCCGCGTGTAATTTCAAATACCGTTCTAACTTCGTCGGTTGTATAGGAAGCATAGAAATCCTCATAGTAATCGTTATCAATCATGAATTTGACTTGATCATCAATGTTGGCAAACGCCATACTTTTATCTTTGATTTCTTTCATAAACTCCTCTACAGCCTCTTTATCCTTATGTAACTGGAAAAAGCCATCAGAGTCACGCTTTAGCAACATGTTATTCAATTCAATATGACGCAATGCGGCTCACCTCCTGTTCAAAATACTCCACATCTCTCTTGGAACCAGATAATTCAAATTTACTGATAACCGGGACGTTGTAAGATGCAGATATCAAATCTGCACTTTTGGCAAAACGCTCACCCCAGTTACGGTTACCGCTGGCGGCCACGCCAATCAGGTATTCAGAGTTTTTTTGCAAAAAAGAAGACACCTTATCAGGTATCTGTCCAAAACCTGTTGTATATGTCACAAGTACGTACGGTTCATCAATCGTCATTTGATTCTGAATCTGAACAGCCGGCAGTTGAAGCTTGGAAATAAACCTCTTAACATTCCCAGTTATAGAATCATACACAATTAGCACTATCATATCCTCCTTGACAAATGAAAGGTGATCAAAAACAAACACTATATATAGATTATATTCTTAATTTTATATCAATATATAGCTTTGTCAAATGCATTTCGGTATCAATTTTGTGAAAAACCTGATGAATGGGCTCTATTACTAGGTTTAAAAAATTTGGGGCTTAGTAGATATCCATATTCGAAGACACGATAATTGGTGCATGAGAGAATAGCGATTGACAATGAGAATTGTTATCATTTAGAATTTTAAAGAAGATTTGAAAAGAGGGATGCGCTACGATGACACAATTACAACAAAATCACCAGCAGGGTGAAGGACAGATTGCAGATCTCGCATGGTATGGAGTAAAGGACGTATTCAAGGATTCGGTCGAAAAGGCCTATCGTTCGGTATACGAAGAAACACCTGACCCTATCATTCTTGTTGCTGCAAATCGTCATTGATGGCATACCGCATCCATTTGTTCCGAATAGCGCCCATTTTGTATTACCTGGCCAACGGGTCGAGACCGTTTACTTAACGGATGGAGAGCAGATCGTATACCGGATTCATATCGGCATCATTCCATATGATGGACAGAAGGAGTCCTCTGTGCGTTTGTTGACGGAGCTTGGTGGGTCGATCACGTTTCCAGATGCACAGGTGCAGCAACTTTGCGAAAAAATCGTGGATTACTGGCATACCGGTGATTCAACAGATCGTTTCGCAAGCCAAGCGGGTTTCCAGGACCTGTTGCATCTGCTGTTCAAGAAGCAGAACCAGCACGAGATCGCACTGGAGAGAGCACGGGAATACATGCTGCATCACTTATTAGGATACAATCACGGTCGAGAACCTGGCCGATGAAGCGGGCATGAGCCGCTATTATTTCATGAGATCATTCAAAGAGAAGTTCGGTCAGAGTTCAATGGATTATCTGGCAGAGATTCGTACCAACGAGGCCAAACGTCTGATGGAAGCAGGACAACCACTGAAAGACATTGCTCTATTGGCAGGCTTTAAGGATCAACACTATTTCAGCAGCCAGTTCAAAAAGCAGGTCGGATTACCCCCTCGAACATACATTGCGAACAGGAAATGCAAAACAGCCGCGTACAGCTGGCCCAATAAGCCATCCTGGACACCCAGCCTGATCTTATTGTGGTTCAGCGAAATGCCATCGATGACAAAGCGTACGAGGAGCTAAGCAAGATCGCTCCAACCATTGCCTATTCGCCGGATGATTGGAAGACAACCATTGTGGAGATTGGAAAGGCAACCGGCCTGGAAGATAAAGCACAGGAGGTCCTTCAAGCGAACACCGATAAACTGAAACAAGCCAAGGAAGATATCATCTCCGCTGTTGGAGCGGACAAAACGGTTGTCTTCATGCGTCCATCGGACAAGGATCTGCAAGTGTTCTTCCCTAGCTTCGCTCCACTTATCTACAATGAATTGGGGTTAAATCCTGACGAAAGCGTTGTTGGCTTCCAAAAGGATACAAAGGACGACTGGGGAGTAACGACATCTCTGGAAAAGCTGCCTTCCATTGGAGCCGATTATGTATTTGCTATATACGGAGGCTCGATTAGCACGGAAGAAGAATTCAACAAGAATAGTGCTGTTGCAACGGAAGTGGAGAAACTTCATGTGTGGAAGACGATGCCGGCCGTGAAGGAAAACCATGTGTTCAAAGTGTCAGCCAGACATTGGATGATGTCCGGTCCAATTGCAGACGGTAAGGTTGCCGACGATGTCGTAGCAGCTGTCACTGGCAAGAAATAAGCCTGAACATAATCGTTCATACATTGTCTACAATTCAGAGTTGGATTATTAAAGGCATGGCTCTATGGAGTCATGCCTTTTGTGTATGTTGAAGGTTATGCTGATTACATATCACGAAGATATGGAGGTAAGACATGATAGGGACCCTGCCGCAAAATAGAATATTGATTGTAGACGATGATGAACGGGTCCGAAGACTTCTTCGAATGTATTTGGAGAATGAACACTTTATCGTTGAGGAGGCTTCGCTGGGCTGGCAAGCCTTAAGTAAGCTTCATCATGACTCGTATGCCATGATCATCTTGGATTGGATTCTCCCTGATATCAAGGGGATTGAAATATGCCATTATCTTCGAACAAACTTCAGCATACCCGTCATGTTTCTGACAGCCAAGTCAGAAGAAGGGAACCGGCTTGAAGCTTTCAAAGCAGGGGCAGATGACTTTGTCATGAAACCATTTAGTCCGAGGGAAGTTGTGCTCCGTATCAAAACCATGATGGCTCGTTATAACGGATTGGTCGAGCCTGCGCCAAAAGATCATTCAGCGGGCGAGGTGCTGATTTCCACCATTTTAATCAATCCAGCATCCCGAAGGGTCACAATAGAAGATGAGGAAATTCATATGACGCCCAAAGAATTTGATTTGCTTTATCATCTGGCGACACATTCGGAAATAGCTTTCTCCAGGCAGGAACTGCTGAGAATTGTTTGGAAAGTGGAGCATGAGGAAGATTTGGATTATCGAACTGTAGATACCCACGTGAAACGGCTACGTGACAAACTATCCGAGCATGTGCCGAATCGGGAAGATCTGATTCATACCCTGTGGGGGTTCGGTTATATTCTTCGTTTACCACACTGATTCTTAACTTAATGTGCAGGAGGAGAATATGTCTTACAAACAAATCAAGTGGATGATTCTGCTCATTCCCACCTTGACCGTTGGACTTTGGGAATATGTACGACACCAGTTTCTACTCCCCTATATATCGATGGATTTGGGCAACTGGCTTACGCCTGTCATTGTGTATGTTGTGAGTATAACGTTGTTAACTCGGCTGTTTCACATGTTGGAACGTATTCAAAAAGAGCTGGAGCATGAGCGTGAAGCCAAAGCCGCATTTGAATCTCGGGAAAAGATGGCCAAGGAACTCCATGATGGAATCGCCCAATCGCTTTTCTTATTATCGGTGAAAGTCGGACGTCTGGAGGAGCAAGCCAAGCAGGATCAACAGCTGGACGATGTGTATTCGATCAAAAAAACGGTTCATGAAGTCAATCGTTATGTGCGCCAGGCTATTGCAGATTTGCGTTATGATCCTAACGTTGATCAAGCCTTTACTATGAACGAATCGGTCACACTGCTTGGTCAAATTCGAAGAATTTCCAGAGATATGCCCGTCCGAATCGAACTGGATTGGAGCATCCCGGAGGATACATTTACTGACAAAGAGAAGGTAGAACTGCTCGCTTGTATTCGGGAGGCTCTTTTTAATATTCAAAAGCACGCATCAGCATCCCAAGCATGGATTCAGGGAAACGGGCACAAGGAGTGCTGGAATATCACGATTCGAGATAATGGAAAAGGGTTTGAGATGAATCCTTTTGAACGAAAGGATCGATATGGATTAAAAATCATGAGAGAGCGGATGAGTGAACTGAACTTTACCATGCAATTCCGAAGGGAACAGCAGCTTACTGTTGTCGAATTTTCAAAGGATGGTGAGATGCAATGAGCCATACTCGCGTACTTGTTGTGGACGATCACGCTCATGCGAGAGAAGCCATCTGTGAAATTTTATCCATGGATTCCGGCTTCGAAGTGATTGGCGTCGTATCGGATGGTCAACAGGCGATTGATTATACAGAACAGTGGCTTCCCGATCTGATCCTCATGGACATTCAGATGCCGATTATGAACGGTCTTGAAGCAACACAACGGATCAAATTGGCCTTTCCTTACGTGAAAATTGTCATGATTACCGTCTCGGATGATGCGCTCCACCTTTTGGAAGCGTTAAAGCGGGGAGCTCAGGGCTATCTTCTCAAAAACCTTGAACCGTCCATGTGGCTGGAATATCTTCATTCCATCGTTACAGAAGAAGCTCCTTTGAGCCGTGAGGTGGCTTATCAAATCCTGAAGGATGTCTCACTCACAGAGAAAAAAGAACCTGATGTTCCATTAACCACAAGAGAAAAGGATATTCTCTATGGTGTGGCTGCAGGATGGACCAACAAAGAAATCGCTGTGAATTATATGATCTCAGAGTATACCGTCAAGAATCATTTGAAAAACATTTTGCAAAAACTGCAGGTTCAAAATCGCGTTCAACTGACACGTTATGCACTGGAGCAAGGGCTTATTACAGACCACAATCGTCTGTAATAAGCTTTTTTACTATATTTGGGCGTTCTTTCTGTATAGTAGGATGTCATTTCTTCTGCTATTACTTCAATGACCTCACAAATTGGACACAAAAATTCCATCTCTATAGCCAGATTGAGCTATATGGTAAAAATTTGTTTTTATGTACACTATGAGCAGTGTGTTTCATGAAGGAGGTTATGATGTTGAACGAACGGATTGTCATAGGCATATTACTCATTATGGGTATACTGGCGATCCCACTATCTTACCCGCTTGATTCTGCTAACGCTGCTCCTGGAACAAAAGGCGCTATTCCACTCCAGCCAATCATTGATGGTTCTATACCTGGTGAAGTGCTTGTACTTGAGCCTGGTATGTATTCTGGTCCCGTAAGTATAGACAAGAATATATCCATTCGAGGGGACTCATCCGTAACGGTATTGAATACAGAAGCTGAAGCCACGATCACCATTCGTTCAGATGAAGTGACATTACAGGGGTTCACGGTTCAACACTTAACGAATGAACCTACTGCTGCGATTCAGGTTGAAGGAGATCGTGTAGAGATCAGGGGCCTTGATATTCAGAGTCAAAGTTTCGGAATTGTGCTTCGGGGTTCCGTCGATGGCCTCATACATAGCAATTATATTTCATGGGCTGGATCAGAATCGGCTTCCAGTGGTCAAAAGGGGAACGGCATTGATCTGTACAATTCCCATCGTAACCACATCGAAGACAACCAAATTACGGGCATGCGGGACGGTATCTATTTGGAGAACAGTCGCAATCTTACGGTCAAGGGTAACACGCTGCTGCATACCAGATACGGCATTCATTGTATGTATATCGATGGTTCTTCTGTTGTGGACAATGTGGGGGAGAACAACAGTACCGGGGCGATGGTGATGGGCGTCAAGAATACGGTTGTATCCGGAAATTCCTTTCGTAAACAGAGCGAAAATGTGCATTCACAAGGGATTTTGTTGTATGACGTACAGCAATCCTCGATTCATAACAATGTTGTGGAAGGTAATCGTGTTGGCATGAACATTGCCGAATCCTCTGGAAATGAGATTCGTAGCAACGCGGTTCTTCGCAATTTCATTGGAATTCAACTCGTTCTGGCAGAGGACAACCAATTCGTTAGAAACCAATTTGTTTCGAATGTGATTGAAGCTTCAGCGATGGACAGCCGGAACAATGAGATGAAGGAGAATTACTGGGATTCCTTTCAGGGTCTTGACCTGAACGATGATGGAATCAGTGAACTCTCCTATGAGATTAATCCTTTTTATGAGCAAGTGGTCAACCGGAATTCGGCCTATCAACTTTTCTTTCAATCTCCAGGCATGATCTTTATGAGCAACTTGTTTACGGAAGGCAAGCAAGAGTGGACAACCGACAGATCGCCGTTAATGAGCATGAAAGCGGAATCACTGACGACGAAAACAGGTGCACAAGCGGTGAAAGAGACAACTGAGGTTTGGATCATCGGATGCATTCTGCTGGGCATGGCAAGTTTTATTATGATCTATATGGGGGGATTACGAAAATGAAAAAACATTGGAAAACAGTCATGGTGCTTCTCTTTGGGGTGCTGTTATTAACAGCTTGCGGAAAAAAGTACGAGGCGTTGCCGATTAATGAAGACGTGGACATCTGTGCCATTTGCAAAATGCAGGTGAAGGATGATGCTTATGCCACGCAGCTTACCACGAAAGACGGTAAAAATTATAAATTTGATGACCTCGGTTGTATGCACCAGTGGAAAGAAGAGAACGGAACAGATAACATCGGGATGGATTTTGTTCGTGACTATAATGACAAGGAATGGATTGAGTACAACAAAGCCACTTATGTATACGATGCTTCACTACGTACACCCATGGCTTATGGCATCCTCAATTTCAAGGACAAACAATCTGCCGAAGCTTTTGTTACCGAGCAGGGGGTGGGAACGATCATGACCGCTGAAGACCTCGCCTCCCACGACTGGAAACAAAACACAGAGATGATGGATATGATGGGTGAGCATGGGCATTCCGAAGAGGGAATGGGTGACGGCATGCATGAAGGAACACATGAGGAAACCGAATCAACGGAAGATTCAGGCCACAAGTAATGGCCAATGAAGATGGTGATCCATGATGGGTGATATGTTGCAAGTAGTTCGACGAGAAATGAAAATGGGGTTTCGCAATCCTTGGGCCTATTCATTTTTGATTTTTTTCTGCGTATTTAGCTTAAGTTTGCTGATTATAAATTCGCAAAACTTTGTTGCAGGATATTCTGGCACGACAGGTTCCATGTTAAATCTTATTCTTTATCTTTTGCCGCTGATGACCCTCTTTCTGGGCTCCTTCTCGTTGACTTCTGAAAAAGAAGAGGGCAGTTGGCAGCTGTTGTCCACATACCCCATCGGCACGATGTCGTTTATCGTAGGAAAATATCTGGGTCTGTCGGTTGTATTAATGACTATAGTTACATTCGGATATGGGTTGATGGGACTTCTTAGCGGATGGATGGGCAGCCCTTTAGATATGATGACGTACCTTTTGTTTCTGGTATTCTCCTGCGGACTGGTGCTGCTATTTCTGACGATTGCACTGTTCATCGGTTCGTTATCCAAAAATCGGTGGCAAGCGTTAACGATATCCGTATCCGTTTGGTTTTTCGCAGTGATCGGATGGCCGACGCTTCTAATCTCCGTACTGGGACTCATGCCTTATCAGTGGGTAAAACCCATACTCACCTTTCTCACCTTCATCAATCCGGCTGAGCTGGTACGTTTGTTTGTTGTGATCAAACTTGGCGGGGGCTCCATACTGGGACCTGAATATTATCAGTGGGTTGATTGGGTACAACCATCCAGCGGAAGCTGGATTTTTACGGGGATATGCCTGCTGTGGATTACATGTTCTATCGTGGCAGTCTACGGGATCTGGGAGAGGGGGCGTTCTCATGGATAACGTGGAAGCAGAGATTGTTGGATTGTGCAAATCCATAAAAAAACAACAGATTGTTGAAGATATATCCTTTCGTGTTTCTTCTGGCCATGTGCTTGCCTTATGTGGAGGAAATGGGGCTGGTAAGAGCACCGTTCTGCGTATGATGGCAGGTATCCTTCAACCTACTTCGGGTGAAATCATTGTAAACAAATTGCGCTGGTCCAAAGAACGCAAGCGGTATTCGGAACAGATCGGGTATATGCCGGATGATTATCATTTCAATCAGGGTCTGACGGCAGAGGAAGTGCTCCAGTTCTGGGCGGCGCTAAGGAAAGTGCCCAAAGAGCGAGTATCGGAAGTGCTAACTCTGGTAGGCTTGGCCGATCAAAAAAATGAGCGGGTCACTACCTTTTCCAAAGGCATGCGGCAGCGTGTGTTATTTGCCCAGGCTCTGCTGGCTAAGCCTCCGCTGCTGATCATGGATGAGCCGACGAATGGACTGGACCCCTTCTGGATGCAGGAATTTGCAAATCTCATAAAACAAATCAAGGAGGAGGGACACATGGTCGTGTTCTCCACCCACCAGCTTGAGATTGCAGATGATGTTGCAGATCACATTGTTTTTATGAACAAAGGACGTAATGTAGGAGATGGTTCTACTGAAGACTTTCGGCAACAGTTCGGGTCGCTTCATGCTGCTTTTCATCATAGTCTCGGCCTGAAATGAAGGTGAATCGATTGGGAAAAAAGAGTGCAAAAAAGAGTGCGAGAATAAGACGTTTAATCACAATCCTGATTGGAATGGCTGCTTTGCTGGCCGCTGTGTGGGCAATTTACCAAGGTAATTTAACATCAGAGCCCAAAAGAATCGGTGCTATTGAAACCGGTGCAGTTGCTCCTGAATTCACAGCGGTTAATTCAGCCGGAGAACAGGTGAAGCTCTCCGATTATCGGGGCAAAGTTGTCATGATTAACTTTTGGGCTTCATGGTGCGCCCCCTGTGTAAGGGAAATGCCGATGATTAATCATATCGCCGAAACATATCAAAACGACGTGGAGACCCTGTTTGTCAACGTGGGGGAAGCTAAGGGTACCATTCGTGAATTTATGGAGAATCAGCAATTCGATTTCCCTGTAATCATTGATGTGACCGGAAAGGTCTCGGGTGTGTATCGCATCACCGGGTTGCCAGCGACCATGATTATAGATCAGGAAGGCATATTCAGTCACATTCTGCTCGGTGAGATAACCAAGGATATTCCCTTGCAGCAATGGCTGGAGGACACCGTGCAGCAAAAGAATTGAAGCCTTGCAAGATTTAAGAACAAAAGAAGTCGCTATATGAGCGGCTTCTTTTGTTTTTTTTGTAAGCTACAAGAACCAGAACAACCGCAAACGGTTGGTTTCGCAAACACCTTGCACGCATATTGGAAATGAAATGTAATACCACGGTTGTGCCCAATGAATCAATAGCCCCTTTGGGTGCTTTTTACGCTTTTCACCGAGTTGTCAGAAAGAGTTGATCCTTTCTTGAACATTTAGGGACGAAGACGTGTCAGTGATTGAATTGCTCATTCATAAAGATATAATAATTTTAACTATTAGGTCTCGTTCAGTACTTTGGTCTTGTATTCTCAGGTAAAACAGGCTCGCGAACTGATGCTTAGCCAGTAACAAAGCTTGGCAGCACGCAATGATGGTTTGTCAAAGCCTTCTTCGTACCTGACTTTGTGAAAAAAATCTCTTTGTACATACAATGTCGGAGGAGCGCTGTATAGACCAATTCTGAACCGATTGCGTGTAGCCTCCCAATCCTGATATTGAATGTCGTCCAAGGGCTGACTGACCTAATGATTAAAAGCATCAAATCATTACCAAAATCGAACAAAGTTTGAAAGGAGGCAGTAAAGAATGGAAATTGATACGGTGATGTGGAGCAGGCTGGTGACAGGCATGACGCTGGGGTTCCACGTTATTTTTGCAACGCTTGGTGTCGGTGTACCCTTAATGATCGCTATTGCAGAGTTCATGGGGATCCGCAAGAAGGATCCTCACTACACACTAATGGCGAAGAGGTGGTCACGAGGGTTTGTCATTTCTGTGGCGGTAGGTGTCGTGACCGG
>NZ_LITU01000053.1:381522-392056 GCF_001280595.1 Paenibacillus xylanivorans
CCTGGTATGGCCGAATTTTATGAAATTGGCGGGGAATGTCATTGCACTTCCGTTATTCATGGAAGTGTTCGCGTTCTTTTTTGAAGCCATCTTCCTGGGCATTTATTTGTATACGTGGGATCGATTCAAAAATCCGTATATCCATTGGCTGCTGACGATTCCGATTGTCGCCGGAGCGGGTATGTCTGCCGTATTTATTACGACAGTGAACGGATTCATGAACCAGCCTGGAGGCTTTCTCATGGAAGCAGGCCAATTCACAGCGGTTGACCCGGTGCAGGCGATGCTGAATACGGCGACGTTCTCCAAGGTGTTCCATGTATTAAGCTCGGCCTATTTGACAGGAGCTGCCCTGTTAGCCGGAATTGCAGCCTTTGCGATGCTGAGAAAAGGGGTATCCGCATACCACAAAAAAGCCTTGAACCTCATGATGGCGGTGGTGTTGCTGTTTGGCTTGCTGAACACGTTAGCCGGAGATGTATCCGCCAAGTTTTTGGCAGAGCATCAACCGGAGAAGCTTGCAGCGGCAGAGTGGCACTTTGAGACGGAAAGCGGCGCAGATTTGATTTTATTGGGATGGCTGAATGCAGAGCATGAAATTATAGGAGCTCTTCACCTGCCGAAACTGCTTAGCTTCTTGGCCTTTAGTGACTTTAATGCAGAGGTAACCGGGCTGGAGGAATTTCCGAAGGACGAATGGCCACCACTGCTTGTTCACTACCTGTTTGATTTAATGGCCGGAATCGGATTCGCTCTGCTCTCTATCTCGGTTCTGTATTTCCTGTTTGTGTTCTGGAAAAAGCGCAATGAGCTGAACAAGTGGCTGCTTGGGATCATTGCCCTGGGCGCACCAATGGCTTTTCTCGGGGTTGAGCTGGGCTGGTTTTATGCTGAATTGGGACGACAGCCGTGGATTATCCGGGGATATATGCGTGTGGAGGAAGCCGCCACATCATCACCCAACATAAGAATGATGTTTTTCTTCTTCATGCTTCTCTACATCGTTCTGGGAGTCATGTGTGTTCTCGTGCTAAGACGTTTGTTTAACAATAATCCGGCAGAAGTCGAGATGGAGAAATGGATGAAGGAAAAGGAGAAGGGCAATTCGACTACAGAGAAGGGTGATAATGCATGATGAGTTACGAGCTGATTGGCATCTCGGTGCTCTGGCTGTTCTTGTATGGCTATTTAATTGTAGCCTCGATTGATTTCGGAGCGGGCTTCTTTGCCTTTTATGCACGCTTGACGAAACAGGATCACCTGATTAATCGTCTGATCTCCCGTTATTTATCACCGGTATGGGAGATTACGAATGTGTTTTTTGTCTTTTTCTACATTGGCATCGTTGGATTCTTTCCGGACACAGCTTATTATTACGGATCAGCACTACTCGTACCGGGAAGTATTGCGGTCATTTTGCTCGCCATTCGTGGGTCGTTTTATGCCTTTGAGAACTATGGTTCCAAAAATAACATTGTGTATCTGTTTCTATATGGAGCTTCAGGATTGCTTATTCCCGCTTCGTTGTCAGTGGCGCTAACACTGTCTGAAGGCGGCTTTATCGTGAAGGAGGGTTCGACAGTTTCTCTGGATTACTGGACGCTGTTTACCAATCCGTTATCGTGGAGCATCGTTGGACTGGCGATTGTGTCCGTATTGTTCATAAGCAGCTCATTTCTAGCCTTTTATGCATCACGGGCAGAGGATCATTCTGCGTTGAAGCTGGTGCGAAACTATGCCCTGTTCTGGAGTACACCGACAATTATCATCGCACTGACCGCATTTATTTATTTGGGCCAGCACAATGCGCGACATTTTCAAAATATGATGGATTTATGGTGGCTGCTTGCACTTTCTGTTGCATTTTTCATGATTGCGATGTGGCTGTTATATAACGGGCGCCGCTACGGATTAGCGTTTATATGTATCATGCTGCAATTTTTCTGTGCCTTTTTCGCGTACGGAATTGGTCAATATCCTTATATCCTTGATCCGTACATTACGATTCAAAACAGCGTCACCTCACCAGCAATGGGCTTTGCACTAGTCGTTGTGTTTATCGGTGGCATGTGTATGCTGATTCCTTCCCTGATCCTGGTCTTCAAGCTGTTTCTGTTTGATGCGGATTATGTAAAGGGAAAAAAATAAATTGAATTCTTTTATGCGCTGTAAGGGAGTAATTTCATAGCCATTCATAGAAAGGAGGAGAGTTTACATGAAGAGGAAAACAAGCCTCATCTCTCAACAAATGTCTAGCCAGCGAAAACGTCTCGTGCTCCTGACGGTCATTTCACTCGCTCTGGGTATAGCCATTGTGAGTCAGGCCGCACTACTTGCTGAAGCAGTTCAACGGATTTTCGTGGAGAAAGCTTCCCTCTCGTCGGTCGTCATGCTGCTCGGGTTGCTTCTGGCTGCCATGGTCGTACGCACAGGGTTGTCTTATGGGAACGGGAAGGTTGGTTTGCTTATGGCTGCCAGTGCGAAGACGAATATGCGGGCAGGCGTGCTGCAAAATTTGACCCATGCGTCGATGCCTTCAACCCTTCGTGGACAAACAGGGGGAAAGGTCAGTATCGCTCTGGATGCTGTGGATGAGGCGGATAGTTATTTCAGTCTGTATATGCCGCGTATGATGGAGGCTGCCATCATTCCAATTCTGATTTTAATTGTAACATTTATGCAACATGCCAATTCAGGCTTCATTATGCTGTTTACGGCCCCGTTTATTCCCTTGTTCATGATATTGGTGGGACTAAAAACGAAAAACAAATCAGAGGAGAAATATGCGCAGCTGGCCGAGTTTTCCGGTACATTCCTGGATTCTCTTCAAGGGCTGGTTACGTTGAAGATATTCGGACGGGCACATCGCCAGCAGAAGAAAATTGAACGCAGCAGTCTGGATTATCGTGATGCTACGATGGGCATTTTGCGGATTGCGTTTACAAATACCTTTATGCTGGAATCAATCGTCATGCTAAGTATCGGTATCGTCGCTCTCGAACTGGCAATCCAGCTGCTGGTATTCAAATCGATGTCGTTCCACACCGCGTTTCTCGTGTTGCTGCTCGTTCCCGAATTTTACAGTCTGTTGAAAAATACGGGAACCGCCTTTCATAGCGGGCGAACAAGTATGGGGGCGGTTCGTAAGGTAGAGCAGATGCTCGAGACAACGGCTGGAGAGAGCAAATCGGTAGATGGCAAAGAAGGATTAGGTACTTCCGATGGAATCGACGAGGTCGACAGCATGGATCGGATGGAAAGGGAGAACGGGATAGGGACATTGCAAATGGACATTTCCAATGACAGTTCCATGCCACCATCCATGATATTAAACCATCTCCGATTCCGATACGCGCCTGAGTCATTCGAACTTGAAACTGGCCGGGTCCAGCTTGAGCCGGGAGAACACATTGCCATTGTCGGCAAAAGCGGCTCAGGGAAAACAACGTTACTTCATCTCATTGCAGGTTTGCTGAAACCAGCATCAGGAGAGGTTCTGGTCAATGGACAACCGCTATCCGATTATAATGAGACTGCATGGTTCGAACAAGTTAGCTACATTACACAGCATCCGTATATTTTTGCAGGTACATTTGCTGAGAACATTGCGATTGGTGCGGGTCGGAACGTGTCCAGGACTGAAATTGAGCAGGCGGCAGAGGATGCCGGGCTTGCCGAAGTTGCTGCCCAACTGGAGCAGGGCTTCGATACCTTGGTTGGTGAAGGCGGCCGAGGTCTGTCTGGTGGGGAAAAGCAGCGACTTGCCTTGGCACGCGCTTTCCTGAAGCGGCCTTCCATCATATTATTTGATGAACCCACGGTAGGATTGGATTTGCGCACGGAGCAGATATTGCAGCGTTCCATTGCAAAACTGGCAAAAAGTGCGACGATGATTACGGTGGCTCATCGGCTATATACCATTCAACATGCCGACCGCATATTGTTTATGGACCAGGGTGTGTTAGTGGATACGGGACGCCATGAAGAGCTTCTGAAGCGACTGCCTGCGTATGCCGAGATGATTGATGTTCAACGAAAAGGGGGCTTAGCATGAACGAACTAGCGATTTTATCCAAAGCATTGATTCAGGAGCGAAAGGATATTATCCTTTCGATTCTAGCTGGGTTTATTGCCGGCATAGCAGGAGTGGCCCTCTTTTCCGCGAGTGGGTATATGATTTCGCAAACGGTCTTTGCTCCACCGCTCTACACCTTAATTGTACTCACCTCAATGGTCAAGCTGCTTGGCCTGCTTCGGGCGGCGAGTCGTTACGGGGAGCGCTTGTATTCCCACAGGGCAACGTTCTCCATGCTTAGCCGTTTGCGTACATCCTTCTTTGCCCGGCTCATTCCTTTAACGCCGGGTATATTGAACAAAAAGCGAAGTGGGGATTTGCTTGCCCGAATCGTTGGGGATGTGGAGAGTCTACAGCATTATTTTTTGCGTGTTGCTTATCCACCGATCATTGTGGTCATGGTCTTTTTGGCTACGGTGTTGTTTACTTCAGCCTTTTCATTCTGGATTGCGGGTCTGTTTGTATTAGGCATGCTCATAACGGCATTGGTTGTACCGGGAGTGGTTTTGCTTGGGCAGCGGAAAATACATGGACGTGTTCGCGAGCAACGGGCGCTGCTCTCCACGGAAGTCACCGAAGTATTGTATGGATTTCGGGATTTGAAAGTGTACGGACAACTGGCACAGCGGGAGCAACAGCTTCAGCAGGCTTCTGCTGCGTTGACGGTTCAGCAGCAGCGGGCTGCCGGACACTTGCTGCGCGGGCAATCCATGCACGCATTGGTTACGTTTCTTATATCCTGGGGTGTGCTGACGCTTGGGGCCTATCTAATCATCGATGGCGCGCTTGCTGGCGTGTTTCTTGCAATGCTGGTTATGGCCTCACTAACCGTTTTCGAAGAAGCTGCGGCAATGGCTACATTACCCTTGTATAAGCAGGATAGCGAACATGCTGCCAAACGACTGACAGAAACATTACAGACCTCTGATAGACAGACTGATTCTACGCAGCCAGAAGGCGCGTTATCTGGCAAACAGGCTGTTTCCCTTGATCTCTCCGATGTTACGTTTCAATATGAAGGGGAGTGGAGACCTGCGTTAAAGGACATTTCGCTGCATATTTTACCCGGTTCCAAAACGGCTATTGTTGGACCGAGCGGATCAGGAAAATCAACAATTATTGAATTGCTGCTTAAACTACGAACACCTACGACTGGGGAGATACGATTAAATGACATTTCGGTGAAAGAACTGGATGAGGCGAGCATTTGGCAATCGGCTAATGTCGTGTTGCAGCAAAGTCACTTCTTCCGGGGAACGATCCGGGATAACTTGCTGCTGAATGATGAAGAACATTCGGACGAACAACTATTGGATGTGCTGGCTCAAGTGCAGCTGCCAAGCTCATCTTTAACGGATGTAGTATATGAAAAAGGGGAAAACCTGTCGGACGGCGAGAAGCAGAGGTTGGCTCTGGCACGGGCGATGCTTCGCGAGGGAAGGTTATGGCTTCTCGACGAACCTACTTCCTCACTAGATTACGTTACAGAAGAACGTGTGATGAAACACCTTTTTGCACAAGCGGCAGAGGATACGCTTCTAATGATCTGTCATCGCCTTACTGGCCTAGAAGAGATGGATCGGATTGTGGTGATGGAACAGGGAAGGGTAGTGGAGGAAGGTTCCTATGCGGAGTTAATGGAGCAAAAAGGTTATTTTTATGAGATGAAGAAGATCGAGCGCCAAATGATCGGAGAAGTTGGATTGTAAAGAGCAAGATATGCACTGATACGAGTGAAAGAGTATGCTTCATCGCAGTTTGAACATTCTCCATACTAAAAAATACACTCGCACACGTTTACGCTGTGTGGAGTGTATTTTTTAGTTTAAAACCCGAAAAGAATGAGGACAAGCATCAATCCAATGAAGCTTCGATTAAACAGTTTGTGCTCCAATCCAATAGACCTTAATGGCCTCCTGTATTGGAAGCCCAGACAGGATACCAGCCTGCACTCGGGGTTTCTGTATTGTACAGCACCAGATTGCCGTCGTTTTGAACGATGAGCACGTTACCTCTGAGGTTGGGTGGCACATTGTCCGCTCCATAGTACGATGTAGACCATGCCTTGTTGTCTGACGTCCAGTAAGGTGTGTTTTGAGGATCCTGGAGTACTAGTTTTCCACTCCAATAATCAATCTTGAAATGATTTATTCTTGTGTCACTGGTCTTGGTGTTCCATAACATCGTGCGTGTACGGTTGTCCCAGAGCTGTAGATCACCGTATACGTTGTATTGCAGAGAAAACCTGTTGTTGTTGGATACGAGTGGAATCGAGTTGTTATACATGATGTCATAATTGAGGCGGTCTCCAGCCGCAGACGCTGAAGGAGCGATAGAGAGTAAAAACATGAAAATTGCAGCAAATAGTAAAATGGCCTTTTTCATAACATCCTCTTTTCTGGGATATATTTTAAATTACACACCAAATATATCATTTCTATCTATCAAAAATGTATAAAATTTCAAGTGAAGTGAAAATATTTTCGGAGGTACTTTTATTTGTTTTAAACTTCGCTTAACAACTTCGTTTAAAGATATCGACTTAAAGAGTTATTCTGCCTGAATCAATCCGGTGATAAGTTAATCTGAATTCCCATGTTACCCATAGTTATCGCGTTATGTCAGCTTGTAACTTGAAGTTGAGCAAGAGCCGGAGACATGAGGCAGTAACCGATTAAGCGGTGAACTATCGAACATCGACGCTGTTATGATGTTGCCACAATAATCAGGTATGCCTAAGAGTGGAACGCGAGTTCCACAATGATGAAATAAATAATTTTTTAGTGATCTCTTGATTTTTTCTAATGTATCTGATATTGTAAAACCTGTGATTTTGGAAAGCAGATATATCAACATAAATCAGGTCTTTCCAGCAGATAATTTTTGACCACTCCCCCAAAAGGAAGTTAAGGCCATACGGACAGCCGGGTCAAACGCCGATTGGCAACTTATGTTGCCTTATTGATTGAGTTAAAAGCTCAAATTTTATAAGTTGGTTACTTTACAACCAGTGCATCTGCACATCAACTTGTGAAACGGTCAATAAGAGTGGTAAAGGCGAATTATTTGCTATATAGACTCTGATCTGATATTGATATACATGAAGAAGCTTTCCGCTAGAGGAGTTCTTTTGAACTTTTTTAGTTATGGAAACTTTGCGTCTTTTTAATGATGTATATCGACAAGCAAGTGTGATGATGCGCGTTTGGGGCATTTTTCACCTTGCTTTTTTTGTTGGTTCAAAACGGGCGAAAAGTTGAAAAATGAGAAAAATAATGAAGTTAATTTAAAAAAAATTCATATTGGGTTAGGAGAATGGAAAATGGGAAAAGCACTAATCATCGGCGCCGGCGGCGTAGCTTCAGTAGCAGTTCATAAATGCGTTCAAAACAGCGAAGTATTCGAGGAAATCTGCATCGCAAGTCGTACAAAATCCAAATGTGACGACCTTAAAGCCAAGCTGGACGGCGGTAAAACAAAAATTACGACGGCTCAAGTGGATGCCGACAACGTTGACGAACTGATCGCCCTCATCAACGAAGTTAAACCGGATATCGTCATGAACCTGGCATTGCCTTACCAAGACCTTACAATCATGGATGCTTGCCTTGCAACTAAAACTAACTACATGGATACAGCCAACTATGAGCCGGAAGATACGGCAAAATTTGAATACAAATGGCAATGGGATTACAAAGAGCGTTTTGAAAAAGCGGGAATTACAGCTCTGCTTGGCAGTGGATTTGACCCAGGTGTTACTGGTGTATTCTCTGCGTATGCCCTGAAGCATTACTTTGACGAGATCGAGTATATTGATATTCTGGACTGTAACGGTGGAGATCACGGCTATCCGTTCGCAACCAACTTCAACCCTGAAATCAACATCCGCGAAGTTTCGGCTAACGGAAGATATTGGGAAAAAGGCGAATGGATCGAAACTCAACCAATGGAAATTAAACGTGTCTATGACTTTAAAGAAGTTGGTGAGAAAGACATGTACCTGCTTTATCATGAAGAACTGGAGTCCCTGGCTAAAAACATGCCTGGTCTGAAACGCATCCGTTTCTTCATGACATTTGGGCAAAGCTACCTTACGCACTTGAAAGCCCTTGAAAATGTGGGCATGACTTCGATCGAACCGATCGAGTACGAAGGCAAACAAATCATTCCGCTGCAATTTCTGAAGGCGGTACTGCCAGATCCGGCGTCCCTTGGACCACGTACTGTGGGCAAAACGAACATCGGTTGCATTTTCAAAGGTAAAAAAGACGGCCAAGACAAAACGTACTACGTGTACAACATCTGTGATCACCAAGAATGTTACAAAGAGGTTGGTTCCCAAGCTATCTCTTATACAACAGGCGTCCCAGCCATGATTGGTGCAGCAATGGTGATGACTGGCAAATGGAACAAACCAGGTGTATACAACGTTGAAGAGTTCAACCCGGATCCATTCATGGAAGAGTTGAACAAATGGGGACTTCCATGGGTTGAAGACTTCAACCCGGTACTCGTTGACGAACTGCCAGAAGAAGTCAAAGAATCGGAGCTCGTTCGTTAAGATGCGGTTTGAGCAATTACCGACGCCATGCTTTGTTGTTGACGAAGGACTTATCGAGAGAAATCTCAAAATTCTGAACGGTGTCATGCAACGTACAGGAGCCAAAATCGTGCTGGCTCAAAAAGCATTTTCCATGACCACGATGTATCCGCTCATTGGAGAATACCTGAGCGGTGCAACGGCAAGCGGGCTGTATGAAGCCCGCCTGGGTCATGAGGAGATGCGCAAAGAGAACCACGTCTTTGCCCCGGCCTATCGCGAGGATGAGATTGATGAGATCCTTTCGATTTCCGATCATATTATCTTTAATTCCTTCTCCCAACTGGAGAAATTCAAGGACAAGGCGCTTCAGGCTGGACGCAAAGTAGGCCTGCGTATTAACCCTGAATGCTCGACCCAGGAGGGGCATGAGATTTACGATCCATGTGCTCCTGGTTCCCGTTTTGGTGCCAAACAAGAGGATTTCCGCGCAGAGCTGCTGGAAGGTGTCTCCGGACTGCATTTCCATACCTTGTGCCAGCAAAATTCAGACGATCTGGAAACGACGCTGAATGCGGTAGAAGAGAAGTTTGGACAATGGCTGCCACAAATGGAATGGATCAACTTCGGCGGTGGGCATCACATCACACGCGAGGATTACGACATTCCAAGACTGGAAGCTTGCATCAAACGTATGCAGGAGAAATATGCCCTGGAAGTATATCTGGAGCCGGGCGAAGCAGTTGCCCTGAACGCAGGCTTCCTAGTCACATCCGTGCTCGATTTCCACAAGAACGGTATGGACATTGCCATTCTGGATACCTCGGCAACATGCCACATGCCCGACGTGCTGGAAATGCCGTATCGTCCACCACTTGTGGGTTCGGGAGAAGCGGGAGAAAAACCACACTTATATCGTCTTGGTGGACAAACTTGCCTGTCAGGTGATGTGATTGGCGATTATTCGTTTGACCAACCGCTCAAAATAGGTGATAGATTGGTATTTGAGGACATGGCGATCTACTCCATGGTCAAAACAAATACATTTAACGGCATGCCGTTGCCAGCCATTGCAGTGAAAAGAAAAGATGGCGATTGCGAAGTGGTTCGCGAGTTCGGCTATCAGGATTTTAAAATGAGATTGGCATAAATAATTAATTTCCTACTTAATACTGAGTTTCTCAGATAGTACTGTTTCGCCTATCAGGCGCTTCTATCAGGAAACAATTGAATACACAAACCGGATTCCGCTTTACGAGGAATCCGGTTTTTTTGCAACGTTTTTTCTCGACCTTTCTGGTGGATAGGGTGAAAGAAGCTTTCGAAATGTAACAGAATGATATAAACCAAATTAAGCAAAACTTTAAGGCAGCCTAATCCTGCGGGAGGGTTTCTTCCCAAAGCGCATTTGTTGTGTGAATTTAAAATACCAAAGCATATTAATTTGCCAAAAGAGTGATAATTATTATAGACTATTTTCTATCGGTTAATTGTCCAAGGGGGAAAAGGAATGAATCAAAGGAACGTGCAAAAATCTAACAAACTGAAAATCATCTCCAAAGTATTGCTGATTATGATCGGGGCTTTTATCACCTCGTATGGTTTGGAAGCCGTATTAATTCCCAATAATGTATCAGACGGTGGTGTGACAGGTCTGAGTATCGTGGGCTCACAACTGTTTGGTTTACCGTTAGGGATGCTGATTGGTATTATCAACATTCCATTTGTCTGGTTAGGTTATAAACAGATAGGTAAAAGCTTCGCTATTTATTCCATAATCGGTATTGCCTCGTTAGCCGTTGGTACAAGCCTTATGCACCATGTACCAACGATTATTCAAGGAGATACATTGTTAATTACCGTCGTGGGTGGTATTATCATCGGTTTCGGTATGGGTTTGGCGTTGCGTAACGGCGGGG
>NZ_LITU01000053.1:392091-477821 GCF_001280595.1 Paenibacillus xylanivorans
GAAAATTACCTTTCGGAACCAGTGATCTAATCTTATTCTTGAACATGTTTGTCTTTATTGTTGTTTCAACCGTATTTGGTCTTCAAGGCGCGATCCTGTCCGCACTTGCTTATTACATTGCTTCCAAAGTGATTCATATTGTTGAAGAAGGTTTGAGCGGGTCCAAAACCTTTAAAATTATCACAAATCAACCTGAGATCATGGTCGAAACGATTCGTGACCGTTTAGGTCGTGGAGCAACCTATACCGATGCTTACGGCGGTTACTCCAATGAACAATTCAAAGAAATCACCTGTGTAATCAACCGTATGGAAGAAAGCAAGATCAAAGATATCATTCATGAAATTGATCCCAATGCTTTTATTGTAGTTTATGATGTAGCCGAAGTTAAGGGTGGCAATTTTAAAAAGAAAGATATTCACTAATCACTAAAATGAGCTGGAGCTACTGTCTGAGAGAAGAGGACAAATATCACACATAGAAGTCGCTAATATAGCGGCTTTTTTGTTTTGGGAATAGAAGCTATTGTCTCAAGCCGAATCCAATAACTTCTACCCTGTGGAGTTCTTTATTCTTCAGCAATCCGCAACTGTATTTCGGTCAGAAATTGGTCAGTAATGATCGTATCACGATTATCAATTTCATAAATCTCAAAAGGGTCTCCTATTACACGGAGCCCTTTTTCGTTAGCATGTGAAACCAGCTCAAGCATCTTTTCATGACTTTGGCGGTAGTTCCCCCGATAAAATAACGACAGATAATTGCCAGCCGGCAGGATGTAATCATAGTCGATCCTTCCGGTTTCATCAGGATTAAAGATAAAGAAAACGGAGTTGAAAACATCCCGTACGCCATGCTTTAATTCCTCAAGGGACACGGATGCACCATATAATTGGTTGCCGAAGTCAGGAATGTGACTTTTATGCTTTTGATGCAGCTTTTTAATGGCATAATCCATTTCCTCATCCCGAGTTATACGTGTATTGAGTTGCAGACAAGGCCGGTCAGGATACGTTTTAATGGAGAAAAGTCCTGTCTGAATTTTACTTGCGTCAGTCAATACCTTGATTCTGCCCTGAATAATACGCTGCGTAGTTTTGAGCTTTGCGATTTGTTCCTTAATCAGTTCCTGTTCAGTGAATAACAATTCAAGCGTATTTTCGACACTTTGCTGATCCAAATACGTTTTGATCTGTTGCATAGTAAAATCCAACTGGCGCAGGTCCCGGATGATATTCAATTTATACATATCCTGAAGGCTATACAGACGATACCCGTTTCCGTCTCGCCGGGGCTCTACCAGCCCTAATTTTTCGTAATACCGCAGTGCGTCAACACCTATTCCGTAAAGCTTTGAAATTTCATTAATTTTATAATCATTTTTCATCGATTTTCTTCCTCATTAGCACTTAGCTATTATATGTGTGCGCGTATACTGAAGGAGCGCCATACACTTCCTTATACAGTAATTTTCTCACCATTTCAAATTCTGTCGTGGTCAATTTTGCTGGATAACTCATGATCTGTAATGACAAGGTTTGCTGCCTTACAGCACGAAGAGGTGGCTGAATATAAGAATGATCTCCCAAACAGAATCCTAGGCGCTCGTAAAATCCGATCCTTCTCCGCTTCATCTCATCTTCTGGCAATTCGACTTCCAATATTACCGGTTTGGCGGACTGCTTCATGAAACGATCCATTAACCGCTTGCCTATCCCGCCTCCACGAATGTTCGGGGAAACAGCCAAATGCTCAACGTATCTGAACGACTCCAACTCCCAGCCTGCGAGAAAGCCAATCACTTCATTCTGCTCGTTCTCCTCTGTGAGAAGAAGATAGCGCGAACTAGACATTAACTTCTTCTGTTCTGAATATTCCCGATATTCAGCTTCGGGAAACGATTGCTTCATAATTTCAAACACTTGGTCAAACCGTTTTTGCAACATCAACTTAACCACTCCTAATTTGTAAAGCCATATTTGCGATATATTTACGATAAACCCTGGTACGATACCAGAGTCAAGCAATATGGTGGAGATCACAATTCCTGAATTAAGTTTACTTATTACAACTTTTTTTGGCCGGTATCAAACTTTTTCGTCGTTCAGACATTGTTTTACTTGGTTCAAAACGTTTCTCTAGACCCACACAATATCGTGATGATACCATCGTAAAGTGCTAGAAAACAGGTTGGAAGCAGGGGGACTATATTAGTGGAGCAAATAAAGTACGACAATTTAAAAATGGGAGAAAAGGGAGCAATCATCAGTATTATTGCTTATATTTGTCTGACTGCAATTAAAATGGTCATCGGTTATATGTCTAACTCCGAAGCTTTGAAAGCCGATGGGTTAAACAATGCTACCGATATTATAGCTTCAATCGCGGTTCTGATTGGTCTGAGACTTGCTCAACGTCCGGCTGATAAAGATCATACATACGGACATTGGAAAGCAGAGACCGTTGCCTCACTGGTTGCTTCTTTTATCATGATGGCAGTAGGACTACAAGTGTTATACGAAGCTATTACTTCCGTATTCCAGGGGAAAAGCGAATCTCCGGGCATCATTGCAGCATGGACAGGCATTTTCTGTGCCGCAGTGATGTATCTGGTTTACCGATATAATAAAAGACTTGCTTTAAAGATCAAGAGCCAAGCGGTTATGGCAGCTGCAAAAGACAATATTTCGGATGCCTGGGTTAGTATAGGGACAGTTATCGGCATCATAGGTTCCCAATTTGGCCTGCCATGGCTCGACCCATTAACAGCTGTAGCGGTGGGCTTTCTAATATGTAAAACCGCTTGGGACATTTTTCGGGAAGCTACACACCATCTTACAGATGGATTTGACGAAGAGCTAATCAAGGAATACAGAAATACAATTGCCAATGTAGATGGCGTAGAGGCAGTTAAAGATTTAAGAGCTCGGAATTACGGCAATAATGCCGTTGTCGATGTGGTAATTCTTGTACGATCAGATTTGGATCTTCAGAAGGCTCATGATATTTCAACAAATGTAGAAGACGAATTGTTAAGAGAACATGATGTGTACACTGTTCATGTTCACGTTGAACCAGACGAAGCCCCTAACAAAGCGCTTCAATTATAAAACATGAGCGGCAAATATAATAACTTGCGAGTAAACATGAACATAGTCTCTTCTTGACATATGACAGAACAGGTAGCCCTCCGGCTACCTGTTTTTTAGCTGGAAGTGTCTCCGAACATGTCCTTTTGATTTTTTTTACGGAAACTTCTCGGAGACTCACCAACCGTTTTGGTGAAAAGAATCGTAAAGTAGTTTGGGTTCTCGTACCCAACCAACTTTGAGATTTCCCATATTTTTTTCTTGGTTGAAACCAACAAGCGGGTCGCTTCTCCCATTCTTCGTTGAATGAGGTAATGATAGGGGGAGGTACCGTAGCAATTTTTATACATATGGATTAAGTAGTAGAAGTCGATGTGGAATTGATCGGCCAAGTCCTTCAGCTTTATATTTTGCCTGTAGTTCGTATCCAAATAGTCTTTGATGCTTTCGGCGAGGGTATTGCTCGGAACGATTTCGCTTGCTGTGCGCTGATGACGAGACATGCGATCGATAAGTAGCAAAATGGCATTCAGCAGATGCTGGGAGATAGAGTCGTATCCTTCTTCCCGGATTGAAAATTCATTGAACATAGTCTGCATCAATGAACGGATCTCTTCCGAATAACGGTTGGCACGAACGACTGGCTCACTGCCGGGAGGAACAACCCAATCGCTGTTGGCGCGGGTACCCTCTTTGAAACGAAAGCCACAATAGAAGGTGGATAAAGGGAATTCGGGATCTGATTTTTCCTCGTGGAGTGTTCCTTTGTTATATACAAGAAGATCTCCCTTTTGGGCTGAGTGCTTGATCCCATCAATCGTGAACGAGCCACGGCCGTCATTCACGTAAATAATCTCATGCACATCGTCATGCTTATGGGTTGGAAAACTCCAATGGGGGTTGTCTGCCAACTTCCCAACATAAATAATAATGCAATCTTGATCTTCATACATTGGTTCGGATTCATGGCGTGTATTCATTAATGTCTTCCCTTCAAGATTCTGTGGTGAAATGACAACATACATAATGTTTTGAAAGAAGTCCACAACAACCTTGATTGTCGCCTGGCATGTCTGACAGTACAATTTCACTATTCAATAATATGTACTATATATCGAACTGAAGGGATGTGGAAGCAAAATTTGATAGGAATCGATTCTAGTTTAAGAAAATGAAACGCTTGCAACATTAGAGAGAATTGTGAGGGCTTATGCATGACTAGAAAAAGAGAGAATTTACTTATTTTAACACTTACATTAGTTAGCTTTGTATTGGGAACAACCGAATACGTGATTGTGGGCGTATTGAAGGAAATTGAAACCTATATGAAAGTATCGCTGGCTGCCGCAGGTGCGCTCGTATCCGGCTTCGCCATTGCCTATGCGATTGGAACACCGTTTGCCGTTGCATTCTTGGCCAAAATTCCCCGAAGAAACTCCATTTTAATTGGATTTGCAGTCGTGCTTGCCTTAAATGTATTAACCATCTTCTCAACAACATTCTTTTCCCTGATGATTATTCGGATCGTCTCGGCTGTCGCTTGCGGACTTACGATATCGCTTTCGATTTCAATTGCAAGTGACGCAGTCAACCGGGAGCGGAGAGGTGAAGCCATCGCCTGGATATTGGGTGGGTTTTCCATCGCCAATGTGCTTGGCGTCCCGCTCGGCACCTTCATCGGACAGCATCTGAACTGGTCCATGACGTTTGTTGTTACGGCCTGCATCGGTGTGGTGCCATTCGCGTTCATGTTCCGTATTCTTCCGCGACAGACGATGACCATTGCCGGTTCATTCAGCGACCAGATGGCTCTATTCATGAAGCCACGCATATTACTGGCCTGCTTGATTCCCGTCCTTGGAAACAGTTGTATTTTCGTGATCTTTACGTATATCACCCCGTTGCTGGGACAGTCCATGGGTATACCCGCAGGTTGGATTAGCGTCGTACTCCTCATCTACGGTGCCTGCAGTATACTGAGCAACTGGATCGGGGCCAAAATAGCCAAAGGAGATTTCTTACCCAAGCTCAAGTGGCTTTTCGTTATTCAAGCTGCTATCTTTTTGGGGCTTAGTTTCACCGTATCCCAGCTGTGGTTGGGCTTGGTGTTCCTGTTCCTGATCGGTTGCCTATCATCATCAATGAGCGCGGCGTCCCAGCTTTATCTATTCGACGTCTCTGGAGAGATCGCGCCGAATTCCAGACCGTTCGCGTCCACGTTGCTACCCGTGGCGGCAAACGTTGGGATAGCGCTCGGTTCCGGAGTTGGAGGGCTTGCTGTCAATTTAGGTGGTGTAAATTGGGTGCCACCGGTAGCTGTGATACTAGCTCTCATGGCTTTTGTGATCACATCGATCTGCCAGCGATCCATTCAATTAAAGCCGGAAGGAGCCACATCCCCTAAAGTGGATTACTCGATTCCAAGTACCAATTAGTAGATCCTTTTTAGGGGAATTGAGCCACCATAATTATACATGTTCGAGCACAGAAAGCCGCTATTTTAGCGGCTTTTTTTGTTTTTACGGATACAGTTCATGCGCGAGGTGAAAATGATGAATTCAAAAAAACGATTGACGAAGGAAATTATCCTGTATAAAATGAAGCCGAGATTTAGTAATTTAGTAAATTACTAAATTACTAAATGTAAAGTTGGAGGATAGGAGGGAAAAAATGAAAGAAAAAGTTGCTTTAGAAACACAAACCTGTTGTTGTGGGGGAGCACTATGAAAAGTGGACGGCCGACTGGCTGCATCCTGAGCGCAAAAGGTCTTCGCTGGGCTTGGCCAATGGGACGATAAATGGTAGTAACGGCTGCGCATGTTAGCAAAAATTTTAAAGGATATGGGGTATTAAAATGTTTGCCAATCCATATGTTCGAACAATTATTCTCTCCCGGGTGCTCTTGCAACTCGGAATCTGGATCCGGAATTATGCCGTTCTTCTTTATGTTTCCGAATTGACGCATAATAATCCTGTTGATATATCACTGATTTCGGTAGCGGAATTTTCACCGATCTTTATATTTGGCCTGATTGGCGGTACCTTTGCCGATCGATGGCGGCCGAAAAAAACAATGGTATGGAGCGATTTGTTATCAGGCTTGTCCGTTGGTGTTGTGCTGCTTGCGGTCATGGATGGCGGGTGGATTGCACTTCTGATTGGATCTTTCGTTTCTGCCAGCTTATCACAGTTTTCTCAGCCTTCGGCGATGAAACTGTACAAACGGCATGTACCAGCCGAGCAATTGCAGGGCGTTATGGCGATGTCCCAAACGCTTGTTGCTGTCTTTATGGTTTTAGGGCCGGTCATCGGTACGTTTATTTTCATTAAATTTGGCATTAGCGTATCCCTCATCCTGACAGCAGTTATGTTTCTGGGCTCTTCGCTCGTATTATCATGGCTTCCTAGGGATGTAGAAGAAGCAAAACCAGGAAGTACCGGTGGCTTCGTCAAAGAGCTGACGGATGGCCTGCGTTATATCGGGGCGAATAAATCTTTGAGAACACTTGGATTAACCTTCTCGGCAGTCGGTTTGGCATCAGGACTGACTCAGCCACTTCAGCTCTTTCTTGTCATTGAAAATTTGGGTCAGGACAAAGAGTTCTTACAATGGTTGGTGATGGCGAATGGGGCGGCCATGTTGATAGGAGGTGCTGTGATCATCGCGACTGCTAAAAAAGTGAAACCACAGTTATTGCTTTTAGTCGGTTTACTTGTTAATGCCATCTGTACGGTCGGAATGGGCGCATCAACACAAATTTGGTTAACCATTATTCTGCTCGTAATCAGCGGTTTGTTCTTCCCTTGTATCCAAGGTGGAATTCAGACGCTTCTTGTTCGGAATACGGAAGGGGCATTTATGGGTCGGGTATCCGGAGCGATCATGCCGATTTTTATGGGAATGATGGTGATTGGTATGCTTACCTCCGGGTATCTCAAGGATACGTTTTCCCTGCTTAGTGTATTTATAGCGAGTGGTGTTTTTGTGATTATCGGTGCGATGTTATTGCTCCCCATTGTCATTGAAAGAAGAAATAAAGCCGAGGAAACTCCATCATTATGACAGAAAGGGGTTCGAAGGTTCATTAACAAGGATAAGGAGAGAGAGACATGGATATGAATAAGCGCAAGGAGCTGCTGGAGGAATATAAGCAGATCAAGACTTATATGGGAATAGCCCAAATTAAAAACAAAGTAAACGGAAAAATCTATATCGATAGCTATTCCAATTTGAAAAATAAATGGTTTACTCTGCAGATGCAACTGAATCAAGGAAGATTTGCAAATGCCCAGTTACAAAAAGAATGGAGAGAATTCGGAGAAGATGCATTCACTTATGAGGTTCTGGAGCAGAAGGAAATCGATAAGGTGACGGATATTCGTTGGGAACAAAAACAAATCCTGAAACCGTGGCTTCAGAAGTTACAACCCTACGGAGACAAAGGCTATAACAGACCTCCTAAGGATTAAATATTGTCACTGAAAACGGATTTGACTAACGGTGAAAATCAAGATAAGATGAAACCGTCGTTTAGTAAATTAGTAAAAGGTAAACGGAATGAGGGAATGAAATTGAAAATACCTACAACGTTAAAACATAAACCTGTTGTTGTATCAGATAATTATGAAAAGGTTGACGGACGAATGGCAGGGAACACGGACGCAAAGGGCCTTTCCCTGGGATTGGCTCAGTGGAACGATAGAGGCAAGGTTGATATTTCAGCCAAGGTATGGAGATACACCGGAGAAAAGTGGTCCAGACAATCCGAGGAGCTTCCTCTCCATCGCGTGCTTGATTTGTCCATTCTGATCTGTCGGTCTTTGGAACATTTTCGCGAGGCCTATAGATATGATCATTTATATGACCCAGAGCAGCCTGTCATTGATCGGGTTGGCCTGCAAGGGGATGCGATGTCCGTGGAGATCTGTACGGACAATGAGAGAATTAATGAAGACATTAAGCTGTTCAGCCAAGCTTTGAGTGATGACGACGAAATGATCGGTGAGCGTTTGCGCACATTATCCAAAATATTAAAGGATATGGGCTATTAAACGAAGATGTTACGCTAAAGTGGATTGAGCAACAAAAAGAGCCTACACGCTATAGACGTGTAGGCTCTTTGTTGTACGTTGAATATAACCTAATTAGTTGGCAATGAAATTCCCGATTCTATTATGTTTATGAATCTCTTCCGTTCCAGCATCGAGAGCAGTCCTGTAGTAGGCACGCTTATGTTCAATGACTTCCATGGTCTTTCTAAGTTCTTCCATTTGCGCTTCCACACTAGCCTTGCGTTCCGTGAACATGTCATATCGCTCCTGCAAGGTGGAATCTCCCTCGGAGCACCATGCAATAAAATCCTTGATATCCTTAATCGGCATCCCGGTAGATTTCAGACATTGAATGATCTTTAAAAAATCAATGTCTGATTCTTTAAAGTTTCGTGCTCCGCCAGGAGTACGTTCAACAAAAGGCATGAGACCTTCCTTGTCGTAGTAACGCAAGGTATATACGGTTAGATTCAATTCTTTAGCAACTTCGCTAATCGAATATGTCATTTATTTTCCCCTTTTCTTACTGATATAGACTTCGAGCTAACTCTAGGTTATTTCAGAAATTCTATCATGCCGTATGTAGGATGTCAAAGTTTCAAACGAGAATTGACCTAGAGTTAACTAGAGGGATTAAGATAGTTTTGCAGGAGAAAAAGCAGGGTTGAATTCAATGAAATTTAAGCCAAGTCATGACTTGTACCTTATGAGCGTGACTCTCTTGGAAGAATGACAATCTTAGGAGGTTTTATTATGATAACTGCTAAAGCACGAGCTGTTGACGGTCCGGACCAATCGTTCCGGGCAGCTGAGATTAAACGACGCGATCTTGATTTGCATGATGTCCTGATCGAAATTAAATATGCCGGCATATGCCACTCTGATATTCATACTGCCCACGGCGAATGGGGCCCAGTAAACTACCCGCTCGTACCTGGACATGAGATCGCAGGAATTGTCACAGATGTAGGAGCCGAAGTCTCAAAGTATAAAGTTGGTGACCGAGTAGGGGTCGGATGTATGGTTGACTCTTGTGGCGAATGTGAAAACTGCCGCCAAGGAGAAGAGCAGTACTGTCTCAAAGGAAACGTTCCTACCTACGCGGGCGTTGACAAGTACGGCGAACCCACACAAGGCGGGTACTCCACTCATATTGTTGTAACAGAGGACTTCATCGTCCGGATTCCTGACAATATTGAGCTTGATGTCGCTGCACCACTACTCTGCGCAGGTATTACAACATACTCCCCGCTAAATCATTGGGGAGCTGGACCAGGTAAAAAAGTAGCGGTTGTGGGTATGGGCGGTCTTGGTCACATGGCTGTCAAAATTGCACATGCTATGGGTGCAGAGGTAACTGTTCTGTCACAATCATTGAAGAAAAAAGAGGATGGTTTGCAATTCGGGGCAGACCATTATTTCGCCACAAACGAACCGGAAACTTTTCAAAAACTTGCCGGGAATTTCGACCTGATTATTAACACAGTAAGTGCGAATATCGATATCAATGCTTATTTCTCACTGCTCACGCTAGATGGCACGCTGGTTAATGTGGGTGCTCCTGGGGAGCCATTGTCAGTCAATGTGATGTCTCTCATCGGTCATCGTCGTTCATTTGCAGGTTCAATGATCGGGGGCATTCGTGAGACTCAGGAAATGCTGGATTTCTGTGCAGAACATAGTATCGTTCCTATGATTGAAGTCATTTCAGCTGACCAAATTGACGAAGCATACCAACGTGTATTAGCTTCAGATGTGAAGTACAGATTCGTAATTGACACTAGCACAATTTAAGTTATTTTAAAATAGTCGGTAATGACCTATATCATTTGAATCATTACCATAAATCAGAAAATCCAATCGCTCATAACATTGCGATTGGATTTTCTTTTTTTATGATGAAGGAGACTGAAAGAAAGAACTATTGGAACGAGCTATTTTATTAATCTGAAACGACGAATCCATCAAAGTTCTCAGGACCTACACGGATCGTACCCAGCAAGTTGGAGCTTACGAATGCAGTGTATGTCAGTTGAGGGGTAATTGGTGGATTGAAATCATCCGCAGAGAATGTAATAACCTGAGGCGCTAAAAGACTCAAACTAAATGTGGAAGTTGCTGAGTATATTACAGGGTCAGTCGACAAGGTACCTCTTACAATAGTAATCGTAATTCCGACAAGAGCTATTGGTAATTGAACAGAAATTGTTCCTTTAAATTGAGCTCTAGGGTTAGCACCTGCACCTGCGGTCTGAAGACCAATTTGTCCAAACAATTGCGGCGTGTTGATTACCAGGATGGGAATAGCAATCGAGTTAGCCAAACTTGCGTTTTGCGATGTTCTCGCATCAAGAAATGTTGTCATTGAATCTACCTCCTAATCAGTGGAATAGAATAGTATATTCAAGGGTTACTAGTATGCTTGGACTTCTTGATATAATCCAAAAAAAGGCATCTTACTAAACTAACGGGCAGAATGAAATTTCAGAAGACTACCATCTTATATTTGCTGATTGGAATCAATCCATTTTACAGCAAGCGGAGATTCTCGACAGAGTCATCCAATCCAAGTTGACTTATTCTACTACCCATGCCGTTTCACTTTTGGACTGGCAGATTTTCGCTCGTTGGATACAGATGTATCGGAAGCTTTTGGTATCGTTCTATCCGCAGACAATGCTATTCCACATCTACTTACAGACGGAGATTTACATAAGGCCTTTCAAAATATATATTCAAAGATGAATCTGAATGGCTTGTTCTTAGCTACCATAAGAGATTGCGATGCATTGGTAAAAGAGAAACCATCAACCACGCAGCCGCGTGTTTTAGATGAGGGAAAGAGGCACAGTACAGAGCATTATTGCGAGAAGAAATGAACAACCTATTAAGCGCGACTGGTTTTATGGATATAGAGTGGCATTTCCCTGCGGACTCGGGCTATTACCAGCCTATGGTGACCGCTCGAAAATTGTAGTCTTATTTTATCTATGAAAAAAGGAACGAAGCAGCTTGAAAATAAGCTTGCAATCGTTCCTTTTTTCATAAAATACATATTCTTTCTGCCTCAAAGCGCGTTGTACCACTCATCATTCACAGGTTCTAACCATTTGGTTTGTCCAGGTGTCATAGCAAGATGAACAAACCAACTATCCACAGTTGCCCCATGCCAGTGTTTAACGTTTGGAGGAATATTTACAACATCTCCGGTTTTAAGCAATTGTGCGGGTTTACCTTCTTCCTGGAACCAGCCTTCACCGCCTGTCACGAGCAGCACCTGACCTACAGCGTGTGAGTGCCAATTATTGCGGGCTCCTGGCGCGAAAGTGACATTTCCAATGCTAGTATTAAGTGGAGTTTCATCTGTAAATATCATCTCCAGATATGCATCTCCAATGAAATTGGATTCTACCTTCTTTCCGAGTGGGAAGATGGTGCTGTTACTCAAATGTTCGTTTGTCATAATGGTTCCCTTCTTTCTATTTTATTTATAAATATCTTTTGCAATATTGAACGCAGACCATGCCTTTGGCCAGCCCACGTAGAAGGAAAGGTGAGTAATCATTTCAGCCACTTCATTATGGGTTACTCCATTTTCCTTTGCTTTATGAAGGTGTGGGGTTAATTGTTCGAAATTTCCACCGGCAATAAGTGCAGAGACAGTAATCATACTGCGATCACGACTAGATAATTCTTCTACTCTTGACCAAACCTCGCCAAACAGAATATCATCATTCAGCTCTGCAAATTTCGGGGCAAATTCACCTAATATATCTCTTCCAGCAGTTTGTTTTTTTTCCATAGCTATTGTGATTCCTCCATTCGTATTCGGTTGAGAGTTATTTAGAATTTCCTTCTACTCGATAAGTCATCCACAATCCGTTACGTTCCATTTGTTCGACTCTTATCAATTCAAAATGAACGGGGAAGGTTTCTTTGGAACTTGAACCCTTCTCAAAGATGGTCAAAGCCGGAGAGCTTGCCTCTGCAAAAGGAACGAATACGAGACTTAACTCATCGATCAAACCTTCATTCAGGAAAGAAGCGTTTAAGACACCGCCGCCTTCAAGCAATAATCGATCGATGGAGAACAATGCTTTCAGTTTTTTTACAACCGTCACAACGTTAAGCTCTTTCGTTCCACCAAAGATATAAGAGATGCCCAATTCTTGTAGATATGCGAGATAAGCATCGGGCACTTGTTCAGTCAGCACCTCAATGATGTGATCCTTTGCTCTGTTGCCACTCTCTTCGGATATATAGTTATGGGTCCAAGCCAATTTGCCGTGTGGATCTACGGCGATGGCATAAGTTCCAATGTCTTGCTGCGCAACATAATCCGTTCGAGGAATCGGGGACTGCTTCTCTTGATTAGGTGGAGGAATATATTCATGTGCAAAATGTTCTTGCATCGTGACTCGTCCGCACATCCAAGCATCATATCCGTAGCGGTCATGGATACGTTCATACTCATTAATGAAGTAGGTTGACCGATCATCTTCCAGAAAATCGCCGATAATTTTGCCATCTATTGAACTAAGCATATGACAAATCGTATAGGGTCTGTCCATCGTAGCATCTCCTTTCGACATGAATGGATTGCAGGGGGAAAAGTGAATATTATTCATTACTGTAGTATTACTTGATGTGTAATATAAATCTACATTAATACAATAATGAACATCTATCTATTATTATATAAGAGAGGATCACAGAATCAATTGTTAGATTCATTAAATTTGTTCATTAATAAGCATAGAGGTGTGTATTGTAAATAAACGTCAAGAGAGCATGAACAAAAAACGCTTTTGGGAGTTGATTCCCCAAAGCGTCTTTAATTTTCATTTTTATATAATTTCAATGATCACCCTTTAACTGCTCCCGCAGTAAGTCCGCTAACGATATATTTCTGTCCAAACAAGTAGAGGATAAAAACAGGAAGTGAGGTCAGTACAAGGTTAGCGAAAATCAAATTCCAATCTCGGCTGTATTTGCCGTAAAAATTATAGATAGAAAGCGGCATCGTCCATGTTGAACTATTGGTTAGGAAGTATACCGGAATCGTAATATCATTCCATACCGACATAAACACCATGATTGCTACCGTTGCGTTAACGGGCAGGATGAGCGGTGTAACAATACGGAAAAATACGCCGAATACGCTGGCACCTTCCAGAAATGCAACTTCGTCCAGTGCTTTCGGAATGGTTTTGATAAATCCGCTGTACAAAAATACGCTAAAAGCGGTATTAAGCGCAGCGTAAATCAGGATGACGCTTGATATGCTGCCGTAAAACCCCAACCCCTGCACGACCCGGATCGTCGTAATGATCGACATCGGTGTAATCAGTCCCATGAAGAAATACATATATATTGTGTTTGAAAGTTTTGTGTCCCGGCGTGCTAGAATGAAGGACGCTGCTGAAGAAGCCACAATGTTGATGATGGACGATATTCCCGTAATCCAGATGCTGTTCAGGAATGCTCGGGACAGACCGCCTTCTTCAAATACCCGGACATAGTTTGAAAATTGCCATTTATCCGGCAGACTTAAGGAAAAGCTGAGCACTTCAGCGCTCGTTTTGAACGAACCCAGAATTAGAATCACCAGAGGCAACAGAATGAGCAGAGAGGCGAGGAGTAGAAATCCTTCAACAACATAGTTGCGAATAGCGAGTTTGCGTGTATATCCCATGTTATTCCGTAACCTCCTTGCGCCGCATGAAAATCAATAGCGGTATAGCAATAATCGTGACAACCACAAACAGAAGTGTGTTGACTGCGGTACCAAGTCCCCAGTTTCCTTCGCCGAAGGAGCGGAGAATGATTGTTCCAACAACTTGTGAAGCGTTGCCTGGACCTCCGCCGGTCATGACATACACTTCCGAGAATACTTTAAGCCCGCCAATCAGTGTCAACATCAGATTAATATTGATAGCTGGCAGTAAAAGGGGCAGAGTGATTTTGAAAAAACTTTTCCAGGAGCTTGCTCCGTCAATCGTAGCGGCTTCATAATATTCTTGAGAAATGGATTGTAAACCAGCCAGATAGATGGCCATTTGGAATCCCGCGCTTTGCCAGATGGATACTATCGCAATCGTCCAGATGACAAGGGAAGGATTGGTCAACCAAGCCTGGCTCAATGAATGTAATCCGACGGCTTCTAATACGCGATTGATCGTACCCTCCGTACGCAGCATTGGTGTGAACAGGATGCTAATGACCAGAATGCTCAGTATGGAAGGGGAGTAGAAAATAGCGCGCAACAGGTTCTTCGTTTTTAATCTCATATTTAGGGCCACGGCTAATAGCAGACCAATAATATTTTTGCCAGCAACCGTAACAAGGGCAAAAATCGCCGTATTTTTAAGCGCCAAAATGAGCGTTTTGTCTGAGAAAATTTTCTCGAAATTGTCCCATCCAATAAACTTCAGATCAATACGATCCAGACGCCAATCCGTGAAGGAGTAGTAGAAAGCAGCAAGTGCCGGAATAACAAAAAAGATAGAGTAGATGAGTAGTGCCGGAAATACCATGTAATACGAATATAAATTTTTAGCCCTTTTCATGTCTCACACTCCGTTATGGCTAGGCAGCACATCATACAGGAATGACATGCTGCCCTGTATTTCACTTCTTAGAAACCGGAAACGCCTTTATCTTGCATCAATTGACTGAACTTCTCATCCCAAGATTTCAGCACTTCCTCCGGAGTCAAACCGCCAGCGAATTGATCCTGTAACAGTCTGTATAGCTCACTGCGATCTACCAGCATGTAAGCATCCGTGGTCAACACAGTTTTCTTGGGCAGGATGTAATTGTCGACGATATCCTGTTTGTAAGCAGGTAACTCTGGTGTAGTAACATCGCTAAAATTGGATACATAGCCCTTGGAATCGACGATCTGTTGCGCAATTTCCTTGGAGGCGATAAAGTCCAGGAACTGTTTGGCTTCCTCTAAATGCTTCGCTTTCTTCGGAATAAACAGTTGTCCTCCAAGCGGACTTGCACCGAGCTTGGCATTATCAGAAGACGGAATCGGGAATACGCCGAGTTCCATGCTTGGATCCTGTTCTGCTACGCCTTCAATTAACCAATCTCCCATAAACATCATGGCGACTTCCTTGTTCAGGAATTTGCCAACCGCCATGTCATAGCTGTCGCTCAGCACATCCGTATTGGTATACCCCTTGGTGTAGACTTCGTATTGCTGCTGTAAAAATGTTTTGAACTCGGGAATATCGGCCCATTTTCTTTTGTTGCTGTTGAGCTCATCGAAAAAAGACGGATCATTTTTGGCTACAAAATCGGCAAATGCTGCCGCAGGCCAGATGTTCGCAGCCCATGCATCTTTATAGGGCATGAATACTGGAGTGATGCCGCCAGCTTTAATTTTTTCACAGATCGCCAAAAATTGTTCGTAACTTGTAGGGATGGACAGGCCTAGGTCAGCAAAAATCTGTTTGTTGTATACGACTCCCTGCATACCCGTGTCCTGGCTGACATGGAAGCTGTAGATATGACCGGCAGCGGAGAGCACATCTTTGTTTACAATTCTGCCCGCCCAGGACTCGTTATCCAGAATTTCAAAATTGCGTTCAAGATTCAGATCCGTAATCGCGCTCGCCAGATTGTATTGAATGATGTCGGGTGTTTCGTCTACAGCCAGCTTCGTTTGCAGTACGGTTGTTGTTTGTTCAGCCGGAATGAGCTGCAGATTAACCGATATATTGGTTTGTTTTTCAAACTCATCGAGAATGTCCTGCTGGATAAAGGCGGAATCCTGTGAGCTCTTGGAAATGGCCAATTCCAGTGTGACCTTGCTGTTCTTGTTGCCATTGCTTGCAGACGTACCAGAATCATTACCTCCTGATCCGCAAGCGGTCAGCGAAATGGACAACAGACTTGCCAATACAATGGATGCTGCTTTTTTTCTTTTATGCAGTTTCAATGCAAATCCCCCTATGAGACAATTGATGAATCCGTTTACAAATCCAATTATAGAATCCTCTTTTACTTCGGTACATGTCTGTACTTGAATATTTATGTGTAAAATACTGAACTTGAAATCGCTATCATTTCATTCAAACGCATGCTACAGTAAGACATGATGCAGATGACTTACACAGCATGACGGAACAGGAGGCTTCTCGAAGCATGGCTAAACTTATACATAGAGCCACACAATTCAGCTTGCAGACCAAAGTGTTTTTGACATTTCTCGCCCTTCTTTTGTTCGTGCTGGGATGTTTTATCGTTTATGTGAACCTTGTCGTTATCCGCCCGCTTACACAAAAAACGGAGGAGGATACACTGGTCACTGCCACTAAGGTACGAGAACAGGTTGACCTATACGTAGAGCAGCAAAATCAGATGTCCCAGCGCATATTGTCCAATAAGGACATCTTCGCAACGATGGACAAGAGCTCTTCAGCACCAAGCAATTATGAAAGACTGAAGCAGATTCGGAAACTAAAAGATATCATGTTTCAGGCTATTGGCCCTAGCATGAACATCAAGGACATGTCCATTTATGATAAACAAGGTGTGCTGCTCACATCGTATCTGGGTTCAGGACATCCTCCAACAATTCTAAGTGCCTTAACAGAAAAAAGCAGGAGTGGACGAGAGTGGACAGGGAACGGTTTTATTCTGCTTCGAGATGCAGACACTATCTCCTTTGTCCGTACGGTCAACGATCAGAATGGCAAGCTATACGGATATCTTAGTATTCAAATGGATCAAGCTTACATTCAAAACCTTACGGAAGGAATTACAGCAGGAGATGTATTCATTTTGAACAAACAAGGTGAGCAAATGACTGGCTCGGAAGTGAGAAAGAACGCATTGGTGTGGAAAGAGCCACTATCCGACGAAGGACTGGTAGTTGATGAACAAAATAATTACGTTACGCATTCCACATCTCACCAGACGGGTTGGATAACTTTTATAATAACGCCGAAAGATTCGGTTTTAGGCTCGATCCGCTCCGTACAAAGCATGTCCATTTTGCTGATTACAGCCTTAATGCTCATTTCTTTCGTGTACATTTTCTTCTCCACACGCAGCCTGTTGCTTCCCATTCGCAAGCTTCGCAGCCAGATTTGGCGCATTAACTACAGCAATATGAAGCTAAAAGTTGATGATCGACCTAAAAATAACGACCTGCTGCTGTTGAATGAAGCTTTTCAGGACTTAATGGAACGTTTACAGCAGTCCATTGACCGTGAGAAGAAGGCGTTACATGAAGAAGTTACCGCGCGTAATTCCGCATTACAAGCTCAGATCGCTCCCCATTTCCTTCATAACGCCCTTTATTTGATCAGCATTGCTGCTCAAGAGGGGAGAACCCAGGTCGTGTCCGATATGTGCAAACATCTGTCAGACAGTTTACGTTATATTGTTTCATCTCCTTATGCACATGTGACGATGACGGATGAGCTTGAGCATACAAGACATTATTTGTCGTTGGTACAACAAAAGTATGAAGAAGATTTGGAGTGGAACATCGATGCTGATGAGCTGACGAGTGAAATCCGGCTGCCACGGCTGGTCATTCAGCCTTTCGTGGAAAACTGTATTGAGCACGCTTTTTTTAATACCACACCTCCCTGGCGTATCCAAATTACCGTGAAGCAGTATAACGGATTATGGGCATTGGAGATCAAAGATAACGGAGAGGGCTTCCAGCCAAACAAAATAGAAGAGATTTTGTCCAATATTCAGAAGTCCGGCTCCGGAATGAATCAAACCCCCGATCGTCAGACAGTTTTTGGCAACATGGGGATCGTCAATAGCGTCAATCGGCTTAAACTGATGTATAGCAATCGGCTTTTATTTAACATTTACAACAATCATTCAGACAATGAAAAAGGAGCAACCATTCAAATCATCGGATCGATGATTAGGGATTTTTACTGAGCACAGGAGGGATAGACCATGTACAATATCATGATCGTTGAGGATAGCAAACCTATATTGCGCAATATTAAAATGCTGTTGGATAAGCTGGATTTCCCCATTCACGTGGCAGTTACGGCCACCAATGGGGAAGAGGCGTTAGAAGCACTTCAGAAGCAGCCAATCGATCTCCTGTTGACAGACATACGGATGCCCAAGATGGATGGCTTATCACTAATTGAGAAGGCGAAGCTTGCCAAGCCTGAGTTGAGGGTCATTCTAATTAGCGGGTATAGCGATTTTGAATATACACGAAAAGCATTGAATTTGCAGGTGTTCGACTATTTGCTGAAGCCCGTCGAGCCTGAGGCACTGGAGGAAGTCATGGGCAGAGTTATTAAACAGCTTGATCAATCGAGGTCCAGGAACTTTCATGAGTTGCAGGAGATCGTTGATCCCCATAGTTATGCTGAACTTAAGCCAGGAGAACATGCTGCTTTTTTGGCCCAAATGATAATCATTCTGCGCAGACAGCCCTTCACCTCGGAACGGGAACGCTGGGGACAAAAGACGTTACAGGCTTCTTTAGAAGATTTTTTTGCTCCTCGTCCATGTAAAGTGTTTCTAAGTCAAACTCCGCAGCAATTCATCGTTTTTGTAAACAGAGGAATTCTTGATTTGTATTCTTCTGTACATGAATGTCTCGAATCGTTGCGGCGTCATTTAGTTGCACAAGGTATGGACACTACAATTGCTGGGCAGCTCGTATGGTCGGAATCCGTTAATCTGTCGGAGCTTTATCACCAAATATCGTCTATCTTATCGATGCACCAGCGATTGAACAATGGATGTGTACTGGATAGCGGAAATCCCGTCTCCATAACAAGAACTGAAGCGGGTTGTCTGAATTCCACACTGGAATTGGCTTTTGTCCACATGATACAAGCTCGTCAGAAGGAGCAGTTTGCCCTTAAGCTGTCCGAGTTGATGAATCGATGGACGGAGGATAACGTGCATCAGAAAGAATTGGAACGATTTATCAATTTAGTGGTGGATACATTCGCACATTTGGTTGAAGAGCAAGGTACGGGAATTAGGCTTGGTCTGGAGCTTAGAGCAAAAAAACTATTTGATGAAGAAACATATGGTGATTTCTGCCGTGAATTAACGGAATGGATTGGACAATGTTTTGATATGCTTCAATCCCATGGTCGGAAAAGCAGAGAAGATCTGTTTGTGCAAATGGATGAGTACATCAAACGGAACAAGTATACCCCAATAACCATCAATGACATTGCAATGAAGTTTCATGTCAGCCCCTCGTACGTTAGCAGAGTCATTAAAAACGTAACGCAAGTCACATTTGTTCAATATTATACAAAGCTTAGAATTAAGGAAGCATGTAGACTAATAGAATGTCAACCGGAGATGAAGTTTAAGGAGTTATCGGATCTGTTATCGTTCAGTGATCAGCATTATTTCTCCAAGGTGTTTAAGGAATATACGGGACTTAGTCCGACAGAATATAAAGAAATACTGCTTAAATAGTCTGACCGAGGAAAACTTATGGAAAATTCCGAAAACGTTTGCTATTTATTTTAATCTGCCTGTTCTTACTTTTTTATGTTGCAAACTATACAAATTTGGAGTAGATTAAGAACATAATATTTGTTGTATTTGCAACAAAAAAGAGCCGTTTTAAATAAGTAATTGATTCATAGAAGGAGAGATATATCAGAATGACAGTGGAAATTAGAGCATGCAGTCCCGAGGATTTACTAAAACTACAAGAAATAAGTATAGAAACTTTCAACGATACATTTAAAGATCAGAATTCCCCTGACAATATGAGTGCCTATCTCGAAAGAGCATTTAGCGCTAAACAGTTGGAAGTCGAATTATCTAATAGCTGTTCAGACATCTTTTTCGTCTACTACAATGATGAACTTGCCGGATATCTAAAAGTGAACAGAGATGGTGCCCAATCCGAACAAATGAGTGATGCTTCACTTGAAATTGAGAGAATTTATATCAGGAAAAAATTCCAAAAGCATGGACTGGGTAAATATTTGCTAAATAAAGCGATGGAGACCGCATTAGAGCATAAAAAGAAGGAAGTCTGGCTTGGAGTATGGGAAAAGAATGACAATGCCATTGCTTTTTACAAGAAGATGGGATTTGTTCAAACGGGTTCACACTCTTTTTATATGGGGGACGAGGAACAAGTCGATTTTATCATGGTGAAGACACTCTAGTAATCGTACCGATCCTAAAAAATGGTGCAGATTGTTTAAAGTTGCTTTTCATTAGATATGGTCAATGCATGTGAATGGTCGTATATTAATACTATGTGGGTCATGTGGATGAACACAGATCCACTTTGTGCAATGATAAACGATTCTACATAGAAGGACGGGGAAGTATGGATTTTAAACCGCTTGCTTCATTTATTGACCGTATCACATCATGGAGAATTCCGTGGGCAGAGGTGCTTGTGATGCATCAAAATGATACCGTTTTCCGTTACCGCAACGGTTACGCCAACCTGGAGCAGCAGACGCCCATAGGTGACGGTGCGATCTTTAATCTCTACTCCATGACGAAAATTATGACCTGTGTGGCAGCGCTTCAACTTGTAGAGAGAGGGCAGATGCTGCTGAGCGATCCGGTGTCCGACTATCTGCCGGAATATGCCGAGATGACGGTGAAGAAAACATTATCGAGCGGGGAGGTCAGATTGGAAGAAGCGACAAAGGCGATTACAGTACGCGATTTGTTTACGATGACTGCCGGGTTCTCCTATGACATTGGCTCGCCAAGCATTCAGGAAGCTGTGCAGAGCACCAACGGAACATTACCGACAAGAGAATTTGCGAAAGCGCTCGCCAAGGAACCACTTCTGTTTGAGCCAGGTACTCATTGGAACTATAGCATGTGTCACGATGTGCTGGGAGCTTTGGTGGAGGTTGTGAGTGGCAGACGTTTTGGTAAATATCTGCAAGAAGAAATTATCGGACCGCTAGGTATGAACGATACGGCATTCGACCTGAACGAGGAACAGCAGACCCGCCTGATTCCGCAGTATGCTTACAATGATGAGCTTGACAAAGCCATACGAATGGACGGAAACGGATTCCGGGTAGGCACGGATTTGGAGAGCGGCGGTGCCGGACTATTGTCCACCGTTAGCGACTATGCACTGTTCCTTAGTGCGCTGACGGGAAAAGGAACCAGTCCGGAAGGCGTGCGCATTCTGTCACCGGCTTCAGTGGAACTGATGCGCACAGACCATCTGAACGATCTGACCCGTGGCGATTACTCCTGGGATCATATGGGAGGGTATGGTTATGGGTTGGGGGTACGTACGCATATCTCCAAAGCGGGCAGCGGTTCATTAAGCCCACTTGGTGAATTTGGATGGAGTGGTGCTGCCGGCTGCGTGGCCATCATTGATCCAGACTCCGAACTCACGGTCATGTATGCGCAGCACCTGTTGAACAATCAGGAGCCTTATGTTCATCGCCGCTTGCGCAATGTTGTTTATTCCTGCTTGTAATGCGGAAGTGGAATCTGACGATGCATTTTGTTTAATTCACTGACATGATGTTGAGTATTCGTACAATTGGAAACAAACAGGGACGCGAGTAATGTCGCGCCCCTGTTATTATTTTTTTCTTTTCTTTTTTAACTAAGGTTCGAGGGTATTTGAGAACTTTCGGGAGGTTACGCGATTAACCATATAAATACCGATCGACACGAACAGCAATGCGATCAGATTTTTTAGTTCCATAATCGTTTCTCCCAAAAACAACGCCGAGAGCAGTGTTCCAAACACAGGGATAAGGAAGTTATAAACGGATACTTTCCCCACTTTGTTGTATTTCAGCAGCAGATTCCACAAGCAAAATGCGGCTGACGAAAGTAAAACTAAATAAATCAAGATACCCGTTGATTCAAATGTAAAATGCGTAACCCTGCCGCCAAGCAGGAGGCCCAGTAGGGTGAGTGCCAGTCCGCCGACAAACAGGCTAACACCGGTAATAACCAGAACGTCGATCGAGCCAGTTAAGTGTTTTGCATAAATGGCCGTAATGGAAAAAATAAGAGCCGCAATAATAACGAAACCTTCACCTGTGAGAGAGAAGGAGAACTCCAGCAGATCAGAGTGGAAATTAACAATAATTACGCCAATAAATCCTAGCAAACAGCCGACTACTTTATTTTTGCTCAGTTTATCATTTTTGTATAGAAAATGAGCTAGAACAACACTGAAAAAGGTCGTTGTCGCATTCATAATCGAACCTTTGACACCTGTTATATTGGCTACACCTACATAAAAAAACATATACTGCAGACCCGTTTGGAACACGCCAAGCAATATTAAGCTTGAAAATTGTCGTCCAGACAGCTCAAATTTTCGTTTAGTAATGACACGAAACAAGAACAGGAGCAGTAATCCAGCTAAAACAAATCGATAACCCGCAAATACAAATTTTGATGGAATATCTTCTGGCAGGATGTCAAAAGCAATATATCCAAGCTTAATAAAAGGGTAGGCACTTCCCCATAACAAGCAACATATACTTGCAACTAGCGTTACAAATAAAGGGTCGCTAAATTTGATCGGTTTCTCCATTGCTTTTATTTCATTCACTTTCAATCTTCTCCTCGCATGATATGTAAATGTGTACGGGCTGATAGCACCTCACTGACCATATCACAAACTGCCAGTAGCTGTAACAAAAAAAATGAAATTCCATTTCATAACAAGAGAAGATCAGAGAGGGCATCAAATGAACGGATGTTTACCTGAATCTATTTTTTTGTATACCATGGTACATTTACCAACGAAATAAAAACAGAGCCAACCTAAAGGTTAGCTCTGCCATATTATGAGCAATGATCCTACAAGTACTACTTTCTTTCCAAGGTGAAGCCTTCTTTCTCCAGTAATGGAACGACACCTTGGTCGCCAAGCATATGCAGCATGCCAAGGACCACTATATACGTTTCTTTTTTATCGCTGTTCAGATAGCCTTTAATCTTCTCAGCCATGTCCACATTGCGGTCAGTCAGAAGGGCTTTGTGATATTCAGCATCCCAATCAGAAGAATTAGTATATTCATTTAATGCGTTATCATCGCCCTCAATCCACATTTTGGAAAGGTCATCGATTCCTCCATTTGGAGCAAGGGTGACCGGAGCAGAAGGGTCAACGGTTTGCAGCAACAGCTTTTCCTGCAGAGCGTCGGAGTAGTTGTTATTCGTTTGGAACTGGGAATCAATAGTTTCCAGCGAAACAACCGGTTTGTTTGCTTGATTGGCTTTATCGATCAGATACTGGTCAATCCCTATCTCTGATTGATATCCTTCATTTCCAACGATAATGCCCAGAATGTTTTGTTGAACGAACCATGGTTTAAAGCTATCGAAGCTGTTTTCCGGCAATCCGTTAGCTTTCAGTAATGCCGTAACCTTGTCATACGTATCTGGGGATATATGATCTTTCAGCGTCGTGCCGTCTTTATATATACCAAGGTCCAATATATGTTTTTGCAATTCTTCAGGAGCAATCTTGGACAAGTCAACTTCCACACCCAAGTAATCCGCAGCTTTCAACGCATTTTCAATCTCTGGACGAAGAGGGTACAGGCCTTCCTGTACATAATGAATGGAGCCAAGTAGATATACTGTGTTGCCTTTATGCTCTACTTTCCACAGGAAGCCTTGGCTTTCATCGGATTGATGCTTGGAAGTAAGGGATACCTGGCGCAGCGTTTGATTCCAGGCCACTTGATATCCTGCAGTTTCAGCGACAAAGCGTAGAGGCACATACGTTACATTCCGAATTTGCTTTGGCGCAGCATCCAAATCGACTGCTTGGCCATTTGCAATTGCATTCGTGCTGCCCACCTTGAGAGATAAGGAACGACCATCTTTGATACCCGTGACAGTACGTGTTGCTTTATCCCACTTTACATTGACATTCAGCTTCTCCAGTAAGAGACGAACGGGGACGAAAGTCACCCCTTGTTCTACGACCGCTGGGGACTGATTGAACTGGATTGCCTCACCATTTAGCGATATGGATAACGCTTTTTCTGCTGCATGAACGGAAGAAAGTCCAGAGGTAAGTAAACATAGGGACAGGATTGAAGCCGTGATTTTTTTCATCTGCATGTAAGCTCCTTATAGTGAATTAATAATAACTGCCGTTCCGCTGACAGCGACCATGAGCATTCCTTGACGCACAACTTCGTAATTCAGGTTGACACCGATTACGGCATTGGCACCCATCTGTGAGGCTTGCTGTGTCATTTCTTCAAATGCAGCATCTCTTGCTTCTTTTAGCTTGTTTTCATAGGTTCGAGAACGCCCGCCTACAAGATCTCTAAATGAAGCGAGAAAGTCTCTCCCCACATTCGCAGCGATGATGACTTCACCAGTTGCAACGCCGATATACTGCCTTACTGGGGAACCTTCAACAATTGCTGTTGTTGTAATAATCAAATCGTTTCCTCCTAAAACAAAATAGATTTGTCGCGGTTTCTCACTTCCAATGCTAACAGCGTTACTGAAACAGAGCCTAAACGCGTTGATGAACAATCGCTTAAGTTTGCTCAAGCTGTTTAGGTTCTGTTAATGTGAGTATGCTACTATGAAATGGGTGAAAACGATGACCAATCAAAATGATATTAAAATCGCAATTGTCGACGACGAACCCTCGATTGTCACCATGCTGCAAATGGTGCTTCGCAGGGCAGGGTTTCATCAGCTGTACGATGCTTCCACCTGTGCGGAAGCTCTCCATCTGGTACAGCGCGTTGCCCCGGATATCGTCCTGCTCGATATTACGCTCCCAGACGGGAGCGGTCTGGAGCTCTGCTCCAAGCTCCGTGAATACGGAAATCCGCATATTTTGTTTCTGACAGCTAAGGCATCCGATCTAGATGTGCTGAGGGGATTCGCCATGGGCGGGGATGATTATATTACCAAGCCCTTCAATCCTTTGGAGGTAGCTGCGAGAATACAGGCACGTATACGCCGTTTGGAGTCAGAAGCTCCAACTGCAAATCAGGTGAAACGTCCTGAACCGGGGATATACCGATTCGGTCGCTTCATCATCAACGAGGCGGAAGGGGAGTTACTCGTGGAGGGACAGCCCGTTCCTTGCCCTGCACAAGTCTTCCATCTGCTGCTGCACTTCTGCAAGTTTCCGGGGGTCGTATTTTCCAAAACACAGCTCTACGATCAGGTGTGGGGGATCAACGGACAGGGAGATGACTCGACGGTAATGGTACACATTCGGCGCATACGAGAGAAGATCGAGATCGATCCAGGGAATCCAAAGCTGCTGCTGACTGTACGTGGGCTCGGCTACAAGCTGTCAAAGGAGTTTCAGGAGCTATGAAGATACAACAGCGCATATCTTTCCACTTCACGTATCAATTGATCTTTTATGCCCTGATTATTCTGGCCATTACTCTCGTTGCTTGCATTATATTTTTTCAAAACACGACAAATAGTGAGCTGCGCCGGAACTTTCCGGTTGGCGCCTTGCAACTGATTGCTCAGGAAGCTTCTTCTAAGGACGGGACGATTCAGATTTCCCCCAAGTGGAATAAGCTCATTGAGGAAAAAGGAATGTGGATGCAGGTTGTAAATGCCGAAGGAGAGGTCATCTACAAAGTAAATACAAACTCGCATGATGAACTGTCGGCTTCGTATTCTGTTGCCCAACTTCTTGATATTCAGGAGACAAGGACACTTGGGACGTATGCCGTTCAAACTCATCTGAATTTTGCTTTTAATGTGCCGGTTCTGTACATCCTTGGATACCAAAATCCTGACCTTGACCAGCTCATGACCTGGTTTGACGCTTACGGGCAGCAGGGGATGGTATCTGGCGAAAAGGTTTCCTTTCTGGATCAGCAACTGCGTGAAACGGGCAGCTATCTGCAGGTAATCAACTCCGCGGGTCATACCGAGCAAGCTATCGGCGATGGAACATACTTGCAGAAGGGGTACCGTCCACTGGACATTTTGGCGATTCAGCAATCGCCGAGCAACTATGATACGAATATTGTCGCCCATCGTGACGAGCTCAGCGGAATGACCTGGATCCTTTATACGCCCAATCCAACGGGAGATCCTTTGAAACATCCGGCGATGGATACGGCAACGCGCGGACTCATATGGTTTGCAGGCCTAGCTCTGCTCTTGGCAGTACCCTTATCGATCTGGCATGGCTATCGTTACGGTCAGCCGCTTATTTTGTTCGCAGGCTGGTTTGAACGGATGGGTCGTGGGCAGTACGATCAGGTTCTCACCGCCAAGGACAAGCGCAAGATTTTCCGCCCCAATGGCACGATGCGAAACCGCTACAGGCTCTATAAGGAGGTCATTGAATCCTTCTATCGAATGGCTGATCAATTGGCCCAAACCGAGAAGGAGCGTGAGAGGCTGGAGAAAGAGCAAAGGGAGTGGATGTCAGGAATTTCGCATGATCTGCGCACGCCTCTGTCCACCATACAAGGTTATGGATATATGCTGGAGAGCTTACCGGAACAATGGAGCCAAGAGGAGATGCGAACCATGGGATCGACGATCCGGGAAAAGGGGGATTATATGCTTGAGCTGATCTCTGACTTTTCCATGATCCATCAACTCAAGCAAGGCGACTCAATGATGCAGCTTCGGAAGATCGATTTGGTAGAGTTGGTGCGCTGCTCCGTATTGAAGTACGTTAACGACGTTACCCTGTCTGAGTACCAGTTTCATTACGTCGGAGAGGATCGTCCTCTATGGGTTCAGGCTGATGAAACCTGGCTGCTGCGGTTAATGGATAACTTGCTTTCCAACGCAGTGAAGCATAACCCGTCAGGCGTGAATGTTACCGTCTCCATCGGCAGAATGAACGATAAGGCATGCATACGTGTATTGGATAATGGCAAAGGCATGGACGAGGAAACGTTGCAGCATTTGTTCAATCGCTATTATCGGGGAACGAATACAGAAGAATCAACGGCTGGCTCTGGACTCGGGATGAGCATCGCCAAAACGATCGTGGAAGCGCACGGCGGAGAAATCCATGTACAATCCAAAGTGTGGCAAGGTACAAAAATTGAGATTTTGTTACCCTGTTGAAATTTTAACCGTCCTGGGAAAATGCCATTACAGAAAAAGCAGCCCAACCTCATTTGAGGGCAGGTTGCTTTTTTGTTGGCTTCTACATCTGTGATACATAACATGCTGCACGACAGTAATCTGGTTGAGGAGAGCCATGTTTCTAAAGGATTAATATTATTTGAAATCAAAAAAGAACCTGGGTAATTATCCCAGGTTCTTCGATATTGTATATAAACAAACACAATGATATAATCAGATTACATTTCTTTTGATGTAGAAGACATAAATATCTTATCTTATATTTAAATCTTATCATGGCGGTAAACTCTTTGTCAAATGTTTTTTTTCTCAATTTATTGGTTAGGGGAGATACGGAATGAGTTCTTTGGTTATCGGATTTCAGGAAATGGAAAAATTGCAGCTTGCGCTCGTTGGTGGAAAAGGGTTAAATCTAGCGAAGTTATCAAAGATTGAAGGAGTACTGGTCCCCGAAGGATTTTGTGTTACAACCGTTGGATATCAAAAAGCCATTGAACAAAACGAAACGTATCATGAGTTGCTAGATCAATTAGCCTTGTTGAAAGTAGATGAACGAGAGCAAATTGGTGAAATCAGCAGAAAGATCAGGGAACTTATTATGGGCGTAGACATTCCTGCCGATGTTGAACAAGAAGTTGCTCACTATCTCTCCAAGTTTGGAGAAGGGCATGCGTATGCAGTGCGTTCCAGTGCGACCGCTGAAGATTTACCACATGCCTCTTTTGCTGGTCAACAAGACACGTACTTAAATATCATAGGGAAAGAAGAAATCATGCAGCATATTAGCAAATGCTGGGCTTCCCTGTTTACGGATCGCGCGGTAATCTATCGTATGCAAAATGGATTTGACCATGGTCAGGTGCATTTATCCGTTATCATTCAAAAGATGGTTTTCCCAACGGCTTCAGGAATTTTATTTACAGCTGATCCGGTTACGTCCAACCGGAAAGTGCTATCCATCGACGCCAGTTTTGGACTTGGTGAGGCGCTGGTGTCCGGCTTGGTATCGGCCGATTGTTATAAAGTACGGGATGGTGAAATTGTCGATAAGAGGATAGCCAGCAAAACGTTAGCCATCTATGGACGGAAAGATGGTGGGACGTATACACATCAGATCGATCCCGTTCTGCAGCAGACGCAAACACTTACTGAACAACAAATTTTAGAACTGGCAAGCATGGGAAGACAGATTGAAGCACATTTTGGTTTTCCACAGGATATCGAATGGTGTTTGGTGAATGATACGTTTTACATTGTTCAGAGTCGTCCAATCACTACTTTGTACCCGATTCCTGAAGCGAGTGACCAGGAAAATCATGTGTACCTGTCTGTGGGGCATCAACAAATGATGACTGATCCCATGAAACCCTTGGGCTTATCTTTCTTTCTATTAACGACTCCGGCACCCATGCGTATAGCTGGCGGAAGATTGTTTGTTGATGTTACGCCTAGGCTGGCTTCGCCTGTCATGAGAGAAACCATGGTAAATACCCTGGGGCAATCCGATCCGCTCATTAAGGACGCACTTACAACCATACTCAAGCGAGAGAATTTCATAAAATTGTTACCTGCTAATGAGTCAGCACCAAGTCCCCATACTAACAATAAAGGGAGCGCGTCTGCAGGTTTTCAAGCACATATTGAAAATGAATCGACTATCGTCACTGATTTGATTAAGAGCAATCAAGCCTCAATAGAAGAGTTAAAACGTAGCATCCAAAGGAAATCTGGATTGGATTTGTTTGATTTTATCCTTGAAGATCTCCAAGAATTGAAGAAATTTCTATCTGACCCACGAAGTTCAAATGTGTTTATGACTGCCATGAAGGCTTCAGCATGGATCAATGAAAATATAAAAGAGTGGTTGGGTGAGAAAAATGCAGCAGATACGCTCTCTCAATCTGTACCTAACAATATCACTTCGGAAATGGGTCTGGCGTTACTCGATGTTGCAGACGTGATTCGTCCGTATCCGGAAGTCATCGCTTATTTACAGCATGTGAAAGAGGATAACTTTTTGGATGAGCTGGTTAAGGTGGAGGGCGGACAGGAAACCCGAGACGCCATCCAGGATTATCTGGACAAATACGGAATGCGATGTGCCGGAGAGATTGATCTTACCAGAACCCGTTGGAGTGAAAAACCCATTACACTTGTGCCAATGATTCTGGGTAACATCAAGAACTTTAAACCTAATGCAAGCAAACGGAAATTTGAGCAAGGGCGACAGGAAGCGTTGAAGAAAGAACAGGAATTATTGGATCGATTGAAGCTATTGCCTGACGGTGAACAAAAAGTCCAGGAAACGAAACGAATGATCGACCTGGTTCGCAACTTCATCGGTTATCGGGAATATCCCAAATACGGCATGATCAATCGCTACTTCGTATACAAACAGGCTTTATTGAAAGAAGCCGAACGACTCGTACAAGCGGGCGTTATTAATGAAAAAGAGGATATATTCTATCTCACTTTTGAAGAACTTCGTGAAGTCGTACGCACCAATAAATTGGATGAAAAGATCATCACCAAACGGAAAGAAGATTACAGATTCTATGAAAAACTAACTCCACCTCGTGTGCTCACGTCTGATGGTGAAATCATTTCAGGGCAGTACCAACGTGAAAATCTGCCAGCCAATGCTATTGTAGGCCTGCCTGTTTCTGCCGGAGTCGTAGAGGGACGAGCACGTGTCATCTTCAATATTGAAGATGCTGATCTGGAAGATGGAGATATACTAGTCACCCCCTATACGGATCCCAGCTGGACACCCTTATTTGTATCTATTAAAGGTCTGGTCACTGAAGTGGGTGGATTGATGACCCATGGTGCAGTGATTGCACGTGAATATGGGTTGCCAGCCATTGTCGGAGTGGGGAATGCGACCCAACGAATAAAAGATGGGCAGCAAATTCGAGTACATGGAACAGAAGGGTACATCGAAATTTTGTAATGGTGCATGGATTAAAATTGTATAGTAAACGACCGTACATCAGACCTGATGTGCGGTCGTTTTTATTTTCAAAGCAACAACGGTTACTTATCGTACCCATCTAATTACTAATCAGAGCACTTAATTCTGCCGTAAAGACCTTTTCATTATTTTGATTAAAAGTAGTGAGTAATACGGTGACGATTCCACCATAATTCCTTTTTGGAGCTAAATCAATTACTTCTGCTAGAACACTGATCTTATCGTCTGGGAACACAGGTTTTATAAACTTTATGTTATTCATACCGGTTCCTGCTACAATGTCTTCTCCGTATTTCCCGAGTTCGACCCATAGTTTGAAGGACATACTCATCGTCTGCATACCTGAAGCAATGAGGCTGCCGAAGCGGCCTTCTTTGGCTTTTGCTTCATCTACATGCATATATTGCGGATCATAAGTTTTCGCAAAATCAATAATATCCTTCTTTGACAATTGGATAGAATCTGTTCTGTAGTACTCACCTATAACATAATCGTTAAATTTCATAGATGTACACCTCCAACTATACACTCTAACGGATAAGCCAAATTCTAGGCAAGCAGTGTCACCTGAAATATGTATCTTAATGTACTATTATAATCAATCGAGGTTGCATAAAACTATTCAATTTTTTAGTGCCAAATCAAGTATTTAGAAGGATCAGCATTAACCGACTGAGTAAAAATTTGATTATAATTCATATTGAATAGTATTGTGAATATAGAATTTTCAAAGATAATTTATATCCTATTTATATAAATTAGATAATCCTACATATGTTATTCGGGATTTGTGTATTTTCATTTTTGATAGTCCTTGCTACACTATTTTTATCGATAATGATAATCATTATTAGAGTATTGGAGATTATTTTATGGAGAAGGGTGGGCAGGGGATGCACCACAGAACAGAACTAAAGGAGTGGAAATAATGCAAGCTTCAACAGCTACATCTGGCGCTGAATTTAAGGCAGCCAAGAAAGATATTAAAGTATTTCCCATTGTTCTAGCTTTTTTGATGAGTGGGTTCATTGGCCTGTTCGGTGAAACGGCGTTAAACGTAGCGCTTACTGATTTGATGCAGATATTCAACATTGGGTCGGCGACCATTCAATGGTTGACAACAGGCTATTTGCTGACAATGGGGGTTCTCGTTCCGTTATCAGGCTTATTAATGCAACGTTTTACAACAAGACAGCTGTTCATGACATCACTTATATTTTCATGTCTCGGTGCTTTAATTGGAGCAGTTGCTTCAAGCTTCGGCGTGTTGATGGTATCGCGCATTATTCAAGCAGTCGGTACTGCGTTATTACTACCGCTTATGTTCAATACGATATTGCTTATTTTCCCGGTCGAGAAGCGTGGTGCAGCCATGGGTCTGGTTGGGCTCGTTATCATGTTCGCTCCTGCGGTCGGGCCGACAATTGCCGGACTGCTCATTGAAGCACTGAACTGGCATTATATTTTTTGGCTTTCATTCGTTTTTCTTGCCATCGCTCTTATCATTGGGATTTTCACGATGCAAAACGTTTCCGAAACGACCAAGCCGCGCATTGATTTACTGTCCATGCTACTGTCGACCCTCGGCTTCGGAGGTATCGTTTATGGTTTCAGTAGCGCTGGTGAAGGAGATGGGGGGTGGACCAGTTCTACTGTAGTCATATCTCTTGCAATCGGTCTTGTTGCTCTTATAATTTTCACGATTCGCCAGTTGAAAATATCCAATCCGTTGCTTGATCTGCGCGCTTTCAAGTACCCGATGTTTGCACTCGGAGCTCTTATGGTCGCACTTTGCATGATGGTCATATTGTCTTCGATGCTTGTACTGCCAATGTACTTGCAAGTAGGCCTTGCTTTCTCCACACTTAGTGCAGGTCTGATCCTGCTGCCAGCAAGTGCGTTGAACGGACTTTTGGCCCCCATTATGGGCAAGCTGTTCGACAAATATGGACCCAAATGGATCGTCCTTCCAGGGATTGTCTTGATAGCTGTGGCACTCTGGTTGTTCTCTGGAGTTACGATTGCTTCCTCGGTTGCCTTTATTATCACGGTTCATATTATTATGATGATCGGCGTTTCAATGATCATGATGCCTGCCCAGACGAATGGCCTCAACCAGCTCCCACCGCAGCTTTATCCGCACGGGACAGCAATCATTAATACGATGCAGCAAGTATTTGGCGCGATTGGTACGGCTGTTGCGGTCAGCGTGATGAGTAATGGACAAGCGAAATATATGAGTCAAGCCACCAATCCAAACGATCCTTCACTTATCCCGCTTTCCCTGACTGCCGGTGTACAGGACGCGTTCGTATTTGGCATGATCATTGCCATGGTTGGATTTGTACTTTCCCTTTTCATCAAAAGAGTAGTGGTCAATCGCCTGCATTAACAGGACAAAACATTGTCCACTAGAAAGTCGCTAATTTAGCGGCTTTTTTGTTTTTAAGTTAAGGTCCAGCATCGAAAAGAATAACTCGGTTCAATTTTCGCCCTTAAAAGGAGAATCCCCTACAATCCGTTTACTTATTCTAGGTGGGCAACTTCTCTAGAGGAAGGAATTCACCCCAATATATCGGAGTATCTCCTTAAAACAGATGATTTTAGTCCATGATTCTGAGTGCCATCGAATGTAGACCGTTTGATTTGCTTTTGTATACATAGACTCATTTAGAAAGAAGATATATCTTGATGATGAAACTTAAATTCACGGCTCTTTCTGACAACTTGGATAAATTCCCAGTAATAAAAGCATTGTCAAATTAAAAAAAATATGATATTTTCATATCTGTAACCGGTTACACATAGGAGTGAACGTTCATGACAACCATTAAAGATGTAGCTAATCTGGCTGGCGTTTCGGTAGCCACTGTATCAAGGGTCATTAATGAAAGAGGTTATGTTCATGCGGACACTCGCAAGAAAGTGGAGGAAGCGGTCAAGCAGCTTAACTTTTCTCCCAATGAAGTGGCACGCTCTTTATACAAACGCAAGTCCAAACTGATTGGCCTGCTGCTACCGGATATTGCAAACCCTTACTTTCCGCAGCTTGCACGCGGCGTTGAGGACCGGATGCAGGAACAGGAATTCAGACTGATTTTCGGAAATAGTGATGAGGACGAACAGAAGGAAAAGGATTACATCCAGACTTTTATCCAGAATAATGTGGTGGGCGTAATCTCTTCAACGAATTACCCTCATTCTTCAATATATGAAAACTTGAAGATCCCCGTGGTGTTTCTGGACAGGACGCCGCTGGACAGTCCCTCCGTATTTGCGGATGGCAGAGAGGGTGGGCGCCTGGCTGCGCGAGAGATCATCAAACGCGGAAGCCGCCGAATCACGGTCATGCAGGGACCGGCACATATCAAACCTGCGCAAGATCGTTTTGAAGGTGCAATCGAGAGCATACGTCAGGCCGGTCTGGATTACCGCGTAATCCAAACGACATCCTTTTCCTTTAACGATGTTGGCTTATGGGCGGATGAGCTTTTTAGCAAGTACGGTGATACGGATGGAGTCATTGCCAGTAATGACATCGCGGCTATGGCGGTACTGCACGAGGCATTGCGAATTGGAAAAAAAGTTCCGGAGGATATGCAGATTATCGGCTTCGACGATATTCCGATGAGCAGCCTGCTATCTCCCGGATTGTCGACCATTCGCCAACCGGCTTACGAGATGGGAAGGGAAGCTGCCGGGTTGCTTATCAAACTTGTGGAACAAGCTCCAATCGAAAATAAACACATACAGCTACCGGTCAGTTTCATTGAACGGGGCACAACAAGAAAGGTGAATTCAGATGGCTAAAATATGCGTAATTGGTAGCAGCTCCATGGATCTGGTTGTCACTTCCTCAAGACGGCCGGGGGCGGGTGAAACCGTCCTTGGCGACAGCTTCAAAACAGTGCCGGGTGGCAAAGGAGCAAATCAGGCAGTCGCTGCGGCAAGGCTGGGGGCCGATGTTACGATGATCGGTCGGGTAGGCGATGATGCTTTCGGTACGGCCATTTTAAATAATTTCAAAGCAAACGCTGTAAATACGCAGAATGTGAAACCGGTTACACATATGGAAAGCGGCACGGCTCATATCGTGCTGGCAGAAGGTGATAATAGTATTGTGGTCGTTGAAGCGGCAAATCGCGAAGTTACACCAGCCTATGTGGATGAGGCAGCAGAAGTGATCCAACGTGCTGATATCGTGCTAATTCAGCAGGAGATTCCGGAGGAAACCGTTGTTCGTGTCAGCGAGATTTGCGCCCAAAGCGGAACGCCCCTGTTGTTGAATCCAGCTCCAGCCAGAAAAGTACCAGATGAGGTCATTGACAAAGCCGCTTATATCACGCCGAATGAGCATGAGGCCGAGATATTGTTTCAGGGCATGACTCCGGCAGAGGCGCTGCGTAAATATCCAAACAAGTTGTTTATTACGGAGGGCAGCAACGGAGTTCGATACTTTGACGGAGAGCGGGAAATCGTTGTACCTACTTACAAAGTTGAGCCAGTGGATACAACGGGAGCGGGTGATACGTTTAACGCCGCATTCGCAGTGGCTCTGGCAGAAGGTAAACCGCTACAAGAGAGTATTCGATTCGCTAACCGGGCTGCTTCGCTATCGGTTACTAAGTTTGGGGCGCAAGGCGGCATGCCGATGCGGAGTGAAGTGGAGGAAAGTTTGAAATGAAGAAGCAGGGAATATTGAACAGTCATATCTCGAAAGTGCTGTCTGATCTGGGTCATACAGACAGGATTGTCGTTGCGGATGCTGGCCTTCCAGTTCCGGAAGGAGTACTCAAAATCGATTTGTCCCTGAAACTGGGGACACCGAGTTTTCAAGAGGTTGTGGAGCTTATTGCGGACGATATGGTTGTCGAGAAAGTGATTTTGGCAGCAGAGATCAAGGCAGGGAATCCAGAGGCTTTGCAGTTTATTACCGAGAAATTTGGCGATGAAGCCGTTGACGTTTCCATTAGTCATGAACAATTCAAGGCAATGACTCGGAATGCCAAAGTGGTCATTCGTACTGGCGAAGCAACGCCGTATGCCAATTGCATTTTACAATCGGGCGTCATTTTCGGTTAAAAGGAGGACGGCATTATGCATATTCAGATGCAAGACATATATAAAGCGTTTGGCACCAACCAAGTGCTGAGCGGGGTGGATTTCGAACTGAAGGAAGGCGAGGTTCATGCCCTGATGGGAGAGAACGGGGCTGGCAAATCCACGCTAATGAACATTTTGATCGGTCTTCATGGGCGGGATCAGGGAACCATCACCATTGACGGCAAAGAAACCTATTTTGTTAATCCGAAGGAAGCAGAGAAGATGGGACTTGCGTTTATCCACCAAGAGTTGAACGTTTGGCCGGAAATGACGGTGCTTGATAATCTCTTCATAGGTAAAGAAATAACTTCGTCTTTTGGGTTGCTGAACACAAGACAAATGAAAGCGCTTGCCGAAGAGCAGTTTGCCAAGCTATCCGTGCAAATTCCACTGGATCGTTCTGCTGGGGAATGCTCTGTCGGTCAGCAGCAAATGATTGAAATTGCCAAAGCACTGATGACTGACGCCAAAGTCATCATTATGGATGAGCCGACAGCGGCGCTTACGGAACGGGAGATACAGAAGTTGTTTGGCGTGATCGCTTCGCTCAAGAAAAACGGTGTGTCCATCGTATATATTTCACACCGGATGGAGGAAATTTTCACGATTTGTGACCGAATTACGATCATGCGTGACGGCAAAACGGTAGATACGAAGTCGATCCCGGAGACGAGTTTTGACGAAGTGGTGCGGAAGATGGTCGGACGTGAGCTTACGGAGCGGTACCCTGCACGAAATCCTTCGTATGGTGAAGTAGTTCTGGAGGTACGGGACGCAAGCAGCAAAGGGTTGTTCCAGAATATTAGCTTTACGGTGAGAGCAGGCGAAATCCTCGGGTTCTCCGGGTTGATGGGTTCTGGACGTACAGAGATCATGCGGGCTATCTTCGGTTTGGAACCTCTGGACGGTGGAGAAGTTATGATTCGAGGCAAAAAGGTTCACATTCGGAAACCAGCCGATGCGGTTAAACATGGAATTGGATTTATTACCGAAGACCGGAAGGATGAAGGCTTGGTATTAGATTTCTCCATTCGTGAGAACATGGCTTTACCAAATCTGTTCAGTTTCTCAAGTAAAGGATTCATCTTGACTCAGAAAGAACAGGAATTCGTCGATACGCTCATCAAACGTTTGCAAATCAAGACACAATCATCCGAAACAGCGGTACGAAACCTGTCAGGGGGTAACCAACAGAAGGTGGTTATCGCAAAATGGGTTGGCATTGGCCCAAGTGTGCTTATCCTGGATGAGCCGACACGTGGCGTGGATGTTGGAGCCAAACGGGAGATTTATCAGTTGATGAACGAGCTGACGGACCGCGGAGTTGCAATCATTATGGTATCTTCCGAGCTGCCTGAAGTGCTCGGCATGAGTGATCGAATCGCGGTTGTGCATGAGGGACGCATTAGCGGTGAACTGACAAAAGAAGAGGCAACACAGGAAAACATTATGACAATGGCTACAGGGGGACAATGATATGACAACTTTGCAGGAAAACCAATCCGCCAAAAGCGGCTTCCGCTTGACGAATCTGACACAGAAATTAGGTCCGCTGCTCGGGCTGATCATTCTGATTATCATCGTATCGGTATTGAATCCAAGCTTTTTGGAACCGCTTAATATTCTGAATTTATTGCGTCAGGTTTCGATTAACGCGCTGATTGCTTTTGGCATGACATTTGTCATTCTGACTGGCGGCATCGACTTGTCGGTGGGCTCTATACTGGCTCTATCCAGCGCCTTTGTAGCCAATATGATGCTGTCCGGTCTGGATCCGATTCTGTCGATCATTATCGGGGTTGCGCTCGGCGGTGTCATGGGTATGGTGAACGGGTTGATGATTACGAAGGGTAAGATGGCTCCGTTTATTGCTACATTGGCAACGATGACGGTGTTCCGGGGATTGACGCTGGTGTATACGAATGGTAACCCAATTACCGGGTTGGGCGACAGCCTGCTGTTCCAACTGTTCGGTCGTGGTTATCTGCTTGGCATCCCGGTGCCAGCGATCACAATGCTGATTACCTTTGTAATTCTGTGGATGATATTGCACAAAACGTCCTTCGGTCGTAAAACGTACGCGCTTGGTGGCAATGAGAAAGCATCCATTATCTCAGGTATTAAAGTTCACCGCGTAAAAATCATGATTTACTCCCTGGTAGGTATGCTTTCAGCGCTGGCAGGCGCAATTCTAACCTCCCGTCTGAATTCCGCGCAGCCAACAGCAGGTACTTCATATGAGCTGGATGCCATTGCTGCTGTAGTTCTCGGCGGAACAAGCCTATCAGGTGGTAGAGGACGGATCGTCGGTACATTGATCGGGGTCTTGATAATCGGCGTGTTGAACAATGGTTTGAACCTGCTCGGAGTGAACTCGTTTTATCAAATGGTTGTAAAAGGCGTCGTTATTGCCATCGCTGTCCTGTTGGACCGCAAGAAAACGGCTTAAGGAGAGAAGCGAACATGAAAAAACTAACCATATTGCTTGTAAGCGTAATGATGATCGTTCTGGCAGGATGTTCTCTGGAGCCTCCGGGCTGGGCCAAGCCTGACTCTGCCGGAAGCAATGGACAGAAAAAAATCGGCCTGTCGGTTTCCACGTTGAATAATCCCTTCTTTGTTTCCCTCAAAGACGGGGTTGTTGCAGAAGCCAAAAAACAAGGAATTCAAGTTATCGTGGTTGACGCTCAAAATGATTCGGCCAAACAAACCAATGATGTGGACGACCTGATTCAACAAGGTGTGGATGCCCTTCTGATTAACCCAGCGGATTCCGCGGCAATCTCTACGGCCGTTCAGTCTGCCAATAGCGTGGGCATTCCCGTGATTACACTGGACCGTTCAGCAGACAAAGGCGACGTGGCAGCATTGGTTGCATCCGATAACGTCAAGGGTGGACAAATGGCAGCGGAGTATTTCGTAGAACACCTTGGCGAGGGAGCGAAAGTGATTGAGCTTGAGGGTGTACCTGGAGCTTCTGCAACAAGAGAGCGGGGGAAAGGTTTCCACGAGGTTGCCGACCAAAAACTCGATGTCATTGCCAAGCAGTCTGCCGATTTCGATCGCTCCAAAGGGTTGAATGTAATGGAGAATCTGCTGCAGGGCAATCCTGACGTGCAGGCGGTATTTGCCCATAACGATGAAATGGCACTGGGCGCGATCGAAGCGATCCAAAGCTCTGGTAAAAACATCCCCGTGATTGGATTTGATGGCAACGATGATGCGATCAAATCCATTCAGGACGGCAAGCTGACGGCCACCGTCGCTCAGCAGCCGGTACTCATTGGCCAGCTTGCGGTACAAGCCGCTCTGGATGTGCTGGACGGCAAGCAGGTAGAGAAATCAATCCCGGCTGAATTGAAGCTGGTGACCAAGGAAAATGCAAACAACTAAATATCCTTGTAAATCCCGTTCTGGACAAAGCGCCAGAGCGGGATTTCCGCTTTTTATTCACTCGCTTCGGACGGGACCACAGTTACAGAATGACAACTTTACATTGCTGACTTTCACACATATTATGTAACAGAGCGAAAGAGTGAGCGGAATAAGAATCTCAGATATAAAGAGAGGTCTGCAAACATGGAAAACGTATCAACTGAAGTTAAAATGGAATCATTTCAAGCCTTTCAATCGACAATCCGCAAATCGGAAAACGCCCTGGCTAATATGTCTCAGAAAGGTAGTAACACTACCTTATTAGATAAACGCCTCAACGCTTTGTACATCGGCCTAGCCATGCTAGAAACTGCTTGGAATCATAAACCTGGTCACTACACCGAGGAAGATTTAACTGAAGCTCGCAATGTTTTGGCTGGTTTATTACCATTACTAGATAACATGTATGGTAAGTCAAAAACCGGTAGCCCTCAAAAAACGCTTATAGAAAGAAGAATTAAAGCATTTGAACTGGCGGTTCAGGCCATGGATGACGTTGTGAAAAAATAAATTGCCCAACAGTTGATGAGACCTTTCAAGCCGAACAACGAGGATGTGATGTAATTGTTGCTCAAGGAACGGAAGCAGGAGGGCATCGGGGTACTTTTGATGTATTCTCACGCCCGATGGGAGCTAATATTGTGACGATGGTCTTGTTCCTCAAACTTTAGATCGGGTTAGAATTCCTGTTATTGCAGATGGTGGAATTATGGATGGCAGCGGTCTTGTAGCTGCGCTTTCCTATGCCTACCCAGAATACTCTGATGCGCAGACCAGAAATGCTTCCTCTCGTTTAAACAATTCTGATTATATGACTCTTTGGGCAGGCTACAAGAATGCTGAAGCTAATCAAGAGGTACACGTTTGACCATACTTGCACTTCTTCAAGAACGTGAATGGTACGTGTGTGAGTTTTTAAAAAGATCCCAAAAAACCATCTCAATAATTGAGATGGTTTAATTTATTTTCATAATATGGTTTAAACATATTGACTCAATCATCAGAATAAACGGTTGCATTGAAACTTTCAGGCCCCAAGCGTACGTTACTCACATTGTAAATTGGATTATAGGAGAATGTGGCGTACGCTGAGTAGACAAGCTGCCCATTTCCAGGGGGGGGCACATTGAAATCCGAACCGGTAAAGCTCAATACGCAAGGACTGAAAAAGGGGTTGTCCAATACATTTGTAGTGGCCTTATAAACAAGCTGTTGGGAAATGCCTAATCCTCGGTATACTTCTATGACAAGATTCCCGTTAACAGGTAACTGATTTGCCGTAACTTCGATTATTCCCGAAAAAAAAGTCCGGACCCACATACCCGGGTTGCTGATCTGCAATCCAACCTGGGCAAACAATAGCGGGACACCATTCGTGAAGCTGGGAGTTAAAACATGCTGCCCATTGGAGCCTTGGGAAGTCCGTGCATCTAACGTTTTAACCATGAGATTTCCTCCTTCCGTATTTTCATAGAGTCCTATTAGCAATGAGTTAATCGTCGCTGTATGCAACCGCATTGAAGCATTCTGGCCCAACGCGGCTGGCTTGCTCTGATGGGGATGCCGGAACAAATGTCACAAAACAAGAATAGATAAGCTGCCCGGTAGGAGGAGGAGGCACATTGTAATCAGAACCATCGAAGCTTGCCAGTATGCTTCCCACAGAAGGAAATATGGGTTGGGAAACGACATAAATCGGCGTGCCTGTATAGGTCGATCCTCTGAAAATTTCAAACCGAACGGAAGATGGCTGTGAGGACAAATTTGCTACCGAAATCCGATAGGTTCCGTTGAACTGAGTGCGAATAATTAATCCTGGATTGACAATGTTCAGACCAAGAATACCCACCAAGGTAGGCGTATTTGGAGCGAGGGGGACATTAAGCGGACTAACACCGTTAGACCCGAGCGAAGTACGGGCGTCATGCGTACGAACCATAGCAATTCCTCCAATCTATAATTTTGTTATATCTTATGTAGCTAGTTTCAAAGAGTTGTCAGCTAAATGGTAATGATTTTCTATGATTTTGAAAACAACCCAACTATTATGGCTATTGGAAAAATACGAATCGAGGGACATGATACTATTGTTCCTTCAAAATTAACCTTATAGCTCTGCAACAAGGCGAGTTTCCCAATCGTGCACTTAAATGTATAATAATTATTCGAGGTGATGATGATGGCAAGATCCAAAGAATTTGAAGTTAATGAAGTATTAGATAAAGCAATACAATTGTTCTGGGCCCAAGGATATGAGAAAACTTCGATGCAGGATTTGGTTGAATATATGGGCATTCATCGAAGAAGTATCTATGATACCTTTGGGGATAAGCATGCTCTGTTTATGAAAGCTCTTGAACGATATGAAACGAAGCAGACCAACAAAATGAGCTTTTTGATCGATACACAAAAACCAATCAAAGAGATTATTCGGGCTTTGTTTGAGTCAACAATAAGAAATGAAGGACAACCTATAGGCTGTTTTCTTGTAAACTCAGGCGTGGAACTGGGCGTATTGGATCCTGAAGTTGCATCCTTGGTTAATGAGAGTTATTTGCGAACGGAGGAATTGTTGAGAAACCTTGTTCTGGAAGGCCAGCAAAAGGGTGAAATCAAGGCTGACGTTGACCCTGAAGTTATTTCACATTATTTAATGAATGCTTGGGTGGGGATACGAACGTTGGTTAAGACCACAACGGATCAGCAAAAATTAAAAAATATTATGGAAATGACACTATCCGTTTTAGATTGAAAGTGGAGTTATAATATGGCAGGCAAAGAGGGAGTTGTCTCCATGAAGGCTGGTTTGTTTTAGTGATACAGGTTCTTGTCCTCTTAACGTTATGGAGAACTTGTATCGCATGTCTGGAAAAACTCAAAGCCCCCGTTTCAACAACATTATCTATAAGGTAGAAAATAATTATTTACTGTTCGTTCTAGAAATGCTATTCTAAATAGCAAGTTAGATCTAACTGTTTTTTTTACATTATTAAGAACGATCGTTCTAAATTAATTTTGAAAGCTTATCTACACTAAAATTCATGTTAAGAAGGAGAAAATAGGATGAAATATACAGTTATTACGGGTGCAAGTTCAGGGATTGGATATGAGACAGCATTGGCGTTTGCTGCACGAGGCAAAAACTTAATCTTGGTCGCTAGAAGATTGGACAAATTAGAAGAACTTAAATCAGCAATTCAGAATATTGATGCTACTGTAAATGTTATTGTTCATACAAGTGATCTATCGGATACAAGTCAAGCATACACACTGTATAACACGCTTAAGGAATACCAAATTGAGACTTGGATTAACAATGCGGGGCTGGGTGAAGGATCTTTTGTAGCTGAACAGAATCTGGAAAAAGTTGAAACTATGCTGCGTGTGAACATCGAATCCTTGACGATCCTTTCCACACTATATGTGCGGGATTATGCAGACGTAGAGGGAACTCAGTTAATTAACGTTGCATCCGCACTCGGATATGCCATTGCTGTGGGAAGTGTTGCTTATTCGGCATCGAAATATTACGTTAGTGCCTTTACAGAAGGGCTTGCCAAAGAACTTGAAATAAAAGGTGCAAAACTAAAAGCAAAAGTCCTGGCTCCAGCTATAACGGAAACGGAATTCTTGAAGAAATCATTAGATACAGAAGAATTTGATTACAAAGCAAACATGTCTAAATACCACACCGCCAAAGAAATGGCAGGCTTCATGTTAGATCTATATGATAACAGCGAAGTCGTAGGGATTGTAGACCTGAACTACAATTTCAATCTGAGAAGTCCCATCTATCCAATCATTTCAGAATTGCATTAATATTTCACAAAACATGGCGTACAACTAAACCTTGTGCGCCATGTTTTTAATTTTTAAATTGATTTGGCTAGCAATGATAATCTTAGTGATACTGAAAAATAAGTAAGTTTTGCAAAATACTTTAAACTAATAGGTGGTAGTCACGATTATAATTTCCTTTCTGGTATCGCTGGTTCATGATTTGTTGTCTAATTATATAAGGTAGGTGGAGAGAACAATGAATTCAGGCATTGAATGGCTGAAATGGGTTAAGAGAATTCAAGCCATTGCACAAACAGGGTTGGCTTATTCCAAAGATGTATATGATCTTGAGCGATATGAAGAATTAAGAGCGCTTAGTATCGAAATACTCGAAAATTATACTAGTGTGAGTGCAGATGAAATTAAATTACACTTTGGAAGCGAAACGGGGTATGCTACGCCGAAAGTAGATATACGTGGTGTTGTTTTTCAGGATGATAAGATACTCTTGGTAAGAGAAAAGGCTGACAATGCATGGGCTTTACCAGGTGGATGGGCTGACATTGGTTATTCTCCTTCAGAAGTAGTCGTAAAAGAAATAGAGGAAGAATCGGGGTACATTACCACTCCAAAACGATTACTCGCTGTACTGGATAAGAAATTTCATAATCATCCACCAGAACAATATCATGTGTATAAAGTGTTTATTCAATGTGAGATTGCAGCAGGTGAACCTAAAGGGGGCGTGGAGACCCTAGAGGTAGGCTTCTTTAATAGAGAAGAAATCCCCACACTCTCCCTGGAAAGGAATACACCTGCTCAGATCCAAACGATGTTTCAATTTTTAGATAACCCACAGAAAACAACTATTATTGATTAATTTTTCCCAGCGATGTGTACCATTCGTTCACCTCTTCAGTTATCTTATCGCCGCCTAGCTCGTGCCATCTAGTGACGACGAGATCGAAGCTGGACAGTGGCTCCTGCCCGTATACGATCTTGAGCATCGCGTCATGCAATAACTCGTCAAGAGCATCGCCGATTTTTTCCATCGTCGGCGTCGGCGCTCCGGTGAAGGCGTCTGTCTTGTAGACGGAGGGATTGCTTTCAACGATTTGCCAACCCTTTAGCTCCTGCGGTGTGCGCAGCAGCTTATTTTTGATATCATATGACGTCTGGTCGGATGCGCCGCTGTTGATGCGAGCAATCGATTCACTGAGCAAGTTAGGGACTGAGGGGAGCGACAGGCTCAGGAGATACTTTTGGGGGTCCGCAAATCCGCCCGGGACCTGGCTTTCCAGGAATGTCACCTTGCCGTCTTCATTACCGTAGTCGTAGCCTTCAGCGATACCCCAACGATAGGGCGAGCCAGAAGGAGGATCAACGAAGTTGTCATAAACAAAGTTCATATAGTTGAAAAAAATTTCAGGATTCACCATATCGGCGTTGATGGCAATTGCGCCATACTCCGGCGGCGTGCCGCGGGTACCGGATAAGCCGCTCGGCCCGACGGGGATTGGGTAGGCCTCGAACCGGGCGCCCGGCACGTTCGCGGTCACGTCCCCTAGCGGCCATCCTGCGGCCCACAGCGGGGCCAAAATCATGCCTGCCTTGCCGAGCTTCCATGATTCCGTCGCTTGAACCTCATCGAGAATCTCAGCATCCTTTGGCACGTAGCCTCGCTCCATCCAGCGCTTCAATGTCGTTAGACCTTGCCGAATACTTGGCTGGACCGATCCGTATGACAGAATTCCATCATCGTCTGTGCTCCAAATGTCTGGCATCTCCCCGTAAGCACCAAACACGAAGCCCGCATCCGACATCCAGGTGAAAAACGAATTTTTGAGGCTGATGCTAAGCCCATACGTGTCGTCTTTACCATTGCCGTCCGGGTCAAGATGAACGAATGCATCCATGACGGTCTCCATCTCATCAATAGTGGAGGGGGCCGCCAAACCAAGTTTGTCGAGCCAATCCTGACGGATGTACAATACCTCATTCGAGTTCATCTTGCCATCGAGGATCGGTATTGCCATTTTTTTGCCGTTGATTACATACCGGTCCCACGATTCGGGCGCCTGTGCCATGGCTGCCTTCCACTTGGGTGAAGCATACTGCTCGAACAGCTGTCCTACGTCGCGGAAAGCACCGGAGCGCAGCAGCGGATACATATTTTGTCCACCCTTGAATGTGACGATGTCGGGAAGTGACTGACCGGTCGCAATCAGGGTGTTCAGTTTATTGATGTAGACATCCTCATCACCAGTCGTCGTCCAGAGGTAATTCACCTTGATGCCAAGCTTGTCCTCAAACAGCCGGCTCAGTACGTTGTTTTGCAGATCTTCACCGTTTTTGAAATCGATGTCCGGATACAGATGCCCAACAGTCGTCAAGATCACAGGAGACTCATATTTTCCACCGATGAACGAAGGGGCAGGTCCTGCAGGCGTGTTCTTTTTCTCCTGAAGTTGGGAGGGTACTGTTGGATCTTCCCAAAAGATGAATGAAAAAATCATGACGACGAGGAACAAGATGATCGCGAGGCCAAACAGTCCTGTTTGTTTCAACCATTTCAAGCTTCTCATATCTCTGATCCCTCCTGTTCACGGACGTATTTCCAGCGCAATGTCACCTGGAGGCCGCCCAGATCTCCGTTAGCCAGCTCCATATCGGCTTCCGAGCCAAGCAATGCTCTCATCCGCTCATAAACATTGTGAAGCGCCCACGCAGTATTGGCGTCCGCGCCATAGTAGATAGCATTACGGAGCGTGTCGATTCGACCGGGCTCGACACCACAGCCGTTATCCGCCACAATCAGCTCACAGTATTCTCCGTTGGAATGACCTGTAATCCGGATGTCTCCGACCATGCGCAGCGACTCAATGCCATGTAGAATGGCATTTTCCGCGAGTGGTTGCAGCAGCAGCCGCGGTACCTGTAAATCAAGAAGCTGCTCCTCGACGTCAATGGTGAAAACAAAGCGGTCCATCTGAAGACTCTGGATCGTCAGGTATAACCGGACAAGCTCAAGCTCGTCCCGCACCGTTGTATACGTGTTCTCGAACTTGATCGTTTGCCGGAAATAACGGCTTAAACTTATGGACATGTCAATGACTGCCTGCTTCTCGTCAAGCTCGGTCATACTTTTGATAAAGGCAAGCGAGTTGTACAGGAAGTGCGGCTGGATCTGGGAGTGGAGCTGCCGCAGTTTCGCCTCCTTGGAGCGGATCTGTTCCATGTAAACCCTTTCAATTAATTCTTTGATTTCTTTGGACATCTCGTTGAAGCGGTCAAACAAATACATGAATTCGTCATTACTCTCCTGGCGAAGTGTGATGGAATATTGGCCGGATGTGATTTTCCTGACGCCCCAGAGCAGTTTACGTATCGGAATCTGCACGTCCCGGTACAACAACAGGGCGAGCAGAATGCTGAACAGAAGTAGGAAAACGCTAGAGAAATAGTAGAGCCGCTGATTGGCATAGATCGGATTGAGCACCTCACTGATCGGGGTATAATCCACGATGTACCAATCTTTAAAGTTACTCAGAGCAGAGAAATTAACGAGGTATTGCTCACCGTCCAATTTAATAAGTCGGTTACCACTCATCTCTTGGCCAACCTCAAGCCGCCTTGTCAATTCATGGATGAAAGGAAGCTTCTCTGTGTCGCTTGCCAGCACATCCCCAGCCGCAGACAACAAGATTGCGCTGTTGTCGTTCGTTCCCTTGGCACGGCCCAAGTAGGCGAGTATATTTTTGGTATCGATCTTGGCCCTGACGACATAAGACACTTCCTCCGGATCAAAGCGGAAGGTGTACGGATGCGCCAAATAATATGTCAAATACGCGCCGTCGCCTGTCTGCTCATACTGCCAGAACGGGCGGAAGTGCGTCTCCAGGTACAGTTCGCTCAATTTCGAGGAAGAGGACGTCGAGGAGAAAGCTGAACTGTCCTCATCGTAGATCACCATAAATTCGGCGTTCCAGTTGTTCAGGGCGTGCAAAAGGTTCAACTTGTCCGACACCCGCAGCTTCAACTTATTCAGCTCAAAGTCTCCTTCCAGAAAGGAAGGAGTCGCAAGCAGTCGAACATCTTTGTCGAGTACGAGAAAATCGCTAAAGGACGATACTTTGGACAGATTATTGTCGATGTCTCCGGCTAGGAAAGTGAGCTCATTCAGCTTTACGCGTTGAATTTCTTGCTTGATTAGCCGTACGCTGGAACGATTGGTCAGGTAGTACAGAAGCAAGGTAGAGACGAGCAGTAGAAAGATGACAAGTACAATTTTTGTGAAAATGGTTAGTTTCATTAGAGTGTCCCCGTTCGGTCAGGAGGATTGATGACGGAAGTCTTGCGGTGTCAGTCCAAAATGCTCTTTGAACAACTTGATGAAGTACTGCGGCTTATGATAGCCAATCGCCGTCGCAACGTCGCTAACCTTGAGCTCTGGTTGCTCGATAAGTATTTCCCGCGCCCGCTGCATGCGCACTTTGTACAAATATTCGCTAATATTCTCGCTTGCCTTGCTTTTGAACAGAGCGGACAGGTAGGCGGGATGCAGGCCGACGTGATCCGCTGCCGTCTGCAGCGTGGCGTCCGCGAGATGCGCGGTGATAAACTGCTGGACCTTACGGATAAGTGCTACTTGCTCGTTGTTCCATTCACTTTTGGTCATCTCCCGCAATTGCTCCAGCGTGAGCACTATCCAATGCTGAAGCTGGTGCATATGGCGGAATCGGTTGGTTTCAGTAGCCTTGTCCAGCTCCGGGGGGATGATCTCAAGCAGGCTGAGTCCGTTTTTGTGGGCAAAAAAACTGAAGGCGCCCATCGCGTGATAATAGAGCTCAAGTAGCGTCTCACGTGAATCCATTCGCTTGTTTGTCACCTCAAGGAAAATGGCGTCCCACTTGGCAGAGATAGCCTCCCACTGGTAAATTTCGAACAACTGAATCATCGTGGGCGACTCGTAAAGGCTATGGACGCGGTAGGGCTTTTCGGGCACTAAGGCGTCCTGCAGGCGAATTAAGAGGTCCGTCTCACCGCCAAGATGGCGAGTGAGTATAGCCAGTGAGTCCTGGTAAGTCTCACGCAGGCCGTGAGCCATTACCTGCCAGTGGCTCACGACAATTGAGATGCTGCTTTTGAGAAAGTGTCTGACGTGTTGCTGCAGCCTGGCAGCCAAATGTTCGAGGGACCGCTGTCGATTAACCTCCGATTCCTTCTCCCGCGCTAACCACGACTCTTCCCGCACCTTGAGAACGAAGACTTCATGCTCGTACGCATCACGTCCGTGCCAGACATGGAACAATTCCGAAAATGTTTCCTCAGCGATATTTGCGACGGCCGAGGAGAGCAGGGACTGGTCCATCCAGTTCAACTCCTCAGCAGACGATTCAATGCGGAGGAGGCATATTGCAGTTTCATCGCTCGAACAGAACGGCAACCGATAATAAGCCATTTTTTCTTCGAACAGCTTGGGAGGCAGTTTCCTTCCTTGAAGCAGATCAATGAGCAGCTTTTCTCGAAACAATGGCATATGTTCGCTGAGCATGCTCATTGCCTTCTCCTGCTTGCCCCGTTCATCCCATTCAAGACGGAGCGCTTCCGTGAGTTTGTGCAACATGTCGGCCAGCTCCCTTTGGTCGACCGGTTTGAGCAGGTAACCATCCACCTGCTGTCTGATGGCCTCCTGCGCGTAGTCCCATTCTCCGTAGCCGGATAGCAGGATGCTTTTGAAGTGTTTATCGTATTTTTTTATATACTCAATCAGCTCCAAGCCGGAGATTCCGGGCATTCGAATATCGGTGATGATAATATCGACGGGATAGCTCTTGCAATGTTCGAGTGCCTCTTCACCAGAGAAAGCCTTGTGAACCTTGCCTATGCCGAGTTCTTCCCACGGCATGGTGCGTTCGAGACTGTCCACGAGATGAGCATGATCATCAACGATTAATAGCTCATACATGCTTAAATCCCCCAGTCAGTTTTCGGTTGTTACGGTTGGCGTATCTTCAATCTTTTTATTATCTGAGCATAACTGTTCCTTTGTCAATTGGAAGTAGAAGAGAAGCAGCTCTCGGGGCCCCTGCGCCAATCAGGGCAAGCTTTATTTTTTATGAGATGTACCTCCTATTGAATTTTGCGATACCAAGGCAGCCGCGAGAGGGGAGCATCAACTTGCAGTTCGGTTGGCCCGTTGATAATGTTCCCATCCTCGCCCTGCCATTGGCCCTCAGGGAAAACTACGGTTCTGGACGTCAGTCCCTTGACGACGACTGGCGCAACGAGCAGATTCTGACCGAGAAGAAACTGGTCATTTACGAGCTCATAGCCGCAGTCGGGATATTCGAACTCCAGGCTGCGCAGTATCGGCAGGCCGTCTGCAGCGGCCTGGCTAGCAAGTGCGAGCAGTTCGGGGCCAAGCTCAGATCTTAGCCGTACGGCGTCAAGACACCAGGTTAGCTCCTCACCGTTCAGTACGCGCCAGGGTGCCATGGAAAACTGCATAACAGGGAACAGCGCGGCACACTGGGTGTACCGTACGAACAACTCGCTGTCAAAGTGAAATTCCGGGGAGTTGATATCGCCGTCCATACCGCCGCCGATCATATCGGGGCAGTTAAATGCGTAGCCAAGCAGTCCCTGAACGATCGCGTTCGGAATGAGTCCGCTGAGCCCAGTGGCGTCCCACGTATGTGTCTTGTCCCGTTGGCGCTGGATAAGTCCCTTGCCACCGAGTTTCCAACACATCCGCAGCTCAACCAGCGAGTAGCCAACTCCGAGGTTGGCGTAAGCTTCGCAGTCCTCAAGCAGACGTAGGGGACGAGTCCATGCAACGGGCTGGGTCGTGTCCGCTCCGCCTGATAAGATCGGCTCACCAGCGTCAAGCTTAAAACCATCAACGCCGTAATCCGTGATCAGACGATCCATCTGCCGCTTGAACCAGGCCGCACCTTCCTCCTTCGTATAATCCACAACTGCACTGTAACCATTCCACCAATGTCGGATTAATGGTGCGTTGTCCACACCTTTTAGAAGCAGATCTCCCGCCCGCAATTCCTTAAACATCGTGCAGTCCGGACTCACGTATGGGCACATCCAGAGCATCACCTTGAAGCCCATGCCGTGAAGCGTATCAATCATCTCCCGGGGATTCGGGAACCTGTGCTTGTCAAAGTCCCACATGCCATAATCCTTCATCCAGTTGTCGTCGATAATGAGGACGCCGGGCGGTAGCCCGTTCGCTAGAATCGATTCTGCATAACGGATAATTCTGTCCTGCGTGGGGTTATAGAACATCTCGACCCAGGTACAGTACTGCGGAGCTGTGAATACAAGGGCATCGGGCACCTGCTCGGAAGGCGGAAAATGTGTGCCGGCAGCATGACGGTATGCGCCCTGTAGTGTGCTAAGTTCCTCTTCCACGACGACCTCACCAGCGATATCAAAGATGGAAAGCCCATTCTCGTCCACATGGAAAGCAAACGGCTCCTCGCTCCAAATATATCTGCCCTTATTAGAGAGTAGCAAAGGCGAGGCCTGATTGTCGTCTGTCACGCGCAAATCCCTCGTATATGCTGTCTGGCCAAACGGCATGAAGCTGCCATCGTTGATCACGCCGCCCCACCAGTATTCACCGGGAAGACGGGTAATTGAGATATTATTCATGGGAGAATTCTCCTTTGGAATTGCGGACAAAATCTTGTGGAATATTTGCCCCAATCGCTTGAATTTTATGCAGAGATCATCAGCCCTTGGGAAGGGGATCTTAAAAATGTGGTTTGAATCTTAAAATCTAGGCATTTAAACCGGATTTTCCCTGATTTATGATGAGAACGTCAAGAGCTCACGACGAACGATTGGCGGAAAAAAGCGCAATTTTTCCGTCCTCCAGCTTTTAAGCATGATTGCTGAAGTAAAAGTACAATCTTCATTTTTCAAGAAAAGTCGAGGGGAGTATTACGATGAAAATAAGAAAAAAATGGGCTGCAGGGCTCGCCAGCTTACTGCTCGTCTCGTTGATGGCCGGCTGCAATAATTCTAACGACGGAGGCGGTGCTACCGACAGTGGTTCCCTGAAGAAGGTTACGATCTCTTATACGATCTGGGACAAAAACCAGCAGCCGGCAATGGAGGCGATCGCTGATGCATTCACGGAGCAGCACCCGAACATCGAGGTGAAGGTTGATGCTATTCCGTGGGGCGAATATTGGACGAAGATGTCCGCCGCAGCACCAGCAGGAATGCTGCCCGATGTATTCTGGATGCATGGTGGTCAGTTTATGAAGTACGCAGAAGGCCAGTTCCTCGAGCCGATCACGGACAAGGTGCAGGCTAACGAAATCGATCTGAACAACTACGCGTCCAACCTCGTCTCTATCTATACGCTGGACGGGAAAAACTACGGTATTCCAAAGGACTTCGATACCATTGGTCTCGCCTACAACAAGGAGCTGTTCGATCAGGCGAACATTGCGTACCCAGACGACACGTGGGATTATGCCAAGCTTGCTGAAGTCGCCAAACAGCTAAGCCAGCCAGACAAGGGCATTTACGGTTTTGGAGCAAAGCTGGACACCCAAGCGGGTTACTGGAACGACATGTTAGCGAACGGTGGCTTCATTTTAAATGAAGACATGACGAAATCCGGCTACGACGAGCAGGCATCGATTGAGGCACTAAAGGCCCGTTACCAGATGATTCTTGATAAGGCTTCGCCGACGCACCAGCAGATGACCGACACGGATTCGGTCGAAATGTTCAAGTCCGGCAAGCTCGCGATGATTTTCGACGGATCTTGGGACAACGGCAATCTGGCGAGTAGTGAGATTATCAAAGGAAAGTACGATTGGGCACCACTGCCGAAGGGTAAGGTCAAGCGCGGCAATATCATTAATGGCATCGGCAACGTCATGTCTACTAAGGGGAAGCACAAGGATGAAGCATGGCAGTTCCTGAAATTCCTCGGCTCCAAGGAGGCCGCTGAGATCACGGCCGAGATGGGTGCGGCGATTCCGGCGTTCAATAATACGCAAGACGCATGGGTGAAGAACAATCCTGATTTGAACCTGCAGGTATTCATTGATCAGGCGGCGGACGCTACTCCGTACCCGAGTGGTTCAAAATCATACCCAGTCTGGTTCTCGAAAGAAGCAGAAATTATGTCACAGGCATGGGGCGGCGCCATATCAATTGAAGAAGGCGCTAAGAAAGTGGCGGAAATGATGAATCAGGCGATTGAGGACGCAAAGTAAGCTCCCTAAGCCAGGCAAAATTGTCGATGGTATTCCGGTTAACGGAATACCTATGGCACAAATGAGGTGAAGGCAATGCATTCGAAAAGCAGATATATATGGGCTTATATGATGATCGCTCCGACGTTGATCGGAACGCTCGTTTTTTGGAGTTGGCCAGCCGTCTATTCCATCTATCTGAGCTTCCTGAAGTCCGAAAACTTCGGTCTTGTCAACCATTGGGTCGGTTGGGCCAACTACGAGAGATTATTTATGGACGAGGAGTTCTGGCAAAATCTGCGCAATACGATACTTTATGTCGTACTGTTCGTGCCTACGACGATTATACTTTCCACGTTTTTTGCCGTACTGCTGAACGCGAAGATTAAGGGACAGTCCGTCTATCGGGTCATTTATTTTCTACCACAGGTTACGATGGCAGCCGCAGCTGCTATGGTGTGGGTCATTATTTTTGCGCAGGATTACGGACTACTAAACTCCGTTCTCGGCACTCACATCGCGTGGATCTCTGACAAGCGGTTTGCCATGTATGCTCTTGTCATGGTCGGTGTTTGGGGCGCGATCGGCTTTAACATGCTGCTGATTCTGGCCGGGCTTCAAGGAATTCCACGCATTCTGTATGAGGCTGCTGAGATTGATGGCGCTGTTGGCTTTCGCAAGTTTCGTTCCATTACGCTCCCGCTATTAACACCGACATTATTTTTTACGTCGATCGTACTCGTGATCGGTGCTACACAAATTTTTGACAGTATCTATCTGATTATCGGTAAAACGAACGTTGCGCTACCCGCGGTGCGTTCTCTCGTATACGCTTATTACCAAAATTCGTTTATCTACTACGATCAGAACTACGGAGCTGCCATCGTCAACATCTTACTAGTGATCAACCTGGTTTTGACGGGTATCCAGTTCATGCTGCAAAAAAAATGGGTGATTTACGATTGAGGAGGTACGAAAGTGAGCAGAGTTGTCTCTTCGAAGCATAGAAACAACCTTATTATTCATTTGGTTCTGATCGCTGGTGCAGCCGTCATGGTGCTTCCATTTCTCTGGATGATCCTTACGTCGCTAAAGACGACGACGGAGGCGACGCAGATTCCGATCACCATATTCCCTGCGGAGCCAAGCTTCAGAGGCTATGTGGACGCCCTCAGGCAATCGGCCTTCCTGCATTACTATGCGAACACGCTGATGGCTGCGTTCATGAAGACGTTGTTCCCTGTCGTCTTCAGTGCGATGGCGGCCTTTGCGTTCGCGCGCATTCGCTTTCCGGGTAGAGGTCTGTGTTTTTTTCTGATCATTTCGGTCATGATGATTCCCAACCCGGTGTTCTATACACCGCAATATTTGATGATGAGCAAACTTGGATTGGTGAATACGACGACTGCACTTTGGATCACTTCGCTCGTCAGCCCATTTGCGACATTTTTGCTGCGTCAATTTTTCCTCGGCATCTCCAAAGAGTTGGAGGAAGCAGCAGTGCTCGACGGGTGCAACCCGTTTCAAATCTTTCGCTATATCATGCTGCCGCTAGTGAAGTCAGCACTGGTTGCAGTTGTTATCATCCAACTGCTCTGGTCATGGAATGAACTACAGTGGCCACTAATCATTAACAGTTCACCGGAAAAATTGACGCTGTCGGCAGGCCTCGCCACGCTTGTCTCCATGTTCGGTACGGATTATCCTGTATTGATGGCTGGTGCGTTCATGGCCGTCGTTCCGATGCTCATACTGTTTTTCATTTTCCAACGGCGGTTTATCGAGGGCGTCGCCTTCAGTGCCAGTAAGGGATGACCTTTTGGAACATGTCCATGCAGTCTGTGGAAATTGACTTGGCGCGTACCACCAGGTTACTTAGCTATTTGCATCAAGTAGAAACAAGATGTGTCCTTTTTAATGCGTAGATTCCGGGCTGGAAAGGGGGTGAGTATGGCTGGGGAGCAGGTACGTTGCCCTTTTTAATAGATAATCCCATACGAATAGGAGTGAACGATGCAATGTCGAATGTAAGACTTGCAAGGCTAGGGTTGATGATGGCCGTCTTTTGTCTACTTGGCTCGATCGTGTTTATGAACTTCAAGCCTACACATGCTTATGCGTCCGGAGAGTGGCAGGCCCAAACCTATGACCCGAACAAAGCGGGGCTGGAGTTAAACCCGCTGAAGGGCTTTTTACCCTTCTCCAAGCTTCCCTCGGACAGTATTGATCCGAACAACAGTTTCCCGCACAGCATGGAATGGTTCTACGTTTCGCTTCGTGACCTGATGACGGACTGGAACACGTACAACTGGGCACCGCTGGATGCCTATCTGAATGACATCGCTAGTCGGGGCAACCAAGCGGCTTTCCGCGTCTACGTGGACTATCCGGGTCGTACGAGCGGTATTCCGCAATTTCTAATCAACGGGGGGCTTATGACCCGGGATTATGACCAGAATGGCAACCACGATACATCTACGCACAGTTTGGCCCCCGATTGGAACGACGCTAATCTGAATCAGGCGTTGCGACAGTTCGTCGCCGCACTTGGGGCCCGCTATGATGGCGATCCTCGGATCGGCTTCTTGACGACAGGATTATACGGCTTCTGGGGAGAGTGGCATACATGGCCCTACAATACCGATCCAACAAATTGGGAGATGAACCAGAGTAACCGTGACGGGCTGCTTTCCGCATTCAAGGGTGCATTTCAGAAGACCCAGGTATTGGCCAGGTACCCTTATTCGGCGAGTACAGCAGATTTGAAAAACGCTTTTGGCTACCATGATGATTCATTTTCGTACGAAACGCTGTTCGAAAATGACTGGGGATTCTGGAATTTGATTACGCAAAACGGTCTGCAGAACATCTGGAAGACTCATCCGATTGGTGGTGAACTCTATCCACCGCTCCAGCAGGATGCGAGTTTTTGGCAGCACTGGCCCAACCAGAACGGTGAGGACTTCCAGACCTCAGTAGAAACGACTCACGCCTCTTGGCTAATGTATGATCGTGTGTACAAAAACTCTCTACCGGATGAGACGGCTAAGCTTAATGCGCTGCGAGCTCATAAAATGCTTGGCTACACTCTGTACAATTCTTCTGTACAGTTGAGCGATTCATCGGCATCTTCACTACAAGTCAACGTCAAACTTCAGAATAAGGGCGTCGCTCCGTTTTACTACAATTGGAAGGTTGAGTTTGGCGTACTGAATGCTGCTGATACATGGGTTAAGTCACTCGGCACGGAATCATGGAATCTGAAAAGCATTTTGCCTGGAAACACGGACTATTCCTTCTCATTTAATGCGAATCACAACCTTCCCGCCGGGGACTACAGGCTGGTCATGCGAGTTGTCAACCCACTCTCCGGCGGCAAGACCATTCGTTTTGCGAACACGCGCCAGGACTCGAACCGAGATGGCTGGCTGACACTGTCCGGTTTCCATGTTTCTGCTAGCGCTACGACTTCTACGTTACTGGCTGACCCACCCGTGACACCAGTCACGCCTCCGACTTCTGGTGTTAGCGCCTATGAGGCAGAGGCAGTAGGGAACACACTAGGAGGTTCTGCGGTCATTGCGAACTGCACGACTTGCTCAGGTGGGGCAAAGGTGGGTTATCTAGGCAACGGTAGCGGCACGCTGAAGTTCAATGGTGTAACAGTGCCGTCCGCAGGCAACTACAAATTGACAATCCAGTACTTGAATGGCGAGGCTTCCCGTATCGCCATATTAAGTGTGAATGGAGCGGCAGGCACGTCACTCAATTTCCCAAGCTCCGGTGGCTGGACAACAGTTGCCTCTCAGGAGACGACAGTGCATCTGCAAGCGGGGACCAATACGCTGTTATTCTCCCAGCCGTCGGGTTACGCGCCGGATATCGACCGCATCTTAGTGAGTGTGAATCCTACGGGTACGGGAGGGTAAAAAAGGACCTGCGATCCCTTTCCAGTTAGACAGGTAAGAGAAAGACTCTTAATGTTGAGTGAAGTGCACCCCTTAGAATAGACATTGGAAACCCCCTGGGTTTAGCCGATGAAATTCTAGGGGGTGCATTTTTGTATGGCTATGAAGGGACAAAAGTTTAAAACGTATACGGAGAAAAATAAAAAAAGAGGCAATTCGTCTACACCCTATTGAGGGGAGGACTTACCGTTTGTATGGACGTCTTCAGATGTAAGCGTGTACACTATGTAAATATATATCATTCCGTTTAAAAAAATGGGGGCTGAATATGAGGAAAACGTTATTTAATCGATTGCTGTTTTCTTATATGCCGATTTTTATTGTCGTGATCACGTTTACGTTTTTTGTTTTTTTTCAGATACTAAGCGAACAAAGCCGTAAGGAGGCGCTTAACGCCAACAAAATGCTGTCATTACAGGCGATGCGTCTGATCGATACTTCCCTGAAGGCGATAGACAATATGGTAATGTCGGAAACTATAAATAATAAGCAGCTGATTGATTTCTTCAATAATGAAGAGAAGAATAATATTTTCATCAACATAAGCGCAGTTAAAAAAATGCAGGATATGATTTCCTATTACCCCATGATTGATTCGATCTATTTTGTGCGTTTTGAAGACAATTTCGTGCTCAGCAATGCGACAAGTGATCAACTTAGCAACTACAGAGACGAGCCATTTATTAAAAAGGCTATGGATCCGCTCGCATCCAAGCAATGGTCGGGCGTAAGAAGCTTCGAGCAGTTTTCTGCAATAGGGAGTAAGCCTGTCGTTAGTTTGGTGCGGGGAGCGCCATTTATCACAGGCGAGAAAGGCATGATCGTCGTCAATGTGGCAACTGATTCGTTGCAGAACAGTATTGCTGACCTATACGATTCAAAAACAAGCTTTATCGGGATTCGGGACGCCGCAGGCAACGATTTGTTTAGTGACTTGCATTCTAAAGAACAAACAAAGATTTTCTCCAACTACATATCGAGCTATACCGGATGGTCCTACCAAAGCGGACTTATAAACGGCAAGTTATTCCATGTGATCTCTTCATTATATAATGTCTGGTTTATAATCGGTATTGCGACGATCGGGGGTGGTTTTGTATGGCTGCTCTATGTTACTAGGCGGAATTCAAGACCGCTGGAACAGATTGTGGCGCGTATTCGCGGTTATCGTCTCCCTTTGTCCAAGGAGTTGGGAGATGAATTTTCCTTCATCGAATCGGCCTTGTCCAATATTATTGAGCAATCCAATCAGTATCAGCAAAAGCACCATGAAGATCAGCATCTGCGAAAGAAATACCTGTTCCACCAACTCATTGAAGGTGACATGGGTTTAACCCACGAGGAATGGATAGGAGAAACAAACAGTCTTCAGCTTCCATACTCTTTTGATAAACAAGTAGTACTTGTTATTGAAATGGATAAATATAGTGATTTTTGTTGCCAATACTCCCGCAGAGACCAAAACCTTCTTAAATTCGCGCTACGTAGTGTTATTCAGGAGCTCGCTCCGAAATATGAGCTCGTGCTTTGGTCAGAGTGGACTTCGGCATTTCAACTAAGCGTCATGGTATTTGTGGACAGCGAGGAGGAAGCAAGTACTTCCATAACACACAAACTTTTCGAGAGCGTTCGTGTGTGGGTGCAGGAAAATCTGAAGTTTACGGTAACGGTAGGTATCGGTGAGCAGGTCGCAGAGCTTTCAAGCGTCGCAAATTCTTATAAAGAGGCACTTAGGGCGCTTAAATATAAAATAGTGCTAGGAGAAAACAGGCTCATTACTAGCGAACACATCGCAAATCACGGTCAGGTTGAGGTGTTCTCACAATTAAACGTAATTCGATCCATCATCCAGTCGTTCAGACTTCTTGAGGACGAATGGAAGACGAAGTACGATAAGCTCATTAATGAAATGAAGCTAGGATTGTTGACAAAGGATGAAATAACAAATCTGATGAATTATTTAATATACTTTTTGGGATTGGAAATATCCGGTATGACGAAAGAGGTCCAAGAAATATGGATGCGAGACGGGTTACCGAGGCTCAGTAAAATCATAGATGAGTGCCATTCACTCGAGCAAATGCGGGAAGAATCTTTGACCGTGTTGAACAGCTTTTTCACAGGTTTGAAGGAAGCGCAAAACAGGCGTCTGCATGCAGCTACCATTCGAGATATGCGGAAAATGATCGAAGAGGAGTATGCCAATCCGAATATGTCGCTTGAATATCTCAGTTCAACCTTTAACATTAATGGAAAATATGTAAGTAAGCTGTTCAGGGAAGAGACTGGTCAGAAATTCGTCGACTTCCTGATTGACATTCGCCTGCAGGCCGCGAAGCGCTTGCTCACGGAAACGCAAGGTTCCATGCAGGAGGTGGCAGAGCAGGTAGGTTACACAAGTGCGATCTCGTTCAGCCGAGTGTTTAAGAAAGTGGTAGGCTACTCCCCAAGCGAATTCCGCGAAGAAGCAGCACGCAGACAGATAGGTTGAATTTGGTTAACTGGTTGAAAATAGTTTGCTACGCCTGCTTACCCAGCAGTTTCATCATTTTTATCAAGCAGCAGCTCTGGCGATTAGCCAGAGCTGCTGCTTATTTTCAGGTCATGCGAAGACGGTTAAGCTAGCGATTATTGTTTCTTGCTGGAGCTTAATATCGTACTTTACTATGAATAATGTAAGCGCAGACAGTTAGATCGAACGAAAGGAGAAGGAGCATATGTCAAGCATGCAAAAGAGAATCAGGAAACCCAAAACTTCAATGCAAGGCCATCCACATGAACCTGCATTGCCTGACAGCAAATTATCATTACGCTTCATTGGGAAAAAGATGAAGCGTCACTGGCAGTTATACTTGGTAGTATTTCTGCCGCTGCTGTATTTGGTCATTTTCAAGTATATACCTATGTCTGGCGTCGTCATTGCTTTTAAAGAGTACAACGTCATCCAAGGTATTTGGGGTAGCCCATGGGTCGGACTGAAATATTTCGAACAATTTTTTGAATCACCAAACTTTTGGCTGTATTTGAAGAACACGCTTGGCATTAATATGTACGGTTTGCTTGTTGGTTTTCCTGCTCCGATTCTATTGGCACTTGCATTAAATGAAATTCGTAACGGTTTTTTCAAAAGCAGTGTACAAATGATCACCTACGCGCCTTACTTTATTTCAACGGTTATCATGGTTTCTATTCTCATCGTAACTTTGTCGCCAAGTGTTGGGATTATTAGCAAGTTCACACAAGTACTCGGCATTGAGAATACAAATTTCATGGGAATTCCCAGCTTGTTCAAATCGATTTATGTCTGGTCGGATGTATGGCAATTTTCAGGTTATGGTGCCATTATCTACATTGCAGCTTTGGCAGGAGTCAACCCTGAACTGTATGAATCGGCAAAAGTGGATGGTGCGTCCCGGATGCAGAAAATTATAAATATTGATTTACCAAGCCTTATCCCGGTGTCCGTCATTTTGCTCATATTGAATTTAGGGAATTTCATGAAGGTTGGTTTTGAAAAAATATATTTGATGCAAAATCCACTAAACATCAGCACCTCTGAGGTCATTTCTACCTATGTGTATAAGGTGGGGCTGCTCAGCTCCAGCTTCAGCTTTTCGACAGCGATCGGTTTTTTCAACTCTATCATCAATCTGATTCTTCTTGTGAGCGTTAACTACATTGCCAAGAAGTTATCCAGTTCGAGTTTATGGTAACAGCAAATCAGCAGAAAGGAGGAACAAATATGTTCAAAACGTCAAGGATTCGGGAATCGTATGGTGACCGTTTGTTTCTGCTCGGTGTCTATACTTTTTTGATCGTGGTGACGATTGTTGTCCTTTTTCCGCTCATTTTCATCATTTCATCATCGTTTAGCTCACCGCAAGCCGTCGTATCTGGCAAGGTGTGGCTGTTGCCCGTCGACTTTACGCTGGAAGGCTATAAAGCGGTGTTCCGAAATCCACAAATCGTATTCGGTTACTTGAATTCGCTCTATTATACTGTCATTGGTACAGCAGTCAATGTTGCTTTGACCGTTATGCTTGCTTATCCGCTCGCCAGAAAAACGTTCTACGGTCGTAATTTCATTATGGTCCTTCTAGTCGTAACGATGATGTTCGAAGGAGGGCTTATCCCCTTATATCTAGTAGTAAAAAACCTTCATATCCTCGATACACGTTGGGCGATGATTTTGCCAGGAGCCATGGCGGTGTTTCAAGTGATTGTCGCCAGGACCTTTTTCCAGACCACGATTCCCGAGGAGATTGCGGAAGCTGCCGAACTCGATGGGTGTAGTGACATCCGGTTCATTACCAGTATGGTAATTCCGCTCTCCAAACCCATATTGGCTGTGCTGACGCTGATGTATGCTGTAGGCCACTGGAACGCTTACTTTGATGCATTGATTTTCTTGAAATCTCCAGAATTGTTCCCGTTACAGATCGTGTTGCGTAACATTCTTATTCTGAACTCAATCGATCCCACCATGGTGACCAATGTCGATCAGATGTTGGCGCAGCAAGGGTTGAAGGACTTGCTTAAATATTCACTTATCGTTGTCGCAAGCGCACCTGTCCTGATCATTTATCCGTTCGTGCAGAAGCACTTTGTTAAAGGTGTCATGATCGGTTCATTAAAAGGATAGTGACGGGAGGTAGCTCAATCAGCATTTAAGGAGGTGAGGGGTTGAAGACCAGATAGGATGCTTCCGTAATTGAAATTGTAATATTCGATAAATGGGAGGGGTCATAACTATGAAAACATGGAAAAAGTCATTCTCGTGCGTCCTCGGAGCTGCACTCTGTTTATCACTCGTCTTGAGTGCCTGTAGCGGGGATTCGAGCAAAACTACGGAAAATACAAACTCTGCCAGTGCACCGGAAGCAAGCGACGTGTTTACGCCCGTTGGAGAATATCCGATTGTCAATACGCCCATGACGATCAAAATGTTTGCTCCGCAGTACGCCGTCATAGAGAATATGGAAACCAATACATTCACGAAATACCTCCAGGACAAGACGAATATTCAAATAAAATGGGATCTCGTACCTGAAAAATCGCTAAACGACCGCAAACAATTGATGCTGGCAAGCGGCGATTATCCTGAAGTGATTTTGCATGGGAGCTTAACCAAAGAAGAGCAGATGAAGTACGGTAAAGAGGGTGTGTTTATTCCGCTGAACGACTTGATTGATAAATATGCGCCTAACTTCAAAAAAGCAATGGCTGAACTGCCGTACCTGGAAAGCTCTATCACTTCACCGGACGGCAACATTTATGCACTTCCGCAAGTGAACGAGTGCTATCACTGCAACTATGCTCAGAAGCTATGGATCAATCAGTCTTGGCTGGATAAGCTTGGGTTGAAAATGCCGTCAACAACGGACGAGTTTTATGAAGTGCTAAAAGCTTTTAAAGAAAATGATCCGAACGGTAATGGTATAAAAGACGAAATTCCGCTTACCGGCGCTGACGACATGTGGGCAGGGAACGTAGCTTCCTTCTTAATGAATTCGTTCATCATCGACGATCAAGTGGACAAAGACAACGGGACTTTTCTCCAGGTAAAGGAAGGAAAAGTGGATTTCGTCGCCAATAAGGAAGAATGGAAGCAGGGATTATTGTACCTGAACAAGCTCTATACGGAAGGCCTGATCGATCCAGCATCTTTCACACAAAACTCCGATGCCATCCAGCAGTTGGGCAACCGTCAAGACGCGAATGTGATTGGCAGCATTACAACTGCTTTAATCAGTTACGCCCACAGCCCAGATGACAAACACCCGCGTCATAAAGAGTATGTCACCGTGCCTCCCCTCAAAGGACCGAACGGTGTGCAGCAAGCAGGGTACTTTGCGGGAGTAAGTGTGTCGCAAATGGCTATTACGAACAAAGCGACCGATGAACAGAAAATCGCCGCGATCCGTTTGGCCGACTACTTATATACAGAAGAAGCCATTGTGAATCAAGAGCGCGGTCCGGAAGGTGAAGGATGGCGCAAAGCGGAGGATGGCGAGCTGGGTATGGACGGCAAACCGGCAACTTATGCCATTATTTCTGATGGGGAAATCAAAATTACCTATAACGACCGCTGGGATCAGCTTGGGCCGTCCCTCCGCACATACCAATATCGCGACTCATGGGCAGCTCTGCAGGATCCGCTTGCTGAAGGCGCTTACGAGGTTCGTCTGAAGCGTGAATCAGCAAAATATGAGCCGTTCCAATCGAAGCAGAATTATCCGTCCAGCGTATTTATCGCATTGGAAGACACGCAGGTTGCTGCTCAACTGAAAACATCAATCCGAGATTACGTCAAGTCGAATATGGCTCAGTTCATTACGGGCAGCAAGGACATCGAGAAAGAATGGGATTCTTATGTAAAAGGTCTGGATGGCCTGCAGCTTGGTCAGTATATAGAAATTTACCAGAAGGCAATTGATACGAAATAATTCGAAAATCCCTACCTAATTCCACCTTCTAGATTGAACTGGAGGCGGAATTAGGCGGTTTCAGATTAGACTCGGAGGTGAAGCTTGGAATGAACTGTGGTTTGCAAAAGATGTTCTATAAGTATGTGTGGTCGTCCAATTGGTGGAATCAGGGACGTGAAGACACGCAGGTGAAACACTTGGAACTTCGCTGTTGTAAAAATGACAGCGCCGCCTTTCAGGCGTTAATCAGCTCAGATCAAGAGGATATGCTCGTTACGATTAACCGGGATGCATTGTTATGGAAGGGCGGCCCGATCAAAATCGTGCGCTGCGAGGTGGAAACCGATGCTCCCTGCAAGATCGATCTTCAGCTTATCGGGTTAATTGAGGATGATAATCGCGTTATGACTTCAGATGTTCTGCTGGATGAACCCTATCAATTGCTTAGGAAGCGCCAGATTCAACCTTTGTGGGTGGAGCTTTATGCTGATGATTCCGTTGTAAGCGGTCAATATGAAGGCAAGCTGAAATTCTACACGCATACGATGTTCGAGGATGAGGTTTTGGAGAAAGAACTGACGTTTCGTTTAACGATCAGTGAACAAGTACTGCCGGAGCCTCAAAATTATACTTTCGTTTTGGACTTGTGGCAGCATAACTGTAATATTGCAAGAAAATATGATGTTTCCTATTGGTCCGAGGAACATTTCACGCTTCTTGATTCGTATCTTCACAGCTTGTCTCAGCTTGGACAAAAGGCGTTGACGCTTGTTGTTTCAGAGGAGCCATGGAGCGGACAACGATCATTTATCGATGCTGAGCCATCGGACTTGAATGAATACAGTATCGTTCAAATCGTGAGACGGAGCGACGGTCGATTTGACTATGATTTTACGCACTTGGATCGGTATGTTGAGATAGGAGAGAAGCACGGAATATGCAAAGAAATAGAAGTATTCGGCTTGATCAATATTTTGAAGCATGAGGATGAAGGGTTCGGGGGAGTTGTGGACGATTACCCCGATGCCATTCGCGTCCGCTATTATGATGAAGAAACCGGGAGCTATAAGTTTATCCGGAATAAATCAGATCTTAGCGCTTATATAGTGGCACTAGAGCAGCACTTTATCTCAAAAAATTGGATTGACCGTGTTCGCGTTGTTGCCGATGAACCGGCTGATATCTGCTTATTTGAGGAAAGTTTAGCATGCTTGCGCGACATGGCGCCATCATTCCGCTATAAAGCAGCGATCAATCATACCGAGTTCATTCGTAAACATATCAAAGGAATCGTTGATTATGTGCCTGTTCTTGACTGTGCGGCGGAGGAGTTTGAACAGCTAAAACAGCTTAGAGAGGACGTGAAGGGGACATTTACGTTTTACGTTTGCTGCTCGCCGGAGAAACCGAACACTTTTCTCAGTTCACCGTCGATTGAGTCTAGGGTGATCCCTTGGCTCGCAGAGAAGCTGAAATTGGATGGCTTTTTACGTTGGAATTATACGGTGTGGCCCGACAAGCCTCTGGAGAGACTTTCCTATCGTCCTTTGATTTGGAAAGCTGGCGATACGAATTTTGTCTACCCGGGAAAAAGGGGAAAACCGCTGCTTTCGCTGCGTTATAAGTGGCTGCAACGAGGCATCCGCGATTACGAATATATGCAGATAGCAAAGCAGAATGGACAGGAAGAGCAGGTTGAAAAGATTCTCCAGCAAGTATTCCGATTCGATCATCCGAGAGAGCTTGCACCCTCCTCTGGCAAAACGGCCATGCAGTTATACAGTTTTAATATCGAGGACTACGATCGATTATATGAGATTGAGAACGGACAAACAGAATGAACAGCTGTATTAAACAATGGGATGAGAAAGGTGTGATCATATGAATCTTGTTCAAAAATTAACACCATCAGCCAAACAACTTGCTTTTCAAAAATGGGAATTTGGATTGTTTCTTCATTTCGGACTTCGCACCTTTTATGAAGGATATGTCGATTTCGATGAAAGGCAGATGGATCCGGCTGCTTTCAATCCTGTTGACTTAGACTGTGAGCAGTGGATCCGGTCGGCCAAAGAAGCCGGAATGAACTATGCTGTGTTAACTGCGAAGCACCATGACGGCTTTTCCAATTGGCCTTCCGACTACAGTCGATTTAGTGTGGCGGCTTCTCAATGGAAGGGTGGACAAGGGGATGTCATACGCGAATTTGTTGATGCTTGCCGAAAATATGATATGAAACCAGGCTTGTACTATTCACCGTATGATGGTTCAGCTGACTTTTACACCCAAGATGCGAAGGCCTACGACGATTATTTCGTCAATCAAATAACAGAGTTGCTCACGCAATATGGTTACATCGATATTCTGTGGTTTGACGGTTGTGGCTCTGAGGGACATTCATATGATTGGAAACGTATTATTGATGAAATTCGCCGCTTGCAGCCTCATATTTTAATTTTTAATATGGGTGACCCCGACTTTCGGTGGGTTGGGAACGAGGATGGTATTGCACCTATTCCATGCTGGAATGAAGTGGACTCAACGGAATTTTCAATTTTAACGGAAAAGAAAGAGCAATTGGGTGAGCACCTATGGCTGCCAGCGGAATGTGACGTCCAAATAAGGGGAGATTGGTTTTATAGCGATAGCAATGAACTTACCCTGAAAAGTACAGAAGAACTTATGGGCATTTATTATCATTCCGTTGGCCGGGGTGCAAACCTGCTCCTGAATATTGGACCGGATCGCAACGGTCTGCTTCCGGAGAAAGATGTAGAGAGAGTGTTAGAATTCGGTTCGGAAATTCGCCGTTTCGAACGTCCATTTGCAACAATTGAGCAATGTAGAAGAATTGAAAAATCGTGGGTTTACGAGACGGAGGTGCCCCAGTTGCTCGACCACGTTATCATCCAAGAGGATCTTACAGATGGTGAAAATATACGAAGCTTCAAGATTGACATCATCACTCAAAAGTCAAGACGACCTGTAACCATTTATGAGGGGCAACATATAGGTCATAAGGCAATTATTCGAATCCCTGCGATCAAAATCCAGGGTGTTATTGTTGAAATCACCGAAAGTGACCAAGAGGCAGTACTTCAGGAACTAAGCTTCCATCATGTTGGGAGCGGGAAATGAGGTCGTGTATTAGTTACGTGGGGGGAGACTAAGAATGGTTCCATTAAAAGCCGCTATTAGCGGCTTTTAATGTTTTAAAGTATCAAGTTCTTGTCCCCATCTTATCATCTGTTATATGTTAGAAACTTCAAGAATTTTATGTCAGGCAGGAGTAATGAATAGGAGTGTAGAAAGCAGAAAGGAATGGCTCGAATGAATCAAATAACGCTTAGTAAAGCTCGAAACTAATTTCTTCATGAAACCGCTTTACGAGATTGCTTTTCGAACAATACACACAGGTTAATTGCTATGAAGTTGTAATTTGATAAGGACTGCTCTGATAATTAATGAAATGAGGTGTGGTAATGGAGTACGTTAGGGATTACGCCATGTATGCATCCGTATTTGGTCTGTTTAGTTTTATCTGGTTCGGTTGGGCACAAGAAAGGCCCAGGCCAAGTTGGCGATTATATATTGGCATAGCATCCTGTATTGCCCTTTTAGTATGCTTAATGGGTGTCTATCTAAGCGTAACGAACTGGAATGCACCATCGGCTTTGATGGAGGCTTCCGCCTTCCGAGATTATTTAATTTCCTTTTATGCCGAATTTGTTTTGGCTGGTGCTGGTGCTTTTGTACTAATCAGATTGAAGCGCAAAGATTATATCGCCCCTTGGATCGCTTTTATCGTTGGAATTCATTTTATTAGCCTCAAAAGTGTATTTGATGATCCTAGCTTATGGATTCTGGCAGCCCTTTTGGTTGCCGTCGTAATTGTTTCCATATTTTTATCCCCTAAGCTCCAAGTGGCGAACAGCGCAATTACGGGTATTGGTGCCGGCACGGTTTTATTCGGCTTTGCCCTGTTAGGTTTGCTACGGTTTATCACAGTTTAGTGACGATGGTGGGTTAGCTAAATACCATTTAAAACACGACATAGGTGGAGGTTTGCTATAATGCTATAAAAATATGCTAAAGAAATATGACAAAAGACAAGAAACAGCAGTCAGTAAGTAGCTGCTGTTTCTCCTTTTCTGTTGCTTACATGTGTTTTGTTGTGATATTGAAAACTAAAATTGTTAACTTTCGTGGAGTGATCATTCCTCAGGACTATCTTAATTTTAATTTGCCCATTGTGTAAATTTACTCAAGAGGCAAATTTGTTCATATGGATTTTTTTGTCCATATATTTGCAAAAATTGATATATATGCTATCTTTACAATGAAATCGCCATCATGAGTGGACAGAGGAATCATTCTTTATCATATTTTAAAATGGGAAGGAAGATGATAATGAAGATTTTGCTCAAAAAGACAGGCGTATTAATGCTGGCATTGACTCTGCTTCTTGGATTGATGACGGTACCCGTTCATGCAGATTCACCACTTTTTACGATCGAGAGCGAAAACGCTTTACTTTCCTCCGATCTTCAAGTGACGACAGAAATTTACGGACAACCCAAGCCCGGATTTTCTGGAAGTGGATTTGTCTGGATGCAGAATTCCGGCACGATATCCTTCACTGTGACTGTTCCGGAAACGGGCATGTATGCCATCTCCACCCGATACATGCAGGAGTTAAGTGCTGACGGCAGACTTCAATATCTATCGGTTAATGGTGTTACCAAGGGCTCGTATATGCTGCCTTACACAACCACATGGTCCGATTTCAATTTTGGTTTTCAGAAGCTGAATCAGGGAAGTAACACGATTCAATTGAAGGCTGGCTGGGGATTTGCTTATTTCGACATCTTCACTGTGGATTATGCCAATTTGGATCCTTTGGAGGTTCAGCCTGTTCTTACCGATTCCCAAGCCACACCTGAGACTCAACTTCTGATGAATTATTTAACCGAGGTTTATGGCAATCACATTATCTCCGGCCAGCAGGAGATTTACGGAGGTGGAAATGATGGCAATACGGAGTTGGAGTTTGATTGGATTCATAATTTAACAGGGAAGTATCCGGCTATCCGCGGCTTTGATTTTATGAACTATAATCCGCTCTACGGATGGGAAGATGGTACAACGGATCGAATGATCGATTGGGTGAATAACCGGGATGGAATCGCGACAGCTTCCTGGCATATCAATGTGCCCCGAAATTTCACGACCTACCAGCTTGGGGATCATGTGGATTGGAAGGAGGCGACCTACAAGCCAACAGAAACCAATTTTAATACAGCAAATGCCGTAATTCCTGGTACGAAAGAATATCAATACGTAATGAGTACTATTGATGATCTGGCGGAACAACTGTTGATTCTGCAAGATAACAATGTGCCCGTTCTTTTCCGGCCATATCATGAGGCAGAGGGCAATGGTGGGTTAAATGGGGAAGGCGCGTGGTTCTGGTGGGCTTCCGCAGGTGCGGATGTATACAAACAACTATGGGATCTGCTCTATACTGAACTTACAGAAACGTACGATTTGCACAACTTGATTTGGACTTACAACAGCTACGTGTATAACACTTCTCCTGCATGGTATCCTGGAGACGATCAGGTAGATATTGTCGGTTATGATAAATACAATACGATATACAACCGCAATGACGGTCTGTCGGGTGTACCGAATGAGGATGCTATTACCTCGATCTTCTATCAGCTGGTTGATTTAACTGACGGCAAGAAAATGGTGGCCATGACGGAGAACGACACCGTCCCAAGTGTACAGAATCTGACTGAGGAAAAATCAGGGTGGCTCTACTTCTGTCCATGATATGGCGAGCATCTCATGAGTTCTGCCTTTAATTATCCGGCAACTCTGAAAACGCTTTATCAAAGTGATTATGTGATTACGCTGGATGAACTGCCTAATTTGAAGGTTAACAATCCATCAACAAATGCGTCCCTCACACCTACAACCGTCGAATTTGATAAATACACACCCAATTCAAGCGACAAAGCCATAACCGTGAATTTTAACGGTAATACGTTAACCGCTCTCCGGGTAGGTACTACTGCATTGACTGCAAATCAGGATTATACGTTAAGCGGAAGTACGTTGCTGTTAAAAAAAGAATTCTTGGCCGGGCTGCCGGTTGGTGATCATTCGATCGTTTTTGATTTTAATCAAGGACAAGATCCTGTATTAAAAGTTAAAATTGTCGATTCAACACCAAGCGCAAGCGCTGTAATTTCGCCCGTGAATACGACATTTGATAAAGCAGCGAATCTAGCGCAGGATGTTTCCTTGTCCCTTACCTTAAACGGAAAACAGCTCACGAGCATAACGAATGGAAATTATACGCTTGTATCGGACCAGGATTATCCGGCATCAAGTACGGCTATCGTTTTGCGCAAATCTTATCTTTCCACGCTGCCGCTAGGCCAGAATGCGATAACCTTTCATTTCAGCGGAGGGAATAACGCTGTTCTTACAGTAAATGTAGTGGACAGCAGTGTTTCAGTACCCTCTGGGGACTTGACGATCCAATCCTTTAACGGTAATAAAAGTGTGTCCACTAACGGAATTTCACCTAAATTCAAAGTAGTCAACAATGGTAATTCGGCGATTCAATTGAGTGATGTGAAAATAAGGTATTACTATACGATTGACGGGGAAGAAGCACAGAGCTTCTGGTCTGACTGGGCAAGTATCGGGAGTGCAAATGTAACCAGCAAATTCGTTAAATTGGCAACTCCAGTTGCCGGAGCGGATTATGTTTTGGAAGTTGGTTTTTCGAGTTCCGCCGGAACGCTTAATACCGGACAAAGTGCAGAAATTCAAGCACGGTTCTCTAAAAACAACTGGTCCAATTACAACCAGGCTAACGATTACTCGTTTAAGGCATCCAGTACTCAGTTCGCAAACAATGAACAGGTTACCGGGTATATCAACGGTCAACTGGTTTGGGGGATCGAGCCGTAAGCAGGCAAGAATAATAAAGGTTGGAGCGGGGTTATCCCCTGCTCCAGCCTTTTATTTTTGGGATGGCCGAAAGTCGAGAGAAAAGAATATAAAGAGGAGTCTACGAAAGGAACATGTTATGATGGGTAGGATGCTAATTTTTCAGAAGGAGATCAAAATCAATGTTTGTAAAAAAATGGTTAGGTGCTTTACTTTTTATTCTGGCTACTATCCTGTTTACAGGATGCGCACTCGAACCGGTTTCATTAAATGGCTCATCTCAAGAGAGTGCAGCTCTAACGCAATTTGATGAAGTGGCCAAGTATATTTCGGAGCATAATGAACTTCCGGAAAATTATATAACCAAGAAAGAGGCTAGAGAATTAGGATGGGAGCCTAGCAATGGTAATTTGGAAAAAGTGGCACCAGGCAAAAGCATTGGCGGCGACGTATTTCAAAATCGGGAAGGGCTGTTGCCCAAGAAAAAAGGAAGAACCTGGTACGAAGCAGACATTAACTATTCGGGAGGAACGCGGGGGAGCGATCGGATTTTATACTCCAATGATGGTTTGATCTATAAAACAACCGACCACTATCGTACGTTTGAGCAGATCGAATAGGGAGAGGGTGATATCATGAAAACCGTAGTCATCAATGGAAGGGACATTCATGGAAAGGAAGAATTACATGACGTCCTTCAGGCCAGACTTGAATTAGATCCAACGTATGGTCGGAATTTGGATGCATTGTGGGATTGCTTGACTGGCTTCATCCCAATGCCACTTACCATTCAGTGGCTTGATTTTGATGCAACCAGGAGGTCCCTTGGAGAATACGCAGATCGTTTATTGGACCTGATGCGTGAAGCTGAAGAAGAATTGGAAGGATTCAATTTTGAATTAAAATGATATAAAAGTTAAAACATGAGAATTTGAAGCGAGCCGATTTTGGCTCGCTTTTTTACTGTACATTTTATCTGTGTTATTCAATTGAAAGCTGTCATTTAACTGTGGGCGTGCTTCGGATTTTAGATGAAAGAGCAACTGTTTACTTTTATTAGCTATGCCTTGGGTATGGAGGTCCTGTAGTTTAGGGGCCTCTTTAAAAAACAATAAAAATGACTGACAATCATTCATTCATTGTTGTCATAAAGGACTAAATAGGTCACAGCTAGCATTATTCTGAAGCAATTGGTAAATAATATAATTTAAAACTAAGGGAGAATAACTGGCATGCATCGTAAGCAAAATTTAAAAATGAAGAAAGTAGATTTATCACATTTAGAACAATATAGCCAACTGTTACGTTATGTATTTCAGGTCACTCATAATGATCTTCACAAACATGGATGGAAAGAAAGCGAAATCCTCCATGAGAAGTCACCTGTTTTACAACAAGCAGATGTACTTGGATGGTTTGACGGAGAAAAATTGATTTCTCAGGTATCCATATATCCATTTGAGGTTCGGATATTTAACCAAACTTACGCTATGGGTGGCGTAACAGGTGTAGGTACTTTTCCTGAATATTCCGGTCAAGGCTTAATGAACAAACTGCTGCTGCAAGCTCTCACCAATATGCGTGAAAAGAAACAATCCATTTCTTATTTGTATCCGTATTCCATACCGTATTATCGACGTAAAGGATGGGAAATCATTTCTGATAAAATTGTATTCGAGGTTCAAGACTTCCAATTACCCAAAAACAAACCCGTTCCAGGAGATGTGGCACGTGTAGAACCCGAAAGCGAAGATGTGAGGACGGCTTATGAACGTTTCTCCATGCAAACTCATGGGGCCATGCTGCGAAAAGAACTTGCGTGGAGTGAGTACTGGCGATGGGATTCAGATGACTTAACTGCAGCTGTCTATTATGGGGAAGACGGTCAACCTGATGGCTACATATTATATTGGATTGAAGAAGAAGTATTTCACGTCAAAGATATGATTTTCATTCATGAAGAGGCGCGAAGTGGGCTATGGAATTTCATTAGTGCGCATTTTTCAATGATTTCCAAGGTAGTTGGCAATATTCATACGGATGAACAGCTTGCCTTTCTGCTGGAAGATGCTGATATTAAGGAAACGATTTCCCCTTACTTTATGGCACGGATCGTGGACATAGAGCAATTTATTTCAAAATATCCGTTCAAACCCGCAGCGATGGAGAGAGAATGGACCTTTACATTGCAGGACCCTTTGCTGTCCTGGAATCAAGGCACATTTACACTACACATTGAACCGAGTGGAAGCGGAAGAGTGATTCGAAGTCAAAGCAGACGCAGTGAAGACAGCATAAACATCCAAACCATGACAACCATGTTGTTAGGCTATAAGCGTCCTGAGTATTTGCATAAGATTGGCCGCATTAAATGTGATCCAGAAACGCTTGATTTGTTAGAAGATGCTATCGAGCAGCAGGCGCCTTACTTTTCTGATTACTTTTAATATTCAAAGTAGTGAACAGCATTCCCTTATGAATGGTGAATTAGCATGATCTCGTTCTCCGTCTGGAGATCTGTGGTTAAAGTTAAAACAACCCGTATTGAGTTTTATCAATACGGGTTGTTTTTTATTTCCAAACCAATCTGACTTACTATATCAGACTGAATGTATTCATAGGTCATAGCAAGATATGCTTTTGTTTAAGTAGGTACGACCATATTTGCGAGTGTATCCAAGAGCCTTTGTTTTGCTATCTCGGATGCGCCAGTCAGCGGCAAACGCAATTTTGCAGAGGCGATCAGCTGTTGCTGAGCAAGCCACCATTTGATCGAGGCTGGAGCAGGTTCTGCAAATACATCACTAATCAGCGGTTGCAGTTCCTTAAAGCTGTCTCTAGATGCATTCACTTCACCAGATGCAAATCGCTGATATACCTCCACATACCGTTGGGTATGAATATTGGCAGAGGCCACCATCCCGCCTGCGGCGCCTTGACACAGCATCGCATGGAAATACGCATCCTCACCGCATAGTACAGGTTTCGTCTTATATTGGGTTAGACCCAGCAGCAGATCCAAACCGCCAGTGCTGTCCTTCAGGCCAATAACCCCGTCCAGATCCAAGACTTTTCTCATCGTATCCAAGGTCATTCGACTACCGGTTCGAGCCGGAATCTCATAGACCAGAATCGGTAATCCTGTCCGGGAGGCGCTGGAGAAATGCTCCAGAATACCTTCTTGCGTGGGCCTGTTGTAATAGGGAGTGACTACCAGAGCTGCATCTGCTCCTAATTCTGCGGCCATTTCGGTCCGATGAACCGTCGAATAGGTATCATTTGTTCCTGTCCCCACAACGATGGGGATGGTTTTGTTCAGACTTATCAAAATCTCTTTGGTAACCTCAACCATCTGCTTTACTTCATCCCAGGAGACGGTCGGAGATTCTCCTGTCGTGCCGTTTACGACCAAACCCTGAATGTCATGTTTGGCAAGATGGGTAACATACTTCCGATAAGATTCAATGTCCAACTTGTTGTCATCCGAAAAAGGGGCAATTACCGGTATATAAATTCCTTGAACATGTTGTTCGTTCATCATAATCAACTACCTCTTCCCGTTATATTGAAACTAATGTATCATAGGAACCAGCATCACAGTTACCTATAACAAATGATAGTTGTCATCAATATTTTCGATGAGGTGAGCAAGTTGGACTTGATCTATCTTCAGACGTTCAGAGAAGTCGCAATTCGCGAGAGCTTCACCAGAGCCGCAGAGGTGCTGGGTTATGCACAATCCAGCGTTACTACGCAAATTCAGAAGCTGGAAAAAGCATATCAAGTCAAACTGTTTGAACGCTACAGCAATAACAAAATTCGTCTGACTTCTGCCGGGGAAGAGCTGTTCAAGCTTGCCGGACAAATGTTGGAATTGTTTGAGCAGTCCAAGGAAAAAATGGCGAAGCAGGGCGGTGGCTCCTTAACGATCGGTACGATGGATTCCATCGCTTCTTACTTTTTACCTCCATATATGCAAGCTACCCGTAAGGAATACCCGGATCTCAACATACGATTGCATACGAATCGTGAGGGGTTGATTTTGCATCAGGTCAGGGAGGGTGAAGCCGATATCGGGCTTATTCTCGCAGATGATTCGAGTGATCCAGCTTTGCAGTGGATTACCATTCGTCAAGAACCGCTATTGCTGATCGTCCATCCGCAACATCCGCTGATCGCCAAAGCGCAGATTGAATTGAATGATCTAAAGGACATGGAATGGATCATGCCTGAAGATACCTGTAATTACAGGCAGCTGCTTGAACGGGTGCTTCGTGCAAATTCAATCCCCTATCGGATTGGTCTGGAACTTGGTAATCCGGAAGCAATCAAAAGAAGTATTAAGTCAGGAGAGGGCATCTCGATTCTGCCGCAAATGGCTGTAATGGAGGAAATCGAGCGGGGGGAACTGAAGGTATTGCCCCTAGAACATGCAGAACTTCAACTCGAAATTCAGCTCGTTCTTCATCCAAAGAAGTGGATGTCCAACGCACTGCACTATTTTATGGAAAGCTTGAAGAAATAAAGCACTATAAGCTCAGTTGAATCATTTTTTAAAAGCCGGAAGATAAACAAAACAAAAGCCCATTGACCGAACTGGTCAATGGGCTTTTTTGTACTATCATCGAATACTTGACGATGTTGAATCCAAGCGAAGTCAATTAATAACATTCCATATCAAGACTTAGAATTGGAATGATCTTCAGCATTAAGTGTAGCAATCAGCTTCTCGCCCTCAACGTCCAGATTCGGTAGAATGCGATCCAGCCATTTTGGAAGTGACCAAGCCTTGTCACCGAAAATAGCCATGATGGCAGGAACCAATCCCATCCGAATAATGAAAGCATCAATCAGAATTCCTACAGCTAATGTGAAACCAATCTGTTTGATCATGACGTCATCTGTGAAGATGAACCCAGCAAATACCGAGACCATGATCACCGCTGCGGCAACAACCACGCGACTTACCTGGCTATAACCATGAACAACAGACTCTGTTCCTCTGTGACCGTGTACATATGATTCCCGCATCGAGCTGACAAGGAAGACCTGATAGTCCATTGCCAAGCCATACAGGATACCTGTCACGATGATCGGCATAAAGCTCAGCAGCGGGCCGCCAGTGTCGAAACCAAAGAGCGAATGGAGCCAGCCCCACTGGAATACAGCAGTAGTGATCCCGAATGTAGCCAGAATGCTAAGAAGGAAGCCGATAGTTGCTTTAATTGGAACGATAATCGAACGAAATACCAGGAGCAGAATGATAAGCGACAGCAGGATAATAATTCCTACATAGATAGGGAATACCTGCGCCAATTTGGCTGACATATCAATGTTAACAGCAGTGAGTCCGGTGACACCAATCTTAACGTCATTCGTCTGTGCAACGCTCGATTCAGTAGATCGTAGTTCATTCACCAGATCTTTGGTGATTTTATCGTTGGGACCCGTTTCGGGAATAAGACTAAAGATAGCCATATCTTCTGTCATGCCTAGTGGTGTAACCTGTGCAACGTTATTTTGGCTTTGGAGTTCCTTCATGAGATTGCCCAACAGTTCCGGAGTCACCTGAGAGGAAGAATTATTAGGCTCTGCGACCAGAATAAGTGGTCCGTTAAATCCTTCTCCAAAGCCTTCGGATATTGCGTCATAACTTTGTCTTGCTGGCGTGTCCAGATTGGCTGAAGAAGCTCCCGGGATACCCATCTCCATTTTTGTTATAGGAGTGGCCGCCGCCCCAAGAAGCACGACGATGGCAATAATTGTGATCCAACGATACTTGATAACGAATTTCACCCATCTGTGAGCGATCCCGCGGCCAGCCGCTTTAGGATGTTTTGTGCTTTTCTCGCGTGCTTTAGGGGAACAGATGCGTTCACCCACCAATCCAAGTAAAGCGGGCAATAGAGTAAGGGCAACAAATACGTTAATAAGAACGGTAGCTGCGGCAACTAAAGCCATCGTAGATAAGAATGTGAGACCGATGACAAGCATACCGCACAGTGCAATAATGACAGTTAATCCGGCAAAAAATACAGCGCTACCTGATGTGCCAATGGCTCTTGCTGTGGCCTCTTGTGCGCTCAAACGTTGATCAATAATCATTCGCCGCTGGCGATTGACAATGAAAAGAGCATAATCGATTCCGACGGCCAGACCAACCATGAGAGCTAGGACGGAAGTGACACTCGGCATTTCAATAAATTTGGAGATTGAGAACGCTCCACCTACTCCAATGGCTACGCCGAGGAGTGCAGTGACAAGAGGCAGACCTGCTGCAACGACGGAACCTAGGGTGATTAGCAAAACTATGATAGCAATGATCAGTCCGATAATCTCTGCCGATCCCACACCGATCGCTACCGTTTTGAGTGTTTCGCCCGGTAGCACCGTGATGTTGGTTCCTTGCTGGGCAGTCATAACGGAGTCAATTACAGAATCAAATACATCTTGAGTAATTGCAGACTGCTCAATGGTAAACTGAAATTGAAACAGAGCAACTTTGCCGTCAGAAGAGAGAAGGACACCAGGTACAGGAATGCCATCCACCATTAGAGGACCATAGGGAGGAGGAGAGGTTGTAGCTGATTGCTGCATATTGGCAGCCTGAGCCATGTCTGCGGATGCACCCGAACTGCTAGCTTCAGCTGCATAATCCGCAGGATTAATCACATCCTTCAACCCATAAACTTCACTAACAGCTTTCATCATTGCAGCCAAACGTTCAGGTGTATCCAAACGCTCGTTGTCAGGTGCTTTGAACACAACACTTCCTTGGCCGCCGGAGGCCGCTGGCAATTCTTTAGCTAATTGATCCAAGACCTTCTGTGATTCTGTGCCTTCAATTTTCATTTCAGAACTGATATGAATACCATTGATACTGATCATAGAAATGACAATACCCAGAATCAATACCCAACCGATGATGAAATACCCCGGTTTGCGAAAAGCGGTTTTCCCCACTCTGTATAATAATGTAGACATATATCTCTTTTACACTCCTTCTATGGTGAATATGAATTGCTAGCGCATCAGAATCCTTTGCGCAAATAACCAAACATGGTTTCTAAAAACTCATCGAACGCTACAGCTTTAGTGCTTGGATGGTCATTCTTCTTTTGTCCCGGGAGCAGCACATTAAGTCTTCCGTCAATTAAAGGAAGAATGATCCCGTAAACTGCGTTTATAAGAAGATAAGTATATACCTCGTCATCATTTCCGTTAGACAAGTCTAACAATGTTTCTTGCGCAGTCGTCTGCATCTGGTGCAATACCCCAAGGAAATGCGGTTCTAACACCGGATATTTTTTCGAAAGTAACAAAAGTTCACGCAATCTTCCTATGAGATCCGCTGTTAGCTGCATCTGGATGAGTTGATACAGAACGTCAAGCAAGGAGGTATTTGGGGGAATCTGGGTGAGCAAATTCTCGAACTCAGTAGTGTTATGAACAGCTGTAGCTCCCATCGCAACAGCCTCTTCCTTGCATGTGAAATAGTTTGCGAAAGTTCTTCTGGAGTAACCGACTTTTTGCACGATATCTTCAACAACGAACCCGTCCAGACCATGTTCAAGTGCAAGTTCGAATGCCGCAATCGCTAGCGATTGCTCTGTCGCTTCTTTTTTTATGTGCCGTAATGTTTGTTTTGTCATCATTTTCCGCTTATGCGTACACCTCCAACATGGCTGTTTCAGGGGGAAAGCAATCGTAAGTTGTTGACTTCATTTGGGGTTCATACTACTCCTTTCTCAGGATCATTTTAGCTTAAACTTTCCCTTTAGGCAAATTTGCTCAAAGGGAAAGTTTATACCTGTGCGATAAACGTAAAACTTCGTCCTTTGTCATGGTTTCCGACATCTGACTAACATGTTGAAGGCCCTAGTTTCGAATTGTATTATAGAATGGCAGAGCATTAAATCAGCGAGCCGCATCAAACAGGCTCGCTGATTTATATTAGAGTTCCAAATAGAGGAGGTTCCACATGAGTTCCATTCTAAACGTTATAGAAAAGCTAAAGTTGAATGTTTTGAATATTGAAGATGTTCCTGAATCATTTAGTTCGGATGTATATAAACTTACTCTTGCTAGTGGAGAAGACGTTTATGTAAAGATTCCATTTAACAAGGATAAGCTTTTTCGTGAACTTCAGATGCTTGAAACATTGAAGGGCGTATTACCTGTTCCTAAGGTATTGGACATTTGGTATGGGGATGAAAGTACTACGGGGGCGTTGCTTCTTTCAGCAATACAAGGTGTGCCTTGTACAGAAAATATTGATGAAAAGCTATCTTTTCAAATGGGTGTGTATCATGCAATGCTCCATGAGGTAGCAATGCCAGGATACGGTTATCATTCAACCGACGGGTTTAATTTTTTTGACCAAAATAATTGGCGTCTACACATCAAAAGTGATTTTGAAAAGTGGAAAGAGCCCTGTAAATGATATCGATACCAGTAAAGTTAAGTTAATTAAATATATCCATAGGAACGACTAACTTTTAATCTTGAGATGGTCCGAAGTGATTATATTTATGCTATACTGGCTAACGTAGAAGGGGGGGTGCTTTACTGATGGAGAATCTGTTAAGATTGTCTGTGACTTTCTTCACTTGTGCAAAGCCAATATTGGAGAAGCGTTACTTTGCATGGGGCTAAATCTTTTCTAACGCTAAATAAGCTTTTCTAATGTTTTGGCTTTGCACCTTATTTTCAAAAATAAGGAGTGAAGCAGAGTGAAATATACAAACGCTAAAAAAATATTGCCCGAAAAGCTAATTATAATGATTCAAGAGTATGTCCAGGGAGAGACGATTTACATTCCGAAACAAGAAAAAGAATATAATCATTGGGGAAGTTTGAGTGGCGGGAGGCAATGGTTAGATCTCCGAAATACCACTATCAGACAAGCCTTTAAGAATAAAAGCAGTATTGAGCAGCTTGCTAAGGACTACTTTCTCTCTGTTGAAACCATTAAGAAAATTGTTTATTCCAAAAATAAGTAGTCAACGGCACTGATGAATTTCTTCATCAGTGTTTTTTTATGTCAAAAACGATTCTAACTTATTGTTTTCATTTGAATCGTTTATTGCGTTCTTTACAATATGAATAGGCAGTAGAGAAGTCGATACAGCGAGAAAAAAAGGTAACTTTTGATTTTGATTCAAATCGGGAATACTGCTCCATTGGAGAGAGCAGCACTTCATTGGAAATGATTAAGAGAGCGAGGAAATGGTAACTATGAATGAACAAAAAAGCAGAAGCAGACATCTGATCGATCAGGAGATAGTGAGTGTGATTGATTTAATACCAAACACCGATCTTTCTGCTGCCACACTAATGGAAGCACGGGAAAGTCAAACAAAAATGATGCCGCAAATCGATGTAACGCAGTTGTTTCCTGTCACATTCGAAGAAAGGGCGGTGCCAAGTTATTTTGGCGGACCTGATATTCGTATAGAAATTATCAAACCCCGCCAACCAAAGCACAGTAAGATGCCGTTATATTATTCCATTCACGGTGGGGGCATGGTTATGGGCAGTACGGTCGGTGATCGCCAAGGCAATGCGGCACTGGCTGTGCAACATGGTTTTTGCTGTGTATCTGTTTACTATCGGCTAGCGCCGGAACATATTCAGCCAAGTCAATTGCAGGATTGTTATTCGGGTCTGAAATGGTGCATCAAGCATGCCGAGGAATTAGGAATAGATACTGAGAAAGTCGCTCTTGCGGGCAGCAGTGCTGGCGGTGGATTGGCGGCGGGGTTAGCCCTGTACGTTCGCGACCAGAAGGAATTCGACATCCATCATCTAAGACTGCGCAGCCCAATGCTCGATGACCGTACGAGTATTTTGCCAGACCATCCATATGCCGGCGAGTTTGTTTGGACCAAAAAAAGCAATTATTTCGGCTGGAAATCAGTATTAGGTCACGAACCGGGACAAGAGGGAACAACCGAGTATTACGTACCAGCACGTGCAGAATCTCTGGCTGGTTTACCGTCCACTTATATGAGCATAGGAAGCATTGATTTGTTCATAGATGAAACCTTATTATTTGCCAAACAACTTGCCTTTGACGGTGTCTTAATCGAATTGCAAGTACTCCCCGGATATCATCATTTGGCTCCAATGTTTCCGAATGCACATTTTTCTCAAATAGGTGCCACCTCTAGTGAGTACGCTTTGTTGAAAGCTCTGGAGTTACTTTGATTATAGGACTGATCTAGAAGAGGAAGTGGAATCGGAGCCGGAACCGGAACCGAGACAACAGGGCGGCAAACAGTATAGATGACACAAGTTAAAGCGTTGAAAGATACAAGCCGCATTGATGCGGCTTTTTTCGTTTTGTCAGGGTACAAGGACTTGGAGCTTTTGCCACTCAACCATAATTTAGATAATTGTGCATATTGAATTTGTAACCTGTGTATTCAAATTTGTTTAAATACTTGCTAAACTTTGTTTTGATAATGAGAATCATTATTATTAAATGGAGGCTGAATTTGACCGAGGGCTTTCTAGGAGCAAATCAATGATAAGAAAGGTTGGTAGAAATGAGTTCAAACAGACAACTATGTATTGGATTGTCCCTAAATGCAACGTGGAATAAAGGTGACGGTTGGCGACACCCGGATAGCGGAGTGGAGCAAACAGGAGCCATTGACTATTATATTCATTGGGCAAAAATAGCAGAGAACTCAAAGCTCGATTTTCTTTTCAGAGCGGATTATCTATATATTAGCCCGCAGATGTTAGGCGATTCTTCTAATTTCGGCAGCCCGGACCCTACTTTGTTTTTTGCAGCTATAGCTCGTGAAACCGATCGGATCGGACTGGTTACGACCATTTCCACCACGTTTAATCCACCGTACATTGTTGCCCGACAGCTTCAATCCTTGAATTGGCTAAGCAATGGACGTGCTGGCTGGAATATTGTCACTTCTATTGAGGGAGCCGATAATTTCGGTAATTCACCAATGCCATCCCCGGAAGAAAGGTATTCCAAGGCAATAGAGTTTACGGATGTGGTATGCAAGCTTTGGGATAGTTTTCCGAGTGAAGCCATTGTTATTGACCGTGAGTCAGGCATGTTTTCTGATAAGGAAAAAGTGAATGCAATTCATCATTCTGGTGAATTTTTCAGTGTAAAAGGGCCTCTAACTTTACCTTCTCATCCATCGGGAAGCATTCCTTTGTTTCAAGCCGGAGCTTCGGAAATTGGACGGAATTTTGCCTCTTCCGTAGCGGATGCTATTTTTGCGGCAATGCCGGATCTTGAATCGGGTGTGGAATTGCGAAGTGATTTGAGAAAAAGAGCTGTAGAACATGGGCGCGATCCGAACACGATTAAAGTTTTGCCGGGTTTATATTTCTTCCTGGCCGATACGCACGAAGGAGCGCTTGAATTACATAAGGCTGCTCATGCCCATTTAAGTCTTGAGCGTAGACATGCCTCTCTCCAATCGTTGATGGGCCTTGATTTAAGCGGTTTTTCCTTGGATCAACGCGTAACTGAAGATATGCTTCCAGCTCCTGATCAGGCTGTCCGCAGCCGCACACATGCCGAGCTGTTGCGCCGATTTATTACAAAATATCAACCTACAGTGAAAGAGATCCTGGACCGGCCAGAGGTTGTCGGATCTGCCCATTGGGTATCTGTGGGGACAGTCGAGACCGTAATGAATGATATTATTGAGCGGGTTGAGGCAGGTGCGATTGATGGATTCATCGCGCTGCCAGGCGGTTCAGAAAAATCGATGGAAATATTCTTTGAAAAGCTGATTCCGAAGTTGGTTGAAAGAGGCTTGTTCAGAAGTGAATATATGGGACAAACGTTGCGTGATCATTTGGAGGGTTCATAGGTCATTACTGTTTTTTTATTTTAAAGCGAGAGCATGTGTACACACAATATGGATTACGTATCGTATGGGGAGGACATATGAACAGATTAATAGGATGGATTGCATCGATAATTATACTTGCAGGAGTACTGGCTGGATGTTCTGAAACGCCAGTCGCAGTTACTCCTGAAGCCAGCAAAATCGAGGGTGAAGGATGGCCAAGAACCATTAAGGATGCCAGCGACAATGGAGTGGTGCTTGAGAAACGACCAGAGCGTATAGCGGTGCTACATCCTTTGTATTTAGATTACTTTTTTGCTTTGGATACACCTCCCATTGCATCAACAAGCGCGGCGGAAGCATTGGAAAAGTTTGCTACTTTACAGCCTTACGCCGAATCTGCTGATATTATTGATTTGGGGAGCGACTCAGCGAATTTGGAAAAGATTATTGCGGCTCAGCCTGATGTAATTGTAACCTTCAAGGGGTCTGTGGATACCATTTATGATGAGTTGAACAAGATTGCTCCAGTCATCTTAATCGACTATACTGACACCTGGGAAAAAACGACGATGCTTCTCGCTGAGGTTGTTGGAAAAGAGAAGTTGGCGGAAGAAACCATCAAGGAAACCCAAGAAATGATAGTGAAAACGAAAGAACAGTTAAGTACTCTTGAGAATAAAACCTTTGCCTTGCTACGAGTTGACAGCAAAGCCAATTTTAATGCTCAAGGATCTAAGAATACAATGTACTACAATCAAACTTCAGGCTTTGGGTTATCGGCACCGAAGGGATATCCAGAGGGGGGAGAGTCGCTGTCGCTGGAGGGGCTATCTGACATGAATCCCGATTATATTATTATCCAGCATGATATTGACGTAGCAAAGGCAGCGTTAAAGGAAAAGGAATCTTCGAAGGTATGGAACTCACTGGAGGCAGTAAAAAACAACCATGTTCTTATATTTGATAATTCCCTCAATAGTGCGAGTATCCTGGCTGTCCGTTTGGCCTCAGAGTATTTTCTGAAATTGGCTGAACAATAATTGTTATACAAAAGATCCGATTGCTGATTCTGAGCGCAATCGGATCTTTTAATGTAAGAAGACAAGAACATTGTCGTATTGAGTCCGCCTTAATATTAGAATTAAAGGGAAATTATAGAGTGCAAAAAGTGGTGAACGGCCGCACCGCCCGGAGTAACCAGGCAAGCGAAGACGATGACATATGTGTCAACGTTCCACAGCAGCTCCGACGAACTCGGATGCAGCCCGCTGAGCGAGAGCATTGGAACCGCCAGATTGATGGCGGCAACAAGGCCAACGACCAGGATGATGCACGCGCAAACGCAGGGCAGAATCAGCCCCGGTTGTCGTGACGTTTTCACGGCAACCGGGGAAACTATCCTTGGAGCACTTATGGTTTTCCGACATGCTTGTACGCACCAGCCTTGATGTCATCCATCAGAGTTGGTGAAGCTGGCGTCCATCCGAGAAGTTCGCGAGTACGTTCGCTGGAGCCGGTCATGGATAGTTTAAAGAAGCTGCCGACCAATCCGAAGTGCGCATCGGCGTCTTCTGATGCAATCGAGGCTACCGGGATGTCGAGGGTGCGCCCGATTGCTTCGGCAATCGATCGAGTGGTGATGGCTTCCTCTGCGATCGCATGTAGACGCGATCCAGCCGGCGCCTTTTCGAGTCCCAGCCGGAGGAGCCGGGCTGCGTCGGAACGGTGCACTGCAGACCAAGCGTTGGAACCGTCACCGATGTACCCGGACACGCCCTGCCTGCGGGCCGCGGATATTAGGAAATTAATGAATCCCCAATCTCCAGTCCCGTGGACCGTCGGAGCGAAACGGGTGATGATGGTCCGTACTCCACGACCGACGTAGTCGAGAGCAAGATTTTCGGAGCCCCCCCTGTCAGAGCCCGGGCCCACAGCTGGGGACGGGTCAGCCTCCAACACCGGACGCCCTTGAACCAGACCGGAGATGGCATTAGCGACTATGAAAGGCCGGTCAGTACCGATCAGTGTCTCGGCGAGAGTTTCGACTGCAGCCCGTTCAGCACGATCCGACTCCGTAGGATTCGCCCAGTCATGCTTGTTCGCCAGGTGGATGACAGCCTCAGCTTCGGACGCCCCCCGGCGGAGGGCGTCGAGGTCATCGAGATCCCCGCGCAGTGCAGTCGCGCCTTTCTCTTCAAGCGAAGCCGCAGAGACGTCCGACCGAGCCAGTCCGACGACCTTGTAGCCTGCTCTCAGCAACTCATCTACGGTGGCCGATCCAATCCATCCCGTTGCTCCAGTAATAAATACATTCATCTGTGTTACCTCCTTGTAGCCCTTCCACAGGCTACACTTCATATTTTTTTACGGTTACTCGCATTGTCAGGATTCACGAAAATGTCCGCTTCTGACAATTACGAGACATTGTGTAACTTAATATAACAGTTACAGTACAATGTGTCTAGTAATTATTTTGGAGTAGGGACAAGACGCGTGGGAAGACCCATGGATGCATGACGTGAGCGAATGTCGGCTTAGTGACGAGCGGGTTTGGAGAGTCATCAATCAGTGTTGCGTGAGCGCCAATGGGCAAGTTTGTTTTAGAAGGCATTCCCACCATAGTCCGTGTTCTTGTCGCGCCACACAGCGTGTGGATGTGGGTCTGAAAGGATTATACCGCTGTGCATAGAAAACTCGATCCACACCGAAGGACCGTCGATACGGATATAGTCCTTCGGTTTACTCAGGGAGGTTGAGCCCGAATAAGCGACGTACGTGAAATCGAGCTCGTCCTCATAGCCAGCGAGGATTCTCGCAGCGTTCTCGTCGTCGATGCTGCTGACATAGGTTTCGATCGCTGCTAGCAGCAGGGCTCTCTGGTCTTCGCGTAATTCGAAGCCCCGAATGCCCTCAGCCGTCGTAGGGAACGCCCAATCCTTGCCTGGGCCCAGCAAGAGATCCCGGTACTTGTCGCGGAGTCTGGATAAGGATAACTGGTCATTGTCAAATGAGGCGAGCGGAGCTACGAAGGTTCTCTGTGCCTGCTGCTGGGGTTGATTGCTTATGCCGTTGTACTCGAAGGTCGAGAACGGTTCAGTACCACGGAACGAGGGGGTTGCTCCAACGAGGTTACCACCAGTGTAAGTGTTGGCGACTGCGAGGTGGTGTCCGCCGAATTGCAGCTCCCACGTCCCCGAATCTGATGGCGTACCAAGGAAGGCAACGTAGAAGTTCTCCCGCCCGTAGTCCCGGGCCACACCGTAATCACGAAGATAGTCGTCGGCATTAAGGATCTGTTGGATCTCGTCATAGCCCTTGTTCTTGCCTGAACCGGTAGCCGCCGCGAGTAAGACATTCAGCGATGTCCATTGTTCTTCCGAGAGCCTGCCGATCCGGAGACCGCTTCGGCCGCGGTGACCCATCGTTGCCTGGGGATAGTTCGACCAGTTCACTACATTTTTCAGCGAATAGTCCTGGTTCAAATCGCGGAGCTGGTCATAGGAGAGCGTAGCCGCGAACGACTTCGCGAGCTCGACGACTTTGCCATTCAAGGTTGTTGGGCAGTTGTACGTATGTGCCACTCTAGCCGTAGATATGCGCATAATAATTGTTATCTCCTTCATAGCCCTCTTCGGGCATCAATTGAAATGATCGACACAGTTTCGAGTCACCGTGCACCGAAAATATAGCATATACGAGACACGGTGTCCACATATATGGTTTGGAATTGGACAAAGAGGACTGTCTCCGTGTATAGTTGAGACATGAAAAAAGAACATTATCATGGCGGTCGTCCCCGAAGTGAGCAAGCGAGGGCGGCTATTTTGGATGCGGTTGATGACCTCTTGGTCGAGGTCGGATATGCGGCAATGACGATGAAGGGCATCTCCGAGAAAGCAGGAGTGTCCCGGCAGACTTTGTACCGTTGGTGGTCACACAAAGCGGAAATCCTGTTCGAGGCCAGTGTAGCCGATGCCGAGGAAGAATTGGAGATTAGTCCCACAGGGGCTCCGTTGGATGATCTAAGAGCGTACCTGGAAGCACTCGTTCGCTTCCTTACGCACTCACCGGCAGGCGCTGCCTATCGGGCTCTCCTGGGTGAAGCACAACACGACTCTGCCGTGGGGGAACTACTCTCTGCGAAGGACCTGCTCGGCGACAGCGCCCGGGTCGTGATTGAGCGCGCGCTCGGGAAGGACACACTTCCAATTCCAATCGATCAGGCAACAGCCTTGTTGATTGGACCGACATTCTTCTGGATTCTGAGCGGACGCAATTCCGAACAACTTGTCCCACTTAAACTTGCCGAAGACTTCATGAGCGACCTTCGTGCAAGACAATTGCGCTGAAGGGTCGCTTAATTGCAAAGACCGACTGGACAAGATGAAGAATGGAATCCACTTACTCATTGCTCACGTGGTTACACTGCATAGGGCTTAGCGTAAACGAGGTACTATTAATAGCAAGATAGCGACTTGAAGGTCGGTATCTTGCTATTAATATGTGTTACTTGATCGTTGGAGATTGACAGTCGCGCTTTTCAGCAAATGGATACTCAATTCCTTTTTAACGTTTTCTTATTGTGTAAAATGATGGGGATCAAAAGGGCGGTACACAAGTACAAATTCTTGTTCACCGTCAATAGATTCGTAGATTATAGAGATGGATTAAAATGGTATTTCGCGGGGCAAGAACATGATACCAGAAGAAGTCGCTAATTTAGCGGCTTTTTTTATTTTAGCCTTTACTTCATCTAAGTCAAATAAAATGTACCCTATAAGATGGACA
>NZ_LITU01000013.1 GCF_001280595.1 Paenibacillus xylanivorans
AACAAAAACCAGCTAATGTTTGTCAAGCATTTCAGGTTGGATGAGTTCTCTTTTCATGATATACTTTTTCCGACCAACCCGAATAACCTCCACATCTATGGAGGTTTTGGTTAAATATGGTTTTAAGTTTGGTAGGGCTGCCCCTTTTGCAAGATGGCGAAAATGTGATGCAACAGCTTGTTTGCGCAAGCGATCACGACCACCTTGTAGGGTTTGCCCTCTTTTCTTTTTTTCTCGTAATACGAACGGATTCTTGCATTCGCGTTTTTCCGCATACCACATTGCACAGCTAAATATAGCGATCGTCTAAGTCTCTTAGACCCTCGTTTCGTTATTCGTGTACTCGTCGCTGTAAATTTTCCTGAACTGAAGATGCCGGGGTCAAGGCCCGCAAACGCCACGAGTTGCTTCGCATCGCTAAACTGCTTCACATCACCCACTTCAGCTACAATGGCTGCGGCCAGTTTCGTTCCGATTCCTGGGATGCTTTTCACGAGTTCGACTTCAGGCAAGCTTGCCGCCATTTCCTCCATTTGCTTTTCCAACGCGTCCAGCTGCCGGATCATCGCCTGCAATAAAGTTACCATACCAAGCAGGGCCTTGCTTTGAGACGAACTAGGACGGCTCTCTCTCCAGTGACCAAGCACTTCCTCCAGTTTCCTGGCTTTTTCGTTCGCCCATCGTTTAGAATGGGATCTCCCTGCGCTTCCCTGAATGACTTCGTTCCAATCTTCCACATCTCCCTCCAAACAACAGGCCAGTACCGTCAATGCCGTTGCCGAAAATACATTGTAGAATACCTGCTCATATTCCGGAAACACTTGCTCGAGCAGGGCTCTGCTGTTCAGCTTCGCCTGCACAAAAATTCCTGTGACGAACTCATGTTGTCTGGTCAAATGCTGCAGCTCCGTAAACGTCTCATCCCAGGTTCGGTGCGGCTTCACGTCGCCGCGGTAGTACATTTCAGCCAGATGCCAGGCATCCAGGGCATCCGTTTTGACTTTGCGTAACTGTGTCCCTTTGGCTCGTTTGGATTGCAACGGATTCACCATGTAATAGGTGTAGCCACTTCGATCCAAATATGAAACCAATGCACGGTGATAATGCCCCGTTGCTTCCAGTACCACCACTGGAGCCAAACCCGTTTCGACCTGAAGCCTGCCCAGCATTTCCCCGAATTGTTCGAATCCACTCGTTCCATGTTCAATGTCTACAGCTCTTCCATATGGCTCGTTTCGTTTCCGGAATGCCTGTACCACACTTGAACCTTTAGCGACATCCACGCCAACAACAGGTTCCATTTCCTCACTCCTTCTCCTTGATTTCACCGGCCTTTTCCACGATGGTTCCAAACCCATAGCTTCGCTTGTGATACGGGGTCTACCGCCCCTACCAGCTCAAACATGGTCTTTTGGAGGTCGTGAGAGAACAGTTTTTGTTGCGGGATCATTGCCCCTAAAGCCGCCACGTTCTCCCGGCTCCCCCCATCGTAAAACGACCACAAAAAAAGGCCAACCAGAAGATTCTGGCTAACCTGATAATACGAAAA
>NZ_LITU01000054.1 GCF_001280595.1 Paenibacillus xylanivorans
TCAGCGCCAGGGAATGAGACCCTCCCGCAGCAATTTTCACTATCCGACTTTCAATTCCCCTTTGTGCGGCTTCCACCTTCTGAGAATGAATAGGAATGATCAAATTCAACAGCAGGAGCGAAGATAACACCTGAAGCACAAGCTTTCTCCAATTTAACGATAACTTCATTTTTACTCTCCATTCTTGTTCCAATGTGAAATCTGAATTCATCCGCTACATGACATCTTAGCTCAAATACTAGGAGTTTGTAGTCCTACTAAAGTAGTACGCGGCAGAAAAAAACAAAAAAAGCGAACGACAACGTTCGCTTCCTGGCTTGTTAATCAATTAATTGCAGCTCTTTAGCTCGGACCCGCCTCCGGTCAAGTCGAAACGCGTGGATTTCCTAACGCGTCAACTACCGCATGAATTTTTGTGCTTAATCCACCTCGGGAACGTCCGATCGCTTTCTTGTTCCCCCCCTTTTTTTCGTCTTCAGGTCGGTGCCCGTATTCGTGACCTGAGAAAAAAAGAGGATTAACACAAGAGTCTCTGGGAGAAAGATCCTCAACAGATTGCTATGGCCAAAAATGTGTTAAGAAAGATTTTTAATAATAAGTGACCCACTGACCACGGCAAGAGCTATCAAGAAATCAATGCAGTAAAAAGACACTCAGATTCTATTCATCAGTGTCTTTTTTATTGATACTTTTCCACCAACATCATGTTTCATCGTTGAGCTCGGACTAATTCACTTTAGCCCTATTCGCTGTAACTGAATTCACTTTCTTGTAATCATTTCAATCAGAGTGTGTAATTCAAAGCACTATTTTCATTTCAACTGATTTTTTCTTTTGTTCAGTTTCTAAATAGTCTTTATCAAAATGGCTAGCATAAATCATCTCTCTAAATTCTTGCATACTCATTTTTCTAATCGTTTTATCGTCAATGATTAAAACATAATCCATACCATTTACAACAGAATAGAAATCATGAGAATTGCACCTTTATAGTCTTCAATGGCTTTCTCCAGTGCTATTTGTG
>NZ_LITU01000055.1:0-5468 GCF_001280595.1 Paenibacillus xylanivorans
GCTTGACAAACATTAGCTGGTTTTTGTTTTACCACTGCCAGCTTCAGAACGTTATTCCAAAAAGCTTTCTCTTTGTCTTGAATCGAAACGTTGAGCGTTAGGCCATGTTCAATTTCCTCTGACTTGGGAGGGAGCAGAGTTCATGACACCATGGGCAATCGTATGCAAAAAAGAACAGCTCGCTTCCAAGCTTGCCCCGTACTTCGAAAGGTCATGTTTGATTTCGTGTGCAAAGCTGTGGGTGAAAAGTTAGCTGCTTTTGATGAAGCGAGCGAATGTTATTTATGAAATCAGATAGTCAGAACACCGGAATTTTGAGCCGCGGCCATGAGAGAGAGCCATGGAAGAATTACCAAATTAAATATTTTGAAGACGATCTTAATCTTTTAACTAAGCCCGTGTATGGAACCACCTATCAGTGGTTATATACGGGCTTTTGTTATCTTTATTTATTGATTTGAAATACAGATTAATAATGAACTACAAAGATTAATTTCATCTCATTTTTTACTGGAAATGTTTGCGATACCATTGAGAATACAAACGGAAGTTGAGTAAGGGAGAGGTGAGAATAGGTGGGAGGCATTACTTTTGATCATGTATTTAAACGGTATAAAGGCGAATCCCGCCCTGCCGTCAACGACTTTCATTTAACGATTGATGAAGGAGAATTCCTCGTCCTGGTAGGACCATCTGGATGCGGAAAGTCAACAACGCTGCGTATGCTGGCTGGGTTAGAGGAAATCAGCAGCGGAGAGTTATACCTGGATGGGAAATTCATTAATTATGTTTCGCCAAAGGATCGGGACATAGCCATGGTCTTTCAGAATTATGCCCTCTATCCCAATCTGTCTGTGCTCGAGAATATTGCACTTGGTCTGAAATTGCGCAAGACCGCGAAACATGAGATTGATACCCGTGTTAAACGGGTAGCCTCGATACTGGAAATTTCGCATCTGTTGGACCGCAAACCAAGTCAATTGTCTGGAGGACAAAAGCAGCGGGTGGCCCTTGGTAGAGCTATTGCAAGAGAGCCACAAGTATTCTTGATGGATGAACCTCTTTCCAATCTGGACGCCAAGCTTAGAGCACAGACACGTGCAGAGTTGATCAAGTTGCAGCAGGAACTAAGAAGGACAACCGTTTATGTTACGCATGATCAGGTGGAAGCAATGACGATGGGATCACGTATTGTTGTGATGAAAGATGGAGTTATTCAACAAGTCGCCCCCCCAAGAAAACTCTATGATGAACCCGCGAATGTTTTCGTAGCAGGCTTCATTGGTTCTCCGCAAATGAATTTCATTAAGGGCACGATTGAAGTGAGTGAGGGGTGCTATTACTTCTCCAACAAACGGATGAGACTGCTTCTTCCAGAAAACTGTGTTTCTCGATTAGAACGGAAATCTGGAGCGGTTAGAAACGTCATTCTGGGCGTGAGGCCAGAACACATTTCACTTCGCCGTGGGCGTATCGATGACCCTTCATTCCTACCAGGCATTGTACAGATGACTGAAGAGACTGGTGCCGATTCTTATGTCTACATCCAGCTTGGACATATCAGGTTGATCGTCAGAACAGAACCAGTCTCACGATATGAAACGGATGAGATCGTGTCGGTTGGACTTCAAATGAACAAGATACATTTTTTTGACGAGACTACGGAACTTGTATTTGGGAGAGATGAAGTATGAAGAAGCGTCAATTCCCCCGCTATCTTCGCATTCCAATACAAATACTGATCGTTGCTGTCTTGGTTGTTGCAGTTATTCGGTGGATAACATCCGAGGAACAAGTTGTTTACTCTAGTAGTGTCACAGCTGATCAGCTGCTTCGATTCCAGCCAGCAGGCGATAAAATGCCTTATGCCATCTTAATGCAGGGAGTAAGCGAACAAGAACGTTCTGGAGACAACGGGAATGAAATACGGATCAATCCTAGTCAATATGACACAGCAGCACCGATAACCAAGCTCAGTCAATCGAAGGAAGACGGAAAAACGGTGCTCAACTGGCATAACGAAGCAGGGTCAGTAGATTGGACGTTTCAGGTAGCGAAAGCCGGCTGGTATGAACTTCATTTGGATTACAAGCCCTTAGCGGGCAGTAACAGTTCCGTAATTCGGGGAGTAATGATTGATGGCAGTTACCCCTTCGAAGAGTCGGAACATGTTGAGTTGGAACGGATGTGGAAGGACGCTAAGTATCCGTATGACCGCAACGAACTAGGCATGCAGGTAAGACCACAACAGACGGAACTGAACGAATGGACAAGCAAAGCGGTATCAGATTATTCGGTTTCCTCCCGTCCGTTGTTGTTTCGGCTGGAGCGAGGGGAACACACGCTAAGACTAGTGGGCGAACGGGGTGGAGTTGCTTTGCAACAACTGTCATTCCAAAGTCAGGAGCATGTCAAACCGTATAAGGAATATAAGGGGGCATATCCTTCAGCATCGGATGCTTCCGACTGGTACATGGTGAGGGAAGCAGAGCAATTTGAACGCAAATCACATCTATCGATTCAGACTGATCATTGGGCAGAGCCCTACATATCACCGGATCCCAAGGGACGGATCACCTATAATGTGCTTGGTGGAAACCACTGGAACTTACCAGGTGAATGGGTGGAATGGGATATTGAAGTGCCAACAAACGGTTGGTACGAGATTGATCTCAAGAACTTCCAGAACTATCGTCCAGGATTTAAAGCTTATCGTACCATCTCCATTGACGGTAAGGTTCCTTTCAAGGAGATGCTGAACTATGCAATTGATTATCATAAGGAATTTGAAATTACGACCCTATCTAATATTTCCGGGGAACCCTTCAAATTCTATCTTGAACAAGGAAAGCACTCTATACGCATGACCGCGGATTCATCAAGTATGCAGCCGATATTGATTGCCCTTAAAGATACTTTGTTACAGATCGCCTCTTTTGACCGTGAGATGAGGTTGATTACCGGGAACTACAGCAAGAGCGCGTCCGATTCCAATATTGACTCAACCCGGACATGGGAGATGAAAAAGTACGATCCGGAAGTTGAGAACAAGCTTCAAGCCATTACAGACCGGTTGAATATGATTCGCCTCTATACGAATTCGGTCAATGAGAGGGATTCAGATCTATCACAGGCCATTAAAGCTTCGGTCACCATTCTGGAGGATATGCTGGGCGATGTGAACGAAATTCCTAGCAAAATCAAAGAATTCTCCACGATACAAGCCAATATTGGGACATGGATGTCGACTCTGACCAAGCAACCGTTGCTTCTCGATTATCTAGTTGTGCGGACACCGGATGCTAAGACAGGCCTCAAAGAGCCTACTGCACTCTCGCGGATACCTTATTCCTTAGCGGACTTCTCACGTTCCTTCTATGTGGATTATGATCTCGGAGGGCCAGAAGAAGAAGGTGCGTTGACGATCTGGGTCGGACGAGGGCGGGATTATGTTGATTTATTGCGCGAACTGGTTAGCCAGGATTTCACGCCAAAGACAGGGATTGAAGTCAATATCAATCTTATGCCAAATCCCAACATGCTAATCCTTGGCAATGCAGCAGGAGAAGTTCCTGATATTGCACTAGGAGTCGGAGAATCGACACCGGCAGATTATGCCATGCGGAATGCTGTCGAGGATTTATCACAGTATCCGGGTTTTGATGACGTGATGAATCAGTTCATACCGGGTGTTACCAGAGCTCTGATATATGATGGTGGAACTTATGGACTGCCAGAAGTACAGAATTTTCAATTGTTGTTCTACCGCTCGGACATACTTGAAAGACTGGATTTAGAAGTGCCAGATACCTGGGACGATGTGTTTGATATCCTACCCACTCTGCAAGAGAATGGGATGACCATGAACGTGCCAAAAGGTGACTATTCCACATTGTTTCTGGAACATGGTACCGACCCTTACACAAAAGACGGTCTGAAATCTAATATATTCAGCGACACTGGACAACAAGCATTTAAATTATGGACCGAGATGTTTACCAAATACAATTTGCCCATTGATATCCCGGCTTTCTTTCAGCACTTTCGGGATGGGGATATTCCGATTGGGATATCTGATTTTAACACCTATGTCCAGTTACAAGTAGCTGCTCCGGAAATTACAGGACATTGGAAGGTCGCTCCGTTACCTGGAATTAAGCAGGAAAATGGTGAGGTTGTCCGCTGGTCTCCTCAAGGCTTAACTGGCGCCATGATCATGAAAAAAAGCGAGCAGAAAGACAAAGCCTGGGAATTTCTGAAGTGGTGGACTTCAGGAGAAGTGCAATCTCGGTATGCTGCGGATATGGAATCATTTTATGGTATCGAATACCGCTGGAATACAGCCAACGTAAACGCGATGGAATCGCTAAACTGGCCTTCTGATGATTTGAAAGTTATTCGGGAACAAGCCAGTTGGGCATTGAACATGCCGAATGTACCGGGATACTATTTCTTGGGCAGGGAGATGGATTTTGCATGGAACCGAACAGTATTTGACGGCATACCAGCGGATGAATCATTGGAAGAAGCGCATTTGTCCCTGCAACGGGAGATGGACCGCAGACAGCGGAACTTCGGTATCATGGGCAGAAGTTTAAATATTCCACAGATTACAGAGCCCTACGTATGGGAGGACACAGAATCGTGAAAACAGAGGTTTTTCCCGTGTTACACCCAGCTAAGCGACCTTCACCTTTGGTGTCAAAGTGGATGCGTTTTCTGAGAGAGCTTAGAAAAGATGCTTTCTGTTATCTTTTTCTGGCACCGTTTCTGATCTGCTTTCTCGTATTTATCGTCATTCCCGTCGTGATGGCGGCCACACTCAGTTTTACATCTTATGATGGGTTTGGAAGTCTGAATTTTATCGGTTTTGACAATTTTATCGCATTATTTACGCAAGATATTATTTTCTTGACCAAAGCACTTCCGAATACATTTCTGTTTGCATTAATTGTTGGGCCGGGTGGCTATATTCTATCGTTCTTCTTCGCCTGGCTGATACATCAATTGCCTCTGCGGGTCAGGGATTACTATACATTAGTGTTCTATGCACCCTCTATGGCCGGTGGGGTAGCATTGTCGGTCGTTTGGATCGCAGCGTTCAGCGGCGACAGGGTCGGGTATCTTAATAATTTTTTACTGCAAATGGGCTGGATTGACTCTCAAATCACTTGGCTGCAAGATCCTAAGTATTTGCTTCCTATTATGATTATGGTCTCCTTATGGATGAGTTTCAGCGTAGGCTTTCTGGCGATGCTTGCCGGATTGCAGACGGTCAATCGCGAGCTGTATGAAGCTGGCCGCATCGATGGCCTCTCCAATCGGCTCCAGGAAGTATTCTATATCACCATTCCATCGATGAAGCCACAGATGTTGTTTAGTGCCGTCATGACCATCGTGTCTACACTAAAGGCAGGTAGTATTTCGACCCAGCTTACGGGTATGGCGGTGACTCCGCAGTATGCGGG
>NZ_LITU01000055.1:5478-47439 GCF_001280595.1 Paenibacillus xylanivorans
CGACGATTATGCATTCATCCGGTTTGAACTTGGTTATGCTTCTGCAGTGTCGGTCATGCTGCTGTTGTTCAGCTATTTTGTGATGAGGTTTGCATATCGGCTGTTCAACTCGAAGGAGGAGCTGTAATTATGATAGCCAAATTACGTAAGCTCCGTTCAGTATCATCCTACGATGTCATTCTGATCTTGTTGTTTACTTGCCTGGCAGTATTTATGTCTCTGCCCATTGTATTTATTTTCAATCATGCCTTTAAACCGCAAAATGAATTGTTTTTGTTTCCACCTCAATTCTTTGTACAACAGCCGACACTAAATAACTTTGAGACGTTGTTTCTGCACGCTTCCAATGCCATGGTACCGTTCACCCGTTATCTGTTTAACAGTATGGTTGTTGTGTCATTTACACTGATCAGTGTAATCATGGTCAGTACAATGGCAGGTTATGTATTGGCAAAATATCAGTTCCATTTCAAGAAACTCATTATGGGGATGATCACGCTTTCCCTTATGTTCGCACCCGAAACTGTTTCCATTCCACGTTATCTGGTCAACAGCGCTCTTGGACTGAACAATACGTATTTCGGACACATCTTACCTTCGCTTGCATCACCGGTAGCGGTGTTCATGCTGGTCGGATTTATTTCTCAGATTCCAAATGATTTGATGGAGGCTGCTAAGATTGACGGTGCCAGTCATTTCGGCATATTCAGACGAATCATTCTCCCTTTATCCGTTCCAGCCATTGCAACGATATCCATTCTTACTTTTCAAAATGTGTGGGGCGATGTCGAGACCTCAACTTTGTTCATGCAAAAAGAGGCAATGCGTACATTACCGTTCTATGTGAATAGTCTGCTTAGCGGACTGCAGAACAATGTCGCAGGACAGAATATGGCAGCAGCAGCCGGACTGCTCATCTTCATTCCAAATTTGATCATCTTCCTGCTCTTCCAACGCAAGGTATTGGAGACGATGGTCCATTCCGGTATTAAGTAAAGTCATCAGTAAAGGAAGTAGAGTCGCGATGAAAAAATGGTTATCAATGGCACTCATAGGCTTGATTGCGTTAACCGTTCTGCCGAAGGCAGCTTCGGCAAGTCTTCCGTACTGGACGGCTTATTATGACAGTAACCAGTCTAACTGGTTCCAAATTCAGCCGATTTACAGACCAGCAGGCGCTTATTCCGCCGATTTCGGGGAACCGGTAGACCTTGACGTAGCCTCAGACGACAAGGTCTACATCGCAGATAAGAAGCAGAACCGAATCGTAGTGCTGGATCAGGATGGTAGCCTTCTGCGTACGATCGGTGAAGAAGAAGGATCAGGACAGTTGTCTTCACCGGAAGGTGTGTTTGTAACACCGGAGCATGCAGTGTATGTTGCGGATTCAGGTAATCAGAGGATCGCGGTATTTAATCAAAACGGGGTGTTTCAGCGTGATTTCAAAAAACCGGATACACCATTAATGGGATCCGAGCACTTTGTGCCCGTCAAGTTGATCGTTGATCGTCGGGGTGTCATGTACATACAACTGAATTCATCTTATCAAGGACTTGTACGGTTAAATCCCCAAGGTGAATTCATGGGTTACTTCGGTGCTAATAAAGCTGATCAATCTATGCTCAACTGGTTGAAGAAACTGGTTCTGAATAAAGATCAATTGGCCAAGGAGAAGGCGGCGCTTCCTAAACCGATTACGAATGTCTCGCTAGACAAAGACGGCTTTATCTATACCTCGACTGCTGGCGGTGAGGGGAAGGGAGCCATCCGTAAGCTGAATGCAGGCGGCGTGGACATATTCAAGAATAAGACGTTAGAGAACGGTCACGGTATTGTTGATGTTGCGATTGATGCTGACGCATTTCTCTATAATATTGACCTTGATTCTATGCACATCAATTTGTACGACCGTAATGGGGAAGCGATGTTTGAGTTTGGTCTTGTCAGTAAAGATACGCAGCAGTATGGCATATTGGGTTATCCGACAGGCATCGGGGTGGACAGCCATCATGCAATCTGGATCTCGGACAGCGGTACAAACACCGTCCACAAATATGTACGTACTGATTTGGGGCAGGACGTCCTGAAAGCGCTAGCTTTGTATGCAGATGGGAAATACGAGCAAAGCAAGCCTTACTGGGAAGCCGTGTACGCCCGTAACGATATGTATAACGGTACCTTTCAAGGACTAGGAAAAGTGCTTCTCCATGAAGGACGGAACGATGAAGCGTTGATGTTTATGAAGGCAGCCTTTGATACGGAAGGATACTCCAAAGCATTCTGGAAGCTGAGGTTAGACTGGTTGCAGAACCACTTTATGATCCTGATATCTAGCCTAGTAGGGGGTGGACTCTTCCTCCATTTTGGTATACGTGGATTACGCGCATACCTGCGGAAGCGGCCGCTTTCCGAGCGCTGGCAGCAGCCTCTGGCTGATTTAAAGAATTTCAGTTATGTGATGTTTCATCCATATGAAGGATTCTACCGGATCAAGGAAGCAAGAATTGCATCATGGATTACGATAGCACTGCTGTTTCTCGTCCTGACCATCAAATTGTGCACAATCTACTGGACGGGGTTCCTCTTTCATCCAGTAGAACTCTCAGAAGTTAATTTACTGAAAGAGATGGGGTTATTCATGATACCCTGGATCACCTGGATTGTTGCCAATTACTTAGTTTGCAGTGTCAAAGACGGTGAGGGTAAATTTCGGGAAGTAATTCAAGGAAGTGTGTATGCGCTCTCACCCTACGTGTTCTTCTCGATTCCACTACTGTTATTGTCTAACATCGTCTCACTGGATGAAGCGATCGTCATTCATGTGATGAATATGGTGATGGTACTGTGGCTTCTCTCCATGTTCTTTGTGATGACGCAAGTAATTCACAATTTTGAATTTGTGGAAACGATCAAAAACTCGGCCGTTACTGTGTTTGCGATTCTGACGATCTGGATGTTTGGCTTCATTATATTCGGATTGTCCTTTAATCTGTATGACTTTTTCTATGAGCTTTACAAAGAGGTGAACATCAATCTATAACACACTCAAACGAAAATGGAATAGGGCAGGGTGGTCCGCCGTCATTGTGCTGGTGCTTGGCCTGATGCTGATCATGTTGGTGATAAAACCATGGCAGCAGAGTACAACGGAGAGTTTTGCCGCTACTGGAATGCAAGTACAGCTGCCAGAGAAAGATTCCCTCTATAAAGGTGAAAGATGGAAGCCTTCTGCACAAGTAGATGGTTATGCAATTGCGGTAGATAACGATCAGTACGCTCTGTATGTGAATCCGCTCAATACTCAAATCTACGTTCTGGACAAAAGAAGCGGATACCGTTGGACCAGCAATCCTACTGAAGTTGAGCTCGCGGATGAGACCGTCAAGGGGAAACTGTTGGATAATTTGCAGTCCCCGTTTGTATTAACCCATGTACGTACGCAAGGGGCAGATCAAACGGTTAGGGAAACTTTGAACAGTAAAGCGCCTGGTTTAGAGACGACGATGATCCGTGGTATGAAAGGACTTCAAATTCATTACTGGTTTCCTGACAAACGCATCGGTTTTGCTATTCAATACGAATTGACGGAATCCGGATTAAAGGTCAAAGTGCCTGCAGCAGGCATCCGCGAGGAAGGAGATCACGTGTTGTTTTCACTGGATGTCCTGCCCCATTTCGGCGCTGCTATGGCTAGTGAAGATGGATATTTATTTGTGCCTGATGGTCCTGGCGGACTGATCCGCTATGATACGGCAAAGGCAAGCCTGTCCAGAGGGTACATCCATCAGGTATATGGCCAGGAACTGACCAATTCAGGGAATATAAATTTAATGGTTCAGAACAGAGAGGATATCGCTTATCCGGTATTCGGGTTGAAACGGGGGGATCATGCTTATGTCGCTGTCATGAGGAAGGGCGAGGATTCTGCTAATGTAGTCGCAATGGCACCTGGACAACGCTCATCCTTCTACAATGTGTACTCGAGTCAAATCTACCGAGAAGAGTATTTATACAGAATGAGCAGGTTGGCTACACCAAGCAAGGCCATTCAGAAGCAAAAATTGGACCTGGACCGTGAGGTAGAGTACCGCTTTCTGAATGGGGAGCAAGCTTCTTATATCGGAATGGCGAATGCTTACCGAGATTATCTACAAGAATCCGGCCAGTTGGGAGAAGCTTTGCAACCGGTAGAGCATGTGCCCCTCTACCTGAAATTGATGGGCGGAAATTATGAAAAAGCTTTTGGAAGAGTGCAATATGTTGCTACCACTACGTTTGATCAAGCGACTGAGATCGTAGAGCGGCTGCAACAGCAGGGTGTCGCTTCGCTTAAGACGATATTTTATGGCTGGCAGAACGAGGGCGATTACAACATGGAGAAGCGTTTTCCGATTGAGAATTCGCTCGGAGGTGAGGTTGGTGCTAAATCCTTCGTCGCCTCGATGAAGAAATCCGGCATTGATGTTGCTTTCCAAGAGGATTTCCTATGGTTGGATAGTGAGTCATCATTCTCTGGCAAGTCAGATGCCATCCGCGGTATTGATGGCACGGCTTATAACATTGATGGGTGGTATCTTGCTAAACCATTATACACCGCAGTAAGTGCAGCAAAGACCATCGACAAGCTAAAAGATATTGGAGTGCATGGGATCCATTACAGCGGATTGGGCGAGATTCTGATGCATGACTATGAGTTGTCCGGCATCCGTACAAGAGAATATACGAAGACCGTATACAACGGTTTACTTGATTACACCCGCAAGGAGTTGGGATCGGCTAGCGTTGAACGCGGCAATGCTTATGTGCTTGGCAGCACTGATTTCATTGACGGAATGCCATCCTCCTCCAGTTACGATTTCATGATCGATGAGACCGTTCCGTTTTACCCAATCGCACTGCACGGCAACGTACCTTACACATTCGAAGAAGGAAATTTGCGCGATGATGAGGATACTGAATTTTTGAAGGCGATAGAATATGGAGCGCTGCCATCCTTTTTCGTCACTCATGATGACTCCCGGAAGCTGAAAAACACCCCTGTATATGGGCTATACAGCAGCAGGTTCGACAAGTGGGAGAACCGCATTGTGGAGGAATACGGATTATTTGATAGCTTAAGCGATCTTTATTCGCTTAGGATTGTTGATCACGAGCAAATAAGTGATGAGCGTTATATGACCACGTATGAGAACGGAACTCGCGTCATTGTGGATTATGCAGGCAAGAGCTTCAAGGTGGAGAAAGGGGCTGCCCAATGAGCCAGTTGCAAGAACACAAGAAGAAGGCGGTTCAGTATCAATTCAAGCGCTATGGCGTCGGCTTGCTTTTCATGCTGCCCTGGATGATCGGATTCAGTGTGTTCGTAGCCATACCCATCGGTTGGTCAATGTTCATGTCCTTACACAAGGTGGCGGTGGTGCCAGGCGGATTTAAGTATGATTGGATCGGCATTCAAAATTACCGGGATGCTTTCCTAAAGGACAATGTGTTCCCGATCGAGATGATCACCTATTTTCAGCAAATGTTGTTGATGGTCCCGATTATCGTCATCTTCGCTCTGCTTATTTCGCTGCTACTGAATCAGAAGTTTCCCGGCAGGTTCATCTATCGCGCTTTATTCTTTCTACCTGTCATCTTCGCCACTGGTCAGGTGTTGTCGGAGCTGTTTACGCAGGGGGCAGGCGATATCCCCTTTCTGGATCAATACAATCTGGAACCGTTAGTGAAGCAATATGTCGGAGGCGAAATGGCGAAGATGATCATGGAAGTGCTGGGTCGCGTTGTCCTAATTCTCTGGTATTCGGGGGTACAGATCTTGATCTTTATCGCCGGATTTCAGACGATATCGCCATCCATTTATGAAGCAGTACGGATTGACGGGGCATCGCCTTGGGACAGCTTCTGGAAAATAACGCTGCCTGCCAGCATTCCGTTCATAAGCCTTAATGTGCTGTATACCATCATAGATCTCTTCACCTTCCCTCTCAATCCGGTGCTGAAGCATATTCGCGAAAATATGTTCAAAGTGGATACCGGATACGGATATGCAAGTGCGTTGGCCTGGATCTATTTCGGATTCATCTTTGTCCTGATCGCGATAGTACTAGGAATGTTTAGCCGTAGCATGCGCCAGAGGGGGAGAAGATCATGAAAGAAGAACTATGGTTCGATCGGGCCAAAAATTATGCAAGAGATTTGCTGTGGCGGAGAGAATCGCAAAGGCTTAAAGCTCTGCTTATGGGCAGGAATTTGTCAGACGGATTGCTGGCTAAACTGATCATTTATGTGCTGCTGTCTATTGTGGCGTATCTGTATCTGCAGCCACTTCTCTACATGATAACCACGATGCTAAAGACGGTCAGCGACCTGTTGGACCCGTCTGTGAAATGGATCCCCCGCGTCGTTACATGGGAGAACTTGACAAAAGCTTACGAGGGATTGCGATACCCGGAAGCACTGCGGAATACGGCGGTGATTGCTCTTACTTGTTCACTTGTACAGGTGCTGGTCTGTTCTATGACCGGATATGCACTTGCACGGCTAGCAATCCCCTTCAAAGGACTAATTACAGCACTGGTATTATTGACCTTTCTTATACCTCCACAGGTCATCATTATTCCGCTGTATGTTATTTTCAGCAAGTTAGGACTGCTCAATTCTTTGTTTGTATTCCTGGTACCTGCGATCTTCGGCCAGGGTTTAAAGGGAGCGCTGTTTATTCTCATATTCCGCCAGTTCTTCAAATCTCAGCCTCCTAGCCTTGAAGAAGCGGCGAAGCTTGACGGTGCATCTGTAGCCCGACTTTACTTCCGGATTATGCTGCCGCTGGCTCAGTCCGCCTGTCTGGTCGTCTTTCTGTTCTCCTTCATCTGGTATTGGAACATGTATTATGAACCATCCATGTTTTTGGCTAAGGGGTTCACACCGTTGTCGATACGTCTGGACAATCTGGAAGAAGTATTGAATCCCTCTCTGCTCAGCAGCCAGGAGTCGGTTAATAACCCGGTTACGGAAGGGACCAAAATGGCAGCGGCATTCCTCATTATTTTCCCGCCGATGTTGATTTTTATGTTCCTCCAGCGCTGGTTCATCACCGGAATTGAACGAACTGGAATTGTAGAGTAGATCACTAACGGGGATGTATAGCGATTATAACTTTGACTTCACTGGAAAGGGGGAATGCTGGCCAGTAGTGGCTGTGGGCGGTCTGTATCTTTGAAGGAATGATCACAAATAAGATCAAAATGGGGAGGGAAAAGCTTGAAAAAGAAGCGGTTAGGAACATCGATATTGGCTGCAGTCTTGTCTCTGACTTTTATGTTGGCGGGATGCAGCGGAAATTCAGGAACTAGCGGGAATAAGGAGAGTTCACCGCCTGCGGGGAATGACACTGTAGTAACGGAGCCGGGTCAGGATGGGGACCGGGAGCCGGTTACGCTCAAGTTCATTTCCTGGAAAGAGGGCACTTATGACGAATTATATGAACTGTTCCATCAAAAATATCCTTGGATAACCATTGAGCAAATTCCGGTCAATAAGCAACCGATCATGGAAATCATTGCGTCACTTGAAGCTGCCGGAACACCGGCCGATGTGACCGAGATCGATACCGATTTGGTGGCTTTTGAGCAGGGGGGTCTCATTGAAGATTTAGCACCTTACATTGAAGAAAGCGAAATTTTCCAGAATGCGAAATTTCCTGAGGGTTTCTTGGACACCATGACGTTCAACAGCAAAAGACTGGCAATACCGATGGTCGATGTACCGATGTGGATCTTGGTGAACAAAGATTTACTTGCTAAGCATGGCGTCGATATGCCTTCTAATGATTGGACCTACGATGATTTCCGGAATATTGCTAAGCAGATTACCGATTCGAATGCGGGCGAGTATGGAGTGACTAGCCAACCAGAAATTCAAATGCGCATGCTCTCCAGTAAAGCGATTGCGGATGGTTATGCTGCGAACCACCAATACATGAACGAAGATATGACACAGAGTTTGCTGAGTACGCCGGAGATCATGAACGAAGTGAAGTGGTTCCAGGAGCTGGTTACCAAGGATGGTTCCATGCAGAGCAACGCAGCCGCAGAAGCAGACGGAAATGTGACTAAGGATTTCATAAACGGTAAAACAGGTTTTGCAATTGGTGGCGACTGGGTACTTCCGACATTGAAGGAGAAGGCGCCATTTCAATGGGATGTGCTTCCGTTCCCTAAAGGGAAAGTGAGCCAGCCGGGTTATTCCATTTATGGACCGCTCGCCATGCTCGCAGGCTCCAAACAAAAGGAGGCGGCGTTCCTGTGGCTCAGCTTCCAATTCACGCCAGAAGCGCAGAAATGGAAGATTGACCAAGGGGCAAATGCATCGGTTAACGATCCAGAAATCACCGCTTATTACGATGAAGCTCCAATATGGGAGGGTAAGAACATTGAAGCGGTAAAAATTGCACAGCAAAATGCTAGAATCCAGTCTGGTTTGACCGTAGTGGGATGGAGAGAATACAACTACAATAACCTCTTGAACGATATTATTTTCGGAGATCGCGATATTAACGATATCATTCCGGAAACCGAAGTCTGGAACAAAAAAACGCTAGAGTTACGCGAAAGTCTGAAGTAACCTGAAGCGAAAATAATAACCGTTGGTCCTATGATCAGCGGTTATTCTACTTGGTGTTATATAAGATAAAAGTGAGAACGAAATCGTTGAATTGACAGGAATTTCTCCGCTCATGCTTGAAGTAACAATGTATGCTAGCCTACCAAATCATGTTATGGAGGGTACTCATATGATGCCAGATAGACAATTAGAACGGATGCTCGGGAAGTTAGTTCGCTTTACCAAGACCATTGAACCTCTTATGTTTACCAAAGTGGATGAAGTGCCAATGAAGAAATACCATACAACAGAATCTCTATATTCGATTCCAGACGAATCGAATTTTAAGGATTGCAAGAAGGGGGATATTTGGGAAGGAGAAAAAACATACTGCTGGTTTAAAGGAAGCTACAAAGTACTCAGTAATCTCGCCGGACAAAATTTATATTTGTATCCTCACATCGGTGGATATGAAATGATGATGTGGGTCGACGGCGTACCGTCTGGCATTTTCTGCTCTAAAATCATTGTGAACAGCCATGGTAACCATTACTGCGACATGTTAAAACAGCAGGTTACAGGTGGCGAGAATATAGAGATCGTTTTGGAAGTCTATGCTCATCATGATTTTCCGGGTGTAGCGCCTCTGGAGACAGAGAGTCAAGGAAACTTTACTTATGTGTATGAAAGCGTTGATATTTGTACTAAGAACGATGAAATTTGCGAATTCTATTTTGATTTAAAAACGCTTAATCAAGTTGTTTCTAAATTGGACTCTAACAACTTCGTGAGAAGCAATATCGTCGCCCAACTAGTCGAAGTGCATAAAGTATTGTACTACGATTACGACAATGTAGATTACGATACTTTTATGGGTGCTATACGACAAGCACAACCGATTCTGCAAAACCTACTAAAGAATCGAAATTCTGTATCCGCACCAAGTGCCGGAATTATTGGACACTCCCACATGGATACAGCGTGGTTGTGGCATAAAGACGAGACATTGAAGAAATGTACTCGCACCTATGCCAATCAATTAAACCTTATGAAACAGTACGATGAATATAAATTTGTACAAAGTTCCGCATATCATACGGCAATGGTTCAGCGGCATTACCCTGAAGTATTTGAAGGTATCAAAGAACAGGTTATAAACGGCAGGTATGAACCCAATGGAGGGGTATGGATCGAAAGTGACTGTAATTTGCCTAATGGTGAATATTTAATCCGCCAATTTATTTGGGGACAACGATACACGCAGGAGAATTTTAATTACCGTTCGGATTGTTTCTGGTTACCGGATACGTTTGGCTATAGCGCTTCTTTGCCTCAAATTATGAAGGGCTGCGGAATAAAATACTTTTTGACAACGAAAATGGACTGGAATGATACGAATGTATTCCCGTATGACACATTTATTTGGAAAGGACTAGACGGATCGAGAGTTTTCGTTCATTTTAATCGAACTCATATATGGCCTGATGCTGCAAGCTTGGTAGATTATGTTGCCGGGGGAGATATGAGGGGAATTAAGGAAAAATCCGTTACAAACAAAAGGTTATTAGCCTATGGTTTTGGTGACGGCGGTGGAGGTCCACAATTTGAAATGATTGAAATGGCACGTCGTGTTAGGGATTTGGAAGGGATTCCTAAAGCAAAGCACACTACAGTAAGTGAGTTCATGAGAGAACTCAAAGAAACTGCAATAGATCCGTCCATTTTCAGCGGAGAACTATATTTGGAACTACACCGCGGAACATTAACCAATCAACATAATATCAAAAGGAATAACAGATTGGCCGAAGTTTCTTTAAGAAACCTAGAATATGTAACGGTACGTGAAGCCATTAGGAAAAATACTATAGCCAGTGATGAGAAAATTCGTCCGCTAATGGAAGATATGCTGGTTAATCAATTCCATGATATTTTGCCAGGTACAAGTATCGCTCGAGTACATGATGAATCCTTAGCTGAAACATCTGCAATCATTGATAAATCAGCTCAATACATTCATGAATTGATTAAACCTCAGAACAGACCGCTATCCAGAACGGTTATAAACACCTTGTCTTTTGACCGGAGTGAAGTCGTTTATCTTGATTATACTGATGGTTTAAAGGTCCAAGGAGATTATCGTCAACAAGTGACTACCGACATTCACGGCAACAAGAAACTAGCAGTAAAAGTCATGATTCCAGCTTTCTCTGGCATCGTGCTAAAACTGGAGGAAGGTGTGCCTGAAGGTGAATCAGAGTTTAGTTTGGAGGGAAATCAATTAGAAACGCCTTTAATCAAAGTAAGTTTTAATGAAAAGGGTTATATTGAATCATTCTTTGACAAAAAAGCCAAGAGGGAACTTCGTGGTGAAGGCTATGCATTCAACACCTTCCTTATAGCAGAAGATGTTCCGACTGCATGGGATAATTGGGATCTGGATGTTGATAGCCAGTATAAATTCGCGGATACTGCTGCAATGATTTCAAGAGAATTGATTTCTAATGGCCCTATTGAAATACGTATTCGAAGCAAGTATCAAATTACAGCGAAAACAACCATCATTCAGGATATGGTGTTCTATAGTGATGGTCTGCAAGTGAGGTTTGATACTCTGATTGATTGGCAAGACGAACATCGTTTCTTGAAAACAGCCTTCGATACATCTATTTTTACGAATACAGCAAAACAGGAAATACAGTTTGGATATATTGAACGGCCAACAACAAGAAATAATTCTATAGAAAAAGCCAAGTTTGAAGTGGTTAATCACAAATATACCGATTTGTCCGAAGCAAGGTATGGAGCCGCATTATTGAATGATTGTAAGTATGGAATCAGTGTGGAAAATTCAAGCATGCAACTTTCGCTACATAAGGGAGGTAATCGTCCAGATCCTCGAGGGGATAAAGGCTTACATGAATGCAGTTATTCTTTCTTACCTCATGATGGCTGCTATTGTGCGAAAAATGTTGTGCATCCTGCATATCAATTCAATATGAAGCCGCTTATTTTTGAAGGGGAATTTAAGGAAAATAGTTTATTATCGATAGATGCTGATAATATTCTCGTTGAAGCTATCAAACCGTTAGAAAATAATGAAAGAGGATTTGTCATTCGAATGTATGAGGCAGAAGGAGCATATACAATCACCTCTTGGAATTTAAATATCTCTGTTGACAAAATGGAAATAACTAATATGTTGGAAGAAACACTTGAAAACTTAGATTCTAATATGGACCTTGTTTTCAAACCATTTGAAATCAAGACCATTAAGGTGATTTATTAAAATAGCTAGTGAATAAGAACTAAAAATATGAAAAGAGCGCAGAAACAAGGAATCCTTGTTTCTGCGCTCTTTTTTTGATGATTGAATGTTAAATATAATTACAGAACGAATAAATACATCACTTGAGAAGCATTGTATTTTGTTTGACGGAAGGTGCATAGCCGAGAACCTTTTTATAAGCCCGGAAGAAAGATGAATAATCGTGAAAGCCTACGGCTGATGCTGCGGAATTGGCTGTTTGGCCCTGCGACATCAAATTTTGCGCCATAACGACCCGTTTATGAATGACATAATTGCCAACCGTTGTGCCTGTTGCTCTCCGGAACATTTTGTTCAGATGGTGTTTGCTGATGTAGAAGACAGCAGACAAATCGTCCAGCCTAATTGATTCGGTAATATGATCGTTTAGATAAGCAATGATTTTTGATACAGATTTAATGGATGATGAAGATTCAGATGCCCCTTTGAGCGAATAGCTGCTTATCAATATTTGTGATAAAAGAGCTTCGAGACGCACACGAAGCGACAGTTCACGAATGGCCTCGTCGGCGAATCGGGCGTCGATCAATTGTTTAAAAAAAGGGAACATAACATGATCCCCGTTATCCGTGTAATAGATGTCAGCCGAACCGTAATCAGCATGGAACGGAGACAGTAAGACCGACTGGTTTTCAAGAGGCAGAAAGCCAGGTACAAAATGTAGCGATATTCTCTCATAGGGAATGTCGCTTTCGATTTTGACCCCATGAAAAACGTGGGGAGCAATGAGCAGGAGGCTGTGGGGCTTGGGAACATAATGTTTGCCCTCTACAAGATAGCTCACATCACCGGCAACGAAATAGAACACCTCGTAGAAATTGTGGCAGTGCAGCGCATATTGTTCAGTCTTCTTACGGTCTATAGCATGATGAAGAATTAACGAGTCGGTATGGATATTGACAGTTTTCATCCAGTCACCTCCTCCAATCGGTGTAATGTCAGTCTAGTAGATCGACGCTATATTTGCAATGTAATTGCTCCGATTTACAATGGAAAATCTGCACGTCAGAACTATAATTAATTAATGTAAACACATTCCAAACGTAGAGAGGGAGCTGTTTCCCGTGATTTCAGGTGCACAGTTGTACACAGTACGTTCTTTTCTCCAAACTGAGAAAGATATTAGACGTACATTGCAAAAAATTGCAGAGATGGGCTATACATCGATTCAAGTTTCTGCAATCGGTAAAATCAAGCCGGAAACACTTAGATCCATGTGCGACGAGTTATCGCTCCAAATTGCTCTGACGCATACGAGCCCTGACCGGATATTGAACGAAACCGATCAAGTGATTGAGGAGCATAACATTCTTGGCTGCGATTACATCGGTATCGGAGCTATGCCGGATAAATATCGGGCACTGGATTGGTACGGATATTTCGCGAGTGACTTCCGGGAGGCGGTTGAGCGGATCGCCAGGTCCGGAAAGCTATTCATGTATCACAACCATCATTTCGAGTTCGAGAAAACGAATGGCAAGCGTATGATCGAACGCCTTATCGAAGATTTCTCACCCGAGGAACTGGGGATTACTTTGGACACGTATTGGGTGCATGCGGCCGGGGCTGACGTATGCGAATGGATCGACAAATTAAAGGACCGCCTCCATTGCGTGCATTTGAAGGATATGGGTTGGGATAAGCAAATGGAGCCGGTGATGGAAGGAAACATGAATTTCACAGCAATTTTGAAAGCGCTTGAAAAAGCGAACACGAAATATTTGCTCGTAGAGCAGGACGTATGTCAAACGAGTCCGTTCGATTGTTTGCAGACGAGCTACAACAATTTGGCTTCTCTTGGCTATCGCTAGGGGGAAAGGAGATCGATCATGAAAAAATTACGTATCGGTATTATCGGAATGGGAAATATGGGATCGGACCATGCGAAAAAATTGATCAATGGCACCATAACGGAGGTGGAGCTTACCGCCGTTTCAGACATGGATGAAATGCGGCTTACGGCTTCCAAGACGTATTTGCCGGAGACATTCGGTTATTTTACTAGCGCGGAAGAATTGATAGACAGCGGTCTTTGCGACGCTGTTATTATCGCTACGCCGCACTACGATCATCCAAGACTTGCAATACAAGCTTTCAGTAGAGGATTGCATGTATTATGCGAGAAGCCGGCCGGAGTGTATACGAAGCAGGTAAGAGAGATGAACGAGAAGGCGCAGGAAAGTGGCGTCGTATTCTGTATGATGTTCAATCAGCGAACAAATCCAATGTACCGGAAAATGCGCGAGTTGGTGCAAGGCGGCGAGCTTGGGGCCATCAAGCGAGTGAACTGGATCATTACTGACTGGTACAGAACTCAGGCTTATTATGATTCCGGGAGCTGGCGCGCAACTTGGGCCGGCGAAGGCGGTGGTGTGCTCATCAACCAATGCCCTCATAACATCGACCTGCTCCAATGGATCTGCGGCATGCCTTCGAAAGTCCGCGCTTTTTGCCATGAAGGTAAGTGGCACGATATTGAGGTTGAAGACGACGTGACGGCGTATTTGGAATTTCCGAACGGTTCCACAGGCGTATTTGTAACAACAACCGCAGATCTGCCAGGAACGAACCGTCTTGAGATTACGTTGGAGATGGGAAAGCTCGTCTGTGAACACGGTAAACTGACGCTGCATAAGCTCAGCCAAAACGAACGCGATTATTGTTTCAAATCGAAGGAAGGCTTCACAAATCCGTCTGTTGAAGTATCCGTCGTTCCGGCGGAAGGGGATAACAGCCAGCATATGGGCATCATCGCTTCTTTTGCCAAGGCGATCCTGCACGGCACTCCGCTTATTGCGGACGGCGAGGAAGGCATCCATAGCTTAATGTTGTCGAACGCGATGCATTTGTCCAGCTGGATCGGTGAAACCGTCGAGTTCCCGATCGATGAGGATTTGTATTTGTACGAGCTGAAAAAGCGAATCTCGTCATCCAAACGAAAGTAGCCGAATCGGTACTGTTTGATACGACAGGAAGTTTTGGCTCATAAAAAGGATGGAGAAAGAAACCTGATGATTAACAAATGAAGTTGGAGGGGCGGCTAACCCCTCCTTTTATACCACTGAGAAGAACATCGTTTAAACAGGATGAGGCATATAATTTCCATTGTTTTACTAAAAAGAAGTGGGTATATTTAAATAATGAACTCGGGCGGTTGTTTTTTGTATAGAAGCCCTGAATGGATGACGATATCCGTATTTCAGAAATGGAAGGGGATTAAATGAAGATTTCCATTTTCAGATTTAAGAGGCGGGTGGCACCGTATCTTATATGTCTGGCTTTGGCATTATCCGGATGCATGGGCAACCCAGGTACAGATATCAATGATTTCTTTCCATCGTCTAATCATCCGAGTGAGCCGGTGGTGACACTCAAGTTTTATTTTGGGGGAGAGAAAAAAGCAGCGACCGATGAAGTTTGGTCGGCAGTCAGCGAATACGTAAAAGACAAAGGACTGAATGTAAAGTTCTCCATTCATTTCATTTCATGGCCCGAATATTCGGAGAAACTACTGGTTATGGCTGCGGCCGGTGATCGGTGGGACCTTAACTTTGATTCGGATTCTTCCTTCAGAGTGATGGCCTCGCGTGGTTCTTATATGGCCTTGGATAAACTTTTACCCGAATATGCGCCAAACCTCTATAAAAAATATCAGATGGATGGTAACTTGCGTTCTACTACGATGAATGGAGATATCGTCGGGCTACCATGGTCCATCAAAATGAATCAGCGTCCGTATGCCGGATGGCGGGTAGATCTCGCAGAGAAAGCGGGGATTTACCGGGAACCGGATTCGGTTCAGACAGTTGAAGATGTGGATGTACTCTTACATGAGCTGAAGCACGCTTATCCGAACAGTAAAGTGACTCGGTTAACAGCACTTCCATTCTATCTCGTGCGGGAGGAATGGCTAGATTTGGGGTTTCATGGGCTAGGTATTAATCTGAATGACCCTGATCTTAAAGTGCAGGCCATTGAACAGCAACCCTTCTATGTGGAAGCCGCGACCATGAGCAAAAAATGGTATGAAGACAAGATTTTGAGTCCAGAATCACTGATTGACCGCGCGGATAGCTCCGATCAATGGCGCAATGGTAAAGTGTTATTTACTCTTACTTCACATGAATGGGCACACGCTGCTGATCAGGGTTTTGTTAATCCTAACTATCGTCAGCAAATGTCTCTTCTTTACCCGGATAAGAAGCAGATCAACCGCAGTCTGATTTCGAACGTTGTTGCCATTAACCGTAACTCGGAGCACGCCGAATTGGTGCTGCAATTTCTCGATATGATGGAGACTGATCGAAAGCTGTATGACTTAGTTATCTACGGCATTGGAGGCAAGACCTATGAGATGGACGGGGAACAGGTGGTATATCCGCACAACTTAAATGATTCGACAAGCAATTATATGGGCTGGGGCGGACAATGGGCGCTTTGGAATTCGCGATTCATCAGGTCCACGGAGACATACCCTGGTGATTTCTGGGAAGAAGAGACCCGGTTTGCCAATATACCGGTCAATTTGGATTCCCCGTTAGAAGGCTTGCTGCTTAGTGATTATGCGATCAGCAAGGAAATCGAAAAACGGGTTCAGTTATATGAAGATATGGGTCGGTCCATTGAATTCGGACTGGTCTCTGCTGTCGAGGAGGCAGTATTGGATTACCGCATACGACAACAGAACAGCGGGCTTGATAAAATCATTGTCGAGGTGCAGCGGCAGGTCGATCTGAATCTGGCGTCGAATCACCCTGACTAACTCCTGGGAGGCTTACTTCATGATTAGTGTGTTAATTGTCGATGACGAGTATGAAATTCGTGAAGGTCTTCGTAAGCGCTTTCCATGGCATGAATATGGGATTGGAACAGTCCGTTCTGCCTCTGACGGCGACGAAGCACTACAGATTGCACAGGAGTATAAACCTGATTTGATCATTACGGATATCAAGATGAACCGGATGTCGGGACTTGAACTGCTCAGTGAATTGCAGATGACGGAACCTAAGGATTGGAAAGCGATTTTGATTAGCGGTTATGATGATTTTTCCCTGGTGAAGCAGGCGATTCATCTGGGTGCTATAGACTACATATTGAAACCCATCAACATGGATGAGATGGAACGGATTGTGCGCAAGGCCACGGATTACATCAAGCAGGAGAGACTAGAGCAGCAAAACAAAACCAATATCGCGTACCAGGTTCAATTCGCTGTTCCCATACTGCAAGAAGAGCTTCTGCGCGAGGTGGTAGAAAACGAATTTAATCCGTATCGCGAAACCCGTATTATCCATCGACTAAATTCTTTGCATTTGGATTGGATGAAAGAATCTCCCTTGCTCCTGATGGTCGTTGAAGGAGATGATTTGAAGGCGCTGGTCAACATGCAAGTGCTGACGGATGAGAAGGAACTCGTCCTATTCGGCATTGGCAACGTGATCAGCCAGACACTGGCTGAAGAATTATGTGTACCCGCCGCATTATTCAGGGATTCCATGGAGCGTTGGGTGGCTGTGATCAGTTGTCTTGATCAAGAAATACTGGAGTTATGCAAATCAGTGGCTGAGATTTGCTTACAACGGATCAATCAATTCGTAAAGGTGAAGGCCAGTATTGCAGTGAGTCCTGTACCGAAGGAGCTTAAGCATCTTAATGCCTTATACGTTGAATGCGGTGAATCGTTAGAGCAGAAAGTGATTTATGGGGGCAATCGGTTATTCACGGAATCCGTTGATGGGATGGATACCGAGAATGAGAAGATGTCCATTCGCGAACCGGCGGCAGTGCTGGATCTGGTCAGGTACGGTACGGAAACGGATATTACTGAATCCATGAAAGGTTTCGAAGACATGGTGAAATCATGGGAGCTCTTAAGTCTTAAGGACATTCAGCAGCAAATATTCCAGTGGTTGATGGGCATCTATCGAACCGCTGCAGCCGCCGGTTGGCCGGACCGTTCATGGGAACGCGATCCCATTGGGCTGTGGGAACGCTTGGAACAATATGATACGTTGGAATCCCTAAAGAAGCATGTAGAAAAAAGCCTACAATTTTTAGCAAGTGATTTCCATAAAATGGACACTTCTTCTAGCAGGATTGTGCAGGAAGCTGCAAAATTGATCCGAACCCGTTACAGCGAGAATCTCTCACTGCAATACGTCGCATCGATGGTTCATGTTACTCCGATTTGGCTCAGCAAGCTGTACAAAAAAGAAACGGGCCATACCTTTCTGGAGGATTTAACAAGTATCCGGATGATACGAGCCAAAGAATTGCTGGGGGATATAAAATATAAGATTTATCATGTTTCATATGAAGTTGGCTATAAGGATCCGGTACACTTTTCAAAACTGTTCAAAAAGCATGTCGGGGTGACACCGAAAGAATTCCGTAGACTACGGGGGATTTTGGATGATTAATGCTTTTCTGCGCCTGGCATCTTCCTTCCGTAATCGTATGATTCTGATCTTTCTCTCGATAACGATCCTCCCCTTCATCCTATTCTCTGCATATGCCCATACCAAATCGATAGAAGGCATTCAGCAAGCCAATATTACATTCTCGATGAGTTATCTGGAGCAAGCCAAGATAAACGTGGAAACTTATTTAGCTCAGTTAAACGAAGGTATCAATAGCCTGATTGGTGACAAGACATTGCAGTATTTATTGGAGAGGCCTCCGTTAAGTCCAAAGGAAGAAGAGACGATCTCCGTTGATATGCTGAGTATCGTGTATGAAAAGAAAAAACAGATGGATGCGCTGCAGCTTCGAGTATATCCACTAATTCCAGCAGATTATCCAACCTATATGAGAGCTTTGGAGGAATCTGCCTCGGTTGGTGAGGAGGAATGGTTTCGGCAAGCAGCGGACAGCAATGTGCCGTATTGGCAATTATCAGTAAGTGATGGTCCGAATCGGGGGCCGCTGTTGTCTTATATCAAGACGTTCACAAGTCTGCACAGCAGGACGCCCCGCGGCATTGTGGTAACGGATCTGGCTGACAATCATCTAAGCAGATTCTTCTCACCTACCAAACGGCTGCAAAGGCAAAAATTTCTGATCATTGATGATAAAGACGCCATTCTTTTTGATTCGGCTGAGAATGAATGGACAGGCGATGTATTGCCCTCTCCACAACTGCTGGCCAAGCGCAATCTGTATAACGAAGGCGTTGAGAAATTGTCAATCTATGATCAAGAGCATTTGATCACTTTCGTCCGGATGGACAGCCTACCCTGGACGATTATCAGTCTGACTCCGATGGATGCTCTAGTGGAGCCCGTTACGGAGATGAATCACCTGCTCCTTGTCATTATTATTGTCTATTTGCTTGTATCCATTGGCGTCGTTATTTATCTTACCCGAAATTTCACTCAGCCTGTCCTTCGATTGGTACGTCTGATGCGAAAGCTGGAAGAAGGCGATTTTGGAATGTACATCCCGCATCAAGAACGCAAGGACGAGATAGGATGGCTGTTTCGTGGATTCGGCAGCATCGTACGTAAAATCGAGGATTTGATTGCACAATCCACCCGAGCCGAACGGAGCAAGAAAGAACTTGAATTTCAAGTACTCAGTCATCAAATCAATCCACATTTTCTGTACAACACGCTGGAATCGATCCGCTGGAAGGCAGAAAATAATGGACGCAGCGATATCGGGGAGATGGTGTCCGCACTAGGTAATTTATTGCGTCTCAGTCTCAATCAGGGCAAGGATATTACGACAGTGGGTCGTGAAATCGATCAGGTGAAGGCTTACGTGCAAATCGAACAGGCCAGAATCGGCATGCCGCTACGGGTGGTGTACTTTTTTGATGAAGATATGCTGAATATAACGTTCATGCGGCTTTTACTGCAGCCTTTGGTTGAGAATGCAATACAACACAGCATTCGTGGGAATTTCGAGCATGGCAAAGTTATACTCTCCGGACGAATAGAAGAGCAGGATCTGGTCATTGACATTACAGATAACGGGAAGGGAATACCCGATTCAGTTATACAGGCATTGGAGGAGGAATCTGAGGATCAGAAGATGAGTGGGCGATCTGGTGTCGGCCTGCGCAATGTCAATGAGCGGTTAAAGATTTATTTTGGTTTAGAGTATAAATTACAAATCGAATCCAAGGAGGGCATAGGCACCCGAATTACAATCCGGCATCCGATTCTAAAAGAAAAATTAGAGAATGGGGCATAAATCGTTTTAATTCTCCGTTTTACTTAAGCCATTCATGCCGCTTTTGCGATATGCTAGCGGAACTAATCCTATTTGTTTGCGAAAAAGGGATGAGAAATAGCTCACACTTTGAAAGCCGCAGGCAAGTGCGATTTCACTCACAGATCTTTTGGTCTCCCTCAACATCTCACAACTTTTATGAAGGCGGTATCGAGTTAGATAGTTGTTGGGAGTTTGACCCACGTATTTATTAAATAAAGTACAGCAGCGGCTTCGACAAACGGCTCCTGAGGACGCAATGTCTTCAAGAGTTATTTTTTGCTCGTAGTTTTGATGAATGAATCGAGTCATTTTCTGAATATTCGTCCATAATTGCACATCATGGATATCCCCCACCTTCTGTTGCAAGTGATCTCCAATACCAGCACATAAAGATAAAGCCTGTGAAGTTAAGCGGAACGGATTTGGAGCAAAGCTATTGTGCATTTCAGCATAGATCGATTGAATGGATAACAATATCTCGTGCTGCCAGGATATCTGTTCTGCTAGTAATACAAAATCATCCATGTTTGGACCAAACTTCTCTTCCCAGTAAGCTCGTATGAACGAACCTTCCCCGATGAGAGAGGAATGGATCACTATAACAATAAATGCACAATTACAATGAGTGTGAGAAAAACCAAAATGCAAACGATGGCTATTCACAAAAATCCCATTTCCTTGCTCTAATTTAATGGTCTGTCCGTTAACAGAATACTCCATGGAGCCTTCCAGAATGTAAATGAACTCTACGTCCGAATGCCAATGAGCGGCAGCTGTAAAATTATCAAATTCATTCAAGCTTCCTCTCCGGACATACAAGGGTAGGTCAGGTAGATTATAATTCAATCGTTCCGATAAATCAGAAAATACCTCTAAATTTTTCATCCAACAAAGTGCCTCCAATAAATATACGATTTTGACAAAAGTATAGCCAATATTTATGGAAAGGACAATGAATTTATCCTATCTTGATAATATGGAAAGCAACAGAGAGGAGTGGATGTAAGTTAAAAAGAAAAATCCTATACAGTTAACTACTCCTATGACGCGAGATTTTAATAAGGAATTAATCACGCTTGTCATTCCCATTGCATTACAAAATCTAATCTCAGCCACAGTCATATCAGCTGATGTAGTTATGTTGGGAATGATTAGCCAATCTACAATGTCGGCCGTATCGCTAGCGGGACAAATCACCTTCGCATTAACATTGTTTTACATGGGAATGGCTACGGGAGCAGGGATTCTAACCGCACAATATTGGGGGAAGAAAGATGTACAAACCATACAGCGCATTCTCAGCACTGCCTGCATGTTCTCATTTAGTATCTCAATTTTGTTTTTTTTAGTATCTTTTTTATATCCTGAAACGTTAATGCATTTTTTTTCAAATGATAGTGAATTAATTCGGTATGGTTCAATATTTCTAAAGATGAATTCGTTTTCTTATCTTGCAATGGGCATTTCACAAATGTATCTAAGCGTGATTAGAAGTATGGAAAATGCAAGACTAAGTGCTTGGATTAGTTCACTATGTTTAAGTTTAAACATTTTGTTTAATGCGTTATGCATCTTTGTGCTTTTCTCAGACAGACCTGAAATGGCAATCATGGCGGTAGCTCTTGCTACAGTTTTAGCTCGGTTTATTGAGTTGGGCTGCTGTGTTATTTATTCCGTGACGAGAGGATCGATTCGCTTTCGTTTTCCCATATGGGATGGTATTCAACGCAATCTCTTAAAAGATTTCCTGAAATACACCATGCCTGTACAAGGCAATTATATTGTTTGGGGAGGGGCACTAACTGCGACTGCTGCAATTATTGGACATGTAAGTGCTGATATGGTTGCGGCGAATTCTGTTGCATCCGTGGTTAAGAATTTAACCATTGTCCTGTGTGGAGGTATTGCTAGTGGAGGATCTATATTGGTTGGGAAATATCTAGGTAAAGGGGAGATCGAGAAAGCCAAACAGGTGGGAAACAGAATGAATCTATATGCTTTACTATTTGGAATAATAGCAGGATGCACAATTATCCTGATAAAACCGCTTGTTTTCTCCGTAGTAAACCTAAATGTCATTTCTCAAAACTACTTGGATGGAATGTTATATATTAGTGCAGTTTATTGTATTGCTAAATCCATTAATGCAACCAATATCTCAGGAATATTCACTGCAGGAGGTGACTCTAAATTTGGCTTTTGGTGTGATTCGATTGTAATGTGGGGTATTATTTTGCCGCTTGGCTATTTCTGTGCTTTTGTATGGAACGTATCACCCCTTGTGTTATATATCGTTATTAGTTTGGATGAGATCATTAAGTTGCCATTGGCATTTATTCGTTACCGCCAATACAAATGGCTAAATAATATTACAAGGACTTTTTCGCCAGCCAGTTAAGAAATATGCGTCTTAGAATGTAAGGTCAACTAAAATAAATAGATTAAATGCAGAGGGGACTAAGGCATGAATATTACAGAACGAATGGCAAACCGACAACTGTTTACTGATCACGATGCGAATTATCCACAGGAAGCTTCTGATCTGGCTCGGGCGCGTCAACGAGGAAAGGCACTATGTTATGAGATCAATCGCTTACATCCCGATGATATTGAAATGCGTAAGGCTCTGATGGAACAACTTTTCGGTAGTATTGGTGAAAATGTTTGGATGGAACCTCCTATTCGGATGTCTTATGGATCAAACACTACAGTAGGCAATAATGTCTATATCAACTTTAATTTAACTGTTGTCGATGACTATAAAGTCACGATTGGAAACGATGTCATGTTTGGCCCAAATGTCACGATTGCTGTAACCAATCATCCAGTACACCCAGAAAAGCGCAAAGAAGGTGGAATGTTCGCTCTACCGGTAGTTATCGAGGATGGTGCATGGATCGGTAGCTGCGCTGTGATTGTGCCAGGAGTTACTATCGGTGCGGGTAGTGTGATCGGTGCAGGAAGCGTGGTAACCAAGGATATCCCTAGTAATGTAATCGCTGTCGGAAATCCCTGCAGGGTCCTACGTGATATCACGGATCATGACAGAGAGTATTACTACAAAAACATGCGTTTCGACCAAGTGGAATGGTAATGGATAACCAAGCAAATAATCAAATCTAACTTGGGCCGATTAGACGCTACCTGGCAAGGAGAGAATATGGAAGAATGATGCCACTCATTGTTGAAATCATTATATCAGTTTGTATTTTGATTGGATTATATTTTGTAATAGGTAGGTTATTGGAATCCCCACGTGTTGTCAGTTACGCAGAGCATCTAGAAGAACAATTTGAAAAAAATCTTTATGAAGACAACCCAAATTGAATAATAAGGTATAGGAACTATAAGATTAAATTGCTGTTATCCCCTTTTCGTAGACAAGAGAAAAAAGACATCTGTTAAGATGGACTTGATCTTGCTGAGCGGAGGGGGTTTTTTTCATGGATAAAAAAGGAAAAACCAATAAATGGTGCCGAAAGGGTCGGCTCGTATATGAATTGAACGAACGGGTGGGATAGTTTAAGCTTATTCACACTGGTTTATCATAGATTGTATTTAAACACATTAAAAAGCCGATTCTTTCCTTATGCGGGAATGAGTTTTCTTTAGCCAAAAACACGATGACATTCAAAATAAGTGAAATAGGGTGGAAACATGGATAAGGGATTTACATTAGCTAGTCAACTATTAACGCTGCTTGATACGGAACAAAGATGGTTTACCTTAGCTGAAGTTGAAAAAAGTTTAGGGGTCTCAGATAAAACAATACGTAAGATGGTGGATGAAATCAGCAAGCAATTGCCGCCGACTGTAACTATAGAAGTTTCTAGAGGAAAGGGAATCGTTCTTCTGCGTGACGGGCGAAGTGAGACGATGAGTGAAGTGATTTCTTCGATGTTCAGACAAACCATCTTTTATCGACTGATGAATGTATTGTTTACGAATGTGGAACGGCTGTCCGTGGAGGAGCTTGCCGGAGTCATGTTTATGAGTACCTCGTCTTTGAAGAAACTAATTGTGCAATTAAATAATAATGATCTAAAAGCGTATAAGCTACGCATTACGTATTCAACCCCAATGATCAAAGGAAATGAAATGAATATTCGATATTTCTATTGGAAGTTATATTGTGATGCGTATGAGTTCACAGGATGGCCCTTTGCAAATGTCGATTTTGCATATATCAATCAGTTAATCACAAATACAGAGAATGAGAAAAACATTGTATATTTTATCAATTCCAAAAGGAGATTATCCTTTTTGTTGGCCATTGTTGTGGAAAGAGTCGCTAAAAGGGAATACGTAAAAATCGACGAAAATGGCTACCCCTGGGAAAAAGGGATGTTTTATTTACCCGTGGAGATCCTTGCAAAGAGTCTTGAAGAAAAGTTCTCCATTGATTTCTCCAAAAGTGAAATTTGCTTTATGCAGTCCCTGGTTAGTCTCAGCCAATATCATTATTATGAAGGATCGGAAATAACGCCGATGAAAGAAGTCGAATTGCATAAAGATAAAGAAGAATATCAAATGGGGAATCTGCTTCTAAGACTACTGGCAAAAGTATACCCCAACTTGGAGATGGAAGAACGATTTATATTGGAGATATACGCGTTCTTTGACAAGTTATTAATCGATAATGCAATTTCTGAATGGATGATGATTTCAAAAAGTAATTTAACGGCATATGTACAAAAGGAATGCCAGCAGATTTATCAAGAACTGCAAACCTGCATGCAAACGTGGAGTAAAGCTTATCCTGCCGTTTTGTATAATCATTTTCATTTGACCAAGCTAACCTTAATTGTTCGTTCAAGTTTACGTTATAAAAAGAAAAGAGCCTTCTTAGTAATTGGGGAAGAATTCTCAATTCGTCATTACATAGCCGATTTGATCAAGAAGGAAATTGGGGATCAGTTGATCATCAATACGTCCATAATGAAAGGGCTCTCCGACGAAATGATGCAGCAAAATCAGATTGATTTTGTCATTAGTAATATCCCGGTTTCATTGCAGACCGTGCCTGTTGTTATTATCTCTACGATTCCGTCCAAAAGAGATCTAGACAACATTCGTAAAGAATTGCTTTTATAATTTGATCAATTATTTCCCTGACCCTCCGTAAGATTTTGGTCTAGTTTGTTATGACAAAAAATCTTATGCTCAATGTACTTTCCAAACAAATTTTCTTGAAGGCAAGAAGAGATTTCTTGGGAAGCCTGGTTTCACATTGAGAGTAGGAGGCAGAAATATGAGTAGGCATTTAGGCGCGAAAAAGGGAGAAGTAGCGGACATCGTTTTGCTTCCAGGAGATCCTTTGCGTGCAAAATTCGTAGCAGAACACTTTTTAGATGAGGTCAATTGTTATAACGAAGTAAGAGGCATGTATGGGTATACGGGATTATACAAGGGGATACGGGTATCCGTTCAGGGGACAGGGATGGGAAATCCATCGATGAGTATCTATGCAACGGAATTGATCGTCGATTATGAAGTTAAGAAATTGATTCGTATCGGTACATGTGGAGCCATGCAGAAAGAAATTAATATCCGCGATATTGTAATAGCCCAAGCCGTGTCTTCAGATAGTAATATGACGGATAAGATTTTCCATGGCTGTAATTATGCACCTACGGCAGATTTCTCATTGTTAATGAAAGCGTATCAACAGGCACAAACTAAACAAGTAAGTGTATTTGTTGGTAACATCTATAACTCTGATGAATTCTACCGTGAGAACTTAGATCGACTTCACAAGTTTATGGATTTTGGTGTATTAGCAGTCGAAATGGAGAGCACAGCCCTATATACGTTAGCCGCTAAATATGGTGTGAAAGTATTATCCATCTTGACAGTAGGCAGTCAGCTGTTAACACAGGAGCACTTAACTCATCAAGAAAGTGAACAATCTTTTTATGAAATGGTTGAAATAGCTCTTAACGCAGCCATTGAGAGCTAGTTTATCGATAAGAGGTGAAATCGCTGAGTCAATTGCTATCGCAGATTTATATAACCTAACACCCATGTAGGCTTCTGGAATCATCCAGAGCACAATGATTACTTTAGGGATAGCTGTATTTTTGCAAGGCCTAATTAGCCAATATATATTTGCTCTTATTGATCTTTCAAATAAGCGGTTCTTTTATGAAAGGTATGATGGGGATCACGTCAAGCCACACCTAGTTGGATGTTATATTTTTCTTGCTGAGTGTGATAGTGATCTGCATTAACCTTTGGGTTAGGGAACAGTCGCTTTGTTTTGCTGCGCCAATTTTCAGTAAGTATTTTAGGAGGGTTAAACATGCATTATCTCATTTCTGTTGCCGGTCTGATTATTGTGCTATTACTGGCATGGCTTGCGAGTAATAATAAGCAAAAAATTAAATATCGTCCAATCATTATAATGATTGTTATTCAGATAGGTTTGGGACTAATTATACTAAAAACGAGTATAGGCGAATTCTTAATTAAAGGCTTTGCCGATAGTTTTTCGAAATTACTTGGATATGCCAACGAAGGAACGAACTTTGTTTTTGGTGGGATTGCAAATGAAGGAGCCCATACATTTTTCCTGTATGTTTTGATGCCTATCGTTTTTATGTCAGCATTAATAGGGATTCTGCAACATTACAAAATACTGCCGTTCATTATAAAGTATATTGGTCTGGTGCTAAGTAAAGTAAATGGCATGGGGAAATTGGAATCTTATAATGCGGTTGCAGCCGCAATTGTAGGACAAAATGAAGTATTTATCTCTGTGAAAAATCAGCTTGGATTATTGCCAAAGCATCGCTTGTATACATTATGTGCATCTGCAATGTCAACGGTATCTATGTCCATTGTTGGTTCATATATGACGATGCTGGAACCTAGATATGTAGTAGCTGCATTAATATTAAACCTATTTGGCGGCTTTATCATTGCATCCATCATTAATCCGTATGAAGTTACAGCTGAAGAAGATATTGTTGAAGTTCAGGAAGAGGGAAAACAAACGTTTTTTGAAATGCTGGGCGAATATATTATGGATGGCTTTAAAGTAGCCATTGTAGTGGGAGTAATGTTAGTTGGTTTTGTTGGAATCATTGCTTTAATTAACGGGGTCTTCAGTGGCATATTTGGCATCTCGTTCCAAGGTGTTCTAGGGTATGTCTTTGCACCAATTGCCTTTATGATCGGTGTGCCATGGCATGAAGCTGTTCATGCCGGTAGTATCATGGCAACGAAACTGGTTGCGAATGAATTTGTAGCTATGCTTGACTTTGTTAAGATCCAAGATGGTTTAAGTGGGCGTACTACAGCCATTGTTTCCGTTTTTCTAATCTCATTTGCTAACTTTGGGTCCATTGGTACAATCGTGGGTGCAGTAAAAGGGCTGAATGAAAAACAAGGGAACATTGTTGCTCGGTTTGGATTGAAGCTGTTATATGGGGCTACACTTGTAAGCGTTTTATCGGCCATAATTATCGGTATTATATTTTAGTTGAACCAACTGGAAATGAAGCTGTCCTAAATGATATGGAAGGTTAATGTAGAGGGACACCAATATCTTCGTTGAAAGTCGCTATTTTAGCGGCTTTTTTTCGTTTGTTAGCTCATATTCGAGTGACGAAACATATACAATCAAGAAAGTATATATTGACACCGATATGTGGTCGCCGGAATCATTCTGATTCTTTGCTTTGGACTTACACTACGGAGCGAAGGAACTTAAATTGGTCGTGACTGACGGGGGAAATGGCAATGGATCTGACCATGCCACATGGGGAAATACAAAGCGGCATTACAGGCAGCAATAGCTGGATTAACCGAAGTTAATTTAACTGCGCCGATTGTCATCCAAGATGTTTATCTAAGAGATTCTATTAAAACAGCATTAGGAATAACGGGAGATCTAACCTTTGGAGATATGCTGAAATTGACAACACTAAATAGCAAATCTGGAAGACTTAGATCCTTAGAGGGTTTGCAGTACGCAAATAACTTGGTGAGGTTAGATATCACGGGTAATGCCATCACGGATTTCTCTCCATTAAAAGGGTTAACTAAACTCGATAATTTGTTGGCAAATCCCCAAATTGTTGAAATTCCATTGAAACCGCTAATTTAGCGGTTTTTTTTTAAGGAATCAAGTTCTTGCCCCAAACTGAGGACAAGAACTTGGTCCTAATCATTAAACTCAACAAATACACACTGAAAAAATACCATCAAATGATAGCCTCTCAATATCCTACAAATCGGTCCCTAGATGTCCTTAATGGATGCCGCTTGCGAAATTCTTTCGCGAATGTCTTCTTCAGTTCGTGGGACAAGAAAATCTACCATCATTTCCGCGTTTGCTTGAACTTCCTCGATGAAAGGACGGAAACTCTTATTATATTCTTGGAACGCAAGTTCAAAATTCCCATGGTTTTTTTGGAAAGCATCAGCCAAGGCTGCTGCCCCATCTATTGCCAGTGATCCACCCATGCCAGCAGCCGGAGAGGCGCAGTATCCAGCATCACCGACTAGCGCTACCCTGCCTTTTGTCCACGACGGTATTTTCATTTGGCACAGCTTGTCAAAGTAAAAAGTTTTCGAGTTCTTCACTTCTTCCAGCAATTCCGGCGTTCGCCAGCCTAGTCCGGAAAATTGATTCAGAATGATATCCCGTTGCTGATCTTCGTTTCGGTAGTCGTATGGGAGTTCCTTCACCGAAGAAAAGCAGAGGACAATATCGGTTTTATTGTTATAAGTGTTCAGCATGACCGCCTTGCCCGGCTCGTTGTACATCTGTGTCGTATTCTCCCGGATCAACAACTTATCCACGATCGTGATAGAGAAATACGTTTTAAGAAAAATCGAAAATTCCGCCTCCTCGCCGAAGCACAATTTTCTGACGGTCGAATGAATACCATCACAGCCGAATACCAGGTCATACGAGCGCTTTTGTCCTCCTTTGAAAGCTACCTCAACGCCATTATTTTCTTCTTTCAATGATGTAATGCTATCTCCGAAAATAAACTCAACGTCATCTTTGACAGCCTTGAACATGATATCCAGCAATACATCTCGCTCGATTTCATATTCATCTTCTGCGAGCTGCTCACGGATTTCGAATCTTTCAGTGACATCATCGGAATTTTTGAATTCCATCAATTCCATGTCTATTTTGTTCGACTGGATTTGGCCTAGCAGACCCATACGTTTCACGATGTCGACGGTATTTTCGCGGATATTTACAGGTGTGCCGCCTTTTTTAAGACCTTCAGCGATCTCAACAACGGTCACGTTGTAGCCAAACTGCTTCATCCAGTAGGCTGTTGAGATGCCGGCAAAACTCGCCCCGCTAACTAGAATATTTTTTTTCATATTCGTTCCTCCCGTGATCCATAATATTTCTAATGATTTTGTATAGAATAAAATAGCTTTATGAACTGAATATGAACAGCTCGTGCAGAGCCAGGCGTTGACCTTTTCCTCACGAAAAGCTTTAGAAATGAATATCTATCTTTAAAGATTGCTATAGTTATCCCATTTACATCCATATAGAATGAAAACACCAAACGTGTAAGCGCTTTATATTATGCTTCCGCAAGAGGATCTACTACTTTTGGGGATCCCTTGCCCAAACTTCGTACATGTTTGGAATCATTCATGGAGGTGTGTGATGAAAAGGAAGTCTTGGTATACTTTGGTGGTGGCATGTGTGGTATCTTTGTTTGTTTCGGTAAGTGCTTTCGCAAGTTATGTTTTCTGGGAACCACTAACTTATTTTAACCCGGAAACATGGCAAAAGGCAGATGGCTACTCCAACGGAGAAATGTTCAACTGCACATGGCGGGCCAACAATGTCAATTTTACGAATGATGGGAAGCTCAAGCTAGGTTTGACAAGTTCTGCGTACAACAAGTTTGATTGCGGGGAGTACCGCTCCACTAATAATTATGGATATGGGCTGTATGAAGTCAGCATGAAGCCTGCCAAAAATACCGGCATAGTATCCTCCTTTTTCACCTACACAGGACCTGCTCATGGCACGCAATGGGACGAGATTGATATTGAATTTTTAGGAAAAGACACGACCAAAGTGCAATTTAATTATTTTACAAATGGGGTGGGTGGTCATGAGAAAGTTATTAACCTTGGCTTTGATGCATCACAGGGGTTCCATACCTATGCTTTCGACTGGCAACCAGGGTATATCAAGTGGTATGTTGATGGCGTATTGAAGCATACCGCAACCAGCAATATCCCCATAACTCCCGGTAAAATTATGATGAATATATGGAATGGAACCGGGGTTGATAGTTGGTTAGGTCCTTATAACGGTGCCAATCCATTGTACGCAGAATACGATTGGGTTAAATATACGAGTAATTAGTTGCAGAAGCAGCCGCTCAGCGGCTGCTTTTGTTTTACGACCGCGTTCCTCTATTCATTTTAACGAATCAAATGACGATAAATCATCTGTGAATCTCACAAAAAAATAGAGAAGAATCTCGGCAACAACGTTACGAGTTATACGGCGAAAACCAAGGAAGGTAAAATAGTATGGACTAAAAAAATAAGTAACGTAAGCTACCGGGAAGATATGAAGAATTCGGTGCGTGAAGGCAAAGATGTTTTTTCTATCGGATTCACAGGAATTCTATCCAATGGCAACTTTTTCATCATAGACCGGAAGGGTGTCATGCAGACAGTTCCTGCTTCTGCAAAAAGCTATCAGACAGCTCCAGATGGAACTGTGATGCTGGTCGAGAATTCACGAGTATCTATCTATCAGGTAAGTGAGTCGGCGTCCACCAAATTAAAATTATTGCATACAATCAATATTTCTGAAATCGCCGGATCTACCTCAACGTTTGTGTATGAGGGTGGGGGCATCGTCTATTACATGAACGACAGCAGCCAGATTATCCGATATGATTTAAACAAGGCTCCTGGGAGCAATACGACCGTAAAACAGTGAACTGTGACCCATAGGAATGAAACTTAAAAAAAATTCTCATTACTGGTCCCAGTTCAACGCTTAACTTTAAAAAATTTGTAAAACGACAAGAACACACAACGCTTAATAGCCGCGTAACTGCGGCTTTTTTATATATTGATGTCAATCCGTAGGAAAAGAACATGGATCGTTAGCCGGGGGGATTATAGAATATGTCTCTGAGCAGCCTACGTGAAAAGCGATTCATTCACATACAGTTCATAAATGCATTTTACAATAAGATAAATTCTTGTTAGAAATAATTACGAAAAGCTGCTTATTGCAGATAAATATGGAGGTAAGATTCGTTTGGAATTATTTGAATATATTTTGCTGATGCTTGCGGCGGTCTCATTATCTAATTTAGTAAACCGGTTTATCCCTTCGGTCTCCGTGCCTATTATTCAAATCGTGCTGGGGATGTTGATTACTTTGCTACCCTTGCACTATGAACTGAAATTAAATCCGGAGCTGTTTCTGCTTCTATTCATAGCCCCGTTGCTGTTCAATGATGGCAGGCATGCAGATAAAGAAGCGCTCTGGAAGCTGAAGAAACCTATCCTTTTGCTAGCGCTTGGTTTGGTCTTTGTAACGGTAGCCGTGATGGGTTATTTCCTAAATTGGCTACTTCCGGTCATCCCACTGGCGGCAGCTTTTGCATTGGCGGCTGCACTAGCACCTACCGATGCTGTGGCCGTTGGTGCACTGGAGCAGAAAGTAAAGATCCCCCATCAGACAATGCAAATTCTTGAGGGAGAATCTTTAATAAATGATGCATCAGGGCTGGTCTCCTTTCAGTTTGCCGTAGCCGCAATGGTCACAGGTGTATTCTCTTTCAAAACTGCCAGTATCAGCTTTATTTCCATTTCACTTGGGGGTGTGGTACTGGGCCTTCTGCTCACCTTAATTAAATATGGTGTGGTGAAGTGGTTGCGGAAACTGGGGATGGAGAATGTCACGCTTCACATGCTGATTGAGATCTTGACTCCATTTTTGATTTTCATGGCAGCGGAGGAATTAGGGGTCAACGGTATCCTGGCTGTCGTCGCCGCAGGAATCGCCCATTCTTTCGGTTACAAGAAAATGAACCCCGAGGTAGCCAAGCTGAGTGTTGTATCCAAAAGCACCTGGTCGGTCATTATCTTTGTATTGAATGGACTGGTTTTCCTGTTGCTTGGAACACAGCTTCCTGATATTATCCAGACGATTTGGAGTAACCCGGAAATAGGGAATTTTAAAGTCATTATGTACACACTATTATTGACTTCAGCTGTACTCGGGCTGCGTCTCATCTGGGCAATCCTGATGGATATTTCTAAAGGACTCAAACAGAGCGACCCTTGGCATCTTAGGTTGAAGAAGGCGCTTATCCTTAGTCTATCGGGAGTCCGGGGAACGATCACACTAGCGAGTACATTGTCACTGCCGTTTTTTCTTAATGATGGCACTTCATTTCCGGCCAGGGATCTGATCATTTTCCTAGCGGCTGGGGTTATTCTGTGGACGCTTCTGGCATCCAACTATCTGTTGCCGCTTTTATTGGGTAAAGAAACACAAACGGAGCAGGAAGAGGACGAGATTCAGGCGAAAATTGAGATTCTGAGGAATGTGGTTACCGGATTAAATGAATCGATCACGGACCAGAACCGGCTTGCGACCGCTCAGATCATCAATACGTATACTTCCAGAATTCGAACGCTCAAAAAAGATGAAAAGAAAGATAAGGTACAGCGATCCTTGGGTTTGTCTGTCCTGAAATGGGAAAGAGAGAACACTCTGCTTGCACTTGAAAAGAAAGAAGTGAATCCATACACAGCATACCGTTACCTTAATCGAATTAACAAACTATTGTATATGCACACAAGAGATGCGCGCTATAAAAAAGAGCTTTTCCCCGTTAAGCATTGGGACGAAGTGTTCGGAATGCTGCAGCAATTCCGGTTAAGTTTCCGAGAAAGAAGGGCGGAACTGAACAGACTTAGAATTCAAAATGTTACTTATGTCATTAAGCAGCTAAATGTTCTGCTCGCAGAAGGCGAGCGGGATATGGAGATGGTCAGCTCACTGATTCTGCAATATGAACGTATGCTGCTGGGTCTGACCAGAAATGAACCGGACATCGGCACCCGAAAAGAGTTGGGCAAATCGATGCAGGAGCTGGCCCGAGTCGGAATTCAGCTGGAGAGAGACAACATCCAGTCCATGTTCGAGGCTGGACGGATTTCAAGACAGGGCATGAAGGAAATGAAACGCGATATTCTTTTCATGGAACATGATTTGTGAGAAGAGACAAGTTGAGAGAGGTCTCGATTCTATGTTTTTGTCAAAAGCGTAAGGATAGCAGAATAGCGCCTAAATATGGAAAAAATTTAATATATCAATTGCGAAGTTGATTGGATATAATGCAAAAGCATATAAAAGGAGATATAAAATATATAAAAATAACAAAAAGTGAGGAATGTATGTGGTTTACTTTTTATGGACGATGTATCTTGGATTGCTCGGAACAGCATCTCTCGCTTTTTTATTAAAAGGAAAGTATAAATCAAAACTTAGCAAAATAGATTTCGTCGTGTCTGTCATTACATGGATTGGGTTGTTGGGGTTCGTTACGGAAACCACTATTCTAACTCCTGCGTTCTGGAAAATTGTTACCGTGACAGCTTTACTGTGGGATATCTCATTCACGATGCTACTAAAGGATTATGAAGGTGAAGAACTCCTGAAGGAATTACCGATTGTGGTGAGGAGAGTTTTGATGTTAATAACATTAGTTATCATGATTGGACCTCTTTACTACGGGCTTTTCAGATATTCTTTTTCATGAATCCGTGTAAACGAAATAAGAATGTAAAACCAGTGGAATTTAAATTCATTCACTGGTTTTTATCTATCTAGGATGCAGTTTGAAAAATTACAAATGAGTCATGGAGCATCCTTAATTCAAACTACAACAACGAAGACTGTGGCTTTGCATTACTTTCTTTTTTACGACATACATAAACGTATGCGAAAGGAATATTCAGAGGTACAAACACAATTTTTTCAATAATAAATTTTTCGGATAGCTGTTTTTTCATTTGTAGAGAATATTGAAAAGCAATAAATTGTCCTCCAGGTTTTAGAGCTTGGTGAATCTGTTCGATTAAGGTGTCCCTCAATGTACGCTCAAAATTAAAAAATGGCAAACCGCTAAATATATAATCGAGTGCATCTATACCTTCGTTCTTCATTGTATTTAGTAAAGCAGCAGCGTTTGGGTGAGAAGTGAAATTTGGATATTTAATTCGTAAATTGCTGCGCATCCTCTGATCCATTTCAAATAATAAAACTTTTGTGTTTTCATGTCCATTTTTTTGAATGTATCGGGTAATGGCTCCAGTCCCTGCTCCAAGCTCTGCAACTGCCATATTTCCTTGCCAAATTGCTTGTTTAACCATCGCATTAGCCAAAAAACGAGAACTTGGAATAATACTCCCCACATTTTTGGGGCTCTTTACAAAGCTTCTTAAAAATAGCAGACTATCATTTGATTTCATTTTATATCCTCCAGCATTGCTAAGATGGGAGTTCCAAAGAAATTTCCCAAAGCAAAGAAAGTAATCGTCCAGAGTAGGGCGCTTGAGTAGGTTATAAGAGCAAATTTTTTAAAATGAACACCGCTCAGTCCAATGAGCAAAGGCATGAAATAACGCACAACAGGGATAAACATTCCGATACACATCGCTACATGGCCTCTTTTTCTGAAAATGGATTCGGCTATGAGATAGTGCTTATTGTGTGAGAACTTATTCTTCAATTTGTGGCCGAATAATTTGCCTGTAAAATAAGCAACCGTGATCGCTGTTAGCAGACCAATCAGAATACTGATATAGGCAGTCCAGTGATTGATAAAACCCGAGCGACTTAGAACGGCACTGGTAAGAATGGTTACTTCATTAGGAATTGGGATTCCGAATGGGCCTAGAGAGAAGGCTAGAAAAAAGAAAAGGTACCCATATTGATGGATAAGATCTAGCACGTTATGAACAATCATTTTTTTTCAGCTCCTCATGTTGATAGCTGTATCTTACCGAGAAAAATTAAGGGAATGATGAGGGTATTTCTAAAGAAAATCTAAAGAAGTTGCAGTTAGTGGGATTGAAATTACGATGTATAAAAACTTCATTAATTCCTTCGTTTTTGTACTAGAGATTTTTCATTTAAATCGTGTATTATGACTTAAATTGGGCAAGAAAAGCTATGTATATATAATCAATTGCACATGCTCCACCGGCTATGTTAAATTTCCGGGATACATTTGTTCCAGATTAGAAGTAATAGCAATAACGTGATAAAGGTGAGAATTATGGATATAAATAATATTCTAGTTGTAGACGATGAACCGGAAATTCGAGAAGCTCTCGTTATTTATTTAAAAAGCAATGATGTAGATGTATTTACGGCCTCTAACGGTTTAGAGGCGCTGGAAATCCTTGAACAAGAAACGATTCATCTTATTATCATGGACATCATGATGCCGCAGCTCGACGGAATCAAGACAACATTTAAAATTCGTGAAAACAAAAATATACCGATCATTATGCTTTCCGCCAAATCGGAGGATAGTGACAAGATCTTGGGGCTCAACGTTGGAGCCGACGACTATATAACGAAACCGTTTAATCCTCTGGAACTGGTAGCAAGAGTTCGATCTCAGCTACGCCGGTTTACGAATTTAGGTTCCTTCCAATCAATTGGGGAAGAGATCATTCAAGTAAAAGGACTCGTGCTGAACAAAAGCTCGAAGACTGTTGAGGTGGATGGAGAGGACGTTAGACTGACTGCGAAGGAGTATAAAATTTTGGAGCTGCTGATGGAGAACAAGGGTAGAGTTTTCTCCATTGATGAGATTTATGAGCGCGTATGGAATGAACCGATCTTTGCTTCAGAGAATACGGTTGCCGTACATGTGAGAAATATTCGTGAAAAAATTGAGATCAATCCTAAAGACCCAAAATATTTAAAGGTGGTATGGGGAATTGGATACAAATTCGAGAAAAAGTAAAGCAGATCGAAAGGTGGGAATCGATCTGCTTGTCATCATTGTCGCCACTATTTTATGGACCTTCATACTTATAAACGAGTATTCATACCTAGGGTTGAGTCTGAGATTTTCAGCGTCCAGTTTTATATTGGAAGTTATTTCTATTATTATCCTCGGCTTGTTGGCAGCCAGAATATTTCGTTATTATAAAGCACCGCATAATAGACGTTCCTTCTGGCATGGCAGTGTGCTGATAGATTACTTTCATATTTGGAGAAACGGTCTTAGAGCCAGCCTGCAATATGGGAGACTAACGTTTGGCCTCATCATTATACTTTTGCTGACTGCGATAGCCGGTATTTGTTTTTGGGAGGCAGTCACGTATTACGGACAGGGATGGCTCATAATTTTTTTGTTGCTGTATGTGTTGCTTCTTGCTCCATATATACTATCCAAGCTTAGACGTTACATCGCTATCATCAACGGGAGCAAAAAGATTGCCGAAGGGAATATTCAGAATTCAATTCAGGATAAAGGAAAGGATTCCTTATCTGAACTTGCTGGCTATATTAACAATATGAAAGCCGGATATCAAAATGCATTGAATAATCAAATGAAAAGCGAGCGGTTAAAAACTGAACTGATTACCAACGTATCGCATGATTTGAAGACCCCGCTTACTTCGATTATCAACTATGTCGATTTATTAAAAAAAGAAAATCATTCTTCTGAAACAGCCCGAGCCTATATTGAAACGCTAGATCGTAAGGCGCTGCGACTGAAACTGTTGATTGAAGATTTGTTCGATATTTCAAAGATGGCCAGCGGTACAATAGAGCTGGATATGGAGTACGTCGATGTGGCAACGTTGTTGACACAAGCGATTGCGGAGTCAAACAACCACATAGGACAAGCGTCGCTCGAAATTCGGGAGAGGATTGCGAAATTTCCAATCCATGCGTATTTGGACGGCAACAAAATGTGGCGTGTTTTCGAAAATTTAATTGGCAACGCGCAGAAATACTCACTTCCAGGAACCCGGATCTATATTTATTTGGACGAGACTGATGATTTGGTAAGATTCAAAATTCAAAATACCTCTGCCTATGAGATTGATTTTGATTCGGAAGAACTGTTCGAGCGGTTCAAAAGAGCAGACGAATCCCGCCAGACAGAGGGCTCGGGACTAGGACTGGCTATTGTGAAAAGCATCATTGAGTTGCACGGAGGGAAGATTAAGGTCGAGATTCACGGCGATCAATTCAACGTTATTCTGCATTTATCCAAGAAGCGCTGAATGAAATATAAGATCATCAACATGATACACAAGTTGGTGATATTATATTTTTAACAAATTAAATTCAAAGGTTCTAACTTAATAACCCCCAACGGAAAGCATAGGCAACGACCTGTGTCCGATTTTTGGCACGCAGCTTGGTCATAAGGCTGCTTACGTAATCTCTCACTGTATACTCGCTTAGGAACAACAAAGAAGCGATTTTCTTGTTATCGTATCCTTCCGCGAGAAGATCGAGAACGGTAGATTCCCTTTCTGTTAATACAATGGCCATCGTTTTGGCGGTGTTTTCCTTCTCTTTTCTGGATAAAAACAAACCAATTCTCTTTCCCACTTGTTCGAGCAAATCCAGCTCACTCTTTGTGCAGTCAAATGAATCTCCCATTTGGTCAAACGTGACCCAGCCATACAATTGATGCTCATGGGCAATCGGTACAAATATGATTGAAGACAACTGAAATAACTGGATATGCTCGTCCTTTAGATAAGGTTTTGGATTTTTCAAATAGATCGGTCTTTTGGAGTTGAAGATTAGAGTTTGCTCGGTCAATTGTCCTTTCATACTCTGAACCTTTGGAAGCTCTTCACCGATGACCCCATAGAACTGGTTGGACCAAGGTACATAGGCATAGAAGACACAACGTTTATAATTGAAATACTTCTCACATTTTTTAAGGATAAAGGCTAGATCGGAAACTCCGGAAGAACTGACTAGGAGTTGGTTTAATTGGTCCAGCAAACGCAGTTTATGTATTTCGTCATTTTCCTTCGTATCATGAGTTACAGGCTCCGTATCTGCCCATTTATGAAAGCTATGCATCAGATAAGAAAAAACAGATAACAGGAACATGAGTGGTTCCATCATTCGCTGATGTTTCAATTGAATCAATAGAGTCAGCAAAGATTTTTCAAATATAATTTGAAGCCAATGTAAGCTTGCCATATTTAATATGGATAGCTGAGATTGAACCCAGGTGTCCAAATAAGAAGAGTAGTGATTTTCCATATTATCCATGTCTGAATGAGTAAATATCCGAAAAAAGGATCCCATCAGCACTTCTGTTTCGTTCCGATGTGTTTCAGAGATGTTAGTTTCCGAAATCAAGTAAATGTTTGTATTTTCTTCGAGCTGTTTGTTATGCGTTCTGAAAAACAATACAAATTCCTGAAAAGTCATATCAGTATATGGATGAAAATGTTGTGTCATAATAAGCCGTTCCTTTCAAATGAAATACCCTACAAATGGGGGATATACAATCCATTATTACACAGAACTTTATAGGATAGTATTTCAAAATTAAAGGAGTAAGATTGAAGAGTACAAGTTCTTAAATCTTTTGAGTCCGATTAGGATTTATAAGATGTTAATGAATGGACAAACTATGTATATATAACTAATGATGAATGGAGCGGTTGAATCGTATGAAATTAAATGAAAAAGTTGCTATTGTTACAGGTGGCGCCAGTGGAATTGGAGAAGCAACCGTTCGTCTTTTTGCAAAAGAAGGAGCAAAAGTTGTCATTGCTGACTTTTCTGATCATGGTAAGGAACTAGCTGCCGAACTCAATGGGGAAGGTCTTGATACGTTATTTGTCAAAACAGATGTTACTAAAGAAGAAGATATAAAGCACATGATTAATAAAACCATTGAGAAATACGGTAAGCTGGATATTATGTATGCTAATGCAGGGGTTGCCGATGACGACACCGCTGACGTATTGTCATATGATAAATGGAAACGAACAATCGATATTAACTTGTCGGGTGTATTTCTTTCCGATAAATATGCAATCGAACAGTTCCTTAAGCAAGGAAATGGCGGAGTTATTGTGAATGCTGGTTCAATTCACAGCTTCGTTGCGTTGCCTAAAACAACAGCGTATGCCTCGGCAAAAGGAGGCGTTAAGCTGTTAACTCAGAATTTATGTACTGCTTATGCAAAAGACGGAATTCGTGTCAACGCGGTATGTCCTGGATACATTGAAACGCCTCTGTTGAAGAACGTAGATGCAAAAAGCAAAGAATATTTAACTTCACTTCATCCACAGGGCAGACTTGGACGACCAGAAGAAGTAGCAAAAGCTGTGTTGTTCCTAGCTAGCGATGATGCTAGTTTCGTAAATGGTACTACCTTGCTTGTTGATGGAGGTTATACCGCACATTAGTTTTGGTAAGATAAAAGATGGTATCTGAAAACAGATTATCAAATCGAAATAAACCTCTAATCATTGAAGACTTCTTCAATGATTAGAGGTTTTCTTTTACATACGAAGGTCAAGGCAACAGAATTATATTTTCAAGTTTTTAATTAATTAATTCAATCTCTTGTGCAATAATAGTAGGAGGCATGGTGTCCAATTGTTCGTTTTCGACCTTGAAGCGCATTTTTGAACCTACCGTGAACATAAGAACGCTACACTCCATAAGCTCAATTAAATTGTTTCATTTTTTGAAAAACGCGATTTATCAGTACCTTTGCGCCCTAACCATCAGGCAAGCTACGGCACTGGCATGGATCGATAACTGTCAGTAATGCCTTTGAAGCACTTGCCGTAAATAATCAAAGACCTATTAGAAACGAATTCATATAAAAAGCGCTTTGAACAAATCGAGAAGCACTGGAATTTTGGCCTGGAACTAAGGAGAACTTCTTAAATAGCCTCCAATACCATTATTGAAATGGACTTGGAGGCTTCATGTTCTAATTAATGAAGCTCCAGAAAATCCCTAGAGCAGTAAATCATTGACGATTGCGCTTGTACGACAGAGCGAACAGGAGGCCGCCAAACGTCACGAGCGCAATAAATATCAGCATCATATTGCTGTAAAGCGCGGCTGTTTGACTGGTTACGGTCGCGATTAGGGGGGAGTTTAGCCACGACTTCGTCAGCAGTCCGCCCACACCGGCAATGCCAATACCTTCGGCAAGGAAACAGGCGAAGTTGAGCATGCCCATTCCGGAACCTGCTTCATCCGGCTCGAGCGTCTTGGCGACACTTGCCGAAACGACAGTTTTTACAAACGAAAGACCTCCAAACGTCAGGATAATCGAACCTGTAATAAGCCAAGGCGCTCGATCCGTATAGAAGAGTACGATCAGAAAACCGGCGACAATCATGCCAAGCCCGGACAACATCCCGGCGATATGGCCCCGGCGGTCAGCCAGCATCCCGCCGAGCATCCCGAACAAGATGACACTTAATGTGCCCGGAAACAGAATGGCGCTTCCGATGAGGCCGGTCGGCATATGGTACACCGCTCTCATCAAATAAGGCACCATGGAAAAGAAACCGGCGACCGTGCCGAGCAGCAAGGCACCGGTGAGCACACCGGCAATATACCTTTTCTTCCGAAATAGGAACGGTTCCAGAAACGGTGCCTGTTGCCGGCGGATATGAAGAGCGAGAAGCCCGAACAGAACCAGACTTGCAGTGAGGTAAATCCAATGGTAAAGCGTTGTGAACAGCGCAAACGAGAGAATGCCGACGGATAGCAGAACGGCCCCGGTAATATCGAATGATTTTCTTTCCGAAGTCTCGTCGGGCAGAGTCCGTAGTACGAAAGGAAGGGCTAGCAGCGACAGCAAGGGCAGTGTGAATAACAAGGACCAATGAATATAGTCGGAAATCGCACCTCCGATGACCGGGCCGATCCCCTCGCCAAATGCAACCACAGAGCCAATCAGGCCGAACGCCTTGCCCTGTTTTCCCGGTTCGACAATCTTGACGATGATCACCATAATAAGCGATGGAACTGCCGAAGCGCCAACTCCCTGAAAAAAACGCGCGATCAGAACGCCCGGATACCAGGTATGACACAATAGGCCGGCAATCGAACCGAAACCGTAGATCAGAATACCGAATAACAGCAACTTTCTCATATCTATATGTTCCGATATCTTACCGTACACAGCGATGCCAATGGCGAAGGATAGCGAGAAGCAGGTATTAGTCCAATTTGCCGCCGACGGTGGAATATCAAAATAAGCGGCAATATCCGGCAATGTTACGTTAAACATGGTTTCGTTCATAACGCTGAAAAACGTTAAAATGCTCAGCCAAAGGATGAATCGTGACGCGTGAACTTCATTTCGATGTAGCACTTGCATATAACCCCTTTAAGATGAAGGGGAATCGCAGTTTATAGGGTCAATTATGCGTCTTCCCCTAAATGTTGTACCCTTACAGAATTGTTTTGCCGCATGATATAATACGCCTCCAAATATGTGAAATTAAAAAATAAATAAATACAATTTTATCATATCCTGTTAAAAGAAGTAAGGAGAAGATTAGTTGAAAGAATAAATCATCAACACATCGAAGATATTTCTCATATATATGGTTTTGCAAATTCCTATAAGGCGAAAAGAGTATTGTATTATTCAATAGATTCGATGAAAATAATACACTAATTAATGCATTTAGTTCGGAAATTAGTAACTCTTATGCTGAAATTGAGGATGAGGAAAAGAATAGATAGAGACATAGTATATAGAGGTAAACAGAGGCGGTTAGATGTTGGAAAA
>NZ_LITU01000055.1:47482-55375 GCF_001280595.1 Paenibacillus xylanivorans
TTCGTCCACTTATTCATTAAGCTAACGGGCAATTTAGCCCAAAGGTATGATAAATGTGTAGGGACTTTTCATAAAGGGAACGCATGGATACTGTGGTTACATTTGAGGAAATTAACCAGATTTGTAGTGAGTTCTTGGTAAAAGCAATCAACCTACGAATTTTTCCGTCCAAGTAAGGATATTGATTTAAATTACGATATGAGATTATAGGAGGAACGCCGGTGACCTTAACAGGTGACCGGCGTTTTCACTTATTTTTTCGGCATTTTGCTCTCATCCATGTAAAGCAGGTTCCAGCGGTGACCGTCCAGGTCGGCAAATCCTGCGCCGTACATCCAGCCGTCGATTTCACTCGGTTTGCCAAAGATGTTTCCTCCGGCAAACTCCACTTTTTGAATGAAGGCATCTACTTCTTCTCTGCTCTCAGCACCAATGGAAAATATTACTTCTGCGCTATGGGAAGTATTTGCTGTTTTTGAACCTGTAAATTTTTCAAACGCTGACTCCGGGAATAGCAGAATCGTTGTTTGACCTATGGAAAGCTTTGCTCTCTCGTTACCAACGCTCACCGCATGGAATCCAATCTCATTGAAAAAGGTAGTTGAGCTCTCAACATCTTTGACTGGCAGGTTAATCCAGATATCCTGTGGCATGGTTGTAACCTCCTGGAATATATTTTTTTACTACGCCTACTATACTCTACTTCTGGCTGCAGAAGCGATTTTTATAAAAGAGACCTGTAAGTATTCATTCAAAATTTCCCTTTATGTCTATGCACCTTATCCATTAGAATAGAAATTATAGATAGAGAGGTGTTAAAATGCTTTCGCATCGATTGCTTACTCACGATACAATTATTAAATTATTGCCGCACATTAATACAGAACAGAATCTGCTATTCTATAGTTATTTAACTCAACGTAAGGATAAGGCCCAATATATTTGTCAATTTTTTAATAGCCAACTTACAGCCGTATTAGCTTATTTTAGCGAACTATCCTTTCCTGCATTTTCTTTCTTCCGAGTTGAAGATTGTGATATCTTTTTTCCAGAACTAATTGCTTTTACAAGAGAAACTATCAAACTTGACGAAAGTGCTGTATGTGGCACGATACTCTGTCAACGGGACCTTGAACTTTTTCAATCCTTCGGTCTCATCAAAGGAATTCCTCAACGTTTTTTAACTATGAAACATCAGGATGAATCGAAACTCCTTGAATCTAACATTGCAAAAAAGATAAATGAAAATGATTATTCTAAGGTAATTGATTTTTTACATAGTGGGGAAATGAGGTTTTTCACAAGGAGTGAGTTAGAGAATTATCCTTTTCTTGGAATTAAGGAAGGGGAGGATTTCATAGCTGTAGGAGGCTACCATTTTTATGACCCTCAGCTAGTAGAGCTTGGGAACATTGTTACCAGGTTAGATTACAGAGGAAGAGGATTAGCTAAACGCCTAACAAGTGAATTGACACACCTCGGTAAAAAACTTTCACCAGATGTCTATCTGGGCGTATTAGCAAATAACTTACCTGCTGTTCGCTTATATGAAGGCTTGGGGTATCAAACAACAATGGAACTTTCTATTGTCAATTTTACTTTATCTAAGACAAAAATTTAGTCCCATTTAAAGTCGCTATTTTAGCGGCTTTTTTGTTTTATCGGTATAAGCATTTAAAGGAATGGGCTTCTTTTGCCTTATGTCAGCGTTTTCTTTTATCGCCGTATGTAAAAACATTTAATCTATAACATGCTAATTGTGGTCTGGATTCAGTATAGCCTGTTCTAAAAAACGAATGAATACTTAATATCATCTCAATATAGTTCGTAAATAACTGTGAACAATACGTTAATTCGTTGACAATGAGTGAATTTTTTATTAAAATTCGAAATGGACATCAGGATAGAGCAGATATGAGTATCTTTTTCATTAGTTCAGAATCTTAGTTTTTAATCCTAATGACGAATATAGGAGCGGTAATATTACAATCCTATTACGATGATTAGGATTTTTTTTGTTTTTGGCTTTGGAGAATAATTTGAAAGTTGGAGGCTGGCTTTATCATGGACAACTGGTTCAAACTAAAAGAAAGAGGCACGACCGTTTCAACTGAGATCATCGCAGGAATCACGACATTCTTCACGATGGTATACATAGTGATCGTAAACCCAGGAATACTCAGCAGCACGGGGATGGACTTTAACGGAGTATTCATTGCTACGGTGTTGGCAAGTATTGTGGCGACTCTGATTATGGGAATAGGGTCCAATTATCCGATCGTCATAGCGCCTGGTATGGGTCTGAATGCATTCTTCGCCTATAGTGTAGTTGCCGGATATGGCGTGTCTTGGCAGGTTGCGCTAGGAGCGGTATTTATAGCGGGGCTTTTGTTTATTATTTTATCGCTTACTTCATTTCGTTACATGCTGCTTGATGCCATTCCTGCGAGCCTTAAACACGCGATAACAGCAGGGATCGGATTGTTTATTACAACGGTAGGCCTGCAAAATTCCGGAATTATTGCTGATTCAGAATCAAATTTGATTACGATCGGGAACTTGGCAGAGCCAATGACTTACCTGACCATTATCGGATTGATTATCACTGTTGTGCTTATGGCGTACAATGTAAAAGGTTATCTGTTCATCGGAATGGTGGTAACAGCGATACTTGCCTGGATCTTGGGACTATTTCAAATGCCGGAATCGATTGTATCCATGCCGCAAGGCCTCACGACAACGGCTTTTCAACTGGATTTGGCGGGTGTGTTCTCTAATGGTTTGTATACCATCATATTTACTTTCCTGTTAATCACGCTGTTTGATACAACGGGAACGATGCTCGGAGTTGCTGAACAAGCAGGTCTGCTGAAGGAAGGTAAATTTCCGCGCTCACGCGGCGCCCTATTAGCTGATGCCGTAGGGACTACCACAGGCGCTTTGCTTGGAACGAGCCCAACATCGGCTTATATCGAGTCCAGCACAGGAGTGGCTGCAGGAGGAAGAACAGGACTGACGGCAGTAACGGTAAGTGTTCTGCTTGCTCTTACTTTGTTCTTTGCACCTATCGTAAGTGTGATATCAGGTATCCCGGCGATTACTTCTCCAGCACTGATTATTGTTGGCTACTTTATGATTAGTGTGATCAGCAAAATCAATTGGAAGGACCTTGAAGAAACATTTCCTGCTTTCCTGATTATCATTCTTACTCCATTGACGCACAGCATTGCGACAGGCATTGGCGTAGGCTTCATTTTCTATCCGGTACTCAAGCTGCTTCGTGGAAAGGGCAAGGATGTTCATCCGATATTCTACATTTTTGCCGTATTGTTCTTCATTCAGCTTGTATTCCTGGACCACTAAGAAACGGTTAATTAACAAAAGGAGAACTGCTTGTACATAGGCAGTTCTCCTTTTTTATATGTATGTTCGATCTTTCAGCATAAAAAATGATGAATATAATTATGGTTACAGGAAATTCTAACCTCTAGAAATTAATGAAGAAGATGAGGAGGGATAATTATGATCCATAAGCCAGCTTTATTGATTATAGATGTGCAAACCGGATCTTTTATGAATCCTCTCTTTATTCATAACAGTGAAGAATTATTAACCAATATCAAGCAACTTATTACTTGGGCCCACACAAGTAAGATTCCAGTCATACTTACTCAGCATAATGGGAAATTAGGGACAATTACCTCAAAAACGTCTTCAGGCTGGAGTCTTCACCCCGACTTATCCTTATTAGCTGAAGATGTAAAAATCGAAAAGGACTTTCCAGATTCATTTCAAGGTACCAACCTTGAATCACATTTAACTCATTTAGGCGTTAATCGACTGGTTGTCGCGGGAATTCAGACTGAGATATGTGTTGATGCGACATGTCGTAGAGCATTTAGCTTGGGATTTGACGTTATTTTAGCAAAAGATGCCCACAGTACTGCGGAGTCTTCCTTTTTAAGTGCAGAACAGATCATTTCACACCATAATATCGTTCTACAAAACTGGTTTGTTTCTTTAAGCGACACTCAAAATATCATAATGTCGGTTTCAAGATAAACAAGTATCCATCTACGTTTTTGTTGGAGATATAGCAGAGAAGGTGCCAAGATGCCTTTCTTTCATATCATTGTCTCACTAAAGGATCAGCCGATTTCGATAGGTACATATATTTAATGTTGATGGAAAAGGGAAGATTATCATTGAAAATTCATCATTGTTAGGGAAAGGGCCCCCAATTTTGGAGGCCCTTTATGTTTCAAGGTCGGGGGACAAGAGCATGATTAATTTTAATGGGGCAAGATGACAGTGACGCTAAATTTACCAATAAGATTGAAGTGTTATTGGATCAAAATGAGCAATAATTTAAAATACATTGCAAACGGAACATTGTTCCGTATATAATAGGAACAATGTTCCGCTTAAATTGTCTTTAGCACATGATAGGCGGTGGCCATCACAAATCTTATATCTCTTAAAGAAGGGCAGGGACATTTATTATGGAAATTAAGAATAATACATCCTCTCCAATCGTTTCAGTGAAACAGATCGTGCTATCAGCCCCTTGGCGTGGGGAGGATCTGAGAGTGAGAGTATCCGCGCCGACGACGGGTGGAAACTTACCTATCATTGTTTTCTCACATGGCTCTGGCTCGTCATTGGAGGGTTACGGCCCACTGGTTGATTTCTGGGCTGCACACGGTTTTGTGGTCATACAACCCACCCATCTCGACTCAAGGACAGTGAATCTCCCCAAGGACGATCCCCGTACACCTCGGATCTGGCGTTCCAGAGTTGAAGACATGAAGCTTATCCTCGATCAGCTTGATTTTCTAGAAGCTGCTGTTCCTGGCCTGAGCGGGCGCCTTGACCGAAGCCGCATCGCCACAGCCGGACACTCATTCGGCGGCCAAACGGCGGGCAATCTTCTGGGTTTGCGAGTTTTCAACCCGGAGACCAAGAAGGAAGAGGACCTATCCGACTCGCGCATCAAAGCAGGCATACTGTTTGCCACCGCTGGGCAAGGTGGAGACAGCCTGACACCGTTTGCAGCCGAGAACATGCCGCATCTGAACGTGAGCTTCGCACACATGACTACACCCAGCCTTGTCATCGTCGGGGACCAGGACTACGTCCCGCAAAAGTATCAGTTGACTGTCCGCGGCCCAGAATGGATGACCGATCCTTACTTCTTAAGCCCGGGAGCCGAGAGCCTGCTCACCCTCTTCGGTGCAGAACACTCACTAGGTGGAATCCCAGGTTATGAGGTCAAGGAAACAACAGATGAAAATCCAGAACAAGTCGCCTTGATCCAGCGAGTCACGTGGGCTTACCTTCGTCATGCACTCGATATTGATCATGCCAGCTGGTCAGCAATACACAAGACTTTGTCGGAAAGTGTCAGTCCAATTGGTCGACTTGAATCCAAGTGAAGCTCTAGGAAATGCAAAATGCGCTCCCTTCTCGGCATCAGCCGGTGAGGGAGCGCACTGTCGATATTCTGATTGTCTTGCTGCGTAGATGAACTTTGAGCACTTGGAGATGTTAGCGGTTCGCACGATAGCGCAACCCATCTACGAGCAGTGAAATGATATGTTGCACATGTACAGTATCTCCGTTGTCTACCGCCGTACAGAGGCTCGCGACGGCCCACAGCAATTCGTCTGGTTCGACATCGGCACGTATCTTACCAGCAGTAGTCGCCGTTTCAAGCAAGTTTTTAAGAGCTGGACTTAGTTCCACTACAAAACAGACAGGCAAAGTCTCGTATGCCGGATCCTTTGAATGTAGGGCCGCCGCGAGTCCGCGTTTGGTCGCTATGAAGTCCAAATAGCGCAGCATCCATCGCTCTAATGCCTCAACTGGTTCATATTTAGCAGCTAAATCTTCAGCAGCATCTGCGCAAGCATCAATCTCCTGTCGGAAGACAGCCTCTATGAGATCCGAACGCTGTGGAAAATGGCGATATACCGTCCCTACGCCGACGCCAGCCTTCTCCGCAATTTCCCGAATTGGAGCGTCTACTCCTGAAGTTGCGAATACAGTCAGCGCGGCCTGGAGCAAAGCATGAATGTTGCGCTTTGCGTCGGCTCGTACGGATCGAACCGTGCAGTCGTGAGACTCTGATTGATCACTGCGGTCTTCCGTTTTGTCGTTCATTAAGTAGCATCCTCCATAAGTTAATCACCAATTTATAGTAATGGAAATCCTCTATTACTGTATATCCGGATAATTGTACTATTAACACTAAAATAAATAAACAACCATTAGATAATCACAATGGAAAATCGAAATAAAAATACTTAAACCTATTGTTTTTTGACTATTGTCTTACGTTTTTGGTCTAGGAATCATCTGGAGATTTACATAGAATTACAACTAATCGAGGTTAGGTTTTGACAAACCTTGACCTTCATAAAGGGTTTGTCAAAACAAGATGAAAGCGTTAACAATTAGGGGTAAAAAAAGAAAATGCTCCTCAGCCAGTACTACAAGAAGGGAAGATGATATGGAAGCAAAAGTCACCCGCAAAAGAGTACGAACACGCTGGCGCAAGCATGATACCGAGCTCACGTTGCTCGCGCTTCCGACCATAATCTGGTACATTCTGTTCAGCTTCTTGCCGATGTTCGGTGTCATTATCGCTTTCAAGGATTTCAAGATTCACGGAAACTTTCTCAGCAATGTAATAAACAGCGACTGGATCGGCTTCAAAAACTTTGAATTCCTGTTCAGTTCGAACGACGTCTGGATCGTAATTCGCAATACAATCGGTTACAACATTATCTTTATTATTCTGGGTATTATCGTGCCTGTGTCGCTTGCATTGATGGTTGGACAGCTGCACAGCCGCAAGGCAGCCAAGGTCTATCAGACGATGATGTTTCTCCCGTATTTCCTATCGTGGGTTGTGGTTTCCGCGGTGCTTTGGGCATTCCTGAGCTATGACAAGGGAATTGCCAACCAAGTTCTGACCCATTTCAGCCATGATCCAAAAAATTGGTATATGGAGCCGTCGTATTGGCCGTATCTTCTGGTATTTATGAATATGTGGAAGGGTCTCGGTTACGGCATGGTTGTCTATTTGGCGACCATCACAAGCATGGATTCGACTTATTACGAAGCGGCCGTCATCGATGGCGCTAGCAAGTGGCAGCAGACATGGTATATTACGCTGCCCTTAATGAAATTTGTTATTGTGTTGATGTTTATCCTGTCGGTCGGAGGTATCTTCTCCACGGATTTCGGCTTGTTCTTCCAGGTGCCACGAGATTCCAATTCTCTCTACAACGTGACCACGACGGTAGATGTGCTCGTGTACAAACAACTCAAAACCGCGACGGTCGGTATGGCGTCTGCATCTGCCTTCATGCAATCTATACTGGGCTGCGGAATGATCCTATTCGCGAACTGGATTGTTCGTAAAGTTGATCCAGAAAGTGCGTTGATCTAGAGAGGAGACAGGAATATGACAACACAAACAAGCTATGATTCCGGTCTTGATAAGTTCAACCGAGTCGGGAAAGGAACGAACATTTTTTTTCACCTGATCTTTATTATTTTAGCCTTGTTATGCGTAGTTCCAATCGTCGTGGTACTGTCCATTTCACTGTCCAGCGAGGCTTCCATTCGAGAGACGGGCTACCAGCTCCTGCCGACGACATTCTCAGCTGAAGCCTACAACTATATCGTCAAACAGGGCTCGATGATTATACGAGCGCTGGGTGTCTCCGTATTTGTTACGGTAATAGGCACGCTGATCGGCGTGCTGCTCACCACTACGATGGGCTATGCGCTGTCCCGTCCCCAATTCAAGTTAAAAGGGCTGCTGACATGGATTGTATTCATCCCCATGGTTTTTAACGGCGGTCTTGTTTCCAGCTATTACAT
>NZ_LITU01000055.1:55452-105861 GCF_001280595.1 Paenibacillus xylanivorans
TACCTTTAGCCGTTTCCTCCTTCAATGTCATCATCTGCAAAACTTTTTTCAAGACGACCATTCCTGACGGGCTGATTGAATCAGCCGAAATCGACGGAGCAGGTCAATTCCGCATCTTCTTCACAATTGTACTTCCGATCTCACTGCCTGTTCTAGCAACGATTGGCCTTTTCCTCTGCTTCTCGTACTGGAATGACTGGTTTCAATCGATGCTGTATATCGACGACCAAACTTTGTATTCGCTGCAGGCACTACTGAACAGCCTGATGAGCAACGTTGACGCGCTGGCTAAAAACGCCTCGACGATGGGTATAAGCTACGCTGAACTTGTCGCCACCATGCCCAAAGAATCGGCACGTATGGCTGTTGCGATCATTATTGTACTGCCCGTTGCTCTGGCCTACCCCTTCTTCCAGAAATACTTTATCTCCGGTTTGACGGTGGGTGCAGTCAAGGGATAAATCAAAATAAATCTGGAATGTTCAGGTTTATCATAATTTCGAGCAGGATTGGTGCGTGTCAACTTAAGGGGGGAATAGAGGAATGAGAACAAGGTTTAAAGCATGGATGAAAGCTCCGCTTTTGATCGGAGTGGTAACGCTGGCTATCTTTGGATTAACAGGCTGTTCCGGCTCAGACAACAATAACGCGGCAAACAACACGCCAGCGGAAAACTCGGGATCGAATGCAGGCGAAGGTTCCGGCGAGGTGCCTACGTTGGTATGGTGGACGATCGGCGGACAAGTGCCAGCCAATTTTGATAAGGCAATTGAGAAGATAAACGAATATACGGCGGAGAAGATTGGTGTGAAAATCGATCTCCGCGTTGCCAGCTGGGGCGATTGGGACACCAAGATCAATACGATTGTAAACTCCGGTGAGCCTTTCGACATCATGTTTACGAATAACGGAAAATACAGCCAGCAGGTCAATATGGGCGCATTCACGGATATTACCGACCTTGTGCCAGGCACGGTGCCGGATCTGCATAGCTATATCCCGGAAATGGTATGGGACGGAACGAAGATCGGGGGCAAGATTTACGCTGTTCCAACCTATAAGGATTCTTCTTTAACCCAGTACTGGGTGTTTGACGATGCGCTCGTTCAAAAGTACAACATCGACCTCAGCAGCATCAAGACACTGCAACATCTGGACAAACCATTCCGCGACATCAAGGCCGGTGAAGGCAAAGGATTCTACCCGCTGTCCTTGACTCAGGGCGAAGGTATTAACGGTTTCTTTAATGATTATGACGATATGACTCTCGGTTTTCAGCCAATCGGTGTGAAGGCGGAAGACGAGTCCCGCACAGTCGTTTCCGTTCTGGAACAGCCGGATATACAGGAAAAGCTGAAGCTCATGCATCAATGGTACAAGGACGGCATCATTAATCCGGACGCACCGACTAAGATCGAGGCCGACCCTTATCGTCCATTCTTCAGCGCCCAGGCATTCCCTGGCGCGGAAGTGAACTGGCAGATCTCCGCGGGCATTGACAAATATGACATGGTTCAAATTCTGGGTCCGATCTATACAACCAGCACGATTCAGGGATCCATGAACGCAATCTCCGCCAACTCGAAGTACAAGGAAGAAGCGCTTAAATATCTGGAACTTGTAAACACCGATTCCAAGCTGCGCAATATGCTTGCCTATGGCGAAGAGGGTGTCGATTTCGATTATGTAAACGACAATACAGTTGAACGGAAAACGGATTCGTGGCCACTGGCCGCCTATACGCAAGGCACGTTCTTCAACATGGCAGTTACGAAAGGTGCACCTGAAGATCAGTGGGATCAGGTTCGCAAACTGAATGAAGCAGCTACCTCATCCTCGATCCTTGGCTTTGCACTGGATATTAGCGAGCTTGGCACTGAAGTAGCCAATATGAAGGCGGTATGGAATAAATACAGTTATGAGCTGATCACTGGCGCATCTGATCCGGAGAAGCGGATACCGCAAATCATAGAAGAGTTGAAGAAGGCTGGCTTGGATAAGATTATGGAAGCCGCGCAAGAACAGGTCAATGCATATTTCAAATCGTAATTCTTGAGACTTGCGACAAAAACCCGAACGGAGCCGTCGTGGCCGTTCGGGTTTTCAAATCGTACTGGATGCTTTTGCATTTAATTTGAGCTTATACCGGATTGATTTGTCCGACAAATAGCTATATGTTAAAACTATAAGTCTCAATATAATCCAACTGCTAAGGAGAGCTGCATGTTTTCCTTCTTTCAAATCAAAATCTACCGCCGCAAATTTATTGCTTACGCAATTTTCACGTTATTCATGGGTCTGATTTTAAGCGTATTGACCACTCTTGTTTTACTGCAGCAGTGGTTAGAGAATGCTCAGAATCAAGCGACAGATGCATTCTCCCGAGTTGAAAGCATTCTTCAAAACGATGCCGAACGCGTTGAAGCCTATCTACAGCGAGTATACTCTAATAACGGTCTGGTAGCAGACGTACGTTTTTTTCTCTCTAACAGCGCAGAAGGTTATTTGACGGGAAGACTCCAGAACAGCCGCTATGATCAGCCTCTTGCTTCGTTTCCAGAAGACGTGAAAGCTTTTCTCGGCAGCGGGCAGGAAGATATCATTCAGGTGAGCTTACATACCGAGGAACGAGGCAACGTAGTGCGTTTCGCCAGTAATGGTGCGACGAGCTTTTTGTTTAATCTGCCCAACACGGATGAAATATTTCTAGAGACAATCCAAAGAGGATTCGTTATCCGCAAGCAGCTACTGGACGAAAATCAAATCTCACGCCAGCTCGGTGAATTTCGTTTTCTGGTCAGTAGCGATGTATTATTTAAAGGCGTGCGAAACAATCGATGGATTGAAAACGGAGTCGTCAGCGAGGCTGGGGATGTCTATCTCATGGACGTTGGAGGCAGCGCAGACCAGGATTTATTCAGAAAGGTTGCCTTGAACGAACGTAGCAAGGGCTTTATGCAGTGGGGCAAGCTGGACCGCGTGTTCTATGTGACCCATTCTTCCAATGCTTACGACTATCAATTCATCAGTATTGTGGACATGTCAGTGCTCATTCGGCAAAATGCCGGCATGCTGCTTATTGTGTTCTTAATTTTCTTGACAGCAATGGTCAGTTTTCTCCTGCTAATCGGATACAATCTTCGTGAAGACGCAGGTTTTCTGCAACGGATTATCTATTCCATTCAGCGTGTGAAATCTGCCAATTTCACGCCGATCAGTCCGACACGTTATCGGAAGAACGAGTACGGAATGATCGCGAGGGAACTCGACGATATGACGCTTCAGCTTAACCGGCATATTCGAACGGAATATTTGCTAAAACTGAGACAGAAGGAAACAGAAATGAAAGCGCTTCAAAATCAAATCAATCCTCACTTTTTGTACAATACACTAGAAATTATCCGATCCTTTGCGCTGGCAGGCCGTGCGGTTGATACGGCTGAAGCGGTAGCTACACTGGGCTCTTTATATCGTGAAATTGTGAAAAACGAAGATATTATTCTGTTGGGCAGTGAGCTGGCTTTGCTTGAAAAATACTTAAAGATTATGGAATTTAAATATCCGGACAAATTTTATTATCAGATCAATGTGGACCAGGGACTGCTGGCTCTACCTACCGTTAAATTCTGGATGCAGCCGCTCGCCGAGAATTTTTTCGTTCACGGCTTCCATTCGGACCACGAATTTAATCTGCTTGTTGTGAATGGCATGGAAAATGCCGACTCATACGTATTGGAGATTGTAGACAATGGGAACTCGATCTCGGAAGGTCGATTGGCTGATATCCGCCGTAATCTGTCTTTTGTCGGGGATTCGTCATCGGAGAGCATCGGTCTGCGCAACGTGTATACACGGCTTCATTTTTTCTATGGAAAAGGCTTTACCATGCAAATTGAAAATAATGTGGAAGCTGGTGTCAAAATTACCTTAACCATAGTGAAGGAGGCGTAACGTATGTACAAACTTCTGATCGTTGATGACGAGCCACTAATCATGGAGGGAATTAAGCGAACGTTGGACTGGGAGATGCTCGGTTTCAGACAGATCCAGACCAGCGAGACCTATGGAGATGCGCTAACGAAAGCCGTGGATTTTTGGCCTGACTTGGCGATTTTTGACGTTTGCATCGGCAAGGATCGCGGCTATAACGCCATTCACAAGCTTAATGAGCTCGGGCTCCCGACTACCTATATTATGATGAGCGGTTATGGAGAGTTTGAGTACGCCCTGGAGGCCATTCATTGTGGGGTTAAGGATTATCTACTCAAGCCGATTGATCGAACAAAGCTTCAAGCTCTGATTGAGCGAGTCATCGTTGAAAATTTGAATGGTACGCTGGAAGGTAGAAATCTGAATCACCGTGACATAGACCCCGTATTGGAAGTTCGCTACGACAGCTTATCCAAGCTAACCAACCGCATTTTGCTGATGGTTAAGGCTGAATACGACCAAAATCTCAATCTCAAAGTGTTGGCGAGCCGTTTTCGGATGAACGGAACCTATCTTGGACAGTTGTTTCTGAAGGAAACCAAGATGAAATTTTCGGAGTACATTATGGCTTACCGAATGTTATGTGCGCGAGATCGTATCCAGGCTACAAACGAGAAGATTTCAACGATTGCTCTCTCCGTCGGCTACGCCAATCTAAACTACTTTTACACGCATTTTCAAGCCTACTTCAGCAAATCGCCTTCCGAACTGCGTAGAAAGGAGTAGTGCAGAAATGATACATTCATATATCTGGAACACGTTTATCAAGGCTGTCCTGATTACAGCGATGTTGATACTACCTCTGTCCGGGTGTATCTCAAAATCGGGCACGAACGAGGAGTCTGACAAAAATATCAACACGGTGAATCTGATTTATTATACGCTCGGCAATTCTGACCCCGATCTGAAGATGGTAAACGATAAAATCAATGAAGTGTTGGCCCAAAAAATCGGAATCACGATTACATATATCAAGATTGGGTGGCAGGAGTACAATGACCGGATCAATACGTTAATTTCGACAGGAACTCCTTTTGACATCGCGTTTACCACGGATTACTCAAGCTATGTTCAGCGGGGAGCATGGCTGAGACTGAACAGCTACTTATCCAGCTTCGGCAAGGATATGTACGACGCGATCGACCCCGTATTATGGCAGGGCGTTCGCATGGAAGACGGCGGCATATACGGCGTGCCGACGAACAAGGAACTCGCGGTTCGCATGCAGTGGATGTATCCGGAGACGCTTGTCCAAAAGTATGACATCGACATTACAAAATACAACACCCTGGAGTCTCTGGACCCGCTGTTCCAAATGATCAAGGAAAAGGAACCCTCCTATCAGTTGATGGAGATAGACAAGGATTCCCAAAACTTCTTTGCCATGTACGGTTACGAATATGTGCTGGACAAACCGCTACCGCTCATGGTGCGTTCTCTGGATCCAGACGCGCATGTGATCAATATATTTGAGAGCAAGGAAGCAAGGCAGGTGCTGGATACACTCCGCAGCTATTACGTCAAGGGCTACATCAATGAGGACGCTGCCCTGAGGGAGAGCCAAAATCTCAAACGCGAAGAACGGGTTTTCTGGAAATCTGCGGGAGGAGGACCACTTTCGGAAAATAGCTGGAGCAAGGATCGCGGCTACAAGGTGGTTGCTTTTCCCGTGACGCCGCCACTGATCACAACGGAATCCGTTCGAGGCGGGATTATGGCGATAAACGCAAAGTCAGCGCATCCCGTTGAAAGCGTAAAGTTTTTGAATTTGCTCAACACGGACCCGGAGCTCCGCAATCTGTTTAATTACGGCATTGAAGGTGTGCATTATACATTGGACAAGAACGGACAGGTGCTGCTGAAATCTTCCGGAGACAGCGGCGATGACCCGGTGACAGTAGTCGGCTATGAAGGTGTGCAGTATACGCAAGGAAACTGGTTCATTCTCAAAACGATCGGCGGAAAATTTCCCGATCCGTTGGATAAGTGGGATCAGTACCGAGCAGCGAACGCGGAATACGTCAAATCGAACTTGCTCGGATTCACGCCGAATTTAACCAGTATGTCCATTCAGGTCAACCTCATAAAAATGGTTTGGGAAAAGTACTATCCGAGCCTGATGACCGGCAGTGTGGATGTGGACAGGATACTACCCAAATTCAACGAGGAGCTGAAGCAGGCGGGTCTGGACGAGGTGCGGGCGGAAATACAACGGCAGCTCGACGCTTGGCGTGTTGACCATCCATAAAGGGGAGTTGATATATATACGAAAGTTTTACTGATTTCACTAATCCCTAATAACCGGTTGCGCCTTCCTTTTATACTGGATGGCACAGCCGGTTTGTTTATAGGTGGAATACGATACGGTTCTCCGCTATATTGTCATTTAAAAAGTGTAAGGCTTAAAAGGGCTTATACAATTCCTTTGTCCATCGCTTTGCCGATCAGTGTAGCAAACAGGCTGTTGGACCAGGCGAACCATTCACGTGAAAAGTCGGAGGGATCATCCGGGTGAAAGCCTTCGTGTAAATATCCGGTATCCGCATCGGTCCGAACAAGCATATCAATTAATTCTTTGACCTCCTCATCGTTATCTGCTGTCAGCGCCTGCATGGACAATGCCATATGCCATACATAACCTCCCGGGGTATGCGGACTGCCAATGCCTTTGGCATGTTTACCCTCGAAGTAGAAGGGGTTGTCGAAGCTGAGGGCAAAGCGGCGGGTGTTCTGATAAATTTCATCCTCCACACCGACATAACCAATATAAGGAATAGATATCAGTCCTGGTGTGCCAGCATCGTCCATCAGAGAATAATTACCGTATCCATCCGTTTCGTAGGCGTAAATTCGGCCGTATTTTGGATGATTCACAATTCCGTAGGTCCGGATGCCGAAGTCGATCTCCTTGCGCAGCTTCGCTGCCCGTGCCGCCAGTCTCTCGTCCTTATAGATTACGCTTGCGATCTCGCGAATATAGTCCAGAATCACTACAGCGAACATATTGGAAGGAATATTGTAGCCGAACTCACAGCTGTCATCGCTCGGACGGAAGCCCGACCAGCTCATGCCGGTGTAATTGACAGGCATGCCGCGTCCGTTATTGTGCAAAGACTCCGTATCCTGAAGCGTCTCCCGGATGAAATGGTATGGTGATTTCTCCCCGTGGTACTGCTCCGTTTCAATAACATTCACGATGGAGGTCAGCGCCTGGTAGCAGGCAGTATCAAAGATATCAATCTGCTCCGCTTCCTTCCAGTACATATAAGCCAGCTGTACAACGAAGCAGAGGGAGTCCAGCTCGTATTTGCGCTCCCACATCCACGGGTTTAGATTGCAGTCATCCGTAGCCCGGTAATGTTTGTCACTTGCCGTTTCGTTGAAGGCATTGGTGTACGGATCAATATTGACATAGAACATCTGACGGGCGATCAGGCCGCGGAGAATCCGCTGCAGCGCAGGATCGTTTTTGGCAAAAGGAATGTAATGGCGTACCTGCTCCGTAGAATCCCGCAGCCACATGGCCGGGATATCCCCGGTAAATACGAAGGTGGTACCGTCTTCAAGCAGCTTGGTTGTTGTCTCCAGCGTATTCGGGAAGCAGTTGCGGAACAGTTGCTGCAATTTCGGGTGATGCGCAAGCCGTTCATCGGCTTCAGTAAGATACGTAGTAATGGAAGCTGGCATGTTCATAGTCTAACTCCTCCTGTAAAGTTAAGATTGTAGGATTGTACTACCGCAGAACAAAATCTTAATTTGGTTGGCATTCGTAGCAAATGTTTGCATACCTTCCCAATGAACACAATATGTCACATATGAAGTGTGATAAGAGGTTCATAATTCACATATTTGCAGCGATGCTTCGTCTGAAAATATGTACATCAAGGCAGGCCGGAAAGTACCACAGCAACGCGGTTTTATACTCTCTTAACATGACAATGCAGAACCTACATATTTACGGTGTCAACTTTGTTTCACTACACTTCGAATTGTAAGCGTTCGCAAGAAGAAATGAGCAGGAATGCGAATCAGCTACATGATTTCATGTAACGAAAAACAACTTAGAGAGGAGTGGGAGAATGAAGGGGAGTTATGCGGCAGTATCCGTGAATCCTTCAGTAAAGAACAAATCCCTTGGCAAAAGAATCTGGAAAAATTGGGAGCTCTATCTGTTCATGCTTCCCGTGTTATTGTATTTCCTCGTTTTTCATTACGGTCCGATGTACGGTATTCAGATTGCTTTTAAGAATTTCGTACCTTCGAAAGGAATTACGGGCAGCGAATGGGTCGGTTTTGACCATTTTGAACGGTTTTTCAATTCCTATTTTTTCTGGGATCTGCTATGGAACACGTTCAGCATCAGTTTCTATGAACTTGCTATCGGTTTTCCGCTTCCGATCATTCTGGCGTTGGCTTTCAATGAAGTCCGCAACGGCCCGTTCAAGAAATCGGTTCAGACAGTAACCTATGCGCCGCATTTCATTTCTGTAGTTGTTATGGCAGGGATGATCATTACTTTTTTATCACCCTCGAGTGGAATGATTGTCCGGTTCATCGAGTTTCTGGGCCTACAACCAGCGGCGTTTCTGACTGATCCGGCCTGGTTTAAGACAGTGTATGTCTTCTCGGGCGTCTGGCAGAGCACCGGGTGGGGAACTATTATTTATCTCGCGGCTCTGTCAGGCGTAGATCCCCAGCTGCATGAAGCGGCCATTATGGATGGAGCAAGCCGGTTTAAACGCATGCTGCATATCAATCTGCCGACGATCGTGCCCACCATAACTATCATGCTAATCTTGAATATGGGTAATATACTGGGCCTTGGCTTCGAGAAGATTCTGCTGCTGCAGAATTCGCTCAATATGGAGGCTTCCGATGTAATTTCCACCTATGTGTACCGCGCGGGCCTTGTGAACGCCCAGTACAGCTTCTCAACGGCTGTGGGATTGTTCAACTCGGTAGTCAACGTTATTTTGCTTGTTACTGTCAACCAGATCGCCAAACGCACCAGTGAGAATAGCCTCTGGTAGAAAGGAGTTGAAGTCTTTGGTTACTGCCATAAAAGAATCCAGGGGGGACAAGCTGTTTCTGATTAGCACCTATATCTATTTGGGCCTTGCACTGCTGGTAGTTCTCTATCCGCTAATCTATATTCTCAGCGCTTCAATCAGTTCTCCGCAGGACGTCAATTCGGGAGCAATGTGGCTATTTCCGAAGAATGTGACACTGGACGGCTACAAGCTTGTTTTTGAGAACCCGAAGATATGGAATGGTTACTGGAACACGATTATTTACACTGTGGTGGGGACTCTGGTCAATCTCGCCGTTACTCTTCCGGCCTCGTATGCCCTAAGCAGATCTGATTTTGTCGGTCGCCAGTTGTTTATGGGCCTCATTCTGTTCACGATGTTCTTCAGCGGCGGAATCGTGCCGACGTATCTGCTGGTCAAGAACCTTGGCCTCATTAACAGTATGTGGGCATTGATCCTGCCAGTGGCCGCTTCGGTTTGGAATATTGTTGTAGCCCGCACCTTTTTTCAGACGACCATCCCAAAAGAACTGCAGGAAGCGGCGCATATTGACGGTTGTACGAATTTAAAGCTGTTTATACGCATTATTTTGCCGCTGTCGGCACCGATTGTGGCCGTTATGGCCCTGTTCTATGGAGTAAGCCATTGGAACAGCTACTTCCCGTCCCTAATCTATTTGAATGATGAAGCCAAGTATCCGCTGCAGATGGTTCTGCGCCAGATTCTTGTCCTTCAGGAAATGTCGGCCGAAACCACGGGCGCTTCGATCAATGGCGAGGTGGCGAGCGCTATGAATAATAAGGCAGAAACGGCATCGTTGATCAAATACGGAGTTATAGTTGTCTCCACACTGCCCATCGTTGCAGTTTATCCGTTCCTGCAGCGTTACTTTGTCCAGGGGGTCATGATCGGCTCTGTTAAAGGCTAAACAATAGAATGTTTGTATAACAAGGGAGGAATTATTCATGCAGATTACACGCAAACCATGGAAGCTTCTGCTTTCTTCGGCTCTAGTTCTTACACTGCTGGCAGGCTGCAGCAATTCAAATGAAGGTGCAGCGAATAACAGTACCGGGGAGGTCGCTGTTTATAAAGAAGGTTTCCCAATAGTCAATGAATCCGTTACTTTGACGCTTATGGCGCCGGATGTAGGAATTCAGAACTGGGAGAAGATGGCGGTGCTCCAGCAGATGCAGGAGAAGACCGGCATTAAGCTGGAATACAAGAATGCACCGAAGGACAGCTTCGAGACCAAGAAGAATTTGGTGCTCGCTAGCGGGGATTACCCGGATATCCTTTATGCTGCCGGTCTGACGACCGCAGAGCAGATGAATTATGGAGAGCAGGGTATCCTCATACCCCTGGAGGATCTGATTGAAGAATACGCTCCCAATTTCAAGGCACTGCTGGAGGAGAATCCGGATGTCCGTAAATCAATTACAGCACCGGACGGGCATATCTATTCCTTGCCGGTAGTAGAACTTAGCCAGCACTGGTACCGCAATCCGATGTGGTATAACGGGGACTTCCTGAAGGCGCTGAATATCGACAAGCTTCCCGAAACGACGGAAGAGCTGTATACCTACCTGAAACGTGTGAAGGAGGAAGATCCAAACGGCAATGGCAAAGCCGATGAAATTCCGATTTCCTCAGTGACAACACCCGCTGCGAACCTCCGCGATATCCGTACCTGGCTGCTTGGCGCCTTCGGTATTTATGAAGAAGAAATTTACGTGGACGATGCGGACAAGGTGCATTATACACCGCTTGAAGAAGGTTATAGGGAATATTTGACCTATATGAACCGCCTGTGGTCCGAAGACCTGTTGGATCACGAGAGCTTCTCGCAGACGGCAGAGCAGAAGAAGGCCAAAACGCAGAATAATCAAGTTGCCCTCTTCTCAGACTGGCATGCCTACATGTCCAAGGGCGGAGAGCCTTCGACGGCAGATCCGATGTTTGCGCCTGTCCGCAGTGAATCCATTGCTTCTCCTGCGATTGCAAAGAACAAAGGAATCACAACTGGTGCATTTGCCATCACGGAAAGTAATCCCGCTCCGGAAGCGTCTATGCGCTGGGTGGATTATCTCTATTCTTATGAAGGGGCGATGTTCTTCAATAAAGGGCCTGAGGGCATTCTCTGGGAATACACCGACAAAGAGAATCGGGTCAAGAAGTTCTTGCCTGTACCGGACGGCAAGGAAATGGAAGATTACCGGGCAACTCTGACGCCCAACTACGGCATTCCTGCTCCAACCCTGTCCATGGATGATATTAGTAAGGGGCTGAAGACAGACTTTGACCTCTGGGTAGAGCAGGAAACCCAGCAGAAGCTTCTCGATAAAGGCGCACGGATTCCGTTCCCGACCTTGTTCTTTACCGTGGAAGAACAGACCGAAATCAGCAGCCTCAATTCTGATTTGAGAACATATGTGAATCAGATGGAAGCGAAGTTCATCACTGGTGCCGAGCCGCTTACGGGTTGGGATAATTATGTGGCGACCGTCAAGAAAATGGGTGGAGAGCGTGTTGCTGAAATCAACCAGGCTGCCTATGACCGCTGGGAATCCAACTAAACAGGCCACTGGAGACAGGCGAGGTCCAGACGATCAAACTATACCATGAACATGAATTGCAGGAGGAATAGATATGCAAATCACGAGACATCCGGATAATCCTATTGTCGTCCCGGGCGGTTATGAATGGCGAAAGGTTACGGTTTTCAACCCCGCAGTCATCATTGATAACGGCAAATTTTATATGATTGAGCGCACCGCAGGTTCCCTGACGCCATGTAAGAATTACCTGGGTCTGCTTGAGAGCGAAGATGGCGTGAACTTTACCCATGTGAGGGATGAGCCGATTGTGACGCCAGATATGCTTGGATTCCCTTATGGCAGTGTGCAGGACCCACGGATTGTCAAAATCGAAGGGACCTTCTATTTGAACTACGCCCTGCGCCCCTGTGCAATGAGCTATTATCCTACAGGGGCAGGCGTCCCCCTGCGCTCTATTCCGGAATATCCGGATGGGTGGGGGGAAGAGGAGGGGCATTGGTTGACCCGGTCCTCTATTCTGAAGTCGGATAATCTGTTGGATTGGGAGTTTGTGGCAGACACGACACCACTTGATATCAATGACCGGGACAACATTCTGTTCCCCGAGAAAATAGGCGGCAAATTCGTGCTGCTGCGCCGCCCCGAGGAATACGTGGGAGAAGCCTACGGAACGGATAATGCAGCCATGTGGATTACCTACTCCGAGGATCTTGTAAACTGGGAAGAGCCCAAGCTGCTCGCTACCGCCGGAAGTCTGTCCTGGGAATCGCGGAAGATCGGAGGCTCTACGCCTCCGGTACGCACGGACAAGGGCTGGCTGGTGCTCTATCACGGCGTCGATGAGCACATTGTCTACCGGGTGGGGGCGATGCTGCTGGATTTGGAGCAGCCGGAGAAAATCATTGCCCGGACAGCTGATTTTATTATGGAGCCGGAGATGTACTATGAGAAGTTCGGGTTCCAGATTCCGAATGTCATCTTCCCAACCGGGAATGTGGTCAAAGACGGATTGCTCTATATCTATTACGGGGTAACGGATACAGCGATTGCGCTCGCAACTGTTCCTTTGGATGAGTTGGTAGAGCATATCCTACAGGAAGCGCAGTAGCAAAACAACCTATAAAGTGAAAGTTTAGCTTTTCTGAAAGGGCGGAAGGTCCGCCAACTTAACCGGTCTTTTCGCAGCAGCCCCCTTCAAGGCATGTTCCTTGCGGTACTGCCCCGGCGTCAGACCGGTTTCTTTTTTGAACTTGCGAATGAAATTAGGCGCATCCAAATAACCGACCTGCTCAATAATTTCTTTGAGCGGTGCACTAGTGCTCTGTAGTAGCCGGATGACCTCATCCATACGTCGCTGCCAGATATATTGTGAGAAATTGCTGCCGGTCTTATCTTTGAAGCTACGGCTTAAATAAGAGGTTGAAATGGCAAACTTAAGCGCCACATGCTCCAGACTGAGGGTGTAGTCTGCGAACTGCTTGTCCACGTAAGCCAGAATGTCATCCATTAATGAAGGCTCGCTTGTCTCCGTATTTTGTTCGACCTGCGCGCAAATAGCAGAGGCCAAAGAGAGCAGACGGTTCTCAAGCTCTTCGAGGGTCTCAAAGGAGGTCAATTCCGGCATATTGGCGAACACTTCATGCATGCCAAACTCGGAGGCTGTGCGCAGAAAAGCGTTCAGCAAATCGAAGCAGATGCAGCGCAGCAGATGAACCTGCAGCGGCTCGTCTTTGATTTTATCAATGGTATCAGCAATCATCTGGGCAGCAACCGATTCATTGCCCTGCTTCAGGCTCTGCTCCAGCTTCAGCATGGATTTACGTGGAATCCAGAAGCTCTGGGCAGCGGAAGGGACTAGCTCTACGAGCTGCTCGAAGTAGGATACCTGTCCGCTACGCCGGATCATCCGGTGCTCCAAAGCTGCAGCGGCTTCGATGAAAGATTGATTAAGGAGAGCTAGGTCCCGGTAGGCCATGCCAACACCGATACTTAGAGACAGCTGCGAGTATTTGCGAATTACCTCTAGAATAGCTTCAATAACCTGCTCCATCCGGCTTTGAACCGGTATGTCCGTATCGTCAGGAAGTGAAATAATCAGGGCAAACTGGTCCTTAACCGAGAATTCCACACCGAAGATCTGTGCATCCGGACCAGGCAGACATACATTGCTCAGTATTTCCTGCAACAGATGGCGTTCCTGCCAGGACTTGTCACCTGGCACAGTTTCGTCCCAGGACAGGATCGCCGAGAAATAGAGGCCTTTTCCCTGAGGATGCTTGAAGCCTGCGCTAAGAATCATCTGTTCAATTTCAGGATCATCCGGCTTGCCATGCTTGAGCAGAAGCAGCATGCACTGATTACGGACGAAGGGTTCCTGAAGATCAATTCTGGCACTGTAATCGTGGAGAGTCTGCCGAATCCATTCCCATTCATTGCGGAGCTTGGGAGCATCATTGCCGCTTCCTCTCAGCTTGGCAAATTCCATTAGATCCCTAATTGGATGGTACTGCCGTTTGGCCAGCAGCAGTGCGGCAGCTATGCCGGTAATGACTGTTATACAGAAGACAATCAGAATCAGAGTCTGTACATGAGCGACACGACTGAAGAACTGGAAGCTTGGCATCGTTGTCACATAGGTCCAGCCATTTTCTTCAGATTGTACGGAAACGACGGAGTATGGTTCCCCGTCCAACTCCAGATTATGAATACCAGGCTCAAGAGCGGATAAATTTTTAAGTTCGTCCCGGGGAAGGCTGACGCCATGGTTGTTCGCCGTTAACACCTCTCCGGAGGGACCAAAAATATAGCTGCTACCGGAGAAATCACTCAAAATCGAGTCCATGACCCCGGTAAGATTGGATTCTTTCATTAAATAGAGAACGGTCCCGTACGGAAATGGATCATTCGGTTTGATGGGTACGAGCATGACGAGCATCGGATCCATGCGGGAATTGACCGTGACATTCTCGGCGGGACGTACCAAAGGCTGCCGGGTTTCATTCAAATCCCGTCGCAATTCTTCTGAGGTCCAGCGCTCGAACTGATAGAAGGAATCAAAGGTGACATGAAGATCAGCCAGACCGCGGTATGAATAGATGTTGGAATCGCCATGAAAATAGAGAAGCAGATCCTCTGCTATGTTACTGCTGGCCTTGTAATTCGCCAGCGTCTGAATCGCCTCCAGGCTGTAGTAAGGATGCCGAACCATATAGGGGGTCAAATGCCTGTCATAGGCGATTCTCCCCGCTAGTTCCTGGAGCTCTTTCATACGAGTATCTATGGTGCTCTTCACCTGATTGAGCTGATTGACATTGGATTGTTCAATTTCGACACGCAGGCCCTTGACAGCGTTCTCATAAACGAAAATGGTTACACCAGTTAGAGGGATAAGAAATATTAGAATGTAGGAAAATGCATATTTTAGCAGAAGCTTTGATTTGAAATGATTCCAGCTGAGCCGGAACCTATTGAGCAAGGATGGCTTGGGTGCCGGATTTGCCATAAAGCAGTCCCTCCAGAGTTAAATATTCGGATGATAAATCTTGGGATTATAAATCACTGTTCTCTTCTAGATTATACCTGTGCTAATATAAACATTATAACATTATAATCTTTAAAATGGAGCAGCTATCCAAGTTTATTATTAAATTTAGGGATGTATTGCTTTCATGACATTAATCATTTTTTTGAATTTTTTCTTTATACCGGGGTTGATGAAGGAGATGGGAAGAGTGGGCACAGAGCATATGCTGCGCAATTTGCAGCTTGTGGATGGGCGAATCATGGATATAGCCATTCAGGATGGGATTATCACCGCCATTACACCTGCATCTCAGGCGGAAGGAGATAGCGGGCTAGACTGTTCCGGGTTATATGTGTCCAGTGGATGGATTGATCTGCATGTGCATGCTGTACCGGAGCTTGATCCCTATGGCGATGATATCGACCAAATTGGTGTAAAGCAGGGCGTAACAACGCTAGTAGATGCCGGAAGCTGTGGTGCAGACCGAATCGGAGCTTTGTATACCGCGAGTCTGAAGGCTGATACCCAAGTGTTTGCTCTGTTGAATATTTCAAGAATAGGGCTCGAACGGACAGATGAACTGTCTCAGCTGGAATGGATTGACCGGGACAAGGTTCTGGAGGCGGTAGCGACCTATCCGGAATTCATCGTCGGTCTGAAAGCCCGTATCAGCCAGAGTGTTGTCAAAGACAGCGGTATACAGCCGCTCAAGCTGGCACGCACACTGTCGGAAGAAACGAAGCTTCCGCTTATGGTGCATATCGGCTCCGCTCCGCCCGCGATATCCGAGGTTCTGGAGCTGCTGCAACCGGGCGATGTAATTACCCATTACCTTAACGGCAAGTCCAACAATCTGTTCCACGCGGACGGAACACCCCTGCAAGGGTTGCTGGATGCAGTTGCCCAAGGAGTTCATCTGGATGTGGGGCATGGCACGGCGAGCTTCTCCTTCCAGATTGCAGAACAGGCCAAGGCGGCAGGCATTGCGCTGAATACCATCAGCACGGATATCTACCGGGGCAACCGTCTGAACGGACCGGTGTACAGTATGTCAAATGTGCTGACGAAATTTTTGATTCTCGGCTATAGCCTGGAAGAAGTCATCCAAGCTGTCACAGTCAGCGCAGCGGAGTGGCTCGGCAAACCGGAGCTCGGACAGATAAAGGTGGGACAGCAAGCCAACTTGACTTTGTTTGCACTGGAAGCAGGTGAGAAGCTGCTTAAGGACTCGGAAGGTGATGTTCGGGTCGCGCAGTATTATATTGAGGCAAAAGGAGTTTTTACTAATGGATCATTCATTACAGGCTAGATATGGATTGAAACGTGTTATTAATGCCAGTGGAAGAATGAGCATCCTTGGTGTTTCCGCTCCAACAGATTCGGTCATGGAGGCGATGAAGCAGGGCGGACAGCAGTACGTGGAAATTGCGGATCTTGTGGACAAATCCGGAGAATATATTTCACGCCAGCTTGGTTCGGAAGGAGCGGTTGTCGTGAACTCAGCATCCAGCGGCATTGCACTGTCGGTGGCAGCCTTTGTGACTTCCGGAGATCCGCGACTCAGCCTTCGGCTGCATCAGGAGCCGGTACTGAAGAATGAGATTATTATGCTGAAGGGCCATAACGTGCAGTATGGAGCGCCAGTTGAAACCATGGTATTCCTTGGCGGAGGGAGGGTGGTAGAAGTTGGATATGCCAATGAAGGTCGCAAAGAGCATATTGAACAGGCGATTGGTGAACGCACCGCAGCCATCCTTTATGTCAAATCCCACCACGCCGTCCAGAAAAACATGATTTCTGTAGAGGAAGCGTGGGAGGTTGCTGTGCGCAGAGGAGTGCCACTGATCGTCGATGCGGCAGCGGAAGAGGATCTGCGCAAATATGTCCAGTATTCGGATCTAGCGATTTACAGCGGATCAAAAGCTATTGAAGGCCCTACCTCCGGCATCGTCGCCGGCAAAATGAAATATGTCGAGTGGCTAAAGGTACAGCTGCACGGGATCGGCCGCAGCATGAAGGTCGGCAAAGAGACCACCTTCGGGCTGCTTCAGGCTTTGGAGGAATATCAAGACAAAGCAGACAACAGCGAACGGGAGAGGCAGGCGCTGGAGGCTCTTCAGCCGCTTGCCGGGCTTCCTGGAGTTTCGATCCACATCGTGCAGGATGAAGCGGGAAGAGCGATTTTCCGTGGGCGCATCCAGATTGATTCATCTGTTGCAGGAGTGGATGCGAGGCATGTCAATGATCTGCTGCGTAAAGGCGTAGTTGCGATATATACCAGGGACTATGGGGTTAAGCAGGGGTATTTCGATATTGATCCAAGGTCGCTTCAAGGTGATGATCTTCAAGTTATCGTCAGCAGAATACATGAAATCGTGGGGGGAAACAAGAATGAGTAACATTCAGCAGCGTTTATATAAAAATAGAGCCGCTCTTAATGTACTGGCCAGCAGTATCGGGAACGCGAAGGAAGTGTACGAGGCAGCGGAAGGATATGTATTGGTAGGCGTGCTCTCCAAGAATTACGCGACGGCCTCGGAAGCGGCAGCTGCGATGATCCAATACGGTCAGACGATTGAGGACGCTGTATCTATCGGATTGGGTGCCGGAGACAATCGACAGGCCGCAGTGGTGGCGGAGATTGCCACAAGCTATCCTGGAAGCCATATCAATCAGGTGTTTCCAGCAGTCGGGGCAACCCGCGCCAATCTGGGCGCCAAGGACAGCTGGATTAACAGTTTGGTCTCTCCTTGCGGACAGCCAGGCTACGTAAATATTTCAACCGGCCCCGTCAGTTCAGGTACCACTCCGCACGCTATTATTCCGGTTAATGCCGCCATCGCGCTGGTTCGTGACATGGGCGGCAATGCGCTGAAATATTATCCCATGCAGGGGTTGAAACTGGAGGAGGAGTACCGTGCAGTTGCCAAGGCCTGCGGGGAAGCCGGGTTTGCTCTGGAGCCTACGGGTGGAATCGACCTGGATAACTTCGGGCCCATTTTGGAGATTGCACTTCAAGCTGGGGTACCCCAGGTTATCCCGCATGTGTATTCATCTATTATTGATCCGCAGACGGGAAGTACGAACGTCCAGGATGTCGTCAGACTGCTTGAAACGATGAAATCGCTGGTGGATCGGTATGCCTAGGATTGCGGCTTTTGGTGAAGTGATGATGCGGCTGCAGGTCCCAGGCCATGGAACGCTGGTCCAGAGCAACAGGCTGGAGTATTCATTTTCCGGCAGTGGGGTTAATGTAACGGCAGCACTGGCTGGGTACGGTCATAACGGTGCTCTTATTACCACCTTGCCGGAAACGCCAGTAGGCGAAGCGGCAATTGCCTATCTGCGCAAACTTGGGGTGGATACTTCACTAATTTACCGGGGGGGCAAGCAGCTGGGGATGTACTTTCTGGAGAATGGCTTTGGAGCCCGCCCCGGCAGAGTCACTTACACAGATCGACTCGGCAGCAGTTTCAATACCGCGGAGGCAGGCAATTATGATATGGTTGCTCTTGCCTCCCGGATCGACGTTCTTCATTTATGCGGTATTACGCTGGCTATGAATGAAGGCGTTCGCAATCAAATGAAACGGCTTGCTGCGGAAGTGAAGAGTGCCGGGGGAAAAGTTGTTTTTGACTGCAATTACCGTCCTGCGTTATGGGGAGCGGATGGCTATGCTAAGGCCCGCCCGCATTATGAGGAACTGCTGGAGCTGACGGACCTGGTGCTGATGAATGAGAAGGACGCACAGTTTATCCTTGGCTTTGGAACCGGTGAATATGATAGAATGGCACAGTTGAAGCAAGCGATTCCCGAAGTGGTTGAGCGCTTCGAAATCGGAACGGCAGCGGGAACCCACCGTGAGATTAATGCTGACCATACGCATTCCCTGACAGGATATATCTATCAGCAAGGTACGTTTCTATTTTCTCGCAAGCTGACTTTCCCAGTGTATGACCGGATTGGTGCCGGCGATGCCTTTGCCAGCGCCGTCATTCATGGGGAATTGCAGCAATATCCGCAGCAGCAGACGGTTAATATGGCAGCGGCAGCAGCGATGCTGGCCCACACCACTCAGGGGGATACAGCGCTTTTTACCGAGAGCGAGGTGCTCCGGGCGCTGTCGGACCATACCGTAGATGTTGAAAGGTAGTGAACAACGAGTGTCTTTGAAACGAAAGCAAGGTCCCTTATATCAGCAAATCCAGAAAATTCTCAAAGACCGGATTTTGCATGGCGTGTATCCTTTAGGGAGCATCATCCCCTCCGAACCGCAGCTGGAAAAAGAATTCGGTGTTAGTAAAATGACGGTCCGCGGCGCTGTTCAAGAGCTGTCCCAAGAAGGTTATGTGCAGAAGAAAAGCGGTATCGGAACGATTGTCATGCGCAATACCTCCCATCAGAAGCTCTCTAAGGGCAAACGGTTTACGGAGCTGCTCGTAGAAGAGGGCCACAAGCTGGAGAAAAAACAGCTGGAATCCCGGTTAATTGCGAATGAAGCCGGAACGGAGGACTATGACCGCTATGGTCCGTATTGTCAGCGAATTGAACGGCTCTACATTTTGAATGGACAGCCTTATATTCATCTGATACACTTCTTGGCTGCAGCTGCATTGCCTGGTGGAGGTACGGCAGAAATGGTCACAAACATTCAGTCGCTGTATGACTCACTGGAGGAGAACGAAATTGTGCTGGAAAACTTCAGAGACCGTTTCTTTGTAGAGACGGCACCTCCCGAGGTGTGTCAGTTGCTGGAGATCCCACCAGGGACGCATGTGCTCAAACGCCTGCGTAACTCCTTCGATGGTGGAGGCAGACTCATTGAGCACAGTATCGGCTGCTATAACACAGAGCTTCATCATTATCTGGTCAATTACGACACTTGAAGTCGGTTAAGCAGTAGCCGGAAAGTTCGATAAGCAGCCGTGGGGCTTGAGGGACGGCTTGTGAGCAGGGCGTTGCAAACGGCTTAGAAGATGGAGGAATTAAGGGTGGCCTGAATGGAGGCTCACATCAAAAAAACCACGGAATACCGTGGTTTTTTTGATGTTAATTCATCCGATATATGGGTTATGATGGAGAAATGATGAAAGAAGACCAGGGTAGAGGAGAGATGAGATCATTACGAATTCAAACTTCATTGGCATGCTTCCCGATATCGAGGAGAGCAGACGCATACTTCAGTCTGCAGCCATTTTGGACGCTATCCTTATGCCCGAGTGGGAATACCGCTATTATTCGTACAACTCCCATTGGGGTGAGGATGAACACATGGCTTCAATGAGAGGTGGCCAAGGAGATCACTATTTTGCGCTGTTTCAACCAAATGGACTGATTATCAAAGGATTTGACCGACGGTTTAGTGGGGTACATGATGTGCTGCAAGGCGTGCCTAACGAATTTGAGGGATTTCTAAAAGAACCAGCTTTTATTATGGATATGACTACATTTTGCACATGGAAGCTGCAAAGCAGTCAGGAATGGTCGGCAAGTAAGGAACCGGCTGTCGAAGCCTACGAACTGTTGCATATTTTAACCGGCAAAGCGGATTATTACTATGCTTGGGCAACGGAGTATTACGAGATGTCACTGGACAGGTCGCTCGTACAGCGAATATTCGATATGGAGTCATTGGATGGAGAAATACTTGAAGGTCTTAATGAAGATTTGGAATTCGCTGATCTTGAGGAGGACATCCAGGAGATTGGCTTTCCGGTAAAAAGAAATGATTGAACATTGTAAGAACATCAACGGATCAAGTACCAGACGAAAGGTATTAATGCAAAACCCACCGAGGGCATTTAGCTTTAAGCGGTGGGTTTTGTTTTTTTTATCATTGATTATTAAATGATTAGCATTTCCATTGAAAAATAGATGCTCTAAATCCACAATTTACAAATCCACTAGAAACTTTTTCCTGAAACTAGCGTCTAATACTATGACTTTTTATGAGGATAAACATTACTTGGGAGCAGAAGGAGCCAAAGACAAAGCATGAATCTGAAGAAGAAATTGTCCATTTTTACCGCTTTAGCCGTTTTTCAAGCATTTGCAGTCGGTTCTGTGAATGCGCAATCAGCACCGCAAGATGACACAGCGTCAGTAAATACGGCCAAAACAGAATCGGTTGAGGTGCTAAAGAAAGAGCAACCGATTGCAGAGCGTGAAGTGAAAACGAGTAGCAGTAGCGCATCCATCAATGCTCCGTCAACTGAAGTAAAAGAAACTACAACTTCAACAGGCGCTGAGGCAACACCTAAAACAGATATGGACAAATCCGCCATTGGCGGGGGGGAAACGACTACAAACGAAACTAAACGGGATCTACGATCCAGGAAGGATCCACTGAGGATGTTGAAACGCCATCTACCCCTGCTCAAATAGAGCAACCATCCATCGGGGGGGATTCTTCCGTAGCAGCAGGCGGGAATCTGACGTTGTACATGAATAGCAACAAAATGGAGCAGGATGGGAAAACGTATCTTGCTGGCCAGCCAATGACTGTAAAGAACGGCGTATCTTATGTTGCGATCCGTGCACTGGTGGACCGTGTAGGGTACGGGGTCAAATACGATAACAAAACCAAGGAAACCATCATCATCAGTGGTGATAATGAGCTCCGATTCAAAACCAACAGCACGGTCTATACCGTAAATGGAGAGTCCAGAACGATGAAAGGCCCTGCTTATCAGCAAAAAAATACGTTCATGGTGCCGTTAACTTCCATTACTCAAGCTCTGAACATCACCTATAAAGTGAATCAGTCTGCTAAAACGGTTGTACTGAATCTAAATACTAAACCCGTTGCAAGCTTTTTGGTATCCCAAAAGGAAATTTTTGCGGGCGATAAGGTGGACTATATAACTTCTTACGTTTCTCCAAATGGACTGAAGATCGTTGACGAACGCTGGACAGGTCGTCAGGAATCGTTTGATCAAGCGGGTACATATACGATTTCATATCAAGTTCAGGATTCAAGCGGCCAATGGAGTGATCCCTATTCAATTACGATTCAAGTTCTGAGTCCTAATCTTCCTCCTGTAGCCATGTTTACAACCGACAAGGAACAATATAAAATGGGCGAAAAAATAACGTATATCGACCAGAGTACAGATGATGAAGATGATATTGTAAAAACGGTATGGGAGAACAATTCACTTGCTTTCTTTGAACCGGGTCCAAAAACGGTGACACTTACTGTTACTGACAATCACGGCGCCGCAAACACGTACTCCAAAGTCATAACCATAACCAATGAGACATTATATTCATTTTCCGATTTCAATTTACTCTTCACGCCGGTAGGGCAGAAATTTACCTTTAACGGTGGCGAAGTGACTTCTATGGAAAAAGTACCTTATACGTACACGGATGAGCCAAGTCTGCTGATCCGCAGCAACAGTCCGGAAACGGTGAATACGGAAGGCATCGTATATAAAGAATCGTCTTCGGGACAGACACGTTTCATGATTCATCATGTCAACAATACAGGCAAAAGAGTAAAAATGTACGTTATTGCAACAAATAACAACCCCAATCCGGCAGTATTTGAACAACAAAATATGGGCTTTGCAGGACCTACTCCTTATGCTACTGTAGCTGGGAAATTGTCTATTGATAAATGGTTCAAGTCGATTCAGACCGGAGCCGATCAAAAGAAAGAGGTTATTCAACCTGGAGAAAGTAAACTGATTTTGACCGAACTAAATAAAACTCCGATGAAAGAAGGACAAGTGATCTCACTCTATTCGGACGCTTATAGTGATTATTCCCTCGACTATAACGTTATCCTGGTCGAAGAAAATAAAGATCCGTTCGAGGCTTTACCAATGTTACCTGTGCTTGATCGTGACGGTGTGCACAACCGTGGAACGTACCCGAATGCTACTCGTATCATAACGTATGATCAGCAAGTGGGGGCCAAACCAGCCCGCCTGCCGCTTGGTGATAACGCAAGCGATCCCAATCTGGTTGGAACAGATCCAATGGCGTACACAGACGCATCCAATGCGGGTAATTTCGGCGTATTATACAAAATCACGTTGAACAATGTCGCTCCGCGTACACTAATCTCATTTAACCCTCGTGGAGGGAAGTACTCAGGAGTAGCTTTAGTGAACAATCAGGTTGTATCCATTGCCGATGGTAATGTTGCTGTTAGCAATTCAAGTGAACAAAGCGTTCTTTACCGCACAGGGGCATATGGAGAGAGCGTAACGATTCTTTTCTCTGCCGCGCCAGGAAGCAACCTGCCGGTCAATCTGCTCTTTACACCGCTCCCATCGGAGAAGTAATGTAGTTGTCTCTCATAAGCTAGAGCGGGAATGAATGATTCGGCTGGCGAGTTAACATCGAAAGAAAAGACTCCATAAGGGAGTCTTTTCTTATCACTGGGCAAGGACATACCGGAATAGATGCCGCTTAAAAAGCCATATGAGATGCTGCATACAGTGTTTTAGGTCAACTTGGCGAATACGAGCTTACGATTTAAGTCATTTTTTACGTGGATATCCGATGTTTGGCATGTCTTATGGCGTGTAGTGAAGCTGGCTAAGAGCGCAAATTTTAGCGACTATAGAACCACTTATTTCTACTGAGGAGGAATCAAATTCCGATGAATGTAGTCGTCAAGTTGATACGTGAATTCAAAGACCGCGATACCCGGCGTTTGTTGAAAGACTATCGAGACAAAGTGGAGCTTATCAGGAAACGGAATTTGGAAGCTTGGGACGATCAGCGGCTGCAAGCGGAATCCCTTCGGCTGCAAGAAGAAGCAAGATCAGGCACGCCTTTGGATGAGTTGCTTGTTGATGCTTATGCGTTAGTCTGCGAGGCTGCGAAGAGAAAACTCGGATTACAGCCTTACGATGTCCAAATCATGGCTGCTGTCGCTTTGCACGAGAGATTTTTGATCGAACAGCATACCGGTGAAGGAAAAACACTCTCTGCTGTAATGCCTGCATATCTAAATGCGCTGACCGGCGAAGGCGTTCATGTGCTCACTTTTAACGATTATTTGGCAAATCGAGATGCCGAGTGGATGGGCCCGATCTACCGCTTCCTCGGGTTAACCGTAAGCTCGGTTCAAGCGGGCATGAGCCTGTTCGAGAAACGGGAAGCTTACGCCAAGGATATAACCTATGTTACGGCTAAAGAAGCAGGCTTCGATTATTTGCGCGACACAATAGCATTAAATGAAGCTGATACCGTACACCGTCCTTTCCACTATGTCGTCGTCGACGAAGCGGATTCACTTCTTCTTGATGAAGCGCGGGTGCCGCTAGTCATTAGTGGCGATTCGAGTGCTTCCAAGAGTGACGGCGTTCTTTTCGCAGAAGTGGCTCGGGAGCTCCAGCCAGCAGAGCATTACGATTTCGACGAGTTCCAGCGGAACGTTTACTTGAATGATGCGGGTGCTGCTAAAGCGGAGTTGCTACTGGGATGCGGCAATTTGTACGATAGCCATAATAGTCATTTGTTAACGTCATTGAATTGTGCGCTACATGTGGAATCGTTATTAAAAAAAGACGTCGATTACATTGTCCGGGACAGTGAAATCGAGCTAATCGAAGAACATACCGGCCGTGTAGCCGAGAACAGGTATTTGCCGGACGGGCTGCAAGCTGCGCTTGTGGCGAAAGAAGGGTTGCAGTGGAATGCCGGCGGGAGAATTCTCGGTACGATCACCATTCAACACTTCATTAGCCTGTATTCGGGAATTTGCGGAATGACGGCTACAGCGCACGCTTCAGCAATGGAATTCGAAGATATCTATGCGCTGCAGGTCGTGCAAATTCAGCCGAACCAGCCAAACATACGGATCGACCACCAGCACCGAATTTACACTCATAAAGAAGCCAAATATAAAGCGCTTGTAAAAGAAATCTCTTCCGTCCATAGGGTGGGACGCCCCATTCTTATTGGTACGTCAAGCGTCGAGGAGTCTGACATGCTGGCGGAGGCGCTGGCGGTTGCCGGCGTACCTTGCCAGGTTCTGAATGCGAAAAACGATGCGAAAGAAGCCGAAATCATCGCCAAAGCGGGAGAAATCGGGGCCGTAACGGTATCTACGAATATGGCAGGACGTGGCGTCGACATTCGTCTCGGCGGCGGCAACCCTGCGCAGGCAGAAGTGGTTGCCAAGCTGGGCGGATTATACGTGATAGGTACACATGTGAACGAAAGCATGCGGATTGACGACCAACTGCGCGGGCGTTCCGGCCGCCAAGGTGACCCGGGGGCTTCCGTATTTTATATAAGCCTGGAAGACGAGTTGATGCTTCGCTTCGGCATTCATAGACTGTTTCGCGCTCCCAGGCAGGACGAGATTCTTGATGATCCGGCGCTCCGCAGCAAAATCGAGCATATTCAGCGCGTTATTATAGGCCAAAACTTCGATATTCAGCGGGAATTGAACTGTTATTCGGATATGGTGGAGGATCAGAGGCGATTTCTATACGAGGAGCGGCTCGAAATATTGAAAGGCGAGAGGAAGATGAGTCCTTCAGAGCAGCGGGTACGGCTTTTTTATATCGACGAGTTCTGGGCTGACCATCTGGCATACGTTTCTTATATTCGCGAAAGCATCCATCTCGAGAGCATTACCAGTCGCAACCCGATCGATGAATTCCATGCGCAAATTACCCAAGCATTCGAGCAAATCCCGGCCAAAATAGATCATGAGTCGGCGAATATGCTTAGAAAACTTGAAGGTTCGAATGATCCGGCGAAATGGGAACAGTTCGGTCTGAAGAGTCCTATTTCGACTCGGACTTATATGATCAACGATCAATACAGTCAAGATAAGCGCAGCTCATGGACCGGAACGACGGTATTTGCTTTTTTGGGACGCAAGATTTTGAGGTTGGTACTGTGGCCGGTACATAGGCTGTCAAAATATTGATGGGAGCGTGACGATCGATGAACAGTAGAGAACGGTTTACGAGCCGGGTCGATTCGTATTTAAAATACCGCCCGAGCTATCCAAAAGAGGCTATTGACCATTTGTACGACGTCGTAGGTTTAGGTGCGAACAGTAACATAGCAGACATTGGTTCAGGTACTGGGATCATCTCAAAACTACTTCTGGAACGCGGAAGCGATGTAATCGCGGTCGAGCCAAATCAGGCAATGCGGGAAGCCGCCGAGCAAATGTTAGAAAGTAATCCGAAATTTCAGAGTACATCAGGTTCTGCAGAATCTACTGGATTACCTGATCAGTCGGTTGATTTTATTGTCTGCGCTCAGGCATTCCACTGGTTTGATCGCTCCGCTGCCCAAATCGAGTTTCGCAGAATTCTACGGCCAGGTGGGAGAGTAATACTCATCTGGAATTCTCGTCTTACAAACGGTACTCCGTTTCGTGAAGAGTACAATCAACTGCTTCATACATACGGAACCGACTACGAAAAAGTCAATCATAAAAATATTTCTCAGACGGTGCTGCTCTCTTTTTTCAAGGAAGGTTCAATGCATGAAGCTCGATTCAGAATGAGTCAGGAGTTCGATTTCGAGGGTTTGAAAGGCCGGTTGCTATCATCTTCCTACAGCCCTGTACCCGGGCATGTAAATTATGATCCAATGATGACAGAACTGCGGAATTTATTTGATAAAAATAATCAAGATGGTCTTGTTGAATTCGATTATGAAACTGAGATTTTTTGGGGAGAAGTATAGATCATCAAAATGATACCCAGCTATATCCTCAAGCTATAGCTGGGTATGTTTGTGGAATTTACGTCCATAAAGCTTTTTCACGATTGTAAGCCTAGATGTTGATTTTAAGTCGTAATTCGGCCATCATAGCCTCCGCTTGTTGTGGATCTTCATTCAGCAGCTTCCTGTATGTCAGCATCCAATTCAGCGTTACAAGCATATGATCATATTCTTCCTTCTTGCGCTCGATCTCATTGATCTTCTGAAGAATCCATTCAATTACTTCTTGGTTGGTGCGTGCGTTCGTATCGTGATCCTGCAAAATCGTCTTTAGCTCAGCTAACGAGCAGCCGATGCCTTGAAATTTCTTAATCAGCCTTAACCGCTCAATTGCTTCGTCTGAATAGTTGCGGTAATTATTCTTTTCTCGCTGAATATGCCTGCTGTCAAGCAAGCCTTCCTTCTCGTAAAATCGAATGGTGTGGGGGGTTAAACCCATCAAGTCTGCTAATTCTTGAATTTTCATATGAAATCATACCTCCAAACGCTTGCCTTAGAGTTCACTTCATAGTTTAGACTGAAGTCATATCTTCGTCAAATGCTTAAGGAGGCGTTAAAATATTATGCGTATATTTGTTACTGGTGCAGCAGGTTATATTGGTACAGCCGTTGTCCGCGAACTCATCGGTGCGGGCCATCAGGTAGTTGGACTGACCCGTTCTGAGAATGGTGCTCACGTATTAGAAAGCTTGGGAGCTGAGGTGGCTCGTGGTGTATTAGAGGATCTGGATATACTGCGCAGCTGTGCAGCCACTTCAGACGGCGTTATTCATCTGGCATTTAACCACGATTTCTCTAATTTCGCCGCATCACTGGCAACTGATCTTCGCGCCATTGAAGCAATGGGAGAGGCGCTTACTGGCTCCGGTAAACCACTTGTTATTACAGCCCATGCGAATGGTAAAACATCGGAGGATGCGGCACTTGCGTTTATAGAACAAGGCGTGAGAGCATTGATCGTCTCGCTTGCACCTTCCGTTCATGGAGAAGGAGATAAAGGTTTCGTGCCGGAATTAATCCGGATTGCTCAGGAAAGAGGCTCTTCGGCTTACATTGGAGACGGCTCTAACCGTTGGCCAGCGATTCATCGCTTGGATGCGGCAGTGTTGTTCCGCCTCGCTGTAGAATCTGCGCCTGCAGGCTCACGACTGGATGGCGTGCACGATGAAGGCATTGCGTTCAGCGACATTGCCGCAGCTATTGGTCGTCATGTGGATGTGCCGGTAGTCAGTATCCCGCCTGAAGAAGCGCAAGCCATCTTCGGTTTTCTAGGCATGGTCGCGTCGCTTGACTTAGCAAGATCAAGTGAAGGGACGAAGGAGCTGCTCGGCTGGAAGCCTGTCCAGCATGGACTTCTCGCAGATCTGGAACAAGGACATTATTTCACAAAATAGTCTAACTGGAATGAATCAAACGCCTTGCTGTCGTTGTTATATTTAACAAAAAAATCATCGTTGCCTAAGTACTAAACCAGGCAACGATGATTTTTTTGTTTTTTTTAAATTTTTATCAACCTGAATCTAAACTATCCCAGAAGGCTAGTTTTTGCGGTACAAGTCCAAGATAAGCTATTTATCAACTGTTCGGCACTGATCACAGTAGGTGACGGTACACTTCCTTAATATCTTATAAGAAATTCTTGAAATTTCAGAAATTTATCCGATAGGGGGGTGCTAATATACAAATACAAACAAAGACGAGGTGATGATATGCAAGTGAAATTGGCAGCGGACGCCATTCCCCTCTCCAAAAAGCGGAAGTCATGGATAAGGACGATACAAAAGTATAAAGTGATGTATGCTCTCTTATTACCGGCCTTAATTTACTTTGCCGTATTCAAATACATTCCTATGGCGGGAATCTTGATTGCTTTTAAAAACTACAACCTGGCTTTGGGCGTATGGGATAGCCCGTGGGTGGGATTCAAGAATTTTACGGATTTTATGAACGGCGTTTATTTCTGGGACATCATGAAAAATACGATTGTAATATCGCTCTATAAGCTATTGTTCGGTTTCTCCGCTCCCATCCTACTTGCTTTACTGCTCAATGAAGTTCATACCCAATGGTTTAAGAAAATCGTACAAACAATTACTTATTTACCCCACTTTCTGTCTTGGGTCATTGTATATGGATTGATGGTAGCATTATTAGCCCCAGGCGATGGCCTTTTTAATATGATTTTGAAGGAAAGTGGTTTTCAGCCCATTTCATTTCTAACGGAGCCTGCTTGGGGAAGACTGCTGGTCATCGCATCTGAAATATGGAAGGACATTGGATGGGGAGCGATACTGTACCTCGCCGCATTAGCAGGTATTGATCCAAGCTTATATGAAGCTGCTCGAATGGATGGCGCTTCCAAATGGAGACAGCTCTGGCATATCACTTTACCCGGCATTCGAGGAGTCATTATTCTGATGCTGATCCTTAAATTAAGCCATATTCTGGATGCTGGATTTGACCAAATATTCATGTTTGCCAACACCTTTAACCAGGAGAAGATCGACATTATCGACACATGGGTATACCGTGAAGGGTTGGAGCGTCTTAAGATTGGCTTGGCTACTGCTGTAGGATTGTTTAAAGCTGTCATTGGATTTGGTTTAGTTTTGGCAGCAAATAAGCTCGCCAAAAAATTCGATGGGCAAATTTGGTGAGGTGGTTTTTAAAATGATCAATTTGACAATCGGGGAAAAAGTTTGGCAATCCGTCGTTTATGTTATTCTTATTTTTTTATCACTACTTTGCTTACTACCCTTTCTATATGTGATTGCTGTCTCAGTGACGCCAGAATCGGAAGTATTAAGAAGAGGGATTGTGATTATACCAGAATCTTTTACCTTTCTGGCCTATAAAGAAGTACTCATCTCTCATGGTATCTGGCAGGCGTATAAAATTACGTTGTTTCGAACGATTGTAGGCACGATGCTTAATGTGTTTTTTACGGTCTTAGCAGCTTATCCGTTATCCAAAAAATATTTGCCGGGACGCAGTCCGTTTTTACTATTCATAGTGTTTACCATGATGTTCAGTGGAGGGTTAATTCCGACTTATCTACTAATTCGCTCTCTGGGGTTGCTAAACAGTCCGTGGGTATTGATTATTCCGAATCTCATTAGTGCATTTAATCTGGTGATCATTAAAGGCTTTTTCGAGCAATTGCCTGGTGAAATCGAGGAATCAGCGAGGGTTGACGGTGCAAGTGAACTTCAATCGTTATGGCGGATCATTTTACCACTGTCTTTGCCCGTCATTTCAACCATTTCTTTATTTTACGCAGTGGGGCATTGGAACAGTTATTTTGATGCTATTGTTTATATCAATGATTCCAACTTCATGCCGCTTCAAGTAGTCTTGCGCAACATCCTGCTTAACGTCGCAACACAAAGCGCTGAGTCGCTCGCCAATTCCGGAGCTGTAAGTACGTTCGCTGTACAGATGGCTACAGTTGTTGTGACTACGGTTCCGATTTTAATCGTTTACCCATTTTTACAAAAGCATTTTACCAAAGGTGTGCTCTTGGGATCCGTTAAAGGTTAAAAGGGGATCCAACCTAACTTATTACGGTGAAACCGTGATAATATACAAGCAAAGGAGAGGTCAATATGCAGCGTAAGAAGATTTCATTTGCTATTCTGTCGGCAATCTTAGGATTGGGAACGCTACTGTCAGGATGTGGAGGGAATGAAGAAGTTACATCGACAACTTCGAGTAATTCGCAAGGGCAGTCTGGCCAGTTTGCAACCAAAATGAAAATCTCAATGTTTAACCAAGGCACTTTCAACGCTGCTGCTCCGGTACCTCCACGTGATGAAGATGTTCAACGTCAAATGTTGGAAAAAGAGATGAACATCGATTTGGATATGATGATTCCTCAAGCTGGGCAAGCAACAACCAAACTGAATACACTCATTGCAGGCGGAGATATTCCAGATTTAATCTTCTTGAAGAGTCGGGCTGATCTCGCGCAATATTACGACCAAGGCGTTCTTGCGGATTTGACACCGTATCTGGATCAATTCCCTGAATTACAGAAACGGTTTGGCAACGACTCATGGGAGGCAATGTCCTATCAAGGAAAAACGATCGGAGTTCCAGGCTATGATAATGTTAACGGTATCAGCCGAAGCTTTTTCATCCGTAATGATTGGCTGAAAAAGCTGAATATGGAAGTGCCAACGACACCGGATGAGCTGTTCGAAGTTATGAAAGCCTTTACAGAGAAAGACCCGGACGGTAATGGCAAAAACGATACGTACGGATTCATCGGCGGTATGAATAAAGAAGGTAATCTGCAAACCTACGGCTTCGATAGCTTGATGTGGATGTTTGGCGTCAATCCTCCTTCGGCCATTGAAATAAAAGATAATGAACCGATATTCCTGTTTATCGATCCCAAAATGAAAGAGGCGCTTGCTTACATTAACAAAATGATGGAAGCCAAAGTAGTAGACCCAGACTGGGTGACGATGAATTCGCCTGATCTGTTGGACCAAAAGATGTTTAAGGGTAAAGTTGGCTTCATGATCAGAGATGCCCGCAGGCTGGAGCCGGATTATCAGCAGAAAATGAAAGAAATTAGTGGCGAGGTGCCGGAATGGATCGTCATTCCTCCGATGAAAGGTCCTTACGGTGATCAAATTGTAGAGAGAAAATCATTCCAAGGCAATTCATGGGCCATTTCCGCGAAAGCGGATAAGGACAAAATCATTCGGATCTTGTCCATGCTGAATTATCTCTTTACAGACGAAGAAGCCTATCCGAATTTTGCATACGGAATTAAAGGTATTCATTGGGATGTAGTGGACGGCAAAATCAAAAATAAAACCTCCGAGTTATCGAAGGAAATGAAAGAGAAGTACCTGTGGGTCGATCATTATAGAATGCCACGCCGTGGTGATGATGCGGAGTACTTCAGCTTCCAGAATCCTAAGACGGCGGAAGCTTTCAAGGATAATCAGCAATATGTGGGGCCAACGTTGCCCGGAAATTTATTGACCCCAGACCCAAGCGATACCTTGGATGCTGACCGTACACGTTTCATTAATGAAAGTTTAGTTAAATTTATGACGGGCAAAGAGCCTCTTTCCAACTGGGACAATTTCCTCCAAACGTTGGATACCAAGTTTGACATGCAGAAATATAAGGAAACAGCAATCAAACAATTTAAAGAAGCCGGCCTTATCAAGTAAAATAAACGGAGAGAGTGGCTATTCGTAGCCCCTCTCTTTATTAGTATATGCTATTCTTAGTTTAAAACGGAACTAAAAGGAAGATGATCGATGCGAAGAAGAATCAGCTTGCCTTTAAAATTATTTTTTATTGTGTTTGCATTTGTATTAGGGTGCATAATCTTGATAAGCCAATTGTCTTATCGCTATGTCCAAAAGGAAATAAGAACCAATGACATTTTTTACACCAATCAAATCCTTGACAAGGTAGACCAGTACTTCACTGTTAATTTTTCCTCTTTCCAGACGATTCTCTTCTCAGTCGAAACATCAGTGAAAGCCAATATTGACAATACGGAAGTGATTAAAAAGCAATTAAGAGAACTGTATGAACTCAATAGTAATTACGTCAGTAATATTTATTTGATCAAAAGCGATTTATCCATTCTAGGCGGAAGTACAGCTACTCGAATATTCGATGAACCGTTATCTGAAAGAGAACCTTTGTTTGATGCGGCTGACAAGAACAGAAGGACTACCTTTGTTAGTGAACCTTACAAATCGAAGTATTCCGGCTGGACCGTTACGATGGTTCGATATCTGAACGGTGCTCCGTTTCCTATGGCCATTGCGGTTGACTTGGATCTAAATGCCATTGAAGAAACCTTGTTCAAGATTAATAAACAAGAACAAATGAATCTGGCTCTGATCACAGCGTCAGGTAAAATCATTGCCGGATTTTCTGAAAATAAAGGACTACTGAATATTCAAGATCATACGTTTTCGATCGGGGAAACGTCAGCGGAACAAATCCTGGATACGACAGAAACAAGTCTTCAACTGCATACCATGGATGGCATTCCGGTCTCCCTTCTGAAAAAACCGACGGAGAAATTCAACTGGACCATCATCTCAATCAATGATGAATCACGCTTGAAAGCAGCTTTGTCCAGATTGGAAACCTATTATATTGAGCTTCTTGCTGCAGGTCTTCTCTTAAGTTTGCTCATTTCTTTTTTGGTTGCCAAATATATAAGGAAACCACTCTATACACTCAAAACAAAAATGAAGCAAGTGGAGCAAGGCTTACTCACAACGACAATAACGATTAATCGAAACGATGAGTTTGGAGATCTTTCACGTGCATTCGATCGTATGCTGCAACAAATTGTGGAACTGATTCGGCGAGCGGAACTTCATAATGAACTTGAACGGAAGTTGGAAATCCAGGTGCTGCAGTCTCAAATTAACCCTCATTTTCTGTATAACACACTTGGTTCGATCAGCAACGTTATACGTCTCGGACAAATAGAGAAAGTAGATGTGGTGATCGGATCGCTCATTTCATTATTGGAATACGGGATAGACGATGCCTCAGAGAAGGTTTCCTTACGTCAGGAACTACGCAATGTAGCGGACTATATCGAGATCCAGAACATTCGGTATAACCGAAACTTCCACTTGATTGAACATATCGAAGCAGGGTTAATGGATTTTCCGGTTTTTCGAATGCTGCTGCAGCCTCTTGTAGAGAATAGCATCTTCCATGGTTATAACGGAGGGGGAATTGAGGGGCCTATTACGATTCATGCGTACAGGGAGGACGGTATCGTCATCATAGAAGTTGTTGATCAAGGCGAGGGAATTCCAGCTGATAAAATAAAGCATATTTTAATCTCAGAACCGAGTGAAATGGAACTAAAAAGGAAAAGAATCGGGCTAAATAATATTCACGGCCGAATAAGACTTCACTACGGAGATCAATTCGGACTGCAAATCATTAGCATACCTAAGGAAATAACCCGTGTACGCGCTTTATTCCCGGCAGAATTGCAAAAAGGAGATGCATAATGGTGAGAGACTATACCTGCTTCATTGTTGACGATGAAGACCTGATCATTCAAAGATTGGAATTGTTTTTTAATGAACTCTCTCATAGGGATAAGCGATTTGTTCTAGTGGGCAAAGCGAATAATGGGCTGAATGGGATCGAGGAGATCATAAAACTTAAGCCGGACATCGTCATATCCGATATCGTTATGCCGCGAATGGACGGAATCTCCATGATTGAGCAGCTCAAGGCGGAGCTCCCCCATACCCAATACATACTTTTGACCGCCTATTCATCCTTTGAATACGCCCAGCGAGCTATTCAAGCCAACGTATTGGAGTACATTGTAAAGGTTCCGCTGAGGGAAGCGGATTTGAATCGAGCTTTGGATAAGGCAGCTGGAATTTTAAATGAGTTTAAGAAAAAAGAAGCGGAATTTCAATCGTTAAATGTATCCGTGCTTGAAAATAAATATAGAGTGCGCAAGCAATTTTTTAACGAACTGATCAGAGGCGAAATTCCTTCTCATCGGGCATCGAATTTTGCTAATCGCATGCAGTTTCATTTCTTTCAAGCCAACTATTGCTGCTTCATCGTCGAAATGAATACGTATGAAAGTTTCCGAAACGAATACTCAGCCGCAGATCAAAACATCTTGAAATATGCGATTACGAATATTATCGAAGAAACGGTGATGAATGGTGGCAGTGGGGTAGCTGCGGATCTGTCCGATAATCGTTTTATTGGCTTTCTATCCTGGGAAAATAACCGCAGTGATATGGAAACGGAATATGCTTGCCTATCCTTGGGAGGGCAGATCGTCTCTCATTTGCATCAATATTTGAATCAAAGGGTATCTGTCGCTTTTGGAGGCCCACACCGAGGCTGGGAGTCGATCAAACAGGCGTACACGGAAGCTAAAAATGTGAGTGAGGATTTCTATTATCATACCGAGAAAGTAGTAAAAACACCGATGCATCGGTTCCAATACCATAATGACAAAAAATCAGACTTTCAGCAGAAGCTGGCTGATTTTCTTATACGGCTGAAAAGGAAGATTTCCAAGGAAGAGCTGGAGAATGCACTTGCCGATCTGAACCAATTTGTCTCGGACCATAAAATCCACAAGTCCATCATGGCACCAATGATTAGAGACTTGTACAGAGACATTACCGTAAAGTTTAAATCGGGGAACAAGATGGCCACAGAAGTCCCAGACTTCCCCATGGAATTTATGGCTTTTCAGGAGCAGCTCGCCTATATTGGCGACTTCACATTCGAATACGTACACGCGGGCCAACTATTACATCGTGCAGAAATCATGAGTGCTATGCATTTTATAGAGATAAACCTGAAACAACGCTTAACGTTGGAGGCAATTGCGGAGGAAGTGAATCTAGCACCATCGTATTTTAGCAGCTTATTCAAGAAAACAATGAACGAAGGTGTGATCAGCTACATCAACCGTAAAAAAATCCATCTCGCTCTCGAGTTGTTAAACGTCCGGGATTATTCTTTATTGGAATTGTGCGAGGAAGTAGGCATCGTCAATGAAGGTTACTTTTGCAAACTGTTTAAAGAATATACGGGTGATACACCTAAGCAATATCGGATAAAAATGACACGGTACGAATCCAAATAAGGATGCAAAAAATGTATGATTTTTTCGCGAAATCCTGTAAAAAAAAAGGGACCAAAACCATTACCATGATAGGAGCATCTAATCATGGAGGTTATCAAAATGGAGCTTATGAAAGCAGATGTAACCGTCGTAGGTGGAGGTATTGCAGGGATATGCGCTGCTATTGCAGCTGCACGCCAAGGTCTGCAGGTTTCACTTATTAATGATCGGCCGGTGCTTGGGGGAAATGCGAGCAGCGAGGTCAGAGTTCATATCAACGGGTCGGCATATCTCGGAAACAGTCCATCCTATTATGCCCGCGAGGGCGGGTTGGTAGAAGAACTCAAGTTGAAGATCTTTCATTATAATCCGTTATACAACAAGAAGCTTATGCTTTCGCTTTCGGATATGGTCTTGCTCGACATGGTTTATGATGAGCCTAACATTTCTCTATTTCTGAATACATGTGTACACGAAACGGGCATGGAGAATGGCAGAATTAAATGGGTGGAGGGCCTTCAATTAGCTTCCGAAAGAAAATTTCGTTTTGAAAGCCCAACCTATATCGATTGCTCCGGTGATGGAATTGTTGGATACCAAGCAGGTGCTCACTTCCGATGGGGAAGAGAGGCGAAGCATGAATACAAGGAAGAGCTCGCTCCAGAAGTGGCAGATCATTACACCATGGGCGATACGATTCTGTTTCAAGCCCGTGACGTAAACTATTCCGTTCCTTACAAAAGGCCTGGCTTTGCGTATGATATTACGAAGCTGGAGTTTTTCGATAGTATCAGAAAAGGATTAAACCATCGGTCTTTTCCAAGGAAAATCAATGGGCTTGGCGGATTGTGGTGGCTGGAATACGGCGGACATATGGATATTATCAAGAATAATGAAGACATCGCATTGGAACTGCGAAAATTGGTGTACGGGATATGGGATTACATCAAAAATAGCGGCGAGTTTGATGATGTGGACAATCTCATCTTGGATTATGTATGCCCAATTCCCGGTAAGCGGGAGTCGAGGCGGTTTATAGGGGAGCACATGCTGTCTCAGAACGATCTTACAGCAAAACCACATTTCGAAGATGCGGTATCCGTCGGAGGCTGGTATATGGATCTGCATGCGAATAAAGGCATCTACGATGAGGGGCCTGCTACAGCGTGGAATTTCGTGCCCGGATTGTATAATATCCCTTTCCGCAGCTTATTTTCACGCAATATTCCTAATCTCATGTTCGCTGGCCGCAATATAAGCGCTACCCATGTGGCTTTCGGGTCTACAAGAGTGATGGCAACCTGTGGTTGTATGGGGCAGGCGGTAGGAACGGCTGCTGCGTTATGCGTAAAATATGAGACAGACCCCGCGGACATCGTCAAAGCGCATATGGATGAGCTTCAAACGCAGCTGCTTCGAGACGGGCAAACGATTGTAGGGCTTCAAGAGCAGCTGGATCCTTATTTCGCTGACGGATTAACGATGCGTGCCTCGTCTCAGCGAAGCTATGAACATCTTCATCCAACCGAAGAGATCTCCTTGGAGAAAGCGTTATGTTTGGTCTTGCCGATTCAGACATCCGTGGCTGAAAGTGTGCAGATCAAAATTAAAAATAGATCCGAGCATTCGGAAACGTTGCAAGTGAAGCTGTTTGGCGGAGAGCGGAAGGAAAACTATATTCCCGCCAGCGAGCTGAAAGACTATCACTTGCTTATTTCAGCGGGTCACGATGACTGGATTACGCTGGACCTGGGCTGCAAGAAGCCTGCTGACGACAAAATCTATATCGTTTTGGAAGGCCCGGCGAGCCTTGCCGTACACGGCAATGAAGAGAAGTTATCAGGAGCGGTCAGCTTCCATTATAGGCCAGAAGTGCCTTCCAGGCTGAAGAAGCTTAATAAGAGTATTTGCTTCAAAGACCTATTGCCATCTCAAAATATGTATAACCCTCAGAATGTTGTAAATGGCTTCTCCAGACCTTATGGTTTGCCGAACGGCTGGATTTCTGAACGTTCGGAAGGACAGGAATGGTTGGAATTTGTTTTTGCAAGTCCTAAGAATCTGGATGAAATCCATCTTGTTTTCAATTCGCAGCTGAATTTGGAGCATTTCGACGATCCGATCGAGCCACTTATCCAGGACTATGATGTGACCTTAACCTTAGAAGACGGAACCGAGAGTGAAATTAATATCCGTGGTAATTATCTTTCGTTGAATAAACATCAAGTGCATGCAAAAGGGGTAACCCGAATCCGGTTTGATTTCTCTGCAACGTATGGTTCGCCTTATTATGAAGTGTTTGCTGTAAAATTTTTTGCTCCTAAAAACGCTAAGTGAGGGCGGGTGAAGTCGCGATGAAGGATTTTTTTCCTCGAAGAGGGCTGCCTAATGTCATTCAAAAGTTGGAAAATGGGGAAACAGTAACAATCGTCTATTTAGGCGGCAGTAATACTCGTTCTGAAGGATACAGGGTCATGACGGCGGATTGGCTGCGAGGGCAATATCCCAATGCGGATATCCGCTCTGTGAACGCAGGCATTGATGGGACAGGATCGGACCTCGGCTGCGCCCGTTTGGAGACAGATGTACTGAGTCATCAGCCTGATCTCGTATTTGTTGAATTTGTTGGAAACGATGGGGGAGTTCCCGAATCCAAAGCGCGGATCGAAGGAATTGTCCGACAGATCCGCAAGCGGAGCCGTTTTACCGATATCCTGTTTGTATATACGGTTAAGGAGCGGGATTTGACCTCATTTCAATCCGGCGAATACCAGAAGGGAGCTCTTATGCAAGATGAAGTCGCCGACTATTATGGTATTCCTTCGATTCATCTGGGCGTAGCGGTCAGTCAATTGGTTTCGGATGGAAAGCTTATTTTTACTTCAAGGGCAGATGTATCCATTCCCGGAGCCGTTATTTTTACACATGATTCGATCCATCCAACGATTCCCGAAGGACATCAGATTTACACAGATACAATCACCCGGTCGTTTGAGAAAATCAGAGAACTTCGAGATCACGTGGGAAAGGTAGAACATCACTTGCCGCAGGAGCCTTTGGTCCCGGCCAATCCGTGGGAGTATGCAACCATGCTGCCACTGGATATTTTTACTCATTTTTCCGCAGGGTGGTCTTACATGACCCCTGATGATTTTCCTTTAGTACGCGAGTACGATTGGTTGTTCCCCGGTCTATGGCGAGCAGTCGATCCCGGAGAGACGATCACAGTGGAGTTTGAGGGAACCCACATCGGATTATTCGATATCGGGGGGCCGGATTCCGGCAGATTGAAGGTGTCGGTGGATGGGGAGGAACCCTTTCTTATCGATCGATTCACTTCATATAACGATCATAATCGAAATCAATATGTTTTCTTACCGGTGCTACCGAATGGGAAACATACGGTTCGCTTCGAAATCGATCACAAGAAGACAGACAAAGCGGCCGTATTTGAGGCAAGTGACAATGAAAGAAGTATGGAACATGTTCGACAACATCCGGCTTGGTATGATCAAACGGTCATTCAGCTTGGGAAGTTGCTATTGGTGCAGCCGCCATTATAATTGATTAGTCCACTTGGAAGACCTATATTCTATCTGACTGCAATTGAGCAATCAATTCGGATGTAGGTTTCTTTTTTTACTTAAAATCTTATAAGAAATTCTTGAAATGAAAGAAATTTTACGTTGATGAGACATGCTATGATAAAAACCATGGAGCGGGTTTAGCCAGAAGGATACGGCTAATTGCTTCTTTATGATCATTCGGGCAAAGGGGGCATTATTATTTTGGAAGCGCTATCATTAAAGGGAAAGGCTGTGAGTTGTTTGGTCAAAAGGAAGCTGTTTTTCTTAATCGTTTTCATGTTGACGATAGTAGTTCCTTCCAGCCTGATCGGAATAAGGGCCGCTTATGCGGAGACCTTACCTTATCAGACGATTATCATCGATGACGGTAGCATTAAGATTAATGATGTTGTGACACCTGATGCGGGTAACGAGAACAATGGATATTCGGCTCCAAATTGGACCACTAGCACAGGGGTGAAGGGGTATGATCTTTCCAGCACCAAATATACAAGTACAGCAGGCAGAACGATAACATGGAATCCACGCTTGGAAGCAGGAACGGCGAAAATATCGTTCTATAAGCTGGATTGGGCGGATAAAGCAGATAGTAATGTAAAGATTGAGATTGTTCACAACGGGGTTACGGATGTCATGTTTATGGATCTGAGACCTTCGTCGGGTCCATCCGTCGGATGGGTTGATTTGGGGGAGTATGAGTTTAGTGGTGATGATACCGAATTTGTCAGGCGAACTCAACCTACGACGGGCAAGATTATTACTCGGGCTGATGCGGTCAAGTTCGAAGGAAATATCCGGCAGCAAGCACCGCCGTTGCCCCCGCTGCGCAGCCGCACACTAGAGAATCTCAGTTACACGGAAAAAGGCAGCATCGAAAATGCAAACTATAAAGCGACCTTCTATGAGGCAGCATGGGATGGAGGCAAATCTATCGTTCGTGACATGTTCTACAAGAACACGGACACAGGAAACTGGACGCCCATAAATAATGTGTCGGAAAGACTTGAGGAGCAATGGGTTTTATTGGATGGGAATGCGGGGAGCCTAACCAATTACTACGATACGATGAATAAACGCTGGGTTACATTCGACGGGATCCATTTTCCTAACAGTCACACGGCGGTTTTAACCGATTCTTCGCATGGTAGTGATTACGATTTTGAAGTGAACTGGTCCATGGCAGGGGATAAACCTGATGTTTCCTTCGCCTTTACACCTCGCCGCAATGGCAATTATGTGATTGGATATCAGTCCTTTACAACAGAAGTAGTCTCCGGTATCAATGAAGTATTAAGTGGATTCAGGTCGCACGCAAAAATGGTAGGTACAGTGGAATCAACAAGCTTGAGGGAGCTGAGCGCTCCAATGAGTCTGGTTGAGAAGAATGACGGTGCGGGGAATCCTTTGACGTATGGGGTATTTGTACCATCAGGAGAGCTTCCGGTTGAATTTGAACCGACGGGAGGCGTGACGAAACAACGGCTTGGCATGAGTCTTGTCAACAACGAAGGCAGCGTGCAGCCGATCCTGTATGCCCCTCAACTGGGGACTTATTCGCAAATGACTGCAGAAAGCACTTATCAATTTCATATGGGCCTAATCGCTCAAAAAAGTAATCTGTATGAGTCCTACGCGGATATTCTTCGCAGTGAGTACGGATATTCGGCATACCGGGAAAATGTCTCCGAGCAGTCGCTTACTGACGCGATGTTCAATATGATTGATGTGCTTAAGATAGAGCCGCAAGGGGACGACTCTGTTGATTATGTCCCGTCACCCAGCGGGTGGTGGAGCCGAGCCAAGGGCTTTATTGATATCGAAAACGAGGATAGCGTTCGAACAAGCTCGAATGCGGTTCTTCTGGGGGCTTACTATTTGACTGGGGATGACCAGCTTTACGATACGAGAGCATTGCCGTCCGTCCAGTATGGCGTATCGCGAAATGGTATCGGTTGGTCGCCGACGAAGAAGAACGTATACGGCGTACCTTCATTATGGAAAATGACCACCCTTCCGTTCGATGTTTCAAGCGTAGCCGCAGTTAATCAGATGATGGGCACTTCGGCAGGAATTGAGGCGATGGCAAAGGAAGAGTACCTCGTGCGTGACCCTGACCAGAAAGACCGGGGGCCTGTCATTCAGCCCCTGATGATGTACCGTATGACGGGAGATGCACAGTATTTGCAAGCTGCCAAGGATGCAGCCGATAGCTATATCATGCAGCATATTGATACGCCTGCATCCGTGAATGTGAGTAAAAATGAATTCATTTATTATTATAGCAAACTATGGATGGAGATCTTGGAGCTTTACGAGGAAACTCAAGATCCCAAATACTTGAATGCTGCTTATAAGGAAGCCAAAAGGTATGCAACCATGTTCGTTGCTCGTCCAGTTCCTGAGGGTAACGTTACGATTCCGCAGCCAGAGACGTATAATTATGCGGAGTCGTTCCATTGGCCGGAAAGCGGTAAATTTCAATATCCTAGGATCAAGCTACCAGAAGATGTAGCCGGAGGCGTACAAGCGGATAGTTGGCTTGTTTCACCGAGCGGATTGACGTTTGAAGCGGGAAGTACAACCGGCTATTATCGGATGAATGCTCAGGAAGCTCCATTCATGCTGAGATTATCGCTCTATACAGGTGATAAACTGCTGCAGGATATTGCTCATAATGCTGTTGTTGGTCGATATTCCAGTTATCCGGGTTATTACTATAAGGGCTTTGCCGTTAGCCAACTGGAACCGGATTTTCCCTTGGAAGGTCCAAGCGGGGCTACATCCATTTATTATCACCATATACCGGGGCAGCTCGGGCAAACGATGGATTATTTGATCAGCGAACAATCATTGAAATCGAACGGGAGTATTACATTTCCTTCTGTATTCGAAACGAATTTTTTATGGTTTAAATATCACCTCTATGGGAATAAACCAGGTCAGTTTTATGGTAATTCGGATGTTTGGCTTTGGATGCCCAAGGGGATTATTCAGACCAACCATCCTCAATTGAACTGGATAACGGGTGAGAGCGGGGATAAATTCTACATCGGGCTAAGCAACGCATCGTCAGAAGAAGTTCAGACTCCGATCGAATTGAATGAACAGATCATTGGGTTCAACCCGGCACAAGATTATACCGTAACCATCATCCGCGACAATGGCACACCAGAACAAGCGGTTATGAGTGGCGGAATCATTCAAGCCACGGTTTCAAGCAAGGGAATCACCGCTATCATTGTAGAGGGACTCAATATTGATGTGCCGCTGCATCAGGTTAGAACTGCTGATACATCGGATGCAAGCTATTTCTTCGATATTCATAGTCCAATCGATGCGGTTAAAGGCATGCTGATCGTCAAGCCAGACGAAACGGTTTATGATGCTTATGTGCAGGCCAAAACGACGAAACCAGCGACAATCCATTATTCCTTGGATGGCGGGGCTACGTATACGACCATCCCAGATACGATATATCCGATGGAATGGTCGATACGGGTGGACGATTTATCCCAAACCTTCACGTATTATGTGGAATCGGAAGGGAAACAGACCCGCAAGCGGACACTCTATCTGCCTGATCAGGTAACGGAAACTCCAGTTCAACCCGATGGGCAGGATGGTTCATCTATCATAGTGGATAATACGGAGGCGGAGACAGAAGGTGTTTGGATAAGGGATACGACGGCTAACGACTATTACTATGATAACTATGTGTATGCCAAATCGACAGCCGGCACAGCGACAAGCAAAATGAAATGGCGGCCAGAACTGCCGGAAAGTGTTACTTACAGTGTGTATTACAAGCTTCCGCAAATAACGGCAGCGACTGAAAATTGGGCAACGAATGCCTCATTTAACGTTTATTATAGCGGGGGCTCCGAGACGGTTACCGTTGATGAGACCACGGCGAATGGTACTTGGGTGCACCTAGGTGACTTTCCTTTTGCTGCAGGCGATAGCGGGTACGTGGAACTAACCAATAAGGCCAACAAGTCCAGGGTCGTTGCCGATGCGATAATGTGGGTGGATTCGAACAGGATACCGCAATTGGAATCGGCGGTGATCCAGTCCGATCGGAACGAGCTGCAGATGACTCAAAACGCACAACTGAGTGTAACCGGCTATTTGGATAACGGTTTGATCGGTGATCTGACACAGGCCAATGTGCAGTATTTTGTTAATCGTACGGATCTGGCTGAAGTGGATAGCAACGGCAAGTTAACCCTTCTAGATCTCGATGGGGCAACGGATCACATTGAGGTATGGGCCACGGTAACGATTGACGGAGTGACCTTAACAACTCCTTCTTTAACTATAACGATCAAGGACCTAACGGTTATCGTCGACAGTACAAATACAACGGGGTTATACACGACAGAAGGGTCTTGGAACCAAAGCAATCTAGCTGGATACAAAATTGGGGTTAAGTCGCGTTACACTACAGTTCAAGGATCATCAGCAACGTGGAAAGGCCAGTTTCCAGAGGGGAAATATACGGTCTCCATCTTCAAGCTCGTCCATACGACGGCAAACGATAATCATGTCAAAGTGGAAGTGAAACATAAGACGGGTACCGAGGTGACGTATATCGATGCAACGGTCGGCTCATCGGGTTGGGTTAATCTAGGAACGTTCGACTTTACAGGAGACGGCAGCGAGTATGTTCGTTTAACTAGGGAGACTCCAACAACGGTAGACCCGCCAACGCTTCCTGCCGATATGATCTATACGAGGGTTGATGCAGTTAAGTTCGAACGACATTCCGTTAGTCCAGAGCTGCTTGCAAATGAGGAGCCAGGTATACCGACACTTTCTGAATAATAGCGGTGATGCGACAGGCTCACATGTGGCAATGATGAGTTTGCGATAAATATGCGGTGGGGAAATAATGGCTCAATGTATAAGTTGTACGAGAATGTCCATTGATCCAAATAGATGAGGTTTTGGATTTTCAAATAAATCGGTCTTTTTGGAGTTGAAGATTACATTTTGCTCGGTCAATGGTTATTTACAACACAAACGGATGATCGACCTCATCCGGAATTTCAGCTAGTTTAGAGAATATCCCAATACAGCTTGGTTAACCGCTACTTTGTGTATAAGGGCTTTACTGAAAAAGCCGAACAACTTGTACAAGCGGGCATTATTTATGAAAAAGAAGATATATTCTATCTACCAGCAGTTGTTATTGAATTCGTGTGCATGGAACAGATGGTATATCGTAATATTGTAATTGACTCAAAGTAACCCCCAAATAAAACTTGATTGATGGCGTGAATCGATTCGTGAAATCAAAGAGGAAAGTTGTAAAGGGACAAGAACATAGTATTATAGCCGTAGTTTATACGACTTTTTAAATGTATGGGATAAGGTTCTAACAAGAACCTTATCCCATACACGATTTTGACGAGAACTTGGACCCATTCCCGACGGATAGCAGGGCAACTTAAAGGTGGTTGAATGAGACATGCAATCATCACCGTCAATAATGTAGACAAAAGAGATACAAATTCTATACGTTTCCTTCAAGGAGTTGGCCTTGACATATACAATGAGCAATATGAAATGGAGAAAGATTTGTCATGACGAAGATGTCAATATGGCAATAGATAAATGGATGCCATTGTGCGACAAATGGAAAATGAAATCATGTATGAATAGCCTGTTAATCATGTCGGATATATGTGAAATACCAAAAGATCTCTTCACTACTGAAGAGATCTTTTGGTGTACAACAACTTTTTAAATGAAAATCACATTACATAATGATGACGGATGAAGCGTGAATCCGCTTGCATGGTACTGTTATGGTGTCTAATGTCCACCTGTATTGGAAGCCCAGACAGGATACCAGCCCAGGGCCGGATTTTCATTGTTGTACAGTACCAGATTGCCGTCATTTTGCATGATCAGCACATTGCCTCTAAGATTGGCTGGCACATTGTCTGTTCCATACCATGCCTTAGCCCACGCCAGGTTATCCGACGTCCAATAAGGTGTGTTTTGCGGATCTGATATTACCAACTTCCCGCTGTAATAATCAATCTGGAGTTTATGTATTCTCGTGTCTTTGGTTTTGCTGTTCCATATCATTTGGCGAGACTTGACGTCCCAGATCCGCGCATCACCATAGTTATCAAATTGAAACGAAAACCTGTTATTGTTTGACACTAACCCTCCACCGGCGACATTATACATCGTGTCATAAATCAGCCGATCTCCACTGGCGGCGGAAGTTACAGGGGAAAATGAAATCAAAAACATGAGCATGGCAAGACAAGATAAAAAAACTTTTTTCATATAACATCCTCTTTTCCTGGATCTGTTTTAAGTTACTCGTCAAATATATCATATATTTTTCTTTTATGGATAAAAATTCAATTAAACTCAAGGGTCCATACAGGAACAAGAAAAATGGGAAGAAGTATGGCTTCCATGATCCGGAGCAGGATTCACAATGGTAATAAAAGTGAATACACATGATCCATTAAAGTTGTATGGGGTATAGCGTAGGTTGGGTTCGTTGCTTGATACCGAAGCCGATAACTGGCATAGCGAGACGAGAGCGTCAATCGTTGAAGCAGTCAGTAGGATGGTAAATAACTAAACAGCCGGCGGTCATATCTACCTGCGCTTTGGTGTTAAATTTGTGTCATCAAACCGCGTCGTTGAGATGAATAGAGAATAGAACTAGAACTAGTAGGTAAACATCACTTCAAGAAAGGTGGAGAGCTATTCTTTAATTAAAAGAGGGCGGTTTCCTCTTATGTATATCCTTCCGATGGCTGCATCAGCCATCGATGCACTTCAGGAAACTGCGCGCTCCATGTGGATTCGTTATGTGTTCCGCCAGGAATAACGTCGAATCGAATCTGCTTCTCTGGAACACCTGATGCGATTAAGGTCTGGTGGGTCAATGCAACGTGCTCACAGGCGGCCCGGTTGAAGTCAGGATTGTCGGTTTCCAGTTCTCCAATGCTCAGATAGACTCGAAGCGCAGGGGAGAGACTCGACTCTTGAATCAATTGGATGATCTCGCCACAGTCGTGCCACATGACAAAGGAAAATCCGCCCACACGGCCAAACTGATCCGGATAGCGAATAGCCGTATACAACGATACGTAAGCACCAAACGAACTTCCAGCAATGATCGTATGTTCCGCTTCAGGAAGCGTCCGGTAGTGGCTGTCGATATAGGGTTTAAGTGTCTGCGCCAGGAAATCCGCATACGCCTCACCTTTGCCCCCAAACTGGTACTCCGCGTTGATCGTAAAGTTATATTCATGATTGCGGTCGTCACCCCCATGATCGATAGCGACCACAATCACCTCCAGTGCTGGATCCTCCAGTGCCATCTGTTCCAGTGTCTCGTCAACACCCCACTCGCATCCACAAGACGTCGCTTTATCAAACATGTTCTGACCATCTTGCATGTAGTAGACCGGGTAGCTGCGATTGTTTTCGTTATAACTTTTCGGCAAATAAATCCAAACTCTACGCTCCGTCTGCAACTGTGGAATTGGGAATGAATCATAAATTTTCACATCGCCCGTGATGGTGTGAGCGGCCTCATCTGTAAAAACTTCTCGCCAAGGTACAGGACTGTTATTCATCATGAAGCCTCCTAGTCTATGTATTAACTAAAATCTTAACGTGATGCTCCTATGAATGCAATGGACGTTCTACTTTCCATAACTTTAGTAGTTCTAATTTTAATTTATCGGTGACAGAAAACCTACTCCAAAGGAGCGGGCATTCTGTTCGATCATTTTAGTGTCTTCGATATACAGTTAGTGAAGATTAGGAGATAATAAATTCACAAGCAATAAAAAGCTTTCCAAAGCTCCCGACATTATTATGAGTTCTAACGAACATCTGGAAGGGAGAGCTGATGATGGCATCCTCGTTCATCCCAGCTATATCGAGATGCTGTTTATCCGCGAACATTTCGAATGCGTAAGTATTATATGTTATTAGTAGAGGATGTAAGAAATAATTCGAAGGAGTGTGGAGTGGAATATGGAACCCTACAAACTCTTAATTGAGCTTCTATCACAAATAGAAAAAAACGTTTCTGGTCCTAGTGAGACAGAATATTGGGCTAAACTTCCTATCTCCATTGTACATTTGCGTCGACTCTTCAGATTTACTTTTGGTATACCGTTACAAAGCTATATTCGCTCTCGAAAGTTAGCAAACAGTGTGGAGAAATTGATGCTAACCGAGAAACGCATCCTCGACATTTCAATGGATTGTGGTTACGAACATGAGCAAACCTACATACGTGCGTTTAAACGCGAATATGGGCTTACGCCTGGCGAATGCAGACACTCTGGCAAAAACATTCATATAACACCACCTCTACACTTGTTTCCAAAAAACAATATTTGTGGAAATTTGGTGTATGGTCCGGATATGATCATGGTTCCATCCTTTCATTTAATCGGCAGAATGTATCAAATTGAGATGGCTGAATCGGTGACAAAAGCACCAGAAGCTGCTAAGCAGTTTTGGTGGAACAAACGGCATAAAGTGCCTAATACCGTAGAACCTAACATCTATTACGGACTAACCAGAATAATTCATCCATCGCTTAGTTGGACGAACTATTTACCCGCTTTGCGTGTAAATAGTTTGAACGATATTCCTGATGGCTTTACTGGTGACACCGTTCCTACTTCCTTATGCGTTGGCTTTCGCTATATTGGGAACCATCATTACGAAGAGATTGATGTGTTACGCGCAGAGGCGCTATATCACGCTATTGATAGACTTGCAGCGGAGCATAAAGGAAGATATGAGCTTATGGATAGTGGGTTCTTCTTCGAGAAGATTGATACAGATGCTTATGATGGACAGTTTTGTCAAATGGAATGGTTTGCGCCCATTAGAGTAAGGCAAACTTGAAATGATCAAAAAAGTTCATTGAGAGTCCTACTATTTTGGTATGTTCATATTGAGAAGTAACAAGAAATAGAATACATATGAAAAGGAGAAGGTATGAACTATAACGAAGTTGTTTCAATCAATGAAACCTCTTTATTTAAAAATCTACCGGAGTAATCCCCTTCAGTTATAGTTGATCTTTACCACCGAACTATTGGAAGTACGAGATATCGTTTATTTAAGGTTTTTGACATAAAATTTTTTATATTTTCTGGGGGATTGAAATGAAGATTGTCTTTAGAAATTTCGATGATTCTTATTATGATAAAGTTTGCGATTTTTTGATTGAATTATCAAATGATGATCGCAGACATATAAACTGGAATTGGGCAAGGTGGGAATGGATGTTTTTTCATTCTGAATTCAATAGAGACTTAATGGATAAAATTGGCTTGTGGTATTGTAATGAAGAGTTAGTGGGTATAGCAACCTATGACCACTATTTCGGTGAAGCATTTTTTGCTACTAAACAAGGTTTTGAAGAATTAGAAAAAGATATATTAGAATATACCACTACTACTTTCAGTAATGAAAAAGGCCTTGGGATTGCGGTTAATGACAAGGATACTCACACTCTAGATTTATTGCGCAGTAAGAAATTTGTAGAGAATGATCTGACTGAAAACATACTTGAACTTACACTAGATCATGTTAGCCTTGATTATGTAATTCTTGAAGGCATAATTTTAAAGAATATGGATATCAAAAAAGATTTATTTAAGTATCAGAAATTACTTTGGAAGGGCTTTGACCACGAAGGTCCTGTGCCTGTTGACGAAATCACTATTGATAAGAAAAAAAGAATGTTGTCAGCAAGAAATATGAATTCATTCCTACATATTGTTGCTGAAAATGAAGAGGGGGAATATGTTGCTTATTGTGGATTATGGTATAGTCAGAAAACTGATTATTTTTATGTTGAACCTGTATGTACAATTCCGGAGTATCGGCAGAAGGGACTTGGAAAAGCAGTGATGTTAGAAGCCTTGAAAAGAGGCCGCTCCTTAGGTGCTGAAAATGCATATGTTAATTCGGATAGTTCTTTTTATAAATCAGTAGGCTTTCAACAGCATTCACATTATACTTTCCATTGGCATAACAATTAATATTTCATTCATGTATTTATAGTTGTTCATCCTATTTATATCTAGTACAGCTTTTTGAAATGAGGATTGTATATGAAAAATCATTATTTTGAAAAAGCAAACAAGAACTTGTTTGCAGTATATCAAACCATATATTCACAAGCAGATATCGAGATGTGGTACGACTGGAATGCTCGGCTAAATGATACAAAATGGTCTGAAGATTGTTATTTTTTGTATTGTGATGGAGAAAAAGTGGGTGGTGCGATTATTGCTCCTAATGTAATCATGTTTCCTTTTCTAATTGCACCTTTTTGTGACAGAAGATTATTTTGGAAGTTGTTATTGCTGCAAGGAGAAGCTATGAGCTCAGAAGGGGAAATCCAATTAAAAGGTATACTCACAGAAAATATTGATATATTAATGAGTTTCGGTGCAGAAATTTGGCGACCGAGACAAATTATGTGCCGACCGACCGACAAATTAAGCTACTCACTTGATGATTGTTATTTCCTCGAAACGCCAAAAGAAAGCGATATACCAGAAATGACTAGAGCCCTCAGGAATTCATTTCTTGGTGGAATAGTTTATGAAGTCTTTGGCGAAGAAAGCATTGAAGAAATTAATAAAACAATAAAGAATTGTTTCGAATGGTACACAGCAACTAATACACTTAATCAAGTAGTAGTAGCAAAGGAAAAAAGCACAGGCAGAATTATAGGCGGCTGTATTGCAGGTGTATATCCGGAGATAGTTAACAATTTTTCAGGTATAAATGATGTGTTTGTACTACCGGAATACCGCGGGAAAGGACTTGCGCAAGCTATGATAAAACACTCTATAACAGCGGCATATTCGATTACGCCGGTTATAAAACTACATATTTTAATTGGCAATCCAGCAGAATACTTGTACCAAAGGCTTGGGTTTGTTGCAGGACCAAGATTTACAGATATGAAGTATAAGAAAAGTGACTCATACACGTAGTAATCTACGGGACCTGATAGCTCTTATGCACATGGAAACGGTCGTGTACAATGACGCGAAGATTATAGTTAAATAACTTGATGAGAGATCCGATAATTAAGCAACGGGACACGATAGCTCAATAAAAGCAAGAAGGAAGCCGATCAATGTGATCGACTGTCTTTATTCAACTGACGTGCAAAGTGAACAACACTTGAGATATGGGACAAAAACATAATCCCATTGAAAGTCGCTTGTGATCAGACAAATAACTAATTGTATCATTATACCTGTTTCATTAGCTAACGGGCAGGTTAGTTCAATCGTGTTGAGAGTACCTTATAGAAATTCACATAGGCAGGAAAGTACGGGAATCATGTGGA
>NZ_LITU01000055.1:105871-125245 GCF_001280595.1 Paenibacillus xylanivorans
AATTTATCTTATTTGGAGGTTGTAAAATGGCGTTTCCGACTCATATTGTATCTGCAGGTGGAATTGTAGAAGATGGAAATGGAAATATCCTTTTAGTAAAAGCCCATGACGATGGATGGGTGTATCCTGGTGGGATAACTGAAGTGGGAGAAAACCTGATTGACGGTGTGATTCGTGAAATCAAAGAGGAAAGTGGAATAGACGTCACGGTTAGCCATTTAATTAGTGTTGTTTCGAATACAGCAATCCATAAGTGATATGACGGTGTGACTGATGTCCCTACGAAGGTCATGTTTGATTTCGTGTGTAAAGCCGTGGGTGGAGAGTTAGCTACTTCTAATGAAACGAGCGAATGCAGGTGGGTTCCAAAGGGAAATGTTCTGGATTTAATTACTTTACCTGGAATCCGCATGCGTTATGAAGCTTATTTGAACTTTAACGGCTCTGTGAATTATTTGGAGTATGTCACTGCGTCAACGACAGAATTTAATGTTAAGCTTCAAAGGAGTGTTTAGTTGTACAAGGCAACGTGTATTGAACTAAAGTGAAACGATAGCTCAATAAAACCTAGAAAGCAACTGACCAACTTGATCAGTTGCGAGTCACTCGGCGTTTCCGAATTTGTTGCGCGGTTCACCTGAGATGAATTGTGCGCGCTGAATATGATCCATGTCCAAGCGGAAGCCTCATCACGATCTGTGGACACTCTGTCCGCGAACCTGCTTTGACTTGAAGATGGGAACGGGACCTCCCTTATTCATTCACCCTGTAACGAATAAAGAAAGATGCTATGCCGAATACGAAAAAAGAAGTCGACCATTTCGGTGGTCGGCTTCTAATTATTCTATTGCTCGGTCAGAATTTGTGGACCATCAGCCGTGATGGCGATCGTATGCTCGTATTGGGCGGCGAGCTTGTTGTCCATCGTTCGTGCGGTCCAGCCGTCCGGATCGATTGTCATGAAGTAGGTGCCTTCGGTGATCATAGGCTCAATCGTGAACACCATCCCTTCTTTGATTCGTAGGCCTTTTCCGGGCTTTCCGACATGCATATAAGTCGGCTCCTCATGCAGGTCGCGGCCGATACCATGGGCGAGAAGCTCACGCACGACGCCAAAGCCATGTGATTCCGCATGTCGCTGAATCGTGCTTGTCACATCGCCAAGTCGATTGCCGGGCTGCGCCTGCTCGATACCCAGGTCAAGACATTCCTTCGTGACGCGCATCAATTTCTCGGCCGTCGGAGAGATCTGCCCGACCGCATAGCTCCAGGCTGAATCGCCGAGCCAGCCGTCGAGCTCCGCGACAGTGTCGATCGTCACGATATCACCTTCCACAAGTGGCTTATTGTTAGGGAAGCCATGCGCGATCACGTCGTTAACGGATGCGCAGGTCGCATATGGATAGCCTTTGTAGCCCTTCTCGTATGGCTTGGCGCCGTGCTTCAAAATAATCTCCTCGAATATGCGCTCAATCTCGTTCGTTGTGATGCCCGGTTTGATGAGTGGGGCAATGATACGATGGCATTCAGCCACCACTTGGCATGCCTTGCGGATGGATTCGATTTCATGCTTGCTTTTTAAGATGATCATGTTCGTATCAGGACTCCTTCGTAATAGCTTGCATAGCGAGTAGGGCGATTCGATCGACGTCCAGGTCAGAATTGCCCGCATAGTAGTGCATCCCACAACAGCCGATCAGCACGGCAAGCATATGGTCGATACTGTCGTCTTCGCACTGGGCAATCGATTGGAGTGGAACGTACAGCCGTTCCGTAAATCGTTTCTTGGCGTGGTGTCGATCCTTCTCAGGCAAGCCTGTATAATGTTCCGCCGCCATTTTGTAGACGAGATATGCGCGGGCGTCTAACTGCCACAGCTGGAGCAGCGCTTTACAATACGTCAATAACTGCCTGTCACCCGTGGGGCTAGTACTGATGTTCGCCCATTTTACAATAACTTGTTCGCAACGCTCGAAGCCGCTTCCCAACACATCTTCTATTAATAAATGCCGGTTGGGATAATAATGGTATACTGTGCCGTAACCAAGCCCTGCCTCGCGGGCGACGTCCCGAATATCAAAGCTGCCGCCTGTACGAAAGTAGGAGCGAGCGGCAACATCCAGGATCTGTTCTCTGCGTTGTATACGTATGAGTTCATTTTGTTCTTTGGTACGGGGGCACATGGGCGTGAGAACCTCCTTATATAGACCTGCAAATTTGTCGATAAAAAAATAATAACGCATGGGGCGGATAAATGCAAAAGATAAGTTGGTGTTCGATGAAATGAAACACTGAAAAAACAAAGAACTAGACCGTAATAATAAAGTTGTAGACTGGGCTCTGGCTTTAGCTAACGGGGAAACAATTGCGCAATAAAACAAAGAAGACAGCCAATCAGCTTTATCGCAAGAAAGACATCACCGAATTTAACTACGGTGATGTCTTTCGTTTCGCGAATGTACTTGAGTGAAAATTTTTCCTTCAAATGGATATAGAAGTGTTGCTGCGCAACGCTACTTTTATTTATAACGATCGTATGCTTCGCAACCGGTTTAATTCCTTCGTGATGTTAAATCACACAAGCAAGAGTAAGAAGAGGACGATAATAGCTAGGCTCCTACTTTTTAAACATTTAACTTTACAAAGTAGACTGAACTATTGTATATTCGGGATGTAAAAGGTTTATATTTCCATAAAAACCATCTAGTAAAGGAGGTGTGGAAGACAAACAACAACCAGATTGGGATTTTTGATACTCAGTACAGGGCGCCTACAATTGGTATTGTGCTGGTTCTGGCAACCGTAGCTTTCGAGGGGCTGGCTATTACGACAATTGCCGCGAAAATGGCACAGAGCTTGCAGGGTATTCATTTATATGGTTGGATCTTCAGCTCATTTTTGTTATCTCAGCTTATTGGAACCTTGGTCATGGGTCAGCAGGTTGACAAGCGCGGCGTTTTCACATCCATGCTGGTGTCTTTTAGTGTTTTTGTGCTAGGAACTGTGGTCGCGGCTGTCTCTTTCGATATGCACATGCTTATTGCAGGTAGAGCCTTTCAAGGCTTTGGAGCGGGGGCCCTGATCACATGTGTTTATACCTGTGTGACGTTGCAATATCCGGATGCGCTTCGTACTCAAATCTTGGCCGCATTCTCCATGGCATTTGTCCTACCTTCCTTAATCGGGCCTTATCTGGCAGGCCTTATTGCTTCCTATATCTCGTGGCGATTTGTTTTCTGGATCGTTCTACCCTTGATTGGATTGGCATTGAGTCTCACATTCCGCTCTTTCCGTGATTTGCAGATTCGGCAAACTCTGGCAGGTCCAGCACCAACAGCCGACTCGAAGACTATTCATGCGATTCTGCTTGCCGTTGGAACGGGGCTGTTACTCACAGGACTTGGTATGATTACCGATTGGAAAGGAATAGTACTCACTTTGGGTGGATTATTCGTCATGATCCCACAAATGCGCAAACTGCTGCCTAAGGGTACTTTCTCGGTGAAAAAAGGATTGCCTGCTACTTTGGTTTCCAGAGGGCTGTATGTTGCTTGTTATTTTACAACGGAGAGTTTTGTGATCTTGGCACTAACCGAAGTGAAGGGGTTATCCGCAGACCTTGCTGGCCTCCTTGTAGCAGCAGGTTCTTTGAGCTGGTCCACCGCAGCGTGGTTGCAAGCCAAGCTTGATGTACGAGATCAAGGTCGTGCCCAAAAGGGTAGAGTCATGACGGGAATCGGGATTATGATCGCTGGAACTATACTTGTGATCCTAGCCCTTATCTTGTCGAACGGTGGAATTATACTCATCCTTCTCTCACAAATGATTACAGGGTTCGGTGTTGGATTGGCCAACCCTACAACTGCAGCCATTGCTTTACAACATGCCTTGCCTAGGAAAGAAGGAGAAATGTCCGCGAATCTGCAATTTGTGGATTCTTTCTATATGGGAGTAAGCATTGGAGTTGGTGGTGCTCTGATCGCCTTGTCGGAAACTTTACAATGGGGTATATCGATAGGCGTTTTGATAGTGTTAACACTCCAATTACTATTGGTCTTATTAAGTTTCTTGGCATCCTTACGAATTACCCAACTCGTTCATCAAGAACATCATCCGATCAGCCAGGTGAAGGAGAACATTCCCATGTAACGGATGACGGTCGCATCGTTAAATACATCACGAAGAACGGGGGGACAAATTACATTGGGAGGTGGATAAGATGGCACGTGTATTAGTAGTCATTACTCCAGCTGAAGGACATGTGAATCCGTCGTTAGGATTAGTTACTCAGTTGACGAACAATGGTGAGGAAGTCATCTATGTGTGCACGGAGGAGTACCGTTCCCGAATTGAACAAACCGGCGCCCAGATACTTACCTATCCATTTCCGCAAGATGCCTTCTCTCATGATCCAGTGTTGAAACCCCAGGAGTACAAGCATTCTTATCAGTTCATTCATATGATGGTAAGCGGTATCATTCGGAGGATAATCCCGGATGTGCTTCGAGTGATAGAAAATCAAAAGTTCGATTATATGATCTTTGATTCCCTGATGGGCTGGGGAGGGACTATTCTTGCAGAAAAACTGGGAATTCCCGCGGTGTGTTCGATTGCCTCCTTTGCTTTTGTGGAGCCTCTGGGGTCTGACTCAGGCTTGAATGAGAAGGAGACGAAGGAACTTTATGAGGCTACGATGAATATAACACGTGAGTTAGCCGAAGAGTTTCATGTGAGTATTCCAGCCATGGAAGAGATTCCGGCACATGCAGGTCAGTTAAAGTTCGTGTATACAAGCCATTATTTTCAGCCGCAGGCAGAAAAGTTGGACGATAGTTTTATTTTCACTGGTCCTTCAATCATACCGCGTCAAGATGCCCCGACCTTCTCGTTCGAGATGCTTCGTGAACGTTACCCGCAAACTGTTTACATTGCCATGGGTACTATCTTAAATAAAAACTTGGATTTCTATCAGCTTTGCTTTGAAGCATTAGGGGATCTGCCAGTAAATGTTGTTTTATCTTCAGGAAGATACACGGATATGGAGCCGCTGGCTGATCAAATCCCTCATAATTTTATCGTCAAGCCATACATTGCACAGTTGGACATGCTGCAGCATACGGATGTTTTTATTACACATGCTGGAATGAACAGTACGAGTGAGGCGCTCTATTACAACGTTCCGATGGTGATGATTCCATTAACATCGGATCAGCCTCTTGTCGCCAATCGGGTAGAAGAGTTAGGAGCGGGTATTACTTTAAATAAACATAATCTCAGTGCCACTGATTTGAGAGAGGCATTAGCAGAAGTACTGAACAATTCGTTTTATAAACGGCAAGCTTTCCTCATCGGTGAATCTTTACGGCATGCTGGCGGTTACCAGCGGGCGGCCGAAATGATTATGAGTCATATGGCTTCAGCTAAATGTGGAAGGACTAACCTTGGACCCATAGAAAGTCGCTAATTTAGCGGCTTTTTTTGATTTAAGGGATCAAGTTCTTGTCCCGAGTAGTAAGGGATTTTGTGTCATTGCTGTCTGATTTACAGATGAACTTAATGAGAAAGGGGCAAAGGTCTGCAGAGTGATGCTCTAGGTTATTTTTGATACGCTAAAATTAAGGGGGAGACCCATTCGTCTCTCGTCAGGTTTGCCGCTAAATCATATCCATAAGCAGTTATTCTATTATGCAGCTCGTACTTTATTTTTAGTGGAGTAATAAATGGAGTTTGGTTCGCATTATTCTCATCTTTGGTATTTAGCGTGATGAACGTTCTTGTAAAAGAGGTTAGTGCTACGATTCCACCAGCAGAGATTGCATTTTTCCGAGGGCTGATTGGAACCATCCTAATCCTTGTGTTGATGCGTTTCAGGCAGATTTCGCTTTCCAGAACAGGAATTCCCATGCTCGCATTAAGAGGTGTTCTGGGTGGATTGTACATGCTTGCCTATTTTTTTACGTTATCCAAGATTCCATTAACGGATGCCAGCATACTCGCGCAGATGTCTCCCGTATTTGTGATTTTGCTATCCGTTATCTTTCTAAAAGAGAGGCTCCCACGCAGAACTATTGGCATACTGCCCTTTATTTTTCTGGGTGCAATACTCCTGATCAAGCCTCATGAGTACACCAGTTATTCAATCTATGCTTGGGTAGGAATATGCAGTGCTGTCTTTTCGGCAGCAGCCGGAGTCTCCATTCGTTATTTGAGCAAAACGCACCCGTCCTATGAAATTGTTTTCTATTTTGTCGCTACATCCGCGTTGGTGGCGTTGCCATTGATGGGGCAGCAATTTGTCATGCCTAATGTGATGCAATCGATGTACTTGCTGGCCATCGGGGTGGTTTCACTGCTAGGACAAGTGTTCCTGACTCGCGCATTTACACATGAGAGCGCCATCGTGGTTCAAGTTGTCAGTTATTTCGGTCTTGTCCTGAATGGATGGTTTGGTTTTATGTTTTGGCAGGAGATTCCGGATATGCTGACCGTAATTGGTGGCGTGATTATTGTTGCGGGTTGTATTGCTTTATCAAGTCGAAGGGGTTCAACTAAAGCATGATAAATTTGTGGCCTATGGATCTCAAATGAAGGAGGTTATACGTTTGAACGAACAAACGCTATACGACATGTGGTGGCATCATCCGGGTGAAGGAGATCAGGGAATGGAGGATGATCATATTCCACACTGGAAAAGAGTGCTTAACTTCATTCCGGAGGAGAATCTGGAGGATTGCAGTGTCCTTGATTTTGGCTGTAACCAGGGAGGGTTTCTAAGACTTTTATATGAGATGCGACCTTTCAAGGAAGGCATTGGAACAGATCTGGCACGCAAGTCAATACAAATTGCGAAGGAGCGCAAGGGAGAACTGCCACTTGAATTCCATGCTACGGGACAGCCTGAACAGTTTGTTCAGCGGTTTGATTTTGCTTATAGTCTGGCCGTATTGTATTTGATTCCGGATCTGGACGAACATGCCTTGAAGATCAAAACCTGCCTCAAACCTGGCGGTGTGTATTATGCAACCTTTGCCGATTACGCTAGCAATCCCAGTTTGCCCGAAATACGAGAGCGTATTAATGGGCATGCTGTAATTCCAATGCAAGATCACACACTGGATACCATATCCCAAGCCTTTATGCAGACGGGATTTCAAGTGAGCGTGCGCCGCATGTTACCACCCGGATTTGTCGATTTATCTCATGGGAAAAAGTGGTACAACCAGGTAGCAGATCAATTGCTGTTTGCGTATGAACAATCCTACTTATTCCGGTTTGTAGCTCCATAGGTATAATGATCAAACAAGAAATTTCCATGTATAATTACGATTGTTCCTCAAGCTTGAGGATATAAAACATGAAAAGAAACAAAACGACGCAAAGGATTATCGCTGAATTTCAGAGATGATCCTTTGTTGTTTAGCTTTATTGAGCCTGCAAAAAGAAATTCAGTGAATTCGTTTTATACTACAACGACAATATAGAGGAGGGATTCCGTTTTAGCAGTAGTTTGATTTTGCGTGTTTTGATTTTGTCCAGATGCAGCCCCACATCCCGCAACTAAAGTAAGCAAACCTACAAAAAACCAATTTTAATACAAAGTCGTTAAAATAGCGGTTTTTTTATTGTGCCGGATCATATTCGTGTTCCGAGCTGAGGACAAGAAGAACTTACTCTGCTTCATCATTGTCTTTCGTTAGATTTACATTGTATTAAAGTAACGTCTTACTTCATATCAGTTACAATGCGAATGCAAATGTCAGTAGTTTATTGACATTGATCGATCGTTCGATTATATTTTGATTATGAAAACTAAATCCGAAAACAAAGTGAATCTTATTTATCAGGCAACGATCGAACTTCTGAATGAAAGTGGCCTTTCTGAAATATCCATCTCAAAAATTGCTAAAAGGGCGAAAATCTCTTCTTCGATCATTTATTTTTATTTTGAAAGCAAAGAGGATATGCTGATCAAATTGTATTTTCTGCTCAAAGATCAAATGCACCAGCTCATGTTTCAGGGTGTAACAGAGAGTACACCCGTAAAAGTGGGGTTTGAGAATATTCTGCGAAATTATTCAAATTATATCTTGAATCATAAGGACAGCTTCTTGTTAATGGAACAGTTTATCGACTCACCTTTTATACGTCAGAAATGTAAGGATCAAAATGGTGGTGTGTTTAAGCCGATGTATCCTTTGTTTGAAAGGGGAATTAAAGAAGGTTTATTTAAGGATCTGGAAACGAATCTATTGGTTACTTACTCTTGTCTACCTTTTGTTGAAATGGGAAAAGAGTATTTAAATGGGGCGTATGAGTTGAGTCCAATAAACATTGAGAAAATGATTCAAATGAGCTGGGATGCTATTAAAGTGTAGTCAGCTCTTTTTTTGATTTGAATTGATCGATCGTTCAATTAATTTTTTGGAGTATTTTGATCGATCGTTCGATAAACTTAAGGGGGTGATTTTCATTTTTTTTGCAATCAAAATTTCAAAGCATGGATTCCCATAGGGTGAGAAGTAATCCAAAAGAAGAAAGTGTGTTATTTCAAATAATAAAACAATAGATTAGGGGATCAATTCTTCCATGAAGAACTACAAATGGATTATTTACTTGCTTGCATTAGGCGCAACCGTGGTTGGTACAGCCGAATCAATTATTACAGGTATTCTGGACATGGTTGCCACTGATATAAATGTCTCTATTGGCTTGGCTGGACAATTGGTTGCGATGTATTCTATAGCTTACGCGGTAGGAACGCCAATTTTAATCGCGATCACTTCAAAAATAGATCGAAAAAAGCTGCTGTTTATAGCACTTCTTATCTTCATTATTGGTAATGTCATTGCTGTCCTTAGCCCTAACTTTACGATATTGATGATATCCCGTGCTATTTTGGGTGTGAGCGCCGGGGTATTCGCGGTAGTGGCTTTGGGGATTGCAGCACAAATTGCTCCTCCAGAGAAAAGAGGAAGTGCGATTGGCACGATCTTGATGGGTACGAGTCTTGCGCTCGTTGTCGGCCTTCCTTTAGGAACCTTAATCGGTGAATATATAGGGTGGCGCTGGATCTTCGCAATTCTTGGGATTATCACGTTCATTCCTATTATTGCGATTGTAAAAGCGATACCTAAAATGTCTGGACAAGAAACGATTCCTTTATCCAAGCAATTGGCTATTCTCAAAGATTTCAAAGTAATCAGCGGTTTATTAGCTTCCTTGTTCTTTATTACCGGTTACTCCGTTGTCTCCACATACATTGCGCCGTTACTACGGGAAAATGCTGGGCTCAATAGCAATACCATTAGTCTTGTCTTGCTTGGTATGGGTTTAATGGCTGTTGTTGGAGCACGTGTTGGAGGCTACGGCGCTGACAAATGGGGAATTGCCCCTACACTGATTGTCAGTCTGTTGATTCATGTTATTGCCTTGTTCTTCCTGCCGTTGGCTGCGGTTACTTTTGTAGGTGCCATGTTTATTCTTGCACTCTGGATGCTTGGAGCTTGGACAACTGCTCCTGCACAACAGTTCTATCTTGTAACTATAGCTCCTAAATCAACCGAAATTATACTGAGCTTGAACTCATCCGCCTTCCACCTTGGTGTTGCCCTGGGTGCAGCTTTGGGCGGAGTGGTTGTAGAGCAGTTAAGCTTGTCGTCGATCGGATGGATTGGTAGTTTAATCGTCATACTTGCGACTGTATTCGCAGTGATTTCTATTTTAATGGGAAAGAAAAAAAGTCGGAGTCTTTAATACGAGAAGGGCATTCACCATGAAAAATAGAGCAAAAGAGTATTAGGGTCATGGGAGTTGGAAGTATCCACCCTTGGGCCGGTGATCATTCCCTTATTTAATTTTGTAACTCATTTTTTCCTTTTTGGCATGAGTGATTTTGTATACTACATGCTTAGTTTGTATCATAAAGGATTAAAAACTATATTATGGAACTAAAAGAAACAAATGAATCTACGTATTATTCCGAAAGTGTCAGAGAAACAGACAGACCTGTTCTAGGATATGTTTCAGGAAAAAACTTCTCCATTATGATTGACTGTGGCAACTCCAAATCGCATTTCGATGCATTTATAAAGTGTCTGGATGATCAGGACCTGCCACGTCCCCAATATGCTTTGATCACCCACTAGCATTGGGATCATACATTTGGCATGCATGCGTTTGATGGAGAAACCATAATGTCATCAGCCACGAATGAAGTACTTCAACGATTGAAAATCTGGGAATGGGATGAAGAATCTGTTTTGAATCGCTTGGAGACAAAAGAAGAAATAGAATTTACCTATAATTGTATGAAAGAAGAATACGACACGTTTGATGATATTGTAGTTAGTACTGGCTCGATTATGTTTGAGAATTCTTTAACGCTGGACTTGGGGGGGACCATTTGCCAGATGCTAAAGGTAGGCGGACCCCATGAGGAAGATTCTTGTGTTGTATATTTAAAAGAAGACGGAAATTTATTTGCAGGTGATGCACATAGTGGAGATTACTATCATGGGGAAGGCAAGATTGATCCCATTAAAATGAGAGCATATGTTGAATTTTTAAAAGAGCTTTCTTTTACTACCTATGTTCCAGGGCATGATGCCCCGATGAGTAAGGAACAAATTATTCAGGTGTTAAGCCGTTTTTGTGATATGTAGTACAGTACCTTTCGCACGGCAATTAAACGTACGCTTCAGATGGAAAAGACGCTCAAGATTCGCTCTTGGAGCGTCTTTAGTCTGATATATAATCTACTGAAATTTAATTGTTTCCTGTTCTTATATCCAACCCAATATCCCAATCGTGGGACTATAAGGATTAAGGAGGCCTTCTTTCTTTTGAAGAAGTGGTGTTACATAAGTTTCGAAGCTCTTCTTGATTAACGGGCAGGTTAGTTTGGAAGATTACATAAGAAGCCCCTCTCGAAAAATGACCGAGAGGGGCTTGCTTGAGCGAGAGCATGGACGTGTTAAAAAGCGGCTCCTTGCTCTGATAAAGCGAGAAATTATCTTTTAACGAATAACCGGGATGCTTTTCATTAATTTACCGCGGGTTTTGTTTCAGTCTTACCTTGTTGATTTTTTGACGTCTCGAAACGTTCATCACTTACTTCCGCATGTTTAATGAAGAAAACTAATATTAATGCGACAATATTAATGCCAAGTGCGATATAGAATGAATATTGGATTCCGGCTAATAACGCTTCTTGGGTTAATAAAGCTTTATTGGCTGCTGTCAGAGTTGTTGGATCAACACCAGTCATTAAATCTTCAGCTTTTGTTTTTGTCACAGAATTCATAATCGTAATCAGAATAGCCGTACCAATTGAACCGGACACTTGCTGAGCTGTATTGTTAACAGCCGTACCATGTGGATTTAAGCGTGTTGGCAATTGATTAAGACCGTTTGTCATAATAGGCATCATCACCATTGCCATACCAAACATACGCAGAGTGTATACAAGGATAATATAGGCGTGACTAGAGTCGATTTGCAGGTTTGCCAACATGTACGTTGAGATAGCTGTAATCGTAAGCCCGATTACGCCAAGAACACGTGGGCCGTATTTATCAAATAGTCTACCTGTAATAGGTGACATAATCCCCATGATTATTGCACCAGGCAACATCATTAAACCTGAATCAAGTGGTGTAATACCTCTTACGTTTTGTACGTATGCCGGTGTTAAAATCATTCCGGAAAACATCGCCACTGCGTTTACAATCGCAATAACAGAGCCAAGGGCAAACATGGGATACTTATAAACCCGTAAATCTAATAATGGTGTATCCATTTTTAATTGACGCACAACGAAGGCGATCAGAGCAATAGCTCCAACGATTAAAGTGATTAAGACAACTTGATCTGTCCAGCCATCTGAACTTGCAGAGCTGAACCCATATAACAAACCACCAAAACCGATCGAAGATAATATGATTGAAAAATAGTCCAGTGTTGCATTTTTGTTTTGCTGCATTACATTTTTGGATTTCCAAATTCCTAGCAGTAAACTAATGACGGCTAATGGTAAAATCATTTCGAAAAGTAAACGCCAGTCATAATATTCTACAATGAAACCTGATAATGTCGGCCCGATTGCAGGGGCGGTAATCATAACTAATCCGAAAATACCCATTGCTGTTCCGCGTTTTTCTCGGGGGAAACTTACCAGCATAATATTCATTAACAGAGGTCCCATTACTGAGGAGCCTGCTGCTTGAACCATTCTTCCTGTAAGTAATAAACTAAAATTTGGTGCAACTGCTGCTATGGCTGTACCTAAAGTGAAAATAGCCATGGAGGTAATAAATAAACTTCTATTGGAGAAACGTGTTAATAAAAATGCTGACGCCGGAATTAATATACCACTGACAAGCATATAGCCAGTAGAAAGCCACTGAATCGTGGAATAGTCTTTAATGTTTAAATCCACCATGATGGATGGCAACGCTACATTTAAGAGCGAGTTATTTAGAAATGAAACAAATGCACCAATAAAAAGAATCGCAATCATTAAATAGGGTGGTTTTTTTTCTTGTAAAGCTGAATCCATATATTTGTTTTCTCCTTTTTCGCACTTCATTTAATCGCTTAGGTCGTTTAAATATTTTTGTATAAACATCTGTTTATTAAATTTTTTTAAATCCTCTTTTTAACAAATCCATTTGCTCACCATAATTTTTTAACGCTTCTTCATACGACAAATCCTTTACGAATACTTGAATAAGGTTATCAAAAGTTACGGCAATAATGATTTTTAGAATATGCTGCAGTTCCCGTTCCCCTTGTATATTTAAATTTTCCGTATTCATTAAGCTAATAATAGGTAAAAGCTGATTTTTTAGATTTTCTTCATACAAATTATTCGTAAATGTTTTTTCCGTTTTATAATTCATATTTAAAAAGACATTTCTGAAAAAGTTTTTGTGTTCTTGATTTGTGTGATTCTGAATCATAAATTGAAATGAAACGATAAAAGCTTCAAAGATATCTCCATTTTTCTCCTTTAAAGCCGCGATAAATCGTTCATTATTTTTCTGTGAAGACTGGTTCAACAGATAATAATATAGATCCTCTTTTTCCTCGAAGTATTGATAAAAACTTCCTCTGGAGATTCCCGCGTCTTTGATAATATTAGCGATGGATGCTTCGTGTAATGGAACTCGAGAAAATTCCCTTTTGGCACATTGAATTAAAGTGTCCTGTTTATCCTTAGATAAGTGAAAAAATGTTTTTTTTGGCAAATATAAACCTCCAATCTTAATAAGTGACACTGTGTCATAATGGCTGGTTAGTGAATTATATATGACACCGTGTCACACGTCAACAATAATAATGACACCATGTCATAATGAGAAAAGACGACAGATTTTATTTATGGGGGAACACGAGATGGGCTAAGTCTTACTTCTATTGCTGAGCGTTCTGTGTAGCGATCTCACAGTAATCCAGGGACCTTCCTCACAGTCACGGCTTATCAAAGAAAGGAGTTTGCATGTCAATGAAAATGCGAACGGTTTGCTACGTTGCTTTCTTTTGTAGATCAGTCATGCGAGCTCCTCGTTTTTTTTAAACAGTACTTTGTAAAGAACAATGATGTGTAATGCCCTCGAAAAACGATTGAAACTAAACTATATAACTTTTATTTATCATACTGTATGAAGCTTCACAATCAACTAAATTCATATAAAGAACATAAACCTACTGATAGGCTAGATGCCTAATAGTAGGTTTATTCTAGTTAAACGAATCTTAACAATTAGGCTGTAGAGTAGAAAGTAATTGTAAAGAAGGGGAGGAAACATGATGCAAGAAGCTATCGTTTGGGGGCCGCTGATAATTAAATACAATTGGATCGCGATGGCGTTCTCTGCACTTGCAGCTTATATAGCCATGAAATATTGGTTGAAGGGAAAGAGCGATTTTAGCAAGCCTATTCTAAATGATATAACCAATGTACTTTTATGGGCATTCTTGATCTGGAAGTTTAGTGTGATTATTTTTAATCCCGTCACGGTTTTGAATAATCCGTACTACATTCTTTATTTTACCGGGGGTGAGCGTGGGATCTTGCTATCGGCGATTGTAGTTCTTATCTTCTTATCTATTCAAAGTAGCAAGCGCAGAATTACCTTTTGGGTGTATACGACAGTATTGGCGGTAGGCTTATTATCTTATATAATGTTCTATTCTATGTTCCAGCTCATCTTTAACAATCCGACAACATCATCATTTCTGTTTGATCTGAGTCAAATTGTTTTGGCAATCGTACTATTGGTTTGGATGTATTGCAGAAAAAAGGGCTTTGAAAAGCCACAAGAAATCAATCAACTTATTCTTTGGTTCAGCATCGGACAGATTTTAAGTTACTTTTTTAAAAGCTTTTCTGTAGTAGTGTTCTTAGGATTATCTAGTGAGCAGCTTGTTTTTTTGGCTGTTGCTCTATGCTGTTTGATTATTCACAACTTTATAAAAAAAGAGAGCTTTAATGAATCTTAACAATCCTGCGTTATGGTTGTTAGGTATACTTTGCTGGAGGAATTACAAATGGACAATATTTCAATTTTATTTGCTTTAGCGGCAGGGGCGCTATCCTTTTTTTCACCCTGTATTTTTCCGCTTTTGCCTGCTTATCTTGCTAATCTTACAGGCTCTTATGGGAGTGGAGAGAAAACAAGTGTTTCAAATAGAACACTGATGATTCGTTCCACTCTCTTTATCCTTGGTTTTACTGTGGTTTTCCTGCTTATGGGTGCTTCCGCAAGTATGATTGGACAAATCTTCGCTGCGAATCGAGGGTTGCTAGAAAAGATTAGTGGACTACTCATTATTATATTCGGCCTACAGATTGCAGGGATTTTAAATCTTCGTTTTCTCATGTTTCAAAAACAGCGGGAAACCAAAGCTCCAAAGAACGGAAGCGGGTGGAATTCATTTGTCGTGGGAGTTGCTTTTGGAACGGGTTGGACACCTTGCGTCGGTCTGGCTTTATCTTCAATTTTGCTGTTGGCCGGATCTTCTGAAACGATGTACAATGGAATCTTTTTATTGTTGTTTTATTCGTTGGGTTTAGGAGTTCCTTTTTTATTGATATCAATCTTGATTACGAAATCTAAGGGTATCATGAGAAAAATAAATAAATGGTTACCGCGTTTGGCTCTGCTGAACGGATGGATTTTGATCGCGATGGGCTTGCTTTTATTTTCGGGCCAATTGCAAAAGTTAAGTGCATGGCTTGCTTCCTTCGCGCCAATGTTCTAATAAGAGAGGATGATCTTTCCTATGAAAAAAAATATTATCGTCATTGTTATCCTGCTCGGTTTAGTTGGGTGGGGAATTTACGATACAAGTAAGAAAAATGATGAACGTCAAGCAAGCTTGGCTAGTAGCGAACAAGCAATGGAGGGAATAGATGACTCCTCACTGAGTATTGGTATTAACCAAGGGAACATTGCACCAGACTTTGAGTTAAATAGTCTGGATGGTAAAAGTTTTAAGCTTTCTGATTTTAGAGGACAAAAGGTAATCGTCAATATGTGGGCAACCTGGTGCCCGCCGTGTAGAGCAGAAATGCCGGATATGCAAAAATTTTATGATAAGTATAAAGATGAAAATACCTCAGTAATTGCTATAAATATGACAACTTCAGAGAAAAGTGTAGATAGAATTCCAGAGTTTTTAGATGAATTTGGGATTACATTCCCAGTTTTATTGGATAAGCAAAATAAAATAGGGGAAATATACCAAGTTTATGCGCTTCCTACGAGCTATATCATTGATTCGCAGGGCATTATTCAGCAAAAAGTTACAGGTCCAATGAATTATGAAATGATGGAAAAACTAGTTAAAGAAATACGCTAAGTAAATTTGGAGGTATTGGGAATGACAATAGAGGGAACCGGGATTTTAGTAGTAGAAGATGATGTGAAAATTCGAAAGCTGATCGTCTTGTACCTGGAAAAGGAAGGGTATGAAGTATATGAGGCTGGAGATGGGGAGGAAGCTCTAGATGCCTTTAAAAAATATGACCCTTGCCTTGTTATTCTGGATTTAATGCTTCCGAAAATAAGTGGTGAAGAAGTCTGTAAGAGTATTCGAGCAGATTTGAAAGAAGAAATTCCTATTATTATGTTAACAGCTAAAGTAGAGGAACATAGCCGGATCGAAGGATTAAAATCGGGAGCCGATGATTATGTAACGAAACCGTTTAGTCCGGGTGAACTGGTTGCACGGGTAGAATCCATTCTGCGGAGGACGGGCCAGCGGTGTAGCAAACTTACGTACCGCGGAGTAACCATCAAACAGTTACGGGGTGAAGTACACTATAAAGGGGAAACCATTCAACTCACACAGCATGAGTTCCGTCTTTTGTATTTTCTAATGGTGCATCCCAATCAAATTCTAACTAGGGAACAGATCATTGATGAACTGTATCCCAATAATGAAAAGGCAGTAACAGAAAGGTCGATCGATGTTCATATAGGTAGATTGAGAGAAAAACTGATGTGGGATGGGGACAACGAACTAATCGAAACTATTCGAGGAATGGGGTATCGCTTTGTTGCTTTTCAAAAATAATCCATTACGAATCAACATCATGTGGAAATTTACACTGATCAATGTCGCGGTCATTGGTATTGCCATTTGGCTCGCAGGAGTTTCGGTAAAAGACTATGCTTGTCTGTTGTTTGCTAATTCCCCGTCTGTGACTCCAGAAGAAAGCGCCATTTTCACTCAAACGATGCAGACTTTTTTAATTAAAGCAAGTCTGACGGCTGTGTTGATTGCAGCGTTCATCCACTACTTTTTAGTAAAAAAGTTGATTCTTCCTCTCAAGGAATTGGGTCATGCAACGCGACAAATGGCTCAAGGGGAAATGCCAAACCCCTTATCAATTCGTGTTCACGATGAAATTGGTCTGTTAACGGCTGACTTTAATCAATTGAGCATGAAATTGAAACGGGTAGAGGATTTAAGAAAAAAAATGCTGTCTGATATCTCACATGAACTGCGGACCCCATTAACGAATATAAACGGATATTTGGAAGCTTTAAGCACAGGCGTTATTCCGGGCAATAAAGAGCTATTCGAATCCATTCATGAAGAATCGATACGCATTACCCGTTTAGTTGAGCAGTTACACCAATTGAATGTGTGGCAAGGAAAGAAGATTTCTAATGAGAATAAGATGAATGTACTCTCTATAGAAAAGCTGATTGAATCCTGTATGGATCACTTTTCATTGGAGTTCAAGAATAGAGGGGTCATTATTGATCTCAAGACTGAAGCAGCGAAAGTAGTAGGAGATGAAGATGGGTTAAAACAGGTGCTTCATAATCTTCTGACCAATGTACTGCAATATGATCAGGGTGGATGGGTTGAGATTACAGGGAAGCGGAAGGAGTCAAACTACCAAATAATCGTCAAGAATTTAGGCCAGCCGATTCCTGAAGAACATGAATCTCTAATATTCGAGAGATTCTATCGGGTAGATTCATCCCGCAGTAGGGATTCAGGAGGATCAGGATTAGGGTTATCTTTAGTGAAGGAAATTATTGAGCAGCAGGGTGGAAAAGCAGGGTTGCGATCAAAAGGGAATGAGCACTCCTTTTGGTTTCATATACCTTTAAAAAAATAATACCAATATTATTGAACTATATCCTTTGTAGAGGACATTTTAAAAAAAGCTAGGCAACTTGAATGAGATGCAGTCTATATTTTGAGCCAGTGTCGTTTTGGGATACCACTTCTCCATGATTCTGCCGTAAGTCCAGCCTTTGTTGACGTGTAAGCGTATGCCCTCGACCTTAATCTCATATAAATACTTTTTACTGTCCTCTTTTCACTGGCATTAAAATGCATCCCTTAGATTTCATCGGATAAATCAGGTTTTTTTTCCAATGTCTATTCTAAGGGATGCACTTCACTTTAAAGTCGCTATTTTAGCGGCTTTTTTTATTTTATCGGTACAAGTTCGTGTCCCGAGCCAAGGACAAGAACATGTTCCGATACGCTCAATACGCTAAACTCTAACTTCGGGGCTGAGAAAATCCAAGATGTAACAGGTGAGGTAACCCAGAATGTCCTGGATGCAAATTACAATGTAACAAAGGTAACCAATTCAGATGGGACATCTGCTCAACAGACGGCCGATAGTAAAGGAAATGTTCTGACTCAAACGGATGGGGTTAAAATGTTACGAAGTATACCTATGATGATCTGAACCACGTGCTTCCTAAACAAAATATCACCTATTATACGTATACTGCCGCAGGTGATTTGGAAACTATCGCTGATGCAAAGTAAAAGAACGCTTGCGGTAGGGAAAATGATTCAGGAGATATTGCTTCGAACCCGCGCTGCCCTTTATTTTACATGTTGTGGATTCTGAGGAAACAGCTAGGGAGGGGATGGATAAACGCCAATATTATGTAGCGGTATTACTTGATCCGAGCAGCGAATTGCTCTCTTTGGCAACTTCTTCGCCAATTCACCTAATGTGAAGATCATCGCCAACGAGGGTATGTGCACTCAAGCCTCGTCGGTAGTAACACAAGTATTGGGGCAAGCGCTAAAAATGATCAGCGCAGAACTGTCGCAACAGCTGCTTGGGCAGATTGGGGAGCAAAAGGAGCATATTTCGGTTGAGACGGCGAAGGCTTTAAAACGTTCAGGAGGAAATTGTGCATTCACCGGTGGGGAACAATGCGTCGGGGAATGCGCCAGCTATGTTGCCTCAGACCATTGGAATATGTGCAATTAAACCCGTCAACTGGCAGCGATACTCCGTTCACGCTCATGGGTTTTCTTTCGGCTGGAAGAAGCACACGTAATCCGAATACCGCCGAGAATTAGCCGAATTATTAATGAACAATCCCTTATTGAGAAGAAGCGAACTGGCGGGAGGTATTCCGGTATTCGGTTGGAGACAACCCTCTCTTAGCCGTAAATTGTTTGATGAAGTACGTGTCATACTCAAACCCGGTGGCACGTGCAATGTCGTTCAAGTTCATCCCTGTGTGGGTGAGAAGATCCGCCGCAACTTTCAAGCGGTGCGACAGCAAATATCCCATTGCTGTATATCCGCATCTTTCCTGAAACATCTTATTAAGTGATACTCGATTCAAGTGTGCGCATTTCGTTAAGTCTTCCAAGGTGGTTTTATTGGAATAATTGGTGTGTATATATTCCAGTACTAAATCAACAGGGGATTGTTCATTTTTGAGCTTCAAATTCTCAAGCACGCCCAATATCTGAATGAGATATTTTTTTATTCTACATACCCAGCTTGCATCGCTTTGAGCATAAACTTCTGTTCCAAGAACAAAAAACCATTCCAATAATTAAAGTGTACCCTTTGTAAAGGACATT
>NZ_LITU01000014.1 GCF_001280595.1 Paenibacillus xylanivorans
GGTCTTACCCCTGTCAAGTAGACAGATGAAAAAAGCTATGCTGCCAGTGCGCATCGATATTCAATCGGTGCGCGCTGTTTGAGTTTGGCTTGAAAACGTCGGTAATTGTAATTGTACATATAATCTTCCACGGCTTGTCGAATCTCTACTTCTGAATTACACTGGTTAAGGTACAGCTTCTCTGTCTTGAGATGCGAAAAGAAGGATTCGATGCATGCGTTATCCAGGCAGGTTGCTTTGCGAGAGTGGCTGCCCTTCACGCCGAATGCTTCTAATCGTGTGTTGTACGCCTGAGACGTGTATTGGAAGCCCTGATCCGAATGGAGCACGGCTTCCGAAACGTCTCTTTTTTGTGTCCATTGTTCCACCGTATCCAATACGAGCTGAACATCGTTCCGTTTAGATAATTGCCAAGCTACAATTTCGTTGTTGAACAAGTCTTGAATCACAGACAGGTAAACGAATGTGTTTCCATCTGAAATATAAGTAATATCCGTCACCATTTTTTGCTGGGGTGCTGTGGCATGAAATTTGCGCTTCAGGCGATTCGGATAAATCACAGATGGCGTATAGCTGGACTTCTTCCGCTTCTTACGAATTACCGATTGGATCGATAGTTCCCGCATGATTCGCCATACTTTCTTGTGATTAACGTTCAGACCAGCCTCCCACAACGCCGTTGTCATGCGAGGATAACCAAACTCTCGGTTTGCAAAATGAATAGCCATCATGTGTTCTTTGATCTCACGCTCACGGTCTTGTCTTGCGTCTCGCTGCGGCTGTGTTGCTCGCCATTTGTAGTAACTGGAACGGGGTATTCCTGTAATCGATAATAGGCGTGTAATGCCATGCGAGCAGCGCAATTCGTCTATGATATCGTAGTTCTCCCGTTGGCTCAGCGCTTCTCCTTTACTAGATTTGGATACCGCTTTTTTAAATAATCCACCTGTGCTTGAAGGTAATCCCGTTCTTCTTCTACACTGCTAAAGGCAGTACGAGGACGTCCTTTCATTGGATTCGGAACATTGTTTTTTCGCTCATCAAACGCTTCCCCGTTTTTCCATTTTTTTACCCACACCTTCAGTTGTGAACAGTTTCGAATTCCTTCGCGATCAGCGACCACCTTGTAACTTGAAGAACCTTCGACATAGGATCTAACTGCATTCAATTTAAACTCTTCGGTATACGTCTGAAATGTTTGTCCTTTTTTGGCCATAAAAATATCCCCTCCAAGTGTCACTTGAACCCTCATGATAACATGAAGGTTTTTTCAAGTGTCTACTTGA
>NZ_LITU01000056.1:0-14363 GCF_001280595.1 Paenibacillus xylanivorans
ACCTGGTCTCCATACAGCAAGGCAGGGTAATCCGGAGTGAATTCAGCTTGTTTTCGGAATCGATCGACTAGCGTTTGTTCAAATATATGATCTAATAAGAGACCTTTCCCAAATTGAACGAGATCGCCCTTCTCTTGTTCTTGAAGCATGCACAATTCTTTAATTGGGGCCTCAGGATTCGTATACAATTCTTTCACAAGACTCTTATAGTGCAAGCAAAAACGCTCTATTTTTTCTTTGGTAAATAAGTCGTTATCGTACTCTACATGTATAACAACACCCGATGGCGTATCAGACACATGCAGTGATAAATCAAATTTTGATGTATGATTTAGCATTTGGAAGCGTTCAGCAGTCAAGCCATCAATCACATGACGGTCTTTTTCTTTTTCACTAACCTGAAGAGCGAACATGGTATCGAAAATTGGATTTCTATTTAAAGTTCGTGTCACCTGAAGGCGCTCAACCAGGACTTCAAAAGGGACATCTTGATTATCAAAAGCATTAACAACCGACTGCTGCACCTCTTCAACAAATTGAAAAACAGTTTTACTCTTTTCAGGGAAATTCCGAATGGCTAGTGTATTCACAAACATCCCCACTACTGGCTCAAGCTCTTGGCGAGATCTCCCCGCCACGGGTGTACCAACGATAATATCTTCCTGTCCCGTATACTTTGCCAAGCTAATGTAGTATATCGATAACAGAACGGTGAAAAGAGTTTTCCCATGATACTTTTTGCGTAGCTCCAAGATAACGGTATTGTCGATATGAAACGATGCAGTCTCTCCTCTGTAACTTTTTTCCACTTTTCTTGGGAAATCTAATGGCAATTCTAATACTGGCAAATCTCCAGCAAGCTTGTTTGACCAGTATGCAATTTGTTTTGCGGAAAGTTCTGTTGACAAGAATTCTTCTTGCCATACTGCATAATCCTTATACTGGTGGATGAGAGGTTCAAGTTCTTTTCTGTCATAAAGTTTAATAAAATCATCTAAAATAATTTGGATAGATAAACCATCGCTAATGATATGGTGCATGTCCAGCAACAACATGTACTTTTCCGCTGAGATGCGAAGGAATTTCACTCGGAAAAGTGGAGCTTGCTCTAAATTAAACGGTTTTACAAAGCTCTCTAGATGACGATTCAACGTTTTTTCACTTATTACTTCATATTGATAATCTGGTTCTAAATCTTCAACAATCCTCTGAACCGGTTCCCCGTCCTGCCATTCAAAACTTGTTCTTAATACTTCATGTCGATTAACTAATTGTCGGAGTGTCTCCTTAATTTTACTTTCATCTATTTTACCTTTAAGAACAACAGCACCAGGCATATTATAATGAGTGCTCTCCTGAGTCATTTTATTGAGAAAATACAGTCGTCTTTGGGCAGATGACAATGGATAATAAGGACGATGTTCCATTTTGCGAAGAGGTGTAAGTATCTTTCTTTTTTCTCCTTGAATGATTTGCGATAGTCCTCGTATGGTTGGGTTCTGGAAGACAACCGACACCGTTAAGACTACTTTAAATTTCCGGTATGTATGCGATATAAATGATGCAATCTTCAAGGAATGTGCGCCTAGTTGAAATAAGTTTTCCTCTACAGCTATAGCCTCCCTGCCCAACAAATCACACCAAAGCTGGTGTACCTCAACTTCCATTTCAGTAACAGGGATATCACTCCAAACATTCAACTCACTAACAGAAATAGGATCAGGTAGCGAGTTTAAATCCACTTTGCCATTTGTGTTTTTCGGAAGCTTATTTACTTTAACAATATGTTCGGGGATCATATAAACGGGTAGCAACCCAGACAAGTGAGTTTTCAGGACACTACTATTCTCAGTAATTTCTCCTGAAACATAAGCACAAAGTGACTTTTCATGATGAGTTCCCTCGAAAACCTTTACTACGGCTTCATTAACCTGATCATGTTTTAATAATGCGCTAGTGATTTCACCGAGTTCAATTCGATAGCCTCTAATTTTCACCTGCTGATCTTTTCGACCGATATACTCCAAAGAGCCATCACTAAACAACCTCACTAGATCTCCGGTCAAGTACATTTTAGTTTTTTCTCCTGAAGATACAGGCAAAAATCGAGAATCAGTAAGCTGAGAATTATTTAAGTAACCTCTTGCAACGCCGTATCCACTTACACACAATTCTCCTGGTATTCCAAAGGGTTGATTATTACCATCAGCATCTAAAATGAACAGCTTGGAGTTCGCCACAGGTCGTCCAATGGAAATCCGTGAAGCTCTTTCGACATTTCGTTGACAGGTAGTGACCACACTATTCTCTGTTGGCCCGTATTCATTGGCAATCTCAAGGTTAGGCAAAATATCGCAGCTTTTCATTATTGTAGATCTTTCAATTGGTTCTCCTGCAAGTGTCACCACTCTCAATGAACTCCAACTTCCGGATTCAGGATGTTCCAACAATTCATTAAATAATGAAGGTGTACTAATAAAGTGAGATATTTCATGCTTGGTAATATAGGATCCGAGTATAAAAGGATCTTGCTTTTCCGATGTACTTGGGAAGATGGATTCGGCTCCCGACAATAAGGGGGTAAAGAAACTCATGATAAATCCATCAAAAGCAAAGGAAAGTAACTGTAAGATCCGATCGGTACTTTTAAAAGCGTACTCCTGTTTTCTCCATAGAAGAGAATTCCCAATACTTCTGTGTTCAATTTCGACACCTTTTGGGCGCCCAGTCGACCCAGAAGTGTAAATAATATAAGCCAAGTTTTCCGGACGGCTCAAAGAGTGGAATTCACCATCGTTTTCAAGTAAGGCCAATTCCACCGCCAGTGATTCAATGTGATTTGGAATAGCGACGGAAGTATCAATTTTATTTAAAATAACCCCTTTAATGCCGCTATGCTTCAGGATGTATTGAATACGCTCTTCTGGATATTGAGGATCTATTGGAACGTAGACACAACCTGCTTTCAAAATTCCTAAAATACTTATAACAATATCTACAGGATTACTAGTCATTATTCCGATAAAATCGCCTGATGAAAACCCTTTGTTTTGTAGGTAGCGTGCTGTCGAATTCGATTTTTTATCTATCTCTAAATATGACAAGGATTGTTCCATATAAGTTATTGCAGTCTGACTTGGAGTTCGGGCAACTTGTACTTGAAATAGTTGGTCCAGCGTATGGCCCATATAATCAAAATTTTTATCCCCTTCTAACATGTCCGCGATTCCCGTTAACTCAACATCGGAAACTAAGGAAATATCACTCAATTTCTGCGTCGGATTTTGTAATAATTTTATTAGTAAGTGCTCTAGGTGAATAGCGATCTGTTTAATGCTATGTTCAGCAAAAAGTTTTGTACTAAAATTAATCTCACCGATCAGTGAAGAATCAGTGATTTCAAACTTGAATAAAATAGAAGGTGGAGTATCTAAATTCGGATAGGATTTATGTAATGGTTCTAACATAATCAAAGTATCAACTATACTGTTGCCTTTGTTCAGTGTGTTAATGAGTTCTGTGTAAGAATAAGACTGGTGATTCAATGCATCAGTAACCGTCTCTTTAACTCCCAGTAATAAATCTTTAAAGGATTGGTTACGTTTGTGTGAAATGAAAATTGGCAGAACCGGACTCATTTCGTTAGAGGACATTGCATCATGAGTACCTGGCATCCCAATTATCATATTTTCAACGCCTGTGTATCTATATAGTAATTCTGATAATCCTGACATTAGAATCATAAGTAAGCCTGCTGGTGATTTCCCAGACACTCTTAGTAGATCGTTGTACACCACACCTGACCAATTGTATCTAAATGTTTCACGTTCGTTGTTTTCTGCAGGATTAAATTCAATTAAATCGTAAGGGAAGTGTGCCATCTCCCATTCTTCATTAAAATGAGCTAACCAGTATGTTAACGAATCCGTCGTTTCAAGTTTCATCTAAATTCACCTCAAATTTTATTGAACATGCCATTATGCTAAAGTTTTTCCCTTAAATAGTACAAAAGAAGTCTCACTCTAATGGAGGGTGGTGAAAAACGAATTCTCTAAAAGGAACATCAAAAAAGATTAACCGTTTGTTACTTTATCTTAAATTTTTCACTGCTTTGGTATACATATAATCTAATAACCGGATTATTCCCTTGAGTTTGGATACATGCTTCACTTAATAACGAGCAGTAAAAAATCCATTTATAATATCAACATTAAATCTATTCCATAAAAATGTAAATAGGTAAAATTGTAGTAAATTGTCGAATTATATATGATTACGGCTTTTTTAGTAGAATAATTGTTTTTAATCCTGGTTATAATGTCACCTCATCTTTATTCTTGTCTATTAGATTAGAACGATGTTTGTTGTTCGATCTATACATTTCTTTTGTACCTGTTATGCTGCTGTAATTTATATATAAAAACTAAAATGAGAGCTTGGGCTTATTTTTTTGTTACATACTAATCATTAGGAGTTCAGTCACAATGTGATATAATCGTACTATGAAAAATACGTTTCTTTTTCCAATTCATAATCTAATAAATCTAGCCCTTAATACCCTAATTCTTAAGCCTGTTGCTTTTCTCGATTCCAACACAGCATGGGTCGACAACAACGTGTTAATCTACTTGTACTAAAATAGCTGTCGAGACTCTCTCGACAGCATAACCATACGCTACTATTAACGAACATTACGATGTGAGAATATAAAAATAGAACTTATCACTAACAATAATGCCCAGATAAATTGAACTCCTAGTCCTGACCATTTTTCTAGAAAAACAGTAGACTCAGGAATTGAAAAAAAGTTCATTGTAGCAAGAGTGGGTAGAAATTTTGCTGATTGGGAAATAGAAAAAAACATGTGGCTCAGCCCCAACATAAGAGGGAGCATTATAGCAAGAGGCACTATAAGTGATTTTGTAATTACAGATAGAGCAGCCGTAATTAAAGCAATTTGAATCCAACTAAGTATACTCATAGGTAGACTTTTAGTTATTATCAGTTCGTAGGCAGAGAACCATTTCATATCATGTTGTATGAGAAGTACAAGTAAACAAACTACAATAGCAACTATTCCTGTGATTACTATAATTAATGCATTATTTAGAAATTTAACACATGCTATTTTTAGCCTTGATGGTTGTGTAAGAAGTGTTGTCCTTAACGCAGAGTTCGAATACTCTTGTCCAAAATAGGCTGCACTAGCGACAATAACACCTGGATGACCTAGATAGAGGGCTTGCAAACAAAGAGAGAGAATTTCCTTCTCTCCCCCAGTCTTTGGTACATTTAGTGTTAGTAGATAGAAAAGGGGTACAACTATAGCCCCAAACAAACCTAAAATGCACCATCCAAATGAAAAAAATTTAGTCTGTTCACTATGTAACGCAGCATACATCAATATTTCCCTCCTACATCGCTACGAATAAAAGTGTAATATGAAGTTACTAAAGCCAAAATCACCCATACCGATAGTACAGCGACCCCTTTCAAAGGGTCGTGTTCAAAAGAATCCGTTGGTGTTGCAAAGAGAAGATTACCGGCTGCCACAGGAAGGTACGTACCCCATTCCCACTTTTGAGCTAGATACAGGCCTAAATTGTAAATTTGTGGAACCAAAAAAGCTAAGGGTACTATAGCGTTTTTAAAGACCAGCCCTATTCCAAAGGAAAGTATAGTGAGTAAAATCCAATCTAAAACAACATAACCAATAAACTGCCATGCTGTTGAACTCAAAAAAATTGGATGCAGCCCTTGCTCCCCTAACGTGAAATGTGTTACAGAGATAGTTAAATAAACGGCTATAATCGAAATAAAAATAGCACAGACTAAAATTGCGAGTACTTTCGCACAGAAAACCTTAATCCGACTACTCTGACAAAGTAATGTTGTACGCAGTTGATGATGCAGATATTCATTCCCCCCAATAATACCTCCAAATATAACCATAGGCAGCAGACCAAAAGGAACTAATTCAAACCCAAAGTAATCCAAAGGGGGCAAGGCATCTAATAGACCAGCTTGAGTCTCTGGCGTGGCGTCTAAACCGATTCCAAGATAGCCTCTCGCTGTTATTAATGCAAGTAAGGGTTGAAATACAATAGCAATTACACATATAATCCACCACATTTTCATGGAACTAATCTTGTTTAGCTCAAGTCTTACGCTTCTAAGAAAAGAGTTCATATTATGCCCCACCCTCAGTAAGAGAAAAAAACACATCTTCCAATGATTCCAAATCCTTCATAACATCCTTGATCTCACCAGTAGTTATGATTTTCCCATGATTAATAATGACTACATCATCCGCCACAGCCTCCACTTCAGAAAGAATATGTGAAGACAACAACACAGTCTTTCCCATATCTGATTGCTGACGGATAAATTTTCTAAACCAGCGAATTCCCGTTGGATCCAGCCCATTGGTTGGTTCATCAAGGACAAGATATTGTGGATCTCCCAAAAGTGCAGCCGCAAGACCAAGTCTTTGTCCTTCACCTAACGATAAAGTTCCTAGCTTAGCTTTACATTTATCTGATAGACCAACAATATCTAATACCTCTGGTATACGATTAATAGAAATGTTATTGCTTTGTGCTATAATCTTCAAATGAGTGCTCACTTTTCTAGAAAGGGCCCCCCCCACCCCATCGAAAGCAGCTCCTACGATTTTCAATGGAGTATCGTATGCTGCATACTTTTGTCCACCAAAAGTTGCTGATCCTGTTGAATTATCAAGTCCTAATAAAATACGAAGTGTTGAACTTTTTCCTGCACCATTTGGTCCTAGAAAAGCTGTGATTCTTCCTTCTTTCGCTTCAAAAGATACATTATTCAGTATTTGTTTCTCTCCATGTTTTTTATATAATTTTGATATTAAAATTTTTTTTTCTTTATTCACCAATATAATGCCTCCTTAGAATAGAATTCCAGTTACAAGTTAAAAAAAAGAGCGAAAATTTATAGCAACCTATTTCAAGTTATTCTTAAATAGAATTCTCAGTAATCACTCTCCAATCTCCATATATTTAAATAACTTTGTCAAGGAATTGCTCTTTAGCTAATTTTCTATATAAGGGGACTTTCTCCAACAACTCGTTATGGCTACCTGACCCGATAATTCTTCCATGTTCCAAAACATATATCATATCAGAATCAACTATTGTCGATAGACGATGTGCAACAACAATAACTGTTTTATTCTCTCTCATTTTGTCGATCGCCTTTTTCATTCCAATTTCATTTAAACTGTCTAAATTGGATGTTAGTTCGTCTAACAGAACAATTTCCGCATCAGATAGTAGAGATCGGGCCATAGCTAATCGTTGGCGCTCCCCTCCTGATAAAGTCGTACCCGATTCTCCAATAATCATATCTAACTTTTCAGGAGATCGCTCTATCAGGTAGCTAAGATTTACCTCTTTTAAAACATTATAACATTTTTCTTCAGTTACGGTAGGGTTTCCCAACAAAAGGTTTTCTCTTAAGCTCCCTGCAATAATAGGAGCATTCTGTTCCACATATGTGATAAGTTTTCGAAGATCTTCACGAGAGTAACTTCGGCAATCTTTTCCGTTCACATAAATATGTCCACTATCTGGATCATAAAATCTTTCTATTAATTGTAAAATAGTGCTTTTCCCTGCACCCGAAGATCCGACAATGGCCGTGCGCTTCCCAAACTCTGCATTTAGATCTATCTCTTTAAGTATGAGATTATCATTTTGGGAGATTATATCCGTTCCAAAATCTAACTTGTTATACCCGAAATTAACTTTATGAAAAACAACCATTCCACCTTCGTTAGAAGACTTGGGATAGGATGTTATTGCAGGATTATTATCTTTAGATGTTTCCAAATCAAGAACTAACAATTCTTTTATTCTAGAAAAAGCTCCGAGTGATTCTCCAACCCAAGAAAAAGCTCCAAATATTTGACTCAGTGGCCCTATCATTATAAAAAGTAGCAGAGCAAAAGCAATCAAATCTGCAAGAGACATAGATCCGATAGAAACACGGTACCCGCCAAAACCTAGGACGATCAAACCACATATCTGTAGACTCATATTTGAAATAGGTGTCATAATTGACTGTATTTTTGCTAAACGAATTCCTAAGTTTCGTAAATATTCTGCCTGTAGTTTAATCTTATTTTCTTCAGTTGAAGTAGCATTCGTAGAGCGAATGGTTCTAATTGCATGTAAATCACGCTCAATCATACCGCTAAGTTTCCCAAGTTCTTGTTGTACACGGAAGCTAGATTTTTGTATAAGGTTACTCATCAAAAAAATCCCAATAAAAGCTAAACATACGCAAAATAAAGCGGTTAAAAATAAAACCATATCCTTTAGCGCCAGTCCAATTGCAGCACCGACTACAATAAAGGAACCGCTAGTGAAAGCAATTGTCCCTTGAATCAGAGCCATTCTTAGTCTAGAGGTATCACCGCTTACTCTGCTTATTAAATCTCCCACACTTCTTTTATCATATTCGATTATCGGAAGTTTTAACAAATGACTTATTAAACTACTTCGTGCTTCAAAAACAACGCCTTCTCCTATTTTCTGTAACAAATAATATTGTATAGTAGTAAGAATCATAGAAACTGCTATTACAATCATAAGAAGAATTAGAGTTGAGTTCACTACAAATCCCGAACTGTATTGCTGAACTAAATCTGCTACTAGGTTAGGCTGAAAAAGTGTAAGACATGCACAAATAATACCTAGTATGATTACTAGGAACAGTTCTAATTTATCACCATTAGCTAAAGCAAATAATTCCCTCAAATTTGTTTTTGGATGATCTAATTTCCCTTTATCTTCTTGAGCTTTTTTAGGTTCCGACTTTATTTTTCCAGGCTTCTCCTCACTATGAGCTAACACACTAATAACCTTAGTATACAAGCTAATTTCATCGGGCTCACCAATAGGTATACCCTTTACTTCAACCCATGCATGAGCCCTAAAAGGTTCTAGAGCGAATCCTGTATTCCAACTTGCAGACCTTCTCTTTAACCACGCTGCTACTACAACAGCAATAGAACGCCTCAGACACCCCTCTTGACTTCTACACCTTCTGCTTACTGTACATACTGCATCACGTATCTCTAGAACTTCTTTCTCTGAAGCTAATGGTTTATTTTTTGTTATGCGAGTAAATATCTTTTCGATTCTATTTGGACTAAGCCAATTTAAAGGCATTGATAGTAAAATAGCTAATAGAGCAAGGATTCTCATTTTTATTGTCACTTTTTTTTGTTTCTCTGAAAAAAGTGCTACGTCCATTACGCTATTCCCGCCTCTCTTAGCATAGAAAGAAATTCATCCACATCATTCTCTGCATTAGGTTTCTCTAGAGCGAAAGTTTCTTCTAATTCTTCCACTAATTCATTTCTCGATTTCCCTGCAATTAATCCTACTAATAAAAGTTTCCCCACATGGTTTACTTGAAAATACCCCCCCATACTTTTATCAAAAACCATAGCCCCGTTCTCTTGTTCAATAATTTTAATATTTATTCCCTTTTTTCTCATACATTAACCACCTTTGCTTATTTCATTTTAAATTAATTGTATTCTTGAGCCATCGTTCCACAGCGCATAGTCTCTCAAAATCGACAATTCGGTTGTGTAAAGCAGTTGGCATAGATAACTCAGAAACTAGTATGTCTGGATCAACAACCCCTAGTTTGACAACATTAAGATCTTTAACGATAGAAATTATTTTATTCACTGCTTCTTTATAGCCCTTATATAATGAAGTTGAATAATCTCCTTTAAAGCCTCGAGTAAAGACTTCACGGGGAACAATTCCCATTGTAGCCTTATGAAGCATGGGTTTAGTTATTCCAGACTTTAAGTGATGCCGCATAGGTATCGATAGTGCAGATTCAATGATTTTAGTATCCAAAAATGGAGATTTCCATTTGTATTCTTCCCCATAAAACAGATTAAGTTGACCAATTACACGTGTTTGAAACAGCAATGACTCCAGTGCTTGATGTTTAGAACGGTCTGAATCAAGACCTCCAGAAATTTTATCAATAGCTTTTACTGCCACTTTATGGCTCAAAAAAAGACCGTCTTGGTTAATCCATGCTGGAGCATTGATTTTTCCGAACCAATCCAATGATGAGTCCTGCTTATTCGATTTATTGTATCCAAAGCCAATACCTATTTCTGATTTTATTGCTTCCTTAAAAGGTATATTGTTCATAAGATCAGTTATACCCTGTAAAAATGATATCCTTGAAATTAAGCAGTATCTAAAGCCAAGTGATAAACTGCTTAATTTATTCTGCCTTACTAGGGTCCAGGCATAAGCTGGCATAGGTGTAAACAACTCATCACCACCAAGGCCAGTGAAATGAATTGAGTTGCCAGGAATTTCATTTAAACTAACGATTTTTTCAACATATCCCTCTGTATCTGCCCATAATATTGGGTGGTCGGGTAATTTTGATCCTGAGTATGGTGTATCGATATCATATCTCTTACCAGACTCACTTAAAGTTGAGAGAGAGTTTAGAGGTATATTCATATCATCTGCAAATGAAGCAGCCCATTTAGAGTCACTATTCCAATTGTTATCTGTTTTTGTATGGTATAACTTGACGTCTGTATCACAAAACTTTAGAAGATAGGCAACTGCAGCTGAATCAACACCTCCAGAGAGATCAGCTGAGACATTAGCATAACTATTAGCGCTTCTTATAGCCTCAAGAAAGCCCTCTCTTATATTTTTTAACGTCAGTCCCATATCATGGTTCAAATCAGGTATATCCCAAATTTTTATTTCTTCGAGCGTTTGATTATTTCCATTTTTCAAAACACAAAACGGTTGAACTTTTTCTATGTTTTCCCACAAAGATACATTTTGGAAAGGATAATAAGGTAAACTACTTATTAGGTTTAATGCAACTGCTGCTTTTGAAATATCTAAATCAAAATATTGTGCTATATTCCAAGCCGAATCACTAACAACCATCGTACCATTCAATTTACTCCAACATAGAGAGGTATCAAACAAAGCACCTCCTATAATGATTTCCTGATTATTAACCAGAACAAATATACCCTCAGAGATTTTTTTTTGTATAATCAATGCTAATTTGGTAAATTCATGCGTCTTAACATGATCAGAAAACTTGGAGTATTCGGACGGAATACAATATATTTCCACCCCTCCATTGTAGTACTTAAAATACTTTTGTTGAGAAATAATCAATAAATCACAAAAAATTTTCTTTATATGTAATTGATACAGGAGTCCACCAGAGCTTGATTTTTCTATATCATTTAACTGCATGCTAATAGTAGTCCACCCTCTCATTTAGTTTTCATCATCATAAATAATGGTCACTGGACGTTCTCTCATTGTCCAATGACCACTTTTAAAATTCTAGATTAAGTATGTTTATTCCATCTTAGAACTCAATGCGTACAAAAGCCTTACCGCCATAAACATCTGTCCACTTACCGGCAAAAAATCCTTTAGTAGACTCTTTAAAACCAGCTACTTTCTCGATTGTTGGTTTGGAGTAAACATTTTTCATTGATTTTCACCTCCTTTATTAGCAACATGATATTTTATAAAACAATCAATCTCACAAATAGACAGTAAATATTCTATTTGTAACTTGATAGTATACCATTTATAATAATTTTTTTAATCAATGTAATAATATGCAATATAAATGTAACAATTGACACTATTTCAATTATAGTGTATTAATTTTATTTAGTGAGATTTTTTCTAATTAAGATAAATTGAAACTAAATAAACGACTCGCTATCACCTTACACAAAGCTAATCAAAGACTGTCAAAGACACTCTCATAAGTTAACTCCGCTATGTTCATCTGGGGTTGTATATGTCCTTTTTCTGCAAAGGAGGGAAACTACTTTTTTTGAATCATTTTGTAGTCGGGAAACTGATAAGAAATATTATTTTCTTCGTTCGCTTCTGCTAAGATATACCTTTTTCATAGTTTTAGCTGAAATTTACCTGTTTCTAAAGGAGTGAATTGATGTTGTTAAGGGTTGCTATATGTGATGATATTCCTGTTTTTGCAGAAGTTATAGAAAATTTGATTCTAGAATATAATTCTTCATTATTTGAGGTAGATGTATTTAATAATCCTTTTAGATTAATTGAATTACTTAAAACAAATACATATGATTTGTTTATTTTAGATATCGAGTTCGCCGACATATCTGGAATCGAAATCGCAGAAGCCATTAGAGAGCAAAACCTCAGTTGTCCCATTATTTTTGTAACAAGTTTCAATGAATATATGGAGAGAGCCTTTAAAGTTAACACTTTCGATTATATTTTGAAGCCTGTAACAAAGGACAAACTATACCCTGCTTTAAATCGTACTATAAAGTATTTAAATCTAGACGATTCCAAATTTACATTCACATTTAATAAAGTATTTTATAGTCTATCTCACAGCGAAATTGTATACTTTGAAAAAAACAAAAGGAGAGTACTGATCCATACCGCTTCAACTACTTATGAAACACTTCTGCAAACAAATGCACTTCTGTCTAAAATTGATCATAACTTTATACAAGTTCACACTTCTTTTATTGTGAATGCTAGACATATTAAGAAAGTTAGTAGTAATTCAATTACCGCTAAGTTAGATGGAAACAAAACTATAGAAATACCTATGAGTCGCAAATTTCTAGATAGCGCCAGAAAGCAAATTCTAATGAAGATAAGAGAAGTAATGTAATGAATGATACTGCTGCTGTTTTAATTAACTTCTTTACCAATTTAGTTTTAGCTAATTACTGGTTGTCGAGCCAATGCATATTTACTAAGAAATTTATGACAAAACTATTTTTATGTTTCTTTGTTTTTTCTATTATCTTATTCAGTATATTCTCCTTTAATAATTCATTTATATTGGTCAACCTTATGTCTGCTGTTATATTATTATTTATCACCAAAGAACTTAATTGTAATGACACTAAGAAAAAATACACTCATTTAACTTTCGTACTTTTAATTTTTTCAATATGTGATTCCTTACCACTCTTTTTTATGAGAGCAGTATCAATATCAGAAAAATTTAGTTTCAATTTTCTAATTATATTTTCATTAGTCTTCTCTTCGGCAATTTTAAAACTTATATCCTTAGCTATTTATAGGATAATTTATTTTCAGCAACGCAATGTTTCCTTGGTGATGACACTGATAGCAATACCACTGATATCGGTGCTAGTCTTGGGTACTTCAGCAGTGTTTATGGAAATGAAATATACTGATTATATAGTAATAACTATTTTTGTAATTTTAGCAAATATATGCGTATTATATCTGTATTTCACTCTTGAGAACACTCTCAAAAAACTTAAAAAAACGAGAATGGAGAAATATTCTTATAAATCAGAATTAAATTTTTTCAAGCAACTTCAACAATCCCAGTCTAAGTTGTATTCATTGAAGCATGACTTAAAAAATCAGTACATCGTTCTTTCAGGCCTTTTAGAGAAAGGGGATATTACCGGGGTCGAAAAATATATTCAGGAATCAGTAAAAAAGATTCATAATATAAATTATTTTTACACTAACAATTATGTACTTAATTATCTACTTAATGAAAAAAAGGCTATTGCTGAGGAAAATGGAGTATTTCTAAACATAGAATCTTTTTTTCCCGAGAAGACTGAATTAGATAACGATCTTCTTGCAATAGTTCTAGGAAATTTAATAGATAACTCATTAAATGCAGTCTTACGTTTAGATGACTCTAATAAAAGGAATATTTCACTTATTATTAAGCATTTCAATAAAAATTTACTTATAGAAATTTCCAATACATTTGACCTAAACGAAATTAGAAATCGTAAAAAGAGACTAATAGAAGGAATAGGAATTAAAAACATCAAAAAAATTGTTGAGGAGAATGGGGGGATTTACACTCAATGGGTTAGTAATAGTCAATACATTGTAAGTATATTATTATTAAATATATATGATAACGAGTAGGTGGATGCGGGGCTATATGAGAACTGATGGGTATATCACCTTCGAACAGTACTACATACATGTGGGAGAAGAACGACTCAATACATGCATTGTCATAGCAATTCCCACGCCTGGAATGGATTCTTGTTAGCTTCTTCTCTTCAAGCAACTTGGCATAGCTCTGTGTTGTATACTGGAACCCCTGGTCGGAATGGAGCAAAGTAGGTCCACATTTCAGTTTCTTCACCGTTTCGATAACGAGTTTTAAGTCATTTCGCTCAGAGAGTTCCCAAGCTATAATCTCGTTGTTGTATAGTTCCATCACAACCGAGAGATAAGCAAAATCATGCCCAATCCGGACATACGTAATATCCGTCA
>NZ_LITU01000056.1:14373-17731 GCF_001280595.1 Paenibacillus xylanivorans
TACGGAACGAATCTGGAATTCTCTCATTAAGCGGCGTACCTTGTTGTGATTCACCACAAGGCCTTCCTTTCCTAACGCGGTTCGCATACGTTTGTAGCCGAAATAAGGAACGAAGCCGATGAATGCCTAAAATATGCTCTTTTAGATCCGCATCCCGATCTGCTCGTTTCTCTCGGAGGACAATATTCTTCTTCCATTTGTAGTAACCCGCACGAGAGATTTCAGCAATTTTACACAACCAAACCACAGGTGCTCACTTGCTTATTTCTCGAACGGACTAGCACCGAGCTTCGAAATCCAGCTTCCCTCTCCGTGTAAATTCGGATTGAGCTTTTTTAGATCTTCTACCTGCGCTTTCAGATAAGCATTTTCTTCTTCTGCACTGCTAAAATGCTTCTTCGTCCAACGTCCTCGATAATCCTCAAAACTCTCTCCATTTCGGCTTTTTCGTACCCAAGTAATAATCTGGCTCTCACTCTTAATACCAAACTTCTCCATGATCCGACTGTATGTCCAACCTTCTTTCAATCGCAGACGAACAGCCTCTTTCTTCGTTTCTTCACTATATTGATTAAATGTTTGGCCTTTTTTCGCTGGCATAGCAAAAATCCCCTCCGGTTTTTAGTGTTGAAGTTCATTTTAACATGACCTCTTTTTTCACTGTCTACCTTGAGGGGATAATACCACGTCTCTTTCCATACCAAACTCCACTTTCTCTTGTTACAACTCCTGCTTAACCAACATCGCCAGGTTTGTTTAAAACGCGGTGTTAAAGAGGATTTTTATAGTATTTGCTGAATAATATTTCGGAGGTATATCCAATAACTTTCTTATCAGCAGAATTGTCACCTGTAATCATATTTTACATAGTTAAATACGGGATTGTACCACTATACAAACAGTCACTTTTGAGGATTAAGGGAGAATACCATGCAAGAATTAATATTTATGAAGAATTATAAAAACTATGAAGCACTGCGCAAGAGTTTTTTCGAGCTAGCTGTCAACACGTTTGAGATCAATTTTGAAGATTGGTATCAACAAGGATACTGGGGCGAGCGTTACATCCCTTATTCATATGTCGATGGGGACCAGGTTATTGCCAACGTTTCTGTTAACATCCTTGAGCTCATCATTCACGGGGAGAAGAAAAAAGCGATTCAAATCGGCACGGTGATGACACATCCTGATTATCGGGGGAAAGGACTCTCTACACGTTTAATGAATAAAGTTTTAGAGGAATACGAGAACAAGTACGATTACATGTACCTTTTTGCCAATGAATCGGTGCTTGATTTTTACCCCAAGTTTGGGTTTAAGCCTGTGGAAGAACATCTTTTTTCAATGAATTATACGGCAAAAAAATCACCGGAGCCTGCGAACATTCAGAAACTCGATGTTACTAACGCGGAGGATTTGCGCCTTATCCATAAATTTGCATCCGAAAGACTACCTGTTTCGCAGCATTTTGCAACTAATCATGCCCAGGGCATATTCATGTTTTACTGCCTGAATGTTTTTAGTGATGATATTTATTACTTGGAAAATGAAAACGTCATCGTTATTTATAAAAAAGAGAAACATAACATCGACCTCTTCGATTTGGTTAGCTTAAACAAAATCCATATGACAGATATTTTACATCAGATTGCAGATGAGGATACGGAGGAAATAACCTTTCATTTCACGCCAGATGCAACAGATCATATCGTTCTAAAAAGTACAATCACCAATGACGGCTTATATGTGAAAACCCCCGGCGAAAATATGTACCCTGTGCATGTTAAATACCCGATTACTTCGATCGCTTAATGATTTATTTAATAATGCCTACCACCAGCCATACTTAAAAAAGATCAAAAAGGAGCAGGATTTCCCTGCTCCTTCGCTATGTGAAACTTCTTTCTCTCATCAAACGTAAATTCACAAGGTATAATGAAGTCAGATGACCGTTCAGCATGATCTTATGACCATCATAATGAAGGAGGGGACATTCGTGGCGTTTATCCCGTTAAACTGTCCCAATTGCAACGGAAGGATTGAATACAAAGAGGGTGAGATTTTAAAGTGTCCCTATTGTGAAACAGAGCTTTTATTGAAGCAAAATCATGTCTATTACGTAGATCAGACCATTAATCATTACCACGGAACGCCCCCTAAAGCACCGCTGAAGCAGGCTGTCTCCGTAAAACTAATGCTGATACTGATGTTTGTCCTAGCTGGCGCCATCGGTACATATTTTTATTATAGCAACAGCTCCACCTATTCAAAAACAGAAGCCAATCTGCCTGTGCGAAAGATGCCCGAAAGCGAGGTTCTGCTCTCATTTTTGCGAGATATCTTCGATAAAGGGTCTGCCTTGCCGACAGAAGAGGAATTGGCTCGTCTTCGCTATTTAACCGTAGCGCATTCGGAGAATGATCAGTGGAATTTTACATATAGCCTCTCCGATCCCTACAGCGATGAACAGGCCGAGAAGATCACTTATGTTACTCAGGACAAGAAACTGAATAGCCAGCGGATTGATCAGCGAGATTTTGAAGCTTTTAAGGGACTGACGGCATTGGACCTCACGAATACCTATGAAATCTCCCAGACGGACCAAACCACTTTGGCCCATATGTCCGGATTAAAAAGTTATGGAGGCGCTTTTAACGAATCCTTTAGTAAATTTTCGGGCTACTTTAGCGACAAGTCTAAAATTACGGAAATTTCCACTCAGCTTCGCAGCAATCAGGAATTGGCTCTACTGCTGGAATTTCCTAATCTGAGCTCTTTATCCATTACCTATGTAGATGAGTCCGTAACGGATTTCTTTCTGTTGAATAAACTGCCGCTCAAGTCCCTGTCGCTCACCTTTGTCGATGAACTCGAATGGTTGTCGTCCATGACCGGGCTGTCATCCTTGTCTATACAGCACAGTGAAACCACAGACCTGCAGCCGCTATACGCCTTGACCCAGCTTCAGGAGCTTCAGTTGTCCTATTTAACAAATGTAAAGTCCATCGACTTTGTACAAAACATGCCTGCTCTACAAACGCTAGATATCGAAAATGTAAACTTTTCAAGCCTGGAGCGCTTGGCCGACAAGGCCTCCATTACTAAACTACGCCTGGCTTCTCTAAGTCAGCTTGGCTCGGTAAAGACCATAAACAGTCTGTCTTCACTGCGGGAATTAACGTTGTCCGGTTACTACGAGAAAGCAGAAGCGCTGACATTGCCAAATGTAATGCGGGTGGAAGTCCCAGGCTCCTTTCTCCCGGGGCTAAAGGCGCCCGCCGCAACCAGCCTGACGCTCCGGGGCGGAAGCGGGGAATTGAACTTGGCGGAGCTGGGGAAATTCCCGAAACTGGAGCAA
>NZ_LITU01000056.1:17741-81071 GCF_001280595.1 Paenibacillus xylanivorans
CAATGCCATTTCCAATATAGAGACCCTAAGCCAGCTGCCTAATCTGAAAAAGGTATATCTATCTGGTAATTCCGTACAAAACAAATCCGTGCTTGGTACGGGTGTGAACGTATATTAACTACCGCCTGGGATGATGGGAGTTTTAGACTACTGTAATTAATGAACTCACTCCAGAATTATTCACAAATTAATGAATGGTATCGAAACAAAGACAAGAAGGGGTTCGAGAATCATGTATCAATTCTCGAACCCCTTCTGTTTATGTTTAGCTTCTCTCCAACATCGCTACACTCTCCACATGCACCGTATGCGGGAACATATCCACCGGCGTTACCTCAACCGTACGATACCCACCATCCTCCAGCACACGCAGATCACGTGCCAACGTGCTCGGATTACAGCTTACATATACCACACGCTCCGGTTTCATCTCCAGAATCGTATCCAGTAAACGTGGGTCGCAGCCCTTCCGCGGCGGATCGACGACGATGACGTCGGCTTCGATGCCTTGTTCTTTCCAGCGAGGGATAACATCTTCCGATGCACCGACTTCGAACTTCACGTTCTTCATCTCGTTCAGCAGCGCATTGCTGCGAGCGTCCTCGATCGCTTCGGGCACAATCTCAACCCCGTACACCTGATCCGCATGCTGCGCGAGGAAAAGAGAGATCGTACCGATGCCACAATAGGCATCAATAACGGTCTCTTTGCCACTCAGCCCAGCGTATTCTACCGTCTTCCCGTACAGCACTTCTGTCTGCACCGGATTCACCTGATAGAACGAACGAGCCGAGATTGCAAACTGCACATCACCGATATAATCATAGATTACATCACGGCCCCACAGGACGCGGGTCTCATCGCCGAAAATCACGTTGGTCTGTTTCTTGTTCACGTTCTGGCAAATACTCGCCACATGCGGAATCGCTTCACGAATGCTGCCGATCCATGCATCCTTGTGTGGAATGTCTCGGCCATTGGTGACCAGAACGAGCATCATCTCGCCTGTACGGAACGCCTTTTTCACAACCACATGACGCAGCAGACCGCGGCCTGTCTCTTCGTTATATGCGCTAATACCGAGATGGCTGCCTAATTCCTTGACCTTGGCGACCACTTCATCGTTATGCTCATGCTGAATGAGGCACGTGTCCATGTCGATGATCCGATGACTTCCTTTGGCGTAAAAACCACCCACCAAGCCACCCTCGGCTGCACCGATTGGCACCTGTGCTTTGTTGCGATAGCGCCATGGCTCGTCCATACCCATCGTAGACAACACACGAATGCCTTGTTTCACTGCACCTTCTGCATCCTCCACCAACACATTCAGCTTACCGATCCGCTGCAAATTATCCACCACCAGCTGGCGTTTCCACGCAAGCTGTCCGGCGTAACTCATATGCTGGATTTGACATCCGCCGCATTGATCGTAGATCGGGCAGGGCGCAGATACGCGATCCGGGCTGGCCTTCACGATCTCCAGCAGTTTCGCATAGCCGTACTGCTTTTTGGTTTTCATCACTCTCACGCGGACGGTTTCGCCTGGAAGCGCGCCTTGCACGAACAGCGTGTATCCATTGGCACGGCCGACACCTTCACCGTCATGGTTCATGCCGATGATGTCAATGACGGTCTCTTCATTTTTACTAACAGGAAGTCCTTCGATTGGTGCAGATTCACGTTCCCGTCCCTTCGGACGAATGGCAGAAAGAGATGCGCCTTGTGGCCGCACCTCTTTCCCTTGCTGACGTGATGATGGACGAGATGATTTGCTCGGCTGACGGGACGCTGAAGCATTCCCTTGCCCCTGAGAGGCAGCCGAATTCCGGCGGTTTTTTCCACGACCGCTGCGGTTCGTATTAGACAACGTACATTCACTTCTTTCTTCATATATGTTCATCCCTTGTGCAAGGGAGATTCCATTCATTTTCAGGCACCATGAGATTATACGTGATCCCACTGCACACGGCAACAGGAAATCACATTTTCTCCTCGATCCATACTACCAAGCTTAACGATACAACATCAGGTGATGACGCAGGTTCTGGAATGTCGCAGGTAATGTGCCACCCAACTCGCCATCCAGGTTCAACTGCACATAGCCCGGCGATGTCACTTCCATATAATCCGTTTGGAAATGAACGACCTTCTTGTCATTCAGATGTTCACCACGCAGCGCAAGGGTTACGAGGCGAATCATGTCAGCCAGATTACATTTGCGCACACCGATCACATCGAACAGACCATCATCAATGGTCGCACCCGGAGCCAGCTTCTCGAAGCCTCCGACAGAGTTCGTATTGGCAATAAGGAACAGCATGAATTCATCATGAATTTCTTCCTGACCCGCGGCACGGATAACCAACTCCTGCGGAGACAGGCTCGCCATTTTCTCAATACCCTTCATATAGTAGGCAAGTTGCCCTATCATCGTTTTCAGACGGCTTGGCACCTCATAGGTCAGTTCGGTTAACGACCCCCCGCCTGCAATATTGATAAAATATTTATCATTCGCCTTGCCCAGATCGAGCGGACGAAGCTGCTGGTTAATGACCAGATCCACGTAATCTTCCCACTGTCTCGGAATACCCAGCGCACGCGCAAAATCATTCGTCGTTCCCAAAGGAAATACACCCAGAGGAGGACGATTCTCCCGCTCGGCCATACCGTTAATGACTTCATACAACGTACCGTCGCCGCCAGCAGCAATAATCATGTCATATCCACGTTCAATCGCCAGCTCCGCTTCCCGGGTTGCATCTCCCTCACCCGTTGTTGCGTGACACGAGGCTTCGATACCACCTTGATCCAAACGCTGCAAAATATCAGCCAGACGTTTCTTCATTTCTTCCCGGCCTGAGGTCGGATTATATATCAAGCGAGCTTTTTTCATCTCATACGCCACCTATTCCACATTATCCATGAGTCTGAACGACCTCATATTCTTACTATCTGAGAGTGACCGTATTCGGGCATCATTTTACACAATGACTCACGTCCGTTAATCCTGCCCCAACACTTTTCTCTACTTATATATATGCATAAGGAATTCCGTCTCATTCCAAAGCCTTTATGTACTATCATATCATCAAATGTAAAGATGTCCTAGCCTGTGATACATAAGTAATTATTTTCATATTGATTATAGCGAAATTTTACATCTGGATAACAATAACGATAAAACCTAAAGAATTATCCCACTCCAGCAATGACGAGCATGCTTTCTGTTCACTTCCGAACTTGTCTATCCTATACAAAATAAACCTCTAGCACTCCTCTTGAATCTAATCCTATGGATTTCCTGTCATTTATAACCATCCATCACCATTCTGCCCGCTTGGGCCGGAAATAGTCTTATACCCTCTCAAATCATGAGGACAACATATCCTGTAAAAAATTTACAAAATTCCCGAACGAGATGACAAATAAAATGAAACCTTTTCCAATATAGTCTTAGTGCATCCTCAACACATTCCAATATCATACCCATGAAGGAGATCACCGAATGAAAAAACTCGTATTATTGCTTATGGTATCGCTCTTGTCCTGTATTTCCTTTGTCACAGCCGTTGAAGCGGCGGTCATTAACCATGATCAGGTTGTAGGATTTCAGGAAGTAGGCCCCGTCACAGTTACGCAAATAGCGGCAAAGCGTTTCCAGCCCTACTTAAAAGTCTATCATGGATGCGTGCCGTTTCCCGCAGTGGATCAACAGGGCAATACTAACGCAGGCTTGCAAACCTCAGGCGCATCAGATGGTAACTGCAGTTCAAGCACAGGGCAAGTATACTCCCGTTCGGCATGGCACAATGGCGTATGGGCGATTATGTACGCCTGGTACTTCCCGAAAGACTCTCCTTCCTCCGGTCTCGGCCATCGTCATGACTGGGAAGGTATCGTTGTATGGGTAGACAATCCCGCAGCACAAAATCCTCAAATCCTCTCCATCGCCTACTCAGGACATGGGCAGTTCACAAACGTTGCACCAAGTAACACGAACCTGAACGGTACGAATCCTTTGATTAGCTATAATAGTACCTGGCCTCTAAATCATGAACTTGGCGTTACGGGGACCGTGGGTGGAATGCAGCCTTTGATCGGCTGGGATGATCTGACGTCTGCCGCGCGTAATGCGCTGAATACAACAGATTTCGGCAGTGCCAATGTTCCTTTGAACGATAATAATTTTACAAACAATTTAATCAAGGCGTGGTTTAGATAAAATTTAGATGTAAAGTCTTTCTCTCCATTTGAATACATGCTTCGGGCAGAGAACGAATTAACCACCATCCTCTTATAAAAAAGTAAAATCCCCTTCAAGTCGACACTGCACTTGGAGGGGATTGTTTTGCAATCATATATAGTTTAAAAGCCAATCTTTCTGCCTGCACGTAATTGCTTATACCAGAAATATACGGTGCAGCCCACACAGTAACCGAGCAATGCGGCACTTGCAGCGAGGAGAAGCATCGACGAGAAAATGTAACCTGCTACCTGCCAGCCAAGGCCGAACGAGATAAGTGCCAGCGTAAGAAATAATACTGCCAGAATATTGTTGAAGCGTTGCAGTTCTACTGCCTGTGTCTCTGTCCCTTTCCCATTTAACACGGCCTTCGCAATCTGTACAAACAGATTAAGCTTTCCTCCAGATGCCAGACCGACGACTTGGATGATCCATAACGCTCCCAGAATTAACGGCTGGTTGAACAGAAACGACAGGACGACAAATAGCACAATCCCGATCTGGTTCGCTTTGACATAGCGCATAGGCACTTCCCGCATCTGCATATCTCCTTATCCCCATTTTATTAGTTGGTTTAATTGTAGTCGATATCGGGACTTTGAGCAATAGTCATCTCATTTGAGATTAGAATATTCTTTTTTGAGCACATCCCAATGAGGAGTGGGCGTACGGGTGGCCTTTTTCCAATCAGTAAATGCATCATTTAACGCCTCGATCTCCCCAAAGGAACCCGCAACCAGTTTATGGATCGGAAGCATACTATAAATCTTTAATAGAAGGTAAAACATCCGTTGATGCTTGCGAATCAGTTTCGCCTGAATCTCCGGTATAATCGTTATACCCATGGCCTCAAGCACGCTAAAGCCCTCATCCATCGCCCCAATCATATGCTGGACTTGTTTTCTGTTCCCGTCCAACTTGATCATTTCAAGCTTCTCATTAAAGCTCACCGCATTAAGCATCAGAATGGGCACAATATGGCTTTTCAGCCAGGCATCGATATCGTCCAGGTAATTCAATTTGTATTTCGCCTTTTCAAAAGCTTGATCCAGTATGGATTTAAAGGCAATCTCACCGTCCAGCCCACCAATCACCATTTGCCCGCTTGCTCCACCAATGGATAACATGCGGTCTTCTTGCCGCCGCCCACCGCTGACCTGAAAACCAAACGCGACCTTTTTTTCCACCCTGCTGTTTTTCTCCAAAAAGATTTGCATGCTTCGTGCATCTGCGTTGTTGCCAACGATCACCATGTTACTGCTCTGATTGGCCGCCAGAATGGGAAGCACCGTTGGAAAATCGTTATATTTCATAACCACGAAAATAAGATCATAGTGATCATTCTCTTCCAACGTTCTTGTTACCCGAACCGGATCAACGGTCGTTTTAAACTGGAACACATGACGAATGACGATGCCATCTCTCTCCAGTTCCTCTGCCCTCTTTCCTCTAGCCAGAATGGTGACGTTATTTCCCCCGCGCACCAGAACGTGAGCAAGTTGACTACCCAGAACACCTGCGCCATACACTAATATGTTCATTGGTTATCCCTCTATTTCAAAATTTTATGGATATTCGTTGCTTTATCAACATTTGTTGATAAAATAAGAGTAACAAAGCATCTGCAACGCTTCAATCGCTAAAATATCCGTTATTGTTGAATAATCAACGAATTGATCCATATTGTTGAAAACATCAAAGGAGGAGCCATGGACAGACGAGTTGTCAAAACAAGAAAAGCCATAACCGATGCCTTTATCGGGTTGTTGGAAGAGCAGGATTTCGAGCAAATTACGATTAATGACATTGCTGATCGGGCCAATGTGAACCGTGGTACCGTCTATTTGCACTACACGGACAAGTTTGATCTGCTGGATCAAAGCATCGAGACGTATTTGCAGCAATTGGTAGAGAGCTGTATGGTGGAGAGTCCTACCACTCCCATGACCATCAAGGACGCGTTGCTCCGAACCTTTCGTTACCTAGAGCAGCACGCTCCCGTCTATACCACGCTATTAACCCAAAAAGGGATCCCTGCCTTCCGAAACCGGCTGATGACACTCCTGATTCAGGGGGTCGAAGAGCAAATTGATGCGTGTGGCATTCACAAGGGGATCAACAGGGAGATCACTGTGCAATTTCTGGCTTCTGCCTCCGCTGGGCTGCTGGAATGGTGGATCATGAATTCCATGCCATATCCTGCAGAGGAGATCGTCGAAGAATTAATCTCTATGCTGGAGCTTCATCTGATTCTTCCTTCTTCCGTTTAGGGTTAATATCGCTTTATTCCATGATTAATAAGGGGCCAATGATTGAATGAGTAGGAGATCGTAAGTCGCTGCGACTCCTCCCTGCATGCTAAACCTATTCTCATACTCCCTATACATATCAGTGAACAATCGCCGCAAGCTGTACCCGGATACTGTTACTGCTTCTGAAGTGCTAGCCCCCATTCCTTTAACGGTATACAGAAAATTTCTTACGGAAGCATACTTTTCCTTATGGATTGAACGCTCACAATTGAAACTAGAATAGCCTGATTGGTTGAGCATGTTTTCCCATTGAACAGGGGATGGAAACGAAAGTCCATGCCGCTGTGGTTCCATTCCGTTAACTCGATAAACTTCATTAAATGCCTCATGCATCTCACAGAATGTATCAGGCCCGAAGGTCGTAAATATAAGCAAGCCTCCGGGTCGGAGCATTCGCCGAAGGTGACCCAGTGTTTCCTGCGGAGAACTTATCCATTGAAAACAGGCACTTGAGACGATGATATCCATGGAGGATTCCGGAGCAGTTGTTGCCCATGTCTCAATATCCGCTTGAAGAAAACGCAAACGATCCGTTGCACGATTTCTTGAGCCTGAATGCTCTGCTGATCGGAACCGTTTTGAAGCCACTTCGATCATCTCGGGAGCAATATCAAGTGCAGTAATGTTCGCATTAGGCCATTCATTCACTAGAATTTGAGTCAAAGCCCCTGTGCCACAACCGATTTCGAGAATGCTCGTATTACTTAGGAAATCTTTTCCTTTCCATCCTGCGAGAGATCTTGCTAAATGATCAGCCATAGAACGCTGAATATGTGCATGTGCATCATAAGAAATGGCTCTACGATTAAATTGGCGTTGAACAGCACTATTTCTACCAATGGTCATGCCACCATCTCCTCCATTCATCAGCTATGTTTGCTTCCCTTCCCAAAAAAGGTGCATGCCCGTAGGCGGTTAATGTAATTAACTTGGCTTGAGGTAATTGAGCCATAAGCTCCAAGCCAGCACCGTAAGGACAAACCTTATCCTCAGTCCCGTGAAAAAGAAGAACAGGACAATCCATACTCGGCAGTTGAGACAAGCATTCCTCGCTTCTCAAAATCTGAAGGCCTGCTAGTAGTGCTTGAGTTGTCCAGCTACCCATTTGGGGTAGACCTTCAGCAAGGCCTGTCTCCCATTCTTGCTCCGTAAACATGATCTTTCGAAAATTGGTTTCAACTACATGTCGATCCCTTGAGATTCCTTTGATCATCTGCCTAACGTATGCATCTGCTAAGCCGCAGTCAAACTCTTCTTTTGAGCGGGTAAAACGAGCCGTTGCACCGAACAAAACAAGGCCATCCACGTAACCTTTTGCCGCTAGTCTGAGCGCCAGTAAACCTCCAAGCGACCAGCCTGATATCAGAAGTGGACCGTGAAGCGCCTTATCTCTGCAAGCTGATCCTTCAATAAATAACATGTCCCTCACTGCTGTTTCAGTTAAGCACAGCATGTCTTCTGGAGAATCGGCAGCACTGTAATCTACAGAAAAATGACGAAAATCAGGCAGTAACAGGCGAAGACGGTCAAACACTGTATCTGGCATGCTCCATCCCGTTAGCCATAATATGGTTCCGCTTGTCTCTCGCTCTATTTGCAGCGGATTATTATCCGATGCATTCATGATCTCAGCACCCCTAACTGAAGCCCGATCTTGCCGATTAGCGCCACAGCATCGCTCAGTTCCTTAGGGGTATGGTCGGCTGATAAAGAGAAGCGAATTCGCGCTGTGCCATCAGGAACGGTAGGCGGTCTAATGGCAACTCCGGCAATACCGCCTTCTTCAAGGGCCGCACTGAAACGAAGAGCTCTTTCGTTATCACCGACGATTATTGGAACAATAGGAGAATCCCCGGAGCCAACGTTAAATCCAGCATCACTAAGCGAAGAACGAAATGACTTGCTGGCTGAGTAAAGACGATCCCTACGCCAATGGTCCGTTTGTACCAAGGTTAACGCTGTTGAAATACCGGCGACAAAAGAAGGCGGCAATGCCGTTGAATAGATGAGCGGCCTTGCTTTATTGATGAGAAAGCGGATTAATGTACGGCTACCGCAGACATAAGCTCCATATAAACCAAACGATTTGCTAAATGTCCCCATATGCACATCCACATCATTTTGCAGACCAAGCTTAGAGCATAGTCCTTCACCCCGTTCCCCATAAATCCCCCCGCTGTGCGCCTCATCCACCATCAGAATCGCTCCATACTCCTGTTTGAGCGCAACGAGTTCACGCAAGTGTGCTTGATCCCCATCCATGGAAAAGACGGCATCCGTAACAATCAACTTCCGTGGTTTATCCCGATGCTTGTTCAATAATAGCTTCAGATGCTCCATATCATTATGTCGATATCGAGCATGCTCTGCGCGGCTCAGTACAATCCCATCCACTATACTCGCATGGTTTAATTGATCACTGAAGACCACATCGCCTCGCCCCACGAGTGCACGAATAACACCGGAATTAGCCATATAGCCATTTGCAAAAACAAGCGCTGCTTCACTATGCTGCCAAGTAGCCAGCGCCTCTTCCAGATGGCCATACAGCGGTCGGTTCCCAGTGACAAGGCGAGATGCCCCCGAACCTCCTCCTTCGGTAAGAAGCGTCTCACGAATCGTATCGATGATAGCGGGATGTTGTGCAAGTCCCAGATAATCATTGGAGGCCAGGTTGAGAAGCGTACGTCCTCCTCGCACCGTATAACCCGGACCATCCGGAACCGTGGCACTGTCACGTAAGTAACGTTCATTGGAAGCATCCGCCAATAACGCAAGTTCTTTTTCCATCCAGTTCATAGTCTGTACCGACTTAAAGAGCATTTAGCTCAATCTCAAAGCCCAGATCTTCAATCATTTGATGATCGTTGGAGATTTCTTGACCTGCCGTCGTGAGATAATCACCTACAAAGAGTGAATTTGCCGCATACAGTGACAAGGGTTGCAGTGTACGAAGGTTGATCTCACGTCCGCCCGCAACACGAATCTCTTTGGATGGACAGATGAACCGAAACAGTGCCAATACCTTGAGGGCTTTCATCGCCGGAGTGCGACCCGCGCCTTCCAGAGGAGTTCCCGGTATCGCATTGAGAAAATTAATCGGAATCGAATCTGCATCAAGCTCACGGAGTGCCAAAGCCATCTCGACAATCTCCTGATTACTCTCCCCCATACCGATAATGACACCGGAACAAGGGGACATACCGTATGCTTTTACCTTTTCCACGGTTTCAATTCGCTGGTCATAGGTATGCGTTGTGGTTATCGAGGGATAATTGGCTTTGCTTGTGTTCAGGTTGTGATTGTATCGGTGTACGCCTGCGTCAGCCAAACGTTCTGCTTGACCGTCTTTCAAGATTCCTAAACAGGCACAGATTTTAAGTGGCATCGTTTCACGGATTTCTTTTACCGCCTCTACAACTTGATCCAGATCCTTATTGGTCGGACCTTTCCCTGATGCTACAATGCAATAAGTTCCGGCTTTACGCGCCATAGCTTCATGTGCTCCTGCAAGCAGCGTTTCTTTGTCGAGCAAGCTGTATTTCTGGATGGGTGCGGTTGATACGATGGATTGTGAGCAATAACCGCAATCTTCGGGACAAAAGCCGCTTTTGGCGTTGATAATCATATTCAGCTTCACTTTCTTGCCGTAAAAATATTGCCTCACTTGGAAAGCCGCTTGCATTAGCGGCAGTACCTCATCGTCGCTTGCTTCAAGCACGGCAAGTCCCTCTTCAATTGATAAACATTCGCCATTCAACGATCGACTCGCAAGCGACGACCATTCTAGATTAGTTACCGTTGTTTTCATCTTCATTCATCCTCCATGGATTGAACTGTTAATGCCTGCCTGATTGGTGCTAAATGGATCTTTTCTCGAATCACTTGGATCAACAATTCCGTATTTATTTCGTCCATGAAGCGGGGAATGCGTCCAAGAAAGGATATGCCGCAATAACGTTCAATCAGCTCCGCGTTCGTTGCGATGCTGGAGTCGTTATAAATCTCGTCAGATTCCCCATCGTTCAGAATAAAACCTACGATCGGAATCTCATGCTGCTGCAGGTATGACACCGTAAGAAGTGTGTGATTAATTGTACCTAGACCTGTGCGCGCAACGATCAAAGCCGGTGTCCGAAGCTCCGAGATCAGATCCACTACAAGAGAGTCTTCGGTCAGTGGAACAGCGACGCCCCCTGCCCCTTCGATGAGTACCGATTCGTATCGATTGATTAGCGGCTGACCAGCGCTGATTATCTCCTGTAACGTAATATCCACCCCATCCTGCTTGGCAGCGAGCATCGGGGTAAGAGGAGCTTGGAATGTAAATGGCGCCACATCCTCGGCACGTTCATGAATTCCGGTGTATTGCAATAGACGTTCTGCATCGGTTTCTCCGCTGCCAAGAAGTGTACCGGACTGCACGGGCTTCCAGACGCCTACATTCAGATTTTCAGCACGAAGCGCAGCAGCAAGACCTCCTGTTACAATTGTTTTTCCAACATCGGTGTCCGTGCCTGTTACGAATAATCCGCGAATTACATTCATGTTTCCAAACCACCTTCGGTGACATCAAGAATGGATTTCATCAGGATATCGGTCATTGCATCAAGCTCAGCCTCGGTGCTGGCAAGAGGAGGAATGAACACCACAACATTACCAAGCGGCCTCGTAAGCATGCCAAGCTCTCTGGCCCGCCCGGTTACACGAACGCCGATGCGTTCGGCCCAATCGTAAGGTTCACGAGTCTCCTTATCCCGTACTAGCTCAATTCCTATCATCAATCCCTTCTGCCTGATATCACCGACATGCGGGGAATCTTTAAGCACTGCGAGCTTGCGTTCCACAAAAGTCGCCTTGGCTCTTACACCTTCTACCAAGTTGCGCTCTTCAAATAGTTTCAAGTTAGCCAAAGCAACAGCACAACCGAGCGGGTTACCTGTGAAGGAATGACCGTGGAAAAATGTTTTCTGCTCTTCATAATCTGCATAAAATTCGTTGTACACCTCATCCGTTGCAAGCGTCGCTGCCACAGGCAAATAGCCGCCTGTAAGGCCTTTGCCTATCACCATCAAATCAGGTGATACTTCTTCGAGATCACAAGCAAACATAGCGCCTGTCCGACCAAAGCCTGTCGCCACCTCATCAGCTATGAACAGTACGCCATAAGTGCGGCAAAGTGCTGCCATCTCGCGTAGACAGCCATCTGGCATAATAAGGATGCCACTAGCCCCTTGCACAATCGGTTCTACGATAATAGCCGCGATTTCATCTGCACTGGTTTCAAGTACATTACGCAATGCGGTTAACGTAGCTTCCGTTGCTTCCCGTTCGTCGTCCTCATGTCGATAAGCGTAAGGATATGGAATGACATAAGTAGGAAACAGCATCGGACGGAACACGTCATGGTACAACGGGATTGCACCGACACTAACCGCACCAATCGTATCTCCGTGATAGGCTTGATTCATCGTAATAAACTTCGTTTTACCTGTTTCTCCTCGGTTTTTCCAGTATTGAAACGCCATTTTTACTGCAATCTCGACACCGGTTGCTCCCGAATCGGAATAAAATACTTTATTTAATCCTTCTGGTGAAATCTCCACCAGTTTTTCTGCAAGCTCAATCGCAGGCACATTAGCCATTCCGAGTAGCGTAGCATGTGCGACACGTTCCAACTGATCCGTTATGGCTTGGTTCAGCTCGGGTACGTTATGTCCGTGGACGTTAAGCCATACCGAGGAGAAGCCATCATAATAAGCACGTCCCTTGACGTCATACAGCATGACGCCTTCGCCTCGTTCAATAATGAGAGGATCGGAATTATTGTAATCTTTCATCTGCGTAAAAGGGTTCCATAGATGAGCCTTATTTATAGCTGCCAGCCGTTCATAATGTGTCATAAGATATCACCTTCCGTTAGATCATTTCAATTGTTAACCAAAATTATTTATTTGGGTTAACAATTGAATGTTGACATCTTATCAGACAAAAACTTTCCTGTAAAGAGAATCATTTCAGAGTTAGGACCCTGATCCTCCACTCTGTCTGGCCGGAATGAATCCGAAATTCCGCCTCGTAGAGGGCTTTGTCTAATACAAAAAAACACGCCTGATTCGGCGTGTTTTTTTAGTGTTTGGTAGAAATTGAACGGGAGGTATGCATCCTGATTATAACTTAGGAGATTATTGAAGGATCATGGTATATGCCGTTTCTCATGATTGATTTCGCAGCATTCAAACTGAGCACTCTACATGTCTAAAGTGCACCAAAAAAACGGCATCTCTGCCGTTTTTGTTTAATTGTTTATGCTGAAGTTAGAAGCTACCGAAAATGATCGCTGGCAGCGAATTGCTTTCCCTAAACTAAACCTTAACCTGATTGCATTTTTCCAGTAAAAGTTGAATCTGGCGCTCCAGCCAATGGCCCAACAGCGGATGTGGAAGCAGCGTCTCGCCAGTATACACATAATCCAGCTCCTTCAGTCGGCCCGGGATTACGTTCTTCGTGAAATAACCGGCACTCAAAAACAGCGGCGCCACAATCACTCGGCTCCCCCGCTCTTCATTCCAGTATTTCGCCTTGTCGTACACACTATCCGGATTAAGCAGCGCATAATCGGTATGAGCGACACCGCTGACTTCCTGTACTCGCTGCGCGAGTGAAGAAATCCCCGCTTCCCAGCGCTGACGGAATCCATCGTGAATGCTCCCATGTCCGACGAGCAGAATCGTTTCCTGCTCCGGTTGCTGCGAAAGGGCCTTTACCTTGTCCCACACCATGACCGCAATATCCGGATCATTATCCACAGGATAACCGAAGTGGACTTGTGCTTTTACGTTGAATGGCTCCAGATCCGTCTCTCGCTCCGGAGCATCTTTGGCACCGATGGCATACTCAATCTCATCCACATGTGTACTGCCGGACGAAACAAACAGAGGTACGACCAATATATCGGTTACGTCCTGTGCTTCCAGTCGGTTGATACCGTCCTGGATCAGGCGTCCTTCCACAAGTTCAAGAAACCCGGCTTCAACGGGCAATGGTTCAGGCAGATTCAACCGGGAGACCGCGTCATCGACGGATTCTACCCAGGTCTTCTCCTGAGAACCGTGACTAATGATGAGTACACCCGGTTTCTTCATTCTTAACGTCCCAGGCGTTCCAGTGTCATTTTATAACCGTCATTGCCGTAGTTCAGGCAGCGTTTTACACGAGAGATCGTGGCTGTACTTGCACCTGTCTCAGCTTCAATCTGGTTATAGGTATTTCCTTTGCCAAGCATACGTGCTACTTCCAGCCGCTGGGACATGGATTGGATCTCGTTTACGGTGCAGAGGTCATCAAAAAACACATAACACTCTTCAATATCTTTTAGAGTCAAAATAGCCTCAAATAATTGTTCAATGCTTTTATCATTTAGCTTTTTCAGCTGCATTTCATCATCATCCCCTAGCGGTTACTGTGTACCTTCATTGTACTCACCCTGAGTTGGTATTTCAAGCGTTAACGATTTCACGCACTACAGAACAAAAATACATGTTACCGCTTTCATAGCGTATTAATGTCCTCCCTGCGCGCACAAACCCCCTCAATCTCACGTTTTTCACCCTTTTCCCACATATATTTCCGATTAAATATGTAGGAATTATTTCGTTTTAAATGTGACAAATTTGTGTCTAAAACATATAATTCCACTGTGAACCTCTCATCCTCTCCTGCGCCCAAATCCGCAAATATCCCGTTTTGCGGGATACTCGCCTACGCCGTATCTCCGCTAATGACATACAGTATATCAAAAGGGAGTTCCATCTCGGTCTGTTATACACATCCAGCAGCTGAAGGAACGCAATTCCGAAATCCAACATAGAAGGAACGTGATAGTTCATGCCACAGCATTATTATCACCGTCAGCCCGCTCCACGGCAGCGTCCGTCTTCCCATACGCATCGGCAGCCCCATACTTCTGCCTATATGCCGCCTGGGGCGATCCCGCGGTCATTGAATGAAGGCCAGGTTCAGCCCATGTATCCTGGAGTAGATCCATACTACCCTCAGTTTCAAGAAGTCGAAGCATCGGGACTTGTACCTTATAGTCCAGGTGGTCCGGGGGGACCTGGTGGAAACTTTTTCGGCGGGGGAGCTCCTGTTGCTCCTCCTGTTTCGGTGGAAGCGCCTGCGTCTTCCTCAGGCTTTTCCCTGGCTAACATCGGAGAACTGAAAGGAATGATTGACCGCTTCGGTGGAATTGATGGCATCATGAGTGGAATCGGCAAAATGCAAAAGGTCGTTGGCGGCTTCCAGCAGATGGCACCCATGATGAAACTGGTGATGGGGATTCTGCCTTTTGGAAAAGGAAAAAAAAGCGGCAGTGCAGCGGATAAAGATTATGAAGAGTATTCGCCACCTCGCTCACGCAAACGCCGTAAGAAAACGACTGCTGCTCCGCGCAAACGTAATACGAATAGCAAAACCGGCCGTAATAAATCCAATTCTACGAAACGTCGTCCCAAAAGAAGCAAAAAACTCTAATTCTTTTCCCAGGCGCCCTCTTTCATTAGGGGGTGCTTAATTCACTTCAACCTTATTCTTCCCCTTCAATCCACTCATTCTTTCATAGTAAGAACATAATCATAATAGATATTTTTAAGAACTTATGTTCTTATATCTATGATTTGAGGTATACTGGATAATAATTAAAGGAGGCGGACTATGGAACTGTTTAAAGACAAATATACTCCCGCATTAATCGAACGGACGGGAGAACGGTTACACCAATTCTACCCCAAGCTGGACACACAACAATTTCGTGAACTTGTATTTGCCGAAGGCTGGGGGGATTTGGAATTCAAAGCTAGGATCCGCCGCATCACGTTGGCATTGACTCAAGTGCTCCCTGACAACTATGAAGAGGCATTGCACGTGATTGAGCAGGCAGCACCACAGATGCGAGGGGTCGAGTATTTATTCGTACCGGATTTTATTGAAGTGAACGGACTTGCGCCGGAAAACTACGAACTATCCATGAAGTACTTGACTGTCTTCACACCTTATTCCAGTTCCGAGTTCGCGGTACGCCCGTTTATTGAACGCTACCCCATTGAAACGATGAAACGAATGATGCAGTGGACAAGCAGTCCCAGTGAGCATATTCGCAGACTTGCCAGTGAAGGCAGTCGTCCGCGTCTTCCTTGGGGCTCTAAATTACGAGGATTCATCACCGAACCAACGCCAGTACTTCCAATTCTGCATGAATTGAAGCAGGACGAGTCCCTGTATGTCCGTAAAAGTGTAGCCAATCACCTGAACGACATCTCGAAAGACCATCCGGAACTGGTCCTGGATTTGGCCTCCAGCTGGTATGGACAACATGAGTATACTGACTGGATTGTTCGTCATGCAAGCCGCTCTTTGCTGAAAAAGGGGCATCCGAAGGCGCTGAGTCTCTTTGGCTATGTCGAGCAGGATGCGACACATATCGAGCATCTTCAGCTTGTAAGTGATACCGTAGCCATCGGTGAAGATCTTCATTTTTCCTTTGATGTCGTGAATGAGAGTGGTCAGTCCCAGATGCTGCGGATCGAATATGAAATTGGATATATGAAAGCGAATGGCAAGCAAGCACCCAAACGTTTCAAATGCTCGGACAAGAATTTCCCTACCGGGAGAACCAGAGTTGCAACGAAGCAGTCGTTCAAAGTTATTACGACGAGAAAACATTACGCTGGTTTGCATACACTAACGATTGTCGTTAATGGACAACCTGCCGCTACGGCCACATTTGTATTGGAGCAAACAGAGTAACCTACACTATGCATGTAGCCATCCAACTTATCATGAAAACGTAGCACGGTTCATTGTATGATAAGAATCCCATGTTAAAATTCAGCTCATGGAGTTCATTCCTTGAGAGATTCCCCAAGGCATCTTCAGTACTGAAGATGCCTTTTACTATTTTCACCCTGTTCGTAACAGCTAAATATCCATCAAAATCAAGTTATGCACATGATGCTTCTTCATTTATCTTATCCACATGTGGACATCTATTCCGAAAACGAATCTATATGTACTCCTATTTGCCCTCTTATGCACATCATACACAGGTTAAAGAAGCGATCTTTGCAGATCGCTAACTTTTATCTTACTATTTTCTTGTTATCCCGCTTAGCTTCTATTCTTCCTTACTTAAACCAGCCCCGCTTCACAAACCAGGCCACCATGCTTCCACCCAGAACAAACATTAACAGCAGCACTGCCCCATACCCAAACTTCCATTGCAGCTCAGGCATATAGGCAAAGTTCATGCCATAAATCCCTGCAATCAGCGTCAGTGGCATAAAGACTGTTGTAATCACCGTGAGTGTCTTCATAATAGCATTCATCCGGTTCGAATTCAGCGAAATGTAACTGTCGCGCAGGTCTGCCGTCATTTCCCGATCGGCTTCAATCATGTCTGTCAGCTTCAACAAATGGTCATAGATATCGGTAAAATATACGGTATGCTCTCCTGTTCGCTGCACATGCTGAGAATTGACTACCCGATAGAGCAGATCCCGCATGGGCACTACCGTTCGTCTAAGCTTCAGCAATCGACTGCGCAGGTCGAACACCTGATTCATCAGGTCTTCCACCGACTCCTTGCCGCCCCTGTTCTCCAGTTCAGCCAGCTCATCCTCGATGGCAAACAGAGACGGGAAATAATGATCGACCAGCTTGTCCATCACTGTATACGCCGCTGCCACTGGACCCCGAGCCCAGATGGTTCGTTCGTGCGCATGATGCAGCAACCTCTCCCACGCTTCATCGACTTCTTCCAGTATCCCGTGATGAAACGAAACCAGGAAGTTCGAACCCAGAAACAGGTCCACCTCTTCCGCTTCCAATGTGGTAGGGTTCAGCGCATGCAGCACAAGGAACTGCAAGTTGTCATAATAATCAAGCTTGGGCCGCTGCAACACATGCATACAATCCTCAATGGCTAATGGGTGAAAATGAAAATATGTATCCAGTAACCGGCTTTCCTCTTCCGAAGGCTGATTGAAATCTGCCCAAACCCAGGCATAATCCTGCAGATCCAGCTGTGTAAGTGGTACATTTACAGATACCTGATGATCCCGTGAGATGGCGAGTGTACGAATCATAAATTAGACCACGTCCTTGTCTTGTATCCTTTACGTTATTGTACAACTTTAACCACCGAACCGTCTCCTGCAACAGCCCATTGTACACACGTTATCCTGCGAACGCGACAACAAAAAAAGCCAACCCTGTTGGCTTCTCTCATTTCCCTATCCACAGTTTCCTGTATCCACAGGAATATCTTCTTTTGGTTTATCATTCCACGGATGGCTATCCACATATCCAGCCTGTCCACACGTTCATGCACAGGCGTCTCTTCATTTTGGTTGTATAATTGTCCACATATCCCGATATTCACATAGTTATGAACAGTTTGTCTGAAACCCCGAATTTGTTCCGGAACACTTCTTCTAATTAGAAAATGATCCAGTACAATAATCCTGCCAGCGCCCCAGTAATCGGAATCGTAATAAACCACGTAATAATAATACGTCCAGCAAGTCCCCATTTGACGGCTGAGAAACGCTTCGCGGAACCAACACCCAGAATGGCAGATGTGATTGCGTGAGTTGTACTCACCGGCAGGTGGAGCAATGTTGCCGTGAAAATAACAGATGCGGCTGACAGATCAGCTGCAAACCCGTTAATCGGTTCAATTTTAAAAATTTTGGTTCCCATCGTTTTGATGATTTTCCATCCACCGATGGAAGTACCGAGAGCCATCGCTGTTGCCGCGGAGATTTTAACCCAAAGCGGAACATCCAGATGATCCTGTACGCCTGCTGCGACCAGTGCAAAAGTAATAATCCCCATTGCCTTCTGCGCATCATTGGTACCATGTGTAAACGCCTGGAGCGCTGCTGTGAAAATCTGTACCGTACGGAAACCTTTGTTCACATTATGTGGACTGCGTTTGGCAAAAATATATTTTAGAATGGTCATGACCACATAACCTATGGCAAATGCGATCAGAGGTGATATTAACAATCCTCCGACGATGTCAATAAATCCACTCCATTTGACTTTATCAGCCCCTGCGCCAACAAGTACTGCTCCAGCAAGAGCACCAATTAATGCATGCGAGGATGAAGAAGGAATACCGAACCACCATGTAACAAGATTCCAGATAATCGCGGCGATCAAGGTGACTATGACGACCTCGATCCCATTATCCAGCGTGGTGGGGTCTGTTACACTCCCCCCAATCGTCTTCGCTACTCCAGTAAACATCATGGCACCGACAAAGTTCATCACCGCAGCCATAAGGATCGCCCGGCGCGGGGTCAGTGCCCGTGTCGAGACCGAAGTTGCAATGGCATTCGCCGTATCGTGAAAACCATTAATGAAGTCAAACGCCAGTGCAAGGAAGACGACTATACCCAATACCCAAATCGTTGTTTCCATTATTCTCTGGCTCCTTAAGAATTACGCATAATGATGGATTCGAGCACATTCGCTACGTCTTCGCAAGCATCCGTTGTCGTCTCAAGACGCTCGTAAATTTCCTTGCGTTTGATCAACTCAATCGGATCAGACACAGTAGCGAAAAGATGTTTGATACACATGCGCAGCACTTCGTCACCCTGGTTTTCCAGGTCGTTCAGACGAATCGTGTACTCGCGGATCGCCAGCAATTTTTTCTGAGACAGCAGATGAATGGCCTTCTGAATTTCGTAAGCCGATTGGCGCAAAATTTCAGAGAACTGCACGATAAATTCGTCCGGTTCAGTCAGTTGGTACATATAGAAACGGGAAGCCGTTGCTTCAAGTCCGTCCAATACGTCATCAAGTGTTGTTGTCAGTTCCATAATATCATCGCGTTCGATCGGCGTGATAAATGTCTTGTTGAGCTCTGTAATGATGGTATGAACATAATCATCACACTGGGACTCGTACTTCTTCATTTCATTGGCAAAAAGAGTCACATCCTGAAGGTTGGAAACATGTTGGGAGAAATAATCTGCCGCTTGCACGACCGTATCTGCCATGTTCTCTAGTGTCTCAAAAAATATATCCTTCTTCTTCTTAAGCTTCATAGCTCTATCCCCTTTACGAGAAATTGCCGATAACCGATGAAACATGAAATGACAACCTTTGATATCTTATCATAAATGTTTCACGGTTTGTACATAAGGCATGATCCTTTTTTATATTCTTATCACATAAATCTGAAATGAATCTTAATTATTTGGAATGGCTGGAAAAATGATGATGAAATTTTACACTGCGTTTACATTTCTCTTCAAATTGGATTAATTTTGAATTTTGATATGCCCTGCAAAGTCAGGCTGATTCGGAACGATACTTATAAAAGTCTTGCCAGGAACAAGAGCAACTTCGGTCCCATTTTGCACAAATCGAATAATATCACCCGGTTTCTTGACCCACTGCCCTCGAATCATTTTACCTTTCTGAAACAGCATCGCTTCACCACCCTGCTCCAGATTAACGGACAGTCTGCCCACGTTGTCGAGCACCTTGTGATTCGCACCCGCTACAATAATGTTGGCCGCTCCGATGGGATTGCCGTTATCCAAATCCTGATCTGCTTTTCCGTTCACTAATCTCATATATCGTCCGCTAACTTCATCATAATCATACGTTACCCGGTAACTCTCCAATAAATAATGAAGATCGAATTGCTTCGCTGACTCTCCAGCGGATGTGGCTCCTTCTTCGTTATACGTATACACAGGGGATTTGAAGTCGTGACTATACCCTTTGGTGTTCGCGCCTTCTCTCAGCTTGTCCGCCGAAGTGTACAGATTATGTGGGGCTTTACGATCCGATGAACGCCAGAAATAAGGGCCGCTATTCGATATTTCATCCATATGCTGTTTCTGCTGCTTTTGCAAAATGGAATAAGCATCCGGGCTGCCGCCCGCATGAACCAATACACCATCATAACTCTCACCAAGCTCGATTAGATAAGGGCGGATACTGCGCACGGGTCCAACCGTCTCTGCCCCGCCTTCACTCTGGAAGATGGCAATAAAACGAGTAATTCCTCCCTCAGCGAGCACTTCGATAATAATATCTGCCGCACTCAGACCTGATTGGGGCCGCGCTGCAGGAGCATTGTTAATCATGACCGCCAGTGGGCGGCGTGTAATTGCTTCATCAACAGGCAGGCCCGTCAGTGGTGCGGTGTAGAGCGACGTGGCGGGTTCTTCCGTCACTTGTTCTTCCTGTACAGGTGTAGGAACGGACTCTGGCTTCGGAATCTGGACCATCTCCTTACTCTGGCAAGCAACCAGACTTAGGGCCAGAATAAGCAGCGACGCCGCTGACGTCGTTTTGTTCCATTTCAATTGCTTCAATATATGTACCTCCTGGACGATATGGCTGAAATCTAGGCTGTAGTTGCTCTTATGTAGGTGACCATTTCACGTATTTCTTTCCATTTAATCACACACAGCACCATTTGTCTTCGATAAGAAGAGCATTTCCTACCCTGCATTTTACGTTTGAAACTTAGGATAGGCTGAAAAATATGTCCTAAATGTGAACTTCTCAAACCTTACTTAAAATTTGAACTAGATTGTGATAATAATCACAAACAAGATGACTTTTGAACTATACAATAAAGACATCAAAGGTGATCACTTAGAAAAAGAAAAACACAACACACACTAAATTCCATGAAGGAGTGGTTTATATGTTCAGCTTCAACCAATGGCTTAGAGAAAACAAAGTGGCAATGTGGATTTTGACAGTACTTCGGGTGTATATCGGTTACGACTGGATGACACACGGCTGGGGCAAATTGACAGGCGGATTCCAGGCTGGAGGATTCCTTGCAGGGGCAGTAGGAAAAGCAACGGGTGAAAATCCAACCGTTCAGGCATGGTGGGGAACATTCCTTGAGAACTTCGCGGTACCAAATGCGGGACTGTTCGACTTCATCATCCCTCTGGGTGAATTCCTTGTAGGTCTGGGTCTCGTTCTTGGATGCTTTACAACACTGGCAGCACTGATGGCAATGGTCATGAACTTCGCGTTCCTCTTCTCGGGAACAGTAAGCACGAATGCTCAACTGGTTCTGATGGAAGTCTTCCTTGTAGTCGCTGGTGCGAACGCTGGTAAAATCGGTTTGGATCATTGGGTAATGCCTTACCTCCGCGGATTGTTCACTCGCAATAAAGGCAGCCAGCATAAAGACACACCAACGATAAATCATACGCACAAAACAGCCTAAAAATTAAATAGGTATTCGCGGTCCTGCTCCCCTCCCCCTGGAGAGCAGGACTTTTTTTGTTCTCTGATCAGCTTGTACATTCATCTGACTTGCTCATCTACAGAAGCACGTATTATGATGAACATATCGATCGATTATAATCAAAGGAGTACATAACATGCCAACCCAGCGCCGTCTTGAAACCGATGCCGACTTCCAGGAAGCCATGGAAATGAAGTATAAGGTTCGTGTTTTTAAAGATAACCACCAGATTGATTCCGGTGGCATCATTATCCGTTTCGACAACAATACCATTGTTGTGCAGTCCAGCGTAAGTGATCTGGCTTATCATTCGCGTACAGCTTGTGAGCTTTTCGAAATTCGTAAGTAGCTACACAATCTTGCAGATGCTCGAGTCATAGAAAAAGGTTCCTGAAGCCCATCATGCTGGCCGCAGAAACCTTTTTTTGTTCAACTATTTAATAGCTAATGTCTGTCTTGTAGATTGACCACACACGCATTAACGAAATAAAAGCCACAGACCTGTTGACGTTCTGTTGTCTGCTCCAAGTTATACGCCGTCACCAAACTGCCAGCAGTTCAAACTGAGCGTACCGTATGGATACGACTGGAATAGACGTTTGGCAGATCGGGACATGTCCGCCGTACCCATGGCATAGAACAAGGGCGCAATGTGCTCCATTCCATAAGATGGAACTGCCGTGCGGGCATGGGGAGCTTTCTTGTCATATTGAAACAGCTCTCTCGTGTTCCACTGCTCAAGCCGCTCGCCGATCCAGTTATCGAATTCCACTGCCCAGTCTTGCGGTTCATCATTGCTGCCAAGCATGCGCAGGTTATGAACCGTTCCACCGCTGCCAATGATCAGCACATTATCATGACGCAGCTGTTCCAGCATCCGGCCAATATCATACTGTTCCTGCGGGGAACGCAACGAATCGACAGATACTGCAATAACAGGAATATTGGCCTCTGGATACATGTGTAATAGCGGTACCCATACACCGTGATCCAGGCCTCGGCCACGAACCGGTTGATGTGCAAGATTACTCCGAGTGAACAAGGCGCAGATCTCATTCGCCAGGTCTGGCTGACCCGATGCAGGGTATTTCATTGTATACATATTAGAGGGAAATCCGTAAAAATCATGCAAGGTCTGATGTGTATCATCCATTGTCACGGACGGTTCGGGACAATCCCAATGCGCCGTAAATACAACAATGGCTTTCGGAGCCGGCAGCCTGTCTCCAAGCTGGTTCAAAAAGTGAGTGTAGTCATTGCTCTCCACCGCCAGAGCGGGAGAACCATGCGCAATGAATAATGCGGGTAATGTCATTGCTGCCAACCTCCAGACACGGATAGGATGCTTACCCTTCTATTTTACCCCGAAGAAGGCGCTTTTCCAAGCTAACATCCCAATCAGATGCAATCTGGACGCGCATGTTGCCTTATGGACTAATCCATATTGGACATGGATGTTCCTACCTAACGAAAAAGATTGAGATATAATCACTCTTAGATCATCCAATGCTGCCAATCCTGTTCGATCTTCTGACGCTCTCCCAGCCATTCTCTCGTACGCGTGATCAGCTGTTCACGCTCTTTACCGGAAGAGAAGGTATGATCGCCCTGGAAAATAATCTCCTTGTCGCAGCGGCCTTCCTGGCGCATCCAGAATACCTTTTGATACAGGAACGCGTAATCTACAGGAATGATCTCATCCGACGTGCCGTGCACCACCAGAACATCCCCGTTAAATTTAACAGCTTCCTGGAATGGCTGATGTTCAGCCAATGATTCAAAGAATGCCGGAGTAAACTTGTAGCCGAGATAATCAGCAGATCCCAGTTTCACCCCTTCATCGTACACATTACGTCCCGTAATCTTCACAATATCATTGAACGGATATCCCACAGATGACCACATGACGAGATTCTTGACTCGTTTGTCACGGACAGCAGTCAGCAGAGCAACAGCTCCACCCAGACTATGACCTATCAGCGTTACACGGGTTGGATCTACATCACTGCAATTTACTGCATAGTCCAGCACAGAACGTGTTTGGGTAATCATGGACTCAAGCCCTTCAGCTCCGTACTCACCGCTGCTCTCCCCGCAGCCGATATAATCGAAGCGCAGCACCAAATACCCATCTTCGGCCAGCTCACGGGCGGTTTTCACAAACAGACGATCCACACCGATCCGACTTCCTACGAATCCATGGCAGATGACAGCAAGAGGAACGCGCTGTTGATGATTTCCCTCCTTGATGTCTTTGACGACCGGATAATGAATCGTGGCTGTTAATTCTTCCTGCCTATGACGAATACTGATCTGACGCTCCATGCCCATTTCCCCTTTCCATTCTTCCCTGCTCTTGTTCATTTTGTTAATTATATATAAATCCGATAAGTTTAATGTGTATTAAGATGATATTAGTATATTATCATCCTGTGAACCTCAAGTCAACGTGAGGAAATGTCCATTTCTAGACGTACCTTGTCTAGATTTTATCGGTAATTACTCAAAAAAAATGAGCCAAGCTGATAACAGCTGACTCGAATAATTCCTAATACTTGAAGCCATTACTCATAACTGCGACGGAACATCTCATGAGTCTCCACTCGACCCTGCCATTCATGTTCATGGACCGTATTCGAGATCCCCCAGAAGCTCCCTGACTGAAAGGTCCCATCTGTATACACTTCCGCATATTCAGTATCCTCCAACGTCCCATCCATTGGCACAACCTCATCCGCTACTCCGCGGGAGTTGCTATTCAGCAGCAGCTTCCTTGTTAATTTATCCGTTTGTTGATCCATACCTGCCACACTCCAATCCCTGGTTTCTGTTGGAAATGCTACTATTGTGGTGGAATCGGCTGTAATTTATTCATTCTTCACACAATCGTTAGAACTGGACGAGCACTTACGTATATTAACGGCGAACCACGGAGAATCTAAACAATATATCATAGCCAACATTTGCCTCCGATTCCTTCTGGCGAAAGGGTTGAATTCATGGAACACATCTTGGAATGGATTCGTATTCACGGAAAACTGGTACTGCTATGCACCTGTGTCATTCTGGCCTGCGCAGGGCTATGGTCGAATCGTAAACAGTTGTTTTATAAGGAATGACTTTGCGAAACGAGAGCCCTTCCCGTATACTAAAATACCGTCAGGGTCTCCAGATCACTGGGGATCAGAACGTGTGTAGACAGGGGGAGCAATCATTGGGGATTTCATATAAGAAACTGAAAGAAATACAGAATCGGCAAATGACCGAAATGAGTAAGATGACACCGGAACATGTAAAACTGTTCGATCAGATCAGCACCATTGCGCGCCAAGCACCTGCCGATGAGAGAACGCAGGAAGAATGGATTCTCTCTGCTGGAAGAGCCATTGTACAAGCTCAGCGTGACGGCAAGCCTGCTCGCGAGTTATATGGACCTGATATGCAACAGGATATCTATTCACAGCTAGGCGTGACAACTAATAATGAGGATGCTGATCCTGTTGAATCTAATATCGGCCCATCCACAACTTCAAGTACGGCTGTATCGAGCTCCGGAAGCAAAACCAACAAACGCAGTACGCCCACCAAGAAGGCAACAGCAGTTGAAGCCGAACCAACGGACTCTCCGGATCAGGTTAAACGAACGCCCAAATGGTACTTCATGATCTCCTGGGCAGCTTTGTCTTTTGTCATGCTGATTCAGGGGGCTGTTGGGCTATTTATTGGCTGGACCGGCGGAGATACGGAACCGTTTAGCCACATTAGCCTTTTCTCACTTATCGTTGCGGCGGTTGGCGGGATTGCACTGGTTGAAATGCTTCGTCGTCTGGCAGAACGGCCGGATGATCAGGGAGCAGACAAGACTGCCAGACCACAGGTCAATCTTCGCGGGATCGCCATCTATATCGTTATCGTTGTGGTTGTCTTATTTGTAGGATATCCGCTGCGTGACAGCCTTCCCGTATTTACGCTGGCTCCATGGATTAGTCTTGTGATCGGAATTGTGGGATTGGCTACGTTGAGACCACTTTTCGGACAAAAGAAAGCGTAAGGATTGCCCTTTGTGGGCAGCATCATTGGGTATATCGTACAGTTATGTGATGTTCGAAGATGAAGTACGAGTGAAGTACGACAATTCGGTGATGAGATAGAATATCAAGTGTCAAAAAAGGGGCCATAATGGCCCCTAGCCAGCTGTTGAGAAATTCTCGACAGCTATTTTTATTTTCAGACCGTTCAGGTAAAATTCCATAATGCATTTTATCTAGCATAGGTAAAGGTAATCACTTACCACACCTTATAAGTAACCTTATATTACGGCCAGTAGCTCGTTTGAAACTGCTTCCGCCTCCAAAAGGAATGGCCTTGTCATACTTCATATAGATGATCCACAGGGCCCGTAGAGTCTCTCTCCATTTTGAGCTGAATGCGATGCTTGATCTCCTTGCCCGGAGTCTCTCCGAATTCTCGCTTATACATACGGATAAAGTAGTTCACTTCCATACCAACCGTCTCCGCCGCCTCTCTTACACTTGCCCGTGGGTGCTTGTCCAGCCATTCGGACGCCTTCTGCAAACGTAATCGCTGCATGTACTGATGTCCTGTCACCCCATGTCTCTGATGAAATAATCGGTTCAGGTGCTGCACCGAATAACCAACAGCTTCAGCTACATGCTTCAGCAGCAGATCATCCTGGTAGTGCGTGTGCATCAGCGACACAGCTCGGGTGAATGCTTCATTTGCCGATTCCGACTCGCGCTCTGAACGTGTTAATGACCCACTCCGCGCTTCTCGCTCTTCTGTCTCATCATTCAGCGGGAGGATGAATCGTGACATATCCAGAATAAGCTGGTAGATGATCGTTGAGCTGTTCCACATCTCAGTCATCCCATGGTCCAGCGAGTACCAGATGTCCGTCACTCGTGACCAGAACTGTTCAAATTCGGACAAGTTCCGTGGCCCCATCGGCAGCAGTCCCGTTGACCGAAGCACCGCACCCGCCGCCTCTCCACCAATACCGATATATCCAAGCTCCCCATATGTTTTGGAATGCGGAATATACTCATGGGCCACCCCAGGTTCCATCACGAACAGTTCACCCGCCGATACTGTCCACGCTCCTTCACCTGGAACCTTAAATTCCCCCTTGCCGCTGCGTAATAAAAAAAGCTGATACACCGGAAATCCATCCGGTCTAAACTGAACTTTCTCTTCTTGTGTCCCCACACAATACAGATACAGAGACAATCGGGAATCCGGCAGGCCGGTCAAGCGAAATGCAAGCATTTCATCATTCCTTTCGGATCTTGCTCTTCTTTCTCCTATTATCCATCTGTTTGCCCCGTTGCAACAACGCCAAAGGAACCTTTTTGGTGACAGGATTTACAAGTGCAGTATGCTTGATTCAGAAAATTTACTACATCGGCAGAACAACTTTTAAGACCAAGAAAAACTCCCCTTCACTTTTGGAAGGGGAGCCTGGTTTGTTAACAAAACTGATTGATAAGATTGTTGGTTCTTGGAGTGACCGTTCCGGTTACGGATCGTTCTTTCGATCGCTGTTGTCTCCAAATTTATCTGATTCCACCTCTATAAGGTTTAAATTCGGAGACAAAGGCTAGCGCTGCCGCTTCTTCAGAATCGATTCCGTCACCTCTACTACTTCTGGAGCTCATCAAAACGAACTACTCATCAAAGCATCAAACTCTTCTCTTCACAATTATTGAGGTGGGGTCTCTACAGCAGGAGTTTGACTACCATTATCCGGATTGGACGTAGGAGCTGCCGGAATAGTAAATGTAGCTATATCTGACCTCGTAGTTGCATATTTCGCAGGGTCACTAGACACGGAAACCACTCTGATTTTATATTTTCCTGATTTAAAAGCAAACCCATCTGAATCCGTTGAATTACCGGTAATGTTAACGTTCGCTGTTGATGGATTGCCAGCCCCACTATTCACAGTTCCTACTCGACTACCAAGACCGTTATCGATTGTGTTACTCGTATCTTGGACAATGTAAACATCATAGCCTGCAATTCCAGTTTCATTGCTAGGCTTGGTGAAGCTGACATCAACGGAAGAATCATTCGCTGTCGCTGTCACGCCCGATACTTTTTCAACAGGCACTGGTGCCTGTTTCTTGGCATTAATCGTGAATACAGGCGATGAAGCTATGCTGGATTCACGTTTGCTGTCTAATGATTCGGATAAAATAACCACCTTATATTTACCTGCTTCGATCGCATTACCGTTAGAATCCGGCAGCACAAGTGGCAAGTTAGTTGGACTTGTAGTGACTACTGTTGCATTACCGGATTTCGCAGTGTTTTTAGCCGCATTCAGATCAAACACCGTTTCGGCAGGTACAACCATTAACACATAACGCCCAATCCCTGTTTTAGAAGCAGGCTCCGTAAATGTTACCGTCACATCCGTTGCATTTCCTGCTGCTTGCGTTGCGTCTTTCGCAGTTGCAGTTACATTACTCACTGCGGCTACAGCCGTATTGGAAGCCAATGTAATGACATTTGAGCTCGAAGACAACGCATTGGCAAGAGAGCCGTTATTATTCACTGCCATTACATACACCTTATAACTCACATCATTACGAATTAATTCACCATCCGCTGTTCTCGAACTACTTATAAAGTTCACAGTCTGGTTATTTCCTGTTTTTCCTACATAAGTATAATTTAGATAATTATTAATTTCGTTGGCTGTAGTCAGATTGAAAGTGCTATTCGATTTCACCACAAACACCCGATAGTGATTCACATTCGTCTCATCCGTTGAACGATTGAACGTCACACGCAGATCACGTCCATCTAAGTTATCCCCAATATCTGTTGCTGCCACATTGCTTGGTGCAGTCACAGCTGCATTGGCAGTCAGCGTAATTTGTGAAGAATAAGAAGACAATGCATTTTGGCTGGAATTTCCACTTGTGCTTACCGACAGGACGAATACACGATAGCCTTCATTATTAGTAATTCTGTAGCCATTAGTATCGACTGCATTGCTAGGAAGAGTAAATGACTGATTTCCACCCGTCTTGCTCACCTGATAATAATTGTTGGATGCATTAGCTGCGCTCAGTGTGAAGCTGCCTGCATTGCCGGAACGGACCACATATACCCGATACGCTGAAACGTTAGTTTCATCCGAAGCTCTATTAAACGAAACCTTCAGGTCACGTCCATCGTTGTAGTCACTCACATCAGCAACCCCAATGTTACTTGCGACTCCTGCATTACTGTTCGTTGTCAGTCTCAACAGTGTTGACGAGGAAGACAGCGCATTAGTATAGCCGTTCTGCTGGTTGCCTACAGCCATAACATAGATCCGATAATCTTGCAGATTCGTTACGTTATAGCCACTTGTGTCCTTCATGGAGGATGGCAGTGTGGTTGTAATATTGTTGCCTGTTTTGTTCACGTTATAGTACAAGCTGGAAGACAGATTGCTCGCCGTAGTCAGATTAAAGCTGCTGGATACCGAGTTCCGCACTACGAAAATTCGATAATTAGCCACTTTGGATTCATCCGATGAACGGTTGAAGCTCACCTGAATGTCACGACCGTCTCCATAATCCGAATTGTCTTTCACTTGCGTGATGACTGGCGCTGTTGCTGTGTTTACGCCCAGCGTAAGTGAAGAGGATACTGTGGACAATTTATTGTCTGCTGTTGCCGCATTGGAGCTCACTGATACAATGTACACGACATATGATGTGCCGTTTTTGATCAATTCCCCTGATGTATCACGCGTCGAGGAACTTAGCTGGCTTTTGACTGTTGTACTGTTACCTTTATAAATAATGGTTGAATTAGAACTGGACACATTATTTGCCGTAGTCAGATTGAATGAAGAAGCGTCTTTCGCCTTGACTACAAAAGCACGGTAATACGTAATATTGGACGTTGTACTCGGCTGTGTAAAGTTAATTTCCAGGTCACGGCCATCCCCATAGTCACTGATATCTGCGATCCGCAGGCCTGTGACAGGTTGAACCGTCGTTTTCACATTGTTTAGTTTCAAGGACTGGGAAGACCAGGCCAACAGATTTTTGTAGCTGTTGTTGCTGTTCCCCACCGTAAGTACATATAGACGATACGTCTCATTAGAATTCAACAGATCCCCGTTCACGTCACGGGTCTGTGCATTAAGTGTCAGTCTAGGATTACCGCCATTTGGAGTAACGGATGTATAGTTCGAAGCTGGCACAGCCGATGCCGCAGACTCCGTAAAGCTGCTCACATCACGTGTTTTTACCAGCATAATCCGATATGCTGACACAGCCTTCTCAGAAGTCGGACGTGTGAAGCTTACAGTCAGATCTCGACCATCCCCATTGCTTCCAGACACAGAACCGTAAATGTTCCATGCTGCATATTGGGTCTCATCCACAGGAGGAGTGGACGTTGTTTTGATATCTACCCGCTGATTGCGAGAATTCCAGAATACTTTCTCTCCAAAAGCTTCACTAACAAAACGAATTGGAACCATTGTGTTTCCCTTGATGGTATTTGCAGGTACATCTAGCGCTACCGCTTCTCCGTTGATGTAAGCCGTTTTGGAACCCAGTTTTAGCGATACTTCCTGATCTCCCCGGTTCGCCGTGATCGTTTTGGTTTTATTGGTGTACTTTACCGTGGCATCCAGTCCTTCAAAAATGGAGCGCAATGGAACCAATACGCGTCCACCTTTCATGACAGGTGCCTGAGCGGACGACAGCTCCGCGTCGTTAATATAAATGCTAATTCTTGCAGCTGCATCCATAACTGACGTTGGTAGTGCAGACATCAACATAGCCGATACGGCCAGTGCTGACATCACCTTTTTCACTTGACGTCCTCCAGCTTTCCTCATATCCAATATCCCCATTCTCTTCATTATTTAAGTTAAAATGTGATCGTTGTTGATTTTATTTTATTCCTGTAATTTCCTGTGCATATCTAAGACGTATGAACATCAGTAAAAGTTTCCAATCCCACAAAAAATATTTTCGCAGAAATGTCCTCCCACCATCTACCCTCCAAAGGTTAAAAATAACAGAAGAATTTGTCATTATTCCGCAACAACATCCTTCCTAAATTCGTTTAATGTATAGTGAATAACAACCTATTATCTTTAAAATTACGGGAGGTTCACACAGATGACATCATCGTATTTATCTGGTCAACGCAAAGGGATGCGATTCTTCATAACAGTCGTTGCCATTGTTGCAATCTTTACAGGAACCGCAGCTACACCTGGAATCGCTGCTGCCGCCCCTTCGAGCCCGGATACCAAAGTAACCACCAGCAGTTCAACCGCCATATATAAAACATTTCAATCCATGCTCAAGAAAAAGAACGGCTTACCCGCCGCTGACACTTATCTGGAATCCAATATCAAAAAAGTAACAACGCACCACGCTACCCTGATGGTCCTTCAATTGGAGAGTGCGCGTCTGAAGGCTCTAACCGCCATGACGGACCGCTTGCTCGTGCCTAACGTTCAGGACAAGATGCTCAAGGCATACCAATTGAACGACAGCTTCACCAAACTCATGGAGCGTACCCAGGACTCAGATCTGCGTGCACTGTTAAAAGAAGCCCGGGACAGCGGCTATCGCCTCGTCATGCTCGAAGGCTCCCTCTATCCCATTATGAATTATGCGGCACTCGTGAAATATAACTCTGAAATTAAAGAGGATATCTCAAGCTACATCAACATCATGACGCAGGAAACAAAAAACTTGCCTGCGGATGATGGAGCTCTGGTCATTGGCTATCAGGAAATACTCCTTCGAGCACTCAGCCAGGAAAGATTCCTGGAACTCTATCCGAAATCGAATCGGGCCAAACAGGTGCGGGATCTGTTGAACAGTTATACCCTGTATACCTTTTATGGGCTGAACAATACGCCGCTGTTTGATTATGACACGAACAAAATGGTTGCGAACGCCCAAAGAGGCTACAACGGCGTCTTGCAGCGTCTTGTATCCGTCGATAGTGAATTCCTCACCAAGCTGGATGCCTTTATGGATGTGGTTAAGGAAGCAAAGTATGAGAAAACAGCTGCAGTGGTGAAATGGCTAGAACAGAACGTTCCGACCGGGGCGGATGCGGCTATTAAATAATTCATTATATTAATCACCTAAAGCACATAAAAAACACAAAGAAAACCGACATAGGATTCGCTCCCATGTCGGTTTTCTTTGATTCTATCGATGAATTGAATCTCCTACTCCAGGCTAACTCAGAGTTAAGAACTACAGAATTGGCTTGACCATATGGTTATACTCATGTCCAGCAATGACAATCACTTCATCCTTGATATAGCCCTGCCGTTCGTACAACATCAAGGCCCGGCCATTGTCGCGTTCAACAATGAGGGATACCTGCGAGTGTCCAAGTTCCCTTCCCTGCTGCTCAAAAGCAGCCATCAATGCCTTGCCGATACCCTGCCCCTGATATGCTTCGCTTACCGATAGAGTATCCAGATAATACTCCCCGGGACGGGTTTCTTTGACCAACGTATATTTCTCATCTGTACTCCGACCAGGCCGATCCAGAATTGGCTGATCCAAACGATCTGCCTCGCCTCCATCATAAGCCACCAGTATTCCCGCAACCTGCTCATCCTGTTCCATGACCGTTATGTTCCGGTAACTGATTCGATTGTCTTCTTGCACGTAGAATTGCTGTAAAATCTGCATCGCTTTCTCATGATCTCCTTCACCAGCAAGAGCATAGACAATATCATCAATCGCCTGATGGAGTAAAGGAATCACTTGTGTGGCATCTTCCTTACGAGCAGGTCTCAACAGAGGCTGTGACTCACTACGGTCCGACTTTACATTGGAATGATTCATCATATTAACATGTTGAACAGATTCAGATTTTTGTTCAGCTCGGTATACGCGAGGCCTTTACGATTCATGCGTTCAATCAGCGGCTGGTAATCTTCCTTGTACATCAACTCGATGCCCACCAAGGCAGGCCCATTTTCCTTATCATGCTTCTTCGTATATTCAAAACGGGCAATGTCGTCATTGGGTCCCAACACTTCCACAAGGAATTCACGTAAAGCTCCCGCACGCTGTGGGAAATTGACCATGAAATAATATTTCAGACCTTCGTAGATCAAAGAACGTTCTTTGATTTCCTGCATCCGGTCAATATCATTGTTGCCGCCGCTAATCACACAGACAACCGTCTTGCCAGCAATCTGCTCGCGATACTGCTCCAGTGCAGCAACCGCCAGTGAACCAGCAGGCTCCACAACAATCGCATTTTCATTATATAGCTCTAAAATGGTGGTGCAGGCTTTGCCTTCAGGCACCTTCACAATGTCATCCAACGTTCCACTACAGATGTCGAAGGTCAGGTCACCAACACGTTTCACCGCAGCACCATCCACGAATTTATCAATATCATCCAGCGTGACAACCTGCTTGCGGAACATGGCCTCACTCATGGAAGCCGCGCCAAGTGGCTCTACACCAATAATGCGGGTTTCCGGGCTAACCGTCTTCATGTAGGTTCCAACACCGGCAGCCAGACCGCCACCACCAATTGTGACGAATACATAATCTGCTTTTTCATCCAGACTCTCCATGATTTCCATCGCCACCGTACCATTACCCGCAATGATCTTCGGCTGGTCAAACGGATGAATAAACGTCATGCCCTGTTCATTACACGCACGCATAGCTTCTTCATAAGCATCGTCATACGTATCACCTGTCAGCACAACTTCAACATTATCTCCACCAAATCGACGTACCTGCTTCACCTTCTGATTTGGAGTTGTGCTCGGCATGAAGATTTTTCCGTGGATACCCAGCGCGTTACAGGAAAAAGCAACCCCCTGCGCATGGTTGCCCGCACTCGCGCAGACAATACCTTTCTCCAGCTCAGCTGGAGCCAGACTACGAATCATGTTGTAGGCTCCACGAATTTTGAACGAGCGTACCACCTGCAGGTCTTCCCGTTTAAGATACACATTACAGTTATATTTGGCCGACAATACAGCATCCCGCTGCAGCGGCGTTCTTACAATGACTTCTCTCAGCACATGATGTGCGCGCACGATATCTTCCATACCAACACTGGCACGGCCGGAATTGGTAGTTCCCGTTGGTTCCTGTTCCACTGGTTTCATCTCTTCTCCACACTCCGCTTATCTTGGTTGGCAATGCAAGCATTGCTTTTTTCTCTCTTTATTGTATCACTTTTGTTCTATTCTTGCGCCTGAGCTCGCCTCATGTACCATTCGCACAATTTCATTAATAATAACCTGAGGATCCGTAAACATGACCATATGGCTGGATTGATCGGCTCCGATCCACTTGGCATTCGTCAGTGAGTTTACGGTTTGACGATGTGCTTGCATAATGGCGGGCCTTATTTTACGCTCTCCCATACCTGTTTTCGTACCTGAAATGACGCTAACTTCTAGATTACCAAGATCAAGAGGGTTAACCAACAGCGAAGCCAAGTCTTCCAGAAAAGGTTTCGACTCCTTAACCATTGTCCTGGCCGCCTGTACGGTGAAATCCTCTGCGCGGTGATCCCTGACAACGTCGTCAGGCTGTACACTTCCCGGTCTCCTGCCTAGTAACCTGTATATCCCCGTACGTGCCATGAATGGAATAAGGTAACGGTTCAAGGCAAAATTTGTTTTGGCAGCTTTGGAGAAATACAGCTCACAATGCTCGTCTGAAGGATCAACCAGCACAACGCCGCTTATACAGGACATATTCGAGGCCGCAGCCGCACGAACAATAGGCCCTCCCCAGCTGTGTCCGACCAAGATGAAAGGACCCTGCCCCAGTGCAGTCAGTAAATCACTAAGATCTTCTGCTATTCGTTGGAGATTGCGGGGAGCCGAATCGACCTCGCTTCGTCCCGAACCTGCCCGGTCATATACTACGGCACGTGCATGTTCAGCAACAGCCGGTGCCACCAATCCCCAAGTGGATCGCGAGAAGCCCATACCGGACTCAAATACAACCGTCAAATCACCTGTTCCTCTGGACATATAATGTAGTTTTCGACCATCCCGGGTCTGAATAAACGCACTTGAACCAAAAGAATGTGAGCTATGGTTAGGCTTCATCTTCCCCTCCTGATTACACGTATCATCATAAATAGCCGAATCTAATTGAAAATGATTATCAATTACTTGATTATAGATTATTCCACACTTTTGGACAAGGCATAGTGTCAGATTTGCTGGCCTCATCAATCTTCATTATTTCACATCCACATCAACGCTTTCTCCCCGAAAAACAGATCAAAAACCCGATCCATTCAAGGATCGGGCAGTTAAACAGACTGTATAAACAGTGTACCAAATTTACTTCATTCATTATTTATTGATTTACGCTAAAAGCAAAGCACGTAGCCTACAAATCAGACTGTGACTTCGATATTTATGACTTCCTACTCTAGGCAACCAATCACGCCTGAGTCTTAAACCAGGCTGCAGCAGCTTCTGCCTCAGTGCGGGTCAACTGGTGACCCTGACGCTCCCAGTGCATGTGCACATCGGCACCAGCGCCGCTAAGCAGTGAAGCTAATTCATCCGTTTCACGTTTCGGTACGATTGGATCGTTCTCTCCTGCTCCGATAAACACAGGCAGCCCTTTCAGGTCCGGCAATTCCAAACCGCGAAGCGGTACCATCGGATGGTGCAGAATCGCTCCTTTGAATACGTCAGCCTGATGGAAAATCAGACTTGCTGCAATGTTAGCTCCGTTGGAATAACCCAGGGCATAGACATTCGCACGATCAAAGCCATACTCCACAGCTGCTGAATCCACAAAAGAACCCAATTCCGCTGTCCGTGCAATGAGATCTTCTTCGTCAAACACCCCTTCCGCCAAACGGCGGAAGAAACGGGGCATTCCATTCTCCGATACGTTACCACGCACCCCCAGAATACCTGCTCCTGGCGCGATCATCTCGGCCAGACTTACCAGATCATTCTCCGTTCCACCTGTGCCGTGCAGCAACAAAAGGGTGGGTGCATCTGGCTGAGAACCTGCTTTATATATATGCTTCATTGTATTGGTAGTAGTCATGATTTGGACTCTCCTTTCCATTCACGTACTTGAATAGGTGGCAGCAGCTGTTCAATCTGCTCCCGCTGTGGTTCATACCACTCAGGCAGCATCAGTTTCTCACCCATGCTCTCCTGTGGTTCATCCCGTGCAAATCCTGGAGGATCCGTAGCCAGTTCAAACAGTATACCTCCCGGTTCCCGGAAATACACGGCGTTGAAGTACTGGCGGTCAATGACCGGTGTTGGATGGTAGCCGGCTTTTTGAAGATCCTGCTGCATTTGTTCGTGCTCGACATAATCTTTTGCACGCCATGCAATATGGTGTACTGTACCTGCTCCGCCAATTCCCCGCTGAATTCCGGTGGATTGAATATCAATCAGTTGACCAATGTCACCAGTAGCCTGCAGACGAATGATTCCATCCTCTTCACCTACCAGTTCGAGACCGAGCATCGTTTTCAGCACATCCGTTGTTTTGTCAGGTACATGGCTGAATAATACAGCTCCACCAAAGCCTTTGATGGCATGTTCCGATGGTACACCATTGAATGCCCACTGACTTGGCTGACCTCCTTCACGCTCGACCAATTCGAGCAAGAGACCGCCTTTATCGAAGAAGCGAATATACTGCTCGCCAAATCTTGTTTTATTTTCAAATGGAATATCGAAGGATGTGAGCCGTTCTTTCCAGAATGGCAGGCTGCCCACCGGAACTGCATATACAGTTACGCCAGTCTGTCCTGATCCAATTACACCTCTTCTGGCATTCTGCTGTGGGAAGAAGGTGATAATGGTGCCTGGTGCCCCATCCTCATTGCCATAATACAGATGGTACACATCTGGTGCATCAAAGTTAATTGTTTTTTTCACCAGTCTCAGTGCCAATACACCTGCGTAAAAATCAACATTTTTCTGTGCATCATCTACAAAAGCCGTAACATGATGGATCCCTGAAGTTCTGAACATAATATCCACTCCCTTAGTTTTATTGATATCATTGTTATATTTAGCAGTTCGTTATGCATTGCTTTTTGTTATTTATCTTTAAATTAAGATTCTTTAAATTTATATTAATCCATTGGCTCTCATTATGCAAGCTTTTGTTTTAAAATTAAGATAATTATCTTTGACCTGCTGAAATGCCGCCTGAGTATACCGACATGGACAAAAAACAGGTCCCGATCACTCGGAAACCTGTTTTCCTTTAATTTTATTCCATTGCCGCCACACAACATCGACCCTTATAACTTCGCATTACGCTTTAGGTCAATTTTAATCGCTTAGGCGGTTGTACCAGATCTTTGCCATCATACTCATCCTTGATATCTCCAACAATTTCTTCAAGGATATCCTCCATTGTAACCAGACCAACCGTTGCCCCCTCCGCATTATGAACCGCAGCGATATGGGAACGACTTTGCTGCATCTGGATCAAGACATCCTTAATTGGTGATAACTCCGAGAATTTCAACATGTCATGTACAAACGTGTCCATATTGAAAGCCCGACCTGCGGCAACACTCGTGAGCATTTCCTTCGTATGGATAAATCCAACGAAATGGTCCGGATTTTCTTTTTTAATCACAGGAAAACGTGTATATTCATGCTGCTTCAGGACCTCAATCATACGATCCTGCGGCATTTCCTTATCAATCGTAACAATTTTTTCTTTGCGAATCATAATTTCCTGAAGCAAACGCTCATCAAAAGCAAAAATGTTTTTGAGATAGTCAAGCTCTGTCTGATTAATCTCTCCACTCTCATAACTTTGCGCCATAATCAGCTTCAGTTCCTCTTCAGAGTGAACCGTATCGTGACCTGCTGGCTTTATACCAAATAGGCCAAGCAACAGACGTGCAGCCCCATTCAGCGCATAGATGAATGGATTCATGATTTTACCAAACCAGTACAGCGGTGGTGCGAGTAAAAGGGTCATTTTCTCTGCAAACTGGATCGCCAGCGTTTTTGGTGCCAATTCACCAATCACGACATGCAGGAATGTGATGATCGCCAAGGCGATACCATACGACAGTACCGTAGATAAAGCCGCTGGCACCTCAAGTCGTTCAAACAGCGGGTGCAACATTTTCTCAACCGTAGGCTCACCCAGTGCACCCAATACCAGCGCCGTGATCGTGATACCCAACTGACATGCAGATAAATAATAATCCAGATTGTGAGCCACTTTTTTGGCCAATACTGCTTTTTTGTTACCTTCCAGGATTAACTGATCTATTCGAGACATCCGTACTTTCAGAATTGCAAATTCCGCTCCAACGAAAAATGCGGTCAGACCGATAAATACGGCTACTAAAAATAAGTTTAAGGCTATTATTCCGTCCAATGATTTCCCTCAATATGAGGGATTCACCTCCAAGTTGATCATTTTAATTAAGTGATGCACGAGTGACGCTCCGGTAACCAGATTAGGCCAGGTCACTGACAGATTCATCGACCTGAGCACCGTTAACACGTTCAAGCAGAACCTGCTTAATGTGAAAATTCTCTGTGTCCACAACGGTCCAGACATAGTCACCGTGTTCTACCGTATCGCCTTGTTCCACACCGACACCCTTCTGGAACTGAATCCATCCGGCCACGGTATCCATCTCCTCATTACCTTCAAACACAAGCCCAAACTGCCGTTCCAACTCATCCAGTAGCACCCGACCATTAATGAGATATTGGTTCTCTCCGGTTTCCTGAATGTCAGCAACTTCATCGGCATCGAACTCATCCCGAATCTCGCCGACAAGCTCCTCCAGAATATCCTCCATTGTAATGATTCCCGAGGTACCTCCGTATTCATCCACGACCACGGCCATGTGCACACGTTCCTGCTGCATCTTGATCATGGCATCCTGAATACTTGTAACTTCAGAAACGTATGGAATTTCACGAACAAAATCGACAAGTTGGTGCTCCCTAAGGGCAACCATATCAGGCAAAATCTTTTTCACATTCACTACACCGACAATTCGGTCCTTATCCCCATCCTCAATGACGGGATAACGTGAATAATTATGCTCATCCAATATCGGGATGATATCGTCGTAGGTCATACTCTGATTTAGTGTTACCAGTTCTGTCCTCGGAACCATGATGTCTTTGGCATCACGCTCATCGAACACGAATACGTTTTCCAGATACGAAAGCTTGGTCTTGTTGTTCTCATCCCCTTCATAACTCTGGTTCATGATGATTTTGATCTCATCCTCCGAGTACGCCTGTTCATGTCCGGCAGGCTTCACGCCAAATGCCCGAAGAATTACCCGGGATGCACCATTCAGCGCCCAAATGAAGGGATACATAATTTTCCCGAACCAGTACAACGGCGGCGAGAGCAGCAGCGTCAATTTTTCCGAAAATTGAATCGCCATCGTTTTGGGAGCCATCTCCCCAACCACAACGTGCAGGAACGTGACGAGTATGAACGCAATCGCATAAGATGCAACGGATGAGATGGAAGCCGATACGTTTAGATAGTCAAATACCGGATATAAGAGCCTTTCAACGGTTGGCTTACCGAGTGCTCCCAATCCCAGGGCAGTCACGGTAATACCAAGCTGACAGGCGGACAGATAATAATCGAGATCCGTGACTACTTTTTTGGCCAATATGGCCTTCTTATTGCCCTCGGCAACAAGTTGATCCACTCTTGATGTACGAATCTTGACCACTGCGAACTCTGATGCAACGAAAAATGCGGTCAACGCAATCAAGATAATGAGTAATACAATATTTAATATGGTAATTATGTCCAATGATTTCCCCGCTTCTCAGGGATTCACCTCCAGAGATAGTTACAGCGTGATTCGTTAACTTGGTTAACCATTCAACAACTGATTGACGTTCAATATGGGTATGCCTTATATGAAATCGATAAATGATAAAGTTTGTAGGTTATACTTTGACCTTGTAAAATTGCAAAACAGGAATTCAGGATGAAGTTAATCACTTACAGAAACTACTTCACTAAAATCAGGGTTACCCCTCATGCGGTCGCTTGTTTCTCCGATTTACTCCACCAAAATTCTCCATTTGGACAGTTTACAATATCGCCTTCCCAATAGATATCCACCTCCCCACTTATTCATTCCTGTTTCAGAAAAGTATAACACGATCTGCACCAAACCATCCAGTTGCACGTCATGGTTTGGAACACTACATATTGTATTGTTCACAAAATAGTCTTTATGTATGAAGATTTCGTTCATAATCGTTAGACTAGACGGTTTTACAAAAATACTACTCTCTGCTAAGAATGCTCAAACAAGCTTTATCCTATATTCCATAGTCATGTATACGCAACAAAAGGCTCGCAGGATGCAAACGCCTTTTTCAGGCGAGCATCTTACGAGCCCATAGTTGATTGATTACTGATTAACCAAAGCCTTGGCAGCAATATCAGACCGCTGATGTTTGCCATCAAAGCGGATTTGTTCCGCTTGAGCATAGGCTTTGTTTCTGGCTTCGGCGATATCGGCACCAAGACCTACAACGCCCAGAATCCGTCCCCCATTAGTGACCCATTCTCCAGATTCATTGCGTGCCGTTCCCGCGTGAAACACCACGGCTTCGTCGACTTGTTCCAGTCCCTCAATAACTACACCCTTTGCATAAGGACCAGGATATCCTCCAGAAGCAAGCACCACACATACAGCGGCTTCGTCACTCCATTCAATCTGGATATCCGCCAATTTCCCGTGCACGGTTGCCCAGAAAATGTCGAGCAGATCACTCTTCAGTCGCGGCAATACAACCTGCGTTTCGGGATCACCGAAACGGGCGTTGAATTCAATCGTTTTGGGTTTGCCATCCGGTGAAATCATCAGCCCGGCAAACAATACACCCTGGAATGGACGTCCCTCAGATACCATCGCTTTGGCCGTTGGTTTGATTATCGTCTCCACTGCTTCTTCAATGATGGATGCCGGGATGTGCGGCAGTGGTGAGTAAGTCCCCATTCCGCCTGTGTTTGGCCCCTCATCGTTGTCAAATACCGGTTTGTGATCCTGTGCAGCAGCCATCGGGCGAACGGTCTCCCCATCGACAAAAGCCAAAATCGACATTTCCTGACCCGCCAGGAATTCTTCGATGATGACCTTGGCTCCTGCTTCTCCAAATACTTTATCCACCATAATGCTGCGGAGCGCCTGGTCAGCCTCCTCACGGGAGTAAGCTACAGTAACGCCTTTACCAGCTGCGAGTCCATCTGCCTTAATCACGACAGGAATGGCTTGCTCATTCAGATAAGCCTGCGCTTGCTCGTAATTGTCGAATTTCTCATAGTCTGCAGTCGGAATATTGTATTTATGAAGCAGATCCTTCATGAACGTTTTGCTGCCCTCAATCTCTGCTGCATTGCGTCGTGGTCCAAATACCGGAATACCTGTCTTGTCAAAAGCATCCACAATCCCGTCTGCTAGCGGATCATCTGGCCCAATAACAACCAATCCCACGTTAAGCTCCACGGCAAGCGCCGTCAGTTTATCGAATTCATTGACCGCAATCGGATGACACTCGGCGAGCTGTGCAATGCCTGCATTTCCCGGTGCACAGTGAATCTTGCCTGCCTTCGGGCTTTTCGCCAGTGCCCATATAATTGCGTGTTCCCGGCCACCGCCGCCCACTACCAGAATATCCATTAGTGTTGTTCCCCTCCATGAATTTCAGGATTTTTTCTATTCTCTTGGCAAAAAAGCTTCAAAAGACGATGAACAAGCCTATTCGCTTGTTCATCGTTTGGAAGCAATTTAGTTATCGTTTAGTGTTTGAAGTGACGAACGCCAGTGAAGACCATGGCAATACCGTATTCATTCGCTACTTTGATAGACTCTTCGTCCTTGATCGAACCACCTGGTTGAATAACGGCTATAACTCCAGCTTTCGCTGCAAGTTCCAGTGTATCGCCCATTGGGAAGAACGCATCGGATGCCAGAATGGCTCCTTTGGCTAGTTCTCCAGCTTGTTCAATAGCAATCTTGGCTGCGCCGACACGATTCATTTGCCCTGCGCCTACACCCACAGTCATGTCGTTTGCTGCAAGCACGATCGCATTGGATTTCACATGCTTAACCACTTTCCAGCCAAACAATAGCTGTTTCAGTTCTTCTTCGGATGGCGCACGATCTGTAACTACCTTTAACTCGCTCGCTTCAATGGAATGCACATCGCTTTGTTGCACGATCATGCCGCCGTCGATGGAAGTTACTACGAATTGGCTCTCCCGATTGCGAGCAGCGCTCAGTTCACCCGTTTTGAGCAAACGGATGTTTTTCTTTTTGGTGAGGATATCGAGTGCCTCTTGTGTAAAGTCAGGAGCCAATACGATTTCCAGGAAAATCTCACTCAGTTTAGCCGCTGTATCGCTGTCGATAATGCGGTTGGCTGCCACGATTCCACCAAAGATAGAGGTTGGATCTGCCGCATAAGCTTTGCCATAAGCTTCGTAGATGCTTTCGCCAACACCTACGCCGCAAGGATTCATATGTTTAACCGCCACAACTGCCGGTTCTTCAAATTCTTTGACAATCTGCAAGGCTGCGTTCGCATCGTTGATGTTATTGTAGGACAACTCTTTGCCGTGCAGCTGCTCGGCTGTTGTCAACGTATCTTGGGCTGCCAGCGGTTTGCGGTAGAATGCCGCCTGCTGATGTGGATTTTCGCCATAGCGCAAATCCTGGAGTTTTTCGTAAGTCACGGTCAGACGCTCTGGCAGAGGATCGCCGTTCACGTTGGACAGATAATCGGAGATGAGTGCATCGTAAGCCGCCGTATGACGGAACACTTTTGCCGCAAGCCGTTTGCGTGTTTCCAGTGTGGTATCCCCACTGTTACGCACTTCCTCCAGCACATGGCTGTAGTCATCAGCGTCTACAACGACACTAACAAAGGCGTGGTTTTTGGCTGCCGAGCGAAGCATGGTGGGACCACCGATGTCGATATTTTCAATCGCATCTTCATAAGCCACATCCGGCTTTGCAATGGTCTCCTGGAACGGATACAGATTTACGACAACCAGATCGATGTAATCCAATCCAAGTTCTTTCATTTGGCGTGTATGCTCTTCGTTATCACGAACAGCAAGCAAACCGCTATGAACTGCGGGATGCAGTGTTTTGACACGTCCGTCCATGATTTCCGGGAATCCGGTCACATCCGAAATACCGACTACAGGTACGCCTTCCTTCGACAACAGGCTGCTAGTACCTCCTGTCGAAATAATCTCCACACCCATTTGCGACAGCTCGCGGCAAAAGTCCACGATGCCTGTTTTATCCGATACGCTGACCAGCGCTCTTTTGATACTCACAATATGCTCCTCCTTTAATGTCCCATGGCTTCGCGTTTCATGGCGAAACACAACCGATTTATTTCCCGAGAAATATCACAAAATGCGTACCAATTTTCGACGATCATACTTGTTTCAAACGACAGTTCCTGCCCGAATCGGGTTCAGTCCGCTTTTTTTACGGTAACTTGGCGTCCTTCGAGTTGAACCCATCCCTGAGCAAACCAGGATACAACCTCAGGGTACAGCTGCTGTTCGGCAGCATGGATGGAGTGACTGACGGATTCAGCTGTATCCTCTGGTAAAATCGGAACAGGATGCTGGGCAATAATCGGCCCTGTATCCATGCCCCCATCCACGAAGTGCACGGTAACTCCGGTAATTTTAACGCCGTATTCCAGTGCCTGTCCTATCGCATCCTTGCCTGCAAACGCTGGTAACAGGGACGGATGAATGTTAATCAGCCGTCCTGCATAGCGATCCACGACCACTGAAGTCAGCAATCTCATGTAACCGGCAAGAACAACCAGGTCAATATTTTTAGATTCAAGCACTTCCATGATCTCAGCCTCATAGGCTTCACGGGAATCATAATTTTTGGGAGTAAACAGATGGCATTCCACGCCTGCATCCTGCGCCCGCTGCACCACACGTGCAGCCGGCTTGTCACATACCAGCAGATCTATGGATGCACCCAGCCCTCCGTTCCGTGCTGCATCAACCAATGCCTGGAAGTTCGACCCTTCACCAGAGGCAAATACAGCAATACGGTAGTTCGCCATTAAACATCCGCTCCCGTGAAGGTTACTCGCGCATCTCCTTCGGTCACACGTCCAATGATGTACGCTTCTTCACCGGATGCTTTAAGTTGTTCCAATGCTTCACCTGCATCTGCTTCATTCACGACCAGCACAAGTCCGATCCCCATGTTAAACGTGGTGAACATGTCGCGGTTCGAAACGGAGCCTTTTTCTTGCAACAGGTTGAAGATCGGCAGAATCGGCCAAGAACCGTAGTCGATGTCTACATTCACGCTGCTTGGTAGCATACGCGGGATGTTCTCGATGAAGCCACCACCTGTAATGTGGGCCATGCCTTTTACGTTTACCTTTTCAAGCAGGGACAGGAGTGGTTTTACATAGATTTTCGTTGGTTCCAGCAGTGCGTCACCCAGCTTGCCACCCAATTCAGCGACTTCATCCTGCAAGCCCAATCCGGCTTGTTCCAACAAAAGTTTGCGTACCAAGGAGAAGCCGTTGCTGTGCACTCCGCTGGATGCAAGTCCGATCACCGTATCGCCAGAGGCGATGGTTGTACCATTAATGATTTTGGCTTTGTCCACGATACCCACAGTAAATCCGGCAATATCGTATTCACCCTCACTGTACATGCCCGGCATTTCAGCCGTTTCGCCACCGATCAGGGCACAGCCCGACTGATGACATCCTTCTGCGATTCCCGCAACAATGGCTTCGATTTTCTCTGGGATGACTTTGTCACACGCCAGATAGTCGAGGAAGAATAGCGGCTCTGCGCCCTGTACCACAATGTCGTTCACACACATGGCTACCGCGTCGATTCCGATGGTATCATGACGGTCCATGGCAAATGCGATTTTCAGCTTGGTTCCTACGCCGTCTGTACCGGATACAAGCACCGGCTCATCATATTTATCTTTGTTCAAACCGAACAGGGCGCCAAAGCCTCCCAGATCTGTCATCACTTCCGGACGGAAGGTACGCTTCACGTGTTTTTTCATCCGTTCAACCGCTTCGTTGCCTGCCGCGATATCGACGCCGGCGTTTTTGTATGCTTCGGACAAGTGGAATCAGCTCCTTTTTTTTCGCCCCTCCTAAATCCTCCCGCCCGGGAGGACCCCAAATGACCTTGGCAGGCCCTCTGGACACCCGCCAAACAAGCGGTGCAGGGGTGGCTGGTATGATCTTGCTATGGTTGGTTCGTACGTATGCTCGCGTTTTTGTTCGCCGTTCCCGATGGCCGTAGGCCATCGGTCGGCGAACCCCGCTCGACTGCGCTGCGGGGCTATGCCCGCTGGGGCAGCTGCTTCGCCTAGCTGCCCTGGCCCCTGTTGCTCCGCAAGGCGGGGCTAGGGCTCGGGCTGTGCCCGGCGGCAGCTGCTTCGCTTGGCTGCCTGGCCCCTGTTGCTCCGCAAGGCGGGGCTAGGGCTCGGGCTGTGCCCGGGGCGGCGAGTTAAGTTTGTCTCGCCGCATAACAGCTAGCAGCTGCAGCCGAATTTCTCTTCGCCACCGAAGTCGAGTCGGGTTGGGTAATCATTATCAAAACATGCGAGGCAGAGCCCGCCCTTGTAGTCATCTTGATTATCTCCCTGAATCGATGTAATCAGCCCATCGGGGCTGAGGAACGACAGGGAGTCCGCGTTGATCTCGCGGCAGATCTCTTCCACCGACAGCTGTGAGGCGATCAATTCGCGGCTGTCGGGGGTGTCGATGCCATAGAAACACGGGTTTTTGAACGGTGGTGATGTAATCCGCACATGGACCTCGGTTGCTCCGGCATCTCGCAGCATGTTCACGATCCGGCGGGAAGTTGTTCCCCGTACGATGGAATCGTCAATCATGACCACGCGTTTGCCTTCGACGACACGGCGCACGGCGCTTAGTTTCATCTTTACGCCTTGCTCCCGCAGTTCCTGGCTTGGCTGGATAAACGTACGTCCAGTGTATTTGTTTTTGATCATGCCCAACTCATACGGAATTCCGGTTTGCTCGGCATAACCGATGGCCGCGGAAATACTGGAGTCCGGCACACCTGTTACCAGATCGGCATCCACAAATGACTCAATCGCCATCCGGCTACCCATCCGCTTACGCGCAGCGTGCTGGTTCGCACCGTTCATGTCACTGTCCGGTCGAGCAAAGTAGATATACTCCATCGCGCACAGTGCCTTACGGTGTTTGTGATGATCAAAACGGTCTTCGTGAAGACCATCTGCATCCAGCACCAACAGTTCACCTGGCTCAATATCACGAATCAACTCTGCACCAATCGTCTCCAGCGCACATGTTTCCGATGCGAACAGATACGCATCTCCCAATTTACCCATTGTGAGCGGACGCAGACCATGCGGATCAGAAGCAACCAGCAACTTGTCGTTGGTCATGATCAGAAAAGCATAACCACCCACAATACGCTGGAACGCATCCTTCGCGGCTTCCACCAATCCTTTGGGCGATCTCGCGATTAAATGGGCAATAACTTCGGTATCACTGGTCGTTTGAAAAATGGACCCACCCTGCTCCAGCTCACGACGGATTGTTGGGGCATTGACGATGTTACCGTTAGTTGCTACTGCCAGATCACCATCACGGTATTTAAATACCAATGGTTGTGCGTTCGTCAGCTTACTGTCACCACTGGTTGAATAGCGAACGTGTCCGATGGAGATATCCCCGGTCAACGTCTGCATCAGGTCTTTGGTGAAGACTTCCTTCACCAGACCCATACCACGGTGGTAGTGGAACTCGTTGCCGTCGCTTACACACATGCCTGCACTTTCTTCCCCTCGATGTTGAAGGGCATGCAGGCCATAATAGGACAGCGATGCGGCGTCAGGGTGTTTGAATACCCCGAATACGCCACATTCTTCCTTTAATTTGTCGAGTCCTTCCTTGCCGGACCCTTCATTATAATAATCGCCTGTCCACAAAGGTCCTGTCGTCAGTTCATGAGACATGGAATCGCATCCTCCCAGACCTGTGTCAAACCTCCTACGGGTTCGTTCACGGCTGATGTTCCGTTCAATTCAATCGTCAGATTACTTCCTTCTACACGCCCAATCACAGCTACAGGCACACCACGCTCACGTACAAAAGCTTCCAGCTTACCCGCTTGCTCCGGCGAAGCCGACAGCAGAATACGGGATTGGCTCTCACTGAAAAGTGCATAGTCCCCACGCAATGACGTTTCAACATTGACCTGTGCACCCACATTGCCGCTGATGCAGGACTCTGCCAAAGCTACTGCCAAGCCACCTTCAGACAAATCATGCGCGGAGCGAACAAGGCCCGTTTGGATCGCTTCCAGTACCGTACTGAGCAGCGCTTTTTCCGTGTTCAGGTCCAGCTGCGGCGGACGTCCTTCCGTTTTGCCATGAACGGCATATTGCAGCTCACTGCCGCCCAGTTCCGCTTTCGTTTCACCCAGTAGGATGATAACGTCACCTTCGGCTTTGAAGCCTTGTGTTGTGATGTGATCTGTATCATGTACCAGACCCACCATACCAACAACTGGCGTTGGGTAAATGGAGCCATTGGCATTTTCGTTGTACAGACTCACGTTACCACCGATAACTGGCGTATCCAGCACGCGGCAAGCTTCTGCCATACCGTCTACCGCTTTTTCCATCTGCCAGAAAATATCCGGCTTCTCCGGGTTACCAAAGTTCAGGTTGTCCGTAATCGCTAATGGCTCTGCACCGGAACATACAATGTTACGGGCAGCTTCGCTGACCGCAATTCGTCCGCCTACTTCTGGATCAAGATATACATAACGTCCGTTACAGTCTGTTGTCATCGCCAGACCCTTACGTGTGCCGCGAATCGTTACAACCGCTGCATCCGAACCTGGGCGAACCGCAGTACTTGTACGTACCATGTAATCATATTGATCATAAACCCACTTCTTGCTCGCTACTGTTGGAGATGCCAATACTTGCTTCAGCGCTCCGCCGAGATCCGACACTTCATCGTAACGAAGGGTGTCGATAGAAGCACTTTGCTCATAGTAAGCAGGTACAGAAGATGGTTTGTCATACACCGGGCACTCGTCAACCAGTGCAGTTACTGGCATGTCACCCACCACTTCGCCATGGTGGATCAATTTCAGACGTCCATCATCCGTTACTTTTCCGACTTTTGCACAGATAACGCCCCACCGTTCAAAGATCTCCATCGCTTGCGCCTCATCCTTCGGCTCAACAACGAACAACATCCGTTCCTGGGACTCGGACAACATCATTTCATAAGGCGTCATGCCTTCTTCACGCTGTGGCACCTGATCCAGATACAATTCCAGACCATTCCCCGCTTTACTTGCCATTTCCGCACTGGAGCATGTCAGACCTGCTGCACCCATATCCTGAATACCAAGCACGATCCCTGTATCGATGAGTTCCAAGCAAGATTCCATAACGAGTTTCTCCATGAACGGGTCACCTACTTGAACGGCAGTCCGATTGGATTCGGATTCTTCTGTCAGCTCCACCGATGCAAAAGTAGCACCGTGAATCCCGTCACGACCTGTTGGCGGTCCAACATAATACACCGGGTTGCCTACACCTTTGGCGACACCCCGCTGGATTTTGTCATGATCGATCAAACCAACACACATCGCGTTAACGAGCGGATTCCCATCATAACTTTCGTCGAACATCACTTCACCAGCCACCGTCGGAATTCCGATACAGTTACCATAGCCAGCGATACCGGATACGACATGTTCAAACAAATACTTCACACGGTCACTTTCCAGCTTGCCAAAACGCAGGGAATTCAGAAGCGCCACCGGTCTTGCACCCATGGAGAAAATATCACGGATAATGCCGCCCACACCTGTTGCCGCACCTTGGTAAGGTTCAACCGCGGAAGGATGGTTATGGCTTTCAATTTTGAATACAACGGCCTGATTGTCACCGATATCCACGATTCCGGCACCTTCACCCGGTCCCATCAGGACACGCGGCCCACTGGTTGGGAAACGGCGCAGCAACGGCTTGGAGTTTTTGTACGCGCAGTGCTCGGACCACATGACACTAAATACACCAATCTCCGTGTAGTTTGGTTTGCGCCCCATGAACTCACAGATCAGCTCATACTCGCTGTCAGACACGCCCATTTGTGCGTAAAGTTTATGTTCTGCGACCTGTTGTGCCGTCGGTTCCTTAGCGGATAGCTGCTGCGTCATGCCGATCCCTCCATGCTTTCAAAATAGATGTAAACATACGTTTGCCGTCTTCCGAACCGAGCAGTGAGTCCACCGCGCGCTCTGGATGAGGCATCATGCCGATCACGTTTCCGCCCTCGTTACAGATTCCCGCGATATCCCCCAGGGAACCATTTGGATTGCTTCCATACGTAAATACGATCTGGTTGTTTGCTTGCAAACTCGCGAGCGTCTCCTCGTCGCAATAATAGTTGCCTTCACCGTGGGCAATCGGAATAACAATCTCTTCCCCAGGTGCATAGTCACGCGTAAATGGAGTATCTGCATTCGCTACTTTCAACACCGTATCGTGACAACGGAATTTCAGCGACATGTTGCGGATCAATGCGCCCGGAAGCAATCCCGCCTCAGTGAGGATCTGGAATCCGTTACAAATGCCAAGAATATATTTGCCCTGTTCAGCAGCTTTCGCTACCTCGTTCATTACGGGTGCAAAACGGGAGATCGCTCCACAGCGCAGATAGTCACCATACGAGAAACCACCAGGAACAAGGATACAATCATAAGCCGATAGATCTGTAGCCGTGTGCCATACGTAATCAACCTCTTCTCCAATCGCATCTTCTACTGCCTTGTAACAGTCGATGTCGCAGTTGGAGCCAGGAAACACAAGAACTGCAAATTTCATGGGATTAACCCTCCAATTCGTAGCGGTAATCTTCAACAACGGTGTTGGCCAGCAGCTTCTCACACATGACTGTCACTCGTTTTTCCGCTTCCGCACGATCTGTTGTATCCAGAGTCAGTTCCATGATTTTACCGATCCGTACACTTTCCACTTCATTGAATCCCATCGAGTGCAGGGCACCTTGAACGGCTACTCCTTGCGGGTCGAGAACGCTTTGCTTAATAGTGACATAGACGGTTGCTTTGATCATGATCCTTATGTTCCTCCTCAGTAATGAACGGGATAAATGCTTTATGATGTTAAAAAGGTGGCTTGGGCGCTCGCTCCGGGGCGGATTGTTCTTCCGGTCGCTGTTGTCCCCGGGTTTTTCTGATTGTTTTGAACCGCTGTGCGGTCAAAACCCGGGGACAAAGGCGAACGCTGTCGCTCCTTTAAGAACAATTCCGCCCCTCCGCTAGTCCATGCGACGTTTTTTTTAAAGGCCTAAACCCTTTTACGTTGCACGGTGTGTAATGGTCTAGCCTGACCATTACGTTAAAACAATAAATGGTCTTCAAGTTACATTAGTAACTTCACTTTTTTATATTGATAGACTTCCTGTATAACAGAAGTCTTGGTTTAAATTGCCTCATCCCCCAGTTTGAGACTGGCGGAGGGAGAGATTTGAGCTGGAGAATCGAAGCTAAAAGCTTTCTGAAAGAAAGCTACTTCGTAAGCATGTGCTTCGCCTTTGCAACCGGAATGTTTCCTTTTGAAAAAGGATTCCAATCAAAACATTCCGGGGGCAACAGCGATCGAAAGCCAAACTTTCCCGTAGCCTACACTCAAACGTCCCTTACTCAAACTTATTACTTTGTTAAACGGTTATAAATATCGACATATCTTGCGGTTGTTGCCTCCACAACCTCTTGTGGCAGCGGGTCAGGTTTACTGTTCTTGTCCCAATCGCTACCTAACAGATAGGTGCGTACCGGCTCTTTATCCATGCTGTCGATCTCGATGTCGAGTGCGTAATTCTCTTTGGCCCAGAAGCGTGATGCATCCGGAGTGAAGATTTCATCTATCAGAATGACTTTGCCATCCACGATACCGAATTCGAACTTGCAGTCTGCGAGGATGATTCCGCGCTGATCACAATAGTCGCGAGCGAATTCGTAGAGACGCAGGCTCTTTTCCTGAAGCTCAATCGCGAGAGCATCCCCAACGAGTTCTTTCATTCGATCCATCGGGATGTCTTCGTCGTGACCGACATCGTTTTTGGCCGCCGGGGTGAAGATGGGAACATCGAGCTTGGCGTTTTTGCGAAGTCCATCCGGCAGCTTGATGCCATTGACCTCTCCGCTTTTCTCATATTGTCTCCATCCGCCTCCGGTAATGTATCCGCGTACCACACATTCAATATCAATGCGCTCGGCTTTGCGGGTCACCATGATGCGGTCTTTAAGCAGTGCAGGGTCGGTGATGATATCTCCCAGTTGGTTTACATCCGTATGCACCACATGGTTGTCCATCATGTCGCCTGTCAGTTCAAACCAGAAGCTGCTCAGTTTATTAAGCACATTGCCCTTTTCCGGAACAGCCGGGTCCAGCACGTAATCAAACGCCGAAATCCGGTCCGTAACCACGATGAGAAAATGTTCACCCAGATCGTACAACTCACGTACTTTTCCCTTATATAACAAAGGAGCTTTAACGAGATCTGCCGCAGTGGACAGCGCCATGGAGGCTCACCTTCTTTCAGGAGATGTAAAATATAAGTTCCATTTCCCTAATCACGCTAACCACTCCGAATGCAGAACAACCTTTCGATCGCTGTTATTCCCGGATTTTTTTATTCCACTTTTCCAAAGTGAAAATCCGGGAATAAAGGCGAGCGCATTCGCTTCTCCAGGTTTTTTCTACCTTCTTCGTTCCAAGCGTGATCACATAAATAACCTATATTTAAGTAGTAATTAGTCGTTCAAACCAAGTTTCTTGAAGATCGTATCCACATGCTTCAGGTGCCATGATGGGTTGAACGCATCAGCGATTTCCTCTTCGCTCAATACTTCAGTGATTTCCGGCGTGGATTTCACGATATCCTGGAACTGGCGTTGTTCTTCCCATGCTTGCATCGCACGTGGTTGAACGGTATCGTATGCCTGCTCACGGCTGAAACCTTTGTCGATCAACTTGGTCAACACTCGACCGGAGAATGGCACGCCGAAGGTGCGCTCCATATTGCGTTTCATATTTTCAGGGAATACCGTCAGGTTCTTCACGATGTTACCGAAACGGTTCAGCATGTAGTTCAGCAGCATAGTTGCATCCGGCAGAATGATACGCTCTACGGAAGAGTGCGAGATATCACGTTCGTGCCAAAGTGTTACGTTCTCGTAAGCCGATACCATATGTCCGCGAATAACGCGGGACAGACCGGAGATATTTTCACTGCCGATAGGGTTACGTTTGTGCGGCATTGCCGAAGATCCTTTTTGACCTTTCGCAAATGCTTCTTCCACTTCACGGAATTCACTCTTTTGCAGCGCACGTACTTCTGTAGCAAACTTGTCCAAAGACGTTGCGATCAATGCCAGTGTAGCCATGTATTCTGCATGACGGTCACGTTGCAGCGTTTGAGTCGAGATTGGTGCAGGCTTCGTGCCCAGCTTCTCGCAGACAAACTCTTCAACAAATGGATCGATGTTTGCGTAGGTGCCGACCGCTCCAGAGATTTTACCGTATTGTACGTTGTCTGCCGCGTGACGGAAACGCTCCAAGTTCCGTTTCATTTCCTCATGCCATAGTGCCATTTTCAGACCAAAAGTCGTTGGCTCCGCATGTACCCCATGTGTACGTCCCATCATCGGCGTGTGCTGATAAGTCAGCGCTTTTTCACGTAAAATTTCGATAAAGTTCACAATATCGCGTTCCAAGATCTCATTTGCCTGACGCAATACATATCCCAGAGCTGTATCAACGACATCCGTGGAAGTCAGTCCGTAGTGCACCCATTTCCGCTCTGCACCCAGACTTTCAGATACCGTACGTGTAAAAGCAATAACGTCATGACGTGTTTCCTGTTCAATCTCGTAAATGCGGTCCATGTCAAAAGAAGCGTTCTGACGAAGTAATGCTGCTTCTTCCTTAGGAATGACTCCAAGCTCCGCCCAAGCTTCACATGCACAAATTTCAACTTCCAGCCATGACTTGAATTTGTTCTCCTCCGTCCAGATGGCTCTCATTTCGGGTCTGCTATAACGTTCGATCATAAATTTTTATTCCTCCAAAGATTAGTTTGTTCAATCCATTGTAATCCTTCTTCGACGTCCTGACAGAGCAGATTGACATGCCCCATTTTCCGTCCTGTCTTCGCTTCGGTTTTACCATATATATGAAGCTTGGGAATCACACCGAGTTCCAACGCTTCCGCGTCAGCCTGACCCGTTCTGGCAATTATACCTTCCAAATGTTCTCCAAGCACATTGACCATAACAACCGGGCTCAATAATGAAGTATCTCCGAGCGGCAATCCGCAAATGGCACGGATATGCTGTTCAAATTGTGAAGTCGCACAGGCTTCCATCGTATAATGCCCTGAATTATGCGGCCTTGGAGCCAGCTCATTGACATATAGTCTTCCATCCGCCGCAACGAACAGTTCCACTGCGAGCAAGCCCACCGCCTGTATCGATTGTGCCACTGCTGCCGCCAACTTCTGCGCTTCAATCTGAATGCCAGTAGGCACTCTTGCCGGTACGATCGAAGTATGCAAAATGTTGTTCACATGAATGTTCTCGGCAGGCGGGAACGTCTTAATCTCCCCATTTGTACTCCGCGCAACAACAACTGAAATCTCGCATTCAAACTTGATGAATTGCTCCAAAACCAGTTCCGCACCAGTAGCTGCGAGTTCTGCATAAGCAGCTACCGCCTGATTTGCTTCTCGAATAACCCGTTGACCCTTGCCGTCGTATCCGCCTGTCACCGTCTTCAGTACACAAGGAACACCAAGTTCACTGACTGCCGCTTGCATCGTATCCTTACTTGTAATCTCACGATAGGGAGCTACGCGTACGCCCGCCGCTTCGATTGCCCGTTTCTCGCGCAAACGATGCTGGGTTGTGTACAATAGTGCACTTCCTTGCGGTACATAGGATTCCCGTTCCAGGAGAGAAGCAACATCGGCATCTACATTCTCGAACTCATAGGTGATTACGTCACACTGCCGGGCCAGTTCGAGCGCGGCCGTCTCATCGTCATACCCTGCTTCAATCTGACGAGCAACTTGTCCACAAGGAGCATCTGCAGCAGGATCCAGAGTAACAAATCGATAACCCATCGCTGTTCCAGCCAACGTCAGCATCCGTCCAAGCTGACCGCCCCCGAGAATACCAATGGTTGTTTTCCCTGGGAGCAAGACACGCTGTAATTGTCCCGCTGATCCGGATTGAACTCCCGTATGACTCATAGTTCATCACTACTTTCGAGCACTTCTTGTTTGATTCGTTCTCTACGGGCTTCACTGCGACGTTGGACATCCTGGTCAAAAGCACCGATGATCTGAGCCGCAAGCAATCCGGCATTCGTTGCACCTGCCTTGCCAATCGCTACGGTTGCGACGGGAATTCCACCAGGCATCTGAACAATGGACAGCAAGGAGTCGAGACCGTTTAGCGCCTTGGATTGCACGGGTACTCCAATGACCGGAAGCATCGTTTTGGAAGCAACCATACCTGGCAGATGTGCCGCCCCGCCCGCACCTGCAATGATAACCTTGAATCCGCGGTCAATCGCTTGCTCCGCATATTCAAACATCAAATCTGGCGTGCGATGCGCGGACACGACCTTTTTTTCATACCCAATCTCAAGCTCATCCAGCACCTCACAAGCATGCTTCATCGTTTCCCAATCCGACTTACTGCCCATAATCACAGCTACCTGCACTGACATGAATACATCCAACTCCCGTCTGAGCGTTTTGGTTTAATTCTGTTGCTTATCGTTTAATTGTAAAATGAGAAAAATCCGCTACCCGCGAAAACATCACATTTTCTCCGGACACCGGACTCCAAGAAATACGTATCCCGCATTTGGGCATGCCAAAGGTGGGCTTGCTGTCCGCATCTGATTTCATGCGACTCTCAGCCGTATCTCCTCGTAGTCCGGAAATTTACGGTTCCCGGGTAGATACTTCCGGGCCCTATCCCCGGCGTTATACGAGCAAATATCTATTTCAACAAATTATTTCAATAATAATGAAGATTCCACATCTTTCGAACCTACTCGACCTTATCTATAACTGATCGACACATCTAACATTCTAACAATCCCCTACAGCTAATGTCAACTTAAAGACGAACATTTAACATATTGACAAATTTAATGTTCGGAAATGACCGATCATTTAGAGAGACTTCATCTCTTTTATTCCAAAAAAGAAAGCCGGCCCCTCTTCAACACATCGAAGACAGCCGGCTCTTGCTCTTTCATGTGTATACACACATTCTATAATTATTTCACGATTAGTACTGGAACCTGTGCATGCTGCACCACGTTGTGACTGACGCTGCCCAAGACAAATTCCCGGATTCCACCAAGGCCGCGGCTACCAATAATGATGATGTCCGACCCGTTCTCTTTGGCGTAATCGAGAAGGACCTCGGCAGCAGCCCCCTGAATCAGATCCACGTTCGCTGTGACGCCTGCAGCCTGAATCCGCTCTTTCGCCTCATCTGTCGTTTGCACCGCCAGATTATAGTAGTCATTATTCAAAGAAGGTGGCAATGGTGCCAATCCTTCCCCGATGAATACACGCGGAAAGTCAAAGGCATGAATAACATCCAGTACAGCGCCTGGAGAAACTTTGGCTAACTCAATCGCACGATCGAGTGCTTTATTTGAAGCTTTCGAACCATCATAAGCAACTAGTATTTTGGAGAATAACATGTAAATCCCTTCCCTTCCTTTATATGTAGAACATTCGAAGCCAGCTTCGGTCTAACATAAAATACAAGAGCCATGTAACTCCTTAAACGCACCAGGACCAAAACGAACCAATCATACGAAACATTTTACATAATCATAATAGCCCACATTCACAATAAAACAGCAGATTAACATGAATTTATCCCGTTACCGCCACTTTATTGCAAAAAATAACCGTAGATTACCGCGTTCAGGAATAACAACAACGGGATGCCGATTGTGAAGCTGGGATGTTTTGTCTTGTGACGTTTACGATACATGGCGACCCAAACTCCCAACGCCCCTCCAATAAAGGCCAGCAGGAACAGCGTTCGTTCAGGTGTACGGTCTCGACGTCGCTGTGCGCGTTTCTTGTCATCTGACATCACCAGGTAACCAACTACATTAATAAATAAAAACCACAGTATCAATCCGGTTTGCATAAATTTCTAGCGGTCCCCCTATCCCGGGACATCTCCCTATATCTCCATTATAGACCTCCAAAGAGACATGTTCAACGCATGGATAGGGACCGCGTATCATTTCAGAAGGAAAGAAACACTCTTCCTGAACCTAGGACTCCTGTTTTGGAATACCGTTCAGATTGGGTGCTCTTTTGGCTGCTTTCTCCGGGCGTACAGCGATATGCTCTTCCCGGATGCTATCATTGTTTTGCTGGTTGTGAATTTTCTCTGGCTTGTTATGCGGCATCTGCGTATCACCTCCTAGGCTTACGTTGCCTGAAAAAGGAGGTTCTTATACGGCACATCGTTCCTGAACAGGCAATTCACATTCTGGGGACTTGCCACATGCAGCGGGTTAATCTATTGGATCTCTTCACTTAAAATTAAGAGCCATCTATTCCCCTTTTTTCTCCATGGCCGCCTTCAGCAGATCTCCCAGGTTGGAGCCGATCGATTCCTGTTTGGCATACTGTTTGACCAGCTTTTGCTGATCACGTTTGTTCACATGCTGTTTGTCTTTATCCAACGTTTCCGTGATGCCGCAAGGCAGACATTGCACGTATAAACCAGCTTTACCCTCTTTGATTTCCATCTTTTTGTGACACTGCGCGCAGCGACGGTTGGACAGTCTTTTCTCTGCCGAACGACGATATCCACAATCCTCTGTAGGACACACAAGAAATTTGCCGCGTTTGCCCTTTTTCTCCAGCAACCTGGCATTACAATCCGGACAGTGACTATTGGATACATTATGCGGCTTGTACTCGGCTTTACTGCCTTTTACGGTGGATACAAGCTCTTTCGCCATCGAACGAATGCTATCCAGGAAAGGCTCAGGTTTCCCTTGTCCACGGGCGATCCGTTCCAGTTCAGCTTCCCAGCGGGCTGTTAATTCAGGTGAACGGAGCTGTGGAGCCGCCAATTCAATCAGCTGTTTTCCTTTTCCCGTAGGATGCATGCTGTTGCCTTGACGATCGATGGTGTCGGAACTGACCAGCTTCTCAATAATATCCGCGCGAGTAGCCGGAGTGCCCAATCCATGCTTCTCCATTTGGGAAAGCAAAGCTGCTTCGGTGTACCGTTTGGGCGGCATCGTCCGTCCACTTTTAATATGACAACGTTGAATCGTCACGGACTGTCCTTGCAGCACGTCTGGCAAAAGCGCACGTTCATGGTCTGATGAATCGTCAGTACGTTCATCATCGTCATCGCTGTAATCTCCGCCGTACACCTCGCGCCATCCACTTTCTTTTACCGTTGTACCTTTGACATGAAAAGAATCATTTCCGACCTGAACGGTAATCGCGACAGAATCGTACTTCGCTGCTGGATAGAACAAGCTGATAAAACGACGTACGATGAGATCGTACAGCTTGCGTTCCTCTGGATTCAACTGATTGAGGAGAACCGTCTGTTCTGTTGGAATGATTGCGTGGTGATCGGTCACTTTGCTGTCATCCACGATACGTTTGGTAATATTCAGATTTTTACGCAACAACGGACGAGCGAGAGACGCATAGGGACCAATCGCTACACTATCCAGTCGTTCTTTCAGCGTTCCTGTCATATCTGAGGTCAGGTAGCGACTGTCTGTACGTGGGTACGTTACCAGCTTGTGCTGCTCATACAGGCGTTGCAGAACATTGGAAGTTTGCTTCGCAGAGAAACCGTATTTTCGGTTGGCATCCCGTTGTAATTCCGTCAGGTCATAAGCCAGCGGATGCGGCTCAACCTTTTCACTTTTTTTCACTTGGGCAATCGTACCCTTGCGACCATCGATCCGTTTCATCAATGCTTGTGTCTCTTGGGGATCGAAGATGCGTGAATCACCGCCTGCCGCCCGCCATACCGCCTGAAAACCTCCCAAATCGGCCGTTAACGTCTCATACTCCTGCGAGCGGAAACCGTTAATCTCATTTTCCCTGTCCATAATCATGCCGAGTGTAGGGGTCTGTACCCGTCCAGCTGACAATTGCGCATTAAATCTAACCGTCAGTGCTCTAGTTACGTTAAGTCCGATCATCCAATCCGCTTCTGCCCGGCAACGGGCTGATTCATAAAGACGATCAAATTGACTGCCTGGCTTCAACGCTGCAAACCCATCCTTGATTGCCTTGTCTGTTTGGGATGAAATCCAGAGCCGTTTGAAAGGTTTCTTCCACTGGGCCATCTGCATAATCCAGCGTGCCAGTAGCTCTCCTTCTCGCGCCGCATCCGTAGCAATAACCAGTTCACCAACATCCTGACGTTTCATCAGCTGCTGTACCGCTTTGTATTGATGGTTTGTCTCTTTGAGCACCTTCAGCTTGGTACGCTCCGGCAGAATCGGCAGATCCTCCAAACTCCACGTTGCATACTTTTTGTCATAATCCTCCGGCTCAGCCAACCCAACAAGATGTCCAAGCGCCCAGGTCACGATGTACTTCGGACCTTCCATATAACTTTTATGTTTATCACGCGCACCCATGACTCTGGCAATTTCGCGTGCCACAGATGGTTTTTCTGCGAGTACCAATGTTTTCACTCCATATCTTCCTTTCTTAATGAAACCCACGACTCTCTTGCTTCTATCGTTGATTATGATCATTCTTCTACTTCTATCCTTTTATTATATCATTTCATGGTATTGGTTTGCTTTGGCTTCCCAAAAACGATTTGTTTCTTGAAATAATACTTAACCACCAATTATAATGTCAGATTACTTAACACAATTTCCTTCGACAATTTTCTTCCGCGCATGGAATGAGGAGCATCTGGAAGTATGTATAGCGTACATATAGGATGTATACGTTTTTTTGGATATATATGAACGTTGTAAGAATACCTTACATGTTATTAAAATGTGACAAAAGCATATATATCAGTTTCGCTAACACACATCATTGGGACACGGGAAGGGAGCGTGGATGCATGACTTATCATGGATCTGTATTGAAAAAGAGTGGGGCATTGTTGCTGGCAGGAGCTGTTATTGCCACAACATGGGGAGAAACTGTACCATTGGCGTCGGCCGCAACGGCAACGCCTTCGAGCAAAACTACGGTTGCAACCGTATCAGCTGGTAAGGCTCCTGTCACTGCAACGGCATTTGTTCAAGCCATGGAAGAAGCCGCTACACTTGCAGGTGTTCCTTTTTCCATGGACAAGCTTTCCGGTACAACGGTGCAGCGTAAAGATGCTGCTTTAGCTTTGCAAACATGGCTGAAGCTGGAGTCCACTCCAGAATCGTTCAAGGATGTTCCAGATCAGGCGAGCTTTGCCGGTGCCGTTGGTGCTCTGAACACCGCCGGATTGATGAAAGGATACACGGACTCTCTCTTCCTTCCTAATGGTGTACTTACACAAAATGATGTCGCCATACTGAAAGACCGTATTTATAACTACATAAAACCATTTGTTCTGGAGGAAGCCACCATTACCGATCTCCAGGCTGCCATGACGCAAGGAAAACTAACATCCAAAGAACTCGTGCAGAAGTATCTGGATCGCATTGAAAAATACGATGATCAGGGTGTGAGTATTAATGCAGTCCTGACGCTGAACCCGGAAGCACTCAAAATCGCTGAAACTTTGGACGAAGAACGTGCAGCTCAAGGCCCCCGTGGACCTTTACATGGTATTCCGGTCTTGGTTAAAGACAACTTCGATACAAACGATATGCCTACAACCGCAGGCTGTATCTGTCTGAAGGATTCTGTTCCTGCTCATGATGCTGAGCAAGTGAAGAAGCTCAAAGCAGCCGGGGCCATTATTTTGGGCAAAACCAATCTGCATGAATTCGCGTTCGGCATTACCACCTCCAGCTCCCTGGGTGGACAAACACTCAATCCTTACGCACTGGATCATTACCCAGGCGGCTCAAGTGGTGGCACAGGTGCTGCCATCGCCTCAAACTTTGCAGCTGCAGGCATGGGTACAGACACGGGCGGATCGATCCGCATCCCATCCAGCTTCAACAGCCTCGTGGGTATTCGTCCAACGATCGGACTGTCCAGCCGTGAAGGGATTATCCCTCTCGCATTAACACAGGATGTCGGCGGCCCGATGGCTCGTACCGTGAGTGACGCTGCCATCATGCTGGACGCTACAGCTGGCTACGACAAAAATGACGTGGCTACAGCTTATGCCGTAGGCAAAATCCCTTCAAGCTATACAGACTTCCTGGATATAAGCGGACTGAAGGGTGCACGGATCGGTGTGGCCACCGAGCTCATTCCAAGTACAAAAGCCGAGGAAAAAGCCGTCGCTGACGTAATTAACAACGCGGTAGAAGAACTCAAATCGTTGGGAGCCACGGCAGTTCCAATCAGCATTCCAAACCTGGCGGAAATCAATAAATATCCAAGCTTAAGTGGATACGAGTTCAAATTCCAACTGAACGACTATCTCGATTCTTTGGGAGAAGATGCGCCATATCACAGCCTGTCGGAGATTATCGCGTCCGGACAGTTCGACAAATCACAGGAACAATCCATGAAGACGCGTGATGCAAGAGAAACACTGGAGACAACCGAGTACAAAGATATTGTACTGAAACGTACCCAAGTTACACGCGAGTCCCTGTTGAAGGTCATGGCAGACAACAACCTGGATGCCATCATCTACCCTACATCTACGCAAGCCGCTGGTGTCATTGGGGAGGGCCAAAACTCTGGTGGTAACAACCGACTTAGTCCGTTCTCCGGCTTTCCGGCTATCACAGTTCCTGCCGGTTTCACTACCGACGGTTTGCCTGTAGGCATGGAATTCCTGGGACGCGCCTTTGACGAAGGAACCCTGATCAAGCTGGCGTACAGCTACGAGCAAGGAACTCATCACCGCCAAGCTCCTAAGCTCACGCCGTAAATCTTTAATAAGATTAATTAAAATTTTGATTACAATAACCTGACCTTGCTTATTGTAATCATAATCAATATCTAACTCTGTGCGGATTGTCAGGTATTCCTTGCCAAGCTAATCTCTTTCGAATTGCAACAGCTTATTGATAATCATCTGCTCACATTAAAAGTACACCCCTTTCATGAGTTCATGAAAAGGGTATACTTTTTGGGATGGTATCTCAATTCAAGAAGGATGGTTTTATATTCAAGCGTTTAATTGGTATCAGGTACGCTCCATCTCAGCACCAGACCAGCGTATGTCAGGCCGCCTCCAAAACCAAAAAGGGCTACTTGATGCCCATTCTTTAATTTCCCTTCATCTACTGCAAGCTGTAAAGCAAGAGGAATGGAAGCCGCGGAGGTATTTCCCCGATACTCCACACTTGTTAAAGTGCGTTCCAACGGAATAGGGCCACGTTCACAAACCGCTTCAATCATTCTTAGATTTGCACTATGAGGAACAAACCAATCGATCTGCTCTGGTTTCATCTCTGCTTTGGCTATAAGCTTGCTCAACTGTTCCGGAATCGTTCTTACAGCCCATTTATAAATCTCTCTGCCATTCTGCACAAGGCATCCCTCACCCTGAAGAGGTACGCCATTCATCTCCGAAGATAGACCACTCTTATAGAGGTGAATACCTCCTTCTCCACTCGTACCTGAGATCGCTGCCATAAAATCGCCTTTCCCGGTAGCTCTTTCTACCAAAAACGCTCCTGCCCCGTCCCCAAACAACACACATGTCGTACGGTCTGTATAATCGGTAATCTTGGACAACGTTTCTGCTCCAATAACCAACACTTTACGATACATTCCACTGGTCACCAGACTGTCGGCCAACTGCAATCCATAGGTAAAACCTGCACATGCCGCATTCAAATCAAGTACTCCAGTGTTTGGAATCTTGAGATTCGCCTGTACTCTGGATGCTGTGCTGGGAAATGAATATTCAGGTGTGCTGGTAGCAACCAAAATCATATCCACATCTTCCACGCTAACATTATAACGACGCATCATATCTTTTACAGCCTTCGTAGCCAGATCAGATACAAACTGATCATCTGCTGCTATGCGCCGTTCTCTCATCCCTGTACGCTGTACAATCCATTCATCACTCGTGTCGACCAGCTTCTCCAAATCAGCATTACTTAATATTCGATCCGGTACATACGTACCCATTGCGGTAATGGTTGCCATTGATTGATTCATACCGGTAATCACCTCGTTTGTTTTTTATCATTATAGCACTAAGTATTAGTACTTGGTACTAATTTTAAAAAATATTTATTATAATTCATTCGTCAGTTGTTTATTTTAAGTGATCTCTTCATCCTATTACCCAGAGTGATGCAAACTATCGCATGCATTTTTGATGAAGAAAGGTGGATATCTCCTGACTAACATGAAGAATGCCTTAATTAAATGCGTTTTCTATAGACAGTCCATTCCAAGAGGAGGAAAATAAACAAATCGCCCTACATTACTAAAGAATAGAGATGATGTATGCCCATGAAGAAAGAATTAAATATCCTTGCGATTTCCGGAAGTCTGCGTAATCATTCCTCCAATACGTTACTAATGCACGCCATGATTAAGCTGGATCCTCCTAACCTTAAGTTTGAAGTATACGATGGATTAAACGATCTACCGCATTTTAACCCTGACCTCGATGTCGAGGAAGGTCCTTTGGCCGTGCAGAATTTCAGAGCCCAACTGAAGCATTCGGATGGAGTCATGATCTGCACGCCGGAGTATGGGAACGGGGTTCCTGGGGTCTTAAAAAATGCATTAGATTGGATTGTATCTTCTGGAGAATGGCTTAATAAACCCACCGTTGCCATCGCTGCTTCTCCAAGCCCCATGGGCGGTGACAAAGCCCACGCATCACTATTACTGACGTTAAACATGATTAATGCCCAAGTCTTACATGAGGCCTCCCTAACCATTCCTCATATTACATTGAAGATGAATAAACAAGGAGTCATCATTGATTCGGAGATCCAGCATGCATTGGAGAACTCCCTTTTAAGCCTAGAGGATGCGTGCAACCAAATGAATGAATAGACAGAGGCTGCTTAACTAAACTGACTATAGAGAAATACACAGCCTAAACAGATTGAACACAGTCACATAAATTGAAATAAAAAAACAGCCCTGGTTATTCACCGGGCTGATAGAGTTTATATTTAGTATTAAACAAATAAAAACCACCACCGAATAA
>NZ_LITU01000057.1 GCF_001280595.1 Paenibacillus xylanivorans
TTCAGGCGCTTTTGTTACACCGTGCTTGGTGTTGAATTCATCGATTATTGGAAATACGGCATCCGAATTGGCGAATGATCCGCGTGTTCATTCCAAATTAAGTCCGGATTGGATCGATATTCTGAACTCAAGCTTCAATACGTTCCCGCAAGGCAATATGGAGAACAGCTTTAAGAATGTGATGGACCTTCACCGTGCCGGAGTTGATATTCTGGTAGGGACGGATGTCGC
>NZ_LITU01000058.1 GCF_001280595.1 Paenibacillus xylanivorans
CTGATTTTTCGCAATTGACCATACCCATGTTGAAATATATACAGCTTATTTCATTGTTATTTTAAATTCCGAACCCGGCGCCCCAGCAAATACAATCGTTCCGCTCTTGGGCAGAGTCACTTTGTTGTTGCCGCTGACAATGGTATAGTTGACGCATAATCCTTCCTCATCATATACCGCGAAAGCACCATTCTTTGGCAGCTTGACCGTCATCGTTTTGCCTGCTGCCG
>NZ_LITU01000059.1:0-9653 GCF_001280595.1 Paenibacillus xylanivorans
GGCACCTTCGGGCCTCATGGGCGTTCGCTTCTTTTTTTGGACACAAAAAAACCTCATCCCTGGAAAGGGACGAGGTTATGCTCGCGTTACCACCCTAATTCTGTTCATCACAAACCACATCCAATATAAATTGGGTATGCTCTGTCATCAACAGCGCTTATGCCCCGCTTCACTACAGCAGGGTGCCGATATAACGTTCGGCTCACGGTTTCGCTTACACACGGCCAATACTTCACCGCTTCAGCGTCACTTCTCCGGGGAGATATTCGGCTATAACTCATCCATTGGCTTGCACCAAACGCCAACTCTCTGAGGGATGAGATCATAACGTACTGAACCCGTCATGGAATCACTATTCATTATGAATATAGTTATAGCCTCTTTACAGGTAAAAGTCAACCAGGCGGATAGACTAATAAATTTCCTTCATTTCCCGCTCGCGGTCACGGACTTCCTGCTCCCGGCTCTCCAGCACTTCCCAACCATCCTGAGTCAACAGTTCAAGCTGCGCTTCAACAAGCGTTCGGAAACGAGCGCGATAAATCGATGCCTGCTTTTTCAGTTCTTCCACTTCCAAAGCAATTTTACGTGATTTGGACAACGACTCGTTTACGATTCGGTCCGCATTTTTCTCTGCTTCCTTCACGATCAATTGTGCTTCTTTTTTCGCATTACCCTTCACATCATCTGCAGCTTCCTGCGCAATGATGATCGTTTTGCTCAGCGTCTCTTCAATCGTTGCAAAATGATCAAGCTTCTCCTGAACGGACAGCAACTGATTGCTCAGCTCTTTGTTTTCGCGAATGACGCCTTCGTAATCTTTGATGACTTGATCCAGGAATTCATTGACCTCATCCTCGTCATACCCGCGCAAGCGTCGGGAAAATTCCTTGTTGTGTATGTCCAGCGGCGTTAATGGCATGCTGTCCACCTCCTGTAAAAGTTCCTTCCCGGACCGAGAAGGTTTGCAGCATATGGGTTCCACCCAAGGGGCCGTATGTGTGTGCCCAATCTTGACAACTAATACGGAATGCAGGATCAGACTCTGATCCTTTGGCGATCATATCAACCTTTGCACTTTAATGTATATCGGAAACACCGAATGTTTTTTGCACCTTTACCTTAAACATTTCGACAAGAAAGCAGGTTTTCCTGCAACACACTTAGGCAAATTTGCCGATTTTTACGCGACAGCGTCCCTTTTTGGTCAACCCATCCTGTTCCAACACCTTGAATCGCCCAAAACCTTGAATCGAAACCACGTCACCGGCTTTTAGTGATTTGGACGGATCTTCCTCTACCTTCCAATTCACACGACAGCGACCAGCCTTGATCGGGACCAGAACTTTACTACGACTAAGCCGATACACATCTGCACAGATGCCATCCAAACGCAGGGAAGCCACGGTTATGTCCATCGTCTCCAGTTTACTTCTGGACCATTTCAGCTGATCCAGTGCCAATAGCTCTGTAAACACATGTACCCGGTGCACCTGGTTCAATTGAAGCGATAAAAAAGCGCCGGTTTCCGACGCCACCACAGTATGGCACCCGTCCTCCAGCACTTGAATATCACCGATCTTGCCACGTTTCATGCCAAGCCCGAGCAGGGAACCCATATAGTCCCCATGCTCCAGCTCTTTAATCTTCTGATCGTCAGACGTAATGCTCAACACCTGCATACCCATATCTTCATCGTCCAGATACCGATAATCCGGTGCAATCAGCGCACGCTTACGTTCAGCTGTTTCATACCCACCATCCAGTCGGATCTGCACATCATCTCGACGGTTAACAAGCGTTTGTAAAATAAAGGCCTGTCTGGGATCAAGAAAGTCAGTTAGCTTCATGTCATGAAATTTACCTGCGCGTTCAACCCAGTCTGAGGCTTTATCGACAAAATCCCGCTCGTCATGACTAAAATGCTCGTAAATTTCACCGCTCATCTATGTTCACCCTACCCTAATATACAAAGTATCGGAGGACAGAGATCAGCCCATTAAGCGCGAGTTGAAGAACAATCAACGCCACAATCGGTGATATATCCAACACACCGAACAAAGGCGGAATAAATCGTCGGAAAGGTCTTAGATATGGTTCCACAAGCTTGCCTAGCCATTCACCGATGAAGCTTTCCCGTGCGTTGGGAAGCCATGACATCAATATGTAGACAATGACCATGTAAAAATAAATTTGGTATAACGTATACAACACAACTTCAACCTGTTGCAAAAGTGGCTCACCTCATTCTGTTATAATCTTGCTCGCTGTCAGCCAGTATTTCCGTAATTGCTCCCTGAATTTCAACCGTATCTGGCGTACAGAGAAAAATGTTGCCGCCAATTTTTGAAATACCGCCACCCAGTGCATACACTGTGCCACTCAAGAAATCAATGACGCGCAGTGCCTGATCCTGACGCACCCGCTGCAGGTTAACCACAACTGTACGATGGGAGCGCAGATGGTCAGCAATCTCCTGTGCTTCGTCATAAGAACGCGGTTCATAAAGGACGACTTTAACATTTTTCTGGGAATGAATGCTCACCACATTATTCCCCCTTTGGTTTCTACGTTTATCGAGACTTGAGGTTTCAGCTTCCTGTTGATCAGGATCATGTTCCTCTTGTGCCGCCATACGCTCACGTTCCACAATTTCTTCCTCTTCCTGGAGCCCGAGGAAATTCATAAACTTATTCATTACGCCCATTGTGAACCCTCCTCTTTTCCTACGAGAATCGATCCAAGCCGAACCCAGGTTGCCCCTTCTTCAATCGCCACTTCAAAATCATTGGACATGCCCATCGACAACTCGGTCAATGGCTCCGCCGTCAGAGCTTGTCCATTCAAATGGTCTCTAAGCTCACGCAGTCCGCGAAATACGGGACGTGTAAGCTCCGGATCTTCCTCATGGGGTGCCATAGTCATCAGGCCGATGACCTTCAGGTTGTTGAACGAACTGATTTCACGTAAAAAAGAACTCGCCTGTTCAGGCTGCAAGCCATACTTGCTTTCTTCACCTGAAATATTCACCTGCAATAATGTTTCCACCTGGATGCCAAGAGACGCCGCCTTTTTATCCAACTCCTTGGCCAGAGACAAACGATCCAGTGAATGTATGTAACGAAACTTACCGAAGACGTCCTTCACCTTATTCGTCTGTAAATGACCGATAAAATGCCAGGTACCCTGCTGACCGAATGCTTCCCATTTCGCTTGTGCATCCTGCCAGCGGTTTTCGCCAATATGCTCAAGACCGTGTTCCAGCACAGATCCCGTTGTTTCAAGTGAGACGTATTTCGTGACAGCAATCACATTAACATCCTCACGTTGACGGCCACTGCGCTGACACGCGGCTTCGATCTTCTGATTTACCAGTTGTATACGCTCCTCCAATGACACAGAGGGTCACCTCTCTTCCAGCCCAATCCAGCTCGCCATTCTCCCTGTAGTGCCATTTTCTTTACGATACGAGAAAAATAGCTCGGGATTGCAGCTTGTACACCAAGTTGTACATTCGATATGATCCGGCAATATTCCTGCTTTCATCATAATGTGTCGATTGCATTCTTTCAAGTTTAACATCGTTTTGCCATTTCCGGCAGGTCGATATACTTGATTTGATGCAGAGTTCTTGTATTCATCATTACCCGAGGAATGATCCAGCCAAACCCGCACATGCTGCATAACCGCTTCATCCACTTCATAACAGCAATCCCCAATCGAGGGACCAATTGCAGCACGGATATCCTGTCTGCGACTTCCATATTCCTGCTCCAACTTTTCAACCATCGATTCGGCTATACCGGCAACTGTACCTTTCCATCCCGCATGAGCAAGCCCCACCGCTTGTTGTACGGGGTCATAGAAATAAAGGGGTACACAATCTGCATAAAAGGAAGTCAGCAGCACACCAGGCACATTGGTGACCAAACCATCCGTATCCTGCAATGCAGACTGCCGATCCAGCAAACCTTTGCCCCGGTCTTCAGCTGTGATTACAGCGACATGTTTCCCATGAACCTGTTCTCCACAAGTCCAGGCTTCCAAAGGAAAACCCAACTTTTCAGCTACAAGTTTACGATTGTTTAGCACGTCAGCCGGATCATCCCCCACATGATAGGCACAGTTGAGACTCGCGTAAGGCGTGCTTCCGACACCACCCTGCCTTGTCGTAAAACCGGCTTTCATATGCTTAAACTCCAGTTTCCACGGCTCCACATATAATAACAACGGGTCAGGACCCAAATTAGAGTTCTGGCTCCCCGACCGTATTTCCTTATCCAAAATAAACGGTTCCATCTTCTCACCTCACAACTTCCAGTGTACCAAATGAACCCCGTTCTGTCTCGATTATATCGTTCGGCGCTGGCTGCGATCTAATCGTTCAATTCGTTCCACCCGATCCATGCGGCTGTTCTGTTCATCATACAAACGGGCTTCACGGTCACGCTCATCATAGTTATTTTCCTTCATTTCATCCATTTTAACCAAAATCACATCCGAACCGATCTTTACAATGTTTCTCCAGGGGATAATCAGATCCGTTCCCCCGCCGAACAGCCCCATAAAACGACTATAACCTGGCACAACAATCGCTTCAATTCGTCCCTGTTTTAGATCCAGCTCCAAATCGCTGATCTGACCCAGACGTTTGCCATCCGTAATGTTAATAACATCTTTGGTTTGAAAATCCGAAATTTTCATACCGCTACCCACCGGTTCACCTGTGTTCACTTTCATTTGGTCCCGCCCCCCAATTAATCCGCTTCTGCCCGTTCTCCGCTTCTATACAATATATGTTTCATACGCGAAAAATGTCCTCTTTTTCAGAGGAAACAGAACAAATTCACTTCCCCTAATGTCGAAATCCAAAAAGCAAAAAGACGATCAAAGGAAGGAATATCTCTTCCCTTGGATCGCCTCCTGGCTTTCACTTGTTACGACTTCACATGTTTCTGCATTTGTTGTATCGCTGATTTCTCCAGACGGGATACCTGCGCCTGGGAAATGCCAATTTCATCAGCCACTTCCATCTGGGTTTTCCCTTCGAAAAACCGCATCGACAGAATCATTTTCTCCCTTTGACCGAGACGGTGCATCGCTTCACGCAGTGCAATTTCCTCAATCCAGGACACATCCTTGTTTTTGTCATCACTGATCTGATCCATCACATAGATCGGATCTCCGCCATCATGATAGATCGGTTCAAAGAGTGAAACCGGGTCCTGAATGGCATCCAATGCAAAAACCACATCTTCCTTCGGCACATTCAGCACCTCAGAAATTTCGAATATCGTCGGTTCACGGGAATTTTTATTCGTCAGGCTGTCACGCACCTGAAGTGCCTTATAAGCAATGTCCCGCAAGGAGCGAGATACCCGAATTGGGTTATTATCGCGCAGGTATCGACGGATTTCACCGATAATCATCGGCACCGCGTAGGTTGAAAATTTGACATTCTGGGATAAATCAAAATTATCAATGGCTTTCATCAGGCCGATACATCCAACCTGGAACAGATCATCGACAAACTCTCCCCGATTGTTAAAGCGCTGAATGACACTGAGTACAAGACGCAGGTTGCCATTCACTAATTTCTCTCTTGCTGAGCGATCATGGTGTTGCTGAAGGGAATGAAACAATTCCCGCATTTCTGTGTTGGTGAGGACAGGCAACTTTGCGGTGTCCACGCCACAAATCTCGACTTTGTTTCGGGTCATCGTGATTTACCTCCCAAGGAGAAACATTAATGTACATTATCTCCGGGGCAGGCTTTTTTATTCGCACTTGGCATCCTTGCCATTAATACCCATTATGAAAAATGCTCCTGTTCAGACCATCTTGTTGAACTCCTTGCGGAGTCTTTTAATGATTCTTTTTTCGAGACGGGAGATATAGGATTGGGAGATTCCAAGCAGATCGGCGACATCCTTTTGTGTCTTTTCTTCCCCATCCGTCAAGCCAAAGCGAAGCTCCATAATCATTCGCTCCCGCTCGGTTAATTTTTCCAATGCCTTATGCAAAAGCTTCCGGTCTACCTGTTCTTCAATATTCCGATAGATTGTATCGTTCTCTGTACCGAGTACATCGGATAATAATAGTTCATTTCCATCCCAATCAATGTTGAGTGGTTCATCAAAAGAAACTTCTGTACGAATTTTACTGTTGCGTCTTAGGTACATCAATATTTCATTTTCGATACAACGGGAAGCATAGGTTGCCAGCTTAATTTTCTTTTCCGGGTCAAACGTGTTAACGGCTTTAATCAGCCCGATCGCACCGATGGAGACCAGATCCTCGATATTGATGCCTGTATTTTCGAATTTACGTGCGATGTATACTACCAACCGCAGGTTGCGCTCAATCAACATGGCACGAATCGCCGAATCCCCTGAAGACAGCTTTTGCAATAAAAATTCTTCTTCTTCACGTGTTAATGGGGGCGGTAGCGCCTCACTGCCTCCGATATAATAAATCTCTTCACTTTTCAAACCAAGCAGAAACAATAAACGATAGTACTGCAGCTGCGCCACCAGTTTCCATTTTACAAGCATGTACGTTCCTCCTATACCACATTCAGCGGCTTTTCTGTTGCTCCCGCAGAGATAGCCGTAGACTGCGCAGAAGCAGCGTCTTGCACAAGCTCAGGGTGAATCACGGCCTGGTACTTCCCATCGGATGACAATACGCCCCCGTCCAACCCTATTAATACCTTTGTCGTCTCATAACACATCTCATCCATCGTTACTTTCACCCGGTCTGGCTTCATTGCCAGCATAAACGCAGTTCCTTTGTTAATGCCTCGATAGGGCACGAGCCTTAAACGATCCTGCCAGTGGAAATCCTCCTGATCGAGCTCCATGATAAGGTTGTCCGGCGCCTCATCCTTCAACCTGCCCTTCCATGCAGCAGGCAGCATGTCTTGCCATAACGATACCTCCATGACCATGACGGGCATACGTGAAAGGGGGTCTGTGAGTTGATTTCCTGTATCCAGAAGGCCTGTACAAGAAATAGTCACCTCGTCAATAAAAACCTCTACTTTACCCAAGTACGTTGTCATTCGGTCTGTTTTTCGTTTCGAGCTCTGCACGGCTTTGAATAAAAAAAGCACGGCAAAAAAGACGACAAACGTAAACCAGAAGGCGATTTTCAGATCAAATGACATTCCACCTGATGCGGTAAACCAAATGCCGTTGAACAATTCCCCAGAGCTTTGCAGCATGTAATGCACACCCAGAATTCCTCCGGCGGCGACAAAATTGATTACATAAAAGGTGCCCAAAGTCCGCATAAATGCCTGAAGACCCTTAAACCCAAATGCAATACTCAGCATAACCAGAGACAATCCAAACTTGATCAAAAAGGTGAACATAAAATCAAACTCCGGCACAAACATCATGACGACGTACAGCGCACCCACGATCGCGGACAGCAACCATCTCCACCAGACCAGCTTCGTTTTGCGCATCCAGGCCGTCAATCCGATGAGTGCACCGTCAATACACAGGTTTGTCAAAAAAATAAGATCCACATAAACAACCACATTCTTCACCTGCCTGCGCGCAACATATCGAAATAACGTTATCCGATATTCATGAGCATATTCACAAGTATAAGGAGCGCACTTTTCAAAGTCTGTCTAATCATGGGGGGACCCTTTCAACTTTTTTTGTCGGAATTACTCAGGACCCTTGTTCAGAATTTGTTCAATGATGTGTGATAAGATGTAAAAAAACAAAAAGACCCGGTTGCTCCATCAGGAGTACCGGGTCTTGATTGAAATCTATTATCGTATTAATCGTTATTATTATTGCGTGAACGATTGCGCAAAAATGTCGGAATATCCAGCTGATCACTGCTCGGCTGATTTCCGAACGGACGCAGGTTCGGCGAACGGTTATCCGCAGGCTCACTTGCTGGAGCCGGTTTACGTCCAGGTGGTGGTGAAGCAGGTTTGTCTTCAAAGCCGGTAGCAATAACCGTCACTTTGATCTCCTCCTTCAGATCCTCATCAATGATGGCACCAAAGATCATGTTCACTTCCGGATCGGAAGCTGACGTAACAATCTCAGCTGCTTCATTGACTTCATACAGGGACAGGTTAATGCCACCCGTAATGTTCATAATGACACCACGTGCACCTTCGATGGAAGTTTCCAGCAAAGGACTCATGATGGCTTTGCGTGCTGCTTCTGCTGCACGGTTCTCGCCAGTCGATTCACCAATCCCCATCAGCGCAGATCCACGCTCGTGCATGATCGTTTTGACGTCTGCAAAGTCAAGGTTGATCAGACCCGGTACTGCAATCAGATCGGAGATACCTTGTACCGCTTGACGAAGCACGTTATCCGCTTGGCGGAATGCTTCAAGCATCGGCGTCTTTTTGTCAACAATCTCAAGCAAACGGTCATTCGGGATCACAATCAGTGTATCCACTTTTTCCTTGAGTGCTTCGATCCCTTGTTCTGCATGGCTGGAACGTTTGCGTCCTTCAAATGTGAACGGGCGAGTGACCACACCTACAGTAAGTGCGCCACATTCCTTGGCGATTTCAGCAATCACCGGAGCCGCACCTGTACCTGTTCCACCGCCCATACCTGCGGTTACGAATACCATGTCTGCGCCTTTAAGCGTGTTCATGATTAGATCACGGGACTCTTCCGCTGCTTTTTTACCTACATCCGGGTTGGCGCCAGCGCCAAGACCACGGGTTAATTTATCACCGATTTGCAACTTGTGCTCGGATTTCGCCAGGTGTAGTGCCTGTGCATCCGTGTTCACCGTAATAAATTCAACACCTTGTACACCATTTTCAATCATTCGGTTGACTGCATTGCTCCCGCCGCCGCCTACACCGATGACTTTAATCTGAGCCAAGCTCTCCATCTCGAAATCAAATTCCAACATATTATTCCATCTCCCCCTCAATGTGCATGGATGGCCCGTCCAATTTTTGATTTGAACCGAATCAATTTCATATATCGACGAACGAAAGCGTTTATTTTAGAACCAGCGCATTCAGACCGCTTCAAGAATTGTATGAAATGGATTCAACCTGTTATATAAATTCGCTGAACATATTTTTCAGTCGTTCGAACAGACCTGGTTTCTGCTCCGATTCCTGGGCCGTATTCGGCTTAGGACGGTTGGTCGGTTTTTTGTTGTTATTATTGTTGTTGTTATTTCCACCGCCGCTGTTGATCGAGGGACGAATACGCAAACTGCGGATTACACTGTGCAAAATGCCGACTCCGCTCGTGTAGCCAGGGTCACGCACACCAATATAATCCGGCACCGCAACTCGTACCGAAGCAGCAAGCTCATGCTGAGCTACCTGCAGAACACCCGGCATAGAGACCGTACCTCCCGTTAGTATATAACCTCCAGGAAGATCATTGTAACCAAGACGCTTCACTTCTTGAGAAATCATCTGGAATATTTCCTGAACCCTAGGTTCAATAATAGCCGCCAGATCCTCTTGAGAGAACTCCTTGTCTACGTTGCTGCCGATCCGTGTTACTTTGAACATGACATCCGCAGCAGCATCATCCAGCCATGCGCAGCCATATTTCAGTTTCACCTTTTCGGCTTGATCTGTTAATGTACGCAGACCATAGGCGATGTCATTGGTTACAAACTCCCCGCCAATA
>NZ_LITU01000059.1:9663-14955 GCF_001280595.1 Paenibacillus xylanivorans
GCAGCGTTGAAGTTGCAACGAGACTGTCTTCTTCGAAGATGGCGATGGTCGTAGCCCCTGCTCCGATATCAACAAGCACGGAACCCATCGTTTTTTCATCCTTGGACAACGCCAGCTGACCTGCTCCAAGTGACATGAGTACCAAATCACTTACTTTCAGACCCGCTTTTTCCACGCAGCGCAAAAGATTATGTATCGCGGTTTTTGCACCCGTAATGATGGTCGCTTCCACTTCCAGACGAACACCAATCATACCACGGGGGTCCTGTATGCCCTCCAAGCCATCTACAACATACTGCTTGGCTACAACATCAATAATTTCCCGTTCCGGTGGAACCGCAATCACTTCGGCTGCTTTCAACACCCGCTCCATGTCTTCTTCTCCGATTTCACGATCCTCGTTAGACACTGCCACGACGCCGTGACTGCTCATCAGTCCGATATGATTTCCCGAGATTCCAACATATACTTCGGATATTTGAATACCCACCATACGTTCTGCATGATCCACTGCATTACGGATCGATTGCACCGTCTGATCGATATCTACGATTACACCTTTGCGAATTCCCTCCGAGTCGGCAGATCCAACTCCAATAATATTAAAGGTTCCATTATTCATTTCCCCAATAATAGCGCGAATTTTGGATGTACCGATGTCCAAACTAACAATGATGTCATTGTTGCTCAAGTCTGTGGCACCTCCTGACTCCAAATAGTAAAATACGTTCGGGTTTAAACACTCTTAAAACATATTCAACACACTTTAGGCTTTCCCTCTTTTTTCTACAATTTTTTTGGGTGCCAAGATCTGGTTGCGAGACATAAAACCTTGAAGAAAAAAGAAGGAGGCAACTCAGGTGCCATAAGTTCAAGTGTATCATTTTTTCTTCGTCTCAGAAAGAACAACTTTCACTGGATAAGAGGGGCTAAACCCCGATCCCACCTGGTTTTGAATACTGCTTAACCGAATAAAGGCGGAAATCAGGGAGTCGCTCCTGGCTCAGCATCTTCTTCCGGGTTATCCGCAATGAAAGGCACGTACGTATCGGCTTCCAGCATCGTGATTTTCCCTGGCCGTTCCGTCTCAATGACCTGATTGAGATACTCTACCTTATCGGACAATAGAGAAACGGTTGTAATCACTTCAAACTGTGACTTGGTATACATCCGTATCTGATCCGGGAATGAAGGTGTAGGATTCGGAATAATCTCCGAAATATCCGTCGTTAGTTCATTCGGAATCTTGGCCAGCGTTTCACTCAGCTTGGCCTTAAGCGGATCATCCGCCTTCCACTGGGTCAATATCGGTTTCTCTACGGCAACTCCAATGGTGGCAGGAACCGTTAAGCTTGTCCCGCTTGCCAGTATGGCTTTTAGCGTACCGTCCGAACCAAGTTCATACGCAACCGTTGGATATTCCTGCACCTTGATAAGAATAGTACCGGGGAATTGTTTATCCACAGTTACGGTTGATATAGCCTTGATCGTTTTCAGTCGCTCAATCACATCAGCCGAGCTTGTCCCAAAAAACTGTTCGCCCTCCTTCAGACCGCTTTTCTCCAGCAGTTCCGAAGTCGTTGTGTATACATTACCCGTAATCTCAATTGCCGAAATCCGACTCATCGAAGAACGAAAAAAAAGTACAGCAAGCAATACAATAAAAAGAAGTAAGAGAATAAAAACAATTTTACGGCTTGTGTTTCGTTTGGGCCGATTCTTCTTCAGAACCGGAATTTGACTTTTAGGCATAGGTCGCGCTCCACAAAGCCTCCGGCCCCCTTCCCTTAAGAAGGGGACTCAAAGGACGTTAATTGGCAAAATCCAGCTGCTTCGAAACGGGGGACTGTCGCTCAACCGAAGCTCCAAGACTCTGAAAGAGCTTCTCGATACGATCGTACCCTCTATCAATATGATGTACTTGCTCCACAACCGTTTTTCCCTGGGCAGCGAGGCCAGCAATGACTAATGCTGCACCTGCACGCAGATCGGTTGCTTCCACTGTAGCCCCGTACAAACGGGGAACGCCACGGATAAATGCTGCATTCAGGTCTACCGAAATATCGGCTCCCATGACATTCAGCTCATCCACATGTTTGAACCGACCCTCGAATACCGTTTCCTTCATTACACTGAAACCATCTGCCAGACTGAGCAGCACCATAATTTGCGACTGCAGGTCTGTTGGAAATGAAGGATACGGAGAAGTCACAATGCGGTCTACTGATTTGGGACGGCTCATACAGCTCACCGTCATTATATCATTGCAGACTGTGATTTGAACACCAGTACGCTTCAACACATGTATAAGGGAAGTAAGATGGGCCGGATTGCAGTGTGTAAGCGTTACATTCCCTCTCGTTGCTGCGGCTGCAATCATCACCGTTCCAGCAACGATCCGATCAGGTATAATTTCATAAGAGCAAGGCTTGAGTTTCTCCACACCATTAATCGTAATCGTATCCGTTCCAGCACCGATAATTCGTGCACCCATCGCATTCAGAAAATGTTGCAGATCCTGTATTTCAGGTTCTCTGGCTGCGTTAAATATCGTTGTTGTACCCTCAGCCGTAACGGCAGCCATCATAATATTTTCTGTGGCTCCTACACTGGGGAAGTCCAGATGAATATCTGTACCCACCAGCTTGCGCCCGCGACAAATGATCTGTTGATCCAGCTCTTCAATCGAAGCTCCGAGCGCTTCCAGGCCCCGAAGGTGAAGATCAATTTTACGTTCCCCAATGGCACAGCCACCTGGCTGGTACACGGATACTTGCCCAAACTTAGCCAGCAATGGTCCCATTAAAAAAATGGAAGAACGCATCTGTTTCATGAGATCCTCAGGCACATCATATGACCGGATGGACGACGTATCTATCGTCACTGTTCCCTGTTCATGCCGACACGTGCATCCAAGTCGTTCCAGGATATACAGCATCACTTCAATGTCCAGCAAGTGTGGAACGTTGTGCAGCGTAACTTCTCCGTCTGCCAACAAACTTGCGGCCATGATCGGTAAAGCGGCATTTTTTGCTCCATGGATGCGTATGGATCCTGAGAGGGGTTTCCCGCCTTCAATCACCAATTTGTCCAATGTATCACCTCCGGGGTTTACCGTTCACCCACTACGAAGACTTCCGGTACCAGGTTAATACCGTTTTGAGATGATATAGTGCTCTGAATCTGCTGCATTAGGGTGATAACGTCCTCTGCTGTTGCTTGGCCTGTATTGACAATGAAATTGGCATGCATGGTGGATACCTGTGCGCCTCCCTGAGTCATACCCTTTAGCCCCGCTGCTTCAATCAGGCGGGCGGCATGATCACCAGGTGGATTCCGGAACACGCTGCCAGCACACGCCATCTGCAGTGGCTGTGTACGGCGTCTACGGTCTTTATAAGCCGCCATCGATTCCGAAATAACTTTGCGTTCTCCCTGCTGGAGTGCAAATGCAGCCTCCAGCACGATGCCTCTCCGGTCATGCAGAACAGAGTGGCGATAGGCAAATTCCATGTCCTCCTTGCTGTAACGTACCAATTCCCCTGTCTCCAGTACAATCTCAGCGGATTGAAATATCCGTGACACATCCGATCCATGGGCACCAGCATTCATATATACGGCTCCGCCGACCGTTCCGGGGATGCCGCTGCCAAATTCCAAACCGGTCCACTCTTTCTTTGCAGCAACAACACTGAGTTTAACAAAGGAATGTGCTGCTCCGGCAGTTACCCCGCCCTCGTGAAACTCGGCATAATCAAAGCCTTCTCCCGGTTTCACGACAACTCCTCGTATTCCCTTGTCAGACACCAGCATGTTTGAACCCCGTCCAAGCTGCATCCATGGGATCTGATGCTTGTGCAGCAATTGGATGAGATTAACCATCTGCTCCTTGTTTTCCGGTATGACTAGCGCATCTGCAGGACCGCCAATCTTCCATGTGGTGTATTTGGCTAGCGGCTCGTTTTCAAGAACGTTGCCGACATTGTTCTGGGATAGTAACGATATCCACTGCTGCATATTAACATCCTCCTTTACTTCAAAACCGATGAGCACGGCAGTTTTCATTGCTGCAGGCCGTGTTGCGGCACCATGGAACGATTGTCACGATTTATAGGGTATCTTATGTCAGTCCCGCCTTGTGTGTGACAATCGCCCAAAACGCACTTTAACGCCCTGCAGCAAGACGCCGAATCTCGCTCACAAGTACCTCGGCTGCATCGGGTTTTCCCAGTTTCCGGGAGGCTTCCGCCATCCTTTTGCGCGCCGCTTCGTCATTCATAATTCCAGCAATCGCCTTATATAGTGCCTGGCCTGTCAGATCCTTTTCCAACATCGTAAGCGATGCACCGCCACCCTCAAGCGTACGAGCATTTGCCTCCTGATGATTATTCGTCACATTAGGTGACGGAATCAGGATGGATGGAATACCAAGAGATGTAATCTCGGCAAGGAATGATGCCCCTGCACGATTTACGATCAGCGATGTGCATGCAAGAACCTCGGGCATATTGTATACGTAAGGCAGCACATGCAGATGATTTGGCATCGTTCCAAGGGAACTGCGGATCGCTTCACGCGTTTCATCAAAATATGAATCACCTGTCACGTAGACCACGTGCACATCTTCAAGTTTGGCCAGCATTGGTGCCATATCCACCATGGCTTTATTGATTGCTTTCGCACCACGGCTACCACCGACCACAAGAACAACTCGGCTGTCCATGGGTACACCCAATGTCGCAAATCCACGATCGCGGCTAGCTTGGGCTACCGTTGTAGCCCTAGGATTGCCGGTATACACAACCCTTTTGGCTCCAGAGAATGCTTTCTCCGAACCCTCAAAACTAACAGCTACCGTGTCCACATAACGGGTAAGGAACTTGTTAGTTAACCCAGGAATGGCATTCTGCTCATGAATGACACTTGGAATACCAAGTTTGGCTGCTGCATACACGACAGGCCCACACACATAGCCCCCCGTTCCGATGACAACATCGGGTTTGAATTCCTTGAGCATTTTCTTGGCTGTGCGTACACCTTTCAGAAATCTCATCACAGTCTTCACGTTGTCTAAGGACAATTTCCGGCGAAAGCCAGTAATATCAATCGATTGAAACGGAATATTCTCTTGTGGCACCAGTTTGCTTTCCAGTCCACGGGTACCACCGATATATAAAAATGTCGAGTCGGGATTCTCCGCCTCGCATTGCCTTGCTATAGCAACGGCCGGATAGATATGCCCACCGGTACCGCCGCCACTTAGAACGACTCGCATCGTACATTCACCTCGCA
>NZ_LITU01000059.1:15039-42597 GCF_001280595.1 Paenibacillus xylanivorans
GGGAGTGTAATCCCCGTAACCGGCATAAGCCCAATCACGACGCCAATGTTGATAATGACCTGCACAGCCACCATCCCCACAATGCCTACACCCAGAAGGCTGCCAAAAGCATCCGGTACCGTCATCGCTACGCGCATCCCTCTCCACACCAGGACCAGGAACAGCAATAATACAATCATTCCACCAATAAAGCCAAGCTCTTCTGCCAAAATGGAAAAAATAAAATCCGTTTGCGGCTCGGGTACATAACTGTATTTTTGTCGACTCATTCCCAGCCCCAAGCCCGCAAGTCCTCCGGGACCGATCGCATATAGAGATTGAATAATCTGGTATCCGGCACCAAGTGGATCAGACCACGGGTCCAAAAAAGCCGTTATTCGCTGCAATCTGTAAGGCGCTGCCGCAATCAGCGCGGCAAACCCTGCAACACCGCCAAGAGCGAGAAACAACAAATGTTTCATCCGTGCTCCTGCCGTAAAAATAATCAGCATGGATGCACCCATCATCACGGTGCCTGTCCCCAAATCGGGCTGAAGCATAATAATGCCAAAGGCCAAACCAATCAAGCCGAGCGGTGGCAGAAGCCCCGTCGTGAACGTTTTGATTTTACCGGGTTCCTTGCTTAACCAGTGAGCCAGGAACAGGATCATGCCCAGTTTCATGAATTCTGAAGGTTGTATGCCGAATGATCCGATGCCCAACCAGCTTCGTGCCCCTCCACGAACCACTCCGATGCCAGGAATCAGCACCCCAATCAGCATTATAAAACAGGCAATCAGTATAGGCTTTGCATACTTTCTCCAGACCCGGTAGTCCACATTTGCCGTAACAAACATGGCAGCAAGTCCAAGTCCGGCGAACAGCAGCTGTCTTTTGACAAAGTAAAATGAATCACCATAGTCATGAAAAGCAAGCACCGAGCCCGCACTGTATACCATAATAATGCCGATGGCAAGCAATGCCAGAATACAAATTAGGAGCCAGAAATCCGGCGCCGGTCGCGTCTGTTTCATCAGGAGGCCACCCCTTGCATGGAAGTAGGGGCTTTTCCACCCCCCTACTTACAAGTTATGCGCCGCCTCTTTAAAAATGCGTCCCCGCTCTTCATAGGAAGCAAACATGTCCCAGCTTGCACACGACGGTGATAACAAGACAACATCACCCGGAGCTGCAAACTGTGAAGCTTCCTGCACGGCAGCGGTTAACGTCCGGGCAGCGTCTTCCTCATTATCGACGACCTTAATTTGCTTTAATCCCGCCAGTTCCGCGACCTTGGCAATTTTCTCTCGTGTCTCTCCAAAAGCAACCACAGCTTTTAACCGCTCCTGGAACAATGGCAGCAATTCCATCATGTCTGAACCACGATCCAGTCCTCCGGCAATGAGCACGACTGGTTCCTTGAATGAGTTCAGTGCCATTACAGTTGCCTTGGAATTGGTCGCTTTAGAATTGTTGTAATATTTGGCTCCACCATGTTCAAGTACATACTCAAGACGGTGTTCAACCCCCTTGAAGTCAGCCAGAGGCGCAGCAAGCACAGAAGGATCGGCTCCAGCAGACACAGCAATAGCCACTGCTGCCAATGCATTTCCCACATTGAATCGTCCTAGGAGTCCGATATCTTCCACTTCAATAATGATATGATGGTTTCCCTGGCCGTCTGCATAGATCACCTGGCGTTTCACATCATCCTCTTCCCCATCCACGTATGGAGGATCAGCATATACCCCTGCTTCAAGCTTCTCTGTCAGCGAGAATGGGAGCAGTCTTGCTTTGATATAAGGAACTAGTCCGCGGCATACCGGATCATCCCAGTTCAGGATAGCTACATCCTCCGGTTGCTGGTTGGAGAATAATTTGGCTTTGGAAGCCACATAATCATCCATGTCCCCATGGTAATCCAAATGAGTCTCCGCTACGTTTAACAAACTGGCAATGCGCGGACGGAAATCGGATGTGCCTTTCAGTTGGAAACTGCTGAGCTCTACCACCATCCAGTTATCCGCAGAAGCCTGCTCTGCCGCCTCACACAATGGCGTTCCAATATTACCGGCAACGATAGGTTTCAAGCCGGCATGCTCCAACATGTTGCCTACCCACGTTGTTGTGGTCGTTTTCCCATTAGAGCCAGTGATCCCGATCATAGGTGCGGCGCATAGATGATAAGCTACCTCCACCTCAGTCACCACTTCAATGCCTAAGGCGAGTGCCTGCTGCACAGGTGGAGCCTGATAAGGAATGCCCGGATTTTTGACCACAAGCTTCACATCACTATGAATCAGATCGTCCGGATGTCCCCCACATACAATAGAAATTCCCAAAGCCTCCAATTCGGATGCTTCGGGACACTGTTCTCTCTCTTTTTTATCATTAACTGTAACTATTGCACCGGCACGATCGAGCACTTTGGCGACCTGCACGCCGCTCTTGGCCAGTCCAAGCACGATAACTTGTAGCCCACGATATGATTCAGGATGATTCATTGTTTACAACCCCTTGTTGAGATAAAGTCCAAGAGCGGCCAAAATGGCACCTACCGCCCAAAATGTGATGACAACTCGCCATTCCGACCAGCCACTCAGTTCAAAATGATGGTGAATCGGGCTCATTTTGAATACGCGTTTGCCACGAGTCTTGAATGATACCACTTGGATAATAACGGACAGGATTTCGATGACGAAAATACCGCCAATGATGACAAAAAGAAGTTCTGTCTTCGTCACAATCGCAACGGCACCAATTGCACCACCAATTCCGAGTGAGCCTGTATCCCCCATGAACACTTTGGCCGGGTGTGCGTTGTACACCAGGAATCCTAGTACCGCACCAATCATCGCCGCCGCACATACCGCTGCTGGCATGGATGTTGCCTGCATCGCCACAATGGCAAAGGCCCCAAATGCAATAGCACTCACGCCGGACAGCAAGCCGTCCAGGCCATCGGTAAAGTTGACTGCATTTGTGATGGCAAGCATCATGAATACCACAAACGGATAGTAGAACCATCCCGTCCAGTCAAAAGAGAATGATGTACCTGGAATCGATATGGCTGTGCTGTGTCCATTTTGGATCAGCAAGTAGCACATCACGGCACTGAAAAACAACTGACCAATCATCTTTTGTTTGGCCGTCAGCCCCAGTGAACGTTTGAATACAATCTTGATGTAGTCATCCAGGAAACCGATCAAACCAAAGCCGAGTGTAGCCACAAGCAGGACGTAAAAGTCCGTATTTTTGACCGCTGAAAATTTCAAAAAGGCCAATGTGAACGCGAGTAAAATAACAACTCCGCCCATTGTAGGTGTTCCGCTTTTTTTCAGATGGCTCTGTGGCCCATCTTCCCGAACCTGCTGTCCGAACTTCATTCGACGCAGCAATGGAATCAAGAGCGGTGCGGCAATCACCGCCAAAATAAATGAAACACCGATTGTTAACAGTAATACCTGAAAATCCATGGGTTCACCCCTCTAGTCTACTCTATTCTGTAATGGAGCTATTTTTAGCGCTTCGACGACATCTTCCAGCTTCATGCCCCGGGAGGCCTTAAACAAGACAACGTCTCTGGAATGGAGATTCTCCAGTAGATAACGGGTCAATTCTTCCTTGCTCTCAAAAGTGTGTACGGCTTCTGCTGGCATGTTTTGTCTTGCCCCTTCTGCGATACTCGCGGATAATGGGCCATACGCCAGCACCATATTCATTTTGTCGGGTGTGATGTATTCACCGATTCCCCGATGGAGCTCATGCTCCTGAGGCCCCAGTTCAAGCATATCACCAAGCACAGCTACTTTAATCCGATACCCCTTGAGGCCCTCCAGCACATCCACAGCGGCTTTCATGGAAGTAGGACTGGCGTTGTAAGCATCATTGAGCATGGTCAAACCACTGACGCCGTTAATAATCTCGATTCGCATGCCGGTTAATTTCAGATGTGACAGTCCTGCTACAATCTGTTCAGCAGCCACTCCGAAATGACGGGCAACCGCTAATGCAGCAAGACAGTTGACCACATTATGCGTCCCCAATAATGGCATTGTGAGAGCAACTTCTCCAGACTGCTTGGTTGTAAAAGCAACCCCGCTCTGCGCATTCATGATTCCGGTAGGATAATCATCATTATCCGTCTGCAATCCAAATGTATACCGCTGAAGTCCTTCAGGCATCTTAGTGGCAGCCTCTGCCAGAACCTGATTAATCAATGGTTCGTCTCCGTTGTAGATCAGTAACCCACCTGGTTTCATGCCAGCAGCAATTTCAACTTTTGCCCGAGCAATCTCCAATCGAGATCCCAGTTGAAGAAGATGAGATTCACCAATATTCGTGATGATTGCGACATCCGGCTGGGCGATTACAGATAATTCTTCGATCTCCCCTCTGCCGCTCATACCCATCTCCAGAATTACGATTTCAGTGTCTGGCTCCATGCTAAGTACGGTAAGTGGCATACCAATATGATTATTGAAATTGCCCTGGGTCTTATGCACTTTGAATGTGGTAGACAGAACGGCATCCACAATGTCCTTTGTTGTTGTTTTGCCATTGCTGCCTGTAATGCCTACAATAGAGGCCTTGTTTTCTTTTAAATAGGAAGATGCAAGCTCCTGCAATGCAACCAGAGTATCCTCCACAATAATCACAGCACCTTGAGGTGCAGTTCCATGATCCTTTTGCCATAATGTCCCGGCAGCGCCCTTCTCTACACAGGTTTGCACAAATTCATGTCCGTCAAACCTTTCGCCAACTAGCGGGATAAAGAGACTGCCTGGGACGGGCTTACGCGAATCTGTAAATACACCTTCAATACCAACATCACCATAAGCAGCAACGTCAGTTAGTGTTCCTCCACACATCTCGGCCAATTGTGCCAATGTTCTTTTTATCAATTGGATTTGCCCCTTATCGCTTCTTTCGCTATGATCCGATCGTCAAAGTCCGTCTTGGTTGTGCCGATAATTTGATAGGTTTCATGCCCCTTGCCCGCAATCAATACTACATCGGCAGGGCTTGCCATTTCAATAGCTTCATGAATCGCCTGGCGCCGATCCACAATCATGGTATAACGGTCAGCTTCAATGGCATCTTCAATCAGGCCCTGTTCAATATCCTTGAGAATCAGATCCGGATCTTCTGTCCGCGGATTATCGGAAGTGACAAATACGATATCACTATACTTTGCTGCAATTTTGCCCATTAGAGGCCGCTTCGTACGATCTCGGTCACCACCGCATCCAAATACACAGATCACACGTCCTTCAGCAAATTCCTTCACCGTCCGCAATACGTTCTCCAGGCCATCTGGGGTATGCGCATAGTCAACAATGACAGCAAACGACTGTCCTTCGTCAACAGCCTCAACACGTCCATCTACGCCGGGTACCGTCTCCAAGCTACGTTTGATCTCCTCCAGTGGAATGTCTTCAACCAGAGCAGCAGCGATGGCAGCCATTGCGTTGTACACATTGAATTTGCCGACCATGCGTAAACGAATATCAGTGCTGCCTCTGAATGTATCTACATGGAAAGAAGTACCCTGCGAGGTAATTGAAATTTGGGATGCGCGTACATCCGCATTTTCCTCCATGCCGTATGTAATTACTTCAGCTGCCGTTACAGATATAAAATAGGCTGCAGCGGGATCATCTGCGTTGATCACTGCAAATTTGCGCTTGGAAGAATCCACGGTATATCCGTTCCCCAACCGTGCAAAGAACAACCCTTTGGCTCCGCGATATTCTTCCATGGAATGATGGTAATCCAGATGATCCTGCGTCAGATTAGTAAATACAGCCGTACGGAATTCCGTCCCCTTCACTCGACCTTGCTCCAAAGCGTGGGAGGAAACTTCCATAACACAACAATCCGTGCCCGCTTGGACCATATCATTCAGACTGCGCTGCAGATCAAGTGCTTCCGGTGTAGTGCCTGACATTGGGTACGTGCGCCCGTCATAACGCATTTGAATCGTCCCGATTAATCCTGTTTTTTGACCAAAATCACTCATGATTTTTTCAATTAAATAGGTAGTCGTTGTTTTTCCGTTGGTTCCCGTTACACCAATCATATTCATCTTGCGGCTTGGTGAGTCAAAAAAGGAATCCGCCAGTACAGCCATAGCGAAACGGCTGTCTTTTACCAGTAGCTGCGGAACAGGTAGATCCAGCTCTCGTTCCACAACCAAAGCGACAGCTCCAGCGTTTACGGCCTTCTCAGCATAGTCATGTCCGTCAACCGTATGCCCTGGAAGACAGATAAACAGATCTCCCGGTTGAACCTGGCGAGAATCTGTCTGTAGGTTTTGACATTCTGTATTTGGTTCGCCAATAATACGGGCGGTTGTCAGCATTGATAAAAGTTGTTTTAAAAGCACATGAATAACCTCACTTTTCCAAGTTTACTTCAATTTCAACATATATCTGTATTCACTAATATCGTCAACACAGCCAATTAATGAAACGCAACTCAATGCATTTTGTTGCGGTGGGGATCAAGAGCCCCTCAGGGCTCTTGTCCTTCCTCCTTGGTATGATCATGAATATCATTCAGAACATCACCCATATAGATGCGTATAGTAGACCCCTGATCAACCCGTGCTCCTGGCTTTGGAGCCTGGTTAATGACATATTTCCCACTGCCGGATTTGGCCAGCATAAAATTCATATTCAGATCCTCATATAAGTCTTCGACCGTAGCTCCTGTCAGATCGGGAACCGTCACGATTTTGGTCTCTCCATATTTGTATTCTTTGGCTACCTGATCCTTCCGAACAGGAACATTCATATAGTGCAATGCATCCTCCAGAATGTTCTGCACGATCGGTGCGGCAACCACGCCGCCGAACTGAATCCCTTTCGGGTTATCCACCGCAGTATATACAACAATCTGCGGATCATCCGCCGGAGCAAAACCGATAAAGGATACAATATGCTCGGTAGATGAATAACGTCCATTGATTACTTTCTGGGCTGTACCCGTTTTGCCGCCAACCCGATATCCATCTATAAACGCCGGACGTCCCGTACCCTTGGCAACTACACTCTCTAGAGCTTCACGCACTTGCTTGGACGTATCTTCCGAAATCACTTGACGAACCAGTTCCGGCTTGGCCTCTTCCATCACTTCACCTGTTTCCGGATGAACCCATGCCTTTGTAACATAAGGCTTGTATAGTTTACCACCATTAATAGCTGCTGACACAGCCGCTACTTGCTGAATCGGTGTAACGGATACCCCTTGACCAAAAGCAGTGGTTGCAAGCTCCACAGGTCCGACCCGTGATAGTTTGAACAGAATCCCGCTGGCTTCACCGCTTAAATCGATGCCTGTTTTGGTGCCGAATCCAAAGTCTTTGATATAGGAGAATAGCGATTCTTTGCCCAATCTCTGACCCAGTGCAACAAATCCAGGGTTGCAAGAGTTCTCCACGACTTGGAGGAAAGTCTGACTTCCATGGCCGCCTTTTTTCCAGCAACGCAGTCGAGCGCCTCCAACTTCAACAAATCCGGGATCATAAAACTGATCCTGCGTCAGATTTACTTTTTTCTCTTCCAGTGCTGCTGCAAGCGTAATAATTTTAAACGTTGAACCTGGTTCGTACGTCATCCAGATCGGTAAATTCCGGTTGTATACATCAGCCGGATATTGCTGATAATCCGCTGGTTCATATCCCGGCCTACTGGCCATACCAAGGATTTCACCCGTTTTGGGGTTCATTGCAATGGCAAGCGCCGAGTTGGCTTGGAACTTGACCATAGCCTGATCGAGCTCTCGTTCCATGATGGACTGAATCGATTTATCAATAGTCAGCTTCAGGTTCAGACCGTCCTTCGGTTCCACATACTTCTCAGATGAGCCCGGCATGAGCCTTCCGGCCGCATCGGACAAGTAGGACACACTGCCATTCAAACCGTTCAGCTTATCATCATATTTTTTCTCTACACCCGTTAAGCCCTGATTATCAATGCCCGTAAAACCAAGAATATGAGCCGCCAGATCATCATAAGGATAAAAGCGTTTATTATCCTCAGCAACAACGATACCCGGAAGCTTCAAATCACGGATGTGCTGAGCTTTCTCCATCGTAATTTTGCGGCCACCGGGTTGTAGTCGTACAATTAGTTCTCTTTTCTTGATGGTTGCCAGCACTTTCTCTTCGGTCATCCCCAGCAAAGGAGCCAGTGCTCTTGCTGTTGTCTCTGCTTCCTTCACCTGGGCAGGAATCGCCATAATGGTTGGTGTGGTTATATTGTAGGCGAGAGAGGTTCCATTACGATCCAGAATCTCTCCCCGCTTGGCTGAATAAGGAATATTCCGCCGCCAAGACTCTTCCGCTTTCGCGGATAGTTCCGGTCCTTTTCCCAACTGTACATAAGCAAGCCTGATCACCAAGGCTGAGAATAACAGAACTAAAATCACTAAACTCCATAACAACCTGCGCCGCAGATTTACGCTTGACCCCTTCACGAAAAGATCCCCCCACTCGTCCCAAAATCATGATTGTGTTCCATTCATGAATATTCAGGACAACCGGGGGTTAGAACAAGCTGTCAGTGATCTCTATGGAAGCGAACCCTCGTCCGATGTGTTGGCAGACGATTTTGTCTCATTTGAAGGTGGTTTTGTAATATCCGTTTTTCCCGTTTCTTCGGTGTTCTCTGTAACATCAGCTGCTCCCTGATTGTTAGTCTCGTCACCTAATGCTGGATCAGAAGACTCGGGGGCTTCATCTGCTATACCGGTAACTGCCGCTTTGGCAGTCTGCAGCGAAAGCTCAACCGTTCTCTGTTCGCCTGACACCTGCTCCGTTTGCTTCACGACATACCCTTCTCCTTTAACGGTTACTCCCACTTTCATAAGAGAAAGCACTTCAAGGGCATCCCGGAGAGATTCGCCAGTCAGATCAGGGATCTTCATCTTGCTGCTCTCTTCGGTTAGTAGATAGATTCGCTGCCCAGGATTCATGGCTGCACCCGCCACAGGATACTGGCGAATGACATTTTCACCCTGACCAAGCGTTTCATAGGCAATTCCTGCGTTCAAAAGTTGGCTTCTGGCCTGTTTGGCTGTTTTACCTGACAGATCAGGGGCTTTAGCTTGAACGACCGGAGTTGTTTTCGACTTTTTGTCAGTGGTCTTCACTGTATCTTTGGGAACTCCCATGTACTGAAGAGTCTGGCTTACAATCTTCTTGAATACCGGAGCTGCTGCAGTCCCTCCCCCAATATTGGATCCATCAGGCTGATCAATCACAATCAACATCGCGATTTTGGGATTATTAACGGGTGCAAATCCGATAAACGAAACGACGTCTTTGGATTTACTGTATTCCCCATTAACTACTTTTCTAGCAGTACCCGTTTTACCGGCCACTCGATATCCTTCAATATAAGCATTGCGCCCTGTACCAATCGTTTGATCGGCAACAACCTGTTCCAAATACCCGCTCACCAATTTAGAAGATTCCTTCGAAATAACTTGACGAACGACCTTCGGCTTGATGACCTCAGATGTACCATCATTCGGATTGATAATCTCTTTAACAAGATGTGGTTCCATGAGTTTGCCACCGTTAGCAATGGCCGAAATGGCTGCTACCTGCTGGATTGGCGTCACCTGTACAAGACCATGACCGTATGCTGCTGTGGCAATTTCCGATTTATAGACCAGGGGCTTGATTGGTGAAGCTGATTCACTCGGCAGATCAATGCCCGTCTTTTTACCAAAACCGAACTGGTCTATGTAATGACGCAACCGTTCACCGCCAAGCATGTTATAACCCAGATTAACAAACGCAATGTTACTTGAACGTTTGACACCTTCCAAGTAAGAAATTCGGCCATAGGCGTGACCGTTATCACTGATTGGATAGCCACCGATGTATACCCGTTTGGATTCAAACGTGGCATTCGGATCAAACAGCTTCTCTTCAACCGCACCCGCCAGAGTAACAATTTTAAAAGTAGACCCTGGTTCATAGATGGATTGTATCGCATGGTTGATAAAGTTTTTCTGATCCGGCGTTTCCCCATACGTATTAGGGTTAAAGGTCGGCCAATTGGCCATCCCTAAGATTTCCATGGTGTTGGGATCTGCTGCAATGACAGTCATGCTCAGTGGATTGTACTGGGCTACCGCTTCTTTCATTGCATTTTCGATATAATACTGGATGGTATCATCGATGGTCAGCTTCAGATTGTTCCCGTTTTGCGGAGGAAGATAATTATCCTGTGAATCAGGAAGCTTAATCCCTTTGGCATCCTTCTGATAGTTCAGATAACCATCTGTACCTGTAAGCTGTTCATCATAGGATACTTCGAGTCCGTTAACAGCTTTACCATCACGGCTCATGTACCCTAGGAGATGAGAGGCGAGCGTTTCCTCGGGATAATATCGCTTCGACTCCTGTGTCATGACAATCGCGTTTTTAGCCTTGTAGTCATCCTGCAGTTTTTCACGAAATGCATCTACTTTAGCAGCCAATTCAGGGCTGATTTTATATCCTTCACTGCGAACTTCACGTTGTTGGTAGAATGTTCCATCTTTCTTTTTAGCTGTTACAAGTGCTCGCATTTCACTCTCGTTTTTCCCCAACAAACCAGACAATTCTTTAATGACCACATCTTCAATCCCGAACTGGTTAATCAGAGCCGGATTCACAGACACCGTGTAAGCAGGTGCATCCGTCGCCAGAATGTTGCCATTGCGGTCTGTAATTGTCCCGCGACTGGCCTTGATGGTTTGTTCCCGTTCGACCAAACCGGCCGCTCGCTCCTGCCAAATACCGCCATTAACAACCTGAATAAAAAATATGCGGGTTATTAATACAAGAAAAAAGAGGGTAATACATCCCCCTATAAGCAGCGTGCGCATCTTTATTCTTTTTACCATCGGTACACCTCTTTTGCTTCAGCATTTTGTATGGATTGATACAAAATGTTCTACTTATTGGCTGTATCCGAGGACGATTCAGTACCTGTCGAGTTCGTTGTACTTGTTGAGCGAGGTACAAAAATAACATCCTTGCCGGAAGCCTCAACGTAACCAAGTTTGCGAGCATTCTCGATGACCAGATTGTTCAGTCTTTCTTTTTCCACTTGCAGATCTGCAATGGTTTTCTCTGCTTCTCTCACATCGGACAATGTCGTCTGTGCCTGCTTATTCAGATCATAGATGTGAGCATAACGCGACATCATTACACCACCTACAACAATGACAGCAACCAGAGTAATCAGATACAAAAATTTCTCGCGTGCCGGAAGACCGGTACGACGGGTCACCACTTTGGTGGTTTCCTTGTACCGCTGCTGGGTCACACGTTCTTGGGACGCTTTTTCTTTCACTGCCAGATTACCACGTGTATATGCCATACTCCGACTCTCTCCTCCGCTCTTGGTTTACAGTTTCTCGGCTACGCGCAGCTTCGCTGAACGAGCACGGGAGTTTTCGGCCAGTTCCGTTTCCGTTGGAATCAGCGGTTTTCTGTTCACTAAACGCATGACACCGTTACCGCCGCAAACACACAACGGGAAATCCGGAGGACATGTACATTTCTCCAGATAACTGCTAAAAATCTGTTTGCAAATCCGATCCTCAAGTGAGTGAAAAGTAATAACAGATACACGCCCGCCTGGTGCCAAGCACCGAACGGCCTGATGTAACCCTTCTTCGAACGCGCCCAGCTCATCATTAACCGCAATTCGCAATGCCTGAAAGCTGCGTTTCGCTGGATGTCCTCCGGTTCGACGAGCTGCGGCCGGAATGCCTTCTTTGATCAACTCTACCAGTTCACCAGTAGTCTCAATCGTGGATTGCTTCCGTTTTTCAACAATGACACGAGCAATTCTTCTAGAGAATTTCTCTTCACCATAGCGATACAAGATGCGGGCTATCTCCTCTTCCGGCCATTCGTTAACAATCTCTTTGGCGGTAAGGGATGCATCTTGATCCATACGCATATCCAACGGAGCATCGTGATTGTAACTAAATCCACGTTCTCCTTCGTCGAATTGCGGTGATGATACCCCCAAATCGTACAAAATACCATCTACTTGCGGCACGCCATCTTTCATCGGTACATCCAGATCTTTCAGAACCTGTTCCAGATCACGAAAATTGGTTTTAACCAATGTAATCCGCTCTCCATACGGAGCCAATTTTTCACGCGCGTTATCCAAAGCCCAATCATCCTGATCCAGTGCGATCAGACGCCCCCCTGGACCGAGCTTGGATGCAATCACGGAGCTATGTCCGCCACCGCCTAAAGTGCAGTCCACGTATATACCGTCCTGCTTGATGTTTAAACCCTCTGTTGCCTCTTCTTTGAGTACGGTTATGTGGTGAAACAACCTGCACCCCTCCTGACTTTATAGATCAAAATTAAAATCGACCAGCTTTTCGGCAATGTCGTTGAATGCTTCTTCGGATTGATTGAAATAACTCTCCCATATGCCTTTGCTCCAAATCTCCACCCGGTTCGACACGCCAAGAACAACGCAATCCTTGTCCAGCTTGGCATACTCTCTAAGATTGCCCGGCAAATTTACCCTGCCCTGTTTGTCCAATTCACATTCGGTGGCACCCGAGAAAAAAAACCGGGTAAACGCACGTGCATCAGATTTCATCAATGGCAGTGCTTTGAGCTTCTGTTCCATGACCCCCCACTCCTCCATGGGGTACACGAAAAGACACTGGTCCAAACCCCGTGTGACAACGAAAGACGGTCCCAGAGATTCGCGGAATTTAGCCGGAATAATAACCCGACCCTTATCATCAATGCTATGTTGGAACTCCCCCATAAACATTGGCCCACTCACTCCTCACCCGTTTCTCCCACTTTGCCCCACTTTCCACCACCTAAGCATAATAGATTCGCACAAAAAAATCAAAACCCTTCTTGCTTGCTTTACTTTTTTTAATTTAGTAATCGCAAAAAACGTCTTTGATCCTGTCACTCAGGATCAAAGACGTTTCCCGTTTATGGGCAATCGCACGTACACCCGTATATGAGCCATATCATTAATAAACCATTTTAAACCCTTTGAAGCACTTAATCAGCTTGTAATTAATGGATGCCTCTTAGAACTTCCAGCTGTCCAGATATTTTTCCTGCTCGGCTGACAGAGAGTCGATGGCGATATTCAGGCTTTCCAGTTTGTAGCTGGCAACCTGTTGGTCAATATCATAAGGTACGTTAACAACGGTATTACCTAGTTCCGCATAGTTCTCGCTTACATAACGCAGACCCAGCGCTTGCAATGCAAACGTCGTATCCATAATCTCGGCAGGGTGTCCGTCGGCTGCACCCAGGTTTACGAGACGTCCTTCAGCCAGCAAATACATCTTACGGCCATCTTTGAAGCGATATTCTTCAATGTTGCGGCGTACGGTACGAATCGAATCGGAGCGTTTAGCAAGTTCAGGTTTGTTCACTTCCACGTCAAAGTGACCCGCATTGCTCAGGATTGCTCCATCCTTCATCACATCATAATGCTCTCCAGTGATCACGTCTTTATTGCCGGTAACAGCAATGAAGAAATCACCCAATTTTGCAGCTTCTACCATCGTCATCACACGGAATCCGTCCATATGTGCTTCTACGGCTTTAATGGGATCAATTTCAGTTACGATTACATTGGCTCCCAACCCTTTGGCACGCATCGCTACACCTTTACCACACCATCCGTAACCTGCTACAACTACGTTCTTTCCTGCAACGACCAGATTGGTTGTACGAATGATACCATCGAATGCAGACTGACCTGTACCGTAACGGTTATCAAACAGGTATTTGCAGAAAGCGTCATTGACTGCAACCATCGGGAAGCGCAATTGACCTTCTTTCGCCAAAGCTTTCAGACGAATGATGCCCGTTGTCGTTTCCTCTGCTCCGCCACGAATCGTGGCAGCTAGATCAGGACGTTCGGATGCAATAATGGTGGCAAAGTCTCCGCCATCATCAATGATCAGATCAGGTTTCACTTCAAGTGCACGGAGTTGCAGTTCCTTGAACTCTACAGGGTCCGGATTATGTTTGGCATACACAGTAACTCCGTCTTCTACCAGAGCAGCACAAACATCGTCCTGTGTTGACAATGGGTTGCTGTGTGTAATCGTCACTTCTGCTCCACCAGCTTGAATAACTTTAGCCAGATAAGCCGTTTTGGCCTCAAGGTGAAGGCAAATGGCTACTTTCAAACCTTTAAACGGAAGATCCTGTTCAAATTGAGAACGAATGCGGTTCAACACCGGCATATGCGCTTCTACCCAATCAATTTTCAGATGACCTTCCGAAGCGAGTCCCATATCCTTAACGATACTGTTTTGCAATGCAGAGGTAGTCATTCCTCATCCTCCTCGATTATAAATTCCTTCTATTATAAAAGGTAACTACAATGTGATTACTTCGTGTTGTCCACGGAATTCGCTCTGACTTTCAATCAGTTGTCCAATCCACTCGGTTCCATAACGGTTCAGGTAAAAGAGTGCATTATGCACTCGTTCCTGCGGTTTGTTCATGGGAAAAAGTGAGTTTTGCATCCCGTTCCAGTGCCTTAGACTCACATTGTGTTTATCTTTGATGGCTTTGTGGGTCTGCTGTTGCAGATACTGCATCTGTTCGCTGATCTTGCCTACATTGGTATCTCCAATTCGGTCCAGACCAGGATGAATCTCTGCGATCTGATCAAGTAATGGACGATATAGGTCGGCAAATGCTTGCTGAACTCGCTCGAACTGTTCATCGACCTGGAAGGTCTCCTGCTGTGCCAGCCACTGTTCCTTCTTTTCTTCCATATGATATTGAACGTCCTGGAAAGAAAGACCGTACTGTTTCATATGTTTGTGATGAGCATCTTCCATAATGGTAAAGGACAAACGTGGAAGCAAGATCGGCATCTGCAACCCGAAACGGTCAAATGCTTCACGCGTCAACCCCCAATACGCGATCTCACCTTGACCCAAGATAACAGCCGCTACAGGTAAAATGGAATCTTGCATCAATGGCCTGGTCAATACATTGTTGCTAAATTGCTCGGGATGTTCAGCCAGTTCCTGAAGCAGCCGCTCTTCTGTAAATGAAACCAGACCTTTACGGTCGCTGTACAAGCCGTCTTTCAACATCAGAAGCAACCGTGCCCCTTCATGTATGTAAAACAGATTGGCCCCATCTTCCGCGACTTCAGCAGGCATGGCATATCCGGCTTGTTCCAATGCTGAGGCACCTTGTGCATATGCTTGGCGTAATGTCCCATTTTCACGAATCAAACGCTCAAATACCGGCTGCTCAAGCCTGCGCAAGTCTGGATCTGCTGCATCCATCAGAATAAGTCCACTGCTGCCAAACAACGCTGAGATTAACCGGGCAAACGCATCACTCAGGTTCGAACTAGACTGATGGATTTCGGTGATCAGCTTCATCAATCCTGATTTGTGGACCGTATCCGGCAACAAATGTTCCAACTGATCTAACACATTCGTCCATTGCTCCATTTCCACATGGACATAGCTCACGGAATCCCTTCCAGCGAATCGCCCTTGTAACTTGAGCTTCTTCATCTCTCCGTTGGAATCAGGCAAATACGTATGGTTGACTTCATCCCAGTCATGGTCTTCACCTGCAATCCAGAATACAGGGACTACAGGACGCTGTAATCTATTCTCTGCTTCCCGTGCAGCTGCAACTACACTAGCCGCTTTGTAAATTACAAATAACGGACCTGTAAGCAGGCCGCTTTGTTGCCCTCCCGTAACAACCAACGCATCTTGTTCCGCGAGACGTGTGATGGATTCATGGACTGCACCATGATCATTCACTCGTTTATTATATATACGTAGATACTCTGCCAGACTTTGACGAGGTATACGTGTGTTTTCCGATTGGTCCAGCCACTCGGCACGCGTATGAAGCCCCGATTCCCAGCGAATGTCATACTCGTAAAGACCACGCGCAGCTTCCCTTGAACAGACATAGTCTTCTGCAAGTCTCGTTCCGCTGCGGAGTGCCTCGGTAATACCTTTCATGAGGTCTGCCTCCTATTCTGCTTCAAAGAGCTTTCTTGATTGTACCGAATGTGAGCCCTTTTCGTCAAAAGAAAGTGCATCAAAAAATAAAAAACCGCCGAACAAGGTCGGCGGTTTGATATTCATGGATAAGTCCAAATACAAATTGTACTTTTTATACGTAAGGTTCTGCAACCCAGTGACCTTTGGATACCTCAATCAATTGAGCGTTCTCCAGGTTGTATGGATCATTTGCAGGACCACCAGATCCATTCTTAAGTGCTTGTTCTTCCGGCAGCAAGATGCGACGTTTGCTCGCTTCCACTTCCGGATCAGGTACAGGGATCGCAGACAGCAATGTTTTGGTGTAAGGGTGAATCGGGTTCGCATACAGTTCTTCACTTTCTGCCAACTCCACCACTTTACCCATATACATTACGGCTACACGATCACTGATATGCTTAACCATGGACAAGTCATGCGCAATGAACAGGTAAGTCAAGCCGAGGCGTTGCTGAAGTTCTTCAAGCAAGTTAACGACCTGAGCCTGAATGGACACGTCCAATGCAGACAATGGCTCATCACAGATGATGAATTTAGGGTCTACAGCTAGTGCACGGGCAATCCCGATCCGTTGTCTTTGACCACCAGAGAATTCATGTGGATAACGGAGTGCATGGCTAGGGTTAAGACCTACAAGATCAAGCAATTCTTCAACGCGTCTTTTCCGCTCTGTCCGACTTGACGCTAGACCATGAATATCAAGGGATTCACCGATGATATCCATAACGTTAAAACGTGGGTTCAAGGAAGCATAAGGATCTTGGAAAATCATCTGCATATCTTTACGCATTTCTTTCATTTTCCGCGGTGACAGCTTGTAAATATCTGTTCCATTAAAGTTAACACTTCCGCCTGTTGGCTCATAAAGGCGCAGGATTGTACGGCCTGTAGTGGATTTACCACAACCAGACTCCCCTACAACTCCAAGCGTTTCGCCTTCAAAAATATCAAAGCTGACATCATTAACCGCTTTGAGAATGTTGCCTTTACCCAAATTGAAGTATTGTTTCAGGTTCTTCACTTGGACTAGCGGCTTGTTGGCACCTTTGATAATACCAACTGGAGCAGGCTTTTCTTTTTTAGGCTCGTCCAGACGAGGAAGAGCATTCAGCAATTTAATCGTGTATGGATGCTGAGGGTTGCTGAAGATTTCGGCAGTTGTTCCTGTTTCGACAACCTCGCCTTCCTTCATAACGACAACACGATCACACATTCCTGCAACTACACCAAGGTCATGCGTGATAAGCATGATGGAAGTTCCAAGCTTCTGCTGCATGTCCTTCATGAGGTCGAGGATCTGAGCCTGAATGGTAACGTCAAGCGCAGTGGTTGGTTCATCCGCAATCAGAAGGGAAGGACGACATGCCAAGGCAATCGCAATCATAGCACGCTGACGCATACCACCCGAAAATTGGTGCGGGTAATGGTTCATGCGCACTTCCGCATTTTTGATGCCTACGAGTTCAAGCATTTCCAATGCGCTTTTTTCGGCTTCTTTTTTGGACATATTCTGATGCTTGCGCAATACCTCGGTAATTTGTTTACCGATTTTGATGGTAGGATTCAAAGAAGTCATTGGATCCTGGAAGATCATGCCGATATCTTTACCACGGATGGCTTCCATCTGTTTATCTGTCTTATTCAGCAGGTCCTGCCCGTGAAAAGTAATTTCTCCGCTTTTGACCTTCGAAGGCGGGGAGGGAATCAATTTCATGATGGTTTGGGCAGTAACACTCTTACCACTACCGGATTCACCTACGATCCCCAGCGTCTCTCCTTTGCCAAGTTCAAAACTCACATTTTTAACGGCATCAAACTCACCAGAACGCGTCGTAAATGACACACTCAGGTCTTTGACTGTTAAAATCGGCTCCATAATCCCACCTCCTATTTCTATTTACGTAATTTCGGATCAAGCGCGTCGCGCAAGCCGTCACCAAGCAAGTTAAATGCGAGCATTGTCATAACCATCAAACCTGCAGGGAACCACATCCGCCAAGGATACAGCGTCCAGCCTGTAAGTGCATCATTGATCATAGATCCAAGAGAGGATTTAGGTGCAGATACACCCAACCCGAGGAAGCTCAAAAATGCTTCTGCGAAGATGGCATTTGGAATGGACAAGGTCAATGTAACGAGAATTGGTCCGATAGCATTGGGCAACAAATGACGGAAGAGTTGACGTCCAGTGCTTGCGCCCATGGAACGTGCAGCAAGAATAAAGTCTCTGTTTTTGAGTTGCATAATCTCACCACGCACAATCCATGACATACTGATCCAGCCTGTAATAGTGAGTGCAATGATAATCGTTGTCAGACTCGGCTCCAATACAACCAGCAACAGGATAACAACGAGCATGTAAGGCAGGGAGTACAAGATCTCGGAGAACTTGTTCATAATGCCGTCAACACGTCCACCGTAGAAACCCATAATGGCTCCATAAATCACCCCGATAACAAGGTCAATTAGAGCAGCAGCCAAACCTACAGTAAGAGACACACGTGCACCTACCCAGGTTCTTACCCATACATCACGACCCAGTTCATCTGTTCCAAACCAGTGTTCAGCACTAGGTGCAGCATTAGCATTCAACAAATCATTGGAATAATAATTATAGCTTGAGAACAACGAAGTTGGACCAATCATAGAGAAAATGACAACAAGGACTAGAACAGCCAAACTAATCATAGCGGCCTTGTTGGTTGCAAGTCTGTACATAGCGTCTTTGAATAGCGATACACTCTCTTGCGATTTCAACGCTGCCTGACTATCCAGGCCTGTGTTCGCCGTTTCATTATTGTTGTTATTCGTGCCAGACAACGTTATGCCCCCTTCCGGCTTTCTAGCTTAATTCTAGGATCAATCAACACGTAAGCAATATCTGTCAGGAAACGTGCAAGCATCAAGAGAATACCATAGAAAATTGTAATCCCCATGATCATCGTATAATCACGATTCGTAATACTCTCTACAAATACTTTACCAATTCCACCAATGTTAAAGATTTGCTCAATAACAACGGAACCTGTGATAATATTCGCTGTCATCGGACCAACATAAGTAACAACTGGCAGAATACCGTTCCGTAAAACGTGTCTAAACATAATAGCAGGCCATTTCAAACCTTTGGCTTTGGCAGTCTTAATGTAGTCTGCATGCAACACTTCCAACATGCTTGAACGCGTCAAACGTGCGATAAAGGCAATTGGTGATGCAGACAAGGCTGCAACCGGAAGCACATAGTCGAGTGGACCATCGAAGCCCATAACGTTAAACCAGCCGAATTTGAACGCAAAAACATATTGCACCAGAGATGCGAGCAAGAAACTCGGTACAGCAATCCCGATAACAGCGAGGATCATCGTAATATCATCAATCAGCTTGCGATGGTAAACTGCGGCAAGAAGCCCCAACAAGACACCCACAACAATTGAGATAATAATCGCAAAGATTCCTAACTTCAGCGATGCTGTAAACGTTTGAGTGATCATACCAGATACATCTTGATTTAGGTATTTCATAGAAACCCCGAAATCACCTTTGATGATTCCACCCATATACTTCAGGTATTGTTCATACATCGGTTTGTCCAAACCATACTTCACTTCCAAAAGTGCCCGGATTTCAGGTGATACTTTTTTCTCGGATGTAAAAGGGTCACCCGGAATGGCCTTCATCAGGAAGAAGGTTGCTGATGCGAGTATGAAAAGCGATAGCAGCATAAATAGCAGTTTTTTCAGCACGTACTTAACCAACCCTTGCACACCTCCACAAACAATATTTTGTATACAAATCGATTGTAGAATTAGACATGAATAATGTCCAATCCATTTATCGGAAATTTCAAGAATTATAAGGAAAATCGGTGCACATACAAAAAAATCGGGATATATATGAAATTCCACATATATATCCCGAAGTAATCATATAGACTTCAGAACAACTTATTTCTCTTCCAGATATGCACGAGTGAAGTCAATTGCTCCACTGAAATCAAGTTGTACGCCTTTCAGGTAAGGCTTAGTCAAAGATACGTTAGTGTAGTAATAGATCGGCAATACGCCCATTTCATCTTGAATCAGGATTTTCTCAGCGTCAGCAAATGCAGCCATACGTGCAGCTGGATCAGCCGATTTCACAGTTTCTTTAACATCTTTGTCATACTGTTCATTGCTGAATTTGGAATCATTGTTTGTGTTTCCAGTAGTCCACATTTCCAAGAAGTTGTACGGATCGTTGTAGTCAGCAGACCAGCCCGCACGAGCGACTTGGAAGTTTTGATTTTGACGGTTCTCAAGGAATACGCCCCACTCTTGGTTTTCCGCTTTCACGTCAACACCAAGGTTTTTCTTCCACATATCAGCAACAGCAAGAGCGATTTTCGCGTGACTGTCACTAGTGTTGTAGATCAAAGTTACTGCAGGCAATGTTGTGTAGCCTTCTTCTTTCATACCTTCAGCAAGCAATTTCTTAGCTTCTTCTACGTTTTCAGTGAAGAAGTCATCTTTGTGCTCATCACGGAATTCGCCGTTTTCACCACGGATACCCGGAGGTACAAAGCCGAAAGCTGGAATTTGTCCACCTTGTGTTACTTTGTCAACAATCAATTGACGCTCGATTGACATTGCAAAAGCCTTACGGATTTTAACGTTGTTAAATGGAGCTTCATTAACGTTGAACTGATAGTAGTACGTACTAGCAATACCAGTAGCTTTAAACTCGTCCGGCAATTCCGCTTTTATAGAAGGAATTTGGTCTGTTGGAATCTCACCATTTGGATTACCTGTGTAATCAAGTTGTCCAGACTTGTATGCTTGCAGTTCGGAAGCACTGCTGTTTGTCAAGGACATATTGATTTCAGACAATTTGATATCGGAAGCTGCATGGTAGCCTTCGTTTTTCTTCACGACGATTTTTTGACCTTTAGCATATTGGTCCATTGTGAATGCACCGTTAACGATCATGTTTTTGTAGTCTGTGAAGAATTTGTCATTCGTGTCAGCAGACTTGTGTACTGGGTAGTACGTGTAGAATGCTGTAAGACCCAAGAAGTAAGCTGTTGGGTTTTCCAACGTTACTTCCAACGTATGCTCATCAGTAGCTTTAACCCCTACTTGAGAGAAATCTGTGATTTTAGTACCTTTATATTTTTCGTCTTTGCTCAGGTTGTAACCCTCAGCACCTTTGATGTAGTACAGTTGGTAAGCATATGGAGAAGCTGTTTCCGGTTTCAACGCACGTTCCCAAGAACGTACAAAGTCTTCGGCAGTGATTGCATCACCGTTGCTCCATTTTGCATCCGGGTTCAGGTTGAAAACATATTTCAGACCATCTTCGGAGATTGTCCAGTCTTTAGCAACGCCTGGAGCTTCTTTACCATCAGCGCCGATACGCACAAGACCTTCATACAAGAATTTCAGAACAGTGTTGGTTTGGCTGTCTTTTGCTTGAGCCGGGTCCAACGTAGGAGGTTCAGCTGACAGGTTAATTTTCAGGACTTGATCTTTAGCAAGACCATTTCCTTCGGTTGCAGAACCATTATCGGTGTTACCTGTGCCTTCGTTTTTCGATCCGCACGCTGCAAGTACGGTACCGAACGCCAAAATCAGCGTCAAAAGGACTAATAGACTTTTCCTTTTCATCTAACACTTTCCCCCTAAATTGATGTGGTATATGTTTATAGATTATACAACCACCGGTCAAAAAAATCTACATTACTTTTTCAGAAAGTAATGTTTTTTTCAGTTTTCGACAAAATCGACACATTTTTTAGCCTTTTGCGTTATGTATCCTTACATCTGATTCATAAAGTATCTAAATAATCCAAATATAGTAAACAAAACATACCCAAAACTCATTATGACAAAAGCCATGCGCCAAACGGCCCGGAACATTCTACCCCCATCGACCTTACCTTTGAGACGATTTTGTGCCCCTCCGATGAATCCAAGCGCTATTAGTATGAGTATAAGTGTTAAATAAAATCCAAAGTTTGAATCAAATGTTAAGTTGAATAACGCCGATACCGAGAAAATAAGGAATAAGGTTGTCACATCCATTGCCGAGCGCAACGCCACACGCTTATCTTTCTTCCATCCATACATGATCCAATAAACAAGAAAGAACGGAAAGAAAGGCAGTATGCTCAGCACAATAAAAAATCCCATTAACTCACTCCTTCCGGTTACATACCTTCAATCAGATGAAGCAGTATTTCATGCATCGGAGCAGATAGGCCACACCGACACGCCATGCTTACGATTTGACCGTTAATGGATTGCACCTCCGTTGGTTGTCCATGCAGAACATCCGAAAGCATGGAAGATGTATTCGAGGCTGTAGAACGACAGACGGAGAGGATTTGTTCCCACACATCCACATCGAGAAGTATCCCGCTTGCTTTGTATACTGCCACTGCCTCATCGTACAGTTGTCGCATAAATGCGATTCGTTCTTCCTTTGTAATTAACTCACCATTAGGAACACGCCATATCGCGGTAAGAGGGTTAATGACAGCATTAATTAACAACTTCCTATAAATCAGCTTATCGATTTCATTCGACACTGTACAGCCAAATCCTGCCTGCTGCAAAAGTCCCTGTAAACGAATGAGTTCATTTGGTTCCATTGGCGTTAGAGATGAGTGACGTACATCTGCACTTTTGCCCAACCAGGTCTCTCCTATACCTGCACGTATGACCCCATCCTGCTGACGTTTCGCCCCTTCTGTGGTTATGACGCTGTATATATTGGAATGTGGCATATTGGATTGCATATGATCCAGATGACCAACCCCATTTTGAAAACATGCGATATTCATCACTCGCGTCTTCAATGAACCAATTTCACGTATAACCTCATGTATCGCAGTTTGCTTCACCATTAATAGTAACCAATCTCCAGGTGATTGTTCCCAGACTCTGGTTAACGCCGTAATCGGCTTGACCTGGATATGATCAGGCGTAATCTGGATGGTTATCTCCCGTTCAACGACCTTAAATCCTTCTACACTCAGTTTATTCGCCTGTTCAGCCGTTCTGGTCCAAAATCGAACCTCGTTGCCTGCGTCCTGAAGCTTTCCTCCATACAAAAGACCCAGTGACCCTGATCCTATAACGTCAATGATCATGCTGTATCCCTACCTCGCTCCAATAGTTGCTTTATCTATAATAGAACAAAAACAGCAAACAAAAAACCCATCATACCCGCCGTTGTATAACGGAGGTGTGACGGGCTCTAGTCTAATGCTGATCATTAAACACATTTTGCTTTTATTCAATGCGTTCCAGATTCCCGTTGGCGTCCATTTTGAATCTCGTTTTGAGTTCCTCTTCTTCTTCTGTCAGAAATGCGAGTCTGCGAGCACGATCCATAATCTGAATCAATGCCTTATAATCGTCGTTTACAACACGATAATCGGTCTGTACTTCATTTACTTCCTTAGACAGACGATCATTCTCGCAACGCAGTCCATGAAGTTCATCTTCTTTTTCGCGAAGCTCTTTCTCAAGCATCTTGAGCTGGCGACCGTTTTCCTGCACTGTTCCCTTCCATTGCCGCAAGAATCGTATCACTGCATCAATGGATAGAGAGTCTTCCGAAATCCCATCCGCTTTGTACAGATTTTCTTCTGTATCCAGTGTGGACAAAGCTGCTACCTGTGGTCCAAGCAAAGCCGGTTGTTTGCGGAGATAACTCCGTTTTTGTCGTTGAGCCTTAGCATTGCTAATAGCAGACTCATACTTCTTACGCACACAACTGTTCCAGCGAAAACCGCAAGCGGCAGAAGTTCTACCTATTTTTTCGCCAACCTCTTCAAAAGCGGCCAGTTGTGTACTTCCTTCCCGAATATGACGCAAAGTAACCTCAGCCAAAATCAAATCGTCCTCTGTACTCCAAGCATCCTGTCTCACTGCAGTCATGCTATAATACCCTCCTAACAACATCCTAAAATAACCGTCCCCATAACCGATTTCCCGGCATGTGAATTAGGTATAAAAGCTGCTTCATTCATTCTTATGCCTCTCATAGAGTTCATAGAATTGATTTCATACTAAAATGTATTTCCACATTTATGAGTGCTCATACGTTGCATATGCAAAACAAACCATACTTTAACCCTTTTCGGCTAAAAAAGAATTCGCTTTCATATCCAATTTTGTTTACACCTTTTTCCTTTCCCGGTATAATGTTGTGTAGACAATCTATGATCGTACATAGGAGAGGAGGACTTACCGTGGCGCGCATGTTTCGGGTACTCGGGTTCTTCACGCTAGCGATTGGCCTGATGGCTTTTGCGGGAGACCTGGTCGAGATGGCTTTGCTTTTTTTCCTGCAGACTGCGTTTTTTGTCATTTTGGGATATTTGAAATTTACCGAACGTACGTACATATTGCTCTTCTGGGGTTATATGATCGTGACCTTCACAGGGTTCAGCTACTGGACCGTATTCCAAATGGATTTGCCGCTCTAATCCGCCAGCAGCATCAAAGCAATCCGGCTACAGTCGGATTGCTTTTTTGTTGTTTCTCAGATTAAATGGCTATTCTTTGTGTTATGTAACCACTACGGATATTTCACGTATCTATTTCATATATTGTCTGGAAGAGATAAGCCTGTTCGCATCATATTTAGATATGGAAAGGAGAATGATGGGTGAAACGTCGATACGGCATTCCTGGCTTCATCGTATGTATTATATTTTTGATCCAGCTACCTTGGACCTATGCCTATGGAGAGCCCTCCTCTGAGGATACACGCGAAATACTGCAACAAAGCCTATCCATTGTCGAAATCGATCATGAAATCGAACGTATTGCAGAAAGACAAAACCAGCTGGACAAACAACGTCAGACGTTATCCATTCAGCTTCAGGAACAGGAAGAACAGATACATACTCAACAAGACCGTGCGGGTGCAGTTGTGAGATCCTACTATACCGGAGAGCGTGATAGTCTCTTGATGACGGTTCTGGGGGCAAGATCCATTAAAGACCTGTTCGTTCTATACGATTACTATCAGATTATTATTGGCAGGGATCAGGCTGTTCTGGACAAGTATCAGGATCGATATCGCGCCATGCAGCAAACGTCTGCCCAGATTAATCAAACCTCTGCAGAACTGTCTGAACTAAAAAACAATCTTCAAAATCAACGTGAACGTGTACTTGCCTTACAGAAAGAAGTGGACGGAAAAGTAGCTGCCAGCGGGGATGCTGCAGCCATGCAGAAATTGATGGATGAGTTAACCATCTATTGGGAGAACATCGGTATATACGAGGTCAAGCGATATTTCAAAGCATTGGCATCAGCCATGCAGAACCTGCCACAATTTATCCAGGAACAAAACGGAGGAATCTCCACTACCGGAACGACATACACGATTCGAATTGGACAAGATGAACTGAATACGTTTCTGCGTTCCCAAAATCCCATCTTCGAAGACTTCGCCTTTAAGTTTGAAAAAGATCGGATTACTGCCTCGGGACAGCGTGATCAGTTGCAATTAAGCATTGAAGGCCATTATACGGTCGAGAATGAACCTCAGAATTCGATTCGCTTTCATGTGGATAAACTTGTGTTTAATCAGTTAGAATTGCCTGATACCACACGTCGTATGCTGGAACGGGAATTCGATCTCGGATTTTACCCACAGAAAATTCTGTCGTTTGTTAAAGCCACTGAGGTATCCACAAGTGAAGGCATACTTGAAGTGAAGCTCGCTATTTCATTTTGATGCGCTCTGCAAGGCGATAATGCTTTTCACGTATTGATTAGCCGTGATCTCTCCCCCAAGAAGTTGTTGGACCTTCTTCTGAAAGGTAGCAGATTGTATAAGACTTTCAGTCATTAAAGACTGTGAAGATTCAGCTGGAAACCAGGATTTTATATCAGTCGTATCATATTTTGCTATTAGTTTCTGTGACTCAAGATCTAGTTCCTGCTGCTTTGCTGGTAAATAGTTAGCCTGTTGGTACCACTCCGATTGCACGGAAGAGGAAGTCATCCCTTCGATCCAGCGACTGGCCTCTTCTGCCTCAAGTGAGCCAGCTGCGATAACAAGGCTTCTTGATCCTAGAGGTTCCAACTTACTGAGGGCTATCCTCTCCATTGAACTCTGTTCGCCTGCCACGCCTTGATTTCCGCTTAACAAACGAGACAGTAACGTTACTACCATAGGAGCATCCGTCTGATCTTCAGAAGCTGAGAGCGTCGGATTTATTGATTCGACCGTAATATGCGGCTGGAGCTGATCCAGTAGTTGTATGACCTGTTGGTATGCCTCCGTTTGTGAAGAAGTTTGCGCTTTCTTAATTTTGTCGGGGGCCATGCCTGGTTCAAACTGATTCAACCATGCACTTACCGCGTGAAGGTCATTCAAGTTTATTCTAATTAAATCCGTTCTATCTTGCGCTGCCTGTTGTACAAGTTTAACCCACTGTTCCTTACTTTCAGGCAACCCCGCCAAACCGGCTTCGTCCAGGAATGGAGAGCGAGCTGCGATTACATACGGATCAAAATCAAACGGCATTCCCCATTGATATCCATTCCACTCTGTCATTTCCCGCAAGCCAACCACCGTTTCTCCTAATGACTTGGACAGCGTTGTACCGTTTAACGGGTACAGATGTCCTTTTTTGGCATGGTATTGAACTTCCGCGCTGTTCAGAAGAATAATATCTCCGCTCTCTCCTACCGAAAATTTATTATCAAGCACTCGCTTATATGTATCCGGCTCTAAATTACGCAGATTAATTTCAACATGTTGAGCATCTGCTACTTCATTAGCCATTCTTTTAAACGACTGAAAATCTGTCTCAGACATTGACACTACAATCTCTAACGGGGCATGATGGTCCTCATTGCGAGATGACGTGTTAGGAAATGCATCTTTTTCCTGGTCTCGTTCCTGATTAAGCTGTGAACCTCTAAAATCAAAGCTGGGAGATAGAATCGTTAACGAAAGCAGCAATACTGCGAACAAAACAACCTGATGTCCACGCTTCATTAATTTCTCCTCCTTGCTCCCTAATTTTTTCCTGCAACGTTCATTGTAACAAATAAGTAGTGCTCTTGTCCTATCCTGCCAAAAAACAGTTTTCCGATATTTTGCATACTTTGAGCATATCGAGTTCTGTGCAATATCCGATTTTTATTTTTTCAGCAAAAAAACCGGCTCTAAGAGCCGGTTCATTAGAAACATTTTCCGGGAAATAAACTACCCATAACCCTATAATAAATCCGCTGCAAGCTGAGCCAGCTTGGAACGTTCTCCTTTTTCCAACATAATATGTCCGCTGATCCCCTCTTGCTTGAATCGCTCCACAATGTACGTCAGACCATTACTTGCTGAATCTAGATAAGGGTGGTCAATTTGCTCAGGGTCACCCATCAAAATAATTTTACTGCCTTCGCCCACCCTCGATACAATGGTCTTCACTTCATGGCGGGACAGATTCTGCGCTTCATCGATGATAATGAACTGTCCTGGTATGGAACGCCC
>NZ_LITU01000059.1:42649-173040 GCF_001280595.1 Paenibacillus xylanivorans
TACTACCAAGACCCATCAAAATTTTATCAATGTCGCCTGCTTTTTTAGTATCAAACAAAAATTCCAAGTTATCATAAATCGGTTGCATCCACGGTCTCAGTTTTTCTTCTTTTTCTCCGGGTAGATAACCGATATCTTTCCCCATTGGAACAACCGGGCGGGCGATCAATAATTTTTTATACTTATGATCATCCTCCACTTTAAGTAATCCCGCTGCAAGCGCCAACAAGGTTTTCCCCGTTCCAGCCTTCCCTGTAATCGTGACAAGTGGAATATCATCATTCAGAAGCAGTTCCAGAGCCATACGCTGTTGCGCGTTACGCGCACTGATGCCCCATACATTATCATTACTCAGGAAAAGTGGTTCCAGCTTTGTTCCCTCTGTATTTACTTTGAGCAAAGCCGATTTATTGGTTCCCATCTCATCCTTGAGAATTACAAATTCATTCGGGTAAAGCGAATAAGACAACTGTAACGGTTTGATCGGTAGAAAGCGATATGTGTAAAACTCATCAATGACCGAAGGATGAACCTTCAGGGCAGTATACCCTGGATATAATTCACTGAGACCTGCCGTTCGATCTGATAAGTAATCTTGTGTGAATAGACCGAGTACATCCGCTTTGATACGAACAAGCACATCCTTGCTGACTAGAACTACCTGTCGCTCAACAACCTCTTTCTCATTTTCCTCAATCTGATAATTCAGGGCGACGGCCAAAATCCGATTATCATTGGACACTTCTCCAAACATTTCCTGTACTTTCACAAAACTGCGGTGATTCAGTTCCACTTTCAGATTGCCTCCATTGGCCAAAGGCACGCCACTGTGCAGGTGTCCCAGTTCACGCAACCCATCAAGAAGTCTCGATACATTGCGGGCATTGCGGCCAATTTCATCGGCATTTCTTTTTTTGGAGTCGATCTCCTCCAGTACAACCGCGGGAATGATTACCTCATGTTCCTCAAAGGCAAATATGGCATTGGGGTCATGCAGAAGCACGTTCGTATCCAATACAAAAATCTTTTTCATTCAATCCCCTCCAAAGCGGCGTCGTTAAAGGCATGGATAGTGTGATCTTTCAGCAGCGGCATGGACAATCATGCTCCCATACATAAATGTATTCGACTAGGACAAAATAATTGTCAACCATTCTGAAAAACTCCAAGAAAGGATGAACATTTATGAAATATTGGGTTTGCACGCTGCTTCTGATCTTTATACTTACAGGCTGCAACAGTTCTACGCGTAATGCCTCGCAGCAACAAGGTCAGCATGCCAAAGGCTACGGAGGAAATGTTACAACTCAGCAAGATCAACGTAAAGGATCTCACATGCTCAATACTCAGGAGGATCGGTTACACCCTTCTGCTGTGGACCATCTGACCGAAAACACAGGTGAAGTTCATGAGAAAAACGTAGTGAACAACACCAAGGCTGATCGGATGCCAAACGAAAAAAGGGTCACCCACCTCAAAACACTTGCCAAGCAAGTGGAAGGTGTCAAGGACGCCAACTGTGTCATTCTTGGCAATACAGCCGTAGTTGGCATTGATGTTGATGGTGAACTGGAACGCGCACGAGTTGGTACTATTAAATACTCTGTTGCCGAAGCCCTCCGCAAAGATCCGGAAGGTGTGGATTCCATTGTTACCGCAGATGCCGATGTCACCGAACGAATCAAGGAAATTGGTGAGCATATTCGTCAAGGTCATCCGATATCCGGTTTCGCCTCAGAACTCGCTGACATGGTTGGCCGTATCATTCCCCAACTGCCCAAAGATGTCAAAGTCCGTCAAAATCCGGATGAACATGTAGAGCGCGAACAACAAATGCAGCAGCTGCATTCATCTGACAAAAGACAACAAAAAGCCCAGTGATCTCTCACTAGGCTTTTTTCATGGCAGTAAAAACCTGCTCATCTAATTTCTCAGCAGCACGCTGATCATATATTTTGACATATTGAGGCACAGAGGACAGTTGGGCTCCATAAAAAAGGGCGTTCCTTACCGCTTCAATGGAAATGTCGAAACAGCACATGTTAAATGGAACATCCTGTAACGGATTTTGTCGTACGGAAGCACGTCCGTTTACCGCATACACCATCTCTTCACCAAAAATAGTGACGGTGATGACCGGATTCTCAATCATATTGTTCACAAGACGTGAACGATGATCAATCGCCACACGAAGGGTAGAAGCATTCTCCGCATAAACCCAGGAGATTGCTGTTGATGTCGGACCCCCAGTTTCAATGTCCACGGTGCTCAAGAGCACAAATGTTTCGTTCTTGAATTGCTGTAAAAGAGATTCAGTCAATTGTGTGACGGCTTCGGACATCCAACCAGCCCCCTAATCTTCTTTATGCAATTCTTAATTCGTTGTTGATGATATTATAGCATACCATCAAACTCGCTTCCAATCCTAAAAGAATGAATGTTACTCGGCTGTTGGAGATGCTGTTACTTTACCTGAAAGTGTATCCTGCAACGCCTGTTTTGCATTAGCCAATTCAGTTTCGTTGATATATACATATGGACTTCTCCACTCTCCGGTTACAGGTGTGTAGTGCACATCCGATTTGGAAATATTCCAATAGGTTGAAATGAAGTTCTTCATTTGCTCCGATTCCACGTCAGTTGTCATGTTGTCGTCAACAGCGCCAATCACTTTACCAATCTTTGTTACGCCTCCCAGTGATTTCAACTGATCCAACATGGAATTCAACACTTGATTCTGACGTTTATTTCGGTCAAAATCGTTGGATTCATCTGTCTTCGGCTTACAGTTCGATTTACGGTAACGAACAAAATCAAGTGCTTCTTTGCCATCCAAATGCTGTGCACCAGCCACCAGGTTAATATCCGTGCCATCGGCCGTATCTTTGTAACACATGTTTTTATCCACTGTCACATCCACGCCACCTACAGCATTAACCGCATCACGGAACGCTTGAAAATTCAGTACCGTCGTATAATTGATATCCACATTCAGATATTTGCCCATCATTTCTTTCATTTGATCCTCTGCATTTTTGCCAGAGGTTTTTTCTTGCGCTTTAAATTTAGGATAATAGGAATTCAATTTATTCGCCTTATATCCATCCAACTGAATACGGGTGTCCCGAGGTAAAGATACAATGGTTGCCGTCTTGGTCTCCGGATTCAGAGAAGCTACCATAACCACATCCGAGAGATACGTACCTGTTTCGGGACGGTTATCCGTACCTAGCAGCAACATCGTAATGGGTTTGGTTTTTGCTGACATTCCAGCTGGTACTGGCTTGTCAATGCCCGTATCAGCTACCTGATTGTATACCCAATACAGATATCCACCGCCTACCACAATTGCAATAACCAATAAACTTAAAATCAGTCTGCCAAAGGTTCGCATCCGTTTCTTCTTCTTTGGTTGCTTGCCCTTGCCGTTCTTCGATCCAGAAGCGCCGGATTGAGTCGGTGCCTGTCTCCGTGGAGGCAGTCCGTTCGAATTCGAGTTCATATCTTCAACACCTTTATCACATCTGTTTTGGCCTATATATAAGACAACCGCTTTCCCTAAGGAAAACGGATGGTCTATACTATACAGAATTTATGAGTTTCGAGCGGCAGCTTCCGCTTTTTTCTTTTGACGACCTTCAATAAAATAGCGCACTCTCACTAACAGCATCAAACCAACAGCCACCAGCAAACATTGAATAATTGGCAACTTGTCGATTTGAAAAACAAGAAGCATGAATGTGCCCATCGCCATCAATATATAGAGAACGATTTCCTTACCAAGTGGCAATTTCTGACGTACCCGAAACACCTTGTTATATACGTAAGTAATCAATACAAAGATGACGATGTAGGCTACGATCGGGTTTGATGCGAACCATGCTTGCATACACAGCTAGCTCCTTTCGTGTTCATGCTAGATATAAGTCTATTGTTGATGATACCCTTTCGATAACTCAAGAGAAGTGCATCTGTAGTGACCGTTTCGGTTTCGGATCGTTCTTTCGATCGCTGTTGTCTCCAAATTTTTGAACGAATCTTCAAAGGTTAAAATTTGGAGACAAAGGCGAGCGCTTCGCTTCTTCAGAATCGATTCCGATCCCTTCACTACTTTTTCTGTACAAACCTTTAGTTACTTTCGTGTATCCTCAAACATTAACTTTTATCTTCTAGTTTAGTTGTAGTTAGGCGTTATTTTGTAGCCATTTTACGTTGTTTCTCTGAACGCTCACGCTCGGATTTATTCAGGATCTTCTTACGAAGACGAATAGATTTCGGTGTAATCTCACAATATTCATCTTCATTCAGATATTCAAGCGCCTGTTCCAACGAGAAGATAATCGGAGTTTTAATTTTAACCGTATCATCTTTACCTGAAGAACGAACGTTAGTCAGTTGTTTTTCTTTGCAGATGTTAACAACGATATCATTGTCACGTGTATGTTCACCAACAATCATACCTTCGTAGATTTCAGTACCTGGCTCCAAGAAGAGAGTACCGCGATCCTCAACGCCCATCATTCCATAGAACGTAGACGTACCATTTTCAGTTGAGATCAGTACGCCTTGGTGACGTCCACCCACTTGACCAGATACCAGTGGAGCATAGCTGTCAAATGCATGGTTCATAACACCATAACCACGAGTCAATGTCAGGAAGTTTGTGCTATATCCGATCAGACCCCGTGCTGGAATCAGGAACTCAAGACGTACTTGTCCACTTCCTGTGTTCACCATGTTAACCATCTCTGCTTTACGTGCGCCTAGGCTCTCCATTACGGAACCCATGCTCTCTTCAGGGATGTCAATCAACAAGCGCTCAACAGGCTCCATTTTCTTTCCGTCAACTTCTTTAACGATAACTTCCGGTTTGGATACTTGCAGTTCATATCCTTCACGACGCATATTCTCAATGAGGATACCCAGGTGAAGCTCACCACGTCCGGAAACGACAAATGCATCTGGACTTTCTGTTTCGTCAACACGAAGGGATACGTCCGTTTCCAACTCTTTGAACAAACGCTCACGAAGTTTACGGGAAGTTACCCATTTACCTTCACGACCTGCAAATGGACTGTTGTTCACGAGGAACGTCATTTGAAGTGTAGGCTCATCAATTTTCAAAACCGGCAAAGCTTCTGGATGGTTAGGATCAGCGATGGTCTCACCAATGTTGATGTCCTTGATTCCTGCAATCGCAACGATATCGCCTGCTCCAGCTTCTTCTGTCTCAACGCGTTTGAGACCTTGGAAACCAAACAGTTTCTCGATACGTGCAGTTTTGCTCTTACCATCACGCATAATAACCGTTACAGATTGTCCTTGACGGATCACACCGCGGTTAACACGACCGATGGCAATACGGCCAAGGTATTCATTGTAGTCCATCAAAGTAACGAGGAATTGAAGCGGTTCTTCAACATTCTCTGTTGGGTGAGGGATATGACTAACGATCGTATCGTAGATCGCCATCATGTTGTCATCCTGTTTAGCAGGATCATTTTCCATGCTGGATGTTCCGTTCAATGCGGAAGCATATACAACAGGGAATTCAAGTTGTTGATCGTTGGCACCCAGTTCAATGAACAGGTCCAATACTTCATCAATAACCTCAGTCGGACGAGCCGCTGGACGGTCAATTTTGTTTACAATAACAATTGGTGTCAGGTTGTGCTCAAGTGCTTTACGCAGTACAAACTTCGTTTGTGGCATACAACCCTCATAAGCATCAACAACGAGCAATACGCCGTCAACCATTTTCATGATACGCTCCACTTCACCACCAAAGTCGGCGTGTCCTGGTGTATCCACAATGTTGATCAGGTAATCTTTATAGGTAATAGCTGTGTTTTTGGCCAGAATCGTAATACCGCGTTCACGCTCCAAATCGTTGGAGTCCATTGCGCGCTCCTGTACCGTTTCGTGATCACGGAAAGTACCGGATTGCTGGAGCAACTTGTCGACGAGCGTTGTTTTCCCGTGGTCGACGTGGGCAATAATCGCAATATTGCGAATGTGTTCTCTTGAATGCATGGTTTGTATCCATATCCTTTCCAATTTCAATTCTTATCTACTAAACTTCCCGCAAATTCGCAGGTTACTCACCCAAAATAAGCGTCGGTGATATCCCGACGCATGCCTATATCCCTTATATTATAGTTGATCATAGGTAAAAATCAAGATATTTCGCTTGAAAGACCGCTGGGAATGTTACCAGCCTCTCCCTTGACGTCCTCGTCCAAACAGCAGCCACATCCCGCCTACAATCAAAAGTACTGCCAATACGTAGATAATACCGGTGTGAAGCAGTGTAAATCCGAAGAAAATAATTGAAAGGACACCCACGCCCAGTGCAACTGGAAGTACCAATGCAGGTCTTCGATGATCGGCCAGTGCATATTCCAGCAAACCAATGGCAAGCCCAAGCAAAAATGCAGGCCAAAGGCTGCTCATCAATCCCCCGCCCCAAGTGTTCGTAATTCCGAACAACAGACCATAGATGGTTAACGTGCCTGCTGGAACAAGTGACCATGATGGCGTAAGCCTTGCATAATAACAAGCATGAAGAGCAATACCTGGCAGCAAGATGAGCAAAGGCCAGAAGTGCCTTCCAATGAAGCCAAACACACCAAACTTACCTAGTAAAATGATAATACCTGCAACTAAAATAAATATCCCAATTGCTTTTTCATTTTTCATCTAAAATCACCTCTTATAACATTTGGCTATGTATCCCGTAAGCTAAACTATAAGCATTCCATGATGACTAACTGTTTCCAGCCTGCTTCTAGTTTAGCCGATGTGTACGCAAAAAACTACACTTTATGTCGCACTTCGCCTCTCTCCATTATCCTGTATTACCCTAAAATGGCCGGACTATGACTTAATCGAGTCAGCCCCATCCTCAGAGCACATCGAATACGACAAAAAACTGCCCTTAAAAGGGCAGTCTACCGCTATATTTATCATTCATTTGTCAAATTTAATTTACACGTTTCGACGAACAAACTTGTGGGCTCCTCCAACCGCGATTACAAGACAAGCCATAGCTACAGGCAGCAGTGTATGCGCCTCAGCTGCCAAGCCGCCAAGCCACTGTCCCAGCTTCGGATCATTCATCACCATCTCACCTGCAGTGAAGGCCAGAATACCTGAACCGGCAAACACCAGAATCGGGAATCGTTTCAACAATCCGACAATTAATCCGCTACCCCACACCACAATCGGAATACTTATGGCAATCCCGATGACAGTGAGCGCCAGGTCCCCATCCGCCAGAGCAGCAATCGCGAGAACGTTATCCAGACTCATGACAAAGTCAGCAATCAAAATCGTTTGGATCGCTTTCCAGGTCGTGGACGCCTTACGAATATGTACTTCATCTTCATTCTGAAGCAGCAGCTTGACAGCAATCCAGAGCAACAGCAGACCACCGGCTGCCTGAATAAAAGGAATGCCAAGCAGCAGCACGGCTGCAAAGGTTAACACACAACGTAAAACAACCGCTCCGAAAGCCCCCCACCACACCGCCTGCTTGCGCTGTCTTGCTGGCAAATCCTTGCTTGCAAGTGCAATAACAACCGCATTATCTCCACTCAGAACCAGATTGATCATTAATATTTCGGTCAACAGCCATAGCGTATCCATGCTTCTCATCCCCCCACTCTAACTTGTATGTCAAAGTTGTCCATGCTATTCTTAAACGTTGAACAAGCTTTCTCAGGTTTGGAAATATAGAAGGAGTGACATCGTATGGAGCTGTTTAGCCCCGCTTTTTGGCTAGCGTTGTTGAACGTTGTATTTATTGATCTAATTCTGGCTGGCGATAATGCCATTGTGATTGGTCTCGCAGCTCGAAATTTGCACCCTTCTGTGCAGAAAAGGGCGATCCTCTACGGAACAGGCGGTGCACTGTTGATTCGCATTGTGGCCACCGTTATTGTGCTCTGGCTGCTCAAAGTGCCTTGGCTACTCCTTGTTGGGGGATTACTGTTGATCTGGATTGCGTACAAGCTATTGGCAGAACAAGGGGAAGAGCATTCGGATATCAAGGCCGGCGGTTCTCTCTGGGCAGCTGTGCGAACGATTGTGATCGCAGACGCTGCCATGGGACTGGATAACGTCATCGCCGTTGCTGGTGCAGCACAGCAGCACTTGGTACTTGTTATACTCGGACTGCTGATCAGTGTACCTATTATCGTTTGGGGCAGTACGCTGTTTATCAAATTAATTAACCACTTCCCTTGGATCATTTATCTTGGAGCCATCGTGCTGGGGTATACGGCTTCTAACATGATTACAGAGGAACAACGTCTCGTGCCTTTCTTCACTGAGCATCCTGCACTAAGAATCTTATTTATCGTTCTCGTTACTGCTGGTGTAGTGTTTGCCGGATATCGCAAACGTGCAAGCAGCAATAAACCAGGGGGAGAGCGGCAGCACTCCTATTCCTAAGCTTTTAATAAATAATACTCCCATAAACATAAAAAAGGACTGACCGAAAATACATCGGCCAGTCCTTTTTCTTCATGTAGATAACATAGTCCTTATTATGTCATTCAATCCAGAATGCGGGTAATCAGAACCATTCTTCCTTCATTTCATGATCCTCATCCTGCTGATTGTTTACAATAAAGGTTTCGCCTGCATGCAACGTAATTGTTTCTGTCTGTTCCACCGCCTGCTCCACCCATTCCGGCAGCTGACTCATGGTCGCTTCGATTTTGTCCACAATGCGAAGATTCGGGTTCGTTGATGGAGATTTTGGTACAAAAAGAGTACAACAATCGTCATATGGCAGAATCGATATATCGTACGTCCCGATCTGTTTGGATAAAGTTATAATTTCCTGTTTATCCATCATAACAAGAGGTCGCAGCAACGGTAGCTCCGTCGCACGTCCAATGACATTCATGCTCGGCAAGGTCTGGCTCGCTACCTGACCCAGACTATCTCCGGTAATCAGTGCAAGCGCATGTTCACGTTCAGCCAGCTTGGTGGCAATACGTAACATAGAGCGGCGCATCAGTGTGATGATCAAGTTATCCTGTCCCAGCTGGGTAAATGCAGTTTGGATTTCCGTAAAAGGAACCAGATGCAGCTTGATTGTGCCGGCATGATCAGCGAGCGCACGCGCCAAATCGATGACCTTTTCTTTGGCTCGCTGGCTTGTGAACGGATAACTGTAAAAGTGGACGCATTCTACTTCCAAGCCTCTACGCATCGAAGACCATGCCGCTACAGGGCTGTCTATGCCACCCGATAGTAATAGCATCGCTTTTCCATTCGTACCCAGGGGGAACCCGCCTACGGCCGGAATAACCTCATTGAAGATATACGTGCCCTGATCCCGAATTTCCACGCGGAGTTCAATGTCAGGTTGACGCACGTCTACACTTAACTGCTGGAATTTCCGGAGAATCGGAGAACCCACCAGATGGTTCATTTCATGCGAAGAACTGGGGAACTCTTTCCATACACGCCGCACATTAACCTTGAATGTAGTACCTTCTTTAAATTCACACTCTCTCTCATCCATAAAAGCAACGGCTGTCTCCACGATCTGGTCAAGCTCAGATGCAGTCACTTTAACCGGACTTATCGACATAACACCGAATACTCGTTTCAACACAGCAATCAGTTCAGTATGAGACTCGCCACCCAGATCGACGTATAACCGTCCAAACTCCTTCCGCAGACTTGCGCCTGGATAAGGTTTGAGCAGGGAACGTACTTGGTTAATGATTGTTTTTTCGAACCGGGAACGGTTTTTTCCTTTTAACATAAACTCTCCGAAACGGAGAAGCAGCATATCATATTTCATCTAAAATCACATCCGCCTTTCCAACGGGCGCAGCTGCGCCACCATCTGATGTAAAGCCTGCTCCAGCAAGATCACATCTTCTTCTGTATGTTCATCTCCAAGACTAATACGCAATCCACCAGCAGCACAAGCATTATCCCTGCCCATGGCAAGCAATACCCTGCTGGGTTCAGCTGATCGCGAAGAGCAGGCAGATTGTGTAGAAACAGTTACTCCAAGTTGCTCCAAGGTATGCAGCGCCACTTCTGCCTTCATTCCAGGATAGGAAAAATGAACAATGTGCGGTGCGCCCTCTTTACGACTATTTAGCACAAGTCCGGGAATTGTATCTATAACCTCCATAATACGATCTCGCAAAATCGTTGTACGCCGCGCAAAGTCAGCCTGACGTTCCGCTGCAAGACGCATCGCCTTCGCCATACCCACAAGCAAAGGAACGTTCTCAGTTCCCGCTCTCAGTCCCTGCTCTTGAGATCCCCCTGACAGTAGAGGCGTAAGCTCCACTCCACTTCGTACGTAAAGAAGACCAGCTCCTTTGGGACCACGAATCTTGTGAGCAGACAAGCTGTATAGATCCGCGCCCCATGCCTCAGGTTTAGCCTCCATCTTGCCAAAGCCCTGAACGCCATCCACATGAAAAAGTACCTTTGGCGCTTCCTTTTTCAGTCGTGCACCAATCTCAGCAATCGGATGTACCGCTCCTGTTTCATTGTTCACATGCATCAGACTCACAAGCACTGTATCCGATTTTATAGCATCCATCAGCTGCTGAGCGCTAACCAGACCATCGGAATCCACAGGAAGCCAGGTGACCTCCCATCCCCACTGCTGTAGCTGCACAAAACTCTCATATACTGAAGCATGCTCCGTTGCCGTTGTAATGATATGTTTGCCCCGAGACTGATACCGTAATGCCGCACCTTTAATGGCAAGGTTGTTGCTCTCGGTTGCGCCTGAGGTAAATACGATTTCTGCCGGTTTCACATTGATAGCTGCAGCACAGCCAGATCGCGCTCGACGCAATAATTGATGGGCTCGCTCACCATATCCATGAATCGATGACGGGTTCCCATATTGCGCCTCCATAATTTCAGTCATTGTACGAATGACATCCGGATGAGGAGGCGTTGTTGCCGCATAATCAAAATATTTCAAATGAGGTTCCCCTCCTTGTCTCTTCGTTGTGGAATCTTACAGTGAGCATTGTAACACGATCCCCGCTCAACACAAAAAGACCAAACAGGAACCAAGCACATGTAAGCGCTGCTGTTCCCGCGTTTGATCTCTTCCTGGACGTACTGTTGTGTTGCCATTTCTTTGGTCCATACCACTTATACCATGTATTTCGACTGCGCTTTCTCCACTTTGGAAATATAAGACTGTGTTTCTGAAGGGAGACGGTTAAGTACACTCATCAATTCAGCGTCACTCGATACACCCAGACTCGAAACCCGTCCCGGTCCGGCATTATACGCAGCAAGTGCCATCTTCACCTCGCCACCAAAACGCTGGAGCTGGAGAGAAAGGTATTTGGTTCCACCATCTATATTTTGAGCGGGATCGTAAGCGTTACTTACCCCCAACCCTGCTGCCGTGCCATCCATTAACTGCATGAGTCCTTTGGCACCTGCGGAAGACACTACATTTGGATTGAAGCCGGATTCTGTTTCAATGACTGCCTTAATCAAAGATTCAGGCACCCCATATTTGGCGCTCGCTGAAGCAATCAAAGATTCAAAATCCGTAGGTACAGATGCACCCGAATCCACTACTCCAGTGTTTATCAGAGAAGATAAAGAAACCACATTACTGTTTGAGGAAGAAACAGAACTTGCATCCGGACTATACATGCTGCCCAGTTGCAGCCACAACAGACCATCACTAGATCGTTTGGAGATCGCAGCAGAGTTCACGTCTTCTCCTACGGTATGGTTTAAAGAAGTTGAATTCGTCCCGAGCAGCCCGTCCATCATACTGGCAAAATCCACCGTTGAATCGGAATTTCCATCCGATGCATTTGTTTCGTTGAGACTATTGGACAATTGCAGTTCCAGCAACTGCCGCGACGCGCGCGGATCAATCTGCATGAGTTATATTCACTCCCGTATAATGTAAACGTAGATTATGACTTTATTCTACATTATTTTACAGGAAGGTTCCATTGTTTTCAAAAAAATAAGCCGATTTTACAACTTTATGCGCAAATGTGAAGAAACCTTCTGCAATCACCCTTGAGTAAGGTGGAAGCAGAAGGCTGCAAATAATTAACTCATATCCAGTATCAGCGAGCGAATGGAATCATGAAGAAATAGCTGAGTGTTGCCACGGCACCAAGTCCAATAGACCACGCCCCTGCGGTTTTACGGCCGTTGACATAAGCATAGTATCCAAGCACTGCTGCTGCCGGACCCAGAACAATGGACCACATGAACAAGGAAGCAATACCAAAGGCCAGCCCCATATAACCGGAGATTCGGCCGGTAGATTTCATGACACCGTCTTCTTCGTCCCTCACAGGTGCATGATCTGTTCTTTCCGTTGGTTCTGTTCGAATAGAACCCGTTGTAGGTGCTACCTCTGCACCATACTCTTCCTTGTGGCTGCGTCTTGGATAATCTACACGCTCACGCTTTTTTTCATCTAACGAAGTTGTTTTTGGACGATGGAACGGGTGATCATCTCTATGGTCATTATTCAATGCAAAGCACCTCCATATAAATGGGAATGACTGCTCATTTCGGTCTAAATGTGTGGCAGCATGTCGCAGAAGATGTACGTGCATGATCATGATGATCGGAATCAAAGGTCTCTCCGGCAAATTCCTCATGTAAGCGGCGGGTGGCATGTTGGTCAATGTCAATCATGATGGCATCGGCCTGGCAGAAATTGTTTTCTCCCCAAAAGTGGCAGTTAGCAACACTGCATTTGACTATTGGCTTCTCATGGCTCATTTTTATCACCTCGACATCTATTGTCTCCGCACCGTAAATGAGCTATTCTCCAACGAAATGCCAGATGATGACATGGACCTTTCTCCGAATTCCAGTTGAAGAAAACGCAAAAAAACCGCCACAAGGGCGGTTTTGTCCAATTTAAATATAAGTTAAAAAAATTGATTTACGCGTGATTGCGTTGGTTTTGCATCCGACGCTGCGTTAGGTAGTCACTTTCATAAAATGCCAGGTCATCGCGCAATTCTTCGTACGTTTTTGATATCTCAAGAATGACATCCCGTACTGCACGAATTGGCTTATCACGGAAACGGATTGCATCCTGACCAGTGTAAGCATATCTTCCATCTTCGGAGTAACATTCATTTTTAGGATAAAAAAAGCTGTTTATGCTTTGATGGTATGTGTTATAGAGAGCCTTCTCGGCAAAATCGACATCAAAATTGGCACGACGCAGCACAACGCCAAGTTTTTCGTAAGAAACTTCAGAAAAAACGAGCAAATGACGGAGATCCGAAAGAAATCCTTTGTAGAAGGCTGATGACTCCTCCGTCTGATTCTGATCCAGTTCAGGCAAGGCATTTTCATTCAAAAATTGTTCGATCCGATCGATAGCCGGTTTTAACTTTTCCCTAGTTGACTCACATGTTTTCTGTACATTGGCTGCTGACATAAAGGTAGCTCCCCCTTAAATAAGTCCTTACATATAGATCGGCCAACGGGAGGTTCTCCCCTGACCTTGAATTCTCAGCTCCTATCCTACCATAAAAAGATGACGAGCGGTATCCCTTAATCAGGCTTTCCCTTCCTACCCCTGAACATGCCCATTACCCACAGCTCCCCTGATCTTCACCTGCATAAAAATAACCGCTTTTCCTAACGATACATATATCCAGTGACAACGATGAAATTAGAGCACTGTAAGATGATTGTCAAAACAAACGAGGAGGTTCCATCCCTTATGTCCAGACCGAAATGGGTTAATTGGGCCATTGCCGCGGGTGCAGGCGCACTTGCCTTGACACTTTTGCTTCCAACGACCAATCGTCCTGTTCCTACTCCAAGTGCCATGCCCGATTCTCCACACGAGGAGCATGCAAGCAAACAACGTCTCAAAGTCCAGGATGTAAAGTCAACCGATCTGCTAACCCGCGCGGATGCCAAACAGCACCTTAGCATCATGCTTGAGAAAACCTCCAAAATGAATGATGTGCAAATAAGCAAATACGTTCATGAACTACAACAAACACATGATCATATCCGGTCTATTGATATAATGAATACCAATGGATCACACAGTCGGCACTTTGACAAAACAGCAGCAAAAGGAAGCAAAGTGGAACAGCAGAAGCTGGAACATTCTCTCGCCTTGGCCAAAAAAGCCGTGAGTAAACGTCAAAGCTTCGAATCTTCATCCTTTCCTCTGGGGAAAGAAAAGTTTTTTGTCATGGGGCAGCCTTCCAAAGATGGAAAAAGAGCCGTCATTGCTCTGTTTAGCCAAAATGTACTGAATGCCGTGGAACAGCATCAGCGCAAAAATTTGCGCATGATCCCTTATCCGCGGGAAGGCAAATTCAAAATCGAATCTGTGCATCCCGACACTCTTAAAGAAATCACGGTAAAAACAGGGCATGATAACGCCAATGCCAGTCATTTTTACGAAAACGAAATCGTCATCCGTTTCCGTCAGGATCCAGGTGAACGGGATATGCGCATTATTAAATCCGACTTGCGGACTCAATCGGCACGCAAGCTGGGATACACGTATGTTTTTCGGTCAGAACATATGAATTATGAACAATTACATGCTTATTTTGAACGTAAATGGAATCCGCTGTATATGGAACCCCACTACATGTATTTAACCAATGAGACTGTACCTGAACAAAATGATGTAACCGTGCCCAATGATATTTTGTTCTCAGACTACCAGTGGAACCTGCCTGCCATTGAAACTAACCGCGGCTGGAATATCACGAAGGGCAACAAGGATGTTATCGTTGCCGTAGTAGACACCGGTGTCGATCTGACTCATCCCGACTTGAAGGGCAAGCTGCTGAAAGGTTATAACGTTGTCGATCCAGCGAGCAAACCGCTTGATGATGTAGGCCATGGTACACATGTAGCAGGCATTATCGGCGCTGTTGTGAATAACAACGAAGGTGTAGCAGGCATGAGCTGGTATAACAAGGTACTTCCTGTTAAGGTGCTGGACAATTCAGGTTCAGGCACAACCTATGCCGTTGCCGAAGGCATCATTTGGGCCGCTGATCATGGAGCCAAGGTCATTAATATGAGTCTGGGGAATTACGCCGATGCCCAATTTCTTCATGATGCCATCAAATACGCTTTTGATCGCGACATCGTATTAATCGCAGCGACCGGTAACGACAATACGGAGCGTCCAGGATACCCTGCCGCCTACCCGGAAGTATTTGCGGTATCCGCTACGGATGCAGACATGAACAAAGCTTCCTATTCCAACTACGGGGATTACGTGGATGTGACGGCCCCAGGGTCCAGCATTGCAAGTACGTATCCGAACAACCAATATGCTGCCTTGTCCGGAACGTCCATGGCAAGTCCCCATGTCGCGGCACTTGCAGGCTTGATTCGCTCGTTAAATCCCGATCTGACCAACACAGAAGTCATGGATCTCATGCGTCAAAGCGTCATAGATCTCGGTGACCCAGGTCATGACAAGTATTTCGGTTATGGTCAAATCGATGTGTTTAAAGCATTGGAGGCGGCCTCTGGCAACAGCGCCCCACTTCAATTTTGGCCGCAGCATGTGAGACAGCAAATGGACAATACGATGAAAAAGTACATCAAACAATAACCGAACACTGGATATAAAAAAAACAAAAGCAGCTGCGCCCCGGGGCGTATGCTGCTCTTTGGTATGATTACCTATTCCCCCGGGGCACCCGCTGCGACTAGCGTTTACGAGAAGTTGTGCGGGATTTGCCTGATTTTTTCACGGATTTTTTCTTGCCGTTGTGGCTTGAAACAAAACAAGGATCTTCTTCTTTGACCACGACAGGATACATGTGATGATGGATTGGCACACAGTGATGTTTCTTAATAACTTCGATCGGGTGAATTACGGGTACGATTTGTGGGATGTAATAATCTTCAACAACCTGGATCGGGTCACATACAATCGGACAAAGCGGTGGACAGAAATGGTTCATTTCAAACCAACTCCCTTTCAAGTGATACTATAACGTATTGCACGGGGGCCAATGTGGATTGGATGTATGTCCGTGTTCAAGAAAATTAAATAAGCGGGAGCCTGTCCGCCGTTGCCCCCCCCTGTTGCGGTGTAATGTTCTTTATAACCCTGCATAATACCCGTAGCCCTTCACATAACAGCTCCTGATTCGTAACCGTGAAGCAGATCCGCAGACTCGCCGTATCCGTTTCCCCCACATAACAGGCTGAACCCGGCAAAAAGGAAACACCTGCGGCAAGCGACTGGCGGTGTAGCTCACGCATATCCAAACCATCCGGCAATTGCAGCCACAAGTTTAGTCCACCATCAGGCAAAGTCCAGTACATCCCGGGAGAACCATGTTCCTCCAGTACCGTTGATGCGGCAAGCAGCCGGGAATATAATTCATCCCTCAATCGCGCTGTATACGCACTGTATTGATGCTGTATGAACGATTGCAAGGCCTTTTGTGTAAGCAGCGGACTCCCGAGATCCGCAGTGGATTTGGCTGCAACAAGTCGTGTGAGCACACTTCCGTCCGCAACTGCACATGCCACACGACAGCCAGGAGAAAGTACTTTGCTAAAGCTCTTTATATATATCACATGGCCCGTCCCATCCATGGATTTAATGGAAGCAGGGGGAGGATCACGGAAATACAGATCGGCGAACGGGTCATCCTCCAGGATGAGACAATGATAACTCTGCGCAAGATTAAGCAGTTGCGCGCGCCGTTTGGCGCTCATCGTAATGCCTGTAGGATTGTGAAACGTAGGAATGGTATATATCAACTTGGGCGGGTAAGTATCACACAAGCGGGTTAACAGATCTATACGCATACCATCGTCATCCATCGGCACCGTAATGATCTTCGCTCCTCTGCTTGTAAACACATCAATCGCTCCGGTATAGCTGGGTGCTTCCATGTAAACGACGTCACCAGGACCAACAAAAGTACGCGCAACTAGATCGATTCCCTGCTGGGCACCGCTCGTAATCAGCATCCGTTCAGGCATTACCCGCAATCCTCTTTCCGCAAAATGCCCGGAAAACGTCTGACGCAATTCCCGATCCCCCTGAAAGGACCCGTAGGCAGCCATGCGCTCTGGAAGATCCGAGGAAAGCCGATATGCACTGTCGATAATCTCTCGTGTTGGCAACAATTCAGGCTGAATGGCCGACATATGCAGCTCATATCTAACTTGAGGAGATGCATCAAAATGTCGCCAGAGCTGAGCTCGGGGCAAATAATCCACAAGGGCCATCTGCCAGTTCCATGGCGTGCTGGATTCATTCTTTGCTTGAATACGGTGAGTCCTCTCCATATCCTCTGATTTCTCCAACTCCTGCGCCCCCCGTACATAACATCCCTTTCCCTGGGAACAGGTAATCAGCTGTATGGCTTCGAGCTCGGCATAGGCTTTGGACACGGTGACCAGACTGACGCCCAGATCTGTGGTCATTTTACGAACCGATGGCAAACGGGCTCCAGGCTCGATTAGTCCAGACCTTATTCGGTCTGCAAGGGTAAGGGCAATCTGAACATACAATTTGGTGCTGCTTCCCCGCTTTAATTCAATATGCACACATGCACCCTCCCAACTGTTATGATCAGCATTTTACTGTTATACTGCATTCCGTCTATTATAGTTTATAATATCAGTATAACAGTGAATAACAGGAGATGAGAATAATATGAATATCCCTTGGTCCAAAATGGCACAAAATACCCCGTCCTCTGTCGTTCGCGACATGTTACAGGCTGCACAGGAACCTGGAATGATTTCTCTTGCCGGAGGTCTACCTGCTCAAACATCATTTCCGCTTGAAGCTATCCGTGACGCATACGAAAAGGTATTCATGGGCGGTTCAGCGGCTCTTCAATATGCAGAGACGGAAGGTTTCCGACCATTACGTGCCAAAATTGCAGAACGTCTTGAATCCAAGGGCATTCCCGCTTCACCTGACCATATGCTTCTGACTACCGGATCTCAGCAATCCATTGATCTGGTGTGCCGAATTTTGCTTGATCCAGGCGACAGCGTACTGGTTGAATCACCAACCTATCTGGCTGCCCTTCAAGTCATTCATTCCTATCAGGCTGAAGCGCACGGCGTTGACTGTGACGATGACGGAATGTTACCTGAATCACTGGAAGAACAGCTGCAATTGCATCGTCCCAAGCTCGTCTACATTAACCCTACTTTTTCCAACCCGTCGGGCAAAGTATGGTCTCGCTCCAGACGGAAACAAGCCGTGGATCTGTGCCGGAAATATGGGGTACTGATCCTGGAAGACGATCCCTATGGTGAAATCCGCTTTAAACCGGAACAACTGGATGCCCCTGCCCTGGCACAACTGGATGCAGCATCCTATGAGGGTCCATCCAATGTCATCTACACCAGCACATTTTCCAAAACAGTAGCTCCAGGCCTCCGCACTGGCTGGATATTGGCTGCTCCGGATGTTATCCAAATAGCTGCTCGCGCCAAACAAGGTGCAGATTTGCATTCCAGCAGCATCGACCAAAGAGCACTTCACGCACTACTGGAGTCTTTCGATCTGGACGGGCATATTCGCAATATCTCACAGGATTATGAACAACGGATGAAAAAAATGACCACTCTCATGGCTGCAAAATCGTGGGAAGGTATCTCCTGGAACTCGCCTCAGGGCGGCATGTTCCTATGGCTGCAACTGCCTGAGGGTATGCTGGCCAGCAATCTGTTTACCTATGGAATTCAGGAGAAAGTATGCATTGTACCAGGAGATTCCTTCTATGCAGGTACACCGGAGCTGAACCGTATGCGGATCAACTTTACTCATACTGATCCAGATCTGCTTCCCGAGGCTGTAGAGCGTATGGATCGTGCCATTCAACGCTGGCATGCATCATTGCAGTCGGACAGCGTAGTTACACTGTAACGAACTGTCATCAACTGTATCATTAGGAACAATTTCTCATTCCACACGAAATAACAACAAAAATAAGGCGTCAGACCCGAGAAAGCTCGAAGTCTGACGCCTTATTTATATGACCTGCAAGAGCAGGATTCTTTTGAAGTTAATCGCGTCCTTCTGATCAGTCAGGCACATCAGGTACAATCCTTCTGTTTGCCCTTGACTGATAGTGGACTGCACTTGTTACTGTTGTGTTGTAGTTAGGAAAGCTTACCGTAAGCCGGGTTCTGTGCTCTTCGTGGTTCAGACGGGAACTACCCTCCCACCACAAGCGACAATCATCTATCTAGGCCATACATTGCTGCACAGCTCAAGCGACCAACCTAGACACACCTCGGGCTAAGGCTGCCTTCTCCGAAGAGTCGACTGTGTCCCATTAGGTCTTGCTCCAGATGGGGTTTACCAGGAACGAAGTCACCAGCGTTCCTCGGGGTCTCTTACACCTCGGTTCCATCCTTGCCTGTGCCGGAAAATCCGGCCATCGGCGGTCCATTTCTGTGGCACTATCCTTCAACTCGCGCTGACTGGACGTTATCCAGCATCCTGCCCTGTGGAGCCCGGACTTTCCTCTCGTGGCAACGAAGGCCACCAGCGATTGTCTGTCAAGCTTTCCGAACAACATTACATAGTATACAGGCATTTGAGTTTACAAACAAGTTTAATCTTACTGGAAGCAATGAGCCCGGGTGCTTTTAGATAAACTGGAATACTTCCGTGTTTACCTCGGATGCAGTTACTTGCGTGTCATAACGTTTGTCTTCTAAACGTGAACGAAGCCAGTCCGCAGTTTTGGGTTTCATGATTTTCTCGGCATTATGCCCGGCGTCGATAATACACATGCCCGCCATCAGCGCATCGTGAGCCGTATGATAATCAATGTCTCCAGTTACGATGACATCGGCACCTTTGAACCGTGCAGGAAGGGTGTAACGGCTACCTGAGCCGCCAAGTACTGCTGCTTTTTTGATCTGCCGATTGAGATCGCCTACTACCCGAACGTATGGCACATCCAGCTGGGCCTTCACGACCTCCACCAGCTCACCGAGTGTCTTTGGTTGTTTGAGTGGTCCCAAGCGCCCCAGACCCAGCGTACGGCCTTTTAAATCCATTGCATACAGGTCATAGGCAACTTCCTCATACGGATGAGCCTTAAGCATCGCTTGTAAAACCTTGCTGCGCAGACTCTGCGGTACGATGGTCTCAATCCGCATTTCCTCTACACGCTCCATCTGTCCCTCTGTACCGATGAAAGGCTGTGTCCCCTCACCCGGTACAAAAGTACCTGTGCCTTCTGTATTGAAGCTGCACTTGTTGTACTGACCAATACTGCCAGCGCCGGCTTCGAGGATCGCCTGGAGCACCTGCTCATGATGGGTGTGGGGTACAAATACAGCCAGTTTGAACAAATGATCTGTATGTACATCCTCAAGTGATTCCTTGCTCTCAATTCCAATGGCCTCGGCCATCCAGTCATTCATGCCACCTTCAGCCACATCCAGATTGGTATGACTAATGTACACCGCAATATCATGCTTGATCAGCTTCTCGTACAATTTCCCCATGGGTGTGTCCGTATTCAACGATTTGACCGGGCGGAAAATGATGGCATGGTGCGCAATAATCAGATTGGCTCCAATCCGAATCGCCTCGTCGACAACTTCGTTCGTAACATCTAGTGCGATAAGAACATGTGTAATTTCCTTTTGTAAACTGCCAAGTTGAAGACCGATTCGATCGTCCGGCACGGCCAGATGTTTGGGAGCAAGCTGCTCCATCAATTGAATTACAGTTTGACCTTTGGCAAACATGAAAGTACCTCCTTCAAGTTCACAATATGACTCTCCATCTCAGCCGCCTTGTCCCGTGAAGACTCCTGATCGGATTTGGAGATGGACTGCACTACACTTTGCAGCTTGACGATTTCACTCTCCCATTTGGCAAAAAACACATCCGTTGGACGGTCTGTTAAATAAGGCCCCATGCGCAGCAGCAAATCTGATGTCAATTCCACTCCGCCTTCAAGCGGACGTGCGCGATACACTTCCTCATTGGCGATCGGACTGAGTTCTTGCGGCATTGCTGTAATAATCTCGTACACTTTTCCATCTTCCTCAAACAGCTGTTCTGCAACCACCACCCAGTGATGCTCCAACAACCAACGTCTGAGAATATCCTCACCAACATTAGGCTGCAAAATGAGAAGCTTGACCTCCTCAAGTTTGGAGAGGCCACGATCCAGAATGGAGGCAATTAGTGCTCCTCCCATACCGGCAATGGTGATAACATCCACTTCTCCTGCAGAGATGACATCCAAGCCATCTCCACGACGTACTGTAATTCGTTCCTTCAGGCCTGCATCGCTGACTTGCTTGCGTGCAGCTTCATAAGGACCGGGGTTGACTTCTCCGGCTACTGCACCCGCTGCTTTCCCACTGCGTACTGCCGCTACCGGGAGCAAAGCGTGGTCTGAGCCAATGTCAGCCAAGCGGCTGCCTTCGGGAATTTGATCATGTATTCGCTGTAATCGATTCGAAAGTTTCATGAAGCACCTACACCATTCATTTAATTTATTGATTTGCATTGAACAACGAAAAGCGATAAAATGAAATCCAATAAAACATTTCAAGGATGAATTACCAAAACCAAGAAATTTAGATGTTCAATTTAAAAATAAAGGAGACCCCGCCGCCGCTTAAGCGTCTTGCGGAAAGTCTCCCATAGTGATGTTATTCGAGGAAATCTTTGAGCCGTTTACTGCGGCTAGGGTGACGCAATTTACGAAGAGCCTTGGCTTCAATTTGACGAATACGCTCACGCGTAACACCAAATACCTTGCCCACTTCTTCCAGCGTTCTTGTACGTCCATCGTCCAGACCGAAACGCAGACGAAGCACGTTCTCTTCACGCTCAGTCAATGTATCCAGGACATCTTCGAGCTGTTCTTTCAGCAACTCATAAGCAGCAGCATCCGCCGGAGCCAATGCTTCCTGATCCTCGATGAAATCACCCAGATGGGAATCATCTTCTTCACCAATCGGTGTTTCCAAGGAAACCGGTTCCTGAGCAATCTTCGTAATCTCACGAACTTTCTCCACACTCAGGTCCATCTCGGCAGCGATTTCTTCCGGTGTCGGTTCACGCCCAAGTTCCTGCAACAGCTGACGGGATACCCGGATCAGCTTATTAATCGTCTCCACCATGTGCACAGGGATACGAATAGTACGCGCCTGGTCCGCAATCGCACGGGTGATCGCTTGGCGAATCCACCATGTCGCATACGTACTGAATTTATAACCCTTTTTGTGGTCGAATTTCTCAACCGCTTTGATCAGACCCATGTTACCTTCCTGAATCAGATCCAGGAACAACATTCCACGTCCAACATAACGCTTGGCGATACTTACCACGAGACGAAGGTTAGCTTCAGCCAAACGACGTTTCGCTTCTTCATCCCCGTTTTCAATCCGTTTAGCCAGTTGTACTTCGTCATCTGCAGACAACAAAGGTACACGACCGATTTCTTTGAGGTACATCCGAACAGGGTCGTTGATTTTGATTCCTGGCGGAAGGCTCAGATCATCATCAAAGTGGAATTCATCGTCTCCCTCTCTGGTGTTGTTCTCGGAATCCTCACTAGGGCGAAGGGTTACCTCTTCATCATTTTCATTCACGACATCAATACCCAGGTCGCTCAGTTGTTCATAGAACTCATCCATCTGCTCTGCGTCTTGCTCAAATGGGGAGAGTTTCTCTATAATTTCCTTGTAGTTCAACGAAGCTCTTTTCTTACCTGATTCAATCAATTGATCCTTAACCTGATCCAGCGTCAATTCTGTTTCTAGTTCAGTATGCTGATCATTCGCCATAACTCGACTCCCTCCTCCCTAGAAACATCCAACATTCAGACGTTCACTGTCTCTCTAGGGCAATCATTTCAATTGCAATTTGTGCCGCGCGTACAGAATCTCCTGCCCGCTCTGCAGCAATCATTTCTTCTTTTTTCAGATCATACTCTTTCTTACGCGGATATTTCAGCACTTCCCTGATGCAATCGTCGAGCATTTGAATACTCCATTCACCTGGACCATCCATCATCGAGATTGAACTGACCGTCTTTTCCAGTCGGTCGTCATGCAGTGAAGACATAAAACGGCTTGTATCCGACAGTTTGCCTTGCGCATAATAGGCATATAGATAAGCAGCAATAGCTGCATGATCATCCAAGTTAAAAGCTTCACCAAGATGCTCATTCACGTACTGGGCAGCCTCATCATCCTGAAGCATCCAGGCGAGCAGTTTGCGTTCAGCAGCGTGGTAAGCTGGCAACAGATTGGGTGTAGGCATCTGCCTATTTTGTTGCCTACCATTATTCCACCTTTTCGGGTTATTATCCCCATACTGGAGGTTATTTTTCATGGCCTCCCGTTCTTCATTACACTCCTGCTTCAGTGTTTCATAAGATACGTCCACTTCCGCAGCCAGTTCCCGAAGATATACTTCCCGTTCTGTAGGAGAAGACAAAGGGGCAATTAGTTTCACCGCTTCCTTGGAATAAGCGATCTGTCCGCCGCCTTCTAGCAGTATATGGTTTTTTTTAAGGTTTATAAGCTTAAATTTTGTAGTCGTTACCGCGCCGTCCACAATCTGGTTTCGGAACCGCTCGCCACCATGCCTGCGGATAAAATCATCCGGGTCGAGTCCATCCGGTATTAGAGCAATTTTGACCTGCAACCCCGCTTCCTCAAGAATAGGAAAGTTTTTGAGTGCCGCAGCCTGTCCAGCTCGATCGCCGTCATAACATACAATGACTTCATCACACATGCCTTTAAGCATAAGTGCCTGATTCTCAGTGAGCGCAGTACCCATTGCCGCTACACCATTCTGGATATCCTGATCCCAGGCGGAGATAACATCGCCATACCCTTCGAACAATATGGCCTGCCTTTGTTTGCGAATTGCAGTTTTGGCATGATGCAGATTATAGAGAACACGGCTTTTGTTAAATAACCGGGTTTCCGGTGAATTTAGATACTTCGGTTGCCCGTCTCCCAAAATGCGACCTGCAAATGCAATTGGCTTTCCGCTCCTGCCATTAATCGGAAACATGACCCTGTCTCGGAAACGGTCTACATACCCCTGACCTTCGTTTCGCGGTGACAGTAACCCGCCCTTTTCCATCTCTTCAAGCGGAAATTCGCGTTTTTCCAGAAACTGTACCAAAGTATCCCAGCGATTCGGCGCATAGCCTATCTGGAACTGATCAATCAGCTTGTCGCTAAACCCGCGTGAGCGTAGATATTCCATAGCCACTTTACCGTGCTCTGTATTTTTCAATAAGAAATGATACAGCTTCGCGGTAAGCTCATAGGCTTCCAATAAACGTTCAGTCTCTGGATTAACATGAGCCGATTCACGCCCTTGCCAGTCCCCCATTGAAATGTGGCTTTCTTCTGCCATCGTCTTGACAGCCTCGGGAAAGGATAACCCTTCGATTTCCATCCTGAATTTGATGGCATTTCCACCCGTGCCGCAACCGTAGCAATAGAAAATTTGTTTCTCAGGCGTAACTGTGAACGAAGGCGTCTTCTCAGAATGAAAAGGACAGAGGCCTTTCATATACTTCCCCTGTTTGGTTAGATGCACAAATCGGCTCACCGTATCGACGATATCATGCTGCTGTAACACCGATTCAATAATGCTTTCGGGTATACCGCCTTGTCCGGTACTCATCTTGGGCCACCTTCATCTCTTTAACACGTAAATATTATTCGATAAACTTACACATTCTCCTGCAAATCTTTCAAAAGTTTTGTCAGTTTATGTTGAAAAATTTCCCGATCCTGCTCTGTGAAAGGCTTTGGACCTTTTCCATAATGTCCTCTTTTTCGTGCTTTGGCCGCAGTATGACGGGAGTCCAACATGAAATCAATGTCACGATCATTAAATTCACGACCACGAAATGATAAAACATAACAACGTTTGCCAAGTGCGAGCGCCGCCAGTCCATAATCCTGTGTAATGACCACATCGTATGGCTTGATGTGATTGGCAATGTACAGGTCTGCACTCTGATCACTTCGATCAACCTGGACGGTGCGTACTCCTTCTCCACCCTGAAGAAAATGGTCAAATGAAGAGACCATCAATACAGGAACTTTGAATTGGAGAGCTGTTTCTGCGATCTCGGCCTTGACCGGGCAAGCATCACCATCCACAACAATGTGGCGTACATTCAACTCACTCAAACCCAGACCACCCGGTTTCATAAAATAGCTGCATATTGTAATATACGACCCCAGCCAGCCAAAATCCTTCTGACCGGTCTATGGAAATCAAAGGCTAAAATACGGAACGGCTGTAAATATAATTTTTTTCACAATCCGTTCCGTATATTTATACCCTCATATATCCTTCTTTAATACTGAATTTATGCTTTGCCGCAGATCTGTGCTCCCGGAGCAAAAACGGACCCTATTACCAGACCAGTTTGGAGAAATCAGCAAAAGCTTTCAGATCACGGTCAATCGCTGCAAGCAATGCCAGACGATTCGCCCGCACAGCTTCGTCTTCAGCCATAACCATAACCGAATCAAAGAATATGGTTATAGCTTCCTTCCAAGCCGATGCAATCGCAAGCGCTTCAGCTGCTGCATGCTGAGACAATACCTGACGATATTCTTCATTGGTCTTGCTCCATGCCTCATGCAGTTGACGCTCTCCTTCTTCTGTAAAGAGTTCTGAGTGTACCGAAGCATTGGATGCTTTGGCAGCCAGATTACCTACACGGTTGAAGGATTCGACGGTTGTTTTGAAGGCATCTCCCGTTTGGACAGCTGCCATTAGTGCCTCACCTTTTGGAACTACTGCGCTAATATCATCAAATCCGGAAGAAATCACTGCGTCCACCACATCATAACGTACCGTTTCGGACAACAGTTTTTTCACACGAAGACCGAAGAAGTCCTGCAAATCTTTACGAACCTCTTCATCCGCACGTTTCAACAGGTTCATCTGAGCATGCACTTGAAGTGCAACGCCGAACACCTCGGACAATGTCAGCGGAAGATTATGATCCAGCAAAATTTGTACGATGCCTGCTGCCTGACGGCGCAGAGCGTACGGATCTTGAGATCCCGTTGGAATGATATTGATCGAGAAGCAGCCTACAATCGTATCCATTTTATCCGCAGCACTTACAATAGCACCAACGAGGGAAGCAGGAGATTGATCCCCGGCGAAACGTGGCTGATAGTGCTCAAATACCGCTTTGGCCACTTCTTCTTTTTCACCAGCTTTACGGGCATAATCCTCACCCATCACACCTTGTAGTTCAGGGAATTCTCCCACCATAAGTGTAACAAGGTCGAATTTGCAGATATCCGCAGAACGACTCACCGCTTCGGCAACATCAGCTGGTACCTGCAGCTTGCTAGCCAGACCATCCGCAATTTTGCGAATGCGACGAACTTTATCTCCAACCGTTCCCAGCTCTTCCTGGAAGACAATACTCTCCAGCTTCGATAATGCGTCCTTGATCTCCAGCTTCTGGTCTTCCTCGTAGAAGAACTTGGCATCAGACAGACGTGCACGAAGTACCTTTTCGTTTCCTTTCGCAATGACATCCAGTGAATCGCTTCCGCCGTTACGAACAGTAACGAAGTATGGCAGCAATTGTCCATCATTATCAAGCACCGGGAAATAACGTTGATGCTCGCGCATCGAAGTGATCAATACCTCTTGTGGAATATTCAAAAATGAAGACTCAAATGTTCCGAACAGCACCGTTGGTGTCTCCACCAGGAACAAAACCTCTTCCAGCAAATCTTCCTTGATCGCAATATCCCATTTTTTCTCGGCAGCCAGTGCCTGGATCTGGGATACAATCATATGTTCACGTTCTTTAATATCTGCAATGACATGCTCGGAACGCAACACTTCTACATACGAAGCGGGATCCGAAATGACCGCCTCTTCCCCGAGGAAACGATGTCCACGTGTTACATTGCCAGATTTTACTCCTGCAACTTCCAACTCAATAACATCGCTACCCAGCAGGGCGACAATCCAGCGAATCGGACGTACAAATTTGAAATCATACGAAGCCCACCGCATGAATTTCGGGAACGTCATGGCATGCAGTATAGCCAGCAAACCCTGACCAATTACAGAGGATGTTTCCACGCCTTTGCTGCTCTTGGTCGCATAGATATATTCTACGCCGCTTAGTTCCTTGAATGTGAACTGGTCCGGTTCAACACCCTGACTACGGGCAAATCCGAGTGCAGCTTTGCTCCAGTTACCACTGTCGTCCAATGCAATTTTACGGGAAGGTCCTTTTACCTCTTCCTCCACGTCTTCCTGTTTCTCGGCAACATCCTTGATCAAAACGGCCAGTCGGCGTGGTGTGGCATAGGCATTCACTTCACCATAAGCAACACGGGATGCATCCAGCCATTTCACGACACGATCCTGCAGCTGTTCAATTGCTGCTCGCATGAAGCGTGCAGGCACTTCTTCCAGACCAATTTCAAACAACAGATCCTTAGACATGCTCAGCTCCCCCTTTCTTGATCAGCGGGAAGTCGAGCTTCTCACGCTCTTCCACATATGTTGCAGCCACTTGACGAGCCAGATTACGTACACGGGTGATGTACCCGGTACGCTCCGTTACACTGATTGCTCCGCGCGCATCCAGCAGGTTGAACGTATGTGAACATTTCAAAACATAGTCATATGCCGGGAAAACCAGATTCTGTGCCATTGCCTTGTTCGCTTCCTCTTCATGCATGTTGAAGAGTGTAAACAACATTTTGACATCAGATACTTCAAACGTATATTTGGAGTGTTCGAATTCAGGCTGACGGAACACATCACCATATGTAATACCGTCTACCCATTCCAGTTCAAACACATTTTCTTTTTCCTGGATGTATGAAGCAAGACGCTCCATACCATACGTAATTTCAACCGCTACCGGATTCGTCTCAATCCCTCCGACTTGTTGGAAATACGTAAATTGGGTGATTTCCATACCGTCCAGCCATACTTCCCAGCCAAGACCGGCACAGCCGAGGGAAGGGTTCTCCCAGTTGTCTTCAACAAACCGAATATCGTGTTTGAGCGGATCAATGCCCAACTGTTTCAGACTTTCCAGGTAAATTTCCTGAATATTGTCCGGAGAAGGCTTGATAATAACCTGGAATTGATGATGCTGATAGAGACGGTTTGGATTTTCTCCATAACGGCCATCCGAAGGACGGCGGGACGGCTCTACATAAGCTACTTTCCAAGGCTCGGGTCCAAGCGAACGCAAAAAGGTCATTGGGTTCATCGTACCTGCCCCTTTTTCCGTATCATAAGGCTGAACAATAATACAGTTGTGCTCGGCCCAGAATTGTTGCAGCGTGAGAATCATCTGCTGAAAATTCATAATCATGCTCCTTTTCGATGGTTTGTGATGAACAAGCCTAGAACGATACAGACAATAAAAAGCCCTCGTCCTACGCCTGTTATACAGACATAGGGACGAGAGCTATTCCCGCGGTTCCACCCTACTTGGCTTGGATATAAACAGGATCCTGTCCATACAAGCCCACTTTTCCGTGTCCATTCATGCTCCCGAGTGCCATTTCACAGACCGATTTAACCCGGCTCCCACCATCCCCGGCTCGCTCACACAAGATTAGCAAGGTCAATCGACCTCTTCTGCTCTTGAATGCAATAAATCAAATCTCCTACTTTCTCGTTCAATGCATGTCTCCAAAAGAGAAATTATAGTTCATAATATATAAAAATAAGTACGAAGTCAAGATATATTACTTATTTCATAACAAGACGACTCAAATCCCGTACTTTTCCATTTGATCAAGAAAAGAACGGGATTTCAGATTCAAGCCAAGCTGATGATCCATAAAGGCCCGCATGATCTTTTTGATTTCATCCCGCGTGCCTTCACTCACTGATATATTACCAAGCCTTTGCAGGTCCAGTTGTGCAAACAGACGTAACAGCTTCAACGCTTTCGGACTCACAGACATCGCCGGAGGATCAAAGTGTTTGCAAGCACGACACAGGACTCCACCAAGCCTTGGACTGACAAATAATTGCTCATCCGGTCGCTCTTGACCACAAGAGATGCAATCATCAAGTTGAGGTCCATACCCGGCTGCCTGTAATATTTTCATTTCATACAGGCTTGTGATGACGACCGGATCTTTCTCTTCTTTCAACGCCTGAAGACAGGCTTTCAATTGTTTGAACCAGAACGCGCCTGTCTCTTCATCCTGTAACACACGATCCAGTAGTTCACAAGCATAAGATGCATAGGAAGCCTTAACCAGATCTTCACGCAGCTCATGGTATGACTCAATGATTTCTCCTGCGTTTAGCGTTCCCAGACCGGTGTTGCGAAAATATACATATTGACCGTACGTAAATGGCTGCACCAGTGCAGCATGTCGGCTTTTGGGCTTTTTGGCACCGCGGACGAGTACCCCTACTTTCCCGCCGCTTTCGGTGCAAAGCGTAATGATTTTGTTCCCCTCGCCGTAGTCCATGCTGCGGATGACAATCCCTTCCACCCTGTATAGCATGCCTCGTCACCTAACCATTCCCGAATCAGCCAATTAACTTTCGGCTTCTTCATCTTCAATCACTTCCCTTGCAGTATCCGACTCCTGTCCCAACGAGCTACTTGCCTCGGCATACAACAGATAGGACTCCACATCCCCCGTCATCGCAAAAACCTTCCACGAAAAATCTCGCATCGGAATTTCATCCTCTCTTCGAAAATGACGTTTGCTTCTACCAGATAGGATGGAGTCTTGCAAGGTAAACTATGTGTTGCAATTACTGGATACTGAATTTATTATTCGCGACCGAACCCAAGATCACGCAGAACGCGTTCCTGGTTTCTCCAGTCCTTCTTCACTTTAACCCACAGATCCATAAAGATTTTGGAACCTAACAGATTTTGAATATCATGGCGGGCACGTTTTCCCACTTCTTTGAGCAAGGCACCCTGTTTTCCGATAATAATTCCTTTTTGCGAATCACGCTCTACAAAAATAACGGCTGAAATATAAACGACCCCGTTATCCTGTACTTTCATATCCTCAATCGTTACCGCAATGGAGTGTGGCACTTCTTCTCGTGTCATCTGGAGAATTTTTTCTCGAATCAACTCAGCACAAACGAACTGCTCCGGATGGTCTGTAACCTGGTCATCTGGATAGTACTGCGGACCTTCCGGCAAATACTTGCCGAGCTGCTCCAACAGGGTGCTTACATTGCTGCCAAGCTTGGCAGATACAGGAACGATTTCAGCGAAATTGTGCAGCTTGCGATATTCCTCAATAAGCGGAAGCAGTGCTTCCGGCTCAATTTTATCAATTTTGTTCATGACAAGAATGACAGGCGTCCGCACATTTTTCAATTGTTCTGCAATATAACGGTCACCACCGCCCATGCCTTCCGAAGCATCGATCAGGAACAGTGCGGCTTCCACTTCTCCGAGCGTGTTCAAAGCGGTCTGGTTCATGTAATCGCCAAGCTTGGATTGACGTTTGTGAATCCCTGGCGTATCCAGAAAAACGATTTGTTGTTGTTCCGATGTATATACACCATGAATCTTATTACGCGTCGTTTGCGGCTTGTCCGACATGATCGCAATCTTTTGTCCAATGACTTGGTTCATCAGCGTGGATTTACCTACATTGGGACGACCGATAATGGCTACGAAGCCAGATTTGAATGCTTTTTTTTTCATATGTTCCTCCTCAGGCGCCTAGGCCTGGAATGTATTGGTTTATTTTTTGGCAGCGTTCAGGTCAGATGGTCCAAAAGCCCACGGCAATAGTTCGGCAACTGTAGTCTCCTGCAGATCACCCTTCATGTTACCCAAAATGACTTTCATATCGGGATCACACAGTTCGTACATTACTTGACGACATACGCCGCAAGGAGCAATCGGACCGTCCGTATCTCCTACAATCGCAATAGCCTTGAAGCTACGCGGTTGCTTGCCTCCTGCAATTGCACTGAACATTGCTGTACGCTCAGCACAGTTGCCTGGCGTATAAGCAGCATTCTCAATATTACAACCATGATGCACATGTCCCTCGCTGTCAAGCAAAGCTGCACCTACACCAAAATGAGAATAAGGCGTATACGCTTTCGTACGTGCCTTAATCGCTTCTTGCATCAACAAACCATTATCCATAATTAATCTCTCCCTTTGGGGTGTACTATAAAGTTCTATCCTATAGATTAAGTTCAACTAAAGCCAAATTTACACTGACCACTTCGCTGCCAGAATAACCTTTCAATCGCTGTTATCCTCGGATTTTTTTCATTCCCTTTTTCCAAAAGTGAAAATCCGATGATAAAGGCGAACGCTCCGCTTTTCCAGGTTTTTTCTGTCTTCTCCGTTATTGTGTATTTTAAGAAGTTCAACTTAAAAAAGGTCCAACTTTATCGTTGTTGTGTATTGTAAAAAGAATCAAAGCAATCCTAGCCAGCTCATCACTGGCTTGATGAAAACGATACACCCGATGATGACGGCGAACACCGCAGCCAGCAAAACTGCACCGGCCGCGGTGTCCTTCGCCGCTTTTGCCAGCGGATGTATATGCGGATGCGCCAGATCCACAGCAGCTTCCACTGCTGTATTCATTAGCTCCGTCACAAGAACCAGAAACACTGCTGTCAGTACAAACATCCAGTCCGTTCTTGAAATCCCGAAAAAAAATCCGGCTGCACACATCAAAATGGCGACTCCTGTATGAACTCTTACATTCCTCTGAGTCCGCAGCCCGTATACGATTCCTTCCGCAGCATTGCGGAATACCATCCCCCAGGAGCGCCTTTTCATTATCGTGTCAACCCGGCTTGGGCGAGTACCGCTTCCTGTTTGCCCATCATTTCGGCTTCGCTGGTCTCATCCTGATGATCATATCCAAGCAGGTGCAAGAAGCCATGGACAAACAGGAACCCGAGCTCACGTTCAAATGAATGCCCATATTCTTCACTCTGCAGGATGGTCCGAGGAACAGAAATAATAATATCCCCCAGAACATCAGGCATTTCTTCCATTTCTTCATCCTCGTCCAGTTCGTAGATAATATCCAGTTCTTCATCCACAGTCTCATTCATCGCAAAAGACAACACATCCGTTGGACGATCAATGCCGCGATAGTCACGGTTCAGCTCATGGATCTGTTCATCATCCACAAAAGTCAGAGCCACTTCCCCGTCCGCAACACCTTCTGCTTCTCCGGCAAGGTTCAGCAGTTGCTCCAGCATCGCAATCATCGGTTCGGTAATTTCTTTATCCTGTTGTTCATTATTCCATGCTAGGTTAAGACTCATTCTTTCATACTCCTGTCTTCTCATAATTAGCGAATCAACCCGCCTCAGGCGAAGTTGGCTTCGGTTTCTTCATTTCCTCCGGGTATTCAATTCTGGAGTGGAATATACCCATGACGGTTTCCTTAAGGGTCTTGGCGACGATGTCCAGTTCACGCATCGTCAGATCACAGTCGTTAAACTGATGATCGTCCAGTCGACCTTTAATAATCTTTTCAATCATGGACTCCACTTGTTCCACAGTAGGCTTCCGCAAGGAACGGACCGCAGCTTCCACGCTGTCAGCAATGCCAACAATCGCCGACTCTTTGGACTGAGCCTTGGGACCCGGATAACGGAAATCATCTTCCGTGAAATCAGGTTCAACCCCTGCTTCCTCGGCTTGACGCAGAGCTTTGTGATAGAAGTAATGCAGGAAGGTTGTTCCATGATGCTGCTCAGCTATGTCCCGAATAGGCCTTGGCAACTTGTAGTCCTTCTGCATCTCCACACCATCCCGTGCATGAGCAACGATAATGGACTTGCTCAGCTTCGGATCAATCGAATCATGCGGATTTTCCATATTGTTTTGATTTTCAATAAAATAAATGGGCCTTTTGGTCTTGCCAATATCATGGTAATACGAGCCCACCCGACATAACAAGCCGTTGGCACCGATCGCCTCCGCAGCGGCTTCTGACAGGTTTCCTACCATCACACTGTGGTGATACGTGCCCGGTGTCTCCGTTAGCAGTTTACGCAATAGCGGGTGATTGGGATTAGACAATTCCACCAGTTTCAGCGCAGACAGGATTCCGAATGAGGTTTCGAAGAATGGCATCAGCCCAATAACCAATATGGCAGTCAGTACACCTCCGGCAAACGCGAATCCGATGCCATATAATGTTGTCGTCCGGTTCCAATCACCTGAGTCAATTAGAGCCAGCGTGAAGACCGCGATTGACCCGAACAGACAGACCATAATCGCGCCTTTCAGGATCGTAGACCGCTGACTTGCCCGATGGGTGGCAAAGATCGCAACAAACGATACCAATACCGCGAAGAAACCAAGTTCAAAATCAAAAATCTGACCCTGATGTGTATTCAAAATAATGCTCGACAGCATGCCGATAATAATCGAACAGACAAAGGCGAGCGTTGTATCCAGCAGCAATGCAATTAACATTGCACCTACGGCAACAGGGGCAAGAAAGCCTACATATGAATTCTCACTGGTCTGGAGTATCGCTGTGACATGCATGACCACAATCGTAATAATAAATATGAGAACAAGCATCAGCAGCTGAGCATTGTTATATTTGAAATGCGTTCCGCTGAATTGCTGAATATACATGAGAATCGCTGCCGACAACAGACAGGACAGCATAAGCAATCCAAGCTGAGGCCAGTAGTTTACTTCGTTTTTCAGCAAATCGTTCTCGCCCAGAAGGGTGTACATCTCCGGGGTAATTATCTCACCCTTGGCAACAAGCGTATCCCCTTGTTTGATAAAGACCGTTTGAGTGTTCTCACGAGCCTGTACTTTAGCTTCTTTTGTACCCTCTTCATCGTAGAAGCGGTTCGACGTCACCACAAGACGAGCAAGCTCCTGCACAACCTCACGCTGCGTACGCTTGCTAAGGGAGCTCACACTCACCATCTCGGCCACTTTGGCACGAGCTGTTGTAGCCTCACTAATTTGGTCGGTCATTAATCTGGAGACAATATCCCGAGCAACAGCCTTCATCTCCTGAATATCATCCGAAGTCAAACGTGAAATTTTGATATATGTCTCTTCCGGGATACGGTAGCTTTGCTCCTGTACCACATTTCTGATCTCTTCCAAAAGAGTTTCGGAGTATGTACCCGCTTTCCGGTTGTTGTTGATAAAATTGGACACAAAATCTTTCTGGCGCTGCGGTATTTCATCACGATAGATGTCAATCTTGTCTTGACTGGAAATCTGATCATCCTGATTCAATCGATCAATACGATCGAGCAGCGTGGTCATCAGATTTTCGTTCCGCATCTGCACGATCTGAAACATCGGCTGCACACGTTCAGCGGCTTCTTCTTGCGCTTTTAGTGTAGCCTTCGTATTCGGAATCTGCATGGGCGCAGCAATATCCACTTCACTTCGTGTGCCTTCCTGAATATCATATCGCTCAGGGAGCAGTTTGGAAGCAAGACTCACGTAGAAAAGGATCACCAGAAACAAAAACAGAAGATAGCGTGCCCACACGCTATACTTCCATCCTGTAGCTCTATTTTGAAAAGATTTGCCTTTTGACAGTTCCTTCGAGGTCATCGAGACAATCCCTTTCTATTCTTGATTTTCTGCGGCGTGGTTATAGGCGACGATAATTTTCTGGACGAGGGAGTGCCGTACCACGTCTTGCTCGGCAAAATAGACAAATCCAATCTCTTCCACTTGGCCCAGTATTGTATTTGCTTCCACAAGCCCCGACTTTTTGCCGCGCGGTAAATCAATTTGTGTCACGTCACCGGTAATGACCATTTTGGAACCAAAACCGAGACGGGTCAGAAACATTTTCATCTGCTCCGGTGTCGTATTCTGGGCTTCATCCAAGATAATAAACGAATCATCCAGTGTACGTCCCCGCATATAGGCTAGAGGTGCAATTTCGATCAATCCGCGCTCCAGTGCCTTGGCCGTCTGCTCTTGCCCCATTACATCGTACAACGCATCATACAGGGGCCGTAGATAAGGGTCAACTTTCTCCTGAAGATCACCAGGCAAGAAACCAAGACTTTCTCCCGCTTCAACAGCAGGCCTTGTGAGCACGATCCGTTTGACGCTTCCTTCCTTGATTGCTGCCACAGCCAGCACAACTGCAAGATACGTTTTACCTGTACCGGCGGGACCGATACCAAATACAACATCACGTTTTTTAATTGTAGTTACATAGTGTTTCTGTCCAATCGTCTTAACGCGGATCGGCTTACCACGGTACGTCGTTGTAATCTCGCCTTTGAACAGATCTAGAAGCTGGTCTGCACGCAGTTCTTTTGCAAGCTCAATGGCATACTTAACGTCCCTTTCGGTTAACACATATCCGTTACGTACCAATTGCAACAACACATCAAATAATTGTTCAAGCGATTCCACATTTTGATTGTTGCCATGGATCACAATCTCCGCTTCACGGGATGCGATCTGGGCGGGAATCTCGGATTCAATCAGTTTCAGAAAAATATCTTGGGGTCCAAAAAGAGATTGACCCTCTCCCGCACTTTGGAGGGAGATTCGTATGCTGCGTGTTTGCTCTGACAAATAGCCTCATTCTCCTTGACTATGGACTAACGGAAGTTCTTCCGCAATGCTTTCTTCCACTTCAAATAATACTTTCATATAAACTTTACCATTCTCTTTCTTCTCATGCAAAATTTTTTCACTTATAATTTTCGTTCCTTTGCCATTTTTGGCGATAATATCGTTTCTTGCTCCTTCCAATCCTTTCGTTCTAGCCCATTCAATCGTGTGCTGTTCCTCTTGTTCCCGAGTTTCCAAATCTTTCTCTGTCAGCCATCCCATGGGAAGTGTGAAGGATCTCCAGGTCAGCGGCTTATGATCACTTTCGGTATCAAATGAGGTGAAAGGCGTATTCCCGTATCCCCAGAGTTGTACCGCCCATTTTCCCAGCACAATGTAAAAACGTTCCCTGCTCTCTCCAGTCATCGTATTATGTTTCTGCACAAGGGGGACTTCAACCTGATATTCACGCCACACCAGTCCGCGCACTTCCCCTTTGGCTACAATGGTCTTTGTATTCTCTTCATCTCCCAAAATACCGGATATCAGTACCTGTCCCTTCTTGACACGCATGTCCTTCTGCACGACAGGGCGGCCCTGTTCCGCGTATATTTGAGTGATTACAGCGTCTGTTTTACTGACCAGATGTCTCGGGTTCAGCAGCGGTTCACGCTTGGGCTGTGCTGACTCCACGACCTGGATGGTGATGGTTGTCCCTTCTTTGCTCACCCCAATCCAGGTTACATCTGGCAGAGCGAGCGCGAGCTGTCTAGAGATCTTGTCCTGGCTTTGCAGCCGAAATCCCCACTGGAAGGGGTAAATGCCTTCTTTCTTTGCTGCCGCGAGCACCTCATCCGTGGGAATAGTCACATTGCCTTTGACTTCTACATTCCAAACCATTGATGACAACGCAAACAGAGCTGCTACAAAAAACAGCATGCCCCCCAGAAAGAACTTCCTTCTCAGTAAACGGGCTGCAAAAAAAGGAAATCCACTCCGGTGGGTCACCTTTACCCGGCAGCCTGTCCGTTTCAGCAAAGGACGCAGCCTGAAGAAATGCGGTAGCATAATATTCATTTCTGCCTTGCGTCCGTCATGGGCACGCAGGTCCCATACTTCCAGTCCCTGCTCTGCCACCGTGTTGATCAATGCTTCAATATCCCCCCCAGTGACCGTGATTCGGACTGCTCCACGCAGTTTGTACAGACTGGGCTGCTTCATCCGTTCCCCTCCGCTCCATTCATATGAATATCCAGAATTGTTCCTTCAACAGCCACTTCATCCGGCAAAATATTGCGAATCATCAGTTCAGTTCCTTTGATCTCCAGTTGGCCTTGTGAGAGAGCCAGCACGATGCGATCCGGTGTAAAATGAATGACACCACGATGATTCTCTATATACAATTGCTTTGTGCCGATCAGGGTTAACCGTGGCATATCGTAAAGCACATCCTGCGGCAGATCCAAAACTTCACTGGTCCATCTGCGCAGCTTGCGGCTGATCCGGGTCATTCGAAGGTCTTCCCCCTTCCTCTACAGTTCAACTTATGCGCAGATTCTTGAAATTATGAAAACTACGGACCGTGTTAGATGTGAAAATAAAAAGAGGTCAAGACAGAAAAAAGCCGTCGTCTGGATTCATGCTCACCAGAGACGGCTTTTCACTTATTAAAACATTATGAAGTTATAGTTTGCCTCGTGTTCCGAAAGGCTGTTTAGAGCGCGGAGAACCGAGAACTTCTGCCCACAATACGCCAGTACGAATGTCTTCCCTGCGGAGCTGGGAAGGTTCAAACTCGCTAGATGAAACTTCATCCCAACTGGAGTCAGACACAACCGGTGTATTTGCAGTAGAAATACGATCTAGTCGCTCACGAATTTCCCGTTGTCGTTGCTCCATTACTTTCATTTGTTCTTCAAGGGAATTTTCCATCCCCCCCATAGAACGCTGTCCTTCAAAATCGTCATTAACAGAACGAGCGGATGTCACCGCCGGCTCCGAGTACGGTTGATCGTATCGATCATCATACTGATCGTCATCATACCGTTCGTCGTACTGTTCATCATAGCGGGGATCTGAAGGACCTGAAGACTGCTGCGGTGAGTTATTCCCCCGCGAGCGTTCATCCCGGTCTGAATCACCACTCCCTCCAAACGTAGGCATGCCGTTATTTGGACGCTTTTTGTTCGGATCAGCCGATTTGGCTGCTTTCCCCAGAAAGGAGAAGAGCGCAAAAGCGATCACTGCGACAATGTAGAGGTTGTTAAAAATCCATTCAAATAGGCCCATATGCACTCACCGCCTATCTTCCGTTTTTGGAATCACCCTGATCGTTGGAGTTAGAATTTTCACCAGGTTTTCCTAATGTGTTGCGCATTTGAGTATCTGCTTCAATGTTTTTCAGGTTCATATAGTCCATTACACCAATTTTACCACTGCGTAAAGCTTCAGCCATCGCAAGCGGCACTTGAGATTCGGACTCAACCACACGTGCTCTCATTTCCACGACGCGCGCCTTCATCTCTTGCTCTTGAGCTACGGCCATAGCGCGACGTTCTTCCGCTTTTGCCTGTGCGATACGTTTGTCAGCCTCTGCCTGCTCGGTTTGCAGGAAGGCACCAATGTTTTTACCTACATCCACGTCCGCGATATCAATGGACAGGATTTCAAAAGCAGTACCTGCATCCAGACCTTTGGACAATACGGTACGTGAGATCAGATCCGGATTTTCCAGGACGTCTTTATGGGAATTGGATGAACCGTTCGTACTTACGATACCTTCGCCGACACGGGCAATAATCGTCTCTTCACCGGCACCACCGACGAGGCGATCAATGTTAGCACGAACCGTAACCCGTGCTCTAACTTTAACTTCGATACCATCTTTGGCTACCGCAGAAACAATTGGCGTTTCAATAACACGTGGGTTTACACTCATCTGTACGGCTTGCAATACGTCACGACCTGCAAGGTCAATCGCAGCAGCACGTTCAAATTCAAGTGGAATGTTCGCACGTTGTGCAGCAATCAGGGCATTGACGACACGGTCAACGTTACCACCTGCCAAGAAGTGACTCTCCAGCTGGTTCATTGTTAATTGAAGTCCAGCTTTGGTTGCTTTAATCAGTGGGTTTACGATCCGGCTAGGTGTTACACGTCTTAGTCTCATCGCTACCAGCGTAATAATCCCCACACGTACGCCTGATGCAAGGGCCGAGATCCAGAGCATTACTGGGAAAAAGCTGAAGAATACGCTCAAAACGATAATCGCAACTACCGCAACGAGCAAAACCGTAATCAAGGTTGGTTCCATAGTCAAAATTCCTCCATTTGCAATTTGATTTTGTAAAAAATATGATATGAGACTGTGTGGAACTTCGCTGCTGTGCATTGATTTACACCACTCCACTGGCAGCTTCCGCAGAATGGTTATGTACATTGCCGAAGTTTTAAATCAACTCCGGCAACAGAGCGGGCTACACCGGTAACGCTTGTTGAACGACAATCCGGGTACCTTCCGCTTTGATCACAATAATCGGTGTATCAATTGGAATGAAATCTCCATCCGACACTACATCGACACGCTCTCCGTTAAACATTGCTGTTCCCGAGGGACGAAGCGGAGTCAGACTGATGCCCTGCAAACCGATCAACTCTTTGCGTTCTGTCGCCGAAGAGTATCCAAGATCAGCAGACAGCCTGTCGCTTAATATGAATCGATTCCATATCCCTCGATCCTTAAACAGAATAACGACGATTGCAATGACCACCAGCGCGGCTCCAAAAGCAATACCTAACGATATAAATGCATCACTTGTATCATAAGCGGCTCGCACGACGCCAGCGACAAGCGCAATTGACCCCAAAATCCCCAGAATACCGAAGCTTGGGATAAACATCTCCAGAATCATCATGATGAGTCCGACAGTGAATAACACCCATGTCTCCGCTCCGGCAAAACCGGCAATGTAATTCCCTGAGAAATAAAGCACAAAGCACACGATACCTACAATGCCAGGCACTCCGAACCCAGGTACAATCAACTCAATGATCACACCGGCTATCCCGAGGAATAGCAATAACGTCATGACAACAGGATTGGTGAGAAATGTAGATATGTTCTCTGCGGCTGTTCTCTGAACGGTGAACACATCATCCTGACTGTAACCGAGCCAGGCTGCTGCTTCTTCCGGCGTGTTGCTGATATGGTCCGCATAACCCACCTTCAGCGCTTCTTCGGCCGAGAGAGCAATAATTTCACCTTTTTCTTTGGTTTTATTAATCTCCGGCATCTCCACGACCATGTTAACATCCGTCATTCCGGCTGCAATTTTGCCGTCACGGCCGCTTTTCTCAGCTGCTCCCTGCATCTTGCTCTTCCAGAATGCAACCAGCTTCGGGTCATCGACGTGTTTACCCGTGCTGTCCACCATCGCTGCCGCACCGATCATGCTGCCTGGCGACATTACGATCTTATCTGCATTCAAAGCCAGAAAACTCCCAGCCGAGGCAGCATCTCCACGCACAAATGCAACGATTTCAACTGGACTTTCCTTAATCAGGGTACCCAGTTCTTCTGCCGTGTCGACACGTCCTCCCGGCGTATTAATGTCCATAACGATCAGGCCAGCATTCATCTCTTCTGCTTCCTTGAACCCACGTTCCATAAACTTGCCAAGTCCCTGCTCGATTGGTTTATCCACCGGAATGATATATACGGCGCCACTTTTCTCAGCTGCATGCGCTGACGGTGATCCAATCCAGACAGGAAGCAGCAGCGTCAGTAGCATCATGAGCATTAATGACCCCGTAAGCTTCTTCCGGCGCTTTCCCTTCACAAATAGTCCCCCCTTTTCCATTAATGTTATACTGTCCAGCTTATGGTATTTATTACGTACAATGCAACATTTCGTTTCAAAATCTTAAAATTATATTTGAAACCGGCAGCAATTGCAACATTATAAATCCCTAATAATATATATTATCCATTTTAAAGCAATATTTGTGAATTCTCTTGAACAAATGTACGCCTCTGGAAACTGAGTAACGAATCAAATGACGAAAAACGGAAAAAACACCCCCTGACAAGTCAGGAGGTGTTCATTGATTTGCTTTATTGCAGAAATTGTTGAACTGCTTGATTTACCAGTTTGCCGTCCGCTTTGCCTTTGACTTTCGGCATAAGGGCAGACATGACTTTCCCCATCTCGGCTTTCGAAGAAGCACCGGTTTCCTGGATGGTCTGCTGTACAATAACTTTAATTTCTTCTTCGGTAAGCTGTGCGGGAAGGTACTGACTGAGTAATTCAATTTCCGCTTTTGCATTTGCCGCGAGGTCTTCACGGCCCGCTTTGTCAAATTCTTGGAGGGCATCTTTGCGCTGTTTGATTTCACGACTCAGAATATCAAGCACTTCGTTATCATCCAAATCTCTTTTCAAATCTATTTCAAGATTCTTGATCGTCGAACGAATCAACCGAATGTTGGAGAGCTTGAACTTGTCCTTGCTCTTCATCGCTTGCTTCATATCTTCGTTCAATCGTTCGCTAAGATTCATGTAGTTAAAATCCTCCTAAAACTTTCTCTTACGAGCAGCCTCGGACTTTTTCTTGCGCTTTACGCTTGGCTTCTCATAATGCTTACGTTTCTTCACCTCAGCCAATACGCCATCTTTTGCGATGGAACGTTTAAAGCGACGAAGTGCAGCATCAATAGTCTCGTTTTTGCGAACTTTAGTTTCAGACACCAGTTTTCCCTCCCTCCGACCAGACCGTCCAAGAGCAATAACACGGTTCATCACCTTTCATTATAGGCGAAAGGTAATAAAGGTGTCAACCTTAACGTAATGATCATTTATTTTATGTGAACTTTAGCTCCATATTCATGCCTTTTATGCATATATGGATAAGTCCTGAATTAGAGTCGCTTTGCTCGTTTATTTGTGGGAATCAGACAAACTTGTCAACACGCCAAGTCGTGTCCCACCAAGCAAATGATAATGCAGATGATGAACGGTTTGTTCTCCATCTTTGCCGCAGTTATTAATCAGTCGGTATCCTGTCTCTTCAACACCGAGACGCTTGGCCGCTTCCTGCGCAGCCAAATGGATCTCACCGATCAACGGCAAGTCTTCTGCAGTTACCTCATTCATGGAAGCAATATGTTTCTTGGGAATAACAAGTACATGGGTCGGTGCAGCGGGCTGGATGTCATGAAAGACGATGACATGGTCATTCTCCAGTACCTTATTGGAGGGAATGCTGCCCTCTACAATTTTGCAAAATAAGCAATCCATTGTTCACACCCTCCTTTGAATTAAAAATTATGTATACCCTTCTATCATACCGGAACTGAAAAGTAAATTCCAATCTAACCTCTTCGGCTATGTCATTCAGACCGGCATGAATGACTAAAAAAACGTTCACATCTTAGTGGACTACTTAGCGTACACCAAAGATGTGAACGGTTATATTTGCTACAAGCATGATGCTTCATATCCCTCTATTAAAAATAAGGCAATAAGGATAATACAGCCAGGCCAGCCAAAGGAAGTACCAGCCTGTTGAACCGTCTACGACCGTAACCATAATAAGGGTATGGATAGCCAAAGCCCGGGAAGAATCCCCGCGCATGAGCAGGATAAGTACCTGGCATCATATTGGGTCCCCAGTTCGCATGATTAACCATGGCTTCATTTCCCACGGGAACAGCCAAATAAATCATGTCATCATCCACGTTCTCCACAATGCCGTCATAATGGGCACCGTCATGCATCTGTATACACACATAGCGATGCATGTGTTCCTTACACAGTTTCTTTGCTTCTACCTTTTCCACGTTCTAACGCCTCCCGGATATGCTCTTCTCTTCATCACCCTTTCATGGTATTCAGATCTGGGCGAAATGACACTGTGAATGACAAGAGTTTCAAGATTGGGGCTGTTTCTGAGAAAAGTCATAGGAGATGATTCACCTCGAAATAGAGGCAAGTGCTGAAAAATAAAAAAAGAAGCACCCCGTTGCAGCTTCCATGTGGAAGCATGCGCTTGCGGACGTCTATTCAGGAAGCTTCCTGATCAGACGTCCGCCGGGGTACTTAACATAAAGTTTGTCGGCTTAACTGTAGTATAACAACAGGATGAACCTGTATCTGTGAGCTATCTCACTCAACTAACTCAACGGGTATATAAATGAGATTCAAATCAAAAAACTTAATCAATCAGGAGCTCCCCCTCAGGAATCAACCTTCTACGGTTGGTTCCTGAGGGAATCTCAATGGGGACTCATTTAACCGTAATGTGTTCCGTTAACTATAACGTTTCCAGAACCACACGAGACCCGGCTCCGGCTTCACCGGCTGGAATAACCACAAGTTTGCGTGGCAAGCGTGCCCGTAGCTCCGGAACGTGGCTGATAATACCGACGGCAAGACGGTCATCATGCAGTTTTTCTAGCGATGTAATGACGGTATCCAGCAGTTCAGGGTCCAATGTACCAAACCCTTCATCCAGGAAGAAGAATTGCAGCGGATACTGACCGCGCAGCTGAATCTGGGCAGATAGAGCCAAGGCCAGCGACAACGATGTCAGGAACGTCTCCCCACCGGATAAGGTGGACACCGGACGTTTAACCCCGCCGTTTGCATCGTCACAGATGACAAAGCCGCCACCCGAATCCACTTCAAGTGAATAGCGTTGTTTGGTCAGGAAGCGCAGGCGCTGTGAAGCCGCCTGACTAACCTGCATCAGCTGCTCTTCTGCAATATACTCAACAAACGCGTTACCTCTGAAAGCTGCTTGCAGTTTGCTAAGCATTTCACCTTGTCGGCTCACTTCCACCCGTTTGTTCTCCAACTCGGTCCAGCGAACGTGTCGCTGCTGCACATCTTCCAGATCCCGTTCTGCACGCGCCTTGGCTCTAAGAGCCTCTTCATCCTCTGCACGAGACAGTTGCAATCGCTCTGTGCATGCCAACCATTGTTCCTCGGATACAACGGCTCCGCCCAGTTTTTGTTCCAGCTCACGCAATTGAGAAGCAAGTTCACGATCACGCTCCCGGTGCTGCTGAATTTCCGCGGCCAGCCGCTCGGCTTCTTCGGAAGGGAGGGCAGCTTCCATAACGGCATTCTCCGAGTCAAACGGCGATTGATCCAGCAATTGTTTCCAGCGTTCCTGTGCCTGCTGCAAATGCTCTGCTGCCGAGGCTGCGGCCTGATGAGCCATGACATCCTTCTTGGCCGATTCCTGCTTCAACGCATCCGCTTCCTTGAAACGCTGTACCGAATCAGCAGCTACTCTTCGCAGTTCATCCAGTCGAGTCTGGGCAGCAGCAATCAAGTCCTCGACCCGTTGCTCACCAACCCATTGACGCAGACGTTCTTCCTTCTCTGCAAGCTGTTTGCTGTTTCCTTGCCATTCCGTCTGCCACTGAATCAGTTGTTTGTCCAATTCAACCAGCTTCTGCTGGAGGGACTGTACCAGGTGTTCCTTCTCTTCAAGGAACGTCACGCTCTTAGTCAATCGTTCTTTGATGTCTTCTGCGCGCGCGTCGCGCTCCTGCATCGTCTGATGAAGGGCCATGGCCTCCTCCTGAGCGATGCCTGGCAGTTCCGCGGCCCAGCGGCCGTGCAAGGCGGCTGCGGCGGCCTCACTCTCGGCCAGCCTGCGCTCCGCCTGGGCGAACCCGGCTTGGCCGGCCTCTTGCGCAGCAGCCGCTTCCATGCGGCGCTGCTGCGCGCCCACAGCCGCCTGCTGCAACGCGGCGGCTTCCGCTTGCAGCGGCGCTGCGGCAGCGGCCAGCGCCCGCGCGGCTTCGCGCAGTGCAGCGGCACGCTCCGCCCAGTCCGCCGGGGAGCGCCCGTGTACGGGCGACCCGGCGGACTCTGGCTCCGCAGCCGCAGGTGCGGCCTCGGCTGCGGCCGGTGCTCCGCCGGCCGCAGCGCCAAGCTGCGTCAGCAGGCTGCGACGTTCGTGCAGCTGCTGGCGCAGCCCAAAGCGCAGCTCCTGCAGCTCCGCATGCAGGCTGCGCAGCAGTTCCAGGTCCGCATCGCCTGCGGGCGGACCTTCTCCCGGCGGCGCAGCCGGGAGCGGGTGGTGTGCGGAGCCGCACACCGGGCATGGCTCGCCGTCGCGCAGCTCGGCGCGCAAAGCGGAGGAGAGCCGGTGCAGCTCCTGCTCGCGCATCGTTCCGCGCAGCTGCTCCTCCGCCCTGGCCAGCAGGCTCTGTTCGCGACCAATGTCCTGCTCACAAGCAAGCAAGGCCTCCAGCCCCGTTGCCGTCTGTTCAATCAGATGCTGACGCTGTTCACTCAGACGGCTCTCTTCCTGGGCTGCCAGCCTCAGCTTATCGGCCCCCTGTTCTGCCGACTGCTTATTGGCTTCCATCTCAGCCTTGTTCTGGCGCAATTGCTCCGCTGCCGTATCCAGACGATGCTTCAATTCCAGTGCAGCCTGCAGCTGTCTGCGTTCTTCGGACTTTACTTCATTCGGCTTCAGGCTTTCCTGCAATTCTTCCCGTCGTTTGCGGCCACGCTGTTGAAGTTCTTTTTCTTTCTCCAGCTGCTGTCCGATGACATTCTGTTCCGCCTGCCCTTTGTCCAGAAGTTGCTTAAGACGGGTACTATCCTCTCGGAGTCCGTCCCGTTCCCGTTGTAACGCCTTGGCCTGTTCCAGCTGTTCCAGTCGAAGCAGTAGCTTGGGTTCTTCCTCAGCCATCTGGACACGTGCCGTCTCGGCTTTCTCTGCTTCCAGTACAGACAACCGTTCGTGTTCCACCGCTTGCTGGTGAGCAATCCCGGCTGCATCCTCACGCAACTTCTGCTTGTCTGCTGTATCACGCATCGTCTGCAATGAAGGGAGTATCGTATCTGCCGCCCCGGCCTGTTTCAACCGTTGCTCACCTGCCTGAATCTGTGGCTCACGTGCTTTCAGCTTTTCGTGTTCCTCCGTACGGACCTGCCGTTCTTGGCTTAACTCACGGACTTTGCCGAGCTGTTCGGCTTCCTTCATTACTTCATCAAGGGCTTTACGCGACAACTTGGACTGCTTCACAGCAGCTTGAAGAAGATGCTCCGTTTCTGCCAACGTCTCTTTGCTGGCATTGCCAAGCCCCTGTTGCTCCGCGGCCAGTGACTGATGAACCATATCATTATCCTTCACCCGTCGACTTAATTTGATGGCAAGCTGATCTCCATATTTCTCCAAATGAAATAAGCGTTGCAACATCTGGCGTCTTTCACTGCCTTTCAGCGACAAAAACTCAGCGAATTTCCCTTGTGGAAGCACAACGGCACGCGTAAAATCATCCATTTTCAACCCAATGACATCTTCAACGCAGCGGTTCACGTCTGCCAGTTTATCAGCCAGCACCTGTTCCTCCCCGTTAACGGTCTCAATGAATTTGCTGATTGTGTTACTTACCGAAATCTCATTGTTTCGTTTGAAGCGTCGTTCCACCCGAAATCTTCTTGTACCCTCTGCCGATACAAGTTCAAATGTAAAGGCAACAGACAATGAATCCTCGGCGTGATTCATAATCCCTTGGGTACCGTTAACCGCTCGTTCCACTTTTCCGTACATCGCGAGCGTAATCGCGTCAAGCAGAGAAGATTTCCCGCTGCCTGTAGGACCAAAGATTCCGAACAATCCCGTTTCCGTCAATACGGTGAAGTCAATCTCCTGAGTCTCCCGATAGCTTTGCAGACCCGCAACTTTTAATAGAATCGGCTTCAATTTCCTTCGACCTCCTCACGCACACCCGGCTCGTCCTCATCGACAAGTTCAAGGAACAGTTGTACCAGACTGTCTTCTGGTAATGCCCCACCCGTTTGACGCTGGTAAAATTTGAGAAAAAGCTCATGTACCGGAAGCTCGGAACGTTGCTCCAAAAGCCCCGCTGCCGCCATCTCGGGATAGACCGGACGAATATGTATGATCCCTTCATGAGACTTCCGTATCTGCTGAATCTCCTTCAGGGACATGGCATCATCCAGCCATACTTCCATATCGATAAAAGCCTGAGGATCACGCCCTTCATCCAGCCACCGATAGACCTCAGCCAGACCGCCACGCGCCTTCCAGCGCACAAGTGGGCGGCCCGAGGTCAACAGTAATTCTTCCACATTTGCGGCTCCACCTGGTGCCAGATCAACCATGGTGACGGACTTGCTCTGCCCCGCTTCGGAGAAACTGTAGGCCAGCGGAGAACCACTATATCGAATCACACCTTCTCCTTTAACTGCCTGGGCACGATGGAGATGACCCAGTGCTGTATATTGCGCACCTGTCGATAGTGCAGAAGGGTCAACCGTATAGGCGCCCCCTACCTGAATCGGACGTTCCGAATCACTTTCAACCCCGCCCAGAACATAAATATGGCTCATCGCCAAATTCACCGTATCCGGACGAAAAGAAGCAGCCAGACGCTGCATTAACATGCCAACCCGGCGACTGTATGCCTGGCGAAGCACATTCTCGTCCCCATCCGTTGTCAGCAATTCGTTCAGTCGCGCCTCCGAAGGATATGGCAATGCAGCAATCTGCGCAGTCTCTCCAGTTCGCTTTGCATGGATCGTAACTGCTTCTGAAGTAGGCATACCTACAAGTGTAATTCCCTGTCTGTTCACAAGCGGGGTCACCGAAGCCACTCGCTCCGGCTGATCATGATTTCCGGCAATGACCACAAGTGGTCTCCCATGTTCCGTCAGACGCGCCGCAGCCTCGTAAAAAAGCTGTTCCGCCGATGCAGGCGGATTTACGGAATCATACACGTCTCCAGCCATCAATACGGCATCTGCTTGCTGCTCATCCGCGAGTCTAACAAGCTCATCCACAAAATCCTCCTGCTCCCGCAGCCGGCTCCGTCCCTCCAACGTTTTTCCCAGATGCCAGTCCCCTGTGTGCAAAATGCGCATCGTCCGTTCAACCCCTCTCTCATGCAAAATACAATGATACGAATTCCATCCGGCCGTTTGAAAAATTCACTTTATAGTTTCACTGCATGTCCGCCATCAAAAAAGTACAACCACTTCCGGTCGACTTTACGACCCAGAATATCTTCAATTGCCCGGCCATACAGCTCCAGCTGGAACCGATAGTTTTCGGTCAGTTTGTCCAATCCGCCGCGATGCTCCAACACTTGATCTGTCTTGTAATCGAGTAAAACAAGCTCGCCATCCACCTCATACAGGCAGTCGATAATCCCCTGTACCAGTACCGTCTCATTTTCTAGGGATGCCTGCATCTTACCGTCTTCCTCCAGGGTTTGCATGCCGGCATTCGGTAACAGTTCATGGAGCCATTCGGCAGGAGACTGATGTGCCGGAAGTCCGTAAATGAACGGAATCTCCCGTTTCACCCACTCCGCACGCAACAATTCTGTCCCAGGCTCTGTATTGAAGAATCCGGCCAGTTGTTCAGATTCAATAACCTCTGCCTGATAGGGGAGCAAAATTTGAAGCTCGACTAACCGCAAAAGTGTCTGCTCAACGATTTGCGAATCAACGGGTGAGCCATCCACAGGCAGATGCTGCATCAACGTATGATACACCGTTCCCCGCTCGGCTCCAGTCAATTGTTTCTCCTCCATGAATTTGGGACGACGCAGATGCAATTTAAAGGACGATCCTCCATCCTTCAGCCCACGGTTCTCAGAAACCGTGAAAGCCTCCGATTGTTCTTCCATTTCATCCATCATCTGAACGGACTGATGGTCCTGCATCGCAAGCAATGTTTTCAGCTCGGTGACCGATGTGCTGGCAGCCACTTGAGTTGCTTCTTGATGGGGATATGTCCACGATAGCCGTTTATCTACCTCGCGAATTAGCTGTACGCTCTCTTGCCCACCTGCTGCTGTAAATACACCTTCATCCCCGATGTCTCGCAGAGCTGCATCCTGTCCATCCTTGGTCATCTCTATTTCAATTGAGGAAGGAAACAGCTCTACAGGCTGAACTGCTTTTAGGGCAGCAATTCGCTCTTTCCGCACTTCTGTCATGCCTTCATCCTCACCAAGCGTCTGATCCGCAAATTTTTCCCGGGATACTTGATCAGCAGAAATGACGGAAATGCCCCAGCGTGATTCATCATCAACAAGGCAGGCAGCATATGAATCAGTGCCTCCCGCAAGTTCACGCAGCAAAGCTGCGTCTGGATGTCTCATCAGGGATGGACCGATCCAGTCCAGATAGCTACGTCCAGCTGCAAGCAGATAGTCAGGCAATACCCGTTCCGGACTGTCCTTAATCTGAGACCAGGCCAGTGCCTTTTTAACAACATCTTTCACCGTACCGACCAAAATCATTTTCTCTTTTGGACGGGTCAAAGCCACATAGAGCACCCGCATCTCTTCGGCAAGCAGCTCAAACTGGGCACGACGACGAATCGCCAGATTTGCCAAAGTTGGATAGGCAACCCGATTCTCACGATCCACGAACCTCGGTCCAAATCCCAGCTCTTTATGCATCAGAAACGGCGAATTCAGGTCCTGCTGATTGAACATTTTGGATATACCCCCGACAAAAACAATAGGGAATTCCAAGCCCTTACTCCGGTGAATCGTCATGATGCGTACTGCATTGTCCTGCTCACCAGAACCACCTGCTACAGTCCCAAGATCTCCACCGTTCTCACGTAGTCTGGACACGTAGGTCAGGAAACGGAACAATCCACGGTTGGCCGTTGCCTCCTCATATTGCCGCGCGCGATCATATAGGGCCTTCAGGTTACTTTGACGCTGCATACCTCCAGGTAGGCCACCAACCCAGTCCAGATAACCCGTTTCCCGATACATGCGCCAAATGAGTTCGCTCAAGCTGCCCTGTCTGGCTTCAAGCCGCCACTGCTCCAGCTGACGCATAAAACGAATTAACTTTTGTTGCAGCTCAGTGCTGCCAATGTTTACCTTCTCCGCATCGTCACTTATACTTCCACCCATACTTGCATCAATACCAGCAATAACCCCATCTGCATCCACATGGGATTCATGTATTTGTTCGATAACATCTGCCTCTGCGGATACCGCCGATTCCCGTTGCCCCTGTTCAATCTCTGACCAGACTTCCGGCCATTGCAGCTGAATTGCGGATAAATCAGGATGTGAAGCGTGCTCTCCATGCTGTCTGGAAACATTAGACGAACTTGCGAATGCTCCTGTAGCTGAAACAACAGCGTCATAGAAAGACTGTCTTTTGTCCCCAAGACGAATCTGAGCCAATTCCTCTTCATCCAGTCCCACAATTGGTGAACGAAGCACGGAAGCAAGCGGAATATCCTGCCTTGGATTATCCACAATCTGCAGCAAGGACAACATTACTTCCACTTCCGTCGCCTGAAAATACCCTTTGCTTTGCTCCCCTCCGGCAGGAATACCCTGTTGTCTGAATTCCTCAATCATGAGTGGAGCCCACATCAGGGCAGAACGCAGCAAAATAACAATGTCTCCGTAACGCGCAGGTCGCATGGATTGGAGGGCTTTATCATAAACATTGAGGGCTGGTTTATCCGTATCTCCGACCATTTCACGAATACGGCGAGCCATGGCCCGAGCCTCCAGCTGGACTGTTTCGAGCTCGGCACTCTCCAGCTCAGCAGAAGGCAACGCATCCCCGTTCTCATCCGTGTTTTCCGTTAGATCGGGTCCTCCACCTTGACGATCGATCAGCATGAGTTCAGGCGTATATGCCTCATCTCCAAGCGTCTCTGCCGGGAAAGTAGCCCCATAAGCGAGCTGCGCTCGTTCATCATAGGCAATCTCGGCAACCCCTTCGTTCATGAGCTGCTTGAATAACATATTAACCGAATGGACTACTTCTGCCCGACTACGGAAGTTCCGCGCAAGATCAATACGTCGTCCTGCACGTAATGAGCGGTTCTCTCTGTCCGCATCCATATTCGTATACGCTGCATATTGACGGTACTTGTTCAGAAACAGACCAGGCTCAGCCAGACGAAAACGGTAAATGCTCTGTTTTACATCACCAACCATAAAGCGATTCCCCGGATTTTCTCTGGAGATCAATCTGACGATATCTTCCTGTACCGTATTGGTATCCTGATATTCATCCAGCAGCACTTCATCAAAACGTGCCCGGTATTCCATTGCTGCATCCGAAGGCATGGAAAGCTCAGGTGTAGAATCCTCATGACGCAAAATATGAAGACAGTAATGCTCCAGGTCACTGAAATCGACCTGACCGCGCTCCTGCTTGGCCTGTCGATATCGCTCTCCAAATGCACTGACCAGCTTGGACAGCTCTTGCATTAGTGGTGCCGCCTGTTCCAGCTCCTGCCAGAAAGAAAAAGCACTTCTTCCAAACAACGACCCTTTCAGATCTGTAACGGCTTTTTTCGCAGCTTCACGCAATTCCTTGACCTGTTCTTGTAACCCCGGGTCCGTCTGGTCCTTTTTGCAAGGCTTCAGCTTGCCAAAAGCTGCTGGCTGAAACACTTCAGGCAATCTTTCCCACGGCATAACCTCAACAGCAGAAAGAAGCTCTTCGACCATGGCCAAATCTTCTTTTAATGTATCTGCATAAGGTTTCGGGCCTTCCGGCTGCATCGATATGCTGATCCCTTGGCGCAGCAGACCCGCAGCACCACTCAAAGCAAGGGCGGCATCGCGCAAAATACTCTGAACCCATGCAGAATGACCAAGTGCCTCGACACTTTCCACCTGAAAAGCAGATGCCATCTCCGCAAGCCAATGATCCGGCCAGGAATGACTGCGGGAAAAATCATACAATCGCTGCACAAGTCGATGCATAGCATCATCGTTTCGTTCCCCACTGAACCAATCCACCAATTCGCGGAATGTACTGCCTTCGTCTTCTTCACCGTACTTTTCTTCAAACAACTGCTCCAACAATTCCTGCCGCATGATTTCGGCTTCATTTTCATTCAGAATCCGGAAAGCCGGGTTTAGCGGTATTTGCTGATAATACCGACGGATGACTTCCATACAGAATGAATGCAGTGTCGTAATAGAAGCACGCCCAAGCAGTGACAGTTGTTTGCGCAGATGTTCCTCCGCAGGCTGCTCTTCAAGTGCACGTTCCAGCGCTTCCCGAATCCGCTGTTTCATCTCGGCAGCAGCTGCTTTTGTAAATGTAGCGACCAGCAAACGATCTACGCTGAATCCGCGGGAAGGGTCTGCGATCTTGCGAATAATCCGTTCAACCAATACAGCTGTCTTCCCGGAACCCGCTGCAGCAGCAACCAGAATGTCTTCCCCGCTCTGTGAGATGGCACTCCATTGGTCATCACTCCAGAAGCTTCCCTCTGGTTTTGGCATATTCGTCATGATGTTTCCCCTCCCTTGCCCTGAGACAGCATGTCCCAGATTTGCTGTTTGCCCGGTTTGGACAACAGATTATATTCATTACCTTCGATATTTTCATCAAATTGACAGACTGGCTTGTACGGACAGAAGGTGCATGCAACCTCCTGCTGGATACGGTAAGGTTCAATCGCCACATCCCCTTCCGTGATTCGGGTGCCAATCTCGCGGATATTACTGCGAACTGAAGCAAGCAAGGTATCCCATTGCTCCGGTGTAGCTACAGCAGCACTACTATAAAAGCTGCCATCCGCCTTAAGAGCAACCGGAATAATGGCTGAATAGCCCTTGTCCAGGGTATTGTCCATTTGAGCAATCGCATCCCGGTCCGCCAGCAGCAAACCTTTCATTTTGAATCGTTTCAGCAGTTCTTGTCCTGCCTGCTCAGATGTCATGCCGTTCGCGGATTGAAGCAACGGGTTATGCACATGAAAATAGAGTGTTCCTCCAGGCATCGCTGATTCTCCAAGCCAATCCTCGGCAGCACTAAGCAGCACCTCCAGATACGTGAGCATCTGTAATGACAGGCCATAATATACCTCATGCAGTTTGAGATCGGTCTGGCTGGATTTATAATCAATAACTCGCAACAGCAGGCCGTTCTCTCCTTCAGCCACATCAACGCGGTCGATACGACCCACAATCTCCATCACACAGCCATTTTCTAATTCAAAACGCAGCGGTGGCAAGGGTTTCCCTGGTCCAAAATCAAGCTCCAGCCCAATCGGTTCAAAGCTTCCCCTTCTGGACTGTTCACCCAGAATAACCGACGCCCGGCTTACGATATCCTTCAGCTTGCGGAAGATGTAACCGTACCGTTTCGTGCTAAGCAGGATTTCTCCCTGCAGCTGTGGTGCAATCTGCTCCACGGTGTGCTCCGCTTCCTTCCGGCATTCTTCCGGAGACAGACTTCCCCAGCTGCGATTCTGCTCACGCAAACGTATGGCAAGCTGACTCAAGGCAGCATGGAACAGTTGTCCAATGTCGGGAGCTTGTAAGCGATACAGTTGGCGCTCTTTCAGTCGCAGTCCATGGGATGCAAAATGGGAGAACGCACACGCCACAAAACGCTCCATTCGGGAGACACTGGTCCTTACCTCTGTACCATATAATCTACGGCTGGTAGCGGTACGCAGAGGTAACGCCCGATTGCGATAAAAGACCGATCCAAGCAATTGCTCCAGCTGCGGTCTGCTCGTCTCCCGAGAGACATGCCAGTTATAGATCGCCCACCACATTTCAGAAATATCTTCTCCACGACGCCATCTGCGCAATTGTCCGATGAGATAAGAGAGGCTTTGAGCAGGATGAATAACGTAAGACCAGTGTATCTCTTCTGCATCCGTGACCGGCGGCTGGGCAAGTAATGGCTGCTCATGCAGACCGAACATCTTCCTCACATGTCGTACAATTTCCGAGGGTAGTAGTGTTTTCCCTTCATCATCTGCGACAGGATAACTCAGCCACAACTGTTTGCTCGCCGCTGTCAGGGCTGTATATATCAGAAAGCGTTCGTCCAGCATTTGTCTTGTTGCTCCCGGCCCAAGCCCCAGACCCCTCTCCGTTAACAGCAGTCGTTCCTGCTCGGTTAATACACCATCATCCTGAGGCACAGCAGGCAGCTCACCATCTACCGCACCCAGAATAAATACGTACTTGATATCCTGAAGACGTGTACGATCCATAGATCCAACCAACACTTGATCAAGCGCTGGAGGAACGAGTCCCAATTTCAGTTCGGTCAATCCGGTCTCCATAAGCCCGGCAAACAGATCGATATCCAGCCGTTCAGCCCCCATCATATCGACCATTTGGTCCAATAGATCAAGGACGGCACCCCACATTTGACGATGCTCTCTCGACCGTTCCGGGTCCCCCTGGGCCTTGGCTTCAGCAGACATATGATCCAGCTTCCAAGGAATCTCCGCATCCTCCATTAATCGGTAAAGCGCCGCACATTGGTCTTTGGCTGTCTTCGCCTTGCTCATTCGTTTCTCAAAAGCACCCAGGGGATCAACAATCACCGTTCGGCATTTTTCCATTAAGGACAGCATCTGCTCCCGGCCGCGACTGCGGACATCCTGATCATTGTCTTCAAGAGACAAACTAGGTACGTACTTCCATGGCTTTCCATCTGTCCAGCGGTATCCGTGAATTCCGCAAGCCAATATATAATTTTCGAGCTGGTCCATATCTTCACGTGTGATGGAACCGTCTCGTGGAAGCAGCAGATCCGTTTTGACACAGCGAAATACATCCTCATAACGCCAGCGACGACGAACGATATCCAGTGCCGAACGAATAAATTCAGATAATGGATGATGTAGTTCATTTCTTCTCCGATCGAGAAAGACAGGCACGCCATAGTCTCTGAATAAGGGCTCAGCAATGTCGGCGTATGTGTCCAGCTGACGAACGAGTACAGCCATATCCCTGTAACGCGCACCCTTATCTTGCGCCAGACGACGCATCTCACGCAATGCCCCTTCCATCTCCGCCCGGCGGTTCTCAGCTGCATAAAGTCGGACACCCGCATCGCGACCTTCACTCATCCACCGAACCCTGCGATCAAAGCCAGCCTCCAAATGAGCCAGTCCAGGACTACCTTCATATCTAGGCGAGATTTCCGGTTGAAGCACGGTTGTCTCATTAAGGACACCCAGATCCACAGCCATGCCTTTGAGACGTGCATAAGCACTCGCTGTGGGATGGAACAGCTCCAGTTCTCCAGGAAGTGCGCCGTGATCGTAAGCACGATCCAACGTCAGTGCAATCGTTACTGAAGAAGCTTGCAGCATCAGTCTTCCAATGACACTCATTTCCTGCGGGGTAAATCCCTGGAATCCATCAATCCAGATCTGTGCATCTTGCAGCAACGTGCTTTCCGACAACCGCTCTGTCAGTTCAGTCAACGTGTCTTCATCATCGATATATAGTTCAGTCAATTCCCTTTCATAGTCACGGTATATAAGAAGCAAGTCATGCAGCTTGTCTCCCAGAATCGGTGCTGAAGAGGAGGAAGTATTCCATGCGGAAAGTCCTTCTTCCAGCGAAGTGGGGTCAAGCTCATAACGTTTAAACTCACTGTATAAGTCATTCAGGTCTCCTATAAATCCCAGCTGGCTGCCCGATGCTCCAAACAACTTCAATTCCTCCTTGCGACGCTGGAGCACTTTATAAAGCAGCATTTTTTTCCCTTCAGCTCCAATGGGAATGCGCGCAGAACCACCTGCCTCCTGCATTACCCGGTAAGCCAATCGGCGAAAACCAAGCACTTCAGCACGCATGGTACCTTTAATAGCCCCGGAAGATACCAGTGACTGCTCGGATCGAAACGAACTTTGTTCGGGAACCAGCAGAATTAGTGGTTTACCTTGCGGTTCCTTTTGAAGCAGGGATGTGATTTCCCGGGTAATCAGCGCACTCTTGCCGCTGCCTGCCCGGCCAATAACAAAGCGTACGGACATGTTTAATCCTCCAAACCATCACGAACAAGATTTTAATTCCCAGTATAACATATCTGACTTCGTTCGGAACATACGTTTGCCACTATCCGGCAATTCCGGAGATCATCTTCACGAGCATAGCAAGAAGCCCACAGCTTATGAAAACTGTGGGCTTTTTGCGTAAATATATGTCCGATCAAAATGGATATCGCTCCGATTAATTCTTTTTGCTGCGTACTTCGAAGATGGCAAATTTCAGGTAATGACCTTCATCTACGCCCAAAATTTGCGGATGATCCTTACCGGCTGCTTTCCAGTCAATCAGACGAAGCACTTTGCCCGCATCCTCAGCTGCATCCGCAATGGTTTCCAGAAAGAGATCCGGACGCATATGGTAAGAACAACTTGCCGTTACCAGATACCCGCCCTCATTCACCAGCTTCATTCCTTGCAGATTGATGTCCTTATATCCACGGCATGCGCCTTTGACTGCTGATTTCGTTTTGGCAAAGGCTGGTGGATCAAGGATAACCACATCAAATGTTTTACCACCGGAGGCGAGCGCTTTGGAAGTATCCACTTTCTGTTCGCCAGCACGCGCACGTACATTACGATCATCCAGGCCTTTGACCTGCTCACGCAAGTATTGGAATGCATCCGCAACGACAAATTCCACCCGGTCAGTGAAACCGTTCAGCTCTACGTTGGTTCGTGCACTTTCAATCGCATGCTCTGAGATATCAAGGCATGTTACTTTTTTGGCTCCATATTTGCAGGCGTTCAATGTGAAGCTGCCTGTGTGGGAGAAACATTCCAGCACAGTGGCTCCGTCCCAATAAGGGAACGTCACAACCTTGCCGCTTTTATTGACAGGAAGTAACTGTTGCGTACCATCCTGCTCGGTCTGTTGGAGCGTAATACCACTCTTGTAACCCCAGCCCTTCATAAGCGGTTCGATGGCTGCGCGATTTTCGCGCTGGTCGAAGAAGTAACCTGTTTTCTGGCCTTCCACGATATCCACTTTAATGAGCAATCCGTTCTCCGTTACCGTGACATGACGCGGGCAATCCCCATACAATGGTCCTTTCGTCTGCTCCAAGCCTTCCAGTTCACGAATAGACACATCACTGCGTTCATAGATGCCTTCCGGCTGCATCACTTCAATTAGAGCTTGTACAATTGCTTCGCGGCAACGGTCCATGCCGAGTGTGAGAAGTTGAACAACAAGGATGCTACCAAAACGGTCAACAATCAGTCCTGGCAGAAAATCAGCTTCCCCATAAACGAGACGGTATGCCTCTCCATCCTGGATAAAACGCTCCCGGTGGCGCAAGCAATCGCGAAAACGCGCAGCAAAAAATGCGGTGTCCATCTGTTCAAACTCCAAAGGTTGATAGGCCACGACTCTAACTGTGATTTGAGATGCAGGGTTATAGTATCCCGTCGCGAGATAGCGACCTTGATGATTTAATACGTTGACCAGATCTCCAGGCTCGGGACTTCCGTCAACAGAGGCAATTTCATTGTTATATATCCATGGATGTGCATGTTCAAGCCGCTTTTTGCGGCTGCGTTCCAGTGTAACTGATGGCAAGATAGATCCACTTCCTTTAATTTATTGTTCAAAAGATAGGCTTGGTGCAACGGAGACCGCTACGGGGATGGATTGGACTTTCGATCGCTGTTGTCTCCCAATTTTCGTGATTTATTATTCAAAAGGTTAAAATTTGGAGACAAAGGCGAACGCTTCGCTTCTACAGTTCCAATTCCATCCCCTCCGCTCCGTTGCAGAATCTCCGTATCTTTCGAATAGGGGCGCGGTAAAACTCGGTGACCGTTAAGATAACTTACCGGTCTTTCAAATGCTGTTGTTGACTCCAGAATTCCGTTAGCCAGTCATGGTTGTCCTTCCTTACTCATAGGATGAGATAAGGACATGCACGGAAGGAATGATGTTAACTTATGTTCAGAGATGTTGTGCTGCCCCTATTATATGGGCTTCTTATCTTTTTTGGTGGAATGAAGCTGATGGAAACAGCCTTGCAACGGATGGCCGGGCCGATGCTGGCTGGTTGGCTGGGCCGGGCTACCTCTGCTCCCTGGAAAGGCATGGCTTTCAGTGCAGGCGCCACAGCCCTGCTGCAAAGCAGTACTGCCGTCACCGTGCTAACCATTGGGCTGGCAAACGCCAGATTGATTACCTACGGACGCACCCTCGGCATTATTCTTGGAACGAACATCGGGACGTGCCTAACCACCGAGCTGGTCGGACTACAAATCGGACGAGTTTCCCTGCCTCTGCTTGCTCTGTCCCTGACGGGCTGGGCCGTCTTCGTAGTGCTTGGCGAACGCAATCAGGCCGCTCCTGAGCACACACGCCGGACGCTGTTTACTATGCAATACAGCTTTCTTGCGTCCGCCGGATTTGCCCTCGTCATGACAGGCATACAAGTGATGCAATCCATTGCCGTACCCCTGCGAAGTATGGGCGTATTCCAGTGGTTCCTGGACCGCTCAGCCGACAGTTTGTGGTGGGGTTTTCTGGCAGGTGCCTGTCTGACGGCGCTCATTCATAGCAGCGCAGCCGTCATCAGCATGGCGATTACGCTGGCAGCCACAGGTGTACTACCTGTGGAGATCGGCATCGCCATTGTGATCGGGTCGAACGTAGGGACCTGTATCACCGCCGTGATTGCTGCCGCTGGAGGAGCATCCGCAGGCAAATTTGTCGCAGCCTCCCATGTCGTTTTAAACATAGCGGGGGCGCTGCTATTTATGCCGCTGATCGGCCAGCTGCATGCAGCTTCGGCCTGGTTGTCAGCGGATAACGGGGCACAGATTGCGCATGCCCAGACCCTTTTTAACGTCACCAGTTCACTGCTTGCCTTGCCGTTCTGTTACTTGCCGATTTGGCACAAAAAACCACCGGTCTCCACCCCAGTGGCGAAGTCACCCGTGGCCTGATGTTTAGAACTCTCTCGACAAACAGTAGCAATTCTTCATTACTCAAACGAAAACAGCTAAACGGTAATGCCTAATTTGTTCAGCGCTACACGTAAAATGTCATCGTTATTATCGTATCCGCTATGCTGCTGTCTGGACCAAGTTTCTTCCGGAGTGTACCAATCCACACCTTTGATTTCTTCAATCTGAGGCTGCAGATCGCCGCTTTCCGCTTCAACGAGATAATAATGAACTTCCTTGTCCACCGGACCAAACTCAGCATGCTGATACGTATAGGCGATGATATTGACGGGTTCTATAATGCGGCCGACCATGCCCGTCTCTTCCAAAATCTCACGCAGTGCGGTCTGTTCCACCGTTTCTCCATCTTCCATCTTGCCCTTGGCGAGAGTTGTTTTGCCGTAGCGATCTACAATCAGTTGAATTTGAAGCTTTCCGTCTTCTCCCGTGCGGTACACGACTCCGCCTGCCGAAATTTCTTTTCTGTTCATGTTGCTCTCCCCCATTACGGAATTGTCTTCATCTTTTTTTGGAAAAAGAAGGACCTCATCTCCACGGGTACGCTCCCCAAGGAAATGAAATCCTTGTTTCTGACGCCTCGATTACATCGCTGCGGACTTGAGATTTTCTTCCAACACACGGACCAGCGTAGCCTGGCTTTCATTCACACCCGCCTCGGTCACTTTGACACGACATACTTTGCCAACCATATCCATGGAACCATCAAAGACCAGCTGAATGTAGTTGTCGCTGTAACCGTGCAGTTTACCACTGCCCTCGCGGCCCTTCGCTTCACCTTCAGGAATGACATCCAGTACTTGCCCCACAAACTGCTTGGCGTATGCCAGTTGCATTTGCTCAGACAGATCAATCAATTCATGCACACGTGCATTTTTGACTTCCTCATCCACCTGATCATCCATACGTGCTGCCGGTGTACCGGTCCGTTTAGAATATGGAAATACATGCATTTCGGAAAAACCGATTTTCCTCATCAGCTCATAGCCGTTACGGAACATCTCATCCGTCTCACCCGGGAACCCAACAATGACGTCGGTCGTAATCGCTACATCCGGCATTGCTTCCCGAATACGAAGCATTTTATTGTAAAACTCTTCGGTCGTATATTTACGACGCATGCGTTTCAGTACAGTATCATCGCCTGCTTGAAGCGGAATGTGGAAGTGCCGCACCAGTTTGTCTGAACGTTTGATCACATCCAGCATACGGTCGTCAATCTGGCTAGCTTCAATCGAGCTGATACGAATACGCTCCAGACCTTCCACTTTGTCCAGATCCCATAGCAGATCTGTCAGATCATAGTTCTCCATGTCATCCCCGTATCCACCGGTATGAATGCCTGTCAGAACAATTTCTTTGTATCCGGCGTGTACGAGTTGATGAGCCTGTTGGATGATGCTGTTTGCTTCCCGGCTACGTGAAAGCCCACGCGACCACGGAATAATGCAGAACGTGCAAAAGTTATTGCAACCATCCTGAATCTTCAGAAAAGCACGGGTACGATCGGCAAAATCCGGTACGTCCATCTCTTCAAATACCCGCGTTTTCATGATGTTGCGCACAGCATTGACGGGCTGACGGGATTCCTGAATTTCATTGACATATGGCAAAATTTTGTCCCGATCCTGTGTACCGATGACGAGATCCACACCTGGGATGTCCAGAATCTCTGCCGGAGAAGTTTGCGCATAGCAGCCTGTAACGGCTACAATCGCGTCCGGGTTGCGCCGAATGGCACGACGGATAATCTGGCGGCTCTTTTTGTCGCCGGTATTGGTTACTGTACAAGTATTAATCAAGTATACATCCGCTGTCTGTTCGTCGAAGTCTACCTGATCGTATCCTTCGTTTTTGAACAATTGCCAAATCGCCTCTGTATCATAAAAATTAACTTTGCAGCCTAAGGTGTAAAACGCCACGGATGGCATAATTACATTCCCCCCATTTCTCCGGATTCATATAAGACACAAGTTAGCGCCGCCATTCCAGCCGTCTCGGCCCGCAAGATGCGTTTGCCCAGTCCAACGGATACAGCACCTGCCTGATCGGCTTCAATCGTTTCCCTCTCCGAAAATCCGCCCTCAGGTCCAACAACGATCAACACTTCAGCACTCGCATCAGGTGCAAGTTTCTCTACAAACGGCTTCAATGCGTCTCTTAACTGCTTGCCGTTTTCCTTTTCATAACAATAACATACCAGACTGTAGCCCTCAAAAGAAGATAGCAGCCCTTTCCAGGAAAGTGGCTGCTCGACGGATGGAATGCGGTTCCGATGGCTTTGTTCAGCGGCTTCCTTGGCGATTTTCCGCCACCGCTCCAACCGTTTGCCTTCTTTCTTGGCATCATATTGCACAATCGTACGCTCAGACAGGAAAGGAACAAAGGAAACCGCTCCGATCTCTGTACATCTTTGAATGACTGTCTCCATCTTATCGCCTTTTGGCAAGCTTTGAGCCACGGTTACACGTATACGCGCTTCATGGTCCATTTCGAGCGATTCCACAATATTCGCTGTTACTTGCTGGGCTTCGATGCTTTCAATCTCCACCAAAGCTTCTTTGGAGTTTCCGTCACTGACAATTAGTTTATCTCCAGGTTTACCACGCATTACTTTGCCGATATGGCGCGCATCATCACCCGTGATCACCACGGAATGTTCATTAAACTGTTCTGCAGATACAAAATAACGCTGCATAAGTCTGTCCACCCATTCTATCCTGTTATGACTGGAATTCACCCCGCCTAAAGGCAGGCGTGAATCCAATCGCCACAGATGATCATACAACTTTTATGTGCTTCTGACCAGTATTTCAGTCCAAAAACACTCCTAATTGTTCCTCTTAAAACAGCTTCAAAATCAAATAGGAAAAATCAACATACATATCATATGCCAATTGGTATAACGGCTGAATCGTTGCTCTTTGCAACGGTGGGATTACAAGAATCAGCAGGAAAATAAATACGGACCATTGCTCTACTCCCTGCAGCTTGCGGCTAATTGAAGGGGGCAGTAAGTCCTCAAGAATTCGATAACCGTCCAGCGGCGGCAATGGAATGAGGTTAAACAGAAATAGGAAAAAGTTCGTCAGGTTGAACATGTAAAAGAAGGTGGATATCGCTGTTAGCAAACGCTCATTTTCAATGCCACCCAATGCTCCCGAACCAACCAGGGAAGCATAGATGATCGTACCGATGATCGCAAGCAGCAAATTGCTCAGAGGACCCGCTACCGATACAATGACACCCATTAATCTCGGTTTGTCGAAATTGGCCCGATTCACTGGGACAGGACGTGCCCAACCGAAACCGGCAATAAGGAGCAGCAACACACCAAATAAGTCAAAATGTACGACCGGATTCAGCGTAACCCTGCCCAACAACTTAGCTGTCGGATCGCCGAATTTGTTGGCAAAATAGGCATGAGAAAATTCATGCACCGTAAAAGCAATCAGGATGGTCAACAAGAAAAACGGTAGTTGATCCAGCGGATAACGAAAGAACGAGTTCAAATCCATCGGTTACCTCTTTCTGGCCACAAACGCGATCCAGTCCTCATCGCGATGAACCGAACTGATTTCGAAGCCGGAAGCAACGAGCGCATCATGGACAAGCTGCTCTTTATTTTTCCAAATACCTGAGGTAATATAAACGCCGCCAGACTCAAGCGCATGATAGACATCATCCACAAACATCATAATAACCTCGGCCAAAATATTAGCAACGATAACTTTCACCGGGAGTTTCACGCCCAGCGCAGGGTCCTGACTGCCCAGAACAGACAGTAGATCACTCTCTTTAACCGTAATTTGTTGTTCCAGCCCATTCAGTTCCACATTTTCCTTGGCACTGATTACGGCAACGGGGTCGAGGTCCAGTGCCAATACATGTTTTGCACCAAGGTGGATAGCTCCGATGGCCAAAATGCCAGAGCCTGTGCCTACGTCAATGACTTCCTCGCCACCTTGAATTACCGATTCCAGTGTACGCAGACAAAGCGAAGTGGTTGGATGTGTACCAGTACCAAACGCCATGCCTGGATCAAGCTCAATAATTTTCTCATTCGCACTTTCCGGCGTATACTCTTCCCATGTCGGTTTAATGGTTAGACGTTCCGAGACACGTACCGGCTTGAAGTATTGTTTCCAGGCGTTTGCCCAATCATTTTCATCCACTGTTCGAGTCTCAAAACGAACCTCACCCGTTTGGATATCGAATTCGGAAAGTTGCTCAATTCGTGGACTTACTTCAGATTGCAATGCCTCCATGTCCGTACCTTCGGAGAAGTATCCTTTTATGACGGCAAAGCCTTCAGGAATATCATTCAGAGGAGACTCGTACAACTCGCCATACGTCGTATCCCGTTTTTTATTTAAAGTACCGGACTCTTCGATCGAAACCCCTCCAGCACCCGCTTCATGTAAAAAATTCGAAATCATCTCCACAGCTTCTTCTGTGGTATGTATTGTTAGTTCATGCCATAACATACTTCGTTTTTCCTCCTCATTTTTCAAACATCCCAACCATTGTACTACACAAGCAAGCAGGAGTACAAAACCGCGACAGTAAAAAAAACAACAAAAACAGGATACCCGCAGCCTTCACTGCTTGAATACCCTGTTTTAATTCTGACATAACTCGATTAACTTGTTAGCAAAAGCGTCCACCGTTCTGAGTAATCATTTCTGCAGCTTGTGGGAGAGAGTCACTGGATACGGATACGGTCAGTAAGATTTCTTGCTTGGACCTGCCTTCAGAACCAGCATCCGAATCGTCATACACTTGTCCACCCGACAACATCTCGGTCTCGTCGCTAATAAGGGAAAGTACATTCAGCTCACCACTGAATCCCCCAATCAGAGCCATGGTGGAGTTATCCGTGCCCTCAGGCGTTCTCGAATCCAGTGAAGGCGACGAGTCATTCAGACTCTCGATACTCAGCTGGTTCGGGTGCAGCAATTCCAGAGCTCTGCGTGCAGATTCAGCCTCGGACCAACTCGTAAACACCGCTTCAATAATCACTACAGAGCGTTCTTCAGTCATGAATCTCCCGACCCTGACGACGATCGGCCGCTTCACTGCGACGCAAAGCCTCTATATCTTCATGATCTGCAGCTTCGGCACTGAATTCTACATCCTCATTTTTGGCGGACTGCATTCGCTTCATCTTTTCCGTTTTCGTCAAAATTTTGCCTGGACGTTCATGTTCTGCCATCGTTATGCTCCTCCTTCAAATTAGGTATCTATATAAAATGAACTAATACTTGTTACACTGTGCCACTCCGATTGTAGTACCATCCTCCGATCGCTGTTATCCCCAGATTTCTTCATCTCCCTTCTTAAAGGGAGAAATCCGGTGATAGCATATGCTTCCGAAGTAGCTTTCTTATGAAAGCTTTCAGGCGAACGCTTCGCTTCTTCAGATTGGTTCTACACCCTCCGTTAAAGTGTAATTTCTTTGTCCATCTTATATAGATTTGGTGAAACTAGATCATACCGCCGGCTTGTTCGATAATGGATAGGGCGCGGTGATGTACTGCCTCGTCAACGACGACGGTCAGCAATACATCTCTACCCGTCGGGCCCTCTTGTCCGCCATCGCTCATACCGCTCGCAGAAGGATCTGCTGCGGCCATGATTCCAGCGCTGGCATTCGTACCTAAAGCACCTGGTACCCAGGAAGAAAAACTGCCTGATACACCTGGCGTATAGGATGCTCCGCTTGGCCCGACACCCGCATAACGACTGAATCGATTGATAGACAGGTCTTCCACTCGTATTGCCTCCAGTTTTTTGGCTGCCCCTTCCGCCTGCTCCGGGCTATGGAAATAAGCCAAAATATTTTTTTCGGTCATCCGGTTCACCTGCTTCCCTAATTTCGGCACATCAGTAAACCACTGAATGCTCATGTCTGGTATCTTTCCGCAGCCGAGTCCATATTATGCAAAAAAAGGACACCCTGCGGAAAAACCGCTGTGGTGTCCTTTTTACATTAATGATTACGACTCAGTCTCCACGGAAGGCCCGTTTCACCCGGTCAAAGAAGGATTGCTCATGCTCATGAGTTTGTTCTCCATCTAGCGCAGCAATTTGGCGAAGCAGGTCCTTCTGCTCGTCATTCAGCTTGCTAGGCGTAACTACAACGACTTTCACATGCTGATCCCCTTGCCCCATGCCGCGCAGGCGTGGTACGCCTTTGCCTTTGAGACGGAAATACGTTCCTGTTTGTGTACCAGCAGGGACCTTCAACTTCACTTTCTCGGACAGCGTTGGAATTTCAATCTCATCTCCCAATGCGGCCTGAGCAAAGGTGAGCGGAATTTCGCAATAGATATCATCGCCTTCACGCTCGAAGAAATCATGTGATTTTACACGGATGACAATATACAGATCTCCTGCTGGTCCTCCGCGCAGACCACCTTCACCTTCACCAGTCATACGCAGTTGAGCGCCGTCATCTACACCCGCTGGAATGCGAACATGAATTTTGCGTTGTTTGCGTACTTTACCGCTGCCGCTGCATGTTGTACATTTTTCTTTGATAATTTGTCCCGAACCGTTACAGTTCGAACAAGCACGACGGTTGACCATGCGGCCAAACGGTGTATTTTGGACAACTTCCTGTTGACCACTACCTTGGCAGACGGAACAGGTTTCCGGTTTGGTTCCCGGTTTCGCACCTGAGCCATGACAAGTATCACAGCCTTCTGTACGAGGAATGGTAATGTCGGTTTCCTTGCCAAATACCGCTTCCTTGAACTCAATCGTCATGGTGTATTGCAGATCATTCCCCCGTTGCGGAGCATTCGGATCACGTCGTCCACCGCCACCGCCAAAGAACATATCGAAGATGTCGCCAAAGCCACCGCCGCCAAAATCGCCACCGCCGCCGAATCCGCCCTGATTTGGATCAATATGACCGTATTGGTCATACTGTGCCCGCTTCTGGTCGTCACTGACCACATCATAAGCTTCTTTAACTTCTTTAAACTTGGCTTCCGCGTCAGCAGCCTTGTTTACGTCAGGGTGATACTGACGGGCAAGCTTGCGGTATGCCTTTTTGATTTCCTCGTCGCTGGCATTTTTGCCGACGCCGAGTACCTCATAATAATCACGTTTTTCAGCCACTCTTCCACCCCCATATCATTCACCATATCGCACATCGTGACAAAAGGAAAGCCAAAGCACGGGAGCCCCGGCTATGACTTTCCCCTCGATCCGAACGTCACCGATGATTAATTCACCAAGAAACGTGAATTAGTTTTGTTTTTTATCTTCGTCCACAACTTCGTAATCAGCGTCTACGACGTTGTCACGTTTTGCAGAACCTTGTTGCTCTTCAGCGCCTTGAGCTGCTTGCTCTTGAGCTTGTGCTTGCTCATACAGTTTTACGGACAGTTGTTGAACGATCTCTGTCAGTTCTTCTGTAGCGGCTTTGATGTCCTCCAGATTGTCGGAAGCCAGAACGCCTTGCAGTTTTTCTTTTGCAGCATTAGCTTTTTCAACTTCACCAGCATCTGCTTTTTCGCCAAGATCTTTGATCGTTTTGTCAACAGAGTAAATCAGTTGATCTGCACTGTTTTTCGCCTCAACAAGTTCTTTGCGCTTTTTATCTTCTTCTGCATGCAACTCAGCATCTTTCATCATTTGTTCAACTTCAGCATCGCTCAGACCGCTGGAAGAAGTGATGGTGATTTTTTGAGTTTTGTTTGTACCTTTGTCTGTTGCAGATACGTTAACGATACCATTGGCATCAATATCGAAGCTAACTTCGATTTGTGGAACGCCACGTGGAGCTGGAGGAATATCTCCCAGCATGAAGCGACCAAGGGATTTGTTACCCGCTGCCATCTCACGCTCACCTTGCAGGACATGGATCTCAACGCTTGGTTGATTATCTGCATAAGTGGAGAACACTTGAGATTTGCTTGTAGGGATCGTTGTATTACGCTCGATCATCTTAGTGAATACGCCACCTGCAGTTTCAATACCCAGGGACAATGGAGTTACGTCAAGCAATACAACGTCTTTCACGTCACCTGTCAGTACGCCGGCTTGTACAGCAGCACCCAAAGCTACAACTTCATCCGGGTTAACGCCTTTGTGAGGCTCTTTACCTGTCAACTTTTTAATTGCTTCCTGTACTGCAGGAATACGTGTGGAACCACCAACCAATACGATTTTGTCGATATCGTTAGCCGTCATTCCAGCATCGCTCAGTGCACGACGAGTTGGTTCAAGCGTACGCTCAACCAGACCTGCAGAGATTTCTTCGAATTTCGCACGGCTCAGGTTCAACTCCAAATGCTGAGGAACCCCATCAGCTACCGTGATGAACGGCAAGGAGATCGTTGTAGTCAATACGCCGGAAAGTTCTTTTTTCGCTTTTTCCGCTGCATCTTTCAAACGTTGAACCGCTGCTTTATCTTTACTCAAGTCAATGCCTTGATCTTTTTTGAATTCACTTACGAGATAATCAATGATCACTTGGTCAAAGTCATCGCCACCCAGTTGGTTGTCCCCGCTAGTTGCTTTAACTTCGAAGAAGCCATCACCCAGTTCAAGAATGGATACGTCGAACGTACCGCCACCCAGGTCATATACGAGAATCGTTTGGTCTTCGGATTTCTCCATACCGTATGCCAAAGCTGCTGCTGTTGGCTCGTTGACGATACGCAGAACTTCCAGACCTGCAATTTTACCCGCATCTTTAGTCGCTTGACGCTGACTGTCATTGAAGTAAGCTGGTACAGTGATAACTGCTTGAGTTACCGTTTGACCCAGATAAGCTTCAGCATCGGTTTTTAGTTTTTGCAGGATAATTGCAGAGATCTCTTGTGGAGAGTAGTCTTTGCTATCGATTGTTTCTTTGTGGGAAGTACCCATGTGACGTTTGATCGACATGATGGTACGATCCGGATTCGTGATCGCTTGACGTTTCGCTGTTTCACCGACAACGCGCTCTCCATCTTTTTTGAAACCCACTACGGATGGGGTTGTACGTGCGCCCTCCGGATTTGGAATAACGACAGCCTCGCCGCCTTCCATAACCGCTACGCATGAGTTTGTTGTTCCTAAGTCAATACCGATTACTTTGCTCATCGGAAAATTTCCTCCCTCGACAATTTAAATGGATCAGATTGATCCTTATTTGTATTTGTTGTTCCTAATCGTGCTCTATGTGTGTACTAACCTTTATATTAAACTTCGGTGGCATCGTACAATCAAGAGTAAACTCATTTCATTCTTTAATAGAAATTATGAGCTAACTTTAACCATAGCCGGACGAAGTACTTTATCCTTCAGCATATAGCCTTTTTGGACTTCCTCAACAACGGTACCTTCTTCATACTCGTCGCTCTCCACTGACATGATCGCTTGGTGGAATTCGGGGTTAAACGGTTGTCCTACCGTATCCATTGACGTCAGACCTTCATTGTTCAGCACAGTCTCCAGCTGACGGAAGATCATTTCGATGCCTTTGGAGAAGGACTCGACTTCAGTACCCTCCGGTACAGTAGCCATGGCACGCTCGAAGTTATCAATGACCGGCACCAGTTCGGTGACCAGCTTCATCGAAGCGTATTTCGCCAGTTCTTCTTTTTCCTTTTGTGTACGACGACGGAAGTTATCAAAATCAGCTTGCGCACGAACAAAACGTTGTTGATGTTCCTCAGCTTCCGCCTTCAAACGTGCGATCTCATCTTGCTCCTGATCTGTCATCTCTTCAGCCTGTGCTTCTGCAGCTCCGGCTTCATTGACAGGTTCCTGCTCTGCTGCTGTAGTTGCTTCCTGTTCTTCTGCTGCGAATGATTGCTCCTCTTTCAAGATGTTCACCTCCTTATAAGAATGAAATGGTTCATTCCCTTATTTGAAGCGATGCGTTAGCATGGCCGTCAAATCACGGGATAATGTATTTAAAATATGAATGACACGTGCGTAATCCATTCGCGTAGGTCCCAAAATTCCGATGGAGCCCAAGGCCTCTCCATCCAATGAATAGGATGCCGTTATCAGGCTGCAATTGGCGAAGGCTTCATGATCATTCTCGGTGCCTATTCGCACCTGAATACCAGATCCACCTTGCACGGGCATCATCAATTTCATGAGTGTTGGTGTCTCATCCAGCAGGTCAAGAATATCTTTTACCTTTTCAATATCTCTAAACTCTGGCTGGGTCAACATATTGGTGGCACCACTAAGGAACAGACGATTGTCATGCTCGTTGTCAAAGGCACTGTTCAGCACCTGCATAACTTCCTCATAACGTGTAATATGCCTTTCCATCTCTTGCCCAAGCTCGGTGTAGAGACGAGACTTTAATTTGTAAATCGGCACGCCGACCAGCTTGCTGTTTAATAAACGAACTACATTCTCCATCTCCGCTACCGAAATTTCGGGTGGAATCTGAACTGTCTTGTTCTCCACCTGTCCCGTATTCGTTACGATGATGGCCACAGCCTCGCTTTCATTAAGCGGAAGCAGTTGAAAATGACGAAGTGACGTGTGAAAAACTTCCGGTCCCAGCAGGATCGAAGTATAATTCGTCATATGTGACAAAATGACCGAGGCATGCTGAATCACTTGTTCCATCACGTTCAGCTTTTCTGCGAAAAAAGACTTCAGATCGTCCAACTCTTGCGGCTCCACCTGATTCCACGGAACCAAATGATCGACATAATATCGATAGCCTTTGTGCGAAGGAATGCGTCCAGCCGATGTATGCGGCTGTTCCAGAAAGCCCATATCTTCAAGGTCCGCCATTTCATTACGGATCGTCGCCGGACTGTATCCAACATCTCCCCTTTTGGAAATGCTCCGGGACCCTACGGGCTCAGCTGAACGGATATAGTCATCCACTATAGCGTTCAGAATCATTCGTTGACGCTCTGTTAACATGGTGAGTATTCCCTCCTTCTGACTGTACTGTCCCATGTCGTTAGCACTCCGGTTAGATGAGTGCTAAGCGGTAATACAAAAATACCAAAATGACGTGAGCATTGTCAAGTCAGTTTGATGAGTACGCTCATCTATTTATAGTATAGACCAATGTCTTCAAGACATAACAACTTTACCGTACATCTCATGAATTAAAAAGAACCGCAGGTGAGATAGAGTGTTACTCGGCTCAATCCATACGGTTCATTCGTTTATCAGGCTGAAATGTTCAACTCTTTTAATACGGCAATCTCATCACAGCAATCCTGTTTGCTGCAATGAACACAGTCGGTCCATACTTTTTCCGGGAAAATCTCCTTGTTCACAACGGCAAAACCGTTTTTGAGAAAAAAGGATACCTCATATGTCAACGCCATGACCTTGGGAATCTGTTGTTTCTCTGCTTCCTCTACCAGCCGATCCAGCAGCAGTGAGCCAATGCCCATGCCTTTGTGACCTTCGGAGATGCCGAGCGATCTGACTTCCACCAGATCATTGCCCAAACGGCAGAGAGATCCACAACCTACAACCTCACCATTCACTTCAGCTACAACAAAGTGCTCCAGCTGCCGTTGCAGTACTTCCCGTGAACGCGGAAGCATGATCCCACGCTCTGCATAGCCCTTAATCATTTCAAATAATGGTTCAACATCTTCCGGTACGGCTTTTCTGCATATGGCCGACATCCAGCTCTCCTCCTATAAGAAGCTTTCCAGAGGAAAGCCGACTTCGTAGTTGTATAAATTACACGCTCTGTAAAATCAATATGAATAAATATACAACAGAGCGTATAGAATTTCAAGCTACGAATTCAGCGATATGGACCCGATAAACTCGGCAAAAACGTCATTTCCGAACAGGATACCCTGCTCACTTAAGCGGAAGCCGTCTGGCGTCTTCTCCAGCAGTCCTGCATTCAACATTTTGCCCAGAGGCTTCGCAAACACTTCCTCCATAGGCTCCCCGAACTGATCGCTAAACCGTGAGGATGAAGCACCTTCCAGCATTCTCAACCCAACCATCAGATAATCTTCCATTGCCTCGGCGCGGCTGATCTCAAAATGATCGAGACGCGGCAGACCTCCTTTGGAAGCTTCAACATACGGGTTTATACCTTTTATATTCATATGGCGTTCGCGACCTACATATCCATGTGCACCTGCACCCAGACCGTAATAGTCCTCATTGCGCCAGTACGTGATATTATGACGGCTCTCGAAGCCTGGTTTGGCAAAATTACTGATCTCGTATTGTCCGTAACCCGCTTCTTTCATGCGCTTCATTAATAGAAGGTACATTTGCAACTCGTCATCTTCATGAGGAAGCGGTAGCTGGTTCTTCTGATACAACGTATGGAAAAGAGTATTCTCTTCCACCTTCAGGCTGTATATGGAGTAATGCGGCAGATCCAGTTCCAGTGCTTTATCAATACTCTCGTTTAGCATCTCGACGGTCTGGTTTGGCAAACCAAACATCAGATCAATGGAGAGGTTATGCAAACCAGCTGCACGGGCATTCTCCAAACTGCGGTATACATCATCCGTATTATGAATCCGGCCAATACCTGTCAGCAGGTCATTTTGAAAAGCCTGTACCCCAAAGCTGACGCGGTTAACTCCGCCTTCTTTCATGACTGCGAGCTTCTCAGCATCGGTCGTGCCCGGGTTGGCTTCCATCGAAAACTCGATATCGTCTGCCCAGTTCGGGAAATAGGTCTTAACTGACTTCAGGAATACGGCCATTTCATCCGGTTTCAGTGCCGTCGGCGTACCGCCGCCTACAAATATGGTTTTGATTTCTCCCGGCGGATTTGCTTTAACCGTGTGTTCCATCTCCCGCTCCAGCGCATCAAGGTATTGCATAACAGGCTGATCCTTCAATACATAGGAGTTAAAATCGCAATAGAAACATTTATTCGTGCAAAAGGGAATGTGAAGGTACACCGCTTGGGGTGCACCTGTTTTCCGGCTGTGTGCTGCCAATGTCATGGCAAGTCCCCCTCTATTTGAAAAAAGGAAAGCCATCCGGCTTCCCTTTCAGCTTGGTTTATTGGTTATTCGTGTTGTACCTCAAAAATTTCGTTCATCCTTTCATACACAAATTATTGATGTACCGAAAGGATTCACATGACGTTTGCGAGCAAACGTCTTTAATCTAAATTTGAATACACACATTCTGTGTTGTACCTCAAAATAGATTTGATTAAACGCATTCTCCGATACACAAAATTTGATGTACTAGGAGATTGCGTTCTTATTCATCATTTTTCAGCACCGCCATGAATGCTTCCTGCGGCACCTCTACGTTACCAACCTGCTTCATCCGCTTCTTACCTTCCTTCTGCTTCTCAAGCAGTTTCCGTTTCCGCGAGATGTCACCGCCATAACACTTGGCAAGTACGTTTTTACGCATTGCTTTTACCGTTTCACGAGCTACAACCTTGGTACCCACAGATGCCTGAATCGGCACCTCGAACATTTGCCGTGGAATCAGCTCGCGCAGCTTCTCACAGATAATGCGTCCGCGGTTATATGCACGGTCACGGTGAACGATGAAGGACAAGGCATCGACCTGTTCGCCATTGAGGACAATGTCCATTTTCGCCAGATTGGACTGACGGTAACCAGACAGCTCATAGTCCAACGACGCATACCCTTTGGTGCTGGATTTCAGCTGGTCGAAGAAGTCATATACAATTTCGGACAATGGGATCTCATACGTAATGGTAACCCGAGTTGTATCCAAATATTCCATATTCACATATTCACCGCGTTTATTCTGGCAAAGCTCCATAATCGTACCCACATAATCATTCGGTACGATAATCGAAGCCTTAACATACGGTTCCTCGACAAAATCGATTCTTCCAACCTCAGGATAGTTGGATGGATTATCGATTTTCATCACTTCACCATTCGTCAACGTCACGTGGTAAATTACACTTGGTGCAGTCGTGATCAATGGAATATTGAACTCACGCTCAATCCGCTCCTGGATAACGTCCATGTGAAGAAGTCCAAGGAATCCGCAACGGAATCCAAAACCAAGTGCACTGGAAGTCTCCGGCTCAAAGCTGAGCGATGCATCGTTCAATTGCAATTTCTCCAATGCTTCACGCAAATCAATATAATCCGATGTTTCGATCGGATATAGACCGCAGTATACCATTGGATTAATTTTGCGATAACCCGGCAAAGGTTCAGGCGTTGGATTTTTGGCGTCCGTTACTGTATCCCCGACTTGTGTATCTCCTACATGCCGGATACCTGCAACGATAAAACCAACATCACCGACGTTCAGCTCGTCCACGATCGTCATGCGTGGTTTGAACGCTCCAACCTCAATAACTTCAAATGTTTTACCTGTCGCCATCATTTTGATTTTGGAACCTGATTTGATCTTGCCGTCTATAACACGCACGTATACAATTACGCCTTTGTACGGGTCATAGTGGGAGTCAAAAATCAGCGCTTTCAAAGGCTGTTCAGGATCACCTTGAGGTGCTGGAACACTTAGCACCACTTGCTCCAAAATCTCTTTGATTCCGATTCCCGCTTTGGCAGAAGCCAAAACGGCATTGCTTGTATCCAATCCAATAACATCTTCCACTTCCTGTTTCACCCGTTCAGGGTCAGCGCTTGGAAGGTCAATTTTGTTGATTACCGGTAAAATTTCAAGATCATTATCCAAAGCCAGATATACGTTAGCCAGCGTCTGGGCTTCAATTCCCTGTGCCGCATCCACTACCAGCAGAGCACCTTCACATGCAGCAAGGCTGCGTGAAACTTCGTACGTGAAGTCTACGTGTCCCGGCGTATCAATCAGATTCAACAAATACTCTTCGCCATCATCCGCTTTGTAAGTCAGTGCTACCGCCTGAAGCTTGATCGTAATTCCACGTTCCCGCTCAAGATCCATTTGGTCCAATACTTGTTCTTGCATTTCACGTGTAGTTAGCGCACCTGTGTACTCCAAGATCCGGTCCGCAAGTGTTGATTTGCCGTGATCTATATGTGCAATAATTGAAAAGTTACGAATTTTACGTTGTCTTGCCCGAATGTCAGTCATTCCTTACCCCCAGAAACAGCCTAGTGTCAATCACTTCATTATAACAGTTGATGCATGGTGCATCAATCCCGCGTTGCCTCAACTTTATAATAATCGTCACAATCGCGAACTCCCAAGGGTTTATTTTGCCTGTATTTCATAGTCTTTTATTCAGCGACTCCGCTAAATAAGGATACAACCCACTTCATTCCGTTATGGGATAGATTTTGAAGAAGACCTGCCGTTTTATCTGCCAGCACGTCGACCGGTGCTTTACTCTGTTCTGCGCCAAGCACCTGACTCGGTGACAGAACAGGTACAACTGGAGGTTCCTTGACCTCCTGCTGTACGGGCGCGGTCGGAACAGATTCGGCAGCCGGTGACACCGGCTCAGTTTTCACAACTGCAGGGTTGCCAGCCGAATCATCGCCCTTATTAAAGTTGCTGCCTGCCAGCTGCATTCCAAACAGAACACCCAGCAACATTAACACACAGATGGAAAACAATCTTTTGCCGAATCTGGACACATTCCTCGCCTCCTGTTATATCTTCGATTCTTCTATTCTTCCATCCAAGGAATACTAGCCACCTTGTGACGTTTTTTCCGCACTCGCTTTGTCCACCTTCTGATCATCCCAGTACACCTCTGCAATCATGTCGGCGAGTACTTTGGATGTCCGCTCCAGTTCAGCAGCCGTATTGTCTATGCCGCCAATCTCAATTAATATGCTGTTGGGTGAGAGCGTCTGATTATACTCGCCATTGTTGGCTCCACCGCCGTCCTTGCCCCAGACGCCGCGAGATACCCCTGGATATTTCGCTTCCAGCTTCTTATGGATTTTCGCCGCAAAGGCTTCATTCTGCTGCCAGTTTGGATTCTCATGTCCAATAATAAAATATACTTTGGCATAGCCCAGATTATTAATGGTCGTCGTTGTTTTGTTATGACGCTGTGAGTCACGGTGAATATCGATGAGATACGTAAGATCGTCATTCTGAGCGAGTGCAGCCTTCACCGTCTGGCGGGAGTATTTATAGGAATAATTCCAGTTATAATCCTTGACCTTGGTCGGGTAATCTTCCTGCGCGTGTTCCACGCCAATGCCCAGCTTCTCCAGACTGTCGGACAAGTAGGTTCCCACTTGAAAAACATTGCCCGTAGATTTACCAGAGGAAGGATTGTCACTTTTCGTGCCCAAGAGTGGATTGTATCCTTCACGTGGATGGGAATGGTAGACAAGAACCGCTTTTTTCCCTGCCGTTGGTGTGCTCGGTTCTTCCTTCCCGCCACTCTTCGGTGGTGGATCTCCCTTCACTTCGCCATCACCTGAATCCTGGGGATCGGATGGATCGGTATTATCCTGGCCTGGTGGAATATGCTGTTCGCCACCTGACTTTCCTCCGCCTGCTGAGGCGGTATCAATCAGTCCAGGACCCGGCTGATAATCTTCTGGAGCTTCAGCCTTTGCATTACCCGACCCCGGTCGCAGCAGTACGGGTTGATTGGAACCCATGCCCGGCATTTCTCTAGCGATCAGGCTTTTGGGATCTTGCGGATTCACATTCGTGAGCAGTTGGAATACAAACGAAGTGAGATTCTCACCAGAAAATGCAGAAGCCTGTTCCTTTTGAGTTAGATGCGGCATTTCCATGCCGAGCATGTCCACAAAAAAGCTGCTTGATACGGCTCCGGCAAATCCTTTCATAGAAGAAACTGGTGAGTTATTCAAATGCTTCTCTGCCATGCCCCCCAGACCGAGTACTACAAAAAACAAGGCAGATATGATCATAAGCAACAACAACGTACGACCCATGGCCAGCACGTGCAAACATCTTTTTTTCCATTTACCAATATTCCAGGCCAATATTTTATTCATTGCTTCTGTCTCCTTCCCTGCTGGACAACGCTTATACTTCAACTCTATGAGCCTGCCAGATTTGATAGAACAGGAAAAAGAAGATTGCACAAAAAAAGAAAGTCCGATAGATTCGGACCTTCTTCTCAGGAGTCTCATGCATTTAAATTTTAAATTTCAATCAATGGGTGTAGGCAGCCACATTCTCAGCATTTACCGCATCATGGAGAGCCGCATTTAGACCTGTTGCAATAATATTGGCAATATCTTCGACAAATTCATCGATTTCCTTGGGAGTAACGATGAGATCATGACCCAGCGGCTCCAATACTTCTTTTACCAAACTGAGGCGGTCATTTTCACCGATGTCGTCCAGCATGCCCATGATTTGTTTCGTCTGGTCGGTCTCTTGCCTAAAATGAGTACGCATCATTTCAATGACGTTATTCACGATAGTGGACGCATAACACACGGTAGGCACACCGATGGCAATGCAGGGAACACCCAATATTTCACGTGTCAATCCACGTCGCTTGTTGCCAATGCCCGAGCCAGGATGGATGCCGATATCTGCCACCTGAATCGTTGTATTGACACGTTCCAGGGAGCGTGAAGCCAGCGCATCAATCGCAATGATCGCATCCGGCTTCGTCCGATCCACAATCGCTTGCACGATGTCACTGGATTCAATACCTGTTGTGCCCAACACACCCGGCGCAATGGCACTGACTTCACGATAACCTGGTGCAACCTGATCCGGCACCAGTTCAAAATACTGGCGGGTAACCATTAGATTCTCCACCACCAGTGGACCAAGTGAATCAGGCGTGACGTTCAGGTTGCCCAGACCCACAATCAGAACCTTGGACGTCTTGTTGATGCCCGCCTTCGCCAAAAAATCTTCCATCTCACGCGTGAATTCTGCCGCCACCCGCTCCTGAAGATCGGTATCCCCGTTACGAAGCGAGGGGACCTCCAATGTGACGTAGTGCCCCTTCACACGCCCAATAGCTGTAGCAGCTGCATCATCCAGCACATCAATACGTGTGATCGTGATACCGTCTTTCTTTTCCACATCTTCCCGTAGCCCGGGAATCGTCTGTTTCTGCCCACCTTGAGCCATTTCCTTGGAGTCAATTGCCAAGTCGGTGCGAACTGCATAATTTTGCAAATCCAGTGTCATCTGTCCCTGCCTCCCTTACCGCATTTGAGCATATTGTGTGGGAAAATGGTGTGCTTTATGCAGCACTATCGAACATCATAGGAAAATCTGTTGCAATTTGCATGCCAGCGTGCTAGAATATTTTAAGTTGTGAAACGTTTGTATTCATGCAAATGCCTTACAGGAGGTGAATGTAATGCCAAACATCAAATCCGCTGTTAAACGCGTAAAAACGAGCGACAAGCGCCGCGCACTCAACGCTTCCCAGAAATCTGCACTCCGTACAGCTGTTAAAGCTGCTGATGCTGCTCTGGTAAGTAACGAAGTTGATACTGCAAAAGCTGCGATTCAAGCTGCTTCCAAAAAGCTGGACAAGGCTGTAACTAAAGGTCTGGTTCATAAAAATGCTGCAGCACGCAAAAAGTCTCGCTTGGCGAAAAAACTGAACGCTCTTTCCGCACAAGCGTAAGAAGCGTTACTTATACGATCTAATGGAAAAATCCTGAACAGCATGAGCTTTCAGGATTTTTTAGTATCTGATTCTATAAGCATTTATTCAAAACAAAGCGGCCTCTATTCCGATGATCTCACCATCAACGGAATAGAGGCCGCTTTGTCTTACAGTTATATCTATGTTTATGCACCAAGCCTTAACAAGAACAGCTCTAAACCCAACACTTTATCCACTGCCCCCGTCTTCATCTGATAATCCAGTTCGCTGAGATGACTCAAAATCAGCCTCAAACGTTCGGCCTGGAATTTACGAGCCTGTTCACCAGCAATTTTGACAGCATACGGATGCAAACCAAGCTGGCTGGCAATTTGCTGTTGGGAGTAACTCTGCTGCCCTAACTCTTTTACCTGGATCATGATTCGGAATTGACGAGCTATTAACGCTGCTATTTTGATCGGTTCTTCACGCTGCTTCAGCAGCTCATAAAAAAGACCCAAAGCCTTCTCCAGCCTCAAGTTAGCAAGCTCTTCCACCATTGCGAACACATTCTGCTCAGTACTTCGCGCCACCAGTGATTCGATATCCACGCGTTTGATCGTGCCTCCGTTACCAGCGAACAAACACAACTTGTCCACTTCTGCAGATAACGTCTGCAAGCCTGTTCCTGCAAAACTCACAAGCGTGTCAGCCGCTCCAGCCTCAAAAGATACATCCCGTTGCTTCGCCAGCTTTACAATCCAACCCAGCAGCTCCTCGCCGCTCAGCGGAGCAAATGCAAGGACAATGGCTTGTTTCTTGGCTGCCTTCACCAGTTTTTTACGTTCATCCAGCTTATCCCCTTGTGCCAGAAAAACAATAGTACTATAGTCTGCCGGATTGTCCATATATGTAAGCAGTCGGTCAACCTGGTGATCAATTTTGGAATCCTTGCCCGCTGTAAATAAATTAGCATCGCGAACAATAATGAGTTTACGTGGAACAAGAAAAGGAACCGTCTCCGCCTCTTCAATGACCACCTCCACAGCTGTTTCAGTGAGATCATATGGAATGATCGCAAATTCTCGGTGCTCTTCTTCAATAACTTGTTCTTTTAACATATCCGTAAATTGCTGTATCTGGTATTTCTCCGTTCCGTACAGCACATATACCGGAGCCGTTTCTCCACTACGTATTGCCTTTGTCGCACTCTTTACATCCATCACGGTGCCCCCTTATCCCTCTTATCCTACCAGAAAACGTGACAGACAACAAAGGGGCCTTCCATCCAGATAACGGATGAAGGCCCCTGTCCTACATCTATATAAACGCTGACACCAACAATTCTAGAAAAGGCTGGTGTAACGGTCATACGACGTCAGTTGTTGTAACTGAGATAGGACGTTGTTGTTAATTCCAGTATATTCTTGACACAACAGAAATGTTCAGCAAGTCTTGAGGTCAAACGTGTAATTTACAGCCTATTTGGCAGAAGTTCCGCTTGAGGCAGTGGACACGTTAAACGATTTTTTCACTGTTGTCCCATCTTGATCTGTCTCGTAATTGAATATGGTGCTATCCTTGGACCAGCTCGCAGATTTTAGTGCACCTTCCACATTACGTTGCTCAACCAGATTAAGCACATCTTGGTCAGCGGCAGGTTTAGAGTATATGCTGATCTGATCACCGAGCAGCATGACCAGATAGGAACCATCTGGTGACTTCCATTCTTTTGGAGTCGTGGTGGAAAGGGCTCCTGAATCTGTGGCAGCCAATCCTTTATTTCCTCCTCCTGCATCCATGCCTGTCTCGGAATCAGGGGTCGTCGTACTCTCTGTCGGCTCCTCTACCTTAACGTCAGGCATATCCTGAGAAGTGAATGATTGCGCATCCCCATTTTCAGGCTCCGTTGTTCCACTTCCATCAGATCCTGCTGGTGGTACGGTAGCAGTTCCTGTATCCTGACTTTTCTCCTGATCCCCACTCTTGGTATTATCAGCAGAACTGGAACGGGAAGGAGTGTCCTTCGTATCACTCTTGTTCGCTTCGGATCCAGAGTCTGGCTGTTTAGGCGTTTGATTTTCCTTTATTTCAGGTTCCTGTACCTTCTCAGGACCACCTTCCTCCGGAGCAGCCTCTTTCGGTTGTTTATCTTCAACAAATGGCTGGTTAAAATCATCAATCAATGAACTGCTATCACTATTTGCAGCGGACGGTTCATCGTTGTTAATCTCTCTGCTCACTGGATTTTGATCGGCATTCCCGCCTTCTTGAGTACTTCCAGTGCTCATCATCACTTCAGCATTCTCAATCTTCTCTGGTTGATATCCGAAAATTGCAACGCCCAGTACAACAGCTGCTGCTGCGCCCATGGACATCCGGCCTGCCATGGAATTCAACCATTTTTGCTTCGGTTTCCGCTCACTTGAACGCTGTAAATTCTCAAATGCAGCAGGGACAGGACTCATTTCCTGTATTGTACTGCTTTGTTCCCTCTTCGCTTCGTCGATTGCATCCAATTGCGGCATAATGGCATCAACCAGACTGAATCTCGGGGTTACCTGCGGCAAATCTTCCAGTTCTCTGGAGAGAGCTCTGAGCAAACTAAAATTTTCGGCGCACTCCGCGCATTGGGCCACATGCTGTAGCATCTGCGCGGTTTCGGCCTCGCCCAGATCATGATCCAGATACCGGTGCATCCATTCCACCACCTCTTCGCATTTCATCCTGTCACACCACCTTTCTGATACTCCTGTAGTAGATTCTGTAATTGCTGTCTGGCTCTAAATAAATAAGATTTAACCGTATTCAACGGAAGATCGAGGCAATCCGCAATTTCGTTATAGGATAAGTCCTGCAAATATCTTAGAACAATAACGGTACGGTGATGCTCAGGTAGCATATTAATAGCATCCTGTATATCCTTTGCCACATACGTGGACATCACTTCGAATTCCACGTCCTGATTGTCCTGAAAAACCATATCATGCTCGTCAATGGAGACGGAAGGCTTGGTTCTTCTGAATTTATCAATACAGATATTCGTGACGATGCGCTGTACCCATGTCTTAAACTGGGCCTTTTCCTCATATGAGTTAATCTTGGTGTAAATTCGGATCAACGCTTCCTGAGCAGCATCCAAAGCGTCCTGTTCATTATTTAGAATGTAATATGCGGTCCGATAAACATGCTGTTCAATGTCCCGCAATAGGGTAATTAGAGCGTCGCGATCGCCCGATTGAGCGGCTCTGATGAGTTCCGGCTCTACCACAAAGGATCCCCCTCTCCCTGCAACCTTACAGACGTGACCATCAATAAAATTGTTGCAAAGTTAAGTATTTTTTTTATATTGCCATAACAAAATAACGGCTTATGTATTGGGGCCGCTGAAATCTTCTCTTAGAATAACAGAAATTGCATAACGAGTCATCAAGCCAGCTCAAAAGTCATTCCATTACTTACACGACTCAATTTAATTACAATGGCATACATTATAGCTAACCACACTTATAGCATTGAAAATAAAAAAGTTCAAATTTCGTACAAATTTAAGCTCATTTTAATGTAATTTTCATGAAAACAGTGTATTGTAAATTTACATTCATAACACGAGGTGATGAGCATGCCAGCTCTTGCAAAAATTCAAGCGTTAAAAGAACAAATGCCCAAAGAATATCAAAGCATATCCCATTTTGTGGAACATGCGTTGCAGTCTATTGATACCCTGGTTGAGGAACATCGGAAGTACACCGCTGCACAAGCATTATACGGCGACAAAATCGTCGGATCGGAAGAACGCTTGTACAGAGAAACCGTGCTTGATGTACGAGCACAGCTCTTGCTTACGCTTGAGAAAACCGTAGAAGATCTGTTGCACAAAGGCGACAAACATTGGAGTAAACACTTTAAAGATGGCGTTGAATAATTCTTTTATTATTCCAAAAGTTTAAAAAATGGCCCGCTTTCTGATATGCTCCCCGAAGAGTATAACGGAAGGCGGGCTTTTTGTAATACTCTTCGGGGAGCATATATGATTACCACTTCATACAGCACAGGCATCTGTTCCTGTAATATAAACCACAATTTACATAAAACTAGCAAGTTGAATACAATTCAATTATAAAATAGAAAATATAGGAACTTAGAGTGAATCCTTAGGTACAACAATCTAAGCCCGTACAAGTGAATTAGAATGTACAACGGTAACAATACTTTAAGCGGAAATGTGGCAGATTAAATGAAATTAAAAATCTTTCTAAAATACTTTCTAGGATTTTTTGTTCTCTATAGTTTTATTACTAATTGTATTCAATATTGTAATACAGCATAAAACATGGGATGAAATCGATTATATGCTAAACATATTCAGTGTTACTATAATTAGCTTAACAGTTGGTATTTTAAAGGCAAGAAAGGTAAGAAAGTAATACATTTTAGTCAACTCCCCTAAGTGATTATGTAGCGGTCGGCACCATTCGTTTTAGATCTTTCCTCTACTATAAGAATACTTAAGAAGACGTTATTTCTCTAGTTATAGAGGTAACGTCTTCTATATTTATAAATGAAATGATTTATGAACTGTTTTAAGAACTATCTCGATATCGCAAATACAAACTAATCAAAATCACTTGTAAATCGTTACTGTTCCTGGCACCGAATGCCACCTTCTGGCCAATGAAAAAACCACAAAAAATCTACGATTCATCACCATCTAGTTTGTAACGCACATCAATCTCCCCGTCTTTGATCTTCATCTGAATCTCCCCCATTTGATCTGTTCTATAGATGTTTGTACCCGAATCCATAAGACGTTCGAGTACTCCAGGGTTGGGATGTCCATATGTATTGTTGACCCCCGCAGATATCACGGATGCTGATGCATTCCAGTACTGTAACCAAGCTTCGGTTGAAGATGTTTTACTTCCATGATGAGCAACCTTTAATACATCAATGGTGACAGGCACATCCTCATGATTCTCCCCCGAATGACTCGTAAACATCTCCTGAACGGAAACATCTGCTAATGTAGCATCTGCATCGTACTTTCCAAACGAGGCTGCGAGTGATCCATCCTGAATCATATAGAGCAGATCCTGCTCGGCTGCAGCATCCATATCTCCCGTGAACAATAAGGAGGCGCCTGCCATTTCCAGCAAGAAGACAACCGAATCATGATTCTGGTGTTCCGAGAAGGGCAATCTTTCTCCTGTATCCATTGCTGTATCCAGATCCGGGTATATAAAATGCAAACTGGTTCCTCCATCCGGAGCGTAGGACATTCCTTGCCGAATTGCATATAACGGAATCTTCTTCTCTATAACGGTATCCAGCAATTTCTCAAAATTGGCTGTACCGCTGGTTGTCCCATTGAACATGAATCGTTCCACCGGAATCTGTTCAAGCACTGCCTGTAATCCTCCAGCATGATCCTGATCGGCATGGGTTACGATTACGGCGTCCAGCCGATGAATGCCCCGTTTTTTCAATAAGGGAACTACCACCTTGGCCCCTACTTCATACGGATCACGCCGTGTCTTCCAGGATTGTTCGGGCTTCCCGAACTGGACGGTCCCTCCACCGTCGACCAAAATATGTTTACCTTCAGGTGTTGTAATTAGTGTACTGTCCCCTTGTCCGATATCCAAAAATTGCACCACTCCTGTTCCCGCAGGCTGCGGCGTCTGGTATGCCCACCATAATCCCACCACAAAGCTGAGAGCCAATAGCGCACACATCCATTTGTGAAGGACGTTCATCCGTTCACCGGAGTAAAAACCAGCCCCACGCGCTACAAATACACTGGTATATTCCGGCCAGGCAATGCTTGCACTTAATGTGGTCATTGAACCATGATTAGCTTCACGTCCACCTTCGTTTGGTGCTTGAGATGATAGAGCAGACAGCCCCAGAGCTGCTCTAGGCTTCCCCCCAACATTTCGACGATCCAGTGGAGCTGTGTCCTCTTCGTTGCCCTGTAGAACGGACTGCTCACCTCCCCTGCGATGAAAGATTCGCAAAAGCGTATAGAGAACAGCATAATATGCTGCTATCCACAGTAGCGATGGTGTAGCCCAGATCAGCACAAAGCCAGGCAAACTGTTCATCCACTCCACACTTGCAAAGGTCAGTTTGTTCAACAGAATAGCAATCCACGCCAACGGTTTAGCCAGAGGCAGCCAGAGAAACGATAAAATCAGGGCAACCGTTCCAAGCGGAAGCACAATGGCACTGATCAAGGATACTAGCAGGAAGTTTGCAACAAATGAAAGAAGTGAAAACTGGTTGAAATACAGAATCGTTACCGGAAAAGAAATAAGCTGTGCTGTTACCGTCACCGAAGCTGTTGCTGCAAGTCCTTTGGGCCAACTGCTAAATATCCGATTAATCAGTGGCATATAGATCATCAGTCCGGCTGTTACCAGAAAAGATAACTGGAAGCTCACGCTTAGTAAAAAATACGGGTTCCACCATATCATCAACAATGCTGCTGCACTGATCATCTGTAAGCCATCCCTGGCAAGCCCGCGCCGCGCCATATACAAACCAATCATGGACATGATACCCGCACGAATCACCGATGGCGAACCGCCAGACAACAGTACATATGCAGGTATTAACAGCAACACAATGGTGAGCGATGTTTCCCGGGTTAACCTAAGCCAGGATAAAAGGAGCAGCAGCGATGCTACATATACCGCGACATGCGTTCCGGAGATCGCCAAAATATGAGTTAACCCAAGCTGTGAAAACTGACCATAGGTATCCGGATCGATATCACTTGCCATGCCGATAATCAGACCCTTCATATAGCCCGCATGAGTCTCGGGAAATAACGCTTCTACCGCTGAGCCAAGTTTATGCCTGATCATGTCATTCCATCGGAGAATATTGAGTTTCCCCAACCCTTCAGGCGGAACGGTGGTTACCGAGCTGGCACCCTTCACTTTAAACAACCAATGGATCTGAAGATTCCTTAAGTAATTTCGATAATCAAAACCACCAAAGTTTCTGGCTTCGCCAGGAAGCGCAAGCGAACCGGTCAACGTTATTGAATCCCCTCGCTCCCAACCTGCTGCTACTTGCTGTTCTTCTTCCTCAGCCAGACGAACTTGGACCATTAGACGTTCTCTCACGTTAGACACAGTTCCCGCTTCCAACGCTGATGCCGATGATGCATCGGATAGTGGAAGCATCGACGTGATCTGCATTTCAAAATCGGCCCGATCCCCATCTATCCGTACATCCGACATAAGGATTCCTTCAAATGTAGCTGCATAACCATCCAAATCCTCGACAGCCTTATGTGTGATCTCGGGCAGACTGCTCCGATTCCCCGCATCATTCCATTCCCAGTGCACAACACCGCCAACGAGTGCCCCGATCAGTAACAAGATGGACCAGCCGCGTATATCAATCATTCGCAGCAACAACGGCAGACAAACGAGCGCGCCGATCATTCCTACGATCAGGGACCAACCTGATAACGCACATGCCATCCCGCTACCGCATAACCAGCAGACGGTAAATATCAGTAAAGGTCTGCCTTTCATTTTCTCACCCTCCTTCTTTCCCCCGTAGAACGCAGAAAAACCCCCGGCAGCTGATACAGCATACCGGAGGTTCTTCCCCGCAAATTGGAATATTATATTGGTTCTAGTCACTTACCGTCATCATCGTCTCACGCGGAGGCTGGTAATTTTCCAGTCGGCGAAACGTAATCCCTTTTTGCTTCATCATGTCCGTAACCTTGCCTGTATCCTTGGGATATGGGCGATGAAATACGATTTCTGTAATACCGCTATTCGCGAGCATATTGGAGCACGTCCAGCAAGGTTCATCCGTGACATATACAGAAGAACCTTCCCGGTCAATCCAATCGGTGAACAAAAGTAAATTCTGCTCCGCATGAATAGTACGAATACAGCGTTGCTTTTTGACCATTTCCTCCTGACCGTCGGTTACAACCAGCTCATATTCTTCCGAGATCATGCACCCTGCTTCAGAGCAGTCCGGAACTCCCATGGGCGCGCCGTTATAGGCTGTTCCAAGCAGTTTCTTCCCCTGAACAAGTACGGCGCCAACATGACGGCGTGAACAGCGGGAACGGGTTGAGACCATATATGCGATGTCCATGAAATACGTATCCCAGTCTTTGCGTACGTCTGTTGTACTCATAACCGTTTCCCTCCCGTCCGATACAAGTTAATTTCATATAAATGTCATTCAGACACTCAGCGTACAGAGAACCTTCCGATTGCTGTTATGTCATTTCAAATTCAACTTATATCATAATATTTAATATTGCATGACTATCTGATCTGCACATAAGGAGCCATTTTCTCCAGCATCTTCATTCCGATTCCTTTCACTTTGGTCAGATCGCTGACTTTGGTAAAAGGCCCATGAGAATTACGATAATCAATAATGGCTTGTGCCTTTTTCTCCCCAATTCCGGGAAGTTCCATAAGCTTGGCAGCAGGAGCTGTATTGACATCAATTTTGCCATTGTCGACAGCTTCATTGCTCACCAAAGCTTGGTTATTGTCTCGTGGGACAACCGTTGTCTCCGATTTCGTTTGAGTTCCACCTGTAGAAACATCCGTTTGGTTGTTGCCTGCAACGGTCTGATTAGCTACGTTTCCCGTCGTGGCATTAACCTGGTTAGTCTCTGCAGAGGCCTCTGTTGTTGAAGGTTTCTGATCTGCATCGGAAGCCTTCGTTTGTTCCTGAACCAAAGTAGCCGACTGTACAGCAGCGGTTTCCTGCTCTATCGTCGGCTTCTCGGTGGCGAGCTGCATAGGTTCCCAGCCAGAAGGTGGCTGTTCACTTTTGCCCGACCATAATATCAGTATACATCCGACCACCGCAGCAGCAATGGTCATCCCCTTGTTCCATCTCATTTCTTCCACACCTCTCCCTGGATTCAAAATAATCTATTCTGAACACGGGCGGTGCTTCCGAACCGTTGGACTTGCCTCGTAAACCAAGCTGTACTTTTTTCATGTCATGTCAAGCAGGCCCTGACGCATACACTAGAGGGAAAGAACTGCGCCATTACCGCAAAGCATGAAAGGAGGCCTGAACAATGAAGGTTGGATTTATCGGAACCGGCAGCATGGGTAGCCTGCTGATCTATGCCTTGATTCAATCCGGTGCACTTGAGCCACGGCAGATCGCCGCCAGCAATCGAACCCCTTCCAAAGTACGGCAGCTATCCCTCCGTTACCCTGGTCTGCATGAATCACAGAGCAACCGGGAAACCGTCATCCGCAGCAATATCATCTTTTTGTGCGTGAAGCCACTTGAATTCAAACATGTCATTGACGACATCCTGCCTGTCGTGAATCCCAATCATATAATCGTCTCGATCACCAGTCCCGTGCAGCTGCGCCATCTGGAATCTTCACTTCCTTGCAAAGTCTCCAAAGTTATCCCCAGCGTTACGCACCAGGTCGGCAGCGGAGCGTCCCTGTGTATACACGGTGAGCGAATGACTACCGAAGACCGCGCTGTGCTGGAAGGGCTGCTCAGTCATATCGGCAGACCCTATCAAGTGGATGAGGCCTGTACCCGGATCACATCCGACTTCTCCAGCTGCGGACCTGCATTCATATCGTTCTTTCTGGAGCAATGGATCGAGAGTGCTGTCAAGCTTACAGATATCAAACGAGCCGATGCCTGCGCTCTTGCCGGCGAGATGCTCCTGGGAACAGGCAAGCTGCTCACCGAAGGAGGATACACCCCGCAAGAACTTCAGGCTCGCGTGGCTGTGCCTGGCGGCATCACCGCACAGGCTCTTGCCCTGCTGAAAGTGAGTCTGAATGGTGTTTTTGACAGCCTGATCCAGACGACTCATGACAAATATGATGAAGATTTATTGAAGCTGGATGAACTATTCAAAGCCGGTGAGATTAACCGGCAACAATATTAACGAGTTTGCCTGGAACGGCAATGACCTTGCGAATGGTCTTGCCTTCCAGTGCCTGTTTCACAGGTGCCAGTTCCATTGTAAAGTCCTGCATGCCCTGTGCGTCCAGATCCTTAGCGACAGTAGCACGGGTTACAATTTTGCCATTCACCTGAACGACAATCTCCACTTCAGCATCAACTGTCATGGACTCATCATACTCAGGCCAAGCTACGTAAGAGATACCACCTTCATGACCGAGACGGCTCCACAGCTCCTCTGCCATATGTGGTGCCAGTGGTGACAGCAACTGTACAAAGTTCTCCATCGCTTCACGTGACAGCGTATCTGCTTTGTATGCATCGTTGATGAAAATCATCAACTGGCTGATCGCTGTGTTGAAACGCAGATGTTCCATATCCTCTGTAACCTTTTTGATGGTTTTGTGAGCCATCCGTTTGAACTCATCCGTACCACCATCTGCTGTAATCTTGTCATTGATTGCACCTGTATCTTCATTGATGAACAGACGCCATACACGTGACAGGAAGCGGTGCATGCCCTCAACCCCGTTAGCGTTCCACGGTTTCGTCGCTTCCAAAGGCCCCATGAACATTTCATACAGACGCAATGTATCTGCACCGAATTCATTGACGATTACATCCGGGTTAATGACATTACCACGGGATTTACTCATTTTCTCATTGTTGGTTCCCAGGATCATGCCTTGGTTGACCAGTTTGTGGAATGGCTCTTTGGTATGCACCACGCCCAGATCATACAGCACTTTATGCCAGAAACGAGCGTACAGCAAGTGAAGCACCGCGTGCTCGGCTCCCCCGATGTACAGATCAACCGGCAGCCACTGCTGCTGCTTCTCCTGAGAGATCAGTTCCTTGTCATTGTGCGGATCGATAAAGCGCAGATAATACCAGCAGCTGCCCGCCCATTGTGGCATCGTGTTCGTCTCGCGACGCGCTTTCATTCCCGTTTCCGGATCTACGGTGTTAACCCATTCCGTAACATTCGCCAGTGGTGATTCTCCAGTGCCCGAAGGTTTGATCTGGTCAATATCCGGCAGCAGCAAAGGCAGTTGATCTTCCGGTACCGTCTTCATCGTTCCGTCTTCCAGATGCAGAATCGGGATTGGCTCACCCCAGTAACGCTGACGGCTGAACAACCAGTCACGCAGACGATAGGTCGTTTTGCCTTGTCCTTTACCGTTCTCTTCCAACCAGGCAATCATCTTCGCAATCGCTTCTTCGTTGTTCAATCCGTTCAGGAATTCGGAGTTCACATGCGGTCCGTCTCCGGAATACGCTTCTTGTGTCACGTCGCCACCCTGTACAACCTCGATGATGTCCAGACCAAACTGCTTCGCAAACTCCCAGTCACGAGTGTCATGACCCGGAACGGCCATAATCGCCCCTGTTCCGTATCCCGCCAGAACATAATCGGCAATCCAGATTGGCACCTTCGCTCCGTTTACCGGGTTGATTGCATAAGTTCCTGTGAACACACCTGATTTGTCTTTAGCCAAATCGGTGCGTTCCAAATCGCTCTTGCGTGCAGCCTGTTCCTGATATGCCTTGATTGCTTCACGCTGTTCTGCCGTTGTAATGACTTCCACCAGCTCATGCTCAGGTGCCAGTACAGCATAACTTGCACCAAACAACGTATCTGCACGTGTGGTAAACACCTTGATAACTTCTTCATGACCCTCAATGGCAAAAGTAACTTCCGCTCCGGTCGATTTGCCGATCCAGTTGCGCTGCATATCCTTGATGCTCTCCGACCAGTCCAGCTCTTCCAGGTCTTCCAGCAAGCGCTCAGCATATTCCGTAATTCTCAATACCCATTGGCGCATCGGTTTACGAACGACCGGATGTCCACCACGCTCACTCTTGCCGTCAATAACCTCTTCGTTCGCCAGTACCGTACCCAAAGCTTCGCACCAGTTCACAGGTACTTCGTCTACATAAGCCAGGCCTTTGTTGTACAACTGGATGAAGATCCATTGCGTCCATTTGTAGTAGTCAGGGTCTGTTGTGCTGATCTCCCGATCCCAGTCATAGGAGAAACCAAGTGATTTGATCTGGCGACGGAAATTGTCGATATTACGAAATGTAATATGCCGCGGATGCTCACCGGTATCCAATGCATGCTGCTCGGCAGGCAGGCCGAAAGCGTCCCAACCCATTGGATGCAATACATTGAAACCGCGCATACGTTTGAAACGGGACACGATATCCGTTGCCGTGTATCCTTCCGGGTGACCTACGTGCAGGCCTGAACCGGATGGATACGGAAACATATCCAGTGCATAAAACTTCGGTTTAGCCGGGTCCTCACCCGTTTTAAACGTTTTATTGTCATCCCAGTATTGCTGCCAACTTTTCTCCATAACCTGTGGCTTATAGCCGTGTTTCGGCTGTTGATTCTCGCTCATCTATTGTTCCTCCTCTGGTTATTCGCATTTATTGCAACAAAAAAACCTCAGCATCCCGTAGCGTTTGCAGCGCTAGGGACGAGAGGTTGAATTCCCGTGGTACCACCCTAGTTAGCGGATGATCGTGCTTCGTCATCCACTCCCTTTGGACCTGTAACGGCGGTTAACCGATGCGGATTTCCATTCCTGAACCCGAGTGTTACTTCACTCGGTTGTAAGATGGTGTAATCACCGCATTTCTCCAAGGCGAGTTCGTGAAATACTGTCAACCGACTTGCACCAACCGCCGGCTCTCTGTCATGTACAGGACTCACTACTGATCCTTATCATCGAAATATGTATACGATATGATCGGGAACATTATATAAAAAAGAAGCATTAAAGTCAATATTACACTGTCTGTTGACTATAAACAATGCTATTCATGAGTATACACATCAAGACGACTGGAATCGCTTGATTCCTTCTTCCAGATTATCAATCGTCCACTGAATGTGTTCCTTGTTATCGTATTGACGATATGGACACTCGATTCTCAGCGCCAGATCAAAGTACAGATCATATAAACTTCTTCTTTTCCGTTCGCTTTCTGTTGTAACTGCTCTTCCATATCCTTTGAGAAATCCTGATGTATTATTAAAATGACTGAAATAGTGCTCCATTAACGGATCTGCCCAGAGGGACCGTTCGAAATCGATAATAGCCGTGATTTTACCTGCCTCCACAAATACATTCCCATCCCACAAATCCCAATGCACAAGCACAGGCTCTTTGACATCATCCAGTACATCTGATTTCTGCTGAATTAAACGCTCCAGTTCCTCATAACGGATTGAAAATTCCACACCCGCTGCTTTGCTATCTGCAAGCATATCATCCATCAGGCTCAGGAAAGCTTCTTTCCATGTGGTATACTTTGGTTTCTTTTCTGAAAAATAACCAAATCTCTCTCCTTTAATCTCATTAATCCGGCGATTGTACACACCCAATTGTTGCTCAATGGATTGCTGCTCTTCCACACTGTATTGATCCTTAACTTTGTTATAAGGCGCTCCAGGCATGTATTCCATAATAAAATATTCTGCCGGAACCTGGGTGAGCGATGGATCATAAGCCAATACCCGGGGAACAGGTACACCCTGAAGCTCTGCCGCGAGTCGTAATGCCTCAACCTCAGCAACCATGACATGCTGTTCACAACGCATCAACTTAATCCCATTAGAAGGAGCTATTTTGAGTACAACCATCTGTCCGTCGTTTTTAGTGATAAAGTAAGCATGGTTTGCCCAGCCGTCGGTCATCTCCTTGTATTCTTGGATACCTGTGTTAAAATGCTGCTGCACAATGCTATCTAACTGTTCGGAAGTTAATCTTGTTTTGTATGTACTTTCCATTTTGCACCTCGCCTGGACTTTTGGATTTTCGGGTTAATCTTGCTGGAAAACGTTTTCTATCCAACCATTATGGCTTTCTTTAAACCAACTGGCAATAGCTTTTATTACATATAACAAACGTCCATAAAATATAAGAACTGCCCTTATCAACATAAGGACAGTTCTTTAGTTAATCTTATTTCACGGCTACATAGAACAGACGCTGTGCGTCTTCTCCCGCTTCTTTCCACTCAAAATCAGCATATACACGGACATCTCTGAAACCAGCCTTTGTCAGCTCCAGCTTCATCCAGTCCGGATCGTACGCACGCTGAACATGAACCTCTTCAAACCGCTGGTACATATCCTTGCCGCTTTCAGCCGCACGCGAAAAGATACTCAGATGATGCTCAATCTCACACCGATCATGATCCATATCACAGGTCCAAATATACGAAACGGAGCGTTCGTCCAACACAAAAGGCTGCTCCTCTTCATACCGAATAAGGGTATTTGGATGATGTACATCGAACAGGAACGTTCCCTCCGGCTTCAGCATCTCGTAAGTACGCTGAAAGGTACGAACAACATCCTCTTTTTCAAGCAAATAATTCACGCAATCACAGAACGATATCACCGAGTCCACAGGCTCCGGAACTCTCCAGTCCCGCATATCCTGCTGCACCCAGCGGACGCTGCCTTCCCGATATAAGCGGTGACCTTGAGGAGTGGCCTCCATTTTACTGCGTGCAACAGACAACATGTCCGCTGACAGGTCAATGCCTGTAACTTCGAAGCCGGAGTTAACCAGTGGGATCGTAATTGAGCCCGTTCCGCAGCCTAGTTCAGCCACACTTTTCGGCATGCCATGCCGTTCCCAAGCCGTTCTCGCAAACCTTATCCAGTCCGGATAAGGCATATCCTCCATTAATTCATCGTACACATAGGCAAATTTCCGGTAAGACATGTCAGGCACCGCACTTTCAATTTCATTTTCGAAGCTCATTTGAACAAAAGAAAAAGCAGGGGCATCCGGAGTTCACCCAGCCTTGCCCTGCCTTTACTTGTGGATTCAAGTACATTCTTGATCCGTGATAGCCGTTTGCTTACTTGTCCTCGCTCTGATCCTGAGGTACAGACTCTGTCAGATAGGTCCAGTTTTCCTTTTGTGTTACCAGACCGTCCTTCATCAGTTTGCCCAAGGCACGCTTGAAGGCGGATTTACTGATACCAAAACGCTCCTTGATGATGTCCGGGGGGGTTGCATCCGAATACGGCATGCCGCCCGTAGGGCGCTCTTTCAAGAAAGCGAGCAGTTTGTCTGCATCTTCATTACGACCAACCTCTTTGAGAGGAGACATCGCCAGATTGACACGTCCGTCTTCACGTACCATGGTTACCCGGCATTTCACCTTTTCACCAAGGCGCAGCATACGGTTTCGTTCCGAGGAATGAATCATGCCGATCGCACCAAAGCCCAGCACACCACCGTCAACAAGTACAAAAGTACCCATCTGAAGTGGCTTGTACACTGTTGCTTCAACCCATTCGTTCACCCAAGATGTTGGCGCATGGAAAGACAATGGCGCAAGCTCACGTTCCCCAGCCAATTTCCCCCGCAAACGTCCTTGCTTGTCATGCTCCATAAGAACAAAAACTTCATCACCCACATGAGGACGTAATTCTTCCAATTCAGGCAATTCACGAATCGGAAGCAGCAATTGCCGCCCAAGCCCCATTTCGAGGAAACAGCCGAGGCGTGGATGAATGTCTGCCACAACCAGTCGTCCCATTTCACCGAGTGTGAGATATGGTTTTTTCATGGTTGCCGCCAGACGATCTTCCGTATCAAAGAACAGAAAGACCTCCAGCGTTTCTCCAATTTTAACGTCCCGTGTGAGCTCCGTATAGTGAAGCAATACATCTTCCGATCCTGTCGTCAAAAAGTAGCCAAACGGAGACACTTCACGTGAAACCGGCAAATTGACGACTGTTCCTGCGATCAAACTCATACCGTTTCCACCACTTTGGCATCAGACCACAGTCGTTCAATGTTGTAATACTCACGCTCGTCGCGATGGAAGATATGAACAACCACATCGCCCATGTCCATCAGTACCCAACGCGCAGAATCCATGCCTTCGATGCCTTTGATGTTCACTCCGGCTGCATGCGCCTGTTTGCGAATCTCTGTTGCAATCGCCTGTACCTGTGTATCCGAATTCCCGTGACAGATAACAAAATAATCCGCTACCAGCGAGATGTTAATCAGATCCAGCGCTACAATGTTGGATGCCTTTTTATCGTCAGCGGCAGCAACCGCCATATTCATAAGTTCTTTCGATGATACTGTCATGAACCAACCTCCATAATCTAATCTATAAATGTGCAATCAAGTCATTTCGCGACAACATGGTCAAAGGATAAATAACACGGCGCTGAGAGATCAGCAAGCTGATCGTCGAGTCAAAACCGGCAATTAAACCTTCTTCCAGACTATGCTCAGCCTGTTCGCGAATATGATCCACTCCCGGGAAGTCTCTCCCAGGTTCAATATAATCCGCCAGACATACCACTTTATCCAGCAGACTCATGCCCACCCGGCCCGAGGTATGCCAGCGGATGGCATTGATAATTTCGGCATCATCAATGCCGTAGTCACGCTCTGCAACCAAGGCGCCCACTTCGGAGTGCCAGAGCTGCTTGTCATGCTGCAAAAGTTCTTCGTTCAATCCATTGTCACGGATGACCGCTTCCATCTCCGATACAGGCCAATATTTGGCCACATCATGCAATATAGCCGCCAAATCCGCTTTTACAGGATCAGCGCCATATTTTCCAGCCAACAAGACTGCCGACTCCATGACACCCAGCGTGTGCTTCCAACGCTTCTCCGGCATTTGACTGGAAACAGCGCGGATCAGTTCGTCACGGCTTAGTTCCATATAAACCGCTCCTTACAATGTATTGATGGACCGCATCAGGAATCATAAAGCGTACGGAATGCCCTTTGGCAAAACGTCTGCGTACTGCTGTGGATGATATGTCCACCAAGGGCATCTCAGCCAACAGTACCCGATCCTGTAGCGCCTCTGGCAGGTCATCCAGATGTAACTGGAATCCCGGCCGTCCCACACCGATAAAAGTTAATCGTTCGGCGAGTTCTTCGATCTGTTCCCATTTGGGAAGATAGTTCACCATATCCGCTCCAACAATGAAGTAGAATTCATGCTGCGGGTAGCGGCGCCAAAGTTCCTTCATCGTATCGATGGTATAAGACACGCCGCCAAGCTCCATCTCGATGCCCAGCACCTCATAATGCTGTACTTCTTTCACAGCCGCTTCCGTCATTTCGAGACGTTGCTGTCCCGACGCTCCGGCTTCGCGTTTGTGAGGAGGAACATGAGAAGGCATGAACCAGATCTCGTCCAGTTCATGTGAATCCATGGCCGCTTCGGCTGCCAGCAGGTGCCCCATGTGGATCGGATCAAACGTACCACCCATGATGCCGATCTTCACCCGCTTCACTCTCCCTTACCTAGGTAGTTCGATTTGTTTGTTGTCACGTGATTCTTTGTACAGAATGATGGTACTACCGATGATTTGCACCAGTTCGCTTCCCGTTTCACGGGCAACTTCTTCCGCAATTTCATTTTTGTCATCCAGATTATTGTTCAGTACTTGTACTTTCATCAATTCGCGCTTCTCAATCGCATCTGCGATATGACGGAACAAGTGCTCATTCGTTCCCCCTTTACCAATTTGAAACACAGGGGTCAGATGATGTGCTTGTGAACGCAAAAAGCGCTTTTGTTTACCGTTTAACATAAATACTCCATACTCCTTATGGTGAGCAAACCTCAGTAACAGTACAATGTCTGTCCGAGGCTTGACCGTTCAATTATATTTTTTGCATATCAAAAACTATCTAACACAGCTCGTCGCATCGTCTCCACAGGAGCCGGGATGCCAAGCCAATGCTCGAATGCTACCGCGCCCTGATATATAAACATGCCAAGACCACCGTGCACGATACATCCACGCTGCTTTGCCTCGCGAAGCAGGCGAGTTTCCAGCGGATTGTAGATGAGGTCACTTACTGCTGCGCCTGCTCGAATGAGTGCAGGATCAACAGGCACGTCATCTACATGCGGATGCATGCCTGCGGCTGTTGTGTTGATCACAATATCGGCCGAAGCCAGCACCGCAGCGGCCTCTTCCATTCCGCCACCTGTGATATCACCCAGTCCATGAGCCCGCAGATCGGAAGCAAGGGCAACGGCTCTATCGGCTGTACGGTTAAGAATACTAATCCGTTCAGGCTTCTCCAAAGCGAGGGCATAGATCACACCCCTTGCTGCTCCTCCAGCCCCCAGAACAACGATACGTTTACCTGCCAGTTCCGGAACCGCTTCTTCCTTCAATGAACGCACATAACCGATGCCATCCGTATTATACCCGATCAGCTTGCCTTCTTCATTGACAATGGTGTTCACCGCACCAATCAGACGTGCACTTTCATCAATCACATCCAGATACTGCATCACCTGTTCTTTGTGGGGAATGGTTACATTCACACCACGGTACCCCAGCGCCACTATACCACGAATGGCTGATTCCAGCTGCTCGGGACGAACATGCAATGGCATATATATTCCGTTCGCTCCTGCAGCCTGAAGAGCCGCATTATGCATGGCAGGCGATTTGGAATGAGCAATGGGATCGCCCATTACACCTAACAAGACAGGGAGTGAGGGAGTGGAATTCTTTTGTTCTGACATACATCCGCCTCCGATCTGATGAAAATCCTGCTGCTATTACATTAGATCAAGGATGGACGGATCAGTACACGAATACCTTTTGGAGCATGAACCGCAACAAGCGCCCCATTCTCACCGTTAACCTTAATCCAGCCCAAGCCGGAAATGAATACATCCGACTGACTGCCACGTTTGATACGGAATTCATGTCTGGTCCACTCAGGCATATCAGCTGCATCTTCACGCGTCGGTGGAGACAGCAATTCACCCAGATGGTCACGGTACAAGTCGTCTGCACGTTCCAGCTTCGTCCGGTGAATATCAAGCGCAGTGCTGATAAAACAAGTGAAGGACTGACGATCCCCCTCCACAAAGTCAAAACGAGCCATGCCGCCAAAGAACAGCGTTTGACCAGAATTTAATTGATAAACAGCAGGTTTAAGCGGTTTTTCAGGCATAATGGCAGCCAGATCCTTACGGGATACAATCTCACTGAAACGCCAAGGGTACACAATTCCCGGCGTATCAATAATAGCTTTTCCATCGTCCAGTGGAATATTAACCATGTCCAGCGTCGTTCCCGGATAGCGGGACGTTGTGAGTTCCTGCTCGAGATCACTGTAGTCACGAATCAGACGGTTAATCAGTGTGGATTTGCCCACATTGGTACCACCAACCACATATACGTCACGATCTTCGCGATACGTTCCGACGAGCTCAAGCAGTCGGTCGAAGCCCTGATTTTGTTTCGCACTGCACAGAACAACATCCACGGTACGCAAACCTTGTTCTTTGGCCTGCTTCTGCACCCAGTTGCGTACCTTGTTCCAGTTGGTTACTTTTGGAAGCAAGTCCGTTTTGTTCACGGCAAGCAATACCGGATTGTTGCCTACAAAACGCTGTAAACCAGAGATGATACTTCCATCAAAGTCAAACAGATCAACGATATGGATGACAAGTGCATCCTTATCCCCGATTTTGCTCAGCAGGGCCAGAAACTCGTCCTGATCCACTGTAACGGATGATGATTCGTTGTAATTTTTTATGCGGAAACAACGCTGGCAAATAACTGGTTCACGATCCAACGCTTTTTCGGGGATAAATCCTGGTAATTCCGGGTTTTCCGTTTGCAGATGCACTCCGCATCCGCTGCACCTTACGGCAATATTGCCGTTATGCGGTTCTGTCATTTCTTCTTTTCCTCCTCAAGCCATAAGCCTTTCTTGCGCAAACTCGTTAGAGCAATCCGTTCCACGCGCCGATTGAAGCGGGTCATAAAGCCTTCATCTCCAATGGAGATCGGCAACACCAGAACCGTATGGAGTCCCAGTCGATTACCTCCATAGACATCCGTAAGCATCTGATCTCCTACCACAATCGTTTTTTCTGGAGTTAACTCCATCATCTTCATTGCTCTACGAAACGGAACATTCGATGGTTTGCGTGCACTATGCACAAACTGGATATCCAGTGGTGTCGCAAACAGGGATACACGATTCAAATTGTTATTGGACACAATCATGAGCTGGAAACCAGCCTCTTTCACACGTGCAAACCACTCGATCAGTTCGGGCGTGGCGTCAGGAGCTTTGGCCCCAACGAGTGTATTGTCCAGATCAGTTATAATTCCACGGTAGCCTTGAGCGTATAGCTCTTCCAGATTAATGTCAAAAACCGTGTCTACACGCAGCTTGGGCATTAACATTTCAAACAAAGAAGTCACCTCAGTTTCATACGACACACTATATCACAAATCCGTCTTTCCTGAAAATGCATACAGAGCCTGATGACATAGGAAAAAGGAAAAACGGGACGGGCGACATTACGCCCGTTCCGCTTTAAGTTCCTTACGCAGCTTCGAGGCGGTCTGATAGACGGCCTTCCAGTCGTCTGCAGTTACAGACGCTGGACTATAGCGAGTCTGTTCAAACTTCGCTAGAAGTTCATGCAATGTCGCTGCTGCAGCTGGTTTCGCCTGACTCCAGCGGGTTACCGATTCACGAAGTGTCTCGTCCCCGCTCCGGGTCAATCCTTTGCGCTTCGCATAACGAATCCAGCGTTCGGTCTCTGCCACTACCTTTTGTTCAGGCGTAAGCGGTCCACCTGTTCGCAAACGAAGCACGAAGAATCGAAGTGAGAGGCGATTTCGCCAGAACATATAAGCCACCCATAATACGATGATGGCCCCCGCAGCCCAGATTACAAAAGCCGGGATGCTGGATGAAGCCTGTTCAGGTGCAGGGGTCTTCTCTTCCTCTTTTACAGGTTCCTCTTCAGGTTGTTCTTCAGGCTCATCTACAGGCTGTACATTCGGTTGTTCAGTGAGTAACGGCATGTCAAAGCCCGGCGTTGCTTCAACCGGAATCCAGCCATACTCACCAAAATAAACTTCAGCCCAAGAATGCGCATCTGCATTCGTTACAGTGTAGGTCGTCTCGATCTCAGCCCCAGGTTGTCGCGGAGCCTGCATGTCTGAATTCAGCGACAGCTGTCCAGGCGCGTACCCTTTCACCCAACGAGCGGGAATGCCCTCGGAGCGCGCCATCATGACCAGCGCAGTCGAAAAGTAATCACAATACCCTTCACGAATGTCAAACAAAAATCCTTCAACAAAGTCACTGCTTACTTTTCGGGATAAATCCGGATTGTTTGTGTAATCAAAATTTTGTTGTAAATAGTTTTGCAGTAATGCCACTTTTTCATACGGCGTATTTGCCGATGCTGTAATTTCAGCAGCCAGATCCGTCACCCGATCCGGGAATCGGGATGGTAGCTGCAGGTACATATCATCTGTCGGATTGCTCGTATACAGATCATCAAACGATTTGGTGCGAAGTTCATCTTCCACAATAACTGGCGCTTCGGATACAATCGTATACGTCTTCGGATATTGCGGTTGCTGGCGGTCTGTAACGACATGCAGTTCTGCCTGCTCCGGATTCCATAACATACGATCCGAATTAGCCTCCCCATTGACAGATGTTACTTCCGAAATAGAATAGGCCCCGAAGAGGATCGGATACACGTTGTCATTCAACATCGTCACTTTCTGAGTGACTTGTTTGGTGCTCACATTTCCAGGTTCGTCATTCTCCAGAGCCTGTCCCGCCTCAACATCCTCTGTCGCACTTCGTCCGCGATCATCCCAGCCTGTTCCCGTATACTCAGCACGTGTCTCCCCACGCCAGTAACTGCGCTCATTGGTGGTGACGGACATGACAGGTGTATAGTCGAAGTTAAATCCTCCGCCGAGCTGGTTGTCTTCTCTGCTGTATCCCGACTCAGTTGCTGCCGGAATGTCCAGTGTTCCGTTCCCTGTCTGACTCGCCGAACTTCCGGTATAGTTACGCCACGCGGTATACGGGTCCGTTAAGGTAGGAGGTACTTCCGGCATGTTCACACTGGCTACGATAATTAAAGAAAATATGATTGCAATGTTCGCCAAAATTTTATAGGGATACCGGATGATTCGTTTCCAGCCTTGAGGATATTGCAGTTGAAAATTACGGAAGTGCTGGCACACTAGCCATCCCATGCCCGCAAACATCACCCAGGCGATCTCAATCCAGAGTGGAATCTGGGTGAAGGAGTCAAGAATCCCCATCGAGATAATGTTGATGCCCAGAAAAACGAGAATTCGTCGTGTGGTGTTCACTAGGCGAAGAGCAGCTTCAAGCATCACCCATGCGCACAGTGAAAACCAGATGTAAGGCGTCAGGTGCAGTATAAATTGCTCTGTACGCTCCGTTAACGTGCCGTAAGGTATATAAACCGTATAATCAATTAATGTCTTATGCAAAATATATACAAGGACTGCTGCCTTGATTATAGTTCGAACCATGATTTTGAAAGGCAAAATCACTTCCAGGATACTGACCGCTGCGAGCGTCCACAGCACCAATGAAGTTGTCTCGGTATACCAGGATTCCTGTGTAAATGATATCCACTGCATCCCAATCAGGAAAATCCAGAGCAACGAAGCTGCATGATACCAGGATCTTCTTCCCGCTGCCAGCTCTTTGCCTTTAGTACTCATACACTACCTCCCCCCATAACCGTTGGAAGCTCCTGCAGATGGGAAACGGTGAAGGATCTTGTGCCTCTTCCACGCAGCATCGCATTCCACTCGGAACTCCGGCGGGAATCGATGGGTTCAATTAGAATATGACAAGGAGTCATACCCCGTGTGTCTGCCCATCGGAGCAGTTCCAGAACTTTTTCATCTTTCTGGGGAGAAATCACTACAAAATAAGCACCTTGAGGAAACTGACGCGCCATCTTCTCGACACCAGGCAGCAGCCGATTATCCTGGCCGTTATATTGGATATCCACCAAATGATGAATCATCTTCTGCCGTTCCAGCGGACTTTCACTGGGAGCAAAAAATGCTGTCTTCTCCGACAGTGTCAGCAGTCCCATACCCATCCGTTCTCTTGTACCATACTCCAGCAAAGAGGCCGCCGTGGACACAGCCAGTTCAAAGGCCTCACCATGTTCATAGCTGACTGACAGCGCATCGAGCACCAGAATCGTTTTCGGTACCGACTCATGTTCAAATTCCTTGGATTTCCACGCGCCCGTCTTAGCCGTTGCATTCCAGTGAATACGGGAAAGACGGTCTCCATAAACGTAGTCACGCACGCCGTTAATCTGAGTGGTTTCCCTGCGTGAACGGGTCAAAGCCGTCTGTGGCCCCGATAACCGTGATTTGCGGTCATACAGCTGCCAGTACGGAATAAATACCGTCCGCGGCAACACCCGGAATTCTCCTTTGGCTTTGAACGTCCCACGATGCTCAATCAACCCAAAGATGTCCTCGCTGGCACATTCCGTTTCTGAAAAGCCATACTTTCCTCGTTCCAGCGGTGGGGTCTGAAATGACAATTCACCATACCCCCGCATGCTCGGAATGAGACTTTCTTTGAAAGACCAGGATTCGCCGTTATGCCGATGCAGCATTTCACGCACAACAACATAAGGAAGTGGCAAAAATCCCGGGATATTCAGACTTAACTGCACCTGTACCTGGTCACCGGCATGCAGCAGCTCTTCATGATCCTGGCCGGAAGAGAGCTTACGCACGCCTTGAGTACGCTTAACACCGCTAAAACCAGCAACCGCAAGGTAAAGACAAAGCAGAGTTACCATCGACAGCAACATCAGAGAGGTCTTCCCGCCCTGGAACAAAACATAAGCCAAACAGCACATCCACACCGCCGCGATGCTCCATACGCGGGGGTGGCGCATTCCCCTTCTGACTGTACTCAAAAGCGGCTTCATCAATTATTGCCCCATGGAGACGGGCACACGAACCTGCTGAAGTACGGAATTTAATACAGCTTCGGAGCTCATGCTATCCAGTCTCGATTCGGGACGCAGCACGATCCGATGGGAAATCACGTATGGTGCCATCGTTTTCACGTCATCCGGAAGCACATAGTCACGTTCCTGCAAAAAGGCAAAAGCCTTCACGGCCATCATAAATGAAATGGCTGCCCTCGGGCTTGCGCCCAGCAATACAGATGGGTGGGAGCGAGTTTTACGAACCACATCAAGCAGATAATCCATGACCGGATCACCGATGAATACTTCCTTGATTTCCTGTTGAATGGCAGATATCTGATCCATATGGGTTACGGATTCAAGCCGATCAACAGGCTGACCCGACTGATGCTGTTTCAGTAACGTTTTCTCGATATCCTTGTCGGGATAACCCAGACTTATTTTCAACATAAACCGGTCAAGTTGCGCTTCCGGCAATGTGTACGTTCCTTCAAAATCGATTGGATTCTGGGTTGCACAGAGCATAAATGGATGCGGCAGATCATATGTATCGCCATCTACCGTTACACTGCGCTCCTCCATGACTTCCAGCAGAGCGGACTGTGTTTTCGTTGTTGCCCGGTTAATCTCATCTGCCAGCAAGATGTTGGTCATGACCGGACCCGGGCGGAAGTAAAAGCGCTCATCCCGCGGATGGAAAACGGATACCCCCGTGATGTCACTTGGCAAAATATCAGGATTACATTGAATGCGGCGGTACTCTCCGCGCATGGATTTCGATAACGCTTTAACCAACTGCGTTTTGCCTGTTCCCGGTACATCTTCAATTAGAACGTGTCCGCCTGCAAGCAAAGCTGTGAGCAAAAGTTGAATTTCAAAGGATTTCCCCATTATGCATGATTCCAGATTAGAACGAACTGCTGATATGATTTGGATCGACTCTTTGCGCACAGGCATGTGGTCTAACCTCCTAAAAAAGCATACAGATTTCCTTTTATTGTACATGATCCTAGGGCGCGAGTACACTCGAAGGAACTCATAATTTGTTTCCAGCCGTCAGATTCACCGCAGTTATCGCATGATTACGACAAAAAGAGGCTCGGATAGAAGTTATCCGAAGCCTCTGCTGAATTCATATATAGTGTCTAGCTTTGTTGCTTTGTTTGTTATCCTTTGGGTCGAACCACCAATGCCGCGAGAAAAGAAAAGATAATCGCTGAGGAAATACCCGCCGCGGTCAAATCGAATATCCCCGTAATGACACCAATCCATCCCTCTTTCTCCAGCTCCGTCAAAGCGCCGTGCACGAGGGAGTTACCAAAACTGGTAATGGGAATGGAGGCTCCCGCCCCTGCGAATTTGACGAGTGGATCATATAGTCCAAACGCATCCGCAACCGCACCGGCCACAACAAGTGTACTCATCGTATGTGCAGGAGTCAGCTTGACACCATCCATCAGAAGCTGTCCCACAACACAGATCAACCCACCAACAATAAATGCCCATAAAAACTGCATCCTTTATCCCTCCTTTTCTATGGCTACGGCATGCGCAATACAAGGAATACTCTCGCCCTGCTGGTATGAAAGTGGAGACAACAATGCACCGGTAGCGACCACCAATACCTTATTGAGTTCACCCTTTTGCATCCGGTTCAAAATGTGACCGTAGGTCACGGTCGCTGAACATCCGCAGCCGCTTCCCCCAGCCACAACCTGAGGCTGCTTTTCCAGGTTATATATCATCAGTCCACAATCATTGAAAACCGTTTGTTCCATCGGAACACCCTCTTTATGCAAAAGCTCCTTAACGATGGGCAATCCAACCGAAGCAAGATCACCTGTAACGATCAGATCATAATAACCGGGTTCAAGGCCTGTATCCCGGAAATGCGAAACAATGGTATCTGCTGCCGCAGGAGCCATTGCAGCCCCCATGTTAAACGGATCTTTAATGCCCATATCCATAATTCGGCCAATTGTCGCTTTGGTGACTACCGGGCCCTGACCCGTACGGGATATCACACTACACCCCGAACCCGTAACGGTATACTGCGCATATGGCGGCTTCTGGGAACCATACTCTGTTGGATAACGAAATTGCTTTTCTACCGTACAGTTGTGACTCACCGTACCCGCTAATACGTAATCCCCTGCACCTGAATCCACAATGAGCGAGGCAAGAGCCAACGTCTCCATTGAGGTTGAACAGGCACCGAATACCCCCAGATAAGGTACACCCAACTTGCGGGCAGAAAAAGAACTGCTGATAATCTGGTTCATCAGATCCCCGCCAACAAAGAATTGAAGCTCTTCCTTCGTGATATTGGCATTGATCAACGCCATTTGGGAGGCCTGTTCAAGGAGCTTGCGTTCTGCCTTTTCCCAGGTTTTCTCCCCAATCTCCAAATTGTCATATACATAATCAAAATCAGATGCCAGAGGCCCTTGGCCTTCATCCGGCCCTACGACTGCCGACCTGCCGATAATGCGTGGACGGTTCTCAAATTGCCAGGTTTGTTGGCCCAAGCGTTTCATAAATGTCCACCTCCAAAGCCGAGAATGGCGTATACGATCCCTACGATGAAGGCAGCAACGACACCAAACACAATGACCGATCCGGCCAGCTTGAACATGTTGGCACCGACACCAAGCACCAGCCCTTCGGCACGATGCTCCAGTGCTGCCGAGCACATGGAGTTGGCAAACCCGGTGACAGGGACAGCCGTCCCGGCACCTGCCCATTGCGCCATTTTATCGTAGACACCGAGACAAGTCAGGATGACTGAAATGAGAATCATGACCGCAACGGTAGGACTTGCAGCTTCCTTCGATGTCATGTCAAACCCGGCCATAAAAGCTTCCTGGATAGCCTGTCCAATGACGCAGATGAAGCCGCCGACGAAGAATGCTTTAATACAGTTCGTCCAGATTGGACGGGCGGGCTCATGTTTTTTGGCGACTTTTTTATATTCCTGTTCACTGATGGACAGGGATGATGATGATTTTGGTCCACTACCCTTAGTTTGAGCTGGCAAGATACAGAACCTCCCTTAATGAAAATGAGTCAACAGATGTGACTGCATGTACTGTGTGTAATCCTGTATTCATTGTTTGTTAAGGTTGGGAAAGTTATGTATCCGGCGAAAGACAGCATTTGTTTCCAGCACGATGAAACAGCCGAATTAGATGAGTCGCTCAGCGCCGGATCAGAGATCTGATGAAATTTATAAATAAAGCAGAATGATCACGAGCAAAATAAAAAGGACGATACAAAGGATGGTTTCATTGCCTTCATCGGGTGGAATCATCTATTGTCCCAGCTCCTTCCTGTTGTCAAGCAATTGAAATGAGAAGCTTATGGAATCCAGAGTCAGGGTACGCAAACAGTTCCTCACTATATGCATATTCAATGCAGCCGCTTGGCGACTGTGTTTGGTGCGGATTTAATGGCCTGATGAATCATCAAACGAGCAACCATTCATGCCTGAGATACGTGACATAACCATGGACAATTACTTGCGCAAGGTTCATACTGTACTGTGACCAGTGGTTAAATAAAACGTTCTTCTCTTCCGAAGGACAACAGTCCAGCAGCCGTTCTGCTGAGACCAGGTATACATACAAGCAGAGGAGTTGTCGACACATGAATCAAAAAACGATGGAAATGTTTCGCACGTTAACGGAATTCCCTTCCGTTTCCGGGTTTGAACGCGAGCTTCGCGGTTGGATGAAGGAACAAATGTCTCCTTATACGGATGAATTTGTCCAGGATCGCCTGGGCAGCCTTTTTGGCGTATTGCGCGGAGAGGAGTCCGGACCCAAAGTCATGGTTGCAGGTCACTTCGACGAAGTTGGCTTCATGACCACAGGAATTACGGAAACAGGCATGATCAAGTTCCGTCCACTCGGTGGATGGTGGAGTCAGGCTGTGCTGTCCCAACGTCTGGAACTCATCACTCCGGATCGCCGGATTACAGGGGTTGTCGGTTCAACACCTACGCACTTGCTGGATGAATCCCAACGCAATAAACCGGTTGACCTTAACCATATGTACTTGGATATTGGTGCGGATAACCGCGCAGAAGCAGAGTCTTGGGGCATTCATCCGGGCATGCAGATCGTGCCGATCTGTGAGTTCACACCAATGGCCAATCCGAAGAAAATTATGGCGAAAGCCTGGGATAACCGTTACGGGGTAGGGCTTGCACTTGAACTGATTGAAGCATTGCATAAGGAAAAATTGCCAAACACACTCTACTGCGGTGCAACAGTTCAAGAAGAATTGGGACTCCGTGGTGCACGCACAGCTGCCAATCTGATTGAGCCGGATATTTTCTTTGCACTAGACTGCAGTGCCGCGAATGATATGACGGGAGACAAACAGTCATTCGGACATATTGGACAGGGCGCCCTGCTGCGCATCTTCGACCCGGGCATGTTCACCCATCGTGGTATTGTTGAATATGTTCAGGACACAGCATCATCTAATCAGATCAAAATGCAATATTTCATCTCCCCTGGTGGTACGGATGCCGGAGCGGTTCATTTGAGTGGTATTGGTGTACCTTCAACGGTAATTGGCATCTGCGCCCGTTACATTCATACCTCTTCTTCCATCATTCATACAGATGACTATGATGCTGCAAAAGAATTGCTCGTGAAGCTGGTGAAGGGTCTGGATCAGACAACACTGAACACGATTATCGAAAACGCGTAACTACTATTAAGAGATGTCCTGATTTTCAGGGCATCTTTTTTTATGTTATATGTTCAGAACACGTAAATTCGGCTCAATGGTAAGGTAATGTTGAGAGATAGAAATGGATTGTAAAATGCCAGCCTCTGCATCAGCAGAAACTGGCATGTTTTGGTTTACAGAAATAAAGGGGAGAATGCAATCCAGGCCAAAATAAGAGCCAGCACAATGCAGACATTTTCCACAACGGCCCCATGTTTCGTTCCTGTACTCATGAGATTGACCCGTATACGCCACTTGAGTGGTGGCAATGGACGAATACCGCGGTTCGTCAACGAATCAGCCAACAGATGCATGGCATATGCCGTACCTCCAGCTACCCAGATCTCTGGACCTTGCAAATGAGTCGTACTGTAGAGCAATCCAGCCCATACGGCGGTTCCATACAGAGTATGCGTCAACCCCCTGTGAGTTAGCGTCGTGCACAGCATTAACAGACTGCCCGCGATCAGATTCCATGGTGCAAATGCATGGCCATAAAATACGAGCCCCAATCCTATGGCAAACATCAACACTTTGCGCAGCGAACGGGACGGCAGGAAAGATACCATCGCAATCAGAATGGCGAGCAGCAGATTCCATGGTTTCGCCTTAACATAGAAGTACACAAATACGGCAACAGGCAGCAGGATGGTCTGTAACAGCCGAATTAGGCTGTTCGGCAATGCTTTGGATACCAAAAGCGAATTCGGTTCATCGATGTCCGGCAGCAGCGAACCGATCAGGGCCACAGTAACCGCCGGTGCAGTCACGGGCATGCCGGCCAATTGCAAAACAGAGAGGGATACAGTCGTCCCAATAATCAGGTGGGATCTTCCCATCATGGTGCAAAAACTTCCTTTCGAAGAAATAGGGAACATAAACGGCCCACTCCAGATATTACAACGAAAACAATATAAGAACAATAGTTCGCATTTCTCATTTCATTTAACTTTTACCCTGTATCCATTCTTATATGCATTGATACTCATAAAAAAATTAGAAAAAAGCTTCCGTCACAGGCATCACACTTTGAATTTGTGATGCCTCTATGAGTTATTAGTGAAATTAATCACATTTAATGTCAGCATTGAACGTTATGATTCAAATATAAACCACTAAAAATGATTGTAATGTAAAGTGTCCATTAAAGGAGGCATACACACATGAACGGAAATAAGGAAAAACTGGTTATCGTCGGAAACGGCATGGCAGGCATCAGTACAGTTGAACAAATTTTAAAATTGAGTTCCCGGTTCGACATTACCGTCTTTGGCACAGAGCCCTATCCCAATTACAACCGGATTATGCTGTCCTATGTATTGGAAGGCAGCAAAACAGTTGATGATATTGTGCTCAATGATCTGCATTGGTATGAAGATTATGGTATCACCCTCCATACGGGTACAACTGTAACACGGATTGATTCCAAGAGCCATGAAGTCGTAACTGCGGAAGGCGCACGTTTCCCTTACGACAAAGCCATCATCGCAACCGGCTCCAGCTCCTTCATTCTTCCCGTACCGGGTCATGACAAACAAGGAGTCGTCGGCTTCAGGGATATCGCGGATTGTAACGTCATGCTGGAAGCCGCGAAACAATATAAAAAAGCCGCTGTCATTGGAGGAGGTCTTCTCGGCCTCGAAGCTGCCAAAGGCTTGGTACAACTCGGCATGGAAGTCACTGTCGTGCATCTGATGGAGGATCTGATGGAACGCCAGCTTGACCCTCAGGCGTCCACGATGTTAAAGGCCGAACTTGAGCGACAGGGCATCCGATTCAAGATGGGTGCACAAACCGCAGAGCTTCTCGGGGGTGAACGGGTAGAAGGTATTCGTTTTGCCGACGATTCCGTGCTGAACATCGATTTTGTTGTCATGGCCGTAGGCATCAAACCCAATACGGGTGTAGCTCGGGATAGTGGCATAGAAGTTAACCGGGGCATTGTAGTGGATGACTATATGCAGACGTCACTGGATAATGTGTATTCCGTCGGAGAATGTACCGAACATCGTGGTGTATGCTACGGCCTTGTTGCCCCACTATTTGAACAGGGCATGATTCTGGCCAAACATATATGCGGCGTTGAGACAGCCCATTATGAAGGTTCTGTGGTATCCACGAAATTGAAAATTTCGGGCGTAGACGTCTTTTCGACCGGTGAATTTATTGACAGTCCCGAACATACGGTCATTGCACATAAGGACGACTGGAAACGCACATACAAAAAAATTCTGCTTCGGGATAATATCATGGTTGGCGCTGTACTCTTTGGTGATATTACGGATTCTGCCGAATTACAGAAATTGATCAAACAACAGGCTGAGATGACAGATGAACTGTATGCTTCAGTGATGAGCACAGGCTGCGGTGGGCACAAAAAAGCCGCATCCGTGGAAACCATGGCAGAAGACGAAATCGTCTGTGGATGTAACGGGGTAACCAAAGGAACCATTGTCGATGCCATTACGAATGAGGGATTGACCAGCGTAGACGAAATCAAAGCCTGTACGGGTGCAACCCGCTCCTGCGGTGGCTGCAAACCGGTTGTTGAACAGATTTTGCAATATGTGCTTGGAGACAACTTTACAGCGGGTACCAAACAGGGAATCTGTGGCTGTACCTCCCTCAGCCGGGATGAGATCGTAGCCAAGATCAGACAGAAAGGACTGCAAACGACCAAAGAGGTCATGCAAGTTCTGGGATGGAGTCAACCCGAAGGGTGTTCCAAATGCCGCCCGGCCATTAACTATTACCTTGGCATGATTGCACCAGATACCCATGTGGATGAAAAGGAATCCCGTTTTGTCAACGAACGCATGAATGCCAATATTCAAAAAGACGGCACGTATACGGTTGTACCGCGCATGTATGGCGGAGTCACAACTCCGGAAGACCTGAAACGCATTGCCGACATTTCGGTCAAATACGATGTAAAAGCTGTCAAAGTAACTGGAGGTCAGCGGCTGGATCTGATTGGAGTCAAAAAAGAAGATCTGCCCAAAGTCTGGGCTGAATTGGATATGCCTTCTGGGTATGCATACGCCAAATCGCTGCGTACAGTCAAAACATGTGTCGGCTCACAATTTTGCCGCTTTGGCACGCAGGATTCCATGGCGATGGGCGCTCTGCTAGAGCGCAAGTTTGAACGTCTGGATTTGCCTGCCAAGTTTAAATATGCCGTAAACGGTTGCCCTCGTAACTGTGCGGAGTCGTGTACGAAAGATATTGGTATCGTGGGCAACGACGGCGGCTGGGAAATATTTATTGGAGGCAACGGCGGCATCAAGGCCAGACTGGCCGACTCCTTGTGCAAGGTGAAGACCGATGAAGAATTAGTTGAGCTTTGTGGAGCGATTATGCAGCACTATCGGGAGACAGCCAACTACCTGGAGCGGACTTCCGAATGGGTGGAACGCATAGGTCTGGAGCAGATTCGAGCCGTTGTTGTCGATGACGTAAAAGAGCGTAAGGCGCTTATGGAACGAATCGAATTCGCTCTTGAGCAAGTGGAAGATCCTTGGAAAAAAGCACTGCGTAATGAGGAAGGCCAGAACAAATTATTCCATGGCATAGAAGTTTCTGCTCGACCATAGTACCCTGTCTCGGCCATTATAATAGATATTGAGCCTCTAACGTAATCTGAAAATGAAGGAGATGTTCATATGACAACACAGCAATCTGCCATCTACTATCCTGCCGGAGAGATCGAAGAATTCCTGCCGCAGATTGGCAGAGTGGTTGATATTGAAGGCCATCAACTGGCTGTATTTCGCACCTCGGATGATAGCATCTTCGCTGCAGAAAATAAAAATCCTCATCCCAAGGGCGGACCACTGGCGGAAGGGATTGTCTCCGGGTATTATCTGTACGATCCGCTGTATGATTGGAAAATCGACTTAAACACAGGTCTTGTTCAGGCCCCCGATCAGGGACAAGTGCAGATGTATCCCGTGAAGATCGAGAACGGGCAGATCTGGATCGCTTTATAGTTTGTAAGATTTTCACTGTCAACTAAAGATGCACCATAATGGGGGAAATCGTCATGTATACGTCAAATGTTGAAGGAATTATTGAAGCTGCGGTTAAAAAACGAGATCAAATGAACGCAAGCCTGCCACGTTACATGGTTGCAGCTTTGATGGCTGGCGCATATGTAGGCCTTGGCATCATTCTGATATTCAGTATCGGTGCCCCACTGCTTGCTGCTCAGTCCCCACTGCAAATGATGCTGATGGGCATGTCTTTTGGACTTGCCCTCACACTCGTCATCTTTGCCGGATCGGAGCTGTTTACAGGTAACAACATGTTCTTCACAATGAGCACCTTGGCAGGTCGGACTACTGTTCGGGATACCCTCAAAAACTGGGGGCTCGTCTTCCTAGGCAATCTGATCGGTGCCGTTCTGCTCAGCCTGCTCATTGTGGGCAGCGGCCTCCTCAAAACGGCTACACCGGAACATCTGCTGTTTGTCGTCTCTGCCAAAAAGATGGCCGCTCCCGTTAGCGAACTGTTCTTTCGAGGCATTCTTTGTAACTGGTTGGTCTGTCTGGCGATCTGGATGGCGGCCCGTTCAAAAGAAGATATTGCCAAACTCGTCCTCATCTGGTGGTGTCTGTACGCCTTTATCGCGAGTGGATATGAGCACAGCGTCGCCAATATGACCTTGCTATCCTTGTCCTGGTTGTTGCCAAACCACCCGGATACAATTACTCTGGCAGGCTGGATGCATAACATGATTCCGGTCACGCTCGGTAATATTATCGGCGGTGCGCTGTTTGTAGGTATGGCATACTGGTTTGTTTCGCCCGTGAGGAAGAAAGGCTAGCCTAATTCCCATCCTTGTCACACCCGCAAGATCTTAAATAAACGGAAGTGAATAAACGCAAAAGACCATCCGCTCTCTGATTCTACAATTAGGAGGACAGGATGGTTTTTTTGCTGTCTAGCGATTCGAATTCTACTTTACCTCAGACTTCATCAGGGTTAATCCGGAGTTGACATAACTAAGTTATAATTAGTGCATACTTAACTAAAAAGGATGATCGCACACATGGGAATTCATACGTACTTTAGATCACTCAACGATCTCGAACGCATTATTCGTACCCCGGGAAAATTCAAGTTCGAGGAACACAGCGTGTCCGCCCACTCCTGGAAAGTCGTGCAATATGCCAAAACACTTGCCGATATTGAGGAACAACATGGGGTCACTATTGATTGGAAGAAACTATACGAAATCACCAGCAGTCATGATTATGGCGAAATCTTCATCGGTGATATCAAAACACCAGTCAAACATTATTCACTAGAACTTCGTTCAATGCTGCAACAGGTGGAAGAAGGCATGGTTGAGCATTTTATTAATGAAAATATTCCTGAAGAATTCCAGCCCATTTTCCGCAGACAGCTGCGTGAAGGCAAAGACAACTCGGTTGAAGGACTCATCTTGGAAGTTGCCGATAAAATGGATCAGGTGTACGAAGCGTTTGCTGAACTGCAACGTGGTAATACTGAAAAGGAATTTATCGTGATGTACCGTTATGCCCTGATCAAAATCAAAAATATTGACCTCCACTGTGTACACTATTTCCTTGAACATATTCTCCCCGACATCATTGAGGAAGGCAACCGCTCCCCATTTGATATTCGCCAAATTACGGAAGATGCTTTGTCACAATAATTAGCTCCAGTCATCGTGGTTCTTCCAGAGCCATGGACAGGGCTTTTTTTCGTTATTGTAACCTTTGGCGATACTCGCTGGGATACAATCCTGTCTTGTTTTTAAAAATACGGCTAAAATAATGGGAATCATTATATCCCACTGCCTTACCTACTGTCTTGATATCCATATCTTCAAATACCGCAAGCATGCGCTTTGCTTCGTTGATTCGAAGCCCTGTCATGTATTTGAGCGGGGTTTCGCCCATCACCTTTTTGAAACACTTCCCCAGGTAATCCACGCTAAAATGCATCTGTCCTGCCATGTCTTGCAAAGTAATCTCATGCATATAGTTCTGTTTCAGATAGAGCTTGACTGCCTCTGCAATATCCTCCGGCTTCACCTGTTCATCCAGCATTGCACTGACATGTGCCAGCGAATCCCCTGCACTGCCGAGCTTTAATTCCATCGCATCCAGCAGCGATCGAAGCTGTTCTTCCGTGAGGGGTTTAAGCAGATAATCCTCCACCTTGTAACTGATCGCCTGACGTGCATACTCAAACTCATGATGCCCGCTTAGGATCACGATCTTGACATGCGGATAGGCAAAATACAGATGTTTCGCCAGTTCCAACCCATTCATGACGGGCATCTGGATATCGGTAACGACTAGATCAGGCACCGTATGTTCAATCAACTCCAATGCTTCCTGTCCATTCCTAGCCTCACCTATAACCTCAAACCGTGTGCCCAGCTCGCTGAATTTCCGGGATACGTTGCGGCGAATTAACGCCTCATCCTCCACAATAATGGTCCTATATGTCATCGCCATGAGTTTAACTGTGCTCCTTTCGAATGGAACCGCCAATCGTAATGCTGACGCCGCCAGATGGTTTATTCGAAATATGCATATGTGCCGCTGAACCATACCATAATTTGAGTCTGATCCAGATGTTTTTCAATCCCATCCCGTTGATCTCAAGTTCAGGCATACGCTCCCATTCCTGTGATTGTTGTATGTACTGCTGGATGAGCGTAAGCGCCTCGGGTTCCATGCCAGGTCCGTTATCTTCGACTGTGATTAGCCAGGTCTCCTGCTCGGTGTCCAGCTCTCCAATGATATGCAGCTTCCAGGGTGGTGTATCACGTAGTCCATATTTCATAACATTTTCCAGCAAAGGCTGAATCAGTAACATGGGGACCTGAAGATTTTTCATCGAGTCAGGAACATGGAATTCATAAAGCAGATCATCTTCGAACCGGATTTTCATACACTCCAAATATCGCTCACAGTAGTCGATTTCTTTTTCCAATGGAACACCGCTTTTGTTCGGAGCCGAGATGTAACGCAGCATGGATGCGATGTGACCACAGAACGCAACGATCTGTTCATTCATGCCCTCCTCCGCCATGATGCTGATGTTCGTAATGTTGTTATACAGAAAGTGAGGATTCATCTGAGACTGCAACGCCAGCAACCTGGCATCCGTTTCTTGGGATTTGATCGCCAGCATGTCCTGAAAGGACTGCACAAGCTGTTTATTCAATTGAATAAACGTATCATTCAGCTCATCCATCTCACGGATGGACCCTGGATATTCCAACTTGAACAACTGACCAGAGTCCTGACCCGTGGTCAGATCGTGGACGCCTGTTTTCTGAATTATGCGCTGCAAACGATGGAGCGGTAAAGTGACACGTTTGGAGATCAGGTATGAGAGGAGCAAAATAAGAATCAAGGTAGCTAAAGTAGCCCCCATGAACAGAAGAGCCATGCGATTCAGATTCGCAAACAGGGATTGTTCGGACTGCATCACGATAACCGTCCATCCGGTCTCCTGCGAGGTGGTGTAGGTCATCATTTGCTTCGAATTCCCATTGGAATCTACCACTTCTTGCATCTTTCCTGGGGGATATTGATCGTTTCGAATCAAGTTAACCATGTCGGAATTGATTAATGTTAACGGATGTTCATGGGACAAAAAAGGATATAAAAGCTCATTTCGTTCATTCAATACATAAACGCTCAGTTCTTTGTTCCCCACTTGCACATCATTCAAGTGCTGGAACAGGGTTTCGGCATCCTGCAAAATTTCAACTACTCCTTGCGAGACATAATTTCCATCCTTATACACACGGGTAAGGGAGAGATATTGTTTGCCTGATTCCCCCTGCCCTGTTGGCATCGGTAAAGCCCCACCATCCAGTAAGCTAATGACACGCCAGCCATTGCGCCCCCACGTTTCCTTATACCACGGTCTTTGGGTTAGATCTACGGACAGCTGTCCATTGAACGAGCCAGCACCCAGCATGTTACCGTTCACATCATAGATATTGGCTTGTTTCGCTGTGTTGGAACTGCTAATGATCGCTAGAATGACGTCAATCAGTGTCGTTGTATCCTTGTAAAATGCCGGGTCATTGGCCAGCGTCTGTTCATTGTCTTCCGCTGGAGATAAATAGTGACTGAAGTGCTCCTTAACGAGGTTAGAATATACGATGTTCATGGAGAAATTGTTCATTTTGACGATCTCCTGATCCAGATTGCCCACCATCGAGTTCCCCAACTGTTTTTGCTGTTCGGCACTGCGATTACGAATATCATTGGCAAGAAAGACATACAAGAGGCTGGCCACAATCAATGAAAAAACAATGAATACCGCAGAGTAGTAGGCGAACAGACTTTGCTGAAGCGTCCTGAATCGGTACTTAACCATCTCACACCTCATTATCGGATGATGTCTTGCAACTTACTCGAAAATGTCCACCCAATAGGACGCTTTTGTCTATTGAGCGCATTCTTCGTTCCGCGTAAAGTTATCCACATAAGAATACGCTTACATGAAGCGTTTCGGCAAGAGCTATTATTCTTTATTCCTTGGGAGGTTCATTGATGAGAAAACGATTTCTATTATCCCTTGTAGGTGCGCTGTTGCTGTCCAGCCTGCTTCTTGCCGGGTGCAATTCCGGTGACTCTTCCGAAAGTTCAGGCAAAGTAACGCTAACGTTCGGAACAAGCCAGAGCGGCATTCCACGTACGGGAATCATGCAGACGATGGCGAAGGAGTATGAGCAGGAAACGGGTGTGAAAATTGACTTTCAGGTGGTCCCTGACGCCCAGTGGCGTGACCTGATTAAGGTAAAGCTTGCTTCCGGCGAAGCACCCGATATTTTCAATGTTGATGTGGACCCTCTGAGCATGCCTGCCAACGTCAGACCTGAGGAAAATGCAATTGATTTGACCAATGAGGAATTTACAGGACGCATGTCCGAAGAGATTTTACCAACGGTTAGCCATAACGACAAGGTGTACGGGGTTTCTTTTGCACCATCGAAAATATGGTATGTGTACTATAACAAACGCATCTTTGATGAGCTCGGCATCCAGCCGCCAACATCCTACGCCGAATTCAAGGCGATCAGCCAGAAAATCAAGGACAAGGACATCATTCCGTTCTATCAGGCGCCTGCCAGCGGATGGTATCAGGTGCTGCCTTTGTTCGAAACCGGTCCGAACTATGAGCAATCTACGCCGGGAACGTACGAGAAGCTGAACACCAATGAGATGAAAGTCGCGGATTTGACGCAGCTCAAAACGGTCATTGAGCAGTTAAAGGAATTTGCGGATCTTGGTTACTTCGGCAAAGATTTTCTGTCTAACACGGTCGAGGCTGGAATTGAAGCCTTTGGTCAGGAGAAGGCAGCAATGCTGCTTCGGGTCCCGGGCACCGAAAAGGAAGTGTCTGAGGCTTATCCAGACATGAAGGACAATATGGGATTTTTCGTGATGCCATGGGGCGATAATCAGACGATTGGTGTGAATCCCGGTGGTTCGGCTGCGATGTTTGGCAACAAAAACAGCAAGCACACGGAAGAGGTACTGAAGTTTTTTCGGTGGATTACGGAGCATGATCATCTGCAGCGTGTATTCGATGGTGGTGAAGGCAATCTGACCATCTGCTGGCCCGAAATCGAACCGAAGCTGACACAGGACTATATCGATTATGAGAAAAATCATGAGAAAGGCACGGTCATGCAGGCTGCTGTGAAGTACATTGATCCGCAATGGATGGATATCGGCAAGGATCTTTCCGGCATGTTCGCCGGAGCGATGACCCCGGATCAGATTCTGCAAAATATTGATAAACGCCGGGCTGAACAAGCCAAAGTGCTGAAGGATGAGGCGTGGCAATAACAACGCATATTCTGGATGAACACATGAGGCATGTGGCTGACCACCATTACATGCAGCGAGGTGAGGCACCATGCACTCATGCATTTTGGCAGGAAGGACAGGTGTAACAGTTTATGAATGTAAATAAGATATATCCCTGGTATTTCTCCTCCGGAGCGATTGTGCTGTATGTGCTGTTCATTGTCGCTCCCGCCCTGCTGGGCATCTATTATTCCTTCACCGACTGGAACAGCTACAGTTCGGAGAAGAATTTTGTTGGACTTGAGCATTTCCGCACCATTCTGGCGGGTGATCCAACGTATTTACTTTTTATCAAGAATACTGTCCTGTTCACCCTGATTACATCCATCGCCAAGACCGTACTGGGCTTGTTCCTGGCTCTGCTGCTGGTCAGCGGTGTAAAGGCCGCCAATCTGCACAGGATGATCATATTTTCACCCCAAGTACTGTCATTCCTGATTGTCGGCCTGGTCTTCAAAAGCCTGCTCGATCCCAACAACGGCTTCGTTAACGTAACCCTGCGTTCACTGGGGCTGGACGTTCTGGCCCAGAACTGGCTGGGTTCCCTGACCTGGGCCATGCCATCCATCATGGCGGTGGATACGTGGAAAGGCATGGGGTATATCATGGTGCTATTTATCGCCGGACTGCTCGCCATTCCTCGTGACTATTATGAAGCGGCATCGATTGACGGTGCCGGCTTCTGGCAGAAGCTGTTTCGAATCACGATTCCGATGCTGATGCCTACAATCACGATCGCCACGGTGCTCAATATTACGTACGGACTGCGGGTATTTGATGCGGTATATGTACTAACCAATGGGGGGCCAGGCAACGCGACAGATGTGATTAACACAGCAGTGTATTCCTCTTTTGCCAAAGGCTATTGGGGACTCGGCAGTGCATTATCCACGATTCTGTTTGTCATTATGGCGATCATCTCCTTCTTCATCATCCGTTTGATGAACCGAAAGGTGGAATACTAGATGCGAGTGAAAAAACGGCTGGTTTCCATCGGATTAAATGTGCTCGCTTGGCTGCTTAGCCTGGTGGTCCTGATTCCTTTTGTCGTCATTGTGCTGAATTCATTCAAGTCCGATGCCGAAGCCAAAGTGCTGAAACTGACGCTTCCCGAAAAGTTTATTTTTGAAAATTACAGAATCGTCTATGAGCAGGGACACTTGGGTGGTTCCTTTTTCAACAGTCTGCTGCATTCAACGGCTTCTTCCCTGCTACTGGTGTTTGTCGTGGCGTTCTCGGCCTTCACCCTGTCGCGTAATTATTCGAAGCTAAGCAAGTTCCTATACTTCTTTCTCATTCTGGGCATTACACTGCCCTTAAACTACATTCCATTAATGGAGGTCATGAAGTCGCTGGGCATGATTAATTCGCATGTAGGCATGATTCTGCTCTATACAGCCATGGGCATTCCGATCTCGCTATTCATCACATATGCGTTTGTATCCAATATTCCGAAAGAACTGGATGAAGCAGCCATCATGGACGGATGCAACGGGATCAAGCTGTTTCTCAGGATTATCGTGCCTTTGTTAACCTCTGTACTGGTTACGGTATTTGTTCTTAATTTCCTGAGCGTCTGGAATGAGTTTACCGCACCACTCTACATGCTCAATACCGTCGAGATGTGGCCGATGACACTCGCTGTATATAACTTCTTCGGACAATTCAGTGCTCAGTGGAATCTGGTCAGTGCGGATATCGTGCTTACTTCACTACCTGTGTTGGTCGTGTTCCTGATTGGGCAAAAATATATTGTGGGTGGTCTGACTTCCGGGGCGGTTAAAGGTTGAGATCATTTGAAAGACGATTTCCTTAAATGTATTTTATAAAATAAAAAAACTGCTGACTCACCGCCAAAAAGCCCTCGTCTTTAAAGCATGTCTGCCTGGTTCTTCATACAGAACCGCTCACATGCTTCGGACGAGGGCTTTCGCTGTTGAGATCTTTATATGTCATACATTCATTCTGAATTAATCGTGCGCCAACCCGGCAGAATCCGGTGGAGCGATGTCGGTACTTTGCTCCAGCGATTTGATCATTTTCAAACGGGATGTAATAAGCCCGATCAACATAACGAACAGACCAGCAATGATGAACAGCAAGGCTATACCTCTTCCCGGCCCTGTTCCAATGATCTGACCAACGGAAGACGCCAGTGCTCCGCCCTCCATCATCAGCGGATTAAACACATGGTCGGCCAAAAATCCAGCCAAACTATACGCTATCACGAACCCGAGCTGTGACAGAATTCCAATGATGCCCCATACCCTGCCCTGCTTTTCGTTGGCGATATTGTTACGCACCAGCACATCTGCGCTCATGTTAACAAACGGCAGCGATGACAGGAACAGAAAGCCTGCGAAGATAATAAAATAAATGTTGGTGGATACCCCCATAAGCGAGAAGGACAGGCCACACAAAATCAGACCCATTACAAGCACACTTGCGTATTTCTTCGTCATTGTAAATATACCGATACACAAGCTGCTGATCAACATGCCGATGGCGCTAACGGACTGAAACGTTCCAAGTGTCTTTGCATCCGTAAAAGACAGGAGCATCGGGCCAATAAGTGTCTCCAGGAATCCCAGATAGAAGGTGACAAGAGAAATAATCAAGACCAGCAGCAGTACTCCCTTATTGGTTACAACTTCTCTCCAGCCCTCCTGAATATCGATCATCCAGTTTTTGTTGTCTTTATCCTCTCGCTCTACCTTCATGCTCTTCTGAATAACCAGCACAGCCAGAATGGCAACAAGGAATGTCAGAATATTAATGACCAAAATGACTTCAATGGTTGTTATACTAAGCAGAATGCCCGCAATGATTGGCGAAAACAGAAACTTCGAAGATTCGGCCAGTTGCACAAGACCGCTTCCTTTGGAAAACTGATCTTTATCCAGCAAGTCCGTGGCAGAGGCCTTGTATGCCGGGCTTTGCAGCGCGGAAAACACGGAACTAAAGGCCACTCCCACATAGATATGCCATAACTGGATATCACCCGTGAGCATAATGGACAGAATAAAAATTAAACCGGCAGCCGACCCCAGGTCGCCGATGATCATCATCGTTCGACGGTCGAACCGATCAGCCAGTACACCTCCAATCGGTCGAAGCAGGATGTTCGGCAGGAACGTGAACAAGGTAATCAGCGCAACACTTGTTGCCGTATTCGTTTTTTCGAAGGCATACACCCCCAGCGAGAAAGCCGTAAGTCCAATCCCAATCATGGAGATGAGTTGACCGAACCATACAACCAGAAATTTCCTAAATGATTTTTGAACGGTATGTTCCATGGATGGTACTCCTTTGTTGGCTAAGCTTGATGTGGAAAATAAAGACGGGTGATGTAGTCAAAGCTTCCTTCTTTTGCTCCCAGAACACGTTCCATAATATGCGTGAATGCTTCAACCTTTTTTTGGAGTTCTTCCTCCTCCCATTGAAAGATACCTCGATCCAGCAAAAATTGAGACGATACGAGCAGAAATTCGATGGATTCCTTGGGGTTAGGTGTATGAAATACCCCTTCCTGAATGCCCTGCTCCACCACTTCGGCCAAGATGGGACTTAAACGAATCACCGTCTCTACAAGACTCTTTTGGTGCATCTCCACATTATGGATACTGTGCAATTGCTCGATGAGATCATGCTTTCTGTCGTCAGGCTGATTCTGTGCCATCATGATTCGAAAAATTTTGTCATGGGCGTTCAGTTGGGGATCGGATACCACGCGCTTGGCTGATGCCTCCCCACTGAGAATAAAACGCATGACGATACCGTTCATAACCTCTTCCTTGGACTGAAAATAATAATAAAATGTGCCCTTGGCAATGTTGCACGCCTGAAGGATATCCATGACCGTTGCTTTGGTATATCCCTTGGTCACGAACAGAATCTCGGCCGCATCCAAAATCTCGTTTCTGCGTTCTTCCGGGTTTTTCATCAATCTCATATCCTGGCCTCCGATTCATCGACCGACTGTCGGTCTATTGTAGTCATGAAGTTCTTTTTTTAGAACCCCATTTCAGTCAACCACTGCGCTAGATGGGTTTCCCTTGCTTTCAGATCCTGACGTTCTCTTGCATATTTTCCGATATTTTTGTCTGCAACCAACTTGCCGTCCATCATAAACAGCACACGTTCCGATCTTGCAGCGACTTTGACATCATGGGTTACGAGCAGAATGGTTGTACCTGCTGCATTAATATCGCCCAGAATATCCATAATTTCATACGTCGATTTGGAATTTAGAGCTCCCGTCGGTTCATCTCCGAATAGAATATCCGGATTATTAATAAGGGCACGGCAAATGTCGATCCGCTGCAGCTGTCCTCCGGAGGCTTGGGTGATGTTATGCTGGGCCAGCCCGTCAATCCCCATTTTTTTCATCAACGACATCGCCCGTGTATTGATCGTTTCTCTGCTGCTTTTCTTGGCGAGATACGCGGAAAGTACGATATTATCCAACAGATTCAGATTTTTGAGCAGATGAATATTTTGAAAAATGAACCCCATCTTGGTCAGACGCAGACTTGCCAGGTCTCTCTCCTGAAATGCTGATATTTTTTTGCCATTAAAATAGACGCTGCCAGCACTAATCTGATCCATGCCGCTGATGTTGTACAGTAAAGTGGACTTGCCTGAGCCGGATGGGCCCATGACGGAAACAAACTCTCCCTTTTTTAACTGAAGGTTGATATCTTTCAGGATGTTATGCTCTTCATTCTCGCCGATCGCTACTGATTTATTCACTTCTTTGGCTTCAAGTATAGTTATCATCGTTAATCCTCCCTACTCCACAATCATTTTGGATATGCTAGTTTCCTTGATCGATTGTATGCTGATCCATGCCGTCAGTACGATCGTGCCTGCAAGCAGCAATGGACACAAAATATATGCCTGTAGCGGGTTAACAACAAAAACAATATTCGAAGCACCAAACGTCGACATGATGCCACTGACCAGCAATGGGCCCAACGTATTGGACAATATCGTTCCAGCAACAACCCCAACAATCAATATGACAAGTGACATCACGACATACTTCAACTTGATCTTGGACAAGGCGAAGCCGAGACTTCTTAGTAAAGCAATGTCATTGTTGTCCTTGGCTACTAACATCTGAAGGAACAGGGATGTAATCAAAATGGATATGAAAACACCGATGACCAAGGCCAGCATCGTAACCAATTTCAATTGCCGAATGGTTCCTCCAAGCGTCTGATCCAGATAACCTTGAAGATCAGTTACTTTGGCTGGAGAGAAGGAAGTCTCATATTCAGCAATTTTGGCAGCCATTACCCCGCGATCTTTCAGGTCCAGACTGACCACGTACCACAAAACGCTATCCTTGTTGTAGGGCAACAAAGCCTTCGCCGTTTTCCCACCATTCGTAACGTCCTGGTATATGCCACTTACAGTCATTGCTTGATCCGTTCCATTAACCAACAAGGTAAGCTGCTCACCTGTCTTTAGGCCCAACTCGCTGCTGTTTGCATCGGATAGCGCAATTTCATTCTCGGTTGTTGGTGCATTCCCGCTAACATAGGACAATGGAAAAATACTGAAATCCCCGGTTTCCACACTCAGATTGTCATAACTTCCCTCCGCATTCCGAACCTTGAACTGGCTTGTTACCAATGGGGAATACGTTTTGATGTCTTTATCATTTTTGATCTGGGCAATCAGATTGGCGTAACGCTGCTCTACATCGTCTGTGTGCCTCAAGTCAATGCGAATATCACTTTGTCCAACACCCATATAGGAAATAAAGCTTGGCGCCTGCAATGTGTTCAGGAAGTTGACCGGCACAATCATGATAAATGAACTGACCACAAAGACGAATAATAACAATCGGAACATCTTTATTCGCTGTATAACTTCCTTCAGACCAAGAAAGACAGGTACGGAAGACCAGCGATTGCGGGACAAACTAAGCCGATTTCTAATGAGCTGTGTGTCTCCCAGGCTTCCTGTACGGAGAGCATCCACCGCGGAGATAGAACGAAAACGCCGCAGCACTGTCTGGCAGAACAGAACCACCATTGTAAATATCAATCCGGCTGCCACTAAAGGAATTGCAAAATGAAGCAGAGTTGCAGGTGCTTTTCCCATATACAACATAATGTTTGAAACGAATAGTCTGTTAACGCCGAGGGATGCAATGTAACCCAGCACAGAAGCTAATCCGGCCATAAAAACATACTTCATCAGATATAGTCTCTTGATATCCTTCTCGGCGATACCAATCGCTTTCATGACACTGATCTCACGATAATCTTCTTCGATGGTCGCCAGCATCGTGAATCGGATGCAGAGCATCGCGATCAGGATCAGTACAAGACTGACCAGAATAATGACGGCTGCAATGACTCCGTCGGTCATGGCATTTAATACCTGGAACAGCCCGTAGGGTACGACCGGCCCGGCGTTGGGAAGCCCTGCATTTTGGTAAGCCTGGGTGAAATCTCCCGTCAGTCCGGGATCAGTCAACCGGAACTCAATAAGATACTCCATCTCCCCGATGCTATGCTTCAGTTCCTGCAAATTCCCTGAACTCACAATAAAACGTTTGGAATGGACAACCGACGGATTCATCTGAGCATCACGGACAAAATCAACAATCGTATAGGAACGCTCAAATTGTCCATTACCTACCCGGACCTGATCGCCCAAGTTCAATTTGTTTTGCTGCATGTAATATACCGGTACCGCGATCTCGCCATCGTTAACCTGTATAATCTCACTATCCAGATTCAGCAAATAGTCGAAACTTTGATTCTGTGTAACAAAATCAAGGTCCATGACGCTGTTCTTTTCGGACTCTGCTCCGAGAAACAAATTAGAGCCGTCAATATTGATCATCTCCACAATCTGATGCTGCTGGACCATGGCATTTTCCTCGGCCCACGTGTTCACTTTGGCCTGATCGAGTTCTCCCGCATGCATTTGTACAAAGTGCGGTGTTTTGGATTCAGAGAACAGATATTGGATGGAACTCGTCAGTTCCATAATCATCCGTGAACCCGAAGATACCAGCAAGGCGGCCAGCAGTACAAAAATAAATAACGCAGCCGTAATCCCTTTCTTTCTCGTTATATCGTTTCTCAGCATTCGTAGTAGCATAAACGAACATGGCTCCTCTCATCTACAAGTCGTTCCTATTCATCTGGAGTCATAAAGCTTGCAGTATTGAAACCGATCTAAAAAATTGAATTAAAGATGTTAGACGAATTCATATCACCCACTTGAAAATCAAAACAGATTTATCTGGCAAACATCATGTCCGGCTCCCTTCATAAAAGTTATTCCAAACCAATGCAATTCATTTCACAACGAGGCATCTAGCCAGATTATATAACTCTATTTTTATTTGTCAATTAAAACATAATTTTCTAATTTTCTGTTGTTATACTCATTTAGAGAAGCCAGCTATAAACTATTTAAAGCATGCCAGGTTTCACTCAAGGGAAATAAAAATAGGATTTGACAACAAATCATTTTGTAACTATTATGGTTACAACGGTGGTGATCATCCATGAGACAAATCAGCAGTCGCTTTTCCATTGCTGTTCATACACTGTCCCTGATCGCTGTTATGCCCAATGAATGCACTGGAGATGTTATCGCTCAGAGTGTGAATACGAATCCCGTGATTATCCGGCGGATTATGTCCAAGCTTAAACAGGCTGGCTTGATCGACGTAAGACCAGGTGTGGGCGGTGCTTCCTTGTTGAAAGACCCGGCGGACATTACCCTTCTCGATGTATATCGAGCGCTTGAGGTCGTGGAGGATGGGGAACTATTTAACTTTCATAAACATCCCAATCCGAAATGTCCGGTTGGCAATATGATTGAACACACCTTGCGTGCCGAACTCATTGAGGCTCAGACAGCCATGGAACAGCGCTTGAATCGTGTAACAATACAGCAGATGATGGATCAGGTTCACGTCTCTGAATAAAAAAAGCTCATTACGAGCTTTTTTTAAACCTTTTGTTGTAATCACACCTGTTATAACAAATACGATTACATCAATACGTTTTTCTATTGGCATTTCACAGAATATCGATACAAACATACCCCTGAGGAGGAAATAAAAATGAAAATTTTGGTTACTGGCGCAACAGGTCATTTGGGTTCACTGATCGTAGAGGCATTGTTAAAAACGGACTCTGCCAAGGATTTGGCAGTAAGTGTACGCAACCCCGAGAAAGCTGAAGCATTGCGTGCCCAAGGAGTTGACGTTCGTCACGGTGATTTCGATCAGCCCGAAACGCTGGAAAAAGCATTTGCAGGGGTAGATCGGCTCTTGCTGATCTCCACGGATGGTGACAATGAAACGCGTATTCGCCAACATGAAGCTGCTGTGGACGCTGCCAAGAAAGCAAACGTTGGCTTCATCGCTTATACCAGCGTTGTGAATGCGGAGAAAAACACCCTTTCGCTGGCTGAAGTACACCGCGCCACAGAACAGGCTATCCGCGAATCCGGTATTCCTTATTCTTTCCTGCGTAACAACTGGTACCTGGAGAATGAAGCAGGAAGCGTACAAGCAGTTACCCAAGGCGCTCCTTGGGTGCATGCAACTAACTCCAGTCAAGTAGGCTGGGCTACTCGCAGTGATTATGCACATGCTGCTGCAGCTGTGCTTGCAGGTGAAGGACATGAGAATACCATGTATGAATTGTCCGGCAAACTGCGTACTCAAGCTGAACTGGCTGCCATTGTTGGTGAAGTGCTTGGACAAGAAATCAACGTGCAAAACGTGGACGATGCCGCTTACGCTGACATCATGAAAGGTGCAGGTCTACCGGACTTTGTCGTATCGATGCTCGTAGATATGCAAGGTGCCATCCGTGAAGGCGCACTGGCTGTAGAGAGTGAAACACTGGAGACATTGCTTGGCCGTCCGGCTCAGCCATTGAGCGAGGGTGTAAAAGCGATTTTGGGCAAGTAAGTTTTGAGTATGAGAGCTTTCCTGATCCGAATTCTCTCTGATGTATAAATAATGAAGAGTAGAATGGAAAACCAAAAGGGACACACCAACGAAGGTTGGATGTGTCCCTTTTGGTGTAGCTAAGAACTATAACACGATATGGAAGCTAACAGATCACTTATCCTAGCGCGTGTCTTCAAACCCACGGAAAACGGAAGCCGACCTGAAAGTGTCAGCGCATGGTATCTTGAATGTACAAACATGCGCGCACTAACGAATCGGAGGCGTCTTATTCAGGGATTTGAAGTGACAGCGGAAATCTAAGAAACCTGAGACACGCTATATCAGAATAAACAGCGGTTTACAGCGGTTTACAGCGGTTTTGACAGGGATTTCAGGAAATAACGTGTCTGAGATTCCTTACTTATTAGAAAGAACATCTAAAGGCGAATTAAGACGTCCTGAGTTCCTTAGAAATGGTCTACTATTCGCCATCCAGAATCAGCCGGCTTGGACTTCAAGACCGTGATTATTGCTCGATGTAACGTGCCGGAATGTGATCTGCCAGCCATATATTTTCATTCCCATGATAGAAGAGAAGTCCGTCCTTGACCGCTTGAGCGGCATTAATTTTCAGTATTACCGGCTGGTCATCACGTCTTCTTCCCACCTGTTTGGCGTTATCGATATCTGCGGACAGATGTACATACTGCCTCTGCCGAGGCTGCAAACCTTGCTCCATAATGGAAGCAACCGACCGCAGTGGCGTGCCATGATAGAGTATCTCCGGTGGATCGGCAGGTGATTTGGATATCTTTTGCGGAGTCGAATGACCATATAATGCCCGGATGCGACCAGAATTGATCTCATGTCTCTTCTTCTCCGAAGCTTGAATCATCTGATCCAGATCTGCTTCCGTGACCTCCTTCCACTGTGGACTCTCATGTAAAGCCACCAGCAATTGCGGAATCTCTACCCAGCCCTCATCATCCAGCTCCAGCTCATACTCCCAAGGGGCGTGACGCAAGGCGTATGAGAGCTCTTTACTTAATTTCATCAGATCCATTGCGCTCATCTCCCAAACAAGTTAAACAATTCATTAGACATATACTGTCTGTACCACTACATGAAAGGGTGAACGCTCTGCTTCTTCAGGTTCTCTCCGGTTGTACTGCTGCCAAAATCTCCTGAATGTTGCGGGCGAGTCCCTCATCATCTTCCTGATTGAACTGGCGGTGTCCGTCAATCCCACGATGAATAATCGTGTTCATCACGGGATGCACCTCACGGTCTGAAGCCACCCGGATCAGATCATCGGCAAAATCTACAGCCTGCTGCTCACTATAGTTAAACGGTTTAATCAGCATACGGATGCTCAGTGCATGAGCCTGCGGCTCCGCGAGTTGATCCCGATGGGTTATGCCATATACAGCGCCAAATCCAAAAGCAGCAATCACCTGACGCTCCAGTTCCGTTGTCTGTTCCAAAGGCGTGCCGATCAGTTCACATATTTTGCCCACCATCTGCTCCAATTCTGAAGCCGCCGCAGCCAAAATTACGTCATTAATATCGTCAGCATTGATAAATTCAGTCATATTGTATTTCTCCATTTCTGCTCCGTATTTGATCCATTCTCTCAGACTCTATGAGAACATTGTATCGGAGATAGGGTGTTCCTTTCAAATTCATCTACGGTTAGACAAACAATGATTCAGCTTACTTGTAAATGAGAAGCTCTATTTGTGCGTAGTACAACTTGGTAAATGATCATACGCGTAACTATTAATCCCGGCGTGATTCATCGTTTTGCGGAGCTCCGAAACAAACTCCATAAAGTACACTTCAGGACTGCGACTTCCTGCATAATATTGCAGGTCGTAATCGTAGTTTAACCTCGAATACACATCATGCAGATCGTTAACCAGTACCTTTTTCATATCCTCTCTTGTAATTGCTGGGTCTATATTGCACTCGTTGACCAGGGTCTGTAGTGTCTCCTGCAGAGCCTGTTTATCGTATGACGGGTTTGACAACAGATGCTGCAAATCATACAAGTCTTTGAATCGGGGCCTCACTATCGTTTGATGCAGCTTCCAAGCTATTTGAATGGAGAGTGGCACGGTGTGAGGAACGACAAAAGCTTCTCCAACCATAGGTTGGTACGATAGAGCGATAGACTTCTCATTCAATTCGAGGTTAAAGGATATATCAAGATGCAGCTCATCCTCATCTTCATACTCATTTTCGCTCCTTGGTTCACTATCAATATAAAAGGCAAGCTCCGTGTTCACCGTTGGAAAATCATCCGCCATCGCGTAGTCTATTCTGCGCCAGAAGGCATTCTCACTAAAGCTTCGGAATACGATACCGTCATTCAGGTCCATCTCCGTTACCCGGATCATCCAGTCTGTAAATATTTCATTGGCCTGGTCTTCAGTCTCAATTCGACCTGTATACAGAAAGTCGATGTCGTCCACATAACGAACATTGGGATTCTCCAAATACTGTCTTGTCAATAAGCTTCCTTTTAATACAAATGGACTATTCACCAGAGAAGCGCGCTTCAATAGAGCTTCTAACACAACAATGAATCTTTCATCCTCATTCAAGCTATGTAATTGTACATTTTTTCCAGACACCTGTTCTCCTCCTCTATTCATCTCATCGTACTCAACATTCGTTTAGATCCATCCACGATCCAGTTCTTCCCGACTGTCGTAGATGCACAGTTCATATTGCTGTTTTAACAGTTCGATCTTGTTCTGCTGTAAGATATTATGTATCTTCCCTACTCTGCTGTAGAATTTTTCAGAACTATTATATTCTCTGACCGTAACAAATCTAATTTTCCCATTCTCATTCAGCGAGTTCCTTGAAATATGCCCACCATCGCCTTCACATAGCTCCTTTAATCTTTCTACATCATCCACCTGTACTTTGCCATGCCATTCAAAATACGGGGTGGAATGCGCAACCATTCGCTGATGAAAATACTTCTCTTCCTTCGCTGGAACCTCTACCTTTGTTCGTACAACTGTAAAGTCGTTATCTTGGAGCCTTATGACCATCTGTTTAATGATGCTGTTCACTTCATCAAAATCAGTACTATGTATTAAGCCTGTAATCATCGGCTGATGGATGTATTCACCCTGATCCAGCACGATCATAATCGGTTTAACTTGCTCCACCTGACACAGTTCAATAAAGCTTTCCTTCTCTTCAAACGTTAAATCATTCACTGTGATATGAAACTCAAATTCCATTTGCTCACTCCCTGTCGTTTTCCTAAGATGTTATATGTAATTTTCACTGGTCATCGAAGTCTCTTACTTTTTTAAAAGTTACCTTACTAACGAAGTATGGATTACTTTTTCATTTCTAAAGAAGAAATAAACTCGTCTAAGTTATTTGACAATACTGTAAATTCACCTCTTTCAAAATCTTCTAATTCCACCTTTCCATTGTGATTATTCACAACAACAACCAAACCATTACCTTCTATTCCTATCACCACATATCCCAATTTGTTTTTATGATTATTTTTGTAACCTTGCAGTTTTTTTTCAAACGATTTCAATTCCATTCCTGGTAAAACTGGCTCGAGACTAACATAACGCCCATCAATGAACCCATCTAAATCAGCAAACCAATATGAATTAAAATAATCATATATCGAACTATAGAATTTACAATTAAATTTCTCCTCTAATGTATCTAGACTATGAAGTTCATTCTTTACCACTGGCTTCCATCCAATTTCCCCATCATCATTAATTTCACCTTGATAAATTATTGATGCAACTTTCTGGTTATATTCTGTTGTAAATAAAAAATTTACACCTTCATTATAACGCTGCAATCTAAGTTCAAAATAGTTTCTCATCGATATTTGAATTTCCATTAATAAATCACCTATTCTTTTAAAAATTTTTCTAATAACTCAGCATAAGTACTGTCATTGCCCCATGCACCTATAGCCTTTTCAGCATTGTGTATACCATCCGATCCAGGATGTAGGCCTGAAGGTACCGTATCAGCTTGTCCCCCACCACCAACATGATGATGTATTAAAGTGTTATTATAAAGATCATCTACATCAAACTGTGTGAAGTAACTTCTAAAAGTTGGATTATTTTTTGGAGAAAACCCTAAATTAATTTTATCAATATTAGATTGATTAAATGCTTGCGGATGATTTTTCAACAATTCATTCCAATAATAGGAATTATCTCGTAACCATCCTTCCGAATTAGTATCCGGTTTTCCTTTTCCTACGTACGGCATTTCAACTAATTTACTAAGATCAGCATTTCTATAAACTCTGATAGGATGGTCCGGACTTGTCTCATAATTAACACCCTTATTCACACAAGAAGCTGGGGTTCCTGTTTTTACATACCCACTCGGGTCTACATATCGGATCGGGTTGTTGGAGACATATGCATATAGGTTCAGGCCATCGCCACGGTACGTGTCTTCCTGCGTGAACCGAGCAATCAGCGGGTTATAGAACCGGGCGCGCAGATAGTATTGCCCCGTCAGCGTATCATGCATTTCTCCCGCATAACGGAACGGATTGCCGTGCTGCTCTCTTTCAGACAATATGTTCTCGAAGGCATCGTACGTGTATGTATTCGGGTTCTATCTCTTTTGTCCTGTTCGTTGCGGTGAATCTACTTTTCCCACTCATTTTAAAGCAATAATGAGAGCTTAGAAAGTAAGTGTAATTCTACTTCCCGCTTTTGCATACCCACTCGGGTCTACATATCGGATCGGGTTGTTGGAGACATATGCATATAGGTTCAGGTTCAGGCCGTCTCCGCGATACGTATCTTCCTGCGTGAACCGCGCTATGAGCGGATTGTAGAATCGGGCATGCAGATAGTAATATCCCGTGAGTCCGTCTTAAATTTATCCATTATATTGGAAATTTATTATTGCGTTCTTCTCTTTCAGACAGCATGTTCCCAAAGGCGTCACACATATACGCGTTCAGAATCTGGCTATATTGTCCCGTCAGGAGGATTATGTCACCATGGATTTACTTTTTCTTATTTTTCCAGAATAGAAAAAGAAAGAACTTAAGAAGTATTATTAATTTACTCCTTAAGTTCATACTAAATACTATTAATTACCAAAACTCAAATTTAAAATTAATTCATCTAATCTTAAACCTAAAGATTCAAACCTTCCTGCTTCAAAGTCCTCTAAACACACTTCTCCTGAGATATTATTAAGCACAACTACTAGACCATTAGATTCTATCCCCATGGGAATATAATTATTTTCACCATTATGTTCCTCTATATAGTTTGAAAGTCTTTGTAAAAAGGTTTCCGGTTCACTCTCCGGGATGACAGGATTAAGATTTATATTATACTCCTTAATCCAACCTGCTATTTGAAAGAAATAATACGAGTTATAATATTGTTCTACTGATTCATTAAATCTTATATTAAACTTTTGTTCAATAGAATGGAAACTTGTAATATCATCTTTTTTGGTTGGCAGCCAGCTAATATAGCCTTCTTTATCTTTTTCACCAACATACAACCTCTGTCCTTCTTCTCCCAACCAAGAGGTTTGAGGCAAAGTTCCATTAAACTCTTTCCAAGTAGTGATATACCTGTCAAAATAGTTTTCCATTGATCTGATAATCATCTTTTCAGTCCACCTACTTAATAAATTTTTGTAATAGTTCAGCATACATAGAATCATTCCCCCAAATACCAAGTTTCTTCTCCACATTGTGTATCCCCCCTGAACCAGGGTGTATTGGAGTAGGAACAGGTACAGCCTGTCCTCCACCACCTACGTGATGGTGAACTAATCCCTGCCCTCTTAATCCTTTCACATCATATTGTGGAAAATATGTTCTAAAAACTTCATCGTTGGTCGGCATTGTAGTAAACGGGTTCTTTCCGGCTATTATTTTTTTATTGTTATCACTAAATGCCTCAGGGTATCTGTCCAACAGTTCCTTCCAAAAATACTTATGATCTCTTAACCAACCCTCAGAATTCATACTAGATCCATTTTTTCCTATAAATGGCATTTCAACCACTAATCTTGGATCAGCCACATATATTGCTTCTGATTTGCTAAGATCAACATTCCTATAAACTCTGATAGGATGATCAGGGTTTGTCTCATAATTAAGTCCCTTATCCTCACAACCATACCCACTCGGGTCTACGTATCGAATCGGATTGTTAGCAACATACGCATACAAGTTCAGACCGTCTCCACAGTACGTGTCTTCCTGCGTGAAACGAGCTATCAGCGGGTTATAAAACCGGGCGCGCA
>NZ_LITU01000059.1:173050-178401 GCF_001280595.1 Paenibacillus xylanivorans
ACACGTTGCTCTCTTGCAGACAATGTGTTCCCGAATGCATCATACGTGTATGCGTTCAGAATCTGGCCCTGTGATCCGGTCAGATGGGTCACATCACCGTGGATATTATTTACATAATAAGCCACATCGCCCTGATCATCCAGTTGTGTTAGCCATTCATGACCACGTATATAAGATGACTGCACCCGCTCCGTTTCATCCAGTTCATTGACGACATGCCAGCGGTCATGCACGAAGTGGCGTACAGTTCCATTCGTATCAATCCTGCTTCGCAAACCTTCGTGGTCGAAGCCATGCTGCACCACACCGCCATCTGCTTGCTCGACTCGAATCGTCCGATTAAACGCATCATAGGCATAGTTTATCACCTGCTCCCCTTGATGCTCTCGGATCAGGTTTCCTTGCGCATCATAAGTGTAGCGAATGTTTTTCCCGTTTGCTCGCTCAGCGGATACACCTTGCTCCTCTTTCTGCAATGCTTCCTCAACTAGGCTGAGCAGGCGGTTCCGGGTATCATAGGTATAGCTTGTCCGTTGTCCGTTCCAGTCACGAGAGACTCGGTTTCCTGCGGCGTCATAAGCGAGTTGCTCCGTGCCGTATTCGGCATACCTGGCTTCCACCAGTCGATCCAGTGCATCATAGCGGTATTCCGCGCGATCTTCCGTTCCATAACAGCCGATCGTGTTCCCGCTCCGGTCATACGCATATCGGTTGTCGAGCAATACTGTTCCATCCGCTGCACGGGTGTGGAGCCGCGATACTTGTCCTTCTGGCGTATACTCATACGCCGTCTGCACACCGTTGCCGTACAGCATGGACGCGATTCGGTTGCCTGCTGCATAGGTGTACTGAGCTAGATCTTTCTCACCTTGCCGGATGGCAACAACCCGCCCCACCGGATCATGCGCGTATTCGACGCGCGTTCCGCCAGCATCCGTGAGTGCCACCGTTTGGCCTTCTGCATCATACTCGTAGCGCAGCACCTGACGCGGAGTGGTGTCCTTGGTCAGATTACCAATTCGGCTCTGATATTTTACCGGGCTTATACCAGTCGATTAAGCACATATAGCAATATGCAACGCGGATGTAGATAAATTCCCCATCTAAGAGAATAATAATAAAATAGCCTTGGTATAAAACCAAGGCAAAATAATATTTATGGAAGCATTTAATCTCGCCACGATAAGTAATGTGTATCATAAATAAAACGTTCATCTTTACGATTGTGTACGGAGAAATTTAAGCGTAAGATTATAGCCCGACATGTAAACTCAAGTATTATCCAAATGCAATCTGTACTTCCCTTCCCTTGATAAGGATTCAAACAAATACAGCCCTACATCATCGGAAATTGAATCTGTATTAAAACCATAATTCTCACTGATTTCATCTAACGCTTCCCTAAACAACAATGAGTCATCTTTTATTTCTTCTATTGTTAAGTACTTCACAAAGGCAAGAGGGAAATTGTTTTCTGTTAACCAGTAGGGCTCTTGCCAAGATACATATCCAGGAGTTCTAAATAATAATTCTTCAATTGCGGGTTCTGCTAATGAGGAAATTTCATCATAACCATGAAAATATAAAAACTTATTTGTAGTATCATCGTACGAAACCGACAGAGATGACCCTCTATATTCCACCCCTCCTTGAAATACTCCATTAAATTCTTTTGAAGCCAGTCCATTGTGGATACAAACCGGACAGATTCCATTCAAATCTTCAATACTATAAAATGGACCATAGTACATATAATCGCTAATATTTTTGCAAACAGAACAATGTTTCTTTTCATGGTTGACTTCGAAAATACCATTTGTGTATGCATAGGGTTGAAACCTAAAAAATGGTGTTTGTTCTATATTCATGTCTTACTCTCCTAATCGTTATTTTCGTTTGAACCCGTAAAACCCATGGTAATTAACTTCTAATATTTCTGCATGTGTACGGGGAGCAATGATTAATAAGTTGTCTAAATCAAAAACGGCTCCTCCCTTACTAATAGGAGTTTTGTGGTGAATATTATACACCATTTGAGGCCAAGCGGTTCCGGTCTGCTGAGTTTTATCCGCAAAAGGAGCATTCCCGCCCTTCATTCTGGATAAGTTTGCCTTATGGTATGAAGAGAATTCTTGAGCATACTTGGAACTAGATACTGCTTTCCAGAAAGATTTTTGGAAATCACTAAAGTTTTTGTATGTCTTTCCTTGAAGTTGAACAGCGATATCACTTGGAATTCTGCCGACATTACCATGAGATCCAATAAGAATCTTCTGATAATCTTTTGAATTGTATCCACCAGTAACTGTCCCTGTAGAATTCGAATTCCTACGTTGTGTAGCAGTTAGAGGTTTGGATAACGCTCCCCAAACATCACCCTTCACCTCACACATATACCCACTCGGGTCTACGTATCGGATCGGGTTGTTAGCGACATACGCATACAAGTTCAGACCGTCCCCGCGGTACGTATCTTCCTGCGTGAACCTCGCTATGAGTGGGTTATAAAACCGGGCGCGCAGATAGTAATGTCCCGTCAGCGCGTCCTGCATTTCTGCCGCATAACGGAACGGATTCACACGTTGCTCTTTTGCTGATAGCATGTTGCCGAAGGCATCGTATGTTTATGTATTCGGGTTCTATCTCTTTTGTCCTGTTCGTTGCGGTGAATCTACTTTCCCCACACATTTTAAAGCAATAATGAGAGCTTAGGAAGTAAGTGTAATTCTGCTCCTTAAGCTCTCATTATTGCTTTTATTTAGTTATTCGAAGATTATCAATTAATTCGATAAAGAAGAACTATTTCTCCAGTTCTATTATCCAAATTAGATTGACTCCTTGATTTACTCAAATGTGGGTACCCCAGAATACATTATTTTAGGCATTTCAGTTAATTGATTGAAATATAGATAAATTTCCTGCTGATCACCGCGTATTTTTGAATCCGGCAAATTACTGAAAACAGTGATATGGTAATAACCATTGTCAAGACGAATGACTTGCTCACCTGGTAATTCGCTAGTCCATTCCATTAAATCATACAAGTCTCTAATACATAATTCATGATTGCGTACTTCTAATCCCAATCTCAAAACAAAGTCAGACTCATCTAGAATTTTTTCATCGGGATACCCTGTCCTAATCCGTAAATTATAATCTCCCGGTGATCCTGTTGAAAACCCTACAATAGTTCCTCGATTGACATGGTCTGCTACTTGTTGAGCAGACATATAATTTTGCGTTAAATAATCCTCTTCTTCATTAATATGTGCTACTGAAAAGGGCGAATATACAATAATACCAAGCCCATCAATTTGGATATTTATATCTTTATACATCTGATTGATCCCTCATTCTTTTTTGTGGTTATTTTTTTCATATTCTGCTCCCCATTCTAACAATTTTGTATATGCCTCACCAGGAGTAAGTTTATCACCAACGATTAATTTACTGTCAGGAGTCCGTAACGCCCCTAATATTCCTTCTAACTCTGAATCGTTATAGGCCGCCTCATACTTTTTCAAAAGTACATCGTCAGTTAAAGTGGGATTCCCTCCCCTTAATTTTATCCCTGCTTTTTTAGTAGAAGCATGAAGCCTGATATGCGCTTGACCAGCATTTTCTGGAGAACCAGCAGGGTAGAACCTTGGAGTGGTTTTTTGATCAAAGTGTTCCAAATCAAGTCTATTTCTCACATTTACTCTTTCAATCAAGTGTGCTCCATCCCCATTTACTGCAAGTGTCCAACTTTTTGCTGGTAGTGGTCCATCATAATCTGCATCACCCATACGAGGTTTTCTATCAATGGCATCGCCCTTATTCACACAAGAAGCGGAGCCCGCACTTCCCGCTTTTGCATACCCACTTGGATCTATGTATAGGATCGGGTTGTTAGCGACATATGCATACAGGTTCAGACCGTCTCCACGGTACGTGTCTTCCTGCGTGAATCGCGCGATCAGCGGGTTATAAAACCGGGCGCGCAGATAGTAATGTCCCGTCAGGACGTCCTGCATTTCTCCCGCATAACGGAACGGATTCACACGCTGTTCTCTTGTGGACAGCGTGTTTCCGAAGGTGTCTTAGGATCTGGCATATCGGGCTTCCAACAGTCGATTGTATTTCCGATTTAGTCATACGCATATCTATTATCGAGTAGCACCGTACCATCTGCTGCGCTGGTTTAACGCGAAACCTCCGACTTGTATTCTTCCACCGTGCGAAAGTAAAAAAAAGAGCCCTGATTGAAATTCAATCAAAGACTCAAACCTTCAATAGAGCGGAGTGGAAGTCAAAACTGAATACATAAAACTTTGGCAGAGATGCGCATACATCATATCTGTCATACAAGTGTTTATACAGAAAAACTTGATGGGCACTCCTACAAGCAACAAAAATTTATGGGTACGTTTAAATTAATTTTAATCTGACTAAAAAGTGATACCACTCGTCATACTCAAACCCAGGAACTAACTCCTCATATCCCTTCCCCAAAATATAATGTATTAAAAAATCATCGAACTGAATAATTTTTTTTGAATCGTTTATTGAAACCTCGTCCATTAAAATTGAGATTTCTCCTGTTAACTTACTTATAACTACAGGTTCGTACAGAAGTTGTCCAATTTCAAGCCAGTTATCGCTCTCGCCGATCCATTGATCTAACCGATATTGTTGCCTCTCCAATTCCTCATAGGCCCACAAATCTATGCTCCCAAATCGTGCACCATTACTTATTTTTAAAAATTCGTAGAATTGTACTAAATTTGCATCAATATCCCCGTAAGTGTCAATGCCTTTTTGCATATCCCCGTATATGATGCTACTGTCGTCATGTTCAAGTTCGTGTCTAATTACTTGGAGTAAGGAATTTAACCTACTATTCATATTTTCAATCCCCCCACTCAATTATTATCCTTATTTTTGTTCCAACTGGTAATTTTCTGATCTGCGGTCTAATTTGTTGGGTACCAATATGCCAATTAGTATGAGTATCTAAAAATTTCAAATTAGAAGGTACGTCAGGACCGCTTAACTGAAGTTCCCAAACATGATCGGGCTGCATTAGTTTTGTAACTCTATTTATGAGCTTATCAGCAAAGACTTTGTTACTATTCCCATATTGTGCCCAAATCCTTTTTATCATATCTTGCCGATATTGAGTAGTAACAGACCTATCTCTGGATACAGGGTTTTGAGCTTTCACTAGCAGTCCTTGTTCACCTAGTAATTTTAATGCTTCCGCCTTTCTCTCAAACTCACGTTTAGGGAATTCATTCTTGTACTTTAAAGTAATCCATGTTTCTGTTTCAGAAGATCCCTTCCAAACATCACCCTTCACCTCACACATA
>NZ_LITU01000059.1:178411-178992 GCF_001280595.1 Paenibacillus xylanivorans
AGCCACATAAGCATATAAGTTCAGACCGTCTCCACGATACGTGTCTTCCTGCGTGAATCGCGCGATCAGCGGGTTATAAAACCGGGCGCGCAGATAGTAATGTCCCGTCAGGACGTCCTGCATTTCTCCCGCATATCGGAACGGATTGCTGCGTTCCTCTCTTGCCGATAGCATGTTCCCGAAGGCATCATAGGTGTACGCGTTCAGAATCTGGCCCTGTGATCCGGTCAGATGGGTCACATCACCGTGGATATTATTTACATAATAAGCCACATCGCCCTGATCATCCAGTTGTGTTAGCCATTCATGACCACGGATATAGGATGACTGCACCCGCTCCGTTTCATCCAGCTCATTGACGACATTCCAGCCGTCATGCACGAAATGCCGTACAGTTCCGTTCGTATCGATCCTGCTTCGCAAGCCTTCCGGGTCGTAGCCGTGCTGTACCACACCGCCATCTGCTTGCTCGACTCGAATCGTCCGGTTAAACGCATCATAGGCATAGTTTATCGACTGCTCCCCCTGATACTCCTGAATCAAATTGCCTTGGGCATCATAAGTGTAGCGAATGTTTTTCC
>NZ_LITU01000059.1:179240-219259 GCF_001280595.1 Paenibacillus xylanivorans
CAGGTCTTTCTCACCTTGCCGAATGGCAACGACCCGACCCACCGGGTCATGGACGTATTCGACACGCATTCCGCCAGCATCCGTGCGGGCCACCGTTTGGCCTTCTGCATCATACTCGTAGCGCAACACTGGACGCGGAGTGGTGTCCTTTGCCTGTTTCGTCAGGTCACCGATTCGGCTCTGATATTTGGCCGTAAGCAGACCGTCTTCGTTATAATCGTAGTCATAACGCACTTCGTTATTCGCAGACGAGATCAGCAGTCCGTCTTCGCGGTAGGTGTACGTTTCTTCTTCGCCGCTGGACAGCTCCCGTCTGCGAATGAGTTGGTCATTGAAATTGTAGACCATGTCCAGTACCCGCTGGTTCCGGTCCTGCTGCCTTGCCAGGCGGCCTTCCCGGTCATACTGGTACGTCATGGGCAAGCCATCCGGGCCTGTAATCGCGGACACTTCACCCAGGGAATTATACGCATATTGGGTCGCATGTCCCTTCGCATCCGTAGAACGAGTTAGATTACCGGCCACGTCATAGTCATAATGCTCCGTCGTGCCGTCCGGCCGTGTCAGTGCCTTAATATTGCCCCATCCGTCCAGCGTACGGCGCGTCATCCGCCCTTCGCCATCCCGAATTCCTACGACATGCCCTGCGGCATCGTACTCATATTCCTGTCGCAAGACTGAGATACGATCTGGGCCATTGCCCCACACTTGACGCACTTGGCCAGCCAACGTATAGGCATACCTCGTTTCGACGCCGTATTCCGTCACGGCTTCCTGCTCCCCATAACGGTTAAAGGCATGCCGCTGAATAATCTCGCCCAACGGATTTCGGATTTCGGTTAGACGGTTCAGCACATCATACGTATATTCCGTTCCTGCCCCATCGTCACGGGCTGCATCGTACAGGCCAGGTGTCACCTTTTTGGCGAGTTTCCCTTCGGTATTGTAGAAGAGCCGGGTGATACCACCCCGCTTGCCTACAAAACGGATGGGTCGATTTCGAACATCGTACGCATATTGTATCCCATGCCCCAGTGTATCCGTTTCTTCTGTCACGTTGCCGCTGCGGTCATACTTCAGGTACATGGAACTGGCCTTCGCTCCTGCATGCTCCCGGCGGCTGATCTGTACGATCCGGTCTGTGCTATCATAGCTAATCTCCGTTTCGTACCCTTCGGGCGAACGTATATACGTAATGTTCCCGTTACGATCATACCCATATTCGGTCTCTGCCGAGACCGTTCCCTGGCGTTCATCACGCAGGTCTTCCCCATCGAGTACGTCTAGCTGGCGCAATAGCCTGCCCGCTTTGTCATATTCGTAACGGATGTATCGCTCCTTGCCTTCACTCAGCTTATAACGTTCGGAGGTCCGCTGATTCAGACAATCGTATGTATATCGAATGTCCGCTCCTGTGTCATCCGTGATGCGAGTTACACGCAAATTACGATCATAGGCATACGTAATACGATGATACGTCGCCGGATATCCCTCCCGTGTAACGAACTCCGACGTTCGCTCTTCCTTCACCAGGTTTCCGGCAAGGTCATATTCATAACGGGACAAGCGGTACATCACCTGCCCATATACCGCAGGCTCACTCTCAGAGGATATCCCTTCCTGAACAGGTTCCCGTTTTTCGATCAACCATCCTGCCGTATTGTAACCATACAGTGTACCGAACCGTTCGGCATCTTGGTCACCACTGTCCACTGCTTTGCCATCCATTTCTTTGACGACCCGTCCTGCGGAATCATAGGCATACCGCCGTTCGATGTGCCCTTCTGCATTGGTCACCTGAACCAGACGATCCATGGCATCATAGTCGTATTCCGTCCCCAAACCATCATCCGTCGCCGGATCATATTGCTCTGGACCGATGGACTTCACGAGATTACCGGCGGCATCATATTTAAATCGTTGAATCCCTCCATCGGGCAATATGGTCTGGATGCGGTTTCCACGATGATCATATACATGCTCCATGCCTTGACCATCATCCAATACCGGATCATATTGGTTCGGCTCCACCTCTTTGAGCATATGATCGTACATGTCGTAGTGGTACCTTTGGGTGTGATGAAGCGGATCGGTGATGCGAATGAGATGATCCAACGCATCGTAGCGGTACTCCGTTCCTTTACCGTTATCGATTCGTTCCACGTAATCATTGGGCTGCACCCGCTTGATCATGTTGCCCATCTTGTCATAGAACATCAGCGTAGTATTGCCCTCTGCATCCACAATACGGGTTCTTTTGTTCAGATCGTTGTACTCGAATTCAACGGTTCCATACGCCGTCGTTATGCCGGTGACCCGGGCCGCACCATCAAATGTATATCGATATTCTTGGCCCTCGGCATCCCTAACATAAGATGGTGAATCCGTATGATTGACTTCATATGCATACGTAGTCACGTGACCCAGCGCATTCTGACGTGTGAGAGTCCTTCCGTGTGCATCATAGGTATAGGCAGTGACAGCCCGACGCTCCGCATCGATCGCTTGCGTCTCTTCCAGTACGCGTCCGAACGTGTCATAGGCATACGTCTTTTCCACGATATTATTGACTGACACGGAGATACGGTTGAATTGTTCATCATAGACCTGACTATGCTGTGTGCCATCAGCTGCAATCTCCGTCAGTAGCTGCCCATTAATATCATACTCCCACCGAGTAGTCCGGCCACCTGTATCCGTATGTGCACACTTGAATTGATACGCATCATACTCGAAAGTTTCGTGTGTCCCATCCTGATAGACGATATCGGTTACAAGGTAATCTGTATTATAGCGATACGTCTCCACGACATTCGTAGCATGGAAAGTAAATGTCGTTTCAGAATCAGCATCATTATAATGGATATCGGTCATTTGATCGTAAGCATCCCTTTGCCGGATTACTCTACCAGCAGCATCATAGATGTTAGTCACATAGGTATTTCCGTTCTGGTCCGTTATGCTCTCAAGATAGCCTTGCTCCGTATACGTATATTGAATGTTCCCCTGATTGGGATAGGTTACCTGCATGAGGAGGTCGCCGTCATATTCATAAATCACGGATCTGCCAATATTGTCGGTCATCCGTATTAACAAGCCATCCCGGCACTCCATCAAGACAGTCTTTCCGCCCGGTGCAATCAGACGGCTAATACCGTTATCGTTATACTCCAGTCGCGTCCGATTCCCTGACCGATCCGCAACGCTGCACAAACGCCCTGTCTCGTCATACTCGTACGTTACCCTGTCCGGTCCGATGAGTGCATACCCCGATGCATCCTCATATTCGATCAGGCGATAGTCCTGCTTACCTCCAATCGCATTGATCCAAGTGCCCTCATGAAACATAAATCTCTCGTAATGGCTATCCGGACAAATGATGTAAATCCGATTCCCCTCTCGCTTGAGGTAGGATTCATATGTAAAAATAAACCCTCGGCCCGTCAGTCCCTTGACTGGATAAAGTGAATTATAGTTCCGTACCATTTCGATCGGAGAACCACTATCAAGCACGATCATGTCTTTGGCAAAATAATGAAAGCCACCTCTCGTGACATCCACGGGATCACCAGTCTTAACCATCGTAGCAAGGCTGGCAACCGACACTTTCTTTAACGTATCCCATGTCAGAGAATGGTTGACGTTCCCGTTTCGCCATAAATCCTCCGCCATGGCTCCCCCCATGCCGCCTGCTACGGAGGAAACATAATCGGTTAGTCTGTTTTTGCCTGTAAAAGAGAAAAGCCCCCCCACTACATTAGCCGCCAAATTCGACGTGAGGCTTGTGCTTCCCGTGTTCATCATGTCCTGCGTCATGCCGCTGATTGTACCGCCTGCTACCGCTCGGCCATAGATATTGGCAAAATTGCTTAACCCGGTACCGCATTTAATACCAGACATGAATTTACCCATCATGGCACCACTCAAAAATCCGTTCTGAAAGCTCTTCATATAGTGGCCGATTAACGTCTCTCCTGGTTGTAACGCAGGGTCGAAGATTGCAGTGATCGCAACGTTCACTCCTCCACCAATGGATGGAAGAATTAGCGCTGAAGCTCCGCCACCAGTCAATACGGAGAGTCCCCCAACAGAGACAATGACCGATCCATATTTGACCATATCGTACAGTTCGGCATTGCCGCCCAACACCGTATCCCGCATAAAATTGTGCGACTGAGACAAGTCGCCTACCCTGGCCTTGGCTATATCCTGGCTGCCTTCTGCCATCTCGCTAGCTGCCACCACCATTGTGGTGGTACCCGCAACCAAAGTTGCTCCCGCGGCAATAACCAGAGGTGTTGCTGCCCCACCCGTAAGAACGACCGCCGCAACGCCTACGGCCGCTGCGCCGATCAGCATGGCGATTTTGCCAAAGCCGATTTTGCTTTTGCCCGCCTCCATTTTGTCAACCAGTGCCTGTCGATATGCAAGAGCATTTCCGTTGATCTCTTCCATCATGCTGGCATCTTGCGCTAGGAGCTCAGAATCGTCAAACGGGTCTGCCGGCGGCTTGCCTGGAGTCCCATCATAATATATGGTAGCTGCCTGTATATCCGTAAGATCAGCGATGTAAATATATTGATCCAGATTGATGCCTTCCATCGGGCTTCTGGAGATAGCCACCATTTCGCCTGCAGTCATTTCAATTTGTTTCGGAGCAGGCATGTCCCCTTTAACGTCGATCAGGAAATCCTCCAGAGCAGCAACGGCTATATCCGTATTCGCTAAAATTTCTATCGAACCGTCTCCGGCCAGTTTCAATTTGACGGTTTCTGCTGCATCTGCGGCAAATACGATATCTTCACCCGTCAGCTTCATCTCCTGATCCGAATCGTTCGTTAATGACTTGATGGCAGGATTGGACGACTTTTGGCTGTATTTGCTCTGTTCGACTCCTCGGCGGACCGAACTCGTCGCAATGGCGCTCTTCTCGGATGGGCTGGGAAAATGTAACTTCACCGGCGATCCCGGCTTGGGCATCATGTACGCACTCTGGTTATCCATACCTGTCGAGAATGGGAACCAACAGGCGTTATCCGTTTCGGCTTCCTTATCAATATCCAGATGCAATTGGACCTTATTGCGGGATATTTTCGTGATCTTACCTTCAAGCGATAAGCCTTGTATGCCGTAAGGCAGGATTTTGGTCAATTTGGCCTCGGCTTCGGATAGTAGCGTGTAGGTATGAATTAGTTCACCGTGGGCCACCGTCGATTCAATCTCATAAACGACAAAAGGTAGTCGCTGAATCTCCATTTGGTTTCCAAGCCGGTACACCTGCCTGCTCTGAATCTGATAGCGAATTTCCTGTGTTTCCCGATGTGGAACAAAACGAGACTGCATCGTATACGCCTCAAAGGCCAGCTCGTTCTTCGCCATTTCTTGCGGGATTCCAAAGGCTATGGCAGGCGCATCATCAACTATGGGCACGATTACCGTACCCAAGCGGGAAGCAAGTCGAAGAATGAACTCCCAGTCTGTTTCCTGATATTGCAGCAACATTTGCCCCGTTACCGTAGCCGGTAATGCATTGATCAAGGAGGCACCTGCATATTGATCAATCACCTTATGGATGACCTCGGAGTAAGTCTTTTGCTGATTTTGATACGAACGCTTCCTCCATTCAATATCCAGCATGTACGTATGTGATACTGCCACCAATTCCAAATAAAAAATGCCTTGAACATGCTCGACCACCGCCTGTTGAACCATTCCGGCAAACAGGCACGTTTTCTTTTCCCGACCATCTTCAGATGCTATGTATGCCTTCACTTTGTCGTCTGTAGTAAGCTCATGAGCACTGTCGCTTCCCTTTTCATGTAGGACAGCCCTGATCCGCAAGTAAGAATGTTCATTCATTCGATGCATGATCTGTATATCTTCAATTCTGACCAAGTTACAAGGTATTTCAATAATCATACCTGCATAAACCATTTCCACAATTATTTCTCCTCCTTCCTATGACTATCACGGAATCCGACTACTCTCTCTGACCGTTATGAACTATCGTGATATCCCCACGCCCGCAAATACAAAAGTTTTTGCAGGTGTTAAGCAAGGCATCTCCAGTACTCACCTTGACGTCATCTTTGCCGTCCAACCACGGAGCAATAATTTGAGGCGTACACATGGCCACACACTCAGGTGGCGGCAGTTCTTCCAACGGAACATCCTCTTCTTTAGTAAAAAGGGATTTGAACCAACCAATATCCTGCTTAGGAGGTTGGACCGCATCTACGATTGCCTTCATCTCAGCCTGTACTGCCGGATTGCTAAGGCTTGTACACAAGCCAAACGGTCGGATATTGGTCATCGAAAGGAAATCATTCACGTTTAATTGCGGTTGCTCATGAATGTAATCACCGTGACTGGCAGGGATCACCAATCTCGCGGGTCGTGTCCCGAATGTGCATTGGGCATATGCCCCATGTACCACATAGCTTTTGTCATCACTCATATTTCCTCCTCCTCCTTCGACTCCAGCGGTTCGAGCGATATCCCCCACAAATCTCGCCGCAGTATGCTTTCAGCAATGTCCAAATTAATGACCAGCCGCTGATCGTCAATGCCTGCAATGCGAAACACGGCATGTCCTTTGGTCATCTTCCGGTCAATGATTATTCGGCTAGGCCTCCCCCAAGGATCATATTCCGTTAGATCAGACAGACATTCCAATCGATCTACCAGCAGCAACCAATAGGTTTGTTGCATTTCTTCCGCAGGATGGGCAAGTACCACACATTTGAAGAGAGCATCGTCATCGTACATTTCAACGACCTTTTTTAAAGGATCGGACATGAGAACAACCGGACGGTCAATCAAATCCGGAATAATCTTGTCCTTTCCTTCGACATACACAACGGTGAAATCTTTGATCTCCTGTGCGCGGTCTTTCGAAACCTCCAACGTTCTAAAGGCAGATCTCAAACCATCAAACATGATCATATGTTCATCGAGCAGTCGATCCTGCGTCATGATAAAATAATCCATTTATATCCTCCTCCCGCATTATGGTATCCATCCGCCGTTTTCGTTTAGGAGTAAATTTTCAATCCTTCGCGCTGTTCTGAACTCAATTTTATTGTTTTAAGATCCTTTTCAAGAAAATGAGCCCCATCTAGGCGACACTGCACAAAGTTTGTTCCTTCGAAAACAGCCCCTCTGAAGTTGGCTCCTCTCAGATCAGCATTCACGAATACGGCATTGGTCAGATCCGCTCCTTCAAACCGTGTGGGGCTGAACGCCGGAATATGAAATTCTTCACAGGTTGGTGTGACATAACTTGCCTGAACTTCCTCGAACTGTGCCCCGGACAGGTCAGCCCCACCGAAATCCGCCCCATGAATGAGGCTATGCCCAAAATTGGCGTGGGACAGTTTCGCATTTCGAAAATCGGCTCCAATCAGTGGGCAACCGACGAGTAAACTGCCGCTCAAATTCGTATGAGTAAAGTAGGCATAACAGAGATTCACTAATTTGAAGTACATATCGCTCAAATCGATATTTCTAAAGTTGCCATGCACATACTCATCCAGCTCGTTAGGGATAAGTTTTTGCCTAATATCTTCCGTATCGGGAACGCAAGCGTATTTATATATCAATTCATTGAAATCCTTGTGTTCACCTGACCGGATATACAGGTCTTCTTCCTTATCCAACTGCAGGAATGTCTCTTGCTCTGCAGCAACCTTCATGACTTGCCTGAACAGATTGGTAATATAGTGCATGTAGAGCGAAGCTTCCTGTCTCATCAGAAGAAGCAAGTCTGCGTCCAGTATTTTGCCGATGTATTTTTTGCTCTCCTGCAAACTCAACTCATTGAATTTCATTAAGTATCTGAACGCCCAACTTGCATCATATTCGATGAAGCACTCCAATGGATCGGCATAGAGCGCTTGGTCGTACCAGTAGATCCTGCACCGAAAATCCTGCCTAATAATACGATTTCTGAAAAATGTGATATGAATGTGTCCGATCTTTCCTTTACGTCCCAACCTTTGCATTTCCAATGCTTTGGAGCAACCCTCTGTAAACACGTGCAAAGCATGCTTGTGCAACTCCTCCAGATGTACTTCCAAGCTCTGATGCAAATCGCCAATACAATTTGCTCTGAATGGCGGAACCCATTGCTGGCGAAGTTCATTCAAAGCTTCCGTCCGTTTCATGACATCCAACACCTCCTTGCCAACAATAAAGATGGTCAATTTCAAGCCTAGCTATTGGTGAACACCTCTGTGCCAGCCATTGTTGCGTTACCCGACTCATCCAGCGTGATTTTACCGCCTTTGTCGCTACTAATTACAATTTGGTCCTGGGCCGTCAAAAGCAGTGTCTTTTCAGCACGAATACGAACATTTTCCTGTGAATGAAGAGAGACTTCCTTTTGTCCCATAATGGTTACTGCACCGTTAGCCTCCAACATAATAATGGATTGACCGTTGTTAGCAGATATTTTAACATTATCTGGCGTGAGCTTAACTTCCATTCCTGCAGGATTGCGGAAATAACGTACGTTCGGATCGGACATGCGATCACCGGAGGAAGAAGCACTTGATCCGCCACCGCTTCCAGCGGCAAGCATCGCCCCGCCCTGGTTCCCGGTGCTTACAGCAACCGGCTGAGACAGTGCCGTTTCCTCCGAATAGGTGTTAACAGAGCTGATAGCATAAGCCTCGGTTTCTCGGGAGCTCGGAAAATGCACCCGGACACTATCCCCCTTCTCTGGCATGCAGTACCATCCACTACCATCTTCTGAAGCGTAAGAAGTAGCATACGGGAAAGAATAGGCCGTACTCTCTTGACCTTGTTCATCAATCTCCAAATGTACTTTGACCGTGTCGCGTTGAATGGCAAGAACACGTCCTCCAATGGAAGCGCCGCGCATACTGTCATTGTAGAGAGCAGCTTTATTCATACCTTTGCGGCTCGTTATTGTATAACGGTGCACAAGGAGACCTTTTTCCATGCTAGATGTACATCTTTGAATGCAATAAGGGCGCCCCTTGAACCTGATCACATCACCCAGATTCAAGACGCGATGCGTTGTCACTTCATAATGCACAAAATCGGATTCATGGACGGGGGACTGGCTGTTTCGGGATTGATACAGGTAGGAGGATAGATCTTTTCTGACGACATAGTTATAATTCTCCAGATGCTCATCCGTGTCATCGTCGGGCACACCGAAGTAAATCTTCACGCTGTCCAGATGTGCTGCCGGTAATAGTACGGTATTCATACGGGCAGCCATCCGCTTCAGGAAAGTCCAGTCTGTTTCATAATATTGAAGAACAAACTTGCCGATGCTATCATCACGTCCGACGGCGTATATGACATCATATCCTTTATGGGCTTTTCCGACTTCTTTAGCCAACGCATTATAATTAAGTGAAGGATTCTGAAATGAACGAGTATTGCGTTTGAGATCCAGCATGTACGAATACGTATGGGCTTCTGCTTGTAAATAGTAAACATCCTGTACCTTGCGCATTTCCAACATGGTGATCAATCCACAGAACAACTTTTTGCTGTTACCATTTGACATGACCTGCAACACATTTACCGGAGTAAGAGATTGCACTGACTGCATATACTCATCATGTTGCTCTTTAGTGATCGTTCCGGATAGCGATATCTTGCCATGCTCGTTCACCATTTGTTCGATCGAGAACTGTTCCAATCTTATCTGGTCAAACGGAGTGATTTTTATGTTTTCGTAAGTCAAAGCTTCTGAGCTCATAAATCTGTCACCTCCAGCGAAGATATCATACCTGTAATCACCGGTTTCCAATGACTCCATCGTTCCAAATTACCGTTTACATTAAAAATGAGCTGATAATCGCCTTTTTCTATAAAAGCTTGATAATTGAATACGTGCCCATTGGCCACGGAACTGTTAAACACACAATACCTAGTTTGCAAGTCACACGGAACAACATTCCCGTCCTCCATCCAATTCATGCCCAGTTCCATGGATCGAAACTGTTGCTGCATAATCTCTTTGAATTGCCCCATCGACATGGCTTTTACAGGTTTGATCCATTGCATCATCAAGTTCATTTCAAGCTTCTCGTTACTGTAGACCAGATGTTCTGACGTTCCCAAGGTCTTCACGAATTCTTGAGGCAACCTCATGCAAATGCCCGTGCGCATAAGGCTTGTTTTATCAAAAGATACCTCCGTTCCTTCCACTATAAGCGTCCCTTTTAGAATACCTTCCATAATTTCTTGCGGGGATGGAGTTTCCTCCAGTCCAGGATGCTCTCTCAAGTTCTGATGAATCGTATTCCCTTGTCTTTTCTCCCGCTCTTCCAGTCTTCGCTGTTTTTCAAGCTTCGCTATCTCCTCATCCAGATAAGACAAAACCTCCGCCTCCCTTCCGTAAGTAAATCAATCTACAATCATTCTTCCTTTACGGCCATTGGCCCATGGCACTGCCGTCTTCGTATTACGACCTGACTCGACCAATATCATGGACAGTTGCCTATGCAGCTGAACATTCGAATAATCCTCGCAATTCATTCCGGTTTTGAGATAGATATACTGCTCAACTACTTGACGGGATACCCTTTCCGAATTCAAGCAGGTGAACGAAAAAACATGATCCTGGACATCTCCTGAACGAAATTGCAACATCTCATAGGCAAAAAAACGCAGGATATCCGGTCTCAGGGTAGGTGTTGAAATTGCGGAGTAAGGAGCATGTAGATCGCACCATGTATTATATTCGGTATTCATATCCGCAAAATCTTGATAATCAGATCGAAGAACAGCACCCGGCTTTAACTTGAATCTTCCCAATTCCACCTCATCAAGCCCCAATGACTCTTCGCCCTCCAATACAATTTCGGCATGATGTGCCGTAAAATCGGGCCTTCGGGTCGGTTCAAGAAAAATCATTTTCAATACGGCCACCCGGCCAGTAGCCATATATGGAACTGAAAAATCATCTTCAAGCAAGTAAAGGCGCCCGGCATGTTTGAGTATACCTTTACCCACAATAAGAACCTGATCTTCCACGCTCACCTTTAATCCTGTCAATATCCCATCCGAATAATCTTCGAATCGAACATCTAGAAAAGTCCGGGGAAAATCCCTAAGATTCTCTAACATTTCGGTACGTAGAATGCGCCCCTTCTCAAATCGTGGAACGATGTGTACCAGCATAGCCATCCCCCCTCTCTCTCTTTGCTTCAAACAAGCAAATCACTTTGTGCCATCGAAGAAATCAAGTTCGGATGATTCCAGTTCGAAGGGAAAAAACTTTTTGGGCCCTAAGTAGAGCTGCTCTTCATTTCGTGATACGGGGACGACGACGAATCCCCAATGCTGTTCCCCGGCAAAGACAAAAAACCTGGTTTCGCCATTACGAATCGAGTCGGTGTCGTCTTGCAGGATAAACCTTCCGAACTTCACTGCGATCTCTTCATAAGACTTGATCTCATATGCGGCTGGTTGATTGTGATATACATAGCGTCCCCGTTGTTTTCCATCGATTGAAGTAAGATAAAATTCGATCTCTGAAACATGAGAAGGGCGGGATATGAATCCGGAGGTTTTCTTTTCATTCAAGCCTTCAATGAGATTCTTCTCCGATCCCGAGTGGGTTAAGGAACTGATCGTATACGGAATTACTGGAGATTGATGCGTAATCTGTGGATCAATCATCCCCATCTTTTTGGAATTCAGATAGCGAATAGCTCCCTTAAGACATGCCATTTTTAATTCTGGTGTTTTCTGGCTTACTTCAGCCTTTTGCTTAAATTCAATGCTTTTCCCCGGGACGAATTCCTTTAGCGCCTCTCGAAACAGATCAATTCGGCAAGACTGCCCTGTAAGCTTGATAATCGAATAATCTTGCAAGCGTCCATTATGATAGAATTCATCCAGAAATTTGCGAACAATATTATAGATATCCGCTTTAAGCAATTGATGAATCTCCCTAATATTGAACACAACTCCCGGAAGATGATGCTCATCCCTGAAACGGCCATTTTCAACAACAGATATCAGCCATCGATCCATTACCTCGATATTTAGATCCGTTTCTGTACCGGTGCCACGCTCCGCTTCAAATTTGCTGCGCAATATGCCTGTTCGATGAAAAAATTCCTTTTTCATGTTTTCTGCAGCACCCCACAGAAGGTGAAAATTATTCAAAACTCTCTGATATTCTTCACGTGTCGCGCTCTCATAGTTCTTAAATGCGGTCGGCAGAATTTGTCCAGCCTCTAAATACCGTTTTTCCAATCTTTCGTAAACCGCATCTACTCCGAATTCATCAACATGTCGATACAAATCTCCTCCAGGTATGCTGATTAATGTATCAATATCCGTATCGGAGTAACGTCCATCCGTTGCATAATAATCTGCAAACACAACTTTCATGAATTGCATGATCCGGTAAGTTAGATTATTACCTCCAAAGTTCATATCCCCGTTTTCAAAGTTTGTATGGATATCGAGTTTGTAGGCTATCCTCCCATCCTCAATTCGAAAGCGGCACGAAGATAGATCCGTTGTTCCTCCCCCGCAATCCATGACAAGCGCCTGATATTCTTCACCGTCTGCAAAAGCTCCTCGATCCATCTGATCAGCCAGTGTATTATACAGAACAGCCAGACCTTCATCCAAAACCTGATCTTCAACGATTTTGTAATCGGGAAGAACATGTTTGAACATCTCAATGAACTGTACCTGCAGTTTGGCCGGAGCGGTAAAATGAAGATTCTTGAATCGGCATTTGAATTGCTGTTCTGCTGTACCTATCACATAACGGAGGAAGCCTCCGAGAATTTCACCGCGATCAACAACGGCTGTATTCCCTACAGAATCGATGATCTCTTCTTTGGCTTCATAGTTATTGATCCATCGCTTTATCCCCCTGAAGACACTCGCCCGCGTTCCTCCAAATTCATGATCTCCTAGTGCTTCTTCACCATAAGAATAGACAACATGTTGCGAACTGGAGCACTCCACAATACGAACTGCCGTTGGTAATACTTCTGTCCATTCCTGTCCCTTTCGCTGCGGAAACAAAACATAGTTGATTGAATTGATTTGGACTGAAGAATGAACGCCTCTCTCCGGTTTCGAAACATATTCATCATCTAAGTATGCTCCAGCTGTTGTATTGGATGTCCCAAAATCAATCGCAAGTACCGCCTCTGTCGTTTCCGTGTCCCTTATGACTAATTCGGAGACGGGAACACAGGCAGCCTGAAATTTCAATGGAAGCATGGGCTGATCATTGTAATATGCATGATAGAAATAATCTGAATCCTGTTTTTTTAAGAACAACAAACGATAGTCCCGATTGGATGTTTCCCTTAGATCTGTATCTTCATCACGCGATAAATAGAAGCATCCTTGGCGATTCTCATCTTTGAGAATATTCATGATGCCGCACAACTGCCCACTCCCGTTTACCAATAAAACATTGGAATTATTGAGCCACACTTCATCGGATTGGATCAGATAACGATCATTCTTGCCCGTTCGCACGCCCTGATATAAAGTAATTCTGGCGGGAACACGAATCGTCGCTTCCTTCGGCCGTTGGTCCTTCCAATATTGTTGCAGAATGGTTTCGATTCTTTCGAAACCGCCATCGTGATGACGTGTAATTAAAAAGTGTTCCTCGTCACTCCTGAATTTTAAAATTAGGCTGATGAGTGAATTCCGATCCAGACGGTTGGCCAAACCTTCTACAAGACGCTGCTTATGACATATTTCTTTCAACTGGAAAGTTGTCATTTGTTCAAGCTCCACTCTTGCATATCTGGTTGCGAATGGACTACCTTTATCATCTGTGTCCGGTTGATGCAGCCTATACTTATAAGGTCCGTTCATCATTCACGTTTCCTTTCATTCAACGAGGTACCACTTTTTTCAACCCACTTAGTAGAGGGCTATTCCTTCAATCCTCATGGTGGTTTCCTCTTCTAAAATGCCAAAATGATGACTCCAATAGATCTCGATCGTGAAATCGAGTGGTAAAAATAATCCCATGATCAAATCGACTTTGGAATTGGCATCATCTGTTTTCTTCTGCCCCATATAAATCAGTAATTCATTTTTTTCTTCGCAATTGGCGTAAATAATGGATTTTTTAAATATCTTGCTCATGGTCTGTTTCAGGAAATGAATCAATTCTCCTGTTTCGTAAACCATCAACAATCCCTCGCAGATCTTGTCCTGCTCCTCTCTATTCAGATCTTTAAAAGTGGATGCAATTCTGCCTCCATACACGCCATCACATATATCCCTCTTTAGAAAGCGAATATAATACTCACGTTTGTTCATTCCCTGATGCAAATCAATCGTTCCCAGGAAGTGAAAAAGGATATCAAAAAGATTCTCCCTCAGCTCGTAAACTTCTTCATCATCCGGAAGAAAGAGATTCTTGAATATGGAGTAAAATCGATAATAAGGATTCACTTCGATGGTCTGATCGATTTCTCGCATGTTCAGATCTTCCAAACTGAGCTCCATATATGGCGAGTAGTTCTCCGCGGGTACAAACTTTATGCTACTTGCATCCATGCCCTTCAACTGTGAATTCAACATGACATCCCATATATAGTTCACAGATATGCACCTTCACATCTGTAATCGGGAAAATACCTCTGGATTTCGGCAACAATATAACTTAATACATCCACCTCTAAAAATTTCGGTATTCTTTCCCTGCCGCCTGCCTCAAATCTAAAAACTAGTTTCATGACCGGCTTACCATGATCGGTTCGTATACCGTCACTCACAAATGAATTTAATGAATAGGTCAAGGAAGATGTATCACCCAACATTTGACCGTTCTTTACTGGATCCAAAATTTGAATTTCGACCAATTCAATTCCTTCAGCTGCTTCAAGAGAACTAACAATTCGCAGAATCTCCGCCTTAGAGCGAATGATTTGTCCTTTGTTTTCGGCTAAACGGACAGTGAACTGTTCCTTACGCCGATTTGAAAATGTCGGATACGGGAAATGAGTCAACTTCGTCAAAGAAGGTTTAATGATTTTCACAAGCCCCCATTCACCTGATTCATTGCGGGGAGTAACGATAACTAATCGATCCTCGGATCGCAAAATATATCTAACATCCGCTTCGCTGGCATCGACCAAATATCCATGATCAATGCCTTCTTGCCGTAAAGAAAGTGTATGTTCAAAATTAATTCGGTCTATAGCCGGCATCGGGAAACCTGTATTACGTTGACTTATTCGTTCCAAATTCCACAACGGAATAACGCCTGAACGTTTATAGACGTCATACTCCTCCAGTGACAAAACAATTTCTTTTACCTCTTCATGTATGGCAGGTTCTCCTTCTCCTCCAACAAGCACACAATCCACAAACTTATAAATATACGGGAGATTAATCGTCCGCCAGTTCATCCCGATCAACATAAACGATTGATAGAGCTTCTCTATTTCGTTTATGTACGATAGGTTTTGTTTTAACTTAAAAAATAAAGGATACTCGCCTGCATTCGTAATCATGGTGCCCTTAAATATCCGTTCACTTGAAAGTAACTCCCAAATCTGCTGGGTACCCATTTCCAAAAACAAGGAGAATAAAGGAATTTCCCCTCCATTACGTACAAGTTCTGCAACACCACTGATATCTAGAACTTGATTGTTCAAATCGGAACTTAACATCGGTCGGAGAAATTCATGGATGGGATCATAATCTTCCCGGTCAATTAATGTGATGTGGAGTTCATACTTTCCCTCCTGATTCTTCACCTCGTCAAACACCCGTTGCTCGATCTGTTTGTTCAGTGTCTCCTGATACTCGACCAGATTAAGAAAAACGCCTGTCATGAGGTCTTTGAGCATGCGACGTTGTTCCAGATCCTCCATCTTGTTTAGACGGTCACGAATAATATCTTTCATCACGAATCTCCTCCTTCCGTGGATTCCTGTTCCTTTGCTTCAGCCTCGGTGGAATCGGTGCTTCCTTTAGCCTTTGAGGCGGAATTAATGCTAGCATTGCTTGTCGTTTTCCCTGAAGAAGACCCGGATCCAGAAGAATCCACAGTCCCACTTCCGGCCGAAGAGGCATTACCCGCGGAAGAAGTGCTTCCCACTGAATTGCCTGCGCTCATTCCTCCCGCGTTCTCGGTCCAATCCGAGTTCAAACCAGACGTATCTGTTGTTCCTAACCCTGCCGCATCCTGAGTAAGATCTGCCGCCGGTACAGGCGGATTCAGTTTCTCTTCCAGCTTATTTATTTTCCGCTCCATAGCCAGCACGCGTTCCAACATATCGATCTCCTGATAAATTTCCTGTGCCGAAGCATAGGCATCCATGGCGCCGCTATAATCTCCGGCTTCATTAAAGCGGTCACCCTTCTGTTCCAGGGTGTCGGCCTGGAGCTGTCTGGATTGGCGCTTGATATCCGCCCGTTTGGTTTCGGCCGTCTCCAGTTTGGTGGCAACTTCCTTCAGTGCTTCCTTGTATGCTGTTTCCGTGGCGGCCGTTCTGGCCCTTTTATACAAAATAATCGCTCCACTGTAGTCTCCGTTCTGGAGTTTCAGATCCCCCTCGGTGATCCAGTCTTGTACTTGCTGGAAGGTGGTCATCTGTTCCAAACGTTCCTGAATGACTTCTCGGTTGAACATACTATACGACTCAGACAATTCCAGTGCTTTAGTGTAACTGGCGGTTGCCTTGGGAATATCTCCTTCTTTCAAATGAGCTTCGCCGTCAACCAATGTCTGAGCAGCAGCCATCTTCGAAGTCAGCAGCTTTTTGTGCACAGGATCCTTGATTTTAATGGAATTGTTGCGAGCAAGACTGTAATCCGAGACGGCCTTGGCATACTCCTGTTCCTTCACGTACTGGTCAGCGTTCTGTTCGTATTGCAGCATATCTACTACAAGTTCGGCCTTTTTGGCTGCACTTTTCACCGCGTAGAATATGCCGGCTCCGCCAAAAATCAGGAGCATGATCAACATGATGGCAATCCGTTTAATCCACTTCTTACGATTCTTGGGCTCTTCATGAAAAATCTTGTTCACGTAAATAGCTGCCGCACTATAATTCTCGATTCGCGAACGTTGCTTGCTAAGCATCACTTCTTCGAGCGTATCCGCCAGCGCCTGCGGATCATTCGCACCTTCCACCGCATCGATCATCTCGGCATCCTGCACGCCTTCCCATAATCCAGGGGTGCATAGAACAAGCACATCGCCATCCGCCAGCTTGATCTTATCGGATACATACGGTTTGATCATGCCAGGTTTGCCCGCGTATTCATTCAGATTGCCGCGTTCATCATGCTGATCCACACGATCCTCGGCAATCTGGCCTTCCGTTGCCAGTTGGGCAGCTACACTATGATCCTTGCTTTTTAGTGCAAGCCTATTTCCCCGGAAATGATACAAGCGGCTATGTCCGGCCGATGCCCACACCATGCGTGTATAATCCGTTACAACAATAACGAATCCCGCTTTGAGCCTGACCCGGCGGCTTTCATACTGCAACCATTCATGTGCGATCTTGATATATTCCGTCAGTCTGCGTTTGGACATGGTTGGCTTTTCCAAAAAGGATTCCAGAATGGTCTGTACTGTGATCTGTGCACTATTCACTTCCGTATCGGTGTCCAGACCATCTGCAATGACATAACAAGCCCAGTCTTCCAGTTCAACGCAGCCGTAGAAATCCCGATTTTTCAGGAAAGACCCCGCCTCTGAGACAAAAGCCGTCTTGAATTCACTGTTCTCCTTCCTCATCCGTCTCCCCATTTCCCGTCCCTGTGCGTTGCCCGATCTGTTACCATCCTTGCTCCAAAATGATAATCGTGGCGTTATCCTGATGCACGAGCTGTTTTTCTTCAATCAAATCAATGATGGCCTGGGCTGCATCAAATGGCGGAATATCTTGCGCCAGAATGGTCTCCAGTTCCATCTCCGTGAGGGAGTTGTATACCCCGTCACTGCATAACACAATCTTGTCCGCCGGCTGCAGTGCAAACGGCTCGTCCGCGATTTCCATTTGTTTAAAATGGTCGTACCCCAAATAGTTGACCAGCCTTTTGCGCTGCGGATTGTCAAGTGCCTCCTGCTCCGAGATCTCTCCAGACATATACTGTTCTTCAAGTTGGCTTTCCAGTGTATGCTTATGATTGATGGCAAGCAGCTCTCCATTGCGAAACACGGCCAAGATGCTGTCTCCTACCGCACCCCAATACAGATCCTTTCCCTTGATCATGGCAGACACCAATGTTGTCCCTCCGGGAATGCCCAGCAAATTCCGAAGGATGGCCTGATTTGCCGCATGGGAAGAAGCATCCCAGAACTCTTCCGGATCAGGAAACCGCTCCAACTCTTCAAACTCCCGGATAAATGTTTCCACGGCAGTCGTACTCGCCACTTTTCCACCGGACAATCCACTGATCCCATCGGCAAGTACAGCAAGTACACCATGCGGCTGCACGGCACAGGCAAAATAATCGTCCTGTTCATTGCGAGCACCAATGGTCTGTCCATTGCCAATCTGAACTCCAACCGGTCTATCGTCACGCTGCCTTACCGGAATCCGGCTTCGTGCGAATAACAGCAACCAAATCAACAAACAGCCACCCGCAAGAACCCAGTAGGGCGTTAGCTCCTTGTCGTTCCACAAAATCATGAAGGTGTTCACTGTTGCTCCCATTCAAAGTGCACACCGCACAATGGAATGAAAATAAATTTGCTGCGTCCCAATTGAATAACATCGTAGGCAGCCAGTTCCACCGGAGAATAGACTGCTTCATTATTGTGATATGCGAGGCCAGAAGCATCGCCGGGCAGCAAATAGAAATTCCGCTTTTTGGGATCGTACACAATCACCGCGTGATTACGCCGAGAAATGGTGTTATCCCCGAGGATGCGAACATGCATCTCTTCCGAACGTCCAATAAAGTTCTTTTCAGCCATTATTCGATAATCCTGGCCCATCTGCGGACCCTCGATGCACACCATCCATCCCGTTACCGGTTCAATTCCTGTCGTTTCGCCCAGGTATGGCATCGTTCTGTCATCCTCTGCTGTACGAGGTGCGCGTGGGATTGCACCCGCTGCCTCACCATTACTGGTAGCTGGCGATTCAACGGCCAGATTGCAATATGGACACGTATTGCCGTGCCGTCTCGTGCTGAACATATGTCCGTTTCCACATCTAGTCAGACTCATTTCGTTTCATTCCCCCGTAAGCTTGTATGATGTACGCCAACGTTATTTCACCAAAATGCGGGTATTGGCAATATAAATTAAGTCTCCTGCCTCAATCAGGCTGGGTTCTTCGATTTCCAATTTGGATGCTCTGCTTTGATTTCCTTTACGTACACCTACCCCACTGGCCGAGTCGATATCCTCGATAAACCATTGACCCGAGGCTTTGTTCAATACGGCATGCTGCGAGCTAATGAGAGACGCATAGGGCGTATCGGATAGATCAATGTCAGCCTCGCTGTTCTTCGAACTTTTCCCGATCAAAACACTCGTTTCGCCCTGAATATACCATTCCTTCACACTTGTACCGTCATCGTCCAGAAGGACGAGCTTCACGACACGCGAAGACAATTTCTTCTTTTCCGCCTTGGTAGCTGGCATGTATTTAAAATACAGGTATGCTCCTCCAGAGAGGACCACGATAATTCCAGTTACCCACTGGGCACTCATATCCCGGTTGATGATAAATATGTAATACAGCACGGCTATCGAAATCATGGCGACGCATGCGTCAAGCCCCGTCGTCAATACCGACCTTCCTCGTTTCACTTCCATAACCTCCGCCTGAACCGGCATGATCCATTACGAGCTACCGGTCTACTTTTTTCGAACTCCGAAATATCGGTCAAACATGGCGGACATTTCCATTCCTTTATTGGGACCGGCTTTGCCACCGTTTGGACTTTCCTTGCCTTTGGGGTGATAGCCAAAAAATTGTTCGAACTGTTCCTGCATCCGCGATGGATCCGACCATACCTTCTCGGTATTTGCACTCCCAGACTTCTCATTGCCTTTACTGTATCTGGCTGTATCGGATGCTGAGTCCTTCGCTTGACCTGTATTACGGCCAGTTCGAAGCTGCTGATCATAAGTTGCTCTAAGCTCGGAATTTCCGAGTGTACTGTATGCCTCGTGTACTTGCTTGAAACGTGCTTCTGCCTGTGCATCCCCCCCATTGACATCCGGGTGAAATTTCTTCGCCAATTGACGATAAGCCTTCTTGATCTGCTCCGGAGAAGCTCCACGTTCTACACCAAGCACGGCATAATAATCTTTCATGGTATTCTTTCCTGCCTCCCTGCCGTATTCGGGCGTAAATAAAGATTAAGGGGCACCAGGGCCCCTTAACATGACAGCGTTGTTCCGGACCAAAACGAATTGGCCCAAGACAACAGTTGTTCCCTTTTATACAGGGAAACCGCCCTCAATTTTAGTGAATTCAGTTTTGTCTTTTTTCTGTTTGATGAACAGGCTGAATTCACCTACGCCTTCGGTATCACCGAAACGCTCTGTGTAATCCACAACGAATGCGTTAGGCAAGTAAATTTTACGTACCACTTGATCTGCTGCAACCACTTCCAGGGTTACTTTGCGGTAGCAATCCGCTTTTTCAGCAGGCACGAGGGACCACAAAGCAAGTTTCATCGTGTCATCTGCATTGTCACCGTCGGTTGCAGTGATAATTTTGCCGCTGATGCGAAGTGTTGCGCCTACATCTGTGGATCTAGCGTTGGAATCATCTGGTGTATCCGTGTCATACACAACTGTACGGATATTATCCATTCCCAATTCGATTGTTTCTGCGCCTTCTACTTTCAATACAAAACCCATTAATAAAAACCTCCTTAAGATTAGGAAAAAATGTGCCCGGCACGCTCACCATCTCGGGAGAGGTACCGGAATATATGTATAAAGGCAAGACGATGAAGTCTGCCTCTAACACCAAAATAAATGTCTATAATTCGTTGTTTGATGAATCATATTTAATAGTCAGTCTTGTTCCAATGGTATTCTTACACTTTCATCGCACTGGTGCCTTTGGTAATCATGACCTCCAGATTTTTCACGTTGCCGTTAAATACCAGGTCAATATGGCACATGTTGCTCTTTTCATCGATGATAAAGCTCATGTCGTCGCCTTCCTGAATGATCGAATTGATCGACCCTCGAGTTCCCAGCCACCGGCTCTTCTGACTGCTCGGATTGTTGCTGAAGAATTTGACGATATTTTCATGCTTGAAATCACCGGTTTGGAAACGGAGCAAGCGCTCAATGTAAGTACTTACAAGTGTTTTGTACAAGGAATCGAAACCATCTTCAGACATCGCCATGCTTCTCGCTTTATAGACCGTGATCCGTTTGATGTCGCTATCCTGGATTTGGGCATTTTCCGATGAGAAAATAAATCCAAAGTTTTTTCGGTTAATCAAATCCTTGATGGTATTTGTAAATCCGGAAATTTCTTTGGTCATCGTTGTTACAACACGCAAGCTGTTGTCCCCTGCCTCAATGTCAAAACGCACACCTGGATAATCACGGTTGACGTTCTTGAAAGCCCCTTTCAGGTATTCCGGACACTGATATGCAGCAACAATCCCTGCAGATACATAAGACGCTCCAACGTACACGCCTTCAATCCACAATTTCAGAATGTCTTCCTTCTCCTTGGAAAGTTCCACACCATTCTCCGTCTGAAGCATGCGACTGTCGATAACGACACCCGATTTCTCCTTGGGAATAATCGTGAAGTTTGGAGCACTCGGAATGGCAAACTCGCTGTATTCCTTACGGGTCAACACTGAACATTTATCGATATACTTATCAATACCTGCGGTAGCCATGCTGCTGAAGGTGGTTTCTTCCCCGGATTCAAAGCTGAAGAACACCTGCACCTTGTATTCCTTAACGACCTGAAGAAGCATTGCCAGAGATTCCATGCTGTTTCCGTCTTGTTTAACCACTTTCTCGTTACCACGGAAACGGGCACGGCTGACTTTGACTTGACCTGTATTTTCCAGTTCTACGGAAGGAACGATACCGAACCAGATCGTATCGGTAAAATCATTCTTCGCGTTGACAGTGTTGAGATATGTCTCAAGCCGCGGAATATTACTGCTCTTGACGAGCATATCCAGTTTGGCATTTGAGATCAGCATGGAAGGAAGCATGCCTTTGTTCTTAATCGCATATTGGTCAAAGAACATTTTGACACCCAATATTTTCTCGACGAGCGGTTTTACCGTTTTCACAAAATCATCCTTGGCGTTTTTGTAAAACTCCAGGTATGTATTGTAGTTCTGCACTTCTACCGCTGTATCCACCTCGGACTGAACCGCCGGAAGCGGGCAGAACGTGCGGACCACCAGATCCTGTACATAAGGCGAAGGTGTCTCGGAGAGGGAGTCATAATCTTCCGCAAACACCTGAGTCAGATCGGTGCTTGTCGCTTCATCAAGAAGCATCAGCTCGTTGTTATCACTCTTTGGAGCTTCTATAATTTTCAATTCTCCGCTCTCACCAATCGTAAGTTGTCCTACCTGAATCGCTTCGGAAGAAGTTTCTTCTTGTGCACGGCCCAGCAACAAACGGGTCTTAATATCTTCAATGGCGAGTGGAAGCATGGCCATGACATTGTTATAGTTCCGGCTTGCATCTTCAAACATGACGTTCAGCTTATCTCCGATATCTAGCTTCTTCGGGTCGCCGTCATCCAGCTTCTCATGCTGGCCATACATGTAATGAATTTCCTTCCGTACCTGACGAATGTCATCCATAACTTTCTTCGGAGAGATCATATCGAGCAGATTTTCAAACTTGAAATCAACGTTCGTAATACCTTGACTGCGCTTGGTATCAATCAGGGTGAAGAGCATTCTAAGAAAGTCGTTGCTATGGTCAATCTTGATCTCCGAGATCGCTTCTTCCGGAATACCTTCCGGTTTTTTAAGCGTATACATGACTTTCTGGTTTACCGCATTGAAAAAGGAGTACACGCTAGGTGAGAACTTGTCCAGGAACTCATCGAAGCTACGAACAAGCAAGTGTTCGTTAATCTCCTTGATCTTATCGTCACTCAGACTGTCGATGCCCTTAACATCACCAACAATGGTGATCAAGTCCAACTTCTCGGGATTGATTTCTTCAAAAAGCATCGTTCGGTTCGTTTGATTAATAATGTCCATTCAGGCAACATCCGCCAAGATGATGATTCATTCGGGCGAATGCTTCCCCCCCTCCATCAATTTTTGAGACTCCGCACGTCTCTATCAGCCTTCAGTCATGATCCAGGAGAATCAGTGCTCCCGGCAAACACAAGACCAATAGAACGAGCTGTCAACATACGACTGGAACTTATGTACCAGATTATGCCGTTTGCTTTGGAGATTTATGGAATTCATCTTAATCATCAGCGATATGTTTTGTCAATAATACCCACTATAGGTCTAAAAGCTCATTTTATAACCTTCGATATACCTATAGAACTAATTTTTGGAATTCGCTTCACTTCCTTATGAATCATGCCGATGATATAGAATATCCTATAATTTGGATTAGATTCAATGATTTAAGACTAGTAGGGTTTTCTCCCTAATCAAGAGTAAAAATACTTAAAGTATGCGGTGTTGCATTATTCTCAACTAATGAAAACTACGCATAACGGCGTCATATTGTGTATAAGCAAAAGATTTTCAAAAAAAATTGATTACGTCCAAAATATGGGCCGCAGTTTTCAAACCAGAAAGGAGATTCGAAGCCTCACATGATATTAATTAAATACAAAAAAATACTGCTCTCCCTATTGGTGATTAGCGTTTTAATTCCAGCATGGGACATTGGGTGTGTGTACGCGAAATCATCTGTCAAGACCCACGCGTATGAAGGGCTAGATGCCATGTTTGTCCTGGATGTTAGCTACTCCATGAATGAGACCGACAAAGATCGCATCGCCGAAGAAGTTATACATATGTTTATGGATATGAGTAGTGGACCTAAGACCCGACTGGGATTCGTAGCTTATAATGATCAAATCACTTCATCCGTACCTCTAATGGATATATCATCCTCTGGGGCACGAAATAACCTTCGTAGTCGTGTTGATGGCTTAAAACGCTCAGGCTATACAGATCTTGGACTTGGCTTGCGCCGAGGTGCGAGTTTGCTCGAACAGTCCCAGACGGACAAACGAAAGCCATTTATGATTTTGCTCTCTGATGGGGAAACGGATTTGCGTGGCTCGTCGAGCAGAACACCAGCTGATTCATCCAAAGATGTAGACAAGGTGATTGAGATGGCACAAAAAGCTGATTATCCCATTTACACCGTTGGACTAAACCGCGATGGTACGGTTAACCCCGCTGAACTGGAGCGGATAGCTCAGGAGACGGGTGGATCTTCCTTTATCACGGGAAGTGCAGACGACTTGCCTGAAATTTTCAACCGGATTTTTGCAGATCAGATTCAATCTGTTCTTGTATCTGTGGCAGCAGTAACAGCAACAGGGGCAATGCAGGAGGTAACTGTGGACATTCCCAATTCAAGCATGGCGGATGCCAACATTATCATGCTCTCTGATCATGCTGTCTCTGAAGCGCAGCTGTATTATCAGTCCAGCAATGTCAGCTTCATCCGATCTGATAAATATGCTCTAATGAAGATCATTCGTCCGATCAAAGGACAGTTCAAGCTGAAATTCAAGGGGCGCAGCGGAGATTTGGTGAAGATCAACCTACTTGGAAACTATAACGTGTCTGCGGTTGCAAATATGGCAACGGAACAGCCAGTTAAGGGGAAAAGCATCACATTTGAAGCCTCTCTCTACGATCAGGCTGTGAACCCTAAACCCATTCAGGATTTGAATGTTTACAAGGGACTTGAAGCAGAACTCATTGTGACCCCATCTGATGGGAAAACAGAGCGTATTCCTTTGACCAATACAGGCAGCGGATTTACGGGAAAATACACTTTTCCAAAATCGGATCTATACACATGGGGTCTTCGAATTGATGGTCCTGACTTTTATCGGGAAATCACTCCCGTTGATGTAGATATTACGAATCAGGCCCCTGTAGCAACCGGGGAGTCCATGGTGTTATCCAAAGACGATAGCAATACAGAGGTTGACCTAAGCAACTATTTTAAGGATGCCAATAATGATCCATTAACGTATGCCATCGCAGAAGGTGGGAATGAACGCAAACTCGGAGACGCTGTCATTGAAGGTAATATACTGCGTTGGACTTCGCTTCACACCGGTAGTTCATCCATCAAGGTGACCGCAACGGATTCCGAAGGCGCCAGTATAACCGCAGACATCCAGTTGCAAATTCATTCTTTACGTGAAAAGGTACTCCTATATACGGGACTCGGTCTCCTCGCAGCTGGTGGTATCTTCGCACTATATTGGTTCGTGCTGAAACCAAAACCTGTATTCCGCGGAAGACTGGAAGGATACTTCTTGGCTACTGCGAACGGAGAAGATATCCCCGTAACGAATTGGCCACTGACTTCATTGGAGCGACGAAAAGTAAGTCTCAGTGAACTATTCGATCGTATGGACATTGGGGTTAAGGTACCCGAGTCAGGACGAATCTGGCTGGAAGCTGGTAAAAAAGAAACGTTATTGGTACGGCATGACACGAACTGCACAGTCGTCCGAGGACGAACACCCGTGAAGCCCAGACATACAGAAGCTCTGGAGTATAATGAAAAGTTGTATATTACGTTTGAGGATGGAGTCACGGAGATTGAAATTCGATACAAAGCCATCAAACCAAGTACCAATATCTATGTAGGACAAAAGAAAGATCCACAGCAGGCCATGGGATAATTATCGCAGTGTTGATGAAAATCGTCCTATGAATGGCACTCTTGTAAAAACAGTTGAACAAAGAAACTTAATCGACTAACAGAAGATGATTCCTGTTCTGAACAGGAATCATCTTTTTTTAACCCTAAATCTGTCTAACACTCCCCTTCCAGCTCCGCATCTGTCCAATGAAGCTGAACACCCTGCCGAATTAGCTGCTTCTGATAAGCGTGAAGATGCTCCGTCGAAGCCCTCACCTCAGAAGGTTCAACTTGCTGTGCAATCGCATAAGCGGCAAGGGAACCGGCAGCCTCGCCAATATTCCATTCGGTGGGATGCAGACGATAACAACCATTCGCAATCTGGGTCATGGAGATATTTTTGCAGGCCGGAAGCAAGTTCTTGACCCGAACCGGGATAAGTGCACCCAGCGGAATCTCATAGGGATGGTTTGGAATATAAAAGGTCCGCTGACTCACGGTTGTCGGATGGAGATCGAGATGATAACTGCCTACCCCCACACTGTCCTCGTAACGTTTGGCTCCCTCTGCTCCGCGCAATTCCTTGCTCACATCATGCTCGGTAATGGTATATAATCCTCGGATTCGCCGTGATTCCCGTATATACGGAGCTTTCGCGAGACCGTCCTCCGTACCGAGCACATCTCCACGCAGCCTTAGGCCCGGATAACCCTGTCCGCCGTCCAGACGGGGAGCTTCGCTCTGAAGCCAGTATACCAAAGAGAGGGTGAGTTGCCTCGCCCCTTCCAGATGCTGCTCACGTTCCTCCGGCGATACGCCAATGATCGGCCCGGCGTAATAATCGTTCAGTGCCCAGTTAAGCAACGTGACTTCACCATCATTCAGTGGCTTTGTCCAGATAGCCGGGTCAACGATCCGCCGATAATCCCACAAGGAGACAATGCCCTGATCATTCGGGAACATCGTGAACTCCTTCAGCTTGGAGGTATCATTGGCATCCGAAGCGTACCAGCTCAGGATTGGATACAGTGAGAACGAAGGAACATACTGACGCCAGTAATCATAATTCTGCGGGCGGGGGATCGTGAAGTCTCCACCCGGTACATAATCCACCGCCGCCACATGGGTAATCGACTGCATGTCTAGCGGGTCCGCATCTTCCAGGGCATGCGGCTCCCCCGTATCCCGCCGAGATTCCGCCCCACTTACATGCTCTACTTCGGCAAGAGGAAGCAGGTCGCCGCATTCTGTGGCATCCAGATAATAGGAACCCTGGAGCTTACTCAATCTCCCACTTCGCCCTTCACGCACAGTCACGCCTGTCACCCGCTCACCTGCTGTATCCACATGAACTGGCACGGTATGATAGAGCACTTCGATCCGGCCGGTATTCACGTAAGGGGCCAGCATTTCATGCAAAACGGCAAGCGCGACCTTCGGCTCATGCGCCAAGCGGCTCACCCAGCCATTACCGGGATTGAGAACAGGATTGCTCTTAGCAGCATCCGTAAGGGGGTAGTTCCTTCTGTAATAATCTCTGACCCTGCTGCGGAACTCGCGGTACGATGCAGTACTGCCAGATTGTTCAATCCAGCGGTGCTCATCCGGCGGCACTGCCTGTGAGGTTAATTGACCGCCAAGCCAGTCCGTCTCTTCCGTCAAAAGCACCCTCTGCCCTGCCTTCGCTGCAGCCAGCGCAGCCGCCGTCCCACCAAGACCTCCACCAATAATGATGATGTCACTGCGTTTCTCCTGTTCAATTCTCATGCTTTGTCTCCTCCCCTTCACTGCTGCCAGACCAGCCAACACCCTCCTCGCGCAGGCTTTCCAATGCCAGCTGCGCCGCCCCGAAACAGCCTGCCCAGTTACCGAGTTCAGCTACGGATACCCGGTCTGCTAACCCGACACTGGATAGCTTAGCGGTAAGCAACGGCCACCATATAGCCTGATCTTGGGTCACTCCGCCGCCAAGAATAATCACTTCGGGATCTACCGAGGCAGCGATATTCTCAATAACCAAAGCCAAATCAGCTATGTAACGCTCCAAAATGTACAGGGCAGCTGCTTCTCCCTGGCCTGCAGCGGTCATAATCTCTCGACCATGAGTATAGATGTTGTCCTTCTGTTCCCGCGCCAACCGCAGCAGTGCACTACCGGAAATATATTGCTCCACGCAGCCGCGTTTACCACAATTGCAGGGCCGACCTTCAGGCACCAGAACGCTGTGTCCCCAATCGCCTCCACGCCAGTCTACACCCCGCAGCATCCTGCCAAATGCCATGTTGGCCCCTCCGACCCCGGTTCCAAGAGTCAGCATCACCAGATTCTGCTTCCCGCGGCCAGTACCAAGCCACACCTCGCCGAGCAGTGCAGCATTGGCGTCGTTATCGGCAGTCGAAGACAGGCCAAATTCCCCGGTTGCCCACTCGGTTAGCGGCATGCCCTGCCAGCCAGGTAAATTGTTCGTAGCGTGGATCACTTCACCCGTTTCCACATTCACCCTTCCCGCCGAGGCAATGCCCAGTGCCTTCACTTCTCCATAGCTAGACAGCAGTTCACCTACTAACCCACAGAGCTGACCAAGTATGGCCTTCCGCCCCAGCCGGGCCTCTGTTGCATACGTAGCCTCCGCCAGAACGGCTCCGGCTTCATTGACCACAAGCCCCTTAATGCCTGTGCCTCCTACATCAACGCCAATGACCTGCGCCATCTGCTCTCCCCCTATTCACACAAACACTTCAATAAATACGGTCGATAACCGCCCTCGCCGTTAATTCCTTCATCTTTTTGGTCTCTTCGCCATGCTGGCGCTCCAGTCCCTGGCAGAGCAGGTCAATAATGAACAGCTGAGAGATTTTAGCGCCTACAGAGCCGCCTTCAAGGGGAGACTCCTTCCCGGCGGTCAATAGCAGGATATCCGCAATGGAAGCAATCGGAGATTTGGCATAGTTGGTCATGGCAATCACCTTAGCCCCGTTTTGTTTGGCCTTCATCAGCATATCGTTGGTATCCAGCGTACTGCCGGACACGCTGATACCAAAAGCCACATCACCTTCTCCCATCGTTACCGCCATCATGGACTGGATATGACTGTCGGAATTCGCTTCCGCACGCCGCCCGATGCGCAGAAAGCGATTCTTGGCATCCATAGCTGTAATGCCTGACGAGCCTACACCGAAAAATTGCACATGACGTGCGCCATCCAGGCACTTCACCGCCTGCTCCAACTGCTCCCGATCCAGCATACCCAAGCTGGATTGCAGCACACCAACCATCGAGGCATAGAGATGGTCAGCGTAATCGTCCTCTCCCTGCTCGCCGTCTGACTGGTATTGCCGTTTCGGCAGCCCTTGGGCCAGCATTAGCTTGAAATCCTGGTAACCTTTAAATCCGATTTTGCGGCAGAATCGCATGACCGTGGTCTCTCCCGTACCAGCAAAATCAGCCAGCTCGGTCACAGAAAAATAGATGATATTGTCCGGGTTTTCCAGTACGCAACGGGCCACTTTCTGCTCTGATTTGGTCATGGAAGGATAATACGTATTAATTCGGTCATTCATTTCCATTACTCTTCATCCTCACTTTTCTGGTCACTGCTGCAAACCGCCGGGTGATCAGCTGTGGCCGGGTAATCGCAGAGCCTACCACAACAGCGTATGCCCCCTGATTAAACGCCTCTTCCACCTGAGAGGGCTGACTGATCCGTCCTTCAGCAATGACCGGAATCTTCAACTGCTGGGCGGACATCTCCAGCAGCTCCAAATTGGGCCCTTCCTGCTGCCGGGAATACGGTGTATAACCCGATAGGGTAGTCGAAACACAGCTCACTCCAAGCGATTCAGCGTATAAAGCTTCCTCCAGAATCGAGATGTCGGCCATGGAAGATGCCCCACATGCGTTCAGATAAGTGGTGATTTGCTCCAATGTATGATTTTCCGGTCTGTTCTGGCGGGTCGCATCAAATGCAATGATATCTGCGCCGGCCTCCAGCAGCTCGTCAATTTCTCTGAGTGTTGGGGTGATGTATACAGCAGAGTCCGGGTAATTGCGCTTCACGATGCCGATAACCGGCAGCGAAACCGCCTGCTTGATCGCACGCACATCAGCTGCCCCGTTCGCCCGAATCCCAGCAGCCCCACCTTCCTCCGCAGCCGCAGCCATCCGGGCCATCATCGCCGCGCCATGCAGCGGTTCGTCAGCCAACGCCTGGCAGGAAACAATCAGACCCAAATGCAGTTTCTCCAGCATTACCTTTGTCAGGGTTCTCACCCTCTCTCTTATATTCTGTTTTCCTTACCCGGGTTGGATGGTACAAATCGTACAGACAAGCCGACTTCGAACATCCGGTTCCACGGCATATAACAGTCCGTAATCTGGATGCTCCCCGCTGCACTATTGATCCGCACAGCAAGCTCTTGACGCAGTCTTTCCTCTACTCGGGCGGCAACTCGTCCGCGAGACCCATCCAGCATGTATTTGCCATAACCCATCTCCTGCACCGGGCCATTGCTAAGTTCTCCCCGAACGACTGAACAATAGCAGACATCTTCAGCATACCGGAGGGCCAGGAAATCAAGATGCGACGGTGTACGACCATAGAGCAGATAAATCATGGCCTGCGAAATGACGGTTCCAAGCGAGTTGGAGCTGGTATTCCAGGCCGCGTATCCAGCCAGATCAAATAACATGTCTTTTTGCCGCAGCATCTTGACCAGCTTCTGATCCCCACCATTGGCATATCCGACATCCGCTACAGCGACTGGCTTCTCCTTGCTCATGAGTAGAAAATGTCCATATTCAACTAGTTCCATCAGATTCCGGTATACATCATAGCTGTAGAAAGAATGCTGCTGCGACACCGCCTCCGCCATCGTTTCCCCCGGTGTGCTAATTAACAGCACCAGATCCGCTTCAGTCGCACTGGGTACAATCAGCCCACCTGCAGCCAAAATCTGATATTTCAGCGTCTCATAGAAGAACCTGTCCTCGAACAGCGGGGTAACAAACGCTCCCTGAACAGATGATAATCGCGGATATACCAACGGCATCTTGCCACAAGTTTTGTTCATCATTCTGGTGAGCAATACGCAGCCAACTTCGTCCGCACCGGGATACATATAGACTTTAAGTTCCAGATCAAGGACCGTAATACTTGACCGCACTTTCTCCTGATCCTTGGCTGTATGTCCATAAGGCGCTGAATCATCCTGCGGCACAATCATAAACTCGATAACTCCTTCTTTAACCAAGGAGAGCACTTGCTTGTTCGCTTCAATATTGATCGCCCTGCGTCCAAGGTAATCTTCCAGCACTTCCGTTGGTAGACGTTTATCGATATCGGCTAGCTCGCGGATCTCCTCTTCAGTCGCCATCCCCAGCTCCAGCCGATGGCTGATGAAACCTTTACGAAAAATCTCCCGTCCCCAATCGGCGTAATAATCCGGCTCCTCATCTGACAGAGAATATTGTGGGCAGCGCATAATCAGTTGAAACGCGTACAGGGTTAGCTGCGGATACCGCTGCTTAATGCCCCGCAGCCGCTCCAGTCGGGCAGTCAGTTCATCCAGCTGCAGCTGGTGCAGCCTTGAAGGAATGATCCCTCCATAGAGCAGCGTATCCAATGCAACGACTGCTCCGTCCGCCCCGACACAGTTCTCCTCAAACCAGGTCCACAACTGCTCCACATCGCCCGGACGCTTTTTCAGGCCCATGAGTTCAAGCGGGGGACGCTCCAATGTAAATTCCGTTCCTTGCGCCAATAAATACGGAAACTCATAGTTGCAAGGCCGCTCATCCAGCGGGACAAATGTTAGCTTAAACTGCTTCGGCATGGATGCCATCACCCTTTCTGTGTTTCTTATCCTTTAATCGCCCCTGCAATGCCTTCCATATAATATTTTTGGGTGAACAGGAACACAACGATAATCGGCAGCACCGAGATCATAGTCCCGGCGGCAATCCACCCGAAGTTATACGAGAACTGCCCGTTCAGATACGTCAGGGCCGCGGCCAGCGGATATTTCTGCGGATCATCCAATACCACAATCGGCCACAGGAAATTGTTCCAAAATGCCATAACCTCAAGCAAACCGATGACGGCAACCCCCGGTTTCACCAATGGCATGACAAGCTGCACGAAGATACGGAACTCAGAGGCCCCATCCATTTTGCCAGAATCCCGAATATCTGTCGGTATGCCCAGAAACGTTTGCCGCATCAGAAAGATGTTAAATACCGACACCGCAGCCGGAAGCACAACGCCAAGAAACGTATTGCCCAAATGAAAGGCCTGAATGGTTAAATAATGCACAATCATCGCCGTCGCCGACGGAATAATCATGGTCGAGATGAGCAACGTGAAAACCAGATTACGTCCCTTGAACCGAAAGGTTGCGAGTGGATACGCCGTCAGACAGGACAAGAAGATGTTAAATACCACTCCAAGGAGCGTAATCACCACAGTATTTATGATATAGCGTGGAAAATCCATGAACGCCCACACCTGTACGTAGTTATCGAACGCGATGAAGGTCGGGAGGATCGCCGGCGGATTCGCAAACACATTACGGCCAGGCATCAGCGATACGCTGAGCAGCCACAGAAAAGGGCCCATCATAAACAGGGCAAGCAGGATCAGCAATACGTAAGTGATCAAATAACGAAGGCTTTTTTTCATTGTTTTAGACGATAGCGTACTCCGCATCAATAGGTATTCACCCCGCCTTTCCGGTTCAGCCGGAACACCAACACACTGAGCGCTGCTATCATCACACTGACGATCAGCCCAAGCGCCGAGGCATAACCGAAATTGAACTGCTCCAGCCCTTTTTGAAAAATATAAACACTCGAGGTCAATGTGGACGTTCCCGGCCCGCCCTTGGTCAGAATATAGACCTCATCGAACACACGAACGGCACCCATCACCGAAATTACGGTGCAAAAGAGAATATGCGGCCGCAGCAGCGGAAGCGTCACATGAACAATCAGTCTCAGCGGTCCCGCTCCGTCCACCCTTGCAGCTTCGTACAGATCTGCCGGAATGTTCTGGAGTCCTGCCAGATAGAGCATCATGTAATAGCCGAGACCCTTCCACATGGTGATGAACATCAGAACATACAGCGCCGTACTGCTCGTGGAAAGCCAGGAGACCTGCTCACTGAGAATGCCAACCTTCAGCAGAAGATAATTGACCACTCCATTATTGCCCAACAGCCAGCTCCAGATCAGCGCCACCGCAACCATAGAAGTTACGACCGGTATGTAGTAGGCAGCCCTGAACATTTTGAGGCCCGGAATGCGGCTGTTGACCAGAATTGCCATGAGGATCGAGATGATTTGAATCACCGGCACAACCAGCACATACACCAGCGAATTCCACAGTGATATCAAGAAATTGTGATCTTGGAAGGCCCGGGTGAAGTTATCCAGACCGACAAAATGCGTCTCCGAGATGACAGAATAATCCGTTAATGAGAGGGGTATCCCGTAAATAATCGGCCAAAAGGTAAAAACCGCCAGAAACAACAATCCCGGTGCCATAAACGCCCATGCAGCAAAAGATTCGGATCGAATCGCCTTGTACAAGGCTACGCCTCCCTCTCCTCTAGGATCGAGGGGGAGTGCCCCCCTCATCAGACAGTACCGTTCATCTTTAGGAATCCTGGTTAAGAATTTGGTTGACTTCCTTCTCCACCGCGTTCAACGTTTCTTTAATATCTGCTCCGTTCATCAAAATTTCCTGCAACCCCCGCGCCAATGCGGAGTTGATATCTCCTGCATTCGGTACGCCGACCATGTAGTCAGTCGCTTTATCAAGACTTTGGGAGGAAGCTACCTTGGCTTCGGCTTCCAATGAACCGTCTGATTCCGTAAAGAACGGATCTTCAATGGAGGCTTTGCTCGACGGCAGCGTATTGGCTACCTTAGAGAAAGCGGTCTGATTCTCTGCATTGGTCATAAAGGCGGCAAATTCCACTGCTTGCTCGGGATTTTTGGATTTCTGTGGCACGACGAGATCCATGGAATTGGAGAGCCGCAGGTTCGCTTTGCCCGTTGGAAGCGTTACCGCAATTGTATTCTTGTAAACATCAGGCGCCGACTTCTTGATGAAGTTGATAAACGTCGGACCCGACAATTGGAAAGCGACCTGCTCTCCGGAAAAATACTGGATCTGCTTGCTGAATTCCGCATCCTCCTTCAGCACCACACCTTCTGCCATCAAGTCGCACATATGAGCGATCATCGCCTCTGCTTCCGGTGTATTAAAAGCGGCGGCCGTTTTGTCCTCATTTAGAATCGGGATGCCGTCGATTGGAAACAGCTTGGAGACAAGCTGCTGTGCATATCCGGCCACTCCCGTCTTCTCATGGACCTGACGAGCCCACTCCACCAGCTCCTCTCGGGTCTGCGGCGGATTTGCCGGATCAAGGCCTGCTTCCTTCACCAGCTTAGTATTCATGAACAGCACTTCGATACCTGTGTACCATGGAAGCGCATATGCTTTGCCATCCAAAACCGTAGAATTATAAATGCCTTCAAAGTAACTCTTCGCTTCCTCATCTGTCAGGTATTCGTTCAGATTCAGCAGCGCTCCCTTGCTTCCCAATTGACTGGCAAATTCGGTATTGAGATTCACAACATCAGGGCTTTTGCCACTGGCTGTGCGGGTCAACAAACGCTGGGAGATTGCATCATAAGGATAGTCCTTCCACTCCACTGTTACCCCGGGGTGGCTGCTCTCATAGGCAGAAATCAAATCATTGAAGTAATCGTTGAAGGTTGGCTGTAGCGCAATCGTCCAGAACTCCAACGTCACCGGCTTCCCAGCTTCCGTTCCCGTCTCCCCAGTGCTTCCCGGACTCGGCGTTCCCGCCGTATTGCCATTTCCTCCGCAGGCGGCAAGCAGCATAGACATCATGACGACTAGCAGCAAAGATACTGTGAAGCCCTTTCTGTTGGTGGTCACACAACATTCCCCCTCAGTTTGGTGTAAGACGGGAGTCGGCGCTTATGTCAGTTTCCTGGCTTATCACTCCATCTTTCCAATGGAGTATATGCAGACTCTGGAATTAGAATGAAGTATTCTTCCATAAATAAATTAAAAAAAGAAATAATTTTTCTTTTATGTTCCAGCGCTCTGCTACAAAAAACACAAAAAACAAGCCAGTTCAATCCGTGAAAGGACCAAACTGGCTTGTTAGTTAAGCTTCACTACATGGGTAAGAAAATGCTGGATTCAAGCCGTCTCATGCTGTTTCTTCGGCTCTGCTTCGTAGACTTGGGTATGTTCATTTTCTGATAATGTCCATTCTACCGTGCCAGGCTTGCGTATTTTCCACATCCAGGCTTGTACTTGAAGTGATCTCTTAACCCAAGCGAGAGACGCACAACGCTGCTCGGAACGAACAGACAATCCCCAGTGAATCACACGTGCGAGCCATCGGTTCACATACTCATTATGAGAACGCACAGACGGCAATTCATCGCGGAACAATCTCTGTTTCACGTCCATAGGGGGCTGCCCGCATGTCCAATAATGAAGCAACGCTGCCAGACTATATATGTCTGACATCGGCCCCTGACTGGATTTCTCGGAGTAGAATTCAAGAGGTGAATACCCAGCCGATGTAAAGATCGCCTGTTTTTCTCCGGATTGTACAGGCCAGCGAGCTGCTGAACCGAAGTCCAGTAGTTTAGGCGTACCGTCTTCCATCACCATAATATTGGATGGCTTCACATCGCGATGAAGAATTCCCTGCTTATGAATATAGTCCAGTGTATCTACCAATGGAAGCAGCGTCTCCGTAATAAATGCCGCATCCAGCGCATGATTTCGCTCAATGAGATATTCGGTCAGGGTTATACCTGGGCAGTACTCCATAACAAGATACCCTGTGTCGTTTTCTTCGAAATGATCCACATACGGAACAATATGAGGATGATCCAACGTGGATAACAGCTCTCCTTCTACCAAAAATGCAGCAAGAAGCTCCTGATACTGACCACCGAACCCTCGTGAAGAACAGAACACTCCCCGTTTGTCGGCCTGACGTGCCGCCAGCCTTTGCGGGAAAAACTCCTTGATCGCTACTTTCGCACCTGTATTCCGATCTCTTCCTGCATATACAATCGCCAGCTCGCTACTAGCCATGAGATGTCTTACCTGATATGTATCATTTAAAATTACATTGCGTTGCAATGCCATTTTGCAATTGTCCTTTTTCATAACAGACCCTCTTTTCAACCTTGTCGATCGGAAGACTTGCCGCATGTTGCATCATTCAGTCCAACTAGACAGGCGTTTCATCGCCAACCATCTATATAAACCAAATGATGCAATTTGAATCATCCTCATGCGGAAATATTGATAAATTCTAAATTTAATAATTCTTCTGTAAGAATTGCTGAATTTCTTGGTTCATCTGGATCAACACGTCCTGGGACGGAAAATGACCTGTGTCGTATTTAATTGCTTTGACATTCGGAATAATCTTCTCAGCTCTTTCAATGACCCTATCTGCCGGGAAAAAGACATCCTTCTCTCCCACCAGCAGCAGTGTTGGCGATGTATAATTCACCAATTCCTCCTGCTCTGTAAGCTTCGGCATATCCTGCTCCAGACTGACGTATTTGAAGATTTTCCCGATTATATTTTTATCTATTTCCTTCATACAGCTGCATGACATGATATCCGCGATCTTTTGCAAAGAAGTAGGAGAAGAAGTCATTCTGTACGTTACGAGAGGTAACACAATATCCTGAGCCATTTTAATCTTGGATCCCACGGCCAGGCCAGCGGGTGCTACCAGAACAGAACATGCAATTCGGTCCGGAATGTAGGTTGCCAATCTTAGGATAATTCCGCCTCCAAAGGAAGGTCCGATAAACGCACTTTTTTCGATCTTGTAGTGGTCCAGCAAATCAGAAATCCACAAAGCCAAACTATCAAACCTTGCCGAAATTCGTGTTTCTTCACTGTAGCCTGGATGACCGATCGTATCCGGCGCGATAATCCGGTATTCTTTGAATAAGGAAGAGAACCATGACAACGTCATCGGATTCACACAATTTCCGCCCTGGAGAATAAATAGCGGCTTACCGTCTTCTGGACCTGTTAATAAAACATGCGTTTGTCCAAAACGTGTCTCCACGTACTCTCGTGTAAAACCCTCGCCCAATTGCTCAACATACGCTTCGTATTCCTCAAGTATGCTGCTCTTGCCTTCTTCACTTCTATAAATGGAACTCATGTCTGCCTCCTGCAAAGTATACTCTTTCAACAATCTATGGATTTATGGTCCATAAATATAAAAGAGCCCGCTGATGACAGGCTCCTTCATATGTGTAACTTATCATAATGAACTGATTATAGAATGGAAACTGGAAATTGTAAACAGCGTTTCTCATAGAAAATTAATAATGAAGCAATAGGAGAGAAAAAGACCTATTTTCGGCCGTAATCCGCCTTGATCTCTCCCCACTGTTTGGTCTGCCATTTTAGCACCTTATTGCTGTACGTATTCGTCCGTAGCCACTGCTCCGCACGGTCTATCATCAGCCAAATCTCCTCGGTGGAAGCATCCCTTGCGAGTGTCGTGGACACTGCTTTTTGCTTCAACCATTTCATCGCATTGACAGAGTCCGTATAGACCGTCTTGGTACTTCCCTCTTTTTTGAGATGTGCCAGGGCATGTACAATTGCCAGAAATTCCCCAAGATTGTTCGTACCCTTCGCAATGGGGCCAACGGAGAAAATAATCTCACCCGTACGGGTATCAACCCCTTTGTACTCCACCGGACCTGGGTTACCGCGTGTACCAACGTCAACCGAGATGCTGTCATAGTCAATTTCTGCGGAGGTCTCCATGCCCGCGCTTCTTCCGCTACTGCCAGACTTCGTCTTCGAAGAAGCGCCTGATCCTCTAGCACCAGTCCCCCAATTTCCTTTCCATCCCGCACGATATGCCTCTTCGGCAGCAACTTTCGATTCATACGATTTATATTTTGCTCCGGTAAAATGATCTGTCTGTGCTTTGCATTCTGCCCAGGTGCTGTATACGCCAGGCTGCTTACCTGCCCAGACGACATAGTATTTCTGCTTTGCCAATATGACCCGCTCCTTCGTTTGCTGCATTCAATTCCTTATTGTAAACGATAGGGAGGTGAGATTGAAAGGAGTGGATTCATCTTGTTCCTACAGTGGATTCCCTCCATTTCTTCAACATGTCCAATGCTACTTCCAGAAGCTTGCTTTGGTTATGTGAGATTTGGATTTCAATCCGTTGTTGACACCCAAGGTTTTGTGAATCCGATAACCTATCCATCATTTGCTCCAGCAACATAAATGATTGCGCGCTCACTTCCAGACTGGAATCACCGATAAATGGAATAATGTTCTCTATATGTACTATGTAATTCAGGTTTTCAAGAGCATATAGCAGTGTGCCTCTGCTTCCTGATGTCTTGGGGTCTGTGATGACTTCAATTAACGGTTCGACTGCTCGATCATCTCCAATGTCAGATAATGCGATGGCAATTTCGTTTCGCAGTATTTTGTTGTCAGTAGATTTCAGGAGTTCAATCAAGTAAGCAAATTGAGTTGTATCCTTTTTTTGACCCATATGTGCTATTTGTTTAACAACGCCTTCCATATCTCCTTCGGAAAGATGCTTTTGTATCATGTTCGTATACATTGTACGTTGTATCACTCCTCATTTTGTTAGAAGAAAGCTCTTCATAATAATATCGGTCATTACCTTATTTTAGGATGTAGTATAATGGTCCTTATAATGTCGGGACTATTTTCCTTATCCACATCTCTTGTCCTAAGCGATTGTATATTTCAACCAGATCAAGAACAGGCTAATAAATACGACAATGATTTGGTACAGAAAGGAATACAATCAATGGACTGGATATGGAAATCCATCTTGCTTGTACTGATTGGCATGATTCTGCTACGGATTGCTGGACGTAAATCAATCTCGCAGATGAGTGTCGCCACGACCGTTATCATTATCTCGATTGGGACCACGATCGTGCAGCCTATCGCGAATCACGAGTTAGGCAAAGCAATCGGGTCAGCGGCGGTATTTATCCTCACGCTCCTGCTCGTTGAACAATTGCAATTGAAGTTTAATTGGTTTGAAAAACTGATGAGCGGAAAATCGAAGGTTGTCGTAGAAGATGGAAAGTTGAATCTGCCGAATTTGAAACGCATGCGCTTTTCGGTGGACCAGTTGGAGATGCAACTGCGGGAAAAAGGGATTACAAGTATTGCCGATCTGGAAACGGCCACGATGGAACCAAACGGGCAACTCGGATATGTGCTCAAACGACACGCACGCCCAGTAACCATAGGCGATTTGGAAGCACTTCTGAAGCAAGGAACGTGGCCCACGGAATCCAAGGACCTGTTCCAGGAGGTCATTCAGGATGGACACTCGCGTCCGATTGACTCCAAGATACAGTAAATAAAACACACCCGAATGCCTAATGCTTTCAGGTGTGTTTTAGTTGTCTAATTCGGCAATCCGTTATGAAATTAGGATTTGGAGGTAACTTCCGTTTTGACCACACGATCTAGAATGTTGGTATTGGCAATGATTTCACCAAATGGGCCGACAAAGGAACGATCGCCGCTTTCTCCATGTTGCGAGTACTGAAGCTTGGGAAACAACAGCTCCGCGGTACGATAAGCTTCCTCCAGGTGCGGATAACCGGATAAAATGAAGGTCTCGATTCCCAGCTCTTCATATTCTCTGATTCTGGCTGCGACCTGATCGGGATCACCGACAAGTGCTGTTCCAGCTCCTCCTCTGACCAATCCGATGCCCGCCCAAAGATTGGGGCTAATCTCAAGGTTGGAACGATCACCATTATGCAGACTGGCCATTCGTTGTTGTCCCACGGAATCCATGCGGGCATAGATTTTCTGGGCAGAGGCTATCGTCTCGTCATCCAGGTGGGCGATCAGCTCATTTGCGGCCTTCCATGCTTCATCTGCTGTCCGACGCACAATAACATGCATGCGTATGCCAAAACGAATGCTTCTTCCTTTTTTCGCAGCCAGCTCCCGCATTTGATGAATTTTGGCTTCCACCTGACCTGGAGGCTCACCCCATGTTAAATACACATCGACATGGTCCGCCGCCACTTCCATTGCAGCTCCCGAGGAACCTCCAAAATAGAGTGGTGGATGTGGCTTTTGGATGGTCGGATACAGGACAGA
>NZ_LITU01000059.1:219330-234334 GCF_001280595.1 Paenibacillus xylanivorans
ATTCCTTTCGCCAAATGGTCAGAAATTCATCGGCTAACGCATAGCGCTCATCGTGGTCCAAGAACAGCCCTTCTCCTTCAAGCTCAATTGGATCTCCCCCAGCCACCACATTGATCAGCAGTCTTCCTTTTGAAAAACGATCCAGTGTTGCAGCCATGCGTGCAGCTGTGGTCGGCATCATCAGACCTGGACGCGCAGCAACAAGAAACTTCAGCCTGTCCGTGGAAGAAATCAGCGATGAAGCAACAATCCATGCATCTTCACACGACTTTCCCGTAGGTAACAAAACACCGGCATATCCGAGTTCATCTGCGGCTTGTGCAACCTGCTTGCAGTAATGATAACTGACCGCCCGGGCCCCTTCTTTTGTTCCAAGATACCTGCCATCCCCGTGTGTGGGAATAAACCAAAACAGTTCCATAAGTATGACCTCATTCCTTATCCTATATTTTATTTTTCCGATTGATTTAGTATGTTTTATTTATTATGATAGCTATTATCCGTTGGATATCAACGATCAATTAGGCGGAATTTGACGGTTAAGCAACGCAATTGACTGATGTGTTGCGAAATACCTTATTAATCTACATCCCCAAACCATTTGAAGGCCTTACAAAGTTGATTAATCCGTTGTTTTCGAGGTGATGAGAAGTGAATGACTCCCGTGGAGTGGATCGAAGAATTTTACGGACCCGTATCATAATTTCCGAAGCTTTTCTCAAAATTCTGCCAAAGAAATGCTTCGCCGAAATAAGTGTCGTGAACATCGCCCAACAAGCGAACATCAATCGTTCTACCTTTTACGCCCACTTTCTGGACAAGGAAGATTTATTGGAAAACATGGTGAATGAGAAGTTTCAACTGCTTGAGCAATTATTGGCGGAACGCAACAGTCACCTTGGGAGTGTACCTTCTTTCAACGAACCAGATCCCATATTTGCAGTATTGTTCGAACATATATTGGAGCATGATGAATTCTATAGGGTGATGTTACTGATCAATCCTGCCGGAAATTTCAACATCCGATTGAATGAAGTGATTAGAGAGACATTTTTTGATCGGATTTCCCAATTAGACAGGGAGCAAAAAGTACAAGTGCCTCTGGATATTTTACTGGATCACATCAGCTTCTCCACAATTGGTATGATTCACAAATGGATTGCTGACCATAAGGTATGCTCACCTCATCATATGGCTCTTCAACTAACCCGAATTGCCCTGTTAGGTACATATAAAGCGATGGGAGCATCGGTTTAGAGTTGAGTAGCCTACCTATCCTCCAAAAAAGGTGATACATGGCATGGATACATGTGACCTATGATACTTGACGCTAGAACAAAAAGAACTGTCATTTAAGCATGTATCCCGCTTAAAGACAGCTCTTTTGCCACTTACTCGTAATTGCCTGTGCAACCGGAGTTGTCTCTGTTGTTTTCATCAGATCACTTCTTGAATTGTGGTGTACCAGATAAACAGAGAACTTGCATGAAGTTTAACTACCACATTTCTTTGTCTCACCGGGTACTCAAGTAGGCAATGCCCAAGCCACCAGTAACCGGATTCTCGTAGATTTCACATTCCACATCGAATACTTCACCAATCATCTCGCGGGTCAGGATATCGGCAGGTTTGCCATGAACCACAATCTGACCCTTCTTCACGACATAGAGATAATCGCAATACTCTGCGGCGAGTTCGAGATCATGGAGCGCAGCCAATATGCCAATGTCCAAACTCCGCACAATGTTAAAGATCTGAAGCTGATATTTGATATCCAGATGGTTTGTGGGCTCGTCCAATATCAGAAATTCGGGCTGCTGCGCCAGCACTCGGGCGAGGACCACACGTTGTTTCTCCCCACCGGACAAAGATACGTAATTACGGTCCGCATGTCCGGTCAGATGTACCTTTTCCAACGCCTGCTCCACGATTTCATGATCCCGTACATTATCTGTCTCCAGCAGCTTCTTGTGGGGAGTTCGACCCATCATGACCATTTCACGCACCGTAAAATCAAAGCTTAATTCGTTAAACTGACCCACGACACCCATATGGCGGGACACGACCTTGGGACTGGATTTCAGAATATCCATATCATCGAGAAATACCTTGCCTTGCTGCGGTTTGATCACTTTATAGATGCTCTTGAGCAGCGTTGATTTGCCACAACCGTTCGGACCAATCAGGCCGACGAATTGCTTGCCTTTTACCTGTAATGAAATGTCCCGGATAATATCCGTACTCAGCACCGATATGGATACATTTTCTACATTCAGTTTCATGTTTAATTTCCTCCAAAACCGTAGCCTTTTTTGACTAACATATACATAAACATCGGCGCACCAATCATCGCTGTAATGATCCCGATCGGCAGTTCAACGCTGGAAATCAGTGATCGTGCAATAACATCCGTCCAGATCAGGAAGAGGGCACCGAACAGTACCGATACAGGCATTACTTTACGGTGGTCCGACCCGACCAGCCCTCTCACAATATGCGGAATAATTAACCCGACAAAACCGATCATGCCGCAACTTGCTACCATTACGCCAGTTACGAGAGCCGTTAACAGCATATACAATCTGCGATATACACTAAGATTAATCCCTAGCGTAACCGCAGCCTCGTCACCCAGCAACATGGTATTAAGAACCCGTGACTGCAACAGGAAGAACAAAATGGCTACAAGCACAACGATGCTAATCAGTGGGAGCTTGTTCCATCCTGATGAGGCAAGACTGCCCATGGTCCAAAATGTTACCGTCCTGATGCCTTCGGCATTGTTGGCAAAATAAATGATAAAGTTCGAAAAGGCACTGCACAGCGCATTAATGACCATCCCGGCAAGCACCAGCTTGACCGATGTCATTTTCCCCCGAATACCAGCCAGAGCCAGAACCAGCAAGGAAGCACCCATTGCACCGGCAAATGCCCAGAAAGCCACTCCGGTCTGACCAAGCCAGCCAATAGCCCCGAATCCGATCAGAATGGCAAACGTAGCCCCGAGCGAAGCTCCTGAGGAGATACCCAATATGTACGGGTCTGCGAGCGGATTCTGAACGGAAGCCTGCATGACTGCACCACACAAAGCAAGACCGGCTCCGATAAACATAGCCATCAGTACACGCGGGAAGCGAATCTGCCAGATGATATTCGTATATGACCCAGCCTCAATCGGCGTCGAGCCGAACTGAAATCCCGTTAATTTGTACAACAGAATACGATAGGACTCGACGAGAGGAATGCTCACCTGTCCAATGGATACGGCAATTCCAACCGAAATAACCATTACGATAATTAAAGCGGCAATCAATACTGCAAAACCGGATTTGCTGTGAATCAAGGACTCCCTTTTCCTTATACGCTGCTTCTGAATCTGAGCCGTCTGTGCCATCTCTTCCCCCATCAATTTCACTTGAATTTAATTAATAATAATATAGCTATTTACAAAGCTTTTTCTCGGATTATAATTGAGAATGATTATCTTTGTCAATTTTAAAAAACATAAAGAAAAGGGCTCGTCGCTTGATGTAATTCGAATTCAGAACCTCCATCTAAGGTGAAGGCCGCGAGAGGAAACCAAAATCACAAACATTCGAGAAAGCCCACGAGCTTGACATTAGTTTGATAACAAACTATATTACACATATGAAAACAACAGACGCTATATCACTCATATCCAAAATTAAAGAGAAGGTCAACCGCTTCATTTTATCCGAGATGGCTCAGCAGGGAATCCATGATCTCGCCACATCCCATGGGGATATCATTTATGCGTTGTATAACAATTCCCGAATGACGATGGCTGAAATCGCCAAAAAAATTGGCAAGGATAAATCCACGGTAACGGCGCTTGTCGACAAACTGGTTCGAACCGGATACGTTATCAAGGAGCGCGATGCAACAGATTCACGGGTTGTTCACGTGACATTGACTGCAAAAGGGGAACAACTTAAACCGGTCTTTGAAGATATTTCACAGCGCATGCTAGACGCATTTTATGCGGACGTTACCGAAGTGGAGAAAAAGGAACTTCTTCGAATTTTGATGAAAATTCATGGCAACTTCTAATTTTTTTTGGATTAATAGTTTGATATAAAACTAATTTATTTAGGAGGTTTATCCTTATGATCGATTTCACTCAATTGCTCCCCGAACACGAGGTAAGAACCATAGGAAAACATGATTTGTACTTGCAAATATTTAAAGGAGATCCGGACTCCAACTCGGAAACAACAGTACAAAAGCCCTCTCTCCTGTTTGTTCATGGCGCATATACAGGCAGCTGGATGTGGAGTAAATATATCCCCCACTTTGTTAAGCAAGGCTGGACCTGCTACGTCATGAACCTGAGAAGTCATTACAAAAGTCGGGTAATGGACATGACGAAAATTACGTTTGAGGATTATTTGGAGGATATTCGGGAGGTTCTGGCGGAGTGCGACGAGCCCCCTGTTCTCATCGGCTTTAGCATGGGCGGAATACTCAGTCAGAAGGTCGCAGAGACGATTGCTTTAGCTAGATTGATAATAATTGATTCCAGTCTAAGCCAGGAAGTTCATCGATTGATGCCCTATCCTGAGAGAAATCGAATCACACCTGACATTGTCATTCCTCCCCCAGCCCGCGAGGAGCAAAGCAGTATCGACGAAACTGTAGAGGACATTGCATTCCAGCGTAAATATCTGCAAATGGAGTCATCGAAGGCATTTCTCACGTTCTCCGCGGCATTTGGGTCAAGCGGAGGTGTATCCATCAACGGCGATTTAATTACATGTCCGAGCCTCGTCATCAAAGCCGTAGAATCCGAGGATGAAGATCGTAGAGGCCAACTGACCGCGGAACAGCTTGGCGCTGAATATGCAGGGCTGTGGGACACGACCCATACCGGATTGCTCGTCGGCCAGCGGTATATGGAAGTAGTCGAGCGAATCCTTCATTGGCTAAAGCTTAACTTCGAAAAGCAATACTGATAAATATGCGTTTAGCTGGTCTTTAGCCAAAGAAGCTTCCCTTGGACAAGATTGTCCAGGAAAGCTTCTTATTTTTTATTGGCTCTATTGTGGAATAAAGCTGGATACATTTCCGGGTTAATGAGAGTTCTAGATTTCTAGCTCTTTTGCTTATAAAATTCATGGTACAGCTTCATCAGCGCCCTCTTCTCAATCCGTGATACATAGGAGCGTGAGATGCCAAGTTCCTTGGCTATCTCGCGTTGGGTGCGCTCTTCCCCGCCTGCCTCCAAGCCGAATCGGCCAATAACAACTTCCTTCTCCCGATCATCCAAGATGTCGAGATTGCGGTAAATCTTACTTTTTTCAATCTTGAGTTGCACCTTATCTACAACGTCGTCGGCTTCTGTTCCGAGAATATCGATTAATGTAATTTCATTGCCCTCTTTGTCCGTTCCGATTGGATCATGTAGAGATACGTCTTTGCGTGTTTTCTTCAGGGAACGCAAATGCATAAGTATTTCGTTTTCAATACAGCGGGCAGCAAACGTAGCGAGTTTGGTCCCTTTGCCTTGTTGAAAACTTTCGATCGCCTTAATCAAACCAATCGTTCCGATCGAAATCAGGTCTTCCTGGTCTTCGCCAGTATTGTCAAATTTCTTGACGATATGCGCGACGAGGCGCAGATTGTGTTCAATAAGCAAATTACGCGAGTGAGCATTACCTTCGGCCATGAGGCGTAAATGTTTGGCTTCATCATCCTCAGCGAGGGGCTGAGGGAAGGCGTTGTTTTTGACATACGAGACAAGTAACGTTAACTCTTTGATGAACAGGGCAATTGCGGTAAACAATCCGGGCACAGATGACACCTCCTGCAGTTTTACAACGATCTGGCCTGAGCACATATGGGAACAGGGTCGATTTATTGTATGTAGGCGGCAGCCCAGAAGTGCACGTACACTTGAAAAAGGGAATGTTTCAGCGAAGATTTCAAACACTCACTGAAACGATGGAGCCCACCTTTTGAAGGAGAAGGAATTCTTTCTGGACACTTTCAATAAAATACTTCTTCTCACCAAAGATCACGACATCACTCTCGGCTAACTGAACCTCACTTTTGAAATAGATAAAATTGTCCGTTTCTCTGAACGCACCTTTATAGTAGTACAAGTTGTCACCTTCTCCTTGGGAAAAATGAATGATATTTAGCATAATTAAGCGTTTGAAGATATGTTATTCTTTTCGTTTAAAACACACTTTGTAAAGCATAAGCCCCATACCAGATGAACAAATAAGATATCCAAAGAACAAGAAAAGTAAATAAACACCATGAAGATCTTCAGGAATCTGATAGCTACCTTCAAACCAAGCAGAACGAAAAGGATACAGTAGCGCTACCCAAACGATCAGCAAGACCAGAATATAATTAATTATTTTTCTCACAATAACGATCCTTTCAAGTCCGAGTGGAAACAAGAAATAATATAGAGCAACTCCTACAACGAAAGTAAAAAAGCCGCTAGATTAGCGACTTTCTATGGTACAATGTTTCCGCTCTGACACTTGGCGTTTACATACTCAGTATCTTTCCCTAGTAATGTGAGATGGTAATGCCGTGAATAAGTCCCTCGGTTGAATTGGAAGCGAAATAGACTCGGGTGTCCCCAAAACGATAAGAGAGTAAATATTCTCCTTGAACATTAGCGTTCTCACCCTTTTGACCTTTTCCTAGTATCTTCTCAATGTCACTGAAGGTTTTCATAGGGAGGGTTTTCCAACTCAAATAAATATGGCCAAGACGGTCTGTTTCCCCCTCCCCAAAATTAAAGGAAGCATATTCTACCCCTTCAAATATCCAGAAAAGTCCTCCCATTTCCGGTTCATAGTAGGGTTCACTTTCTGAACTTTTCAGCGCTTTCGATACTTCTGCCTTCGTTTGTCCAAAACTTATATTTTCAAAGCCCGGTATTCTCCCACTCTTCAACTCTTGAATGGCGTTTTTGTTTAAATCAAAAAATGGCCTGCTCAATTCAGACTGAATTTTGGAAAAAGGAACCTTCACTTCTATAAATCCCGCCGCATAAGGCCCAACTTCATATGGATTAAATACCATGACAATTCCTGTGTTTTGGTAATAAAAGCTAGATGTGTTACTCAAGGGAAAGTTATAAAAACTCTCCGGGAACACATTCTCATTATTCTTTAGGCCTGATTCAATACCTTCAGCTAGATTAACAGCTTGTTTATTGGTTGGAAACACTTGATTCAAGTAGAGTCGCTTTCCTGTTGTTAGATCATAATTATAAGTTGTAACTTCTTCATACCCGTGCCCGCCGCCTCTGAAATAATAATCTGCATATACGATAGAAAGTAAATTGTTTTGATTGTATTTAGTTTGTGCTGTGGTATTCCAGTAAAAGGAATCTTGCTCTATTTTTAGATATGTATTCTCTTTAGCGGCATTTACTGCATGAATTTTGAGTGTTTTATTTATTTTGTCCCTAACCTTTTGTTCGCCGCCCGTAATTTGAACATACTTTTGCCCTTTATACGAGTGAATTTTTGTCTTTACTGTGCTTGATCCGGCTGCATTCGCATTACTTGTTGGGATTATAAAGAGAAACACCAATAAGAAACTTATTAACGTAGCAAATGTCTTTTTCAACTGAAATCAATCCTTTCCAATTATTATGTTATACCAATGATACTGTAACTTGGTTATTTTGTCTTTTTCTAGTTGGAACTGTAATCATCCATAGAACAGCCTCCATCCCACATGTTAATGCGGAGTGAAGGCTGCATCTACCTGTCTATATTTAATTCACTGGTGCCGGCTCTACAGCATCGGCGATTTCCGTTAACCTAGTTTTGCGTTCCATTGTCACGCTAACGAATAATCCCACAAGTCCAAGTGCTGCAATAACTGCTGCATACAACGGTACCGAGATGAGCCCCGTATGCGTAATTGCAAACCCACCCAAATAGGCACCACCTGCGTTGCCCAGATTAAAGGCTGAGTGACTCGACGTTGTCGCAAGTAACGGCGCTTCGCGGGTCATATTCATGATTCGAATTTGCAGGCCTGGCATAATACCAAAAGCCGCAACACCCCAGCAGAATATGGTGATTACCGCCAGATACGGATTGTCCAGTGTCAGCGTTAATGCTGCCAACAGAACTGCCAGTATACCAAAGTTAACCATCAGGGAAGGCATCAGCTTCCAGTCTGCCAGACGGCCACCAAGCATATTGCCCAATGTAACCCCGACACCGAACAGCACCAGAATCCAGGTCACACTCTGCTCGGCAAAACCACTAATATCGACTAGCATTGGCGTAATATAGGTGAACACACCGAACAGACTTCCACAACCCAGCGCACCAATAAGTAGGATCAATAACACCTGTGGGCGAACCAGATTCCGGAATTGCTGGCCCAGATTTGCTGGTGGTCCCTGCTGGATCACCGGAATGAAACGAATGATACCAATCAATGAAATGATGCCCAGAATGGTAATGGCCCCGAACGAAGACCGCCACCCGAGCTGTTGCCCGATGAATGTACCAAAAGGTACACCAATAATATTAGCAATCGTAAGTCCAGCCAGTACGACGGATACCGCCCCTGCCCTTCTCTCCGGTGCAACCAGCCGTGTTGCCATCAGCGATCCTACACCCAGAAACGTACCATGGGCAAATGCTGTCAGAATACGAGCCGAGATAAGCAGCCCATAAGTCGGAGCAATAACAGACAACGCGTTACCGATGATAAAAATACACATCAGAAGCACCAGCAGTTTTTTCTGCGGAATCTTGTGGGTGAACACAGTCAGTATAGGCGCACCAACCGCCACGCCCAGCGCATAGCCAGTAATCAGTTGTCCAGCCTGCGGAATGCTAACATTCAAATCCGTTGCTACATTGGGCAGAAGCCCCATAATAATAAATTCCGTCATGCCAATAGCAAAAGCCCCTACCGTCAGGCATAACAGGGATAAGGGAAACGCCCCTCGTTTAGCGGATTTCGAAACTTTCGATTTCGTTTTAGATGATTCTGTCTTACGCATATGGTGTTCTCTTCTCCTGTCTCTTCTATCTTGTTTCCGCCTTTGACCACAATGCCTCCGTCATTTCAATCAGGGTATTTCGCATGGCCAGCTTCTCTTGCCAGTGTGCCGGTATGCCGCTCAAACCATAATACGCTCCGGCGATCTGCCCATATACCGCTCCCGTGGTGTCCGCATCATCACCCAGATTCACTGCTAGTAGCGCACCTTCTTCAAAGCTCGAAGAATGATGGAATGCCCATAACGCTGCTTCAAGTGAACGAACGACATAGCCGCTCCCCTGAATTTCAGGCGGTGCTTTATCGCGGTATGATCCTTGGACAATTTCTTCTATAGCTGGTGAAAAAGATTTCTCTTCCCTCCACTGATGGCAGGTATCAGGTCGTAACATGACGTCCTTGTCCGCTCCGCGCAGTCCTGCAACCATTATCGCCGCCAGCACTTCGCATGCTTCCACACTTTCAACAGCGGCATGTGTCGTTTTGGAACTCAACCGAGCATACCGCACTGCCTGATCCGGCTCGTTGGCATAGGCCATGGCTACAGGTGCAAGCCTCATGATCGAGCCATTGCCCGCGGTCATCGGGTCGGTTGAGCCACTATACGCTTCACCGGTTGCCGCAAACCGCTCAAGTGCATTGCGGGTAGCACCGCCAATATCAAAGCAGGTTCCCGTACTGCTCATATAACCAACCTGGTACCAATTCGTATATCTGCGCATCTGGTCCGCGGGATCGAAGCTCTCTTTTCTCACCAGGCTTTCGGCCAGACAGAGGGCCATTGACGTATCATCCGTCCATTGTCCTGGAGCCAGATCAAATACACCTCCGCCCACAATATCGGTAACAGGCTCAAACGTGCCAGGACTGCTGAATTCCACTGTAGTTCCCAGTGCATCTCCCGCGGCAAGTCCAATGAAACAACCTTGGAAACGATCCTTTAGCAGCATCGTCGATCCCTCCTCGCGATTCAACTCTCAAATAACTTCTTCCATTCTCCCACATGCCCTAATATGGCGTAAAGAAGTTTAATACGTAAATCGGTTGCAAATTAACTTTAACCATATGTTAAGTTGTCTTTCTTCTATTATAAAAGTGTCGAAAGCTGTTGAATGGTTAAAAGATCCGAATTTCATAAAAAAAGTTTGATTCGTTTAAACTGAAAAAACAGGTTTTCTAGTACACCGCTTACATGCAAAGGGAGTAACGTTTTGCTATTTTTATCGTTTTCTAAAAACACATCATACATGTGCAATTTTTCCATGTAAACAATCATAACGTGCTTGACCCCTTTGTTTGTCCTATGTTACGGTTTTATTAGCTTATACACCTGTTTTTTTCCAAATTATTAATTCATACTTAGCTTTCGCGTCAACTAATGTACCACAAGTTAAAAAGAGTACGGTGTGTATTGGCAAAGAAGTTCATTTAGCTATATCCCAAAACTAATTCTGAAACAGGAGGAACAAATTTATGATTAAGGCACTGGTTTTTGATTTCGATGGAACGATTATTGATACGGAGACAGCATGGTATGTTGCTTTTCGTGATGCCTACAAGGAACACGGCGTGGACTTAACCCTGGAGATGTACTCGCAATGCATCGGTACCAGTCTGAAAACATTTAATCCTTATGAGTACCTCATCACAGATTTGAATCTTCCGATTGATCGGGAAGCGTTCAGGGAATCCGTTCAGCTGCATCATGCAGCGTTGATGAACAATGAACAGGTAAGACCCGGTATCCAGAACTACCTTGAAGCTGCACGCAAAGCTGGACTGAAACTGGCTGTGGCTTCAAGCTCCAAACGCGAATGGGTTGAACAGCATCTGGAACAGCTCAAGCTGAAAGATTACTTTGAAGTGATCCGCACCGCAGATGATGTTGCCCATGTGAAGCCTGATCCTGCATTGTACAATCAAGCACTTGAAGCCCTTGGAGTAACTGCAGACGAAGCCGTGGCGATTGAAGATTCACCTAACGGCGCGCGTGCAGCTGCTGCGGCTGGTATTCACTGCGTCGTCATCTCGAATACCATTACCGGGACACTTGATTTCGATATGCCTCACCAACGGCTGTCATGCCTAACCGACCTCGAATTTAACGATTTGATTTCGAAACCACTCGTCACCACGGTCTAAGGACGGAACGAATTTCGCATTTCAAACTTTAAAGGGGGAGTTCACACATGAAAGCTGTACATTTTGGGGCGGGCAATATAGGCCGCGGATTTATCGGTCATATGTTGTCCGCTTCCGATTATGAAGTCTGCTTTGTCGCACGTAACCCGAAGAAAATCGCCATGCTTCAAAAGAGGCAGGAGTATCCCATTACTCTCGCCAATGCGGAGCAGGATACAACCATTGTGAATAACGTAACCGCCATTCATGTCGGCGAACAGGATCGCGTTGCTGAAGAAATCGCTTCAGCCGATCTAATCACAACAGCAGTCGGTGTATCAGCGCTGGAAGATATCGCTGAACCCATCGCGAAAGGCATCTATCTGCGTATGAAAAATAATAATTCCGCACCACTTCACATTATTGCTTGCGAAAATGCCATCGGAGGCAGCACACGGCTGAAAAAAAGGGTATATCCGTTTCTGGATGAAGCGACCCGGGAAAAAGCGGAACGTTATATCTCATTCCCCAATGCAGCGGTAGATCGCATTGTCCCCGTTCAGGATCATAAAGACCCCCTGCAAGTTACCGTTGAACCTTTTTATGAATGGGTCGTACATCGCCCTGCAATGCTGGAGGGATTTAAGGAAATTGAGGGTGTGCACTACGTGGACTCTCTTGAACCTTATATTGAGCGCAAAATGTTTACGGTAAATACCGGTCACTGCGTTGCCGCATACTTCGGATATCTTGAGGGGTTCAAGACGATCCGACAAGTGATGAGCCATGCACCGCTTCGTGCCAAGGTACGCAATGTAATGGAAGAAACCGGAGCCATGCTCATTGCCAAACACGGTTTTAATCCTCAGAAACACCGCAAATATATCGACACGATTCTCGAACGTTTTGCCAACCCGAACCTTACGGATCAGGTAACCCGGGTCGGACGCTCACCCCTTCGTAAGCTATCGCCTTACGACCGGCTTGTTCGCCCAGCGATGCAGGCCAGCGAATTCGGAATTGAAATTCCTCATTTAACTTCCGCTATGGCAGCCGCGATGCTGTTCGATCATGAACAGGATGAGGAGGCCATGAAGCTCCAACACATGATTCGCGAAGATGGCGTCTCTGCATTTATCCGTGAACGCATGGGAATTCCCGACGAACATCCCGTTCATCAGCATGCCGTCGCCCGTTATGAAGAGCTCAAAGGGCGACAGGAATCAACCATTTTAACCTAATTAAATAGGACAATGGTTTGATCGCGCAAACTGAATAGACATACGGCCAACAAGCCGGGAGGAACCTATGCCTATCGCATCGTTCCTTCCGGCTCTTTTCAAACTCACGGAATACATATTCATTACCTAAGCACACTTACTCGTTCATGATGGAATTAATGGAGGCATACACCATTGGCAGGAAGCCTTCTGAAGGTTCGCCAACCGGTGCATGGATATGGAAAGCGAAGCCAGTGCCATCCAGCTCTTTTACGATGAAGTACTCTGTTATCTTATTATTTTGAGACATCATGAACAATTTTGCCTCTTTCATCGGGCCATTGCTAAGCTTTTCCTCACTTAATTGCTTGACCGCTCCAGTTTCTGATAGCTCTTTCTTTGCATCCACCTTCAGGTCATTCAGCTTATAATCCGAAGGCAGTTTTTCAATCTCTACCTCGTAATCCGGATCAATCTTCATGGTCAATTCATGATCAGCCGCATCGTAAACCATCGGTTCAAACACATATAATGAGTACCCTTTGCCTTGAGCCAGTGTAACCGGGCGCTTTTCGGTCATGCCTTCCACAGTCACTTCCAACTCAGACGTCTTCGGACGATCAGACGTAACATTACCGCCTGTATTCGAACCGTTATTGTCATCATCGGACTTGATTTTGGCAATTTCCGTAAGCACCAATTGTTTGACCGTCGTGTCGCCTTCAATGGCCTTCTCTACATATTTGAATTGAACGGAATCCTCATCGTCAATGTCATCCAAAGACTTCTGCACATCTTCACCAACCTGGAAAGACATCGGTTCCTCATTCACACGAATTTCAACGGTGTGTGGATCTGCCCATCCGGTCAAAATACCTTCTGCTTCAATAACAGCACTTTCCTCAGGCTGCTTCCCTGGTGCCGGTGTCTGTTCTTCTGTATTATTCACGGGTGGCTGAACAGTAGGGCTACTGTTGCCGCAGGCCACAAGCGAGAATCCCATAACCAAAACAAGTAATGATGCACTAATATTCATTGTATTTCGCATATGAACACCTCCGTTAGCTTATACGCAATGATGCTTGTCCATGTTGCTTGACTGGTTCACCTGACTGCATAGTATTACTTACACGGCTGGCAAGTCGCTCAATCATGCAAAGTGTTGAATAGCTCTTTGACACCACGAATAATCAGCCGGCTTGCTCCATTTGCACAAGCTTCGCATTGGCTCCGTTGAAAGCTTTTGTCTGCTTGTTGAACTGTTGTCTTAACTCGGCCACTTTGGCATATTGGCTGTTCCGTTCCCGAATCGCATGTTTGATCTTGACCAGATTGGGCTCCACGTTGCCCCTCATTAATGAATATAACTGCTCGTCCGCATCAAGACTCTGCCTGTAGGCAGCAACAAACGTTGCAAACGACGCAGCTCTTTGCTCATATTGATCCAATACCGTGTGAGCCTGAGCCAGGTTCTCTTCCTTTTCAAAGGATAACTGATCCAGCGAAGTTCGCAGTTCTTCCATCTGTTCCTTCGTCCTGCTCATCACCGCTTCAGCCTGTTCAAGCAGTGTTCTTCGCTCTGCAATATGTCCGTCCGCCTGATCCAGCAGAGCCTCCAGATTACTGTTTCTGTTCTTTCCTTTACTCAAAATCGATCCGTACAACTCCATGTCTTCCTGTTCATGACGGACAATCTCCTTCAGGCTCTGGTTCATCTCCTGATCGGTAAGAATCAGTTGATTGACTTGATTGGCCGCTGGTTCCTGCGGCTGACCGCAAGCACTGACAAGCAGAGTCAGCAATATGCTGACCCCGGCCAGAGCTATCTTTTTTCTTCTAAGCACCTCGGGGTGCCTCCTCTCTTGCATCTATCACTTGATGACTGATCGCTTATTTCGGTATTTATGCAAAATGCCTGCTTATAACCGGGTATCCCCGCTAAAATTAGCTACCCAATGGGCGCTCGGATCGTAGACCTCAAACTCATATCCTCGATCTTCAAGCAGTTTTAAAATGCGTGGCAGCGCCTGTACCGTCTGTTCCCTCTCGTGCATCAGAATCACTTCCTTATCCCGATGCACACTGCTGCTGACCCGTTCCACGATTTTGTCCGGCTGACCTGGAAGGTTCCAGTCGAGGGAGTCGGTGGTCCAATCCCACATTTTGAATCCGGCTGCGGCAATGTCGCCCCTGAAGTCCTCGCCGATCTGGGGACTGCTGCCGTACGGAGCACGAATCAGATGCGGCGTAAAACCGATCAGATCCTTGACCATCTTCTGCTCCTTTTTGAATTCCTTCACAAAGTTAGAGGAGTTTCCGCTCTTATACAATTTGTTATAGTTATGTGTCATGCTGTGAAGACCCGGATAACTGCCCTCTTTGACAAGCCGCTCCACTGCTTCCTTGTGTTGATTCAACTGGCGTCCAATCATGAAAAAGGTTGCCTTTGCCTCATGCTGCTTCAAAATATCCAGCAGTTGATCGGTATATACACTTGGTCCATCATCAAACGTTATGTATGCCAGCTTGCGCACCTGACCCTGGAACCGCGCAGGCTCCTCTTTGGACTCCGGAGTCATTTCAATCATGCCAAGCTTGGTTGGCTGTTCAATTGCAGCGACTGGCGGGGGTGCTACATAATCCTT
>NZ_LITU01000059.1:234344-256156 GCF_001280595.1 Paenibacillus xylanivorans
TGCCAATGAATGCATATGTTAAACCGATAATGAGCAATGCCAGAAGCGCCAGCGCAGCACTCAGTCTCCCATACCGGATTCTTCTTCGTCCATGCGTCTTGGTTCGGCTTGTTCTATGCGGAATGCCGCCACTCTCTCCCGCTCTCTGTTGTTGAACTCTCACTTCCAGGCCACTTCCTTACTTTCATTTTTTCCCGATTATTGGTACATTATATCGTTTCATGTCTCTATATAGAAGATTAATAGAAAAATGGCCCTGGAGAATGACAGAATAGTTACAAGCCCGGTTACAATCTACTTATCTATTTCTTCTCTTCATCTTTTCTTGCGGATGCATTGTCCTGTATAATAAATTGATTTACGCCATTTGACTTCAAGAAGGAGCTACATCCATGACTAGCTTGAACCGTGCCGGCAGATCGATCTATCTGCTATTCTTTGTCGGCATTATTGCCATTTCATTTTCTTCCATCTTTGTACGCTGGTCCACAGCCGATGTCGCCGTCATTGCGATGTACCGACTGTTCCTCACCAATCTGCTGATGCTGCCTTTTGTCTGGAAATTTCGGCACGAGATGATGCGTTTGAACTTCAGACAGTGGGCTTTATTGCTCGCATCCGGCGTGATGCTGGCACTGCACTTTCTGCTCTGGATGGGATCGCTTCGGCTCACGAGTGTAGCCAGTTCAACGGTCATTCTCGCTTTGGAGCCTATATTGATTCTCGCCGGTTCCGTCTGGCTGTTCAAAGCCAAAATCAACCGCATGATGATCATCGGCATGGGCATCGCCCTGCTCGGATCGATCATTATTGGAGCTGGAGATTTCCAGTTGGCAGGCACAGCGCTGCGAGGTGATATTCTTTCTTTGCTCGGGACGATCGCCGTGGCGGTACATATGCTGCTAGGACAGTTTTTGCGCGCCGGACTTAGTGCCTTCTCCTATAACTTCTGGGTATTTTTCGTAGCTGCCTGTACGCTTGCGGTATATAATCTGGTTAATGGTCACCCGTTTGGCGGTTATGCGGCTTCCGAGTGGGGAATTTTCCTGTTACTCGCTATCGTGCCAACGATCTTTGGTCATTATCTCTTCAACTGGCTGCTTCAATATATGAATGCCACGACGGTATCCATGGGGGTACTGGGGGAACCTGTATTTTCTTCGCTGTTGGCCTGGATGCTGCTTGGTGAATCGCTCAATGGACTTCAGATGTCAGCCGGGGTTGTCATTATTTTCGGGGTATGGATCTTCATCCGGTATGGCAAAACCAAACCACAGCCTATTCCATCAGATGCTCCTCTAGCTGGAAAAGGGCCAGTCGAACCTACAGTGGTGTAACTTGTGTTTGTATTCGAATGTTTGTAAAAAACAACTGGAACTTCATCACGCAGGTTCCGGTTGAATCCATCCCATTACATATAAGGCGGTGTGTTTTCATGAAAAATATTGTATCCATGCGCTGGCTGCTCGCCAGAATGTATGAACCGGATGTCGTCATTGCCGATTGCCGATTCCTGCTCGGTCAACCGGATGCCGGAAGACAAGCTTACGAGGCTGGACATATTCCAGGTGCCGTTTATCTCGATCTGGAAAAGGATTTGTCCGCTCCTTTATCTACCCACGGCGGGCGTCACCCGCTTCCAAATCCGGCTTCTCTCGCAAATCGCCTCTCTAAAGCTGGCATCGGCTCGAATGCACGCATTATTGCCTACGATGACCAAGGCGGTATGAACGCATCACGACTGTGGTGGTTACTTCGTTATCTGGGACATGAACAGGTGTATGTCATGGACGAAGGCTTCTCGGCCTGGCAGAATGCCAAGTTCCCGGTGACCACGGATGTGCCGGTTCAGATTCCGGCTTCGTTTGAAGTGAATGTGCAGCCAAGACTGCTGGCAAGTGTAGAGGATGTGCAGAAAGCGTCTGCTGACGGCTCATCTGTATTAATCGACTCCCGAGATGCCCGCCGCTACGCTGGACTGGAGGAACCCATTGATGCCAAGGCTGGACATATACCAAGTGCTGTAAACTATTTTTGGAAAGATGTCTTGGATACCGATGGACGCTGGACGGGTGCTGGAGGATTAGAGGAACGTTTCAGTAAGCTGGACAAGGATGGAGCGATCATCGTGTATTGCGGCTCAGGCGTGTCCGCCTGCCCAAATGTAATTGCGCTGGAAGAAGCGGGATATTCGAATGTGAAGTTGTATTCTGGAAGCTGGAGCGACTGGATTAGTTATGATGAAAACCCGGTCGCTACTGGAGAGGAATAAAAGAATTAAGCGGATATACAGTAGGTAAGTTGGAGTACATCGGTCATGTGGCGATGTACTCTTTTTCTTGTTAGTGTGGTCCTAAAATCGGGAGAGTCGACAAGGGTCTAGTTCACTTCTTAATTCTTGATCGATGATTTCACTTGCAGCCAAACGAGCAATCAGCGGAGCCAGCGTAATTGCAGAATGCATCACTGTCAGATAAAGTCCCTTTATGTGATCTTGGAAGCCCACGATTGGATAGCCATCTTCAGGCATAGGTCTCATCCCGACCTTTATGTTTTCCAGTTCCAGTTGATTCCCGTCCTTCAGACTGCGACGCAACGTGTCGAATGCTCGCTTACCAACCGCCTCTGGTCCATTTTCCTCCGATTCGTCGATATAATCTTCCGCAGCCAGCAGCGTATAATCTGTCAGTTGACGCGCTTCAAATTGCGCATTTGAGATCAATGTACGTATCAATTTATTCTTAGTTTTCATCCGAATCAGAATGGAAGGCGACGACGTTACCGGCACAGGACAACCTAACGGGTTGCAAAGTTCGGAGACACCTATACCTGCGGCCAATACCACGACATCCGACTCCAGAAAACCGTTGGACGTATGAACGCCGACCAGGCGGGAATCTTCTTGCTGCAGCTGTGTAACGTTGGTACCGAACTGAACCTTTGCTCCGTACTCCTGCGCTTTGTTCAACAACAGCTCCGTTAACACTATAGGGTCTACTGCACCTTCTTCGCGGACATACATCGCTTCATCCGGATATTCCTTCAGATTCGGCTCCAATGCCTCAAGCTGCTCCCGATTTAATTTTTGAAAGTGGAGTTGCTCCCTTAGGGGCGGAGTGTCCCAAGTCAGCGCTCCATGCCAATGAATTTTTAATTCGGGTATCTCCTGCTGAAGCGCATGATATTCTTCCAAAGCTGTATCGTACAAATGCCAGTATTCGGGAGCCACTCTATGAGAAGTATGTATCCAGGCAAAAGATTTATCCGTGACTTCACATGCCGCGGCGAGGTGTCGTTCAATTAGGGTTACATCCTGGTTTCGTTTGGCAAGATGATAGGCCATTGACGCCCCGACAATCCCTGCGCCAATAATCACGATTTTTTGTTTGTTCAATAATGACTCCTCCTTTTCAGCCTATTGTAACATAGGGTCATGATATTCAGAGTTTATAACATATGATGGTGGCTGGAGTGACTGATTAGTTATGAGGAGATTCAAGTTGCTACAGTAGAGGAATAAAAAGAAGGCATCTGCTATCTTCTTTTACCAGGCGCATTTCTTTTTCAGTTCTCATAAACAGGTTTGCTATTTAAAACTAACTTCGACAGAACCCTTTGAGGATTCTTTAGTAATCTACAGAATTGACAAAAAATAGTTCATATACCCCGAAAGAATGGTACTATAAGGAAGTTGGAAATAGACTAAAGTCCTAAGGGGAGATAATATTTGGCTATAAACAAATGGTTAAGAAAAATTCTACTAGTTATGTTTTCTGTAGTACTACTCTCAATACCGATTATTTCGTTATTCCCAGATTATGCAGAAGCTAAATGCACATATGTAAGTGGTTATACAAAAAAGAATGGAACAAGAGTGAGTGGATACTACAGGGGATGCGGAACAGTAGATAGCAATTCAAGTTACAATTCTTACACACCTACATACACTGAAACTAAGAATTATTATGGATTATCAAACACAATCAATTTGTACAAAGGACAGAATTATGCAGGAACCACCGATACAGATAGTTTAGTTTACGTAAACGGATATTATCGAAAAGATGGAACTTATGTCAGACCTCACTACAGAACGCATCCTAACAATTATATCAATGACAATTTCAGTTATCTTGGAATTTCTTCACTGATTCCACATTCGAAGTATCCAAGATTCAGCTTTAACAGTGATGAAAATATTACTTTGAGAGAAAACTACTTACTTTATAGTCTTTCTGACTACAACTTAAATGAAAAACAGCTTAACATCTTAAAAACTTATTCATTGAATCTTAAAGAAGCTGAATTGGACGGACAGTTTGAACAGAATATAATTACGACTGGTAAGCAACTCTACACTTCTCTTGGTCTCGATGAAGTTACTGCTTATAATAAGATTAAATTTGATCTTACTGGAAACCTATCCTTTGAAGATTATCTATATAACGTAGCCTATAGCTTTAATCCAACTTTTAAAAAGTCGTTTGGAGATTTCCCTATTCTCGAGACTTATGCATACCTTTTAAAAGAATCTAAAAATGATTCAAATATGTTAAAAATTGCTAAAAATTATGGTAGCAAGTTTTACAAATTTATTGGTGCAGATGCTTTAAGTATAGAGAGTCAGATAGAAATGGATTTGTTACAAACATTTGAATTCAATCAATCTGTCCCTTTGATGCCGCCCTTTTCTCAATTAAATACGGCTAGCGGTGCCTTAACCAAGGAAGCAGTTAGAACCTATTTAATAAATGAAGGAGCACATCTTAACATAGTGTTTAATTCAAATGTTATTCTCGACGCTATATCTTATCAAGTATCTTTAGAACTTCTTTATAACGGATCGTATTCATTCTTAAATTCGTCACTCATAGAAGGAATAAAATTTTATACGAAATACGGATTAAGTACGGATGAAGCAAGAAATCAAACTATTAAGGACATCAACGTAATTTTAGCAAGTTAAAATATCAGTTGGAGAGATTTTCAGATATTATTCAATCACTTCAAACTGCACATAAACTCTGCAGGCTGTATGCGGGAAGCTGGAGCGATGGATCACAATCTCATGCTACTGAAGAAGAATAGAGGAGAATGGCTTGACAAAAGCCCACGCTGCATGCGGGCTTTTTGTGTTCCGTAGGTTCTTTCCACAAACCATAATTGGTCGATCTGTGGTTAAAGTTTCAAATCAAGTTCCTCAAGAGCAGGTATAGTCTTATAGGCGTAAAGTAAAACTCCCAAGCTCTTCAGTAGAAACTGAGTGTTTCTAATACCTAGGGTAACCTTAACTGGCGGTGGCAATCGAAAGTGGATATGAAATGCCGTCAATATGCGCAGCAGCCAGAAGCTAACAGCCATTTGCCTTCCCCCCAATAAGAGCAAAGATGATGCAGGTCATTTTTTTAAAATCGATAGATTTCCAACCTCATTCTGATACTTATGGATATAACGGATATAATCTTGTGCACTTTGGTTAATTTCTTCATCGGTAGCTTGAAATGAGGCACCAAAGACTGCAAAATACGGTAACGCTACGGTGCCAACATGATTGATGCTGGCTTTGAATGGAGTGACTACCTCATCTACAGTAAAGGACACTGAACCATCCCGCTTGTAAATTTTCCTTCTTATCACCAATGGACATGGCCAAGCCCAACTTTTTCCCTTGCAGCTTGTTTCCTGATGATCCATACGCCCATCCATAAGTAAAAACATCATCTAACCACTTTTTCAGCAAAGGTGGATAGCTATACCAATACAATGGAAACTGCAGAATAATATGATCAAATGCCTCCAGCAACTTCTGTTCTCTGGAAACATCAATGTTCCAGTCAGGATAAGCTTTATAAATCTCATGAATTGTAATATCGCTTGAGTGTTGCAGCAGCTCCTCTTTCCAGCGTTGATTTACTCTTGAGACTTCAATATTCGGATGTGCCAGAATGACGAGTGTTTTCATGATTAACATTCCTTTCTCGGTTCAACTACAGACTTTCTTTTTCGAATACGGCCATTATCATATGGGCTTGATAAAAAGAAAATACACACTCGAAAGTAAGATGGTTACTTGAAAGTGTGTATGGACTTCATCAGCCCTATTGTGAGAAAATGAATAGTTATACCACATCAACACGAGGTAACCTGAACGAGGGGATATATCATTAAACAATATAACCTGGGAATCGAAGCGACACTTGAAATTATTGGCGGCAAATGGAAAGCGCTAATCATATGTTTATTAATGTCCGGCGTGAAAAGGACAGGCGAATTACAGCGCAGTATAGACGGTATCTCGCAAAAGGTCCTGATCCAGCAATTACGCGAGCTTGAGAGGGATGGCCTAGTCAGAAGACATGTGTACCAACAGATGCCGCCCAAAGTCGAATACAGCCTTACGGAGTATGGAGTTACCCCCAATAAGGTTGTGGATGTAATGTGTACATGGGGGCGCGAAAATATAGCATTAAGGCAACAACAAGGAGAAGAAATTATACTGCTGGAAAATAAAGAGCTTGCTTTTTGAGCGGGTACCCATAGACTGACACTTTAAAAAGAAGGAGCATTTTAATTGAAAACCTATCTCGTATTCGGTGCTAGCAAAGGATTAGGAGATGCATTTGTGAGGGGTGTGCCCGAGCAAGGCGATAAAGTATGGGTAGTGTCTCGAACGGAACCTGATAATTTGAAGCTTAACGATGGTGTAGAACGAATATGGATACAGGCAGATCTGTCTGATCTCAATGCAGCCACACTTGTAGTCGATAAACTCCAGAACGAGGCGCTGGATGTTCTCATTTACAATGTAGGCATTTGGGAAAAAGAGGGGTTTGAGGACCACTATACGTTCGATAAGGACAACCCTGCCGACATCAGTAATCTGATTCATGTGAATATAACATCCGCTATTGTATGCATTCAGGCATTATTGCCCCATCTCCGACAATCCATAGCTGGCAAAATAATTCTTATCGGCTCGACTGCAGGTCTAAGCAATGCAAACAGTAGCCAGGTTTCTTTTGTAGCCTCCAAATTTGCCATTCGAGGGATTACGGAGGCCTTGAGAGAACATACAAGACACGACAGGATCGCGGTTACGTGTATTAACCCGGGTGAACTTGCAGCTGAAGTTCCATATAAAGATGGCATTGACCGCGCTCTTTCCGAGTATAATGGTACACGCATCCCTCTTCAGGATATGGTTTCTATCGTAAAATGCATCGTCAGCCTGTCCAAAGCAGCCTGCGTAAAAGAGATCAACATTCCGGCGATCACGGATATAAACGCATAATCGAATCGAATTGCTAGCGCGATTATAAAAAAATATGGCAGCCAGAGAAAAATAAACACACAAAGAGCGCGTTTGATACGTGCTCTTTGTGCTGGCAACAAGGTGTTGTGCGAATTTATACTGTTTAGGGATTGCCTCGGTTCACCTCATTTTTCAAACCTCGTTGCTATACTTTAGTCCTGTCCCTACTGGGCTAGAGTCTTGATCAAAAACTGGGCTGGAGTTTGTTCTGATCAGGATAGATCCACTGTTATACTGCAAAGCGACATACATATTTTGATTAAAGGAGCTATCACAATGAGAACAAATCTTAGCACCAACCCTAACACAGGTTCAGACGAGGAAAAGGCTCAGATTCAATCGGCCAGGCGGGGGCTGTATGTATACTTCGCCATGCTCATCCCGCTCTCCATCCTCAGTTATGTACTGATCATGAAAGCACCGATTTTCGGCCTGCTGCTCATGTGGACACCGGGCTTGTCCTCCATCTTCGCCCGTATCGTGTTGCGTGAAGGCATCTCAGACATTTCCCTGCGGATTGGAGGGAAGCAAACATTGAAGTCGTTACCCTTCATTCTGCTGTTTCCAGTCGTCATTGGTTTGTTTGCTTATGGAATTGCCTGGATTACGGGACTGGTCCAGTACGTCACACCGGATTCATTCATTCAAGGCCCATCTGGCGTTATCCTTGCAGGAACTATACTTTTTCAGATGTTTGCGGGTACTGCAATAGGTGTGATCAGCAGTTCAGGAGAAGAAATTGGCTGGAGGGGATATATGCTCACTCGACTAATCAACGCCCGTGTACCTAGACCCGTGCTGACGAGCGGAATTATTTGGGGTGTATGGCACCTTCCCGTAATGCTTTTTGCAAATTATTATTCCGGTCCATATCCGGCCTTATCAGTTGTCCTCTTTATGATTTCAGTAACCTCTTTCAGTTATATGATCAGCCGATTGCGCTTAACAACGGGCAGCATATGGCCTGCGATTCTCCTTCATGCATGTTGGAATGCCGTGATTCAGGATGCCTTCGATATATCTTCCAGTGGCAAGAACGTTCTGCTATGGACTGGAGAATCGGGAATATTAGTGGCTCTTGCCTTGCTCATTGCAGCATGGGTGATGTCGAGAAAGCCACTTGTCATGAGACAGCTTTAAACAAATGCTATTGCTATAGGTAAGGATGTATAAAACTTTTTTTAGAAGACGATGTTGTTGTATTTCAGTCTAGTTAGCCACTGGGTATAACCCAATGGCCCAATAACGTCTTTGAAACAGACGTGGGTGACGGAATTCAGAGCTACGATGAAAACGGTTGCCTGGGGAAGAAAACCAAAGTCTAAAGATTGACCAAAAGCCCGCACAGTAGCGGGCTTTTGGGATTTCCCTCCTGGACCCTGTGATTTCAGGCTAGATCAGCGGGGGGTGTTTTGAGATTAAAGGTTGACAAGTGCATATGAGCTTTTGTGCTTTTGTGCTTTTTGGATATATATATGTTTCATTGCCCTGTTGAGCAGCTCATTACTGACATGTCACGTTGAGTCTGTCATATATTCCACCAGCGCCTGCAGTGAATAATCGGAGGTTGAGCACAGCAATATGCTTCCGGCCGCTTGCGGCAGTACGGCGTCATCATAGGGATTGCGCAGCACCAGATTCAGCAGTGGTTTAACCGCAGCCAAGCCTTCGGCCAGTACCAGCTGACCTGTGAACAGATGAGCATTAAGGGTGCCCTGGATAAGGACATCCGCATCAGCAGCTTGCTGTACCAGGAATTCTATCTCCTCCGCATCCGGCTTCATCGCACAGTAGCGCGTCTCCACAGCTATGCCTTTAGCCTTTAACAAGGAGGCCAGCCTGATCTCGGCAGAGCCACTATTATCGGCTCGGGTCAGCTGCTCCTGCTGCGGTAGTATCAGCAAATATTTCAGCGAATCCTTGAGTGGGAGCAGGCCCTGCGGGTCCCGGCTGACTTTCACGGTCATACGAGCAAGTTTCAGTGCCGTTTCCTCCCACTGCTCTCTGGGAATCGGCTGTGCCGCTGCTCGGTACTGCTGGAATTGGTCATACAGCTGCCGAATACGAAGAACCGACTCGTCGATTCGTGCCTCGCTGATGCGCCCATCCCGTACAGTGGCCAGAATACCCGCGACCACCCGACTCTGAAACTCCGGCGTATGGCACATCAGGATCATATCGTTCCCTGCCTGAACGGCCAGCACACCCACGTCTTCCGGGCTGAAATTTTTACGAATTGCTCCCATTTCGATATCATCGGTGCAGATTACCCCCGTAAATCCCAACTGCTTCCGCAGCAGTTCCGTGGCAAAGAAAGGGCTTAGTGAGGCCGGAAGTCCGCCAGATTGCGGAATGTTGGGAAACACCAGATGCCCCATCATGATCGAATCTGCCCCGGCTTCAATCGCCTCCATGAAGGGAAGCAGCGGACCTTCCCTTAACTGTTCAAGCGTTAGTTCACATTCAGGCAGAACAATATGCGAGTCCCCGCTTACTTGCCCGTGGCCGGGAAAATGTTTTGCCGTCACGGCCACACCTGCTTCATGCATTCCCTCTATATATGCTCGACCGAACCGGGCTACCAGCTGTGGGTCCTCTCCGAAGGAGCGAACACCCACAACCGGATTATCTATATTCGTGTTCACATCCAGCACAGGTGCCCAGTTCATGGGAATACCAAGGGCGTGCAGCTCACTGCCAATAATTTTACCGAGCAAACGGGCAGCTTCCTGATCTTCACTCAACCCGACTGCCCGGTTGCCAGGGATATAGGGGAAAAAGGACTTAAACTTGGACAAGGTGCCGCCCTCTTCATCTACCGAAACATAATAAGGCATAGGGCTTCCGTTATCTCCCGTTATGTTCTTCACTTCTGCAAGCAGCGCATGTGTTTGCTGCTCGCTCTCAATATTATGGGGAAAGATGCCGATGCCCCCGAATCGGTGCTCTGCCATTCTGCCACGAAAATCCGGCTCGGCCCGAGTCGATGGAGTGCCTATTACGCACATCATGGCTATTTTGTCTTCCAAGCTCATTGCTGTTATATCGAATGGTGTCGAAATTTCATTCAGACCCAGTTCTTGATAAAGTGTGCGCTCCAGATAATCATGTAGATAGAACCTGGATTTCACAAAATGCTCCGCCATATCCGAGGGCTGGTAACGCTCCAGCGCAGCCTTCATCCGAGGGAAGACACCATCACGCCCGCGACGGTTTCTCGTATAATTGTTATGGAGCGAGCGCCACTCCGCATCGTCCCCGGGATATAGTTCCCAGCGGTAGGCATATTTGTGAATGGCTCTCGAACGGTCTGTTGCCACCTCAAAATCATGCATAATTGTAATCAGTTCCGCTTCTTCCTTATGCTCGCGCACTTCGTCCATCAGCTTCCAGATCACATCATAATAATCCTCCACCCTGTAATTGCCGAGAAGGTTGTGTCCGGTAACAGGATCAATGCCATGAAACCGTTCCAGAAAACGGTCGATGAAGGTAGCCGCATCCGCTTTGCGATTCCAGGCCAAATCCGCATGCAGCAGCATGGGGTACCAGGTGGTTTCAAAAATACCATACGGAACACCGAGGCTGAAAGGCCCCGTCCAGTTGGTCGCAACCACGCAGTCAAGATTCAGATTGTCGGCTGTCTCTGCCCACTGAAGCAAGTTGTCTGTCCGGTTCAGCAGTACCGGATAATTCTGATGTTCAGCCCAGTCAAAACTGCGGACTGCTGGCGCTCCCATAACTTCAATGCCGAACGACCTGAATTTATCCGCATGCGAAGTAACCTCAGCTTCAATATTGCGCCCGTTGTAGATCCAGATCATGGCGACACTTCGCTGATCCAGCTTAGCCAATTCCTCTGATGGACATTTGTCCAGCATGTCATGCCAAAAAATCGGCTGTTTTCCCCGTTCTGCCGTAAATGCAATCAGACGGTTCAGAAAGGCGATAAACGCTCGTTCCCGCACGCCTCCAAACTCGATTTTGCAGCGTTCGCATTCGCAAAGGCTGTAGACCTCATCACAGCCGAGGTGGATATAACGCGAGTCCGGGTGGGCATCAATCATCTCCCCGAGCAGCTTAGTAATCAACCCAAAAGTTTCCGGATGCGATGGGCAGATCTCCCCGATGGACTGCTCTGTCTCGCGAAGATGCCGCCAAGCTTCGTGACGCAAAACATATTCCAGATGTCCAAAGCTCTGCTGGAGCGGAATAATCTCTATAAAATGCTCATGGGCGTTCCGCTTCAATTCTTCCAGCTGTGAAAGACTTAGCGCATGCCTGGGATGTGCGAACTCGGGATGTGTCCTGAATGGAAATTTATCCTCGTATTCAATCAAAATCGCGTTGGTCTTATAACGGGCGAATTCAGCCAAATACCCCGTCAGCAGTTCCGGCTTCGAGAACGTCTGACGCAGGTCGAAATTCATGGCCCGCAAAGGTATATCCGGCCAGTCCGTTATAGACACCGCCGGGATGACACCATCCGGTCCGTACAGCTGCACCAGTGTCTGCAATCCGTAAAATAGCCCCGCCGCATCCAGTGCATACACCTCAGCCCTTCCGGTCAATACCTCCAGCTTATATCCTTGTGGATGTCCGGCAAGCCCGGCCGGGTCTGTCTCGTCTTTCCCGATGAATGAACTGACATCAGAGATGACCAGGCCCTTCGGTTGTGCTCCCATAGCTTCAGGAGCTTCATGAACCGTTTGAGCTTCTTGGGCTTCATGAATTGCATAGGCTTCCTGCACCCCATCGACTACCTGCTGCGTTTCCTGTCCTGAAAGACGTTCGATTACTAGTAAAAAACCCTTTTCTATCATGGAGCATGTATACGCCATCCCCGGAAATGCCCGACGACAATGAATTTCTAATCTGGGATCATCCTGTTCCATGAAAAGACTCAGTCTTTCCTCACCATTCAGTCGTAAGGGACCTCCCTCGGTCGCTGCAATCTGTTTCGGTTGCGGTATCAAGCTCTGCATCGCTCTCCCCCTATTCTTGGCTCTGTGTACTGATTCGGCCGTTCTTCCAGCACTGCAAAACACTCAACTTTCCACCGTCCATGTTGAAGCTAACGATATCCGCAGGGGCTCCGATCGCAAGTCCTGCGGCCTGTTCGAGGCCAAGCAGCCGGGCCGGATGCACCGATGCACAATCCCAGGCATCAGCAAGCCCTGTAAGCCCCGCTTCCACGAGATATCCCACCTGATCCGGCAGCATCATCGCCGACCCAGCCAACAGCTCCGGTTGGCCGGCAAGGTGCAGCCGACCTTCTGCCGTCAATACCACATCTCCGCCGATATGCAGGTGGTAGGAACCTGGTGGCATACCGCTCAACGAGACGGCATCGCTGACCAGAATGGCGCGGTTCCGTTTCATCCGGAGAATTACGGCCAACACGGACAGTGGAAGATGCTGACCATCGGCAATCATGCAGCCATATAGCTCATCGGCCGCCAGCTGTTCCCACAAGTAGTTGGGATGACGCGGAAGTATCAGGTGTGCGCCGTTACCAAGATGTGTAGACATCACTGCTCCTGCGGAGACCGCTTCCCTGATCTGCTCTGGCGTTGCTGCTGTATGTCCAATCGAGACCAGTATGCCGGATTCGCAGCACCGGGCGATAAATGAAGCTGCACCAGGCCACTCCGGGGAAAGGGTAATGATGCGAATCAACCCTTCGGCGGCTTCCTGCCAACAGCTGACTGCCTCCCAATCTGGGGGAACAATATGCTGCCTTGGGTGTGCGCCGCGTGGGCCATCCTCCGGCGAGAGGAACGGGCCTTCCAGATGAATGCCCGCAATTCCCCCTGCCGCATCCGGGTTCAGCCGAACGGCTTTTGCAATGGTGGAAACCGCCTCAGCCAGCCGTACGGAACTGTTTGTAATCAACGTTGGACAATAGTTTGTAACCCCTTGTCTTTGGAGCTTCCGGGTCAGCTGCAATACCGTATCCGGACACAGCGGGGCTGTGTTCAGATCCAGCCCCCAGCCGCCGTTTACCTGCAAATCCACCAGTCCTGGCGCAAGCCAGGGCAGGTAATCTACGGGAAGGGACACTTCAAGCTCAGTAACCTTAATGATGCGCCCCTCTTCAACTGCAACCTCAATGGGTTTCCCAGTCCGATAGTGCCTCCCGATCATAGATACGCTCACAGGCCGTAGGCTTCCCGGTCTGTGAACATCGTGATTCCGGGATGTGTACGCAGGATGGTGGCAGGACATGCCGTGCTGATCGGATCATGTAAAGCTGCAGCGAGCGCACTGCGCTTAGATGTCCCTGGCACAATCACAAACAGCTCCCTTCCAGCCATCAGTGCCGGCACAGTCAAGGTCAACGCCTCCGCAGGCACGTCATCCAATCGGGCAAAGCAACCATCATTCACCTGCTGACGGCGGCAGGCTTCGTCCAGCTCCACTGCTTTGACAACTCTCGGATCTTCAAAATTGGCAACTGGCGGATCATTGAAGGCAATGTGTCCATTTTCTCCGATCCCTAGGCAGACGATATCAATAGGAGCTTCACGCAACAGGTCTCCATATCTTTGACACTCCTGCTCCACATCGTGTAGCCCTTCCAATAGCTCCACCCGCCCAGGCTGCACCCGACTGAACAGCCGGTCCGTTAAATATCGGCCAAATCGCTGGGGAGCCGTATCCGCCAGGCCCATATATTCGTCCATATGAAAGGCACAGACCCGCGACCAGTCAATGCCTTGCTCACGTATCAGTCCCTCATATAATTCATTTTGCGAAGGAGCCGCAGCGAACACCATGCGAACCTGACGCTCTGAATCCTGAAGCAGCTGTCTTAATCGGGCCCCAACCGCAGCCGCAGCCGCTGCCCCCATCTGTTTCCGATCGGCATAAACCTGTACACACATGTGCTCAACGATGTGAGTCTTGATCGGTTTCACCAAATCATTCGCATTCATACGCTTCCTCCTCCTACAGGCTGTTTCTCTCCCGCCTTGATCAATTGCCAGCATTCAGCATCAGCAGCGTTGCGTGCGGCGAATCATGACCTGCTGCATAATAATAGCCGCTGTAACGGATTCTACGTGGTTCAAATCCAACCTGCCTTCCCTGCCCAACTGCTTCCGAGCCAAGCGTTACACTTCCAACCGATCCGGTGATCCCGCTGATGTAACGTCCCGCCGCATAAGTGAATCTCCCCTCGACTTTCGCCCCTGGAAGTACCACGCCTGTAGCATAATCTCTGACTTTCAGAGTGACGGATACCCCTGATCCGCTATAGACCAGATTCATGTCCGTGACAATCATAGGCTTCATTGTGGTACTACTGGTGGTCGCGGACACTTCATCAGTGAGTGGCCCACTATTGCCGCGCAGATCGCGGGCCGCAATACGGTAGTAGTATGTCGTACCCGGCAGCAGTCCCTTGTCCTGGTAATTCAGGGCGCGGGCGAATCCGACGATATCCGCTTCGGCAGGCGTGAACCCCTGCACGGTACTCCGATATATCACATAGCGTTCCACTTCCATGTTATCCGAAGCCATTCCATAATTCAGATGTACAGTCTGATAATCAGTGGCCTGAATAGACGGAACCCCTGAAAGGGCTGAAGGGGCCTCCTGGTCATCCGGCGCTGTCCACACTACACTACCTGGTCCCCAGTAAGAAGGAAGTGCCCGGTAGGAATCATAGTGATGGACAGCAATACCGCCGAAGCCGCTGCTCTGCCCGTAAGCTGCATACACCTTATCCAGCTCGGCTTCCATATGGATGCGGCCCTCCTCCCAGAAGGTAATAGTCTCCGGGTCGCCGCTATTGGCAATATCCAGCGTTTCCACACCAATGACCACGGAATTCGGCTTGCCAATCTGATCCGCATAAGCCAGTTCTCCAGCAGCTCCGGCAATAATGCCAGCGGAGCCATCCGCCGTATCCCGGTAATCCATAATGGAGATATAGTCGGAGATATCCTGAACATGCTCGGACAGCCACTTACTGGAGCCGTTCCACACAATATTTGCTGCTTGGTCCGATGTGTCATACCACTTGGGCACCGCTGGGCCGAACGGAAGCCGAATGCCTGCGGTGTCCCGGCGACCAATCATCTTTTGCAGGCCATCCAGGTATTCCTTCTGCAGGAAATGGCTCGGATCTTTAAAGTCGGGAGAGATATACGGCTCAATATCCACATTGATCCCGTCAAATTTCTCCGTATCCCCTGCTGTAAGATTGTAATTGATCACCTGCTCCATTTCCTCCACGGCATGATGGTGATATTTCTCGTAAGCGCCCATATACGCCGGTGTAGTGCCACCTGCAATTAGCGCGTGCACCTGTAAATTTTTGCTGTGCGCCCAGCTCACAAAAGAACGTAATTCCACTTCCTGCGCTTCCAGCGCATCGTATCCGGCATAACCGCCCACTGCGAGATAGAGTGTCTGGACTGGCGTTTGACCGAATGTCTGCGTATCGGTGATGAATGACTCCAGCACCTGGCGCGATCCAGGATTCAGCAGCAGCTTGTAACTCTCCGGTTCCCAGATCCACATGGCGCGCTCCTGTACAGGCAGGGGAACGGCAGTCTCATGCGTCCCGGTTCCAATCTGTGCGTACACGGTTGGACTATAACCGTATCGTTCCGGCGCACTGGCTGCTCTGGCCTCCAGACTGACCGTTCGATCGCCAAGCCCCGCCGTATCCCAGGTGTATATATACGCAGAGCCTTGCTGAGTGGCTTCCTCCCACGGCCCGCGGTTCACCCGAACCTCTACCAGCATGATTGGAAGTGGCGAACTGGTCTCGACAGACACCTCAACCTGACCGCTAAGAGACACGCCCTCGGACGGCCCGGTTATGGTTACAACAGGGACAGCCCCTGCCGGGTTATTAACAGTAATAATGGCAGGCTGGCCCCATACCCCGTAACGAGTAGACGTATCCAGTCCACGGACCACCAGTTCCACAGTCCCGTTATAGCCTGAGGTGTCCAGCATATAAGACCAGGTACCGCTGTCATCCCCATCTGGATCATTTAATACCACTTCGAATTGGGCCGTTCCGTCCACAAATAACCGAATGTCATACAGGTCGGTATAACTGCCTCCAATTTGCACCAGCCCTCCATCCGACACATATCCGCCCGCAGGCGCGTCCAGTGAAATTGAACCCGCCGCTTCTGCCTTGCCAGGGAAAGCTATTCCAATCGTCACCATACAGATCAACAGAAACAATCCCAATCTGAATCCGGAGTACACACGCAGATGCTGCTTTTTCATAAGCGAAGCCTCCTTTTGCCATTCTGTAATGGTCTAGGATTCCTGTGCCGTACATTCGCTCATTTCGCGCTCAGCTGAACATTCTGAACACGATCATACGCTTCCTTATAGGTGTTCAGCAGCTTATCTACCCCAAGACTGTTAATCTCCTCCACATACTTCTCCCAATCCGCCAGACTCCGGGAGCCGGTAACAAATTTGGCAAAGCTCTCGTCCCGGTGCTTCTTGATCGCCTGACCAGTAATGGATATGACTTCATTTTCTACTTCCGTAAAAGCAGGTCTTGGCTGCATTGCGGGAGGATCATATTTGACCACTTCTTCATAGGCATGCTTCAGATCGTCCGAGAACAGCGACAAATGGGCGTTAAAATCAATCCAGGTATAGGTCCCGCTGGTCTGAAGTCCTGTCTGTTTGCGCATTTCAATGACATCGTTATACTCCGGCTTGAACTTGATCGTATCGCCTTCCTTTATGAAGGTCTCCCCCTCTACCCCCCAACTGCTAAGCGTACGTCCTTCCTCGGAATAGAAAAAGTCCATGTACTTCATCACATCATCAATGTTCTTAGAGGTGGAGGCCACCGTCAATCCGCCTTCCATATAATGAAAGTATGGATTCAGCTGTTTGCCGCCTGAAATGCCTGCCGGAGGGGCCATAAACTGCATGTTGAACTCCGGATTCTCCTGCTGCATGGCATTATTGAAAAAATCAATCCGGCTGATATAATCAATGGTCACGAACGATTTGCCAGTAGAGACCATGTCCTGCCACTGCTTGGTTTGCAATGATAAGAAATCGGGCGGAACCAACCCTTCATCGTAAAAACTTTTCCACATCCCCACCATGCTCTTGTAGTTGTCTTCCGTCGGTCCATAACGCCATTCCTTTTGGTCAAAATCATAGTAGGCACCCTCACCGGTTTCGTAGTTCACCGTCATATTCGCATTCATCTCATCCGGAATCTGTCCGTAGCGGATCGAGAGCGGGTAACTGTCCGGGTATTTCTCCTTCAGCGTCTTCAGCGCCGCATGTAATTCTTCATAGGTTGTTGGAGCCTGAATGCCTTCCTTGTCAAAAACATCCTTACGGTACATCCAGATCATACGATTCGTCTCGCCGAAGCCCTGGTTGGGGAACATATACATTTTGCCGTCAGCGGACAGGGCAGCCTTCGCCTCCTCAGGATATTCCTTCATCCATGCCTTCAGATTCGGCATACTGTCCATATGCTCCATCAAATCCACCAGTGCGCCCTGTTGACCGAACTTATTCGAATCCTTGCGATTGGGCATATACATCAGATCAGGCAGCGTTTTGGAGGCAATCGCCAGGTTCAGGCTCTCATCCAGCTTGCCGGAAGGTGTCTGCACCTCCAGGGTGACACCGGTTTTTTCCTTCAGCCAGCTCCAAATGGGCCAGCTCTTGGAATAAGGGAACGTCGCATTATTGTCCAGCAGCGCCGTGAAGGTCTTTGCCGCCCCAGTGGAGTTATCGGTTATTCCGGTACTGTTCCCCTTGGTATCCGTTTGCGGGTCGGCACCATTACCGCCACTGCACCCTGCCACCATTGTTACTGCGATCAGCAGGGGAAGTATTACCGATTTCCATTTGCCCATAAGCGTCTCTCCCTTAATCTGAATTTGCGATGCATTCCTTGTTCGCCTATAGACTTTAGCCTTTGACCGCACCTACCATGGCTCCCTTGACGAAATACTTCTGTACAAACGGATAAATGACCAGAATAGGCAGCGTTGAGACCATGATGGTCGCATATTTGAGGGATTCCTCCACCACCAGGTTATCTCCTCCAATGGACGTTACGTCACCTGAACTTGCACTGCCAGCCAACACCAGATTACGCAGCAGCACCTGGAGAGGAAACAGATCGGGAGACCTTAGATAGAGCAATGGAAAGATAAAGTTATTCCACATGCCCACGGCATAGAAAAGGGCAATCGTGGCAAATGATGCCTTGGACAGCGGCACAATGATACGAATGAAGATGCCAATATCGTTCAGGCCATCCATGCGGCCCGATTCCTCCAGCTCTTTGGGGATACCTGAGAAGAACGTGCGCATCAGAATAAGGTTCCAGGTGCTGACTGCCCCCGGGAGAACCATGCCCCATACGGTGTCCACCAGATTCAGGGAACGGACCACCAGGAAGGTGGGAATCATCCCACCGCTGAAGAACATCGTAATTACAATCAAGACGGTGAAGCTATTACGCAGTGCCATGTCCTTTCTGGACAATGCGTAGGCTCCCGTTGAGGTGACCACAAGCGAGATTAGTGTACCAAGCACGGTGTAAATGATCGTATTGCGGTAAGCCGTCCAGATTTGCGGATCACCCAGCACCAATTTGTACATGCTCAGATTGAAGCCCTTGGGCCAGAAGGAAATATTGTTTTGGATGACATTCACATTGCTGCTGAGGGAAACCGCCAGCATATGAAGGAACGGATAGAGTGTGACCACCACAACAAATAGCAGAATCAGCGATGCCACAACGTTAAACCAGGAAAATCGGAGTGATTTCACGCCACACCTCTTTCTACCATAGACTGGTCTCGCTTAATCGGCGGCTGAGCCAGTTGGCCGTGTAGATAAAGATCAGACTGATGATTCCCATGAACAAATCAATGGATGCACCATAGCTGAAGTTCCCCTGTACCATGCCCACCCTGTAAACATACGTGCTGATAATATCCGCCGTATCGTAGATCGCCGGATTCTGCATCAGGAAGACTTTCTCGAAGCCGATCTCCAGCACTTTGCCGATATTTAGAATCAATGTAATGACGATCGCGGGAGATATACCGGGCAGTGTGACATGCCAGATTTTGCGCAACCGGCTTGCTCCGTCCATATCCGCGGCTTCATACAGCTGAGGGTCGATGGCCGTCAGCGCGGCCAGATAAATAATGGTCTCCCAGCCGATATGCTGCCAGATTTCCGACAGGACATAGATGCCCCGGAACAGCCCGGGTTCATTCATGAAATTGATGGGTCCGATGCCGATCCCTGCCAGCAAATTGTTAATTAGCCCTCCGGTTGGGGACAGGAACATAATCACCATACTTGCCACGATTACATTTGAGATGAAATGCGGCAGATAGCTGACCGTCTGTACAAAACGTTTGAATGCCGCTCTTCGTACCTCATTTAGCAAAATGGCCAGCAAGATTGGAGCCGGGAAGCCGAACACCAGCTTATACAGTCCCAGCAGAAACGTATTCTTCATCAGCGGCCAAAAATCGGGATTCTCCAGAAACATCCGGTAATATTTGAATCCCACCCAATCGCTGGCCCATATTCCTTTAAACAGATTGTAATCCTTAAATGTGATGACCAGACCAAACATCGGCGCATAGCGGAAGATCAAATAATACAGGAGACATGGCAGGAATAGCAGCCATAGCGCCTTGTTCCTGTTCCAGGTTCTGATCAAACGCGACTTCCGCCGAGGCGGCCGGTGCGCTTCCTTTTGCAGTGTGCGTTGCGTTACGCTAGCATCAGCCATCGGCATGCCCCCTCTTGCTTAGATGATTGTAATCGACTCGCATGTCAGATAACTTACCCTTGAATTCCCGGGCTGTTCTCCGAATTATAGCGATAATTCTTTAGAAAGCGCTATCTACATGTTATATAACTTTTCGCCTTTACTCCTTTTTTCCAGATTTCCGCGTATAATTCAGTAAAAGTGTATATTGTTTGTGTCAGATTTATGCCGCTATGATAGGATTAACCACTCGATCCGGGGCTGTACTCAAGGGGGAATATCATAATGAAGGGACTGTCTCAAAACACAATTCTAGCCTCACTCAATCGGATACTGGACAGCACACCAACGTCCGGGGGCTACACTCTTTTGCCCACTTTGAAAAAGGGGAAGGTTTCGCTGGGTGAACTACCGGGAACCGTCAGCTATGGAAGTGAAGAAATTACACATATCTGGGAAAGAGCAAGATCAGAGCGGTATTATGTGTACAGTACCGATTAAAACAAAAAATTGAAGAAGTGGGGTCGCGTGATATCAGCAAGATCAACAACTTGATCTAGAAGGAAGGTGGCGATACGTGGGAATGCCCGGCGATCAGGATGCTTACGTTACTCATATGAAAGCAAACCAACCACCGAAAGCGATTATGAAACGAAACTTCATCACTCAAGTGCGCAGACTGCACGGATTGTCCGATGAAAAACAGGTGTAAGTAGGCCGAACCTTCGCCCATTCACCGGATAAAGAGACGTAGAGCGGATTTCGCAACTGAAAAACATGATATGGGACAGTGGTTAGCACTTGCCATAGAAGACAACAATCCATTGGCTACAGGGAAATTCAATCAGTTAATTGTGCTCACCCATTCACCGTTATTCCAGATATCAGGATTGTTAATAGTCTGAAATTCTCCACGTACAGTGGAATCATAGCTATCCTTACTACTAGTATACCAATCAACAATAACTAACTTTCCATTCAAACTTTGCACAAGAAATTCAGTAGGTTCAGCAAAGTTACCTATATCCTTATGAACACGTGCATCTAATTTCAAATAGAAAAAACTCTTATCCCCTCCAACATAATCTACTTGACTAGCACCAATATCAACGCTTGTCACCTGATTATAAGTGAGCTTGTTCTTAAGGAATAAATCATATTGAGATGCCACTTTTTTTTGCGTATATTGTTTAAGGTTTTCGTTATCTATATAAGTATCGAAATCAATGTCCGAGCCGTTCCAAATCGCTTTGTAATATTCAGACAGAGCTTCTGTACACATTTTATAAGCCGTTTCAAAATCCCAAGCAGATAGATCACTTTCGTTCTGAGCTAAAAATTCTGAGGATACTTTTGATAAATCCCCTTTCGTACTTGGCGATATTTCAGTGTTATTAACGTCCTTCGCATTCATATCTCCTACGACAACAGAAATGTTATCTTCGTTGGTACTAGTATTAGTCTGTTCGCATGCACTAAGGGTAAATAAAATCAATAAAAACAGGTACGCACGTTTCATTGCATTTCCTCCAGTGAAAATATTGTTCAACTCCTGTAATTAAGCAGGGGAAGTTCTTTTTGAAGCACAACACTTCAACCAAAGATTGGAGTGAGACGTATCCTCTCTTGCTTAGTAGATTGTAAGTTGACTTGAATGTGAGGTAACTTCCCCTATAAATCCGGGGCCCATCTCCACATTATACCAGTTACCATTTAGAAAGCGCTATCTACATGTTATAT
>NZ_LITU01000059.1:256166-321203 GCF_001280595.1 Paenibacillus xylanivorans
CTGTCATAATGAAGGGACTGCTTACAAGCAAATTTGCGCTGAATGGACTGTTTGTCAAGCTAATGCTGAGCTTCCTCAGTGTCATCCTGATTTTGGCTTCATTTAACCTGTTCTCCCATCTGTACTTAAGCAACAAAGTATATCAGGAGATGGTCAGACAAAATGAACTGGGCCTTGCTCAGACCGTAGAAGGGTATGAGAATCACTTTCGACTGACCCAAAATATGATTCTGGCCCTTACTCAATCGGATACCTGGACAGCCAACCTGGGCATTTTGAGCCACATTAAGGAAAACCGCCGTTACGATATTCCCGCTGAGGTCAAGTCAGACCTCTCCACGCTGTATGCCAATCCTTTTCTGCATATCGACAATTTCATTCTCTATTTCAAGCAAGAAAACTACGTACTGGAGAAGGAAGGTCTTAGTAGTGCCAGCGATATGTTCGGTAAATATTATTATAGTAAAGAATATCCGCCGGATTACTGGAAAACTCAAACGATGAACAACCAGTTCCTGAAAGTGATGCCTGCCGCAGCTTTTACGGAAAACACCCTTCATTCATCCCGCTCCCTCGGTCAACTAATGCCTGTCATGATGAAAGCCATTCCTTACGAGGATGTGTACGGCATTGTTATGCTAAATCCACAGCGTATGCAGGACACATATGGCGATGCCGGTAATAATCCGTTCTACATTTTGGACAATGAGGGACACCTGCTGTTCACCACGATGGAGGGGGAGATGCTGAATACGCCGCTACCCGCAGACGGAAGCAAACATGAACGTATCGGAGATCAGTATTACTTCTATGAAAAAGGTAAGCAAACCGGGTTTACCTATGTCCGGGTTACCCAAGCCGCGGTGATCGCCGCGGAAATGCGCGGCATGCAGCTGCTGCTGGCTGTCCTGCTCGGCGCTGCGGTACTGATTAGCCTGCTTTCCTCTCTGTTTTTCAGCTTGCGATTAAACCAGCCGCTCCAGCGCCTGATTGCCGCTCTGGACCGAAATTCGGACAGTGGACCAGACAAATGGAGCAGTGTAAAAGAATTCGCCATGATCGGTGACCGTCTGATCTCCATTCTGGAGAATAATCGTTACATTCAAAGCGATCTTGCCCAGAAGAACTCTCTCGTACGCCAGTACGCTTATATCCATAAAGTAAAAAACATCCCGCTCAGCTCCTATCTGGCGGAGCTTGAGGATGCCCAGCAATCCGAGCAGCCCTATGTCTCCATTCTGTTCAAGGTGGGCTTCAAATTCCAGCCGGATGAATTCGGGCAGCATACCCTGTTATTGTGGAAGCTGATTCAGAGCCTGTTCACCAGCAGCAAAACCAATAGCGTTGCCATTCAACCTGAGCAGGACCAGCTACTTCTGTTACTGTTCGATCCTGGTCCGCAGAGCGGTATTCTGCAGGCGCTGGATACACTGAAGGAATTGCTGGCTGTCGAAGAAACGCTCTATCTGACGATCGCGGTAAGTCCGGTTTATTCCGGGGAAATTCCGTTTACCGATGCGTACAGCAATCTATCCATGCTTTTAAAAGAGCGAAGACTGAATGGGGAAACACAGGTTATTGTAGAGCCGCGTGCTTCTTCGTCAAATGCCTTCCATGTGAAGGTAACCTATGGGGAGGAGCTGCACAACCTGTTGCAATCCGGCAATGAAGAGGCCGTATTTGCTTGGCTGGATCGCCAGCTGGAACAACTGCAACACAAGGATGCAGCCGCAGAAGACTTCCGCACATTTGCAATCGGTGCAGTAGAACAAATTGGCAAGACGGTGATGAAGCTGAATCTGACGCACATCGAATCCGAGCTTCGCTCTTCTCCTCCAGGAGAGGCATTTGCTGGTTTTCATTCCATGCAGCAATATAGGGAATGGCTTCAGGCGTTGGCTCAGCCAGTACTTGAGGCAGTACGCAGCCAGCTGGAAACGCGTGATCCGGTTATCACCTTTGTACTGGACTACCTAGATCATCATTATGGGGAAGATATTAATTTGAATATTGTCGCCGACAAGTTGAATTTAACATCGGGTTACCTCTCCAGTATTTTCAAGGAAAAGACTAACATCAACTTCAGCGAATATCTGAACAATCTGCGGGTTGAGCGTGCCAAGGAGCTGCTTGTGAATGTGGATCTGCGGATTCAGGACATTGCGACACAGGTCGGCTATCAAAATGTAAACTCTTTTATCCGCATGTTCAAGCGCCGATACGGACTGACCCCCGGAGAATACCGCAAGCGTCATGCGGGTGATGAGCCATTCATCTCCTCCAGCCATGGCTAATCAGGCGTGAGCGGGCAAGGAGCGAAGATTTTAAATACACAAACGCCCGCTTCGAAGGCGGGCATTTGTGTATTGTTTACATTAGAATTTTGGACAGGTGCACTAGAGCCATCGAAGGGATTCGCTGTTCTTCAGGAATTTCCTCATAGAGCAGGTGCCCTTTCCCCGCTTCAATCATTTGTTTGCGCATAGCAGCAATCCGACCTTTACTGTGATCGATAAAGCGAAAATCCACCTGTCGCAAACTTTGCATTTTGGTCAAACGCTCAAAAGCTTCCGCCGTTATCCTCTTATTTACTTCTTTAAATTCCAGCACCTCTAATTGAACCGCTGTCCACAGGTTGTCTATCTCCTGTAATGATTTCATGAAATCCAGTTCAAGCTGCCGAAGATTCTTCATGTGTGAGAAGTCGCACAGCCGTTCAAGTTTGGACAGTGATAGGTGCAGAAAGACCAGATCATGTAATGCCCCCACTGCATCGATCTCGGTCAGATTCTTTACGGATGACAACCTCAGCATGCGGATATTTGATTCAGCCAGTACTTCGAGTGAACCAGCCAATGTACAATGATCGATAGCTAAATACTCGATAAATGGTAGGTCTACAACAAAATCAAGCTGATCAATGTCACAGTTCAGGACGAGGGTACTCAACCGAATGCAGTCCTCAATCGACGAGAGATCGGGAAATTTCCCGCTAAGTGCGAGGTAATTTAAGTATTTGTAATTCCGGATGAAGTCCAGATTTTGCTTTTTGGGTGAGCGAATGTTCAGAAACTCCATCTTTTGTAACGCACTCAGAACATTCAAATCCTGTGGCTGCTTGATATCCAGCTGCAAAGCGGTGAAATGCTTTAAACCAGCCAGTACTTCCAGAAACTCTTCGGAATACCGCCCCTTCGCATCGATGTTGGATACATTTAAAATCAGATCGGGTCGTTTGGCAAACACATGTTCATCCAGTTTTCGCAGATCATGCATCTCGTCCAGCCCGACAACAAAACTAATCGTAGCCCTATTCCGCAGTTGTACGATAGCCTTGTCCATTTTATCCTCGTTCCAGGGAACACCACTCATCGAAGCGGCCCACGGTTCGTTCATTATTGGTCACCCTCCAATTCTCTCATACTGATCAGCGTCTAGCTTTCCTTTAATTGTAAATGAAGAAGATCGCATTGAGAAGCTAGATATTCGAATGCAATACTGTATTCCGTAATCAGGAAGAACTGATGTAGCCATGAAAATGGGAAAGGGACGCTCTTCCAACATTATCAATCCATAATGTTACATTTGAAGAACATTTATCCGATATAAAGGGGGGTCTATTTGAAAGAGAGGTGAAATCTGATGAACAATTCATTAATAGGTCCTGGAACAGGACTTATTGCCATCGCTGCGGGCGTAATGATGATTGCTACTTCCAAAAACGAAAAGCGGATAGAAAACAGCTTCATTTACAAACACGGCTTTAAACCAGGCTACGAAGATAAAGCACGCAGAACGGCCATACGGGCGAATCGCGTCGCAGGCTTCGGTTTGATTCTGATTGGTCTAGCTGCGATCGGAATCATCTAACACATGTTAGAAGCTTGAAAGCTCATTTCGTAGTTACTTATCACCTGAAAACTTTGCTATAATACCTCCAAGTGTTATTCCCCGAGGGGAGATCAGGATGGAGGATAATCATCATGAAGTTTGCTAAACGTATGGAACACTTCAGTGAAGGGATATTTACCCGTTTGCTGGAAATTAAGAGGAAACGACTGGGGAACGGAGAACCTGTCATCGATCTAAGTGTAGGCACACCCAATATTCCCCCGGCCCAACATATCATGACGGCTTTATGCGAGGCAGCAGCAGATGCTTCAAACTATACATATGCTGTAAATGATCAGAGCGAATTGCTGCAAGCAGTCAGTGAATGGTACAAGCGCCGTTACCATGTTGAACTGAACCCGAAAACTCAAATATGCTCCTTGCTTGGATCACAGGAAGGACTTGCGCATATCTCTTTAGCCATCGTGGATGAAGGAGATTTGGTCCTGGTACCCGATCCTTGTTATCCGGTCTTTGCCGATGGACCTCTTCTCGCAGGAGCCGAGCTATATTACATGCCGCAAAAAGAAGAACATGGATATGTCATTCAACTTCAGGACATACCGGAGCATATCGCGCGCAAAGCAAAATTCATGCTTGTATCCTATCCCAACAATCCCACGACAGCAATGGCACCCGATCAGTTCTATCTGGATTTGATTAAGTTCGCCAAGAAATATGACATTATCATTCTCCATGACAATGCATACAGCGAGCTGGTGTTCGATGAGAAAACGTGCGGAAGTTTCCTTGCTTATCCCGGCGCCATGGACGTTGGCATTGAATTCAACTCGTTATCCAAAACCTATGGATTGGCCGGGGCGCGGATCGGCTTTTGTGTAGGGAACCCGGATATCGTATCCATGCTTAAGAAGTTGAAATCCAACATGGATTACGGCATGTTTCTGCCGATTCAGAAGGCAGCCATTGCTGCAATTACAGGGGATCAGAGCGAAGTTGAGAGAGTCAGAGATATTTATGAGGAGCGTAGAGACGTTCTGTGCGAAGGATTCACCAACCTCGGTTGGCCTATCGCCAAACCTGAAGCCACTATGTTCATCTGGAGCCGGATTCCAGACCACTACGATACTTCAGAACAGTTTGCCATGGATCTGGTTATAAAAGCGGGTGTAATCGTAACGCCCGGGAGTGCTTTCGGCCCTTCGGGTGAAGGATATGTGAGACTCGCTTTGGTTCAGGATAAAGAGACGTTGCAGCAAGCGATCATATCCGTAGATGACAGTGGAATTCTAAGAAAAAACAACTAATTTATAACACGAAAATAACCGTTCATAAGAAAATATCCCCTCAAGGTAACCAGTGAGAAAAGAGAACATGTCTACATGAACTCAACACTGAAAACCAGAGGGGATTTTGTTATTTAGGATCGAATATTTAGGTCGATTTGCGCCAGTTGGAGCGGTACATTAAATAGAGGAAATACGGCGTTCCAATGATCGCAATCAACAACCCGGATGGAATCTCGGTTGGTGCCATAACCGTCCTCCCGATCGTATCCGCCAGCACCAGCATCACTGCACCGACCAAAGCCGACAGAAACATCGACCGTCTTAACTTGTTTCCCGTCAACAGACGGACCATATGTGGGGCGATTAGCCCGATAAAACCAACCGTTCCCACACAGGCCACTGCACCTGCGGCAAGCAGCACACCAACGGTCATAGCCAATAGTCGCGTCCGACGAACACTCAAACCAAGCCCTGAAGCACTATTATCGTCGAATACCAACAGTTCGAATCTTCGCGCCAGCCACCACGCAAGCGGGATCAAAATCAACAGGAACACCCCAATGATCTTCACTTGATCCCACGTACGTGCGTAAGTACTTCCTGTTAGCCAGATAAAGCCGCTACTGCCGTATACAGCGCCGCGAACGATGAGAACCTGAATACCTGCGCCTGCAATCGCAGACATGGCGATACCCAGTAATACAACTGCAGAAGGATTCAGCCCCTTCTTCCAGGACAAGGAGAATACGATTGCTGCAGCGATCCCTGCACCAACAATCGCTGCAATGGGTAGCAAGAACACCGGAAGACCCGGCCACAGGATGATGACCATCATTGCACCCAGTCCTGCACCTGACGACACGCCCACGATGGACGCATCAGCCAGCGGGTTGCGAACGGCCATCTGAATAAGCACACCGCTAATCGCCAGCGCAGCACCTGCACCAGCGGCAACAAGAGTACGCGGAATGCGAAGCTGAATAATAGCCGAAAATAGTCCATCCGATTGAAACAGGCTTGGCAGAAGATCAGCCATTGGAATGCGCATCCCGCCAAACATCGTACTGAGCAGAACCAATGCTAACGTTAGTACAGAAAAGATAATAGCGATAGGGCCGAATGGCAAGCGACGTGAACGTGCTCCTGTGCTCATCGAGGTAGACATGCCTGATCCATTGGCTGCCTTCATGCGTGTAAGTACAAGCCATATCAGCCATGGTGCACCAATGATCGCCATCACGGCCCCTGTCGGCAACTCCAAACTGGAGTTATGAACCATCTTGGCAAGTACGTCTGCACCGACCAGCAGTGCTGCACCCCATAAGAAAACACCAGGCAGCAGTAATCGGTTGGAACGAATTCCACTCAATCGAACCAGGTGAGGTGCCACCAACCCTACGAAGCCAATTGGCCCAATTACACTGACAATCACCGCAGCCAGTAACACAGCAATAATTAATCCAGTGGCACGGGCCATACCTACTTTTTGCCCAAGTGAGGAAGCAGTTGATTCATCCAGTTCCAACATATCCCACTGCCGGGATAACACCAGGGCAACGATCGTAATTCCAATGACCCAAGGCCATGCGTAAACCACACCGCTCCAGTCATTCTGAACGAGCGTTCCAGAGCCCCATAGAAATAATGCCTGAGTCTCCTGAGAGAAGAAAATATGCAGCGCGCTTGTAAAAGAACCAAGCACCATTGATACAATCATGCCGGACAGCGCAAGTCGTACCGGACTTGACGTTCTTCCCCCGCCCATGAAGTACGCTGCGGCAGCTGCCAGTAATCCACCGAGTACGGCGAAAAGGAATGGCGATTGGTGCATCAAGCCTGGGAAAAAAATCGTTCCCAACACCACGACAAAATAGGCCCCCGCATTGATGCCGAGTGTGTCCGACGCCGCGAGCGGATTGCGTGTAATGGTCTGTAACAACGAACCGGCAACAGCAAGCGCCCCTCCGGCGAGTATACCGATTACCGTGCGCGGCATGCGCAGATCCCAGATCATATTATGTTCCAGTGTATCCTGCCTGCCCATAAGTGAGTCTACAACCGTATGGAGTGGAATTGAAGCTTCTCCATAACACAGGCTTACAAAAAAAAGCACGATGAGAGCGGTTAGACCGCCCCCATAAATGCTTATTGTGCGCCAGTTAAACACTGGTCGGGAATGTTGGACCGAACTCATTGGGTAATCGCCCCGACAACCCCGTCAACCAGAGCTTTGGACGAGATAGGTCCACCGAACGTCCATGTTGTACTATCCAGTTGATAGGTGCGTTTATCTTTGACAAAATTCAAACCTTTCCATACTGAATTGTCTTTCATCGCTGTGCCAAAAACGTCATCATCCGGCTGTGTGATGTAGATGAAGTTACTGTCTTGAACAGCAGGCAAGGATTCAATACCCACCGATGAGAAGCCATATCCTTCAATCTTGTCCGGCTGCCAGTCGTTAATCAGTCCAACCTTCGCCAACGTGCCAATGACAACAGCGTTATCGGTAAACATACGAAGACTTGCTGCATTTTGATACGTAAATGCTTGTGTCATTACATAATGGAATTCCGATTTGTCGGCAGCAGCGAGTTTTTCTTTGGCTTCTGCATAATGCTGATCGAGTTCATCGAGTACCTTCTTCGCTTGGTCTTCTTTCCCAAGAGCAACCGCGATATTATTAAACGTTTCCGTCATTTTGTCATAATTATAGCCATCACCCGTATACAGATCATATTCAATCGTTGGTGCAATCGCGTTGAGTTGATCATAGATATTCGAATTCGCATTGGCGATAATCAGATCCGGTTTCAAGGCTGCAATCGCCTCCAGATTAGGCTCGTCACGCGTTCCAACATCCGTTACAGTATCATCCAGAGCTGCTTCAGGAGTCACATAGACTTTATAGTTGGCGTTGTCTGCACTACCTACTGGCTGAACACCCAGTGCAACTACATCTTCCGTATATGTCCATTCCAGCGTAACAACTCTCTTAGCTGGTTTGTCCAGTTTGAGCTCACCACCACTATGCTTAACTGTGACAGGACCTGCGGTCTCTTCAGTCGGTGTGCTGCCGGAAGAAGCATTTTCATTTGTATCTGTTGTGCTGTTGGCCTTACCGCAACCTGTCAGAGCAAGTGCCAAAACCGTCAGCAATAAAAATCCGTTTAATCTTTTTTTCATATCCTAATTCTCCCCTATTTATATGTATTTACATGATAACAATTATCATTATCACTAATGGATTATCCCGTAGGAATGCAATTTTGTCAATTCAAAATTGAAAGAAACCGCATTTAGGCGGGCTCTCTTAAGGTTATTCATCTAATACTTGATCAAGTTAATTTCAGGATGAGCGGTCCGAATGTCATCCAGGGTATGGTCGGTTATTCCTTTGAGATGCTGGTCAAAGAAGCTCAGCGACAGTTCATTAATAAGCTGGAAATTGGCTGTTACATCGGCTCCTGCTTCATTAATGATTGGAGATACACCAGCCAGATCGCGGTATAGCTCCCGTGATTGGTTTTGGGAATGGTGGCCGTATATGCACCCGGTTTCTGAATTGTTTGATTGCGAAGATAAGCCTCGGCAAACAGCTCATCCCTATTCCCAGGCTCTCCCTTGGCCTCTTCCATGAATCGGACGGAAGCCTCGGCATTCAAGAGCAGAAACGGCTTTCCTGGGCCGTCTTTCGGCATGGGGTCACCGTATAATCCGCCATCCATATCGATTGCTGCCTTTATCCTTTCATCCTTGACCAGCATTTGGGCTGATGTCGCACCGCCAAAGGAGTGACCCAGCATGCCAATCTGATTCGGGTTGATCATTGCTGCAATGGGCTTGAACGCTTCGTCAAAATCGCCGCGCATCACCTCATCCAGAACAAAGGAAACATCCTGTTCCCAAATATGGAGACGTTCATTTAAATAGGTAATCGTGTTCTCAATGGGCGTAAAATTGACTTGATCCCCATCGGGGAAAACGGTCGTTGTCGCATCACCTGTAAAGTTGAGCGCCACGATCACATAGCCATGACTGGCCAGCTCCTCCAACTGGAATGTATTTTGTTGTCCATAGAGACTCATTCCCTGTGCGAACAGAAGTAATGGAAATGTACTGTCCGTTTGTACAGGCAGCGCTTGAGTAAATGAATGGGTTTGGGTCAATCCAAGATGCGTGGTTGCAATATAGGGAAATCCTTGAGTTACCGATAATTGCTTACTCAGCGCTTTTATATCTGCATGATATGGAGCCGGTTCACCTGTATTTTTTTCCGCCGGATAATAGACCTGTACCATTAATTCCCGGTGCACCTGGTGGTTGGGGACAACCAGTTCTTTTCGACTTGTGTCCGTCAGATGAAAAGACTGCGTTCCTACCGCATACGGTCCTGTAGGCGCAGCGAAAGTCAGAATCGGAAATAGCATCGGTAAGGCAAACATGAGGATGGTGGCAAGGATAATGCCTGTTCCCTTTAGCAGCTTCACTGCTTTTTTGCGGGATACCTCTATTGCTTTGGGCTTCATAAACACCAGCAATGTAACAGCAATCAGCATCATATAAGTCGGAATCATGCGCCAGTTGGCCCCAACTGCAATCAGGGTTGTCAGTAAAGCAAGGTAGTCTACACCCAGAATGATGACATTGTTTCTTGTTACACCTCGTTGTCTAAACGTAAATAAAAGGCACGATAGAATAAGTACAGCTACAAACAATATCTCGGTTGATTTCATATCATAATCTCCTTAGATAGTTATACATTCAAATGAATGTATATATGCAAAATAATAAGCTACAACACGTAGCCTATTTTTCCACCGCATCAAACAACTGCATAAATACGCCTTTCAAATCCTCATTAACAAAAGCCATGCCAACTCCCTCAAACAGCAAACGGATATGTTCTATTTTCTGCAAAAATTCCTCTCGACTGACTTTGAATATGCCTGGATTCATCCAGATATCAAACAGCATCGTAAAGGTCTCTGCCGCTTGCTTGGGGTAGGCGACTTGCATGGAACCGTCCCGGTTTCCATCCTCAATGATTCTTTTGATGCCTGGAGCTACTACTCTTGCCCCTTCTGTAATCCGGCTAAATACAAATTCAGCTGAGTGCATTTTGGACGAAACATTCGACAGGTCACCTTCCTTGATGCTTTGCAAAATGGAAAAGGATATTCCCTGTCTTAGACGATCCAGTGCATTTAAGCTGGCCAGATCCGTGGCTTCGTGAAATACATTTTTCTCAGCCATCGTTTCTTTGGTGACCGCCTGAATCACATCTGCGAGTGTTTTGAAATGATGATAGAATGCACCTCGAGTTATGTCTCCTACATCATTCACAATATCCTGAATGGATACATTGTTGTATCCGTTAAGGGTAAACAATCTCACAGCCGATTCCATAATGCGCCTTCTTGTAATTTCCGGATATTTGTTTCTCGCCATATGAACTCCCCATATACATTCATTTAAATGTATCTGGATCGTAAATGAATTTATACGGTTTGTCAAACCGTCGCTTCGACGATAAAGCGTCTTTCTCCATACGACGTTTTAACTCAACTGCATCGTTGTGATGCACGTATTATCTTCGTCATATGTAGATAGCTGTGTCTCTGCCACCTTTCCATCATGCACCACACGAATGAGGTATGATTTATCCCTGGCTAACCAAAAATCCATAAAACCGTTGGAGCCGGCCTTCATCTCAGCATCCTTCATGAGCGTATTCCCTTCGGAGTCATGGATCGTCACAATGAACTTCTTATTTTTCATTTCACCCTGACATCCGGTCAGGCTATGAATTGCACATGGATGAGTCTGTTCCACATAGGGTGCAATGGAAAGGAAAAACTCCTTTTGAGGCAAGTCGTAGGTTCTCGTTTGGTTACCTTTATCCGTGACGATTAACTGGGTGGCATTAATAGAGGCCGATTCCGGTGTCTCCTTGCCTGTACTGATATTTTCTACTAATTTCTTGATATTGGGCGCTTCGGCGTTACCTGCTTCTTCTGTCCCCACATTGCTTGCAATCAGATAGGCCCCCAACACAATTACAACTACAAAGCCGGCAATGATCCACATTTGTTTTTTCAACTGGAGTTCATCTCCTCGTCCGTTTTGGTTTATTATAATGGAGAACGAACCATCATGGACTGAAAGTGTATGAAATTCACCATTTATTCACATATTTGTATGCTTCATTCGCATCATGTTGTTGTTTTACCTGAATAGATTGAAATCTATCCTATTTGTTTAACCCGATTCTCATTGAGGAGTAGGAGGAACATTCATTGAAGTGGCACCGTGTACTTAAAGAAAAACCAAATGTTAAAGATTCCATCGACTGGAACGGATTGATCCCGAAACATATCGCAATTATGATGGATGGAAACGGAAGATGGGCGACAAGAAGAGGGTTACCTCGAAGTGCCGGACACTATGCAGGAATGCAGACGATGCGGGAAACGATAAGCATGTGCCACAAAAACGGAATCTCCTCTCTCACGCTGTACGCCTTCTCTACGGAAAACTGGAAAAGGCCCCGGGAAGAGGTCGACTACATCATTAGTCTGGTGGTCGAATTTGTACAGGATACAACGGTTCAGGAACTGAACCAGAATAATATCAGAGTTGATTTTATTGGTGATATTTCGAAATTTCCAGAAGAAACACAGGAAGCGATGCGCAAAGTGGTGGAACTAACTCAAGCGAATAGTGGAATGGCCGTTTACTTTGCGATGAATTATGGAGGTAAAAGTGATATTGTTCAAGCCATCAAACTATGCATCGAAGAAAACACAGACACCTCGGAAATCTCCGAGGCAGAATTTGAAAAGTTTCTGTATACAGGACAAAATCCCGCCCCTGATCTTCTGATCCGAACAAGTGGAGAGAAGCGGCTAAGCAATTTCCTATTGTGGCAAGCCGCCTATTCCGAGCTCTGGTTTACGGATGTGATGTGGCCGGACTTCAACGAACAATTGTTATATGAATCCATCCTGGATTATCAGCAGCGCAAACAAAGAGCTTTAGACGATGTAACACAGTAATACCAACTTTGTTTCTGTCGATCTTCAGCTTAAATGAGCTTTTAACCAGGAATGGATAATAGGGAGAACGATACTGGGCTGCATCGCTTTGGTGTGATCCATATCCGCTCCCTTGATTATTTCGACGGTCCAGCCGAAGTTTTCAAGAATTTGTTTATTCTTTTGCAACCGTCCAGCAATATCCACCGTCACACCGCCAAATTTCTCACCGTATACAATCATATCTCTCTCGCCTGCAAAAGCTAATCTGGGGATATTCAACTGAGTTTGAATGCGTTGATCATCAAAATCAATTAAATCTTGATACAAGGTCGCAAATTGCTTTGTTTGAGCGGGATCAATTTTTAACTCCATGTTGTCCCAATCCACTTCATCCGGGCTAAACTGTTCATTTATAAAGGCTTCTGCTCCGTTTTTCTCCTCCGTTGACTCATGCTGCTTCCATGCTTCTTCATATGTCCTTGTGGTAACTACTCGCATTTCCTCATACGGCCCCTCGTAAGGCGGGAAGCCTCCCATAATGAGACTTTCCATGCGGTCGGTCCGAAGGGCGAGATGCAGCCCGACGAGAGCCAGCCAGGAGTATCCATAATAACTAAATCGATTCACATTCATCTGATCTGCAATTCGTAACAAATCCTGAGCTATATATTCGGGCGTAAAATGTTCCGGATGGGGATGTGCCATGTAGTGGCCTTCATAATCAAAATGCAGGACCTGAAACTCATCCGAAAGTCCAAAGATAAACTTTGCACCCAATTCAGGATCAACACCCCACAACTTTAGGGTTTCCGCTTCTTGTCCGGTTACGGACTTTTTGGCAATGGGTAACATAATCACGCTACGATCTTGTCCTCCCGTCAAACCCACTTCAAGCTGCGAGCCATTTAACAATGTAATCATTTTCTTCAATTGAATCAGTCCTTTACGGTTAATATCCTCAGTGTATAACATGGATGCAATCTTTCGGTTTTCATTATAAAATGTGGATAAAATATAGACTTTGGCGGGTTGTATGTTAGTGTAGCACTTGAAGGTTTTACTTGAAGCATGAGGAGAAGAAACATGAACCGAACATATACACCTGGGCAGATTGCCACAAGGCTGGATGTAAGTACGACTACACTTCGACGCTATGAAAAGGAGAACCTGATTCCCGACGTTCCACGGACCGCCAGCAATCAAAGGTACTATACCCCTGTTCATCTTCAGGCGTTCGTTGCTATTCGTTCATTATTGAAAGGGTACGAGATTCCTGTTGTATATGAGGTCATGAGACAAGTAAAACGGGGCGATACGATTGATGCCCTCTGGCTTATGAACCACCAGCTGTACAACAGCCAACTGGAGAAGCAACGAATGGAAGACATATGGAAGATGGTACAACAGGTGGATTTTGCTAACGACCGAAAGGTTGGAACGACGGAGTCGATCACCATTGGAAAAGCCGCTGATGCAGCCGGGGTCAACACTTCTGCCATCAGGCATTGGGAAACCGAAGGCCTAATTTGTTCAGAAAGAGATCCTAACAACGGTTATCGAATGTATACCCGAGCTGAATTAAGAAAGATCTTGGTCATTAGCAGTTTAAGAAAATCCGTCTACTATATCGAACATATCAAAGAGCTTCTGAACACCGTCGGCACGCAGGATTATACACAGATTAATAAAGCCTTCCAGCTGGCCCTGCAGAAGCTTAACAGTCAACTGACCCTGCAATTTGCAGGCGTGAAGGAACTTATGACATATTTTGAGTTACTCCAGGAACCACAAGGGTAACCTATTGGTTAGTTGACTTCCATTGAGGCTTCCAATCTATGTTGTTGGGGATTTTGTTACCCTTTCTGTGGCTGAAGAATCCATAATTTTAAGTGTTACTACATCAAAATATATTATATTGAAGTCGTGTTATTAACTCTACAATACACGGAAAACCCGCACCATCAGGTACGGGCTTTTCATAGTTTATGCATGTTTCCGTTCCTTTCCTATCATCCAATAGGTGAAGACACCTGACACACAGAAGGAAATAACCAAACCAACGCAGACATGTAGCAGATTCAGACTCCCTGCTTCCATGAATAGCGGAATGTCCAGTAGACTTCCGGACCCACCTAATGCAACTGCTTTGACGGACAACAACCCGAAATACAGTCCTCCTGCAGCACCGCCCAGCAATGCCGAATAAAATGAAGCCCTCTTTCTCATATTGACCGCATACATCGCAGGCTCTGGAGTACCTAATAAAGCAGTTCCTGTTGCCCAGAAAGCCAGCTTCCTGAATTCCCGCTGATTGCTTCTCAATCCAGTAGCCAGTGAAGCTCCTGCTTGTGCAACGAAGGCAACTAACATGACAGGGATAATGAGGGAGAACCCATTTACCATCAATTCATTGATCATGACAGGCACGAGCCAGTAATGTAATCCAGCGATCATCATTAAAGAATAAACTGCTCCCAGCAGCATAATTGCTACAATGGGGACATCATTCAGAAGTGAATCCACCACATCCGGTAACTGCTGATCAATCCAAGTACCAAGTGGACCAAGTATCATCAGAACCAGTGGAACGAGAATCAGAAATGTCAACAATGGAGCAAGAATTCCTTTGAAGGCTCTTGGACTTATTCTCTCAACGACTCTTTCCAGATAGGACGCCGCATATATCGTCAAAATCACCCATATTGAAGCTGAAAAAAAGAGCGCTTGTGACACAATGGGTACTCCCATAAAATGAACATCTTCTTCACCTGACAATAAAGCGGTCATTTGCGGGTAGAACATTAGTCCGCCAATCGCTGCGGCAACATAAACATTGCTTTTTAACCGATAGGCTGTACTGACGGCTACCAGTATCGGCAACAGATAATACACATTATCTCCAATGGATTTAAATATCAGGAATGTCTGACTGTCCATCAACGAGGAGGAATCTGTAGAACTGTAAACGTTAAATAACGTAATGATGGCTAGCACAATCTTGAGCACTGCAACTCCCAGGATGGCGGGCATCAGAGGCCTGAATACATCGGAAATAAAATATAACAATGATTTTTTACGGGTACGCCTTGTTTCTGGCAGTGCGTCCCCTTCTGCTTTCCTCACTCCCATGACCTGTAGCATATGGTATAGTTGTGAAAATTCGTCCTCAAGTGTTATGTAGCATTGATCACCTGTTATACGAATATCTGCGTCAAGATTCGATACAACAGGCAGGGACAAATTTAAGCCTTTACGGTTCAGCAATGTCAGCGTAGTGGTATTCACGTCGTCATGCTGCACAAGACGAATATTTTCCTGTCCTCCTGCGAGATTCAAGAGTTGTTCGATGCGACTGTCATTCATATGTACCTTCTCCTTATGCTGCGGTAACCCCGAGTTTTATGATGTGCCCCTATCTATATACACATTTCCACGAAAAAACTTCAATAGGATAAAAAAACTAATTCTCCTTTTATTTCATGATTTTTGCGCAAGGTATAATGACCTAATCAATGCAAAGAGCAAAAGCATATCCAACACACCATATACCCACTAAAGCGGAATTTGTCCCACAACGTAATCAGTATAACCGTGTCATTCGGCAACGAAGTAGCTGTAATATACAATGCGCAATCATAGCAAACGAATGAGATTCACCAGACGCGGAGATTCTACCTATGGAGTTCATAAATTTGATGAAGTTTTACTGATTCTTAGGCGCCTGCAAGGTTATATACACAAAGAAATCTAATATCCGAAATCTATGATCCAAGGAGCTGGTCATTTGCAATATTACAGACACAGTGCAGAGGAGACGCTTCAGGACGTTCAGAGTTCCATTGATGGGCTCACAACCTCTGAGGCTGCGAAGAGACTGGAGACAGAAGGCTATAATGAGTTAAAAGGAAAAGCTGCAACACCCATCTGGAAGCTATTTATTGAAAATTTTAAAGATCCCATGGTTATCGTGCTGCTGATCGCAGCCGCTGTTCAGATCGTCCTTGGACACCTAATCGAATCGCTAATCATTTTTCTCGTCATCCTGTTAAATGCGGTAATCAGCGTTGTGCAGACTAAAAAGGCCGAAAGTTCTCTGGACGCACTCCGGCAAATGTCTGCTCCCGAAGCCAAAGTCATTCGTGACGGGCAGAAAAAAACGATTCCCGCGCGGGAACTTGTTCCCGGCGATATTGTCTTGCTGGATGCAGGGGATTATGTCCCGGCAGACGGCCGCATTTTGGAATCAGGCAGCTTGCGAATCAACGAAGGCATGCTGACAGGAGAATCCGAAGCAGCGGAGAAACACGTAGGTGCCATCCCCGAAGAAGCTCCGATCGGTGACCGTCGCAATATGGCATTCAGTGGATCACTGGTGGTGTATGGTCGGGGTACGCTCGTCATTACGGGTACAGCGTTGAAAACGGAAATCGGCAAGATTGCCGAATTGATTGAAAATGCAGAAGCGAAGGAAACCCCGTTACAACGGAAATTGGAATCGTTTAGCAAGAAGCTGGGCTTCTTTATCCTGGGCTTGTCGATTCTTATTTTCGCCATCGAAGCAGGACGTGTCTGGTTAACTGAAGGAACGGAAAATATCGGGCCATCCATTATGAATGCTCTCATGTTCGCAGTTGCCGTAGCTGTCGCCGCGATTCCTGAAGCCCTTTCCTCCATTGTAACGATTGTATTGTCTCTGGGAACGAATAAAATGGCCAAGCAGCACGCCATCATCAGACGTCTTCCTGCCGTAGAAGCCTTGGGTTCTGCCAGCATTATCTGTACCGACAAAACAGGAACTCTTACTCAAAACAAGATGACTGTGGTGGATTATTACATTCCCCATGGCACCAAAGAGCAATTCCCCGATGATCCCAAACAGTGGTCTGCAGAGGAACGCCGTTTGTTACATATTGCAGTACTCTGCAATGATTCAAATATTAACCAGGAAGGCAAGGAACTCGGTGACCCAACCGAGGTGGCGCTCATCGCCTTCAGTAATCGGGTGAACAAGGATTACAATGAAATTCGTGACCAGTTTCCGCGTGAAGCCGAGCTTCCTTTTGACTCGGATCGGAAATTGATGAGTACAGTGCACACATTTGAAGGACAGACGGCTTTGCTGACCAAGGGTGGCCCGGATGTGCTGTTCAGTCGCTGTAGTCATGTGTTTATGAACGGAGAAGTTCAGCCATTGACGCCTGAGATTCGCACGCAGTTTGAAGAGAAGAACGAAGCGTTCTCCAAACGGGCCTTCCGTGTGCTGGCTTACGCCTACAAAAAGTTTGATGACAAAAATCAGGTCACAATAGAGGACGAACATGATCTAACGCTCGTTGGTCTGACGGCCATGATCGATCCACCGCGTGAAGCGGTATATGGTTCCATCGAAGAGTCCAAGAAGGCGGGCATTCGCACCATCATGATCACCGGCGACCATAAAACAACAGCCCAGGCGATCGGTATTGATATCGGACTTGCAGGCCCGGACGACCTGGCCCTTACCGGAGCGGAGCTGGATAAACTGTCGGATGAAGAACTCGACCAGCAGCTCGAACATATCTCGGTATATGCACGCGTATCTCCTGAAAATAAAATCCGTATCGTGCGTGCGTGGCAACGCAAAGGCAAGATTGCAGCAATGACCGGAGACGGTGTCAACGATGCACCTGCACTGAAACAGGCCGACATTGGCGTAGCGATGGGCAGCGGGACGGATGTCGCAAAAGATGCGGCAGCCATGATTCTCACGGATGATAACTTTGTGTCCATCGTGAATGCAGTCAGTGTCGGGCGTATGGTGTTCGATAATATCAAAAAAGCCATTGCGTACCTGTTTGCAGGAAACCTCGGGGCGATTATCGCCATCTTATTTGCATTAGTGGTCGGTTGGGTGAACCCCTTCACAGCCCTCCAGCTGCTCTTCATTAATCTGGTGAATGACTCTCTGCCTGCCATTGCACTGGGTACGGAAAAAGCTGAACCGGATGTCATGCGGCGAAAACCGCGGGATATCAACGAAGGCATCTTTGCCGGCGGAACGTTGCAGGCTGTCATTACACGTGGTGTTCTGATCGGGGTGGCTGTCATCGTGTCCCAATATATTGGACTTGGGATCTCAGAGGAAATGAGTGTGGCTATGGCCTTCACAACCCTGATTCTGGCACGGAGTCTGCAAACTTTTGCAGCTCGCTCCAACACACAGACGATTTTCCAGGTCGGCTTCACCAGTAATAAATTTGTTCTTGGCTCCATTCTGGTGTGTCTCTGTCTGTATGGAATTACACTGATTCCAGGGGTTCGCAGCATCTTCGCCATCCCGGCAGCCTTTGGCTGGAATGAGTTTCTCATCGCAGGAGGGCTCGCTCTCGCCGCGGTCATTCTGATGGATATCATCAAGTGGATTCGCAATCGTGGCAAACAAGCTAGTGCAGCCTAACAGTAATTGGCGTCCTTTAAATTTAGGGCGCCTATTTTTTATAGCATCCTATACAACCTTGACGATCCTGGATAAGGAAAATGGAGTCTAATTTTTCAACCCACTGTATTTATGACATTATTGCCATATAAGAAGATTGAGCGTAAAATGATTTATTGATTCTGATCATTACCTGTTCGAATCAGAAAACAGGTACATTTATCATTAGCTCCATTGAATTCATAGACAGGAATGGTCACGTGAAAGATAAAATTGTTATGCCTCTATGGACTTGCTGCCTGTTCATCGTTGTGATGAATACCACCATGTTTAACGTCTCTTTACCTGTTATTATCCATGATCTTCAGATTACATCTGACCTCGGATCCTGGGTCATCTCAAGCTACTCCATTGGTTATGCCTTGTCGACGGTGATTTACAGCCGATTGTCTGACCGTATACCAGTGCGCAAACTGCTGACGGTGGGCTTGCTGATCCTGGGCTTATCTTCATTATTCGGATTATTTGCGCATAGCTTTGCGATCCTTCTGTTGACGCGCATTCTGCAATCTGCGGGTGCAGGAGTCATGGCTGGGCTTGGGCTCGTTATCGCGAGCCGTTACATCCCGCTGGAGCGACGCGGAGCTGCCATCGCACTTATTTCATCAGGTAGTGCCATGGCATTTGGGCTTGGCCCCATTGTGGGTGGACTCATTAGTGAGTACTGGGGCTGGAATGGACTTTTCGCTATTACGGTGCTTGTCCTGCTTGCACTGCCTGTACTGCTCTATTTTCTCCCGCGTGAAACGGCCAAGCCGGAGAATCCTTTTGATATGATCGGTGCAGCATTAACCGTGATTAATGCAACGACCCTTCTGGTTGCCATCACCCAGCAGTCATGGTTATGGCTGGCCATCGGTGTCCTTTCACTTGTTGTGCACATCGTGTATATTCGCAGGGTGAGCCTGCCTTTTGTGAATCCGCTTGTATTCCGAACACCTGGGTTTTCCCGCCTACTGATCATCGGCTTCTGTGTTCTGGTCGTAAATCTGGGTAATCTGTTCCTGATGCCGCTAGTGCTCGCTGATCTGTTCGGACGTTCGTCACTCACTATTGGTCTACTGATTGCTCCTGGAGCCATCGTCTCGGCATTCTGTACCCGTTTCGTAGGTCGCTGGATCGACCGTTACGGAAATATGCGTTTTCTGATGATCGGACACATTTTGCTTGCCGCAGTACTTGCTCTATTTATGCTGGGGCTGAATCAGTCTGCTCTAATTATCACCGGAGGATATCTCTTCTTCTCCCCGGCACTCTCAGCCTCGATAGCTTCGCTGAATAATGAAGCGTCTCGGGTGCTGCCCAAAGCGCAAATTGGTTCCGGTATGGGCTTGTTACAGCTGATCCAGTTTTTTGGCGGTTCGGTATCCGTGGCTGTCTGCGGGCTGATGCTGCACGGCATTCCGGGTGTTCCGGTAGAGGAAGCCTATCATGTTGTATATGGATGTCTGCTCTTAGTCTGTCTGGTATCGCTTGTAATCGTTGTCTGGCATAACAAAGCTGCACGATCGACTTCTGCGGTTACGATGACTGGGACTGGATAGGTTGCAAGTTACAATGTAAGTTTGCATCGTTCAAATAAAGCACATATCTATGGATTGAAGTAAAGGCCCGCGCATAGCGCGAGCCTTTTGTCGTTCCCCCCCCCGTTGCTAAGCGGTGAATCACTCTACTGGATTACTCGATCTGGCTTTTAAACAAGCTATGAATGCATTGAAATTGGCAGCGATCTCTCGTACATTTTCCTCCAGCAGTTGCTGAGCTTGCTCCGGCGTCTCTGATTCACTCTCGGCGTCTTCGCGCACCATTGCCTCTTCATGGTCCATAACCAGTACGGCAGGAGATTCCGAATTCTTTCGGTAATCCAAAAAGTAGTTGTTTCCGCTGCTGACACTCCAAGCAAATGGAATAATTCGACGTGGATCGGGATTCACATCGTCTACCATATTGATGTTATTCTCAATGAATTGATCATCGAGAATAGAGAAACGAATTTCCCAATCAATTACGTCACCATACTCAATCACATCAAATGCTTTACCTCCAGCCTCCCGTTGAAACTCCAAATATTCGTGCGGAAATACGATACCGTAATACTTCTGAATGTTTTCGATCTGCATATTACTCATACGCTCCCCCAAAAACAGTCCTGTCATAGCACGTTATTTCCCAGCCAATGCTGCCTTCCAGGCTTCCTCCACCGCTACAGGAGCTTTTGTGCTGCTCTCGCCATCGCCCTCTTCCGTCCAAAGCGGTGGATAATACGCGAATACTAGGTGTATTTATTTTGTCCATGGTCCAACAGTTCCTTGAGTTCCTCCCAAGCATGATTCTCCCGATCCACTAATTCGTTTGCGGATAATTTAGACATGATTACTGCTCCTCTCGATCTACTTTAAATCCAAACGTCGTAGTTGCCCCATACCTTCCCGCTCTTCCCTTTATGTTTCAAGCTTCACCCAGATATGTTTGTAATCGATTTTCCCCCATGCATTCAAGGCAATGCCTTCAAGCATCGGATGATGTTGGGCTCTCTGGAGACTATGATACAGAAAGATTACATTCGATGAACTTCTGAGCTTTTCCTGAATATCCAAAAGCAGCTTCATTCGCTCATCTGAGCTTGGTTCTCCCATGCATACCGTTAACTTGCCATCCACATATGCGGTCAATTCCGGACTGAGGTGATTGCGCAGGAAACTGAAAGGGGATTGATACAGCTCCAACAGGGTCAGGTCTGCCTGCTCGCCAAGCACTTCTCCAGCCATGAGCAGATCGGCCTGTGCAAGCACTTGGGGGTCAGCAAGCTGCTCAATCGGGAGCTTCACTACATTCAGCTGAACCCCCATCTCCTTGCATTGCCTGCTAATCCATGCGGCCGTTTTTTCATTCTCTAACCATTCATAAGTGTACAGATTTAGAGGCTCCCCGCCATAATCGGATGCCTGAATCAGTCTTTTTGCTTCATCCAGATTAGAACTCGGTTTGTATTCCTGCTTCGCTTCACTGAGCACAAATCCTTCCGATGTACACTGCCTGAGACAGCCTAGTTCCTTAATCATTCGCTCTCGGTCCAATCCCAGATCCATGGCCCGACGAAATTGGATATCCTGCTGAATCCCTGCTTTGTTCAGGTTAAACGTCAGATAGGTGCTGCCATTCTCCAACTGGCTGAGAGATGGTTCACTCGTTGATCCTCTACTCGCACCCGTATATAACAGCTGCATATCCGTGCCTGGCCTATTTACTCCAGGCTGTCCTTCATAGTCCGGCCACACCCACATCTCAATCTGATCCAAATGAGGACGGCCTTCAAAATAATGACCATTCGCTTCCAGAACAAGCAGGGATCCATTATTTTTGATCATTCGGAAAGGGCCTGTGCCAATCGGCAGTGTTGAGAAACATTCGGCTCTCTCGGGGCCTCCCAAATCTTCAGGCACGATCGAACAGCGATCTGTACAGAGAAAAGCAGGGAATACCGCATTGGGCTGGGCAAAATAAAAATCAATACAATATCTCCCATGCATCTGTACATCTGTGATTAAAGAAAACATCCACTCCGAGGATGTCCTTCCTGACATACGCGCAAATGTAAATCTCACATCCCGTGCTGTCATTTCCTGACCGTGGTGGAACCGCACCCCCTTGCGTAAATAAAATCGCCAGCGGGATAATGATTCGTCCCATTCCCAATGATGGGCCAATCCGGGAAGAATACGTTTTTCCTCCGGGTCGAATATCAGGAGCGTATCAAAGATCTGCCTTACCCAATGAGATTCAGTGCGCCGCTGAACCCACGCCGGGTCCAGATGAGGGACTGGCCGGTAAAAGGGGAAACGCAGCACCTCCTGTTCCTCCCCATCGGTGCGCAAGAAGCCCAGCTGTCGTTCCAGCCAATCGGCGAAGTCATCCTTCATTCGCTGCGTACCGGAAGATTCAATTAGACGCCATGCTTCATTCAGATGTTCCTTCTCCACAAGCTGCCTCGCTTTGGCAGCGAGCATATCCGATACCGATACCCGAAATGACATGCGGGATACATTCCCCCGTCCACGACCGGGTATCCATCTTAAATAACCTGATTCCATCAACTTGTTCAGTACAAGCTGTGCATTGCGCCGCGAACAATCCAGCAGATCAGTGACCTGCTCCATCGTGATTTCGATCATTTCCTGCTCAGGCACGGCCTCAAAATGGGTGCGCAAGATCAGATAATGCTCTTCTGCGTCCATCTCACCCTCCTAAAAGGCGAAGTCAAATTCGTAAATGCTTCGCTTTTTCTTCCTCTTTTGCAAAAGTATAATTTACACCATTACCACACGTAAAGAGGAGATTGCTATTTATGTCAGAAATCAACGTACACACCACACCTGTCACCTCGTCCGTCCCATCGTTATGGAGAAACCCAAGCTTTATCATTCTGTTTGCTGCCAGCGGCATCATCGCTCTGGGCAACCAAATCTATGAATTGGCCCTACCTCTGATCTTATATGAACTCACAAAGTCTCCTGTAACGATGTCCACCATGCGTGGCATTGAATTTCTGCCCAACCTGTTTCTCGCCATGTTCATCGGTGTACTGATGGACCGGGTTCATAAGAAATGGTGGTCTATTGGCTCCATCGTGTTACAGGTTTTCTTACTGCTAACGCTGTTTCTATTTTTTCAATATGGTCAACCTTCCGTTCATCTGCTCTATGGATGCGGGTTTATTTTGATGACACTGAGCTATGCTTTTCGCAATGCTTCGGCTGGTATGATCAAACAATCTGTACCCACCCCAATGTTAACGTCCGCCAACGCGGCTCTGGGCTTCACCACAACGTTAATTTCAATTATGGGTGCAACACTGTCCGGGTTATTGTTGATGTTATCCAATCTGTATACGGGTCTGTTAATTACGACCATTCTGCTTGCAGTATCCTGTATCATTTTGCTACCTCTGCGCTCCACACCTGCTGCAAGGCAAACATCTGCTCAGAGCTTCTGGCTTGACTTCAAAGAAGGCTGGGTAGAGCTGCGTCACAATCACATGCTGCTGCTCATTAGCATCACGGTTATCTTCATCAATGCAACGACCGGAATGGTTGATGCCACGGTCATTTTTTATGCCAAAGACACACTGCAACTGCACAATCTGGAACTCGGACTTGTATTATCCGCTGCTGGCGTTGGCGGTCTGATTGGAAGTCTGGTAGTAAACTCACTTCGCCGCAAGTATTCTGCCGGAGTGCTTATCGTTGTGACCACACTGCTAGAAGGCTTCGCCTTCCTCTTGCTCTTTTGGTTTCACTCTGCTTACGGTCTCGCAGTGGGTCTCTTTCTGTCTGGCATGTTCCAAACGGTGAGCACGATCTGCATCTGGACATTCCGCCAGGAAACAACCCCACATCATATGATTGGTCGAATCAGCGGCATTACAGGCTCCCTGTTCAAGCTGGGCATGCCACTGGCGATCTGGGGGAGTGGCTGGATTTCCGAGCTGTCCAATCCTGCGGCGGTCTTCGGGATTGCGGCTTTATGTAATGTCATCATTTTTATATGTTGCCGTTACAGTGCACTCTGGGATCAAAATAAATGATATCCACCAAGGAAATATGCACAATAAAAAAACAGGTGATGAGTAGCGAACTCTCCACCTGTTTTGCTGTGTTTTGCCTATTTAGAATAGTCCAATCCCATTCACAATTCGATTTCCTCAGTTCCGCTGCATAGTTCGAGCAATGAATCCGCCACATGTTTGTAATCCTCATATCCCAGATTCCCCGAGTGAGAGACAATAATGGGGTATTCTCCCTTTGCCCATGCCTCTCTCATATCAAATATGTAGTGATTTCCGTTTCCATCCATTGCAAAAGAGACTGAGCCCGGCATATACTTCGCAAACTCATAAGCCAGATTCATTTCTCTAAAGTCATTCGTCCCGAAAAACTGAAAATACCTCTCCCCATTCTGGAATTCTCCCCCGTTGGAATAACGAAGAAACTGAATATAACGTTCCGGTAGTACATGCTTCGGATTCGGAAAAAACCAGCTTAAGGGGTCAAGAGGGGTAAAAACACATCCAGCTCATGCTGTTTCGCCCCAGATCGTTTTACCCATTCCCGTTCAAAAATATCATTCCACATCGTAATCCTCCAATCCCGCGCTCATCCCTGATTTTCTAAGAGCATATCATGCTCTATTCTCCCATTCAAATCTGCTATAATCGAAATTCAACGCTAATTATAAGGGGAGGAAACATTTTGCTTCGTACAGTCTCACAATGCATTCTGGCCCTGATTCTGATGCTGCTCGCAACAGGTTGTCAAGATGAGGGCTCTTCCATGCCTTCACCAGATTCTGTCCAAACACCCGCCACCAAAGAAATTTATTACATAGCGCCCGATGGAAATGACCAGAATACAGGGAATATTCAGGATCCCTGGAAAACGTTGCAGCACGCTGCCGACCATGCCACCCCGGGAAGCACCGTTTATTTACGGGAAGGTTCATATCATCAAAAGGTTAAAATCACTCGGAGCGGCAATTCCTCCGGCAATCCCACCCTTTTCTCCAGCTATCCTCGTGAGAAGGCCGTCATTGATGGTGAAGGTCTGTCTGTACGCGGCCTGGAGGGTTTGATTGAAGTCGAAAATGCCAGCTTTATCACGATTCAAAATCTCGAAATCTGCAACTTTACAACCTCTCTTCGGGGTCAAGTGCCTACTGGCATATATATTCACGGAGCAGGAGAACACATTCAAATCCTGAGCAACACCGTTCATTCCATTGCAAATGATGCCAAGCCTTCAGGACCGGATTTGCAGGGTAGAGATGCCCACGGAATTGCAATTTATGGTACGGAGCATCCCCAAGCATTACGGGACATTATGATCAAGGATAATGAGTTGTATGACCTCGTTCTCGGATCAAGCGAATCACTAGCTGTTAACGGAAATGTCGATACGTTTGCCATCTTGGACAACACCATTCATGACAGCGACAACATTGGTATTGATCTGATCGGTTATGAAGGTACATCCGAGGATGACACTTATGATCAAGCGCGAAACGGCATTGTACGAGGAAACGAAATCTATAATATTTCTTCCAATCTCAATCCGTCCTATGGAACTAACCTCCCCAATGACAGTAATTCTGCCGGGGGAATCTATGTAGATGGAGGCAAAAATCATATCATCGACCACAATCGGGTATATCGCAACGATATCGGGATCGAGATTGCTTCGGAGCACGCTGGACGTTCAACGAGCAACATTACGTTGCAGGATAATCTGATTTTTCATAACAGGCTGACAGGCATCGCCATGGGCGGCTATGATGAGGAACGCGGTTCTACCGAGGACAGTACGATTATGTACAATACAATAGTTGGTAACGACCTGCTGGATGCTGGCAATGGGCAGTTGTACATACAAGCCCAAACGAAGAACAATACGTTCAAGCGGAACATTCTCGTATCGAATAGCTCTGACGTGCTCATTTACAATGAATACACCAGTAATTCGGGGAATGTATTTGATCATAACGTGTACTACTCCCCCGCACCACAAGAAGAGGCGCTGTGGATATGGAAAAACAGGGAGTATGCCGGCTTCACCTCCTACGTCGAAGGATCAGGAAATGACGCACATTCATTGTATGTGAACCCCAATTTTATGGATGAGGCCAACGAAGACTTCACTCTCCAAGCCAACTCACCTGCCAAGGGAAATGGATTTACGAGCCATTATTAACCGGACAATGCCGGTAAAGTGATTCTATGATTCGTTGTCAAAATACGTTCTAATAGGCTGAGGCATGGCGAAAAAAATTAATTCTCCCAATTCGGAGGGAGACTCCCTCATGCCGTTTTCAAGCCAGTCTTTGGTGACATTGACTCCACCGTAGGCATTGAACTGGATCGCAAAAACAACATCCTGCGGCAACGAGGCGAGACCCATTTTCTTCTGAATATGCCTGGTGTGACACTCGACCGTATATTGAAAGATAATATTATAGAATGATAAATGTGTATCGTCGTCAAATACTTTTTTGAAATAGAGATAGTCCTCTTTAATAAACGCTACAATTCTTCCGGCTACTCGTCCCCAGGGCTCCTTCTCAATATATTGATTGATGATTTTATCGGCTTTGTCACTATAGATCCAGGCGATCAGGTCGTACTTGCTCGAAAAATGATAATAAAACATCTGTCTGCTTACCTGACAGTGATCCGTGATGTTCGTAACGGTGATGGATTGAATCGGATTCCGCTTGGCCAAATCAATCAGGGATTCAGCCAGAAGTTCTTTGGGCGTGATTCTTCTAAGCATATGTATCTTCCTCCTGAGGTTCTAACGCTGCCACGAAGAGCTTGGCTGTATTCTTTACATATCGACGTATTTGTACAGTTTTTTTACACTCTATCGAAACAGTCTATTATTATTTAGGATTCTTTAATTTATACTTTGATGTGAAAGGGGAGTGGAATATATGGATTCCAAAACAATCAAAAATGTAACCGTTAATGCTTCCATGGACACCGCCAATGAAGACGCCCGCAAAAACATGGATGTCATTATAGAATTCTTTTCGTTATATCTGGGAGATACAGACCAATTTTATTCCCTGTGGGTTGAGGACAATCCGGCAGTTATCACGCCATTCACCACAGAGGATGTGGCTGTTCTGCACAATGCTGTTCAAGAAGGCTGGGATGCTGTAAAAAGCTTCTTCAATCCGATTTTCACTGATATGAAAGGTACTTTCGAATGGACGATTGACGAGTTTATGGTCGGCGAAAATCCGAATACCATTATTACCAAAACACGGAGCAACATCGACATCACAGCCAACGGACCATGGGGCAACGATAAAAAAATCAAGTATAACGGCATTTACGTGCAAATCTTCAAATTTGAACATAACAAGATCAAATCGTTTGAAGAATATTACGATTCCGCTTTGCTAAATAAACAGTACTCTTAAGAGAAGATTTAAAATTATTGATATGATTCATTTCGGTAAAGCTCTAGGCAAGCCGAAAAAAACGCTCAGCCACAATTGTGGTTGAGCGTTTTTTGAGCTTCAGGCTTTGGTCTGAAGGCTTAACGATGCAATTTAATATTCAGCGTCGTCGGTTATTTTTTCGACCAGTTGCCGCAAGCCATGATTGGTTTCGTTCAATTGATCGATCACATTCATAAACTCTGTGACCAATTTGGCCTGCTCTTGTGAAGAAACTGAAATCTGGGCAATCTCCTGCTCCATGTTCAACACGGATTTTTTGACAGCGTCAAGAGATTGCTCAATTCGTCCCGTGGCTTCTTTGGTCCCTGTGGACATTTTACGGATCTCCGTGGCAACAACCCCAAACCCTGCCCCCGCCTCGCCGACCCGTGCTGCTTCAATTGCGGCATTCAAGCCTAGCAGATTGGTCTGCTCTGAAATTTCTTTTATGTAGCTAACCACTTCATTCACATTACTGGAATCTTCGACCGCACGTTTCGTATTGCTCAAAATTTCTTCCGAGGTTGCGCTCAATTCTTCCGAATGAGCAGCTACATGCTGGATCCCCTCAATCAGTTTGCCTGTAACTTCGCCTGCCTGATTCATCAGCTTTTTCAATTGATCCTGGGTATCCATACTGTATGTAATGCATAGGACTGCTTCTATCTCGTTCTGTTCATTCTTAATCGGATGGAAATACGAATCCGAAGCGATACCAAAAAGCTCAGCCGGATAATGTTCCCTTGTCTTGGATTCATTTTGTAACATCTTAAAATCTCTGTGTATATCTGCAATTGGGTCTCCTGCCTTGTAATCATATTTCAAGGCTTTGCCGGATTCGAAAAACAGGAACTTTTCCCGGTCCATGACCGAGATGGAAACATCCTGACGTGTAGCTTCGCGGATAAATGGCATTGCAGCCAAAACAGCCTCAACCTGATTCATAATTTATATTCACTTCCTCTAATATAGATAATAGTGCTAAATATTATATCGACAGTTATCAATCAATTATGAAGGTTTAATATCACTACTCGCTGCTTCAGCCGCAAGTGTCACTCGATTTCGTCCACCCGTTTTGGAAGCATAGAGTGCCTGGTCTGCTTTATGAAACAAAGACTGCTCAGTATCCTCCTGCGTAACCGTAGCCGCGCCTATACTCACTGTAATGTTATACTCACCCCAATCGGCAGAGGCCACCTGTGAACGGTATCTCTCTCCTTGTTCGCTTCATGTGTAGCTTGATACAACTCCTGCAGCTTCGTTTTGGTATTCAAAATATCCTTCTCATGCTCAATTCGCTTGCGCATGACAACCACAACACAGTCGATTACGCTTTCTCCGTTACGGGTCTGCCGAACTCCGTTCAGAAGAACCGGAACATCCTGCTGATCGCTGGTCCGAAACGAGAAGTACATCTCATCCACATGTCCATATAACTGAATGTAAGGGTAGAAATACGTATGAAAAAAGAGCTTGTTGGTAACCGACATGGTGGCCTCAATATGCCGTCCCAACAGCTCGTTGCGTTCATATCCAAGCAGAGTCAGCAAGGTTTGATTAATGGATTGAATGATTCCCGAGTCAGCGATTGAGAAGTAGCCGCAAGGAGCCACATCTAATTGAATATCCATGAAATAATTGTCTTTCCTCTCATTTTACTTTATACGCTCTGCAAATAGTCTTTAATGAAACGGCTTGTCTCTTCAGGCTGACTCAGATGTGGATAATGTCCCTTCGCCGTCATCTGTTGGAGCCTGCTGTTCTTCAGGTGCGCGTGCAAGTATTCCCCGACTTCAACTGGAGCAATGCTATCATCCGAACATTGAAGAATCAGCGTTGGCACTGACGCCTGTTCCAATTCCTCCCGACAGTCCGAGAGAAACGTCACCTCGGCAAATTGTCTGGCAATATGCGGATCTCTCGAACAGAAGCTCTTTTCCAACTCGTCCGTCAGCTCTTTCCGTTCCGAATTCTGCATAACGATAGGAGCGAGATAGCTGGACCACCCAATAAAGTTCATCTGCATCATTTCCAGCAGCTCATCAATGTCACGCCGATCAAATCCGCCATAGTAACTTGGAAGATCATTCACATAACGCGGAGAAGGCCCAAGCATTACAATATGTCTAAAATAATTGGATGATTGAATGGATGCAAGCATGCCAATCATGCTGCTGACAGAATGCCCGACAAATATGGCGTCTCTCAGATCGAGCGCTTTCATAATCTCCAGAACATCCTGAGCGTAACCTTGCAGGCTGCTATATTTGTAAGCATCATAATAGTCAATTTGAGATTGGCCAGAACCTACATAATCAAATAAAACGACACGATAGTTATCCATGAAATTCGGAACAATATAACGCCACATATCCTGGTCACATCCAAAACCATGGGCAAAAACAATCGTTTGGCTTCCTGAACCGAGCACCTTCACGTTATTTCGTACAAGCACATCAATTGTCATACCAATCACCTCTCTGAGGTAGTATCCTTTTGTTTTGTTCTATCCGGTCATTATATTGAAAAATGCTGGGATATGGATAAGAAATATTAATTTTCATTACTTTGGATACATAAAAAAACAACCCTCTTTGTATGCCAAAAGGCCCTCTCATCACGAAAGGGCTCTATTTTAAGCTTTTCTCATTTTGATATAATATAATTTGACTATGAATGAGTGTAACTGCTTGAAAATAAACCTAACACAGGAGGGACCAGACACCGATGGAACAACTGAATGCCGCCCTAATCCGTTTTGTGGAGCAGCAATATTTATATAATGAAACTTATGGACTTTTCAAAAATCATGATCTGCGTCCTCGTAAACAGCACCGCCAGCCGGAAGTGGACGAACGAATCCCGCTCTCTCCAGAGCTGCAATATCTGTACAGCCACTACGAGATGATGGATGAACAGGCAAAAGGCACACTCAAAATGAAAAATGCAGCTGTCGAGATCGGTGATGCAGCTCTAATCTCCTTTGTTGCACCAGAACATCTGCATCGTCAGCAACTGGGGCACCGCTGGATCGGAATGAACGAACCGTATGAGGAGTCAGCCTCTTGGCAAAAAAATCATGTTGTCATCGCAAATTTTAACGATGATCCATTAATCGTGGATACAGCTGCACCGGACTCACCGGTATATGCTGCTTTTGCAGGAGAAGAACCTCAGCTTATTGCCGATTCATTAACTGACTTTTTCAATGCACTCGCCATCCTGATTGAAGCCGCACGGGCCTATGCCGGGGAATTGAAGGACGAGGAAACTTATGAAACCAAACCCGAATATTTGGAGCATGTCGAACCTATATTGAATGATTTACTGGGAGAAGAGCATACTGCACATTTATTCGAGTATTTGTCGCTTGGTTAAAAGTAAAGGATAACACAGGATACGGAGGGTTGAATCATGATCTATGTTGCTCTGCTTCGAGGTATTAATGTGGGTGGGAATAACAAAATCAATATGAAGCAGTTAAAAGAAACGTTTGAGCAAGTCGGCTTGCTGGATGTGGTGACGTATATCAATTCTGGCAATATTATCTTTGCCGATCATCAGGAGCGCGTCAGTGCGAATGAGGAATTAGCCCAAATTCTTGAACAAGCCATAGCTGTCGATTTTGGCTTACAGATCAAGGTGATGGTACGTAATCTAGATGAAGTCCGGACTGTTGTTCAGGCACTGCCGGAGGAATGGACTAATGATGCCACGGCCAAAAGTGATGTCATGTTCCTCTGGGATGAGGTGAATGACGTCTCAGTTCTGGACAAGCTACCCATCAAACCGGAAATCGGCACATTACTATATGTTCCCGGAGCCATTTTATATTCTGTCAGTAAAGAACTTGTCACCAAAAGTGGTATGAGCAAGCTCATAGGCTCCAAGGTCTACAAATATATGACAGTCCGGAACGTGAACACGACCCGCCAGATTTACAAGCTGATGCAGGCTGCGGCTGAGAGATGATCAAGGCCAAGTGAAGCCTTGCCAGTTTTTCAATGCTTATGGTTATCGGAGGGGATCGCATGAATGAGGAACGGACATGGAACGTTAGCATAAAGTCTGTGAAGCGGGAGGAATTTTATTTTGCCCCACATACGGCTTGGCAGGTACAAGCACAGGGTTTTCGAATGCACTTCGAATCCAATCGCGGAGCCGAGCTGCGTGCTCAAGATCAGATTATGATAACGGTTGGTGAGGTTGGTACAGCAGGGTGGGCCGCATTTATTGGAACCGCAATAGAATGCGGACCTGATTCGATCCTGCTGTACACAAGCCCCCAGTATGAGTCACGATTGTTGGAAACCTGGCAGTTTGAAATGATCTTCTCACCACTCAATTCCATCGAAGGTGCCCAAGACGTGATCGATACGTTGGGGTATTTCCCACCGTTTCACTACGATGAACTAACAAATGTGAAGCTGGAAAACGCGGATCACGGCGATAGGCCTGAAAATCTGTCCCTGACGATTACGCACATTTCCACAGACGGGTTGGAACAGCCCCTCGACTTTAACTTTGAAGACGTCCAATTTAAGGACATATCCCCCGCCGAGGAAAGCAATGTCTGCTTGCAGCTCAGTTTCGCTTACGAGGACGAACAGATTGGCGTGCAACTGGACGCAATATCCGGTTTCGCTGCAACATTTCTTTGTCGCAATGTTGTTGTTCAGTTAGGTACGTCACCTTACCCGGCTACGGAATGGGTTTGATTTTTCCTTACTCCCAGCATGACTGCACCCATGACAACCACCAGAATGGCTACCAGCATAAACGGAATATGTTTATCTACTTGATACAGCGTTGTTGTCAGCAATGGGGTAATCACGGCCGATATGCCCTGAATCGCTGCAACCAATCCGGCTGCACCGCCCTGCTGTTCTTTGCTGACAGAGAGAGAAGCTCCCGCCATGAAACCTGGCATCATCAGACCCGAGCCCATACCGAACAGGAAAAACGAGAAATAATAGATGGACAGCTGAGTAGAGACCAGAAACAGAACCATGCTTCCCATCAGAAAAAGAGAACCGAGCAGAATCATAGGCCGCGGCTGCCATTTCAGCCACTTCATCTGAATCACCTGCATGATCAGCATCGCGGCCCCGGAGAACATGAGCCCAAACGAAACCATTCTGGCTGTTGCGGCTGGAGATAGATTGAGTTGATCTTGAAAATAAAATCCGCCAATGACCTGCAGCGTCATAATGCCAACCATCGTCACCAATCCTGCAGCAAGGTACATTCGTAATCCACGTTGGAACGGGTTGACCTTGGGCGGTTTATCCTGAATGACGGGTTTGGCTGCTGGAATAAGCAACAACGCGATGATAAAGGCAGCAATTGCAATAAAGATGCCAAAATATAGCGGCCACAGCAGACCTATGATGGTAAAAGCCCCTGCAATCGCAGGACCAAATACAAGCCCGAGTCCATTCGCTGCACTAATAATCGCCATGCCGCTTCCTCGCTCTTCCCCTTCTGTCACATCTCCCATATATGCCTGGGAAGAAGACAGCACCGCCGGAATGAATGCCCCGATCAAGCTACGCGTCACAATCAGAAGGGTTAGCAGGAGTCCCCCTCCCATCCAAGCATTCAATCCACCATACAAGGCCAAAGCGAACAAAGCACAACTTATGGACATACCTATGAATCCAATTAATATAATTGGTTTTCTGCCTTTCAGATCACTGAATCTGCCCCACACTGGAGCCATTACTGCCATTGCAATCGACCCGAGCGAAATAATAAGCCCGGAATGACTTTCTTTCATCCCCAGCTCGCGAATAAGCGGCGGCATAATGGGAGCAATAAGCATAAGACCCAACATGGCTGCAAATACGCTAAAAAAGATACTTCCTCTAATTCTGTTCACGCTCATACACTCCTTTATTTTTCAGTACAGTATCCACTGTACCTGGAGTATACAAGGCTGTGTGCATCTCGACTGCCTCCATACGGAACAATTGACGGTAAGACGGATTATTAAAATATTTTTTTCATTTCCGATGGCTTAACGCCGAATTTGCGATAGAATTGCTGGGAAAAGGCACTGATATTACTGTAACCAACTGCTATCGCTGCCTCGGTGACGTTGTTTTCCTGATTGCGCAGCAATTTCATGGCGCTATCAAGACGAATCTGGCGCAAATATTCAAAGACGGTGGTACCAAACAGCGCCTTGAAGCCTTTTTTTAATTTGAAATCATTCAACCCCACCTGCTTGGATAATGCCAGCAGAGATGGCGGGTCCACCATGCAATTCTCCATAATTTCCCGAGCGGTATGCAACTTCCGTATATCCTCTCTGGAGAATCCCACTGGAATCGGCGCCAGATCAAACAGCTGAATCATAAACCGATTCAATATCTCCAATGCGGTTGCTTCCATCATTAAAGACGATCTATAGGGGTTGTTCAATTCCACAATCAGACTGTCAATCATCGTTCGTATTCTGTGGTCCAACTGAAATACGATGGGTTTGAAAATACGATGTCCCAAAATGTCCTGAAACCGAATGCATTGGCTTGTTGCCAAATGTGCACCCGCATAATTGAACAACGAGATCGGAATCCCGAGAGCAAAAGAAGTATAATTCTCCTTTGCAGGCGGGTGGAACCAGGCTTCAAAATCGCGCATCATAATTAAGGCTCCCTGACCAGTAGACAGCGTATATTCTTGACCGGATATGTCCACATACCGTGCACCTGATAATGCAAACTGTAGCTCGATAATGGGAATATCCGATGCAAAATACGTAGGATATGGCTCATGATACTCAATCTGAGAATGCACAATCTCAATACCACTATACGTCGTTACTCTTTTTATATTGCCACTGCCCGCCTCAGCCGAGAGCAGATACGTATTTTTATCTTGTTGGCTGAACGGTTCCTGCGTTAAGTAATGCTGGTATACGACAGATAACGAATCGAAACCCATGTGTTCTCACCTCATCTATAACTTGATCATGAATCTCAGAAAGAGATTTGTTTAATTGAGAATAATTCTCAATAATTCTACCTCAATTTCTCCTTTTAGACCAGCCCCATGATGAGATCACTACACTTCCTGCTGAAAACGATCCAGAAACCGCTGCCGAAAACGAATTTTCACATTAAAGAATAAGGAGTTAAGCCAATAACTAAAAAAGGACACAAGAGTTCATTCTCTCGCGTCCTTTCGTATGACTTACTCCCAGAAAAAGCGTCCAGCAAATACTTTCTCCGTCAGCAACCTGTATGTCTCCTCTGGCAATTTTTTTTTCATTTTCGCCATCACGGCATCCTTGCCTTCATTATACTGTGTGGACATGTCGATCTCGGCTGTAGTATTGGTTGCGTCAAGGCACATGATCGGTGCTTTGGCATCTTTCGTCCAAGGTGTCCATTCGGCCAATTCCGATAATCCACCATTTCCCGGGTTGCCTGTATAGAGGAACTGCTTCAGATAAGCCGCCATCGCGGCAGACAATGCCTCACGGCCAGGTTTGTTCTTATCACTAAAATAACCTTCAGGAAAAAGGGCAGCAACACCGTCTGCGTGTCCTGTGTAAAAATCCATATCCGCTCCATGTGGCGCGCCAAGCAATGTCTGCACTCTTTCGGAAATGACCCCAACCTGTGTACCCCAGGCAAAACGATAAGCGTATACAGGCGGCTGTCCCGCTTCACTCGTCAAGCGTTCAGCTACACGCTCTGCATTGTAGCCTGCATAAGCCTCACTGCCATATTTCAGAGCTGCGGCATATTGCTCTGCCTTGGTCTCATCTGTGAACAAAGTTTCATCATGAATCGAGGGTACAAAGTTCTCATCACCGAATGCAAAGCTGGAGAACTCGGTTTCCAGACTCCCCAGCAGAACAGGTACTTGCGCATAATTACCGCTGTTGATGGAGTCGAAACCTTCTTTTGGAATGACCGCCCCATCACGGAACAGATGTGGGAATGACTCCATGCGAATTGCTGTTGAACCAAATGCAGTGACAAGTTTGTCCGCAGGCATCTCACGCAAATAGCTCGCCAGCTGCGCCTGAGACTGCTTGCCGATCCATGTTTTCGCATTTTCAATGGATGTCGCTTTTCCCTCTTCCACGAGCAATTTCACAAGTGCATCCTCGGATTTTTGCTTGCCTTCCTCCTGTGCAGCCGTCGTCAGGCCACCACTGAAAGCAGCTACCTTCTGAAATAACCCTTTGCTCAGTGGCGAGATTAATGCTGCCAGCACATCACGCGCTCCTGCCGACTGCCCGGCCAACGTAACATTACCTGTATCTCCGCCAAAGCCTTCGACATTATCCTGTACCCAATGAAGTGCACGGAGTGCATCGAGCAAGCCATAGTTGCCCGAATCATCAAGAGCATTGCCGGTTTTCAATGCAGCATTTTGGAAGAACCCAAGAGCTCCCAAACGATAGTTTACAGATATGATAATGCTGTTCGTTTTACGGGCAAGCTGTTCACCCTGAAAATCCTTGCCCGATCCGGTCATATTCCCGCCGCCGTGCAGAAACACCATAACCGGAAGCTTGGAACTGGTTGTATTTGGACGCCAAATATTGAGATACAGTGAGTCTTCGCTTCCGGCTGTAGTTTCGCCGGATAACTGTAAGCTGCTCGCAGCAAATTCCTTGGCTGTTCGTATCCCTGTCCATGCATCCGGTTCACCCGGCGCTTTCCAGCGTAATTCAGCTACCGGAGGCGCTGCATATGGAATGCCTAGCCAGCCGAGCGTACCGTATTGTTCATAGGTTTTGCCGTCAATGGCTCCATATTTCGTCTGCTGCAATGTTTGAGGTTTGAACCCCTGATCTTGTTTATGTTTCATCCAGTTCTGCTCCAAGGTCGCTCCGCCATTTTTGAGCTGTGCCTGCAACGCTTGTGCAGTCGCCTCAGCCCTCTGGCGATTGGTAAGTTTGCACGTGCTACCTTGAAGCTCGTTCACCCCCTTAACCGATGCGGGTAAGTAGAAACTTCCCCTTGATTGTAGTCTTAACCTGCTTCATATCCAAGTACCTTTAACAGTATATCTCTCGATCGGGATCTGACTGTTCTAAATAATTGCAGCAACCTTATATCTTACAAGAGCGTTCGTGCCAATCTCTCCAGCAGTTCCACAGCAGGAGCCAACACTGCCTCATCAAGATCGAATTCCGGATGGTGATGCGGAGCAGGCAGCTCGCTGCCAATGATCATATACGTCGCTTTCCCGCCTTGTTCCTGTACGCGCCGAATCATGTAACTGGCATCCTCACTTCCGAGTGAGGCACCATCCGAAATAGCCTCCGCACAGGTAAATCCTGCGATGCCTTCCGTTTGCTGCACAGCAAGCTCTGCAAGCTCCATATCACAGCGAATAGGAACTGCACCGCCGATGACTTCAACCGTAGAGCTTAACTCATGCATCGACGCGCTATGCTCGATGATCTGACGTACCCGTCGCTCCAGCTCACGATTCGTTTCTTCACTCGTTGAACGGGTCTCAATCACCATCCGTGCGTGCTCGGGAATAATATTGGCCCCCGTTCCGCCTTCAAGAATGCCCACATTAATGCGTGTATCCGCCGTGCTAAACCGAGGCAACGCATGAATATTAAGGAGTGCAGTAGATGCTCCCAGCAACGCGTTCCGTCCTTCCTCCGGTGTAGCTCCGGCATGAGAAGACACACCTGTAAAATGGGCTTCCAGCTTGGTCGTTGCCAGGAATCCAGCAGATGCCCCTCTGACGTGACCGGATGGCACACCTGTACCGAGATGTATGCAGAACAGACGGTCTACCTGTTCCAGCATGCCGTTTTTGACCATGGCATACGCACCACGCACACCTTCTTCAGCAGGCTGGAACAACAGACGGATCTTACCGCCGAACTTTCGATCACTCAAACGTTCTGCAAGTGCAAGCCCAATGGCTGTGTGTCCATCGTGTGCGCAAGCGTGCATAATGCCTTCATGACTGGAGCGAAATTGTCCCGCTTGTGGTATATGCTTGTCCGACTTGCTCTCACGGATTGGAAGTGCATCCATATCGAAACGGAACGCCGTTGTTGGTCCTTCCTGTTCTCCTTGCAACTCAGCGACAACCGCCGTGAACCCGCCTCGCATCTGCTGCACAATCGCTGGATCTGCCCCTTCATGGATGGCACGCTGATAAGCATCTTCCAACACTTCAGGCTTTGGCAGACCTCGCCGGGATGTGTCATCAATGGCATCTTTTCCATAGGTCACACGGTAACCCAGTTCCGTCAACATCTGCACGACTTTGGTAGCCGTACGGAATTCGGTGAATCCCAGCTCGGGATGTTCGTGAAGGTCTCGTCGAAGCGCAATAATATCAATCATGTGTCACTTTCCTCTCTCATCAAGCTCTCTATTTCATCATTATGCATACAACTTTACACTACGAATTCTATATCATAGGTTGCTTATCCTGTTTCGCGATACTTCCACAAACATGCTTCACGCCCATACGAGAGAAAGCTTCTCGCTACATATTCGCTTCCCCTTTACCCTTCTCTAATCGTAAAATTTACATTTAGTTAATCCAATACATACGCTCGTTTAGCATTCGTTGTATACACTGGTCATGGATACCAAACTATACATATCATTAGGAGGATGTGTTCATGTTAAATCGATTCAATACCCGTGCCGCCAAAATGATGCTCGCGGTTACGACCATTGTTACAGCTACGCTGGGAGGCAGTAGTGCAGCATGGGCTGTGGAAGAAAACACCTCATCTGCTTCACCGATCAAAAATGTCATCATCCTGATCCCGGACGGTATGGCGAACGACGCAACAGCTTTGGCTCGCTGGTACAAGGGTTCCTCTCTTACACTGGATTCCATGGCTAGTGGCATGGTTCGTACACACTCTGCGGATGCGCCGATTGCGGACTCGGCCCCTGCGGGAACAGCCTTTGCTACAGGTCACAAGTCACATACAGGATATGTCGGAGTGCTGCCGGATAAAGCGACGATGCCTGGACAAAAAGCTATCGCCCCAGGAGATGCCAAGAAGCCGGTCGCTTCCATCCTGGAAGCATCCAGACTGGCAGGCAAAGCAACAGGTATTATTGCGACATCCGAAATTATGCACGCTACACCAGCAGACTTCTCCGCCCACTATCCGGATCGCAAAAACTATGATGCACTGAGCAAACAACAGGTTTATAACGGTATGGATGTTGTTCTTGGTGGAGGAAGCAGTTATTTAGAGCCTGCGGGACGCAAAGATGGCGAAAATCTGGTCTCATCCATCAAAGCACTGGGGTATGATTATGTAACGACTCCGGCAGCGATGGAAGCTTCGACTTCAGGCAAGCTGTGGGGCATGTTTGCCCCGGCAGGCATGGCCTATAACATGGATCGCGATCCAGCGAAGCAACCAAGCCTCGCCGAGATGACTTCCAAAGCCATTGAAGTCCTCTCCAAAGACGAAGACGGCTTCTTCCTCATGGTTGAAGGCAGCAAAGTGGACTGGGCAGCGCATGCCAACGATCCCATCGGCATTATCAGTGATGTGCTGGCATTTGACGATGCTGTTAAAGTAGCCATGGATTTTGCCAAAAAAGATAAAGAAACCGTCGTTGTCGCTGTCACGGACCACCAAAACGGTGGATTGACTATTGGTAACGCCTCAACTACAGGCACCTATGATAAAGAACCGTTGTCCACATTTATCGGACCTCTGAAAAAGGCTAAGCTGACAGGCGAAGGTGTGGAATCCAAGCTGAATGCCAAACGCACCAACATCAAAGCCGTGATGAAGCAATACTACGGCATTACCGACCTGACTTCCGAGGAAATCGCTGCCATTAAAGCGGCCAGCCCGGGCAGTCTCAATTATACGGTTGGACCGATGATCAGCAAACGTTCCGGAATTGGCTGGACCACTGGCGGTCACACAGGTGGAGATGTTGTGCTGTATACGTACGCTCCAAATAATGATCGACCTTTCGGTGTCATCGACAACACGGATGTAGCCAAATACATGGCACGTGTGCTGGACCTTGACCTCGACAGCGTAAGCAAACAATTGTTTGTGCCCGCGAAGCAGGCTTTTACTGCCAAAGGTGCAACGTACAAGCTGGATCTGACGGATGCCAAAAATCCGAAAATCCTCGTAACCAAGGGCAACACCAAGCTTGAACTGCAAATCTACAAAAATATCGCGCTCGTTAATGGCAAAAAGACTACCCTGGATGGCGTTATTGTCTACAATGGCGTAGAAGTCTTTGTGCCACAGGATGCGATTGACCTGATTCAATAAAAAAAGTGCCGGTCATTGAACGGCACTCTCAGTTAAGCTGCCCGAGAATAATCTTGGGCAGCTTTTTTCGAATTCACTTTTGAAATGCAACTTCTCTCGGGAATTTCTGATTCTTTAGAGAGCTACATTAGCTAGCTGTACTTGTCACTTCTCAAACCTATCATTGCTTTATTAGGCCCATACACAAGCTTATCGTATAATAAGCGTACGTTTATAAATATGACACAAAAAGGAGAGATTCACCTATGTTGATCAGACTAAACTGGATCACACTGCGGGTACGCGATCTGGAAGCATCGCTCCGTTTCTACCACAGCATGCTCGGGCTGCCGATTCAGCGCAGATTCGAAAGCCGGGGACGGCAGATTGCCATGCTAGGTTCGGAAAATGAAACAAAGCTGGAGCTAATCGAAGGCAGCGAGCCTCTCCTCAAGCCAGAGGCCGGTGTGTCCATCGGCTATGAGGTAAGGTCACTGGACGAAGCCATGGAGCAGCTCGCCGCATTAGGCATCCCGATTGCACGTGGCCCCGTCCAACCCAATCCGCATCTGAGGTTTATTTACATTACTGACCCAGATGGCTTCGAAGTGCAGCTGGCCGAACATACATAATTAAGGCTCGATCATGTATGGGGGGTGCGAGTGCAGAGCACTGATTATGCATTTTTATAGCTTCATTCGACGCATCAGCGGCACACCCACGCGATTCAAAAGCCGTTCAAGCAGTAGCCAGCACCAGCGTCTGCCCAATGGCAGATGGCGCTCATACACGGCGGAATATTCGAAATCCGACACAGCGCCACGGTTGCGCTTGAACTGCGCAGCACCAGCACTCTCATGCAGCAGATGGCCGTTCTCACGAGCCTGTCCAATCAGGCAAGCTGACAGCATGCGGTACAGCCCGATGGACTGGGGCAACGCCGTATCGTAACCGAACAGCGGCGTTGTCATCACCCCATTTCGGCAGAAGTATCCCATAACCGCATCGATACGCCCTTCCTTCCGCAGACCATACAGGGTCAGCGCTCCTGAAGCTTTTGCTGTAGCAATGAAATGTTCACTGAATTGCGGATTATCATAAGAGTATTTTTCAAGGTACAGCAGCTTGTACAGTTCCGCGATTCGCAAAATATCCGTATCCTTCAGATTCGCTTGTGAAACGATTTCATAGCCGTGCTTGGTCAACAATTCGTAATCCCGCTTCAGCAGCCAGCGCGACTTCGCATTGCCGAAATTCGGATCATTTGCCCGGTACAGATAGATTTGCCGGCTTGGAATCAGTTGACAGCCTGCTTGCTTCAGCTTGCCCGTCAGATCCGGGTGAAGCCCTGGGCACAAGGAGCGAAATACGACGGCATGCTCAGGATAGCGCTCCCTTACCGCTGCAAGCAGACAAACCGCCTGCTCACCGGACATGGCCGGATACAGGTTCGTTGACAACAGCCAATTGTTTATATGTACAACCTTATTTATCTGTGATTGCTGCATTCCCCACCCCACCACAGTGAGCAGCGCTGATAAACCTTTTTCCAACAACGGTTTCCGAAGCAGCGTCAACTCCTGCTTGGCATACCGCACATAATGCGTATAAGGCGAACAAACGTAAGCATTATCGTACTCCGCATCATTTACCGTCAACGGAAGAACAAGATCGTCAATCCGGGCAATAAGCAAGGTTGTGCTTACATTGATAATGAAGTCCCGCGTCCCTTGTAGCATCATGGGTTCCAAATATGCTCTTGCATATCTGCCATCTTCCGTGTTGGGCCAGTCCATGTCTTCTAGCGAATTCCGATCATAGAAACGAACGCGAATATCGCCATTTTCATTCATCGCTTCATCTGTCTGGTCGCAGCTCGCCTGCCTTTGTTCCATTACTGCATTCTTCACGTTCTGTTCCCCCAATTACCCAAACTTCCTGCCAGTAATCATTTTCCACAAATTCTTCTTTCCATTATAGTGGGCCTGGATTCACATACACAATTGTTTCGTTGTAAACGGCCAGAGAGATCAGTCCATCCACAAAACAACTAAGCCTGCCTCCGCATAATTCTTGGAGACAGGCTTAGTAGAATGAACTTCGAATGAATAATAGGGTAATCAGGTGACTCAGATGTCGCAGGCCTGCCTTAGCCCTGCTTTACTCTACAGAGTATCGGTTGTAGAACGTACTTCGTTTTCGCTCGACACCAACTCATTCAGATCCAAAATCAATTGCTCCAGTTCTCCGAAGCTGTCCACCATCTTCTGGGTAAGATTGCGCTGTTCTTCCATACTGGCAAGAATCTCTTCCGTAGCGGCACTCGATTGCTGGGTCACACTTGAAATCTCCGAAACCTCATTAACCACTTTTGTAGAAGATTCCCTCATGGTAACTGAACTGCTCTCGATATCTGCTGCCTGATTCAACACTTGCTGTGAATTGCTGTTGATCGTATGGAAGACCTCTTCTGCCGTTTGCACACTATCTTTCCCTGCTTGCAAAGCGAGGCGAATACGTTCGAACCGATCCGTCAACGCCTGTGTCTGTCCTTTCAAACGGAACAAAATGGTTGCAATATCATTAGCCGATTGACCCGAGTGTTCTGCCAGTTTGCGAACTTCCTCCGACACCACCGCGAAACCACGTCCATGTTCACCTGCGCGCGCTGCTTCAATAGCTGCATTGAGCGCAAGCAGATTTGTCTGGTTCGCAATATCCGAGATGCTGTTCAGCATCAGCGACATGGACTCACTTTCCTCGTTAAACTTTTTCATGTCATTAGCTGTGGTATCAATCGTTTCATACAGTTCCTGCATCTGAACATTCAGATGATCCATCTGTGTGCTGCCTGTTTCCGTGCTCGCTGCCATGCTGGCAGACAGTTCTTTCATCTGCTGCGAGTAGCTAGCAACATCACGGATATGTTGATCCGACATGGACAAGGACTCTGAGATATCAGCCACACTGGTAGCCTGGAATTCAACACCTTTGGCCACTTCGCTGAATCCAAGCGTCACTTCATGGGTAATGGATCCGGTATCGGTTACTTTTTGCTTTAATTGATCCGTATAACGAGATAGGCCCTCCACGGATTCTTTGACCCTTATAAGCATCGTTTCCATTCTCATTTTGGAGTGCTCCACCTCTTGCCAACGTGCTTCGCTATCCCAAAAGAGTCTTTGATTCAACTGGGAAACCATCATCAGAATGGCTCCGGTAAGTGCAAACAATCCTACATCAACAATATGGCCAATAAACTCCTCGGAGCTCTTTGTCTCCACCAGAACAACCTGAAGAATACTAATGACAAGCAGCACAAGAAATCCGGTTGTGAACAGTTTCTTGTCAGGATAGAGCAATAACACCGAAGTGATGACCAGACTTAAAGTGATGTTAACACTTCCCCAGCCTGCATAGACTCCACATATAGTAATCAGGATCGTGCACAGCCATGGGATTAAATGAATATGCTTCTTTTTGGCATTGGCGTATGTCACCCAAACAGTGAACAATACAGCTACACCATTGGAGACAAGCAACTTTGGAACCAAAAAGGACATACCAAAACCTATAGCTACATTAACCCACATGATGATACAGATCAGCTTGTTCCTTTTCCAGATAATTTCGTCGTAACGATTCATGAAATTCCCGCCCTTTTTATCAAATAAATACGATGGTGAAACAATTTCTGTACTATCTTTTATCAGTCTATGGTCCTTACTTATGAATAAATCGCAAAATCCTAGGGCTTTGTTATAGTACATTAGGTCTTCATAAACATGAAAACACACTTAATGTATATCGGATTTTTATTATAAATTTTTAATATATGAAGGAATATAATATGTACTTATACTTCAGATATTTTATTTGGTCCTTCACCATAGTAAAAACCCGGCCGCTTGCCTACCAACGTTTTGTTGGATCCTGATCGTTCAGATTGCAAATTCAACCTTTTTCTGCAACAGCAATCTCCGTATAAGAAAAATGAAAAGACGACACAAAGTCATCTGAAGACTTTGTATCGCCCTTCCTCTGAATCCTATTTGATTTTCAGTTCCAGCTTGTGTTTCTCAGCTTCCTGCAAATCATCGTAAACTTTGCCCGTTTCAGTTGGTATTTTCAATACAAGCGATTGAGGATCGTCCAACATATTGCTGCTGTAGTATACAATCATCCCGTCTTCTGTTCCGCTACCTCGATACATTAGAAGCTTGGTCTGCTTACCATTTTGGGTTATAGAAACAATCTCGTAAGGATGTAATGATTCACTTATAGATTGTTTGGTTTGGAAATCAATCTTTTTATTGGGTTCATAGACAAGTTTGGCTCGTATAATAAGTGGAGACATCTCTACTTGAGATAACATCACCTCATGGCCGTCAATCGTAAATAACTGATTAATTTTTGTAATTTCCGTCTTGGGAACCGAAAATTTGGGGTCTAAGTCAAAAGAAATCTTCATCAGCTCTGAATATCGCATTTCAGGTCGCTTTGTCCCTGTTTTTGGGTCTGCAAGCTTCCCTGGATCAAGGGAGACGATTTGAAAGTCGAGCATTAACTTTTCAGGAAATGCATCAGTTCGTTTTAGGTTAATCGCAGTTCGGCCATATATGATATGGTTCCCTTTTGGTACTTGGACTCCCCCCGCATTACTATCATCAAATTTATGATTGGTCAGCATGTCAGTTGCCCTGGAACGGTTCACCGAATAGATTTCCTGGGAAGCATCCGTCTGGGCTGTATACAATACGATCATCTTGTTTTCATCCGCCATCACTGCATTGACGGTTAACCGATATATTCCTGATTTCACAGAACGATCCACGAGCTGCACATAACCATTGTTAATTGCGGATGCAATCGTGTTGCCGTCAATATCGGTTTCAACCAAATCCCGAAAAGGTTCAAGAACTCCCCAATTCTGTGCGGGCGGGCTGTACATTGCCTGTTGTGGTGTAGAACCGCCAAGTGGACCCATCAGCAGCCAACCGGCTGCCAGAGCTGTTACGAGCACCGCAGTAATCCACTTTAATTGCATATGACCTGCCATTCGCCGGGTTCTCGCCTTTGCCAGACCTCGCTGAATGGCAAATGCCGTGTCCGCCGGATTCAATTGCTGTCTCTCCAACTTAGTCTGGGAAGCATCTGCCAAAAGTGCCTGTTCCTCCGGACTAGTTCTCATGCCAATCCCCCCTGTTCTTCATCTGCTTCCGTAACAGTTCCAACCCTTTATGCTGCCAGGTCTTGATGGTACCCTCCGGTTTGCCGAGAATGGAGGCAATCTCAATCAACGTCATGTCGTTATAGTATTTCAGCAGTAATACATGGCGGTATTTCGGTTTAATTTTCTCAAGCATGGACCACATCGCAAGTTTGTTATCATTGAATCCTGCAATAGCAGACTCGGCTATCGCCTCCTCCAACCCTTCATTGGGCAGTGGTGTGGCCCGTTTGCGACGTCTTTGTTCATCAATGCACACATAGATCAAAATACGAATAATCCACGATTTGAACGCCTTCTCATTTTTCAGAGAGCGACGCTTGATCCAGGCTCGGCATGTCATCTCTTGCACCGCTTCAAGTGCATCATGACGATTGCGAAGATAACTGTAGGCAATGGAAATCAGCGTGTCCTGATGTTCCATGATGGACTGGACAAATGCCGTCTCATCTTCGCTTTGTATGAACAGTATCTTCTTCATCTCGGCTTTGGTTTCCATCCCGCAATCCCCTCCTTCTCTCTCTTTCTGTGGTATAAGACGGGCGAACAAGCCAAACCGTTTTTTATTTATTTTCCATCGCAAAAAAGCCCCGCCTAATCCTGAGGAGGAAGCTCTTGTATTGATTTTTCGCATCATTATTTAAAGTTCAAACCATTCCAGCTCAGTGTCATCCTGATTCATAGCTGCTCCCATCTGTCTCAGCCAATCTGCTGCGAAGTCACCCCCCGTATGAAACAGACAATAGATGTACAACTCTCCCTCCACAATCTCATCCATTCCCGATGCCACTTCAATCGAGACTTGTAGAGCTTCAGGCCAGGACGACCCCTCCTGAAGCAACGCAAACCCATGTTCATAATGCTCCAGCCTATACAAGTCGGAGAAGGTTAAGGAATCCGCCAGTCGCTTCACAATCCGAGGTAAAATGACAGGATTTGTTGTTCTAATGCCATATTCCCAGCCCATCATAATACCTCATTCAATTCATTGATCGAGCGGTCCAGCCACAATTCATACCAATCCAGAAAACCCAGCCGCTCCGTGTTGCCCATATAATGATCCGGATAAATTCCATTACTGTTCGCTCGATCATCGGTCCAGATCTCTCCGTAGGACAATCCCTTCACGCCGCAGCCAAAATCGCTGATTCGCAGCATCCCTGCCGACCATTTCGGATCATAATACTCATGTTCAAGCGCTGCCCACTCTTCCTCTTCTTTGCTGTCGTCGTACCAGTCAACATCCCAATTCCAGGATTCCACATGTGGGAACGGCTCGGAAATGGCATTCAACTCATCACCATAATCTATCACCAGATATATACCGTCCTCAGGCTTTTCCAGCCCATAATAAGGACCTGTACCGCCACTTCCAATCACTAGCAGAAAAGCTTGATATTCTTCGGGCAGCTCTATCTTCCATTTTCGTTCAAACGCCTTAATCTCATCCAATGTACATATCGGAGCCATTTCATATTGATGATTTTCCGCCCCAAACAGATTCTTTTCCGGGTCCAGAGCTTGGAGCTTGTCCAGCTTTTCCTGTATGCGTTCCAACTGGGCCTTGTACATGTCCCTAAGCCTCCTTCATTCGCTTATCTATAACGCTAAATTCGGATCAAGCCACTCAAACTATTTTCGCTTTGCAGACTGGGCTTGATGGTAATCCATATTTGTTTGTTTTCCCTCAATACTATGCAAGCATAATTTCCCGGTTCCAACTGGAGCAGCACACCCCCGCATGACTCATCCGGCTCCAGCTCACCACCGGTGACATCATCAGCAGCCCCCAGATAAACGGTACCGGAAGGAACATGTATCTGGTATACCAGTGCCGTCTCAACTTCCTTACCCGAATCATCCAAACTCCATTGCACCTCATACTGCCCATCTTCACCCAAGTTCAGAAACAAACAGTTGCCTGCATTTACTTCCGCCAGTTCATCCTCTGCAATACACCACCAGTCCGGTGTATCTTCAACCCGATGTTTTAGTGCCGCCAGATCATACAGGCATAATGCTGCCGTATCCGTGAACACCTGAAGTCTTCCGTTCATTTTTCCGTCTCCCTTTCTTATTTAAAATAAACGCCGCACCCTTTCCCTTCTGATCCAGGCAAGAAATCAGAACCATATCCAACCATTATATCAAGCCATACACATGGGTTAAAGGAACTTCAGGGCTATGTGTGATCCTGCTGCACTTGTAGATAATTAAGACGTTAACAACAGGGTTAATCTCTTCATTTTTTTAGCAAAAATGACGATATAATCATAACTGACTTTTTGTGATTTTGTGGAGGAAACCATGGCAATTAACCTTAGAAGAGAACCCTTTCGCTATACTTTAAAGGAACCGATAATGTTTGAAATTTTCATTCTCAGCATTAATGGCGCCTCTGCACCACCCAAACCCATTCAAGCTGAATTATGCGATATCAGCCGATCCGGCTGTCAGCTTTCATTTCCGTTAAATCTGCATGTGGAGTCCAATACCATCCGAATCGGTATGAATTTGCTGCTTTTTGAAGACCCCTTGTATTTGGAAGGAACGCTGCGTTGGGGCAATGAAGAGAATAACCGATGGCACTACGGTGTACAGCTGGAGATCCAGCAAGGTAATCATGAGCGTTTATCCAGAGAAATGAGAATGCTGGCGGGGCAAGGCAAAATTATGGTGAAGTAACCGGGGAAGCACCAACCTAAACAAAAAACAGCCCGATGAACCGGACTGTTTCAATACTTCAGGTATTCAGGCTGCTTTGGAAGCAGGAGTTGTATTGTCCATCTTGGACCAATCTACCGTGGTTTCGAGCAAAAGTGACACCACTACCCCGATAACGAGTCCGTTACTAATGATCGGAATGAGATACATAGGCAAAGACTGAAAGGCTTCAGCAGGGATATTCATTACAGCAACACCTGTAAGAACCGGCAGCGCCACACGATAGATTGTTTTGGAATTAAATTTGGTGCCTTCAAGTGTTCTCAGGGCCGTCCCGAACATTTGCAAATAGGCTACAAATAGCACGGCACTCCCTACACTGGGCGGAATTTGTGCGAAAAAGGCCGTCACTGAAGGTGTCAGTCCCAACATACATAACATGCCTGCTCCAACAACAAACGCAGCCCGTTTCAGAATACGGGTGCTCTCCAGAAAACCAATCGAAGAAGCGAATAGACCGAACGGCAGCACACCTACACACGAAGATAACATCGTGAACAATCCCGTGAACATGTATGATCGTTTATATTGTTGGCTGGTCGTTTGCACTCCATATATCTTTTCGACGGAGCTTAATGTGGTGATGGAGTTCGTCATGTTCACCAGCCCGACAAAAAAAGCCGTGATGACAATGCCCGGCTCCCACTTTGGCGTCCCCCAAGGAAACCAGGAAAACAGGCTTACATCATGATGTCCGGATACGCCTGTATGCTGCCCAGGGAACACAAGACTGTAGGCAATCCACCCCGTCACGATACCAATCAGGATAGAGTAGTTCCCGAGCTTGCCTCTTCCCTTAAGCTGAATCAAGGCTACAAGAAACGCAATCGCAACGGACAACGCCGCTACAGGCAGGTTGAATGTGCCAAACTCAGTATATCCAATCATGCCTTTGAAGAAATTCATGGTCAATTGAATCGTCATCAGGAATAACATCGCACTCTTGACCATAGGTGTGAACAGCTTCTGAAGCACATGCGCCGCTCCAAGCCAGCCAAGGATCATCATCGTCAAACCAGCTAATAGAAAACCAGCAGCCAGCCCTCCTCCAATACGCTCCAAACTCATACCTGCCGATGAAGCCGAGACCGTTAAGCTTAGCGTCAGTCCCCACCATAACCCCGAAGGACCATCCATCACGGCATAACGATGTCCAAAGAACGCTTGTAAGATACACACAGCCCCGGTAAGCAAAAAGGAATGCTGCATCGACGCAGCAATGGCCTCCGGTGAGAGCTGAAAATTATGTCCGATGGATAACGGCACCACCACCGTGTTGGTAAACAGGAAGAAGAACCACTGAATGCCTGCCAATGCAAGCGATGACGCGCCCTTTATATGATTTAGCAAAGATTGCTCTTGATGTCTGTTCATGATTGGGTTAACATTCGCTCCATTTCTTTATAATGATTCCTGCGGGCATGCGCAAGGGCTGTAACTCCATCCCGGTCAGCAATGAAAGGATCAGCACCATATTGCAAAAGCAATGCTACGATCTGCTGATGACGAGTGCCGCCATCCCCCAGAATGACTGCTTCCAGCAAGGCTGTCCAGCCCAGATTGTTGATATGATTCACATCCACATCCGTGCATGTCAAGAGAATCCCCACAATATCGACATGGCCTCGATCTGCAGCAGGAATCAGTGCCGTACCTCCAAAACGATTCGTAAGCCGGGTATCTGCACCTGCTTTTATAGCCAGTTTGACCATTTCACGCAAACCTTCCGCACTGGCATATAGTAACATGTTGTCCAGTCGTTGATCCTGGATGTTGACATCTGCTCCAGCTTCAATAAGCAACCTTGCGGCCACTGGTTTGTTGCCATGTACCGCCGCCATCAGAGGCGTCCGTCCGCGCGTATCCCGGTCATTCAATCCGGCTCCTTGTGCGATAAATCGCAGCACATCATCTGTATGTCCAGCTTCAGCAGCTGCATGTATTGTTTTCAGCATCGCACCTTGACCCCCAATTCGTCGTCATCCTCACGGCATATATTCGATATGACATAATCCATATGTGTGATTTGAAGTGTTTAAATCTTATGTATGGTAACATAGGATGGAAGTATAATAAAAATACATGTTTTGTTGGTTTCCCATACGAAAAACATATCGCTGCACATAAGGAGAACACACGTGGATATCAAACAATGTCGCTATTTCATCGCGATTGCCGAGGAGAGACAGATCACGGCGGCAGCGCGCAGATTACACATGGCCCAGCCTCCTCTAAGCCAGCAGCTCAAGCTGATGGAAGATGAGCTTGGCGTGGCTTTGTTTGAACGCAAAGGGCGCAGTATGGAGCTGACGCAGGCCGGCCGAAGCTTCTATGATTATGCGGTGACGATGACCAAATACATGGAGGAAGCTGTCATGGAGATGCAGAGCTTCCGCTATGGCATTCGCGGTAAGCTATCACTTGGCATTAATACCATTTCAGATCGTTTGATTCCGCAAGCGCTCCAGCAATTTCGGACAACACACCCCCAGGTGACCTATAAAATTCAGCAAAATGAATCTGCACAGCTCTGCCAGCTCTTGGGCGAAGGTAAAATTGAGCTCGCTTGTGTACGAATGCCTGTCCACACAGAGCAATATGAAGTGCTGCATCTACCGCAGGAAGCTCTCTTTTATATTTCCTCCACACCACTGAAATCAGCGGATGAGAGCGGAATTTATTTTCAAAAGCTGGCTGACATCCCTCTCCTGCTTCCCAGTACCGAAGGACTCGGGATGTTCGAACTGATACTGCAGAAATTTCGTGAGCATCACGTAAATCCTTCCATTGCAGGCGAATGCTCGGATATTAACATGTTGCTGGAACTGGTAAGACTCGGTTTTGCAAGCTCTATCGTACCCCATACGGTATTGCAGCTCTATCATGAGCATCCGTTCCATGTTTATCGTATCCAGGATGCGCAATCCACCGTAGATTCTGCGCTTGTGTGGCATCGCAATCGTCATCTGTCCAAACCTGCGCAGCACTTTGTGCAATTGGTTCAGGAGCTTCTGCCTTCCCGCTTGGTTTAGGATATAGCAGATATTATCCATGGGAGATATCGCCTATACCAATAACAAAGCAGCAGCCTTACCGGAATTCCTTCCGGATAGACTGCTGCTTTTGGATATTCGTTAAGCTTTTGCCGTGAACAACAATTCTTGTTCTTTAATCGCTGTACGTCCGGCAGACTCAATTGAATTGTATTGATGCATGTTCGTAACGATTACCGGAGTGATCGTGGTATAGCCAGCTTTTTCAATTTCTTCCCGATCGAATTCCATGAGTACATCACCAACGGCAACCTTCGCTCCAGCTTGAACTTTAGGGGAGAAGAATTGACCTTTCAGTTTCACGGTATCAATCCCAATGTGAATCAGCATCTCAGCGCCATTCTCACTGACCAAACCGATAGCGTGTCCACTCTTCGACAGCGAGAATACCGTTCCGTTGATTGGAGAAACCACACGACCTTCGGACGGCTGAATTGCAAAACCTCTACCCATAATCTCTTCCGAGAATGCAGGGTCTGGAACTTCGCTCAGCGATTTAACTTCACCAGTAATTGGGCTAAATACGTCTTGATCCAATGCTTTGGTTTCTTCAATAGCCGTTACTGCGGAAGCAGAAGTCGTTGCTGCTGGTGTTGCAGGCTCAGCAGATGGTGCCATTTCAGTCGATTGTGGAGCACTATCTTCTTGGAAACCAAGGATGTACGTCAGTACTGCTGCAGCGATGATTGCAATCACACCACCAACCAGAGCATAGATGAGCGTGCTAATTGCTGGACTGATAAATGCTGCGATACTTGGCAGACCCACTAGACCTGTAAGTACATAAGCTTTAACATTGACGATCCCCATGAATCCACCTGCAACAGCTCCACCGATCAGGGCTGCAATAAATGGTTTTTTGAACTTCATATTGATCCCGTACATTGCTGGTTCCGTAATCCCCATAATAGCCGTAAGACCTGTGGAATAAGCGAGAGATTTAGTTTTACCATTTTTCGATCTAAGACCAACACCAAATGCTGCACCACCTTGTGCCAGGTTAGCTGCAAACATCAGAGGAATAATAAAATCGTAACCCAATGAAGTCATCGAACCAACAATGATCGGCAACAGTGCATAGTGCATTCCTGTAATGATTAGCAGTGACATCGTACCACCAATCAAGATACTTGCGAAGATAGACATGTTGTCGAACAACCAGGAAATACCACCTGACAAGCCGTTACCAAGCACCGTACCCAATGGTCCAACCGTCATCAAAGTCAGAGGAACCATAATCAACAGGGTAACTGTTGGAACAATTAAAAGCTTAAGCGAAGCATGTGTAACACGATCAACCGCTCTCTCCACATAGGATGCAATCCAGATTGCGAGAATAATCGGAATAACCGTAGAAGAATAGGTTGCTGCTATAACCTTAATGCCCACAAATGTAGTGTCACCATTGAGCAGCAACGCCGTAATCGTCGGGTGCATAATCCCCGCTGCAAGCGCTGCAGCAATATACATATTGCTACCCAGCTTACGTGCGGCACTGATCGCCAGAATGATCGGCAGGAAGTAGAATGCACCATCTCCAATAGCGGACAAAATGATATAGGTTGAGCTTGTATCGGACAACCACTTTAGAGCTACCAGAATCGCCACGATCCCTTTGATCATACCGGCACCCGTAATCGCTGGCAGAATCGGCGTAAATATTCCGGAAATAAAGTCGAACAATGCACTTACTGGATTTCTCTTTTTCTTCTCCCCAGTCGAAGCACCGGCTGATCCAGCGTCTGCATTCGGTGATTTGGACATGTTGCCTACAAGTGCATTATACACAACAGGCACATCGTTCCCGATAATGACCTGGAACTGACCGCCATTCTCCATAACGCCCATAACGCCAGGTGTATTTTTCAGCGTCGCTTTGTCCGCTTTTTTGTTGTCATTCAGGTTAAACCGGAGTCTTGTCATACAGTGTGTGACTTGATCGATGTTCTCTTCGCCACCAACAAGCTTCAGAATATCCTTGGACAATTGCTGTTTATCCATTGTGTTTTGCTCCTTTTATGTGTAATGAAGGTTAAAAAAAAACCTAAACACTGAATAATGACAAAGCAGTTTCAGCTTATCATTATTCAACGTTTAGGTTTTGCCTTTTTTGCAGTAACAATCCCAATTTATTCGATTGTTTGTTCAGTTCTGACAACTCGTTCAATATGAATCGTCAGATATAAGATTTCTTCCTTGGATAAGACCCGGCTATAGATCTTGCGAGTATAGTCGTTAATCTTACAAGCACAAGCATGTGCCTCAGGATATTGTTTGCTCACCAGATCATGAAGCGGATTATCTGCTTCCTTATCTTCAATCGCTGTACCGTGTAGTACACGCTGAGCAAAGAACTTCAAATGTGTCAGGAATCGATAATAACTCAGCGAATCCTCATCCAGCTCAATGACAAAGCTGCGTCGTACGATGTTGAGTATATCTTTAACGATATTCGTAATACTGATGGTTTCCCTCATCTCACCGTTCATCTGGGCATTAACCAGATGCATAGCGATGAATGCGCATTCGTCTTCAGGAAGCAGGACACCCAATGTTTCTTCAATAATCTGAAGCGCCTTGAGCCCAATGGCATATTCCTTGCGGTACATGCGCTTGATCTCCCAGAATAATGCGTTACGAATCTGCAAGCCTTGACGATGCCGGTCAATGGCAAAATGAATATGATCCGTAAGTGAAATGTAGATGCTCTCATGAAGCTTCTCACCCAATACGGTCTCGGCGTAACGGATAATCTCATCCGAGCATTCAACATATTCAACTGGAATATCAGACAGAAGCGTTTTCAGTTTCTGCGATACTTCCTTGCTTTCCAATGAGAATATTTTTTCGACCAGACTGTCGTCTATCGTTTCACCAGTATGCTTTTTGAAGGCTATGCCTCGTCCCATGACGACCAGTTCGTTTCCTCCCGGATCAATCACAGTAACTACGTTGTTGTTCAGCACCTTCTCAATTTTCATTTCTTCACATCACCTTGCACCGTCAAAGTAGTAAAAGGCAAAACCAAAACAGGTCATAAAACACATGCCCCGCTTCTGGTTTTGCCTGATTGAACAGTAACAATCCAGTATTCATTAGCCCTAGGCCCATCTTACCATATAATTATCCATCTGACAATGTTTTTGTGAAAGCGGTTAATATGCTTGAATATGACACAAGAAGATACTTCCCACATATGTCTTTGGAACCAGAAATTAATGGTTATCGGATTTTAGACTTGCGCCGTTTGAACCAATAACTTCTTTGTACCAATGGAATGATTTTTTCTTGTAACGATTCAATGTACCCGATCCATCGTTGTTGCGATCCACATATATGAAGCCGTAACGTTTCTTCATCTCTGCTGTTGATGCACTCACCAGATCGATGCAGCCCCATGAGGTATAACCCATAACTTCAACGCCGTCTTCAATCGCTTCACCCACTTGTACCAAGTGATCATTCAGATATTGAATCCGGTAATCATCATTCACCGTTTTATTTCCATTTTCGTCTGTGATCAGCTCATCTGCTGCACCCAAACCATTTTCGACAATAAACAGCGGTTTTTGATAACGATCCCAGTATTTATTCAGCGTCACGCGCAGGCCTTGCGGATCAATCTGCCAGCCCCATTCACTTGCTTTGAGATAAGGGTTCTGTACACCTGCAAACAGATTTCCTTTGCCTTCAACACGCTTCTGTGGGTCACCTGTCTCACAAATACTTACATAGTAACTGAACGAGATGAAGTCCACCGTATGTTTCAGGATTTCAGCATCGCCATCTTCAAACTTGATGTTGATATTATTCGCTTTGAAGTAACGATTGATGTATTTCGGATAATAGCCACGTGCATGAATATCGGCAAAGATGTCATTACGCTGTTCTGCATGCATTGCAGCAACCACATCATCCGGATTCGGTGTCAGTGGATAGGTTGGCATGCTGAGTACCATACAGCCAATTTTGGCTTCAGGCATAATCTCATGACCCAGTTTGACCGCCAGCGCACTTGCCACCAGCTCATGGTGGATCGCCTGGTACAGTTCCTGCTTGGACAGTTCCGCTTTTGGCGTGAAGATGCCGCCGCTCATGAATGGTTCTTCCAGAATGGAGTTAATTTCGTTGAATGTCAGCCAGTACTTCACTTTGCCTTTGAAACGGTTAAACAAAACGGTTACATAACGCTCGTAGAACTCAATCATTTTACGGTTAACCCAGCCGTCATACGTTTTGGACAAATGCAGTGGTGTCTCATAATGAGAGATCGTTACGAGCGGTTCAATCCCGTATTTGTGGCACTCGTCAAACAGGTCATCATAGAACTGCAGACCTTTTTCGTTTGGCTCCATTTCATCACCTTTAGGAAAAATACGGGACCAGGCGATGGAGGTACGGAACACTTTGAAGCCCATCTCAGCAAACAGCTTAACATCCTCTTTGTAGCGGTTGTAGAAATCGATACCAATCAATTTCAGGTTATCCTCTGTCGGTCCTTCCGTTCTTGGCGTCGTAATCCCATGCGGCATTACATCCTGAACAGACAGGCCTTTGCCATCCGTATTGTAGGCTCCTTCGAGCTGATTGGCTGCAACTGCGCCGCCCCATAGAAAATCCTTCGGAAATGGTGTTGTCATCTCTGTCATTCCTCTCTGATTACGTTATGTTCATTCTTTGTTAAAACAGTTGACCCTATGCCCGTGAGCACATCAAAAAGCGGACAACTCGCCAACATAAAGGGCTTTAGATCAGATGATCACGGAATGGCCCAGCTTTATGTTGGGTTTTGCCCGCTTTATACGGTAACAATCCCGAATAGCCCAGTTATTTGAAGAGATCCGGTTTCAAGATACAGGAATCAGACCAAATTACAGCTGCTCACCATTGCTGGCGATTACGTTTTTGTACCAGTCAAACGAATCTTTCTTCGAACGTTTAAGTGTTCCGTTACCTTCGTCGTCCAGATCGACATAGATGAATCCATAACGTTTGGACATTTCTGACGTGGACATGCTCACGAGGTCAATCGGGCCCCATGCTGTAAATCCAATCAGATTCACACCGTCTTTGATTGCTTCTTTCATTTGTTCGATGTGTTTTTTCAGATAATCCACGCGGTAGGAGTCATGAATGGAACCATCCTCTTCCACGCGATCATATGCACCCAGACCATTCTCAACAATAAACAATGGTTTTTGGTAACGATCCCAGAAGTTATTCAACGTTACGCGCAGACCAATTGGATCGATCTCCCAACCCCAATCTGAAGCTTCGAGATAAGGGTTTTTGACGCCACCAGTCAGGTTACCTGTTGTTTCTTCTTTGTCTGCCGATGCAGATTTGGTTACGGACATGTAGTAACTGAAAGAAATGAAATCAACGGTATTGTTCAGCAAGATCTCATCATCGCCTGCTTCTTTCTGAATCACGATGTTGTTTTCTTCAAAATAACGAGCCATGTAGTTCGGGTATTGACCACGAGCATGCATATCCGTGAAGAAGAGGTTAATCTGATTCTCATGTTGCGCCAGTCGAACATCTACCGGGTTACAAGTCGCCGGGTACGTTTCCATACGAGCGAGCATACAGCCCACTTGGGAACCAGGAATAATCTCATGTGCAAGCTTGGTTACCAGTGCACTTGCTACAAATTGGTGATGCAGAGCTTGATACGTCGTTAGCAATTGGTTGTCCACTTTATCGATCAGGATACCGCCGCCAGTGTATGGGCTAAACAACATCACGTTAATTTCATTAAACGTCAGCCAGTATTTCACTTTATTTTTATAACGGTTGAACACGGTTTCTGCATATCTCACATAGTGCCCAATCACTTCACGACCTGCCCAACCATTGTATTTCTGTGTCAGACCCAGCGGAGTTTCGTAGTGAGACAAGGTTACCAACGGTTCAATGCCATACTTCAACAATTCGTCGAAGACGTCATCATAGAATTTCAAGCCAGCTTCGTTCGGCTCTTGATCGTAACCGTTCGGGAAAATACGTGCCCAGTGAATGGACAAACGGAATACCTTGAAGCCCATTTCGGCAAACAACGCGATATCTTCTTTATAATGATGGTAGAAATCAATTCCAAAACGTTTAGGGAAACGTTCTTCAATTTTGCCGGAGAGAATCTCTTCAATTCGTGTAGAGGAGATTTCCATGGCGTGTCCACCTGTACGCTTCTCTTTGGGAACATGCGCAATCATATCTGCAGTAGAGAGACCTTTGCCGTCCTGATCGAATGCACCTTCCAATTGGTTGGCAGCTGTAGCGCCTCCCCACAGGAAGTTTTCGGGGAATCCTTTTTTTGCCGTGGTCATAACGAACAACCTCTTTTCGAATTTTATTTGGGTTTTTCCGGGATAAAGTGGCTGTATTTCAGGCCAAAAAACAAGAAAAACCTAAACTCAAGGTAAAATAGCTCGCAAAAAAAGAGCCTTCATTTCACCATCAGTTTAGGTTTTGCCTGTCTTCACAGTTACAATCCATCAAAAGATGTTATTGTTTATTCTGTTGTTTTTCTTTTGTAATGTAAGCGTAACATATCTATTTTGCAAAATCAACTTTCCACTCCATCCATTCGCAGACCATGATATTCCCCTTTCATACTCATGTACTGTAAATCATCATAAAAAAGTGATTTTCAACACATTAGGTGTGCAATCCAGCACGGAAGCTGTTTCAATAGCCTGCCGTCTGTCTTATCTATAAAGGTACCCCTATAGATTCCTATATGTGGTACACACGAACATCCGTGCTAAGATTTTTAGGTACGCATGATTAGAGAGAGAAAAAGAGAACACACACATTTTCAGGAGGGTAATATGTCTATTCCAAAAAAAGCTTCATTTTTTGCCATGTTAATTATGATTCTGCTGGTGGCTGCAGCCTGCGGCAACAAAGCAGATAACAACGCCAAGACCAATGAATCCGTTCCTACGGAAACCACTGCCGGCACAGATACAGATACAGCAAAGACGGAAGATACGGAGAACACAGAAAGCTTAGAAGCATCCTCTTCCGAGTCCAAGGTAGCAGATAACTCCAAAGACGTTGAATTGGGAACAACGGAACAAGGCTCTTATAACAATGACTATTTCGGTGTATCACTGAAATTTCCGGAAGCTTGGGAATTCCAGGATGGAGATGGCATGAACGAGCTGACCAGTGCTTCGTCCGAAGCTATAGCTGGCGACGATGAAACGAAGAAAAAACAAATTGAACTATCTCAAGCCAAAACACTGAACTTGCTGATGGCTTCACAATATCCATTGGATGGAGGACAAGTTGGTCCTTCTGCTATGGCGATTGCTGAAAAAGTAAGCCTGCTGCAAGGCATTCGCACAGGTAAAGATTATCTGGAAGCAACGAAGAAATTCATGGTGGACAACCAGTTCCCTTATGAATACAAAGAATTCACAACCGAAACCATCGGCGGCAAAGAGATGGACCTGATGCAAATCACGATGGATGCGGGCAATGGTTCAACCATTACGCAAGATTACTACAGTACGATTATTGAAGGTTATGCGTTTAACTTCATCTTCACATATCTGGATGATAAAACAAAAGCCGAGATCGATACTATTAAGAAATCTGTTCAGTTCAAATAATATATCCACTGTGCCTGCTTGGCATGGAATAGAACCCCGCACAATGATCTTCCACAGATCACTGCCGGGGTTCCTTTTATGTTGAAGTTGAAAGTTTCACCCTATCCGGAAATTGCCACCCAATGTCCCTCTTTCACTTCCACCCATCGGGACTGTTCCAGATTATAGCGGTCTTCCACTTCTACTGTCTCTCTCGGTGTTTCGCTCACAGGATGACGTTTTTTCTTCGCCTCCACAGCCGGGTCAGGAACCGGAATGGCCGATAACAATGCCTTTGTGTACGCATGCTGAGGGTTCGAATATAGCTCCTCACTTTCTGCTAACTCCACAATCTTCCCGTTATACATCACAGCAACACGATCACTGATATGTTTAACCATGGACAGGTCATGTGCGATGAACAGGTATGTCAGACCAAGTCGCTGCTGCAGCTCTTCAAGCAGCTGTACGATCTGAGCCTGAATGGACACATCCAGCGCAGACAAAGGCTCGTCACATACAATAAATTCAGGTTCCACAGCCAGCGCACGAGCGATTCCGATCCGTTGCCGTTGTCCACCCGAAAATTCATGGGGATAGCGCTGGGCATGAGCCGGATCGAGACCGACCATCTCCAGCAATTCCTCCACACGCTTTTCCCGCTCAGCAGGACTGCTGGCAAGATGATGAATATCCAAGGCTTCCCCAATAATGTCCATGATTCTAAACTTGGGATTCAGCGAGGCATACGGGTCCTGGAAAATAATCTGCATATGACGTCTCATCGTTTTCATCTCAGCGGCAGACAGACGATTGAGCGGCACACCCTTGAACAGCACATCTCCACCTGTGGGCTCATGCAGTCTCAGAATGGCTCGACCTGTCGTGGATTTCCCGCTACCAGATTCACCCACGACCCCAAGTGTCTCCCCCTGGCGAATCTCGAAACTGATATCGTTCACAGCTTTTAAGGTGTTGCCTTTACCCAGATTAAAATGTTGTCTGAGCGACTTCACTTCCAGTAAAGGCTGATCATCCTCCAGATCGCGTGGGACTAACGAAACGAGTTTCGGCTTTTTCTTCTCATCCAGTCGAGGCAATGCATTCAGCAGTCTGGAGGTGTATGGATGCTTCGGATTTGCAAAAATCTCTGTAGTTGTCCCGGATTCTACAATCTGCCCGTCTTTCATGACCACAACCCGATCACACATGCCTGCTACTACTCCGAGATCATGAGTAATCAGAATAATAGAAGTGCCCAGCCGTGCTTGCATATCTTTCATCAAATTAAGAATTTGGGCCTGAATGGTAACATCAAGCGCAGTTGTGGGTTCATCCGCAATCAGCAATTCAGGACGGCAGGCAAGAGCTATGGCAATCATCACCCGCTGACGCATACCTCCGGAGAATTCATGTGGATACTGATTGAAACGTATATCACTCCGGGTGATACCAACCAGCTCCAGCATGGCAATCGCCTGCTTCTTCGCTTCCCTTCTAGAAAGCTTCTGATGTTTAATCAGACTTTCGGTGATCTGTTTCCCTATTTTAATAGTCGGATTAAGAGAGCTCATAGGGTCCTGAAAGATCATGCCGATATCACGGCCACGAATACTCTCCATCTCTTTTTGCGTTTTATGGACCAAATCTACCCCTTTAAACAGGATCTCACCCTTTTTCATTTGAGAAGGAGGAGATGCAAGTAGTCTCATAATGGAACGTGCCGTAACACTCTTTCCACTGCCGGATTCCCCTACAATGCCAAGAGTTTCCCCTTTTCGTACTTCAAAACTGACTTCCTTCACCGCCTGAAATTCACTCTCTCCGGAATGAAAAGAAACGGACAACTCATTTACTTTCAGCAAAGGTTGCATGTGATCACCAGCCCTCATCCATATTTTCACATGTGCTCATATGTATACTCTTCCATACCTTGACAATTGAATAGACTCTAAATAATATATACTATATCAATCGGAATAATGCAATTTAAAATAAGATGAAAGGAGGCTCGCATGGTTTGAATCTTGCAAAAGGCAGCAAAATGTCACAGCTTGTATACACCCTGGGATTTATTTATGGCAAAATGCTGCTTCATCCCTCCTATCGATATGTTCTCTTTATTCTCGGGTTGCCCGTTAATTTGGTTGTGCTTCTAATCTGGCAACACAGACGAAAAAGGGATGGCTGGGCCCTGGTTCAACAGGCTGTTGAGCATGATATGCTCTCCACTGCTTACCGGGATAAGCTTCGGACGGACGTGGAAGAACAGTTGAAGCGTAAACATCGTTTCTTTCAGCAACAAGTTAGTGAGGTTGAGTTTACGCGTCAGACGGAAGAGTGGCTGGAGGAATCAGTTCAGAAGGAATTGCAGGAACGAATTTCCCGCAAACTTGAGGAACAGGGAAAGCAGCGCCTGACAATGACCGATACATTCCAATCCCTAATTGATAAACCGTGGTTTCTTGCGGTATCGGTTATTCCGGGCTGCCTCATGTACGCCATGATGTTTTTGTATGGCAATCCTTATCTAAAGTACATATTCGAAAGAATTCTGATGACGGTATTCGTCATTCTGGGTGTAGCTACACTTGTCTTCACCATCTTATACCTGTCTCCATTCAATCCGGCGGCCAACATTCTAGGAGAGACAGCGACACAGGAACAGATCACAGCTTTTAATCATGTGTACGGCCTGGATCAACCCTATCTTGTCCAGCTCTGGAACAATATCAAGGGCATAGCGCTATTTGATCTCGGCAAATCTTTTTCAGGGAATGAAGATGTCACGGCTACGATAGCCAGAAAGTTCCCAATCACGTTAACGCTGGCCGTTATCTCCTTGTTGCTTGCCCTTGTCATTGCCTTGCCCATCGGCATCATCTCGGCGATTAAGCCCAATTCACTGTTTGATTATACGTTCATGTTTATTGCATTGATCGGATTATCCATTCCGAATTTCTGGCAGGGACTTATTTTCATCCTGAATTTCTCAATCAAGCTGCAGTGGCTTCCCGCTACCTTCAATCCGCAGAACTGGCTCTCTATTATTATGCCCACGATAGTTCTGGGAACCGGATTAACCGCTGCAGTAGCCCGCATGACCCGTTCTTCCACGCTGGAAGTCATTCATGAAGACTACGTGATGACTGCCCGTGCAAAAGGGTTAAGCGAACGACATGTCATGCTGAAACACGCAGTACGCAATGCATTAATTCCGATTGTGACCGTGGTTGGCCTGCAATTCGGAGGCATGCTGGGTGGCGCGGCAGTAACGGAGAAAGTGTTTAATATTAGCGGACTCGGCAGCTACATTGTGGATAAACAATTCATACCCGATATTCCGAGTATTATGGGCGGAGTAGTTTACACGGCGATCACAATCTCTATTATTAATGTGGTAGTAGATCTTCTCTACGCTTTTATTGATCCGCGGGTACGTTCCAAGATGAAACAATATTAAAGCAGGTGCATGATGACAAAATCGGGTTCCTTATCTCAAGAAATACGCTTTCGACTTAAATCGTCACAGGAGTACAGCCAGGCAAGCTTCGCCTGGGTCACTTCCCTTCTCTTGTCGGTGTTACTGTTGTTCAACATTTATGACTGGAGTCTTCAGGTGTTCAAGCCATTTCTGCTGACAGCACTCGTTATCTATTTATTTTTCACGGTGGTCCAGAGTCTGCTAACGCTCCTGATTCGGAGAGACCTGATTCGGCAGGGGGCAATCTCTGTACTGACTCGCAGACTCGCCTGGGTCCAGCTTCTGGCTATTGTTTCAGGCAATATCTTTATCGTAACGGCCGCTTTTCACCTGATCAAGAAGACGAAGAGCATTGAGTATACATTTGCGGTGTATATGCTGCTGACCCAGTTGTTCGTTATTGGGGTTTCAGCACTCAATATGTTCAAACCGTATGTTGCGGATACGTTCTTGCCAGCCATGGCTGTGCTGGTATTTATTCTTGTCATTGATCTGGTGGTGCTGTTTATCGTATCCCGGTATACCTCAGGCTCGATCATCCCGCGCTGGATGCTGGGCGTGAGTACGATACTGATCCTGAGTTCGGTCACAGGGAATGTGTTCGCACTGCTGCTGGGTATTTCCATCATTGGACGAATCCGCAGACAGGGTAAACAAAAATCCAACTTCTGGAATGATCTATGGGAGCGTCTCGCTCCGAATGTCACGGCCATGTCCGGTTTGTTTTTTATCATTTTCCTGTTCTCGATATCCATTTGCAGCTTCTTTACTTTTGATTACAGCATGGCTGTAGAAAATAACTACTCGGCCTTGCTTCAGTCTCCATCGCTCGCCTATCCCTTGGGAACAGATGACTTTGGACGATGTTTATTTTCTCGGATTGTATTCGGTGCCCGTATATCGTTGATCGTGGGATTCATGTCCACCCTGATTCCGGTATTGATTGGCGGTATTCTCGGAGCATTCTCGGGATTCTACGGAAGACACACAGACAATATCATCATGCGACTGCTGGATATTCTCTATGCCATTCCGGGTATTCTGCTCGCTATCGCCATCATTGCGGCGTTCGGAGCCAATACGGTCAATCTTATTCTAGCGCTCAGCCTGGGCTCGATCCCAACCTATGCACGAACCATGAGGGCAAGTGTGCTCTATGTATCTACTTTTGAATTTGTTGAAGCTGCACGTGCGCTGGGTTACAACAATCGTTCCATTATTTTTAAACATATTATTCCGAATTCGCTCGCACCGATGATTATCAAGTCTACACTCACTATCGGCGGAGCGGTCATTGCCACCAGCAGTTTAAGTTATCTGGGACTCGGCGTAGAGCCGCATATTCCCGAGTGGGGCAACATTCTCAAGCTGGGAAGCACGTATCTGGAAACCCATTCGTATCTGGCCATCTATCCAGGTCTGGCGATCATTCTGCTCGTGCTCTCGTTCAACTTTCTTGGAGACGGATTGCGCGATGCGCTTGATCCGAAGCTGGAAAAGGCCTGACTTACCGCATTCAACTCAATTTGAATTCCATTGAATATGAACTTATCTGGAGGTATTTTCATGAAAAAACGTATGTTGATTTCACTACTATTAATTCTTGTCCTTGTGGTCTCCGGTTGCAATGTGAAGACCAAGACGGAATCCCAGTCAGAAACCGCACCGTCGGATACATCGGAAAATACGCAAAACCAAAAACCGGTAGACATCGAATTACTGGCTCAGAGCTCTTCCGAAAATGACGTGAACATTATCCGCGACCAACTTACCAAGAATGGCTTCAATGTTAAGCTGAACCTACAGCCGGATTACGGCAGTTACAAATCCCAGCAGGATGCAGGCAATTACGATATTGCGCTGTCCAGCTGGACAACGGTAACCGGAAATCCGGATTATGCTCTTCGTTCTCTTTTCAAAACTGGCGGAGACTACAGCATTCTGGCTGATGAAGAAATCGATAAGCTTATTGACCAAGCCGCTACTCAGACTCCGGACGAATACAAGGATACATATAAACAATTGGAGGACCGCTTGGTAACCGATCAAGCCTATATCGCTCCGTTGTACATTTCCCTGAAAAGTCAGGCTGTGAACAAAGACATTCTGAATGCAGACACCGTCCGCTTGTCTAAATCCCGTGCCATGGCATGGGAACCCATTGAATTCAAAGACAGCTCCAAAAATACAAAAGAACCATTAATTCTGACACAAAGCGCCTCCGTCCTGACTTCCCTTGACCCGATCAAAGGAAATGACGGTTCCATCAACCAACTGAACACCAACATGTATGTACGTCTCGTTAACCTGACAGATGACGATCAGCTTACAGCAGAGGGTTCCCTCTCTCACAATTTCAGTATTGCTGAAGGAAACTCGGAGTATTATTTCATTCTCAGAGACGATATCAACTTTGCGAAGATTGATAATAAAAAGGCGGTAGACACGGGTGAACGAGTCGGTGCAGATGACGTCATATTCTCCCTCGATCGCGCCAAAAACAAAGATTCCGTACCGGATCACCGGACATACAGCCTGCACGAACATATCAAGGAGGCCGAGTTGGTAACTGATCTAAGTTCCCTGGAATCCATTCAGCAATCCAGTGGCGGAGGTTCGGTTAAAGAAGCATTGGAACAAGGGCTTGGCACCCAAATTTCGGAACTGGTCACGGACAAAAACAAAGCCGATAACGCTGCCGGCAAATATCAGGTCGTGAAACTCACAACCACCGAACCTTTCCCGCAAGTATTGAACTATCTGGCTCACCAATCTGCTGGCATTGTGTCCAAAAAGCAGGTGGAGAGCATCAATACGTATGATGTGGCATCGTTTGACGTGAATAAAGACATTCCTTACGGCGATCAGAATACGGTGACTGAAGGTGCGGCGTACAACAACACCCTGTATGCCAGCGGCCCATATATCTTGGCTTATAAAAATGATTATGAAGGTGTATTCTATCATAATCCCGGCTACCGTAAAGCCTCTGAATATGCACCCAAGATTTCTCAGGTGAATGTACGATTCATCTCG
>NZ_LITU01000059.1:321259-381734 GCF_001280595.1 Paenibacillus xylanivorans
GGGGTGCCTGAAACGAAATATGACATCATCAAAGGTGACAGCAAATTGCAGTTGCAGAGCATTCCGAGCAATGCGGTTTCCTATCTGCTGTTCAACACTGCCAATCGGGAAGTTGCCAAGAGCAGTGACCTGAGAAAATCCGTACTGTACTCCATTAATCAGGATGACATTCTGCAGTTCTACAAAAACAATAAACTTAAGGCGTACTCCACAGTAAGCCCACTTGTTCAGACCGGAAATGAATTAAAGTCCGATCCGGCAAAAGTGAAAGAATTCTTGAGCGCCTACCAGGCTTCCAAGTAACAATACAGATAAACGGCTGTCTCCCGGATCAATCCAAGATCCAGATGACAGCCGTTTTATTTTATAAGGAAAATGTTTTTGTTGAGCAATCTGCTTGATATTTTCGCTGTACGCCAGGCACAGCCCCTGCAAGATAATGAGCACCCACGACCTTCCAGGTCCACATTCATGCTTCCTTCCACCATCATCACCCTTCCTCATCCCTTATCCTCCAGACATGTTATACAAATTTTACTGAAAGTTCTATTCCATTTTCACATATGGAGAAGGCCGAATCCTGTGCTCTATCTCACTAGAATCGTCCCCAAAAATTCGATTATGGTAAAACTTGATAAAAGAACGTACGTTCGGTATAATGGAGATATACTTAATGAGCGAGAGGCAGATATGGACGACAAATTTATTAAGGAATTGCGCGAGATTGGTCGGGATGACAGACGAAGATCCGAATTTATGATCCAAGGCATGAAGGAAACATTGCAGGGAAGAAAAGAAGAAAGTATTTTCAAGCGCTGGATACGGCGTAAGAAAACAGAGAAGAAAATCTCACAACGGTTTAATCAGGATCCCTCATCGGATCAAAAGTAACCACATAAAAGGAGGCGTAATACGCCTCCTTTATTATTTAAATGAATGCCTATTCGTCTAAACGTTGTATTGATCAGGATGCTTCTTCCTTTCAATTTTCTCTACCCTGGAGCAAGAAAATTGAATTATGCAAAATAAAAACGACACTCTATTTCGCTCCAGCCCGGACCAAAATCTCTTCGATTTCCTTGAAGCCTTTATTCTTCGCATGAATAAGCGGTGATACACCATCACGATCCGTAAGGTTCACGTCTGCTCCATGACCAATGAGTAATTGAATCGTCTCCTGCTGCCCTTTATTGCCATCGTTTAAAATGATTGCTTCCAGCAGTGCTGTCCACCCCAGTTGATTAACATGGTCCACATTCACTGAAGTTTGGGTCAGAAGTTCTCGTACCACATCAACGTATCCGTGCTCCGAAGCTGGAATAAGTGCAGTCCCTCCATATCGATTCGTTATCGATGGGTCGGCTTCCGCCTCAATCGTCAGCTTCAAAATATCCAAGTATCCTTCAGCGCCAGCGTACAAAAACGGGGTATTCTTCATATCATCCTGTACATTAACATCTGCGCCCGCTTCAATCAACATTGTGGCTGATGCCAGATCATTGTTGTATGTTGCAATCATGACAGCGGTTCTTCCGCTCTGATCTTGAGCATTGATATTGGCGCCTTCTTGAATCCATTTTCCGATACTTTCGGTGTCTCTTCCCTGAGCTGCCTTTAACAGCTGTTCATCCGGTGAAGTTGATGTCTTCTCCTCCACCTTCGAGTCATTTCTCACTTCAGGCACACAGCCTTGAACGACGAACATACTGCTTATTAGAATTATCATCATCAGCGACTTACTCATACTGCCTCCCTTATTACAGTGTCACTGTTACCGAAGAAGCGACACTCCAATCCCCAACTGGACTTACCGTATAGGTAGTGCCTGGGATCAACTTGTCATCATTAACAAGGTCGAATACGCCCGCTGCACCTTTCCGGCTTGAATATTTATAAGTAGCTGTCACAACGTCCCCGCTAGGTGAAGTTAATGTTACACTTCGACCAGAGAACAGTTCATCCCCAGGATCTTGCGCCAGTGAAACTTCAATTGAAGTTTCACTCACAGCTTGAGCACTCGCAACCTCAAGCGAATCAAACGATCTCGCAGTAAATGAAGCGTTGTCGATGTTCGCCCAGTCCGAAGAAACCGTATATGTGACACCAGATTGCAATGTTTGTCCTTCAGGCAAACGGAACTTCGGTTCTTGTTTTCCATCTGTCGATTGCGTGAACGGAACATATTTGGCAACGATTGGCTCGCCACCTTCTGGCGTAATCACGATTTGTCTTGCCTGCATGGAAGAGATAATTTGAAACGTTTTGCCTTCTGCTTGTTCTTGGTCATTCAACACAAACGCATTGGCCCCTCGACCACCACTGTAGGCCGAAATGATATAGCCGTAATCCACTACACCGTTCTCTTGCAGTGCTTCAATCTCGAATGTATCATTCGTTATTTGACTAGCAGTCGTCATGCTTAATTTCGTGCCACTGCCTTCAAAGGTACCAGCATCTTGGCCTTTATAAGTGAGGCTGTATACTTCACCTACGTTTTGAACGGACGTTGGAACGATGTAGGTCGCGATGGACCCTGTTTTCAGACGAGGCATATTGGTCAACATCAGCCCACCACTAAGCGCAAAGTCCGTTTGTGCCTTGGCAAATACTTCATCCGCTGCTGTCAGCGGCTTGTCGAACGTCACAATTAACGTAATGGCATTCAGCGATCTAACGCTCTGGATTTGAGCCTGCTCAGAAGGAATTGCCTGGTGGGCCATTTGCAACAGAACCGCTGTTTCGCCGCGCGTGGTCGAACCGTTCTTGGAGTAGAAAGCGCTCATCCATTGGTGAACGGATTTCACATCACGCTGCATCGCTTTGGATACGACTTGTTCCAGTTCTGCATCCGTCACTTGACTTTGCGCATTAAATTGCCCATTGCTCGCCTGCATAATGCCAAGTTCAACGATCTTTGATGCATACGGTGCATACCACGCGTTAGGATTTACGTCCGTTAATTCTACGCTTTCCCCCGTCTTGTCCTCCAGATTAAATGTTTTAAATACCAATGATGCTAATTCCGCGCGGGTTATGGCCCTATATTCACCCATGGATTGATCGGCATATCCATTCATAATCCCCAAGCTGTTCAGTTCCTTGATGGCAGCCTCAATCTGCTGGTCGGTAAGCTGTGTCGCTGTAGTTGCAACGTTAGTAAAGTATGTAGCTGCATCTACTTGATTTGCAGTGACCGGGAATACTGCCGTGCCTAATGCAGTTATCGTTAAAAATGTAGCCATTTTTCGGGTTATAGGATTCATAATTGAATTCCTCCTCTATAGGTTGAAGTTGCCTGTATCTATAGAATAGAGGACAAAAAGAAACTCCCAAGGACAAAAATATTAATAAACTATAAACTGAATCTAATTTTTCTCGTAACTTATACAGTGAACCGGTAACCTGCTCCCCAGACGGTTTCAATGTACTCCGGATTTTTGGGATCTGCCTCCAGCTTCCCACGCAGTTTGCGAATATGGACGGTAACCGTCGCAATATCTCCGCTGGATTCCATGCTCCAGATCCGCTCGAACAGATCGGATTTGCTGAATACACGGTTGGGATGACTCGCAAGAAATACGAGTAGATCGAATTCCTTGGTTGTAATTGCTACCTCTTCACCATTAGCAAAAACGCGGCGCGCTCCCTTGTCGATATGAAGCCCGCGAATGTGGATCTCATCTTGTTCGGCTGGTTTGCTTTTGCCAAGCAGTCGCTCATATCGGGTCAAATGAGCCTTCGCTCTTGCAACCAACTCACTTGGACTAAACGGTTTTGTAATAAAATCATCAACACCCAAATTGAAAGTTCTAATCTTATCGATCTCCTCCTTCTTCGCAGAGACGACAAGGATCGGCACCTCCTTCACCTCACGAATGCGCCTGCAACATTCGAAGCCATCCAGTCCCGGAAGCATCAGATCAACAATAATCAGATTGTAACTCCCCTCCAGAGCCAGCTTCAGCCCTTCATCTCCGTTATGGCAGAGCTCTACTGAAAACCCGTTGAGTTCGAAATAGTCCCGTTCCAATTCCGCAATTGTTGTTTCGTCCTCAATAATCAAAATGTTCGTCATTACCGATAAGCTCCTCCTCTTCATTCAACCGTTTTAGTTTGATATAAATGATCGTGCCGTCATTGGGTTTGCTTTTCGCCCAGATCAAGCCTCCGTGTCCATCGATGATTTGGCGGGCAATTGCCAGCCCCAATCCACTTCCGCCTGTTGAGGAATTGCGGGATTGCTCTGCACGATAAAAGCGTTCAAATATATAAGGCAGCGCCTCTTCCGGTATTCCTCTGCCATTATCCTTAAAGGCTATCGTAGTCCATTCGTCATCTGCTTGAAGTGTAATCCCGAATCGTTTTTGTTCATTCTCCATATATTTGAGTGCATTATCCACTACATTGACAACTGTGCGTTTTAATTTATCCAGATCTACAGAAGCCATGACCGGACCAGATTCCTGATTATCCCAATTCAATGCCACCCCTTTGTCCTCCAGATCGTATCTCAGCTCTTCAATGCTGTCTTCTAGGAAATCGACGAGATCTACCACTTTAAACAGGAAGGGTTCCTGATTCAAATCGAGCTTTGAATACAGAAACAGTTCATCCACCAACTTATCCATGCTAACTGCTTTGGAGTGAATGATATTGACGTATGTCTCCATTTTTTCCGGAGTGTTGGCCACTCCATCACGAATCCCCTCAATGTAACCTTTAATATTGGTGATCGGCGTGCGAAGGTCATGCGAAATATTGGAGATGAGCTCTCTGCGATTCGCTTCGTCTTGCTGTCGTAACTCATTGGAGCGTTGCAATTGATTCCGCATGCTTTCGAACGCTTCGCTAAGTTGTCCAACCTCATCATTGGAGCTAAGTTGAAGCTTGAAGGACAGATTCCCATCCTTAATATGTTCGGCTGAACTCCGTAGTTGATTCAACGGCTTAATGAAGGTGCGAGTGATCCAGCGGAATAAGAGTAGGTTCGCGATAATGAGAACGCCGATGAGCAGAAGTGACATCACTGGTAGCAGCTTGCGAGTAAGCTCCGCAAATGGGCTTCTCTCACGAATAACGAAGATGCTTCCCCTTTCTCCATCTGAATATTGAAAATCAAATTTCGCATACGCATAGAATCGCTCACTAATGTTGAAGGTGCTGCGAATCTGATAATTGTTAAGATCATAGGCAGGCAGTGCTTGCTTCAGTTCTGGCTGGTTGAAGGTCAGCGATTCGAAGATCTGGCTATCCTCCCGTCTGACGTAGAGCCCAGACTTTTCGGCTCGAAGCTTCATGTCGTACTCGCGCAGCAAAACTTTGTTCTGCAGCTCGTCCGGATCATTTTTGGCCAGAAACTTCATCTCTTGAAAGATCGTTTCTCCCTGTTCAGTGAGTGGGTTGACCTGATAATGTACTTTGTAAATATCACGAAAACCCTGCAGATCGCCTGTTGCAGCAATCGTATACAGACTTGCCGTGAGCAGGATGAACAGCAAACTTATGACGAGCATTCCCGTGAAGGATAGCAACATTTTTATTCGAATTGACATGGTATCCCCTTCTTAATCATGCTATTGGGTTAGTTAGTGCACATGTTAACACAAGATCGATCCAAATGCCCATATGGGTTGGGTATTTACATATCAGCTCTGCCTGATTACAAGAAAAACCCAAAGTCAAAAAAAGACCTGGGTTTCTCAACAATTTGAGAAGGCGAAATACGCCTCTCATGCTATTTACATATGTGAATTACGGTAGTATGGCAAATGAACGAACTGGAAAGCCGGACGCCTTTTCCGCCTTGGGTACGATATTGAAGATCACCGCACCTTTGGCAGGTACCTGATCCAGATTCGTTAACAATTCTACCTGATATGTATCCTGGGCAAGTACATAATATTCTGCGAGAAGTGCCCCATTCTTTTGATAATCCACGGCTGAATCGGTGTCGAAGGTCTCATGGCCAATCGCCTGTATTTTTCTTTCCTCGAATAAAAACATTAGCGCACTGACTGACCATCCCGGTGCATGACTGTTGCCTTCAGCATCCTTGTTGTCGAATGCTTCATGACTGGGCCAGCGTTTGCTCCAATCGGTACGCAGTGCTACAAAACTGCCAGCTTCAATAACGCCATGCTCTTTTTCAAACTCAAGAATATGCTCGACATCCAGCGTGAAATCCGGATTGCTCTCTACAGCCTCAGATTGATCAATGACCACCAGCGGTAGCACAAGTTCCTTTAAGCCCAGTTCATCGAGATACCGGGTATCACGCACAAAGTGAATTGGCGCATCGAGATGCGTACCATATTGGCCGGGAAACCTGAAACTCTGGGCAAAGAAGCCTTGATCGTGATTAAACAACGTATCGAATTGTGCCGCATCAAAAGCTGAGAAATGCGGAGATTCCGGTCCAAATGTATGGGTCAGATCCACCCACTTCTTTTCTTTTAATAATTGAATCGCTTGAATGAGCTCATTGGACATCCGAATCACCTCATACATAGAATGGAATAAATTGTTACTATTATATCTTATTCCACTCCATGCGAAAATATCGAAATGCCAGCTATTTGATAGAATTCATTAACTCGAAGAAGTATTTTGGTTCATGAGTCTGATATAGATTGAACCATGAATCTAAAGTCTCCGGTGTAAATACATCTAGCACCTTCAATACATGCATCGCAAATTCCAACGGAGCTATGCCCGATGCTGTAACTAAATTATCATCCGTTACGGCCGGTACCATTTCATAGTATTTTTCTCCCATGTAATGAGGACAAATCATTTTCATATATTCCAGATCGTTACTTGTATGACTTCTGGAGTCTAGCAATCCCATCCTCGCAAGTCCAACGGTTGCACCACATATTGCCGCAACAACATGACCTTTTTCCAAAGATGTCGAAGCTTTTTTCAATATAGGCTCATGAATGGATTCCATCCAAGTATTTCCCCCTGGAAGAATCAACACATCCTTACTTTCCAACATACAATCATCAACAGAAATGCGAGGTAGTATTTCCAATCCCCCCATGGTAGTTACCGGACTTTTATCAACACCAACGGCAACCACCTCTATCGCCGCCAGCCCTTTCTTAAAGTACCTTCCCGAGTTTAGTTCAGCAATTAAATAACCAACCTCCCAATCTGACATCGTATCAAATACATAAAGATATGCTTTTTTTGTATGCATAGTGTGCACTCCCTTTCTAGTAGATACCCCTATTATAAAAAAACTTTACTGACATCCTCCGTCAGTAAAGTTTTGAATTTGATAATAATTAGCGGTAATCCCCATCTATTCTACTCGAATGACCAGTTTACCGCGTGTATGATGGGTTTCGCTTTTTTCGTGTGCTTCACGCAGTCCTTGTTCACTCAAGGGGTATGTCTCATCAATGATGGGTCTCAGTTTGCCCTCAGCAGCGAGCTCAGCCAACTGATCGAGTTGGTCCCCCTTGGGTTCCATCATGAACACGTTGGCCGTTACATCTGCTTCCTTGGCCAGCGTTTCATCCGGTTGTTCCACAAGCGATACCAGATGTCCACCGGGCTTTAATACCTTGAAGCTATCACGCTGAATGTCGCCACCCATCGTGTCCAGCACGACATCGTACCCGGAGAGAATCTCCGAGAAATCTTCTTTTTTATAATTGATAAAATGATCCACACCCAGCGAACGGAGCAATTCCTCATTCGATTCACTCGCCGTGGAAGCCACTTCAGCGCCAAGATATTTGGCGATCTGAATGGCATAGGTTCCTACACCACCTGCTCCCGCGTGAATAAGAACCTTCTGCCCTTTGGCAAGCCGTCCATGGTCAACAAGTGCCTGCCAGGCCGTCATGGCGGCTAGCGGTATGGCAGCTGCTTCCTCAAAGCTCAGATTTTCTGGAATACGGGCAATGATGTCCGCATCCACGGCCACATATTCTGCATAGGTCCCGAAATGACGAGGACGGGCAAATACGCGATCTCCCGCTCTGAACCTGGCCACATTCGAACCCGCTTCTTCTACCGTACCGGCGACATCCCCGCCCAATATGAGTGGGAAAGAATCCGCTGCCTCTTTCATATGACCTTGTCTGACTTTGAAATCCACCGGGTTCACAGAAGTAGCATGAATGCGGATCAGCACCTGATTCACTCCACATACCGGCTTGGTCATTTCCTTTTCCTTCAATTGTTCCGCTCCACCGAACTCTTCAATCACAATTGCTTTCATTAGCGATCCCAGCCTTTCCATAGGATTATCCTTATGCTCTCCTTCTTCATTACCCTTCCCGGACGTTCACTTGACCTATATTCACGAATTCGCAGCAGGTTTGGGGTCACAATCCTGATCAGGATCCATGATATAATGTAGAACTGTTGAACCTAAATAACCGAACAAGCGAGGTAGAATTGTGGACATTGAAGTAAGCACGTTACATGCATTTTCCGACAAGCCTCTAGGCGGAAACCCTGCAGGAGTTGTTTTACAAGCAGGACACTTATCCGAATCCCAGATGCAGGAGATTGCCAGACAAGTTGGATTTTCAGAGACGGCATTTGTTATGCCATCGGATCAGGCTGATTTCAAAGTTCGTTACTTCACCCCTAGTGATGAAGTTGATTTATGCGGGCATGCAACGATTGCTTTATTTTATTTAATGAAAGCACAGCATATCGTTGAGGTAGGTATGTACACACTGGAGACACTGGCCGGAATACTCGAAGTGGTTGTCCAGAATAATGGTGAAGTCTATCTGTCTCAGGCGCTACCGGTGTTTGGAGAGATTGTTGACCGACAAAACATTGCGGATTCTTTGGGTATTTCTACAGATGATTTACACGCCGAATTACCTGTGCAGATCGTGTCTACCGGATTACGAGATATCTTGATTGCGGTTAACCATGTTGATGTTCTGTCAAAAATCATTCCTGACTTTCAGCTTATCGCTGAAATTAGCAAAGCTAACCATGTCGTAGGCTATCATGTGTTTGCACTCGAACCAGGTGCAGAGGTCACTCTGGCAGAATGCCGGAATTTTGCTCCCCTTTACGATATTCCGGAAGAAAGCGCAACAGGTACATCTAACGGTGCTTTACTCTGTTATTTACATAAATACAACCAACTTTCAGATCCCAACGATACAATCTATACGATTAGACAAGGGTACACCATGAACCATCCCTCGGAGATCCGAGCTAAATTAACGCTGGATATTTCCAATGAAATTACAGAAATTCAAGTGGGCGGAGTCGCGGTTCATATAGAGAACATTCGAATCCAACTTTCATGAATGTTTTGCTTGAATCTTATGTAAAAATCGTAATACGGCTTCCTCCAATTGATTCAACCCTGGTTGTTCAATAGGGAAGTGCCCTGCTCCTTCCAACACTACACATTCCTTTTCCACTTTCAATCGATCAAAAAAAGATTGGCTGAACCGTAATGGTGTCATCGGCTCCAGTTCGGGGTGAACCAGCAGTACGGGACATTGATCAAACTGTTCCGGGTTTACCTCCGGCTTTTTATTCAAGAATGTTCTTAACAGTTCCAACGGGACACGCGTCGCTGCCGCCTGTGGATCATTCATAATAAGTCGGGTTAAATCCGAATTATTGGTAATCAGTTCCATACGCGATACTTGCTTGACGGAGATGCGGATACGGTCCAGCAGGCCGGGGAACTGATCCATCATACGTTTGCCCCATCGGCTAATTAGACGGTTCGGTGCAAGCTGGTCACGCATATCAGAATCACTCGTGTCCACAAATGTTGTTACGATCAAGCCTTGTACGTACTCACTGCGTGCACTCGTGTGATACGCCAGCATACCCCCGATGCTGCTTCCCAACGCCACGATCGGCTTGCCGTCTTTCCTATATTCTCGATCAGCGAGTGAAACAAGCAGCTTGATCCACAGGTCATAATTGAGACGTGTCCCAGACGACGCATAGCTTAGCCCATACGGTGGAAGATCTGGCGATACTACCTCATAGCCTCGGAGCTGCAGCATTCGGGCATAAGGGGCGAGCAACCTGCCATTGCCTCCGGCTCCGTGAATGAACAGAATTTTGATCGGCGACTCGGGCGCGGGCAGACGATCGATGTGCAGATGAACCCCGTTCGATTCCCACCACTCCTCTTCAGGATTCGCATGATCTCCTAGCCTGAATTCTTCCGGGAAGAAGGCTTGATACTGTTTCCAATAATGATATGTTGAATGATATGAAGGCAGATTATCCATGCGGTACATTCTCCTCTTGTCGCAAAACCAATTTAATTCAATTGCATGAGCATCATCCTATATAACCAAAAAAAGCCGTGCATTGCACGACTTTTCATTAAGCATATTTTTTTAAACATAAATCTTTGGTAAAGCAATCTTCATTTCGCCAAATTGAGCAATGTGTGTCCTTTTGCTTCACTTGGAGCTTCAGCTTCATAAGAGTAGCAACAGTTCCCATTATTCACTCTGTCTGCCTTCGTTTCATTCTTTTCCTCAAGCGAGCATATTGACCGTAGATCCAAGGTGATTCTTTCGTCAGAATCGGGCCAAGCACTGCCAGAATCAACACATATAACACGGCAAAAGACTGAATAGATGCCATCAGCCCTCCTGCCTTGCCGATGTTCGCCATAATGATGGAGAACTCTCCTCGGGACACCAGCGTGAATCCCACATTAAGAGAAGCGCGTGGAGACATCCCGGAGAGTCTGCCAGCGATCATGCCCGCACCGTAGTTGCTGGCAATGGTGAGAACAACGGCAATGACGGTCATTCCGACGGCACCGCCAAGGGTTGAAGGTTCAATGGTCAGGCCAAAGCTGAAAAAGAAGATGGCACCAAAGAAATCCTTAAACGGCATGATCTGATGCTCAATTCGGCTGGCATGTCTCGATTCCCCCAGAACCAGCCCCATCATCAGCGCCCCAATCGCCTCGGCCACATGTAAGGTTTCCGAGAAACCCGCCACCAGAAAGAGCAGCGTCATGACCGTAAGCAGAAACAACTCGGATGACTTGATGTTGAGTGCCATATCAATATACTTGATGCATTTCCTGCCTATGATCAGAAATAGTACAATAAACAGCAGTGCTGACAGGGACACGAGCAGGACGCTGAGGAATGAGGTAGCGCCGCTAAGTACAAGCCCCGTCAGGATCGAGATATGAATGGCGATGAACAGATCATCAAACATGATCATGCCCATAATAATCTCCGTCTCGGGGTTCGCCGTGCGCTTCAGATCTACGAGTACTTTAGCCACAATAGCTGTGGAAGAACTCGTCATAATGCCACAGACAACCAATGTTTCTTTGAGTGGCAGTTCCATAAACCATCCCAGCAGCAGACCGGAAGCAAAATTTAGTCCAACGTAGAACATGCCTCCGGTCAGAATGGCTTTGCCCGACTTCAATAGACGGGATACTGAAAATTCAAGTCCCAGATAGAAGAGAAGAAATAAAATTCCGAGCCTGCCCATAAATTCAATAAATGACGAGCTTTCGATAAAACGCAAATCCACAATGCCAATCTGTGGTGCATGCGGTCCAACAGCCATGCCAATCAGGATATAGAAAGGTATGACCGAAAATCGTAATCGTGCAGATATTAGCCCCGTAAGTGTAATCAGCGCAACGGCAATTCCCACTTCGAATATGAGCATATCCATAGGCTAGAGCCGCCCATTGGATAACAACCGTTTTAACAGTTTGATCTGATCCCGTTCACCAGCGACAACAACCGTAGCCCCCGCGGTAAAGGTATAGTCCGGACCCGGATTAAACTGCTTCGTCCTATTCTTCTCCACCACAGCCAGAATAACCGCACCTGTTACCTGGCGAATATTCAGTTCTCCGATCGTTCTTCCTATGCTCTCTGAATGCGGTTCAATACGGAGCCATTCAATTAACAGCCCCTCCAGCATCACTTCACGCTCATCCTGAAACGTTGGTTTGTACGTCATGCCGCCGACAATAGCCGCTACCGCACGTGCCTCATCATCATCCAGTGTGACCAGTGACACCATGTCTCCCAGTTCTTCAGGCGAATCGCCTGACTCCATGTGAAACAGGTCACGCCGCTCATCATTATGGATGACGATGACCAAATGCTCACCGCTGCGTGTGTGCAGCCAATATTTGCGTCCAATTCCCGGCAAATCCGTCTCTTTAAAGTGCATGATCTGCACCCCCAGTAGACATCCGGTTCAAGGATTCATTGTTCAACGTAATATCCGTAATACGTACCCTCATGGAGCCAGCTGGTATATTAATCGACCTCACTTCTCCCTTGAGCCCAAGCAGTACTTGCCTACCCACAGGGGAGAGAAAGGAAATATGTCCCGCATCCGGGTCCGCGTCATCCGGCATAACAATGGTGAATGAGTCAGATGTATGGAAATCAACGTATTCAAACCGGATCAAGCTACCGATAAGTACCACCGAGGCCAGAGATTCATCCGAACCGAGGAGCAGCTTCTCCAAAGAAGTCGTATAGGCTGCGAGCAGCCGTTCCATCTGCGAACGTTCCGGATCACGTACGTCAAAATAGGCGTCGAGAAATGTTCTTTTCTCTTCACCGAATATAATGAGCTGGTTCACCAGCATTTCTCTGCAATTTTGAAAGGAGGACCTATGGTTCATAATAGATCTCACCTCCTATACAAGCCCTGTTCTCCATGTTGATTCGCATGTTTTTCTTCATCATGCTGTTCTCCTCCTTCATATAGATAAAAAAACCACGGATACCGCGGTCTTACTACCATCTTACCAAAACTAATTTTTTAATCCAGTCTATTCCGTTAACTTCGTGTTATATTACGATAAAAGGGGAGTCCATCCAGCTTCCAAACTTAACCTTTACATCATATGACAGATCCATAGAAGATTTTAATAACGTCATAAAAAACATTTTATGGGTTTTCATCTCGTATTTTTATTTTGTTTCCTGTATATTTAACTACAAACTTTTATGCAATTTATACAAATAGCCATCCCAAGACTTTAACACAATAAAGGAGTGCATTGAAAAAGTGTCGACTATAACTAAGGATTCAACTCAAGTAACTGCCGCAGAGTATGTTCATTCCGTTTACGAATCGGTTATCGCCAGAAATCCACAGGAAAGTGAATTCCATCAGGCTGTCAAAGAGATCCTGGACTCGCTTATTCCTGTCATTGCAGCTCACCCGAAATATCGGGAGAATGGCTTGCTTGAACAGCTTGTTGAGCCAGAACGTGTCATTACGTTCCGTGTGCCTTGGGTAGATGATCACGGTAAGGTACAAGTGAACCGGGGATTCCGTGTTCAGTTCAACAGCGCAATTGGTCCATACAAAGGCGGACTTCGTTTCCATCCTTCCGTTTACTCGGGAATCGTTAAGTTCCTTGGGTTCGAGCAAATTTTCAAAAATGCCCTGACTGGTCTGCCAATCGGCGGTGGTAAAGGTGGTTCCGACTTCGATCCAAAAGGAAAGTCAGATCTGGAAGTCATGCGTTTCACCCAAAGCTTCATGACTGAACTGTACAAATATATCGGTTCCGATGCGGACGTACCTGCCGGTGACATCGGTGTAGGTGCACGGGAAATCGGTTATATGTTCGGACAGTACAAACGCATCAGCGGTGGACACGAAGCCGGCGTACTTACAGGTAAAGGGCTCCTATACGGAGGAAGTCTTGCACGTAAGGAAGCGACCGGATTTGGATGCGTGTACTTTGTGAAGGAGATGCTGGCATCCAAAGGACTGAGCTTCAAGGACAGCACGGTTGTTGTCTCCGGTTCAGGTAATGTATCCATCTATGCTATTCAGAAGGCTCAGGAGCTTGGAGCCAATGTTGTGGCATGTAGTGACTCCGGAGGTTACATCTATGATCCTCAAGGAATTAATCTGGATACCGTAAAAAGATTAAAAGAGGTTGACCGTCTACGGATCAGCGAATATGTCACTGAGCATCCACATGCCGTGTATACCGAAGGCTGTGAAGGCATCTGGTCTATCCCTTGTGATATCGCGCTGCCTTGTGCAACGCAAAATGAAATCGATGAACAGGCTGCTGCATTGCTCGTGCAAGGCGGAGTTAAAGCAATCGGTGAAGGAGCGAATATGCCTTCCACTCTTGCTGCGATTGACGTTTTCCATAAAGAAGGCGTTCTGTTTGGACCAGCCAAAGCGGCTAATGCTGGCGGAGTTGCCGTGTCCGCACTTGAAATGTCGCAGAACAGCATGAGGTTGTCTTGGTCATTTGAAGAAGTGGACGCCAAGCTGCATGACATTATGTCGAACATCTACACCAGCTGTGTTGAGGCAGCGGATGAGTACGGTTGTGCTGGTAACCTGCTTGCCGGAGCGAACATTGCTGGCTTCCTGAAGGTGGCAGACGCCATGATTGCACAAGGTATCGTCTAATTGTGTTACAATTGCTAACTAAATAAATAAACCGCCTTCCATCACGGGAGGCGGTTATTTTACATTCCGTCATCTATGGATTTAATTCAGCATCAGGATCGCCACATGATTCTTATTGGAATTGATCGAAATCCAGTGTGATGGTAAAGTTATCCTGACCTTAAAATAGCATTTTTTTTAATTAAAGGAAGTGTACAAATGACTAACCAAGCATTCAGTAGCAATCAGGCTACTCTGCATTTAAGCGCAGACTGCGAGCAATGTTTTGGTCTATGCTGCGTCGCCTTGCCGTATGGCAAGTCATCTGACTTTGCTTTTGATAAATCCAGTGGCACCCCCTGTCCCAATCTCCGTACCGATAACCGCTGCGGCATCCATACACAGCTGCGACAGAAAGGCTTTAAGGGATGCACGGTATACGACTGTTTTGGGGCAGGACAGAAACTATCGCAAGTTACATATGCAGGCAAGGATTGGCGCGATCATCCCGAATCTGCCACAGAGATGTTCGATTGTTTGCCTGTAATGAAGCAGCTCCATGAGATGATGAGTTATGTCAACGAAATGCTGCATCTGCCGGAAACATCATCGATTCATTCGGCTTTGCAGAACATATACCGGGAAACGGAACGACTAACCAATCTGGAGCCATCTGCCATATTACGTCTCGACATTCCCGCACATCGGGCTGTGGTGAACGAACTGCTTGTACAGGCAAGCGAAATGGTGCGAGCGAAAGCCAAAGCTTCAGATAAGGAACAATCCACATCAAAGACCAAAAAGCGTACCGGAAGAGACTTTCTGGGTGCAAATCTAAAAGGGGCTGACCTTCGGGGAGCGAGCTTCAGAGGTGCCTTAATGATTGCGGCTAACCTACGAAACGCAGATATGAGAAGTACCGATCTGATCGGCGCCGACTTGCGGGATGCGGATCTGGGCGGGGCGGATCTGAGAGGTAGCATCTTTCTGACACAATCCCAGCTCAACTCGGCAAAGGGTAGTGCAGGTACCAGGTTGCCGGATCATTTAAACATTCCTGAACACTGGCTGTAGGGAAGACTATCCCAGTATGAATTTGAGTACGAGTGAATATGAATAGCCCATACATATGCACTAAAAATGCACTAATTCGTTTGTACAACAAACAGCTCGTCCCTCTGTTTGAAAGGACGAGCTGTTTGTGTTGTATCACATTTTAGATATGAATAATCAAGCCTTAGAACTGCAGTAATGAATTAACGGACTACAGCAAGTCGCGGCGAAGGTCCTCAGCCGATTTAGGAGACAGGTGACCGAGTGGAATATCAAATACCGTCTTGGCCCCTTTGTGTCCTTCTAGACTCAAACGTTGTGCGGCTCTTGCATAAGCCACCAGTACGCTTGCGGTAAATTCAGGATTGCTGTCGAGCTTCAGACCAAACTCAATAATTTGTTTCTGGCCTGCGCCTGTAACTCCACTGCGAATGACAAACCCACCGTGTGGCATGCCCTCATGCTCAGCCTTCAATTGCTCTTCGGTAATGAACGTTACCGTTGTATCGTAATCCGAGAAATAGTTCGGCATGGATACAATGGTTTCACGAATCTCGTCTTGGTTCGCACCAGCTTCTTCCACCACATAGCATTGACGCAAATGCTTCTCGCGTGTGGTCAATTCTGGTGTCTCCCCAGCACGAATGCTGTTGATTACTTCTTCAACAGGTACAGTGTATTGCACACCAGCCTTAACGCCCGGAACACGACGGATGGCATCCGAGTGACCTTGGCTGACCCCTTTACCCCAGAACGTGTACTCTTTACCTTCTGGCAGGATCGATTGAGCAAGCAGTCGGTTCATGGAGAACAAGCCTGGGTCCCAACCTGTGGAAATGACGCTTACGTGGCCACCTTGCTCTGCCGCAGCGTTAACTTCTTTATAGAATTCAGGGATTTTGGCATGTGTATCGAAGCTGTCCACCGTATTGAACAATTTTGCAATTGCAGGTGTCTGCTCCGGAAGATCGGTTGCCGAACCTCCACACAGAATCATCACATCAATTTTGCCTATGTATTGCTCAGCAGCAGAGATGTGCTCAAAACGAACCTCTGTACCTTCTGCAACCATCTGCTCCGGGTTACGACGTGTAAATACAGCAACAAGCTCCATATCCGGGTTTTGAGTGATAGCTTTCTCTACACCTTTGCCCAGATTTCCGTAACCTACGATACCAACTTTGACCATGTTCAATCCTCTCCTGTCCTCATCTATAGTTGCCTACTTTATCTAGTATAATGATATAACATAACATGTAAACTGTCAGGTTTCCAGTTTGAAATAAAAATACCTTGCATGCAAAGCAGCAAGGTCAGATGTATTCCCCTTATTCTAATTACGTCCAACCGAATGGATAAAAGGTATAGCATCCACGGAAGAGGTAGCAAACAAGACGGAAACGGACAATACCGTTAAAGACAACAGACAACTTGCCAGAAGTATGGAAAGGAATCTTGATGCGGTTCTGATCTTCTTCATCCACCCTGCCTCCTCATCCTGTTTGCTATATTTTTTCTGGATCATGTTCTTCACAGTTCACCGGACCGCTTCACCAACTTCAAAATTTCATTGGCTACAATATCCGGCTGACTGTTATGGATATCATGTTTGGCGTGTGCCACAGTGACCTGAGCTCCTTGACTGGACCATGAAGCAAAATCGGCTTGATCTGCCTGCCATGCCCGGCTGCCTTCGCTCGGTTTCTCTGAACCCGCCGTCAGAATGGTCAGTGGGAAGGAGAATTCCTTTTTATGCTCCAGGATATGGCCTGCGTTCATCTTGCAATTGCGAATCTCTCCAATCACGTTTTCATTGTAAGCATGCTTGAGAGTGGAAATGGTGGCTGCTTTTCTCATCGATTCCGTGACGAGATCCGGGTTAACGACCAAAGATTCCGTTATCCGATCCGAATGCAGCAATGTACGCACAATTCCTGTTTTCACCAGAAAACGGGCTGAATCGAAATACCAATCCGGTTGCTCCATATCCACAGTGCTGTAATATTCGGGGCTTCCTCCATCGATCATGACTATGCCAGCTACCTCATCGGGATACATTTGTGCAAATCGCATGGTCTCCAGCGATCCGAGAGAATGACCTACCATGATATACGGCGGGCGTTGGCCGGATACTCGCAGCAATTGATGGATTTCCTCCGTAATGGTATCGATATCACGTGGCCGATCCGTATAGTCGCTATACCCGTAACCGAACCGATCATACACCGCAATTTTCACCTGGGATTTCAACTGGTTATACAGTGGGCTGAAATCAACATAAGGATTGGGCGTACCCCAGCCTGAAGCGAGAACCACTGTCGCATTTCCTGTTCCCGTTGTATAGAGATGCATGTTGCGTCCGCTCACCTCATACATCTTGCCCGGTGCAGCATAGGATTTCATGTCCTGTGTCGACTGATATGCCTCATATGCGGTACCTGCCAGCAGCAGAAGTCCCATTGCCAGCATCAGGCCTCCCAGCCCCTTTAACCCTCTCCGTAACCCCTTCTTCATTGTTCTCTACCCCTTACTCCCCGAGTCATCATCTATATGTATTCTTCAATCCTACCTAATTACGGGTCGAAACGGAACAATCCCGGGTCCAGTTCTTTCCCCAACCTAAGTCTAGTTCCGTTCCCCTACCCGTAACATGAAAAATACCATTGATACCTGTACCAAAGGGAAGACAACCGTACAGACAATGTAAAATAACCGCAAGCCCCCGATAACGGAAACCTGCGGTTTGATGGTATTTCTAAAAAAACAAATATACCCTCTGCAATCTACAGTTACAACGTAAGACCCACCGGGCAATGATCGCTGCCCATGACATGACAGTCGATATGCGCATCGGATACCTTCGGAGCCAGTTGATTGGATACAAGGAAGTAATCAATACGCCAGCCCACATTCCGTTCCCTGACCTTCGGCATATAAGACCACCAGCTGTACACATCCGTGCGATCCGGGTACAGATGGCGGAAACTGTCCACATATCCGGCAGCCAGAAGATCGGTCATCTTGCCTCGCTCTTCCAGCGTGAATCCCGAGTTGCCCAGATTGGGCTTCGGATTCTTCAGGTCGATCTCCTGATGGGCTACATTCAGGTCACCACATACGATAACCGGCTTGGTCTGCTCCAATTGCAGGATATAACCCCTGAAGCGATCCTCCCATTCCAGACGGTAAGGAAGCCTAGTCAGATCCCGCTTCGCATTGGGAGTATATACGTTGATTAGATAAAAATGATCAAACTCCAGCGTAATCATCCGGCCTTCCGGTTCGCTGTCTTCCTCTATCCCGTACCAGACAGATAGAGGCTTGATCCGGGTAAATACGGCTGTGCCGGAGTATCCTTTTTTAACAGCATAATTCCAGTATTGATATACGTCTTCTCCCAGATCCATCTCGATCTGTCCTGCCTGCAATTTCGTCTCCTGCACACAGAAAATATCTGCCTGGGTCTCGTGATAATAATCCATGAACCCTTTCGTAACACATGCCCGTAATCCATTCACATTCCAGGACACCAGCTTCATATCCTCATCTCCTCACATCTCCCCAATATAGCATGGGCCAATTCGGGAGGACAAGGCTGAGGTGTGACGGTATCCAAACAGAATGGGGGCTTCCTAAGCCATATACTCACTGATACAGCCAGGATAATGCTTCGGGCAGGTGCTTGGCAAAGAACAAAAGATCATGTGTCCCGCCCTCTTCCTCCACGTAATTCAGCCGCTCAGCAGGATAACCTTGGGCCAGAATCATGCGACACGCTGAACGTGTATTTTCCAGCATCATGGCCTGGGCATTGGCTTTGTACACACCTTCCAGACTCCCAACGTACATATACAACTTCAACCCACCTCGTTCAGCCCAGGAATAGTCCCTCATATAATCGAGGAAACCTTCATACCACATAGAGGCCGATAACGCCCCCACCTTCCCAAAGACATGAGGGAACTCCATCGCCGCAAACAGAGAAATTAGCCCGCCGAGCGAACAGCCGAGTATACCTGTATTCTCTGAATCTGCAAGAGTACGGTAAGACGAGTCCACATACGGTTTCAGCTGCTCAGTGATCGCCTTCAGATATATGCCTCCCTGCCCGCCAAAGGCCGAAAAAGATGCATTTAACGCCGGTACAGGCCATGGTGTATAGTCATCGTTGCGATTGTGAGGTTCAATACCGACCAAAATCAATTCAGGCAGTTTTCCGGAGCGAAAGGAATGATCCAGCAGATTACTGCAGGCTTTGGCTACCGCACCACCATCCTGAATATAAACAACCGGGTAATGACGATTTCCCTCTGTATAAGATGGCGGAAGCAGCAGATGGAGCGTCCAGCCATTAACGGACTCCTGTACCCATTTACTCATGTATGGAACCCTTCCCTCCTGTTTCAAATCTGACTTGTTACATCCGGTTTTTCAGCAGCAAAAAGATGAAATAAGGAACGCCAATGATGGAGATGACGATGCCTACAGGCAGTTCAGCGGGGGCAAATACCGTTTTGCCGATCAAATCCCCTACAACAACCATCGCCATGCCGACCAACCCGGATACCGGAATGACTCGTTTATGGTGAAGCCCCACCAGCCGCCGGGCAATATGGGGCGCGATTAACCCAACAAATCCGATACTTCCGGACACGGCAACACAGGCACTGACGAGCCCAACACTGCCCAGCAACAATATTTTCCTCTCCCGATGAACATCCACACCAAGTCCCATACTGCTGGCCTCTTGCAATTGCATCACATCCAGTACACGGGATTTAGCCCACAGCAATGGAATCAGCAGGACCAGCCATGGAATCATTGCCGATATGTATCGCCAGTTGGCATTATAGATGCTGCCTGTCAGCCATACGGTTGCCATCTCAAAATCTGAGGGGTTCATCTTCAGGGAAAGATAGAGCGTAATTGCACTAAATCCCGAGCCAATGGCAATCCCCACCAGAATGAGCCTCTGGGAATCCAATTGCCCGCGCTCCTGTGCAAACCACAAGATGAGAACGACTGCGGTTAATCCACCCACTAGGCCAAACAGTGGCATCGCCATAATGGATAACCATCCTGTACCTGTTATGGACCCCTGAAACAGAAGCATAAACAGCACCATAGCCGTTCCCGCACCTGCATTAATGCCAAGCATGCCGGGATCCGCCAGCGGATTGCGCGCGATGCCCTGAATTACAGCTCCGGCAATCCCGAGTCCCAGGCCAAGAAGTAGTGCAATGACAATACGCGGCAGCCTGAAGTCAAAAATGACCAGATCATGCTCATGGACAGGGTCCAGCCGCAATAACGTTTTGACGACATCCATCACGGAAATATCAAATGCACCGTTGGTCAGACTGATATAAACGGCTGTTGCAATGATTACTGCGCTAATGAAAAAAACCGCCCATAATCTTCCCCGCTTAGGTTCAGGCATGTTTTCCCCCTCCTTTGGTTTTGATCAGATAAAGGAAGAAAGGAACGCCGAATAATGCGGTGACCACTCCGATTGGTGTTTCAAACGGAGAGTTAATGAAACGGCTCAGAATGTCACACCAGGCCAAAAAGAACCCGCCTAGCAGAGCAGAACACGGAATAATCCAGCGGTAATCCACCCCGAAGAGGAATCGTGCAATATGCGGAACCAACAAACCGACAAAAGCGATTTTGCCCGCCAGAGCCACGGATATTCCCGTCAGGATGACCACACTCAAAATGGATAAGGCCTTGACCCAACCCGTACGCTGCCCCAGGCTTGTTGCGACATCATCACCCATTGAAAGAATAGTGATGGATTTCGAAAGGATAAGGGCTAACGCCAAGCCCACGATGGCAAATGGAATAATCAGCTTGATCATGCCTGGGTCCATCTGATGCAATCTGGCGTTATACCAGAAACTGATCGTTTGGGACACCTGATAATAGGTAGCCACGGCCTGAGATACACCCCCAAGGAATGTACCGATAATTGTACCCAGAATGGCAAGCCGAACAGGCGACATGCCACCCGGCAATAACCAGGCTATGAAAAATACCAGTCCTGCTCCAAGTGCCGATCCCGCCAAAGAATAAAATATAAGACCAAGCGATGACGTATTCGGCATAAATACCATACATAAGGTGATGACCACTACCGACCCATCGGATACCCCCATAATGGAAGGGGATGCAAGATAATTTCTTGTCATCCCCTGCATGAGCGCACCTGACACCGCCAGAAAAGCCCCGATCAATAGAGCACCAATGACACGCGGGAGCCGGGATGACACAATGATCTGGTGATCGATGCTGTCCGTATCAAAATGAAAAATGGCTGCCGTTATGGTCGAAACGTCAATGCTCTTGGCTCCGTACATGACGGACGCCAGAATAGTTACAGCAATGAACAGAGGTGCTGCTGCAAACAGCACCACCGGATTCAATCTTCTCTTTTGCATAGGAGTATACACGCCTTGCTCTAATTATTTGGATAATTGCTCAACTGCCGCCTTCAGGAATTCAATACGGCTCCATGCCGGGCCACCCTCAGCCAATGGATCAATGACATTCACAAAGGCATGATTATCCTTCAGTGCAGTTGTCTTCTGGATAATCGGGTTGTTCTGCAGATCCGTCAGTGCATTCGGGGTGTCGGAGTTCTCAGATGTCTCAAATTGTACAAACACATAATCCGGGTTCATCTCTGCAAACTTCTCCACCGAAAGTGCTTCCTGTGCTTTTGCTGCCTGTATCTCGGCCGGAACCTGGAACCCAAGATCTCCGTACAGAATCGGATTCACAAAGACAGACTCTGGATACACGTACATTTGTCCGTTACGAATACGTACTGCTAGCACCTTTTTGTTTTCCAGCTTGTCCCCCAGCTCAGCTTGGGCAGTTGTCAGTGCAGCCTTATACTGTTCAATCTCCTGATTGGCCTGTTCCTGCTTGCCTGTCAGCTCAGCCAGCAGATTTAGGTTGGCCTCCCAATCCGTAGCGATATGGGACACCTGGATAAATGGTGCAATTTTGCTTAACTGCTCGGCCACTTCAGGCTTAAACTTGGTGGAACCCAGGATAATATCCGGTTTCAGGGACAGAATGGTCTCAAAGTTAGGCTCAATCTTCTGCCCAATGGACTCAGCCTGATCCGTGATAGAGGCGTACATCTCCGGGAATTCACCGCCAAAAGTAATCGCCCCTACTGGGTGTACGTCCAGAACCAGTGCATCCTCCATCGCTTCCATGGAACCTGTAATAACAATACGTTTAACCTCTGTTGGAACTGTGTATTCCTTATCAAGATATTGAATGGTTCGTGTGCCTTCAGCTGCCTCAGCTGTATCCGCTGGACCGGTCGTCTCCGTGGTTCCGGTCGAAGCCGAATTCTCCGCATTCCCTGACGCGTCCTCTTTATTGCCGCACGCTCCCAATACAGCGAGCATACATAACATTACCAACCATAACCCCAATTTCTTTTTCATCTCTGGTGATCCCCCTTCAATAGTTCGATTATTCTAATTGAGAATAATAATCATTATTGAATGATAAACAAGAATGAAGGACAGAACCATGGACTCTGTCCTGAATCTCTATGGATTTTTCACCGATAGCGATCCATCAGATCATCCAGGATGCGTTCGTTGGCGAGAGGCGAGTTCTCAAGCCAGGGGTCAGCCGTAATGATAAACAACCGGTTATTCTGAACGGATTTTATATTTTGCCACAAGGATGTTTTCTGCACATCCTCCCAGAAGGACAACGTCTCACTCTCCTGACATACCATCAGAAATATCCAATCCGTCTGCATTTCATTTAGCTGTTCCAGCGTAATCGGCTCGTTATATATTTCCCCTTCTTCACTGCTGCGGGCTGGTCGGACTGCCAAATCACCGTATAACACTTCCAACATGGAAGGTGAACAATAACGTGTGAACTGATGTTTTAACAAACGGATAACGACAGCATTCTCGTTGCCAAGCTTCTGCTGCATCATCGTTTTGACCTGTTCCGCCTTATGATCATAAGTTTCCAGCCAACTCTTGGCGTCCTGCTGTGCCCCCAGATGTTCAGCCAGGATGTGAAGCTGTGAACGCCAGTTGTGATCTGAGACTGTTAGGTAATGAACAGGCGCAATATCTTCAAGCTGTCTTTTCTCCTCAGGTCGCAAGTGGTCGTAACTGATAATCAAGTCTGGCTGATGCTCTTGCAGAGCCTGAATTTTGGATTGCCACTCCAGATCAATCCGATAGGCACTTAGATGTACAGGGATATCCTTGCCATACATTCGATAGTAATATGATGTCCATTTCGGGTGCAGTGGTGCCGCATAGGGAACCATGTTTAGAGCTAGTAAATGTCCTGTAATTGCAATGTGATAGGCGGCGATTTTACGGCGGCGACTGTTCATATATACCGAAGGGGATATTCCCATGGCTTTTTTGAATTTGCGGCTGAAATAAAATTCGTCCTGGTATCCAACCTGATGGGCAATGTCTCGCAGACGCATTTCAGTACCGGCCATCAGTTGCTTAGCGCGATTAATGCGCAGTGAAGAGATATAATCAGTTGTACTCATTCCGTATCTTCGCTTGAACAGATCCACATAGTATTTCGGACTCAGTCCGGCCATGCCTGCCAGATATTCCACGGTTAGATTCTCATTGGAATGCTCATCGATATAATCTTTGGTACGCTGAATCAACATCTGAGAATCTTCCTTGAGCGGGGGCGATGCTTCAGTAAGACTTGCAAGCAATTGAAGAAACTGCACATGTGCCTGAAAATGCCCCATGGCTCTGCCGCTATGCCACAGGTTGTGTATTTCTTCGCACATAAATGAGAGCTGAACGGTTGGTGATACGGCCAGCTCCTTGCCAGATTTGAACATCGGGGTATCTTTAACCACATGCAAGGTGTCAGGATCATCATAAAGCTCTTGATAAAGGTCAAACCGCACAATCGTTACTTCAGCTCCTTCATCTCCGAAAGAGGTCAGTCCAAAAGTGGATTCGGGTACACAGGAATATACGCCTTGTGCATGGATATGGATATCCCCCCGATCCAGTGTCAATAGGGCTTCACCACCGGTTACCATGACAAGCACATAAGATGAGGTATGTTGCTGGGGAATGTTCCAGTCTGAAGTGGATTTCATTTTTTCCATGTCACGCAATTTTATCGTCAATCTGTCGAGTGGATACGCGGAATCCATCTCTTGATTAGAGTATAAGTTAGGGGAAATCATCTATTTATAGGCCTCCATTTGATAACCATTCTCAATAACTATCATCAGTATATCAAATTTTCGGAGGCCCTCACATCTACCAGTTCTTTCATGATATCTCCTGCCCGTTCAATCACTGGATACAAATCGCAGCGCCCTGCCTATAAATACAGGCAATACAGAGACATGACCTTCATCTTCAAAACAGATAAAATCGGCTCGGACTCCTTCGGCATCGACATGGTTCAACCATTGGGCAAAAGCTCGGGAACGTTCAATCACCCCGCTGGGATGACTCCCCTCCAGCTCTCCTGCTGCAAGAAAAACGTGAATTTCGGAACTGTTATCCGTCATACGGGAAACAAACGTCTCTTGCTGTCGGGCGATCCATGCCGAGTTCCAATGAAGAGACGGACTGCCTGCAATGTAATTTCGGTACGTTCCCGGACGATCCAGTAACAACTGCAAAACAAATAACCCGCCCAGCGAGTGTCCCACAACGGACTGTCTGCTCCGGTCAATGGCATAGCGTCGTTCAATATCCGGCTTCAATTGTTCCTCGATAAATTGGGTGAATGCTTCAGCGCCGCCATGCTCCGGCCAGGTTGCTCCATCTGGCCTCCGGGGTAATTCCCCTTTGGGAACCGACATCATAAAATCATAGTGCCTGTCCGGTGGGAAGGGGGCTCTGGCTGTATACCCTATCCCAACAATAACTGCCGGCACAACCCCGGTCTTCTCCGGACGTAAAGACTGTGCACGCATGGCTTCAACCATCGTACCAAACACCGCATTGGCATCCAGCAGATAGATCACGGGATATCCGGAAGCTGGCGGGGCGCTCTCCGGCACCCAAACTCTGATTTCGTACTCTCTTTCGGTCTGTTCTTCACGCATGCGATAAATGGCTGTTCCCGGCAAAGTTACCTCCGGTTCTGTTCCGTCATGTCTCGTCACTTGTCTCAATGAAATATTCCTCCTGTGGTTGCTACGCTTTAATCTCCGATTATATCCAAGGTCGGTTCAGCCTTCCATGGACGAATCACCTATTTCCATATGGAAAATGCACCGCTATGAAGAATGAATCACCAAAAAGCCGGATTATCGTCCGGCCTGGCCGAGGTAAACCACGGCTTTTTGTATTCCTATGATTATGTTGAAGTATATGTATTTGCGATTTCACCGAACTAAACCAGGGATCTTTTCATTCTGAACAAACGGTCTACCATCTGCACCATAACTGTATTTGAAAGTTACTTTTTTTGTAATTGCTCAAACAAAAAGGACTCGCTGTTGTGCTAGTCCCTTTTTGTTGACAAACAACATTAGTTCTCGGCCTATGGGAACTTTATGTCTAAGAATGTTTTTTGAAAAAGTGAAGTAACGTTTGCCCAAGTGCAGTTAGTATAACTCCCTTACCATCACATTTCGTGCAAGGTTCTTTTTTATCATTAGTAATCACATATTTTTCTCTATTGCAGTTAGGACAAGGGAGCTCCAAATCGTCTGTTGCTATAACTACTGACATAAATAACCCCTTCCTTTTGTAGGACTTGTTGCACCTTTGATTAACATATCAAAAGTAAATTACTTATTCAACTTAGGTCCCTTTTTATTAGCACAAATCCCCACAAAAGAAATAATTGAGAGCGTAACAAAACCGGCACTCCTGATGGAATGGCCGGCTTTGTTCATTATAAAAGAATGGCTCACGCTTTAATGCTATTTAAGACCCGTTGTGGCTATTCCCCGAATGATCTGTTTTTGAAAGCACAGAAAGAGAATGATCAATGGTAGAACCGAAAGTGTTGCTCCGGTCATAATTTGTACCCAGTTGCTGCTGTCCTTGGCCTCGCTGGAGAAGAACGCCATCCCGACCGGAATGGTAAACATCTCCTCAGTTTGTGTAATAATGAGCGGCCAGATGAATGAATTCCAGCTGCCCAGGAATGTCAGAATGCAGAGGGTCGCAAAGGCTGGCCTAACCAGCGGAACTGCAATACGAAGAAAAATGCCCCATTCTCCCATGCCGTCAATTCGTGCCGCGTCCAGTAATTCCGAGGGAAGTGATTCCATGAACTGCTTCATTAGAAAAATGCCAAACCCGGATATTAAGCCTGGAAACAGAATACCCCAGTACGTATCCATACCGTTGAAACTGCTGGATACAAGATACCATGGAATAATCAGCATTTCAGTTGGCACCATTAATGTACTCAGGATGAGTACAAAGATTACCTGTTTTCCCCAGAACGTAAACTTGGCCAAAATGTATCCCGTAATGGAATCAAATACGCAGACACTCACGGTGGCAATGACGGCCACATATAGACTGTTCAACATCCAGCGGGGAAATGGGGTCCCCTGAAAAATGGCCGTATAATTATCCCATGTAACTTTGGAGGGAATCAGGCTTAAAGAGTAGATTTCATCCAGCGTCTTGAACGACGTGGATATCATCCATAGAAACGGAAACACCATTAATCCAAGTCCGAGCGTTAGCAATAGATAACTGAACATTGACCCGGAGTGTTTCCAGCGGAGCGTTGTTCGGGTATCGGCCCATGCGGCAGATCTGCTCATGCTTGAAGAGCACCGTCCTTTCCTTTTACTCCTGTTGAAAACGGCTGCCCAGCACTTTAAGCTGAACCAGTGTCAGCATGAATATGATGGCGAACAGAATGACGGTTGCTGCCGAGGCCAGACCCATATCAAAGCTCTTAAAAGCCAAATTGTATATATGAAGCACGACAGATATGGTGGAGTCCAACGGTCCGCCGCCCGTCATATTCAGCACCTGGGTAAAGGATTGTAGAAATCCGATGCTTGCCATGACGACGGAGAGCAGCATGACCGGGTTCAGCAGGGGGATCGTAATATGGACAAAGCGCTGCCAGCCCGTGGCTCCGTCTATGGCAGCCGCCTCATAATACAATTTGGGGATGTTTTGCAGGCCCGCCAGGAAAATGAGCATCTGAAACCCGATATTCTGCCATACCATCACAGCGATAATCCAGAAGATGGCCTGTGAGGGCGAATACAGGAAAGATTGCGGTCCAAGGCCCATTTCAATAAATAAGGCATTTACAATCCCGTTCTTCATCAGCAGCCACCGGAATATCCAGCTTACCGCCACTACACTGGTTACATACGGAATAAAGTAGGCCGTCCTGAACAATCCGCGCAGCTTCACCACTTGCTGGAGAAGAAGAGCCACGATTAATCCGGCAATTAACTGTGCAGGCACACCAACAACGACGTAGATTCCTGTGTTCACCAGCGACTTTAAAAATAGAGGGTCACTTAGCAGCGTCGTATAATTATCAAAACCTACAAAGGGTTTGTCCGGTGACAGCATGCCCCATTCGCGAAAGCTCACGTTAAAGGAATACAGAATGGGCAAGATGCGGATGACTACAAAATAGATCAGCGGAATCAACAAACCGCCATAAATGAATAACCGCTGTTTATGTCTGTAATTGAGTCTTCCTATTCCCCATCCGAACCATAAACGCCGTTTCGGCCGCGAAGGGATCACCCCGGTAGTCCTCATAACTGCGCAGCCTCCTTGAATGAGAGCTTATTTTTTCTTATCCTGTTTCGCCCAGTAGTCGTCATAGAGCTTCTGGGTTTTGGTCACCAGATCATTGAAGGCCTGTTCTTCCGGCACATGATTAAGCAGCACCTCATCCACAGCGTTAACAAACAGTGTACGCTCCTGCGTCTCATCAATGAAAAAGTGGGCGTTGGCATCGTTCAGCTGAGAGATAAAAGGGCCAAGCAGCGGGTCATTCACATACTTATCCTGAAGAGCCACTTCTTTCTGTGCAGGAAGTTCACCGACCTTCTCCACCCATTGTTCCTGAACACCCTTGCTGATCAAAAACTGTAGGAATGTTGTCGCTGCTTCCAGCTTCTCTCCGGTAACATTGGCAGGAATCGCATTGGCCCAGAATGAGGCCTGTGTGGATTTTCCTTTATAACCCGGCAGCGGTGCGACAGCAAAATTCAAATCGGGAGCGTCTTTTTTGATCGATCCCAATCGATATGAACCATCCACATTGATTGCGGCATGGCCCGTTTTGAATGCATTGGCATCATCGGTGTAAAAGCCGTTAATTCCCACCTTATGCACGGTTGCAAAATCAACCAGATACTTGAATGCTTCAAGCCCTGCGGGTGTATCATTCCAGAGGATTTTCCGACGATCCTCGCTCGTGTCCTTGCCTCCTGCCTGATATAACAATCCGTCACGGAACCAGTGATGAAGCTGAGAACCCGGTTCCCACGCGAAACCCTCTGTCACCAACTGCCCGTTTTTGTCCGTTTCCGTTAATACCTTGGCATCCGAGACAAGTTCTCCCCAAGTCGTAGGCGGTTTGTCGGGATCAAGTCCAGCCTTGGTGAACAAGTCCTTGTTATAAAACAACCCCAGCGTTCTCACGCCTGTAGGCAGAGCATAATAGCTTCCATTAAGCTTTGCGGTATCGACAAAAGGGAAAAATGCCTCGGCAATACCCGGAAAGCTACTTTCAGGCAACGGCTGTAAATAACCGGACTGCACGTATTTGGGCAACCACCCATAATACAGATTGATAACATCCGGTCCTTTTCCGGCGGGTACAAGTGTGGCAACCTTTTGATTGTACTGGTCGTACGGGAAATTGGTTTGTTTGACTTTGATGTTGGGATGTTCAGTCTCGAATTCCTGGATTAAGGTATTGATCAGTTCAACCTTGGCTGGAAATTCGTACTGCCAGTACTCAATAGTGATGGGCTCTGTCTGATCACCCGAAGCTGTAACAGCTGCCGAACCAGACTCTTCGGACGGCTTGGCTGAACAAGCTGTAATGCTCAATAAGAGTATACCTGCAACCAAAAATCGCAGGGTCTTGCTTGGCCTGAATGAAAAATAACCGGATTCCGTCAAGTGAAGCCACTCTCCCCTCTTTTGCAACCAAACTGTTATAACGTTCTTCATATACTTGACTTACACGTTGGTGGAACCGACGGCTTTGCCAACAGGCAGCTTCAACAAACGTCTTGCGTTATTTCCAAAGATGAGTTCAATGTCCGATTCAGGGAAGCGAAGTTCCCGGCATACTCGGATCTGATCCTGCAAATAACGATAGGGATAACCACGCGGGAATCCGCTCGCATCCGTCCCAAAGATGATTCGCTCCGGACCCAGTAGCTCGTATGTTTTGCGGAACAACGTCTCCAAATTCAGCTCATAGGGCATCCAGCGCACCCACTGGTTGGAACCTGAAGTATCGATATAAACGTTAGGGCAGCTCCAGCTTAGATGCAGAAGTTCCTGGAAATAGCCTGCGCCAAAATGTGGGATGATGAACGGAATATCCGGATAGGCACGGGCCGTGTTAAAGATGGCAAGGGGATTGATGTTGGGATGATGAACGATGCCTCCGGCATGACCAAGCATGCCAAAATGAATCAGGACAGGAAGGCGCCGCTCTGCAAGAAATGCCCAAACCGGATCGAGCGAAGGCGAGTCAAAGGGAATCTGGGTTAGTGGGCCAAACAACTTGTATCCCCGTAATCCCAGTTCATCAACCGCCCGTCGAAGTTCAGTCACTGCATCCTCATTTTCAATGGGATGATAGGCAAAACCGGTAAACCGATCCGGGTATATGGAAATTTGTTCAGCCAGATTGTCGTTATCCAGAGCCGTCAAAAAGTTAAGTCCGGCAATATTGTATTTGTTCAATTCATCCACCCACCGTTGGATTAACGGCCTCGCTGCTTCCTCTCCCTGTTCCTCCACCGCTGGAAAATCCCAGGTTAGTCGCATTCGCTCACTGCGTTCCTTGCCATAGCGCGTCACCAATTCATGAGTTTTATGTGAGGAAAACAGAAGTTTATAGGGCAGATGGGCATGGATATCAAAAACTCGAAAGTCGGGATTGGAGAACATTGTTTTTGCTCCTTCCGTTTAGGTGTAATACCGACTAATCAGGTCGGAATGTTTAGTTCAAAACTCTACCACTATTTTGGAATACATACAACTTTATCCTTAATCAGAATTTTCTATTGTTGTATCGGCTTTCTCTATAACCTGTTCTATTGACTACCGTGGATTTCAAAACTAGATTATGCTGTATAAGATGGGTCTCTGGAAAATAAACGGAAGGAGGGATCGTTATATCACCAACGTATGATGTCATTATCGTTGGAGCCGGATCGATGGGCATGAGTGCAGGATACTACCTGTCACGAAGCGGATTGAAGGTGTTGCTGATTGATGCCTTTGATCCCCCACATACTGAAGGCAGCCATCATGGAGAACCCCGGCTTATCCGCCATGTGTACAGTGGTGGACCTGACTATATAGCCATGGCCCTTCTGGCGCAGGAGCTGTGGGAAGAACTGGAGGATACGACCGGAACCCAATTGTTTGTTCCTTCCGGCGTCTTAAATATAGTGGACCCGGACGTCCACTCTTTTCACAATCGTTTAACCCATGCTAACGATGCGGGGATTCGATATGAAACCATGCGTGCAGACGAGATCATGAAACGCTGGCCAGGCATTGAGGTGCCTGAACATTACGAGGGAATGTATGAGCCTGATGCAGGATATTTGTTTAGTGAGCGCTGCGTGCTCGCCTTCCGTCAGGCAGCCGAAGCATGGGGAGCGACTCTGTTGACGCATACACGTGTTGAACATATCGAGTGCAGCGCAGATTCTGTTGGAGTCATAACATCTGCTGGCGAAACGTACTATGCGAACCAGGTCATTCTCAGTGCCGGGGCATGGTTTCAGACGCTGAAACCGTTCGTGAACCTTCCCATTCGAGCTGTACGCAAAACCGTGGGATGGTTCGATGCACCAGAGGCATTGTTCGCCGAGGATCACTTTCCCGGTTTCACGCTGGCCGGACAAGATGGTGGATATTATGGATTTCCGAGCATTGGCGGGACTGGTCTGAAGATTGGCCGTCACGATACAGGACAGGAGTGGACATTAGGCAGTACCCTGGCTCCCTTCGGCTCTGATGAAACGGATGAGGGTGATCTACGGAGGTTGCTTGAACTTCGGATGCCTCTGGCAGCGGGAAAGCTGAAGCGTGGTGCGGTATGCAAATACGAGTTCACACCGGATGAAGATTTTATTATCGACCGTCACCCTGCCCATGACCATGTATGGCTGGCAGGCGGATTTTCCGGTCATGGCTTCAAATTTGCAAGTGCAGTAGGCAAAATATTGTCTGACTTGGTGCAAACAGGTCATACGGATCAGGATATTGGGCGATTTTCCCTTTCACGTTTTCGGTAGAGCAGCAACCCTGGAAAGTTCTATATGTACTCGCAGTAAACGAACCCGATTCAGTGTATCGGGGTAAACTCCTTTCTTGAACCATGCAGTGAGGATAGAGCACCATGTTCAAGAAAGGAGTACCATAACAAAGCTTAATTCAATTCAGCAGTCTGCACACTCATTTCTAATTCACCTTGACCCAGCTCCATTGCTGGTTAGCTCCACCATTGTCCGCCCATTGAATAGTCGAAGCACCTGCAGTAGTGGAGCTCTGGTTGATATCAACGGTTAAGCCGCTATTGCGGTTCACGAGCACAAGATAACCTCCAACATCCACCGGTAACCACTGTTGATTGTTGCCTCCGTTATCCTGCCATTGAATCAAGGCAGCTCCTCCTTGAGTGGAACTCTGATTCACGTCCAGCAGCAGACCACTGCCTACGTTACGGATCTTATAATAACCGTTGCCAGCAGACTCCAACTTCCATTGCTGGTTCGCTGCGCCATTGTCATTCCACTGGATAATCGTTGCACCCCCAGCAGTGGAAGCTCCATTCACATCCAGAGCGAGACCACTGTTCCGGTTGATCAGCTTATAGATCGCCCCGGATTCATATCCTGTACTGCCGTTATACGTCGCGCCGGATATGACATAGGTTGTAACCGAGCCTGCTTTGGCGGTTGCTGTAAACTTTTTATTCTGAATGTTGATGTTGGTCAGTTGCTGCAACTTCTCCGTAGAGGATGTCCGATGTACTTGAGCAGAAGTTCCAACGCTGGTAAATCGACTTAGATCATAAGTGACACTTGTATCCGTCGATTCCGAGTTGGTGGTGACCAGCACAACTTTGCCGGAAGAAGCATCATAGGCGGCAAGCGTATTGGCATCACTCATGCCGATGATCTTATATCCGGGACGAATAAACTTGCTGTAGTTGCCCATTACATAATATTTCTGATTCACGGTGTAGCTGGTCGTTTGCGTGTTATTCAGTACGTTTTTGAAAAATCCCCAGCCATCCGCACTATCCACGGCCTGCCAATACACCCACGCACTCGCCCCCATGTTGCGTATATCCTTGAGGATCGTGTGTGACATCGTTAGTCCGCTGGCATCCCCGTCTCCATATTCTGAGGTCCAAAGATGTTTTCCCGCTGAAGTCGCTGTATTCCGCAACGATGCCCGATTGCTTCCGCCATAGGTATGTGTGTTAATCTGACTGATTGCAGACTTCACGGCACTGCTGTAACTGTTGAAAGAAGTGGTTGTGTCATCCAGGCTGTATTCTTCCGGCGCGCTCAGCTTCGTCGACAATCCCTTTGCTGTGAGTGAAGATTGCACCTGGCTCAAAATCGTGTTCTGATCTGCCCGATCAAAGTGCATGCCCTCCTGATTATTGCCCAGCTTCCACCAAGTGGAGATCGGTTCATTGAGCGGGGTTACCGTATCGAACGTGATGCCCCAGTTATCCCGGAAGTGCTTGACTACCTCTGTGAGATAATCAGCAAAATCATCATAGTAATCCGGCTTCAGATTATTGCCGCCATTCGCCGCACCGGATACACTTCCGCTAATGGTCATCCAGTAGGGTGCCGAGTTCGCAAAGGCTTCAAAGACGTTGACTCCATACGATTTGGCGGCTTGCAGCATATACCTCTGATTGGCATCTGCATTCCAGTCATACACACCCGGGGAAGGCTGATATCCCGGCACGGCTTTGCGATATTCCAGAACATTCGATGAAGGATTATCGCCACCTCCAATGTTATAACGAAGAACATTCAGACCTAACCCGGTTGTTGGGCTAAACATCTTTTCCGCATATTCATCCCGATTGGAGTACTCTCCAACTACCTTCCCCCACCAGGCAAGGGACGTTCCCCAACCTTCGATAGTCTGATATTGCTTCGAGGGATCAGCCGTGGCTGTATAAGAACCCGCAGCGGATGCTTCCGTACCCAAGCTCCCTGTAATAAGACTTCCTGCCATGAGCAGGGCGCCCAATCGTTTTAACCATTTCATTCGATTCACTCCTTCAGAAGTAAAATGGGTTTAATTGAGTCTTTTCACGCTTTACTGTACCGTCTCCCTGAAGGTCGCATCTGCTTTATCAATCGCCGTCACCATTGGTTCCAGTCGAAGCACGCTGTTCACATGTCTCAAGTAACGGTCTGGGTAATTCAATGATGCGTAAGAAGTCCAGGAAGAATTGGCAAGACCATTAACACGCTTGAACGTGGCATCACTTTTGAAGGTTGCACTGCCATCATTTTTCACAAGTACAATGTCATAGTTGTAATGCCTCAGAAAGTAGCCTGGATAATTGATAGACTCGAACGAAACTGCTGATGAATCAGCCAGTCCAGGAACGATGCGAAACTGTGAATCTACCGCAGGACTGACATTGGTGTCAATTCGGGCCTGATAGTTGTAATGGCGGATATAGCTACCCGGCACATTGTACGATTCCAGCCTTCGAATATCGCCTGGCTGTCCTGTCTCCTTCAACACAGTCATGTGCCGAACCAATCCGGTCAATCCGGCAAGCTCCTGCTTTGCACTCCATGTCTGAAACCCGTCGGCAGAGTCACTGTAATAATATTTTTGCGTGGAATATCCGTCAAAATAGATTCGCCAGGAACCGTTATCCAGCTGGACGAGCGCAGGTCCCTCTACCCAGGAACCCCATCCTGCCCAATCTCCCGTCCCTTTGAACGTGTAAGGTCCGGTGAGAGAAGTAGCAGTAGCATATTCGATATACTTGGTAGTCTCATTCTTGGTGAATGCATGGTAGGTTGAGCCGGTCTTGACGATGAAGGTATCGATGTAGTTGGGTGCAATGCCTGCAAGCTCTGTGGCAGCAGACCATGTTGTAGAAGACAGCGTTGCATTGGTCGCCGTGATGACATAAGGTTTGAAGTTCTCATAGTTGCCTGGGGAGATGGACACGATGATGCTCAGACTGCCGTTGCTGTCTTTGAACCATTCCGGTGCCCAGGTATGTGCAATCGTAGTGGGTGCAGATAGCGTAATATTGCGGACAAACGTCCAGTTCACCTTATCCGGGCTGGATGCGATGCCGATCGTATTGCCTGACCAGTTCGTAGTATAAACGACATAATACAGCCCATCCGTATGCTTCATGATGCTGGGATCACGGATCAGATTGGCCGGGGGTGTATAGGCAGGCCCTTTAAGCAAACCGTAATTCGTCGCATTGTAGGATTCGTAGATATACAGATTGGATTCACTCGTATTGGTAAAAGCCGAGATCGTGTAGACACTTGTTGCTGCTCTGGCTGTATTGGGAAATAACGTGATGAATAGAAGCACAGCTCCGAGCAGCATGATCATGCCGGACTTACAAGTAGTGAACAACCTTGTACTCCATCTTTTCGTTGTGAACATGGGTCATCTCCTTATCCAAAATGTGGGACAGGAATATCTTTCTTTTGCCAAACATCCCCCCCCCTCACAGATCATGTGACAACAAGCCATTCTATTATGTAAACGGTTTCAATAAGTGCAATAGCAATTCTCGTCGTCCATCATTTTAGCCGAGCTGCCCGGAGATTCAGAATCTATAGATTCAATCATCCGAGCAGTCTACGCTAAGAGAGGCTAAGAGAATAAAGGCGACGAGCTAGAACAGGACACGACTGATTAGAACAGACCCAATTCCCTTGCAGGGTACAATAAAAAGAAGATTTACTCGACCACAACCCATGGATACTGGGACAAATTATCATACAAGAAGCGCACCCGTTCTGGCGTCCGGCCTTCCTCATCAAACAACAGCAATTCATTCTCATCCTGCAGCCAGGATACCGGAATTTTGTAATCCTCTTGCGGACCGATCTGCCAGTAACGTCCCAGATGGTGCCCGTTCAGATGAAGTGTTCCCTTGCTCATCCCGGTAAGGCGAAGCATCAGGTTCACTCGGTACTGTTCTGGCACAGCTGATTTGGAGAAGCGCCAGCGGTACCAAACAGGCTGACCATGCGAAACGCTACCCACAGAAATGGCACTACGATTGCCACTATAGTCAGCAGCCTTCCCACTTTTAGTGAGATCACCTGATTCATTTGATGCCTCATACGTCTCCCATTGTTGCGGCAGCAAGGCATCCGTACCTGCCATGCGCCAATCCTTCAACTCCTCCTCGCTCCGGTAAAGGATCAGTTCCAACCGGTTCAGGGGTGTTCTGCGATAAGGCATCTCCAGCCTGTTGGTCTCTCCCGGTCGCAAATATAGTGAAAGATCCAACGTGTTGAATGAAAACCAGTCCTGATACCCTTCCATCGGCACATCCATCCCATTGATGCGTAATCCTGGGCTCACAGCGCCAACGAGAATCGCACAATCCATGCCATCCAGCGTAAAGCTTCTGCTCAGAAGCGGAGCCTCCTGAAGATGATTCACTTCATCAAGGTGAACCACCCCATCCTCAGTCTGCCAATTCCGGCGGATATCCTGAACGGAACCACCGATATACACAGGTCCTGCCAGACCTTTGCTTTCACCCAAGTACGGAGAAAAATTCAGCCTGCCCATATGCTGTACCAGCACCTGAAGTGTATTCTTTCCTTCCGTCGTCTGCACCTGGACACCGGCTGCACCAACTTGACGCACCAGCGCTTGCTCCACACGATTAACATATATTCTGGCCGTGTCCTGAAGATCTGGCAGAATGAGCGTGGTGATTCCATCCACCGGACGGTCGAAATCGCACTCATACAACAAATACCCGAAATCCTGTCCGTATTGGGAAAAATGCTCGGGTTGACCACTCGAAGCACGCTGTTCCGCTGTCAATGTCACACGAGACAGCTCAGGGGAACCCGACAGTTTCGGTGGCATTGGTGGCGTCGTGAACTGCGCATGCTGAATTGCTGCGGATGACTCCTGAACATGTTCATCCTGTATGCCGCTCTGTGAATCGTTTACTTCTCCGTTTTTGAACTCATATCCAGTCAACGTCCGTTCACCATCCGTCCAGCTGCCGAAAAGCATAATCGTCCGATTCGGATCAGAGATCATCCCCGTGACCTGTCCGGAAAGAGAGACATCCATATCGTCAAATCCGATTGCATATCGTAGCTGATTCGGCTCTCCACCTCCATCGATTCTCCACGTGCGATCCATCGTTTCCTTGTCCAGAATCACGAACCGAATGGGGACACCGCTTGCCTCCAGATGAATGATGCCTGGCTCTCGGAAATGTACCAGATCGAAGCGATAGGCTCCGTTTAACTGATCACGTTCAACCAGTACTTGCATGCTGCTGCCCTGTACATTCAAGACGTTCGTTTCCAGTTCCACGACTGAACGCTGTCCCGCTTCCGCAACGATGAACAGAGTCAATTCTCCGTTCACCACTTCATTGCCCGTGATTATCATGCCGCCTGTCAGGTATACATTCTCGGCAATCTCCACCCTGTCCAGTATCGGAATAATCTGCCCCGGATTCAGGGCTACGGGAAGTGTCCTGCCTTCCTCCAGCGTGACGTGAAACGTCTCGCGCTCATCCTTGTGACTCTCCAGGAACCATATCTTCTCGTTGCCTTTAGACCTGCCTCGTACAGAAACGCCTTGCGGATGACATACCTTGATCTGCTCTGCTGGTACTTCCTCCGTTTCCATCAGCAATGCACCAAACGCATGGACAAAATAGGATAACGTCTTGGCTACAGCATACTTGGCCGTCACTCGTCCGAACTCGTTCAGCGGCGCATCATAGTCGTAGGAGGTAATCATGAAAATATCGCTGCTGCCCACGGTTCTGCCACCGTATCCACCAAAGTTAGTTCCGCCGTAGAACATGTAATGACTGATTCCGGTATAGCCGGTGCGAAGAATTTCCATCATGCGTTTCTCAAACAGTGGCGCCGTCTTCTGAATGGCAGAAGGCCCACCCCAATTCTCAAACCACCCCGTCCAAAATTCCGTAACAATCTTGGGTGTATCTGGCTGTTTCTTCCTAAGCTTCGCATAATGCCCGTCAGCACCTGACCAGAAGTTGGCCCCTTCAATCGTGCCCTCCGCGCCACCTACACAGGTGATAAGCGGAACGTCGATCCCTCGTAGAAGCAAGCTATCCCGAAGATGGTTCATATGGGCACTCGCTGCTGCATCATCCATCAGATACCCGTATTCGTTCTCGACCTGTACGAGAATAACTGTGCCTCCGGCAGATAGCTGGCGCTCGCGGATAATTGGAATAATCCGGTCAAAATAGAGATCTACATAATGGAGATAGGCTTCATTATTTTGTCGGAACTTGATTCCCGGCTTCGTTTCCAGCCAATACGGGAAGCCGCCAAAATCCCATTCTGCACAAATAAACGGACCTGGTCTCGTGATGACGTACATGCCAAGCTCTGCGCACAGATCCATGAAGGCTCCACAATCATTGTCGCCCTCGAACGACCATTGTCCTTCTTCCGGTTCATGCACGTTCCAGGCAAAATAGGTATCAATGCAATTCATGCCAGCCAGCTTCGCCTTCATCAGTACCTCCCTCCATTCCTCTCTCGGCATACGGAAATAATGGATGGTGGCACTGTTCAGAAAGACTCGTTCTCCATTCATGATGAAGCTACGCTGATCGTATGTCAGTTCAGATCGAACGCCATACTCAACCCTGGTCTGTGTATTCTTCTCCTGCTCCTGAAGCAAAAGGGATGGTTTCTCTGTCAAAGATAAGCCCTCCTTCTCTGTGTTTGAGTTCATATGTCCTGTAATTCAAAATGATATATTACTAACCCTCAGTTCATCTGCAATGTTACGCCTTCCAATACCACGGTGGTGATGGAATTGTCCACAGTTGGCACTTCCAGTCCATTGTTGTACACCGGAACATCTTCAAGCTGCTCCATATTCCGATCCGGTGACGTCTGGTACACCTGTGCTGTAGACGTACTATTGAGGTCAAATGCCTCCAATTCAAATCCTGTGGTTCCGGCAGATAACTCATTGCGGATTACCAGCACCAGTCTCTTCTGCTCTGCATCATAGGCAGCCAGCGTGCGACCATCATCTGTTGGAATAATCTTTGCGCCTGGACGGATGAACTTCGTAAACTGGGCCATGCCATAATACTGTTTGGTCATCTCGTACTGCTCTTCTCCATTAAAATTGGCATGTATGAAGCCCCAGTTATTGTTGGCACCTTCATCTTCAACGGCCTGCCAATACACCCAAGCAGAAGGCTGCATGATTTTGAGATCGAACATGATGCGCTCCGCCAGTTCCTGCACGGAAGTCATGTCCTCATGACTATGCGGCTCGCTGCCGCCCGTTCCGTACTCGGACATCCACAGCTTCTTGCCATACCGTTCGGCCAGTGTGCGCAGTTCTTCCATTTTGCTCCCGTTATAGGAATGAGTATTAATCTGGTCGATCACATCGAGCGTATCCTGATCATAGAGGCCGAAATTGTGAACGGTCTCGTCAATGCTGTTATCGTCCGCAGCACTGATGACTGTCCCGTTCAGCCCTTTACTTTTGAGCGATGCCGCTACCTTCTTGATAATCTCGGCCTGTTTGTCATTGGTAAAATGACTGCCTTCCTGCATATTGCCTTTCTTCCACCAGTCTGAGGAAGGTTCATTGAGCGGATCAAGCGTGCGGAACGTAATGCCCCACTCATCGCGATAATGCTTCACGACCTCCGTCAGATAATCGGCAAACACATCATACTGATCCTCTCGCAGATTGTTGCCGCCATCCACCGCACCCGTAACCGAACCGCTAATCGTCATCCAGTAAGGTGGTGAATTGGAGAACGCCTCGGCAATGTTGACCCCACGTTCCAGAGAACCCTGCAATATGGCACGTTGTCCTGCATCTGCCTCCCAGTCCCACACGCCGGGTTCAGGCTGGAAGCCGGGAACGTCTCCTCCGGGCCGAAGTGCCTTCATATCGGGATTCTCCTCACCGCCAATATTGTAGCGGACAATATTCAGACCAAGCCCTTTCTCCGGGTCAAACACCAGATCCATGACTTCACTAACCTTCGCTTGATCTTTCCATCCTCCAAGATCGTTGGCCCACCACGCGAGCGACGTACCCCAGCCTTCAAAATGATCATAGGACTGCTCCAGCTTCAGACGCACCGGCTCACCCTGGAATGCAATTGTTTTGGATGATTCATTGGCAAAATGATTGATGATAATTCCTCCTCCAGCAAGCAGCGCGACCAGGGCTACACCCATCAGGATGTAGATCCGCTTGCGCCACCGGCGATGCTTGTCATGTTCATTCCTGTCATGCTGAATCCGATTTTTGTAATCATGCTTGGTATGATCATGGTTATCATTCCTGTCGTTCTCAAAAGGGGGTTTGTTATCATCCATGATGCATACGCCCCTTTCCCCATGTGCAGCATCGTATTCGGTCGCTGGCTTTCACGCTTGGCTGGTTCTGCACTGCTGCACCTCCCGTTACTTGATTCCGCTGCTGCCGCCGCTGATATTCGCTTCATAGACATAACGCTGTCCGAACAGATACACCAGCACCATCGGAATGGTCAGGAACAGGGAAGCAATCATAACGAGGTTCCATGGCGGCATCTGTCCGCCACCTACGGTGGTCAGAAGCTGAACACCGAGCGCGAGTGGCATTTTCTCCGGATCATTGATGTAAATGAGCGGCCCCATGAAGTTCCCCCAGTTATAGGAAAACGAGAAAATGGCGATGGCAGCAAGTATCGGATACGTGAGCGGCATAATGATCTTCCAGTAGATTCCCGGATGTCCCATGCCATCGATCATGGCAGCTTCATCAAGCGACTTCGGAATACTCATGACGAACTGCCGAATGAGAAATACGTTGAACGCTCCGGCAAAAAAACTCGGCACGATCAGTGGATAGAAAGTATTGATCCAATCCAGATGACGGAAGATAATGAACTGCGGCACCATCGTCACCTCACCAGGAATCATCATCGTACTGAGCAATACAATGAACAGGAACCGACTGCCTCTCGCCTTGATCCGAGCGAATCCGTAAGATACAACCGAAGCTGATAATACCGATCCGACAATGGTAATCACGGTAATAATGACTGAATTTTTCAGATACGTACCCAGATTATTATTCGTGAAGATCGTGTAGAAATTGGACCATTGGAATTCCAGCGGTACGAAGGTAAAGGCTGATTTTACGGTTGTAGCGTCACTCGCCAGTGCGATGGAGATCATGTACAGGAAAGGCGAAGCAAGCAGCACCCCGACCAGAATCAGAAAGATGTAGGATATCGTTTTCTCCACAGTGGATGGATTACTCATTTGCTTTTCCCTCCTCGTAATGCACCCATAGCGCCGATGAACGGAACACAACCAAGGTCAACGCCATGATGATGATGAACAGCACCCAGGCAATGGCCGATGCATACCCCATCTTGTAGAACTGGAACGCATTCTGGAACAGGTAAGGAACAACCATCTGACTGGCATTGTCTGGTCCGCCTGCTGTGACGATAAATACCTGTGCGAACGTCTGGAGCGCTCCGATCATCCCGGTGACGAGATTGAAGAAGATGACGGGAGTCAGCATCGGAAATGTAATGTGGAAGAACGATTGCGAGCTCTTCGCCCCATCAATGGCGGCGGCCTCGTACAGCTCCTGAGGAATACCTTTCATACCCGCCAGCAGCAGTACCACGCCGCCCCCGACGCCCCATAGCGACATGAGGATCAGGGCAGGCTTAACCCAGTTTGGATCAAGGAGCCACGCAGGACCCTGAATGCCGAAGATGGCAAGCCCCTGGTTGATTAAACCTTCCGTTGGCGCAAGCAGATGGATGAAGAGCAGGGAGCTTGCAACCACCGGAACGACGGAAGGCAGATAGAACAGGATGCGGAAGAAGGTAATACCCTTAATTTTTTTGTTAAGGTAATAGGCGATCCAGAGCGAGATGGACATGCCCAGCGGAATCGATATTAATGCGTAGATGAAGGTATTGCCGACGGATTTCCAGAAGATCGGGTCATCGGTCAACAGGTTTTTGTAATTGTCCACACCGATGAATTCAGGAGACTGGAACAGATCCCAATTGGTGAAGCTCATGTAGATGGAAAACAGAATCGGACCCAGGGTAAGTCCAAGGAATCCAATCAGCCAAGGCGAGATGAAAATATAAAACCATTTCCCTTCCTTTTTTCTCACGTTAAGCCCTCCCATAACGAAGCGAGCAGACGGAAACCGGATTCATGCCGAATTCCGTCTGCTCCCTGTCGATGCTATTTGTAGATTCTTTCCAGTCCGCTCTGAACTTCAGTTACCGTATCGTCCAGTGAAGCTTTATCGTTGAAGTAGACACCCAGCTTGTCGTTAATGAGCTTCATCATTTCATTCCATTGCGGATTGAATGGTTCTCCGTAGATGGTGGATTCGCTGAAAGCGGCCATATTGATTTTCTTGCCGCCATATTCAGCATTCAGGAACTCATCACTGGACAGACCTGCCTTCGTTGCCGGGGCATCCTGACCGGCTTTGACCATCGGCATCTGTGCTTCTGGTGTAGTCAGCGCTTCAATGATTTTGAATGCCTCTTCCTTATGCTTGGACTCGTTTGTAATCGTGAAGCCATTGAAGAACGCGTTGGTCTCACCCCATATTGGAGAAATGTCCCAATTGATGCCTTCCACCTTGGCAAGTGAACCGATATTCCAGAATCCCGTCGTTTCCATGGCAATCTTGCCTTGGGCGAACAATGGGTCAGCACCGATATTTCCCATGTCGGCAATTTCCGTTGGTGTCGGCCCCACGCCATGTGTGAAGGTCAGGTCATTCATGAATTGCAACGCTTTGCGTACAGGTTCGGTATTAAAGGTAGGTTTGCCGCTTTCATCGAACAGGGAACCACCGTTTTGATAAATCAGCTGCATCCATTGCGGCCACCAGCTGCCCGGGTAGTACCCCCATTGAACCGTTTTACCATTCTCCTTCACGGTCAGCTTCTGAGCAGCGGCGAGCAGATCCTCCTGCGTCCATTCCTTGGTCGGATATTCCACCGCAGCCTTGTCGAACAGATCCTTGTTATAAAAGAGCACCATCGCCCCTGCGCGGTCAGGTATTCCGAACTGTTTACCATCAAATTTCATCAGGTTTGCAATGTCGTCCGAATAACGCTCTGACATGTTAACATTGTTGGCCTGGATCATATCATCCAGCGGAACAATTTGGTTTTTGGAGGCGTACGCCTGATAGTTCTCGGCAATCATCATGATGTCCGGTGCAGTTCCTCCGGCGATCATTGTCTGAACCTTTTGGTCATAGTCCCCGGCAACGACGTTCAGTTTCACATTAATATCGGGATAGGTCTGCTTCACAATGTCGAGTCTCTCCTGATAAATCTTCTTCTCGTCCTCCGAGCCCCAGATCGTCATGCTAAGATCGACCTTGCCGCCAGCTGCACCGCTATCCCCCTTGCTACAGGCTGTCAAACCCATGACCATGACCAGCATCAATAACGAAATGACCTTTAAACTTTTTCTCATACCGTACGCCCCCTCGAAATATGAATGGAAGATCAGACAACTGAAACCCGTTTCATGAAATGGGTTTCATAAAGTTTAAAATTAAAACCCGTTCCAGTTTATGAAAGGGGTTTCATTTACGACCTCATTATATTTCACCCTCCGAAGGAATGTCAACGCTTTCTTTTCCAAACATTCCCCATTTATCGTGGTGCGGGTCCACTACTCTGGCGTACAACAAGCTCTGGTTGCAGAACAGTCTGTTTCTTCGGATTGCCCTGATTAATCAGCTCATGCAGCTTATCCACGGCCAGCTTGCCCAGCTGATAGGTATTCTGGGATACGGTCGTCAGTTCCGGTATAACGGCACTGGCGAGCGGCGTATCATCAAAACCGACAATGGAAATATCCTTCGGAATCGATAAGCCATGCTCAATAGTAGCCTTAATCGCACCAATTGCCGTGTAGTCGTTCACACAGATCACCGCAGTCGGAGGATTCCCGCGATCCAGCAGCTTGGACATCTCCCGTTTGCCGTCTTCAATGGAGAAGCTTCCGAGCAGTTGGCGTTCTTTAGGAATTTCGAGTCCATGCTCACGCAGTTTTTTCTGAATGGCTTTGACCTTAACCATCGTGGTAGACAACTCCTTCAAACCGCCCACAAAAGCAAAATCCCGATGTCCCAGTTCGAGCAAATGTTCCGCAGCCAAAACTGCCCCTGCCCCTTCATCCGTGTACACCCGATGGAATCCGCCTTTGGCAATATTGCCATTGACCAGCACGATCGGCATGCGTTTGCCCATATCAATCAATTCCTGAGCCATGTCATCCGGACAGACCTGCATGTTGATTCGTCCACCGAGAAAAATAATGCCATCTACCCGCTTCTCGCGCAAAATGGACAAATATTCGGACTCTCGGCTGTAATCCCCGGCCGTATTGCACAGGAAGAACGTATACCCTAATCCACGTGCCTCGTTCTCCGCCCCCCAGAACACTTCCGGAAAGAACGGATTCGTAATGTCTGGCAGGATGATCGCAATCGTTCCCGTTTCTTTCTTGATCAGACTGCGCGCCTGCGCGTTGGGTTGGAACTGGTGTTTTTCAATGATGGACATGATCTTCTCTCTTGTGCTTGCACGCACAGGTGCCGTATCATTCAGCACACGGGAGACCGTGGATACGGATACGTTCGCTTCTTTGGCGATGTCATATATGGTAATCGGTGTCATATGTGGAACCTTCCTTTTTCTCTATTTTTCCTGCTTATCATACCAGATAAGGAATAGCGATGAAATGGGTTTCATTGCGAGGCTCCACCGCAGCTTTCCTCTCCGATGGTTTCAAGTGATTGAACCGTTCCATCGGATGATGCATTAAAGTTGTAATTTTCATCGGAATCGGCCTCATTTACCTTCTATTTTACACCATTGTTCCATATATTAGATTGTAAGCGAATTCATAAGGTGATTAGAGGAGTGTGAACGACGTTATGAACATTCAGGTCAGTCCGCTGGCAGAATCAAGACTTAACGCGATGCTGGGAGATCGGCCGGGCTATTTCAAGCTGTTTTATGACACCGATGGATGCGGATGTGATGGTACTGCTGTGCTTCTGATTGTTAACGAGCCCGACAGTGATGACATTCGGATTGAATCTGATTCGCTTCCTTTTCTGATCAACAAACAGCAACAGATCTATTTCGAGCCTTACCTTCGCCTGCAATCAGAGAACAGTTTCCCTTCCTACCGATTGAGCAGTGATTCCATGATATACGGCAATCATGTCAAGGCCCATGATCTTCGGGATATCGCAGACACTTCGCCGCAGCCGCTCAGTTGGTTCGTACGATAAAAGTTGGAAAATGTGAAACTATGAAAAAACCTCCCTACCCCTGAAACTTAACGGGCTGGGAGGTTTGTTTGTTTTTGTATGGCCTGCACCAGTTGTACGACTGGAAAGTACTCTCTATGATCAATTGCTGCATATCCGGATCGTGTCCAATGACATCATGAACTTGTTTACTTTGTTTTGAACCGGGAGGATGCTTCAGCAAGCTGTTTGGTCAATCCATCGATGGTCTGTACCATCTCTGACAGATGCTCGGTCATGCCTGACTGTTCCTCCATCGTCGCGGTCACTTCCTCCACGGATGCGGACACTTCTTCACCCGAAGCAGACAAGTTCTGCGCAGCTCCAATGACGTCATCTTTATCGCGTTCAATGGATTCAATCTCGGAGGCAATGGCCTGGACCTGATCCATCATCTCATTCATATTTTGGGTGACAAAATTGAACGTTTCCTTGGTCTGGCCTACACTGCTCTTATGCTGTTCAGCAATCGCCTCAATGGCGTGTACACTCCGGTTATTCTGCTCGACATGATCAATCGTCTGCATCACAATCCGGCTGATATCCTCCGATTGGGCTGTGGTCTGCTCCGCCAGTTTGCGGATCTCCGATGCAACTACGGCAAAGCCACGTCCATGCTCGCCCGCCCTAGCGGCTTCAATGGAGGCATTGAGTGCAAGCAGTTTCGTCTGATTCGCAATCTCGGTTATCGTACCCGTAATTTGGTGAATGCCGGAAGAACTTTCAGCGAGCTGAACTGTAATCTTGGAAATATTGTTCACTTCGGCCTCGTTCTGTCCGTTCACCGCAATCAGTGCATCAATGACCTCATGGTTGCTCTTGAATGCATCTGTGATCTCATCTGCCTTGAGCTTCACCGACTGTGACATCTCATTGACGTTCGCAATTTTATTGCCCACGTTCATGAATTTATCCACGATGGCTTCCGTATCATTTGCCTGGGACTCCATGGCTCGTGAAATTTCAAACGCCGTTGTCGTTGTTTCGGCAATGGAGGTCGAGGTCTGCTGGGTGGAGTGATCCAGTTCGGTTGTACTTGTTTTCAGTACGCTGATGGAATGGTTCATGCTGGAAATTAGCTGTTGGTTGCCCGCCGCCATCGTGTTAAAGCTGTCCACCAGTTGTTTGAATTCCCCGCTGTATTTGCCCTTGGCCTGCACCGTCAGATCCCCGTCTGCAAGTTGTCTGAATAATACAGTCAGTCTCGTAATTGGTTTGGTAACCAGTAATGAAATCAGTATTCCTGCGATGATAGATACCGCAATCGCGCTGAACAGGACAATATACATTTGTTTCGCCATTGCCCGTAACGGCTTCTGCACATCACTTAATTTGTCTTCAACAATGATAGTCCAATCCGATCTTGGAATTTTGGAATAAAAGACTACTTTGTCCTTTGTGCTAACATCACCTTGTTGCAACTGCTCGTTAGAAGGCAGGTTAATCAGTGACTGATATTCACCAGACTCAAGCTTCTGCCCCGCCATCTTCTCATCCGCCGAATTGAACATCACGGTCCCTACACGATCCAAAATAATGACTTTTCCCTCTTCATTAATGTTGATATTCTGAAGCTGGTCAACGAAGAACGAGGTTGATGCGGTAGATACGAGTACGCCTTCCACTTGCTTGTTCTCATCGTAGATCGGCATCGCAAAAGCTGTACCCAACGTACCCAGTGATTTGGAGATAACCCCTTCACTAATTACATTCTGGCCTTGAACCGCCTGTTGAAAATACGCGCGATCTGCACGTTCTCCTCCGAGGGCTTCAGGATCGTTCGCTGCAACGACGATGCCTTTCCGGTCCAGCAATATGATATTGCTGTTGCCTTCCATCCCTGCGAGGCTGTCTGCCAATATCCCATTGGACTTATCCACGAGTTCACTATTTTCCGAGAAAAAGACATCATCATTCTGTCCTTCGCTATTTCGAATCTCTAGCAATTCCTGAAATGTGCCATGTGTTGTAATCAGGAACGTAGACTGTTCTTCCAACGTTAGTGAGGTAAACAAGCCCGCACCAATCCGGTCAGAGGTTGCTTTAATCTCATCCTTGCTTTTGTCGAGGGTAATGACTGCTGCTACAGTGTAAGATAATACCGCTGTTACCACCAATACGATTGTTACCAGCAAACTGATCATCAGCGGTAATTTGACTCTGAACGACATGTTGATCATGCGTTCTCTCGCCTTCGCGATTAACAATAAATCCACCTTCCGTTTCTGCGATGTTAGTGTCCAATTTTGTATGGGATAACTTTATATCGGTAGATAGTATCTAATCTTTCAGCAAGAAAAACGTTTGCAGAAAAAAATTTTTTTAAGTGTTATATTTTATTGATTGACTTAATTTGTAAATTAGATTATGCTACTCTATATAAATACTTATTTTACCATAATTGAGAGTTTTAAATAGCTGGCCAGCTTTCAAATATATTAAATTTGAGAGGGAGATATAAAAATGAAAAAAGTGGTTTCAGCTTTATTAGTTACAGCATCCTTATTTGTTGGTAGTGTCGCTTCTTTCGCTTATTCAGAAGAGTCGGTTAGTATAATTCCTACCAGAATGCAGGCGGGAACAATATTAGAGTATGACGGATCCAATCAGATGGTTATTTTGGAAAAGGGTGAACCAGTAAATATCCCTTCCGTCTATCAAGGTCAAACAACAAAGAGTGTCACACAAAAAGTAGATCTTGATAAGTTAAGAATTGAAGAAGAATTCATTGAAAAAATTAAAGAAGAAGCGAAAAATTTGCCTGTATATAAAGTTGAGAACCCTCTTCCACAGCCAGGTTTGAAAGTTATATACGATGGCGAGGGTTACATAAAGGAGTTTGTCTTCCCTCAAGGGAACGACTTCGCATTAGCTGCTTATAAAGCCCTACCAAGAGGCACTAGAAAAGCAGCTGGAACCTATACTTATGGAAATAACAATAATAAAATTACAATTACAAAGAGCACTGTTCTTGGTGAGGGACGATTCACTAATTTTACTGATACAACTGGGGAAAACAGTAACACTCTGAAAAAAGGTGACGCAGCAACAAGAGGAGACATAGATAATCCTAAATATGAGCAAACTTAACTTTGGATGCGCGGAATTTGGATAATAATGTATTTGCGAATGTAACTAAGAGAGATAATGGAGCACTTCCAGACGCGACATTAGATATTTGGAAAACTGGAGTAGAACTTTTTGACCTAAAATGGTCCTCCTCCCTATCGTTTAAAGGAAGATACTTCTATGAATTCTAATTTATAAGATTTTTATAAAGGGGGCGATATATTCGCCTCCTTATCGTATCTTCTTAATGAAAAGGATGATGAATCATGAAAAAAAATTTTTCAATCACAAAATTTATTTCAGTCATAATTACCCTACTTCTCTTCATTGGGGGATGTAGTTCAGAAGAAAAAGCAATTGAAACAGTGGACTCCCACAAAACACAAACGAATGATACACAAACCCATGAATATCTTTCAATTACAAACACGGAGTATGTTAATGGAACAGATACCAACGATGGAATGGTCATGAGGGTATACACATATGACATACAAAATAAGACTCTAACTAAAATGGCTGATTTGCCCTATAACTCTCAATACCCCTTAACAGTGGCTTCCTTAGCAGAAGACACCATCTTCTATTCAGGAGCTGGAAAAGAAAAGGGTGACGAGTTGTTTTCATATAATTTAAAAACAGAGAAAATCCAGCAATTAAGTTCCGAATTATTTGCAATCAATTCGATTATTCCGGATACCGTTGATCATACATTGGTTATGGCTGCTGTTAAGAAGGGAGAACGGCCTGTCAAAGTTATGTTCTATGATAAAGAAACTCAAGACATGACCATATTGAATGAAAATGATTCGGATACAACAACATGGGATATTTCTTATGATCCAGAAACAAGAAAATCCTATGCCATCCAATATTCTGAAGAGGAGCAATATAATCATATGGAGGAGTCCAATAAAACGCAAACACCGATGGTTCCTCCAAACCATACGATCATTGAGATAGATCCAATCTCTAAACAGACACGCAAGGTTATTGAACTAGAGGAGGAACAAATTTTAACTTTATCAACAAGGGGAGACCAAATTCTTATTGCCACTGCAAAACATATCAACAAGAATCCAATTAAATATAGTATGGTTAATATTAAAACAGGAGAAAGAAACGAAATTGATCTTCCCATTAAAGCGAGGAGTGGATTGTTTTTGTCCAAAGACGGGCAGGGTTTCTATTTCCTCGGAGAAAATACAAAAGCAAACGTGAATCAGGAACGAGGAATTTATTTCTATGATTTGAAAACGCAACAAGTGGAAGCCATATTTCTTCAAAAAGAGGGCTTCATTAATAATTTTATGCTTCTAACGAATCCCATAAAAATAAATTAATTTCTCCTTAAACACTATATAAGCCAGTAATCCATATATCCAAACGTCACTTCCCCGATTGTGGCGTTTTTTAGTTTGGGTCAAAACACGCCGCGCTGTAAAATTGATCATATCTATATCGATTAGGAGGAAGCAAGGTATGGCTCCCTGTTCTTTGATATTCCTTTACGCTGTAGCCACTTAAAACAAGTAGACATCTATCGGGAGGCCCTAAGTTCCCACGGATACGATATTCCACAAGAGCAATTCGAAAAATACTTCTCCCTGGCGTCCCGTTATCTTGGCATCCGTTATATGAGTTGGAGCCTTGGGGTATGGGAGAAACACTCGCATGGAAAAGCTGACTTAAAAAAATATATGAAGATGGTAACTCAACCTTTGTTCTCCTGAGCCCCTCCTCATTCCAGGTTAAGCATAAGATGAATTCACTGTTTTCCCGGACAAAAAAGCTCCTGCCACCAGAAGTGACAGGAGCTTACATGATAGGGATTCAGCATGAACATGATATGCTTCCACGACCTACATGGCATACATTTTCCACAGATAATTATGAGCTGGTGCTTAACCCAAATCTGCAATTCGCTGTTTAATGCGCGGAAATAAATCAAAAGCATTCTCGTAGAATACCTTCTCATGATGCTGCTCCGGCACAAGTCGACGGACGAATTCTGCATACAGATCAATCGGCGCTAGCGGCCAGTCGGTTCCGAACAGCATTTTCTCGTAATGATCCGAATACACCAGCGCCCGACGGAAATGATCCATGAATAAGGGCTCGTTCATAAATCGTTCAAAATGGGGCCGATCACCGACAACGAGGCCGGACAGATCTGCGTAAACGTTAGGGTTCTTCGCCACAACTTCAGCGGCATCCATCACCCAAGGATCACCCAAATGACAGATCATAAAATTCACGCCGCGCTGTTGAAAGGCTAATTCGTCCACGGTCAGCGGATGTGCATACTTGAGCAATCCATTCATGGAGTACGTATCGCCCGTATGAATGACCACAGGCACGTTATACTTGGCTGCCAGTTCATAGACCGGTGTGTAGATCTTGTCATACACGTAGTGATGATAGTACCCCGCATATAGTTTGATTCCGGCTACCTCAGGAGCTTGTAATCGTGCTTCAATCCGGTCCAGCTCGTCCTGAGCGTGTTCACCACCAAGGTGGTTTGGATTGATGCCGACGCATTCCATGAGGAATGACGGAACCGTTTCTTCCAAATCAAGTCCCATCGGGTTGGGAGAGCTGGAATCTGGAAATGCTCCCTTCGTCTGCTCCGTAACCCCCATTCCGATACCAAGAATAACGTCGTTCTTATCAAACTCCGCCTTGAGGCCAGCGGCAGAGTAATCCACTTTCGATAAATCTATTGCCGTTCGATGAAAGCTGTCGATGTCCGACAGATGAATATGAATATCAATAATCGGCATGTTAAGCCTCCTTTTCACCTTTTGAAGTTGCAAAGTTTAGCTGCAGAAGGCCACGTACATCCTCTGGATTCAGAGGAATTTGCCCCAAGATCAGATAGGTCGGCTCTGTCCAGACCGTTTCTCCGTTCAGCAGTGGCAGATTGTGATACACACTGTGACCAAGCACCACATTGTTCACAAACCCCGCAGCATTCTGATTAGGGTAACGATTCACTGCATGCAGCATGTCTTTACGCGAAACTGCACCCATTCGCAAGAAACCCTTGGACTGAAGATATCCGTCTAGCTTTCCGAGAGGGTACCGCCCTTGCTCGGGGTGTTCCAGCCAACCATCAGCAAAGACAGGCGAAGGTTTGAAGAAATGTTCCTCCGCTAGCGAGTAATCCAGCGTCAAGCCGCTATCGTTTGTAACTGAATGCATCTCACAGAGAACAGGAACGCCGGGCAGCATGAGATAATGCTGCTGTACCGTGATTCCCCGATTCGCTTCATGCTTCTCGATGCGGGTCGTGATCTGAATTCCTTTCCAGACGTTACCGTAGTCATCTTTACGCTCCGTCCAAGCCGCGCTTCTTTGTTCCAACTGTCGGCTGAAACCGTTCATACCAGGGATACCCACACCAAGTCCGCCGTACCATGGATTCCACCAGGAACGCGGGGCTGCTTCCGGATACGTGCTGTCCAGCCATTCTTCACCCTGGTACTTCAGGGAATGCACGACACTTCCGAAACCAGGGGCAGCTGCCATCGAAAGAACTCCGTTGCTCACCGTGTACACAGGACCTGCTGGACCTTCTTCAATCACGCAATCAACGGCTGTTCCTGTCTGCGGATACCAGAGGGCGGTCCGTTCATGAATCCGATCCTCGCCTCGATATACGGCCCGAACCTTCCAGCCAAGATCGCGTTCTTCGGTCGCATCCTTTCCCTCAGGGGAGAATTCCAATTTAGTGGAGCGCAGATCCTGCTCTCGATTTAATTCCATATCAGCAGCTAAATGCTCTGGTGTGCCACCATTCTGCACGTACAGTTCCAGGTTTCCAGCGAGCGGGACCATCTTCCGTTCGATCAGTTCCGCTGTCAGTACATCCTGGGCGAACGGATTGCCACCACCCAATGCCAGCTCAAGATGGTTGTCCAGCTTCGGTAGAACCGGGCTCCGCCGTTTTTGGGCGAAAGATCGGAAATCCTGCCATTTGGCAAAGGTGTTCAGAGCAAATACGGTCGCCTTCGTTTGCACAACGGCTCCTGCTGGAATCCGGCCAAGCTCATGCTGTAACCCTAGTGTGTGTTCCGGACGAAGCAGCTTCAAGGAAGGGTCCCAATAGATACCGCAAGCACCGTACTCTTCCTTGCAGAACAGCCAGTTCTCTGTAATTTGGGCGCTGTCCCAGTGGCTCGGATCGCCAGAGTACGCATCGCCCATATCTACATAACGGCCTTGGTACGGGAGAATAAGCCGGTTGCCGAAAAAACCAAAGTTCGTCATCAAGAACATATTCTCTTCCAGCTCAGCGCTGCGCGTATTCCCAATTTCGTGGTAAAACTCCGCAATTCCGTTGGCAGACAGCTTGACCACGGACTTGATCTCTATACCAGGGAAGTCTTCCGATTCATACAGTGCTTCGAGAACCTGTTTTTCTCCCTCCGGATAGATGTTCACTTCCTTGGCTTGTTTCTTGGAAAACTCTTCTGCAAATGGCTTACCCAGCTTCGGATAGGTCCACCAGAACGTGTGGACGGAGCCAGGGTATTCAATCCACATGTTGTTATCTTGCTTACTCATATGGAGGGAGAATGCACCGTTCACGGCCACCCACTGATCTCCGTTTTCCCCACCGTAACGTCCTTGTGTACCTTTCATCAGAACAGACAGCTTGGTTGTGAAAGAGACCGCCTGTCTATCCGTCGGAACGGCCGTTACCTCAACTTCTCTCGAATAGAGACCATACGAACGCAAAATGAAGGTTACCGGTACAGATGCTTTGCCTTTTGCAGGAACTGTGAAGCGCACCGAAGGTTCTGTCCATTCTAGAAATGCATCCTCCGGCAGGTCAAAAGTGAACTCCGCTTCGGAATCAAAATTATTCTCCACGTTCAGGTACAAATCGGCCGGGATGCCTGTATAGAGCTCTTTTACGGGCAACGCCGTGTTGATCTTGGCCGGGAATTTCGGTGCAACGCCCATACGAAACTCGGCCTTTTTGCCACCGATCAGCCATGTGCTTGTGACAACGGGATGGGTCTTATTCTGACTTTGCTCCTCTTGAACCGGATCAAGGTGGAACTCGCCCTCCACAATTACCGTTTCTCCCGAAGCAACCGTTCTTGCAACGTCCAACGCAAAACGAATATTTTTGTTGTTCTGACCCTTGATCTCGAACTTCAGCTCGGATGCTGAGCGGTTCGTGATCCGGTAGCGAACCTTGTATGCGGAACCAAATACGAGATCATGATCGTCGATCTCTGTGGTAATTTCGTAATCTGGTGTTTCGAGAGCTGTCAGCCCGCGACCAGACTTCTCGAATTCGGCTCGCAAGGAGATATCTCCCTTTTTCCAGGAATAATCAAAGAAATCGAAACCACGCTCCCGTCGGCCATCCGGCTCAATGACGAGTTCACGCGTGCTGTCTGCGTACCAATCCAGCTCCTCAAAATAAGGAGCAAGTGCTTCCGTCTGCAAGATGGTCGGGATGAAGTTCATCAGATGCACATTATCATCTTTTTTCTCCCAGAAGAATCCGCATTTCTTATACATCGGGACAGCCTTGGTGTTACCGGCCCACGTGAACAGATCCAGGCGAGGCCATCCCGCTTCCACAGTCTTGCGAACGGCGTTCAGGATCAGATTACGGCCTACCTTATAGCCGTGATAATCGGGACGCACATTCAATAGCGGTACATACAGGGCATTCTCGTCATAACGGTAGTGGGCAAAGCTGCAGAAGCCAACAACCTCTGTCTCATGAACGGCAAGAAATACATAAAGATTGGACGAAGTCTCCATCTCCCGGCGAACAGTATCTTCTGTTCTCTGGTTGGTGCCACCTCCCCAACTTTCGTTACTGCGGTTCCACATATCAGCGACTGCGGCAGCATAGGAGGGATCGTATTCAATAATTCGGATTTGTTCCATGATCGAAGTTACTGTCATATTTGGATCTCCTTATCTTTATCTATAGGATGGTCTTCGTGGTCATTCGATATGGCCTTTGCCCGTTAGCCGCAGAGATAATACTGGCCATGTTTGAAGAAGCTAACGATAGTCTTATCATACTATAATTGGAAACAATTTCAGAGGATTAAAAATCTTTCTTTTCAACTTATAAGTGCCTTTCGGATGCTCTGGTTAGAAGCGCCAAGGATGGACGAATCTATTTAGGTATGAAGAAAAAATCCACGTCTCTAAGTTAGACGTGGATTTAGGTAAATGAACAGCTAATAATCTTCAATTATGCCAAAATAGAACGGACATTGCGTAGAACTGATTTCATAAATTCAGAGGTTGGTTCGGCATGCCCCGCAATTTGAATACGTCGTTGCCGCACATCAAGACTCTTCAACTGATCCGTCAAAACAACACCTGAAAATGGCAGGTCTTCTGGTAGTATAACTTCAAAAGGATAATCCTTGGCATGGCTCGTTATGGGACATACAACGGCAAAACCCGTTACTTCATTGAATTCATGTTCCGATAGAACAATAGCCGGTCGTCTCCCGGCTTGCTCGTGACCCGCTTGAGGATCAAAGTCAAGCCATATCAGATCGCCTCGCTTGGGAATAATCAAAGTAATTCGTTCCCTTCAGTGCCAAAGTCTATTTCTTCATGTCTTGTATCCTGTTTCACTTTAGAGAGCAAAGTCTTTAGATGGTCACGTAGTTCCTCATTGGACTCTACAGGCTTGGTTTTTGGACGCAACAACAATTCATTATCTTCTGTCACCAAAATCTCAATTTCCGAGCCTTCTTCCAAATTAAGACGCTTAAGCAATTGGTTAGGAATGCGAATTGCACTGCTATTTCCCCATTTACTAAGTGTGGCTGTAGTCATGGCAATCCCACGCCTTTCGTTTGATTGATGCTCCAATTATACCTCACCTCTCTACAGTTGTATATCCATATGATATACATAAAACAATAAAAGGATACATTGTATTCTACCGTAAAATAATGATTGTAAAGCCTATGATTACGAATAGATATACCATTGATATAAAGCAAAATGAGCATAAAAAGCCCTCGTTTGGTCTAAACGAGGGTTCCTAAATCATCCCCAACAATAAAAAACAGCTGTAAGCATTAGACGAAAAAATAAAGTCCAGACTGCCTCTGTTTTATGGAGCTATCGTTCCAACGTAGTGCGCTCAGGTACGCCTGATAACACCACAAACAAAAAATGGCTCTTTCCGCCTTATCGGACGGAAAGAGCCATTTTGATGATACCAGGGTCCTGTGCCATCAGATCGCCTTCGCGAGTTTCGTGCCGCGAATCGATGCTGTAGCGTATACGACAAGCGCTGTCCAGATGAGCGCAAAGCCAACGAGCAGAACCGGCGAGACCGATTCCTTGAATACGAATATGCTCAGTAACAGCATGATCGTCGGCCCGATGTATTGAACGAAGCCGAGGGTTGACAGCGACATCCGGGCAGCTGCTCGCGCAAAAAAGAGCAGCGGCAGCGCCGTGACTACGCCGGAAAGAAGCAATTCGATGAACGTCGGTGCAGGCAGCGTCCATGCCGTCGTTTTCCCCGCAACGGCCAAATAGATCCAGTAGCCGAGCGCGACAGGCAGGACTACAGCCGTCTCCGAAAATAAGCCTATCGAAGCGTCCTGCTTAATCTTCTTCTTCGCCAGGCCATACAAGCCAAATGAAGCTGCCAGCGAGATCGCGACCCAAGGAAACCGCCCATAGTCAATCGCAATGATGAGTACAGCTACGCCAGCGATGGCAATTGCAAGCCATTGGCCGCGGTTTGGTTTCTCACGAAGGAAGGCGACCGCTAACAGCACGTTCAGCAATGGATTCAAATAATAGCCAAGGCTTGTCTCTACGACATGGCCGTTGTTAACTGCCCAGATGAAGATGAGCCAATTGGCAGCAATCAGCAGTCCGCTCGCGGTGAGCGACAGCAGGAGCGAGCGGTTAGTTGCTATCCGCTTTATATCACCCCAGCGGCGCTGGGCGGCGACCAGAATACCCATGAAAACGAATGACCAAACAACCCGATGCGACAGAATCTCGCCTGCCGGAACTTCGCTAAACAACTTCCAATAAAGCGGGAGAACCCCCCACATGATATACGCGATAATAGCGTTGACCAACCCGTTATTCATAATCATTTATCCCCTCTTCTTGCTCTGATGTCTGAACGGATTATACGTCTCAAACCCCTCTCAAGTAAAGGAAATAATTGATTAGTTTGATTTAATTATTACTTATTAGTCAAGCTTAATTGCCTTATCAAAGCAGTATGAGTCTTTGTCATAGCCATTATGCTCATAAAAAGCATGAGCGTCGGTTCGCTTGAATCCGCTGCATAAAATAATACTAGATATTCCGAGTTCTTTAGCATAATTTTCAGTGTGTCTTAATAGTTTTGTACCTATCCCACGATGCTGAAATTCCTTTTTAACGGCAAGAGCTTGTATATGTAAATAACCAATCGTAACCCCTACGGATAATGCCTGAACTATAGTTACAAAACCAACCACATCATTTTCAAATAATGCAACAAATGTTTTGTAATTCCCGTCCTCATTCATTTTTTCTGTAGTAACTCGAAAGTTTTCATCATTAACATTGCCAATTCCAAGCACATAGTTCCATAAAAAAACAACCTCAGTATAGTCATTCGCTAGAATTTCTCTTATCTTAATTTCCATGCCTAACCTCCCTTAATAGAAAATGTTCATTAAAGCATTCGATAATTGATGAAGCAATCCTGCCCGTTAGCGTAATAAAAAGAGCAGGATACCGAAGTACCTGCTCATTAATGTGTATAATTCACTATAGTTCCCCGTTAGTTCAATCAAATACACACTTAATTAATTAATTTTACGGCATCTTTTTATTTGGCAAAAATACAAATTTTGCATCTATAATAATGTGTAAGACGATTGGAATCCATAAGACGCCTGTTCCCACGAAAAGAAGAAACAAAATAGCACCTAAGTAGGTAGTAAGTAATACCCCTTTCCAACCTTGATATAAATGAACAATTCCAAATAGCAAACTAGAAACAATACCAATCGTGATGACAGACAGTTCAAATGGAAGATGATCTAAATAATATACTACCACTCCTCGGAAAATGATTTCTTCGCAGACTCCTGCAGTAATAGCTACTAAGAGAAAAAGTAAACGTTCTTTAATTGTTGAGGGTAACAAAAATTGAATGCTTTCATCAGATAGAGCATCAGATAATATTTTTCTTAATTTTTTTGAATAGACAAGAATCAAAGTAAACATTCCAATACAAATACCTATTCCTAATCCAGCAGCCAATAAAAATTCTAGTTGAAAAGGAAATAAAGGTTTATCAAGAAAAAATAAGTCGTTTAGGGAACGTTGTGTAATTACCCAAAAGACAAATACAATTATGACCAGTAACCATTGAGTAATCATAATTCCAATGAACAATTTCTGCTTATTCACAAGATTTTGTTCAACCTTTTTCATATAAAAATAATCCCAGATTGGATAACCTACAGCAATTATTAGTAAAAGTGAGGTTAAAAAAAGCATCTTTATCCCCCCTTCATTTATTATACAATACAACTCAACGATCAATTTTATTGACTATCAAAATACTTCCTTTCTATTAAACTAACCTGCCCGTTAGAGCCTCGCGAACGTGATGTAATCTACTTGGACAGGCTCTGTCGATTCGATCCGAAGTGCCCGATTGATCTGTCCCCGGTGATATTGCCCATGTAAGAGGACCTGCAACAGGATGTCCCGGACGGATGTTCGGAACGGAACCCCGATTTGATTCGCATAGTCGATCATTTCGTCCAACTCAGATTCCTCAAGCCCTTCGATATAGACGCGATATTGCTCTGCATTTTCTTCGAACATCGTCCGGATCACCTTCAGGTCTTCTGCTTCCTCCCACAACGAATATTGCGCGCTGCCCTTGCCCTGCAATCGGGACAACCATACTCGTTCCGCGACCGCGACGTGCCGAACGAGTTTCAGAAGGTCCTTGTTCTTCGTCATACTCTCCTCGAGCGCGTCCAAGATACGTCCGTCCGCCCAGTACAGGTGGTCCATCATACACTTGATTGTCTTCATTTCGATTTCCCCCTCTTCGTCTCATCGTTGAACACCACCTTTTAACGTAAATCCGTAAGGACTCGTTTCACATAAGCATCCCAATCCGCTTCATCTGTGTTAATCTCTAAAGTTGGAATCAACGATTGTTTCGTAGCCATTCGAAGGTTTTCTTGATTATCTACAAACGTTTCACATACTTGGGCAGCAGTAGACTTTCCCATCACATATGACTTCCAAGCTTCACCGCGACTTTCAATAAACCTAGGCTCAACAGCATCCTTGGTCAAGGTTAAGAGTACACAATGTGCATTCATCCTGGATAGACGTTTCTCAAGCAACTCAATCTCAGGAGAGGCTTTAAATGCGGCTCTATGATTTATATGAAACCTCTCTAAAAGAAAGAATATACCTTTTGATGGTTTGGAATGACCAAGAGAGTTAATCCAATCGTATTGTTGTTCTAGATAATCAACATGTCGACTTAGAAGTGAAATATGTTCTTCCTTATCCATGGATCTTAAAACACCTTGGTATGAATGCAATACTTGTGAATAGTGTTCACTTACTTCAACTATAGTTTTTTCACTATTCGGTGTTTGACTATGTAATCTCTTTATAGCAGAAAATAATGATGTTTTTCCTACAGTAGACATCCCTTCAATAATTACTCCCCGAATCATCTTCCTACTCCTCCTAAGCTTCGTGGTATTCTGTCCGTTAGTTGAACAAAAAGCAGCCGATCACGTTGGTCAGCTGCTTTCTTGGTTTTATTAAAGCTATCTACCCGTTAGCTTATGGATTACAATGAGTCTTGCCCATATTCGTTCCAATATTGTTTTAAATGCTTTTGTAGCGCAAAATCAAGATCAACATTATCATATTTCACTTCAACTTCGGCAGACATAATTGCCGTTCCCAAAGGTCCGCTGAGTCCTCTTGAACCTCCACTCATGCCAAGCTCAGGTAGCAATTCAGCTTGGGAGTACCAGCGTTCTGCGTAATCCTTGGTACCGCCTGCATTTCTAACGATATATAGTCGATGCAGAATGTTAACATCATCCCGATAGCTATAGTAAAAATAGCCTTTTTCCTTAAGAGCATCCGTAATATTGATTTCTTCGCTGTTGACACTTACAATGAGCTGTTCCGAGGACTCTTTGACTACCCAATCGCCATCGTTTTCGCTAACCATAGAGTCTGTATGGTTTTCTGTAATTTCATAGTGCAGGGAGGTTCCATTAGCAAAGACAACAGTCTGTCCTCTACCTTTGAAAAACCTCGCATAATCAGTAGCGGTTGCATTTTCATATGCTTGACCTTGACCTTGTTCGCTTGATAATTGTTCACCATCTTTTGTAACAGAACAAGCAACAAGGGTTAACACTAAAGTTGATAGTATAGTTATTTGTAACACTTTTTTCATCATGACTCGGTTCTTTATCTCCCTTTTTCTTATGATTGCTTAAATTATAATCTAGCATTAAACATCGGTATTGTATATCCTATAACTAACCTAACTTGCCTATTAACTTAACAAAACAGCCGTTCACAATGATCGACTATAAAGGTATTAATCAAACCGTGACGAATACGATAGGTTAATAATTCATTACGGAGTTTCAGGAGGGCACATGCTTAAAAAATATTTATCGAAGTATCCTCTATGGTTTACAGTTATATGGTGTTTGACTGCCTTAACTGTACTTTTAAATTTGCTGTTTTGGAGAAACGTTTTAATAATTCTCTTTTCAGTGATTGTTTTATATGTGGCTAACGGATTTCGAGCGTGGAATAGTGATCGAAAGTTATCTCTTGTATCGTTTGTATTGACATGACATTCGTTTTCTCTTATATCTTTTATCGATTTTTGACTTTGTAGACGCTGCGGAAAAGCAATATGGCTTCCCAAAAAAATTGCCAAAAATTTTGATGTTCGGTACAAAGGCTTCTTTTTTCTGGATATTTGACTATCCTGCCTATTATTTAAACAAAAGCAGCCGATTACATTGATCTGCTGCTTTCTTCATATTATTGAACTATCGTTTCCCGTTAGTTTA
>NZ_LITU01000059.1:381744-408787 GCF_001280595.1 Paenibacillus xylanivorans
AAAAAATTTTCTCCTTTAAGATATTTCCTAAAATAGTTTTGAATAACTGATGGAAAATTTTTCGCTAAGGATTGTTGTTCATTTGAATTTAGAGAATGGAATGCGAAAGTCCTAATTATTGACCAAATAAAAAATGCTTCTAATAACTCGAAATAATTCTCTTGTAGTTGATTTACTTTGCTATACGATGAAATAAATACTTTCCTATTCTCAGATGAAAGATGCATAAATGTTTCAGCCATATCAAATAAATAAAAGCCATAGCCACAATTCGAAAAATCTATAGGTCGAGGAATATCTTCATAAAAAACATAGTTACTCTCATGAAGGTCAGAATGAATAATTCCCCAGTTACTCGGCAAACGTTTATGACTGTGTATCACATTTGCTATTTTGCGTGCTGACTCTTCCACATGAACAAACGCTTCGCTTGAGATAAGCTCTAAATTTACTAACTCTTTTAATTGATGAAGTGATGAATATAAATGATCGGAATTGTATATTGGTCTATTAAAGCCTTCAGGTTCATTCCACTGCATTGAATGTCTATGTAAAGCCGCCATTAAGAGAGCCAAATTCTCAGTTTCGTTACTTGTCGGCTCTCTATTAAGCACTCTTCCATTAACCCAATGATGAATAGTCACCATGAATGTATTTTCGCTATGATCAGTTGATATTTCTGTTACCAGATCACCTCGAAGATTTCTTACAGGTGCAGGTACGACGAGATTTGTATCTCTAACCAAAGCTTCAAGCCAAATAAGCTCTGATGCGATATTCCCTTTTGATTTAATGGAACTCGTTGCGATATGGATTTTGATAAGAAACGTTTGATTAACATCGTTAGTTTGAACTCGAAATGTAACATTATCACTCTTTCCGAGATACACAAGTTTTCCCCAAATGATTGGGTATTGACGCAACGCTTTCTTCGCCACCTTCGTATAACCTTCTTCAGAAAACATAGTACCCACTCCAGTTAATGTGATTTTCACTTCACAATTTTACCCAGTAAACGTTATTTTATGGTGACAAAAGTTGATTATAACTAAACTTTACTGCTGGGTAGTTGAATAAAGGCCGCCGATCCTGTTGATCGGCGGCCTCCTTTGGTTTAATGGAACTTTTGTTTCCCGTAGCTCAATGAGTACCCTCCATTTAGTGGTTCAAAACTCATCGATCAACGAGATACCTTTAGTAATCCTCATTCTACTATCTTGCAAGAAATCGCGGGTCCAATCATCTGGTTTGCTTAAATCCCAGCTCCGATGCATACCGACAATCACAATGATTTCACGAAGTCTAAGGAAAAGCTTCAACAAATCCTTCCAGTTGTCTGGCATTCGTCGGCCATCCTCTGTATAGCCTAGCTCGAAGTGCTTTATAAAAAGATCATACTGGACCTTTCGTTCGAATTTCGAATCTTCACCGAATACATATAGCAAGTAATACAGCTGTATAGCAATATCCTCGACATACCAACTGTACTGGCACTCATCGAAGTCAAAGAGAGTTAATCCCCCAGCTTCATCGATCGTGAAGTTTCCCACATTAATATCTCCGTGGATCAAACCAAAATTATCCGCATTAACAGGCAGACTCGCTAATTGTCCTTTAAGTTCATCAAGGGCAATAAGGATTGGTCGAAATTCTGACGGCAAATAATCCTCGGCTCGTAAAAGGTATTCATTAAACTCCCAAGTGTGCCTTTTGGCTTTGATAGGCTTGTAAAGCTTCGCTAATTTATGAAGACGGCCCGTTATACGTCCACACTCTTCATAAAGTATAGAATTGCCTAGACATTCTGGATATCCGATTTTACAGCCTGGTGCATATTTAAAGGAGGTTACGTAAAAATCAATTGTATTTCCTTGAATTAATTCGTAATACTCTCCATTAATTGAAGAAATCGGTTCTGACACTGATATACCACTCTCTGAAAGATAACGAATCCAATCTATTTCTGCTACAAGTACTTCCGACGTGCGAAGAGTGCTCGGAGTGAAACGGAGAATATATTTGAATTCATCGCGATCATAGGAATAAATAAAGTTTTGAAAGCCTCCAATGAAAGTGAGTTCCTTTTGGCTGACTCCATAACGCGCGGCGCCTTCTGCGGCATGTTCGTCCAAGAACAATAATTTTATTTTGGGGTCCATTAGTTCTCCTTAGTAAAAAAGATTAAATTATGGCCTACTCACTGCTGTTGCCTAATTTTAATGAATGCCTGGTGACATGCGAAAGCCCCACTTTCAGATTTTTCTATTCCATAGCAATCATACTAATCCAACTTTTTACAGTCAACCAAAATGGTTGATCTATTGCGTTAACCTGCCCGTTAGCTTAATAAAAAGAGCAGGATACCGAAGTACCTGCTCTTTTATGAATATTATTCCACTATCATTTCCCGTTAGTTCAATCTGGACTGACATGAATCTTGTTCATTACAAGCCAATCAAGAGTTTTAGACCGAGGGTTTTCTCCAAACCTGTTGATGTGCTTGAATATCTCTCACACCTTACGAACAGAGGGCGAGTAAAATACGTCAGCATGCATATGATGAATTTTGTCCCAGTTACCAGGATTGGTTGTGTCTGGAGTGCGTTGGTCCAAAATGGCCTGATATAGCGCGGTCTTTTGTTCTAAATGCGCAATATGCCGTTTGGCTTCTTCGAGCTGAACGAGAGCCGCTTCTTTATGCTCCATCATGAGTGCGAAGCGTTGCGGGATGGTCGAATCCCCTTCGAGACATAGATCTATATACTTTTTGATAAATTCAATTGGCATCCCGGATTGCTTGAGACATTTTACGCCATGCAACCAGTTGATCGATTCATCGTCGAACATCCGAATGTTGTTTTGATTGCGCTGTACGCTCGGCACCAGGCCTTTATCCGTGTAAAAACGCACGGCGTGCTCAGTGAGTCCCGTTATCTTGGCGGCTTCTTTGACCGTATATATGTGAAACCCTCCTTGAAAAAAAATTTTACAAGACGGCTTGCCTTCGTGTAGCACGAAGGTTCTAAGCTTATTGTAATGCAATTCAGCCGTATGTGGAATTAGCGCTGCAGTGCCCGATTCCCGGGATACGCGCCGTTTGCAGTTATACATTTAAACACTAGGAGGAGTTAGAATGCAAACTGTAACATTGAACAACGGAGTGAAAATGCCTATCATCGGCTTCGGTGTCTACCAGATTCCCGATGCTGAAGAATGCGAGAACGCAGTATATGAAGCACTGATGGCCGGTTACCGCCTGATCGACACCGCCGCCGGTTATCTGAACGAGGAAGCTGTCGGACGTGCAATCAAGCGCAGCGGCGTACCACGTGAGGAGCTGTTTATCACGACTAAGCTGTGGGTTCAGGATGCCGGCTACGAGAGTGCCAAGCTAGCGTTTGCCAAATCCTTGAAGAAGCTACAGCTCGATTATCTCGATCTATACCTTATACACCAGCCGTTCGGCGATTACTACGGTGCTTGGCGTGCGATGGAAGAACTGTACCGCGAAGGTAAAATCAAGGCGATCGGTGTCAGCAACTTCCTGCCCGACCGTCTGATGGACCTCATCGTGCATAACGAAATCGTACCTGCCGTCAACCAGGTTGAAACGCACCCGTTCTACCAGCAGATTGAGAGTGCCGCTTTTATGAAAGAGCAGAGAGTGCAGCACCAGTCTTGGGCGCCGTTCGCTGAAGGACAGGGCAACATGTTCGGCAACGAAGTGCTGGCCTCGATTGCAGAAAAACACAACAAGTCCGCCGCTCAGGTCGTGCTGCGTTGGCTTGTTCAGCGTGAAGTCGTTGTTATTCCAAAATCGGTGAGAAAAGAGCGGATCATCGAAAACTTCGACATATTCGATTTTGAGTTGAGCGCAAACGATATGGAACATATTTCCTCCCTTGATACGCGGGAAAGTCTTTTCTTATCCTACCACGATCCAAAATTCGCCAAGATGCTGGGCACCTTGAAAGTCGATCTTTAAACCTTGATCGACCGTAAACTCATCACGTTTTAAACTCGTTTATTAAGAAAGGACAACTTTCTGCCCCTTAGTTTAACAAGAAAACAGCCGATTACATAAATCAGCTGCTTTCTTGTTTTTATTTAACTAACCTTTCCCGTTAACGTGAAAATTTATTAGTACATCATTCTGAATTGAACCATCATTATAACGATAAGAGAAGAAATAAAGCTTAGTATTGCAATCAAAATATGAAGACAACTGAATGAGATTTTTTCCAGAAAAATTCTTTCTTTTCTTTGAATGAAGCATGAGTAAATTAACACAGTGATCACAATAGGCAAATATTGATGAAGATCCGGTCCATCCATACTCGGTAATACTTTATTAATATATCCACCTATTGTTTCATTAATGATCATAAATGCATATATAACTCCGATTAACGCTGAAATAAAAAACTGAAATGCTAACTGAATTAGATTTTTCTTTAAAAATAAGAGACCAATTTTTTGGTATAGGTCATTGACCATTATGTATTTGTTGCCTCCTCATTTTTTTTAATAGTACTCCTCCTATATTTTACCACACAGTTCGTTTTATGGATTCCGTGCAGCGATACCCCAAATTAAAACTAACCTGCCCATTAGTTCAATAAGATAGAGGAGCAGTATCGTCCGGGTCTGAACCGGCTGCTCCCCATACTTCCCCATCAACGTTATAACCGCCACCACTCCATTGAAGCAAGTAGCCTCCAGTATGCATGCCTTGCGTGAAACCTTCATTAATATTTATCCAATCCAGAGATTCCCCGGCAGCAATCGTTCTAGCAAAATACACTTTATTAGTATCTAAGTGTGTTAAACTAACATTGACTTCATGTCTACTATTGTTCTTCATTAGAAGTTTTATATGTACGAATTCCGAATTTACGGTAAAGGGTTGCTGTACCGTTGCGCCCTCAGAAGCAATATAGTGCGAGGGTTCATTCTCTTCTTCACTTAAAGAATTAGTGAGGGTTGTACTTGTTGACTTGCTTGATAATACACCAGACTTTGGAGTAGAGGTATTCTCTTGAGTTGGACTTATTGAATCACAAGCAGTTACGGCCGCTGTTGTTAAAGATAATAATAAAACAGCAAAAAAAAGTCCCTTTTTTTTCACAATTTTATCCCTCGTATTCTTTTATTAGTTATTCTAGAACCTATAAGACGTTGCTCGTTATTAATAACGCTATCAAATCAATGAAAGTTACATCTGTAATTCACAAAATGGGACTGAGTTACCCTGTTAGTATATTTTATTGTTCAGTTTAGGTTTTTCTGAATCTTTCACTTCATAAGGATAAGTGATCATCCTCTACTTCTCCAGATAAGTTAAATATCATTTGATACATTGCAGCATACACTTCTTTATAGTGTACTCTAAGTGTAATTACTACATGATTATAGCCATCATCTGGCCAATTAGTAATACGAAGTGATACACTATCCACGAACAACTCTATTTTATTTGGATCATATTCGGGGAATTCTTTTTTAAATTCATCATTACATTCTTTCTTATAATTGTTAAAGTAGTTCCAAAATCCTGAGTAACTCCGATCTTCAAATTATACTCTTCAACAAAATCTTTTATTTCTTGAACATTCATTTTAATAGCCCCCGCTCTTATTCGACGTAAGAATTCAACTAAGATTATTTAACAAGAATTTCAATTGGATTCATTGTTAATGAGATATCCCCTGCAATATTTACAAGGAGATTTTGTTTCCCTTTTTTCGTTACTATAAATTCATCTTCAACCTCAACTATTTGACCTGACTTAAACTCAGTTAAATATCCCATATCCGTATAATTACGCTCCTCATTACTACCCGAAAAGAAAAAACGAATGATTGGTTTTCCATGGGAAACTTCAACGGGTTGAATACCCGTATATTTAAGAGTCCCTTTTACTTTTAGTGCTTCACCAGTAACTATACTAGTTGGCGTTGTTACTTCGAGAACAAAATCAGATGCTACTACACTTTGAGTCACAATTTTTTCATTTTTTTCTGTTGATGAACACCCAGCAAATATCATGGGTACCACGAATACCAACATTAAGATCCAACTACTCATTTTTGTCACATCATATCACCTCTCTCATACTACAACGGATTTATATAGAATTTGTTGCTTAATTTCAAGAATACAAGTCATTCCGCTTTCGTAGTCTACTTAAAGTCAAATAAAATAGGCTCCCATGTAAGCTGGCAGCCTTAATTACTTTCGTTTTCCGTTAGTTTGAATTACTAAATCATCTCCTTGATTTTGCTAACGCGATCATTTCCTCTTTAGTTAATTCTCCGCTGTCCATTTCAATGAAAGTATCATTTTGTACCCATCGTAGGTATCCTCCTGGTATATGGTTAGCCCATGGTTCAAATCGCCCTTCGATTCCATTTATGTTCATTTTCTCTCCATGTTCATTAAACTTAAAATCCTCGACTATAGTTCTTGTTGTACTTGTTCGATTACGAACATCGATGTTAGTGATAACTCGGTTTATTTTATATCCACCAGCTTTATGTTCTTCAATTCCAAACAAATATGTCTGTCCTGATTCATCAAAAAAATGAAGTCTAACTTTTGAAACAGATAGACTAGGAGCAAACGGGTAAGGTTCCTTAATTTCTAATTTATAGCTTTGATCCGAGCAAGACGGCGTAAAGAGTTTGAAATCCGCAGCAGTTTGCAGCTTGTCCAAATCAACATTTGAAAAAGCTAGCGTAGGTTTAGCTGATGCGATGAGTAGGTCATTGTTGATTCCAACAGAAAGCGTAAAGATAAAAATCAATGAAACAATTCGTTTAAGCAATGGCATTCCCTCCATATTTTTTGGTAATAGTATGCCATTGTTTAATTCAACTATTCTTCCCTTTAGTTTAAACACAAAAAATCCCAGAGTCTGTTACTCTGAGATTTCCGCCATTATTCGTGTGGACCAGCTTATATTAAATGAAAGGCTCAATTGATTTTCAGTTGATAATCTTAAATGTTATTCTCTAACTCTCTCCAGCGTCATCATCTACTCTGAGATATACTGATCCAAACATAGGAATCATCAATTGTTTAGTCTTATCGTTAACTTGATTTAATTTACGGGCTATTTCGGATTCGTTGAAAATTGTCACTGCGTTATTCCTGAGATCAGCATTATTACAGAAACATTTAAAAGTATTTTTCGTAACATACTTATTCACCTCCAGGTGAGTAAGGTAGAGTTGTCCATACCGAGCTCACAACCTATGTCCATTACAGAACATGATAGATTATTGATACTGCTATCTCCTCCAGATCTCCACTTTCCTATACACTGGTAGATCATGACAAGCCTTTATGAAGTGCAGTAATATCCAAACATCTGGCTTCAGTTCAGAGTCTACAATGTAGATTTGGCCATTTAACGTTTACTTTGTACATATCATCAGGGATACTTGAATGTACGTATGCTGCATCGCTTGCAAATACAAATACTTATCTAATCGATAATCGGTACAATTTCTTGTCCTTTCCGACTTTTCCAGTAAAAAAATAAGATATGATGTGACGCAACACTTTTATGATTCTGTAATTAGAAAAGCCATTGTCTGTAAAAGACAATGGCTTTCTAGCATATTGCTTTCGAGCGGATTCAAAAGTAACCATTTGACCCTCGTTAGATGGTTGCTTTTTGTAATTATAATCAGCATAGATTCGTGAGCGTTAATCAAACCCAGACCTTTTCGGAGGCGATGGAGTTACTTGTGATCGTTATATCCCTAAATGATGCTTTCACCGTATTGTTCTCATTATGCGAAGTGACAGCTAACCCTAAATAGACAGTTCGATCGATTTTCATTTCATGAATCGAATATAATATCCAGGTCTCACCGTCTGTGCTATAGAATCCGTAAAAAACATTACCAGACCTCTTTAGCCTTAACCAAGTATTTGGATAATTAATTGGGAACTCTGCTGGTTCTGAGCTATAATCCTTAGGATATATTGCTAAAGAATCACCGCCAGACTTTTCCCGATATTGAAATTCATACCCACCATTATTTTTATTTCGTGAGCTATTATCAGGAAAAACCATAAAGAATACATGCTCACTATCAGCAACTAATGATTTACGAGCCATTAGGCCCGCTTTCGTATAGAGATCAGCCATACTAAGTGATTCTAACCTTACTGCCATATCGAAATCATCATGAATCGTTACATAGCTAAAATGGAATTGATCTGACGTCCCCCAGATGTCTTGCCCGCCTGCAATTACATCGTACCCTGTATCAACCTTTTCAATAGAACCTTTTAAATCAACGTTTCCGATATCTTCACTTATTAAATTCACCTGATTCATAGATACCTCCAGCAACTCTATCGTGAGAATTATTGATCTAAATTATCATCGTATATTGTATACGGATAACAACACATTTTTCCTATGGTAGTCGTCTGCCTCTTGAACTTACAAATAGAGAATACCACTCTTCTCTCGTCATAGTTAGATTCATTGCCTCCCCGCATTTTTGAATACGGTCTGGTCTAGTAGTACCTAAAATAGGTTGAATCCCTGCGGGATGTCTCAATAGCCATGCCAATAGAATTGCCTCGGGTGATGTTTCTTTTTGATCAGCCATATCTTTAACTAGTAATGATGTTTCTTTTATAGATTCGGTTTGACCATCTAAATTTCTTCCTGAAAACAGCCCTTGTGCTAAAGATCCCCAGGCTTGAATTTGTATATTTTCAAGACGACAGTATTCTAAAGTTTCTTCAGGGAAATGAGCATTTATACGTTCATTATGGTTTACAAGTACTCCCATTTCTAACCAATCAAGTTTAGCCAGACTCATCTCCAGTTGGTTGATGATTAATGGTTCATTAGAATAGGATTGTAGCAGTTTGATTTGTGCTGCACTCATATTCGAGACACCAAAGTGTCTTACTTTACCGGATTCTTTTAATTCATGAATTACTTCAGCAACTTCTTCCGGTTCCATCAGTGGATCTGGACGATGTAGTAGTAAAAAATCAATATATTCAACCCCAAGTCTTTTTAGGATTCCGTCGACACTGTTGCGAATATAGTCAGAAGAAAAATCATATCTTCCGGGCCTTCCTGGACCGTCTTCAAAGCGAATACCACATTTAGATTGAATTAGTATTTTTTCTCTCAGATCTTTACGTTCCTTTAAAACTTGCCCAAATACAATTTCTGCTTTTCCAAAGGTATAAATATCCGCATGATCAAAAAAATTAATACCAATTGAGAGTGCTGCATCAACTGCCTGATGGGCCTGCTTTATATCTTCTTCTGTGATTGGATTTTGATTCCAGCCACCGCCCAATCCCATACATCCCATCACCATACGACTTGTGGATATTCCTCGTTTTTCCAATTGCAATGGTTTCATTCTCCATCCTCCATATCATGATTTTTTTGTCATTCTTACATGCTTTTCTTACACCCGATATACTATAGCCTCGTAAGGTAGGAAATCGATCACCACATCCTGATTGGTTCGTTCAGGGTTATTGCCGATGACGATGTCGCCCAGCTTCCCTACGCCGAGGTCGAAGATGTTGCAGGTCGCTGGTTGCTCCGAGATGTTCAGCAGCACCAACCATGACTCCTCTCCGAGCGTTCTCGTATAAGCGTAAATCTGCTCATGCTGATCCAGATATGTCTCGAACTCGCCATAAACCATGACCTCGTTATTCTTTCTTAAAGCGATGAGCTGCTTGTAGTAATAGAAAACAGAATTCTCGTCCGCCAGAGCCTGTTCGACATTGATGTCCTTGTAATTAGGATTGACGCCGATCCACGATTGTCCTTCCGTGAAGCCGGCTTGTAATCCGGCATTCCACTGCATAGGAGTGCGGGAATTATCGCGGGATAGATGCTGAAGCTCCTTTAGTACTGCCTCTGGATCGCGGCCTTTTCCGACCTCTTCCTTATACTTGTTCTTCATCGCAATATCGTTATATTCGTCGATAGAATCGAACCGGATACCCGTCATCCCGATTTCTTCGCCTTGATATATATAAGGCATGCCCGGCAGGGTGTGAATGAGGGTGGCGAAGCATTTGGCCGATTGTTCTCGATATACGGTATCGTTGCCGAAACGCGATACAACCCGCGTATGGTCATGATTGTTCAAAAATTGGGAGTTCCACCCCTTCCCCCACAAGCACTTGTACCAGTGATCCTGGATTTTTTTGAAGCGCGGCAAATCCCAATGGGCCATATAATCGCACACTTCAAAGTGGAAAAGCGTGTTTAACTCTCCACGGTCCTCGCCGACGTAGAGCACGCCGTCCTCGGGGTTCACGAACGGAATTTCGCCGACTGTAAACACATCATAATGCTTTAACACTTTGTCATGCATTTCCTGCAAATACTCGTGAATTCCGGGGTTATTGCCCAAATACGAAATATCCTCGGGCCGCTCGGCGTCCGGGAAGCCCGGGATTTTGGCAAGCAAATTGATGACGTCCATCCGGAAGCCGTCGATCCCTTTATCCAGCCAAAAACGCATAAAATCATATACTTCCTCCCGTACCATCTCGTTCTCCCAATTCAAATCCGGCTGCTCGTCAGAGAAGGAATGGAAGTAATACTCACCCGTTGTTTCGTCGTATGTCCAAGCGGAGGGGGCGAAGTAGGAACGCCAATTATTCGGTTGCTTGCGCCAAATGTAATAATCGCGCTTTGGAGATTCGATGCTGGATCGCGATTCCTGAAACCAGGCATGCTGATTGGAGGTGTGATTGACGACTAAATCCATAATAAGCTTCATTCCGCGGTCATGGACGGCAGCCAGCAACTTCTCGTATGTGGCCATCGTGCCCGCCTTTGGCATAACCGAACGGTAATCCGCAATATCGTAGCCGTTGTCGACGTCAGGCGAATCGTAGCATGGATTTAGCCAGATGACGTCCACACCTAGGCTTTGAATATAATCCAGCTTGCTATATACCCCCTCAAGATCCCCATATCCATCGCCGTTGCTGTCATAAAAGCTGCGCCAATACACCTGATAGACAACCGCTTCTTTCCACCATGTTTTGTTCATTTTTACTCTCCCCCTTGCAATTCATCTGGCTTGTACAAATGATAAATTTCACTTTACTGCCCCTGCTGCAATCCCTTTAATAATATATTTTTGAGCTATAGCATAAAAAATAACAATAGGGATAATGGTTAATGTTAAGCCTGCCATCGCTTGATTCCAAACAATTGTAAACTCGCCGAAGAAATAGAACGTTGATAACTGAATAGTTCGCAAACCTTTTTCAGATAGCACAAGTGACGGAAGCAAGTAATCATTCCATGAAGCAATAACATCAAGAATTGCTACTGTTACAGATATGCTTTTTAGTAAAGGGAATACAATTCTCCAGAATACGCCAAATGTACTGCAACCATCTAGAACAGCCGCTTCCTCTAACGCTACAGGGATTGATTTGATAAAACCGTGATATAGAAATACAGCAATGCCAGCGTGGAAGCCAATATTCATAAAGATTAATCCTCCATGCGTATTTAGAACTGGCAAATGTAAATAAGTACGTATCCAATCCATTACTTGCATAAGTGGCATCATTAATGTTTGAAATGGAATAAGCATCGTTGCTACAAACAAGAAAAAAATGATTTTACTCAGTACATTGTCCCGACGTACAAGCATCCATGCCGTCATTGAAGCAAGCACAACGACAAAAATAACAGTTACAATCGTCACATATAGTGAATTTCCAAGGGCAACTAGGAAGTTCATTTTCTTCATTGCTGTTATATAATATTCGAAGCTGAAGGTTGCTGGTAAAGAGAGTACATTTTCATATAATTCGGCCCGTGTTTTAAATGAATTAACAATCACAATGTAAATTGGTGATAAAAACACCAGTGAGATAATTACGATTAACAAAGAGAGTATTCCATTTTTAGCCTTGATCATTACATCTGCACCTCTCTTCGCTTGGTAATGATGACCTGAGTTATCGTTACAAGCGCAATAATGACAAAGAACAGAATTGCTTTTGCTTGACCAAGCCCATAATTACCATATCCAAATATCTCATTAAATACATTCATAGCAAACAACTCAGTATGGTGAATTGGGCCGCCGTTAGTTAATGACAAGTTAACATCATAGATTTTGAACGCACCTGATAAAGTTAAAAATAAGCAAACGGTGAACGATGGCATTAATAACGGAAATACGATTTTGGTCATGCGATGCCATATATTTGCTCCGTCAACTTTAGCTGCCTCCATTACTTCATCAGAAATCCCTTGAATACCAGCAATATAGATAACCATCGTATAGCCTGCCATCTGCCAAGTGAAGACAACTACCAATGCAATCAACGCGTAATTTGGATCTATAAGCCAATTAAAGAATATATTATCGAATCCCGTTAATGATCCTATTTGGTTAGCTCCATCTGTAAAAATGAAGCGCCAGATGTATCCAAGAATTAAGCCACCAATAAGATTCGGCATAAACAATAGCGTGCGAACAAGATTACTTGTTTTGAATCCAGAAGTAACCAGCAAAGCAAAAACTAAACCCAATAAATTAACGCTAACCAGAGCGAATATAGTGAATTTTATTGTATTCCACGAAGATGCAAGAAAACGCTTATCCTGCAACAAGGCAGTATAATTATCAAAGCCAACAAATACTTTAGGGGTACCATCAATTCCCCCCCAATCAATGAAGGAATAGTAAATTCCAATCAAAAACGGTACAAGTACAACAATAGAAAAAACCAAAAACAGCGGCATAGTGAATAGGAAATACCATAGTTTTTTATTTGGCATACGAAACTCCCTTTTATCAAGTTCGACTTAGAAGAAATTAGGAAAATCTAACACCTTTATAAGGGTTTAGGCTTTCAACAATACATGTCATTTTCTTAATTAGCAGCTTTCAACCAAACATCACGAAGTTTATCAAGGAATTGATCTGGGGTCATTGAAGGATTAAGAAAGAATTCAGATGCTAGCGGTGCTAGATCATTAATGATAATTCCTTGTGGGAAATAATTCATAGCCCGAGGAATTATATTTCCAGATTGTGCTGCTTCATATACTTGCTGTGATAACGGATCTAAACCAGTTGGTTCAATTGTTGTAACCGCTGGAACAAAACCAAAATCATTAAGAATTGTATTTTTACCTGTCTCGCTAGTGTACAACCACTCTAAGAATGCATTAGCTGCTGTAATTTGCTCTTGAGATGCTTTATTATTGATAACCCAACCAGATGGGATGCCCACTTCCAATTTATCGTTTCCAACTATAGGAACAGGTGCCATACTAATATTAATATCACCATAGTCAGCAAGCATACTGTAACTCCAGTTACCTTGGTGTACAATTGCTGTTTTACCTGTTGCGAGGTCACCCATTTGTCTGTCATACGTTACTTCAAGTGGATTAACAGTATAAGCACGAATAGCTTCCATCAATTCGGAGAACTCCTGGAATTCTGGTATTTCTTTCAAATCAACTTCACCTTTGTTAACTTTCTGAATGAAAGCTACAGGATCTTCTTGCAATGCAAAGGGAGTATTAATAATATGTCCAATCAAGAAATACGCTGTTTGAGACAGACCCAAACCATTAATACCATCAGCATTGAATTTTTCAAGAGCTTGTATCAATGACTTTGTATCTTTAACAGTTGAAGGATCATATAAGTCTTTATTGTAAACGAGCCCGAACCCTTCAATTCCAATTGGAACACCTACAATTTTATCATCAATTTTCAGTTCCATATTTGGAACGATATACTTAGCATAAGATTCATTCGTCATGTCATAGAAATATGATGCAAATTTTTCAGCTTCAACACCTTGTTGCACAGAAAAAATAGTTGGACCTTCATTAGCAGCTAACTTTGTTTGTAACTGTGTAATGTAGGAATCACCTGCGGAACCCCAGACCTCAACTTCATTTCCTGTTTCTTTTTTATACTTAGATGCCAAGTTCTCAAGTGACTCAGCAATTTCAACTTTACTTTGGAATAAAGTAATTTTAGCAAGCTTCTCAACATTATTTCTGCCATCACCTGTTCCTTCATCCGTATTGTTACTACATGCTGTTAAAAAAATAAAAAGCATAGTAGTAAGTAATACAAGACCCCATCTTCTCTTCATTAATTCTTCCCCCTATCACGTATTTGGAATTTATTTCACAACATAAGCTTGATTATAACTATAAAAAATTACCGATTACAGGTGTAATATTCGCCTAAATGAGTAAATTATGAACCTGAATTGCTTCATAAAGTATTAATAATAAAACACATTCATTTCCAACAACTGCCGTCAATATTTTCGACAGAAGTAATCTGGAAACGAATGTGTTCTATGTTACATTTTTAATTCTTTCGATAAGCGCTTGGTGTGATACCAGTATGTTTTTTAAATACTTTACTGAAATAATTTAAATTTTCAAAGCCACTTTCACTCGCAACCTCTTGAATGGATAACTCGGTATGACCAAGCAATGAGAATGCTTTTTCTATCCTTAACTGAGTAAGATAATTCATAATCGTTGTGCCATACTCTTCTTTAAACTTTTTCGCCAGATATTGCGGTGAAAAATGAAATATTTCTGCCAAACCCGATAATGTAACCTCTTCCTTCATATGATCGTTAATGTAATTTCTTACCGCAGCGATAGACTGAACATGAGTTATTTCCAGCCTACTGTAGTTGATTGATTCTAGCATATCACTAAAAATTTGTTTAAGTTTTGAGGACCATTCTTCCAGTTGTGATATCCAAAGCGGCATCGTCTCATGAAAGTTATCACTGTTAATTTGACTATAAATTCGCACGAGCAGAAGGTTGATTTCTACGGTATAGTGCTGGAGCTCTCTTATGCTTACAAACTCATACGAAGCCAACTCCATTTTAAAAGACTCAACCAATTCATGAAGATATTGTTTGTTTTTTGCGAGAATTGCTTCTAAAATAACTCGTTCCTTATCTATAAAAAAGTTAATGGCTGATGACTTTCGGCCACTCTTAATATGATCAAAAATATTGCAATTAAGAATCATCGATTTTTCCTCAAACAAAGCGAATTGAAGTCTACTAGCGGTCAGGCTCATTTTATAGAAACCAGAAAATGAAGATAGGCGCAAAGTTCTTTTCCATGAATCCTGTATTTTTTTTACTGATATCTCTATATCTGCAAGTAAATAATTGGAACTTATAAACACAATGATAAATTCTTCATGTTGAAGTACATACCAACTCCCCAGCGATTCAACCAGCTCTTTAACAATATTTTTCATCGAATAATTAAACAGTTGCTCGTCTCGAGCAAAATGTTTCTTTACGATCGCATCTTTATTTCTGGGTAAAAAAGAAACTACATAAAAATAATCAGGGTTGATTCCAATGGTAGTAAGAAAAGTATTAAGCTCTTCTTTAGAAACCTGTTCTTCCTCAATTAAGCGAGAAAATCGCTGCTCCATAACAAGATTATTCACTTCATTTAAACGAAAATTAGTGCTAAGTTCCTTTAACCTTACTTCCTGCTCTTGTTTTATTTGATTGCATGCTTTTTGAATAGCTTTTTCCAGATCACGAATTTTAAATGGTTTTAGTAAGTAATCCACACCGTTAGCTAGCAGAGCCGCCCTAGTGTAATGGAACTTTTGATAACCGCTTAGCACAATAACTTTGGAGCCCCAGCCTTCCTCCCGAAGCTTCTCTAAAAACTCTGTGCCATCCATAAGGTGCATGCTCATATCGCAAATTATTAACTCGGGAATATGCTTCCGTACAAGTTCCAATGCCTCTAATCCATTTTCAGCCATCAAGATTTGATTGATTTTATACTGTTGCCAATCAATCGATAGCTCAACACCTTCACGTACATGCTCTTCATCATCTACGATTAATAACTTCATCTGCTTGTCCCTCTCTTGATGATTCAATTGGCAAGGATAATGCTACTATGGTTTTTTTATAGGGCTTACTAGAAATCGACCAAGTGAATCCGTTTCCATAATAAAGCATTAATCGCTTCAATACATTGGACAAGCCAATTCCACGCTTCTCCGATACAACAACTTGCTCAAGGTAACCAGCTTTGACCTGTTCAATTTGCTGATCTGTAAAGCCTTTTCCGTTATCAATTACCTCAATTAACAATGAATGCTTAGTCAAAACAATGCTTACCACTATATGAATTTGACCATTTCCTCGTTCTAATCCATGTATAATACTATTCTCAACAAGCGGCTGCAAAGTCATTTTGGGTACAAGAACACAATTCGCTTCATTTGAATACTCTAACTCAAATTGAAGCCTTTGCTTATAGCGACCTTGCTGAAGTACCATGTAATGCTGTATATGTTCGATTTCTTCTTCCAGCGAAACTTCCTCGTTCTCAATATCCATAGAATAGCGAAACATAGCTGCAAAGTCAGCAAGTCGATCACTGACGTCGTGAGCTTTAGATTTAATTGCTAAAGTTGCAATCGATTGCAACGTGTTATATAAAAAATGAGGATTGATTTGAGCTTGCAGCATTTTCAAACGAGCTTGCGATAACTCAAGCTGATGACGATATTGCTTATTCCATAACTCGTCTAGCTCACCAGCCATTTCATGCAATCTAATTTCCAACAAATCTAACTCATCCGGTGTCTTCTGTACAGGCCTTCTCTTTAGTTGAAAGTTACCCATTTGCAATTGCTTAATGTGCTGAAACATTATTTTAATCCTACGCAACATGTAATAAGAGATTAAAGTCGCCAAAATGGAAATAAAAATAATCGAAACTGCTTGAATTAACAAAGTTTTACCAAGTGCAGAATTACGTGCCTTATTAATAAGTGTGCGAGGTATAAACTTAACTATTGTCATGATTAAACCATTTTCATCTGTCTTGTTAAAATAGACATAACTGCCTTCAGTAGTTTGAATCTCCCCTTTATCTGTAGATAGTTGGGGTGCATGAAGCCTTTCATAAAGTTCTACCTGCCATGGTTCTCTAGTTTTTTGTGCAGTCTCCTGTTGCGTGGGTTGTTTAACTCCTTTTGAGAGTGTTAGCTCGGATGTCGAATCCATCTCATCTGCAGTTGTATAGAGTAGTTCGAGATTATTTCCGATAAATAAATATACAGGTCCTTGCTCACTTGTTGTTAAGGAAGTAAGAAAATTTTTGATTTGTAATGGTTTAACATCAAAGGTAGTCAAACCGATTACTTCACGAGTATAAATATCTATGAACGGCTTATTGATACGCAATCTTGGCTCTCTATTATTAAGTGTAACTTGAAAAGGTTGCTTCAGCTCACTATGTGCATCCGACATCTCATGATCATTAAAGTCAGGAATAATCACTATTTCATTATAATGATTTCGAATATTAAACTGCTTGTTTGTTAGCGCGCTCTTGTAAGAAACTGCACCTATCTCGCTATAATTCGCATATATTTTTTCAAGCCTTTGCTCAATATAGACACTTTCAGCAGGATTTTGAGGTTTTTTTTCCGACAACAGTCTAACAAGCTCAGGATCAGAAAAGTACGTCAAGCCTAGTAGTGACAATTCATGTAAATAAGACTGTAATGCTGACATCGTAATTGACATAGAATTTTGATTCAGCTCAACTAGCTGGCGTTTGATTGAGTTGCCTGTAATCTGATACGACAAATAATTTGAAATAATGAATGGGACAGTTGTCGCTACGATCAAGCTAACAATAATTTTTGTTATAATACTCACTTTGACAAGCTTCATCTAGGCACCCTCCACTCATTACCCCGTACATTGTAGCACAGCAATAAGGAAACTTGTAAATACCTGAGATCATCCATCGGCACGGCGAAGAAGCTTCTAAAGCGAAGATACTGTTGTCTGGAGTTTCTCGATAAGGCTGATTTATAGCTCATTTAGCTCTAGTAGTGCTACAATATAAATCTTTAATGCAGTGATCAGATTAGGAATAGACTGCACCTCATCTGGGCCGTGAATTTGACCATGACCAGGAGGCAAGTCAAGCTCTGACACATCAGTCGGCAAACCAGGGCCAAAGCCTACCGCATAAGGCAGCTTTCTGGCATAAGTACCTCCACCCATTACAAATGGCTCCGCTTGCTCTCCTGTTACGACTTGATATACTTGCATGAGACACTTAACCTCTGGCGTATCAGGATTATAATAACTCGGCTCACTGTCATGAACATTAGTCAGGGTAAAGCCGCTTTCCTGCAACTGCTGCAGCAGCATCTTGGATGACTGATGAATAGGGTAGCGAATATTCAACTCTATCTCCAGTCTTCCATCCCGCCCTTGTAACAAAGTTCCGACACATGTTAAAGCTCCAGATAGCTTATCCTCACAATGTATCCCTAATGCCCGCCCATCATAATGCTTGCAAATATCATAAATTTTCTCAAGCTGGTAGTGTGTAGACTCCTCAAACCATGTACTCCGCAACAATGGCTCAAGAAGGATCGCTATCGCATTACTAGTACCTTGAGGAAACGCGGCATGCCCGGACTTGCCGACTGCAAATAATGTAATCTCTTCATCCGTCTGACTATACTGAATATGAGATGGCAGAAGGCTTAGCTTGGCGGTCGCTGCTTCATCACGTCGTATAATAAGCTCAGCATAACCAGGTACACTATTAGAAACCACTCCCCCCTGTATGCGAAGGATTGACGAATCAGCAATATCACAGCATAAGGTAACAGAGAGCATTCCCTTCTCTCCATAACAGACCGGAAATCCGCTATCCGCCACAATATTAAAATCAGGGGCATGATAATGCTTACGATAATACGCAACATCAAACATCCCTATTTCCTCACCACTACCGATAATATGCTGAAGCTGATAGTTTAAGGGGATACCCAGTTCCTGAATAAATCTAAGTGCATAAAGAACAGCAATGACTGCACCTTTATTATCTTGCACTCCTCTGCCTATGAGAAAATTGCCCTTTTGTGTACAAAAAAAAGGGGGGTAGCTCCACCCCTCCCCTGCAGGAACAACATCGACATGCCCCCAAATTCCAATAGACCGCTTTGCCTCATCTCCCATACGAATTTCTGCACAATAATACTCCCGATTAAACGTTTGCAATCCATATCGTTGACCTAAATCCAATATATACTGAATAGCCTCTGCACATTTCTCCCCAAAAGGATAAGGAGAGGATGGATCATAGCTTGCCACACTTGGAATACTTATTAATCCAGCAATGTCTTCTAATAGCTCTGTCTTATGCTTCTCCATCCATTGTTCAATCTGTTCTTCAATAACAAAACCTCTCATTTACTTCCCCCCGATCTTGGATTATCTTGTTCATTATCCTTTAATTGCACCTTCAGTTAGCCCGGCGATTATGTACTTCTGGCCGGCTGCATAAATCACAATAATAGGCAACATCGCCATTAAATAAGAAGTGAAGGCCATTGTATAGTTAAAGGAATATTCAGTCTTGAAGTTGTATTGATATAAGGGGAGTGTCCAAAATTCCTTCGCTTTATTCAAAATTAGTAGTGGAAGCATAAAATCATTCCAGAACCATAATGAATCCATAATGACAAGCGTAACTAGCATCGGCATAATTAAACGTAAAGTAATAAGATAATAGATTTTAAAAGTGCTGCAGCCATCAATTCTTGCCGCCTCTTCAATTTCAGTTGGCATTCCTTCAATATAGTTGACGAGTAGGAATACCCCTCTTGTTAAGCTAAGCGCTCCATATAATAAAATGAGTCCAAAAGGATTTAATAGATTAATATTGGTCATAATTTTTGTTAAAGGAAGCATAATCACTTGAAATGGTACAAACAATCCTAACAGGATATAGAGATATAAAAATTTATAATATTTCTTATGTCGATTACGAGCAATAGCATAAGCAACGGTAGGATTAATAACAAGAACTATGATTACAGATCCAATTGTAATCAAGGTCGTATTCCATACAACTCTCCAGTAATTCCCCTTAGAAAGTAGTTCTGAGTAATTAGAAAAATTCAGTGCTTTGGGAAAACTGAAAAAACCTTTGCCTGCCTCCTCTAATGTCTTAAAGGAATTAACTATGACAAGATATATTGGCCCCATTATAATGATGATTCCAATAAGTAAAATGATATTTCGGAGAATACGCCAGCCAAGCCCTTCTTTTCGTATCGCTAAATTCATACTTAATGGACACCACCTTTACGTGTTAATTTAATTTGGATAAAGGATAACACTGCAATAATAATAAACAATATAACTGATTCCGCATTAGCCATCGCAAACTTTAGATTCTGAAATGCATCATTGTATATCATGATCCCAATAACATTAGTAGATTTCACTGGACCTCCACCTGTCAGCGTATAGGCATAATCAAAGGAAGTGATACCTGATTTAATCGCAAGCACCATATTTACGGTAATCGTAGGAATTAGAAATGGAAATGTGATATAACGAAAACGATTAAAGGTGCTGGCCCCATCGATTCTACCCGCTTCATACAGCTCGGAGGGAACAGATTGTAAGCCTGCAATAAAGATAAGGGTCGGCAAGGCCACAGCCTGCCAAATATTAACGATCACAACAGCAATTAAAGCATACTTGGGATGGGCTAAAGGACTTTGATATAATCCCATAATATTCAAGCTCTGACCAATCGGAGGAATGACTCGAACAAATACCTGGTCCCAAATTAATGAAATGGTTACAGCACTAATGATGGCCGGTAGGAAATATATCGACTTTGTAAAGGTTTGAAGCTTCTTAAGAGAGTTTAAGCTTAAAGCTAGAATTAATGACAGACTCATTACTCCTGCTACAAGCATCACCGCATACTTTCCAGTAACTAATAATGATTGCCTAAAATTCGGGTTGTTCCATAGCTCCGTATAGTTACTAAACCCTACATAATTATAGCTAGAACTAATCCCATTCCAATCCGTAAAGCTATATTGAATACCTACAATAACTGCATAAGCGAAAAATAGTGTATACAGAATGATAGCCGGAACCGTGAATAAGAAATAAGTTGAGCGTTCTAGAAATTTGCCTATCATGCTGCACCTTCCTCATCTCAATGTTACGTAGAGCTAGTAAATAGGGAGCGACAATTTGAATTCTCAAATTGTCGCTCAGATCAAAGCTATTTTATTTACTTAACAGCGTTAAGCTTGATTGTTTCATCAATGTTCTTCAGGTATTGCTCAGGCGTCTCGTTATTAATGAGATAACCTTGAGTTGTACTATATAATTCCGTTACAATCGCACTTTCAAGCGTTGAAGACATCCAGTCATGAACTCTACCATTGTCGATAAAATCAAGGATAGGCTGTAAATATTGATCGCCATAGCTTGTACCATTAATAATGGAAGGTTCGCCAGATAGATCAGACCATTTCTGAGCAACCTCTGGTCGAGCTATATATTTTAAGAAGGTAAGCGCAGCTTCTTTTTCCTCAGGCTTAGCTTTTGCAGAGATGGACAGGGAAGCATTGACACCTGATAAAGCTGTCGTTGTATCAACAGTATCATTCGGAAGAGGGAACGCACCGAATTTCAAATTAGGGTTAGCAACCTTAATATTCCCACGACCGTATGAGCCAGAAATAATCATAGCGGCTTGACCATTAGCAAATGCTTCTTGCATCATTTGAGCGCTCACACCAAAAGCATCCTTATTAGCATATTGCGTTAACTCTCTTAGCTTGTTGGCAAATTCCAAGAATAGCGGATTGCCTTCCACTTGACCTTCACCCTTAGCCACTTTAACCATCTCTTCAACACCACCAGGTGCAAAAGCAATGTTCGTAGCTTGGAAGATGTGACCTACATCCTTCAATGGAAGATAGAGCGGTGTAATACCTTTGCTTTGAAACAATTTGCATGCTTCGATAAATTCAGCATAGGTGGTTGGGATTTTCACGTTATTTTGTTCAAATAGATTGATATTATAGTATACTGCCATATAATTTCGAGCGTACGGCAAAGAGTAGTATCCACCGTCATCTGCTACAGTCATATCCAAATATGTTTCGTTAACATCTTTAATAAAGGGTTGATCGCTTAAGTTTTCGATATAGCCATTTTTTACTTTTTCCTTAAATTGAAGCTGTGTAGGATAATCAGTAAATAGTGGTGGAATATCATTTGTTGCAAACCGAGACGTTAATACTTTAACTGGGTCAGGCACGGTATTCATATTAATTGCAATATTCGGATATTCCTTTGTAAAATCAGCAATAATTTCGTGATAGGCATTTTGAATGGCTTCCTCACCCTGCTGCTGGAAAAACTCGATTTTAACAACATCGCTCTTGCTTGAATTTCCGTTATCTGCTACGTTTTCCTTCCCGCATGCCGTCAGAATTATGGACATTAATAACATAGCTGTAACAGCTAGCTTTGCACTTCTTTTCATCTCTTTCTCCCCTAACTACTTCTTTTTATGTACCATTTAGAGATTATTTCCCTAATGCGCGATTAGCCAGATTCGTAATGACAACATCGTCCATTGGCGGATTATGAAGCCCTGCACGAACATCGCGATACATACGCTCAAGCGGGAAAGCCTTAGAAAGGCTCAAGCCGCCTACAATTCTCATCGCGTGATCAACAACACGTAGTGCCGCATTGGTAGCAAGATGCTTGGCAACACCTAGCTCAATCTTCAAATTTTCGCGATTACCCGTTTCCTTATCCCAACGATCTGCAGTATCATAAAGGAAGGTTCTTGCTGTAATTAAATCAAGTTCAATTTCTCCAATTAAACGCTTAATATTTGGCAAGTCAGCAATTGGAACTTGTAATGAATTAGGCTGATGTTTAGCAGCAAAAGAAAGGGCGAAATCCCTGGCACCATGTGCAATTCCAAGATAACACGCAGGAATATGAAGCATGTTACCGTCTGTGGGGACTGGTTTGCGCAGCTGGTCACTTGCTTTACCACGGATGTGATATCGATCTGGAACAAATACCTCATTCATGGCAATATCATGACTGCCTGTTGAACGCATTCCCATCGTATTCCATGTCTCCAGCACTTTGACGCCATCGCCAGCTTCTACGATAAATGATCCTACAGTATCGGTATCCGACATCGTAGCCGCAACAATAAACTTGTTAAGAATCGGACTTAACGTACAGTACGATTTCTGACCCGTTATCAGCCAGCCACCCTCAACTTTAACTGCTTTTGTTTCAGGTTTTCCACCACGAGTCGGGCTACCCATTGCTCGCTCACTTACCAGTTCGTTCAATACTAGCCCATCATGTACAACCTCAAGACATAGCTCACTAAAAAGTTCTTCTGGAATTGCTCCTGATAGATGAAGCTGCTTCAATAAACCAATATGCCACCCGATTGCTAGTGCAGTGGAGCCGTCTCCTCTTGCCAGTCGCTCTTGAGAAAGAACCAGTTCATAAATTGATGCTTCCTCTCCTCCATATTGCTTTGGTACGGTAAGAGCAAGGTATCCGCTACCTCTTAACTCATTAAAATTCTCAAAGGGAAATGTTCCTTCAAGATCATGCTTAGGAGCTCGCTCTGCAAAAATCCCTGCTAGCTGATCTGCTCTTGCTGCAATTTTCGCTTCCCGCTCATTTCGTATAAAACGATCTGAAGAATCAGAGTATGTCATCATTAACAACTGCCTTTCTAATAATCCTCATTGGTTTACTTTGTTTAATAGTAATGTTATTTCCTTAAAATTTGAATATAAAAAATCCGAGTTTTTTATTGTAAAAAACCGTACTAGTTAGTTGTTCTCCCAATGCTGTTTACGATATTCATTAGGTGTAAACCCATAAAATTTCTTGAATACATTGGAAAAATACTGTGGATCTTGCTCAAATCCACACTGTTCAGCTACTTCATAAATTTTCATTGTAGGATGTGAAAGCAATAGCTCCTTCGCCTTTTTCATGCGAACAGAGGTCAAGAACTGGGTATACTTCTCTCCTGTGTCTTGTCGAAACAGCTTGCCTAAATATTCGGAGTTAAGAAATAAATAATGCTGAGCTAGCCATTGCAAAGAAAGCCGTCTACTCTGAATATGCTGGATGGTTAATTGCTTTATTTTTATAACCAGCATCGCCTTCTTATCAGTCTTACGATAATGATAGCTTGTATACAGCTCGCCTAACTCCTTCTGGAACGCTTGTATATCTTGACTCTCTACAACTGCAGGTGCTGTACTAATGCCATATTCTGATTTCAACTGATTGCGGATATAGGACAGGACATGATTATTATTGTCTTGGATGGCTTGTAATGATACCCCCTCGCTTAATAATTGCTCGATCCATAATCGCGATATCTTCATTAATTGGGCTTCATCAGCATCAACAATCGCCTGCAGCAAATCGCTAGGTATAGAGGAAGAAATGATCCCTTGACTTTGGGGCGTAATTGAAGCAATGGGCTGTCTATTTTTCGCAAAATTACTGCGAATTGCATCTACCTCAACCTTAGACCAATGCAAAGCTTCAGTAATCTCATGCTCATCACTTGGCTTTAATAAATACCGTCGCACCCCAAAACGCATCGCCTGAGTAGCTAGCTCAAATTCTCCAAATCCTGATAATACAATAAATATTATCTGAGAAGAAATCTTTGAGCCCTGCTCAATTAATTGAAGACCGTCAATAATAGGCATTTTAATATCCGTAATGACTACATCCGGCTGAAGCTCTTGAATCTTCTCTAATGCCTGCTGTCCATTGATAGCTGTCCCTACCAACTCCATACCAAGGGTAATCCAGTCTATGGCTTCTGCAATACCTTCTCTTGCCATTCGTTCATCATCGACGATTAATACCCGATAACTAGACATAACTTACTCCCTCTTTCAATAAAACAGGAATTCGAATCCGAATAATGGTTCCTTGATCTATGCCTTCCAAAATTCCAATACCATATGGCTCTCCATACAGTAATCGCAAACGTTCATGAATGCTTCTTAGTCCAATTCCATCTCCTGAGTCTTGCTCTAAATAATGTGTGTCCATCCCTGGACCTTGATCCGCAATCCAAATATCTAATTGCTCGCCAAAACGTTCTCCACTAATCGTAATGTGACATTCCCCTGTCAATTCATCAATACCGTACTTAATAGCATTTTCAACAATAGGCTGGAGGATGATTGCAGGAATATAACATCTGTTTAATTCATCAGGGATATTGATTTCACATTGCAGCCGTTCTTCAAATCGATATTTCTGAATGAGTAAATAGTTATTTACATGCTGTATTTCTTCCTGTAACATGGTCATTTCCTTTCTACTTGTTGTACTTCGCAACATATCACCCAGAGCTTTGACCATACTAGAGATGCGCTCTTGTCCCTGTCTGCGTGCTAGCCAGTTAATAGAATCAAGCGTATTGTAGAGAAAATGAGGATTCAGCTTCGCCTTCAGCGCTTCATACTGAGACTCCTTGATATGGATTTGCTTGATGTAGTTATCCTTAATTAAGCGGTCTAATGAAACTGTCATTTTATCAAAGCTATTCGTTAACCATCCGATCTCATCCCCATTTCTCACAGGCTCTTCTCGATAAGTGACAAAATCTCCTTGCTCTACCTTGCTCATCCGAAAAGCCAGCGTCTCCAAAGGACGTGTAATGCTTCTAGCAAAAATTAAGCCTATCCACACAAGTGAGACTAGAATAAAAGTATATAAAAGCAGTAAGATTTTCTTCATCAGAATGGCTTGCTGAAATAACGATTCGTATGGTACAAGGTTCACTAATGTCCAACCTGTAAAGCTCATTGTAGATAAGGTACTCAAGTACTTGTGATGATTTAACGTGATCATCTCATAGCGTTCACCTGATCGTTCATTCTGTATTAAAGAGCTTGGCATAGGCTTATCTCTCCACTGCTCATCATTCCAATAGATTGGAGTATGATCTTCATAGATGAGCAATTTATTATTGGAAGATGGGTGATTAGAACCTATGGATTCAATCAAATCACTCGCATTCACTCGAACAATTAACGTCCCTAATGATGGAAAATCCATACTCTTCACTGCTCTTATTTCCCTTAGGGAAGTAAAAATCTTGGAATCTCTTTCCCCACCCTTCCACAGACTTCCCCCTTCTTTCTGAGCGGCCATTGCAATAAATTGCTTACTATAAGCTGGTGCAGTCTCATCCTTAGTTGTGCCCAGCCAGTAATCATTGCCCCAATAATCAATAATCGCTACAGAGCGGATCGGATAATTAAAAAAACGGTACGATAACAGCTTCTCTTCCATTGCACGAATCGCATAATAGGTTTCGCGACTATTCTTGTTCTGCTTTATCTTCTCTAACCCATGTTGAATGTCAGCGTCACTTGCTATCGATTGTGTCATACGATCAATGGCTGCTAGCTTGTCCTCAATTCGCTCTGAATACAAGTACAGCTTCTCACTTGTTTGTTCATAGACAATCTGTTCATATAACTTATGCATATTTTGTACGTATAAAAGGCTGATGCCACTCGTCAGTAGAACACCGATCAATACAAACAACACTAGCTTATGTCTTATTCTTATTTTTATTTTCATTCTGAATTCTCCCTTACCGCATAACCACTTCCAGCATATTAGAACCGATCCATAAAGAAGTAATAATATAAACATTTAAGGTAATACCCTATTAAAAAATACTTTATATTCCCTAGTAAAACAATAAGAAAATAAGAATTTAACTGTTCTTTAGGTAGCTGAGTCCGGAGAAGATGACGTCCATGAGGATAAATTCAAATCTGCAAAAGGGCTTTATTCACAAGATTTTTTACGGTTTCAGGTTAATTCGGAATACAGATACTCAGACAATCATTTCAATCAATGCTATTGAAAAGGTTGCATACCAGCCCGCAACGCCGAACTCCGTTTACTTACAATATTCCATTTAACCCGCCCGTTAGCTTTATGAAATAGTGGACTAAAATTAATTAGATACTTGCCTAAACGATAATCGGTACAAGTCCTTTCCCTCGGCATAACTTGTTTCAAGGCTCGGGACACGAACTTGTACCGATAA
>NZ_LITU01000059.1:409038-415511 GCF_001280595.1 Paenibacillus xylanivorans
ACGATGACCTCCCTCATAAAGAGCACATTTAACCTTAAGCGTAGTCCATTAACAGCATGAATATACTTCATATTTGTTATTACTCATTTCTATACAAAAACCAATAAACCAACACGAAATCCTAGTCGCAATGTTTTTAGTAGGTCAAGTGGATTTAGATAAGAGTAAAGGCATAGATCAAGGACTTCATTTTACAGTATATTTTTTCGATATATTATGTACAGACTTTTATTTTAAATTTTAACTATTAAAGTTATGGGAGCTGTAAATTGTTGTGTTGAGGGGGAAATACAGTGAAAACAAAGATTGTATCCATACTAAAAATGAGATCTTTGAGAACAAAGTTAGTCACTCTATGCTTGGCTATACTAATTGTGCCCACGATCGTGATAGGGTTCACTTCGTATACGGTTTCGAAAAATGAAATGAATGAATCAGGCAAGGCAGCACTTGAAAATAGTGTGAATATGGTTATTGGCATGATTAACCTCCTAAATGAGCAAGTAGAGAGCGGAGATTTAACATTGGAGCAAGCACAGGAAAAACTCCGCGTCGAACTGCTTGGTGAAAAAAATGCAGATAATAAGCGGCCTGTAAAAAGTGAATATACTGTAGGGGAAACAGGATATCCATGGGCAGTTGATAAGGGTGCTCATTCCGTGATGAATCCTTCAAATGAAGGTCAGGATTTGACAGATGTCGTAACGGAAGATGGCGTGTATTTGGGGAAAGAGCTTGTTAAGGTTGGATCAGCCGGAGGGGGATTTGTCACCTACAAGTGGGCTCTACCTGATACAGGTGAAATAGAAACGAAAGTTTCATATGTTGAAATGGATCCACATTGGGGCTGGATAATTGGTTCAGGTGCATATTTAAGTGAGTTCAACAGCGGTGCAACGCAAGTTCTTTATCTTGTAATAATGGTTACGGCAGTTGCAGTAGTTCTCGGATCAGTTATCGTCAGCATCGTCTCAGGGCGTCTAACGAAGCCTATCCTTAAGATCGCAAAGCGACTGAAGTCAGTTGCGGACGGTGATCTAACCGTTGAAGAAGTCAAAATGAAGTCCAAAGATGAAATAGGCGAGCTGTCTAAAGACTTTAATGAAATGATTAAAAACATGAGACATCTTATTAAACAAGTCGATCTCTCCACAAAGCAGGTAGCTTCATCCTCCAAAGAATTGACCCTTGGAGCAGAGCACACCAGTCAAGCAACTGAGAATATCACCATTTCGATCCAAGAATCCGCAGTCGGCGCACAAGAGCAACAAATGATGCTTCAAAGGACAACCAACTCACTCGAGGAAATATCAATTGGTATCCAGCGAATAGCGGAAAGCTCATCAACTATTGCTGATTCTTCTGTTGATGCGATGGAATTAGCGAATATAGGTAGTACTGCCATAGAGCACACGACGAAGCAAATGAACCTGATTAACCATTCCGTTAATGAAACCGATGTAGTAATGAGGATGCTTGATGAACGCAGCCAGCAGATCGGTACGATGCTACATGCCATTACGGATATCGCAAAGCAGACTAACCTTCTGGCTTTAAATGCTTCGATTGAGGCTGCCCGTGCAGGAGAAGAAGGCCGCGGTTTCTCCGTAGTTGCTGCTGAAGTGAGAAAACTTGCTGAACAATCGAATCAGTCATCCGGGCAGATTTCCACGTTGATTCATGATATGCGTACAGACATAGAGCAATCTCTTAAAACGTTGGAACGAGTTAAACAGGACGTTGACTCCGGTATACAGATTGCTAGTGAGACAGAACAACAGTTCAACAAAATTGTGGGGTCCACAAACTTTATCGCGCAACAAACGGAAGAACTCGCCAGTGTTACACAGCAGATAACTGCAAGTGTCCAGGAAATAACAGCGGGTCAAGAGCAAGTCTCCAATCTTGCGCTTCAAGCTGCAGACAACTCACAAAATATAGCTGCATCTTCAGAAGAACAACTGGCTTCAATGGAGCAAATTACGAGCTTAGCCACAACCTTGTCGGATATGTCACAGCAGTTAGAGCGTTTGACAATCCAATTCAAGTATTAATCTCTACAATTTACGACTGCAGATTCAATATTTAACAGGAACTTCATTTTAAGCTCCCCATGCAGTAAACTTGCAGTTATGAACTAACCTGAGTTAGTTGAACAAAGGCAGCCGATCACGTAAACTGCACCCCCATTGCTAGATGGTGTCTTACAACAGGGGGGCAGTTCACAATTGATCAGCTGCTTTCTTATTTTATTGAGCTAGAGTATCCCGTTAGATCAATACACGATCCCTCGTACAACTAAACACTCCTTTGAAGCTTGACATTAAATTCTGTCGTTGACGCAGTGACATACTCCAAATAATTCACAGAGCCGTTAAAGTTCAAATAAGCTTCATAACGCATGCGGATTCCAGGTAAAGTAATCAAATCCAGAACATTTTCCTTTGGAACCCACCTACATTCGCTCGTTTCAATAGAAGTAGCTAACTCTCCACCCACAGCTTTACACACGAAATCAAACATGACCTTCGTAGGGACATCAGTCACACCGTCATATCACTTATGGATTGCTGTATTCGAAACAACACTAATTAAATGGCTAACCGTGACGTCTATTCCACTTTCCTCTTTGATTTCACGAATCACACCGTCAATCAGGTTTTCTCCCACTTCAGTTATCCCACCAGGATATACCCAACCATCGTCATGGGCTTATACTAAAAGGATATTTCCAGTTCCATCTTCTACAATTCCGCCTGCAGATACAATATGTGTCGGAAACGCTCTTTTACAACCTCCAAAAAAGATAAAGCTGTATATTTATTCCACATGATTCCCGTACTTTCCTGCCTTTGTGAGTTTTTACGAAGTACTCTCGACACGGTTTGAAATAACCTGCCCGTTAGCTTAATGAATCACATATGTAGCCTTAATGCATTCAACCTACCACTTATTCCATTAATCTCACATTGCTTCATTATCATTCGAAATTAATTCATACAAGGCACGAACATCACAACTGATGGAATCGGCGATAGATATGGCAATTTTGAGTGGCATCACTCTTTTGTTTTCAATAAAGTCGTAAACTCGTTCCGGTTTAAAAAGCAATTCCTTTGCCAGCCATTCCGCTGACTTTCCGGATTCCATCAATCGTTCATTCAGTAAGCAACGTCCTAGTTCAAATTTCAAGAAGCGATGTCCTCCCTCATAAGATAATATTTAACCTTAAGCGTAGTCCATTAACAGCATGAATATACTTCATTAAAAGGAAGCTATAACGATGAAGTTCTCCATTCGTCTGCCAAATTTATTGGGAGAGTTCAATCGTCGCGCTATCGTTTCTCGTTTGCGTAATCCTTTTTTGACAATGGAAAGTGACTCTCAATTGGGTCAATATCATCTTTTCTAATTCTCATTCTAAAGCATTTAGATTATCAACGACGTGTTCCTTGTGGATCTTTGAGCTATCGTTTCCCATTAGTTAAATCATGTTTCTCAGGAGTGAAAACATTAAGATGAGCTACCATATAGCCATTAAGACCATCTCGACGAAACGTCATTTGAACTTTTTCTGGCTGTTCTCCTTTCATTACTGTCATTTCCAAAATGAACTCAAACTCACTGTCATCCAAACTTTTAATCGGCAACACATGGACGTTCGCGAACAAAAAGTTGTTGTGATACTTTTGACGAAGAATACTCATTATTTGAGGATTTAATTCAATTATCAACGCCTGCTGAATTAACGAGCATTGAGTTGTGTCTGTTACTGGCAGAGTTTCTTCGCCTGAAGCTGGAGTTTCGATCAGCGAAGTTAACCCGAGCGCTAAAACGATTGTCAAAATTAGCTTTATCAAATGCAAGCACCTCGTAGTTGGGATATTTTATTTTTCCCAAAATGAGGAGTTGAATACGGTTTAGAACTAAATTGTCCATTACTTGAACAAAGGCAACCAATCATGTAGATCGGCTGCCTCTTTGGTTTTATTGAACTAACGTTACCCGTTAGCTTAACAACGTGGCGCTATAATACTTTCAGTGGAATAATGGCTGATTCGGTGATATTTGACGGAAATAAGATACGGTTCTTGTAACCCTCCGTACCGATACAACCATTCTCGTTGCCACTCCGCAAAGGACTTGCCCGTTACCTCCAGTAGCGTCTTGCCATCCAGAGTGAACATGCCTTTCACATTGATGTCTAGAACTGTTTCGATGCCACCGATTGGCTTGCCGTCAGTAAGAAACACAGTGACGAGAAATTCCCACTTAATCGCCAGGCTTCCATTCGCAGTAAATCGCTCTATCTCTATGGTTTTATCGATATATTTAGCTGGATCAATGCCTTCCATCAGTCCCCATTCGAGCATAATAACGGTAAACTTCGGATGATTCAGCCTTCTCGCCTCCACTGCAGGCGGCAAGCATAGTAACAATAAAAAAACACCAGTAGCATATTAACTTGTCTCATTTGTTGCGACACCTCGCACAACTACAACGACCACCTGATGACTTTTTACACTCAACTCCGAGAATGCAAGTTTTTTCCGTTACATTTGGTCTGGTTCCCCGTGTCTACTTTGTTGTCTAGCAACAAACTGATTATCCTTAAATAACGGTACAATATGCTTTTCAATCAATTCAATTCTGTTCTTCGCACGTGGCATAAAACGAGAGGCGATAGCAATTACCATTTTCTTCTCGGTATTTACGAAAATCGCATTTCCACCGTCGCCCAAAGCTGTATAACTACCATGTTCCTTGTTGTCAACAATCCACCACAAATATCCGTATGGTAACTCTCCCCATCGACTGTTTTCTTTGGTACTGTTCTCGATCCATTGTGAGGATAGAAATTGCTTGCCGTTCCAAAAACCTCCATTTAAGTATAGCTGACCGATTTTTGCCATATCCCGTGGCGTTAAGGTAAGTCCCCAACCGGCAGTGTTCGTGCCTGTGGGATCCACCACCCAACCACGAACATATCTATCCTTAAGAAAAGCAAAATACTCCTCTTTGCAATTTACAATCGCATTATGGGGTGCTTTGATTCCAAGTGGTTCAAACAGATTTTCTGTGGCAAAATCAAGCACAGATTGGCCTGTTGCATTTGTGAGAATTCCTGACAAAATCTGTATACCGATGGTGGAATATTTAAACCCTCCAAGACCGCTCTTACCGCCCAACAAGTCCAGCGCAGCTTTTGTCCAATCATCGCTTGTATAAACCTTTGTATATGGCTCCGACTTGTATTTATACGGTGCTGTCATTGTCAGCATATTTTTTATTGTGACATTCTGTATCGTTTTTTCGCCGCGTTTGACCGTGTAATCGGGGAAAAATTCCAATACTTTCTGTTCTATGCTTTCAATATAGCCTTTATCTATGGCAATGCCAATCAGCGCAGATACAACGCTCTTTGTCACCGATGCAATGTGAATAGTATCGTCAGCGGTGTAGCCGTCAAAATAGCCTTCATATACCTTTTCGCCGCCATGCATCACCACAATACCAGCAATATTACCATAGTCTGTTTTAATAAGACTTTCGAAATCTGTAATTCTTTTATTCATAATTTCTCTCCTCCTAAATATAAAAGCATCGATGTCTAAGAAGAGCATATTATGATATAAAATTTTTTGCGATGGTATGCACCATCAATATTATAAATTCCACATGTGCCACATTGTTGTGCCCCAATTTGGAGATTTAACATCGAAGCATCAACCTTCAGCTCACTCCTCTGCTTTACCATTATTTGTGATACGGTTCAGCGCGAATAAACTTTCCTGCCCGTTAGCTTAATAAAAAGAGCAGGATATCGAAGCACCTGCTCATCAATGAGTTATTCCACTATCGTTTCCAGTTAGCTTAAAGAAACGTCGTCAGTCCAATACTTTATTTTCTTGTACATCAAGCATCGATCTCTGTTTTGAACCAAAAAATGATAACTAAATCAGTTCCTGCCTCCGCTTCAAATACCCATACAATACCACTCCAGATGCCGCACAGATCACAGCGCACAGACCGATAAACCCATACCCTGCCTGAAGTCCACGCAATAGCCCCAGCTGAGTGGTTGGACCATACGCATTCTTCACGCCCTCAATCACCCAGCCAATCAGATAGTTACCGATGACACTACCAACCCCCATCAGCGTAACCGTGAACGTAATCGCCGTGTCACTGCCGTTGGGATATCTGCGCGCGATAAACGCCATCACCGTTGGATAGATCATCGCAATACCTGCACCCGATACAGCAAAGAAGAATGCAAGCTCCTCCCCGCCCCCAATCGCCAGGAATGTACATACCGCCGAGAAAGCGGAGAACAGAATCAGCGATAGTACGAAACCGATTCGGTCCGTCAATGGACCAAGTAGCAGTCGTCCGAGCGAGAAGCTGAGGAAGAACGCAGACAGCAACCCAGATGCTCTGACTGTGTCCCACGTGTAGGCTTTCTCCAGAAA
>NZ_LITU01000059.1:415562-526116 GCF_001280595.1 Paenibacillus xylanivorans
GATACCACGCCAAAAGAAAGAATGAGCACCATCAGCCAGATAGCTGGATCACGTGTTAACGTCTTCAGTGAAGTCCGATCTTCATGAGGAAGATCATCCCCCGGAAACTTGCTGCGCAGCGCCGCAATGATCGGCAGCAGACAGAGCGACAACATCACCAGATACATACCGCGCCAGTCCAGTTCGTGTCCGAACACGTGCAACGACATCACACCTGTCGCCAGCAATGGAGCTACCGTTGAACTCAGCCCATAGAAGAAATGGGAAAGGTTCATCATCGTACCTGTGTTTTTTACAAAGATCCGCGCCCCCAGAATCGCCAGCGCAATCTCCAGCATGCCGTTTCCGATATACATGAAGAAGTATGATGAAGCAAAGAGTGGATATGTATGCGACACATAAATGAACACACCCGAAAGGATCATGGAGGCAAAAGAGATGACACTAACTGCCTTAATGCCCCATTTGCGAACCAGGATAGCGGTGAATGAGCAGGCAATCAGGTAACCCAGTGCGTTCAGGGACAATAACGTCCCGAGCTGTTTCTCATCCAGATTGAAGTCGAATTGAATGCGCGGGATAGCTGGCCCCTTAATATTTTCCGATATGCCAAACACGATAAATCCCAGAAAAATCGTTGCCAATTGCATGGCGTACAGTTTGTTGAACTTCTTCTTGTTTCCTTGTGTACCTGCTTGCTGATTCAAATTAAGTTCCTCCATTAAGGTGCCATAAAATGTGGTTGACTACCATTGCTTCTCGATCAGTTGGATGCGGTAAGTCAGGCTCTCCAACGTAACAGCGACCACCCCAGTTAGGTATTCACGTCGTGTGTCTCGCTGAATGATCAGTTTGGGCATATGCTCCTGTGGGATCATGTCCAGACAACCTTGCGTCAGGCCATCCCGCATAGCCGGGTCCATCGTATCGCCTGTGACTACAATCGTAGCCGGGTTAATGATCGCGATGATGGATACAAGCGTCTGTACCACCAGTTCCTGCAACCCTTCCGTCGTTTTCAACATTCGCAACTGCTCTTCTCGTGACACGCCAAAAGGTAAAAAGGACACCTCGCCCCCAAATTGCGTGTTCCCTGTGAGCGGACGACCATCAATAATAAAGCCCGCACCCGGAAAATGGTTCTCTGGAAAAGTCACCACCGCGAAGTTTTTCTCTTCCTCAAATTGCTGCTGGTTGTAAAGTCCGTAGACGGTCAGGTTCATGTCGTTGCCAATGACCACTTCCACATCATCGTACTGCTCCTTGAGCCTTGGCCCCAGCGGTTGACCCGCTAGCTCCGACACATCGCAAATGCCAATCACACCGTTGTGTGCCACCCCTGGTATACCAATGCCAATGGCCTGCACATTGTGGTGTTGTTCGATCAGGTTTGCAATCAGATCCTCTACTATCGTTACATTAATCTCATCTAAAATGAGTGTCTGTTCGTCCGCCATTTCCCCGTTCAGATTGGCATATGTATGTGTGATCGAGTGAATGCCGCCCTCTGTTCGAATAATCAGGCACAGTACGCTTGCGTAGTCCGCATTAAACTGATACCGACTCGCCGGTCTTCCACCGCTCGATTCATCTGGACCCAGGTCGATAATCTCACCCGTTTGGAGTAATTCGTTCAGGATCGTGCCGCATGTCGCTACGCTGAGTTTGGTCAGGTTCGCAATGGAAGCTTTTGTGCCTACGCCCATGGATCGGAGCGTGTTCTTCACCAGTTCAACGTTAATGCGCTTCACCTGCTGGGTGTTGTGTGATGTTGGTAACATCGTTAGTTATATGCCTCCTTTCATTCATTTCGAACCATTCAATGAATGTTTTTAAAAGTATTTTAATAATTGAAGTGTAGGGGGATTTGGGAGGAAAGTCAATGCTTAATTGAAGGCGGAAAACGTTTGGATGGAAAGGCAAAAGGACAGCGCAGGATCATCTTATATGATCTTGTACTTTCCTTTAATTAAGGTGACTTTATGTAGACTGGCTCATTTGATTTGCCAAGATACTCTTCTCCAGTCGAACTTTAAATAACTTTCGGTTTAGATCCTGTTCCATGGCATGAAGGTGATATGCTGCTTGTTTCACTGTGTCCATGTGTAACACCCCTGCTCGCTTCGCGATAATGTCTAGGGCGTCTAAGATAAGTTTGTTGCATGTGATCAGTTGGTCGACGTAATCGTCTTCCTGTTGGACAAGTTGTGCGTACTGCAAAGCGAGGTCTTCGCTGTTGGTACTTGTCATGTCACTTCCTCCTTTTTAAGGAGAGTACCACATCCAAAGAGAGAATGTGGTACGTCATTGCGTAATAAATACAATATTACTTAATCACGTCTGGTGAATATCCTAATTATGTAAATCCATTTTGGTGAAAAACCGAATTTGAAAAATGATCCTGTCACATCACCATTCGCCATTCGACGGGCAATTGTTCCGTAAGAAACAAACGAAAAAAACGAATAGATGAAAGTTCTACATGCTTGGGTACGGCCTTTTTTGCCGACTCAAAGAGGCTTGTGAAGATAACATAAGCGATTAAAGCCCCGTATAACTGACCGTAAACGGCATTTTCCGTCGTTCCAAATAAGTTAGGCACATTCAGATTTTGCTTGATCCAGCGGAAAAAGACTTCGACTTGCCAGCGAGCTTTATACATTTGAGCAATTTGCTCAATGCTGACCTCCGTTAAATCGGTAGCCACTCGAATTTCTCGACCCTCAAAATCATGAAAAATCACCACCCGGTGACGTTCCTGGCTACGATTTTGGGGTGTACCTAGCTGGCATGAGATGTCCCGAATTACGCCAGAGTCCTTCGATGGATGTCTGCGCAGAGCGCGAGGGTGGTGGAAGTAAACGTTATCTCCGAGTCTGACCACATAAGACTGGTTGCTGGTTTTGAACCGATCCAGTCGCTCAATTTTTCCATATGCTCGATCCATGACCATAATGAAATCGGGATGCACGAGTTGCTCTGAGATTGGCCCATCATGAAGCGATCCTGGCGTTTCTACAACCTTTTCGGGTACATGTTCCGTTTCTCGCAGCGCAACATGAAGTTTGATCCCTGCTTTCTTGCCATGATATGGCGCCCAAGGCAGACGGGTTTCGCCTACCGTAACCGTGGTCGAATCCAACAGGAGCAGCTCTTTGGGAAAAGCAAGCTGCCGACGAAAACGGCGATTCTTTTGAGCAACCAAAAGATGAAATAGCCCCTTGAATACCGCATAAGGCACCTCGGCCGCTTTCGTCGAAATACGGGAATAATGAGCTGCTTTAAGCCCCGTCGATTCGGCCAAGTCAGCGCCGCTTCGGTAACTTTTTCACCTGTGTACAGCGGAAAGTGTCCAAAACCCAAGTAACCATTGAACTGAAAATTGGCGTGAAGTATCCAGCATCCACAGCGGCCTATGCTACTTTTTCGGGTGAGAGTAAGGATTGAAGAAACGAGAGAAATCGGTTAAAAAGAAATATAGTAAATACAATCGTAATTAATAGTACAGGAATACCAGCTCCCCACAAATAGGTTGTTCCCATAATATCCATTCCTCTTTGGAAATACGCTGTAGAACCGAGGAGAAACCATACCAATGATGACAGATTAAAAATCATTAGTAATATCAATAGAAATTTTAACCAGATCGCCAAAATAACCCTCCTCTCTCATGTAAACATCTTTTTCATTTTAATTTTAATATTGGCTCGATGTACTTCTTCCATATGTCTACATTACTATGCATCGTAGAATGTGCTTCAATTTTCGAGCCAGTCTCTCCGTCTTTCGCACGCACATTATCTGCACCCTTAAACTTCCTCGTAGATGTAGAACCAAACCCTAATCGCCACCATTTTCCTCCCATATCCATTTGGACGGAATCTCTGTTGTTATACATTTGAATGTGTTGCCCAACCTTTGTATCAAGCTTATATTCCCTAACTGGAGTCGCTACAGTTATTAATATCTCGACCTTCTTTCCCTTTTTCTCAAGAAGATTAGCTAACAAGATAGCTACATTCCCCCCGTGACTATGCCCTACCAATCTAATAGGTTCGTCAGGATTTTTACTGTGCCATTCATACACTTTATTTATGGATTCTTCCGCCGCATCTGAACGAGCACCAGTACTGTTCTTTCCTGTCCAATTTAACTTTTCACTTGATTCATTAAATAGACCTTCCACATATTTCACAAAAGCGGAGTCCATGTATCCCCGGTTGAGAAAGTACCGTGAATCAGCCAAACTTTATGCCCACTAGGGTCTACATAAATCAGCGGATTATTATGCACATACGTATCCAAATTCAAACTCAACGGATTCGTAATCTTCCCTTCATACGTATCCTCGTTAATGAACCGCCCTTCGGCCGTTTTGTACCAGCGCGTACAACAAATTGAAGCATCGGTGGCATTGGTATTCTAAGGTTATAGGTTATTAAGATTGCCACCTAATTCATTCGGCACTAGGTGGGAAATACATGCCCCCCGATGAAAGAAAAACCACAACACGAAATCTATTCGCATTGTGGTTGATGAAATTTATTTAACTCCACTTGATGTTCCTGCTAAAATGTCTATTTTGAATTTTTCTTCGGGCAAGCGACCAAGGTCTTTTGTCGTGTACAGAATATATTGAGAGTCAATGTCCGTTGGTTCAAGTAATACCCAATGGTTAACCTTACCAACCGCAAGAGTTTTAATTTTGCGTGTCTGGATATTAATAGGGATAAACTTTTCCTCTCCGGTGCTTACATTCCTTAGATAAAGACGCGCTTTACTGTTCCTTTGAAACAAATTAATTAAGTCAATATGATATTCATACTTACCATCAGCCGTAATCTTTGGTGAATCGCTTTCTAACTTCTCTTTTGCCCACCCACTGGAGTTAACACCATGAATCAGGATGGCAGAGAGTATTAATGACAGTATCAGCCCCAGACAAATTCCAATGTAGTGTACTCCATTTGTTGGAACAGTTCCTTTAATGAGAAATACAGTAAATAATATAGCCAACAAAAGAACGGGAATACCAACGATTAATAAATAAAATGTACCAACAATATCCATTTCTCGTTGAAAATAGGCTGTTGAACCAAGTAGTAACCATACAAATGATGAAACATTAAATATTATTATTACTATGATTAAAAGCCTTAACCATGTTGCCATACACGCCCTCCTCTTTGATTATTGACAGCTCAGTTCTACTTTTTCAACTTCGGTTTAATATATTTATCCCATATAGATTTGTTGCTATGCATACTCGAATGAGAATCAATAGGTCCACCGTTCGGACTAAAGACGCCTGGCTTTTCAGCATCTTTGGCCCTCACATTTTCGGCACCTTTAAATGTACGCCCTTTAGTAGCGCCCAAAGCCCACAGAGGCCCTCCATTTACCTGGATTTGGTCCTTTTTATTGTATACATGAATGTGTTGGCCAACGGAAGTATTTTTGTCTAAGTTGTAACCCCTAACTGGGGTAGCTATTGTAATCAAAGTGTCTACTTTCATTCCTTTTTTATCTAAAAGATTAGCTAACATGATGGCGACATTCCCACCATGGCTATGACCAACTAATCTTATTGGATCATCAGGGTTTTTAGAATGCCATTCATATACTTCTGTCACAAAATCCTTCGCCGCTTCTGAGCGAGCACCAGTTGAGTTGCCACCAGTCCATTTCATCTTTTTACTTGACTCATTAAAAAGTCCTTCCACATACTCCACAAAATCCGGAGTCCATGTATCTTCTGGATGCTCGGCACCCGAAAGATTCGTTCCGTGAATTAACCAGACCCTATGACCACTCGGATCTACATACTTCAACGGATTATTATGAACATACGAATACAAATTCTGGCTCAGCGGATTATTTAGTTCGCCTTCATACGTATCCTTACTTATAAATCGTCCAACCCCAGGATCATAATATCTCGCCCGCAGATAGTATAGCCCTGTCTCTTCATCCTGAATTTCTCCTGCATACTTAAATGAATTCTTGATCTCTTCCGTCTGCTGCAGGATATTGCCCCATTCATCATACTGGTAGCTATTCACCGTAGTACCGTTCTCGTTAATTATCTGTACAACATCACCGTGACCGTTATAGAGATAATAATACTTTTTATTCGTGCTAGCATCTCTTTTTGCTAACATCCGATCCGGTCCCCAGACATAACTCGCAATCGCCTGATTCGAATCATTAGACTCCGATATTACCTGTCCGTTATTGTTATACGCATAACGAACTTTCTCTTTTACTGGTGGATTTCCTGTTCCATTAGCCGCTCTAGTCGTTGTCTCTTTGTACAAGCGCAGTCCTTGCATTTCATATTCGAACTCAGTAGTCATATTACCTTCGGTGATAGTTTTTAGCTGATCCCACAGGTTAAATGTATACGTCTGTTCTCTAGCGAATTGTAATAAACGATCATCTTCTGCTAGTGTCTTACGATTACCTCGGGCATCGTAGGTGTAGTCTATCGTCTCACCTGTAGGACGTTTCACCTGAATTAACCGATCCAACTTATCATATTTATAATCAGTTATACCTGATGCATCTGTTACAGAAGTGATGTTCCCATTACTATCATAACTGTACTGATACTGAGATAGTACCGTAGTACCTTTCTTGTTGGTAACTTTCAGTAACCGACCAATAGCATCATATTGGTTATCTGTAGTTAACACACTACCGTCCGATAGTCTCGGGTAGATAATACTCTTTATCTTACCATCCGGTTCATAGATATACTGAGCATTGGCATTATCTGCTGCAGAAACCTGATATGTTCCATTCGTCTGTACTTTACTAATTCGCGTCTTATCGTACTTGTAGTGTGTAAAATAATCAAACGCATCAGCAATATTTTTCAATCTATTCTGATCGTCATACTCATGTCGTACAACTGTGACAACACCATCATATATCGTCCCTTTATACCTTTGCGCACCATATATATTGTAATCACTATAGGTAGTTATAACACTTGAACCATTCCGTTGTTCTTCCTGACGTGATGGACCAAATTTACGGAACTGATATACATTTTTTATCGTATTCGATCCTGCAATCTTCATCGTACTTCGACCCGTTTCATCATACAAATAATAGATCGAAGTATTGTTGGGATTTTTGCGGACAGAGACTTGTCCAAGCTTATTGCGATTAAATACGTCCTGATTAGCACCTGGATCAGTACTTGTTTTCAAAAGTCCTGTTTCATCATAAGTTTTATTTGTCACCCAACTCTTCGTTCCGTCAGTTTGAGTTGTACTCTGCAACTGCCCGAGCTTATTATAGCTATACGACGTTGTTTGATTCAATGCATCCTGTACGGAAGTTAGTCGATTTAATCTGTCATATTGATAACGGGTTGTATTCCGATTCGGATCCACATAGGTTAATACATTACCCAAGTGATCATAAGTGTAATCCTCTTGAACAACTGCGGCATTTCGATTCGGCCAATTCGGATATCCTTTCCTTGCGATCTCTCTCCCCCATTGATCACTAAATGTTTCAAGTACATTCCGTTTCAGACTGTCCTGAACGTTAGCGCGGAAAGCGGTAACGTCACTGGCCGCAACCAGATAAGAGGTATTCTTCCGATCAATAATATCGTAATCCGTACGGTACAGGTTACCAAAAGCATCTGTAGATTCAAATGCCCTCCCCCATTTATCATAGGCTGCTGTTGATACATTCCCACTAGTATCAATAACATATATCGGACGAGACATAGAATCATAATGATACTGAGCCAGAACAAGTTCATTTCCTGCTAAATTGTCAAGTTGGCCTAGTAGAACTCCATTACCGAATCCATTGTAAAATTCATGTTTAACATCATCATAGCTGACCTCATTATCATCTAATCTAGTAGTTTTCGTATGGGAGTCAATTCGAGTTGTAATGAGATACTTATTCTGCTGATCAAAGTAATTAGGACTGCTATCGACAATCTGATCATAGTATTGAAGCGCATCTTCCCTTTGATATCGCTCCCCACTCTGGCTGTTGCTCACAGGATAAATGATTTTCGTTGGTCTTCCGTATAGATCATATTGATATTGTGTAGTCTTGTTATCTGCGTTCGTCTCCGAAGTCATCAGACCTAGTAGAACATTATATGTGCGCTGGACAGAGGTCTCCGTAAGCTGTCCATATTCGTTCGTGTAATAGCTCTTAATTAAAGTCGGAAATAATTGATATCCACCACTCTGACTAAAATAAGAGACTGTTCTTGCTGTTTTGCCATTCTCAAGTGGGAAAAGTGTCTCCAACGTTCTACCATCTGATGCTTGGGTAAAGTTATAAGTAGTAACCTCACCATTGACATTTTGTGCTGTCTTTAGTCTCCCCTGATAATCGTAAGTATATTGTTCCGTCAACAGATTACCCGGCGACTGATAGTATTGAACCTTCGACGGTAGCTTATAGTTAGGTTCGTATTCATAAGTTGTGCTATGCTGCTGCACTTGCGCGGGATCATTTAACTGCGCAGCAGTCAGAGGACGATTCACACTCTGTAGATCTCCCCAACTATAATAATCAAAGTTCTGATAGAATCTGTTCTCCCTGCTACCACTAGTTACTTTCGTCTCAACTCTAATCGGTTTATTTTTGAATGTGGGATGATAACTTTGTATGGTATCTGTCGTTTTCTCTCCATTAGTAGCCGTTTGCTCCGTCATCAATAACTGCTTCTTACCATTAAATGTGTATCTTGTTCTAACGCCATCTTGATTTTTAGCCTCTGATCCAAATCGGTAGGACTCAGGAATCCCCTCTTCTGCATAATAAGTAGGATAACCAGTTACATCCCCAAAGTAAGTATAATCTTGTTGATTATAAGGTCCGATAGTAGAGACACTTGGATTGGGAGCGTCATACTTATAGTGATTTAAGCCATCCCATCTTTTCGCTACCTGAAATACTTGATATGCACCCTCTCCACCCCAGTTTCGTGAAATAACAGCATATTCATAGAAAGTAGCGGAACGTGGATATCTTGCGTATTCCAGTAGATGAACAGCTGTACCTGCTGAACTATTATTTAAATACTTACTGGTAGCATCGAACTTTTCTGTTGCTGGGAAATATTCAAAATAAGAAACATTCCCTTTCACATCAACAACCGCATTAAGATATGGCTCATATCTCTTGCCTACGAGTGTCCCATTGTTGAAAATGCTGATCTGATCCCTTCTCTTTGCATACACAATAGTTCTTCTTTCGGTTGTAGAAGGATGACTGACGGTAAGGGTTATGTTCTCAGTCATATTTTGACTATCAAAATTAGGATCGTTAAGGTTACTTTGGTAGGAAAAATCTACATTTCGACCAATTGAATCTACAATTTTGGTTATAACAGGATAAGTTCTACCGTTCATATTTCTATTTATATGCGTAAATTTAATTTCATTATTAAAGCGGTCCCTAATACCTAATAATCTACCATCACCTCCAAAATAAGTTTTCTGCTTGTTCTGATCAACCAAAGCATACGTAGATGTCATTTGCCCATTGTTAAAGCCAGAATCGTATAATAGCTCGACATCGGTTCGGCCATAATCTTCTAACTGCCCGCGGTTACTGCCGTCAAATTTAACTACATATGCTGCCCCTTTACCATTATGGTAATGGACATAGCCATCTTCGATTTGCAGTGAAGGAAAAGTCAGTGCCCATCCTCCACCCAAATCATAACGCGAACGGATATATGAGTTATCATCAGGATAAATTTTAGTTGCTGTTGTATAAGTAATCTGAACATACTGGACCGTTTTATATTCCACATCATAATCAATGTATACACGCCCACTGTCAGGCTGATTTTTAATATGATAGTTAGCAATACTATGTGCGGAATTTATATTTGAATAGTATCCTGGAAAATATACTCCATACTTCTTGGTGTTCAAATCCCAATATAAAATATTGACATAGTACCCAGTCCCAAAGCCAACTTGCTGAGATGAACTCGTAGTTACAGACACACGCTTACTACCTATTTCAGCCTGACTGGAATTATATTGACGTCCAATCGTCAAATCTAGCCCGTCCTTACCAGGCAAACTAAGATCAATCTCAGTGATTGTCAGTGTTCCCGTAGCAGGGTCAACAGACTCTGAGACACTGCTGCGATCAGCCAGATTTGGTTTATTTGACTCATTAACTAACTTTGGAGTAACAAGTCCATTGAGTACTCTTTCTAATTGCTGTCCATTAATCTGGGCATTAACATTTGAAATACCCACTTGTGAACTGATGATAAAAACAAGCAAAGCTACAATACCATTTTTTAACCATACCCCTACTCTTCTCATCCGCAACTACTCCTTTTCTACAAATACTTGCTGACTGAGTTCTTTGGCTGTATGATATTGTTCCAATAAATCTGATAACGGTACCCCTGTATCCTTGGAAAGTACGTGTATTCTCTCTAAAACCTCAGGGTCTATCGAAGACTCACTACCCTTGCTAGTCTTACTCTGTAAACTCTTTTGTACAGTACCTTTATAGTTGGCAAGCCCAGGTTCACCTTGTGAGCGATAGACTTTTAAAAGTTCCGATAAATTCCCCTTGCCCTCATCGTACGAGATCAGGAGAATCAATACCTCTCTATCTGAAAACTTCTCTTTTTGTAGTTGGGCATATTCCTTAGGATAATCCTGTGACAAAGCATTCAGTTGTTCAGCTTCCTGCTCTTGTACCAATAATTTCTCAAGATCAGTCCATGTTAATTTGCTACTTTCTTTGCGACTCTCAATAACCTGGGGAGCAATTAATAATCGATTTGCTAGCTCGTCCAATTGATATAAATCTTCAATGCTATATCCTTTTGCCAAGTAATCCTCGATCTGCTCTTGAGACAGATTAAATACATCCTTCCGATCGACATCTACTGCCATTAATCTTGCTGTTGCAGTATTCGTTAAAGGTTGCACAACCTTATCTTCATGCACAATTTCCTCCTGAGACACAAACTCCTGAAATCTCTCCAAATGATTATTGTGTTCTACCTTGATATCCGGGGCTTGATCTGGCACCTCAATAATATGCTGAGCTTCAGGCTTACCTAGCAACACTTCATTAAAATGTTCAACAACCGCCTCGGCAAAACCTGTCGTTCCAGGTGAGATAAGAGATATAACTAATCCCGCACATAGTGGCCATATTAACCATTTGCGCGCATTTTTATTTTTTGACATATTTATACACCCCATCACTTAATTTAGATGTTACAAATTTCAATTTATTTTTAGATTTTCCGATCGCTTGCTCTTCTTGTCTAATATTAAAATGCAAATGATCTATAACTACACTTGCAGCTCCATCAGAGGCTGAACCTTTAATTGTGACATTCACTACAGCTTTGACAGAGTTAGACGGTGTAACTCCTTGGTCTTGTAAAGTCACATAACCCTCAGTTACTTCACTTTGAGTGATGACTTTACTGCCTACGAGCGTATCTGTGGCATCATAGAAATCAACATGGAATGCAATGTCGACGTGTAGTAATGACTGCACAAATAGTGAGCCATTCAGCACAAAAGATTGATCTGGAGATGCACTAACTTCTTGATATACTGCTACAGATTTTCCTTCTTCTAATCCTGTCACACTTATTTTCTGAGCCTGAACTCCTGATTGCAAAGGTTCATTAACCATCTCATAGATGGCTTCGGTCTCGTCACTAACGAGCTTATTCCAATCATCCGCAATGCCTTCCGTACCTGTATATTGATCAAACTCTGGGTTTAGAAGGATATCTTTTACTTCAGGAGTGGACTCTGGCAATGTTTCTGGCGCTTCAACTGGAGTTATCGCTGTCTTGAAAAATAAATTATCAACATAGATAATTCCAACCCCATCATCTGCAGTTCCAGTAATTAGTACTTGAACAGATGCTTTTGAAGCTCCCAAAGGGATCGCTCCTTGATCATGTAGATTTACATAACTAGCACTCGGTTGAGACAGTTCAATGAACTTACCATCAAGATATTCGCCTGTAGAATTATAAAAATTTACTTGTATCCCCATTCTTGCACCATTAAGCGACTCCACGTTTATTAAGCCACTCAATTCAAAGCTGTCTGCAGGTTCTATTTCTAGCTCTTGGTATAAAGCAACTGAATCATCTTCCCTCAATCCTGCCACATTCATTTTCTGTGCCTTCAATCCTGACTGAACCGAAGTGTCTACTATCTCAAAAGTGCTATCTACCCCATCGCTTTGACGACTGTTCCAATCATCTGCAACCCCATTGTTGCCTGTATACTGTTCAAAACCTGAATTAAGCAGCAAATTACCATCAACTGAATTTGTGGCAAAGGTTAGCGTCAATGGACTCTCCAATTCATTACCTTCGGCATCCTTTAACGCATCTTTTGGCATATTCAGCTTAAATGTATGATCCAGTTCTAATGGTTGTGTTGGCGTGATCGTCAATATATTTTGTTCAATCTGAAGAATTGATTCTATACTCTGATCACCTTGTTTCAGAACAATATCGCTGTATTCCGATCCTGCAGTAACAGGTTTTGTTAAAGTAATCACAATAGGCTGCAAAGGATTTACTTGCTCTGCTCCTTCCTCAGGACTGGTACTTGTTACTTGAAGCGAAGCCTGATTGATCTTGAACTCTATGTCGTCTGCATAAATTGTTCCTGATCCATTAGCTCCCGTACCACTAATAGCAATTTGAATGAGTGCTTTTGTTGCATTTCCTGGTACTACTCCTTGACCTTGCAAGGTTACATAGCCGTTAGTTACTTGTGATTGTTCTATTACTTTTCCGCCTATATATTGATTTGTTGCACTATGAAATTCCACAAATAATTTTGCCTTAGCCTGATTCAATGAATCTACACGCAGTGCGCCCTTCAATTCAAATGCTTGGTAAGGTTGTACAGCCACAGTTTGCATTACACCAATCGTCTGCTCATTGTTCAGACCAGTAGCACTGATTTTCTGTGCTTGTATACCAGATTTCACGTAATTATTTACAATTTGATAAGTACCTGTAATACCACTACTCTCAACTTTACTCCACCGATCACCGACTCCTGTATTTCCCGAATACCGTTCAAATCCCGGGTTTTTCAGTAAATTACCAAACCCTGTCTTATGAGCAGTCAAGCGATTACCTGCATTATCATAGGTATACTGAACCTGGGCACCATTATCGTAAGTCACTGTTGTTAGTCGATTTGCATCATCATAGATGTATGTTGCAGCGTAGACAGGCATTGTAAAAATAAGCATCAAACATGTCTGCAAAATCACAAAAATCTTGATTTTGGTCCTTCTTGGCAATCTAATCATCTCCTAGTGAATATAAATTTACAAACCTCAAGCAATCAAAAAGTGTGCTATATTTTACTTTTATGACATTTACCTACATAAAGTTTGTATAGTCCTAGTATATATAATATATTTATTTCTTATAGAGGTATAATTTGTTTTATTATGTCATTTAAAGTCGATTGATCAAAAAAAGTGTATAAACATATTTAAGATTCAAACAAAAAAAATAGTACACCCCTTACTCCGATACAATAATATTGAGGCGGAGGGATAGAGAACTGAACCGAAAGGATCTTTATCAATTGGATGGAGCCAGCTTCAAGCAAGCGAAATATGTGCCCACTGCAGAAGATTATGCACAGCTGCAGAAGGAGAATGAAAAGCTTAAGAAGCTCTTTGCAGAGCAAGCCTTAGAAAGGGACATTCTCAAAGACCTACTAAAAAAAAAAAAAACGAACCCACACTTGCGGATAAAAATAGAGATCGCCCAGAAGCATATCGGGGAAGGCAATAACGTTAGCTTCGTGCTACGTGTGCTAGAAGTAGAGCGGTTCACGTATTATGCACATGTGAATAGAAACAAGCAGCAACCTCAAGAGACTGTCCACAGGGTTGGGCGCCCCGCATCTGGTTTATCTTATACACAAGAAGGCAAGCCAATCAGTGATGAACAGATAAGCGAATAGATCATCGAGTTCTTAGCTGGCGAAAGTGCAAACTACGATTAACGTAAGCTGAACATACTTCTTCGAAGACGCCATCATCTGGAGATTAACAAGAAGAAGGTCTATCGTCTTTGCAAACAAATGGCCCTGCTTCGTCCACAGCGGAAAATTAAAGTAAAGCATCCCAAGCGACTTGCCAACAATCGCGAGATAACGGGCTCCAAGCAGTTATGGGAAACGGATAGCTGGAATACACGCAAGAACAGTTGTTAAAGCAAGCCATGGCCGAATCATTCATTACGGACGATACCGTTGCCATAGATGCAACGCATATCGAAGCTCGGGATCAAGCGCCTGCAAAGCAAGAAAAGGAAAAACCCGAACCTAAGAAGCGTGGGCGAAAATCAAGAACCGAACGTGAGGCTTGGCTCGAACAAAAACAAGAAGAAGAGAAACAAAAGCCAATCTTCGAGAAAGAAATCGCTGCACAATTCAGTGAGACGTTCCATGTTCTAAGGGATGAAATGCCTCTTAACCCGTAGGTGGGGAATCAAGAAAAATAGTGATGGAAAAAACGTCTTCTGGTATGGCTATAAAGGTCATCTTGCAGTAGGAACCAAGAGTCAGTATATCCTGGGAGCCATGCTCTCTTCTGGAAATTTGAATGATGGTAAAGCCGCGATTCCTATCCTAAAAGGGGTTGCTTTGCAGCATCCAAATTTCGATTTCAAATATGCAGCCATGGATGCAGGTTACGATTATGAGCCCATATATAAGCAAGTTCGAGAAGCGAAGGCCCATGCCGTTACCGCTTATAACCGTCGGCGGGAACCGGAACTTGTCGGGTTTGACGAACACTTCGCCCCTACCTGTGTGAGAGAGCATTCTTATCGTTACGACAGCTACGACTCGAACTATGAAACGGTCAAATACGTTCGACCGAAAGAATGTGAGAGCTGTCCATTAGCGCAAGATTCACTTTGCCAAAAGGTTTACAAAATGAAGATCACGATTGATCTTAGAAAGTATTGCGCTCCGGCTCGAGGCTCAAAACGTCGGAAAGAGCTCGCTAAAAAACGATCTGCAGTCCAAAGAGTCAATGCTTACCTAAAGCAATTCTTCCAGTTGAACAATGTAAGACATCGAACCGATCAAAAAGCGAAGGCACATTTTAACTTGGTAACGCTGGTTTATAATGTCGCAAAGTTAGCATGAGATCGTCTAAGTCGCCAATTACAAGAACAAGCAGCCTAATTTTCAAAAACAAAAATGCTCAAATTCGGTTAGTCTACGATTCTGCAACTAAGCATTATGAAATTGATTCATATAACGTTTTAATTAATACTAAAGTAAAATATGATTAACTCTTCTATTACTTGACACGAAATTTCCAACGTTCATGTAATATTCTCAACATTTTCACATTTGCCCCCCCCCTCAAAAAGATCTATCCTAATAACGAACCAACCATTCACTATTAAGGAGTCGTTCCCGATGGTGCAAGCCAAGAAAGACGAAGTCAGGAAAGAAATTGAATACGCGGCGCTCAAGGTCTTTTTTGAGAAAGGCTATGTCGATGCCAAGATGAGCGATATTGCGGATGAGATCAATATTTCCGTGGGCAACATCTATACTTATTTTAAGAACAAGAAAGAACTATTCTGCGCCGTCGTGCCGCCGGATCTGGTGGATTATCTGAAAAATGTGCTGGTGGAGACGATTCACTTTGATAACCAGACTCTTTTCGAGGAAACGGATAGCGAGCGAAAGTCGGCACTGTTGCAGGAACAGGTGGACGTATTACGGAAATATCGGAATCAGATCGTGATCATCTTTGAAAAGAATAAAGGCACCATCTACACCAACGCCAAGAATGAACTTGTTGAGCTAATGATCGAAACCAAGAAGGCCTATCTCAAGAATCAATATAAACGGTATGAGATTGGCACCGAGGAGAATTTGATCTTACTGAACATCCTCGCGCACAACGTGATCGACATGAACCTGGATCTATTGAAGCGGGATATGAGTGAGGACAGCCGGAAGCAAATATTCGAAGCGTTGTATGTATACAGACTGTACGGTATGAAGAGCCTCAACGAATAACGCTCCATCTCATCACTTATGCCAGATAGACAAAGCGTGCAGATCAGATCAACTTCACTTGGTTTGCACGCAAAAAAATCCACCAGATGATCTGGCTATTTTTTTGAACTAAAAATGAATTAATTATTCATTATTTAATCAACTATCTACCTTTACCCTAACTGCTCACCTCACCCACATTCTAAGGAGGAACACAATATGAACACTGCTTACGCATTGAAAAACGTCAATCTGATCCACGGCGACTCAAGCCGCAATCTGCAAAAAAACATGACGATTCTCGTCAATGAACAAGGACTTATTCAGACTATCGGCCAAGATAACGAACTGCTTATCCCAAGTCACTACACCACAATCGACCTTTCAGGGAAATACGTGATGCCTGGATTGATCAATGCACACGTACACCTCTTTGCAGATGGTAAACCGTTCAGTCTCTCGGTCAGTGAAGGCATGTTGCAGTTTGCCTATGATCGAATATTGAACACCAAGTTTGGCAGAAACGTTTTGAAAAAACGAATGAAACGCAACGCGCTGACCGCACTCCATGCGGGTGTGACGACGATGCGCAGTGTGGGGGAATTCTTTTACACGGACGTCCAGCTGCGGGATGAGATTAACAACGGTGACTTTGTCGGCCCCAATCTGCTTGTCTCCGGGTTTTTCCTAAGTGTAACGGGCGGACACGGTGCTCCATTCCTGGCTCTGGTTGGCGACTCCCCGTGGGAAGCACGAAGAAATGTACGGATCAATGTGAAACACGGCGTTGATCTGATCAAAATATGTGTGACGGGTGGCGTGACGGATGCGAAAATGGTGGGCGAAGCTGGCCGTTTACAGATGACGGTGGACGAAGTTGCAGCGATCTGCGATGAAGCGCATAAGATTGGCCTGCGGGTGGCAGCGCATGTGGAAAGCACGGAAGGTGTACGCGTTGCGTTACAGGGTGGCGTCGATACGATCGAGCACGGTTCGGAGATGGACGACGAAATCATTCGTTTGTACAAAAATAATCCAAATGCCTTGAATGGCTACACCGCACTCATCCCCACCCTGCAAGCCGCCTATCCCTCCGCTTCACTGGATACCAGCGTAACGAAGGTAAGTGCAACGGTAAAAGAAAATTCCAGACTCGTCTACGATTCCATGCTCAAAGGTGTAAAACAAGCGATCGAAAACGACATCACCATTGGGATCGGTACCGATGCCGCCATGCCTTACGTGACTCACTATGATATGTGGAGAGAAATGGATCACTACATGAGACAGGCCAACCTGAACAACAAACAGGTCATCGACATGGTGACTCGAACCAATGCGAAGATTCTGGGCGTTGAGGATGTTACAGGGACGGTGGATATCGGGAAACATGCTGATCTGATTATTATGAAGCAAAATCCGCTGGAACATATTGAGGCCTTGTCAGACGTCTCTATGGTCATGGTCAAAGGAAATCTAATCCAAACACCATCTGTCACAAGAATCAAAGAAGTCGACGATGTTCTAAACTCAGTTTGGTGAATTCAGGAGTGAAATCATGCTTGGTATATTGATCAATTGTTTTTTCATTATATGCGGGAGTACCCTTGGGGCCATCTCCAAAAGGTTCATGAATGACGGTTATAAGTCCACACTCAATCAAGTGATTGGGATCAGCGCGCTCATCATAGGCATGAGTACAACCATGAGCAGCATCTCCACCAGCCAATATCAGATTATGTTTATCATCTTCCTGACCTTAGGCGGGATCATTGGGCAACTGATTAATTTCGAGAACATCTTGTCCAACATCATGACGAAATTCTCGTCCAATGGCTTAAATGAAGGATTAACGGTTGCCATCTAATTGTTGTGCGTGGAATCGATCCTGATTCTGGAGCCACTGCAAAGTGCGTTACAGGAGGATAATACCTTTTGCAAATTAATACGATTTTCTCGGGCATTACGTCATTGATTCTGGCATCCACCTTCGGGATCGGCATTATCTTCTCAGCGTTTATTCTATTGGTCATCGAAGTTCTGGTCTTCTTCTCTTCTGATTTCTTATCCGTCTTCATGACAACGAACATCATGAACGAAATTAAGCTGATCGGCGGCATCCTGGCGCTTTGTACGGGGTTGAACATCTTGAAGATTACGAAGATCAAGGTATTGAATCTGCTGCCTGCCTTATTTATTCCGATCTTTTTGCTATAGAATTAATTATTCAATCCCTTGCCCTCCAGGATCGGCTGATATATTTCTCTATTCGTGACACTTTCGTTTTGGATTGCTTTAACTTACATAATAAATGCTACATACTGTAAGTACATTGAGGAAGGATGAAAAGGTTGAAAGCAAAAAAAATTGGGCCCTTTATCTGGATAAGCAGCTTTGTCGTGATGCTTCTGGTAGTTGTCTATTTTATTTTATTTTCGGATTTTATGAAAGGGTGGTCTTCACCAGCAAAGGAACAACAATATTACACAGGCACCGTCGTTGAAATAAAAGAGCAAAACAGTAAAGTAGACGGAGACAAGATACTTTACTCCATCGTACTGGATAATGGGGAATATCTGAATGTAACGAAAAATTCGAGGTTTTATGTTACTTCGAGTGACTTCTATCAAGCAGATGCAAAATTCAGTAAAATGCGAATTGAGGCTGATTTCAACGATGTTAATGTAGGTGATAAAATTGAGAGTTGGACGAGACAAGTAAATAATCATTTATTTGAAATATATGAGTTAACTATAAAATAAACAAGGGCCATCCCTCTCAGGATGGCCCTTGCTTTCATTCTTTTATTAAGATCAAACGTACATCGCCATCAACAACTTATAGATCATTGCAGCAGCTTCCGCACGGGTCGTCATATTCCCTGCACGAACCGTATTGTCCGTATATCCGTTCACAATCTTGGCCTGAACGGCTGTATTCAGTGCTTCCTGCGCCCAAGACGGCGTTTGCGTCGCATCAGTGAAGCTTGGTTTTACAGTATCTCCACTCGTTCCCGTCTGTGCATCTGGACTTAACTTCAATGCATTTGCCATCATCACAGCCATCTCGGCACGAGTGATCGTCTGATTAGGCTTGAACGTATTGTCTCCATAGCCCTTCACGATTCCGGCTTGTACGGCTGCGGCGATGTCACTCTTCGCCCAGTCTGGCAGATTGCTTTGGTCTGCAAATGTCGTATCCGACTGCACAGACTTCAAGGCCAGTGCCTTACTGATCAACGTAACAAACTCTGCCCGTGTAATCTTCTTGGATGGTTGGAAAGTACCATCTGTGTAACCCTGTATCACGTCCATGCCCATCAAACGATCTGCATAGTCGGATGCCCAGTGTCCGTTCAGATCGGACAGATTGGCTGGTACGTAACTGGATACCACGAAGGTTCCCAAATGATTCACATTCGTCGTCACCGTTCCTGCTGCGTTTGTCTTCCCGCCGACAAATAACCAGCTCTGACGAGCTTCATTATAATAGTAGATCGCTGGCTGTGTACCTTGAGGCAGCTTGGAAGCATCATATTGCAGGCTCAGTGCTGCCTGATCGTTTAATGTCCGTCCTCCACTGCGAGTAATCTGCACTGCTTGGCCCAGTACGTTCAGCGAAGCTGCATTCTGCAATTGGTCCTTGGACACGACAGATAACTGCAATGTATCTTTTTCCCCAATGGCTCCTGCCGGAGCGTTGAATTGCACGATGTCTTTGAGACCCGTTTGTACAGGTTGATTCGCTCCTACCTCTACATTCACTTCAGTAGATGAACCTGACCCCGTATCCGGGTTCGTAGGTGTGGTTGGAACTGAAGGCGTTGTTGGCACACTTGGTGTGCTTCCCCCAGAATTCCCGCCTGAGTTGCCCCCATTACCATCGCCATTGCCCGAACGGGCTTGCACGGTAACCGTACGTATCACTTCTTGTGCCGCATTTCCAGCAATATCTTTCACGTTATAACGAAGGGTGTAGATCCCCGCCGCCTGTGTGTTCACTGTGCCGTCAATCTGCACGGAACCACTGATGCCCACATTATCGGCAGCCTGTGCTCCAGGTTCGTTATACGTATCTCCCACCGTTAATGTCATCTGGCTGCTGCCTTGCAGGGTGATGACAGGGATTTCGCGGTCTATTTTGACCACCAATGGTAAAGTATACGTTTCGTTCAGATCGTCTGTCGCTCTGAATAACAGCTTATTCTCTCCAGCCTCGGTTATCTCCAAAAGTGTATTCTCCGTATACGGCTCATACGTCTGGCCTTCATCAAGAGACAGCTCGATCGTCGCCGAAGTGGCTGGCGCGTATACTGCGCTGGTTACACTAACCGTTACGGACTGGTTTGTCCATGTATCCGTATGATACGGCTGGCCGTCAGCAGTGGTCATGTTGCTTTTTAACACTAATACCTGATTATTCGTTCCTTCCACAATGACTGTGAACGTTCTGGTATCCGTTTCGCTGCCACGTTGTACTGTTGCCGTCAATTCCAGTCGCTCATTATTCTCAGGCTGTGTCAGAAGTTTTCCCTGTGCATCCATCAATTCCGGGTTAGAGCTGGACCAGCTAATCGTGGCTCCATGTTTTCCTTCAACAGGAAGGGTAAGATCGGAAGTGACCGCGTTCAGATCGCCCAGGTCAATCGCTTGAAGCGTATCCGTTACCGCCTGTGCATCACTGTAAGGTGTGGCACTCACAAAGATCGGATTGGAGTAGAACCACAGATCGCGATAGTTCTGATCATTGATCTCGTTGAAGCGAGTCTCTGCATCAGCTGTTGTGATCTTTGGATCAAGCTGCGGTTCACCATCTACAGTCTCACCAGTAACATTCATGCCCAGATTTGTACCACGCAGGCGATAATATTTATCCTGGTCGGTGGCTTTGATTTTGTACGTGATGACATGGTAACCTTCGGCATCTGTTGTCCAATCGTTGGACGTGAAGGTTGCCAGTACTTTAGTAGAGTCGTTGGTGTCTTTGGAATATGCGGCTGTGCCCTTCTCGGCCTTGCCCGTCACATCTCCCGCGATGAGATCTACGTGATCAACCACCGGTACTTGTCCAGCAGACGTGCCGCTGTTGATTGGTTTTTCATAGTTGTTGCTCGTCGTTGGACTCTTGAACCGAATTTTCAGTTCCACTTCATCGCCTTGGGTCACACCCAGGTCTCCGCCCATTTCAGCCTGAGTGCCTGCGCCGGAAGCCGTGAAGTCCAGTGCGTTGATCAGATCACCGAATACGGAAAAGGATTTCCCCGAACGCAGTCCTTCCAGCACGGCTTGCATGCCTGTACCATCAACCCACGAATAGGTCTTGGCATATTCGCCCGGAAAATAACCGCTGGAATTCGTGTCAATCGTCTTGAAATGGTAGTCCGAATTGCCGTAGTTCCAGAAGTGACGCCCTTCTCCCAGCAATGCATCCCAAAGACCGCCCACCTTGGCTACCATATAGTCCACACCGCCATATGTACGATATTTGTATCCATCATCTGCTGTTGGATTAGCAACGTTGTATTTTGTGTTATACCCGCCACGATCCGGTTCCATCTGGTTACCCAGCATGCCTTCGATCCCAAATACAACTTGCGGGGCCAGATCGTTGAACTCACGGAAGTCCGCGATAGTATATTTGTTTTTGCCGCGTGAAGGATGGTTGATCATCGCATAACTTGTCGTTGGATACTTGGTTGCCAGCCAATTGATAGCAGCCAGTGCATCCTGATGAGTCGTATAGGCACGTCCCCCCATCTGATCCCAATTCGATACGTCAGCCACATCGAACAGATTCGCTGCGCGATTCGTAAAACGATATTCAAATTCGTTCGCAGCTTCCAGCGCTTCGGTCGAATTCGGTTCATCCGTAAGAATCCCCACCCCAACGTGTTCATGCGTCGGCATGTCCCATTCGAAACCGGAGAAAATCGTCTTGCCTGCGTATTTGCCTGCTTCCTGAAGTGCTTTGATCTGTGGCACCTGATATTCGTTCATCCCCTGGGACATCGGAATCGATCCGCCTGGAATGTCTACCCCGTTGTGATCCCGCTTGGATAACCGCAAATGATCCGTAAGCGCAATCCAGTCCAGACCATACTTCGTCAGTCCCGCGTCAAGTACATTTCCCAGGGAATTCTGCGCATCGTCGGACTCAAAGGTATGTACGTGCAAATCCCCCGTTTGCCATGAACCTGTTGCCGAGCTGTTGGTTGGTGTGTTATCTCCCGCATCCGCATAGGTTACCGCAGCAGGAAAAGCTCCCATTACAAGGCCCGTAGCCAGTGGTATAAGCGTAAGCATAGCAAGCATTTTCTTTCCTTTATTGTTGAACAAGATCATCCCACCACCGTTCTCAGTTGTTGTGTCGGGAGTAAATATAAGAAACTTTGAGGGCAGGGTCAACGCAATGAAAGCGCCTATTAAAAATTTGACATATCCCTGCATTACTTTACATTTCGTTAACGATTTCTTTTTCTGTGTCTATGAAGATCATGCTCTATCCTCCTCCATATTGAGGTGCTGAAATGTACTAGAGAAAGGTTGCAAGAGGGGGAAGAAAAATTCAGATTTTGTTCACCATTCAGGAAAGTTCCACCACAGCTAGTGGAGCATTAGGAAGAGAATTAGCATAACAGGGGTGATGAAGAGGTATAAATGAAGGACTTTGTAAACATCTGAGGGCGGAACATTTGCCAGATTTAGAAAAGAGCACCCACGAATGCACAGGCACAATAGGCCCAAATCCGCAGGTACTCTGGGTTTGACTAGGTTTTGATTTAGCTTTTACATGTTTACTTTTATGAAGGGTAAGTTAACGGGTTGTGAAATGTGGCACTATACACGAGCTGGCTGGCTCTTACTCTATTAGATCATTTTACATTTTGTTTTTTTCGTACCCACATATAGACAGCTGTTGAACCTATCAAAGCAATAACCAAACTTATTAATGTTATTCCCATATAATCATTTGAAGACGTTTTGGAATTGATGTCTGGATATCCACCAGCCCCGTCCACTTCAGGATCAGCCCCTTGGGATTGCACAGCTTTAAGGAAGTCAATCGTCTTCGCGGAGTCCCATAGCTGATTATTATCCATTCCTCCCATGAGCGATTTTTTCTCTGTAGGTACATCTGGGATATTTACTTCTTTGCCATCAGTTTTAACGGCAAGATAACGGATGTTACCGTCTTTTATCAATATCGGGTTAAGGGTATCTACGTCAGTAGATAAGAATTTTGTCATAGTATTTAAGGATGCATCCAACCTGGATGCATCTCCTCCTGCAAGAACCACCCTGAAACCACCTTCGAATCGTTCAATACTGAGAAATGATTTTCCAACTCCGTTGGATTGCACGATAAAGTCATACTGCCCTGTTGGCTTCGATACATCAATTAAACTGTCAGACACATTTTTAAACTTGTCAGCGTCGAACAAGTGTACTTCGAAACCAGGACCCAAAGTGACAGACTTAACTTCTTCTTCATTCTCATAACCGTATCCAACAGGGTCATCTAATACCAATTTTTTAAAATCTTCCAATCCTTGTCCCTTGGCAAAAGTCTGAACATCTTCAGGTACTGTACTGGCATAAATATTTGGAGCCATCATGTAACTGACCATTAGGCCCATCCATATCATTATTAGAATTCTCATATGTTTCATTATTATTGACCTCCCAAACTAATCCTTATTGATAATGCCAAAAGTCCTTAAGTCCCCATCTCCATGTTCTTTCTGCTCCCGTACCACCGTTAAATTTTGAATATTCCATTGAAGTTTTAACTCCATCCCAAGGATCTAGATAATGCATGTAATAAGTATAAGTTGGAGTATTGCTATATCCATAAATAGCGACTGCATGACCAACAAGAGCCGTAGGACTATTCCATTTCCAGCTCACATATACTGGACGTCCTCCATCAATCTGACTTTTGACTTGGGCTACATTCAAATTACCTGAGTAATAATTGGAAGATACCCCGTAGTCATGCATGCCACTTTGAGCTTCTACTGTAGATGCTGATACATTTGCACACGAACTGGTCGACTTGACCTTCTTAACAAAATCACATTGATAGACATTTTTGCTAGCCATGAATTTGAGTACACTTGAACTGACTGCAGCCCAACACCATTCATCTTTCTCTTGCTTCGCAATAGGATATGATGGCAAATCAGTAGAAGCAGCATAAGCTTGTGTCACAAAAGAAAGTGTGAATATTAGTGCAAATACAGAGAATGAAAAAGTTTTTCTAAAATTCATTTTAAATCTGCCTCCTCATTTCAGAATTTGAATAGAAATTTGTTACAAATGTGTCCATCTGCTTCGGTCTACTTCTTTTTATTCCCTCCAATCCAACGATCCCATAGTCATATCACTCACACTGTATATAACGAACCATTTAGTTGAAATGTTTCCTTTTTTATCAATTTTTTTTAATTTAGTTTAATTCATATTAAACTAGTTACACAAAGCAAAATCTCATCTGTTTAGCAGTCTTCTCGCTGTTAATGTTAAATAAAAGATAGAATATGCAGTCAACAAAAACAGAAAAAAGCCTTCCAGATAACTATCTGAAAGACTTCCACCTCTTACTGATTCACAATCAACCAAACCGACCACTAATATAGTCCTGCGTACGCGAATCCACGGGCTCGGCGAACATGTCTTGGGTAGCGGAGTATTCCACGACCTCCCCATCCAGGAAAAACACCGTCTGCTGGGATACCCGAGCTGCTTGCTGCATATTATGCGTAACCATCACGATGGTATAACGTTCCTTCAACTCATGAGCCAACTCCTCAATCTTGAAGGTCGAGACGGGATCAAGCGATGCCGTAGCCTCGTCCATGAGCAGAATGTCCGGTTCCACTGCCAGTGCACGTGCGATGCAGAGGCGCTGCTGTTGTCCTCCAGACAGACTTAACGCGGAACGCTTCAGGTTATCCTTCACTTCATCCCACAGGACAGCAGAGCGGAGGCTCTGTTCCACGATTTCATCCAGCTTCTTTTTGCTATGAATACCGTGTTGTTTTGGGCCGAAGGCCACATTTTCATAGATGGATTTCGGAAAGGGATTCGGCTGCTGAAAGACCATCCCGATCTTCTTACGAATAGTCTCTACATGCACCTCGCCGCTGTATATATCTGTCCCACCTACAGCCACTTTACCTTCAATACGTGTTCCGGGTATCCGATCATTCATGCGGTTGAGGGTCCGCAGCAGCGTGGATTTGCCACAACCTGACGGTCCGATAAAAGCAGTAATGGCCCGTTCCGGAATTTCAATGGAGACATCCTTAAGCGCCTGGAACTGACCGTAATATAAATTCAATTTGTTGATCTCAATGATTGGCTGCACAATAGTTCCTCCCGGTGTTGAAATTGATCTTGTTACTGGATTAGCCTGACACATTAGGCTTGATTTTTGCGTGCATTCAGCCAAATTGGCACACGGAACAGAATATTAATGAGCAAGGCCACAAAGATCAACACAGCCGTTGTCTTTTGCGCAATTTCCTCGGCATCCGGCACAATCGCTTCGGATTGAATGTACCACAGGTGTACAGCAAGGGTTCCTCCCGGCGAAAGCAAATTGAAGTCCCACATCTCCCCGGATGTAGACACCCCTGCGGTCAGAATAATGACGGCACTCTCACCGAATGCCCGGCCTGCCGTCAGACAGATGCCTGTCATGATTCCGTTTATAGCCACTGGCAGCAATACATTACGGATCGTCTGCAAATGGGTGGAGCCAAGTGCAAAGGATGCACTACGAAGTTCAACCGGCACCGCCCGGACCGATTCCTCGGTTACCCGGGTAAGCACTGGCAGATTCAGAAAGGCAAGGCTGACGGCGGCTCCCAGAATCGTAAGACCAATTTCAAAGAACTCCACAAACAGGGCAATACCAAACAATCCAAAGATGATGGATGGAACAGATGACAGTCCCTCCACGCAAATCCGCACGATCTCCATAAGCTTGTTGTTTGGGGCAAATTCCGCCAGATAGATTCCGGCTGCCATGCCAATCGGAATGGAGATGAGCAGGGAGAGAATCAACACATAGAACGAGTTGAACAGCGCCGGGCCAATCCCTCCTCCTTCTTCAATCTCGCTTGGAACACCATATAGAAAATCCCAGCTCAGCAAGGGCAGCCCTTTTTCTAGAAGAAGAAATAACAATCCAACAATGAATAAAATGACGACAATCCCTACACCCCATACCATGCCCGTAAAAATCCGGTCCATCAGCGCGGATGCACCTCTGCGTTTGCCGAACGAATAGGCGGGGACAGCGTTCGCCTGCTTCTTCATACTCATGAGTAGCGTCCCCCTTTTTTCTGAAGCATTCTTACAGCTACAATCATCAAGATGGAAATGGCAAGCAGGATAAAGCCCATCATGTACAGTCCGTGATTCCAGGTGGAATCGAATTCTACGCTTGAAATTTGCATAACGATATTACTTGTCAGCACCGCTGTTGGCGTGAACAGACTGTTAGCCAGCTGCGCCGTATTACCGATGACCATCACCACCGCCATTGTCTCTCCAATGGCGCGAGTCATCCCGAGAATGACGGCGTACATGATTCCGCCTCTTGCAGCAGGCAAGACTACACGAGTTATGGTTTGGAAACGGTTCGTACCAAGCGCATAAGCTGCGTCCCGGTATTTGTTCGGCACAGCAGCTATAGCATCATCACTGATCCGGCTAATGGTAGGAAGCACCATAATCGTCAGAACGATGGACGCTGCGAGCAAACCATCCGCCAGATCATGTCCGCTGATATCCCTAAGCCAGGGGATGAGAATCGTCAGTCCTAAGAAACCGTACACAACAGAAGGAATGCCCACCAACAGATCCAGTACTGGCCGCAGGATATGGCGGAGCCATTTGGGCGTCATTTCAGCCAGAAATACCGCAATGATGACGGAGATTGGAATGGCAAACAGCATCGTGAGCCCCGTGAGTGCCAGTGTTCCCAAGATAAAGATCAGCGCGCCGTAATGCTCATTTTCCGGGTCCCAGTTGGTAGAGAAGAAGAATTCCCTGAGCGAAACATCCGCAAAGGTCAGAACGCCCGTACGAAGCATAAGAACCAGAATGCATAACAGAACCAGACAAACAAACAATGTACTGCCAATACAGACCATGCGAAACAGTTTATTGGACCATCTCAAACGCGCCTTACGGTCAAACCGGGTTCCCGATCCGGGAGCCTTGCCGATGCTTGGACCAAGCTCACTCGGAGCAGGGCTGTTCGTGGATGGATTTAAATCGATCATGAAGGGCTCTTCCTTTCACATAGAGAAGCCAGCTTGGCGACCATGCGCAGAAGCTGGCTATCCCTTTCCTTATGAAATGCGAGAATGATGAACGTTCGCAGCTTTCGTTATTTAACGGCAGCAAGCGGAATGAATTTCAATTTTTTCAGGGAACCGTTCTGGAACTTGCTGCTTTGGATATACTCGATGAACGCTTTGGTTGCTCCCGTAGGTTGACCTTTGGTCATGTAATATCCAATGCCCCATACTTTGTATGTTTTGTTCAGGACGTTTTTCTCTGTTGGTGCTACGCCATTGATTGATACGGCCTTCATTTTGCTAGTCACATACGGGAGGTCAATATAACCGATTGCATTTGGTGTCGTTTCAATCGTTGTTTTCATATCACCGCTGGAGCCAACCTCTTTGTAGTTGTCCCCTTTGCTCATGAAGTCCTTGCCGTCCAGTGCTTTTTGTTGGAAGTTAACCCGTGTACCGGAACCAAACTTACGGTTAACCACAACAATGTTGGCATCCGATCCGCCGACTTCCTTCCAATTTGTCACTTTCCCGGAGAAGATGTCCTGCAGTTGTTTTGTTGTCAGATTGCTTACACCCACATTGCTATTAACGACAGCCGTGAACACTGTTACAGCTACCGGATTGGCTACCAAGCCATCAAATTTCTTGAAGCCAGGTACATCTTTGGATGCATCCCAGTCCACAGCACCAATGTCTGCGATTCCTTTACGAACGGATTGAGGACCTGTGATGGAACCTGCTGCGGAAGCGGAGATTTTGACTTTTGGATTATCTTTCTTGAATTCACTGGCAGCCTGAAGCGTGAGCGGAAGCAGTGCTGAGGAACCGTTAATGACAATTTTGCCTTTCTCTGTGCTCTTGGCAGCAGATGCCGTCGTTGCGCCACCAAGTCCACCAATTAGAGATACAGCCATAAGCATTGCTGTGAAGGGTTTGATCCATTTTTTCATGTTAATTAAACTCCTCTCGAATTAAAAAGCTTTAATGTTACTTCATGTCAAACCTTACTTCGTAACAGCTCTCCAGCTGCCACCAGCTTGTACCAGAACTCGGCCGTTCTCCACCACAGAGATTTGTGATCCGGCAACGGAAATGGAGGATACGTCGGAAGATACGGTGTACAGCTTGGTTTGTTTGCCAGTTACCGGGTCAATCGAAAGGATCACACTATTGCTGTCATCCTGGGCCGCAAGTATATACAAGATGCCACCCGACAGAATAGCTTGTTCTACATCATACTCGGCATACACCGGCGTTGACTTCTGAGATGAATCCACAGACAGCAATGATGCTTTACCGTCTTCGGAAGGTACACTCACGTAGTAGGCTTTTTGCCCGTCAGCAGACCATACAAACACCTTGTCATCGGTTGATGTCGTTAGCTTCACAGCCTCCGGTTTTGTATTTCCTGTGTTATACGAAAATATTTGCTGTTGGTTGGATGAGAAATCAATGGAGACATTGTCTTCATCCACATTGGTTGTATCCGAAGTTACGGTGCCAAGTGTCGTTACGGTATAAATGAATTTCTTACCGTCAGCAGAAACATTCAGGTTTTCCTTATAGTCCACCTTGTCTTCGACCACTTTCGTAATCACTCCATCTGCCAGGTTCAGCTTGGCAATGACGGAACCTTTGTCCCCTTGCAGGAAATAGATTGCACTTCCATCTGCTGACCATACCAGTTCAGGCTTGATGCTGTTGTCGCTCGTGATCAGTTTGGAAGCCTTGGTCTTCAGATCAATGACGTATACGGCTCCTTCGGCATTCGTATAAGCCGCTTGATCACCACTTGGCGAAATAACGAGATCCGATCCCCCGTCTGTAGTTAACAACAGATCGTATTTACCGCTTGTCGTATTCACGAGATAATCCGTTCTGCCATCGTTATTGCTCTTGGAGACAATCAACTTATCCGCTCCGGCAAAACGAGGATTCTCGGCTTCTTCGAGCAAGGATACTGTACTGATCTCAAGCAGTCCGTTTCGCTTGACGATCGTACCGCCAACGCCCGACACCAGTGGACGAAGAGCGATGTAACTTGTACCACCGATGATGGTAACCGGTTGATTCAAATTCACTTTAACGTCATCTACCACGATTTGTTTGCTATTGTTTTGGAGCGTCACGCTGTGATCATTCAGCTTGATCACCGTCGTTCCACTATGTACTTCTGCTTGTGCGCCGATGGCTTTGATCACATCACGAAGTGACACAAGTGTCTCCCCATTTTTAACGATGGAACGAACGACGACGCTGTTACCGTTTATTGTAAGCGTGGAATTTTGTACCTGAGCTGAACTAGCCGCAGGTTTGACTGCAGGAGCAGCCGATACTGCACTAACCACAGAAGTACCTAACACTGTTGCTACCATGGACACCACTAACGCCTTTTTCATTGACATTGGCTCTTGTCACCCTTCTCTATTCCATTTAATTTGACTTGTTTTGTCATGCCCTGCTGTCTGGTATTCTGCATGTATCGTCTTTATGAGAGCTTGTCCGGCTCATCCCCCCAAACTTCCACGTTCATAGTAAAAATTACCTATCACGATTGTAATTATAGGAGAGAATTGTAAACGGTAAATCCTGGAATTGTAAACGAATTGTCAATGTTTTCATAACACACAAAAAAGAGCCGTTGGAATACGACCCACGACTCGTTTTTTGTCTTATTTTCCTAGACCAGCACTTTGCATAATTCGATTCAACTCGCTTCCGGGTACAAGATATAGACGAATAAATTCATTTCGATCTATATCTTGCTGATTGAAAGACGCTCTTTGGATTAATGCAAAATGCTTAGATAAAAAGTTTCATCAATTTATTGAAAATTGGATTTACAATATACCCTGTTGGATGGATAGAATACCTCTTGCCCGTATTCAGACGGCTAATCTTCTCCATTTCCTCGGCGGACAGTTCAAAATCAAAGATTTCACTATTTTCTCTGATTCGCTTCGGATTGGATGATTTGGGGATCAGGACGACGTCCCGTTCCAGATGCCAACGCAAAATGACCTGAGCCACCGTTTTGTGATGATGATCGGCAATTTCCTTCAATACCGGATGCTGCAACAATACTTTGTTCCCTTGCCCCAATGGACCCCATGCCTCATGCAAAATCTGATATTTGTTCATATAGACACGCAGTTCGTTTTGCGGAAACTCCGGGTGCGTCTCAATCTGGTTGATCATCGGCAAGATTTTTGCGTGCTTCCTTAACTCTTCCAGATGCGGAATCTCAAAGTTCGCGACGCCAATAACTTTGATCTTGCCTGCCTCATATAATTCCTCCATCGCTTTCCACGTTTCCATATACTTTGGCGAGGCAAAATGGATTAAGTACATATCAAGGTAATCCACACCCAGCTTGTTTATCGTTTCTTGGAAAGCTTTCTTGGTCGCTTCATAGCCATGATCCGTATTCCAGACTTTCGACGTAATAAAGAATTGCTCACGCGGGATCTGGCTATGCCGGATCTCTGCCCCAAGCGCTTTCTCATTCCCATAGATTCGGGCGGTATCAAAATGTCGGTATCCGACCTGAATGGCCTCGCGAATCGCGATTGTAAACTCTGCTTCTTTCGTTATTTTGTATACCCCGAAACCCAGTTGGGGAATGGGAACCCCGTTTTTGGCTTCAACCACTTTGGTATGCATATTCATTTTGACCGCTCCTCTCAAAAATAAATCGTAATATACTCGATATATATTATATCTAGTTAAATCCAAAAAAAGAGGTTAACCCTTTTTCTCTTCATGGAACAGATCGGTTAACCGTATTTCTTTTAAATAATTCTGCATTGCGATCTCCGCACCTTCAAGATGATGAATGACCTTTTGTTTCACGTCGTCCACGTCTTGTCCCTGGAGCTTTACATCGGTATGAATTTTAAACAAGTCTTTGCCGGGTTCAACCGCCAGGAATACATCCAACATCGTGATTTCCGATAAAGGCTGAGCAAGCAATATACCGCCCTTGGCACCTTCTTTGGCCATCGTCAGTTTGGCGTTATTCAGGTTTCGAATGACTTTTACCGTCGTAGGAACCGGAATATTTAGCTGCTCCGATATCACTTTGGTCGATAGATAGTTATGACAGTTCTTCTCGGTGTATGAGTGAACGTAGAGAAGAATAGAGATTCCCTGTGATAAGGCTGTAGAGTATGCCATTTAATTCATCCTTACTATTTCTTTTCTGAATATACTATATATCTTTTATGTTTAGTTAGCAACTACACAATAATCTCCACAGCAAGGTCAAGAAACATTCGGTTGACTGTCCCCTCCCGGTGTAATACAATGCCAATTTCAACTGTATGTCACGTTCACGTCTATATGCACATCATCCTGAACTAAAGAAAGGAGCTGATGGGATGGTTCGAATCGATGCATCCGGCTCTGGGCAGAGCATTCTTTCCATATTTGCCTGGAGCCTTTTCGAACAGCATTGAAGGTAAGAGCTTTGCCCCTCTATATATCCATTACGTTATATAGATAGGAGCAAAATCAGATGAAATACAAAAATGCCGCGTATGTACTGCCACCAGAACTGGTGCAGCGCATTCAACAATATATTCAGGGAACCTATTTGTATATCCCGGTCCATGAAGAATCTAAGAAACCATGGGGAGCATGTTCCGGCTCGAGAGCCATGTTGCGAAAACGCAATAAGGCAATTGCTGAGGCTCATCAATCTGGAATTTCTGTTCGTCTTCTGGCACAACAGTATTACCTGACAGAGCGCAGTATCCGTCGTATCCTGCTTCAGCATAAACGCGGACAATATTAATACTGCATCATGTATGTCCTTGCTCGTTGTTAATAGCATACGGTAATCTGTTTCTGAAGGATTCAAATCAGGAGGTGCCTTTACTTCATGAGTATATACGTTAAACCACTAAGTATCGAATTTGAATACAACGGGATGCCGCAGGTGATTACACCTGCCCTAATTGGTGATCAACAGCATGCCTTTCTGGTAGATTGCGGGTACGCCGGCTTCATTCCACATATTGAAAAAGCATTGAATAGACATGAGTTGTCGTTGTCCAATCTGACTGGCCTCATCATTACCCATCATGATCTGGATCATGTAGGCTCTCTCACAGAGATCAAGCGAGCCCATCCCCATATCCGGATTATCGCGCATGAACAGGAAGCTCCATATATTGATGGCACGAGAACCTCATTGCGGCTGGAGCAAGCGCTAGCAACACTTTGCCTTTTGCCTGAAAAAGAGCAGCCCGCAGCGAAGGAATTCATCTGTACATTGGAAATGATTGAGCCAAGTACGGTTGATCAGACGGTTCATGATTGTGAGCTACTGCCATGGTGTGAAGGCATGGAAATTATACACACACCCGGTCATACACCAGGGCATATATCCATTTATCTTCCCTCCAGTCGCACCCTGATCGCTGGCGATGCAGTGGTCATTGAGAACAATGGCGAGCTCGGAATTGCCAACCCCCAGCATACACTGGACCTGAAGGAAGCGGTTCGCTCTGTACAACGTTTGCTTGGATTTGAGATCGATACGCTCATTTGCTACCATGGAGGTCATTTTCAAGGGGATGTTCGAAGTGCGCTTCAGCATCTACTTCAATCCTATGCCCCGTGAAACACCAATGGCCCATACTTGATGTATGGGTCATTTTTTATGATCATCATTGCTGTCATATGAACGTATGAACTTTACTGAACTTTACGGAGTTCACTCTACCCTCGATTTCATCGCTGCATATTTACTGGGAGTGATACCTACAGCAGCCTTGAAAGACCGACTAAACAGATGAATACTCGAAAAGCCAACCTCCTCGGCAATCCGGGTTAAATTATGTGTTCCTTCCATAATTCTTTTCTGGGACTGCTCTATTCTGATATGTGTCACATATTTGTGAAGGGTAATCCCCAGCTTGCTTTTGAACAAATGCGATAAATGGTTCGTCGATACACCGACATGTCTACTAATGGCAACATTATTTAATTGAGGGTCGGCGTAGCATTCATGAATATAACGAATCGACTTTTCGATGAATGCCCACCCCTTGGTCATGTTCCCCTCTTGGTCCTGATCTTCGGATTGATTTTTGAAGAACAGATGCAGCAATTCCAAACATATGGATTTCGTGATTAACGAAGACCCTCCCCGTTGCTCCTGAAACTCCTTATGCATAAGCGCAAATCTCTTTTTCCATTCAATTCGATCGGCTAGCTGCAAATGAGAGATTGGACGTATGGAAGCCAGCTTCATTTCCCTATCGGCCAGATCAGGTCTTTCACTATGAGTTGCACTCGTATTCTTCAATAAACTTCGCTCTTCCTCATAATACAGATCAAAATGAAAAATATACTGAATCAATGGCTGCTTGGAGGTGGACCGAATGATATGAGACATGAATGGATGCATCAGCACAATATCGCCTTCTTGGACCAGGTATTTCACACCACTCAAGAAGAACTCCGCTTCCCCTTGTTCAATGTATGTATACACGTGATCGTGGTCTATCCATTCCCCTGCCAAAGAAAATGATTCCGTCATTCTCGCCGCCCTTACGAATGGCGAAATGCTATTCATCCATGGCTCATACACATTTGTTCCTCCTAACTGCCTTCTCACTGATCCGGTTTATATTTTGGCAAACACGCTATCGAAGCCTGCTTTAGACTTGGCAAACAATTCACTTGAATCGAGGGTTGGCGTTGGTGCCAGCACCTCTTGAGATACGACGCCTGTGTAACCAATCGCCTTCAGGTTCTTCAAGAACCCCTGCAAATCAATTACTCCCTCACCAGGGTATAAACGCTCATAATCCAGCAATTCTTCAATGGGTAGATCATAAGCATCATTAATATGGACGTGCACAACTTGTTCCTTCTTTAGATTCAACACTTCTTCGATCGCTAAACCGTTCGTATGCCAATGGTAGGAATCCACCAACAAACCTACATTGGGAGCATGGATCGTTTCGATCCAGTCCAGCGTATCCTCCACACTCCAAATAAATGGATTCTTCCATTGAGTTCGCAGATGATGGCAACCAACAAACTCCAATCCCAGTCGAATTCCATATGCGTCCAGAATATCTGCACACAGTCTCAATCGTCTGGTAGCTGCCGCCATAAACGATGCTGCTGGCTGATCCGTGGAAGGTAAAATATAGGTACAGCAGCTGTAACAGTTCAACGAAGTAGCGGCTTCTGCCATTTGAACCAGAGATTGAAGTCCTTCGCGGAATTGTTCATCTGTGGTTCTCCAGTCTACGGTCAGATCAGATGAACCGATGATCACCTGATTGCTTTCCAACAGATGTTTGGCCTGTTCCTGGCCAACCTCTTCAATTAATGAGAGCGGATTCAAATCTACAGACTGAAATCCGTATTTTGCAGCATTCGTAATATATTGTTCATTGGACTCGATGTTCCCTAAGCCTGCTCTTGTTAACCCTCTAATCATTCCAATCTCCTCCTAGGACCAGTCAAACAGTACACCGTTATACTGGTCTTTATTTATTCTTAGGCCCTCGTATGCTTCTTGCGCTTGATCCGGCTTCATCACATGACTGATCAATGGTTCGATATGCAGCTTGTTCTTTAACATCAGTTCAAATACAATGTTCGAATTTCTCACCAGGGAATGCTTAACGAATTCGTTCGGTTCCACCGGGAAGCGCCATTCATGTGCCCCCTTAAACGTAATGCAGCCTCGTCCATACAGGTGGCAGTAGTTCAATATATCGGTGACATCCGTGTTATATTCGCCTCGTGGACTGCCCAGGAAAATAATCTCCCCCAGCTTTGCGATCCACTCCAGACTTTGAACACCTACACTGGGCACACCCGTCGCCTCAATGTGAGTGGAGACACCTGTTCCATTGGTGATGGCGTATATCTTGTCTTTTACTTTATCTTCTCCGCCATGAAGCGTATAGTCAACCCCACATGCCTGAGCTGTTCGGATTCGTTCCGGTGACAGATCCACACCTATCACGGTTGCACCTTGTAGGCGCGCCAATTGAGCAGCCAAATTCCCTACCAATCCGAGCCCCGTCACGCCGACAACATCTCCAAGTTCAATATTGGATACACGAACAGAGGTGAACGCCACGGTTGCCATGCGGGTAAAGGGAACCCACTTCAAATCCAGCTTCTCAGGAACTTTGATGAAAACATGATCTGTGGATACCACTTGATATTCAGTATGATGACCATAATGGAACACAGCGTCCCCAGGCTGAACATGGTCTACACCCTGCCCCACCTCGATCACTTCACTTACACTCGCATACCCCGGACATACGGGAAGCTTGGCCCACTCTTCTTTTCCCGATAACATCGCCAGCTCCGTTCCTGGACTGATAAGGGAATAGATCAGTTTAACCAATACTTCCTTCTCACCTAAAACTGGAAAAATAAAGTCCTCTTCTACCGTCTCCACTTGCAGCGGACGAGTAAACATGATCTTTCTATTCTTCATCACCTTCACTCCCTTCTTATCATTTTAACTACAATATAAGACTTTTCATTAGCAATGTCTTTGATTGCAAAACCGATTTTTTATCTAAAACAACGATTTTAGAACCTTTGCCAGTGAATCCAGCATAAACGTAAAAAGACTCACAAGATCCAATGATCTGTGAGCCTCAAGTTTAGTCATATTCAGCCATGGTGTGATGCGGTGGGGTACTCCCGCTAGAAGGCCGACTGCTTCAGTAATAGCCAGCCGTCATTGAAACGGTGTTGGTGACATGGCCCCTTTTTTTGCTAATATCACAGCTACACTTGTTACTTCTTAACTGCAACTACGGCTGCAACCCTCGAATCTCAAACTCATAGATTCGGGCTGCTGTATCGCCGCCCTGTGTTGGTTTCAGCACATTCAGCTTCACATAACGAGCCTTAACCAGCGCAATCGCGTCCAATGTTTCGGCTGCGGTATTCCCCTGTACTTGAACTACATCGGACCAGTTCACGCCATCAGCACTGACCTGGATGGAATAGTCGCTCGTATTAAAACCAGACCATTCCCCACCACTCTCCGCATGCTTGATGACAAAACCGCTGATCTGATGTTCTTTGCCAAGATCAACCTGCAACCAATGCTGCTGATTACCCAGTGCGCACCACTTGCTGTTGCCTGTCACCTTGCCGTCGATCGCCTTTCCCGCACCTTCAGCAGGTCCACAGGCATGGTCGGCAGTGGCCGTTTTGCCAAGTGCAACATTTTTGACCCCGGAAGCGCCCTTGCTGACGGTGATCAAAGCTTGCTTCGTCACCGTATCCTGCCCCGAGCTGTTCGTAGCTGTAAGCGTCACAGGGTACGTGCCTTCCTTGTCATACGTTACCACTGGATTCTGCTCCGTGCTGACAGCCGGACTACCATTCTCAAAAGTCCACGACCAACCTTCTGTCACCTCGGATGAGAGATCGGTGAAATGCACCTGCTGACCCGGTGTGATAAGCGTTGTATCCGCCTTGAATTTTGCTTCCGGCTTCGGATACGCCGGCCACTGGATGGTCACGCTGGCAGCTTGGCCGCGCACATACTTTGCATTTACTGCCACGACTTTCAGTACAGTCGCCTGTTCCGCGTTGATTCTCTTCATCTCAGGCACATAGAACACGTTATTGGCGGTTGCACCGACCCAAGTCTCTTTGCCGTCGGGCAGCACGCGGTAAATCTCATATTGTTGAACTTCCTCGTCCAACGCTTCCCATTGCAACCTGGCATCGCCGTAAATGCCACCACGGAAATCGGATTGGGTGACGTTTAATGCTTGAACGGCCTCAAGAGGGTTCGATGGGTTACCGTTCGTGTGGATGGAGAGCTGCCCAATATGAATGTTATAATCCGATACGATTTCTGTACTGTCAAAATACAAAGACAATGCCACAATCTGCTTTCCTTTGTAAGGCGTCAGATTCAAGATGTCCGTCGTCCAACCCGATGCCTTTTTGTCTTTTACATCAAGAAAGACGAATTGCTCCGGACGGTCTGCAAAAGCTAGGCCAACCTTCATACTCGGCTTGTTCTGCGTTTTGTACGTGATCGACAGCTTGGTAGCCGGCTCAATCTTCAGATCGGTTTGATACAGCTTCAGATGGGTGGCATTTGCTGAACTTAACGTACCTGCTACCTTGAGGGAACTGCCGCCATAGTAGGCATCCGACCAATCCAGGGACGGCGTAAGTGCGTTGCCCTTACTCTCTGCTAACCAGCGCCATGTCGGAAGCACATCCTGCAAACTGCGGTTATTCCATCCGGTCTCCCGCACCTGCGTGCCATCCACATAGAATTTCTCGCCACTGCCCGTATTGAAGCTGGTGGTGAATGGCAGCTGATCTATCGGCGATGATTCAACCACATTGTTCGCAATCCCTTTCCAAGCCTGGCTTGTCGCCGTATTGGCCGGGTTGCCGTTCTGCCCCACCCAGAACTTATTCTCACGGGCAAAGAAATCGGTCATGCTGTCCGCGCTGTTGAACGACCAGTCCGGCCGATAAATGCCGAGCGAAGTTACAGCCGGTTTTCCCTCAGGAAACAGCGAGTTCCATTTCAGACTGGTATCGTATCCTTTAGCTTCGACGTCGATGCCTGCGAACAGTTCGAATGGTGATCTGCCCAGGCTTTTGGCTTTGGCCGCAGAACTGCCAAGGTCATTCCACCAGAAGTTCAGGAACATGCTGTCTGATATCTTGTTCCCGTTATCCTGCAGGAACATCGCATTCCGGTCCGTCAGCGCATTCTGCCAGGAAATATTGCCTTCCTTCGTCATGGAATCATACCAGATGACCTCCATTCCCGCGGGTTTATGTTCCTGAAGATAACGGAGGAATGACTTCATCAACTGTGCGTCTGCGGCTGTTCCGCCCTCGGTCTCCTGGTTGATAAACCAGCCGTCAAAACCGTAGTACTCAGCGACCTCGATCAGTTTATCCGCCGCCGGGAAGGAACCGTTGCTGTTCTGCTGAAGCATTTGCTTCACCCACTCATATTTGCCACCGTACACGGATGGCGGGAAGAACACCGTGCCCATGATTGGCACTCCGTTCCGGTGTGCCGCATCAATCGTATCAGCGCTTGGCGGCACAATAATGCCTTCTCCCGCCGAGCCGCCCCAATATACGAGCTTGTCGACATACTGCCAGTAAGAGAACGTATTCGCAGAGAATGTATCCGAGCCTTGCGATGGAACGCCGCTGGTTCCCTGATTCAGCGCAGACAACGCCATTACTTTCGGATCTTTCGTTGCATTCGGGTTAACACTCTCCCCCGTGAAACGGCTCTGGAGCGGAACGGTGCTCCGGTTGAAGGCCGCATCCGGGTCAGAAGCCGGATTCCATTGGAGCAATTGATCCGGCAACCAATAAGATGAATAAGGTTGCTTCGCCAAGGCCGCTGAGGAAAGAGCAGCACATACCATTATGACCAATATGAGACTAGCACCAAGCTTTTTCATGCCATACCCTCCAATCCAATTTTGGCAATCCAATCAGGGTAAGAAGAAACGCCCGTCAAAACCGGACAGACGTTTCCATGTCTACTTTATAATTCAGGCTTATTTTGGGTTTGCAGCTTGCCATTCATCGTATTGCTTTTGCGCTTCTGCAATCACTTTATCCAGACCTGCTGCTTTCAACTTCTCGATCGCTTTCGGCAGATGCTCATCCGGGTCAACCGCACCCGTCATGATGGATGGGTAGAATTCCTTCACGATGGCGGAGATGGAAGCCACTTCCGTCTTCACCGGGTCAGGATTGAAGTTAAAGCCAAAGCTTGGAGCAACCTTCGCGGAATTGTTGAACTCTTTGAACGCTTCCCACTTATCTGCTGGATCTTCCTTGTGCATGTAGGTCAGGAACAGGTTACCCAAGGCAAAGCCAGGCATCTGGAATCCGTCCTTCATCGCTGGCAGGTCCTCAATGACATTATCCGAAATCTTTTTGTAATGTGTACCTTCAATGCCGTAGTTGATCAGGTTCCGCAGATACGGATCAGTATTCAGCAAGTTCAGGAACATCATGGCCCGTTCCGGGTTTTTGGAGTTCGCCGAAATCGCATGCATAGCACCTGTTGCCGAGCCGGTGAAAATAACCGGATCCTGCATCGGTGTAGTCACGATATCATAGCCCGCGCTTCTGGACCATCCCAGTTCGGCGTAAGGCTGTGTCTGTTCACGGTCAACGAACCATTTGCCTGTCTTGATGTTGTCGATACCTTCCAATGTCGCTACATCCTTGCGCAGATAACCAGCCTGATAGTATTTGCGGATGGTCTTCAAGGAGCTCTTCAGCTCTTCCGATTCCAGCACATTAACGTATTTACCGGTATCACCATCCATGTTGATGCCGACTGGGAATTCGTCACCCAACAGGAAGTCGAATGCCAGATAAGGCTTAAAGCCCTTCGGAACAGCCAGCGGAGTGATGTCGGCCGGCTCATTGTCCTTGATTTGCTGCAGGTAAGGCTCCAGGTCCTCTAATGTACGAATCTTGGTGATGTCCATGTTGTATTTATCCACATACTGCTTGTTGAAGCGCCATACCCATTGCGAAGCCAGCTCTTTGTTAACTGGCACGGCATAGTTTTGGCCACCGATCTGTGAGCCCGTAAGGAAGCGTGGATCAAGCTGCTCTTTAATGCCCTGACCATACTTATCCAACAGATCATTGATTGGCAGGAATGCTCCTCTAGTAGCATTTGGCAGATAGTCATAAGCCCACGAAGAGGTGAAAGCGATATCATAATTTTCGCCCGAGGCGGTAATAACCGGCATCCGTTTGGAATAATCACCCCAGTCAATCATCGTGATGTCGACGGTTGTATTTATTTTCTCCATTAAGTATTTGTTCATTTCATCCTGTACAATGGGCAGGTCGCGCTGTGGGCCACCGATCAGATATACTTTGAGCTTTACCGGGTCCTTATCGCCGGACTCTCCCCCGGATGCCGTATTCCCGCTAGTATCATTGGTATTACTGCCACCGCAGCCTGCAAGCATCGTAGCAAAAGCAAGCATTAAAGCAGCCATGAGCAGAGCGATTTTTCTTGTCTTCATGTGTATCCCCCTTATTAATGTTATTGTTACTGCCCTTTGGGGGCAGGCACAACCAGACTTATTCTTTGACCGAACCAATGGTCAGGCCCTGTATAAAATACTTTTGGAAAAACGGATACGCCAGCGCAACCGGCAGTGTAGCCAGAACAACCATCGCCATGCGGACGGTCTCCGTTGGCAGTGTCGAGGCAATGTCGTAGGATACGACCCGGCTGCTGTTTTGCACAACAAAATCCATATTGTTCTGTATTCGAATCAACAATGTCTGGAGCGGAATCAATTTCGCATTGTCGATATAGAGCAGCGCATTGAACCAGTCATTCCAGAATCCTAACGTACTGAACAATCCAATAGTCGCAATGCCCGGCAACGAAATCGGCAGTACGATGCGCGTATAGATACCGAATTCAGTAGCTCCGTCGATTTTGGCCGACTCAATAACCGCATCCGGCACGGTGGTCGTGAAAAATGTACGCATAACGATAATGTAAAAAGCGTTCATGATCGACGGCAGGATCAGCGCCCATATCGAATCCCGCAAGTGCAGCACCTGCGTAACCACAATGTAACTGGGAACGAGACCGCCGGAAAATAGCATGGTGAAGAAGGCCAAAAAGCTGAAAAACCGACGCTGTGCAAAATTTTTGCGCGAGATGGCATACGCATACGTGGTGACCAAATACAGTGTCAGCGCGGTACCGACAACCGTCACCGTTAAGGTAACCCCAAACGACTGGGCCATCTGCTGCCCGGATTCCATAAGGAATCGGTAGGCATCCATCGTCCAGACTTCAGGGATTAACTTAAATCCATTGATCGCCAGCGTCTTCTCATCGGTAAATGAGATGATGATGATGAACAGAAATGGAAAGATACAAGATAAGGCAAACAGACCGATCGCTATATTAAAAATCACATTGGATAACGGCGAAATGGCATTCAGATCTCTTGGTTTCTTTCTGCTCCTCTTCGCAGGGGCAGATGCCCGCTTTATTGGTTCGCTTAAGTTACTCATGGACAGCACCCCCCTTGCCGCAGCCTAGAATACGGCATAATCCTTTTCAATTTTACGCACAGCATAGTTCGCCAGCAGGACAAGAATCAAACCGACGACCGATTGATACAATCCTGTAGCCGTACTCATTCCCGTATCGCCCATAATGGTTAAGCCGCGGTATACAAACGTGTCGATGACATTGGTGACCGGATACAGTGCACCGGAATCCCGCGGAACCTGATAGAACAGTCCAAAGTCGGAACGGAAGATGCCGCCGATCGCCAGAATGGTCAGAATGATCATCAGCGGTCTGAGCAGCGGCAGCGTAATGTACCGGATCTGTTTCCACTTGGTGGCGCCGTCGATCATCGCTGCCTCATAATAAGAGCGGTCGATACCTGCGATTGCTGCCAAATAGACTACGCTGCCATAACCTGCACCTTTCCACAGGCCCAGCAGAATGAGAAAATACGGCCAATACCCTGTCTCACTGTACCAACTGACCGGATCTCCACCGAAATAGGTAATGATCTGGTTGAACACACCCTTTTCCACACTCAGAAACGAAAAGACGAAATAACTGATAATAACCCAGGACAAGAAATAAGGCATAAACATCGCGGTTTGGTAGATCTTCGCGAGCCGTTTATTCAGCAGTTCGTTCATAATGATCGCAAGCGTCACCGCGAGGACCAATCCGAGAAAGATGAGACCCAGGTTATACAGAATAGTATTACGTGTGATGATATAAGCGTCACTGGTTGAGAACAGAAACTCAAAGTTCTTGAACCCGACCCAATCGCTTTTTAGAACGCTTTCAAGAAATCCGCCCGGATGAATCCGGAAGTCCTTAAAAGCAATAATCGTTCCGAACATTGGCAAATACGCAAAAATGATAAACCACGCTGCTCCCGGCAGTACCAGCAGAAGAAACGCCTTGTTCTTCATCAGACTTTTGAAGATGCCCAGCACGGCTGTCCCTCCTTATAATCGCGTTCACTATCGCTTAGCTGCATCCAGCATTAATCCCCTATAATCAACACTGGCAGACCTAAGCCCTTTTTGGTGCTTTGGATTCCTCGTTCACTCCTTCCTCCATTATGCAAGCGCTACCAATTTTGAGATAGTTGAAAAACCTAATAAATTGATGGATTAATTAAAGATCCGACCTTTCTTCCGCAACAAAAAACACACCCGCACGGGGTGTGTCTTCATTCAGCCGGCAATACCTGGCTTATTTTTTCATGTAGATGGAGCGCAGCTCCGTAGGAGAAACACCAGCATATTTCTTGAATTGTCTGTAAAAATAAGTGGAGTCCCAGTAGCCTACCTCGCCCGCGATTTCGGCCGTTTTTTTGTCCGAATATAACAGCAAATGAGTGGCGCGCTCAATTCGGTACTGGTTCACATAATCGGAAAAAGTGGTGCCGACCTCTTGCTGAAACAATTGGCCGAGGTAGTTCGGATGGAGTTCCAGCCGCTGACTGAGCGTCTTTAGTGAAAGCTCATCCTGATAGTGATTCTTCACTACCTCCAACACAGACATGATATGTGGGCTGTACGTTTTCTCGGCGGTATGATATGTATTCAGCGTACGATGAACGGTTTTTCTCACCAATTGTTTCAGTTTGCTGAGCGTATGAATTCTGGACAGGGGTCCGAAGATTTCCCCGTAGTCAGGTGTTTTCTCCAATTCCTTGGCAGCCAGCATCAGCTGGATGGCAGAATTGAAGAACGGTGTTCTCGGGAAGCAGCATTCCTTACCCTCAACCATGAAGACTTCGTCGATGAACCGATCCACCTCTGTACCTTCCCCATCCCGCAGCAACTTGTGGAACTGCTCCATCGCTGGCCCAGGCTTCTCCTGATACGGATTGGCGTCTTCCTCGCTCTCCACTTGCATGATGAAGGTATCACCCTCCATAAACAAATGATTCTGTAACCACAGCTTTACAGACTTGCAGCTTTTCGGAAAACCCAGATAGGTCGACTCGGATTGGCCAATGATCCCCCATGCACGTGCACCTGTGACCTCCGCAACCGCTTGCTTCATTCTACTGAGTGCCTGAAGGTGCCATCCACCACGATCTTCCGTACTGGCTGAAACGAACAACAGCATGATATCTCCTTCCTGATCAGGAAAGCAGATTACCCCGCAGCCATCCGGTAGGCCTTGGTTTCCGAGCAACTCGCACTTCTCAGCGATTCCCGCAAGGTGTATCTTCTGCGGATCATTCCCTTCGTCATCCCCTACAATCCGCAGAGCGGCAGCACAATAATTGGACTTGTTCATGGGAATCTCTAGCAGCTGTGCACGCTCCCGAAATTCTTTGGCGTCAATGGTCTCGTTCGCCCACCGCTGCAAAATATTGTTGCGCAGAATCCTCCAGCTCTGATCCATCTGAATCTGGCGTATTTCCTCCTGCTCCCAGTCGCGCTGCATATGCTTGATGGTTGCTTCCAATTCGTCCATATTGACTGGCTTGAGCAGGTAGTTCTCTACCCCCAGCGAGATGCCTTCCCGCACATATTTAAATTCTTCGTAGCCGCTCAAAATAATGAATTTGGTATACGGACTGCGCTCTCTAATCTCCCGGATCAACTCAAGTCCGGTCATTTGCGGCATCATGATATCCGTAATAATCAGATCGACAGGTCCCTCGTCCATCATTGCTAACGCTTCCAACCCATTGCAAGCCGTACCCGCAATCTGCATATTATTCTGATCCCAATCAATGATGGCTTGCATTCCTTTTACAATGAGCGGCTCATCATCGACCAACATTACACTTCTCATCCCGCTTCCTCCCTTGTGACTGGAATACTGATCGTCACCTCACATCCTTCTCCCTCCACACTGATCAGGTGAAGACCATAATCACTGCCATAATTCAGACGTATGCGGTCGTGGACATTCTTAAGACCCAAAGATTGATCGGATGTCTCAGTAGTTTCATCGCCCGTGTGCAACGCGTCTTGCAGTTCAAGCAACCTCTCCGCAGAAATCCCCTTTCCGTTATCCTTAACGCGAATAAGGATCACACCATCTGCTTCTGCGGCGGTGATGGTAATCCGGTTATCATCATCATTCGTACGAAAACCATGCACAATGTAATTTTCAATGATTGGCTGGATCAATAACTTGACGATCATGCTCCCCGCCGCCGAATTCTCGATATGAGTCTCCACTTCCAACTTGTCCTCATACCTATACTGGACCAAAGCCAGGTACATGCCGCACAGCTCTATTTCCTCCGCCAAGGTCACATGCGTCTGCTTTTTGATCAAATGACGGAACATCGTGGCAAGAATATAAATCATTTGTCCAACATCCCTGGCTCCCAAGCTGATGGCTTTCATACGGATGCTTTCCAACGTATTGTACAGAAAATGGGGATTGATCTGGGCTTGCAAAGCCACGAGCTGCGCATTCTTTTGCTTGATCTCCGACACATATACCGTCTCTATGTAAGACTCCAGCCGATCACACATATGGTTAAATCTCTGCGAAATCTGCTGCAATTCATCTTCACCCTCCATCTCGATCCGCTTACTCAGATCCCCCTCCTGCCAGCGCCGCATGTAAAGCACGAGCCTGTGAATTTTTTTGGAATATCGGCGGATGATGGTGAACGTTACCGCAAAGCTAACAATGATGCACAGGATGACAATCCCGATAAGACTGAGACGAATGGCCTGAAGGCTCTGTTTGATGTGTGACTCCGGAATAATGGCAGCCACGACCATTCCTGTATTCCCGATATTCAGCAGCTGCACCTTGGAGCGTTCCTCTAAATTCACCCAATCCTCCGGTAAATTCATCTTTCCCCAATAAGGGTAGACGGTGTTATCATACTTGCCCTGCGAATCGAAAATCACCTGACCTTCCCCGGTCATCAGCATGATCCTGTTGTCTTTGCCATCGAGCCTGTCCCGCAGTAGCCCTTTGATGCGATCTGTATTCAGTTCGAACATAATTGCACCGTACTGCTTCAATGTCACGGAGTCCTTGAGCACATTTGCGTAGCTGTATGGGGTAGGGACATCATCCATTTTCCCTTCGAAAAGCGGCTCGCTGCCCGTGTACTGCCACGGTGCACTCCGCAGCCGCTGGAACCAATCCTTATGGTCTACTGACAGCTTGGGTTGATAATAAAAGTGCTGGGTCTCGCGATTGAGAACATAGAAGAAATCCTGATCCGTGCTGTATAACACGACATTTGCAATCGAGGCTTCATCCTTTAGCAGCAGACGCAATTGATAATCAAAGTTCCCGCGCTCCGTGCGGTAGCTGTAAGCATATTGATTCAAGCGCCAATTGAGAAAATCCTCATATTCATGAGTCAGAAAATACTTCAAATCGTCGCCGATCATAGCGTCGGTATAAATCTGCTGCACGGCGTTATACAGTCGTTCGTACTGCTGATTCAGATTGATACTGACAATATCCAGTTCCTGCAGACTGGCATCCATCTGTTCCTGTACGACCCGTTGCTCATAGTAGCGGTAGGCCAACACGGAAACACTGATGAATAACAGGACCATGACCATGGAATAAAACAACAGAATTTTGTTGAACATTTTTTTCTTCAGATAATTCCTATACATGGTTCGTATTCTGGACATTCGTGCCTGAACACCTCCTTCAGACCCATTTCCAACTCAGTGTATCACCGTTTGGTTAAATTCGACAATCACCCGCTCGTAGGATCTGTAATCCATATTTTGGTTTGTCAAAAACGAATGGAAGCGCTATAATGGGCGCATTCCCCTATGAATATATGTAATACATACTCGCTTTGGATGCTCTCTATATATGGATCACTCCCCGATAAAATGTACTGGGGGTTCTTAACGATGTTTCTTACTGAAAACAAACTTCAAGCACGTATTCATGAATTATCCGAGCTCCGTTACCGGGATCGTTTACCTTTACATGCTTTTCTTGCCTGCGAAGATCGCAGGCAAGAGATTAACCCTGCCCTGCCGGGGGACGATAGCGATTGGAAGCCTATGCATATAGGAGAGAACTGGACCGGTCGAGATCTCTATTTGTGGCTGAGAACAAAAGCCGATTTCCCTTCCTCCTGGGAGGATAAACGGATTGTCGGCCTGTTTGATTTTGGCGATACCGGCGGTGGTAACAATTCCGGCTTTGAGTCGCTGTTCTACTGGGATGGCAAGCCTTATCAAGGCGTGGATTCCAACCACAAGGAAGTGTTCTTTCCAGCCTCTGCGGCAGGCAGCACCAGCGAGCTGGTCTTCCGATTATGGTCTGGTCTGGAAGGTGGCGGTCAGCCCCGCAATCAGACACATACGTTCAGACAGGCTGAACTGTGCTGGTTGGATGAAGCTGTGGATGATCTTGTATTTACAGGGTCAGCGATTCTGGAAACGGTCCGAATTCTGGATGCCCATGCACCGGAACGTACGAAGCTGCTTCATGCGCTCCAGCAATCCTTCCGCCTCATTGACTGGTCGCAGCCTAAGTCCGATGTCTTCTATGCATCTGTCCATGACGCAAGGGATGACCTGAGTGCCCGACTGAGTGCGATGGACAAAGCTTCTGATGTGACTGTCACCTGTATCGGCCATACTCATATTGACGTTGCCTGGCTGTGGCGGTTGAAGCATACACGTGAGAAATGTGCTCGTTCCTTCTCTACCGTTATGCGCCTGATGGAAATGTTCCCGGAGTATGTTTTCCTCCAAACACAGCCTCAGTTGTACGAATATGTGAAAGAGGACTACCCGGAACTGTACGAATCCATCAAGGAACGTGTCGCTGAAGGTCGCTGGGAAGCGGGCGGAGGCATGTGGCTGGAGGCAGACTGCAACTTGACCTCGGGCGAGTCTTTGGTTCGGCAGTTACTGATCGGCACTCGTTTTCTAAAAGAAGAGTTCGGGACAGAATGCCGATATCTATGGTTGCCGGATGTGTTCGGCTACAGCTGGTCCTTGCCGCAAATTCTGAAAAAATCGGGCATTCATACGTTCATGACGACCAAAATCAGCTGGAACCAATACAACCGTATGCCATTTGATACGTTTCACTGGCGCGGAATTGACGGCTCAGAAGTACTGACCCACTTCATTACCACACCCGAGCCGTGGTCGGAGCCGGGGTCATGGTTCTATACCTACAACGGCAAGATCATCCCGAAGACGGTCAAGGGTATCTGGGATGCCTACCGCGATAAGGAGATGAACCAGGATCTGCTGCTGTCGTACGGATATGGCGACGGCGGAGGCGGGGTCAACCGTGAAATGCTGGAGATGAGACGGCGGTTGGATCAGTTGCCCGGACTACCCAAAGTCACGACAGGACGCGCGGATGATTATTTTGAGAAGCTGCAGGAAACGGTGGAGAAGACCGATTCGTACATTCATACATGGGATGGCGAGCTGTATCTGGAATATCACCGCGGAACGTATACAAGTCAGGCGTACAACAAACGGATGAACCGCAAGCTTGAGCTGGCTTACCGTGAAGCGGAATGGCTGAATGCATTACAAAGTATTGTGCACAATGACTGGAATCTGTATCAAGCGAAGTCCCTGACTGCGGGTTGGAAAATCATTTTGCGCAACCAATTCCATGACATCATTCCCGGTTCCTCCATCACGGAGGTGTATGAGGACAGCAGAATTGAATATGCAGAAGCCGAGCAGATTGGCCGTAACGTGGACACGCAGGCTCGAACCGCTATCGCTGGCAGCGGAGAATCTCCTTATATGTACACCATTTGGAACGCTTCCCCATGGGTCGTTACAGAGATCGTGAGCATTCCTGCGGCTTCAGGCGAATTGGCAACGGGGACCTGGCTGAGCGATTCCGGTGAGATCTTGAACGCTCAATACCAGGATGCACGTTGGTCCGTCGAGGTGAAGGATATTCCTTCGCTGGGGTATACCACAATTCACTTCCAGAGCAGTACGTTAAACGACAGCCCTGTGCATCCATCATTCACCCACACAACGAATGGGATCGAGACACCGTTCTATCAGCTCGAGTGGAACGAGGATGGACAGTTGACCCGCCTTTACGATAAAGAGTCTCAACGTGAGGTGCTTGCCACAGGTGCAAGAGGCAATGTGCTTCAGGTATTCGAGGATAAACCGCTGGCCCATGAGGCCTGGGATATTGATATCTTCTATCAGGAAGATATGCGAGAGATTACGAAATGCACCAGCATTGAAGTCATAGAGACCGGGCTGCTTCAGGCCGTGATCCGCTTCGCTTGGGAATACCTCGGCTCTACCATTACGCAGAACATGACTTTATATGCCGGGCATCGGCGGATCGATTATGACACTGAGGTGGATTGGCATGAACAACAGCAGCTGCTGAAGGTTGCCTTCCCTGTCGGTATCCGCTCCACCGAAGCCACCTATGACATTCAGTTCGGCAACGTTAAACGGCCCACGCACTGGAATACAAGCTGGGACTGGGCACGTTTCGAATCCGTTGGCCATCAATGGGCTGATCTGTCCGACAGAGGTTATGGCGTCAGCTTGCTGAATGATTCCAAATACGGTTATGACATTAAAGATAACGTGATGCGGTTAACCCTGATCAAGAGTGCGACTCATCCTGATCCACATGCCGATCAGGGACTGCACCGCTTCACCTATGCTCTTCTTCCGCACCAAGGGGATTGGCTGGTTGGTGGAACCGTGCAGCAGGCCTGGCTTCTGAATGCTCCACTTCGATATACACAAGGTCAATCAGAGCAGCCAAGTCGCTCCATGTTCACCTTGTCCGGCAGCACAGCCATGATCTCGGCAGTCAAGAAGGCCGAGGATTCCGATCGTGTCATCGTTCGCGTTCATGATTATTCCGGCAGCATGAATACGCTGGAATTGACAAGCGATCTGCGGATTCACGCGTGGAGAGAATGCAATCTAATGGAGGTGCCGGATGGCGAACTCCTGCATGACACGCCGGTAACTTTTACTCTTGAACCTTATGAAATCAAGACGTTTGAGATTGATCTGAGGGTATAATCGTATAACTGCAACAGATCAACTAAAGAAACCAGTAAGTCCCCGATGATGGGCGACTTGCTGGTTTCTTCATGCTTTCATTGTCTTCTTAAAAGTGGAATTTGCATGACAATACATGTTCATGTATTCCATCTGGAGCAAGCTCGTGATTTATTTTACCGTCTCGAGCGTATAACGATTGCGTGGGATCTCTAGACCCAGATTACCCCGCAGTGTCACATGCTCATATTCGGTACGGAACAGCCCGCGCTCTTGTAACACAGGCACGACCAGATCCACGAAGTCCGCCAGTCCGTTCGGTACGACCGTGCGAATATTGAAACCGTCTGCGGCTTCGCCTTCGAACCACTCCTGAATCTGATCGGCGATCTGATCCGGTGTACCGATAAAGGATGTGCGAGGCGTCGATGCAAGTAACGCGACTTGGCGAAGGGTCAATCCCTGTTCTCGTGCCTGCTGCTTGATCTTGTCCGTTGTACTGCGGAAGCTGTTACTGCCCAAATCACCAATCTCCGGGAAGGGCTCATCCAATGGGAACTGGGAGAAATCATAATGATCGAAGTAACGGCCCAAATAATTCAGTGCCTGATCGATGCTGACCAGCTCCGCGATCTCCTGATACTTGCGCTCGGCTTCTTCCTCCGTTCTGCCCACAATGGGACCGATGCCAGGGAAGATCAAGATATCTTCTGGCTTACGCCCATAAGCCACCGCTCTTGCCTTCACGTCCGAATAGAACTCCTTGGCTTCCTCCAACGTCTCATGCCCTGTGTACACAGCATCCGCCGATCGGGCCGCCAGATCCTTGCCGGATTCGGAAGAACCTGCCTGAAAAATGACCGGATGCCCCTGCCCCGAGCGCGCCACATTGAGTGGACCCTGAACGGAGAAGTGATCTCCCTTGTGGTTCAGTGTATGTAACTTGGATGGGTCGAAGAAAACACCGTTCTCCTTATCTCCAATAAACGCGTCATCCTCCCAGGAATCCCAAAGCCCTTTGACCACATTCAGATGTTCTTCCGCAATTTCATAGCGCAGTGCATGGTTTGGATGCTCACCTTTGCCAAAATTCAGTGCCGAGCCTTCCAGTGGTGAAGTGACCACATTCCATCCGGCTCGTCCTCCACTAATATGATCCAGAGAAGCAAATTGTCTTGCCACCGTGAACGGTTCACTATATGAGGTGGATAACGTCGCAACCAGCCCAATGTGTGAGGTTGCTCCCGCGAGAACGGAGAGCAAAGTTAACGGTTCAAAACGATTCAGAAAATGCGGATTGGATTTCTCGTTAATAAAGAGACCGTCGGCAATAAAGAGCAGATCGAACTTTCCTTCCTCCGCCTTCATCGCCTGCTTCTTGTAGAAATCCAGATTTACGCTGGCATTGATCGGAATATCCGGGTGCCGCCAAAAAGAGATGCTATTGCCGACTCCATTCAAGTTTGCTCCCAATCTCAATCGTCGTAGTGACATATTAATTCCTCCCTATGTTGTGGTGATGACCCATTCAGTCGAGTATCCTTTTTTTCGCTGAGAGTCGTTTCATTATTTCTTTATGCTGTTTCCGCCGGCTTCTGCTGGTGCCATCCCCAATCCCGTTTTATTCGCCTGGTTCCTATCGCTTACTCGGACTGTCCAGGCTGCTCCCAGAAGGACAATGCCTGTTAAGAGAAAAACAAAAGGAATCCCCGTCCATCCGCCCAGAAAACCACCGAGTAAAGGGCCGAGTACAATACCGAATTGATTGGCGGTCTGACTCAGACTGACAGCCCTTCCCCGGAAATCCCGGTCAGCATATTTGATGATTAACGCATTCAAGGCTGGATACACCGCAGCGAAGAACAGGCCATAGACAAATCGCAGACTTCCAAAATAAATGAGGTTATACGCCGTCAGTTGCAGTAAACTGCCAATGCCGCCGCCCAGCAGACCGATAAATAGCGTTTTCTCGTATCCGATCTTCCCGCCAATCCGTCCCCAACGCGGCCCCATAATTACCGTTGCCACGCCGATGGCCGAGAAGACGATTCCTGCACTAAGTGTTGCACTACTGACGTCTCCACCAATCTGGACAACATAAAGCGTCAGTACAGGTTCGATAATGAGCACGGAAGTCGAAACGAGCAAAATCAAACCATAGATCCGCATTAATCCCGGAGTGGAGGCAGCTTTTTTCAGATCACCCAGAATACTTGTGCGAACCACAGTGCGGGGAGCTCGGGATTCTTTTACCCATATCACCATCACGGCGGAGAGCAGTGTAATGATTCCCGAGGCGATAAAGCATCCGCGCAGCCCGATCCAATGGCTTAGTACTCCACCCACAAGCGGTCCCAGAATTCCTCCGGCAGCCGTGGATGTGGAGATGACACCAAGCGCATAACCTACATGCTTCTCCGGTGTATTGGTGCCGACCAACGTAATGGATGCAGGATTGAAGCCGGCCATAAGTCCCTGAAATATCCGCACAGCGATAAACGTGAAAGGATCATAAACGAAATAGTTAGCCAGGTGAGCAATGGCGAGACCAACACCCGAACGAATCAGCATCAGTTTGCTGCCATATCTGTCAGCCAGCGATCCCCAGAAGGGAGCACATAGTCCACTGATCAGAAAGCTGATCGAGATCGAAATGCCGGACCAGACTTCCAATCCGCTCTGAATACCGAGGTCATTTTGCAAAAACAGCGGAAAGAACGGCACAGACAAGGTGTAAGCCATATGATTGAAAAACAGGCCAAACCACAGAATATACAGATTTCGCTTCCAATGCGGCATCTTGGTATTCTCCATACTATATAATTCCTATATAAAAAGTAGGTTATTATCCATATTAGGATACCGTCCCTGGAAAGTATAATAGAAAAGTTCAATAGACCCATTCAAGAATTAAATGAATGGATCTGTTAGCTACTTATTATTTTGACCGTAACGATTACTGTACTTGAACGGACATGAACACATCCACCTCATCTTCACTGTCCAAGACAAACCCAAAGCGTTCATACAAACGCCGAGCCGGACTGCCCTGCAATACATTTAAAATAACACGTTTGCCCCGGACCTCATCCCGTTTCAGCAGCATGTTCAGCACTTGAGTTCCTATTTGCTTACCCTGAGAGTCGGGATGGATATAGAAATGTTCCAGTAGTATCTCCTCCAACTTGGGTTTCATCGCTACACACCCCACCCATGCACCCTCGACCTCAATAATCCACGTGTGGACAGGGTCGAATGTATTACGGAAACGTTCACGAACCTTCACCTCATCGTACCTTCCCAACCTATGTAGATCATCATATAGAACCAGGGCTCGCAACTCTGCAAGGTGCTCCTGATCTGTCTGCTTGGATTGACGCATGGTTATTTGGATCATTGGAAGACTCCTTCTTTTCCGATTATTTTATTCTTCATTCGAGCTATTAATATTGTCTATATAGGATTCGATGGATCATTGGTCCGTGGGGGATTTGATAAATTCATCTGACCCCAATTATACAGGAAAAAGCAAGCCATTTTTATGTTCTGAGAGTTATCCAAGGTGACAAACCTAACAACCTAATGTTGACAATATATACAAACCACTTTAATATACCTAGTATTCTTATCAGCTTTTAATAGTTTCTCGCATTCTACTTCGAATGTGTGCATATCTGTGCAAAGATTAATTGAACAGTAGTAGATTAAATGGGAAGAGTGCCTAGAGAAACAGAACAGGAGATTTGCATCATGTATATTGTTAAACGCTTTTTCACCATGCTTTTGACGCTCTGGATCATTGTGACGCTGACCTTTCTAATCATGCACATGATCCCTGGCGACCCTTTTTCCAACGATTCCAAAACGATACCTGAAGCTGTCCTGCAAAATATGCGTGCAAGATACCATCTGGATGAACCACTTGCTGTCCAGTATGCACTGTATTTGAAAAATTTGCTGGTGCTGGACCTGGGACCCTCCATCCAGTCCAAAACGACCGATGTCAACACGTTGATCGCACGAGGGTTTCCGCCCTCCGCCCTTCTTGGCATCCAGTCCATTGTCATTGCACTGATTGCAGGCATTGCACTGGGGACGGTCGCCGCCCTATTCCACAAAAGGCCCTTGGACTACATATCCATGTTCATTGCCATCATCGGGATATCCGTCCCGAGCTTCATTCTTGCACCGCTGCTCATTAAATATGCGGCTGTCCAATGGAGGCTCTTCCCCGTTGCATCCTGGGGAACCTGGCAGCATACGATACTGCCCTCGCTGGCTTTGTCGGTAACGCCACTGGCTGTCATCGCCCGCTTCATGCGGACCAGCATGCTGGATGTGTTGCAGCAGGAATACATAAGAACAGCAGAAGCCAAAGGATTGTCTACCTGGTCAGTCGTCATCCGGCACGGACTGCGAAACGCACTCATTCCGGTATTATCTTTTATCGGGCCGCTCTTCGCCTCCGTAATCACCGGCACCTTCGTGATTGAAAAGATATTTGCCATTCCGGGAATCGGCAAATATTTCGTGGACAGCATCTTCAATCGTGATTACCCGGTCATCATGGGAACGACGATCTTTTACAGTGTTATTCTGGTCGTTACCCTATTCCTGATCGACCTGTCGTACCGGATCGTCGATCCGAGAATCAAGCTGTCCAGCAAAGGAGATTAGCATGAAAGCTACAACTACAGACCCCATTACATCGGACCCTCGCTTCGCACCGGCAGATCGAAGCCAGTTGAGTGCGAACCGTATAGCCAGCCCGGGTCTTCCCTTATGGAAACAACGTACATACAGTATTTTTCGCCATCGATTATCTTTACTTGGCTTGTTGTTGCTCGTTGTAATTATTGCGCTGGCTCTGGTAGGTCCGTTACTGGTTCCCTACTCGCCAAGCTCACAGTCCCTACTCAAGACCAATCTGCCACCCTCGGCTGATCACTGGTTTGGCACGGATGATCTCGGACGGGATATGTGGGCCCGTACCTGGTCAGGAGCTCGTATATCGCTGCTGATTGGCTTTACTGCTGCAGCCATAGACCTCGTGCTTGGTGTCCTGATTGGCGGAATCGCCGGCTACTGCGCCGGACAAGGACGGACAGGCGATCGAATCGACAGCCTTTTGATGCGAATCATTGAAATTTTGTACAGTATCCCGTATTTGCTGGTTATCATTCTACTTCTTGTCGTTATGAAACCGGGATTGTTAACGATGATTATTGCCCTGTCCATTACGGGTTGGGTTGGTATGGCCCGCGTCGTCCGAGGTCAGATCCTGCAATTGAAACAACAGGAATACGTGCTCGCAGCGCAGAAGCTCGGCACATCCCATGCCAAGATTATTTTCAGGCACCTGCTGCCTAACGCGGCTGGAATCATTATCGTCAACCTGACCTTCACGATTCCCTCCGCTATTTTCTCCGAATCCTTTCTGAGCTTTTTGGGACTCGGTATCCAGTCACCCATCGCCAGCTTGGGGACGATGGCCAACGATTCGCTTGGGGTCATTCTGAGCGGACAATGGTGGAGACTGTTATTTCCCGGTCTAATGATCTCGCTCACCATGTTTGCATTTAACGCTTTCGGTGATGGGCTGCAGGATGCTTTTGATCCGCGCTCCAACCGTTAAGGAGGTTCACACCATGAGTCATTTACTGGAGGTCAATCATTTAAAGGTCTCTTTTGCCACACGTGACAAAGAACTTGAAGCTGTAAGAGATGTTTCTTTTCACGTCGATGAAGGAGAGACACTTGCCATCGTCGGCGAAAGTGGGAGTGGAAAAAGCGTAACCGCCCGTTCCCTGATGGGTATGTTTTCGTCACCGAACGGCCGCATTCGCAGCGGCGAAATTCGCTTTGAGGGGCGAGTTATCAGCGGATTATCCGCTAAAGCCATGCGCCGAATCCGAGGCTCCGAGATCAGCATGGTATTCCAGGACCCCATGTCTTCTCTGAATCCAACGATGAAAGTCGGTAGTCAAATCGGCGAGGGACTCCGCAAGCACCGCAAACTATCACCCAAAGATGCCCGGGCCAGATCTGTAGAACTGCTAAACCTCGTGGGTATTCCTGATGCACCAAGCCGCTATCATCAATATCCTCATGAATTCAGCGGCGGAATGCGTCAGCGGGTTGCCATTGCGATGGCACTTGCCTGTGATCCTAAGCTGCTGATAGCCGATGAGCCAACGACCGCTCTCGACGTTACTATTCAGGCGCAAATTCTGGATATTCTAAGCAGCTTGCAGCAGCAAACAGGCAGTTCAATTTTGCTGATTACCCATGACCTGGGCGTTGTCGCCGAAGTGGCTCACCGCGTTGCCGTCATGTATGCAGGCACCATTGTGGAGACCGGCACGGTAGAGGATATCTTTGATAGGCCACGCCATCCATATACGTGGGGACTGCTCCAGTCCACCCCGCGACTGGATGATACAGAACATGACAGGCTAATTCCTATTGAGGGCTCGCCCCCGGATATTGCTGCGCTCCCGCCTGGCTGTCCGTTCGCAGACCGATGTCCGCACACGATGGATATCTGTTTGACGGAAATGCCTGATGCAACCATATTTTCATCAAAACACAGTGCCAGATGCTGGCTAAACGATCCTCGAGCTCCTCGAGTGGATGACCGTATCCCGGCAGAAAGGAATGAGCATGACCGAATCTATAATTGAAATTCGCAATGTGAAGAAGCATTTTCACGGCCCGTCCAATCTGACCGTCAAATCGGTTGACGGCATCAGCCTGAACATCCGTCGGGGAGAGACACTCGGGCTTGTCGGCGAGAGCGGCAGCGGCAAATCTACACTAGGTCGAACCATCGTGGGGCTGCTGAAAGCTACGGAAGGACAGATTTTGTTTAACGGACAAGATATCGGACAGGCCAAGCCGCGTGAGAAGCGGGAGTTGAACCGCCATCTGCAGATGATCTTTCAGGACCCGCACGCTTCGCTTAACCCGAGGCTTCGCATCGGGGATATTATCGCTGAGGGGCTGGACGCTTACAAGTTGGCACGAGGAGCAGCTCGAAAAGACATCATCGCGGACTTGTTGCTGCGCGTCGGGCTTCACCCGGATCACGCTCACCGCTTCCCGCATGAATTCAGCGGAGGACAGCGCCAGCGCATAGGGATAGCCCGGGCACTTGCCGTCAAGCCGCGTTTCATCGTAGCGGATGAACCCATTTCCGCGCTGGATGTGTCCATTCAGGCACAGATCGTCAATTTGCTGAAGGATCTGCAGCGTGAAGAAGAACTGACGTATCTATTTATCGCGCATGATCTGGCTATGGTGAAGCACATCAGCGACCGGATCGGAGTCATGTATCTAGGTAAAATGATGGAACTGTCCGGACGGGACGATCTCTTTGCCAATCCGCTCCACCCCTACACTCAGGCGCTGCTGTCGGCCATTCCCGCCGCACATCCCCGTTTAAAAGGGCAAAGGGAGCGTATTCGCCTCCAAGGAAATCCGCCCAGTCCCATTCATCCCCCGGCGGGCTGTCCGTTTCATCAACGATGTTTCGCCGCGATGGATGTTTGCGCAAACCGCATGCCTGCCGGAAGGGAGGTCGAAACAGGACACTGGGTAGCATGTCATCTTTACGAATAACACGAATTAATCATTAATGGAGGAATGAACAATGAATAAAACAAAAACGAACTGGGCCGTCTCTCTCTTGCTGGCAGCATCCGTTGCCTTGAGTGCCTGCTCCAGTTCTACAACCGACAATGGTGAAACTGCTTCAAAACCGGACAATCAGGCAGCAGCGGCAAACGTTGAGCAAGTACTGAACACCAATCTGGCCGGTGGAGAACCATACACACTGGACCCTGCACTGGCATCTGATACGACATCCTACTGGGTGATTGATAATCTGTATGAGGGACTGTATACATACGACAAATCAGGCAAAATCGTTGAAGGCGCAGCCAGCAAAGTCGATGTATCGCCGGACGGTAAAACCTACACGTTTACCATTCGCGACGATGCAAAATGGTCGAATAATGAACCTGTAACTGCCAAGGATTTTGAATACTCTTGGAAACGTGTATTGAACCCTGCGACAGCCGCTTATGACCCTTCTTCTCTGTATTACATTAAAGGTGCAGAAGCTTATAACACGGGAAAAGGAAAAGCTGAGGATGTCGGCGTGACCGCCAAAGATGATCATACACTGGTGGTTGAGCTGAAATCTCCGTTGGCCTTCTTCCCAACCATTGTCGTTGGCCATGCTTATCTGCCGGTTCAAGCTTCCGTTGTGGACAATAATGAGAAGTGGGCAGCAGAAGCCGATACGATCGTAGGTAACGGTCCTTACATTGCCAAGGAATGGAAACACAATGAGCAAATTACGCTGGCTAAAAATGATCAATACTGGGATAAATCCAACATCACGATGGATACCATCCATTTCAAAATGGTTCAGGACTCCAACACGTACTATCAACTGTTCAAAACGGGTGAGCTTGACCTGATCCTCTCCCTGCCAGTGGATACCCTTGATCAGGAGCGGAACAATGCGGAGTTCCTGTCCCATCCTTCGTTCAGCGTATATACCTACTCTTTCAATGTGGAGGAAAAACCTTTCACGAACAAAAAGATCAGACAGGCCCTCTCTTATGCACTTGATCGTGAAGCGTTGACGACAAGTGTAACCAAGGGTGGTGAAACACCAGCTTTCGGATATGTTCCTTACGGCGTAACAGCACCATCCGGCAAAGATTTCCGGGAAGAGGCGCCAACCCAATATTATGCGTACGATCCGGCAAAAGCCAAAGAATTGCTGGCGGAAGGATTGAAGGAAGAAGGCTTGTCTGCACTCCCGACAGTTACCTTCAAATACAATACGTCCGACAAACACAAAAAAGTAGCCGAAGCCATTCAGGAAATGCTCAAAACCAATCTGGGTATTGAAGTCAACTTGGAGAATCAGGAATGGAAAACATACATCGATACCTTCAAGCAAAAGAACTTCCAAGTCGCACGTATGGGCTGGGAAGGAAACTTCCTCGACCCGCTGGGTGTGCTGGAACACTACACATCGAAGAACTCCAACAACTTCACCAACTGGAGCAATCCTGAATACGACAAGTTGATTAGCGAATCCACGTTTGAGCTTGATCCAGTTAAACGGTTTGAAGAGCTGCATCAGGCGGAGGCCATTCTAATGGACGAACTGCCAATTATACCGATCCTCTTCTCTGCCGACACTGCATTGATTAGTCCAAGTATTGAGGGCGTTATCTTTGATACTCGTTCCAACCCGGATCTCCGCTTCACCAAGCGGGTATCCGAGTAATGTTTATCCGTTACGCTCTGTCCGGTCTAATAGCGGCCCTGGCCGCCTATCTGCTGGACTTCTGCGGAATACTAGGCGGCTCCGGTGGCCTACATGAAGGTTCAGACCAGCTGTTTGTCGCCGGTCTGATATGTCTCTTGGCCGGAACAGCAATCCATGTGCTGCAAAGCGGGTTCATGAACCCTTTTCTGCAAGGATTCGGCGATCTCAAGCGCATGTTTGTTAGAGAATCAAATGCCCTACAACGGGAAAATGAACGGATTCGCACCCAGACAGCTCTGCCGTTCTGGAAAAAGTCCTTACTCCGCCAGCTCACGGTCTATACCTTGGGCGGCGGTTCAGGTCTGATTCTATGTTCACTGCTGCTGCTCTGGCCCGCATCCTATTAAATCCAACATAAAAGAATCGCTCCCTGGTGCGGCTTGATGCCTGCACTCCAGGGAGCGATTCTTTTGTTTTTCATTAAACATAAAAAGAGTGTATCTCCCTAGAAAGCTAAATAAAAATATCATAGAATTAATGCGTGTCTGAAAGAAGCCTTCCTAATATAGTGCATCAATATTTTTAAACTTGCTCACTCTCCTTTTGCTCTACAATGATGCTATTTAGATTGAAAATACCCTGGTCTAGGCCAGGGTAACTCCGTTCACTTTATTCTCCCACATTTTTTTGGTTTATGTACTTCATCTCAAGCTCTTACATTATTTCGTTATTAATTCTCTTGGCTTGTACAATCTCCTTGATAATCTTAGAGCGATTCCAGACAACAAACTTGAAGACATGTCCACTGTCCAATGTAATGGTAATTCCATTAGGGATTAGTCCCCATGTCGCACTTTTCTCAATCTTAGTCATAGCCCAGATCTCGATTTGAACCCATTCCGTCTGAAAATTCAGGCCATGAGGAATAAAAACTAATCGTTCATTAGTAAGGAAAAGCTTCCCTCCTACTCCTTCAAAACCTCTTAACCAGTTTGCTTGAATCCTTTCAAAAATGACGTACTCAGTAGGGCCCAATTCTTCCATTTCTATCAGTCTCCTTTTTCAGCCTAAAGCCGATCCTTTTTGCTTCAATCTTTATTATTATAGGTCGTTTTGACCGATATAGGAATATTTTTGCACATGTTCATCTTGTAAAAAAAGCACTGCCCAACGGAATCACTCCGTCTTGGACAATGCTACAAACAAGAGTACTTTGAAAGGAAAGGAAACATCCTTCTCGATTACAGATTACATCTCTTTCAGAATACCTTTAACCAGTCCGATGAAGGTTGTTTTCACTTTTGCCGCAACTTCAATCACTTCATCATGACTTAACGGCTGATCCAGAATGCCGCAGGCCATATTGGTCAGACAGGAAATACCCAGCACCTTCATGCCGCCATGAATGGCTACAATCGCTTCAGGTACCGTCGACATACCCACAGCATCCGCGCCCATCGTACGAATCATGCGAATCTCTGCTGGAGTCTCATACGCCGGACCACTCCACCATGCATACACCCCTTGCTGCAAACCAACATTCTGCTCCTCCGCTACCTTCATAGCAATACTGCGGAGTTCACGATTATATACCTGTGATACGTCCGGGAAGCGCACGCCCAGCTCGGCATTATTCGGCCCCATCAGCGGATTATTGCCTACCAGATTGATATGATCTGTAATCAACATAAGCTGTCCAGGTTCGAAGCTGGTATTAATCGCTCCACAAGCATTGGTGATGATCAACTGCTCGACACCCAGTGCTTTCATAATCCGGACCGGGAACGTTACTTCATCCAGCGAAAATCCTTCATAATAATGAAGGCGTCCTTTCATCGCTATGACAGTCTTACCCATCAGTTCTCCGATGACCAATTCGTTGGCATGACCAATAGCCTCGGATTGAGCAAAATAAGGAATGTCCGTATATGGAATGACGGTAGCATTCTCGATCTCGTCCGCGAGCGCTCCTAGCCCTGATCCCAGAATCATGCCCACGACAGGCTTATCATTAATACGGTTTAATAAGTAGTCTCTGGCTTCCTGAATATGTGCGGATTGATGCATAAATATATTCCTCCTGATCATCTGAGTTTGGATTTAAGTAGGTACTATAAACCAAGTGTAATGAACAATAGTGGACATGTAAATGGGAGCCGGATAAAGAAGGACTCTGCTTCTCTTCCCGAAGCTGGTTAAGGTTTCGATCAGGAAAAATGAGCTATCTTCGCATTGTAGAAAAAAGGGCCCGCTCGCTCCACCGTCTCATATCGGATTTCTATGATTTGTTCCGCTTGGAGTGGAGTCTGGCTCCATCATAATGTCCTTTTCAAAATGGCGTTCCTGTGATTGAATATCTAGGGGATAACATTGGACTTCATAATCATACCATTTTGTCTCTGGCTGTCTTGGTTCTTACGGTGTCAGATGTCCTCTTAGGGTTAAATCATCTCAAAGATTGGGGCGCGAAAATCATACCTTTCTGTGCTTTGGCACAACGATCAATGTTGTCATTACTATAATTACTAGCTTTTATAAATAGATGATGGATTCTTTATTATGCAAAAGAGGAGCGGATGTATTATCCACTCCTCTTTCTTTCAAATTAATCTGCGCTTGCTGTAATGTGTTCCCACTTGTCATATTCCTCAAGCATACCATTCAGCTGCGTACGAGCCATCACAAGTCCCATGCTTCCGAGCGCAAGTCTTCTTGGAGGATTCTCTGTGCCGGCAATATCAGCAACGGCTGACATGGCTTTTTCAACATCGCCATAAGGCGCGGTCTCAGCAAGATCATTATACCAATCATACAGCGGTTGATAGTCCGGGATATCGCTTGTAATTTCTTGAGTATTTCCTTGGAAACCTGTCTTGAATCCTGCAGGCTCTACAAGGGTAAGGTTTACGCCCAAGCCCTTAACCTCAACTGCCAGACCTTCACTCAGGCTTTCAAGCGCTGCTTTAGAGCTACAGTAGATAGACAGCGTCGGCAAGCTTTGTACGCCGCCCATAGATGAGATATTGATAATGTGACCCGAGCGATTTTCCCGCATCTGTGGAAGAACGGCTTGAATAGTGGTCATTACACCAAACACATTCGTTTCATATTGCTGACGTGCTTGGTCAACGGATACTTCTTCAAAAATACCTGCTTGAGCATATCCGGCATTATTGAGCAGCACATCAATTCGTCCATATTGGCGCGTTACCGCATCCACAACCTCGTGGGTCATTTCCTGATTAGTAATATCCAGGGCCAGAACTTGTACATTACTATATTGGCTAAATTCAGCGGCAGCTTTCGATGTATCCCGCATGGTAGCGACAACATTCCATTCACGCTTCGCAAATTGAAGAACCAATTCTTTGCCGAAGCCTGTTGATGTACCTGTGATTAAAATGGTTTTACTCAAGTGTATTCCCTCCAGATCACGAATTGAGCTTGGCTCGTGAGTTATCGTAACCCTTAAAGTTCACTTTAAGGCAAGCATTATTTTTTAATGGACTCCCACCAGTCCAGCTCTTTAATCTGGCTCGAATCTACGCCCCATTTTGTCAAATGTCCAGCGACCCCTAACGGAACGATAAATTGTTTGACCTTTCCTTTTAGCTTACGGATAGACTCATAGTCCAGATGATCATAATGGTCATGCGATATCAAGACAACATCAATGTCAGGCAAATCCTCAATCTGTGCTAGCGGCTTATTGCTATATCTCTTTGGCCCCGCGAAAGCAACGGGGGAGGCGTATTTATTGAATACTGGATCTAGCAGCAGCTCCACTCCACTGACCTTCATCAATAAGGTCGAATGACCAAGGCACATAACTTGATCCTCGTTACTATCTGAAAATGCTTTTGCATCAAAGGGCTCCATTGGAAGACTTCCCTTTGGTCGGCCATTTGGGTTTCCTTTTATCGTATCGTATAGGGCTCCAGCGGTATCTTTTAAACTATAATCCATCGATGTCGGTATTTGATTGCGAAACTTCCCATCGATAAAGTTAGCGGATTTCTCTCCTGCTTTCTTATTCCGATGAAAATTTTTTTAACCATGTTAGTATATATCTTAAAGTGCACTTTAAGGTAAGTTTTTGATTACAGCAAAGCCACCCTATTCTTACACAGAGTGACTTGTCACAATCTCGACTTATATGGTTGTATCTAATTCCCCGATGTACGTGAGAAAACGTTCCTCAGGATTTCCCTTTTCTATATCGTTATACACTTCAAGCTTCTGACTAACGGCTTCAAAAGCCTCATTTAGCACTTGCTGCTTCCTCTTGATCTCCGCTTGATGGGCTTCTAGTATGGCTCTGCGCTGTCCGATCGTTTCATCTCCCTGCAAGGCAAGATCAACGATTTTTTTCAAATCCGCTACGCTCATTCCTGTGGCACGAAAACATGTTATTAAGCGAATCCAGTCTATATCTCTTTTTTCAAAAAGGCGGTTGCCGTGAACATCCCTACGAATATCGGGTAATAGTCCTTCTTTATCGTAAAATCGGATCGTAGGAGCAGGGCAATTTAATTTTTCTGATACTTCCTTGATTGTAAACAAATTACTCTCCCCCAAGTCCAGTTCATAAGATGTTTCAGCTTGCTCTATTATAAGCGTTAAACTGAACTTTAAGTCAAATGCTTATAACCCCAGACTGTAGGTCTGGGGTTACTGAAACTAAGGGTGTGGACATCCACCTCTGTAATCTAGTTAGGATATCTACTCTTTACTGTATTCGCAGTTCGGAATCCAATCTGTAGCTGCGCCCTGCTTCATAGCTGAACGGTAGATTCTGTTCACCATAGCGGAGCGTGGTGTTTCCCGTAGCCAATGTGCGGACTGACACCTCATCCAATTGTCCCTCCGACCAGATGACGTCTATCTCCAAGGCTCCTCTTGCACGAAGTCCTTGATATTGCCCTGAAGACCATGATGACGGTAGGGCTGGCAGCAAATGAAGCTCCCCTGCATGACTCTGTAGCAGCATGTCCGCGATCGCGGCCGTTCCCCCAAAATTGCCATCCGCCACATAGATAGGACTCTCCGCTCCGCCAATACCAGGCTTCGAAAAGGTCATCAAGTTATCAAAGCACAAGTTTCCAACCAGATGTGAAATCTGCTCATAAGCACTTTCTGCATCATGTAGACGAGAATAGCAACCCGCAAAGGCAGCAACCGTAAACTCCACATCCTCATGATTGTTGGTCGATTTACGAGACTCCAAGGTAACACGCGCAGCCTCACTAAGCTCAGGAGTATGCTGCGGTGTGATGCGATAAGCTGGAAATAGACTGTGTAAATGGGACAGATGACGGTGCTCAGGCTGTGCCTCAACGTAATCCTCCAACCATTCCTGAAGCTGCCCTTTCTGGCCGATCTGAAGGGGTGGCAGGAATGCAATGGCTTTTCTCAAATCCGCTTGAAGCTGCTCATCAACCCCAAACTTCTCTGCAGCCTCCAAGACAAATTCGAACAGATCGCTTACCAATACCTGATCGAGCGTTGTCCCCATGGACAGATAGTGATGCTTCTGCGTGCCATTGGCATGGAAGGTATTTTCCGGGGAGATCGAAGGTCCCGTAACAAGCCAGCCATTCTTCGGATGCACAACCATATAATCTAGGAAGAATAAAGCGGATTCTTTTAGAATAGGGTAGGCTGTTTGACTTAAGAATTGCTCGCTCAACGTAAATTCGTAATGATCACGCAGCTGCATGGCAAGCCACAGGCCACCTGTCACATTAAGTCCCCAGGAATTCTGCCAAGCTGGGGCTGTAAATCCCCAAACATTGGATACGGTATGCGCCACCCAGCCGTCACTACCATAGAAATCTTGAGCCGCTGCTTTCCCACTCTCTGCTAGCTGTTCAATGTAACGAATTAAAGGCTGGTGAGACTCAGACAAATGAGTCGTTTCTGTCGGATAATAGTTCATTTGCGTGTTAATATCAATGTGGTAATCACAGGTCCAGCCCATCCGGCAAGCCTGATCATCATTCCATATCCCCTGTAAATGCAGCGGCAGTGGCGAATCCTCTCTTGCGCCACAGAGGGTCAAATATCGGCCATATTGGAAAAACAACGCGAATAACGTAGGGTCCTCACCTTTGCCCTGTGATAGATTGCGGATTCTTTCGTCCGTAGGTAATAGCGTTAGTTCAGATGTCCCAAGCTCTAAACTGACTCGGTTATACAGACTGTTATAGTCCGAAATATGATCCAATTTAAGATACTCATATCCCTTGGCTTTCGCTAATAGGTTCCTCTTGTTTCCCACGCGCATCCAGTCGTCGCCGGTCACACCATAGTCTGTATCTATTGCAAAATAAATAATAGCTTCCTTCGCGTTCGTAACCTCAATCGATCCGGAGTCTCCACTAATAAAACCAGCCTGGGTCTCAACGTGCATGCTTCCCTGACAACGAACGCCACATTCACCGTCGCTATGCAGTTTCTCAAGAGCTTGCCCCTTAAAGGAAATTCTACCTTCCCCCTGTGGCTCGTTCCAACTTTCGAATAGATCAGTCTTGCCTTCCAAATGGATATTGAATGAAATGCCATCCGGAAATTCGCTCCACAGCCTGCAAACGATAAGTCCATCTGCATGGGAAGCAAACAGCTCGCGGTGCACCTTTGAGCCCTCTATTTGATAAGTCGTCTTCGTGATTGCGTTTTCAAGATTAAGCTCTCGAACAACATCTTGTCCCGAAGCTTTAAACTTCAAGATTACATCACATACAGGCAGATTAGTTCCAAAATTCGCCTTGCTCGGCTCTAATAATTGGCTCGCTAATCGCTCGCCGCCTTCGTAATCTCCATCGAAAAAGTGCTGTCTCAGTCGTGCCAAATCATCCTTGCCTGAGGAAAGGCTCGTAATAGGTTCTCTTTTTCCAGACCAATAGGTCGATTCAGTAATGTTCCAAACTTCTTGTTCTGCTCCGCCATACACGATTGCAGCTAATCTTCCATTTCCGACCGGAAAGCCTTCGGACCATGAAGTCGCTGGTTTGTCATACCACAATTTCTGTGTACTCATCACATGCTGCCTCCATAAGTATCTTCATTTGATAGTAATTATATTAATGGTTTTCTCCTTAAAAATCTTTGCACGAAACTATTATTTTTTATCTGAAAAGAAGATATGATCGCTGTGTTTCTCGTAGAAATATAAGGATAATTTATAGCGTGGAACATATAAATTCTTATAGTTGGACAATAAAACAGCTAGAGCATATAAAAATTTGCCCTAGCTATCCAAATAGTTCCATGAAGAATTCAACTTATAGACTTAATTAGTAACCTGTTTTCCTTTCAGCATTGACCGGAAAGCCAGCTTGAGCAATGGCGGAACAGCAAAAAAGATAAAAAATGTTCGGAAGAGCTGATAACACGTAACAATCGACAGATCGCCGTTCACTTCCTTGGCAATGAGGGCCATTTGGTCCATACCACCTGGCGACAAGCCGAGAAATGCTGTGACGATTGTGATGTCATGCATTCGCGTCAGCAGTAGACTTAGCCCCATGGAGATCCCAATCAGCAGCACTCCGCTTAGTACTGATAGCAGAATGATTTTGGTCTTGTTCTTCAGACTTTCCAGATCCAAAAGCAGCCCAATGTAGCCCCCGATCATCAGCTGTGAAAGACTGAGCACAAAAGGTGGCAGTGCATGACCTTCATATCCGGTCAAATTAATCAGGATCGTGCCAATCATCGGTCCAAGCAGAAATGCCGTTGGGAGCTTGATCTTTTTAGCAACGAACGCACTCAGTACGCATACTGCGGCAAAGACCCAAATATGCGGTGATAATGTAACAAATCCAGTAGATCCGCTCGCAACAGCAGCTACAGCGCTATGGTTGCCACTCACATGAAACAATGGGCTGAAGATCAGCAGCGGTACACAGAAAATAATCATCATTAGCCGGGACACCTGCAAAAAGGTGACGACAGTGATATCAATGCCCTTCACTTCTTCGGCCAACGTAATCATCTGACTGAGGCCTCCGGGAATGCTGCCCATGAGCACCGTTGGGAAAGGAATACCGGACAATTTCGAAATTAAAAACGCGATGGCCCCGGCACATAACAGCAACAAAGCTGTAAATAGAACCATAGTTGGTAGCTGAAGTCCGATCTGCGTTAAGGTCGACAAGGTGAACGAAAGCCCCAGGGTATAGCCGATGATAATCATGCCGGTATCGCGGACTTGTCCAGACCAGTATAAGGTGATTCCTTTAAATAATCTGGAGCCGATCACGAGGAACACCATGGAGCCAAGTAGCCAGGGAATTGGCATATGGATCAGTTGAAAAACAAATCCACCAAGGACAGCAATGGCAAAGGTCATCACAAAACGGCCCCACTTACTCTTTTTCCACAACGCAGCCCGGGCTTCGCCGGTACCGTCCATTACAGGTTCTCCGTTATTTTATCTAGGGCCTGTTGAACATCCCCTTTAAAAATGCCTCCATGGTAGCAAATTACAGTCTCTATTGGATAAGCCTTCAGCGTGCGGAGTGAGTCCAGCGCCAGTGGCATATCTGGCGTAACTGCCGGATTAGGACCTATCAGCTTACCGTCTTCAACATTTAATGCATCACCTGCAATGAGTGTCTTACTAGGCTCATGGTACAAGCTGATATGACCCGGCGTATGCCCTGGTGTATAGACTACTGTCAGTCCGCCTCCGAATGGCAGCTTTTCCCCATCTGTCAGCAAGTCGGTTACATTCTTTTCTTTTCCCGAAAAAGTAGCTTCAAATGCAGATGCAAGATCCTGCGGAAGAGAGGCGATAAGTCCCTCCTTACGTTCCCCGCTGAACTTAATCATCGGCTTAAGTCCATCGATATAAGGCTGGTCATGCACATGGGCATATACCTTAACACCTTCACCCTTAAACTGTGGTAGGCTACCTACATGATCGACATCCTGATGGGTTAGAATAATGGAATGAGAGGCCGCAGGGTCAATTCCCGCTTGGGTCAAAAGCTCCGTAATTTGGCCGTAAGAACCAGGCATTCCGGTATCCACCAATACATAAGATTGCTCGTCACGGATTGCCACCGGGTTAATAACAAAATCATGCTCGCCCATCTTAAGAGTAAGCACCAGCATTTCAATCTGTTCGTTAATTTTCATATTGCGCCAAAGCGAATGCTCTGGCTCACCTCCCTAGAAATAAAATAAAAAACTCACAGGTTCATTATATGACTTTGGAGTTTTTGCGTCAATTTCCTTTATTGACCACAATAAGAGGACATGTCAGAATGTGTAGGGGTGGTTAAAATGGAACAATTCAAAAGACAACTAATCGTCGTTACAGCAATGCGCATTTTTAGAGAAAAAGGATATTTCTCTGCCTCCATGCAGGACATCGCAGAAGCTTGTAGCATGGCCAAGGCGAGCATATATAAAGTATTTTCCTCTAAGGAAGATTTATTTACCGGGGTATTTGTCGAGGTACACAGAATCCTGTTCGAAGAGGCAAGGGAGCTTGATCGGAGACTTCGGCTCGAGGGGCTTCCACCAAAGGAAGTGCTGCGCCAGAAGATCGAATTTCAGCTGCAATATATGCTTGAAAATTATTTTTTCACCAGTGAGTTTAAAGAGCTTCCGGTCACAAGCAACGAGAACTTTCTAATCGAATGGAGAAAAAAACGTGCCTCTCTGCTGACCTTACATCAGGATTGCTTCTATGAAACATACGGCGAGCCTATTCTCCCATATCTCGGGGATGTTGTCGCTATCTTCCGCGGCATGGTCAAAGAATATTTGTCTCACACTTTTCAAGCGGTGATTGCTGTTCCCATGGCTAATTTGGCCGGATTTATTGTGGATCGGCTGGATGTTGTTATCGGAGATTTGATCGCCAGCAAAGCCCAACCTGTGCTCAAGGCATCAAGTGCCTTTTTCAACGAAATCAATCCACCAGATGACCAGACCCGGCAGGACAATCTAGATGAGCTTCTGAAGTTTTTTGCCGATAAAATCCGCGAGCTGCCACAGCCAGAGCCCATTCAGAATGAACTGCTTGAGGTCATCGAATGGCTAAAGTTAGAGTTAGGACAACCAAAGCCTAATGGTACTCTTCTACGGGTATATATTAACTTTTTGGATTCAGTTAGCGAGTTAGCACCTTATGTACGACAGCTTAGTCTCGTACTGAAACGTTAGGCAGTAGAATAAGATCCATTACAAAGAAAAGCAACTGAAATTAATCAGTTGCTTTTCTTCATATAAATATAATTACTCCCTCATTAACTATTGTCGAGATTAATTCCCCGCAGCATCACTTCAAGTCCCCACTGGAACCGATCCATGATGACAGCTTCTCCTGAGAACAATTCCTCATCGTGCTGCCAATCTTCAGGGAGAAAGAGGGACCTTCATTCGAACCGCTCACGGTACGGATCGCTTGATCCCATTTCACTTGGACGCCCAGCTTCTCCAGAAGGGACCGAAATGGGACGAGTGTCACACCTTTTTCGATGATCGGTGCGGAATTACTGAACTGGATTTGCTTTTCATGAAATCCATTCCCATGCTCAGCAACAGCATCAGTGCAGCAAAAATCATGGATTTGCCAATGGTTCTTTCAGGAAAGATCATATAGGCAGCTAGAAAATTGCCTGCAGAAACAAACAGGTAATTGCGGATGCGATCCATCTTCTCATCTCATTTCGGAATCAAATTTAGAACTCACTGTAACCTATTGCCCACCTTATCATAATTTTCCATATAAATCCATAATACGACTTATCCCTTTAGCCCAATCCCTTCATAGACAGCCTCGCAAAGTTCCGTTGTGAACCTGCCCGACATGCCCTCCAGAGCTGTATTGGTAAACGCGACAACGCTCAGTTCTTCTGTTGGATCAACAAACCAGGAGTGACCATAGGTTCCTCCCATACGCCATGTTCCAGCAGACTCCGGTGTACCTGCCTCTACCGGATCTTTCAGCAACGTGAATCCCAGGCCAAATCCTCTGCCTGGCCAATAAGGCATGTCCAGATCGCTAATCTGATTAGTCGTCATTTCGGCGACCATCGCTTTAGGAAGAAGGGAACCTCCACCTTGACGCAGCGTTTCAAGCAATATAAGAAAGTCTCCTGCACTTCCTATCATGCCCGCACCACCCGAAAGATAAGACGATGGATCAAGGTATCTTTCGGGTGCGAGTTGGAAGCCCCCCGTTCCTTCAATAAAAGGTACATGGTCCTCATCGCGCAAGCGACGAGGTTGCCCCGAACTGTTGGAACTGTCCGCATAGGCAGCGGTTATTCTCTCCGAGTCCACAGCGACAAAATCCGTATCCTTCATGCCCAGTGGATGAGTCACGAGCAGTTGTACGGCCTCTCGCAGTGTCAGCCCTGTCACTTTCTCAATAACTGCACCGAGTACATCTGTTGCAATCGAATATCTCCACATCTTCCCCGGCTCATACAACAGTGGAGCAGAAGCAATCCTCTGCAAATTTTCTTCCAGCGTAATGCCAGCGATATCCATCCCATCTGATACTCCTGCAAGTTCGTACGTTCCCTCGTTCTCCTGAAAAAAACGATACGTTAACCCCGCCGTATGTGTCATCAGATGATGAACCGTCATGGAGGCAACTTCTCCATTTGGCTGTTTGGGACGGAATTCAGGCAGCCATTTCATAACCGGGTCATCCAGCTTTAATTTACCTTGGGATATCAATACCATGGCGGCGGTGGATACAATCGGTTTGGTTACAGAAGCATACCTGAACAGCGCATTTTCTTGCATCCGTCTGTTCTGTTCTCGATCGGCGAGGCCATCCGCGCTGTTATAGACCACTTCCCCTTTCCAGGCAATCTGAACAACGGAACCCACAATTCTTTTTTCTGCCAACGTACGGTTAATCACTTCTTCTACAAATGCAGGATTAAACTTCATATATCTGTCTCCCATTTCACTCTTCCCCTCCATGTGCAATGTGCTTGATTATTTAAAGTAAGTGTGCTTATTATATAAATGATCTCATCCGTATTACATAAGACAACCAAGTTATCCGCTTTAATCTGCGATGAATATAAAGGTATTCACAAAGCATTTCCTATAATTTAAAAGGGGGCCATCTCATGGACCAAATCGATACTAATATCCTCTTTCATTTGCAAAACCAGGCAAGGCTATCCATGACGGAACTGGGCAAGCTGGTAGGTTTATCTCAACCCGCCGTAACGGAACGCGTGAAGCGATTGGAAGAAAGCGGTGTAATTGAGGAGTACCGCACCATCATTTCCCCGCAGAAAATAGGGAGGTCAAGTACTTCCTATCTTCTTTTTCGCACACGGGATTGTCATGCCTTTCTTGATTTCTGCCGTTCGTCACCTGAAGTGATCGAATGTCATCGCATGAGCGGAGAGCATAACTACCTGTTGAAAATCATGACGGATTCGATTGCTGGTCTTGAAGCGTTCGGAGACCGATGCGATCAATACGGTACTTACACCACCCTCATCGCGATGTCTTCACCTATTGCAACCAAAAATCTCATCGAAGGAACGAATGCGGTGTAAATGCATTAATCGGTCATCGTTTCTTAGCCTGTCTTGGGAAAACCATGTTTGCTGGGGGACCAGGCGACGAGTAAGGCTATAACGATCAACAGGATCAGGGAAATCGGCAGGAAACGAGCCCCCATCTGGTCCAGAAGGATGGCTCCGACGATCCCGCCTCCTCCGATCCCCAGGTTCCATGCTGTCACCAGCATGGATTGGGCAATATCGGCACTTTGGCCTCCCGCCTGCGCAATTGCAGTCTGTAATAACGTAGCCGCTCCGCCAAATGTAAGCCCCCACGCCACTACTCCCAGAATGATCATCATCGGTTGATGGATAAAGATCCCCATCGCCAGCGAGGCCAGCGCAAATAGAACAAGGCTAACCAGAATCAATAATCTCATGTAACGGTCAATCAACAGCCCAATCATCCATATACCAATCACCGAAGTCACTCCAAAGATCATCAGAACCAGGTCCACCCGTTCGGACAGCATCGTCTCGCCGAGATAAGGTGAGATATACGTGTACAGAATGTTATGGGCCAGTACCCAGGTCAGAACAACAAACAATATGGGACGAATCCCCGGTATAACAAAGATCCGATGAAGCGCAAGCTGCTGACGTGCAGGCTCACCCTCATAGTCAGGTACTTTCCAGAGCACCCACAATACAAGCACTACCGTCAATAATGAGACTGTTCCAAAAATAAGACGCCATCCTGCGTAATTGCCCAAAAAGGTACCCAAGGGAACGCCCAATGCAAGCGCGAGCGGTGTGCCTACCATAGCGACAGCCATCGCTTTTCCCTTTAACGAGTCTGAAACCATCCGGCGTGCGTAACCTGCAGTCATCCCCCACAACACTCCAGCAGACACGCCCGCCATGAAGCGAGCAGCAAGGGTCAAACCATATACCGAAGATACAGCCGTAATCGTGTTAAAAATCAGAAAACCGAAGATGCATGATAGCAGCAGCGGCCTGCGTCTCCATCCACGAGTTGCTGTCGTCAGAGGAATTGCCGCTAGAAGAGATCCCAACGCATACAAAGTGACGAGCTGTCCAGCCAAACCTTCCCTGATCTCCAGATCCTGCGCTATCTGCGGCAGCAGCCCCGCCGGCAGGCTTTCTGTAAGAATGCATATAAATCCAGCCATGGCCAAAGCGAGCAGAGCTGACCAGGGGAGGCGTTCTTTTGCGATTGTGTTCGCGTTCACAAAGACTCTCCTTTATCCCTTATTTTTGTATAATCCAGAAGCCTCTGGCCTACAAAATAAGCTTATAAAATCGGACCAACATTTGGCATACTTAATCAACGGCAGATCGATCGTTTTAGGAGGATAATCCATTTAATTACGGTGTTTCACTTCGAATTTCAATGTAAACGCTATTAAACAGTAATCATCGCATGCTGGATCATTACAGAGGATGGGAGAATGTCGAAGGGAACATCGAAGATGATTGATAGCATTCCTGTTACTCGCTAGAATGATAAGATAATACACAAGTTTTCATTCCATTACCTTCTGACCTTGCAAAAGCGGGCATCGTCATGAATGAAGTTATTGAGAATGTGTCGCTCGAATTGTTGCCTGCATTGAATCCGGATCGTATTTTCATGATCATCTCCGGTAGTGAAGCAGATAACAACAAGCGCTCACTAAGCTGCGTGACAATGCAGTCTGGAAAGGCCTGAAGGCTGTGAAGAGCAACCAGGTTTACCTGGTGGACAACACGGTCTGGGTAGCTGGATTTGGACCGATTGCCTATGGTCAGGTTCTGGATGAAGTAGAACAAGCTTTGCTTGGAAACTGAACACAAGATTACTAGAGATTTGCAGCATAAATAAAAAAACAGGTATGTCGTTTACATGAAGGGAGAAGGCCCTCAAGGTAAATGCATGCCTGTTTATGTTTATGATTTCTCATTTTAATGTAAAGCCCCCGAGTAGGTTTCCATCAGTTCATTAGAGAGCTGAATGGCTTCGGAACGATTCGTTGCGGGCATGGAGAGCATGAGCCCATCTTCGGAGCTCCAGCTTTTACTGTTCTGCTCTCCGCTTGAATCCTCCTCCGAAATGGCGATGGTGAGTTTGCTGAATGCACGATCTACGAATAGTGTTCCGTATAGGAAGATACCCGTTTTCCCATTTTCATAAATGAAGTATTCCATCAATCCGTATCCCTCGTGAAAACGAATTTTGAGCATCTTTTGATCTTCGGGTACAGGGAAAGGCTCACCTTCAATATCAATAGTTCCTCTGAATATGTAATCACCCGAGGTCGTTAGATAACGCTTGCCATTCATCTTGATATGAACCGTTTGCTCTGGCTCCCTGTTGTCTTCTCCCCCCAGCCGATACTTTACACCCACACCAACAAGATGGATCGTTCTGGGCAGAAACAGAAGAACTACACTGATCACAATCATTAATACCCAGATGGCAAGAACGATCGAAATGATTTTTTTCTTCATGGTCCATCTCCTCAACTCATCGGTCTACAATTTTTGAAGATATACTGTCTCTTCCTGATCTTCATTCCATTGAATATGGACAGGGATGGGAAAGTCTTCATTCTCCAGATATTTCGGACCCGAGGCGTGCTTAATATCCCGGAAAGGTGTACCTAGATCTTCTTCCAATCCGCTTGCCGCTAGATCTTTACCGCCAAATTGATAACCAACATCTTTCACCATATTTTCGTCACCGATGTATCGGATCGTAAATTCAACCATACCGGTTTGAAACCTGTTGGTGACCACAACTTTCCAATGTTCGCTTTCCCCATTCAGAGATATGATCCTGTCAGAACATCCTACGAGAATAAACAAGAGCACAACAATAGCCAAGTACTTAATCTTCATTTTCTCTCTCCTTATCAAAGATGGTACATGAATTAATTACAAATTATAACATATAAATCACTCACATAACTGTTTAAAGCAATCCTTTTGCTTCTCATTCCGGCAATGAATCAAGTTTATGCTCACAGATGTTTTTAAAGCGCACGGCTGAAATTAGCACAACATATTGCATACAACAAAAAAACCGGCCACCTTGTGACCGATTCAATCAGCTCCTCGGGGAGCGTTGGCGTATATGTGTGAATGACAAGTAGCCCTATGATTGATACTGCTTAATGATGCGCCAGAACGAATCCTTCGGCTGTAGCTGCTGATCGAACACAAAAGGCCAGTTTTTGCGTCCACGCACGTAGAAATTGTCCGGTTACAACTTGTCCACCTGTAATAATGTTACCGGCTTCACCGTACAAGCTGGACTGATCTGCTCCTCCGTCAGTATGTTCAGCTTGATGAGGCTTTTCAGCTTATGACTGTCCACCTTGGACAGCAGTCGCCAGATGTCCGGATCGGGAAGGGAAGCGTATAGCTTCTGATCATCATATTCCTTGCGGTGCTGAAGCACCGCTTTTACGGCGTATCCGCCAACTTGTGTCTCATAGACGCCCTGCTCCTCACAATACCCGACAATCTCATCTCGTAACACAGATAATCGTTGTTCAATTTCTTTTTGCAGCTGTTTCAGTTCAAAATAAGTTTGCACCTTCTGTTCCATACCTATCACGCTCCTCTATACCATAGGTATGCATCGAAGGGCGGTTTAGGACAGTACTACAACAGTTCATGATTTAAATATGAATTATTGCCAATAATCTTTTTAATCCGTTGCATCACATCTGGACCCATGGGTACATTAGCCACTCGCTTTAACAGAATCCAACGCAAACAAGCCATCGCTTCAAAAATCTCTGTATCGTCCGGTGTGTATTCCGTCAGACTCTTGAATAGAGCACTGTACATCTTACCGTTTCGTTCCCCCGCATATATCGTCATCAAAAAAATGGACCACGCTATATCGTACCTCGGATCACCGAGCTGCCCATTCGTCCAATCGATGATCGTATATTGATCATCTTCCTCCAGAATATTTCCCAGGTTATAATCACCGTGGATCAAATGATCCTGCCTAAACTCAGTCCGTTGAAGTAGGCTCGTCAGGATCTGATAGATATCCTCATGCAGTTCAATGGAGGGAAAGAAATATCCAACGAAGTCATATTGTGATATGAAATTTGCATCCGTCTTATCCGTATCATCATTTACATCATAGCCATGGACCTTAATTAACATTTGAGCCAAATGCTCCAGCTTGGTTTTGCTTAACTTGGCTATAGGCTCCCCGTCATAACTCGTTAAGAGAACCTGATTAGAATCCACATCCATGCCCCAACCGTACGGTTTGGAGACTTGTATTCCCCTCTGGTTTAGTTCAGATAAAAGTTCATACTGGCTGCGAATATCGGGTTTGGAGTCCTTGTTCCATATCTTTAACACATAAGAGTGATCGTTGCATTCTATCTTCACAACATCTGCCTCCAGCCCCGGTGACAGAGGAAGCAACTTGTATGGTTTTCCAAGTAGGCAGCGAATCTCTTCATTCAAATCAACCCAACGGATACTTTCCAAAGATATAATCATTTTGCCCGACCCTTCTTTGTGAATTTAGAAATAACGGTATCTGATACTCCATTAATCTTTATAATGATTTATCAAAAACCTTCTGCCACTTCTTCTCTTCATATCCGATGGCAATATAGAACTGATGCGCATCTTCCCTTATCCCGCTTGATCGCACCCTGATTTTGTTAAACCCGTTCATCCGTGCCCATTTCTCACATTCGCTCATGATCTTTTTACCGATTCCCGCACCTCTATGATGCTCATCGACAACCAAGCCACCAATCTCGGCAAAAGGGGCACTCTCGATAGAATGTCTTCCCTGTACGTGCCCCCAACCCACAACAAGGGAATCGATCTCAGCTACGCAAACATAATGATCGGTCATTGAGCTTAGTCGATTCAACCTTTCGATGATCTCTTCTGTTGTACTGGTGTAACCCAGTTGATAGGATAATTGGCTAATCCCCTCGCCATCCCCAATTCTAGCTTCTCTGCAATGAATCATATTGTCTCCTTTTCACTCTAGTTGTCAGGTGTAATAAGGCCTTTACCAATGAAATTGGCAGACACAGGCTTCTTGTCCAGTTCTCTGGACCATACCGATAATTGCCCCATATGGTGAATCTCATGAGCAATCACGTGACGCATCACTTCTCCCCACGATTCCTTGACGACGGTGCTATCCAATTCAGGATCGATGTAAGGTCTCTTTTCCATGCTAGGATCCCAGGATAGAACAAATGTCTCCACATCGGGTCGCAGCTTGCGCTCGAACTGTCTCACAGCTTCCAGTGTCTTATAGTCTTCAAAATTCTCCATACCATCCGGTTTGCCCTGCAATACTTGGAGCCAACTCCACTCTACATCAATGATATGAAAAAACGTTTGCAATATATTGCCTACTCCGCCTGTTCGAGGCCTAAGCAGCTCTTCAAGCGGTACATCCTCACACCACTGAAACCATTGCTCACGCACGATCCAGTTATAACGAAAGAAAGATTCCATTCAGCCATTCTCCTTTACTACTCATGCGTTTTAAGTGTTTTGATCAGTTCCATATTGGCAAAAGTTTTGTCCGAATGTTCACGCTCTCCGTAAATCCCGCTAATCTGATCAAATCCCGATTTGGTCCAAAATCGTAATGCAGGCAATCGTGCTTTCTATGATAACCCACGATATGGTAAAAACAAAAGAGCCGCGATCGTCGCAGCTCCCTACTCTTTTAGCGTTGTCATTCTCTTCTTTACATAGAGTAAAACATGAATTCCAGCGTAAATAAACAGGACATTAAATAAATACAGTAGAGCATTCACATATACAGTGGAAAGGAACCAGATCGTATCATCAGGTTTCTTATAGTGATAATCAGTAAAGAATCGCAATGGAAAACCATACTCTGTTCGTAAAGGCCCCTCCGTATAGACTTTTCCTGGAATGAAAATGACTGCTAACACTGCAAGCCAGGCTGAAAGATTAAATATTCTTTTATTAAACGTCAATTCATCTCATCCATTCATTACATTTTCGGTACCCACCACATTCGCAAACATGCTGAGAACCGAATTGTGGTGTTCTATAATCTGCTCAGCTTGAAGAATGTTGGAATTCCATGTGCTATGAGCATCACGAACCAAGGTTACTGCATAGCCAAGGCTACTTGCTCTGCGGCAAGTCGTATCCACGCATATCTCCGTCTGCATGCCAGTCAGAATAAGATCCTTCACTTCGTTTTCTTGTAATTTCAGATTCAGATCTGTTTCGTGAAACGAATCCGGTGTCTGCTTTTCAATAACAAGGTCACCAGTGATCGGCGCAATGGACGGGTGAATCGCCCAACCTGCCGTTCCACGTTCAAGGGGGCTCCCTGCTCCCTCACTGTGTTGAATGTAGATGACGGAGTGACCTTTTTGCCGAGCCTTGGAAATTAAATGTTGTATTCTCTGAAGCAATAAGTCCCCCTGATATACAGGATCTGATTCATCGAACATGGCTACCTGAACATCGATTACAAGAAGTGCACAGTGGGTTGGCATCTTATATTCCTCCTGAATAATGATATTAAATCAGCACTTTGTTATAACTACGCCTTCCGTTTTCGCACCTTTAACAAACTTTCCAATCCCAGATCGATCAACACAAATATTATAGCAGCAAGGACAGCAAATAAGGTCAAAACTATCGACTCTTTAAAATTTAAATTTTCTTCTCCAGCGCCCATGAGCAAATAATAGATATACATCCCTAGGACTCCAGCACATGCGTAGCCCAGTATCCTCGTACTTAGATATAAGACATGATTGACGAATTGAATTCGGCTCAACAAATAGTCCAGCAATAGGGATAAAGGTAGCCCGATAAATAAGATCAAGGGAGCCGCGTATACAAGATAAGCAATAATATAAAAATCAAAGCTATAGGATTCATTCATGGATATTATACTTGCAGCTAATGTAAAACAAATGATGGTTAGAACGGTCGTTAGCAGCTTTCTTCCAATGTTCATTTCACCACTCCAATTAGGTTACTTGTATCCATTGAATGTTCCTATGCATCAGATTTTGCCGGTTGCCATCCGATTTCTTGGGACCAAATATGAGCCTTCTCTAATATGCTCCACACCATCGGTCCTTTGCCTTCCACATACTTGGGTCGCTGGTCTTTGTATAATGCCATAAGCCTGTGCTTCTCTTCCGCATAGTTCAATCGCTCCTCTGGATGTTCCCTCAAATAATCTCTAAAAAGCAAGTTCATCTGCTCAGAGAAACTCCCTGCTTGTCTTACGTGTACATGTGTTCTCCTGCTTCCGGGTATTTCGCGAAAATATCGCTTGGTTTTATCCGGATTTTCTTCTCTGAATACGAAGCCGACCGCTTCGATTTCATGCTTGTAGTTAAGCAAACCATCATAATTAGTTACGGAAATTTGTATATCTATGATTGGCTTGGCATCCATTCCGACGATGGAAGTTGATCCGACATGGTCAATCCGCACTGCCGTTTCTCCCAATGCTTCTCTTAATGTCATCCCCGTTTCGAGGAACATCTGCCTCCAGGCAGCATCATACGTTGCAATTCTCCATTGATCTTCCATATAGTCCTCCCTTATGCGTCTAATCCAGCTATATGATTAACAACAAGGCCTCGTATACTTTTGTTATATTTTTAGATTATTTAATTCGCAATAAAGGTATTATCCGGAAACTAATAACCATCATTATCTACAACAAGTTTAATTTGTTTGTTTAAATCAATAATATATTCGTATACATCATCTATATTTACTATACCTTCGATCTTCGTCCTCAATAGATTAATGATAAAATTGCTATCATTCTCTCTCAGCCTTATATCATTTAAATAGTTATCATTATAATCATTAATAAAATCTAATTTGTTCTTATAAAATCGAAATCGTTCCAATACATATATTTCCTTAAGATTAATGAACAAAGCCAACAAATCCTTAAGATTTCTGGCCACTAAAGTTACTTGGTTACCAGCTGCCATAGGCTGAATAAAAATAATAGGAGCTTCTTCCAGATCAGTAAAGGATCCGTTAAACGCATAAAAAGCAAAGTGGTCACCATTTGCTCCTGTTCTACCAAATATGATTGCATCATCTGGCGTACAGTAGTATCTATCCTCATCATTATTAAAACTAATATAAAAGCCTACAAAATCCTGGAAGGTTCCAGCATTTCGTTCACGTAGCTCCTTATCTATTCGAACAATGTCTACTAATGATTCAGGCATTTCATATTTTATTTTCACGTTTATACACCTCTTCCTGACATCATAACTATGTACAAGTCTATCGAAAAAGCAACAGTTAGGTTAATTATATATTTAATTGGAATACCAAAAAAGAGAAGGAACAAAAGTCCCTCCCCTTACCTTTTCAAAGATAATCACACTTAAATTTAGAAAACTCAGCCACAGAACCTTCGCCACTAGCGTATAGACCAATGAGCACCCCTGTAAATCCCCCGGCAACTTCTGAGGAAAGGTATTTCGTCTGTGCTGTACCTAATAGGATGTCCTTGCCATCTGCATGCATAAGGAAACTGTAGCGTTCATGGCTTGCCTGTATAACCAATGTGGCATGATGATCACTTCCCAGCTCCACTTCATTTTCGACTGATTTGATATCCCCAATATTCAGACGCTCAATTACCTTATACCCGCTCTGCTCTTTGCGAATGGCCAAGTCATAATGGTGCTGTTCATCCATGTAGATGGTGATGCCTGCCTCTCCGTTCGTAAGACTGACATCAACTGAGATGGTCGCGTCAAAGTCTTTTTGACGTAGGCCAATGAATGTCGGGGATGCTGGAACATCCAGTGTCACTTCGGTTCCTTTTAACTTTATTTTGCCTTGCTCTAACAAGTAATTTTCTGTATTTGGATGACGAAGATAACACCATTCAAGATTCCAATCCGCGTTCTCGAACGTATAGCTTTTCTTCTCTTGTTGAATGACTGTGTCAGAGATACGATCAGTGTCAAAACTCATAAGTGTGGTACCTTTATGCCCTGCCGTAAACCAGCCCTCCTCGTCGAAGGTAACTGGCGTAAGGAATACTTCTCGGCCAAGATGATGATAGGTAAGCCATTGTCCAATCTGACGGAATCCCAAATGAAAAATCCACCAATTCACTTCCTCGTCCTGAATCAGGTCGCCATGACCAACCCCCTGCAGTTCATAACCGCCCAGATTACGGTTGGTCAGAACAGGATTCTTGGCATAGGGCTCGAAAGGACCGGAAGGGGAATCTCCCCGCGCATAAGTGACCATATGACCGTACTCGGTTCCGCCTTCAGATGCCATGAGGTAATAGTATCCATTCATTTTATACAAATGTGGGCTTTCCAGATAGCGTCCGCCTGATCCTTGCCATACTGAACGGCTTGGGGTCTTTTTGTTACCTGTTTCAATGTCAATTTCACACTGAATGATTCCCCCAATCCCTTCATCGTCGGTCCCGTTGCTCATAAAGAAGGCCTTACCGTCTTCAAAATACAAATCCGGATCGATTCCCCCTTGATCCACAATAATCGGTTCTGACCACTCCCCGTGTATATCCTCAGTCCATATGTAGAAATTCTGACGAGTAGTGTCATTGGTTGTGGTCATATAAAATCGCCCGTTGTTGTATCGAATTGTAGGGGCAAATACTCCACCAGAGCTGCTCACAGTCTCCAGATGAATCTGGCTTTTTCGAGTTAAACAATGACCGATTTGGGTCCAATTCAATAAATCTTTGCTTTCAAAAAGCGGGACACCCGGAAAATACTGAAAGGAACTGCACACCAGATAATAAGTGTCATCCACCTTGCAGATGCTCGGATCTGGATAGAACCCTTTAATGACCGGATTATTGTATTTCATTTGAGCCACCTCTTTTTCTATAATTCACATATTTAAGAATCCAACTTCATAAGCAGATAAAAAAATTAAACACTATCGCAATCATACTTTCAATGCATTAGAGTTGAAGGGTCAAGTTAATTTCATTAAATTAATATATATGTGATTTCAATAGACCTGGTTAGGAGATTGTTAAGGATGATCAAAGCGAACGGAGAAGCGAAATTTATACCGTTATACGAAGCACTGGCAAGCGAGGTTAGATGGAGGATCATGGATTTGATTGCAGATAGCGAAATGAATGTGAAGGATATTGCGGCTGCGTTAGAACTTAGCCCCTCCATCGTCACGATGCACATACGAAAGCTTGAGCAAGCCGGACTGATTGATAGCCGTAGGATACGCCTGAATGGAGGCACGCACAAATTGTGTTCCCTCAAACAAAATAACATCGAGATCGAACTACCATCCGCCAGCCGGACAGCAAGGATTAGAGAGCAGACGATTTCAGTGGGGCACTATACTGCATTTGAAGTCCATCCTACCTGCGGTCTTGGGACGCATGAGAAAGAAATTGGTGTTTGGGACGACCCACGCTACTTTCTCGATCCTGAGCGGGTCCACGCTGCCATCCTCTGGTTTGGAAGGGGGTATGTCGAATACAAAACGCCTAACTATATGCTTCCTGATCAGACTGCCAGCGCCATTGAAATTTCAGTGGAAATAGCTTCTGAAGCCCCGGGATTAAGAGATCATTGGCCCTCGGATATCCGATTTACGTTTAACGGTATTTCGCTTGGAACCTGGACAAGCCCAGCTGATTTCGGAAGGGCTGCTCGTGGCAAATATACGCCGACATGGTGGCATCGCAATGTGAATCAATATGGATTATTAAAGACGATTCGTGTTGATGACTCGGGTACGTATATGGATGGAGAGCGGATGTCGGACGTGACGATCGAGGATATCAAACTGGAGGAACCGTTCTGGACACTTCGTTTCACGGTTGACGAGGAGGGATCTAACGTCGGTGGATTGACACTCTATGGTTCCGGGTTCGGCAATCATGACCAGGATATAATCATACGCGTACAACGTTAGCCTTTCTTTATGTAGTAACGAATAATCCCGTTCTTCTCTTCAACACATATCCCCCATTTGAATGAACGGGATGCTGCTGTACGAAGTTAAAGAAGCTTTCTATATTCAACCCCATGAACATGAATAAGCACATTCTGGGCTGCCAACCTTTCGAAAAAATCCAACATATCCCCAAAGGGATTTTCAAAATACGCAATCAGGTGTTCATAATTTGTAGTGGATTTCAAAAAGTTATAAAAAAAATAAGGGTCCATGTTTCCCACATCATCTTTACTGCCGAGAGAAACTTCCAACGTTTGCCCTGTTTCTGCATTCTCGAACATGCAATGCTCTCCATGAACATCGAAATGCCATTTTCCACTCAGGTGGTCTTCACCGTTCAAGACTTCCTCATCGGAAAGCAAGTAGTACGCTCCATCGATAATCTCTTCCTTTTCAGCCTGGCTGGTTTCCGAGATCAATTTATCGATCAGTTTTTGTGCAATTCTTTTGTACGTGTCCATCGCTGCCAATAATGTATCTGTTGTTTCTTTGGTTAAAGCCTGCATCTCTTACCTCCTGCCTGTAACGGTTGTCTTGAAATCCCTTCAATATGGCCATATCACTGCTAAGCATTGATAGTTAGATTATAGAGCTATTGACGGCTCGAACGCATGGCCTTTACATGTTTTAAACTACTATCATTTAAAAAGTCTTTATATTCTTCCGATTCAACAGCGTAGATCGCCACTTTTCCTTGTGAATTATGATGAATGCCCCATCCATAACGCTTGCCTAAGGATGATGTGCGTAGGCAAGGTTGTCCTTTAGAGAAAAACTTGGTTCTCTCTAGTGATCTTTGTTCAACGGGAATATCATTGCGCTGCGCGAATACTTCAAACATAACATCCTCTTGCGTATATTGATAAGGATGGTTTGTTATCATCTCATACTGTAGAACAGGAACAGTTTTGGCGCCATTTTTGGTTTTAGGGAACTCTGCCACTTTAACAGAACAATCTTCTGCTACTGCAATAAAAGTTTCATAATAGTTCATGTCTTTCATCTATATATCCTCCCATCTATTTATTAAAATATGGATACGAATATACAATCAACCTGAAAATCGTTTTATAAATATTTCTTAAAAGCCTTGCTGGATTCACCATCGTATCCTAATTTCGTGTAGAAGCCGTGTGCCTCGTATCTGGATGAACCGCTGGTGAGAAAAACCTTCACACAATTTTTCTGTATGCACACATTCTCTATATACTTCATAAGTTCAGATCCATATCCCTTGCTTTGCACATGCTCCGTAATGATAACCCGCTCAACCACGCCGAAAGGTCTGTTTTCCACCAAGGCATCCATACAGATATGTAAATGCGCCGTCCCGATAACCTGATCACCGACTTCGTAAACAAATAAGAAACTGTTGGGATTATTCCCAACTTTTTCAATCCGCTCTGCCAGTACCTTCGTATTCAGGTTGTTCGGCAATAATTCTTTGTATAACCTTTCAATAACCTCGACATCCCTGGCTTCGGCCTCTCTGATCATCATGTTCCACCTCTCAACTTAAATCGTAACTTAATATGATGTCACCATTGTCCTCGAACTCCCGCTCAAATGATGACTAGTCCATCATAACCCAAAAAGTGGTATATGCGAGCAGTTCCTTCCTCTTTTCTCAACTGCTGATTAGTGCTTCTTTCCTTACAGATCCAGAACAAAAAAACCACGGTTTCCCGTGGTCCATCCTTCCATTATGCTCTATTCTACACCGACCCACTTACCAGATTTCCTTCAAACCATACCGCTTGACGCGCAGACCTTCTGGCAACTGCCTCTGCCGAGCAGCTGGCTTCTACCAGTACAAAACTGGCTGTGTCCCCTACCTTCGGCCATATCTGTTGCCCCTCTGAATCCAGTGGGGTGATGCCACTTGTGACAAATGCAAGCGATTGAGACAAGGACCGTTCATCGTTATACCCGTACAGTTCGGCGAAGCGGCCCGCTTTTTCCAGTTGATCTCCATTACCAAAAGGAGACCAATGATCCGTCAAACTGTCTGTCGCCAGCTTCACGTTCACCCCATGTTTATGGAGCATCGGAAGTGGCATCATCATTTTACCGATAGGCACGGTCGAAGCAACGCTCATACCAAGGGAGGCCATTCGCTTGGCCATGTCTTCCGTTTCTTGCTGCTCCGCACGGGCAAACCAGAACGCATGACTTACAGTAACTTTACCTTGAAGACCTGCCTCTTCGGTCAGATCAGCCAATTGCAGCAACGCTTGTTTACCCGGTTCTCCCGAATCATGCAAATGAATATCGATACCTGCCTGATACTGAACAGCCAGTTCGACCATTGCGTTTAGCGATTTCTCGATATGCTCGTCGACGGTGTGAGGATCAAGCCCACCTACATGAGTGGCCCCTTCTGCCATGGCTTGACGCATGAGTTCAACCGAATTAGAGCGGAGAAGTCCATGCTGCGGGAAAGCAACGATTTCAGAGGATATTTTGCCCGAACATGTCTCCAATGCCTGCTTCGTCGCTTCCAGCCGTTTCAACCCGCTGACCGGTTCAATATTGCAATGACTGCGCACATGGGTAGACCCATACCCCTGAATCAAAGTCAGAATGCTCTCCGCTTGACGCTTCGCATCGGGTAATAGCTTGGGCAGCAACACTTTTTCTTCTTCGATACGTTCGAAAATGCTGGAGATGCGTCGCACCGCTTTCCATGGTGCATCGTAATACGTTTTGTCCAGATGAATATGGGCTTCCTCGAACGAAGGCAGCAGCAACAGTCCTTTACCATCAACCTGCGGCAAGTCACTGGTCAATGCCTTATCCCCATCCACGATGGCTGCAATAACTCCATCCTCAATCCGCAGATGAGCAAGGCTCGTCCGGGTTCCAGTTACCTGTCCGTCTTCCATTACATAACTTTGCTCCAATGCTACGTTGGTTAACCAATATTCCTGCTTCAACATGGTCACTCCCTCTTTGCACTCGGTTTATCCTGCATCGAGTACCGGTTTATCTGTGGTCAATGGTACCATAGGACTTCATTCAGCAAAAATATATAAAACGTTGGTATTCCATACGATTATCGTTTAGATATTATTGGACTTCCCCATCAGTATACGAAGTGTAATATATCCAAAAATTTGAATCACAAATACCATGGCCACAAATTCAACCAGAATGCTGTTGCCTGCACTTAAATCAGTCATGATATCCTTCAAAATTAGGCCAGGCTGCTTCAGGACGTCCCAGCTATTCCACCGATTAAATCTGCCGATGTATACCCCTAGACTGCTCAGGAGTAAAATAACGCCTACAACTACCATACTGCTAAATTGGTTTAATCGTTTATTTAACAATTTGTGGATTTGATGTATCGAGCAAATGGACAGAAGTAAACCCAGTATAGCTACGGCAAACGTCAGGGTGAGGCTATACCAAAAATCAATATTAACCCAGAATTTAGTTTCCCCTTGAGGATCAAAGTATCTGAATGCATGCAGGATTTCTGTGAAAAGATATGCCGAATTCGGTAGAAAGAACAACCAGCCTGCACACATCACCCCGACCAATGCGATACTCGTTTTTGTAAGTTTCATATTGCATACATAACTAATCGTTGATGAAATGATAAATGGAACCCATGCTAAGAAAATGTCCCACGTTAAAAATTGATACATGTTCGTGTTTGTTTTGGTACGCAAGTAGACAGCAACAAGTAGACAACCTATGGTAGCAACGAGTAAAACACTACTCATTTTTAAATAAATTGTATTTTTATTATTGTTCATTTCTTCGCTTTGATTTCCCTTTCCTTGGTGGTATGCCTGAGCAATCCCGATCACCTGATCATTGATTTCATAAACAGCCGTGACTCCGCCTTCCTAGTAATCCACGTCCATCATAACCCTAAATGTCGTATATGCGAACATCTTATGATCGTTTGAGCAAGTGACCGTAACAGCTCTCAGACAATCGTATTATTTTAACGAATCGAGCACACTCTATTTGACGAAATTCCACGGGTCAGTCATCGTAACGAACCGTAGACACCATATTCCCTTGCTCTGTGAGCCTTTGCGCGTCATTCTACAGGTTTTTACTACAATAAGGCTATTGAGGTTCGTTAGCTTTTACACGTCACGTTATTCCTCACAATAAGGTGTAGGAGATTCGTTAGCGCCATGTCCCAGAAGGGAAAGACCCACTTCCGTAATATTTCCGTTTCTCCTCCATACTTCTAACAATAGAGAATGCAAAAACAGGCACTAGAGAGTGCCTGTACATATTTAGAATTGAGCGAAGCACTAGCTGTAGTCCACCGCTTCTTTTATATGAAAATATTATGATTAGAAGTGAAACCGCGCATGCCCGCCATCGGTCACACCTTCAATTTGCTCGATATCCAGAAGTCTTCGCTTCATTTCCAATCCTCCGCGAAAACCGGTCAGCTTGCGGTTGGCACCGATTATGCGGTGACACGGCAGCAGTACGGGAATGGGGTTGGCTCCATTGGCGGCCCCAACAGCTCGCACCGCTGAAGGTCTTCCCACCGCAGCAGCAATGTCGCCATAGGTTCTTGTCTCACCATAAGGAACACGTCCCAGTTCTGTCCATATCTGTAGTTGGAATGTCGTTCCGATCAGATCGAGCGGGATTTCATCGGTGAAGGCCACTTTGTCTCCGGCAAAATAGGATTGCAGCCAATCCATCATGCCTGTCTGCTTCAACGCTGCTTCGTTTTCTTCGAGCTCCACTCCAGGAGCAATTCGGCCAATCCAGCTACTCCAATCTTCAAGCGTTTCATTGGGCATAATGACCCGGCATAACCCTTTTTCGGTGCCAATCAGTACCCACGGACGACCGTCCAGTTCCATTTTGGTCCACATGATGCTCTTTCTCATACGTCTATCGTCCTTTCCCCCGTAGGTTATCTGATTTCTTTTCTCGTTATCCACACATACTACACACGAACCGGTTTCTTCACTTTTCGTTTCATGCTGCGGATGATCTGCTTCGTCTCCGAATCAACACGATAGGACTCTGTTATTTTCTGAAGAGCCTTATTATACGTAAAGTCGTCCAATGTATTGTCCTGCAAATAACGCAGCGTGGCTTCAGGCTGTTTCACATAAGCGATGGAGATTGCCCATGCCACTGCCATTTTCACATAATAACCATCGTGTTGAATGCGATCTAATGAGGCAAGAACTTCGCTGATATATTTTTCTTCCATATAAAAGTTCAACAGCATCACAACCCCGAAGCGAATGTCATACTCCTGGTTGGATACCAGATAGGGCTGCAAGAAATGCCACACCTGATCCAGATGTGCCTTTGTATATTTCAATCCCCCGCAGAAGCTGTCGCATACGGACCAGTTATCAATTTTGGGGACAAACCAAGCGATATGATGCAGCAATTCTTCAATATCTGCTTGGGCATGACCGATGACCATCGCTTGCAGCATGACTTCTTCAAAATAATCATCATCAGCGGTTTGCAGATAGGCGCGCCAGTTCTCTTTTACAATTTGTTTCGCCATCTTGCGTATTTCAGGCAGTCTCACACCTAACAAATTCGTGATATTCGGAATGAGCGCAGCCGAGAATTTCTGATATTCCGGTTCGACCAGAGATAACAATTGTGTTCTTACAACCGTTTCCACATGTCTCCTCCTCATCGGGTTTTCTACATCAAGTATATCCCGGGAGCATTCATTTGTAAGCCCATATCGAATGTTTTAGCAAGATTACAATATCCATTTCCCGTGGTCGCTGTTTAACTTCCATTCCTTTTCGTTTAAGAATACGGAGTTGAACCCATCTAGAAAGGAGACTACATATGAACCGATCCCATCCAAAAAAAGATTTTTCGGTTGAAGAGATTACGGAGCTCCTTGTGCAATTCGTGCAAACCCAAAACCTGACCGAATTTTATAAATGGGCCAAAGAACTGCATCCCTATGACCTTTCTCTCGTATATAAAAAGTTCCCTGAACAAGAGACGAAACGCTTTTTACTTCTATTCAAGCCTGATATTCTCGCCGACATGGCAGAAGCGCTCACGCTTCACGAACAGGTTCATCTATTCGAACAACTAGGTCCGGAACGCACCTTGGAAGTCATGCAGCAAATGGACAAAAGTGATCTGATTCGCTTCATGCATGATCTGCCCCCCAAACGCAGGGAAGAGCTGTTATCTACGATGAACCTGGATCACTCTTCGATTATCCGATCCGTGTTGAACTATCCACCGGAGACGGCGGGACGAATCATGACCGATCATTACCGTACCCTGTTATCGCATGAAACCGCGAAGGAAGCACTGAGAGAATCGCAGGCATCGCTGCACATCCCAGCGACCAGTTACCTGTATGTCACCGATGATGAAGGCAAACTGGTGGGTGTCGTGAGCTATCAATCCCTTGCTCAGGCAGATGACAAGACCAAAGTGGAAGAGCTGATGACCCGACGTGTCATCCATGCAACAGTCGATATGGACCAAGAAGAAGCCGCGCAGCTGTTGCAGCGATATGAGTTTATGGCTCTGCCTGTCGTGGATGAAAATCGCAGACTATGCGGCGTTATTCAAATGGATGATGTCATTGATATTATTATGGACGAAGCCAGTGAAGACATCGCCAAAATGGGTGGTGGCAGTAAAGACATCGATTTTGATACCAAACCGCTGGTTGCCGTCAGACGTCGCCTACCTTGGCTGATTTTATTGTTATTTATCGGACTCATCTCGGGCAGCATCGTGGATTTTTTCGAGGATACACTGAATCAGGTTGTGGCACTGGCGTTCTTCATGCCCATGATAGCTGGTATGACGGGGAATACAGGTACACAATCCCTTGCGGTCGTTGTACGCGGATTAATTGGGCGCAAGCTGGACAAGGCCACAGTGCTCGCTCTAATTGTCCGGGAAATTAAGGTAGGCACAATGATTGGGCTTGTATGTGGCTTGCTAATTACGGTCATCGCCTATTTCTGGCAAGGTGACTGGCTGCTTGGAGCGATTATTGGCGTATCACTATTCTTCACTCTTGTCATTGGAACACTGACCGGTACTTGCATTCCGCTTCTGCTCAGTCGTTTCAAAGTAGACCCTGCGGTAGCCTCCGGCCCATTAATCACTACGCTGAATGATATTTTGTCATTGTTTATCTATTTCGGCATCGCAACCCGTTTTCTGGATGCCTTAATGTAAATTAGCCTTGCAGTCTTTATTCATAGAACAAGTGCTTTAATACAGTAACAAAAAGACTCAACTTCCTCTGTGCATACAGAGAAGTTGGGTCTTGATCTTAATGTTGTTTTACCCTAAAAGAGAACTGCCTTATGCAAAAAGGTAGTTAATTAAACTATCGTGCCCCGTTACCGTAAAGATTTAGCTTACCAAAATCATTTTAATGTATTTGCAATTTCAAGTAATGTTTGGTAATCGTATAACGGTTCAAGATTGTTATTTTTTCCTGAAATAAGAGAGTAAGTTAAACCCTCGTTTCTCCAATAGATGGCACTTACATGTCCGTCTCCTTGGTCCCACGTTTGCGAACCATTAGATAATTTTAGACCTTTCTTCCCATTCGGAGGCGTATCCACCTTTGAGTTTGTAATCATAGTGATCAGGTTCAATCCTCCATCGGTATTTACATACGTGATTTCTACTGCTTCAAATTTACCATTGGTATCTAAAATCCTTGCTGATTTTTGAATAACTTGGAAAGGAACTGACGGTTGTTTGATTTCAAACGGGGTCCTAGCTTCCGCTTCTTCGAATGAAATTTCAACTGGAGGACTCAGATCCAAATTATTGGTCGGCTGTTTACTTTCCGCGTTTTGTAAGCAGGCAGACAATAAAAGAGGTATCATACATAGGAACAGCAACTTACTTACAGCTTTCATTTAATCACCTCGATATCAGAGTAGTTACTTCTATGACGTTTCTATTAGCTGGAAAGTTATGATTTTTTTCCCGCTCATGTGCATTCTGCTGCAATAATGTACTATAAGCCAATGCCTCCCCGGAGTATGATCATGTAACTACAACTCGGGGAGGCACTATGAATCTTACATCTTTTTTCATCTATTGTATTGTCGTTACCTTTACACCTGGCCCCAGCAATATTGTGATTCTCACTTCCGTCGGGCAGGTTGGTCCCCGGAAAACGATGGAATATGTGTGGGGTGCCACCGTTGCATTTGGCTTGTTACTTGCTGCTTCTGCTCTTCTCAATCATCTTCTCGCTGAGGTATTGCCTGGCATTCTCCATGTGATGCAGATCGTGGGTAGTGTTTATATGATATATCTGGCTTATCAAGTCTATAAAATGGGTTCCACGGAGACAGCATCGAAGCAAGTTACGGGGTTTCTGAACGGTTTAATCATGCAGTTTGTGAATCCAAAAGTGGTTCTGTTCACATTCACTGTCATTCCCAGCTATGTGCTGCCGTACTACGATAGCACCATGTCAACGTTTCTGTTCGTGATCATCATTACCATCATCGGCTTCCTGGCCTATTCCAGTTGGGTCGTGTTTGGCTCCGTCTTCAGAACGTTACTCAATCGTCATCAAAAAGCAGTGAGTATCCTTATGGCTCTTTTTTTGTTATACTCAGCCATTATGGTATCGGGAATCATCTAACGCGCGGGAGGTGTGTGCAGCATGGAATTGTTTAACTATAAGAAATCTCAGGACATACTGGCTTTATCCGCCAGCTTTACGGATTTCACCTATAAAAAGCATTGCCACGAGGAATATGCAGTAGGAGTAACGCTTCGCGGTATTCAGCAATACCATCTGGACGGACATTATCAGGCCTCCCACAAAAACGGCGTGATGTTATTCAACCGGGAGCAGTCCCACGATGGAAGTTCCTATGACAAAGCCGGCATAGACTATGTCATGCTATATCTGAAGCCGGATTTGGTCGAAGAGGTTCTTGGGAAAAAGGAATTGCGTTTTAATAACCCCATCGTCTATGACCCTGTGCTTGCACGAAGCATCCTGATGCTGAATGATGCTGTTCAAAACGGACAGGATGAGGCGAGATGCAGTGAACTGCTCTTGGGCCTGTTGCAATTACTCTCCCAGTCGGAAATGGACACCAAGTTGTGGCGGCCTCAGGACAATCTGGTTCGAAAAGCGAAAGAAATGATGTTTTGCAGTATTGAAGACGTGCTGAAACTGGACGACCTGTGTGCGGAATTTAACATGTCCAAGTTTCAATTTATCCGCGAGTTCAAGTCCCAGGCCGGCATATCCCCCTACCAGTTTTTTCTGAATTGCAAGGTGGAGCGTGCCAGACAGTCCATTGAAACACATAAAGATATCTACTCTGCTGTTGCTGAATGTGGATTTGTCGACCTGACCCATCTGAACAGACACTTTAAACGGGTATTCGGTATCACGGCGTATGAATATATGCTGCAGTTAAACTAATTGAATCGGTACGATGTATCCGACCGAATATAGAAAATCCCCGCATGGAACGCGAGCTTACCTCAACGTTCCACACGGGGATTTGATTTTTTTTCCTCCGTTGCCGAAATACCACTTTTCCTTCAATTAGACCTACATTAAGTGCGCTTCTTTCTTCTCCAGATCCAGCCACTTACCAATACAATCAATAGAACAACTCCACCATATATCATGAGATAAGATGACCAACTTCGTCCATGAATGGTTTCTCCAAAATCATCCTGACTCAGCACTTTCCCTGCTCCCAGTAGCTTTAACGCGTCTCCGGCTTGTTCAACGGAAACATTTCCACTACAAAGATTCGTATGCAACTTACTTCCCTCTTCATCCTGGTAGGCAAATATCAGATAGGATTGGTTCTTCTCCAATTGAATCCCACAAGATTCCGAACCGGCATCATTACCCAGGACAGTCATTCGTTTAGAAGAAACACCCTTCCATGCGGTATCCACTTCAAAGGTATATGCTCTCACTCGGTCAGTGCTAAATATTTGCACCCCACCCCTTTTCACCACTTTACCTGTAAAAACCGATGTGGACGTCTTCAGTTTCTCTTGGGCATTCGATTCTACACAGCTGCAAGCATACGCTCGACCTTCCGGTACCAGCAGAAATCCGGCTGTAATGAACAACAGAGCTAACGTTACGATCACTGCACACTTCATTTCTTTTTCCCCTTCCCGTATTGAACATCACTTGCTATGCCATCGGGTAATTTCTTTACATTTCATAATTATGGAATATTATAACACACTAAAAAAAATCCCTTTTATGGGGATTTTTTTCGATCTATCGCTTGGTTTTTGATTCAATGTCCTTATCATTATTTCAGAAAAGACTGAGAAATCTGTTTTGCTGTATCCATCATAACCGAATTACCGGCCATCACTGTTAAAATACTCGCTCGGGTATCCACATCCATTTTCTTCAGAATATCAATCGTTTTGGCGGAATCGGTCTGGAACAATTTTTGAATCAGCTTGGCTGCACTTGGGGAAGACATTTTCGAGAAGGTATGTACCAGTTCCTGGACTGATTGGCTGGCTATGTCGCTGTTTTGCTTATTGATTTTACGCTGAATGAGCGCAAGCTCACGATCCGTAACCACGGAGCGAGGCTTCATTTGCACCGAAAGGCTACCAACCCGTTCCGGGTCCATTTTACTCCAGATTTGCGCTCTCTGTTCTGTGGACATCTCGGTCATTGCATACACGATCTCCAGATCGGTCAATTGTACAAGTACAGCAGCAGCCTTGCTTGGAGGCATATCGGCGTAAGTCCTGGCAATGTCCTTGGCTGCGGCAATATGATCCGTTGAAGGTACAGCTGGCACCGTCGACGTTGTAGAAGCTGTGGCCTGTGACTGAACGGATTGCTGTGCTTGCGACGACGCTCCAGATGGTGCTGTCTGAGCTTGACTGACTGGATTGGCAGATACAGCAGGCGGTGTGGCACGAACTCCGACTGCATTCTCTACAGCATGCAATACGGTGTCCTTGACAGACGGATCCAGGAATAATGCCACTGCTCCGGTAGCGCCAATACAGATCAGGGCAACAAGCCACCCCATCCCGGATGATTTTTTCTTCGTTGAAGTTTTGGATGTGCTCTTGGCTGGTTCAGGTTTGATCTTGTCATTAGGCGTTTTGAGGGGTGTCCTTGCACTATTGGCGGGTGTTCTTGAACCAATGGATTGAACCCGATTCGGCTGGCTCATTATGATCACTTCTCTCTCGTACTGGGGTTAAGCCCAGTCTAGACCTTCTGCATTAGAATTTGATAAGAAAACCGCATTACTTCTTTTATTCTTTTCTAATTTGAATGTTGTACACTGGACTTGGTAAGCTTAACCTGTAAGCTCGATCTGACTGCTTCCAAATTTAAGGAATGGACCGATTCTGATGAGAAACATATTGCTGATTGAAGATGAGAAAAACCTGGCTCGCTTTATAGAACTGGAATTGCAGCATGAAGCCTACACGGTCAGTGTAGCCTACGATGGAAGACACGGACTTGAACTGGCACTCGAAAAGGAGTGGGATCTGATCCTGCTCGATCTAATGCTGCCCGGCCTTAACGGCGTAGAGGTGTGCAGGAGAATACGCAACATCAAACAAACACCCATTATTATGATTACGGCTCGTGATGGTGTAATGGATCGCGTCATGGGACTCGACAGCGGAGCCGATGATTATATTCCGAAGCCTTTTGCCATTGAAGAGCTGCTTGCACGGATGAGATCCTTATTTCGCCGTTCCAACACCGGCAGCGAACATTCCGTACTGATTCATCATGGATTGCATCTGGATCTGGAGGCGCGCATTTTCAAGAAAGACGGAGAGGTTGTTGAATTAACCCGGCGCGAATTTGACCTGCTGGTGATCCTCATGCAAAATATGGGTCGTGTCATGACCCGGGAGATGCTGCTGGATCTGGTATGGGGATACGATGCTGACGTGGATACTAACGTGGTTGATGTCTACATCAGTTATTTGCGCAGTAAAATCGATGTGTCGGGCTCTCCCAGCTTTGTGCAGACGATACGAGGCTTGGGTTACGGGATTCAGAAATGATACGCTGGATTCGAACATATCTTCCCCGCTCCCATTGGTCTATCCGCTGGAAATTGACGATCTGGATTTCACTATTGCTGGGCACGCTGTTTATTGTGTATAACATCGTTCAATACTTTGTAATTAACGAATGGCTCATTGAACAGGAACAGCAAAATATGGAGAAAAGCATGATTGAGATGGAAAGTTACTTTCAAGAGAAAGAAGTGTCATCAGCGCAAATTGCAGACAACCGTTCTTTTATGACCAAGTTCAATCAGGAGAATCAGATGATCCGCATTCTGGATCAGGAAGGAACTGTGCTTCTTGAAGTATCCAACCGTCTTCCTGAACAGTGGGTCGAGCCGCAAACGGTGCAAAAACGCATTCTGATCAATGCATGGCACTACGAAGATCACCTGCTCATTATGAGATCACCACTCATAACCACAAATTTCAGCGGGACGATTGAAATGGTGACCAACCTGGAAAATACGGATAAACTAAGCGATATACTGCTGCTGGTCATGTTTGGCGGGGGGATTGCTGCTGTGGGTTTAAGCATTCTGGGCGCGATTGTCCTTTCACACCAGTTCGTCAAGCCTATTACGACCATGAATGCAACGATGATCAAGATTCAGCAGAAGGGACTTCATGAACGGGTGGATGTGCCGGATCAGCATGATGAGTTGACCAACCTCGCCCGAATGTTCAACCGACTGATGGATGAGCTGGAGCTTTCGTTTCAGCAACAAAAGCAGTTTGTGGAAGATGCCTCGCACGAGTTGCGTACACCCGTAGCCATTATTGAAGGACATATTTCCCTGTTGAACCGTTGGGGCAAGCATGACCCGGACATTTTGAATGAATCCCTGGATGTTTCCGCCCAGGAGCTTAAACGGCTAAAAACGATAGTGAATGAACTGTTATTACTTAGCCAAGCCGAGTCTGGGCACATTGCAGTGGAAGCTGCGGTCGATCTTCGCCAGACGGTACAGCATGCGCTCACCAACGTTGTGCAGCTGTACCCGGATACTGCCTTTGACATTGATCTGGAGTATCTATCCGGTATTGAAGTGAAGATGCTTCCTCAACATCTGGAGCAGATCCTGCGGATTTTGGTTGATAATGCCGTTAAATATTCACCGATAACCAAAGAGATTCGGGTCCACGGAATGCGACGTGACAACGATGTATGTATTCAGATTGCCGATAAAGGCATGGGCATTCCAGCAGAGGATTTGCCGTATGTTTTTGACCGTTTCTACCGTGTTGATAAAGCCCGCAGTCGCGAACAAGGGGGGACCGGCTTGGGACTCGCCATTGCGGAACGCCTCGTCAAACGATACAACGGGCAGATATTCATCGATAGCCATGTAAATGAAGGAACGACCGTAACTGTCCTGCTTCCCGCATCTGCATCCTGAATGTCGGAAACCAACACCGGACATGATAAGGAGGGCTGCACAACAGCCCTCTTTTTTACCACTACAGTGTGGCCTCCTTACTTCCGGCGGAACAGCTGATTCGCCGCTTCGGGTGAACAGCCGCTCATTTGCGGTTTTCTGATTGGAGTGTTCTCGCTTGATGAGGGATGAACAGGGCTGGAAGTTTCATACGGATGAAAATCCGCCCGATTCCCCAGGCGCTTGCCACACCAATGAGCGCGCCGGCAGTTACATCCGAGGGATAGTGTACACCAGACCATACGCGAGCAATTGCAATGAAAGTGGCGATGAGAACCCACCCCCACCGATACCTGACGCGACCCAGCCAAAATGCAGCGGCACATGCAAAGGCAACCGTCGCATGATCACTTGGAAAGGATGCATCAGCGCTATGGTTGATTAATTGAATCACCGAATGGGTCACAAATGGCCGGTCTCTGTGAAGCAAGTGACCTGTAACAAAGCTGACGGCAGTCCCCGCACATGCTGCCAATATGGCTTGCAGCACAATCATGCGTTTTTTTTGACTCTTCGATATCCAGTACACAAACATTCCCGCAGGAAACATAAAAAGGGCATATTTCGCAAAAAATATCATGATGCCATCCAAATACGAGAGCTGCATCGCCTGCTGATTAATCCAATGAAAAAGCTGGTAATCAAATCGTATAAAAGACATAAGTTAATCCCCTTTTCCCAATTTAATGAACCTGCATCTAATCATAGCCCACTTTTCTGGGAGCAGCTTTAAGGGTAAATTAGAAAACGATAAGAAAACAGACATCCTGGAGGAACATAACCATTGATGCAAAATTTTAAAAAAAATATTTCCATTCCGTTGCTCGCCGCAGCTCTAAGCCTTGTTGTATTTGCTATCATCGCCCTGTCCATCAGCGATAATCAGATTCACCGATTTGACGACATCCTGATAACCTGGATTCAGGGCATGGAATCCCCTGGCATGACCCGGTGGATGGAGCTGTTCACCTGGATTGGCAGCGGCTTGCCCGTCGTCGCTATTACCCTCATTTCGATGATCGTTTTGTATGTCTTTTTAGGACATCGACGGGAGCTTCTTTTTTTGGGCTGTGTCATCGCAGGCTCTGCAATACTGAACACCCTGCTGAAGCTCGTGTTTCAGCGTGCGCGCCCCACCATTCACCGGATCATTGAAGCGACCGGGTACAGCTTCCCCAGCGGACACTCCATGGCAGCGTTCAGCCTGTACGGCGGACTGGCCTTCCTGATCTGGAAGCATGTACCCACAACAGCCGGACGAATAGCGATGATCATTGTGAGCGCAGCCTTCATCCTTACCATTGGCATGAGCCGCATCTATCTGGGCGTGCATTATCCCAGTGATGTAGTCGGAGGTTACTTTTTAAGCGGATGCTGGCTTGCTACATGCATATGGTTCTACCAGCGCTATCTGGAACGAATCTCCCTGCTTCAGTCTAAACCTCTGACTTGAACACGCTGGAAGCTGTACTAAAATGCGACTGCACAACTTCACATCGCGTGCATCTCCTGGCGCGCGGTTTAATGAATGCTACGCATCACGATGAACAGCCGTACGAACAAGCCTGCGTGGTCCTGCCGGAGCCATCGCTGAATACGTTAAAGAACCTCACGGGTGCTCCTGCTCCGGTGAGGTTCTTTAACGTCATTATGAAGCCGTTTTATAGTGCAAACCTAGAGCTCCTCGCCATTGGATTCAATGACTTTTTTGTACCAGTGGAAACTCTTCTTCGGTGTTCTGCTCAGATCACCATTTCCATCATTGTCCTTGTTCACATGAATGAAGCCGTAGCGTTTCTTCATCTCACCCGTGGATGCGCTGACCAAGTCGATACATCCCCACATCGTGTAAGCGATAAGCTCCACACCATCGGCAACTGCTTCTTTCATTTGTTCAATGTGGCCTCTCAAATAATCAATGCGATAGTCATCCTGAATGGAGCCATCTTCCTCCACTACATCCACCGCACCCAATCCGTTCTCCACAACCATCAATGGAATCTGGTAACGGTCATACAGGTGGTTCAGGGTGTAACGCAATCCTTTCGGATCAATCTGCCAGCCCCAATCAGAAGCTTCCAAATACGGATTCTTGATGCCGCCCAGCAGATTTCCCTCTGCTCTATCCAACGACTCATCCGCACTCTCGACCAAGGACATGTAATAGCTAAAGGAATAGAAGTCTACGCAGCCTTCACGCAGAGCCTGTGCATCTTCCGGCTGCATCTCGATCTGGATGCCTTCTTCGGCGAAGAAACGTTTGGCGAATCCAGGATATGCTCCACGAACCTGTACGTCTCCACAGATCATGTTGGACAGTTGGTCCTTCTTCTGCGCGAGCAAAATATCGTCCGGGTTGCATGTATTCGGATATGTTGTCATGAAAGCGACCATACAGCCGATTTGGAAGTCAGGATTGATTTCATGTCCCAACTTCACCGCTTTTGCACTTGCAACAAATTGGTGATGCAGCGCCTGGAAGCGGGTCTGTGGATCATCAACGCCATCGATCAAAGTCTCTTTACCTTCAAACAGGATACCTGCAGCCATATAAGCCCCCATTGGCATCGTCAGACAGTTGATCTCATTAAAGGTCAGCCAGTATTTCACCTGATCTTTGTATCGGTTGAAGAGGGTTGTACAATATCGGATATAACAATCAATCACTTCGCGGGAAGCCCAGCCGTTATATTTCTGGGTCAGACCAAATGGAGTCTCGTAGTGAGAAATGGTCACGAGCGGCTCAATGTTGTACTTTTTCAACTCGGCAAAGACGTTGTCATAGAACTGCAATCCCTCTTCGTTTGGCTCCAGATCATAACCGTTCGGGTAGATTCTGGACCAGTTAATGGACATGCGGAACATTTTGAAGCCCATTTCGGCCATCAAGGCAATATCCTCTTTGTAATGACCATAAAAATCAACCGCTTCATGGCTCGGATAATACGTGCCCTCTTCCAGTACAGTCGTAATCCGCCGCGGTATGGTGTGCGTTCCACCTGTCATCATATCGGAAGTACTTGGGCCTTTACCACCCTTGTCCCATCCACCTTCAAACTGATTAGCGGCCGTTGCGCCACCCCAGAAAAATCCGTCTTTCATCGACATCATCAATTCCTCCTTCATTTTTAACTCATTTCTAAATTAAGTACTTGATGTTATGCAGTAGCCGTTCCGGTCACGAATCGTTCTTCTGATCGCTGTTATCCTCGGATTTCTTTTATTCCCCTTTCTAAGTGGAAAAATCCGATGATAGCGTATGCTTCCGAAGTAGCTTTCTTACAGAAAGCTTTTAGGCTAACACTTCGTTTCTTCAGAATCGATTTCATCCCCTTCACTACTTTGCAATAAATCAAAAACTAATTATAAGACTGAGCTAAAATGTCTTGGTGAGACTCTAACACAAGTGTACCACCCATACCCTGACACCTATTGTCATGGTATAATGTCGGCATGGAAAATAACCGATTATTCAGAATGCTATTGCTGTTATTGGAGAAAAAGAAAGCTACCGCCCCCGAACTCGCGCGTTTGTTCGAGATATCCGTGCGCACGGTGTACCGTGATATCGACAGACTAAGTGCAGCAGGTATCCCCGTATACACGACAACCGGAAAGCATGGCGGCATCCATCTCATGGACAACTTTGTCATGGACAAATCTCTGTTGTCCGAAGATGATCAGAATGAAATTTTGCTTGGATTATATAGCGTCAGCGCTATCCCTCACCTTAACACTGCCCATATGCTCAAACGTTTAACCGCCCTGTTTGATCACAAGCTGGATTGGATCGAGTTCGATTTTTCACCATGGGGCAGCATCCCACTACAAGAGAGGGAACTGTTCAATCAGGTCAAACAGGCGATATTTACGAATCAATGGATTACGTTTCACTATGTCAATTCGGATGGAGAGAGGAGTGTCCCGACCGTTGAGCCTCTCAAACTTTTGTTCAAGAACAGTACCTGGTATTTCAAGGGATACATCCACGACGAGCACGACCGAAACGAATTTCAGACGTTCAAAATGAAACGCATCACCCAGCTGAAATTTCTGCCGAGGGTTTCCAAGAACAGCATGAACATCGGTACAATGGCAAATGAGGCTCACGTCTCTATTAACCAAACCGCTCTGGTACTGTCGTTCTCCAACTCAATTGCGTATAGGGTTTATGATTTTTTTGAACCGTCACGCGTTGAAAAAGAGCCCGACGGTAGGCTGCGCGTTGCCCTTGAACTGAATGAAGGAGAATGGCTTTACTCCTTCCTGATGTCGTTCGGTTCAGACCTGACCGTAGTTAAACCTCCTCATATTGGACAGGAACTGCTCAGACGACATATCAAAGCAGTAGAACATTTGCAACAGGTCGTTAACAACGGGGTGAAAAATGAATGATATAATGAAGCTCTGATCATCTTTTGATCTTTTGGTTTCCTATCCGTCCATTTCCTGAAGGAGGTTTGCCCATGCAAGACATTAGACGTAACAATGTGGAACGATTCAAAGGTTTCGGTACGTTATATGACCAGAACCGACCTGCTGCGCCCACCGAGGTCGTGGATATTTTGACGAACTATTTGGGTAGCAAACCTCGTATGGTCGCGGATATTGGCTGTGGTACCGGATTATCCTCATGGATTTGGCTAAATGAGGCAGAACGTGTTATTGGCGTCGAGCCAAGCGATGATATGAGAGCTGTCGCAGAGTCCAAATGGGAAGCGGCAGGCAAACCGGACCATCTTCGCTTTGTCTCCGGCCTGTCCCACGAACTGGGACTACCTGATGGCAGTGTGGATATCGTGACCTGCTCACAGTCGTTCCACTGGATGGAGCCCCAATCCACACTGCGCGAATTTGCGCGTGTACTGCGTCCAGGAGGCATATTTGCTGCCTACGACTGTGACTGGCCACCAGTGATTGATTGGCAATTGGAACAAGCCTATCTGCAGCTGAATACGGAGGCAGATCATCGGGCGGCCAGTCTGGCCCTCCAGGAAAATCAGGCACATAAATGGAGTAAAGACGGACATTTGCAGCAGATAAAGCAGTCCGGCTTGTTCCGTTATTCGCATGAAATTGTATTTCATCATCGGGAAACGTTCGATGCGGATCGTTACGTCAATCTGGCACTCAGCCAAGGAGGCCTGCAAACGGCAGTGAAACTCGGAGCCACTGATCTGCTCACAGTAGCAGACGAGTTCAGACAGCTGGCTACCCGCATATTTGACGGAGAATCGAGACAAGTTCTATTCTCTTATCGGATGCGCCTGGGCATCGTCTGATTTAAGCTAAGCTCATCCAGATTCTCTCCAAAACAAAATACACAAAAAGAAACCTGCACCATCACTTGAATCGTGATGGTGCAGGTTTTTTGTTCAAACAGCATCAGGATGAGAAAAGGTCACTTAACTGTCCCTCCTGTACATTCAGTGCCAGCACCAACTTTGACGGGTCCTGCTTCGAGTAGATCACGTTAATAATATGGCCTTGCTGAACCTGAGGTAGGGTAGATGGATAAATTTCCTTTGGTGTGGTCACCTTAAACGTCTCTCCATTTGACTTCGTTACACTAAGCGTAAGCTGAAGTTTGATTTTGCCATTACCTCCGCTTCCAAGTGGAGTAACATCCAAAATTTTGGCCAACGCTTTCTCGCCCGTTCGTGCAATATCCATCATCTCAGGTGCCACGCCATACTGCACCATCTTCTCATCCAGCAATTGCTGCATATCTTCCTGAGACAGTCTTCCTTTCAGATCAAGCCCTACCCTGCGTTCATCCTTCACAGAGACCACTAAAGGAATAAAGCTGCCCGGCTGAAACTGAGCCAATGACGTCAACGGTATAATCGTTCTCAACTCGGTATCGTATTTCTCACGCCCTTTAAGCGAGACGGTCAGGCCCAGTCGAACTTCCGGCTGCTCATTAATATACGTACCCGTCTGCTGGATACTTTTAATGACACCAACCGCTGGTAATCCTGACTTCACCCTCCCAACGCCGAAGATATTAGTCAAAATGGAGGGAATAAAGATCAGCCCAAATCCGGCAAAAATGGCTGGTGTATACCACCATGCCTGTTTAATAATAAAAGAATCATTCCACAACTGCTCTAACAGAAATGGGGAGAACCCTACCCCAAATACAGTCAACACACCGACCAATCTCAGGAAACCTACCATCTGCCCCACCCTCTCTATATCTCTATTATTCGTTGTTAATTGTATTCAATAAATGATAGCCTGCTCTTTTGTAGTTCGAACACCTTCTAGACGGACAACAGCCCCATGTAAATTAGCTCGGACGGATTCGCCGGATTTTGACCCAATCCCACTCGATCTCCCACACGCGGAATCTGCATCTTAGACACCAGTGTTTCCAATGTTCGCTGATACTGACTGCCATTCGTCTCTGTTACTTCCAGAACAAGTACAACAATTGGATCAAAATTGATTAGCTTGCCCGTATCGGTAATCGTGATTACCGTGGCTGTTGCGGTTAAGGGAAGGGAACCACTTGCCGCCAGTTGTGCCTGCTTCGCCGAATCCAGGCTCTGATTGATTGCTTCCCGATGTTCCTTTGAGACGAAACCTTTCATCATCATGCCGCTGAGTCCTTTATTCATCATTTTATCTGCCTTCGCAATCGCATCTTCCTGTTTGTTCTTTTTACCAAACCATCCCATAATGAACACCTCGTTTTTTTTGTTTTTAGTTATAGTTAAAGTATAAACAGGACGGCTTGTCCTTGAATACCCTTTTGACTGCATACAAAAGAAACGAAAAATCCGACGATTAAACCAATGGATTTTCGTTTCTTTAGCATGCATTTGGGGTGAATCCGCAAAAAAAGAGCCGTAAAACGACTCTTAAATGAAAGGTTGGCAGGCATATTTTGTGCCTAATGCAATGGTATTGAACAAAATCATGCAAAAAAACGGCTGTTCCAAGCCGATTTTTGATCTATTTTTTGCGCAACAGGTACACTAGCTTCCGATAATACATGGCGGCTTCCTTATATTTTCGCTGATCCTCAGACACCACGGCCATTCCCTCATATAAAGGTTCAAGTCGCATGACATGCTGTACGGACTCAAAATAAGGCAAACACGCGAGAGCACGCTCCATGAACACTTCACGATCTCCATGCGCAAGAGCCAGATGGCTCTGGTAGAAGGTTGCGCTCATCTGCTGATCCGGAGTCGATGCACATTGGAGAAGTTGATCCACACTCTGCGCAAGTACACCCCAGTTTTTTCGTGCCAGAGCCACTTCACACCGATACACACTGACTAATGGCTTCATGGCTTGCTGTGTTTCTTCCGGTTCCTGCTGCAACAGGGATTCGAATCGCTCAATCTCCGACTGCGCCTGATCCAGCTCCCCCGTCATCGTTAACATGACAATCCGATTGTTCGCAATGGCTGTAACCAGATCGCCCTGATTGCCGGCATACACCAGATTCGCCTCTGCCATTGTCAATGCCGAGAGCGCCTCCTGCACAAGTCCCATCGCAAAGCAATATCCGCTGTACGCCACATATAAACCGGACAACCGATGAAACAGCCGCTGATCATAGACATGTCGCATTGTGAGATCAAACACCTGCTTGGCTTCCTCGTACTGCTTAACCTGGATATAAGCTTCCATCTTGATATTCTGCACAGACAGCCAGAATTCACTTCCAGGAAGGGCCAACTCACTGAGTCTGGTTGCATGCGTTAACACATCCACATAGGCAAGCTTGGAACGATAGTATTGCACTTTGTAATATAATAACGCCTTCGCTAGCGGCCGTGGCAAATCTACATCGTCAGGACGACCGTATTTCTCCAGATAAAAATTCAAATAGGAGGTATGTATATATTCATGAGCTGCTGCATCATTTAGTTGCTGATAATAGACCGCCTTCATCAGAGCCGTGGTCAGCTCTACTGTCAGCGCATCATCCCGATCCTCCAGCGCGTGCACGATATCTTCTGCTATCACCGAAGCTGGAACTGACATTTGTTCAAAAATAGCCTCTGCCCGCGCCAGTGTTTCCTCATCCTGTGCAGAAGCATTTAACAGATAGGAAGTCGTAACGCCAAGACGTGACGCAATAGCCTCTGCCAGATCTTCAGGGAGTGGATAACGATCGGCCAGAATATTGGCAAAGTGAGCCTGCGTGACCAGACCTTCCACGAGGTCTTTGCGGGAGATTTGCTTTCTTTTGCTCAGATATTCAATCCGTTCCTTCAGCATGGCTTGCCTTCCTTTCGTTTCAATCCTTAGAATCTACTATATAATAGCATCCCGGATGTGAAGCTGGAATACCCGTCTTTTAGCCAAATCCATCGAAACGGTTTCCGTTTCGGAGGCAATTGTTTTACAATAAGGAAGTATGTACAAGAGCATTATCCAATAATGATGAACAAGAGTTGAATATGAAAGGATGCAAATGAATGATTATTAAACCAAGAACACGTGGTTTTATTTGTACAACTTCCCATCCTGTAGGCTGTGCTGCACAAGTACAGGAACAAATTGATTATGTAAAATCCCAACCGCAATTGAACGGACCGCGTAACGTACTCGTCATTGGAGCCTCCACTGGATATGGACTCGCTTCGCGCATCGTATCCGCATTTGGTGCCGGAGCCAACACCATCGGCATTTACCGCCCAAGCAGCTCCACAGAAAAACGTACGGCTTCAGCAGGCTGGTACAACTCCGCTGCATTTGAGAAGGCGGCTGAAGAAGCAGGACTGAAATCATACAGCATTACAGGCGACGCCTTTGCCAATGAAACAAGAGAAAAGACCGTCGAACTGATTCGAAGTGAACTCGGTCAGGTTGACCTCGTGGTCTACAGCGTAGCCTCGGCACGCCGTACCGATCCGAACACAGGTGAAGTATTCAACTCGGTGCTCAAACCGATCGGACAATCGTACACGAACAAAACAGTCAATTTCCATACGGGAGAAGTGACGTCCGTTACGATTGATCCGGCAAGTGAAGATGAACTTCAACAGACGGTGAAGGTTATGGGTGGAGACGATTGGGAACTGTGGATGAACGCATTGCAAGAGGGCGGAGTACTCGCCGATCATGCAACAACCATTGCTTTTTCCTATATCGGCCCTGAACTTACTCATGCGATCTATCGTGATGGTTCCATCGGTCAAGCCAAGAATCATCTGGAAGCGACAGCACACAAGTTGAATGATCGTCTGAGTGCAAAGGGCGGACGCGCTTACCTCACGGTAGCCAAAGCGCTGGTAACCCAATCGAGCTCCGCAATTCCAGTGGTGCCGCTGTATATCTCTGCATTGTACAAAGTCATGAAAGAAAAAGGCTTGCACGAAGGCTGCATCGAGCAATTACAACGCTTGTTCGCTGATCGCCTGTATGCGGGTGGAGAAGTTCCGACCGATGCAGAAGGCCGCATCCGTATCGATGATTGGGAGATGAGAGCGGACGTTCAGGAAGAAGTAGCGAAGCTCTGGAACGAGCTGAACACCGAAAACATCTACGATCTGTCCGATCTGGAAGGATACCGTCAAGAGTTCTTCCAACTGTTTGGTTTCGAAACCGACGGCGTGGATTATGAAGCAGATGTTGATCCGAATGTTGAAGTACCACATCTGCGTTAATTGAAAACAAATCTACTGAGGGAGTGTAGTAACAAGCTTATTACAAGTCCAGATCAGTCTTTGGGGAGCTATTGCTCCCCTTTTTGGTGTCTAACGATTCTACAAAATCGACTTGAGCTGCTTTTTCAGTTCTTTCGGCACTGTCTTCTCTACCGTAATGGTTCGTGCTCCATGTGTGGTTGCAAAAAATTGGAGCCCCTCCCGAAAGTCCGCGATCCATTCCTCCACAGGCGGAGCAGTCTCTTCCATCGATAATAACCGAACAGTTAACACGCCCGTTTTGCGATCCAGTCGTGGGTCCATGCGTCCAATCAGCCGATCTCCGTGAAGAATGGGCATGGCGTAATAACCGTAGGTACGTTTCACCTCTGGTGTGTAAATCTCCCACTTATAATGAAAATCAAATAAATCCACAATCCGTTCCCTTCTCCACAGCAAATTGTCCAGCGGGGGCAGGAATCGAACCGGACCTGATGAATCATAGTGCGTCTCTTCCCTTTCCATCTCCAGTAACAAACCTTCGTCTTCTGCACGGATGTAATAAGGCGTCGCAACGTCCTCTACCTCCAGCGGGATCATGCGACCATCTGCAACACGTGCAGCCATATCATTCCGCCGTTCAGCAGCGGTGGATTTCATCCAGCCCAATCGTGGATCTCGCACGTCCACGACCCGATATGCATGAATGTACTTGTCCATGAGTACCTGCCTTTGAGCCAAAATATCGATATCCGCTGACATTGATCGACCTTGCTCCAGCAGTCCGGATTCCGTAATCTGAAAATAACGTTCGTTCCCCTGTCTCGCCACGACACGAATGGCTGCCGAATCCAGAAGCAGGTTTAACGCCAGCGTGGTATCCTTCGTTTTCGGCACATCCGCATTGTCCCAATATCCGCTTACCCGTTCGACGGCACGGAAAGCTCTTGAAGGTAGCGGTCCCTCTTCTTCCAAACGCTTCAGCACATGCTGCACTGTATTCTCCAGCCCCTGCAGTGACGGAGCCAGTCGATCGCGTAATCGGGCACGCACAGGTTCGAACAGAGCATAGTCTTCAATCGGAATAACACATGCGGCATTGGCAAAATATTCGAACACTTTATGATCACTCAGCAAGGTATGTAGATCATCGGAGTTATACCCCGGATCACGGGCACTCAGCACCAAATGCTGATTTCCGGTTACAGCGGCGACAGGATCAATCTGTACGCAGCCAAGGGAGCGGATCAGCTGCATCACCTGTTCAGGGCCCGAAGGCAAGTAAGCGGCGGGCCAACGTCCTAATAAAGATTGCGTTTGCAGCAAAAAACGCCGAACGATTTTCTTATTCATGCGAAGCGCTGTTGTCATATGTAGGATTCTTCCTTTCATTGAAGATAGGAGGATGTGTTGTATTAGCAATTCAAAAGAGATACATTGATTTTAACAGTCCAAGGGATGTCATTCCAACCGGAGGAAGATCTTTTTTCAATTGGATGCTTATGCAGTACTCCGCACACGATAGACAAAAGAAAAAGAAGCACCACCATCCTGGGTCCGCTTCTTGTGTTTGACCTTTTGCAATTTTTCCTGTTTCGTGGGCATCATTCGAACATGCTGGGATAATGCTCCATAATCTCCGTTTACTCTTCGACCTTGCTCCGGACACCATTGTCCAGACCGCTCTGCTTTGCGCAATGTTTTTTGCGTTTGTGTACGTGCCATATAATAAACACTCTCCCTTGGTTGGTATGCACTCAATATTATCATGTGCAGTCAGACAAGTGAAGGTGATCTACGCGGATTCAACGTCGTTCCTCTACTAACGCGGAACTCTTTTTCTCCTCGACTGCCAAGTTTCCACAGGTTCCTGATCGTCTTCCTCAATCAATTCCAATGCTTCCTCCATTCTTCTGGACTTAAACAGCGTGATCAAGTCCATCAGATCTTCCCGATCCAGCAGCTTCACCCCGTTGACTGCCGCCAACGTCCGACATGCTTCCGTATATCTGGCTGAGGTGAGCACGATGGATCTATCTGCTTCATAATAACGCATGGACGTGTAAATCTCCTGCACTGCGCTGAGTCCAACCGGATGATTCGCTCCGTAACGTTTGGCCTGAATGACATTAGTTCTGCCTGCTCTATCCACAAACACAAGGTCCGCACCAAAATCTCGGCTGCTTGTGGTCTTATGTACTTCGGCATAACCGAGTTGTTCGAATAGATGATACAGGTACAGTTCAAATTCCGATCCATCCTGCATTTTATCGATATCCTTAATCGTAATCTTACGCGGATTGGCCTCACTTCGTATGCGCTGCCCTCGCCGAATGACTCGACGAATGATCCAGGCGATGAGCAGTAAAAGGACAATAATGCCTATACCCGCAGTGGTCATATTTTCATTCCAGTTCATGTCTGTTCTCCTTGTCGTTCCTCTAATCTAGCAGGCTCGTACCCTTATCAGCCCTCGTCATCCGACTAAATATAGCAGACTTCTTTCTTAACAGAAAGAAGATGAATTCCCTGTAACCCTCGAACTTCTCCAAACAACAATAATATTATATCTCAACCATAAAAGGTTACAGACACTCAGGTTGAATTTCACATGTATGAAATGGTAGAATTCAACAATCGGTTCTATTTTGAACCGAAGAAAGGTGGTTTATAACTTGCATACATCCAACAAACGAAAGTCCAAAACATGGGCTGTGCTCATTCTCAGTGGCATGCTCCTCTTCAGCCTGCATACACCGAGTTACGCAGCAGAGTCTAATGCTCCACTGCCCAAGGCTGCGTGGACCTCATCATCCCTGGCACTCACTGAGGTGAACACGGAGAAAGACGTCATCATCAAAGAATTGAATGCTGTGCCTTCCAAAAACTTGGTATACGTTCATTCTTCACAGCCAGTCATCAAAACAAGTAGCAATACCAAGCTGGATTGGCAGCTGGATTCGCTCCAGGCACTGGATGCCACGACCGGACAATTGAAATGGAACGTTATTTTCCATGAGAAAAGTGGGCCTTATACAACCTACTCCAACTCCATATATACCAACAACGGCACAGCCTATGTATATATGGAATATTCGGATGGAACTAAGAAAGTATACTCGTATAATACATCCGGCAAAACCAACTGGGTCAAAACCGTAAATAACTCATCATCCATGTACCTTCTGGACGACGATACATTATTGATCGCTTCAAGCCCTGGTGTTCAATCGAACGGTTCCGTTCGTTCAGCCATCTCGCTGTATGACAAGAAGGGAAAACTGATTACGGAAAAAACAATCAACGGTGCTGTACTCAAAGCAGGCAGTGACCGGATCGTAGTCGATGCCAGCAAACAAACTAAAGTCGGAAGCTTCTGGCAAGCAGCGTCCAATCCAAAAGTGGAGATCTATGATCGCACGCTGAATCGTCTTTCCTTCTATCAGTTCCCAAGCAATGCCAACACCCTGGGTGATGGTGGCGGTGAATCGCTGGCCATTCTGGACGATGGTTCCGTGATCATGCGTGCCAATTTTGCAAACACAGGCAACAAGCTGATGGGATTTGGAACCGATGGCAAACTCGCCTGGGGCCGTGCTATTGCCGGTGATGCCTACGTTCAAACCGCTGGCAACGGTTATACCCTGTTTACAGGCCAAAAGCTGGAGCTGTACACCATGAAAGGCAAAGTCACAGAACGTACATTCAAAGATCAGCAGGAAGTGTTGATGGTCGTTGAGCGTACACAGGATGAAAATTACAAACTGAATTTTGCCAAATCCGGCTTTATTCTTGATCCGCAAACATTGGAAACGGTACATGAATATGCATTCGCTTCGAATCCTGGAATGCTCGATGGTTATTCAACGTACAGCGATCATATCATCTACCAGATCAATGACGATGCATTATCCAAGTATGTATTGAAGACAGCCACAGCTAAATAGTAAATGGAGCGCTCTGGTTGACCGACTAACGGTTAACAGGGCGCTCTGTTTTTTTCACAACGGTGTAGTCTTCCTTCCGTTTATCCTCTCTGCGCAAACTGTTATAATAGTATCGTTCACTTTTTCACCCTACTCTTGATTGGCAAAGGAGCGCAACCATCCTATGATTATTCAATTCATTCGATACAGATAACTTGGGGCATAACATAACCTCTTTTTTTAAGATGTACGATAGAGGTTTATTTGTTATGCCCTTTTCTTCAGTTATCCAGATCTGAATGAATGGGGTGTTATTCCATGTCAATCCAACGCAGAGAACGAAGTGCTGCGCTTATTTATCCATACATCCATATGCTTACATGTCCCATCTGTCATCACACAATGATAACGATTAGTCCGCATAGTATTCAATGTAGTTCCAAGCATACCTTTGATTTGGCAAGACAAGGCTATATCAATTTCATGACACGTTTTTTCAAGGGCAACTATGACAAACGGTTATTTTCGGCCAAAAGGAATATTTTATCTCAAACTGCGATCTATACGCCTCTGACCGAAATCATTCGCCATTGGATTGAAGGTTACTCCAATAGCAAGAGTCAGCCCTTGCATATTCTGGACGCAGGTGCAGGAGAGGGATCTCTTTTGAAGCAGATTACACAGAATACTTCATCTGTGGGCTGGGGGATCGACATCGCCAAAGAGGGTATTGCCATGGCTTCTTCTACCTACGACCAGCAAGTCTGGTTTGTTGGTGATCTTACTTATAGTCCCTTTGCAGAGGGGCAACTGGATGTGATCCTGAATATCCTCTCCCCTTCGAATTATGAAGAGTTCGGGCGAGTGATGAAGAAGGATGGCTGGATCATCAAAGTGATTCCCCGTTCCCGATATCTAATGGAAATGAGAGAGCTTTTGTTTCGGGACCGATCTCATCAACTAGACGGCAGAGAGCGTGTATTGCACCGATTTGCCCAGCATCATCATCTCGTAGACTGCATTCCGCTAACATACACTCTGCCCGTAACGGAAGTTATGAAGAATTCACTCATTCATATGACGCCACTCTCCTGGCATGGGACGGAATCAGCCATCGCCAGCGTTCAAGAGTCCTTATCGCAGATTACGATTGATTTAGAAATACTGGTAGGAAAACGAAGATAAGTTCTGTAGCTATTGAGGCAGCATTCTCTTGATCATTGAACAATCAAAAAAGCCGGGAAAGTTCTGTTGGAACATTGGTATTATCCCTGTCAAGTAGACACTT
>NZ_LITU01000015.1:0-17060 GCF_001280595.1 Paenibacillus xylanivorans
TCGCATGTTCAAATCGTGTCATCCCGATCTCAAAAAAGACGGACTATCTTTTCATAGATAGTCCGTCTTTTTATTTATATTTTAAAGTATTCTAATCAATAATAAGTCATAACATCTTTTAATAAGGAATAGATATAGCTTTCATCCTGTTAGTGCTCAGGCGCAGCGCATTGTTGGTGCCTTAGGTTAATATTGCATAAACCCCAGTTCTTTCGGTCACAATAGGTTTAAAAAGTGATAGAAGGGGTTCATGTGAACACGTTTAACTTCAAAAAACAATTCAAGAGACGCTGGCGTCGGTGGAAACGAACATTGTGGATGACTGCAGCGTTGGTTGCCGTAGCCATACTGGCTTACAGTGGCTTGCCGATTTCTTCTTCGATCGAGCGTTTACTAACGACCAATTTCAGTGAGGCTGTATCTGTAATGGGACCTGCTACGAGTGAACAAAGGTCTGAGCAAGAAATTCAGACTTTGATGGAACAACTCGGGTCTGATCCGGACCGTTTAACGAGTGTTGTATTGGAGACGCAATATATCTGTGGGGTAGAAACGGAACAATTAGGTAAGATGGCAATTCCTCAATTGAAGATGCTGCTCGTTCAACATCCAGATTGGGATGCTCAGGTTGAATCGGCAGAAGTGTTACGGATTAAGCAACATGTGGATGATCTTTCTTCATTATGTAAAGAGCAGGCGTATATTAGCATCGATGCTGTGGGCAATCTCAACCTTTATGAAGGGCGACCTGAAGAAGAGAAAGTCATTCGTACTTTTTTTCAAATGGACGTAGGCACGTTGGAGACATCATTGCCTGAAGGTGTGTTGGAGCAATTGCAGCAGGGTATCCGTATTCAGGACAAGGATGAGTATGACAGTGTGATCTCGACGTTCAGCGATTATGCGGTGGATGAAGCCAATAAAGAAATCCGTAATGGCGGATAAAGAAACAGGCTGATCTGCATTGAATCTATTTGTTAACATCACGTAGAGAAGAAGCACCTGCTTAAAGTCTATTTACAGGTTATACAACATACGAAATGGATCGAAGGACATCGAAAGATGTCCTTTTTGTCGTTCCATGACCGAAACACCTAAATATGGGAGATAGCGATAGCAGGTTATTCACGAATTCAGGCGAGTATATGGAAGGACAAAGTTTTTCCTGCCGTAGGGTCTATCTTTTGTTATAATGAAATGAACGATACATATGTTCGCTTTTGTAAGGGAGAGATGGATTTGCGTTTTTTGGGAATTGACCCGGGGATTGCGATTGTCGGTTTTGGTTTTGTGGATAAAATCGGCAGTAAGGTAACACCTGTACAATACGGCTGTATTCAGACTGAAGCTCATACCCCTGAAGAGGAACGACTACTTCATGTATATGAGGGCATGGTACAGCTGATTGATAAATATAAACCGGACGCGGTTGCGCTGGAGAAACTTTTTTTCAATCGTAACGTCACAACAGCGATGTCTGTCAGTCAGGCGAGAGGTGTCATGGTACTGGCTGCTGCCCAGAAGGGGCTGCCTATTGCCGAGTATACTCCGATGCAGATTAAGCAGGCGATTGTTGGATACGGAAAAGCAGAGAAACGGCAAGTGCAGGAGATGGTCAAAATGTTTTTGCGTTTACAGGTGATTCCGAAGCCGGATGACGTAGCAGATGCTTTGGCTGTAGCGGTGTGTCATGCACACTCATATACATTAAATTCCAAGTTGAATGAGGTATTGCGAAAATGATTGATTTTCTAAGAGGACAGTTCGTACATCTGGAGAATGAATATATTGTGCTTGATGTGCATGGAGTCGGTTATCGTGTGTTCTGTCCGAATCCTTTTGCATTTGCGAAGCACGAAGGCGAAATTATGGTGTATACCCATCACCATGTACGTGAAGATGCGATGTTGCTGTTTGGTTTTGCTACTCGGGAGGAACAGAAGTTATTTCGCAAGCTGATCGAGGTATCAGGTATTGGACCCAAAGTTGCTCTGGGTATACTTGCTGGAGGTACACCGGATCATGTCGTGACTGCCATTTATCAAGAGAATCTGACGTTCCTGACCAAACTGCCGGGGATTGGTAAGAAAACAGCGCAGCGCATGATACTGGACCTTAAGGACAAGTTGGATGGTTTCGGTGCTGCCACGTATGCAACAGGTTTGTTTGCTCCTCCTTCGGAAGAAGCAGGAAGCGGCTCTGCCTGGGATGAGGCACGTGAAGGTCTTAAGGCGCTGGGTTATACCGAGAGTGAACTGGATAAAGTATGGCTCAAACTGAAGAAGGATGTTACTTCGGCCGATTCTGTTGATGTGTTGATGAAACGGGCACTGCAAATGCTGTTTACAGGATAATTAACTTTGCCTCTATAATAGAGCAGTAAGCCGCATAAAAAAGGTAGGGATGAACATGGATGACCGGATTATTTCCGCGAACCTGATGATGGAAGATCAAGCTGTGGAGCTGAGCCTTCGTCCCCGGTATTTGAATGAATATATCGGGCAGAATCAGGTCAAGGAGAATTTGAAAATATACATTGAAGCCGCCAAAATGCGTAATGAGGCGCTTGATCATGTGTTGTTATATGGGCCGCCTGGACTTGGTAAAACGACACTTGCCAATATCATTGCCAACGAATTGGGTGTTAACTTGCGAACAACATCGGGACCAGCAATTGAACGACCAGGTGATTTGGCTGCGTTGCTCACAAACCTGCAAGAAGGGGATGTCCTATTTATTGATGAGATTCATCGCCTTCATCGGACAGTAGAAGAAGTGATGTATCCTGCCATGGAAGACTTCGCGTTGGATATTATGATCGGAAAAGGCCCAAGTGCCCGCTCCGTTCGTCTTGATCTGCCATCGTTTACACTGATTGGTGCTACAACCCGCGCAGGCTTGCTGTCTGCGCCTCTCAGAGACCGATTTGGTGTTATTAGTCGGCTGGAATTCTACACGGTGGATGAGCTGGCCTATATCGTCTCACGAGCCTCAGAAATTCTAGGGGTGGAGATTGTTGGTAATGCTGCGGAAGAGATCGCACTGCGCTCTCGTGGGACGCCAAGGATTGCCAATCGACTGTTAAAAAGAGTGCGTGACTTTGCTCAGGTACGGGGTGATGGAATTATCACACAGGCACTGGCCGAAGAAGCGCTGCAGCGTCTTCAGATTGATCCGCGCGGTCTGGACGAGATCGATCACAAGATGCTCAAGTCAATGATTAACAGTTTCCGGGGGGGGCCAGTGGGTCTGGATACGATTGCCGCTACGATTGGTGAAGAGAGTCAGACTATTGAGGATGTTTACGAGCCCTATTTGCTGCAGATTGGCATGCTTCAACGTACACCGAGAGGCAGAATTGTAACGGATCTGGCCTATCATCATCTGGGTCTGCCAGTTCCACCGAGAGACGCCAAATAATTTGTGATTATATATCAATGAGATTCATCTCTATATACAACTTGGGACAAACATGGGGAGGAGACTGATCGTGAGGAAAGCAATGCAAACAAAGAAGTGGAGTCGGCGTTTGAAGGTGTTGGCCGCCGCTCTGTTGACGGTAGGGTGTCTGCAAGTGCCTGTTTATGCCGCTGAAAGTGATGGGCAGATGATCCGGGTAGCCATGTTTGCGAACCTGGGAAGCACGTATAAATCGACTACACCATTGATTACGCTTGAGTCGAGTGGGAAATGGAATATCGGTTCGGAAAGCGGAGCAAGTATAACTCTGCCAGCAGGACAAATCCGTTTCAGTGCGGATGGATTCCGCGTCAAAGTGTTGGAAACAGGGGATTTCAAAACGGCGGCAGCAGCTGCAAAATTGTTGCAGGCCACCAGCGATAAACCATTGTTGTTTACAACGTCTCTGAATGGTAAAACAACTTATCAGCTCTACACCGGTAACTATGCAACAGAAGCGTTGGCCGGACAAGCTGTAGCACGCGTACAAAAAGTGGCCGCAACCCAACTGGGTGGACAAAAACCAGCGGTGACGGGCAGCAAGCGCCTATCTGCAGGAGTTTACAGTTCGCTTCAAGAGGCAGAAGCAGCGCAAACGTCCTTTTCGTCGGCAGGAGTTAGTTCCTATACTGGGCTTCAACTGGATGGAGGAAGTCAAGGGTATACCGTATGGGTTGGCGAAGCCTCAACAGATGCTGAACTGGCAACATTAAAAAAGAGTGTGGAAGCCATTGTTCCAGGAGTAACCCTATCTCCGGTAAACAGTAATAGTGCTGCGCTTATCATCCGCCAGGATGCCGGGTTAAGTACGGATACACTTAAAACAGCCCCGCATTACACCATTGCCGGCAGTGAAGCCAGGGCATTTGTGCAAGGAGACGGCAGTGGAATCAAAGTGGTGGAACGTTCCGGGCGGACATATCGCGGTGACATGGAAATTAGCATTATAAGCGGCGATTTGGCTTTGGTTAATGTAGTTCCACTGGAGCAATATTTATACTCCGTTGTTGGTGCAGAAGTTTATTCATCCTGGCCAGCAGAAGCGCTGAAGGTACAGGCTGTTGCTGCACGCTCTTATGCGCTTCAACAGGGGGACCGTTTCAAAATTGCCAATGTCGTGGATACCACGCTCAGTCAGGCATACAACGGAATGGGTTCAGAGAATGATAAAGTCTCCAGCGCGGTTGATGCGACTGCAGGAGAAGTGGTTAAGAGCGGTGGTAAAATCGTCGAAGCTGTGTTCTCTTCCAATGCGGGTGGGCAGACAGCTGATCCTTCCGAAGTATGGAATGGAGGCGCGGGTGTGTTCAGTAACGTGGATAGTCCTGGAGATACATCGGCACAAGCAGGATTACAAACATGGTATCATGTGCTGTTGAGTACAGGAGTCAGTGGATATATCCGCGAGGATAATGTGAAAGAATTAGCGACCAAAACGGATGCAGGTTTAGCCAAAGTGACGGTTACTGCCCAAAATACCAATGTGCGTCCCGTTCCGTTAATTCAATCCAATGTTGAACCAGTAGCGAAGATAAATCCAGGCAATGAGGCTGTTGTTCTGGCCAAAGTGCCCCAATCCAATGATTATGCTTGGGTAAGAGGACCGTTCACGTCAGCCCAGTTGGTTAAATCTCTGCAGGGTAAAACGACTTCTTCTGTTCCATCTTCGATTTCAACGCTGGAAGTGACCAAACGTGGGCCATCAGGAAGAGCACTTGAAGTTACAGCTAACGGCCAGCCCATGACGGTAAAATATGCAGATACATACCGCTCCGCTTTAGGTGGATTACCGAGCACTTTATTTGATATTGCAGGGACCGGAAGTTATACTGTATTAGGCGCTGACGGCAAAACAGCAAGCAAAACCGGCTCACAGGGTGCTGCTGTATTATCTGCCTCTGGCACAGGAACTTCATCCAGTAATGCTCTTGTGGTTATGAATGGTGATGGTCAAGCCCGAGCTGTAACTCAAGGGCAAAGCTTCATGTTCATCGGTCAGGGCAACGGGCACGGATTAGGCTTGTCCCAATGGGGTGCCAAAGGCATGGCGGATGAAGGGTATGATTACCAGGCAATATTGAAACACTATTATCAAAATGCGACTATTGTTAAGGAATGAATCTAATATGAATGTGAACTTATATGATTTTGAATTACCGGAGCAACTGATTGCACAGACGCCACTGCTTGACCGCACGGCGTCCCGGTTGCTGACTTTGAATAAGGAGAGCGGTGAGGTTAACCATCATACGTTTCCTGATATTATCCACTTCCTTCAGCCTGGAGATACACTGGTGTTGAATGATACACGTGTTCTTCCGGCCCGGTTGTTCGGAACCAAAGAGGATACGGGAGCAAAGGCCGAAGTACTTCTGCTCAAAAACGTGGAGGGCGATCGCTGGGAAGCTCTGGTTAAACCAGGCAAGAAGCTGAAAGCCGGTTCAGTGATCGTTTTTAGCGACGAGCTCAGGGCTGTTATTGATGAAGAAGGTGAAATGGGAGCACGTTTGCTTACGTTCTCATATGATGGAATCTTTCAGGAGATTCTGGATCGTCTGGGTGAAATGCCTTTGCCTCCTTATATCAGAGAGACGCTGGATGACCGCGAAAGGTATCAAACGGTATATGCGAAACATGAAGGATCTGCCGCAGCACCGACAGCAGGATTGCATTTTACGGATGAACTGCTGAACCGGATTCGGGATAAAGGAGTTAATGTAGCTTTCATCACGCTTCACGTGGGACTCGGAACATTTCGGCCCATGTCGGTTGACATTGTTGAAGAGCATGTCATGCATGAGGAATACTACTCCTTGTCTCAAGAGACGGCGGATTTAATTAATGAAACGAAAAAACGTGGCAACCGTATATTTGCTGTAGGAACGACGAGTTGTCGAACACTTGAAACGGTGGGGAGCAAGTTTGAAGACGGGCAGTTGCAAGAGAGCAGCGGCTGGACCAAAATCTTTATCTATCCGGGATATACGTTCAAGGTGATCGACGGAATGCTTACGAATTTTCATCTCCCCAAATCCACGTTGGTTATGCTGGTCAGTGCACTTGCGGGCAGAGAACAAATTATGCATGCATATGAGGAAGCGATTAAAGAACAATACCGTTTCTTTAGCTTTGGCGATGCAATGTTGATTTATTAATATGTGAAGGTATTACGATTAATTTTTAGAGGATGATTAAAACCAATGGCAGCAATTACGTATGAACATATCAAAACCTGTAAACAATCCGGAGCCCGTTTGGGACGTGTACATACACCTCACGGTATTATTGAGACACCAACCTTCATGCCTGTAGGAACACAGGCGACGGTGAAGACGATGAGTCCAGAAGAGCTTAAAGAGATGGATGCTCAGATTATTCTGAGCAATACCTATCACCTTTTCCTGAGACCGGGACATGAAATCATTCGTCAGGCTGGTGGCCTGCACAAGTTCATGAACTGGGATCGCCCAATTCTGACTGATAGCGGTGGGTTCCAAGTGTTTTCTCTGAGTGAGATGCGCAAAATTACGGAGGAAGGCGTTAACTTCCGCTCCCATCTGAATGGAGACAAAAAGTTTCTTTCACCTGAAGTTGCCATGGAAATTCAGAATGCACTGGGCTCCGATATTATGATGGCATTTGATGAGTGTCCGCCGTATCCGGCTGAATATGAATATGTGAAGAAATCACTTGAAAGAACGAGCCGTTGGGCAGAACGTTGTCTGGAAAGTCATGCTCGTCCAAATGATCAAGGGCTGTTCGCCATCGTACAGGGGGGCATGCACGAAGATCTTCGCCGCCAAAGCGCAGCAGATTTGACTTCCATGGATTTCCCGGGTTATGCTATTGGTGGACTGAGTGTTGGAGAACCGAAACATTTAATGTATGGCGTATTGGATTACACACTTCCTTTGTTGCCTTCCAATAAACCACGCTATTTAATGGGTGTAGGTTCACCCGATGCATTGATTGAGGGATCGATTCGCGGAGTGGACATGTTCGATTGTGTTCTGCCTACCCGAATTGCCCGTAACGGAACAACGATGACCAGCGAAGGACGTCTGGTAGTTCGCAATGCCAAGTTTGCAACCGATTTTGGTCCACTGGATCCTGAATGTGATTGCTATACTTGTCGTAACTATTCAAGAGCCTATTTGCGTCATTTAATCAAAGCGGATGAAACGTTTGGCTTGCGTTTGACGACCATCCACAATCTTCATTTCTTGCAGAATTTGATGCGCAATGTGCGTAAAGCCATAATGGAAGATCGTTTGCTTGATTTCCGGGATGAATTTTTCGATCAATATGGTCTTCATGACAATGACAAAGGTTTCTAATCAGGTTTTGCGGAACCGGAGAAACACGTATTATCTGTACGTATAGTTGATAAGGGGGAGTTTGAATGTTCCAAGGATTAACAGCAACAACGGGAAATGCAGGCGGTGGAATTGTATCTTTGATTGTACCTCTGGTACTCATGGTTGCGATTTTTTACTTCTTGATGATTCGTCCACAGAACAAAAAACAAAAGCAACGTAATTCCATGTTAGGTCAATTGAAAAAAGGCGATAAAATTGTTACAATTGGTGGTCTTCACGGAACGATTGCTGAAATCACGGATGATGTGGTTGTATTGCGTGTAAACGATGTAACTAAACTGACATTCGATCGTAATGCGATCAGCAGTGCAGTTGCCCGTGAAACGACGGCTGAATAAATCATAGATGTTCAATAAGCCTGTTAGGCTATGAGTACGTTTGCAGCGTATTCTTCATTGTCAGAGAACTGGATCTCCTTGGAGACCCGGTTCTCTTTTTCTTTTTTCAAGTAACCGTCATACCCCGATTATTTTCTATGATCTTCGTGTGTTGACTCCAAATATACCGCCTAGTGCAGAAATCAGGAAAGCACTTGCAAGTTGCAGACTGTCTTTCCAATTGAATGAGGCGTCGAGTGCCAGAAATCCAATTAGCAATACAATTAGTCCGTAGACGATTCCGGTAATACCTCCGTGGTACCAGCCTCTCTCACCTGACCTTTTGCCAGATACAAATCCACCGACCAGCAAGGACAAGCCATGTACAACGTACGTATACAGGGAAAGATCCTGTTCCCGCATTCCGGTCATCCAGAGAAAGAAGGATAGAATCAGTGCGCCTAACATCATCCACACAAAGGCATGACAGAGGCCCGAAAGAATCGGGTTAGACATTCGAAATGAAACCATTCGGCGAATCAACTGCATGAAGCAACCCCCTTGTACAAGTATGAAATTAATACAGTGTATGGTCAAGCCTTCCGACTTATGAACTGAATTTTCCATTAAATGAACGGTTTATATTTGCATGAGCATGTAAGCTTCAGGCCAAAATAGGGATTACGCTTCAGGTACCTGTATAAAATCCAGATCCGAAGGAGGAACCCTGTTGTGAACTTTGCAGATGTCGGAGCACATGTCTTTCGAACCATACTGATGTATTTTATTGTATACGGTGCAATCAGACTGATGGGAAAACGAGAAATTGGGAAGCTGTCCATGTTCGATCTGGTCGTATCCATTATGCTTGCAGAGATAGCGGCATTTGTGATTGAGGATATCGACAAACCACTATTCCATGGCATTGTGCCCATGCTGACAGTACTTGTCGTGCAGATTGTCATGGCTTTTCTCAGTCTCAAGAGCCGTAAGTTACGGCTAATGATTGATGGAAAACCCACTGTGTTGATATCTAAAGGAACATTGCATCGGGATGAGATGCGCAAGCAGCGGTATAACCTGGATGACCTTCTGCTTCAGTTGCGTGAACAGAATATCGACAGCATTGGTGAAGTGGAATTTGCCATTTTGGAGACGACAGGCAAGTTAACCGTTTTTCCCAAAAATCAGTCCTCCTCCAGTGGCAATAATGCCTCTGGCAAGGATGGAACTATAAATAGCATTCAAAAAGCGAGGAAAGAAAAGGTTGACGGATTCCAAAATATCAAATATGAAGGGCTGCCCCTGCCCCTGATCATGGATGGTAAAGTGCAAGACCAGAATCTTGAGCTGATTCAGAAAACACGGTTTTGGCTTAAAAATCAGATGCAGGGGAAGGGAATTCTTGATTTCAAAGATGTATTTTTATGTTCCATCGACCATAACGGAAAGGTATACGTAAGTTTGAAAGATGAAAAGTGAATTTATTTACGGGAACGGCGTTTAAACCAGGAACCGATAATGGGAGCACGGGAAAGATCGTGAAAATCTATCATTTTGGTCCAGCCCATAACAATGAAATAAACGATCAAACCAACAAGGGGTGCTAGAAGCATTCTGAGCCAAAAAGGAAGCAGGGTCGCAGTCTGCTCGTAAATCAACAGAGTGGCGGCGCCCATAATGACCATACCAAAGGCTGTTTTAACCCAATCCATCATTTTGAAACGGAACTGTAACAGGCTACGCACACTTCTAGCATGTAAAAGAGTAACGACCGTTGAATTTACACAAATGGCAATCACTGCTCCAAAAATACCGTATTCCGGCCGGGAGGCGAGTACCAAAATCAATGTAATTTTGATGACAGCACCAATAAACGTATTAAGCAGTGCTTTCCCCGGACGATCAAGTGCCTGAAGAGCGGCTTGAAGAGGAGCTTGAATGTAGATAAATAAAGCAAAAGGAGCCATGAGCTTGAGCATGCTTCCAATCGATGCATCATTATACAGGACGAGACACATCGGTTCGGCAAGCACATACATAAAAACAGAAAATGGAGCACCCGTTACAAGTGCTAGCCGCAAAGCCTGATGCATCCGTTTATGAATGAGCGCACGGTCACCTTGAGCCGAGGCCTCAGACAATGAAGGAACAAGTGATGTGGCTAAGGAGGATGTTAGTGCTCCCGGCAGTAGAAGTAGCGGTATAATCATGCCTTGTAATGCACCATACTGGGCCGTGGCGAGCCCTTTGGAGATACCTGCAATAGCTAGACTCTGTGCGGTTACAATTGTCTCAGCGAGATAGGATAGGGAACCAACTAACCTCCCGGCAGTTACCGGTACGGAAATCGCGAGTAAACGACGAAGAAGTCCAGGCTCTGATCCGGTTGAGTTCTTTAAGACTGCAGGTTTGGCTTCGATTGGAGATTTGAGCATGGGCTGATGTTGATCGAGATATTTCTTCTGTCTGGCATAGTTCCACAATAATACGAGCATACCGAAGAATTCACCGACAAGAGCTCCCAGCATGGCTCCTGCTGCAGCTTGGGCAATTCCTTTGGGCAAGAGGAGCCAGGAAAACCAGATCACACAGATAATGCGAATGACCGTTTCAACGATCGACGAAACAGCTGTAGGCATCATGTTTTGCTTTCCCTGGAAATAACCTCTGTAGACTGCAGATACGGCGATAATGGCAATCATAGGGCTCATGCTGACAAATGTGTGGTAGACCCTCTCATCGGTCAGAACATACCGGGTGACCCATGGAGCGAAAATAATGCACAAAAACATAAACACAACACCAAGGGTCAGTGTGAAGCTCAGGCTGATTTGCAGAATCCGTTGGGGTGAATAACGGTTGGCACCTGTATCCGCTTCGGCTACGAGCTTGGCTACGGCCAATGGAATACCACCAGTGATCAATGTGACGAGTACGATGAAAAAGGGATAGCTCAGTTGGTAGATGCCAACACCTTCTGCACCGATGACCCGTGGCAGCACAATGCGCGGGATGAACCCGAGAATCCGATTAATAATGCCTGCGGCGAGCAGGATCATGGCTCCCTGGATAAATGTCTGTTTCTTCAAGACTACCCCTCTTTCCCGGTTGGAGTGCAGATTTTCATAAACGGGACAAATCCCTCGTTCTTCATCCTATGCCAGTCCAATATCTTCTCATGACAACTTGGACACGATTAACAAAAAGATCCATCGCCAGCAAGGAGGAATATGATCAGGTAAAGTCGAATGATGTAATATTGATGCCGCATAAAGGCTTGGATGTATGAAGGGAGGCTCCCCGTTGGAGGAAATGAATGATGTGGAGTTGGAACAGTCTATAGAGATGCTCTGCCGCAGCAAAGCAGAGGAATTAAGGCTTGTCGGTTACGAATATGTCACCAGCAAAGATGTCTGGAATTGCGTCAGTCATAAATATGAAAAGCAGGGCATTCCACCGCTTCACCAACTGGTGAACGACATATTGTCACTGAAAGCAACAAGCTTTATGAACTTTATGACCGTGTCTGCATACCGGGGGTCCTCTTTCTAAACGAAAGGGATCTTTTTTGTTGGAAATTGACTGCTTTTTACGGCATCGCTATAATAGGAATATTGAGAACGAAAGGGGATCTAGGAACGGCATGAAAAGAATCGTCAGTTTCATTTTGGTCGTGCTTGTGACCGCAGGAGTAATGTTGGGCACAAGTCCAGGGCTGCTCAAAAATATACGCTTGGGCCTTGATTTAAAAGGAGGCTACGAGATCTTATATGAAGCAGAGCCGCTGGAACAAGGACAACAAGTCACTAAAGCATCTTTGGTGCAAACAGCAAAAAGTTTGGAGAGCCGTGCCAATGCGCTCGGAACAAGCGAGCCGGAAGTAACAACTGAAGGAACAAACCGGATCCGCTTGAAGCTGGCCGGGGTTACCGATGAGGCTGAAGTCAGATCCAAAATGAAAGAACCTGCTGTTCTGACCTTCCGGAGTAAAGCTCCGAATGACAAGGAAGGAGAATACTCCAAGATCGAGCTTCGCGGAAATGATTTTGTCGAGAATGGGGCCAAGGTTGTTTTTACAAGTTTGAATGAGCCGATGATCGACATTAAAGTGAAGGATAAAGCCAAATTTTCTGAAATTACTAAACGTTTGGTTGGACAACTTCTTGCCATCTATTTGGATGATCAGTTGCTTTCAGCACCAGAAGTTAAACAGCAGTTGAGTGACGGCTCAGCACAAATCACGGGTAACTACTCACGTGAGGAAGCCAATCAGCTTCGTGATACTATTAATTTGGGCGCGTTGCCGTTGAAACTGACAGAGAAGTACTCTCAAAGCGTTGGTGCAACGCTTGGTAAGCTATCTCTGGACCAGACGATAAAAGCGGGATTAATTGGTTCCGTAATTATCTTGGTGTTCATGATTGGTTTGTACCGTATTCCGGGGATTATTGCGAGCTTTTCCTTGATCACACATACGTGGCTGGTACTTGCAATCTTCTATATGGGGGAATTCGTACTTACCCTTCCAGGGATCGCGGCATTTATCCTGGGTATAGGGATGGCCGTGGATGCCAACATCATCACGTACGAGCGGATCAAGGAAGAAATGCGTAGTGGCAAGTCGATATTGTCTTCGGTTAGAGCTGGTGGTAAGAGTTCATTCCGTACCATCATTGACTCCAACATAACGACGATCATTGCTGCTTCAGTGATGTTCTTCATGGGTACAGGTGCGGTTAAAGGTTTCGCATTGGTACTGATTTTTGATATCGTAACCAGTATTATCACGAATATTTTCTTCTCCCGCTTCCTGTTGACCCTGCTTGTGCGGGCTAACGTGTTGAAGAAGCCTAAGTACTTCGGAGTGAAGGAGAGTGAAATTCGTGCGCTTTAATTGGAATTTTGATTATGTTAAAGGTAGTAAAATTGCCTATGCCTTTTCCATCATTTTGACGATTGCAGGTATTATCAGCATTTTGGCCTTGGGATTGAATTATGCGGTAGATTTCCGCTCAGGTTCAAATGTGGATATTACGGTATCTAAAGCGATCACTACGGAACAAATTAAGCCCATTGTTAGTGACCTGGGTATTGACACAAAGGATGTTCATATTACAACTGGTGCTGATCGGGTTAACGTTCGTTTCTCGAACGTACTGGATGAGAATCAGGAAAGCAAGTTTAAGCAAGAGTTCACCAAGCTGGATTCAACTGCTTCTTATGAAGTCAACACGGTAGACCCGGAGATGGCAAAGGAGCTTGAACGCAATGCCATATACGCGGTTCTCATCGCAAGTATCGGGATTATGATCTATGTAGCCATCCGATTTGAATGGCGGTTTGGTTTGGCTGCTGTAATTGCGCTCTTCCATGACGCATTTGTAGTTATTAGTGTGTTCTCGATCTTCCGACTGGAAGTGAATCTGACCTTCATTACGGCTGTACTGACCATTGTCGGGTTCTCGATCAATGATACAATCGTTATCTTCGACCGAATTCGAGAGAATATGCGTTTTGCTAAAAAGACTACAAAAGCCGATTTGCGTGAAGTAGTCAACCGCAGTTTGGCGCAAACCATGACACGTTCCCTGAATACAACATTCACCGTGTTTATCGCTTCGCTATGCTTGTTTATCTTTGGTGGAGAATCCATTCGCATGTTCTCACTTGCTATGGTCATCGGAACATTGTTCGGTGCATATTCTTCTATTTACATCGCCGCTCCATTGTGGCTGGTGCTCAAAGGTAAACAAAAAGAGAAACCTAAAGCAGCTGTCAAAGCATCCAACTAAACATTGTATTGTCAAGCCGCGTCTGCCAGGCGCGGTTTTGCAACTTTAGGTAGAGTATTAAGGGGGGCATCGCCATGACCAGAGAACGTTTCCCTTCTGTTCACGCTGCCACGTGGAGCGGGATCGCCGGGAATTTGACACTCGCAGTAATCAAGGCTGGGTTCGGTTATATGGCAAACAGCAAATCGTTGCTTGCAGACGGCCTGCACTCTGCTTCAGAAGCTGCTTCTTCATTGTCCGGCCTCTTTCCCTCGAAGTCTGTACAAACAAAAAGAAAGGCTCGTAGGGAGCGGTCAAAGGAACATTCACGTATCGCGAGACCAGGAATTTCGGTATTATTGTCTGTGCTTATTCTTATGGGAGGCTTGCAGATTGCTATCTCCGCTTTGGGTAGTCTGTCTGGAGATGAACCAGAATCACTTGAAAAGTATACCCATGCACTTGTGGTGGCTTTTGCAGCACTGGCTGTGAAAGAAGCAATCTTTCAATATCAATACCGATATTTCCGTAAACGAAATCAATCGCAGGCTCTGGCGTACGCACAGCAACATCGTCGGGCACTCTACTGTTCACTTATCGTCTTGGTCGGCATTGTAGGATCCATGACAGGAGAAACGACGGGGTGGAGTATTCTTCGATATATGGACCCCGCAGCTGCATTGATAGCTTCCTGTTTTGTGCTTCATAAAGGGTACAGAATGATTGTGGATACCGTATATGGTTCACTTGTTCAGGAATTGGAACAGGAAGAAGCACTTGACTTCAAAGAGACGGTGCAGCGTGTATATGGCATTATTACGATTGAACATCTGGTAGCACGTGAACAGGAACATGATGTTACGATTGAACTGGTCATTAGTGTGAACCCCAGAATTTCCGTGCTTGAGGCACAGGAGATTGCAAATCGGGCGAAGACACTTCTCTTAACTCGTTTCAGTCATGTTAAAGAAGTACAGATCCAGGCTGTACCTTATGATCCCGGATATCCTTATAAATCCAATCATGAACTGCCAGATCCTGAAGCGACATTAATTCAGTAATGAAGCTTGGTCCAGTAGATCAGGAAAGGAGCGTTATCATTGCTTTATTCGCAATACCGGTGGAACACACCGAATATCGATCTGGAGGCGGCTGCGGGACTCTCGCAGGCGCTTTCCGTTTCATCACTTGTTGGACGTTTGCTGGTTAGTCGGGGGGTTCATAATGAATCAGAGGCAGAACGATTTCTGCATCCTGATCTGAATCAGATGCATGATCCGTATCTGCTTCTAGGCATGAAAGAAGCTGTGCCCCGAATCCAGCAGGCCATTGAGCGCGAAGAACATATTTTAATATATGGGGACTACGATGCGGACGGAGTATCCAGTACATCCCTGATGATCCATTTGATGCGTTATCTCGGGGCTTCCTACGATATCTATATTCCTCATCGTTCCAATGAAGGATACGGGTTACACAATCATGCCTTGGATTGGGCTCATCAACAAGGAGTCACGCTGGTGATCACGGTAGATACTGGAATCAGTGCGGTTGAGCAGATTGCTTATGCTGCAACCCTGGGAATGGAAGTCATTGTGACGGATCACCATGAACCACCTGAGGTTTTGCCTGAGGCTTATACGCTCATTAATCCCAAGCTCCCAGACTGTCCTTATCCTTTTAAAGGGTTAGCCGGTGCGGGTGTAGCGTTGAAGCTGGCTCAAGCATTAATCGGAGAAGTGCCTGGAGAATGGATGGAAATTGCCGCTATTGGTACGGTTGCCGATTTGATGCCTCTGGAAGGCGAGAACCGGGTTATCGTAAGTTATGGCATTGAATCCATGCGTGGTACGCGTCTGCCTGGTGTAAGTGCTCTGCTTGAAATTAGTGGTGTGGATCAAAGTCAGGTCACCTCAATTAATATTGCCTTTGCAATGGCGCCGCGTATTAATGCAAGCGGACGTCTGGATCATGCCGGCAGAGCCGTATCACTGCTTACAACCGAGGATCTGGATGAGGCACACACCCTGGCAGGCCAACTCGACTTGCTGAATCGTGAAAGGCAACAGGTTGTTGAGGGCATACTTCTGGAAGCGACAGCCCAGTTAGAGCAGAAAATTCAGCTTAACTCCGGAGCAGTGCCGGATGTCATCGTTTTGGCAGGAGAAGGTTGGAATGTTGGAGTGGTAGGTATCGTAGCTTCCAAGTTACTTGAACGGTACTATCGGCCAACGCTTATCCTGGGTATCGACCCGGAGAGTGGCGCTTGTAAAGGCTCAGCACGCTCAATAGAGGGGCTGGACATCTATGAGGCATTAACGGCTTGCAAACACACGATGGACCATTATGGTGGTCACCCGGCTGCAGCAGGCATGAGCCTTCATCGTGATCAGCTTGAAGAGCTGGAAGCCGGACTGAATGAGTTTGCGGCATCCGTGCTGACCGAAGAGGACTTTGTCCCCCATCGTCTTGCAGATGACGAATGCAGAATCAGTGATGTGCCACTGCAGGTCATTCAAGAGATCGACAGACTCCAGCCATTTGGTATGAGTAATCCTTCTCCTCGTTTTGTATTGCGCCATGTGACTGTAAAAGAAACACGGACGATGGGACGCGAAAAACGTCATCTGAAGTTGGTTTTGGAGCAGGATGGGCAGCAGCTGGAGACGGTCGCTTTTGGCAAGGGAGCATTAGCTGAGTTTCTGCCTCCAGGCTCCATCATTGATGTTATGGGCGAATTGTCCGTTAATGAGTGGAACGGGATGAGGAAACCACAATTGATGCTTCAGGACATTCAAGTCCCACATGCGCAGGTATTTGATTTGCGAGGCAGTACGGAGCCTGTGAACGCGATGAAGCAGTTCCTGAGTTCGCTTGAAATACATTTACGATATAAGTCAGGCTCTATTGGTGCCATTGTTCGGAAAGAAACGGATGTTTCCGAGGGAAATTCATTGTATGAACCGTGCCTTTGGGTATATGATAGAAAGGTCGGGTTGTTTCCGTGCAATGCTGCCGCGCAGCATTATGGGCAGGAACAGGTTCGGACGTTATTTGTGTTTGATACGCCGGAAACCCCGGAACAACTTGATGCAATGCTGGCCTTATTCAGCGGAGTAGAGAATATCATC
>NZ_LITU01000015.1:17105-41820 GCF_001280595.1 Paenibacillus xylanivorans
TTCAGATGCCTTCCAGAGAACTCTTCAAGCGTATTTATATGCTGGTGTCCAAATGGAGAGCTGAACCGGTGGAGGAACAAGAGATCACTCCTGTGCTCAGTCGTCAGTGTGGCTGCTCGCCGCGCATGATTACAATGATGTTGGATGTTTTTGAAGAGTTATCGTTCATTACCCGAGAAGATGGAAAGATTGTGTTTGTGGATAACCCGCCCAAACGTGAGTTAACCGCTTCGCGTCATTATCAGGCGCTGGAGAGTATGGCCGAGACAGAGCAGGTGATGCTGGATGCATCGACCCCTCAACTGACACAATGGATGATATCCCGGATGAAGGGCGTATCTTAGATAGAAGTTGTGCATTTATTTTAGGAGGAGATTATTTTGGATTTTAAAGATTATATTCGTGTCATTCCTGACTTTCCACAACCGGGAATCAGCTTCAAAGACATTACGACATTGTTGAAGGATGGAGAAATGTACCGCAAGGCGATCAATGAGCTGAAAGTAATGGTTTCGGATCTCAAAATTGACGTTATTGCTGGACCTGAAGCACGTGGATTCGTTGTGGGCGCTCCTCTGGCGTACGCTCTGGGTGTCGGTTTTGCTCCGATTCGTAAAAGCGGAAAATTGCCTGGAGAGACGATCGAAGTCGGTTATGATCTTGAATATGGCAAGGATACGCTTGCTATGCATACAGATGCGATCGAAAAAGGACAAAATGTCCTGATTGCGGATGATCTGCTGGCGACAGGCGGAACTATTGCTACCTCCATTAACCTGATTGAACAATTGGGTGGCAAGATTGTAGGTGCAGCATTCCTGATTGAGCTGTCTGATTTGAATGGACGTGCGAAATTGCCGGGAATTGATGTATTTACATTGATGAACTACTAGAATTCCAGCATTCGTTGCTGTGAAGTCACGTGAACTGGATCTCCCGTTTCCCGGGAAATAATATACAGCATTAACTATTTGCAAAAAGCCTGTCCCTCAACCCGTAAAGGTTAGAGAGCAGGCTTTTTACGTTGTACGGTGTATAAAATGAAGAATGAATAAACATTGTTCTTTCAAACCAGTCGGCAAGAAATCAATCAATCCGGAGTTTTCTCGGTTAAAGGCTGTTTCTCCGTTTGATCATTCGACCAACCCAGTACTTCAAATAATTTAAACAACAAGCTCAGCAGAATTCCGACGATGGTTGCCAGAGCCATTCCCTTGAGATGAACACCATAAAACGTGATCTCAGTACCACTGAGTCCGATGACGAGTACAAGGGTAGTTAGCAACAGGTTGGTCGGTTTAGCAAAATCCACTTTCTGTTCGACCAGAATACGCAAACCGGATGCCGCAATAACTCCGAACAGAAGTAAAGATACACCACCCATAACCGGAACAGGAATGTTAGCTATAAGTGCTGAGAACGTACCTGAGAAAGAAAGCACGATCGCGATAACGGCAGCGCCGCCAATAACATACGTCGAGTAAACTCGGGTCAGAGCCATAACCCCAATATTCTCACCATAAGTTGTATTCGGTGTGGATCCAACGAAACCGGAAAGAATGGTTGAAACGCCGTTCCCGAGCAGGGAGCGATGCAGACCAGGGTCTTTGGATAGATCTTTGCCTACAATGCTGCTCGTTACAAGCAGATGTCCGATGTGCTCGACAATGACAACAAGGGCGACAGGCAAAATGGTGAGGATGACAGACCAGTCAAATGTCGGTGTCGTTACGGTAGGCAGTGAGATAAAGTCAGCGTTCGCTATTTTCTCGGTCTTTATTTCACCCATAAAGTATCCAAGCACGTAACCGGATACAATCCCGATCAGGATGTGAATGATCTTGGGGAACCCACGGAAGGTTACTGCACCAATAACAGTGATCCCGAGAGTAACCATGGCTAAAATAATAGGTTTGGCCTGAGGTACCCAGTCGGGGTTCTCAGCAGGGTTTGAATTGATCAGACCAGCCATTCCGGCTGCCACAGGTACTAGCTCGAGACCAATTAGGGCAACAATGGCGCCCATAACCGCTGGCGGGAAAACAACGTTAATCCAGCCTGTTCCGGTATATTTGATGATAAGAGCCACAAGACAGAATACAACTCCCGTTACGATGAACGCTCCAAGCGCCATGGAGTAACCGTTATCGGGGTGTTCGAGTAACACAAATGACACGGGCGCGATAAAAGCAAAGCTTGACCCAAGATAGGCCGGAATTTTTCCTTTACACATGAGTATGTACAACAATGTTCCAATACCGTTCATAAGCAAGATCATACTTGGGTCGACACCGAACAGGTTCGGCACGAGTACCGTGCTGCCAAACATGGCGAACAAATGCTGGAGACTCAGCAGTGAGCCTGAGCCAAGCGGCATTTTTTGATTAACCTGAATTTCACGTTGCAATGAATGTTCATCTCCTTTTTCCGAAACACAAATCTTCAATATAGTACAGAGTTTCTCTTCATTTAGCAATAACATTTTTCCGCTGAGCAGGGCAGAAGAATTTTTATTTCGAGAATTAACCCTTCTATTTCGGTAAATAACGGTAATAATACATAATAAATGAGGGCGATTTCCAACCTCAGTTGAATATCAGGCAACATCTTAAGGGAATGACACGGAACGTATAAAAAAATTGGATATGTGCTCTTATTCGTCAGTAGTTGACGGGAAACGGGCGAAGCGTCATAATTATAGGAAATTACTTTTACGGGGAACCTGTGTTGATATTATGTCACGGGTTCCATTTTGTATAGAAAGGACACGGAACAGATCAGAATGGGCATAGAGCAATTACTCGAGAAGGCCGGGGCATATATCAAAGAACCCGATCTGGTGCGCATACGTGAAGCTTACGAATTTGCTGATCAGGCCCACCATGGACAGACGCGAAAATCGGGAGAACCGTATATTCTGCATCCGCTTGCGGTTGCCGATATTGTTGTAAACATGCAGATGGACACCATCTCCATAATTGCAGCGCTTCTTCATGATGTAGTAGAGGATACTACGGTTTCACTTGAAGAAATCCGCAATCATTTCGGCAATACGTGTGCCATGCTTGTTGACGGCTTGACGAAGCTGGAACGTATTCAGTTCCGCTCCAAGGAAGAACAGCAGAACGAGAACTACCGCAAAATGTTCATCGCCATGGCGCAGGACATCCGTGTCATCGTGATCAAATTGGCCGACCGTCTGCATAATATGCGGACACTCAAGTTTCAGTCGGAAGAAAGCCAACGCCGGATTTCTTATGAAACGTTGGAGATTTTCTGTCCGATTGCGAACCGTCTGGGTATCTCTGCGATCAAATGGGAAATGGAGGACATCGCCCTCCGTTATTTGAATCCGCAGCAATATTACCGAATCGCAAACCTGATGCACAAAAAGCGTGCGGAACGTGAGCAATATATTGATACGGTTATGGACGGTATTACGAGCAAGCTGGATGAGATGGGAATTCAGGCAGACCTGTCTGGTCGTCCCAAGCACATCTACAGCGTGTTCAAAAAAATGACAACGAAAAACAAACAGTTTAACGAGATTTATGATCTGCTTGCGATTCGTATTATTGTGGATAACATCAAAGATTGTTATGCTACCCTCGGAATTATACACACGTTATGGAAACCGATGCCTGGACGTTTCAAGGACTATATCGCGATGCCGAAAGCGAACATGTATCAATCGCTGCATACAACGGTCGTAGGTCCCAATGGTGAACCGACTGAAGTCCAGATCCGGACATGGGATATGCACCGCACTGCTGAATTCGGGATTGCTGCCCACTGGGCCTACAAAGAAGGCGCTGCAAACGGAAACAACTTTGAAGATAAAATTACGTTCTTCCGCGAGATTCTTGAGCTTCAAAATGAAGCGCAGGATGCGTCTGAATTTGTAGAATCACTCAAAATGGATTTCTTCTCGGATCTGGTCTTTGTATTCACGCCAAAAGGTGAAGTTATTGAATTGCCTACTGGATCTGTTCCATTGGATTTTGCATACAGAATCCATACAGAGGTGGGTAATCGGACGATTGGGGCTAAAGTGAATGGCCGTATCGTTCCGCTCGATTATCATCTTAAGACAGGCGATATCATTGAAATTTTGACGTCTAAACATTCTTATGGACCGAGCCAGGACTGGCTTAAAATTGCAAAATCCTCTCACGCACGAGCGAAGATCAAGCAATGGTTCAAAAAGGAACGGCGCGAAGAAAACGTTGAAAAAGGACGCGACAGCTGCGAACGTGAGCTTAAGCGCATGGGGCTTGATCCGTCCGCTTGGATGACGGACGATAAGTTGCAGGAAGCAGCCAAAAAGTATGCCTTCAATGATATTGAGGATATGCTCGCAGCTGTTGGATTCGGCGGTATTACCGCTGCACAGATCGTGACCAAAGCAACGGAGAAACTTCGCAAGGAGCAGGAAGAATCAAGCTTACTTGGACTGAATTCCGAGATGCGTGAGCTGAAGCCTGCACCTGAACGCAAAAACCGTCCGACAAATGGCATTCGTGTCAAAGGCATAGACAATTTGCTTGTTCGTTTTGCACGCTGCTGTAACCCTGTACCAGGGGATGAGATCATCGGGTATGTTACTCGTGGGCGTGGGGTTTCCGTGCATCGTAGTGACTGTCCAAACATCCCGTCAAGTACGGACGGAGAAGAAGCAGCTCGCGTCATTGAAGTCGAGTGGGAAGAGAATATTGAAGCCAACTACAGCGTGGATATTGAGATTACGGGCCATGATCGCAATGGCTTGCTCAACGAAGTGCTTCAAGCTGTTTCCGAAAGTAAAACCAATATATCTGCCGTCACCGGACGTACAGATAAAAATAAATTAGCATTGGTGCACGTCACTATTCTGATTCGCAATACGGAGCATCTGCATTCGGTTGTGGAACGAATCAAACGGGTGAAAGATGTCTATTCTGTGCATCGGATTATGCAGTAAGGAGCCTGTAAGATGAGGGTGCTTGTACAACGCTGTAAAGAGGCTCAAGTGACCGTTGGAGACGAGCTGACGGGAAGAATTGAATCCGGATTGATGTTACTCGTGGGAATTACACATGAGGACACGGAGAAGGATGCCATATATTTGGCAGACAAAATCGCGGGACTTCGAATCTTCGAGGATGAGCAGGAAAAGATGAATCTCAGTCTGATCGATATGGGCGGGGCTGTATTATCTGTCTCACAATTTACGTTGTACGGAGATTGTCGCAAAGGGAAACGCCCAAGCTTTGCAGCGGCAGCCAGACCTGAAGCGGCAGAATTGTTGTATGAAACGTTTAATCAGCTGTTACGGGATAAAGGAATTCAGGTTGAAACCGGACGTTTCGGAGCGATGATGGATGTGACTTTCACGAATTGGGGACCTGTGACTTTAATGCTGGAAAGCCCTATTCGTCAAGAAACGCATGCATAATTGGTTGGGGAACAGGCCATAATGAGGGATAATTCGGTTCATAACACAAGATGATCAAAGGAGTATCCCACCCTCATGCGCCAATCCGTCAAGGAAACACGTTCCCGAATAGAACCTTTGCTTCTACCTGGAAACCTGTATGAGTCCCTGAAGCTTGCTCGCGCTGCTGCCGAATGTGCAACAACAATTTGGGCCCTTCAGGATTCGGATAAAGGGGAGCAGAGCCGTCTTCCGCGTGACTGAGTGCTGACAGTATTAGATCAATATTTATGTAACAGAAGTGAAAAAGTCTTGATTCGATCATCGAATCAAGACTTTTTTTGTTATGGAACTTAACCGTTCCTGACTCGGATTGTTTGATCAAAGTCAAAATAATACAGGCTCGTCATGTTATAAACGGCTCTGGTTAGGGTAATAACAGAACGAGGCACGATGGCGTGCCAGGTTCAGCATTTATTACGGGCAATGAACAAGAAATGTACACCATAAATTTCTGCGAATACCCGATTTCAAGAAATTTCGAACACGGAAAGGAGAACATACGATATGAGTAAAGTTGCTTTTTTATTGGCGAATGATTTTGAAGATTCGGAAATGCAGGTTCCATATGATGAGGTGAAAAAAGCCGGACACGACGTGGAAATTATCGGCTTGAAAGCAGGAGAGACACTGAAGGGCAAAGGTGGTAAAGCCTCCTATACTTCGGACAAAGCGATCGCTGAGGTCTCGGCTTCGGATTACGACGCAGTTGTCATTCCTGGAGGATCTTCTCCTGAAAATTTGCGTACGGACGCACATATCCTGAAATTCGTAACGGAGATCAACAGTGCGAAGAAACCAATCGCTGCCATTTGTCACGGTCCTCAAATTCTGGCAAGTGCGAATTTGTTGAAAGGCCGTACGATTACATCCTATCCACCGCTCAAGGATGATATGGTGAACGCAGGGGCAGAATTCAAGGATCATGAAGCTGTTGTAGATGGTAACTATATTACCTCCCGCACACCTGCCGATGAGCCCGCATTTGTCCGCGAGTTGCTAAAAGTTATTTAATGAAATGAAGTCAGGTAATCATACGTTAAATATGATTACGTTATAGGTTGGAGCTCGAAGCTTCTAAGTTTTTCGTTTCATCAAGCATTTATTCCGATAAAGGAGGGTTTGACATGACAAAACATATTCAGGCGTATTTTCGGACCGAGGACGAGGCAGAGGGAGCAAGAACCTCACTTCAGACGTTCCGTACAGAGCATTTGGAAGTAGGGCAACTGGACAGTGCGGTTGGCAGAGACAAACGGATCATGGTACCTCTGGTGCCTTATAACACAGCAGGTGGCGTAGGAACCAATGGAGCCATGGGTGTGGGTGCTGCCCCTGGGGTTCCCGCCAGTGAAAATGTAATCCCGGTCGTCAGCAATGTGGATCGCGATACCGAGCGAGGTTCCCGAGATAATGTCAATGAGGATGGCGACCTTCTGGATGCTGCGGATGTGTCCTCGGCTGACTATGATGATCTGCATTATGTTTTGTCTGCCAAAGTAAGGGATGAGGATTATGAGGAAATCATTCATAAACTTCGTTCCAACCAAGCTTATGTGGAAGAATTGAATTAACACGTAAAATGAAGCCCTTGTTCAATGCCCCAGACATTTAAGTCAGGCATTGCAAGGGCTTTTTATAATGTAGAAAACAACAAATTATAAAGCGCTATCATTTTTGTAATACTCCTGTAATATTAGTTACATAAGCCTTTAACATAGCCCGTTTATAATAACACACATGACCCCCTTTTTTTATATATCCTTTGAGCCTGCACACCGTGTGCAGGTTTTTTTTTTGAGATGAGAATTTATATGTTTTGGGCGAAGTTTACCCCGTATTTAAATTTTTGCTAGAATAGAGAAATGGATTTAAATATTTTAAAGCGAATTGTTTTCATAGTTGGGCTACATTGGACGGTAAATCAAGGTTCCAGCGATTGGGCTCAGGCGAATCCAATCCTATGATAGAGTGTGTGAGGAATTCATCGCCAGAGTGATCCGTCATATTCCAGATGAACATATACTCGCTGAAACGGCCCCGCCCTTATATAAGAGCCGGGCAGCCGTTTCTGACTTATGGAAATTGTCAGTTATATAGAATGCCTCGTTTGAGAAATGACACCTATAATGCTAAAGCAACGGTGTTCTCATGCGAATGGCTAGTGACAGATTTAAGGGGGAATTAGTTTTGAGTAAGGTTGGAAGAAATGATTTATGCCCATGCGGAAGCGGGAAAAAATATAAGAAATGCTGTCTGGACAAGGAGTCCTCTGCGGTAGAATCAGTACTGCGGCTGATATCAACGGAGCAGCCTGTCCAGGAGGCCTCGATTCAGCCTGAGAGCAAACTGACCTTGACCAAGTTGAAAAAGATGGTGGCGCGCGAACTGAAATGGGAGCATCCGGCTCACGAACAGCTGGCCCTGCAGCTTATTGAGGACATGAGGAACCAATACGAGCGGGAGCTGATTTTGGAAGCTCTGGTGCTATGGCACGGCTATTCCCGTCAGACCCGCCCTACTGTGAAGAAGACAGGCTCGTTCTGTGCCGCAATTGAGTATTTACTGTCCCAGGAATACGGCTTCAATGTCTCAAAGGCTGAGCTGGCCGATAAATATGAGGTAACGACAGGGACGATCTCCCGGAAGGTTAAGGAGATGTATAATTACATCGAAGAATACGGCATGGGCGGCGAAACGGACGAGCTGATGATTCTGAACAGCCCAGGCACATCGAAGGACAAAGCGCAGGCTCTGCTGTATAAGGCGATGGAAGCCAGTTCTTCCAAACGCAAAATACAGCTGGCGAAAACGGCCCTGGAGATGTATTCTGACAGCTCTGAAGCGTATCTTATTCTGGCTGAGGAATCGGATAATGAGCCTGATGCACGAGCTTACTTCAAGGCTGGAATCGCTGCTGGCGAACGCGAACTGGGCGAACTGTTTTTTGAGAAGAACAAGGGGGACTTCTGGGGGCTTCATGAGACTCGTCCATATATCCGGATATGCAAAAGCTACGCCGAATCCTGCTGGTTTGGCGGAGATGCCAAAGAAGCGGCACAAATCCTGGAGCATATTTTGGAGCTTAATACGGAAGATAATACCGGAGCGCGTTACCTGCTCGCTGCTGTGTATTTGTACAGCAACCAATTGAAGCAGGCAGAGCAACTGCTGGAGAAGTATGGGAAAGGTGACGCCGCAGCCGCCTTTGCCTATGACCAGATCATTCTGGAGTATAAGAAGAACGGAATCACCTCCCAGCTCAAAATGCTGTACCGTGTGGCCCGGGGTGTGAACAAGCATGTGCCTGATTACCTGCTGGGTTTGAAGCGGCTGCCGCATAACCTCCCTGATTTTGTCGGAATGGGCGATTCCGACGAAGCGATTGAATATGTCATTATGCACTCCCGTCTATGGGCGAGTGTGCCGGATCTGCTGAAGTGGATGCTGAAGCAATAGAGATATAAGAAGGCAATAGAAGTTGGAATTCATCTGATGAATCCAGCTTCTATTATCCTTAATTTCTGTGGACTCGGCATCCCGTACGGCGTGTGAGAATTTTTTTTAGTGCTATCTTTTTGTGTTAACCCTTGACTTTAGCACTGCGGTTCATTACAATCAGAAAATAATACGTTGACTATAGTCAATACAAGTCGATTTTTGAACTATATTACTGATTTGATGACGGGACCAAGTACTCCGTGCCCACATGACCAGAGAGGAATCCCCAGGCTGTAAGGATTCTCTTGATGAGCGGACGAATGACTTCCCCGAGAACAGACGGCGAACACATTAGATTTATATCTGATGGTCATTAGCTGGTCTGCGCAGGGCGTGCGTTATACGTAGAGCGGAATGATCTGTTTGATCGGATTGCCTGGAGCAACCTAGATCATCACCTGAACGGCGAAAGTGTCAGGGATTCCGGAATGTGGGTGGTACCACGGGTGAATGTGTAAACACAATCCCTCGTCCCTTGTTTGCTGTATATACAGCGACAGGGCGAGGGATTTTTTTGTTATACAGAGAAAAATAGATGCTGGAGGGATGAAAGATGGCTTTTCAAAAACCGACTGGAACGCAGGACTTGCTGCCTGGTGTTGTGGAAAAGTGGCAGTTCGTAGAGGAAAAAGCGCGTGATCTGTGTCGCCGCTTCAACTATCGTGAGATTCGCACACCGATCTTCGAACAGACTGCTTTGTTTGTACGGGGCGTTGGGGAGACCACAGATATTGTGGAGAAAGAAATGTATACCTTTGACGACAAAGGTAACCGCAGCATGACCCTTCGTCCGGAGGGTACAGCGGGTGTTGTCCGCGCTTATGTGGAAAATAAAATCTATGGCGAACCGGATGTCAGCAAGCTCTATTATATCGGTCCGATGTTCCGGTATGAACGTCCGCAAGCAGGTCGCCAGCGTCAGTTCCACCAGTTCGGTGTAGAAGCCATCGGAGCCCTTGATCCAGCGATTGATGCTGAAGTCATTGCGCTTGGGTATCAGCTGTGTGTAGAACTGGGGCTGAAGGATGTCAAAGTCGAGATCAACTCGGTCGGTAACCCAGCCAGCCGTGCAGAATATCGTGAAAAATTGCTCGGATTCCTCAGACCGATGAAGGACAGCCTATGCAAGGATTGCCAATCCCGGATGGAGCGTAATCCGCTGCGTGTGCTAGACTGCAAAGTCGACCAAGACAAGTTCGTAGGGGCACCGTCCATCCTGGATAGTCTGGATGAAGAGTCTTTGAACCACTTCGCCAAGCTGAAAGAGTATCTGGATGATTTTGGCGTAGATTACGCGGTTAACAATCGTCTGGTACGCGGACTGGATTACTACACCTTGACTGCTTTTGAACTGAAAGCTCAAGGCATTGGTGCGATTGATACGGTCGGCGGTGGCGGCAGATACAACGGCCTCGTTGGAGATATCGGTGGACCTGATCAGCCTGGTATTGGTTTCGGTATCGGTCTGGAGCGTATTCAACTGATTCTGGAACACCAGAACATTGATGTTAGTTCCCTTGCTCCACTCGATGTATATTTTGTTGCTCTTGGTGAAGCGGCCGATCGTGAAGTCAACCGTCAGCTGTTCAAGCTCCGTCAATCCGGTCTGTCCGGTGAACGCGACTATCTGGGTCGCAAAATGAAAGCACAGATGAAATCTGCTGACCGTTTCAAAGCCCGTTACACTGCCATTCTTGGTGATGATGAACTGGAGCGCGGCGAAATCGCCCTGAAGTCCATGGATACAGGTGAACAACAAACGGTGAAGCTGGATGAGCTTGTAGCAGCTATACGCGGAAGTAAATAAGCACGAGTTTGAAACTGTAAAATAGCAACAATTGATCCGGCAAAATCACTGAGGTTCACCAATGTTTCGGATTAAACGGAAGTTGGCGAGCCAGAGGTAACATGCCTTTTCGAATAAAATCGTCTTCACACAACCGCACTGTTGAAAAGCGGGCTCTGCCCGCCCCATACAGAACGGAAATTCACATATGAGGAGTTTGGTTATGAAAAGAAGTCATCATTGCGGCGCGTTAACACCCGCACACATCGGTGAAACCGTAACATTGAACGGCTGGGTACAGACCCGCCGTGATCTGGGGGGCGTATTGTTTATCGATCTGCGTGACCGCAGCGGAATTGTACAGGTTGTTTTCAACCCGGCTTACTCTGGCGAAGCATTGCAAATCGCTGACAGAGTGCGGAGCGAGTATGTTATCGCGGTAACGGGTAAAGTCGTTAAACGTGACGAAGAGACCGTAAACAAAAACCTGCCTACAGGCGAAATTGAAGTCCAAATTACGGAGATTGAAGTGCTGAACGCGGCCAAAACACCTCCATTCTTCATCGAAGATGGTGTGGAAGTCGACGAGTCCCTTCGTTTGAAATATCGTTACCTGGATCTGCGTCGTCCGGAAATGTTTGAAACATTGAAATTGCGTTCCAAAGCATCCAAAGTATTCCGTGATTATCTGGATGGAGAAGAATTCGTTGAAGTAGAAACACCAATCCTGACGAAGAGCTCCCCGGAAGGTGCGCGTGATTATCTCGTACCAAGCCGTGTTCATGAAGGTGAATTCTTCGCCCTGCCACAATCACCGCAAATTTACAAACAATTGCTGATGGTCGGCGGACTTGAGCGTTACTATCAAATCGCTCGTTGTTTCCGTGATGAAGATTTGCGTGCAGACCGTCAACCGGAATTCACCCAAGTCGACATCGAGACTTCCTTCCTGCAACAGGATGACCTGCTGCCAATGATGGAAGAACTGATGGCCAAATTGCTGCGTGAAACGAAAGGTATTGAGCTGGAACTACCTTTCCAACGGATTACGTATGCAGATGCCATGGGTAAATACGGTTCGGACAAACCGGATCTGCGTTTTGGCATGGAACTGGTTGAAATGAACGATATCGTAGCAAATAGTGGTGTGAAGGTATTTGCTTCTGTCATCGAAAAAGGTGGAGAAGTGAAAGTTCTGAACGCTAAAGGCTGTGGCACATGGAGTCGTAAAGAAATCGATGATCTCGGTCCTTTCGCAGCGCGTTACGGTGCAAAAGGATTGGCATGGATTCAAGTCAAAGATGGCGAGTTCAAAGGACCAATCGTGAAGTTCTTTACACCAGAAGAGATCGAAGCAGTCAAAGAACGTACTGGCGCTGAAGAAGGTGACTTGTTGCTCTTCTCTGCTGACACCAAAAAAGTGGTAGCAGATGTACTGGGCGCACTTCGTTTAAAAATCGGTCGTCAACTGGGCCTGATCGATGACAGCAAATTCAAATTTGCATGGGTTGTTGACTTCCCGCTCCTTGGATATGATGAAGATGCCAAACGTTATGTCGCAGAGCACCATCCATTCACACGTCCTAAAGACGAAGATGTGCATCTGTTTGACACAGATCCGGGTGCAATTCGTGCTCAAGCCTATGACCTTGTTCTGAATGGTTATGAAGTGGGCGGCGGTTCGATGCGTATTTACAAACGTGATGTTCAGGAAAAAATGTTCGCTGCCCTGGGACTCTCTACGGAAGTAGCCAACGAGAAATTCGGATACTTGCTTGAAGCATTCGAATACGGAACGCCACCACACGGCGGAATCGCTTTTGGTCTCGACCGTCTGGTGATGCTGCTGGCAGGCCGCACGAATCTGCGTGAAACGATTGCCTTCCCGAAAACGGCAAGTGCAACGGATCTGCTCATGAATGCACCTTCTGAAGTGGATAACTCCCAATTGGAACAACTTCACATCCGCGTAGCCCGTAAACCGGTGGCGGAAAAGAAATAAAGGAGGCATCGATTCTCAATGCTCCATCAATTTTCAAGAACAGAACTGGCAATCGGACCTGAAGGTCTGAACGCCTTGAAAAATAGTACAGTAGCTGTGCTCGGCATCGGCGGCGTGGGTGGTATTGCAGTGGAAGCCCTCGCCCGCAGCGGTGTTGGCCGTATCATTCTGATTGATAAAGACGTGGTGGACATCACCAACATCAATCGCCAGATTCATGCTTTGACCACGACTGTTGGTCAGAAAAAAGCAGATCTGATGGTGGAGCGGGTTAAGCTCATCAATCCAGAGTGCGATGCGATTGCACTGAATATGTTTTACACGGAAGAGACGTATGAGGAATTGTTCAAGTATGAGCTGGATTATGTGCTGGATGCTTCCGACACGATCATTTACAAAATCCACCTCATCAAGGAATGCCTGAAACGTAAGATTCCGGTTATCTCCAGCATGGGTGCGGCAAACAAAATGGACCCGACGAAATTCCAGGTTGCGGATATTTCGAAAACGACCATGGACCCGATTGCTCGTGTTGTCCGTACGACACTTCGTAAAGACGGTATTAAAAAAGGTGTGAAAGTGGTCTTTTCAACCGAAAAGCCGCTCAAACCACGCGAAGATGTAACACAGAAAATCGTTCCCGAGAATGCGCCCGAAATTCGCAAGGCCAAACAGCCGCCAGCGAGTAACGCCTTTGTTCCTCCGGTAGCCGGACTGATCATGGTCAGTGTTGCTGTCAAGGAACTAATCGAAATTGCAGAGAACAAGCAGCAGTAATCTGCTGTGAATGGAAAAGCGTAGATGCCGACAAGGTATCTGCGCTTTTTTGCATGCGCAAAACCTTAACAAATGTCAGGGTTACGTGATGTACTTCGATCCCAAAACCGTGTATGATATGTGGTGCTGCGCGAAATGATGATAAATACATAGAGTAACGGCAGTGAGAGAGAGGGGAACCGAACGAATGAAACAAGGATGGATGGCTAGACGACTTGGCATGGAGCCGGGAGACCAGTGGAAGAAGGAAATTGTGGCGGGAGCCATTTCCTATTTCGCCGTAGTGTATATCGTGATGGTCAATGCAACAATTCTGTCTGATGCCGGAATGCCGCTGCAGGCGGCTATGGTGGGTACACTGCTGACGTCCATTGCAGGGTGTTTGCTGATGGCATTTGGGGGTAAATCGCCGATTATCGTTGTACCTGGAATGGGCATTAATGCGTTTTTCACCTACACACTCGTACATTCGATGAAACTGAGCTGGCAGGAAGCCTTGGCGGTTGTATCCGTCACAGGTGTGCTGTTTGCGGTCGTAGCCTTTACATCGTTATATAAAATGATTAGTGAGGCCATTCCGAAAAACTTGCAGCATGGCATAACGGTGGGGATTGGCTTGTTCCTGACGTTCATCGGTTTGCAAAAAAGCGGAATCGTCATCGCACATCAGACCACGTTTGTAGCCATTGGACATTTTAATGATCCTGGTGTTATTACTGCCTGTGTTACTCTCGTGATTGCCTTAATTTTATTTATACGCAATGTACAGGGCGGACTTCTGATCAGTATTCTGGCGGGAACAGGACTGGCTTATGTACTTGGTGCCGTGAAACCGGGTGATCCTGTGTCTGCCACAGAAGCATTGCATCAATACGGCGGTTTGTTTGCCGAGCTGTCCTTCGCGAATCTGGTGGATCTATCGTTCTGGATTGCTGTATTTCTGTTGTTGCTGATTGTTGTATTTGAAAACATTGGCCTGATTACAGCCCAAACCCATCTCATTGGTCGCCCCCAAAGGTTTAAGGGCAGTTTGCGGGCTCTGTCAATCTCCAATATTTTTGCCGGGATTTTTGGTAGTAGTCCTACAGTAGCTGCGGCTGAGACAACAGCGGGTATAGCAGCAGGTGGGCGTACAGGCTTGACTCCATTGGTTACCGCAGTGCTGTTTGGTGCGACGTTCTTCTTTATTCCACTGTTGGGTTACATTCCGGACAGTGCCATTGCGCCTATTTTGATCATTATTGGCGGCTTGATGGTACAAGATGTGAAGGACATGGATTTCCGTGATTTCACGGAGGCTTTTCCGGCTTTTCTGATCATGGTCATGATTCCATTTACTTATAGCATCGTGGACGGTATGGCATTTGGATTCATTGCATATCCCGTAGCGAAGCTGGCGGCGGGTCAGGGCAAACAGGTGCCTAAAGTCATGTACGGCATTGCCATCCTGTTTTTGGCCAATTTTGTTCTGCACGGGATATTGTAAAAGGTAGGGAACGTTATGTAAGCTCATACGTATGATCTCTGGTGAACAAGGGGAGAACGGGGGAACGGGAATGGAAGAGCAACAACAAGCAGGTCAAGCTGAACCGAAAGTAGGGAAAAAAGGATTCAAGGACTTTGTGAAGCTGATTGCTGCCACAAATCCACCGAAGCTTATTCTGATTATAGCGTTAATTCTGACACTCATCCAGACGACAGCTGGCCTGATTGTCCCACTGATGACCAAAGGGCTGATTGATGGGCTGACGATGTCCGCGCTGAACAAGTCTGTTATTTTTCTGCTGCTGGGTGCATTTGTTATTCAGGCCATCGCTTCAGGCATCAGCATCTACATGTTGAATTATGCAGGTCAACGGGTAGTTGCGACACTGCGAACGAAGCTGTGGAACAAGGTGTTATCCTTGCCGATGCCATATTTCGACCGGAATCGTACGGGTGATACGATGAGTCGAATCACGAATGATACGAGTCAGATTATGACGCTAATTGCGGATTATCTTGTTTCGTTTGTATCCAATATCGTTGCGGTTGTGGGCGGGGTAGCGTTGCTTTTCTATCTGGATTGGGTCATGTCACTCATTATCCTCAGTCTGGTGCCCTTAACGCTGTTGATTCTGTTACCTGTCGGACGTAAAATGTACAAAATCTCCAAAAAACAGCAGGACGAGATGGCAGGTCTTACTTCTGTGCTCAGCCAAGTCATTGGCGAGATTCGTTTGGTGAAAGCTTATGGCACGGAGAAACAGGAGTCGGAAGCAGGCGATTCCCGCATTGGCAAGATGTTTGCTTTTGGACTACAGGAAGCTCGGATTTTGGCATTGATCGGTCCACTCTTTACGTTTGTCATGACGGCTGTACTGGTTGTAATTCTGGGTGTTGGCGGTATGCGGGTGGCTTCTGGCTTGCTGTCTCCGGGTGAACTGGTCGCCTTCATTCTGTTGTTGTTCCAGGTGATTATGCCGATGGGGCAATTTACGACACTATATTCACGTCTGCAAAAGGTTGTCGGTGCGACAGAACGCATTCAGGCTATTCTGGCACATGAAGAAGAACCGCGTCATAGCACAGCAATTGCTCCAAAAGGCAATGAGACGATTACATTTAACGACCTGCATTTCTCTTATGTAACAGGGGAAGAGGTACTGCATGGGATCAATCTGACCGTTCCGGCCCGTAAAGTAACGGCCATTGTTGGGCCAAGCGGCAGCGGGAAATCAACGCTGTTCTCCCTGTTGGAGCAGTTCTATCTTCCGGGGTCGGGCAGTATATCCTATGGTGGACAAGCCATAACGGATTATTCGTTAGCTTCCTGGCGCAGCAAGATTGGATATGTTTCACAGGAAAGTCCCCTGATGGCCGGGACAATTAAGGAAAACATGACATACGGACTGGGCCGTGAGGCAAGTATGGACGAAATTAGACATGCGGCAGAGATGGCGTATTCCTCAGCTTTTATTGATAAACTGCCTCAGGGCTACGACACAGAAGTGGGAGAACGCGGGATCAAGCTCTCCGGTGGTCAACGCCAACGGATCGCTATTGCTCGTGCTCTGCTGCGCAGCCCGGATATTCTGATGCTGGACGAAGCGACGTCCAGTCTGGACAGCACCTCGGAACATGAAGTGCAGCAAGCCCTGTCCAATCTGATGGAAGGACGAACAACGGTTGTCATTGCACACCGATTATCCACCGTCGTCGACTCTGACCAGATTGTTGTTCTGGAACAGGGCCATGTGACGGGAACCGGAACACATGCGGAGTTGATCAGTACACATCAAGTATACCGTGAGCTGGCACAGAAACAGTTTGTAGCTCAGGATGGGAAACCGAATTCTGAGCCGGAATGATTTAAAGGGTGACCGTTGTTCTTCTGTTCTTCGCGGGACAGGGAACAGGGGTTTCTTTCATTTTGCTATCCCGGTTACTGTAGCTTTTTGTACATCAATATGATATAGTGGGTATCCTTTTGTGTCGTCAGTGATTGGCTATGCAGAACAAACATATTCTTAGGAGGTAACTGAAACATGTCAGACAGCTTTCAAAGTGCCTATCAAGAAGAAGAGTACAGGTTAGAGCGAACGATGAAGGAAGTGGACAGTCAGCTGGAACGGCTGCAGAATATGCCGGTGTACACCGGCCACGACTTCACAGAACAAGTGCTGGAAGCCGGACGCGAAGAGCGCCGCACCGCCTTGTCCAAGAGCGCGCAGCAACCCTATTTCGGACGCTTGGATTTCGAAGAACAGGGCAGTGGTGCACGGAAACCGCTGTATATTGGCAAAATCGGCGTAGACCGCGAAGAGGTGGGAGAGCATCCGCTCGTCATCGATTGGCGTGCTCCTGTCGCAAGCCTGTTTTACTCATTTACCGGAGGGGAAGCCTCCGCAACGTATGAGGCCCCGGAGGGACTCATTGAGGGCTTGGTTTATCTGAAACGAAACGTGGTCATTCGGCAGCGCATATTGGAACGTGTGGCAGATACGTACAATCGGGACAGCGACCAACCAGCTGTATCGGATGAATTCCTCGTGTATCGACTGGGAGAGAACAAGGACAACAAGCTCCGTGATATCGTATCCACCATTCAGGCGGAACAGGACCAGATTATTCGTGCGGCGAGAAACACCGCATTGATCATTCAGGGTGTGGCCGGATCAGGAAAGACAACCGTCGCGCTGCATCGACTTGCCTTCTTGCTGTATCAATACAAGGAGCAGGTATCTGCGGAGAAGATGGTTATTTTCGCACCCAACCACATGTTCCTGGATTACATATCGGATGTACTTCCAGAGCTCGGTGTAGGGGACATTCAGCAGCGTACATTCCCGGATTGGGCAATGAACCTGCTGGGACTTGACCTGCCTTTGGCGGATACATCGGATACATTGAACACCTGGTTTGAAACCCCGGATACACGTCCTGAACTCAATGATGATGTACCTGGGCGATATAAAGGCTCGATTCGCTTCATGGAATTAATTCGGGAGTGGCTGTCGGGGATGGAAGAGGATTCCGTACCCGATATGGACTTCAGTCCATGGGATGGTGCGGTGCTCAGCAAAGCCGAGATCGAGAACTGGTTCGGGGATGAATACAAACATTATCCGCTGGCAAAACGGAAAGAGCGGGTCATGGCGCGTGTTCACCGCTGGATTGAGATGGAGCTCAAGAAACCTTCCCCGGAAGCCGTTCGCAAAGAGCGTAAAAAGAAAGCGGCAACCCGTGAGAAAGCCTACGCCAAAAAATGGCCTCAATATGAACCGCTTACGTTGTACAAACAGCTGTTCAAGGTCGTTAAAGGCGGTTCGGTACCTGCTTCGCTGAGCAGCCTTATCCCTAAATTGGTGATGAAGCAAACGGCAGCAGATCTGAAGCAGGATATCATCCGTGAAGAGGATTTGCCTGCATTGGTGTATATTCATACCTTGGTCCATGATATTGAAGGCTCAGAGCGGTTCGATCACGTTGTCATTGATGAAGCGCAAGACTTTTCTCCTTTTCATGTGGCATTATTGGATCGGTTCGTCAAAGGGCATTCCTTTACCATACTGGGTGATCTGTCCCAAGGCATTCATGAGTACCGTGGTGTTCATGCGTGGGAAGAGATGAGTTCGCTGTTCCCTGAGGAACAGAATGCATATTTTGCATTAACCCGGAGTTATCGCTCGACAATGGAAATTATCGATTATGCCAATACGATTCTGGAACGGGGCGTCAAGAGCGGCATTACGGCGATTCCTGTATTCCGGAGTGGTGATCCCGTACGGACATTGTCCTATGGGGAAAAAGGACGTACAGCAAGCCTCGAACAGGCTTTGAAGCTGTTAACGGTCAAAGACTATCGCACCGTCTCCATTCTGACCCGTACCCTGCATGAGGCAAAGGAGCTTCACCATGAACTCCAGGCAGCAGGCTGGGAGCTGAACTTGATTGACGGCGGCAAAAAACAGTACACAGGCGGTCACTCCGTTTTACCTGTCTATTTGTCAAAAGGGTTGGAGTTCGATGCAGTTATCGTAGCGGATAGCGATGAGAAACACTATTTGCCCAATGCGGGTGATGCGAAGCTGTTATACGTTGGCTGTACACGGGCATTGCACGAACTGTGGTTATTCCACGACGGCCCATTGCCGGACTATGCTGCTGCAACCCACAATCCGGAAGGCGAGTCTGTTGCCATTCAAGGGTGGCCTGACAGTGAGTCAGAGTGAATCCTTGTTTGCTGAACATAGTATCAATAATATAGAAAGAGCATGGCGCTGTTAAAGCGCCATGCTCTTTTGTACGTTCTCAGCAGGTAATCATTATTCACGAAAGTATATTTGCAATTTGGTTGTTGGTCGTCTACTGGGTTAACTTGCAGGTGTTCGTCGGGTCAAACCAGGTTTATCCAAGGCTGAGTCATGCCTGACGGGATGACGGTTAACCAGGAAAATGCCCAGACAGATCATTACTCCCCCTGCACCGACGATCCAGCCGACATGTTCTTCCAACAAGACGAAGCTCGACAGCAGTCCAAACAGCGGTGCCAGAAAAAGAAAGGAACTGGTCTTGGCCGGATCTGTGTTTTGCAGCAAATAAAACCAGAGTGTGAACTGAATGATGGAACAGAAAACCGTTAGCCATACCAGAACAACAATGGACGTTGTATTCACGATAAAATGAGGCTGCTCTGTAAAGACGCTCAGTAAGAGCAGTACGGCGCCTCCAGCGAGCATCTGGTAAGCGGTAAGAACAAATGTATCATGAGCAGCTCCCCAGCGTTTAATGAGCAACGTGGATACAGCAAAGGAGACAGCGCCACCGAATCCAATCCATGTTCCAGGACTGAAGCTCATATGCAATCCAAAGGTTAACACGACACCCGCAAACCCCAGAAGAACCCCAATCCATTGGATAAAACGATAGGAAACACCGTATAGAGCAGCACTCAGGATAATAACAAGCAGAGGATTCGTAAACGTGATAATCGCGGACTCACCCGAACTAATCCAGTTCATGCTGTAGTATGCACAGCCCATCACTCCAGCCGACTGGAACAAACCGATTACGGCGATTTGTGCCCACTCTTTCCAACCCACAGGCATGGGACGTTTTCTGATGATCCAGGCAAGTAAGGCTCCTGCCAATATATAGCGAAGTCCCATTAACAAAAAGGGGGGAGCATACATCATACCGATTTTGCCTGCAGGAAACGAGGTTCCCATGATGAGAGTGGTTACGATGATTAGGAGCGTATATTTTAAAGGCTTCATCAGGCTTCCTCCTTTTTGCTTCCCACCCTCAAAGCGTTTGACCGCTATCTACTGTAATCAGTTGTCCGGTCATGGATGGTTGCTCCAACGCGGCGCAAATCATATGTGCAATGTCTTCGCTTGCCGCTAATCGCTGCAACAATAACTCACCGCCCAGATGATTCATCTGTTCTTCCTTTCCTGCCCACCAACGGGTCGCGACTGCACCCGGAATGATGGCGTTAACCCGAATATTGGGAGATAGCGCATGTGCTAAAGACTTGGTTAAACCGTGAATCGCTGCCTTGGAAACCGCGTAAGGGAGGGAAGAGCCTGAACCTGTGTTGCCAGCTATACTCCCAAGATTAACGATTGCGCCTTGGCCAGCATGCTGCATTCCTTTCGCTACAGCCCGTGCGCAGTAGAACATGCCTTTGACATTGACGTCATATAGTTCATTCCATATTTCATCCGTTACAGCTTCCAGATCTTTCATTGGGATATGATACGTGATACTGGCGTTGTTTACGAGTGCAGTTACAGGTCCAACTTGTTCAGTGATAGAGTCCACCATGTGGCGAACCTCGACATCGGAACCCACATTGGCCCGAATTGCAAAAGCATGGCCTCCCGCATCCAGAATATGTTGAACTGTCTCTTCGGCCTCATCCTGGGAACGGGAGTAATTGACGGCGACGGTGGCTCCACAATTAGCGAGCAGTATACTGGTAGCTCGACCTATGCCTGTTCCGCCTCCGGTTACCAAAGCTACGGTGTTCGTCCAGTTCATCATCATTAACACTCCTTAAGTGAACACAGTGAAAGTAAGTTGCTGTGTTCTGATCTACCCCGATTGTAGCTCGAAGCAGCTATACTGTATAATGATTGTTAATGAATTAGATATCATTTTAAATGATGTCTGACTGAAAAGGTCATCGTTGGGAGGCTCGAAAATGGAGAGCGGGGATTTAAGGATATTTCAATGTGTGGCACAAGAAGGAAATCTGACCCGAGCTGCGGAGCGACTCGGTTACGTGCAGTCCAATGTTACAGCGAGAATACGGCAGTTGGAGGCCGAGGCAGGAACCTTATTGTTCATCCGTCATAATCGGGGGATGACGTTGTCTCCAGCAGGTGAGATGCTGCTGACGTATGCGGATAAAATTATTGGTCTGCTTGATGAGGCTGGAAAAGCGCTGAGCTCTACAAGTGTGCCTGCTGGCCCGCTACGGATCGGTTCCACGCAGACTGCTGCAGCAGTTCGGTTGCCTGAGCTTTTTGCAAAATACTATAAACAGCATCCGGCGGTCTCCTTATCTTTGACTACAGGTAACTCCCAAGTGCTTATGGAGCAGGTTATTGGGTATGAATTGGAAGGGGCCTTTATCGGTTGTTCAAGTGATCACCCCAATATTGCTTCTACTCCCGTATTTGATGAAGAACTATTCGTTGTCTCCTCCGGTATGGGACCGGAAGACGAAGAACTCACCAGTAAACCGATTCTGGTCTACAGCATGGGTTGTTCATATCGTCAGGTTTTGGAGGAATGGTTGTCGGTTAGCGGTGTAACCCGTCCGGTCATTATGGAATTTGGAACCCTTGAAGCGATTATTAGCGGGGTCACCTCCGGCATGGGAATTTCACTGTTACCTGAGATCGTCATTCGGCATCAGATCAAAAGTGGATCACTGCGCAAGCACACACTCCCAGTAGGCATGAATCGGATGATGACTCATTTTATTACACGCAAGGATGCCTTTGTCAGCAGTGCGCTTAGCGCATTTATGGGTATGCTGCCGCGGGAGTATGATATGATAGAGAATAGAGATTAATCAGGGTTTTGGTAAGGATCAAGTAAAGGCAATCCGTTAAGGAAGTGATGAGCAATGGATTTATTTTCGTTTCAGCAGGATTCAGAACCTCAAGCAAGACTGCTCGCTGACCGCATGCGGCCAGAGCGGCTTGATGAATACATTGGGCAAGAGCACATTATAGGACCGGGAAAACTGCTTCGGCGCGCCATTGAAGCCGATCAGATCTCGTCCATTTTGCTTTACGGTCCTCCGGGATGTGGAAAGACGACTCTTGCACATATTATTTCCCAGCATACGCAGGGACAGTTCGTTCGTCTGAATGCGGTGGATGCCTCGGTCAAGGATGTTCGTGAAGTCATCGAGCAGGCACAGACGAACAAGCAGTTGTACGGAACAAAAACCATTTTGTTCCTCGATGAGGTACACCGCTTTAATAGTTCACGTCAGGATGCATTGCTGCCTGCAGTAGAGAAGGGCACGATCATTTTTATCGGCGCTACGACAGAGAATCCCTTTCATTATGTAAATGGGGCCTTGATGAGCCGATCAACGCTTTTTCAGTTGGAGTCTCTGAACAAAGAGCATTCCCTGATTGCGATGCGCCGGGCACTGGCGGATGCGGATAAAGGTTTGGGATTCATGGACCTGAAGGCCGACGACGAGGCATTGGAGCATATTGCGACGATGGCGAATGGCGATATTCGGCGTGCGCTGAACGCATTGGAACTGGCTGCACTGACCACACCGCCAGAGATGGATGGCTCCATTCACATTACGCTTGATGTAGCCGAAGAGTCTATTCGTCGTCCGATTGTGAAGGCAGATGAATCGACACAATATGATGTATTGTCGGCATTTCATAAAAGCATCCGGGGTTCCAGTGATGCGGCACTGTTCTGGTTTTTGTATGCGGTAGAGAAGCTGGGGATGGACCCGATGACGTTTATACGTCGTCTCATTGCAGCGAGCAGTGAAGATATTGGACTTGCGAATCCACAAGCGATGACCCAGGCCATCGGGGCGCTGGATGCTTATCGCAATAATGGCTGGCCTGAAGCCAAGCTGAACATTGCCCAAGCGATTCTGTTTGCTGTTGAAAGTCCGAAGTCTAATGCGGTGTACACTGCGATCTCAAAAGCGATGAATGCCATCGATGAGGTGAAATCGGCGGAGGTACCTCTGCATCTGAGAGATACCCATTATTCCGGTGCAGTGAAGCTGGGACATGAGGGCTACCAATACCCGCACAATTATCCGGGACATTACGTGAAGCAGGAATATTTACCGAAGCAGCTTTCGCGTCGTGTATTTTATGAAGCAACGGAACAAGGCAATGAGTCCAAGATTCGTCTAAACCAACAGCGGCGCAGAGAGCTGTAAGATCGATGACCTGGGAGATGCTTGAACGATGAAAGAAATTTTCTATATTGGAATCGGTGGCATTGTGGGTACGTTGTGCCGATATGGGATTCAATTATGGATGCCAGTAACAAATGAAGGTTTCCCTTGGGCAGTACTGCTGATTAATGCCATCGGCAGCCTGTTTTTGGGTTGGTTTTTCACCATTGCTGTTCCTGGCAAAATAACGCCTCAACTTCGCCTTGCGATTGGTACGGGGTTTACCGGCGCATTCACCACATTCTCCACGTTTACTTTGGATATTGTCCGTTTATCTGAGGGAGGAATGTGGGGGGAGGCTGTTATATATCTCGTTGTGAGTTTATTTGCAGGGTTATTGCTGTGTGCATTGGGAATTAAGGTTGGACAGCGAATGCTGGTTAAACCGATGCAGGACGGTGTTGCACCATGATCATCTGGATTGGTCTTGCAGGAATGCTGGGAGCAGTGCTTCGCTACAGACTGGGTCGATGGATATCCGGCTCGCTCGGAACGGCCTTCCCATGGGGGACATGGGGCATTAATATCAGTGGTTCATTGTTACTTGGATTGCTCTATGGCTGGCATCAGTCAGCTTCGATTTCGGACGGAATCTGGGTGATATGGGGGACTGGATTTTGCGGAGCGTACACCACATTCTCTACATTTGGATATGAGACTCTTGGTCTGCTGGGGCAGGAACGTTACTCAAGAGCAGTTTTATACGTCATCAGTTCGGTACTGCTAGGGGTTGCGTCCGCTTTTGCAGGAGTGTGGCTGGCTGCATAAGTGAAAAAAAATATTTTTTTTGCAGGAAAAAGAAGGAAAAAAGCCATCCGTCATGGTATACATGAAAGATGGCTTTTGTTATAGGAATACAGGGTATTGTGCAAAATGCATATGGGATGGGTTCATTTCTGTTTTGAATCTATTGCAGCGCCGGTACAGGCACTTTTTGAACCTGATCAATCGTTCCGCCGCCGAGACACACATCTCCATCATAAAACACAACGGCTTGACCAGGCGTAATCGCTTTTTGCTGTTGGTCAAACTGTACATCCACGCTGCCATCTTCCTGCCATGTCAGGGTTACACCCTGATCCGGCTGACGATAGCGGAATTTGGCGGTACAACGGAATGGTACGTTAGGCGTATGTGCTGCACCTGCGATCCAGTTTACACCTGTTGCAGTCAGGCCGGTTGAATACAGGCTTGCATGTGCATCGCCTTGAACGACAAGCAGCTGAT
>NZ_LITU01000015.1:41901-132564 GCF_001280595.1 Paenibacillus xylanivorans
TGCCGAGACCTTGACGCTGTCCAAGCGTATAGTACATGAGACCGTCATGACGGCCCTTCACTTCTCCGGTTGCAATATCAACCATGTCTCCGCCTTTGGCAGGAAGATAGTTGCTCAGGAACTCTTTGAAGTTGCGCTCGCCGATGAAGCAGACACCTGTGCTATCTTTTTTCTTCGCGGTGTACAGGCCAGCCGCTTCTGCAATCTTGCGTACTTCCGGTTTCGGAAGATGACCAATCGGGAACATGGCTTTGGACAGCTGGTTCTGATTCAGTGCATTGAGGAAGTACGTTTGGTCTTTGTTACTGTCCACACCGCGCAGCAGTTTGAACGCTCCATCTTCTTCAATGAGGCGAGCATAGTGGCCTGTAGCCACATAATCAGCGCCGAGATCCATTGCTTTGTTGAGGAATTCGCCGAATTTGATCTCACGATTACACATGACATCAGGATTCGGAGTCCGACCCGACTTATATTCATCAAGGAAATAGGAAAATACTTTATCAAAGTACTCTTTCTCGAAGTTGACAGTGTAGTAAGGAATGCCGATCTGTTCACAAACCCGACGTACGTCCTCTGAATCTTCTTCAGCGGTACAGTGGCCGAACTCGTCCGTGTCATCCCAGTTTTTCATGAAAATGCCGATGACATCGTAACCCTGCTCCTTCAGCAGCAGTGCCGTGACGGAAGAATCGACACCTCCGGACATGCCAACGACGACCCGTGTATTTTCAATTGTTTTGGACATCGTTATCACCATTTCTCTATATAGATGTGTTTCGTTTCTATTCTAGCATAACCGGACTCAAGTTACGATACACCCGGCCAACTTTGGATAGTGTCCACCACAGGCGTACATTTTGGAATTTCGTCAATCTTTCTTTTCCATAAAGGATGCAGATATGTTAACATTAGCTGAGGGTTATGATCGGAATACGGAGGATTAGAGGGACTAGGCCTGTATTTTTTATATCCCGCTGTGGCGGATCCTGGAAAGACGGTCTTGGACCACATCCTGTTATTTATTGTTTCACAACTTGTTTTTTCGAAAATTGAAAGAGGTGACTCCTTTGAAAATATCGACAAAGGGCCGTTATGGGCTCACAATCATGATGGAGCTGGCAGCCAGAACTGGCGAAGGCCCTACATCTTTGAAAAGTATTGCCGAGCGCAACCAGCTCTCGGAGCATTATCTGGAGCAATTGATTGCTCCCCTACGTAATGCAGGACTGGTCAAAAGTATACGTGGAGCCTACGGCGGTTACATTCTGGCAGGCGATCCTGCTACCTTAACTGCAGGAGATGTTATTCGTGTACTGGAAGGTCCAATCTCTCCAGTGGATTTCACGGAGGAAGATGATCCGGCGAAGCGCGACTTATGGCTGCGCATCCGTGATAGCATTGCAGAAGTATTGGATTCAACAACGCTGAAAGATTTGATTACATTCCAGAATCAGGAACAAAAAGATAGCTACATGTTCTATATCTAACATTGTTGATGATGAGCATCAAGACGACACACTAAAGCCCCCATATTGGGGGCTTTAGCCATGCCACAAGCTACTTTGTGGCTCTTCTAGCATTTTTAGTCCAATATATAACGGGGTGAAATCAATGAAAAGAATATATTTGGATCACGCCGCATCGACACCTATGCACCCACTAGTCGCGGAAGCGATGATGAAAGTGATGACAGAGCAATATGGCAATGCATCGAGTATCCATGCCTTTGGGCGGGATGCCAAACGAACCGTCAGTGGAGCAAGGGATGTCATTGCGGCGTCTTTGGGTTGTTTCCCGGATGAACTTGTATTTACTGGGGGCGGCACGGAAAGTGACAATCTGGCCATATTTGGCGCAGTTTCAGCGAGGGAAGAACGGGGACGGCATATCATTACAACGGCTATTGAACATCATGCTGTACTGCATACTTGTCAGGAGCTGGAGCGACAAGGCTATGACGTGACCTATTTGCCTGTAGATGAATACGGAAGAATACGTGTGGAAGAGCTGAAAGATGCCATTCGACCGGATACAGTACTGATCACCATGATGTATGCCAATAATGAAGTAGGCACGATTCAGCCGATCCGTGAAATTGGTGAACTGGCTCGTCAACATGATATTTTGTTCCATACCGATGCAGTACAGGCTCTTGGAACTCAGGAAATTTCCTGCAAAGAACTGCCTGTGGATCTGATCAGCTTTTCTGCTCATAAAATCAATGGCCCTCAGGGCGTGGGTGCACTATACGTACGCCGTGGAATTGTGTTGGAAGCGAGAGCTCATGGTGGCCTTCAGGAACGACAGCGACGGGCAGGCACCGAAAATATAGCGGGTATCGCTGGCTTTGCGGAGGCGTTGAAAATATTAGGAGAACAAGCAAAGGCTCGTCGTGAACATGATCTGGCATTGCGGTCATTGCTGCTGGAACAACTTGAGCTGCATGTAGGGGCAGAGCATTTCCATGTCAACGGACATCCGGAATACACGCTGCCCAATATCCTGAACATCAGCTTTCCGGAAGTGTCCACGGAGACGATGCTCATGAATCTGGATATGGAAGGCATCGCTGTTGCGAGCGGTTCAGCATGTACTTCCGGTTCCCTCGAAGTATCCCATGTGCTGAAAGCGATGAACTTGCCGGAGACATTTTTGCATTCCGCGATTCGTTTTAGCTGGGGAGTGGGTAATACTACGGAAGAAATCATGATAACCGCCGAAAAAATTGGAACCATTCTTGGGCGACTGCGTAATAGAGCCTAAGGGGCTCTTTGCACATGGAACAGAAGGAGGGAAGAATTCCATTTCATCGGTTGGATAGAAGCGGTTTTGATGATCGGTGTCTGATTGCCACTCATCAACTTTGGGCATACCTAGCAATAGCGCCGCGACTATTTAATGATAAGAAGATGAGGGGGACCCTGCGATGAAGCTTCAGGAAATGATCGGACTTGCCGTTTTTGACGTTGAGGATGGGAAGCAGGTCGGTAAAATCCAGGATTTCATTGTGAATGACGATTGGAAAATTGAAGGCATTGAACTTGAAAACAAAGGCCTGTTTACCAGTCATGTCAAAATCGTGCAGTGGCAAGATATCATTGCCTACGGCGAAGATGCCGTCATGATCCGTAATCAACAGGCTGTCCGCAAAACGGGAGCCGACGACATAAAACACACGTACCTCCTCGGCCAGTCTAAATTGAAGGAGATGTCCGTGCTCACCGAAGAAGGTTTGCTGCTTGGACGTGTCTCTGATGTTTATTTTGACCAGGAGTTGGGAAATACAATAATAGGGATTGAAATTACGGACGGTTTTGTGTCCGATTTGATTGAGGGCCGCAAATGGCTGCCATGTACAAGCGATATGTCTATTGGGGAAAGTGCCATAATGGTGCCGCCGCTGAGTGAACAGCGCTTGGAAAATGCCATTCATTCTGTTAATGGATAGGTGAATGAATATGAAATGTCCAAACTGTAGTTCCAAAGATATTGGGAAAATCGGTTCCCACCAGTTTTATTGCTGGGGATGCTTTATCGAATTAACAGTGAACGGTGAGAAAATGTCTGTATACCAAGTGGAAGAAGACGGCACGCTCAGTTCCCTCGATGATCTGTTCTTCGGGGAAGAGCTGCCGCAAGACTTCCCTCATCTTCATGCTTCTTCTTAATAAGAAGTATAACTTCTTCTATATGCGGTTTCATGACAAAGATTGTCATTGAATGCTGTCATGAAATGATGACAGATGTATATAGCTGCGGTTACATAGTGGTTCAAGGGAACTTGTATTATGAATATATGCTCCCCCCGATCACAAGATGCGTCTCCTTCATCATGAAGGCGGCGCTTTTTTGTGTTCAGAATACGACGTCAACCGGATTGTCCATCCATGGGCGAGAATTGTTAGTCTCCACTTTTGTCCGGTGTTAATAAATATTCCCTTCCTTACATATACTGACTCTCAGAGCCAGTCCAAAAGGGAGAGATGCAAGTGGAGCAATTAACCAAAAACAAGCTGTTCCGTTATGCCATCTGGCTGCTACTCGGATTGATTATCCTGTATTTTATCTGGCTGCTGCGGCCATTGCTGCTTCATATATATGGATTTCTGAAAACAGTGCTGGCACCTTTTATCGTGGCCCTTATCATATCTTATGTACTCAATCCGATTGTAAGCATGCTGGGAGGACGTAAAGTTCCTCGAACCATTGCCGTGCTGTTAATCTATGCTTTTTTCCTTACCTGTATCGGGGTCATCCTGATGAATGTCATCCCGGTATTGATTGAACAATTGGAGGAACTGAACGAGCATATGCCGGAGCTGTCGATGCATGCCCAGAGTTTGATGAACAATATGGATCACAAATTAATGCCGCCGAGTGTACGCACAGGCATGAACAGCTGGTTTTTCCAGATGGAGGATCGGCTTACCCAAGGGATAACGAAGCTGATGGATAATATCGGGACAACCATTAATGTATTGTTCAACGTGTTTATTGTGCCATTTCTCATTTTCTATATGTTAAAAGATTTTGAGGTATTTGAGCGTACGATTGTGGCGTACCTGCCTCGCTCACGGCGCAAAGCCATTGTTTCGGTTATGAAAGAGATTGACACGGCCTTGGGAAACTATATTCGCGGACAATTTATTGTTTGTGTGATTGTGGGCATCTTTGCTTACATCGGTTACATCGTCATTGATATGCCTTATGCACTGCTGCTCGCCAGCATTGTCGCTGTATTCAACATTGTGCCCTATTTGGGCCCATTTCTTGGAGCTGCTCCTGCAGTGGTTATGGCGTCGACGGTATCGTTCAAAATGGTGCTATTTGTTGTCATTGTGAACACACTGTGCCAAGTGCTGGAGAGCAACGTCATTTCCCCTCAGGTGGTGGGGAGGACACTGCATTTGCATCCGTTGTCGATTATCTTCGCGCTCCTTGTGGGAGGCGAACTGGCGGGTATTGTGGGTCTCATTCTGGCGGTACCGGTCTTTGCTGTCCTGAAGGTCATTGTGCAGCACTTTTTTGCATATTACATCAAACGAAGAACCGACTGACCGAAGCAAAGATGTGTTCCTCAGGGGTGCGTTGACACCCTATAGGCATATCGATATAATGGAGGGGTATGTTTAGAACATGAAATCGATGATGAAATGAAGTACGCCGAGGGTTCCTTTCCTCAGAGAATAGACTTCTTCGGATCAGATGTAATCTGAGCCCGATGGCTGGAAGAGTCTTGAAAGTTGAAGCGGCAGAAAGCTAATTTCGGAGTGCAGGGCAACCCTGCCGGGAGCGACCGTTATTTCGCATCAACGAGGAGATTGTCTGTTTCATCTGCGGATGAACAGCAATAACCAGGGTGGTACCGCGATTACAATCGTCCCTGACTATTCAGGGGCGTTTTTTGTGTTTATTTTTAGTTGTTAACAACCCGGAGCGAATATGCACCGGACTATTATAATTAATTGGGGGCAGCCAGTATGAAAGCCAGTGAAATCCGGTCCAAATGGATAGAGTTTTTTGCAAGTAAAGGACACAAAATCGAGTCAAGCGCATCGCTCGTACCTTATAATGATCCATCCCTTCTGTGGATCAATGCAGGTATGGCACCGTTGAAACCGTATTTTGACGGTCGGGAGAAACCGGAGAATCCACGTCTCGCAAACTCCCAAAAATGTATTCGTACGAACGATATTGAAAATGTCGGCAAAACTCGCCGTCACCATACGTTCTTCGAAATGCTCGGTAACTTCTCCATCGGAGACTATTTCAAGGAAGAGACGATCACTTGGGCATGGGAATTTCTCACAAGCAAAGAATGGATCGGTTTCGATCCGGAACGTCTCTCGGTAACGGTATACCCTGAAGACGAAGAGGCTTTCAAACTGTGGAACGAAAAAGTGGGACTGCCTGCTGAACGAATCATCAAGCTGGATGAGAACTTCTGGGATATCGGCGAAGGCCCGTGTGGACCTTGTACCGAAATTTTCTATGACCGCGGCGAAGCTTATGGCAGTGACATGAATGACCCTGAGATGTATCCAGGCGGGGAAAATGAACGTTATCTGGAAGTATGGAATCTGGTATTCTCACAGTTCAATCACAACAAGGACGGTAGTTATACACCGCTTCCGAACAAAAATATTGATACAGGTGCAGGTTTGGAGCGCTTTGCATCCATTCTGCAAAATGTGGATTCCAACTTTGACACAGATCTGTTCCAACCGATGATTCAAAGAACAGCGGCTCTTGCAGGTGTGAAATATAATGACAGCGTAGAGATTGACGTTGCACTGAAAGTCATTGCCGACCATATTCGTACAGTTGCCTTTGCTGTAGGTGATGGCGTTCTGCCAAGCAATGAAGGTCGCGGATATGTTATTCGTCGTTTGCTCCGTCGTGCCGTACGTTACGGAAAAGTACTGGGATTGGATCGTCCATTCCTGTATGAACTCACAACGACTGTCGGTGAAGTGATGGGGATGTACTACCCGGAAGTGGTAGACAAGCAGGAGTTTATCGCTAAAGTGATCAAAACCGAGGAAGAGCGTTTCCACGAAACACTCACAGATGGTCTGGCTATTTTGGCGGATATCAGCGGCACAGCCAAGTCCGAAGGACGTACGGTTATTAGCGGGCCTGAAGCGTTCAAACTGTATGATACGTATGGTTTCCCTTTTGACCTGACTGAAGATTATGCAGCAGAGCATGGCTTGACGGTAGACCGTGAAGGTTTCGATGCTTCCATGCAGAAACAGCGTGAGCTCGGACGTGCAGGACGTCAGGAAAATGAGAGCATGAAGGTTCAAGGTGGACCGCTTGCCGATCTGGAGGTTAAAAGCGAGTTTGTTGGTTATAATGACCTGTTGACGGAAGCAAAAGTGGTAGCCATCGTTGCTGGTGACACGCTGGTAGACTCCGTAAGCGAAGGACAGACATGCCAGGTCATCCTTGACAAGACTCCGTTCTATGCGGAAAGTGGCGGACAAGTAAGTGATCAGGGCTTGCTGCGCGGAGCCAGTGTAACGGCGAAAGTGCAAGGCCTGTTCAAAGCTCCGCTGGGACAACACGTACATCTGGTGACGGTAGAGTCCGGTGAACTGCGCGTGGGTGAAGTGATTAAAGCTGAAGTGGATGCGTCCAAACGTGGCGATATTATCAAAAACCATACCGCAACCCATTTGCTGCACAAAGCACTTAAAGATGTGCTCGGAACGCACGTCAATCAGGCAGGATCACTCGTAGAGCCTCAGCGTCTGCGCTTTGACTTCTCGCACTTCGGCAGCATTACGCCGGAAGAATTAACGGAGATCGAGCGTCAAGTGAACGAACAGATCTGGAATCGTCTGAATGTGAACATTGAACTGAAAGCTATTGATGAAGCCAAAGAAATGGGTGCAATGGCACTGTTCGGTGAAAAATACGGCGATATCGTGCGTGTGGTACAAGTCGGAGATTATAGTTTGGAACTTTGTGGAGGCTGTCACGTAAACAATACATCAGAGATCGGTATCTTCAAGCTGGTAAGCGAGAGCGGAATCGGCTCCGGCGTACGTCGGATCGAAGCTGTTACTGGCCGTGGTGCGTATCTGTATGTAGAAAGTCAGCTTGAATTGCTCAAACAATCGGCATCCCTGCTCAAAGCGAATGTGGCTGACGTGCCTAAACGCATTGAAGGTTTGAATCAGCAATTGAAAGAAGCTGCCAGAGAGACTGAATCACTGCAAAGCAAGCTGAGTGCCATGGAAGCAGGCGCATTGACAGATCAAGTAGTACAAGCAGGAAATACACAATTGCTTGCAGCTCGTGTAGATGCTCCGAATATGGATGCACTGCGGACAGTGGCTGATGAATTGAAAGTAAAACTGCCTGATGCAGTACTCGTGCTGGGTGCTCCAGCTGATGGCAAAGTGAATTTCGTTGTAGCTGTCCCTGCTGAACAGGTAAAACAAGGGCTGCATGCAGGTAAAATCGTCAAGGAAGTTGCGGCAGTATGCGGCGGCGGCGGCGGCGGACGTCCTGATATGGCACAAGCCGGAGGCAAGGATGCAACCAAGCTGGATGAAGCATTGAAACTGGCGGTTTCATTGGTTAGCGGGCATATTGCATAAATCCATTGAGCGGCTTTCAATCTTCAAAATATAAATCGAAATGGTTCTGTTCGTTTATATTTTGTACCCGAGAGCGAGTGGAATCGAATGATGCAATATGCTGAAGCCAGTAAAGGACAAGCAAAAAACACAATTGGCTTATCCTTTGTTTACTTGTGGCAGTCAGAATATGTTATTATATAAGCAGAAATCAATTCGGCAGGACATGGTCCCCATGTTCATGCAGGAGCGAGGTGTCATCAATGGACTCCATGGATAAGACGGTTAAATTTAATGTGAAAGCCGACGAGCAGGAAGCATCCTCCAAAGAGATTCTTCTCACGGTATATGATGCACTGGTGGATAAGGAGTATAATCCTATTAACCAGATTGTCGGGTATCTGATTTCTGGAGACCCCGCATACATCCCTCGTCACAACAATGCACGCAGTCTGGTCCGTAAAAAAGAACGTGATGAGCTGATTGAAGAGCTAGTTCGGTCTTATCTGGCCAATCACCGGTAATGTACATCGCTTCCGCTGTGATGCAGCTATGCAGGCAGCGGGAAATGAACCGACAGAAGACAGCCTGAAGCTTGAGAAGGCGAGTGTTTTTCGACCTGAGCAGGCTTGAGGATGGGAGAGCATGGATGAAAATATTAGGTTTGGACTATGGGGACCGAAGAATCGGAGTTGCCGCTAGTGACGCCTTCGGTTGGACTGCCCAGGGATTGGAAGTACTTGAACGCCGCCGAGATGAAGGTGAGTTCGCTCGGATTGCGGAGCTTGTGCGTGAGCATGAGATCGGCGAGATTGTAGTCGGACTTCCCAAAAACATGAACGGCACCGTAGGGCCGCGTGGTGAAATATGCATTGCTTTTGCCGAACGCCTGCGGGGCGAACTGAATTTACCTGTTCACCTTTGGGATGAACGGCTGACAACCATAGCAGCAGAACGAACGTTGCTTGAAGCGGATGTCAGTCGCAAAAAACGCAAGCAGGTTGTGGACAAAATGGCCGCAAGCTTGATTTTGCAAAATTATTTGGATGCCAATAGTAAAAGGTGAGGGGGATCAACAATGGCTGAAGATCAACTGGGTATGGAAGAAGAATCGGAGATTATTTACATTGCGGATGACGAGGGTAATGAAGAGGAATTCGAAGTCATCATGAAATTCGAAGTGGACGGTTCGGAGGCCAAGTACATGATGGTTGCTCCGGTTGAACCCGAAGATGGAGAGACGGATGTCTATGCATTCCGTTATGAAGAAGAGGGCGACGATATTAAACTTTTCGTCATCCAAGATGATGCCGAATGGGATATCGTCGAGGAGACGTTTAATACATTTCTTGCAGAAGATGAAGAGGAAGCGAACTAAATGACAGAATACAGCCGCGAAGACTTGAAATGGACAGATTCGCTGCGTCTGGCTTTTGGTGCTCACGTTGAGCTGGAAGAAGAGAACGGTAAATCACATCCGTATGACTTGCTTGCTGAGTTTGAAGTGAAGGGCCAGCAGTATGCGGTGCTCCGCAGTTCATTACGTCCTTATGACGAAGTTGAACTTCTGCGGGTTTTACCGGGAAGTGAAGGCCAGATCATGCCGGAATTAGTTACGATTGATGATGATGATGAGTGGGAGAACATCTCTGAACTGTATGATGAATGTACACTCCCCATTGACGAAGATTGATTAATCAGCTTCAAATTGAAGAAACCGGAAGGGCGGAGAAGTCCGCTCTTTTTGGTTGTGTAAAGGAGTTGTGTCTTTTTTGAAAGGAAAAGCGATTTTAGTCTTTTTGCTTATCATCGTGGTTGTTGCTGGAGGAGCAGGCGTATATGTCTGGAACATGATGCGTCCGCTACAAGCCTCCACAGAACCGATCGTTTTCGAGATCAAGAGCGGTTCAGGAACTTCCAAAATTGCGGATCAGTTGGAACAAGAAGGTCTGATTCGAAGTGGTTTAGCCTTTAAGGGATACCTGAAGTTGAAGAAACAAGGATCGAATTTTATGGCAGGTACATATTCCTTAAATCCAGGCGTGTCATACGATGAGATTATTAATAAGCTGAATAACGGTGAAGTTGTGCCTGAATCCATGATGAAGTTTACTATTCCTGAGGGATATACGGTATTGCAAATGGCGGACAAACTGTCTGCTGAGGGAATTGTGGATCGTGAGGAATTTATCAAGCTTGCGAATGATCCATCTGCTTTTGATATCGACATTATCAAGGACATTCCAGTGGATGAAGAACTGAGATTTGTCCTGGAGGGATATCTGTTCCCTGAGACGTATGAGCTGAAAGAGGGAAGTTCTACTCAAGAGGTCATGCAGCGAATGCTTGAGGAATTCCAGACCAAGGTCGATTCTATTCCTGATTTGGATTCCAAACTCAAGGAGAGAAATCTGTCTTTGCATGAAGTGTTAACGATCGCATCGCTTGTGGAGAGAGAAGTCGTGGTGGATCAGGAACGAGCGCTTGTGGCAGGCGTGATCTATAATCGGATTAAGCAGGATATGAAACTGGAGATTGACGCTACAGTACAGTATTTACTGGATAAGCCGAAGGCCAGATTGCTTTACAAGGATCTGAAGGTACAGAGTCCCTATAATACGTATTTGAACAAAGGCCTGCCACCAGGACCGATTGCAAGTCCAAGTCTTGCATCCATTGAGGCAGCGTTGGAACCGGAAGCTTCGGATTACTTGTTCTATGTAACCAAGAAGGATGGTACTTTTGGACATCTGTTTGCCAAAACGTATAAGGAACATCAGCAAAATATAGCCAAAAGTAAGGCTGCGCAATAAGCGGAGGGGATGTATATGAGTACGAAACATGAACTGCTCGTTACGGCGGCAAATGTGAAAGAGGCAGAAGTGCTGCTCCAAGCAGGGGCAGATGCCTTGTTAATTGGGGATGATCGCTTCGGCATGCGTCTTCCTGGCAGCTTCAGTGTGGAAGAAACAGCAGAGGTCGTTGCCGTTGCAGCGAAACATCAGGCTCGTGTATACGTGTCCATGAACAATCTGATGTCCAACGAGTTGCTAAAGGAATTGCCTGAATATGTTCAAGCACTGGGTAAAAACGGTGTTCATGGGGTAGAGTTCAACGACCCATCCGTGCTAGCCGCAATTAAGGAGTATGCTCCTCATATCCAACTGCACTGGAATGCTGAGATGACATCGACCAACTACGCAACGGCCAACTACTGGGGAACCAAAGGCGCGAGTCGTGTCGTGCTTGCTCGGGAGCTGAATATGGACGAACTGACGGAGATGGTTCCATTTCTGAAGGTGGAAGCCCAGGTTCAGGTGCATGGCATGACGAACATTTATCATTCCAAACGCAGTCTGGTGCAAAGTTATATGTCCCATCAGGGGCGTCCGGTAGAGGGGCATTTGGGTAAGGAACGTGGTTTATTTCTGATTGAGGCTGAACGTCGGGATGAGAAGTTTCCGATCTATGAAGATGTGAACGGAACTCACATCATGAGTTCGGAGGATATCTGTATTCTCGAGGATCTGCATCTGTTGTTGGAGGCAGGGGTACACAGCTTCAAAATCGAAGGCATGTTAAAACCGCTTGCGTATAACGAGGCTGTTGTACGTGCATATCGTGTAGCTCTGGATAGCTATGCGGCTGATGCCGATGCTTATGCATTTTGTGAAGATTGGCTGGATGAGGTTCGTCAATTGCAAGACCCTGAACGGGAGTTGTCGTTTGGATTTTTCTATAAAGAACAGGTGTATTAATAGACGAGGTGAACGAAATGGAAACAGTGGCGGTACAGCGGAAATTCTCGGGTAAACGTAACCGTCTGGACAAACCGGAGTTACTTGCTCCGGCAGGTAATCTGGAAAAACTTAAATTCGCAATTCATTATGGTGCAGATGCTGTTTATATTGGCGGTCAGGCTTACGGACTGCGTTCCAACGCGGATAACTTTAGCTTTGAAGAAATGCGTGAAGGTGTGGAATTTGCTAAAAAATATGGAGCCAAGGTGTTTGTGGCAACCAATATTTATGCGCATAACGAAGATATCGAAGGAATTCAAGCATATTTGCAAAACTTGTATGATGCAGGAATTGCAGCTATTATCGTAGCAGATCCAGCAATCATTGAAGTGGCTCAGCGTGCAGTACCGGGTCTGGAAGTGCATTTGAGTACTCAACAATCGACTCTGAACTGGCAAGCTGTGAAGTTCTGGAAGAATGAAGGTCTTCCACGCGTAGTTCTTGGACGTGAGACAAGCTTTGAGGAAATTGAAGAAATCAAGGCCAATGTGGATATTGAGATTGAAGCCTTTATTCACGGGGCTATGTGCTCGTCATATTCCGGACGGTGTGTGTTGTCCAACCATTTTACGGATCGGGATTCCAACCGGGGTGGCTGCTGCCAATCCTGCCGCTGGAAGTATGATCTCTTTGAAGACGCGCGGGAAGATACCGTTTGGGTCAGCGAAGAAGAAATGCAAATGCAGGCACCTGCACCCTTCAAATTGGGAGAGAACCAGTTGCCCTTGTTCCAGGAGCAGGACAATTCTTTTTCCATGGGTTCGAAGGATCTGTGCATGATTGGACATATTCCTGAACTGATTGATGTCGGTGTGGACAGTTTCAAAATCGAAGGACGCATGAAGTCGATTCACTATGTGGCTACCGTAGTTAACGTATATCGTCAGGCAATCGACTCCTACATGGCTGACCCGGAGAACTATGTGTTGAAACCTGAGTGGGTAGAGGAAATGAACAAGGCGGCAAATCGTCCACTAAATACCGGCTTTTTCTATGATACACCGGATCATGAGGATCACATCTATGAACCGGAAGAAAAAGCGGTACCTTACGACTTTGCCGGATTGGTTATCGACTATGATGCGACTACAGGAATGGCGACCATTCAACAGCGTAATCATTTCAAACCAGGACAGGAAATTGAGTTTTTCGGTCCGGGAGGCCATTTTTTCAAACAGGTAGTTGGGGAATTACAGGATGAAGAAGGCAATGTGCTCGATGCAGCTCGTCACCCGTTACAACGTGTAAAAATGAAGGTGGATCAACCTGTTTCCTACTTTGATATGATGAGAAAAAAGAAGTAGGTTCAAATACCTAGTTTTTAACAAAATAATATTATGTTTTAACAAAATAGTGTTATAAAATGTATAATTTAGACCTCCGTATATCGGCATATGGGGGTCTTTTTATTATAGAAAAATAGGAAAAAAGTTGTAAAAAATTTCAGGAAAACGAAAGGGGAAAGGGGAATGTTGTCGAATACTACATATTTATAGGGGAGAGAAAGAAAAATCTAACAAGTAAATTACTGGCAGGTGAATGGGATTGGTTCAAAAGAAGCAGAAGGACAGTGGGGAAGAATTGACAACACCCGAGAAGGTTAAGCCCGAGAAGGTGCAGAAAGTAAAGAAAGAGAAAGTAGTTAAAAGTAAGACCGGGGATACTCCAGACCAAAAGTCCTCTAAATTGGATCGGAGTAAGCTGAAGTTGGGATGGGATAAGACGAAAAACCAATTGAAAAAGCAGAACTGGAGAAATGTTGGGGGAACAACGCTAGAGCAGATGAAGAAGGCCAATCCGATTAAATCGGTAGGCGTTAAACTGTTTTTGATCTTTTTTGCGGGTATCATGATCTTTGTCGTTAGTTTGGGTCTATTATCTTATGCTAAAGCCAAAGATACGATTGAGAAGAATGCATCCCGATCAAATCAGGAAACGATTGAACAAACTAAACAAAAAATGGACATTATTCTGGAGCGGTTTGTAGATACATCCACACAAATTTTCTTCGATCCGGAAATGCAGTCCTTGCTTCAAAAGATGTCTGATAAAAACTTGTCAGCATATGATACGTTTGTAAATTCAAGCTCTATCAACAAACAATTATCGAATATTGCTTTTACGAATAAATCTATGGAAGCGATTTATCTTGTGCCTACGGATGAAACAAGATCCACCATGGGTACAGGTAGCAGCAGTTCTTCCATGGGTGATATTCGTAATGAGGCCTGGTATGACGAGTTGGTTCAAGCAGGCGGATATCGTTGGCTACCAACGCAAGCCGACGAGGATGGCAGCACACCAACGTTCCGGATTGCGCGTTCAATGAAGAATCTGCAAGGGACAACCCAGTCCTATGTGTTAATCATTGAGTTGAAACTGGAAGTTCTGGAGCAGCAGTTGAAATCTCTCGATTTGGGTGAAGGATCTGTACTTCAACTGATCGCTCCGGACAATAAAGTTGTAGCATCAACGATAGCTGATCGTACAGGAAAAGATACGGATTTGGCTTTTGTAAAAGATTTGAAAGAAAAATCCGGCAGTACCAGTGCAGAGTATACCGTGGATGGCAATTCTACGAATATGCTGGCTTCATACAGCACAATGGATTCGTCCGATTGGAAGCTGATCGGAATGGTTCCGACTTCTATCCTGGTGAAGGATGCCAAAGGCATTCTGACGCTCACATTATGGATGGCACTGGTGGATGCCGTTATTGCGATACTGATCGGTATTTGGATGGTTCGCATGATCGCCCGCCCGATGGGCAAATTGAAAGATCTGATGCAAGAAGGGGCAAAAGGCAACCTCAAGGTGCGTACACCGTATACCTCCCAAGATGAGATTGGCCAATTATCGGCTGCATTCAACCTCATGATGGAGCAAATTACGAAGCTGGTTGAGCAAACCAACCGTTCTGCACAGGAAGTATTGGATACCGCTTCTGAGCTGAGCAGTGCATCCAAGAAAACAGCAGTCTCCGCTTCCGAGATTGCAGTAGCTACTGAAGAAATTGCAGGTGGAGCAAGCAGTCTGGCAACAGAAGCGGAGCGTGGAAACGAATTGACCGACAATATCTCCCGTCAGATGGAGAGTGTAGTCGCCGCGAATGAACAAATGGGTGATTCAGCCCGTCATGTAGAGAAATCCAGTGAGACAGGTACACAGCATCTGAATCAGCTGATGACCAAAACGCAGAAGACAGAAGAAATGATCGGTGCATTGGTAAACAAGGTTGATTCCTTGAAGGAGAGTACGTCCTCCGTTCTGAAGGTGCTTGACGTCATGCAGAATATTACCAAACAAACGAACATTCTCTCTTTGAATGCAACGATTGAAGCCGCTCGTGCCGGTACAGCCGGACGCGGATTCATGGTAGTTGCGAATGAGGTTCGCCAATTGGCCGAACAATCCAGACAGTCCATTGATATGGTTGGAGATATTACCGACAAGATTATGACCGAAATGAATGAGACGGTTGATCAATTATCTGCAGCTTATCCGTTATTCAAGGAACAGATGGATGCTGTGAAAGATACCAACGTCATATTTGCTTCAGTACAGCAACAAATGGGTGCATTTGTTGAAAGCCTGAGCATGGTCACCGGTTCAATCGGAGATTTGAATAAATCTCAAGGAACATTGTCGGAAGCGATGAGCAATGTCAGCGCAGTAGCTGAAGAATCTTCTGCAACGTCCCAGGAAGTTGCTTCCTTGAGCAGTGAACAGCAAAATATCAGTAACCAACTGGTGAATTTGTCTGCAAAACTGGAGAATGTGTCGACAGAATTGAAAGATACATTGTCTCGCTTTACGGTCTAATTCGTACCTATTTGATTTAAGTCGAGAAGCCTGTCCCTTATTTGGGACAGGTTTTCTTGTTATTACCGAATAATTCCATTCTGAATGAAGAATACTATGCCAAAACGTTGAACGGGGTGGCCTGATGCATGTACAACTGAAACGGCGCATTTATATTACATGTATTCTTCTTACGGGTTTATTTATTTTGCTTATGATTCGGTTGGCTTGGGTTCAAGTCGTACAAATTAATCGCACGATGCCAGGATTCCAACGTACCGTTCGTGAGATGTCTGTTTTGCAGCGAGAGCGAGGGGTTGTATTGGATGCGGGACGAGGGCAATTTACCGATTATAAGGGTCAGCCTCTAACAGGCAAGCTGGAGTGGGGGGTGGTCCTTTTCCCGTATACGGATCAATCAAGTCATTCATATCCATCCACAATGGAGAATTCGAGAGTTAAGGAGTTCGCAGCTTTATTACATACGGATGTGAAGTCGTTACAAAAGGAATGGAATCAAGGGAACGCACCCCATTTCTGGACAGCAGGTACCGACCAACCGAGCACATTGACCGATTCTCAAGTTATTCGACTGCGTGAATTGAAGGCAGACGGAGCGAGTGTGTATCCTATGATGACGCGTTATGGACAGGGCGCTACAGGCATGCAATGGTTAGGTTATCTCGCTGAACAGCCTGGATTCCCGAATGCGAAGTCGGGTCACAAGAATGAGGTGAAGCAGCCTTTTGCCATGAAATCTGGAGCAGCCGGGCTGGAAAAAACGTTGGAACCTTTATTGATGGGAATAGGCCCCACCCTTGTTTCACGTATGGTTGCAGGTTCAGGAGAGGTTATTCCAGATATCCTGCCGCGCGTCATAGCACCCTCCAATACACACTATCCATTGCGCGCGGAGACGACAATCCATATCGATTTACAGCAAGGGATAGAACAGATTGTGAAGAAGTCGGGAATGAAGGAAGGCGCTATCGTTGTGTTGGATGCGGCCAATGCAGACGTGCGTGCCATGGTTTCGGTGCCGTTCTATAACCCACAGCATGTAGACCCCAAACAAACGGCTTGGGCGAATCGTGCTGTGAAGGGGGCTGTACCGGGCTCTATATTCAAAATCGTTACAGCAGCGGCAGCGCTGGAATATCAAGCTGTATCCAAAGGGGAGACTTTTCATTGTGGTGGTGAGTGGGGAAAATATGGCCTGTCCTGCTGGAAGGAGCATGGGCATGGGAAACTGAATCTGGAGCAAGGGTTTGCCGAGTCCTGTAATATTGTATTTGCTGAAACTGCCCGTCGGCTCAGTATGGAACAGTTGGAGCGTACGGCGGATGCTTTGGGGTTGGCACGTCCGATTGGCTGGGAGGGAAAACAGGTCGCCGGAATGCCCATACTGCATCATTTCGATCACGAGGACGCAGGTCGAGTGAGACTGCCATCCGTCTCTCCTCAAGATGAGGGAGCGAAGGTACAGACGGCTATCGGTCAGCGCGACGTTCTAGTGACCCCGTTGCAAGCGGCCAATCTGATCGTTACGCTCTTGCATGATGGCAAGGTGACTGCCCCACGCCTCGTTCAACGTATCCGATTTGCCGATGGTGATACGATGCTGGACATGCCGATGCATGATTCACCTTCTTCAGCAGGACGGATTTCTCCAGGCACGGCGCATCAGCTGTTGTCCTGGATGAAGAAGGTAGTCAGTGACGGAACGGGAAAATCCCTGCAACATGCGCGGTGGCAAGTGGCAGGGAAGTCAGGTACAGCACAGGTACAGCAGCATGGAGAGAAACGTAACCATCAATGGTTCATCGGGTATGGACCCACGGAGCAACCCCAATATGCTGTAGCTGTACTTGTCCAAAACGTGGCTCCAAGCAGCCGTCATCAAGCAACGGCGATATTCAGGAAAGTGATGGACTATTTGGCTGAATCCTCATGATTCCCGGAAGAAGCAGGCTTCTGCACTGAAGGCTCAGCATTCATACCAGAGGCGGTGCTACCTGGTGTGTCCATAACTAATGGGGAAGATTCGAATTCATCTTTCGGCAAATGAATCCATTGCTGGAGATATCCTTGTTGCAGCAATTCTTTGAGCAGAATCAGCAGCACCGGAGACAACACCACACCGGCCAGACCAAAGACAGAGAGCGAGATCAGCATAAAAGAAAGCATTAAGTAAGCGGAAGAGACCCCGATCGAATTACCCGATATTTTCGGCTCAAGCAATTGGCGTGTTAGCATGGTTACAGCAAGGACTACAATTAAGCCAATCGCAAGGCTGCTATTCCCCACAATGAACAGATACACAATCCACGGAATGAATATAACAGGAACACCCAGCAAAGGTACAAGGTCAAAAACGGCGCAAATGGCTGCGATGGTGAAGGCATTGGCAGTTCCCAGAATCAACAAGCCTGCATAAATCAATACAAAAGTAATTAGCATCATAATCATCTGGGCCTTCAAATATGAACGGATCGTCTTGAACACATGATTACGCATAAATTCAAGAGCCAGCTTCAACGTTTTTGGCGTTTTGGCCCGGGCAAATTTACGCCAGGATTCAATCTCGATACTGAGAAAGAACGCGAGAATAATGGCAATCCCAAAGTTGGTAATAAAGGAAGAAAATGAACTGAGAAAACCGATGACGATTTGTGCACCACTGGTCACCCATTTGGACAAGAATCCGGTCAGAGTAGCAAAATAATCATTAACTTTCTCGGTTATTCCATCCGGTAAGGCATCCGACTTATCCTGAATAAAATAAACCAGGTTGGTGAATTCTCGCTGGACCATCTCGATATAATAAGGGAAATTATCCTGCAAATTAGAAATTTGGGATACGATAATTAATCCCAATCCAAAAAAGGCAGCAACAATAACCGCAAGAAACAATAAGACCGAAATGGCGGCACCCAGGGTTTTGGGCAATCCTTTGCGATGCAGAAATCTTGCCAGAGGTTCGATCATCCAATACACTATAAATGAAAGAAAAACTGGCGCAGCCAATTGATATAATCGACTGAAACCGTACATGATAAAGTACACGGTTAATACGAGCAGCGCAATGTCAAAGACGGTGCGCCCGTACTTTTTGTAAAGCGGCAGCATGGGCAGGGCTCCTTTGTACGTCATTAAGGTAAAAATTAGGATGCATTTATTGTACACGATAGCTATCTTTTTGGGAAAAGAGGATTCAAGAAAAGGCTGAATTATGATAAAATTAAAGGCGGTTTATTTTGGTTAGTGCTATATTATGGCACGGTAATTCAGCATGAGAAGCGGGGAGTTTGTAGCATGACAAATTTACTTCAGAGCATATTACTGTGGTTATTGTACATTTCATCTTTTTACGCCTTTATTCCGAGTTTAGTTAGCAGACTTTTCGGTTTTCGTGTGTTCAGGCGCGGGAGAAGTAAGACGGAATTTTCCTTAACTTTTGATGATGGGCCGGATCCGGAATACACACCCAGATTGCTTGATTTACTGCGTCAATATGAGGCGAAGGCAACTTTTTTTGTAGTCGGGGAGCATGCAGCCCGTCATCCCGAGCTCATTCAGCGCATACACGAGGAAGGTCACCTTCTCGGAATTCATAATTATATTCACAAAACCAATTGGTTAATGCGTCCGCGTACGGTTCGGGATCAGATTCAACGGACAGGTCAGATTATTCAGGAGGTTACGGGGGAAAGAACTTGTTATTATCGTCCACCGTGGGGGATTATGAATCTGTTTGATTTTTTCAGTAAAAAAGATCGGCGGATTATCCTGTGGTCGTCCATGTTTGAGGACTGGAGAAGCAGCGTGGGCGTTGAGAAATTGACAGATCGAATGTTGAAGGAGCTAAGGGGCGGAGAGGTCATGTTACTGCATGATCGAGGGACTACCCTCGGCGCTGATGCACACGCGCCGGAGCAGATGCTCCAGGCGCTCGAAGTCGTATTGCAGGAGGCCAACAGGCAGCGATTGCAAAGTGTTCGCATCGATACGTTGATGGGGGGCGTTACGGTGAGCGAACTTAAAAGTACAAGTCAGCCACAAACACATTTATCATTTTGGAAACGGATGGTTGTTGCATTATGGCTAGGCTGGGAGAAGTTGTTTCATTGGGTATACCATTTGCAAACCGCTTCGCCAGAGGACCCGTTGTTGCACTATCGCTCCCGTGTATACCATGGAGCGTTAGTTGAAATGAGCGACGGTCATGTGATTCGTAACGGTGATCCGGTTATTGAACTTCATTTTGATAATAAAAAGCTTTTCGATCTGGGTATGACTTCACGTTCAAGCATGCATTTGGCCATTCGTATGATTCGGGCTATGGAACAGCAACTTCCTGATTTGGCCCGACAGGTCGCACTTGAGCCTGAACTCCGTTCAGCCAAGGCTCTATACGGTGTGAGCATGATTAACCGGGGGCCGGAGAAATTCGGGTTTACGGTTCGGGAATTGGCTCCTGGGCCGTTCAGTTCTGCATCGAAAGTGTATCTGAAACTTCTACTAAGCGTAATTCATCCGGCAGGAACGAAGCGTCTGAAGCAGCGCTCCGAACAATTGGTTCCAAAAATGATTGCCATGCCGCTTGATGTGCTGCTGGGTCGCTATGGACAGCACGCACTGGTGGCAGCGACGACGGAACAGTCCTCTGAGGAATTGTTGGTTCCCGAACAGGATCTTGTACCGGAGCGAAATTAAAAGTAAAACTAAAAGCGAAACTAATAAAGAAAAGGGTTGCCCTTCGCCGAATTCGGCTGAAGAGCAACCCTTTATTTATGTTTCCGATAAAGAAATTCATCGGATATCTTACATTTGAATTAGATACTCAGTACGCCACCGTTGCTTGCATTTGTTACCAGTTTGGAATAACGAGCAAGGTAACCAGTTTTTACTTTTGGTTCAAAGCCTTTCCAACCAGCGCGACGACGTTCGAATTCTTCGTCACTGATGTGCAATTCGATGATGCGGTTGTTCAGATCGAGTTCAATGATGTCTCCTTCTTCGACAAAAGCGATTGGACCGCCTTCAGCAGCTTCCGGAGAGATATGTCCGATACTGATTCCGCGAGATGCGCCAGAGAAGCGTCCGTCGGTGATCAGACCGACTTTGGCACCAAGACCCATTCCTACGATCTGGGAAGTAGGAGCGAGCATCTCAGGCATACCTGGTCCGCCTTTTGGTCCTTCATAACGAATAACGACAACATGTCCTTCTTTTACTTTGCCGTTCGCAATGCCTTCGAGCGCTTGTTCCTGAGAATCGAAACAGATAGCAGGACCTTTGTGGTATCCGCCAACCGATGCGTCAACAGCACCGACTTTGATGATAGCTCCTTGTGGTGCAAGGTTACCAAACAATACAGCCAAGCCGCCTTTTTCGGAATGTGGGTTGTCCAGATGGTGGATGACATTCGTATCCTGAATTTCTTGTCCTTCAACGTTTTCACGAATCGTTTTACCAGTTACAGTAATGCAGTCACCGTGGATTGCACCTGGTTTCTTGAGCAATTCGTTCAGAACTGCACTTACGCCGCCTGCATTGTGAACGTCTTCGATGTGAAGATCGGAAGCAGGTGCAAGTTTAGCCAGATGAGGAACGCGGTTGGCTACTTCATTGATCCGCTCGATTGGATAATCGATTCCTGCTTCATGAGCCAGTGCCAGCGTATGAAGTACCGTATTAGTTGAACCACCCATAGCCATATCCAGCGCAAATGCGTTGTCGATAGCTTCTACGGTAACGATATCGCGTGGTTTCAGATCCATTTTGATGAGTTCCATCAGTTGTTTTGCGGATTGTTTAACAAATTCACGACGCTCAGGAGCAACAGCCAGGATGGTTCCGTTGCCTGGCATAGCCAGTCCCATCGCTTCAGCCAGACAGTTCATGGAGTTCGCAGTGAACATACCGGAGCATGATCCACATGTTGGACAGCCGAACTGTTCAAGTTCAAGCAAGCTCTTATCATCGATTTTACCAGCTTGATAAGCACCTACTCCTTCAAATACGGAGGTCAGGGACAGAGCTTTACCATTGCTGTCACGACCTGCCATCATTGGACCGCCGCTGACAAACACGGTAGGGATATTACAGCGAAGTGCACCCATCATCATACCGGGTGTGATTTTATCGCAGTTCGGGATACATACCATGCCGTCGAACCAGTGTGCAGATACAACCGTTTCCACGGAATCCGCGATAATGTCACGGCTTGGCAGCGAGTAACGCATACCAATGTGTCCCATGGCAATTCCGTCGTCAACTCCGATGGTGTTGAATTCGAATGGAACGCCACCGGCTTCACGAATAGCTTCCTTTACAATTTTACCGAATTCCTGCAGGTGAACATGGCCGGGCACGATATCGATGTAAGAGTTACATACGGCAATAAATGGTTTGCCAAAGTCCTCTTCTTTAACGCCCGCTGCGCGGAGCAAACTGCGGTGCGGTGCACGGTCAAAACCTTTTTTGATCATATCGGAACGCATCTTCTTGGCTGACATGGTGTATTTCCCCCCAAATTTATAATATTGAGCAACATGAATGGAAATATAAATGGCAGTGCATCTGTCGTTTAATTTCATCCGTACTCTAAAAAAATAGACCAGTGATACTGGTTTCGAGCTTCCCGTAGTTTGTGAAGTTCTTTGCTGCTTTAAACCCGTGAACAACCCGGTTTTTCTATAGAGTCTATCACAACCGTCGTCATATTTCTACAATCAATAGAAAGAAGCTTCAATCCATTAGTGGAATGAAGCTTTCTTGATTTGATGCACTGCATCAGGTGATCTTTTACCGCTACCCATGGGTAGCGGCTAACTGCTCCCGCCTTTGCGACCAATCTCCCGATAGAATTCTTTATTATGAGTTTCGGAAGTTGCTTCTCCACCCTTGCGTCCAATTTCCTTATAGAACTGAGAATCGTGCGCATCTGAAGTCGCTTCTCCACCTTTTTTACCTATCATTTGGTAGAAGCTCCGATCATGTTTTTTGGAGGTGGCCTTGCCACCTAATCTACCCGCTTCCTCGCGACTCATTTTGTGTTCAGACGTCTGTGGACGTGCCATTACAAATCACTCCTTATATCATAAGTAGATTGTTGTAGCGCGTATTCCTACTTACCACAACATTTCCAGCCTGAAACAAGTCGATTTCAATGGAAAGGAGCAGGATTTTAGTTCATCTGAACCAGGATGCTGAACGTTTTAATACCCCTTGACGATTGAAGTGAAAGCGGGAAATATCGGGTTCAATGAGAGGCCGAAAGGCATGACGGACTGCTGGATGAGCCAGCGTTATAGCGAACATTAGCGCAATGGAGACAATCACCGGAATATACAAACTAGTTTCCATATCATTGTAAACCCCGGACCAGATCGCCAGACGAACGAGAAATCCATGTAAAAGGAACACATAAAGAGTGCGCCGTCCCAGATCGGTCAATCTGGATGTTAATGAAGGGACCCAGGCGAGAAATAATGCTCCCGATCCGATTTCAAGTGCATAGATTCCGAGGCGGTAAATTCCTGCAAACCACTCATGGTGGCCGAGCTCTGCGTAAGTCATGCTACCCAGTAACCAGCCTGGTGCAATGCTGAGTCCTCCGAGTCCGATCCAACCAAGAAGAGCAGCAGACAACGTAGCTGAAATTTTGCGGCCCCAACCGGATCGCAATCGGGAGCGGATAGACGCTCCGTAGTCATACCCAATAACAAAGAAAGGAAGAAATACAAACGTACGGCTGAAGCTCAGCCAGAAACCGTCAATGGGTAAATATCCGGCACATACCCCCAGCAACACGGCACCGAGTAATCTGTATATTGGTTTCCAGGAGAGTGTAAGACGAAGCAACAGCCGCCAGCAGAAATGACTTGCCAGAAACCAGAGCAGTAAATAAGGTGCAAAGAAAGACAAGCGCATATGCGGTGTGTGGAATATGGTGAAATCCATTATTGCATACAGGGACTGAAACAGAAGGTACTGTAATGCAATCTGCTTAAGCACATTACGGCCAGATGTACCTTGGAGCGAATGTCTGGCAAAGTAGCCGGTTACCCATACAAACAGCGGCATGTGAAACGTATATATCCAAAGAAACAGAGTCTCTGCTCCTGCAAAACGCGTAATAACTGGTTCGAGAGCATTGCCCGCAAGTACACAAACAATAAGCATAAAGCGCAAATTGTAAAAAAAGGAATCCTGATCTTCGTGAATGGTGGTCGGTTTGTTCATGTTGTAGCCCCCCTGATAACCCTTGGCGATTGCAATCTGGTTCTGTAATAAGGGTAATATGGATGTGCATCATTCATTGTGATATATTTCACAATAGAAAGCGCTATCCTTTCTCAAAGCTGTGACAACAAAATGAACGCTCCGGGATTGACAACGGTTGCATAGAGGCTGACAATGGGGAAAGAAGATGAGAATTGTAAATATAAGGAGGGGAGAATTCATGTCGACGGATACCCGCCGAAGCCCTGAAATTGTTACGTTTGGCGAAAGCATGGGTTTGCTGACAGCAAAGGATACAAGAGGTCTTGAATATGCGGCGACATTAGACAAATCATTTGGCGGCGCGGAGAGTAATCTGGCTATTGGTGTATCCCGACTTGGGCATACCAGCGGCTGGTTTGGCCGCCTGGGTAATGATCCGATGGGTAACATGATCATGAAGGCTATTCGTGGTGAAGGTGTAGATGTATCCAGAGCAAGGATGAGCGACAAAGAGCCCACCGGTTTGATGATTCGTGAGAACGCTTCCGGGAAAGCCTCGGTACATTATTATAGGAAGCTATCCGCTGCAAGCGCGATTACTCCTGAAGATCTGGACTCGGATTATATTGCGGGTGCGCAAATCCTTCACGTTACAGGCATCACCGCAGCAATAAGCGCGTCGGGACTTGCTACTGTTGAAGCTGCTATACATATAGCCAAGCAGGCTGGTGTGAAAGTGAGTTTTGATCCGAATCTGCGTCTTAAACTGTGGTCAGCTGAAGATGCACGTCCAGTTCTGCTTCGTCTCGCTGAGCAAGCGGATTATTTCTTGCCGGGTCTGGATGAGATGAAGCTTCTGTATAACGAAGAAGATGATCAAAAAGTACTTGAGCGTTTGTCCGCCATGAATGCAGTCTGTATCGTGAAGGGCGGCCCTGATTTGACCTACGTATTGGTGAATGGTACCCTAACGGAAGTTCCGTACTTCAAGGCAGATCATGTCCTGGATACAGTCGGGGCAGGAGATGGATTCTGTGCGGGCTTTTTGTCCGGCCTTATTAAAGGATATTCTCCGCAGGAGGCGACCCGTCTCGGGAATTTGACTGGTTCCATGGTTATACAGGCTGTTGGCGATTGGGAGGCGCTCCCAACGTGGGAGCAGGTCGAGGCCAAGCTGAACAATGTAGCTCATGTTGAGCGCTAGTCGCTGCTGATATCATATATGTCTCATCTTCGTTCATTAATGTAAGGCTTGTAATAGACAACCACATTGACAAGGGAGAGAATGAAATGAAGAAGCTTCAGCTGCTGCAAAAAATAACGGATAGTGGGGTTGTTGCGGTTCTGCGTGCAGATTCTGCGGATCAGGTGATCGCCATGGCCGAGCAAGCTATCGCGGGTGGTATCAAGATTATCGAGATCACAATGACGGTGCCTAGTGCCCTCAAAGCCATCGAGAAATTAAGCCGTGTATACCATTGGAACACACAAGATCCAGAGAAATTTGCCATTATTGGAGCTGGAACCGTACTTGAACCCCAGACAGCGCGTGCCGCAATCATGTCAGGTGCCGAGTTTGTTGTGGGTCCTTCCCTGAACCCAGACACTGTGAAAATCTGCAACCTGTACCGGATTCCGATTCTCCCAGGGGTGATGACCATTGCGGATGTACAACGTGCATTGGAGCTTGGCGTGGATATTGTGAAGTTGTTCCCGGGTAATCTCTATGATCCGTCCATTATCAAAACGATGAAGGGACCTATGCCGCAAGCGAATTTCATGCCGACCGGTGGGGTGTCCTTGTCCAATCTGGGTGACTGGATCAAGGGAGGCGCCGTTGCTGTAGGAATCGGTTCCGACCTTACAACGGAAGCAGTGAAGACGGGGGACTTGAGTTATGTTCGCCGCAAAGCGGAACAATATATGGATGCTTACCGCAAGGCCAAGGCCGAATAGCGATGAATGATGGAGAAGGGGAGCCTCAGGAATGAAGGCTCCCGTTCTGCAAGCCGCGGCACCTGCGGAAGTGCAGAAAGGTGATGAACGTTGAGAAACCGATATAATACAGGGCGCAAGAAGAGGGGCATCGGGAAATTCCTGCTCGTTCTTCTGGCGCTCATTGTCATTGGGTGTGGGTTTGTGGCTTGGAAGCTGTTTACGCCTTATGGACCACAGGAGATGGCTCAGACAGCCATGGAAACTGCAGATCAGGTGACTGTAACTGAAAAAGACAACTGGATTGATTTTGTGCCGGACAAATCTGTTGGGGTGAGTGTTATTTTTTATCCAGGTGGATTGGTTAAACCGGAAAGTTATGCACCTCTTGCCCATGAGCTTGCGGCAGCAGGACATCATACCATTATTGCGAAAATGCCGGTCAATCTGGCGGTGCTCAAGCAGAATCTTGCCGATGATATTATTAAAGCCTATCCAGATGAACCATTTGTTATGGGAGGGCATTCTCTTGGCGGATCGATGGCGGCGCGTTACGCGGCTTCCCATCCGGATGCACTTCAGGGCATCTTTTTCCTCGCATCCTATCCGGATGAAAAAGGCAGTGTGAAGTCACTGGGGATACCAGCGTTGTCCATACTGGGTACGAATGATGAAGTGGTGAATGCAACAAAGTATCAGAATGGACGGGCATATTTGCCGGAAGATACGGTGTATTACACCATTGAAGGTGGTAACCATTCGCAGTTCGGTGACTATGGCCACCAGAGCGGTGACGGTGAAGCAGGGGTCAGTGAAGAGGAACAACTGTCCCAAACGGTTAAAACGACTGTGGGCTGGCTGGATACAATCAAGTAAGCTGCCAGTTCAACGGTGAATGGTACCAGCCATAGCAGACGGGAACTGGAGGTGATACGTATGTCCATGCTTCAAATCCGTGGTAAGCAAGTTACCTGCCGAGGCATTCTATTTGATAAGGATGGAACGCTGTTGGATTTCTTACAGCTATGGGGGCCGTGGGCAGAGTCTTTGCTGAATCAGTTGGAATCACAACTGTCAGAGCTTGGGGCCTCGTTCACGGTGGAGCGTGAGCAAGTTCTAGGTACGGTCCGCAACCGTGAAGGTCATCTGATCGGATATGATCTTCAAGGGCCATTGGCTATTGCCACGGTGGACGAGAGCAACGGTTTGCTTGCTGGGCAGTTGTATGCAGCAGGCATGCCATGGAATGAAGCAATCACTACGATCCGCCGTTTTTCCAGTGTCGCCATGGGTGAGGTAAGGCAGAGAAAAAGGGCCGAACCGATGCCTGGATTAAATGCATTTTTGCAGCGTTGCCAGGAAGCATCTATTCCCATGGCAGTTGTCACTTCGGACAGCACAGCTGCTGCCGAGGAACATATGGAGTGGATGGGAATCCGGCCGTATTTTACATCGATTGTAGGTAGTGACCGGGTGACTCGGGGCAAACCGGATGGAGAGGCCGCAGTTCTGGCTTGCCGTGAATTACATATTCATCCTAAGGAGGTTGTCGTGATTGGTGACAGCAATGGGGATATGCAGATGGGACGTAACGCAGGGGCATCCTATATGATTGGTTTCTGTCCAGAAGTCGGGGGAAGTGACTATTTACATGAAGCCGATGACGTCATTCAGGATTATAATGAGTTGAAAATCATCTCTGAACGTTCCTTACAGGGATGATCTCGTAAAAGGAGGAGAGAGGATGAACGCAACAGAACAACTGGCTGCCTGGATTAGAGAAAGCTCGAACATTGTTTTTTTCGGAGGGGCCGGAACTTCAACGGAAAGCGGGATTCCCGACTTCCGCTCTGCGGCTGGCTTGTACCAGACAGAGCAGCATTCACCCTATCCACCGGAAGAGCTGCTGAGCAGACGTTTTTTTGACCAGCATGCTGATATTTTTTATGATTTTTATCGAGGCAAAATGCTTCATCCCGATGCGGCGCCCAACGGCTGCCACCGACTTCTCGCCAGATTGGAGCAGGAAGGAAGACTTCAGGCTGTTATAACGCAAAATATCGACGGTTTGCACCAAAAGGCTGGCAGCAGCAATGTTCTTGAACTTCATGGTTCGATCCATCGTAATGCTTGTATGGATTGCAAGAGGTTCTATGCGCTGGATGATATTATTACGGCAAAGGATACGGTTCCTCGTTGCACAGCGTGTGGTGGCGTGATCAAGCCGGATGTCGTACTGTATGAAGAAGAACTGGACCAGACGATTTTATATCGTTCGGTTGACGCACTGTCCTCGGCGGATTTATTGCTGGTAGGTGGAACTTCACTAACCGTGTATCCTGCCGCACAATTGATTACGTATTTTCAAGGGAAACATACGGTATTGCTTAACGCTACACCTACGGCATACGACAGGCGGGCTGATTTGCTGATTACAGACCCTATAGGTGAGGTAATGAATAAGGTGGACCAGCTTCTTGATTAAACGTAAGTCAACATTGTCCGAATAACCGCATTCTCCGGCATACGGACCGGGTACTAGAGGCGGAACCTGGGGAAAGAAGGGATTCATGATGGTCTACGTAGCCAGCGATGCACGCTACGAAACAATGAAATACAACCGCGTTGGACGTTCAGGTTTGAAACTGCCAGCGATTTCACTTGGGTTATGGCATAATTTTGGTGGCATTAATAATGCGGAGAACGGCCGAAAAATGATTACCCGTTCGTTTGATCTGGGCATTACGCATTTTGATCTTGCCAACAATTATGGTCCGCCGGCAGGTTCGGCAGAGCAGTTATTCGGTCAGGTACTGGCACAGGATCTGAAGCCATATCGAGATGAACTCGTCATCTCGACCAAAGCCGGGTACTATATGTGGCCTGGACCTTACGGTGAATGGGGTTCTCGTAAAAACCTTGTTTCCAGTCTCAATCAGAGCTTGAAGCGCATGGGTCTCGATTACGTAGACATCTTTTATTCTCATCGTTATGATCCCGAAACATCTCTGGAAGAAACGATGATGGCGCTGGACCATATTGTTCGTTCCGGCAAAGCTTTGTATGTCGGCATCTCCAATTATCCTGCAGAACAGACAAAGCAGGCGGCCGAGATTCTCAAAGGCTTGGGTACACCTCTGTTGATTCATCAACCCAAATATTCAATGCTGGATCGCTGGATTGAGGATGGGCTGCAGGATGTACTTGATGAGTATGGAACAGGCAGTATCGCTTTTTGTCCATTGGCACAAGGCGTGCTCACCAACAAATATCTGAACGGTATTCCGGAAGATTCACGAGCCAAGGGCCCGTCTGTATTCCTGAATGAGAACAACATCTCGCCAGAGACATTACGCAAAGTACGTGCTCTGAACCAGATTGCAGCATCGCGTGGTCAGAGTCTGGCCCAATTTGCGCTCGCCTGGGTATTGCGTGATGGCAAGGTGACTTCTGCACTGATTGGTGCAAGCCGTCCTTCGCAGATTGAAGAGAACGTGGCTGCTCTTAGCCAGTTGGAATTCTCTACAGAAGAATTGGAGCGCATTGAATCGATACTTCGTCCGGAACCGATTGACAAATAGTTATCATTTTTCAACACGTGATGAAAAACTCAAATAAATAAAGTTCAAAAGGTGCATCTTAGCCATAATGGCGGGATGCACCTTTTTTGTCCCTTATTCTTCAGACCTAGGAGGTAGAAGATTCTGCTTTTGATCATAGGGTTATCGATGATTAGGCGGTACTTGGCGTGTCCCTTGCGTTTGCGGCCTTTTAAGAATGTTCTCCCGGTAAAGGCTGGGAGCTTCACCGTGGAATCGCTTGAACTGTTTGGAGAAATACAGCGCATCTGGTAACCCTACAGAGGCAGATACCTGTTCAATGGACAGGTCAGGACGTTCCCGTAGCAACTGGCGTGATTTGTCAATCCGAAGTTTAAGCAGGTAGGTAACTGGTGATAGTCCGGTTTCCTGTTTGAATATGCGGGACAGATACGCCCGGTTATAGCCAAGACTGGCCGACATTTGCTCAATCGAGACAGGGTAGGCATATTGGGTAGACATATATTGAATCATCTGTTTCACCGTTCGTCGTATTGAAGATTCACCTGGTATTAAGGTTTGGCCCTGAGAAAGGTGATTTTGTGCCTCGGCTAGAATCATATATAACGTACCGAGTGATGTAAAATGAGAGCTTTCTTTCCGCTCGGCAAAAGCCATCTGCATCACAGATAACCAATCCGAAATGCCACAAGATGGTCCGGCATGAAAGACGGATTTCTCAGGACGGAATCCTGCTTCCTCTGTATGCTTCGAAGCCTGACTGCCAGTAAAGGCCATCCAACGGTATTGCCAGGGATGACGGGCATGGGATTGGTAGCTTACAAGCTGCCCCGGATGAATGAGGAAACAATCTCCTGCGGATAGCTCGTAGGTATGCAGTTCAGTACGGAACGTACCGGCCCCTTTTTCTACATAATGCAATAGATAATAATCGTATAGCTTCGGTCCAAGGGCATGACCGGGGAGGGTTTGGCTTGCACCTGCAAAGAGGACATGCAAAGCTCCTTTTTCATAATAGACAGGATTGGAGGCAACCGAGTAGCTGAGTGCTCCGCTTTTGCCCGAGGCTTCCAGCGTGCGTTCAGCTGGTGAACCCGTTGCACCTTCCTTACGTTGTTCAGTCATGATGACATTCCTTTCCTTGCTTGATGTTGCATTCATTATACGTCGAAAGGTCACATTTATCCATATGGAACACACATGGTTGCATTTCAAGGGGGACCGCCTTCTTGTATAATAACATTAAGAAAACCAACAACATTGAGATGAGGTGCAGCAGCAATGAACATAAATGAATTGAAACAAAAGTTTATTGACAAGTACGGTGAGAGTGGAGCGGACATCCGTGTGTTCCATGCCCCTGGGCGCGTGAATTTGATCGGTGAGCACATTGACTACAACGGTGGATACGTGCTTCCGGCAGCGCTTGAATTCGGCACCACTTTGATTATCCGTGAGCGTGAGGACAATAAGTTACAGTTGGCTTCCACCAATATGTCCTATGAAGGAACGCTGGATACGTCTTCTATTGGCAAAGAGAAAACAGGGGAATGGACGGATTACCCGGTCGGCGTCATGGTTGAACTGCAAGGCAAAGGCGTGAAAGTAACCAAGGGTTATGACTTCCTCTACCATGGAGAAATTCCGAATGGCGCAGGACTTTCCTCTTCCGCATCGCTAGAGGTTCTTACCGGGTTTGCCATCCAGTCGCTCGAGGGTGTAAATGATATCGATACGGTTCAACTGGCGCTTCTGTCCCAAAAGGCGGAGAACGAATTCGTCGGTGTTAACTGCGGCATCATGGATCAGTTCGCTGTAGCCAATGGCGCGGAGGATCATGCGATCCTGCTGATGTGTGACACCCTTGAGTATGAAAAAGTACCATTCCGTACCGGCGCCTATAAGCTGGTCATAGGTAACACGAACAAACGCCGCGGTTTGGTGGACTCGGCTTACAATGAACGGCGCTCTCAATGTGAGCAGGCACTTGCCATTTTGAAAGAACAACTGCCAGCGCTGAACTACCTGGCGCAACTTACACCTGAACAGTTCATCACACTGCAGGATCATATCAAGGATGAGAAGGTAAGACAGCGTGCCCAGCACGTGGTGGAAGAGAATGCACGTGTACTTGCATCCGTGGATGCCCTGCGTGATAACGATCTGGAAACCTTCGGCAAGCTGATGAATGCATCTCATGAATCGCTTCGTTATCTCTATGAAGTGAGCTGCGAAGAGCTGGATGTGATGGTAGAGGAAGCACAGCGGATTCCGGGGACACTTGGGGCACGCATGACTGGAGCGGGATTCGGCGGATGTACGGTATCCCTTGTCCATGAGGACGATGTGGAGCGTTTTGTAAGCGAAGTTGGAGCAGCATATGAAGCACGCACCAGTCTCAAAGGCGAGTTCTATGTATGCGGAGTGGGCGACGGCGTTAAAGAATTGAAGGAGGCGAAGTAAGATGGCAATTTTGGTGACAGGTGGAGCAGGATATATTGGTTCTCATACGGTAGCGGCTTTGTTGGAGCGTGGCGAAGAGGTTGTCGTTCTGGATAACTTGCAGACAGGGCATCGTGAAGCTCTGCTGGGTGGGAAATTGTATGAAGGAGATCTGCGTGACAAGGAACTTCTGGCGAAGCTGTTCGCTGAGAATTCCATCGATGCAGTCATTCACTTTGCAGCCAACTCACTTGTTGGCGAGAGCATGAAAGATCCCGTGAAATACTATGATAATAACGTATTTGGCACATTGTGCCTGCTGGAAGCGATGAATGCAGCGAATGTACGTCGCATCGTCTTCTCCTCTACAGCTGCTACTTACGGCGAACCGGAGAAAGTGCCGATTGAAGAGAGCGACCGCACAGAGCCTACGAACGTATACGGCGAAACCAAGCTGATGATGGAGCGCATGATGTCCTGGTTCGATAAAGTACAGGAAATCAAATACGTTTCCCTGCGTTACTTCAATGCAGCCGGAGCCCATGATAGCGGCAAAATCGGTGAAGATCACCAGCCAGAGAGCCATCTCATTCCACTCGTGCTGCAAACGGCGTTAAAACAACGTCCACACATTGCCGTGTTCGGTGACGATTACGCGACAGAAGACGGAACCTGTGTACGTGATTACATCCACGTAAGTGATCTGGCAGACGCGCATCTGCGTGCTGTAGACTATCTCCTTAAAGGTGAGAACAGCAACGTGTTCAACCTGGGTAACGGTCAAGGCTTCTCCGTTAAACAGGTTATCGAGACAGCTAAGAAAGTAACCGGACTGGACATTCCGGTTGTACAGGAACCACGTCGTGCGGGTGATCCGGCCGTGCTGGTGGCTTCGTCTGCCAAAGCAAGATCCGTATTGGGCTGGAACCCGAAATGGACGAATCTCGAAGATGTCATTCAAAGCGCATGGAGCTGGCACCAGTCTCATCCTGACGGTTACGGAAAAAACTAGGAGGCGAACATCGATATGTCACAGACTCATATTGCAGCAGGTGCCACAGAGCGGACACCGGAGCAGCAGGAAGCACTGCATGCCATTGAACGTCTGGTAGCATTTGCCTTGCAGAACAAGCTCATCGAAGAAGCGGATCGGGATTACAGCCGTAATCTGCTGCTGGAACAGTTCGGATTCTCTGAACCGTTTGCCGGAGTATTGAACGAGACGGTTTTGGACGGACCACAACCACTGCTGGATACGCTGATTGATTATGGATTTGAAATTGGACTTATCCCTGAAAATACCGACACGTACCGTGATTTGCTTGATGCCAAAATTATGGGTCAATTAATGGCTCGTCCATCCGAGGTGGTGCGCGCATTCCGTCATACGGAGCAGACCGAAGGCATTGAAGCGGCTACTTCCCAATTTTATGAGCTTTCGATTCACTCCAACTACATTCGGATGGACCGTATCTCCAAGAATGTGTACTGGATGCAGGATACAGCTTATGGCGATATGGAGATTACAATTAACCTGTCCAAGCCGGAGAAAAGTCCGAAAGAAATCGCGATGGCGAAGTTGCTTCCGCCTCCGGTGTATCCAAAGTGCCAACTTTGTCGTGAAAATGTGGGCTATGCCGGTCGGGTCAACCACCCGGCTCGTCAAAACCTGCGTGTCATTCCATTGGAATTAAACGGCGAACCTTGGTTCTTCCAGTACTCGCCATACGTTTATTACAACGAGCACTGTATTATTTTCCATCACGATCATGTGCCGATGAAATTGACCAAGGACACGCTGCGCAGGCTGCTGGCCTTCGTGGGGGAGTATCCGCATTACTTTATCGGTTCAAATGCCGATCTGCCCATCGTTGGCGGCTCCATCCTGACACATGACCATTTCCAGGGTGGACGTCATACCTTTGCCATTCAAAATGCGAAGCCCGAGGCGGTGTTCCGCCATGCAGGTTCGCCGGGGCTTACGCTTAGTCTTGTGAAATGGCCGATGTCCGTACTGCGGCTGGCTTCACATGATCCGGCTGAGTTGCTTGAAGCGGGTAATGCTGTTTATGAAGCGTGGAAGGTGTACAGTGATTCTACGGTGGAGATCGAGGCATTTAGTGAGATTGACGGAGAGCAAATTCCACACAATACAGTTACACCAATCGTTCGTCGCAGTGCAGACGGTGGATATGAGATGGACCTCGTTCTGCGGAACAATCGCACGAATGATGAACATCCTGAAGGGATTTTTCACCCGCACCGAGAAATGCATCATTTGAAGAAGGAGAACATTGGTCTCATCGAAGTGATGGGACTTGCCATCCTGCCGGGTCGTTTGAAAGAAGAGTTGGACAGCATCGCGGATATTCTCTCTGGGGATACCAAGCTTGCTGAAGCAGCCAAAGCCTCCGAACATGTGTTGAACAAACATCTAGGTTGGGCAGAAGAATTGATCGAACGTTTTGGTACCAACCTGAACAAGGAGCAGGCCGTTACGCTTGTCCAACAGGAAGTAGGCCTGAAATTCGCCGAGATTCTGGAGCATGCAGGTGTCTACAAATATGATGAGGCAGGGCGTCAAGCCTTCCGACGTTTCGTGGTCAGCATGGGATACAACTGAATAAACATGTAAAACGAAGAGCACCAGCTCATATAAGGGCTGGTGTTCTTCGTTTGTTTGACATGAAAATTGAAACGGAGTCGTTGACAAGTGGTTGTATCCCTTTAGCCTGAACTGGCCTGAACTCATATGACGGAGTGTTTCGGGCAGAGGGAGTTTCTGCTCCAACCGCAAACGAGCGGGACGATTATGGATCCGCGTAAATGGGAGGTCGTCGGGAAGGATGAGGAATTTATCGCCAGTATGGGCTGGAGCGGAAAAACCATCGGTGCGGCTGTCATTGTGGATGTGGAAGAATGCTTTATTCATTGTCCGCGAGCATTCAAATAGGCCGCTTTATGGTCGTCTGAGACATGGGTAGATAAGGAAAGCTTGCCTTCAACCAGTGTGAAATGTTCCGTGCACACTTGCAAATCAACGGGTTGATATAAAGTGAGTGGCTATCGATTTGTTTTTGTACAAACGGGGTACTATAATTGGAGTTGCACTAAAATATGAATCTCCATTGGAGGCGACATAGATATGAGATCTTTTCAATTTTATAATCCAACCCGATTGATTTTCGGTAAAGGTCAGCTGGAAGCATTGAAAACCGAAGTACCGAAATACGGCAAGCGGGTTCTGCTTGTATATGGTGGCGGAAGTATCAAACGCAGCGGTTTGTACGACCAGGTTATCGGACTACTCAAGGAAGTTGGAGCTGAAGTTACGGAGCTGGCTGGTGTGGAACCGAACCCGCGTCTTTCGACTGTGCATAAAGGGGTAGACCTCTGCAAAACGAACAACATTGAACTGATCCTCGCTGTAGGTGGCGGCAGCGTACTGGATTGTGCCAAGGCAATTGCCGTAGGTGCCAAGTATGATGGCGACATGTGGGACTTTGCTCAGCGTAAAGCCGTTGCACAGGATGCTCTTCCGCTCGGTACCGTGTTGACAATGGCTGCAACCGGTTCGGAAATGAACTCCGGTTCGGTTATCACGAATCAGGATACACAGGAAAAGTTGGGCTGGGGCAGCGCGTATTCGTTCCCTGCGTTCTCGATCCTTGATCCGGTAAATACATATACCGTTCCTCTGGACCAAACGGTTTATGGCATGGTGGATATGATGTCCCACGTACTGGAGCATTACTTCCACTTGGATGCCAACACACCGGTTCAGCTCGGGTTCTGTGAGACGATTCTGCGCACGGTTATGGATGCAGCGCCTCGTCTGGTTGAAGACCTGGAGAATTATGAGCTGCGTGAAACCATTCTGTACTGCGGAACGATGGCATTGAACGGCGTACTGAACATGGGTCTCGCTGGTGACTGGGCTACTCATAATATCGAACACGCGGTATCCGCAGTATATGATATTCCACATGGCGGAGGATTGGCGATTCTGTTCCCGCACTGGATGAAGCACAATCTGGACGTAAATGTGGATCGTTTCAAACGTCTGGCGATCAATGTGTTCGAAGTTAACCCTGAAGGTAAATCGGACAAACAGATTGCAGAAGAAGGCATTGAAGCGTTGAGCAAATTCTGGACATCCATTGGTGCTCCTAACCGTCTGGCTGATTATGATATCGATGACAGCCAAATCGAAGTTATGGCTGATAAAGCTATGCTCTTCGGCCCATTTGGTAACTTCAAAAAATTGCAGCGTGAAGATGTTGTATCCATCTACAAGGCTTCTCTGTAAAATTAAAACATGAAGGCACAGTAATGTGTTCTCTGGAACCGCACGTCTCCTTTAACGGAGATTTGCGGTTTTTTGTTGTGAATAAGAGTGAATCGAAGAATGCTCCAGGAATTGGATCAAATTGCGATGAGAATAACCATTATCGGGTCTTGAATACAAATGAGGAAAGATTTTGAAACATCACGGCCCCTTACTACGTATTTATTTACATGAGGAATGCCCAGTTGGATGGAATTGCGGCAGAAGAGAGGAGGAACGGGGAATGGAGTCAATCTATTGGGGGTGTCTAATCGGAGGAGCCATATTTGCAGTCGTCAGCCTTGTGCTAGGTGACTTGATTGATGGCTTGCTGGACGGGGCCTTTGAATTGCCTGGCCTTGATTTTTTCAAACCTGTTGTGCTGGCTGGTTCCATAACGACTTTTGGCGGGGCCGGTATTATGCTGACACGTTATAGCTCGATAAGTGATATTTCGGCACTGATACTATCCCTGCTTATAGGTATTGCTGCAGCCATGCTGGTATTCTTTGCATATATCAAGCCGATGCGTAACAGTGACGTCTCCATTGCGTTTTCAATGAAAGAGCTATCCGGGAAAATTGGAGAAATAACCATTCCGGTACCGGAAAAAGGTTTTGGTGAAGTCATGATCAAAATTGCTGCCGGTAATACGGTTCACACGGCATCCAGCTTCGAACATCGTCCCATTGCGGCGGGAGCGCGTGTTGTAGTTGTAGATGTAACAGAAGGTGTGCTGCGTGTGTCGGAATGGGATGAAGATGTACTTAAAGATGTTTAAGGTAAGTTTTAACCGTTAGCAGTGTAAGCACTAATGTAATAAGGGGAGAGATGTGGAATGGGTAATTTGGATATGGATGTATTGTTGGTTCCTGCAATTGTTGTAGGTGTGATTTTGATTCTTGGCTTGGCTTTCTGGGCGAGGTACAAAACGGTTGGGCCGGATGAAGCCATGATCGTTACAGGTTCGTTCCTTGGCAGCAAAAACATTTCGGACGATGACTCCGGTCGAAAAATTAAAATTGTTCGTGGAGGCGGCGCATTTATCTTGCCTGTGTTCCAGCAATCGGAGTTTATCTCGCTGTTGTCCCATAAGCTCGACGTCTCCACACCGGAAGTATACACGGAACAGGGTGTACCAGTCATTGCCGATGGTGTCGCTATTATCAAGGTGGGAAGCGCTGTAGAAGACGTGGCCACCGCAGCGGAGCAATTCATTGGTAAGCCAGTGGAATCGTTAAGAAGTGAAGCACAGGAGGTTCTGGAGGGGCATTTGCGGGCCATCCTCGGAACAATGACGGTGGAGGAAGTATACCGTAACCGCGATCGCTTCGCGCAAGAGGTTCAAGGTGTAGCAGCCAGAGATCTGAAAAAAATGGGACTGCAAATCGTCTCGTTTACGATCAAAGATGTTCGTGACAAACAGGGTTATCTGGATGCGCTTGGTAAACCGAGAATAGCAGCCGTTAAGCGGGATGCTGAAATTGCGGAAGCGGAAGCGATGCGGGATGCACGTATTCAGAAGGCCAATGCGGAAGAACAGGGACAAAAAGCCGAGTTGCTGCGTGATACGAATATCGCTGAAGCTGCAAAAGAGAAGGAACTGAAAGTAGCGACGTTTAAGCGGGATCAAGATACAGCGAAGGCGGAAGCCGATCAGGCGTACCATATCCACGAAGCGCGTGCGAGACAAACCGTGGTGGAGGAAGAAATGAAGGTTGAACTCGTTCGTAAAGAACGTGAGATTGATCTCCAAGAGAAAGAAATTATCGTACGTGAGAAGCAATATGATGCTGAAGTGAAGAAAAAGGCAGAAGCAGATCGTTATGCGGTGGAGCAGGCTGCCGAAGCGGATAAAGCTAAAAGAATGCGTGAAGCCGATGCGATACAGTATTCCATTGAGACACATGCCAAGGCAACAGCCGAGCAGAAGCGGCTTGAAGGGCAAGCTATGGCGGATGCAGAACTTGCCAAAGGGACAGCGGATTCAGAGGTTATTCGTCTGAGAGGTCTTGCAGAAGCAGAAGCGAAGGAGAAGCTGGCCGAAGCGTTCCAGAAGTTTGGCGAAGCTGCCGTGCTCGATATCATCGTCAAAATGCTGCCTGAACTTGCTGGTAAGATTGCGGAGCCTATCTCCGCGATTGATAAACTGACCGTTGTGGATACAGGTAAGGGTGAAGGCGCTGCTCGTGTAAGCAATTACGTAACAGAGCTCATGGCGACGGCTCCCGAGATGCTCAAAAGTGTCTCTGGCATTGATGTGGAGCAGTTAATTAAAGGTTTCACCAAGCCTAAAACAGCAGCACCAGTTGCTATTCAACAGAGTGAGCCTGTAACGACTCCGTCTATAATCGACAAGATTGTGGAAAAAGCTGGTGTTGATGAGTAAGACAGCGAGTTATAAAGCACTCATGCTCTATTGACCTTAAGGCGAATTTTTGTTACTTTTTAAGCGAGACGTCCGGCGTGGTTTGCCCGCTTCCGGATGTCTTTTCGTTCTTACTAGGGTGTGACTGAATCACACCTAAGATGGTGTGAAAAAAGAGGTGCAAACATTGAGTAGCCTGCAAGTAGCCAAAGCGCTAAATAATAATGTAATTATTGCACAGCATCCTGAGCATGGAGAAGTTGTCGTGATTGGTAAAGGCATCGGCTTCAATCGGAAAACGAATGACATTATTCCACTGATGGCTGTGGAGAAAATGTTCATTCTGAGAAACCAGCAGGAGCAAGAGCAATATAAACAGCTTCTTCCACAAGTGGATGAGGCATTGATTGAAATCATTAATGATGTCATTACGTATATTGCAGAACATACGGACGTTCCTTTAAACGAACATATTCATATCGCATTGACCGATCATATTTCTTTTGCGCTGAAACGGAAAGAACAAGGCATTGTCATACAGAATCCATTTCTATATGAAACCCGTGAAATTTATCCTGACGAATATCGCATGGGTGATTATGCGGTGCGTTTGATTAAGGAAAAATTGGGCGTAGATTTGGGAATGGATGAGATCGGTTTTATTGCGCTTCACATCTACAGTGCCATGACCAACCAAAATATTTCTCAAGTTCGCGAGCATTCGCAACTAATTACCGACTTGGTAAGCCTGGTATCCACCCAACTGGATTATTCGTTTGAGACGGAGTCACTGGATTACTCCCGGCTGCTGACCCATCTTCGATTTGCCTTGGAGCGCGTCCGTCGGGGAGATAAAGTGGAAGAACTTCATAAATTGGATTCCCTGTTGAAGTTGGAGTATCCTGAAATGTACTCGCTTGCATGGAAGCTAACCAAGGTGATGGAAAAAAGGTTGAATCTCCCTGTATATCCTGCTGAAGTAGGCTATCTGACCATTCATTTGCAACGCTTGAATCAAAGGAAAGAAGAAGAGAACAAGTGAAATAATTCCACTAGTGGAATTCTACTTCGACAAATTTCGTGTAAAGGCTTGCATCGTTTTTAAAGTGGTGCTACAATGATTTCCGTAATCAAGCAACTGAATAAACACAAACGACGTGTTACTGATTCGATCAGGCATGAGTTATTTAGAGCGTGATTGTTCTTACCTTATACCGGGTATGCTATACCCGAAGGTTGGATCAATTTCCTTTATTAACTCGTGCCTTTTTTTGTTTTCCCTTGCTTGCATCACAACATAAAAATTTAAAAGAAAGGGTGAATACGACACAATGTTCAAAAAGCTTTTTGGTGTATTGCAAAGAGTAGGTAAAGCTCTTATGCTACCTGTAGCCATCTTACCAGCGGCAGGTTTACTGCTAGGAATTGGTAACATGCTTGTGAATCCGGATTTTCTGCAATATGTTACAGTGCTAGATACCCCCTGGGTTAGCTCAATCGCAACGATTATGATGAATGCGGGTCAGATCGTATTTGATAATCTGGCATTGCTGTTCGCTGTCGGGGTAGCCGTCGGGCTGGCCGGAGGCGAAGGTGTCGCAGGTCTTGCGGCCATTATCGGTTACTTGGTCATGAACGTGACTCTGGGTACGGCTGTTGGTGTTACACCAGCCATGATCGGTGAAGTACCAGGTTATGCCAGCATATTGGGTATCCCTACATTGAGTACGGGCGTTTTCGGAGGTATTATCATAGGTATTACCGCCGCGCTATGCTACAATCGATTTTTCAAAATCGAACTGCCGTCTTACCTCGGTTTCTTTGCAGGTAAACGCTTTGTCCCGATTATCACTTCAGTCGTTTCTCTCTTAATCGGGTTGCTTCTGGTCGTCATCTGGCCTCCAATTCAAAATGGGCTGAATTCTGTATCTCACTTCATGGTAGATACAAGTCCGACATTATCGGCATTCATTTTCGGAGTCGTAGAACGGTCACTTATTCCGTTCGGTCTCCATCATATTTTCTACTCGCCGTTCTGGTTTGAGTTCGGTGAATATGTGAACAAAGCTGGGGATGTCATTCGTGGAGACCAGCAAATTTTCTTCAATCAACTGCGAGATGGTGTGAACCTTACAGCGGGAACGTTCCAAGTTGGTAAATTCCCGTTCATGATGTTCGGTTTGCCAGCTGCGGCGCTTGCGATGTACCATGAAGCAAGACCAGAGCACAAAAAGTATGTTGCAGGGATCATGGGATCAGCTGCGCTTACTTCTTTCCTCACAGGGATTACAGAGCCGCTTGAGTTCTCATTCCTGTTTGTAGCACCAATCCTGTTTGCAGTACACTGTATCTTCGCAGGTTTGTCTTTCATGACGATGCAAATTCTTGGAGTCAAAATCGGGATGACGTTCTCCGGCGGATTTATTGACTTCCTGATCTTCGGGATCATCCCGAATCGTACACCTTGGTGGGATGTTATTATCGTAGGTTTGATTCTTGCAGTGATTTACTATTTCGGATTCCGATTCATCATTCGCAAATTCAATCTGAAAACACCAGGACGTGAAGAGGCAACTCCTGAAACAGCTTCGGGCGGAGGTTCAGGTTCTACGGATGATCTGCCTCACAATATCCTTGCTGCATTCGGTGGGCAAGAGAATATCAAACATCTGGATGCCTGCATTACTCGTTTGCGGATTGAAGTAAATGAGAAATCCAGTGTAAATAAAGATCGTTTGAAACAATTGGGTGCATCTGGCGTACTTGAAGTGGGTAATAATGTACAGGCCATCTTCGGTACACGTTCAGATACGATCAAATCCCAAATGCAGGATATCATTGCAGGACGGACACCGGCACCAGCTCCAGCAGCTGTGGATAAGCCAGCTCCTGAACAGGAAAAGGCGCAAGGTGAAGAAGGCGAACGTATTATAACGGAAGACATCGTTATGCCAGTTAACGGCGAATTGATGGATATCACAAACGTTCCTGATCCGGTCTTTGCTGAGAAAATGACAGGTGACGGCTTTGCTGTTCTGCCTCATGATGGCAAGATCACTTCTCCTGTATACGGTAAGGTGTTTAACGTATTTCCGAGCAAACATGCCGTGGGCATTATGTCGGACGGAGGCAAGGAAGTGCTTGTTCATATAGGTGTCAACACGGTGAAGCTGAAAGGTAAGGGCTTTAACGTGCTTGTGCAGGAAGGCGATCTGGTATCGGCCGGACAACCAATTATGGAAGTGGATCTGGAGTATGTGAAAGCCAATGCTCCGTCGATTATCTCTCCGGTCATTTTCACCAACCTGCCGGAAGGTTCAACAGTCACGCTCAAGAAGAGCGGGGTACTGAAAATTGGCGATCAGCCAATCATTGAGATAAAATAAGAAGTGTTACGACAATGGCAAGCAAGTGTAAATATATGCAATGCCTAAACTAAATTATTGAAAGTGAGATGATTGTAATGCAACAAACATTCAGAATTACAGACGAAGATGGTATCCACGCACGTCCGGCGACAGCCCTGGTTAATACAGCAAACAAATTCAAAGGTGCAGAATCCTTTGCAGAAGCTAACGGTAAAAAAGTAACTTTGAAATCCATCCTGGGTGTACTTTCCCTGGGTCTGGAACAAGGCGACACCATCAACATCATCGTTGAAGGCGAAGGCGAAGCTGAAGCTCTTCAAGCTTTGACAGATGTTATGGTTAACGAAGGGCTGGGCGAAATTAATGCTTAATGTTTCTGGGATCGCGGCTTCGGCGGGTATTGCTATCGCCAAGGCGTTTATCTTGGAGCATCCCAATTACTCTGTAGAAAAACGCGAAATCAACGACGTTGACGCAGAGATCGCGAAACTCGACTCGGCTCTGGGCAAGTCCCAGGCTGAGCTTGAGGCGATCAAAGAGCGTACTTTACAAGAGCTTGGCGAGAAAAAAGCTGAGATTTTTGCTTCGCATTTGCTCATTCTGAATGACCCGGAACTGATTGATCCGGTTAAAGCAAAAATATCGGATGATAAGATTAATGCGGAATTCGCATTGAACGAAACAGCAGCGCAATTTATCGAAATGTTTGAAAACATGAAGAGTGCTTACCTGCAGGAACGTGCTGCAGATATGCGTGATGTAACCAAACGTGTGCTGAATCACTTGCTTGGTATCGAATTCATGAGCCCGGCTGAGATTAGCGAAGAAGTGATCGTGCTTGCGGAGGATCTTACGCCTTCCGACACGGCTCAACTGAACCGTCAATATGTAAAAGGTTTTGCAACCAATATTGGTGGACGTACTTCTCACTCCGCTATCATGGCTCGTTCGCTTGAAATCCCGGCTGTTGTTGGAACTAAGGACATTCTGGCTCAAGCGAAACAAGGCGATATGATTATCGTTGATGGTTTGGACGGTCATGTACTGGTTAATCCAACGGATGATGTTATTGCTGAGTATCGTTCCAAACAGGAGCAATACGATGCACAACGTGCCGAGTGGAGAAAACTGCGTGATGAACCAACCGTGACGGTGGATAACGTTCATGTGGAACTGGCAGCCAACATCGGTACTCCGAATGATGTTGCAGGTGTTCTGGAAAATGGCGGCGAGGCTGTAGGCCTGTACCGTACCGAGTTCCTGTACATGGGCAGAGACAAGCTTCCTTCCGAAGACATTCAGTACAATGCTTACAAGGCTGTACTGGAGAAAATGGAAGGTAAACCTGTTGTCGTTCGTACACTCGACATTGGTGGAGACAAAGAGCTTCCATATCTGGATCTGCCAAAAGAAATGAATCCATTCCTCGGTTTCCGCGCAGTTCGTCTGTGTCTGGATCGTCTGGATATTTTCCGTACGCAATTGCGTGCATTGCTGCGTGCAAGCGTACATGGTAACCTGCGTGTCATGTTCCCAATGATTGCAACACTGGGTGAATTCCGTGAAGCGAAGGCTGTCCTGCTTGAAGAGAAGGAGAAGCTGGTAGCTGAAGGTATTGCTGTGTCAGACAGCATCCAACTGGGAATCATGGTCGAAATTCCTTCGACTGCGGTTCTGGCGGATCAATTTGCCAAAGAAGTGGATTTCTTCAGTATCGGAACAAACGATCTGATTCAATACACAATGGCTGCTGACCGTATGAATGAGCGTGTGTCGTATCTTTATCAACCATATAACCCTGCCATCTTGCGTTTGGTTAAAATGGTCATTGATGCAGCACACGGTGAAGGCAAATGGGTTGGCATGTGTGGAGAGATGGCCGGAGACGAAACAGCAATTCCCTTGCTGCTCGGTCTCGGATTGGATGAGTTCAGCATGAGCGCAACATCCATTCTGCCAGCTCGTAGTCAGATCACCAAGCTGTCCCGTGCAGACATGCAAGAGCTTGCTGCTAAAGCTCTGGATATGCAAACGGCTGAACAAGTCGTTGAACTGGTTCAAAGCATACAAGCGTAATTTTATGGGGTTTCTACCCGATTTTAAGGGTTTCTTTTTCCGATAAAAAAGCTGCAGTCTTGCAGCGATTTTGCCGGTATCTGTTGTTACAGCAGATGCCGGCTTTTTTTATTTTTAAGCCGATATGTCTATTCTGCGGAAAAGTTACATTTTTCCGTTTGTTTCTTGGTTGAAAATCATTATCATTAGGATAACTGAGCAAAAAGATCAATGGATATCATGCTGAGGGAGAAAGTAGGGTTACCATGAAGATCAATGAAAAGAAGGCAGACAAGATGCTTAAATATAGCAGTATCGATTCGTTTGAAGTTCCCTGGAATGGAGAAGTTGTTCATCCTGCAATAGCTGAACATACCGCAGTTCTTTGTACAAGTGGTTCCGGAACTCTGGTATCGAATGAACATATATCCCGACTGAACGAAGGGGAGGTCTATTTGCTGGCACCTGGGCAGAGGTTTAAGCTGGCGGCGGATGAGCAGCTTCTAAAAGGCTCTTTGGTCCGTTTCGATATACGAATTGGGCGGGGAACAGAAGATGATCGCTACCAATGTCTTTATGGAGGGGTTATTTGGGTGCAAAGACCTGCAACAACTCGCTCTCTCTTGCGAGCGATTACTTCAATTGGAGGCCGCTGGTGACGAGGAACACTTCAATAGACAGGTTCTGTTATACGGTCTGATGACTTTACTTGTTAAAGCGGAGGCTAAGTCGGAAAGCGTTGAACCAACCCCTGCTGCGATAGCCCGTGTTGCCGATTATATGATTGAACATCTGGATCATGAGTTAAAACGAGATGAATTGGCCAAGCTCGCTGGCCTGAGCCCGGGATATTTTTCGTTGGCATTTCAACAATACACAGGAAAGACTCCTACGGCTTATTTGATGGATGTCAGAATGAAACGGGCTAAGGAGCTTCTTTTGTCAGGTGACGGTGTGAAAGAGACCGCAATTCGAGTGGGCTATGAAGATGAGTTTTATTTTAGCCGCAGATTCAAACAGAAGATGGGACTTTCACCCAACGCGTTTGTCAAAAGCCGCAGATACAGTATCGTAAGTGTCTCTGATCCAATCTCGGGCAGTTTACTGGCACTTGGCCTGCTCCCGAAGGCAGCTGCCTTTTATCCAAATCATGAGTTATACAACCGAATGACCCGTCTGCACTCTTATGAGCTGGGGGAGGGGCAGGTCTGGCAAGAAAATGTGGATCGATTGCGTGCGTCGGAGCCGGAGCTTATTTTCTGCACCGACATTCTGGCCGAGCGATCGCGAAAAGAGCTGGAGCAGATTGCGCCTACAGTTGCCATCCCTTGGTTATCCGCAGACTGGCGTCAACAGCTTCGAACCATTGCAGAAGTCATGGAGCATCGGGAAGAAGCGGAGACGTGGCTGTCGGATTACGATGGTAAGGCTGAAGCGGTTTACCGCAAAGTAAGACGTAACAGCCTATTTCACGAGTTGGTTCGGCGATGTGGCAGCTGGGCTGCAATATACCGTATCCGTCCATCATGCAGCTCCCAATTTCTCGCTAGCCAATCTGAGTGTACATTTGATGCAGGAAACCGGTTATACAAGAATTGCTTTTCAGCTTGAGAAATTGGAGGTCAATTTGGCTCCTAATGATTCGAAAGGAAGAATGGCCTGGCTCGAAGCAGAATTTAGACGTTTTTACAGTCAGACTGCACGTCCACTTATGGAGTGTTTGTCCGATGCTTCCGGGTTGTATGTGAGCATGTTGTGGGGGCAGTTGCCAACGTCGCTGCAAAACTACAGGGAGAACATCCATGATGCGTATCCGAATGATGAAACTCTTTTGCGTCAGTTTGCGGCTGATGAACAGTTGGTGCAAACTGGTCTGGAAGCTGACGTATTTGGTCTGGCCAAGAATCCGCTTCGCGTCAGGGTTCGGATGATTGATCATCCGCTGGAGCCTTCGAAGAGACTTTCGATCAAAAATGTCTGTTGCCTGCAATATTTTCGACAAGGACGCTCTTATTGTTATACCTGTCCGCGTTTGGGTAAGAAGGAACGGTCCAATTGGGAGCCCTAGACGGAAGATAATGAGATAAAGATGACGGATAAAAGAATTAAAACAGCCGCACACAGTGCGGCTGTTTTTTGGTCATTTATAAACGAATATCAACGACTGAATATGTTTCCATTTTAATTTTCATGCCCGAAACCCTAGAATAGATCATGGTTCGGTTGCGGGCATGAGCGTATGCAAGCTTTAATTTAGATTAACTTTCAACTACAAGCACAGTTCAGTACAGGCTTACGGGCCGCTGTTGTTTCATCCAGACGGGTAACCGGTGTACCATAAGGGGCATTGAGTACCAATTCAGGTGTCTCTTCTGCTTCCTTGGCAATGCGAATCATCGTATCGATGAACCCATCAAGTGTTTCTTTGCTCTCGGTTTCCGTCGGCTCGATCATGATGCACTCCTCAACGTTCAGCGGGAAGTACACGGTTGGCGGGTGATATCCAAAATCAAGCAATCGTTTGGCAACATCCAGTGTCCGTACCCCGTACTGTTTTAGCCCCCGGCCAGACATAACGAATTCGTGTTTGCACACGCCTGGATACGGAATCTCGTAGTAAGGTGCGAGACGGGCCATCATGTAGTTGGCGTTGAGCACCGCACATTCCGATACCCGGCGCAAGCCTTCAGGTCCATAGGTACGAATGTAGGCATAGGCACGGACCAGAATACCGAAGTTGCCGTAATACGCTTTGACCCGGCCAATGGATTGATCACCTTCGCGATCCAACGCATATATGCCCTCATCATTTTTGATGACCATCGGTTTCGGCAGAAACGGAATCAAGCGGCTCTTTACGCCAACTGGGCCGGCACCAGGTCCACCACCGCCGTGCGGAGTGCTCATTGTTTTATGCAAATTCAGATGTACTACGTCGAAGCCCATATCGCCAGGCCGGGTGATGCCCATAATGGCATTGGAGTTGGCACCATCGTAGTACAGCAAGCCACCAGCCTCATGCACGATGGAGGCAATCTCCTGAATGTCTTTTTCAAAAAGTCCGAGTGTGTTCGGGTTGGTCAGCATCAGCGCTGCGGTATCCGAACCAACAGCTGCACGGAGTGCGTCCAGATCTACCAGACCGTCTGCACGGGAAGGGATCGTTATCGTTTCGAAACCTGCAACGGTTGCACTTGCCGGGTTAGTGCCATGAGAAGAATCCGGTACGATGACTTTCGTACGCTGTTCACCACGACCTTCGTGGTAGGCCCGGATCATCATGAGTCCGGTCCATTCGCCATGTGCGCCAGCGGCTGGTTGCAGCGTAACGGCGTCCATGCCGGTCAGGCCAGCAAGGTCATTTTGCAACGTGTAGAGCAGTTCAAGTGCACCCTGAATGCTGGATTCGTGCTGATATGGATGAATTTTGGCGAATCCGTTGTAACGGGCCACATCCTCATTAATCTTCGGATTATATTTCATCGTACAAGAACCTAGCGGATAGAATCCGTTATCTATTCCGAAATTACGACGAGACAGAGCAGTGTAGTGGCGAATGACGTCAACTTCAAAAACCTCAGGCAATGCTGCTGCTTCCGATCGAAGCATTTCCCGGGGAATCAGGGAATCGGCAGCCTGCCGGGGAACGTCACATTCTGGCAAGGAGTATGCAACTCGACCCGGACTGCTGAGTTCAAAAATCAACGATTGCTCCGGTGCTGAAGAGGCAGCTTGGGCAGAGAATTTTGTAACTGTTTCCGTCTGGCCCGAAGTGGAGACTGAGGTTACTGTTTCCGAGTGTCCTGTTGCTGAAGTTGTCTTTGTTGTCGTTTCCTGAGTCACAGCGATCCCTCCAATACACGTGCGAATTCGTCTATTTCTTCCTTGCTGCGTCGTTCGGTAACGGCAATGAGCATATGTCCGGCGAGCTCGGAATAATCCCTTCCAAGTTCATACCCGCCAATGAAACCGGCATCGAGTAATTTCAGTTGCAGGGCATCCACGTTCGTTCCTTCAGGCAGTTGGATAACAAACTCATTGAAAGTTGGTGCAGCAAATGTAAGAGAGACCCCTGAAATTGCGGTAAGCGTGTTAAGGGCATAATGGCTCTTTTGCAAATTCAAATCAGCGACATCGATCATGCCTTGTTTACCCATGATGGACATATAGACAGAGGCGCTCAGCGCGAGCAAAGCCTGGTTGGAACAGATGTTGGACGTCGCCTTTTCACGGCGAATATGCTGTTCACGTGCTTGCAGCGTGAGTACAAAACCACGCTTGCCATTGCGGTCGGTTGTCTGGCCAACAATTCGGCCAGGAATCCGGCGCATATGAGCCTGGGATACGGCGAAGTAGCCGCATGTTGGGCCGCCAAGTGAAGCAGCGATACCAAGGGGCTGTGCGTCGCCAACGACGATGTCAGCACCCAGCTTGCCTGGGGCTTCCAGCAGACCCAGCGACAGCGGGTTGGCACTGACCACGAGCAGACCCTTGTGCGCATGCGCAAGGTCTGCGGCCTGTTTTACATTTTCCACGGCGCCGAAGAAGTTCGGGCTCTGGATCATGACGGCTGCGGTGTCATCGGACACGGCGGCTTGCAGGGCATCCCAGTCTGTTACACCATTTTTATACCCAATCTCGACAATCTCCAGATTGAGGCCGTGTGCATAAGCCTGCAATACCTGACGGGATTCGGGGTGTACGGTACGTGACACAATCAGCTGTTTGCGGCGAGTTGCTGCTGCGGCCAGATTGCCTGCTTCCGCAAATGCAGTCGCACCATCGTACATGCTGGCATTGGCTACAGCCATGCCTGTTAATTCACAGATGTAGGATTGAAACTCGAAAATTGCCTGTAATTCTCCTTGGCTGATCTCGGGTTGATAGGGTGTGTAGGCTGTATAAAACTCGGAACGGGAGATGACATGATTAATGACGGAGGGAACATGGTGATCATAAATGCCTGCCCCCAGAAAGCTGGCGTGTGTCTCGAAGTTGGCATTGGCTCCCGCTTGCTTCGACATATGACGTGTCAGTGCATATTCATCCAGTTTGGAGGAAACAGGCAGTTCACCCTGATAGCGAATCTCCTGTGGAATGTCATGGAACAGATCCTCAATCGTTTCCACACCGATGGTTGCCAGCATGGCACTCTGATCCTGCTCGGTCATGGGAATGTAACGGTGCTTGCTCATGCTTGCTCAGCTCCTTGAGTAGGTGTCTTTGGCGCACGTGTCCGTTTATGAAAAGGGGTCTTCACGACCTCGGCTTTCAGTTTCTTACCGCGAATCTCAATCTCTAGCGAGGTACCCAGTGCAGCATATTTGCTTTCAATCAAGGCCAGCCCTAGATTGCGTTTCAGCGTAGGAGATTGGGTGCCAGTGGTCACTTCACCAATCTGTACGCCTTCAGCGTATATAGGATAATGGGGGCGGGGAATGCCACGCTCCAGTACTTCGATGCCGACCAACTTGCGGGCAGGCCCGTCATTTTTTTGTCGCAATAAGGCTTCATGTCCGATAAAAGGTCCAGCATTCAGCTTCACAAACATGCCCACACCAGCCTCCAGCGGCGAGATGGTTGCAGACAGTTCCTGTCCATACAGGGGAAGCTTGGCTTCAAAGCGCAGCGTATCGCGGGCACCCAGTCCGGTTGGAACGAGTCCGTAACCTTCCCCCGCTTGCATCAATCCATTCCAGACCGCAGCGGCCTGTTCGGCAGGAACATAGAGTTCAAAGCCGTCTTCACCCGTATATCCGGTGCGGGATAATAGCAATGTAACATCACATACCTTCGCATTTGGCACAAAACGGAAAGGCTCTATCGAAGACACATCGGTGTCTGTCAACGTTCCTAGAATATCCACAGCCAGTGGACCTTGCAGGGCAAGCAGCGCCGTTTGTTCCGAATCATTGGTCATCGTTACGCCTGGCGTCATGTGCTGTTGCAGCCATGCCCAGTCCTTGTCGATGTTGGAGGCATTAACAACCAGCATATACTGCTGGTCTTTAAGTTTATAGATCAGCAGATCATCGACCACGCCGCCATCCGGATAACACATTAACGTATATTGGGCCTGACCGGGAACGAGTGTTGTTACATCATTGGTGGTCATGTGTTGTAAAAAGGCTTCCGCATTTTCACCTTGAACGGTGAATTCACCCATGTGGGATACATCAAATAATCCGGCACGTTCTCGCACCGCTTCATGCTCTTTCTGAATTCCACTGAATTGTACAGGGAGCTCCCAGCCACCAAAATCAATGCATCGTACGCCTTCATATTGCTGATAGAGTGGAAAGAGTGGGGTTCTAAGCAAATCAGACATCCAATCACCTCGTCATGGGCCGTCAACCGGCCGAGTGTATAACCGTGGATCAATGAATCTGGCATCAACTTTTATTATAAAAGTAAGGAAAGGACGCTGTAGGCAGCGCCGCTCTATAACCTGTTTTCGTTTTTTTGGGAAAAAGGAAAAGGACAGGCCAAAGAACCGGCATGCCAGAAGCACGCTGTATTCTTAGGCTCTGTCCTTGGTACCTGAGAGTTACCCCGCCGCATGATGCAGCAGGTTTCCCCTTGGGTGATCATAACGCCCGCACAGGGCGAATAGATGCTCTCCAGAGTTGCGTCCCGTAAAAGTCCTTTTGCCTGAGAGATTCACCTCCCGCTTGTCGGTGGTTTACTCCTTCGGCGTTACCGCATGTACACCCTGATTCGGGTGCCAAGGGTAATCTCTCCCTTTACATTCATCCGCGGGTATTGCATAGACCAATAAACACATTTACTACTCTCATTAAAGCCTGAATCGACTATTGATGTCAAGAACGATATCATAGAAACTAACAAGAAATCCGAATGATATTTTTAATTCATTTTATAATGTTCGTCTATTTATAAAGAGTGCGCTTACTTTTCTAATATTCACCATTATATGTAGGGATAGTCCATTTGAGTTACGGGCATATAAGGAAGGGAATTAAATAAATTGTAAGGTATCTTGACATTTGATTCTAAAATATCATACGCTATGTTCTGGGAAAAAGGTTAAGGTCAAAGAAACGCATGCACTCATTTAATGAAAAGCGAGGCGGATATCGATGAGCGAATTGAAAAGTGATTTCCTGTACAGTGAAGAGCACGAATGGGTGCAGACCGTAGGGGAGGATACCGTACGTATTGGCATTACCGAGTTTGCGCAGCATCAGCTGGGTGACATTGTGTTTGTGGAATTGCCTGACCTTGAATCGGATGTAAAATCGGAAGACAGCATCGGAACAATTGAATCCGTCAAAACTGTTTCGGATTTGTTTTCTCCTGTCAGTGGAACAATTGTTGCTGTGAATGACGCACTGCAGGATTCCCCAGAGCTGGTAAATAACTCTCCATATGAGGAAGGCTGGATGATCGAAATCCGTGTTGAGGGCGATCTGACAGCAGCACTGTCCACATTGATGAATGCGGATGCGTATCGTACACATACGGAATAAAATTTGGGTTCAATTCTCCGCGGGAGATTGAGCTTCAGCTTGAGGCAAAAGTCTGTTTAACGTGAAAAGAATGAAACGATTGATTATAGATCCGGATGGTAATACTGCTAATTCGGAATACTTAGGCGCAATTGCCTCACCTGTAACGGGATGAGCAATTGCGCTTTTTTTTGTCGTTGTTATCAGAGGGCTTGGATGAAATGAATATAACCCTAACGTGTTTCATCATCATTCCTGAATGAGGATAGAAACAGCTCGATGAAATAGAATAAATTTACAATTTTATTTGTCATTAAAATGGGGCAACTCGTGGGTATGATACATGAAAGGGAATAACAGGTTCCATTCCATATACAAGGCTTAAATATGGGACAATCCTTCAAATTTAAATCTTGTCATCAACGTTCATGACGGAAGTAGGTTTTCATTTCGTTGTAGAAGATACCGTTTTCATTTACGATATGGTTGTGAAATTAAGATTTATTACAGATTTGTACCTTCGTTCGTCTGGATCATCGTGTCAAAATTCAGTGGAATTAAGGTTTAATATGTTGAGGAGGTTTTCAGTATGAGTTCAGTGGACGCAAAGTCCGAAAAAAGCGGAGGAATACGGGTCGGCGTTCAGAAGTTTGGACGTTTCCTGAGCGGTATGGTTATGCCGAACATGGGTGCATTTATCGCCTGGGGTCTGATTACGGCATTGTTCATTCCAAAAGGATGGTTCCCTAACGCAGATTTTGCATTGCTGGTTGATCCAATGATCAAATATTTGCTGCCTTTGCTTATCGGTTATACAGGCGGTACCATGGTACACGGCCAACGTGGTGGTGTAGTCGGTGCAATAATGACCATCGGGGTTATTGTCGGCAGTGACATCCCAATGTTTCTTGGTGCGATGATTGCCGGACCATTGGGAGCCTGGGTCATTAAGAAATTTGACAAGGCTGTCGATGGCAAAATCAAATCAGGGTTTGAGATGCTGGTTAACAACTTCTCCGCTGGTATTATTGGTGGGATTTTGGCCCTTCTAGCCCTTAAAGGCATCGGGCCTTTCGTTGAAGCGATTAGCAAGGTGTTATCGGCTGGGGTAGAAACCTTGATGAATGCTGGTCTTCTCCCGCTGGTCAATCTGATCATTGAGCCAGGAAAAGTATTATTCCTGAACAATGCCATCAACCATGGGATTCTGACACCGATTGGTACGGATCAAGCAAGAGAACTCGGTCAATCTGTATTATTCATGCTTGAATCCAATCCAGGACCTGGACTCGGCATTTTGCTGGCATACTGCTTCTTCGGTCGGGGATCAGCCAAATCTTCCGCTCCAGGTGCTGTAATCATCCATTTCTTTGGCGGGATTCACGAGATTTATTTCCCTTACATTCTGATGAGACCGATACTGATTCTGGCTGCAATGGCTGGTGGTGTAGCGGGTACATTGACCTTCATGCTGACAGGAGCTGGCTTGGTTTCAGCACCGTCACCGGGAAGTATCATTGCCTACTCGTTGTTAACACCTAAGGGTGGATATCTTGGCATGTTTGCAGGGGTAGCCGTAGCTGCGATCATTTCCTTCCTTGTGGCATCTGTGCTGCTCAAAACAGGTAAAAAGAAGGATGATGAGGATCTGGATAGTGCTTCCAGCCGTATGAAAGATATGAAAAATCAGGGCAAAACGGGCAACCTCACCGTTGACAAAGACAATCGGGAAGCTGACCGTGCGGCTGATATTGCTTCTTCGGCAGTAAAAACGGATATCAATAAAATTGTATTTTCCTGTGATGCAGGTATGGGTTCGAGTGCCATGGGGGCCTCGATTCTGCGTAAGAAAATGAAGGCAGCCGGTGTGGATATCGCTGTAACCAACACTGCGATCAGTGAGATTCCGCAAGATGCCGACATCGTCATCACACAGAAAACATTGACAGACCGGGCCAGAACCGTGGCTCCAAATGCAGAGCATATTTCCATCGATAACTTCCTGAAGAGTCCTGAATATGAGGCACTGGTGGAGCGCCTCAAATCCGACTCCTGATGAGTAATATTACAAGGAGACAGCGTGAGATCGTGGAGTTCCTGCTGGAGCATCCGCATGAGGTAACTGCTGGCGATATAGCTGTTGCGGTCAAAGTAAGCACTCGTACCGTACATCGGGAGTTGCAGATGATTGAACAATGGCTTGAGCCCCTTGGCATGAGATTGGAAAAAAAATCGGGAACCGGGGTTCGAATTGATCCCGGTTCCGATGATTTGGCCGTATTGCGCCAACAACTTGAGCTTAACGAATATGTAGAGTTTACGCCCGAAGAGCGTAAACTCTTCATGCTTTGTATTTTGCTGGATGAAGCCGAGCCTGTGAAGCTGCTTGCGCTGGCCTCAGATCTGAAGGTAACCGTGTCTACGGCAAGCAATGATCTGGACGATCTGGAGCCACGCATTCATCTGGCGGGATTGAAGCTGGTTCGCAGGCGCGGATATGGGGTCAAAATCAATGGAAGCGAGTTGGCTCATCGCATGGCTATTTCCGCGCTCGCTCTTGAATATCTGGATGAATCCGATTTGTTCGGTAGACAAGCGGAGCAGGGCGTTTCCAAAGTAAACAGTAAACTACTGGAAATGATTGGGCATAAAGATGTGCTTACGGTCGAAAATGCGTTATGGCAGCCGGATATTGAGTGGTTGGAAAATATTCCGGAGCGTCAATATATGAGGCTGCTGATTCAATTGTCTGTAGCGGTTGTGCGGATTCGCAAAGGCTATGGTATAGGTCGGGGCATACAACAGGACAAAAAAGATATTGGAAATCCGTTGCAAGGCGACAAGGGGAAGGTGCCAGAATATTTGGCCTCCCGTTTGTGCGGTGTTCTGTCTGCACAGCTTGGGATGGACTTTGTGGGCGAGGAGCAGGTTTATTTTCACAGGCTGCTGATTGAAATCGAGCAATCGATTCATTCCTCACGTCTGCTGCCCATAGACGATCTGGTCTTACTCGACATGGTTCGTGCTCTCACAGATCGAATGCAAGAGAAAACTCATTATTCGTTCCATGAGGATCGTCTGCTCCGTGAAGGTCTGATTGCTCACATGGAGCCGGTGCTGGAACGAATGGATGGGCGGCAACTCATCCGTAATCCGTTGCTTCAGCAAATCCGCAAGGATTATGAATCATTATTTGAGGATGTAAAGAAAGCGGTGCGAGAGGCTTGGCCCAATACGGATGTGCCGGATGAGGAGATTGGATTTTTGGTGATGCACTTCGGTGCTTCCATTGAACGGCTGCGGGTGCTCAAGCGAGAAATCAGGGCTGTCGTCGTCTGTACGAGCGGAATCGGATCTTCACGGATGTTATCGAGCCGCCTGTCCAAGGAAATTCCGGAGATTCGGATTGTGGACAGCGTGTCTTGGTATGAAGCCGCACGTATACCGAAGACGGAATATGATCTGGTTCTCTCTACCGTTGATCTGCCGATGGATAAACATCAATACTACAAGGTCAGTCCGCTGCTAACGGCAGAAGAAAGTGAACGTTTAAGGCATTTCATCAGGACAACGACGCTTCAGCGGGAACATAGTCCCCCACCTGAAGCAGAGTCAAAGGCAACAGGACGATTTACCGATCCGGTTGGGCTGGAAGCCACCCTGATTGAAATTGTACAGATTATCGGCAAATTTCAGGTGTTCCCACTGGATAACCAGGAGATCGGATTTTTTGAAACGGCCTACGCCATGTGCAGCGTTTTGCATCAATCCGGTGTGTTGAATAATCCAGACGAGATTGCCAGGCTGCTGGAAGAGCGTGAAGCGGTTGGAAGCCAGAAAATCCCAGGAACTTCCCTCGCGCTGTTTCATACACGCAGTGATGGCATTCAAAGTCCTTCAATCACGCTCTTCCAATTGACAGAGCCGCTTCTGCGCACGCCGGAAGACCCGGCAGGTGTCAGTCATGTACTCTTGATGCTTGGACCGAGACAGTTATCGAAGGAAAGCTTGGAGGTACTGAGTGAGATCAGTGCGCTATTGTTGCAGGAAGAAATGATTGCATTACTTGAAAAAGGCAACCGGGATGATCTTATTCATTACTTGTCCCAAGAACTTGCGGGATTTTACCGCAGCAAAACCGAAATTGGAGGTATTCAAACATGAGTGTGTTAACTAAAGATAAAGTCATCATGAATGCAACGGCTCAGGACAAATACGAAGCGATTCGTATGGCAGGTCAGATTTTGAAAGACGCGGGACATATCACCGCTGAATACATTGACAAAATGCTGGAGCGTGAAGAGATTGTCTCCACGTATGTCGGCAACGGACTTGCGATTCCACACGGCACGAAGGAATCCAAATCATTCATCCTGTCCACAGGCATATCGGTCATTCAGTTCCCGCAAGGTGTTGATTTTGGGGAAGAGAAAGCGTATATGGTGATTGGTATCGCCGCTCAGGGTGGAGAACATATGGAGATCCTGACCAGCATCGCAGTCATCTGCGCTGAGGAAGAGAACATGGAAGCTCTGCGTCATGCTCAAACCGCTGAAGAAGTTATCACTATTTTGGAAAGTGAAATGGAACTATGAAGGCCCTTCACTTTGGAGCAGGGAATATTGGACGTGGTTTCATCGGTTTAATCCTGTCCCGTGCAGGCTACAATGTGGTTTTCTCAGACGTTAACCAGGAGCTGGTTAAGGCTCTAGAGCAGCGTGGAGAGTACACGGTTGAACTGGCTAACGAGGCCAAGGACCTGGAGACAGTTACCGGTGTGAGTGCAATCGATGGAACCAATCTGGATACCGTTGCTCAAAACGTTGCAGAAGCTGAACTGATCACAACGGCAGTAGGTGTAGGCATACTGAAACATATTGCTCCCGGTATTGCCAAAGGACTTACGACCAGACTGGGAACAGGTGATGTCTTCCAGCCCCTTCACATTATTGCCTGTGAAAATGCAATTGGAGCCAGCACTCAGCTGAAAGAACATGTATATGGTCTGCTTGATGAGCGCACTCGCCTGCTTGCGGATCAGTACGTGTATTTCCCGGATTCAGCCGTAGACCGCATTGTGCCGATTCAGCATCATGAAGATCCATTGCATGTACAGGTAGAGCCTTTCTATGAATGGGTCGTTGACCGTTCACAAATGGCTCCTGCGTTCAAACCGGTTGAGGGTGTAATGTATGTTGATGATCTGGAGCCTTATATTGAACGGAAGCTGTTCACCGTAAATACCGGACACTGTATTGCCGCCTATATTGGATATGTGAACGGGTATGATACGATTCAGAAGGCTATTGCCGATGAAAAAGTCAAATCCATCGTATATGGGGCCTTGCAGGAAACCGGGGCAGTTTTGGTGAAACGTTTTGGATTCAATGCAGATGACCATCAGCTGTACATTGCCAAAATACTGGAGCGGTTCGTTAACCCGTACCTGACGGATGAGGTAACTCGTGTAGGGCGTTCTCCGCTGCGGAAACTGTCCCCGAATGACCGTCTGGTTCGTCCGGCTCTCCAGGCTTACGAGTACGGAACGGAGACAACACATCTGGCGATGGGGATGGCGGCTGCCTGCAAGTTTGATATTTCCGAAGACCCGGAAGCGGTGGAACTTCAGACTACGATCCAGCAAAAAGGGATTGAAGCAGCACTCAGCCAGTATACGTCCATGGACGAGAACCATCCTGTACTGAAGCAAGCTGTAGCGCATTATCAACAAATGCAGAAGTAACCGTTCTTCATTTCAATACAATGTAATATCGACAGAAGAAGAGCCTCACAGGGTCAACTGTGGGGCTCTTTATTTTGCTCTGCCTTCTTTTTATACGTATCCAGACATGCCTCGCATATACAAGACTTCCTGCGCTGTTCTGCCGGAATGGGGTCAAATACTCCTTTTGGGAACACTGCCTGGTTACACCAGCATTCTGAATGAGGGCGGCCTGCTGCATAGGAACAGCCATTGGCTTCACCACATAAAGGACATACAAGAACTTCTGCAGTCATCTTTTTTGTATCCTGCTCAACAGACATACGAGTCTTCCTTCCCCCGTTGAATTTCTTAACCACGAACGATCGATAGGTTTATTAAAGTATACCAACTCAACCCATTATATCAATCCTGTGGTTATTCTTCAGGAGGCAATTCAATTGTCATTCCTTCCACATGCTTGCGACCCATCAGTTTGCGCTTCTTCCGATTTTCCTTGGTCTCCAACACAATGTCGAGGTCATAGTCGTCGCCAGGATAAAGTTCCTGTGCAGATATATGCAAAGTCAGGCGTTTCTTGTGAATTTTGACTTTGCGTCCGCGCAGTATGACCCCGATATTCCCACGACTGTCCTCCACATCACAGACAATTCCTGACTGGTTCAGATAGGCTGCATAGACGCGATCTCCTTTTCGGAATGCTTTGGCAGGGGAAGTGGGTTTCGATGCTCCAGGCCAATTGGACTGGTTTCTAGGGCCAGTTTGTACGGACGGGCTGACTGGTTCCAACGTGTTCCTTGTTTTATTTGAATGCTTTTGTTCAGCCGTGCTGCTATTTGGTGATGGTGAAGAATTCACGTTGGGCACAGCTGAAGTAAAGTTTGGAGAGACACGTTGCGAGACACCTTGATCCGAAATGAGCTTGGAGCGCTCAATAATTCGCTGCGGCATACCCAGCTTCAGTGCAATGGAATAGGCGTAACTTTCCCCGGCTTCTCCAATCCGCAATCGATAGAGAGGCTGGAGCGAGACCGTATCAAATTCCATTCGTGCATTCTCAAATCCAGGCGTGGCTGCCGCAAAATGTTTGATTTCACCAAAATGGGTAGTGGCGACAACGGTAGCTCCGCGGCTGTGTAGCTCCTCCAGCATAGCGATCGAGAGTCCCACTCCCTCACCAGGATCAGTACCTGAGGCCATCTCATCAATAAGCACAAGCGTCGATGAATCGGCTTGAGCCAGTATGCCAATCATGTTGCGAATATGGGCAGAAAAGGTACTGAGTGCTTGCTCCAGGCTCTGTCCATCGCCGATATCGACGGCAACCTCATGATACACGGCCATCTCGCCTTCTTCAGCGACAGGGACAAGCAGACCGGATTGCATCATCAGGGTGAGCAGACCTAGTGTCTTGAGGGCAACCGTTTTGCCGCCTGTATTCGGTCCTGTAATAATCAGTGAGGAGTACGTGTGACCAATTGCAAAATCAAGTGGGACCATGGTTGCACCCATTAATGGATGGCGTGCCCCTTGAAGCCGAACCCGTCCATTGGCATTGACGCGTACAGTCCGTCCGTCCATGGTCGCCGCATATTTGGCCTTGGCGAACAGAAAATCCAAAATCCCTACCGTTTCCGTATTTAGCGCAATTTCGCGATGATAAGACTCTGTCATGGAGGTTAAGTCACCCAGAACCTTCATTTCCTCCCGAGATTCCTCCGCTTGCAGCGAAGCCAGCTCCATTTGCAGACCTACTAATTCCGCTGGCTCAATGTATACGGTTTGGCCGCTGCCTGACTCATCCAGCACACTGCCTTTAACGTGCTTGCGGAATTCTTTCTTGATGGGCAGCACCGTTCTTCCACCACGCTGGCTAATGACATTCTCCTGCATGATGGAGCGGTGTTTGCTTACGAGAGAATCCAGCTTGCGCTTCATGCGTTCCTCATTCACCGTCATTTTTTTACGAATACGTATCAGCTCCTTGCTTGCCTGATCCTGAATGCGTCCATTATGGATACATCGTTCGATCTCGCTCAGCAGGGACTCCATCCATATCATGGATGAGGCGTATCGGCTGACTGTAGGAGCAACTTCGGATTTGCCCTCCATGTATTTCATAAGCTGTGCGCAGCTACGTAGAAATTGGGCGAGATGGCTGAAATCTCGCTCAGTGAACAAATAACCGGTGCCGAGCAGATCCATAATGGTCTCCATGCCGTCCAGTGAAGGGATGGGAACACTGGCGCCGTAACGAATCAAAGCAGCAGCTTCAGCCGTTTCTTCCAGACGCATTTGAATCAGAGGAGCGTCCACCATGGGCTTCATGTCTCTTGCATAACGTTTGCCCAAATAGGATAGGGCACAGGCTGCAACGTTTTTTTGGATTTGGGGGTAACCCAGACTGGTTAGTGTGTTTTCATTCATGCTTGATCTCTCCTTGGTTATAAAATGAATTTCGGTTTAAGCGATGAAACATATTCCCGGAAAACGCAAAAAGGGCGGAGAATGAACAAACGTCATTCTCCGCCCTTAACGTAGGGGAAAGTAGGGCCCAATATAGGTCTATACAAAAAAATCCACGCTGAACACAGCGCGGAAATAGACCCGGACACGTACAATCCCGGAGGCGATTTATGATATCCGCTGTTCTTAACTAAGTACAGGGTAATGGCGCATCAAGAAATACACGTATGCCTTAAGGCACAAGCGAATCGAAGGCCAAACTCCTGAATATGAAACTTGGTTAGTTAAGAATGCTCACCGACATCAAAATCTCTCCTTTGATTGAGGAATATGCAACCAATATAAACTGGAAATTGCCTTGAAGTCAACCTTTAAGAATAAATAGTGGACTTGAATAACAATGGGTTTTAAAATAACAATAGTAAATTAATCCAATGAAAGCGATATTATACATACGTTTTGCATAAGATCGGGAAGTGATTCCGAAAGCGTTCTCGTTCAAATAACGCAAAATGCACACAAAGGAGGATGTTCTTTTTGCCTAAATACCTGTTGCGTTTGCTCTGTTTTACCATGATTCTTGGAGCCCTTCCGGTCATTGTCATTGGTTCAGTCTCCTATTCGATTGCTTCGCGTGACATTGAGCAGAAGGTGCGTGAGAGTAATTTGCAGATTCTGCATCAGACCCAAATGAGGGTAGAGCAAGTATTGCGCAGTCTGCAATTGTCGTCCATCCAATATGTGAATTCTCCATTGGTGTTACAAGCGATGAAAAAACCGCTGGACAGCAGCGAATTTCAGGAAATTCGTGATCTGACTTCCGGATTTAATAATTTGCAATCGGTTACAAATATTGATCAGGCCTATCTCGTGAATCTGGATGAAGACTGGGTTGTATCGATGCGATCCTTTGGAAAATTGGATGATTTCAGTATTCGGGATCGGATTGGCTCCTATTTGAAATATACCAACAGCCTGTTCTGGGTGACGCAAAATGTGAGTTCATCCAAAGAAAGTATCCCGGTATCGGCTGGAGTCGGTGAAGCGGCACAAGAAACCGTGCCTACCCTTATTTCATCCGACAATGTGGTCAGCATGGTATTCAAGATTCCGATGATACCAACGAATGTGAAACCAAAGGGATTTCTGGTTATAGACATCGCTGATACAGAGCTAAGTACATTTCTAAGCCGAAATCCGAATTCAGGGGATATGTACGTCCTTGATCGGGAGCAGAAATATTTTCTCAACGATACAGAACAAGACGGGAAATACGACACGCTGAATCAGGAAATTCATGAAAAGGTACAAACGACGGGACAATCGGAGGGTTTCTTCAGCGCAGAGGTGGAAGGAAGCCAGGTGGCGGTTAGCTACAGGCAGTCCCCACTCAATGGCTGGTTGTATGTGTCCGTTGTATCGCTGAGCCAGATAACCGCCCAGTCGCAGAAAATTGCGTTGGTTACGGGAGTGGCTACACTCGTCATGTTATGTTTGACGGGACTAGTAGCTATCTACGGCAGTCGCAAGATGTATTCTCCCATTTCCAGACTTCTGCAGTTTACGAAAGGACTGGATTCTCCATTGGCTCCGTCGGGACGCCGTCAGGATGAATTTATATACATCGAAGAGCGATTATCGACCTTATTCAGCTCGGAAAAAACGATGCGCGAGCAAATGAAGGGTCAGCATGTTCATTTGCAGGAATTCTTTATGACCAAACTGCTTACAGGCAAAATATCGGAAGAGGACTTCAGATATCAGGGCCAGCTCTATGATTTTCCGACATCCTGGTCACGGCTAGGGGTGCTCACGCTTCAGATCGATACCCTTGAAGGGACAAGGTATGAAGAGCAGGACCGAGACCTGCTGTTGTTCGCGTTAAACAATATGGTCGGTGAACTGCTGCCGTCGGATATTCGATTTGCCCCTGTCATGATTGATGACGCCCAGGTTACGGTGCTGGCATCCATGCTGGATGATGAAGTACAGCTAAAAGAATGGATGCATTCCCAAGCCGAATTGATCCGTGAGCGGGTCGTAACCTATCTGAATCTGCCCGTAAGTATTGGTATCAGCCGCTCCTATTCTGCAATTGGTGATTCACCAAGGGCTTATCAGGAGAGTCGAGAGGCTCTTCAAGGCAGGGTAAGTCTGGGCAGCCGTATTATTTTGCATTATGAAGATATTCAGCCGCGCGGCCAGACGGAGGCAGCGCTATATACACAGCTAAGGATGATCGAAGACCAGTTGGCCTCTGCGCTCAAGCAAGGAGACGAGGAGAAAACTGATGCGTACTTTAAGCGGTATCTCGGATTGCTCTCAGACAAGAAGCTGCACTTCAGCGAGTACCCCGTTATTATGGTTCAACTGTTGTCCCGTGTGTATCAGCTTGTGCAGGAGCAGGGCGGGAATGTCGCGGAAGTGTTGGGCGAAAAGGCATCCATGGCTCGATTGCTGAAGTTGTCCACATTGGATGAAATGACGAACTGGTTCCGCAAATGTTTATTCCAACCTGTCATTCGATTCTGGCGCGAACAGGAAGAGTCTCAATATCTGAATATTGCCCGCCGCATGATTCGGCTGATCGAGGAGCGGTATGATCGTGAATTGTCGCTGGAAGCATGTGCAGAAGAGCTGAATTTTCATCCGGTCTATCTGAGCCGTGTGTTCAAAAAGGAGGCTGGTGTGAACTTTACGGAATACCTTGCCGAATACCGGATGGAAAAAGCCAAAACCTGGCTGCAGACGACCAACCTGAAAATATCGGAGATTGCCGAGAAGCTCAATTACACGAACCCTACCGCTTTTATCCGAACATTCCGTAAAATTACAGGAACTACCCCCGGAAAATACCGGGAGCAGCAGCGATAAAAGCAACCTGCTCTGCCTGCCATGGCAGGCAGGTTTTTCTTTGTTTCAAGGCCACCCCTTGTTCTTTGTTTGGAGCAGAGTTAAGACGGGAATATCGGAGGTTAAATGGGGTTCATTGAGGGGAGCGGTCCAGCGTTAAAAATGCCTTAAACCCTTGATACATAAGGGGAAACAAGAAGCTAAAACGAGACGATAGCCAGTTACCCGTTTATCCTCCACAATGAAGACATGAATTCAGGAAGTGATATTTTGTAATCGTTTCCAATGTGGGGAGGAAGACACTATGAAAGCCGAAACGGCGGCTCGGACACGACCCGCTACCCGCAGTGACAAAAACCTGCTGTGGAGGGACATCATCAAAAACCGGTGGCTCTATATTATGTTGATACCGGGCGTGCTCTACTTTGTTATTTTCAAATACATACCCATGTACGGAATTACGATGGCTTTTCAGGATTACACGCCTTACAAGGGCATTATGGGCAGTGACTGGGTGGGGTTCAAGCACTTCCAGCGTTTCTTCGGGGAACCGCAGTTCTGGACTCTGTTCCGGAATACGTTTTTGCTAGCGATTTATAACATGGTGTTCTTCTTCCCGCTGCCCATTGTATTGGCACTTATGATGAATGAAGTTCGCCGGGAACGGTTCAAACGATTTGTACAGACGCTCGTATATGTTCCGCACTTTGTTTCCTGGGTTGTGGTGGTGGGTGTGTTCTACATGCTGTTCACAACCGAGGGTGGCGCCATTAACGAATTACTTTATAACCTGACGGGACAAAAAGTGGCTTTCCTGCTGGAGCCCGGCTGGTTTCGAACGATGATTGTTGGACAATCCATCTGGAAAGAGGTAGGCTGGGGCACGATTATTTTCCTGGCGGCACTCTCCGGTGTAGATACACAGCTCTATGAAGCTGCTCGGATGGATGGTGCCAATCGCTGGCGACAGACGTGGCATATTACGTTGCCTGCCATCCGCAGCACGATCATTATTTTGCTCATTCTGCGTCTGGGCAACTTCCTGGATACAGGCTTTGAACAGATCTTCCTGATGCTGACGCCGACGAACCGGGATGTGGGTGAGGTATTTGATACCTACGTCTACACCAAAGGTCTCACACAGGCACAGTACAGTTATAGTGCTGCTGTCGGTTTGTTCAAGTCGGTGGTCGGACTGGCGCTTGTATTGGGTGCCAATACGATGGCCAAAAAATTCGGGGAGGAAGGCGTCTACTAACGCTTGGCAGCAGACGTTCTTCACCAGACAGGAGTGAACATTAGGATGCAACAGGATAAAACGTGGGGCAACCGGATCTTTGATATCCTCAATCATGGCTTTCTGCTATTGATCGGAATCGTGACCGTTATCCCGTTCATTTATATTTTGGCCGTCTCGTTTACTAGCCCGCATGAAGTGGCCAAAGGAGGATTCATTCTCTTTCCAAAAGAATTCTCCTTGGCCGCTTACCGTTACATCTTCTCTACAGACACATTAATTCGCAGTCTGGGTGTATCGATCTATATCACTGTCATTGGTACACTGCTTAACCTGCTGTTTACGTCGCTTATGGCGTATCCGCTCTCCAGAAGATACTTGCGTGGCCGTCAGCCGATTTTGCTGGGTGTACTGTTCACGATGCTGTTCAGCGGTGGGATGATTCCTACCTACTTTGTCGTCAAATCATTGCACCTGACCGATACATTATGGTCTCTGATGCTGCCTACCGCGATTAGCGCGTTCAACCTGATCGTACTTAAAAACTTCTTCCAAGCCATTCCGGACGAACTGGAGGATGCCGCCAAAATCGATGGATGTAACGATGTAGGCGTATTATTCCGTATTGTTTTGCCTTTATCGATGCCGGCAATGGCTACATTCTCACTCTTTTACGCGGTGGCTCACTGGAACAGCTTCTTCAACGCTGTCATTTATATCAACGATAGTGAAAAGTGGCCCGTACAAGTGTGGCTGCGAGAGATTGTCATCCTGGCTCAGAGCCGGATCGGGGATACCAGTATCGAAGAGACTGAGATTCAGCCGCTTACCATTCGAATGGCCGTTATCGTATTCTCCACGATTCCAATCATGCTGGTCTATCCGTTCCTGCAAAAGCACTTTGCCAAGGGAGTGATGCTGGGATCGGTAAAAGGTTGAAGTTGCACACGTTTGAATATCAGAACTTGTTCATGACTGTATAAAAAGGGGAGGTTTTCGTTTGATGAAAGCAACAAAAAAGAAAGCCGTAGCTGTCTTGAGCACACTAGCACTGGTGACAGGTCTGCTGGCAGGATGCGGATCGGATGAAGGTCAGGCTGCCGAGGGCGGCGTACAGAACGTTTCCATTGCAATCGCACAGGTGGGTGACGTACCGAGCAAAGGTAATGAGGTCCAGCAAAAGATTGAGGCGTATACAAATACCAAGCTGGACATTCAGTGGATTCCGGCTTCGGCTTACAATGACAAAATTAATGTGATGATTGCATCCAGCGATATGCCCAAAATTGTGAAAGTACAGTACAACCCAACGGTGACCAGTGCGATGCGTAACGATGTATTCTGGGAAGTTGGACCTTTGCTGAAGGATTATAAAAATCTGTCTGCACAGAACGAGCGTTTCTTTGACAATATCAAGGTGGAAGGCAAAATCTACGGGGTACCCGTATTCTCCGATATTGCCCGTGCAACGGTGATTTACCGTAAAGACTGGTTCGATAAGCTGAATCTCAAGGTGCCAACGACACCGGATGAATGGTATGAAACGATCAAGACGCTGGCGACCTCCGATCCGGATGGAGACGGTCAGGATAATACGTTTGGATTGATGCTTTTCAAAAAATATAACGAGGATCAATACTCTTTCACTACGCGCCTTGGCGTAAGCTTTGGTGCACCAAACAAGTGGAAAGTAGAGGATGACGGCAGTTTTACGCCGGAATTCATGACACCGGAATATATGCAGGTGCTGGATTTGCTGAAACGTTTGTACAGCGAGAAACTGCTGAATCAGGACTTTGCCGTATTTGACTCCACAGAAGCGGAGAAGAAATATGATACAGGCGTTGTTGGCATGCGTATCGGTGTCGCTCAGAACGGGAAGAGCCAGCAAGAGCGTCTGTCCAAGAACGACCCGGATGGCGTGGTAGACATTGCCGGTTTGCTTGGTGTGAGTGGCGACCGTGTGGCGGGGCAGACGGGTAACTCCGGTATTCTGACCTTCCCGAAAGCGACGGTGAAATCGGAGGAAGAGTTGAAAAACCTGTTATCTTTCCTGGATAAAATGATGGACCCCGAGATGGCGACGCTGCTGATGCGTGGTATTGAAGACAAGCATTACAAGAAGGCTGGCGAAGACCAGGTGGAGATGAGCGATTTCGATGCGTTCCAGCGTGAAGTGAAGCCTTATCGTGACAACCTGCCTTACGTCGAAGGATATAATGTGCCGAAATTGAAAGATACCGAACTGGGTGAGAAGGGTACGGAACTTGCCAAAGAGCTGGCGGAACATGCCGTGCCAAACCCTGCTTTAACTTTGTATTCGTCTACTTATGGCGACCGTGGGGCAGATCTGGATCAGATGATTGCAGATGCACAGACCAAATATATTATGGGCAAAATCGATGAAAATGGCTGGAAACAGGAAATCGAGAATTGGGGCAATGCGGGCGGTACCAAAATTCGTGAGGAATATGCCGAAGACTACAAAAAACAGGCTGAATAAAAAGCCGGAAGCGGAGGGTTTCATGAAAGAAACAATGCAATTTACACCGGTACGGATGGCTGAACAGTTCATGGAAAGTTATCGCAATCATGAGCTGTATCCGACCTGGCATTATGAGAATGGTTGTCTGCTGAAAGCGCTGGAAGAGTTGTACACCCATACCGGAGAACAAAAATATTTCGATTATATCCGTGAACTGATGGATAACTTCATTCAAGAAGATGGCTCGATTCGCTCCTATGCAGTCGAGGAATATAACCTGGACCAGATTAATCAAGGGAAATCACTGTTCCTGTTGCTGGACAAAACGGGCGAAGAGAAGTACCGTAAAGCCGCAAATTTGCTCATGGTCCAGCTTAAGGGGCAGCCCTGTACGGGTGAGGGCGGATTCTGGCATAAGAAGATTTATCCGTTCCAGATGTGGCTGGATGGATTGTATATGGCCACTCCGTTCCTAACACAGTATGGTGCCGTTACAGGCGAGGAGAAGTGGTTTGACAAGGCGGCATTACAACTGCTGCTGGTGGAGAAACGTACACGTGATCCACGCAGCGGTTTGCTGTACCATGCCTGGGATGAGAGCAAGGAACAGCGCTGGAGCTCGGGAGAAACCGGATGTTCTCCACATGTATGGAGCCGGGCGATGGGCTGGTATGTGATGGCGGTAGTGGATACACTGGATCATCTGCCTGTAGATCATGAGCAGCGCGGTCAGATTGTGGGGATCTTCGAACGTGTAGCGAATGCGCTTGTACATGTACAGGACCAACAGTCTGGGCTATGGCCTCATTTGCTGGATCAGCCGGGACGTGAGCGCAATTATCTGGAGGCTTCGGGAACCTCGATGTTTGTATACGCACTGGCTAAGGGGGTACGCAAGGGTTACCTGAGTGGCAAATTCAAAGCGATCGCAGAAAAGGGGTACCAGGGTCTGCTGCAGCATCTGCTGCAAACAGATCGCGAAGGCGTATTGTCCCTGACGCAGTGTAATGGAGGGGCGGGTCTGGGGGGTACCCCGTATCGTGACGGGTCATACGAGTATTACGTGACTGAATCCATTCGGATTAATGATCCGAAATCGGTTGCACCGTTTATTTTGGCAGGAGTGGAGATGGAACTTTACAAGTTCAACTAACATGTACATGAGAACGGAGAGGACAGAAATAACCTAAAGAAGTGGAGCTAAGAGCTTTCTGAAAGAAAGCTATCGGAAGCATACACCTCGCCTTTATCCCCGGATTTTCCCTTTTCAAAAGGGGATCAAAAAATCTGGGGATAACAGCGATCGGAAGAGTGTTCTGTCATTGGAGTGGTTTGTGTACATAACCTTATCCAAAGGAGAGATGGTTCATGAGTCCAAAAGGTCGGATGTCCCGTTTAGGCGGATTGGTTGTAGTTGGTGCAATGTCCGCCGGGCTGCTGGCAGGCTGTGGGGGAGAAAAAGCGCCTGCTGCAGGGGAGGGCAAGCTTCCCATTTCGATTTCTTTGATGCAGGTAGGCGATGTGCCTGCCAAGGAGAACGGAATTGAACAAAAGATTGAGGAATATACGAATACGGGTGTCAGTGTGCAGTGGATTCCGCAGTCTGCTTTTGATGATAAAGTGAACGTCATGGTAGCTTCGGGCGAGATGCCGACCATTATGCGGGTGAATTATGTACCCACAACATTTAACGCAGCCAAAACGGGGCTGTTCTGGGAAATTGGACCTTACCTGAAGGATTATAAAAACCTGTCAGCTCAATCCGAGGCTTATTTTGACAATATCAAGATCGAAGGCAAGATATACGGGGTGCCCAACTTTCGTGATATCGGGCGTACAGCCATGGTGTACCGCAAGGACTGGTTTGACAAGCTGAAGCTGGATGTACCGAAAACGCTGGATGACTGGTACGAAGTGATGCGTTCCATTCGCAAGGATGATCCTGATGGTAATGGCAAGGAAGATACGTATGGAACGGTGCTGTTCAAAAAGTACAACGAAGGTGTATCCTCTCCGCTCACACGGATCGCCGTAAGTATCGGCGGGGTGAACAAGTGGGGTGTGAACGACGCGGGCAAACTTACACCTGAATTCCTGACCACTGAATATGTGGACACGATGAAGCTGTTCAAGCGTCTGTTCAGTGAAGGATTGATCAACAGTGACTTTCCTGCGCTGGACCCTTCCGATGCGGACAAAAAAATTGACTCCGGTCTGGTAGCCATGAAGCTGAACGGTGTTGCTCAGAACGGAAAGTCATTCCAGCAACGGCTGACACCAAACGTGCCGGATGGCGAGATTGATGTGGCTCCGTTTCAGGGACCGGATGGCATTCGAATTGCCGGGGAACCGGGGAACTACGGTATGCTTGTCATTCCCAAAGCTTCCGTATCGGACGAAGAACAGTTAAAACAGGTGCTGACGTTCCTGGATCAACTGATGGACGAACCGCTCAGTACGCTCCAGCTGCGAGGTCTTGAAGATGTACACTATACGAAGACTTCGGATGGCAAAACCGAGTTCAAGGACTTCGACGGGTATCAGCGCGAAGTGAAGCCGTATCGTGACAATCTGCTAAGCGTTGAAGGTTATAACGTGGCTGAGCTTATCGATGTACCGATCGGTATGAAGGGCACGAAGATGGCGCGTGAGAATGAGCAGTACGCCATTCCGAATCCGGCGCTGACCCTGTCCTCTGCCATCTATACGGAGCGCGGCCAGGAGCTGGATCAGATGATCTGGGATGCACAGACCAAGTACATTATGGGCAAAATCGATGATGCCGGCTGGGAGCAGGAAGTGGCGAACTGGAGAAAATCCGGTGGCGACCAACTCATTTCCGAATTTGAAGCGTCTTATGCCCAGCTAAACGGGAAGTAGTAATACTAGTTAAAAAAAGAGTGGTCAAATGGAATGGAATCGTTTATTCTATGAAAGAGTGATATTTTTACAAAATTAAACAGTAATTACACCTTAAAGAATAAGGCTATGAATCTGCGGATTCGTGGCCTTTTTTTGTGTATTAAGAGGTGAATTAGTTCTTTGGGAGGGGGTATGCCTTGAAAAAACAATACCAATCGCCTAGATTGACATGGTAGAATATTGATTATTATGACAAATTTAGGTTTTTGTTTGAAGAGAAATACGAGAGTGCTGAACAAGCAGCAATAAAGCAGAAGTTTACCCCATATTAAGGTACATAGGAGGAAAGAAAATGAAAAAAGTAATATTAACAGGAGTGGCTGCACTAACTCTACTTTCCGCACAAGCATCTATCGGTCCACAACCCGTAAAGGCTGCAATTACCGACGATATCAAGGTTGTACAAAAATTCAAAGATATTACTGGCCATTGGGCAGAATCCAGTATCCTTCAGGCTATTCAGCGAGGATATGTCGATGGTTTACCAGATGGGAAATTCCTCCCCAACAATATAGTGACCAGAGCAGAATTCGTGAAAATGACTGTATCTGCTCTAGATCTGGAGGTCGGCTCTACATCCGGGAGTTGGTATACCTCGTACGTCAACGCTGCCCAAACAGCAGGGATCTACAAAGCAGGCGACTTTTCAAATTCGGCTTGGAAAAAGCCGATGTCTCGTGAGGAAATGTCGAAAGTAGCTGTCCGAGCACTTGGAGTTACCGACGTAGAAGACAAACAATGGATGTACTTGGCCACCAAGAACGGTATTATCACAGGCACGGCACCAGGTGAAATCTCGCCAGAGGGAACTACAACTCGCGCTCAAGCAATTGCTGTTATTGAACGGGTTTTGTCGATAAAGGATGGTAAAACATTGGCATTCGATAAGTATGCTGTCGCGGCTGCGGAGCTGTACTGGCACAAGACCAATATTTTCACTGTTGCAGAAGAAATCTTTAATGGTCCGAAAAACTCCAATCACAGATTTGGTATTAAATCATGGAAACAGTCCAACCTTACCGTTTCAGCCCCTAACGGTTCTGTTCAGGGGCACGTAAACAGTCTGATTGCAATTGATTGGAATGACCCGAAAGACCCTAATCGAAAACTGCTCCCATCCAAAGATAAGTTCTTCTGGCTCTACGGGGGACAAGAAAAGAAATTCTCTGACAATGATGAGTGTTATATCTTGTTACTTGACTCCGAACTGACAGTTAATAAGAATCCACAAGGATATAGAACGAACCGACTTGCCCTTTCTGTTCGAGGATATGACGGAGCACCAAGTAAAGATAAAATTAATCAAGCAATGCCTATTCTCTCTATCGATCCCAAAAAAGAAGTATACGGCTTAGTGATCCCTAAGAAAGCTCTTTATTATGATGGTTCGTTGCAAGTTCGTGTAGAAACAATTACTGCTGGAGCTCCTGTCTACCAAAAAAGATTAGCAGTATCTGAGCTTTAAGAAGTTAGGAAGTGGTTCTTTGAAGAACAGAATTCTTCCCCTTGTGTTGTTAATGGTTCTCCTTTCGCAGTTTCTACCAGAAAGCATTATTCTGAACACTGTATCAGCTGCAGGAGAAATTACAGAGATCATAGCGTATGAGATGAAAGGGGACGCTGACGATTATCTTTATGGAGGGCTTTATTTCTCGGACAAGCCTACCTTACCAACCGTTCCAATCGTGGTGCCCTCAAAGCCTGGCAAAATCATTAAAAAGATGGAGTGGACAGACAAGGACGGTAAGATACTTCGTTCACTTTCCATCCCTACAGGTAAAGCGGAATTTAAAGCATCTGATAATTTGAAAGATACTTTAAACGGCACGAGGTATACTGTGCGTTCTGAAAATAATTCTAATTACGGTGGAATTTACTATTGGGACAGATGGACAGCTGGTGATTCAGGAAACTTTAATGGTAAGTATTGGCGCGCCGGGGGCGGACAGGTAAGTGTTTATACCAGTGAACCTGGCCCAAACTGTCCAGGTGGTGTGCCAACCGAAAACAAAAACCCTAACACGGGGCAGAGTTTCAATGGGAATCTGCCACGTTATCCTGGGTGTACAGACCCCAACTTGGCGGCCAATATTCCACGAACAGAAGGATACTATATTGTCGCTAATGGAGATTCTCTTCATGGTTTATGGATTAAAGATGGAGGGGTTTCTAAGACTGATGTAAAAGCATCAAGAACTGAAATTGACTCAACTACTCGAATCGATGATGTGCATGGGTCTCAGGGATACACTGATCCAAGTACAGTCGCAGGCCAAGTAATCGACGTACCAAACTTGAACTTGATTACGATCAGTTTCAAACAAACATTTAACAATGATACGTATAGGAAATACTGGGCGAATCCAGGAGCGAAACAAGTGTGGTATTTCTCCAAATTCATAGCCGATTTTGATTCTTATACTTATGTATACAAGGATAAGAAATTGAAAGTTACGTATGCGGACGGGACATCCGGACTTGAGATCAGCGGTAATACATGTGTAGCGCCAAACGGAACAACTCAGTTAACAGCAACTTTGACAAAGGTAGATGGAAGTGTTTGGCCCCTACAGAGCCATGCCAAGCTCACTTGGTCAAGTTCTAACACATCTACAATGACGGTCAATAGTTCTGGATTAGTAGCAGCGGTCGCTCCAACTGGCACAGCAACGATTACTGCACACTTTGTTGACGCTACCCAAGCGCTTGATGAAAAGGATACCTTTGAGATGACAGTTGGCTCGGGGGCTTCATGCACCGACAGTGGCGGGGGAGGCAATCAACCTGAAATTCCTGAAGGTAATGGATCGGGACAATGCAGTTGGACGATTGGAAGTCCTTCTCCAGGAACAGTTATGAGGCAAAGTGACATGGACCCAGGTGCCAATGGAGTTATTCGGGCTGACGATAGGGATTTCGAAAAATTCGATGTTCTTAAGGGGATTCCAACAACTGAATCTCTTTATACCAATGCTTTAGCTGATGAATATCTGTTCAAACAGGATTGGGGGAAGATGTCTGGAAAGACCACATATAACTGTACCGTTGAAGTTACGTATGCACGTAAATGGACAGTACCCGGTCCTCAAGTATGTACTGAAACTGGTTGTACTCCAGGACCTCCGGTGACAAAAACGGATACTCAGTCCAAAACATATACATTCCAAATATTCAGAGATTACTCATACTGGAAAATTAATAATTTGGAAGTCTATAAGATAAATCAAGCTGAAATGAGTAACTATGCCTTGCCTGGTGGGAAGGTCACCATGACACCATCAGGGTATACGCCACCATCACTTGATTCGAGTAATGATACGGATGTTAATAGTCACGTTAGACCAGTTAATACATCGTCAATCGCTTTTTCTCCACCACTTCTAACAGGGGGATTGAACTCTCCGCCATCTCTTCCGGATCATACATCCACGCTTAAAGGGATGGCTGAAAGCAATACGCCCCAAAGTAAAGTGAGTAACGATATGGTCAATTTTAATGGGTCAACGATCATGAGTTCTTCGGAAACGACGAAGGATGGACCAACTCCGTCTAATATTCCTAATCCGACTACTATTAACCGTGATGTACTGTATAAGCCTAATAACATGATCAGCAATACACTCATAAATAAGGCAAATACCACGAGTTCCGGCGAAATTTATTATGATTTGTTGCCGGGCAATGTAAACGGGGGAGTTAACAAAGTTTTTCCAATCAACGGCATAAATAGGGTCACGGTACATACGCCTGTCGTGAACTACCCCTGGGTATCGGATGACCAGCCGCATAACCAGAAGACGGTGCCGAATGCAAACCGGGCAGCGCTCATTCTGGAGCGTCCGTTTATCGTAAGAATCCCGACCTCAGGGCAGCATCTGGATGCTGTGAGTTACCCCGGCTACGGCAACCGGGACTACGCCAAGTATTTTCGCATCAAGCAGGTGCGGTTCCCGTTTGATGTCTATAACGAAGGCCGCAGCCAGTTCATCCCCGCCAAGACGTGGGTGGATATTCCAGTGAATCAGTTGGATACCCTCTTTTATCTTCCGGTTTGGGTGGACGAGGGGGACTATGAAGTCGAGTTCCGCAATATCGCTGAAAATGCACCTGCGAACTTCACTGAACAGCAGGATGCCAATACGAATCTGGCGCATCATGTAGCGGCAGATACGGTACCCGTGGAAGTCATTGGACGGTTGTATGATTTTCGTGTGACTGATATTTCCGACTATAACTGGGAGAACGTATTTCGTAAGCAGATGGGCCGTCCAGAACCTACGGGAGTCGGCTACTGGACGGGCCTTAACGGTATAGATGGAGACCCCAGAGGGAATTTAGCTCCATTCATTCTTCCGATTCGTCCAGGCAGTCATCCGGTGCAGGGGTTCAAAAATGTGGCAGTCAAAACAGGATACCATATCAAGTTTGACCTCAAAACAAAGGGTAATATGTTTGGCAAGCAGGATGGTGTACGAATTACACCGAGTTTCCATTTTGTGAGTCGGGATGGTTCTTCCCGCCAGGAAGTGGATCTGTACTATCACCGAGGCCAGGAACGTCTCATTCGCATCGGATCGGCGCAGGATTTGGAGAAACGATTTGTTGTTCTGAACGCGCGGCTGCGGAATGTACTCAGTACGGAGCTGGGGGATACAGCTAGGTATCGGTATACCTACGAGCTGACACCGCAGGAGCAGAGCCAGAGCACCCTTGCGGAATACATGGTCCGTTTCGTGGATCAGACTTCTCACCAGAAAACATGGGTGGGCCGTTATGACTTGCTGATCCTGTCCTCGCCTATCCGCACACTGATTGGACCAAAGACGGACATCCCCCCTGGCGTCAATGTAGACCGGGCTAATGCAGCCATCCAGCGCTGGTATGGGGAGTATAGTCTGCCGGCCGATGTGTACGCCGTACTGAAGGGAACGGATCTCGAAGCACTCGCCAGACAACATCCTCTTGATGAGAAGTCGACGATCTTCCTGAAGGATGGGTATATCGTGGTCAACTTCAATATTGAGAGTTTGCGGGGTGGCAATACGGATGCCCCGCACCTGCAATATATTCATGCCCCATTGATGAATCAATGGCAGATGGAGGGACTCAACCGTAGTCCGGCAAACACCCAAGGCAGAAACTGGCCGCTGAAGGATGGTGATGTTGTGTTTTACCATGCGGATCAGTCCAGCCGGAACGATTTTCAGTCCCAGGTGCCGCATTAGAGAAAAAGGGCTAATCCCTCAAAAAGCTGTGTTTTACGTGATACACGTAAAACATGGCTTCTTTTTCAACCCGAGATTATGGTTAGGTGACATAAGGGGTATAAAAGGTAAGGAGCATTTGTTCACATCCATTTTATTACTCATCGAGAGGGGAAAACACAGCATGATTGATGACCATCACAAGTTAGAAGGATTGAATTTAATGGATACATACCAAGAAAGAGATCTGGGTGTCACGATGGAACCACAAGCCTGTAGTTTCAAAGTGTGGACGCCTGCTGCAACGCAAGTGGATATACTGTTATACCCGCCTTCAACAGAGGGCACTCCCAATGAACAGAAGAATCAGAATGTACAGAAAGACATACCTATGCACATACAGGATCAGGGCATCTGGTCCCTGAAGCTCAAAGGCGAGTGGAACGGATATCGTTATATGTACCGCGTTACCTTTGAGGACGGACGCCAGGAGATTGCGGTTGATCCATATGCACGGGCTGTGACCATGAATGGAGAAATGGGAGTCATCGTCAGGCTGGAACAGACCCACCCGAATGGCTGGAATGAGGATATTCGTCCAGAACTGGTGAGCCCGGTAGATGCGGTCTTATATGAGCTGCATGTGCGCGATTTCTCGATCCATGAGTCATCCGGCATGAGACACAAAGGAAAGTATCTGGCTTTTACCGAAATGGGTCTGCGCGATTCAAATGGGAATACACTGGGGATCGATCATTTGGCTGAGCTGGGAATTACTCATGTACATCTGCTACCGGTATTTGATTTTGCGACTGTGGACGAATCGAAGGCAGATGACGGGACTTCCGATTGCTCACGTTATAACTGGGGATATGATCCGCTCCACTACAATGTTCCAGAAGGTTCCTATGCTTCACGTGCAGATGAGCCGGAGACCAGAATTCGGGAGTTCAAATCGATGGTGCTCGCCCTTCATGAGAAGGGTATCGGGGTCATTATGGATGTGGTGTACAATCATACGTTTGATACGGCAGCCAGTTCATTTGAGAAGCTTGTTCCAGGGTATTACTACCGTCAGAATCCGGATGGCACGTACAGCAATGGATCAGGTACAGGCAATGAAGTGGCTACGGAGCGCCCCATGGTGCGCAAGTTCATCATCGATTCCGTAAGGTACTGGGCAGAGGAATACCATGTGGACGGATTTCGTTTTGACCTGATGGGTCTGATTGACATGGCAACGATGAAAGAGCTTGCAGCAGAACTGCATGCCGAGGTTTCTCCGTCCATCCTTTTGTATGGTGAACCCTGGGGAGCGCTGGAATCACCACTTGGTGATCAAATGACACTTAAGGGGGCACAGCGTGGAGCCGGATTTGCCGTATTTAACGATAACTTCCGTGGAACGATCAAAGGCGATAGCGATGGAACGGGAACGGGATTTGCTACAGGAGCGGAGGGGAAAGAAGAAGACATGTGGACAGGCGTCCGGGGAGGTATTACTGATTTTACGGCTGGCCCATCTGAAACGATTAATTATGTAACCGTACATGATAATCTCAATCTGTGGGACAAAGTCGCACGGACACAAGGATTGCACGATACACTGGGATTTATCACATATAGCGAGGAGGGTCGTGTGAAGGGCAGTTCCAACGTGGAAGCGGCTGTACAGCAGGCGAATCCATATTTGCACGTTGACCCGGATCGCATACTGGAGAACGAAACGGTCCGGCGTTGTCTGCTTGCTAGTGGCATCGTTTTGACTTCCCAAGGGGTTCCTTTGATTGCGGCAGGAGATGAATTTCTGCGAAGTAAATACGGCGATGCCAATAGTCATGAGAGTGGGGATTCAGTCAATGCCATTCGGTGGGAGCAAAAGCAGGCGTTTAAGCCTGTTTATGATTATTATCGGGGGCTGATTCGTCTTCGGCGCGAGCATCCTGCCTTTCGTCTTCGCACCCGGGAAGAGATTGAGAAGCATGTTCGATTGTTTGAAAAAGGAAAAGGAATGTTGGCCTACGAACTGGCAGGAACGGCTGTCGGAGATTCATGGGGACGGATAATCATTATCTATAATGCTTCCAAAGAAACATGTACAACCTCCGTTCCTTCAGGTGCATGGAATGTGGTTGTAGAGGAGGGGCAAGCCGGCACCGAGGCGCTTCGCACAGTCAAGGACGGTCAGGTCCGCGTTCCCGCTATATCCATGATGGTTATGTATTCAGGTGAATGAATTTTCATAAGAGTTAGTTGTTTAGAAACATTAATGTTGCACCCTTTCTCCATTGTGGGGCGAGGGTGTTTTTTGCTTTTCTCCATCTTTTTTTTCATCAGGACAGGTACAAATGCTGTCAATCTATGGCGCTTGTTTACATATGCTGTATCTTGAAAGCGATTGCTATGAGGATTTGCTTCACATTTAACATGCTAATTGAAAGCCTCTGTTCAACCGATATGTTGAGTACAGACAACCCCGGGTTGACAAATGACGTCCCGCTCCGTAACATCGGGACAACACGAAATCAATGGATATAAAGGCGGTGGGAACGATGCCGGAATGGACAGCTTTTCGTTATGAAGGCAACGATCTTGGCTTAACATATACTCGTGCGGCAAGCACATTCAAGCTGTGGGCACCAACCGCACAGCAGGTTTCCATACTCATTTTTGATGATGAGGGATGTTACGATGCAAGTGGGAAAGTAACCGAACATGAGGATGGACAGAAACGGTCGATGACCCGTGACCCGGACGGAATATGGAGTGTACAGCTTGAAGGGGATTGGGCCGGACATTATTATATGTATTCCTTTACGCATGAGGATCAGCATATTGCCGTGGCACCGGATCCTTATGCTCGTGCTGTATCCGCGAATGGGCAGCGAACAGCCATAATTGACCTGGATACAACCAATCCAGTGGATTGGGAAGAGGATGTGAAGCCCGTATTTCTACGTCCGGCAGATGCAGTCCTATATGAATTACATGTGCGTGACTTCTCTTCCGACCCCCATGCCGATATTCCTTATAAGGGCAAATATTTGGCATTTACTGCTTCTGGGTTGACGGATAGAGGTGGCAACTCCATCGGGGTAGACCATCTTGTCGAACTCGGCATCACGCATGTGCATCTTCTGCCTGTAGCGGATTATCAGACGGTTGATGAATTGGCAGCGACAACGGATGCCGGTTCGAATGCCAAATTGCCATATAACTGGGGTTATGATCCGCAGCACTACAACGTGCCGGAAGGTTCCTATGCCACCGATCCGCGTGATCCTGCGGTTCGGATCCGGGAGTTCAAGGCACTTGTTCATTCCTTGCACCGACAAGGCATTCGCGTCGTGCTTGACGTAGTCTATAACCATACGTATAGCGTCGATGGCGGACCTTTTGAACGGGTTGTACCGGGTTACTATTATCGTTATCGTGAGGACGGCACATTGAGCAATGGCTCGGGTGTAGGCAATGAACTGGCTACAGAACGGCCCATGGTGCGAAAATTTATTCTGGACTCTTTACTGTATTGGGCAGAGGAGTATCACGTGGATGGATTTCGTTTCGACCTAATGGGTTTAATTGATACGGACACAATGAACGAATTGACCCGCGAGCTGAGAGAACAGATTGATCCGGCTTTTCTAATCTATGGTGAGCCTTGGACAGGCGGAGATTCGCCACTGGAGCGGAAAACGTTAAAAGGAACACAACGCGGTCAGGGCTTTGCCGTATTTAACGATCATTTCCGCAGTGCCATCAAAGGAGATAGTGATGGCCTCGGCAAAGGCTTTGTTACAGGAGCAGATGGCAAGGAGCATGAGATTGCCATGGGTGTGGCTGGAGCGCTGGATGATTTTACATCTTCACCTGTGGAATCCGTAAATTACGTGACAGCTCATGATAATCTTAACCTGTGGGACAAAATCGCAACCACGATGTACCTCAGACATGATCTCGGTTTTCCGGTATGGAGGGATGGTCAGCCTGTGGAAGGGGGCAGTGCGGAATCGGCGGTTAAAGCGGCAGATCCTTATCGTTATGTTAATGCAGATGATGTACTTGACCATGAGATGGTCCGCCGGTCCTTGCTCTCAACAGGAATTTTGCTTACCTCACAGGGTATTCCATTCCTCCATGCAGGGGATGAGATACTGAGATCCAAAGCAGGAGATCACAACAGCTATCGCAGCGGGGACGCCGTGAATACGATCACTTGGGCTAACAAATCTCGCTTCAGACCTGTTTTTGACTATTATCGCGGCCTTATTCATCTGCGTCGCACACATCCGGCTTTTCGCATGATGAACGCCGAGCAGGTACGGCAACATCTTCGCATGATGCGTGCGGAAGGAAATGTGGTTGCATTTACACTGGAGGACGGAGCCAATCAGGATAGCTGGAATCAGATCGTGGTGATCTATAACGGAACGGGTCAGCAGCAGCGAGTGAGTCTGCCGGAGGGTGACTGGCATATCGTGGTGAATGATCATCAGGCAGGTACAGACCTCATTGATACGGTGAGCGGGACCGCAATGGTAGAACGGTGGTCATTGATGGTACTGTATGACGCGGAGTATGCTGGCGGTGCTGAACCGGCTGTGATTGAGATTCACTCGCCGCGTCTTGTGTACAGTGCCGGAGAGATTGCCGGCTTGCGAGCATCGGTCAGAGACCGTTTTGGTAATGTGGTGGAGAACGCATCTGTGACCTGGAGTTCTTCGAATCCACACATTATTGCAATTCAATCCGATGGGACGATTCATACGGGGGAAGCCGGAGAAGCGACGATCAGCGTCCAATGTGGCACGATTACCACAGAGTGTACGTTGCAGGTCGATGACCTCCATCCGGAACGAATTGAAATTATAGGGGAATCGGTGATGTATACGACACGTGTCAGTCGATTCCGCGCCTTGGTTCTGGATCAATTCGGCCAGCCTTTGCAAGGTATGAAGATACGGTGGAGCTCGTCTCATCTGGAGCATGCGGCGGTTAGTACAGCAGGAATCGTGCGTGCTTTAACACCAGGGTCCACCCAGATTATGGCGGAAGCTGGTGGGATTCAGGCATCGCTGAATATTAAAATCCACAAATCAATTTCGCGAATTGTCACTCTCCGATATGAACGGGAGGATCAGCGTTATGAGGGATGGGATGTCTGGGTATGGGGCACAGGCATGGAGGATGGAGCTATCCCGCTTGAGCGAGTGGGCAATGCAGCAGAAGCCCGTTTTCGGGTGGCTCCAGGACTGCATCATCTGGGCTTAATCATTCGGCTGAATCAGTGGGAAGCCAAAGATACCTGCGGAGATCGTTACGTTGATATCGGTCCTGAAGACGGAGATGTGCAGATTCTGGTTCACAGTGGGTCGGACCAAATGCAGGTTATCCGTGAAAGTGATGAAGAGGAGGACCGTAACAGCGCATAGCTGTCTAGGTTATAATTTCATACAAATAGTTGAAAAGTATAGGCTTAACAGGCAGTCGGAAGTATTCCGGCTGCTTTTTTGTTCATCAGAAAGATACATTTTCTCCCGAAAAATAAAAAAACTGTGCAAGTCAGTGTTTGAGATGGTCTTTCATTGGGGTAAATATAGATATGGCCCCAGATTCGGCCAAGCACGAAAAGGCCATTCTGGTCTAAGAGAGAAGCTTATGGCTTCCTAACAAATATGAAGTAAGGATCCCTTGAAGGAGGATGTTCAATCATGAAATCCAACGGAAAAATGGCTCAACTTACGGCAACACCAAGAACTGAAAAGAAAGGTGCAGCATTGCGCTTGTTAAGACAAGGCGGACGTGTTCCGGCTGTCGTTTATGGCCCGGGATTGGAAGGTGCCGCGATACATGTGGATGAAAAAGAAATGCTGAAAGTAGCACGTACAGGTCGCTCCGAGATGTTCAACCTCAATCTGGAGGGTGGCAAAACGGTTCCAGTGCTGATCAAAGATCAGCAGGAACGCAACGGACGTCTGCTGCACGTGGATTTCCTGCAAATTTCGAAGAACAAGCCGATCAGCGTTAGTGTATCGATCGACTTCCAAGGCACTGCAGCCGGCTCCAAGGCAGGCGGTGTGTTCCAGACACAGGAATCTCAACTGGAGGTCGAAGGACTTCCAGCTGATCTGCCAACCTCCATTGAGGTGGATGTTAGCGGACTGGAAATTGGTGATCGTTTGACGGCCGCAGATATCAAGCTGGATAAAGGTCTGACTCTGGTAACGTCAGCTGATTCCATTATCGCTTCCGTGATGCCGCCACAAGCAGCTGAGGCAGAGCCCACGGCTTCTGCTGGTGAAGCGGAACCGGTAGCATCAGAAGAGCCAGCCAAAGAAGAATAGGGAGTCAGAATATTTAATATTCTGAACCTCAACCAAGCCCGGTCGTGATGATCGGGCTTTTTTATGTTGGAAAGGGCTAATCCCGGTGTGTGGTAACCTATCCCGTTTTGACTTAAGAGAGATTGCCGCATAGTCCCGTTATTCGTTATGATGTTAAGACAGAATAACCCTCTCGTTCAAGTTGCGCAGTTAGGCAAGTTGACGTTTGATGAGCGCTTTGCATTGGTTTAGGGGCAATTGGAGAGACAGGAATATTCGCTGACAGGCTTGAGCTCAGGTATGATGTTGGAGATCTGTTTGCGTGGCACAGCATTACAGTATACTATGATTCGGAGTAGTAATTCACTTCGGCAGAAATAGCAGTCTGATTTGCCTAGAATAACCAAGCTAAGCTATCGGGTAATTTGCACAAGAAAGCAGGTTTCACATCATGTTTGATCCGACGATTTATGACAATTTAAAAGTAGGCTTCGAAAATTACCTGTATGATCTTGATAATTTGGATGCACTTATTTCCATAACGGACCGAAAGGATCAGCTGGAGATGGCGCGTATGTCCAGAGAGTTCGTGTTGCAATTCTGCCTGAGAGATTGCCCTCACGTAACAGGCGAAGTGGTCCTGAGTACATCGCTTGAGGAGCTCGCGGCTGAAATTCTGGAGACATCGGGTGGTCAATCAGGTTGCCATTTGCGACTACGGTTTGGGATGGTTATTAAGGAGCCTGAGACTCAATGTCCGGCGATTAGCTCCATATTACAACAGAGCTGGCCGGAACAACGGAAGTTGCAGCATATTCATTATATATTTGAAGATCAGCCAGCAACGTATGCTGTCACAGCTGAGGTACATTTTGACCGCATTGTGAATGAAGATCAGATGGGAGATATTCCTGAACTGTGCGACCATATGGTCAATGTGCTGACTAAATTATTGCAATTGCACAAATAAAAAAGCTAAAAAGTCTTGTCTCTGGTCAAAGAGACAAGACTTTTTTTCATTTTTTTTGAATGCCAAGTAGGATATCAGGCGTAGGTATAAGGACTTGAAGTTAATATTTTACGCAAGCAAGTAAGAGAATGTATATTTAATAAGCCGAATAAGTGCGATTGAACTATATACATAAGGTGAAATTGCGAAAATGAGTTTGGGACTAAAGATTTAGTACCGGACTAAAGGAACTAGTTTTCCTTACCGATAAAATATCGAAGGGGAGAAACTACATGACAGAGAAATTAATTCGTCTTCTGCGTATACTTCAGGCTATACAAGCGAATCCCGGAATTTCCGCCAAAGAATTGGCGTTGAAATGCGGTACAACTGTGCGCACGATTTATCGCGATCTCCGAATTTTGGACAGGGTTGCCCCTATCATGAATGAAGGTTATGGCAAGGGGTATCGGTTCATTGGTGAATTTGCCATGTATCCTCTGGATTTTACCGAACAGGAAGCCATGGTATTCTCCATGCTTCCATCCGTGGTGGATACTTCGCAACTCCCGGCTGAATTCGATTCAGCTTTTGACAAGGTGATGACAGCCCATACCAAAATGAAATCGAGAAACAGTGACATTGTAGAAAATATCGCAGGTATTATTCGTATGGGCACACCTGCATACCGGGAAGAAGGGAAGTATCCCAATTTGCTTATTCCAGTTATTGAAGCCATTCTGGATCAACAAACGATTCGAACCCAATATCACACGCTTACGAAAAATGAAATTACGGTCCGCGACATTGATCCCTATTACCTCATTCCGCGCGATCAGCGTTTCTACTTGATTGGTTATTGTCACTTGCTGAAGAAGGTCCGTTTGTTTCGGATCAGTCGCTTTCTGGACGTTATACAGACCGATACCCATTTTGTTATGGGTGATTTCAACATAACGCAGTTCATGAAAAACACGTGGTCCATTGATCGTGGGGATAAACTGATTCATTTTAAAGTAAGGTTCAGTAAAGAGGTGGCCCCCTACATAAAAGAAGAAGAAATGTTTGTTCGTCCACGAATGACAGATATGCCTGATGGCGGATTGTTATTTGAAGTAACGCTGAACAGTAGTCGTGAATTCCTGAAATGGTTATATCAATTTGGTCCCGAAGCGGAGGTCCTTGAACCCCGCGAATATCGTAAAGAAATCCGTAAACAACTCATAGAGTGGATGAAGCATTATGAGGAAGATCAATAATTTCAACCCATCTAAATTTAAAAAAATGTGTAAAAGGAGCTTTTTGATGAGTACCAAATTATTTGCAGCCATGTATGGAATGGAACATTATCATGGTGTAGAAGCTTTAAATGTAGGTGATACCCTGTTTCTGGTCAAAGATCCCGACAATCGGGTGGACCCTCAAGCCATTAAGGTAGTGGTTCCCCCTATTGGGACGGTTGGATATATTGTTAATAACCCTCTGCTCGTTCCTCACGGCTGCTGGACAGGCTCGGGAATCTATGATGCTTTCCGCCAGCAGACCTGTGCTAAGGTGAGATTTACCATGAAAGATATGATTATTGTGGAATTAATTGAAATGATGTATGTTCCTGTTCCGCATATGGATAGCTTTATTGCAGATTGGCAGTCACGTGAAAAAGCCTGACGAAAGTAAAATCGCAACTGGATTTATCCACGGATGAGTCTTGTATAAGCTGCTTCGAGATGCATGGCTGTTCGTGCCCAGCTGAACTGTTCAACTGCACTGGCACGACCGGCTTCTCCAAGAGAACGGGCGAGAGAAGGATTATCTGCCAGTTTATACAGGTAAGCAGCGAAACTTCGGGGGTTGTGATACTGTCTCACAAGGTATCCATTACTCCCGGATACAATGATTTCACGAATGCCTCCATTGTCTGAAGCAATGACGGGTAGTCCCGAAGCCATAGCTTCAACATTAACCAGTCCGAAGGCCTCATGTTCTTGGGAAGGACACACCAGGCAATCCACAGCCCGGTACAAACGATCAATGCGTTCATGGGCGATCTGACCTCGGAAGGTGGCCTCAACCTTTAATTTTCGGGCAAGCTGTCGCAGTTTGCGGACGTAGACTTGAGGTCCTTTCCCTGCAATGATCAGTTGCACGGGTACCTGTTGCTGGAGAAGTGCTACGGCGCGAATCAGCACATCTACACCTTTGCCGGGAATCAGTCGACCTACATACAGAATGGAGAACGGCCCTGAAATACCGAACTGCTTCCTCAGAAGCTGCTGCTCTCCTTTTATTGCTGGCAAAAAACGGCTTAGGTCCACGCCAAGTGGCACCACGCCCATCCGTCGTTTCAAGGATGGGAATCTGCGACTCAGCCTCTGTCTGAGGGATTGACTGTTGACGGCAATCCAATTCGCTTTTTTTAACAGTGCTAATCTTGCAGGCCCTGGTTGTGCAAAGGTTAACGAGTGAAGATAGAGCACCACAGGTAACGAAGGGAAAGCACGTTTAATTGCAGCCATACTATGTGGTCGGTTGTCTACCTGGATAAGATCGAAGGGTTGAATTTTCAGAAAACGGATAACTGCCCTGGTGTATTCGGTGGGGCTGGTTGCCGGTACCCGACGGATCGTAATGTCATCTATTTGCTCTGTGATGGCAAGGCCGGGCATCTGACGGCTTATGATCGTCACCTGGTGACGGAGTGCAAGTTCTCGGGCAATGCCCAAGATGCAGATTTCGACTGATCCGTTACCTGGGACTGGCAATTTTTCAGGTGCTATTAGGGCTATTTTCATCAACAGGCTCCTCCTTGTCCATATTCTCAACAATCTATCTTGGTCATATATCCTATGTGCATTGCATGGATTTGGCTCCTGTAGAACTGCGCGTGAGGGTAAATTTCGTTTTTGTGATATACTGTACGGGATGCAATGAATTCGTTGCGCGTATTTAGAAGCAGGAGGAAAAAAATGTTACATTCAACACTCAGCCGCTTTCGACTGCTGTTGTGGTTGCAGGGGCTTTCATATGTGCTGTTGTTATTTGTTGCTTTTCCATTACGAGAATCAGGGATCATGCCTCAGGCAGTCACTTGGTTTGGCAACATCTATGGCTTTTTATTTCTGATGTATTTATTATTTATGGTGAGTCTTTATACCACGCAAAAATGGCGTTTACGTCGTCCAATTGCTTTATTTTTTGTCTCGTTTATCCCACTGGGCAATTTCATCTATGATTTGCTGGTCTTTCGCAAGCTGGACCGCAGTCGGTCAAATAAAGCTTGACTTTGCTTATCGTTATGAATATGATGAGAACAGATTATTGAACCTGTTTCAACTTAAAACTAAATATTCCTGATGTTAAAGGGGAGTAGCTTTCACAGTAAAGTCGTCAGTTCGGGATTCCATCCCCGGCTTTATTGGCAGCAATTTTGTTGTTAGCGAGACCTTTACCAAGTTTTCATACTGGGTAAAGGTCTCTTTTTGTGAATAAAAAGGACCTTACCAGTAATGGTAAAGGTCCTTTTTTTTGTACATCATAAGGATACTAAGGAGGAGTCAATTTTGGATTTGTCATTATTATTGGAGTATGGGTGGGTTCTCGTCGTATTAGTAGTCCTGGAGGGATTGCTTGCAGCGGATAATGCATTAGTTCTCGCCATTATGGTTAAGCATTTACCTGATGATAAACGCAAAAAAGCGTTATTTTATGGGTTGATGGGTGCATTCATTTTCCGATTGGGTTCGTTGTTCCTGATCTCGTTCCTGGTGGACGTGTGGCAGGTTCAAGCGATTGGGGCCCTGTACCTCTTGTACATCTCCATTAACCACATTATTAAAAAGGTTATGGGTAGCCGAAACAAAACAGATGAAGCGGCTGATTCCGCTCCCAAAAAACAAAAAAAACAATCTGGTTTCTGGATGACTGTATTCAAGGTGGAAGTGGCAGATATCGCGTTCGCGGTCGATTCCATTCTCGCAGCTGTGGCGCTGGCTGTTGCCTTGCCGCCAAGTGGTCTGCCTCCGATCGGCGGACTTGACGGTGGACAATTTATCGTCATCTTCCTCGGTGGATTTATCGGTCTCGTCATCATGAGATTTGCGGCTTCCTTCTTCGTTAAGTTGCTTCATTCCCGTCCAGGCCTTGAAGTTGCAGCCTTCGTTATCGTCGGCTGGGTTGGGGTTAAGTTGGCAGTTATTACACTTGCACACCCTTCACTGGGCGTTTTGGATGAGCATTTCCCGGAAAATAAAATTTGGAAATTTGGTTTCTACATTGTGCTGATTACGATTGCAGTATGCGGTTGGTTCCTGTCTTCCAAGGTGCCTGAAAAAGAAGATGAAAATCCTGTGGAGGAATTGGAAAAACAAGCAGGGAAATGATAAGATGCAAAGTCAAATCTGTCAAAACAAGTACCATCAATAATCGATATCTAATCTCATGATATGCTTGAGTAAGCAGGGTCTGTTCCTTACAGACCCTGCTTTTTTTATATAAGTTATTGGCACAAAGTTAAATCTAATGCATATGCAAAAAAGGTGAATTTCCAAGAAAAGGGTTGACACATCGAAACAAGTCCGCTTAATATAAACATAATATTGATGAAGGGAGGCCGAGAGATATGATGGTTGGTTATGATTTGAAATTCACAAAGACACTACGAAGCACAGGCACAATTGTATATCCAGTTCATCGTCTCTTTGGCCTCATACGGGCGACATAGGGGAAGATGCATATCGTTTATCCTTGGAACGTTATTAATCGATATGCTACTCTCGGCGTATATAGCAATGGAGAACAGACGCGGCATGTTCATGCTGCTTTTGTTTTCCGTTATTGTCATGAAGAAGTCACGGGCGAACTGTCCGTGGCTTCTTTTTTGTTGTACAGAACATGGATATGAATTCGGAATAACGTTAGGTTCAATTTTTGAAATGAACCGAACTAGCTGAACGTACAGGAAGGAATAATAAACATTTATGAATACACAACCTAATTTATTTACAAGTCAAAACGAACTCACAGATGGCTACCGACATGAAGTCAAATTGCCTGCTGGGGACTTAACGGTATATGCGGCACAACAACTATTCTCCTCATTGGACTATAAGGTGTTCGAGATGGCGAACAACAATCTTCAAATTCCGGGTATTTCCTATATGAGTTATACGCCTGACGTGCATGTCGGTGTAGGTACCTGCATCGGCACAACGGCGGTATGGGATGCCAAGAGTGGCTATGTATCTCCATCCATCGTAGGCAGTGACATCGGCTGTGGCATGCGGGTGCATATGACCAATTTGCATAAGGATGATCTGAAAGACGTGAAGCTGCGCCGTAAACTCGTCAAAGCCATTGAGAAGGTGCTGCCGATGGAGGCGAATCAACGCGGTCATTACTCGGATATACGTCTGGAGCATATTGTGCGCAAGGGCTTGCATGGCTTACCCAAAAAATATATTCCGGACAGCTACACACCGAAAAAATCAACTTCCATCACGCATATAGAGAGCAGCAAGTTTGCTTTTGACGAGGAAGTGTTGGATTCGGTACCAGATATGACATGGCATCGGGCTCATCGCCAGTTAGGGACTTTGGGTGGAGGCAATCATTTTGCCGAGATTCAATCGATTGAGATTGCCGAGGAAAATCGGGAGATCGCGAAAGCTTGGGGCCTGTACGATGGACAAATTGTTGTCATGATCCATTCCGGTTCACGGGCTTGGGGAGGGTATGTAAGCCAAACCAGTTCATCGGCGATTGCGAAAATGATGCAGCGAAATGGTCTGGGGACATCCGATCCAAGACTGGTTTTTGCTCCGCTTGAACATGCGGAAGGTCGCCATTACGTTGATATGATGTATTCTGCGCTGAATTATGCTGTGGTGAACCGCCACCTGATTGCTTATGCAATTCGCGAAGCTTTTCGGGATGTGTTTGGTCCAAAATGCGAATTCCGTACCCTCTATGATCTGATGCACAACTATGCATGGGAGGAATCGCACGCGGATCAAGGCTCGGTCTTTGTACACCGCAAAGGAGCTACACGTGCATTGCCTGCAGGTCATCCGGATAATCCGAAGCCATATCTGGCAACAGGTCATCCTGCGCTTATTCCCGGTTCAATGGGGACTGCTTCGTATATCATGGTAGGTCAACCTGAGGGGAAGGATAACTATTATTCGATCTGTCATGGGGCAGGACGCATTCGTTCGCGGACAGCAACGAAGCGCCTGGTTACCGTAGAGGATTTTGCCTCAGCGCTGGGCGTGGGAACTGCAGATGAGATTGTGGTGAACCAGCGTTCACTTGAATCGATTATTGATGAATCGCCGCAAGCGTATAAAAATGTCGATGAAATAATTGATAGTGTTACCGGCGCAGGTCTGGCTCAAGTTGTAGCCAAATGTAAACCACTTGCCGCTGTGAAGGGAGCTAAGTAATGAACATAGATAAAGAACAATTGAATCATAATAGAGTCATCTATTCCTATGAGGAGCAACAAGACAGTCAAATCCGAAACGAAGGCTATGCCATATATGCCCGCTTGATTCGAGGCATCATTGAAGCGCTTGGCAATCGATACGGAGTTCGTTATGAACTCTATGCCAGCGATGATCCAAACAGTGAATACTGGGATCTGCTAAAAGAAGATCTGCAAAGCAACAGTACGGACGTGGAATTGGTTGCCCGGATTTTCGAAGATCTGGAGCTACGTACACTGCACTATGAGGATGATGGAGATGCACCAACCTATGGTGTACATTATTCGATTCGCAACAATGTATTTGCCTATCCCCAGTGGGGCGTAGCTCTCGTCCGCATTCCATTCTTCCGGGAGAACGGGATCTACAATGAGGATTTTGTTTTTGCTACAGGCGAAGAGGAATTGAAGCGATTTCTGGGCAGTGTAAGGGAACGGGAACGGCAGCAAAATATGAAAAAGGTCACGGTATACACGGATGCCCGCAATGGCAGTGACCGGCATGTCGAATCCATTACCCGCTCTGTGGGGAGAGATGAGGTCGTGCTTTCTCCGCAAATTAAACAAGATATTTTCCGTTCGTTGGACCAGTTTTTCGAGGCGGATCGCTCCTTTTATCGAGACTATGATATTCCTTACAAACGTGGCATCCTGCTTTACGGTCATCCTGGAAACGGGAAAACAACCCTCGTAAAATCCATTGCGGGAAGCATACCGGGGCCTGCTGCATACTGGCAAATTACCGAATACACAAACAGTGAATCGGTACGTGAAGTGTTCGAAGCAGCCAAACGTCTGGCACCAATGGTGTTGATTATTGAGGATATTGATTCCATGCCGGATGAAGTCCGGTCCTTTTTCCTGAATACACTGGATGGGGCAACTTCCAAAGAGGGCATTTTCCTCATTGGCACAACGAATTATCCGGAGAAAATAGACCCGGGGCTCATGAACCGTGCCGGACGGTTTGATCGGGCTTATGAAATACCGCTACCGGATGAAGGGCTCCGTCTGCAATATTTGAACCAACGAGGCTTTGCTGTATTCGCGGGAGAAGAAGGGACGCTTGAAGCTGCACGATTGACGGATACCTTTTCTCTTGCCCAGCTTGGAGAGCTGTATGTCAGTGCAGCGCTGGAATGGCACCAGAATGGCCAGACGGACATTGTGCAGATCATTCAGTCGATGCGAGGAGAGCTGGACAAGAGTCATAAACACAACTGGCTGGCTCAGCCAGGTAAAGGCCGTGCAGGGTTTTATTAATCGAATATAACCGTTAAAATATTCTCACCTCAATTGGTTATACTAAGGCTGTCTGATTCAACATACAATGACTTTCGGGAGGTACATAACGCAGTCTTGAGCTGTGTAAGATGCCGGGAAGTGACGCAATCTGTTTACAATGCTTTGTTATAGGCTGTACAACAGAGAAAAGAGCATATGAACAAAAGGTAATATACAACAATTTTCATGCCAATTGTTTAAATGCTTCTGTAGCGGTTAATAGTAGACAGACAACAACAAAAACTTTAATTAGAGGTGAATGATATGGGTTGGTTATGGTCATTAATTATCGGTGGTATCATTGGATGGTTGGCAGGTCTGATTGTTGGTCGTGACATTCCCGGCGGCGTTATCGGTAACATCATTGCCGGTTTTATCGGCGGATGGTTAGGCGGGGTGATATTGGGAGAAATGGGTCCAGAAATGGGCGGATTCTACATTGTACCGGCATTAATCGGTGCCATTGTACTTGTAGCGATCGTGAGCTTGATCTTCCGTTCTATGGGTCGTAGCCGCGGGTAACGAATTCAATATCTCTTGAATTTACAGTAAGTCGGCAACAAGCAGTTTGAATAACTGTTGATATAACAGATGATTTTGAAGAGGTTGATGGAAGTCCACGAGGTGGCTTTCCATCAACCTCTTTTTGTTTTAAGATATAGATGTACAAAAGAAAGGGATGAATCTGAATGGAAAAAGCTACATTTGCCGGTGGATGCTTCTGGTGTATGGTTACACCGTTTGAAGAGCAGCCAGGCATTCATGGTATTGTATCCGGCTATACCGGCGGTCACGTCGATAATCCAACATATGAGCAGGTCAAAACCGGGGAGACCGGTCATGTCGAGGTCGTTGAAATTACATTTAATCCAGAGGTATTTCCGTATGAACGTCTGTTGGAGCTATACTGGCCCCAGACGGACCCAACCGATGACGGAGGGCAATTTCAGGATCGTGGGAGTCAGTACCGAACAGCGATCTTTGTCCATAATGAACGTCAACGTGAGCTCGCAGAGCAGTCCAAGCAGGAGCTGGCAGCAAGCGGGCGATTCAATCAACCGATTGTGACGGAGATCCGAGATGCAGTTGTATTCTATCCGGCAGAAGACTATCACCAGGATTACCACAAGAAAAATGAGAAACATTACAAGGAAGACCGTGCGATATCCGGACGGGATGAATTTATTGAAGAAAACTGGAATAAGTAATTCTATTCATTTGATCCATTCACATCAGATCATATGAAAAAGCCGGGAATGTGGTCTTACCCCTGTCAAGTAGACAGAT
>NZ_LITU01000060.1:0-59396 GCF_001280595.1 Paenibacillus xylanivorans
AATGTCCTTTACAAAGGGTACACTTTACTTATCGGGAGTCTTTTTTCATTGAAGCAGAAAGGTGCCCTGATTTATGCTAGCCCTAAGTTTGAAACCTCGTATCTTATGATACATAGACAGCTTATCAGTAACGACTGGAGGAGGAAATGATTTGAGAAAGGGTACAAAGTGGACATTGTTGATTCTGGGCTTGATGCTCGCTGCAATTTTCATCAACTTCTATATGAATCTATATAGCTTCGCTTATGCACTGATTACCGTACTTTTACTTGTATTTATGGGGTGGGGATTCTTAGCCAAGTTAAAAAACGACGTTCGTCAGCATGAAGATCATCATAGAAGAGAGCACCAGTCTGCGATCGATGACATCGATCGATACACGAGGTAATAAATAACGAACATATCAGGAATAGCATCATAGATACGTTACAGGCAAACTAGGATAAACTGATTAAAGGCTCCCGTGAGGGAGTCTTTTTAATATTGATGTTTTTAAAAAAAAGTAGTGATGTTCTCTTCTATTGCTAAATAGACAGTTGTTAAGTAAAATAAATATATGAATAAGTGCTCATATATTAATGCGTAAGCGATATTGGAGATGATACATATGTATGATGTATTGGTTATCGGAGCTGGGCAAGCAGGCTTGGCAGCAGGTTACTATCTTCAGAGGTCGGGGTTAACCTTCTTAATCGTTGACGATGTCTCATCTGTCGGGGAATCTTGGCGTAAACGGTACGATTCCTTGCGTCTTTTTACCCCACGAATGTATGACGGATTACCTGGAATGTCTCTTATTGGAAATGAAAACAGCCTGCCAAGCAAAGATGAAATTGCAGATTATTTTGAAAGTTACGCCAAACAAATGCATCTTCCTATAAAATTAAACTGTTTAATCACTCGTCTCTCGAAGCAAGATGAGGTGTACTATGCTGAAACTAATGATGGAATAATTGAAGCGCGCAATATTATCGTTGCGACAGGACCTTTCCAAACCAAGAATGTTCCTCATTTTGCGAAATCATTATCTGCGAATGTAATTCAGCTTCATTCATCAGAATATAAAAATATCTCTCAATTGCTTCCTGGAACAACAGTAGTGGTAGGCGGAGGGAATTCAGGCGCCCAAATTGCTGTAGAGTTAGCATCAGATGATAAACAAACCGTATACATATCCATAGCTCGAAATATAACATTTAGACCTTTGCATATCATGAAACGAAGTATATTCTGGTATTTCGAAAAGCTCGGAGTATTACGTGCAAGTGCAGATCGTATGGTCGGAAAATGGTTACGAAATCAGCCTGAGTACGTATATGGCTATGAGTTAAAAGAGTTGATCACTAAAGGGAAAGTTAACAAGCGTCCACGTGCTATGAATGCAATAGATAACCGCATCCTATATGAGGATGGGAGTGAGGCACCGATAGACAATATTATCTGGGCTACTGGGTTTAAACGAAATGATGGTTGGATTGATATCGCTACTGCTTTTGATTCCCGAGGTGAAATTTTACACGAGAGAGGAGTATCACCGGTTGCTGGACTGTACCTTGTAGGGCTGCCTTGGCAAACATCACGAGGTTCAGCACTGTTGGGATGGGTTAAATACGATGCTCAGAGGATCGTTAATCATGTGATTCAAAGGTAAGACACATCATTGAGTAACTCTCGCATTGTGGAGGTGTTCATCATTGGATTGGTGGCAACTATTAATTGCGTGGATATGCATTATTTGTTTGATGATCACTTTCAAAGATAAGACCCCTAAAAAGATAAGATCACAATTACAAACACTGAACTATCCAAACAGTACATATCACACGTTAGGCCGTTCCTTCATGGAGTGGCCTCTTTCACATTGGGGTCTCATTTCGCAACAGTTATTTCAAAAGTAGAGTGATCATGATCCTGTATGCTGAAGCGATATTCCAGTCCATTTCGAACAGTCGTTCCATCAAATTCACTTTGACTTACATCACGATCCAATAAGCCAATATCCTGAATCACGTCTTGCGCATCATTATATGTGTATTCATTATTGGTTGTCAGAACAAGAGTAGCGATAGCAGTCAACAGGATTCCACCCGTTGGTTCACTGACATCACCAGTTCCGTACAACCTGACTTCTTGTACTTTTTGATCTGAATTTAATGTACCAACCAATCTTAATTTATCATTGAATACATACTCGAAAGCGCCAGTGTCCTGTTCTGAAGAGTCTTTCATATTCAAGCGGGTAATACTCAAGCCATTCAGTCGGTATTTTCCCACGGCGCCATTAAACTTGTTTTTGAATTCCTCCATTGTCATATGGAAGCTAGAGGCATTCGTTTGGGTTAGAGGTGCGTGGTCTTCCTCTGATGTGGCAGTGCCTGATTCGTGTTTTTCCGTCTGATCTTTTCCAGATGATTGCGGAGGATTTGAAGATAAAGCCAACATACCATACATTCCTATCGAAGCCATTGCAAAACATATCGCTGTTAGCATAACGTGCCTTACTGTTATCCGGTTATGTTTCCTCATGGATATGATCATCAAAAGAAGAAATACGAAGAAAGCTATAAAGCTAATGATGAATAGTATTGTAAATAGATATTGCAAATTCTCACCTCGTAATGCATCGTTATTTCGTACTCTCATTATAATGTTCCTTTGGGAAACTTTAAACCTGTACTCGTCTCTTTAAAAAATATGAACAGTGGAGCGAGCAGACTAAAAAGATGACCCCCGTGCAGTACAGGAATCATCTCTTAAGTGTGCTCTAATCCTCCATTTTAAGAGGTGTTCGGTTCGTTAGCCCTCAATCGGTATTTACTCAGTCATAATCCAGACGATTTCGGCAATACGCACAAAAAACTTCCTGTTTCTTTCCTCCAGTACAACATGGTCATGTTTAACAGTAACGACACATCCATCCAGTCTACCGCGAGTCGTTTCCAGGATAACGACTTTTCCCACCAGGGACATTAGACTTTCGACTACGCAATGATCCACTGGATGAACGACAATGTTATGAGGCATGTGGGGCACATAATGTGAGTTAGCCATTGGATGATGCATCATTGGATAATTATTCAAGAAAAAAACCTCCCAAATCATTTATACGGCATCCTATGCGATCGCCTAACCGAACGACTGGGCGTTCGACCTAAAATACATTATTTGGGAAAATCCGAATGAGGTAGTATGTTTGTCAGCCACTCGCAGAGAGTCAAGTTTACAGTGAAACGAATGAAGCACTGCCGGCGTTTTTGCCAGCAGTGCTATTTTTCTTATCATCGCTTGGGCTTAATCCAGCAAGGAGAGTGTGACTCGAATTGAGTTTTCTATAAATGAACGATTGGGGCGGGATTTCATGAAAACGGTCAGTCCAATTAACGATACAATGAGCGCTTGCGCCACAGCCTTGGCGTCCATGGAATGATCAAGCTCACCTGATCGCATTCCCCGCTCGATATTTTCCTGAAAAATAACCGAAAGGTACATCTGATGTTCCCGGGTGAGAATTTCGAATTTCTCATCATGGGGTGCAAGCTCAACCATCGTATTGATACAAAAGCATCCACGACTGAGTCGATCTGCATTGTATTCTTCATCTACGATTTCTGCAAAAAAAGTACGAAAAGCTTCTTTTACCGACGCAATACCCGCCAGTCTGGTCCGCATCTCTGCGGCACGGGCCATCGTGTATTTCCGTAGAGACGTTTCGAACAGTTCTCTTTTATCTCCAAAAGTGGAGTATATACTGGGTCTTTGGATGCCCATCCTCGAAGTCAGATCGCTTAATGAGGTAGCCTCATATCCTTTTTCCCAAAAAAGCTGCATCGCTGCATCCAGTACTTTCTCTTCGTCAAATTCGCGTGTTCTCGCCATAATGAATACTCCTTGTTACTTATATTTTCTCAAGTATAGATCATTTCGTATTAGATATGTGGATCGTATTTTGATAGTTAATATTTCTTACTCATCAGTATGATATATATTATAGAACTCTCGATAATTTGTCAAACGAAGGTCATTTTGATGATGTAGACAACAAATAAGATATAGAGTTTGATGAAAATAAATAGGTTGACAGTAAGCGAAATGCTGAGATATATTAACTACCTAAATAACATACCGATCAGTAATTTATTTTGGTGAATGATAATCCAATAGTGAGGAGAAATGAGATATGGAGTTAGGAATTACTTCATTCGTGGAGACAACACCCGATCTTCGAACAGGTGCGGTCATAAGTCACGCACAGCGATTGCGTGAAGTGGTGGAAGAAATCGTACTTGCCGATCAAGTTGGGCTGGATGTATTTGGAGTAGGAGAACATCATCGTAAAGATTATGCTGCTTCTTCCCCTGCTATGGTGCTGTCCGCAGCCGCATCCCTGACCAAACGCATTCGATTGACTAGTGCAGTGACGGTTCTTTCTTCTGCTGATCCGGTACGTGTATTCCAGGATTTTGCCACCCTGGATGGCATTTCGAACGGACGTGCGGAAATTATGGCAGGGCGGGGCTCTTTTACTGAATCATTCCCTTTGTTTGGGTATGAACTAGGTGAGTATGATGAGCTGTTTGATGAACATCTGGAACTGCTGCTTAACCTGCAAAAGTCCGAAATAGTCAACTGGCGAGGCGGGCATAGACCTGCGATCCATAATCTGGGCGTATATCCACGGCCTGTGCAGAGTCCTTTGCCCATATGGATTGGCAGCGGGGGTAATCAGGAATCGGTGGTTCGTGCAGGATTGCTGGGGCTTCCGTTGACGTTGGCTATTATTGGCGGGAGCCCGGGACGGAATTTTGGGCCCCTTGTGCAGTTGTACAAGCAGGCAGCGACACATGCCGGACATGACGTCTCGAAGCTTACCGTAGGGTCGCATTCACTGGGGTTTGTGGCTGAAGATACCGAGCTGGCGGCTGATCTGTTCTTTCCTTCTACCCAGGCGGGCATGAACAAAATCGGCAAGGAACGGGGATGGGGGCATTACACTCGTGCCAGCTTTGATGCCGCACGTAGCCACGACGGTGCTCTGTATGTAGGTGATCCAGAGACGGTTGCCCGGAAGATCATTCACCTTCGCAAAAATGTGGGCATTACAACGTTTCATGATGTACGTTCCCATTGCAACGATGCCGCATGATCAGGTGATGAGAGCGATCGAATTGCTCGGAACAGAGGTAGCACCACGGGTGCGGGAAGAATTGGCCGAATGGGAAGCTGAGAATGACAAAAATCATAGAGAACATACATTGAAGGAGGAATTGTAAATGAGTTTTGTAGATCGGGTGGTACCTGAATTAAGAGATACATTATCCCAGTTTCCGGGCTTTAATTTGAAGGGGGGATTGCAGGTTAGCCGGGCGATGCTCGTGAACCCACCAATCGAGAATTCGGACGACGTACGCACCGCAAATCGAATGATTGCTGGGGCAGCAGGAGATATGCTAGTCAAAATATATGAACCGTCTGAGCGTACTGGAGATAAGCTGCCGGCGATGCTGTGGATTCATGGAGGAGGTTATGTGCTGGGACATCCGGATATGGATGATGCGCTATGTGAACGCTTTGTACAAGCGGCTCATTGCGTAGTCGTATCGGTCGATTATCGTCTGGCTCCTGAGTATCCTTATCCTGCTGGCCTTCATGACTGCTACGCAGGTCTGCTATGGATGACGGACGAAACAGAGTCACTCGGCATTGATCTTAGCCGGGTGGCAATTGCCGGAGCAAGCGGAGGTGGAGGACTGACTGCGGCACTTGCTCAAATGGTCCGTGATAAAGGTGGGCCGAGCCTGATCTTCCAAATGCCGTTGTACCCCATGCTGGACGATCAGAATATTTCGGCTTCGAGCCATGAAATTACGGAGCAAAATGCCACATGGAACCGGACTAATAACCTGGAGGCGTGGAGTATGTACCTTGGAGGAGAGAAGGAGAGGTTGGAGGGGAACGAAGAACACCACATGCCTTCCTACGCTGTCCCAGCAAGAACTGAAAATCTGGCAGGGTTACCTCCGATGTATACGTGCGTTGGCCAGCTTGATCTGTTTCGAGACGAGACAATCGAATATGTGACACGCCTTGCGGCAGCGGGAGTGGATGTCGAAATGCACCTCTATCCCGGTGCTTATCATTGCTTCGAAGTGTTTGTACCTGATGCGGAAGTTAGCCAGCGGGCTAGCCAGGATTATATCCGGGCCATGGCTAGTGTGCTTAATCCTTCATGGGAGCAATAAATGTCTGCAACAACATTGCCCATAAAAATTGATGTTCTTTTCATCTCCATTTCAGATTCCATTAAGGTAGCAGGGGTAAGATAGGTCTTGTAAACCCCTTCTCGTGTTAAATAGATGTGTGACTAGCCCCGTCGGATCGTCCGGCGGGGCACTTTTTTTCTACATTTCATCGGTTGATGGTATGATAGATGCATACATAAATGCTAGTAACGGAGGGATGGTTCGTGGACCCCAGCCTGCATCCGCTGTTCAGACCCATTCAGATGAATGGGACAGATGGAAACACGTATTATATGGAGCAAATCCCTTCTGTTTCCCTCATGGCTCATGTAGCCTGTTATTGGGAATCGGGTTCTATTCCGCACGCGGGAGAGAATCAGAGTACAGCAATAGATATGTATCCGACCCGAAAAGAGGCAGGCACATTACAGTCTACCAAGGATCCTTATATGGATGGAGGTATAGATCAACCTTATGTGTCTGTACCCGCTCGGGTGTTGCCGGATGGATGCACGGACATGCTGATTACATATGATTCGATCCATTCGGTACACTCCTATGGTTACTGTGGCAATTATACGCATCCGTTCGCTGTACCTGAGCCAGTTGATGTGCCCGCTTCTGCCGAAAATTACACATTTGGAGTGCGTTTTTTTCCAGGTGGGGCGTATGTCTTTCATGGTTTACCATTGGAAGAATTAACGGACAGACGAATTCCGCTTGAGGAGTGTTGGCCAGTCAAGCTGAGTGAGCTTCAGGAGCGGATGGCTGGAACGAAAAGCTTTGAAGAACGAGTACACGTGATGAATACCTATCTGAGTCCACTATCCGTGCAAACCAATTCATACGAGAATGATCTGATGAAAAACGTGCTGCATCGCATTTTTACCGATGGGGGACGCATGAGCGTCAGTGAGCTGGCGATGCGAGAGGTTGTTAGTGAACGCCAGCTGCATCGGAAGTTTGCAGAATGGATTGGAATTAGTCCGAAGCGATTTAGTGAGGTGGTTCGTTTTCACCGTGTCCTGGACAGTATTCATCAGGGGCATACGGCAGATTGGGTAGCACTGGCCCTGAATCATGGTTTTTTTGACCAAGCCCATTTGATTCGTCAATTTCGTAAGTTCTATGGAGAAACCCCGCTGACTGCTGCCAAAGAACATCAACAAAGGTTGTCCGATTTGTACAATAACTCGATTGCCTCTTCCGTTATACTAAAATCGTGAGAATGAATAGTAAAGGAGATATCATATATGAATGGAACATTGCAAATTAGAGATCATCTGCTCCATGAATTGGAGACGGGAGTGCGTACGGGGGCGAGCCTGATCCGCTTGATCCGTCCAGAGGATTGGGCTTATCGCCCGCAGGAGAATATGCGTTCACTGGTGGAACTAGTCCATCATTTTATTCAGATCACCGCATCGGACCTTGCGATTATGCAAGAGAAGAGCGAAGCAGAGGTAGGCGTGGTGGAAAATAACCTGTCGGGAATCGAGGACATTGAAAAACTAGAGGCAACACTCTGGGCCAATTTGGAAGCCTACAAAGCTTATATTGTATCACTGAGCGAAGAAGATCTGTTGAACCGCTCAACCAAAGCTTTCTATATGGAGCATGGTCATTTGCAAGTCCAATGGCAGATTGAAACGCTAACACATGTGTTCCATCACCGTTCACAGTTGTATAATTATCTCAAACAGCAGGGGCATGAGTTGAACTTTTTCATGCTGTATGCTTAAGAATCTTAGAATATGAGTTTCGTGTAAGTGGCTCCGCCGGATGATCTGGCGGGGCTTTTTGATTACTTTAGTCTAGCATCTCTATCAAAATGGACGTTATAACACGGTCATTTTACCGTTACATTAATAGATTCCAAACATAGAATACCGTATCAAAGCAAAAGGAGGTGATTTCCATGGCCATCCTTTTACCGCAACAATTTTATGCTTTAGCGGCTAGTGTGGGTAAATCGTATTATGAAAACCTTGCTGGAGGCACGAATGCCAGCATCACAGTGAACAATTTTGGTCCTTTTCCGGTAGACCTGGTTGTAACTCGTGTTAACGCTCCAGTGATCACATATTTGGTCCCTGCTGGCAACAGCCTTACGTTGTCTGTTGATTTGCTGCTCGTAGCTGCTTTGTTGACTACTCCCGCAGGTGCTTCAACAGGCACGATTCAGATCGCAACATCTGATTTCTAATGAATGTCGCGTGCTTTGTGGACCTCTGTCGGACATGTTGTCGGCAGAGGTTTTTTCTTTTTTTTATGGATGTATTTGGGGTGGAAGTGATATTATACTAGGGTCTTTATAAAATTAATTAGTTGTTATAAGAATGATTGATATTCTTATATCAAAACGAAAGGGAGATTGTAATTTTGAAAAGGATGTTGTTGTACGTTTTGGGATTAACCTTGTGTTTATCATTATTCATGTCTCCACACAATTTAGATGCAGCCTCTTCAATGAGCACCTTGGAGCTTGGAAATGGAGTAACTTATTATGGTGAAACTAAGAATGGCAAGCCCCATGGCTATGGGACGATGACCTGGGGAAAGAGCAAGGCTTATAAAGGAAACTGGGTAGCGGGCAAACGTTCAGGATATGGTGTCTACAAAGCAGTGACAAGTGATAAGGACCGTGTTACAGACCTCAAGTACGACGGCTATTGGAAGAATGACAAAAAGGATGGAAAGGGTGAACTGGAGATCAGAGAAATATCCTACGAAGCAGTTATGCTTGAAAATCGTATTCAGAAAGGGACCTTTGCTAAGGATCAGTGGGTCTCAGGGTATGATGTTCGACATGGAGAGTATGACCCACCTTATTACTTTGCGTACAAGGATTCAAATTTAAGTCTTAAAATACTGGGCGGTGCAGAAAATATTTTAGATGGATTGAAGGTCGGTTATTTCTTTTCATTTACATACCAAAAAGGAAAAGTATACAAAGATGTCGGTGTTGGAGATGAATTCAGTCAGAAGCAATTTAGTTCTTTTATCAAAAGTGTAGAAAAAGAGATTAAGCCTCATATTAATCAGTTTGAGAAACTGGCTCAGAAATTATAGCTATTATTCTTAGAAATATAACGGGTACAATCAAATTTTTGTTTACTGAGGCAGCTATTCGAGTAATTCATTGTAGAAGTAGTAGTAGACTGATGTTGTGAAACAGGAGGTTATTGGACATGAACAGAACAACGTTCCTTGAAACCGAGCGGCTTGTATTCTCGACATGGAATGAAGAAGACCGTGCTCTGGCGTCAGCTCTATGGGGAGATCATGAGGTAACGAAGTGGATTAGCAGCAAGGGATTTCTTAGCGAGGATGAAGTGGAAGCTCGGTTGACGCAGGAAATAAAAAGGCAAGAAGAGGTGGGAGTGCAATATTGGCCTCTCTTTGAGAAAGATTCGGAAGTCTTCGTTGGTTGCTGCGGCTTGTGCCCGTATTCTCCGGAAGAAGAGATATATGAACTGGGATTTCATCTTACCAGGGATTACTGGGGTAAGGGCTACGCCATGGAGGCGGCACGGGCAGTGATTGACTATGCATTTGGAGAACTGAAGGTTAAAGCGTTGTTTGCCGGCCATCATCCAGATAATGAAGTGTCACGTCACATGCTGTCCAAGCTGGGCTTTCAATATGTACGCGATGAGCGTTATGAACCGACAGGGCTGATGCACCCATCCTATTTGTTGAAAAAGGAATAAATACTTTGTACATTCAGGGTAACTCAGAGTCTTTAAGCATATAGCTTGATTGAATGAACAGCGGCGATGACCGTAATTTTTTGGTAAATGGGTTTTCATCGTTTTTTTATTTCATTTTCAGCTTCTATTAAGGTAGCAGAGGTAAGATTATTCTTGTAAACCCCTTCTCGTGTTAGATAGATGTGTGACTGACCTCGCCGGACGCCGGTGAGGTATTTTTTTGCTTATTTTTATAAAAATACAAAAAACAAACATAAACAAAAATAAAAGAAGTGAATAAACCTTTGAATTATTGACTTATAAAGATAAACAAAGGTATAATCAATGTGAAAAAAGGAACTTACTATGTACGTGACAGCCATTCTATTTTTTATCATGAGGAGAGAATGATGATGAACGTGACCCTTACGAATGAAACAACTCAGGCTGCTGGATTCCATATTCCATTTATCCGTGAGATGGCGGAGATTACTCAACATATGTGGAAAAATGGATGGGATGAACGCAATGGCGGCAATGTCAGCTATTTGCTAGAGGAAGAGGAGGTCGCCAAATATATCGATATCAACCATGTGATCCGCAAGATTAAACCTGCCTTTTCGATGCAGGAGCTGGCAGGCAAGTATTTTATCGTGACAGCTTCAGGCAAATATTTCAAAAATGTACTGGCTGATCCAGAGAGCAATCTGGGGTTGCTGCGTGTATCTAATGATGGACAGGAGCTGGAAGTGCTGTGGGGGCTAAAGTCGGGGGCGAACCCAACGAGTGAATTGCCTACGCATTTTATGAGTCATATCGAGCGTCTGAAAGTCGACCCGAAACACCGGGTTGTCATGCACAACCATGCGACCAACGTCCTGGCGATGACATTTATCCATGAGTTGGATGAACTGAAATTTACAAAGACGCTGTGGCAGATGTGTACGGAATGTGTTGTCGTATTTCCTGACGGCGTTGGTATTATTCCGTGGATGGTGCCTGGATTGAATGAAATTGGACGGGAAACGGCTGAGAAAATGAAGGAATACCACGCGGTCATCTGGCCGCAGCATGGGATCTTTGGAACGGGTACAACGATTGATGAAGCTTTTGGACTTATAGAGACCATAGAGAAGGCGGCACAGGTGTATATGCTGGTTGCAGGTCATGAGATCAGACAGAGAATTACGGATCAGCAGCTAGTTACATTGGCCGAAGCTTTCGGTGTCACTCCACGTCCTGGCATTTTGAATATATAGGTTTGACGGATCGAGATTCGTATAAAAGAAAGAGCTCCAACGCAGCTTAATACGGAATGGTCTTTGGTTTATTAAACCGAAGGCCATTTCCTTTTTTTCGGCGAACAAACGCCGTTTTAGTTCAAAAAAGTTCAAAAAGCTGATAAAGCGAGGCTTTGTTATCGATTATTGAATCGTAGAATGCATTATCACGAGCTGACGAAATTGAGGTGAAATGACGTATTGTCAATGGCTCAGCGATTTTGCATAATAACAATGCTTCACAGATGATTGATGGAAGGAAGTTATGATCATGCTTGGCAAAATGAAGAGAATCTTAATAGGCAAGCCTATGAAATCGGCTGAATTGGATGCAGAAAAATTGGGGAAATGGAAGGCGCTCGCCATTCTATCCTCCGATGCCCTATCGTCCGTTGCCTACGGTACGGAGCAGATCTTACTGGTGCTCGTTGCGGCCGGATTCGCGGCCTTGTGGTACTCTGTTCCAATCTCCATTGCCGTGTTGGGATTACTCGTCATTTTAATTTTTTCCTACCGCCAGACGATTTTTGCTTATCCAACAGGGGGCGGCGCGTATATCGTAGCCAAGGATAACCTCGGTACGGCTCCTAGCCTGATTGCCGGAGGATCTCTGCTGGTCGATTATATTCTGACTGTTGCGGTAAGTTCGTCTGCAGGGACCGATGCAATTACATCTGCCTTTCCGATGCTTCATGATTACAGTATAGTCATTGCACTGATCATGATTGTATTTTTGACGATAATGAATTTGCGGGGAGTGACGGAATCTGCTTCCGTACTGGCGATCCCCATATATCTGTTTATCTTTTCCATTGCGATTCTGATTATATCCGGGGGGATCAAATTTCTCGCTGGTGGCATGGAAGCTGCGGCTCCTGAATTCGGAACGAGTATGTCTCATGTGAGTCTGTTTCTGCTGCTGAAGGCATTCAGCTCGGGTTGTTCGGCTTTGACCGGGGTTGAGGCGGTGAGTAATGCCATTCCGAACTTCAAGCAGCCAGCTGAGAAAAATGCAGCAGGAACTTTGATGCTTATGGGTTGTATTCTGGGAGCCATGTTTATCGGCATCACGTTACTTGCTTATGGTTACGGAGTGAAGCCCGATCCCAAAGCCACAGTCATTTCCCAGATTGCCGAAGCCACATTTGGCAGGGGCACAATGTATTTTATTATTCAGGGTGTGACGGCACTGATCCTGTTCCTTGCAGCGAATACGGCGTATTCCGCTTTTCCGCTGTTGTCCTTCATGATGGCCAAGGATAAATATATGCCGCATATGTTTATGGTTAGAGGAGACCGCCTTGGCTTCTCGAACGGTATTATTTTTCTCAGTGTGATGTCTGCCTTACTGGTTGTCGGATTCAAAGGAAATACGGAAAGCCTGATTCCGCTCTACGCAGTGGGCGTGTTCGTTCCATTCACCCTGTCGCAGCTGGGCATGATGATTCGCTGGATCAAAGTCAAACCATCTGGCTGGCGTGTGAAGCTGCTTGTCAATACGATTGGTATGCTGACCACCCTGTCGATTACTTTGATATTTATATTCACCAAGTTCACGCAAACATGGGTTATCTTTATTTTCTTGCCACTCGTCGTCTATGTGTTCATGCGCATTCATCGTCATTACTGCAACATCGCGGATGAACTGCGGATTGACATCCAACTGGAGAAACCGGTGAGAAAGGGCAATACAATTATCATACCGGTGGCTGGCATTACCCGGGTCGTGATGAATACGATCAGTTACGCGCAGACGATGTCAGATCATGTGGTTGCTTTGTATATCGGGTTCGATGATGAAGCCATTCGTAAAATGGAGCAGAAGTGGGAAGAGTGGAACCCGGGCGTTCGCCTGGTTGTGATCAAATCGAGATATCGCAGCATTATGGGACCGCTCAAGAAATTTATTGATACCGTGGAATGGAAAACGGCCGAGACGGACCATATCACGATTCTGATTCCACAGTTCATCACCAAGCATTGGTGGCAAAATGTACTGCATAACCAGACCAGCTTTATGATTCGAGCCTACCTGATCAATTATAAAGATGTGATTGTCACGACTGTGCCGTACCACCTCAATCGTTAGTGGGATTCTTCTACAATGGGCAATGGCATGAGAAGAGTATTTAATGTGCTTATATGCCATCCATTTTCTTATAAAATTTCAACTGATCGTTTTGCGTTAACGTTAAATATCCAGTTTTCTGTTAAATTTATTGAGTTTATATCAAATCATTGTTCATCTTCCCTTTACAGATAAAACCGTAAGAATATTCCCGAATCAAGGGAGTTCTTGCGGTTTTTTGCTGTGTACAGCCCCCGGTTTCAAACCTCTTTAACCTCCCTTGTTTGGTAAAGTCGCTTGTCCACGATTAACGCTGCGTTGATTCAGAACAGATTCTGCTGTGACAGTTGGCTTTTACACTAGATAACGTGGGTGATGAGTTCACACACCGAATGCGTAGATCAAGGGGGAAGAAAATCCGATGAGTGAGCTTGACAACCGGATCAGCTTGCCTGCTGCCAGACGGCGCGTATCCAATACGAGTCAGCGCCGAACAGCATCGCTGCGTGTGCAGCGGATGCGGGAAAATATGCTGGCCTATGGTTTCCTGGCACCATCGCTGCTTTTATTCGCAGTGTTCCTGTTTTATCCGATGTTTAAATCGGTGTACCTGAGTATGCATTCCACGGACCCTACCGGACAGATTGCAGCCTATGTCGGACTAGACAATTTCAAGGCGGTATTCCAGTCAGGACTGTTCCTGCAAGGCATGAAAGTAACGTTGCTATTTGTCCTGTTTACCGTGCCAACCGGCATGCTGGCAGCTCTGATTCTAGCGGCATTAACACACAACCGTTTCAAGGGAATGCGTATATTCCAGTTTGTATTCTCTCTGCCCGTGGTATTATCTGTCGGTTCATCGGCGGTCATCTGGAAGTTTTTGTTCCATCCGACCTTGGGCATGCTGAATTATTTATTAGGAAAAATTGGAATCGATCCAATTCCCTGGCTGACCAGCCCGGATTGGGCGTTAATATCGATTTCCATCATGACGATTTGGATGAATCTCGGATTCAATTACATTATTCTATCCAGCGGATTACAGGGCATACCGGAAGAAATTTATGAGAGCGCAAAGATTGATGGTGCAGGTCCGTTGCTTACTTTTCGCAAAATCTCGATGCCGCTGTTGTCGCCAACCCTGTTTTTCGTCACAGTTGTATCGATCATTGGTGCGTTCCAATCATTTGGTCAGATCAATATTCTTACCCGGGGCGGCCCAATGGACAGTACCAATGTATTCGTCTATTCCATCTATCAGGAAGCCTTCGTTAATTTCCGCTTTGGGACGGGCAGTGCGCAGGCGCTTATCCTGTTCGCGGTCATTATGTTGCTGACCCTGATTCAGTTCAAATGGGTGGAAAGGAAAGTGCATTACCAATGAGATCACCATGGACCAAAATATTGCTGTATGTGTTGCTTACAATCTGTGCGGCACTCGTACTTTATCCGGTGCTGTACACCTTTTTCATGGCGGTAATGACGCCGGAGGATGCCAGTGCGTATCCGCCTCATATCATCCCGCAATCCATAGACCTGTCCAATTTCACGGAAGTATTCGATATCGTTCCAATTGGTTCGTTTATCGGCAATACATTCCTGGTCGCAGGACTTACGATGCTTGGTCAGCTGGTTACAGCAAGCATGGCAGCCTATGCATTCGCGAAAATGGAGTTTAAGGGCAAGAACGTCATCTTCAGCATGTTTGTAGCGACGATGATGATTCCTTGGGAAGTCACCATGATCCCGAACTATCTGACGGTGCGCAGCTGGGGCTGGTTGGATACGTATCAAGGGCTGACCATACCGTTCCTGGCAACGGCGTTTGGTACATTCCTGCTGAGACAATTCTTCATGCTGCTGCCAAAAGAGTTGTTTGAAGCGGCAAAGATCGATGGCTGCGGGCATATCCGGTATTTTGTATCCCATGTCCTACCCTTGTCACGTCCGGCACTTGGAACACTGGCGATCTATTCGTTCCTGAGTATGTACAACTCCTATCTGTGGCCGCTGCTTGTCACGAATACGCCAGAGATGAGGACCGTACAAATCGGAATCTCGATGCTGGAGTTCCAGGAATCCACAGCATGGAATCTGGTGTTTGCCGGTACGGCTATGGTGATTTTGCCATCGCTGCTGCTTCTGGTTTTCGGTTTGAAACAGCTTGTCCGCGGTATGGCCGCGGGCGCGCTGAAGGGGTAGTGGGAGTAAGGTTTGTTTTAAGGATTTAAAAGGTTGGCGGTTTGGATACCCAGGAGCGAATAAACAAGGCTCACTCTTGAAATAAGATGTTGAGAAGATAAACCACGGTAGTAGTGGAGGGAACGAAATCGATTCTGAAGAAGCGAGGCGTTCGCCTTTATCTCCGGATTTTCCCCTCTGACGGGGAATGAAAAAAAATCCGGAGATAACAGCGATCGAAAGAACGATTCGTAACCGTAACGACCACTCCGTGACATCTCCAAGATTTTATTGTGACGTGAGCCCAAAAAAAGGAGAGCGATTATGATCGGGTTTCGTTTGAAAAAAAGAGGTACATTTGCATTGATGTTGGCTGCACTTATGCTGGTATTGGCCGCTTGTGGCGGGAAAACCGAAACGACAAGCACAACGGGCAGAGCCCAGGCAGATGCCGCAGCAGCTGAACCGGTACAACTGACATGGTGGCATTCGATGTCGGGTGCAGGGGAAAAAGCCATTAACCAGCTCGCTTCCGATTTCAACGCAAGTCACCCGGATATTCAGGTAAAGCCAATCTATCAGGGGAAATACGATGAGAGTTTGAACAAACTCAAAGCTTCCATGGGCTCGGACAGCGGCCCGGACATTATCCAGGTATACGAGATCGGCAGCAAGTTCATGATCGACTCGGGCATGATTACGCCAGTACAGCAATTTATTGATAAAGATAAGTTTGACCTGTCCCAATTGGAACCAAACATTATCCGTTATTACACTATTGATGGAAAATTGAACGCAATGCCTTTTAACACATCGAACCCGATTCTTTACTACAACAAGGACATGTTCAAAGCAGCCGGTTTGGACCCAGAGAACCCGCCTAAGACATATGAAGAGTTTGAGCAAGCAGCGAAGGCACTGGCGAAAGACGGTAAACCGGGCGCATCCATGGCGATCTATGGCTGGTTTATGGAACAGTTCTTCGCGAACCAGAATGCAGATTATGTAAACAATGGTAACGGAAGAAACGGTGCAGCCACTGAATCCGCGCTGAACTCCGAAGCCGGAGTGAAGACATTGACATGGTGGAAAAAAATGATGGATGAGAAAACTGTCTCCAATCTGGGACGTAGCACAGACGATACGACCGCTGCATTTACCGCACAGCAAATCGGCATGACGCTGGATTCCACCGCTGGATTGCGCAAAATTGTAGAGGGTGCTGGTGGCAAGTTTGAGCTGGGAACCGGCTTCCTGCCTCGTCCTGCAGATGCCAAAGAAGGCGGCGTCGTGGTGGGTGGCGCAAGCTTGTATATCATGAACAACAAATCCGAAGCTCAACAGCAAGCCGCTTGGGAATTCATTAAGTATCTGGCTACACCTGCGGTACAAGCCAACTGGAGCGTTGCGACAGGATACTTCCCTATTACGACAGCAGCCTACGATGAACAAGTATTAAAGGATAATATGGCGAAGTACCCGCAATTCCAGACAGCAGTCGACCAATTGCATGCTTCCGCTGATTCGACAGCAACATCCGGGGCCGTAATGGGTGTATTCCCCGAAGCCCGTCAAATTGTCGAAGGAGCGATCGAAACGGTCCTGAATGGACAAGGTACACCACAAGACGTATTGGATGCAGCAGCGAAGCAAATTACAGACAAGATTGCACAGTATAACAGCACGGTGAAGAAGTAACATATTGCTTGAAATAGGAAAAATTCAAGCTGGGTTTAGCAAAGTTGAAATGTATAGCTTAACTTAGGATGTCATAACGAGTAAGACGTATGCGATGGTCACCCCAGACTGTCGCATCGTTTTGCTGTGAAAAGAGCTTGAACAAAATCGCTTTCAGGCGAATGGGGCACAGGGAGATCTGTCAATAAATGTCGAATACAGAGATTCGCACCCTTTACATGTAAGATTAAGTTACTCAAAATAGGTTTTTATACACGGATTTTTGCTGTAAAAGTAATTAATATGACATATGAAAGCTGTTAAGTAGTACTTTTTTACTTTTTTTATTTTAGTTATAGTTTTTGTGATGTATATGTTCTATTTTGTATCACATAAAAAGAATATTGTTTACATGTAATAAAACTTCAGTTATCTTATATTTGAACTAATGTACAAGCTTCATGAACAAATGATTACGAATTTAAAATATGGAGGTAGGTAAAAGATGCATGTTCTGCAAATGAAGAGGTGGCTCAGGTTGTTCCTGGCTATGGTCCTGCTCATCACAGGTGCCATTCCGGCTGGATTGTTCAGCAGTAAGGCAGCTGCGGCGGACGATCCATTGACCGTTGCTCAGGCGCTTAATCTTAATTTTGGAGATTCGAACATTTCAATCGAAGGATATGTTGTAGGAACCTACAGTAGTGGCCCAAATGTAAGGTTAAACCCGGATTTCACCTTGGATACCAATTTTGCAATAGCCGATAGTCCTGATGAAACAAATATCAGCAAAATGATGCCTGTTCAGGTACCCACCTCTGCACCTCGAAGTATTTTCGGACTGAAAAGTAATCCTTCCTTGTATAAAGCCAAAGTTCGTATTAGCAATGGTAATATAGCTGAGTACTTCAGCTCCAAAGGTATACACTACAATAACTCAACAACCTTCCAACTGATCGATGAAACTCCTGTAACTAAAGTGGCAAACGTCACAGCCAATCCTGCATCAGGCGCAGTTCCAACAGGGACCAAGGTGGCCTTGGAAACAGCCACAGTCGGTGCAGCTGTATACTACAAGCAGAATACGGATGTTGATTATCTTCCCTACACCGTGCCCATCACGGTAAATGATGCAACTCACATTGAAACCTACGCGGTCAAAGAGGGGATCGACAATAGTGACGTTACGAGTTTCGATTACACCCTCGTCGACACAACCCCTATTCCAATCTCCGAGGCAAGAAAAGCAACTGAAAATACGACTGTTACCGTTCAAGGCATAGTAACCTACAGTGAATTATCTGGTGTATTCAATCTGTATATTCAAGACAACGATGCCGGGATCGTTGTGCGCGGTAATGCTTCTGGTGTGGAAGTAGGAGACCGGATTGAAGCCTACGGCCCAATTACGATCTACAACGGCCTTGTCCAGGTTGAAGCGAGCAAATCTGGATTTCAGGGTGGCTATATTCGGACTGTCGAAAAGTCACAGGATCTACCTTCACCTGTACCGCTCAACTCATCCCATTTTGCTCCGGGTGCGGGAGGAAGCAAGGGTACCGGAGGGCAGTATGAAGGGATGCTTGTCGAAGTAAACAATATTCAAGTGACAAAAAGCAACACACCTACTTACACTGCGACAGATAAACAAGGCGGGGAAATGCTGATTTATGCCAAGAACAGCCCTTCTGCTCTCTCCGTTGGCAAATCGTATCATAAAGTGACAGGGGTCTTGACTTACCATTCCACTTACGGTCTGGAATTGATTCCTCGAACGGCGTCGGATATTCTGGAAGATTTGCTCTCCGTGACAGCGAGCACACCTTCGGGTGGCATTGTAAAAGGAACAGAAGTTACGTTGTCTTCTCCCTATGTCGCTGCCCAAATTTTTTATACACTGGATGGTTCTGAACCAACCGTGAATTCGACGGAATACACACAGCCTATTACGATTAATGAAGATCAAATCATTAAAGCTGTTGCCACTGCTGATAGCAGAGTAAGCGCCATTTTTTCTTTCGAGTATACTGCGGTGGATCGAGTGGATGGTGTACGGATTCATGAAATTCAGGGGGCAGGCCATTATTCCATTTATGACGGACTAAAAGTACAGAATGTAGAAGGGATTGTTACATCTCTAGTTAACGCAGATTCATTCTATATGCAATCCATTCCTGGTCAGGAAGATGGAGATCCGGCAACCTCTGAGGGAATCTTGATTTATAAGAAAGATCATGGAATGAAAGTTAAGAACCAAGTAAAAGTCTCGGGTCAAGTCAAAGAGTATGCAGCAAGTGCAACAGACCTGCCAACCACTGAAATTGTTGCTTCTGAGATTACTGTGGAACAACCCAATGTTGAATTGCCACAACCCGTAATCATTGGAAAAGGTGGTCGCGTAATTCCGAATGTCATTGATTCGGATGGATTGAGCGAATTCAACCCGGACGTGGATGCCATTGATTTCTATGAAAGTCTGGAAGGCATGCGCATTCAGTTAGATAATGCTACTATTCTTGGACCTTATTCCTACAATCCTGGATTAGCAGTGACGATAAACAACGAACCTAATAATCCATTGCAGACTCCGGCAGGAGGATTGATCTTACGTGGAGACGGAGCAGGAGAGTTTGAGAGTTCTCTAAATACTCAACGCTTGTTCATTAATAAAAAACCTTCTCAAGCTGTGACCACGGGTGATAAATTTACAGGTCCGATTAATGGTGTGCTTTCTTATTCGGGTAGTAATTATAAGGTGACCTTGGAAGGCGACTTGCCTCCGATTACGTCCAGTGGTTTACAACAGGCAACAACCTCAATTGAACCGCAACAAGACAAGCTGACTATTGCGACGTTTAACGTGGAGAACTTTAGTAAAAAAGATGCGACACGTGGTAATAAGATCGGCAAAATTATTGTGAACAATCTGAAAAGCCCTGACATCATAGGGATTATGGAAGTTCAGGATAACGACGGCGCAACAGATAGCGGAAACACAGATGCAAGTGAGAGTTTCAAAACGCTTCTGGATGCAATTAAAAGTAATAATGGACCAAGCTATCAGTATACCGATATTGCGCCAGTAAATAATATGGATGGTGGAGCAACCGGAGGCAATATTCGTGTAGGTTTCCTGTACAATCCGGATCGGGTATCCTTAAAAGCAGGTACCAAAGGCGATGCAACAACCGCACTGGCCCTTGATGCAAGTGGGAACCTATCGCTGAATCCAGGGCGCATTCATCCAGATAATGTGGCTTTCAAAACTTCAAGAAAACCGCTCGCGGCAGAGTTTGAATTTAATGGTGAACGTGTGGTTGTTATCGCTAACCATTTCAATTCGAAGGGTGGAGATTTAGCCCCATTTGGTAATGTCCAGCCTTCAACCCGCAGCAGTGAAGTGCAACGTGCGCAGCAAGCAACGATTGTCAATGAATTTGTAACTGAATTAATCGAAAGAGACCCTGAGATCAATGTCGCTGTTCTTGGAGACTTCAATGACTTCCAGTTTTCCAGAACATTGAATATTGTTCAAGGCAATGAACTGGACAATCTGGTAAACAAACTGCCAGAGAACAAACGTTATTCATACATTTATGACGGAAATTCCCAGACACTGGATCACATTCTGGTGAGCAAAAACCTGTCGAATACCGCAGCAATTGAAGCCGTACATGTGAATGCTGATTTCGAAGACTCACATGGACGTGTCAGTGACCATGATCCGTTGCTTGCACAGCTGAGCATTGGAAGCGCAGCGGAAGAAGGCGACTTTAACCTGCGAGTATTGCATACGAATGACACACACGCGCATCTGGATAACATCCCGCGCCGTGTAACAGCGATTAAAGAAACACGCAACGATAACACCCTGGTGCTGGATGCCGGGGACGTATTCTCGGGTACATTGTATTTCAATCTCTTTAATGGTCTGGCGGATCTGGAATTCATGAACATGATCGGATACGATGCCATGACCTTCGGAAATCATGAATTTGATAAAGGCCCAAGCGTGCTCAAGGAATTTATTAAAAAAGCGGAATTCCCATTTGTGAGTGCCAATATTGACTATACGAAGGATGCGAGTTTGGGTGGCCTGTACAACAGTAATATCGGAAATCCAGGCGAGAATTCTCAAATCTATCCGGCCATTATTACGGAAGTAAACGGCGAGAAAGTCGGAATCTTTGGTTTGACGACACCGGATACCGTATCACTGTCCTCGCCGGGAGATGATCTGAAGTTTAAGGATTACAAAGCAAGTGCTCAGGCAACAGTGAACATGCTGCAAGATGAAGGTATCAACAAAATCATCGCTCTGACGCATCTGGGTTACTCGGAAGACCTGAAGCTGGCAGAAGCGGTGGAAGGCATCGACATCGTAGTTGGTGGTCATTCACACACCATTCTGAACAAACCAGTGGTTGTAGAGACACACACCGATCCGACGCTGGTCGTACAGACAGGAGAATATGACGTTTCCCTGGGTCAACTGGATGTTACGTTTGATGAAGCAGGCGTGTTGAAAACATGGAACGGCAAACTTTTGAACCTGGATGCGAAAGATACTTCCGGTCAATATGTATACGCAGATGATAAGGAAGCAGCAAAGAAACTGGAAAGCTATGCAGGACCACTGGCCGAGTTCAAAAAAGAAGTCATCGGTAAAACGAATGTACTTCTGGATGGCGAACGCGGCAGTGTACGCAAGCAGGAAACAAACCTTGGTAACCTGATGACAGACGGCATGCTGGAGAAAGTGAAATCCATCGTGAAGGAAAACGACGTTAAAGGATATGTCGCCATCCAAAACGGTGGAGGTATTCGGGCTTCGTTCCAAAAAGGAGATATCACGCTGGGGGATCTGCTGACCGTAATGCCATTCGGCAACAACCTTTCTGCACTGAAAATGACAGGTAAGGAAATTACGGCTGCGCTGGAAAATGGCGTGAGCGGTGTGGAAACAGGAGAAGGGCGCTTCCCGCAAGTTTCAGGCATGCGTTTCTACTACGATTCCACGAAGCAGAGCGAGAAAATTGATGCGATAACCAATACGGTAACCCAAGTCGGTCAACGGGTGCTCAAAGTACAGATTAAGAATGCCAATGGCACGTACACAGACATCGATCCAAACGGATACTACATCGTAGCAACGAACTCGTTTATGGCGAACGGGGGAGACTTCTACCGCGCCATGAGAGCAGCGAAGGATGACAAACGATACTATGAACTGAACTTGGTCGATTATGAAATCTTCCATGAACATCTGGACCGTGTAGGTACGGTAAATCAGATGACGGAAGGCCGCATTACTGATCTGAAGGGCTCCGCTCTTCCGGGTGATGGTAATGGAGGCACTCCTGGTAATGGCGGTGGAAATAATGGAAGTAATCCGGGCAGTGGTGGAGGTACAACAACACCGACTACACCTGTAACACCAACGGATCCTACAACACCGACCACACCTACAACACCATCTGTCCCGGGTAATGGAAACGGTGGTGGTACTACACCAACCAATCCGGGTACAGTTTTGAAAGATATCGGCAATCACTGGGCAGCAGCGGCCATTGAGCAGGCCATTTCCCGGGGAATTGTGAATGGATATCAGGACGGTAATTTCCGTCCAAATGCACCGGCAACACGCGCCGAGTTCATTGTGATGCTGGCAATAGCATTTGAACTTCCAGCCAGCAGCAAGACGTTGACATTTAAGGATGCTTCCAAAATTCCGACTTGGGCCCAATCATTTATTGCTCAAGCTGTAGAACAGGGAATCATCAGTGGATATACGGATGAGACGTTTCGTGCATCCGGCAAAGTATCGCGTGTGGAAATGACCGTTATGCTTGTAAGAGCATTGGGTCTTCCGGTTAAGTCTAATCCCACATTAACCTTTGCAGATGCGAAAAAAGTACCTGCATGGGCCGCACCTTACATCGCAGCTGCATACGACGCAGGACTGGTGAAGGGTACAGGCAAGAACATGTTTAATCCGCTCACTGAAGCAACTCGTGCTGAAGTTGTGACATTGCTGATGTCAGCAAGTGAGCTACAGCCCAAGCAATAAGATCGAATCATGTGCCACCGGAGCAGAGCAAAAACTCAGTTTTTTACTGAACGGCTAACTCCGATATTCAAACGAAAACGGCTTGCAGACTCTCATCTGCAAGCCGTTTTTTTACTAATTAATGACTGTTAATTTTCACCAGAGGAAGGTATAGTAGACAGGATTATAATGAAGGAGTGTTAAGTATGCAAGATCAACCGGTTTTAATCGCACTACTGGCTATTGCCGCAGGGATTTTCAGTTTGTTGGGTGGGATCAACAATTGGGATTGGTTTATGAAGAGTTTTAGAGCAGGTCTCTTTGTGAAAACAATTGGACGCCAGGGTGCAAGAGTGGTGTATGGTATTCTGGGAATTGTGCTGATTACCATTGGCGTACTATTGTTGCTGATTGGGTAAACGTAGAAAAGAAAAGAAAGGTGCAGAGCCTGCGTACATAATTCAGTTTCACAGCCTTTAATGTAGAAAGTAACGATTAGTATGTTTAGCTTTATCCTTGAGATTTTCAAAGTTAATTAGGGTGTGTCCTTAAATTCAATTCAGGCAAGCTAAATGATGATGAAGGTTAGCGTTTTGAAAAGTCTTGAAGCCCAAGTCTACTTATCCTGGAGAATGGGTAGACGATTTTCTAAGGAACTCAACTAAAAAAGCCCACCGAAAAAATTTCGGTGGGCTTTTTACCAAATTCAGGTTTATCCATCTCAATCTGGTTTAATTATCTTTTAAATCTTCAATGGAATTGATGTCCATATAGGTTGGTACAACCAAACCTGTTTTGGCACCGTCCATATTTGGACCGAGATCAACGATCTGATCCTTATACTTGTTGAAATAATCGGCAGAGGTGAGCGGCAACCATGCGGCTGGAGTTGCATCCACATCACCGTTGGCGATACCGGTCCACATTGGACCAATCTCTACCTGCAGGGAGGTTACTTTGTAACCCAGTTTTTCTTTGAGAATGTACTCCAGCAAGTTCGTACTTGCAATCTCGGAGTCCCAGGCTACGTAACTCAGTTTAATTGTATCTCCATTCACCGGGGTCAGACCTTTGGTCCATTCAGCTACTTTGTCACTATGCTTCTCGGCAAAAGCTGCTGCGGCTTTTTGGGGATCATCACCGTCTTGAATGGCGACCATGATTTCACCCATGTCTTCAGGTGTCCAGGAGAAGCGATCCAAGAATTCATAAGCGACAGGTTTGTCTTCTTTTAACCCTTTGCGGGCAATGGTATGAATTTGTTCTGCTTCACCGTAGACGCCTTCCGGATCGTCCAGGTATTTCAGGTCATATGCGTTGAACATCCAATGCGGTGTCCAACCGGTAACGATAACCGGTTCCTTATTCTTAACGGCTTTATCCAGTGTAGCTGTCATTGCCGCTCCTGAACCTTCAACCAGTTTCCAGTCAGACAAACCGTATTTCTCAATAGCGCTCGCTGTAGATTTCATAATTCCGGCACCTGGATCGATACCGATAATTTGGTGATTCACTTCATTTCCCACATCGGCACTCGCTGATGGAGTAGAGGAAGAAGCACCTGTTTCCAGGTCAGCAATCGAATTAACGTCTGTCATATACGCAGGAACAACGAGACCTGTGCGTACACCGGTCATATTGGCACCCAGATCATCCACCTGGTCCTTGTAGCGTTCCCAGTAGTCAGCGTGAGTCAATGGCAGCCAAGCTGCTGGAGAGGCATCTACGTCGCCTGAGGCGACACCCGTCCACATGGGTCCAGCTTCAACTTGCAGGGCGTTAACTTTATAGCCAAGTTTGCTTTCCATGACATATTTCAACAGGTTGGTACTTGCGATCTCGGAATCCCAGGCTACATAGCTAAGTTTAAATGCATCACCGTTAACTGGCGTCAGACCTTTGGTCCATTCGTCAATCTGGTCTGCATGTTTCTCAGCATAGTCTTTTGCGGCTTCTTCTGGTGATGTACCACTCTGGATGGCACTCATCATTTCGCCCATATCATCGGATGTCCATTGGAATCGGGACAGGAATTCATAAGCAACCGGGTGATCCTCTTTCAAGCCTTTACGTCCGATGGTGTGAATTTCTTCTGCATCACCAAAAGATTTTTCGGGATCATCCAAATATTTCAGATCATATTTGTTGAACATCCAGTGTGGAGTCCAGCCTGTAATAATGATCGGTTGTTCGGCTTTAATGGCTTTGTCCAGTGTGGCAGTCATCGCTGCACCAGATCCTTCAATAAGAGTCCAGTCCGTCAGATGATAATCTTCGATGGCTTTAGCAGTGGACTTCATAATGCCTGCACCCGGGTCAATACCAATGATTTGATAATTGACTTCTTCACCTACAGCATTAGCTGGTGTGTTGTTACCTCCGGCAGAATTACTATTTCCACCAATGAAGTATTGTGAAAAACCAGCTACGAGCACAACCAGTGTTGCTGCAGCAGTGATCCAGGCTTTTTGTTTCGTTGAGAACCGGGAGCTCTTTTTACGTCCTGGCATAAACAGATTTTGAGTGAAACGGTCAAGCACGATTGCCAGTACCACGACAGCCAAACCTGCTTCAAAACCTTTACCAATCTGCAACTGTGTTACAGCACGATAGACTTCCGCACCAATACCCTGTGCACCGATCATGGAAGCAATAACAACCATGGACAGCGACAGCATGATGGTCTGGTTAATCCCTGACATTACGGTAGGCAATGCAAGTGGAAGCTGTACTTTGAACAATTTTTGCATGGAAGTTGAACCAAAAGCATCGGCAGCTTCCACCAATTCGCTAGATACCTGTCTGATTCCGAGGTGAGTCAAACGTATCGTTGGCGGAATCGCGAATATAACGGACGCGATAACACCGGGAACCACACCAAGGCTGAAGAAGGTTACCGCTGGCAGCAAGTAGACAAATGCAGGCATGGTCTGCATAAAGTCCAGCAGCGGTGTAATAATGCGGGCTGCGGTTTTGCTGTATGCGAGCCAGATACCGACAGGTACACCGATCAGGATCGAGATCAAGCCTGACGTAATAACGAGACCCAGTGTATCCATCGATTGGGACCAGTACCCGAGGTTATCTACAAGCAAGAAACCGATAACTGTAAACAGGGTTAATGGTATGCGTCCGACTAGATAGGCCAGTACACCAAGTATTACAATAAACAGGAGCGGATGCGGGAGCATGAACAGCCCGGAGAAAAATCCGACAACATCCTGAATAACAACAGAAATGACTTTAAATAATCCGGAGAGCGAGGAGCTCATCCAGTCAACAATCGCTTCAATCCACGATGCTAGTGGTATTTTGGGAATCATTCGCAAGTTCCTCCTTTACTGCAACTTCACCGCTTAGTGCTCCAAGCAGGGCACCGCGGACGATAACACCTTGCAGACGGCCAGTTTCGCCAACAACAGCGAGCGGCACATGGGCTGAACTTACAATTTCGAACAATTCATGAATCAGGGTTTCAGGCGACACAGTCGGTCCGTCCGTGATCAGAATGTCGTTCAATACTTTGTTTTCGCGCATCGCACGGGTTGCATCTTCGGCTGTAATGACACCAAGCAGTTTGATCGAACGGTCAATGACAAACAGGTTGGAAATACCACGTTCGCGCATTAATTCGAGGGCAACACGAGGGCCACGGTCAAGAGTAATCGTTTCAGGACGTCGCATAACATGAGCTGCAGTTAGGACCTTGGACAAGTCCACGTCTTCGACGAAGCGGGCCACATATGAGTTGGCCGGTTGAATCATGATTTCTTCCGGAGTACCGATCTGCACGACTGCGCCGTCCTTCATGAGGGCAATACGATCGCCGATGCGCAGCGCTTCGTCCAAGTCATGGGTAATGAAAATAATGGTCTTTTTCATTTTATCCTGAAGCTCAATCAGCTCATCCTGCATATCACGTCGAATCAGTGGATCAAGTGCACTGAATGCTTCGTCCATTAACAGAACTTCCGGGTCATTGGCCAGCGCACGGGCCAAACCTACACGTTGCTGCATACCGCCACTCAACTCATCCGGCATTTTATCTTCCCAGCCTTTAAGGCCAACCAGTTCAAGCGACGTTTTTGCTTTTTCCCGACGTTCATCTTTATCAACCTTTTGAACTTCGAGCCCATACTCCACATTATCAAGAACGGTACGGTGCGGGAATAACGCAAACTTCTGGAATACCATGCTGATCGTTTTCCGACGCACTTCGCGCAATTGTTCTTTGTTCATTTTGCGTAAATCTTTACCATGGACAAGAATCTCTCCGGATGTCGGTTCAATCAGACGATTGAACATTCGAACAAGTGTAGACTTACCACTTCCGGACAGTCCCATGATGACGAAAATTTCACCTTCCTGAATTTCCATGTTGACCCGGTTGACACCAACCGTTATCTGTTTTTCTTTGGCCAACTTTTCTTTACCCCAACCTTGCTCCAGTAATTGCAGACCTTGCTCGGTTTGGGGGCCAAACAGTTTACTTACATTCTTTACTTCAAGTATGGTCATGTTTTCACCCCTTCTGATGTGTTGTGCACTTCGAACGGCTTTCAGCATCCACAAGCCCATACACTTGTGCGCCCAGCCACGAAATCCGGTAATCGTTGCTTCGCTTCCCGTCTTTCTGGGTAACGTTTTGTATTCTAACAATACTTAACCCGTATAGCAACCGAATAAACAGTACATAATGTTTGTACAGTAAAAACTGTACAAAGTTTTCCGTCCATATGCTCCGTCATTCTCCTTATTCTGGCTAATAAGATACCTTTACATTTGATATCGCTTTTCCTACAATAGAAAATGTGCTGAATCTAAGCACTTTCTTTTGGTTAAAAGATAGTCGTAGGCGTTTGCAACTTGGTAAGCTCCCATGATATACATTGGGTAACCTAAAGCCCGTTGGCATATAGGATGTCCTGCCGGATACGTTCCCATGTAAGCCGGATCTTAAACAGTTGCAATTATTTTGCCGAGACTGGGAATGTTCAGAATGGAGGTTGCAAGCATGAGCTTGGACCATTTACAAGAGGAACAGCAGGCAACCGTTCTTAGAATCCGTAAACGCGTCATTGAAGCCATTGGGCGTAATATGGATCTCTACGGCGTTACGCTGTCCACGGGACACTTATATGGATTGCTTTTTTTTGCAGACAAACCTATGACCCTTGACGATATGGGACGGGAAATGGAAATGAGCAAAACGAGCATGAGTACCGGCGTACGTACACTGCTGGATCTAAAAATGGTAAATAAAGTATGGAGCAAAGGCTCCCGGAAAGACCTATATGAAGTGGAGTATGACTGGCATCAGACGTTTACGGATTATTTTGTTATTAAATGGAGAAAAGCCGTGGAGAGTAACCTTCAGGTACTGCGCAAATCCATTGAAGAAATGAATCGTCTGATTTCTGATCTGGATGAACAAGCAGATGCTGAACTTCTTCATATTCTTAGGGAAGACAAGCATAAGGTGCTTCAAGCAGAGGCCTATTACAAATGGTTGGATCGCTTGATTGATACCATGGAAGATGAGGAAATATACAAACTGGTTCCGAAAGAAGAGATCAAGGAACATTAATAACAGCAACGCAAATGGCCCTTTCCGAATCGGAGAGGGCTCTTTTGTCTTGGTTAGTTATGCACTTGTACATTTATAATGTAGAAAAAGAAAAACACAGGGTTGATCTAGATGTATCCTTTACAATTGTCCGATTAACCCCACATGGGATAAGGTCACAAGTTGATGTACGATCTGTTCCAGTTCGTCCATGATCTGATGGCGTCCGCTTGGGGTCCAGGATAGAACGGACCAATCGGATATATCATGTACATTACCTTTCAGCACGGCTGGAGAGCGATTCCAAGCGGTAGTTTGTTTCATGCGCCGAAGCAGTTTCTCACTGGCAGGTGAATTAGAGATGCGGTTCATGAACAGGTGATCCGTGTCCAGCATGGGGATGCTATCTGCTGCATACTCGTCTGACATTAAATCTATTGATATGATCTGCGCAGGCTTTAGTCCCAGTTCACCGTATATAAGGCGATGTAATGGATGCTCGGCATTTTCCTGGAGCCGGATAGACTGATTTGTAACCTGCATAAGCATAATACGTTCTTGCCCGAAGTGGTGCTTCAAACGAAGTCCGATGTCCATGTTGCGAAGTTCCAGCTGTTTGAAATTTTGCAAGGCCTGTTGCTCCCGTCCGACCAGTTCAGCCAAGCGTAAGTGATTTTCTTTCCAGTCATGGGCCTGATCCAGGATAACTGTAGGTGCAATACTTTTGAGCTTATCGTAAAAGGGCTTATGATAAAAGTCACCGATAATCAGGTCCGGCTTGGCCTGACGTAATTTCTCCAATTGTGAGGCTAGCCGCTGTTGCTGCTCCACTTCATCAAGCTCCCGATCATGGAATCCGTCCATTGTAGCTACGGGATGTAATCCGAGCGAAGAGAGGTTCTCATGAAGTCCAATCATGGACGCCGTAGCCACGCGAATTTGATCTTTTTTCATATATAGGCTGGGTGCGATCCCCAAGGTTTGTTTGAATTTGCGGCTAAAATAATATTCATTGCCATAACCAACAGATACGGCGACGTCTTTGAGTACGCATGATTCTTGCTTGAGCTGTTTTTTGGCCTCGTCAATCCGTAATCGATTCAGATAATCGGTAGGTGACATGCCTTTGGCTTTCTTGAAACTGCGAGAATATGAGCTTGGCGTCAATCCGGCAATTTTGGCTAGTTGATCCATGCTGATACCTTCACTCATGAATCGTCTCATATACATTATGCTGCGTTCAAGCGCTGGATCAACCTTCTCATAATTTTCTTCAAGCCGGTTCTCCGAGAGATACTGCAGAAGCTCGTGGAGCTGGCTATGTATACTGATAAAGTGATCGGGGTGAACGCCGCGATAAGCTTCAACCAGTTGTTCAAATCGTGCTCTGACTTGTTGGTCATGGCGAACCATCAGTCTGCCTGTCTCCCAATCCAGCGGGAAACCAGAGGAGGAGGACATTTTCCATTGACCGCGCACTTGCTGTAGACATACCGTATCCATGCTAAGTAGTATAAACTCCGTAACAGCCGAGCGTGCAGCCGCCTCAATCGTTGTTCCTGGCTTCAGAACGTACAGTTGATTGGCTTCGGCTGTATAGACCGTATCGTTGAGGACCAGGACACCGTCTCCTTGTAAAATAAGACAGAGCATGGGCCGGGACACCGTCTTGCCTTGCATACGGAAATGCTCCCCGCGCCGTACACGGCACATGGAAGAGAGGAGCGGTAGAGATGAGGTTTCAGAAATGAAGGGAAGCTGTTCAGTCATACGGACCATCCTTTTGTCTTATTTTCTTAATGATAACAATTATCATTCTCATATGGAAGATGTTTTTGAAAAATAGTTTTGGACATGAAAAAAGAGGATACCAAGAGCCGTTGTGGCTTCAGGGGTATCCTCTTAATTTTGGACAAAATGTTGAGATGGCTATGAGCCTTTATCAACATGCGTGGGTTATTGTGGCACGACCAACAGGATATCATCCAGGAAAACGTCGCTTAGCACCTTTTTGCCAGTGCCATTGGCTTGAACATGATACAGACGATAGAGATCATTTGCGTTAATGTAGAACATTCCTGGCACATCGTCATGAAGCTGGAACGTTGCCCATTCTTCTCCAGCAAGCTTGGTTACTTTGAGAGCTGTGCTCACGGAATAAAGACCATTTGTACCGGATAGATATGCAAGCGTTGATGTTCCGTTGGTCAACTGTGCAGTTACGAAAGAAACGCTGTTCAAATTCAGGTTGGCAGATTTGGATACCTTGTTTCCGGCGATGGTTTTGGCATATGCCTTTTTGTCTGCATCCACAACGACAACCTTATCCGTACCCAGTGGACTGACCTCCCGGATGCTCTTACTATGAATCTGAAGTGTTTTGCCGGAAGTGGTTAATGCAAAGGCTTTACCTGTTGAGTAATTATAATCCTTGTTGCTGTCCAGCTTGATGCCTTTGTTATACACATAAAGATTGTTGCCCCAACCGCCGGCATAGACAGCGTTAACATCCAGCTTTGCTTTTGGATTAACGGCTGTACCCTTGCCTGTATTGTAGTTTACCTTGTACATGAGAATGGCGTTGGTAGAGTAAAACTGCTCGTACGGGTCAGTGTTAACCATCAGTTGCAGTTCATTTTTGGCAGCATTCATAAAATAACGACTTTCTACTGCGCCAGCAGCAATCCGCTGCACGGCTCCGCTACCGTTGGACGCTTTGGAAACGATCCAGGGGTTTCCATTAACGAGCCCGTTATAATATACACGGCCTTTCGTTACAGCGAGTAGCGGGAAATCGGTATCCGCTTTGTCTGCAATTTTGGTGGCAGCGGAAACCTCGCTATTGCTATTTGCACGATAGATCGTTCCTTTGGAATCCATATAATAGATGAACCCATTATCCGTAAAGTAGCTCAACACATCTGTCGCATACGTTTCAGCCGAATCGCTGGAACCGTCATTGGGAACGCGAAGCAGCGTTGTGGAAGACTCGGAACGGGTGTAATAGAGATAGGATCCCGCCGCAGCAAGGCCATCTCCTTCGAAATCAAGCAATACCTCTGTGGTTCCACTGCCGTCACCGGATACTTTGTACAATACACCATCGGAATCATAATATACCGTAGTTTGGCTGAGGGAAGCTGCATGAGCACCGGCTCCGCCTCCAAGCATTGCTGCCGCGATCAGTGTAAACAGCAGCAGGGTGCAAACCGTGCGTTGCATGCGTGTAAACCATTTGTTCATAAATCAATCGTCACCCTTCTTCGTTATGTATGTAATAAATACCTTAACACCTTAAGTTATATCGGTAAACTATGGAAAATATGTTATACATCTCAGTCGGATAAAATGAACAGGTATGAAATTGAATTTCATTAAAATCCCACGCTGGAAGGCATCTGCGCATGCTCATAGCCTATCGTCTGACTTGCGGCAAACAACAATATACCGCGCGCAAGGAGATGCACGCGGTGCGAAACTTAAATCTGACTTTCAGCGAGCTGCTGACGGCTGTTCCACAAGGTGACCAGACGAAGCAGAGCGAAACTGATGAGCAGAAGCACTGCTCCAACTAAAATCAGCATGAGAGGACTGATAAGCAGCATGCCGCTCGCCTGACCGGCAATCAGCGCAAGCAATGGAATCACGACCAATCCTCCCAGTTGATAGGCCTCCTGAAATCCACGCACCTTCGCCGAGATCAGTACATTCAACAGAATGACCACGAGACTGCACGCTGGAACAACCCATAGAACCAGAATGATCCAGTTCAGATTGGGGAACATCAACGCTCCGAACATGGGGTACATCAGGATATTGGCAATAATTCCGTAGATAATGAAGGTAATCCAGGATAATAACAGAGAAGGAATAAGAGCTGCTAACACCTTGCCTTTAAACAAAGTATCCATACTCATCGGAGTGAACAGAAGACCTTCTAGGGTCTTGCGCTCTTTCTCGCCTGCAAAGCTGTTGGCCGTCAGAATGCTGGATGCCATCACCGGAATGATGAGAAACAGCGGTGCGAACATGTACAACGCCAGGTAATAGACAATACGATGGTTATCCGTAGGCATCGAAGCGAGCTGTGGAATCTGCCCGGCATGGGTTAGGCTATCCAGCGTATCAAGCAGGAAGCTCATATTGCCGAGGGAAGCAAGCTCCATCCTTGAGGCTGCCCAGATGAGTATCCCAGGCATGATGATTCCGATAACCAGCGGAACGATCAACATGGGCAGCCAGAGCTGCACGCTGGCTGTAATGGCTCGAATATCTTTGCGAACAAGTGCGCGTATGGCTTGTCGGTTATTCATGATGGTGTGCCTCCCTTATGGCAAAATAAATACTCTCCAGATCGCTGCCCGTAATCCGGGCCTGATAGACTTGTCCACGCTCGGTCAGCTGTCGCAGTAGCAATGGAATATCTTCACGGCTTTGAAGCTGGAATACCGCTTTGTTTGCGGAGAACATCTCCGGTGTATAACCTGTTACCGTTTGCCATCCATTCGGCATGGTCGCTTCAACTTCAATTCGGGGTGAAGTTAGGTAACGGTTGATGATTTCCTGCTCCGTACCTTCCTCAACCTTGCGCCCCTTTTCCATAAAAATATACCGGTCACATACGGCTGATAGCTGGGATAACACGTGAGACGATACAAGGATCGTCATCTGTTCCTCCTGATTTAGCCGACGGATGATACGGAGGACCATCTGAATCCCGTCCGGATCAAGCCCATTGGTTGGCTCATCCAGAAAGAGAATGGAAGGGCGGTGCAAAAGCACTCGCGCTAGACCTACTCGTTTCTTCATACCTGTGCTGTAGGTGCCCACTTTTCGATGTTGATATTCATGCAATTCGAACAGTTCCACGAGCTCGTCTATCCGTGCTTTGGCATGTTGTACACCAAAAGCTTCAGCGAAAAAGATCAGGTTGTCCCGTCCGCTCATATTTTCATACAATCCACTTTGCTCCGTTAATGTTCCGCATATAGCTAGTACGTTCTCCGTTTCATGGAAGGGGTCCAGACCGTTAATTCGTACTTGCCCGCCCGAGGCGCCGAGAACGCCGTTCATAATACGGATCAGGGTGGTTTTGCCCGAACCGTTGGGCCCAATCAGCCCGGTAACACTACCCTGTTCAACCGTGAAGCTGACATCGTTCAGTGCCTGATGTACTTTAAATTGCTTGGAAATGTTGCGAACTTCAATCATGTTCCTTCACCGTCCGATCTGAGTTTGGAGATTATACGTTCAGAAGAGCCATATCGTTCAAATGATGGGCCGGAAAATAAAATTTCTCCGTCTTTAGTCCCAAACACAGGCAGTAACTTCACCCTAAAGTCCGGGTAAATCGGGTCTCAGGTTTGTTTTCACTGTGGTCTATACCATGTATTCTGGTTAAAAGGATGCAATATCCCGTTTCATTGCCATCCATAACGTGGTAATTAGACTTAAGGCCTCTTACATATTATGAACGCCTGAATATTCATCTAACGCCGGTCTTGGTTAGCCAAGGCCGGTTTGACGTCGTTACTTGGCGTATCCATCAATGGAACGTCTCCATTCTTGTGACTACATAACTATTTCGTCTAACACATCAGATGAACACTTCAATTAGGAGCATCAGTTGTGTTTGGACCCAGAGGAAGGTGAGCGAAATGACAGCATCCAATGAGTATCGCTTTCAGGTAAACCTGAGCGGTATGATCCAGATTTTATCGAACCATTTGTACAGCAGCCCCAAAGTGTTTTTGCGTGAACTAATGCAAAATGCGACTGATGCCATTACAGCTCGAACAGAGGCGGAACCGGGATTTCAGGGTGAAGTACGTGTGGAACTGACCGGAACGGGTGACCAACGTACGATGATGGTGGAGGACAACGGCATTGGCTTGACGGAAGCGGATATCCATGAGTTTCTCGCGATGATTGGTCAATCATCCAAGCGTGGTCAGCAGGCGTTGCTGGATGGAGAAACTTCGTTTATCGGGCGATTCGGAATCGGATTATTGTCCTGTTTCATGGTGAGTCATGAAATTGTCATGCTGACGCAATCCGCGAAGGGTGGACCTTCCATGGAGTGGCGGGGCAAGCCTGATGGCACCTATACGATTCGGCAATTGGAGACACAATTGTCTCCGGGAACGAAAGTGTATCTGCGATGTACGCCGGATGCAGCTCATTATTTTGAAACGGAATATGTACAGGAAGCCTTGTTTTATTATGGAGCGCTACTGCCTTATCCAGTCATCCTGCATAGCGACGGTGTTCAACATATCGTAAATAGCGAGTCACCGATTTGGTTAATGGAGCCCGAACTCGCACGTGGACGCAGAGCGGAAGTGTTGGCTTTTGGTGAACGATTACTTGGAGAGAAATTTCAAGATTTCATTCCACTGACGACGGATTCAGGTCGTACAGGGGGCATTGCCTTTGTTTTGCCGCATGCAGTCAATCTGAATGCCAAGCGTTCCCATCGGGTGTATCTGAAGAGAATGCTGATCTCGGAGAAGGCAGAAAATATTTTGCCGGATTGGGCGTTCTTCGTGAAATGCCTGATCTGGACAGACGAGCTTCAACCGACGGCTTCGCGGGAACACTTTTATGAAAATGAAAAGCTGGAAGACGTACGATTTGAGCTCGGCGATGCCCTTCGTAAGGGATTGGCCGACATGGCTGAGAGCCAGACGGAGCGGCTGCAGAAGCTGATTCGCCTACATGCGCTGTCGATGAAGGCACTGGCTGTGCAGGATCAGGAGTTCTATGCCATGATTCACCGCTGGCTGCCGTTTGAAAGCACCCGCGGTCATCGGGAACTGGGCGAGCTGATGAGTGAGGGAGAGACGTTGTACTTCACTACCACGGTGGATGAGTATCGTCAGATTCATCATGTCGCTTCAGCCCAATCGATGCTGGTCATTAACGGTGGATACATCTACGACAGCGATTTGATGGCCATGCTGCCATTGGCGGTGCAGCATGCACAGACGGAACGATTACAGCCAGATGAAGTATCCATGAGTTTCACCGACGTGCCGCCGGCTGAACGGAATCAGTATTATGATGCCTTGCGCCTCGCTGATTCTGCTTTGCAACGTTTCCGCTGCCGTGCAGAGGTCAAGGGTTTCAAGCCAGCCGATTTGCCGGTGCTGTTCACGCTCTCGCAGGAATCTTCTACGCTGCGTGCATTGGAAAAAGCAAGTGAGGAGAGTACAGAGTTGTTCTCTTCCGTCCTTGGATCATTGTCATCCGGCATTAGTTCAGCAGGTTATTCGACCCTGTACCTAAACATCAGCAATCCAATTATTCAGCGGGTCCTGACTTCACCAGATGCCCAAATGACGCCGATTGCCATTGAGATGTTGTATGTCAACGCGTTGATGATGGGGCATTATGCAATGAATCGGCAGGAGCTTGAGGTGCTCAATCAGGGTATCGTTCGGTTTATAGATTGGGGTTTGCGTGCAAATACAGATCGTAAGGGGGATGCCTGATGAAGACCGAAATGGACTTTGAGGATTTGATGGATGAGGCCTATGGCCTTCCTAATGGAACAGCGAAGCTGGGCATGCTGGAGGAAGCGGCAAGAGTAGCCGATGTGAACGGCATGGAGGAGGAAGCGTACGAAGCGCGTTCGGAGATCGTGGAGACTGCGACATTCTGCGGTTATCCGATGAAAGCACTGATTGCTTTTTCTTGGCAGCTGGGCAAGTTTGATCAACAGCCTGAACGCTATGACGAAGAAACGTTAATGTGGTCGTATAAATGGATTTTGGGCGAGTTATCCAGTTTTCCGGAAGTATCTCGCGATAAAATGATGGAGCTGCTGGAGGACTTTGGACGTCGTTTTAAGTCATTCGGGTACAGCGAGCGTTCGTATTGGTATTATCGGTTCCGCATATCCATGGATCTTGGGGATTTGGAGGAGGCTGGAAACAGCTATACGAAGTTCCGAAGTATGGATCGTGACTTTATGAGTGATTGCGAAGCCTGTGAGCAGGACGAGATTATGCGTTACTGGATACTTGTTGGAGATAATGAGAAGGTACTGGAAGCGGCGAAGCCCATTTTGAAAGGGCGGATGAGTTGTGCGGAAATTCCACACTTGACCTTATCGGAGATTTTGATGCCATTATACCGACTTGGAAAGATGGATGAAGCTGACAAACATCAGCCCAAAGGCTACCGCATGATCAAAGGACATAATGATTTTGTGCAGAGCTTTGCCGAGCAGATGGATTACCTTGCACGCACAAACCCGGCAAAGGGTATTGATGTACTGGAAGAAAGTCTGGTGCTCGCGATGGATCATGAAGATCCGTTTGCCAAAATGATGTTCTATGCCAGAGCAGCACAACTGTTACGCCGCTGGGCTGATGAATCTCCAGGATACCGATTGCGGCTTCCTGCTTCATTCCCTTATGAAGGAGATCCGGGAGATTTGCATAAACTGGCCGATTATTTTGCGGCGTATGCCAAATCAGCCGCAGACAAATATGATCGACGAAATGGCAATCAACATGTCTCTTCCATGTTGAGCGAGGTATAGTTAGTTTATTCTACTAAACTGCGCTAGGAACTGACCACACCTTATCAGCCAGTATTATGCTGCTAAGTTTCATTACAACCCTGAGATGGTGGAATTCCACCGGATAGCGTGTACTGAGTTTGTTATATACCATTGGATTTCTTCAAAACGTGATCACAAAGTGAAGACCACTCGGATAATATCGTATGCATAGCAGGGTACTCCAAACGGTCATCGCATCTAACCAAAACAGGCTTGTTCAGAAGGAGGGTTATTCTCCTTTGAACAAGCCTGTTTATCATTTTTTCTACCGTGAATATAAGTTTTTATTCAGGTTATTCAGGAGTCACAGTTGCAGGCGCGGTTGTATCTTCGGTAGGTTCCACATCTGTTAAAGGCTCCGTTGGAGGCTGGTTTGTCATCAGATCAGCTACGATCTTGTCAGTTGGCTGTGTAAACAGTTGGTACATAATTGCTGCTTCTTCCTGGCGGATCAGGGGTTTGCGTGAAAGGAAGTCGACTGATCCGTCGTCCAGCACCTTCACTTCAGGACCGTGAATGCCGAGCTTAACCATCATTTGGATCGCAGGCACAGCCCAGGCATCTGTCTGCCCGGCCAGCTTCACATCCTCGAACAGTTCGTTCGGATATTGCAGCTGGAGAGTTCTCCAGATCATCACCATGGCTTCCTGACGGGTGATGACCTGATCCGGTTTGAACTGTTTCTCATCCGCACCCGTGATCATGCCAGATTCATAACCTAGCTGAATGTAACCGGCAGCAGGGTGAGTTGCCCAGTCGGTATCCGCAGGTGGCGTCGTTTTGCTGGCTTTCAGCCCGCTCATTTTAAGGACGTCCTCAATGAATTCAGCCCGTGTAACGGCATTTTTGGGTTGGAAAGCTTCACTTGCATCATTGGTATAGTATCCAAGCGACTGTAATCCATAGATGGCTTCAGCATAAGGGCTGTTCTCACGAACATCCCGGAAACCTTGAGGCTTTTGCCCTTTTTTCTCATAGCCCATTGGGTTAAGATAAGGTTCTTTCATATAGATGGTTCCATCAGCATTCTCCTTGAACGCCGTGAACTGGCCTGTTAACTCATCCTTGAAGAGATTTTCTTCAACCTGAGTCAGGGTACGTGGGCCGAGGAAGACGTCGGAAATGCTTAATTTTCCGGGTTCTTTGCCGCCATCTTTCAGGGAGCTGACAATGGTGCTCAGTCGCAGATCCGCGTAAAGCCCAGCGAAGCGTTGCAGCTCATCCGCAGATTTAGGCGTATATTCCTTGAACTTGACCGGCTCCGCATATTGCGGGAAGAACGTTTGGATAAAGGCCGGGTAGAAGAAATTGCGAAGTGCTCCCGTCTGGTTGTAGGTAAGGAAGACACCTGTGTTTTGCTCAGGTATAAGGAAGAGATAAGAGCTAAAACCGATTAGGTCGCCAGCTTTGGTAATAATTTTGGAACTGCTGCCTGCACCGGGAAGCTGAAAAGCAGCTTCGAATCCATAAGTGGTATTTGGTAGCAGCGGATGAATGGAAGAACGGTATTGTTCCATACTTTTTACCGTAGATTCTTTCCAAATTCGTTCGTTATCCTTCACACCATCATTCAGGAAAGCAATCATGAAATTCCCGATATCCTCTGCCGTTGAGAGCATGCCGCCTTGAGGCATAGGTGTTGGGGAAAGGGTATACAGGCCAAGTGGATTATGAGCCGCATCATAGGCTGTTGCAAGTTGGTTTTTGAACTTGCCGTTCAGCATAAAGCTGCTGTTATCCATACCCAGAGGTTTGAAGATATGCTGCTGCATATACGTTTCGAACGGCTCGCCGCTGACATTCTCCACAATCATGCCAAGCAGCAGGAAGGAGAAGTTGTCGTACATGTAGGCGCTACCAGGTTCTCGAACGACAGGTGGCATATGTAACTTGGCATAATCCTCCATCGATACGCTTTTATCGAAGTCATTATGAATGTCTTCCTGCTGTGGGTCGCGAATCTCGAATCCGGTGGTGTGTGTGAGCAGATTCTCCACCGTTACTGGTTTGTCAAAAGGATTATCGAATTCCAGTCCTTTTACATAGGTCTGAAAATCAGCCTTCAAATCTACCTTGCCTTGCTCCACAAGCTGCATGACAGCGGCTGAGGTGAATGTTTTGGAAACCGAGGCGATACGAAAGGTGGTATTTTTCGGATCAACGGGCGTTTTGCTCTCCAGATCGGAATATCCATACCCTTTCTCTGCCACGACTTTTCCATCTTTGACAACAACTACGGAAGCACCAACATACTGGGCCTTTGCTTCGGCGGAATCGAAAAATGTATCGAGAAAAGCTGCAGCGGATTCAGTAGTCAGTGCTGTTGCTTTCCCCTTTTCATTGACCGCAGCGGGTGCGGTCTCCGCCTGAACGGCAGGTGCCCATAGACTGAGTGACAGGACAAACGCCATGAACGCCCCGGTTAGGGAGGTGAGCCTGAAGCGGGTGCTTCGATTGGATAAATGCATGTAAACGCTCCTTCTAAAGAAAATTTTGTAAAATGACTCTCCCTGTTTATTACTGATTACTGGCACGAAAGGTTTCAAGATAGTAGCAGCCAGGCCCAATTGCTGATCAGGGAGGAACATGCACATCATTCTTTGCTACAGGATTATCGTGTAGTTGCATTCGGCATGCCAGATCTGCTTCGAATGTAGGTGAAGAGAAGTCTGAATACAGAAGAAGAGAATTCGAGTTATCCGGCGTATATCCCATTGTGGTAAAGTATGTAACTACACAATGGGATAAGCCAGTGAGGGGATGTTTTTATACTGAAGGTGTCTTTATAAATTCAATTGGATTCGTGCCCGGTTCAAGCAGCAATGGAATGGATAGAGAGCTTATGGTATCTTGTTCATCCGTCTTAAACGTAAAAGTGATCTTCAGGCCAAATAGGGTGAGCTCCACGGAAAAAGTATCATTCCCTGTGTATTCCATAGGCATTTCTATGGCATTGAGGGTGGCCTGTAACCCATCGTTCGTCTGTTGAATAACGATTTCGCCATAACCCGGATGGATATAGCTTCCCGCATACGCATGTAAAGGACGATCATGGGGATGAACCTGGGTTTCCACTGGTTTTTCCTCAACAGAGGTTTCTGAAGTAGTTGGTGTTTCTATGGTATCTGTGGCTGCTTCAGATTCATTCGATTCTCCAGCCACTAATTTGGCTAATCTCCGGCTCCAATCCACAGGTTCCACTTCAAGCAGACGATCAATAACGTTAAAAGAAATCGTGTAGGGAAGAACGCTCCCATTGGTATTGCAAAGGACAACAACACCGATCTGTTCCTCCGGTAAAAAGGCGACCTGTGAAGCGAATCCATCGATTGCTCCGCCGTGATGAATCATGGCGTGTCCGCGATAAGAATCAATCATCCAGCCCAGACCGTACGTGCTAACAGGCAGCTCTTTGCTGTGGAATGGTGAATCACAAGCCATTTGCGGGCTGTGCATAACAGCCAACTGTTCTTTGGAAATGAGTTGTTTCCCACCCTGTTGTCCTTGATTCAATTGAAATTGCACCCAGGCAATCATATCGACCAGATTGCTGTTAATGGAGCCAGCAGGGCCTACGGCATCTATTTTTCGAAAAGGTATCCGTGTACTCTCTCCGTTTTGATCCATATAAGGGAAGGCGAAGTCAGGTTGATTCTGCATCTCATCGACAGAGAAGACACTTGAATTCATCCCGAGAGGGTTAAACAGGGAATCCTGGACAACATTCTCCCATGAAGTTCCTTTGAGTTGCCCCACCAGATAACCTGCGGCCATATACATCAGGTTCTGATATTGCCATTTGTTCCGAAAGTCTTCATTTGGCTCCAGATATTGAAGTGCGTTTAGGAGTTCTTCTCTGCTCCGTGGTGAGTTGTACCACATCAAATCGTGCCTTGGAAGTCCGGAGCGATGACAGAGCATATCGCGGATGGTCAGGCGTTCTGTTGCTACGGGATCGAACATTTTGAAGTCTTGCAAATACGTTCTAACAGGCGTGTCCCACTTTAGAATGTCCTGATCGACGAGCAGGGCGGCAGTTGATGCTGTAAAGGCTTTGGTACTCGAACCGATCGCAAATAGTGTATGGGGTGTAACTTCAAGCTTGGACTCCAGATCGCGATAACCGTATCCTTTTTGCAAAATGACTTCATCCTTGTGGATAACCGCTACCGCCACACCTACTCCTTTCCAACGTTGAAGCTGCTCTTCCACAAAATCATCCAATCCATTCAGCAATGAGTGATGATAGGTTGTATTCATTATTTTCCTCCAATTTAAAATAGAGTTGTACATCATTAAGCTGCATCGTATGAGTATGTAATTACTTTGGTTGAGTTGTTATCTGTATTTACTATGAAGAATCTGGTTTAATTTTACATCCTACCCGAGACTGATTTTGTTACCCAATAGAGTATTGCGGCATTTGAAAAGGGAATGCTTGTCAAACTAGTCCGCATATATCGAACAAGTCCCTCATAACATGTACTAATCAAGTAGGGGTTCTGCTGTACGCACAATCCTGAAGTGAAAACATGTGCTAAAGGGGATGATGTCATGCGCCGAATATCATGGATGCTTGCCATGGTATTGGTCTTATCGACCTTACTTGCCGCCTGCGGGAAGAAGGATGCGGCAGCCGTGGTCAAAGATCTGAACGAAGTCGTAGGAGAAATGGAAAGTTATCAGGGGGCAGGCGTTATGACGCTGCATACCGGAGATACGCCGCAGCAGTACAAGGTCGAGGTATGGCATCAAAAGCCTTCGTATTATCGTATCGCGTTAACGAATGCCAAAAAGGATGTAACGCAAATTGTACTGCGCAATGATGAAGGCGTATTTGTCCTGACGCCGAGCCAGAACAAAAGCTTCCGTTTCCAGAGTAACTGGCCAGATAACCAAGGCCAGGTTTACCTCTACGAGACGCTGATCCGCAGCATAACAGGTGATTCGACCCGCCAGTTTGCCGATGAGAAGGAAAGCTATGTATTCGATGTAGCTGCCAACTACAATACACATGCATTGGTCAGACAGAAAATATGGTTAAACAAAAGCGATTACGCACCGAAGCAGGTAGAAGTATCTGATTCGAATGCCAATGTGGTCGTGGATGTGAAGTTCGATAGCTTCAAATTTGGTGCCGAATTTGAGAAAGACGCTTTTGACATGCAGCGTAATATGACAGCTGCTTCAGAAAATGGTGGCAAGGCCGGTACTGACTCAGGCGCGGCTCCTGCTGGGGATGGTAAAGAGACTACCAATCCTCAAGCTGCAACAGAGAAAGGTTCTGCATCGAATCCAAGCGGAACCGTTAGTGATGGACAGACGGGTGTAAGCGATAACGCCGAGCAGCAAGGTTCGGAAGACCCAGCCAGTGGGCAAGGCACGGAAGAACCGACATCGACAGAGCCGGAAGGTACAGGCAGCTTCGGGGTAATTCAGCCGACCTATGCACCGGAAGGAGTCAAACTGAAAGACGATCAGATCGTAGAAGGATCAGGAGACTATTCAGTGATGCTTCGTTACGAAGGAACGTATAACTATACAATTTTTGAAGCACGGCCACAGGACAGAGCCGTATCGCTTGCGCCATCTCGTGTTGTGGATCTTGGATTCACCTTGGGAATGATGAGCGGGGATGCTTTGCAGACACTCACGTGGATGACAGATGGAGTGGAATACCGAATTACAAGCGCAGATCTGCCAGAAAATGAGATGGTACAGATCGCGACATCGATGCAGGAAGAGTCAGGGAAATGATTTGGAAAGTATAGTCGTCCTAACATAAGGAATGCTAAGAAGCATCGGAGATGATTTCTCCGGTGCTTTGCTGCATACACAGGTCATTGTTCCTGTTTTATATCAGTAATTTGCAGGATTTAATTTCAGTTGAAGGTATTAGTATCAACAGGCAATAATCCTGCGTAAGATAAGCAAGGAATAGGTCCAGTGCACCCAATAATGCAAAACACGCTTCTACGCGGAAGGAACCGGGTAAATAATACGTTATAAGCAGATAAGTTAAGTTATGGAGAGATGAATATCTCATTCATGGTCTGGCTTATAAGTCTTATTCTGCGTTTGCTCCCGGCTTCAGGTTAGCGTTCCTGTATGTGTTTTGGACTGCAGATCTGCCGTTCATTTGACAGTCACATGCTTGAGCATTACGATGGAGTCTGACGTGAGCCGGATTAAGATGATTAGAGAAGGTGACTTAACGTGCAAGAACAATATCGGCCGACCCAAGCGGAAATCAATTTGGATCATTTGTGCAACAACGTAGAAGCTTTCCGTGAAGCATTGCCGCAAGGCAAGAAACTGCTCGCCTGTGTGAAGGCTAACGCCTATGGACATGGGGCAGTGGAGACGGCCAGAGAACTGGAACGAGTTGGCGTGGATTACTTAAGTGTAGCTTTTCTTGACGAAGCGCTTGAATTGCGACAACACGGAATTACCCTTCCGATTCTGGTATTGGGTTACACGCCGCCAGAAGGCATCGCTGAAGCATGGAAACATGATGTAACCATTACGCTGTTCAGTAAGGAAGTACTCGACGCCATTCAACATCTGGAGACGGGCATATCCACTCGCAAGCTAAAGGTTCATATCAAAATCGACAGCGGCATGGGCAGGCTTGGCCTGTTGCCTGGCGAAGAGGCACTCGCTTTCATTCAGGAAGCATCCAAGCTGAAGCAGGTCATAATGGAAGGTATGTTTACCCATTTTGCCAAGGCGGATGAAAAAGACAAGACCTATACACTGGAGCAGTATCGACGGTTCCAAGGCGTGGTTGATGCGCTGCGGGATCAGGGATGTGTCATCCCGATTATACATACGGCGAACAGCGCCGCTACCATTGACACACCGGAATTGTCGGATGATATGGTTCGTGTAGGGATCAGCCTGTACGGATTGTATCCCTCGGCAGAGGTGAATCATCAGGTAGTAAAGCTGTCTCCGGTATTGACACTGAAGACGAAGGCGGTTCTGGTCAAAACGCTACCACCCCACTGGGGTGTTAGCTACGGAACCCGTTATGTAACACAAGGGAACGAACGAATAGCGACCCTGCCTATCGGCTATGCAGACGGATTTTCAAGAATGCTGTCAGGTAAAGCACAAGTGCTTGTACGCGGCCGTCGTGTTCCCGTCGTCGGTACGATCTGCATGGATCAGTGTATGGTGTCGCTACAATCTTTTGCAGCAGAAGCAGAAGAAATTCAAGCCGGCGAAGAGGTTGTTCTCATCGGTCACCAATTGGATGCAGTTATAACTGCAGAAGAGGTGGCATCTCAGCTCGGTACGATTCCCTACGAAGTGATCTGCATGATGGCGCATCGAATCCCTCGGGTCTATACCCGTAGTGGAGCAGTAATCGCCAGAATCAATCCTCTTTTGACATTCTAACAGGTTAACTGGACGCTATTTCCAATAAACTTTTTTTCAGAATAGAAGGAAAACTGTCGGAGCATCTCGAATTATGAATGATGACTGGGATGAAAAATCCTGAAAAGAGATGTTTGGTCTGTACGAATAATGTTCCCCGTGTTTATAATGGAGTACAGCATACTTGATATACTCGGGGCATATATATTCCTTTGTATAAAAGTTCTGGAAAAACGTAATACTGGTTCACAATGGCGAAAGGTTTGTGGGGGTGGAAGAAAGGTGGCCAACTTGCAGAACACCAAGCGGATCATGATCAGTTTGCCTGATTATCTTTTGCAAGAAGTGGATGGCATCGTAGCGCTGGAGAATTCCAACCGCAGCGAATTGATTAGGCAGGCCATGAAGCTGTATTTGACGGAGCGTAAGAAACGTTACATCCGTGAATCGATGCAGCGAGGGTACATGGAGATGGCGAAGATTAACCTCACCATGGCATCCGAGGCCTTTCACGCGGAGGAAGATGCGGACAGCACTCTGGACCGCTTAGTTAGCGGGGTGTAGACATTGATCGTAAAACGCGGTGACGTTTTTTTTGCGGATCTTTCTCCCGTTGTCGGTTCCGAGCAAGGTGGAGTCAGGCCGGTTCTGGTCATCCAGAACGACATTGGCAACCGATTTAGTCCTACTTGTATTGTGGCGGCGATCACCGCCCAGATCCAAAAGGCAAAGCTGCCGACGCATGTGGAAATTGATGCGGCGGCACACGGCTTTGACCGGGACTCGGTTATTTTGCTCGAACAAATACGGACGATTGATAAGCAGAGGCTGACCGACAAGATTACCCATCTGGACGAGGAGACCATGAAACTGGTCAACGAAGCCTTACAGATCAGCCTGGGTTTAATCGATTTTTAAGGTATAAGGCAGTTGTTTCTTGGTTCTGCCGTGCCACCCGTAGGCAATGGATGTTCCTTGCAGGAACACACAATTTCAGACAGCAATCAAAAGAGCGTACAACAGCCTAACGGCCGGGGTACGCTCTTTTGATTAAAGCTTCATGAAAGCGTAGAACATTTAGAGGCTTTTCGTTATAATGATACCTGAGAAACCGTTTACGTTAATCGACATATATAGAGGTGGAGGAGACATATGAGCATTTATATTGATCAGGAGAAGCTTCAATTTCATCTACAGACTCCAAAGGCTAGCTACGTATTTCAGGTACTGCCTTCGGGGTATTTGGTACATCTGTATTATGGCAAAAGACTGCGTGATACCGATCTGAGCTGGCTTCACGTGCGCACGGAGCGTGCTTCTTTCAGTCCCAATCCGGTACCGGAAGACCGGACGATCTCCTTCGACACGTTGGCGCAAGAGTTGCCAGTATACGGTACAAGTGATTTCCGTAATCCGGCAATCCAATTGGAGCTTGAGAACGGTTCAACGGTTTCGGAGTTTACGTATACAGGACATCAACTGATCAAAGGAAAGGCAGCGCTTGCCGGGCTGCCGGCAACTTATGTTGAGTCTGACGATGAGGCCGAGACACTCATCGTTGAACTGGAAGACCGTGTTGCAGGGATCAAGATTGAACTTAGCTACACGGCCTTTACAACATTTAATGCGATTACGCGTTCCATGCGTATCGTTAATGAAAGCGCTACCTCGGTGAATATTGCACGTGCGCTCAGTTCTTCCGTTGATTTCCCGCATGCCGATTACGAATTGCTGCAACTGTCAGGAGCATGGACGCGTGAACGGGACATCGTTCGCAGACCGCTTGCTTCCGGCCTGCAAGGCATCGAGAGCCGTCGCGGCTCAAGCAGTCATCAGCAGAACCCGTTCATTGCACTGATGACACCGGGTACAGACGAAGATCAGGGTGAAGTCTACGGGTTCAGCCTTGTATATAGCGGCAGCTTCACTGCACAGGCAGAAGTGGATCAGTTCCACACCACTCGTGTATCGCTGGGAATTAATCCGTTTGAGTTCAGCTGGAAGTTGGATTCGCAGGAGTCATTCCAGACACCTGAGACGGTTATGGTCTATTCGGATGCAGGTCTCGATGGCATGTCTCAGTCGTATCATAAACTGTATCGCGAGCGCCTTGCACGTGGCAAGTTCCGTAATGCAGAGCGTCCGGTTCTGGTCAATAACTGGGAAGCGACCTATTTCGGCTTCAACGCAGATAAGATTGAGCAGATCGCTCAGGCAGGGAAGAAGCTTGGCATTGAACTGTTCGTACTGGATGACGGATGGTTCGGACATCGGGACAGCGATAACTCCTCACTCGGTGACTGGATTGTGGACAAGAACAAACTGCCACAAGGTTTGGATGATTTGGCCAACCGGGTAACCAGTCTGGACATGCAGTTCGGACTATGGTTCGAGCCTGAGATGATTTCGCCAGACAGCGAATTGTACCGTGCTCATCCGGACTGGTGTCTGCATGTGCCGGATCGCCGCCGGACGGAAGGGCGCCAACAATTGGTACTCGATTTCTCCCGTCAGGATGTGCGTGATGAGATTGTACGCATGCTAAGCGATGTCCTTGGATCTGCGCCTATCACTTATGTGAAATGGGACATGAACCGGAATATGACGGAGGTAGGTTCTGCATTGCTGCCAGCAGACAGACAGCGTGAGACTGCGCATCGTTATATGCTTGGATTGTACGAAGTCATGGAACGTATTACTTCAGCATTCCCTAATATCCTGTTCGAGAGCTGTTCAGGTGGTGGCGGCCGTTTTGATCCAGGTATGCTGTATTACATGCCGCAAACGTGGACCAGCGATAATACGGACGCGATATCCCGTCTGCGTATTCAGTATGGTACAAGTCTGGTATATCCGGTAAGTTCAATGGGATCACATATCTCAGCGGTTCCCAATCACCAGGTTAATCGAATTACTTCTCTGGAGATTCGTGGACATGTCGCCATGTCCGGTAACTTTGGATACGAGTTGGATTTGACTCGTTTCACAGAGGAAGAGAATGCCATCGTGAAGGCCCAGGTTGAGCTGTACAAGGAAATTCGGGGAACCATTCAATATGGGACGTTCCGTCGCTTGCTAAGTCCGTTTGAGGGGAATGAAACGGCATGGATGTTTATTGCTCCAGATGGCAGCGAAGCCGTCGTATTCTACTTCCGTGTGCTGTCTGAACCGAATGCTCCGCTCCAACGTCTGAAGCTGAAGGGCCTGGACCCTGATGCGGATTACCGCTTGAAAGGTGGTTCCGAGACGTTTACCGGGGATGCGCTGATGTATGGAGGGATCTCCGTAGGCCGTATATCTGGAGACTATCTGAGTGAAATGTTCCGATTCGAACGGGTATAATAAACTGGCGTGAATGCAGTGTTTGTCAGGGGAGACCGGAAGACGTCGGGCAGACGTTTTTCGGTCTTTTCTCATGACTGAGACGAAGGTTTGATACGTAATCTCAATTGTAAGAACTTGTAACCTGGACGAATGCTGGAAATCTGAACGGGATTTTGTGATAATATAGGGGAGAGGAATCTGCATGAATGCAGGTTCAATACTGTGATTACAGCAGCAAAGCTGCCCTGAACAAGCTTCAACTGAACGATTCAGGAAGGAAAGAGGGATTTATTTGTCTGAACAGGAAACGGTTCTGGAACCCAATGAAGAAACAATAAAGGCAGAACGCCATGAACGAATCATCAAACAGGTAGCCAAGGAACTGTCACTGTCCTTGAAGCAGGTCCGCACAACGTCGGAGCTTCTGGACGAAGGCAATACGATTCCATTTATCGCCCGCTACCGTAAAGAAATGACTGGAGAGCTGGATGAGAACCAGCTGCGGCTCATTGAAGAACGCATCGTATACTTGCGTAATCTGGAAGACCGCAAAGTGGAAGTCATCCGTATTATAGAGGAACAAGGCAAGCTGACCGGAGAACTGAAACGGTCCATCACCCAGGCAGTTAAGCTGCAGGAAGTGGAGGACTTGTACCGTCCGTTTCGTCAGAAGCGGAAAACCCGTGCCAGTGTAGCGAAGGAAAAAGGTCTGGAACCACTCGCTGTATGGATATGGGGTCAACCGAAGCAAGGGAATGCCCTGGAGGAAGCTGAGCGTTATATCAATGCTGAGCTTGGGGTAGAAGATGCAGAGGCAGCACTTCAGGGAGCCAAAGACATTTTGGCTGAGAATATTGCAGATGATGCTGCTATTCGTGCATGGATTCGTCGTTATACGCTTGATCATGGCATGCTGACTTCAGAAGCGAAGGATGCTGAGCAGGAGTCAGTCTACGAGAACTACTATGATTATCGTGAATTAGCCAAAAAAATGCCTCCTCACCGCATTCTCGCAATTAACCGCGGTGAACGTGAAAACATTTTGAAAGTGGGTCTGGACGTGCAGTCTGAACCGGCTCACCGTCATATGGAAGGACAAATCATCAAGGGTGTATCTGCGGTTCAGGACATTTTGCGTGCCGTGATTGAAGATGCTTACAAACGATTGATTGCTCCTTCGATTGAACGTGAGGTTCGTGCGGAATTGACGGAGAAAGGGGAGAATCAGGCGATATCCGTATTCTCGGCTAATCTGCGCAATCTGTTGCTTCAACCTCCCATTCATGGCAAACGGGTGCTTGGTGTCGATCCAGCCTATCGTACTGGCTGTAAGCTTGCTGTAGTAGACGATACGGGCAAGCTGCTTGAAGTGGCCGTTACGTACCCAACACCGCCACATAACAAAAAGCGTGAAGCTGCCGAAGTATTCCATCGGATGATCAAGCAATATGATATTGGACTGATTGTTATCGGTAATGGTACCGGATCCCGTGAGTCGGAACAATTTGTTGCTGAGATCATTCAGGAGAACGGCGATGAGAGTCTCGTGTATTTGATCGTCAATGAAGCTGGGGCGAGTGTGTATTCCGCTTCCAAGCTGGCGCAGGAAGAATTTCCGGATCTGGACGTTGCAGAGCGAAGTGCTGCTTCGATTGCCCGCCGAGTGCAAGACCCGCTGGCTGAGCTGGTTAAAATCGATCCAAAATCCATTGGTGTAGGTCAATATCAGCATGACGTATCTCAAAAAATATTGGAAGAAAGCTTAAAGGCTGTAGTAGAATCCGCAGTTAACCATGTGGGCGTGGATGTGAACACGGCTTCACCTTCACTGCTGTCTTATGTTGCAGGCGTAAATGCCACCATTGCCAAAAATATCGTGAAATACCGCGAAGAGAACGGCCGATTCACGAATCGTCGCCAGTTGCAGAAGGTACCGCGTCTGGGTGCCAAAACCTATGAGCAATGCGTAGGCTTTATGCGGATTGGGGAAGGCGAGAATCCGCTGGATCGCACACCGATTCACCCTGAATCGTATAAGGTCGTTGATCAGCTCTTTAAGGAGCTTCAGGTTGCGCTGGACAAGTTGGGAAGCAAGGAACTGTCTGTACTCTTGTCTGAGCAACAACCGGAACAGCTGGCTGTGAAGCTGGATGTGGGTGTGCCTACACTGCGTGACATTCTGGACAGCTTGCAGCGTCCGGGTCGTGACCCGCGTGAGGAAATGCCGCTACCGATCTTCCGCACCGATGTGCTCAAAATTGAGGACTTGGTGGAAGGTATGGAGCTGCAAGGTACGGTTCGTAACGTGATTGACTTTGGTGCTTTTGTAGATATCGGCATCAAGAGTGATGGACTTGTCCATATCTCACAGCTGAGCAACGGTTACGTCAAACATCCGATGGATGTTGTATCTGTCGGGGATAATGTAACGGTTTGGGTTATGAACGTGGATACCAAAAAAGGCCGTGTCGGCCTCACGATGAAGAAGCCTACTTCTTCTAAGCAGTCTTCCTAATGCAACACAATGATCGGAGAACAGCCTTCCCTGTGAATGGGAAGGCTGTTTGTTGTCAGTTATAATAGTACTGTTGCCCGTACTGTATTCATCGAAGGGATTTTATGAAAGAAGTGAGAGCTTGAAGTGGACGAAAGTGAGTGGTGTCAGATGCTTAAAGTTCGCTGTCCGCGCTGCGCGGGGTGCCACTTGTCGGTTTGTTTCTGTAAAAGAACCAACATTCGTTCAGCAGCTTGATCTGTCTGCTGTCCTTTTTGTGAAATGCACGCATCAGTTGATTGCAAAGCCATTGAGGCAAGGGTATCTCCTCCTCTTGCATAATTCATCTGTACGTTAGCATATGTGGCAATAGCCTGGACTGTGCGGATTAACCAGTGAGGAACACGGAAAATTCAATATCTATACGGATATGGATTAAAGGGCGAAAAAAAAAGCACAACTCCCGCTTTTAGGAGATATGCTTTTGGTTCCATCCTGAATTAATAAAAAGTTCATAAGTGGATTAGAGTGATTCCATCTCTTCTTCATACCATTGCTCTAATTGGGCCTGAAGCGCCCGGATCTCAGTGAGCAGTGAAATCAAAGGATATTCACTCTCTCTAAGTGCTGCGAAGCTTTGTTCAAGCGCATTGATGTAATCAAGGCCTCCGATGATGGAGAGTTGCTCGTCCAGAAGGTCAAGATTGTCACATTCAGCGATTGCCCAAGGCAGAACAGGTACATCTGCTGCGGTAAGTTTGTCAATTTCTTTGTGCAGGCGCAGGTTGAGCGCACTGAGTTGATAAGCGTAATCGGCGGGCATTTCCACAAACTGCAAGTGCTGTTCCTGCTGCAGGATGACGTAGCGCATTGTAGGCATAACGAGTAATAATCTCCCCTCATACATTCTACTTGACAGTGTAGCCTACGAAACGGTTAAAATTCAAGTATTATGGCGGAAAACAAATGGCCCCAAGGGTGAGAAAGGAATGAAAACCGATGGAAAATGAGGAATTGCAGCAATGGATTGAGCAGGTGTCACTGGATCATTTCGGGGTTCCGTTCACTCACGAGGCACTGTTTAACCGTCGTCTGACCACTACAGGTGGGCGTTATATGCTCAAGAGTCACCGCATCGAAATTAATCCTCATCAGCTCGAAGTCTATGGGCGGGAAGAGGTTGAGAAGATCATCAAGCATGAACTGTGTCACTACCATCTGCACATCCGTGGACGGGGATACCAACACCGGGACCCTGAATTCAAAGCCTTGTTGCAGAAGGTGGGCGGTTCCCGGTTCTGTCAGTCCCTTCCGGATGGAAAGGGCAGAAAGCCATTACCCTATCGCTACAAGCTGGTGTGCAAGAGCTGTGGCACGGAATATTTGCGTAAACGCAAAGTTGACCCGAAGCGTTACCGCTGCGGTCGTTGTGCGGGAAAGTTGCTATTGCGCGAAATATAATGAAAATATTGTTTTCCGAATCATATATAAGCGATCTTAAGAAAATTGTAATATTTTTATAAACCTCCTTGTCATTATTTCATAGTAAGCTGGTGTAGTCCGGATAATGAATTGCATGGACTAAGGAGGAGCGAGGAATGACAGTATATAATGTACTTGTTGTGGATGATGATCCCGATATTTGTAATGCGATTGAGATTTATTTGCGTAGTGAAGGAATTGTAGTGTGCAAGGCAGCAGATGGGCAGGAAGCGATAAGAAAAATCAGGGAAGAAGAAGTTCACCTCATTGTAATGGATGTAATGATGCCCAATTTGGATGGGATACAGGCAACTTTCAAAATACGTGAGAACTGCAATGTACCGATTATTATTTTGTCTGCCAAAACGGAGGACTACGACAAAATTCTTGGTCTAAATATTGGAGCTGATGATTACATAGCCAAACCCTTCAATCCCTTGGAACTGGTTGCCAGAGTGAAATCCCAGTTGCGTCGATTTACAGGGCTTGGAACACAGCAAATCGATCGGGACGATGAACAAGAAATTGAGGTCAGGGAACTGGTGCTTAACAATAGGAGGAAAAAAGTAACGCTGGACGGTGAAGAGATTCGATTGACTCCAACGGAGTTTCATATTTTGAAATTGTTGATGGAGAATACGGGACGTGTTTTTGCCATTGATGAAATCTATGAACGTGTTTGGAAAGAGCCAGCCTTTCAGCCAGAAAACACGGTGGCTGTGCATATTCGCCGAATCAGGGAGAAAATTGAGTTTAATCCCAGAGAACCGAAGTATGTAAAGGTGGTGTGGGGCATTGGCTACAAGATGGAAGGTTAATGTGGTCCCTTATATGATTCGATTTGTTTTGATCAGCTGCAGTACCCTTATGTTTTTTTATGTCATCTCACGAAGTTTCCAGAATATTGATTTTGTTTTTCGAGGCTGGGGTATTCAGAATGATCCGTCTTTAATCATATGTTTGTTACTGATCGCTGTTTTATTTGTGTTTAGCAACCGATTACCACTGCCTAAGGGTAGCAGATATGTGAAGATGAAGAATTGGATTTCGGTTGGAGTGGCTATGGATGTACAAATATTGCTTTATTTTGTCATTGGTATACCGCTGTTCTGTGGAACGGTTATTGTCATGCAGGGGAACGGCATACGGGTTAGCCAACATGAGTGGATCAACGACATTGTCATGTATATATCTGCATTTCTTTTGTCATCCGTGCTGCTCTGTTTTGCGGGGGAGTATGGTAGGGCGGGGATTCGGATGATCGCGGATCGAGCCGCGTTTCGTCAGACCGTCAATCAATTATGGTTACGCAAGACGATCCATATGCTGCGGGATGAACTGAAACATGCGACCCCAACTGAAAATAGGATCATCAAAACACTTATCGTTTGGTTTGTATCTCAATTCGTATTGCTGATCATTGCGTTCGTGCTAGAGGAATTTAGGTTTCCAATCTTGCTGGTAATCGTGGCGTGCAGTGTGATTATCCTAGGTCAGATCGTGCGAATCATTCATGGTTTGCAAGGATTAACACAAGCTGCTTCAGCCATGGCTTTGGGACGTATGGACGTTCAGCTTCCTCAGCAGACAAACGGTATGCTTGACCAACTGACGATGCATATGAACGGCATGAAACAAGGAATTCAGAGTACTGTCGAAAAAAGAGTGAAAAGTGAGCGAATGAAGTCGGAGCTGATTACCAATGTCTCACATGATTTAAAAACGCCGCTGACCTCGCTGGTGAGTTATGTGGATTTGTTAAAACGTAATGAAGGTACTGACGAGGAAAAGGCAAAATATATTGAGGTGCTGCAACGCAAGACGAAGCGGCTAAGTGTACTTGTTGAAGATTTATTTGAGGCGGCCAAGATGGCCAGTGGAGATGTGGAGTTGCATGTGGAGCAAGTTGATGTTGCAGCCTTATTACATCAGGCTTTGGCGGAATATAGTGAGTCTATCGTACAGTCCGGTTTAATTTTCAGAGTAAGTGGCAGGGATGGTCCGATGTACGCTCAGTTGGATGGAAAACGTACATGGCGTGTATTCGAGAATTTGCTTGGTAATGTCACTAAATACGGAATGAAGAAATCAAGGGTGTTTATTGAATTATCAGAAGATGATGCGTATGTGATAGTGTGTATCAAAAACGTTTCTACATTTGAAATGAAGTTTGCAGCAGATGAAATTTTTGAACGTTTCAAGCGGGGCGACGATTCCCGGAGCACGGAAGGATCAGGACTAGGTTTATCCATTGCGAAAAGTATTGTTGAGCTGCATGGAGGAAGAATGAACATCGAGATTGATGGCGATCTGTTTAAAGTGACGGTCCATTTTCCAAAATACACCGCAGCAGAAGCAATAAAATAAGCGTATCACCGACTTTTCTATGCGTCCAAATGAAAGATCCAAGGCTTCCAAGAAAGTCACTCCAGATGTTGACTTGGAATATTAATCATGATAAATTTAGGTTATTCAAGATTGATATTCCCTGATAGCTCAGTTGGTAGAGCACTCGACTGTTAATCGAGTTGTCACAGGTTCGAGCCCTGTTCGGGGAGCCATTCTTGGAGAGATACCCAAGTGGCTATAAGGGGACCCTCTGCTAAGGGGTTAGACTGCGTAAGCGGTGCGAGGGTTCGAATCCCTCTCTCTCCGTTCTGAATAAAGCAAAACAAAATCCCCCTCTTCACGAACCATTAACGGTTCGTGAAGAGGGGGATTTTTGATGTATCGTCATTTTACCAATGTACACACGTATACCCATTTGCCGCCCTACAATGAAATGCCCAATACCTCGTATAAACCCTTCTTGCCAGCTTCCGTAACTTCAACTGAACGGCTACCTACCTTCTGGCGGGTCCAATCCAGTTCAGACAAGCGGCGTCCGAGTTCGTCTCCCAGTACACCGGAGATATGGTGACGACGCTCACTCCAGTCCAGACACTTGCGAGCCATAGCGCGACGAGATCCGGCGTTCCCTTCAAGTATAATGCCAAAAGAAGTGAACCATTGAACCCCTTTCTCTGTAATGTGGTAATCCTTGGCCTGCTCATCCTGAGGTTCTTCGAGGTAACCTTCCCGCAATAAAGCTTCGCACAACGATATCCCCAATTTTCCGGCCAGATGCCCATAACAGGTTCGAGCAAAGCTCAGATGTTGAAGCTGATTGGATTGTTTGAGGGATCTCACTTGAACTGGTGCGGCGATACTACCCATCGTTTCAATCAGGAAAGCAATTTCTTTGCCTGCGAGACGATAGTATCGATGTCGTCCTTGCTGTTCAACGACGAGCAGCCCGCCTTCGACCAGCTTCGCGAGATGACTGCTTGCCGTTTGAGGAGTAACACCCGCCATGTAAGCAAGTTCGCCTGCAGGAAGGGCACGACCATCCAACAAAGCTTCCAGAAAAATAGCACGACTGGGATCAGCAATTAACGACGCAACTACAGAAATATTCGGATATGTATTCATACTTCGATGATACCTGAACTATTGGTGTATTACAATTCAATTGTGCATGAAATACAACCCACCAGACCGATTGAATTGATTGAAGAATGGAGGAAGAAGCAATGGATACAAATGACAGGACGAAAGTAGGTCCCAAACCAGAGAATCATCGAGGCTCGAACAGAGAGTTGATGCAGCATGAGGTGATGACTCCAAGTATTTTGTACTATGGCACACCTGTATTGTTACTGAGCACGTTAAATGAAGATGGGACAACGAATCTGTCTCCACTTTCTTCATCCTGGGCACTGGGCGACTGCTTGGTACTTGGAATAGGGATTCAGGGCAAAGCCTTTGAGAACCTGAGCCGCCATCCCGAATGTGTGATTAATCTGCCGGATGCATCCATGTGGGAGCAGGTTGAGGTGCTGGGGCGTTATACCGGGATATATCCCGTTCCTGTAGAGAAAAGGAAGATGGGGTTTGAATTTTGCTATAATAAATTTGCTGCCTCTGGACTGACACCTCAAAATTCAGTTCAGGTTGAGCCGGATAAAATAGCGGAATGTCCGCTCCAGATTGAAGCCGCAGTACAGCACATTCGTATTCCGGAACATACACCTTTCATGGCGATTGTGGAAGTGAAAACGTTGAAGGTACACGCTCATACCCGCCTAATATCCGGTTTGAACAAGATTAACCCAGAGAAATGGAATCCTTTAATTTATAATTTCAGACATTATTATGGACTTGGAGAGAGGCATGGGGAGAGTTTTCGGGCAGAGAAGTGATGTATTTGGACTTTGAATAGCATAGACAACCAATAAGTAATCCAGAATATAAGAGGTGGGGTCAGTTAAGGCGCCGCTTCTTTCTGCCTATATTAAGAATTCATTTGAGACTTCATTCGGGGAATATATGAGTTCGGCTATTTTATTAGCAGGGAATGGGTAAATAGTAAAGAAAGATACATGTAAGCATATACATAAGAGAGGTGATGAACATGGAAATGGAATACTTGATGCGTGTACTCATAGCTGGCATATGCGGCGTGTTGATCGGATATGAGCGCAAGAATCGAATGAAGGAAGCGGGGATACGTACTCACTTTGTTGTTGCTGTGGGTGCAGCATTGATGATGATTGTATCCAAATATGGCTTTCAGGATCAGGCAGGCTGGGCGAATCTGTCGCTCGACCCATCGAGGATTGCCGCACAGGTGGTTAGTGGGGTCGGTTTCATTGGGGCCGGGATGATCTTCACACAGCGCCACACGGTCCGGGGATTGACGACAGCAGCGGGAATCTGGGCGACTGCAGGGATGGGACTGGCTGTTGGTTCGGGACTGTATTGGACAGGGGCGGGGGTGACTTTGCTTATTGTTGTGGCCCAGATGCTGCTGCATCGGCCGACACGCTGGTTGGTGTCCGCGAGAACGGAGACGTTGACCATTCGTCTGCTGCAGGAAGGGGAAACCCTCAAAACCGTTTTGTCTTTGCTGGGACAGGAAAAAATCTCGGTGATCGGCTTCAAAACAGAACAGCAAATAAGCACAGACTCCGGAGAGGAGACTGTGCTTGAATTCACTCTGCAATTGCCTGGTTCATATCGGGCCGAGCAATTAATTATTTTATTGCAGGATGTGCCTCACGTTCGATCCGTTGATATGAGGTGAGCCCAAGGTGTCGCTAGGTCGTTAGGTCGTTAGGTCGTTAGGTCGCAATGCCGAACCATCACGAAAAGCGATTACTGACCGCCTTCAATGACGGTCTCCTGCTGGGAAACGGGCTTGCCTTCAAGAACACAATGAATGGCATGTGCGACACCATGCTCCACATTGGTCAAAGACACAGCCTTGGCAAGCGCCCGAATCTCCGGTTCAGCGTTGCCCATGGCGATACCGAGTCCTGCCATTTCCAGCATGGATACATCATTGAAATTATCACCAATGGCTGCTGTATCTTCCATGGATATGTTCAGATGAGCGGCCAGTTTAGTTAAAGCGTTACCTTTGGATACATCAGGATGCTGCATTTCGAAGTTGTGCTCAGAGGATACCACCATGGCTACATCGGAGCGAGAGCTGAAGTATTCGCGTCCTTGCTGCAATTGAGCGGGATCCAATGAAAAGGCCATAATATTGTAAATGTGAGCTTCGGAAGGGATTTCCTGATGGGAGATTACGCGGTGATAATCTTTCTTGTCATAGTGCTTCTTAACAGCACGAATGAGGCGTTCAATGTCCTCCCCAGGACTCGAGCCCAGAATGCGATCCATCTCAGCGAGCATCGCCTCATGACTGCTTATAGGAGCGTAAATTCCCTGTTGTGTGGAGGCCTCGTAGTAGCAATGATGATCTTCCAGCCATTGCATGACGGATGCGGCCGTTTCACGCTCAAGTGGAAGATGGAATAGGCGTTCACCGTTGGCATCATGAATGGTAGCTCCGTTGGAGCCGATGACTGGCGTGTGAATTCCGCCTTCGCTGCTTATCGTTAATACGTCGGAATAGACCCGACCTGTAGCAATCGTAACCTTCAATCCTTCTTGTTGCGCCTTATGGATTGCAGCTGCGTTTTCCGGGCTGATCTGACTGTCTCTGTTCAATAGGGTTCCATCTAAATCGGTAGCAAATAATTTCATATGTTACAACTCCTTTTCAATTGTAGGTTCAGGAATCAGAATCTCCACTTGCTGTTCGGTTAAAAAGGTTCGCCAATCTTGGGAAGGCCACTGATCTGTGATTAACACATCAACGAGTGACCAGTCTGCAAAACGGTAACCATAACGCTTATCAAACTTGGAGTGGTCAGCGAGTACAATAACCTGTTTCGCAGCCAGCATCATTTTGTGTTTAATCTTTCCTTCTTCTTCAGAAGCACTGAAGCCGTCCATCGTAATTCCGCCGATGCCTATAAAGGCTTTGTCTACATAATAATGGGAAAGAGTTTCAATCACTGAAGTACCATAGACATAACGCTGCTCTTTATCGACTTTACCGCCAAGCAAACGAATCTGGACAGCCGTATGATTGGAGAGAAGTTCAGCTGAATAAATGGAATTGGTGATGACGGTACAGGATTTGCCGTTCAGATTTTCGGCACAAGTCTGCACTGTGGTGGAAGAATCCAGAATAATGTGCTCGCCTTGGCGGACAATAGCAGCGGCTAGCTTGCCAATAGCTCTTTTTTCGTCGGAAATGTGGAGCAGACGATCTTTATAGGATCGATGCTCATCTGGTGGAACGGGGAGAATTGCACCGCCGCGCGTACGGATAATGGCATCCTGTTCTTCGAGCTTGATTAAGTCCCTTCGTGCTGTGTCCCGGGAAACGTCAAAGAGGGATACAATATCATCAGCCGAGATGCGATTGTGTTTGCGCAAATGTTCAATAATCAGCTGCATTCGTTCTTCCTGAAACAAACGTGCCGCCTCCTTATACGTAGCTGACCGTGTATATAACTGATAGGTTAATTATAAGTACTAATAATGATATTTGCAATATTATAAGTGAATGTAAGTGTATTTAAGTTTTTTGATATGGGTTTTACAAATTCCGATGATTACGGTGATAAATATGTGAAAGAGATTTCAGGAGTGAGGTGACTCTTGAACTCATGAATAAGGGGTAAAAAGTAGTGGATAAAAAAGTTCTAAAAAAAGTGTTGCACATTTTATTTAGCCTGTGATATACTCATTCTTGTCGCCAAGAAAGACAACTTGTTAATAAGGCCCGTTGGTCAAGGGGTTAAGACACCTCCCTTTCACGGAGGTAACAGGGGTTCGAATCCCCTACGGGTCATTATCTTCACCACCTCAGGGATGTACAATCCTGATGAGGAATCCTCAAAAAGTCATAGCTCCTAAACAAAAAGAGTTACGCATGGCACATCCGGTGAAGTTACAGCAAGAGCCATTAGCTCAGTTGGTAGAGCACCTGAC
>NZ_LITU01000060.1:59406-93087 GCF_001280595.1 Paenibacillus xylanivorans
TGTGTTATGAGAAATACCAGAACGTATTCCTGGGATTAAAAGGCTGAGGATTCAGGAAGGTTGTGGTATAATTTAGGTACATGTATTGATTATTACGGTTGGAAGGCGGTTCTGTATGCAGTCGATCTATGAGCGAATTGAACACCTGATTGCCGAACGAGGAATGACCAAGAAGGCTTTCTGCCAACAGCTGAAGATCAGCACGGGCAATCTGGGTGACTGGAAACGCGGTAAATCTATTCCGAGTACGAATAAACTAATTGAGATTGCTTCGTTTTTTGATGTGAGCCTGGACTGGCTCATGATTGGGCGTCCATCCAAGGAGGCGATGGTGCGGGAAAAACGGGAGGATTATTTTTTTGACGTGTTGCGGCAATTGAATTGCCAAGAAAGCGAATTATCGACTGTGGAACAGTCTTTTATCAGTGAATATATTGAGTTTACCCGTTATCGCAAATCCAAGGAAAGCAAAGATTCAGGCGACTTTCGTTACAAGGGGGAAGATAAGCCCAAAGGGGACGAGACGTTGTAGTCCAAGTTACTGCGAGTTAGTGCAAGCTAGGACTTGGCTGGACTATCTGGAAATAAAAAAACCGCTGAACACATCCGAATTCAATCGGAGAGTGGTTCAGCGGTTTTTTATTTTGAATTCTGTACAACATGCGAGACCGAAAGTCAATCCAATAACGTATGGCCTTCACTTGCGGAATGTGAGATTTGGTTTACCCAAAAGATCGGGTCGAAGAGAGTTCCAGATCTGAATGCATTGCTCCTGAAGTTCCCAGGCTGCCATTCCGAGCAAACGAACACCAATCCCGCCTGTAGCGAGCAAACTGGCCCCGGCAAGCATGCGACCATCTGGGGGAAGGGTGGATCGTACAGACTCCAGCTGTGCTGCGCCCAACCCAGGGGCAATCATCCATAAAGCCGCAGTGTGGGTGTAGTCTAACAACGCCGCGGATGATTTCGGATCGTCGGATTCTGGTTGGAGTCCGAAGCGATCCCACACAGCCAATTGCTTCCCTTGCCAGATTTTTGTCAGACTGCGATATCGCTTGAACTGAAAGACTTCTCCCCGATGAATTCGTCCAGCGGACCAGATATCCGCATACGCAAGTACTGCTTGTTCCCCCAACTCAAAGATCGTGGTGAGTGAGGATGAACTGCCTTTGAATGGGATGACACATTCAGGGAAGTACTCCAGCACCGCTCCTTGTTCCAGGCGGAAGTGATGGTTCACAGACGACGGAACAGTAGGTGTGGGATGGAGTCTCGTTGCTGATGTGCTGCTTAGCATTAAGTGAGTGTTCTGGCCCAAGTTCCACTCGGAGTCATAATGATCACCGTTCAGCACGCCTGGAGAGACGTCTGAAGTGTATATACATAATTCATCTCCGCCACCCGGAGGTCGAAAGGATCGACTGAACCGGAGGGGGGCGCTGTAATACCGATCGGTCATGACGGTGCGCCCGCCTTGGAGGGCGAAAGTGGCCCGAAGCTCGCTGCGGCGTATCAAGGCCTCTCCGGCACTGTGGTTCAGTCCATGTTCAACTCCATGTAAAGAGGAAGGTGAATTAGTGGCTGTGAGTCGTTCCGTGCTCATGGGTGTGTGTATGCAGATGCGCAGCGGATGCATCGTCATCCATATATTGATGTTCAAGCCAATGGACGATCTCGGATACCCCTTCACCGCTCATCAGGTTCGACATTACATAAGGCCGTCCTTCGCGTACCCGTTCAGTATCATCCTTCATCACTTGCAGACTTGCGCCAACATAAGGGGCTAGGTCGGTCTTGTTAATCAGCAGTAGATCTGAACGTGTAATACCCGGACCGCCTTTACGAGGCAGTTTTTCACCCTGAGCCACGTCAATAATGTAAATGAATACGTCTGCCAGTTCCGGGCTGAATGCAGCAGAGAGATTGTCGCCACCGCTTTCGATAAAGATCAGTTGCAGGTCTGGAAAGCGTTCAATCAACTCATCAACAGCTTCAAAATTCATTGAAGCATCCTCTCGAATAGCGGTATGCGGGCATCCCCCAGTCTCTACCCCGATAATGCGTTCCGGTGCGAGCGCGTTCTGACGCAGCAAAATCTCGGCATCTTCCTTCGTGTAAATATCATTGGTAATAACGGCCAAGCTGTAGCGTGTACGCAGTGCCTTGGACAGCTTCTCCACTAGGGCTGTTTTTCCTGAACCTACTGGCCCACCGATTCCGATTCGCATCGGGCGACTCCGATCAAATACCTTACGTTCCCACTCCGCATGATGCGTATGATTAGCTCCTCCACACATAACAAATTCCTCCTTGGTTTTGAATTATTGTAGTAGTTAGGACATGAACAGACGGGCTGGCAGGCTCTCGTGCCGCATAGCATAGATTTCCTGGGCAATACCGAAGCTGTGCATATCTTCCGGGTCGTCATCCCGAATTTGAGACCATTCAGAATCAATATCATTCAACAGTTTTTGGATAAGCATCTGTGCTTCGGTTTGCCCGATGGGCAGAAGACGCAGAGCGCTATTTACATAAGCGTTAACTGAGGTGTACAGATGTCCGGTGACAGCTTCGTCCAGTTCAATTTCCAATTGATAATTGATGTAGCCGTGAATGGTTGTGATGCCGCAAAAGGCACCATGTTCCTGTACGGCTTCATCGATTAGAACAAAATCCATCCATGGGTAAAGTGACCTCGCCAGCTTGAGTAATCGCTTCCCCATCTTGTGCCCGCTTTCCCGCAACTCCCTGGGGGTCCGCTGGGCGTGTACGCGTTTGTCATAAAGGGCTAGAAGGGCGGCATTCTGCTGTTCAATGGCTTGATAGACACCTTTAATGGCGAGACCATCGAGCCGCACGAGGCTGGAATGAAGCTGGCCGCGAATGAAGTGTTCGAGCTGGGCAGTGGTCTGTATCCTGCCGTCATGAGTGTATGCCTCCAGACCGAACGAGTGGGAGAATCCGCCAATGGGCAGGGCCGAATCCAGCAGTTGAACATAACGGAGTAATTTCGTGCCGCTGTGCATCATCATGCGTGTCCCCCTTTGTCAAAACATGAAATAGCGTTGCGCCATCGGTAACTCGTCCGCGGGCTCACAGGTGAGAAGTTCGCCATCAGCCCGTACCTCATAGGTTTCGGGATCAACTTCAATGACGGGTGTCACGTCGTTGTGAATCATGTCTTTTTTGCTCACCGAACGGCAGCCTTTAACAGGTTCCACTCGTTTGTTCAAACCTAGCGCCTCCTTAATTCCCGCATCTGCCGCGGCTTGGGAGACAAAGGTAATCGACCCTTTGGCAAGTGCGCCGCCGTAAGCACCGAACATTGGTCTACCAAATACGGGCTGCGGCGTAGGGATCGAAGCGTTGGGATCGCCCATCTGGGCGAAAGTGATCATGCCGCCCTTGATGACTATATCTGGCTTTACCCCGAAATAGGCCGGGTTCCAGACGATCAGGTCTGCGAGCTTGCCAACCTCTACGGAACCGACGAGATGGCCTATGCCGTGAGCAATTGCCGGATTGATCGTATATTTGGCAACATACCTTTTAATCCGATCGTTATCGGAAGGGGAGCCTGAGGTCAGTTCAAGCTTGCCTCGTTGCTTTTTCATCTTGTCGGCGGTTTGCCAGGTGCGAATAATGACTTCGCCAACCCGGCCCATCGCCTGTGAATCGGAACTGATGATGCTGAATACACCAAGATCATGCAAAATGTCTTCGGCTGCGATCGTTTCGGGACGAATTCGCGAATCGGCAAAAGCGACGTCCTCAGGGATGGATGGGTCCAGATGGTGACAAACCATCAGCATATCGAGATGCTCTTCTACGGTATTGCGTGTGTAAGGACGTGTTGGGTTGGTTGAAGAGGGGATGACGTAAGACTCTCCGGCAGCACGAATAATATCCGGCGCGTGTCCGCCGCCAGCCCCTTCCGTATGATAGGTGTGGATCGTGCGTCCGTTAATGGCCGCAAGTGTGTTTTCCAGAAATCCGGTCTCGTTTAGCGTATCGGTGTGAATAGCTACCTGAACATCATGTTCTCCGGCTGCGGTCAGACAGGCATCAATGGTGCTTGGCGTTGTGCCCCAATCTTCATGCAGCTTCAGTCCAATGACACCGGCTTCAATCTGTTCAATTAATGGAGCGGTGCTGGAACTGTTCCCTTTGCCGAGATAACCGATATTCATGGGAAATGCCTCTGCGGACTCCAGCATACGGTGGATGTGCCAGGCTCCGGGTGTGCAGGTGGTGGCTTTGGTGCCGGTTGCAGGTCCTGTACCGCCGCCAATCATGGTTGTAACTCCTGAAGATAGTGCCGTTTGAATCTGTTGTGGACAGATAAAATGAATATGGGTATCAATGCCTCCTGCGGTCACAATCATGCCTTCTCCGGCAATGATTTCGGTCGAAGCGCCAATAACCAGCGCGGAATCGACTCCGTCCATCGTATCCGGGTTGCCGGATTTGCCGATTGCGCAGATCAGGCCATCGCGAATGCCGATGTCCGCTTTTACAATCCCCCAATGATCGATGATGACGGCGTTGGTAATCACTGTATCAGGCGTGCCATCACTGCGAAGGGCGGATGTGGACTGACCCATCCCGTCACGAATAACCTTGCCGCCACCGAATTTACTTTCATCCCCATAGACAGCGTAATCATGCTCAATCTCTGCCCATAGTTCCGTATCTGCCAGTCTGACAGCATCCCCGGTTGTGGGTCCAAACATGGACGCGTATTGTTCACGACTCATTCGTTTCATAAAGGGTCCCCTCCGTCCTGCACAGGGGGTGCAAATGCCTTCAGGAATGTTTCCAGTTTCTGTGGATCGGGTGGCTGATCCGCCGATCCCTCAGTTAATCCGTTAAATCCATAAATCTGACGTTTGCCACCAAATGTGGTGAGTTCGACCGGTTTTTCTTCACCGGGTTCAAACCGGACAGCGGTGCCTGCTGGAATATGCAGGCGGTGCCCAAAAGTGGAAGGGCGATCGAAGTCCAGCGCAGCATTGACTTCATAGAAGTGAACGTGAGAACCAACCTGAACGGGACGGTCGCCGCGGTTCAGTACAATCAGACGCATGGTTGAGCGATCGGGATGACAGACGATCTCATCATCCTGTTTTAAGCGATATTCACCAGGGATCATGGAGTTCTCCTGCCTTTCTCATCGTATAGGTTCATGGACAGTGACCAGTTTTGTTCCGTCAGGAAAAGTGGCTTCCACCTGTACCTCGGGGATCATATCTGCTACACCATCCATACAGTCTTCACGAGTCAGGATCGTGCCGCCATATCTCATCAACTCTGCAACACTCATGCCATCGCGTGCGCGTTCCATGAGTTCGGAGGTCAATAATGCGATTGCTTCGGGAACATTTAGTTTAAGTCCGCGTCCTCTGCGTTCGCGGGAGAGGTTAGCGGCCACAGTAATCAGGAGTTTTTCTTTTTCCTGCTCAGTCCAGTGCAAGGTAATCCGACCTTTCCCTTAGATAGTCTATGTCGTCATGGATCATGTTATATGTTAAATATACTCACACAGGGTGGACCCTTTGTCAATATGGTTCCAATTATATTAGCAGTATGCATGAAACGAGTATGCATAAAATAAAATTGTGTAAGCATTATTGACACGGTGAGTGTGACCCTCCATAATTTGGATCAACGAACATTTCGGACATATATGACCTTAATGTTCGTCAATAGACTAAAAAAAGGGAGTGTAGGCTATTGAAGAAGAGGTCGGTCAAGTTATGGGGTATTTTGCTCGGTGCAGTCATTGCGTTAACAGGATGTGTGGAAGGTGGCACACCGCCTGAGGCATCGGGTTCGGGTGGGGCGGGAGAGTCGGTTTCGTCCGAAGATACGATTAAAGTAGGTGTCCTTCACTCCCTGAGTGGAACGATGGCGATCAGTGAAGTGTCCGTTAAGGATGCCGAGATGCTTGCCATTGATGAGATCAATGCCGCAGGCGGTGTTTTGGGTAAACAGATCGAGCCTGTGGTTGAAGACGGCGCTTCGGATTGGCCTACGTTTGCGGAGAAAGCAGGGAAGTTGCTTCAGCAGGACAAAGTAGCCGCTGTATTTGGTGGATGGACCTCTGCCAGTAGGAAAGCGATGCTTCCGGTGTTTGAACAGAACAAGGGTCTGTTGTTTTACCCTATACAATATGAAGGATTGGAATCATCCCCCAACATTTTTTATACAGGAGCCACAACGAATCAGCAGATCGTACCGTCCGTAACCTGGTTGCTGGAGAACAGGGGCAAGAAGTTTTACCTGCTGGGTTCGGATTATGTGTTCCCTAAAACGGCCAATCAGGTCATCAAAGCCCAGCTGGCAGCTGAAGGTGGAGAAGTGGTAGGTGAAGAATATACACCGCTGGGGCATACGGATTACAGTACGATTATCAGCAAAATCAAGGCTGCCAAGCCGGATATTGTATACAACACGCTGAATGGAGACAGTAATGTCGCCTTTTTCAAACAATTGAAGGATGCCGGGATCTCTTCGGAGCAGTTGACCACTCTGTCAGTGAGTGTGGCGGAGGAAGAAATCCGGGGAATTGGTGCGGATGTGCTGAAAGGGCATCTGGCTTCGTGGAACTATTATCAGACAACAGATACTCCTGAAAATAAAACATTTGTAGAGAAATATAAAGAAAAATATGGAGCTGACCGGGTGACGGCCGATCCGATTGAAGCGGGATATGTGGCAGTGTATCTGTGGAAAGCAGCTGTGGAAAAAGCCGGATCAACTGATGTTGAAAAGGTGAAGGAAGCTGCAAAAGGGCTGGAATTCGATGCGCCGGAAGGCAAAGTGACGGTGGACGGAGAGAACCAGCATATCTACAAAACGGTGCGGATTGGTGAAGTGCAGGAGGATGGACAATTCAAGGAATTGTGGAACTCTGGCGCACCAGTCAAACCTGATCCGTATCTGAAAACGTACGAATGGGGTGCTTCCCTTAGTACCAAATAGCACAGGCAACTCACGTCAGAACTGCTAAATAACCGACGAGGGTGAGACAACACACCCTCGTACAACATCACGGTAAAGCGTTGGTGCGAAATGTGAATGGTGTCTCGTATAAATTTTCATTTCAGATGTTCACAGCATGAGGAGGGAAAGGCGATGGATATGTTTGTCCTGCAACTGTTCAATGGGTTAAGCATCAGTTCCATCCTGCTGCTGATTGCGTTGGGACTTGCGGTTACATTTGGATTGATGAATGTCATTAACATGGCTCATGGAGAATTGATCATGATCGGCGCTTACGCAACGTATGTGACGCAAAATCTGTTCATTTCGTATGCTCCGCCAGCGTGGTTCGACGTCTATTTTATTGTGGCTTTGCCTATCGCCTTTGGAGCGGCGGCTCTTATAGGCTGGTTGCTGGAAGTGGTGCTGATCAGGCATCTATATGGGAGGCCGCTCGACAGTCTGCTTGCGACATGGGGCGTGGGTATGATGCTGCAACAATTGGCTCGAACGATATTTGGAGCGCCAAATGTAGGAGTATCCAGTCCTGCTTGGCTTAATGGAGGTCTGACCATCGCAGACGGCATTGTGTTTCCGTACAAACGGATTTTCATTATTGCGCTGGTTGCGATTGTGCTGTTGTGCATGTATTTGTACATCTATCGCACTTCTTCTGGGAGACGGATGAGGGCTGTGATGCAGAATCGGAGTATGGCGGGTTGTCTCGGGATCTCCACCAGACGAGTGGATGGCATGACCTTTGCGATTGGTTCGGGCATTGCTGGAGTCGCAGGGTGTGCATTGACGCTCATTGGCCCGATTGGCCCCTCGCTGGGTACGTATTATATCGTGGATGCATTCATGGTGGTTGTGCTAGGCGGTGTCGGGAAACTGGTAGGGACCGTGTGTGGTGCGCTCGGAATTGGCATGTTCAATACGTTATTTGAAACGTATACCTCCGCCTCCATCGGTAAGGTGCTGGTATTTGTATGTATCGTAGCTTTTCTGCAATGGAAGCCGCGCGGGCTCGTTGCCATACGGACCCGGAGTCTGGATTAATACGAAGAAAGGGGGTTATGTGATGTTTGCACTTCTCAAGACGGGTAGTTTGAAAATGAAGATCATCTGGGCGGTTGTTCTGATCATGATGTGTCTAGCTCCGCTTATTTCTACGGAATTCCGGCTTAGTCTGTTGGCGAAATTCCTGGCCCTGGCCATTCTGGCAATCGGTCTGGATCTGATCTGGGGATATGGAGGGGTGCTTAGTCTGGGGCATGGCGTATTCTTTGGACTTGGCGGGTACGCCATGGCGATGTATCTGAAGCTGCAGGCCAGCGGTTCAACACTTCCAGACTTTATGGGATGGAGTGGTCTTAGTGGTCTGCCGTGGTTCTGGGAACCGTTCAGGTCATTTCCGGTGGCGCTATTGCTGGGCATTGCTCTTCCAGCATTGCTGGCCTTTGCCCTAGGGTGGTTCACGTTCCGTAACCGGATCACTGGTGTGTATTTTACAATCCTGACCCAAGCTTTAGTCCTCATTACAGTGACGTTATTTGTCGGCAAACAGGAATGGACGGGAGGGACCAACGGTATAACGGGATATAACGCTATCTTTGGTTTTACCCTTCATTCGGCAGGGACAACGATTGCTCTCTACTATATAACGCTTGCCGTCCTGGTGCTCGCCTATCTGCTCTGTCGCCGGGTGGTGAACAGCAGGTTCGGTCAGGTGCTTGAAGCTGCGCGGGATGGGGAGAATCGGGTTCGCTTTCTTGGATATGACCCGGCAGGATACAAAACGCTGGCCTTCGCCCTTTCTGGAGCGCTTGCGGGAATCGCCGGCATGTTATTTGTGCTCCAGGTAGGGATCATCTCGCCTTCCATGATGGGGATCGTGCCGTCGATTGAAATGGTATTATGGGTTGCTTTGGGTGGTCGTGGAACGCTGATTGGTGCGGTGATCGGAGCTGTGGTTCTGAACGCAGCCAAAACGGGCATCAGTGAAGCTTATCCGGAAGGTTGGTTGTTCGTCATCGGAGGGCTCTTTGTAACCGTAGTCTTGTTCATGCCAAATGGACTTGTTGGGGTATACCGTCATGTCGTGCGCTTGCTGAAACGGAGAGGAGAGGTTGTGCATGTTCCAGTCAGTCAGGAAAAACCTAAAGTCTACTGAAGTTCCGGTAGTGATGGTTGCGGAGGAAATTACGGTGGCATTTGGCGGTTTTGTTGCAGTCAAAGGCATGAATCTAAAGCTGCATGAACATGATCTTCATTTTCTAATCGGCCCGAATGGTGCGGGGAAAACGACAATGCTGGATGTCATCTGTGGCAAAACCAAGCCTGTGTCCGGTACGGTGAAGATGGCGGATGGTGCGGATCTGACACGTCTGAAGGAGCACCAGATTGTTCGGAAAGGGGTAGGCCGCAAGTTCCAGGCTCCCTCAATCTTTGCTGGTCTGACCGTGCAGGAGAATCTGACGCTGGCTGCGGAGACTTGTCGTTCTCCTTTACAGGCTCTAGGTATTCAGCGGTATGCGAAAATAAGTCCGGCCATGGAGCAGATTACGCTCCAGATTGGTCTGCAGGACCGTGTGGACGCGTGTGCAGGAGCGCTATCCCATGGGGAGAAGCAGTGGCTTGAGATTGGCATGTTGCTGCTGCAGGAACCTCGTGTATTACTGCTGGATGAACCGGCAGCGGGGATGACGGACGAAGAAACACATAAGACGGGCCGTCTCCTGCAGGAGATTGCGCGGGAAAGGTCTGTTGTGGTAGTGGAGCATGATATGGAGTTTGTTCGCGAGTTTGCAGCCAAAGTGACAGTGATGCATGAAGGGAAGTTGCTAAAGGAAGGTACGATGGCGGAAGTGCAGGAAGATCCAAGAGTGGCTGAAGTGTACCTGGGCAAAAGGAGGGCTGACGATGCTGTCGTTGCAACGAATTGAGTCTGGTTATGGGGGGAGTAATGTGCTGCGCAGCGTTAATCTGGATGTCCAGCCAGGTCAGGTGGTATGCCTGATGGGGCGCAATGGTGTAGGGAAAACCACCTTGATGAAGACGTTGATGGGGCTTCTTAAAACGCGGAAGGGAAGTATTCAATGGAAAGGTCAGGAACTATCCACCCACGACCCGGCCAAGCGGGCCAGGGCGGGAATTGGATATGTGCCACAGGGACGGGAAATCTTCCCGCAGCTTACGGTAAAAGAAAATCTGTTGCTGGGTCTGGAGACAAGTAGCTCAGGGGTGAAGACGTTCCCGGAGGATGTGCTGGCGATGTTTCCAGTGCTTGCGACAATGTATGGACGGCAGGGTGGTGATCTGAGTGGTGGGCAGCAGCAGCAGCTGGCATTTGCCCGGGCATTGGCTTCCCGGCCCGGATTGTTGCTTCTAGATGAGCCGACAGAAGGCATTCAGCCTTCCATTGTAGAGGATATCCGGCAGGTCATTTTGCAAATTAAGGCAAAGGGTGAAATCTCCATCTTGCTGGTGGAGCAAAGCATTGATTTTGTACGCGGTGCTGCAGATTATATCTATGTAATGGACAAAGGAGCAATTGCTCTGCAAGGAACACCGCGAGAGCTCGATATGTCGCAGTTTGAGCACCATCTGTCTGTGTAGCTAAGAATCGTGGTGTAGGGTGAGTTCAGGCGTGCTTGTCCAGAATGTTGGAATACTTCGGATATAGTCTTCGGATGCAATCCGGGCAGATATCATGGGTGAATTCGGCATGAGTGTGCTTCTCCAAATAACTCTCAACAGAGTTCCAGCTGTCCTGTTCATCCTTGATTTGCTTGCAGACGGCGCAAATGGGAAGCAGTCCGCGTAAAGTGCGTACTTCTGACAGGGCCTTCTTCAATTGGCGTTCTGTCTGTTTCTGTTCGGTAACATCCGTGTGTGCAATCAGTGCAAGATCAGACAGCAGGGATGGGTCGGCCTGAATCAATGGGGTGAGTTCCAGACGGAACCACCGTTGTTCGTTGTGGACAGTTTGAACGGAGATGTCATATGTATGACTGTCTTTAAAAGGTGCAGTGATACTTTTTAACTCCTGAACAATCCTCGCATTCTTTGTTTTCTCCTCGCGTAATGTCCGCTCCTCTATAAGATGAAGGTAATGAGGTGGTTCAAGTGTTGTTCTGAAGGTGCTTGATGTGTTCGGTTTGGGAAGCAGTTGTCCGAGTCCCTGTTGCCAAGCCGTATTGCAGCTGCGGATGATCCAATTGTGGTCGACGATGATAAGCTGGTGTTGCATGGACTGGAACGATAATCTCTCCAGATCGGATATTAAGTACCTCATGAAATGAGCTCCTCCTTGGCAGAAATCTTACCTTAAATCATCTGGAATTCCCAAAATGTCTGCGACCTGGTTCCTGAACCGGGTTGCTTTGCGTGTGCCGTGAATGAGATTGGACAGACGGTATGGCGGAATGTCATATTGTTCGCAAAATGTCTTTTGGTCGACCTGGAGTTCGGTTAGTCGTCGTTTAATGGCCCATCCGAATGGAGTCACAGGTTTCTTCTTGTTCAAAAGGGTTCACCCCTCTGTTGGAATGTAGTGTTCAGCTGGGTATTCTTGGTGTAGAATATATAGAAATACGAGCTGTATGATTTATTATATACGTATTTACGTCATCTAACAATTAAAAAAGACGGAAATAAGTGTATTTTAATATGTTAAATGGCGTAAATACGTTAAATAGACAAAATAAATGATATAAGAAACACGCCAGCAATGAGGTTGCGGCGTGTTTTTTGTATTTTACTGTATGAGGAGGCGGGTTGTATGAAGGGGAAAGGGGGTAGAAGATTAGGCTCTGTATGCGTGAAGCCCTGCACCAAGCATGTGAAAGCTCGGGAACAACGTTTTCATGGACATTGAGGTTGGTTGTGCCGGTCCATCCGCAGCGGAGGCGCTGACGGTATGCCATTCATGCTCCAGGTCTGCGGTGAGGCGAACCAACAGGTCCTGTGTTGTATCGGAATTGAGGGGGATAACTTTGGAGGCTTCGGTTATGCAGGCACTCATGGCTGAATGCAGATAACCAAGGACCGCCTCCTCGACAGGGATTTCAAGGTGGTGGTTAATCCAGGCGTGAACAGTGGAGAGGCAGCCAACGGATTCATACTTAGCCAGGGTTTGTTCGAGATGGCTAAAATCAATCCAGGGGTGGAGTGCACGAGCCAGCTTAATCAGTCGTTTGCCCATTGTGGAGGCATGTTCTCTGAGATTGACTGGGGTCCGCTGGACATGGACGAGCTTGTCGATGAGGGCTGTACGCCACGCGTCATTGTGATCTGCGGCGGTGTATATGCCTTTAATCGCCATGCCTTCCAGACGCACGATGCTGGGGTGCAACTGGCAGCGCATGAATGATTCGAGATCTTCAGCGCTACGAATGGTACCTTCAGCGATATGGGCATCCATTCCGAAGGAATGGGTGAAGCCGCCAACCTGTATAGAGGAATCAAGCAGTTTGACGTAATCGAGCAGCTTATTCCCACGGTTCACAATCTTTCGCCTCCTACGTTCGTTAAATGTTATGTTAAATAACATTTATACTCCTTTTTGGTTCGTTTTATGTTTGTAAATCCGAATTATATGATATATATATTCACATAAATATCCGCTTTTTGTCAATAGTTTCTTGTTTTTTTAAATAGTAAAACTATTTAATGTTATTTTATATAACTTTGTAAGTTATATTATTCTAAGATGATTTGAAGGGTGGTAATACAAATAAAGTAGAGTAATCAGCCTGATCGGGTATAAAAACGAGATCAAATTTAATCATATGCGCTTCGTAGGAGAAAATGACGAGATTATACGATTTATGGAAGGAAAGCGCAGTTAAAATGATATTAAGAAAAATGCTTTACTTTTAAACATGAACCGGGTATAATCAATTCTGTTGCCGATTATTTACGACATGCGGTCGTGGTGGAATGGCAGACACGCTATCTTGAGGGGGTAGTGGGTTTATACCCGTGGAGGTTCGAGTCCTCTCGACCGCATCATAAGAACGATTAAGAAGAAGCTTCCCATACGGGGAGCTTCTTTTTTTTGCTTTTTTTACAGTACAAAGGGTCGGACAAAAAAAAGTCATCCGTTTACCCCGGTTGCATATTCACTCTGTCTGCCGGGTTCGGATGACCTTTGCTTGTTATTTAAACAATTCTTTGATGTCTGCTTCAATTTTATCAGGTGTTGTTTTGGGAGCATACCGTTTCAGAACACGTCCATTCTGATCCACAAGGAATTTGGTGAAGTTCCATTTGATGGCTTTGGAGCCGAGTACGCCGGGTGCTTCTTTGGTAAGATGCTGGAATAGTGGGTGAGCGCTTGAACCATTCACATCGATCTTCTCAAACATCGGGAAGCTGACACCATAGTTCATCTGGCAGAACTCAGCAATATCATCAGAAGAGCCTTTTTCCTGTGCAAACTGATTGCTTGGAAAACCAAGAACTTCAAATGGGGAGTCTTTAAACTTGTCCTGAAGTTCCTGCAGACCTTTAAATTGAGGTGTGAGGCCGCATTGGCTTGCTGTATTCACGATAAGCAGTACTTTGTCACGATAGTTGGACATTTCAATTTCCTGACCGCGAAGGGTGTTTACTTTGTAGTCGTAGACTGACATGAAAATCGCCTCCATTTCGTATTCTTCTATCCTTTATTATATTGATTGCAATTAAATATTGCAAAATTAATATCGTTTTTTTAACGCAATTTAGACCTATCGTGTATGATCTGTGAATGATTTGCTACCTAAATTTCGCTAAAGAGAGAATTAGAGAGCTTTGAAGAGATGGGTAGAGAATGGATGTGTTGTAAGCGCTATTATTGATGTGAAATGGCAAAAATCCGTCGATTCGGTGATCTGCGCAGACTTTACACCAATATGGCACGGGTGTATGATTCATATCGTAATTCCAATTTAAATTAAATTTTACATGAAAAACGAAACAAACGATAATATCGCTCTGATTAACGAATATAAAGGAACGATGTTTTAATCGCTGAGTTTCCATTCATTCATGGGTGGAAAACGGGGGAACCAACAGGATGAACTGTCTAGGACAGTGGGCATCCATGGGGTGAATTTTCCGGTGACAGCCGGAAATAGGGCGACTCTCGCGCCCGAATCCGTCAGCTAACCTCGTAAGCGTTAAAGGGAGAGGCAACAAGCCGTACGCTGGTTCATAGTGTCTTTTTGCTATGGATTATTGAAGAAGCGTCCGGGAGGCCTTGGTCCCCCACGCTTCTTTTTTGTTGTCTTTTCACGCCAAGGGAGGAACGAATGATGGATAAAGAGATGATCTTAGTGACTGCTCCAAATGAAGCAGGACGTAAATTTATCAAATTGCTGATGTACAAAAAAATGCCGTTTGCCGTTCTGACCAACAGTGCAGGGGAAGAGCGCAGGCTCCGAAGAATCGGTGTGGAGCATGTCATTCGCATGAACACGGCTGCAGCTCAGAAATGGTTTTTGCCGCAAGGCAGTGTCGGCAATGTTTTTATTTTCGAAAATAGCTTAAACCTGACCTGCCGATATTTGCAGATCTGCCGCTCCTGGACATCCAAGTCCCTATGTGTCATTACAGAACAAAGCCACCCAAAAGGGATCTATCGGGGAATGGGAGCAGACCGTATCGTATATTCCTTGAATGGGGAAGTCGGGTTTCTGCTTAATGGTTAGTGGCTAGTACTATTCCTGTGATTGATCCGATGTAAGCTGCCTGTTATAATTGAAATCATAAATAGACGGAATCTTGAGGAGACTCATGCATGATGGTGGGTCTTCTTTTTTATGGTTTGGGGAATGGCAATATGAATTTCCTGTGGCTAACGAGGAGGAATAGGCGTGCCGGATGTACGTGGAATACAATGGTTGTTCTTTGATGTAGGGGATACGCTCGTGGACGAGTGGGAGCCGGTGGATGATATTATCGGTCAGTTCGTTCGTGAAGCTTGTGCGCTTGGTTATCAGGTGGAGATGCAGACGGTACGAGATATATTTGCCGCCTCCTACCGAAATTACGAGCAATGGCCGATGAAATTGGCTATTCGTACCCTCATCAGCGATGAGGGGCACCGGGAACAGATACAGGAGAAGCTGAAGTTCCGCAAAGAGCTTGAGCACCCCTTCGCGTCAGCCGACGCTGTTCTCCAGACGTTGTCGCAGCACTATAAGATTGGCATCATTGCCAATCAGAGCCCGGGGACGGAGAATCGGCTGGATAGCTACGGCTTGCGCAAGTATGTGGATGTGCTGGCCTGTTCGGCTGAAGAAGGAGTGTCCAAGCCTGATCCTGAATTGTATGCTGTAGCGTTGAAACAGGCGGGATGTAAACCCGAGGAAGCGGTCATGATCGGCGACCGGATTGATAATGATATTATTCCGGCTAAAAAGCTGGGTATGCATACGATCCGGATTTTGCAGGGTTATGGCAGATTTCAGCCGGAGCTTGCAGATGCAGAATGTCCGGACTGGACGATTGAATCACTGGATGAACTTCTTCCGTTGTTGATGGTCACTCAAAAATCCGATAAATAAACCAGGAGCGGTATTTAAGATCTAATCTAATAGGTGTGGATTAGGTTGCTGCTAAAACATATAAAAGGCTGATCATCTCAAGGGGTACATTACTTGAGTTGATCAGCCTTTTTGAGTTAGACGAAATACAGTTTAGTTTCATTATAACCTAGAACAACAGAATGGTCTGGATGATCAGATACACATTCAGGACAACGATAACTCCGGCAATGATCCAGGAGATGATTTTGAGCCAGAGCTTGTTGGCAAAAGCCCCCATGCTTTTTTTGTCATTCGTAAACATTATCAGCGGAATCACGGCAAAGGGTAGCTGCAGAGACAGCACAACCTGGCTCAGAATCAACAGTTCCTCTGTTCCGTGCTCTCCGGCAATGGCTGTTACGATGACAGCCGGGATGATCGCGATCAGACGTGTTACCAGTCGACGAAGCCACGCCGGAATACGAATGTTCAGAAAACCTTCCATTACAATCTGTCCAGACAGCGTGCCGGTGAGTGTTGAGTTCTGGCCTGAAGCCAGCAGGGCTACAGCGAACAGGATGCTGGCGATGGTGGTTCCCAGCAAAGGTGTCAGCAGATGGTAAGCATCCGTAATTTCCGCGACCTGGGTCATGCCTGCGCTATGGAACACGGCAGCTGACACAATCAGGATGGCTGCATTGATGAACAGGGCCAGCGTTAAAGCGATGGTTGAATCCATAGTGGAATAGAGAATCGCTTCTTTTTTACCCTTAGTTGTCTTTTCAATCTGACGGGTCTGTACGATGGAAGAATGCAGATACAGATTATGGGGCATCACGGTTGCGCCAATAATTCCGATGGCGATGTAGAGCATGGCTGGATTTTGCAAAATCTCGGCACTGGGTACAAAGCCGTGCATGACGCCGCCCATATCCGGTTTGGCGAGAAACAGGTCAATTCCGAAGCAAAGGGCGATGGTAGCCATCAGCACAATGACGAGGGATTCCAATGCGCGGAAGCCTTTATTTTGCAGCAAAAGAATGACGAGTACATCGACCGCTGTAATAATGACGCCGTATAACATGGGAATGTTGAACAGCAGCTTGAGTGCGATGGCTGAACCAATAACCTCGGCAAGGTCGGTGGCTGCAATCGCAAGCTCGCACAAAATCCATAACACCATAACTACAGGCATGCTGAATCGTTCGCGGCAGGCTTGCGCCAAATCCCGTCCTGTGACAATCCCGAGCTTACCAGCGAGAGACTGTAACACAACAGCCATCAGGTTTGAAATCAGAATAACGGACAATAACGTATAACCGAATTGTGAACCACCTGCAATATCAGTTGCCCAATTCCCGGGATCCATATATCCAACGGCAACCAGGTAACCTGGTCCAACAAAAGCAAGGAATTTTTTCCACCAAGCAGCGTTCTGAGGCACCTTCATGGAGCTATGGGCTTCCCCGAGAGAGGGGGCCATACCCGCAGCCAATGGCTCATTTGAAGGAGTATTGAACGGATTCTTTTTACTCATAATATAATCACCCAACTTTGAAGTATTGATATTCTATATGAAGAGGAACGGTGTCATTCCTTTGATTAAATTTGAACATTGAAACCAAAATCAAAAACGTAATTAAACTACTTTCGATATGTCTAAACGTTTATGTTGATAATTACATTGTACTCCTTCAAATATTTTTGTCTAGTGCAACTTTTGTGTAGGAGGACAAGATTTACCGGAGAGTGAGTTGTGCCTTAGTATATTACCCAACCTCCGATAAATTACTGTGTTCATTCCAAAATGCATGAAAATGATAAAGATGTAAAAGCTGAATAAGGATCCAACATGCGTTTCAAAATAAGCCAGAAGTTTAAATTGAATAGTAGGCAGTAAAAAAAATTGAAGGTGAAGGAGAGATTCTTAATGGAAGCTTTATATACAGCAACAGCGACAGTTCAAGGTGGACGTACAGGTTCGGTGGCTTCTTCGGATGGTGTGCTCAAGCATGATCTGAAAATGCCAAAAGAGCTTGGAGGCCCCGGTGGTGAAGGAACCAACCCTGAACAGCTCTTTGCAGCCGGATACGGTGCATGTTATGAGAGTGCCCTCGCCAATGTGGCGCGCAAAGCGGGCGTGAAGTTGGAGAATGTGGTGGTAACCAGCAATGTATCCATTGGCAAAGATCCTGCGGATGACGGTTTTCAGCTGTCGGTACGTTTGGATGTGAGCATGCCTGGTGTGGATCACAGTCAAGCAGAAGATCTAGCGCGTAAGGCACATGATTTCTGTCCTTATTCCAAAGCAACCCGCGGCAATATTGATGTGGTACTTAATGTAGTTTAAGACCTGGCTCTTAGGAGTAAAGGGAACATATAGAGCAGGGTATCTTTGGATACCTGACGTTCGAGTATAAGACCCTGCTGACCATCGGCAGGGTTTTGTATTTTATAATCCCGTTGGATGCAGGAGATTGCGTGTTGGACAGCGTACTATTTTACATAATCTACTCTTGCTTGAAGTCATACATTCGAATAAGGGGGGAACAATAATGAGTATTGAAGAGATGATAGAACGACGATTTGTATGTACCAAATGCAGGGGTACGGACTGTAATATTAAGGAAGTATCCATGTCAGGAGCAGGACTTAGCAAAATGTTTGATATTCAGCACAATCATTATCTCTTCGTCGCCTGTTCTTCCTGTGGATATGTTGAAGTATTCGATCCGGATGTGTTAAAAGGGAAAAAACAGGGTCAGGTGGGTACCATTCTTGATATTCTATTTGGCAGGTAAATGTGCGTTGAGTTGACATCGAACTAAAATTTCTTTAATATGATTTAGTACTAAGAAGTGTCATTGCATGAACCAAATTTGAATTGACAGGTGATATCCATGTCTTATAGACCGCGTATTGCAAATTTAGAACTAGCTAGTGGCAACAAGGAAGACGGATTGTATGAATTTAAAATGAAATTGGTAGACGGTACACAATGCCGTGTATTCTACTCCCATTCCCCGGAATGGAAGCTGACCAATATCAGCCGTCTACAGAAAACGCCTTGTCCGGTATGTCGCAAAGATTTCATTTGCAAATGCATGGACCAGTGGGCTGGTGACCTGCATCAACAGATGATCGACGACCAATGGATGGAAAAGGCAATTGCCGAGTAATTGCCAAAACAGATACGAGCGTGGGCATAGAGCCTGCGCTCTTTTTCTATTTTCCGTTTACACTTAAATAAAATATAAAAAAAGCGACCGAGATGACTCAAAACGGGTAAGTTACTCTAATAGCACACATGAGGAGGCCACGATTATGACAGCAAATCAAAAGGATCAGCATCAGGGACACCCGATTGTGCTTGTGGACGGAGTCTGTCATTTCTGCCAAGGCTTAACGAAGTGGATTATCAAGCGTGACCCCGAAGGGAAATATCATTTTGCATCACTTCAATCGGATGTAGCGAAAAAATTGCTGGAGAAGGGCAAGCTGTCCTCGGACAGCATGGATACTTTTGTACTCATTGAGGATGGAAAATATTATATACGTTCAACCGCAGCTCTGCGGCTGTCCAAAGGATTGAAATTCCCTTATCCATTATTGTACGTGTTGATTATTGTACCCAAATTTATTCGAAATGCCATATATAACGTGGTAGCTCGCAACCGATATCGCTGGTTCGGTAAAGATGAAGCGTGCATGCTGCCTACACCTGAAATTAAAGATCGATTCCTTTGAAGGGCTGAAGTGTGACATATTGTATCGGTAGAGATTGATTAATAACGGAAATAATTGGGTAATGAGTACGGATCAATTCTATTTTGGGAGGCAAATAACTTGAAGAAGTGGACTACATTAATTATTGGGGCATTATTGGTAGTAAGCATGACAGCTTGCGGAAGCGATGCAGATAACAGTACAGCAACGCCGCCAGCTGGAAACGAAACGTCTAACGAGGGTAATACAACTGCGGAGCAGGAGACAAAGATCCCTACATTGGACGAGTTAATTGAGAAAACGAATGCAGCGACTAAAGACATGAAAAGCTTCACTACAGAAGCCAATATCGATCAAAATTTGAAACTGGTGGCTGGCGAACAGTCCCAGGATCAACAGGTGAAAACATCGCTGAAGATGGATATCATCAAAGATCCGATGATGATCTATCAGGAAATGAAGATGGAAATGTCCGGACAGGAAGCGCAGAACGTGAAGCAATATATTACTGCGGATAATATTTATTCACAAGTGGGAGACCAGTGGGTCAAAATTCCTGACGATCAAACGAAACAACTGGTTGAGCAGATGAAGGCAAGCATGAATCCGGAAGGTGAACTGGAGCAATTCAAAAAGATTGCAGAGGACACCAAGATTACGGAAGAAGGCGACAACTACGTCATTAACGCTGACGTATCCGGTGATAACGTGAAGGAGCTGGCCAAAGCGGTCATGGAACAAAACGGATCGGATGCCCAAACTCAAGCGATGCTTGATCAAATGAATATTACCAGCATGAAAATGAAATATATGATTAACAAAGAAACCTACCTGCCTGCAAGTACGGATGTCAACATGGTCATGGAGATGGAGCAGGAGGGACAGAAAATCTCGATGGACATGAAAATGACCAGCACGTTCTCCAACCATAATGGCGTGAAAGAGATCAAGATCCCGCAAGAAGCATTGGATAGTGCTAAATAAGAAGCGAGCCGTTAGGCGGGTGTGATTCTCTCTGATGAGAGGTTAGCCTGGTTAAAGCTGCTATGAGGTGGATCTTCTGGAGAAGGCACTTTTGATTTTAATTTGTGTGAACCAACAAGTTCGCCGAATTCCAATCAGGGGTGTTTTTCTTTTTTGTATGCGTTGTGGTCAGAGTCCGAGGTGTTATAGTATAGTCGTGTAAGCGATTGGATTTAGAGTGGATGGGAAGTTGAGGGAAGGCTATTTCAGGCAGGAGGTCAAAAAAATGATTGAATATGCACATATCCACCATGTGAGTCTGGCTGTGCGTGATCTAGAGGTTGCGAAAAAATTCTATTCCGGTTTGCTCCGCATGCAGGAGATTGAACGGCCCCCTTTTAACTCCACAGGCACATGGTATGCCATTGGTAGTCAACAGCTTCATCTGTTGCAGCATCCGCAAGGGCATACGCTTCGTGAGGCTGGTATCGATACAACGGATGGACACTTTGCGATCTGGGTGACCAGTTACAAGGATACGTTGGCCTGGCTGGAACAGCAGGGAATTGAGTATGAGCCTAGGCCAGATAGTGTTGCTGGTTTTTCACAGATATTTGTGTTAGACCCTGATCGCAATATTGTAGAGTTTGATGCCCCTTATCACTCTTGAGTGATTTTCGTTTGAATAAATCCCTTGCTCCCCCAGAAATTGTATGCTATATTATCCATACATTCATAGCACGTGACGGAAGCACCGTCCATATACTGCATCTTCTTGCGGTTATTGGACGGTGCTTTTTTGTGCTTTTTTTGCAGGGAGGGAAGAAGAATTGATTGTTCTTAAGGCAGTGCTGGCTTCCAAAGACAGAGAGTATATCAGCGCCTGGCTTGATTTTGTACAAGGCAGCCCGACCGGCTCCGGTATACGATTTACCGCCTTTTCACAATGGGAACCGTTCAGGGATTACATGAATGAACAGGAAGGCAGAGAACTGCCGGATCTGGTAATTGCGGAACCGGAATTTCTGAACAATTGGTTGGGCGACGTTGGCGAAACCTCAGGTATTCCATGGCTGATGCTTAGTGAAGGATTAGATGAGGTGGATGAGGAAAAACGGCTGATGAAGTATCAACCTTTGCCTACACTGATGGACGCTGTTCTTAATGCTTGTCGGCAGCCGCGCCGTAAGAAGGCCCATCGTCCAGGACAGGAGACGCTTTCTATTGGAGTTGTATCAGCTTCCGGCGGGAGTGGCAAAACTGCGGTGGCGATGCATATGGCGAAGCAACTGGGGCTTGCAGGATATGCTGTTCTGTATCTCAATCTGGAGACGCTGGATAGCTCGATGCTGTTTCTGGAGAAGGGTCTGTCTAGAAGTGGACAGCGTATATCTGACGCAGAAACAGGACTGTCACGTCTGCTTTACGATTTGAAGGTGGGCAGGAAGGAATCAGGCAAACAGGGACAAGTGCCGTCTTCCTCCAAAGGGGTTGACGGATATGTGCTTCGTCACGAAGCGCTGAAGTCGGATGTATTCTGGCCGTTATCTAATCGGAAGGAACTGCTGCAAATGTCCCGTGAAGATACGAAGAGCCTGATCCGTTATTTGGCGGACTGCGGGCAATATGATGTGCTCATTCTGGATGGGGACTCAGGTTGGGATGGTCGCAGTGAGGGGATTTTCGATGCTGCCGATGCATTCGTGTGGTTAGTTGAGGATGACATCTCTTCCATGAACCGCTGGGGTCAATGGATGCAGCATATGGAGCGTACGAGGCCGGATCTACATGAAAGTGTACTGGACCGTGCCCGCTTCATTGTCAACAAGTATCGGGACAGCGTCATCAATGCCATACCAAGACCTGATCTGCATCTGGATGCTGTGCTGCCGTATATCCCTTCCTGGAAGCAGCTGAGTCAGGAGGAAGTGATGCTCAGCTCACCGATATTTCAACGCGAAGTGAAGAGGCTATGCGCCATGATCGTACAGGATGGGGAAGAAGAACTGGAGCAGACAGGACGAATCCAGAAGGGTGATGGGTGGTCACTATGATGGATTCATCCAAGATGATACTGGATCGTGAAGAGCAGTTTCAGATCATGCGTCGGGAGGTCAGGGCAGGCCTGGATTTGACGTCCTCTGCGGGAGACGAAGAACTGTGGCAGGGAATTGAGCGTAAAGTGCTCTCTGATCCGAAACTGGATGATCTGACCTCCGGAGAGCGTCATACGCTGGTGCAACGGTTATTTGACTCCTTTCGAGGGCTGGATATTCTGCAACCATTAGTGGATCATCCCGAGATTACGGAGATTATGATCAACAGCCACCGGGAGATTTTCGTTGAGCAGGAAGGTGAAGTCAAACAGATCACGCTGGAGTTTGAGTCCAGGGAACGATTGGAAGACATTATCCAGATGATTGTATCCGGGGTTAACCGGATTGTGAATGAGTCTTCTCCAATCGTGGATGCGAGGTTGAAAGACGGCTCGCGGGTCAATATCGTGCTGCCTCCGATTGCGTTGAAGGGCCCAACCATGACGATTCGGAAATTCCCAAGTGAACCGATGAAGATGTCCGATCTGATTGGTAAAGGTGCCCTGCATGAAGAGGCGGCAGAGTTGCTGCAACAGTTGGTACGCAGCAAATACAATATTTTTATCGGCGGCGGAACCGGGTCGGGGAAAACAACTTTCCTAAATGCATTATCTCAGTTTATCCCTGCGGATGAACGGATCATCACGATTGAGGACTCTGCTGAATTACAGATTGTCACTGTACCCAATCTGGTATCGCTGGAGACGCGTAATGCGAATACCGAGGGCAAGGGGCAAATATCCATTCGGGACTTGATCAAGTCATCCCTGCGGATGCGTCCAAATCGAATTGTCATTGGTGAGGTGCGGGGGGCAGAAGCGCTGGATATGTTGCAGGCCATGAACACTGGACATGATGGAAGCTTGTCTACCGGACACGCAAACACGATCTCCGATATGATCAGCAGATTGGAAACCATGGTGCTCAGCGGAGCGGATCTTCCCATTGCGGTTGTCCGGCAGCAGATCAGCTCGGCCATTGATATCTTTGTACATTTATCCCGGCTGCGCGACCGTTCACGTCGGGTGACAGAGATTAGCGAAGTGATTGGCATGCATGACGGAGAAGTGCTGCTCAATCCACTGTTTCGTTTCCAGGAAATCGAAGAAAAAGAAGGCAAGATTATTGGCGGACTCGTGCGAGTTGGAACGCTGAGACAAGTGGATAAAATTCAGATGGCTGGGCTAGGGGAATGGTTGAACGAGTACATAGAACGCAATAGTGATGAGTTAGATAAATCGGATAACAACGTTAATTAGATGATTTTATTGGTAGGTGATGAAGTTGGGTGAGGCCAGACAGGCTTTAACGGACTACACCGTATTTACGCTATCCCGGAGACAGCGGATTGTCTGCATGCTGATTAGTGGTTTGTTGTTCTTTGGTGTCGGTATTTTATTCTATCATCACTGGTTGGCCGGATTGATATTGGCTGCGGGGTGTATATGGGTACCAAAACACTGGACAAAAGTACTGCTGGAACGAAGAAGAATGACTCTCAGTTTACATTTTAAGCAGGCATTATATGCGTTGTCCTCCGCGCTGGCTGCGGGAAAATCGGTAGAGAATGGATTTAAGGAATCAGTAGAGGATCTGCGCATGCTGAATCCTGAGGCGGATACAGATCTCATTCGTGAATTCACCATTTTGAGGACGCGGATGGAGTATGGTCAGCCCATTGAAGAGGCGCTGCAAGACTTCTCGGATCGGGCCAAAATTGAGGATATCACAAACTTTGCCGATGTGTTCATCACTTGTAAGCGAACGGGTGGAGATCTGGTCGAAGTGGTGAGGCGAACCTCTGCGGTCATTGGTGAGAAGCTGGATATTCAGCAGGATATCATGGTAGCAGTGGCACAGAAGAAGTTTGAATCCAAAGTGATGTTTGCCGCTCCATTTATTTTTCTAATTTTTCTGAACTTTACGGCCAAGGATTTTATGGAGCCGTTATACAGCGGGATGGGATATATGATCTCCAGCGGGGCATTGGCGTTACTTGCCTGCTGTTATTTGTGGATTACACGCATTATGGATATCAAAGTATAAGGAGCTGACACGATGCTGCTTCCTGTTATTTTCGGAGGGGTGCTCGGAGCAGGGTGGCTGGTGCTGGATCAAACGCGAGGGCAGACCTACCGACATTTGCGCAAACTGGATATGGAAGGATTACGTCTGAAGAAGCTGCATGGCCCCTTTTTGTTTTTACTGGATAAGTTCGAGGTGGGCCGTAGGTTGCCTGTGCTCATGTTCCGCATGCAGCATGCCATTCAGAAAATGTATGGCATACAGCATAGTGGCGAGAAAACGATGCTCTATTGTGCTGAGATGCTGACTTATTCGTGGCTGATGTTGCTCGTAGGATGCCTTTTGTCGCTCGTTGGGGACATTGGGCTTGGGGGTATGGTAGGTGGATTGGCACTCGGTGTTGCATTGCCCTTCGCCCTTTACAAAGACCTTAACACCAAAGTACAGCGAAGAGATCAGGACATACTCATGGAGCTACCGGAGTTATTGAACAGAATTGTCCTGCTGGTTGGTGCGGGAGAAACGGTACAGCGTGCCATTATTCACTGTGTAGCAAGTCAGGGAGAACGGGATCATCCCCTCTATAATGAGCTGCGAAAGACGGTCGGGAATTGGAATAACGGTTATTCGTTTCAACAATCGTTTGAACAATTCAGTCGTCGCTGTGGTGTGCAGGAAGTGACGATTTTTACAACAACGGTGCTGCTGAATTTCCGGCGAGGGGGAGGTGACTTTGTATTGGCGCTGCGGGATCTGTCCCATGTGTTGTGGGAGAAACGCAAGGCCGTTAGTCGGGCTAAGGGAGAACAGGCTTCTTCCAAATTGGTGTTTCCGATGGTCCTGATCTTTTTTTCGATTGTGGTGATGATCGGGGCACCTGCTTTTATGATGATGAATATGTAGGAGGAATTGGGATGTTGGACTTAATGAAAAGCAAAGTAACTGGATTTTGGAAGGAAGAGGACGGGCTTGGTACGTTGGAGCTGATTCTGATTATTGGCGTTATTATCATTATTGCATTAATATTCAAGAAACAAATAACTGAGCTAATTACGAGCCTGCTTAGTAAAGTGGACACGAAAAGTAATGAATTTTTCCCGGGTAAGTAGATTTAAAAAGGAAGAAGGGAGCTTCACCATCGAAGCCTCCCTCGTCTTCCCTATTGTGCTGTTTATTATCGTGTTGTTACTCTTTTTCTCTATGTACATGTATCAGAAAACATTTCTGAACCAGCATGCGTATGCAGCTTCTGAACGTGCCGCCTACAGCTGGGACAATAGCCACAAGCAGGCGACGACCGGTGAAGTTGTAGCTGGGGAACATGACAACTTGTACTGGAGATTGACCGATGATCGATTGCTCGGAGCACTGTTTGGTTGGGCGGGAGCGGACAATGAGGTAATTGTTTCTGTACCCGCGGGAGAAGGAGGAAGCCTATCGGAAAAGAAACTGTCCCAAGCAGCACAAGGCATGCCTTCTGGCATGAACGGGACAATTGAATACCAGAACTCGCTGATCCAACGAAAAGTTACAACCAAGCTGGAGCAGGTAATTTCTTTACCGGTGCCTTCTTTTTTATTTGATTCAGGTAACAGTGTATTAACACAAGGAACATCTGCAGTTGTAGAACCGACGGAATTCATCCGAACCGTGGATCTGGTCCGTTATTATGCAGCCAAGTTTAAAGGCAAGGGCGGGGCCGCAGCCAGTACTGCCGCTGAAGCGGGACAGGTTGTACAGCATTTTGGCAAAACCAAAAAATGAGGAAAGGAGGAGGAAGCACTGTTCAGAAAAAAAGACGGTGAATCAGGAGCCGTAACCGTGTTCTTGATCTTAATTTTAGCCGGAATCTTTATGTTTGTTGCCATATTTATCGATTATGCACGAATTGCTGCCTTTAAAGTACAGGCAGAACGAATGACGCATGCGGCGATGAGATCTGTGATGTCAGCCTATGATCCGTCCCTGCGGGAGTATGGTCTATTTGGATATGGTGACAGCAGTGCAGAAGCGATCATGGCCAAAGTGCTGAATGATAGTGTGAAGCCCTCGGCTGTAAAAGATGGATTTCCAATTCTGGATATCCAATGGGATACGACTTCACTGAGCATGGAGCGTGAACTGGGCAGATACGATATTTTTAATCGCCAGATTCAAGAGGATATGAAATATCGAGCGCCGGTTGATTTTACCCTAGAGGTGGTCAACCGTTTTAAGCCGATGTCGGAAGAGATGAAAGAAGCTGCTCATACCGTGGATTTACTCAAAAAATTGCAAAAACTGTATGACAAACGTGAGGAATTGCTGGACGAAGCAATAGCCAATCAGACGGAATCCGCCGAAAAGCTGAAGGGTCTGCCTGCATTGATCATGAATCCGCCTTCCTCTGCCATTTACGATGAGATGTTAAGAGAGACGCCAGAGACAGCTGCCGAAGTAGCGGCGCGTTATGCGGATTATCTGAACAAGAAACAAATGGATGAGGGACTGCCCTTCAACCAGCAATCGTACATGCTGGAGCTTGCTCGTTATCGTACAGGCGTGGGGAATGTGGTGACAGGCATAAGCATGATCATACAGCCAGCATTGCAGGCTCATCAGACGAAATTGGAGGAAGCACAAGCCAAGATTGAAGAAGCTCGCAAGATCAATGAGGAAATGAAGCGGGTAATCGCTGAAGGGGAGAACCGTTCACAGAATGCCAGTTACGATAAAGTAGGCAACTCAACGCTGCCTGGGACGAGCCCTCCGTCTACCGGATCGGGTAGTGAAGCGAAAAGTACACGCTCCCTTGCTTCGGAACTTGTAAGAGCCGACACGCTGTTCGATCAGTTAAACGTACGTATACGCTCACAAAATTCGGATTTTACCAATGTCAGAAATGACAGCATGGAGCTTAATACGCAGCTTCGCACTATTACGGTGGTGAGTGGTGTTTCCATTAAACCAGCGGTTAGACAGGCTAGTCAGGTAACGGAACGATACATGGACACTTACGTGAGAAGTGGCCCCTCCAATGTCATTCTTCAAAGTAAACAGCAGTTGGAGAGCGGTCGCGGATCGGATACCCAGCGCAAAGCGAATGACAAGGAATCCAAAGGGAAGTTGAAGGATGTTAAACGGATTTTTTCGCAGATTGAAAAGGGAAGCTCCGGATCAATGGAAGCCTTCAAGCAACTGGAAGAGTACTACAACGGCAGCATCGCTTTTAACCAAGCGAGTCGTGAGGAAGCCAAAAAGGCAGAGATTGCTGGCGATCCGTATGACTCCGGTGGTGACGCCATGAACGGAATGGACAGTTTGTTCAGCGGTATGTCCGGTCTGTTGGATAGCCTTGGAGATGAATTGTTCCAGAATGAGTATGCACTGGCGTATTTTAATTCGATGGATTTTGGACAATTATTCAATTGGACTGAAGGTAGCGGCGATCCTGGTGAAGTGTTCAAACTGGAGAATCAGGAACTGGAGTACATCGTCTATGGTTTTCATAATCCTTCTGGGAATATTGCCGCTGCATATGCGGAGATCTTTGGCATGCGTTTGGCGATTCGAACTGCAGAAGGATTAATTGAGAATAGCAAGCTTGGGAATCCACTACTTGTATTATCTGCTGCAATTTTATATGGAATTACAAACGCTATAGCAGATATGGTGAAGTTGGCTAAAGACGGCAGTGTGGAATTGTCCAAATATATCAAAGTGAAGCTTACATACAGGGATCATCTCCGATTGTTCCTCTTAATGCATAGCAACAATGAACGCAAAATGTCCAGAATGTTGGCTTTGATCAGGTTAAATACGGGCGTGAACCCGGACGAGAAGCAGACCTATGCTTCGGGAGACATGCGCAGCAGTATCAAGCTGTGGTTTTTGCCGGGAGTCACCAGAAGTATAGGTGCTCTCATGGGTAGTGCAGACCAGGTAGAAGATGGGCGATTTTTCATTGATCGGAAGGCCGATTATTCCTATTAAATATCCGGGTCGTTTCGGTGGAGGGATTATGGATAAGCAGCATCAGCAAGAAAAAGTTTTGGCATCTTTGCACAATCGAATAACACGAATTCACAGACTGGAAAGATTGAAGTCACTGATTGAACAGAGTCGTTCTCTCCGAAAGTTGCGTTCTCCAAAAAGGGAACAGGGCAGCATCGTTTTGGAAGCCTCACTGGTTTTGCCTGTATTCCTGTTCTTTGTCATGTTCCTCATTTACATCGTACAGATGACGTTAGTATCGACAGCGCTGCAGAGTACGGCAGGAGAAGCCGTGAAGCAGTTATCCACGAAAATATATCCGGTCTCCCTTGTATTCACGCCCTCTGATTCCGCAGGTAGTGGAGGCTCAGAGGGTGGATGGAAAATACCGGAGCTGTCACTGACGGAATGGGCCGAAGAGTATGCCTCTTCGCTACCAGAGCCGCTAAGCGATTGGGTCCGTGCCGCCGCTGCCAGAGGTGAACAACCATTACAGGAGATCAAGACATCCGTTCTTGAGACCGTACTTGATCCGACTGTTAAACCGCTGCTTCAGCCTTTTATTAATACTTCTGTGCTGGATGTAGAGCGTGTGCATGTTAACGGTATTTCCATACCTGATCTCAAAAATAAAACGAACCCTTACTTTCGGCTTGAATTGAGCTATGAAATGCCTGTTAAGGTCCCCTTCCTAGGGAAATCTTTACGCATTCAAGCGGCTGCGGCAGAACGGGTATGGATCGGAGATACCGGAGAAGGCTCCAATGGTAATGGAGGAGAAGCGGATTCTGCAGGAACAGTAACCGTGTTATCCAAGCCGGAGCCAGCATATATAGGCAATAATGCAACAATTAAGGTTAAAGTGGAGCCCGGAGCTACAGCGAACTTAACGATATTTTACAAGTCGGGTGAAAGTTCGGCCAAGCATATCGGATGGGCGACTGCCGATGAAAATGGTGTGATTGAGTGGAACTGGTTTGTAGGAACACGTACAACGGAGGGCACATGGACGTTTGTTGTGGAGACAGCGGATGGTGCCAAGACGGTTACTGAGTTTAATGTGGCTTCCAGAAAATAATGAAGGAGATGATGGAGGTGGAGTGGTTTTACCTGGCCTGTGGTCTATATGTGATTGCAGCTTTTGTTACAGATGTTCGTTCGATGAAGATTCCAAATCGTTTGACTTTACCAGTGACTGTCACGGGAGTACTGGCCCATACCATCTGGGGGGGATGGGAGGGATTTATGTTCTCAGCAGCCGGATTCGCGATCGGGTTTGGTGTGTTATTTCTCATGTATCTAATAGGTGCAGTGGGTGCGGGAGATGTTAAATTGTTTGGGGGGATTGGAGCTTGGACAGGTCTGATCTTTGGCGTTCACGTTATTATTTACTCCGTTTTGTATGCAGGGGCAATCGGATTAGTCATTCTATTGTTCCGCAGGGATTCTGCGAAGCGAATTCGCGGCATGGCAGGAAATCTTGCCGGTTTTTTCATGCTCGGTTCGCTCAAGCTGGTCAACCAGGAAAAGACATTGAAGTTTCCATTTATGCTGGCGGTATTGCCGGGATTCATTAGCGCCTATATCTATATGTCTTAATTTGAATTTTATAAGATGTGGGTATTGCAAATTATAGCTTATTAACGGAAAGAGAGGATTGACATGTATGGATTAACGAGAGATTTCATTCGAAACGGCGGATCGTTTATGGTTTTGGAAAAAGCGGAAGGGCTGCGAATGGACGAACTAAGCCGTGTGCAGATGGGTATGTTGTCTTCCAATCAAATTCCAAGGCTTCTTCCAGTTCATATCCGGGAGGTGGATCGTAATGTAACGTTACAATATGATATTTCAGGGTATAAGATGTTACCTCAGATGTTAAAGTCAGGAAAAATCAAGCTGCGTGTGTTATATGGTCTATTGTTTCAACTGGCAGATACGTTTACGGAATGCAGACAATATATGTTGGATTCACGTAAATTACAGATTCAGGAAGAGTACATATTTATCAATGGTTCATTGGAAATTGGAGAACTTGGATTGGTATATATTCCGATTGTCGATGTGGTTGAGGTTGATTCGACCCCTCAGCAATTTCGCGAACTGGTTATTAGACTAATGGCCAATGTTCAGGAGCTTCAGGGCGAGGGGATTCAGCGTGTCCTCCAGCTATGTGACAATGAACAATGGGATATCAAACAATTGCGTGAACTATTGCTTGAATTATATGCAGATGAGCAGAGTAGTTCTGGTTCAGGCCAAGCATCGTTTATGTCTTCGCGTGGATCATCCGGGTCAACTGACAGTGAATTAGGAATGCCAATTTCCGCAATTCCAGAGCGGGGGAATGAGTCGTTTTCCAATAGAACTGTGCAAGACCGGTATCGTCATTTGGATGGAAAGGGTGAAGCTGGGCAGCAGTTGAAATCAAGCCATCAACCGAGCGTATCTAATGCGGAGGAAGACAAACAGCTAAACAAATCCTTTTTAGGATTCTCCGGGAGACGTTCATCGATAGAGTCTTCATTACAATCTAAAAATGGTGTTACCAATCCGGCACAGCGCCAAACGTTTGATTCAGTACAGGAAGATGTTATGGAAACGGAAGAGAAATCAGGATCTTCCAAAACGACCTATATCATTCTGGGCTGTATGATTGCCACGGCACTGGTATGGAGATTTATCTATATGGAACAACCGGGGCAGACACAAATGATTCTATCCGCAGCTTTAAGTGGTGGGTTGCTTGGGATCGCAGGTTGGGCATGGGTGACCAAAGGGAAATTTGGAAGTTCAAAATCCAATCCGCTACGCAAGAAGATGCCGAATGAAGAATATACAGAGGGCGAATCACAGGAGGGCTCCTCCAATAAGCGATCTGCTTTTTTCGGTTTGGGCAGAGGCAAAGACAAGCACAAAGAAAGTGAAGAAGAGATGTTTCAGGAGAGCTGGCGTTGGAATGCCTCTGACATGTCTCCAGAAGGTAACGCATATGCACAAGGTTACACGAGTCAACAGAACTCTGGTGATATGCAAAGTTCTGAATCAGGACGGGGGCATTCTTTTGAATCCAGGTCATCTGTAGCAGGAAATGCTCGCTTTCATAATCTACATATACCAGCCGAAGTATCTGATGAACCTTTCGTTCAGCATACTATCGAAGCCACTGCTTCAACATCGGAGCTCTTCCATCATCATGCGGCGGCTGATGCAACAGTAAATTTGCAGAGTATTGCTGGCGGAAGCGTTGGAGGAGCAGGTCCAGTAGTACCTTCTTTTTATCTTGAACGCAGATCCGCAACAGGAGACAAAAATGAACGGATGGATGTCCGTGGGGCCTCTTTTGTTATTGGCCGATCGGCGGATATGGTCCAGTGGGTGGATTCAGCCACCGGCGTGTCCCGTGCTCATGTGGAATTGAGCCGGAACAAATCGGGTTATGTCATTAAGGATTTGGGTTCTGTGAATGGAACAATTCTCAAGGGCAATGTCCTTGCTCCGTACAAAGAATATCCGCTCGAAGATGGAGATACCTTTACGTTGGCTGAGTCTGTTTACACGTATCGATCAGTCGGATAGGCCCCGGTGTTTCAGATCTTCCAGTGCTTCGGTCAATGTAGGGAAGGTAAACTGGAATCCATGATCCAACGCTTTTTGCGGAATAACCCGCTGTCCCTGAAGCAGCACGACAGAGAGTTCTCCAACCAGCGTTTTGATCAGAATTCCGGGTACGGGGAACCAGTGCGGGCGATGATACACTTTGCCTACCGTACGTCCGAATTCATCGTTGGTAACCGGGTTGGGCGAAGAGGCGTTCACCGGACCGGAGATTTCTTTATTTTGGATCGTGAAATCAATCAAACGCACAATATCCATAATATGAATCCAACTGGTCCACTGTTTGCCACTTCCCACCCTGCCCCCAACACCAAGCATATAAGGCAGTTTCATTAATGGAAAGGCACCTTTTTTATGACCAAGCACGAGGCTAACGCGAATCTTCACAAGTCTCACATGTTTGATGGCATCAGCAGCAAGTTCCCATTGTTCAGAGACGCGGGATGGGAAATTCACCGATTGTTGTGGACTGTTCTCATCAAATGTTTTCGAAGCAGAGGTGCCATAGATTGCCATGGCAGATGCCTGTACGACCACCTCCGGTTTTTGCTCCAGTGCATTTACCAATTTGGCTACGCGAGCTACAGTAGTCACTCTGGATTCCACGATCTCCAGTTTCGCCTTGGTTGTCCAGCGTTGATTCAACGTTTCCCCGGCAAGATTCACCAAGGCATCCATTCCTTCCAGCAAATGAGGCTGTTCTTCCAACTGTTCCCATGAGAAATAGGTAAGATTTTGGCTGGGATTATGTAAATTGGGAAGTTTGCGTGTAATAACTTTCACATGATGGCCTGCCTGAAGCCAGTAATCTACGAGCGCTCCTCCAACAAAACCGGTACCTCCGCAAATCGCAATCTTCATCTTGGCGACCTCCTTGTTATGTTGACTGTACTGACATGTATTCTCGAATCGACAAACAGCCCCGGACGGTAAGTGCTGTCTTGCTGGATTGACTTACCTGACGGAGCATGCCTGCAAATATGTAAGCAAAATACATGTTCGGCTGAATTCCATGATCTATTTATTTATTTATTTATTTATTAGATGTTTATAAGGCGAATAGTCAATTTGGTTCTTCTCCAGAAATTTTACCAGAAACTTATTATCCCGCTTCGGTGTGGCTATAATGTATCCTTTAATACAATGATCTCTGGAGACTTCAGGCGCATTATTTTCGAACGCAATTTTTCCGATTTCTGCTGCGATGGAATGTTTGGCGATATCTCGAAATGGTCCAGGTACGGGCTCTACAAGCTGGTCGAGAAAAGCTTTTGCTTCATCAGTCCATAAATGACGACTGGTCTCAACCCAGTGATTCTGCCAATCGAGTTTTGATTTCCCGTCAGCCTTCGGAAGCACTTTCAAAAACTTGCGCATCATAAAAAATCCGCCAACACACATACTTCCAAGCAAAAGAACTGTCCAGAATGCGATCGTGTTCATAAACCAATTGCTGGGGGAACTACTGGTCAACGTCAAAGCGTAGGAGCCGAAAATCATTGCGGAGTCACCTCGGTTTATTGATTTTCACGGAAAGACGGATTCCGCCCACCCATGTTCCAAATTACAGCTGTAAAAAATAGCCTATATCCCGAATTATAGCGCATTTCTAGATTTATTTCGATAATCGCGTTAGAATAAGGGATAATTCAGAAAAAGGGGGATTAATAATGCTGAAAATCGGCTCCCATGTGTCCTTTTCGGACAAGGGATTATTGAGTGCAACGAAGGAAGCGTCCTCGTACGGTTCTAGTTCGTTTATGATATATACGGGTGCACCG
>NZ_LITU01000060.1:93097-141398 GCF_001280595.1 Paenibacillus xylanivorans
GCCTATAGAGTCCATGTATATTGAGGAAGGCAAGCTTGCCATGCAAGAGGGCGGAATGGCAGACATCGTTGTCCATGCGCCATACATTATTAACCTTGGATCATACAAAGAAAACACGTATGAGTTGGCTGTGAGTTTCCTTCAGGAAGAGATTCGTCGTACACATGCGATTGGTGTCAAAAATATCGTGCTACATCCCGGTGCATTTACGGACAAGGATGCTCACTACGGTATCGGACGTATTGCTGAAGGATTGAATGAAGTACTAGACGGAATAAGAGAGACGGATGTCAATATCGCTCTGGAAACCATGGCTGGCAAAGGGACTGAAATGGGCCGCAGTTTCGAAGAGATCGCTCAGATCATGGAGAAGGTTACACACAATGAACGCCTTACTGTATGTATGGATACATGTCACATTCACGATGCAGGTTATGACATTGTAAACGACCTGGACGGTGTTCTTGAGCAATTTGATCGTACGGTAGGGCTTGACCGCATTGCCGTAATGCATATTAATGATAGTAAGAACCCTGTGGGTGCGCACAAGGACCGTCATACACCGATCGGCTCCGGCTGGATTGGTTTTGAGGCAATTAACCGCATCGTGCATCATGAAGCTCTAAAGGGCCGTCCGTTTATTTTGGAAACGCCTTGGATTGGCAAAGATGCCAAAACGCAGCGTCCGATGTATGAAGCGGAGATTGCGTTGCTTCGTGGGGATGTTGCGGGTCGATTTGGTCCCGAGTTCCTGACGGAAGTGGAACAACTGCATCATTTCTTCAAAGGAAAAGAGATAGAGTCCCGTTCGTACGTTCTGGATATTTGGACGCTTCTCAAAAATGATGCCAAAGCCAAGAAAGCCGATCCGCGTGAGCCGTTGGAACGTCTGTATGACCTCGTGGCTGAAGCCGCATTGTTCCCGCACTTGAATGAAGAACAACTGAATCATCGTTTGATCGCCTGGCTTGCAGGAAAAGAAGTTTTTGTCACGGCCTAGTTGAAGGAGGAAGAATAACCCGATGGAGATTCACGCTAAACAAGTACGTCCTGATGTTAAAAACCGCGCCGATCGGGCGCGGATGCTCATTTCCTGTCCAGATGGACCCGGAATTGTTGCTGCAGTTTCCCATTTCCTGCACCAGCATGGTGCAAACATCGTTCAGTCGGACCAGTACACCATGGACCCGGCTGGCGGCATGTTTTTTATGCGGATCGAGTTTGATCTTCCACAATTATCGGTGAATCTGCTCAAGCTGGAAGCTGATTTTGAAGAAGTGGCAAGCCGTTTCAAAATGGATTGGAGTCTTTCTGCGGTTAGCCGCAAGAAGAAGCTGGCCATCTTTGTATCCAAGGAGGATCATTGTCTGGTCGAGCTGTTGTGGCAATGGCAGGCTGGCGATCTGGATGCAGACATCGCACTTGTCGTGAGCAATCATCTGGATATGAAGGACTATGTAGAATCATTTGGCATTCCTTATCATCATATTCCGGTTACAGCGGATACGAAGAAGGAAGCGGAACAGCGCCAACTGGACGTCATTGGCAATGATATCGATGTAATCATTCTTGCGCGTTACATGCAGATCATTTCACCAATGTTCATTGAGCATTACCGCAATCGCATTATTAACATTCATCACTCGTTTTTGCCTGCCTTTGTCGGTGGTAAGCCGTATGCCCAAGCGTACAACCGCGGTGTCAAAATTATCGGTGCCACGGCACACTATGTTACGGAAGAGCTGGATGGCGGACCCATTATTGAGCAGGACGTACAGCGTGTAAGCCACGGGGATGATGTAACCGAGTTGAAACGCATTGGACGGACCATTGAGCGTGTAGTTCTTGCCCGTGCCGTCAAATGGCATGTTGAGGATCGTGTACTGGTTCATGAAAATAAAACCGTTGTATTTTAAGCTAATGCTTTAATACTGCGCAAGGTTGATTCGGAAAGACATATACTTCTATTCCTAAAAAAAGAAAAGGCGATTCCCTATTCGTGTCTGAACGGGGGATCGCCTTTTTGGTTGTGCCGCCATACAAGTCCACACACACCAACGGCTACGCCAAATAACAGATGCCCTGCCAGCCAGTAAAGGATCGCTTTTACATCAAACAGATCAGGCACACGAGTCGACAGCTGGGAGAGCGGGATATACAGCAGGGAAGAGAGCGCGCCGATCAGGACGCCTTTGGATATCGGATAACCCGAACGCTGAATCCACCATATGTACAAGATGCCGAGGATTATGGAAACGATAAGATGCAGCACAAATTCGATGTATTCAGGTAATGTGGGTGGAAGCCAGGGAACAAAATCAATGTTCAGCAGCAAGGTATAGACTTTTAGACCGGAGTAAGTCTGAATGGCCTTTAAAAAGAACCCGAGCACAAGTCCGGATGTAAGACCTGTTAAAACCCCGGCTTTCCAGGGTAATATGTGCTTTAACAACTTTGGTGGCTTAGCCGAATGATCCGGCATATCCAAATCCTCCTTTCGATATGAAGTACAGCCTGATGTGAACAAAAGTCCGATTTTCCAATCATGATCAAGGATCATTATATGCAAAATCAACTTCAATATCTAAAAAGAGTATGGTTTTCCGCTTAAAGGTTATACTTCATCCGATGGATTTGCGATGCTGGCTGTGCCAGACCCTGTGCTGAAATGCTTAGTATGACACTCTTTTTGCACAACTGGAAACAAATCCCTCATCACAAACAGCCGAATTTTCCCGATCTTCTAAAAGAAGGTTATGGAAAACCTTCACGCCAAGTGATACAATACAAAAGTGAATAAGTCAAAATGAAACACTCAAGCGGATTCACTTATTGTTATATACGGTTTGCTTGTATGATGAGAGGGATTCGCTTGCGCAACCCGACTTATCTAAAGACATGAGGAGGACAAACCATGACTGACAAGAACGAAGCGATTCAAAAGGAAGAAAACAACACCATCGACAACCTGTCGATCACTACCGTACGTACACTGGCGATTGATGCAATCGAGAAGGCAAATTCCGGACACCCGGGAATGCCTATGGGCTCCGCTCCAATGGGGTACCAACTTTTTGCAAAAACGATGACACATAACCCGGACCACCCAACTTGGGTTAACCGGGACCGTTTTGTCCTGTCCGCAGGACATGGCTCCATGTTGCTGTACAGCTTGCTTCACCTGAGCGGGTATGACCTGCCTATGGATCAACTGAAACAGTTCCGTCAATGGGGAAGCAAAACGCCGGGTCACCCGGAATTCGGACATACTGCAGGCGTTGATGCAACAACTGGACCACTGGGTCAAGGTATTGCAATGGCTGTAGGTATGGCTATGGCTGAAGCTCAACTGGGCGCAACATACAACAAAGACAAATTCAACGTAATCGACCACCATACGTACGCGATTTGTGGTGACGGTGACTTGATGGAAGGCGTATCCCATGAATCAGCTTCCCTGGCTGGACGTCTGCACCTGGGCAAATTGATCATGTTGTTCGACTCCAATGACATCACACTGGATGGTAAATTGAACCTGTCTTCTTCCGAAAGCATCGCGAAGCGTTTTGAAGCTTACGGATGGCAAGTGCTGCGCGTTGAAGATGGTAATGATCTGCCTGCAATCGAAAAAGCGATCCAAGAAGGTCAAGCAGATACACTGCGCCCTACACTGATCGAAGTTAAAACTGTCATTGGTTATGGTAGCCCGAACAAACAAGGTAAAGGCGGCCACGGCGGTACTCACGGATCTCCACTGGGTGCAGACGAAGCCAAATTGACTAAAGAATTTTACAAATGGGTTTACGAGGAAGATTTCCACGTACCAACTGAAGTTCGCGAACACTTTGCACAAGTGAAAGATCGTGGTATCTCTGCAAACAAAGCATGGGACGAGAAATTGGCCGAGTACAAAAAAGCATTCCCTGAGCTGGCAGCTCAATTCGAAACGGCAATCAATGGCGACCTTCCAGAAGGTTGGGATCGCGATCTGCCTAAATATGCAGCAACAGACAAAGCTGTATCCACTCGTGTAGCATCCGGTAATGCGCTGAACGGTTTGGCTCATAACGTGCCACAACTGACAGGCGGATCTGCTGACTTGGAAAGCTCCACAATGACTCATCTGAACAACCTGGAGAACTTCTCACCTGAAGATTACTCCGGTCGCAACATCTACTTCGGTATCCGTGAATTCGGTATGGCTGGAGCAATGAACGGTATGGCACTGCACAGTGGTGTGAAAGTATTCGGAGGTACATTCTTCGTATTTACAGACTACCTGCGTCCAGCTGTTCGTCTGGCTGCCCTGATGGGTCTGCCTGTGACGTATGTCCTGACTCACGACAGTATCGCTGTTGGGGAAGACGGTCCTACTCACGAACCAATCGAGCAATTGGCATCCCTGCGTATCATTCCTAACTTGACGGTTATTCGTCCGGCTGACGGTAATGAAACTTCCGCAGCATGGGCTTATGCGCTTGAGAACAAGAGCAATCCGGTTGCACTCGTACTCACTCGTCAAAACCTGCCGATTCTTGAAGGTACCGTTGAAGGTTCCCGTGAAAACGTGAAACGTGGTGCATATGTTGTCTCTGATGCAAAAGACGGCAAAGCTGTGGCACAAATCATCGCAACAGGTTCCGAAGTGCAACTGGCTGTCAAAGCCCAAGCAGCACTTGCTGAACAAGGCATCCAAGTTCGTGTAATCAGCATGCCGAGCTGGGATCTGTTCGAGAAACAGGACAAAGCTTACAAAGAATCCGTTCTGCTTCCGGATGTTAAAGCTCGTCTGGCGATTGAAATGGCTTATCCAATGGGCTGGGAAAAATATGTCGGCGACCAAGGCGACATTCTCGGAATCAGCACATTTGGTGCATCCGCGCCTGGAGACCGTGTTATCCAAGAGTACGGTTTCACTGTGGATAACGTGGTTAGTCGCGTGAAAGCATTGCTGTAATAGCTTGAAAAATGCTGCCAGGAGGGACAGGTTAATTTTTGTCCAGCCGAGCAGCAAGTGATTTCCGGCAGAGAATGGGCGGGTAACCGCCCTGATCTGTTTTGCCTTTTGTTTTCATTAACTTCAGGGGGAGCGGGTACGCATGTCACAGTTTGATCAAGTCAGTGTAGTGAAAGAGGCCAACATTTATTATGAGGGCCAGGTAACTAGCAGAACAGTTATTTTGGGGGATGGCAGCAAGGTGACTCTGGGTATTATGCTTCCAGGCAGTTATGAGTTCGGCACAGATTCCCGTGAGATTATGGAGATTCTGTCCGGCGATCTGAGAGTATTACTTCCCGGAGAAGAAGATTGGCAAGAGATTCAAGGTCAAGCTACGTTCCACGTGCCTGCCGAATCCAAATTTAAACTGGAGATACGCAGCGTTACCGACTACTGCTGTTCGTACCCGGCGGAATAATACAAGAAGGGTAAACAGAACCGCGACTCGCGGATTCGGTTAACCCTTTTTGCTTCTTAAACTCTAACGACAAAGTTCGGGCTGCAAGCTTGTCAGCCCTGTGGATTTGAAGTATCCTTAGGCTAAGTTGTTTCGAATGGAAAACGGAAAAAAATATGCTACCGATATCAGGAGGTTTTATAGATCATGGCAAAAAAAGTGAAGTTTGACTACAGCACAGCTCTGCAATTTGTCAATCAGCATGAAGTGGACTATTTCGCTGAACCGATTCGTTTGGCTCACGAGCAGCTTCACAACGGAACAGGTACAGGATCGGATTATCTGGGCTGGATCGACCTGCCTACCGCTTATGACAAAGAAGAGTTCTCCCGCATTCAAAAAGCGGCTGCCAAAATCCAAAGCGATTCCGAAGTACTGATCGTTATCGGTATTGGTGGATCATATCTGGGTGCTCGTGCAGCGATTGAAATGCTGACACACTCTTTCTACAACAACCTTCCTAAAGAAAAACGCAAAACGCCTGAAATCTATTTCGCAGGAAATAACATCAGCTCCACATATGTAACTCATTTGCTGGATCTGGTTGAAGGCAAAGACTTCTCTGTTAACGTCATCTCCAAATCCGGTACAACAACGGAGCCAGCAATTGCTTTCCGTATTTTCCGTGCAGCACTGGAGAAAAAATACGGTAAAGAAGAAGCGCGCAAACGTATCTATGCTACAACAGACAAAGAGCGCGGTGCATTAAAAGAACTGGCGAATGCAGAAGGATATGAATCCTTCATTATCCCGGATGATGTAGGTGGACGTTACTCCGTTCTGACAGCTGTAGGTTTGTTACCAATCGCAGCAGCCGGCATTAGTATTGAGGAAATGATGCAAGGGGCGGCTGACGCTTCCAAAGAATACAGCAACCCGAACGTAGCCGAGAACGAAGCATATCAATATGCGGCAGTTCGTAACGCATTGTATCGCAAAGGCAAAGGAACTGAAATTCTCGTAAACTACGAGCCATCCCTGCATTTTGTATCCGAATGGTGGAAACAGCTGTACGGAGAGAGTGAAGGTAAAGACTATAAAGGGATCTATCCTGCATCTGTTGATTTCTCGACTGATTTGCACTCCATGGGTCAATTCATTCAAGAGGGTAGCCGGAACATTTTCGAAACCGTGATTCAGGTTGCTGAAGTATCGGAGCACATCTCGATCGAAGCGGATCCGGATGATCTGGATGGTCTGAATTTCCTTGAAGGTAAAACAATGGACTTTGTTAACAAAAAAGCGTTCCAAGGAACATTGCTTGCACACACAGATGGTCAAGTACCAAACCTGATTGTGAACATTCCAGATATGTCTCCATATTCTTTCGGATATCTGGTATACTTCTTTGAAAAAGCATGCGGCATTAGTGGTTACCTGCTCGGAGTCAATCCATTTGACCAACCAGGCGTGGAAGCTTACAAGAAAAACATGTTCGCTTTGCTGGGCAAACCAGGCTTTGAAGAAGAGAAAGCAGCGCTGGAAGCGAGACTTTCCGAATAATTCATCGGTCTGCTCATATAGTTAAATAAGGTAATGTAATTACATTCGGGTAGTCATTGTAAAGCAATGGTTTCCCGGATGTTAAACCAAAGCAGTTCGTCCGCGTCCGCGCGGGGAACTGCTTTCTTGTAAAATGGATCAAATTGGAAAGTTGGATAGGGATGATTGAACGTTATCGCACGGTTCGAGGACCGGGCAATCTGGAAATTGTAATCAAGAAGTCGCGATTTATCGGTCATATTATGCCGGTCACGACGGAAGAGGAAGCCAATGCTTTTATTGATGAAATCAAGAAAAAACATTGGAATGCTACTCATAACTGCTCGGCGTATATGATTGGTGAGCGGGATGAGATCCAGAAGCAATCCGATGATGGCGAACCAAGCGGAACCGCTGGAAAACCCATTCTTGAAGTAATCAAAAATCAGCAATTGAAAAATGTGGCTATCGTTGTTACGCGTTACTTTGGGGGAATTATGCTTGGAGCAGGTGGGTTAATTCGCGCTTATACCGATGGAGCAGTTGCAGCCATTGAAGCGGGGAAAGCGATTACCAAAGTGCTCCATCGTGAAGTGTTGGTTGAACTGGATTACACATGGCTGGGTAAAGTGGAAAATGAATTAAGGAGCCGGGAAGTCCGTACAGGTGAAACTGGATTCACCGATAAGGTTACGTTGACTTGTCTTCCGCCGGATAGTGAAACTGAGGCATTTATAGCCTGGATCACAGATTTGACGCAAGGGCAATCCCGGATCACGGAGGGACAGCGGCTTTATTTTATTGAAGGGGAATAAAATATATGGCTAGAAGAGCAGTCGAACAGGAGTTGTCGAGGGAGCGGATACTGGAGGCGGCGAGGCATCTTTTTATTACCAAAGGATACCGCGCCATTTCGATGCGAAGCATCGGCCAGCATCTGGGCTATAGTCATGGGTCGCTGTATTATCATTTTAAGGAAAAGGCAGAGCTGTTTTATGCCATCGTGGTTGAAGATTTCAATCATCTGGGGCATCTGCTGCTGCAAGCCATGGTCAGGCCAGTCATGGGCGGCGTGAGCAAGGTAGAACATATCATGATGGAGTTTATTCGTTTTGGTTTGGAGAATCCGTATCAGTACGAGATCATGTTCATGATTCGGGATGAGGAATTGCTATCGTATTGTCGTACGGAGCAAGGAAGATGCTTTGAATTGTTTGCCTCCATTATTCGGCAATACATGAATGAAGAGGGTTGCACGGAAGAGGATATTCAATGTGTACCACGTACACTGTTTTTGTCCATGCATGGATTCATATCGTACTATATTCAGGATCGTTTGACCTTTTCAGAGATTGAATCGGCTGCGTTATCTCATGTCAAAGTACTCTGCCGTAATCTCCAACACCAGCCTGGCGTCCAATAAGGCGCTTTTGTCGCACTCCACACTTCAGGACGGTGAATTGTCATAACATTAATTCTTTATAACGTTGTCTCGCGAAAGTTATTACGCGAAGAAGACCATGACAGGCGGGTTACATCCCTAAAATAGGGTGGACCGCCTGTTTGTTTTTTGTTTCCATTGATGGCGAATCATTAGACATGGGATGGAAAGGAAGCTAACCTTCCATGAGTTTAAGAAAATACTCCCGCTGACGAGGACCATCAAATTCGCAAAAATAGATGCCCTGCCATCTGCCAAGCAATAATCTGCCCTCATGTATAATCACTGTTTGTGATGGTCCGGTTGTGATCGATTTCAAATGAGAAGCCGTATTTCCTTCAGCATGTCGATATTCAGGATGCTCCCAAGGGTACACTTCGTTCAGGCGAAGCAGTACGTCATGTTTGACATCCGGATCTGCATTTTCATTAATTGCAATGCCTGCTGTCGTATGTGGACAATAAATCAATACAGTCCCATTCTGCGCACCACTCTCACGGACAACTTGCTCCACTTCCCGCGTAATATCTTTCATCTCATCCCGTCTGGATGTCGATAGATTCTTCGTATATAACATATTAATCCACTCCTTTTGCTCGAAATTTACCCTCTAGATTGTACCTTAACCATTACATACCAAACAAACCAAGAATCTTGCGGTGGTTTTAAAAATGCCAGAATAATGTAGATGTCAGAAAAAATCTTTCTCATTTGAGAAGGGATTAAAAAAAATCTGTTGTTACCAGCAATTAACAGAGGGTTATGTCCGCTTTGCAGCCCGTGTAATAAGGTATAAATCCATCTCACAGCTGCCCCGCTTTTATTCCATAAAAGCATTGACGATTAGCACTGCAAACTGGTAAAGTATCAGATAAGTAAAAACCAAGTAGACTAATGGGAATAATATTAAAGTAATAAAATCCAACTAAGGAAAATGGTTGTACCAAAACAGGAAGACTGCCGACCGGACATAGAACCGGAGGCTGGGAGGGAATGCAGCAATGAATACCGTTCTTCGTCATAAGGGATGGACTTGGGGATTCCGCAGTACCGTATTGCTATATTTTATCGTACTCATTGTACTTCCAATCATCGGTGTGTACGTCAATTCCTTCTCTGAAGGATGGAGCAACTTTATCCAAAGCATCATGGACCCTATTGCATGGAAAGCCGTGCTCTTAACGATCCGGCTGGCCGTTATAGCAACGGTGATTAATGTCATTCTGGGAACCATGATAGCATGGGTGCTGACACGTTATCGCTTTTTCGGGAGGTCGTTCCTTAACAGTCTGGTAGATCTTCCTTTTGCACTACCAACAGCCGTTGGTGGACTGATGATTATGCTGCTACTGGGTCCGGTTAGTGCCATCGGGAAACTGGCGGAATCCATGGGGTTTGAAATTGTATTTCACCAGCCTGCGATTGTGATCGCGATGACCTTTGTTACGTTTCCTTTTGTCATCCGTGCGGTGCAGCCTTTGCTCGAAGAGATCGATCCTTCAGAGGAAGAGGCTTCCTACACGATGGGAGCATCGAAGGCGCGTACGTTCAGGCAGGTCATTCTTCCGTCCATGGCTCCGGGCATGATTAGTGGGGGAATGCTCGCATTCTCCAGAGCACTGGCCGAATTTGGCGCTGTTGTGCTGGTGGCAGGCAATATTCCGGGAAGAACATTGACGGCTTCCGTATTTATATACGGCGAGATCGAAAGTGACAATCCAACCGGTGCCGCAGCCGTATCCGTACTGCTCTTAACACTCTCCTTCCTGATCCTCTGGCTCATTAACCTGGTGCAGATGCGGGGGAGAAGACGATGAGGCGACTATTAATCGGACTGACGTTTGCGGTGTTCATTGTACTGCTGATCATCCCGCTTGGACGTATTTTTATTGGTGCATTTGAAGACGGGGCAGGAGGATTCCTGGAAGGGCTGTTGCGCCCTGAGGCGCTGCATGCCTTGATGATGACAGGACTTGTTGTACTTGTCGTCACGCTGTTAAATACATTGTTTGGCGTTATGATGGCCATCTATCTGGTTCGCGCCGGATGGCTGAGTGACCGGGTGAAAGGGCTGCTGAACAGCATCGTGGATCTGCCCTATGCTGTATCCCCAGTGATTGGCGGATTAATGATTGTATTGCTTCTGGGACCCAACAGCATTATGGGTGCTTTTTTTGAAGGGATAGGATTCAACGTGGTGTATGCTTTTCCGGGCATGGTCATTGCAACGTTGTTTGTCACTTTTCCACTGATGGTCCGAGAGGTAATGCCTGTTTTGCAGGAGCTGGGATCTCAGCAGGAAGAGGCTGCATCAACGCTTGGTGCATACGGCTGGAGAACGTTCTGGAGTGTTACCTGGCCTTCCATTCGTTGGGCGGTTGTATACGGTCTTGTGTTGACGGTTGCCCGCTCGCTTGGAGAATTCGGTGCGGTGCTGGTTGTATCGGGTAACATTATGAACAAAACGCAGACGGCAACAACGCTGGTATATCAGGATGTTGAGAATTTTAACGTAGCTGCCGCAAATGGTGTGGCATTGGTACTGGTTACCTTTTCCGTCGGGCTACTGCTTATGATGGAATGGGCCAAGAAGCGAAAGGAAGTGCATTGAGATGCATGTGGAAGTCCGTGATCTGAACAAACATTTCGGTGATTTTCATGCGGTAAAAGATGTCTCGTTCGATATTGCCAAAGGCCATCTAATCGGTTTGCTGGGACCCAGCGGAGGTGGGAAAACCTCCATTCTGCGTATGCTGGCGGGTCTGGAGAACCCTGATTCAGGAGAGATTCGTTTTCACGGAAAGGTCGTAAACCATCTGCCTCCGCAGGAGCGGGGAATCGGATTTGTATTTCAGAACTATGCCTTGTTCAAACATATGACGGTATTTGATAATATCGCCTTTGGACTGAAGGTCAAAAAGACTCCCAAAGCCCAGATCCGTGATCGGGTCATGGAGCTTGTGGAGTTGACTGGGCTGAAAGGTTTCGAACAGCGTTATCCGCATCAGTTGTCTGGTGGACAGCGGCAGCGTGTTGCATTTGCTAGAGCATTGGCCCCGGAGCCACAGCTGCTGTTGCTGGATGAACCATTCGCCGCCATTGATGCCAAGATCCGTCAGGAACTGCGTTCATGGCTAAGAGAGCTGATTGAGCGGGTGGGCATCACTTCGATTTTTGTAACCCATGACCAGGATGAAGCAATCGAAGTTGCCGACGAAATCATGATTATCAGCCAAGGACGGTTAGAGCAGAAGGGTACGCCATGGGATATTTACAAAAACCCGGAGACACCTTTTGTTGCCACATTTATTGGGGAATCCACCGTCGTGGAGGACGCTTCACAGCTTAAGGGCTTCGAACATGCGGTGGAAGGGGAGCGCACACGTGCACTGATCCGGCCTGAGTATATCGAGATCGGTTTGAAAAATGAATTTAGCATGCTATCCGCTACTGAAAAGGGTACCGTCAAACACCTTCATTTCCGTGGAAGTGAATGGATGGTAGAAGTGGAAGTTGAGGGCCATAAACTCATTACGTATCGTTCTCTGGAGAAAACAACCTTGCAAGTCGGTCAACAGATTCGGGTGCTCGTGCATCGTGCGTATCTGTTTAACGAAACTCATAGCTGGGTTGTTGAGAACCGATTAAAGGAAGATCCAATGCCAGTCATCATTTAATCAGAACATCAATTATTCATGGAATGATCTAGAATTTTGGAGAGAGGTGCTGCTCATGCAGACGAGGAAGAAGAAAACCATACCTATATATATCGTCCTGATGCTTCTGCTCGTCTGCATGACTGTTGGATGTAGTAAGCAGGAGGATGCAAGCGGGCAGAATGTGCCCTCTGGTAACGATTCATCCAATACACTTGTGATTGGTGCTTATAGTGTAGCCAAAGACGCCGTTGGAGAGTTACTTCCCGAATTTCAAGCGGTATGGAAGGCGAAGACCGGACAGACCGTTCACTTCCAGGAATCCTATGAAGCTTCGGGTACACAGGCAAGAGCCATAGTTGGTGGTTTCGAGGCTGATGTGGCCTTGCTCGCAATGGAGAGCGATATCGACAAGCTCGTTAAAGCCGATCTAGTCAGCTCCAATTGGAAACAGGCACCGAATGATGGCATGATCACCCGTTCGATTGTTGTTCTGGGCACAAGAGTAGGCAACCCGCTGGGGATTCGCGATTTTGAAGATTTGACCAAGCCGGGTGTTAAGGTGCTTTATCCTAATCCGAAGACGTCAGGCGGAGCGCAATGGGACATTAATGCCATCTATGGTGCAGGGTTGAAGTTATCTGAGGCGCAAGGCAAGAAAGATCCCGCCGTGGCCAAAGCCTTTTTGGAAAAAGTACATGAGAATGTCGAGTCACTGGATAAGAGTGGTCGTTCTTCGATGGCGGCATTTGAATATGGCGTGGGGGATGTTATCGTCACGTATGAAAATGAATTGCTTGCCCGTATTGCAAAGGGTGTAAATTATGACATCGTGGTTCCCAAAAACACGATCCTGATTGAAAATCCAGCGGTTGTCGTAGACAAATATGCGGATAAGCATGGCAATCGTGAATTGGCGGAGGCTTTTGTAGCCTATCTGCGAACACCGGAAGCACAGCGCATTTTTGCCAAGCATGGTTTCCGCTCGGTAGACCCTGAAGTGTTTGCAGAGACGAAGTCCTCGTTCCCAACGCCTGAAGGTCTGTTCGATATAAACTACCTCGGCGGATGGGACAAAGTGCGCAGTACGCTGTATTCCAAACGAGGTGTATGGTATCAGGTGTTGGCGGGGTTATAGACTTGTACGATGATCACCCTATTATTGAATTTCAGAAGATAAATTGTGACCCAAACCTTCATTTCACTTTAAAAGTGGGATGGAGGTTTTTTGCATAGCTAGACAATAATGTTATTTCATTTAAACCCGATAGGTTAAGTTGGGAAAAATCGTTGCAATTTGCCGAATCCTTGCCTATACTAGCTAACAGAACGTTAAATTACAGCGAGGGGAAATATCATAATGAAATCTAAAAAAATGTGGCTGTCATTAATGCTGGTTCTGGTTGTGGCAATCATGAGTGCATGCGGAAGCAGCGGTGACGGAACAAGTTCGTCTAATGCCGGAGAAAATACAGCAACTACGGATGATGGCCAGCCGAAAGATGGCGGAAGCATTATTATTGCCGTTCAGGATGATCCCAAAGTGATGAATCCGATCTATGCGGGTGACCGTGTAACGTTGACGATTGATCAATCCTTATATGCTCCACTGTTCAATGTGAATGATGGCAAAAAAACATATGTGCTCGCAGAGAGCGACAGCTTCTCTGATGATCACCTGACGTATACGTTGAAACTGAAAGACGGTCTGAAATGGCATGATGGACAGCCTCTGACAGCGGACGACATCGTATTCACGATGGATAGCATCCTCGATGAGAAGCAGCACAGCTCTTCCCGTAGTCAGTATGTTTTCGATGGTAAGCCGGTGAAAGTAACCAAAGTCGACGATCTGACTGTGGAATTCAAATTGCCGGAAGTATCTGCTGCCTTTGAAGGAGCATTGGTTTCTTTCTACCCGATTCCGAAACACATTTTTGAAGGCGAAGCGGATATTGAGAAAAGCGACAAAAACAACAACCCGATCGGTTCCGGTCCGTTCAAGTTCAAGGAATATCGTCCGGGCGAATACGTAACATTGGAACGTTTTGATGATTACTTTGCAGGCAAAGCTCATCTGGATAGCGTGACGTATCGTGTAGCGAAAGATCCAAATGCAGCGAACCTGGCTTTACAAAACGGCGAGATTCAAATGCGTATGGTGGACACACAGGATTACAACAAATTGAATGACACAGGCAAATTCAACATGCTGACTTACCCGGAAGGCCGCTTGCAATACATGGTGTTCAACCTGAACGTGCCTTCGATGCAAAAGAAAGAAGTTCGTCAAGCCATCGCTTATGCTTTGGATAAAAATGAACTGATCACGGCTTCGTATTCCTCAGCTGATTTTGCTGAACCGGCTCCGTCGATTCTGACACCGGATACGCTGTACCAAACGGATGATGTTGAGAAATACGACTACAATCTAGAGAAAGCAAAACAATTGCTGGCTGATGCAGGCGCAAGTAACCTGAAATTGCGTCTTGCATACACAAACACTAACAAACCACAAACAAGCCAAGCACTATACATTCAGCAAAAGCTGAAAGACGTAGGCATTGAAGTGGAATTGCTGCCTATGGATGGAACAGCTTATGGTAACCGTACATTGGATATGAACAATACAGACTTTGAACTATCCTTTGGTGGATACATCATGGGTTATGAGCCAGATGCTTATAAATCTCTCTTCCTGAGTGATGCGGCATACAACTACTCCCATTACAAAAATGCAGATTTCGACAAGCTGTGGAATGAAGCAGCCGTTCAAATTGATGAAACGAAACGCGGCGATTTGTACAAACAAATCCAACAAACCGTAGCAAACGAAATGACGGTATACCCAATTGCCTACACGAAAGCAGTAGTAGCAGTTGATAACACATACGGCGGCGTTGAGGATGCGAATCCGAAACCAGTCGTGATGCTTGAAGATCTGTCTAAAATTTATAAAAAATAAGTTACAAGCCAATAACGCCGGCCGCGAGGCCGGCGTTGATTCGGAGGTGCCCAAGTGAACAACTATATTGTCCGAAGGATCGCACAAGCAATCCCTCTTCTTTTTGTAATCTCCATCGTATCGTTCACCTTGATCAAGCTGGCGCCGGGCGATCCGGTGCTTTCCTTTGTTACCCCAAATATGGGGGCAGAAGATGTGGAGCGTATTCGGCAAAACCTTGGACTCGATCAGCCGATGTACGTGCAATATGTCGTATGGCTCAAAAATGTACTATCTGGTGACCTTGGTTATTCACTGGTGAATCATCGCCCGGTTGCCGAAATGATTATTGAACGATTACCCGCTACGTTTGGCTTGATGGGGGCATCGCTATTATTATCTTTGCTCATTTCCATTCCGCTCAGCATGATTGCAGGTTCTCGTCAGAACAGCCTGTTTGACCGTGGGCTCAGCCTGATCTCGTATATCGGGATATCGATTCCTAGCTTCTGGTTCGGTATGATGCTGATCTATTTCTTTGCAGTACAGCTGCACTGGTTGCCAAGCATGGGTATGAGAACGGTGGGTATGGACTCCGCATGGGATATTATCAAACACGGCATTCTGCCATGTACCGTACTGACCTTCATGAACGTGTCTGTGTACATGCGGTATATTCGTTCGAATACGATCAGTCAGTTGGAGGAGGATTATGTTCAAATCCAGTATGCCTATGGTGCAACCAAAGGAACGGTACTGCTTCGTCATGTGCTCAAAAATGTACTGCTGCCTGTAATCACCATTCTCGGCATGTCTTTGCCGGAGCTGATTGCCGGAGCGTTTATTACGGAATCCGTTTTCTCATGGCCAGGAATGGGATCTCTCGGGATTTCGGCCGTTCACGGCCTGGATTATCCGATTATTATGGGTATTACGATGATGTCTTCTGTGCTGCTGGTCGTCGGAAACCTGGTAGCTGATATCTTATATGGCGTGGTAGATCCACGAATCAAGACAACGGGGTGAGACAAAAATGAATTCAATGCGCTGGCGTAATTTACGGACGCAGTTCCGGCAGCAGAAACTGGGTCTTGCGGCTGTCATCATATTGGGCATCTTTGTGCTCGCATCCCTGTTTGCGTTTCTGTCTCCACATGATCCTAATGAAATTGTAGTGATGGAGCGGCTGCAACAACCAAGTGCAGATCATTGGTTTGGTACGGATGATTACGGACGGGATTATTTGGCTCGGGCGTTGTACGGGGGACGTGTGTCTCTCGCCGTAGGTTTCCTGTCGATGGCAATCGCCGTTATTATGGGAACACTTGTAGGTACGGTTAGTGGTTATTTTGGCGGCTGGGTGGATAATACGTTGATGCGTATTGTTGACGTGCTCATGTCGATTCCATCCTTCTTCCTGATGCTGATCCTGAACGCATATCTCAAGCCGGGAATCGGTACGATTATTGTCATTATTGGGGTGCTGAGCTGGATGAATATTGCGCGGATTGTCAGGGCTGAGGCGATGTCGGTCAAGCAGCGGGAATACGTGCTGTATGCGCGTGTATCCGGGCAAAAGCCAGGCCGGATCATCATGAAGCACATTATTCCCAACATTATTCCAACCATTATTGTCGCAGCAACGATCAACATTGCGAGCGCGATTTTAATGGAATCGTCATTAAGCTTCCTCGGACTGGGTGTCAAACAGCCGAATTCCTCATGGGGCAGCATGTTGAACGATGCGCAGGGCTTTATTAGTGAAGCGCCGTATATGGCGATCTTCCCAGGACTGTTTATTTTGCTGACAGTATTGTCGTTTAACTTCTTGGGAGATGTGTTCCGTGTAGCCTTCGAGCCCAAAGCGAACAAGCGATAGATAAATGACAACCCATATCATGTAAACAGCGGGGTGAATACAACAATGACAGATTTATTATCGGTCAAACAACTGAAAACGTCCTTTGCAACCCGGGAAGGTGAGGTACAGTCCGTCCGGGGTGTGAGTTTTACGTTAAATGAAGGCGAAGTGGTTGGACTGGTCGGAGAGTCCGGCAGTGGCAAAAGTGTTACGGCCCGTTCACTGATCCGACTGATCCAGTCGCCGGGCCGGATTACGGATGGTGAGATTCTCTTCCGTGGAGAGGATCTGCTGACCAAGTCGGATAAGGAGCTGCGCAAAATTCGGGGCAACCGCATCTCGATGATTTTTCAGGACCCAATGACATCACTTAATCCAGTGGTTCGTGTAGGCAAACAGATGACAGAGGTCATTCGTCGCCACCGAAAAATGGACAAGTCGGCTGCGCGCAAGGAAGCGATTGAGTTGCTGCGGCAAGTAGGTATTCCTTCGCCCGAAGAGCGGATTGACCAATATCCACACGAGTTCAGCGGAGGCATGAGGCAGCGGGTAATGATCGCGATGGCTCTGTCCTGCAAACCAGAGTTATTGATTGCGGACGAACCAACGACAGCGCTGGATGTGACCATTCAGGCACAGATTTTGCAACTGATGCAGGAACTGAAAGAGTCTACTCAGACATCCATTCTGATGATTACGCATGACCTTGGTGTCGTTGCTCAGGTCTGTACCCGGGTCATTGTGATGTACGGTGGACTCATTATGGAAGAGGGGCCAGTGGAGCGTATTTTCGCTCATCCGCAGCATCCGTATACCCAGGGGTTGCTGCGATCCATTCCGAAGCCAGGAGAAGAAGGTGGACGCCAGCGGCTATCAACCATTGAAGGTACACCGCCTAATCTGCTTCACCCGCCAACCGGGTGTCCGTTTATGGAGCGTTGTCCACACGCCATGGAGGTATGCAAACAGATGCCTGCGTATACCGAGACTGTACCGGGTCATAGAGCGCTATGCTGGTTGCTGGACGATCAGGGTCGGGAACAGCATCAGGCACAAGCAGGAGCATCGTCAGAGGAGGTGGAGAAATGAGTACAGGCACAGATCAGCGTGAAGTGCTACTGGACGTGCGTGGATTGAAAAAGTATTTTCCCGTACGTGGGGCTGGCAAAGGCAAAGACGTCGTGAAAGCCGTGGATAACGTCAGTTTTCATATTCACAAAGGAGAGACATTTGGACTGGTCGGTGAATCTGGCTGCGGCAAATCAACGACTGGACGCAGTATTGTGAGACTTTATGATGTGACGGACGGAAGCATTATGTTTGGCGGGCATGACGTAGCCAAGATGAGTGAACGCCAGTTGAAGCCGTTTCGCAAACGAATGCAGACGATTTTTCAGGACCCCTATTCTTCACTGAATCCGGGCATGAATGTCCTGCAGATCATTAGCGAACCCATGGAAATTCATAATTATGCTTCCAAGGCAGAGATAAAGGGGAGAGCGCTTGATCTGATGAACCGTGTTGGCCTGAAGCCGGAGCATGCGGAGCGTTATCCGCACGAGTTCAGTGGCGGGCAGCGGCAGCGGATCAGCATTGCCCGTGCATTGTCGGTGAACCCGGAGTTCATTATGTGTGATGAGCCGTTGTCCGCCCTGGATGTGTCCGTACAGGCACAGGTGGTCAATATGCTTGAAGATTTGCAGGAAGAGATGGGACTGACCTATTTGTTCATTGCCCATGATCTGTCGATGGTCCGGCACATCTCGAATCGAATCGGTGTGATGTATCGCGGCAAACTGGTTGAAGTTGCTCCAACGGAAGAGCTGTATCGTAATCCGGTACATCCGTACACCCAGGCATTGCTGGCTGCAATTCCTGTACCTGATCCAAGTGTTCGGAACGTGATGCCACCGATCTATAGTGGGGATACTGATCCTTCCGCTCGGGGACGGGATGAAGAGCCGGAGTGGATGGAGGTTTCGCCAGGACACTTTGTATCCGGCTATCGGGACAGGATATAATGGATTAGGAATATCCATGGAATAATGATATATGTTGACAGGAAGGTGTGAGTTGGATGAGTGCTGAGTTTAAATTGTCCCAAAATACAGCTATTCGGCTGGAACAAGCCCGTAGCAAAGGCATATCGGATGCAGCTTTGTTGGAAGCGATACAGGCCAAAGATGTTGGCGCTTTGGATGATGTGTCTGAGGAGCACTACAGATATGATGATTTTTTCTCCTATGCGGACGAGCATGGCGAGAATCTGGAGGGTGCGGTTAAAGACGGCTACCGGATTACCTTTAATACTCGGGGTGGCCTGGGGATTTACTTGGAGAAAGCCTTCGGATTACAGGCGGAGAAAGACTTCACTGTCGGTGAAGGCATTGTAACCGGATTGAAATTGCAACCGGAGCAGGCAGAGGTGCTTTCAAAACGCCTTGCGTCGAATTGGGTCATTACCGAATCAAAGGAAGTGCCTGAGGGTCAGGAATTGACGTTGAAGCTGCGGGCTTTGATCTAGCTGATAGCGAAACAAAGGATATGAAGTTGGACTGCTAAATGTCAGACAACAGAGACTGTCCCGTTTGCAGTGAATAACTGCGGCGGGATGGTCTTTTTTTTGCAAAAACAGAGGTGGGAGATTACAATCTACATATCATTATTCGGATGGAATATGAATTTGGGATGCATTGCTTCCGGGATAGAGAGGGGACTTTCATAATGAATCAGCTAACATTTCTGGGAACCGGGGATGCAATGGGTGTTCCGCGAGTGTATTGTGATTGTGACATCTGCACAGAAGCACGGCTTACGGGAATCAACCGCCGCAAACGTTCTGCTGTTTTGATCCATGGAGATGGCGAGGACGAACCTTTTATGATTGACTGCGGACCGGATTGGAGATCACAGATGGAAGTTCAGGGGATGCGGATGGTGCAGACGCTGCTGATCACTCATGCGCATTTTGATCATATTGGAGGCTTGCCCGAATGGGCAGATGCCTGCCGCTGGTTGGGTGTGAAAGGGAAGTTGTATGCACCACGGGAAGTGATTGCGACCATTCAAAGTCAATTTCCATGGCTCGTTCGTCATATGGATTTTCTGGAAACGGATGCGGATATCGAGCTCGGTGGATGGAAGGTGCGCTCCTGGAAAGTTTGCCACGGTCATAATGGGTATTCGTATGCGTATCGACTGGAACGTGAAGGATACACCTGGGCATATTGCTCGGATGCCATTGATTTGAAGGCTTCGGAGAAGCAGCCATTGTACGGGTTGGATCTGTTGGTCCTTGGAACGAGCTTTGTTCATGAGCTTGCGGAATTCTCCACACGCTCCGTGTACGATATGGTTGAGGCACAGGAGCTGTTGCAGGATTTGAAGCCGGATCAGACTTATTTTACACATATGTCTCACGACGTGGATATGCGCCAGAATTATGATCTGGATCAGGGGATTACGCTGGCAGTTACTGGTCTGAAGGTGAAGTTGGGAGAATAGGACAGCCATCCTGAAAATAAATTCAGAAGAGCGTATCCTTTGCCGGAGGTTCTTCGTTTACATAGTGTAAGGCAAATACAGGCAAGTGAATTGAAGCAAGATCAATCAGGAACCAACAAAGGGGGGCCCCAAACATGGCCTTTGTGAAGTCCGTGGATTGCAGAATCAACAGACCACATGATGATAAACCGATTGAATCATATAGCCAATCCGGTACTCCAACCGGATATACGTTAGAGCAAACGATTGAAGCTGCGCTTCCGAACCTGCTAGGCTCATTGTATGCTTATTGCATGTCATTGACAGGTTCGGTCTGGGAGACGGAGGATCTGGTTCAGGATACATGTGTTAAAGCATTAACCTTTTCATCTACCCGAAGAACGGGAATGACAGAGGATATGAACTGGGAAGCCTATCTCATCCGTGTTGCACGCAACACCTGGATTGACGCCATACGGAAGCGTGAGAACTTGGCAAGCAAATTGGAAAGCATGAAGCCATTTATGCAAGAATTTGAGGAAGAAGAGCGATTCGAGGAAGTTGAGTCCGCTGTTCAGATCCTTGTCGATGAACTGCCACCGTGGCAGCGAGCAATATATATGTTACGTGATTTAATGGGATACACGACGGTAGAGACTGCTGAACTGTTGGACACGACGGAAGGGGCGGTCAAAGCCGCGCTGAGTCGTGCCCGTTCTGCCCTGGCCAGAGTGAGGCTCAACCTGAAAGAAACGGATGCTGATCAGACGAATCAATTGGAAGAACATCAACAAAACCGGGAGGAATTGCGCAGTTATTTACTCGCGTTCCGAAGCGGTGATACAGCCCGGTTAATTGATCTATGTCTGAATCAGACGGATGATCTGATGGCTGTGGCGGGAACGATTTTGCAGCAGACTCTGCCGTCTCAATCAGTGCAGCCGCTGATGTACAGTTATTCGAGCTCCGGTACGAATTCCATGTATGGAGGAGGATATACGGTCAGCATGGTTGCGTAAACCAGGGAGGCAAAATGTATGAACGTGGTACCTTATGTTGTTGAACAGACAGCCCGCGGAGAGCGGAGCTATGATATTTATTCCCGTTTGCTGAAAGATCGAATTATTATGGTATCTGGGGAAATTGAGGATCAGATGGCCAACGCGATCGTGGCGCAGTTATTGTTTCTGACCGCAGAGGACCCGGAGAAGGATATCCAGATGTATATCAACAGTCCTGGTGGTTCCGTGACCGCCGGTTTCTCCATCTATGACACAATGCAATTCGTGAAGCCGGACATTTCCACGATCTGCACAGGTATGGCGGCCAGCTTCGGTACGATCCTGCTAGTTGGTGGAACAAAGGGAAAACGGCTGGCGTTGCCGAACAGTGAGATCATGATTCACCAGCCGCTTGGCGGAACCCGGGGGCAGGCATCGGATATGCTGATTCACGCCAACCGAATTATCCAGCACCGTCAGCGTCTCAACAAGCTGCTTGCCGATCATACAGGACAGCCGATGGAGCGGATCGAAAAGGATACGGACCGAGATTACTTCCTGACTGCGGCAGAAGCTGTTGAGTATGGACTGGTGGATAAGGTCATATCCAGTTCGTAAGAAAAAAAGTAACAATACGGCCAAGAAACACGACTAAAGAAAAACAAGAAAAATGAACAGCAAAGTAGTCCGAAAGGTCATTCGACTTTTCGGGCTTTTTTTGTCTTGTCTGTATTGGAAAAAAATTGAATGATTATTGACTAAACCCATGTATAGTGTGTATATTATATATGCACACTATACATGGTTTGGATTTGGATTGTTGAAACCAGTGAGGTGAGAGAACATTAAAATACTAATATCCAACGCATCGAGCGATCCGATCTACATGCAAATCCTGACCCAGATTAGACAGAGCATTTTAAGCGGGGAGTTGGTTGCGGGAGAGAGTCTTCCCTCCATAAGGCAACTTGCGAAGGATCTGCAGGTTAGTGTAATTACAACCAAACGTGTCTATGAAGAGCTGGAGAAAGAGAAACTGATTGATTCTGTCGTTGGCAAAGGCTGTTTTGTCTCCGGGGCCAATCAGGAGTTTATTCGGGAACAGCGACTGAAACGAATCGAAGAGAAAATGCTTGATATCCTTCGTGAGGGCAAGGAAGTGGGCATGAGTGCACAAGATGTAATCAAGCATTTTACGCTGTTAGTGGAGGAGGAACACATATGATGAATGCAATTGAATTGCGCAACTTATCGAAAACGTACCCCTTATTTAAGCTGGATCAGATAACTTTGGATGTAAAACAAGGATATATTACCGGACTTATCGGCCCGAACGGGGCGGGGAAAAGCACACTAATCAGCCTGATCACCGGATTGATCCGTCCTGACTCCGGGAGCATCAGAACATTGGGAAAAGAGATACCTGCTCAGGAAGTTAACGTTAAAGAGCGCATTGGAATTGTTTCAGATGAATGTTTCTATTACGAGCATCTTACGATACGTGAAATGAAAAGCATGATTGCTCCCTTTTATAAGAAATGGGATGAAAAGCAATTTAACAACTACCTGGAGCAATTCGAATTGTCCCCCAAAAAGAAGATTGAAGAACTGTCCAAAGGCATGAAAATAAAATTTTCACTGGCTATCGCTTTATCCCACGATGCTGAGCTACTTATCATGGATGAACCTACATCCGGGCTTGATCCTGTGTTTCGGAGAGAACTGCTTGACCTGCTTGCAGATATGATACAGGACGAAACTAGATCCATTATTTTCTCGACTCATATCACGACCGATTTGGAGCGTATAGCAGATTACATTACGTTCATAAATAAAGGAAGGATTGTTTTTAATGAAGCAAAGGATGATGTGCTTGAAAGGTACACTATAGTAAAGGGGGACATGAAGCTGCTTGATGCGGACACGCGAAGGCAATTCGTCGGAATCCGTGAGACAGCGGTTGGTTTTGAAGGCTTGGCAGATAACAGGGCGGAGGCAGAACGATTATTTGGTCATGATGCTCTTTTACAAAGACCCTCCCTCGAAGACCTTATCTATTTTACGGCCAAGGGGGAACAGCAACATGCTTAACTTGCTTCGCAAAGATTATATCGCTTTGAAAAGCTCGCTATGGTCCATCATTTTTTATTTTGTTGTATTCAGTGTCGCATTTATCCCGACAGTGGAAATGTCGATGTATTTTGTAGGGATCTATACCGCTTTCGGTTCAATTATGCTTGCAACCATGATTGATATCAAAAACCATAATCATAAATTTCTTGTCACGCTCCCGTTAAGCCGCAGAAACATTGTGCAAGCGAAGTATCTGTCTGCCGTTCTCTATACGCTTTTTGGAGTTTTCGCTTCGTCTGGCGCTCACTGGCTGGTTAACTTTCTTTTCCCCGAACTGAACAAGCCTGACTTATCGGTACTGGACATCCTGATTTCGATTGGAATGGTGCTTGTTTTAATTTCGATCTATATGCCTCTTTTTTACGCACTTAGTAAAAAGGGAGCCGGAATCATTAATACGGTATTCATGTTCGTTCTTATTATTTTAGCGCAACCTGTTGCCTCGCTCATGAGTATGGCAGGAGAGAACGGAATGGGGCGTGCTTCGGTTTATGTTTTGGTTTCAGTTTGCATTCTTCTGTTGTTCATTGCCTCCTATTTTGTCACGGTCCGACTGTTTGCAAGGAAGGATTTATAGGATGAATGAATAAGGATTTTAATAAAAAATAAAAATATCAGCTTTCAGGTTAGTCTGCCAGTCGAGATAGCAGCAGCTCAAAAAGTCGCCATATGGCGACTTTTTATGTTTGCACAAGATGCATCATCCTCTCAACTTAACAGACAAGGCATACGTCAATCTGCATTTGCAGAATTTGCAACGTGCCATCACGTATTTTCAGCCAGCGCAATGAGTCTGCTCATCCCTTCCCGGATCTGCTGCTCGTGAGCATAAGAGAAGGAGAGACGCAGCTTACGACTGGCGTCCGCATCGGAAGGGTCAAACACCGTTCCTGGCACAAAAGCAACGGAATGCTCCATGCATCGGTGAAGCAATCGCCCCGTGTCCACGCCTTCCGGAAGCTCTGCCCAGATGTTAAGTCCACCTTCGGGCCGGGTCCATGTCCAATCTGTTTGTTGAAGGCATTGTTCCATCACTTCCATCCGTAGCTGGAGGGCTGTACGTAGCTTGGACAGGTGCTGGTGCATTCGTGGGGACTGGAAATAACGGAGGAACAGCTTCTGGTTCAGCAGAGGTGATCCGTTATCCGTCAGTGCCTTTACGGCCTGTAATCCCGGCATGAACCGGGGACGACACATAATGGCGGCAATCCGCAGACCCGGCACGACATATTTGCTATAGCTGCGAATATAGAGCGTATGCCCTGTTGTATCGTATGTGAAGATCGGCGCTGGAGGCTTTTCTTTGAAATAAATATCATAAGTGCTGTCGTCTTCCACCAGGAAACATCCATACTGTTCTGCCAGTTCAGGCAATTGTTTGCGTTGCTCGGTTGGAATGTTGATGCCCGTAGGATTCTGGAAGGTCGGCGTCATATAAAATACTCTTGGTTTTTCCTGCTTCATAAGGCGTTCAATCTGTTCTAGATCGTAGCCGTCAGGATGAATATCGGTAAAAATCAACTTTGCACCCTGTTTGCGAAAAATTTCCATCGCAGGCCCATACGTAGGCCTCTCCATGAGTACGCGGTCACCGGGTCTGACGAGACTTCGAGAGATGACATCGATGGCCTGCTGTGCACCGGAAGTAATCAGTACTTCATCGGCCGAGAGATAGAAACGTTCCCTTGTCGTCAGATGGCTTGCCAAGGCACTACGCAGCTCCAGATCTCCCTGAATTGTGGAGTATGTGCCAAGCAGACGGGGATATAGATCCAGTAAATCCCGCATCAGTTCGCCCCAATATCGGTTTGGTAGCAGGGCGGGATCGATCAATGATTTGGAAAATTGGAATTCCGCCTCAAGGGATTGTACGCGGGCAAGTGAATCCCAATGCAGCCAAGCCGACACTGCCGGGTCATCAGCCTGATCTGTCACAGGAGAAGGGTCAGCAGGACTGACATAATAACCGGACTTGTCCTTGACGTAAACATTTCCCCGTTCCTTTAATTCCTGGTAGGCCTTGAAAACGGTGAGGCGATGTACGCCTAGCAGCTCGGACAGGCTCCGCACGGACGGCAGCTTCTCATGTTCTTTCCACTCTCCGGCTTCGATCCGTACAACCAGATAATGTACCACTTGCTCATATAGTTTCAGGCTGTTATCTGTCATCATAATGGCTTTGCCCACCCCGCTCACGCTCCTTTTGAACTCCATTGTAACAGCAAACAAGGACTAACTGTTCTGTTTTATTCATTCTGTTCTGTATACAGTGCTATATGATGGAGAACAGATGAAGGAGGGGCTAGCATGGTTGGAGTAGCATTTACCGTAATGTGTCTTATTTTTGGAACAACGTTTCTAGCGATTAAAATTGGCGTGGAGGCAGGCATGCCGCCTTTTCTGTCGGCCGGACTACGCTTTATTATTGCAGGTGCTCTAATGTTTGCATGGATGTGGATGAAAGGAAAAGTGAACCTGTCTTTACTGTGGCGGAAAGAAATGCTTTTGACGGGGGCGGGACTGACGTTCGGAACCTTTGCGACCTTATATTGGGCTGAACAATATGTGAGCTCTGGTGTTGGCGCAATTCTGTCAGCAACAGGTCCTCTGATGATTATGGTGATGCAGACAGCGTTGTTGCGTCAAAAAACGTCTGCACGCATGATTGCGGGTTGTCTGATTGGTTTTGCCGGGGTTATCCTCGTTGTATTGCCGGGTGTATCCATTGGCGGAAATTCCCTGTGGTTATGGGGCTGTATTGCCGTATTGGTGGGTGAAGTCTGTTACTCGGCGGGTGCACTGTACTCCAAAAAGGTCATTAACCAGTTTAAGGAGGCTAGTCCTGTAGCGATCAATGCGGTGCAGATGATGTACGGAGGATTGCTGTTATCAGGGCTCTCAGCAGTGACGGAATCATGGAGCACAGCTGGACTGGATTGGATGCCAGCGGTATCATCCCTGATCTATCTGACGGTAGTCGGTTCGATGGTTGGTCACAGCTTGTTCTACTGGATCATGTCTCGTACCAACCCGCTGTTTCCGGCAACCTGGTTATACATCTCCCCACCAATTGCGGTTGGTCTTGGGGCGGTTCTCTACAATGAGCACGTAAGCTGGATTACGTGGATCGGTGTTGCGCTGATTGTTTCAGGTTTGCTGGCGATGAATGAGAAAGTGATGGGATGGTTGAAAAAGGGAAAACGCACAACTCCATTGGGTCGGACTTCCAAATCCATGGTAAAATAGGGGATATATATTTTACGCAGGAATGAGGCGAGACATGAATTTGAACAGACAGGGGCTCGGTGTTGTGTTATTGTTTGCGGGAATTGTGCTCTATGGCATGATTCATATTGGGACCATTATGCACTTACCGGACGTAACGAGCTGGTCAACTCAGTGGGGGCGTTACCTGCAAGCGGCTTTTGAAACGGGGGGCATCATTGGACTTGTTTTGGCCATTCTTTTATTCATCATAGGCGTAACGTTCCTGCTTCCTAGGCCATTAGCCGATTTATCCAAAGGCAGGGTGATGGATGAGATCCGTAAGCGGAATCATGAATTTGACGAGAAGTACGGTAATCAGAATAAATAATTGAATGAAGTAACGAATGAAGTTTATCTAGGTGTGGACTGTGGGAGTTACTTCCACTTTATAATGTCGTATTCGGAGCGTTTTCCTTTGTATTCTTTGCTGTAGTGATCCACAGTTTTATAAACGTATGCTTTGAACGACTGAATAGAAAAACAGCCCGGAATCCACAATCTATTGTGGTCTTCGGGCTGTTTTGTTTTTAAGGCAATTACTCCGCGTTCAGCACAAATTTCTCAATAACCTGCTTCACGCCGTCTTCGTTATTGCTCGCGGTAATGTAATCTGCCAGCTCTTTCAGAGCAGGGATCGCATTGCCCATCGCTACACCCAGACCCGCAACTTCCAGCATCTCATGGTCATTCCAGGAATCACCGATGGCGATGCATTCGCTCAGTTCGCGGCCAAAGTGATCTGCCAGGAACGTAAGGGCATGGCCTTTGGTTCCCTCATGATGCATGATTTCAAGGAAGTATGGCTTGGATTTGGTGATGTGCACTTCAGGTCCGAGCAGTTTGCGCAAGTCAACTGCAACTTCGTCGAGGTAATCCGGCTCATCGATGATGAGCAGTTTCGGTGTTTTTTGCTCAATCACTTTGATGAAATCCGGTTCGATATGGTACTGAGTACCGTTCAGCTTGGCGTAGTCACGCAGCTTGTCGTTTTCTTCACGGGCGTACAGTTTATCGTCAATGTACGTTTGCAGGTGCAGATTATGCTCCAGGCAATAGTCGTACAATTTGCGGGAAGCGTCCTGTGGAACGTAGCGCTCATAGAGTACTTTTTCATCCAGCAAGTTTTTCACCAAAGCGCCTTGATACGTAATAATTGGCACGTTCAGCTTTGTTTGGCGTGCGAGTGCTTGGGCAGAAGCATAGGCACGTCCAGTTGCCAAAGTTACAACCACACCATGAGCAACCGCTTGCTCCAGCGCAGTCTGTGTAGCAGGGGTTACTTCCTTGTTATCGTTAATCAGGGTATCATCAATGTCGATTGCGATTAATTTGTAGGTCATCTAGTTTCTCTCCTTTTATCTGTATCTATGAAAACGAACGAATGGATAAGTATTACACGAAACCACTCCGAATACAGACTCATCTTTCGATCGCTGTTATCCCCGGATTTCATTGAATCCATTCCCCAGAGGGGAAATCCGGGGATAAAGGCGAACGCTTCGCTTCTTCAGATTGATTCTGCCTTCTCCGTTAACGTGCAATTTTAGAATTCGTTCTAAAACTATACTCACATCTAAATTTTATTCTTCCAGGAAAATGAGGCCAATAAAGTCCTCCAGCTCCAGATTGCCAAAGTAATGTTTTACATCCAAACCCTCAAGTGCAGTACGTACCTCCGATTCCTCGTAACGCTTACCACGCACCATATCTTCGATATCCGCCACATCGCCTACGCCGAAGAAGTCACCAAAGATTTTGATATCTTCGATTCGTCCATCTTTGATATTCATGCGCAGGTCAATGATGCCGACAGGGAATTTACGTGTATGCTTCACATTGCTTTCGGGGGAAAGCCCGTAGTTCCAGTCCCAATTGTTATAACGCTCAGCAGAGATTTCGTTGATCTTGTCCCAGTCTTTCTCTGTGAGTTCATATTGAGGAACATCTTGTGGCTCCATACGGAAAATATGACGTAACAGCTCGTCCCGGAATTGTTCAATGGTCAGATTGCTGTCAATCAGATCACGAATGTTGGCAACACGGCTGCGTACGGATTTGGTGCTCTTGGACTTAAACTTCTCCGGATTAACGTTGAGTGAAGCCTGAACGTGGTCGAGGTTCAGGTTAAACATCAAAGTACCGTGACTGAACATGCGGCCACGTGTAGAGAATTGGGCGTTGCCCGAAATTTTCTTTTCTCCGACTTGCAGATCGTTACGTCCCGTCAGTTCGGCATTGACACCAAGCTCTTGCAGGGCTTCCACCACAGGCTGGGTGAATTTGCGGAAGTTGTGGAAGGATTGTCCGTCATCCTTGGTAATAAAGCTGAAATTGAGGTTGCCCAGATCGTGATAAACGGCCCCGCCTCCCGAAAGACGACGTACGACTTGAACACCGTTATCCTGAACATACTCAATGTTGATCTCTTCAATGGTATTCTGATGTTTTCCGATAATAATGGACGGGCGGTTAATGTAAAACAGCAAGTAGCTGTCATCCATCGGCAGATGCTTCAGAATGTATTCCTCAATGGCGAGGTTTACAGAAGGATCTGTAATGCCCTGGTTATCAACAAACAGCATGGTCATTCCTCCATTAATGTATGTGAGGGACAGATATCCCCTATGTAGTGATGCTTTTCGGAATCGAAATTCCTTCTCTATTGTAAACGAATTGTCGATGGGACACAAAGGAATTGCAGCTGGAAGGGGCTTGAACAGGCAAAACAGGATTGACCCCTGACTGTCACGACATCCATAATAAATAGGACATGCAGAAAGGATGACGGACAGGATGACCAGTTTAATTGAAGTTTTCGGACATGGCGGTGATGTGGAGACGGCCGCGGCACGTTTTGGAGGGAATCCAGCGGATTTCCTCGATTTTAGCGCAAACATTAATCCACTGGGTCCACCTCGGGAAGTGCTGGAGGCTCTGGAGCAAGGACTGCACACGGTACTTCGTTACCCTGATCCAGGTCATCGTACGTTCAAAATGTTGCTCAGTGACCGACTGGGTTTAACCCCGGATCACATATCCGTGGGCAACGGGGCGGCGGAAAGCATGGCTCTAATCTTACTTGGACTTGCGCCACGAAGAGTAGGTACGGTAGAGCCCGGATTTTCGGAGTACAGTGCATTATCCAGACAATTTGGAGCAGAAGTCCATTATGTTCGAGGACGGGAAGAACTGGACTGGCGAGCAGAACCGGAAAATATCGAAAAGCTGATGGAACGGGTGGACCTGCTTTTCCTTGGACAGCCCAACAACCCCAATGGAGTGCAGTATCCGGTTGAGGTTCTACATCGACTTGCGCGTAAAGCGGAGACAATAGGCACAACATTGGTGGTAGATGAGGCATTTATGGACTTTATTCCTGAGTCACAGCGGCAATCGCTTGCGCCCAGCTTGAAAGAGTATCCTCAAGTGATCATCATTCGCTCGATGACCAAGTTTTACGCCATTCCAGGCTTACGATTAGGCTATGCGCTGGGTCGTCCCAAATGGATTCATGCCATGACAGAGAAACAGGTCACTTGGAGTGTGAATGGGCTGGCGCTGATTGCAGGAGAAGCCTGTCTGCGCAGTGGGGAGAATTTTGAACAGGAGACAATGGCACTGGTGTCCTACGAGCGGGAGAGATTAACGGCAGGGCTGAAGGTTTTGGGATGTAAGGTGACGCGAGGGGAAGCGAACTTTATATTGGCAGCTCTGCCAGAGCCGTGGACAGCGACATCCATGCAGGCTGCTCTCGGTGAACGCGGTATACTGATTCGGAGCTGCGCCATGTACCCGGGACTTGGGGAGCGGCACGTACGCTTTGCAGTCAAGGACGCGGAGGCTAACGGACGTTTGCTGGAGACAATGAAAAATGTAATTGAGCCTGACACGACAAACGGATTAGAGGCAGGGGGACGGAACGATGGCACTGCCATTCTATAACGCTTATAAACCATGCACCGACGTACAAACGGACTATAACGAATATAGATCTTCTGTGTGGTCGGGACTAAATATCTCTGTACATGAACGGCATATTAAAGCGTCAAGCCCCTTTGTTGTAAAAGCACTTTCCAGTGCCGTATATGGGGGCGGCATGATTGAACTGGACCGTATATTCAACATCTATGTGGACAGACATTACCGGTGTGACGATCCACCGCGTGATATTGCCGATCTATTGAGTGAATGGCAAGAGCAACAGGATCAATGCGCCGGACTTCTGACTGCAGTTCAATTGGAGCACACGGCTATCCAGGAATACGAAAGCGATGAGTTCGGATTACTCTGCTGTACGACAGCAGGGGTATCCAACGCTGCGCGTGCAGGTTCTGCAAGAACCGTGTTTGATGCTGCGGGGAATGAGATCAACAATGAGAGTGCGTCTCAGAAACATGGGAAGGTGTCAGCTTCAAGCTACACCCCCGGTACGATCAATATCATGTTGTGGATCAACGGGCGTATGACCGCCGGAGCGATGGTGAATGCCATTCAGACTGCGGTAGAAGCAAAGGCCGCCGCGTTAGCTGATTTCGGTGTGGTGGATTCGGAAAATGGCCTGACCGCAACTGGAACAACAACGGATGCTATCGTGCTCGCGGTAAGTCAGACTGAAGAAAATAAACCGCTCATCAGTTACGCCGGAACGGCTACGGTCATGGGTGCAGCGATCGGCAGGCTGGTATTTGACACGATCACGGAAAGCCTGCAAGCCGCGCAGGAGTGGAAAGAGAGGAATAACAAGCAATGACATCTCTGCTGAATCAATGGGCTTCCTGGCCGATTTGGACGGGAATGGCCGGAGCCTGGATTATTATAGGGGCATACATACTGGATCGCTGCATCGGAGATCCACGCTGGATTCCTCATCCGGTGATTGGCATGGGCAAGGCCATCTCTGCACTGGAGCGGGCGATAAGGTCGCGTGTGAACTCGAACCGGTCCCTCAGAAGGGCAGGGATTTTATTTCCCATTTTGATTGCAGGGGGAGCTTTTGCAGTGACTTGGGGATTGGTATATGTTCTGGGCTTCATTCATCCTGCCATTGCGGTTGTGACTGAAGTGGTGTTGATCGCAACCACCATTGCTTCCAAAGGTTTGAAGGATGCAGGCATGGAAGTCTACCGCCATCTGAGTCAACAGGATTGGCCTGCGGCGAGACGTTCACTGGGCATGATTGTAGGGCGTGATACGGCTCATCTGGATGAATCGGAGGTTGTGCGGGGAACGGTAGAGACAGTTGCCGAGAATATTGTGGATGCCATCGTTTCTCCACTGTTTTACGCCCTGATTGGCGGTGCACCGCTTGCCATGGCTTATCGGGCCGTGAATACGCTGGATTCCATGGTAGGTTATAAAAATGAAAAATATCTTCATCTCGGCTGGGCATCTGCCCGTCTGGATGATTGGGCCAACTGGATTCCCGCACGGCTTACCGCCCTGCTGTTAATTATAGGAGCCTGGTTCATGAAGCTGGATGGCAGGGGGGCAGCGCGAATGGTATCCCGGGATGCACGGCTGCACCCAAGCCCCAACAGCGGTTTTCCCGAGTCAGCGGTCGCCGGAGCGCTGGGCATAAGACTTGGCGGTCATAACGTGTACCACGGAGTGGCTTCGTTTCGCGCTTATATGGGCGAGCCGTCACGTCGGATGGAAGCAGAAGATATTGTACGAACAACAAGACTTATGTTTTGGTCGGCAGGTTCTTTTGTTTTATTATGTTGGCTGGTCACCCTAGGGATATGGGCTGCTGGAGGTGCACTGCTATGGATATAGAAGCTGGGCAGAGTAGAATACAAAGCCGAGAGATTATGTTGATACGTCATGGTACAACAGCGTGGAATTTGGAAAAAAGATATCTCGGGCATACCGACATCGGTCTGCTGCCAGAAGCAGAACAGGAGCTGGCTCCGCTTCTGGAGCAATCCAGCAATGTCACATGGGACGCCCTGTATTGCAGTGATCTGCTGCGTTGTCAGCAGACACTCACACACATTGCACCGTCCCAAGCGGGACAGGCCAAGCTTGATCCCCGTCTAAGGGAGATCGACTTTGGTCAATGGGAGGGGTTGACCTATGATCAGCTCAAGGATAATCCACAGTACCGAGACTGGATCGATGCCCCGCAGGAGGTGACGCCCCCGAAGGGCGAGCCATGGAAGGCATTTGCCGCGCGGATTGATTCATTTCTGGAAGAGAGTCTGTTGTCCTTTTCACTAATACTGCATTCTCGCAATACAAACGTGCCAAAGATAGCGGTGATTACGCATGGCGGTGTTATTCGTTATATGGTGTCACGCCTCATTCCGCATCAAGAATTCTGGGATACGCAGGTGATACCAGGACAAGCGATAAAGATTCGTCTGGATGGCGATGGGGACAGCTGGGTGGGAACCAGATTGACTTTTCCGTAAATCAGGTTGTAAGGATGTACAATATAACCTATAATCACAACAGAAGTGTGACTTAGCAAATGCATCATCGGATGGAGGCTCAACAAGCTCTACCAATGATGTAGGATGCTCACTTGAATGGTTAAACAATATTAGCGACCAAGGGTCCCGCGTGCATGCAGCAAAGTTTCATGGTTTCATATCAGACTATGAACGGCAAACGGGTGAAATAGGGAAGCCGGTGTAAATCCGGCACGGTCCCGCCACTGTAAATCAGGATGAATTCCTGTAAGTCAGGTTACCTGCCCTGGACGTACAAGCCGGTGTTCCTTCGAGGAAAGGACAGCGTTTCGGGCAGTTCTCTGTGCATGTACAGCGTTAAGCTGTCATGTGCTGATCGCCACATGCGAGACGTCATCCCTGATCCTGACCAAGGATTGGGGATTTTATTTTTTCATATAAGATGAACCGAATATTTACACGAGAACGAAGAGTGCAGAACCAATCTGAAGAAGCATATGCGTTCGCCTTTATCACCGGATTTTTTCCTTTCGAAAAGGAGATCAAAAAAATCTGGGGATAACAGCGATCGGAAGAGGGTACTGCAATCGTAGTGGCCTAGTGTAAAGTTTTATTGGATCAACTTATATAGGGAACACAAATTCAAGGGAATCGAGACAGGAGCACTACTCAATTAGAGCTGATAGAGAAGGGGAGAACGAACACAATGAATTTCAAGACATGGAAAGGCATGGCGTCACTGCTGAGTGCAGCGATGCTGGCACTGACGTTGGCGGGATGTGGCACAACAACAAGTAACGAGGGTACAGGTACTACACCACTGCAACCTTCGCAGGAGCAATCCACAGATCTCAAGACACAATATCCAATCACGGTTACTGATGCTACGGGTGAATCGTTTACGTTTGACAAAGCACCAGCCAAAATCGTATCCGTGTCTCCGGCTGAAACGGAATCCCTGTTCGCACTGGGATTGGACGAGCAGATCGTAGGGGTATCCGACTATGATGATTATCCGGAAGCTGCAACAGCAAAAACAAAAATGGGCGGTATAACAAAACCTAATGAAGAGTCGATCATTGCAGCTGAAGCAGACATCGTATTTACAGGGATCTCGATGAGCGAAGAGTCTGTGAAGAAACTGCGTGATCTGGGCATTACCATTTTCAAAACAAATCCAAAATCAGTTGATGATGTGATGAACAACATTGAAACATTTGGTAAAATCACGGATCATCAGGAAAAAGCACAGGAGATCATCACCCAGATGAAACAGGATGTGGCTGAGGTAACTGAAGCTGTGAAGGCAGTTAAACCGGAAGAGAAGAAAAAAGTATACGTTGAGTTCTCCCCAGGTTGGACTGTGGGTAAAGGCGAATTCATGGATGAATTGATCACACTGGCCGGAGGTAACAACGTAGCTTCCGACTTGACTGGCTGGAACCAGATTAATGAAGAGAACATTATTGCTTCTAATCCGGACGTAATTCTGTATGCGAACGATGTTATTGATGAAAATTCCAAAACATTGGATCAAATCATTAAAGCCCGCAGCGGCTGGGATCAAATCACGGCTGTGAAAAACGATGCAGTCATTGGCCTGGATGCCAACCTGCTGAGCCGTCCGGGACCACGGGTAACCCAAGGTCTGAAAGAAGTAGCCAAAGCGATCTACCCTGACCTGTTCAAATGAGTAAAAAGCTGGCAGTGTACGGATCGGCCGGAATTGTGCTGCTTGTGTTAACCGTGCTCATCTGCACGGGCATCGGTTCGGTTGCCCTTCCTGCCTTGGACATTGCGGGCATCTTGCTGCATCGCATTCCTTGGCTGGGCGACTGGATTGTTCCTGACTGGAATACAGCAGCAGAACAGATTATATGGAAGGTCAGATTCCCACGTGTACTGCTTGCCGTGCTTGTAGGTGCATCACTGGCGATTGCCGGAACTGGATTCCAGGGGGTTCTTCGTAACCCTCTGGCTGATCCGTTTACTCTGGGCGTATCGTCCGGTGCATCGGTGGGTGCGGCTTTTCTGATTTTTTTCGGATTGCAGTATGCGTTGATCGGGATTTGGACTCTGCCACTGGTCGCGTTTCTGACGGGAGTAATCACATTGTGGTTTGTGCTGGCCCTTGCTCGTGAGGGACGCAAAATACCGACACACAGCCTGATTCTGGCTGGCGTGGTCATGCAAAGTTTCCTGGGAGCCGTAGTCTCCTTCCTGTCGACCATGTCGAAGCAGACCATCAATGAAATTATATACTGGACGATGGGAAGTCTGGCACTGCGTGGGTGGTCGTATACGGCCATCCTTTTCCCGTATTTTGTACTGGGACTGATTTTCCTCTGGAGCCGTGCGCGTTCATTGAATGTGCTTGCCCTGGGGGAACGTCAGGCCGCGCATATCGGGGTTCGGGTTGATGGATTGAAGCTGTCGGTACTCGCTGTGGGGACGCTGCTTACGGCAGGAGCAGTCTCCGTATCCGGTGTGATTGGCTTCGTCGGATTGGTCATTCCGCATATTCTTCGGCTCATCGTGGGACCTGATTATCGCTTGCTGGTGCCTTTGTCCGCGATTGGTGGAGCCATCTTCATGGTCTGGGCAGACACGATTGCACGCTCATTGCTGGCGCCGACCGAAATTCCGCTGGGTGTGGTTACGGCCTTTGTTGGAGCGCCATTCTTCGCTTATCTGTTACACCGGAACAAAAAGCTGCGGAAAGGGATGATGCCATGAGTATGTTCATGAGAACAGACCTTACCGAGAGCCGGCCGATGATTGAGGTCACTGGAGCTGGTAAAATGTATGGTAGCCATCCGGCTCTCCATGAGGTGGATTGGCAAGTCACAGAGGGTGAGTGGTGGGGCGTTGTTGGCCCAAACGGCAGCGGCAAATCGACTCTCCTTCAGCTACTTGCCGCAACCGAACATCCGAGCGCAGGCAGTATACAGATTGATGGCCGGGATATCTCCTCATACACCCGTAAAGATTTGTCGCGTATGATTGCGGTCTTGCAGCAGGATGGCCTGCCTGCGATCTCTTATCCCGTAAGGGATGTTGTCGAGATGGGACGTTACCCTTACCAGAACTGGCTCGGGAAAGAAACGTCGGATGGAGCGGCAGTAGTCGATCGGGTCCTGGAGGAATTGGGTTTGAGTGACATGGCCGAAAGGCCTTTGGATGCACTTAGTGGCGGACAGCGGCAGCGAGTCGCACTTGCCAAAGTCATGGCTCAGGAACCACGGCTGTTGTTGCTGGATGAACCGACCACGTTTCTCGATATCAAATATCAATTGCAATTCATGGAGTTATTATCGGCGTGGCGTCAAAAAAATCATATTACGATTGTGGCGGTGCTGCATGACCTGAACCTGGCCGCGCAATTTTGCGATCACATTCTGGCACTACGTGAAGGGACATGCGTAGGTAATGGCACACCCCATTCGTTGATGACGGAAGAGAACATTCGGGAGATTTTCCGGGTGAGCCCGGCCATGGTGAGCCATCCCGACAATGGATTGCCACAGCTGTTGCTGAGGCGTGAGAAGAAATGAGTGAAGCGGGGGCGACCCCGTATTTTTAATAAAGGAAGTGCTGGCTGTATGAATAATGAACAGGTGTTGGAACAGTTAATGGGTCGGATCGTGGGTCCACATGAGAAAGTTGCGGCGGAAGCCTCCGCACATGTGGATGCATTGACGAAGCCTCCCGGTAGTCTGGGCAAGCTTGAACAGCTGGTTATTCGTCTGGCGGGGATTACCGGTGAGGCTCGGCCGTGCTTTGATCGCAGATCTGTCATTGTTATGGCTGCGGATCATGGGGTGGTTGAAGAGGGGATTAGTGCTTTCCCTGCTGAAGTGACTCCACAGATGGTTCTGAATTTCCTCGCTGGGGGAGCGGCTGTCAATGTCCTTGCGCGCCACGCGGGAGCTGATGTGATCTGTGTGGATATCGGGGTAAATGCCGATCTGGATCATCCGAACCTGGTTTCGCGCAAAGTCCGCAAAGGCACAGCCAACATGGCGAAGGGTGCTGCAATGACCCGGGACGAAGCGATACAGGCTATTCTTGCAGGGGCCGAAGTGGTCTCCAACGAGGTGGCGAAGGGATCACAGTTGTTTGTGACCGGAGAGATGGGCATCGGGAACACAACCGCTAGTGCGGCAGTGATGTGTGCATTAACGGGAACAGCTCCTGCTTCAGCGGTTGGTCGGGGAACAGGCGTGGATGATGCGGGTTTGCAGCGTAAAGCCGCAGTGGTCAGTCAGGCTCTCAGCGTGAACGCTCCGGATGCAGACGATGCACTCGATGTGCTGTGCAAAGTAGGCGGACTGGAGATTGCCGGACTGACAGGCGTAATTCTCGCTGCTGCTGCAAACAAATGCCCCGTTGTCGTGGATGGATTTATCTCCACCGCTGCTGCGTTGATTGCAGGGCAGCTTGCTCCGCTCAGTACAGAATACATGATTGCTTCCCACACATCGCATGAAAGTGGACATGCCGCGTTGCTGCGTGAACTTGGTCTGAAACCAATGCTGGATCTGGACATGAGACTGGGTGAAGGTACTGGTGGCGTGCTCAGTCTCCATCTGATTGATGCGTCATGCCGCATTCTGAACGAGATGGCGACATTTGCAAGTGCTGGCGTGTCGGACGGCACGACGGAGACTCAACCTAATGATGCTTCATCCGCTTCTGCTGATTCATCTGTTCAAGGAGAGGCATCCTCATGAGTGTACTCGTGACGGGCGGGGCGCGAAGTGGCAAAAGTTCGTTTGCCGAGCGTCTCTGTATGCAGCGTTCCTCTGAGGCCTGGTATGTGGCTACGGCTCAGGCTTATGATGACGAGATGCGCGAGCGTATACGTCTGCATCAGAACCAGCGGGATGAAGCGGGTTATCTGTGGCATACGGTGGAGGAACCGCTGGCACTGCCTGAATTAATTACACGAATGGGAGAGTTCTATACAGGTACGTCTGCACCAACCATTCTGGTGGATTGTCTAACACTGTGGTTGACCAATGTGCTGTTAGCGCATGAACATGAGCCTGTGCAGGTGCTGTACGATCATATGGACGCGCTGGTAGCGGCCATTCAGGCGTATCCGGGTCTGCTCGTGCTTGTCACCAACGAAGTGGGCGATGGCATTGTACCGGAGTATGCACTGGGCAGAAGATATCGGGATCTGGCGGGCATTCTCAATCAGCGGATTGCCGCGATTTGCCGCGAAGTGTTTCTGGTGACTGTGGGCATTGCGATTGAGCTGAAAAGCAAGGAGTACCGTTTATGAGTAAAGGCGATCTGGAACAAAAACATGCGGCTGCGGCCGCTTTTCAATTTCTGTCCCGATTCCCGGTAAAATTGCAGATTGATTTCGTCCCGCCATTATTACGGGAGAGTGTAGTGTATTACCCGCTGGTTGGTGCGGTCATCGGATTGTTCGTCTGGTTAGGCGGAGCCCTGACAGGTGCGCTGCTTCCATCGTTTCCGGCGGCGGTATTAACCCTGACGCTATGGGTATGGCTAACCGGAGGTCTTCATCTGGACGGGTGGATGGATACGGCAGATGGTCTGCTCAGTTATCGCACCCGTGAACGAATGCTGGAGATTATGAAAGACAGCCGTGTGGGGGCCATGGGCGTGATCGCTTGTGTGCTGCTGTTAATGATGAAAGCAGCTTTGATTGCTGATTTTATCGCGCGTGGGAACTGGGCCTATGGAGCCTTACTCATTCTCCCGATGATCTGGAGCCGCTGGTTCATGGTGTATGCCATGGCGGCCTGGCCGAATGCCCGGAAGGACGATGGGCTTGCTGTGCTGTTCAAAGGCCTGAGGGAGCGGAGGGAAGTCCAGCGTACACGTAGCTCTGCGGTAGGGCTAACCATTCTGGCAGGTGTGATCACGTTGGCAGCGGTATGGATCTTCCAGCCGGATACAACCATGTTCCAAGTACTGGCGTCGGAGAATGGATTGGGGACGTTACCATGGTGGCTATATCCCGTTGCAGCGATCATTACGGTGCCATTGGCATGCTATGTAATTGGAAAATTCGTTGCCAGGCGTATCAGTAAACGGCTGGGTGGACTTACAGGGGACACGTATGGGGCCATGAATGAGTTGCTGGAAGCCGCACTGCTAACGGTACTTAGCCTGTTACAGGGATTCTTTTTGATATAATGCTGAGAGCTGAGGTGAGGGAACGTGGAAGATACGTCTGTGCAAACGTCCGAACAAACGGCGGCAGTATTAATGCTGCAAGGGACGGCATCGGATGTGGGGAAAAGTGTAATAACGACGGCACTATGCCGAATATTCAAGCAGGATGGGTTTAGGCCAGCCCCGTTCAAATCACAGAACATGGCGCTGAATTCCTACGTCACGGAAGACGGCAAGGAAATCGGAAGAGCCCAGGGGGCTCAGGCCGAGGCGTGCGGCATTGAAGCGACGACGGATATGAATCCGATCCTGATCAAGCCGGTTCGGGATATGCATTCCCAGATTGTCGTACACGGTGTACCTCTTGCACAGATGAGTGCGTGGGATTACCGGCAGCATTTTCTACCCGAAGCCAAGGAGACGGTCATGGATGCGCTGAATCGGTTACGCGCGACGTATGATATGGTGCTGATGGAAGGCGCAGGCAGTCCTGCAGAGATTAATCTGAAGGATCGGGATATCGTTAACATGAATCTGGCTGGCTGGGCGGATGCTCCGGTTATTCTGATCTCGGATATTGATCGTGGCGGCGTCTTTGCCTCCATTGTAGGTACACTGGAGCTGCTCGAGCCACATGAGGCTCAGCGTGTGAAAGGATTCATCATCAACAAGTTTCGTGGAGATCTGTCCTTGCTGCAGCCTGGATTGGACTGGCTTGAGGAACGGACAGGCATTCCCGTACTTGGCGTACTGCCATACATAAGCGATATTCAGATTGAAGCGGAGGACTCGGTGGTACTGGATTCCATGCGACACGGTAAATCCGGTCAGCACGAGCTTGATCTTGCGGTGATTCGTTATCCGCGTATTTCCAACTTTACAGACTTCGATGCACTTTCCCGGGAACCGGATGTGAATGTACGATACGTAACTTCTCCCGATGAACTGGGTCATCCCGATGTCATTCTGCTTCCGGGTACGAAGGATACGATTGGAGACCTGGCATTTCTGCGTGTATCAGGACTGGAGCAAGCAATTGCCAGCCAGACGGAGCGTGAACATGTTCAGATTGTCGGGATATGTGGTGGATATCAGATGCTCGGTCAGCATCTCAAAGATCCATTTGCGGTAGAAGCGAATCAGATCCAGGAAGCCAACGGATTGGGATGGCTCCCCCTATCGACAACATTTCTACAGAACAAACAAACGGTAAGAGCCTCCGGGCATGTTCATGGTCTTCATCCAATTCGTTTGTATGAGGAAAGCGATGCAGCAAGCTCACTGCCCATCGATGGATACGAAATTCACATGGGCGTTACCGAGTGTCTTGAGCCTGGAAATGTAACGGCCTTGTTTGAAATCGCCCATTCAGGAGGCCAATCCTTCAATGAAGGCTGGGGCACTGTGGATGGTAAGGTGTGGGGAACGTACCTGCATGGTTTATTTGAAAGCGATCTGTTCCGGCGTTCATGGCTCAACGGTCTGCGTGAAGGAAAAGGGCTTGCTCCGCTGCTGGAGACGTACAGCGCACGTGAACGCAAGGAAATGGAGTTTGACCGTGTCGCCGAGTCGTTACGGTCTTCACTGGATATGCAGCGGGTGTACGAGATTATGGGTGTTCAGGCACCTGAATAAGCGAAGCGTTCGCCTTTATCCCCAGATTTTACCCTTTGTAAAAGTGAATCAAAAAAATCTGGGGGTAACAGCGATCGGAAGGTTGTTCTGTCATCGGAGTGGTAAGTGTAAATATTCTTTAGTTCAATTTATATAATATGCAGTCCAAAAAAATACCCCCATGTATGGCAATCGTTCCCTGGAAACTGAACGATGCTGAGCATGGGGGTATTTGCATATCCTATATTAAAGTGTGATTCGAATATGGGAATAATGGGTTAAAGGTATTCCGGTTAGTTTATTTTGAAGTTCTTCATGGCGGATTGCAGTTCTACCGCTTGCTCATGCAGATGACGTACGGTATTGGAATGGGAGTCCATCTCATTCAGTTGGAGATCCGCTGTAGAAGCAATCTGTTGCATACTTTGACGAGACTTGGACGTAATCTGAGCGGTTTCTTCCACGGAAGCACTGACTTCTTCAGCTCCAGCAGATACTTGCTGGGTCGAGGCCGATACTGTCTGAATCGTCAGATTGACGTTCTGAATCAATTCGTTAAGCTGCTGGAACGCGGAGCCTGCCTGTTGAACCACGTGAGTACCTGATCCAATCTCTTGGGTTACGCGGTTCATGGCATCAACCGAACGTTCTGCGTCTTCGCGGATCGTACCCAGGTAATCGGAGATTTCCTCTGTAGCTGTCTTGGATTGTTCTGCTAGTTTGCGAACTTCTCCGGCAACGACAGCGAATCCGCGTCCATGCTCTCCAGCACGTGCTGCTTCAATGGAAGCGTTGAGGGACAGCATGTTAATCTGTTTCGTGATTTCAAAAATGGATTGAACAATGGTCCCTATGGCGATTGAGCGCTCGTTCATCGTTTCGACATAGCGCAGAGATTCGCTCGCGGTCTGACCGACACGTTCCATTTGCTGAATGGCATCCTGAGCCAGTCGGTTACCGTTAACAGCTTCGTTCGCAGCATCTCCGATCTGCTCGGATACTTCGGCAGAAGAAGAGGCAATGTGCATAATGCCTTGAGTAATTTCTTCCATGGCTCTTGCATTCTCGGCTGCGCTGGACGCGATGCTTACGCTGCCTTTTTCGGCGCTTTCCGCAGAACGACTGGAGTCTTTCACCATACCAGACATGGATTCTACCCGTTTGAGCAAATCATTGGAGCCTTCCACAACTTCATTGGATGTAGAAAGGGCGCGGCTAATCATTTCTTTCAGATTATGAGTCATCGTCTGGAAGCTTGAAGCGAGCTGTGCAATTTCATCCTTACCTTTAATCTGAAGTTCAGCGGTCAGATCTCCTTGTGATATCTGTTTGCTGTGTTGAACGAGCTTGATGATTGGCTTGGTTACTCGTTTGATCATACTTGTCGAGATGAGCCATCCGAGCACAAAGACCAATGCTGTGATACCGAGGCACAACCAGAAGATCTGGGCAATTTTGTCTTGAATGAATTGGGCATCCATACTAACAGCCATGATCATGTTACTTCCTGCAATCGGAATAAAGGCCGCTTTATGTACACCGAAGGAATCGGCATAAACGTTGCTGATTTCCATTTCTTTTTTCTCCGTGGCCTCATTCATTGCTGCTTCTACTTTAACCTCATCTCCGGCTTTCATGCCTGAGGAGGTATTCGCGATTACAACGGTAGCTTTACCATCCTGAATGGCTACGACGTAGGCTGCGTCCAGATTATGCTCTTTGGCTTTACCAGCCAAATACGATTCCACGGTCAGTGCAGCACCATCAGAGCTGGCCCCACCACTCTGTACTTGCAAAATTTTCGAAGCTGATGTGTTCTTGTATATATCCTGAATGGACGTGCTCAGGACCTTGTCGAACTGTGGAAGCACGTAGCTCTGCATAATATTCATGGAGACAGCATAGAAACTGATACTAAACAACAGGGAAGCAACCAGCAGTACGAGGAACAACGTGCCTCTGATTTTACCAGCAACGGTGCGATTTCGAAACATAGGATCATCCTTTCACGTCATGTTCATTAACATTGTCGCTTTTCCGTTATCGTAAGACTAAATACCAACGAAGAAAGGCCTAATTTTCACGTTGAGAAAACTTGGGAATAAGCGGATATACCTATATTACAAAATTAACCGGAGGTTGAATACAATAATTTTCACGATTCAGTGTATTTTTTTCAGAAATAGATGAATTTATTACATCCATATTACATAATATCAATTAATACCTACCAGAATAGTTTGTTATGTGATATATTGTTGAATATCGCTTTTGAGCGAGTAGAAAACCGGGATATTCGGTTACTCACACTGAGGAGGATTTATACAAATGAATACCTTTTTAATCATTTTGAACGTAGTGGTTATGCTCGCTCTACTAGGTGTCCTGTTCTGGATGCAGAAGAAACATATTTCCTTTACGAAGCGTGTATTTGCGGGTTTGGGCATTGGGGTCGTCTACGGCGTCATTCTGCAACTGATCTACACGTCTGATTCTGACATCATTACCAAGTCGGTCGATTGGTTTAATCTGGCCGGTTCAGGATATGTTCGTTTGTTACAAATGGTCGTGATTCCATTGATTATGGTATCCATCATTTCGGCCATCATGAATCTGAAAGGCAAGCAGAATCTCGGTAAAATGAGCCTTTCGATTATCGCCATCCTGCTCATCACGACGGCGATTGCCGCAAGTGTGAGTATTGTGACGAGCTTGAGCTTCAACCTGACTTCCATTGAGATCGAAGGTGGAGACAGAGAGCTTGCACAGGGGCAGAAAATGGAGGAACGTCTCGTTGACGTGAAGGATCAGACGATTCCACAGCAAGTACTGGAGTTCATTCCGTCGAATCCGTTCGCGGATATGACCGGAGAACGTCGTACATCCACGCTGGCTGTTGTTATTTTTTCAGCCTTTATCGGTGTGGCCGTACTCGGACTGGATCGCAAAAAACCACAGCAGGCGGAAACGTTCCGCGGCATGGTCAATGCGGTATATGCGGTGGTTATGAGAATCGTAACGCTAGTGCTCAGGCTGACGCCATACGGGATTCTGGCGCTGATTACGAAGGTAACCGCCACAACGAACCCGGATGAGATACTGAAGCTGATCAAATTCGTCATTGCTTCCTACGTGGCGTTGATCGTGATGTTCATCATCCACCTGATTATTATCTCACTGTTTGGTTTCAATCCAATTACGTATGTGAAAAAGGTTCTGCCAACGCTGATATTTGCCTTCACATCCCGGTCAAGTGCGGCAGCTATTCCGCTTAACGTAGAGACACAAACGAAGAGACTGGGCGTATCGGACGGGATTGCGAACCTGTCGGCAAGTTTCGGGGCTACCATTGGTCAAAACGGCTGCGCCGGGATCTATCCGGCCATGCTGGCGGTCATGATTGCTCCTACGGTCGGGATCGACCCGATGAGCTGGGACTTCATCATTACCCTGATCCTGGTGGTCGTGATCAGTTCATTCGGCGTAGCCGGTGTAGGCGGCGGGGCAACCTTCGCTTCCCTGATCGTGTTGTCCACGATGAACCTGCCAGTAGCTTTGGCAGGATTGCTGATCTCGGTTGAGCCGCTCATCGACATGGGGCGTACGGCGCTGAACGTGAACGATTCGATGACCGCAGGTCTCGTATCCAGCAAAATTTTGAAAGAAAACGATCAGGATACATTCAATGATCAAAGCCGTGATCTGGATTCCGCCATTCAGGTGTAATTGATTCGGACTCACTTATAACCTCTGGCAGGTGGACGTATAAATACCATAAGCCTGATCAGCCGTCCTTCGGGTTAACCCGGAGGACGGTTTTTTTACATTAAAGAGTACGTTGGAGTTATTTAGTGCTGTTCAACCTTGGGGAAATGTGATAGAGTAATCATGTTTTGGCCCGGAGCCAAACCGCGGTTCGTAACCATCCCGCGTAATCAAAACTAGGAAGGCAGTGTATGATTTGTGTTTAATTTAGGATGGGGAGCGCTTTTCGTTCTCGTAACGTATGGATTTTTCCTTTTGTGTTACCGCTTGTTCGGTAAAAAGGGTCTTTATGCCTGGATCGGTGTGGCAACAGTCATTGCCAACATTCAGGTGACCAAAACGATAGATATTATGGGTATCGTTCTGACACTGGGCAATACAATGTATGTCAGTATGTATCTGACCAGCGATCTGCTCAATGAGAAGTATGGACCAGGTGAGGCGCGTAAAGCCGTATGGTTCGGGTTTTTCACATTGATCATGACGACAGTGCTGATGCAGATGGTATTGTTCTTTGAGCCAGCGTCTACGGACTTTGCACAGGATTCGATGAAAACTCTGTTTGGTATGCTGCCACGTCTGGCACTCGGAAGTCTGTCGGCATATTTCATCAGTCAGTTTCTGGATGTACGACTGTACACTTGGCTGCGTAAGGTGGCACCAGGGCGTAATCAGTTGTGGATACGCACAAACGGAAGTTCCATTATCAGTTCGTTTGTGGATACGCTGGTGTTCTGTACAATCGCTTTTGCATTCATCTATTCATGGGATGTCTGGCTTGAGATTTTCCTGACGACGTACGTGATCAAATTTGTATTGACCGCGGTAGGAACGCCGTTTCTATATGCTGCACGAAGCTTTAAATTCAAGGACGAAGCCTAGACTCGTAGTTAAGTTCGTCGGCATATTGTTGAATTTAAACACAAAAGTCCCGCAAAGCCATGCATTCATGGTTTCGCGGGACTTTTTGTTATGACACTATATTTTCTTCGGGAAAATGGAATTGAGACTGATATGATCCCAAAAAGGATTAGTCCGTTAGGATATGCAGCTCTTTTGGATAGGTTGTCAGCACCTCGACGCCATTTTCCGTCACGAGTACATCATCCTCAATACGGACACCGCCTGCGCCAGTTACATAAATGCCCGGCTCAATCGTAAATACCGTACCTTCCTCCAGAATGTCCATGTTCTGACCATGCAGTGAAGGATACTCATGCACGTCAATACCCATCCCATGTCCAACTCTGTGCAAGAAGCGTTCGCCGTATCCGGCTTCTTCCGTAACCTGGCGTGCTGCACGGTCAATATCCGCACAGGTAACGCCTGGCTTCACAGCACGAATGGCAGCTTCGTTGGCTGCGAGCACGGTATTATAGATGGTTTTGAGTTCAGGAGAAATGTCACCAAAGGCAAATGTGCGCGTAATATCCGATGCATACCCACCAGCGTAGACACCCATATCAAACATCAACAGATCGCCATGCTGCAATTTTCGTTCACCCGGTGTGCCGTGTGGCAAGCCAGTTTTGGGTCCAGTAAGCACCATGGTATCAAAGGAAGGACCGTCTGCACCCAACTTCTTCATCTGGTATTCCATTTCGGCAACCAGTTCAATTTCGGTTACGCCTGTACGAACATGGGACAGTCCCTGGCGAAGCGTTTCTTCGATCAGATGAATGGCGTGGCGAATGCGTGCCACTTCATCCGGTGTTTTTTTCACACGCAAGGTGCGAAGCAGAGGGCCGACATCTTCAAAGTTGGCTGCGCCCAGCGCGGTGGTCAACTGTTCATAACGTGCGACAGTCACGTATTCTTTTTCGAGGCCTACGCGGCCCAGACGTCCCTGATAACGCTCAAATAAGGCGTAAGGATTGTCCGTATCTGAATGCGTGGCAATGTTCGAGACCGAAGAAGCGGCTGCGGCAGCTTCCTCGTCGAGTGCAGGCACGATCAACAGCGGATCTTCGCCGCGTGCAAGAACAAGCCCGAGGAAACGTTCATGCGGATTGCTAGCAAAACCTGTTAAATAGTAAATATGTTTCGGATCTGTAATCAGCATGGCGTCCAATCCTTGCGTAGACAGACCAGCTTCCAGCCGGGATAAAGGAGTTTGATTCATGAGTGTATACGTCCACCTTTCAGTTCGTTCTATCTTTCTATTATAGAAGAATATCGGGGAAATCCAAATGGAAGACCGTTATGCATGGAAAATAGCTTGAATTCTCCGTTTGAGGAGCAGGAGGGAAGGGTAATACAGGGCGAAACTTCGTTGTGCTTGCTAACTGATGATGGAGATGGATAAACCTTGAACGAAGCTGAACATAATTTAGAACCATTGGAAATAACTGAACTAACCTCAGAGACGGAATTGAGCTGAAGTTTAAAAAAATGACATGATAACCGCGGTAGTAGAAGGGAGATGTAATCATGAATAATCGACTAAACGTTCCGTTATATGCTTCGTTACTCAGCATGGCCTTATTAACAGCCTGTGCTTCCGGTGACCCGACGACAGGATCAAAGCAAACGTCTCAGGGACAAGGTACAGGTCAGGGACAGACGACGGCGAGCGAAGGCAATAACCGTGCGAGTGGCGGTGAAGAGGGAACGGATGAAAATGCCGTTATTCCTTACGAGGCTTCCGTGCTGGTCGACGGACTCAATGTACCCTGGGAGTTGGTGAGCGTGCCTGATGGGCGGATGTTTATAACGGAGCGGCCGGGCACTGTTCGGGTCATTGAGAGCGGAGAGCTGGATTCCGAACCCCTGATCGAATTTACGGCTCCATTTAATGAAGAGGGTGAAGGTGGATTGCTGGGCCTTGCTGCTGATCCAGACTTTGATGATAATGGCTATCTGTATGCATATCATTCCTATCTTGAAGGCGATGACATTGCAAATCGGGTATTGCGCTTAAAGGTAAGTGGCGGCAAAGCGACTATAGACAAGGAGTTGCTCGGTGATATTCCGGGCGGTATGAATCATAATGGGGGCCGGATCAAGATTGGCCCTGACCATCTGCTCTATATTACGACAGGTGAACGATATTAGCCGGAGCTGGCTCAGAACGAAGACAGCTTGGGTGGAAAAATATTGCGGATTGGTCTCGACGGATCGATCCCAGAAGACAACCCGTGGCCTAATTCGCCTGTATATAGCATGGGGCATCGGAATGCCCAGGGGCTGGCCTGGAACCCGAATAATGGCTATCTGTACGCCACGGAGCATGGGCAGCGTAATTTTGATGAAATTAACCGCATTGAAGCCGGTGAGAATTATGGCTGGCCTGAAGTGGAGGGGGATGATGACAACAATGGTGCTTATCAGGTTCCGCTTGCACATAGTGGTGATGAGACGTGGGCTCCATCAGGTGTAGCGTATATAGAGGAAGGCCCGTGGGCTGGATCACTGCTTGCTGCCAATCTACGGGGTGAACAACTTCTCAAAATCACACTGTCAGAGGATGGCACAAAAGTAACACAGGTGAAACCGATTTTTGAAGGCGAGTGGGGGCGTATTCGCAATGTAACTGCGGGGGAAGACGGAAAGTTATATGTGCTGACGAACAACAGGGATGGCCGGGGCTCTCCACGTGATGGAGATGACCAATTGATCGTTCTTACGCC
>NZ_LITU01000060.1:141484-183267 GCF_001280595.1 Paenibacillus xylanivorans
CAGCCCCTTCGCTTCATTATTGGCGTAAACATAGCCTTAGGTTGCAGGTTCCGATTAGTCCGCGCTTTCCGCAAGTTCGGCAATGCGTCGACTGGGTTCAGTGGTGTACTCTCCACCATGGTAACAAAGCACTTTCTCCAGCTTCAGGCCAAGCAGCCTTTTCAAACTGCGCATTGCTTCAGGCATGTCCGGTGTTGCGGGTGGAGAAGGACCCACCAATTCATCATCAACCACACGCAATTCATCGGCAGCGAGCAGGAACTGTTGCTCCCGGAAGTACAGGCAGATATGTCCTGGGGTGTGCCCTGGTGTATGAATGACCTGGATGCCTCCTTGTAGAGGCAGCATGTCACCGTCCTCAAGCACTTTCGATATTTTGAGCTCAGTTCGTTGTGAGATCAATTGTTCCGCCAGCTCCGCTATGGGGGCAGGCAGCATCGCCTTGCGTTCTGGTGTGAACTTTATCATGGGCTGTTTGCCCGTGATATACGGAATTTCATCGCTGTGCGCCCAGATTTCCACATCCGGAACAGCATTCACGAGGGCACCAAGGTTACCAATATGATCTATATCGGAATGTGTTAAAATAATCCGCTTGATATCGGACAGCTGAACGTTTTCATGTTCCAGTACGGACAGAAGTTCGGCGAATTGGCCAATCATGCCTGTATCCACAAGCGTAATGCCATCTTCATCGCGCAACATGACAGGGTAGATCGGGTTTTTCCCCGCAGGTGTGACAATGTGAAGATGTAGAGCTGTTATATCCGTGGATGGATTTTTCATATTGGTTTCCGGATCGAATCCGGAGCACCTCCTTTATAGAATAGAGTCATTGTGTATTTAATCATTTATCATGAATTGGTCAATTCTCTGGCTGATTATATTTCAAGTATTTTCTATATTGCTTCACCGTATCCAGGATGGATTCAAACTCTTGTTTCGCATCGTGATTCTCTCTGAGGATGGAAGCATAAGAAAAGTTGGAGTGAATAAGTTTATTTCGGAGTTGAAACACTTTGGTGATTTCCTCTTCAACGTTCTCCATTCCCGATTTCAGGGAAAGGCGTTGATTTTTTAATTCAGCTTGAAGGATCTCGATATTGGATAATGAACGATATGCGGGAGTTTTCATCAGCTGGATCGAATTAAATCTTTTTTGATGCGTAAGCTGGTATAGTTGATTCAGCAGTTCTTCAATAATCGTGCATAATTCAATTGTCCAAGAACTATATTTGCGTTCTTTCCGTTTTCGGGTAAGCTGTTTAACCTCTTCATCGTCCCATAGTTTATCCTTTTCGTGCAGTGGTGAGTCTATCTTTTGCTGAAGATTTTGAAATTCCTGTTCGATTAGTGCAATCTCATGTTTCGCTTCTTTTTTCTGTTTCTTGAAGTCTTCTTTGGTTAGCATACGTATCCTCCCTATAAGACCAATATGTGATCTTTCGATTATCTCATATTGACGTCATCAGTGCTTTAGAAACTAGAAGACGATTGACCCAAAATATGAAGAACTTCGGTTCAGAAGGGAAATACCTGATGTCCACAAAGATAGCGATTGTAACTGGAGCCAATTCAGGCATGGGTCTGGCAACCACCATTGAACTTGCAAGGCAAGGGTATCGCGTGATTATGGCGTGCCGCAGCGAGAAGCGCGGCCAGCAGGCTCTAGAGGAGGCACTGCGTCAGTCCGGCTCTACTGCGATTGAACTGATGCTGTGTGACCTGGGGTCACTGGAAAGCATCCGTCATTTTGCCCAATCATTCCGGGAGCGTTACGACACACTTGACGTTCTTGTTAATAATGCGGGTGTCGTTATGTTGAAGCGCCAGGAGACCTCGGACGGTTTCGAGCAAGGCATCGGTATTAACCATCTTGGACATTTTCTACTTACCTTACTCCTGATTGAGCCGTTGAAGGCTGCGGAGCAAGGGCGAATTGTGAATGTTTCGTCTGGTGCCTACAAAGCCGGGAAAATCCATTTCGAAGATCCCCATCTGAATAAAGGCTATAATCCAATCAAAAGTTATGCGCAATCCAAGCTGGCTAACGTATTGTTCACCCGAGTTCTGGCCCGCAAATTGGCGGATACCCGCATCACGGTGAACTGTCTTCATCCCGGTGCGGTCGGTACAAGTATTGGCGTAGATCGTAATACCGGTTTTGGCACACGCATTATGGCTTTGGTAGGCAAGTTACCGTTTTTCCTCTCTCCTGAAGATGGGGCGCAGACGGCGATTTATCTCGCCACAAGTCCTGAAGTTGCCGGGGTAACCGGACGTTACTTCTATCAACAAAAGGACCAGGAATTGAAAGTCCATGCGCTGGATACCGCAACTGCTGAGCGTTTCTGGACCTGGAGCGAAGAGCAAGTCGTACTCAGACCTGAAGAAAAATTGTAATTGCTGACTATTCGAAGCAGAAGAGGCGGCTTCTTTGTGGAGACAGAATTAGAGGCAGACCGTTATCCATATTAACGGTCTGCCTCTAACGTTATGTTTCAACCAATTCCTATTTGCGGCGCTCAGGCTTTGGCCTTTACAGCCTGCTGAATCATCTCAATAAATGCTTCAATGCGCTGAATGCCTTGATCGCCTTGACCGTACGCACGGACAGAGGCGGATGAGGCATTTTTCTCATTTTCCCCGAGTACGAGCGAGTAAGGCACTTTTTCCATCTGAGCTTCACGGATTTTGTAGCCGAGCTTCTCACTGCGCAAGTCTGTTTCTACCCGAATGCCGGCAGCCCGCAGCTGGCTCTGAACTTGAAGAGCATAGTCTGCGTAATGATCCGACACTGGCAGCAGCTTCACTTGCACGGGCGCGAGCCAGAGTGGAAACGCACCTGCATAATGTTCAGTCAGGATGCCGATGAAGCGATCGATGGAACCATAGATCGCACGGTGGATCACGACAGGGCGGTGTTTCAGACTATCCTCGCCAATATAAGTGAGATCAAACTTCTCGGGCATTTGAAAATCGAGCTGAATTGTTCCGCACTGCCAGCTGCGCTTCAGGGCATCGAGAATGTGGAAGTCAATTTTCGGACCGTAAAAGGCTCCGTCACCCTCGTTAATGCGGTATTTCACACCGCGCCGATCAAGTACATTTTGCAATGCTCTTTCTGCTTGATCCCACAGCTCTTCCGATCCCATGGAATCGTCCGGGCGAGTGGACAACTCAATGTTGTACTCAAATCCAAAGATGTCGTACATGCGTCCGATCAATGAAATCGCCTGATTGATCTCTTCCTCGATCTGTTCTGGCATGACATAGAGATGGGCATCATCCTGACAGAAAGTCCGTACCCGCATCATGCCATTCAGAGCACCTGAGAATTCATGGCGATGAACCTGACCGAATTCCATCATACGAATCGGCAGCTCGCGATAGGAATGAAGTGTATTTTTGAAAATCAACATATGTCCCGGACAGTTCATTGGTTTCAGTGCAAAAGTAGCATCGTCCACTTCCGAGAAATACATGTTGTCCTTATAGTGGTCCCAGTGACCGGATTGCTCCCACAGACGGTTGTTCATCATGAGCGGAGTACGCACTTCCTGATAGCCTTCCTGTAACTGCAATTCGCGGGAGAATTGCTCCAGTTCTGTGCGGACAGTCATGCCTTTGGGCAGATAGAACGGCATGCCGGGTGCCTCTTCGGAGAACATGAACAGTTCAAGCTCTTTGCCCAGTTTGCGGTGATCCCGTTTCTTCGCTTCTTCCAGCATGTGCAAATGTTCATCCAATTGGGCTTTGCTCGGGAAAGCAGTGCCGTAGATGCGTTGCAGCATTTTATTATCCGAGTTGCCGCGCCAGTACGCACCAGCCACATTCAGCAGCTTGAATGCCTTGATCCGACCAGTGGACGGAAGATGAGGGCCGCGACACAGATCGAAAAACTCTCCTTGATCATAAATCGAAAGCTCGGCGTCCTCTGGCAAATCCTGAATGAGCTCAAGCTTATACGGGTCCTGAATCTCTCCAAAGATGCGGAGTGCTTCCTCACGGCTAACTACCCGGCGGCTAATCTTTTCATTTTCTTTTATGATTTTGTTCATTTCCCGCTCAATGGCAGCCAAATCACTGATAGATAGAGCATGCTCCAGATCGACATCGTAATAAAATCCATCCTCAATGACAGGCCCGATGCCCAGCTTCACTTGTTCCGCACCGTAAATGCGTTTGAGAGCCTGTGCGAGCACATGAGCTGTGCTGTGTCGGTAACGATACAGACCTTCCGCACTGTCCAGTGTAACGATGACGAGTTCGCAATCTTGCTCAAGCACCCAATCGAGGTCGACATTTTTACCATTTACGATTCCGCCAATAGCTTGTTTGCCCAGACTTGAGCTGATGGATGAGGCGACATCTCCTACAGTGATACCTGCTTCGTAAGAACGTACAGCTCCGCCCTGCAAGCGAATTTCAATCGGATGTTGAGGTTGTTGTTGATCATTTGATTGATTGCTGGATTGGCTGTTTTTATTCGGATTACTCATGTGAACCACTCTCCAATATTCAAATTTGAAGCGCAAAAAACACCCGTCCCGGAAAAGGGACGAGTGCGCTCAGCTCGTGGTTCCACCCTAATTTGGTTATGAATGCTCCTGCAATCAGCCAGCCGCCGCAAGCAGGAAACATCATAACCCTCATTGGAATCCGTTATCGGGGATCAGGCGGTGAACTCTACTGACAGCTTTGCCCGGAATTCATTCAGTAAATCCGAAAAGCTGAGGTTCGAGGTCACGGCTGCAGAGGGGTAATTCCGGTCCGTTCGCTGAAGAAGGTTTCACCAATCCCTTCTCTCTCTGGGCAGCACGCAAACGAAATCTTGTCTCTGGTCATCGCCAAATATGCATAATCGATATCACTTAAATTGATCTTAATATCGTTGAAGTCTATATCAATATATTGGAACAGGTGTTATTGAGTGTAGATTATATCGATTGAAAATGAAAAGGTCAAGCCAATGTTTTTTTACCCATGTTCTGATTTTCCATCCCATATTAACCGAATGACGGTTCCTTCCCCAGAAGTCGATTGTACTTCGATGCGGCCCTTCATCGCTTCAATGAGCCCTTTGGTGACAGCCATACCAAGACCTGATCCGACATCCGATGTGCCTGTATCGGTGCCGCGATAGTATCGTTCGAACAGCTTCCAGACCGTTTCCGAGTCCATTCCTTGTCCATCATCGGCAAAATGAACACTGAATTCGCCTGCCTGCTCACCCGGGTGTACACTAACGGTCAAGGTCGAATCCGCTGGATTATGCAAAAGGGCGTTGGCGCTCAGATTATCCACAATGCGCTCAAATGATGGAATATGCACCTGACCGTAAACCGGGACTTCAGATGGCACAAATTTGATGCGATCCTCACCATATGCAGGATTACGTTCAGCGCGCTGGACAAGATCATGCAGCAACGTATTCACGTCAGTTTCCCCCACAGGTGGCTGGTATCCACCACTGCGCAAGCGGTAAGTCATGGCAAGATCGTTTACAAGCCGGTCCATATACATGGACTTCTCCAGCATAATGCCCGCGAATTCTCTTACTTCTTCCGAGGACCAGTTGTATTTCTCTGCTTCAAGCATATGGGCGTATCCCTGAATGGAGGACAGAGGCGTTTTGAGGTCATGCGTTATTCCGGCGATCCATTCCTCACGCAGAGACTCGGTCTGTTTTCGAAGCTCTTCATCACGTTTGAGTGTAGTGGACAACGTCTGAATGGAGCGAAGCACTTCGGCGTATACCTGATATTTCCGGCTCCATTTCCCTTTGCCATTTTGGCTGCGAGGCTTGCCACGGGCGCCTGTCGGTTCCTCATAATGCCCTTGTTCGAGACGCTGAAGCCATTGGAGCATGTGCATCATGGGATAACCAAAACGGTTGGCATACCAGAGAGCGAGCAGGACCAGCAGGGTAATGATGGATAGAAGGAGCGCAACCAGCGCAGGTCCAAAAATAAAACCATAGGGATTCTCATCCACAACAGCAGAACTGCTGCTGGCAAATGGCACGCTGAGCATCCAGGTAGACTGGTTCTGATCATCATAGCTTGTAGCTGTAGTCATCCCGTATCGATTGGGATATCGTGTACGCAGAATAATATCCTGTGTGCTATAGGTGCTTTGTGAACCCATGGCGGGTTTGTTAAAGGAGGCAAAGTTCTGTCCTTCTTCATCCAATACTTGAATATAGGCGTTTGCAGAACGAATCGCTTCCTTCTGTTCCGACTGTAGTACAAGCTTACCGTTAGCGTATCGACTATTCTCACGGGCTTGTTCCAGTAAGCCTTCAGCCTGACTGCGTTCTCCGTAAAGCAGGGTGAAGTACGTTCCGTTTTTCTCACGAATAAGCAAGTATAACTGATAGGGGAAAGGTTTCTTTGCCTCCCAGTACGCAATGAGTTCTCCTGGTTTGTAGTGATCAGGGACATCAGCAGGCGTATGGAAAGCATCAATGACGTTCCCTTTTTCATCGAGAACCTGAAGCCATCCGCCATTCTCATCCACACGCTTCAGTAACTCTGGATCATAGCGGACAGTGCCATTTGGCAAAATTTCCGCTGTGCTGATTAATTGATCGATGCCGACTGAGGCAAAGTCCTCAACCAGAATTACCTCATTCAACTGGTCAAGGACCCAGAAGGATACAGCTCCGCCCAATACGATAATCACGGCCACGGCTCCAGCAAGCATCCCGATAAACCTTGTCATCAATCTGCGGCGAATACTCATGTGTGTGACACGTTTTCCGGCTGAATCAGCTTATAACCCAGACCACGGACATTGACGAGGAACGCAGGGTTAGAAGGATCAGCTTCAATGCGTTCCCGAATGCGATGAATATGAACCATAACGGTGTTGTCATCACTGATGGCTTCAGACCCCCATACCCGTTCATATAAGTCCGATTTGGTGAAAATTCGATTGGGATTTTTACAAAAGAAGAGCAACAGTTGAAATACAAGCGCTGGACAGGATACGGCCTGTCCTTCAACCCGAAGTTCACCGGCCTGTTCCAGCACCTGGAATCGTCCAAAGTCATACATTCCTGTTCGAATGTTATGAAGTGACGTATTTGCGTCATAAGAGGAGTGATCCGGGATCGTCGCAATTCTAGAAGGCAAATAACGTTTAAGTAATGATTTGATTCGAGCCACCACTTCGAGAGGATTAAATGGTTTGATGACATAATCGTCGCCGCCGACGGCGAATCCGGTTAATTTATCATAATCCGTTGTTTTGGCAGTTAGAAACAGGATGGGAGCATCGGTGACCTGTCGCAGAAAAGGACAGATTTCCAGTCCGCTTTTGCCGGGAAGCATGATATCCAGCACAATACAGTGATAAGTCTTGTTACTACAGGCTTCGATTGCGGCTTCGCCTGTTGTGACGGTATCGATATCGATAAACTGCTCTTTGAGCAGAACGGTTTTGAGCATATGCAGAATCGCTTGTTCATCATCAACAAGCAGCAATGAGACGTGATCCATGTTGACCTCCTGTAGTTCCCTTTTTGTTTATTGCTAATCATACCACCTGAAAGGCAGGTTTAGCTTACAGTCAATCTTAACGGAATCTTAATTATAAAGCGTCAGAGGTGATCACAGTTTAACTACATGTAAGGAAGAGTTAGACGAAGGATAAGATTCATTCTGTACACTTAACCAGAAAGCAAAATGCTCAGGAGAAGGAGTGCAGAGAAATGAATAAATCAACTCGGGACCCTAACATAAAGGATCAGCACCTGAATCATGTGAACATAGATACGGAAACCGGACGTACTGTACTTACGAAATCACAGAGTAGAAAGAGTTGGAGAATGCTTGCCATTGCGCTGGGAGCATGCATCTTCCTGTCTGCCTGTAGTAACTCGGTGACATCCGAACAGGCAGAGCAACCTTCGGTGGAACAGACATCGAATATGTCTTCAACAGGTGATGGCACGAATAATACACAGAATTCAGGTCCAGAGGAGGGCGCGATGGTTACACCAGACAATTTTATCGATACATTGATGAAAGGTTCGAAGGATGTGATCTATAACCAGTTTAGTCTGGAACTTAAGGAAGAAGTAACGCTGGAACAATTCAAAGAGGCTACCGACAATTTTCTGAAGGATGTAACTTCTTGGGATCAAGTGGTCAATGCCAAAATGAATAACTTGGCCGAGCATGCGTGGAGGGATCAAACCGGGACAAAAGGGGTTCGAGTCTACTTCACGGAAGACAATCAGATTGTCAGTCTGTCCATCCAGCCTTTGGAAACCCATGAGGATACAGATCTGAAATTGACTCAAACCGAGTTCAAATTGCCGATGAAGGGTGAATGGTATGTATTCTGGGGAGGTAACGATGTCTTATCGAACTATCACTATGAGCACGAAACGCAGCGCTACGCGCTGGACATCATTCGAGCGAAAAAGGGGTTCAGCTATGATGGAGATTCACAGCTGAATGAGAGTTACTATGCGTATGGAGAGCCGCTCCATGCAGCCGCGGATGGCACGGTAGTCGAGATTAAGAACGATATTTCCGATAATACACCGGGTGTCATGAATGCTGAAGAACCAGCTGGCAACTTTGTGGTCATTGACCATGGTCATGGAGAATATAGTATTACCGCACATATTAAAGAAGGCACTATATCGGTCAAAAAAGGAGATAAAGTCAAGCAGGGAGATCTCATTGGAGAGCTGGGCAACTCGGGGAACTCCAGCGAAGCTCACCTGCACTTCCAGGTATCGGACGGCCCCGATCTGTTCACTTCCCGTTCCGTTAACATTCGTTGGGCGGATCAGAGCCAGCAGTTAACCCGGGGAAAGACCATCCAGGGATTGCCTGAGTAATTACGGGGCTGATCGAATGTTTGGGGGATGACGCCAGCTTCCTTCCTCCGTTATAATACCGTCATAAGATAGATTCGATCTGGATGATGGAGGAGTAGACATGGAGCAGGATAGTGTGCAGATTGAGTATGCGCGTCGTGAGGACTTGCCAAGGATTGTGGCGATCTATAATTCCACGATTGAAAGCCGTATGGTGACGGCGGATTTGGAGCCGGTGACCGTAGAACAACGTATTCCGTGGTTTGAGGAGCATTCATCCGATCATCGTCCACTCTGGGTGATGAGGCATAAAGGACAGGTTGTGGCCTGGGCCAGCCTGAGTTCGTTTTATGGACGCCCTGCGTACAATGGGACGGTGGAGGTCAGTGTGTATGTGGATCAGCAGTGCCGGGGAATTGGGGCTGGCGGACGCTTGCTGAACACGATTTTTGACGCTTGTCCTGCGCTTGGAATCAAGACGATTCTGGGCTTTGTCTTTGGACATAATGAACCGAGTCTGGGATTATTGCGCAAGCATGGCTTTGAACAGTGGGGATACTACCCTGAAGTGGCTGTGCTGGATGGCATCAACCGGGATTTGGCGATCTTGGGCAAAAAAATATAATATAACGATGTTTCAAAACAAATGAAAACCTCCAGATCCGCAGCGCGTGGATTGGAGGTTATTTTTGCTTACATAGAACAAATATTGCATGACTTAGATGCGCGAGACGCCAAGCCTTTGTTTAATATCCTGAATCTGTGCCAAATGACGCTCTTCATGATAGCTTGCAAAGTCGACCCACTGAGCCAGATCCATCTCACCGAAAACCGGGTGAAGAAAGGATTTGCTTCGCAGCAGTTCAGCATCATGATCTTGTGCAACGTGCATCAGCGCCTGATGCGATTCTTCCAAATCGTAGCGTACATTCGCCAGCGTTTCCGGTACCGCAGGAGGCTGGAGATGAGCCGGTGCGTCGACAGAGTGGCTGCGATCTAATGTAAGCTCATATGGTTTTTTGTCCACAGAAACGGTCTGTTCCTTCTCTAGCGCCGCGTGGGCTTGCTTCACAATTAGGCTTTCCATCAGATTCAGGTGACGGAGAACTTGCATCGTACTCCAGTGGTCAGGTGTCGGTTTAAGGTTCAATTGTTCTTCATTAAGCCCAGAGATCGCTTCCCAGATTTGGTTCCGAATGTCGTCATTACGAGTGAACATCGTGCAAATCTCTCCTTTATATGAGTTCTATGATGTCAGCTTGTGTAAGGGCAGTGCCTAAAATGTGGATGCTTAATATACATCATAGAGGATACGAAAGGTGAATGCGAAGGTATGTTTTATTTTACTTGTTAGTTGAAGTTGTGTAGGTGAGAATGAAGCTTTTTTTAAAAAACAACCCATTTCAAATCATACCATCGCCAAAAAAAGGATTGACGCTAAGTACCGCGGGACTCTATAATCGATAACAAGTAACTTGATATGTAAGGAGTCCTGACATGGTATGTTAGTGATTGACGAGGTGTATCACCATACAGCATTGCAAATATCATCGTCCGAATTATTGTACCTTATCCAACAGCTCAAGGTCAAAAAAGAAAATGAGATCGAAACGCTCAAACATAAAATTGAACAATTCAAGCAAAAAAAACGTGCGGAAGAAGTCGCTTATCAATCTCTGTCGACAGTACGCAAATGGTTCGCAGGGCGCCCCGCATCCCATCACCAGGCGGTGGAATATATGGTCCAGGTGAAGGAACGTTTTCGCAAAATGGAGCAGATTCGGCGGCGGATACGAGAATTGGACCGCATTGCCGAACGAATCAAGCATCTGGACAGCATCGAACGGGACGAGATCGAGCTTACGCCCGAAACGATCCGGGAGATTAGACAGCTTGGGGAAACGGAGGATGTATAAGCATGACTTTGGAGACGTTAAGCTCCGGGATCGATACGGTCTGGGTCGTATTGAGTGCAGCCATGATTTTGTTGATGGAGGGCGGGTTCGCTCTGCTGGAAGCTGGCTTTGTACGTTATAAAAATAGCGTGAATATTATTATGAAGGTTTTCGCCGACATTACGATCGGGACATTGCTTTTCTATGCCATCGGATTTGGTTTGATGTATGGTTCCGATGCAGGAGGTTTGGTAGGTATAACCGGATTTTTTCTGAATGGAGACCTGTCTCACCTGGACGTGCCAGTATCACTGGAAACATTCTGGCTGTTCCAGGCCGCGTTTACCATTGCCGTCATTTCCATCGTATCGGGTGCTGTGGCTGAGCGGATTAACTTTCGAGCCTACCTGCTGTACATCATATTGATGACGGCAATTATTTATCCAATTGGTGGACACTGGGCATGGGGCGGCGGTTGGCTCAGCAAGCTGGGCATGCAGGATTTTGCCGGTTCTGCGGTCATTCACGCGTTGGGTGGGTTCTCCGCACTGGCCGCAGCGATTATTATTGGGCCGCGTAAAGGAAAATACACGCCGCTTGGCGTGAGTGCCATTGCGCTTCGGAGCAATCTGCCACTAGCGTCTGTAGGCGCATTTTTGCTATGGTTCGGCTGGTTTGGCTTCAACGCAGGAAGTACGCTCAGCGCAACAGACGTAAGGATCGGTCACATTGCCATCGTTACGATGTTGTCTGCTGCCTCGGGCGGAGCGGTTACACTACTCTACACATTGTTCCGTTTCAATCGCTCGGATGCACCATCCGTCATTAATGGCTCGCTTGCCGGTTTGGTAGGTATCACTGCGGGTTGTGCTTTTGTCAGTGATGTGGCTGCGATATTCATCGGGGCGGTATCGGGATTGCTTATGATGGCTGCAACGAACTGGCTGGACCGCAGGCAGATTGATGATCCGGTGGGTGCGTTCCCTGTTCATGCTGTATCCGGGATGTGGGGAACGATTGCCGTGGGTTTGTTTGCAACCGATGGGGGCTTGTTCATGGGAGGTGGCTGGAGGCTGCTAGGTGTTCAGGCGCTCGGCCTCACGGCTTTGGTCGTCTGGGGATTTGTCATGACCTGGATCGGTCTGAAGCTGATTGGTAAGATTGTTCCTGTCCGTTCCACGGAAGAAGAGGAAGATCTGGGCCTGGATATTAGTTATCATGGTGTAATGGCTGCCCACCAGTCGCATGAATTTCTGGATAGCGAGGAGCATATTCGTGCTTTCCAGGATGATCCACCGAATCGGAATCGTTAGGGATGGGATGGATCATAAGGAAGGAGGCTGACAGCGAATGTCAGTCTCTTTTTTTGCTAGAAGCAGGGAAAGAAGAGGCAACGGAAGAATATAGAGGTGTGAACCTGAATATGTCTCACCATAGATGTATTGTCAGAAGGGGAGGATCTGTATGATTAAACCTGAACAATGTGAACGTCTGACCAGAAAAGCTCGGAAAACACTTGAGGAATATGGATTGGGTAATGCTGCGGATCTGCTGTTATCTTCAAGCCGTTGGGGAATTCGCCTTGATGTATCGACAGTGGATGAGTATCGCAGAACAGGAAATTCACGTGTAGGTGGAGATCCGGATCTGCCGGAGAACATGAAATGGCCTTTGACACAGGATGGAGTACCCATGACTTTCCTGGCCCAGTTGAATCTTGTGGATTTGACGCCATATACGCCAAATGATGGGCGCGGGAATTTGCCCGAACGGGGCATGTTATACTTTTTCATTGGTGTGGATGAGCCTGCTTATCATATTGAGCATCGTGTGATTTACGAGCCGGACGCTCATAACCTGACAAGGCGAGAGCCTGCGGGCGAAACTGCGCTGAATCAGGACGATTTTGTAGCACATTCGGTAACGGTGCTGCCTAACCTTGAGTTTCCTACATATGCGTACATCGATTCGCTGGCTCTGAATGCGCTCGCTGCCCCGCTATCTGGTGGGAAAGTAGCCGTCGAAGGGGAGGAAGGCCTATATGACCGATACCTCGAATTCGAGTCCAGCTGGAATCATCCGAGTACACAGAACTGGGGTGGCATGTTTGGATATCCTGACGGTCAACATCCGGATGCAGAACATCAGGCGCTGTTACAGATCGTACTTGGTGAAGAGTATACTTATGACGAGCAGGCGTGTGAAAAGAAGCTGACTGCTCATTATGGCGGAGATGAGGAACGGACAAAACAAGAGCTTTCGGATACACTGCTTCTATTGAAAATTGATACACATGATGCTATCGGTTTTCAATGGTGGGACTGTGGAGAGCTGCAATTTTTCATTCGCAAGGCTGACTTGCTCGCGGGACGATTCGATCAAACGTATTGTTCATTATATTCAAGTTAAGTCCATGTTTGTTATCATAAAAGCAACAAAATGTCCCAAATTCCGTCTATAGAGGGAGGAGGGACTTTTTTGTTCGTCATTGTTGGATTATGGACATAGCTGGTTTATATATAAAGGGGGAATATATGGATTGATTAGCGATCGTACGTTCTGTATAATGGGATAAAAAGGGAGTGTTTCTGTTGATTCAATCCGCATTTAAACATATTGATGTAGCAGTGACATCATTAATCAATTTATGTGATCAACTATCGGAGCAGGACTTGGCTTTAACTCCGATCGAAGGCAAACGGCCGGTTGGAGAATTGCTTTCTCATCTATCCATCATTTGTCGTGCAGATGTACATATTTCGGAGGGCGCTTCCGAAGAGGAGATGGCTTTGTTTTACGAGGAAAATCAGCCGAATACGCTCAGTGAGATCAAGGGAGCTCTTATTGCGAATCAGATGTACCTCTACCATCGATACAGACAATTTAATACGGAGGAATTATTACAGGTGACTGACTCCTATTGGGGAGCTTCGTACAGTCGTCTGGAGTGGTTGCTTGAGATTATGGGGCATGTGTATCACCACAGGGGCCAACTGCATACGATGCTGACGCTGACTGGTATAGAGCCCAAAGTGGCACTGTTTGAATAGAAAAAAAGATCCATAATACGAGATTTTGCTTGAATAGAAACAAGATTAGATAGAATACATAGAGCCTGTTATCCGCAACAAGCAACGGTTAAATCGGGATTAGATCGACGATACTATACTTTACTGATAGGGATTACCAAATGGAAGGTAACAATACTACATAGGTTGAGAGAAATAGACTGAACATATTCGAAACTGTATCGGGTTACGATAATTGAACCCATTATGAAAGGGTATTCAGTATACTGGAAATATAACGTTTTTACCCTTTTTCCGAGCACGATGATTTTCGCAGATCCATTTTCTAGTGGTATACTTTGATCAAGCAATGATTCAGGGAATGGAAAGGAATAATGCCGTGGCACAGCCAGCAACCATTCTGCTTGTGGATGATGAGCAGGATATTATTAAACTGATGGAGATTTATTTTGGCAATGAAGGGTATCGGGTTCTGACAGCGAGTGATGGGATCGAGGCGCTTAAGCAATTGAAGAAAGAGTCGATTGACCTGATTATTCTGGATGTCATGATGCCGAATATGGACGGAATCGAAGCATGTATGAAAATTCGGGAAGAGCAGAAAATGCCGATCATTATGCTGTCCGCCAAAAGCATGGATATGGATAAAATCACAGGGCTGAGCATCGGTGCTGATGATTATGTGACCAAGCCGTTTAACCCGCTTGAACTTGTGGCACGGGCAAAGTCACAGCTACGCAGGTACCATACTTTCAATGAAGGCCGGGAGAACAAGGAGCATGAATGGGTGATTGACGATCTGGTCATCAATACCGATACCCATGAGGTCTGGGTGGATGAGCAGCCTGTTCGTCTGACTCCCCGTGAATTCGCCGTTCTGGAGCTGCTGGCGCGCCATCAAGGCTCTGTGCTGAGTATGGAGCAGATCTACAGACAGGTCTGGAAAGAGGAATTTATGGAGTCCAATAACACAGTCATGGTGCATATCCGCAAGATTCGAGAGAAAATCGAACTCGACAGCAAACATCCCAAGTTCATACAGACGGTATGGGGTGTTGGGTATAAGATGATCAAACCACAATAAGCACGTGCGTCTACAAGGTTAATTGGATACAGAGCGTGAGCAGGGAGTTCCGAGATGAATTCAAAATTAATTAACACAGTCCGCTGGAAATTTATCTACGCATTTTTGCTGAGTGGCATTTTGACAGCGGCTATTTTGTATGGGGGCAGCAAAGTTGTACGATTCATTCTGAAAGCTCAGACCTATCCTGATTATTCACTCCCTGCAAGGGGCATCAGGTGGCTGGTGAATAATATTGGGTCGTTGCCATTAATGATTATAGTTGGCATACTTGGCTTTGTGCTGTTCTTTTTCCTGTTTACGCGTAGGTTGATGCTGGTTCTGGATGAGATTACGGCGGGAATTCAGGAGGTTGCCAAAGGAGAACTGTCTCATCGGATCGAGGTAAAGACATCGGATGAATTTGGCGTTGTCGCTGCCAGCATTAATCAGATGGCTGAACAATTGCAGCTGTCATTGCAGGAGGAGCGTAGTGCGGTCGCTGCCAAGAATGATTTGATTACAGGCATTTCTCATGATTTGAGGACACCACTTACCTCCATTCTCGGATTTTTGGAGTACATAGAGAAGGATCGGTATCAGGATGAAATTGAGATGCGCTATTACGTGAGCATTGCGTACGAAAAATCCTTGACATTAAGGAAGCTGATCGACGATTTGTTCGAATATACCCGTGTCAGTGGCGGGAGCTTGCCCTTGTCATTGACTTCCCTGAACCTCAGCCCGTTTCTGATGCAGCTTGCGGAAGAGTTTGCTCCGATGCTGGAAGAGGCGGGCATGACATACAAGATCATCGGTGGACAAGAACCTTTATGGATTCAGGCCGCTCCTGGGGAGCTTGTTCGTGCATATGAGAACCTGTTCAGTAACGCAATCCGTTACGGGGCACAGGGGAAAGTGATGGAGATCGCGTTGTCTCTGGAAGGTGAAGAAGCCGTGGTGCGCATCAGCAATTACGGTGAACCGATTCCGGCACAAGATTTGCCACATTTATTTGATCGATTCTACCGGGTGGACAAGTCCCGATCTCGTGATACGGGCGGCACCGGACTGGGGCTGGCTATTGCCAAGTCAATGATAGAATTACATCAAGGAAGTATAGCTGCCTACAGTGAACAGGGCCGAACCGATTTTGTTACGCGTTTCCCTGTAACTGCTGCTCCGATGAACAGAGATCAAGCGGAACGGTAACCGGGCAGAATTCTCGTCCGATGTATTAGATCTTGCTTGGTTCAACATATATGCAATTGCTTAATTAAGAAAATGATAAGAAGTTACCCACTTCCTCATTAAGAAATACTCGGTATTCTTAACCTCAATCGTACACATGAGCTGTAAAATTGAGGAGGATGCCGAATATGAGATTATTATTACGTACAGTCAGACTGAGATACATATATATCTGCGGAGCAAGCGCGTTACTTAGCGCAGCGCTCCTATTTGTCGTTTATCATATGTTACGTTTTGCCCACCATCATCTCCTGTCTGAGACAACAGGGATAACTCGCGTTATGTATTGGGTGATAAACCATATCGGTACAACGCCTTTGGTTATATTCATCGGGGGTGGTTTGTTTGCCTTATTTTTTTGGATTCGATCGCAGAAGATTGCAGATGACCTCAAGGTGATTGGTCGTGGAACTCATGAACTGGCACATGGCCGAATTCCAGCACAGATTGAAGTGATGAACGGCGGGGAACTGCGGCAGATTGCTGCCGATTTGAATGAAGTTGCCGTACGTATACAAGCAGAGCGGTTAAACAGTTCAGACCATGAATGGATAGATAGAGAGGTGAGAGGTGAAGATTGGTTCGGAAAGCAACGTATTCAAGAAGAGTTGGATGGATCACAATCGGGCCGCTTAAGTACCGACCTGCCGATTAAACTGACTCTCTATGGTGTTCGTTCCTCGCTGGATACGATTATGGAGGGACGCTGTCATGATGAAGCAGAGATTCAGCACTGGGTCAGGCTGGCGTATGAACAGACGTTAAGGCTGGAACTTGCTCTGGATTCCATGGAAATGAAGCCACAGGAACATTCTGGTTCCATTCCACATGTATTCAGGGAGCCTGAATGTTGAGATCCAGCATAAGGCGGGGAATCTATCACATATTTGATGCATCTGTAGTGATCGTTATTTTGCTTGCGTGTGGCTATATCTATCTGGTTGCTTACGGCGAAGGTGTACTTCGCAATCATCCTGGGGCCATATCACTGGCCTCTTCCACCATCATTATGAATGCCGACGGAACAGAAATCTCGAGATTACAAGTACAAACCAAGGGATATATGGAATATGCCGATTTGAAGGACATGCCCGATCTGTTAAAGCAGGCGTTTCTGGCTACGGAAGATCGACGTTTTTATAATCATGACGGACTGGATTTTATCGGGATTGGCAGGGCGGTTGTGCAGGATGTTTTACATATGAACCTGAGTCAGGGAGGCAGCTCCATCACACAGCAACTGGCCAGAAATCTGTACTTGAACGGAGATAAAACGCTGGTTCGCAAGGTGAATGAGATGTCGATTGCCATGGCGATGGAAAAGAGATTTAGCAAGGATGAGCTCTTGGAGCTGTATCTGAATCATATTTATATGGGACGTCAGCAGTACGGGGTTAAAGCGGCGGCGTGGCGCTACTTCGGGATTAAGGATTTACATCAGCTGGAGATCTGGCAAATGGCTGCGCTCGCCGGAATTCCGAAGGGACCTTCCATATACAATCCGGTGGATCGGGAAGATCTGTCCAAAGAGAGGCGTTCTGTGGTTCTTGGCATCATGCATGAGCAAGGAATTATTACTAAGGGACAAATGGAGGAAGCGCGAAGTGTGGACTATACACCGCAAGATACAACCTCTTCATCGACTCCAGGCTCGCCAGTGCCTGCCTACGTGTCTGCCTCGGATGCGGTGATTGAGGAGGCTTCTCGCCTCACAGGCAAAAGTGTAGCAGAGATTCAATCCGCAGGCTGGACCATTCGTACGGGGTTGGATGATCAAGCGCAGCTTGCGATGGAGCATGCATTCGGCGAATCTTCCAGGTTCACCGATGATCGTAAGGATGAGCAAGTGCAGGCGAGTATGGTCATCATGGACCAACATAACGGTGAGGTCAAAGCGATGATGGGCGGACGTGATCCTGTTAAAGGAGGCATCAACCGGGCGATTACAGATGCCAGGCAACCTGGTTCTGCATTCAAGCCCATTATTGCATATGGACCCGCATTGGAATCCGGGCGGTTTAAGCCGGAGAGTATATTGCCTGATCAACGCATGAAATATGGGAGTTATCAACCGAGCAATCTGGGTGGGCGTTACAGAGGTACAGTTACGATGTCACAAGCCATTGAACATTCCATCAATGCTCCGGCCGTATGGCTGCTGCATGAGACAGGGCTGGGACGCGCACATCAATTTGCTGATCGATTGGGTATTGAACTGGGCAAGGAGGATCTCAATCTGTCGATTGCCTTGGGTGGCTTGCATAAGGGGGTATCCCCACTGAAAATGGCTCAGGCTTACGCCGTCTTTGCCAATAACGGCAAGTTTAATACGGCACATCTGATTCGTGAAATTACGGATTTACGTGGTCGGACAATCTATACTTTTAAGCCAGAGAATAAACAGGTGATCTCCACCAGCACGGCAACGGCTATGACCCGTATGCTCCAAAATGTGGTCAGTCAGGGAACAGGCAGTAGAGCACAGCTGAGTCAGCATAAGGTAGCGGGAAAGACAGGAACAACGCAGGCTGCATTACCTGGTGTAAGCAAGGAAGCCAATCGGGATCTGTGGTTCGTGGGATATACCGGCACGTGGACGGCAGCAGTCTGGATGGGATTTGATCGTACGGATGCAGATCATTATATGAGATCAGGAAGTGGTGTGGCGGCGGATTTATTTGCGTCGGTTATGAAGCGTGCTTTGCCATAAAAGAGAATGGTTTACTGTATAAAAATGGATAATGATTTCCCAACAGACATGGGGGAGTTCTGTTTTATGGATCGTACAGTTATCGAACAAATGGATGCAACGATGAGACCACTGCAAATGAGATAATCCCGATTCAACATGTGATAAAATATGGAAGACCCGTGAAGGACAGTGTTTACCCTGTCTCCCACGGGCCTTTATCGCTTCGTGATATTATATACATCTACTGTTAGGATTTCGTTCGCAACGATTCGGGTAACCGACGAATCATCTGGTTCAACACCTCGGACAATACAAGTCCGATCGCGATGGCACCGGATAACATGAGTGCCTTGGCAGCCATCTCCATGGCAGCACCGTAGTCATTTTGCACAAAATTACGCATAGCATTATACGCCAGTCCACCAGGAACGAGCGGAATGATGCCAGCCACGCTAAAGATAATGACGGGTGCGTGAAACATGCGGGAGAACAGCTGGCTGATGACACCTACCGCGATGGTCGCTGCCAGTGTGGCAGGAACAGCATCTGCTGCATATTCGAGCACAATATAGATGATCCAGCCGATCATGCCGACAAATCCACCGTGAAGCAGCATGCGCCGTGGGGCATTGAAAATGATGCCGAATGTGGCCGAAGCAACAAAGCTGGTCAGGGCTTGTTCAATAAAATGAAGCATAACCTGCACTCCTCCGTCTTACGTAAAAAGTGAAAAAACAACAGCAATGCCGGTACCAATCGCAAACGCCGTCAGAAACGCCTCGGCTCCCTTAGATAACCCGGACACGAGATGCCCGGCCATCAGGTCACGCACAGCATTGGTAATCAGCAGCCCCGGTACCAGCGGCATGACTGAGCCAATAATGATTTTGTCCCGTTCATGACCCGCACCCATATAGACAAGCAAAAAGGCGAGCAGGCCAATGACAAATGAGGCTGTCAGCTCGGCAAAAAACTTCACGAGTACCAGTCGATGGAAGGCAATGACCGCTGCATAGCCAATTCCCCCGCAGAGTACCGCTGGGAGAAAGTCGACCCAGCCTCCACCAAACATAATGGTAAAGCACCCACTGGATAACGCCGCCGCCGTAAGCCGTACAACCGCAGAATAGGAGGAGGGCTGTCCCTCAATTTGTTGTAACAACGCATACGCTTCTTCAACGGACAATTCACCTTGTCCAATACGCCGGGAAACGGCATTCACTTCAGATACCTTATGCAAATCCGTGGTTCGTTCGGAGATTCGTATCAGCTTGGCAGGTTCAGTTGCATCAACTGAGAAAAAGATGCCTGTGGGCACTACGTAACTGTGCGAATGGGGAAGGCCCAGCGCGGCAGCCATGCGTTTCATCGTATCTTCCACACGATAGGTCTCACCGCCGCTTTGCAGCATGATTTTGCCTGCCAATAGACAGATCGCTATCACACGGGATTGTTCAGTATGATTTGTCCCAACCAGCTCCGTCTCAGACTGAGGCACGGGTGGAGGATCATGAGGAATATATTCCAACCGGATCAAGCTCCGTTCATATGAGATAAGGCTTGGTGCCGACACCATTGTATCATATTTCACACGTTAGCAAGGAAACATACCGCACGAACGACAGGAAGTCATCCAGGTTGCAGAGATTGATGTATACATTCAAGCCCAAATGACGACTTAGGCACCCAAAACCAAAAAATCTTCGTTCCCGGACCCAAGGGCCTCAGGAGCAAAGATTTTTGGTTTAGGCTCGATAGAAATTAAAAACAATTACATCAACAGCGTAATGACCAACAGCTCATACAGTACGAGTGGCAAAATGGTCGGTCCAAACAAGGCACGCGGCTCAGGATATCCATGCAACGGCGTAACCTGGAGATATAGAATTCCCCGATCTGCGCTGATAATGACACCTTCCCATACCTGACCATCGATATTCTGGACTTGCACCTTCTTGCCTACGTGCTGCCTGGCTGTATGATGAAGCATATTCCGTACACTTTGTACGGATTGGAGCATCGGTTGATTGGCTTGGTATACGACCCGTGCGGATGGTGTGGATGTGGATTCAGACATGATGCACAACCCTTCCTCAAAATAAGTTCTTACTTCAAGGTATGCACCTGCCTACAAAAGGTGTTTACACAAATGCCATCTCAAGGCTTCCGCGCCCATTTTCATAAGCTACTTTGCCCAGCGCGCCATTCACAAAGGTTAACTGTGGCGGGATGTGTCCCAGATCCACATCATACAGTACGGGAACATCCATATCCCCCAGCGCTGAGGTTAGGGCATCGGTGAAATTGAAATCTCCTGTATCCGAATACCCGGCAGGTCGGCCGAACATGAAGCCTTTAACGCCAGCAAACCAGCCAGCCTGTCTCATTTGCCACAGATGACGGTAGATATCACCCGCATTCATCTCACAGCTTTCCAGATACCAGATGGTTCCTTCTTCTGCACAGTACTGATCGAGATACGCTTCAACAGGTGCGTAAGGTGTGCCGATCAGACAAGTGATTGTATCCATACAGCCGCCGATCAACCGACCTGAGAACGTAACCTGTGCGTCGGCTCCTTGGGGCTGCCCCAGCTGTTTCCAGTGTGAAGGGGTATCCAGATTGAACCTCGATAACTCCGGTTTCCATTCCGATTGATAGTGGGTGGAGGAAGATTGAGTGATCTGCCCTCCGTGCTCAGTCTGCAATACATCAATCCAGCGGGCGGTCACTGGGTCGAGTTCATTGGATCGTAGATCCACGTAGTTCGTACCATGTGCCGAAGCCGTTCCGGTGATCAGGGTGTATGCGAATAAAAAGGTACTGATATCCGAATATCCCATGACCCATTTGGGAGGCAAGGTTTTCAAAGCTTCCCAATCCAGCAGGGGCAGGATATCCATAAGGAACTCCCCACCCCACGGAGGAATGATAGCCTGAATCCTCGGATCGCGGGAAAATGCATTGATCTCGGCAGCGCGGTCCTCCTTGGATGAACTTACACATTTGGCGTTATGCCGTAGAAAGGGGCTCTCCTGAACACCAAAACCAAGGCGCTCCATGTTGTGCCTGCTCTCTTCAAGGTAATGATTCAATGATTCACCCACACCGCTGGATGGCGCAGCCACCCCAATGGTATTTCCCGGAGCGAGTGGTTGTGGGTAACGGATTGAACGGTTATTCATTGTGGAAACATCCTTTCCTCTGAACATATCGATTTAATGTAGATGTATGATGTTTCCATTATAGTGCATGATTCCTTCATGTGGCTTGCTATTATGACTGCTCATCTTTCTTTTAGGGAGTCACAGGAATTTCAATAGAGAACGGTGCACGACTTTGATCAGGGTAAGAGAATATTTCCATGGTTAGATTTCCTTTAGCTGCGGCTCCATTTTTAATGACAACCCTTGCTTCAGAGACGGAAGGACTCCAGCCTATTTCCTTAATATCCAGTTGCTTTCCCTTACTGTCCTCGATATTGGTAAATGATAGCCCGGAAGTGGCATCTTGAGAGTTTGCGATTGAAAACTCGATGACCAGATCTTTGCCCTGGACCGTGCTTTTTAGGAATTTTAAGCTCGATGGGCCACCTTGTATTTCACCTGAAGAAGGATCGATGCTGATAACCAGTTCATCCTTATCCAGCGCTGCAAGGCCAGACCCCTGCAACGTCAGTTTTTTCGGAGTGGAGAAGTACATACTTTCGAAAAAGACGGAACTCCCAGAGCCCGAGATGGAAGAAGAATCCGTTCGCCATGCTCGGCCTTGCTCATCCACTAAATGTAGATCACGAATTCCGAAGATTTTTTTGGTGTTGTTCCGATCATATTCTATATCAAGTACAAGGCGAGTGGGATGCAGAACGGCCTGTTTTACATGAATACGCTGCCCGTCCACGGTCATTGTTTGGTTTACGGGGATGACTTTTTTCATACCTTTCGTTAAACTGCGATCCACTGGAAAAGTGACCTTCCACTTTTTAGCCGCTTCCTTACCTCGTTCCTTAAATACAACGGTCAGCTCTTGTGGTGGTAAAGATTCTACGAATGAGACATCGATTTTATCCTCATAAACGCCATTTTCTGAAGCAGGCTTAGGAGAGGAATAGCTAAACGCAACAGGCAGCTTTTTTCCATCTCTATCAAGTAAATCGATATCATACTCGCCCTTATCCAGATCTTTCATGCCTTTCATCGTGTAAAAAATGACCATACGTGATTCGTCTGTAATGATGCTGTCCACGGTCATTGAAGCCTCATCATGCTCATCGGTCACACCGACCTTTTGCAAGAGGGACTGATCGATGGCCATCATTAACCCCTTATCCTGGCGAATCATGCTGACGATACCTTCCATGCCAGGTAGTTGCTCCACAAAGGACGCAAAGGCGGGAGAGACGCGGATACATCCCGTAAACACGAGGATAATCGCGGCTGCCGAGATGGAACTCATATACCAGCGCAGCCGCGATTTGCGTTTGCGCGTGGCCTGACGGATTCCGGCTTGTACAGCCTGATATGCTCCGGCGTCGGGTACAGGTATGGCGTCGTAATCCGTTTTACGAGCATCCAGACGCTGTTCTAGACCTTCAAATGATTTCATTTCATCGTTCATGATGATGCATCTCCTTTCGTTTCAAGTTGATCCCGGAGCTGTCCGAGCGCCCGATGCAGTCGGGATTTTACGGTCCCGGTAGGGATTTCCAGAATATCAGCGACCTCCGTCAAGGAGAAACCTTCGAAATAACTCAGAATGATAATCTGCTTGCAATTTCGGTCCAGCCCAGTGACGGCTGCAGCAAGATCGGGGTCTTCGGGCCGGTCCCAGCCACTGGGTTCATGAATCTCGGTGACGTGGCTGAAACGGCTCTTGCGTTTGCGTTCGTCCGCACAGTAGTTCAGCAGAATGCGGATTACCCAGGTGGCGAAATAGGAAGGCTCTTTTAGTTTTTGGAGTTTACGGTACGCTCTAAAGGTAGTCTCCTGTATCGCTTCCAGCGCATCGCCCTCATTGTGCAGATAGGCATAAGCGATCCGGTACAGTCGGCTCTGATGCATCTCCATTAAGGCTGCAAAAGCCTCGGCATCCCCTTTCTGTGCAGCGATAGTTAGTTGAGCAGGGGTCACATGGCTCCTCCTTTCATGGATGTTGTTGCGTATTAGACCGTGGAAAGGACCAAACGGTTCTTAAATTTTGGAAAAATTATGTATACACGTACTGAGACTACCACAAAGAAGGAATTTGCGCAGAAAATCGAAAACAACCGCCAAGCTCCTCTTTGTCTTAGTGACAGGAATTCGGCGGTTGTTATGAACTTTATTGAAGTTTCGTCATCCTAAATCACGGTTTCCACACTCAATCTTGGGAATAGAGTTGCTTTATGGCTTGTAGGCCAGGCACGGTAAAACTCGCTAGCGGAGAGGGAAGATCGTTCAGTGGGAACCAGCCGATCTCGCCAATAGCACCGCCTTCCTCCAGATTGCGGGCAATACCGCGGATGACCCGCGTGAAATAGAGGACGGATATCCAATGTTCTTCCTGTTCCGGACGAATGGTTTCGGCCGTGCAGAGTAATCCCTCGATGGCAATATCGAGGTCGACTTCTTCCTTAATTTCCCGAATGATCGCCGTTTCCAGCGATTCGTAAGGGTCGACTTTGCCTCCAGGGATACTCCAGCTATATTGTTCAGGCTGACGATTCCGCCAAACCAAAAGGACTTCATTGCGCTCGTTGAGGATAACCGCCCCAACACCGATGCGAGGTTGAACAGAAGCATCCGCTATGACCTTGGCTTGTGAGACGGACAACGCAGATTGTTCGGCACTGAGCTGTCGTGAGTCTGAGTGATCTTCCGTCTGTTTAGCTCCCTGGACATGAGTGGACTGAAACGCCAACGGAAGCTTGGTCTGCATTGACCATTCTTCCGCAAGAATACTCATCGAAATCAGATCATAATGCGTGCCATCCCGCAGAACGGCAGAGCGCTGGCGACCTTCCTCCCTGAATCCGGCCTTCAGATACGCACGTCTGGCAGCTTCATTGTATTCAATGACTTCCAGCGCAATCCGGTTCAGATTCAATTCATGGAATCCATAACGAATAATCAGGGCAAGAGCGTCACTGCCATAACCTTGACCACGATCTTTGTCATCACCAATGCCAATGGCCAGGCGTGCAGAGCGGTTATTCCATTCAATTCGGTAGAGGGCCGTAAAGCCAATAAACCGGTTGTCCTCCAGTGTACGTAGTGCAAATTCAAAGCCATTGTCTCTCCGAACTGCGGATGACCCCGTCTCATCCGGCGTTAGCGGAACAGCAATATCGGTATCCAGATTACGCAAGTAATCATAACTATCAGTGAAGCGGCTGAGCCGCATGCAGTCTTCCGGGCAAGGAGCAGCCAATCGGACTTTGGAGCCTTGAAAAGCATTTAAATGACGTGGAGCCATGTTGCACCTCTTTTATTTGATATGAAATCAATCATTTTATTTCATTATACTACGAAAGGGAGAGGATACCGAAAAAGGACATACCCAGGGAGTTGATCCTTCTGATTAGGAAAAGAAAAGCGACACTAAATATGGTTAATATAGATCATCTGGATATTTCCGAATATTAGACATAACAAAAAGCAGCCGAAGGGCTGCTCTACCATTCATTATTTCATATCCTGCAACAGGTTTTTCATTTTCTTGTAATGCCCGCTTACCCGATCAACCATGTAGTTATACATAAGCTGATTCTCCGAAAGTTTCGCCATTTCCTTGTCAATGTCAACGTTATTGTTGTTATTATTCATGGCTGTTTCGTTGTTCTCGACAATCTGGTAGTTAACGATTGAGGCATTGGGGTTACTGATCGGAAAGTGTTTTTCATGAGTCCGCTTCAAGTCCAAATTGTCTGTTTTGCCATTCTCAATGATACGTCTAAGCTCTTCCTCAAACTCCACCGATTTTTTTTTGTAATTGGGTGTGTCTGCATTGGCAATATTTTCAGTGGTAACCTGGTGCTGTACGTTCAGCGCTTGTAACAGAGATTCATTGCGTCTGGAAGTGTTCGTTTCAATCAACGGCTCAGTCTCCTTCAATGGAAATGCAATTGCTTTCATCATAAAAAATTGCGCTACTGCCTGTCAAGTTAGGCAAAAGAAAAGGACAAGCGCACGCCGGAGGTTTCCCGTTAAGAAATCCTGCCTTCATGAGATCTTATCCTTGTCCCAGTCCTTATGAATCAGTCTTCACGAATTAGCCATTAAGAAGGACGATTGATATTCTTGCCATAATAAATCTCGTCCATCTCCAGCTTCAACCACTCCGTAATTTCCTGTTGCTCGGCCTTGCTCAGTTTATCTTTGGTATAACCAAACAGATAGTTATCGAGGTCGAATTCCCTCAACTTGCACTTGGTGTGAAAAATGTTCTCCTGATACACGTTCACGTCAATCATATCGAAGCTGCTCTTGATCTCATCCGGAATGTAATTCTGAATCGAACCGATCTCATGATCAATAAATAGCTTGCGTCCGCTCGTATCCCGTGTAAAACCCCGTACCCGGTAATCCATCGTCATGATATCCGTATCGAACGAGTGGATCAGATAGTTCAGTGCCTTTAGCGGCGAGATTTCACCGCAGGTAGAGACGTCAATGTCTGCCCGGAACGTGCTGATGCCTTCACTCGGGTGGAATTCGGGATACGTATGAACGGTAATATGGCTTTTGTCGAGCTGCATGACGACATTATCGGGCAGGGGGCCGGGAGATTCGTCGAAGGATTCTTCGGGGATCTCCACAATGGGGCCTTCCGAAACAAGCATCGTCACACTTGCACCCTGGGGAACATAGTCCTGTTGGGCGACATTCAGCACATGGGCGCCGATAATATCAGACACGTTATTAAGGATTTTGCTCAGCCGGGCCGCATTATACTGTTCATCAATATATTCAATGTAAGCTTCGCGTTCATCTTTGGTTTTCGTGTAACAGATATCGTACATATTGAAACTCAGCGACTTGGTCAGGTTGTTGAATCCATGCAGTTGAATTCGCTGCTCTGGCGTTAAGGTCATGGTTGCAGTTCCCCTTTGTCCCATACGACATGGTAATCGCAGTTTTACTACTACTTATACCCAACCTGCTGCCAAAAAAAACATATGTACGATTTCCTGAACGACTTAGCCGCTACACAAAGTGCAATGATCAATCAATCATCCGTACCTTATCCGAAGTTGAAGCGTTTCATCTTTCAAAATGAAGAATCGTCATAAGTACCCACATCGTTCATCCGTTCATCCTCGGCAACCGACTGGATATCCTCCGAGGTGACGCTGATGATAGTATAATCTTCATTTTGCTGTTTTTTGACCGCTTTTTCCTTTATAAAACGGGGACTGCCTTCCCCGGCATCTTCATCATAGACGAGCAGAAGACCATCGCTTTTGCGCAGCAGCAAATCATCCCGTGCAGTGAATTGCCACGGGCCGATATACGGCTGATGACTAATCGCACCATAATAGTCCACACCTTGCAGGATGGAGCGATAATACTCCTGTTTGTCTTCCTTCCATTGTTCCTCGGGATTCTGAAAAGCGGTAATGATCGATAGCTTCAGATCCGGGAACGTCTTCTTCAGCTCAAGCACCACTTCGCAGGCCCACAGGTCTACACCGTATTGGCCTGGCGTCAGCACCCACTCCAGCCCGTCTTCGACCAGAGGCGTAAGACGTGAGGAGATGGCCTTTTTAATGAAAGGAATTCCCTCATGCTTCTGTCCAAAAATCTGTAGTTCATGTGCACGATAACCGGTAATCAACACGTTTTTCAGCATCGGTTCCTCCTTTCAGGCGTGGTCAGGCCGTCGGCCAGTTCCGGCACCGAGGCTTGTCCAGAATCGGCTGAAATCGCTGAGTCAGCGATGCCTGTTCTTTGAATCATTCCGTTAGTTCGCTGGCGGAGCATCCGTACGGAATGGATAGAGGAACTGCTTTGGAATATCGGTCTCAAATTTCATCAGCTCACCCGACGTTGGATGAATGAACGAGAGTACCCGTGCATGCAGTCCGAGGCGTCCAAGTGTTTTGGTTTGTGCACCGTATTTTTTGTCTCCTGCAATGGGATGGCCCAGATCTTCCATATGCACACGAATCTGGTTTTTGCGTCCCGTTTCCAGACGGACTTCCAACAGGGAGAACTCACGGTTCGACTGCAGGCGTTTGTAGTGTGTAATAGCATGCTGTCCATCATTCGGGCGAGAACTGGAATACATTTTGAGCGTCTTGGTTTCTTTCAGCCATGAGGAAATGGTGCCCTCTTCCTTCGCAACGGCGCCTTCCACGAGGGCAACATACAAACGTTCCTGTACATTTTCTTTCCAGTTGTCCTGCAGCTTCTGCTGCACTTCTTCACTCTTGGCGAACATCATGACACCTGAAGTGTCGCGGTCCAGACGATGGACAATAAATATCCGGTTCAGCGCGTTGGTACGGCGAACATGCTCGGTCAGCTGGCGATAAGCGGTAAGATCATCACTTTTGTCAGCAGCAATGGATAACAGTCCGGCTTCCTTACGAATGACAATGATATCATCGTCTTCATGCAAAATGTTAATCCCCGTCAAGGAAGGAGCGGCAACGGCGCCTTCTCTGCTGATCGTTACGATCTGACCTGGCTTCAGCTCCAGATTAAACTTGGTAACGACTTTCTGATCGACGGATACCTGTCCGCGACCCAGAATGGATTTGACCGCATTCCGGCCGAACTTCAGATGTTTCAGCAAGAAGTTGAGCAGCTCATCCGGTTCGGTTACTTTGTAAGGGCGCGGTGGTTCTTGCTTACGATAATAGGAATTGCCCGAGCGTTTGGCTGCTTTGGGTTTGGGTGCTCCGGCTTTCTTGGGAGCCGCGGAGGATTTGGCGGCTACTGGTTTTTTCGCCGTTCCTGTATTGCGTGATGCGGAAGGTCCTGATGATTTGGCGGAAGTGATAGTGGATCGACCGGACCGCGCTGTGGACGAACCTGTAGATGCTTTCCCCTTGGCCGATGTATTGCCTGTTGGGCGTTTGCGTTTATTCATAAATAGTAATCTCCTTCTGAACAGCCTGTACCGCTTGTGTGCATACGATCCGTTCATTTCGTTATGCAGTCCAATATACCATTAACCGGGGTCAAATAAAAATAGGTGGAGAGAATCTGTTACCCATCCAATCCAAAGAGAGTCGAGATTCATAGAATAACGTATCCCATAGCATTGGAGGTGTTACTCATGGGTGTGTTTCTTGATATGAGAAGTTCGATGAACTCGGGAACGGTTGGACAGCCCAATGTGTCTCTGGGCCCATCGCCGGAAGTGTTCGGCTCCATTGGTCTCCAGACCCTTGGTATCCCAAACCCCATTATCACCTTGAATGGCACGGTTGGCGTTACCGGAGAAGTGGGGGATACGTTCGTTGTTGAGCTTGTACGGGGGAGTGTTTACGATCCGTTCTTTGTGATCTATCGCGCTGAAGGTACGGTAGGTCAGAACGGTGGCGCTGAATTTCATTCGTTCACTGCACAGGATCTGTCCGCACCGCCTGCATTGGAAAGTGTGTATACCTCGTTTATTTCAGGGGTATCCACATCGGTGCGAACCGGACCCGAAATGTTCTATGGTATTGCAGCCAGCAATTGGTTCCTGTGAACAGAAGGTTCAACAGGAAGAGTGTTATATATGGCATCTTAAGATGAACAGAGCTTGCTAACCACAGCAGAAGAAGTCGTGAAAGGATTGGTATCTTCACGTTTTTGTGCTAACAAGACTCTCAAGTCTTACGGTGAAAAGAGATAAGAGAAAACAAACCAGAACAAAATCCCGGCTCCGAGGAGTCCGGGATTTTTGTTGTAATATCCACTGTTACAAACTAGTTGGCGCGGCCTTTCAAAATAATGTTGTTGGCTTTGCCGAAGTCGATGGCGACTTTGCCCGCAAGTGCCGCTGTCCGCTCCGCAAGTACAACCGCGTTCACGCCACAGGAGAAAAGAGCGATATCGAAGGTATCCTGATTCGTTTGAATCCATTGCAGTGTTTCCTGCATCTGATCCCAGTTGTCGAAGGGCAGCGCAGCTGTAATATCCAGATGATATGGCTCCTGAACGAGCATGGCCCGCAGCTGCTCAATCTCGCGGGTAACGAGCAGTATACGCTTGCCAGCAAGCATATTCCAGAAGCGTGGCACCTGTGCGAGTTCACGATTGACACAGGCATGGCAAGTCAGTGCCGGAGAGATGCCGAAATGTGCGAACATGATGTCGGTCAGCTGTCTTTTGAGATGCTCCGGGGCTTTGATGGTGCTGTCCCCGTGTGGAAGAACGCCTACGATATCCGCGCGTTGCAAGGAAGCGGCAACCTCATCCCGGAGCTGCAGATTGGGTAGGCGCAGTCCTTTTTGCCCCAGATTAGCCTTGATGGCCCATCTCTCCTGCAGAACCTGTTCCGTGGTCCAGACCGTTTCCTGGGACATGACGATATTCTCCCCATCGCCCACACGAACCAGAGAGAAAGGACGCTGCTCCCTCACCGCGGCTTCAAGTTGATCCAGCACACCATCCATTTCAAGATAGATTGCATTCATTCTGGTATAAGGCCCCCTTTGAAAATTCAATTGCTCTATTCTATGTCGCGGCTTCGGCAACGTATTGTGCATTCGACCCGCAGGGCGCACCTTCGGGTATATATCAATCTCCTTCCGGGACAGGTGAGCGCTGACGGGCTTATGTAAAAGCTGATTTATGGAATAACCTGTGCAAGTGTCCGGACCGGTTCTATTATTTTTTCATACATTATAGAGTCGGCTGGATTGAATAGAGCTTCTGTATGGCATCTTCGGGCAGACAGGGGCCGTTTTTGGTGTGGAATGGGCTGTAAAGACTATGAAAACAGTCTGATTGAAGTGAAAGAAAATCACAGAATGAATGAGGAGGAAGGGTATGTCCAGAAAAGTGGTTATTGAGATTAACTTCAACAATTACGGAATGGACCCGCAGCGCTTGACGAGGGAGTGGCTGGGGCGCCGAGTGGGGATTTTTCGTAGATTCACCCTGCATTGCCTTAAGGCCCAGACGAATCAGGATTTCCTGGCCGTGTTGAAGCTGTCCAAGGAATCAGGGGAACTGATGCAAGAGATTCTGGCTGAACAGGAGCCGCTGCCTTCCAATATACGTTTTGGAACAAATATCGAAAGTGTGCGTGCCATTCTGGCTTTTGCCGAGGGAGCAGAGGATATCTATATTGCCCGACTGGATTCGGATGATCTGTATCACAAAACGTTTGTTCAGCAGCTCTATGATGTGCAGCCACAGCCGGGAACGATGGCACTCATTAACCAGAATGGATACCTGTGGGACAGCGTGAATCATGAGATGGCGCCAGCGTTTCACCGTTCCCCGCAATTCTATGTCTACCTATATAAAACGGCAGAGTACGCTGCGGGATACCGAGTGAAGCTGCCGGGCCGGGGAACACATGGCAATGTCATTGAGCTGCCGCATGAGCTGCTGGCTCCGCGTAATTACGTGAACATCGTGCATTCCAGCAATACTTCCATTAAAAAAGTACCGCCGAAAGATCGGTTAAACCGGGAAGAGATGGCTGCGGTATTACGCGAATTCATGATATGAACAAGGAGGGATTCACCATGATTCAAGGACAAACGATTCTGATCACTGGAGGAACCGGCTCCTGGGGACAAAAGCTGACCGAGGTACTGCTGGAGCAGAATCCGGCCGAGATTCGGATTCTCTCGCGTAATGAGTACGCCCAGATTACGATGCAGCGGGATTTCGGTCATGATACGCGTTTGCGTTTTGTCATTGGGGACATTCGCGATTATCGGGCAGTGGAGGAAGCCTGTCGCGGAGTGCACGTTCTCTTCCATCTGGCTGCACTGAAGCATGTTCCGGTATGCGAGGATCAGCCGGATGAAGCGTTCAAGACCAACGTCATCGGCACGCAGAATATTATTCGCGCTGCGATTCGTATGCAGGTGGCCAAAGTCATTGACGTGTCCACCGACAAGGCGGTAGATCCGATTAACGTTTATGGCATGACCAAGGCCTTGGGTGAAAAGATGATGATCCGTGCCAATGGACTGAGCGAGTCTACGCGTTTTGTCTGTATTCGCGGGGGCAATGTGCTTGGAACCAGCGGAAGTGTCGTTCCATTGTTCCGTCGTCAGATTGATGAAGGCAAGAGCCTGACCATTACGGACAAAGGCATGACCCGCTTTTTCCTGACACGGACGGAGGCCATTCATTTGTTGCTGAAGGCGGCTGAGGCAGCGGTCGGCGGCGAGACATTTGTAATGAAAATGAAGGCCTGCAAGATGACGGCTCTGGCTTCGGTCATGCTGGAACAGGCAGGTCGTCCGGCTCACGATTATAAAGTAACCGGGATTCGTCCGGGCGAAAAATTGCATGAAGTACTCATTTCTCCATTCGAGGCACCACGTACCTACAAATATGACGAACAATATTATGTGATTTTGCCACAGGAACCGGACAAGCGCCTGACAGATCCGTATAGTGGTCTGCCTCGGGTGACCTTTTCCGAGTATCGTTCAGACAGCGCGATGATGAATCGTTCCGCAATTGCCCAATTTTTGCGTGCAGGCGGCTTTATCTATTAATAGAAGGGAGGCGGACCGTTTGGAGGTGGAAGGAATGGAAGAGGACAGCAAGCATGACGACGTTACGATGATCAATCAGGGAAATGCCAAACTTCAAAAAATAAACAACCGCTCTCTCAACGCCGCCGTTATTGGTCTCGGGTATGTCGGGTTGCCGATGGCAGTGGAGATGGCCCAGGCTGGGTATCAGGTGCAAGGGATTGATATCGATTTGGCGAAGGTGGCTAAGCTGCGTGCAGGAAAATCGTATGTGATTGGCATTGAGGATAAGGTGGTGCAATCTCTTGATCAGGCTGGGTTGTTCATGGCGGGGACGGATTATGCAGCAGTGGCGCAGGCCGATGTCATTGTCATCTGTGTGCCTACGCCTTTGACCCCGGAGCATCAGCCGGACATTTCATTTATCGCTGCAGCGGTGGATGGCATAACGCCTTATCTTCGGGAGGACTGCCTTGTCATATTGGAGAGTACTACGTATCCCGGTACCACCGAGGAACGTGTAAAGCAGCCGATTGAGGCCGCGAAAGGGTGGAAAGTAGGGCAGCAGTTCCATGTCTGTTATTCTCCAGAGCGGGTAGATCCCGGAAGTGTGCATTACGGCGTGAAAAACACACCGAAGATCATTGGCGGCTCTACGCCGTCCTGTCTGTCTTATGGAAAAGCATTCTACGGTTCGTTCCTGAACGAAATCGTTCCCGTTAGTTCAACGACAGTGGCGGAGACGGCAAAGTTGTTCGAAAACACATTTCGCAGCGTGAACATCGCGCTCGTGAACGAACTGACACCTGCGTGTGAGCAAATGGGCGTGAACATTTGGGAGGTGCTGGACGCTGCGGCGACGAAGCCGTTCGGCTATATGCCGTTCTATCCGGGTCCGGGCATTGGTGGACACTGTATTCCAATTGATCCGATCTATCTATCATGGGCTGCAGGCCGTCAGGGATCGGAGCTGAAATTCATTACGCTTGCGGATGCGACCAATCGGCAAATGCCGGAAAAAGTGGTGAAGCGTGCCGCACAGCTTCTCGAACAGAATGGCTCGTCGATGCAGGGAGCACGGATTGTGCTGGCGGGTATGGCTTATAAAAAAGATATCGACGATCTGCGTGAATCTCCAGCGCTGGATGTCTTCAGGCTTCTGGATGCAGCGGGGGCAAATGTGGTCTTCACCGACCCGATGGTATCTGTCTTCCGCAAGGATGATGGTACGTTTCCCCAAGCTGAACCCGCATCCCCCGACTTATGGGCAGGGGCTGATATGGTGATTATTACGACGGATCATACAGGCTTCGATTATCAGGAAATGGCGGATCATGCCAAACTGATCTTCGATACCCGCAATGCCACTGCCGGATGTGTTGGTGGAAATATCGTAGTGCTTGGACAACCGATTCGGCCGGATGTGAATGTAGTGCAAGGTGTGAAGGGAGTACATGACATGCAAATTCATAAGAACATGCGAGTGGATCAGACGGTGCATGGGGATGTGCAGGGACTGACAGATCAGATTGAGGCAAACACTGAACCTCACCTCAAACATTCGCACGAAAATTCTGGAGGCAGCCATGGCGAATCATGACCGGGTAAGCGAGCGTTATTATGGCGAGATCAATTCGGAAGAGTCACACGAAGCGACACGTACTCGTATTCACTGGATGTGTAGGGAAGCGACAGGTCAGCGTATTCTGGATATTGGATGCAGCCAGGGCATTACCTCCATTCTGCTGGCACGGGAAGGCTTTCGGGTGACCGGGATTGATCTGGAAGAAGAGAGCATTCGATATGCAAAGCAGGAGCTGGCGAAGGAGTCGAAGCCGGTTCAAGACAAAGTGGATTTTCGCATGCTGGACATTACCCAGTGGAAAGGCAGAACACCGTTCGATACGGTGCTGCTGGGGGAAGTGCTGGAGCATTTTGCCCATCCCGAGACATTGTTGATGCACATTCGTCGCCTTTTACACGAAAAAGGGACGCTGGTTGTCACGGTTCCTTACGGGTATCATCCCTTCTACGATCACAAGCAGACATTCTACGCCGGAAACCTGGCGATGTGCCTGATGCCGTATTTTGAAGTATTGAAGCTGGAAGTTCATCATAAATATCTATGTTGCGTGGCACGCAGGCGGCGGGAAACCCAGCTGCATGTCTCACCCACCGCAAGCCAACTCACGGAGTGGATGAAGCTGGATCACGTACATTTTGCAGCGGTGGAACAGAATCACCTTCGCCTGATGAATCAACGCAAAAAGGCGCTGGATAATGCAGTGGAGCAGGTTAAACGTCTGCGTCGTCAGGAGACTGGGGAAGGGTAGCGGATGGTAGCTGGATGAAGTTGAAGCTTGAGGGTGAAGGTCAGGGTAAAGCCAGGAAGGCAAGGAGACAAGTAGATAAGTAGATAAGTACAAAAGTACAAAAGAGCAAGGTAGTCACACAACTGTAGCAATACGCGCAAGACAGGAAGGGGCTTAAACCGTGATCACCATCAGTCTGTGCATGATTGTGAAGAACGAGCAACGCACGCTTGCGCGCTGTCTCGACTCGGTCGCCGGAATTGCGGACGAAATCGTTATTGTAGATACCGGTTCTTCCGACCGTACGATGGAGATTGCCGCGCAGTATACCGACCGGGTCTACACGTATGAGTGGAAGGATGATTTTGCCGCCGCACGAAATTATTCATTCGACCAGGCCACGCAGGAGTATATCCTGTGGCTGGACGCGGATGATGTGCTGCTTCCCCCTGATCGGGCGAAGCTGAAGATGCTGAAGCAGCAGCTGCCGTCAGGCGGTGAGACGGCGGCTGTGATGTTGAGCTATACGCTGGCCGAGGGGCCGGAGGGAAGTCCGCTCGTGACGGACCGACGGATGCGCCTCGTCAGGCGAGAGGCGGGCTGCCGCTGGCATGGCCGGCTGCACGAGCAGCTTGCTTTCCCGCCGGGCGGGGTCATTACGGCAGATATTGCCGTCACGCACCGCCGCGAAGCGGGCCATCATTCGGCGCGAAACGTGCGCATTCTGCGCAAATGGATCGCCGAAGAGGGCGTAGCCCAGGGACGCCTGCTGTTCTATTATGCAGGCGAATGCTTCGACCGCCAGCGTTATGCGGCGGCGGTTCGGGCGTACGCGAAGCTGCTGCTGGAGCCGAGCGGCTATCGCGAGGATCAGCTCATTGCCTGCGCGCGCATGGCAGAATGTTATGAACGGCTTGGTGAGCCGGGCCGGAAGCTCGGCGCGCTGCTGCAATCATTTCAATTCGACCTGCCGCATGCCGACTTCTGCTGCGCCATCGCCGCCTGCTTCCAGGAGCGGCAGGAGCTGGTCTCCGCCATCTACTGGTATATGCAAGCGCTGGATGTCAGCAGCCGCGATCCGGGTCTGCGTCCCGTTCCTGCGGCATGCCGCACTTGGCTGCCCCACGCCCGGCTCTCACTTTGTTACGCTCACATGGGAAACTGGGAGCAGGCGCTCCAGCATAACAGCAAAGCAAGGGAGTATCTGCCGGATGACCCCGGCCTGCTCGCCAATCGGCAGAAGATTGAAGCTGTGGTAAGTAAGCGGAACAATGGCTCGGAAGAGAAAGAGTAGTGGTGATCCGCTGTAGAGATGAACAAGAGCAGCCCTGCTTGGCCATGAGAGTCGGCGAGCGGGGCTGCTTATTTGTATTTTCTACTTTTCGGGTGCCAGGCACCGAACATACTGGTCCTTTGTACGCAGGCTTCGGCATGCCCAGCCCCAGCTGTCATAGATTTCATCATCGATGTTTAGCGTAATGCTATCATCGCTGTACTCGTTCCGGTTTTCGATCCGGAGCGTATTTTCATTTTCCCATTCGAGGTGGTTGGCCCCGTGATATTTGGCACGGTATATGGTTTTTACTGTGAACATGTCCGAGGCAACGATCTTCTTCACATCTACCCAGATTGTGACTCCACCTGCCGCACCACCGTAAGGCACACCGTACATCTCGGCGACATACTCTCCATTCGGCGATGACATGGAGTAGCTAAGTTGCCCTTGTTCGGAACGATCAAACGTGGAGAAGTAAGGGCGAAGCATGAAGTAAAGGTATACGGCGGCAAATAGCAACAGAATCAATAACGTAAATGCGGTGATTATCGGATGTCGACGTATCCATGATTTTGGTGGTGAGATATTTGAAGAGTCACTAGGATGTGCATGCTGTTTCATAATAAAACGGACCTCCTTTAAAGGCAGTGGGTTCGAAGGATATTTGGAAATGGATATGTAGGTATGCAAATGTCTTTCTGTAAGTTAATCGTTAATCGATAGTAACACATTGTGGATATTAATTAATAACAAATAAGTTAAAATAATCCTCCATTAAGAGAGGACAAAGTTAAATGAAGGTAAAGGACCTTATTAGCAAACTCAAGAATTGAAGAAGCGCATGAATCAGTAGTTTGACGTGGAATGTTTAACTTACATAAAGGTGGTTGATGCTGTAATTAAGCACGCCAAGCATGGTATAATAGAAAGAAACGGAGTTGATGGTCAGATGTCTGATTTACTCGATCCTCGAAACGATTTTGTTTTCAAGCGTATTTTTGGCAGTGAAGAAAATAAAGATGTGCTGCTGGTCTTCTTGAACCGAACGTTTGCAGAGTCGGGGGAACAGCCGCTGACAGAGATTGTACTCCTTAATCCGTATACCGATAAAGATGCTCCACTGGATAAACAGTCCATATTTGATATTTGGGCGAAAACAGTGGAAGGAAAGCTGATTAACATTGAGATGCAGTTGTTTAATAAATACGATATTGAGAAACGAACTCTATATTATTGGAGCAAACGTTATTCTAGTCAGTTGCAGGAAGGCCAAACGTACAAGGAATTGAAAAAGTGCGTGACGATTAATATTTTAAATTACTCGTTTATCACGAATGAGCGCTATCATAATGTATTTCATCTGAGGGAAGACCATACTGGACTTGAATTGAGTGATGATCTCGAAGTTCATTTTATGGAGTTGTCCAAGCTGGATGATCAGTCTGTTCCAATGGAAGGTGGTCTGATTAACTGGCTTTTGTTCCTGAAAGGTGCTGACAAATCCAATTGGGAGGTGCTGCAAATGAATGAACCTACATTGAAGAAAGCGATGGATACGCTGGAGTTTCTAAGTCAGGATCGTGAGGCGCGTCGCTTGTATGAAGAACGGCAGAAGTATTTGCATGATGAAGCCTCAATGATTGAATGGGCTACGGAAAAGGGAATAGCCAAGGGAATAGAAAAAGGATTAATGGAAGGTGAAAAAAGAAAGGCGATCGAAATTGCAAAAAATATGCTTTCATTCGGCATCGAAGTTTCGATCATTGCCAAAACGAGTGGTCTAACTGAATCTGAAGTTGAGGCGCTGAAAGACTAGCAATTGCACTTTAAATCCAACAATCGTCTTGTCCTAAGGGCAGGCGGTTGTTTTTTATTTGTTCTAGAATGTTCTCAATCACACCTGATTCTTCTTGCAATCTTTCCGATCACTTAGGGGATACCGCTGTTACACATCTGCCAAAGAGCATTTTACATTAAAACGCGGTTGCTCATTCGGGTCTGGGCCGTTAAACTAAAGGGAGCGGCGTTTGCTTGACGGACAAGTCATGAGAACGCCATTTTGTTGTCAAGGATGCGGCTTATGCCGCTTTCGGATGTCAGAATCGGATCGGACCAAGCTGGTGGAAGAACACCGGTGATAAGTAAGGAGTCTTTACATGAGTGTGCAAACACCTACATTAGAAGAAGCGCAGGGTCTCCTGCAAAAATATTATGGCTACCCCGACTTCCGTGAGGGACAGAAAAAGATTGTAGCCAGCCTGCTCGAACGCGAAGATACGCTGGGTATTATGCCAACCGGGGGCGGTAAATCGATCTGTTATCAGATCCCCGCTTTGTTGTATTCAGGACTAACGCTTGTCGTCTCCCCGCTGATCTCGCTCATGAAGGACCAGGTTGATGCTCTGACCACGGCTGGTATTGCAGCCGCTTATATTAATAGTACGCTCAGCGGCAAAGAAGTGAATGATCGCATCCGCGCGGCGCAGCGCGGTGAGCTGAAGCTGCTCTATGTCGCGCCTGAGCGACTGGAGCTGGATTGGTTCCGCGAGGAGATGGGCTATCTGCCAATCTCTTGCGTTGCTGTGGATGAGGCTCACTGTGTATCGCAGTGGGGGCATGATTTTCGGACAAGCTATCTGGCGGTAGCGCCGTTTGTGGACAGTTTGCCGGAGCGGCCAGTGGTTGCGGCCTTTACGGCAACGGCGACGCCCGAGGTCATGGGCGATATTCTGCGGCTGCTGCGTTTGCAGGACCCGCAGACGTATGTGACCGGACTGGGGCGGGATAATCTGGCGTTCAGCGTGCTGCGCGGTGAGAGCAAAAAGGACTTTGTCCTGAATTACGCGCGCGAGCATGCCAGCGAGCCGGGGATTGTATACGCCGCGACTCGCAAGGACGTGGACGATTTGCATCAGCGTTTGCTGCAGGCAGGATTGCCAGCAGGACGCTACCATGCCGGGATGACGGACGATGAACGGTCCCAGAGCCAGGAAGCTTTTTTGTACGATGATATCCGGGTGATGGTGGCGACGAATGCGTTCGGGATGGGGATTGATAAATCTAACGTGCGTTACGTTATTCATAACAGCATGCCGAAGAATATGGAGGCATATGTGCAGGAAGCCGGGCGTGCGGGACGGGACGGAGAGCCGAGCCAGTGCATTTTGTTATTCGGGGCACAGGATATTATCACCCAGAAGTTCCTAATCGAGCAGAATCCGATGGAGGGCGACCGCAAACAGAATGATTACCGGAAGTTGCAACAGATGGTCGATTACTGTTATACGACGCGTTGTCTGCGCAGTGCTCAGCTGGATTATTTCGGTGAGGTGCATGAGGACAAGCCATGCGGCACTTGCAGTTCTTGTACGGACGACCGCGAGCTGGTGGATATGACGATTGATGCGCAGAAAATATTCAGCTGTATTCACCGCATGCGTGAACGGTATGGTGTATCTCTGGTCGCTTCGGTGCTCAAAGGCTCCCGTGCCAAAAAAGTGCTCGATTATGGCTTTAATTCCCTCCCAACCTATGGCGTAATGGGCAATCGCACAGAGCGTGAGATCGCGGAGATCATCAACGTTATGGTATCGGAAGGCTATCTGATGCTGTCCGAGGGACAATATCCGGTCGTTCGTTTGCAGCCACTGGCGGTGGAAGTACTCAAAGGTCAGCGTGAAGTGATGCAGCGGGGGGTCCGCAATACGGCGGCAACCGCTTCGGGTACGAACTACGGCGGACGTCGTGGACGCGATGCGATGCCATCTGCGGTTAACGAGACGGTATTCGAACAACTTCGTCTGATCCGTCGTGATCTGGCGGCGAAAGAGCATGTGCCGTCGTACATTATTTTCAATGACGCGACCTTACGCGAGATGAGTGTGGTATGTCCACAGACAGAACGTGACATGCTGGATATTAAAGGGGTCGGTGAGGTCAAGTACCGCAAGTACGGACTGCCGTTCCTGGAGTTTTTCCAGAAGCAAACGGGCGAAGAAGTGGACACGGATGATGACGCCTTTTATGAATATGATTGAGTTGTTGGTTGAAGGTTCTTACGTTTTGAAATGAAAAATATAGTCTGGTGGTCCAGGCAAAGGTTGTGAACCATGAAAGTTATTCTTTCTACATTAAATGCAAAGTACATCCATACCTCCTTGGCCTTGCGGTGTCTGAAGGCATACAGTGAGAAGGATTTTGATATTGAGCTGGCCGAGTATACGATCAAAGACCCGGTTATGAATATCGTGTCCGATCTGTATCAGCGCGGTGCTGACATGATCGGGTTCTCGTGTTACATCTGGAACATTGAAGAGACGATTAAGGTCATTGATATTTTGAAAAAGGTTATGCCTGACGTCAAAATCCTGTTGGGCGGGCCGGAAGTGTCCTACGACACGGAATATTGGATGAACCGGATTCCCAATGTGGATTTCATCGTCATGGGTGAAGGCGAAGAGACGCTGCATCAGCTTTTGACGGAGCTGGAGGGGGACAAGAAGTTTCATTTTGTGTATGGACTGGCGTATCGCAAAGGGGAAGAGGTCATTCTCATGCCAGGACGGCCGAAAGCGGATCTGAACGATTTGCCGTCACCGCACCGTTTTGAAGAGGATATCCCGGATCTCGGGAAACGCGTTGTTTATTTTGAAACCAGCCGGGGCTGTCCGTTCAGTTGTCAGTTCTGTCTGTCCAGTATTGAGGTAGGCGTGCGGTATTACGATATTGAGCGGACGAAGTCAGACATTCTGTACCTGATCGAGAAGGGTGCGAAACTAATTAAGTTCGTGGACCGGACATTTAACATCAAGCGGGATTATGCGCTCGAAATGTTCAAATTCCTGATTGAGAATCATCAGGGGACGGTGTTCCAGTTTGAAATTACAGCTGACATCATGCGTCCCGAGGTACTGGACTATCTGGCAGAGAATGCGCCGCCGGGCACATTCCGGTTCGAGATCGGGGTTCAGTCTACCAATGATCCGACCAATGAACTGGTAAAACGACGCCAAAACTTCTCGAAGCTGAGTCGAACCGTGAACAAGGTGAAAGCCAGCGGCAAAATCGACCAGCATCTGGATCTCATCGCCGGACTGCCGGAGGAAGATTACAATACGTTCCGCAAGACGTTTAACGACGTTTTTGCTTTGGGGCCGGAAGAGCTTCAGCTCGGATTCCTTAAAATGCTGCGCGGTACAGGTCTGCGTCTGGATGCGGAGAAGTACAATTACACCTACATGGATCACGCGCCGTATGAGATTCTGGGCAGTGATGTGCTGCCGTTCAGCGACATCGTACGCCTGAAGCGGCTGGAGGATGTGCTGGAGAAATACTGGAACGCACACCGGTTGGATCATACGCTGAAGTATCTGATGGAGCAGGAATTTGACTCGCCGTTTGATTTCTTCCAGGCGTTTGGGGATTACTGGGAGGGTCAGGGCTGGCAGAAGATCGGTCACCAACTGGAGGATCTGTTCACCCGTCTGCATAGCTTCCTGGAGTCGCGGAACACGCCTCATATGGATATCGTGCTCGGCCTGATGAAGCTGGACTATTTCCTCGGCCACAAATACAAACCACGCAAAATCTGGTGGGAAGATCCGCTCCAGAAAGACCAGTGGGCAGGTTATATGAAAACGTTGGCTGAACGTCCGGAAGACGTTCGCCTGCCGCGCATTGCCGGTGCCACAGGCACGGCATGGCTGGAAAGCAGCGGCACGAGTGCGACTGCCGCTGGGGCAAGTTCGGCTGCTGCCGGGGAAGACTCTGCCGCAGATGCGGCGG
>NZ_LITU01000060.1:183317-192621 GCF_001280595.1 Paenibacillus xylanivorans
GGCAACGCTTCGCGTGCGTTGCCGATGACCTCAGCCATGACCGCACAGACGGTCATGGGTGCCCGTGCTTTCGCCGACCTTGGTCTCGGCGAAAAGGAACTGCAGAAGCACACCGTATTGGATGTGCTTCCGTTCCGGCTTGAGCGTGTGCTAGCTGGCGCCAGCCCGCTTGCCGCGAAAGGCCGGACGCTGCTGGTCGTTGTGTACCAGCAGCATGAAGGGCAGCAGGCGCAGTATTACACGCTGCCGCTGGGAGAAGAAGCCGCTGCCATGTAGGTGCAGCGGCATTGGGGAGCTGCATGGCCGATGGCTGCATGCAGTGGGGGAAGCACCATGGCTTTGCCGTTCTGGTGCTACAACGGTGAGCACCGCGGTTATGGACGCGGTGCAATCCCGTGAGGTGCTGCCCCATTGGGCGCAGCACCTCACCCTTACGCGGCTTGCCACTGCACAAGCCGCGCTCCGCTTCACCTTTTATCAAAACATATACGTTCCGAAAGCATCGGAAGGTCGTCTGATTCCCTAGTGGATGAAGAAGGGCCTTCCTTTTTGTTTTTCCGAATTTGGGTCAAAAACATAACCTATTCAAACGAAGGAGAGTTTCCTATGAATAAATATGCTACTACTGAAAATGCGATTACCATAACTAAAGGTTCCGCTGAGTTACTGCGCATTCATATCCCATATAACCCTGCATATATTGAGCGGATTCGTCGGATTAATGGCAGAACGTGGGAAGCCAAACAAAAAGTGTGGATCATCCCATACACCATAGCTGCTCTTCAGGAGTTCATGAATCAATTTGATCCTGATGACGTTCTGATTACCCCAGAGTTGTGGGTTGAAAATGAGAATTTACAGCAATGGAAAGCTAGTAAGGCAAACCATCCATGGAGCAAAGAGCCGTTACAGAAGGCATTAAAGTTACGAGGATACAGCCGCAAAACGATTAAAGCATATTGTAATCAGGTCGAACGTTTTCTGAGTAGCTTTCCCCTTAAAGATACCGATGTGACTACTTCCAAAATTCAGACGTATTGTTTAGGTTTACTTGAGCGAGGGATCTCCCATTCAAGCGTGAATCAGACGATTAGCGCGCTCCGCTTCTATTGCAAACATGTACTCCATCACCCTACGGAAATCCAGTATATTCGTCCCAAGAAGCAGACCAAGCTTCCGCAAGTATTGTCGGAAAAGGAAGTCGCTCAATTGCTCAAATCCGTAACCAACCCTAAACATAAGGCCATATTGTTTCTAACCTATTCTTCTGGACTTCGTGTAAGTGAAGTTGTGCGTTTGCGGTGCAGCGATCTTGATATTGAAAGGCAAACACTCATCGTGAGACAGGGGAAGGGGCAAAAGGATCGGAGAACGATCCTATCGAGTCTAGCGTGGGATATGGTGCAGAAATACGTCACTGAATATAGACCAACTCGTTGGCTCTTTCCAGGGCAATCTTCTGATCGGCATCTTACGGAGCGGAGTGTGCAGAAGGTTTTTGAAGAAGCCAGACAACGTGCAGACATTGTGAAAAAGGTTAGTATTCATGTCTTGAGGCACTCTTTTGCTACTCATTTGTTGGAAAACGGAACAGACCTGCGCTATATTCAGGAACTACTTGGTCACACGAGTGCACGAACAACACAGCGATATACGCATGTGAGTACGAAAAATATTCAGCGTATTCAGAGCCCATTGGATCGTTTGGATCTGGGAGATTGAGTGTTTGCTATAAATCTACCTTTTTCACCAAATTCTTCTTCGCAAATACCACTGCTTGGGGTATCATATACGTAGTTCAGAAATCATGCAGGATCTGTGGTATTTACGAAGTACATAAATTAGATGTTAGCAGAAATCCCCGAGAGTTAAAGAACATTCTAAAACGCTATAGGTACATAATTAAGATGATAAAATCTTTTTAAATTGTTGGAAATAAAACCATACATATTTTGGAGGGGAATAAAAATGATTTTTGAAATGACTACTCAAGTTCGGGTATCTAACATTGAAGAAGGACAGAAATGGTATGAAACACTCTTAAATAGAAAGCCTGATTTTATACCTCATGAGGGATTTGCAGAGTGGGAACTAATTCCTGGTTGCTGGTTACAGGTTGCTGAAGGAATACCCACAGAAGGTAATGGACCATTGCGCTTGGGCACAACGAATATTGAAGCTCAAAGAGATAGACTTGTTGAATTAATAGAAATAGATGATTTTGAAATATACTCAAGACCAGAGGTTCCAGTCAAATGGGGAACCTTTACAGATCCTTGGGGAAATCGTCTTGGATTTTTTGAATACTTGGATAAGAGCGAGGAACGAGAACGAATAAAAATGATCATTGGAACTAAAGAAATTTAATTAAAATAGGTGAAACAAGTTTGAATAGAAGAGTTGATTAGTGAGCAGGCCGAAGAAGTCGGGGAAATCTGCTAACATAATATTCACGCATCGGGCCATTCGGCCCTCGGTCCGCCCGAGGCATTTCGAGGGAGCGCGGATCAGGCGGACACACCTGCGAGGCTAACTGCGCAAGCGCAGCCGGGGACTTCGTCCCCTTAAGCCTCTCGGCATCGTGAACATAACAACGTTATAGGAAATGGCTTAGATACATATTTAATCACAATTATTGGGGGATTATTCAATGGAGCAGGTACGGAAATTAATATTCACCAGAAAACCCGGTCTTGAAGAAAATGACATTATAAATACTGAAAAACTTTTAGGAGCTAAATTTCCAAATAAGTTTCGAGAACTCGTCAAGCTAGTAAACCATGCTGAGATTGATGAGTGGATTTTATACCCGATTAAAGATAATAAGAGAATAGCTAAGACCTTTGACGATATTATAAGAAACAATAAGGAACTGGATTTTAGAAATATGAAAGAACGATTTATATTTATCGGTGAAGATGGAACCGGAGATTTAATAGGTTATAAGATAAATAATGAAGGTAATATGGAAGAAACGGTTTATTATTTAAACCATGAGAGCCAAGAAGTAACTCTTTTATTTAACGATATTGAAGAAATGATTAAAACTCTATTAAAGAATAAATAACAATTTTGTGAGTTTGCTCAAAGAAGAAGCCACATCCTATAACATTACATTATCACTGCGGTCGCTACGCTCCCTTGGTCACCAGGACGAAATTTCTAAGAAGTGGATTCAGGTGACACATCCAACCGACTAAGTGGCAGAGCCACCCGGACCTTTGGTCCTTAAGCCATTTGGACGTCGGTAATGCGCGAACGTTATACGACAGAATCAAATACATAGAAAAGAGGATCATATGATCCTCTAAATGCTAGAGTTTTGCAATTCACTAAAGAGTTGTAGAGCGTCTTTGAAACCTTGTATGTAGATACTTCTTTCTAAGATGGATTGAAGAGAAATTTGAGCGTCTTCGTAAAGAAAAACTGTATGTTGAAGTTGATCAGGCAAAGCATCGCGAAGTGCTTTAAAGTATTGATCTGTCTCAGTAGAAAGTTGCTTGTATTCCGTATGGCATTTCACAAGTTCAGTATAGAGTAATTCTAGACGTATTCTTATCAGCGGTTCTGTAAGCAATTCTAATGTATTAATCATATAATATTCCTCCTTCTATTAACTCTATAGAGTTATTATATAACCTTATGAAGTTAATTACAAGGTGAATATTTGACTTTATAGAGTTAAAACTTCGCTTTTTGTTGATGATTACTAATGAGGGAGATAAGATAGAACTATGGAGGGGAAAAGATGAACGTAATCAAGTGCAATATACGAGAACTCATGGCAGAACATCGAATAGATGATATAACAGAACTGATGGTGAAATCAGGTCTAAGTCGGAACTCAATCAACAAGTTATATAGGGAAACAAATATAGAAACAACAAAGCTGGAAACTTTATTCAAGCTATGCGATACATTTAACTGCAAGTTATCTGATTTGATTGAATATGTACCAGAAGAAAATAAATAGTGAGCGCCATTTCGAGAAGCAATTAAGTCTTTAACATGATATTTATTGGAGTCTTGGTCTGCGGAAAAAATCTCAGAAAAGTATTCAGCAGACAACCCTTGGTTAATTTAGTTATTAAAAAATGTTATTAGGAATTATATGAATAAATATAATAACTATGGAGGCTTAACATGAGTGACTTTCTAACACCAAAATATGATTTGGGATTGTTTTACTTGTCTGGACACTTAGAAGAAATCGACATTTCATTAATAAAATCTGATTTGAATGAGAATGGAATTGGACTTAAAGCAATAGATAAAAGTGGGAGAGTTACTGCTTCGATTGAAGACTTTACTAATGTTTTTTCATTTTTAGTTAATTCACCATTGGCCATGGGATTGGTTTCAGGAATTCTTGCAAGTGCTGGATGGGAAAGTATAAAAACCGTGATAGTGCGTACTTTCAAAAAAATTAGGGGTGAAAAGTATAGCAAGATAACAAGAAATGGTGTTGAGTCGAAGCAAATAACTTTTGGAATTGAGATTAAAATTAATAATGATCATTACAACTTTAAATTTAATGGGATTTCATCGGATGAAGCAATTCACGAAGCATTAGATAAAATTATTCCTTTGTTAAAGAACAAGCAATTAGAACCAAATGAGTCAAACATACTATTAGCATCTGGATTACCTAATTATATAGCTACTTATGATGAATCATTAAAAATATGGATAGTTAGAGGGACTAATGAAATCATTTCAGAAAAAATACAAAACTCAAAATAAATTACCTAGATTCGAATATGACATTGCCTTTGGTTTGTAAGATGAGGTAGGCAGTGAAACGAAGTCAGTTTACTATCCCATGAAGCTATATCCGTCGGCTCTGGAGTACCAACCTTAAGCTTTTTAGATTCGTATACAAGAACGTTTTAGAAAATCAAGTCTAATGCTAAGGAGAAACAATTATGAAGAAAAGTCCAATGACGATTATCTCAAGTCTACATAATGATTCTAAGCAAATAATTAGTAACTATTTGAAACTTCATTCTGAAAGCTCTTACAAACAATACCTTTCTTCAATAGCTGATATATTTTCTTTTACTCAGAAAGAAAATGTGCGGAATCTTACATTTAATGACTATTTACCGATCTATCAAAAATATATTAACGATGAACAGAAAACAACCCAAGATTTATACAAAGAATCCTTCTTTAAATATTTATATGCAAATGATCTGATAGTGCCTGATGGATTTAATGAAATTTGGTTGAAAGATGACTTGATAAGGCATTTTCTAAAGAAGATGAGTGATGCAGAAGGTTCTTCTAAAGATGAAAAATTCTCTTATGAGAATAGCCTATCTTTCAGTGAAGTTCTAAAAATTGATAAATTATTAGATCAAGAGTTCACTAAATTCGATACTCTTCGAATGGCATTTGTATGGTATTTGTTATTTGAAACAGAATGTTCAGTTAGAGAAATATTAATGCTCACTAGTGACGACTACAGAGATGGGGAAATAGTTACTTATAAAAATACAAGGTATGTAGTTCCAGATAGATATAAAAACGTATTTGAACATCTTTCTGAAAAGCAATATAACGGTTTTAAAAACCTAAACAGCATAGTTTCGAAGCTTGGAATCCTTGCCGGAATATCGGATCTAAAGCCAATAAGGATAAAAAATGCTAGAAAAGTGAATATGATAAAGTGTGGTGGATGTAATCAAAATATTACAAACCTATCCACTAACTGGAGTTCAGTTAATAACCGTATTATTTGTGTTAAATGTGCTGACTCATTAAAAAAAAAGCATAATAATATAGTGGAAGAAGCCATAGAGAAGAATGAAATTGAATTGGTTAGTGAAGAAAGTCTTCGTGCCTCATCAGTCATGTTCACTTTTGATGAGTTAAGAAGTAAAGTCACTCATGTTATAGATTATTTAAAACTACATGAATTTCAAATGCAGATAGGGAAACTTGGAGAAGCATATGTGTTTGAACATGAACTCCAAAAACTTAAAGACACACCTTATTTCACTTTAGTCGATGATAGTAAAGCTGCTGACCCAAATAATGGGTATGATATTCTTTCATATGATGATGACGGAAACATAATCTTCATAGAAGTCAAAACAACAATAAAAGAAAGTAGTGATTTTTATATATCACAACATGAAGTGAATACGGCTAGAGAATGTCAAACTAGGGGTGGAAAATATTTAATTTATAGAGTTGGCAATATATTGGGGGAGAAGGAGCATATAACTTTAGAAATTATAGATAACATTTTGGATACTGCTCTCTATGAGTTGGAACCTTTTAACTATAAGGTAAGAAAGAAAAAAAATATTGAGTACTGATTCGGAGAAGCGATCCCATCGTTTAACAATATATTCAAGCAGCGGCTTCTTTGGAGCCTTGGTTAGCAAGAGGGATTTCGAGGAGGGATTTCAGCAGACAACCTCTTCGGGGTTCTTAAATACAACAACGTTATAGGACAGAAAAGAACAGCTTTTAAACAGTTATAAAATAAGGGGGATATATTATGGATTTAATACTTACAGAAGAAGATTATAATCAAATGGAAGAAATACATAAGGATTTTTCAAAACAACATGATAAGTTTATGCTTGATACAAGTTCTGAAAGTAATCTTCAAACTATATTAAGGGCTCATTTATATATTGAGTATGAATTAGAGAAGATGTTATTGAGTACATTGGTGCATCCAGAGATATTAAAAGGTAAGTTGCGTTTCATTGATAAAGTTAGATTTGTATTTGCTTTAGACTTACTTCCATTAGAAACAATGAGTTCCATATTAAAGATAAATAAATTGAGAAATGCATTTGCTCATGAACTGGAATACAGTTTTTCAGAAGCTGATTTCGATCAATTAATGGAGTCCTTTTCAGAAGAGCAGAAAAAAAAATTACCATCATATTTAAGTAGTGAAACAGTGATTGATATAAGTGAGAAGCTTAAAATGGCTTTATTCACTGTATGGATAGAGTTGTACGAAGTTAATAATATTTCAAAGGAATTAGCTGAAAAGCTACAAAGAAATTTGGAAAATATAAAGAAAAATAAAAAAGTAATCTGAAAAGATCAGTAAGGGCATGCTCAAGAAGCAATACCGTCGTATAACATAATATTCAAGCAGCGTCTCCTTCGGAGCCTTGGTCTGCGGAGGGATTTCAAGGAGTAATTTCAGCAGACAACCCCTTTGGGGTTCGTGAATACAGGAACGTTATATGAAATAATGCCCCAAAACAGTTAAAAGATCCACATTCGCAACGTCCTGTTGCTTGTTGAAATATATAAATGGCGATGATTATGTAACAAAGGCAGGAAAATAGCAAGAATCAGTGGTGTGATATGGTATGGGTTAAGGTCGAGTGAGTAGATTTTCTATTTTATAGGGGGCGATAAAGAGATATGGGTAGTTCGAATCAATGGGATGCAGAATGGGAAGTATCAGAAGAATTAGCGCATAAATTAATAAGCAATCAGTTCCCACAGTTAGCTTCAAAAATCGTACAAAAACTAGGACATGGGTGGGACAATACGGTTTATCTTGTCGGGGCCGAATATGTATTCCGATTTCCAAGGAGAGAAGTTGCAATTAATTCTTTAAGGATGGAGAGAAAGATACTGCCTAAGCTTAAAGACTATTGTTCGATTGAATATTCGATACCGTTATTTTTTGGGGAAGGGGATTATGGTTATCCAGCACCCTTTTTGGGCTACCGCTATTTATCCGGCGAGTTTCCAATCGGATTAACTGACAAGCAACGTGCTCTTTCAGCAACAACTCTTGCTGTATTTCTAAAAAACTTACATGCATTCCCAATGCAGATAGCCCAAGAAAATGGAGTTCAACATGATCATAGAAATCTGACTGATATTACGATGCGTAAAGAAAAGATGCATAAATTCCTCTCTGACATTGCCCTTCATTTAAGCGAAGAAGAGTACCTTGCTTTATCGAATTATTTAGAACAGCTTAGAACTAAAAAAGTGAAGCAAAAGTATACATTCCTTCATGGTGACCTTCATTTTAAGAATATGCTGGTAGATGAGAATGGAAAAATCTCAGGGATTATCGACTGGGGAGATATAAACATAGGTCATCCTGCTTGTGACCTGAATGTTGTGTATAGCTTTTTACCTCCGGATGCGCGCTCAAACTTTTTCAAAGTATATGGAGAAGTTGATGAAGAAACGGAGATATTAGCACGATTGATTGCAATATACATCCCCATTTTGATCATGATGCAGGCAATTAATCTTAATGATATAAGGTTGATTGATGAAGCAAAGGCGAACATAAAACGTGCGCTCGCTGATTAAGATATTTCATTTCGCTAAAGGAGAACGATAATTGATTCGAATAAATAAATTTCTCTGAAAATATAACGAGGGTCAACGTCCTGTCTTTATTCGGAAAAGTGGGAAATTATATCATATAACAACGCATTCACGCATCGGGACTGACGCCTCTCGGTCCCGGAAGTGAGGAGCGAGGAAGCAATTGCCGGGACACATCCGCACCGACTAACCGCATCGCGGCCGGAAGCAAGCTACCTTGAGTCGGTGGGACGTCGTGAATGCAACAACGTTATCGGAAATAATATGTAGACTAAGGAGATAATTAATGAATTATACGAAGGAAGAATTAGACCTTATTGATAAGATAAATCAATACGTTAGCAATAAAGAAATCACAAATTATAAAGCCTTACCTAAAGAACTGTACCAAGAGATAAAGACAATAAAGAATGCTAAAAATATTATTGGATCTCTTCAATCATACCTTAAATTTTTAGGTTACAATTTCAAACCATTATCTAAATATCCAAAAGCTAATGATGAGATAATTACAAAACTTACACATTATTATCCTGATAAATATGTTATAGACTTGGAGAATGTTGATAGGAATTTATATTATATAATTCAAAAGAAAGCATTACACATCAAAATTGATATACCCCAGTATTTAAGTGATTTAGGTTTTTATTTTGTTTTTAAAAGCAATAATTATTCCCATGCCCCATCATTTTATAGAGGGAAATCAGAAGAGAAGTATATTGAACATCTAAACATACTCTTCCCAGAGAAAACAATTGTCATTGAGGAGTTAATAGAAAAGGATAGTTTGTTATTTGAAAATATCAATTATTTAAGGCAAATCCGTTCTATACAAACAATTGAAGAGTTATTAGAGTTTTTTGGATTCGTAGTAAATCGGAGATTTGAAAATTAAAATGGAAGTATTTCAAAGAATATATTTCTTCCGATAACATCATATTCACGCTGCGGACATTCGTCCTTG
>NZ_LITU01000060.1:192631-198912 GCF_001280595.1 Paenibacillus xylanivorans
CCCGGCATTCGCCGGACAATCAGTATACGCCGAGTCGTGAATACAAGAACGTTATCCGAAAGACTCACAAATACTATTAATTAAGATAGAGGTGTATGTATGTTTTTTTTACAGATGTCAGGATTCCCTGGTTCAGGAAAGTCGACATTAGCAAGACAGATTAGCCAAACAACTGGGGCTGTCATTGTTGATCATGACATTTCTAAAACAGCAATCTTAAAATCGCTATCATCACAAGGATACACGATGGAAGGTAAAGTAATAGGACAACTGTCCTATGATGTAGATTGGTCGTTGGTGGATTATTATTTATCGAATGGACATAGCGTGATCATGGATAGTCCTTGTTTGTACAGCAATTTATTAGAAACTGGGCTTGAATTAGCGAGAAAACACAAAAAGAAATATAAGTATGTGGAATGTTATGTCGAAGACATTGAATTAATTCGAAATCGATTAAAAAATCGAGAAAGACTTTTGAGTCAAATCGAAGCACCATCATCAGAAGAAGGTTTTTATAGAGCTTTAATAAACAGTAAAAAACCAGAAGAAGAGAATTATATAGTGGTAGATTCATCGAAACCAATCGCAGAATACTTGTCAAAAGTCCTAGAATACATAAACGAATGAAAACAAAAGTAAAGACGATGAAAGCAGAATCAAGAAGGCAAGTCCATTGGATAACACAGTATCTACGTCGCCCTCGGAAATGTCTGGGCTGGAAAACCGCTCACGAATCTCTCACAGAGGAACTGTCGCACTTGGTTTGACAATCTATCACATAAAAACGGTAGGTGAAATTAATGCAAATAAGATAAATATGGATAATATTTACAATTTAATTCAGTTCGAGGAAACAAAACAACTGGTGGCGTATGCAGGATCTGTAAGTATCAAAAACCCGACATAAATTGCGGGTTTTTGATACTTTATTGTTGGGAGATGAAAGGCGCTACCCAGTAAATTCCTGGACCCATGTGTTGTTATAATAAGCAATACCGATATGAGTATAACTATTATTCAGTATATTTGCTTTGTGGCCAGGGCTATTCATCCACTCCTTCATAACCTGGGTAGGGGTGGTTTGCCCTTTTGCGATGTTTTCTCCAGCGGTATTATAGGTGATCCCGAATTCCTTCATCATATCGAAGGGGGATCCATGTGTTGGCGAATTATGATCAAAGTAACTGTGGTTGTACATGTCCTGTGCCTTGACCATAGCCACATTTGACAATTCTTCATTCCTACTCAAGGAACTTAATCCTGTTTTGGCCCTTTCTTGATTGACTAGATCCAGAACCTGCTGCTCAAAATCGGTTTTATCCGTAGTATTTTTTTTACCTTCCTGTACTTGTCCTGCTGGCTCCTTATTTTCAGGATTTCCTGCAGGTGCCTGGTTTACTGGGTTTCCATCCGGTGTTCGAACCAGATCCAACAAATCCAATGGAATTCCATTTTGGGCTTCTTTTGTTGTAATAGATCTCTCTTGCCAAGATGTAGCTGTTGAAGATGCCTGTGTGAGGACAGAGTTTGGTGCAGCAGCATGATCATGAATTGAAATTTGTTTTTGCTCAGGAGTCACTTGTTTTTGCATCATATTGTTATGGGACGAACAGCCTGCCACCAATAATAATATTGTTAAAACGAAAAACTTTGCCATTTGCCAACCTCCTAGATCCGTTAGTTAATGAAGTTCCCGGATTTATGTTTTCCTGTATGCCATTTACTTATTCCTAATATGGTTCTCTTCTTATCCAGTACTTTATTATGATCGATACCATTTAGATAGCCTTGTCTTTTTTTGTGTCTCGAGGAAAGCAAAGCGTGTTGCGAATGGTTTTGGATAAAGAAGGCCATATCGGGTCATAAATGCATCACGGGATGAATGTTATCTATTTCAATGGGATTCCTGATGATTGGAGTATTTCGATGGATAATTGGGAGAATCTATTCAAACTAATTTCACTTATTCATTATTGCCGCGAGATACAGTGTACTTTTCGAAGTCATGCTTAACTAAACGCCCCCGTTGGCGGTATAGACTATTTTATAGAATATAAACCATATGCTGCATCATATAAAACAAACTGAAAGCGAGTATTTGATAATTCGATGAAGTCATAAACTGCGTTTAACACAGTATTCAAGCTGTAGGGCTATCGCCCCTTGATTGACAGATGTATAATCATGGAAGAAATCTCAGTCAACAAACGCGCCAGCCTAAGATAAGAGCTATCTAAGGCCGGGGCGTTTCGTGAATACGGGTACGTTAGGTGAAATCGCGAAGAGAAAGGAAGAAACTTTATGGAAAAGCATGTTAAAGAGCTTTTTACTTGGGAAGTGCTTAATAAGGCGGCACAAAAGTTTAATATTAATCAATCAAGTCTTAAAGATTTAGAAGGATTCCAAAACTTTGTTTATTTTGGGAAGTCAAATGAAACAAGTGTTGTCCTCCGGGTTACACACAAATCACATCGAACTGAAGAAGAGATTTTATCTGAAATTGATTTTATTAATTACTTGTCTAATAATAATGTATCTGTTTCAAATGCTATAATCTCTATTAATGGAAAATTTGTAGAGCAAATAAATAATGGGGAATTTTATGCAACTTCTTTTGAATTTTCTAGTGGAAGAAAGGCTAAAATCGCTGAAGAAAGCAATTTGTTCTATCAAAGAGTCGGTAATTATACAGGAAGAACACATAAACTTTCAAAGAAGTTAAATCTAACACATGATTTAAACAGAAAACAATGGTATGAAAAAGAGTTACTAATCAATGTGAAAAAGTATTTACCTGCGGAACTTTCTTATGTAATTGACAAATACGAAATTCTAAAAAAAGAGCTCAGCCGGCTTCCAAAGAATACTGATTCGTATGGAATCATCCATGGAGATTTAAATCATGGAAATTATTTGAACGTAGACGATGATGTAGTATTTATTGATTTTGATGAAGCCGAATACAGTTGGTTTGTTAGTGATATTGCTATTCCTTTATTCTATGAAATTCCGATCCCCTGGGTAGTAGATGGAAAACGAAGGTTAGAGATAACCAAGAGGTATTATTATAATTTCATGGATGGGTATGTAAAAGAAAATACAATTGATAATGCATGGTTAAAATTAATACCTGATTTTATTAGTCTTAGACAGTTTGGAGTAGTTTCAGCGATTTATAGAAGTTATAATTTTAATAATTATAGCAACTGGAGTGATTGGGATAAAGAAGCATTGAAATTTTATTTGAATAATATCGAGAATGATATCCCTTATATTGAAATGGATTTTTGTAGGTAATTCAATGCGGCATCGCCTAACATTATATTCATGCTGAGGGGCTCACGCCCCTTGGTCGTCCCGATGTATAATCATAGGAGATAACTCGGACGACACACGAGCCGACCTAAGATAAGAGCTATCTAAGGTGGGCTCGCTTCGTGAATACAGGAACGTTAGTAGAATGCTTAATTAAATTATAAAGATTAGATAAACTATTTAAGGACGGGGATTTCAATGAGTAGCTTATTACTAACCTCTTGTGGTTTTTATACTGAAGATATTAAAAATCAATTTCTGGATTTTATTGATAGAGATATTTCTCAATTAAAGGTCTCTATTATTACAACAGGATCCCCTATGAAAGAAAATAATAGATATGCACAAAGGGCAATGCAAGATTTCAAGGACATGGGGTTTAAGCATATTAATTTTGTAGATATAGAATTTGATGACCCGCAAATTCTCATACATAGAGATGTTATATATATCAATGGTGGAAATCCATTTACATTATTGTATTACGCTAAGAAAAGTGGTGCTGATGAAATTATTAAAACACTGGCCGCACAGAATATAATTATAGTTGGAGTAAGTGCTGGAGCGTTATTACTGGGGCCAAATATTAACATTGTCGATTTCTTTACCCCACAGATGAACACAATGGATTTAACGGATTTTAAGGCATTAGGTGTAACCGACAAGCTTATTTTTCCTCACTATGATAGAGAGGATGTATTTAAAGATAGTACTAATAAAACAATTGAAGAGAGAATAGTAGAATTTGAATCCAATGAGAACTGTAAGGTGACAAGGCTTAAAGATGAAGAATATATCTCAATCTTAATGAACCAAGCACATTGAAAGTCGTAAATTCATTGAAAGTAGCTCGAAGAAGCCCCTGACATTTGCTAACAACGTATTCACGCTGCCTCTTGGTCTGCCAGAGGAATTTCGAGGAAGTAGTATCCAGCAGATAACTCCTGCGAGGCTAAGTCTTCGACCCAGTCGCTCCTTTAAGCCTCTCGGGTTCGTGAATACAACAACGTTAGCCAAAAGAAGTTCTTAGTTTAGGAGGAGTCTATATGATATTAGAAAAAGTTATAAATAGAATTGTAATACAAAGTGAATATAAGGATTTTGTTGATAAGTATATAAATACTATACTTACCGAATTTAAAGGTAAGATTCATAGCATTTATATGTGTGGCTCGATTCCAAAAGGAACTGCTAAACCTTTTAAATCAGATGCAGACTTTACTATTGTATGTGTAAATCCCAAAGATATTGATTACGAAAGATTGTCAAATATTAAAGGCAGGCTTTTGGATGAATATCCAATATTAACTAAAATTGATACGATAATTTGCTCGATTGACGATGTATTAAGCAAACCACATGAGTGGGGTTTTTGGGTTAAGATCATTTGTGTTTGCGTATATGGTCATGACGTTGGTGAAAAAGTACCACCGATAATTATTTCTCCAGAGTTCATTTTAGACTTAAATACAGAGACCAAGGAGGAAGTAGATCGTGTACATAGAGGTTTACTTTCTAATGCTAGTGATAACTCATTGAAAACTAGATATATTAAAGGTTACTCTAAGAGATTAATTCGTGCATTATACTCTTTGGTTTTAGAAGATACAGGTGTATGGCAAGATGACATTATTATGATGAAGAATGCCATATTAACCTATTGTGAGATTGACTCCGCTTTAGTTGATTATCTGTATGCTTGTTACTTGGATAGTAATGTACTTGTTGAAGAGTTTCTGGGAATTTCTGGTGAAGTATATAGCTATTTTGAGAACGCCTTGAATGCAATGGGTGCTTCCAGAAATTCCTCCAACTAACACCATATTACGCTCCGGGTCACTCCGAGAAGCGAGTGACCACATCCAGCCCCCTAAGCCCCGTCGGGACGCTGCATTAGATGTGGTAGCCTCACAACTATAAGCAGCGATCTAAGGGGCCAGGACGTTGTCAATACAAAACGTTATCTGAGATAAACCTATTACATTTTAGGAGCAAATAATGAATATCACTTTCTCGAAATGGGTGCAGTATTATCGAAGAAATAATCAAAACCTCAAATATATTCATTGGGATGACAACTATAAATTAACAACTAATGAAAGAGAAATAATCATTAAGTCAATTCAACAGTTTCAATTAGGAGAAAACTCTGAAGGTAAACATCTAATTAAACGTGCGCAAGAATATGTACACCAGACACAAGATCAGGATTACTATGAAGCACTTATAGAATTCATTAAAGAAGAACAGAGGCACGCAAGAGATCTAGGCAGATTTATGAAGGTACAGGGAATCCCACTCCTTCGTAGACATTGGGTGGACAATGTATTTAGAAGATTACGTCGATATGCGAGTCTAGAACAATCAGTCATTGTTCTATTAACTGCTGAGATCATTGCTAAGTTGTACTATAAAGCCTTGCAAAAATCTACAAAGTCAGAAGTATTAATAGATTTATGTAATCAAATTTTAAGTGATGAGGAGAAACATGTTCAGTTTCAATCCGAAACACTTCATAAATTTGCTCAAAATAGAAGCGTTCTCTTTAACAGAATAGTTAATATCCTTCGTAGAATCCTTTTTGAAGGAACGCTAATTATAGTGTGGTATCAACATAAGCCTGTATTTAAAGCTGGGGGATATAAACTCAAAAGTTATTACTACGAATGCCGTCATGAGTTTAACTTAACAAAGAAGATTATAGCTAATTCGCAGTAGAGGTTTACGTCAGATAACATTATATCCAAGCTTCGGGTCCTGACGCTCCCTCGGTCAGCCCGAAGGGAATTGGCAGGGAAGTGGAATCAGGCGGACACATCCGCACCGATTAACCGCATCGCGGCCGCCCCTAACGTGGCTTAAGTCGGTGGGACGTCGTGGATACAGTAACGTTATATGTAATAGCCGCAAAGAAATAATAAAAAAAATTTAATTCCTTTGGAGGTAAGTCGAGATGGAGAGCA
>NZ_LITU01000061.1 GCF_001280595.1 Paenibacillus xylanivorans
AAGTGTCCATCTTATAGGGTACATTTTAGTGATGAACCGGGCTTTTTTTTGTTGGAATTGACTTTCAAGCAACAACATCTATGTAATAGATGATTTATAATCGTTTGTTATATACGCCTCCAATGATCTAGTCAGTATAATTGGTTGTACATATTTGGATTCACTTGCGGATTATGAATGAGGAGGACAATGATGACTTTTTTTCAAAATGGGACGCATGAAGAACTTCAATGTTTGCTCGTTCGGGCGAGAAGCACTTGTCTAAGGGCATTAGATCAGTATGAATTGGCATGGAAATGTATACATTTTATCCAGTTGTCAGATTGCATCACGTACAAAATTGATACTACTTCATCGGAAAGCTATTTGCTTCGTATTCATTCCAATCGGTTAAGTAAAGAGACGATCCGTTCTGAACTTACTGTGCTTCAATCATTGGGCACATCCGATGATCTCCATGTACCTCAAGGTGTGGCGAGTCGCAACGGCTCGTATGTTTTGTCCATGGACACAGAAGAAGAGGGTCAGTGCGTTTATGTCACGATGATGAATTGGGTAGACGGAGAGCATTTGGATGGAAATGAGGTTACAGAACATTGTGCATACCGTATGGGCTCTATGGCCGCAAAACTCCATGAAGCAACTGCCCGTTTTGTACCACCTGTTGATTTTGCTCGGCCCACATGGGGTGAAGAGAGTTTTAAAGTTGATATGGCCAAGCTGAGACGTTATTACACAAGGTTTTTATCCGATCAGGGATGGAAGACGTATCAGAAAGCAACCCGTAAGATTATATCCCAACTTGCAGTCTTGGATCAGAATCCACAGCATTACGGGATCATCCATGGAGATTTACATATTGGCAACATCGTATTCAACGATGAACAACCTTATCCAATTGATTTTGGCCGATGTGGCTACGGATATTATCTTTACGATATAGCAAATACGATATTAGGGCTTTTCCCAGCACAACGTTGGGAGTTCATCAGAGGTTATGAAAGTGTAAGGACACTCCCAACAGATTATGTTGAGGTTCTGAAAAGTTTCTTTATCATGTGCATGATTGAGAATTACAGCCATCATTCGTCCGACCCCAGAGAAGCATCACGATTAATAGATGAGCAACCATATGCACAAGCGTGTATCAGAGAATATTTAATGAATGCTCCATTTCTCTTCAATGGGATAGAAGTGCAAGAAGTCACCTAAATGGTGACTTTTTTTCATATACAGATCGCGACGGAGCAGCAGCTTGCTTCCATGCAGGATATCCGCTCTTCCACTTCTTATCTTGCTCGTATGGCATCACGTCTTCAGGAAGTTACGGAAAAGTTCGAGATTTCGAAACTTAATCATTTCAAAAGAGAAACGGAAACGCATCGAATCCATGGACTCGATGCGTTTATTTTATATTGAATTCCAGGTTTACTTTTTAGTATAAGATCCTAATTGTATCTGTGAAAATGAGTGACTAGAGTTCTTGTTTCTCAGCCACATGTTGCCTTTAACAATTAAAACATAAACGGCTACGACAAAATAAATTGTGCTCAAAATCCAATTTGTTGGTGTTAATATATTTTGTTCATAGGCATATTTAATGTACCAAATCCCAACGGGCAAATGCAGAAATATCGCTGAAAACAATCCGGGATTATATATGCTTTTTGCTTTTATATTAGCGAAGAAGCCATGCCAGATAATCTGGAAAAAACCCATTAATATAGGCGCCAGACCCAGCCATACAATGGAAGGGAAGAATACAGCCGGCAAATAAAATACATAGGCGATAATCAGATTAATAATCATAGCTGACTGCTGATTTAACGGATACCTCTCAGGTGTATCACTATGGAATAAAGCTTTATTAAATAAACCTGCAAAGTAACCCGGCCAACGGTATTCTTCGAATTGATGCAGGAGTATGGCAACAAAACTTAACCATAAAATGCTGTTAATGCGCGGAAGCGTTCCCCAATTCATAGTCACATAAATGCATACAAGTAATGCAATGATCAAACCCAAGTCCTGCCAATGTTTTCGTAACATGTTCATCTGAATGACCTCCATAAATGTTTTTTAATGAAAGTATTTTTCAAAGAGCAAGTCAATTTGTTCATCTATCGGTGCGATCTTCACAGATGCTCCTTTTTCCAGAATAGGACTCATAAGTGCTGGAAGAAAAAGCGCTCCAAAAATTTGCGTCATCATTGTGGTCAGCCGCTCCGGTTGTTGTTCTCCAGTTAACTCTTTTAGCGTATTTTGAACTTTGGGAAATCCCATTACATTTAAAAATGAACCGTACTCCTGTTGAGAAGCGAAATCTGCTGACCCCATGAGAATAATTCTGGATAACAATTCGGGATACTCCTGAATGACTTGTAGATAATCCACCAAGAATTGCTTTAATCGTTCTCGGGCGGGGATGGAAAATTCATCAAGTATGGCAAAGGTATGCTGAAAGCTACTCAGAATCATTTTAATAGATTCGCTAATCAGATTTTCTTTGGAGCCGAAGTAATAATTAACAAGAGAGACATTTGTGCCGGAGGCTTCCGCAATTTTTCGTATGGTGATACTGTCAAAACCCTTTTGTTTAGTGAACTCCAGTGTGGCTTGCATAATCTTTTCTTTTGTTTCACTTTTTTTGTCTGGTTCCATATGTAACCCTCCAACAAGTCATTTAAACAATGTTTTAAACTTTGTTTAAATTCATAATAGCACTTTTTCTCCATATTGCAAGACACGTTTTTGGAATTATTGACCATTAATGAAGAGACATCATATCGGAGACATTTCATTAACACGTGTTCAGCTTCCGTGGTGGTATTCTTAAGAAATAGGGGGAGATTGATATAACAATAGAATATAAATATCGGTAAACAAAAATCGTTATACCTGTGGTATGTTTTACCTATGAATATCCCGCTTCAATGTGAGAGGAGATTGTATGCCACAAGTGAAAAGAGTAATCCGAAGCAAGTGGTTTCTATGGACGACAGGTGTTGTCGTTATTTTGATCGCTGCATTTTGCGCACTATCCTTCATCCTCGTAAATTCGGTATCTGCTACCTTCGAAACCGGAAGTGTTGAAGAGAAATTTGCCCTACCCGGCACGTACGAGGTAGATACGCTGGAGATCAAGGATGAACAAGGCGAGAAGCTGTACAGAATTTATTCTCCGCAATCAACGGATGTCTTGCACCCGCTCATCGTTTGGGGCAACGGAACGGGGGCATTACCTGACAATTATGATGAGTTGTTAAGGCACCTGGCCGGTTGGGGATTTATTGTCATCGATACATACAGTCAAACCACAGGTACAGGAAAAGAAATTATGGCTGCGATTGAATATATGCTCAGTGAAAATGAAGCAACAGTCAGCCCGTTTTACAAGAGGATTCAAAAGGATCGAATCGCAGCGGCAGGACATTCTCAGGGGTCCACGGGCGTCATTAATGCTCATACGAATTTTGAGAGCGGCAATCTCATCAAAACGATTGTATCGATTGCTCTGCCCGAGCTGAAATATTGTGATCCAGAGGATGTGTATGATACATCAGCGTTGAAGGTTCCATTTTTTGTTATGGGGGGCACCCGAGATTTCATCATCTCCCCGTCAGACTCCAACCAATTGGCCTTGAGTAATTCCAATCCGACTCTTCCGGTCTTAATGGCTATGGCTAAGGGCGCTGCACATACAGCGATAGAGCAGGATGGCGGACAGCATAGAGGTTATCTGACAGCTTGGATGAGATATCAGTTAATGAATGATTCGGAGGCAAGAATGGCTTTTGTTGGAAATTCTGCTGAAATAGGAACGAATAATCATTGGAAGGATGTTACTTCCGCAAATTTGCAATAGTCATGGTTCACTTAATTAGAAGGACCCTTCCGAAATGGAAGGGTCCTTCTTCGTAAAGTACGTAAAAATCTCTTTCGATAACTATAAACATTTTCAGAAAATGGATCGTATTGAACAGCAAGGGATCGTTTCTATGATTTCGCCTTTGCTGTTGACTGTCTGGGAATAAGCATCGTGGGTAACTTGACTTGAAGGTACTCGCTGCTCGGATTCTCCACTTGTTTCAGGATGACTCTACCCGCTTCTCGCCCAAGTTCAAGTTCCTGCTGGACCACAGCCGTGGGCGGAATAATACAAAACTCCGGAAATTCCACATCATCGAAGAACACGACGGATAAATCTTCCGGTACAGAGATCCCCATTTGCATCGCAGCTTGGATAACATGAGGGCTGAAATTGGAGGACAGAAGGGCTGTCATCTGTGGATTCGCCTGTAAAAACTTCTGAATCATCATGATAACCTCTTCATTGCTGTCACTCATGGCCAGACGTGTCATTTGTATACTCCGATCAATCAGAATATGACGGTCCTCCAAGGCTTTCTCATACCCGTGCAATCTATCCTCAATACTTGACGTGCCCTCTGCAAGAGTCGATATAAAGCCGATTCGACTGTGCCCAAGTTCATGAAGATGCTTAACCGCCTGAATTGCGGCTTCATGGTTATCCGAGCTGATGGAGTTGGTCTCTACTCCTTTTAAATTGCGGTCCAACAGGACAAGGGGGAAGCGATTTAGCGTAAGCGCAAGGATCTCATTGTTATAGTGCTCACCCTCAACGGGATAGATAATTAGTCCTTTGACGCCTGCCTGTTTCATTTCTTGGATTTTGAGAATCTCCGTCTCTTGTGAATCATTGGTTTTGGCAAATAACAATTGATATCCATTCTCTGAAAGGGTGTCCTCAATTCCGCTCAGCAGATTTGCGGTAAACCGATTGTCGAGACGGGGGAGAAGGAATCCGATTGTTGGTGTTGTGAGTTGCTCTTTTACTGCTGAAGTAATGTTGCGAATTTCCTCCGGGCTGTGATCGTTAACAAAGGTGCCTTTGCCTTGAAGACGGTAGACAACCCCTTTATCGACCAGAGCGGTAAGGGCATTTTTCACCGTGATACGGCTCACACTGAATTGTTCAGCCAGTTCATTTTCGGAGGGGATTCGACTCCCCGGTTTCCAATTTCCACTTCGAATCTGGTCAATGATATATGTCTCGATTTTCTTGTACATTGGCTTGAAGGTTCTCACCATCGCATTTATCTCCATTCACTATTAGTTCGTTCTAAATATATTATATTAATACAACATATACAAGTGCTAAAAATTAATATCAAGTGAGTAAGACAAGAAGATTGAAATTACGAACAAATATGATGAAAAAACCTTATTAATAAACAATTTATTAGGAATACACCCCTTCAAGTTGTATCTAAAAATAAACATTTACAAGTAAAAGTATGTTGTTTATATTGTTTTTAAAGTTTGTTGGATAAAGCGTTTCCACCAAGCCTTCACAATCTTATCTATGCCACAAATTTTGTCTCAAGGGTTCCTGAATTCAAAAAGGGGGTGTAACGGTTCTTAACGCCAATTTGTTGCGGTGGAATATTCATTAAGCTAGGAATGATCAAAATTTAAAGATAAGGGTGGTTGCAGGATGAAAAAAAGAGCAGGCATGATCGTTACTTTGTTAACTGTTTTCTCACTCGTTGTAAGCGCTTGCGGTGATGCGAAGTCCGGAGGATCGGAATCCAATTCGAGTAAGGAGCTTACGATGTGGACGTGGAAGGTTGCTTACACGCCAGGAATTGAAGCAGCCGCAAAATTGTATGAAGAGAAAACAGGAATCAAAGTCAAACTGGAGACCTTTACACCAGATGATACGTACCGCCAAAAATTCCAGGCAGCAGCCAACTCCAAAAATTTGCCTGATATCGTCAACTGGTGGGCAACGGCAGGGGACTCCATCGAGAACTCGGTGCTCGAACTGTCCGGTGAAGTGGATGATGAACTGTTGAACAGTTACTACAGTGCTGCAATGGACCCGATCATTGTTACACAGAGTCAGGTTGATTCCTGGAAAGAAGACAAGAATGCCACCACAATTCAAAAGTCACTGAAGACTGGCCAGTTCTACGGGCTGCCGCTCGATATCGGAGGATTCTTTACTTTCTATGGAAACAAGAAGCTGATCGAAGAAGCAGGGCTGACAGCGGAAGCGCCCAAAACGTGGGAAGAATTCGTCACAATGATGGAGACTGTCAAAGAGAAAACAGGTACTCCTGGGCTTGTGTTTGGTGCAAAGCTGCCTGATCTGTGGGAAAACTGGGCTGGTTCGGCACTGTCCATCATGCTGAACGAACCTCAGGGTTATATTGATCTGCTCGAAAGAAAGTCCAAACTAAGCGACCCTTCAAATCTGCCGGTTGTGAAAGCGATGGAGACACTGGCAAACAAAGATCTGTTTATGCCGGGAATCTTGTCAACGGATATTGACGGAGCAGACCAGGCGTTTGCAGCTGGCAAAGCCGCTTTCGATCTCGGTGGTTCCTTCACAATGTCTACGCTACTAGCTATGGGAATGAGTCCTGACGATATTTTCACCTTCCCGGTACCACCGCTTGAAGGATCGAAAATTAACAGCTGGACGACTGATCCATTTACGTTAACGATGTTGTCGGTGAATAAGGATTCGCAGAACAAGGCTGAAGCGCTCGATTTCATTAAATTCCTGACAGGTGATCCAGATGCTGCTGTTGCTTTTGCTAATGCGGCGTATACAGTACCTGCGCTGAACTTGGGTGATCGTGCAAATGATCTGGATCCGAACCTGAAATCAATTTCAGATGCATTCGCTGCCGAGCCTGGTCCTTACAGTCAAGCTTCACCAGCGATCAATACGTATCGTGGCAAGCATAAAGAGTGGGAAGTGTATGCCCAGTCCATGCAATCCATGATCGAGAAAAAGATGACTGCTGAACAAGTCGCCAAGAAGTTCGACGACACCATGGAAAGTCTGAGAGCCAGCGGGAACTAGTACAACCAAAGCGATCGGCAAGCCCCGTAAGGGGCTGTCGATTGCCAAATTGAGAGCAAAAGGTGATTGATCATGATAAAAAGTCGAAATAAGTGGATGCCGTATCTCTTTTTACTGCCTGGCGTGCTTTTGTTTCTTGCCATCGGCGTGTATTCGGTCGGATTCTCGATCATGCTCAGCTTTTATAACTGGTCCGGGATCGATTTTTCCACCGCAAGGTTTGAAGGTCTGGCGAATTTTCGTCAGTTCCTGCTCGGTGATGATCCGATTGTAACCCGGAATTTCTATAATGCCGTTCTGCACAATCTGATCATTGCGGTTTCACAGGTTGTGGTCGTCGTTCCAATCGCACTTGTGCTGGCATTTGTGCTGCAAAATACGAAGGCAGCAACTTGGTACCGGACGATTTATTTTCTGCCGATGATCGCATCTGGCGTAGCTATCTTTTATGTATGGAAAGGCTTGTTTGAACCTAGTGGAGCATTCAACTCACTCTTCTTATGGATGGGCTTGGATTTCCTTGCTGTACCTGGTGGAATGCTGGGGAGTTCGTCTACTTCTTTACTCGGTATTATTTTGACATCGATATGGGGCGGTCTGCCTGGAACGCTGATTCTGTACTATGCTGGTTTGACTTCCATTGATCCGACACTGTATGAAGCAGCAAGTGTGGACGGTGCCAAGAAAACAACCATGATATTGAAAATTACGTGGCCGTTACTAAAGCCAATCACGCTTATTGCCGTCATTCAGATGGTGAACGGAGCCTTTCAGGCCTTTGAGAATGTGTTCATCATGACGGGTGGCGGACCGGCTGGCAGTTCGGAGGTTATTGGTACGCTCGTGTACCGTACAGCTTTTCTAAACAATGATTATGGTCTGGCCAGCGCAATCGGGTGGGTATCATTTCTGATTACAGGTACCATTGCCATATTCAGTATTCGCTCATTCAAGGCAGACATCTAAAAGGAGGAGCACATGGTCAAATATATTAAGCATATCATTCTAATCTTGTACGGATTGACCTGCTTGTATCCTTTTGTCTGGATGATCGGCACTTCGCTGAAGACATCACAGGATGCATTAGCCAATCCACAGAGTCCGTTTCCACAAGCTGCACCGATGTGGTCCACTTTCGGTGACGTATGGAGCAAATTGAACTTCTATCAGTTTTTTATAAACAGCGTGATCGTAAGTGCAGTCGTGATTATAGGCGTCATTCTCATCTATACCATGATGGCCTATTCGTTTGCCAAGTTTGTCTATCGGGGCAAAAAATTCATCTACTACACGTTTATTGCATTGCTGCTCGTTCCAGGTGTGACCACATTGATTCCGCTTTATATCAACATGACTAATCTGGGTTTGCAGAACACGTACATTGGTATGATCCTGCCCATGATTAACGGTGCTGCACCATTCGCCATTTTTCTATTCACCAGTTATTTCCGCACAATCTCACATGAGTTATACGAGAGTGCCGTACTGGATGGATGTAATAATTTCAAAATCTACTACAGAATCTATCTTCCATTGGCGTTGCCCGCGATCGGAACCATTGCCATTCTGAACTTTATCGGAAGCTGGAACAATATTTTGTGGCCGATGATCATTGTGGATAGCCGGGATATGTTTACGTTGCCGATGGGACTCATGTATCTGGATTCTTCTTCATTTAAGAAATGGAATGAACTCATGGCAGGGGCTTTGATTACAGTAATTCCAATCCTGCTTGCTTTCCCGTTCATGCAGAAGATGTATGTCAAGGGGATGACCGTGGGTTCGGTGAAAATGTAATTTTTGATGGCGCGTTATAGCGAATACACAACAACTAAATCATACAAGATTGGAATGAAATAAATGACTACAAAAACTGCGCATATTGTCGCACATTCTCACTGGGACAGGGAGTGGTATCTATCCTTCGAGAAGCACCGAATGTTGCTCGTTCAGCTCATGGAGGATTTAATCGAGACGTTTGAAAATGACCCGGAATTTACGAATTTCCATCTGGATGGGCAATTTATTGTGCTGGAGGATTACCTGGAAATCATGCCGCATCGATCCAACCAGGTCCGCAAGTTAATTGAAGAGGGCAAGCTGATCGTCGGTCCATGGTACATCCTTCAAGATGAATTCCTCGTCAGCAGTGAAGCCAATGCACGCAATCTGTTAATTGGTATTCAAGCCTCTGAACAAATGGGAGGATATGCGAAAATCGGATATTTCCCGGATTCCTTCGGCAATATGGGCCAGGCACCGCAGCTCATTAGTCAGGCGGGTATTGAGGTAGCTGTATATGGACGTGGAGTGAAGCCAGTTGGATTCAATAACGAAATTCAGTCTGGCAACGAACATACCTCGAAATACTCCGAGATGTATTGGGAATCACCCGATGGTACTCGTGTACTGGCGATCCTGTTCGCCAATTGGTACAACAATGGCATGGAGATTCCGGTGGAGCCGGAGAAGGCGAAAGCTTACTGGGCCGAAAAGCTGGCTGCAGCAGAAGAGTTTGCTTCAAGTTCGGAACTCCTGTTCATGAACGGATGCGATCATCAGCCGCTCCAGAAGGATCTGACACAAGCGTTAAAGACCGCTACAGAGATTATGCCAGATGTGACGTTTCGTCATTCCAGCTTTCCCGAGTACATTCAGGCTTTGCAAAAAGCGAAACCACAATCATTGGATGTCATTCGCGGTGAACTTCGAAGCCAATGGACCGACGGCTGGATCACACTTGTAAATACTGCTTCAGCAAGGGTATATATCAAACAGCAAAATGTAAAAAGTCAGACGTTACTGGAGAAAGTGGCTGAGCCGCTGGCAGTCATGGCCTCTCTGTCCACAGGCATTTATCCACGGCATGAGCTGTTATATGCCTGGAAGACGTTACTGAAGAATCATCCCCATGACAGTATCTGCGGGTGCAGTGTTGACGAAGTCCACAGGGAGATGATGACCCGGTTTGCCAAATCGCAAGAAGTGGCTGAAGCCATATCGGTTCAGAGTGCTCGTACAATAGCCGAATCCGTGGATACATCTGGCTTTGACGCAGATTCTGCGTTGCCTTTTGTAGTGTTTAACACTTCGGGACATCGTCGATCCAATGTAATTGTAACTAGGATGGACGTTGAGCGACGTTACTTTGACCACCAGCCTCCGCATGAAAAGTATCAGGAATTCAAGCGCGAATATGAAACCTTTGACTCGAACGATTGGGTTGTATTGAACGCGGAAGGCAAGCAAGTGGAAGCCGTAATCACACCCGTTGGACCGACATTTGGATATGATTTGCCGGATGATCGATTCCGTCAACCTTACTGGGCATATCAAGTGGATGTGGAGCTTCACGCCCAGAACATCCCGGGTTTTGGATATCATACTTTTGCTCTTATGCCTCAGAGTGTTATTGGAGAGAGTGTGCTTAGCGAACTGAATACCCCTGAACTTGTTACAGAACAGCAAGTGATGGAGAACGATTATGTGCGGATCGAGATTGCGGGGGATGGATCGTTTACCATGTTGGATAAAGTGAACGGTCGCAATTATACAGGGCTTGGCATTTATGAGGATACCGGGGATATCGGAAATGAGTATATGTACAGACAACCGGATCAGGAAGCTCCGTTAACTACGCAGGGGCTGCCTGCCCAGATTAAGCTGGTGCATCATACATCATTGAAAGCCGTTTATGAGATCGTGCATAACTGGGAGCTCCCAGTCGGCGCAGATGAACTGCTGGATGAAGAGATCCGCTCTATGGTTCCATTTCGTTACCGGAAATCCCGGCGGCTTGATGAAACTAGGGAGGTGAGCATTCGTACAGAGCTGAGCCTTGAAAAAACGGGGCGTTCGGTTGGTATTAAAAGCTATATCAATAACACGGTTCAGGATCATCGTATTCGCATGTTGTTCCAAACGGGACTCGAAGCAAGTCATGTTACCGTTGACTCTATTTACGAACTGGCGCAACGCCCGATACAGCCGGAAGCGGAATGGAGGAATCCTAGCAATGCGCAGCATCAAAATGCATTTGTCAGTATCAGCAATGGTCGTGAAGGGCTGACGATTGCGAATAAAGGTCTTAATGAGTACGAAGTATTGGCTAATCAGAACACCATTGCTGTGTCACTGCTGCGTGGGGTTCGTGAGCTGGGGGATTGGGGAGTATTTGCAACACCTGAGGCCCAATGTCTTGGACAGCACATTCTGGAAATGGAGCTCATCTCACATGATTTGGATGTTATTCAATCCGATGCTTATGTGCAGGCGTATCAATTCCCGGTTCCCTGGACCGTTCAACAAACAAGTGTACATGGTGGAACGTTACCCGCTACCCACGAGTTTTTGCAATGGGAGGGTGATCATCTCGCTTTTAGTGCGATTAAACGGGGCGAGTCGAATGATGACATGCTGTTCAGGGTGTTCAATGTATCATCGGAGACAACTTCACTGAAGGTAACGCCTTCGTTTGAGGCTAAGGAAGTGTACGAAAGTACAATTGTTGAAGAGCAAGGTGAAACCATGAAGGTAGCTGATGAGGGAAGTTATGTTTTGAATGTGGGACCGGCAAAAATTCAGACGATCGGCATTCAACCCACAACACGTTTAATATAAACAATTCAGTCTTGGAGTTCTCTCCACTGCTGCGGATTGAAAACGGATGCATCATGTTCCACATACGACAACCCTGTTTTCGTGCAGCTTGATTACATGATCAAGTTAATGGGAGGTACGATTGTGAACAAACAATTATTGTTAGGTGGCAGGTGTACCATTTCAGTGCTGTTGACTATTGTCATGTTATGTTCAGGGCTATACATCACACCAGCAACCACACACGCGGCAGCCGAGAGGGAAGATACTGAACAAGGAGATGTTCATCTAAATGATGTGTCATCTGACTCGGTAAATATTACGCTGGGGGAAACTCCTGTTCAGCAGGGTATAACTGCTCGTCCCGGCGATGGACCTCCAGCAGGTCTTCAAGTCGGGACGCTTGACGGCAGAGAGTATTGGAAAACGAATCAGACGGTGAATCCAACGAATCCGGCCGATAACATCCTGTATTTTTACTTCAATGTTGCGGATGAATATCTGTTTGAAAATACCGATGAGGACGTATTCGTCACTGTTGAATATTACGATAGCAATAGTGGAGCGATGTCTCTGCAATACGATTCGAAGCAATCCAATTTCAAAGATGCTCCATTGTTCCGGTATGAAAATACGGGAACCTGGAAGACACATACCTTCAAGCTCAGCGATGCCAATTTCGGTAACCGTACTCATGAAGCGGATTTCCGAATCGGGGTTAGCGGCGCAGGGGCACCAGCCAACAATCCGGAACTTCATCTGGCCAAAGTAACCGTCCATAAGCAACCTCAGCAGCAGGCGGGTACTCAGACCAAGGTCTATGATACGGAATTCCCTACATCAGATATCGTCATTGCAGATCGGAGCGTAACCGATTATGGAGCAATAGGGGACGGAGTTTCAGACGATACTCAAGCGTTCAAGGAAGCGCTGGCAATAGCCGGAAATCAAGGCGGCGGAGTTGTGTTCGTGCCATCCGGAACCTATAAATTAACCGGAGAGCTGGTTATTCCGACAGGCGTTACGCTTCGCGGAGATTGGGGAAAACCCGATGAGCATGACGGGCTAGTCAAAGGAACGATCCTTGCTGTACATGTTGGCAAAGGTCAAGCTAACGGGAACAGCTTCATTAAGCTGGAGCCTTCCAGTGGGGTAACGCATTTATCTATCTGGTATCCCGAACAGAATATGAATAACCCGGTGGCCTATCCATGGACGATGGAGCAACTACCTGGTGACAGTGCCACGGTGAAAAATGTAACACTCGTCAATGCGTACCAGGGGATTAAGATTGGCCCGGAATGGAACGAACTTCATTACGTGAAGGATGTATATGGCACCACACTGAAAACCGGTATTTTTCTGGATTTCACAACAGACATTGGGAGACTGGAAGAGCTTCACCTGTCCCCGGATGTATGGGCGAACTCAGGTTTGCCAGGAGCACCTGAGCAATCTCAACTGCGTGAATATATGATACAGCAATCAGAAGGTATCGTAATGGGGCGCTCGGATTGGGAGTATATGTCGAATATTCATATCTCGGGTTATAAGACAGGGATACGAATCACGACAAGAACAGGAAGCCTTGAAACAGCCAATGCGCAGCTGTACAAAATCCAGATCGACGACTGCAACGTAGCGCTGAAGATTGAAGGCGTCAATGATTATGGATTGCTGGTGACGGACAGTCAATTCGAAGCGAGTGCTGGTCCGAATCCTGTTGCCATTTATGCAACTGAAGGCTTTCACTCCATTGCCCAGTTTAACAGTGTTACGGTGGGCGGGGAGCCCAAACATGCGGTTGTGAATGAAGGGCGTGGAACGTTGTCCTTTGAGAGCAGCTCTTTCGAGAATTGGGGTGAAGGAAGCGGAGATTATGCCATTGTTGCCAAAAGTGGCTCGCTTATACTGGGCAGTTCTACCTTCGCAAAGCCGGATCGGCACCTGCTTCTTCAGGGAGATGTGGCAACAATCAATGCCATACATTCCGGACACGAAGGCAACCTTGCAGTGAACGATGAAAGTACCTCGGCGGAACTGAACATTCATCAGGAAGAAGGTTTGGTTTTGGAAACCATCCCTGACGTTCCCTCAGTGGATATTGTTGTGCAGCCCAAACCGGGTACACGCGAATTGTTTAACGTAGTGAGCCAGCCCTATTTGGCTGATAACACAGGGAATACTGATTCATCCCAAGCAATTCAACAGGCGTTGAATGATGCCGAGGCTGCAGGTGGAGGAACGGTGTATATGCCGGCTGGCATATACCGCGTTGAGCAGGCATTGGTGATCCCGACTGCAGTAGAACTGCGGGGCAATTATGATGTACCTCATCATACGATCGGGAATGGAACCGTTATTTTTACGAACTATGGAGAAAATGCTCCGGATGCCGATGCCTTCATTCAGCTAGAGGAAGCAGCAGGATTACGCGGTTTATCTGTCTATTACGATCAACAAACATGGTCTGATGCCAATCCGGTGAAGCCTTACGCCTGGACTGTGCAAGGTCAAGGGAAGAACGTATACCTGATCGATACAACCTTGGTTAATCCCTATCAGGCTGTCGACTTCGGCACCCATGATACAAGTGGTCATTATATCGATTATGTAGCGGGATCACCGCTCAAGGAAGGCATATATCTTGGTGGCGGGTCAGACGGAGGATATATGCGGAATGTGCAGTTCAATCCGCATTATTATGGTCGGAACAATTATCCGAATCATCCATCGAATGATGAAGAATTTAATCAAATTTGGAATTATCAAAAAGAGAATCTGGATGCCTTCCGTATTGGGGATGTTACCAATCAGGTTATTTTCAATACATTCGTATACGGTTCAAAGTACGGTATTCATTTTGAAGAACAGAATGGAAGAGGGCCCGAAGCTGTCGTTATTGGTCATGGCACCGATGGCAGCAAAAAGGGAGCCGTATTGCAACATGCGGGAACAGCAGGTCTTTCGTTTATCAACACAGAGCTTGTTTCCATGAGTACAACAGACAAGGTGTACGTGGAGGTTGGGCCAGACTTTGGCTCTAAAGCGGTGTTCTTCAATACGTCCATGTGGGGAGATACAACAAGGTCCTTTGATATTCACGGAGGAGATATCCGCATACAGCAGGGAAACTTCACGAACGTTGGTGAAATCGGCATTAACGCAATCGGTGGTGACATTACCCTCTACAATTCCTATTTTCAACAGCCTCGTACGAATCATGTGGTTGCAGGTCCAAACGTAGAGAAGATGGTGATATCCAACAACCTGTTTAATGGCGGTTTTCAGATTGATAATGAGGCACCTCCTGGAAAAGTGACGGGTACCAATCTGTTTCCTTTGGCACTCAAACTGAACCAGCTTGGGTATGATCCATCCAGACCAGGTGAACCCGGAAGCACGCTGACTTTGACTAATGTTGCAGGTGCGCCTTTGCTTAAAGGGCAGATCGAACTGATTGAGCCGAGTGTGTATCATGCGATATTTAAGCCAGTGCGATTTGAAGGGCTGGGCATTGGGGAAAGCATGGATGTGGCGCTTCCTTATATATCAAGTGACTTGCTCAAATTCAGAGTAACGCTTGAGAGCGGGTTCCGTTATGAGACTTCAGTCAAGCTATCACAATCCTTTGCGGCACAAAAAGATGCTGTTGGAACTCTGCCATTCATTGAGGTTTCCAGTCCGGAGCATTACAACAGCGTCGGTGGGAGCTGGGGAGGTCCGAATGACCTCAGCATTCAAGCTAAAGCAAGTTGGGATGCGGAAAATTTGATTCTCAAGGTGGACGTCAAGGACGATATTCACCATCAATCCAATACCAATGGCGATATATGGCAAGGAGACAGTTTACAGCTCGGTATTGACCTTGGCAAAGAGGATGGTGCGGCCAGCAAACAGGTGAATGAGCTTGGTTTTGCACTGAATCAGGAAGGTGTCATCACGAAATGGAGATGGAGAGCTCCAGAAGGTGTTGCTACAGGATTATTGGAATCCGCTTCAGCAAACATTACCCGGGACGAGACGACCCATATTACTCATTATCAAATTACGCTGCCTTTTGCAGCACTTCATCAGGAAGGATATTCGTTCCAACCTGACAAACCTATCGGTTTTGCATTGCTTGTCAATGAAAACGACGGCGAAGGACGATCAGGCTTTATGGAGTTTAATGGAGGGATCGGTACAAGTAAAGATGCACGATTATTCGGAAACTTGTATCTGCTTACGAGTGGTTATGTGACATTGTTGGAGCAATCGGCTGAGGTGAGTGTTCGTACTGCGGAGCAAAAGAAAGATGTTACTTCTATAGATACAGCAACCAACTTCGTCAATCTGCTACCGGGCGGCACGTTGAAGTCCTCATTACTCGTAAGACTCGCTGCTCTTACATCAGGTTCCAATCCGAATCCCGAGGGACCCAATCCACATCCAGGCTCGGGTTCTGGTTCGGAGCCAAGTGCTGGAGGGGGCTCTACGACTGGAGGGAAGAATGAAGCAACACCTGCCGCTCCTGGTGCTACAATGCAGCTACAGCCCAAGCTGGATAAAGCTGCTGCATTGGCAACAGCCGAGCTCACCAACAAGATGATGGAGGATGCATTCAATCGCATCACCCCTGATCAGGACGGGAAAAAGAAGCTGATTGTGGACATCGAGTCCGTGGATGGTGCTGAAGGATACGCTTTGACACTTCCATCGAGCTTTTTGCAGGAAACACCATCTATCCATTGGCTGGAGATTCGAACAGCAGGGGGAGTGCTGCTGGTTCCGAGCAATTTGCTGGCCAATACCCAAGGAACGATTGGAGAGCGTAGTACCTTGGTGTTAAGCAAGGCTGACCGAAGCACTTGGAATGCCAAGATGAAATCAGATTTAGGAGAGCGGCCTGCGATTTCATTATCTGTGATATCGGATGGCAAATCCGTTATATGGCAAAATTCCATTACGCCAATCACAGTAAGTTTACCTTATCAGCCTAATGTAACTGAACTTCTGGACCCGGAAAAACTCGCAGTACGACTTATAGCGGATGACGGGCAAATAATCTCCATTCCAAATGGGAAATTCAATAAAAAATCGGAACAAATGATTTTCAAAACACGGCAAAACGGAGTTTACGCAATTAATCAGGATAATCGAACATTCCAGGATATACGGCAGCTATCATGGGCCCGCCATGCCATCGAAGTTCTGGTGTCCAAAGGGGTTATTCGTGGAATGTCACCGACAGAATATCAGCCTCAATCCATGATCCGCCGAGCGGATTTCGTAACCCTGCTTACCAATGCCTTAGAATTACAACCTGATCAGGGAACCAAGGTGGAACGCTTCGCGGATGTACCTGAGCATGTTTATTACGAACAGTCCGTGAATACCGCAAGAACGCTGGGCATCATTCAAGGGGCAGGCGCCGATCTATTCTCGCCAGCGTCTCCAATTACCCGGGAAGAAGCAGCGGTTATGATCTACCGAGCTATGCAAGTTATCGGGATGCAGCCTCTTCCTGAAGGTGAATCCAGTCTGGATGACTATAAAGATACTCATTTGATTAAGGCATATGCCCGTGATGCGATTGATTCGTTAACCAGATCAACAATTATGGAAGGTAGTAATGACAGCTTCCATCCGGAAGCTACACTTACACGTGCTGAGACCGCAGTGTTGCTGTATCGTTTATACAACCGTTTGCCTTAAATCCACTAGTATGATCAAAATGGAGCAAATGAGGAGAGTGAACGCATGGCTAAAATTACACGGATAGAATGCCTACGTACAAGACACGACGGAAGCTGGACAATTGTGAAGATTTCGACGGATCAGGATGGTCTTTACGGATTGGGTTCTGCTTCCGATCTTTATAATCCCGAAGCGGTGGTACAGGTCATAGAACAACTGCTGGCACCATTACTCATGGGAAGGGATGCATCCCAAATTGAAGATTTGTGGCATCTCATGCATATGAGCGGATATTGGAGAAATGGGGCAATGCTTAACACGGCCATTGGTGGAATTGACATGGCCCTGTGGGATATCAAGGGCAAGGAAGCGAATCTGCCGGTATATCAATTGTTAGGAGGGGCCTGCCGTTCGGCAGTTCCCTGTTACGGCCATGCCGGAGGTGCTGATATCAGCGAGCTGAAAGAAGATATATCTCGTTTTATGGAAGAAGGATACACGGTCATTCGAGTGCAGATGGGAGGCTACGGTGGCGGGGGATTTGTCAGCGGCAAGGACGCGAATTTGCCGCGCGAGCCCTGGAGCAGCGGTCCTGTATTCGATGAACATGCGTATCTGCATGCCATCCCTGACATGTTCGAGAAGTTGCGCTTGGAATTTGGTAATGGGATTCAGTTTACCCATGATGTGCATGAACATTTGTCTCCAATTCATGCCATTCAGCTGTCGAAGCGACTTGAGCCTTATCATCTTTTCTTTCTGGAAGATGCACTTGCTCCGGAACAGATCGGATGGTATCGACAGCTTCGTCAACAGAGTGCTACGCCGCAGGCAGTAGGAGAATTATTTGTTAATCCTCAGGAGTGGACCGGTTTGATTCAAGAGAAGTTGATCGATTTCATTCGAGTTCGGGTATCGAAAGCAGGCGGAATCAGCGCTTGCCGCAAGATTGCTACGCTGGGCGAAGCCTACGGAGTACGAACAGCTTGGCAGGAGGGTGGGGAGAATGATCCCGTTAACCAGGCAGCTGCTGTCCATCTGGATATGGCCCTGTGGAACTTTGGTATCCAGGAAATCAATCATTTTAAACCTCATGAGTTGGAGGCTTTCCCAGGACATATCGTCAGAGAGGGCGGATATCTATATCCTTCCAACAAACCGGGACTGGGCATTGAATTGGATGAAGTGAAGGCCAAATCATTACTTAACGACTCGTGGGATCCCAACAAATATCATCGGCCGTATCCTCTGGACCGTAAAGCGGATGGGACATTGGTGCGACCATAACGAAGTGACAAGAACAGACAGGAGAGATAAAGGAATGAAGACTATTGCAGTTACAGGCGGAGGCGGAAAGCTGGGTTCACAGGTCATTGAGAAGCTGCAATTACAGGGTCATGATGTCGTATCGCTGGATAAACACCTGTCTGACCGGGTCCGTTGCAGACAGATCATTGTCGATCTGAACGATTATGGTCAAGTCGTGGGAGCGCTTGCCGGAGTGGATGCGATCATCCATCTGGCCGCGATTCCTGCGCCGCTTCACTACCCTCACAGCTACATTTTCGCTAATAATACACTTTCCGGATACCATGTGCTGGAAGCAGCCTCTTTGCTGGGTATAAAAAAGGTGGTCATGGGCTCCAGCGAATCATCCTACGGATTTGCCTGGGCTAACACCCCCTTCTCTCCCGATTATTTCCCGGTGGATGAACAGCATCCGCAACAGCCGCAGGAATGTTACGGCCTGTCCAAGATCGTTAATGAGGTCACTGCAGAGATGTTTCATCGGAGAAGTGGGATGCAGGTGATTTCCCTCCGTTTTTCAATGATTGTGGGACCGGGAGAGTACAGACATCTGGCTATTGCGAAGGCGGAAACGTTCAAGCACATATTGTGGAGTTACATTGATATCAGGGATGCCGTGGATGCTTGTTTGGCTGCTCTGCACGCAGATTATGATGGGGCTGTTCATGTTAATGTTACCGCTAATGATACGTTAAGCGATCGCCAAACGACAGACTTGCTCGCCACCTTTTATCCCGATGTAAAAGATCTACGGACACGTTTCTCTAATCGAGAAGCCATTGTCAGTAATGGAATGGTAAAAGAGGTTCTATCCTGGGGACCGAGTCATTCGTGGACGGATGAAGAACAGGAGTAGTTCACACGCAACTAAAATGAATAGGGGGATATTATGCTAAATTTCATGCAAAAAAACAAGAGGGTTTTGGCTTTTGCAAGTGCGGCATTATTGATTCTTACGTTGTGTTTGTCTATTTCTCCTTCCATCGTATCGGCAGCTTCCGCGTTTAATCAAACGCAGGCTTCCAGTTACAATAGTCAGTCTGGAGTCCAGCTGGAAAGTTCCAGCGAGGGCGGGCAAAATGTCGCATTTATCGACAACGGCGATTACATTGTATTCAACAATGTGGATTTTGGCAGCGGTGCCAATTCAATCGACGTGAGAGCTGCAAGCAATAACAGTGGCGGTACCATTGAGGTCCGTCTGGATAGCCTAAACGGGACACTCGCGGGAACTGTTGCTGTTCCAGGTACGGGCGGGTGGCAATCCTGGCAAACCAAATCCGGGTCGATCAGTGGTGCCACTGGTGTACACACGGTCTATCTTAAATTCACTGGCGGAACCGGAAATTTGTTCAATCTACTCTGGTTCAAGTTCAGTGCATCCGCCGCAGGCAGCGGAGGAGATGTCGTAGGCAAACTGTATGCCGGATATCAAGGCTGGTTCAACGCATCCGGAGACGGTTCACCGAACGGGGGCTGGGTGCACTGGTCCAAAAATAGTAGTGCACCATCAGCAAATGGCAACGTGAATTTCGAGTTGTATCCAGACCTTCGCGAATATTCCAAGCTGTATCAGACAAGTTTGGCGAACCTCGGTAATGGTTCTCCTGCCAAATTGTTCTCCTCATATGATCAGGAGACGGTCAACAAACATTTTGAGTGGATGCAAACCTACAATATCGACGGTGCAGCATTGCAACGGTTCGGCGCAGATGAGAGTGACACACCTAACAACTGGAAAAGCAACCGGGACAGCGTAGCCGTCAAGGTTAAGAATGCCGCGGAATCCTATAATCGCAAGTTCTATGTCATGTATGACATTACGGGAATGAATGCGAGCAATTGGGTACAGGCAGTCAAGCATGACTGGACGACTAATGTCGTGAACAATATGCACCTTCCATCATCTTCGGCTTATGCGAAGCAGAACGGCAAAATGGTTGTCTGCATCTGGGGTATTGGCTTCACGGATCGTCCGGGTACTGCAGCAGAGGCGGCCGATTTGATCGGTTGGTTCAAAAATCAGGGGATCTATGTTATCGGTGGCGTGCCTACGTATTGGAGAACGGGTAACAACGACTCCCGATCCGACTTTATGAACGTCTACAAGTCGTTGGATATGATCTCGCCTTGGTCCGTTGCCCGCTTCGGCAATATTCAGCAAGCGGACAGCTTCAAAAGCAATCAACTTCAGCCCGACCTGACCTTTACCCAGCAGAATGGAATTGACTATCAGCCAGTTATCTGGCCGGGTTCGGCTTGGTCGAACATGACTGGAGGCCCAAGAAACGAAAATCCGCGTCTGCATGGTGACTTCATGTGGAGGCAGGCCTACAATCTGAAGAGCATCGGCATTAATACTGGATATATCGCAATGTTTGACGAGTACGATGAAGGCACAGCTATTGCCAAGATGGCAGAGAACAGCTCCATGATTCCAACCAATCAATATTTTCTGACGCTGGATGCCGACGGTGTTGCCGTATCTTCGGACTTTTATCTCCGACTTGCAGGGGATATCAATCGCATGTTCAAAAACCAGATTCCAGTGACTGCGAACCATCCGACGAGTCATCAATAGAGCCCAAAGGGCATGATTTTAACAAGTAAGTATACGTTCAGGAGGATTTAAAATGACTGCTAATGATATTGACTTTGAAACCACACGCCAAAAGACTACATCCATGAATCCAGTAATTACATCCATATACACAGCAGACCCTTCGGCCCATGTATGGAATGACGGTAAAATTTATATTTACGCTTCTCATGACATGGACCCAGCCCGAGGCTGTGATCTCATGGACAGATATCATGTTTTCTCCTCGGAGGATATGGTTCACTGGTTGGACGAAGGGGAAATACTCCGTTCGGACGACGTTTCCTGGGGCAGACCGGAGGGCGGCTTCATGTGGGCGCCTGACTGTGCATACAAGAATGGGACATATTACTTCTATTATCCGCATCCAAGTGATTCGAACTGGAACGATTCCTGGAAAATTGGGGTTGCCACCAGTCGCAACCCAGCGCATGGCTTTACGGATCAAGGGTATATCGAGGGACTTGGCGGGTTTGCACTAATTGACCCGTGTGTACTTGTAGACGATGACAACAGCGCCTATATCTATTATGGTGGCGGCAGTGTCTGTCTAGGAGGTAAGCTCAATGAAGATATGATGTCTCTGGAAAACGGTATGACAGAAATGCAAGGTCTCGAGGATTTTCACGAGGCGGCCTGGGTATTCAAAAGAAACAATCTTTATTACCTTACCTATGCGGATAATTTGGAAAATAACAACCGTATGAGATACGCAACAAGCGAGAATCCGCTTGGTCCATGGACGTACCGAGGCATCTTCCTGGAGCCGACCGGCTGTTCCACTACCCATGGTTCTGTAGTGAAATTCAATGGGCAATGGTATCTTTTTTATCACAATCAAGCGATCTCTGGAGAAGGTACGCTGCGCAGCGTATGTATCGACTATCTGGAGTTCGATGAAGATGGTTCCATCAAGCCTGTGGTTCAGACAAGGGAAGGTGTGTCCTCCGTCGGTCCAGCCCCAGTTCCTGTCCAGCAACGGAAGGTTTATGCGGGCGCAGCCAGCCAGGTCTTTGGTGGAGCTGAAATCAGAGAATTGCAATCCGGGCAAACCGTGGTCGGGAATCTTCAATCCTCAGAAGCTTTCGCCTTGTTTAAAAATATAGATGGAGGCGAAGGCGGAAGAGCATCAGTTGAGCTTCATTATGCGACAGGCGAACGACTAGCCAAATTGCATCTGACGATTAATGACCAGGACTATTCCTTGCTGAATGCGTTATCCACTGGCGGTTTGCAAGAATTTAACGGGATCACAAATATCACCGTTCCTTTGGAGCCAGGCAATGTTAACACAATCAAAATTTCAGGTGGACATGGAGAGATCAATCTTTTATGCCTCACCGTTATCCCGCTGTTGGATTAATACGTAAGAAACGGGATATACGTCTAAACCTCAGGAGAGTTTTCCTGAGGTTTTTTCTTGTTTATATGAACGAGTGAGTTCTAAAAAAAGATAAGCACTTTTTTCCAACAAAATGCCAAATAAATGACAACGAAATGTTATTTCTATTTGTAACTGCTTACTTTATGCTAGATTTCAACACCAGATGTAAGACAGAAGCGCACGTAGAGAACCTTGATGTATTTGTAAGCGGTAACAAAAAACAGACTAGGAGGAAATCATGTGAGGAAGAGTCGTCGATTCATGTTCACGCTGTTGGTTATTTTATTAATGGTTTCGTCGGTGCCACTCCCTGCCAAAGCCTATCAAAATCCGCAAACGTTACCGGATGAATGGGGACAATATGGACTCGGGGACCCCTATGTATTGAAATTTAATGGATATTATTACCTGTATGTAAGCACAAGAGATACGGACGATGGTGTCAAAGTCTGGAGCTCCAAAGACCTGGTGAATTGGTCGTACCGTGGATTAGCTGCAACAGATCCCATTACGCACGGAGCTTATGCTCCTGAAGTCGTTTACTGGAATGGCATGTTCTACATGTATACATCACCTGCCGGAAAAGGTCATTACGTGCTGAGCAGCACAAGTCCTACCGGACCCTTCAATGTAGTAACTGGCAACCTTGGAAAGTCGATTGACGGTAATGTATTCATTGACGATGATGGCTCGTTCAGCTTCTATCACGCCGCACAGGGCCGCATAGATGCAGCACCGATGAGCAGTCCGACTGAGATCGGAGTGAGTGCGTCAACAGGAGTGGGGATGGGAGGCTGGACTGAGGGTTCAACCGTCTTCAAACGAAATGGAAAATACTATATGACCTATACAGGTAACCACGTATTTAGCAAAGGATATCGGGTGGATGTAGCAGTTAGCACCACAGGTCCGAGGTCCGGTTATGTTACTGATAACACAAACCCGGTATTAATTCGTACAGAGGGCCCAACCGTGGGATTGGGACACAATACCGTAGTAACAGGACCTAATCTGGACACTCACTATATGATGTATCATAATTTGGAAGGTAATGGGATAATTGGACCGCTACGGCATCTGAACATGGACCGAATTGTATGGAACAACGACAAGATGATCGTGCAAGGTCCGACTTCAACGGATCAACCCAATCCTGAAATGCCTGTTTTCTATGACTATTTCGATCGTTCTGCAATCGGGAGCAATTGGTCCAACGTGAACGGTGGTAATTGGGGCATCTACAATCAGGAACTCATGTGGCAAAATTCAATGGGCAGCTCAACTTGGTATAAACAAGTGACGGCTTCGAGCAGCGCATCGGATTATACGGCTGAATTTAACATGAAGGAAATGAATCGGGGAACGTCCACCAATCCGAGATACGGTGCTACATTTTCCTATACGAATGAGAACAATTACGGTGTTGCGCTGATTAGTTCGAAAAACAAAAGACTTGAGACATTTTTCCGAATTAACGGAGTGGATCAGGCTTGGCAAACATTCGATCTGCCTGCCGACTTCAATTATTCGAAATGGCATAACATACGGATAGAAAAATCGGGATCAACGTTTAAATACTACGTAGATGGTATGTTCAAAGCAACGCGTACCGCCAATGTAGGAGCAGGCAAAATTGGTGTTCTGACAGAGGATACGCATGCGGACTTCGGCTATACTGCTTTTAACAACGATGTGAACGGAAGCAGCGCATGGAATGCCTCCAAACCGATTCCAGGCACAATCGAGGCAGTTCATTATATGAAAGGAGGCGAAGGTGTTGCTTATCACGATACAACGGCCGGGAACCTGGGCGGGGCTTATCGGACCGATGCCGGGGATATTCGCCTGAATAACGAAGGACTGTTCAACTTAGGCTGGAATCAGACTGGAGAATGGTATAAATACAAAGTAAACGTAGAGTCAAGTGGATATTACGATATTGATTTTCGCATGGCTACCTCGTTGGACGGGGCTCAGATCCGAGTGTGGGATGGTGCGACCGACTTAACGGGTATCGTCAATGTACCTAATACGGGCGGATGGGATAATTGGAAAAACATATCGAAGAAAAAGGTCTATTTAAACGCCGGCCAACGGGAATTAAAGGTTGAGTTCGTAACAGGTGAGGCCGATTTCTCAAGAATGACATTTCAGAAAAATGTTGATGTGACAAGCGTAAGCGATAATTTTAACGACGGCGATGACAATGGATGGACCCGGTTTGAAGGAACCTGGGCGGTAGAGAACGGAGAATACAGTGCAGCGAGCACCGGACCTGCCAAATCTACATTTGGGGATTCGGGATGGGCGGATTATACGGTCGAGGCAGATATCAAGATGATTGACTCGGGGGGAGATGGGGGCTTGCTTGTCAGAGTATCCAATCCATCCCACGGCACTGAGCGAGGCCAAAACAATTATGATGCTTTACAAGGATATTACGCCTATCTGACCACGAGCGGAGTCAGTTTGGGCAAGATGAATTATAATTGGGCGCTCCTCAAGAGCAACGCGCAGTCATATTCCACCAATACCTGGTATCATATGAAAGTTGCCGTTAATGGTACAAACATCAAAGTTTATGTGGATGATATGGTCACTCCGAAGATCGATTATACCGACAACAGCTTGAATCCGTTCACGCATGGCAAAATCGGTGTTAGAACGGCAAACAAGCATACGCATTTCGACAACGTATCGGTTACTCCTTGAACCGGAAGCTAAGCGTTGAGAATGAAAATGGTTGTAACGAGAACTGAAATGCATATCAAGCCGCCAATTGGCGGCTTTTTTGCCTTAAACGATATAAGCTATTATAACCCAGTGGTGCCTTCCTCTGATCTCCTTCACCACCGTCATTTCCCATTAGCCAATCCAACCCATTTCATTGATAATTGAATAATGGATTCGACAGGAGAGGGTGGTTGGTAATGAAAAGTAGTGATCTGCTAATTGGATCGCATGTATCCTTTGGAGGAAAAGAGATGCTTCTCCAGGCTAGTAAAGAAGCTGCTTCTTACGGCGCATCTACTTTTCTGATGTATACCGGCGCACCGCAGAATTCGAAACGAAAACCTATTTCGCAATATAATATAGAAGCAGGACAATTGCATATGAAGCATCAGGGCATTTCCAATATAGTTGTGCATGCTCCATTTCTGATAAATCTGGCCAATAGTTACAAGCGAGAGGTGTTTGATTTTAGCGTACAATTTCTACGGGATGAGATCGAACGAACGGCATCGCTTGGATCAAATCAGCTTGTTCTTCACCCCGGGGCCCACGTAAACGCTGGATTGGACATCGGTATTCGACAAATAATCCGGGGATTAAATGAAGTATTACAAGACGATAATCACCCGGAGGTACAGATTTCGTTGGAGACGATGGCGGGAAAAGGAACAGAGTGCGGAACAAGCTTTGAAGAACTGGCACAGATTGTCGATGGCGTGCAACGGAATGAACGGATTTCCATATGTCTGGATACTTGTCATGTTCATGATGCTGGGTACGATATTGTTCATAATTTTGATGGGGTACTCGAGCAGTTTGACAAGGTACTTGGCCTTGATCGATTGAAAGTACTGCATATCAATGACTCCAAGAATGTGCGGGGATCGAGGAAAGATCGCCATGAGAACATCGGGCACGGACATATCGGACTTCAGGCTTTGGATTATATCGTACATCATCCCGAACTCGTGTCACTTCCGAAACTGCTTGAGACGCCGTCGATTGGCAAAATAAAATATAAAAGTGCACCTTATCGACATGAAATTGCCCTGTTAAGAAGAGAGTGCTCTGAACCCGTGCAGAAGGAAGAGGATTCTTCAGAAAGCAGTAAGTAGAGAGCATTACAAACATTCGCTCACTCATTCCATGTTTATTCTCACGGGACATATGTTAAAATGGATGTAGAACGTTACTTTTTACTAAAAAGGAGGCCGCCATGCAGCCAATAGAGCCTCAAGACATCCAACACCGGATCAATCAACTTCTCGATCAGGACCTATATTTACACCTCGAACTCACGTCAGGTGCTTACGCCAGTCACTTCGATAGCACCAGGCACCCGGGGTCGGCATTCATTTCCAATGCGGTCATACGATATACGCAAGGATCTATCTCGGGCACGGGCCCATACCGAGTTGGCTTAAAGACTACTCACGGCTGGATATACGCTGAGGGACTTACACACATTGACGAGCTGGAACAAGAAAGACTCATTCTGGCTGGTCACGATAGTCAAGGAAAACTGGTTGTAGCTTTACAACTTAGTCGGGAATTGTTCTGATGAAAGCGGAGGATCAAATAAGCATGAATAACAAACAGATTGAACATCAGCGCATTTTAGTTGTGTTTCCCCATCCCGATGATGAAGCATTCACTGCTTCGGGAACGTTGGCGAAGTACATAGAAGGCGGTGCTCAAGTCACTTATGCTTGCCTGACTCTAGGGGAGATGGGACGTAATATGGGCATCCCTCCATTTGCCAACCGGGTCACCTTGCCAATAATCCGTAAGGATGAACTCATAGAGTCCTCCAATGCGATTGGTATTCAAGACTTAAGGATGCTGGGTTTTCATGATAAAATGATCGAGTTTGAAGACCCTGAGCTGCTAGATGGCCACATCTTGGCGCTGATTAAGGAGCTTAACCCATCACTGGTCATTACTTTCTATCCGGGATATAGTGTGCATCCCGATCATGATGCAACCGGAGCCGCAGTTACGCGAACGATTGGTCGATTGCCCGCAGAGGAAAGACCTATTGTGTACTGCTGCGCATTCTCGAACAATCACGAAGAGAGCATCGGGAAAGCGGATGTGATTGAAGATGTGAGCGGGTTCCTTGCCAAGAAAATGGCGTCGATTCGAGCTCACCGTTCACAATTCCAAGCGCCGGAACTTGTCGGCAAGCGGGAAATGGATGATGAACAAATCCGAAATCGGTTTGGAAGAGAAGCATTTTGGACCTATAAGTTCGATTGATTTTACAATCTGTAGAATCTAATTTGCGTAAAAAGTCGCCATTATGGCGACTTTTTTTTGTTTTAGACATACCATATTGTTCAGGTGGTGAATGGAGTGGGAAGGGGAGAGCGTATGGTTTCTATGCGCTTCCATGGGTAATAACATATTGACCATTAAACTCGTAAGGAGTGATACAATTGAAAGAACTTCGTTCTGTTTTTATTAAAATCCCGATATTCGTTATGTTTCTTGCAATTACAGCTTGCTCTGGAGAAACGGAGCCGCCTGCAACCTCTGAACCGTCAGCACCAACAAATGAGTCGGTTACAGCTCCCACCACAGAGAATGTAGAAACATCTGAAACGACACGACCGCAAACAGAAAGTTTTGATTTGATGACAGAGGAGGGGAATTCATCACAAACGGCAACCTTGCATCCATTGTAACATGTCCTCTTTTTTCACTGTCTACCATGAGGGGATAATACCAGGGGTTGTTCCCTTATACGTTACAAGGAAATTCCGGTTTACAAAAAAATAAGTAAAAGAATTCCGACTACGAAGCAATAGTATGAAAAGTAAATCAAGTTCCCTCTAGCCATAATTCCCATGAACCATCTCATTGAAAAGTAGGTTACGATAAGGGTCGTAATGAACGCTAAAATGTAAGGTATAGCCAACTGCGCGCGGTGCGGATCGGTTACGATGTCAGATGCACCTAATATTACCCCGCCAATGCTAATCGGAATGTAGAGCATAAAGGAAAATTTCAACGCCGTTTCCTGTTTCATCCCGACAGCAATAGATGCTATGACTGTTGCACCAGAGCGGCTTATTCCAGGAATAAGAGCCACGGCCTGAGCCAGACCTACCAGTACTGCGTCTTTCGCAGACAAATCGCCATCTCTTTTCCGCCCGCGAAGGTTTCGAATGAGCCACAGAGCAACCCCTGTGATCAGTAAACTAATCGCAACCGTATAGACAGAAGTGAATATTTCTTCAATTTTATCCTTGAATAGAACAGCCCCGATCGCAGCAGGGAGGGTACCAATGATTATGTATAGACAAAACATGAAATCTGCTCTGTACGCTGTATCGCGAGAGATTAGGAATCTCCAGCCTCCGACAATTAGTTTTTTGATATCTGCCCGAAAGATAAACATAATGGCAATCAGTGAGGCTGTGTTTGTCAAAATTTCAAAAGATAATCCGTTCTGCTTCATGCCAAGCAATCGTTGAACGATAATCAAATGTCCACTTGAAGAAACCGGGATAGGCTCTGTAGCCCCCTGTACGATACCTAATAACACATATTTCAACCACAAAATAACGTCTTCCATTGTATCCTCCTACCAATTCTTGTAATTTAACCACTGCATTCCTTACAATCATAACGGTTACCTTTCAGAACTTGCAAATGTATAGATCCTATCTTCGATTGGCTTTGACATATTTAAGCTGGGCAACAATGATGACACTAATAATCACGAGTAGGAACCACGAACTGATTTTGCTAAAACTAACCAGCTGCCAGGAGTCATGTTGATCAGGGTATTTCCAGCCATTAAAAAAAGTAGCTATATTTTCAGCCGTCCAGATGAAAAAACCTACGATGATGAAAGCGAGCGTGAGTGGCATTCGATAGGTAGTTATTCGCACCCGGTAGATGATCCATGTTTTCCGAAAAACAATAAATACAAGGGCCGTCAACCACCAACGAAAATCGGGAATAAAATGATGTGTGAAAAAGTTGATATAGATGGCTCCTCCTAGTAGAACCGAAGATACAAACCCAGGCCAGCCTGTCATGTCCATACGCAATCTGCGCCATATTTGACACATAAAGCTTGCTACACTTGCATACATAAATCCACTATAAAGGGGGACACCAAAGAGCTTGGTATACCCAGGCTCAGGGTATGACCAGGATCCCATCCACACTTTATACATCTCCAGCACCAAACCAATCACGTGAAATATACATATGACCTTGATTTCATCACGTGTTTCCAATCCGCTGCGGTACATAAGGTACTGTACTGCTAATAAAATAAGCAGAATGGCATCATAGCGATAAAGAAAGGGTATCTGAATTACGCTAGAGAGAGCCAACGTTCCAAAGATCGCCACAGGAAAAATGCAACTCATCGCTTGATGATAACCGAAATGCAGCAGCTGTACTAAAGGTTTCAAGTTATGTTGATCTCCTTCCCAAGCCTTGTTCATAATAATATAGATATGGTCCGTTTGTAAAAAGAGAAAAAAAGATATATATATTTTCTTATTTTCAATTCGAGCTTATTCGAAGACAAATAAGGCCCCTCGTCAACTGGAGGGACCTTGTTTTTTGGCTAATCCATTTATGCATTTTCAGATAGCTTGTAGGCAGATTTAATCGTATGTTCGATGAGCGTCGCAATCGTTACAGGACCAACACCGCCCGGTACAGGTGTAATTGCTGCAGAAGGAACAAAGCAAGCTTCGTAGTCCACATCTCCGACGTTGCCTTTGTTATAACCTGCATCAATAACGACAGCACCTGGTTTAATCCAGTCTCCTTTAACAAAGAGCGGTTTGCCCACGGCTGCAATTATGATATCGCCAAGCTTCACAATTTCCTCCAGATTCACGGTTTTGGAGTGGCAAGTCGTCACCGTTGCATTCCGGTTTAGCAGCATGGCTGAGACAGGCTTGCCCAGAATTGGACTTCTTCCGATGACAACCGCATGTTTGCCCTCGATCTGAATATTGTAGAAATCCAGAATTCGCATAATAGCCTGTGGTGTACAGGAAGGGAATTCTGCGTCTCCAAAAGCATTAAGTGCAAAACCGAGGGTCGTTACACCGTCAACGTCCTTCTCGATACTAATGGCATCAAAAGCTGCTCTTTCATCGATATGATTCGGGACAGGGTGCTGAAGCAAAATACCGTGTACGGAAGGGTCATCATTTAGCTTGTTAATTTCTTGAATCAATTCATCCGTGGTGGTATCCGCAGAAAGAACGACCTTAATGGAATGCACGCCTAAACGAGCACAAGCATTTCCTTTCATCCGCACATAGGTCGCTGAAGAAGGATCATCTCCGACGAGAATTGTAGCGAGACTAGGCTGAATGCCTTTTTCCTTAAGAATGGCAACCTTCGAGGCCATGTCTTCCTTCATAAAGTCCGCTACCGTTTGTCCATTCAAGATCAGTTTGTCAGTACTCATTTTCACATCGCCCTTTCAACATAAAAAAGAGGCAAGGAAATAAATATTCCTTACCTCTGCCCAGGCGTACGGCTTATTACAAAACCATATGCTCCCTCACGGTTCACCGTGTTCGCCAGTTACATATGATCGTTTAAATTGTTTAGATTGATAGTACTTGAAAAAGCAGAATTGTTCAATAGTTAATGGATCTCTCTTTGATTTGTATGGGTTATTAGTTTCCATGGTAGCCCCAATCTTCGTCATATAGTTGATAACTGTTATCACTCGTGATATATTGTTAACTAGTAAATCATTTAAGGTTTAATTAGTGAACAAGACTGATCATTTAAGGGTTTTTTTATTGTTTATAAGTAAATAAGGAGCGATAGCAGAATGGATTCAAAAGATCGAACAAAACAGTTACTGTATGACCAATTTATCCGGTTTTTACATGTATATGAGAATCACAAGGATACGGAAATTGAACATTTTCTAAGTATCGCCCAGCGCGAAAGCATCGACAAAATCCCTCAGCATTTGACCGCGGTTCATATGATAGATTGCATTGGCAAGCATGAGCCTATTAACAACACGGGTATTGCTGAGGCGATGAATTTGTCCAAAGCAAGTATTACCAAGATCGGCAACAAACTGCTGGAGGAAGGATTCGTCAAACGTACGAAAATGAATGACAACAAGAAGGAGAGCTATTTCCGGTTGTCACCGCAAGGCAAAAAGATCTTTGAACTGCATGAACGTTTACATGTACTTGAGGCTGAACGGTTCTATCGTTCTTTGGACAAATATTCGGAACCGGAGCTGAAAATAATACATCAATTTCTTCAAGACAGCAGCATGGATATGGAATCCAGAAAAACTGAAGGAGAGTGAAACACTTGAGTCTGGCAGAATTGATCAGGGAACGCAGAAGTATTCGTAAATGTAATTCTACACCGGTGGAACAGGAGTTGGTGGTTGAATTGCTGCACAAGGCCACACGGCTTCAACCAACTGTTGAAGCTGGCTCATGGCGTGTTGTTTATGCCGGAACTCCCGAAGCACGCAAACGGTTGGTTGACTGCATGCTGGAACAGATGTCGCAGAGCAAGCTCGGCAAGTTGATTCCGGGAAAACTGCTGGATGTGTTTAAAAAGAGGTTTACCGATATTCCTGCTCACGTCATTGTTATGTCGACTGTAGGACCGGATCGTCTGACCAATGACCGCAATTATGCGGCAGCCTGCGGGCTGATGCAGAGCTTCCAACTGCTGGGCTGGGAACAAGGGTTAGGAATGCTGTGGGATACAGAGTCCATGATTCAAAATGAAGGCTTTTTCAAAGGAATTGGACTACGTGAGGATGAAAGATTTGTTGGCATTCTTCATATGGGATATTACGACAAAGCGCCAAGAAGCCGGAAAAGAACACCCGCTGAGCAAAAGTGGACTGTATTTCAGGGTCAGACTACATAGAAGGGGAGGATGTAAAAATGGAATTGTCCGATCTGCAAGGAGGCATACACAGTCCAAAAGATTTTTTGGATCGACCGGTATCACAGGAGCTAATCCTTGAATTGCTCAATCACGCCGTGTGGGCGCCAAATGATGGACTCCGTGAGCCGTGGCGATTTATTTTTGCCGATAACCGTAATGGGAAACTCATGCAGGGATTGCAGGAACACGCTCCAGCGTATCTTCTGGTTCTGGTGAAGGAAGAGGCGGATCATCATAAGCGGGAAGAGGACTTTGCAGCCGTCTGCTGTCTGATCCAAAATTTTCGTTTGCTTGCCCATGAACAGGGCTTGGGTGTCCGCAGCACGTTGCATGACTGGATGTACGACCGGAGTCGTGCTGAAACGTTTGGCGTACTGGGCAACGAGCGAATTGCTGCGGTTTTGGATTTGGGATATGGCGCTGAACAGCCGGAAGGGAAAGCTGAGATGGCTGAACCTCAGCTTCAGTTCGAACTGCTGTAGCGTGTAAGATGTAGGGAAGAGAATTCAAATTAATGAGGAACGACAAAACCTTGACGGGGATTGTCGTTCTTTTTTTATGTGGTGTGTATCCGGATTGTAGATTAAAAGTCAGCTAAAGCGGATACACACAACTAATCCAGAGATTCACCTCTTTTAAAAAATGATGTTTCTATAATGTGTTAATTACTTTGTTATGCGAATTTAATTGTGTTCTATTCTGTAAAGCAGATAAATCACCATCTAAATTCTTCAGATTTGGAAGGAATGCTGCAGCGGCCGAACAAAGCAAGGGGAGCAGACCCAAAGACAAGAATAAAAAAGGAATACCATATAGTTCTGCAACCGCTGCACCTGCAAAAGCACCTACAGGCTGCAGTCCGCCACCAATGAGGAACCGTATTGAGTTAACTCGGCCTTGCAGGGGTCCGGGGACAAGTGTGCCATGTAAAGATGAACTGAGAGAACCAAAGAAAGGTCCTGCTGCACCAGCGGCACATAAGGCAACGAGCGCAAATGGATAACTCGGGAATAGGCCCAGTAAGGCGTTAAAAAGCCCAATGGCGGCTAGGCTGCACAGCATGACTGTCCGTCGTCTTTTGATTTCACCCATCCACGAGATGATCAATAGTCCTACTAATGTGCCACATGCAGAAGCAGTGGTGAGTGTGCCCATTGCAGCGGCATCCCGATCTAACACTTCACGAACAAAAGGAACCATCATCGTCCAGATAGCTACAGAAGACATGTTGCTGATCGAAACCATTCCCATAATCGAGAGCATGGCCGGGAAACTACGATAAAAGGAGAAACCTTCGTGAATATCTCTGAGATAAGCTTTAATTGAAAAGGACGCCTTAGCTGCTACTGGCTTCTGCATTGTGGGCAGATAGAGTAACGTGGCAATGGCGGCGGTGTAACAAACGGCGTTGATGCCAAGCGTTGGCAACGCCCCGGCGGCGGCAGTAAGAGCTCCGGCTAAGGCTGGGCCCAACAAAGCAGCTGCATTCCGGCAGCCGTCGATTACCGCGAATGCACGCACCAGTTTGCGTTCATCTGATACTCCCGGAACAATTGCCATTGCGGTGGGCAGGAACAGGGCAGAACATGCCCCGCTTAGTCCTGCGGCCAGAAAAAGGTGCCATAATTGCAAGTGGCCTGCGAGTCCCAGACTCAGCGGTAATATGAGAGCAAGCAACCTAACAGAAGCAAGCACTGCCATGAACCGCCCTCGGTGTAACCGATCGGATAAAGGCGAGCCGAGCAACCGAATGGCAACTTCTGGAATGCTAAAGCTTAGTGCCATCGCACCCATGGCCATCTTAGATGCAGTTATTTCATAGACAAGCCATTCCATAGCCAGAAGACCAAATACGTCACCAAATGAACTCAGAGTGACAGTAGCTAGTAAACCATAATAACTGCGCTTAAGCATGGATGTTCCTCCGTGTGCGTAAGTTAAAGGGCACTATCATCATTCTTCAATATAAGCTGAAATCTGTTCCGAAAGCTTGTTGAGTGCTTCCAGACGCAAGCTGTAAGAGGTAGTTTTCTGGTTATAATGCACGATGACAAGCCCCGCTGCCCTCAATGAAATCAGGTGGTAGTGTACTGTGCTCTTAGAAAGTTTAACCTCGCTAACGATCTCAGTGAATGTTAACTGCCTTCCAGCCAACAGGCGGAGGATGTATAATCTGGTCTCGTCGGACAATGCTCGTGTTAGACGCAACAACCGATGTTCAGGACGGCCCGTTGCTGGTGGGAGAATATCGGCAGAGTAACTGGTGAAGATCACTTCATCAAAGATGGCTGAGGTGACAAAGGGACGAGCATGATATTGAGGGATTAGAATCACTTGTTTGAGCAGAGGGGGGGGGTATAGACGCATACCTTCCGTTGCCTCCTCATAGACCTCTAGGTCATTGGTTCCGTTCAGACTGGACCGTCTGGTTTCAGCTTCTAAGGCGAGACCTTCGATAATCGACGAATCAATTTGGCTGAAATAGTGGGTATTCCATTCACGAAGCGCTTCGGATGTCCGGCTTCGCAGTTCCGGGAGATTGGAGGGAACAGACAACTTCACATTAGCAGCGATGTCATATAGCTGGCCTGTGTTTAGGTCTTCAAGCCAATCCAAAAAACCACTCACTGAGCGTTCTTCAGGACAGCTCCAGATATAAGGTGCAAGGCTAAAATCATCTACAAGTTTCATCGTCTCCCGCATTTGTTGCAGTTTGGCAGGTGCGAACCGATCCTGCACTTCTCTGACCCATAGTTTTCCAGCATCCAGAGCATTATGATTCTGTTTGCTCATGAAAACCGTCAGGCTACTTACACATTCATAAATGGGTGCGAAATCAACTTCCACTTTGTAGTTCATAGATCGAATTTCTCCTCGTCTTTCTTGTTCTATATTTATAGAACAACTAATTTGTTTTATTGTATACGAACAATCATGGGTTTGCAACAAAAATGTCCAATGATCTACTTATTCTCTTCAACGAAAAAAGACGTTTCTACGGGTGGCGAGCACCTGAAGAATCGTCTTATGATTTATACTGACAGCAAAATGAGCAGACTGGTTTTAAAATAACCGAATAATACTCTCCAAAAGTGTATATTGAAACTTTAATCTTGGATTAGTGCTGTTATCTGATCTTTCACATTGACATCACTCAATCCCCCGTGGTAACAAACGACAGATGTAATGTCGAGATCTGCATACTTTCTTAACGAGAGTTTTGCTGCGTTCATATCCGGTGTAGTCGGGGCGTGAATTCCCCCAAGCATACCGTCTACACTGTACATTGAATCCCCTGCAATGAGAGTTTTACTTTCCTTCAAATAAAGACTAATATGACCGGGTGTATGCCCAGGCGTGTGAATAACGCGAATCCCGCCGCAAAACGGCAGTTCCTGACCATCTATTAGGGTATGGTTCACTGTGCTCTTTGGCGGATTCTCCAGGTGACCATCTTTTATAAGAGGCAGTTCCCCTTGGATGTAGGGCTTATCCAGTTCGTGTGCATATACTTTAATAGCGTTACCACGCGTCTGCAAAATCTCCGGTAGATTCCCTATATGATCGACATCCTGATGGGTCAAAATCACCGCCTTTAGTTTGTCTAACGAGACGCCAACTTTTTCCATTGCCACACGTAAATCCTCATATTGACCTGGAAAACCAGTGTCTATTAGAATAGTCATTTCCTGATCCTTTAAAAGAATAGGGTGTATCACATTCCCATGATAGTCCAGATGGAGCATTTCGACTCCCTTTGAAATTTCCATAATATTAGTCCTCCGTAGAAAGAAATAGTATCTCTTTGTAAACGAATCAACTTCGTAAAAAGATACGGGGTAGAATTGGAAAATAGATTTGTGTTTTCCTGTGAACCAAACCAAGTATAGGATGATCTAATGAATAGAAGGAATGAGAGGAAAGGGGGAGCATTGGTGGATTTATCAGAAAAAGCAGAACTTGCAAGACAAGGAGATAAGGAAGCTTTTGTGTTTTTAATACGTGCTGTCCAACAAAGCCTATTTGTTATAAGAAGATCAATCGTTAAAACGGATGAAGATTGTGCAGATGCGATACAGGAGACCATCGCCAAAGCTTTTTCTAATGTACATACACTGAAAGAGCCCACTTATTTTAAAACTTGGATCATTCGGATTTTAATCAATGAGTGTAATCGGATTATTAAGAAAAAGAAGCGAGTATCCCTTGTCCCTTATGATATGAGAAAGACATCATATAAGGGGGATTTTGAACAAATTGAGCTGTTTGAGGTAATTGACGAATTGGATGAAAAGCTTCAAACCATCGTGACACTTTTTTATATCGAGGATTTATCGGTCAAGGAAATATCTAGAGTGCTTGAAGTTTCTGAAGGAACAGTAAAGTCAAGATTATTCAGGGCCAGACGACAATTATCCGAGCTCGTTCTAGGGGAAGGAGAGGGCAAATATGAATTTTCATGATCCGGTTGACGGTGAGCTCAAGCAATTATTTAATACTAAAAGAAAAGACCTGATCATTCCTGATACAGTACAACTTGCTATGGAGAACGCACTTTCCTCCATTTCTGAGCAGAATGTAAAAAAGAGATATCCTCATAAACGATGGAGATGGGTAGCAGCAGTTATAGCACTCTTTTTCATCCTAGGAGCGGTTTCGATTTATTCCGTGCCAACATTTGGTGAGATGATCCGGTCTTTATTTGCTAAGGATAACCCAGATATTGGACTTTTGCGGGCACAAGAATTGGGACTAGTGCATAATCCTCATATCAAAGTAAAGGACAAAGGTTATACGCTGGTAATTGATGAAGCTGTTGCAGATCCTACACGAGTGACGATGGCTCTTCAACTCTTTGATAAAAAAGGTAAGCACGATCGCTATAAGTTACTCCTTGGAGAGCTGAACAACATTACGATCAAAGATGCTAACGGTAAAGAATTAGACACCATGTACGATATGGGGTACACAAATGATTTTTATTATATGGTTGCTTTCTTCAATGAGCCATTGCAAACAGACAAGATTACAATAGAAGGGAATATTGGGAAGCTTGGCAACAGGCAAGAACCTTCCATTGAAGGAGATTGGAACTTTAGCTTTGATATAGATATGAGAGAGGCTAACCAGCAAACGAAAATAGAAGAATTATCAGGTAGCTACACAACGCCACACGGAATGACTGTCACTTTAAAGAGGTTAACAAGAATGGTGCAGGGAGTCCGTTTTGAACTGGAGACTGAACTTAATGATGCTGCAATGGCAAGGTCACCCGGTGATTTATGGGAAAAGCAGATGTTGAGCTTTCACTTTGAAACCATAGAGAATGAGGAAATTCATTCGGTAAATTCGAGAAAGAATGGTGACATGGTTAGTCTGATGTCTACTGATTATGCAGTCATTGGAGACGGGAAGATTCGTTGGAGTTATATTTTCAAGTACTTGCCAGAGCATGAACCGTATCGTTTTATTTTGGATGGTTACTCGGTCGCCGAAATAGACGGCAGCAAAATTTCCTTTAGCCCATCGGAGCTGATAGAACCCAAATCTTTTCAAATATTAACAGATCGCATAGAGTTGGTTGGGACGTCGCTTGAGGACTCACAAAACCCTGATGCCACATATGAAACGGCCGTATCGTTCTACGGGGAAATGGATAATGAAATACGTAATGAAGAATGGAAGGCATACGATTCAGAAGGCAATCAGTATGATGTTAGTAAGAGGGGGGCGTCAACTTTAAAAAATACGCTTACTGATAATTGGAGAGAGGGATTTATTAGCATGGGAGATCGAGATATGCAGCAGCCTTATGAATACCGGATCACGGGGTTAGACTACATCCCGGAGGAACTTATCCTGGTAAGACGAGTAGTGGATAAAAGGTACAAAGATCCTGACTGGTCTGTAATGCTAAAATAATTTTTTAATCTGTAGTCTATCAACCACTAATACCCTCATTATTACTTTCTCTGCCGCCCTTCTGGGCGGCTTTTTCCATATTTGTTTTCTTGTAGGTACAAGTCGGTTTTTAGAATGCAAGTAGAACATAATCTAAACATATTAGAGATTATTCTTTAGTTTGTTAGGTTTTTATGTAACCGCTATCATTCTATAATTTAGTCAGAAAGGAGGTTAAAGTAAAAAAAGAGAATCGCGTCAAATGGAATTGAGAACTTCAACTGAGAATGAGACGAAAGCAGTAGATAAGGAAAATACAATCATATCGGGAGGTAGAGTATGTTTAAATTCAGTAAAAAATTGATGACGGTCGTTCTGGCAGCTTCCATGAGTTTTGGGGTATTTGCGGCAACCACAAGTGCGGCAACAGATTATTGGCAAAATTGGACCGATGGCGGCGGAACAGTCAATGCTGTTAATGGATCAGGCGGTAATTACAGTGTAACGTGGCAGAATACAGGGAATTTTGTAGTTGGTAAAGGTTGGAATGTAGGATCTCCAAACCGGACAATTAATTATAATGCAGGTGTCTTTGCACCATCTGGTAATGGGTATTTGACCCTTTACGGATGGACGAGAAATGCACTTATCGAATATTACGTTGTGGATAGCTGGGGTACGTATCGACCAACCGGAACGTTTAAAGGTACCGTAACAAGTGACGGGGGTACCTATGACATCTATACAACGATGCGATACAACGCACCTTCCATTGATGGAACGCAAACCTTTGCCCAGTACTGGAGCGTAAGGCAGTCTAAGAGAGCGACTGGGGTTAACTCCGCTATTACATTCAGCAACCATGTGAACGCATGGGCAAGTAAAGGAATGAATCTGGGTAGCAGTTGGTCTTACCAGGTGTTAGCGACAGAAGGATATCAAAGCAGCGGAAGTTCCAACGTAACGGTGTGGTAAGCAATTCACGGCAAGCCATTCTATAAAAGTAAAACAGATTTTTATACATTAGGGCAGGCCCAAGGCCTTCCCCTCAGCTCCACCAATTCATCCCAATTCGTTGAAGGCCGTTTCCTTCTTGAGACAAACGGTCTTCGACGTTAACGGATGAGAATTGCAGACATCATAGCCTAATATTTTCCCATTAGCTTAAAGGAGATCGTTCAATGAGAAAGCTATTAATGTTCTTTTTAATAGCAACAATGATAATGATCAGTGCTTGTTCGCAGGATAAACCCGAACCGAAGGATAACCTTGTATTCGTGCAAGGCGGGACGTTTAAGAACAACAAGTCTAATTTTGCTGGAAGAAATGTGACCCTGTCGAACTTTTATATCGGGAAATATGAGGTAACTCAAAGAGAGTGGGAGGATGTCATGGGAAATAATCCTTCCGGATTCAAAGGAGATCAATTGCCAGTAGAAATGGTGAGTTGGTATGACGTGGTAGAGTATTGTAACCAAAGAAGTATACAAGAGGGCTTGAAACCGCATTACAATATCGATAAGGATACCCAAGACCTGAATAATAAGAATGATAACGATAATTTAAAGTGGACAGTAACCATTAATGAGGGAACTAACGGTTACCGACTGCCTACAGAAGCGGAGTGGGAATATGCCGCAAGCGGAGGTCAGGAAAGCAAGAATTACACATACAGCGGCGGTAACAACGCTGACGAAGTTGCATGGTATTGGAAGAACGCCGGGGACAAAATCTTAACTGGAGACTGGAACTGGCCTGCCATAGAGAGCAACAAAAACCAAACAAAATCGATTGGTACCCAGAAACCCAACGAGCTTGGAATCTACGATATGTCTGGCAATGTAAGAGAATGGTGCTGGGATTGGTACACCGACTCCGAGAGTCAAATTCCTTCCTTCCGGGTTGTAAAGGGCGGGGGCTGGATCGGCGGTGTTAACAATAACGAGATCGCTTTTCGGGGCAAATTCGATGCAAATGGTTTTGGGCCCGATCAGGGTTTTCGTGTTGTTCGCGGAGAATAGTCGAAATAATCAAAGTACCCTAACTATTGCAGCACGCCCGGGCTCAAACGTTGCAAATTAAATCGTTGAATATAAAGGGATGCCCACGCTAATGTAGATTAGACAGGGCATCTCTTATTTGGACTGTTGTATTTCCTTCTAATGCATCGGTTGATCATGTCCCACTTGAGCTCCGTCAGGAGCTTGGGTCCGTTTAACGAAGAATCCTAGCAACAAAGCAAGAAGACTAATGAAAAAAGCAACCTGAATGGCGACTTGCATCCCGTTTACCAATCCGTTTATCGCTTCAGCAGGTGCCATGGGATCGGGAGAAGATTCCAAATATTTTTTAGTCCCGTTTGAAAATATGCTAATGAACAATGCTGTACCGATCGCTCCCGAAACCTGCTGTAACGTACTCATAATGGCAGTGCCGTGTGGATAAAGCTTCTTAGGAAGTTGATTAAGCCCAGTCGTTTGTGCAGGCATCATAATCATGGAGATGCCGATCATCAAAATGATGTGCAGCGTAATTAATACTCCTTTACTCGTTGCGAGATAAACTCTGGAAAGCAGGAATAAGGAAACAGCTGTAATGACAAGTCCAGGTACGATCAACACCTTGGGTCCAAATTTATCGAAAAGCTTGCCAGAGATTGGAGACATGATTCCATTGGCGATGCCTCCCGGCATTAATGTCAAGCCTGCTGCCAAGGCTGTCATCATCATAGCCTGCTGCATATAGAGTGGCAAAATGATCGCTGTCGAGAAGAGTGTCATTGTCATGACGATCATCAGAGAGACAGTCAGTGCAAACATCGGATATTTGAATGCCCGCAAATCCATCATGGGTTCTTTGACGACCAGTTGTCGCCAGGTGAACAAGATAAGGGATACGAAGCCTGCAGCAATGGTCCAAATGACTTCTGGCTCTGACCATGAAACTTCGCCGGCTGTACTGAAACCGTAAACGATACCACCGAAACCGATCGTTGAGAGTAAGATCGATAACAGATCAACCTTCGGCTTTGTAATATCAGAAACATTTTCCAAATACATAAATCCGAACACAATGGAAACCACGACTAACGGAATAACAAGGAAAAATAACCAATGCCATGACAAGGAATCAATAATAAGACCTGATAAGGTCGGACCAATAGCTGGACCGAACATGAGAACGAGACCCATCATGCCCATAGCCGCACCACGATTGCTTGGTGGGAAAATAATAAGAATGGTGTTCATCATAACTGGGATCAGCAATCCGGTACCCGAGGCTTGAATGATTCGTCCAATTAACAGTACGGAAAACGATCCGGAAAATCCACAAATTATTGTACCTACCAAAAAGAGGAGCATCGCCGATAAAAACATTTGTCGTGTGGTAAACCATTGCTGAAGCATGGCCGTCACGGGTACCAGTATACCGATAATCAGCATATAGACAGTGGATAGCCATTGAATTGTGGACGCTCCTACTTCGAATTGCTTCATTAAATCTGGAAATGCAATACCAAGCAATGTTTCGTTCAATATCGCTACAAATGCCCCTATGATCAAGGCTATGATAATGGGCCCTCGTTTTATGGAGCTTAAATCCAAATCTGTCTTCGTTGAACTATTTCCTTCTGATCTCATTTTATTGCCTCCTATTTGAGTGGTTTCTTTTTTTATTTCATCCACCCCCTAAGTATAAGGAGGTTTATTTACTCGAAATACATCAGATATTTTGTTAATTAACAACTGAGATAGTATAATAATGGAGAAAACGAATTTGAATCGTTGAGGAGACAAGAAAGTGGAGCTTCAGCAATTAAAATATTTTGTGGAGGTTGCCAGTCAACTGCATTTTGGTCGTGCAGCCGAACGTTTGCATGCTTCCCAACAGACAGTAAGCCACCAAATTGGGCAATTAGAGAATGAGCTTGACCTCAAGCTGTTCAAACGAACAACACGCAAAGTCGAATTGACTATGGCTGGAGAGGCACTATTAGCAGAGGTCCAACTCGCTTTCGAGCATTTGCAACGGGGGATAGACGAAGCCAAAAGAGCAGAAACCGGCAGAAGAGGAAGGCTGAGCATCGGTTATTTTGGAATTATGCTATATACCGTTTTGCCAAGTGCTATACGGCTTTATCGTGAGCTCTATCCCGATGTCGAGATTATTATGCAAGAGATGGAATCCGATCAAGTGGAGCAAAAACTGTTACAGGGCGAAATAGATATTGGTTTTTCAGTGGATCTAAATGACAAGCATAGTGAACACAGCATGAATTGGCTTCCATTTTCAACGGAGCCGCTCGTGGTAGCACTGCCCCAAAAACATCATTTATCGGATAAACAGCAAGTTTCTCTCGCAGATTTAAAGAATGAATCCTTTGTTATCTTAAATCGTAATGATTCGCCTGCCTTGTTCGACTCCTTTATTTTGCTATGTCGTCAAGTCGGGTTCACTCCCCATATTGTGCAGCAAGCGGCAAGCGACCAAGCCGTAGTCGGTCTCGTAGCCACGGGCATCGGTGTTGCTTTCGTGCTAGGCTGCATGAGCAAAATGTTTGATAATGACATTACGTTCATTCCGCTCACGGAACCAAGGTTTGAATTAACTCTTGCGATCTGCTGGCTGCGTAGTAATCAGTCCGCGCAAGTCGATCATTTTGTAGATGTCATGCGAAGCTTTAATGAATTCTAGAATATATAACATAAGCTTCGAGAAAGAAGGAGTTACTTGGAGAGTCGCCTAACGGCGGCTTTTTTACTGTACAAGGCAAGCTAATTTTACAAGCACAGGATGGAAAATTTGATACAAAATCGTACAATTTGATTCTTTATTTTGCAGGATCAAAAAGTATCCTACGATACAAAAATGATCGGATCATACAAAAAAGTGCGTACTACTCAACGATCAGAGAACCTGATAATCTAACATTCGAACGGCAAGTTGAATTGTCATTCAAAATAAAATTCACTACTGAAGGGGTGGAATAAATGCCAGCGTATCAACTTCATTTGAAAGATAAACGTATCGAATGGGGAAAAGCAATAGATGTAGAGTCTCTCATTGGCACATATCCACAGGACTCAATTAGACCAGGCGAGAATGCGGTTTTGGATTGGAAATTGCCTGACGGCATATATAGAGCAAAAGAGGTCGTCATAGAGCTGGATAAACTGCTTGAGGCGATACTCGTTCAGCTGGGCGAACCGATAGAAGGTAATCCTTCGGTGTTGTTGGACAGTCTTCAAGCCAATTTGGCGATTTCCGGTGATCTTTCATCACTACCGCTTGGACCGTTGGCTTTGAAGGATAAGGCAGGTGTTGAACTTACAGCACAGGCGGCACGCATTGGTGAACAATTGGTTCTCTGGGCACGAGAGGTTAATTCTGATAAAAGGGCACTGGCGCAATATGGACGAGAAACTCTTGGAGAGCTGGAATTTAGAAGTCATTGCTATGGTCATGCCCTGATACCGGAAGCTATTGCTCAGGTTTGGGGACCCGCTGGAGGACCAAAAGTTATGCAGTTATATAATGAATATTTACACCAATTTGTATTGCTGCGGGATGCGTTACTTCCCTTTGCCAATTGGGAACAAGTACCGTTTGAAGTCAAGGAACACACGCAATTCAAAGGATTACGTTTTATGGAGCCTGCCCGTAAGGTATTTCTAACTCAGTTGATTGGGAAGGAATTAACTCACAAAGCGATTGTCCAGTATGCACAGAGTGTGCTTAGCTCGGGTTTGACCTCTGCGGGTTACGGTTTTCAATATCCTTTGGGGACCGTATTGCCGGCTGGATTGGGAGAGTCGGCCTCCACAGCCGTGCGCTATCTATTGAAGTGGCATCAGGTACAGACCATTCAGGTAGGAGAACCACAAGATACAGTTGCAGTCTCGTTCGAATATGAATATGACGATTATTATGCTGCACCACGTAACGAAGCAGGAGCGGGTATACCGGGTAGCAAGGATCATCTTCACATTTCAGAAGATCTCCGTGATCTTCCATCCATCGCATGGTTGGTGTCGAATACAGGTTTAGATCGAACAACCGTGCGTTTCAGTCTGGAGAGGGAAGGTCATGCATTTACTGTAGATCTCGGTCAACTCTTTAGGGGACATCGATTTTCATATCGGCCTGAAGAGAACAACCATTCCAAGGATGCTACTGTGAAGCGCACAGCTATTAGCTTGCACCGTGTAACAGACATTCTGACGCATTCCGGATTGGTAACGAATATGGATGATGGAATCCATTTTATTCATACTGGGGGAAATGAACTTATACAGTGGGCTTTATTAGGCAAGCTGTATCCCGAAAATGTGGTGTTATTGGACAAAGGAGATCAAGAGGAGCTGGAGGCAGCTTTTGTTTCTGGGAAGGGGTTTGGTACGCAATTTCTGGTGCTTTAATTCTTTAAACCATTGGTATCAGATTGCTTGACGGCAGCCTTTTCGTTCAGAGATGCTGCCGTCAAACTATGCTAACACTGCTTTATTAATTCATTGCGATAAAACGGTTACTCAAAGAAGAGAGACATGGGCATCGGGCTTTACCGCACGTTAACAATGTCACGGCGAGAGTCATCATTGTCGCAAGTTACTTCGTCGGGAAATTTTTCGATATAGGTCGATCCAAACTTGCACAACAACTGGAGCATGGGGGCCAATTCCTCGCCCAGATCGGACAAATAATATTCTACTTTTGGCGGTGCAACCGGATAGACCTTGCGAATAATCAGACCGTCGCTTTCAAGCATTCTGAGCTGCATCGTAATCATGCGTTGGGTTGCGTCAGGTAGAAGTCGCTGTAGCTCATTAAACCGAACGGGACCTTTGGTTAAGTGATTGAGTATAGAAATTTTCCATTTTCCGCTGAGTAGGCTCATAACAATTTCCGAGGTGCAGCGATACGTTTTATTTCTAAAGTTAATCATTCTCGAGCACACCTCTTTCACTTTGATTATTTACTCCCCACTCACATAAGCCTTCCAGAACGGGCAATAATGTTTCCGCTTTGTCTGTCAGCCTGTACTCCACTTTAGGAGGAACTTGAGGATATTCTTTCCGTTTGACCATACCATCAGCCTCCAATTCTTTTAGTTGTGAACTCAATGTTTTAAACGTAATCGCTCCAATTTGTCTTTTCAGTTCATTAAAACGTACTGGTTGGTTTTCTGCCAAAAGATAAATGATGACCATCTTCCATTTGCCGCCAATGACAGACAATGTGTATCCAAAAGGCGTATCTTGAATATGTTTAACCTTGCCTTGATATTCAGCCATGCTCATATCTATGCTATCCTTTCGGGTAGTACCTGTCATAATAGTGCGTACTACTTTTTGATTTGCGTTCAGTTTATACTAACCTTACTTTGAAGTAAAGGAGATAAAAACATGAATCAAAAAACAATACGTCTGTTAATGCCACAATGGCAAGGGGGGAATAACCCTAACTACTCTTTTGGAGCAGAACTGCTTGCCTGGCTGGCTCCTGACAATGATCAACCACTGATTCAAGTGCCTGTACAAGCATATGACGGATCTCCACTAGAGAACGAGAATGGTGTAAATGGGAGAAAACAGCTAATTGAACAATTGGAGGCAGCCCAGCATATTATTCATGCGCACAAGCCTGACCGTATCGTCATGTTTGGTGGGGACTGCTTGGTCGAACAAGCCCCGTTTGCCTATTTAAACGAACGGTACAATGGAGAATTAGGCTTGATCTGGATCGATGCGCACAGTGATTTGGTAGGTTACGTGGGTTATGATAACGGACATACGCTACCACTGGGCAATCTTTTGGGAGAAGGAGATGAGGAATTCGCAAAACACGTGAAAATCCCTCTCAAACCTGAAAATGTCTTTATTGCGGGGTTAGCAACGCCTACGGAGCAAGAAAGTGAAGAGATCTCAGAAGCCTTTGAAAGATTAGGTATAACTACTGCAGAATCAGATACAGAAATGATTCAAAGACTAGGCATCAAAACAGCTGGAGCCGAAGAATTAACGCGAAGTACACAATCCATAAAAGAGTGGATCAAAGAAAGTGGCATTAAGCATCTGGCTATTCACCTTGATCTAGATGTGCTTGATCCTAAGGCATTTCGTTCTTTATTATTTGCGAATCCTGAAGGACCTTACACCTTTTCACCTGCGGGATCCTTGCAAATTCCTCAGCTTCTTCATCTGCTCAAAGAACTATCAGAAGAAACAGATGTCGTTGGATTAGGTATAACCGAGCATATGCCATGGGATTCGATTAACTTGAAGAATTTGCTGGGGGAAATACCTATTTTAAATAATTAATAATGTTATTTAAAGTGAGGTTCAACCACAGCTGAATTCACGGAAGTCATCATGAACATGTAGGGGAAAGCTGTCACAAGAGGACAAATAACGATTAGAAAAATAAGTCGCTGGTCTATGGATGTGAAATGGATGATACTGATTTGAAGCCACAAATTGGTGATGCGCGATGCCTTTTAAAAACACCAATAGTCATTCACCTACATACATTATTTCAGGACAAATGACTATTGAAGTTAGCCATGGAGGGAATCTAATGTCAGTTAATGATCATTCCAATACAACACATCCTTATTGGATCGAGAACATGGGGGGAAGAGAAAGAGAAGCCATGATGTCTCATCCTGTTGTTGTGGAGGTTAGGCAAGTCGCATCCAATCAAATTGTAGTGACGTATGATCAGCCAGCGGATTTAGCATCAGCAACAAACATATCGAATTATTGGATAAGAAGTAATATGTCTAGTCCATCAGACATAGCCAGTTTAGGAATGGGAGAAGCTATTTCTAAAGAAAATACGATTCGTGCTGATCGGGGAATGATAGCTCCAATCAATAATTCCAAAACGAGATTTGTCATAACCTTCAATGTAAACGCGACTATGGGTGTTCTTTATATTTTGCTCCCATGCTTTGTGAACTTGGAAGGAAGATCAGGATTCACTGGTGGAAATTGGGGGCCGTTAAGCAGAAATATGTTTATTGGATTGTAATAAACAGTTCATCTAACGACTTGAGTATCTCATGGCGTTATACTAGATAAGAGGGCATGAACAAGAAATAAAAGTCGCCAGAAATGGCGACTTTTTATCAATAGCTAGGGTCAGATATCAAGTTTGCGTGTACCTTACTATATGTTTATTATGTACCAAATCATAATTCTAGCGTTATATCATTCATATTAAATGTTTGCATAATTATCTCACAGAACGTATGAAATTCACTCTTGACCTTCAAGTAAAAGACTTCTATTCTGCCTCGAATAGAAGTCTTTGGAGTTCCCTCAGAAATTTCCCCTTTTCCAACCGTCCAAGCAGATCGAATGAACTAAGCTTTCTTCTTACAGCTTGACCCAGGCGACCAGCCCATCGGGTTGATCCGGGTTAATACCATGGCGTTCAGCATTGGCAAGAGCAGCGATTTGCGAGATGAAAATGAAAGGGATACCCCGCACCGCTGTATCAAGTGGACGATCTGTCGTGATCTCAAGGTCAAAGAGCTCCTGCGAAATGCCCTTCGCCCGATCGGCAAACGTAATAATGGTGGCTCCACGCTCCTTAATATCTCTCAACAGATTGCGCTGATGCTCAATACCACTGTCCGACAAGGCTGCGATCACTAACGTATCCGAACCCACTGTGACCATCGGCCCGTGCCGCACATCAAGAAGGTGGTATGCGTGGGCTTGTGTCTTGGCGATTTCGGTCAAAGCGATGGCGCCCTCGGCTGCCAGTCCTTGTAGTTCACCGTCTGCAAGCAGGACCGCGTTCGTCCAGTTGAAGTCGGAGACGCGGCGGATACTGTCTTCTACACGTTCCATGTAGGCTTGGCCTTGATGAATCGCTTCCTGCATGTCAATAATCAGGTTCTCATCTCCAGCAAGAAAAGCAGCGAGAAGGAGATTGGCCGCATACAGGTTGGTTACTGTACGGGTCTGGCAGACGCTATGGTCAAAAGCCCAGGGCAGTTCCAAAGGGAAATCGGCGCTTTTAGATAACGGCGAGTCCGTTACACAAGAGATCGTTAATAATGGAATACGATGATCGGACTGGAGTAAACGTAGCGCTTCAACCACTTCACTGGTGCTGCCAGATCGAGACGGCGCTATGATCAGGGTGCCCTCCAACATGGGACGGTACCGATCTGCATGGAGCATTAGATCACCAGCGGCAAGTGACATTGAGGGTAGGCCAGCACGCAAACGGAAGGAAAAAGCGGCCGCTTCGCTCAAGCAATAGCTGGACCCGGCGCCAACAAAGGTTACGGAGGTAATCGCTTGAGCTTGGACAAAGGCAGTAAACTCCGTGCGTTTGGCCAGTAAATAGTTGTAAGTCTGCTGCAAGGCCTTATATTGTTCTTTTACTTCACGATACGTCAAACTCATAAAAATACCTCCCGGGAATGATTTAGATTGATAACTTCAATTTTTGATCTTTTCGATCAAATATAAAGTTTAATGATTGTGTTAATCATAATTATGCCTTTATAACGCACTAAATTGCAATAGTTTTCCAAAATAATGATTGATTTAATCAAATAAAAAGATTATTATGATCACAAGCTTAAAATTATCAAATGTTTCCCAATCTCATCTGACCCGTGAAGGGAGGTGCAGGATCGTTCAAATCGTCGCTATGTAGCCTGCTGATAGAGGGTACCCATTGGACCCTTGAAGCAGGAAGCGACGCAACCTTTTAAGGGGGAATAGATATGCCACTGATCTCGTCCACTGAAATGCTGCAAACAGCTCGCAGGGACCATTACGCCATCGCTGCATTTAACGTACACACTCTGGAGATGCTTCAGGCTGTCGTTGAAGCGGCTGTGGAAACCGAATCACCGCTGATTATTCAAACCACGGTGGGCACAGTCAACCATTTGGGTCCGGAATACATTGCCCATGCGGCTAAAACCGCAGCGGACTTGACGGATATCCCCATCGCACTTCATCTGGATCACTGCACTGATTTTTCGACAATTATCCGATGCATACGAGCAGGCTATACATCTATTATGATTGATGCATCCATGTACCCTTTTGAAGAAAACGTGAACCTAACCCGTAAAGTGATGGAAGTTGCTCAGGCATCTGGTGTAAACGTGGAGGCGGAGCTTGGCAAGGTCGGCGGCGTTGAGGACGATATTGTCGTTGAGGAACAGCATGCTTCCTTGGCCGATCCCGAAGATTGCGTACAGTTTGTTGAACGTACCGGCGTAACTACCCTTGCTCCGGCAATCGGAACCGCGCACGGTATTTATAAGGGGCTGCCGAACATTGATTTTGAACGAATCGAAAACATTGCGAATCGAGTATCGGTTCCTTTGGTATTGCACGGTGGTTCGGGCATTCCAGCTGAACAAATTCATCGGGCGGTCGCTCTGGGGATGTCGAAAGTAAACATAGCCACAGAGCTGCGTATTGCGTTTTCTGAAGCCATCAAGGATGTATTCTTAGTTCATCCGGAAGAGAATGATCCACGCAAATACATGGCTCCGGCGAAGGAAGCGGTTAAACGGCTTGCCATGGAGAAAATGAAGTTATGCGGATGCACCGGAAGAGCCGGCGTGGCCCGATGATTACCACAGTCACGCTCCATGCGGCCATTGACCGGACGTTGTACGTTGACAAGTTTGGCGTAGGCCAAGTGCAACGGGTGATCCGAGAGGTTAACGAGCCGGGTGGCAAAGGCAATAACGTAGCCAAAGTGATTCGGCAGCTTGGCGGTCAAGTCACGGCTACAGGCATTATTGCCGGCAATAACGGTGCATTTATTGAGAGCAGTCTGACTGAACGGGGGATACGAACTGCTTTTATCCAATCCACGGGAGACTCACGAGTCTGCCTTAACATTCTGGACGATTCCAGTGGGAGCTCTACCGAGCTGCTTGGACGGGGTCCAACCATGTTAGAGGCCGAAGCTGAAGCGATCAAGAACAAAGTACAGGAGCTTGCCATTCAGTCCAGTGTGGTCGTCATGTCTGGAAGTTTACCCCCAGGCGCACCGGATACCCTGTACGCAGAACTGATACGCATTGTCCGTTCAGCAGGCGCGCGAGCCTTTCTGGATACTGGGGGAACAGCTTTCAACGTTGGGTTGAGTGCAGCGCCTCATTTCATAAAGCCGAATGAGCAGGAACTGGCCGAATGGCTGGGGAAGAAGCCAAGCGATGTAGGAGAATGGACCCGTGCAGCGCACATGCTGGCTGATCAGGGAATTAACGAGGTGTGCATAACACTCGGCAGTAACGGTGCTCTGGCCATTCTAAACGGAACAGCGTATATGGTGAAGCCGCCAGCCATTCAGCCCGTAAACACGGTAGGATGCGGGGATGCCTTTGTTGGTGGCATGGCGTATGCGGCAGAGCGCGGCGATTCGGCTGAGTCCAGGCTGCGAACGGCTGTCACGGCGGCAGCTGCCAATGCAATGTCTTCCAAAGCAGGTGACATCGACTATGGTCTTTTTGAGGAGTACGAACATCAGGTGCAGATTATTCCCTTGTGAAGGTTGAAGGTTGTGGAAATCAGCTTCTTATCCCTCAAGTATAACCGTCAGATAGATGTTTTTCTTATGGGATGCAGTTCACTTCGGCATATTGCAATCCTTCCTTTCATCCTACACAATAGAGCTAGCACGGGCTAAAGTTAACGGATATCATACAAGCCCAGACATATTAAAGGAGAGACTTATGCAATATTCAAAGGGTGAACTGCGCAGAGCACAAACATTGGAACTGATTAAATCGCATGGAAAAATATCGCTGCTAGAGATTGTCCAAACGGTCGGCTGCTCGGAAGCAACCGCAAGGCGGGATTTGGATGTACTGGAAAAAGCGGGCGAGATTATTCGAACAAATGGGGGAGCCATTTATGAAGGGAGTCTGACTTCGGCGGTATCGGAGCTGCCTTTTGCAGCAAAACGCGATTTCAGACGGATGGATAAGGAACGGATCGCCGCCACGGCCGCCGCCCTCGTTGAAGAGGGTGACATTATCTGCCTGACGGGAGGTACAACGACGTTCTTTATTGCGAAAGCACTCAAAAAGCGACGTAATATTACGATTGTCACAAACGCGGTGAATATTGCTTATGAACTGGCTGATGCCGAAGATATTCAGGTCGTAGTCATTGGCGGCGTTATGCGGTCCAAAAGCTACGAATTGTGCGGTCCGCTGGCGGAAAGCGTAATCGACAAAATTAACATTACGAAAATGTTTCTCGGGGTGGACGGAGTAACGCAGAATTTCGGCTTTACGATGCATTCCGAGCTTGAAGCCCGTATAGCCCAATTAACAATGGAACGTTCCAGCGAGGTTTATGCTGTATTCGATCAAAGCAAGGTTGAGAAAAGTGCTTTGTTTACTATTGCTCCCTTGAATCAGGTGACAGGAGTAATTACGAATAAGCAGCCGGAGGGATGGTTTGAGCAAGCGTGCAAGGAGCAGCAGATTGCTATACATACAACTACAGATCACAATGCTTCTATATAAGTACGCCTGATTCTCAAAACGGCCCTCCCTTCAGATGCTGGCTAATTTGCAGAACAAGGGAGGATATGCGAATGCATTTTTCCAAGTTTATGCTGATCCTTGCGATGATTTGCGTTGTAATCGCTGAAGCGGGCTGTTCCAGTTCTTCCACTTCCAGCGGCGAACCATCTGCAGACTCGCAAGGCAAGGTGAATCTGGTCTTTTGGAGTCATCAGGAAGACGCCATAGTGGGCGCTTACAAGAAATTAATATCCAAATATCAGAGCTTACACCCCGATGTAACGATCGAGTATCAGACCTTTCCGTATGATGTATACAGCCAGAAGCTGAAAGCTTCATTCTCCGCGAAGAAACCGCCCGACATTGCCGAATTCTTCGGCACCTGGGTGCCCGAATATTCCAAGAACGACCTGCTTGTTGAGATCCCTGATAGTGAAAATGTAAAAAAAGCATACTATGATGCCCCCCTGGGGGGATATTTGCGAGACAACAAGTTATATGGGCTGCCGCTGGAATACAACATTGAGAACGGTGGCATGCTGATTCATCCGCAAATGCTCAAAGAACAAGGCTTGGATCATCCACCCTCAAGCTGGACAGAACTTGTGGATTACGCCAAAAAACTAACTATGCGTGAAAGCGATATCATAAAAGTGAAAGGCTTCGATTTTGTATCGGCAGACAATATTACATTCACTTTCCTATCGCTCATTTTGCAGCAGGGCGCAAGTTTTATGGGTGAAGACGGACATGTTAATTTTCACACGTCGGAGGCTCAGAAAGCCATGTCCACCTTGGTTTCACTCGTAGCTGATGACAAAGTCGCAGATTTAACCACTTTCGGTGGTGAGCTTGATACCTCTGACTATTTTTTTCAGGGGAAATCAGCGATGACCTATCGCGGCCCCTGGACAATTGCTGCGGGGCAGAACAACTATAAGGTAGATGATTTTGAATACGTATCGGTGCCTTCCTTTACGGAGAATCCACCCGTTTTTGCTGCTGAATCCGGTTGGGGGCTTGCGGTATCAAAGCAAAGCAAACAGCAAGAGGCCGCGCTTGATTTTATCCAATTCATCTCGGAGAAGGACAACCTCTCGACATGGAATAAGGACACCTTTACCGTTCCAGCCAAAAAGGAAATTGCTGAAAACCCGGAATTCCTGAAGAACAATCCTCATTTACAGCCCTCGCTGGACATATTGGCGTTAGGTCAATGGATTGGCCCTATAGCAGACAGGGATTTCTTCTTCAAGCAGATCAACGACAATTTTCAACTGATGGCTAGTGGAAAGCAAAGTGTTGAGGACGGATTGGCGAACAGCGAACGGACGATCAACGATAATCAGGATCAACATAAGTGATAGGGGTGCTGGGGCATGAGTACTGCTATATCTACCAACAAGGCGGAAAAGGTTAACCCAGCGGCAAAGTCGACAGCTTACAGGGCAAAACGAAGGTTCATCATCATCTCACTCGTACCGATCTTGCTTCTGTTCGGGGTGTTTGCATTCCTTCCCATCGCATGGAGCCTGGGCTTGTCCGCATTCAAGTATGACCCGCTCAGCTCAAACGCGATATTCGTGGGCGCGGAGAACTATATCCGCATGTTCCAGGATTCCATATTTCTGAAGTCATTGTGGGTAACCTTCAAATTTGTATTTATCGCTGTATTGATTAACATTGTTATTACGCTTTTGATCGCTTCAGCGATTCAGCGAGTCAGCATACCATGGCTCAAAAATGGCTTTCGGACTGTATTCTTTCTTCCGACAATCGCTCCGCTGGCGGGAACGGCCATCGTATGGAATACCATGTTCAATTACAATGACGGCTTGTTCAATATGCTGCTCGCCAAGCTGAATATGGCCCCAATCCAGTGGCTCAGTGATCCGCATTATGCGCTCTACTCCGTCATTATGATGACCTTGTGGGCTGATATTGGCTATAACATCGTTCTTTTCATTGCCGGACTGGATTCCATCCCGGATATGTACTATGAAGCAGCGACACTGGAGGGGGCGGGCCGTTGGCATGTCTTTCTCCACATCACACTGCCATTGCTGCGCAGAACACTGCTGTTTGTTTCCATCACGACAGTCGTTTCCTATTTTCAGGCCTTCCCACAATTTCAGATTATGACCAAGGGGGGACCCTTCAACGAAACACGTGTGCTGTCACTGCAAATTTATGAACAGGCATTCTCCAGTTCCAACATGGGGTACGCATCCGCTATGGCGACAGTGTTTCTAATGATCATCCTGCTTGTGACGCTGCTGCAACTGCGATGGGGACGCACACAATGGGAACATTGAGGAGAACAGGAGGAGAAGCCGATGCCGCGTAAGTTAAGTCTATGGGAAGGCGTCACTATCGCAGTTCTTGCAGTCATAGCCTGTATTATGCTTTTGCCTTATGCCTGGATGGTATTGTCATCTCTGAAAAGCAACATGGACATCGTCTCGGGTTCCGGCGGGTTGTTTCCAAGTAAGCCGAGCCTGGACGGATACCGAACGGTTTTTAGCGAGGCGCCGTTTGTTACGTGGCTGTTTAACAGCCTGGTGACATCCGTCATCATAACGGTAATTACCTTATTTACCAGTGCTCTGGCCGGATATGTATTTGCCAAGCATCAGTTTAAAGGCAAGAAACTGCTATTCATTCTGATCCTGGCAACCATGATGATTCCCTTTCAGGTTATTATGATTCCAACTTATCTGATTACCGCTGAGCTTGGACTGGTTAACCATTTGCTCGCGATCATTTTGCCCAATCTGGTCAGCTCCTACGGTGTATTTCTGGCTAAACAATTCATTGAAGAGATTCCACAAGAGCTGCTGGAAGCAGCAAGGATAGACGGTTCAGGCGAATTCAGGCTGATGCTTCGCATCGTTATGCCGCTTATTATGCCCATGCTGTCAGCCTTGGGGATATTCACGTTCATGAACTCCTGGAATAACTATCTGTGGCCATTGATTGTATTAAATGATGAGAGCAAAATGACCGTTCCGCTGGCATTGGTCTATTTTAACGGAACGCATCAGGTCAACTACAATGTCGTCATGTCAGCTGCGGTGCTGATTACGATACCGGTTATTATAATATTCCTGATCTTCCAGAAGCAATTTATTAAAGGCCTGGCGATGACAGGCATGAAATAACGGGTGAGGAGAAAAGTTATGACTAAAATCTCAATTATCGGAGCAGGCAGTGCATTTACGCGCGAGATCGCTATGGATATTCTGCTGATTGAAGGCTTGGAGGGTGGCACCATTGCCCTGGTTGATATCGACGAACGGCGGCTTGAGTTGGCACGCAGACTTGTACTTCAGATCGTGGAACGGACAGGGAAGACGTGGGAGGTGCTTGCCTCCACTGATCGCAGAGAGGTAATCGGCGGTTCACAGTTCGTGATCAACCAAATTGAAGTCGGCGGGCTGGAGACAGTTCGTTATGAATATGAAATTCCGCTGAAATACGGGGTGAAACAATGCATTGGCGATACGTTGGGACCGGGAGGACTGTTCAAGACGCTCCGTACCCTTCCCAGCTGGATAGAGATCGTTCGGGACATTGAAGCGCTCTGCCCGGACTGCATGATTCTGAACTATACCAATCCGATGTCTGCGGTTACACTCCTGACTTCCCGCATTACGGACATTCCGGTAGTAGGACTATGCCACTCGATCCAGAACACATCGGCTCAACTGGCCGAATATGCCGGAGTTCCTTATGAAGAAATGTCATGGAAAGCCGGTGGTATTAACCACATGTCCTGGTTCGTGGAGCTGTCTCACGGAGGGAAGGATCTGTATCCTGTTCTTATGGAAAAAATACAATCTACTCCTGAACTGCTACGACAGGATCCGGTCCGCTTGGATGCCATGAAATATTTAGGAGCTTTTGTCTCGGAATCCAGCGGCCATTTCTCGGAATATATCCCGTATTACCGAAAACGCCAATCGCTTATCGATCAGCACTGCAGCACAGGTTATAACGGAGCCACAGGGTTCTATGCTGACAACTGGCCGATCTGGCGGAGGGAGAATGATGAACAGATCGTTTCGCAACTTGAGGGAACGGCACCGCTTGAGCTTAAATCCAGTAATGAATATGCAGCTATTATCATTGAAGCAGTATTGAAGAATGAGCCGAAGGTCATTTATGGTAACGTTCCAAACCGGGGGTTGATTGAAAATTTGCAGCCTGACGGTGTGGTGGAAGTGGCCTGCCTCGTTGACGGGAAAGGCGTTCAGCCTTGCCGCTTCGGAAGACTGCCCGAGCATTTGGCCGCATTGTGCCGCTCAAATATGGCTTTTTTTGACCTGGCTGTGGAAGCTGTGCGGAGGAGTGACAAGGAAATGGCACGCCATGCACTGATGTTGGACCCGCTAACTGCTGCTGTGTGCTCCCTGGAGGAAATCGGAAGCATGTTCGATGAACTGTATGAGGCGGAACAGGGGTTTGTTCCGGTGTTGAAATGATGCAGAGACAGGAAGCAAGTCCCGTTGTCGTCATCGCTGGCGAGCTAAATGTAGACGTCATTGTATCCGGAAGGGATGTGATGCCGGAATGGAATCGGGAGAAAATGGTCGATGGCTTTGAGGTTGTACTGGGTTCCTCATCGGCAATCACCGCCTGTGCGCTGGCAAGCTTGGGAGCGGATGTGAGATTCGTCAGCGTCGTGGGGGATGACGATTTCGGAAGGTTCTGTATAGCTGAGCTACAGCGTATGGGCGTGGATACAGAGCATGTAACCAGATTGTCTGGTATCAAGACAGGTGTGACCTTATCCCTATCCACACCCGTAGACCGCGGACTGTTAACGTACGCTGGCAGCATCCCGTTGTTGACTCCGGATTATATTCCAGAGTCACTGTTGCAGCAGGCCACACATCTTCATTTTGGTTCCTATTATTTACAGGATGGAATGAGGCCCCATTGGCCTGGACTTTTTACAAAGCTGCGGGCCAATGGGATCAGCACATCTTTTGACACAGGGTGGGATGTATCCAATCAATGGGATCGCGATGGAATATGTGCACTACTGGCAGAGACTGATTTGTTTATTCCCAGCGAGGATGAACTGCTGCACATTTTCCCTGCCGACGGGGTAGCCGATGTGCTTGACTCTATGCTTCCTGCCATGGCGGGAATTGTAGCAGTCAAACAAGGGTCAAAAGGTGCTACACTTCGCGAACTGGACGAAAGTACAATATCGGCCGGATCTTACGCTTTGAGCCCTATCGATACGACAGGAGCTGGCGACTGTTTCAACGCAGGAATTATATATGGATATTTGCTCGGAATACGGGGCGACGGACTGCTGCGGTTTGCCAATGCATGTGGTGCATTGTCCACGCTTGGCATCGGAGGCACAGGTAGCCTGCCGACGATGGAGACTGTACTTCATTTGCAAGAAGGGCTTAAATAGTAAGGTCTGGCTTTATTCTGCGCAACCCATTAATCAAAGGGAGTTGAGGGTATGTTGAAATTCGGTAAAACATTGCTGGTGGGATTAAGTATGGCGGTAGGGATAGGACTGGTTTCAGGGATTGAATGGTCCTCATCCGCTGCCGCAGCAGGCACGGATTACTATGTGGCAACAAGTGGAAATGACTCCAATACGGGAACGAGCAGCGCGCCATGGAAGACGCTTCAACACGCAGCGGATGCTGTTCCTGCAGGCAGTACAGTACATGTTCGCGGCGGTGTGTACAACCAGAAGCTGAAGATCACCCGCTCAGGCTCCGCTTCACAGGGACCAATTGTATTCACTAACGATGGCACGGAGACTCCAATTATTGACGGAACTGGACTTTCAGTTAGCGGGATTGAAGGGCTGATTGACCTGACCGATGTGAATTACGTTACCGTTCAGGGTTTTGAAATTCGCAATTATACCACGGCGACCAAGGACGTCATGCCCGTAGGCATCTATGTTCACGGATCAGGCAGCTTCATCAATTTGTCCGGTAACAAAGTCCATGATATTAAAAACACGGCTACCCCAACCGGTAGTGATCTGCTTGGACGTGACGCACATGGGATCGCTGTATATGGCACAAAAGCGCCGGACTCCATTCACGATATTACGATTAACGGTAATGAACTGTACAATCTCGTCCTCGGCTCCAGCGAATCACTGGTTCTGAACGGTAACGTAGATACTTTCGCGGTGACCAACAATGTCATTCACGATAACGACAACATTGGTATTGATCTCATCGGTTATGAGGGTAAAGCGCCGAATACGGCTTACGATCAAGTGCGGAACGGACTCGTAAAGGGCAACAGAGTCTACAATATTTCTTCCAATAATAATCCTTCATACGGGAAGTCACTTCCGAATAACAGTAATGCAGCCGATGGCATCTATGTTGATGGTGGCAAGGACAGTATTATTGAGCAGAACTACAGCTATAGCAATGATATCGGTATCGAGATTGCGTCAGAGCATGCCGGTAAGTCCACGAGCAATATTACTGTGCGCAGCAACGCAGTCTACAACAACCGACTAACCGGCATTGCCATGGGTGGCTACGATAACAAGCGTGGCTCCACAGTAAACTGTAAGATCGTTAACAATACGGTTTACAAAAATGACACGCTTGGCGATGGCAGCGGCCAGCTTTACGTTCAGTTTGATACACAAAATAATGTAATTAAGAACAACATTTTCGTAGCCAGTTCCACAGATGTGTTGATTTACAATGAATACACTAAGAATTCTGGAAACGTTGTGGATTATAATCTCTATTTTGCTCCTGCAGGTAGCAGTGGAGCGAACTGGACATGGAAAAATAAAGACTACACCGGTTTCTCCGCTTACAAAACGGGAACTGGCAATGACGCACACTCCTTGTTCGTTGATCCCAAGTTTGTGAATGCTTCAGTTTACGATTTCCATCTTCAATCTTCATCTCCAGCGATTGATGCAGGGAATACGGATAGTGCAATCATCGGAACACTGGACATTGAGGGGAAACCAAGAGTACAGGGAGCTGCTGTGAATATCGGCGCTTACGAGTAAGATTTATAATCTAACGGGAAGATTCTTCCCTAAGGCAATCCAACAAAGGCGGCTGAATAATCAGCTGCCTTTGTTTTATTTAAATATTAATAACCCTCTTAAAATGGTTGTGTCTGAGTTGGATCTTACCTCAATCCATATTTAGGTAAGGAGCTGCATTTCCATTTTGAGCCAAGGATAGTAAAATCGGTTATAACATGATTAATGCTAAGGTTAATTCACAACTGTAGCAAAGAAAGGAGGATATTTGGAATGAAAACCAGTTTCATCAAGCACAGTATGGCCATCTATTGGATCATAATCTTAATGCTCGTTTTGGTTGCGTGTTCCCGGTCAGAGCAAAGTGAAAATCCATCACCCTCACAGACCACTCATCTTATACTACAACCAGTTGAATACAAGCTGAATCCCGATGAACCCGCATGGAAGCTTGATACGACTCCTGTGGATTTGACCTGGTTCGTAGGTGCCAACTGGTATGGACACACCTGGGGTGAGAGCTTGACCTCCAAGTATGTAACGGAGAAAACAGGTGTTAGTGTCAAATTTGAAGTGCCATCCGGTGAAGCGAGCGAACAAATTACGCTGATGATGACCTCCGGTAAGCTGCCGGATTTGATGACAATAGGCTCGTGGGAAAGTGCGATTAATAAGTTGTGGGAAGGCGATCAGGTATATGCCTTAAATGAATTGGCCGAGCAGTATGATCCCTACTTTTTCAAGGTCGCGGGCGACGGTACATTGAAGTGGTATCGTCAGGAAAACGGAAATACATATGGCATTCCAAATGATTCATACAGCCCCAAGCAGATGCAAGCAACTGGTTTGACGGCTGCCAACCAAACCTTTTTGGTGCGAAAAGATCTGTATGAGGCTATGGGCAGACCGGATTTGAGCACTCCGGAAGGCTTTCTGAACGCATTGCAACTGTTAAAGGATCAGTATTCTGTTTATAAAGGTCAGCTCATCAGCCCCTTCTTCGCTCAGGGGAATGTCTCTTACGGGATGACCGATTACCTGCAGAACCTGCTGGCTATTCCACATGAAAAGGACGGTAAATTTAACGACCGTATGACCGACCCGGACTATATTAACTGGCTCAAAACCTTCCGCACAGCCTATGAGCGTGGCTTGATTAATGTGGATTTTATGGTGGACTCGAATGCTCAGGTAGAGGAAAAAACCAGTAATGCCCGCTATTTTATGATGATTCGCGAGTGGAATGGCATGGCGGCTATCAATCCGATATTGGCCGCAGGTGCATATCCGAATTCGTACTACATCGCTGTGGATGGCCCGCAAAGCACACAAGGTGATTCCGCCGGACTGTTCCCCGGCAATATGGACGGCTGGATGGTTACGATGATTAGCAAATCCACCAAATACCCTGAACGAGCCATCCGCTTCTTGACCTATCTCGCCAGTGAAGAAGGCCAAAGGGATGTATTTCTGGGCAAAGAAGGCGAAACATGGACGATGGAAAATGGCAAACCGCAGTTGAAGGCGGAAATGGTCCAATTGCTTGACAAGGATAGGGAGCGGCTGGAAAAGGAATACGGTATCATGGATACCTACTGGATGCTGCGAAACCCTGCTTTTGTTAACCAGTGGAGACCGGAGAAGGCTCCATCCGTTAAGCAAATGGAGGAGTTCGCCAACAAACAGGCTGATATGGACAGCGGCATCTATAAGGGAATAGATCCTGTAGGAGATTCCGATATAGCGTTAGCCTGGTCACGTATTTCTCAGAATTGGGAAGAAGTGCTGCCAGAACTGATTACCGCCAAAGATGAAGCTGCTTTTGATAAGATTTTCGAAAATTTCCTAGCCCGCCGTGTGAATTACGGCTTTAATCAGGTAATGGAGTACCGTCAGGCCGAGCTGGATGCGCGAAAAGCAAAGATGGCGGAATAACCATTCCCTATCAGCCTCGTTACCTATCAGACAACTTGTAATATATGGTATAACAAAGGTGGGGAGGGCATCAGAATGAAATATCTACTGACTAGACTGAGGAAGCTTTACCGCAATTCGCGTATATCCCAGAAGCTGTTTCTGGCGTTTAGCCTGATGATTGCCATACCTGTTATTTTGGTGTCCTTTTTATATATTCGCATGCAGGAAAGCCAGCTGTATAAGGATGCTATGGCAGCAGGCAATAGCCACGTTTCATGGTTAAACGAACAATTACGCAGCAGGATGGACATCATTGATAACGCTTCCACAACTGCACTTACTCAAAAGGCATTTGTGGATTTTATTCATTCCAATATGATTGTGGATGGACTACGACTGGTGAAATTTAAACAAAACCAATTTGAACAAATGCAAAATATCATTCAAAGCAATGCGATGATTAGTGAGCTCAGCTTTTATGTCGATAACCCGAACTTGTATGAAATCTGGCCTGAAATCTATCATTACAAGAAATTTTGGCCGCAGGATTACTGGGCAAAGCTTCGGGATGAAGGTGGTGCGGCATACCGTTTATTTTCTTTTAAGGACGGAGATCATACGCTATCCTACTATCGACTGGTTCGTCTTCAGGGTCAGGAGAAAAAACGACCTAGCATCATGGAAATTCGCGTTCAGCACAGTATGTTTTTCAGCGACCTGCTCCAGGAGAACAAGGGAGATTTTTTTTCTGTTTTGATGAACGAAAGCGATCCTCCCCAATATGTTTACAATCCCCAGCATGAGTTTTCTCGAAAGGCCGGGGAAGGGCTGGTCGATATCCTTGGCAGTATTCATCGCCAGTTGGATGTACTGCCGCAGGAAAGTCCCGTTAAAATTAAGGTGGGTGATCAGAGCTACTATGCACTGTACCGCTACATCGCTCCGCTGAATACTTATGTGGTCGATATTGCCTCCCATCAGGCATTGATGAAGGGGCCTCGCAGCTGGTATGCATTTGTGGTAACGATTACATTATGTGTATTGCTGCTGATCATGCTACTCGTGTCACATACAACTCGGCGCATTTTTCGACGGCTGGACAGCGTACTGGCTTCAATGCGTCAGGTTCGGAAAGGTGAGCTGGATGCAATGATTGATACCGGTCTAGATGAAAATGAGAGAGGGGATGAAATCGATGAGGTAGCTGTGAGTTACAACAAAATGTTACATGAGGTCAAACGTCTGATGACACAGGTCGTGGATAAGCAGTTAATCGCCAAAAACGCACAGCTGCACTCACTTCATTCGCAGATTAACTCTCATTTTTTGTATAATGCACTGGAATCTATTCGTATGCTCGCAGAGGTTCAACGGCAACCCACTATTGCCAATTCATTGGTATCATTAGGCTCACAGCTTCGCTACAGCATGAAGTGGCGCAGCGATACCGTTGCGCTTCGTGAGGAACTTGCCAATATCCAAAGCTACATTCAATTTATTAATTTAATGGAAGGTGGCAGCATAAAATTGACGGCAGATCTCCCGCAAGAGGTGCTTCGCTATGCGATTCCTAAAATGTGCATGCAGCCCATTGTTGAAAATGCAGTTCATCACGCTGCACCTTCAGGAGATAGTGTCTGTATTCAGATGACCGTTTCAGTGGAGAATAACCGCTTGCTCATTAAGATACAAGATGATGGAGTGGGGCTAGACCCAGAGATGTTAGTCCGAATGCAAGCGGCACTGCGGGGAGATTCGGATACGCCGATGGTTACCAGCAAGAACGGATTAGGTTTGGAAAACGTGAATAAGCGGCTGCAGCTTCATTATGGCAAGGGTTGCGGTCTTTGGATTGATAGTGTTCAGGGCGCTTATACTTGTGTAACGATACGCTTGCCTTGGGAAAATATAAATCTTGGAGGGTGGTAGGAGATGATCAACATTCTGATTGTGGACGATCAAAAGCACATACGTGACGGTCTGCAGGCGATGCTACATCAATTTCCTCTAAAACTGAACAACATTTATTGTGCCGCGAGCGGGATTGAGGCGCTAAATCTTTTGCGCCAGCACAGCATTCACATCGTTATTACCGATATTATGATGCCGGATATGGATGGTTTGGCGCTCATGGCACAAACGAAGGAGGAGCGTATTGAGGTGGAATACCTCATTATTAGCGGTTATAGTGATTTTACATATGCTCAAAGAGCCATCGAACTTGGGGCAAAGGGCTACTTGCTAAAACCCCTAAAGCGGGAGGATTTGCAAACTTCGTTAGACCATGTATGGCAAGAAATCCAAACACGGCAGACACTTACGCACAACATGCAGCATATATCCCGTCTCGCCCAAGAGACAGATCGTAAAGAATTACGAATGTTTATGCAAGGTGCGTTAAACGATGAGGCCTGGATCCTCCAAATCCAGGACCACCATCCTACCCTATGGCACAATTATCGCTTATGCTTGCTTCGGGAGAAATGTTGGATTAACCAGCCAGGGGCGAGCAGCGCCCATAGCATGGAAGCTATTGCCTATGATGTGTTCGGTACACAAGGCTGTATTTGCCTGCAACACAGCCCGTACCTGATTCTCGCAGTGGATGGAGCCATAGATCCGGATGCTTTACCAGCGGCGCTGAAGGTAGCACTGATCGATGCTGTAACCGTCATGACTGACCCTCAGCAGGGATTAAAGGTGCTGCCAGGCAGCTACACACAAGTGCTTGAGCTATACCGCCATAGTTACCTGTTTCCAGATCAGTACAGTATCCTGCCAGCACATATTGAGCATATGGAGCAGCAGTGGCAACTTCCCTATGAAGAGCTTTATGATCTGTTCCAATCCGTTGGGACCGACAATAGTGGTAAAATCGCCCAAGGCATTTCCGCAATATTTCACAAAAATGTGCTGCAACGCTATCATATTCGCTATACCCAGCAGCTCTGCGGTGCTACCGTGAAGATGATGGAAGAGTACGAGCGTATTATTCGCCCCTATATGGGGGAGGAGGCGCTGGATCTTGAGTCTTTGCGTAATCTCTTTGATTATCCGGGAATGCGCGATTATATTCAAGCGCTGCAACAGCAGCTGCTTCGGCTGAATCAGTTCTATTTTGAATATAAGCACAGCTATCGCAATTCGCAGGACTTGAATGAAGCCATACGTTTTATACACGAGAGCTATCATAAGCCGCTGGACCTCGCAATGGTATCCAATCATGTCTCACTTAATTATGCCTATTTCTCAAATCTGTTTAAAAAGAATATTGGCAAAGGTTTTGCCGAATACTTGCGAGATGTGCGTCTGGATAAAGCGCGGCGGCTCCTAGCCGAAACCGATTATAAAGTTGTCGAGGTGGCTGCTATGGTAGGTTATGAAAGCTACAAAAGCTTTACACGGGCTTTTCGCCTCGTGATGCAGATCCAACCCTCAGAGTACCGACAAATGATGCGGCAAAAGGTAGAAAGTGAAGTGCAGTACCGCAGCTCAACACCCTGAGGCAGCATGCTTACAAGGAAAATTCTTTGGAGTGAGAATGCACATTGAATCAAAACCCAAAAAATTGGGATACAACAAAAATAATTGTACCTTTTCAGCAGATTATCCTATTCGATAGAATAAAGATATTCCCCGATGTAAGCGATTTCCTTTATACGCATAGATTGGGAGAAACTATGATCCTATCAAAGGAGGGCAATTATGAAACCATCTCACTTTGCGGAGAAACGGTTGATGAAGAAGGTACTTGGTTTGTTTTTAGTGGTTGTGATGCTGGCTAGTGTTGGCGTGTTGCCAACTTCAAAAGTTCAAGCAGCTGGAACCACAGTTACTTCAATGGAGTACTTTTCACCAGCAGATGGACCTGTTATTTCAAAATCTGGAGTTGGCAAAGCTAGCTACGGATTTGTTATGCCTAAGTTCAATGGAGGTTCCGCTACGTGGAACGATGTATACAGTGACGTGGGTGTCAATGTGAAAGTGGGTAACAACTGGGTTGATATTGACCAGGCAGGCGGTTATATCTATAACCAAAACTGGGGGCACTGGAGCGATGGCGGCTTCAATGGCTATTGGTTCACCCTCTCCGCAACAACCGAAATTCAACTGTACTCCAAAGCGAATGGTGTTAAGCTTGAATATCAACTTGTATTCCAAAACATAAACAAAACAACCATTACGGCTATGAATCCGACACAAGGGCCGCAGATTACAGCAAGTTTCACAGGCGGTGCAGGTTTTACATATCCAACGTTCAACAATGATTCTGCGGTAACCTATGAAGCCGTAGCTGATGATTTGAAGGTGTATGTAAAACCTGTAAATAGCAGCACATGGATTGATATTGACAATAACGCAGCCAGTGGCTGGATCTATGATCACAACTTCGGCCAATTCACCGATGGTGGGGGCGGATACTGGTTTACCGTAACGGAGTCGATCAATGTGAAATTGGAATCGAAGACTTCTTCGGCTAACCTCATTTATACGATTACCTTTAATGAACCGACAAGAAATTCATATGTCATTACGCCATACGAAGGAACAACTTTTACAGCAGATGCAAATGGTTCCATTGGGGTACCGCTTCCCAAAATTGACGGGGGTGCGGCAATCGCCAAGGAACTGGGCAATTTCGTATACCAGATTAACATCAATGGGCAATGGGTGGATTTGAGTAACTCCAGTCAGAGCAAATTTGCATACTCCGCTAATGGCTACAACAATATGTCTGATGCCAATCAGTGGGGATACTGGGCCGATTATATCTATGGTCTTTGGTTCCAGCCAATCCAGGAAAATATGCAAATCCGTATCGGCTATCCGTTGAACGGACAGGCGGGTGGAAATATAGGCAACAACTTCGTAAACTATACCTTCATCGGTAATCCAAATGCTCCGCGTCCGGATGTATCGGATCAAGAGGATATTGCGATCGGAACACCAACTGACCCGGCTATCTCGGGCATGAATCTCATCTGGCAGGATGAATTCACCGGAACTACGCTCGATACAAGTAAATGGAACTATGAAACTGGCTATTATCTCAATAACGATCCTGCTACCTGGGGTTGGGGCAACGCAGAACTGCAGCATTACACGAACAGCACCCAAAATGTATTTGTCCAAGACGGAAAGCTGAATATCAAAGCCATGAACGATAGCAAATCTTTCCCGCAGGATCCGAATCGGTATGCACAGTACTCCTCGGGTAAGATTAACACCAAGGATAAACTCTCCTTGAAATACGGCAGAGTAGATTTTCGTGCCAAGCTTCCTACAGGTGATGGCGTTTGGCCGGCACTGTGGATGCTTCCAAAAGATTCAGTATATGGCACATGGGCTGCATCGGGTGAAATCGATGTCATGGAAGCGAGAGGACGTTTGCCAGGATCTGTAAGCGGTACCATACACTTTGGTGGACAATGGCCCGTGAACCAGTCTTCGGGTGGTGATTATCACTTCCCAGAAGGGCAAACTTTTGCCAATGATTATCATGTATACTCTGTAGTCTGGGAAGAGGACAGCATTAAATGGTATGTCGACGGCAAGTTTTTCTATAAAGTCACCAACCAGCAGTGGTATTCCGCAGCTGCACCGAATAATCCGAACGCACCTTTTGATGAGCCGTTCTACCTCATTATGAACTTGGCAGTCGGCGGAAACTTCGACGGTGGCCGTACTCCGAACGCGTCCGATATCCCGGCAACTATGCAAGTGGATTATGTACGTGTGTATAAAGAACAGTAATAAAACAGCCGTTTCCGCGATTGGGGTCGTGTCGAGGCCATTCACCATAGTTATCGGTGATGTGGCAAGTTGAACGCTAAAAAACAAGGGAGACCAACAACAATAATGTTGTTGGTCTCTGTCGTTTGAGAAAGCAGCCGGTCAGTTTCAAACGTATTTTGTAATTCCATGAAAAATTGTTTTAATTACTCGAAGCTGCTTGCGCTGGGACTACAGAAGCTTCTTCGCGAGCTACCGCTTGTGCCGCCGAACGTGTTACCGCAGGAGCTTCTTCGCGAACTGCCGCTTGTGCCGCGGCACGAGTTACCGCAGGAGCTTCTTCACGAGCTACCGCTTGTGCTGCCGAACGTGTTACTCCAGGAGCTTCTTCACGAACTGCGGCTTGTGCTGATGGACGCGTTACCGTCGAAGCTTCCTCACTCGCAATCACCCTTGGAGTGTTGCTGGAAGCCCAAGCCGTTGACACCGTACTAATTGCGGCTACTAGAAATAGTGTTGATATCGCTATAACAAAGGTTTTCTTTTTCACATTCTTTACGTTAAGCATAATAGTTAATCTCCTTTTTAGTTGTTTACCGTCCCCGGATAAAGAGGAGCAGAATTGTAAGGGTAAATTCCTTGATCCAGCCACTACGTTAAGAATCGTTTCCCCATAGCGTTTACGATCTGCATAGGACATTCCCTTTACGACTTCTTCATCGCAGGACAGTTCACTCCATTTATGAATATCTTTGGAAAGTATGTGAACCAATGGATTAAACCAATGCAATGCACGAGCTACTAATATGAGCGCCTTGATCCATAGATCTTTCCTTTTCAGGTGGATCAGTTCATGATGGAACACCATACCGATATCCACATTTGCAGAATTCTTCATAGGTAGATAAATAGTCGGTTTCCTCAGCCCAATTAGAAAAGGACTGCGAATCATAGCGCTGTATGCAAGCCAAACCTCGCTCTTAAGACCCAGATTCCCTTTGATTACAGGGAGCAGCATAGCAACTTCACTGTTTTTCGGAACAGTGGTTCGCGTAAGTTTTAATTTTTTGAGAAACCTGCGATAACAATATGTTTGCCATGCTAGAAAAGCTATGGCTCCGATTACCCATAAGCATATAAAAGCGAGAGCATTGTTTGCTGAAATGGTCTGTACCTGGATGGCAGGAGCCGGATTGAAGGGTCCAGGTAACACATGTTGAACCGTTAAGGGTAGCTCGTTTACTGTAGTACTAGATGGGAACAACGAAAAAATCCAATGAAAGGCCAGAAAGATGGGCAATAGATACAATCCTAAAGCCATTTTCCCAATTCCAAAACGCCATTTAGCAGGGAAGACTTGAAAGGGAACGAGGCGCAATAACAGAATGAAAACGACAACGACACTTCCGGCAACAGTCAGAGTAGACAGTAATACAAGAATGGTATTCATAGATTACACCTACTTTTCTGAAAACCATTGTCTCAGCTCTGCAATGTCTTGATCAGAAAGCTTGTCGCCATCATACAAAGCTGAAATCAAATTTTTTACAGAGCCTTGATATAATCCATCCAGAACTTGTTGTGTCTCCAAAAGCTTGTAATCTTCGGGCGAAATACGGGGGACATATTTGTTGGTCCGTCCATGCCTTGTAGCTGTAAGAGCCCCTTTGTCTACCAGCCGAGAGAGAAAGGTGGAGATCGTTTGCGCCTTCCATGCTTTACCCCTTTGGGAAAACATGTTCAGCAGTTCTGTGGAGGTGACAGGTGGCTCACACTCCCAGATCACTTCCATCAGCTCCATTTCAGTATCCGATAATTTTTGAAGTTGGTTCACGGTGAACACTCCTTACATCGCTATGCGTCCATAACGAATGGTATTACTACACTACGTAGTACGATTAATTTACTACAAGGTGTAGTGGATAGTCAAGTGTCGAAAGGATTTTGCGAAACCAAAGTCAGGTTTTTACTAGCTATATAAGTTCAACTAATGAATATTTACACTGACACTCCGATGACAGAACAATCTTCCGATCGCTGTTATCCCCAGATTTTTTTGATTCCTTTTTTAAAAGGGGAAATCCGGGGATAGCATATGCTTCCGATGTAGCTTTCTTTCAGAAAGCTTTTAGGTAAACGCTTCGCTTCTTCAGGTTATTCCTTTCCTCTCCGTTCTCGTGTAAATGATTAGTTGAACATATATAGTAAACTCAATCTTTGATTGATTTTAATGCAGAGACGAATGTCTGGAGTATATACTTAGTCTTAAATCCTGAAATCTCTAATAGAGAGAGGAGAAATCATATGAATCTGTTTCATATACAATCTACACTGCAAGAGATCGACTGGACCGCATCGTTTCTGGAGAATAACTTTATCGGTATTGGTTGGCCGGCTACAGGAGATTTGGAGCTCGAGCCTGCAGAAGAATGGAAAGAGCAACTAGTTCGACGCTACAGGATAGGAAAGACGGAACTTAGTGATGTCCTGGACACGCTCCATACCTTTGTCTACGTCATGCAGGATGGGGATTATGTCTTGATAGACGATGATGAATGGGCATATGTTGGGGATTTGGGAGATTATTTTTACGATGATTCCAACGGAATCGGAGAGGAATACATATGCCACCGACGAGGAGTTACCTGGCTGGGGCGCATTCCCTTAGCAGAGTTAAATGACAAAGTACTTGCACTTGTAAGTCATTACTCAATTATTGCAAAATTCGAACATCCAATTTCCCAGGCTCAACTGGAGCCCTGGGTTTCGATCACCTCTACAACCACTGAAGGAGATAATCATTCTTCAGTTAGAGTAGATGATGGCACTATTCAAGAAGCGCTCAATGTTCTAAAAAACGCATTGCATTGCGAAGAAGAAGAACTGCGAATCCGTGCAGCGACGGCAATTTTGCAATATGCAAAAGCTTAGGGGGTTAGGGCTCGGAGCAACATAGTGTGACAACGGACGCTTTGAATATGAGTTGAATAACAGTTAGTATTGACTGGACACCAAATGGTGCCATAATATTTAAGCGTCGCTCGCTACATGGTGTTGAATGAAATGAACGGCTTTTTCTTGGCAATCATATGTAGAGAGTACGTTATGAACGAGAATAACCATTCGTAGGATGTGTTTGATGCCATATGATTAGAATGATAAAGGATGGTCCCTGATGACAACTAATAGAACAAACCCCAAAGTGGATGGATATTTAAACAAAGCAAAGAAGTGGAAGGAAGAATCGGTAAAGCTAAGACAAATCATCCTTGACTGCGGTCTGACCGAAGACTTTAAGTGGATGCATCCTTGTTACACGTTGGAGAATAAAAACGTCGTGATCATTCATGGATTTAAAGAATATTGTGCGCTGCTGTTTCACAAAGGTGCCTTGTTAAAGGACAAGCAGGGTATTCTAATTCAACAAACAGAAAATGTACAGTCAGCCCGCCAGATTCGGTTCACGAATATTCAACAGATCGTTGACATGGAGAACATCTTGAAAGAGTATATTCAAGAAGCGATTGAGATTGAAAAGGCCGGATTGAAAGTAACTCTCAAACAGAATACAGAATATGCTGTTCCAGAAGAGTTTCAACATAAACTGGATGAAAATTCTGCTTTGAAAACAGCCTTTGAAGCGTTGACGCCTGGACGTCAACGAGCATACCTGTTTTATTTCTCCCAACCCAAGCAATCCAAAACCCGTGTTTCAAGGGTTGAGAAATATACGCAGCAAATTCTGGATGGAAAAGGTTTAAATGATTAAGGTATTTCAACCCTTTGGTGAATCTGAGACAAAGGGTTTTTTAATCTCATTTTCATGATAATATGAGATGAAGTATGCGAAATAAATCTTGGTTAGGAGAAGATATGATGGAAGTTTTTGCAGAATATCTAGCACGAATTGATAACCTGGGACATCGGGACCGAACGGAAGAAATTCTAGAATGGATTACCAAGAAGTATCCAAATTTAGTAGCCAAAATAGCGTGGAATCAGCCCATGTTTACCGATCATGGCACATTTATTATCGGTTTTAGCGTAGCGAAACATCATTTGGCTGTGGCGCCCGAAAAGGCTGGTATTAATCATTTTTCCGACGAAATTGTAAAAGCGGGCTATGATCATACCAAGGAGTTGGTACGTATCCGGTGGGATGGCCCGGTTGATTTCTCATTACTGGAGAAAATGATTGAATTCAATATTACGGAGAAGGCAGACTGTTCAACCTTTTGGCGGAAATAGGCATGGCGGATACTACATCTGAAAAGACCTCGCTTAGACATTCAATGATGAGCGGGGTCTTTGCAATGGTCATTCATCAATTGGTTGGGACATTGAACCGAAATAATCTATAACAACGCTGCGAAAAGCGATAGCTGCTTTCGAGATATATCTGTTTTTATGCGACAATAAAGCAATTTCCCGCACAAGGTTCTGATCCTCGATTGGAAGATATACAATGCGTTCCTGTGAGTTTTTTGCCGTACTTGGTATAAAGGCTAGCCCAATCTCCGCTTCAACAAGTGCGGTTAATCTTGCAGGCTCATCTCCTTCGTAAACATACTTCGGTACATACCCGACGGACAGGCATTTGGAGTCCACCAGATCACGAATACCATATCCTTTTTTCACCCCCACAAACCACTCATCCTTAAGCTCTGCTAATGTTATACTGCTTCGATCCGCATATCGATGACCAAGAGGCACAGCTACGACAATAGGGTCCTGGAACAGCATCTGACATTCGATAACATCACCTTGAATTGGAGGGGAGGACAGGCAAAAATCGATTTCGCCTCGATGAAGAAGCGTGGACATGTCTTCCAAAGTAACCATTTGTACATGAAACTGAACATTCGGCTTATTTTTTCGGAATTCCCGCAAGATCCCTGGTAATGTGCTGGCAGTAGTGACCGCCAACTGAAGTGTGCCGTGATCCGGGTTGGAGAGATCCGCAATTTCCTGTTTTCCCTGTTCCAATTCGAATAGGGCTTTTTCGGTCCGTCGAAGGAATGTTCTTCCGAATTCGTTTAAACGCAGCTTTCTGCCCAATCGATCAAATAACGGTGCACCCAAGTCATCTTCCAATCGTTGTATCGTTTTACTCAATGAAGATTGAGTGACATGCAACTTACCCGCTGCCTCCGTAACATGTTCACACCGGGCTAACGTCAGAAAATAGCGTAGCTGAAGAAGCTCCATTTCGCACCACTCTCTTATTCCTTTTAGTTCATCAAATCATAACATAAAATGCGTTGGAATAAATAAAGGAATTCCATTAAGATGACAACAAAAGAAGGAGGTGCATACATAATGAACGTTCGAAATATATGGTTAATGATAGCTGTCGGCTTGGGAATCATGTTGAATCCGTTAAATTCCTCCATGATATCTATAGCGATTGCAAGACTGCAACAGGTATATCTACTTGATGTTACGGCAGTTTCGTGGATCATTTTCTCCTTTTACATTGCCAGTGCTGTGGCTCAACCCGTCATGGGCAAGTGCAGTGATCTGTTCGGCCGCAGAAAGATATTCCTTACTGGTCTTGTTGTTGTGTTCGTTTCCTCCATGTTAGCTCCGTTATCCCCAAGTTTTTCGTGGCTCATCGTGTTCCGAATCATTCAATCTGTTGGTACAAGCATGATGGTAGCCGTTGGGATGGCGATTGTAAAAATCCATGTTACTGAGAAACAGGCAGCTGCCTTGTCAGTCCTCGCAATGTTCCTTTCCGGTGCAGCAGCGGTAGGCCCTTTTATTGGTGGTGTATTGATTCATTGGTGGGACTGGCCAAGCATATTCCTTGTAAATATTCCATTTGTAATCGCGAGCTTTATCTTCGCCTGGAAAACGATTCCCAAAGAGGGGGCACTCAAATCCAACCATGGTGACATGTCCATTAGGAAATGGTTCCTGCTGATTGATGCGCCAGGCATACTTTTGTTCACAATCGCTTTGGTAACTCTGCTAATGAGCTTGCTTTCAGTTAATTCAACCGGACATCTTTCAACATGGCACCTTATGGCAGGGGGAGTCGGTTTGATTGCATTAGTGACTTTTATACGGCATGAATTGAAAACGCCGTCCCCCTTTATTCCGCTGCGGGTATTTGCCAAACATCCCGAGATGACATGGGTAAATGTACAATTTATGCTGGTTAACACTCTGTTTTATGCTCTGTTTTTTGGTATACCGTCTTATTTGCAGCAGGTTCGCCATCTCAACGAAGTTCATACAGGAATAATCATGCTCACCCTCGGTTTATGTTCACTCATCAGTTCTCCTCTAGCAGGACGCTGGATTGACAGATCAGGGACACGACCAGCCTTGATCGTTTCTGCCGTGTTAATGACGCTCGGATCCATCATGATTGTGGTGTTGGATAAAGCTTCGCCGGTTGTGAATATAATCTTGCCCCTGGCTGTATTCGGTATAAGTAACGGGTTGAACAGTGTCGGTATGCAAGCGGCATTGTTTAAGAGCACACCCGAAGAAATGATCGGTGTCGCATCGGGTATTTTTAATACATCGAGATATCTGGGTACTATTCTGTCGTCATTGTTGATTGGTATTGTCATGGGAGATACTTTCAGTTTTAGGGGATTCCAAACGCTCGGGATCATCCTGACGGTATTAGCTGCATCTTTAATCATGATGACCTTACGACGTCAGAGAATAGACAAGGGAACCGAATGCTTATAAGAACAGTGGTTCGGCTGATACAAAGAATTACTTAGCCATATATTGCTTTCGAAACTGAAGCGGAGACAATCCGATATACTGTTTGAAACAGGATGAGAAGTATGGAGCATAACGAAAACCCACTTCTTCAGCGATACCGATCTGCCAGTCTGTAGTTACCAGAAGCCGCTTCCCACGTTCTAAACGAAGTTCATATAAATATTCAATTGGCGTTTTACCATACTTCATTTTCATGCAACGGATAACATAATTGGGATGAAAATGGAGAGCTGCCGCCAAGGTTTCATTGGTGACCTTTGTCTTGTAATTCTGTTGAATGTAATTGGATGCTTGTACTACTAATCGAGTCTGCACGGAGTCCATAACTCGCAAGCTGCCTTCTTCCAACATGGAAAGCAATTCACCGAGCAAGCGTTGCTCCTGCCAGAAGGAGTTGTCGATTTGCAATGCCAACAATTGCTCCAGTAGGTTGAAAGCCGCTTGTGGGTCAGCTAATTTTGAATGTTTAGGAAGACTTAACGTATATGAGTTACCAAACGGTCGGGAAGATTCCTGTACCTCTGGTTCATGGATAGCAGAGGTTGGCAAGTTTTCGTATCTTGCAGCATGCTCGAAGTGCAGCCAGTAAAATACAGTATTCTGTGTACACGGCCCGACCGAAAAGTGTTCTCCTTCTGGCAACAAGAGCAGTGTTTCTCCTTTTTTCAAAGTCCATTGCTGATCATTCTCTCCGATATATAACTGTCCATTAACCACAAGTAATAAATCATATTGGTGGCTGCATTACTATAGAAGTTGATGGGCTACTTGTGGATGAATCTGCGTGGTTGGAGAATCAACCATACCAGTCGTTACACAAAAACTTAAAACCTGTACAACTCAAAGCAATCCCTTATTATTTATGGGGTAATCGACAAACGGGAGAAATGAATGTTTGGCTTCGTACCTGATTTTTGAAACTTGCTTGTAACACTATTAATTGAGAATCAGAGGAGAAGATCATAATGGTTAGAAGTCGCCTGCATGGCGGCTTTTTTATTTCAGAATTTAAAAACATCGGATAATCGTTCTCATTTAATACAAACAGCCACTTTTTTTAAACGAAATTTAAGATACGCATTAAACCAGTGTAAGGTTGGTCTTCTATACTTACATTTATGTTTCAAAAATCATTCGAGGGAGAGATTTATATCAATCATTCACGTTCATTAACATCAAATCTAATGAGAATAACAGCAGTCAGCACACTCGCTCTGGTTCTGACAGCATGCCCATTAATAAGTACGGGTAGTGCTGCTGCTCAAGCATCTCCTGTATCTACTATTTCACAAGCCACAGAGGACGTTAAGGCTCAGGCGCCTATTCAATACCGAATTCAAGCCCGGTTGGACGAGAAGAAGATGACGATTCAGGGGAATGAATCCATTACTTACCGAAATACAAGCAAAGATACATTGAAGCAGTTGGTATTTCATACTTATGCTGATGCGAACCTTTCGAAATCAACCCAGACGACCATGTTTAAGCGCTCAAATGAAGAAATCAGCAAAAATAATCCTGATAAGAAGCCGGAAGACTTTCTTGGAGGCATTGATATTGAGAAGGTGACGACCGGCGGACAAGCCCTTGATTTTAGTAATAAAAACCAAGCTATGACGGTGAAACTGGAGAAGCCTATCCAGCCCGGAGAATCCGTTACGGTTCAAGTCCATTTCAATCTGAAGATTCCCTATGGCTCACAGCGCTTGTCGTATTACAAAGATATTATCAATGGTGCTCATTGGTTTCCTGTAATGTCAGTCTATGATGAGGCCAAGCATGAATGGGACACCAAACCATATAGTCAAACGTTTGAAACGGATTATTATACTTCCGCGGATTATGAAGTTCAGTTCAATGTTCCCGATCAATATCAGGTAATGATGCCTGGAACGATAACAACACAAGATGATGTGGAGAATGGACGCAAAGTAGTATCCACCGTGGCCCGGAATACAAGGGAGTTTGTTTTCTTTGCCAGCCCAAACTTCAAAGTGGACAGTGTAACCCGTAATGGCCTTACAGTAGAGTATTATTATTTTGATAACCAACCAGGTAAGAAAAAGATCGTTGATGGGTATATTGATCAAGCATTCAAAGCCATTGATTTTTTCAGCGACAAATACGGTAAATACCCTTATCCTGAATTCCGAATTGTTGAATCGTATGTGGAAGGTGTGGCTATCGAGTATTCAAGGGTCATTCAAATGGGACAAATCGGAATAAACGCGGCTCCTGAACAGGACACGGTATTTGTCCACGAAATTGCACATCAGTGGTTCCATGCGTTAATCGGAAATGATTCGGAGACGGAGTCTTTCCTGGATGAAGGCTTTGCGGATTTTTCCAAAGTTTATTTTGCTGAGAAGCAGGGGGATAAGCTGAATGGTTTTAAATCCATCCAATTTGACGATTCCACGGTGGATAAGGCCATTGCTTCAACCAATGATGAAGTGGGAGATTGGGCAAGCCCCGTTTATTACGATAAAGGTCGCCAAGCGATATACCAATTGTACCGCTCCGTCGGGGAAGAGAAATTTGATGCATTTATGAAAGTATATTTTAAACGTTATGTGTACCAAAACGCTACGATTGACGGACTTCTCCAAACCATAGAAGAAGAACTGGGGAAAGAAGCGCGAAATGATATGAAGGCGGCTTTATATGAGCCCAATTTCGTGCTGAAGCCTGAATATCAAATGTCTAACGAGGAGAAAACCGCATATCTGCATGATCAATTTCAATTGCTGTATGAATCAGCGTTAACTCAGGTTCCGAATTTGCCTTTTGAAACGATGAGCCGTGTGATGGATAAAGCCCTCCAAGGTGAACCATTAGCCATTGTGCTTGGTGATCAGGTGAGCAAATCAGCGAACAAACAACAGGAAGCTATGGTTAACCAACTGACAACTCTTCTGGATTTAAGTGGAGTGAAGTATGACGTGATCCGGGACCGTCAGGTATTGAAGCAAAAAATGAAAAAGGAGCTGGCCACCAGCAATCTGATTGTGATTGGTAATGCCAAATCAAATGGTCTTGTACAAGCTTTGAAATCCAGCATCATGGACCGTGCTACCCATATCGGCTTTCAATGGAAGACGATCATGAATCAACCTTCTGCAGCTGGAGCGTATATTATCAAACATCCTTATAATCAAAATCGCTTAATGCTGCACTATTTCTGGAATGAAGATCATCTGAGCGGTGGGAGTCTTGAATCGTTCATGATGAAAATGCAGGAATCCATTGGGTTCACCAATGCTTATTATCAGTACTATGTGCTGGACAAAACCGGCAAGGTGACACTGGATAAAAAAGTGGAAAATCCCCTATCGAAATTTTTCGCAGAGGAATAAACGGAAGTGTTCATTCTTATAAAGAATGTCTAATTCTCTTGGGAATTGCCCACCGAAAGATAATGATATAGTTTGTTTAGAGTCGCCATTTAGGCGACTTTTTTTATTTAAGTTCAATTTAGGTTTTTAAAAGCTGTTCTGAAGGGTAAATATAACGTGGATCTTTAAATGGATGTAAAATAAAACGTTGCGGAGGAACATGAAGAATGTGAGGGAAAGCATTGATTGTTAATATCCTGCAAATAATAACAATATAATGTGTGAAGACACCTGAAAATGTACGAGAGTAACATCAATGACAAGAAAATGATCAGAATTCGGAGAACACCGAGATGAGGAGGACATATGAAAACAACCAAGGTCTCATTTTTTGTACTTACACTGGTTTTACTCCTAGTGACGGGGTTATCCGGATGGGCGGGGGATGCCAATGCAAACTCCAATTCAGGTAAAACCTATGTGATCGGCACGGACATTACATTTGCACCGTTTGAATATCAAGATGAAAATGGGGATTTTGTAGGCATCGATATGGATTTGCTGGATGCGATCGCCAAAGACCAGAACTTCAATTATCAAATCAAAGCCCTGGGATTTAATGCTGCAGTGCAAGCTCTGGAGTCCAATCAGGTGGATGGCGTCATTGCCGGAATGAGTATTACAGATGAACGAAAACAAAAGTTTGACTTCTCAGAGCCTTATTATCAATCAGGCGTAGTGATGGGGATTAGTGCCAATAATGATACTGTAAAAAGCTACGAAGATCTTCGCGGTAAAAAGGTCGCTGTGAAAACGGGCACAGAAGGATACAGCTTTGCTGAATCCATCGCTTCAAAATATGGCTTTACCATCGTTCCGTTTGATGATTCATCGCAAATGTATGATGATGTGAAAACCGGTAATTCGGTTGCATGTTTTGAAGATGAACCTGTTTTAAGATTTGGGGTGAACCAAAATAACGGTTTGAAAATCGTTACCGATAGAGAAGATGGGGCTTCCTACGGATTTGCGGTAAGTAAGGGTAAGAATCAGGAACTACTTAAGATGTTTAACGAGGGTTTAACGAATATTAAGGTAAGCGGCGAGTATGAACGTATTAAAGAGAAGTACCTTGGTGAAAATGCCCTAGTGGCAACCCAGAGTCGTTGGGAATTGATTCAGAAATCGCTTCCTTCGCTGTTCAAAGGTTTGGGAAACACACTCTTATATACGATTGTATCTCTGTTTTTTGCCTTTATCATCGGCTTGATATTTGGCTTTATGAAAGTGGGACAAAATAGGTTTCTTCGTGGTGTTGCGACCGTATTTGTGGATATTTTCCGCGGGATACCTTTGATTGTCCTGGCCTTCTTTATCTATTTCGGGATTCCGCAGGCTATGGGCTTTACCATGCCACTGTTCCTGGCCGCCATTCTGACACTGAGTCTTAACGCAGGTGCATATGTAACCGAAATTATTCGTGGCGGGATTCAATCGATTGACCGTGGACAGATGGAAGCCGCCCGTTCATTGGGTCTTCCTTATCGTAAAGCTATGATGAAGATCGTAATTCCTCAGGCCATACGGGTTATGATCCCTTCATTTATTAATCAGATGGTCATTACACTGAAAGATACGTCGATCTTATCCGTCATTGGGCTTGTGGAGTTGACGCAATCCGGTAAGATTGTCATCGCAAGGACGTTCGCCTCTTTTGACATTTGGTTAGTTGTTGCGATTATGTACCTGATTGTTATCATCACATTGACTAAAATCGCTGATTATCTGGAGGTGAAGGTTCGTCGTGGGTAAAATTATGGTTGAAGGATTAAAGAAAAGCTTCGGTTCGAATCAGGTTCTAAAGGGAATTGATATGTCCGTCCTCGAAGGTGAGGTTGTCTGTGTCATCGGACCTTCAGGTTCGGGTAAAAGTACGTTTTTGCGTTGCATTAACCAATTAGATGAGATTACGGCTGGACGGGTTATTGTGGATGATCGGGATCTAAATGATCCCAAAACGAACATTAACAAAGCACGCGAGAATATTGGCATGGTGTTTCAGCATTTTAACCTATTTCCCCATTTCAGCGTGCTTAAAAATATCATGTTTGCACCCAGAGAACTGGGGATATTAAATGAAAAAGAAGCCCGCGATACCGCACTTCGTTTACTTGATCGTGTTGGTTTGTCGGATAAAGCAGACAGCTATCCAAATCAACTATCAGGCGGACAGAAACAACGTGTAGCTATCGCACGGGCGCTTGCCATGAACCCGGATGTTATGTTATTCGACGAACCAACTTCGGCGCTGGACCCCGAAATGGTAGGCGAAGTACTCGGTGTAATGAAAGACCTTGCGAGCGAAGGCATGACGATGATGATTGTTACCCATGAGATGGGGTTCGCCCGTGAAGTTGCGGATCGGGTTATCTTCATGGATGGTGGATTTATCGTAGAACAAGGGACTCCCGAAGAGATATTTGGAAATCCGAAGAATGAGCGCACGATCAGCTTCCTGGAAAAAGTACTCTAAAGCTCCAATTTAAACCCCCTCAAGAGCAAGTTCTTGAGGGGGGTTGGTCTGAATTTAGTTTGAATTGGTCGCGTTTCTTGTGTTCTTTTTTTTACAAAGACGAAAATCGGTCCAGCAAATTTTGTCGGTATTTTCTATTACACCATCTTAAGTTTATCGAGTCACTCCTGGCAGCTTATTGCGGCTCAGCTCCTGCAGGCAATATATGTAGCCATTGTGATGGGGAACGGACTAAGCTATTTCACGGATGTGTTGCCTCATTCACCGGGACTGTCCACGACCCTCTATTACAATGGCTCCATTATGGGTCGTCTTGTGGGAAATATGGGTGGTGGTATTCTTGCTCAGATCATATTTCTCCTTATTGATCCTATGGGCGACAAGGGTTCATTCAAAAGTTAAACCAGCAGCAGGGCATTCCCTGTAGTTGGTAGTTCTTAATCCGCCATTTCCATTCTCATAAGAAAGAGGCAGGCAGGTATTCACCCAGGTGAATCTTGTTTAGCCTTCTTTTCCATTTGCGATGGTCTTTTCGGCCGTCGCATAAACCAATCGGTTGCGGACAAGAGAGGGGAGAAAATTTAGATAGAAAAAGCTGACGGCTATCGTGCATAATGCCAACATGTAATGCAGCCAGGTGACCGATAACTATACTGGAAAGGAGAGAGCGATGCCTCCCAAAGCCACTGAGTGCCCAAGCATCATAATCGGATTGATCAATGAATTGACTCGACATTTATTCTACGGGGGAACAAGCTCCGGCATCCATCTGCCAAGCGCGATGTTAATGGGAGCTATGGCAATTCCCACCAACAGGATGAGATTTTCGGGGCTTAAATGCCATATTTCCAATCACGGTGCCTAGCTGCGACGCAAAAGCCGCAATGAACAGCTTGCAGAATGTTGGATTACAAAAGCGTCTTCATTCTTGCTCCCCCTAACGTTACGTCTCTTCGATTGATACTGGATGGAGTAGACTTTTTAAATAAAGCATAAGGGCTTCATACTGCATTAAAGTATTCGCTTTTTCGGGACCGATTGTGATGTAGTGGGTCATAATTCCCTCCTGAAAGGAAGCAGCAAGTCTGGAGATGTCCATAACGCCATGACGGTGAGAATTCTTCACGTTCCACACCGATCCGAAGAAGGTCCGCAAATTGTGCGATTCCCTTTTCGTAATCCATCTAGAAATGAATGCGAATCACTCTTCCAAATGGAAATTTTCCAACGAATGTGCAGTCATTTGCATGTTTTTAGCGTAGTCGATTTGGAAAATACAGGAGTAAATCACGTTTAATACGTAATCGAAAGCAATTTGTGATGAAAATGTACCGATCTTTGCGTGTTTTGTTTCGTCATTCGGCACCTGGATACAGATCGTACTCATTTTGGCCAACTCACTTTGATGATTAGCAGTAATCGTGATGAATGGAATTTTTTCTCGCGAGAAATGTTGAGCTGCTTTTAGGAAAATGGGTGATTTGTCATGGTAGGTCAAAAAAATGGCGCAATCCTGTGTCGTAAGATTTATGGTGTGGTAAGCCCATTCGGATAGCTCTGTTGTGATCACGACGTATTTATTGATTTTAATCAGTTTATTCTGAAAGCTCTTCGCGCGAATTTGAGAATCACCCAATGCATAGATGAAGATTCGTTTTGCCTGATCCAGCAAATGAGCCGCTTCTGATAGAGAGGTTTCATCCATAAAGGCAAAGTTTTTCTCAATCGTTTCTTTCATTAGTTCAGCAATATCTTTTGCTACCTGGAGTGAGGATTCACCAAGAGCGAATGGATAATTGGGATCGATATTGGAGATGTTCTGAGCATCCTGCTGAAACTCTCGAGCAAGCTTAATACTGAACTCCTTGAACCCCGAAAGTCCAAGCTTATGAGTCAAGCGGTTTATGGCAGAATGTGACGTGTATGTAGCTTTGGCTAGCTCTTGAATATTGAATTGAAGCATGAGTTCCTTGTGCGTCAGAATATAAGAAGCAATGCTTTTTTCATTTGGTGTAAAGTTGTTCATGTCTGTTAATTGAGTCAATATTTTCAATAGGTTCACCCCGGATTCATTGAAATAACGTTGATGTAGAGCGTTCAGTAAACATTTTGTTTAAAAATAGGGCATTAGAAATACAAATTATTGGTCAAATATACCGTAATTTCTTCAAAGCTCCTATGGAGGGTTTTCTTCTTCTATAATAATTGAAAAAGAGCCTTAGGGGGAATTCACATGTTGACCATCGGTTACATTGGCAATGGCAAAAGTACGAATCGTTATCATCTTCCTTTTTCATTAAATCGAGATCATTTAAAAGTAAAAACAATATACGCCCGTCATCCGGAGAAAACGGAATGGGAGAAAATGGATGGTGTTCTTTATACAGATGATCTTGCAGTTTTAATGAATGACGATGAAATTCAGTTAATAGTGGTCTGTACACATATCGAATCCCATTATGAATATGCAAAGATGGCGCTCGACCACGGAAAACATGTACTTGTTGAAAAACCTTTCATGCTTAGCAGAGAAGAAGCCGAATTCATTTTCCAGTACGCAAAAGAAAAAAATCTACTGATTCAATGTTATCAGAACCGACGATATGATTCGGATTTTCTGACGACCAAGAAAGTGATCGAATCAGGAAAGCTTGGTGATCTGTTGGAAGTGGAGATGCATTACGATTATTATCGACCGGAGATCCCGCATGCTACCTCCCATTTTTCCAAATACAAAAGTTATTTATACGGGCACGGTGTTCACACCATTGACCAGGTATTATCCTATTTCGGGCAACCGGACAAGATTCATTACGATGTTCGTCAATTGCTGGGCCCTGGCAGAATGAATGACTATTTCGATCTGGATTTTTATTACGCTTCCCATAAAGTATCTGTCAAATCGAGCTTTTTTCGCTTAAAACCCCGCCCGAGTTTTGTAGTATACGGCAAAAAGGGGGTATTCGTAAAACAAACGGAGGATCGTCAAGAGGAACATCTGAAGTTATTTTATCTTCCCAAAGGACATCCCGATTTTGGTAAGGATTTGCCTCAGCATTATGGCGTATTAACGTATCTGGATGACGCAGGAATCTATCATGAGGAAAAAGTAGTATCTGAACAGGGGGATTATGCAAGAGTGTACGACGACCTCTATGAAGCAATCAACCATGGCAAAGAAAAAGTGATTCAAGACAGAGAAACCATAGCAGTTATGGAAATATTGGAAAAAGGTATGAAGGAGTGTAACTAACATGAAATTGGGAATTGTCGGAGCCGGAATGATTGTAAGGGATCTATTGAGCTTTATTCATGAAATTCCTGCAATTACGTTGAGGGCCATCTGCTCCAGACCTAGTCATTTGGAACAATTGCTGTCTCTGCAAGAGCAGTATGGTATTGCCCGAATATACTCGGAGTATAGCGATATGATTGCAAATGACGAAGTAGATACGATCTATGTCGGACTTCCAAATCATCTTCATTATGCCTATGCCAAAGAAGCGTTATTGAGCGGCAAACATGTCATCTGTGAGAAGCCGTTCACTTCCACCCTGCAAGAATTTCTTGAACTTAAAGAGATTGCACAGCAAAAACAGCTGGTGTTGGTCGAAGCTATCACAAACCAGTATTTGAAGAACTATTTGTCCATGAAGGAGAAACTGCCCAAACTGGGTGACATCAAAATCGTGGAGTGTAACTATTCCCAATATTCATCCCGCTATGCGGCTTTTCAGGCCGGAGAAGTGCTGCCCGCATTTAATCCGGAAATGTCTGGTGGAGCCTTGATGGACATTAATTTGTATAATATTCATCTCGTCGTGGGGCTTTTCGGGAGCCCGAAGAAGGTCGAGTACTGGGCCAACATGGAACGCGGGATTGATACTTCAGGCATGTTGCTTTTGGACTATGGCGAGTTCAAGTGTGTTTGCATAGGTTCTAAAGACAGCACAGCCCCTAATGCAATGAACATCCAGGGTAATAAAGGATATATCCAGATGACGAGCTCTACCAACAAATGTGAATCCTTTAATCTTGCTCTTCATAAGGAAACACCGATTCGGGTAGATGATAAGGATCATCCTCATCGTATGTATGACGAGTTTGTTGAATTCGAGCGTATGATCCGCGAACAAGATCTTGGGAAAGTTACAGCTATGCTTGAGCATAGTGAGAAGGTTATGGAGGTTATTGAACTAGCCAAGCAATCCGCAAATCTTGTATTTGGACCTGATCTATAATTTATTCTGAAATTTCTGATCGATTGTATCTTTTTGTGCAATTCCCAAGATGACGTGTTAAAATGCGGTGAATGATATAAAAATTCATTTGCTAGTGAACCAATAACAGTCTTCTTGGGGAGTATTTAATGATAACGATTAAAGATGTAGCAAAGTTAGCGGGTGTCGCGAGTTCAACCGTATCTTGTGTACTTAACAGCAAGAAATATGTAAGTGAGCACACAAGACAGAAAGTACTTGCAGCAGCAAATGAGCTTAATTACATCAAGCACGGAGCCGCATCCGAATTAAAACGTAAACAAACACAAACTATCGGTGTTATAGTTCATGACATGTCCGTCCCCTATTTTTCCGACTTGGTGAGCGGAATTGAATCCAGCGCTATAAGTCAAGGATACGACCTGATCGTATGCAGTTCTTTAGGTGGAGAGCGCTCTACAGCCGCACGCTTCATCAGGGAGAGAAGGCTGGATGGCGTGATTGTAATCGCTGAAAACATTGAAGATGAATTATTGCTGCAGGCTGCCGAAACGGGATTTCCTATTGTTGTGATGGACCGGGAACTCCATAGTAAGCATATTGTAAATGTTCTGATGGATGATGAGCAGGGTGGATATATGGCAACCCGTTTCCTTCTGGATAAAGGGCACCGCGCAATAGCGTATATCAGCGGACCTTTAAGTTCAGATTGTAATCTGATGCGATATCAGGGTTATCTGAGAGCTATGCATGAAGCTGGAGTGGAAGAGAATGAGAATTGGAGAATGGGCGGACAATTTTTGAAAACAGGTGGTTACAACGCAGCCAAGTTGCTAATGGAAGGAGAACTTCCAACGGCAGTCTTTTTTGCAAATGATGAAATGGCCATTGGAGGCTTGGAGGCATTTAAAGAACATCAGGTCTCCATACCCGAAGATCTATCCATTATCGGTTTTGACAACATACATTTATCCGAATACCTTAATCCACCGCTTACCACTTTTCGACAACCCAAAACAGATGCCGGCTCCCTTGCCGGACATGTTCTAATTCAAATGTTAAAAGGAGAGGCTGTAGAATCGACTTATAGGATCAATATACAGTGTGTCGAACGCGATTCCGTTTCCTGTTATTCTATTATTAAAAGCTAAAAAGGCGGGACTGCTTATGTCCGTGAGAAGCAAAAAAATAATTAAGGCTCCACATGAGCTGGAACGTGCACCAGACAAACAAGGAAGCCTAAAGCAGGACGGGTTATCCGTCATTAAATTCTGCTTGCACACACAAGGGACAACAGGTTCCTATTTTCTGAAAGATCACATGTTGTTGTTCGTCATATCTGGCGTGTATACGGTTCGATTCAAGGATCAGGAGTACACCGTGCGCAGTAATGAAATGGTTTTTCTTCACAAATCAATTCGAATTGATTACATAAAGTCGGGAGAATCCGGCTCTGAATTCATGCTGGACTACATGATGTTTTTCCTGAACGAAAATATGCTTGAGGAATTTGTTCAGTTCTCTGGCTTCAAACCTACGAATACCTTAAATGAATTCATTCCGGTGTCCATTATTCCTGTCAACGAACTCACTCGCTCTTATATAGCGTCATTGAAACCCTATTTCGAAACACCGGAAGAGGTAAAGGACGGGCTGGTACGGATCAAGTTCATGGAACTCCTGTTTCATCTGGCGCATGCCAACGAGCATTTCTTACATCAACTCCTGCAGCCGAATCATGATAAAAACAGTAACTTCGGCAAAATGATAGAAGAAAATATTACCAATCCCATATCCATAAGTGATCTGGCTTATTTGTCCGGCAAAAGCCTGTCTACCTTCAAAAGGGACTTTCAGGCTGCATACCACACTTCACCTCTGAAATGGATTCGTAATCAGAGACTGGATAAAGCCAAGAAACTGCTGGCAGAGACGTCTCTGTCTGTCACGGATGTCTGTTTCTCAACAGGTTTCGAAAACGTTGCCCATTTTTCCAAGGTGTTCAAACTTCAGTTCGGGCTTCCACCGTCGGAATATAGGCTGCAATGCAAGCACAGTGAGGAAAAGATAAAATAAGCTCATCTGAACCTCTTCAGCCTCTAAAAAGATAGTTATGTACCGTTTTTGTGCAAAGCGCTTCGCGATAAAATGTCGTGAAACGCTTTTTTGTTTATCTTTGGAGACAAATGGGCTAAATAAACAAATCAGATGAACTTAATAGCAAAGAAACGTATCTGTTTTCTTGTTATTCTTGACTCATGGGTACGGTGTTGTGGCAAACAAAAATAACTGAGGAGAGGATAAACAAATGGAATATGTTAAATTGGGAAATACAGGTATGGATGTATCTCGGCTTTGTCTTGGCTGTATGGGCTTTGGTGAACCAGGGCGTGGATTTCATCAATGGGTATTGGATGAGGAGAATAGTCGTCCCGTCATTCAAAGAGCTTTGGAGATCGGTATTAATTTCTTTGATACGGCAAATGTATATGCAGGCGGAACAAGTGAGGAGATCCTGGGGCGGGCTCTCAAGGACTATGCAAATCGCGATGAAATTGTCCTTGCGACAAAAGTGTTTTCCCGCATGCATGATGGTCCGAATGGCGCCGGACTTTCTCGAAAAGCAATTATGAGTGAGATCGATAAGAGCCTCAAGAGACTGGGAACCGATTATGTGGATCTGTATCAAATTCATCGCTGGGACAACCATACCCCGATCGAAGAGACTATGGAAGCATTACATGATGTGGTGAAGGCAGGGAAGGCAAGATATATTGGCGCTTCTGCCATGTCAGCATGGCAATTCCAAAAGGCTTTATATGTTGCCGAGAAAAATGGATGGACCCGATTTGTATCGATGCAAAACCACTATAACCTGATCTACCGTGAAGAGGAAAGGGAAATGATGCCTTTATGTCAGGAAGAGAAAATCGGTGTAATTCCATATAGTCCACTTGCTTCTGGTCGACTGACCAGAGATTGGGAGGAAACGACAAAACGTTCTGAGACTGATCAGGTGCAAAAGGCAAAATACGATGCAACAGCCAGTACCGATCGGTTGGTGGTAGAGCAGGTTGCAGATATCGCAAAAAAACGCGGCGTTCCCCGGGTCCAAATCGCCCTTGCCTGGTTGCTGCACAAGGATCCGGTTACAGCTCCGATTATTGGCGCTACGAAGATATCCCATCTCGAAAATGCAGCTGAAGCTCTGTCGATTACGTTAACATCTGAAGAGATTGCATGTTTGGAAGAGCCTTATGTTCCTCATCCGGTATATGGGCTTAATGTGGGATTTAAGTAATGTGAGAAAAGACCGAATAGGTCAATGAATTAGAGACAGGATGGCTATCAGTAACCAACTTGTCTCTTTTTATATTATTTTTTAAGATATAGTTGGATTACATTATTGATGTTTGATAACCATGGCGATTGAAAAGTAGCTACCAATGAGCTTCGGGAAATATTGAATTTAGCAAACAGGAAGTAGCACAGAGGATTTCTAAATTGATATAAGTAGGTGTGGTTTTGACTCTAAATATCGTTAACAGCGAGGTGCACAGCCTTTTTGATCAATTTACCGATCTGATTCAAGGGAAATTCAGGCTTCAAAAATGGGAGCAGCATATTACGATCCCACACGAGATGGGACAAGGAAGTATTCACAGAACACGAATCCGTCCTGGTATGGAAATCGTTATAACCGACGTGACCTATGTCCAGGATATGAGACTTCGTATTCAGGAGGCTTGTCCGTTATTTGAGATAAGTTATTGTCTTAATGGCGATATTTATTGTGAATGGGACGGGAAGGAAAGCCATACCAATCATTGGACGGGCAACGTATTATTTTTCGAGGATGAATTGGTGTATGAAGAGAAAAAAGCGGATGTCCGGCATCATATGCTTGAAATTCGCTTATCCCCGCAGGAACTGCTGTATTATGCGGCAGATCTAACCGAGGAACAGAGAATGCAGTCTTGGCTGCAGCGATATAAAGGGAACATTGATAACTATCCCAATACACCGGAGATTCATCGTTGTGTGTCGGATATGTTGAATTGCTCGTATGATGGAGCCTTGAAACGGTTGTACATGGAGAGCAAATCCATGGAACTGATCGCTTTGTTTGGTGAAGTGGAAGGACATCAGGCGCTGAATGAAAAATGCTTCTTGAGCCGTGATGATCTGGCGAATCTTGATTATGCCAGGGAATTGGTCATTCGCCACTATGAACAGCCCTTATCGATTCAGGAACTGGCGAGAAAGGTTGGGCTCAATGAATTCAAGCTCAAAAAAGGATTTCGTGAACGCTTTGGCATGACTGTATTTGAGCTGGTGCGTAAGCAGAGAATGGAAATGGCGCTTTATTATATGGAAGTACAGCGAATGAACGTCGGAGAAGCGGCCGTATCCGTAGGCTATAGCAATGTCAGCAATTTTGCAGCAGCTTTTCGTAAGATTTATGGATATAATCCAAGTGAGCACCTCAAGATGTTATCTCAGTGGGATGCAAAAACCGATTAGGACAATTTAAAAGGAATTTCGGACATGGCTATCATGTCGAAATTCCTTTTTTAGTTCCCACGCACTCCTTTTATAGGGATAGAAAATCCCTTTGCAGGTAGACCTCCTCTCCCTATTAACTGATAATTGTTATCAATTGAAGGTTGGAAGAGAGGGATCATGATCATGCATCAATTAACTGCTGCAACTACAAGAGAAGCACACACGGTACCTCAGGTGGATCCGCGCCGCTGGATGGCTCTAGCTCTGATTTTGTTGCCGACGCTACTGATTTCGCTGAATAACTACATGATACAGGTGGCTCTTCCGTTGATGCAGTTGAGCGTAAAAGCAAGCTTTGGCGAGGCCCAGCTTATTTTCTCGGGATATTCTTTAGGACTTGCCGTTGCATTGATTCTGGGTGGGAAACTGGGCGATTTATATGGTCGGAAACGTATATTATGGATCGGGGTATTGGGTTTTACCCTGATGGGTCTGCTCGGAGGAGTAGGTTCTAATCCAACGATGCTCATTGTCATTCGTATCATCCAGGGTCTATCGGCAGCAATGATCCAACCTCAGGTTTTGTCCATCATGCAGAGCAGCTTCCCGGCGAACGAAAAAGGGCTTGTTTTTGCCATCTATGGTGCCGTTATCGGTGTAGGTTTTACACTTGGCATCATTTTGGGCGGCTTATTATTGGACTGGAATCTGTTTGGTCTTGGTTGGAGGATCGTTTTTCTATTTAATGTGCCTATTGGACTGCTAGTAATAGCAGGGCTCCACATCGTTCCCGAATCAAAGGGGCATCGCAAGCAGAGTATTGACTGGCTCGGCACTGCTTTGGTCATGCTTGGATTGCTTATGCTCATTTATCCGTTGACGATTGGGCAAAAACAAGGATGGCCGATATGGACTTGGGGATGTCTGTTGTTATCACTGTTGCTGCTGATCCTATTCGTTCTTCGACAGAAACGGAGGGAGGACGCGGGGCGCACGCCGTTAATGGAGCTATCCATTTTCAAAATAGACTCGTTTCGGATCGGCATTTTCACAGAAATCGTTGTATATCTGAGCATGTTCTCTTTTTTCTTCATCTTGAATTATTATGTTCAGGCGGGATTACAATTCGATGTTCAATCAACCAGTCTTGTTTTTTTGCCACTAGGCTTTGGATTTTTCGCTACTTCCTTATTATCCTCGCGGCTGGTGAAAAGGTGGGGAGATGTTGTATTGAAAATAGGGACATTTACCATGGGGACAAGTATATTTTTGCTGATTTGGTCTTTGCATGCCGATACCGTTCATTTGTTCCATTTCCACAATATATTGATACTCTTGGTGTACGGGCTTGGTCTGGGCATGGCAACAACGCCGCTTGCCAATACGATCCTGAATTGTGTGCCAACGGCCTCGGCAGGAACCGGATCGGGACTGTTCACAACCTTTATGTATTTGGCGAACACATTGGGCGTGGCAATAATCAGCATTTTGTTTTCTGCCGCACTGCGCTCGCCCCTTGATGAGGCCGGACTAGCGGATTATGTAAGAGCCTTTTCCATTTCAAGCGCCGCGAGCGGCGGACTTGCCTTTGCTGCTTGTGCCTGCATTTTCCTGTTAAAAGAAAAGTGACGTAATTGCATTCTTGAAGTAATCTGCATCAAAAGAACAGCCCGGAAGGCATAAGTGCCTTTCAGGTTGTTTCGTTTGGAGCAAAACAACAGAGACAAACAGACTAATTCTTACTTGGATGGTTGAGCGGATTACTCGAATTCCGAAAATCCTTAGGCGTTTGGCACTGATGTTTTTTGAAAGATTGAATGAAATTATTTACATGGTTAAAACCCACTCTATGAGCTACTTCGGTTACTGTATAATCCGTTGAAATTAATAACTCCATGCTTTTCTTGATCCGGTATTTAATCAAGTAATCGTACGGTGTCATATGAATGGTTTTCTTAAAACTACGGGTGCACTCCGAGATGCTCAGATGTGCTGCATCAGCAATTTCTTGCAGTGTGATATTCGTTGAATGCTGTTGATGGATAAAGCTGAGCATGAGTTGCAGGCGCTCTTGCTGTAGCTTTGCATATTTGGGTGCCTCCTCGGTAGAAAGCGTAATGTTATTAATCAATATTAACCACAATTGTACGGTTTGGATGGAAACCTCATATTCCCATCCCCACGTTTTAGTTCTATCAAATCTCTTTTTCATATCCCATAGCATATCTACCACGACCCTTTGCCATTCCACATCCCCTTTGATTACCAGTGACACGAGGGCAGAGTCGGTATAAGGTAATACATAATTTTTCTCCATCGCACTATCTGTATAGAAGGCCAACAGCTTTTCAGGAAAATTAAAACTTACATATTGACCGTTGTGGGTTAGATGTGTCGTCACATGAAGGACTCCCTTATTAATCAGGATAGCCTGGCCCGCCAGTAATTCATGATCGATGCCGTTCACCTGTATGACTAACTTTCCTTGAGTAACCAACGTAATTTGTAGCTCTTCATGCCAATGCAAGTCATTAAATCCCCTGCCTTCAGGAATAATTTTCTCGGAATTAACCGTGTACATAATGTATGGAAATGAAGCATCAGGGAAAAGAATCGTCTCGTGAAGCTGTTTTGACATTGAACGGCGTCCTTTCAGATGGTGATATTTATATATAATATAGCGATATTATTACACAATTAAAAGAATAACGATGATATTATTATATCCAATCTTTGTTTTATCACTATAATCCTGTGCACAGAATTGGGGTAGAACATCTTGGAGGAAAAAGCATGAAAATGAATAAATCGTTGTATCCGTCTCATCCGTACATTTTGCTTTTTATAAGCATTTTGTCCATTTCGATCTCTTCCATATTGATAAAGTCCTCAGAGACTCCAACCTCTGTAGCTGGGATGTACAGATTGTTCATAACCGTAATACTAATGCTCCCTTTTGTAGCTTGGAAAAGACTTCGAACCCTTGAGATGAGCAAAAAAGATTGGAGCGTTGTGTTGTTAGCCGGGCTTTTTCTCGGATTACACTTCTTATTCTGGATGGAGTCATTGGTTCATACCTCCGTTGCAAGTTCCATGGTCATTTTATCGTTGCAGCCTCTATTTGTAATGATTGGATCATACTTGATCTTCAAGGAACGAGCTAACATGGTTACCATTCTATGCTTAATCACTGCCCTTGCAGGATCAGTCATTATCGCTTGGGGGGACATCGGGGTATCGAGAGAGGCGTTGATTGGGGATGGATTATCTTTAGTAGGTACAATCTCAGTTTCGGCATATATGCTTGCTGGACAAAAAGTAAGTCATAAAATCGATGCAAATAGGTACAGTATTATTGTTTTCTTTCTTGGGGGAAGTGTCTTGCTTGTCTACAATCTATGCAATCACTTCTCACTAACAGGATATAACGTTTCGGATTGGACGTATTTCTTGTTGCTTGCCGTAATCCCAACCATTTTTGGACAATTTCTTATTAATTTATTATTGAAATCTTTAGGTGCAACGACGGTTTCTGTAGGTATTATCGGTGAGCCTGTTCTTGCGATCATCCTCGCCTTTGTATTTCTGGGAGAAACCATCTCTCTGTTTCAGTTTGTAGGCGGGATGATGACCGTAGTTGGCATGGCAGTGTATTTTTGGGCAAAATCCGTGCGTTACACCGTTCCTGAATCTCGAAACTTGACGTGAAGGTATAGCTGTTTTTCCAACAATAAGATAAGTAGATGAGGAGAATATATATGGCTACCATTGATGATTTTTTGAAATTGGATATCCGAGTCGGAACCATTACAAAAGCTGAGTTTTTTGCAAAAGCGAAAGTACCTGCGATCAAACTTGAGATTGATTTTGGACAAGAGATCGGAATAAAAAAGTCTAGTGCACAAATTACCAAAAGATATGCAGCCGAGCAACTAATCGGAAGACAAGTCGTAGGAGTAGTCAACTTTCCACCGCGTCGTATAGCCGGTTTTAATTCAGAAGTATTGGTTCTGGGAGGAATACCGGACAAAGGTGATGTCGTACTATTAAAACCAGATATCGAACTGCCCGATGGGACACCGATTGGTTAATAGAGCGTTTTATCATATTGGCGTAACAGACAACGGGTAAGATGGCTATCGAGGTGATTGATTATGAAGAAAATATCAACGCAATCGAGTTGGCCAATCGGAAAAAATGTTTTACTTTCGGCGGCCATTATGGTTGCATTGGCTGGATGCAGTTCTAATTCAGCCTCTCCAAAACCAATGGAGATTTCAGGGTTGAACAGCCGTCAGGAAGAGAAAACCGCAGTTCCTTCAGAGAAAATGAGCTATTGGAATGAACAGCGGAAAGGGACGAATTTTATGAATTCCACGTCTCTTCCGGAAAACTATGAAGCGGCCAAGGAACAAGGCATAGAGTTCGTCCGGCTCGCGCCTGATAAGTGGAGCAAAGATCGGGATTTTTTGTTTAACGATCAGCCGGATAAACATATTAATGCAGATTTTTTATAGGGAGCTCGAATAAGTACGAAGGTATCGTGGAAGCGGATTTTGCCCGACTCAAAGCGGATCTGGATGCCGCTGAAGCTAAAGGGATGAAAGTGATAATTACGGTGCTTAGCTTACCGGGAGATCGCTGGCGGCAGTTCAACGGGGCCAAAAACGATGATCGGATCTGGAATGATGTTGAATACCACAAGCAGGCCGCTTGGTTTTGGAAATATCTTACATCCAGACTGAAGAATCATCCTGCCGTCATCGGCTATAACTTGATTAATGAGCCTCATCCGGAAACGGCAACGGGCTTCCACGACTTCTGGACACAGGATTATTCGGAGTGGTATGCCAAAGTGGAACGTTCTGCAGCGGATCTAAATTCACTCTATGACACAATAGTTAAAGAGATCCGAACGGTCGACCAAACGACCCCCATCATTTTGGATTCAGGACTCTATGCAACGCCTTGGGCCTTTACGTACATGAAGGCGATTGATGATCCTAACGTGCTGTATGCTTTTCACATGTATGAGCCTTATGAAATGACAAGTCAAAACAAGAAAAAAGGATTTACTTATTCTTATCCGGGAAGCGTTAAGGCCGGGAATGACAAGACGGAAAAAGAGTTTAACCGTCAAGCACTCAAACAATTTGTGGAGCCAGTCGCCAAGTGGGCATCAGATCATAACATACCTGCGAATCGGATTATCGCTTCGGAATTCGGAACGAACCGAATGGTCCAAGGTGCAGATCGCTACATGGCGGATCTTATTTCTATCTTTAATGAGCATGGATGGCATTGGGCTTTCTACGCATTTCGTGAAGATACGTGGGACGGGATGGACTATGAATTAGGCAGTGAGAAGCCGAACTGGAAGTATTGGGATGCGATTGAAAAAGGGGAGCTTCCTGCCCGTGGTAAGGCGGATAATCCAATTTGGAATGAAATAAAGGGAAGCCTGACGAAGTGAACCTGATATTGTAGTGTTTATTGGAGATTGGCGAGATTTGAAAACTCTCAATTAGGAAATTTCTTGATGCAAAATAATCTTGTCAAATTATCCATAGCATGATATCGTTGATAACGATTATCAATATCAACGCGGAGGGTGGATTTATTTTGCAGAAACGAACAAAATCGCTAGGTCTTATGTTAGCACTGATCGTGCTGCTCATAGTGAGTGCATGTAGCCAGTCCGCTTCAACGAGCAATACGACTGGGACAAATACAAACGCAGCTGCGGAGACGGGTACAACAACCGATTCAGCTTCAGAGTCTGCAGCTGATACAACGACGGCTGCTGAAGAGGAGAGTAGTATCGGGTATCAATCGGATGCAGGCCAAGTACAAGTTCCTAAAAATCCGAAACGCATCATTGACCTGACGGCATTTTCGACAGGATACTTTGTTGCTCTGGACGCTCCGGTAGTCGGGGCGTTGTCAGGTGCGATGAACAACAAGTACATCAAGGATCAACTGACTAATGAGGGTACAACAGATCTCGGTGAGAAGCCAACAGCCGAGCGACTGGTCAGCTTAAAGCCTGACCTGATCATCGTTTATACAGGTACAGAGGGAATCGATCAGTTGTCGCAAATTGCACCTGTAGTACAAATCAAATATGGCGAGCGCAACTATAAAGACCTCATGCTGGAACTGGGTAAGCTGACGAATAGAGAAGATGCGGCCAAAGAATGGATCACGAAATGGGAAGCACAGATTAACGAATTGAAGCCGAAGGTGCAAGAGGTAGTAGGCGATCGCACAGTCTCTATCTTGAATCCGTATACGAAGGGGCTGTTTGTATTCGGCCATAATTTTGGTCGTGGCGGTGAGATCATCTATGGTGAATTTGGCCTCAAGGCTCCAGCCAAAGCTCAGGTAGAGGCGATTGATAGTGGTACAGGCTGGGCGTCGATCTCGATGGAAGTGTTGCAGGAATATGCCGGTGACATCATCTTCACCAGCCCGTGGTCGGGAGATACAAGCGATCCGCAGATCGTTTATGATAATACTCTGTGGAAAAATCTACCTGCAGTTAAGGCAGGTAATGTGTTCCAACTGGATCCGACATCCGACACATACAACGACCCTGTATCATTGGAAGGCCAGTTGAAGTTTATCTCGGACAGCCTTCTTTCGGTGAAGTAAGGCGTATTCAAACATTTAAGTAGTCTAAAAAGGATTATTATACTTTTGTACTGACCAGTCGTCGTAATCAAATGAGGACTGGTTTTTTTGTTTTCACGAAGTTGTATGAGTATCATGAAGGGATATCATCTTAAATTGTCAGTAAAATTGAATTACTTTCAAATATAAGTAGGAGTAATGTAATGACTCAACGAGATTTTATTAAGAGAAGAAGAGTTTGTGAGGATACTTCTAATCTGTATACCAAGGTCAAATTTGTATTGTGGGATTATATCGTTACTACTGTTTTTCCATACATTTGCGTCTTTATATTTTTATTCCAGATACTCGAGTGACCCTTATCATACTTGGGACATCTCTTCCTAAAGGATGATTTGCCTAACTCCCTATTGTTTGCTATAAATCCATTAGACTTGAAAATTTGCCTTGCGTAATAAATTCAGTGGGTGACATGCCACAAGATTTTTTAAAAATTTTGAAGAAGTATGATGCATCGTAATAACCTAAATAATACGCAATGCTGGAGATCGTCATATCGGAATGTAACAAGAGATTACGAGCCTCCATAACACGTAAATAGTGCATATACTTAATCGGTGTGTATCCGTAAACTTCCTTAAACAAGGTAGTTGCATAATTCGGGGTCCGATTGATTAAATCTGCGAGTACTCCAATTTGAATAGGTTCGCGGTAATGGCTTAGTAAATATGATTGAACAGTTTGTGCGTATTTAAGTTTCATTGGGGTTAGTTCAGGTTTTTCCAGCTCTTGAGCAAGGATTCCAAGGAGTTCCTGTGTGATTCCCACGGAAATAATGGGACTGAAGTTGTCCCTTTTCCTCATCTCTTCAAATAGTCGATTGCATCGACTGCTAACATATTGAAAGTTCGAAATTTTGAGCTTGATAAAATGACCCTGGTCAATGAATGGTATTCCGGTTTCGATCTGCGGATCAGTCCTGAAGAGGATTGTATATTTCTGATGTGTACCTTCCTGCGAGTTTTTCCCGCTTCTTAAGCTATAACGGGGAATGAATATAAAGTCTCCTTTTTCGCCTATATAATCTACTCCGTTAATCGAATAGTGAATTTCGCCTTCCATAACAAGAATCAGTATATGACAAGTGATTTCTTCCATAGGTGTTCGCCAATTAGGAATATGATTATCAAAATGTACAACTAAGAGATTTAACATCCAATGTTCCCTTTCTTAATTTTTGTTCAATTATACTACAACAAGAGGGGATTCGGGATAAAGCCCCTCTAAAAGAAACAATTCGATTCGTTAAAGTTATTGTTGAAATATACATGCCAGTATGGATATATACATTTACGGTTGAATGGCATTAAACTATACTTTTTTTTAAGAAGCAACTGATTTGGAAGGAATAACTTTAATCTGTTGATGGTTGAAATGGAAAGGTTTGATTACAGGTTTCTGGATAGTGGTTGTTAATAATGATGCTTGAAAGGGGACAAACAAATGAGAGTATTGCTATTGGATTTGGATTCCTTACGTCCGGACCATTTGGGATGTTACGGCTACAACCGAGATACATCGCCCAATATTGACCGTATTGCATCGGAAGGTGTACGGTTTGATAACTATTATACGTCTGACGCTCCATGTTTCCCTTCCCGTACAGCCCTGATGACAGGGAAGTTTGGAATACATAATGGTGTTGTGGGCCATTCAGGTACAGCTGCAGAAGTTCGTCATGAGGGGATTGAACGCGGCTTTGGAGATAGGCTTGGAAGCGAAAGCTTTCCAATGGTGTTTAGACGTTCTGGTATGAAGACGATACTCGTGAGCCCATTTGGAGAGCGTCATTCGGCATGGACGTTTTATGCTGGTTTTAACGAAATTTATAACACAGGTCAAGGCGGGATGGAATCTGCTGAGGTAGTCTCACCAGTTGTGTTGGACTGGATTGAACGAAACGGTGATCAGGATAATTGGATGCTATATGTGAATTTCTGGGATCCGCATACGCCTTATCGTGCACCGCAATCGTTTGGAAATCCATTCGCTCAAGATCCACTGCCTAATTGGATTACTGATGATGTATTAGCGGAACATGTAAAAAAAGTAGGCCCGCACAGCGCAAGTGAAATTAACATGTACGACAATAATATAGACCCTAATTTCCCTCGTCATCCAGGGGAAATACGTAATCGAGACGAACTTAAGAAGATGATTGATGGTTATGACTGTGGTGTCCGACATATGGATGACCATATTGGCTCTATTTTCAGGCTGCTGGAGAAAAAAGGGTTGATGGATGATCTTATTGTAATCATTACTGCAGACCACGGAGAAAATTTGGGTGAACTAGGTATTTATGGTGAACATGCTACTGCGGACCAAGGAACTTGTCGTATCCCAATGATTATTCGTTGGCCTGGCATGACAACAGGAAGTGTAGATGAGGGACTCCATTATCATTTAGATTTATTGCCTACACTCGCAGAATTGCTGGGTCAAGTTCCAGGTTCATCTTGGGATGGAGAAAGCTATGCTGGTATGCTACGAAATGGGGAAGACTGCGGACGTAATTATCTTGTCTTCTCCCAATGTGCCCATGTGTGTCAGCGAAGTGTTAGATTTGGGGACTGGCTGTATATTCGAACATATCATGACGGCTATCATTTGTTCGATAAGGAGATGCTGTTTAATCTGAAAGAAGATCCATTTGAACAACATAACTTGGCTCAGCAACGTCTGGACATTTGCAGGGAAGCAGTGTATCTCTTATATGAATGGCACGATAATATGATGGCATCGATGAAAGAGAATGTTGACCCACTATGGACGGTTATAAAAGAAGGCGGTCCATTTCATGCAAAAGGTCAATTGAATCGTTATTTGGAACGGTTAAAAGTGACAGGAAGAGAGCATGCAGTTCCTGAACTCCAAAAGCGTCATCCTTATGAGCAAGTCTAATAATGTCATATTCAAAAGGCTAGTAACAACAACCAATAGTTCTATAAGTCAGTTAGTAAAATACATTACTTGCCCAATCGATTTTTCCATAATTTAAGCTTTTATGCTCTAGCGCTTTAAATAAAAATCTTATAAGTTCTGATTTTCAGTTAGGAGAATTTGTATGATAAATACTGAAAAGCTGGTGTCGTGTTGCTCAGCTTCCCGACAAGATACTAGCGTGGAGGTTACAAAAGAGGCAGGAATTATTCCTATGAATCTCAAGATGCACAAGGAAAAGAGCCCATTGCCTTATCTCGAAATGGCACATATTCCCTCAGGGTCATTCCTGATGGGAACTGATACAGATGAAGGTTTTCCTAGAGATGGTGAGGGTCCCGTTCGCAGGATAACCGTGCATACGTTCCAAATAGCACCATATGCAGTCACGAACGCAGAGTTCAAACAGTTTGTAGAGACGACAGGTTATATTACTGATGCTGAACGGTTCGGATGGTCGTACGTGTTCCACTTATTCCCTTCTGAGGAGACGAAGAAGCAAGTAGTGCAAGTTCCACAGTCCACCCCTTGGTGGCTTGTCGTGGAAGGGGCGTATTGGGCTGCTCCTGAAGGAACGGACTCAAGCCTTGTGGATCGAATGGATCACCCTGTGGTACATGTGTCATGGAATGACGCTGATGCTTATTGTCGTTGGGCAGGGGGGAGACTGCCGACTGAAGCGGAATGGGAGTACGCGGCAAGAGGAGGGCTGGAAGGGAAAACCTATCCATGGGGTGATCTGCTAAAGCAAGGCGACGAACATCGTTGTAACATTTGGCAGGGCAAGTTCCCGATCAAAAATAATGCAAGCGACGGGTATGTCGGCACAGCACCTGTGCGTACATACAAACCAAACAGCTATGGCCTTTATCAAATGTCCGGAAATGTATGGGAGTGGTGTGTTGATTGGTTTACCCCCGATTACCATCGTATGACTTCCTTTGACAATCCGAGATTTGAAAGAGAAACGGGAAAGAAGTCGATGCGTGGGGGTTCCTACTTATGCCATCGTTCATATTGCAATCGGTACCGGGTCGCAGCGAGGAGCGCCAACACGCCGGATTCCTCAACCGGAAACTGCGGGTTTCGAATGGTTTACGATAATTAATTAGCTCTGAAGAAGCGTTTCTATCTATTCTCTAAATTAGAATACACTAAATAAAAAACGTAAAATAGATAAGAGTTCCCTAGCGGTAGGGCCCATGGCCGGATTCGTGTAGAATGAAGTCACCACAACACCATTCACACAAGGAGAATCCACCATGAGCTACACACATCTTAGCAAAATCGAACGCGTCAAGCTAGAAATCAAGGACAAAGATCGAGAGTCATTGCACAAGAACGGGGTAGGCACCCGTCGACGATTTGTCGTGAGCTAGATCGTGTTGCTGCATCGTATCACTATCAGGCAGGACAAGCTCAGAATGCTTATGAGGAGCGTCGTAAGGCTTCTGTCTCTCGGGTAATTGGTCAGATACCTTGGCTGCTTCACTGGAGGAAGGAAAAACTGGAGGCAACGTGGTCTCCGGAACAAAACACCGAACGTTTCCGCACCGAAGGCCGGCGTACAGTCTCCTTCAAAACCATCTGGAACGCATATATTGAAAAGTGAATCGCCCCCAGAAGTCTTCATGGAGGCGATTTTATTTAGGCTTTAGCCAGTTGAGGGCATGAAACGCACGACGGAAAGAGATTTATAATCAAGTGAGAAGAGACTTAATAGAAATTTTCAAACGCTTATGAAAGTACAAGGGAGTAGAAATTATAGAAGGCCACATGATGCCCGATCATGTCCATATGTTGGTAGCTATACCACCGAAAATCTCAGTCTCATCGTTTATGGGATATCTAAAAGGAAAAAGTTTGTTAATGATCTTTGAGAAGCATGTACAGCTAAAATATAATACGGGAATATGTTCTTCTCTTCAATACACTTTTACCGGACAAATCAAAGCACTTCCTGACAGGCTCTTGAGTATATCTTCATCTATCATTGAAATCAAGGAGTGATTAACCGCATGAACTGGATCGAATCATTACAACTGGCTATTCAATATATGGAGGATCATTTACTGGAAAATATGACTATCGAGCAGATATCAGCTCAAGCGCATATCTCTCCTTTTCATTTTCAACGTACGTTTGCCTTGTTAACGGATGTTACCGTAGGCGAGTATATAAGGCGGAGACGATTGACTTTGGCCGCAAATGATCTTCTGTTGAGCGATCAAAAAATCATTGATCTGGCGAACAAATATGGCTATGACACTCCTGAATCTTTTTCCAAAGCTTTTCGGAGACTACATGGAATTTCACCTAGTGAAGCACGTAAAAATAGTTCCTCCGTCAAAGCGTATAATCGTCTGGTTATTCAAGTCAGTCTAAAAGGAGCAGAACCCATGAATTACAAAATTGTAGAACATCCCGGAATTACGTTAGTTGGAATAAAAAAAACCTTCTCTCATGTAGAGGGTGAACATTTACGAGGAATCGGGCAGATGTGGCAAGAAGCATATACGAGTGGTATGGAAGATCGTTTATTTGAATTGAACAATGGTGGTATCAAAGGATTACTTGGTGTGTGTGTGGATCAGAGTGAAATCCAGGAGAAGCAAATGGAATACTGGATTGCTACAGCCTATGAAGGTAAAGTGCCGGAAGGACTTGCCTCATTCACAATCCCTCTTTGCAAATGGAGTGTATTTGAAGTGAAAGGGCCGATGCCCGAGAGCATGCAGAGCCTATGGAAACAAATTATATCCGAATGGTTCCCTTCGAATCCATATGAGCATGCGGGCATACCCGAACTTGAAGTATATCCAGGTCCGGGTCATCCTCCGCAAATCTGGATTCCGATTAAATAAAGTGCTACATACTGCCACACTGCGTTCCAGCAGTGCTTAGCCTGTTACGATTCGCCCTTGGAACTCTCCAGGGGCGATCTTATTTCTCTTGTCTTGTTGCTAGATAATGAGCCGGAGAATCTCCGAAAGCACGTCGAAACATAGCAATAAAATTACTTGGCGAGGCGTACCCAAGCGCATCAGCAATCATTCCAACGGAATCTCCTTGTGCCAACATCTCCAAAGCATGTGTCAAACGGGCCTGTTGCCGCCATTGGGCAAAGGTTAATCCCGTATCAGCCAGAATCAAACGCCGCAAGGTGCGCGGGGAAAGGGCGGCCCAAGCAGCCCAATCATCAGCGTTCGATTGTCCTCAGGATACTTCAGAATTTCATTCGCAATTCGTAAGAGACGGGATTCGGAAGGCATAGGCAAGTGCAAAGGCTCCAACGGTGCTCGCACGATTTCATCCAATAGTACAGCGACTATTCGTTCCTGTTGAGGCTCTAAGAAGTCCTGGTCATACCAAGACACTGTCCGTCGCACCAAAGCGTACATCAGTTCCGAAGTGCTGATTACACAAGGATTGGATGGTAAATCGCGACTGGTGTCAGGGAGTACGAGCACGCACCATCCACTCATTGCGCCGCTGATACTAACCTTATGTCGTACATTTGGTGGTATCCAGCCTGCCCGATGTGGAGGGAGCAGCCATGATCCCTGCGCGGTGCGAACATGTATAAGGCCGTTCTCTACGCAAAAAATCTGTCCGCGCTTGTGACTGTGCCAATCGTATTCACGAGTGCCTAACTGAAATTCATTCGCTGGATCTTCATTACCCCAGAAGGCAATTAGAGAAGGGCCGTCCAGTCGGTAGCTATGATCAATAGCTTCATATTTCATGCCACTTGCGCTTAGCATCATTATTGCGTTCAGCCTCCGGCAGAAGTCGAACGATAGGAAACAGGATAAACTCGACCTTCCTGGCGCGGCCGCCGTTACGCTCTCCGTCGCTAGGCCTTCTGGCTACGGCTGGATTCATCTGGTTAAATGAACTGCCAATACATCCGAACTATGTTACTCAATTACTTCTTCCGAGCTTGCTCATTGGCGGTGGCTTGGGGCTGATGTTGATGACGGCTACTCATGCCGTACTTGCAGGCATTCCGTCGCAAGACTCCGGCATCGCCGCAGGACTGCAAAATACAGCCCGCCAGCTCGGCGGCGCGCTCGGAATTGCGGTACTTGTAACGGTGGCCCATATAGGGGCAGGGGGACAAACGAATGAAATTGGTATAACCGCAGCTTCACAGCTGGCCGGATATCATGCTGCTTTCCTTGCATGCGGCGTAATTAGCGGATTATCTGCTTTAGCTTCATTGTTTCTGCAGCGAAATAAGGACTAGTAATCTTCGCTAAATAATAGACAAAAAGGCAACCGATCAATGCGATCGGTTGCCTTTTTGTTTCTAACTAGCAGGTGATACAAAAAAATAAAATTGAACAAGAAATAACACTATGATATAATCATTAGCGTCATCGGCAATTCAACATAAAAGGTGTATACATTTTAATTCCTAATTTAATTGTACATCTGGAACTTTGATTTGTCAATGCTCATTTTCATCCCAAAAAAAGGAATAAGGAGTGTGTTGGGAGAGATGGAAACGAAGGATTGGCGATTGGAACAGGAACGGTTGGAATGGGTAAGAGAGAAACTTCAGGCGAGAATTACCGAGCTGGAGCCTGAGGTTGAGGGAATGCAGGATCAGGCTACGGAAATTCGCAAGCACTTTTGGGAAGAAGTTACGATCAACACAAGCACTCATGAAGATTTTGAAGAGACGTTCTATACCATTAACCAGCAGTCTGCGGTATTGGCCGAGCGGGAACGTGGTCACAAGCGGTTGACGCAGCAATGGAATAACATGAAGCGTTTGCTCCCGTCCCCTTATTTTGGACGCATCGACTTTCAGGAGAAGGGTCTTAAATTCAGCGAGCAGATCTATATCGGGGTATCCTCTTTCGTCGAAGACGGGTTGAGCTTTTTGATCTATGATTGGCGTACGCCGATCGCGAGCATGTACTACGACTCTTCCCCCGGCGTGGCTTCTTATGTGACGCCGATCGGACCAATTGATGGCACAATGGACCTTAAACGGCAATTTCAGATTCATAACGGACAAATCCGCAACATGTTTGATGCGAGCGAAACGATCGGAGACGACTTGCTGCAGCAGGTGCTTGGAAAAGGAGCCGACTCGCAAATGAAGAGTATTGTGGCAACCATTCAGAGGGAACAAAATGCCATCATCCGTAATGACAAAAGCCGAATGCTTATCGTACAGGGAGCAGCTGGCAGTGGTAAAACTTCCGCAGCCTTGCAGCGGGTGGCGTACTTGCTGTACAAACACCGCCAGACGATCAGTGCTGATCAGATTGTTCTTTTCTCACCGAATCCGATGTTTGCCAGTTATATCTCCACCGTCCTTCCGGAGCTCGGCGAAGAGAATATGCAGCAGACCACTTTTCAAGAATATCTCGACTATTGGCTAGGATCTTCGTTACGGCCAGAGGGTGCCTTTGATCAAATTGAATATGTACTGACCGAACATGGAGCACCGGGCTACGAGGCTCGTCTTCAGGGGATCGAATATAAAGCTTCCGATGCTTTTCTGCAAGCCTTGCAGAACTATGGAAACTGGTTGGGACAGGAAGGCATGCGATTCAACAGTATTCGGTTTCGGAACCGTGATTTGATTACGGCGGAGCAAATGAGAGCCAAATTTTACGGTTATGATCATTCCCTGCCCTTGCAAAATCGCATTGTTCTCTTACAGGATTGGCTGCTGAATGAATTGAGTACGCTGGAACGAATGGAACGGGAGGCGCCTTGGGTACAGGAAGAGTTGAACTATCTCGACACCGAGCAGTATGAGGAAGTGTTCGGAATGCTTCACAAAGATAGGGAAGTATTCGACGTTGCTGAGCAATATGCCACAGTTCGTGAAAAAATGACCAATAAGCGCCGGCAAGATGAAGGTGACTTTGACTTTGGGCAGAAGGAAGAAGAACTGCTCCGTCGCAAGATCGTGAAAGAACGTTTTAGCCCATTAAGAAAAAGTATCAAGAAATTCTCGTTTGTTGATATCAAAGGCATATATGGTGAATTGTTTGTTGACGAAGCCGCTTATCGGGAGAAAACGAATGCTGTGGTTATTCCCTCACTATGGACTGAGATATGCAAGCAAACCAGGGAAAGCCTGCTCCGGAATGAGTTGTTCCACGAGGATGCAACACCTTATTTGTATGTAAAAGAAATGATTGAAGGGGTCCGGACTAACACGGAAATCAAATATGTCTTCGTTGATGAGGGTCAGGATTATTCATCATTTCAATATGAATATCTCAAAAAGCTGTTTCCCCGTGCCCGTATGACGGTGCTTGGCGATTTCGGGCAAGCGATCTTCACACAGGCTACAAATTTGGCCGCAGCTGACTCACCACTGGTCCGTCTCTTCGGCGAAGCAGAAACAAGCCTGATCTCCCTTGTACGCAGTTATCGCTCAACCAGAGAGATCGTTGAATTTACAAGAGCGATGCTTCCAGACGGAGATGAAATTGTACCATTTGAAAGAAAAGGGCAGAAGCCCCTGTTGACGAGAATCAACGACAGGGAGAAGCTGAATGTACAAATGGTGGCAAATATCGCGGCGCTAAGAGCTGAGGGCTTTGATTCCATCGCCATCATTACGAAGACCGCCGCCGAAAGCCAGAAGGCCCATGAATCGTTACGGATTCAAGGAGGTGAAGATTTGCAGCTCATTACAAAAGAGACGTTCAACTTCGAAAAAGGCGTAATGGTGATTCCTGTGTATCTCGCCAAGGGTGTTGAGTTCGATGCAGTCTTGATCTACGATGCTTCGTCTGGGATGTATGGTCTTGACAATGAACGCAAGCTTCTTTATACGGCGTGTACGCGGGCTATGCATCGGCTTCATCTGTACACGACGGGCGATTGGTCGCCTTTCGTGCAGGCATTGCCTGTGAATTTGTACGAAGAATGGAATTCCTATACATCAGAGTAAACTCGTAGCGCATGCGAACTAAGCGTCTTTGGTAATAAAAGCAGAATTAGTCATGATTATCACGGAGTCAATGCAATAAAGAAACACAAGTCGCCTTTCTGGCGACTTTTTTTGAATTTCTAAGTGATTGTAGAGATAAAATTGTTAGCGTCTTTCTTTGGATTATTTCCGTATTGTTATACTCAGCATAACTATTATTATATGGGTGGACTAAGATTACAGTTATATAATAGGAATACGTACTATTAATTTGGGGACATTTCCATTTGTCGAAACACAGAATCAGAAGAAAAGATTACATCAATCAATCAATCAATAGAGGAGAGTTGAGATCATGTTAACCAAAATGAATTTGCAGGGAAGCTGGGAGCTTCGACTGGATGAACATAAACAAGGCGCTCAAGTCCCATTTGACGATACCATAATGATGCCGAATACGACCTCACATGCGCGCAAAGGAATAAAGACTGATGTGGCTCACATCGGGTCTTTGACAGATGAATATTCATATGAAGGCTGGATTTGGCTGAAAAGGGAGATTGATATTCCAGCAGCACTTGCTGGCAAGAAATGCAGTTTGTATCTGGAACGCACGCGTATAACCAAGTTATGGGTTGATGGTGAAGAAGTTGGAGCGCAGGATAGTCTCAACACCCCCCATGTGTACAGCTTGCCGGAAGGGCTCTCTGAGGGAGAACACACCCTCACCATCCGGGTTGATAATACGGACTATCCGACGAAAGGCGGTCATCTTACATCCGTTGATACCCAGACCAACTGGAACGGAATTACCGGGAAGTTGGAGCTTCACTTTTTCCACGAGTTGCATTTGGGAGAGGTACAGATCTATCCCGATGCTAAAGAGCGAACATTCAGAATCACAAGTACATTGTCACAATCCATACCAGGTACGGTACTGTGCGTTACCGCGCAAACTTTCAAGCCCCTTTTAGAAGATACTCATGGATATATGCCGTCAGATAGAAATCATATAGTGATTGAGCAAACCTATCCATGCAACCAGAAGGAAGTTAATGTGCTCTACAAGATGGGTGACGACTCATTGCTCTGGAGTGATTCGGAACCAAATCTCTACTTGCTGACCCTTAATCTGTTGGGGGACCATGGCGATGTACTGGATACAATCGAAGTGGTAACAGGGCTACGTGATTTTGAAGCTAATGGAGATGCTTTTACCATCAATGGTCGAAAGACCTTTCTTCGCGGAAAACATGACGGTCTAATCTTTCCCCTTACGGGTTACGCGCCAACCGATGTCGATGAATGGCTGCGAATTCTGAGCATTTCCAAATCATATGGTATAAATCATTATCGTTTCCATACCTGTTGTCCGCCCGAAGCAGCGTTCACTGCTGCAGATATGCTTGGTATCTATATGGAGCCTGAGCTTCCATTCTGGGGTACGATTACGGATGAACTTGATCCACAGCATAATCAGGCTGAACAGGACTATCTCATTCGTGAAGGCTTCGCCATGCTCAGGGCGTACGGGAATCATCCTTCATTTGTAATGATGTCACTAGGTAATGAACTTTGGGGAAGTAAAGAAAGACTGAATACCATTATCAAAGCATATAAAGCATTTGATCCACGCCATCTGTACACCCAGGGTTCAAACAATTTTCAGTTCACTCCGCACATTCTTGAGGAAGAAGACTTTTTCTGTGGCGTGCGCTTATCTAAAGATAGACTTTTCCGCGGGTCCTATGCCATGTGTGATGCCCCGTTGGGTCATGTTCAAACTGATGTGCCTGGTACCCTGAAGGACTACGACGACATGATCATGCCGGATGTGATGGTTTCGGAAAAAGAGGGAATTCAAGCAGGAGAATCGGAAATTCAGATTCAATATGGCACGGAAGCCAAGACTGTGAAAGCCGCGTCTGTTGAACATCAGCTCATTCCACATCTACCCGTCATCTCACATGAAATTGGACAATATGCCATGTATCCTAATTACGAGGAGATCGAGAAGTATAGAGGGTCGCTAAAGGCAAAAAACTTCGAGGTGTTTCGGGAGCGATTACAATCCAAAGGAATGGGACATCTGGCTGAACCATTTTTCAAAAGCTCTGGCAAGCTTGCAGTAGCCTGTTATAAGGAAGAGCTTGAAGCGGCATTCCGATCCAATCACCTGGCAGGATTTCAATTGCTTGATCTTCAGGACTTCAGTGGACAGGGGACAGCATCAGTAGGCATTTTGGATGCCTTCATGGATTCCAAAGGCTTGGTTACTTCTGAGGAGTGGAGGACATTTTGCTCCGATGCCGTACTTCTGGCCCGATTCGAGAAATACAACTACACTTCGGGAGAAGATTTCAATGCCCACATTCAATTAAGGTACTTCCGATCAGATTCATTGAAGGATCGTACATTGGAGTGGGAGATGCGTGATTCGAATCATCTGATTGCATCAGGAAGGGAAGAGATTCCCTTTATTTTTGGAGAAACTTGGTTTGAGATTAGCCAAATGAAGTTCAAGCTTCCTGCTGTGAAAAAGATGACGCCCATCGTTCTATCCCTGTATATTCCAGGTACTGATATCCGGAAACAATATGATCTTTGGATATATCCTGATCATGATGTGACAACAATTGATCATGATTATATTTTCAGTGAATGGTCCGATGAAGTAATTAACTTACTGGAAAAAGGAGAGAATGTGCTGCTGCTTCCCACAATCGAAGATAACGTCAGTTCAATCGAAGGCACATATTGTACTGATTTTTGGTGTTATCCGATGTTCCGATCTATCTCAGAAAGCATGAACAAGCCAGTTCCCGTCGGTACGCTAGGCTTGCTTATTGATAATTCGCACCCTGCATTGAAGCACTTTCCAAGTGAGACCCATTCCACTTACCCATGGTGGCATATCGTCATGAACTCACGGTCTATTATTCTGGATGAGGTTGCCGCGAATGTTCAACCTTTCGTTCAAACCATCGATAATTTTGAACGTAATCATAAGCTGGGACTGCTGTTTGAATGCCGGGTTGGAAAAGGGAAGCTGCTGGTTGGGGCAATAAATTATGATGAATTGATTAGCCGGACGGAAGGGCGGCAATTACTTTACAGCCTTGCACAATATGTAAAAAGTGAGGAGTTCAATCCGGAAGTCAAGTTAGGGCTGGAAGAGCTGCGACAGTTGCTCTGCAAGAAATAGAAACTGCATAATGCACATTATTAACGAATAGAAAAAATGCACATATCAGATTCCCAATAATAAACGAGAAGTCTGCTCTCAGGAACTAACAATAAACCCTTCAAACTGTTTTTACAGTTTGAAGGGTTTTCTTTTATTACTGTAGCTAAAGCGTCACTTCTGTTTTTATCCCTAAGAGGCATTGACTCATAAAACATCAATATTAATGAAATTTGTTAACGAAATTATTATTATGTAAACCAAATAAAATCAGTTTCATTTCTTTTTCCCAGAATGACATAAAACATCCATCATATGTAAATCGTAATGGTGTACGTACGAAGGAGGATACATATGAAAAGTCACGTGCATCGAAAAGAAGAAAACAAACTGAGCTGGATTAGTCTTTCATTATTCGGAGCGGGATGTACGCTAGGAACGGGATTTTTCCTTGGAACAAGTCTGGCTATTCATTGGGCCGGTTTATCGGTGCTTGTACTTTTGGTGCTGGCTGCTGCCGGGACTTATTTCGTATTTGGAGCATTGGCTCAGATGACGGCAGATGATCCGAAGGAAGGGGCTTTTCGAACCTATGCCGGAGAAGCGTTCGGCCCATGGGCCGGTTTCGGAAGCGGCTGGATGTATTGGTCTTCTGAAATGCTGATTATGGGGAGTTCATTAACGGCACTCGGATTGTTCTCTCAATTTTGGTTTCCCAAGTTTCCATTATGGGTGTTTGTAGCGGTATATGCATGCATTGGATTGTTCATCGCCGCATTGGGAGCCAAGGGGTTAACCCAAACTGAGAATGTGCTCGCAGTGATCAAGCTGGCTGCAACGGTTGCTTTTATTGCGATCGCAGCAGCGGCTTGCCTAGGCTGGTTAGATGTGAAGATTACCCCACAGAAAATAACCAACGAATGGTTTCCTCACAAAATAAAAGGCGTCTGGACCGGGTTTATTTATGCCTTTTTTGCTTTTGCCGGGATTGAGGTCATGGGTTTGATGGCAGCCAAGCTGAAAGAACCAAAGGATGCAGTGAAGTCAGGCCGTGTCATGTTGTTAACCGTCAGTACGCTGTATGTTGTGGCGATTGCCTTGATCCTGCTACTGGTGCCCGCCGCGAAGTTAACACCAGACGAGAGTCCACTCGTCAAAGCGATGTCATCGATTGGATTTACGGTCGTGGTTCATATTCTCAACGGAATTTTGATTATAGCCGGGTTCTCCACGATGGTCGCCTCAATCTATGCGATTACGTCCATGTTGGTTAAACTGGGTGAAGATGGAGATGCACCGAAGATGTTTACAAAGACATGGGGGAAAAAGAACATGCCCCTTCATGCTTTGGGATGCACTGCGGCCGGATTAATTCTTTCTACCCTATTGGCATTATGGATGCCAAAGAGCCTGTTCGAATATATAACTACCGCAGGCAGCTTGGTATTAATGTATACCTGGCTTCTAATTTGCATCACGTATATCAAGAAAATGAAACCGACGAAATGGAATCGCGTCAAAGTGTGGACCGCCATGTTTCTTATTGTTGCAGCAGTAGCTGGAACCGCCATGGAAAAAACCAGCAGAACAGGTCTACTGGCAAGTATAGGTCTTGTTGTATTGATTGCCTTGATTACCTACATTGTGAACAAAATACGAGGACCGCTACCATCCCCCATCCAATAAACCGTCACAGTCCTGAATTCCTGGATAGAACTCTTCCATATGTCTTAGCTAATCTGCTGAGTGCTGAGTTCTTGAATTGCTTTACTGAGGTGTTTTGTATCCGCTATTTCGTCAATTTGCTAATGGCTTGCTTCATGCGCATGAAAGGACATTTGGAAGGCGCCTGCTCGTCATCGGGCAGGAAATATTGTTTCCATTCCAGATTATCCTGCTGTCCATACCACATGAGCGAAGGGTGAGCCGGAACGGCATCATAGGCTTCCAAGCGTTTGCGAATCAAGGTTTTCATTTTCCGGCCAAGAGGTGTGTTGTCATTAATTGATTCAAACACCCACCGTGGTTGAAAAGCAAACATCAGATAAGGGAAGTGTCGACTGGCTCTGAGCTCGTGCGCGGGAGTGGCGCAGAAACAAAAATAAGGTTCACCGCCAAAGCAAAATTCCCACGTGGCCTCATGCGGATCCGTGGATATATGATCTGGCCAAGAAGCCTCATCAAGTGAGCTTACCCGGTTAAGCATCTCCCAGAACAAGGACTGGTACTGTTCCACCGTTGTGTTGTTTCTCAAATCATCCGGTGTCTCGCAAAAGACGACCAAAGAAGCGTAATGACCCGTGTCCCGGGAAACGAGCCCATATTGACTAAGTAATTCCGCCATATCTTCAGCAGAAGCTTGTGTATGTGGATCACATGTGAATCCGTATCTCAGATGGCCGGAGAGAAAACCCATCCGTCCGGGAACACACGGATACGTATTACCTTCATCTGCAATCATATTGGCGAATTGTGAATAAGCATTCTGCTGCCATTCGGGCAGACCTTTAAATAATGGTTTTATTTCATCGGCACTGTACAGCTCTGCCATGAATTCCCCAACCCCATTCCACATGATACAGTTAACGTATTAATGTGGATGGCGTTGGGTGACTGTCCAGTGTAGTTTTTATGTCAGAAAAAGATGGAGCGTACTGCTTCGTATCCGAAGTACAGGCCAAATCCGATCAGGCAAATTCCTGAGATGATGGAGATCCAGCGCAAGACGGTTTCGTTGCTGCGTTTATGAAATCGGCTGGCCATGCCAGCCATGATGACGTCCCATACTAGGATTCCTATGAATATACCAGAACTGTATAGTAGTAGATGAGCGGTGTCGGTATGCTTCACGGTTGTGGCAAGAATAGAGCCGTAAATTCCGAGCCAGAATAAAATATTCAGCGGATTGGATAAGGCCATCAGAAAGCCAGAGACAAAGGATTTTCCGACTTTTGCTTCTGCTGTAGAAGAGGTCTGAATGCCGTCTTTTATCTTGGACAGTGTTTCCACACCGGTATACACCAGAATAAAGCTGCCAAAAGACCAAAGAAAAGAGCGCATGAACGGCGTGTCCAGAAAATGGGCAACTCCAAAATAAATCAGGAGCATGTACACCAAATCGGCAAACATCGCTCCGAGTCCTAAAATCCAGGCATGCATGAATCCATGGCGGGCCCCCCGATCCAACTGAGCTGCATTAATCGGACCAATCGGAGCTGATAGTGAGATTCCCAGAATAATATAACTGAACAGTACAGACATATACGCGTTCACTCCTTAACGGGTTCGACGAATTGTACCGGTAAGTCACACACATATGGGTACAAGTCATCGTATTCCCGTTTGGAGCGAATTAGAACAAGCTGTCCGTCGCTTAATTTGCCATGGGCTCCACATCCAATTGGATTGCTGTGCAGTGGTAACCGTTGCAAGAACTTTCTTCACAAGGGCAGGCTGATAATCCGATAACCAGATCGGTTAAGGCTTCCATCTCCACATAATCACCGGCTCGCGAGTCTGGAGCTACGACATCAATCTTGCCCAGATCATCTACAACGGATTTCATAAACAGATTAAACGGATAATGCTGATCGGGCGGCAAGATCCCGAACGGTTCCAGAGCCTGATTTAGGTTATGATAACAGCTGGCATGATCCTTTTTGTCATATAACACTTCATACATTTCCGGACGACAGGCGGAGTTGAAGAAATCATGAACACCAACCGTGTCACGAACCATTTTAAGCAGCGGCTGATAATGATTGGAATACACGGACTGTCCTGGTTTGATCCGGTAGGACCGCAGTACGTCCATCGTTACCCCTGGGTCAAGCCGATTATTGGCGTTTTGAGCATCATATGCAACAAAATCAACGACCTGCTGACCCTCCAGATCGGTCACCCGAATTAATGACCCTTTATTCACCTTGACGGCATGACCCGTTTTGGCCGGGATCCGAACGGACTCTTTATGGCGCTCCGTTGTACTCATATTCATTCGTCACATTCCTCCGCTGTTTTTGTTTTCAGTATGCGGAGCTGACATAGCTTTCATGCACTTTGGCAGACATATGGCTCATCTTGGAAATGATATAGGAAGTATCCTAAGATTATACTGGAAACAGTGGATTACCTTTCATCCCGACCCAAAGTTCGGATGTTTCCAGCTGACTAGCCAGATGAAGCAACCAGTCTTCACGGCCTTTCGTGGCCATTATTTGTACACCCATGGGTAGGCCCTCAGGAGTCAGATGTACTGGAACACTCATGGCTGGTTGACCCGTCAGATTTGCGAGCTGAGTGAACGGTGTGTACGTGAGACTTGGTTCAAACATCTCATAAATCAACTGTTGCTGCTGTACCTTGTCCAAATCGCTTATGCGCATCAGATGTTGAATCTGTTCATCATGAGGCGTCAATTCACCGATTTTGGGTGCTGGAAAAGCATTGACAGGTGTGACATAAAAATCATACCGTTCAAACAAGGTGGACATCTGGGCTGCGGCAACATCCCATTCAGCCAAACTATGTACGAATTCGGCAGCGGATACCTTTTTGCCGGCTTCAGCCAGAACCCAGGACTCGATTTCCATATCATCAGATGTTAATGCTCTGCCCATAGAACGTTCCATGGAAGAGATCATCGCCGCCATTTCACCGCTGTTCATCATGTAATAGTTCTCCATCAATTTGACACCATTAACTGGACTCAGCTTTTCCTCAACCTCATGACCTTGTTCTTCCAGCCAGCGAACCATCTTATAAACAGCTTCTTTAGCTTCATTACTCACAGGTGTACCCACAGGAGAAGCAGTCGTGTATGCGACTTTCAGTTTGCGTTGATGAGGGTAGTTCATATCAGCCAAGTAGCTGCCTGGAAAGAGGGGAGCATGAAACGCAGCTTCGGGTTGAATGACTTGCAATGTATCCAGCAAAGCAGCACTGTCGCGAACGGAGCGAGACAAGGCAAAATCAATCGATGCACCCTGCCACTGACGACCAACCCCCGGTCCTACGGGCGTCCGTCCACGTGTAGGTTTGAGTCCGAACAATCCGCTGAATGAAGCAGGAATTCGGATTGAACCACCACCGTCACTGGCTCCCGCAAGAGGAACAATACCCGAGGCTACAGCGGCGGCGGCGCCTCCACTTGAACCACCTGGCGAGTGATTGGTATTCCATGGATTACGACTTGGGCCGTGAAGGCGGGGTTCAGTAATATTTTTCAGGCCGAATTCCGGCGTATTGGTATGACCGATGATAATAAATCCTGCATCACGCAAACGGGAGACGAAGTTGGAATTCCGCTGTGCACGATGCTCGCTGAGAAGACGGGAACCCGAGGTGAGGATTTCCCCCTCCAGGGATTGGGAGATATCTTTCAATAACAAGGGCACGCCGGCAAAGGGCTGCTCTCCCGGGCGAACCATACCCGCTTCCTGACGTGCGCGTGTTTCATATGTACGAATGACTGCATTAAGCTGAGGGTTTACTTCTTCCAGGCGTGCATACGCCGCTTCCAGCAATTCGACAGGGGATATCTCCCTTGCGCGAACCAATTCAGCCAAGCCGATGGCGTCGTATGATGTATATGAAAATGATGAAGATGAAGACATGATGATCGTTCCTCTCTAAATTGACTTGATCTACTGTTCCATATATCATCGTACCACCGGAATAGTGAAAAGACAAAAGGCACTGTACATCCCGATGGATGTGCAGTGCCTTGATTGATTTGCGTCATATATGAATTTCAATCCTTCCGAAGCTTTGGTGCAGCGTCAGCCGGAGTCGCGGAGCGTTCTTGCTGTTTGGAGATGGCGAACAGGGCAATCCAGATGAGGATGAAGCCCAGCAGTTGTTCCCAAGTAATTAGCGTACGGAATGCAATCCAGTTTACCAGTACACCGGCCATTGGGAAGCTTAGTTCCGCGAGTGTGGCAACAGAAGCTTTGGTGGAAGAGAGGCCTTTGTAATATAACAGAAGACTCAGTAACCCTGGTAGCAATGCCTGGCCTAGAATATTGAGTGCCACAGCTGCCTGCTCACCTGTACCCGAAGGAAAAGTCCACGCAGCACCTTCGTTCCACGTCATAAAAATTAGCAGTGGCAGAGCTACGACGAATCGCAGGGAGGTGACTGTTTCATAACGGGTCTGCCCCAGCATCAGCCGCCCCATAACGGTTGAGCCGCCCCAAAGGGCAGCTGCACCCAGCGATAACAGGCTGCCTGCATGAACCCAATTGTCCCAGTTGCCAAGAGGAAGGGTAAATCCGAACGTAAGCAGGTATGTTCCTGCAAGTGCAATAATAAACAGTCCACCGAAGCGACGAGGTAATGTTTCTTTCAGCAGAAGTTTAGCGAGAACAATCGCAAATAACGGCTGCATCTTTTGCAATAACAAGACGGTATTGGGATCGTTATGTGTAAGTGCTAAGGTGAATAATACCGTGGCGAGAGCTGAACCTCCCCAGGAGATAAAGATCACGGCAATCCAGTGGCGTGCACGCAGGTTTTTCAGATCGGCCCGGAACTTCCACAGGACGGGAATCGCCACAAGGCTGACAATAATATGTTCCACCAGCACAATCTGAGTAGAGGTCATCGTTTTGAGCAAAATAATACGAAACAGTGGGTCTACACCCCAAAGGGCGGCGCCGAGCACGACGAGCCAGAATCCGGTATTGCTTCGTTCCTTGCGGTAAATCGTTGATGCAGATTGGGTCTTTTCCATATTCAGGACTCCTTCGTCAGAACACGGAATCTTCAGTTGGTAAAATCGACAAAAGCCCCCGTTTTGGTATACACCAAATAAACGGGGGCTCAATCATTGACATGTCATACGGAAAGAAACCTTCCAGTAAAGGCATGTCAATGTGTTGATCTTCTCTCATCCGGACTGTACCGTCGGCCTTGGAGTCACACCAAGTCAGTCGCTGAATCCCCACATCGGGTCAAACAGCGAGTCGCGGGCTGGTTCCGAAGAACATCACCGCCGGTTGGGAATTGCACCCTACCCCGAAGATCCTATTCAATTATATTGTGTATTGAACAAGCTGTAACATTAATAAGTCCATCTTATTCCTGTAAGCGCTAGCAGTTCAAGTGTTTTTTTAGAATATGATATTCCAGCTTCCCTGTTGTCTGCGTAGTAATACAATCTGGCCTGCATGATACACATCGTGGAGTATCCAGCGAGCAAGTTCATGTGCCCATTTTTCATTCGTATCCATGTAAGGGGCTTCGAGATCGGATTCTTCTAATGAAGCGAGCTGATCACGAAGCTGTCCGGCTAATTGTGTTGTATTTTGCATAAGTGTACTCCAGATAGAGGTATTGGAAGGGTCGCCGGAATCTCCGAAGGTGGATTCATTGTTTTCGGCAGGTGGACCGGAAGGAGTTATGCCCTGAATGCGACTCAACAAGCGATGATTATAATAATACATATGGTTAACCAACTGCCAGATGCTTAATCCACCGGTTGTTGGAACCCATGCTGCCTGCTCAGCGGTAAGTCCTTCGAGCGACTTGGATAAAGGCACAATCCAATTGCATTGATCCCAAGTGTCATCTTTCTGAATGAGCAATAGTTCTGTTGCTGTTGTAGTCATTGATTTTTCCTCCCTAAAATGAATTCATGGTAACTAGCTAAAGTGCTTAAATGTGGTTACAATTAATATAACCCAAACTTGAATGGATGTAACTATCTTTTTATATTTAAATGGTTACATTTTAGCGGAGGTACTATGGATAGACTATGGACTGATTTTGTGAACAGTGATTATCATGACTGGCGTGGTGGGGATCGTTCGGAGGACAGGCTTGGCAGAACGGAATGGCAGCAAGAATTTCTAAAACAATGGCAACTAAAAGCACCTATACCTGCTTCTCCTGAAGAAGAGAGAACCCTGAGAAGCTTCAGAGGCAAATTGCACGCTCTTGCAACTCGTTTATCTGCCGGAAACCCATTATTGGACGAAGACCAGGAGTGGCTTAACTCCATGATGGAGGAAGGTAAGGTCACCAGAAGACTGCACTCTGGAGATGAGGGACTGAGACTTTCACATATTCCTGTAGGAACTCAATGGCAGCAGGTCATGGCAGAGGTAGCAGGTGATTTTGCCATCACAGTGGTTGAAGGGGATGGGGGAAGGATTCGTATCTGTGACAATACGGATTGCCGCTGGATTTTCTATGACGATACGCGCAGTCGTACCCAGAAATATTGTGATGACAAGATGTGCGGTAATCTGATGAAGGTCAGAAGGTTTAGGGCAAAACGGAAGGTTAATCAGAAGCAAAAGTAAGGTGTATGAACGAGAAAGGATGATTTCTGCTTTCTGAGCCAGGAAGCTAATCGAAAGAGGGATACTTAGAATCCAAAAATTGCATGTTTTCATTTACTGCTATATAATATATATGTACTTAATATATTTCAGCTAGTTATTCAGTCAGAGATCAACATCCAAGATTCAAGCGTATATCCAACAAAAAACAATGATTGGAGATGTGTCTTGTGGGGACAAGTTATCTACTGAAAAATGGTTGTGTATTGTCTATGGATTCGTCGGTGGGGCAGTATAAGCGGGCAGACGTTTTAATTGAGGATTCTCTTATTACTGCCATCCAGCCAGATCTGAGTTGTACGGAAGCCGAAGTCATAGATGCATCGGAGATGATCATACTTCCAGGACTCGTAGATACGCACCGGCATGTGTGGGAGTCGCTCGTAAAAACAGCGGGAACCAACTGGTCACTGCCGGTCTATCTGCAAAATCTCTACTATGGGGCAATAGGAAGTAAATTCCGGCCACAAGACAGCTATATCGCCAATTTGCTTGGTTCTTTGGAAGCGCTTAATGCTGGGGTGACCACGGTACTTGACTGGAGTATGCCATATTCACCGGAGCACACGGATGAACTGATTCGCGGACTTCGGGATGCTGGCATTCGGTCGGTTTTCGCTCATGGCGTACCGGGTGAGACACCCTACTGGAACAGAGAGAGCCAGCTGACTTATTCAAATGATGTGAGAAGAGTCAAGGAACAGTATTTTTCCTCACGGGATCAGCTACTCACGTTTGGCCTTGCTATTCGTGGTCCGGAGTTCAGTCATTGGGATACCACGGTGAAGGAAATTCAGCTTGCGCAAGAGCTGGATGCGATATGTTCAATGCATGTTGGCTTTGGAAGCTGGGGATCTGTAGATCGTTCGATAAGTAAAATGTATGAGGCTGGTTTACTCAGCCCAGGTCTGAATGTCGTACACGGAAATACGATGGATACGGATGAGTATAAAATGTTGGCCGATAGCGGCGCTTCACTGTCCGTCACACCGGAAGTGGAGATGATGATGGGGCATGGGTATCCGGCAACGGGTTACTTTCTTGAAAATGGAGGAACGCCAACGCTTGGAGTCGATGTTGTAACATCAACGGGTGGGGATATGTTCTCCCAGATGAAATTTGCACTTCAAGCAGAGCGTTCCAGGGGGAATGAACAACTTTTGCTGCAGGGCGAAATGCCTGGTGAGCTTAATCTGCAATCCAGTCAAGTTCTGAGATTTGCAACTTCTGCTGGTGCGAAGGCTTTGGGACTGGAGCGGAAGATTGGCACGCTTACTCCAGGTAAAGAAGCAGATCTGATTATGATCCGAACCACCGACCTTAACCTGTTCCCGGTGCATGATCCGGTTGGAGCCGTGGTTCAATTCGCCAATCCATCCAATGTGGACACTGTGTTTGTAGCAGGTCGGCTGGTGAAGCACGAAGGCAAGCTACTGCATGTCGATCTGAACGAGGTCCGTCTGAAGGCATTGGCAAGTAAGGAATATCTACTATCCCAATATCGGATGTCGGATGCAGAGCGAATTGTGTTTTCATAAGTTTGATGAACCATGTAAATAAAAGAGGGATTCTCTTCAGTAAATGAAGAGAGGGGATGATCTCATCTGTCTTATAGATCTAATAGCTTTACATTTGATGGGCCGCATAGGGATATGCGGCTCTTTAACTTGAGTGTTTATTGTTAAACAACGCAAGATTAGCTAGGAATGGACAGCGGAAAAAGGCGAAAAGATCCTCCATTTGCATAAGTGCATCTAACAACGATCAGATAACGTTTTGGTTAATAAAAAAGCAATTAAAAAACTGCGCATAATATAAATTATACGCAGTTTTATTTTAAATCGATTTTCATATTCGTCCCTGTCCAACAGATCATGATAATTCCCACCTGTAATACACAAAATATGCCATCATCTCAAAATAAATTTAATCAAGCAACGCGACAAAGTGTAGAAATCGATAGTTTTTTATAGTTGGTCGGTAAGATAGAACAAAGGTCTTTTTCATAGAACAGATGAACCGAACTAGAATATCTGAACCAAAGAGACACATTCATCATTTTCAATACGAGAGGAAACTGTGTATGAATCAAAACCAGAAGCGATCTTCCTTATTTAGAAAGAAGCCGATTGCCACCGGAGATAACGAAAGCAACATTTTGAAAAGGGTACTGGGCCCACTTGATCTGATGACTCTCGGGGTAGGTGCGATCATCGGTACGGGTATCTTTGTATTAACAGGCGTTGCTGCTGCAACATATGCTGGTCCCGGTTTGGTACTGTCTTTTCTACTGGCAGGCATAATCTGCGCCTTCGCTGCATTGTGTTACTCCGAGTTCGCATCCAGTGTGCCTGCTTCGGGAAGTGCGTATACATATAGCTACACCGCTTTTGGTGAAGTCATTGCCTGGATTCTCGGATGGGATCTTATTCTAGAATATGGATTTGCGAGTGCCGCTGTTGCCAGCGGTTGGTCTGGATATTTTCAAACGTTATTATCCGGATTCGGACTACAGTTACCCCATGCGCTCACTAGTGCATTTAGTCCAGAAAAAGGAACCTATTTTGACATCACAGCAGCGATGATCACGTTAATCATTACATTCCTGCTCACACGGGGAGTGAAAGAGGCTGCTCGTGCCAACGGAATCATGGTAGCAATTAAAATTATTGTGGTGTTGATCTTTATCGGTGTGGGTGTATTTTATGTGCAGCCGGATAATTGGCAGCCATTCCTTCCGTTTGGGATCTCAGGGGTAACCGCAGGGGCGGCAACCGTATTTTTTGCTTACATCGGTTTTGATGCTGTCTCTACAGCCGCTGAAGAAGTGAAACGTCCACAACGAGACTTGCCCATCGGTATTATTGCATCCCTTGCGATCTGTACTGTTCTCTACATCGTCGTATCGTTGATCCTGACAGGGATTGTGCCTTATCACATGCTGAATGTGAGTGATCCGGTAGCCTTTGCTTTTGAATTTGTACAGTTGAAAGGATTGTCCTGGATTGTTTCGCTCGGGGCAATTACAGGGATTACCACTGTATTACTTGTCATGATGTATGGTCAGACACGCTTGCTTTATTCCATGTCACGGGACGGTCTATTATCTCCGGTATTCTCCAAAGTCAGTGGCAAAAGCCAAACGCCTGCTACGGGAACTTGGGTTGCTGGGATCATCGTCGCATTATTCTCGGGTTTCATCTCACTTGGCCACCTGGCGGAGTTGACCAACATTGGAACACTGTTTGCTTTCGCGGTTGTGAGTCTGGGGATTATCGTACTTCGTAAAAACAACCCGGAACTGAAGAGGGGATTCCGTGTGCCTTTGGTTCCATTGATTCCTATTCTAAGCGCTGTTGGCTGTATGTATCTCATGACACGTCTCGCGGCTCTGACCTGGATTACGTTCTTTGGCTGGTTAATTATTGGTTTAATCATCTACTTTGCCTACGGTCGCCATCACAGTCATTTGAACCCGGCACGGCGGATATCGGACACGTTCAAAACAACAAAAGGAAAATAGCATTTAAAGCTTAAGCTAAATTGTAGAGACATCGTGTTAAGTTATTAAATTAACTGGTTTTATACGTAAATGGAGTCAACGGCATTGTCCCATACTGCGTCGCCAAAGCGACGTGGTATGGGGCTTTTTTTGTGAGAGCAGATCGTGTAATACCAAAAAAAGCAGAGACGGATAAGGCGATATATGGGTATCTAATATGCAATACATCTATCCTTGTCAGCGGAACCAGGGTTGCGGTCAGGGCAAATATGACATATATTTGGGGGTGTGACATGCCATCAGACATAGGAGAGGGGATGTATCATGGACACACCATTACATACCAATCAACATCACCAAAATTCGATTTTCGGCTTTGCATTGGCTGACTCAGCCGTACTTGCCGAGACGAAGCTAATCATTTCAGGTCCACAGGACAAAAACGAAATTCAGTTGGAAATTGATCCGCAGCGCCGTTTGAAGGATGGACGTAAAGTGTCGGTTGTTGCGCAACATATGAATGCACCGCTGGATCGACAAGATGCCATTATCATATACGGGGAAGAGCTAGGGTTTGTACAATATACGGTTGCCTTGGGACCTGACAGTACATGTTTACTCGCTCCCATTGAAGGAATAGATCATCCGATCGTATTGAATTGGGCGGACTTTGTAGAAGGGGAGTACGAACTGCGAATTTCCTTGCATATCAAAACACCCCGTATTGCTGAGGGACCGTTAGAGCCCGAACAGCTTGCCATGGTGAAATATGCCCAGGTCGTAACCGTTGCCATATGTGTATTTCCGGCCGAAGCTGTGCAGATGAATACAACGCCCAAAGCTGTCTGGACACGAGAGAATCATGTATTTGACTCCTATGGAAGCGGCGGCTTTATTCTCGCAGATCTGCCTCGTATGGCAAAACGGGTAGAAGATCTGATCGGTTCTGGAAACCATAATCTGATTGAACAATTCAGTGAAGGCGACCTGTCAGACACCTTGCTGGAAGAAGGTCTAATGGCGATTGCCTGGGGAGTTACGCCATGGTGTTATTCAATTTATTCGGCCCCGGATGAAAATTCCAGAACCGAAATTTCGGTAGACAAGCTGGGTGATGAACCTCAGACGACGGGAATATACCGTGTGCATCCCGAATGTAAACAATTAAGCATCGTGCCGGTGAACGAATTGGCTTACTGGCCAACCTGCTTAGAGAAAGAATGGCCTGTAATTGATGTTGCGGGTGAAGGGGATACACTACGTATGGACTTGTATGTTCAGATCTGTGAATCCGTGAATGGACTGCATGAGAATCCACTGCCTTCATTTGTACTCACTCGCTGTGAGGAACAACCCGAAACGATCATCCCACTAATCAACGTTGTAATTATAGACTAATAAATAGAAGTGTGGTGACGAACACAGATGATGACCGAAGAGATTCAGGAGCAATATGCCGATGAGCTTGAAGCTTTTCACATATGGATGAAAGATGCGGGGTACACCGGACATACGGTAAAATCATACACAGGTGACGTTGCTGAATTTCTCGTCTCTATTCATGGAAAGTCACTGGAGCAGGTCAAAAAACTTCATGTGTTATCCTTCTTGTCCCGAGCTCGGGAAAGAGGAGTCAGTGACTCGACGCGGAACCGGAAACACGCAGCGGTGAACTGCTTTTATAAGTCATTGATTGAGCTTGAATTGGTGACCAATAACCCCGCTTTTGGAATCAAGAAATCCAAAACCGAGCAAAACCGTGCCCCCGTCTTTCTTGACGAAAGCGGTTTGGAACGATTTTTGCAATCAGTCGAGGGTAAGTACCGTACACGAAATCTGGCTATTTTTCTGCTAATGGGATACATGGGATTGCGGGTCGGAGAGGTTCATGCCTTGAACTGCAAAGACTATAATGCGGAACGGCGCACACTGGACGTATTCGGTAAGGGCCGGAAATGGCGCACACTTCCTGTGCCTGAGACGGTTGCCGACTTGTTATCCCAGGCTCTTCAGGAGCGGCTGGCTCCTTGGCGAGTGAAGGAAGAGGCATTGTTCGTCTCACAAAAAGGAAAACGATTATCGATTCGCAGTATTCAGCTGATATCGACCGAAACCTTTGAACGCTTTCAGCAGGAATCGGCCTCCAATCTGCGTGTGAACTATTCCAGTCATAAACTGCGTCACTCATTCGCGACCATGATGCTTAGACGTGGAGCAGACCTGCGAACGGTCCAGGAGCTGCTGGGTCATTCCTCCATTCAGACCACAACGGTATATACTCACGTAACCAGCCGCGAGAAGGAGGAAGCGATGGCATTGCTGGATGTCAAACTTCCTGCATTTGTGGCTGATATGTAAAAGATAAGTTTGAATTGTATAATAGAAAGAAGTAAACAGCAGAGAAGCCTGTCCAAGTGACAGGTTTTTTCGTTTTGATTTAGAGGAGCATCAATACATATAATGGTAAATATAAGAGATGATCAGTAATCACAAAATAATCCAACTTATTATTAACGGAATAATTATTATGTAAACTTGATTTTCGAAATCAATGTTTACTTATCTTGTCTCTCTGAAATATAGTGATGTAACTAGCCAGAGATTGAACTTTGATTGTAACTGGAAGATACGAAAGTCTAAGCTCTACTGGCTAATTTTGCAGGCAGCTTAAGACCAGGGCATAATTTATTAACAAGACCAAAGAACCACTCGCATCTTCATAAGGAAGATACAGGTGGTCCTTTAGTTATACAACCGTGACGCTATTTGCTCATGATAAAATAACGTGATTAATCAAACACCTGGAGTTACTCCAGTCCGGCAATCTGTTCCTTCAATTTGTTGGCGGAGGCCTGGAAAGCGACTTTTTCCGTCTCATTCAAAGGAAGTGGCAGAATCTCACGTACGCCGTTGCGATCAACTACACATGGAACGCCCAGATATACATCGGATACGCCATTATAATCTTCCAGCAAGGTGGATACATTCAGCACGGAACCTTCGTTGCCCAGAATGGCAGCCACGATACGGTCCAAAGCGAGCGCAATTGCATAGGAAGTGGCTCCTTTGGCATTAATAATCTCATACGCCGCATTTTTGGTCCGGTCAAAGATATCCTGTTGTGTCTCTTCATCCAGCTCCAGATCGGTTCCTGCAACGTTAGCGAGACTCCATACCGGTACTTCGGAATCGCCATGCTCCCCGATAATATGGGCGTGAATGCTACGTGGATCAATGCCTTTGTTTTTACCAATCAGATAACGGAAACGTGCACTGTCCAGTAACGTACCGGAACCAATCACACGGGAAGCGGGCCAACCGCTTTGTTTCCACGAAGTATAGGACAAAATATCTACAGGGTTGGTTGCAATCAACAGAATACCATGGGAATTAACCTCGGTAATACGTTCAATGATCTCTTTGAAAATGCTTGCATTTTTCTTCAACAGATCAATTCGAGTCTCTCCTGGTTTTTGGGAAGCACCCGCAGTAATAATAATGATATCTGCGTCTTTGCAGTCCGAGTAATCGCCTGCCCATACTTTTACGCCTCCGGTAAATGGGAGTCCGTGGTTCATATCCAGCATTTCGCCGGTAGCCTTATCATGATTCACATCCACAAATACCAACTCGGACGAACGCTGTCTTAACATCAGCGTGTATCCCGTTGTTGTTCCCACCGCACCCATGCCTATAATAACGACACGACTTGGTTTGAGCGCTGCACTGTTTACCATTTTCATATCCTCTCCTTTTTGGGGTATACTTCCATCCATATTAAGGGATAAGCATGTGAAAAGCGAGTCATGTCTATAAACTTTTTCACATTTCATGTCTATTTGCGGAGGATTTCGTCGAAAACCTGGTTTGCGTTCCGTAAAAGAAACAGATGCAGTAAAAAGATCTCTGTCCGCTTCCAGAGAGTAGAGATGAACCTTTTCGACATCGTTTGTGGTAGAATAGGAGCAGTGGATTCAGATGAATCGTAAAAAAAACATGAATGGACAGGCATGCGCGCCTGCTTATTGTTTGAGAGAGGTGGAAACCACTTGCGTTCGCAATGGATCAAAATCGCGCAGACAGCATTGCTGTCTATCGGTATAGCTGCTCTGCTGGCTGCTTGCACCAATTCGGGACAGCCCCCGGTGGCAGAGCCCCCGCAGGAGCAAGAAGATAACGGGAATATGGGCCAGACATTAACTGTTGTTCCCCCCGCAAACAGTACACAAGCTGCGGATTCAGCCAAATATCAAATTCAGACCCGTTTAACGGATTTCCAGCTACTTAATGGGAACGGTGGATTAGCATGGGGAGTGACGCGGAACGCCCTGCGTCTGTATTATACTCAGGATCAGGGAAGTACCTGGACCAACATCTCACCTTCAGAGAACGTACAGTTTCCGGCTAATCCGCAATATGGACAAAGCATTTATTTTGTAGATAGTACACATGGATGGATTGTTCGTGAAGGAATGGGCGGAACAGATACGATGGTTCTCCGGACCAACAACGGAGGAGCGAGCTGGAGCCTGTCCTCTTTGTCGAAGACAGATAAGGTCACGGCCATCACATTTGTATCTCCTGAAAAAGGTTGGATACTGACCACAGTGGATACTTCCATTGGTAAGCAAGACAAGAAACTGTATCTTACCGAAGATGGCGGTATTACCTGGAATCAGATGACGTCGAGTGACGAGGACGGCAAACCAGCATCTGCAGAGATTCCTACACGGGGTTATACAACAGGTATGACTTTCTCGGACTCGGATCACGGGTTCTTGACTGCTCTGGAGTTCGGTACACCGAAATTGTATGTTACAGCTGACGGTGGCCAACATTGGAAGGCTGGACCTTCGTTCTTTGACCGAAACAAATTTAACGGATGTGGTAACTTTAACATCAGCTCGCCACAGTTTTTTGGACGGGAAGCCCAAACAGCTTGGATGTCTATATCCTGTTCTCAGGGGGAAAGCACCAAATTCAACGGATTATTTACAACCAATGGCGGAGAGAACTGGCAATTATCCACGTTCAGTCTGAATAAACAAACCGGAATTAATCGCGGTCTGACTCCTACATTTCTGAATCCCTTGGAAGGCTGGGTCATGCAGAAAGGCAAGACTTATTACACCAAAGACGCCGGCAAGATCTGGAAGGCACTTCCTACAAGTGAAGTATTGGAAAACATACTCAAAGACTACCCCGAGATTGTCAAGCTCCAAATGGTTTCTTCGAAACTAGGCTGGATTTTGGTCGAAAATACAGATGCCAAGAGATCACTGTTGCTACAAACCGTGGACGGCGGTGTAGGCTGGAAAGTACTATAATTGCGTTGTAATTAACGCCTTTTGAAGAGGAACCTACGGGTTTCTTTTCATTTTATATAGTTTGTGAATTAAATCACAATAAATCACTTCAAATGATGTTATATTGAATTCAAGAAGAGATGGGAGTGATGAACATGAGAACGAATGAACAAACTCAATTCACGCAGGCGGACGAGTTAACCAGATACATGCTCCAATTATGCTACACATGTGATGATGCCAACCGTTGTACCACTGAGGAAGAAGTTAAAGCCTGCATGGCGAAGTATGTACAGGCAGATGAACCGGTGCAGACGGATGGCGGAGAAGTAACCCGCGGATTTATGGACCTGATGTACGCTTAAAATCCAAGTAGACGGAAAAAATACTGCTTTATCAACGATTGGCCCCCGATTGGGGGCGTTTTTTATTTTGAAACATTATATAAAAAACCAAAACTCCTACAGTACACTCATTTTTAGTACTTCAGCAATCGGAATACAAAATTCTCATCATGGAGTACTTATACATTTTTTACTTTGGTCTGAATATTTTTCCTCCACGAGTTAATCTTTATTTTCTATTTCTGCTACAGTAAGCATCTTAACAGGAATAACTTGAATGCTATATCTTGGCAATCGTCCATTTCGCATAACAAAATCCCCCGGTAAATCTCGGCCGGGGGGATTAGCTTCATGCTTCAGACGGAACTATGATTTTACTTGAGCTTTAAAGTTGTTAGTTGATCAGTTGATGTCATAAGGAGAGATAGCTACTTAATCCGAGTAAGCAACAGCATTAAAACTCTCAATACCAATTCGAGTCGCATCTGCTGTGCAAAAAAGATATAAGGTATAAACCAATTCATTTGATGGTGGTAGTGGGACATTAAAATCGGATGCATTAATGGTGACGACTTGTACAGCGTTTGGGTTTGCTTCAGAAACACTCACTGAATAAAGGGCGTAGGCAACAAGCGAATCAGTACCTCGTGCAATAGAAAATGCAATCACGGAGTCGAATGGCGGAGTGGTAGGGAACGCGAGCTCGGCTATCCCTGATAATTGTACGCGTATGTTTCCACCTGCGTCAGTTGCATCTAGTCCAACCTCCCCGATTGCAACAGGAGTATTGGCGGGCAAGGGAATTGAAATTGTATTACCATAGCTTGCATTTTGAGAGGTTCGAGCATCTAGCAGTTTCGTCATAAAGCATACCCCCAATAGTTTTTGTAATATAGTATGTGGTTTTTTGGAAGATTCGTCCGCAGAGCGGCAATTTTGTTTATTAATAGAGAACCTCAAAGGTCTTGATAAGTACAATATTTTGGGGAGCTGAGGTTGTAGCCAAATCTCCAAAGGCAATTCAGTTGTTTGACCAGGCATTTAACCCATTGATCCAATCCGGCTACAGCATTTTTTATCCCCCGCTCAATTTGAATCCAAAATAACAAGTTCCCTGTTCATGCGCATATATATTACAGAAGACGGGTCAAGACTCCGGCTGTCCAAGGTTTTATGAACGGAGGGGAGAGACATGGGCATTGAATCATCCTGGATGTTTGATTTTTTTGGAACCGTCTTTCCGGTAGTATTTGTCCTGATTATAGGTATTGTTCTTCTGTCGGTAGGGAAAGAAGTATGGAGATGGGGCCGCAATAACTCAGAGCCACTGCTTACCGTACCTTCTCGTATTACCAGCAGGAGAATGCAGATGAGTCAGTCGCACTCCGAACCAGGAAGTACAGCCCGTACGCATTATTACATCACTTTTGAAGTGGAGAGCGGGGATCGTCTCGAATTCAAAGTGAATGGTGATGAGTACGGCTTGTGCGCCGAGGGAGATGAAGGTCGACTCTCTTTCAAGGGAACGCGTTATGTAGGCTTTGAACGCTACAATCGTTTGTATTCAGAGCGTGTACGCGGATAAACCGGCTGGCTTGCGCCATAGTGGCGTAAGCTTTTTTTAATTTCTTTTCCGGACAAGCGTTTCTTAATGGGGCTAACGTGTTTTTATATAAGAAGAGACTTCATTCAATTTATGGTCCATAATCGGTGAGTTGTATCTAGACTTATGTGATGAAAGGACCATCCCAATAGAGGAGGCAACGATAATGTCATTTACAGATCAAGTCGTGGTTGTGACTGGAGCAGCCCAAGGAATCGGTCGAAGTGTAGCTGAGGCCTATGCGGTTGCAGGGGCTAAAGTCGTACTTGCCGACTATCAGGAAGCGGAAGGGGCTGGTGCGGCAGCTTCCATTCGCAATGAAGGCGGAGAAGCCATTTTTGTCCAGTGTGATGTACGTCAAGAGAAGGATATAACGAACCTCATTCAAACGACAATGGATGAATTCAAACAGATTGATGTGCTCGTAAACAATGCAGGTGTCTCCAGATGGAAGTCTCCCTATGAGCTAACGCTGGAAGAGTGGGACGATATACTCAATACCAATGTGCGAAGTTGCTTTATCGCAAGCCGAGAAGCGGCCAAACATATGAAGCACAACGAAAATGGTGGAGCGATCGTTAACATGGCCTCAACTCGTGCGTTTATGTCAGAGCCGGAAACAGAGGCCTATGCTGCGTCCAAGGGAGCGATCGTGGCATTGACGCATGCGATGGCTGTCTCCTTGGGTAAGGACCAAATTCGGGTCAATTGTATCAGTCCGGGATGGATTGAGACAGGAAATGTTGAGAAATTGAAGCCAGAGGACCATGAACAACATCCAGCGGGGCGTGTGGGCGTTCCTTCAGATATCTCCCGCGCTTGTTTATATTTGTCCGATCCGAGCAATACCTTTGTCACAGGGACCAACCTGATTATTGACGGGGGCATGACCCGAAAAATGATATATGAGGACTAGTACCGGGATTTCTCCGGTCGATTGTAAACATTTGAAAACATAGCAGAAATAAGCCCAAGTTAAGCACTTGGGCTTATTTGTTTTTGGTAACTCGGTTGCTATAATAAATGTGATTTTACCACAGTACAGGAATGGAGGGAGAATATGTTCGGGAACTCATCCCGGAAAGTGTTTTGGCTATTACTGCTGATTGGAGGGATTATAATGACAGGCTTTGAATCTACTGCTGATGCTGACGCAGATATACGAGCAGCCTGGGTATGGCAGGCCAAGTCTGTCAGTGATGGAGGAAATGAGCTGCTGGAGAATGCAGCTAAACATAAGATTAACAGACTGTATGTGAATGTGGATATGAATCTGTCACAGGAGGTCTATCATACGTTTATATCCAAAGCCAGCAAGGCTGGAATTGCAGTTGAAGCTCTTGGCGGAGATCCATCATGGGCAGTGAGTGGTCGTGAAGGTCCGATGCTCAAGCTGGCGGACTGGGTGAGTAATTATAACCTGGCTGCAAAACCGGAAGAGCGATTTGACGCCATTCACCTGGATATCAAACCCTATGTACTGCCACAGTGGAAAGAAGATGCCAAGCCGCTGGTCCAATCCTGGGTTGCCAATATGAAGCTATTACTGGAACAGGTGAAGCAGGCTGGGGCGGTTGAAGTGAATGTCGACTTGCCTTTTTGGTTGGATTCTTACACCGTGACGGGTAGCAGAACGACTGAAGATGCGGATAACGAGTCGTTGTCACACTGGTTTATTGGACAATTTGACCATATTACGCTGCTTGCTTACCGTGATAGTGCGCAAGGAAACAATGGAATTATACGTTTGGTAGAACAGGAAATGATATGGGCTGACGCCAGAAACGGTTCTATTACCGTTGGGGTAAACACCAAGCCCATGCCTGGGGAAGAGTTCACGACTTTTGCCGGCAAAGGTGCAGCTCAATTGGAGAGTGTTGTAAAGGAGGTAGCATCTGCATTCACGGATCATGCTTCCTACGCAGGTTCGGCTGTGCATGACATCGTGTACTGGGGGCAACTGGAGCCAGAGGAAGTACCCTTACCGGAGAATCCATCCAATCAACCTGAGATTCGGGGAACCTATATCTGGCAGGCTTCTCAGGTTACGAATGATGGTGGAGATCAGATTCTGGAGTTCGCCAAAGCGCAAAACATTAATTGGTTATACGTCCGGCTTGATCTGGATCAACCGTATTCCAGCTATCGCAGTTTTGTGAAACGTGCTCAGGCTCAAGGTATTGAGGTTCATGCGATGGGCGGCCATCCGATCTGGGGCAAAAAGGAAAACCGGCCACGGATACAGCGCTTGATTGATTATGTGAAGAATTATAACGCCGAATCTGAACCGGATGAACGTTTTAAGGGAATCCATCTTGATATTGAGCCATACACCCTACCTGAATGGGAAAATGATCGGGATACACTGCTGACTGAATGGGCTGCCAATATTGCTTATTTTCATGATGAGACGAAAAAAGACAGTGATCTGGAAACGAGTGCCGATCTGGCCGTTTGGCTCGATACGTTCCCGTTACCGGGAAGAGACATGTCTGTCAGTGAATACATGATCACGACACTGGATCACGTATCTCTGATGGCATTCCGTAATATTGCTGAAGGCTCCAATGGAATTGCTGACGTCGTCAGTCAGGAAATGAAAATTGCGGACCGTCTGGGTAAACCACTGTTGATCTCGGTGGAGATGAAAGAGAATTTTGAAGGTAAACATATTTCGTTTTATGATAAGGGAGCAGCGGAAATGGAACGTCAGCTCGCACTGCTTCCAGATCTGTTAAGCGAGTATAAAGCCTACAAAGGCAATATCGTTCATGCTTACGATTACTGGATTCAAGCCAAGCCCTGAATAGGCAGGTTATATAGGAAATGTTTTGTCTCGGGACTTCACACAAGGTGAGGTTCCGGGCTTTTTTTATGGGGAAAAGATAAAATCGTGTCACCGAATGGGCGTCTGCACAATACGATATACGGTGATGCAGAGGTTCAACAAGGGAGGAAACAGAATATGGCTGTTATTAAAGCCAACTCGGAAGACGTCAGGCTGCTCGCTAGGTTGATGAGAGCGGAGGCCGAAGGTGACGGCCAACAAGGCATGCTGCTTGTGGGCAATGTAGGTGTAAACCGGGTACTTGGCGATTGCTTGGATTTCGGTGATATTCGGGACATTAATCGAATGGTGTTTCAGAACCCGGGTGGCTTCGAGTCTACGCAAAAAGGGTATTTCTACCAACGGGCAAGACAATCGGAAATACGCCTGGCGCAGCGTGTCATTAATGGTGAACGCTTCTGGCCAGCCAGCAACTCCCTGTGGTTTTTCCGTCCTGTGGGGGAATGTCCACCAACCTGGTATGATCAACAAAATACAGGTCGCTTTAAGGCACATTGTTTCTTCAGTCCGACAGGTGAAGACTGTCCGAGTGTATTTTAAATTTTGGGAGGAATCACAATGATTAATCAGCCATATCAACCAACACAGGTTATGGGCCAACAGGCCAATTCGCAAGTACAAGGAACGTCTTATAAAATCGGTAACGGTATGCCCATGATGTCGCCAACACCAGGCCTGGTTTCACCTAGCTCCACAGGCGGCGTACCACCGCTTGTATCTAGCGGTGCTCCAATGACACCTACGGGTGGTGTAGTAACAACAACTGCACCGCAGTTTGAACAATCCTACATCGAAAATATCCTGCGGCTCAACCTGGGCAAATGTGGGACGTTCTACATGACTTACGAAGGAAACAAAGAGTGGAATGCCCGCATTTTCCAAGGTATACTGGAAGCAGCTGGTCGTGACCATATCATTATCAGTGACCCGAATTCTGGAAAACGGATTATGCTTTTGATGGTCAATTTCGACTACGCTACATTCGATGAGCCGTTATTGTATCAATATCCAGGTGTGATCGGGAACTATCCGCAACAACCAAGCAGACGCTAATCAGTAGCGAAAAACAGAACATAATATAACATGACCCTACACAGGCTGTCTCGAATGTGGATGTTATTCCGCAAACGGGACGGCTTTTCCTATATTATTAAAAAGAGCATAAATTTAAATAAAATAAAAACATAATCGAAAGTAACCTTTTCCTCAAATCAGGGCACTTAAAGATAAATACATCATGCAGCAAGTGCACAGGAAGGAGCAAAACATAATGAAGACATGGATCGATGGAGCAATTCAGGGGCAAGCCGAGGCTTACGAACAGCTGGTGACGCAATTTCGCGGAATGGCACTGGCTGTCGCCTATCAAAAATTAGAGGACATGTTCCTGGCCGAAGATGTGGTACAGGAGGCATTTACGGAGGCCTTTGCAAATTTGTCCAAACTGGAGAATCCGGATGCTTTTCCCGGGTGGTTCAAAGTCATTGTGGAGAGACAATGTTACCGTCAAATGAGGCGTAAGCAACATGGCACCGTTCCGGTCCTAGAGATTCAGGATGTAATTCAGGAAGAGGATCAGGCTTGTAATCCTGAAGAGCAGGCTCTGAAAGGAGAGGTGCATCGTCTCCTGCGAGATTCGATTTCCATTTTACCAACTTCCATGCAGCTTGCTGTTGAACTGTTTTATTTTCAGGGTTATTCGCTCAAGGAAATGTCGGAATTCCTCGGGGTTAATGTTCCAGCTCTGAAGAAACGGTTGTATGATGCCAGATCCAGGCTCAGGCGTTCATTACCTGTGGCGGATGTGATTTCAGTATTTAGTGATCTATACGAAGGAGGAAAAGGAATGCTTCACATTATGAATGGTGACCATGCGGCAGATCGATTAAGACAAAGCGGGATTCAAGGTGAAATTCTGGTCTGGCGAGAGCTCTATACATTTGGACCGATAACGAGAAATATGGGGAATGAGAAGGAACGAAGTGAACGTGCACAATATTTGGAGCAGAACTTGGGTATACCCCGGACTGAATATCTGAAAATCAAGGAACTTGAGCAAACGTTGCAATCATTCCATCAATACCAAGAGATCGTTCTGTGGTTTGAGTATGATCTCTATGATCAGGCGATGCTATCGTACTTACTGCACTATTTAAAGGAGCAGGACCTACGTAATACAAAGCTGAATCTGTTATGCATTGATTCCTATCCGGATATTGAACATTTTCGGGGCCTAGGGCAGCTCACACCTTCGCAAATCGGACGTTTATCAGGTACTTGGCATGTGATGGGATCAGAGGAGATCCAGGCTGGAAGCGAGTTTTGGGCAGCGTATGCATCCTCTGACATTCAGGATCACCAGAACTACTTGTCGAATGATACACCCGTGCTCCCTTTTGCACATGCTGCATTCAAGGCCCACCTGTCGCGTCTGCCTTCTGTATCGAACGGATTGGGCACAATTGAGCAATCCACACTGGAGGCCGTGAGAGAGGGCGTGAACAGCCCTTATCCATTGTTCAAGCATGTTGGAGAACAACTGCATATCCTGGGGATGGGTGATCTGGAGTACTGGGCTCATCTGAAGAGAATGACGGAGGAACCTCATGCTTTACTTCAATTAAGCGGTGTACAAGCCTTTCCTGACTTTCAGCAGCAGCATGGCGAATTCCGTCACAGTATCTTGTCTCTGACCGATCTGGGTGTTCAGGTGCTGAACGGAGAAGTGGATTGGGGATTATTAAGAACTGATAAATCCTGGATTGGCGGTCTTCAGATTGGTGAAGGCAATGACACGCCGTGGCGTTGGGACACCGTTAATGAGACCATAGTGATCCTATAGAGGTGAGATGGTAGCAGAAGCAGAGTAAAGCAGTAGAAGCGGTAGAGCAGTAGAGCGGCAGGTAGGCATGCTGCCCAATCGTCATCCATAGAGTCATGAAAAAAGAGTATCCCGCCATGCCTGAGCATGAGTGAGGATACTCTTTTGTTAGTTCACCTTTATTTTACTTGGTTGCATCCAACTTCAATGCGGTTACCATCTTACGGAATACATCTGTATTATCAAGATAACCGGTGAACAGACGGGACCCGGGTCCAGAGGCATTAATTGGCACATCGTCGAATGTGTGGACTTCCTGGCCTTCATCATGAGGCAGATTGCCTGTATAGTGTACACCGTCCGGGTCCTTGTCCGGGTTGGCGATATACCAGGTTTTGTCCTTCACGTTAGGGTCCTGAATGGTAGGACTGATCGGCACCGGATTGGCGAGATAATCCTCATTGTTGTCCGGCATATTGCCCCAGCCTACAGCAATTTTCCACTCGGAATCCGGGTTGTCCGGGAAGCCATCACCGTCTTCATCCACATACGTCGGAAACTTGGAATCCGCATATGTTCCGATCAATTCACGGAGTTCGTCGCCAGATTTTCCTTTGGCGGCTTCCGTGTTATACGTACCGTTAAGCGTAAGGGAATGACCGTGGTCTGATGTAACGATAATGAGCGTATCCGGATGTTCCTTCGCGTAGGCTTTAACACGACCGACCGTTTGATCGAATTCAATCGCATCCCATATCGAGCGTTCAAAATCCATGGTGTGAGCCTGTTTATCAATGGATGCTCCTTCGACCATCAGGAAAAATCCGTTTTTGTTCTGCTCCAGCACCTGGAGGGCTGCGTCGGTCATTTCCATTAACGTTGGCTGATCCGTATCCTTGCCCACAATCTCTGCGTTGTTAGGCTGAGTATATTCCCGGTCATAATATACGTTCATGTTGCCTTTGCGGAATAATCCAAGCAATGATTTGGTAGAGGCGGACTTGTCCAGATTCGTTGCATCTGTAACGTAGGTATATCCTTCTTTTTTGAACTCCTCCACAATATTACGTCCATCTTTGCGCTTTCCACCGTCATCTGCTGGAAGGAACCACTCCAGTCCACCGCCCAGAATAACATCGGGTCGATTGGCTTCATTCAGATACATGCTGGCAATCGCTTCTTGTTCCCCACGCTTGCGCGTGTGTACGGCCATCGCTGCCGGTGTCGCATCCGTTACATCCGCAGTGGTTACAAGCCCGGTAGCCATGCCACGTGTCCGTTTGACCAACTCAACGATGTTTTCCACCTTTGGATCGTCAAAAGGGTCTGGCGTATTGTCCGGGTAGACACCCTCGGCATTTACGGCCGTTTTGTGACCTGTTGCATAAGCGGAAGCACTATTGGCCGAATCGGTGACGATGGAATCCATACCTGACGTGGTGACCATACCCATGGCCTCCATTTGTTCCATCTCCAGCCAGCCATTGAATTTGCCTTCGTGAATGCCCTTGGATACAACGCGAGCAGCGGTGCGAATATTCGCACTCATGCCATCACCGATCATCAGAACAACATTCTTGGCCTGCTCCCCGTTTGTCAGTGTGGCTGTGTCTTTGGAAGGATCGAACACTTGATATACGACCCGTGAATATGTACGCTTGCCTGTAGCAGTGGTTTCGGCGGTTACCACAATGGAATCGCTCTCTTTGAAAGTAACATCCCGAATGGTGTACTCTGTACTCAGATCGTTACTGCTTGTCCATGTTCCGGATTTGCCGAAGTATTTTTCTGGTGACAAACCATTAATCTGGATTTTGATATCTCCGGATTTCAGCTTGGCCCCGTTCAACTCAACCCGGAAATCCAGCTTTTGGCCTGCCAGTATCTGAGCGCGGTCAATAGGCAGAATGGTAAATGCGGCCTGTGCCGTCTGTTGCTGCGTGGAAACGGGTTGCGCATGGACTTGCCAAGGCACTGCTGTAATTGCGACAGCTGCACTAAGCAGCAGCGCGTTCCATTTCATTGCATGATTGATTTTCAATGTACATACCTCCGGAATCAAATTGTTGTTCTAATTGGAAGTATATAGCTGAATGATTAACTGAGCGTAAGAGAAAAGTTAAACCGTAAGCAAGAAGATGCATATATTTGTTAGTAAAACGTAAAAAAAACTGCGCATTCGGTACATTTGTTAACGAAATAGCCCGTATGCATCATTTCGTTGTCATAGGACACGGATTGACTGTGTAGTGTAGAATTATATAATAAAAGAAGCATATCATCGTTATTCGACAGAAGAAGGTGGAGGTGAACGCATTGGGAAGTTGAAACTGCATATGAACGGCAGAATGGCAAATATCCTACATTTTCGAAGGAGGTGGACCTATTTGCCGAAGAATGACGGCGAATAGGATGATAATTTGAGTGACCCCTTACCGAGTATATTAAATTTATTTTTAATTGCTTTGCTTGTATTGATGAATGGTTTCTTTGTCTCGGCAGAATTCGCGATGGTCAAAGTTCGTGGCAGCCGGATTGAAGCTTTGGTGGAAACAGGCAATAAAAATGCGATTTATGCTTCCAATATTGTACGCAACCTGGATGCTTATCTATCCGCGTGTCAATTGGGCATAACGCTTGCTTCACTTGGACTCGGTTGGCTGGGAGAGCCAGCAATTGCTCACCTGTTAGAGCCGATGTTTACTGCATTTGGAATGGGTCCGGTATACGTACACGGGATTTCCATTGCGATTGCTTTTGTTATTATTACGATTTTGCATATTGTACTCGGGGAACTTGCTCCCAAGACGATGGCAATCCGCAAATCAGAGACGATCACGTTATGGTCTGCGGCGCTGCTTACGTTCTTTTACAAATTAATGTACCCCTTTATATGGGCATTGAATGGTATGGCGAACAGCCTTCTGAGAGTGTTTCGCATGGCACCGGCCTCGGAGCATGACTCGGCGCACAGTGAAGACGAAATACGCATTCTGATGAAAGAAAGCAATAAGAGCGGTTTAATTGACAATACTGAATTGGCGCTTGTTGATAATATATTTGATTTTACGGCAACAACCGCCCGTGAGATTATGATTCCGCGGACGGAAATGATCTGCCTGAATGCCAATCAGTCCATGCTTGAAAATCTGGAAATTGCCAGTGAGAGCATGCGTACCCGTTATCCGGTATATAACGGTGACAAAGACCATATTATCGGTTTTATTCACATTAAAGACCTGATGCGATCTCAGCTTACAGATACCATTTCGGTAATTCGGCCGATTCTCGCGGTACCCGATTCTACCCCAATCAGTGACTTGCTCAAGCGGATGCAACGCAGCAAAACACAGATTGCCATCCTGATTGATGAGTACGGAGGAACCTCCGGCCTTGTAACGCTAGAAGATATCATGGAAGAGATCGTGGGCGAGATTCAGGACGAATTTGACCAAGAGCGTCCTTCCATTGAGAAAGTGGATGAGATGGAGTACTCCATTGACGGCCTTATGCTGATTGAAGAGGTTAGTGAGCGCTTTGGGCTGGATATGGACCGGGCGGATTATGATACGATTGGCGGCTGGTTATACTCCAGAGTAGAGGCCATCCCTCCAGAAGTGGGGCAGTCGGTAGAGTATGGCGGATATGTCTTTGTTATTCAAGAGACCGAGCATAAGCGGATTTCACGTGTGAATGTGATTAAGCTGGATCTGATGGTTGAAGGCGAAGGGGCCTGACCAAGGTATTATTTTTGGTGGCAGGAGATTCCCATCTATAGAAAAGCCGTGCGGTGGATGATTTCACTGTGCGGCTTTTGTTCTGCCCTTTAATCGTAGCATGCACGGCTGCAAACAGGGTATAATGGAACGACTTTGCAAGATAGGAGAGGTTGAGATTGAGCTATCGCATTGAGGTTGGATTTACGCCTGTGTTTGAATTCATGGCCAGCTTGCATACATATATTTGCCGGAAATCGCATAAAAAAATTGATTTATCTATAGCCTGGGCGCAAAAAACAGAAGGACAGCTAAGTTCTGAGCTTGATGCCATTTTGCAAGATATGAAAGTGGATGATGATTGGAAATGGATGTATCTGCTTGTCTGTTTACGAGTAGAAGATGAGGAGCCAGAGGATTTTATTGAATGGTTCAGTAAACGAACCGTGCTGGAGCTCCGTGACATTTTTGCCCGGTATAGCTTCCCGTATACGGATGATATTGATGCTTTCCAGACTCGAATGACCTATGTATTAACAGAGTGGAATGAGCAATATTTTCGCTTGCTTGATCCAGCGGTCTTACAGCATTTGAGACAAGAGGTGCTGGACCGCAAGGAGCAATTGCGACAGTCTTCTCAGGAGAAGGTATTGGACGAGGCAACCAATGGTTTGATGTTTCGGGATGTAAACGGACTGGAAAGAATGCTGCTGGTGCCGCAATTTCATTTTCAGCCACTAAATGTCATCCTGCATTTTGGAGATACCCTGTTGTGTCACTATTCCTCCAGATTGTATATGGGAGACGAAGAATATATTCCGACCCATCATTTGCGAGTGATCCGCAGTTTGGGAGAGAAGAATAGACTGAAAATCATGCGTTTTCTGCATCAGGGACCGCGTTCTTTTATAGAAATTGTCCGTCACTTGAAGCTTTCCAAAGGAATAACTCATGACCATCTATCGAAGCTTCGTGGAGCTGGGCTGGTCTATGCGCATTTTGAAGGAGAGAGCCTGGTTGAATATTCTCTTCGTCTTCATGCACTGGAGCAGATATTGCCAAATGTCATGAATTATCTGGAACAATAACGTTTATCAAAATGTGGTTTTTAGCAAAAAGATATCCCTCCAATATAGCCGTAGGTTTGTTGTGGCCGAACTGAAATTTATTCAGGAAATCCGCGCAAAACATACGGCTATTTTATCGCTTTAAAGTGGATATTAATGGGTTTAATATAAATATTTTTTTGTGGTTCTCTATTTACAGAACCGTATCCGATTCTTATAATAGGGCTTATCGAACTTATACCTTACTAATTTCATAGGAATTATATATATTCTGAATCATTTCGGGAATTAGGAACGGCTGAGCGAGAAAATATGGATTATTATGAATTGGGGAGGATTTTATGAGATTGAAAGGTTTATCCGTGGCATCGTTAATCATCAGTAGTGCGATTGTGTTATCTGCATGTGCAGGAGGTGGAGGAGCAGAGACCACTTCTCCTGGAAGCGGAACAACGAATCCAGGCACACAAGCGACTCCGGTTGCAGCAGCACTGGATGCACCATTTCAGGCAACGGATCTGAATCAATTACCTGAGACGGCAAAAATACGGACGGATACGGTTATTGTGGGGCTTACGGATCCCAGCGGTGCTTTCACACCGTACTTTCATCAGAGCGGATATGATGGCAACGTTGCTTCATTGCTTTTTGCTTCGCTTGTGACCGTAGATGAGAAAGGATTGCCTGTTCCCGATCTCGCTGAAAGCTGGGATGTGTCCGAAGATCAGCGTACATACACGTTTCATCTAAGAAAAGATTCCAAGTTCAGTGACGGCTCACCGCTCACCGCAGATGATGTCGCTTTTACATGGACCATTCTGCATGACAAGTCGTATGACGGTGGATTTGATATTTTCTCCTCCAAGGTTAAAGGCGGCAAAGCGTATACCGAAGGAAAGGCAGATCACATTGAGGGGATTCAAGTCGTTGATCCGTTAACGATCTCGGTCACACTGGAACAGCCTAACGCGACCGCTTTGCTTACATTAGGCTCTGAAGTGTTGTCCAAAGCCTACTACGGCAAAGACTATCAATTCGGGAAACTCGAATACATTAAGAATCTCCATGCAACACCTGTAGGCAATGGCCCTTACAAACTTGAAAAGTTCATCCCGGGTCAGGAAGTTCGATTCGTTGCCAACGAGTTCTACTACAAGGGCAAACCAAAGACCGAACATTTCATATATAAAACATCGGAAGGAGACACCTGGCAGTTTATTGAGACTGGAGAGATTGACTTCACTTCATTTACGGCTACCCAGGAGAATATCGATAAGCTGAAAAATATCCCATACCTCAACCTTCTGCCTTACACACCAAGTACATACGGATATTTACAGCTCAATCTGGAACATGAACAGCTTCAGGACAAAGAAGTGCGGCAAGCCATCACGTATGGCCTGGATCGTCAGTCCATCTATGTGGACGCCAACCAGGGCGCAGGTGCTGTTGCCAACATTCCAACTTCACCTATTTCCTGGTCTTATACGGAAGAAGGCATTAATCCATACGCCTATGATCCGGACAAAGCCAATCAATTGCTAGATGATGCAGGTTGGGCGCGCGACGCGGATGGCATCCGTGAGAAGAATGGGAAGAAGCTGTCCCTTCATTTCCTCGGAACGAAAAGTCCAGCTACGGATATTTTCATTGCTGTAGCCAAAGAAAACTTCGAAGCGATTGGCGTGCAGTTTCAGCCTGAAGTATTTGCCGATTTCAACTCGCTTGTCTCCAAAGTGGAGGGCGGCGATTATGACGTGGCTTCCTTCTCCACAGCGATGCTAACGGATCCTGCGGACGGGGTGCTGCAATTTGTGGATGGGGAGCTTAAGGGGTACGACAATCCCAAAGTGAAAGAATTGTACAACAAAGGTCTGGCTACGACAGACATAGAGGAACGCAAGGCAGTATACAAACAGCTGTACCAGTTGCTCAATGATGAGCTGCCCGTGATTTTCACCAGTTACAAAAAAACAGTCTATGCCTATAATGGTCGGATCGATGGGCTCTCTGTCAGTCCATACCGCGGGATTGCAACCAGCTTGCCGGAATGGTCTCTGAAATAAGCGGTGGTATAAATCCAAAAACATAAATACCGAAATAAACAAACGTCCCTTGTGTTTGCGATGTCGCCGATGCAGGGGACGCATTAATAAGGAGCCTGATATGAGCACTTACATTGTGAAACGGATGACATATATGGTTCTTATTTTGTTGGCCGCTTCCGTTCTGATTTTCAGCCTGTATGCACTTACTCCTGGAGACTACATCTCCAGCAACATTAAGCTGAGTCCAGAACGCAAGGCCGAGCTACGCGAATTGTATGGACTGGACAAGTCAGTGATCGAACGGTATCTCATCTGGATGAAAAATGCTTTACACGGGGACTTTGGATATTCATTGGCACAACAGAAGCCAGTGCTCGCGTTGTTTAATGAATATATCTGGAATTCATTCCTGCTGGCTGCGGTGACCACGTTTCTGACCTGGTTCATTGCGGTTATTATCGGTGTGATTGCTGCTTACAAGCAGTACTCGTGGTTCGACACTTTCGTGATGATAGGCATCTTTGCAGCCATGTCCGTGCCATCTTTCTTTATCGGATTGTTTTTAATTAAGCTGTTGGCGGTTGACTTAAAATGGTTGCCTCCAGGCAGCATGATGACTACAGGGAGTAATGCCACCGGTCTGGCTTATGTAAAAGAGGTAATTCAGCACATGACCCTGCCTGTAATTGTCATGACCCTGCTCGGGGTAGGTTCACTTACCCGTTACTTCCGCAGTAACATGATTGATGTTATCAAGCAGGATTATATTCGTACGGCACGAGCCAAAGGTTTAAAAGAAAGCAAAGTGTTATACACCCATGCCTTGCGCAACGCTCTTTTGCCTGCGATTACACTGATTGGGTTCGAGCTTCCGTCCTTATTCGGCGGTTCACTGATAATTGAGAAAATATTCAGCTGGCCCGGTATCGGTCAGTTATATATGCAGTCCTTCTCACTGCGGGATTATCCGCTGTTGATGGGCTTTACCATGTTTATCGCCATCCTGACCGTCATTGGAACGCTGCTGTCTGATGTGCTATATCACATCGCAGATCCGCGTGTCCGTTTGCAATAGGGGGCTATGAAAATGACAACCTCTTCATCGTCTGTAACGAGAAGTGCCGCAGAAGCTGCCTTACCTTTAAAGGTTCCGGCCAAATCTTCCTTATGGAAATTGTCGCTTCGAAGACTGCTCAAAAACAAACTTGCCGTTGGCGGACTCATTGTGGTTTTGCTGATGTTTGTGGCTTGCTTCATTGGACCGCTGTTCTCACCTTACACCGATAACAAGATCAATATGGCAGCGATGAAACAAGGTCCAGGCATTCATCACTGGCTTGGCACGGATGCGCTAGGCAGGGATGTGCTAACCCGTGTGCTGATGGCTGGTCGTATCTCACTCACCGTTGGTCTGGCCTCCATGGTTCTATCGGTATTTATCGGCTCCTTGCTTGGAGCCATCGCCGGATATTATCGTGGCATTGTAGATCAGGTCATTATGCGGATTGCTGACTTACTGCTAACGATTCCGGGACTGCCGCTGCTGTTCATTTTCGGCGCTTTGCTATCGGATTGGAAGGTTCCGCCGGATTCCCGAATGTATATCGTTATGCTGATGCTCAGCTTTGTCAACTGGCCCGGTATGGCACGAATGGTACGAGGTCAGATGTTAAGCTTGCGGGAGCGTGAATTTATGCAGGCTGCTGTTGTTCTGGGCTTGCGTGACCGCCGCAAACTGTTTCATCATCTTTTGCCCAATATCGTACCTCTTCTCATCGTCATGGCTACCCTGAATATCGGAGGGTCCATTCTCAGCGAGTCGGTACTCAGCTTTTTTGGACTGGGTGTCATGCCGCCAACGCCTACATGGGGCAATATGATCGATGCAGCCAACAACATGATTGATTTTCAGCAGCATCCGTGGTTATGGATTCCGCCAGGGCTGTCCATTTTCGTGACCGTTATTGCGATTAACATTTTTGGTGATGGTCTTCGAGACGTATTAGATCCCAAACAGAAGAGAAGGTGAGCACTCCCCATGCGAAATATGATTGAAATTGAACAACTTGAAACTCATTTTTACTCGGAAGAGGGCAATGTTAAAGCGGTGGATGGTGTAAGTCTGAATGTACGCGAAGGGGAGACGGTGTGTATTGTTGGTGAATCGGGCGGTGGAAAAGGTGTAACCGCCATGTCGATCATGGGATTGATCGAAGAACCGGCCGGCAAGGTGGTAGGCGGTACGATCCGTTTTGGTGGACGGGATCTGATCCGTGAAAGTAAATCCTCACTGCGTGCCATCCGGGGAAACGACATCTCCATGATCTTCCAGGAACCGATGTCATCGCTGAATCCCGTTCTGAAAATCGGTGAGCAACTGATGGAGCCGCTGATTGTACACTTGAAAATGAGCAAAAAGCAGGCTCGCACCCGAGCGATTGAGCTGATCGCCGAAGTTGGCATTTCACGCCCGGAACAGATCGCGAACAGTTATCCGCATGAACTGAGTGGAGGAATGTTACAGCGCATTATGATTGCCATTGCCATCTCATGTAACCCAAAACTGTTAATCGCGGATGAACCAACTACTGCACTGGATGTGACTATTCAAGCACAGATATTGGATATGTTACAACACATCAAGTCCCATTCAGGAACCTCCATTCTAATGATTACGCACGACCTTGGAGTTGTAGCTGAAATGGCGGATTACGTTGTTGTAATGTATGCAGGCAAAGTGGTGGAAGAGGGGGAAGTCGTGCAATTATTTGAGTCTCCCAAACATCCATATACCCAGGGACTGCTTCGCTCCAAGCCGATTATTAATCAAAGGCAAGATGAATTGTATTCTATACCTGGACATGTACCTGATCCACTATCTTTGAAAGACTCCTGTCATTTTGCTGATCGGTGTGAACACTGTATGTCGATATGCACTACGCAGATGCCGACGCTGAATCAGCTTGGACCCGGACAGAAGGCTGCATGCTGGCTGTATGAGGAGGTATTGAGCCATGTCTGAACCTTTATTGGAAATCGAACATCTCAAAACCTATTTTCCAATACGCAAAGGACTATTGAATCGTACAGTAGCCCATGTGAAAGCGGTCGATGATATTAGCATCACAATCCATGAAGGCGAGACGTTTGGATTAGTGGGTGAATCCGGAAGTGGCAAGAGCACCGTTGGAAGAACCATCGTTCGGTTAACGGATAAGACGGAGGGACAGATTCGTTTTCAAGGTGTAGACTTGCATCAATTGTCCATGCAGGAGGTGCGGAAGATCCGTCCACAGCTTCAGCTTATTTTCCAAGACCCCTACAGTTCACTGAATCCGCGTTTACGCATTGGTGATGCGATCGGAGAGGCTGTATTGGATCACGGGTTAACGACTGCAAGTGAGGTGCGTGATTTGGTCAAGGAGGTACTCGCAGCCTGCGGCTTGTCATCCTATCATATTGATCGCTTCCCCCATGAGTTCTCCGGAGGACAGCGCCAACGGATTGGGATTGCGCGAGCCTTAATCTTAAATCCAAAACTGATTATCGCAGATGAACCGGTATCTGCACTGGATGTGTCCATCCAGGCCCAAATTATCAACCTGTTCAGGCGGCTTCAGCAAGAGCGCGGCCTTGCTTACTTGTTTATTTCGCATGATCTGAGTGTGGTGGAACATCTGTGTGACCGCATCGGAGTGATGTATCTGGGCTCCATGGTCGAGACGGCTTCCAGAGATGAGTTGTTCGGCAATCCACTGCATCCGTATACGAAAGCCTTGCTGTCTGCCGTACCCGTACCGATTCCCAAATTGAAACGGGAACGAATCGTGCTCAAAGGTGATATTCCCAGCCCGGTGAATCCGCCAGCTGGCTGCAAGTTCCATACACGTTGTCCATGGGCAGAAGATGTTTGCAAGCAGCAGGTTCCTAAGTATCGAAACGTTGGAGCGAGTCATTTTGTAGCCTGTCATTTGGTCTGAAGCATGTGAGAATAATTTCTTATTAACGTTATTTTATGAATACGGAATGGAATTATTTAGGTTTCATCCATTCTGTATGTATTCACTCGAAGATGCATCAAAGAACGAAAAGACGCTCCCGACAGGTAAGTCGGGGCGTATTTTATTTTTTTGAAACCTTCAAACCACTACATCCGTTTAATATTTACACAAAAACAAAATTTGGAAGCGAAAGGTGGATACATATGCGAAAAATGAAAATAACGTCCATGCTGAAAGCCATTATTGTTGCGGCACTATCGGCACCCATGATTCTTGCCATACCAACCGCCGGGGTAGCTGTCGCCAGTCCGAGTATCAAGCCGCACGCGCTTACTCCACCACCACCGCCTTTGGAACCAAGTATTAATACATTGTCTTCCCCAACATATATCTATCAGGCAGTGGGGACTGTTACACCTGGAGGCGGGCTGACTGCGATTGTAAATACAACAACAACGGCCTTCTCGGAGATGAAATCACTGCAAGTCGATTATCGACTTGAACGCTGGACGGGAACGGCCTGGATACTCTATCAATCCGGTACCAAGAAGAAAACGCAAACGCAGTCCCTCAATGCCCAATCGAGCTGGACCGTTATAACCGGATATTACTATCGAGTCGTCAGTCTTCATACGGCGGATGATGGGGTCAAACCTGAGACATCCACTCATATTTCAAGCAATGTACTATTTTGATTGATTAACGGGTACTACCCGGAAATTTTTGCTCCTGCAGGTCATTGGCAATGGCAATCATCTCTTCTTCCGAGACGGTTCCGAATAAGCTCATATTTACAGAACCCATCATCCATTGAAAGGTATTATAGGGGGGGCCTAGGGAAAGAAATGCATCGCTGCCATCAGCCAGCTTGACAATGCTAGTTTCGCGAAGCATGGGCCCCTCAATGACCTGACCCGGCAAAACATAGGCATAATCAAACTGAATGATTTCTTCTTCACCATTCTTACCTACACCAGTATAACGAACTCTCATGCGTTCCGATTCATAATAATCTTCCGGATTGACGGGATTGAGGGTGTCCAGCATAAGTTCATATTTGATCTTTGTAAACCGCTTCGGTATGGCTTTTGACAGCAAAAAGTCACCCTTAAATCCTGAGCGTGCGATATCCTTTGTTACTATAATAGGTTCAAGCAAGTGTGACTCCTCATAGAAGGGGAGTTTAATCTCTCCTTCTTCTTCGGGTTGTTCATCTCCACTGGAAAAAGTGGGAGCCTCATTAATTCCTCGTTCAGGAGGTGGAGGTGTCTTGGCTGTCGACGGATCAGCGCCCAAATGAGTAGTACGATCCTCAATAACAATGGATTTCATGCCATTACCCCAGTCCTTGATTGATTGAACAAAGGGAGAAACAGCTTGTGTCCCGGAAGGCAGACTGAAGATGACGGCGCCGATGGTCACGGACGCAGCCACAATGACAGATAATCGTACGGTGCGCATTCTTTTCTTGCGTGCGCCAAGTCGGGCAATTTCCTTTTGAACTTGGAGCCAGGATTGACGCATGGGTTCGGTGTTGGAAACAGTAGGGGTGGCAGATACAGCCTCATGGAAGGCTTCGTCAAAAGCCATATCAAACGCGGCATCGAAAAAATCGTCTTCCAGCTCTGAATCGAATGAATCAATATGCTTATCGGACTTGCCTTTGCTCAATGCTTCCACCCCATTCCTTATGTAATTTCTTCTTGATACTTCCGCGGGCTCTGAACAAACGTTGCTTCACAATTTCTTCGGATGTATCAAGCAGATCAGCCATTTCCCGATAGGAAAGGCCCTCTTTCCAGCGCAGCTCCACGAGTACACGGTATTCCGGCTTAAGCTGTTCCAGATAGAACTCGATGGATTCCTGCATCATTTGAGTCTCCACCGTGCTCTCCACGGAAGCTGCCGTCTGATTAATTGTCTCCATATCTATAAAAACACTATCCGTATCCAGTTGGTTACGGTTATTTTTATTTTTTCTCAGATAATTAATGGCGGTGTTCCGTGTGACAACTTCAGCCATGCTTTCAGTTTGACTTCGTTGTCGAAGATAGGTTTGTTTTTAATGATTTTGATAAAAGCTTCCTGAATGATATCTTCTGCTGCAGCACGTTCTTTGATGATGTAAACGATGAGACCATGTACCATATTATAGTATTCGTAGTACACTTCTTCTTGAAGCTGCGGGCCCAAATTATGGAAATCTGAGGCTAAGAGTAATTGGAGCCGATTGGCCATGATGTTCTCCTTTCTGGTGAACAATCCACAAACATTGGTATCATTTCATTTTACAACATTATATGGAAGCGATACAATGGGAGGTTAGTCCGACAGAAGCAGAAAAAATATAGCCAAAATAGAGAGAGGCTGCCTCGCTGACCAGTAAATCATTGTCAGAAGGGCAGCCTCCTATGTGTTATCTAATAATCGTAGTAGAACAGATATAAATGGCTTAGAAAGCCCAGTCGCCGTTCAGGAAGATGGCTTCACGCTCGCCATTCGCTGTGACGCCGTAAATGTTCGTTTCCGGTGAACCCATCATGAAGTCCACGTGTGTAATACTGGAGTTCATGCCGCGAGCTGCCAGCTCCTCGGTTGACATGGTCTTGCCGCCATCAATATTGAAGGCATAAGAGCTGCCGATCGCGAGGTGACATGAAGCATTCTCATCATATAGCGTTGTGTAATAGAGAATACGGCTTTCCGAGATTGGAGAATGGAAGGGCACCAAAGCGACCTCGCCGAGATAATGCGAGCCTTCATCCATATTGATGAGTCTTTCTAGTGTATCCTGACCTTCTTCGGCATGGAAATCAATGATGCGTCCGTTCTCAAACGTAAGGGAGAAGCGATCAATGATGCTTCCGCCATAACTAAGTGGTTTGGTGCTGGACACTTTGCCGTTCACCCCATATTTGGCTGGCGCTGTGAATACTTCCTCTGTCGGAATGTTGGCCACAAAACGGGTGCCTTGTTCGTTAATACTTCCAGCCTGGGCCCAAATGTGCCCTTCAGGAAGCTCAACGGTAAGGTTGGTTCCCGGTGAGACAAAATGCAGAGCTTTATATTTTTTGCTGTTCAGGGCAACTGCTTTGTGTTCCAAACGCTCGATATGTTGCTCCCAAGCCGCTACAGGATCTTCCAGGTCGGCTCTAACAGCGGCAAAAATGGCTTCCCAGAGCTGTTTCATCTGCTCGGCAGGGGGAAGATCAGGGAAGACTTTGTCGGCCCAATCCGGTGAAGGACAGGCCACTCCTGTCCAGCTCATTTTGTCGGCCTGCTGATACTGACGGTATTTGGACATCGCCTGACCATATGTACGCTGGTGGGTGGAAATGCGTTCAGGATCAATGCCTTTCAAGAGGTCTGGGCTGGATGACAAAACGGTCAAGAACGCAGCATTGTTCGCTGCCAGCTCCTCAAGTTCAGCGGCATGCCATTTCGGCGGGTCCTGGAACGAATCCTCTGGCGCCATTTCAAACCGCAGCCGATTGACTGTTTCGTCTCCGTATTTGACGATGACTTTCTTTGCTCCGGCTTCGTAGCCTTTGCGCACCAACAAACGCACAAATTCAGCCGTATCAATCATAGCACTGATGACAAAGATTTGTCCGGGCTGAACGTTCGCGCCTACTTTTACGGCCAGTTCAGCATAACGATCCAGTTTTTGTTCAAAACTCAACATATCAAGTTCCTCCATATCATTGAATGACCCGCATACGCAGGAAAAGAGAGGAGTAATCCTCTCTCTCATTTCACCGTTTCATTTTACTGTTTAAATTAAAAAGCCCAGTTGCCTTGCAGGAAGATTGGCTCCTCGCTACCTTCAGAAGTGACACCGTTAATATTCATTTCTCCTGATCCAATCATGAAATCCACATGAGTGAGACTGGAGTTCATGCCATGATTGATCAGTTCTTCCTTGGACATTGTTTTGCCGCCTTCCAAACAGAAGGCATACGCATTACCGATCGCCAAGTGGTTGGATGCATTTTCATCAAAGAGGGTGTTATAGAACAAAATATTCGTATCGGAAATCGGTGATTGATGTGGAACAAGAGCTACCTCGCCCAGATAATGTGCGCCTTCATCCATTTCAATCAAGCTTTTTAGTGAATCTAGTCCTTGTTCAGCAGTATAATCGATGATTCGACCATTCTCGAAAGTGAGGGAGAAGCCGTCAATCAGGTTACCGCCATAGCTCAGTGGCTTGGTGCTGCGAACTGTACCGTTAACTCCGGTTTTCAGTGGAGCAGTGAATACTTCCTCTGTAGGCATATTGGCAACGAAGACGTGTCCCAGCTCATTGATGCTGCCACCGGATACCCATAGATGACCTTCAGGAAGCTCAATGGTCAGATCAGTGCCAGGGGCAGTATAGTGAATCTTTTTGTATTTTTTCTCGTTGAGCAAATCAGCGCGGGAGTCGAGATTCAGCAAATGCGTTTTCCATTCGGCGACAGCATCCTGCTCACCAATGCGAACGGTTTTGAAGATGACATCCCACAATTTATCGATTTGCTGCTCTGTCGGAAGATCAGGGAATACTTTGGCTGCCCATTCAGGGGAAGGAACTGCCACAATGGACCAGCTGAATTTGTCTGCCATCTGATAGGAACGATATTTCTCCATCGCTTTACCGCGAACTTTCTGACTAGTCACGATCCGCTCCTGAGGAACACCCGCAAGCAAGTCCGGATTTTCTGCGATAACGTGCAGAATGGCCGCGCCTTCTTCTACGAGTTCAGTCATTTCACCTGCAAACCATTTCGGTTCAATGGAGAAGGACTCTTCCGGTGCGAGATCATAGTGAAGACGTGTTATCACCTCGTCGCTCCAGTTTACTTTGACCAGCTTGGCACCTGTGCCATAAGCGGCTTTGACGATCAGGCGCACAAAATGCGCTGCCGAGATTGGTGCGTTCACGACGAGAGTTTGCCCAGGATGGACATTGACACCGACTTTGACAGCCAGTTCGGCATATTGTTGTAAATTCGTTTCAAAATTGTTCATGCTATTTTTTCCTCCTGTTTGGTATAATGTCGTAGCTGTTTGTTATTATAGTCCTCATTACAGGTATGTAAGGAGTCAGTATGGTTCCCTCATTGAATAAGGTATACGTTGCTACGATATATATTGTACAATTAACCAATAATAATTACCAAACTAGGTTTACCATAAATTGTGGAGACCTGCAACAGATGAGAGTTTAAAGGAGAGAACGATTGTGAATATTGAGATTATTCGTGCAGAGATGCGTCGTGAGGATGAGAAGAATTTTGTAGGAAACACGGTTTTTCGTGCAGAAGGCGAAAAGTCAGTTTATGAAATTACGTTCATGAGCAAGAACGGCAAGGATTGGGATTATAGTCTGCATTTCACCGAGCAATCCGGTGATGAAGAGGAATTGCTTCGTATGGACGAGCTGTTGGAAAACGATGACGATATGTACAATCAGTTGCTTGATGCGGCACTGGAGGCATATCCGGCGTAATTTGTCCGAGATATTCTTGTTCTATTATGGAATGTAGCTGATTATACTAGACGGTGTATGCCTGAAACAGGGTGTCCACCGTCTATTTTATTGGAATTAAGGAATAGATGCTCCAGAAAAGGGAAGTCTACGACAGATGAATAGAACCAGAGAGACAATCCGCCTGAATGGGAGGTAACCGTGAATGGCATCTGACAATTTGATTACAGCAGGAATGACGGGACTTGAAGAAGTCGGGCACGATATCCTCAGTCTGCGTACACTGTTCGTTAATGTTGTGTTCATCGGTGAGCCGGGAAGCAGGAACTGGGTGCTCGTGGACACTGGAATGGCGAGTTTCACTGATCAGATCCTTCATGTGGCATCAGAGCGTTTTCCAGGTCCACCGTCGGCGATTATTTTGACGCATGGTCACTTTGACCACGTTGGAACCGTCATTGAACTGGAACAATTCTGGGGTGTTCCGGTGTATGCACACCCACTGGAACTTCCTTATTTAACAGGTGTAAAGGATTATCCTCCTGCCGATCCTTCCGTAGGTGGCGGTTTGATGGCACGATTGTCATTCGCATATCCCAATGAAGCTATTAATCTGGATGATCGGATATTCAGTCTGCCAGAAGACCATTCAATTCCAGGTGTCTCTGGATGGGAATGGCTGCATACACCCGGTCATACACCGGGCCATGTCTCGCTATTTCGGAAAGAAGACCGTATCCTGATTGCAGGAGACGCGATTGTCACCGTAAAACAGGAATCGCTCTGGAGTGTGCTGCTTCAGGACAAACAGTTGCACGGTCCACCTGCATATTTCACGACGGATTGGCAAGCGGCCCATCAATCAGTTCAGCATATTCGAAGACTGGAGCCGATCGTTGCCGTTACCGGGCACGGGCATTTCTTAACCGGAGAAATGCTGAGGGATTCGTTGGAGAGACTCGATCTTGATTTCGAACAGACCGCCGTTCCGGATCACGGCAAATATCTGGATTAATAAAGCCGATGCCATACATGGCATTCCAATGAAATCTGGAATGATTCCATTATGGACGCAAAAACGGATGGAGAAATGGAGACAGCCACGGAGCTTCGTAGCTGTCTTTTTTGTCGTTCCATCATGAATTTGTTTTCTATCATAGATTGGTATTTTGTGCGCGGTCATGATATAGTCGAGCCGTATAATATAACCTTAGTATGCAGGAGGTACATATAACGATGACACAGCAAAATACAGCTTTCGAAGAACGATTTGGAGGTATACCAGCCATCTGGCTTCGTTTTAATCAATTCGAAGCGGCTGTCATTCCGAGCGTGGGTGCTAACCTTGTCGCGTTCCGTGATACAGAGCAGGGGTTCCGTTATTTGCGTGAGCCGGACCTGGAACATATGGACGAGTTTATGGCTGCACCTGCCGTATACGGAATTCCGATTCTTTCCCCACCAAATCGTTATGAGGATGGTCGCTTCCCCTGGAATGGTGAAGTCTATCAACTACCTATAAACGAACCAGCTACAGGCAACCATTTGCACGGATTCCTGCATGATGCCGAGTGGAAGGTTGAGGGATACGGATCTGACGAGTTGGAGAGTTATGTTGTGCTTAGTCAGGAAGTGAAGGACGGACATGAGTTCTACAAATACTTGCCATTCACCTTCACTGTGACGCTCCGTTATTCACTGAGTAGCCTGGGACTCCAGCAGCAATTGAATGTCCGCAATAACGGAAAGGAACGTATGCCGAATTTGTTCGCATTCCATACAGCTATTAGCGTACCTTTTGCACCTGAAAGCCAGGCATCCGATTATACGGCCAAGGTAACAATTGGTCAGCGTCGCGAACTGAATGAACGTTCTTTGCCTACAGGACAATTTCAACCGCTTACACCAGAGGAAGAGCAATTAAAGGGTGAAGGCGTTAGTCCGTTTTTTGCAGCCATGGACAACCACTACACGGCTCAACCGCAGAATGGGCGTAACTATATGGAGCTTACTGATAATCGTACCGGCGATAAGCTGGTGTATGATGTAGGGACGTCCTACAAGCACTGGATGATTTGGAATAACAACATGGGGGGCGACTTCTTCTGTCCTGAGCCACAGATGAACCTGGTTAATGCTCCAAATGTACAAGGCATTCCTGCTGAAGATATCGGTCTTATTGGACTTGAGCCGGGTGAATTATTCGAACAAACCAGTCGTCTGTACCCAATCAAGCCGCAAAAATAAACGTTCACACATTTTGCTGTACGCTTACATTTTTGTCGAAAAGGTGAAAATCTAGCAGACAATCATGTATAATATGACAAGATACACAAGCTTTGCTCATAAAGAGCATTTTGCGTATATTCCAAAAACGACTTTGGAATACGCAAGATGCTATGAAAAAGAATGTATACGTATTTTTGTAGAGACCCAAACCATCTTTTTGGAGGAGGAAAAGCAAGTGGAATACCGCATTGAGAGAGATACGTTAGGTGAAATGAAAGTACCAGCCGACAGGCTGTGGGGAGCTCAAACGCAGCGCAGCAAGGAGAACTTTCCGATTGGTCGCGAGCATATGCCGATGGAAGTCGTACGTGCTTTGGCTATTTTGAAAAAAAGCGCTGCTGCCAGTAACCATAAATTAGGTAAATTGTCCGCTGCCAAATCGGATGCTATCGCTTATGCAGCTGACGAAATTATCGCAGGGCGAATTGATGATCATTTCCCGCTCGTGGTATGGCAGACGGGTAGCGGAACGCAGTCCAACATGAACGTAAACGAAGTTATTGCCAATCTGGGTAACCAATTGCTTGAACAGAAGGGCAAGGAAGAACGTCTGCATCCGAATGATGATGTGAACATGTCCCAGAGCTCCAATGATACATTCCCAACTGCTCTGCATGTGGCAGGTGTACTTGCTGTTGAAGATCAACTTTTGCCGGCGATTGCGGTGCTGAAAGCCACTTTTGCAGACAAATCGGAAAAATTCAAAGAAATTATCAAAATTGGACGAACCCATCTTCAGGATGCAACGCCAATTACACTCGGTCAGGAGATCAGCGGCTGGGAAGCGATGCTCGATAAGAGTGAACGCATGATTCGGGACAGTGTTAATTATATGAAAGAACTCGCCATTGGTGGTACAGCTGTGGGAACCGGAATTAATGCACATCCTGACTTTGGTGATTATACAGCCAAGGAAATTGGCAAGCATACCGGCAAGGATTTTGTATCAGCACCAAACAAATTTCACGCGCTTACAAGTCATGATGAAGTGGTCTACGCTCACGGTGCAGTTAAAGCGCTTGCAGCTGACTTGATGAAAATTGCCAATGATGTTCGCTGGCTGGCTAGTGGCCCACGCAGTGGTCTGGGAGAGATTCGCATTCCGGAGAACGAACCGGGCAGTTCCATTATGCCGGGTAAAGTGAATCCAACCCAGAGCGAGGCGATGACCATGGTGGTTACGCAAGTGATGGGGAACGATGCGGCGATTGGCTTCGCGGCAAGTCAGGGCAACTTCGAGTTGAATGTGTTCAAACCTGTTATTATCTATAACTTCCTGCAATCCGTTCAGCTTCTTGCTGATTCCATCGTTGCATTTAACGATAAATGTGCGGTGGGCATTGAGCCTAACCTCAGTCAGATTGAACATAATCTGAATAACTCGCTTATGCTGGTTACTGCTCTTAATCCGCACATCGGTTATGAGAATGCAGCCAAAATTGCCAAGCTTGCGCATAAGGAAGGACTGTCTCTGAAAGAAGCTACATTACAGACAGGTCTGCTTACGGAAGAGCAATTCGATCAGTATGTTGATCCAGCGAAAATGATTGCCCCGAAAGCCTAATGAATCATTATCATGCGAACTTCATTCCAATAAACAAGCGGCCTGCATATGCAGGTCGTTTTTTAGCTCGTGAGGTTCGTGAACGTGAACTAATGCTTGTCAGTCTATACGTATACATATAAACTACATATGCGACTTTTTTTTAATCGATCGGAATTGTTTATTTCATTGGAGGTTTCTGCGTTGTTGAAAAAGAGAAGATTCACGATACGCTCCAAAATTCTATTGGGCTATCTAGTGGTTGTGTTGTTATTTGGTGCCGTTTTGCTGGTACTATCTGCCCAAATTGATGCATCGCAGAAGGAAATCGATTTTATCAGCCACCACGACCTGGAAGTACATAACCTGACCAACGCAATCGAGAAAAATGTTCTGAATATGGAAACAGGACAGCGGGGATTCATGATTACCGGGGAAGAAAGTTATTTGGAGCCATACAACCAAGCGCTAACCCAGTGGAACTCCAATTATGCCGAACTGTATGAGCTGGTTAGCGATAACCCATCCCAGCAAATGACTCTGGAAACCATCAAAACACATATTGTCCGCTGGATTGATGTTGCCGGAGCAGCCTCGGTAGCCCTAAAGAGACAAGGAGATCAGGAAAAAGTTATTGAATTTTTCCATTCCGATCCGGGGAAAAGCGAAATTGATCTGTTAAGATCCCAGTTCGAGAACTTCCGCAATACAGAGTTGCGCCTCACGGAAAGCCGGGTGACCGAGCTGGCGGCGCGAAGCTCCACACTGCTTACCATTATGTACACCTTATGGGCTGCCGTTGCCGGACTATCTGTTGCCGCAGCCCTTGTGATTTCGGGCAATATTGTCAAGACCCTGCGTGAAGTCAAACAAACCATTAGCGACATATCTCAAGGCGGCAATCTTACACAGCGTATTCTTGTCCGAACACATGATGAAGTCGGTGATTTGGGCCAGGAGACGAATATATTGCTGGACACGGTACAGGAACAGAATCGACTTAAGGATCGGGTTGCCAGTATTGCTACGCTCTTGCAGAATCCTACGAGTCTGGAGGGACTGTCACGGTTGTTCCTAAACCAGGTCGCTATCCTGCTGGAAGCCCCTTATGGCGTGTTATATGCAATGAAAGAGAACCGTCTCATTCGTGTTGCTGCGTATGCAGTAGATGGAGAGAAGGAGCGTTCCCTCGGTAAAGTGTCTGTTGTACCGGGTGAGGGATTAGTCGGTCAGAGTGCGATCGAGAAACGGGTTTTGCAGATAAACGACTTGCCGCAAAATTATATTCGCATCTCTTCGGGACTTGGTGATGCTCCAGCTGCGTCACTCACGGTAGCCCCAGTGGTATTTGAAGGTAAAACGATAGCTGTAATCGAACTGGCTTCCATGAAACCGATTCAATCAACGGAGACAAAGCTGCTGACTGAACTAATCGAAATCTTCGGGGTCTCGCTTCATTCCACTGTCACACGCATGGAATTACAGCATTTGTATGATGAGTCCCAGGTACTGAATGAAGAATTGCAGACACAATCGGAGAAACTGCAGGCACAGACCGAAGAGATGGTGTCCCAGACGGAAGAATTGCATATGCAGACAGAAGAACTGTATATGTTGAACGAGCGTCTGGAACTGCAAAAAAATGCGGCTGAGACCTCTGCCAGCGAACTTGCAGAAGTAGCGGATCAGTTACGGACAAGTTCTGGTTACAAGTCTGAGTTTCTGGCGAATATGTCGCATGAACTGCGTACACCGCTGAACAGTATGCTGATTCTGTCTGAGATTTTGGCAGAGAACAAGCATCAGCACTTAAACAGTGAAGAACAAAAATATGCTTCGGTGATCCATGCATCAGGCAAGGACCTGTTGAATCTGATTAATGATATTCTCGATCTTTCCAAGGTGGAAGCCGGGGAGATGGAAGTAGATTTGAATGATGTCTATCTTGAGAGCTTACCCGAAGCGATGAATCAATATTTCCTGAAAACGGCTGAGCAAAAAGGAATTGTTTTCCGGATTCAGCTTCAAAGCCCTTTACCGGAAACGATTGTTTCCGATGAGATGCGGTTACACCAGATTTTGAGGAATTTACTCTCCAATGCATTCAAGTTCACCAATGAAGGTGAAGTGGCCTTAACCATCTCCAGAGTGAGCCTGGTCAATTCTGAAGAAAACGGGGTAGAGGCGGATGTCATAGCCTTCTCGGTTAGTGATACCGGAATTGGCATTTCTGAAAACAAACTGTTGCAGATCTTTGATGCGTTCAAGCAGGCAGACGGAGCCACAGCCCGAAAATACGGTGGAACCGGACTAGGACTGTCGATCTCTCAATCCCTTGCCAATCTGTTGGGAGGATCAATCTCGGCAACTAGTCGCGAAGGACAAGGAAGTGTGTTCACCCTATTCCTCCCGCTTAGAAGGGAAGAGCCTGAGGTTATACAGAACTCCAGATTGTTCTTGAACGAAGTTGCCGTGACTGCTCCTGAAACAAACAGTACTTCAGTGGCAAATTCAACAAACGTTGAGATGCTGCTGACTCCACTCGAAGAATCATTGCTGAATGGCCGCCAGGTTCTTGTTGTCGATGATGACATTCGAAATGTTTATGCATTGGCAAATGCCCTTGAGCAGTATGACATGAAGGTGATTACAGCTCAGAATGGCTACGAGTGTCTGGAGATGTTAGAGAGCGGAGAAGCGAATCCGGATATTATCTTGATGGATATCATGATGCCAGAGTTGGATGGATATGAGACCACTCGCCAGATTCGTGAGAGATTAAATCTTAAGCAGCTGCCTATTATTGCTCTGACTGCCAAAGCCATGAAAGAAGATCGTGATAAATGTATCGCGGCAGGAGCCTCCGATTATATTAGCAAACCGCTGAATATGAAAGAGGTACTGTCCCGGATGAAATTATGGCTGAGTCATGAATCATTGGGAATCTAATCTTTTAGTTCGTGAATAAACAATATTGAACCTGAAAATAAAACCTATGCCCGTTGCGCAATGATTTAAAATGTACCCTATAAGATGGACA
>NZ_LITU01000062.1 GCF_001280595.1 Paenibacillus xylanivorans
CGTACATTTGTAATCGCCGTAACTTGTTCTAACGCAGCAGTTTGAGTTAACTTCTCCATCTGAATCCCTCCTGAATGTTTGTTCTTAAACAATTCGAATATTAACTGTTAGTTTTCTAACTGTCAACAGGCTAATGTTTTTTGACAAGCGAATAGGATCGCTGTATAGTTTACTCACTTACAATTAGATACCTAACAATCACAGGGGGGACGATTATGAATTTCCGAAAGGAAACACCTTATCTGGATTTATTTCAGATTATCGGTCTTAAGTTAAAGAAAAGAGCGGACGAGAGTATAAAAGAGCTGGGGCTAAACGCTCAACAAGGAAAAGTAATCGATTATATTTACGAAAACCAAAATAGTCATATTATTCAAATGGATCTTGCAGATCGGTTTCATCTACGTCGGGCCAGCATTACAAGTATGCTTCAAGCTCTAGAGCAAAAAGGGTTAATCGAGCGTAAAATCCCGGCCAATAATGAACG
>NZ_LITU01000063.1 GCF_001280595.1 Paenibacillus xylanivorans
ACAAACTGGCGTAGGCTTCAACGCTGCGACTGGTGAGTGGGTTAACATGATCGAAGCGGGTATCGTTGACCCTGCGAAAGTAACACGTTATGCATTGCAAAACGCTGCTTCCGTAGCAGCAATGTTCCTGACTACTGAAGCGGTTATCGCTGACAAACCAGAACCTGCAGGCGCTGCTGGAATGCCTGACATGGGCGGTATGGGTGGAATGGG
>NZ_LITU01000064.1:0-74041 GCF_001280595.1 Paenibacillus xylanivorans
GAACGCAAGCTTTATTTTCAATAAAGTTATTTCTTCTATACTTTATTGAAAATAAAGCCACCTACATGGATATTCACCTTTATATTAACTAGTTATTTATATCAAGATTGAAAAACTTGCCTCTCCTTATTTGTGCTACTCGCTTGCTTCCCATACTTTACTTCTGGTTCAACCATTAAATAAAGCCTCTCCCTAATCGGAAAGGCTTCATTCTCATATATGAACTGACAAGTGGGTTAACCGATGACTTCTTGGATATGGAGCTGTCTTTGTTGCATCAAATTGATGATCGTTCCCTCTACCGATACCATCGGTCTTGTAGGATGATCCCGATCCGAGAATATGATCTCACCAATTTGATTATTGCTAAGCTTCACTCGGATACCATTATGGATCTGTGTAGAACGCTGAACAAATACATTCACGATAGCAGGATCCAATTTGCCAAAAGCCTCACTCTGAATTTGTTCCAAAACCAGGTAGGGAGACTGTGCCTTACGATAGATCTTCTCCAGAGTCATCGCGTGAAAGATATCAGCGATAGCTACAATCTTGGCATAGATATGAATCTGCGTGCCGCTGAGCTGCAGCGGGTAACCCGATCCATCCACTTTTTCATGATGCTGCAACGCTGCGAGTCTGGCTCCTTCATTGATGGCCTTCGCCTGTTTCAGCACCTGATAGCCATATTTCGTATGCTGCCGAATCTCTGCCTGCTCTGAAGCCGTTAACGTTGATGGCTTATGGAGGATCTGTGGATCCACTTTGCTATTACCGATATCATGGAACAATCCTGCAAAAGCTACCTGCATCCAATCCTTAGACGGCAAATCCATCCACTGGGCCAATTGATAGGATGTAATAGCACTCAATACGGCATGGTGATATACATAATCATGTTCTTGAATGACTCGTGGACTAAAAGTAAGCACATTATACTGTTTGAGATGAACAAACAATGCCTCAAGCTGTGTACGCAGCTCATATACAGGTAATTCAGCCGCCAGGGAGGACAGAAAGGCCTTTTTGGTCAATCCAACCATCTTTTCATACTCTTCGTGCAGGGATGGTAATACCGGGGTTGAGACTGCACTGCCGCCTTTGCCTGCCCGTTCTCCGTTCTTCTCGTTACCTGCATGGGCTGAAGACGTGGATGAATCCTTGGAACCTGTACCGTTTGTCCCTGCTCTCTCCTGCTCGATGTCTACTTGATGAATCATAAAAGCTCTGAGCACTTCCACATCTTTGGGCAAAATGACTTTGCCCTTCTGAAACAGAACATTGCCACGAAACGTTTGCACATCATTTCCCAGTTTAAGTCCTGGTTTGACCTCAGACAGGGTGATTAATCCCATGTTTATTCCCCTCACTCATCGTTCTTCTATGATGAAACAAGACCATAGTCCCGGTTTTTCACGTTAATTCCCATTATATTACTCAAAATTCAGGCTGTACATCCTAGATTTCGAGGAGAGAAGTCCTGAAGCTGTGAAAATAACAAAGGGCCCCCATATGGGAGCCCTTCAACTTCATTTCAATCATGAAATGATTTTCGTTATAGAAAAATTGATCCTATGCCTCGGAACCTGAATCATCGCCCTCAACTTCAGCGTCGGAAACCGAGCCCTCATCCAGTGTTGAGTCTTGACCTTCAGAATCAGAGGATTCTGCACCTTCAATCCATTCTTCATCTTCTGGTTCTTCCTCATTCTTGTCAATTCGGCTGACTGTAGCTACGGCATCTTCATCGCGAATATGAATCAGCTTCACGCCTTGCGTGTATCGACCCATAGTGGATATGCCTTCCATACTCATCCGAATTAACGTACCACTGGAAGTAATGATCATCAGATCCTCTTCCGTCTTAACCATTTTCAGGCTGACTACCGCACCATTTTTATCTGTGACGTTAATGGTTTTAATCCCTTTACCGCCACGGGTCTGCATCCGATAATCGCTTACAGGGGTACGTTTACCGTAACCTTTGGTTGTAACAATCAGAACATCCAGCTCCTGATCCACAACGTCCATGCCGATTACGACATCCTGCTCATCCAACGTGATCCCTTTAACCCCGGTTGCACTCCGTCCCATGGAACGGACATTTCCTTCCGAGAATCGGATGGACATCCCGTGAGCTGTACCCATAATGATCTCTTGCTGTCCGTCTGTCAGCTTAACATCAATGAGGGCATCATCATCACGCAGGGAAATCCCGATCAGACCGCCTTTGCGAATATTGGTGTAATCCTCAAGTGGTGTCTTCTTCACAACCCCTTGACGGGTAGCAAAGAACAGATACTTGTCACTTTCGAATTCCTGAACTGGAATCACGGCATTGACCGATTCACCCTGCTCGATCTGAATCAGGTTGATAATCGGCGTTCCCCGTGCTGTACGTCCAAGCTCTGGAATCTCATAAGCTTTGAGACGGTACACTTTACCTTTGTCGGTAAAGAACATGAGGTAATTGTGAGAATTGGTCACAAACAGATGCTCAACAAAGTCGGTATCTTTGGTGTCCATACCCACAACCCCACGTCCGCCACGCTTCTGACTGCGGTATGTGGATACCGGCAGACGTTTCACATAGCCTGTATGGGTAATGGTGATGATAACCTCTTCACGTGGAATCAGATCCTCGTCCAGAATGCTCTCTTCACCTACAGTAATCTCGGTACGACGATCATCGCTGAAGCGATCACGGATTTCTTGCAGCTCCGTGCTGATAATTTCAAGCACCAGGTGCTCGTTAGCCAGAATTTCGCGATACTCCTTAATTTTGACCATCAGTTCGTTGTATTCATTTTCGATACGTTCGCGTTCCAGACCTGTAAGGCGTTGCAGACGCATATCGAGAATAGCTTGAGCCTGATCATGACTGAGTGAGAAACGCTCGATCAGACCTTCTCTGGCTGCATCGGTATTGCTGGATGAACGAATCAACGCAATAATCTCGTCGATATGATCCAGCGCGATACGCAACCCTTCCAGAATGTGTGCGCGTGCTTCGGCTTTTTTCAGTTCGAACTGCGTACGTCTGCGTATTACCTCAATCTGATGCTGCAAATAGTGATACAACACTTCACGCAGGTTCAGAATCTTAGGTTCTTTATTTACAATCGCGAGCATGTTAATCCCAAAGGTAGACTGCATCGCTGTATGCTTGTACAGGTTGTTCAGCACAACACCCGGATTCACGTCTCTGCGAAGCTCAATCACAATCCGCATACCGTTACGGTCAGACTCATCACGAAGATCCGTAATGCCATCAATCTTTTTATCACGTACCAACTCAGCAATTTTCTCAACGAGTCTTGCCTTGTTCACCTGATAAGGAAGTTCCGTAACAATAATCCGTGCCTTGTTGTTGTTCTCTTCGATGTTGGTTTTGGCCCGCATCGTTACTGAACCACGTCCGGTTTGATACGCTTGACGAATTCCGGAGCGTCCCAAGATGTAACCGGAAGTAGGGAAGTCTGGTCCATGAATGTAATCCATCAATTCCATGGAAGTGATGTCCGGATTTTTGATCATGGCCTGCACGCCGTCAATGACCTCTCCCAGGTTATGAGGAGGAATATTAGTCGCCATACCTACCGCAATCCCGCCAACACCATTGACAAGCAAGTTAGGGAAACGAGCTGGAAGAACGATAGGTTCACTTTCTTCACCGTCATAGTTCGGCTGGAAGTCAATCGTATCCTTGTTGATGTCTCTTAGCATTTCCATCGCAATCTTGGACAACCGGGCTTCCGTATAACGCATGGCTGCTGCCATATCGCCATCCACCGATCCAAAGTTACCATGTCCATCTACGTGCATGTAGCGCAGGGAGAAATCCTGTGCCATCCGTACCATCGTTTCGTATACGGCAGAGTCACCATGTGGGTGATACTTACCGATAACTTCGCCGACGATTCTGGCTGATTTTTTATGTGGTTTATCGGGTGTCATGCCTAGCTCGGACATTGCGTAAAGAATACGCCGGTGAACCGGCTTCAATCCGTCACGCACGTCAGGTAAGGCACGGCTCACAATAATGCTCATCGCATAATCCATAAACGATTCACGCATCTCGACGCCAATATCCCGATCTTTAATCTGCGAGTTCATTTCTTCCGCCATGCTGGACCTCCTTCTTGTCCTTCAACAAACATTCCATTCGGTCATTCAAAAATCGATTATATGTGAAGAGCCTAACAAGGCTAAAACCGCACAAGGACGCTACTCTTTATTATATTACTTTCACAAAAGGTAAACAATTAAACGTCCGCTGGGCAATAGCCTTTCTTCCGGGAACTTCAGAGAGTCTGGGGATTCGCCCTGCCTTCCTCTCCATTTGCACATACAATGCTAGAAAAAGCGGCAAATGTACTGTGTATATTCAGGCTGAGACCGTTCCCGTTCTACGATCAAACTACATCTGTGCAACAAAACCGCACAATACGCCATATTTCTCTATTATACCACTGAAATCATCTCTTGTCCTTTGATTTCTCCGCGTCTGTCACTCTTAGAAACCCCATCAAAACAGGAAAGGACTGATGGCTCTTGGGTATCCAGCGTGTCTCCAGCAAATGGACCAAGACAGCTGTGTTACAACGCAGCCGTAATGTGAATGGATATATACCGGTAACACGACAGTATAGCCGCCAAGCCCTGGAACGAATGACTGAACTATTCGAGTCAAACTATATCAAACCGGATCGGGGAACCTATGGCAATGGCGTCATGCGTGTAAAAACCATCCGCATAAACCCGCACCCGATTACCGATGCAAACACATCGGAGAACTTAGTTCATCCGCTCCCCTCTTCTTCAGCTGATGTCGATGCTGAGATCTCTACTACAGTCGACCTGACAACATATGAGCTTCGATATGGGACAGAGGAGAGATACTTCTATTCCCTAGATGAACTGGACTTGGCGCTCACTGAACGTATTCAGCAGCGGGACTACATCATTCAACAAGGAATTCCACTGATGAAGCATGATGAATTGCCTTTTGACTTGCGGGTATTAACCCAAAAAAATCTACAGCGCAACTGGGAAACGACAGGTGTTTTGGGAAGGGTTGCTGCACCAGGCAAGATCATTACCAACATTCATGGTGGCGGACGATTGGCCACCTTTGAGGAGTTGGTACGCCCTCATTTTGCCCAGGTTCGGTTCCAGCAACTGCGTAGTGAGCTATATCGTTTAGGCATTCATACAGCGGTACAGCTCCAGAAGTCATTTCCAAGACTGAAAGAGATCGGTATCGATATTGCACTGGATGAAGATGGACGGCCATGGATTATTGAAGTCAACACACTGCCAGGCATCTATGCTTTTGGCTTGCTGCCTGATAAGGAAACGTACCGTAAGATCAAGCGTTATGCGAGGGCGTACGGCAGATTACCCTCCAAAAAAGGGAAAACATCTCGTACCTCCCCCAGAGCCAAGGCCTCCTCTGCCAAACGCCGTATACATCGGGGTGAGCCGCTCCAAAGTCCGAATTAAAATTCTCTATGCTACGGTCCATCCCATAATGTAAAAAAGGCGCCCTCGTAGGCGCCTCTTCGAATATCGTTAGATGTCGAGGTTTTTCACGTATTTTGCATTTTCCTGAATAAAGTCACGACGTGGTTCAACATTATCTCCCATCAGGGTATCGAACATGGTATCGGCCAGAATCGCATCGCTGATCGAAACTTGCAGCATAGTCCGGCTCTCAGGGTCCATCGTCGTTTCCCACAATTGTCCGGCATTCATCTCACCGAGACCTTTATAACGCTGGATGTTGAACTTCACATTTTCGCCGAGAGTTGCAATAATTTCATCGCGTTCCTTCTCGGAGCCAGCATAACGAATCACTTTATTGCGCTCAATCTTGAACAATGGCGGTTGGGCAATGTATACATAACCCGCCTCAATGATTTTGCGCATGTAGCGATAAAGGAATGTCAGAAGCAATGTCCGGATGTGGGCGCCATCGACGTCGGCATCCGTCATCAAAATAATTTTGTGATAACGCGCTTTGGCAATATCGAAGTCATCACCAATTCCGGTACCCATTGCGGTAATGATCGCTCTGATCTCCGCATTACCCAAAATCCGGTCAAGACGTGCTTTTTCCACGTTCAGGATCTTACCACGCAGCGGCAAAATCGCCTGGAAATGACGATCTCGGCCTTGCTTCGCTGATCCACCGGCGGAGTCACCTTCGACGATGTACAATTCGCTGATTGAAGCATCCTTGGATGAACAGTCAGCCAATTTACCTGGCAAAGAGCTGACTTCGAGTGCACCTTTACGACGCGTCAGTTCACGGGCTTTACGTGCTGCTTCACGTGCACGTGCCGCTTGCAGTCCTTTTTCCAAAATGCGACGGGATACGGAAGGATTCTCTTCCAGGAATTCTTGCAGCTTCTCAGCGAACAGGGATTCGACAATTCCGCGCACTTCACTGTTACCCAGCTTGGTCTTGGTCTGTCCCTCAAATTGCGGATCAGGGATCTTAACCGAGATGATTGCTGTCAGACCTTCACGTACATCATCCCCGGACAGGTTGCCTGTGCTGTCTTTGATTACGCCCGCTTTGCGTGCATAGTCATTGATGATCCGGGTAAGAGCGCTCTTGAAGCCCGATTCGTGTGTTCCGCCCTCATGCGTATTGATGTTGTTCGCAAAAGAATAAATATTCTCGGTGTAGTTGTCGTTGTATTGCAACGCAACTTCCACCTGGATGTTGTCTCTTGATCCTTCCACGTAAATCGGGTTTTCGTGCAATACTTCGCGCTTCTGGTTCAGGAAGGAAACATACTCGATAATGCCGCCTTCATACAGGAACGAGTTGGTTACACCCGTACGTTCATCGGTTAAGGTCATGCCAATGCCCTTATTCAGGAAGGCCAACTCACGAATACGAGTCAACAAGATGTCGTAGTCGTAAACTCTTGTTTCCGTGAATATCTCCGGATCCGGATGGAACGTAACCGTTGTTCCCGTATCCTCCGTTGTACCGATCGTTTTCAAGTCATACTGTGGAGCACCGCGACGGTACTCCTGTTGGTAGATATGTCCCTCACGTTTAACCGTAACAACCACTTTTTCAGAGAGGGCATTCACAACGGATACACCTACACCGTGCAAACCACCGGATACTTTATACCCGCCGCCGCCAAATTTACCGCCCGCATGAAGAACAGTCATAACCACTTCAAGTGCAGGACGTTTCATTTTGGCATGTTCACCGACAGGAATACCACGTCCGTTATCGACGACTGTTACGCTGTTATCTTCATGGATACTGACCTCGATATGGTCACAGTAACCTGCAAGCGCTTCGTCGATACTGTTGTCCACTACTTCCCAGACCAGATGATGCAGGCCCTTGGCACTGGTGGAACCGATATACATCCCTGGACGCTTCCGTACGGCTTCCAGTCCTTCAAGGACCTGAATTTCATTCGCATCATATGACGGTTGATTCATAGACATGTGCCTTTCACCTACTTCTATAGATTCAATATCGTAAATATGCGTTAACTAAGAATGCATGCTGTAATGGGCATCTTCCGTTAATTCCAGCATGTAGTCCAAATAAAGACAAGCAGCAGAAGGTACAATAACTCGTACCGCAGCTAGGCTAGAGATCAGGAAAAATGTGAGCTCGCTTCTTAAGCGTAGCTGAGGAAATAGGCGAGTAGTACACAATGTTTTTGGTCACGACAATGGACTTGGCTTCCTCTTCACCGATATGCTCCACTGTTTTTTCCTGCTCGGCATGCGTGACATACTGCTTGGAGATTTTTGAGGATTTTTCAATCGATATATCAAAAATAGCGACCAATTCGGAAGAACGGATAATCTTCTCACCGCCCAGATGAATGTACATAAGCCCTCACTCCTTAGCGTTCAACCTGTCCGGCATGAACGTGATAAATACTGGCATCTTTGAGCTTGTCAACGTTCAAGCTCTCGATTCCGGTAGCCGTAATAAAGGTTTGCACCTTGCTCTGGAACGTTTCGATCAGCTGCGTCTGACGAAAAGGGTCTAGTTCAGACAGTACATCGTCCAGCAGCAGGACCGGATATTCTCCGATTTCTTCGTGAATCAGTTCAATTTCCGCAAGTTTAAGGGACAACGCCGTTGTGCGCTGCTGCCCCTGCGAGCCATACGTTTGTACTTCCCGATCGTTAATGAAAAAGGACAGGTCATCCCGATGCGGCCCACTAAGCGTTGTGCCTCGGCGAATCTCCTGCTCTTTCATTTGTGATAATTTTATCATAAATTGGTCCATTAAGACAGCTTCATCTTCCTCAGCGGCTTCGCTGAAGGAAGGAAGGTAGGCCAGGCGCAGGACTTCTCCGCCTCCGGTGATTCCTTGATGAATCGTTTCGGCCCACTTTTGCAGTTTCTTTATGAATTGTTTCCTTTTTTTGACGATTTTAACACCATGCTCCACCAGTTGTTCATTCCACACCTCAAGCATGGTCTGGGCTGAAGCATTCTGTCCCCATAATTGCTTGAGCAGATTGTTACGCTGGACGAGCACTTTTTGATATTGCTGCAAATGATACAAGTAGCCAGGAGCCACCTGTCCAATCTCCATGTCAAGAAACCGGCGGCGGACCCCCGGTGTGCCTTTGACAATCTCAAGATCCTCAGGTGCAAACATCACCACATTGAGCGCTCCGACAAAATCACTCAGCTTACGCTGTTCCAGTCCGTTGATTTTTGCTTTTTTGCCTTGTTGCGACAAAGATAGCTCCAGCTTGACCGATCCGTACTTTTTGTCGACCTCTGCTGCAAGCCTGGCACGTTCTTCACCGAAACGAATCAGTTCCTTATCGCGGGATGTACGGTGGCTCTTGGTGAGTGCAAGCACGAAAATGGCTTCTGCAAGATTGGTCTTGCCTTGGGCATTTTGCCCGATCAATAGATTCACAGGACCAAAAGAATCCAGTCTCAGATGTTCATAATTGCGGAATTGCTGCAGATCTATGCTGTTCACAAACACGCGGTAACCTCCCTTTTATCCCGTCCGTCAGGAGGCAGCAGGATCTAACTGGTCTTCTTATTGTGCGACAACTTCGAACGAACCTTCTCCGTCCACCTCAACGATATCCCCAGGGTATAACTTGCGTCCCCGGCGTTCCTCAGGCTCTTTATTCACACGTACAAGTCCATCTTGAAGCAGTGCTTTGGCCATACCTCCGGTTGGAATGCAATCGGCCAGTTTCAAAAATTGGTCAAGCTTAATATATTCCGTACGAATCGCTACTTGGTTCACTATGATCTTCCTCTCGTTAGTTGGTCGTCCGGTAAGGCAATATGACGTACAAGCTGTGACTGTCGTCCAGTGGTTTCAGGATGATGGGGCTCATGACACCGGTGAAAGCGATCATCAGCTGCTCACTCTCAACCACTTTCAGCACATCCAGCATATATTTGGAGTTGAACGAGATTTTCAGCGGTTCGCCGTTAAAGTCCGCAGGTTCGATTTCTTCTCTTACTTTTCCCAGTTCGGAAGAGCTCGATGAAATTTCGATCGATCCCGAATCCATCGTTTGCATCCTCACAATGTTTGTTTTTTCTTCACGCGACAGCAAATAAGCCCGGTCGATGGATTCACTTAATTTTTTTGTATCCAAAACGAGTTCTGTTTTGTACGAAGTCGGAATAATTCTAGAAGTATCCGGATAAGTTCCGTCCAAAATGCGCGAATAGAACAGAACACGGTCGATTTTGAACAAAACCTGATTGTCAGCGACAACGATATCCACAAGCGTATTTTGATCCGGCACAATTTTGCTGAGTTCGTTCAGCGTTTTACCCGAGATCACCACATTGTTGAATCGCACACCTTCTGCATTATCCAGCATTGCTGAACGAGTAGCAAGACGGTGACGGTCCGTTGCCACAAATTTCAGTTCATTGTCACCCAAACTCCAGAGTACACCTGTCAGAATCGGAGTGGTTTCATGTGTGGAAATGGAAAATACGGTTTGTTTGATCATATTTTTGAGCAAATCTCCTGGAATAGAGACGGTTTGGTTTTCTTCGATGCTTGGCAATACTGGGAATTCTTCCGGATCAAGACCAACCAGTTGAATTTCGGTAGCTCCTGCGGAGATAAAGGTGTTGAAGTTTGCTTTTACCTCCATGTGCACTTCTTGAGAAGGCAACTTTTTGATGATCTCGACAAAAAACTTGGCTGGCAGTACAACGCTGCCTGGTTGTTCCACCTGAACAACGCTTTTATCTCCATCTTCAAGCGGGATGAAGGATTGGATTGAGATATCGGTGTCGCTTGCTGTCAACGTCACACCTTGATGATTAACGTCGAATTTGATACCACTCAGAATTGGGATGGTCGTACGGCTTGAGATGGCTTTGGAAACTTGCTGGATGGATTCGTTCAAATAGCTTTTCATTATGCTGATTTTCATGGTTTCACTCCTAGCGGGTTTTTTAGATTTAGAGGTGTTGAAATGTGTTTTTCAAAAGGCCGGAGGCCAAGCTTCGAAATCGCTTATTTGGAGATGATATCTTTTAGATCTTTATAGTAATAATAGTAATAGGGGCACTGAATATGTGGATAAGTGGGTATAAACCCGTACACCCAAGCCTATCCACATGTGTACACGTTGTGCATAGGCTTGGGACTTGTTCAGGTTGGATTCTTTATTTTTTCGGTTAAGTTGTTGATAACTTTATATAGATCTTGATCGTTTTTTATCGCTTGGGAGATCTTTTCATGCGCATGTATGACGGTGGTATGATCTCGCCCTCCGAATGCTTCACCGATTTTGGGCAGAGAAAAGTCTGTAAGTTCACGAGAGAGATACATGGCAATCTGTCTTGGGAAGGCAACGGCCTTGGTCCGTTTCCGTGCTTTGAAATCTTCAAGCTTAAGGCTGTAATACTCGCCGACCTTTTGTTGGATGTCGTGAATAGTGATCATTTTCGGACGACTGGAAGGAATAATATCCTTCAGTGCTTCAGCTGCCAGATGAGTAGTTACATCTTGATTAGTCAGCGAAGAATAGGCAACAACCCGAATCAGGGCACCTTCCAGTTCACGAATATTGGTATCAATCTGGTTGGCGATGTACATCATCGCCTCATTCGGAATATCCAGATTTTCCGCACGCGCTTTTTTACGCAAAATAGCAATCCGCGTCTCCAGATCTGGAGGCTGGATATCCGTAATTAACCCCCATTCAAAACGGGAACGAAGCCGTTCTTCCAGGGTCGGAATTTCCTTCGGCGGTCTGTCGCTGGAGATGATGATCTGTTTCCGTTCCTCATGCAGCGCATTAAACGTGTGGAAAAATTCCTCTTGCGTCGATTCTTTTCCAGCCAAGAACTGAATATCATCAATGAGCAGAATATCGACACTACGGTATTTGTTACGGAAACTCTCCCCGCGGTTGTCACGGATCGAGTTAATGAACTCATTCGTGAATTTCTCAGATGACAAATAAACGACTTTGCTGCCCGGATCATGCTCCAGAACGTAATGTCCAATCGCATGCATCAAGTGAGTTTTGCCGAGGCCTACCCCTCCATAGAGAAACAGAGGATTGTATGCTTTGGCGGGCGCTTCAGCGACCGCCAGCGATGCGGCGTGGGCAAAACGGTTGCCCGGCCCAATGACAAATGTATCGAATGTATATTTCGGATTCAGCATGCTGAGTACCGCTTCTTCCTGTACAACTTTAGGCGTTGGCGCTGGCAGTTGTGGGTCCGGTTCAGCAGGCTTGTTCTCTTCGATGACAAATTTCACATCGACCTGTTTGCCAAGCAGCTCATATACCGTCGATCCGACCAGTTTGGTGTAACGGCTCTCCAGCCATTCGACGGCAAACGTGGTTGGCGCGGATATGACGATCGAACGATCATTCAGCTTGGTCGCTTTGGTTGCTTTGAACCAAGTGTCAAAGCTGGGTTTGCTGAGCTTGTTTTGTATAATTGATAAAATTTGCTGCCATAAATCAGAAGTATGGCTGTCCACAGACTGTCACTCCTTTTACATGTTCCAAGTGTGGCTTAAGCCATGATGCAGTGTCGAAATACGAGATATATTGTTGAATTTATCCCCAAACCCCCGCAGGTCGAAAACAAAAAAAGAATGAACAACGGAAAATTGTTCACAACTTTATCCACAGGCTGTTGATAATATTATGGGTCAGATCACATATTCACATCCAAAAGTAATACAATCATAGCAAAAGAAGCCCGGCATTTCAATGTATCGTGTGATTTTATCCACAAATTCAATAACTTGTGTATAATTTTTAATCACAACACAATATATTGTTTATAAATTGTTTAACTTTCGACAAGATGACCCAAAAACCCAAATTATTTTATACACAGGTTATTCGTCAAATGATGCTGAATTGTGTGTAAAAGTATTCTCTGTTTGTGAATAACCTCTCTGTGGATAACCGTAAAGTGAAAATGGCTGTTTTGGAGATTTACAGGAGAGTGATTCTTCATGCTCGTTTTCCTTTTTTCGAAAAGCGGAATGGAGGAACGACAAAATCAAAGGCATAGGAAATCAAGGAGAGACCTTTTGGTATGGAAGGAGCAGTTAATGATTTGTATGAACCGAACGTAGAATTTATTCCTAAAAGAGGTAGGCTGGACATGCGCGCGAAATTGGAGGTAAATTTGGCCCCATTGCCGCCGCAGTTTTGCGTATGCCAAAAAGAGGTTGTTCTTTAAGACCGGAATGGTGGTCAAAGAGAACAACCTCTTTTTGGTGGTTATAAAAGGATGATTTACTTGATATGAACGGAAAATTTACGTTGGAATTCGGCGATGTCTGCATATTCTTCTTCCAATTTTCGCGAAATGCGAATAAAGATGGGGAGCAGCTCCTGGTAGATCGATGCATGTTCTTTGATAGGGGTATGCTTGTGCGTTGTACCTACCATAGATGAAACGGCATGAAGCGACTTGATTCGCCCTGTAGCATAAAGACCGAGCACGACGGCCCCAAGACAGGAACTTTCAAAGCTCTCAGGCACAATGACTTCCTGGTTGAATATATCGGACATCATCTGACGCCAGAGTGGGGAACGAGCGAAACCACCCGTTGCCTGAATGGAGGTAGGTTGTCCGATCTGTTCTTCCATGGCCAAAAGTACGGTGTACAGGTTGAAAATAACCCCTTCCAGCACAGCGCGGATCATATGCTCCTTCTGGTGATGAAGGGTCAAACCAAAGAAGGAACCTCGGGCGTCCGGATTCCATAAAGGGGCGCGTTCCCCTGAAAGGTACGGATGGAATAGAAGCCCTTCCGAACCGGGACTGACGCGTTCAGCAATCTTAGTGAGTACATCATAGGAATTGATGCCGAGCCGTTTGGCTGTTTCGACTTCCGAGGCAGCAAATTCGTCCCGTACCCAGCGGAAAAGCATGCCACCGTTATTCACAGGCCCGCCGATGACCCAAAGATTCTCGGTGAGCGCATAACAGAAGGTTCTACCTTTTGGATCAGTTACAGGACGGTCAACGACGGTGCGAATGGCACCGCTGGTGCCGATCGTTGCTGCAACAACACCAGGTTCAATAGCGTTCACCCCCAGATTGGACAATACCCCATCACTTGCACCGATGACGAAGGGAGTGAAGGGGGAGAGAGCCATTTTTTCAGCCCATGTACGATCCATTCCCTCTATAATATGTGTGGTCGGGACGAGCTTCGATAGATGGTCAGGTGTAATGCCTGCAACCTCAAGGGCCTCGGCATCCCATTCCAGCTGTTCCAAATTGAGCAGACCGGTACAGGAGGCGATGGAATGATCCACGACATATTGACCGAACAGACGGAAGAACAAATATTCTTTAATAGAGATAAATTTGGCGGTACGTTGAAAAAGTTCAGGCTCTTCATGGCGTAGCCACATTAATTTGGTCAGTGGCGACATGGGGTGAATCGGTGTACCTGTTCGCAGATAAATGTGATGTCCCAGTCCATTCTCCTGCAGTTTGGCAGCCCAAGCTGCACTCCGGTTATCAGCCCAAGTGATGCAGCGGGTGAGGGGGGTACCATCTTGTCCCATAGCAATAACACTGTGCATGGCAGAGCTGCAAGACACGAACATAATTTGTTCCGCAGCTACGCCGCTTTGATCCATCACGCCGCGTACAGAGCGAAGGGCAGCTTGTACGATTTGCTCTGGATCCTGCTCAGCCACATCTGGAGCTGGGGTGTATAAAGGATATTCCTGAGTCGATGTGCTTACGACTTCACCTTGTTCCGTAAAGAGTACGGATTTGGTACTGGTTGTACCGATATCCATACCAATCATATAGTTGTTCATTTTACATAAACCTTCTTTCTTTTGAACCCGTAAAATTAAAACTCTAATTGTGTGAATTTATATTCTTCTTCTATATAGATATTCAATTTATACAACTGTACTCAGCAGCAAAATAAAGATCAGTCCAACGACAGATAGTAGTGTTTCCATAACGGTCCACGTCTTCAGGGTCTGTGATACGCTCATATTGAAAAATTCCTTGATCATCCAGAAGCCTGCGTCATTCACGTGGGAGAGAACAAGTGAACCTGCACCAGTAGCGAGTACAACCAGCTCAATATTGGCACCTGGTGTTAGTGCAAGAACCGGAGCTACAATACCAGCAGCTGTCGTCATTGCAACAGTCGCTGAACCGGTAGCAACCCGAATGAGTGCAGCTACAAGCCAAGCGAACAGGATTACGTTAATATTGGCATGTGTGGCGACCTCAGCAATGGCATTACCTACGCCGCTATTGATCAACACCTGCTTGAACGCACCGCCTCCGCCAATAATGAGAATGATGGTCGCCGTAGGCGCCAGACATTCACTGGTGAAGCGGGAGATGTCATGTTTGTTGAACCCGCGTGAGAATCCGAGTGAAAAGAGGGCGAACACGACGGAGATCAGCAACGCTATAATTTCATGGCCAATAAATTCACAGAAAACCGTAAATCCGCTTGTGGCATCCGGGTCTACGATATTGGCGATAGAGCCAATAAGCATCAAAATGACCGGCAGCAAGATGGTAAACAGGGTTATTCCGAAACCAGGCAAGTTGTTACTTTTTTTCGTAGCGAATTGTTCAGCCAGCTCCGCAGGCGGTTCGGTATGTATTCTTTTACCGATAAATTTACCAAACAGAGGTCCAGCGATAATGGCAGTAGGGATACCTACAATAAGAGAGTACAAGATCGTTTTACCCAAATCGGCGCTGAACGCTTCGATGGCAATCATGGGAGCCGGGTGAGGTGGAACCAGACCATGTACAGTAGAGAGACCTGCTAAAATTGGAATACCGATCTGTAGAAGCGACATATTGGTTTTACGTGCAACGGTAAAAATGATCGGAATCAGCAGAATGACGCCGACTTCGAAGAAAACAGGAATACCGACGATAAAACCAACAATCATCATCGCCCAATGCACACGTTTCACACCGAAACGATCCACAAGTGTGGTAGCAATACGCTCGGCTCCGCCGGATTCAGCCATCATCTTACCAAGCATGGTGCCCAGACCGATAACGATGGCGATCGTTCCAAGTGTGCCGCCAAGTCCGCCAGTAATAGAAGTAATTACATCGGCAGGCTTCATACCAGCGAGTAAACCAAGCATTAATGCCGATATCAAAAGAGTGATGAAAGGATTCCATTTATATTTGGAGATCAATACGATCAGAAATACGATCGCAATCAATGTCCAGACCAATAACGTTGCATTGTGGGATAGCCCAAAAAGAGTGCTCATGAGGTATGCTCCTTTATTCTGATATATAACGCTTACAACTGATCTATGATCAGGTGGAGGGAAGTTGCTTTACAATTCATGTAGTGTGGGCTGCTAAATCCCCCTTAATATGCCCCAAAAAATTGAAACAAATCGCATTTTGTATACTTGTCGACAAGTTGGTGTGCAATCATTCACAATGGATATGATTGCACACTCCCTGCACGATATGCCAGTAATGAATGAAATTCCATTACCTTGTCATTAGGAATCAAAGCTTTCGTGCAATGTCTTGCCTGAATCCTGGAAATACGTACGGACTCCAGATTGAATCCGTTCTTTGTCACCCGATTCAAGGGCCTCAATCAGCAGACGGTGTTTATTAATTACAGCGCTTACTTTCTGCTCCCCCTGAATAAATACCCTGCGCGTGGTGAGCAGCATGACTGTCATGACAACATAACGAATGCTTTTCCATAGATGTAAAATACGGGAATGCTTGGCGGCTTCGATAATGGTCTCGTGAAAGATCAGATCCTGATAAGCGAATTCAACCGCATCTTGGTGGCGTCCAGCCAAGTCCATTTTGTCCATCACATTGCGAAGCTGGGTAATCAATTGTTCCGGGACATCCCCTGCAAGTCGTTGCTGCACAAAACTTTCAATTAGGAAACGAACGTCGTACAATTCCTCGACATCCTTAATTTTCAATCCAATGACAACAACACCCATACGCTCCAGCCGAATGAGACCTTCATTCGACAATGTTCTTAACGCTTCTCGTACAGGTGAGCGACTGCTGTCAAAATCAGCAGCAATCCGATTTTCTGACAAAATTTCGCCAGGACGAAGGGTTCCGCTAATGATACGCAGCCTTAATTCGCAGGCAATGGCTTCCCCGCGGGAAGCTCCCTGAAGCCAGGATGAAGGAAACAGCATAATGGCTAACGCTCCTATTATAAGTAATCAGTTCAATACTGATCATAGCATAACTATTTTGCTCATAGAGCATACCTAATCAATCCTTATAACGAGTATGCTCTACGCGCATGCTGAATTTAGGAGCGTCATACTGCTTCAAATGGATTTCTCAAAGAGCTAGAGAACGTAATGTTGTCTCTTAAATAAAGCTAGATCTGTACTTTATTTCAGATAAGTATACTTGTATACAAGATGTGATTTTTTTATCCTACACCTTTCTCTAAAACTTGTAAACCATAAGAATAAAGCGGATACATTAAATTTAAAGAATGTCATTTTAAAAGCCCTAATTCATTGTTAACTAATGTATAGCTATTTATCGTTACACTACTGAAGTCTCCCTGAAACATATCCATATTAACCGAAAGTAGAGCCAATGAAACATTCTTGCATCGACAAACAATCTTTATCCACATGTGAATAAGTTGGAAATGATAATCAAACATCAAATTAAGGGGTTCGAAGGGTGTGGATAACCTTAAAAAGTGATTTTTGGGGAATGCATCAGGTCTTGGGGATAACTTTTGGAGCTTCTAAATGCTGCTTCAAGAAGGGTATATACAGGGGGACGCAATCATGACCGTTCAGACTGGGTAGAATAGGTATTCAAAGGAGAGAGGAGCCAAGAGGCCCGGAGTTGACTTTTCCAGGTGTTCATGGTTAAATGTATAAAGGTGTTTTCTGTGAAGATGAAAGTGATTCATCACATAAGTATTTCCTTGTGAGGAGGTGCAATACATTGAGACCTACATTCAAACCGAACGTTAGCAAACGTAAAAAAGTTCATGGTTTCCGGAAAAGAATGAGCACGAGCAACGGACGTAAAGTTCTGGCTGCACGTCGCCTTAAAGGCCGTAAAGTCCTGAGTGCTTAATGCACTGTGAAGACCACCGAGGTGGTCTTTTTTTTCTTAAATAGGTCAATTCAGACTGGATGCTGGTATAGATCAGGTCTGAATTGGCTGCGAAAAAGCTTGGTTATACACATCCAGGTATGATGAATGAGTTGTCCGTTTTTTCGAAAACGTTCCTTATATAATGAAGTTGCCGCCAAGACGGTTTATCGTTATTCAAGAAAGCCTATACTAATTCAGTAATAAGGCCTTCGTCAATAATGTTGGTGGAGAACAGCAAGGAGAAGCGCCGTGTATAAAAGACTGCGTTTACGAAACCGGGCGGACTTTAGCCGCGTATACCGGTATGGGAAATCGTTTGCCAATCATCAGTTTGTGGTGTATGGCTGTCGTCGTAAAGATACAGAACAATTCCGAGTAGGTGTATCCTGTAGCAAGAAAATCGGAAACGCTGTCGTACGCAACCGGATGAGACGCATGATTAAGGAAATTGTACGCCATCATGAGAAAGAGATTGTGACGCAGATGGATCTGATATTTATCGTCAGAAAAGGTGCATTGGACATGTCCTACAAGGAGATGGAAAAAAGCCTGCTGCATGCGATGCGCAAGGGCTCTCTTTTGAAGTCGGGCAAGCGGTAAGCTTCGGTTTATTTGTCCTCCTAATTATGGTATGATTTACGGTGGAATGGAATGGTTAAGAGAGGGGTTATGAAGTGTCGCGATTGAAGACATCAAAGGGGAAGTGGATTCTCCTCATTGCAGTCATTGCAATGGTCACCGTGCTCGCCGGATGTACTCCGCAAGGGGCCGGGGTCACTACGGAAGATTTAAGAAACGGATCATTCTGGCAAAGCAATGTTATTTACTGGTTCTCCCTGGCGCTCGATACATTTGCCAACTGGTTTAACGGTGAATATGGACTAGCCGTCCTTGTGATGGTGTTGATTGTACGGACGTTAATCTTGCCGCTGACAATGAAGCAGGTACGCAGTTCCAAGGCGATGCAGGCTATTCAACCGAAATTGAAAGAAATTCAAGCCAAGTATAAAGATACACCTGAGAAAGTTCAGCAAGAAACAATGAAGTTGTTTCAGGAGAACAAAGTTAATCCGATGGCGGGTTGCTTACCACTTCTGATTCAAATGCCGATTTACATCGCACTTTATAACTCAATTTACGGAAACTCGAGTCTGAGAACGCATGATTTCTTGTGGCTTCAACTCGGATCGCCGGATCACCTGTTTATTTTGCCAGTGCTGGCTGCCATCACAACATTCGTGCAAACGTGGATGATGATGCGCATGAATCCTGCACAGCAAGTTGGACCGATGCAGTTCATGCTGTGGGTTTATCCGATATTGATCTTCGTAATGTCGTATCAGTTCCCGGCTGCATTGCCGTTGTACTGGTTCTACAGTAACATCTACACGATCGTGCAAAACTATTTCCTTTACCGGAATAATGATAAAGTCGTGGCTGAGGTCAACGTGAAGCAGAGCAGCACTTCCAAAAATGGAAATGGAGCTAAACGCAAAAACGGTGGCAAAGCAACTGTCTCTGGAAAAGGGTCGAAAGGGGCCAAAAAATCGAAATGACCAAAGTCATTGCGTCAGGAAAAACCGTTGAAGATGCTGTAAACCAAGGATTGGCTGAGCTTGGCGTGAGCCGGGACAAGGTCGAGATACAAGTGTTAGAGCAGCCGTCAAAAGGATTCCTGGGTTTGATCGGGGTAAAGGCCGCTAAAGTTGAAGTAAAACTTCTGCCTGTGCCCGAACCTGTTCCACAGCCGATCAAACCGGCCGCACATATACCTCAGGTTGAAGCAACACTTGAGGGTGTGGCAGCTAAAAATCCCTATGAGGAAGCGGCTGCTTTCCTAAAAGAAGTGGCAGCAGGTATGGGACTGGATGTTGAAGTGCATATCAAAAAACAGCGTGACGGACATATCTTCAATATTGCCGGTGAAGACCTGGGCATGATTATTGGCAGACGTGGACAGACGCTGGATGCCCTTCAATATTTAACGAACATTGTAGCCAACCGTTATTCGGAAAGCTTCGTTCGCATCGTACTTGATGCAGAGAATTTCCGTCAACGTCGACGCAAGACGCTGGAGGATCTGGCTGAACGTTTGGCTGGACAGGCCATTCGCACCGGCAAGGAAGTTGTGCTGGAGCCGATGCCCCCACTCGAACGCAAAGTCATTCATGCGAAGTTGCAAAATCACTCGCAGATTAAGACATACAGCAAGGGCGAGGAGCCCAATCGGCGCGTGGTCATTACGACGAAATAACCTGAAATTGAAGACGCAATGGCTTCCTGCCCGGTGCAGAAGCCATTGCTTTTTTCGTACAGAAGTATATTTTTTCAAAACCAAAGAGCGGCTTTAGTATAGCCATATTAAAGATAGAGATGGTTCTTTCACTCTAGATATTGTATCCTTCTAGCGTTGGAAGCCAATGATGAAAGAAACGGCAAGAAGCATTGTGAACTGAACTTATATTGAAATTCATATAGCGTCCCGAGGGACGCAATTTTAAAATAGAGCAAGGAGAGATAACCATGATTAGTGATACGATTACGGCGATATCAACAGCTGTCGGAGAAGCGGGTATCGCTGTAATCCGGGTGAGCGGCCCGGATGCAGTGTCGGAGACAGAGAAAATTTTTCGCAGCAAAACCCCACTAACCCAAGCAGCATCCCACACGGTTCATTACGGTCATATTATAGATCCGGGGACCAACGAGAAGATCGAGGAAGTATTGGTTACGGTGATGCGCGCACCACGTTCTTTCACAACAGAAGATGTCGTGGAGATTAGCGCTCATGGCGGAGTGGTTTCGGTTAAGCGTGTAATGGATTTGTTGTTGCAGCTCGATATTCGTCTCGCCGAACCCGGCGAGTTCACAAAGCGTGCTTTTCTCAACGGACGGATTGATCTGTCCCAGGCGGAAGGGGTCATGGATCTCATTCGTTCCAAATCCGATCGGGCTTTCTCGATTGCCTTGAAGCAAGTAGAGGGAAAGTTGTCATCCAAGCTACGCGAGCTGAGATACACGCTGGTGGAGACGCTTGCTCACATCGAAGTAAATATCGACTATCCTGAGCATGATGTGGAGTCGTTAACGTCCGATTTTATTAAAGAAAAATCCAGTCAGGTGATGACTGAAATTGATAAATTGCTGGTAACAGCAGAGCAAGGAAAGATACTGCGAGAAGGAATCACAACAGCAATCGTGGGCCGGCCAAACGTAGGGAAATCTTCATTGCTGAATACGTTGGCCCAGGACAATCGCGCAATTGTAACGGATATCCCGGGTACAACGCGTGATGTCATCGAAGAGTTTGTTACGATTAACAATATACCGCTCAAGCTGCTCGATACGGCAGGTATTCGGGAAACGATGGATGTTGTGGAGAAAATCGGGGTGGAGCGTTCTCGCTCTGCTGTGAATGAGGCGGACCTGTTATTGATGGTTATCAACGCTGCCGAGCCGCTACATCCGGACGAGATTGAATTATTGGAACAAATACGCGGTAGACAATCCATTATTATAATGAATAAAATGGACTTAGCGCCGCAGGCGGACCGCGATGTGCTGCTTCGTTACATCCCCGAGGAACGGCTTGTTCCGATGTCGGTGAAAGATGATCTAGGCGTGGACCGATTGGAAGATGCCATCTCGACATTGTTCTTCAGTGGCAAGCTGGAGTCGGCCGACCTGACGTATGTCAGCAATGTGCGTCATATTGCTTTGCTCAAAAAAGCGAAACAGTCGCTCATTGATGCCTATGAAGCGGCAGAGCAGCTGATTCCCATTGATATGATCCAGATTGATGTTCGTCTGGCATGGGAGCAGTTGGGTGAAATCGTGGGCGATACAGCGCATGATGCGTTGATTGATCAGATTTTCTCTCAATTCTGCCTCGGAAAATAACACGGGGTAAACATACCGGCTCTGAAAAGTAGTATGATAATAAAGTCCATCTGTGGGTGGTCAAAGAATCCGCGAAAATGTCTGAAGTACCTATAGACTTGATGGCTTAATATAGATCGAAATGCATCCCGTGGAGTGTGGAGTGTGTTTCGCGATTTTTACAAAAAATTGATCGTGTGCATGAATTTAGGCGTGCAGCGGCAAAAAGGAGGTAAACTGGAATGGCTTTTGATGGCGGCAGTTATGATGTAATCGTCGTTGGTGCAGGACACGCTGGTGTGGAATCGGCACTGGCTGCAGCTCGTATGGGCTCTAAAACGCTGATGATTACAATCAATCTGGATATGGTGGCCTTCATGCCTTGTAACCCATCTATTGGGGGACCGGCAAAAGGACATGTGGTACGTGAGATTGATGCACTTGGTGGAGAGATGGGACGGAACATCGATAAGACGTTTATTCAGATGCGAATGCTCAACACAGGTAAAGGACCTGCTGTTCATGCACTTCGTGCTCAGGCGGATAAATTTTCTTACCAGCATACAATGAAAGAAACGATGGAGAATGAACGCAACCTGACGATGCGCCAAGGCATGGTTGATCGCCTGATCGTTGAAGACGGACATTGCGTAGGTGTGGTTACTCAAACGGGTACAGAGTATCGGGCCAAGGCTATTGTTTTGACAACAGGTACGTATCTGCGCGGTAAAGTAATTATGGGTGAGTTAATGTACGAGAGTGGTCCGAATAACCAACAGCCTTCACTTAAGTTATCCGAACATCTGCGTGAGCTTGGTTTCGACCTGGTTCGTTTTAAAACAGGTACTCCACCACGGGTGCATAAGGATACGATTGATTTTAGCAAAACAGAAATTCAGCCTGGCGATGACAAGCCGAAGTTCTTTTCCTATGAAACGGAATCTTCCGATAATGAGCAGCTGCCTTGCTGGTTGACGTATACGTCTGTGGAAACACATCAGATTATTAACGATAATCTTCACCGTGCACCCATGTTTTCGGGGGTTATTGAAGGTACCGGACCACGTTATTGTCCATCAATTGAGGATAAAATTGTGCGTTTCAGCGACAAGCCGAAGCATCAGATTTTCCTGGAGCCAGAAGGCAAAAACACATCGGAGTACTATGTACAGGGTCTGTCCACCAGTCTGCCAGAGGATGTTCAACTGGCGGTCCTTCGTTCCATCCCGGGTATGGAAAAAGTAGAAATGATGCGTAACGGTTACGCCATTGAATATGATGCCATGGTGCCTACACAGCTGTGGCCTTCACTGGAAACGAAACGTCTACCAGGTCTGTTTACAGCAGGGCAGATTAATGGTACCTCCGGGTATGAAGAAGCAGCAGGACAAGGCGTAATGGCCGGTATTAATGCTGCACGTAAAGTACAGGGTAAAGAGCCAGTCGTACTTGATCGCTCCCAAGGTTACATTGGTGTACTGATCGATGATCTCGTTACCAAAGGTACGAATGAGCCTTACCGTCTGCTGACGTCCCGTGCAGAATATCGTTTGTTGCTTCGTCATGATAATGCAGATATGCGTTTGACAGAAATGGGTCATGATATTGGATTGATTCCTGAAGAGCGATACACCAAATTCCTGGATAAAAAGGCAAAAGTAGAGCAGGAAGTGGCTCGTCTGAAGGCAGCCAAAGTTCGCCCTGTGGAAGTGAATTCGAAGCTGGAAGAGATCGGTTCTACACCGATTCAGGATGGTAGTACACTTCTGACATTGATGCGTCGCCCAGAGATCGGGTATGACTGGATTGAGCAGATCTCACCGTCTGAGGTAGAACTGACTGCTGACATGAAAGAGCAAGTGGAAATTCAAATTAAATATGCGGGTTATATTGAGAAACAATTGATCCACGTGGAACGTTTGCAAAAAATGGAGAAAAAGAAAATTCCGGATACGATTGTATATGACGAAATTCATGGCCTTGCTATGGAAGCGAAGCAGAAGCTCGCCACGATTCGTCCAATCTCGATCGGACAGGCGTCTCGTATTGCCGGGGTCACTCCTGCGGATATCTCCATTCTGCTGGTTTACCTGGAGCATTATAACCGTGTAACCGCAGCAAGGGGTCAATAATGGACGATATTCAACAGCAGCTACAACGGCGCCTGAAGAAGCATGGACTGGAGCTGGATGAACGCCAGTTGGAGCAATTCGAATTGTATTTTCAGGAGCTGGTAGCCTGGAATGAAAAGATGAATTTAACCGGAATTACCGAACGCGAACAAGTATATACAAAGCATTTCTATGATTCGGTATCGCTGGCATTTTATACTGATATGTCTAAGGTAAACAAACTTGCAGACATTGGTTCTGGAGCAGGGTTCCCTGGACTACCGCTTAAAATTTGTTTCCCACATATCAAGCTGACCATCATTGATTCCCTAAATAAACGTATTGGCTTTCTGCAGCATGTTGTGGATACGCTCGGGTTGACGGATGTGGAACTGATTCATGGGCGTGCGGAGGAACTTGGACGCAAAGATGGGTACCGGGACAGCTATGACCTCGTTACTGCCCGTGCAGTAGCCAAGCTGGCGGTGCTTAACGAATTCTGTCTGCCATTTGTTCGTAAAAGTGGATTATTCGCTGCAATGAAGGGCGGAGACCCGCGCGAAGAAATGAAGGAAGCTGAATTCAGCTTTAATCAGCTGAAAGGACGGGTAAAAGCTGTTCATCCGTTCCAGTTACCCGTTGAAGAATCGGCACGTCATATCATTCTGATTCAGAAGTTTGATAAGACACCCTATAAATATCCACGTAAAGCGGGAACGCCACTAAAAACACCTTTGATATAGTTCTTGGGGTAACATCGTATGTATGTCAAAGGTAAGATGATATTTATTCGGTTTTTTAATTTTAACGAAAAATTTAAGATAAGAGAAAGAGGATGTTTCACGTGAAACATCCTCTTTTTGTTTTTTGATTTATTATCTATGTATAGATTGCATCTACATTTCATTACATAAGCTAAAAAAGGAAATTGAAAATTTATTTAGGAAAGAAAGTTATTCTGTTAAAGCTGTTTCCTAATTAAAGATATGCTTTGTTGGATGGTGTGCTGCTTTTAGGAGAAAGGTACGAAAGTTGATAGGGGAGACAAGCAAGCGCAAGTTTGTTCTGCCACGGACGTTGTCTTACGAAAATTCAATTTCAAGTTGTATAAAACGAGTACACAAATGTAGCTACTATGAGCAGGTGCTGTGTGTAGAGATCGTCCATATCTTATTGTGTATAAGCCGTCATATAGCTAATATTCATGAAGAAAAAGCAGGAGAATTAGAAGAGTTTAAAGAATAGGTAAACATAGGATTATGGAAGAAAAGATGATAGAATAGAAGTAGCCGGTCCTGGATTTCAGAGATCATAGATTATATGTATAGATAGATTTTCTAGCAATACGGTATAGGTAACAGAAAGCGTCATGAAAGGCAAAACTTATTCGAAGAACGACAGCATATGAAAGTGTCGCATTTTGAATAAGAAGCACCTGCAACTCTGCGGGAGCTATTACGAAACTAGGTGGTAATATACGGAATGAAAGAACAATTTTCGAAGTTGTTTGGTTTGGCGGAGCGCAATAACGGAGATGAGATTAAACATATTCCGGTCAACGAAATTGTGAGCAGCCCATATCAACCCCGTACTATATTTGATGATGATAAAATTGATGAGTTGTTGCAGACGATCAAGACACATGGAGTTATACAACCTATTGTCGTCCGCGTACGAAATGGATCATATGAGATTATCGCCGGGGAACGTCGCTGGCGTGCAGTTCGAAAACTTGGTTTGGATCATATTCCGGCCATTGTACGTGAGTTCAACGACTCTCAGGCAGCGTCCATCGCGTTGATTGAAAACCTGCAGCGTGAGGGACTCACTTCAATTGAAGAGGCTGTTGCTTATCAGAAACTGATTGATTTGCACCAACTTACACAGGAAAGTCTTGCGCAGCGATTAGGCAAAAGCCAGTCGACAATCGCCAACAAAATTCGGTTGTTACAGCTTCCTGATGGTATTAAGACAGCACTGATGGAACGTAAGATTTCGGAGCGTCATGCCAGAGCTTTACTTTCATTGGATACGGAAGAATTACAAATGAAACTGCTTGGCGAGATTATTGATAAAGAGTTGAATGTAAAACAAACGGAAGCGAGGGTTGCCTTTTACAAGGAATCTTCGAAGATCAAAAAATCCAAACGTGTCTCATTCACTAAGGATGTTAGACTTGCACTTAATACGATTCGTCAATCCATTGATATGGTATCGGGCTCCGGTCTGGACATCAAAACAAAGGAAGCAGACCATGAGGACCATTACGAGATCGTTATCCATATTCCGAAACGCAAATAATTGAAGCTTCAGGCGGCAATGGGCCGCTTTTTCTGTCTATAAAGTTGAGAGTGGCATGAACAGCATAAAATAGCACCATGAAGAAACGGTAGTTGATGTTTGTGTGGATGATAGCCACCTGCTTTTTGTTAACTGTAGCTCACAACCTACAAGAAAAGACTCCTATTTTATTTGAGGTGAAGGTATTGTCTAAGATTATGGCCGTAGCAAATCAAAAGGGCGGTGTGGGGAAAACGACGACATCTGTTAACTTGGGTGCAGGGCTGGCTTCGCTCGGGAAAAGGGTGCTGCTTGTCGATATTGACCCCCAGGGGAATACAACCAGCGGAGTCGGAATCAACAAAGCAGATGTGGCCAATTGTATATATGATGTCATCATTAATGAGGTTCCTCCGCAGGAAGCCATTGTGGAAACTCAGATTGAAGGCCTTCATATCATACCTGCAACGATTCAGCTTGCCGGAGCCGAGATTGAGCTGGTATCCACGATATCACGGGAAGTTCGCCTGAAAAAATCACTCGCCATGGTGAAAAAAAACTATGACTACATACTGATCGATTGCCCACCATCCCTTGGTATGTTGACGATCAATTCGTTGACAGCTTCCGATTCGGTGATCATTCCGATTCAGTGTGAGTATTATGCGCTCGAAGGGTTGAGCCAATTGCTCAACACCGTTCGTTTGGTGCAGAAACATTTGAATACCTCCCTGCAGATTGAAGGGGTATTACTGACGATGTTTGACGCACGAACGAATCTGGGCATTCAAGTGATTGAAGAAGTGAAAAAGTATTTTCAACAAAAGGTGTATCAGACGATTATTCCGCGAAATGTACGGCTTAGTGAAGCACCCTCACATGGTCAGTCCATCATTACGTATGATCCTCGATCCCGAGGGGCTGAAGTGTATTTAGAGCTCGCAAAGGAAGTGATTTCTTATGAGTAAGCGGCTTGGAAAAGGTCTTGATGCCCTCATTCCTTCGCTTTCAATTAATGACGATGATAAAGTCGTAGAAATCCCGATTAGTCAGCTGCGGGCGAACCCTTACCAACCTCGTAAAGTATTTGATGAGGATGCAATACATGAACTAGCCGAATCGATCCGTCAACATGGTGTCATACAACCTATTATTGTACGTCCTGTTTTGAGAGGTTATGAGATCATTGCCGGCGAACGACGTTTCAGAGCTTCCCAATATTGCGGTAATGCCACTGTGCCAGCTGTAGTTCGTAATTTCAGTGATCAGCAGGTTATGGAGATTGCTTTAATCGAGAACCTGCAACGGGAAAATCTGAATGCGATGGAGGTCGCAGTTGCTTATCAAGGACTGATGGACCAATTCGGACTAACCCAAGAAGAGCTTTCCGTGAAAGTGGGTAAATCACGTTCTCACATTGCTAACTTCCTGCGTTTGTTATCATTGCCGGAAGAAGTGAAAGATCATGTTTCACGTGGAACATTGTCAATGGGGCATGCACGTGCTATCGTCGGTGTTAAAGATGAGAGCCTTGTGAAACAGTTGGCAAAACAAACCATTGATCAGCAATGGAGTGTTCGTGAACTGGAAGAGGCTGTTCAACAATTGGATCGTTCCAAAACGGGTGAAGCGAAAGCCAAATCCAAATTGAAGAAAAAAGATCCATTCATTGATACATTGGAAGAGTCTTTGCGTGAACGGTTCAAAACAACGGTGAAAATTAAGCATAACAAAGATAAAGGTAAAATTGAGCTCAACTACTACAGCAAACAAGATCTGGAGCGACTGTTGGAACTGTTGCAATAATAGTCTTGATTCCATGATCGATGAACAACATGCGGGGCTTTTTCATGTGATGACATATCGCCTCTGTACCATGGAGAAACGATATGTCATTGTTTGTTTCTAGGGAATCTATTCAAACAGAACAATCAATTAGGGACAGAGGTGGTTATGAGGTGGAGGGAGTTATCTATCTGGATCATGCAGCGACATCTTGGCCTAAGCCACCTGCTGTCGGGGAAGCCATGATGAAGGCTCTGGATGTTGCAGGGGCCAACCCGGGCAGAGGAAGCCATCGGATGGCTGTACAGGCGAGCCGAGTTTTATTTGGTGCCAGAAAAGCGATATCCACTCTTTTGGGTGTTCGTAATGCCAACGATATCGCTTTGGGGTCTAATACCACAGAAGCTTTGAATCTGGCTATTCAAGGTTGGTTAAGGGAAGGCGATCATGTCATTGCTACGATGGCTGAACATAATTCAGTAAGACGACCCCTGGAGTATATGCGCAGATCTCGTAATGTAGAGGTCGATTATGTACCTGTTAATGTTGCCGGGGTGATCGATCTGGTCCAATTCGCACGCATGTTACGTCCCAATACAAGATTGGTTGTCTGCACGCATAGTTCCAACCTGCTGGGCAGTATTTTGCCCATTGGTGAAATTGCGCTGATGTGTCAAAAACATCAGGTAACTTTGCTTGTTGACGCTGCTCAAAGTGCTGGGATTCTGCCTGTGGATGTGAAGCAGCTTGGCATTGATATGCTTGCCTTTCCAGGGCATAAAGGACTGTTGGGCCCGCAGGGGACGGGTGGACTTTACATCGCTCCTGAGCTGGATGTACAGCCTTTGCTTCACGGAGGGACAGGAAGCCAATCCGAGGCGATTGAGCAGCCACTTGTTCGTCCTGATCGCTATGAAGCGGGTACGCCGAATACCGTGGGTATAGCAGGTCTGGCAGCCGGAGTGCAGCATGTACTTGAACTTACACCTGAATTCATATATAAACAGGAGTGGGATTTGACTCAGCATATGATGCATGGGTTATCATCAGTACAGGGGATTCGAATGCTTGGTCCTGAACTTGGACAGCCGCGTACCGGATTGTTATCCTTTACTGTTGAAGGATATGATTCGGCACAGCTCGCTTTCCAATTAGACCGAAATTATGGCATTGCTGTGCGTTCGGGTTTTCATTGCACACCTCTTGCCCATGAGTCGGCTGGGACAACGGCAAGTGGGGCTGTCAGAGCAAGCGTGGGATATAATACAACAAAAGATGATGTTAATGCCTTGGTCGAAGCGGTTATTGAATTAACAACATCAAAACCTGTATGAAGCATGCCTAATAAAACATGAATTTTAATCGCTTGAATAAGCAAAATGAAAAAGAGGCAAGTAGCCAAAACGAATGATTAACCTTAGGGGTTATCTGGTGAATAATAGGGATAAGCTTGAGGGTTAGATTAGATTGTTGGATGGCTTTACTTGGCTGAATGGATCGATGATTTGGAACACGTTTGAAGCTACAAACGGTAACCTGAACAAACCAACAGAGGGGTAGTTGCACTACATGGCTGAATTAAATGGGCTGATTCTGGAACAGCTGATATGGATTATTGGCGGCATGGCAGTACTTATGGTGATTTTGCTTATTATAAGTATTGCTCAAGGCGCAAAGCTACGGAAGTTTAAACGGAAATATGAGGCCATGATGGCTGGCAGTGGAGTGGAGGATCTGGAGTCGCTGTTAATCAATCTGAAAATCCAGATGGACAGCATTGAGGATGAACACATGCTGCAAACGAATCAGTTACAGGTTGTGATGCAGAAGCTGACCCGCATCCAGGGTAAAGTGGGTGTGAAAAGGTATAACGCCTACGGAGAAAATGGCAGTGATCTGAGTTTCTCAATGGCGATGGTAAACGATAGCCAGGACGGTATGGTACTTACCGGCATTTATAACCGTGATGGTTCCTATGTATATGCCAAACCTCTTAAAGGGGGAGAGTCCACGTATACACTTTCCCCTGAGGAAAAAGAAGCCATTACTCTGGCACAGCAAGCAGAGTAGAGCGTGTATGCCATTCACGAATGGCGGAGTAGAGACTGCTGGATATAATTTCGGACATGCGCATGACGAGACTGAGACGTGTGTTCTGCAAAACAAAGTATTCCATAAAGCCGCCGACGTTAACGATACCTGTAAGATGGATATCGCCGACCGGCGGTAATTCTTTATTTACACCCGCTCCCGGTTTGAGCGGTCCATTCACGACCTGGATACATCCAACACTCGAGGACTGTCCGAGGCAGGCATCAATACCAATCACATAAGGGTTGTGATGGGTGGTGTGTATTTTGTGAAGGGTGTCCTGCAGATTCATTGCATGTACGGGTTCATCCAATGTGCCATAGAGATGGAATAGAGGGCTGTCCCACTTAGCAAGTGACGAGCCGACGAGCGGGCCAAGGCAGTCTCCGGTAGAGCGATCTGTACCGATACAGACGACAACTACATTCTGCAAAGAATGGGCTTTATAGAGATGGAACATTAAACGATGAATGATGGCAGAGTGAATGCCTGGATCTGTATGTGGGATTTTCAGGCTGGCCATGTCTTGAGATGAGAAGGAATGCGAAATGGGATTCATAGGATCTATCCTTTCCCTTGGAATAGTAGTAACAGTATATGGAAGGATAGAACGTTTTATACTTCGTGAGGACAAGCTTTTTCAAAGGGATGAATGTATCGTGAAAGGAGCCGCACATGGACGAGTGGATAGATGATTGGATGCTGATTGCTTTTGATTCCACCCAGCAGGCGCTGCGGGCAGAAATGCTGCTGGAGTTTGCCGAGATTGAGATCGACTTATTTCCTACCCCGAAAGAGATCACAGCGGGCTGTGCTCTATGTATTCAGTTTCCAAAAGAAGATCTGGAAAGAGTAAAACAGATCATTCGTAACGAATTTGTGGAGATCCGTGGCCTCTATTTCAAAACCGCTGACAGCTATGATAACATACCCATGTAGAGGAGGTTTGATCTATGTTGCCATTTAAGTTTGCTGAGGCCCCGGCTGATCCAGTGAATACTATAGAGGGAGCCATTCGCTGGACAGATCGATTATGGAATAAAGTTGCCGATGCAGATATGTGGTTTAATATTCTGTTCAGTTCGATCCGCATCATTATTATTTTCATTATTACGCGTATTGTGATTAAGATTGTATCACGTATTATAGATCGCACGATGGCACGCAAGCAGGAAGGCAAGATTCGCGTCAATCCGCGGAGATTTATAACGGTGGGAGAGTTGATGAAAAATGCGACCTCCATAACATGTAATTTCATAATGATTCTGTTACTGTTATCTGAGATCAATGTGAAAGTGGGGCCTTTGCTAGCTAGTGCCGGTGTGCTTGGACTGGCTATTGGTTTTGGTGCCCAGGGATTGGTGAAAGATTTTATTACGGGTTTTTTCATTATATTAGAGGATCAATTTGCTGTCGGAGATGTCATTCAGACAGGAACATATAAAGGAACGGTTGAAGTCATAGGCCTTAGAACGACCAAGTTGGTAAGCTGGCAGGGTGAGGTGCATATCATACCCAATGGTTCGATTACAAGTGTAACCAACTTCTCTATGTCGAATTCCCTTGCAGTTGTGGACATTCCCATGAAGGGTGATCAGATCTTGGACGAGTCCGTACATTTGGTGAAACGAGCGTTGGTGGGGATTGAAGAGCGTGACCTCAACATTGTCAAAGTACCAGACGTGCTTGGCATCCAGTCGATGTCCACCTCGGAATATGTGGTACGCATTGTTGCTGAGTGCTTGCCGAACTCCAGAGCCTCTGTAGAGCGTCAAATTCAGGGTGATGTGAAGAAAACACTGGAGTATTATGAGATGAGTAATCAGGCAGCATTAGAGCAAGCAGCAGCTCAGGAGAAGGATGAGGGGGATGGCATAGGTGGAGCGTAAAATTTTTCAGCTTGGGGACATTGTGCAGATGAAGAAGCAGCATCCATGTGGCAGCAATGAGATGGAGATTATCCGAATGGGCATGGATATTCGCATCAAATGTGTAGGGTGTAAACACAGCGTACTAATTCCCAGAGCGAAATTCGAGAAAAACATGAAAAAGGTACTTCGTTCAACAGAGGATTTATCTGAATCCTAATGAAATAACAGGGCAATTTTTACTTGTTCTCTTGCCTATAACACCGTTTACATGTAGGTGTGGCTTGGGTATTGCGTTCTGTAAATGATCATGCTATAATCATTATTGCTGCGGAAAGGTACCCAAGAGGCCCAAGGGGGCTGACTCGAAATCAGTTAGGCGTGTCACAGCGTGCGTGGGTTCGAATCCCACCCTTTCCGCCACTAATAAATCTTGCTTAATTAATGAAATTGTAATTTATAAATTACTCAACGTGGTTGAGTCCTATATATGTAAAAAGACCTTCCAGGGTGGAAGGTCTTTTTATTATCAATTTTGAGTTATCTGATCATTTAGTAATTAAGAAAAACAAAGAGCCCCTAAGGGCTCTTCATTCGGCGATGCATTCGGTTTGTTAGGAAACAATCGGTCGTAACAATCAGAAAGCAGGCGTATTGCGATTAACAATACTTGTGCTTCAGACAAAGGCCTTACACACAACCATCGTGCTTCTTAAATTACGTGATGAATCTCCAACATTGAATGTTCGGCTTCGTTGTCCAACGGAACCACACCTCTCTCGTGCATCGCCTGATTGTATTATGTGCATTAGTTCGTTTTATATACAGCAGCCTGAAAAAAATTCTTTACGATTAGTGGACACGGGCCTTGGTAAGCTTCTTCCACTTACGATTCTGGTTGCTTGTTTCAGGGAAAGCTTCACCCTTTTGCAGGGTTACACGTTTCGGATTGTTAATCTCCGTATGAAAGCTCTTCTCACCAACCTCGGTGTATTCACCATCGTTTGGAGCTTTGTCTCCTGGTTCAAACTCGGTTCTTTCACCCATGATAAAACCTCCTTGGCATAATGGATTTCAATGTTGCTTCTGTAGTGTGCTCCATTGGAGCTATGATCATGTGTAATAAGAAGAGGGAACGTTTGCTTGCATTGAGACATCATTTTTGTTATATTAATATAGTTCGAGTTTGTGCTCGTTCCTTGCTCTCAACCTAGATTGAGGGCCAGAGTCCATAAGGAGGTGAAAATTATGCGCAAATATGAAGTGATGTACATTATTCGTCCTGACATTGAGCAAGAAGTTGTTCAAGCTACAGTCGATAAATTCCAAGGCATCATCTCCAACGGCGGTGGTGAAGTTACAGCTCACGACGTTATGGGTAAACGCCGTCTTGCGTATGAGATCAAGAAATTCCGTGATGGTTTTTATGTTCTGGTACATTTCACTGCTGAACCAGCAGTTGTAACTGAACTTGAGCGTCTCATGAAGATTTCTGACGAAGTTATTCGTTATCTCATTACCAACGACGTTAAGTCTGCTTAAGACAACTCGTGATTAACGCACCAATACGCTCTGAAGGAGGGGATTACATTGTTGAACCGTGTCATTCTGATCGGCCGGTTAACCCGGGATCCTGAGTTGCGTTATACTCCAGCAGGAGTAGCAGTTACGCAATTTACTTTGGCAGTGGACAGACCGTTTACAAGCCAAGGGGGAGAAAAGGAAGCGGATTTCATTCCGGTCGTAACCTGGAGACAGCTTGCCGAGACCTGTGCAAACTACTTGCGCAAAGGACGCCTGGCTGCAGTCGAAGGACGCATTCAAGTACGGAACTACGAGAATAACGAAGGAAAACGTGTATACGTGACCGAAGTCATTGCCGATAATGTTCGTTTCTTGGAGTCAGCTAACCGTGATAATAGCGGTGGCGGCGGTGGGCAACCAATGCGTGAAGAGCCTTCTTATGGAGGCGGCGGACGCGCGAACACTAACAATAATTCGCGTAGCAACAATCAGGATCCTTTTTCCGATGACGGAAAACCGATTGATATATCGGATGATGATTTGCCATTTTAACATGAGCTGATACTCTTAGGAGATATGGGTTACATGATAGGAAAGGACTGAAAAGCATGGGCTTCAAGCAAAGAGAAGGCGGAGACAACGATAAAAGACCGGCACGTCGTGGCGGCCGTAATAAACGTCGTAAAGTGTGCTTCTTCACAGCTAACAAAATTACTCACATCGATTATAAAGATACGGACTTGCTTCGTAAATTTATCAGCGAACGTGGAAAAATTTTGCCACGCCGTGTAACAGGTACTAGCGCTAAATATCAACGCATGCTGACGATTGCCATCAAACGCTCCCGTCAAATCGCATTACTGCCATACACAACTGAGTAGTCTTACTCAGCTTGGATACAAAGCAGTCGGCTTATAGCCGGCTGCTTTTTTGCATTTAATAATATATTAAAAAGATATCTCTCCTGGTCATTGGATTTAGTAAGGAGCTACCACGATAGAAGCAATTAAAGCGTAAATGATTTATAATAGAGTCTAATATATTGCTGATATCAGGTAGCGTGAGTATGAACGAATATAGATTCCACCATCAGGAGAGAGCATGAATACACCCAAACGTAAAGTAAAACAGAGACGCAAGAGTAGTCTACGATTTTGGATCGTAGCTACGTTGTTACTTTCCATTATATATGTGTGGTTGCAGCAAAAAGGAGACACCTATGATATATGGCCACACACCAACGTACAAGAATTGGTGCCGATTACAGGACTTCACCCAATAGTAGCGGAAAGTGAGAAGTTGTTGGTTCGAAAGGCGGCTAGACGAGGCATTGAAGTCGTGATAACACATGGTTTTCGCAGCAATGAGGAACAGAATGCACTGTTTAATCAAGGACGCTCGATCGCTGGTAATATTGTGACCAATGCCCAGGGGGGAGAGTCCTATCACAACTATGGTTTGGCCATTGATTTTGCATTGCGGACTCCTGAAGGAGATGTGGTGTGGGATATGGAACGTGATGATAACGGCAATGGAAAGGCGGATTGGATGGAAGTGGTAGAGCTTGCCAAAGAACTAGGGTTTACATGGGGTGGAGACTGGGCTAACTTCCCGGATTACCCTCACTTGCAGATGGACTTTGGGTTAAGCATCAACGATTTGAAGCGTGGTAAAAGACCTCCAGAAACGCAGTGAAACGTTATTATATATTCATCTATATGTATAAATATTAGAAAAGCCTTGCATTTTGCAGGGCTTTTTGCTTGCTTTTGTAAAATAAATGATAAAAGATGACAATTTGTTCTTTACATAAGCGAATAAATGAAACTATACTATAATAACTAGAAATTTATCTCCAATCCTTTAGTAATATCTAAATTATACCCCTAACCGTACAAATTTTGGTTAGAAATCAATTTTACTTCCAAACGAAATATTTCCTCTACAATTCCCTCATACCTAACATAATAGTTTGTTATATCTACAATTCTAATATTTAACTACACACATCGTGTAATGCTAATGTCATATATTTAGATATTCTATTTTTCTAAAGTTCGAACTCTACCATTCAAAGGAGCCAGTTGGCTCTAGAATTCCTTGACGTATTCCCTTTAAAGTATAACTAATACCCAAAACTGTAGTATAAAAAACATTTATACCATAAATCTCAAAATAAGCATTGACGTCATCTAAATTTACACGTATGATTACATTAATTATTTTGATTTATTATCCCGCTAGGAATTATCAGCATTAATTGACCAACGGTCTAAATAGCAGTATGAAAAATGGATTCTCCTAATGATTTGGTATTTTGTATACACTTTCGTTCGATATCTTCAAGAACATGGAAATATACAGTGGATGCATTCTTCTTCACATGAATACAGTCTGCAGAAATTATGGGGTTAGGGTGATTGATTTGAATACAGAGCTATTAGAAGTCAGAAATCTAACTACATCATTCAGAATTGAAGATGATTATTATGCAGCAGTGGATCACGTTAACCTAACGGTTAAAAAGAATGAAGTATTGGCTATTGTGGGCGAGTCGGGCTCAGGAAAAAGTGCCTTTGCCTTTTCAATTATGGGACTGCATAACAAAGCCAAAATTGATGGTGAGATTTTGTACAAAGGGCAGAATATAGCGAATATATCTCCCAACAAATTAAACAAACTCCGCGGTAAAGAAATGGGGATGATCTTTCAGGACCCACTTTCCGCATTAAATCCTCTGATGGTGATCGGTGAACAGATCGAAGAGATTCTGACACTGCATCAATCCAAGCTATCTTCGAAAGAAAAGAAAGATAAAGTAATTGATTTACTCAACCAAGTAGGGATTCCGCGTCCCGAACAATTATACAAGCAATATCCTCACGAACTATCGGGTGGTATGAGACAGAGAGTTGTTATCGCGATTGCGATTGCCAATAAACCTGAATTACTGATTGCCGATGAACCAACGACGGCACTTGACGTTACAATCCAACTACAAATTCTGGAGCTTATCCGCGAATTGAAGAACGAGATTAACGCAGGAATCATCCTGATCACGCATGATCTGGGAGTCGTTGCCGAGATGGCTGATCGCGTGGCAGTTATGTATGCAGGTGAAATTGTTGAGATTGCAGATATCTATACTCTAATGACGGATGCCAAGCATCCATATACACGGTCTCTACTAAACTCTATTCCTACCATTTCTGAAGAAAAATCGAAGCTTCATGTCATTCAAGGCATTGTTCCTTCACTGAAAAATCTTCCTCGCCAAGGGTGCCGATTCAAGGCTCGAATTCCATGGATAAGTGATTCGGCTCATGAAGAAAACCCACAGATGCATGAAATTGCACCAGGTCACTTTGTACGGTGTACCTGTTATCAGCACTTTCATTTCCCTGATCAAGCTGAGGAGGAATAACATAATGGCATTACTCGAAGTAGAAGGACTAAAAATTCACTTTCCGATTCGCGGAGGGTTGATCAAGCGTGAAATTGGTAACATCAAAGCGGTCGATGATGTGAGCTTCTCCATTGAGCAGGGGCAAACGTACGGTCTTGTAGGTGAGTCAGGCTCAGGCAAAACGACTACGGGTAGAGCCATTATTGGTCTGAACCATGTAACGGCCGGGAAAATTCTTTTCAACGGAAAAGACTTGGCTTCGGAGCGGCGTAAAGACCGCCAACTTCAGCGGGATGTACAGATGATCTTCCAAGATCCGTACTCTTCGTTGAATCCCAAGAAACGGGTTATCGACATTATTGCTGAACCATTCCGCAATTATGAACGACTGACGGCTACGGAAGAGAAACGCCAGGTTCGAGATCTTCTGGAGAAGGTCGGATTGAGTCCCGAATCGATCTATAAGTATCCTCATGAGTTTTCCGGGGGCCAGCGGCAACGGATTGGCATCGCACGTGCGATTGCATTGAAGCCGAAGCTGATCATCGCAGATGAGCCAGTATCCGCACTCGATGTATCCGTACAAGCTCAGGTGCTCAACTTCATGCAGGAAATACAAAAAGAGTTGAATCTGACTTATCTGTTTATCAGTCACGATCTCGGCATTATTCGCCATATGTGTGATCAGATCGGAATTATGTATAAAGGCCGATATGTGGAGCAAGGCACAACGGATGATATTTTTGAGAATCCACAACATATCTATACCAAGCGTTTACTTGCAGCCATTCCGGATATGGACCCAACCAAACGTGAAGAAATGGTAGCCTTCCGTCAGCAGGTCAAATCCGAGTATGAACATTCATACCGAAATTTCTTTGATGAGGAAGGGCTGGCTTACTCGCTCCAATCCATTTCCAATACTCACCGAGTAGCTCTACCTCAGAAAGGTTGAAGACCATATGTGGAAAACGATAGTACGTAGAATTATCATAATGATCCCTCAGATCTTTTTGCTTAGCCTGTTGGTCTTTCTGATGGCCAAGGCGATGCCTGGGGATGCACTTACCGGATTACTGGATCCGAGTATTGATCCAAAAGCGCTGGATGAACAACGGGAACGACTGGGATTAAACAATCCATGGTATGTACAGTATTGGGATTGGATCAAAAATGCTGCACAAGGTGATTTCGGACAATCTTTCCGATTCAAAATGCCCGTATCTGATTTGATTGGTCAGCGTGTAGCCAATACGTTCTGGCTTGCACTGGCGACACTCGTGTTCACTTATCTGATTGCCATTCCACTTGGCATTATCAGTGGTCGTTACAACGATACTTGGTCTGATCGGTTGATCACAGGTTACACCTACTTGGGCTTTGCAGCCCCATTGTTTATCTTCGCACTGGTGATGTTATGGATTTTTGGATTCCATTTTGGCTGGTTCCCAACCGGGGGAAGCGTGGAACCTGGACTTACACCAGGTTCGTTCAGCTATATAACAAGCAAATTCTATCATTTGTTATTACCATCACTATCCATGGCGTTAATTGCAACGGTATCTACCGTCCAATATTTGCGTAGTGAAATTATCGATATCAAGCACAAGGAATTCGTTCTTACTGCGAGAGCCAAGGGCGCCTCAGAATCTCGAATCTACAACAGGCATATTTTAAGAAACTCCCTGTTGCCGATTGCCGCTTTCTTCGGTTATGAGATTACGGGACTTATCGGAGGTACCATCTTCATTGAGAGTATATTCAGTTATCCAGGTATGGGACAGTTGTTCCTGAATTCTATTTCTCTTCGGGATTTCAGTGTAGTAACTGCACTCGTCCTGTTATATGGCATAGCAACAATCCTGGGATCGTTGCTGTCTGACATTATTCTGGGTATTGTTGATCCGCGTATACGGATCAAGTAAGAACTTGAAGATTTCGGGGTGAAAATAAGATGAGCAAGACCAATGATGTCGTTATAACTTCACAGAAGATTGATAAGAGCCCCTCCAGCTTGAGTATCTTGTGGCGGGAGCTTGTCAGAGATAAGGTGGCACTAATCTCGCTCATATTTTTGGGACTGGTCATTTTGCTGGTCTATGGTACTTCTTTGATCCTGGATCAAGCTGAAATTGTTAAGGTAGATTTGTTCGCCTTGTATGAACCGCCTTCCGCGCAGTATTGGCTGGGAACTGATTACGGCGGTCGTGATGTGTTTGGACAGCTGATTATCGGTACGCGTAACTCTCTAACCATTGGTATTATCGTCACGCTAATGACTGGTTGTATAGGTATCCTGGTTGGTTTGTTATCCGGTTACTTCGGTGGAATGATCGATAACTTGTTTATGCGCGTTGTTGATTTCTTCATGATTCTTCCGATGCTGATGATTGTTATCGCGTTTGTTACTGCAGTACCCAAATATAATATTGTATCTTTCTCATTAATCATGACAGCCTTTCTCTGGATGGGGATTGCCAGGTTGATCCGCTCCAAAGCATTGCAGGAACGGGAACTGGACTATGTAAAAGCTTCAAAAACATTAGGTTCGTCCCATCTGAAGATTATGCTCTCACAGGTTCTTCCTAATCTTAGCTCCATCATCATCGTAACGATGACGTTGAACCTCGCTGCCAACATTGGCCTCGAATCGGGACTGTCCTTCTTGGGATTTGGATTCCCGGAAAGTACACCCAGTCTTGGAACACTCGTAAGCTATGCTCGTAATCCGCAAACACTGGAATACAGATGGTGGATATGGCTACCTGCGTCAGTACTTATTCTGGTATTGATGTTGAGTATAAATAATGTCGGACAGGCCCTGAAGCGTGCGACTGATGCAAGACAAAGAAGAGGTTAAAAAAAGGGAGGAAAGGTTCATGAAAAAGGGATTATTTTCACGGGGACTATTTTTCACGATGATGTTGGTCTTCGTACTTGTACTTGCGGCGTGCTCGGAAAAAGAGGCAGCAACACCAACGCCTTCTTCGAACACAGGGGAAACAAAGACAGAGGAGAAGCCTACTAAAGAAGAGGGCGTTTACTCTATCGAAGATTTTAACAACGTTAAAACCAATGAAGGTACTGCTATTGAAGGCGGTTCGATCACTTATGGACTCGTGTCAGATACAGCCTTTGAAGGAACTTTGAACTATACTTTCTATTCCGGTAATCCGGATGCAAATGTTCTACAATGGTTTGACGAAGGTTTGCTGACTTGGGATAAAGACTATGTGTATACCAACGATGGTGCAGCAACGTATGAAACATCGGAAGATGGCAAAACGTTCACACTGACGATTCGTGATAATGTAAATTGGCATGACGGCAAGCCTGTAACGGCTGAAGATTTGCAGTTGGCTTATGAAGTTATCGGTAACAAGGCTTATGATGGCCCACGTTACGATTCCAACTTTACAAGTGTAGTAGGTATGGATGATTATCATGCTGGGAAAGCAAAAACGATCTCTGGGATCAAGGTTCTTAGCGAAAAACAAATCAGCATTACGTACAAGGAATCTACACCTTCCCTGCTGACAGGTGGCGTGTGGACATATCCGTTGGCTAAACATATCTTTGGTGATATGGATGTAGCGAAAATGTCTTCTTCCAAAGAAGTACGTGAGAAACCAATCGGTTTTGGTGCATTTAAAGTGGAAACAATCACTCCAGGTGAGTCTGTAACTTTCGTTAAAAACGATGACTACTGGCGCGGAGCTCCAAAACTGGACAAAGTGACTTTGAAAGTAATCAACCCAACAACGGTTGTTCAAGAATTGAAATCTGGCGGGGTAGACCTCGTGGATTCATTCCCGACAGATCAATATAAAGACAATGCCAATATGTCCAACGTTGAATTCCTGGGTGCAATCGATCGTGCTTACACCTACATCGGTTTCAAACTGGGCACATGGGACGCTGACAATGGCAAAGTTGTAACAAATCCAGATGCAAAAATGGCTGACAAAATCCTGCGTAAAGCAATGTGGCAGGCTGTAGATAACGACCAAGTTGGTAAACGTTTCTATAACGGTCTGCGTTGGAATGCAACAACACTGATTCCACCTTCTCACCCAGAATTCCATGATTCCAGCAATCCGGGTGTAACTTATGATCCAGAAGCAGCGAAAAAGTTGCTCGACGAAGCAGGTTACAAGCTGGATGGAGAATTCCGTACGAAACCGGACGGTTCCCCACTAGAAATCAACTTTGTATCCATGACAGGTGGCGACACAGCTGAACCACTGGCACGTTACTACGTTCAATCATGGGCAGCAATCGGTCTGAAAGTAAACCTGGAAATGGTTGAGTTCAACAACTTCTATGATCGTGTAGGTAACACTGGTAAAGATGATCCAAACATTGATATGTATCAAGCTGCTTGGGGCGTTGGTATTGACGTAGATCCAGCAGGTTTGTATGGCCGCGATGCGTTGTATAACTTCTCTAGATTCTCTAGCGAAGAAAACGACAAATTGCTGGCACAAGGTGTATCCGCTGAAGCGTTTGACGTAGACAAACGGAAAGAGATCTACAACGAATGGCAGCAGTACATGGTTGATGAAGTTCCTGTATTCCCGACACTGTACCGTGCCGTTGTAGCACCAGTGAACAAACGTGTAATGAACTACGCAATTGGTGATGGAACTGGCATTTACCTGAGCGATCTGGCAGTTAATGCGGATAAAGCCGCTGTAGCAGAATAATAAAAAGGCTCTTGATCTATCTCTAAGTGCCCTGGTTTCAGGAAAAGGTTACTCTCGATGATGTAGCAACAATAAGGATTGGGGTCCTTTAAAGTGTTCGGTTGCTAGATCTAATTGAAAAGATTCTTCTAGGTATGAATAGAAAAAGTCTTGAAAAACATGGATTCCGTACACTCTGGCATGGGGGTATGGGGTTCATGTTTTTTTTGGTAACAAATAAATAAAAAAAATTTAACTTTTTTTATAAAAATTGCAGACAAAATGCCTCTTCACTTCGTCTATATCTGTAAGAGGTGATTTTCTGATGAAAAAATGGTGGATACGGGCAGGAATGTTGCTGGCTCTACTGGTCATTATATATTTAGGTGTAAAACCGGACATGCTGGTGGGCAAACCGGGAATTAAAGCTGAATCGGCTGTATTAATGGATATGAGCTCGGAACAGATTTTGATCAATTTTAATGGTTCAGAGGAAATTGCCCCTGCAGGGATCAGTAAATTGATGACTGAACTGCTGGTGATGGAAGCCGTTATCAACGGGGAGTTGCGTTGGGACGACCCTGTGAATATCAGCCTGTATGCAAGTTCAGTAGGTGGCAGCCACTTGGGTTTGAAACAAGGGGAGCAATTTACTGTGCAGGAGCTATTCCAGATTGTAGCCGTCTATTCCGCGAATGATGCTGCTGTTGCTCTAGCCGAACATATCAGTGGGACAGAACAGACTTTTGCACAAAAGATGAATCAGAAGGCTGCTGAGATCGGACTGTCTGACAAGACGGTGTTTACCAATGCAACAGGTTTAAGCGTAAAACTACTTGGTCCGAATCGTCCGAAGGAAATACAAGGGCAGACCGTAATGACCGCTGTAGATGCATGCAAGCTTGCACGTTATCTGCTGAATAACTACCCCGAAATATTGAGAGTTTCCAGCCAAATGCAGGTGTCGATTCACCAAAAAGGAATGTACATGAGCAACACCAACTGGATGTTGTCCTCTATCGGTGGGTCATACGCCTACGATGGAAACGATGGATTGAAGACCGGATATGATGAAGATTCCGGTTATCACTTCGTTGGAACAGCTGAGCGGAATGGCAAACGACTGATTTCAGTTGTATTGGGTTCAGATAGTCGTGAAGGTCGTTTCATTGAAACCCGTAAGCTGTTCAATTATGGGTTTTCCGGTTCGAAGTAGATCATATTATGAACTTTACATGACTTGTTACGCAACCCGTGCTCTGTAATGGATTCTCGGGGTAGTCTACGCTACCAACCCCTGGATGATTATGGTAAAGTAGTTTACGTATAATTCCAAATTATTATGTAGTTCACTTTAAAGGGGGAAATGATTTGAACGCAATGAGTAAAAAAGTATACGCTCTCACGCTTAGCATGGCGATGTCAATCGCTTTGATTCAACCAGCCGTCCAGGCAGCAGAAGCGGTGAAGCCTACGGCGACAGTCGCTGAGTCCATTGCTTCGAAGGCAACACAGACACTGCAGCAACTGGGATACATAGATGGCACAACAGATGGAATGAAAGAGTCACAAACACCAATTACACGTGCTCAGGCGGCAATCATCCTGCAGCGTGTACTTCAACTGGATGCTCCAGCGTCTCTTACAGGTTTCACAGATGTGTTGGCTAAGGATGAAGCTGCTCCTGCCATTTACGCACTGAAGCAAAGCGGTCTTATTCAAGGACAAGCCAAAGGATACGCACCAGATGCACCTCTAACAAGAGCACAGATGGCATCGTTGTTTACTCGGGCGTTCGAACTGAAAGATAACGGTATTCAGGTTGTATACAGTGATATGGAGCAAATTCCGAAGGTACATATGGAGGACGCCATTCGTCTGAAGCAGCATTTTATTATCGAAGGCAGTGCGTTTAACGCCAAAAATTCGGTGACCCATGGTGATTTTGCAGATGCGCTGTACCTCGCTCTTGGACTTGATGTGCAGTCAGAGGGTCTCACACCGCTGGAAGACTTCTTCAAACAGCCGGCTCAAGCAGGATTCCAGATGTCTCCGGATGGTAAACATCTGGCTCACATGGAGCCTTGGAACAACCGAATGAATATTGTGGTGAAAGAGAATGGCCAGGACAAGTCGGTACGTATCACGAGTGAGACAGAGCGCAGTATAGCCGCATTCGTATGGGCAACGAATGATAAGCTGCTGTACGTAAAGGATGAAGCTGGGGATGAGAACTATCATATTTATGTAACGGATATCGATGGTAAGAACAGTAAGGATCTGACCCCATATCCCAATACAAGAGCGATCCTGGTAGACTCCCTGGAAAATATTCCGGATGAAATTCTAGTGGGCATGAACAAACGAGATCCTCGAATCTTTGACGTGTACCGGATTAACATCAAGACAGGTGAGGCTGTGCTTGCTGCGGAGAACCCGGGCAATATTACGGGCTGGCTTACTGACCATGAGGGGAAAATCCGTGTGGCTGTATCCAGTGATGGTAATGTCTCTTCGCTGATGTATCGTGAATCGGAAGATAAACCATTCGAAAACTTAATGACAACCAAGCTCGGGGAAACATTTGCTCCGGTGATGTTCACATATGATAACAAAAACATCTATGCTGTATCCAATCTGGATCGGGATAAAACAGCTATTGTCGAATACAGCCCAAGCAGCAAAAAAGTAACGAAAACCATCTATCAAAACAAGGATGCGGATGTATCCAGCTTCGTTCCTTCTAAAGAAAAAGGCACAATCCTTGCAGCTGTCTATGAGACGGACAAGGTTAACTATGAATACTTCGACAATGATTTCAAAAAATTGATGCAGGATCTTCAGGCAAAGGTTCCAGGTAAAGAAGTGAGTATTTCAAACATGGTTGAAGAAGGTCAGGTTCTGTTCGCTGCGTATAGCGATAAATCAATGGGTACCTATTACTTCTACGATTCCAAAACGGGTAAGCTCGATAAATTAGCTGACGCAGCTCCTTGGATTAATGAGAGTAAAATGTCGGATGTAAAACCCATTACGTACAAGTCACGTGACGGTTTGACGCTTCATGGTTATCTGACGCTCCCACAAGGAGCCGAGGCTTCTCAATTGCCGCTGGTTGTCGTTCCACATGGTGGACCTTGGGCCCGGGATTCGTGGGGCTTTAATCCGGAAATTCAATTTCTCGCAAGCCGTGGCTATGCCGTACTTCAGGTGAATTTCCGTGGTTCTACTGGATACGGCAAGGAATTCCTGGCTGCCGGGAACAAAGAGTGGGGTAAAGCGATGCAGGACGATCTCACAGACGGTGTAAATTGGTTGGTTGAAGAGGGAACGGTTGATCCGAAGCGTGTAGCCATCTATGGTGGATCTTATGGGGGTTATGCTGCTCTGGCAGGACTGGCATTCACGCCGGAAGTGTATGCCGCAGGAATTAGCTATGTAGGGCCATCCAATCTATTCACTTTGCTGGACTCACTGCCACCTTACTGGGAGTCGGAGCGCAACATGTTCTATGAACGTATGGGTGATCCGGAGAAAGACAAGGAGTTGCTGACAGCTGTCTCACCACTGTTCCATATCGATCAGATGAAAGCCCCATTATTCGTGGTTCAGGGCGCAAATGATCCTCGTGTCAAACAGGCTGAGTCTGATCAGATCGTGGAGGCACTGCGCAAGCGTGGCGTGGATGTGCCATATATGTTAAAAGCAAATGAAGGACATGGCTTCGGCAATGTTGAAAACCAATTGGATTTGTATCGTGCAATCGAGAAATTCTTGAATCGCCACTTAATGCAGCAATAGTAGTTTAGTTCAACAAGAAGGCCGTCCCACCGGTTCTATCGAACCTGAGGGACGGTTTTATTTTGTAGAGCAGGGAATTAAATAATGAGGTATCGAAGTATATTAATAAATTGACATATGAAATCATTCTGTTTTAAAATGACCAGTGAGTCATTAATGTTCGGTTCAGTTTAATATATATGTATTATTACAGCCTTACGCTACTGGATTGCAATCTGATCGGGGAGGAAACATGTGATGCAAAAACAAATGAAATGGCCGCTTATCCTATTTGCTATCGGAGTGTTTATGGCTGCGTTGGATAACGGGATTATTACGTCATCCCTGACAACTTTAAATGCATCGTTTGGCGTGTCGCCGACGTGGGGAGCATGGACAATCACACTCTATACGCTCGGGCTTGCGGTGAGTGTGCCCATAGCGGGTAAGCTTTCCGACCGTTATGGACGCAAGAAGCTGTTTCTGATTGAAGTGGCTTTATTCGGAATCGGGTCTTTACTCGTTGCGCTAAGCACATCGTTTACCTTCTTCCTGATTGCTCGTGTCATCCAGGCGTTGGGTGGTGGCGGGATTTTTATCATTGCGAGCTCTTACGTATTAAGTAAGTTCCCAGCGGAGCGTCAGGGCACAGCATTGGGTCTTCTGGGAGGTATGAACGGGGTAGCCGCGATTCTTGGGCCGAATATCGGTGCTTTTATCCTCGACATCACGGGGAATTGGCATTGGTTGTTCTTAATCAATGTACCGATCGCCATTTTGCTGCTTATTGCAGGCATTCGTTATATTCATGAAGAACAGGAGCTGAGCCGTTCAGCGGTGGACTGGAGTGGTATCGCGGTCCTGACGCTCGGTGTGCTCAGTCTGATGTATAGCTTCAGCAACCTGAATGGCGTAAATATGCTGCAAAGTCTTGGCTCACCGATGTTCTATGGCTTCTTCCTGGCAGGCGTGGTCATTCTAGTCCTCTTCTACTTTCTTGAAAAAGGGCTGGAAGGATCACAACGTGAACCTGTTGTGTCCACACAACTGCTAGGTATTGCGTCCTTTCGTTGGACGCTGCTGATTGCCTTTTTCTCCGGAGCCATTCTTGCCTCGGTAATCTTTATTCCGGGCTATGTGGAACAATACCTCGGGGTATCCAACACAGCCTCTGGCTACTGGTTTACGCCGCTTGCACTGGCTTCGGGAATTGGTGCGGGGGGTGGCGGTTATCTCGTTGACCGCAAAGGGCCAATCTGGACATTATCTGTGGCAGGTTTGCTGTCGGCTATTGGATTCCTACTCTTCCCGCTATGGGTGGAGCATATCTGGCAATTCGTGATAGCGAGTGTACTCGTGGGGATTGGCTTCGGAATGATGCTGGGAGCTCCCGTGAACGTGCTCGTTACCGAGCAGGCTGGCGAGAACAACAAGGGCATTGCGGTAGCGACCAGTTCCTTATTCCGCCAGATGGCTATGGCAATCGCGCCAACCATTTTTGCCGGTTTCCTGGCTCGCTCCTTCTCTAACCTAGGATCTAATATTCAGCAGGGGCTCGAGGATCGGGGCATTCAGGTGCCAACTGAGGTGCTTCAACAATATGCCTCTGGCGACGGCGCAGCTTCAGGGAGCGATATTTCCGGCTTAACCGAAGGACTATCCCAAATTCCTGATCTGGGCATTCGAGATGTGCTGCTACAAGCTCTACATCAGACAACCGGTGAGGGTTATAGTGGGCTGTTCTGGTCTGCGGTTATTTTCAGTGTGCTAACGCTGGTAGCTGCGATTATTACAGGACGTCAGCGTCATAAAGAGAAGAGCAATCGTGTGGATACGGCATCAACGAACTGAATGGTTGGACATTCCACATCAAGAGAACAGTGCACCTTTTGCCATTAAAAAAAGGGGCGCTGTTCTTTTCAATTTAACCGTATTGTAACTTTTCATCATCCAGCAATGATTACAATAGAACGAGCGTGAGCGGCGTTCCCTTTCAAATAGAGAAAACTTCAGAGAACACCGTGTCACAAGCCATTCCACACGTTTAATGGTAAGTATATAAGTTGAACGAATAATTAACACTGAACCATTGCGGGGTCAGGACAAGTTATATTCAACTTATATAGTAGGTAGTAACGAATTTCATTTTGACAGTGAAGAAGGAATCGATGGATGACAAGCAGAACTAAAGATAAGAAGAAGAAAAGAAGAAAAGGTCTATATATAACGCTCGTATCGCTCGTTGTTTTGTTAATCGGGGGCTATTTGTTTCGTCAGCAGCTTGCTGTAGCAGCCTTCGATCTGTTTCTCGCTGGTTCGGTTGAAGATCAATTGTCTCGTTCCTATGTTCCCCAGGAAGGCAACAATACGCCCGACCCAACCGTATATCGCAAAGAGCCGTTCTCGGTGTTGCTGCTCGGTTCGGACAAACGTGCTTATGAGAAGACGCGTGGGCGCTCAGACACAGTCATCTATGCCGTTGTTCGTCCGAAAGAATCTCGCGTGCTTCTGGTATCCATTCCGCGTGACACCTATGTTCAGATTGTTGGACGTGATGCGAACAAGGATGGCGAGGATGATTATGACAAGCTTGCGCATGCCTACGCTTTCGGTGGGGAGAATATGTCTATCAATACGGTGGAGAAGTTTCTCGATGCGGATGTAGGCTACTATGCAACGATTAACTTTGACGGGATCAAAAAAGTCGTTGATGCACTTGGTGGCGTGAAGCTGCCGATTGATGAGGACATTGTGAACAAGAACCCAGAACATGTGCAGTTCACAATAGAAGGCGGCAAGCCGATCTATGACGGACAGGAAGCACTTTATTATGTAAGATACCGCGAGGATAGCGATTTTAATCGGACCAAGCGGCAGCAAATTTTCCTGAATGCTATGGCGAATGAGATGCTTAATCTGAACGCCATCAGCAAAATTCCTGAATTGATTCAGATTATGGGAGACAGCTTCCAGACGGATATGCAACCTTCCTTCATTATCGATCTGGCCAAGCAAGTACTGACTCAGGAAAAACCGCAGATCTCAAGCTTCACTATCTTGGGCGAAGGGATGCGGAAAGACGGAATTTATTACGGTAAGGCAGATGAGAAAGATGTCCAATATGCCAAAGAGCTGATTAACAACTGGATGGATGAGTCGACCCCAGCCGGTGAAGTGATGATTCCTGACCGGCAGAAGATCGAATAACCAATTCCATACAGACGTTATGTTTCAGAGAACGATCAGCAGTGCGTTTATTGGCGGACTGCTGTTTTTTTTCTTTGTAGAAGGAATAGCATCCTTTTGGAACATCTGGCGTCCTGATTCGTATTATATAAGTTGAGTGAGATAAGCTGAATGATGAAATTCACAAGGAGGATACGTAAGGGTATGAACATTGCATTTTTTTTGCTGCCCAAACAAGAGGTTACGTGTGTAACGTCGGATTCTACTCTGCGGCAAACGTTGGAACGGATGGAATATCATCGGTTCACAGCAGTGCCCATTTTGAATAAGGAAGGCAAGTATATTGGCACGGTAACCGAAGGTGACCTGTTGTGGTATATGAAGAACTCTGAGGGAAAGATTTCATTTGAAAACGCTTCAAAATTCTTGCTCAAAGACGTTCCGCTTCGCCTGGATATCAAGCCGGTATCCATTGAAGCCAATATGGAGGACCTGATCAATCTGGCCAAAGTTCAGAACTTTGTGCCGGTCGTCGATGATATGGAGCGCTTCATTGGGATCGTAAGACGGAGTCAGATTATTGAGTATTGCGAGGGTATTGTGGCGAAGGAATCCATGAAAGTGAAGTAAGCCGAAACAATTTTCAATATTGTTGCAAACTGCGTGGATAATCATAGCCGTCCGGTATCATGTTAAACTTAAGAAGAGCAGAACAAGAGCGAGCTTAAATGAATTTTCCACAAGATAAAGTGCGAATTCGTTGTACGGGGTCCCCGCAAAGTTCCTAAAATGAGTTTCGGAGGACTTCTCCGCTTTTTGGGGTGATTTTGCGGCACCCCTTTTTATGCTATAATGGAGAATAAAGCTTTTTCGGGGGAGAGTGACTTTCGCCAATATGCCTAAAGAACTGGATGTAGCCAAACGCGCTAAAGTGATTGAATGGCTTAAAACCGAAGTGCTTGATCAGGTATCCCGATTATTCAAAGCGTTATGGGAAGGCAGTACAACCCGAATCGGGGACAGTCTCGCCAGTTTGATAATGAGTAGTTACATATTGGGCCGCAGGCTCGGTATTCCTTTCAAGGATCTGGATGCACTGCTTGTTGAGAAATTAAAAAAGCATAAACAGGAAGGTCACCAGTTGGAAGACTGGTACCAGGATATTTCCGCGCTAGAAGATCACATGCGTAAGAGGTGAATTTGTTGAAATTTAGCTTTAAATCAGCTGTCTGGAGCGTAGTCTATCTGCTCTTGCTACTTTCGCTGTTAACTCCTTTATCGGTTTTGGCCATATTTTTCATGATGATACCAGGAGTTATTTTGTTTGCTTCATTACCGGTAAAATCATTTATATGGCATCTCGTCCCAGTGGCGATTATTTTGGTCGTATTTAGCCCGATTTATTTGTTATTACTGCTTTTGTTCACCCTGCCCGCGATCATCATGGGCAATGCGTATAAGAAAAAGAAGTCGGCCCTGTTTGCACTAATGGCGGGAAGTGGAGCCATGCTGGCCGAATATCTGTTGCTCCTGTTGATTGGAAGTGTAATCTTCCAATTTGATTTGTCGAGTTATATTGATGATGTGGTCAGATTGACGATTGAACCCCTGACGAATACATCCAGTCAGATGGTAAATGGGTTTGTATGGACACCTGAAATGACTCAGGATGTTGCAAGGCAGACGCAGCTTATGATTCCATTCGCCTTGGTGGTCACGTCTCTGGTCATGGCTCTAATCACACATCTCATTGCACGTCCGATTCTGAAAGTGATGGGCGTGGTTGTACCGAAATTTCCACCTGCGCGTGAATGGCGTATGCCGCGTGCCCTGATCTGGTATTACTTCCTGGCATTGTTGTTCGAAGTGATATCCAGACAGAGTGACGGAACGTACTGGACCATGATTGCTGTGAACCTGTCGCCTCTAATCAATCTGGGCTTCATGATTCAAGCCATCGGATTCTTCTTCTTTCTCTCACATGCAAAGAAATGGAATCCGGTTGTACCGTATTTGCTGGCGGCAGCAGTCTTCTTCATCGGACCGCTGCGGATTATCGGGATTATCGATCTGGCGTTCCCGCTTCGCGAGGCAATATCGAAACCAAAACGATAGGGTGATGAGTCATGCCTAAATTTCTGAAGAAACGCTGGCACGGCTACTATACCGTATGGGCGTTCATACTGCTGCTGCTGCTTGTTATGTTCGTGACCATCTACAACTGGACGCTTGGTTTGATTAGTCTGATACTGGCTTCGGCGCTGGGAATCGTCATGATTAAGGCGGAGCTCGCATTCCGTCGTGAGCTTAACGACTACATTAATGGCCTTTCCATTCGTATCAAGCGAATGGAGGGGGAAGCGGTCAGCATGCTTCCATTCGGTATTGTGCTGTACAGTGAGGATCGTACGGTAGAGTGGCATAACCGCTTCGTCGCGGACATGTTCCAAGAGAAGACGATGGTGGGCAATCCGCTGCAAAATTTGTTTCCCAAACTTCCTCAACCTAAGGAGAAGAAGGATGGGAACAAGGAGTCGTCCAAGGAACTTCATGACGAATTCCAACTGGATGACCGCTATTATGGAGTCATTCATAATCCGCAGGAGCGGTATGTATATGTCTACGAGATTACGGAGCTAGCCATTCTTCGTGATAAATATGAGAATGAACGTATTGCACTGGGTATTCTGGTTCTCGATAACCTGGACGAGGCTTCTCAGGGCATGGATGACCAACAGCGGACTGCGCTGATTGCTCGTGTAACAAGTGAGATTACGTCTTGGGCGAAACGGTATGAGGTATACCTGCGTCGACTCTCCTCTGATCGTTATCTCATGATGCTGAATTATAAGTCTTTGCAGGAGCTGGAGCAGAGCCGATTTGTCATTTTGGATGAAGTCCGGGAGATGACCGCTGATCTTAAGGTACCGATGACATTAAGTGTTGGACTGGCATTTGGTTCGGATACCATCAGTGAGATGGGAGAACTGGCTCAGTCCAGTCTAGATATGGCACTTGGCCGTGGTGGCGATCAGGCTGCCGTAAAATCTGGACAACGATTGTCCTTCTATGGTGGGAAGTCCAACGCGGTGGAGAAACGTACACGGGTAAGAGCCCGGGTTATCGCCCATGCATTGCGTGATCTGATGCAGGAGAGCGACCGGGTAATTATCATGGGCCACAAAATGCCCGATATGGATGCGATTGGCGCGTCCATTGGTGTATGGAAAGCTGCGAGTCTGTACAATGTGGAGGCACGAATTGTGCTGGATGGACCCAACCCATCCATTGAACGCATGATGGAACAGGTGAACAAGGATGAGAAGCTGTCCAAAGCCTTTGTATTGCCGGAACAGGCTACTCAGATGATGACGGAGCATACGCTGCTTGTTGTTGTGGATACGCATAAGGCATCCATGACCATGGAGCCGAAGCTGGTTCAATCCGCTACACGTGTAGTGGTTGTGGACCACCATCGCCGGGGTGAAGAGTTCATTAACGATGCGGTCTTGATCTATCTGGAGCCTTATGCGTCCTCTGCTGCAGAACTGGTGACTGAGCTCTTACAGTATATTCACGACAAAGTACAGTTCACTCCGCTTGAAGCTACCGCCTTATTGGCCGGCATTACGGTGGATACCAAGCATTTTGCACTCCACACAGGTTCGAGAACGTTTGAAGCGGCAGGCTTCCTGCGTCGTAGTGGTGCAGACACGATTATGATACAGCGGCTGATGAAGGAAGATCTGTCAGAATATATTGCTAAGGCAGAAATCATAAAGCATGCTAAAATGGTATACGGGAACATTGCGCTGGCGGTCACGGACCCTGGCATCAAGATTCCACAGATGATGATCGCCCAAGTGGCGGACACATTGCTAAATATGACCGACGTGGTCGCTTCATTTGTCATTAGTGAACGTCCAGATGGACTGATTGGCATCAGCGCGAGATCGCTGGGGCGTATGAATGTTCAGGTGGTCATGGAACGACTGGGCGGTGGCGGACACTTGACGAATGCTGCCGTGCAGCTTGAAGGAACGCTTGGAGAGGCAGAAAAACGGCTGACGAACGTACTGGCTGAAATCGAAAAGGAAGAGGGGCTGTTCGAATGAAAGTCATTTTTATAAAAGATGTTAAGGGTCAGGGGAAAAAAGGACAAGTGAAGGAAGTGTCCGAGGGATACGCACAGAACTTCCTTCTGCCACGGGGAATCGCACGTCCAGCAACAGACGGAAACATGAAGACACTGGACAACCAGAAGGCAGCGGAAGACAGACGTAAACAGGAAGAGAAAGCTGAAGCGGAAGCACTGGCTAAAAAGCTGGAAGCTGAAGTGACTGAATTGAAAGCTAAAGCCGGCGAAGGCGGCCGTCTATTTGGTGCAATCACAAGCAAACAGATTGCAGAAGCTCTGGCAGCGAAAGGTCTGAAAGTCGACAAACGCAAAATTGAGCTGGACGAGCCTATTCGCACACTCGGCGTAACGCAAGTCTCCGTCAAGGTTCACCCTGAAGTGAAGGCTACCTTGAAGGTACAGGTAACGGAGGAGTAAGATGGGCGGCGAAATGTTATTCGACCGGATTCCCCCACAGAACCTGGAAGCCGAACAGGCCGTGCTGGGTGCAATCCTGTTGCAGGGCGAAGCCCTGATTACAGCGATGGAACGGGTGCAAACCGAGGATTTCTATGATAAACCCCATCAATTAATATTTGAAGCGATGATCCAGCTTGGCGAGGGAAATCAACCGATTGACCTCGTGACACTGACTTCGCTGCTGAAGGATAAAGGCGAGCTCGAGGACATCGGCGGCGTCAGTTATCTGGCCAAGCTGGCTCATGGTGTTCCGACTGCCGCGAACGTGGATTATTACGCGCAGATTATCGAAGAGAAATCCATGCTGCGTCGCCTGATTCGTACAGCTACCCAGATCGTGAGTGAAGGATACACGGGCGGCGAGGATGTCGCAGCTATGCTTGGAGAAGCAGAGCGGCGTATTCTGGAAATTTCAAATCGACGTTCTAGTAGCGGTTTTATAGCTATTCAGGATGTACTGATGGAAGTATTCGATCGTGTGGAGACGCTGCATCAGAACAAGGGCACAACAACGGGCATTCCGTCCGGGTTCATTGATCTGGACAAGATGACCGCCGGGTTCCAGCGGAGTGACTTGATCATTGTAGCGGCACGTCCATCTGTAGGGAAGACCGCCTTCGCCCTGAATATTGCTCAGAACGTAGCGATTCGGGCGCAGGAGACGGTTGCGATATTCAGTCTGGAGATGTCGGCCGCGCAGCTCGTTCAGCGTATGATCTGTGCAGAAGCCAATCTGGATGCGAGTGTCATGCGTATGGGTGACTTCAAAGGTGATGAAGATTGGCAGAAGCTGACGATGGGCATTGCTGCCTTGAACGAAGCAAACATCTATATTGATGATACGCCAGGAATCACAGTAGCTGATATTCGTGCCAAATGCCGTCGTCTCAAGAAAGAGAAAGGCCTTGGCATGATTCTGATCGACTACCTTCAACTGATTAGTGGACGTGGTAAAGCCGGGGAGAACCGTCAACAAGAGGTATCTGAGATCTCACGTACACTAAAACAGATTGGCCGGGAATTGGAAGTTCCGGTTATTGCCTTGTCTCAGCTCAGCCGGGGTGTAGAGCAACGTCAGGATAAACGTCCGATGATGAGTGACTTGCGGGAATCGGGTTCGATCGAGCAAGATGCTGACATCGTAGCGTTCCTGTACCGGGATGACTACTATAACCAGGAGACCGAGAAGAAAAACATTATCGAGATTATTATCGCCAAACAGCGTAATGGTCCAGTAGGTACGGTGGAACTGGTGTTCCTGAAAAACTTTAATAAATTCGTTAACTACGAGCGGGCACATAATGATGCCTTTGCCATGTAGGGGACAGGTACAGGCTGCTTCGATAAGGAAGCGAATTCGTCTGTCCCCGACATCAACCATTAGATCATATGAACTCATAAATACGTTGTGAATACGACATTTAGCGTCGGATTGGATTACGTAGCGTATAACCGGGGTTAGCCGTCAAGCAAGATTTGACTGGCTTCGCCGGTTTTTTGCGTCGGAATATTGAGTCAATTCCGAACATTAGAGTTTGACTATATCTAATTGTTCGCCATTTGATTTGACTTTGAAAAAAGGGACTGGTACACTAGTACTGCTGCGTTAAAGCAGCGAAAACCTTCCCTTGGATGTAAACCGAGGGGGATTTTCACTGTCCGTTAGCACGCTTCTCCGCTGGTAATTTCACTTCAAATTCCTGCCGAGATAGAGGACGGACAGACCAATACAAAGGTGCGCAAGGCACCCACGGAGGTATGTACTATGTCAACGGTAGTTGTAGTGGGAACGCAATGGGGAGACGAAGGTAAAGGCAAGATTACGGATTATTTGGCGGAATCCGCAGACGTGGTTGCTCGTTACCAAGGCGGTAACAATGCAGGACACACGATTCTGATTGATAACAAAAAATATAAATTGACGATGATTCCATCGGGTATCTTCTATACGGATAAAGCATGTGTAATTGGTAACGGTATGGTTATCAACCCGAAGGCACTCATCGAAGAAATTAACTATATTCATGACAATGACTTTACGACGAAAAACCTGTCCATCAGCGAACGCGCACACATCATCCTGCCTTATCACATGGTATTGGATGCATTGGAGGAAGAGAGCAAAGGCCCGAACAAAATCGGTACAACTGGCAAGGGAATTGGTCCATGTTACATGGACAAATCAGCCCGTATCGGTATTCGTATGGTTGATCTTCTTGATGCGGAAGAGTTCGAACTGAAACTGCGTCATTTGGTCAAAGAAAAGAATCGTGTAATCGAGCAAGTCTATGGCGGCGAGCCTGTAGATGTAGAAGAAATTCTGAAAGATTACCTGGGATATGCAGAAATCCTGCGTCATTATGTGCGTGATACATCAGTTGTGCTCAACGAATACATCGATGAGGACAAAAAAGTATTGTTCGAAGGCGCACAAGGCGTTATGTTGGATCTTGATCAAGGAACTTATCCATTTGTTACTTCATCCAATCCGTCTGCAGGCGGCGTATGTATCGGTTCTGGCGTTGGCCCAGCTCGTATTCAGCAGGTTATCGGTGTGGCTAAAGCCTATACAACACGTGTAGGAGATGGTCCTTTCCCGACAGAACTGCATGATGCGATTGGTGACCAAATCCGTGAGACGGGTCATGAGTACGGTACGGTAACGGGACGTCCACGTCGTGTTGGTTGGTTCGACAGTGTCGTTGTTCGTCACGCACGTCGTGTTAGTGGGATTACAGGTCTTTCCCTGAATTCCCTGGATGTAATGACAGGTCTGGAAACGGTGAAAATCTGCACAGGATACAAATTCCGCGGCGAGGTCATCACTCACTATCCGGCAAGCCTGAAAATGTTGGCAGAATGCGAAGCGGTATACGAAGAGCTTCCAGGCTGGAGCGAAGATATCACTGCAGCGAAGAAGCTGGAAGATCTGCCTCTGAACACACAGAATTATGTGAAACGTGTTTCCGAACTGACTGGCATTCCAATTGCCATCTTCTCCGTAGGCCGGAATCGTGAGCAAACGAATCAGGTTCTTCCTATCTACGAATAAGCAGCTAGGTTAACCCGGCAATACTAAGTTAAACGTTTATCCAAATGATATGCCTATACAGGCATCATAGAGCCCCAGTTATCGCTTAAATAGCGATGGCTGGGGTTTTTCGCACGCCTCCCTGATATAATCCCCGAATTTCCGTCAATACTGGTTAACAGTAGACTCATAGATCCTGAACATCGAATGTGATATGGGGTCGGAAAACGGAGGGAGAGAACGGGAATGAAGTTGCTTCAATGGTTCATTAAAATATTGCTTACCGTGATGCTGGTCAGTTCACTGACCCTGCTGACAACCGGATTAATCGTTCAGTCTTATGTAAAATCGCTGCTGGCGAGTTTCAATATTCAGTGGGAAGGCCAACCCATGGGCTTAACGGCCATGTTTCAGGGTGCACTGGGAGGTAAGTCCGGTGAAGAGAAGAAGCCGGGAACAGGTACGACAGATCAGCCAGCAGGAGCGGAGGAGGAACACGTTCCAGAAGATGCGATATCTGTCATGGGCAATGGAACAGAAAGCGGAGAAACAGGCGCCAATACTGGCAACAGCTCAGGGGGGAGCTCAGTCGCGGGGACAGACGCAGATGCTGGCACAAATGCGGGCACCGAATCTGGGACAACACCTGGCAACAGTACAGCATCGGGCAATGGAACAGGTACGAGTTCCAATGGTACGGCTTCTTCAGGGAATGATGAGATTGTAGTATCTCCGGATGACATCACAGGCAAAAAGGACAAGCTACCGTTGGAGGAAAAAGAAAAGATTTTCAGTCTGCTGATGAATAAGCTGCCTCAGAAAGAAATGCAACAAATCTCAGGCGCTATGGAAGGTGGCTTGACTGAGCAGGAGCTGCGCGATATTGAGCAGGTAATCTCCAAGTATCTGACCAGTGAAGAATACGATAACCTGATGGAAGTCCTTCAGGCGGAATAAACCAAGTTCATATAGGGGAAAATCCGTAAATCCGAGACCCTTTGCTGAATATTCAAAAAGGGGATCGAAAGATCGAATTCTGAGCGGTTAATTTAGAAAAGATTTATTAATTCCGGCAATTTGGGCGATAAAATAAAAGCAGAAATTGGTTAGCATACAATCCTGCCAATTTGAGGCATCCTATAGCATGAATTTCATGAAATCCCTTACCAGAGATGATTTGGCGAGGGATTTTCAACTTGTATTTTTATGAAAAAGAAATCACATTACAGTGGGTCTTAGAACCTAGTCTTAAAAAATGACCAAAAGTACATAGTATACCTGAAGTAGAGGCATTATGAGGAACAATACTGACCTGCCATCTTATGGATAATACAGGAAAACCAAGCGTGGCGCGGCTTTGCGCTATGACGTGTACAGTTGAAATGAGTGTAAAACCTGTGTTAAAGTATACGGGTGTGATAAAAGGTTAAAATTTTGACACTTTTACGAGCGCAGCTAAAGTCCGGATTTGCGGACACCCGAATACAAATATCGACAAGCATGGGACAGACACAATGGGTGATGTCTTGACAGAAATGCGAACTGAGAAGTGCTGAAAAGGAGAGAATCATGAAAGGTTTCAGAGGCATACGCCAACCGGGCAAGAACCGGGAACACGAACAATCCGGAGAACACCGGACGGCCGAAGACAAAAACAACATGAGCATGTCCAACTTCAGTGGTAACAAAAGGCGCGTTCTGGCCTCGCGCAAATGGATCATTACAGCAGCATGCGGTTTATTCATCGCTGCATCGATCGGATTCGCAGGCAAACAATACGTTGCTGCAAACACCGTTCCATATTATAAAGTGATGGTTAAAGGGAATGAAATTGGCACCATTACGGATGAAACGCAATTACAGAAATTATTTGCAGACAAAACTGAGGAATTCCAAAATAAATATCCAGAAGCGGAAATGGTGCTGAACACAGACGGCATCACGACCGAAACCATTAAAGCCTATAAACCCGTAGTAAACAGCGATGAGACGCTGGACAAGCTCGGAGACATGCTTACCGCCTATGCCAAGGGTGTAGAGCTCAAGGTAGACGGTGAAGTGATCGGCATTGTGAAGGATCAAGCAACAGCAGACGCGATTCTCGAACAAGTGCAGAACAAGTACATATCGGCATCGGCTGTGCGCAGTTCGCTCAAGACGAAGTCGGTATCGGCAAACTCATCGAAGAAAGCCGAAGGGCCGAGTACTACGCTGAAGTCCGTTGGCATCAAGGAAGATGTGGCAACAGATGTGGTGAAGGCTGATCCAAACAAAATATGGGATGTGTCCGAGGCGGTTAAAGCTTTAACCGTTGGTAAAGACGCGCCTGTAACCTATGTCGTGCGTGAAGGAGATACGATCTCTTCCATCGCTGCCAAATACGATATTACGCAAAGTGAGATCCGCAAACATAATCCGGGCATCAAGGAAACGTCGCTGCAAATTGGGGACGAGCTTACGCTGACGGTGCCAAAACCAGCGGTTACCGTTAAATCGGTGGAGCAGGTTGTTGAACAGATTGAAATTAAACCGCAGGTGGAAGTACGCAAAAGTGCTGAGCTCAAGGCAGGCATAACGAAAGTGGTGCGTCCTGGTCAAAGCGGGCTGAAAAGCATGCAATATCGGATAACGAAAGAAAATGGTGAAGTGGTTCAGGAGGAATGGCTGGGCCAGGAAGTCATTAAGGTGGCAGTTACTGAAGTGGTGCTGAGTGGAACCAAAGTGGTCGGTGAAGGTACAGGCGAATTTGCTTGGCCGGTATCCAACGCTACGATGAGCAGCAGCTTTGGACAACGCTGGGGTCGCCAGCACAAAGGTGTCGATCTGGTTGGTAACCGGGACGTGAAAGCGTCTGATGAAGGCGTGATTACTTTTGCAGGACAGAAAAGTGGTTATGGCAATGTTATTATTATTAACCATCGTAATGGATACGAAACGCTTTATGGACACTTGAACAGCATCGGCGTCAAGGTTGGACAAGTCGTCGAAAAAGGGGAGAGCATCGGCGTAATGGGCAACACGGGCCGTTCGACCGGAACGCATCTGCATTTTGAGATTATCAAGAATGGAACGGTTGAAAATCCGATGACATACTTGAACTAGTTATATTGCATTCCAGAGCAAGGTTGGCATATGATGCTGGCCTTGTTTTTTGCTGCTGTAAAAATTTTTCAGTTTGGAGTATACATTGGCCCTGATCGGGATGTGACGGTGCTTCAGGTATGTTAAACTATAGACTATAGGCAACAGATATAGACCATAGTCAAAGAACGAGCTAGAAATAAGTTCAACGAGGCTTTAATACAAGCTAAATATAAGAGAGATAGACCGCTCAGGCGGATCAAGCAGGATATAGGGGTGAAGACAGCCGATGCAGGGGAAGATTTTGGTGGTGGACGATGAACAGCCCATTGCGGACATTCTGAAGTTTAATTTGGAAAAAGAGGGGTACGAGGTCATCTGCGCTTTTGATGGCATTCGTGCGGTTGAACTGGCGTTATCCGAGAAGCCGGATCTGATGCTGCTGGATCTGATGCTGCCGGGTAAGGACGGTATGGATGTGTGCCGCGAGGTACGTGCACATCTGGAGATGCCGATCATTATGCTGACCGCCAAGGATGGCGAGATCGACAAGGTGCTCGGTCTGGAGCTGGGAGCGGATGATTACGTGACAAAACCTTTCAGTACGCGCGAGCTGCTCGCGCGGGTGAAAGCGCAGATGCGCAGACGGCAGAAGCCTGCGACCACGGCTGAAGCGCCGGAAGACGAGGAGAAGCAGGTCATGCGTTTATTTGATCTGGCGTTTGATATGGACATGTATACAGCTTACAAAGGTGGAGAACCGCTGGATCTGACCCACCGTGAGTACGAGCTTCTCTATTATATGGCGAAGCATTCCGGTAAGGTAATGACCCGTGAACATCTGCTGCAGGCCGTATGGGGATATGAATATTTCGGGGATGTACGTACCGTGGATGTTACGATTCGTCGTCTGCGTGAGAAGATTGAGGAGAACCCGAGCAAGCCGGAAACGATTCTGACTCGCCGCGGGCTGGGTTATCTCGTGCGCAGTCCTAAAAGCGTGGGGATATAATGGGGCGTTTCTCGCGATTTTCGTTCTTTCGAACGATACAGGCGAAACTGATTATTATCTATGTACTGCTGATTCTGATTGCGATGCAATTGATCGGCGTTTATTTCGTCAGTGCGATGAAGAACTCGCTGACCAGCAACTTCACTGAGGATTTGCAGGCGCGTGCTGAGATGCTGTCTGTGCTTGTGGGAGAGACGATGGCTGGTGGAGAAGCCGAGGCTGGCGAGGACAAAACGGAAAATCTGCGTGTGTTGGTGAACAATCTGTTCAACATTAATGGCGCCGAAATTCAGGTACTGGATGCCAGCGGCAAAGTGCTGACCACCTCGCTAAGTTCCCATTCGGACTATATAGGGCGCAAAAACACCCAGACCGTTGTCAGCCGTGCGCTGCAAGGCATTCGGGACAATGAGGAATATATCGTAGACGAGGATAATGTTCGCAAAAAGGTCGTTGCTAAGCCGGTGCTATCCGGCGGCAAGATTATCGGCGCGGTCTACATCGCCGCCTCGATGAATGAGTTATATGCCACAATGGAGGGCATTAACAAGATTTTTATCTCCGGCATACTGATTGCCTTGGTATTAACAGCAGTGCTTGGTGTCATTCTGTCACATACGATTACGCAGCCGATCAAGGAAGTCACCCGAAGGGCGACGGCGGTCGCGGAAGGCAACTTTGATCAACAGACTCCTGTATTTGGAACGGATGAGATTGGACAGCTCAGTCGGGCGTTCAACTATATGACCAGCAGATTGCGGGATGCACTCTCCCAGAATGAAGAGGAGAAGGAGAAGCTGACGTCCATTCTGACCAATATGAGTGATGGCGTGGTCGCAACAGATGAATATGGCAAAGTCATTCTGGTGAATCGACGTGCCAGCAGCATTCTGGGGATGCGTCCGGCGGACATTGAGGGACGACACTTTGCCGTACTGCTCGGCATCGATCCGGAAGATGCTGAAGCGTTAGCCAGTGGCTTTACAGGCTCGACGCTGCTCCAGATTGCGCCTGCGGGACAGGAAGATCCTGTTGTCATTCGCATGACGTTTACACCGGTTCATCGCCGTGAGCTGGGCATTACGGGTACGATTGCTGTGCTTCAAGACGTTACGGAGCAGGAAGAACTGGAAGCATCGCGACGTGAATTCGTGGCGAATGTCTCCCATGAGTTACGTACACCGCTGACTACCATTAAGAGCTACGCGGAAGCGCTGGATGATGGAGCTCTGGAAGATCCGCAGCTCGCTGGACGATTTGTTGGGGTGATTCAGAATGAGACGGAGCGCATGATTCGGTTGGTTACGGATCTACTGCACTTGTCACGGCTGGATTCCAAGGAAGCTCTGCTGCGTAAACAGCCAACGGACATCATGGAGATGCTGGAAGAAGTATCTGACCGTTTTTCGTTCCAGATGCATCAGAAGGATATCCAATCGGTGCTTTCTGTGGAGAACGGTATTCCAGCGGTTCCACTGGATCGGGACCAAATTGATCAGGTGCTCGATAATGTCGTGTCCAACGCGCTGAAATACACGCTCGAAGGTGGCACAATTACCATTGCAGCCAGACGCAATAACGATCATACTCTCGCCATATCGGTTACGGATACGGGGATGGGGATACCGCAGCGGGATCTGGATCGCATTTTTGAACGGTTTTATCGGGTAGACAAGGCTCGTTCCCGCAGTATGGGCGGTACAGGGCTTGGTTTGTCCATTGCCCGGGAAATTGTGAAGGCCCATGATGGTCATATCTCACTGGAGTCCGAGGTGGACGTGGGGACAACGGTAACGTTCACACTGCCCATGCGTGAGGAAGGAGGTGAGCACCTTGAAAGAGCGGATTAAATCTCTGGTGCTTGCTTCCCTCGTCGTTGCCAGTTTGGTACAAAGTTACTTCCTCATCTATCGTTTGCCCGGTGGGGGCGATTCGATTGTGACGTCAGAGACTAACTATGTGAAGACCGAGAATATGGGCCAAGAGCGCAATATTGAAGAGTTAATTTTCCCTGATCAGATGGTTATTCATCTGGGAGAGGACAAACATACGGTGTTTTATCCGGGCAATACGTTCTACCAGTTGATCTATTCACGGTTGCAGGGGCGTACGTTTGATGATTTTCAGCGTCGTAGCGTGCAATCCGTCAACTGGGATCAGATTCGTAAGGAGAATCCTGGTTTTGAGCTGTCGTTCAAGGAAGGCATCCCTGTAGCGTTGTTACAGCGTGTGATGCGGCTCGGGACAGACTCTCTTTTCCAGGGGGAGACGATCAACCGGATCTCGATATATACGGCAAAAAATGAAACAAAGGCTCACGCACTGTTCTTCAGCGCCAAAGGTGATGTGGTCTACGAGGCGACGCAGGCGGATCTAACGGTACAGGACGTGCAGCAGCATGTCGACTTCGGCAGCAGCTGGACACCTTATACACTGATGGACGGCGGATATTATATCCCGGCAGAAGCCCTGGAAACGATTGAGGCTGACGTGCCCACAGGTCAGTTCACTGTTGAGCAGATGCAGCGTAGCCTATTCTTTGATCCAAGCATGACCCGAAACATTCGGGAAAAAGACGGATCGGAGATCTATACGGATAGCAAACGCAGTCTGCAAGTCAAACAGGAACAGCGCTGGATTAGCTACACAGACCCGGCGGCACCGCCTGCGGGACAGATTGATGCAGCGAAGGATGCGCTGTCCGCGGTTGATTTTGTCAATCAGCATGGCGGCTGGAAAGGTCGATCACGCATGATGCTGGATACGACCGATACCAAAACAAAGCTTCAGTTCCAGCAATATTACAGCAGTTTCCCGATTATGGACTCGATGCAGTTCCGGTTCGGCACGATCAGTATGGAGATGCAGCAAGAGACGGTATCCAGTTATGAGCGCTCTCTGGAGTATCTGAACGAGGGCGCGGAGACGAAGAAATCGGTCACCCTGCCGGGTGGGGACAAGCTGAAGGCGCTCATCCAGAAGGTGGCGGGTAGCAACCGTAAGGTTGTAGACGTGTATCCGGCGTACCGTCCATCCAGCATTGAGGACGGGCTGAAGTTGATACCGGTATGGGTAATTCGTTTTGGAAACGGGGAGGAAACCACCGTTTCTTGATGGGTTATAGTCATTAAACATAAGGTGGGCTACACTAATCCACTCCGCGGTCAGAAAAACCATCCGATCGCTGTTATTCCCAGATTTCATTGATACCCTTTTATTAAAGGGAGAAATCCGAGAATAAAGGCGAGCACTACGTTTCTCCAGGTTTTTTCTGCCCTCTTCGTTATCGTGAAGCTTTATGTTCAAAGTCTATAAAAGAGTAAGTAGCGGTGGCAGGTTGGGCAACTTTAGAAAGTGTTGCAAGAAGTCAAATGATGGAGGTGAATGTTTTGGATTGGGGACGGGCGAAAAATGTGTTGATCTATGCCTTCCTGCTGCTCAATCTGGTGCTGGGTTACCAGATCTGGATGGATGCGCGGGAGACGGCCGGAGCCAATCTGGACTTCACCTCGTTGGCGGATAATACACAGCAGGCGATGGAGGAGAAGGGCATTCAGGTGCTGGCTCCTATTCCGAATGAGACGCCGAAGCTACCGAAGCTGTCGTATGAGTTTATTGAAGATAACAAGGCAGGCATTGAGGTTGAACTGGAAAAGACTGTGGACAGCAAGCTGATCTTCTCGCAAAGCGAGCTGGAGGATGCATTGCAGGACGAGATTCCCCAGATCGGTACGTATCGATGGGATCAGCTGATGGCGGAGGATGGGGCATTTGTGCTTCATCCGTTGGTGGATGGCAAATGGCCGCTCTTCAATGTTAGTCTGGAGCTATTCTACAGCGACCAGAAAATTACGGGTTACCGTCAGACTCCGGTGCGGATTACGACAGCGGAGGAGAGCGATCAGCAGGTGCTTCCGGCGTCGAAGGCGCTGGGTACGCTGATCGAGAACTTTTTGCCAAATGATGCGATTGTCAAAGATATTCAGTTGGGCTATTACGGCCAGTTGTTCAATTCAGATATGCAGGTGGCGATGCCGGCATGGCGGTTCGTGCTGGAAAGTGGCGAAGTGTTGTATGTGCAGGGCATCAGCGGGGATGTATTCAGTCCCAAGACAGACAAACCAGGGGAGTAATGCGTTATGGGGATTTATTTTACCGTGTTATCCAGCGGTTCGACAGGCAATGCCACAGTTATACAGCATGGGGGCACGTCCCTCATGATTGATGCGGGTCTCAGTGCGAAGCGGCTGGAGGCATTGTTCCTGGAACGGGAGATTTCGGGAACGGAGTTGGACGGGATTCTGGTTACACATGAACATTCCGATCACATTAAAGGACTAGGCGCGATGTCTCGGAAATATAATTTACCAATCTATGCAAATACGAGTACGTGGGCGGCACTGGAGAAGTCCGTTGGGGCGATTCCAGAGGAAAACCGGAGGGTATTTGAGACGGGTGAAAAGCATGATTTTGGCTCCCTGCGCGTGGAATCCTTCGGCATCTCCCATGATGCGGCGGAACCGGTAGGGTACACGTTCGATGATGGCAGTGAGAAGCTTTCCGTCGCGACGGATCTCGGGTATATGAGCGACAAGGTTCGCGATGCGATCTCGGATTCGGATGTACTCGTGCTGGAGGCGAACCATGATGTCGAATTGTTGCGCATGGGGCGGTATCCATGGAACACCAAGCGCCGCATTCTGAGCGACATTGGCCATTTGTCGAACGAAGCGGCGGGGGCTGCACTGAGTGAATTGATGAACGGACGCATCAAGCGCACGTATCTGGCACATTTGAGCAGGGATCATAATATGATGGATTTGGCGAAAATGACTGTACGTGATGCGATGGAGAGCCGTGGGTGCTTTTATCGGGATCATGAGTTCAAGCTCTGTGATACGTATTACGACCGGCCTACGCCATGGGATAGGGTGGGTGAGCCATAAAGCTGTCGAGTTCGGTAGCTTTGCGCTCCACTTCCTCGCGGGTCAAAATGCCTTTGTCGACGAGCAGTTCAATAATCGTGCTTAGAGCAAGGGTGTTACGGTAGTGTTCTTCCTTGAGATCGGCCAGCTTGGCCGCCATATGAACTTCATCCATGGCTGTGAGTGTACGCGTGCGATCCATAATGTGAATCCTCCTTCTATGAAGCTTCGAATTGTCTTTTACTATTATTGTAGTCAGGCTTGGTGGAAAAAATTCCTCTTTTTGCCGCTATAATTACACGTAAGGGACGTGTATGCTGAACCAGGGGCAGTTTTTTTCTTAAAAAGATAGAAAAGTTCGCGGGAATAGGCAAAATTGCGCTTAGCGAACCGGATTTTGTGGTGATAGATACTATGGACCTTTATTGTTAAGCGCGTTATAGCGGGAATTTCCGTTAATCTTCGTAATTATGCAACTTTTTGAGATTTGGCGTGTTTAGTATATAAGGAGCTTTATAATAGAGGCTGATTTGCGCGCAAAAAGGCATGTCATAAAATGCGAGAGCATTTCTGATAGAGTCACTGGCAGAATGGGATATTCGTTCTGTTGTACATAGACGCTTCATTTCGAGTTAGCGGGGGATGGCAGCGATATGCAAAACGATTTTAGAAATTTGCAAGAAAGCATGGAAAATCGTTGGGGTCTTCACGTAACGGAGACGGCAGAAGGAACCTGAAGAAACGGAGTGTTCGTCTGTCGGCGAGTGGGCTATGTGAGAACACCATCGTTGGCCTTGCGACAACGATCAGGCGGCAGTCAGGGTCTTGATGCGTGACAACGAAGGGGAGAGGATCACGATGGGATTGTTTGGAGACGATTTTTATTCAACCAAAGTATCAAGACGCGCCGAACCTGAACAGAAAGGTAAACTTCAGATCATTCGCCCTGGAGGCAGGGGACGGGAACGCTGGCAGAATCCACGCAAGTCACGCTCGGGCTTTAGCTCCACGGTCAAGGTAGCCGTGATCAGTTCGGTAATCAGCTCCATCGTGACCGTTACGCTGTTCAGCTTTATCATGCAGCCTTCAGCGTTACCTCTGGCGAACGCTGCAGGGAACGGCGGAGGCGGTACACAGACAGCGCAGGCGGCTGATCCATATGACCGGATTATTCAGGCAGCGGCAAAGGTTCGCCCTTCCGTGGTGAGCATCGTGAACCATAAGACGGGCAGCAGCCTGTCGATGGAAGATTCCGCGCTGGGATCAGGGGTCATTTTCAAGAAGGAAGATGGCAAAGCCTACATCATGACCAACCATCACGTCGTGGAAGGTGCGAGTGATCTGGAGATTGTGACCGTGGACGGGGAAACGCACAAGGCGAAGCTGGTGGGCAAAGACCGGGTGAGTGACATTGCAGTATTGTCCGTACAAGATGATAAGGGCATTGGTCCAGCTGCAGAGCTTGGAGATTCCAGCAAACTTCAGCGAGGACAAACGGTGCTGGCGATCGGGAATCCGCTCGGCCTGGGCGGCACGCTGACATCCGGCATTGTCAGTTACACTGATCGGATCCTGCCGGTATCCATTAATCAGGATGGTGTGTACGATTGGGAACAAAACGTAATTCAGACGGATGCGGCGATTAACGAAGGTAACAGTGGTGGAGCGCTGGCCGATCTGAACGGCAAACTGGTCGGCATCAACACGATGAAGATCTCGGATACAGGCGTTGAAGGCCTCGGCTTTGCGATTCCGATGAACGAAGTGATGAAAACGGTCGATTCCCTGCTGTTGAATGGCAAAGTATCTCGTCCATATCTGGGCGTGTATACAGTCGATCTGAGTAATCCGTACGCCCCACTGGATGACGAGCAACGCAAGGATCTGAAGCTACCCTCCCATGTGGACAGCGGTGTGGTTGTACTGGAAGCTTCCGGTCCGGCATCCGATGCGGGCATGAAGTTGAATGATGTCATTACGGAATTTGATGGGCAAAAAATTACCTCTACGCTTGATCTACGGAAATATCTGTACGATAAGAAGAAGATCGGCGATACGATTGAAATCACCTTTTACCGGGATGGGAACGCTGAGAAGGTGTCGGTGAAGCTGACGGATAAACCGGAGTAAAGGGAATGGATTTTATATGCTTGGCACACAGAAATAGGGTAATAAAAGAGAGTCGATCAACTCGTTGATCCGCTCTTTTTTATTGCACTAATCTTGATTTGCATATAAACCAAAGTCATGAGGTTACAGGGAATATTTTGTCATTTCCCAATGATCGGTTGGGACCAGAGCCAAAGTCTCTGTTATAGAGGGTTCCAGTTATGGTAAACTGTTGGGAATGTGTTGGTGATGTGCGGCTGTGCGAGTAACATCTGTTTGTCGATCTGTATTCTCAATTTGGAGTGGAAGGGGTTAATTCAATAATGAAACGGTTGACGAAAACCATGTTGGGGGGAACAGGTCTAGTATCTGCGCTGTTTGTTTTGTCCGCATGTACTTCTGAGGTGTCCCCATCAGGGTCTGCTGATGTTAGTGGTTTACAGGAGCAGATTACAGGTCTGGAGAAGAAGCTTGCGGACCAGAGTGAGAAGAATAGTGAGCAGAATAAGAAGATCGCGGATCTGGAGAAAAAGCTGGAGGAGCTGAGTACCACCGTGATTGCGGTGAATGAAGCTGGTGGTAAAGCGTCTGCTGCTTCAGGAAGCAACGGATCGGCTGGAAAGGGCGATGGGGTGCTGATTACGTTTGCCCAGTATGAAAAGCTTGAGGTCGGCATGTCGATTGACGAAGTTATCGATATTCTTGGTGGTGAAGGCGAGGCATTAAGCGAAGCGGAAAATATGGTGGTTTATAACTATAAGGGCACCGGGAGTTCGGGAGCTAATGCAGTAATCGCATTCCAGGGTGGCAAGCTGCTGACGAAGGCGCAGTCGGGGCTGGAGTAAGATTGTTATCGGTTGAGGATGGGGCCGAATATGATGAATTTCGGGTGTGCGGTAATCTAAATAGTAACGAATGAATGAAATAGATTCGGAATTTAGAGAAGTGTTACTTTGGGATGCCAATAGGGTGTCGAGAAGTGACGCTTTTTTGGTTTTGTTTGTGCAGAAATGAGAGGATTGGTGGAAGTTGGACACGATAAATGGTGGGTAGGGGTTTCTTTTCCGCGGCAGGTGTGATAGAACAGAGAAGTGGCTATCCTGTATGGATAAGCGGTTGTGAATCGGGAGCATAGCTGGATACAGAAAGGATGCTTGAACGGATGTACGTTGTATGCAAAGAACACGTGGACATCGCCATCGACATGTTTGTTGATGAGTATGAGGACGCTCCGGATATCGTTGATCTGAAGGAGACGGAATTTGCCGATTGGGACCCGCCTGCGAAGTGCGCCGAGTGCGAACAGCACGCGGAATTTCTCGTCGTTTAGCGTACTGTAGGAATTGGACGGCCGCAGGCGCGATTAGATCGGTGCTTCTGGCTGGCTTTCCATCCGGTATGAACATCACAGCAAGAAGCAAAGGAGAGCGTGATGAGCGCTCTTTTTGTGTTTGTTGGGGGGTGGTGTGGGTTAGTGAACGTGAACGTGAACGTGGACCCGGACCCGGGCGTGGGCGTCGGGGCTGACGTGCGTAGGGTAGGCGTTGGAGGGAGAAGTAGCTCTAACGAACCTGAGACTTCTTATTGGCGGAGAATTCTGCCTATTTGAGTCTAACGAATCGTAGGCACGCTATTTTACTTATATGGCCCCGAACGAGGCGGGGGAACTTCATTCTGCCTGTAATAAGGTGTCTCAGATTCTTTAGATTTTAAAGGAGCTGTAACGGGGCTGAATAAAGTGTGTGAAGTTCGTTAGCTTTAATTATTGAAATAAACGATGCGTTGAAGCATCTTACTTATAGATTATCTCGCAGAGCGATTAGGAGGAATGAATCTTCATGTTGATTCAGATTATTGGCGTAGGCAAACTGAAGGAAAAATATTTGACGCTGGGCATTCAGGAATATGCCAAGCGCCTCGCCCCGTACATCAAGTTTCAGATGATCGAGGTCGCAGACGAAAAGGCGCCCGACACCCTGAGCGAAGCCGAGGTGCGGGCGGTGAAGGAGCGCGAGGGAGAACGCATTCTCGCGCATGTGAAGAGCGAGGCGCATGTCGTCGCGCTCGCATTGGACGGCCAGCTCTGGAGTTCTGAGGAGCTGGCTATGGAGATCGACAAGCTCGGCACCTATGGGACGAGCCATGTCGTATTTGTCATCGGAGGAAGCCACGGGCTCTCCGATGAGGTGCTGCGCCGTGCGAAGCAGCGCTTAAGCTTCGGGCGCATGACCCTGCCACACCAGCTTATGCGATTGGTGCTGGTAGAGCAGATATACCGAGCAGTGAAGATAAATCGGAATGAACCGTACCATAAATAGGGCGAAAAGTTGAGTTGAAGGTTGAAGCTTTAATGCTAAATATATCAGGAATAGTTCTCCATCATTTGATATAAATAATTTCGAAAGTCTTCAACATAGGTTTTGGGCTCTACAACTTTTAGATGAGTGCCGAAGCTTGCTAAAAGTTGAAATCCCATACGATTTTGTGGGACATAAATGGTTGCTAATAAAAATCCAGAACTATGGTCTTCAATACTTCTTCGACCATACCTTTCGATGATTTGATCTTTTATGCTAGGCGATATCCATGCCTTAATCGTGACGAATTCAGGTAGATAATTTGCTTCGTGTACTTGCTCTGACCAATCGTCTCTAGGATGAAACGCGCGTTCATCCATAGTAATATGATCGATCCGAGGTAACTTGAAAGTTCGATATCCCTGTCGATGTAAACAGAATCCTTTCAAGTACCAACTCGATTCGCTAAAATGCAGCTCATAGGGCTCGACCATTCTATTCGTTACAGCCCCGTCCTTATCTGTATAATCAAACGAAACCAGCCTCTTTTTTGAAATGGATTCTTGACATGTCTTTAAGGTTTCAAGAATCTCGGACCGACCTTCCCAATCATAAAACGACAGTTGAATGGAACGATTTAGAGACAATGGACTAACCATTGCCTCTATTTTTTTTATCGTTCTTTCAACTTCTTCAGTACGGAGGATTTGTTCCAATCCGCCGAGCGCAGTTAATATATTCTGTAAATCGGAGCTGCTTAAAAGGCGTTTATCAACCTTGTATTCATCCATTATGCCGTAGCCCCCTTTGACCCCATTGACAGAGTAGATCGGGATGTTCGATAAGCTCAATGTTTCCATATCGCGAAGGATCGTTCTTTTGGAGACATTGAATAGTTGTGAGAATTCCGTTGTAGAAACAACCTCTTTTTTCAGCAATATCATGATAATCGAAATGAGTCTCTCCACTTTGTCCATAATTGCCCTCTTTTTTTACATGATTTCAGAAAGGTGACACCTAGATGTCACCTTTTATCCATTATACTACAAGTATCACAAGAAGGAGGTTTTAATTCAATGTTTAATCCAACCGATTTTCCCAAGCCCACCCTTATTTCAGCCAACGGTGTGGAACTCGAAGTGTTTGAAGCAGGCCGAGAAAACGCAGGAAAACCTATTGTACTCTGCCACGGCTGGCCAGAGCATGCCTTTTCTTGGCGCCATCAGATGGACGCACTTGCCGCAGCGGGCTACCATGTCATCGTCCCCAACCAGCGGGGTTACGGCAACTCATCCCGTCCGACCGAAGTAACAGACTATGACATTGAACACTTGTCGGGTGATCTCATCGCGCTTCTCGATCACTATGGATACGAGGACGCTACCTTTGTCGGTCATGACTGGGGTGCATTCGTCGTTTGGGGACTGACTTTGTTGCATCCAAACCGCGTCAATAAAGTGATAAATCTGAGCTTGCCTTACCAAGAGCGCGGAGAAAAACCCTGGATCGAGTTCATGGAAGAAATACTTGGCGGCGATTTCTATTTCGTCCACTTCAATCGACAGCCAGGCGTCGCGGACGCCGTATTCGAAGACAATACATACAGGTTCCTTCGCAACCTGTACCGGAAGAACGAGCCTCTCAGAGCACCTGAGCCAGGTATGGCGTTGATCAATCTCGCCAGAGCAGAAACACCGCTCGGTGAGCCCGTATTGAGCGAAAGCGAGCTGGCCGTTTACGTCTCCGCTTTTGAAACATCAGGGTTCACGGGCAGCATAAATTGGTACAGGAACCTTGACCGCAACTGGCGCTTATTGGCGAAAGTGAACCCAATCATCCAGCAGCCGACCCTCATGATCTACGGCGACCGGGATGTGGTTGCGAAGTCTGAAAACCTGACAAAGTTCGTGCCCAATGTGGAAGTGGTCAATCTGGATTGCGGTCATTGGATCCAGCAAGAAAAGCCGGAAGAAACAAACCAAGCGATTTTAAAATGGCTGGAACAATGGGAGATGTAGTTTTTTTCAACAACCAAGAAGAGTTTAACGATTGGTTAGAAGAACATCATGCTGAAGCTAGTGAAATTTGGGTGGGCTATTTTGGGATAAGTACAGGGCGTGCAAGCCTTACTTGGTCTGCATCAGTAGATGCCGCTCTTTGTTTTGGGTGGATTGACGGTATACGAAAAACCATTGATAAACAAAGCTATAAGATTCGCTTTACTCCGCGCAAAGTAAATAGTGTATGGAGTGCTGTGAACGTAAAGAAGGTAAAAGCACTAATACAGCTTGGAAAGATGAGACCAGAAGGAATGCACGTCTTTAACAACAGAACCGATGCACAAGGCTATTCCTCTGAACAAAGAAACGTGGAACTTGCCAAAGAATATGAAGAACAAATCAAGGCAAATCAAACAGCCTGGCTATTCTTCACTAATTTATCACCATCCTATAAAAGAGATTCTATCTGGTGGGTAATGAGCGCCAAGAAAGAAGAAACACGATTAAAAAGGCTTGGAATATTGATCGCTTCATCTGAAGAAGGGCTAAAATTTCAACATTGCAAAAAAAAAATATTACAGAATAAGGAAATATAAATAACAAAAGAATCGTTAAAAGGATTTTTGGTACTGCATAAATCTGGGTCTATTGTTTCCCTGATCTTTAGGAGAGAGGAGCTACTGTATTTCTCAATCATTTAGGGTTTAATTCTCATCAAAAGTCAGAACGTTTTAAATGCGAGGCATAAATCAAATCGCTAAATGAAGAAGGGATGAAACAGCTCATCCAAAATCGCAACCCCCTTCATTTTTATGGTACAGCCGACCCTCATGATCTATGGTGACCGGGATACGGTCCAGAGGTCTGAAAACCTGACAAAGTTCGTGCCTAATGCGGAAGTGGTCAATCTGGATTGCGGTCATTGGATCCAGCAAGAAAAGCCGGAAGAAACAAACCAAGCGATTTTGAGATGGCTGGAAGAGCAGAATGATGCTGAATAGAGTCGCTTAGCAAGCAAAACTTAGAAAAACAATAAGGACACCCAAACAGGCAATGTCATTAAGTTAAGCTCAAAGGTAAGAACGGGAATAAAAATGGAATTCAAAACGGCATGGGAAAGCCCCGTGCCGTTTGTTTTTTACTTCACGCAAGGAAAAGGCGATAACTAACAAAGCAGAAATACTGCAATAATTGAACAGGCGGAGAGAAAAGCATCGCTCTATGTTCTGTTCCAATCCAGTAAGATGCTCTTGGTACTGAAGAATGAGGGTAATAAGGACTTTCAAATTGATTAAGTGGCTTGCATACATGGTTTGCTGAAATGGGTTTTGTTTTGCCGCAACTAGCAGCCGTTGCACCCGTTGGTTAATCCAGTCCTCTGAACGCCCCCGTTTTGAAGAAAGCAGTTCTTTCATCTTAGATTTGAGTGTGTTTTCATCCGTCTGTAATACTGAATATGAGGTTGGAAATTCACTTAAAAACTGTAATGAAATACCGGAATACATAGCTCCAAAGACACCTTTGTAAGCAGGGAAAACCTGATCTAAAACAGCTTGGAATTGTAGTTTAGTTTGTACACACATCTTTGAAAGAGACTCATATTGTCTTGTAAGATAGCGCAGATTGAGAAGTTGCACACCTCTTTTCTTAAACGGTTCAAATTCTTCTTTGTAGTACAGCTCTCCCAATAGGTAAGCGTCAGCAGCATCCGTCTTTACTTTACGAAGTTGAGACTTCCTAAGCCGATTTGAGATGAGCGGATTAATAACAATATAAATATAATGATGTTCCTCTAGGAACTGAACAACGGGACTTTGATAATGACCGGTTGCTTCTAGAATAAGCAAAGGACGTTGTTGAGATGCAAATTCAACTTCTGTTAAAACTTGAAGGAAATTTGCTAAACCATCTCGAGTGTACTCGAAGTGGAATATCCCTTGGAATGGCTTTCCGCGCTCTAGAAAGGCTTGTCCATGGCTTTCTTCTTTAGAAATATCTAGACCGATAACTGGATTCATTTCATCTCCCCTTGTAAGTGTAGATTCACCGGCATCCCCTAAGGTTGATCTTCTTGTCGCTCCATAGCATCGCTTGTTATACGGGATCTTACGTCCCAACCAGCCTCAATCATGGTCATGACAAGTAGGGGTGAACATTATAGCTCTCGGGATCAAGTCCCACGGGCAGGTACGTTCGACCAGGCTACTTTAATCCTCTATGCAAATGAAAAAAGGATCAACCAGAAAGAACTGGTTGATCTCATAATACGAACGGGCAGGAGAGTTGAAGATCAAACGCGGGGAACCATATCACAAGTAGGGCGAAAGATTGTAACGTGGGTATGGGCGGAGATATCCATACCCGTAGCTCCGAAATCATGAGCATTGTCAATAGATTCACGAAGTGTTTCTTATAGAAATGCTTTATTCTGAAAATCTACTGATGGTGGATTATGGTTTTGTACAGCCATGGCTCAGATCCATCGTGTAAACCCGCTCCCAGAGCGTTTTTTTGCTGTTTAGAGACACAGATGTTTTTAAAGAAATAACTGAGATGTCGTAAGTTCCACCTATTTACGAGTTGGAAGTGACCTAGCTCATCTGGGAGAACGAAAAGCTAACAGCGATAAATTTAGGGGTAGGGAGTCTTCTCCTCCAAATGACAGTGGTTAGCATCCGTTGTTTGGTAGTGATTATTTTATGGAATATTCTGTTTAGCGCAGTAGTTTCAATGGCTCGGCTCTATTGCTTCCCCCCCCCCCC
>NZ_LITU01000064.1:74118-79839 GCF_001280595.1 Paenibacillus xylanivorans
TCCTTAGGAACGCAGCCCTCTGCCGTTCGTGGGATAGAATTTGCGGGAAATCAAGTTCGACCTTGCGCTTCACTTTCGCTGTTCTCTTGTCATAATTATCTATGAGTCTACATATGCCCCGGGGGAATCGAAGGAGCACCTTCAACATTTCGTAGTCCTCTCGCTTCAGCTTGAAGATAGTCTGATAACCATCCAAAAATGATTCAGCGACGGAGAAGTTCCAGTTGTGACCCTGACAAAAGTTATAAATAGCACGATTTAAATCATACGCTCGCAGATCCAGTCTCAACGTTTCAAAATCGATCAAACCGTTGCCTTTTCTCGTTCTGATCACATTGGTTGGACCGAAATCTCCGTGGCATAAAGTTGGCCTCGTTTTTTTACATATAGAGCGGTAGCTGCCCACTCGTAATTCCCGCATCGAAGTTTGCGCCATATTCAATAGTTCGCTGCCATACGTTTGGAGCAAGCGGTCAAGCGGACTATTAAAGCCGTTTCTTCTTGCCTTCCGGATGTTGGCGAGCAGCTTTCTCTGTTCAACGCGAAGTAAGCTGGGCCATGATCCCAGCATATTTTGCTTCCCGAGAGCTGGAATGCTAATCTGAGCACCATTCTGATGAAACTTAGCAAGCAAAATGCCGCATTCTCTCATTTGCTTTTTGGAAGCCGATGAGGGCCAGGGGCCATTCAGCCATGGGGTAAGAATAAAAGAAGTTGGGCTTTTTTGTTTTAACTTGGCAAACAAAGGTTTGCCAGGATTTTCGCGAAGGTTGCGCCAGCCGAGCTGAATTGATCCTTTGCGCTGTATCCGCTGCAGTGTCTTGTCAATCCAGCGTAGCTCGTTGGGAGAATTCGACATTCTCTTTAAACAATAATCTAATCCGCCCGCAGCTGTTATTCGATAAACGCCTTTTTTAATAACTTCCGTTCGTTTCGCTCGAATTCCGAATTTTTCGGAAAGCCGTTCGACTTCTAGATTAGTGCGCATGGTCGATCATACCTCCCTTATCTGAGGTGTTACTACCCTGGAGTTGTCGAAATAGGTGCTTATACCGGTTAGCAGCCTGCGGCCATTGATAACGTGACGCAAGCCGGCTACCAGCGGCAACCCGCTTGTCAGTGAGCTTTTTGTTGCTCCACATTGCTTTAATAGATGCGGCAATTGCTGTACCGTTCGCTCTGGATATCGTTTGGGCTACGCTGTTGTTCACAAAATCGGCAAGTCCTCCAGCCCGGGTTGATACCAACGGAATTTCACTGGCCAGCGCCTCAAGCGCTACCAACCCGAATGATTCCTGGGAACTGGGCATCACCACTGCACCATAAGTAGCATACATTTTCTGCACTTGGCTTTGACTGCGGAACCCGAGCCAACGCACCTCGGACGATATGTCGAGCTTTCTGGCAAGCGCCTTCAGTTGTAGTACATAACGGTTAGAACCTGTTCCGACCAAATCTAGCCAAACTTTATTACCATCTTGTTTCAATATTGAAATAGCTTTCAGTAGAGGTTCTATCCCTTTTAACGGAACGAGTCTGCCAACGTATAAAAGGTGTCGCCGTGATAGTCGTGTCTCTGATTTGTGCAAGACTATGCCATGGTTGACGACAGCGGTTTTTCCTGCGACGAAGGGATATAGCTTCTTTAGCTTGTAGAGTTCCGACCGGCTTGGGATGGTGATCTTACTTGTCTTCTTTAACAGTAAGACCTGTTGATCAATCCTTATCTGTTTTTTCTTGCTTACAGCACCCTTTTCTCGAGAAACCAGAGAGTGACTAGTATATATAATCGGAATCTGGTGTTTCGATTTATAATATTTCGATAAGTTGGCGAACTGCAAGCTGTGTACGTGAATTCCGTTTGGTTTCTGGATCCCTTGATGCTCAATCCATCGCTCTATAGCGGCGGGATTAAACTGTCGTGTCTTCATTGAGTAGTAGGGTGCTCTTGTCGGGAAGCGAACGATACACAGCCGCTCGCTTTTCGTAATACTGATTGAGGAATTACTGCTCTGGGTCAGGACGGTGGTATGAACACCGCTACGCACATACGCCTTTGTCAAATTAGTAACTGCTGTCCCTAATCCCCCAATAATATAAGGCTCGTATTCATTCGTGAGAATCCACAGTCTTCGGGGTTGTCTCAAGGTGATTCCTCCCTAATAAAAAACGGCTTTCTCCGTTTTTTTTCTCCTTGCAATCATAACTGCCACCATAGAATAGAATATGGTGCCTTGAGACTGTTGCTTGTGTAGAAGACTAGAAGGGGGAAACTAACTAGCAGTACAAGAAGTCGCTTCACAGATTTAACGTTTTATCATCCAAGAGTGATGCGGCATTAGACTTTGGAATCAATCTGATTGATACATCCAATATTTATGGGAAGGGAGAATCAGAACGTATTATCGGTAAAGCCATTAAGAACAAGCGCCAAGATGTTATGTTAGCGACTAAATTTGGAGCGGAAGCTGAAGCTGCTGATAAAATAAATCAAAGTGGTGCTTCTCGCCGTTGGATACGAACAGCTATCGAACAAAGCCTATCGCGTTTGCAAACCGATTATATAGATCTTTATCAGCTGTATCTTCCCTTTGAATTTGTTGCCTATGAGGAAATCCTAACAACGTTGCAAGATTTGGTGGTAGAAGGGAAAATTCAACATATCGGTACTTCAAATCATTTGGGATGGCAAATGGTTCAGGCCCAAAACATCAGTGAACGCTATCGTATTCAACGATTTGTGAGTGAGCAAACACCATATTCCATGATTAATCGAAGAATGGAATTTGAACTTGCTGAAGTAGCACAACGCTACGACCTTTCTCTATTTGTGTATAGTCCCTTATCCGGCGGCTTACTTACTGGGAAATATAAGGCTGGTCAGGCTGCGCAAAGCGACTCGCGTGCTGCCGTATTAAAGGGGCATGCTGATACATTAGATCCTGAGCTGGCTGAAAATGAATATAAGTTTAAAATTATTGAGAAGTTACAACAGTTGGCTAATGAAGCGGGGATTTCACTGGCGGATATGGCGATAGCGTTTACCCAAAGTCATCCGTCTGTCACATCTACTCTTTGGGGACCACGTACCTTTGAACAATTAGAAGTTTATATGTCCGGTTCGCAGATGAGACTCGACACCAATGTGCTGGATGCTATCGATGCCATTGTTCCACCGGGCAAACGTATCGATGACAAAGAGCAGACTTGGACTCCTGACTGGATGAGTACTGTAAAGCGCAGACGACAATTTCATAAAAGCTCCAATTGAAGCGATACAATATAGGGAGAGTGACGATCAGAAAATTTGGGAGGTTTATATAATGAGAGAGACTTTTGTATTCGAAACATTGGGCAAACATCGAAGTCGTCTGCTCAAGCTTGTTGAGGAATGTTCCATTAATAAGCGCAGTATAGTGCCTGAACATTTTAACAACAATCTGCATTGGCAGATCGGACATGTTCTTGTCATGACGGAACAATTGATTTTCGGTCTGATCAATCAAAATTCGGCTCTTCCCGTGCATTACAGCAAATTTTTTAGAAGCGGTACGCGACCGACAGACTGGGAAGAGGACGCCCCTGACTGGGATTTATTAGTGATCCAATTGAAAGAGCAACCAGACCGAATTCAGGAACGATTTCAGAACAAACTTGAAATGCCTGTAAAGGAGAATTTTCTTAAAGCTGAATGTACCGAAGAAGTGATCATCTCGAGTGTTCTGCATGAAGTTAATCATATCGGAAATATTTCCACCATGCTTAAATTGCTCCACGTCTGAGATGTTGTATTGAATGTCACCTCAACTCCGGGGATCGTTGAATATCGTGTGTTGAAAGGTTTTTTGCTTATGAGATCTGGTTGCTCATGTTAATCCATGGTCCGTCTTTCAACATCTGTACTTGCCTGGAAATTTCCTGTGATACGCAATGATCTGCTTGCTGTCCCATTAAAAGCTGTTGCCGTCTGTTGCTGATGTGAACTTTTCGCTGTTTGCCGCATTAAGCTGATCTGTACCCACATGTAGCGTTAAGTGATCTGAAGAAAAGCTCGCAGGAGCCCTTATTTACAGCATACCAACGATAGGAGCTCCGGTCGAAACGCTGCGTGCGAGTTTATTTGCACTTACAAAATGATGGTGTACATCGAAGGGGACTTTTGCCTGTAAGTCACGAATATGATATATGTACCAACAAATGCTAGAACGTGATTGTCTCGCAATTATTTGGAGTATTCTCAAACACAAGTGTTCATAAATGGCATGACAATGTGACTGATGTGCCAACGAAAGTGATGTTGGACTTTGTCTGTAAGCCTGTTGGCGGGCAGTTATGTACTTCCGAAGAGACATCAGATTGCCGCTGGGTCGCAAAGGATCAAGTGCTTGATATGATTACAGCCCCAGCTATTCGTACACGTTATCAAGCCTATTTAAATCTCGATGGGAAAATGCAATACATGGACTATGTTACTAAACCGAATTTTGAAGTGAAATTAAGTAGAACCATTTAATCTTAGCTTCTTTTGAATAAAGATACAAAGAAAGGGCCATTCCGCATATGGATGGCCCTAAAACTTGCCGTTACCGACAGCGCGGGGAACCGTACCACAAGTAGGGTGAAAAGGGGGTGAGCTACCCACTACTGGCGGAATAGCCGAATCAAATGGGCTGCCAGAAAAGCGATCAAGCCAACGAGGGTTTATCGGAGGCTAGGGTCGCTTTTTGTCCTTTCCGCCAGCTTCGTAATCGATTCAATGTCTTGATCGGTTAATTGATCCAGAAAATACTTGCGTATTGCCATTGAGACGATGGGTAGGGCCTCATCCAAAGCTGCTTTTCCGGCAGAAGTAATGATGACTTGGACACCACGATCTGCGTCTAATGGGCTCCTTATAACAAGTCCCCGTTTTTCCATCCGCGTCAAATGATGGGATAATCTGCTCTTATCCCAGTCCATCGAGTCGGCTAGTTCCTGTTGGCGAAGCTTGCCATCTCCGAATTGGACTAACCGATCTAGTATTCCAAAGTCTCCTTCTGATAGCCCTGTATGTTCAGAAAGCTCCTTAATAACGCGACCGAAGATTCGCTTAAAGGAGCCTTTCCACATATTCCAAATCCGCATTTCATCTTCGCTTACTTTGTTGATATCCATGCAAGTATAATATCATGGTTGACACATCAACCACAAGTTGTTAGCCTATATTTAGGTTGACACATCAACCCAAGAGAAAACTGTCGAGTGTAAAGTTGATGTATTAACCTGTATCGAGCAGTAAAACCCCACTAAAGGAGTTGTTTCTTATGCAGGATAAACCCGTGGCCTTGGTCACCGGAGCCAATAAAGGAATTGGTCTTCAAATCGCCAAAGATCTCACGGCGCACGGCTTCACTGTGATCGTCGGCTCGCGCAGTCTCGAGAAAGGGGAAACGGCTGCGAAGAGCGTAGGAGCGGATGCCCGCGCCCTCCAGCTCGACGTTACAAATCAGGATTCCATCTCCGCTGCGGCAGAGCGCATCCGGGGCGAGCTCGGTCGTCTCGATGTGCTCGTGAACAATGCGGGCATATCGCACCAAGGTCAGCCGGGCAGGCCTCTTGAGGAGATCGGGAAGTCAGGGCGCCCAAGCGTAGCCTCTCTAGAAGAGGTACGAGCAGTGTTCGAGACGAACGTGTTTGGCGTCATCGCCGTCACCCAAGCGATGCTGCCGCTCCTTCGTGAAG
>NZ_LITU01000064.1:79849-80872 GCF_001280595.1 Paenibacillus xylanivorans
ATAGTCTCGAGCAGCACTGGCTCACCGAGATATGTGTAGACAACCTGAAGGTTTGAATACCTTCCCAATACCCTTAAGGAGTGTGTAATCAAATGGAATATGTAAAACTTGGACGTAGCGGGTTAGAGGTCTCAAAGTTAAGCCTTGGAACCATGAGCTTCGGAGTGCCTGAACGCGGCAATACCCCATGGTCTCTGGATGAGGAGCAAAGTAGACCGATTATTAAGAAGGCACTCGAATCGGGCATCAACTTTTTCAGTACCGCCAACATGTACTCCGACGGAACAAGCGAAGAGATTCTCGGACGTGCCTTAAAGGACTTCGCTCATCGTGACGAAGTCGTCATAGCAACAAAGGTATTTGTTCCAATGCGCAAAGGTCCGAATGCTATGGGACTTTCCCGTAAAGCTATCATGACCGAAGTTGATAACAGTCTAAGACGGCTCGGAACAAACTATGTCGATCTGTACCAGATTCATCGGTGGGATCCTAATACGCCAATTGAGGAGACTATGGAGGCTCTTCACGATTTAGTTAAGGCGGGCAAGGTCAGATACATCGGAGCATCCTCCATGCTGGCATGGCAGTTTGCGAAAGCTCAGCATGTCGCAGAGCGCAACGGCTGGACACGGTTCGTTTCCATGGAAAATAGATTAAACCTGCTCTATCGGGAAGAAGAACGAGAAATGCTCCCCCTTTGCAGAGACGAGGGAGTTGGCATCACTCCTTACCTGCCTTTGGCTGCAGGCCGGTTAACCCGGGATTGGAATGAGCAGACCACGCGATCAGAGAAGGACCAGGTGGCAAAGGCCTTGTTTAGTAAAACGGAAGAGGCTGATCGCAAAGTCGCGGAGAGAGTTGCGGAAATTGCCGGTAACCGGGGGATTTCACGCGCACAAATTGCACTTGCATGGTTGCTGCAAAAGGAAGAGGTCACTGCACCTATTATGGGTTCAACCAAAATCAGCCATCTGGAAGATGCGGTTTCGGCGTTATCGGTTAAATTGACTTCTGAAGAAATTA
>NZ_LITU01000064.1:80882-98207 GCF_001280595.1 Paenibacillus xylanivorans
TTGTATATTCCACATCCATTCGTATAAATTTGACGCGCAAGTAAGGCGTGCATCTGCTAATCATGCAAAGCTGATTCTTATATGGTCAATTCTATGGAAAGAACTCTTCATGCTAATTCTCATGAAGAGTTCTTTCGCTTTTGTGGTGATACGGTGAACCTTATCATAAGTAGGGCGAAACTGTTGGTTAAGGCTAAGTCGAGATTTAGTACTATCGATGATATAGTATATGGCTATGTTAGAATTAGCTCATTGTAGGCTATATAACGGAGGAAATGTTTTGGTAAGTATGACGGATCTAGAGCTCAGTGAGCAAGTTGATAATATAAGGAGTGAAGCAAGTGAAAAGAGTTCCAAACTAAAAAAGAAAAAGTTCAGTCAATATTTTACTGGTCATAAATTATCTAATTTTATGGCTGAATTCACTTCAATTAACAGTGATCACGTAAGAATACTTGACCAGGTGAAGGGGGTGAACCGCTAACTGCGTCAGTTATAGAAAAGCTATGTAGAAGCGAAAAAAAACCATTGAAAATCACAGCTTTTCTATTTGAGGTTGAGTGAACAGATCCCAAACAAAGATCTAAATCCAAATGGGTCTTGCTTTAAACATCAGCATCAATGTACTTAACGATTCTTTCGCAAATTTCATGAGTGATTAGTGAATCATCAATAGAGGGATCAGGTATCCCATTATGTTTAACGCAATCTATAAAATGATCTACTATTTGATAGAAGTCGCGTTTATACAGTGTGGATTCCCAATCCCCGAATTTAGATATACTTATTTCTTTATTATGAAAGTGAGTGGTTTCAACAAGACTGTTTACTACTATTTATTATGGCCGGTCATATACTCAATGATTTCCTCTGTAACACCACCATTTCTGTTCGTTACGCCTATAGCAGTACACTTCTTCTCCAATAAGTTGTATGACCAAATGATCAAGCATGTCATCTTTTCTAAGGTACTCTACCTTTACATCCTTGACCGGGGTATCCATTAAAAATCTAAGCGTATCTACTACATGTATAAAATCCTCTACAACAACTCTTCTTATATAGTATGGAGCAGCGAATCTATTTTTCCGCTCTCTTGTGAGAGTTCCACAATTTTTTCCGTTTCATGGAAAAATTTTTGAAGCTAATTACTCCTGTATCCAACGTTTTGACTTTCTAAGCTTACGTATCCATGCCTTCACTTTAATAACTATTGTAGAAATTAATATTATAAAAATGATAGTTGAGACGAAGTATGTTTGTGTGGTTTGAAATCAAAAGCAACCGAATAAGCCGTATGGCAGTATCCGGTTGCTTGGATTCACCTAAACTGAATATGTTTTCAAACGTCACTTACTCGAATCTCCCTTCAAATCAACTGCTGAACCAAATTGAAGGTCCCATCCAGGCAGCTTGGAACGAAGGCAAAATATTTATACGTTCCGGCAGGCTGATTGCCAAGGTACCAGGTGCCTGTATGAAATCCAATCCTGAGATTTAAGAAAAATTTAACAATTACCCTACTTCTTTTTAAACAGTTTTTCCTATTCTAAATGAGTGGGTGAGAAAGCTGAGGACGAAGAAATGGGTTTTTTTGCTAGTTATATTTTTGCTTCTGGCTTTATAAAGAAATGGGTTTAGACCCTTGAGCAGTAGTTATTGAAAGGATGATGAAGACAACTATGAAGAACTGGTTTCGTAAGGATACTTCAGCGGCATTGATGTTTCTTGCGCCGAGTGGTGTTGGATTTGCGCTGTTCTACCTTATTCCGTTTGCCATGGGAGTGTTTTATTCTTTTATGGACAGCACGGTAGATAGCCAATTTGTAGGGTTGGATAATTATCGCGAACTGCTTGCGAGCAATTCCTTCAGACAGGCAGCATCCAATACGTTTTATTTTAGCGCGGTTAGTGTTCCGCTTATGCTTGTGCTATCGCTAGGTTTGGCGATGCTGTTGAATAAAAATATATATTTTCGAAAATGGCTGCGGACTGCGTTTGTGTTACCGCTTGTCGTTCCAGTCGCCTCGATTATTCTGATCTGGCAGATGCTGTTCGATTGGAACGGCTCCCTGAACGCTTGGTTGAGCTACTTTGGATCCGAACGTGTGGATTGGATGAAGACCGATGCGGCCCGAAATGTAGTTATTGTCGTGTATTTATGGAAGAACATCGGCTATAACGTCATATTGTTTTTGGCGGGACTACAGCAAATCCCGAAGGATTATTACGAAACCGCCCAAATTGAAGGGGCAGGGCGTTTACGGCAGTTTCGCAGTATTACACTTGTCTATCTAACATCCACGATGTTCTTTGTAGTGATCATGTCGATCATTAACTCATTTAAAGTATTTCGGGAAACGTATTTGATCGCAGGCGATTATCCGCATGACAGTATATACATGATGCAGCACTATATGAACAACATGTTCATGTCGCTAGATATTCAGAAGCTGACTGCGGCTGCGACCTTGATGTTTGGTTGTATTTTTCTGATCGTCATGGGATTGTTTGCGATTGAACGCTGGCATCGGCAGTTCATGGAATAGGGGGTAGGGAAAGGTCGTGCGAGTTTCTAAAATATTGAAAAAAAGTGCGTTAACAGTCGTCATGGGTGCTATCGCGGTCATGTTAATATTCCCAATTGTAATCACTTTCACAAATTCGCTCATGACAGAACGAGAAATTGGCATCAATTATGGGCCCATAGGGCAGATAAACGAAGCGGTAGCAGGGAGAGCAAATCCTTTTGTGAATTTAAAATTGCTGCCGGATAAAGTGTCCTTGGAGCAGTATGACAAGATTTTGGTGGGTAGCCCAAAATATCTGATGATGTTCTGGAATTCGGTATTCATGGTGGTGCCGATCATCGCAGGGCAGACCCTCGTAGCAGCACTGGCTGCATACGCGTTCTCCAAGCTGAAATTTCGCGGCCGGGAGCCTTTGTTTCTCGTCTATGTTTTGACGATGCTCATGCCATTCCAAGTGACGCTAGTACCGAATTACATTATGGCGGATAAGCTTGGGCTGCTGAATAGTCCGAATGCGATTATATTACCTGGGATTTTCGCAGCTTTCGGTGTGTTTATGCTCAGGCAGTTCATGCTGGCTATTCCATATGCCTACATCGAAGCGGCCAAGATCGATGGAGCCGGACATTTGCGGATATTCTGTACCATTATTATCCCGATGATCAAACCAGGTCTGGCTGCACTCATTATTTTATTGTTCGTCGACTATTGGAACATGGTGGAGCAGCCGCTTATTTTTCTGGACGATCCGTTCAAGCAGCCGCTATCGGTTTATTTATCCATGATCAATAAAGAGAAGGGGATTGCTTTCGCTGCATCGGTGCTCTACATGTCTCCGATGGTGCTGTTGTTTCTGTATGCAGAGTCGTATTTCATTGAAGGCATTCAATTGTCTGGCATCAAGGGGTAATGTTCGCGAAGCACTGATGCTTTACGAAGCAAGTTTTGCCTAGGCAAAACTCAGACAAAGCTTACGAAGTAAACTTTCCTACGGAAAGTTCAGATCATGCTTACGAAGTAAACTTTCCTACGGAAAGTTTTTAGGAGGAGAAGAACGGGATATGGAGTTAGAAAAAGTGGCGGCTGATCGTAGGCGTAAACGAATCATTCAGATCGTGTTCATTATTTTTATGGGATTGTTAATCTTCTTTACGTTGTTCAGTAACACGCTACAGTCGCTGACCTTGCCGAAAGTGAGAACGGAAAAGCCGGCTGCTGGAAGTCTTGTATTTACGATCGAAGGTAGCGGAATACTGCAACCGCTCGCCGAAGCTAAACTATCGAATGCTGCCGGCTGGAAGGTCCAGAAGATTCTCGTGAAAGAAGGTGATCGTGTGAAGAAGGGGCAGAAGCTAATCATCTATGACAGCAAATCTGCCGAACGAGAATTGGAAGATGAAATAACCAATTTAGAAAAACAGCAAATCGAGCAGCAGAATATTCAAGATCAGTTCATTCAGTCGAGCATGGAAGGGGACGAACTCAAGATTCGGAATGCAAGACGTACTATTGAAACAGGTAAACTTAATCTACGTACGCAGGAACGTAAAATTAACGAGATGAGAGATAAACTGACAAGCCAACAAGATATGACCGCTCCTTTCGATGGTATTATAGCGAAATTGAATGCCGTTGAAGGGTTAACATCAGCGGGAGAACCGGATGTTCTTGTCTCGAACAGCAGCCTAGGTTATCGATTCGACATATCTGCTGATTCAAAGGTGTTGTCCAGCTTAGGGATTTCGATCGGAGAGAAGATCGAGGTCGAGGTCGAGGTAAATACTGTCCAAGAACAACAGGCCCGTATGATCGAAGGCACGATTGAGGAAGTGGCGAATGAACAACCGCGTATCGAGAGCTCATCTAGTGAAGAGGGGGGCCAGACCATAACGATCCCTCAGAAGGTTCTTCGCATAAAGGTCGTTAACTCTGAACTGAAAGGGGGTGAGCAGGCAAGGATTAAAATCGAGAAACGCTCAAAGCAAGAGGGACTTCTCATTTCCAATGTGGCTATTCATGAGGAGCGCGACGGCATGTTTGTTTATAAAATTGAAGAGCAGAGAGGGGCATTAGGCAATGTCTTTGTTGTGCGTAAAGTCCTCATTCATACAAGTGAAACGAATGACAAAGAAACGATGATCCAATCGGATAGCCTCTATGAGGAAGAACTGATTATTCTGGAAAGCAGTGAGCCTTTACAAGACGGAAACCGTATTCGAATGGAATAGTTAAGCATATAAGAGATAAAATTCAGCAAATGCTTACGAAGATAGTTTTTTTAACAAAAAACTCTAGGAGGAATTTATACAATGAAGAAGTGGCTGTGGATGATATGTGTTGGTATTTTAATGACAACAACGACTGCATGTGGTTCTGGAGGTAGTAAGGAAAGTAAAGAAAGTAAAGAGGGGAGAAAAGTCGTTACTTTGTCTATACAACAACCGAGCGAATTTCTTCAGACAGCAGAGAAAAAGTTTGAAGAAAAGTATCCAGATATTGATCTTCAAATTCAGATTACAGATGATTATGAAAAATACACAAAAACGACGAATACAGCGCTGCTATCAGGAAAGGGTCCGGATATCTTCGAAATAACCGGCCGCATGCCTATCGATGATTACTTGAGCAAAAAGGTTCTCCTGAACATGGATGATTCCATGGAACAAGACAAAACGTTGAATAAAAGCGATTTGAAAATGAACGTATTGGAACTATTGAAGGTGAATGGCGGTATGTATGCCATGCCTCTCGGATTCGGGATGAGTTTATTCGCAGGAGACGGGAACGTGATTAAGAACTCCACTGTGAAGATTGACGACAAGAGCTGGAACTGGAATACCTTTGAGGATATCTCGAAGCAGCTCATTCAACAGGCAGAGAAGGGTGGCAAGAAACAGTTTTATGGCTTGGCGTATTACCCGGCGGATAGCAATCTCACGAGCATGGTCTCGGACAATTACGCGGAGTTCGTCGACCTCACGGCGAAAAAGGCAAAGTTCGACTCCCCCGAATTCGTGGAACTGATGCAGAATATCAAAAAAATGTTTGATGAAAAAGTCATGACTGAGGAGCTAGCGGAAACGGACAATCAGTTGTTTTCTCACGTCAATGTAACGTCGGTAGACTTTATCGGCAGCTTATATTCACACTTTGAAAATCCGGTACTGCTGCAACAGCCGCATATAGGGAAATCAGAAGGAACGCGGATCTTTCCTTTATCCCAAATTGCGATACGGGCCAATTCTCCGGTGAAGGACGAAGCGTGGAAGTTCATTTCCTTCCTATTATCTGACGAGGCACAATCGCTGCAAGAGAGAGAAGGTTTCTCCCTGCTAGCATCTGTGGACGATAAAAAACTGAACGAGATTCAGGAACAAGTTAAAAGCGGAACATACAAGTTCTTGGACGGCAAAAAGGCCAAGGTATCGGAGGTAGAATTTACGCAGTTCAAACATTTAGTTCATGGCACGTATAAATACGAGGACGCGGATGCTAAAGTACTTCGAATGATATCCGAAGATTCCGTATTCTTCTTCAGTGGACAAAAGTCCGCAGATGAAGTTGCCAAGCTGATCCAGAACAAGGTGACAATCTATTTAAACGAATAGGAAACAATACAACTGAAGCAGCTTCCCTGTGAGCTGCTTTTTAAAGCTATATAGATTAAACTAAAGTTTGCGCTCATAAGTTCAATCATTTCTAAAGAGAATCATGAATATGAGGATTCGTCTTTAGTTCAATCGATATATCAACATGGAAAATATATATTGCTAATCATCTTATTAGGAGTGGAAAAGGAATGAGGCGTATCACGATTTTGATAGCAGATGATGAGGTGGAGATCGCTGATCTGGTTGCCTTGCACTTACAAAAAGAGGGATATCATATTGTCAAAGCATCCGATGGGAAAGCAGCTATTCATGCTATTCAATCGCAATCGATAGATTTGGCCATTTTGGATATTATGATGCCTGAGCTGGATGGTTACGAGGTCACCCGTCAAATTCGGGAAAAGAATCATCTGCCGATCATTTTTTTAAGTGCCAAGACCTCTGATCTTGATAAGATCACAGGACTGGTGATGGGGGCAGACGACTATATGACTAAACCGTTCAATCCTATGGAATTGGTGGCTCGTGTGAATTCTCAACTGCGTCGTTCCAAGGTGTTCAATCAACCTGCAGTAGTGAATACAGGGGTACTGGAAGCCGGTGGATTAACGATTTCGCCTGATCAGCATACTGTTACCTTATATGGCGAGGTTATCGAGTTAACGCCGAAGGAATTTGATATCCTATACCTCTTAGCAAGTCATCCAAAGCAAATCTTTTGCGCGGAAAATATTTTCCAACAGGTGTGGGGCGAAGCATACTATGACAGAGGCAATACGGTCATGGTACATATTCGTACCCTGCGTAAGAAGCTTGGAGAAGATATCAGCAAGAATAAATTCATCAAAACCATTTGGGGTGTGGGGTATACAATCAATGAATAAGCGAATCCGAAGTTTTCGGACAAAAATGATTCTGCTGCTGGGGTTAAGTATGCTTCTGTCCGGTATGACCACGTATGGGATCTATAGAATTCTTCAATTCTATTATGCCGGTGTTCACGTAGAAGATCAATTAGCTCAGTATCGTCGCTTCGTTTATAACATAGGGGATATTTATTTTTTTCTAATTATTTTTATTCCGCTAGCTATATTATTTTTCTTTTTGCTCACGAAGCCGTATGTCACCTACTTTAATGAAATTTCCAAGGGGATTCGTCATCTTGCCAATGGTGAATTTAAGAATCATGTACATATTTCCTCGAATGATGAGTTCAGAACCATTGCGGAGGATATTAATCTCGCGAGTGAAAAACTGGAAGCGGCGGTGGAACGAGGGGATTTTGCTGAGAACAGTAAGGATCAGTTGGTCGTAAATTTAGCGCATGATTTACGCACGCCACTTACTTCTGTATTGGGTTATTTAGATTTAATTCTTAAGGATGATCATTTGACAGAGGAGCAACACAGACATTTCACATCCATTGCCTTCATCAAATCTCAACGTCTAGAAAAGCTAATCGATGGGTTGTTCGAGATCACTAGAATGAACTATGGCATGCTGCCCGTTGAAAAGAAGCGAATAGACATCAGCGAGCTTCTGATGCAATTGAATGAGGAATTATATCCTGTTTTCGAGAAAAACAACCTGATTTCCAGATTGAATATTGAACCTAACCTATACATTTCTGGCGATGGAGAACTGTTGGTCCGTGTATTTGAGAATCTATTGACCAATGCCACTCGTTACGGGAACGATGGACTGTATGTAGATATCAATAGCCATCTTGATTCAGGGTATGTGGTGATTCAGATCGTCAACTATGGGGGCCATATCGCTCCAGAGGAATTGCCGCATATCTTCGATATGTATTATACGAGTGATCGGGCACGAACGCATCAAGAGGGTGGTACAGGTCTTGGACTGTTCATTGCAAGGAATATTGTGGAGCAGCATGATGGAATGATTTCGGTCGAGAGTAATGTGGTGCGAACACTGTTTGAGATTCAACTGCCGCAAGAATCCATAATTTAAGAGAAACTTTATATTTGTCCGCTTTTTTTTTAACTAATTTTCTCTATCCTGATTATATGAGGTGTTAAGGAGGAAATAGTTGGCAGCGGGGTTTGTTATGTATCTGTATTTATTAATCAAGCTGATCTTATTTAAGTGGGGTTCTGTTGACACCCATTTTTTGCTTTATCAACTTCAGCAGACGTTACACCAACTTTTATTCCGCTGGGTATCTTCATTCCTAAACTATTCACTCGAAGAGGCGCATCATTCGCGAATGTGTTCATTCTCTCCTTTTCTTTAAGCTTATGCTTCGAAGTTACACAGCTACTCTTGTGTATTGGAACATTTGATGTGGATGACCTCATATTGAACACTTCCGGCGGAATGGTTGGTTGCGGTGCCTTGAGACTGTTTATGATAAGAAACAAACCCCAATCCCATGAAAATTTGGTGTTATCCCCTTCAAGTAGATAATCTAAAATTTTCTCAAAATATAAGGACTTTTATTCAAGGAGGAAAATTCATGCACAAACGAAGAAAGACCTATGCTGTAGTACTGCTCAGCACAGTGCTTCTAAGCCAGTCTATTACATACGGAGCTTACGCAGCATCGGCAGGCGCTGCTAAATCAACAACGGCAGCAGAATTCACTCTGGACAAACTCGGGTCTATAGCTTTGAAGAGCAATGTCAGCGTAAAGCTGATCGATATGGACATACTTGCGCAGCCGAGCGGTAATATACTTATATACACGCTTAGTTATAGCAATGGTAGTGGTAGTAGTGTAAATCTTATCGATTATTTCTCTAAGGTTACCACTAAAGGGGGTACGGTTGTACAAGGAAGACCTATCACAAGTGATGTGACAAAAAAAACGGTGCCCTCCAAGAGCAGCGAATCCATAACTTATTATGTGAATATCAGCAAGGCTACAAAAGCAGACGGAGCCAATGTTTCAATATTTGGTTGGGATTTCAGCAGTGCGGGTTATCAGAAAAAGATGGGTGTTTTCAAGATTCCGGACAATTATTCATTCGTAGTTCCTAAAGACCAGAGCCAAAAGATCACGATGAATAACCTGCCTGTAACGACCAAAGCGGAAAGTCTGCAAATGATTAAACTTAATGGAAAAGTATACATGAAGGTAGGCGTCAGTCTCGCTAATTCGGGTACAACGGTGCTTAGCGATCCCGGCTATAAAGCATACCTGAAATCAGCCGGTGGCTCGGTATTCGAGCTCAAGCTAGATGATGCCAGCAGTAGTTACAAGGTACAGCCTCAAGAGAAGAAAACGATCTACTATTTGGTAGAAGTCCCTTCCAATATAAAATCGGCTAATATGACGCTACAATTCACGCAGGAAGACTCAACTTTGAAAATTAATCTCCCGGTTAAATCCTTCAGACTTCCTGCAGCAACTTCTGACTTAGCCGTGGCTAAAGACCAGAGCAAGAAGATCACGATGAATAATCTGCCTGTAACGACCAAAGCGGAAAGTCTGCAAATGATTAAACTTAATGGAAAAGTATACATGAAGGTAGGCGTCAGTCTCGCTAATTCGGGTGCAACGGTGCTTAGCGATCCCGGCTATAAAGCATACCTGAAATCAGCCGGTGGCTCGGTATTCGAGCTCAAGCTAGATGATGCTAGCAATAGTTACAAGGTACAGCCTCAAGAGAAGAAAACGATCTACTATTTGGTAGAAGTCCCTTCCAATATAAAATCGGCTAATATGACGCTACAATTCACGCAGGAAGACTCAACTTTGAAAATTAATCTCCCGGTTAAATCCTTCAAACTTCCTGCAGCAACAACTTCTAAAGCCGTGGCTAATTACGCTGTTGAGAAAATTTCCATAGACGATAATACAGTAGAAACACAGCTGAAGAGCGCTTCCGTATATTCGGAGAACGACTCCGGGAAATGGAGCCTTCAATTCCGTATTAAAAATCTCGGTAAAAAATCTGTCACTCTATCAGCTTATGAGCTTTCAATTAAATCCACTGAAGGACACAACATTCCAGTGGATTCTAAGGCGCTTGCCAATCTAACCTTAAAGCCGCTTGATGAGAAGATCATTGATCTCAGCGCAGATGTGCCATTAAATCTAAATCAAAATACATTGCAGTTGCAATTAACTGAATCCGCGGTTGCCGACAAGATTATTTTTCCGACGGCGCATTATAAAATCCCTTATTCTCAGGAAAGCAATAGCGGCTTGGGAGTAGAGAATATGTTGGAGAACCGTCATGGAACGTTCGGGGTAAAGATTGACTCCATCCAGCGGCTGCCATGGGCAGATGAAGATCAAATCGTAGCCCAAATCAGCATTCGCAACACCAAATCCACTACAGTAAAACTGCCTGCGCTCAAAGCTCTGGTCAAAGCGGGACTGAGTGAGCTCAGCAGTACGACGCAGATCGTGGCAAAAAATGCTCAAACGTCCCTCGCTCCTAATGAAACAGCAGAGATGTACGTGTTGGCTAAGGTTCCTTATTCTTTTAATTTCAGTCATTTAAGGATAGAGATGCAGGAAACCATAGGGGAGAATGATGTAAGGAAATTCTTATCCTTGAATACGGATTCACTAAATAACACCATTCATAACGTTGATGCAGGTGGTTATTTCCATATCGATACGCCAGGTAAAAAGGCAGAAATCCGCGAACGTCGGTCAACCGTCTATAATGGAAGCAGCTCAAATATAATGTATACAGAGCTAGAAATGAATAGCAAAGAACCACGAAAATCGGAACAGGCACAGCTTGTTGCTTACTACAAAACACCTGAAAATGAATATTATGAGGCCGAAGTTAGTCAATCGTCCAAGGCAACAAGCCCAAATGGTAAAAATGTGGTTACCGTCTGGAGTAAGCTTCCGCTGAATGTGAATACTTCACAGCTTGTGCTTCATATTGGCGAAGGTGTAGCAGACGGTAAACTGACAGCTATAGGTGGTAAATCAACGGGATATATTAATACAGTTAGATTATCACTGAACACTGCCGGAGTAACGCCGCAGTCCAATCTAAGGAGTGTGGAGTTGTTCCCTTACAGTCTTTCGCTTACCAATGTAGTGGGTACCGTTAGGGAAGGTGAGGATACATTGGATACAGTTGTAACGTACAACTTATCCAAAAATGAAGCTTACGAATCAGGTGAATACGAGCACAAGCTAGTCTTGGAAATCATAGATCCGAATGGACAATCGATGGAAAAGACGTTGACACTCGGGACTGATTTGCTCATCGGTAATAATAAATCGTACGCAACAACGTTTAAAAGTAACCTATACAAAAAATTAAGAGGGGGCGGCATTCGGATGAATCTGTACGATGAGTTCCAAGGTCAAAGAATGTTGCTAGGCAGCCAATCCTATTCACTTACTTACGAAGCATTACCAACAACGTCAACTGATGGCACTGGTAGCGAAGGAAGTTAAAGTACAATCGGCACTAATTTGAGGGTATCTCCATAGTTTGGGCTCGGCCAATTGGTTTCGCAAAGTTAGTGTAAACGAATGGAGGGTTGCTTTAGTTCTATTCTAAACTTTTGGAAGCACCAAAATAAGCAATACTAGTAAAGGCTAGCATTGCTTATTTTTTTATATACAATCATCTAGGACGTGTCTGAAAACTAAAGAAGTTAGTCATGTGATATGTTTTAGAAAAACGATTGGAGCATGAATCATGATTCAAAGAAGGTATGAACTAAGCGATGAACAATGGGAACAAATTAAAGATATGTTCCCTCCATATAAAACAGGACGTCCGTCAAAATTAAGCAATCGCACGATGTTTAAGGCCCTCCATGACAGTCGTTTTCTGCTATAGATGCACCCTAGTACGCTCTATCCATGCTGTTGCCCAGTCGATCAACGGTCGTTGTTCCAAGAACCGGACATCGGCGTCTCCAACTTTATGAATCTTCACGTTTTTTTCGGTATCGTAGTGCTGCCCTAATTCAATAAAATCTTCGTCGTTTACGGCTTGGGTCTTGTAAGTGACCCATTCGCGCTTGCCGTTAATCATCATGGCGCTACTTTCCTCTGAGTACTTCTTGCCAGGAAAATTTGCCCTTGTTTCTGCCAAATGCAGCGACGTGTTTTTTTCGTAGCCCACACCAACCAAAAGCACGTAACCGTTTAACTGGTACAGCTTATCCAACGGGGAGCCATCTCCAAAAATGTTGCTTAAATCATGATTTTCCGTTATGTATGACGCATGATTGCCCACCGCCGCTATGGAACGCGCAGGGTGGTGGGACCTTTTGGCTCCCGGCCACTTGCGAAACATCTCGGCTACGACACCCATACCGATTGCGGGGGTAACTTCTTTATCATAAGCGGGCCAGTGTTCTCTAATGGTAGGCCACCATTCTACAGGCTCCTCCCAATGCACGCCTGTGGTCGGGTCGAGATTCTTCCACGTTTGGGATGGCATGATTAGAGTTCCTTTTGCTCCGATGATTTCAAGAAGAGATCGAATGAACGTCTCGGCTCCGCCTACAACAAAACCAAGCTTGCTTAACGAAGTATGAACCATGATGGTTTGTCCCTCCATGAGTCCGCAGCCTTTGAACTTGACGATGAGGTCTTCTTTGGTTAGGATCGCTCTTGTTTCCTTCATGATCATCATTGGAATCTCCACCTTGTCATTTTAATAAAAAAACAAAAAACAACCCGGCTACAAGTAGCGGGGTTGTCTCTAGCAATGCTAGCGAAGCAGTGCCCTAATATTTCATTATATTGTACCAATCCTTTATCTATGCGGCAATAACTTTTACTTTGTTTCAGGAAGGCTGAGAGTGTTTATGGCGGTATTAAGCGTTTTAATCTAAGGAAACTTTTAACTACTTGGACTCAGTGAGTCGGCCGACAAGCAACCCGTACATCAATAGTGCGAACAAGGTAATGCTTGAAAGGATCCATAACACCGTTCCAAAAGATACTACATCCATAAGAGATGCGGTATAGGTGATTCCTATGGAAGCGGATACATTTAACACCAGGCTATAGAATCCAATGGCTGTTCCTGACATTTCTGCAGGGATGGAGCGTACACAGGAATCAAGCAAAGGCGCGTACATAAATGCGAATGACCCCGAGAACAGCAGCATGGAGATAACATATACAGGAATCGAGCCTCCAATCAGGCCGGGTAAAGCCAAGCTGAATACGATTATGCCCATAGCAATGGAAACGGCTTGCTTATTGGTCAATACTTTCGCTATTTTTCCAGACAGCGAACCGACTATTATCGCCGTTACATAGCCCGGTATCAGCAGCAGTGAGATCGTGTCGAGCTGAAGATCATACATCTTTTGAAGCAGGAATGGGAAAATAAAGATGTAGCCCAGTTGAACGGAATAAATCACAAAGGCTATGGCAAGTACGGATGCAAACCGTTTATTTTGAAAAAAGGAAATCCCGATGAACGCCTTCTTACTCTTACTGATATAGCCAAGAAAAAGTGCTGCTGTGGCTACGAAACTCATAATAAAGATCCAGTTGAAATCCGTTAAATACATCAACACAGAAGTAGTAATGGCAGATATGAGAATCAGACCGATGAGATCAACATGACTCTTCCGAGATCGTTCCTTCGGCAAATATTTAAGAATGAAGGGAATAAGGATTAAGGACAGCAGCGGAATTAAGAATAATGTTGACCAACTTAAATAGGTAGACACGAATCCCCCAGTAATGGAACCGATAACAAGAGAAAGTGAATAGCTGCTTGTGCTGAGACCCAGGAACTTCTTCTGTTCATCTTTGGGCAGGTGTTTCATTACATAGATAACATATAAAGTTTCAGCCGCGGCCAGACCTGCAGTCTGGATCATACGAGCAATAACAATGATTAGATAAGAGTCTTGAAAAATATACCCAATAATTGAACCAATGCAGATTAAGATAATCCCTGCAACCAGCAGCTTTCTGATACTGATGGAGTCGGCCAAAGAGGCATAGATGACAGCGCCAATTCCAATCACAAGTCCCGCTAATGAAGCTTGCAAGCTAACCATAGTTGCCGAGATTCCCAGATCATCGCCTATGGCTACTGAAACCAACTTGAATGAGTTATCGATGATCAAGGCAAAGACGAAAAAGAGCAGAATGACAGGGACTGCCCTTTTCGCTTGAAAGGGCGGGGTATTTTGCGGTGTCTGTTCAGTTATTGTAGCCATTCGTCACATTCCTTTCCGGAATCAGATGATTAAGCAAGTTCTAGTGCAATTTCCATCATTTTAGTGAAAGCGGTCTGTCTCTCTTCAGGGGTCGTGGATTCATGTCTGAAAATATGATCGCTGATCGTCAAGATACACAGGGCATTAACGCCCGCCTGGGCTGCATTCATATACAGGCCTGCAGATTCCATCTCGGCGCATAGAATTCCCATTTCGCTCCATCTCTTCAGCGCCGTTGGGTCCGCATTATAGAAGATATCACTGGAGAGCACATTGCCTACATGAACCTTCTGCCCCTGCGCATCGGCTATTTTCTTGGCTTTTTCCAACAGTTCGAATGATGCCGTAATCGAATAGTGACCTGGGAGATTGTACTGGTGTCCATAATTGGAATCGGTTGCAGAACCCATCGCGAAAACAATGTCATACAGGTTCAAATGATCTTGAATGGCCCCTGCGGAACCAATACGAATGAGATTCTTCACACCGAATACATGAATCAGCTCCCATGAGTACAGACTCATGCTTGGTGTTCCCATTCCAGTACCCATCACTGATATTTTTCGATCCTTGAAAGTTCCCGTATAGCCCAGCATCCCGCGAACATTATTGAACTGGACGACATTTTCCAAATAGTTCTCTGCAATAAACTTTGCTCTTAAAGGATCGCCTGGCAATAGAATCGTCTCGGCGATCTCTACTCCTCCAGGTTGAATATGCGGCGTTTCTTTAGGGGATGTGCTCATTTCAAATCTCCTTTTTTTTATGAATTGGTATAGTTGTATAATAAGTTGTCTAATTGGTATGAGAATAAAGTACCACACATCGCATTCTCTATCAACTAATTTTTTATGGATAAAATACCCACATTCTTTCCCGGTAGTCAATCTTGTATGCAAAAGGGCAGTGACCTCTCCTATATGGAGAAGTCACTGCCCTGCAATGATAATAAGCGCTATTGTTTCGAAGCGTTAATTACAATCTGGCTAAATTCTTTAGGAATATAATATTTATTGTATACAATAGGGTACTGTTCATTTACATAGAGACTTTCCAGCAGCAAGTCGCACCCCTCGCCGGCATCAAGTTTATATTTTTGAGATGAGGTATTCATCACCGTGGAATGTCTGACCTCTACCGTTGCAGAGTTAGCCAGCTCATATACCTTATTCTCAAGCATGCCCAGCAATTGTTCTTCATTCTGGAGATCCAGGTTCAATTCTGTTACGGCCTCAATGGCCATAAAGGTAAATCCGTAAGCTACTGCCTGTCCTTTACTCATATACCAACGCTCAATGGCTACTACAGCTGTGGCTTTTCTTTTCAGAACCTCTTTCGTGTAGTCACTCTCGAGGTCCAGTCTGAACTGGATGTCGACATGATCAATGTCCTCTGTATGGCACTTATAAATAGGATTTCCGATTTTCTCCAGCCCATCGTTCCTCTGCACCATTCGAGATCGGGTAACAAAGTTCCCTTTACCATGAATACTCGTCACCAGACCGTCATCTTGCAATAGAGCTAATGCTTGTCTTAACGTCATTCTGCTTACGTCGAACATTTTGGCAAGTTCAGGTTCAGCAGGCAATTGACTATTGGAGGGGAATACACCACTCATGATCTTTTTGAAAAGTTCATCGTATACGGTAAGGTATAGCGGTTTTTTTTCTTTGGGTAGATGTCCCGGCTTTATTTCCATCGGTTCACACACCTATTCTCTTAATTCATCAGTTAGAGCATATTATAGCACACCTGTAATCGTTGAGTTTGGGCGAATCTTATGTTTGAAATTTTGTATAATTGTTTTTATCCTTCAACATTTTTTCCATGGCTTGTATTACTGTAGTATTCGGTTCTGTATACTCATACGCGTACGCTTCGGGATGGTTAGTCTTATACACTACGCGGTTTAACATACGAGGTACCATATCTTGATAGTATGACGTTGAATGACAATGGCCCAATAAATCGGCCGCGTCATTTCCAGGAATGATTCGAGCAGCATCACCTAACACGGTTTTAATCTGCTCATCTGTAAATTGTTCTTTAATCAAATTTAAGAGAGTAGAGTATGTTGATTTAAAAGCAGAGGCGAAATGACGCTTTCCATTTGCTGCAGTCGATTTCATCAACGTAATGTTCATTGCCGCTGCGTCGCGCACATCAACCCCATATAGTTGCGAATCTGCCATAGCTCTATCGCCGCGAAGCATGGCATAAATCATATCATTGTGCCAAGGCACAAAGCTTGGTCCCATAACATGCGTAGGGTGGATCGTTGTCATGATTATGTTTGATATATTTTCATGAGATTGGATAAACGACCAGGCTGCTCTTTCTTCCATCGTTTTTGAAACCATATTGTGGTCGAACAAGCCTCCCCTGTCTTCATTGGTCCAGTCATCCTCTGTAAACGTCGTTTTTGATGGGTCTTCATTGCCGTAAGCAATGGTTGATTCCGCAGTGGTGTGCACGAACTTTTTGACACTACCCGAATCAACAGCCAATTGTAAGAGCAGGCGGATGCCTTTTTGCTTTGTTCGGCCTCTATCTTTAAATGTTTTGTCGTTTGGACTAAAGCCACTTCCCTGATTAAAAATCCATTTTGCTTCCCTTAAAACTTCATGCCAATTTTCTGTTTCACCTATGTTTGCTTTGTAGAAGTTCACATTTGGCAATAACGTTTGAAGCTGTTGTGCTTTTGCTTCATTTCGGTATGTTCCCACAATATGGTTATAACCCATATCTGTTAACTGTTTGGCAATCCATGCGCCGATGTAACCTGTTACCCCTATAATGACAATCTTATCGTTTGGTTCCAATTTTACGTATCCCCTTTCAACAAAATTGAATGATATTAATATCTCCTGAGCATTGTGGCTGTATTTCTTCAATTTAATGATTATGGACGAACCAGATGTATTTTTAGACTTTGAAAATCTAAATGCGCTTAAAAATCTTATTAATTCCCACAAGGGAATGCTGCTAGTTGTTACGCACAACCGATATCTATTGAATCATTGTTTCAACAAAATTAT
>NZ_LITU01000065.1:0-26661 GCF_001280595.1 Paenibacillus xylanivorans
ACTGTCGCACTTGGTTTGACAATCGGTCATTCAATAAAGAAGATGCAATTTTTAATAATGGAGCTTGGAACAAAACCACTCCAACTACTACAATTCCTAATAACAGAATTGAAAGAATGAAGCCCAATTTGTTCTTAGGCTTCTTTTTTTTGAGACTGAGGGTTTTGAATCATTTTTAGAATTAGTTGAGGGCATTTAATCCACTTCTTTCCGCTTTTTTTCTGAGAATATCATAGTTTTATTAAAGATTGATTAGAAAGTTGTGGAAGCAAATAGTGTTTACATTTGCAGATTGGTCTGTGAAAGTATATGACTCATGTTTCCATTCCTGATGTTTTTACAATAGGAGAATTCAAATTGCTTGTTCATTTAAAAATAAATTTTAATCAAATTCCAATATTCATTTGATATAGTTTCAAACGAAGTTCAAAACAAATGCATAGTAAAAGCAAGGGGGTTATACATTGGGAGATATTTTGCATCAACTTCTCGATTTCGTCACAAGTATGGGATATTGGGGAATACTACTGGGACTAGCTATTGAGGTTATCCCGAGTGAACTTGTATTAGCATATGCTGGTTACCTTGTTTTTAAGGGAGAAATAAGCTTTGTAGAAGCAGTCCTGTTTGGGACTGTTGGTTGCCTATTGCAACAGATTATATTGTATTATCTTGGGTTATACGGAGGAAGGGCTTTTATTGATAACTATGGGAAGTACCTGCACATTAAATCCAAGCACGTGGATATGACAGAACGCTGGTTTCAGAAATACGGAGCCGGTGTAGTATTTACATCACGTTTTATTCCTGTTGTTCGTCAAGCCGTATCTATTCCAGCAGGTATTAGCAAAATGAAGTTAATAAAGTTTTTGTACTTTTCTGGTATCGCCTCCTTACTCTGGACGCTGATTTTTGTTGCCCTTGGACATAATCTGGGGGAAAACTGGGGGAATATCTCTGAAAAGGCAGCACCCTATACTCAGCCACTTCTCGTGGTAGCTATTCTTTTCACCATTGGGTTCCTGTTATATAAGACATTGACACGAAACAGAAAAAACAGAGATAAGACAGAGTATTAAGATGATTTAACTTGATACTCTATAGTTAGTTCTAATACAGCGTTTCTTAATCGTTACTAAAAGAACCACGATCTAGTTATGATATAATCTTGCGATGAACATAAGGTCCTCCAAAAAACAGTCGAGACATATGTAAAAAAAATTGAGTTTTTGAAGCCGTTAATCTGAAAAGATTGCCGGTTTTTTGTGTTTAATCCGGACCGGATAAAATGAGAATGAAAAGGGGAACGTACACGGCAATGTCATTTCGGATTAGGTAATTATCTAAATAGTACTATGATGGAGATCATGTGGCTAGATAAAAGCATATGAGTATAAGAATTTGCTTGAATACCGATTTTATCAAGACTAGGTTTCTCTGACCAAAGACAAAGAGCTAATTCATTGTTGAAAAGGTTAAGAACAAGGTACTAATGTTGATAAGATTCATTATCTTGTTTCATTACGCTAACGGGTAAGATAGTTGTAATATATGGTAATATTTCATTGAGAATAAGTTGCCTAGGTAAACAAGGGTATCATCTTTTATGTAACGGAGAGGAGTATGGTTATGGATAGTAAAGAAATAAGGGACATAATTGAAAATTATCTTGAAGCATACAATTCATTTGAAATTGAAAGAATGGTTGAACCCTTGCATAATGACATAATATTCAAGAATATTTCCAATGGAGAAACCACAACGGAGACCAGAGGAATACAAGCATATAGGGAGTTGGCAGAACAGTCGTCAACGATGTTCTCCAACCGTCACCAGACAATTACCGATTACAGTGTTATAAATGACAAAGTAGAGGTCGGAATCGATTATGAAGGTATTCTTGCCGTGGATTTTCCTAATGGATTAAAGAGTGGGGATAAGCTGCAATTAAAAGGAAAGTCAACATTCGAGATTAAGGAAGGAAAAATCTCATTGATTGAAGATTACAGTTGAGTACACCACACGTTTTTTAAGCTAACGGGAAACGATAGCTCAATAAATCCAAGAAAGCAGCCGATCATTGAGATCTGCTGCTTTTTATTAAGCTAACGGGCAGGTTAGTTTAATGTGGGGACTGAAAAATATACTATGATTGCCTCTCACAGTTTTAGTTTAGAAATACTTAACACTTAATTTTAGAAAGTAATCTCCTGTCGATGCGAAGGTGCTGCGTCAATCTGTGGAATTCAAAGAAATTGAAGACACGCTAGCCAGTCTAAATGATTTGGCGAATCGATTACTGGAAGCATCGAAATATTTTTAAACTTAGGATCTACACCAAGTAGGGCATGCCAGAATGGACAAGAACATAGTCCGATTACCGTTTTTATGAATATATTAGTAGATTGACACAAAAAAACCTTTTTTTTATTTATTTGCATCTTTTAAGACAATAAGTGAATTAGTAAGTACTGTTTTGCTTCGATTAACATCAGGTTTTGAAGAACGAACCGTTGCTAGAACAGAGTCAATTGTTCCATCAATTTTTGTCCATGTAGTGCTATCAATTTTTCGTAGCTTAGGTTCTTGTGTATCCCATTGATGTTCCAAATTATCAGCGCCTTTTTTTGCCGTAGCTATGTCTGTTTTATTTACAGCGTTTAGCATTTCATTTTCAATTTTAACAAAATCGTTTAATTGACCTCCTAATGTAGCTTGATCAGCAGCACCTTGTGATGCAATATAATTACTGCGCCAGTTATAACCGCCTATACCAACAACTAAGAAAATTACGAGCACAACAATCGTTTGTGTTAGCACATGTTTCTTATTTGCATTACTTTGTTTTGTTTCCGCTATATCACTTTTAGCATTTGTATCAATTTTTGAAACGGCAAGGAAAACGATGATCACTAAAATAGCGATAAGAAAAATGACACTCGTAACGGTTGTCCCTAGTCCTAATCCGCCATTTACTTTTGATTGAGATAGGTAATCTCCAAGTGACGCTCCAAGCGGACGAGTTAAAATATATGCAATCCAGAAAGCTAATACCCCGTCAAGTTTCAAAAATTTATAAGCTAAGAACACAAGAGCAATAATCATAACAACGCCTATTCCTGTGTTAAGATATCCAAAACCAAGTTGTTCTGAATATAAATCGCCGACTGCCGTTCCAAGTGCAAAGGTGAAAAGGATTGTAAGCCAGTAAAAAATTTCTCTTTTTTTAGTAAAAATCGAGTGGATCGATAGTGTTTTTTCACTAAGATACCAAAATAGAAGAGTGAGTCCTAGTAGCACCGAGAAAACAGCTGTACTAACCTCAAGTGGTACGCTCATATTATCTGTCAAATTATCCGTTACCAGTGTTCCAAATACACTTATAAGAACAATTGTTGCCCAGTAAATGGCTGGAACATATTTGTTTGATTTAAGTTGAAAAAACAGTGCAATAAAAAACGAAACTCCCATAATAATGGTAGTAAGAGTTAAACCAAGTCCAATATTGAAATTGATGAAGTCAGCAAATGTTTCACCAACGGTTGTACATAAAATTTTGATGATCCAAAAGAAAATCGTCACTTGTGGCACTTTGTTAAGTAAAATTATCATTATATTTTGGTTTTCTTGCATAAATAATTTCCTTTCTTTAAAGTGGTTTCCCACAACTTTATTATATTTCATTCTCTCTAAAAAAAAGATGGCGACTTGCGGTACTTTGCTTAACATCCGCATTCCCGGGCTCATGGACGGCTGGGTCAGAACCTCCTGATTATGCGAATACTGTTCCATTTTCTTCCTCCTTTGTCGTCATAGAAACCACCAGCCTCAGCTGCTCATACTGCCCATGTTGATTCGGTTTTGTACATGAGTGTAACAGCTGGAAATGAGAATTTTCTGTGAAAATGACCTATCTCAACCGAAGCTGCGCAGTAAGCGTTGGATAAAATTGCATCCATGGAGTATTGGCATTTCTCATCATTTTTTAATTTCTGTCACCTATAACTAGTGGGGAAGGATGAAGTGCTAATCATACATGGATTTCACTCCATCCAATACAAATTGTAGGGAGGGCTTTATGGATAACAACACGAACATCATCAGAAAGAGCCGGATCGGCAAAACTTTAACCGGGATCGGCTTGTGTCTCTCCATTGCTTTTTCCGGAAGCATGATGCTGCCGACCCATCCGGTTCACGCGGCTTCCGTTTCCGGCAGCTCCGTGGCGGATCGGGTCATCTCGACAGGGAAACAATTTTTAGGCGTTCGCTACCAGTTCGGAGCACCTTCCGGAAGAACGGACGAATTCGATTGTTCCTCATTCACGCAGTATGTCTTCAAGCAAAACGGCTTCGATCTGCCCCGCTCATCAAGACAGCAATCGCAGGTAGGTACGCAGGTGTCCAAGGATCAGTTGCAGCAGGGAGACTTGGTTTTCTCCGATACGAATCACGACGGCGTCATCAATCATGTCGGCATTTATATGGGGAACGGTGAGGTCCTGCATACCTACAGAGTCGGTATTGGCGTGACGGTGTCCAATTTTTCCGGCAGTACCTGGGATCGCACCTTTGTAACCGCTCGTCGCGTCATTTCCGACAATGGACAGGCTTCCGGCGGGCAGACACCAAAAAGTCAAGCTGCTGAACAGAGCAATAACGGAAAGGATCCAAGCAGCCAAGATTCCAATGGGCAGAATTCTGCCGACAATTCCGCAGCTGCGCCTTCGGTATCGGACCAAAGCGATTCCTTGCAAAAGCCGACAAATATACAGAAGCATTCCTCCAAACATCAGTGGAGAAATTCCAGAAGTGCAGATGGAGAGGATCAACAAGGGGAACACTAGAAGAACTTACAAGGCAGGGTCTCATGCGAGACTCTGCCTTTTTGAAGATATAAGAAAGTATAAGCTTCGGAGTCTGGGGCTTCCTTATATCGCAAGAAAAACTACCGCTAAATGCGGTCTGGCTTCTTAGAATGTACGTCAATAGACGTTATTCTTATACAGAAAATGTGATAAAGGATTATCATTTGTTTACAATTTCAGGGTATGACCAAACTAGTAGAGATTATCAGAGTCAGCACCTATCTTCTCATCGATTTCTCATAATATTTGAATATACTTGTCATCGCAACTGTAACCTGGAGGAGATATCAATGAAACGGATACTTATTATAGAAGACGAAAAAAGCCTTGTGCGTTTTATCCAGCTGGAACTTGAGCATGAGCAATTCTTTGTACGGGCTGCCTATGATGGAATCAGCGGACTTCAACTTGCCTTGAAGGAGGAATGGGATCTGATCCTGCTGGATATTATGCTGCCACATTTGGACGGGGTAGAGGTATGCCGCAGGCTCCGGAATGTGAAAGGCACTCCAGTGATCATGCTCACGGCCAGAGACGGACTGGAGGACCGGGTGCAAGGCCTTGACAGCGGTGCGGATGATTATATCGCCAAGCCATTTGACATCGAGGAGCTTCTGGCCCGCATGCGCGCGATATTCCGCAGGATCGAGCAGCGGGATCATCAGGATCGGGCAATACTGACATTCAGGGACATCACTGTGGACCTAGATGCCAGAGTTATTACCCGCGGCGGTAACCCTGTCGAACTGACCAAGCGTGAATTCGACCTGTTGGCCGTGTTTATGAAGCATCCAAACCTTGTCCAAACGAGAGATATGCTGCTCGACTTGGTATGGGGCTACGATTCGCTGGTGGAAAGGAATGTGGTCGATGTGTACATCCGGTATTTGCGGAATAAGCTGGATGTTCCCGGAGAAGAAAGCGTCATCCAGACCGTGCGCGGAATGGGATACGTGATGCGGCCATGAAACGGATGACCGATTGGCTCAAACGGATGCCTGTTATATGGAAGCTGACGATCGGCGCAACGCTGCTCATTTTTCTGCTGTTCGCCACGTACAACTTTGCCCAGTACCTGGTATTGAAGCACTGGATGCTGAACCAGGAGCAGGACGCGCTTCATGTCATGATGTCACAGGTCCAGGGTTATTTAGAGGATCAACCGGCTAACGGGGAATTGCTGCAGTCACCGGAAACAAGCTCCTATATGCGAAATGTTCTAGGAAAAAATCAAATGATTCGCCTAATTGATAAAAATGGGACGGAGCTGCTGCTGGCTACGGACCATTTTAATCCGTTGTGGATCCCACCGCTTCCGAGCACGATTAACTCCTTGCAGGATGTGTGGCATGAGGAGGACCATATTCTCGTTTACCGGGCTCCTCTTATAATCAAGAACGAAGCTGGAACGATTGAAATTGCAACGAATCTCGAGACCTTCGACCATTTTAACGATACGCTGCTGTGGGTCATGGTGATCGGGGGCTTTTTGGCCGTATGCATTAGCGCCGCCAGCGGCTGGGCGATCGCCAAGCAGTTTTTACGGCCGGTTAAGGCGCTTGCCATCACCATTCAAAATGTGAAGCGAAACGGGCTTCAGGAACGCGTCGAAAATATCGAAAACGGAGATGAGCTATCGCAGCTGGCGAGCCTGTTCAATGAGCTGATGGACCAACTGGAAGTGTCCTTCCGCCAGCAAAAGCAGTTCGTGGACGATGCTTCGCATGAACTGCGCACGCCCATCACCATTCTGGAAGGCCACTTGAACTTGCTGGACAGGTGGGGGAAAAGAGATCGGGCAATCCTGGAGGAGTCGCTGGAGGCGTCGCTTCAGGAAGTCCGAAGACTGAAAGGGCTCGTTCAAGGGCTCCTGGCGCTGTCGCGGGCTGAGTCCTCGACCTTGACCAATCATATTGAACAGATCCGGATTGAACCGTTTCTGACCAAAACTCTCCGTCGGATGGAAGATTTGTATCCGGAATTCACTTTCCGTATGAAAGGGGAGGGTACCGGAAAAATGGTGAGGATCAACCCGCTTCACCTGGAACAAATGCTGTTTATTGTCATTGAAAATGCGGTCAAATATTCAGGGGATCATAAAGAAATCGACATTCGCAGCTATGAAGAAAAAAACCGGGTGCGCATTTCCATTCAGGATCATGGAATCGGCATACCGACGGCTGAGATCCAGCATGTTTTCGACCGGTTTTACCGTGTAGACCGGGCCCGCAGCAGAGAAATTGGAGGAACGGGCCTGGGTCTGGCGATCGCCAAAAATCTCATTCAGCACTATCAGGGCGAAATTGCTCTCACCAGCGTCGAAGACGAGGGAACCCGCGTAATCTTGTCTTTCCCGGCGGTATCATAATAATGACGATGCAATCGAAAGGCTGATTCTCATTGAATTTTCATTATCTTGCGTTAAGCTTATCTCCACCGATCGTTATCGTTAACAGATCAGAAAAAGCAGAAGGAGTATGAGAAATGAGTATCGGTCAAATCGATTATGAGCTGTTTCATTTCATTAATGAGTGGGGAAAATCCGCTTCCTCCTTGAATTCTGTTATGCGTTTTTTGGCGGAGTATGCGTTTTATTTATTTTTTGTCGGTCTATTTGTCTATTGGTTTAGCCGTAAGGAAAGCAACCGAAAAATGGTAGCGAAGTCCGTCGTTTCCGTTGTCATCGGGCTTGGGATCAGCTGGGTGATCGGCCATCTATTTTACCGGGATCGACCTTTTGTAGCCCATACGGTGCTGCAGTTGATACCGCATCCGGCCAACGCGTCGTTTCCAAGCGATCACTCCATCGGAGCTTTTGCCATTGCCGCATCTTTCGTTATATATCGCCGAAAAGAAGGAATCATCTGGCTGCTCTTGTCTGCTGCTATTGCTTTCTCCAGGGTATGGACAGGCGTACATTATCCGTTCGACATATTGGGTGGGGCGCTGATCGGTATCATAGTTGCAGCAGGGGTGCACCGCCTTGCGGAGCGCTTCTCGTTCATTTCCCGTTCGTTTAAAGCAGGTCTCGGGTGGTATGAAAAATACGAATCGAAGATATTGCCCCGGAACGTGAACAAGGAAGGACAAATTCAATCAGGTAAGTAACCTGGGACGAAGATGATTACAGCAATCGGAATCATATTTCCGACCATTATCGTGGGGGATCATGTCCGTCAAGCCACATTGAGTCATAAGATATCTCATTTAAATGTTCTTCGTACACTGGAAGATCTGTACGACCTATCGCATCTTGGCCGACCTCAGGCAGTGATCCGAAATCTGTAGAAACAGCCATAAATGAAAATTCAACAGCGAAATTATCGATGGGGAGTGAGAAGTATGCATGACCAGCTACAGGATTGGGATCTGTTTTTGGAGTCAATGCATGACTTGGAAACAAAAATTCGTCAACTGATTCAACGTTCCGGCCTTTCCGAGGAAGAGCAGTGGTTTATTTTGGGGCATATTCTAGTCGTTCCCGGCAAGGATATTTCAGATCAGCAAAATTAAGGTCGAGTCTTGGGCAAAGATCCTGGCTGGATCTGGCTTTAAAAATAAACTGCGTGCTAAATTGTTGTATCCATAGGAGGGAACATGCATACCTACCCGTCACCCAAGAATATTGATTTTGACAGCCGGATTTGGAGACGGCCATCAGCAGCTTTCCTCGGCATTATTGCATTATTTTCATATGCTGCAGGTCAACTAGGTGCAAATCATTGATCTCATGAAGGAAGTGCACCCTGTGTTAAATTCCTTTTTTTTCGAAGGTGTATCAAATGAGCCTTTTCTCGTCTCATCTGGGCTTCAATTATTATGGCTGGAGCTATTACATGACCAGGGATTCGAATCCATCCGTCCCGGTGAACCGATACCTGAACGGATTCGTCAGACGTGAGATGCTGGAGACGATCGGCCGTTTCCGGCCAGATGATATCAACAACACCTTTCCATTCGACGTCGTGTCGCAGCGCGAATGCGACCACAACGCTCGCACGTTTACCGTCATTACCGATTACGCTCTTCATTCACGTTGGATACATCCGGATACGCATAAATATTACGTAGCCATGAAATACTCGGTGAAATGCTTCGGATTTTTGCTGCTGTTAGGCTTGGTAATCTACATTATTCATTTGCTTCGAACAGGGGATGCTGAGCGAATCATCGCGCTGATTCGCCAATATCATATCCTTAGTTTCGTCGCTGTGCTGCTGTTTCAAATCCTGCTCAACGTGCTGGGGAAATCACCGCTGTGATGCTGCTGGAAATCTATGGGCCTTATTGGGGAGGTCTCTGTTTGTGGGCATCCAGTATTATCGGAGCCACCTTGGGTTATTGGCTTGTCCGATTGTTCTCTTCATATTTTGCGGGGACGCGGGTTGAACCGTATCTAGTCAGCTTCATGATAACAGGGTGACGGGCTGAGTAATAGACACAAAGAGTGAAGGGACCAAAGAACGGTACTCTTATTTCATGTTATTGACCGTGATTACAGATTATTGGGATTCATGATAATAGATTAGCGTATCAATTCAAAAAGACCTACCTACAACCAATCCAGCCGGGGGTTGGTTTTTTCAGCTCTGATCATCCTGTTTGACAAGGGAGCATGATCATGATCCTTGTATACTGCTATCATTTGACGCCTGAACAGACATTTTAGAAGCGTGGATTGGGATTTGAGGGAGAATATAGAGAACGGCTACCATGAAGCCGTTCAAGTGAGTTAAAGTAGTATGTATTGTAGGAGTTGGAAGTAAGATGCTGGGACGATGACAAAAGGGAACCGGACAGCAGCAAAAAGGCCGAGAAGCTGTCAGGGTCTCTCGGCACCATTGAAGTTGAAAGTTTTTACATCGCCGCTTTATTTAGACAGCGGGCAGCCTTTGCATTCGTTGCAGTCACGGTCGAAAAGAGTCACCGGCGGTGACGAAGGAGCTCAAGAAAGGACTACAACATTTTAAGGTGGAGACTGTAATAAGTGCTGAAACATAGCATTATTATTTCGAGCTTTACTTAGTACATTAGGAGGAATAAAGAATTTCAAACCAAAGCGTTCCTTTCTATTTCTGCAGTAGACCTGCTTCCCTAAGGAAGTGTCGAACCACTTGCGTTTGGTATTCAATCCTTGTATTCATTTTAAGGCTCCAGCATGTTTCGACTGTTACGGATCTTGCATGAATATGTTCGGATGCTGCGGTACGGGAAGAACCTTTAAGTTTGTGTAAGCGGATGTGAAAATGGTGGGAGGGGCGGATGGAGGTCGCGTTTATTTGTTTGATGATCTTCTGGACAGTGGGGACTGCAGCGTTACCTGGGTTCGTGATTAAGGTTTGGCCGAGCACGTTCTTGCTTTTTGATGATAAGCCATTCGCTTCATGAAGATCTAGATACCAATCCGGATTGTAGTTTTGCATGATCTTGAACAATGCGCGGGACATCTCATGAGTTGCCCTTCGGTCCGATCCGCGAGGGAACGTACGATTAAGATCTGGATTTCCGCGCACTCTTTTTTTGAAGGCAGGCTGGTTCGCAATGGGGACTACAATCAATGTCCCACGTCTAATGGTTAGCTCCTGATTTCTCAACTGCTTGACCAGCTCCTGGGCTGCACGGATACTACCGACCTCCTTACCATGGATGCCGGCCACAATCATAACATTTGGGCCAGACAGTTTACCGTGAAACAGATGAAGCCATGTTTCATATGGTGTACCTTTGGCAAGCTTACGTTTTTCAGTTAGCATGCTTTGAACCACCTCCGTTGCCATATACTATGTTGAATGGATAGAATTTGTACAGGCAGGAGTTTAAACCGAGCGGCAAATAAGATTTCAATTAACTATCCTGGTTGCCGCTAAATTTTACTAATATTGATTGAACACGGAACTAATCTGTCCCAAGAAATTATCAGTATATGGTTTCTAGCTTTGCCGCTGTTTGGCGCCATGTAAACCGACTAAGAACATTTGTTCTTGCATGATTACCCAATGTACGAAACAGCTCTTTGTTTTTTCACATCTAACTATATATCCTGCGAATTGTGCAGGATCGTGATATTTATCGATGAGATAGCCGTTATTACCGTTTTTTACGATCTCGGGGATGCCGCCGATACGTGATGCGATAACTGGTAAACCGGTAGCCATTGCCTCCACATTAACTAACCCAAAGGCCTCGTGCTTCTGAGAAGGGCACAAAAAACAATCAGCGATTTGATAAATTCTATGGATTTCCGAATGTTTCTTTTTCCCTATCCCAAGACACGGAAATGCCTAGTTTCGATGCTTGCCTCCGAAGTTTCTTCATATAGGCGTCTTTTCCCTTCCCAGCGATAACAAGGTGAACGGGGACTTGTTGATTGGCAAGATGGGTTGCCTTCAGCAAAACTGGAACTTCCTTGCGCGGAATAACCCGCCCTACAAACAGAATAGTGAATGTTTACCAATGGCATGCTTAGCCCGAAGGATTGTGACGATGATGTTCGCTCCCATATTCCAGATACCCATAAATTCTCAAAAAATGCACTGAAAAGGATCTTAAATCGGTATTTACATACTGTTGCTAATCAACCTCAACTAAATCAAGTCACTCCAGTGAAAAAAAACTTTAAACTCACGGGAGAGAATCCATCTGCGCGGAATCTGAAACCAACTAATCTAAATGCCATTCCAAAGCAGAGCCTCGAAAGAAGCTCTGCTTTGCTCTATAATATCTCGCGAACCGTTACATATCGTTTCAGCCAATACGGTCTTCTCCATTTCGTAATGGTGACACCGGGAGGCGATTGGTAGGTATTGATCATGTTGCCATTCCCAATATCGACGCCAACATGACCAATCCGATTATCGGAATAGCGATCTCTTCTGAAAAAGATTAAATCCCCTGCTTCAATTTCCTTTTGGGTAATTTTTCGACCATTTTGAGCTTGGGAACTGGATGTTCTTGGCAACGCAACTCGTTTTTCCCAAATATATATTGGGTAAAGGAAGAACAGTCGAATCTTTTGCTTCTGGGATACGGCCCGGCACCGAACTGGTAACCAGTCCCCATCAGGCTTCTACCTAGTGCAATAATTGCCGGAGCCTTTTCCGGTTCTTGTTTTATTTTCGCCCTTCCGGTTGATTTTCTTTGGTGGACTGCATCGAAATCAATCGTTGGGATCGTTACTTTTATTCCGGGAGGAATCGGTTCCTTTAAATCTTTATTGACAGAGAGAAGCTTTTTTACCGAAGTATTCAGCAATCTGGATAGTTTTTTAAAGGTGTCGCCTTTTATCGTGATGATGAAACGACCAGGTTGCCGTATTGATACACGCTTAGCTTTCCTGTTAACCAAGAAATCGACGTTCAAAAGCCGGTTTACAGAACGGAGACTAATGAGACGCTCCTTGTTTATCATGACTAAAGGATCAATTCGAAAGGAGACACCTTCTCTTTTTGCGATCGCACCATTTTTGGGAATTGTCACGAGCTCCGAACCGTCTGTTATCAATATGCTGTTTGTGCAGTTTTTTAAAATATCATACTCCAATATTTCCATTACATCTTTTAGCGGCAAATAGTTTAATGTATTTCTTGTGATTAAGCTGATGTTCGTAAACACTCTTTTTTACGTGTGAAAAAATCTTTTTGAAATAAAGTGAGGGTTACGATTAAATTTGTAGACGTCATCAGTTGTCCCCTTTGTACATTTGAATTATTCGAGAACCAATGGTTTCTATAGAAAATCTCTGTTTTACTGTTGTAACGCCTAATTTTCCTAAAGTACGGGCTTTTTTTGGATTTCTTAATAGGCTGTTAATGTCTGACGATAGTTGTTTGGGTGTGATCGGCGCAAAAGCTCCGTGGTCGCCGAAATGACATTGAATTATCTTATTTATATTTTTCTGCTGTACAATACCGCAGTACCCTGCAACGCCGGCAGCAATGACCGGTTTTGCACATGCCATTGCTTCGAGTGCCACGCGTCCCGTTCCTACAACAATATCTGAGACATAATAAGCATGTTGGATATTAGACATCGGAGGACGAATAATGATTGCTGTTCGACCAAGACGACGATTGACTTTATCCGCAAGCTGAACCAGATTTGAACGATGACGCCCAGGACCAACTAGAACGGCTAGAAACTGACGGTTGTATTTAGCGATTTGTTCTGCTGCCAAGACTACATTTCTGGCAATGGGATATTTATCAGACGAGAATCTTCCAGCGTATACAAGAATTTGGGCGGTTTGCGGTAAATGGAGCGCCTTTCTCCAATGGTTTTTATTCGCCGCAGGACGGAACGTTGCGATGTCAATTCCATTAGGAATCATCTGAATCTTGTCCTTAGGAATGTTAAGATTCACCAACCATTTGGTCAGTTTTGGTGAAACCGTAATCAGACGTTTGGAACTTCTTGCTGCCGATAATAGGGCAGCCCGACGATGATAAGTGCCATGTATAGTAACAATTAAAGGGATTTTACACTGTTGAGATAAGGCTACTGCCAGAGCAAATGCCTTGGAATCGTGGGCGTGGATCAGGTTATACTTTTCTTTGGCCACGATCGAAGACAATAAGGATATTCGTTTTAGTTTTTTTTCAATTGACACATTATGAAGCTTAATCCCAGCCTTTTGAAATGAGTTTGCGATTGGTCCTCCATCAGCTGCAACACCGACTTGAACCCCATGTGTTAACAAACTTTGCGAGAGAGAAAGAATATATTTTTCGGTTCCTCCAATATTCAACCGCGATACCAGCATTAAAACTTTCATGTCTCACCATCCCCGACTCATCTGAATCATACAAGATGGTGTATAGTATGAGAATTCTTCATTGCAGGGAAGGGTTTAAAAACTACATCGACTAATTAAAGCCGGCCGTACGCTTTTTGATAACGACACATTTTTTGATATATACGCTTATCCTTCAAGGTTTTAAATCCATAAATTGCGGGCTGGGGATTCGCTTCCAAAATCCACGGATGTAGATTTTGGTCTATGCCGACATCCAGGCCAATCTCTCTAATTTTAGGAAACGTTTTGTTTAACTGCATGGTAGCCTGGCACCCTAAGTTTCTCAACTTATTTGTGTATTCGGCAATATCTGCTACGTGCTCTTTTAATAAAAGCTCAACTGGCTTGGAACGGCCCCCTTTGCATACATTCGTTATGATTTTTTTTGGATGTCCTAAACGACCTATGATACCGGTCGTTTCCCACTTTCCCTCGGGGTTTTTCTGTACCATGATCCTCAGATCAAACCGGTGACCGCTATGTCGTAATAAATTAATTCCGCGTTGAACAGCGTAAGGACAATTTTCGGTCCTTTTACTAATGGAGTGAACCAAACCATCGAAGGAGTCGAAGGTTCTAGCCGACGTTTCCAATTGGTATCTATAACTGCCTTGTCCCAGCCTTTCAACCTTCATGACACCCTTACCGCCGGTTCCGCTATTAGGTTTGACATAAACCATTTTGTACTTATCCAACATTGTCTTTAAAACCGACTTACTATACATTCTTGTCTCGGGAACATTCCGGCGAAGCTCCTCGTTGTGAAGCAAGGAATTACTTACATTATATTTAGTCGCATAGCCTCCCAATTTATCCCCACCTTTCTGGAGTTCATCCATAACCAGAATATGTGCCTTGGGGCATTTGGGTCCGGGCTCCTGTCCATTTCTTAAACTTAAGCTGGGTCGCATTGTATTATCTCTGGGGGATATATTAATTTTGGATATACAAGAACGACGTTTAGCGAAGACCACTAAATTCAAAATCTCGTGTTACTTCATTAGAAGTAGCTCAGAAGGGAACACGGTAATGGTAACAGCAGATGTTCATGGAGATGAGAGGGCAAACATTCTGGCAGCAAGTACCAATTTCTTCCGAGTTACATTTACTCGGCCAGGTCGGTTCAGGGCGAGCTGCCCGTTTTGAATCGAGCATGTTGCGGCATAAATAAGAAGGAGCTGCCGGTTAGCTGGCAGCTCCTTCGCCTTTGCGCGCTTTACCCTGTGCCTAGCGGTTTTATTCCATAAAATTACAATTCTTATTGACCGAGGACGATAATTTGGTGGCAAAGGAATTTCCCTCATTAAATTCTAATGTACGCGGTCTACAATATAGATGTAGTTAATTTGAAGGAGGAATTCACAATGAACAAGAAACTGATGGTTGGTGCGCTTGCTGTTGCTCTTACTGGAGGAGGAATTATTGGAGCGGCCTTATTGCCTTCCACGAATGCAGCAGCTTCGGATGTTGCAGCTCCCGCTTCGACATCGCCAGTCCAAAAAGCTCAAACCCAGCAGGACAACGATAAAGAAGTAAACGACGACGGTGCGCAGGACAAGCAGGACAACGATAAAGAAGTTAGCGACGACGGTGCGCAAGCAGCTTCTATCACGAAGCAACAGAGTATCGATGCAGCCTTGAAGCAAACGGCAGGAACGGTGTCCGACGTGCAGTTGGAGACGGAAAACGGCGTAACCGCTTATACCGTTACGATCAAAGACGCTACGGGAACACAGCATGAAGTTACGGTAGACGCCACGACGGGCAAGGTCATTCCCGAGAACGACTGAACCGACTTCCAAAGAGCCTAAGCGAAAGCTTAGGCTTTTTGCCCGTTCTGCCGGGATAGATCTGTTTGGTGAAAGCGGTTTTTACTTATAATAAAAAGACGGAAGGGGGATTCACAATGAACAAAGACGTGTTAATCGTTGAGGATGAGCCCAAAATCGCTCGGCTTCTCGAATTGGAACTGACCTGAAGGCTATGCGGTGACGATAGCCGATAACGGGAAAGAAGGCTTGGGGCAGGCGAATCAAAGAGAGTTGATTTAATGTTCACGGTTACTGTAGGAATTACTCAAGTTCGAAAAAATAAATTGCTTGCATGGATAGCTTCACAAAAGAACGCGACAGGCGATTACGATAAGGGACTTCTGGCAGGGCTAAGATGGATGAGTGGTTTCGCTTTGTCAATAAATGTCGAGGGACAAGAACATAGTCCCATTTGAAGTTGCTTTCTTAGCGGCTATTTTATTTTAGTCCAGATGATCAAAATGAGAAACGCTGTAAACAACATAGATAAATAATCCGGAGGGAGTGACATAAAGTTGCCTACCAGGCTAGAAAATTGACATAAATTTACCCACCAGACTGGAGAATGACATAAAGTTGCTTGTTATGAAATTTTCGAGGGACAAGAACATTCAATCAGTTGCCATAATGGAACAATGTTCTTGTCTTTTAAGGAACAATGTTGCTGTCCTTCTATCGAGGGACAAGAACATAGTCCCATTGAAGTCGCTATTATAGCGGCTTTTTTGTTTTAAGGAACCAAGTTCTTGTCCCAAGCTGAGGACAAGAACTTGGTTCCATTGCCGAAAAGGACAAGAACATAGTCCGATTACCGATTAGATGGATGTCTAAATATTGAGCACATGCCACTTAAAACCTTATTAAATACCGTAATACATACAAATTGTTCAAATTATTATGGAACAACTGACACAAGGAAGTTCATCTGGTTACTGAACTCTGTTTTCATGACTTATAGGTGGCCTCAGCCACCGCTTGTCATAGGACAGCCCTTCATACTAAGTGAACGACCGATTCCAAATGTCTTCAGAAGCTCATTCATTTCTTCATTCTTAAACTCACTACCTCGGTCTGTATGGAACCATTGAATGTGACGGGTCGCCCTCAACGGTGGCAAAGGCACGGTAAATCAGAGCCGCATCCAGGACAATGTAATTTGCGTTTTCTACAATACTTGAGAATTTTTAATTGAATGCCAAGGGGATAAACTTTCTCCAAGAGATAAAAAGACTTCTTGTATTAATGCGTCCTCGTAATCCATAAGGTATAATTTTATTGTAAATGATTCTTTCAGTTAGCAATATAACACAAAATTTATAGGAGACTCTTATGGCCATTGAACAGTATAGTGATATTTTATTGGACTCAGCTCCACAGGTGACTCAGGCTAATTACACTTACAGACAAAGTGCAAATGTCCTTTTCAATTTCATGCCTAAACTTGAATACCTGAAAAGTAAATTAAGCAAAAAAGCAATGATTCCGAGATTTTATGAAGAAAATATCGCTTACTTGGATTTGTCCGAGATGGATAAAGTGGCATTTCCTATGGTTTGTTTCTGTGATATTCATCTAAACAAATTAACGTACCATATGGGAGGCTCCAATAGCTCTGATGGGTATGGGCGATACGGAATTGGCATGAGCAAGATGTGGGGCATACAAGAAGGTGTTCAGCCGATCAGTTATATGAATAGTTCATCGGCTCTACTGTCTGACTTCAAAACAGCATTCCAACATGCTATGGAACAAATGCGTGATGGTATTGGGGATGAAATCCTTCATAATCAATTAGCAACACAACTGCTTTTTATTAAACCCTTAAACGGAGAAATGGCTAAGCAAAGAGGGGCTTCTTTTGAACACATTTCTAAGAATTTTCATGATGAGAGGGAATGGAGATTCGTCCCAAAATTTAGTGATGTAGATACAGATTTGAGTTTAATAATTCCACAATCGGTTTTGGTGAATAATTTGAATAATGTGGTATGTAACTCGTACTCAGACGGCATTGAACAAAAGGAAGAATTGTGGTTGAAATTTGAGTATGAAAAGATTGAATATCTCATCGTGGATACAGTTGAAGATCGAGATAATCTAATTCATTTCATCATGGATGAATTACACACTGATCATGCAACAAAATATATTCTAATCTCTAAAATTATGGTATTTACTCAATTAGAGAAGGATTGGTGAAACATGTTTTCCAACTTTAAAGAATCATTTAAAAAATCGGATGGTCATATCATCCCAAAAGAAATTGTTGAGTCTCTCAATAAAAGGTTGCCTGATGGTCTAATATATAAGCGAGTAGCTAAAGACCTCGTTTTTGCAGTTCCTAGCGAGGGTAGGGAGATGCAGATGTCTGCTAATATCAAAATCCCTGAAAGTCTAAAAATTTACAAACCGGAGCAACTCTTTGAAATTCTCTATAGAACTCAAACTGAACTTAAGATTGATAAAAATGTGCCAGTGAAAATAAACGGGATCGAGATAGCTTTAGATGAAGCGGCATTAGCTCCCCTAATTACAAGTAAGAATACTGAATTCTTTCTACAACCAAGGCCATTCCCGTCACCTTATGAACTTGAGTTTTCTGGAAATGGACAAACTAGAACATTAACTATGCAAAGGCAGCCGCTTGCTGATCTTAATAAAACGTTGATAAAGAATATAGATAATGACGGTCTGCAGGTATCCATGAAAGTACTTGAGGATACAGAAACACTTCGATTTTCCTTTAATTTCAATCTGCAAAAAGTTGATTCTATCGATGAATTATTAAGTGTTTTATTCGTATATCAGGCATTTATTCAAGGGGACGGACAGGTTGTTGGATTGAAATTACCTCCAGCTCCAATTAGCGACGTAGAGAGAGAGACAGTGAATGATCTATTAACGTTCTGGAACAAGATGAGTAGTGTTGAAAAAAAGTTGGGTGTACAATTCCCATTAGATTTGCCACTAAGTGATGAGGAAGACGTCTGGTTGATGAAACTGTACTCATCCTTTGTTAAGGAAGAGCCATTCAGAGAAAATATTAAGTATACTTCAATTACATTCGATCCTCCTGAGAATTTTGATAAAGATCGGTTAATTAGTCAAGCCGCTGGTTTTACATTTTTGCAGCCTGAGAATATCAATTTACTCGGTGTAGATCTGGAATTGTTTGCAGTGATGGGCGTATATAATTTGCGTATTTCAGATATAATTCCTAGTATAAAAGAGCAAGGTAAGTTGGAATGTATACTTGAAAATAAGTCCTCTCAGAAAAGCTTTCGATCAATGAGATACTTTAAGACGTATGAAGAGGCTTTGGAGTTTCAAAAGAACATACGACCACTTCATGAGGCCAGAGATTTGTTCAGCATTTTTGAAGAAAATAAATAACTTTATCTTAGTGAGCAGTTTTACTCTAATGTGTAGATTCAAATGGATTGATTTTTTCATATCGTGATAAGATCGATCTAATTTATAATATTGACTAACTAATATAGAGAATGGTGAATAGATGCTACTACGTAAGCGGCATGACACGATGATGGACCTTGAAGTATTTTATGACGACGTGATTCGGTAGTAGCGGTTTAATTTGGTGTTATTCAAATTTGGCCAATTTATTATGGCTGCCTTCATTGTCAGCCTTTCCAGTGCTTCATGAAGGATATACCATAGTTCTCATTTTTGTTTTCATTTTCCGAAAGATAGTATTGAAGTGATTTGAATAATAGCCACAGGAAACAGTCGTTTACCGCGGTCGTGGTTATCTTGCACCGAATTTTGGATGGAGTCAGCTCGTAGTTCTCAAAAAGTTGTAACTTTCTATCACATTAAATGCCGCTAACTCGTTTTATATGCAAACTATAGAAGGAGTAATTGCTATGAGAACATTATCTTGCGTCGTCGTCATCGGTGCCGAGTATGCGGGAATACATGCCATTAAAGAAATCCGAAAATTGTCGGGGGACAAGAACATGATCCGATTGCCGATTAGAAGTTATGGACGTGACTGAAACGGAGCTTTTAAATCTATATAGATTGAACTTGAAAATATCTTATAAGGGAAGAGAGACGGAGGAGAAGTTAGAAAATGTAGGAGCGATAGCGTCCGCCTTTGTCACCGGATTTCTACCGTGAATATCTGGGAACAACAGCGGCCGGAAGTAGAAGCATTCACTGGAGTCACGCTAATTCCAGAATAAAAAAAATCAGGAGCCATTGTCGTAAACAATGGCTCCTTCTTTATGAAATTACTATTATGATAAACTTGATGGAACATCAGTATCAGTCGGGTTTTCATCTGTTTCATTTAAGAGTAACGAATTGGGATACGATTTAAGAAATGTTGATTCATCTACTTTTTAAAAAAACTCGCCTTAAAAAATTAGTTGATTCGTATTAGGTCCGATTTGATCTAACTTTCTTGCTATCTCAGATTCCTTAAAGATACTTTGTTCATCTGCTCGCAAGAACATCCCATGAGGTGTATATAGTTGACTAAAACACCCTTTTGCGAGTTTTGATTCTACGGATTCTACGATTTTTACTGATTCTTCGAATTTTACGGATTTTACGTTATTTGTTGAAAAATTAGTGTTAACAGGATTTTCAACTGTCTTATTTACAGTTTCCATTTCTGGAGAGGTGTCTGCTTTTGAATTCGATATTAATGCCACTCCTGAAATAATAGTCACTGCAAAGGCTATTAAATATATTTTTTTAAACATATTATCCCCGCCCTTTCTATACCAACAATTATTTCCTACTTTAAAACATTATATTCACTAAAATGGTAAGGGCCTATTTGGCTTTGCAGTACAACTAGTTTCCGAAACAAAATCCCGACTCATGGCGAGCATAAAGGAGCCAAACTGTTTGCTACCATCGACTACGAGACGGGTCATAAATCAATAACACAAAGAAAGCAGCGGATCAACTCGATGGGCTGCTTTTGTTCAACTAACGGGCAGGTTAACGTAGGAAAATAGATATGGACGTGACTGAAACGGAGCTTTTAAATCTATATAGATTGAACTTGAAAATATCTTATAAGGAAAGAGAGACGGAGGAGGAATTTGGAAGTGCAGGAGCGATAGCGTCCGCCTTTGTCACCGGATTTCTACCGTGAATATCTGGGAAAAACAGCAGCCGGAAGTCGAAACATTCATTGGAGTCACGCTAATTGTAAAATAAAAAAATCAGGAGCCATTGTCGAAAACAATGGCTCCTTTTTTATGAAATTACTATTTTGATAAACTTAATGGAACATCAGTATCAGCCGAGTTTTCATCTGTTTCATTTGGGAGTAATGAACTGGGATAAAATTTTTCTAATGTTGATTCATCTACTTTTAAAAAGAACCTGCCATGTGGTGGCCATTCGGCGGACGGCGACTCTGTCAGTTCCAGCTTTCAAATAAATAAAGTTCTAACGGGCAGGATTGTTCAATCTCTTCAAAAATACTTCAGGTACGAAAAATTCGTGAAGTTCGTGTATAAGAAGTTATCTGGAAGATCAGTGAAGGACTATTTGTTAGAAGGCTTTGATTTTGAATTTTGTTTTATAGATTCTTCAACTTTTTTTTGTAATGGTTTCATAAATTTCTCTAATTCCGTGATCGATAATTGAATTGAAGTTTCAATAGATGATTTAATTATTTCACTTACGTCTTTTGGATACCTATTTTTTGTAATACTATCAGTAATTTTTTTATGTCTGATTATATAAATATCAGAGTCTACTTCACCACATTCAAATTCAAGCTGTTCTTCCCAACTATAGTATTTACCTTTCTTTTTCGGATCGTCATCTTTAGGGTGCCTTTCTCTTTTTGGCAATTTTTACAACAGGGAACAATATTCCCAGGATGATGTAGACCACACTGCTCGGCATTTATCATAAGTAAGTGTTCTCTTTCAAGTGGTTTTTCCTTGTCGCAGTATGCACATTTTTTATTGAATTCTTCTTTGAGTTTTTGAAACCATGTATGTTCATCCCAAACCTCGTCAAGATGTGTTTGTTTCAAATAAATTTTTCCATATTGAGTTAACATAAATCTAGCCATTGTATTCTTAACTGTACTTTTTGTTGTCTTCCCCATCTAATTGTCTCCTATTATTTAATATTACAAATAATTCCAGTGGTATTATATCTTATATATTATGAAAATGTAACATTAGTTAGTACAGTCAAGAAGGCAGAGCCTTCAGCACGGGACAGAGGCTGCAAGCAGCCGTGGATGCAAAACGCGCCGGGATGTCCGGAATCTCTTATCCGTTAGGCGATGCTCTTGGTCAATACAGCCAGGCTGCTTATGACTCCTTGCAAAGTGCGCTGAACGCAGCGGATGCGTTGGCCAAGAATGTTACGACTACGGAGCAGCAAGCGGACGATGCCCTGAATGCGATTATTGTCGCTGAGTCAGTCCTGTCCGACTCTCTCGTCCTTACACAGGATGGCGTAAGCTATAATGCTTACCGGGATTTTGCCGGCGATGAAGCGGGGGAGATTCCGTATGGCTTTAACGTCGAAGACCTGACCAATGGAGCTACCGCTACTGTACAGGAAGAAGACGGAATAAATTTCTTCGGCTGACCACCACCGCTACCGCAGGCAAAGCGAACCTGTTCCTGCCTTATAGGGGGGAAGTGACGGATACGGGGGATCAGCGAGTTGTCATCGAATATCGCGCACGATTAAATACCAACTTCCAGTATGCCAATGGCGCGATGGCGAGGAACGACAGCGGCACTAGCAATTATTCTATGGTCACGGCGTTTGATACGGGTAAAATCATGGTGCAAAATGGCGGGTCAAAGAAGTCCGTCTTAAACTACGGGCTTAATACCTGGTACAAAATTAAAATGGTGGCAAATTGGGATGCCAAGACTTATACCGTCTATATCAACGATGATCCTGTTCCGGCAGCTACTGACTTCGTCTTCCGCCATACGGGCGGCAGCAAGCTGACTGGCCAGCGGTTTGGCATCGACGGCTACGCCAACGCGTCCATCGACTTTGACGATTTCAAAGTCATGGTCACCGGAGGAGCGAAGGCTGCTCCCGAGGGGCTTGGGACAAGCAATGAAACAGCGGCAGGCGCCAATGATGGAATCATCACAGGCGTGAACACCGCGATGGAATGGTCCTCCGACAACGGAGGTACATGGTTTAACGTAGAGGGGGATATCCTATCGAATCTGTCACCGGGGACCTATTGGATACGATATCGCAAGACCGATGACTATAAAGCTAGTTCCCATGTGGAGTTAACCATCAAAGGCTATGATCAACCGACCTCCCCTGTCGGCGGTGAATCTAGCGGTTCTACTAACGCGTCTACTACAGTCAAAAACGAGGACGGCAGTACGACAACCATCGTTACGGATAAGGCAACCGGAACGGTGACCGAGACGACCGCTTGGCCTAACGGAGTTAAGGTGGAGACGATCACGACTCCCCTTGGGGAAGTAACCGCCAATGTCCATCTACCAGAAGGCGTGGCAGATGCGCGGATTACGATCCCCGCGAAAAATGCCTCTGCTTCGACTGTAGCCTATACGGTCAGGGAAGACGGCTCCAGAAAAATCATTGGAGATTCTGTTCTAACCAAAGATGGAGTGAGCTTTATAGCCAAAGGCGATATGACGGTTAAATTGATCGACAACAAGATTACCTTCAAGGATGTGCCTGACAGCTATTGGGCGGCCGAAGCGATAACCTTTGCCGCCAGCCGAGAACTGTTCCTTGGAACGGGGCAAGGCGTATTTATTCCGGGTGAATCCATGAGCCGTGCCATGTTCTTTACTGTGTTGGCTCGCCTCGACGACGTTGAGACCGAAGGCGGTGCGAATTGGTACACCAAGGCGCAAAACTGGGCTGTAACGGCCGGGATTAGCGACGGCAGCGCCCCGGATGCTGCCATTACCAGGGAGCAATTGATCGCTCTTTTGTACCGGTACGCCGGACAACCTGCAACAAGCGGCAACGGCAAGAGCTTTGCCGACAGCGGCGAGGTTTCCGTTTGGGCAAAGGAAGCGATGAACTGGGCTGTGGCGCAAGGGATCATGAACGGCAGCCGGGGAACCTTCTGGCGCCTGCAAGCAGCGTCACTCGAGCTGAAGTAGCTGCCATACTTGCCCGCTTTATAACTTCGCGCTAGCTAGGCATAACCCGTAAAGAGCCTTGAGCAATCAAGGCTCTTTACGGGTTTCTTTCGGATTACTTATATCACCACGATTTTAAGTTATTACCAAATTCATTTAAATGAGTACATTTTTATAATTTCCCCGGTAGCTATAATGAAAATATGAGAGCTCCTCTTAATACAGCCGGAAGGAGGAAAGAAATGAAAGCGGTTTTAGAACAAGACTACGCTTCAATTAAGAAGAAAAATAAATTTCTTCACAACGTCAAAAGAGACAAATGGTTATACGCTCTTTTACTGCTGCCCTTTGCCTATATCCTGATCTTCAAGTATGCCCCGATCTACGGCGTTGTTATGGCCTTTCAAGATTACAATATTTTTGCGGGAATACAGGGGAGTGAGTGGGTTGGATTGGATGTGTTTGAGTTCATTTTCCAGCAGGACAGCTTCTACCGTGCGCTCAAGAATACGCTGCTGCTGAATGTTTATGACTTGATCGCGGGCTTCCCGGCGCCGATTATTCTAGCGATTTTGCTCAATGAAGTGAGAATGGCGAAATTTAAGAAAATAACGCAAACCGTATTATATCTGCCTCACTTTTTATCCTGGGTGATTATTGGCGGCATGGTCTATCTGATGTTCTCCAACAGCGGCATGGTCAACACGTTCCTGGCGAACCTGGGCCTTGCGAGGATCGAGTTTCTGTCGCAGAAGGTGCCTTGGTTAATGACTTATATCTCGGTTGGCGTATGGCAGCATATCGGCTGGGGAACGATCATCTATCTGGCGGCAATGACGGGAATCAACAAGGAATTGTACGAGGCCTCCGATATTGACGGATGCAGCAGACTTCGCAAAGTATGGCATATTACGCTGCCCGGCATTAAGTCAACGATCAATATTTTGCTGATACTCCAGATTGGCAGAATGGTTTCCATAGGGTTTGATCAACCGTTTGTAATGGGCAATTCATTAGTCAGCGATTACTCCGACGTGATCAGTACATTCGTATACAGAGTTGGTATTAGTTCGGGGGATTTCTCCCAAGCGACTGCGGTAGGATTGTTCCAATCCGTCGTTGGCCTAATCCTGCTGATTGGTGCTAACTATATCGCGAAGAAATTGGGTGAGGATGGGATATGGTGAGCATGGCGAGCAGTTTAGGCAAAAAGAAAAAAATGAGCGTGGCGGATATCGTCATTATCGTATTTATCGTGACGTTATCCTTCACGTGTATCGTTCCGTTCCTCTATATGATTGCGCTTTCCTTAAGCTCTAACGAAGCGATTATCTCTCAAAAGGTAGGGCTGTGGCCGGTGGGCTTCACCCTCGAAACGTACAAAACCATCTTAAGCGACGTGGAGATGCTGTATACGCTTGGTTACAGTATTCTGCTTACGGTTTTCTACACCGTGGTATGTATGTTCCTGACCATTTGCGGAGCGTATCCGCTGACGAAAAAGCGGCTGATGGGAAGAAACTTTATCCTGTCGGCATTGGTCTTCACCATGTATTTCAGCGGTGGTTTGATTCCTTCTTATATACTGGTTAAAACCCTGGGGATGATGAACACGGTGTGGAGCTTGGTGTTGCCGGGCGCCATGAGCGTGTTTAACCTAATCATCCTGAAGACGTTCTTCACCAACCTTCCAGAAAGTCTGGAAGAATCGGCTGCGATTGATGGCTGTTCGGATCTGGGCATTCTCATGAAAATCGTGCTTCCTCTGTCGCTGCCCTCGATCGCCACGTTAAGCCTCTTCTATGCGGTGGACAGATGGAACGGTTTCCAGGATGCGCTGTTCTACATTACGGATAAAAATCTGTATCCGATGCAGATGAAGCTGTACCAGATCATTTCGGCCAATCAGCAGCTGGACAGCCAGCAAGGCGGAGAAGGAAGCGCCGGCTCCTTCATTGTGCCCGAGTCATTGAAAGCGGCCAGCGTTATGTTTACGACCATACCGATCCTGCTCATCTATCCCAAGCTGCAGAAGTATTTCGTAGACGGCGTAATGACGGGAGCCATTAAGGGCTGATAAGGATAAAATTCGGATGGAAAGGGGTGATTGCAGGGCTGGGCTGGTGGATGTAAAGAGGCTTTGCGATAAGAATCAGTTCATATCTATCATTTGAAAGGGTGGTTTTAAGTGAATACTGGTATAAAGAAAAAAGCAGCCATTCTGTTTAGTACAGCGCTGCTTGCCGGTGTTATGGCAGGCTGCGGTGGGAATAACGGCAATAATGAACCGGCGGCATCAAACGGTGGATCCCCGGCAGCAGAATCATCTTCTGGTCCCGTTGAAACCTTGACTGTAGAAGTGTTCGATAGAGGGATTCAAGGACAGCCGGACTTGAATAACAACACGTGGACCAAATACGTCAACGAAAAATTCGGTAAGCCTAATAACGCCGTCGTAAAATTTGTTTCCGTGCCTCGTTCCCAGGAAGTCGACAAGCTGAACGTACTCATGGCTGCCAACGAAGCGCCAGATATTTCCTTCACCTACGACGGTACGACCGTAACCCGTTTTGCCAAAAACAATGGCCTTTATACGCTGGACGAATTGCTCGAGAAGGATGGCCAGCAATTGAAAGCTTATCTCGGCGATACCGTTCTTGACTACGGGAAATACGATGGCAAACAGGTCTCCATCCCGGCGAAGCGGACTTTGCTTGCCTGGAACGGATTGTTTATCCGCAAAGATTGGCTCGATAAGCTTGGACTGCCCGTTCCGACGAACAAGAACGAATTGTACGATACGCTCGTTGCCTTCCGCGACAAGAACCCCGGCAATGTAAATGGCGTCATTCCGTGGGCGACTGCGGCTGCCGGCATGAACTACACCTTTGGCAATCTGGTTCCATCCTTCTGGGGTCCTATGTCGGAGGAAGAATTCGTTACCACCACCAACTGGCTGAAGCCCGGCAACAAGGATGCGTATAAATGGCTGAATAAGCTGTACGCGGAAAAACTGATCAGCCCCGACTTTGCTTTGGACAAAACGGCTAAGCAGGCGGATGGCCGACGTAACGAACGGCAAGG
>NZ_LITU01000065.1:26671-39136 GCF_001280595.1 Paenibacillus xylanivorans
CAACTGGGATTATCCGATGGTGCAAAAAATTCGCGAGCCGCTGAAACAAAATGCGCCGGACGCGAACTATGTTCCGATCGATGCCTTCAAGAACGCGGAAGGAAAATATATCAAAGAGACGTATAATGAAAACGGACTTTTCTCTTTTATTCCGAAAAGCAGCAAACATGCGGAACTGGCTATGAAGTATCTGAACTGGATGGCCGATCCGGAAGTGTTGTTCTTCCTGCAGTTCGGCGAAGAAGGCGTCAACCACACGATGGTAGACGGCATCCCGCAAGGGATTGCGCAAACCGGCGAAAATATGCAGATGAGCAATCTCAATCTGGATTATACGCTCGTTGTTAACGGCGCGGAGCTGGGCGACACCGAAAAGAATGTCAAAACGTACGCGGCAGCCTTGGCGACCGGAGATAAAGACTATGAGAAAATGGCTGTTGATTCCTATAAGATCAACACGACAGAGTGCTTTACCGGTTTCTACTACGGGGTTCCGAACGAAGCCAGCATCAAATACGGCAAAACGCTGGGTGATATGAACAAGCAAATGATGGATCGGCTGATTGTTGTCAAGCCGGCCGAATTCGACGCCTTGTATGACAAGCTGGTGAAAGAATATATGGACGCTGGCGGTAAAGCGGTTCAAGAAGAGAACGTGAAGCATTACAGAGAAATTAAAGAGAGCAGCAAGTAATTTATAAGATACGGATAAACCATCGTTTGCTAATGACCGTGGTTTATCCGTATTTTAGATTGCTATTACCGGGAAGCTTTGCTATCATTTCGAAGAAATCCACAAGTTCAGGAGAATACCCATGTACAAGGTCATGATTATTGATGATGAGTCGTGGACGATTAAAGGAATTAGCAACGCCTTTGACTGGGATAAGTACGGTTTTGAAATTATAGGCCAAATTACAAGCGCTTACAAAGCGTGGGATGCTATTCTAGCAGAGAAACCTGACTTGGTATTTACGGATATACGCATGCCGGACATTTCCGGACTTGATCTCATGAAGAGAGCCAAATCGCATAATCTGGACACTGAGTTTGTCGTCGTTAGCGGATACGCGGAATTTAAATATGCCCAGGAAGCGCTGCGCTACGGCGCGCTTAATTATTTCCTGAAGCCTTTGGACGTAGATATGGCAGATTCATTTATTGAGGAGCTTGCCATGCATTTCTCCAAAAGAAGCGCGGCACGCAATCAGCTCCTTCTGGATGCGCTGACCTCGCCCAATGAGGAGGAGATCAAACGTTATTTGCCGCTTCCGGGTAGCGGGGAGGTATGTTACTACCAAGTGCTTTCCATCGATTTCGCAGGCGGCAACAAGGATTTCGGAAAGCTGCTCTCTTTGGAAGAAAAGCCTGTTACGGCTGTGGTCGTTGAATCCGGAACGAGTAAAAGGCTGATTGTTCTGATAACGGAACATAAAGCTTGTTTGGAAGAACTTTGGGATGAATTAGTCGCGAACAATACTGGCATGAATACGGTGGGCGTCAGCAGCATTTCCAGTCAGCTAACGCATATGAGCAAGCTGATTAAAGAGGCGGATTTGTCTGCCTCACAGGTTTTTTTGAACGAAATTGGAAGGGTCGTTCATTACGAACCGAAGGTTCATTTGGTGAAACCATGTATCGAAGAGATTAATCGGATCGTTCGGGAGGACCAGCCTGGCGACATGGATGCGTACATAAACGGGCTGCAGGCATACTTCAAAGAACAGCAGCTCGGCATGAGCGAGGTTGTCTACTTATGGAACCAGGCAGTCGGGATCCTTATAAACGCCTACGCCGAAGAATTGAAGGATATGGAAATGGAATTTCTCAATTATTCCGAGATTAAAGAACGATTCGAACACTTCGAATCTTTGTGCAGCTTTTTGCATGACGTCCTCGCTTCCATTACGCAAGGGAACAACCGACCGTTGCAGGAAGGGGACATTGTATCTTGCTTTAACCGAATGGTAGCCTATATCGACGGTCACTATGAACAGAAATTGTATTTGAAAGATTTGTCCGCCCAGTTCTATATTAATCAGGTGTATTGCTGTCAATTATTCAAGAAAAATTTGGGCAAAACCTTCTCCGAATACGTGTCGGAGCTCAGGATTAAGAAAGCCCGCGAGTTGTTGAGGAAAACGGACCTGTCGATCGAGGAGATCGCCATTCAGACCGGGTATGTGGAATACTACTATTTCAATAAGGTTTTCAAGAAACATTGCGGAATAACGCCTTCTAAATTCAGAAAAAACAGTTAACGATGAACGGAGCGGCAGGTCATGAAGACCAGTAGACTGAAATTGAAACATCAGATATGGCTTATCTTTTATTTCGCTATCGTTATATTTACAGTCATGGTGTTGTATTTCTTCAATAGCTTCTCTCATCTAACCCAGAATAGGGCCGCCAATTTTGGAAACCAAATGATAGAGCAAACGCGAAGCAAGATTGATACCGTGTTTAATGATATCCGGGTCAGCACCGGCATTGCGGTCAACAGCAAACTGATTCAGGAATATACCGTAGTGGATGATGATTACAAAAGGGCGTTTGATAGCGGTAATTATGCACTGGATCTCATGGATTATATGAGATCCTTTAATTCGTATGTGAGTGGAATTGTCATTGATGACGTTCGGGGGAAGCAGCTTTACAGTCTGGATTCCTCGGGCGGCGATATTTTCTTTCTAAAACGTTACGAAAGCTTTATCCGGACGTATAAGAAGGACCCTTCGCTTCGGGAAAAGGGGCAGTTCACCACTACTTTAAAAGACGATAGCACGGGATCGGAACAGTTTTTTTATATCGCGCCGATTTTGGAATCTATTGGTGGCATCTATTTCTCGCAAATAACGGGTTACTTCACCGTAATGGTTAATATGGACAAGCTTCAGGGGCTTGTGGAAAATACGGAATTGACGCCGCACTCCACTTTGTACATTCTGGACAGCCAGGATGAGGTTATTGCGTCCACGAATGCCAAGACACGAGGCATGTTGTTCAAGGATGTACTGTCTATGAATAAGGACAACCTGCTTAACGGCGTGAACACAACCATCGACGGGGAACGTATTCTCGTTCAGGTCAAAGGTTTGGAGCAGGCGGATGGGTGGCGAATTGTTAGTTTGATTCCGGTTCATGAACTAACTGCGGACATGAACCCTATGAGGAAGGTCAGCATTATCGTGGGGATCGGGATTATTCTCATTCTGATTATGATGGGCATTTTCTTCATGAATAGCCTGATGAATCCGGTGATGGGGCTTGTTATGGATATGAAGAGGGTAGGGAGAAGGGACAGGGGCTTCCGAATTAAAGTCCGCTCTACCAATGAAGTAGGCTCGCTGGCTCGCGATATCAATCGGATGATGGATGAGATGGAGGAAATGACAAGGGATATGTTTAATACCCAAGCCAGATTGTACAAATCCGAGCTCAGCCAGAAGCAAGCGGAGTTTTCTGCCCTGCAGAGCCAGATCAACCCGCATTTCCTGTATAATACGCTGAATTGCATCAGCAGCATCGGATTGGAATACGGAAGCAGGGAAATCGCGCAAATGACGTCAAGCATGTCCAAAATTTTCCGGTACAGCATCAAGCAAGATGAGCTTGTGCAGATCAAGGAAGAAGTGGACTGTATTCAGGCCTATATAAAGATTATCTCTATTCGGTATGATAATAAATTCTCTATGAACGTGGATGTGGAAGAGCGGCTGCTTGAGTTGAGAACTCCCAAGATGATTCTCCAGCCTATTGTCGAGAATTCCGTCTATCACGGGCTCGAGCGGATGGACCAAGGGGGGCGGCTAGAAGTTGCCGGGAGCATGGATGAGCAGGGGGATGTGTGCTTCTGTATCAGGGATACCGGAAAAGGAATGGAACCGGAGGAACTGGCCGCTCTCCAGGCTAAGCTGGACACGGATTATCCGGAACGCGCGCAAGACGGCCAAACGTCGCAAAGCATCGGATTAACCAATATCCATAACAGGCTTCGGCTCCTTTTCGGAGAGCGCTATGGGATCACCATAGAAAGCCGGATTGGTTATGGAACAACTGTAGTCGTTAAGATTCCGTCATTGGAATAGCAGGCAACTAGTAAAGGCCTGAATGGCGTATTCAGGCCTTTACCTTTATTCAGCGGGCTGAATCCGGATCGACGCTTGCGACAGGCAGTTGGTTATCATGAGCTCCACTCCTCCGTCAGGGTGGCTTGTGCATACGACTTCGCATCCTGTGCAGTTAGCCTCGTATTCGAATCCTTCGGCCAGATTGATCCGTATATGAAAGGGCTGATCGGATTGTCCGGCGTAAAGAAACTCTGCCTGATATTCCGTAAAGTCATCCTTAATGCGTTGCTGCAGCATCCAGACGTTAAAGCCTGTGGTAACCTTACCCAACTGATAATAGGACGCAAACCAATTGATGACAGGCGCCGATAACCCTCCGAAGTGATGCCAGCCTGCGCCGCGTCCCGACTGCACGATAAAATGCTCGTAACAATTGTAAGTGGCTTCGTTCTCGCGTTTCCATAATTCCAGCGCCGTGTTTGCAATACGGTAAGCGAGGTCCGGATAACCGTAATCGAACATCGTTTTCCAGAAAAACCACTGATGAGGCATCCAGACCGCACCGTTCCAATAACCGTCTGCCCGATAATACGGGGCGCTTTGATCAACAGTGGATAAGCCGATTGGCGTCCAGAAACGTTGTTCGTCAAACAAGGCTTCAATCAGACGCCGGGCACGGTCTTTGCTGCAGATCCCTGCCAGGAGCGGGTATAAACCATCCATCCCCCTATTGTAATTCGCTCCGGAGCCGTGATGCAGAAGACCTTCGTATTCTCCTTTTTCGTTATGCAGCACATAGCCGTAATAGCCGGTCTCCTCATTCCAGGCATAAGCGTCAAGGGCATTGCTCCATCTACGGATATCCTTCTCGTATTCCTGGATGTCTATATCCCAATCATCAGAAAATGCCGCCGCCATCCTAAGGATTTTGGCGATTCGTATGAGCTGACTCGTCGTAATGACGGGAGCTGCTTTTTTTTCTAATTTTTGCTCATGCACGTATTTCTGAGGAGGGTAGTCATCCCATCCCCCGGAGTTATAGAAATAATCCCAGGTTTGAAGCAGACCGGTTTGAAATACGTCCGTTGTTGAACCATTCAATTTGCCTGCAAGGAATAAGTAGTATTGCCGTAATCTCGGGTAGAAATAGTTAAGGAACTCTGGAGACTGCTTGCGGTTCCATAACTCGTGGAACAAATAATGCTGCACGGGAACCGGGCTGCCGTGATGAATAAAGGCTGCTTCAGGATCTCCCGGCTCCGTCATATAAGCATTTAAGCAATCAATCGCCCGGCTGTCATCGAGATCGGCGAAGCCAAGTCCGATAAACCCGGAATCCCATGTATACAGGGAATCCCACCATCTCCCCGGCGTGTTGTGACGAATAAATTGTCGTTTGGTGTAGACCGGGAAAACCGTATTGGTCAGCAAGGTCGCCCGCATGAGCTGCTGGCTGAAGGAATATCGGTCGCCCGAAGGATAAGCGGGAGGAGACTCCAGCTTTTTGCGTTCCACTAGATAGATAGACTCGCAGCTGCTGGCATCCAATGCAAAGCATGCCAGACGGGCATGTACTTCTTCCAAAGTCCCGCCGCACACCATACCGTGAAGAACAAGGGATGAAGCCGGGTTTAGGGGAATAGGACGCATAAACACATTCGTATAATTTCCTTTTCCGTTGCCTTGCAAAATAGCACTCACATGATTGTGCACCGTGTGACGGGCGAATTGATCAAGCTCGTCCGTTCTGAACTGTCTGATCTCCGCATCGGGATAATTCCACAACAAGCCGTAATAGCAGGGGTTATCCGGATAATGAAGAATAAGACTGCCGGGAACGGGACCTTCCTGTAGTTTCGGTTCCAAGCCCCAAGGGAGATCCACGAACGCAACCTCTTCGGAAGTCTGCTGCTCGACAAGCGTAAAGCCGTCAAGAACAAGCGGGTTTGCACTCCGCGTGCGAAGACTAACCGCAACTTTTCCTGCAGGCAAGTTCCCGATATACAGTTCTGACAACGTTAAGCTGCCGGATGGTTCCAGATGAAGCCGGTACTTCTGCTCCCCGAGCCAAAGCTCGAGCTCCGCTCCTCGAATGGCTTGACCGCGCAGCAGGAACACGGCGTCCTTCAGGGAGGTCTCGAGGTTTATCTCATATCGGAGCAGATCTCCGGGATCCGTTCCGAATGAACCGCCAACAGCCGATCCGCCCGTAAAATGCTGTCCGCGAATTTCCCCGCGCGCCAATCCGTCGTAGACAAGACCGTTTGCAGGCCGCGGCTTGGCAAAGATCAATTCCTTGTAATCCAGCGCATTTACCCATTTTGCTCCATCAGGAAGCCGTGCTTCTGCGAAGATTTGGACTTCGCCGTGTCCCGGCAGCCGGGGAGGCTGGAGCGAAGCCATCGCGTGCAGCACCAGATTTTGCGGATACTCCGTTTGATTGGCGAAGTTAACGCGGATAAGCCGGCTCTGCTCATCAATCCGGCTGAACGATATATCCGCGTAGACGCGGTCCTTCCATTCGAGTTCATGACGATGGGAGAAATGGCTGAAATCCGGCGAAGCCTCCCAGGGATGATAGCCGGATTCCCATAAGACATTAGGAATGTCTATTTTTCGCCGATAGAATCCGGGCATTAAGCTTAAATCAAATCGAACGCCTTTCGACGGATCGTTAATGTGGGAGATACCTATATATTGCTTGGCATAAGGTCCCCAGGAAGGCAGGTTCAAGTCATGATTATTGGAAAGACGCTGATAGTCATTCATGTCGGACGGCTCCTTCGGCTATGGCATTTTCTCTTTATTGTAAAGGCAAGGTGCCCGAAAAAGCCTCTTGATAGCCGATTCCTTTGTCTTGAAAACGGACATTCATGATACGATAAAGGCACTATAGCCAATGTGGAGGCAAGAAAATGACGGTGAGTTTCAGTGCTTATGACAGGGAACAGGTCGATTACGCCGATCCATATTTTCGCATGAAAATATGGAAGATTAACCACCAAAGTTTAACCTCCGAGGAATACGGACCATGGCACTATCATGAGGAAGTGGAGTGGATTGCTGTTCTGAAGGGCACGATGGCCATTGAAACAACGAATCATCATTATCCGCTGCAAGGCGGCGATGTGATGCTGTTAGGCTCAAATGAGCTTCATCGATCCTATAAATACGGAACTTCCGAACTGATTTACATCGTGTGCCACGTTGATATGACCGCTTTTATGGACCCGTCCCTGCTGACGTATTATGCGGCTTTTACGGGCAAATCCGCCAATCTGACGACGCTGTACGAGCCGTTAAGCAAGTCCGGCTCAAAGGGACAAGCCTTTGAGTTGCTCAATAGAATGCTCCAGGATATTACGGCCAAGAAAAGAGGATACGAGCTCGCCGTTAATGCCAGCTTCAAAATGCTTTTATATACGCTGATTCAAATCGATGACAGGAAGGTTATTGCGCCGATGGACCCGCATCTGGCGGAAAAACTGCGGCCTGCGTTAGCGCTGATTGAGCAGCAGCTCGAGACATCCTGCCTGATCGCCGATATCGGCAAGGAGTTGAATTACAACGGCAGTTATTTTGCCAAGCTGTTTAAGAGAGGAATGGGAATGACGTTTACGTCTTATGTGCAAATGCGGAGAATGAAGCGGGCCGCGCAGCTTCTACTCACGGAGTCTTGGTCGGTAACCGAAATCAGCGGCAGAGTGGGATTTGCAAGCCCGGCTCAATTTTATCAGTTGTTTAGAAGACATTTTGGTTGCTCCCCGAAGCAGTTTATATGCCGTCATGGACGGGATAACGGATCGATAGGGGAATATTCGCGCATGCAATGGGAAAGCGGAGACTGATGCGTTGTTACCGCAGAAAACAAAAAAATCAGCCCTTATTCCTTATGGAATAACGCTGGACTCGTATAGCTATTTTTGGACCCACGATAAATACATAATAATACGGCGGAAACTATTGATCAGCCCCGACTTTGCTTTGGACAAGACGGCTAAGCAAGCGGATGCCGACGTAACGAACGGCAAGGTAGGCTTCTATGGGGCAAACTGGGATTATCCGCTTAATGCAAAAATTCGCGAACCGCTGAAACAAAACGCGCCGGACGCGAACTATGTTCCGATCGATGCCTTCAAGAACGCGGAAGGAAAATATATCAAAGAGACGTATAATGAAAACGGACTTTTCTCTTTTATTCCGAAAAGCAGCAAACATACGGAACTGGCTATGAAGTATCTGAACGGGATGGCTACTCCTGAAGTGCTGTTCTTCCTGCAGTTCGGCGAAGAGGGCGTCAATCATACCATGGTGGAAGACATCCCACAAAGGATTGCGCAAACCGGCGAAAATATGCAGATGAGCAATCTCAATCTGGATTATACGCTGGTTGTAAACGGTGCGGAGCTGGGCGATACCGAGAAAAATGTCAAAACGTACGCTGCAGCCTTGGCAACCGGAGATAAGGCCTACGAGCAATTGGCTGTCGATTCCTACAAGATCAATACGACAGACGGCTTTACCGGTTTCTACTACGGGGTTCCGAACGAAGCCAGCATCAAATACGGCAAAACGCTGGGTGATATGAACAAGCAAATGATGGATCGGCTGATTGTTGTCAAGCCGGCCGAATTCGACGCCTTGTATGACAAGCTGGTGAAAGAATATATGGACGCTGGCGGTAAAGCGGTTCAAGAAGAGAACGTGAAGCATTACAGAGAAATTAAAGAGAGCAGCAAGTAATTTATAAGATACGGATAAACCATCGTTTGCTAATGACCGTGGTTTATCCGTATTTTAGATTGCTATTACCGGGAAGCTTTGCTATCATTTCGAAGAAATCCACAAGTTCAGGAGAATACCCATGTACAAGGTCATGATTATTGATGATGAGTCGTGGACGATTAAAGGAATTAGCAACGCCTTTGACTGGGATAAGTACGGTTTTGAAATTATAGGCCAATTGAAAAGGGGTAGTTCACCACGACCATGAGATGGAATACAGTCCTTGGCGAGCCAAGTTAGCCTTGAAAGCCGCCAAACTGTCAAGATTATTCACGTAATAGGAGGAAGAAGCGCAGATGAGCCATCCTTACCGACCCTTGCATGCTCCCCAATTGCAGCGGCAGTTGCATATCCACTCTCACAACTTCCGGGAGTTTGCGCCGAGCCGTCGCCTGGCGTCGCATGTAGCTGCCTACTGGACGGTGGATTTCCTGCCGGTACCGGGAAATCCGGGGCATCGAGTCATCCCCGATGGCTGTGTCGATATTATAGTGGACCTGCTCGCTTCATCAAGCAGGCAGGCCGCTTATGTCGTAGGGCTAACGACACAAGTCGAAGTTATGCAATTTACAAAAGCACGCTCGGTATGGGGCATCCGGCTTTATTCGGAGTCGGCCCGCACGATCCTGAAGTCTCCAATATCGACATTAGCGGCAAATCGTGTGTTTTTGGAGGATCTCTGGGGACAAGAGGCTCTGGATTGGGTCGAAAAGCTGCTGACTGCCCAATCGTTACCAGACAGGATCGAGGTCGTCGAGCAGCAATTGGGCCAAATACTGGCTGCGACCGAGGCGCCTGCTCCCACTTTGGTCTACCAGAGCATGCAGTATATATACGAGGTCAAAGGTAATCTTTCCGTAACGGATTTGGCGGATAAAGTGAATTTCAGCGAGAGGCATCTGCGAAGGGCTTTTGAACTGGAGCTTGGCCTAAGCCCGAAGGAGATGCTCGGAATCGTCCGCTTTCAAAGCGTTCTTGAGGAATTGAACAGCGGAGACTATTTCAGCTTGACGGATTTGGCCCTTCAACACGGGTACTACGATCAGTCACACTTCGCTGGCGTTTTTAAGCGATATTACGGACTTCCACTCAAACGGCTGACCAAGCAGGAGTGAGGAAGTCCGTTTTTTACTATTTTGCAATGAGGGACAATTACTATAATGGGATTGAAAATCAAACAAGGCGAGGGGAGCTGCAAAGCATGACGGTAAAGTTGAAACGAGTCGCGATTTACGTAGAAGAGATGAAGAGGTCGTTGGATTTTTATCGCGTGCTGGGGCTGGTTATTCCGGACGGCGCAGACGAAGCGCATCACGTAGACGTGGAGCAAGAAGGAATTGTGTTTGCATTCGATATGGTGGAATCGGTAAAGAGTGTTTTTGAAGGCTGGGAAGATCCTGTCGGCTACCGGACCGAGCTCGCTTTTCAGTTCTCCAGCAACGAAGCGCTGGACGACGTGTACCGTCAGTTGACGATGCTTGGGTATAACGGATTCCTCGAGCCGCGAGATACACCGTGGGGAGAGCGATATACGATCATAAAGGACCCCGATAACAATTTAATCAGTCTCGTCGCTTAGCGAAGAGAAGGAATGCGCCATTAAACAACTAGCAAATGGGAAGCACTTATGGATTGGCCAACCTTTCGATCCATCTGTTTCTCACTCTATTTACACTGCTTTACATTGAACATAAATAGCCCATTGCCATGTAAAATTGGAAACTAAACTGATATGATATTGTACGTAAAGTCGACGAATTGGTCGTGTTGTTATTCCAATCGAATTGCGCCGTATCCTTGGTATTGGCGAGAAAGATGCTCTGGAGATCTATGTAGACGGCGAGCGCTTAAGAAATACGAGCCTGCTTGTATCTTCTGCGGCAATGCAGAGAACGTATCCTATTTCAAAGGCAAAATTGTTTGCCATAATTGTTTATCTGCAGAAAAATAGTACCTATCAGAAGCGGCTGTTGAGCTAATGCAACTTTAGTTAAATAACCCATTACCGGCGGGGAATCCAAAGTATTCAAATCCAACTAGCGAAAACAAACAATTCAAAAAAATATGTAGACCAGTTGTAGCTCGATTAAAAATACAAAAAAAATCAGCGTTACCGAATTAAAACGGTAACGCTGATTTTTTTTTGGACAGCAGGAGTGCATTTTTATCATCTCTTCAAATCTTTATTTTTTTGCAAAAATCATTTATAGAATTACATTTTAATCAAAATTCATGAGCGTATAATACTTTACATGAGATCTCTGTTTAAGATTACCGACAGAGGACTCCTTTCGAATCACATTTGTGCTGAGCGGAGACCACATGGCCGTAGAGAAAGATTTCAACGAACAATGCGTGTCAATTCATAATCGGGATTACAGGACAAGACTACGCATCCATATCAGCTAGGCAGCAGTGGCGAAGACAGCTTCTAGGAGGAGGTCAATATGTAACGATTGATTCAATAGGTGATTCAGTAATGAACCATTCAAATTCCATTAATTTGTAAGCGCTATCTTGTAACGAGGGGAGTAAACTGTCAACTACAGAAGGAGGTTGTATTATGAAAAAAACTAAAAAATCTAATTATGTATTGTTTTGCGTTTCGATTGTATTTTGCTTGATTGTATCTTTACCGGGACTAGCAAATGCTGCTCCAATTCACGCTGGTCCACAATTTGTGGATGGCTATTATGCAGATCCTGACGTACAGATATATAATGGCACATATTGGGTGTATCCGACTCGTTCGACTCAAGTTGGTGAATCCGACACTGGCGCAAAATCGGTGGACATCTTCTCTTCAACAGACATGGTCAATTGGACCAAATACTCGAATGTCATAAGCTCGGCCAATATATCATGGTTGCAACACTCCTTGTGGGCGCCGAGCGGGGCTTATCGCGATGGGAAATACTACATCTATTTTGCTGCTAACGCAATCAATGGCGATGGGCAATTAGGCGGAATAGGCGTTGCGGTCGCTGATAATCCACAAGGTCCATATACCGATGCGATTGGCGCCCCCCTTATCAACGTTGTACGAAATGGTGCAGGCCCAATGGATCAAGATGTATTTATAGATGATGACGGTCAAGCGTACATGTATTATGGCAGTTGGGGTGAGTGTAATGTTGTAAAACTTAACGCGGACATGAAGTCTTTGGGAACATGGTCTGACGGAACCGTCTATAAGAAAGTTACGCCCACTAAAACGGGCGATAATGATTATTTTGAGGCGCCTAAAGTGTTCAAGAGAAACGGGATATACTATTTGACTTATGCTGCAGGCGTTTGGGCAGATTCATCTTATAAGGTCATGTATGCAACGTCCAGCTCTGTAACAGGACCATTTGTAACGCAAGGTATTATGTTACATACCGATACGACAACAGCAGATGGACCTGGTCATAACGGTATTGTTCAATCACCTACAACAAATGATTGGTACATTTTTTACCATAAGCGTTATCTGAGCAGTTCACAACGCGTACTGGCATTTGATAAATTTGAGTTTAATGCTGATAATACGATAAAACCAGTCGAAATGGTAGAAGAAGATACCTTTGATGACAGTACTGATACGGGATGGACCAAATATGGCGGTGCA
>NZ_LITU01000065.1:39184-59091 GCF_001280595.1 Paenibacillus xylanivorans
GTAGCATCAAATCCGGGTGCCAAGGCACTTTTGGATACCAATTTCTCAGATGTAATTTATGAAGCTGATGTGACACCGGGGTCAACCGGCAATGCGGGTCTGGTATTTAGAGTATCCAATCCTGGAACGGGTGCGGATGCTTACCAAGGCTACTATGCTGGACTCGATGTTCCCAATCAGAAGGTTTTGATCGGAAAGGCTAACAACAATTGGACATCGCTTTCCACTGCTTCTATGAGCTTAACGGCTAATACAAAGTATCATGTTAAAATCGTCGCACAAGATGCTTCCATTAAGGTCTATGTTGATGATATGACGATACCTAAGATTAATGTAACGGATTCAACCTATATTGGGGGCAGTGTTGGTCTTAGAACGTATGATTCAGCTGCCAAATTTGATAATATTTCAGTTCAAAGCAGCCGATATGAAACAGAAAATTTATTTGTAAGCGCAACTTCAGGCGACAAACACACCATGTTTGGGAATGGAACCGGTCGAGACCTAAATTTGAGCGGTGGATTTGGAACTGCACTGGACGCCAATGCAGTCAACGACTTTGTGACATACACGGTGAATGTGCCCGAAGCGCGAAGCTATAGTGTAAGGGTCGGCGTGAAAAAGGGAGCGAACAGAGGGCAGTTTCAATTGTCTGTAAACGGTGTCAATCATGGTCTGATTCAGGATTTATATTCCTCTGCATTTAACTATGTAGAACTGAATGTTGCTACTATCACCTTCAGCTCGGCAGGCGATAAATCTTTTAAGTTTAACGTTGCAGGTAAAAATGGTTCAAGTTCAGACTACGATCTGTCAATTGATTACATTAAACTAATACCAAATTGAAGCAAAAATGCAAAGTTATATGTAATTAGAAGTTAAGCAAAACACCTATGCCTATAGCGAGGCCACTGAAAAGTAAACTAATCAAATCGATCTGCACCAGGACGCATACCGATAGCAGAGCAACAATTACGTGAGGCAGCTGCCGGCCAAAAGCTGGCCGCGCGTAGCCGTGAGCCGGTTGCAGGGAGTCTCGGCCGGCAGAGGAGGCATACTGACGATGAAAGCATTTATTCTTTACCGAGATGGTGTAATTAATGTTGGTAGCAGCATTAACAAGAAGAAGGAGTTTATCCTGATTGCTGGTGTACCTGTTTCTCTTTGAAGGTCAAGGCATTGGGTTAAACAGATGTTCTATTGTATTTGGTTTTGAGTCGATTTTTCAGAAGCTTTTGAATAGAACTCTAGAACCGATATACAATATTGATTCGTATCTAGGAAGGAGTAAATATTATCCTTTCTCCCAAAGTGCAGATTGGGTATTTTCAGCAACTAAGCTATCAAGTGGAAACCGAAGAAACGATCTCTCAATTTGTGAACAAGTGATCGGGATTTGATGAAGGGTTTCTGCGTTTAAGAGATCAAATCCTTTTTATAGGAATAGTTTTCAGTGTAAATGGTTTATAACTTTGTTTTATGTACAATATTGCTATATCAAATTTAAAATTGTTGCCACAACAGTGAAACGTGTTTTATTTTATCGGTACAATTCTTGTCCTGAGCAGAGGACAAGAACATGGTCCCATTGAAGTCGCTATTATAGCGGCTTTTTTATTTTATCGGTACAAGTTCGTGTCCCGAGCCAAGGACAAGAACTTGTACCGATTGCCGATTAGGTGGATATCTAATTTAAAAGCATTGTAGCTAAAACCTCAATAAGTAGCATAATACAGGACAGTTTTCACATTCTTATGGAACTAATGACTTAATGAGAGATAAGCACAGGGATCTAGGTATTAAATTGGTATTGGAACTAGCTGTTGTTGAGGGCAAGAACATGTTTCCATTACCGATTAGATGATTACTTAAGGGAGGGTGGTGGGTCTTTCCTGAATGACTGAAACGCTAAAAACTGAACCTTTTTGATGACAATCAAAAGGAAATGTACAGAAAAAATGTGGCTAAAAATTTTGAATAAATTGGCCGAAATGGGATATATAGGCATAGCATATGTAGGTAGGGTACTGTGCTGTGCATACCAAGGATAAACTATTACTTAATTACGCATAACTCTTGTTAGGCGTAATCTATACACAAGAAAGATTGTTTGGTATATATAATGTCTTAATGAAATAAAGCCAAAATTCTATGTCGGTTGGGATTAGGGATCAAAAGTTGAAATATGTCTTAGGGACAAGCACTTATTTTTATCAGTAAAGTTCTTGTCCTAAGCCAAATCCTTTGATCTAATTCTAAGTCCCAGGCCCTTCATTGTAGGTCGTTGCTGTATGTACGGCATTAATGGCTCCACGAGAAAATCCCATCATTGAAATTCGCTTCGTATCGGCAAAGGGCCACTCCTGAACGAGCCGGTAAGCGGCATGCACATCTTCGGCATCTCGTCCGCCATACTCGTCATGCCCTTCGCCACCCTCGTTGCCACGATAGGATGGAGCAAAGACGATATAACCTTTATGGACAAATTGCTCCAGCCAAGCAGTATTTACCCCACCATAGTTGCCCAGCCCGCCGCGACAATAGATCAGAACCGGCCAACGTGCACCATTGCCGTCCAAGGTGTGTTGTTTTGCAGGAGGATAGCGGCTTGTGAGCTGTTGTACTTGCATGGATTGTTGCGATATGGCGAAGCCTGAAAGGGCAGAGCTGGTATATGCTTTTTCATATGCTGAGAAGGCGGGGAGGGGGCAGCCGTCTGGCAGGCCTAAATAGCCTTTTACCCGGAGCGCATCGGACGAATACGTCACATGATAGAGCAGGGAGATCGACCTCTTTCATCGGAAATGGGATGCCAATGGATAATGATCCTTCTTTAGGATGCGCCTAAACGAGGTTCCCATACCTTCCAGTCAGTAACGAGGGGGCGTTGCGAGAAATTCGTTTATTGGCTCCATATGATTTATAATGGTTCAGGAGACATGTGGATTGACCGATGTCCTCTTATTCATAAAACTAACTTTAGTGTGCACGAAGAAAGGAAGAAAACCATGATGAACGCTCCACATCCGATTGATCAATTCAAGAAATTTAAATATGAAATTACGAGATTTATGATGATCTATAAATTTGCTTTGGATCAAATGGAGACCAAAATTGAGGTGCTGAAGGAAGAATTTCAGTCCCTGCATGATTACAGCCCGATCGAACATACGAAATCCAGATTGAAGTCACCTGAGAGCATTATGAACAAGATGTTCCGCAAAAATCATGAGTTAACCTTTGAAAGTATCAAGAATAATATTAAGGATATCGCTGGCGTACGCATTACCTGCTCCTTTATTTCAGACATTTATCGCATTAAGGATATGTTGTGCAACCAAAGTGATCTGCGTGTGCTGGAGGTAAAAGATTATATCCAGAATCCGAAGCCAAACGGCTACCAAAGCCTTCATCTTTTGGTGGAGGTGCCTGTTTACATGTCTAATGGAGAAGAACGGGCGTGTGTGGAAATTCAGATTCGTACGATTGCGATGGATTTCTGGGCCAGCCTGGAGCATAAAATCTTTTATAAATACAATAAGGATGTTCCCGAGCGTTTGACCAAAGAGCTGAAAAGTGCAGCGGACTCTGCGAACGCACTGGACCAGCAAATGGAGAGGCTGCACCGGGAGATTCAGGAAATCAAGGATGCCGAGAACGATCGGGATGAAGAAGAGCTGCGTCGTATTATCATTAACAATCAACAGTTCACACTGCCTTCCAACCTGCTCAAGCTGCTGGGAGACGGAGAACACTAAGGAAAAGAGAACTACCGCAGGGAAAGGAATATGTTATTCATATGAAAAGTACACCAGCCTCATTAAGCACCCATTCTACATCCCGGGTACGTATGGCACTGATTCTGGGGACACTGTCGGCCTTTGGCCCGCTGTCCCTGGATATGTATTTGCCGGCACTGCCCACACTGGCCGATGAATTCCAGTCCTCCACTTCTTATGCCCAGCTCAGTCTAACGGCATGTATGGTCGGGCTGGCGGCAGGACAGCTGCTGGCTGGACCTTTAAGTGATGTGCGTGGTCGTCGTATGCCTCTTATTACGGGTCTTATTCTCTATACAATCGCTTCCATACTCTGCCTGGTCAGCCCGACCATGGGTTCTTTTGTTGTGCTTCGGTTCATTCAGGGGGCAGCGGGAGCGGCGGGAATTGTCATCTCGCGCGCGGTGGTAAGGGACGTGTATTCCGGACCGGAGCTGACACGTTTCTTCTCGCTCTTAATGCTGATTAATGGTGTCGCACCGATAGCTGCACCGATTATCGGTGGACAATTGCTCGCGTATACATCGTGGCGCGGCGTATTTATTTTGCTGAGTATCATCGGTATTTTGACTTTAATTGCTGTGGTGGTTGGTCTTGGAGAGACCCTTCCTCCAGAACGCAGATCCAGCGGAGGGCTGAAGCAGACTCTGGTTACATTCCGCAAAATTGCGGGCGATCGCCAGTTCATGGGATATGCTTTAGCCCAAGGGTTCGTAGCTGCTGGCATGTTTGCCTACATATCGGGTTCGCCATTTGTGCTTCAGAAAATATATGGCATCTCCCCGCAGATGTTCAGTGTCTGCTTCGCCATTAACGGTCTGGGCATCATACTGGCAAGTCAGATCGCCGGAAGACTTGCAGGTAAAGTATCTGAAACCCGTCTGTTGATCGCAGGGCTGGTCACTGCTGCGCTGGGAGGAACATCTTTGCTCATTGCCATTCTGGCTGGAGGCAATCTGATTTCGGTCCTGATCCCGTTATTCCTCGTGGTATCCAGTGTGGGGCTGGTTAATACGGCTTCCTTCGCACTGGCGATGGCCAATCAGGAGAAATCGGCAGGTAGTGCGTCAGCTCTTATTGGGGTAATGACGTTTCTCTTCGGCGGCATTGTCGCTCCGCTCGTAGGTTTGGGAGGAGAAGGCACAGCTGTGCCGATGGGTATTGTTATCGCTTGTGCGGATCTTGGCGCGTTGCTGATTTACTTTGTGATGGTAGGCAAGAGCGGTAGACGTCAGAATAAACAGCAACTGGTGTGAAATGTATTGCGTTGATACGCTGGCCAGAAAAACGACTCGCTAACAAAAAAAGAAATAATGTAGCCATAAAAAAGCGCTCCAAGTGGAAGGTTCTGTCCTTCAGCTGGGGCGCTTGTTTTATGTTTGAACGGGCTTTAGCAGAGAGCAAACAAAATTTGTGTATTGAGCAGGATACCTGGAGTCAGAAACGGATAGAAGTAACCGATGACAAAACCGAACAGATTGGTGGAAGGCCACATTAAGTAAACGTCATTGTACGTAAATACAAGAGACCAACGGTTGTAACAGAAATTTTGCAGTACACGTTGCTCGGGATCCCGAGGTGTCGCTACTCCCGATTGGGCAAATTGCACGGCCTGGGTCAGATTCTGTGGTTGTTGCTGGATAAATAGCGGTAGAAGGCCGGGACTGCTTTTGATGAGGTTATACAGAAAAACCATCTCCGCAGGGGGCTGACCTACTGGGCGAGGATAGGCACTAAGCAAGGTGGGCAGATTGCCCTGTGACAGCTGAGCTGGCACACCCGGCGCCGTACCAGGGACGCCTCCAGGAAAGTAGGGAGGTTGACCGCCCGTGCCTCCGCCTGGAATGTAAGGGGGATAGGAACCTGGTGCTCCTGGAAAACCTGGCATAGGCTGACCTCCTGGAGCGCCTCCCGGGAATAGTGGTGGCAATTGAAACGAACGATCCTCATCATATCCTGAATAGGTGTTATAAACGTAATCCATGTACGAACATCCTTCCTGTCGTCGTATTCTGGAATTAGCATATGGCGGCATTCGCCTAAATGTGAATCTTTCGAATGAACGCACATTAGACCTTAACCGGCAAAAACTGCATTGACAACTACGTTGATAACAATTATCATTGTCAATGGAATTGGACAAAAGTACATACAAGTATAATATGCATGAATAATGTATAAACGTCTAAGTCTGTCATAACAACTCAATCCATTGAGATGTTCATCTTGAAAGGGGATAGTCACGTGTTTAAGAAAAATAAAAAAATGATCATGCTTCTGATCACGGTAATGGTCATGTCTATTTGGCTGGCAGCATGCGGATCGAAGCCAGCAGAAAACGGTACAGCAGCAGGGGAGAACAATACAGCAACGGAGACAGAGACACAGACAGAAGCTCCGGCAGAACGTACTCTGACAGATGCAATGGGTCACGAAGTCAAAATCCCGGCGAATCTCGAGCGTATTATCGCTTCCTATCTGGAAGATAACCTGGTTACACTTGGCGTTAAGCCAGTTGCCCAGTGGTCTGTAGCCAACGGAATCCAGGAATATCTGCAAAAAGATCTGGACGGCATTCCAACGATTGCCTTCGATCTTCCTTTCGAAGCGGTAGCAAGCTTCAACCCGGATCTGATTATTATCGGTTCGGAAAGTGTGGTTGAAGGCGAGAAATACGCACAATACAGCAAGATTGCGCCTACTTATGTACTTGGCGATGAGATCAATAGCGACTGGCGTAAAGCGTTGCTGAAAATCGGCGAAATTCTGAATAAAGGCGATGAAGCACAAAAAGCGCTTGATGATTACGAAGTGAAAGCAACAGAAATCAAGGAAAAAATCAATACCGTTACAGGTGGAACGAAATCTGCAGCAGCCATTTGGCTGGTGAGTGGCAAGTTCTTCATCGTAAGTGACAATGTATCGAGTGGAGAAGTAATGTACAAGGAGCTTGGACTTGCAGAGCCTGAAGTTGTGAAAGAAATCTCTGCCAAAGCGACAGGCAACTGGTCTTCCATTTCCCTTGAAAAATTGGCGGAAATGGATGTAGACTATCTGTTCTTTGTGAACAGTGATGAAGGTACTGGTTCAGAAGCACTGAAAGATCCGGTATGGCAAAGCATCCCGGCAGTGAAAAATGGTAACTTGTTCGAATTTACCCGTTCCAGCAGCTGGTTGTATAGCGGAGTTCAAGCGAACCTTCAAATTATGGAAGACATTCAGAATAGTATTGTAAAATAATAGATATCAAATACGAAGTCGAATGTTTATACTCCTTGGTGCTGATGGGGCGCCAAGGAGTTTTTGTGATTTCAACATTTTACGATATATAATAAATAATGAAGCGAAGCTCTCGTGAGAGATGAGTATCGTTTCACGATCAAGGAAGGGGATAGCTTTTTATGCATACTTTGGACCCGCGAGAATTGACGGGCAGAGATAACTATAAACTGATGAGTGGTTCGGTGGTGCCACGCCCAATCGCATTTGTTACAACACGTTCTCAAGATGGCAGTGTCATTAATGCCGCGCCCTTCAGTTTCTTTAATGTAGTCAGCTCTGATCCGCCGCTATTATCCATATCTATTGCTCGCAAGGATGGCGTTATGAAAGATACGGCTCGCAATGTGCTTTCCGGGAAAGAACTCGTTGTACATATCTGTGATGAATCGATCGCTCTTGATATGAACGAGACAGCAGCCATGCTGGAGCCTCACGAAAGTGAGCTGGAACGGACAAATCTGACAACTGTGCCAAGTAACGTGGTGTCCGTACCGGGGATACAGGAGGCGCTTATTCGGATGGAGTGTAAGTTGTATCAGCATATTCCGATATTGAACGATGAGGGAGCACCTGTGAGTGATCTGCTTCTGGTTCGCATTGTGCAGTATCATTTCAGTGAGAACGTGTATGATCCTGCCACCAAATATATATTGATGGACCAGCTGAAACCAATCAGCAGACTGGCCGGGAATGACTATGCCAAACTTGGCGAGAGATTTACGGTGATCCGACCGGAGTAGCATCGGGTTTGGTTGAACAGCCTGTTGATAGATAGGCCTGGATAAAACATATAGTAATCTTCGTTTAATAAGGCGGACAACTTGTGCGTAATTCGCATGTGTTGTCCGTCTTTGCTTGTTTCGTGAACATAAAGGGGGCAAGCCCTGAATAGACTTGTACTATATCCTGCACATGTGACATGAACCTATTTTATATATAAGGAGGTTGGAGCCGATGAACCAACTTGATGGAACAATAGCCGCAAGTATCATGGGAATAGGAACGGCATTGCCTAGTCACCGCATTGAGCAAAAGGATGTGTCTGCCCGGCTCGCACAAGCACTGGAGCATGAGCCAGATTCCAGACGATGGGCCAAGCGAATATTTAACCAGTGTGGTGTCGAGACGCGTTATACATGTGAACCGAACCTGCTGGAGCCTGTAGGGTCTTGCCGTTATTTGCCCTTTACCCAGGCGGAGAACGTTCCGACCACAGCCGAACGTATGGCTAAATATAAGGCGGCAGCCGTTCCGCTCGGAATCAAGGCAGCACGTCAGGCACTTGAGGATGCCGTCGTTTCGACTTCGGAGATTACACATCTCATTACCGTCAGTTGTACAGGGCAGTTCCTGCCCGGTCTCGATGTTCGGCTGATTCAGCAGCTTGAACTATCGCCGCGTGTAAACCGGATTCCGCTTGTGTTCCAGGGCTGCGCCGCCGGTCTGAAAGCTGTACAGTTGGCGAATTCGATTGTGACGAGTGACAAAGACGCTACGGTTCTTATCGTATGTGTGGAGCTGTGCACCCTTCATTTTCAACCGTCCGCCAAGCGGGATGACCTGTTCGCTGCGTCCTTCTTCGGGGATGGCGCATCTGCCTGTGTTGTAAGTCTGTCCGGATTAGGACGCAAAGAACTGTTCAGATTGGGTAGCGGGCATTCCGTGTTGCTGCCAGACTGTTCGGAAGAGATGATCTGGGAAGTGGGCAATACCGGCTTCGATCTGTATCTCTCGCCACAGATTCCGAAGCTGCTCGGCTTACATCTTGGACCAGAGGTTGAACGATTGCTGAACGGCAGCGATCTACCGGAGATCTGGGCGATCCACCCTGGAGGCAGAGGTATTGTGGATGCGGTGCAGAAGCTGTATGAGCTGTCAGATGAGCAGGTTGCTTACAGCCGAAACATTTTACGGGATTATGGAAATCTATCCTCTGTGACGATTTTGTTTGTTTTACAAGCCATCCGCGATGATTATCGTAAAAGGGAAGAAGCTTCCAGCGGAATTGCGCTTGCTTTTGGACCGGGGCTCACAGCGGAATTGCTTCCTTTTACTTATGTTCCTGCATCCGTTGAAGAAAGAGAACCAGTGAATCAAGGCGTGATTTAAAAAGAAACGGAATTACCAATCTGATATCAGAGGAGCTTGGGTATGGGTTATCGCAGCCTTGCTGTCCTCATTAGCCGATATCCGCGATTCATCATTCTCTGTTGGGTGTTTGTCATCGGGATGTCAGCCGTCTGGGCGTGGAAATTGCCCGGCAATGTTCAGGATCATGGATTGAACTTGAACCAGGGAGATGCTCATGCTGTAGAGCTTGTTCTTGAGAAAGAGTTCCATGTTCCTGCTGACCCGGTTATTCTTCTTTTTGAAAAAAAGACAGGCACTACCCCCGCTGAATTCCGAGGCTGGATTAAAGATGGACTGCAACAGGTTCACACTCTTTCAGGTGTAACGTCCATAATCTCTCCGCTTGAAGCACCTGGAAGTCAGATGCTGCGGGGGGATGTGGCCTATGCCTTACTAGGGTTTGATGTACCCTCTCACAAGATGGGTCCACCCCTGGAACAGCTGCATTCCATGCTTACAACAGACGGTTCGGGAACGATCCGAATAACAGGGGAATCCGTTGTACAGCAGGATGTAAACCGACTCAGTTTCCGAGATTTGGAACGGGCAGAGGTTGTGGGTCTGCCGCTTGCTCTCGTCATTTTGTGTTTTGCATTCAGAGGTCTTTATGCGGCTCTCCTTGCTGTCATTATGGGGGTATCCGGTGTAATAACGGCAATGGGGGTTACTTCCCTCATGGGTTACCATCTGGCGCTCTCCAACTTTGTGATCAACGTAATTCCAATGATGGGAATGGCCCTCAGCATAGACTTTGCCCTGATTATTCTCAGCAGATATAGGGAGGAACTTCAGCAAGGTAAGAAAAGTGAAGAAGCAGGTGCAGGGGAAAGGGAAGTTCTGCAGAGAACGCTGCGTACAGCGGGAAGAGCTGTATTCTTTTCTGCGGCTTGTGTGCTGCTGGGACTACTCGGTCTGCTATGGATTAGGCTACCGATGTTCCTCAGTGTTTCCCTGGGAGCCATTATCGTGCTCGTCATATCGGTCCTGCTTAATATAACACTGCTGCCAGCGATTCTATCTCTTAATTCTGTGCGTATCTTTAGACAAGGGTCGAGGCATTCCATCTCCTCAAAGCAGGTTCAGCACCAACAAACGTTACATTCACGTTCGATCTGGTCATTCTGGTCAGGCATGATTATGAAACGCCCAGTTCGCATGGCGCTGCTTGGAACGGGTGCGTTGCTTCTTTTTGTTCTTCCCGTTACCCGGCTAAAGCTGGCTATTCCGGACGCATCCTCCTTGCCTGCCAGGATGGAGTCGCGCCAGGCGACGGAGCAGTTACAGCGCATTTTTGGACAAAAGAACGTCTCTGCTGTAGAGATTGTGATTGGTGGAACCGCAGAGCCGTTAAGTGCTTCCCACTGGCGGATTGCGTTGAATAAAATGCGAGAGCTTCAGCAGGATTCGAATGTGATGGCTGTTGAATCTGCATGGGGAATCATGCTGCCGAACAAGCTCTCTTTCCAAACTCAATTTCAAATGAACATTCCATCGTCATCTCTGCCAGAAGCGCTGAAAGAAACCGAATCTCAGCAGCCTTCATGGCTGCGTTCATATGTATCTGACCATTCCATTCGTATGGTGGCTACCATTCACGGAGCACCCGGCTCAGATGAGGCTGCTTCCTGGCTCGAACAGATGAGGGCCGAGGATACAGCTGACTCCATTTCCTCAATACCCATGCGTTATGGCGGAGAGGCAGTCAAGCAGCATGAAATCATGCAAGAAGTTTCAGGCCAACTGCCCAAAGTGCTGGTGTTTGTTGTGGTAACGAATTATCTCGTATTGCTCGCAGCATTCCGGTCATTACTCATTCCAATCAAAGCCATTCTGATGAATCTGCTCAGCCTGGCTGCTTCATTTGGCGTCCTCGTACTGGTCTTCAATCAGGGACATTTGGGCATGGAGCCGTCTGCCATTGCGATCATGATTCCCGTGTTCATTGCCGGGCTCGTATTTGGTATCTCAATGGACTATGGCGTATTCATGCTGACGCGCATCCAGGAGGTATACAGACGAACAGGGGATAGTGATCTGGCCGTACAGCAAGGACTGGCTTCAACCGGACGTCTGATTACATCGGCGGCGGCGATTCTTCTGGCAGTAACCGTGCCGTTTGCCTTTGCTGACGTGGTGGGTGTAAAACAGCTAGGCATTGGAATTACGGCAGCGGTATTAATTGATGTTACCGTTATCCGTCTGGTACTGGTACCTGCGCTCATGAAACTGATGGGCAGATGGAACTGGTGGCTACCAGGGTTCAGGGAATGAAGGCTGACTTCATCATTTCATCGAACTTGCTGATATGGACATGCAGAGCAGAAGTACAAGATCAAGAAGGATGTTCTCGAAGCCTGAAGTTCAGGTATGCGAGGATATCTTTTTTTTCATCAAAATAGTGTGAATTCAGCCCAAAACAGGCAATAATGTTCAATTCACGGGCTGGACGGTATTTTATAATAGATTGGACAAGCCCAACATAAATCTTTTTACATACGTCTATCATTTGAATTGACAGGAGGGATGAACGGTAATGTCGGATATTGAATCCTATCTGCAAAAACAAACAAGCCCGCGCGGACGTTCCGCTTATCAGGCGGGTCAAGCTCTTGAGCAATGGCGCAGCCAGTTGCGAACACGGATTAAAGAGCGGCTGGGCGGTTTCCCAACCGTGGCGGCGGAGCTGAATCCCGTACTGCTGGAACGCACCTCATGTGACGGCTACATCCGGGAGCGGGTTGAGATTACGACCTATGCGGGGTTGCGCATGCCCATCTATATGTTGATTCCGAATGAGGTAAGCGCTACCAATGAATCTCGGCCAGCTATTGTGGCCTGTCATGGACACGGGTATGGCAGCCGGGAGATATCCGGCATGGAACCCGACGGTTCACCGCGTAGAGGAGAGCCCGGCTTGCATAAAGACTTCGCCGTCGCTCTTGTACAGCGTGGATATGTGGTTGCCGCTCCTGAATTGCTTGGATTTGGTGACCGTAGGCTGGAGGAGGATCGGGATGCAGCTCCAGGCGCAAGCTCCTGTACCAAAATTGCCGCCCATCTGCTCATGACAGGGCAAACCCTGGCCGGACATCGAATCTATGAGACGATGCGTGTGCTGGATTACGTAACTACTCGTCCTGAAGCTGATCCAGCACGTATCGGCAGTATGGGCATCTCGGGTGGCGGACTTGTGACAGCATTCACTGCTGCGCTGGATGAACGGTGCCGTGCGGCAGTCGTGAGTGGTTACGTAAGTACTTTCCAGGGCAGCATATTGGACAGAAATCATTGTCTCGACAATTATATTCCAGGAATTCTGAGAGAAGCAGAGCTGCCGGATATCATAGGTTTGATTGCACCCAGGCCGCTATTTATTGAAGCTGGAAGTGAAGATCAGGTATTTCCGCTGTCAACAGCCAAAGAAGCCTATGCACGATTGACAGAGATCTATAAACAGGCGGATGCACAGAAATGGCTGGATGCAGACTTTTTTAGAGGTGGCCATGAGATCAGTGGAGCGAAGTCCTATGACTGGCTTGATAATGTTCTGTAAGGCAATCCTACAAATGAACCCTTGAGAGGAGAGTAGTCATGAAATGGTTAAAATCCGTGCGGTATTTGCTCTGTCTTACCCTGTTTACGAGTCTGATTGGAGGTGCTCTGGCAGTTAATGGCGGGCAGGTCGCCGAAGCTGCGGCGAATGAGTACAAATTTGATTTTGGTGCTGGTGCAGTTGAGAACGGTTACACAGGTGTATCGGCAACGGATGCCTACACTACAGCGAAAGGCTATGGATTCAATACCCCGGCCAATATGCGTAATGTCACTGCCTCTGGAACGGGTGTTGCAAGCGATGCCGTTCAGTTCGTCACCTTTGGCACGAAGAGTACGAATACGTTTAATGTGGATTTGTCCAATGGTCTCTACGAGGTCAAGGTGGTCCTGGGTAATACAGCCAGATCGAGTGTGGCGGCAGAAGGCGTATACCACATCATCAATATGACGGGTAACGGGGCGACCGATCAATTTCAAATTCCGGTGACGGATGGACAGTTAAATCTGTTGGTAACAGAAGGTAAGGAAGGCACGGCATTTACACTCAGCGCACTTGAAATCCGGAAAATATCGAATCAGACGGTGACGAACCGTACGATCTATATTGGTGGCGATTCGACGGTCTGCAATTATTATCCACTCGGCAGTAGTGTACAGGGTGGCTGGGGACAGCTGTTTCCTTCCTACGTGAATACCAGTACATTTCAGGTTCGCAATATGGCCTCTAGTGGTCAATTTGCAAGAGGCTTCCGCGATGATGGACAGATGGAAGCAATTCTGAAGTATATTAAGCCAGGAGACTACTTTATTTTGCAATTAGGGATTAATGATACGAATGCCAAGAACAATACAACGGAAGCAGAGTTTAAGGAGATCATGCGTGACATGGTCCGTCAGGCCAAAAATAAAGGAGCCACCGTCATTCTGTCGACGCCTCAGGGTCGGGCAACTGATTTCAATTCAGCCAATGTGCATACTGCGGAGAATCGCTGGTACAATGCATCTACACGTGCACTGGCTCAGGAAGAGAGCGTGAAGCTTGTAGAACTGAACAAACTCAGTTCGGCTTATTTCACATCTATTGGACCGGCTGCAACACTGACCTTGTATATGACAGGAGACACGCTACATCCGAATCGTGATGGTGCTGCCCAGCTTGCACGAATCGTTGCTTCTGATCTGAGAAGACAGGGTCTGGATGGATTCTAATCCGGGTTAAATATAGCTTGCTACCACTGCTTTACGAACATATATTGGACTAAGCTGAATCATATAGCCCAAAATACCCCCGGGACGGCCACGTAATGTGTGGCATTTCCCGGGGGTATCTGGTTGCGAAGCAAGCGACTATTCCATCATGTCCTTGGCTTCATGGTTGACCTTTTTACCTTTCAAGAGCGGTTCAAGTTCATCCTGCACACTCTGTTCCCATAGTGGTACATCTGTTCGATAGGCAGCCCGTGCGTTCAGATGTCCGGCTACCGGTGCTGTGATAAAGACAAACACAATGCCAAGCAATACCCGGGCACTGATATAGTTGTCGAAATACCAGAAGAAGAGGAACGTTCCGCTCAGTACACAAAGTACGCCGAGTGTAGTGCTTTTGGTGGCGGCATGCGCCCGTAGATATACATCTGGCAGTCGGATCAGTCCGAAAGCGCTAAATGCGCTCAGTAGTGCTCCCATCAGGACAATGAGCCCAATGACAATTCCGGCGGTTCCATCAACGATCTCCTTCATTTTTGAATACCGCCCCCCGTTCAATGTATCGTGCAAATGCAACTGTGCTTAGAAAAGCGAGAATGCCAATTAACAGAATAATATCCAGATAAGCTTGGGTATGAAGCATCATGGATAGTACCGCAACGATGGCAATAACATTAATACCGATGGTATCCAGTGCTGTAATCCGGTCAGCCATGGAGGGGCCCCGCAGTACGCGGTACAGACAACCCAGGATCGCCAGGGACAGAATAAGCAAGGAAATGAACAACAGTGAGGATAACATTAACGTGTCACCTCCATAATGGCTTTTTCGAACGTATTTTTGATATCGTCACTCATTTTTTGTTGGTCTTTGATATCCAGCGCGTGAATATATAATTTGCGTTGATTGCCCGAAATTTCAAGTGGAAGGGAACCCGGCGTTAGTGAAATGAGCAGGCACAGGAGTGTAACCTCCCAATCGGAGGACAGCTGTGTCTGATAGGTAAATATGCCTGGCCGAATATCAAGCTTCGGCTTCACAATCTGGCGAATAACTTCAATACTGGCCCGTACCAGTTCTTTGAACAGCAAGGCAATCAGCTTGATGATTGCCCAGACACGAACGATGTAGAAGCGTTGCGGAAAGAATCGTCGCATGCTCCCAATCAGCAGCAGACCCAGCAGATAACCCGTGAGAAAGCCAACGCCATTCCACGCATTATTGAGAAACATCCATACAAAGGCAATGATCAGATTGAGCACAATCTGAAAGGCCATAAGCATCTACTCCTTCAATACCGCATCAATATAAATATTGGGATGCAGCAGAATGTCGCCTGCGCGGGAGGTCAGCTGGAACATACCCTCAGCCCCCACACCCATCGCGATGATGAATACAAACAGAATTCCGGCAGGGAGTAGCAGTCCGTTCACGGCATAAGGTCTTCTCACTGCGCCTGCTGGCGGTTCACCCCAGAACGCCTGGATGAAGATGCGCAGTACCGAATATAACATCAGCAGGCTGGAAAGGACGGCAATGCCTGTCAGACCGTACAAGCCTGCCTGCAACCCGCCTTCGAATAGCAACAATTTCCCAGGAAATCCACTGAAAGGCGGAATGCCTGCCAAGGCAAGTGCACTGATGAAGAACATCCAGCCAAGCAGTGGGTAGCGATGGATCAGACCGCCCATATTGTCGAGTTTGGAGGTTCCTGCGACCGCGATCAGAGCACCCCCGAGCAGGAAGAGCAGTGTTTTGATCAGCATGTCATGCAGCATGTAGAAGAGTAGACCTTCCAGTGACGGACGACTCGCTGCCGCCATGCCGAATGCCACAAATCCCACCCCTGCGATAACGTTGTAGATCAGAATTTTATTGACGTCACGATAGGAGATAGCCCCGATTACCCCGAGTACCATGGTCGCTCCAGCCATCCAGCCGATAAGTGCATGGAAGAAGTCCGGATCATGATAGAAAATCAGTGTGAATGTTCGCACAATAGCGTACAGGCCAACTTTGGTCAGCAATCCGGCGAATAGGGCGGTGACCACTGCCGGAGGAGCTGCGTAAGAACCGGATAACCAGAAAAACAGGAACAGTCCGGCCTTGATACTGAATACAATCAGGAAGAGGACAGCGATCAGGGTGATGACTCCACTCTGTCCAACTTCGGCGATTCGATTGGACAAGTCGGCCATGTTTAGTGTGCCGGTAATAGAGTAGAGAAAGCCAATAGAGGCTACAAATAGTGCAGAAGAGACAATGTTAATCAATACATACTTGATCGTTTCCCGTAATTGTCTTTCCGTACCTCCCAATACAATCAGTGCATAAGAAGAGATGAGCATTAGTTCAAAGCAGACAAACAGGTTAAACAGGTCTCCGGTAAGAAACGAACCGTTCACGCCCGCAATCAGGAAATGAAAGAACGGGTAAAAATGATGTTCTTCCCGTTCCTTATTCACACTGCGGAAGGCATAGAGCAGACACGCCAGCGCAATGATCGAAGCGGCAACGACGAGCAAGGCCGATACCATATCGGCAACAAGTACAATACCGTAGGGTGGTTCCCACCCTCCCATATTCAGTGTTTGTATCCCGGACTGTGCCACTTGGGTAATGAGCACGGTTGAAGCGGCTGCCGTCATCAAGAGGCCGATAACGCTCACAACCCGCTGGATGTTTATTCGCCGGAAGAACAGAAGGGCAATAACCCCGGTAATCAGTGGCAGCAGAATGGGCAGAACAACGAGATTATTCATAAGGACGCCCCCTTACTTCTTCCATATCGTCTGTTTTCAGCTTCAAATAGGAACGATAGGAGAGTACGAAGAAAAAGGCGGTAAGTCCGAAATTAATGACAATGGATGTCAATATCAACGCCTGGGGAAGTGGATCGACGTAGCGTTCAGCCTGCTCCCCGAGCAGCGGTGGTGCTCCAGTTTTGAGACGGGACATCGTAATCAGCAGCAGATGTACTCCGTGAGTGAGTATGGACATGCCGAGCACGATCCGGAGCAGGCTCCGCGATAAGATTAAAAAGACGGCGACTGCAAACAAAATGCCAACGGCCACACACATCAATATTTCCATATCAGCGATCCTCCCCGATCTGTAGAATGATATTCATGGTGACTCCCAGGACGGCGAGATATACGCCGAGGTCAAACAGCATCGCGGTTGCAAGTTCCGTTTCTCCAAGTATTGGAAGATCAAAATAACCAAAGGTCTGACTCAGGAAGGGTACGCCGAACAAAAACGAGCCTGCTCCAGTCAATAAGGCAATGCCCAGCCCAATGGCCGTCAAGGTTCGAAAATCGATAGGTAACGCTTTGCGTACGGTATCTGTACTGAATGCCAGCGCAATTAAAACCAGACCAGCGGCGGTCACCAGGCCGCCAATGAAACCGCCACCCGGGTTATGATGTCCTGCGAAGAACAGATGCAGTGCGAAGGTCAGAATGATAAAGACAACAACCTTGGTTGTCGTTTGCAACAACACATCATTGCTTTGGAGGGGTACGGTATCCCAGGTTGATGAGCTGCGTTCACGGTTGCCATACTTTTTCGTATTGTCCGCGTTGTCATCTGTATCTGCATCGGTTTCTTCAGTTTGTTCTTTCTTACGGAATTTCAGTCTAGCCCCAAGGTCCCTCGCTTCGAGATTCAGATTAATCATGGAATAGATGGACAGTGATGCTACCCCAAGTACCATAATCTCCAGTAGGGTATCAAATCCTCGGAAGTCTACCAATAGCACGTTGACGACATTTTTGCCGCCAGCCAAATTGTAGCTTTCCTGAATGAAAAAGTCTGAAATACTCTCCAGTGACGCGGTTCCGCTCGCTGCCAAGGCAACAAAGGTCATTACGACCCCAACTGCAATCGCAACAATCATATTTACACTAAGATAACGTCGGCTTGATTTGCCCCGCTGCAGCTCAGGCAGATGGTAGAAACAGAGCAGGAACAGCGCAACGGATACCGTTTCGACAATCATCTGGGTCAGTGCCAGATCCGGCGCTCGGAACAGCACGAACAGTAAAGTGACGAGGTAACCTACTGCGCCTGTCATAATGACTGCGGATAGTCTGTTCTTGGCAAAAGGGATCGAAACCGCTGCCGCAATCAGTGCGACGAGCAGTACTGCTTCATAGAAAGAGAAGGGGGCATTACCCTTGAAATTCCAGGTGATATTTTCCCCTGAGCGGAAAAAGGCATAGACCAGCAATGCTACGGTGAACGAGAAAATGTATACCAGATAATTACGAACCGAGCCATTCATATAGGCTTCCGTCCATTTGCGTGCATAATGCTGAAGATTATCGAGTACGACATGGTACATATTGTTTATCGTTAACCCTTGAGGGTAGTGCTCATAAATCGTTCTCCAGCGAGGCAACAGTTTGTACAATGTAATACCAAGGGCGATAACACCGAGGGTCATGATTAATTCCGGTGTAATGCCATGCCATAGGGAGAAATGAACATCAAAGTGTTCATTTCCATTCAGCAGTGATGGAAGTACAGCAGCCATCGCTGGTTCAATTAATGACCCAGCCAGTAGATTCGGGAATAGACCGAATATAATTACGAGAATCCCGAGAATTACCGGAGGAATCAACATGCCGATGGGAGCTTCATGCAGCTTCTCGGCAGGAATCTCGCTGCGAGTTCGTCCAAGGAACGTTTTGAATACAATAATAAGCGCATAGATCAAAGTGAACACACTTGCGAGCCAGGCGAAGACAGGCAAGAGTACACTCCATGACCCGAGTCCAAAGATGCGGAGGTGTGTCACTTCCACCATAGCCTGGAAGAACAGCTCCTTGCTCAGAAACCCGTTAAACGGCGGAATTCCGGCCATGGCGAGTGCTCCGACGAGCGCTACCGTAAAGGTCACAGGCATAAATGAAGCAAGTCCGCCGAGTTTCCTTATATCCCGCGTGCCTGTCTCATGATCCACAATGCCAACGACCATGAACAGTGCCGCCTTGAAGGTAGCGTGATTGAACAGATGAAGCAGTGCTGCCGTAATGGCAACCGTGTACATCGCGGAGGATTCGCCATAACCGAAATAAATGGCCGCCGAGCCAACGCCGAGCAGAGACATGATCAGACCAAGCTGTGAAATTGTAGAGTAGGCCAGAATAGCCTTAAGGTCAGTTTTTTTGACGGCAAGGAATGATCCATAACACAAGGTGAGCAGCCCAACCCCCGTGACGAGCCAGAACCACAACCCCTGTCCGCCGAAAATCGGTGTAAACCGGGCTACGACATACAGTCCCGCCTTGACCATTGTTGCAGAATGCAGATAGGCGCTGACGGGTGTTGGAGCTTCCATGGCGTCAGGCAGCCAGATGTGGAACGGAAACTGCGCCGATTTCGTAAAAGCCCCAATCAGAATCAGCACAAGCGCAGGCAAGAATAGTGCACTATCCTGAATCTGTCCCCATTCCGTAATGGTTGCCCGAATGCTGAACGTTCCCGTCATAAGATACATCAGCATAAATCCGGCCAGCATGGCGAATCCGCCAAATACGGTAATGAGGAACGATTTCTGTGCGCCTGAGGTGGACGCTTTGCGTTTGTAGTGAAAAGCGATCAGGAGAAAGGACGTAATACTGGTCAACTCCCAGAATCCATACAACACAATCATATTATCCGATAGCACTACGCCAAGCATGGCTCCCATAAACATCAGCAGATACAAGTAAAAACGGTTTAAGGCTTCTTTGGTATCCATATAGTAGATGGAGTAGAGCACCACCAGCGTTCCTACTCCGGTGATTAACAATGTCAGCAGCAAACTTAGACCATCCAGATATAGATTAAATCCAATGTCCAGTGACGGAATCCAGGGAATATATCCGGATACCGTGATACGCTGAGACACGGCGGGTACGAGGCTCGCAAAATAAACAAATAATAGGGCCGGGACAAGTAAGACCAGC
>NZ_LITU01000065.1:59135-78520 GCF_001280595.1 Paenibacillus xylanivorans
ATGCAGCATGGCAAGTACAATACCAGCGGCAAAAGGCAGAATCACAGCAACATGAAGCAGGCTCAACATTACACCCCCAATGACTGAATTTCTAATGCTCTTCGTTGTGGCAAACAGTGCCCACATGGCTCAGTGAGCATGCTTGCTCTCTATATTCATAACCCAAGTATGTATATACAGAATCGTGACTATTCTTTGAATGGAAGAAACACGGTGCAAATAGCGTTCCCATATTGTATGGATGTGTATAATGAAAAAAGACATTATTTCCGATAAAGATGAAAACGAATAGGTGACATTCCGTGGTTCTTAACAACATGAATGATGTTGAAAAAAGCAAGCTGGTTTCACCGTTTATTGGAGGAAGTTATGTCATTCAAGCTTAAAACTGTTCTCACGATGACCTTCGCTGTGTTATCCCTGCTGGTTACACTCACGATTGGTTATATTCTCAGCCAAAAATCATCCATTGCTGTCGAGACGGAGATTGGTCATTCCCTCATCAGCACGGCTTCACAGACTTCAGACAAGCTGGATCGCTTCATGTGGTCGCGTTCAGGCGAGCTGGGTCTTCTGGGCCGAATGATTGCCCTGAAAGACCGTTTCCAGCCTGCCGAAATGCAGCAGCTGATCGATCAGCTTCAAGATAGCTTTCCCACATTTTCATGGGTTGGATTCATGAATCCGAAAGGAAAAGTGCTGGCTTCTACAGACGGCATATTGCGCGGCGAAAATTTATCGGAACGACCCGTGTACCAGGAGGGAATTAAGGGTGAATTTATTGGAGATGTCCATGATGCAGTCCTTCTGGCGAAGCTGCTTCCCAATCCTACCGGAGAACCGCTGCAATTTCTCGATATCAGCTTTCCGGTGAAATATAAGAACGGAGAGATTGCTGGCGTACTTGCCGCACATTTGAGCTGGGCCTGGGCGAAGGAGATGGAGGATAGTGTCCTGGAACCGCTGAAACATGAGGAAAAGGACATCGAGATGTTTATTGTCAGCCAAAAGGAAAATACGGTGCTGCTTGGTCCAAAAGAATGGATTGGTCGTCCTTTGAAGCTATCGGGCATAGAAGGGGCGAGACTGAACAAAAGCACCTGGTCCATAGAACGGTGGCCGGATGGGATAGAATATGTTACAGGATTTGCGACCAGCCAGGGGCATCTGGATTATCCCGGTCTTGGATGGACGGTGGTTATTCGTCAGCTCAAGTCAACAGCCTTTTCTTCCGTGACCGACATGCTATGGTTCAATGTGTGGGCAGGACTCTTGGTTACGGTGCTGTTTGCACTGATCGGCTGGCTGATTTCCCGCCAGATCTCGGCTCCGATTGCACGGCTAACTCAAGTAGCGAATCAACTTGGTGCTGGAGAACAAGTACTGATTCCGGAAAATCGAGGCTTTAGGGAAATTGAAGTGTTATCGCGTTCACTGGGAGAAATGTTGACTTCGCTAACGAATAAAGATTCTGAACTGGTTGTTATGCAGAATCTGGCACACTACGACCAATTGACCGGACTGCCGAACCGAACAGCACTCGAACTCTATCTGGAAGAATCTCTGGAGCTGGAAAGTGAAAATCATACGTTAACGTTCCTTTACCTTGATCTGGATGGATTCAAAAGCGTTAATGATACCCTGGGACATCAGATCGGAGATATTCTGTTGCAGAAAGTGGCTCAGCGTTTGACCAGTCTTAGTCAGGACAAGGGAATCACGGTAAGGCTCGGCGGAGATGAGTTCCTTATTGTTCTCCGTTCTGTGGGAATCAATCCAAGAGAAGAAGCACGTACTTATGCAGAAGATGTCATACAGAACCTAAATAAGCCGTTTATTATTGAATATGAGCGGATTCATATTGGCTGCAGCATTGGAGGCGCCGAGTATCCTACAAACAGTGGCAATCCGAGTGAAATTATTCGCATGGCAGATGAGGCACTGTATGAATCCAAACGTGCGGGCAAAAATAGAATGACATTCTATCCAGAATTGAAGAACACAGCTAATGGATAATATAATATAAAGTAGTATGAGGTAACTGATCAGCATACAGGCAAGGAGCGATGAGATGTCTGGAAAATATACCAATGTACCCTATGGCTACGAGCCGCCCCCAGCTACCCGGAAAGGCACGCTAATTTTTTATGATTCATTTGAGCATGTAACGGATGAACAGCTTGAACGGGCCGCTGCTATTGCGGACAGACGTTCTTTTGTGCAACTTGTGCTTTATCCGCTGCATGAGAATACGGTGAAGCGAATGAGCAAGGATGGTGTGCAGCCATTTTACAAAAGGGAAGACCGCCTTCATGACTGGAGAAGGGAGCATGCATCCTCCCGTGTACGGGTGGAGGGCTGGGAAGGCAAGCGGAAGAAGTATACGCCGATCGAAGCAGCTCTGCGTCATATGGCAGAAGAATACCCCGCTCCCCATTTCTTGTATCTCACGGTGGAGTTGGCGAATCTGTTCGCATCATTTGACTCATTCAAAGATTGGATTAAGGAAGTGCGTCTGATTATTGATGGAGAGCCCGTTAAGCTCCACCCGAAGCTGGAGCAAAATACGCATCGCTGGGAATGGGCAGAGTTAACCTAAAGGTGTTATAAAGACTAATAAAGAAAAGTTGTGCTGTGACACCGGGGTTTCGGTGAGCAGCACAACTTTTTTAATTGTTTTCTTCAACGGTTAAAGACAAGTCGAGGGATGTTACCGTTTTATTTTTCCCTGTCCGTTTGGCGGTATATAGGCACGCATCGACTTCTTCAAACAACTTGTCCTTGGACAGATTGGGGCTATAACTTTGGAGTCCGACACTTACCGTAATATATGCTCCTTCCAGCTCCGGATGAACAAGACGGGCGATTTTCTTACGGATCTGCTCGACCAAGGTATATGCCTGCTCGAAAGACTGTTCGAACATCAGCAGTGCGAATTCCTCGCCCCCATAACGCGCGGCAATATCGCTTGATGTGACGTTCTCCTGAATGACCAGGGATACTCTTTCCAGAATGACGTCTCCAACCCGATGACCATATGTATCATTAATTGACTTGAAATTGTCAATATCAATCAATGCCAAATGAAGACTCATGCCATTATTGGCATACTCAAATGCTTTTTCATAGTAGTCCTTAAAGGAGCTTTGATTATACAGATTGGTTAACCCGTCTGTCTTGGACTGCTTGCTCATAATTGCGTTTCGCACAATCAGATCCTGCTTGGCAAGCATACTGGCCTGAAGATCATCCAGTACCTCAACCCCGCTTATAACTATGAGTTGCGCAACATATGTACCTACAATGAGGAAAGCCGGAATGGAAACCATGTCAAACGAAGATAAGTACAGCCTGTAGGCTGGGTCGCAGAGTACGATGACATAGCCAATCATCTGCATGAGGCATACCGTCCATACCCTTTTTTTGTTGAAGAACAGAACCGAAGCAAAGATCGGCAAAAGACATATGGCCAATATAATGCGAATATCGTAATTGACATGAATGATGGACCAGGCAATCACCGTGCTCGCCATGGACATGGAGTAGAAGGAAAACGAACTGAACCGGCGTTCCACCCAACTGGCGATCAGAATGGCTAAAGCGCTGGCTAATGTAGGCCAAAATAAAACATGGATCATGAAATCTTCCGGAGTTCGATCATAATCGAGAAAAAGAAAGCAGCCTATTTGAATGACAACATGCGTTAAAACGACGAGCCAGTAAGCTCGAAGCATTTTTTTAATCCATTTAGAATGCTTGAATTCGTAATCTGTTGGGATATGGCTGTTATGCATATGGAAACTCTTCAATATATCACCGCTGACTGCATCATAATGATACGACAGATTACTCTCGTATTACCTGATTATAAAACACATTGTGCGAAACGCAAATCATTTAATTTGTAAATGAAAACAAAGCTTACATAAGTGCAAAGAGCATAAAGTTCTTATTTAGGACAAACAAAAATCCGAATTAGGCTCATAGACTGTGTAGGAAGGCTCCAATTCATATGATTGCAATTATGATGAAGGGGAGGTGAGATCAATTCCTCTTGTCGTTCGTTCAACCGTTAATGCTACGGGAGCAATTACATTTACAGGCAATACGCTTGGACTGAGTCGTTCGGAAACAGCCGGAGTACCCGGAACACAGGACAGTATTGGAGCTTTTACGACAACCAACGCCTCCGTCCAGTACGGAACCTATCCGCTGGGAACCACGAGCCTGTATCAGAGCAACAGTTCAGCGGCGATACTCGTTCTTCCTGTTGGCAGCACTGTCTTGTATGCAGAATTGATCTGGGGTGGAAGTTACATCAATGGGACAGTCAATCTGAGTGCTGCAATCAACAATCCGGTTACGTTTATTACACCAGCAGGTACATCCAGTGTTACTCCTGACCCAGCTACTTATAATCAATTTGATCTGGGGAACGGCGCTGCCGGCTATGTGCGTTCAGCCAATGTTACTTCGCTTGTACAAAATGGGGGAGCCGGTACATATACCACCGGAGCAGTTGTAGGAACGATTGTCATCACTAATGATGCTACAGCCAATCATGCAGGCTGGACACTTGGAGTCATTTATCAGAACCCCAGCCTGCCCTTTCGCAACATGTCCTTACGTGCAGGTGGAGTACTCGTCCAGTCTACCTCGGCGCCAGTTGTTACCACACTGACTGGATTTGCCACTCCGCTTTCTGGTGCATTGGGAGGGAGAGCCCTGTTCAGTGCGCAGGAGGGGGACGCGAACCGGACTGGGGATCAGGCATTATTCGGGCCGACCTCGGCAACTTCGGTTGCCTTGTCCGGACCAAACAATCTGGCTGCGAACTTTTTTGCTTCCCAAATCAACGGAGATACTGGAGCACTTAATACAACAGGAACTTTCGGAACGCGGAACCAGACGAACGGCGCCCCAGGCACCAATATTATCGGCGGACGTCAAGGCTGGGATATTACCAATGTGGATGTGTCAGCGAGACTGATCAACAACCAGTCTTCTGCGGTGTTAACGTTAACGACCTCCGGGGATGCCTACATTGTCAACGCCAATGCGATTCAGGTTGATATCAATGCACCCAAAATTACAGTAGCGAAGGCATCTGTTGCCTCAGGTGCGGTAGCGGGAGATAGCATACTCTACACCGTTACCGTCAGTAATGCAGGTACAGCCAGCGCGGCGAGCGTTGTGTTATCCGATTCACTTCCTGCAGGTCTCACCTTCATTCCAGGGAGTGTAACGGTCGCTGGTGTGTCCCGCCCAACACTCGATGTGACCACCGGCATTCCGCTTGGTTCATTAAACCTATCCAACAGTATCGTTGTAACCTACCGTGCGCTCATTGGTCAGGATGCAAGCATATTGCAGCTGGTGAATTCAGCGAATGCTGCCTTTACGTTTCAAAGTGTGGCAGGAGGCTCAGTGATTACGGGAGTAATTCCGTCCAATAACTCTACACTTCCTGTTTATTCACCCAATCTATCCATTGTGAAGTCGGCGAGCACAACCAACGCCACGGTGGGTGACCAGGTCACGTATACGCTTCAGGTGAACAACGGGGGGAATGTTGCTGCCAACGTGACATTAACGGATAACATCCCGAGTGGCAGCTCTTACGTGGCTGGCAGCTTCCGATTGAATGGAAATGTGATTGCAGGTGCCAATCCTGCGACTGGCGTTAATTTGGGGAGTCTCGCGGCAGGAAGTACAAATACCGTAACCTTCCAGGTAATTGTAACAAGCTTGCCCACGCCTCCAACCCTTGTGGATCAGGCCACGGCCTCCTATTCTTTCAACTCTCCTGACGGTCGCACTATTAACGGCACATTAGCCTCGAACACCTTGACGATTCCCGTTACTTTGCCCAATGTAACCACGGTAAAATCGGCATCAGTCACTGATGTTGCAGTAGGGGAGACATTTACGTACACCATAGTTACGACCAACAGCGGCATCCAGGTGATTAACAATGTGGTACTCACGGATTCTCTTCCCGTTGGAACTACATTCGTACCCGGCAGTGTGACCGTCAGAGGAACTGTCGTACCATCGGCCAATCCGAGCAGTGGAATTTCGCTAGGAACGCTGGCAGCCGGAAGTTCTGCTTCGGTGACGTTTCAGGTTAATGTGCAGTCCCTGCCTGCTTCAAGTTCGCTAGTCAACCGAGCCGTAGTGTCTTATAGCTCGGGTTCGTTCACGGGGATTTCCAACTCCAATTCCATCACAACCCCTGTATATCAGCCGATCATTGGCATCAACAAGTCGGCGACTCAAACGAATGCGACACTGGGAGATCAGCTTGCATATACACTAGTGGTGACAAACACTGGAAACTTAGGGGCTCAAGTAACGGTGACCGATACGATTCCAGTAGGCCTGACGTTTGTCCCCAATTCAGTAACCGTGAATGGTGCTGCACGTCCCGGAACCAGCCCGTTAACCGGAATAACGCTGGGAAGTCTCCTGCCAGGAGCAACTGCAACGGTTGTATTCCGAGCCACACTTACTACACTCCCATCTCCGCCAACACTGGAGAATCAGGGGACTTCTAGTTATACGTACCAGCTTCCGAGTGGACGGAATCTCTCAGGCAGCAGCCAATCCAATATCGTACGCATATCTGCGTCGGCCCCCAATATCTCTATTAGCAAAACAGTAAACACGCCGGATGCAACTGTAGGAGATGTACTTACCTATACGGTTATTGCAACAAACGCGGGAACTAGTGCAGTACAAAATCTCGTGATCTCGGATACGCCGTCCGGCTCCGAGTTCGTACCAGGCAGTGTCACTATCAATGGAACTGCTGCCGGAAGTGCAAGTCCGGTTTCGGGTATTGCTGTGGGAACCTTGACCAGCTCGAGCAGCGTAACGGTGACCTATCAAACAAGAGTGACATCCGTTCCGTCCACGGGTTCAGTCAGCAACCGGGCAAGTGCAGCATTTACGTCAGGCAGTTTCAATGGCGTATCTTCGTCCGTTACGGTGAATACACCGATATATCAGCCAGTGATCCAAGTAGCGAAAACAGCTAGCACATCCAATTTGACAGTAGGGGATTCCTTCAATTACTCCATCCAAGTCAACAATTCAGGCAATATTGCCGCAACAGTTACCTTGACAGATCCGATTCCTGCGGGAGCTGTATTCAGTACGAACAGCGTCATTATTAATGGTGTACCTACACCGGGTGTTAGCCCGGCAACAGGAATCAGTCTGGGGTCGATCTCTGCAGGATCAAGCGCAACGGTTACCTTCGTTGCAACGGTCACAAGTTTGCCTGATTCAAGACAGTTGACTAATCAGGCAGTAGCATCATTCGCATACACTCTTCCAAGTGGGAGAACGGTTGCCAGTTTCATGTCATCGAACACCATTAACATTCCTGTATCCCTGCCCAATGTATCGATTGTAAACAGTGATAATGTAGAGTACGGCGTAGTCGGGGATGTCATTCGATACACATCTGTTATTCGCAACAACGGAACCGTAGCAGTTAACAATGTGGTATATGTCAACCCTCTTCCTCCGAATACCCCATTTGTACCCGGAAGCGTCATTGTGAACGGGAGTTCGTTCCCGCTCTCCAATCCGACCGCCGGCATTCCAATCGGTACTTTGGCGCCAGGAGCCGAGGTTACCGTAACTTTTGAGGTGACGATTACTATGCCGATCCCTTCGCAGATTAACAATCAGTCGACGGTCAGCTTCACATCCGGTTCATTTTCAGGGTCATCATCGTCCAATACAACACAGACTCCGGTCATACAACCGCAAATTTCACTCGTCAAAACGGCGAATACAGTAAATGCGACCGTAGGTGATACGGTTGTATACACGGTAACTGTCAGCAATGCAGGCAACCTGGCGGCAAATGTCACGGTGACGGATACTATCCCTGCTGCGACTACGTTTGTATCCAACAGCGTTGTGGTTTCAGGAGTGCCCCAGCCGGGAGTGACACCTGGAGCGGGCATACCAGTAGGAAATGTGGCTGCGGGAGCGACAGCTGTCGTCACGTTCGCGGTTGTTGTGGATTCACTTCCATCTCCGCAGCAACTTAGCAATTTTGCTACGTCATCTTTTACATTCACACCTCCTGACGGACGAACGTTAACAGGAACAGCCACTTCAAATACACTGACATTTCCAGTCTCCTCGCCAAACGTTACCGTGGTTAAAAGCACAGCTTCGACTGCGGCTGCCATAGGAGATACAGTCACTTACTCCATTCTGGTAACGAACAGCGGAATAGAGCCAGTAAACAATATTCAGTTTTCAGATCCGATCCCTACTGGAGCCTCCTTTGTGGCAGGCAGTGTCACAGTGAATGGGGTGGTGCAGTCCGGTGCCAATCCGGCAGGGGGGATATCGCTCGGTACGCTCGCTCCCGGAGCGTCCGCTACTGTCACTTTTAGTATCAATGTCAACGCAATCCCACCAAGCGGTCAATTAAGCAATCGATCCACAGTCAGTTTTACCTCGGGAGCATTCTCAAGTACAACCTTCTCAAATACTGTGGTTACACCGGAATTCCAGCCCATTCTCTCAGCACAAAAAACGGCCAGTACACAAAACGCTACCGTTGGGGATACCGTCAGTTACACGGTTACCATCACCAATCAGGGGAACTATGGTGCCCAGCTTAACCTGACGGACAACATCCCTGCGGGAACCATTCTTGTTCCGAACAGTGTCATTGTGAATGGTCAACTATTACCTGCCGCCAATCCCGCAACTGGCATTCCGGCAGGCACCGTCGCTGCCGGGGCAACAACAACGATTACCTTTTCCGTGGTTATTGATACCTTGCCAACCCCACAACAGCTGGTGAATCAGGCTTCGGTCGCTCTTTCCTTTACATTGCCGGACGGCCGGAACATTACTGGATCTGTTCTATCCAATGTGCTGACCATTTCGGTCTCGGCTCCGGATGTCGATGTGGTGAAATCGACGACATCTACGGCTGTATCCGTTGGTGATGTCGTAACGTACAGCATCGCAGTAACCAATAACGGAATTGCGACTGTCAGCAATGTGGTCTTCACGGATGCAGTGCCAACAAGTACGGTTCTTACAGCAAACAGCGTGTTTGTAGATGGTGTTCTTCGACCAGGAGCCAACCCTTCTACCGGAATAACGCTTGGTTCGATCGCACCAGGAGTTACCGTAACCGTTGTGTTTAGTGTGCAGGTTACAGCACTCCCGACCAGTGCGGTGCTGAATAACCAGTCCACGGTAAGCTTTACATCAGGTGTGTTCTCGGCAACTACATTCTCCAATACGGTTACAACATCGGTTTATCAGCCGATTTTGTCGGCGGTCAAAACGGGAGACCAGGCTATAGCTACAGTAGGGGATACCGTTGTGTACAGCATTGCCATCTCCAATGCAGGGAACTATGGGGCATCTGTCACGTTAACCGATACCATTCCCGCAGGAACCGAACTTGTGCCAAATAGCGTCATTATTAATGGGGCATCGGCACCAGGAGCCGATCCGGCTTCAGGGATTCCGCTGGGCGTAGTCTCCACAACAACTATGGTCATGTTCTCAGTCGTGATCATCACCCTTCCTTTGAGCCAGTCGATAACCAATCAGGCTTCAGCAACCTATTCCTACACGTTGCCAGATGGAAGAACACTGGGAGGCAGTCTATCGTCCAATTCTCTCAATATTCAGGTGTCTGCTCCGAATGTCAGTGTCGTTAAGACGACACCGGTAATCGATGCCGTGGTGGGTGATACGATTGTATATGAAATGGTTGTGACCAATAACGGGATTGATCCTGTCAACAACGTCGTGTTAACCGATCCTATCAGTTTAGCTGTGACCTTTGTCACCGGCAGTGTCCTGGTGAACGGCGTTCCGCGTCTCTCGGCAAACCCGGCACTGGGTATAGCGCTTGGTTCCTTGGCACCTGGAGCATCTGTAGCGGTATCGTATGCGGTACGTGTCAATACGCTGCCTGCACCACCGCAAGTGAGCAGTCAGTCATCGGTAAGTTTCACATCGGGTGTCTTCTCGGGAGCGGCCTATTCGAATACCGTGGTAACGCCAATTTATCAGCCGATTATTGCCGTAACCAAAACAGCGAGTACGTCCAATGCGACCATCAGTGACATAATTACCTATTCTTTTTCCATTTCCAACAGTGGAAATTTAGCAGCCAATTTGACACTTACGGATAATATTCCGAATGGAGCAGTACTACTTCCCAACAGCGTCCTGATTGATGGTGTTCCACAGCCAGGTGCGAATCCGGAGACTGGGATTCTTGTTGGCACCATACCTCCAGGAGGGTCCGTTAATGTAACGGTCACCCTTGAAGTTACAGTGGATTCATTGCCGCAGAATCAGCAGCTGGTCAATCAGGCAGTGGCCAATTATACATTTAGTCCGCCGGATGGGCGTCAGTTGACGGGCACAGTATCCTCCAACGTTCTGGTGATTCCTGTATCTGCACCAAATGTTGTTGTTGCCAAAAGCACAAGTGCAGTTGATGCTGTTGTCGGCGATGTGATCACCTATACGGTTGTGGTAACCAATAGTGGCATCGAAGTGGTCAATAACGTGGTCATGGTAGACCCTGTACCAACAGGCACCGTATTTGTACCTGGAAGTGTTACGGTGGATGGCGTGGCAAGGCCTACCGGGAATCCGAATACAGGAATAACGCTCGGTTCGATTGCTATCGGTGCTTCAGTTACCGTTACATTCAGAGTAGAGGTCGTGGTGATATGAGCTTGTCTTCCGGTCCGTTGTCCCACTCGCTACAGAATCAGTCACTGGTTCGATTCAGCTCGGGTACGACTGAACTGGAACAGGTGGCCTATTCCAATACGGTAGTTACACCATGGATCGGCCCCAGGCTGGAAGTTCACAAGTTTTGCAACATCGCTGAGGCTGCTCTGGGGCAGACGCTGACCTACCTGATCGAAATTATGAATTCCGGTAATTGTCCTGCCATGGTCTATGTGCTGGATTCGCTCTCATCGGAAACTTCACTTCTTCCCAATAGTGTGCTTCGGGATGGGACTCCGCTACCGGGAGTATCACCGGAGAGAGGGGTTCCGGCACAGGAAGTCGCACCCGGAATGACGTTGCGAATTCATTTCCAGGTGATCATCGTCGGTCTCCCACCGGCCCTAAAACTGGTGAATCAAGCGAAGGTACATTATGAGTTTGTGACGCCGGAAGGGCGAACGGTTGAGGGGGAAGAGAAATCCAACGTGGTAGAAGTAAACCTGGTCTCGTCGAGTCTGTCGTTGGTTTTGAATGCAGATCGTGTACAGACCTTTGTCGGGGATATCGTCACTTACAACCTCTTGGTGAGCAATCCGGGTTTTATAATAGGAAACGATGCCAGTGTAACGATCCCATTGCCCAAAGGCATTGAATTTCTACCGGGAAGTGTCATAGTGAATGAGATTTTTGTTCCCGAGACGACGCCTGATTCCGGAATTTGGATAGGCGAGGTATTGCCCGGAAGAACGGTGCCAATTCAATTTCGAGTACAGGTAACAGGAGGGAGCATAGCCGAGAACTTAACAATCCAGGCAGTGTTAGAGTATGTTTCAGATGAAAATTTGGAGACTGTATACTCGAACGTAGCAACTTTGCAAGTCATTCAGCCCCGGATTTCGATTGCAAAAAGTGTAAACCCGTCCATTGCTACTCCTGGGGATACCGTTCAATACCAGCTAACGGTAAACAATGAAGGTTCATTTGCTGTGGATGCTATCGTGACGGATTTTCTTCCGCCAGGCATGCGCTATGTCGAGGGAAGTCTCGGGTGGAATGGTGTAAAGCGGCCTGGAACAAGTCCGGTCAAAGGCATCAATCTGGGGACGCTGACTGCACGATCCACGGTTAATATCCAATTTGAAGTGAATCTTACAGAGCAGGAGCAGGATGTTCCTGAAGTCTTCGAGCTGATAAATCAGGCTCGCCTGAACTATACATTTCGCTTACCAGATTCCCGTTCCGTGCAGCGAATAATATCCTCCAATTCGGCTGTCATTCAGTTGAAGGTTCCCATCATCTCGGTCCATGTGGAAGTGAAGCCTGATCTGATCGAAAGGGGAGGAAATGTAACCTTTCATGTACATGTGACCAACACAGGGTCCTGGCCTGCGCGGGTGCGATTGGCTGATGTACTTCCACCAGGCGCCAAATGGATCGGGGAAGAGGAAGTTCGGGGACGGGCGATCGTTTCAGAGTACTCTTCGCCAAGATATTTACATTTGGGTGAATTGGAACCTGGAGCAGAGAGATGGATCACCTACGTTGCACAAATATCCTCCTCTGAACAACTGGGAATCCAGCAGGGTTCAGTAACTGCAATGTATACCTACGAGTGGAACGGTCAGAAGCATTCAGGACAGTCTACTTCGAATGTATACACCATTATTGTTGAAGATGGTGATGAATAATGGGGAGACAATAACTTTTACCTGTAAATGTAAGGGATTTTTTGCTTCATTTTGGAGTCATGACATTACACGAACGTGAATGAATGGTATACTTATAATATCTGACTTCGGCAACACCCTTCGGAATAGGGGGCGCCTGATTAGCTGTAGAGGAGGCCGCCAAATTGGCAAAAGCAAAAGTGGCAAAAAGACCAACGCGGGATGAATTCGAGCTGGAAGAGCTCGGAAACCAGCTGGTCGAAGCATTTCGTGAACGTTCGGAAGTATTGCTGACGGTATGGGGCAAGGAAGACCAGGTTCATGGGGTCATCGTCAAGCTGGATCCACGTACCCGGCTTGTGCATGTGGAGTATACGGAAGAGGAATTTACGGCCAAAGTGCCTTTCCTGGATATTATGCGTATTGATTCTCCCCGATACTGAACGGAGATTAAGAAACAGATTTGAACAATGGGGTCATCCGCCCTGTCAAATCCGTACTCCCTGCATAAGATAACCCATACCAGTTGCAGAGGAGGTACGGTCAATGAGCGAAGTATTAGGTGGAGAAGGAAGAGGCTACGGATACGGAGGTTTTACTTCTGTAGGTGCCATTCTGGTTCTGTTCATCCTGTTGGTTATCATCTCCAAAGCATTCTTGGTATAATAGTTTATTCCCAATGAATGAAGGAAGCTCTGCCATCGCGGCAGAGCTTTTTTTGTTTATATATTGTGTTGTCGTTTGCGGATGAGAAGTCCGTAGAGAACGACGATCACCACGGGGTAGAGAACGGCCCACCCGGCAAAAGGGAACACAATGGCTGTGGCTACAAAGGAAATCCAGCTGATGGTTACCCCAGTACGACTGCCCTTGAGTAATCGAATTCCGGCTGCACATCCGCCCAGATAGGTGAGAATAAACGTTGCATTGGGCAGCTGAATAAGTGTCGTGAGTGACACCAGACCTGATCCGTATATGCCTAACACGAGAGTAAAACAGATGGCCAGGAAACCGATTGCTGCAATCGGTGTATGGTACCGACTGGACAAGCGGGACATCCATTGCGGGGCAGCTCCTTTTCTTGCCAGTGCATAGGCAACCCGTGATGCGGCACCAGCATATGCAATAACCGTAGCTGTGCAAATAAAGATGCCGGTCAAACCTGCAAGTATCCCTCCCCAGGAGCCAAGAGCCTGACTTATAATCCATACAAGAGAGACATCTGCTCCGCCATGAAGGTAGCTTTGGGTACCTACAGTTGCGAGTGCGGTCAGGAAATAGAGCACTCCCACAATGATGGCTGCGATCGTTACGCCTTTAATGGCCGCCTTGCGTGGATCAGTAAATTCCTCAGACAGGTGAGATACAGCTTCCCAACCGATAAAACACCAGAACAGAATGGCACCAGCCTGACCGATGCTTACCCAACCATTCGGCATAAATGGTGTGTAATGTATGGATTCCATATTCGGAATTGCGAACACAAATGCCATGACAAGCACGATAATAATCGCCAGCACCACGCCGATCTGTACCTTTCCGGCGACCTGCATGCCCACGATGTTAATGATCAGTCCAACCGCGAGCATGGCAGCTGCGATCGCTGTTCGATATCCATCACCAAGTCCAAGTGCTGCTGTCATATAACCTGCACCTGTAAGGGCAGCCACGGGAGCACCGATGGGAACAGACATCAGAAAGAACCAGCCAACTAAGGCTCCTGCCCGTTGTCCGAAAGCGAGAGTAACGAAATGGGACACGCCTCCTGCGTCGGGGTAACGGGCTGAGAGCAGTCCCATGGACAGGGCAAGCGGGAGAATCAGCAGCACCATGCCTCCCCAGGCGAGAAGTGAAGCCGGCCCTGCCAGTTCGGCAGCAAGTCCGGGTACAATAAGGACACCTGAACCGAGAACTGCACTTATATAAAGCGCAACAGCTTGCGGCATACCTATGGTTTTTTTGAGCTGCGAAGAAGATGTGTTCATGAAATAAAATGGCCTGCCTTCCAGAATAAAATGATTTTAGAGCGAGAACTATGTAATTATATATGAAGAGATGCAATCAGTCATTGGCGAATTTTGTAGAAATTTCAATGTAAGTCGTGCGGACGTTATGATAAAATAAAACCATCCCTAGAGAAAGAATGAGGTGTATCCCTAATGAGTAAAGAGTTGACAGAAGCTTTGAACGAACAGATGAACTTCGAATTTTATTCAGCTCACGTATATCAGGCGATGGCCGCATACTGTTCCGGCGAAAGTCTGGACGGATTTGCCAACTTCTTCATCGTACAGGCAGAGGAAGAGCGGTTCCACGCGATGAAAATATACAAATTCCTGAATGACCGCGGACAACGCGCAACCCTTGCTGCATTGCCAGAGCCGAAAAATGAATATGCTTCGATGCTGGATGTGTTTGAACACGGTTATGCACACGAGCAGCAAAATACGAAGAAATTCTACAATCTGGCTGACATTGCCCTGAATGAGCGTGAACATGCCACAATGTATTTCCTGAAATGGTTCATCGATGAGCAAGTCGAAGAGGAAGCTCTGTTTGACAATATCATCCAGAAGTTGCGCCGAATCGAAAAAGACAGCAATGCGTTCTACATGCTGGACGCCGAATTTGGTAAACGTTCGTTCACACCTCCTGCGGAGTAATAGCGGCGTTACCAAAGCAATTAGGATTGATCCAAGTCACAAGAAAATCGATCTACATATGAAAAGTCTGCTCTCGGGCAGGCTTTTTTGTTATATCATTTTAAGATTTTTCGATTGTTCTATATAAATTCCAGTGATGAATCTATCAGAAGCCACAATATGGGTTAATAGAATATATGTCAACATTGATCTATCCCGTCGGATGTTATTTTTCGAGCAAATCTATCAAATTCGTTTTATTTTTTTGGGTAATCTGACAAAAGTGTAACTCGAACGTAGCATTTGAAGCGAGAATGGGACGCACTCTTTTTGATAGTATTAGGATTATCGCCAAGGGCTGCAATGAGAGAAACATCGACACCCGGGGAAATACAAGACATAAGGGAGACTTTTATTATGCTACATATTCGTAAAACGTTCATCACTGCACTTGCTATTCTATTTATCATTCCATTGCTATTGCCGCAGTCGGCTTCAGCTACATCATCCGCATCCAAGAATGCTGGAAATAAAGCGAGCTCCAAGATTATATATCTGACTTTCGATGATGGGCCGACCGCCCATACGGGACAATTGCTGGATATTCTGGATCAATACAATGCCAAAGCGACATTCTTCATGCTTGGACCTCAGATGGAGAAGTTTCAGAAGGCCACCAAGCGTATTGTTGCAGACGGACATGGACTGGGCTTGCACGGGGTAACGCATGTTCCCGGCAAATTTTATAAATCCGCATACAGCGGCTTGAAAGAAATGCAGCAGGCAAATGAAAGTCTGAACAAAGTGGCAGGCGTCAAAACCAGTCTCGTTCGCACTCCGTATGGCAGCAAACCGTATCTCAAACCTGCATATCGCAATGTTCTTCTGGGTCAGGGTGGATTCCATCTGTGGGATTGGAATGTCGATTCCGAAGATTGGAAATACAAGAAGGATCATCAGAAAGTGTACAACAGCGTGATGAAGCAGATTCATAATGTGCAAAAGAGCGGAACCACCCCTGTGGTACTGATGCACGACCAAGAAGCGACATTGAAAGTACTTCCGCAAGTGTTAAAAACACTGAAAGCAGAAGGATACCAGTTTGGAGTGCTGACGAAGAAAGTGCAGCCCGTGAATTTCTGGAATGACAAACGTTAAAATCCTGACTAGACAAACAATGTAAGCTGATCTCAATAACGGCTTCAAGGAGGACAACAACATGAATAAACCTAAATTATGGATGACGATTCCTGTGACAACAGCAGTGCTGCTTGCTCTTGCAGGGTGTGGTGGTCAGGATACCAAACCATCATCAGCGGATAACACGTCCCCTGCGGTTGGCGAACAGACTCAGTCAGGAAGTGGAGGAGCGGATTTCTCCGGTGGAACGAAAGATAGCGGAACAGATTCAACAGGAACAACGGGCACGGAAGGTTCGGCAGGAAGCGAGACATCAGCATCGAATCCGGAAACGGGCAGTAACGGTCAAGCCCAGCAAAGCTCGAACGACGTCATTCAGGACATTCGCAGTCAGTTGAAGATGAAAAACGCTTCGTTACCTACTTCATTTTCTTTGGAAAAGGGAAAACATCTGACTGCATCAATCACATCGAATACTTCAGATGCATTCCACATTAACTTTTATTCTACTGACCAGCCTGTTGCGGTAAATGATGCTTCGTTGACAGCCTCTGGCAGCAAGGCGCCTGTTCTGGCATCCTATGAAGTGAAGACATATAAGGATCCGAACAGCACGGATATTTTCCCCGAGACAGATTTGAAAGATATTCCTAAGGACATGACTGTGGATCTGGGACATGGCGTCAAGGGCATGACTGAAGGCGCGGCGGGCAGTCAGTATCTGACTTGGACAGAAGGGAGATGGACGCTTCAAATTCGATCCGTTTCCGAAGATAAAATGAATAATCCGGGGATTGCGAAGAGAATGGTGGAATACTTGGAGTCCCATACACTGCCAGTACCAAAGGATAAGGGCTTCGTGAACGTGGAGTACCCAAGCGGTGGCAAAAGCGTCAATGTAACGATTTCCTGGCAAGATGGCAAGCAGATTCATCAGCTCCAGACCGATCAGGTGCCTCTGGAAGCTTTGGGCATAGTTGTTTCTATAAAATAATAAATAGTATGGATTTAAAATGAAACTACAAAAGGAAATAGGCTTGCCTGGAGTGAGTACTCCAGACCAGCCTATTTTTGTAAAAGCAAGGTCCATCATTCATTCGATGGGCCTTGCTTATTTATGTTTCAGTGGGTTAAAGCGGTACTTTCATTTAAACCACCCTTTTTCCTTTGAACGGGTAATGGCTTCAATGCGGTTACTCGCATTTAACTTGTTGAGGATAATAGAGATGTAATTCCGCACGGTGCCGGTTGTGATAAATAGATGTCCGGCAATTTCCTTTGTATTTTTGCCGTCTGCCATTAGGCCGAGAACGGCATTTTCACGTTCGGTCAGCGGATTCTCTTGTACATAAGCCTCATCCACCAGGTCGGGAGCGAAAATACGTCTTCCATTCATGACCTGACGGATCGCTTCAGCCAGTTCTTCGATGGGGCTATCCTTTAACAGATAACCGCGTACACCGCCTTTCAGAGCGCGTTCGAAATAGCCAGTCCGGGCAAAGGTTGTCAAAATAATGACTTTACAGTTCATGCCCTTAAGTTCCTCAGCGGCCTCCAGGCCACTTTTGACGGGCATTTCAATGTCCATCAGACAGATGTCGGGTGTGTGCTCTCGGACAAGAGCAAGAGCTTCCTGTCCGTTGCTTGCACGCCCAACTACCTCCATATCCTCTTCCAAATTGAGCAGGGAAGACAAGGCCCCCAGCATCATACGCTGGTCTTCGGCGATTACGATCCTGATCATTCTTCAACCTCCTTAATTGGTTTGCGGACTAGCTTGGGAACATGGATGACAATGCCTGTACCTCCTGTACCTTCCAAGCCTGCTCCGGAGCGAATATCCAGACATCCGTTAACAAATTCAAGTCGTTCTTTCATACCCAAGATTCCAGTACCGCGCCGTTCTTGTTTGCGGGTACGTTCGATTCCGACGCCGTTATCCTGAACCGTCAGCACATTATCGGCCAGCGTTTCCTCAATACGAATGGTGCATACCGCTGCCTGACTGTGTTTGACAACATTCGTGACAGCTTCTTTCAGACACATGCCGAGCACATTTTCATTCAGCTGAGACGTATCCTGCAATTTCGGATTGCCTTCCAGTACATATTCAATCGATGCCGCCTTCAAAATCTGTTCGGCACGGAATAGCTCATCTACTAATTGTGTACCACGCATGGTTGTTACCATCTCTCGAACTTCCTTCAGGGCCGTGCTTGCTGTTTGTCTCAGGTCATTTAATTCGATCTCGGCCTGATCGGGATTGTTGCGAAGCAGACGCCTCGCCAAATCGGTTTTTAGACCAATAAGGGAGAGCTTCTGTCCAAGTGTATCGTGCAGATCACGTGCGATGCGTTGCCGTTCTTCCATTTTCACCAGATCATCCAGCCGTTTGTTGGCATTCTCCAGTTGGCCTTCCAGCTGTTCCCGTTTGTTTTTGTTATACGTGCTGATCGGGAGCAGGATGGATGCCATGAGACTGATGAATACAAACGGAAACTGACTGAGCAGCAGAGTGCTCTGCTTGATGAAACTATAGTTAATGGTTAGAAAACTGGCCGCCAAATTCACCGAGTAGAGGGTGAAGAAACCGGCTTTATTTTTAATATTCCCAATAAAAAAAGCAAGAAACAACGAGAAGTAAGCATAATCATAGGCGATGGTCATCGTAATTGATATGGCGATCAGCAGTCCAATCCACATATACACCTGCCAGCCCTTCGTGATGAAGGCAAGCAGATAACAGACGAAGAAGAACAGAATGATGAAAATCCCCGCCACCATGGGCCACAATTTGGAATATTGCGAAATATAATAGAAGGGTAGGATGAAAAAGACGAGCCATACATATGGATTTAAACCTGTATTTTTATAAAAGAGCTGCATCCACTTTTGAATGAAAATTCTCCTCCTCGGACTTGCATTGTACTCAAACTTAGCCTGACTGTAGCATGACTTCAGCCTGAATACAAGAAAACGAATCCGACAGAGTTAAGGCTTCTCTGTCAGACCCGCTTGGTTGTTTACTCGAATAGGCGGTTGAACGTAAGGCTTGCGGGATAAGGTTTTGAGCTCACCGAAGCTGATAAATTGCTTGGATTCTTCGTCCCACAGACGGAAGCGAAGGGCAGACAGACTGGAACGCAGCGTAATCGTTGTAGCCTTCTGTAATGGCGGTGTTGCG
>NZ_LITU01000065.1:78582-80158 GCF_001280595.1 Paenibacillus xylanivorans
TATTACCGCTGATCCACTGCAACAGTTTCGGCAGTTTATAATATGAACTACCTTCTACAGCAGCCTTCACATAACTCCATTCATCCTCATGTTCAAAGTACGTATCTTCGAATTGATGTTGTACGTAGAACAGCCAGATACCGAAGAAACCGGAGAAGAAAAATACGGGTGCTTGCACTAGTACAAAAGCCTGCCAGCCGATTAACCAGCACATAAAGGCATAAAGGGCTACAATCAATGCTGTAGTCAGGTACGTATTCATACGTTCTTTACGTCTTGCACCTTTACGGTTAAAGCGGTAGGCGAACAAAAATACATAAATGGGTCCAATAACGAACATGACAAACGGATTACGATAAATACGGTAGAAAAGACGACCCCAAGGGGAAGCTGCTTTGTATTCTTCAACGGTCATGACCCAGATATCACCTACACCACGTTTATCGAGATTGCTGCTGGTTGCGTGATGAATGGAATGTTCGTTTTTCCATTGCAGGTAGGGCGTCAGGGTTAAAACACCCGTAATGGTGCCGAGAATGTCGTTGGCACGTTTGCTTTTGAAGAATGAACCATGACAGCAGTCATGGAAGATGATAAACGTTCTAAGGACAAATCCCGAGGCTACGAGGGCAATCGGAAATGTCAGCCAGTAGGACACGGACAGGCTATAGTACGCTGCGGCCCATAATAATAATAGTGGCAGTATGGAATTCACTAATTGTTGGATACTCAGGCGAAGATTATTTTTCTCATAAGGGGTTACTTCTTTTTTAAGCGCCATCTCTTTGGTTCTGCTCATAGACGTACGTCCTCCTTCAATGGTCAATAACTATAATTAGTCATAACCTAACGCTTCCTGGGAAAAGGTCTCCAAGTGAGGCGTTTTTATCATTGTATAAGAATGCGTCCAGTGCAGTAAGTCATAAACGTCAGCCCTTTGTAATGATGAATATCAATGATGACCCATGACAAATGTCATGGGTGAACGAAGCGAATCTGCTTTGTAGAGCCTAAAAAAGCAGTGTTTTCAGATTCCTTTGTACAATTCGCGCAACAATTTGTATTATGTATACAAATTTTGTTCCTGGCATGGTAGAATCTATCATTGAGTGGTTATGACAACTTATGAAATTGGTTGATAGGTTGATTTTCTGATGGATTGGATGGAGTGCATGATGAAGAAAAGAATAACGGATATTCTATTTATTATGGCGGGTGCATTTCTGTTTGCACTTGCAGTAAACCTGTTCGTCATCCCGAATGATTTGGCTGAAGGTGGCGTTACCGGGATTACAATTATTTTGTATTATGTCTTTGAATGGTCTCCTGGACTAATGAACTTGCTCCTGAATGGTATTTTGCTACTTGTGGGGTACAAGTTTCTCGACAGAACGACAACGGTGTATACCATTATTGCGGTGGTATTCAACTCGCTGTTCCTGCACCTGACCGAGAGCTGGACGATCGCATCGGACGAGCTCTGGATCAATACTATTTTTGGTGGATTATTTGCCGGTCTGGGTATCGGCTTGATTGTTAGAGTAGGCGGCACAACGGCGGGGACGGTTATTCTGGC
>NZ_LITU01000065.1:80213-83252 GCF_001280595.1 Paenibacillus xylanivorans
ACATCAGTTATGGACTGTTATTCTTCGATCTGATCGTGGCGTTCTCTTCATTCTTCATTATAGGGCCGCAAGGGTTGATGTGTACGATTGTCATGTTGTTCGTCGGCACCAAAACGATGGAGTTCATTATTGAAGGGCTCAATCCCAAAAAAGCAGTCACGATTATATCTGCCAAACAGGATGCCATCGCCCAGCAGGTCATTGAGAAGATGGATCGGGGAGTCACTGTCTTGTCTGGTCATGGCTACTATACGAAGAATCCGAAAGAGATCTTATATATTGTCATTAGCAAACAAGAAGTTCCGATGCTGAAGAAGATTGTGCGAGCGGAGGACGAAATTGCGTTCATAACTATTCATGATGTGCGTGACGTATTTGGTGAAGGATTCATTGAATTGTCCAAATCGTAACAAAGTGTATATATAAGGAAGTTAGGAGCTGCGGTGCATATTACTGCGGCTTTTTTTGATTTACATTGTGTAAGTCAAAATTAATTTATCAAGATGAGATCAGGCCTTGATTTTGAATCATATCATCCCATACTGACAAAAAGCTGTACACGTATCAAGCCCAATGATATATTGAAATCACTTCGTTAATAAACTTAACTAACTATAAAAAGGAGGCGATAAAATGGCTGGCTCACCGCAATATATCCGCAATCTGAATGAGAATCTGATCATGGATGCGTTGATTGCAAGCGGTACCATGTCCAGGGCAGATATCAGTCGTCAGACCGGACTCAGTAAACCTACGGTGTCGTCAGCAATCGAACATCTGATTGAACGAAATCTGGTGCTGGAAACGGGCAGAGCCGATAATGCCCAGGGTCGCAAAGCAACACTAATCCGTTTCAATGAGAAAGTTTATTATGTCTGTGGTGTGGATATAGGAGCGACAAAAATTCGCGTAGCTATATCCGATCTGAATGGTGAAATGTTGGACTTTAGAACCTATCCAATGTTAGCGGACCCTCGTGGGGATCGAGCAGGGATGGAAATCCTTGATACCCTCCGAAGCCATATGGATGAATTACTGACGGAGAACCAATTGAATTGGGAGCAGGTTCAATGTATTGGCTTTGGCATTCCAGGTGTTGTATCGCCGGATTCAGGAAACATCAACCGAATTGTCGCTCCGTTAGAGGGATTGGAAGAGGCACTTTCGCTTGAATCATTGTCAGGGGTATTTCCGTGTGAAGTAATTCTGGAGAATGATGTCAATCTGGCTGCATTGGGTGAGTACAGGAAAGGGGCAGCAGTAGAATCCAACCTGTTTGTGTTTTTCTCCATCGGGACAGGAACAGGCGCAGGCATCATGGTGAATGGTCAATTGCTTCGAGGTATGGGCGGGTTGACGGGTGAGCTTGCGGAAATGCTGCTGGAGGAGGACCGTCGATTGGAGGATGTTTTGTCAGTGGAAGGTCTGATGGAGCTTGCCAAGCGTCATCTGGATGCAAATCTTCTTGAAGAACAGGATTCGGGTACAGAATATCTTCGTAAACATCTGACTCCAGAGAGACTGTTCGAAGCTGCACGAAGTGGAGAAGCGCGGGCTGTTCGGATTCTGAAGCAGTACTGTCAAATGATCGCATCGGCTCTGCGGCATATCTGTGTCGTCCTTGCTCCCCATCTCGTTGTACTTGGCGGAGGAATCGGGGGGAACGGAGATGTGTTGTTGCCGTTTCTCGGACAGATCGTATCTGATCAATTTCCGACTAAGCCCGAACTGGCCTGTTCCGAGCTAGGTGAGCGGGCTGTAGTGACTGGCGCCGTACAGGTAGCCCTGCAACAGACGATGTTGAATCTGCAGCAAAAGGCATTGGAGTAAATTTAAAAATAGAGAAAATTCATCAGACATTGAACGGGTTGAACATCGCATATAGGAGGATAAAGCTATGTTTACCGACAAAAAGGGATATTCATTTTCAACCTGCTGGAACATCAAACGTCACACGACTGGTCAAGGCATGATCGAGGAGATCAAATCCCTGGGGTTCAGACAGGTAGAGCTGAACTATAACGTGACAGATGAATTGCTGCAAACGATTGAACCAATGATTGAGAGGGGAGAAATTGGCATATCCAGTGTGCATAACACGTTCCCGCATGTAGCTGATCCGGATTATGGGACCGATTCGGTTCTGCTCGGTTTCGACGATGAGCCTCGTCGTAAGCGGGCCATTGAACTGCTGCTCCGTTCAGCCGAGTATGCACACCGGTATGGTGCGAAGGCAGTCGTCGTGCATCCAGGCGAGGTGCCGTTTGAATATAACATTGATGAAGCATTAAAAAAGATATATCACGATCAAGGACAGGACTCCTCGGACTATCAATCGTTGTGGCAAGAGATGCTGGAGAAGCGAGAGGCGGGAAGCGCACATTACCTCAAGCGGATTCAGGAGAGTCTGGAAGAAGTGTGTGAGTTGTCTGAGCAGTACGGGTACGGGGTTAATTTCGGTATTGAGACCCGATCACGCTGTTACCAGATGCCGACGCTGCAGGAGGCGGGAGCAATCATTCGCGAGTTGAAAGGTGCACCACTCGGCTTGTGGTACGACATTGGTCACGGCATGATGATGGACCGAATGGGACTTTATGATAACGTACGTGAAGCAAATGAATTGATCGATCATGTCATCGGAGTCCATATCCATGAGACGGTAGGCTTGTCGGATCATTGGTGTCCTTATATCCATAGTAAGGACATGGCATTTTTTGATTCATTCCTGGATATCATTGATCGTTCTCCGGTCAAAGTATATGAGTTGAAAGCGGCCTGTACACCGGAAGAGATTGATGAGAGTCACCAGTTAATTACAGCTCGTATCGCGGGACGTCAAGCGGCACGTCAGCACGGATAATCTGGCAAGTGAACAGCGGCGAAAAATAAACGTAACGAGAGCGTTCAAAATAATCTTACCTTGCGGGTTAATTTGTATTCTGCCCCTCTCTTTCTCATGTGATATTCTCTAATCTGCAATTATAAGATATAATATGCATTAATCAGGCTATGGTATCCCTTCCTTCTGAACTCTTA
>NZ_LITU01000065.1:83317-93389 GCF_001280595.1 Paenibacillus xylanivorans
TTTTGGACTGCTTTTTACATATGAAGAACCGCCACGAGATAGGCAAGTTTACCAATGCTGAATATATTATCGTCATGTGGGAGAGTACAAGTGATGGACTTATTCTCAATCTATTTCAGCAGAAATTTGAAAGTGATCATCGCAGAGCGCAAGGGCAAGCTGCCTGTGCGTATATTGGCGACTGCACTTAGAAATTTGGAATCGCTGGGATATACGTTTTCGACGAAACTGATAGATGTGCTGCGCACCTGGGAACGCAGCGGATTCGTTTCATGGTTTGAGCGACTGATGGGTGAGCTTCAACAGTTGAAAAAAATCGATTTACAAGAAACCATCATGTATCCCAGATTTCCCAAGCAAAAAATGAATATTCAGGAGAGTCAGCTTTATTTGAATGCTTTGATGCACTCATGGAGGCAACAGTTTCCTGATCATGAACAAGAGCAGCGTGTATTATTGCTGGACAAGCTGCGCCTGCGTGTAATTCATCTCGGCAGTGAAGCGGATTTTTACCAAGTGGGAATAGACCTGCTTGAAGCAAAAGCTGCGTTAACGCCAGTTGCAAGAGGTCAGTTGATCTGGTTTGCAACAGAGTATGAAGGCTGGGCCGCATATGAGCCAGAGCCAGGGCAAATACCTGTGATAGAAAATGCAGCCGTATATTGTGCGGCTTTATTAAAGGCGGGGCGCGCTTCGATGGAGCAATTCCAGCGGCATTTGCGTACAGCAACAGATATACTGTGCTTGGCTGTAGCCTGTTCCGATGGAGATGTCACTTTGAAGGAGAATACCCGCTTCCGTTCATTTACCCGATCTGAACGTCGAGTAATACTTGCTTTATTGGAAGGTGTTTCGGAACCGTTGGAAGAATTGTTTCGATATAAAGGGCGCTGGCTTAGATTGGCCGAGCGACTGCATCCGGGTGAGTATCAGCACCGTTATTCAGGGGCAGTAGCGGCGCTGAACCAGTTGCGACGCGGTGAACGACCGCTTAACTTTCATGGCAGGGTGGAGCGGGCATTTGAAAAGAAGGATAACCAGCTTATTCTGGAGACGCTCGCAGAACGTCCGGGAGAGATGGTCAGTCAGCTGGACCGAATGATACGTTCCGGTGTTCCGTTGCAACAAGTCATCGGCAAAATGGAAACTGTGGAAGAGAAGATATCGACACGGGCACTGCTTCTGGTGTTGGCTCACTTCAGCACACGGAATGAGTTCCAGGCCAGGAGGAGCTTTTTCCCCAAAGGCAACACGGAAAATTTGTATGTCTCCACACAACCGTTGCAGCCCTTATCACTGGAGGATATTCATACGGTGATTTCGGTAGTAGAGCATACGCTGTTGAAACGATTTGCTGGGCTTCCTCCACTCGGTAATGTCTATATTGATGAGAGACTTCAAGACTTTACGGTTCCATGGGGAAAACATCGAGCAAGCGAATCTATTAGAGCTCTATCGCGTACGTCATGGATATCGTTACCCACAGGAGATACCGTTCGCTTTTTTCTTTGGTGGAAGGAAGGCATAGTGGGTGATGGACCAACCGGTCATGTGGATGCCAATATGTCGAGTGTACTGTATGATCCGGATTGGCGTTATATTGACCAAACATCCTTGCTTCCTCCGCAATCGAATGAATATCAGCCTACATCTAGCGGGGATATGGTGAATGCACCGGATGGAGCGGCGAAGTATATGGATCTGCACTTGCCGTCGGTTTCCAGGTTGGGCGTACGTTATATGGTGATCATGGTTAACGCATTCAGGGAAGATGCCTTCAAGGACCTGCCAGAGTGTTATGCTGGCTGGATGATGCGTCAGGCGCCACAGTCGGATGAGATGTTTGAACCTTCAACGGTGCAGGAGCGAATTAATCTGACGGCAGATTCCCGTATGTGTATCCCGGCCATTATTGATGTACAGGAGCGGCGCATTTTGTGGTGCGATCTTGGCTTAAAGAGACATCCTAAAGGGTATCATCCTGTGGAGAACAACAAAGCCAATTTGGCTTTGATAGCGCGAGCAATGACGGAGTTGAAAAGACCGGATTTATATACCTTATTCATGCTTCACACTAAAGCGCGTGGAACATTAGTTGAAACATTAGGGAAGGCCAATCTCGTATTTACAGCAGAGCTGGAATCCAATCGTGTCGCTGAAGTTGCAGAGTATCTGACAGAAGGCCCACCCGTGGATCGTACCGTGATTACACCTTTGGAGCAGGAGTATATTGTGTCGCACTTTTTGTAACGACGATGTAGTTTGGATGTAACGTTTGGTCATAGATCATAGTAAAGGGGTATTTGTCACGTTGGACCTGCGCGGTTCATCGTGACGAATACCCCTTTTGTGTGAGGATTAATGAGCGTGTAAGCAATTATGAGAGTGAACTGAACGGAGAGGTTCAGGGTCATTCCATATTTTATTCGTATATTCGTTGTTCGACTTCAGCAAACGCGATATCAGGGCTCTCATCGGAATTATCGATATAAGCCACGGCTGAAGCGGGCAACGGCCAGGCTACTTGTTTTCGGGCAAGTGAGGCTGTGAAGGCATCCCAGTTTTCCAGCTTCCACTCATCCAGCGGAGATTGTCTGGCTGTAATCCGCTGACGATACAACGCTTCATTTGCCAGATAAATATAGGCTACACGTACATCGGTATCGTCGAGGGAACGTCCGATCCGTGCGAGTTCTTGTTTGATCCAGTCCGGAGTTCCGATTTCTTTGGTAAAGGGTCCGACAACAACAGTATCGATACCCAATTGCACGTTGTCCAGTGCAGCATCCATCGTAATACGGTATCCCAGGTCACGGCACAATCGTTTATACTCTGGTGAATCCCGATCGGATGGATCGAGTCCCTGTAGGGTCATTATTGCTTCAGCAGCAGGACGCAGCAGGATATCCATATCAAAAAAAGCAGCTTTATGTTTACGGGAGAGGGCATTAGCAAGGGTTGTTTTGCCGCTCCCGGCCCCGCCGAGAAAGAATATCAATTTGCTCATGGTTTGGATGGCCTCCTCATAATGGTTAGAACGAATATGTAATATGAAAACAAAGAATAGAGAGATTCATTATAGTATCTCAGATGTGAAATGACTTGTTTATTTTATCATAAACGCATCCAATTCATAGCTGGACAGAAAAGGAAGAATCAGGTAATATAATACCTAGTTTTACTATGCATAGATTTCCGATGTATACAGCCAAGTGGTTTTATTAGGTTCATGTTGAAGTTTTAAGAAGTGGTAAGAGTGGTTGTTGTTATTGGATGTGGAAGCATGAACAAAAGGGAGTGACAGCTTTGCAGGTGAACAAACAAATGATTAAGGGCAGTACGGAGACATTGATTCTTACGCTACTGAAGGAACAGCCGCTTTACGGATATGAATTGATTAAGGAACTCCATCGTCAATCCGAAGGTGTGTTTAATTTGAAAGAAGGCACGTTATATCCCATTCTGCACGCGATGGAGCTTGAGGGGTGGGTGGAGTCCTATTGGATGGAGGTTGAAGGTAGGAAACGTAAGTATTATTCGATATGTGATAAGGGTGTGGAGGCGTTACAACATAAAAAAGCAGAGTGGCTTTTATTCCGCGGTGCCGTGGATCGGGTGCTTGGGGAGGGGGGGCTTACATGACGGATCGACATGAGAAGGTTAAACATTATCTGGATCAAATGTGTAGTCAGGTTAAGGCACGTGAAGTACATACGGATCTGCGTGATGAGCTTGGCAATCACATGGAAGAAATGATGTTGGACAAGCAGCAAGAGGGACTTAGCCAGGAAGAGGCAGTTGTATACGCCATTGAGCAGATGGGTGATCCCGCAGTTGTCGGCAAAAGTATGCACAGATTGCATCGTTATCGTATGCATTGGGGGCTGTTAGTTGGATTACTTGGTTTGGCTACAGTAAGCCTGTTGTTAATGTGGATTTTTACGACCAATGTTACAGTAAAAATATATCAGGAACTGTATAGCAATCATGTAATATACACTGTTATGGGTTTCATATTCATGTTGTTCTTTATTTACTTTGATTATCGAAAATTTAAAGAAGCGGCCTGGTGGATCTATATTCTGCTTAATGCCATGCTGTGGATCAATCCAGTGCTATCTTCAACTTACAATGGTATAAATAGGTTTTGGGTGTTACCATTCGGCTTTGTGCTAGATGTGACGACGGTTTCAATGTGGGTAGTGCCACTTGCCATTGGCACAATTATGCTGGACAAGCTTCGTTCCAATTGTAATATGCAATCCATATTGGCCTACATTGCAATGGTAGCGTTACCGGTAGTGCTATTGTTTCAAATATCGGACTGGGTTCGCATGTTTCTGTTTGGCTCAATGTCCATTATTTTATTTGGCTGGCTCACGCGAAAATGGCTTTATACAGTCGTAGGTGCTGTAATAACAGGATGTGTTTTTGTATTTTTATTGTTTTTTGCGGATCAATATGGACGTCTAGAGAGGCTCTCTGTCGTTTTGAATCTTCAGGCTGACCCATATGGGGATGGTTATACCAACAATTCCATTATTGAAGTTATTCGATCAGCGGGCTGGTGGGGTAATGGGATTGATACAACGTTCGACATGTTTAAAACGGGCTATAAGGATTACCCAGGTGTGCTGCTCATTGATGTGTTTGGCTGGTCAGCCGGGATACTGTTATTGGTGGGTATCATCTGGTTTGTTGCCAGTATGGTGAAGATACTTCCTCGTATCCGGGATGACTTTGGTCGTATGATTATTGTCAGTATCACCGCTATGTTTGCAATGCAAATCATCTATTCGTTGGCGCTGACCACAGGCAAGGCTCCGATTCTTAGTATTTGTTTTCCTTTTATTGGATACGGAAATCACTTGATATTTGATTATGCCATGCTCGGTTTACTCCTCGGTGTGTACCGCCGGAAGGATACCATTTCCACGAAAAATGAAAAAATGCGGAGAAGGTGGACGCTGATCCAATGATCAGTTCATAGGCATCCAAAATCATGGCCGCATCTTGAAACGAAGATATAGTTATTCTCGTTAAATGATTAATCACGGGAACCAGATATGACGGAGATTTACCCATCCCTGACTGTTGAAGGAGAGGCCGCGAACGGAAGGCAGGTAGGCAGTCTCCACAGGTTTTTCAGACAAATGGAACAATAGACTCAGCTGCACCAAAAATCGTTCGATCCGATCCAGTTCAGCTGTTCGGTCTGCGGATATTTGTGAAGCAACAACGATTTGCAGCATCTCTTGTACACGCTTCTTGGAAGAGTCCTCCAGATGCTCGGATAAGGTAAGATAAAGATCGTATCTGCGCAATTCTTCGTCCCGGTCTCGAATCAGGGAGAAGAGAATCAGATCAGATTCCAGTCTCAGGTTCCCTTTGAATTCCTCCATCGTGCCTATGCGGACAGTACATGAAAAGCCGCACATTTCCAATGACGATGCCAAATGTTTAGCATCCATCCGATATTGCGGAATGGTTGCGATGTGCAGGGAGATGGGGGTGGCTAAAGTGGGAGGATGAGACGAGTGAGTCATCTCCTTCGCATGTATCAACTTTTGATCAGCATCTTCTGTATCACTTTCATTCATGCCATTCCCACCATACAATTCAGCAATACATGCCTGAACATGTGCTCTTACATCCGGATCGCTTAGCGGTCCGGTTTTTTGCGTGTTACAAGTTAGTAATTTGCACACCATCACATCTGCACTAATCTGTGTCCAGTCCCTACCCTCAGACGAAGATGGATTATGAACAAGGTGGAAAAAGGGAGTTTCGATATCTTGCCTTTCATCCAGATGTACAGGGGTACTCCACGGAATTTGTAGAATATCTACTCGATCCAGATGGGCTCTGCCTTGAAAATACATCGGAAAAGCTTCAAGCCTGCATACGTGATCATCCCAGGTTGTGACCTTGAAAGGCCCCGTTCCAATAGGTTTTTGCTTGGTATTAGGTACATCTTGTTCCTTGTTTCCATCTTTATGTTGCCCGTACGTGGCTTGTGAAACAATCGCTGCACGGCTCGTAGAAAGAAAGGGCAAAAACAATTCATGTGGGGCTTTGAGCTTAAAACAAACGGATAAGGGATCTGCTGCTTCAATCGATAAAATTTGTTTGCTCACATCGCGGTATAATGTCCGTCGTTCTGTGGATTGAAGTCGTTCAAATGTATACACCACATCCGCGGCTGTCAGCAGGTGTCCATTGTGAAAAGTAATCCCTTTACGCAAATAAAAGAACCATGTTTTCCGATCTGGACTGACATCCCAGGTATGAGACAGACAGGAAACAATCTCTCCTTGTTCATTACGCTGAACCAGCCCGTCGAACACATGACTTGTGACAAAAGATTCGGCCAGCAAATTGATATAAAGGGGATCAAGCGCGTGCAGTTGTTGGCGGATCGGTAACCTGAGCATATCAATTCTCTCATTATGGCTACCAGCTTCCGTATGGTGTCCAGAATAACCAAGCAGCCACTGGTTTAGGTGATCCTGCATAGTCGGAGAATTGGAGAAAGCACCAACCTGCTCGGCCGCCTGCTGCAACTCCCGGCGATTCATGGCCTGCATCATGTATTCTGCAGCAATTTGATCAGCCGGAACAAGTAGGGTCAGCGTAGAACGCCGTCCACGTCCGCGCTGAGACACCCACCGAATCCAGTCTTGGGCAACCATTTTTTTGACGATTGTTAATGTGTTACGGTGGGTACACTCGAGCAGTTCCGCAAGGTCAGAGAGCGTTACTTCATGTTCTAATAGTTGACCAAACCGGCTATGAAGCAGCAAATATTGCTGATGTAATTTCAAGGTTTTGATTCCTCCTGGAGGTTGTAGCTGATGCAATATAATAAAATAAGAAGTTTTATCCACTTTAGTTTCTATTTATATTCTTATTTTATCATCTAGAATTAAACCTAGAAAGTTAATGGAGGTATTTCCCATGATTGATAAGATAATGGCTTCACCCAATCGCGCATTAATTACGCTACTATCCGCACTAATGTTAGCAATCATTCATCAGTATTTGTTCTATGGCAAGGAGCTTGGTGTTTCTTATCCCATCTTTGTTATCCTCTTTTATGGTTTTATGTTCTTGTTTGCCAGAGACCGCATGCGGCCATTGACCATGATTGATGCTTTTATGGCTGGGGTGGTGCTGATGCTGGCGCTGACGTTTCTGATATACGACAATAAACCGCTACGTATACTTAATTTCCTGGTCGTACCGGGACTTATTATCTTACATATGACTTATCTGGTCGGCAGAAAACAGAGACAATGGTGGGACATTGGATTGATCGGTACCGCTATGGACCATTTGCTGCCACAATCCATCCGCCATTGGGGAACCGTTGCAAGTATTGTTGTGAAAACAGGAGGGCGGGCATTGGGCAAAACACAGAAAACGGTTGCTTTCAAAGTATTCATTGGCCTTGTAGCATCCGTTCCCATCCTCATCGTGGTCGTAGCACTGCTCTCCTCTGCAGATGGGATTTTTAATCAGTATTTATCTGGTTTTCCGGAATGGTTAAATCAACTGACACTGACACCAGGGTTGCCGAGAGTGATCTGGATTCTCATCGCGGGCGTTTTATTGTTCAGTTATGTATGGGGATTCGTGCAGCCGATGCAATATGAAGCGGAGAAAAGAGAGAATGCACATTGGAAAAATGGAAAAGCAATTACGGTTGCTTCAGAAATCGAAAAGCAAGAAGACGTTTCCGTGAATTCCATACAAGAGAATCAGACAACGATTAAGATCTCATCAGACACGATTTCTACTCAAGCTCATCGTGTACCTTTTAGATTGGATCCCGTCATTATGGGCACGATGCTGCTGGTTATCAACTGTGTATACGTTCTGTTTGTGCTTGTACAATTTTCTTATCTTTTTGGAGCGGGTGGGGGGCATCTTCCGTCAGACTTGTCTTATGCGGAGTATGCAAGAAGTGGATTTGTGGAGCTGATACTGGTAACAGGCATTAATTTTTTCATCCTAATCATCGCCCTGCAGTTCACGCGTTCAAGCGGCAAAATAGGTTCTGTTGTGCATCAGGTGCTGCTCTTTGTCCTGGTGGGTTGTTCCGCAATCATGCTGTACTCGGCGTTTATACGCCTCAACCTGTATGAACAGGCTTATGGGTATACCTACATTCGATTTCTCGTACATGCATTTATGATTTTTCTGGCCCTGCTGCTGCTTATTGCAGCTCTTCGAATCCGTTATACATCCATACCGTTGATCCGCTGGTATATTGTACTGTCCCTTACAGCCTATGTGACAGTCAACTATGTGGGTATGGATAAACGGATTGCGGAGCTCAATATTGCACGATATCATCAGACAGGCATTATTGATACATCCTACTTGGCGAGTTTATCTGCAGATGCCGTTCCGCTATTGCGGGAATTTGCCCAGAGAGAGTACCCGAATTTGAAAGGGGAAATGCTGGAGCGTCAAGCTAACTTCGACCTGGAGGAAACAGACAGTTCATGGACTTCTTTTAATACGGCAAGACATAGAGCTAAGCTAGAATTGTCCAAATTGAGAATGGAATGAATTCATCTACCTGTTTTCCAGCAATGAATTTATGCAAAATCAATATGTAAGTGTTATACTATAAAAACTAACCTATAAAGGGGGTGAATCCCTTGTTTGAACTTCAGGAATTGATACCCTATATATTTTCACTCGGACTCATTTTCACAGTCAGTTACGCTTATATTGCCCATCTGCATTGCGGCATTACAGAGTACTGGATGGAAGGTGGGGCCGGAGGTGGTCTGGAACCTGGATTGCCAGCCTTGTCCTTGGACGGACAACATAGACCTGAGGCTTTAAAACGAATCGTCAGACGAAGAGAATCCCCGGATGAAGATGAACCAGATTGCCATTCCTCGTTTTATGTACTTTCTACAAAACAACGAGGAGGATATATATGGAACATAAGACAAGCAAGGGGTTCACTTTTACATCTGGCAAGGGACGGATCTATGGCCTGATTGCAATTCTGTTTGCAGTTATGCTACTGGCTGGATGCAGTAACAACGTCTCAGAGATTAATTCATCAACACCGGGATTCTTTAACCATTATGTTGTATTTCCACTGTCGTATCTCATTCAGCACATCGCAACGATATTTAATGGAAGTTATGGGGTTGCCATTATTGTGATCACCCTCATTATCCGTCTTGCATTGTTGCCATTGATGATGCGGCAAGCCAAATCTCAGCAAGGTACACGAGTAATTATGAATGCTATGAAGCCGGAGATGGATGCGCTCAAGAAAAAGTATGAGGGCAAAAACGATCCAGCCGATAAGCAGAAGCTTTCACAGGAAACGATGGAGCTGTACAAGAAGCACAAGTTCAATCCGCTCAATATCGGATGTTTGCCGCTGCTGATTCAGTTGCCCATTCTGTCAGGTATCTACACGGCTATTCGGCTTACGCCGGAGTTGTCATCCCACTCATTTCTGTGGTTCAAATTGGGAGCGCCTGACTACGTGCTTGCAGTCGTGGTAGCCGTAATTTATCTGATTCAAGCCAAGGTTTCGCAAGCCAATATGGCGCCTGAACAGCGAAAACAATTCGCAATCATGGGATATATTTCTCCATTAATGATGGCCTTTTTCTCTCTTTCGGCACCGGCAGCGATGCCGCTATATTGGACAATCGGTGGTTCATTCCTGGTCTTGCAGACATTATTGTTCCGCAAATTGTATCCGGTTGAACACCCGCAAGAGCCTGTTGTTGTGCAGGTGAAGAACAGTAAAGCAGCGAAGAAGCCCGCTAAACCCGCAAAGTCTTAATTGTCCATTCGTGAGAATGGTACTGTAGGTTCATATGAAATTAACGTAGTTGATATAGCTGATACTATCTTCACCTTCATTTAGTGCAAAGATGCCTTGTCCCATGGGACAAGGCATCTTTTTGTACATCCAGATCATAACATTCAAATCGCAGGTTCATCAGACAACTGGAAACGGGATACAAAATACCAGATTAACTCACGGCGGGAAGATACATTTGTTTTGGCAAAAATGGATTTTAAA
>NZ_LITU01000065.1:93403-169397 GCF_001280595.1 Paenibacillus xylanivorans
GAAGAATAACTGCGCAGCACGTAACCTAACAGCTCCCGTTCACGAACGGATAACCCATGACTCTCTGCAAGTAAAGGCAGCAAGTCCTGCGGCATGGCCTGCTCAAGCCTGATGGCAATCTGATCTGGTCCTGAGAGCTGTTGCATGCGGCTGGCATGAAGCACGAGGTAACGACCATCCAAGAGTTGAATACAGACTTTGGAAGGAGAATGATGCACAGGTTCTTGCGCAACCGTCGAATCGGTATCTGTACGAATCTGACGCTGTAGGTGCGAATTGACGGCACGGACGGGGCGTGGCAAAATATCTGGTCCCACATGCTCCAGCAAACGTAATTGCGATAGCCAATATTGAGCGGGAGCGTTCACGGATAAGAGTTCGAAAGCGTCCGATGTGATCATAATACCTGGTTCCGAGGGACTTCCATTCTTGATCTCGTCCATAAGAGTCAGACTTGTGGATCGTAACATCAATGCAATAGAAGGGGCCCATGCCTGGATGCTTAGTCGCTCCTCTTCCGTGAATACTGGCTGCCCCGTCTTGCGATATAGGGTTAGATATCCCCAACAGGCGCCGCCACTCACTAGTACGGCCCGAAGTTCATCACCGAAACCTGCTGTTTGAAGAATATGTTCATATCGAGTACTTTGTATAAGATTTTCGCTAATCGATGCATGAAGGATCGCTGTATATTCACCGCTGCGAATCAAATCAGCATACTTATGTATGTCTTCTTCCATGTATTCATTAACGAACAGCCGATCATGAATGGCCTCAATGCCGTCTTCCGTCACGGCACCCGTTGAGAGAAGGGTCTGTGGATCAACCGTTGTGAAGCAATACGCATCATAGGCAACGATGTTCTGGATTTGTTTCAGTACAGCTTCCCGGTAGGTGCGCGAGGTCCATGTTCCTTTTTCGAGAGAAGTAATGAGTCGCTGGTTTCGTTCCATACGTGATGTCATATAGCTTGCTCCTCTCCCTATGCAGATATCCCATTGTTCTGGGATTGTTCGCTCTGCGTATCCTTCTATAATGAAATTAGACAAAGGAAGAGTCAAGTCTAACTTGAATTCATGAGGAGTGTAGTATCGATGGACCACAATCAATCATCTATGAGCTGGGATACGGCGGATGAAAACCGTTACGAACAATCGATAGCCCTGAAAATTCCGGGTTATTCTCATATGCATGATCTGATGGAGCGGCTGCTTGCCGCTTCTATAACAGATAACAACGAAGCTAAAATACTTATTGTCGGAGCCGGGGGAGGTAAAGAAATGGCTCTGCTTGGGACGCGACATGTGGGATGGACGTTTACTGGAGTAGATCCATCCCAGCGGATGCTTCAGTTAGCAGAAAGAAGAGTCCAAGAAGCGGGTATCAACGCCAGAGTGCAACTTAAATCCATGACGGTTGAAGCGTTGCCGGAAGAGGGTGTATACGACGGGGCGACAAGCATGCTAATGCTGCATTTTATTCAGGGGATGGAGTCCAAAAGAAGATTCCTGTCCAACCTTGCAACCAGACTCAAACCTGGAGCACCACTCATTATTGCAGCAGTGAATGCCGATCTTCGTTCGCCTGTATATTCAACCATGATGCAAGCCTGGCAGGATCACATGTTAAGTAACAGTGTCCAGCCTGAAGAATGGGAGCGGTTTGCAGCTTCCCTTGGCCGAGAGTCGGACCCCATCTCATCTGAACTGATGATAGAGCTTTTGGCAGAATGCGGCTTCTCGCACATTACACGTTATTTCGGAGCATTCTGGGTGGAGGGATATTATGCGAAACGAATCTAAAGTGGAGTCTGCGAAAGACCAGATTTGGGTTGTTGGTGGATATGGTCAAGTGGGGCAAATGATATGTACGCAACTGGCACGCTCGTTTCCAGGCAAGGTATGGGCGGCAGGTACGCGGATGAACCGGGCTGAAGAATTCAGCCGATCCACAGAAGGTATAGTTCAGCCGCTTCAATTGGATGTACGAAAAACGATTGATCCTGTTCTGCTTCATTCCGTCAAGTTGGTGATCATGTGTGTGGACCAGACGGATACCCGATTTGTCGAGGCTTGTGCGAAAGCAGGGACAGATTATATCGATATTTCGGCCAATTATGATTTCCTGGGTCAGGTCGAACAGTTGCATTCCAAAATGCAGCGTTCCAAAGCAACAGCCATGCTCAGTGTGGGACTGTCGCCTGGTGTGACCAATTTGCTTGTACGTGAAGCGGGTGCTCATATGGAACAAGTGGACGAAGCAGACATTACCGTTATGCTGGGACTGGGTGAGAAACACGGGAAAGCCGCAGTAGAGTGGACTGTGGATCAGATGAATGCTACCTATCAGGTCATGAAAAAGGGTGAACCAGCCGAAGTACAAAGTTTTCACGATGGTAAATGGATTGATTTTGGCGCAGACCTGGGTCGCAGGAAAGCGTATCGGTTTAACTTTTCGGATCAGCATGTCGTTGCTCGTACACTTCGTATTCCGACGGTGTCCACCAGATTATGTCTCGATTCCCGTTGGATAACCAGATCCATGGCGATCTCGAAACGTATGGGACTGTTCACACTGCTGCGTATTCCCTCCCTTCGAAACGGTACCGTCAAGGCATTTGGGGTTATTCCCGGAGGGGAGCCGATGTTTGCAGTTAAGGTAGATGCGGTAGGTTGGAAAAAGGGCAAGCCAATCCATGTCGAACAGCTGCTGGTTGGCGAGCGTGAAGCAGATGCAACAGCAGCCGTTGCTGCGGCAGTAGCAGAGCGAATGTATCGGACGGAACTGCCGCATGGTGTTTTCCACATCGAACAGTGCCTGTCTTTGCAGAACATTCAGGAAGCACTTCGTGTCCCATTGAAAGTAACAACGAAGATCACGTAAATCATATATGTTCTTGGATCATTTTTTTGCTAAGGCTCTCCGATCTGCTATGATGGAACAAATAATTATGGCTAGAACGGAGGGAGATCATGAACTGCATAGCTGTATTGCCCTACTACAAAGTACAGAGAGAAGTGAAAGGTCTCGCACAGGAAATACTGCAGAGTGATCGGTCCATGATCCTGTATTCGGACAAGATTGTAACGAAATACCGCCAGTTTAATATTACGGAAGTGTTCGACATGTCTTTTCGGAGGATGGGCAATGAAGGTGGATTTTTCTATCTCCATACGAGCACTGGAGTCTACCCTTATATGGTCAACATAGATCCCAAGCCTTTTATCCAAACGTTCAGAACAATGACAACTCAAAAATTAACTTAACCTCGACCTTGACCTTGACGTTACGTAAAGGCTTATCCTCTGATTTGGAAGTAAGACAATCCAAATCTAGAGGAGTTGTGAAACGAATGAGTATGTTAATCCAGCAAGCCAAAATCTTAACTATGAAAGACAACGAATCCCCCTTCACGGGGGATATTCGCATTGTAGGCGACCGCATCGCAGAGATTGCTTCCCACATTCAGGCTCAACCGGATGATGATATCATAGACGGTAAACACAAATTGGCAATGCCGGGCTTGATCAATGCTCATCAGCATACACCGATGAGTCTGTTACGAGGATTTTCCGATGATCTGAAGCTCATGGACTGGCTTGACCGTAAGATGCTGCCCGCTGAAGCGCGGATGACTCCTGAAGATATATACTGGGGAGCGCAATTATCCATCGCCGAGATGATCCGTTCAGGAACTACAGCTTACGCTGATATGTACATTCATATGAATGAAATCGCAGAAGCGGTAACGGAAACTGGTATTCGGGCATCACTCACACGCGGAATGGTGTTCGTAGAGGATGATGGAGGACGCAGATTACAGGAAGCGGTGGATTTGGTTCAACGTTGGTCTGGCAAGGCAGAGGGCCGAATTACGACGATGTATGGCCCGCATTCTCCCTATACTTGCCCAGTAGAACCTTTGCGGGAAGTGATCACGATGGCGGAGCAGGAGAACGTACCCATCCACATTCATCTGGCTGAGACCAAAGAAGAAGTTGTGAAAATTCGTGATCGTTATGACATGACTCCTACCGAATATTTGCAAGAGGCGGGCATGTTCGAACGTGCACACGTATTGCTCGCCCATGGGGTACACCTGAATCGCAGAGATATTGGCAGATTGAAAGGAATGCGTGGTGGAGTAGCACACAATCCGGTAAGCAATCTGAAGCTGGGCTGCGGAATCGCTCCGATTACCGAGATGATTGCACAGGGAATTAACATGGGTCTTGGAACCGATGGAGCGGGAAGTGCGACAACCGTCGATATGTTTGAAGAGATCAAGGCTGCGACCTGGCTGCAGAAGCTGGATTATGGTGATCCCACCCGGTTGCCGGCAAAAGCAATTCTCCGAATGGCTACCCGCGGAAGTGCAGAGCTCCTAAATATTCAGCACGATGTAGGGGTTCTGGAAGTTGGGCGCAAGGCCGACCTGATTCTGATTGATTTGAAGAAACCCCATTTGCAGCCTGTTCACGAGCTGGAATCATTGCTTGCTTACAGCGTGAATGGTGCTGATGTAGATACCACGATTGTGAATGGCCGTGTGCTGATGAGAGGCAGGCAGCTGTTAACGATTAATGAGGAGGAACTTTTCCGTCAGGTAGAGATTCGGGCGAAGCGTATTGTTGAAGCGATTTAATGAAAAAGCCGGACAGATCTGTATGCAGTCCAAGCAGAGGGTTTAAACCAATAAGTATTTCTTTAAACGATGAACGTTTTCGAGCAAACTAAAACAAACGGAGTCCTGAGCATAAAGGGCTCTGTTTTGCTTTATATATTGATTTTTGACACCGCAATTACTTGATAGTAGTCACTTCAAATAATTTCAGGTGTATTTTTTTGGCAGGCAGACGCGGATTGTCCAGTTCATTATCAGTTCACACAAATTTGTTAGAATGTGAAAAGTAAATCAAACAAATAGATAGAGTGTATGACTTGGAGAGGAAGAGATCAAGATGACCATATTAGAAGTTAAACATGTGAAGAAATCATATACGTTGTATGGTAAGGAAAAGGTTCCCGTGCTCCATGATGTGAATTTGAGCTTTGAGACAGGAGAATTCGTCTCGATCCTTGGTGAATCGGGTTGCGGAAAGTCGACCCTTATGAATATTATTGGTGGGATGGACTCCGATTTTGAAGGGGATATTCTCGTTCGTGGAAAGAACTTAAGTGCGATGACTGAGAAGGAAATGGACGATTATCGGAAGAATAATATTGGCTTTGTGTTCCAAAATTTCAATCTGATCCCGCATCTATCTGTGCTGGAAAATGTTACGATCGCTATGCAAATGACGGATACAAGTGAGAAGGAACGAAATAAGCGCGCTATAGATATTTTGACCGAGGTAGGGCTGAAAAATCATCTGAATAAACGGCCCAACCAGCTGTCGGGTGGACAGAAACAAAGAGTCTCTATTGCCCGCGCATTATCAAACAATCCAGACATTATTTTGGCCGATGAGCCGACGGGTGCTCTGGATAAGGAAAACGGAGATCAAATCCTGGCTTTGCTGGACAGTATTGCCCAAAAAGGGATGCTGGTGATTGCCGTAACTCACTCGCAGAAAGTAGCTGATTCCGGTACACGTATTGTGAAGGTAGAGGAGGGACGAATTAAGGATGATATTCATTTAAAAGATCGTTCCTTGACGTCCTATGAGGGTAGTGATGAGACTTCCAGAAACCTGGGTTTACTTGCTTCTTTCAAGATGGCACTCCAAAATATGAAACTCAACGGCAAGCGCAATGTACTGGTAGCATTGGGGGGATCGATAGGTATTTTAAGCGTACTCCTGATGCTCTCTCTAGGAAATGGAATTACGAGTTATATGAATAACGAAATTAATGCAAGTATGGATCCACTACTCGTGGACATCACTAAACCGAGTGAAGAAGCAAGTGACCTGCGCGGACCGGAAGCTCTGATGACAACAGGACAGCCATTTACAGATGCTGATATTGAAACCATTCGTAATCTTCCGAATGTGGATCATGTGGAGACGATTACCTCCGTGGATGGAAAATCGACTCTGGTGTATGAAGAACAGTCGGAGGGACTCACTCAGTTAACGACCTTTACAGATGCTTTTGATAAAGAAACGATTACGGCAGGAACTTTTCCAGAAGGCAATCAAATCCTATTGCCGTTGAAAACGGCGAATAAATTAAGTGGAAATGATCAACCTGATTCTATGATAGGCAAATCCATCCATCTATATATTAATGAAATGGATGCTAACCACAAACCAATCATCTTAGAAAAAGAAGTTACGATCTCAGGTGTGTATGAAGCGACGGGTCAACAAACTCCGATGCAGCAGACTCCGGGGTATCTTCCTTTACAAACGCTAGAACAGATGTACACTGATAATGGAATGACCATTGGCCCGATTCAAGTTAATGCTTATGCAACCGATATGAAATATGTGAATGATATTAATGCCGCAGCTGTGGATGCAGGTTTCTCGGGCTCCCAAACGGCGAAGATCATGGAGCGTATCACGACCTATGTAAACATGGCTACGATCGTTCTGGCTGGCATTGCCGGAATTTCATTAATCGTATCAGGGATTATGATATTGGTGGTGCTGTACATTAGTGTAGTAGAACGGACGAAGGAAATCGGAATTCTTCGAGCGATTGGAGCAAGGAAAAAGGATATTAAGCGAATATTCTTTTCCGAATCTGCCTTATTAGGTATATTCAGTGGTGTTATTGCCGTTATCCTTGCAGCGATAATTAGCTATGTGCTAAACATTTTCCTGGACAATGCTTTTGGGGCAAAATTGATTAATCTATCTGGATATTATATCGTGTTTGGCATCGCTGTAAGTACACTAATCAGTATCATTGCGGGTTTGATGCCTTCATCCAAAGCTGCCAAACTGGATCCAATGGAGTCCTTACGATATGAATAAATAAGATTATTGAAAGGATAATAGATGAATGAACACGATTCTTGTGGTTGATGATGATTCCCATATCCGCAAATTAATTCGTATATACCTTGAAACCAATCAGTTTTCCGTAGTGGAAGCGCCGGACGGACAAGAAGCGCTGAACATCTTGTCTCATACGAAAATTGATTTGGCGATTGTTGATGTGATGATGCCACGTGTAGACGGTATTGAACTGACCGAAGATATTCGATCTTATATGGATATTCCAATTCTGATGGTGACTGCCAAAGGAGAATCCAAGGATAAAGTCAAAGGATTTAATGCAGGGTCAGACGATTATTTAGTAAAACCTTTTGATCCTGTAGAGTTAATCTTGCGTGTCAAATCTTTAATGAAGAGATACAACAAGGTATCATCAAATGTAATTCATATAGGCGGTGCAACGATTAATCTGAGCAATTTGACAGTCGTTGCAGGAGCGCATACAGTTGAATTGAAAAAGAAGGAATGTGAATTGTTGTTTGCTTTGGCGAGTTTGCCAGGGCAAATATTCACACGTACACAGCTTATAGAAGATATATGGGGACTCGATTATGAAGGTGATGAACGTACTGTTGATGTGCATATTAAAAGGTTAAGAGAACGGCTTGAACCAATCCCGGAACTGATTATTTCGACAATCAGAGGACTAGGATATCGTCTGGAGCTTGTATGAAAATAGTGAGTAAAAGCCTGCGCCTACGAATCGTAGCTACATTTATTGGTATTGTGATTGTCAGTTTGATTCTCTCCTTTATACTAAACATGCGACCTCAGGAAAAGACACCGAATCATACCATGGTTACCATTGCCGAAGATATCGCTTCGATGATAAACCTGATCGATGATCCGGAAAAGGTGAAAACTGGATTGAATCTCTTTGCGCGATATGGCTTGAACATAAATGCTGTGAATGAACAAAGTGAAGTGCTTGCTTCCTTTCCAGCAGATAAAGTTCATGAATTATTTGATGAAAATACCACGGAAGCGTTTATTCTTTCCAATAAAGATGAAACAGCGTTCGTTGGTGTTCCCAGGATGAAAGATGAGAAAGATGCGCTCCTTATCAAAATTAATTTTTCATCGATTTTTCATAATGTGAAACGTACACTATTTATATCGCTACTAACTGTCCTGGTTATAGGAAGCTTATTAATCATGTTTATGTCTGGGTACATTGTGAGACCTATCAAAAGACTAACGGCTGCAGCTAAGAAAATGGCATCAGGCGATCTAACTGTACGGTTGAAACATCATAATCAGGATGAGTTTGGTGAGCTGATGGAGAGCTTTAATCATATGGCCAGTGAGTTGCAAAAAATAGACTCCATTCGTGATGATTTTGTCAGTAACGTCTCACATGAAATGCAGTCTCCTCTTACATCCATTAGAGGTTTTACTAGAGCGCTGCAAGATGGCGTCATCCCGTTGGAAGAGCAGAAAGAGCATCTGGATATCATATATGAGGAAACATTACGCTTGTCCAGGCTTAGTGATAATTTACTCCGGCTAGCCTCACTTGATTCGGAGCACCATCCGTTTAATCTCACCACATTCCAATTAGATGAACAATTAAGAAGAACGATCGTATTAGCGGAACCCCAGTGGGCGCGCAAAAATATCAAGATTGAATTGGATTTATTGCCTTGCGAAATCACGGTTGATAAAGATCTGTTTGAGCAGGTCTGGCAAAATTTAATCAACAACGCTATAAAATATACGGGTTCTGATGGTAGCATCCATGTTGAAATCGAGATGTCTACTTCATTCGTGAAGGTAACGATTAGAGACTCAGGACAAGGAATACCGGAGGAAGCCCTTCCGTATATCTTTGATCGATTTTATATGGTGGACAAAGCGCGAAGCAGCGCTCTTAAAGGGAATGGATTAGGGCTTTCCATCGTGATTAAAATATTGAAATTGCATGATTGTACAATTGATGTGGAGAGTAGGGTTGGAGAAGGAACGCAGTTTATGGTTACAATTCCCAGACCGTTTGCTACATCTTAAATAAGCCCAAAAAGCAATATTTAAGCAACCATGGTCCTTATGAATACTGGACTCAGGTTGCCTAAATATTGCTTTTTGGTGAGTGCTGCGGGACAAATTGTATATATTGTTTTGTTAAGCGATAGATCATTTGATAATATAGAAGAGACGCGAGCATCAATCATTTTTATTCAATCCGCTATTCTTCACACCTATGTGAATATATGAACATAATAATTGATTATACAAAGAATGGAGCCATCCAATGAAATATCGCAATATGGAAGATTGCATTAACGATCTGGAGCAGCATGGACATTTGATTCGAGTGAAGGAAGAAGTGGACCCTCATTTGGAGATGGCAGCAATACATATGAAAGTACATGAGGCGAAAGGCCCAGCGTTGCTTTTCGAAAATGTGAAAGGCTCGAAGTTCCAAGCTGTTTCGAACCTGTTCGGTACACTGGAACGAAGCAAATTCATGTTCCGTGGAACGCTTGAAGGTGTACAACGTGTCATGGCTGTCCGGGATGATCCAATGAAGGCACTCAAAACGCCATTTCAGCATATCAGCACAGGTCTTGCCGCCTGGCAGGCTCTGCCCAAGCAGAAGTCGATCAGTTTGCCAGTAACCGCGCAAGAGATTCAGATCTCTGATCTGCCGTTAATCAAGCATTGGCCCATGGATGGCGGAGCATTCGTTACGCTGCCTCAGGTCTATTCGGAGGACCCGGACAAGCCAGGCATCATGAACTCTAATCTGGGCATGTACCGGGTACAGCTAAGTGGAAATGATTATGAACTGAATAGGGAAATTGGACTTCACTATCAGATTCATCGCGGAATCGGTATTCATCAGGCCAAAGCAGTCAAAAAGGGAGAACCTCTGAAAGTAAGCATCTTTATTGGAGGCCCGCCGGCACATACACTTTCTGCAGTGATGCCTTTGCCAGAAGGACTCAGTGAGATGACTTTCGCAGGACTGCTTGCCGGGCGTCGCTTCCGTTACAGCTATAAGGATGGATATTGCATCAGCAATGACGCCGATTTTGTCATCACGGGTGAGATTTATCCGGACGAGACGAAGCCTGAGGGACCGTTTGGTGATCATCTGGGATATTACAGTCTGACGCATCCGTTCCCGTTAATGAGAGTGCATAAAGTGTACGCCAAGCCGAACGCGATTTGGCCATTTACCGTGGTGGGTCGTCCGCCGCAAGAGGATACGGCATTTGGGGATCTGATTCACGAAATTACGGGTGATGCCATTAAACAGGAGATTCCGGGGGTAAAAGAAGTCCATGCAGTCGATGCAGCAGGAGTGCATCCGCTGCTGTTCGCAATTGGAAGTGAGCGTTACACGCCGTATCAGACGGTAAAACAGCCAACAGAGCTGCTGACGATTGCGAGTCGTATTCTGGGTACAGGTCAGCTCAGTCTGGCGAAGTACTTGTTTATTACAGCAGAGGATCAGCAACCGCTGGATACGCATCGGGAAGTGGAATTCCTGACGTATATCCTGGAACGAATGGATCTGCAGCGGGACATTCATTTCCATACCAATACAACGATTGATACGCTGGATTACTCGGGAACTGGATTAAACAGTGGCAGTAAGGTTGTATTTGCAGCCTACGGGGACAAGGTTCGGGAGTTGTGTCGTGAAGTACCAGAGACATTGAAAGATATTCGGAGTTATAACAATCCACAGCTTGTGATGCCAGGAATTGTAGCTATTCAGGGTACGCCGTTCACCAGTTATGCGGATACAGAACAAGAAATGAAGGCATTTACAGACATGCTGAAGGAAAAAGGAGATCTGTCTTCCTGTCCGATGATCGTATTATGTGACGATAGCTCTTTCCTGAGTGCGAATCTCAGTAATTTCTTGTGGGCGACATTTACTCGCAGTAATCCGTCCCATGATATGTACGGTGTAAACAGCAGCTACAACTATAAACATTGGGGCTGCGACCAGATCATTATCGATGCCAGAGTGAAGCCGCATCAGGCGCCTCCGTTAATTCCAGACCCATCTGTTGAGAAGGGTATTGAACGCTTTTTTGTACAGGGAGCGAGTCTGAGCTCGATCAAAATATAGTTGAATTCAATAAAGGCCCAAAGGTTTTTTTGGGCTTTTTGGTTATATATGTGTAAAACGAGATATCAGTTATCTAAACACGAATTCAAACCGGGACTTTTTTGAAAATGGGAGTGAGAATAAAGTCTTATACGTTCGTATTTCCTTTTGCGATTAAGGTCGTTTGGACTATGGAGAAAAAGAAAGATTATATCGATATAAAGTAGTATAGGGATTTTTGGGACCCGATCTAACGGGTACTGTTGACTATAAATGATTGTTCAGGGGGAATACCGATTTGAGAATCCATATTATGAACCTGCAAGATGGAGACCGTCTGACTGCGGATACTTTCAGCGAAGCGGGATTACACGTTCTGGGTCAGGGTACTGTGATCAAAAGTGAAGATATCACCTTGCTGATGCAGCACCGCGTGGACTATGTGGATATTGAACCACGCGAGGAAGAGATCACGGAAGCGGAATTCTTTGCTGCTGCGGCAAAATTTGCATCTGGAGCAAGCACAAGCACCAAGGAAGAACCGCCTGAAGAAGAAATGAAATCCCAATTTATACAAACCGTACATAATTATCAATCCGCGTTTCTCGAAGCACTTACCGTGGGCAAGTTCAATGCAACGATGGTGGACGATGCGCTTCAACCGATGGTGGAGGGACTGGACGAGCAAAAGGATGTCGTACATCTCCTGATGATGCTGGAACGGGATGATGTTAATAACTACACGCATTCCATTCAGGTTGGACTGTTGTCATTTTACCTGGCTAACTGGCTTGGTTATTCTCAAAAAGAGAGTTACCAGATCAGTCGTGGTGGCTATCTACATGATATCGGCAAATGCAGAGTATCCCACCGGATTCGCAACAAGATGGAACCGTTAACTGCAGATGAACAGCTTGAATTGCAACGTCATACGATCTATGGACATGATATTATCAAAAGTTCCATGACGGATGAAGCCACTGCACTGGTAGCTCTTCAGCATCATGAACTGGAGGATGGTACCGGTTATCCGATGCAACTTAAAAAAGATGAAATTCACCCATACACACAGATCGTAGCTGTCGCTGACATTTACATCGGGATGAGATCGGGCAGTCATGGAAGCAGCAATCCGAATCTGATCAATAACTTGCGCGATATCTATGCGATGGGATTCGGCAAATTGAATGAGAAGCCGGTTCAGGCCTTGATGCAGCATCTGCTTCCTAATTTTATTGGTAAACAAGTGCTTCTGAGCAACGGCGAGCGGGGCGTTATTGTCATGAACAATACTTCCGATATTTTCAAACCACTGATTAAGGTGGAATCGGAACAATATCGTGATCTGTCCAAAGAGCGCACGCTCGCCATTAATGAGTTAATCATCTGAGTTTGAATAACAAATGAATTCATACGGAAAACGGGCCTCCTGTACGATGACAGGGGACCCGTTTTAATTTTTTTTCATACCCCTGACGTTGTTCTACATGGAGACCAGGAGTATACTTTGCAAAGACCTTAATCTTCCTTTTTAGGAAAAGGAAGCAGAAAAGGAGAGATCGTCCTTGATTGAAGTGGTAACCGAGATTACAATACATGCCCCCATTGAGCGATGCTTTGACTATGCAAGGGATATTAATATTCATACCCGGACGGTCTGGAATCATACCCGTGAACGGGCTATAGCAGGTGTTACAACGGGAAGAATTGGCGAAGGCGATACGGTAACTTTCGAAGCAAGCCATTTCGGGATTAGGCAGAAGCTGACTTCCCGGATCGCCGAGTACAATCGGCCGCATCTTTTTGTGGATCAGATGGAGAAAGGCGCTTTCAAAAGCATGAGACATGAACACAGCTTTAGCAAGCTTGGTGAGCAGACGACTTGTATGAGAGATACACTGAGATTTGAAGCTCCTCTTGGTGTTCTGGGATGGGTCACAGAGCGTATTGTACTCAAGAGGTACATGCAGGCTTTCCTGGAGAGCCGGAATATGAAACTTAAGGCGTTGCTTGAGCAGCAGATAGAGCCGATCATTTAAGAGGAGATTGATAAATGATGGAAAACGAATATTTTGTGGGTTGGGGCACACTTGCCCTTATTAATGCCGGACTTGCTCAGGGAAAAAACAGAAGTGGACGGAACTGGTTTCTGATTTCCCTGTTATTTGGTTCGTTAGCCACTCTGTTTATCGTGGTGTGGAATAAGCTGGATTAATTTAGTGACCCGTATTCCGATGGATGTAACGATCAAAGACCCAGAACAGAAGCGCAGCGGCACTAACGCCTGCACCCAGCCAGCAAACACCAGTCCAACCTGCCCAGGCGTACATTTGAGTGGAAGCAATGGAGCCGATAGCACTGCCTATCGAATAAAAGATCATGTAGGCGCCCGTCAAACGGCTCTGCGCTTCAGGTCGAACTTCGTAGATCAGGCTCTGGCTGGTGACATGTACGGCCTGTACGGCAAGGTCCAGCATGATCACCCCTGCCATAAGCAGCCATAAAGAGTGGTGAACATAGCCTATGGGTAGCCAGGATAGAAGCAATATTACAAGGGCGACGCCCGTCGTCTTTTGCCCAAGTCCCCGATCAGCCAGTCTTCCTGCACATGCAGCAGCCAACGCGCCAGCAGCTCCTGCCAGACCAAAGGCTCCAATCGCAGTATGTGATAGGGAAAGTGGCGGAGCGCTAAGTGGTAAAACCATGGACGTCCACAAGATACTGAAGGCTGTGAAGATCAACGTGGCAAGAACGCCGCGTACTCGAAGAACAGGCAGTTCACGGTACAATTGCAGGACAGAAACGATCAATTCGGTGTAGCTTAGTTTTTCTCGCTCCGGTTCGTGTTTTGGGAGTACAAGAAACAGGGCGATAATCCCCAGTAAAGTCAGACTGGCAGAGAAGAGATAGACCGATCTCCAGCCGATCCAATCGTTCAAGGTACCTGCAATGGTTCGCGCCAGCAATATGCCGATGACGATCCCGCTTGTGACCAGACCGACGATGCGCCCTCGTTCAGACGGTGCAGCAAGGGAGGCGGCAAAGGCAACAAGTGTTTGAGTAATCACGGCGAGCAGCCCGATAGCCGCCATTCCAATGAATAAAGCCTGGCTGGATGATGAGGTGCCGACAGCAATCAGGGCGATTACGGATAAAAGCATCTGGATGATGATCAGCTTGCGCCGATTCAATAGATCACCAAGGGGAACGAGTAATAATAAGCCGAGGGCGTAACAGACTTGGGTTACGGTGATAACGATCCCAATGGATGAATGAGCGAGACTGAAATCTTTAGCAATGGAGTCGAGCAAAGGCTGGGCGTAATAAATATTGGCTACCGCCAGTCCGCTGCACAGGGCAAATAACAGCGCGACAAGCCGGGACATGCTCGGATGTCCTTCGTTGGAGGGATGTGCTAGATGAGATGGATTTTGCATGAATGATTCACCTTTCCGTATTCGAATATGATAAGTTAGGAGAGCAGGATGAATGCTGTTGGATTTAAATATACTGATCAGTACATTATGATTCGGAATAAACATACTTCATGCTTTGATATGATGTCAAGGGTTGTGAGAGATCGACTATTTTTCTTTTTATAAAGTGCGATTGGTTTGACATGGGAATTCAGTGTAGATTAGTATATTTATATACTGATTGATACACAAAGGGGGTGAATGCATGGTTAGACAACGGGAATTTGATACGGATAAGGCACTGGAAGCAGCGATGCAGATATTTTGGGATAAAGGGTTTGAAGCGACATCCTTAAGTGATCTGACGACAGCCATGGGTATTCAGCGTCCCAGTTTATATGCGGCTTTTGGTGACAAAAAGGAATTGTTTGAAACGGCACTTCGCAGGTATACGACTTTGCATGCCGCTCAGGTCAGATCCAGACTTCAGCATACATCCTCTGTAAAAGAGGCCTTCCGTGCATTATTTGAACATATTGGAGCTGAAGGGGATGTGACAGATCCTCGTCACGGCTGTTTTTGCATCAATACGATGGTTGAACTGGCTCCGCATGATCCCAAATTTGCTGTTCTTACACGGGAGCACCAGATGTATCTGGCGGCGATTTTCAAGCAAACGATTGAACGGGGGCAGGGAACCGGGGAATTGTCTGATGATCTCGACGCAATTGCGCTCTCCAAGTCGCTGGTTGTATCGATGATTGGATTAACCGTTATGATGAAATCGGAACCGGATCGTTCGTTTGTGCAGCAGAGTATGAAGGTTACGTTATCGTTGCTTGAGTAGTCAGGAAAGGATTCTATTCTTAGAAAAGGGTGTTCATATGGAGCGTTATTTTCATTGGATCTACCTTGTCGCTTTTTACATTATCGGTGCGCTGCTAACGACATTCGGCGGGATGGGGATCATCGAGTTCAGCTTGATTGTGATTGGGTTACTTGCTTTTATTGCTATCGTGGGTTCCCTGACAGAGAATGATCAATCGAAACTGGATAAAATTTTCTGGAAAATACGGTCTTTGTTTCAAGTGGCGATTGCGATCCTCATTACGGCGCTGCTTTTTAAACTGTTTTGAACGGATAGCAAGAAGCGGGAAGCCTACTCCTGCTTTTTTTGTGTCTGAGGGCATTGGGCAGATCGGGGTCTGAGTTGATACAATGCAGATAGGGTATAGATTAAATTATGAATGTATAATATGAGTTACATATGCGGGTAACATTTTCAAACATTGTTCGATGATGCACTTATACGAGGAGGAGATTCAACCATGCAGACGAAGTTGCGTTGTGCCATATTGGATGATTATCAGAATGTTGCCCTTTCTTCAGCGGATTGGACTCCCATCCTGGATCGGGTTGAGGTTCACACATTTAATCATTACCTGGGATCAGAAGAGAAGGTTGTTCAGGAACTGCAGGATTTTGAAGTGATTGTCTTGATGCGTGAACGTACACCTTTCCCTAAATCCGTGATCACTCAATTGCCCAAACTCAAGCTTCTGATTACAAGCGGCATGCGCAATGCCTCCATTGACCTCGAGGCTGCGGAAGAAAGCGGAGTAATTGTCTGTGGCACCGAAGGCAGCTCGAACCCGCCGACGGAACTGACATGGGCGCTGATTCTGGGTCTGTCCAGACAGCTGGTAACCGAAAATAACGCACTGCGTTCCAATCGGAATTGGCAGAGTACAGTTGGCATGGATTTGTACGGAAAGACATTGGGACTGCTCGGTTTAGGCAAGATTGGCAGCCGGATGGCAGAGATTGCACAAGCCTTTGGCATGAAAGTGATCGCGTGGAGTGAGAACTTGACACAAGCAAGAGCAGAGGAACAGGGAGTCCAATGGGCAGAAACCAAGGAACAGCTGCTTGAACAAAGTGATATTGTCTCCATTCATCTGGTGCTCAGTGATCGCACTCGTAATCTGATTGGACGAGCCGAGTTCCAACGGATAAAAAATACCGCTTTATTGATCAATACGTCCCGTGCAGGCATTGTGGATCAGGAGGCGCTGGTTGAAGCCTTACAGAATGAGTGGATAGCAGGGGCAGGGGTGGATGTATATGAACAGGAACCTCTTCCTGTAAATCATATATTGCGGACGCTGCCCAATTTGTTGGCAACACCACACATTGGTTATGTGACTCAAGGCAACTATGCCATTTATTTTAACCATACTGTAGAAGATATTGAGATGTTTTTGAAGGGAACACCAATCAGACAACTGCTTCCGAAGAAGTAATTGCTTGGAGGTGGTTTTGAGATATAAGTGTGTGAGTGAAGATAAAAAAGGTGTTTCTCAGGACGGAAATTCATTCCTGGAGAACACCTCTTTTTGTGTTTTTGAAGGTTTGTCCATTAGATCCATGTCTTCACAACCGTTCTTATGCGTGTGGTCCTTGTGAAGATGAACGGATCATGGCAACACTGGACTCGCGCACAATTAACCTTGGCTCAAATTGAATATGCTCATAATCGGTGGTACTCATCTCGCGAATCCGTTTTAACAGCAATTCCGTTGCAAGCCTTGCTACTTCTTCGCCCATAATCGAGACTGAACTGATCTGCGGAGACGAAACGGTAGTCCATTGGTTGTTATCAACGCCTACAACAGCAATATCCTCAGGTACACGAACGCCCAGTTTTTTAAACCGATTTACTAGTCCGATGGCAACCATATCATTAATCGCGTATACGGCATCTGGCATGTGAGTAAGCCCATGGAAATAATCTGCTGCATTGGCTCCCGTATTCAATGAAAAATCTTCTCCGAAGTAAACAAGCGAGATGTCTACATGTCCGACTGCCTGCTCATAAGCCCGATAACGCTCTTCAATAATATCTTTGGGAGCACCGGCGTATGCAATGCGGGTTCGTCCAATCTTAATCAGATGTTCCATCACCAGTTTCCCTTCAGGCTGTGAAAGAGAAACGACATCTGCTTTCATGCCGGGGTCCAGCTTTTTACCGTAATTTATCATGGAAATAGGCAGAGGGGCTTTATCAATTAAGTCAGGCAATGTTTTGGGGTATGCCAAAGGCATGAAAATAAGCCCATCCACGTGCAGCTTTTTGATATTACGAATGGTTTCCAGTTCCGTTCGTGCATTGCCCGCCGTATTGATTTGAACCACATGATAGCCATGCTGCTTCGCCGTTTGTTCCACAGACCAAGAGATCTCGGGAATGATGGCATTGCGTATGTCAGGTACAACCAGTGCGATCTGATGCGTCTGGCGTATTTTCAGACTTTGGGCAGAGGTATTGGGGACAAATCCAAGCTCCTCAATGGCCTGCATGACTTTATCTCGTGTTTTGTTGCTGATGCCGTCGGAGTTGTTAATGGCCCGGGAGACGGTAGCGATACCTACACCTGCAAGTTCTGCAACGTCCTTGATCGTAACCTTCTGATCTTTACTCACGTTTAATTAACCTCACTTCAATCGGAAACGATTCCGAATTTTGAAAATATATACGAATGGAATGAACAATCCTATACCTTGATTATAACATTTGAGCCAATAAGTATCCCGTGAATACGATTGAAAGGTCATAGATGTCTGTTGTTTCCAAAAGAGCTGATTTGCTCCTTTGAAAAAGGGAATCCAAAAATCTAGGGATAACAGCGATCGTAAGGTTGTTCTGTCTTCGAAGTGGCAAGTGTACTGAAGGCTGACGGTACACCAGAATTATCGGCGCAAAATTCATAAGATAGACATATGTGTGACAAATTATGTTTGACAGCCTATTTAAAATGTGACATATTTAACTTACGGAAACGTTTCCGATTATATCAAAACTTATGATCTGGGAGATGAAACAAATGAAAGCATTGCGTTGGCACGGAGTAAAAGATTTGCGTCTCGAAAATATTGATGAACCCCGCCCTGAACAGGGAAAGGTTAAAATAAAAGTGGAGTGGTGTGGGATCTGTGGCAGTGACTTGCACGAGTACACTGCTGGCCCGATCTTCATTCCGGCTCAAGTACCGCATCCGCTAACAGGGGAACAAGCACCTGTTGTGATGGGGCATGAATTTTCAGGGCAAGTCGTTGAAGTAGGAGAAGGCGTGACACGTTTTCAGGCAGGTGATCGTGTTGTGGTGGAACCGATCTATGCATGCGGTCATTGTGAAGCCTGCAAACAGGGGAAATATAATTTATGCGATCAGATGGGTTTCTTGGGCCTGGCTGGGGGAGGCGGAGGTTTCTCGGAGTATGTAACGGCTGAGGAAAATATGGTGCATGCCATTCCAGATTCCATCTCGTACGAGCAAGGAGCGTTGGTAGAGCCTTCTGCAGTAGCTCTTCATGCTGTGCGTCAAAGCAAACTGAAAGTCGGCGACACTGCGGCTGTTTTTGGTGCGGGTCCAATCGGTCTGCTGGTTATTGAAGCGCTGAAAGCTTCTGGTGCATCGGATATTTATGTCGTGGAATTATCCGAGGAACGTAAAGCCAAAGCGGAAGAACTTGGCGCTATCGTTATTGATCCTGCACAATACAATGTTGTGGAAGAAATTCATGCACGGACCCAAGGCGGCGTGAACGTAGCTTATGAAGTGACTGGTGTTCCACGGGTACTGCAGCAGGCGATTGATTCAACGCGTATTGGCGGTGAATTGATGATTGTCAGCATTTTTGAACAGGAAGCACCGATTCTGCCAAACTCCATTGTCATGAAGGAGCGTACGGTCAATGGCATTATCGGTTACCGTGATGTATTCCCGGCGGTCATTAGTCTGATGGCTAAAGGTTTCTTCCCAGCAGACAAGCTGGTAACCAAACGAATTAGCCTAGACGAAGTGGTAGAGCATGGATTCGAAGCACTGTTGAAAGAGAAAAACCAGGTTAAAATTCTGGTGAAAGCAGAGTAATTTCCAGGCCAATATGATTAGAATATAATAGAGTGGAATTCAGAAAATGTTAACAGGCACCAGCTGGAGTTCAACTGGAGCTGATGCTCAATTAGCAGGCAAGCACATGGAATTATGACAAATAGACAACGCATCTCCGGATGCGATTGTCTATTTTTTTTGCACAGATCGGGCGGAATTTGTTGCAAGTAGGTTTCGTTTTACATAATATAAAAAGATACAATTTGTATCATTTTGGTGTAAAGGTGTTATCTCATAAAATGGAGGAGGAAGCGGACATGCAGAGGAATACGAAATGGGCAGCTGTGATTTTGACCCTCGTTGCAGGCATGGGGTGGCTGCTTATGGGCAATTCGAAACCCAAGAATAATACTGCAGCAGATCAGCAACCGCCTGCCGAACGGATGCTAGCCAAGGTGTCCAATGCGCCTATCACATCCGCCGATGTGACGTCCAAGATTGAATTGCTTGGAAGACCTTTTAAGAAAGGGCCTTATGCCAACAATGTCTGGGATTTGCAACTGTACAGAGGAAAGATATATATGGGGCATGGGAACAGCAGTAATTTAGGTGTTTCGCCCAATGCGGGCCCAATTCCGGTTATTTATTTCGACACAGCCACTCCCAAATTTGTAACCCAGTCCGTCACGAATAGAAATCCGAGCATCGTGCCTTCGACCAAAATGTTTGTGGATGAAGAACAGATTGACATCTTCAAGGTACTGAACGACAAACTGTACATTCCCGGAAATGATTCGGATGGCGAGCAGTGGGATATGGGAAACTTCTACCGATTGGATGGAGATGTATGGACCAAGTATCGCAATCTTCCGCTGGGCGTACATGTATACGATTTGGCGTCCTATCAGGGCAAACTATTTGCAGCGCTGGGTACCGAGCAGAAGCCTACCGTTTTAATCTCTCATGATCAAGGTGAAAGCTGGCAAAAATTCGCCACAATCAATACATTTGGCTTCAGGGCGTATACGCTGTTTGAAATCAAGGGCAAATTATACGCATCCGGCATGATGTATCCTGCCAATAATATTTGGGGCGACAAAACCAATATTTTAGAGATTAACGAGAAGCTTGAAAAGAAAGACGTGCTCATCTATGGCAGCAAAATGCTACCAGGATTATCCTACCAAACCGGTACAGTTCCGTATAATAAAATAGGGAAAAATATTAATTTCAACAATAAGCTGCTCTATATTGCCGGAGGGGTTTTCAATGATGGGCAACTGCTACCCAAATCCTTGAATATCATGACCGACATTAACCAGGCATCGCGCGTCATTTTGCCAGATACCCAGGCCCTTCCTACAGATCTGCTCCAGCGAGATGGTAAAGTTTATGTGCTTAGCTACACACGCAAAAGTGCGAACCTCTATATAAACCGGGTATATCAATCGACAGATCTGACAACATGGAATGAAATTCTCCGTTTTAACCAGGACACGTACGCCAGGTCTTTTGAAGAACACGAAGGTGATTTCTACTTTGGGCTGGGCACGGACCCCGATGTTCTATCGACATCATCAGGCAAATTGCTGAGAGTTAATCGCAATGATATCCCAGTTAATTCCAATTAAACGAAAGGAAGATTATGGATTATATACTATGCTTCATCCACATTTTTGGTTACAGAGAGGGCGATTTAGGTTAAAAGTAGGGCAGGCCGAAATAGTAGAACTTCTTAGTTGAAGCTACATCGAGCTTGCTCTATTTGTGTGTTCAATAGACCATTAATGCCTTTCTTCGAAAATTTGAAAATAAAAATCAGAAACTATAAAATAGAAAGGTGATATATGTTAATCAACTCGCTAAATAACATCTGTGGTAGTTATACAAGAGCATGTGCAAGAAAGTGCACATGTTTTCTTCCAATCTGATCGTAAAGGAGCAATACACAATGAATGTACCGTCAGCTTTGTTTAAACCATTTACCTCGGACAAGCTTACCTTGTCCAACCGGATCGTCATGGCGCCCATGACTCGTGGATTTTCACCTGAAGGTGTACCCGGACCAGAGGTCGTGGAATACTATCGTCGCAGAGCAGCCGGAGGTGTAGGGCTGATTATTACGGAAGGAACGGGTATTAATCACCCTTCATCTGTTAGTGGCGCAAGCATTCCAGTGTTCCATGGCGAAGAATCACTGCAGGGTTGGACGAATGTAGTCAAGGCAGTCCATGAGGCAGGAGGCAAAATTATGCCACAATTGTGGCATGTGGGCACAGCCCGCCGTTCAAGCGATCTGCCTAATGCAGAAGCTGAGCCAGTAGGTCCATCGGGACTAAGTATGGCAGGTGAATCGGAGAGAGAACCACTGACTGAGGACGAAATCAAGGGTCTCATCCAGGCATTTGCCCAGGCAGCAGCCGATGCGCAGCGCATCGGTTTCGATGGTATTGAGCTTCATGGGGCTCATGGCTACCTGATTGATCAATTCTTCTGGGAACACACCAATCGTCGTACGGATAAATACGGAGGCGATCTGGTACAGCGCACGCGTTTTGCTGTCGAAGTTATTGAAGCATGTCGCGCTGCTGTAGGTCCTGACTTCCCGATCGTGCTTCGTTTCTCCCAATGGAAAATGGGGAACTACGACGCACGTTTGGTGGAAACACCAGAACAACTGGAGCAGTTCCTTGCACCTCTGACGGCTGCAGGCGTAGATATCTTCCATTGCTCAACACGTCGATTCTGGCTGCCGGAATTTGAAGGCTCAGAGCTGAATCTGGCAGGCTGGACACAGAAAATAAGTGGCAAGCCGGCGATTTCCGTTGGATCGGTAGGGCTTGAAGCAGAATTCGTGGATAGAGCGAACGAAAACCAGGGAGCTGGCGATGCTCACCTGGATCAATTGAACGAGAAAATGGAGAAAAATGAATTTGATTTGATCGCATTGGGGCGTGTGCTGTTGAGTGATCCGGAATGGCCGAACAAAGTTCACGAAGGACGCCAGTCCGAAATTGTTCCCTTTACAACAGAAGTGTTGAAAACACTCTATTAAGAGGATTTTTAGAAGAGTTGTATGAGCAGACGCCAATGGCAACGAAAACTGAAAACAAACTTGAGGCCGCCGAAGGGCGGCTTTTTCACCTTCTTTTAATAATAATTTCATCATATGAAAAATTCACAACAGAAAACCATTTTTCGCACCGCTGACACCTTTTTTCATTCCCTCCAATCACACACGCCCGAGGTAATAACACAATGAAGTACCACACTTTAACCACAAAAGGGGGATTTTTTTGCGTTATTCAGATTACATCTTCATCATTGGTGCGCGAGCCGTCTCTATTTTGAAAATGAAGCACCTTATGATAAGGTTATGCCTGAACCACATTCAATCTGAATGACAACAACGCTTAAGGAGGATGACCATCCTTGTACATCCATAGTCGCAATTCAAAAAACAAACACATAAACATGCTTCAAATGCTGTTCCTGTTAATCGGAATAGTCCTGCTCTTATCCGCATGTGGGCAGTCTCAGAAGCCATCTTCTTCAGAGCAAAATAACAATAATGCCGGAACGGAGACAGATGCGAATTCAAACGCAGATACAAATGATCAGGATGACCAACAAAATACAGTGCCTCCGCAGGAAGAGAAAGATCCGGTACAAGAGCAGCTCGAACAATTGTCTTTGGATGAGAAAGTTGGACAAATGATTCTCGCAGGTGTTCAGGGGACCACTTTGGATGCCCAAGCGAAACAGATGATCACGGATCAGAAAGTGGGAGGCATTATTTTCTATGCCAATAACGTCTCGACCCTTCAGGGGACAGCGAAGTTCGTGCAATCCATTAAGGACGTAAATCGTTCCAATCCGGTTCCAATCTTCATGAGTGTGGATCAGGAGGGCGGCAAAGTGAGTCGCATGCCGGAAACGGTAGAGACCATTCCTTCCAATGGAAAAGTGGGAAAGACGAAAGATGCTGATTTGGCTGAAACAATGGGTAAATTGCTGGCAAGACAAATTCAGCTTGTAGGCTTCAACGTTGACTTTGCTCCGGTGCTAGATGTCAACAGTAATCCGAATAACCCGGTGATTGGGGATCGTTCATTTGGCAGTTCAGCCAGTCTGGTGTCGCGAATGGGTATAGCCGAGATGAAGGGGCTGCGCAGCGAAGGGATTATTCCGGTAGTGAAGCATTTTCCCGGCCATGGAGACACGTCAGTGGACTCCCACCTGGATCTGCCTGTCGTAAACAAAACAGAAAAGCAACTTGCCCAGCTCGAATGGATTCCGTTTGAGGCTGCGGTGAAGGAACAGGTAGAAGCGGTTATGGTAGCCCATATTCTGTTTCCGAAACTTGATCCTGACCATCCGGCCTCCTTGTCGGACGTCATCATTGGTCAGCATTTGCGTGGCAAATTCAAGTATGACGGTGTGGTCATCACGGATGATCTGAGCATGGGAGCAATTGCGAAAAATTACAAGCTGAACGATGCCGCCGTTGCGACGGTTCAGGCAGGGAGTGATATTCTGCTTGTGGCTCACAGTTATGAGAGTGCCAAGACCATTTTTGATACGCTGATGAGCGCGGTGAAGTCAGGGAAGATTTCTGAATCTCGAATAGATGAAAGTGTGTATCGAATTCTGGCTTTGAAGCAGAAGTATAACTTGTCCGATGACCAACAGTCGTCTGAAGATTTGAAACAGCTGAACGCCGACATTCTGAATTGGCGCAAGCAGGTCGATGCCCGATAGTACCAACCTGTGTTATGATTTTGGAAAGAGAATTGCATATTCCATTACGACAGGTTAGAGGTGAGACCTTTTTATGTATACGATAATGATTATTGAAGATGATCCAAAGATTGCGGGTCTACTTCAATCCCATATCGAGCGATATGGTGACAGGGCCGTTGCGGTTGAGGATTTTGAGCAAGTCGTCCAGCAGTTCGAACAAATTAAGCCGCATGTCGTGCTGCTGGATATCAACTTGCCGAGTTACGATGGGTTCTATTGGTGTCGCCAAATTCGTTCCATCTCCACATGTCCGATTATTTTCATCTCGGCCCGGAGTGGCAAGATGGATCAGGTCATGGCGCTTGAGAACGGTGCGGACGATTATATTACGAAGCCGTTTGAGCATGAGATTGTCATGGCCAAAATTCGAAGTCAGCTGCGCCGGGTGTATGGTGATTACGCTGCGCGTCATGAAGAGCGCAAGGTGGAACTGGATGGACTAACTGTTTATCTGGAAAGATTGGAGATGGAGCTCGGTGATCGCAAGATACAGCTGACCAAGAAAGAAACCATTTTGCTGGAGACGTTGCTGCGTCGCAGTCCCAAACTGGTTAGCCGTGAAACCATCTTGGAAAAGCTGTGGGACGATTCCTTTGTGGATGATAATACACTTAGCGTGAATGTGACCCGCGTGCGTAAACGATTGACTGAGTTGGGAATTACAGATGCGCTGGAGACGGTAAGAGGTTCAGGTTATCGACTCAACAGTAATTGGAAGGCATCGTCGCCCTCATGAAGTTGTTTATCAAAGAACATATTGTACTGACTTGTTGGGTAATCGTTGTGCTGCTCACTGTGGTTGCGGTCTTCTGGTACGACGGCTATGACCACTGGTTAACGGCCGCGTATGCGGTATCTCTGGGGCTAGTCCTATATGCAGCCTATCTCATTTATCGGTATCTGTCCCATCGCATGTTTTATTCCCGGATGTCCCAACGAATGAATGATCTAAAAGAATTCGTTCCACTGAATGAGCCCGCGCCCTTGCCGCAGGCATTGTCAGAACTGCTGGACTCACAGTACGGTCATTATCATGCGCATCTGCATCGTCTGGAACAGCGTCAACAGGAATACCTGACTTTTATGAATCAATGGGTTCATCAGATGAAGACACCTTTGTCCGTCATTGAACTGACGGTTGAGGATCAGGAGGATGAGGATCCCCGTTTCATCAGCATTCGAGAGGAAGCAGACCAGATGAGACGAGGACTGGAAACGGTGTTGTACATGGCGCGGCTGGAGACATTTGAACAGGATTTCAGTGTGGAACCGGTATCCCTCAAGGAGGCCGGAGAAGAAGCCATCCATGAGCTGAAACGATTCTTCATTCGCAATCACGTATATCCCGAGATGAAAATTGATTCTGCGTTAATGGTTCAGTCGGATGCGAAGTGGATTCGGTTTGTCCTCGTACAGCTGTTATCCAATGCCATCAAGTACTCTTCCGGGGGAAACGGGCAAAAGGTAACCATCCAGGCTTATGAATCCACACGGTCCATCATTCTTGAAGTGAAGGATCAGGGAGTGGGTATTCCCAAGTCGGATCTTAACCGAGTGTACCAGCCTTTTTTCACCGGAGAGAATGGGCGTCACTTTAAAGAATCCACGGGGATGGGACTGTATATTGTTAAGGATGTCCTGACACGAATGAATCATCGGATTGACCTTACATCCGTTCAGGGAGAAGGAACCACAGTAACCATTACATTTGAAACCTGAAATATAAATCTGCATGATACGGAACGAAATGAGAAGACGTCTGGTGCCCTGACAGGGATCGGCGTCTTTCTCATTTTCTACATAGATGAAACACCCCAAAGAGCGACGTGACATGTAACCTTACAATAATGTCATGAAGATGAAAGGTTAATCCATAGGAGAATGGTCGAAACTTCGATAGACTGAAGTCAGAAAGTAGAGAACGACCTCGATTTGCGATGAAGTTCAGCCCAACTTAGTTTAATTCAAATTCGAAATCTAAAAGGAGCCATTAACCTATGGAGATATGTTCAGTGAATCAGATTAGCAAAATTTATAAAGGGGTCGTGTCGTACGAAGCCTTGTCAGGTATTGATCTCAGTATTCAGGAGGGTGAATTCGTTGGCATTATGGGTCCATCAGGCAGCGGCAAAACAACGTTGCTGAACATGATTTCAACCATTGACCACCCTACTTCAGGGGAATTGCAGATTGCAGGAAAGAATCCCTTTGAACTGAATCACGATGAACTGGCCTTGTTCAGACGTCGAGAGCTGGGATTTGTATTTCAGTCGTTTAACCTGCTCAACACACTCACGGTAAAAGAAAACATTGTCCTGCCACTTACTCTCGACGGAGTACCTGTTGAGGAGATGAATGAGCGTGTTGGCCGACTCGCAGAGAAGCTCGGCATCGCAGATCTTCTGAACAAACGCACCTATGAAATCTCCGGAGGTCAGGCCCAACGGACAGCAATCGCACGAGCCCTGATCCATTCACCCAAGCTGGTGCTAGCGGATGAGCCTACAGGAAATCTTGATTCGAAGGCGGCACGTGATGTGATGGAGATGCTGGAACGCCGTAACCAGGAAGATCGGGCCACCATGCTGCTGGTTACTCATGATGCTGTTGCGGCAAGTTATTGCAGCCGAGTTGTATTTATTAAGGATGGAAGACTGTACAACGAAATTCATTATGGAGATAACCGATCGACTTTCTATCAGCGGATCATCAACGTGTTATCCCTGATGGGAGGCTCGGGACATGAATTTTCGCCAGTTCGCCATTTATAATGTCGTTCGGAACAAACGAATTTACTTGGCCCATTTTCTGAGCAGTACGTTTTCGGTCATGATCTTTTTTACGTATGCGCTGCTCTTGTTTCACCCGGATCTGAAGGATGGACTGAAAGGTTCAAGCGGGACAGTGAACATGCTTGCTAATCAGGGATTTCTGATTGCAGAGATCATTATTTTCATCTTTTCGTTTCTGTTTCTGCTCTATTCTGTAGGTTCATTTCTAAAGACGCGTAAAAAGGAATTCGGCATATTTCAAATCATTGGTATGACACGTAAACAGATGAACCGACTGTTATTTATGGAAAACTTGTGCATAGGATTGGCCGCCATTGTGGCAGGCGTTGGATTAGGAATGATCTTTGCCAAGCTGATCCTGTTGATCTGCGGTTCGATGCTGGCTGTGGAAGAAAGTCTCCGATTCTATTTTCCATTAAAAGCAATCGCACTTACTGTCGGAGCATTTCTGCTGCTGTTTGTTGTGATTGCGCTGAGCTCATCTCTGCTGATGCGCAAAGGGTCATTGATTGACCTTGTAAAATCAGAGGAAAAACCAAAACCCGAGCCAAAGGCTTCTCGTCTTTTAGCACTTCTCTCCGTCATACTCATTGGGGGTGGATATGCGGGTGTATTTGCCTTTGTATGGATCACATACTCTTTCCCTTTGCTGCTTGGTAGTGTTGTTTTGGTTATTGCAGGCACGTATCTGTTATTCACCCAACTTAGTGTGTATGCCATTCGGGCGCTCAAAGGCAATAAGCGTTTGTTTTTCCGCAAAACGAATTTGCTGTTTCTTTCCGAACTTACCTATCGAATGAAAGATAATGCGGTCATGTTTTTTATGGTAAGTGTGATCTCGGCTTCCGCCTTTACAGGCATTGGTACGATGCTGGCGATCGCTGATCCGGGATTGTCATCCATGACGAATCCATATGCGTTTACTTACCAAAATTCATGGGATACACCTAACGCAGAACGCCACGTCAGGAAGATCGAAGAAACACTCATTGATAATGAAGTTCCGTATCAAAAAGGAAGTTATATTCCGCTGTATGACAACGAGGGCAACTATATCATCAAACTCAGTGAGTATAATAATCTTGCGAAGGCACTCGGTTACAAAGAGCGAACTCTGGAGAATGGCAACGACTCATTTATGACTCCGGGTAATCTTACGAGTCGCAAGACGTTACGTGCAAAGGTCGGGCAGGGTTCAACTCAGAAAAATATCGATATGAGGGTTGGAGAAACAAATAAAAAGGTACGTCTAACAACACCTGAAACCGAGATCGTCATCCCGGTTGAATATACAAGGGACGTGTATGTGGTTTCCAATGAGCTGTACGATAAAATGAATAAGGAATTTAAGAATGAAATCCAAGCGGATGAAAATTTTTATTTCGATAAAAAAACTCAATTTGTTGTGACAGATTGGATGGGAACGCGGAAGTTTGCTCCTGATCTGATCGAATCCATTCAAAATGACTCAGATGGTCAGGGCTACTTCGAGATCAGCGCTCTCGTGCTGGATTGGCTTAATTCCAAACAAACTAATGGTATTATCCTAATTCTAAGTGGATTGATTGGCATTGTCTTTTTCACCTTTGCTGCAAGTTTTACCTACTTCCGGTTATATGCTGATCTGGAACGGGATGAAGAGCAGTACCGCATGATTGGTAAGATGGGACTGAGTCACCCGGAGCTTCGCAACATCGTAACCAGACAGCTGGTATTGATGTTTTTCCTACCAATAGTGTTGGCCATTACCCACAGTTCCGTTGCATTTGTCGCATTGCAGCAGTTGGTTGATTTCTCTGTTATGGGTTATACTTTGCGCATTTTCCTCGTATTTGCATCCATGCAGATTCTATTTTTCCTGCTGGTACGCTGGCGCTATCTGCGTCATATGTATGCCAAATTGATCTAATATAAATCAAATAGAACAGACACCGGACCTTAGGTTCGGTGTCTGTTGACTTTTTCCTCCAAAGCAAAGTACTATTTCAATAGATACAATATGTATCGTTCTAGTTACTGAGAAGGAGGATTACATTGAGCATAACGATGTCCCGTGGACAAGCTTATCTGCAACGATTGAACGATGAACGGAATGTATGGCTGGATGGAGAACGTGTTCGCGTAACCGAGCATCCTGCCTTCCGGGGAACCTTGCAAACGATTGAAAGTCTGTTCAATCTGGTGGATGATGCGGACACGAGAGAAACAGTGGCTTATTGGGATGAGCAGACGAATGGATATGTACATCAGGCTTTTCAAGTACCCCGCAATGCTCAGGAGATCAGCAACAGGGCGGCAGCCTTTCGATTGTGGTCTGATCGCACCTACGGGGTAATGAGCCGTCTCTCGGATTACGCTCGATCCCGCCTGACTGGATGGTACGCCACACGGGATGCCATGGCTGTATATGACCCGGCATATGGAGGTAAAATAGCTACCTATTATGATGAAGCAAAACGTAAGGATGCCTTCCTGACCATTGTGCAGCGGGACCCGCAAATTAATCGTGCTCTGCCTGTCGGGGAAGATGAAGATGCGATGCTTCGAATTATTCGTACCAATACAGAGGGCGTTGTCCTCCGTGGTGCCAAGATGGTGGCAACTGCTGCTCCATATGCGGATGATATCATTGCATATCCGATTCAGCGCATTCCTGGACATCGCCCGGAATTGGGGCATATGGTTATTGTGGCAACAGGCAGTCCAGGATTACATATGGTATGTAGAGAATCTTTTGCAACATCAGATTCAGATACTGCTCATCCGCTCAGTAGTCAGTATGATGAGATGGATGCTGTATTATTTTTTGACGACGTATTCGTACCGTGGGAGCGTGTACTGCTGCACAACAATCCGGAAGCGGTATGGCAGATTCGCTGCAACGTGGCATCCTCCAGTTTGGCTTACCATCAGAGCGTTATTCGGCTGCATTCGAAGCTAGAATTCATTACAGCCATCACGTCTTCTATTGCCAAGGAAATTGGAGTGGATTCCTTCCTGAACGTACAAGAACAGCTTGGGGAGATGGTCAGCCAGATGCATACGATTGAAGGACTCATCATTGCATCTGAGGCACAGGCTACACCGGATGTTCATGGTAACTGGCTACCAGCATTCAAATATATCGAAACAGCCCGTAATCTGGGGACCCGTTATTACCCACGCGCTGTTGAGATTTTGAAGACTATAGCCGCAGGTGGCCTTATTCAGATCCCTTCCGGGAAGCTGGAGTTCGAAGGAAGTATCAGCCCCATGATGAACAAGTATCTTGGAGGCGTAACGATGCAGGCACCAGAGAAGATTCGATTATTTCAGCTCGCCTGGGAGCTGACGGGAAGTCCCTTGGGAGCCAGACATGATCTGTATGAACGTTTCTATGCCGGTGACCCGGTACGCAATCGGGCGAGTCAGTATGTGCAGTATGACAAGGACCGATTATATGCACGGGTTGAACCATGGTTACATAGCAAGGGATGAATGATACTGAAGAAACGTTGCTTGTTTTTCTTTGTGTTTAAAGCTCTGGCCTGATGCCCGGGCTTTTTATTTAGGTTATCTTTAGAAATGGTTTAGATTGAATTAAGAGACGTAGTATATAGTAGTAACGTATAGACATATGAACCATAGGAAACGGGATGTGCGGATACGAACTCTAATGAAAACTGAATTTTGAAATAGGAATGAGAGGATTTGCATGAGATACACATTATTAATTGCAGATGACGAACCCGAAATTGTGGAACTGCTTCAGCTGTACCTGGAGAAGGACTACAACATTGTGACAGCCGTTAATGGAGTAGATGCGCTACAGTGTATCCGTTCAACTCAGATCGATCTGGTCATACTGGATATTATGATGCCCGTGATGGATGGACTGCAATTGATCAAACAAATCAGGTCCACACACCATATGCCTGTTCTGTTCCTGTCGGCCAAAAGCCAGGATCATGACAAAATCCTTGGACTCGGATTAGGTGCTGATGACTATATCTCGAAGCCCTTTAATCCGTTGGAGATTGTCGCCAGAGTGGAAGCTTTGCTCAGGAGAGTCAATCAATTTGATGCACCGGACGTGCCTGCTGTCAAAGAGATGAATCTTGTGCTCGGTGAGCTTAGGCTTGATCGATCCCAATGTATCCTGTTTCGCTCAGGGAAGCCTGTAACGTTGACCTCTACAGAATACAAAATCGTAGAGCTTTTGCTCGAGCAGCCAGGCCGTGTCTTCACCCGCAAAAAAATATACGAAGCCGTCTGGGGAGATTACTACGCGCACGAGGACAGTACGATCATGGTACATATCAGTAATATTCGGGAGAAGATCGAGCGTGACTCCAGGCAACCGGAATATTTAAAAACGATAAGGGGACTGGGATACAAAATTGAAGCGCCCATGGAAAGCTAGAGAAAAGAGACTATTGCAAACGTCCCTGACCCTGGACTTTTTGCTGTTCAACTTCTTTTTGTTGCTACTGGTAGCAATCGTCTACATTATCATTACTCTGGATGTGGTCGATTTCCGCATTTCGGATCAGGTGGTTGATCCCGATCTGAATGTGGAGGCGCATGTGTATGTGACAGAACTGGAGAACGAATGGCTGTCCGGTAGTTCAGATGAGGCCAATAATACCGAGATTCAGCGTCTCAAGGACAGCGGGGGATGGATTGAAGTGCTCGATGCGGATCGCAGGGTCATTCGTTATATCGGGGACAAGCAGGATACGTTCACTCAATACAGTGAAGCCGAACTATATGAAGGACTCGAAAACCGAAATGAACAGCCGTACTACTACTCCATTAGTCCGCTATCGACAGATGGAACTGCTGAGTACGTTTTGCTAAAGATTCCGCGTGAGCTGGTCAGTGTGCGAATTAACGATAATCAACTGATTACCAATTTGAAGCATCCATTATCGTTTTACATTATGATTGGGATCGGGCTGGTCTTGCTGCTGATATTTGTATACAGCTATTGGGTCGCCCGGCGAATCAAAAAACCGCTGAGTATTCTTTCTCTAGGTCTTACCCAGATGATTCAGGGGAATTATAGTACACGCATGTCCATCTCGGCAGAGAGGGAATTTGTCCAGATCGGTGAAACCTTCAATTATATGGCGGACGTCATTGAGAATACATCTGCGGAGAAACGATATGCCGAAGAGAGCAAACAGCGACTGATTGTGGACCTGTCACATGATCTCAAGACCCCGATCACGAGTATTCAGGGATACGCCCAGGCTTTGGTGGAAGGGCGCGGGGAAGATAAGGACAGGCAGCAGCGATATCTGGGGTATATCTACAACAAGTCCGTTCAGGTCGCGCGTATGATTCAGAATATGCTGGAATTGCTCAAAGTGGATTCACCTGACTTCCGTATGCACATTCAGCAGCGGGAAATCGGCGAATTTGTACGTGAGATCATGGCGGATACGTATGGTGAGATTGAGCAGAACCATTTTGGCCTGCATGTGCTCGTTCCTGATGAAGAGATCTATGCAAGGTATGATCCGGAACTGCTGTCCAGAGTGATTCAGAACCTGATTACAAACGCCTTGTCCTACAATCCACGGGGAACGGAGCTGCGTATGGAGTTAATTCCAATGGACAACCATGTCGTTATTGAGGTCGCTGATACCGGTGTGGGTATCCCTCAGGAGTTGTGGGCAACCATCTTTGATCCATTTGTGCGAGGGGATGAGGCGCGTACGGGAACCGGAGGGACTGGACTTGGACTGGCGATTGCGCGGCGAAACACCGAGAAGATGGGTGGACGATTAACACTTTCCCGGCGCGGACGTGAGACGACGGTGTTCACTATACAGATTCCGAAATAAAGAACCGACATAAAGGATAAGGTTGACATAAACATTCTGTCATTCTGATCGCATTTTGCAAAATGCTCATATAGAAAAGGTTAAGTGGAGGGGAAACTTTTTGTTAAAAGTAAATTCGTTTGTACGTTTCAGTATTGCACTGGCACTGATACTGATTAATATCTATCTGTTATCACGTGTCAGTTTCATTTTCCAACCGCTTGTTACCATGATTACGGTGATTACCGTGCCGATGATGCTGTCCGTATTCTTTTATTATCTGCTGCGGCCACTCGTCAATTACATGGAAAAAAAGAAGCTGAATCGCACACTTAGCATTTTGCTGATCTATCTGGTGTTTGGTATACTGTTCGCCCTGTTTATTATAGGACTATGGCCTTCACTCCGCGAGCAGTTGATCAATCTGGTAGATAACGCACCAAATCTGCTTAATTCACTAAGTTTGCAGCTCAAAGAGCTTGAACAGAACGGTGCCATTACGGCTTTGTTCCCGGAAGGGTCGACTCCGTTTTCGCAGATTACCGATTACATTAACAAAGGCTTCACCTTTGTAACGAACTATGTGAGTGGATTCTTCTCACTCATCTCAAGCTTTGCGATTGTTCTGTTCACCTTCCCGATCATTTTGTTCTATATGCTGAAGCAGGGAGAGAAATTCGGTCGTAAGCTGGTGCACATTGCACCAAAACGCTTCCAAAAAGACAGCCGTGAAGTAGTACTTGAGATCGATCAGGCGTTAAGTGGCTTTATCGTGGGACGAGTTCTCGTGAATCTGGCACTTGGCGTGCTGATGTATATTGGTTTTCTGATCATTGGTCTACCATATGCACTGCTGTTAACTGTAATTGCGGTCATTATGAACTTTGTTCCGTTTATCGGGGCGATCCTGTCTTCCGTTCCTATTGTCATTATGGGACTGGTGGTATCCCCTTCGGTTGCGATATGGTCACTCATTATTATTCTCGTAGCACAGCAAATACAGGATAATCTGGTTGCACCGTATGTATTCGGCAAAAAACTCGATATTCACCCGCTCACCACCATTATATTGGTGTTGGGTGCAGGAGATCTGGGCGGCATTATTGCCATTCTGATTATCATCCCTGTCTACATGATCGTTAAAATTATTTTGGTTCGAATCTATCAGCTTTTCTTCAAGGACAAATGGCAGAACGCTTAAACATTTATAACTTATATAGAAGGAGTGGAAATTATGTCTGAAATCATCCCACAACCATACACTGAACCTGAGTATATTGAGCCACAATCTGTTCAAATGGGCGCCATTCATATTTCCAACGATGTCGTATCCAAAATTGTCGGCATGGCCGCTCAAACTACAGAGGGAATATCCTCCATGTCTGTTGGTCTTACCGAAGGAATCGCCAAGAGCATCAGCGGAAAGAGCTTGCAAAAAGGGATTGACGTTGCGATCAAAGATGACCAGGCATCCATCCAACTACGAATCAATGTTCAATTTGGTAAAAAGATGCATGAAGTCTGTCAGGAACTTCAACATAATGTGCAGCAAGCTGTGGAGCAATTAACAGGCATTATGGTAAATGAAATTAAAGTTCAAGTGGTAGGCGTAACCATGCAGGAGCAGGTTTAAAGCAGAACGTGCAGAACGAATGGAATTCAGCCATAAGCAGGTAGGTATATCCTGTCTAAAATTACAAAAACAGCACCATCCCATTAGCTGCATAAATGGGATGGTGCTGTTTTGTGTTTCCGATAATACGTAGGGGCTTCGCCCATGACTTTTTTGAACATTTTCGAGAAAAGCAGCTGGTCGGCATATCCAACGGAACGGGAGATATCCCCAATGGTCAAAGCCGGGTCCAACGTCAGTTCAGCCGCCCTGCGCATCCGGTAATTGACCAGATAAGACTGAATGCTGGTGCCCATCTTGTCTTTAAAGAGGGAGCACAAGTAACTGCGCTGCAACCCAACATGAGACGCAATGGACTGTACGGTTATGGTATTGGCATAATTAATCTCAATGAAATCCATCACCTGAGTGACATAGGTTTCCTTCGTGTAATCCTGGAACGGAATAGGTCTATCCTCACTGGCCCGATCGATCAATATGGAGAAAAACTGAAACAGTAATCCCGTCATGCTGATCTCCCAACCCTTATGGGTATTACGAGAGCTGATCATGCGGTGCAGACAGGAGCGAATCTCGTCATCATCATTGCCCAGCTCAAAGATCGGATGGTGCTCAGACAGGCAACTCTGCTGCAGTAGCGAAGGACAGGTGCTTCCTTGGAAAGCAACCCAGCTATACTCCCACGGGTCATTCTGATCTGCTTCATAATGAACGACAGAATGGGGGACGATGAGAAAACCCTGTCCTTTGCGCAGCTCAACCTTTTTGCCTCCGACTTCGAATGTGCCTTTTCCGTCCAAAATGTAATGGATTTTGTAATAGTCTCGCATGGCCGGGCCGAAGTGGTGACCGGGTGCGCAAGCTTCTGTACCATAATGAAGGAGCTGCAGCTCCTGAAAGTGATTGTTTTTGCACATATACGTAATCAAGGCTATTCACTCCTATTTTGAAGTCGTTACATCTTGCATTTTAACATATAAAAGGTGAAAAGGAATCGTTTTATGAATATCCTTTGATGAAGATAACAATCATTTTTCCATATCGATGTAGTGAAATGCCATATCGTTTTGCTTTGAAAGTGTCTAAGATGAAAGGGTATTCAATAACTTTTACAGGAAAAGAGAGAATAACGATGCCCTATACTGCGAATGAACAACGATACAGTGAAATGAAGTACGCACGCTCTGGCAAAAGCGGAATCAAGCTGCCGCAAATTGCTCTTGGCTTATGGCAGAACTTTGGTGGAAATCGCACCCTTGATATTCAGGAAGAGATGATCCTGCGCGCATTCGATCTGGGGATTAACCATTTCGACCTGGCAAACAATTATGGGCCACCTCCAGGATCAGCTGAAGAGAATTTCGGTGTGATTTTCAAAAAACATCTGCGTCCTTATCGCGACGAACTGCTCATCTCAACCAAAGCAGGTTATCATATGTGGAACGGTCCTTACGGCGAATGGGGTTCCCGCAAAAACCTGATTGCCAGTCTGGACCAAAGTTTGGGCCGTATGGGATTGGATTATGTAGATATTTTCTATCATCACCGTCCAGATCCGGAGACACCGCTCGAAGAAACGATGACTGCGCTGGATCATATCGTTAGACAGGGCAAAGCATTGTATGTAGGCCTGTCCAACTATGATGCCGAACAGACCAAAGAAGCCGTTACCATTTTACGTCGTCTCGGAACACCTTGTCTCGTTCACCAGCCGAACTACTCGATGCTGCATCGCTGGATTGAGGATGGATTGCAGGATGTGCTGGATGAGCATGGCGTAGGATCGATTGCATTCTGTCCGCTTGGCCGTGGTCAGTTGACGAATAAATATGTGGACAAGATCAAGGAAGAGCGTGCCAAACCAACAGGCAATCTGAGAAAAGAAGCCTATACTGACGAACGGATTGCCAAGTTCGAAGCACTTCAGGCGGTTGCCGAGCGGAGAGGACAAACGATCTCCCAATTGGCACTGAACTGGATTTTACGTGGCAACCGGGTTACCTCAGCCTTGATCGGTGCTAGTCGTGTGTCCCAGATCGAAGAAAACGTAGCTGCTCTTCAGGCACCAGATCTGACGACGGAAGAGCTGAATGAAATCGAAAGCATCTTGAATGGCATCGGAAATTACGCTTGGTAAGATTGTAACGGAGAGATAAGACTTTGAAGATTCAGAGTCATGTCTACAATGATTAAATCGATCCCATATGTTATAAATATGTTGGAATAACTAAGGTGTCTTCCTGTAGTCGGGAGGACTCTTTTTTGTCTTACTTATTATTTTTAATATGAGGAGATGGATCTTGAAGGGTATCGTTCTAATTGACCTGTGTTTATTTTTTTCTTAAACTATTTCATATCATAGCACCAGGTCCTAGGATTTAGGGTATAATATATAGATGCTATACATTTGAAATATGAAGGAGAGGCTCCATTTGAATTTTCAACAGTGGATTTCGCCTGAAACCTATAACCTGACATCCGAGATGGAGAATCACCCGTCGGATCGGGTTGCACTTAGATGGCTGAGCGATCATAAAGAATTGGAAGAGATCACTTACGGTGAGTTATTAAAGCAGGCAAATCGTCTTGCTGGAGGGCTGCGTGATCTTGGTTTGGTGAAGGGTGACCGAGTGCTGGTCATGGTACCACGACGGATTATTGCCTATGTCATTTACATTGCCTGCCTGAAACTGGGCATTGCTGTTATTCCTTCTTCCGAGATGCTGCGTGCGAAAGATCTGGAGTATCGTCTCCGGCATTCCGAGGCGCGGGCTGTGATTGTCTGGTCCGAAACTACAACTGAAGTTGAAAAAATGAATGCAGATCTGCCAGCATTGGCACACCGCATCGTTGCTTCGCCGACTGGCGATGATAGCGTACCCGGAGAAGGGTGGGTCAACGTACAACAGTTAATGCAAGGCCAATCCGATGAGATGGCTGCGGTGGAGACACATCGTGACGACATTGCCATTCTCGCATATACCTCCGGTACGACCGGGAATCCAAAAGGCGTAGTACATAGTCATGGTTGGGGATATGCCCATTTGCGGATCGCTTCATCGTTATGGCTAGATATTCAGCCTTCAGATACGGTCTGGGCAACGGCAGCTCCTGGATGGCAAAAGTGGATCTGGAGTCCGTTTCTGTCCGTACTCGGAAGAGGCGCAACCGGACTCGTGTATAATGGATCATTCCAACCCAAGCGTTATCTGGAACTGATGCAGGAGCATCATATCAACGTCCTATGCTGTACGCCGACGGAATATCGCTTAATGGCCAAAGCAGACGATCTTGGTAAGCATGATTTGTCCGCGTTGCGCAGCGCCGTGTCCGCCGGAGAGCCGTTGAATCAGGAAGTGATTGAAATTTTCCAGCGTCACTTTGACCTGACGATCCGGGACGGATATGGACAAACCGAGAGCACACTGCTGATCGGCAGCTTGAAGGATGCTCCCGTACGAATCGGTTCGATGGGGCAGTCGATTACACCAGGGCTCATTGAGATCATCAATGAAGAGGGACAACCTGTACCTGCTGGTGAAGTAGGAGATATCGCAGTGCATAAGGATATGCCAGCCTTGTTCCGTGCCTATTATCAGGATGAGGGACGAAAGGAAGCGAATCAGCGTGGGGATTATTTTGTAACAGGTGACCGCGCACGCAAAGATGAAGAAGGCTATTTCTGGTTTGAAGGACGCAGTGATGATATCATTATCAGTTCGGGATACACGATTGGACCGTTCGAGGTGGAAGAAGCGCTGATGAAACACGCCAGCGTGAAGGAATGCGCCGTTGTGGCAAGTCCTGATGAGATCCGTGGTAACGTAGTGAAAGCATTTGTTGTGCTGAGAGACGAGTCTCTCGCATCACCAGAACTGGTACGTGAACTGCAAAACCATGTGAAGGCATGGACAGCACCATACAAATATCCACGCAAAATCGAGTTTGTAGCCGATCTGCCGAAGACAAACTCCGGAAAAATCCGTCGTATTGAACTGCGTGAGCAAGAAAAACGAAATGCTTAACTAATTTTGCAGCAATAGCCATTCAAATATGAATTAGGAGTGAACACAACCATGAGTAATTTTGAACAAACCTTTGAAAAATCGTTGGAACAATACGCGGAGCTGGTTGTCAAAGTCGGCGTAAATATTCAGAAAGGGCAAGATCTGCTCGTAACGGCACCCATTGAGACACTGGAATTTACCCGTCTGATCGTGCAAAAAGCGTATGCGGCTGGTGCCAAGTATGTACAGGTTGATTTTGATGACGACGATATTACACGCAGTCGTTTTCAACATGGCTCTGAAGACAGTTTTGATTATTACCCGGCCTGGAAGGCTGAAATGATGGAGAAGTTTGCAGAAGCAGGCGGTGCGACTCTGACGATCAAAGTACCTGACCCTGAATTGTACAAAGGCATCAATTCCGACAACGTTTCGCGTGCAACCAAGGCGGCGGCTCATGCACGACGCGGATATTCGAAATATACACGTAACCACGAGATTAGCTGGTGTCTGATCAAAGCGCCAACCAAGGCATGGGCGAACAAAGTGTTTGCTGACATTCCTGAGGAAGATCGTATTAACGTCATGTGGGAAACCATCTTCAAAATGAACCGTGTCGATGGCGGAGACGCTGTACAGAACTGGAAAAAACATTTGGACACTCTAAATGCCATGAGTGATTTGCTGAACAAGAAAAACTATAAAAGCCTGCACTACCGTGCACCAGGAACGGATTTGAAAATTGAGCTAGTGAACAATCATATCTGGGGAGGTGGCGGTGGCGAGAACAAGCAAGGTGTATATACCGTTGCGAACATGCCTACAGAAGAAGTGTTTACAATGCCGAAGCGCAGCGGAGTGAACGGATTCGTCAGCAGCACGATGCCATTGAACCTGAATGGACAACTTGTAGACCAGATGAGAATTACGTTCAAGGATGGACAGGTCGTTGCTTTTACAGCAGCTTCGGGCGAAGAGCATCTGAAAAACCTGTTTGCCACCGATGAAGGTGCACGTTATCTTGGCGAAGTGGCCTTGGTGCCGCATGATTCCCCAATCTCGAACTTGAATCGTATTTTCTATAATACCGGCATAGATGAGAATGCATCCTGCCATCTGGCCGTCGGAAGTGCATATCCATTCAACATGAAGGATGGTACGACGATGTCTAACGAGGAATTGCTGAAACATGAATGCAATGTCAGTCTGACCCATGTGGACTTTATGATCGGCTCCGCAGGGCTCGACATTGATGGTGAGTTGCAGGATGGTACGGTGGAACCTGTGTTCCGCAAAGGGAACTGGGCATTTTAATTGGTAAATCATCTGCAAAAAGACAAAAAAGTGACTTCAACATTGAAGTCGCTTTTTTGCGTATGCGTATTGCACTAACTTTGCATTAGCTTATAGTGACTTTACGGGTACACATATTTCGCAAACATCCAGAGGAAGGAGATTACCCGCATACCTTTCCAAAATAGGTTTGTTGTCCATTATATAACCACTGTTCTGTAAATACGGGAAAATCTCGGTCCAGGCTCGCTTCACATCTTCTGCGGTATGTTTGACTTTACAAACCAGATACTGCCCGCCAGGAAGTTCAGCTTCTTCAAGTTGGGGAGTCGATTCATCCAGACAATAATCCTCCGATATGACATTACAAGCATCATACCTGCATTGAGAGGGGGGGCGTGGTTTCCGGGTTATCCTGCGGAATGCCGAACAAGATGGCTGTTTCCGTAAGCAGATTTTTGGATCTGGCCCAGGTCTTTAACGTCTCCATCGTGTGACTGTTGGCAGGACCATAAGGACCCACTTGTCGTACATAGGCAATTCGGGATGTTGACAGGTTTTCAATGTGAAAGTTCATACGTTTTCATTCCTTTCGTTACGGTTATGGGGTACATTTTGAATGCTATCATGGTATAAAAAAATATTCATATGTATTTTTGGCAAAAGAAATATCGTAGGACTTTAAGTCTATCTTCAGTGGAAATTGGTTCGTAGGACTTGCGATATTTTTGTTTCCGCATCAGCAAACACATAGAATTGAAGATATCATCATGGCATTGGAAACTTAGTAGGGAGTTAGGGGGAGAATAATTGTAATGGATATTACCCGAGATTTTACCGACGAACTTTTTAAACAATGGGTGCTGGTGCATCTCTGCGATCATCGAGGTTATATTCAGTCTAGCGACATCGATACCGTTACATCACTGTCAATCGTGTTATGCATCGTTTGACGATAAAATTGAAATGTCTGAAACGCTTATATATGAAACGTATTAAAGCCACGAGATCGTGGCTTTTTTGGTTTGCATCTTTTCGTTATTCGGCGTGCATTTTGTTAAAGCTGACATATTCGTTAATCGGTTTGCGGTATCCGCGTGGACGCTGTTTGGCGTCTGATTTTTTACCGATCGTAATCATCATCACAGGTACATAATGTTCTGGAATGTCAAGACTACTTTGTAATTCATTCGCATCAAAACCGATCATCGGACATGTATCCCAACCCATATCTTGCGCAATCAGCATGAGCTGCATCGCAGAGAGGCTGGCATTACGGATGGCGTCTTCACGCTGGAATACGCTCCCTCGGGACTCGTAGAAATCAAATACACTTTGGGATTCCTGCTCATATTCGAATGGGGTAACGATGCCCAGATGAAGCAAACCTTCGTTAATGGTGCGGATATGGTGGTGGGCTTTGGTATCTCCCAAGACAACGATGACCGCAGAGGCGGTTTTCACTTTATATTGCTGTGAAGCCTCGTATACTTTCTCTTTCTGGGCCGGGTCCGTCAGCACAAGGTAATGTGCGTGTTGCAGGTTAAAGGCAGACGGAGCGAATTTGTTCAGTGCAAACATTTGTTGCAAATCCGATTCGGGTATTTCAATTCCTTCTTCAAAAATAATGGCGGATCTGCGGTTTTTGACCAGGTTCTCCAGTTCACTCATGGTTGTTTCCCTCGCTTATGTATGGTTTATAAACTGACTATAACACACTTAGTTACTTTATGTAAGTATTATTTAGTATTATTTTTGAATAAGACAAGATCTGCCTGCCATACGATAAAAATAAAACAGTAGAGGTGATTCATGAGAACACTCCTTACAAGGTATAGGGAGCGGAAGTCCAGAAATGAGTTTCAGGTCTATGTCATCGAATCCTCCACGCTAAAACGTTTTTTAGTGGTGGAGATGGTGCTGGGTACCCTTGCGTATAATGTTGCACTTTATCTGTTTCATAATGCACTTCTTGCTGGTGTGGGTTCTTGGGCAGGAACGGAAAGCGTAAAGAGACTGCCAGTCGTTTTCAGAAAAATTGTAGGTCCTTGATCTAAGGAAGAATGATATTTGCTGCTTATTTATGTAGGTGTAGATGTGATGCAGGGATGAAAGGCCCGATACCGGGCCCCGTCCTCTATAGTTCAGTCTGTTCGTTTACATACTATAGTCATAAGAGCGGAACGAACACCTTTTTCATCCAGGTTCCTGGTTTTTATTTGGCGCGCTCCAGATACTGTTCGAGTGTAAGGTTCTGGCTTGTTATTTCCCCAGCAATGTACACACCCACATAACGCACATGCCATGGCTCATAAGAGTAGCCTGTCAGTTTCTCCTGATCTTTACCATAACGAATGATGAATCCGTATTTATGTGCATTGGCTTTCAGCCATTTACCTTCCTTCGTGTTTCCAAAGCTTTGTTGCAAATCATATCCCGCTGATGCGCTGGAGATATCCATTGCAAGACCCGTCTGATGTTCACTTTGTCCAGGACGAGCACTGGTTTTATTGGCGACAGCTTCGCCTTTGATACTCGCATTTCGATCGAAAATGGATTTCTGCGTCGCATAAGAGCGATAGCCAGACACGGCTTTAATATCTATGCCGTCTTTCTTTGCTGCTGCGAACAAGTTCTCGATTGCGGTTGCAGCTACTTTACGCATTTGCTTTTTCGGACTGGAGCCGGAGAAGCTGAATGGAATGTTAGGAACAACCAGATCCTGAGGGGCATAGGTTGAAGGCAAGTTTCTCTTTTTATTCACAAGCACAACTGTACTTGATAGATTCGTCACCGTTGCCAGACCACCGCTCGTTTTGATTGTACGTCCAGGTGCATTATCGTGCAGGAATTGAGTGAAGCTGGAGCTGGCAGCAGATGCGACCGGGTTCATCACTTTGGTGAAGGGCAGCGTTGTGAATGCTGAGCCTGCTACGACAGATCCTATGAGTATCGTGGATACGATAGATTTACGTGTAAAAGATTTCATGATGTGTGTTCCTCCTCGGGTTATATCAATCTCGTGCTTTGCTATATACCGAGTATACTAGAGGATTATATCCATAGGTTCTCCAATTGTTTCCGAGTTGTAAACAAAGATTGCGAGATTCATAGTTTTTAATGGTCTGACGAGAAAAAGAACACGAAAAAGACTCTGCACCTTGGGTGCAAAGTCTTTGTGTGTACATAGATGCGAATCAAGTCCTCGTCTTACTAGAAAAGAAACTGTGAATTACAGCTCGCACGAAACAGAATTGCCGGAGCTTCCAGCAGCCACTGAGCGGGCATCCCGAACACGGACATTGCTGCTGAGTACGCCGGAATCACTGCTTAATTTGAATGAAGGGTAGTTGGGTTCCGTGTCCAGCTTCATGTGCTGCTCCAGGTTTAACTGTTGCTTCGGATCGACATAGAACGGCACCAGATTGGTTTCAATCTGTACATCCAGAGCTTCGGGTTCATCTACGATGAGTATGGCAATAATTCCGTTACAGCCACAACCTTCCATGTCATAGATCACTTTGAAATAACCGGGCTGATCATTCAGGCTTTGAGTCAATCGCCCAGCAGCCAAATCTGTAATGTTTATATGCATATTGCTACACTCCTTTTATATGTTGGCATGATCGTAATAGTAATTGGATGAATTCAACTTCTATGATCATTATACCACTCTGTCAAGAATCAAAGCATTTATTTTCTTGACTGATCAGTCTGGAAAGGTGTATTCTTTACTTAATCAAGCGGGAGGTGAGGTCTGAAATTGGGAAGAGCCAAGGAGTTTGACACAGAAAGTGTTCTAAGGAAAGCCACGGCTGTATTTGGAGCCTATGGCTATGAAGGTACTTCGTTGACCGTACTGCTGAATGAGCTTGGTATTGCACGGCAAAGTTTGTATGACACCTATGGAACCAAGCATGATTTATTTGTCTCTGCCCTGAAATTCTATATTCAGCAGAAAACAGAGGCGGGTATTCGGCTGTTAAATGAATGCACCAATGTGCGGCAGGGGATGGAACAGCTTTTCAACGAAGCCGTTAATGTATTGACGGACGAGGAGCGTCGCAATGAATGTTTTATTATCAATAGCGCCGTCGAACAGGCACCTCAAAATCATGAAATTGCCGACTTTATTCAAGCAAACAATAAGCGAATGGAAGATATATTTCTTGATGCACTTATCCGCGGGCATAAAAACGGTGAATTTAACCATGCCGAAGATGATTTGCCCGGTATTGCCCGATTTCTGAATTATTCCCGCTTGTCATTGACCTTCACGGCCAAGAGCGGTGCCAGTACAGAAGTGCTGCGGGAGCTAGTACGTACAACATTAAGAGTTATGAATTAGTGGCAGTATATGAGCAAGGATTATTGTTGGATTTCTGAAAATGAACGCTTAAGGCGTTTATTTTTTCACAATTTTAGACTGATCAGTCTGGAAAATGAAACACAAAGCAAACCGAAGGAGGAGTGAAATATGACACATTCTTATCAGATGGAAGCCGGCAATGATATACCACAACGTATTATGCACGGGTTTACTCAATTACTGCTGAATGGAGAGCTGGCTCAGTGGGTGGAACCGTATAACCAAACCTACATCTCTATAGTGAGCCATCAGAACGGCAAGATTACACATTATAAAGACTATTGGAATCCGATGGTAGTTCTCGAATCGGACTTAGGAGGAAATGAAAATGATCAACAATAAACCTTTAACACTGATTACAGGAGCGAATGGAAAGACAGGAAGCCGCGTTGCGGCCATGCTTCAGAAGCAACACTATCCGGTGCGTCTGGCAGGGAGAAAAAAACCATCTTCTTCTGATTCTGCCGACAACTATGTCTATTTTGATTGGTATGATTCAACCACTTATGGTCCAGCGCTGAAAAATGTGGATCATGTGTACCTTGTCGTGCCAGTCATGGACATGAATCCGGAAGCCGTAATGATTCCGTTCATCAAGGAAGCGTTATGGAGCGGCGTTAAACGATTCGTCTTGCTTGGCAGTGCATCCGTTGATGAAGACGGACCTATATTTGGCAAAGTACATCAAAGCTTGAAGGAGCTTGCTCCCGAGTGGACTGTGCTACAGCCTTCCTATTTTATGGAGAACTTTACAGAGGGACCACATCGGGAGACGATGAAGCAGTTCGGGAAAATCTACAGTGCCGCTGGTGACGGTAAAATTGGATTTGTCAGTGCAGACGATATCGCAGCAGTCGCCTTCCATGCTCTGACAGATATTGTCTCCCATGATACAGCTCATATTATTACGGGCCCGGAGACCCTGTCTTATGGGGAGGCTGCTGGCATGTTCAGTCGTTTACTGGATCAATCCATACAGCATGAATCATTGTCCGATGAAGAACTGAGGAACAGTTTGATTCAAGCGGGAATGCCGCAAGACTACGCAACGACTCTTGCAGGACTGGATGTATTCATCCGGGAGGAAGGCAGAGAAGATCAAACGACGGAGACGGTGCTGAAAATCACGGGGCAAAACCCGGTTTCTCTGGAGCAATTTTTCAGGCAGCATATGCAATAAGGGGAGTGCTCGAAGAATTATTATAAAAATATTGGAAGCAAATACTGCTGAATAATAAGAAGACGGTGCCTGGATGCCCGTCTTTTTTGTTGATTTATCAACCTTTCGATGTATTCGTCCGTATACCGATTTCTATAAATACAACAATGCCTCAGTTCAGCACGGTGATTATATGTCTATAATTTTGGGGAAATAGATGAGAATGAATGTTTCATAAAGGAGAGAAGTGAACGGATGATTCAGTTCGAAAATGTATCCAAGCAATACCCTGATGGAACCCAGGCTCTGCGTCAGGTTAATCTCAACATTAATAAGGGAGAGCTGTTCGTCATGATTGGTCCGAGCGGTTGCGGCAAAACCACGATGCTCAAAATGATCAATCGCCTAATCGATCGGACAGATGGAGTCGTACGAATTAACGAACGCCCCATTGATGAATACAACATTCATGAATTGCGCTGGAATATCGGATATGTGCTGCAACAGATTGCATTGTTCCCACATATGACGATTGCCGAAAATATTTCTGTTGTTCCTGAACTGAGAAAGTGGAAATCAGAGCAAATCAAGGAGCGCGTACATACTTTGCTGGACATGGTTGGACTGGAAGGAACCACATACAGTGATCGCAAGCCTGCTGAGCTATCTGGTGGACAACAGCAGAGAATCGGTGTATTGCGCGCACTCGCTGCCGATCCCGAAATTGTACTGATGGATGAACCATTCAGTGCACTTGACCCGATAAGCCGCGAGAAATTGCAAGACGATATTCTGGATATTCAGCGTCAGATGAAGAAGACCATTGTGTTTGTAACCCATGATATTCAGGAAGCAATGAAGCTTGGTGATCGCATCTGTATCATGAAGGATGGGCAAGTGTTGCAGGTGGGTACCCCGGAAGAACTTATCCAGCAGCCTGCCAATGAATTTGTACGTGACTTTGTTGGCAGTCCTGGTCCGGATAGGAGTTCACAGCCTGTATCTGGTGGATACGGCACGACGCATGAATTACAAAAGGCCTCCCACGAACAAGAACGACTAACTTCATTATTTGATCTTGAATCGATCATGTCACCACTCGCACCCGGGCATGTGCCGAAGTCAGCCAAATCGGCTGTTCCCGTCTCGATTACGTTGCCGGATTTTGTGGAGATCATGGCTTCCCATGATCATTTGCTGGTCGAGAAAGATCACCAGATTATTGGCCAGGTCAGTCGAGCCGATCTGATCCGGTACTGGTCCGACCAGTTGCAAGAACGGGGTGAAGGACATGAGTAGATTTACGGAGGTGTTCAGCGAGCGTAAAGGACAGTTGTTGTCTGCTCTCTTTGAGCATATTCAGATCTCTTTTATCGCGTTGTTCTTTGCCGTCCTGATCGCTATCCCGCTTGGTATTTATCTGACACGCAAGCCAAGAGTGGCTGAGCCGATTATTGGGGTTACCGCAGTACTGCAAACGATCCCGTCCCTGGCGCTTCTCGGATTGCTCATCCCGTTATTCGGCATCGGTACACTTCCTGCGATCATTGCCCTTGTGGTGTATGCCCTGCTTCCGGTACTCCGCAACACGTACACGGGCATATCCGAAGTCGATCCTTCCATGGTCGAGGCAGCGAATGCAATGGGTATGAACAGTCGTCAACGTCTGACGAAAGTGGAGCTGCCACTCGCGATGCCTGTCATTATGGCAGGGATACGTACCGCAATGGTTCTGATTGTAGGTACAGCAACGCTTGCTGCCCTAATTGGCGCGGGTGGCCTGGGTAAATTGATTTTGCTCGGCATCGACCGAAACGACACTGCATTGATTATTCTGGGAGCCATCCCGGCCGCATTGCTTGCGATTTTGTTTGATGTGCTGCTGCGTCAGTTCCAACGTATATCGTTCAGGAAAACGATGATTACCCTCGGAACACTTGCTCTGGTGGCCGTTCTGGTGATCACGATTCCCTGGCTCTCCCGTGGAGGGCAAAAGGATCTCGTTATTGCTGGCAAGCTGGGTGCAGAACCGGAGATTCTCATTAATATGTACAAATTGCTGATTGAAAAAGATACCGATCTAAACGTTGAATTGAAACCAGGATTGGGGAAAACGCCATTTCTGTTCAATGCCCTGAAATCAGGTGATATTGATATTTATCCGGAATTCACGGGTACCGCCATTTCGGAATTTATGAAAGAAACCGCAGTCAGCACCGATCGAAAAGAAGTGTATGAACAGGCAAAGGACGGGATGCTGAGCCAGTTTAATATGGTTCTTCTCAACCCGATGGATTACAACAATACGTATACGTTGGCCGTGCCTCAAAAAGTTGCGGATCAGTATAATCTAAAGACCATATCGGACCTCAAGTCGGTACAACAGCAGATTAAGGCAGGATTTACACTGGAATTCTCAGATCGGGAAGACGGATATGTTGGCATTCAGAAGAAGTATGGCATCAAATTCCCTAACGTGGCTACGATGGAGCCGAAACTGCGATATGCGGCCGTTCAGCGAGGAGACATCAATTTGCTGGATGCGTACTCCACCGACAGTGAACTGAGACAGTATAAACTTGTTGTGCTGGAGGATGACCAGGAATTGTTCCCGCCCTATCAGGGAGCGCCGATGCTCCGCAAAGAGACAGCAGACCAATACCCGCAGTTGGTGGAGGTACTGAATCAACTTGCAGGTCGTATCACGGACGATGAGATGCGTCAAATGAATTACGAAGTGAACGTTAATGGAGCAAGTCCACAACAAGAGGCAACGGATTATCTGCAAAAAGCAGGATTACTATAGTTTGATATTCATGAGTTTGTATATTCACGGTTATACATGAAGAGGAGGAGCCAACATGACACAACAACCTTATGATTTGATCGCGATTGGAACCGGGAGTGCAGCAAGTTCTGTTATATCCCGCTGCGCCGAAGCTGGATGGAAAATTGCCGTAATTGATGAACGAGAGTTTGGCGGAACCTGTGCATTACGGGGCTGTGATCCCAAAAAAGTACTTGCAGGAGCAGCTGAACTTATCGACTGGAATGAACGAATGAAGGGCAAAGGAGTGGAAGGTAACGCCTCTATTCGGTGGTCGGAGCTGATGGCGTTCAAGCGAACATTTACCGAGAGTGTTCCGAGAGCCAGTGAGGATAAGTTCAAACAGGCAGGGATGGATACGTTCCACGGCAAGGCTTCTTTCGTCGACGAAGATCACATTCGTGTAGGGGATGAAGTGCTGCAGGGAAAACATATTTTAATCGCAACAGGTGCGCGTCCAGCCCCACTTCCTATTGATGGTGCAGAGCATCTGATATACAGTGATGATTTTCTTGATTTGGAACAGCTGCCGGATAAATTGGTTCTGGTGGGTGGCGGTTACATTGCTTTTGAATTTGCACATATTGCGGCCAGAGCTGGCACGGAAGTCCATATTATTCATCGAGGCGAAGAGCCGCTGAAACAGTTTGATTCCGAACTGGTGGACCTGCTGCTGAAAAAATCCGAAGAAGTAGGCATTCACGTGCACTTGAATGCGGAAGTAAAGGCCATTCGTCAGCAGGGTAACACGTATGTGGTTAGCGGAACCCGTAATGGGGCGGATCATCAATGGCAATGTGGACTTGTTGTCCATGGAGCCGGACGTATACCGAATATAGAGGGGCTTGAACTGGAGAAGGGAAATGTCAGCTATACGAAAAAAGGTATTATCGTTAATGAGTACTTGCAAAGTGAAAGCAACTCAAGAGTCTTTGCAGCTGGTGATGTGTCTGCCACGGAAGGACTTCCACTAACGCCGCTTGCAGGCCAGGAATCACGCGCGGTATCCTTGAATCTGCTTGAAGGCAATCATCATAAACCCAATTATAAAGTGATGCCCTCGATTGTATTTACTGTGCCATCCCTGGGTTCTGTAGGCCTCGATGTCGAGCAGGCCAAGAAAGAGGGCTACGAGGTGAAGGTAAATGACATGTCGAAATGGTATACTTATAAACGTACGAATGAAAAATTTTCCATGGCCAAAGTTATTACTGATAAGGCAACGGGGCGTATCCTGGGTGCTCATGTGTTGGGTGGCAAAACAGAAGAACTGATTAACCTGTTCGCGATGGTGATTCAGTTTGATTTGACGACCGATCAGTTAAACACCATGAATTTTGCATATCCTACAGCCGCATCGGACTTGGGCTCTTTAATTTAATGTGATGGTGTGGAAGAAAGGGGAGAATCATGTCAGCTAATTTTCATCGGATTCATGATGCCGAGTGGACAACCGAACCTGCTCAGGCACGAACGGAAGGTGACCGTCTGATTGTGGAGGCACAGGAGGGCAGTGACTTCTGGGAGAAAACCTTTTATGGTTTTTGTCATCAGAATGGACATGCCATGCTTGCGCCATGGGATGGAACCAAGGCAGTTGAAGTCTCATTTGATCTGAGTTCATTCACGGAATTATATGATCAGGCCGGATTGATGCTTTGGCACGGCCAGGACCAATGGATCAAGGCGGGGGTTGAAGTAAACGACGGCGTGGCTCATGTAGGAGCTGTCGTAACGGATCGATTTTCCGATTGGTCGCTCTCACCTGTGCCAGAGTGGGGTGGGCGTATCGTTACCATTCGGGCTTCATATCATGACGAAGCGGTGGTTATTCGCGCCCGTACGGACGAGCATCCTTGGCGTACGATTCGGGTTGCGAGGTTTGCCTATCCGACGAACAAGCAGGCCGGACCGTTTCTCTGTTCTCCGAAGCGCGCAGGGTTCGAAGTTGCGTTTACGAAGTGGAAAATGACTGAACCGGATCAGGATCTGCACACCGACCCTCCCATTGCCGATTAAAATGGATAGGGTTGGAAAATGTGCAGCAATAAACTAAAACAAGCCAGTCTTCATTGGTGGAGGACTGGCTTGTTTTAGTTTGCCTTAGACAACGACATAGCCGCTGTATCAATGCTACAACGGATGAGGGCGCAGCTTATTAAAGTCTTGTTCACATAGTTGCCCTACTGCTGTAGTTTATCATCAAGATCTTATTTGCTTGAGTCCGTGTCCTGTGAGTCAGATTCGATGTCATCAGCATCCTCTTCACCATCACTTGTTTCGTTCAACTCACGCATGCGTTCCTCGTAATCATCCAGAAACCATAATGGGTCCATGTTATCTTCCTCGCCGTTATAATTGATTAATACTTCTTCTCCGGCTTTGATATCTGTATAGGCATAGAAATCAAAGGTGTGGTTTTCGAAGTTGATATCATAGGTGGCATTGGGTTCGTAGGAATGGTTGATCAGACTGCCATAACCCAGGAGGATAGCCGTATGATTGGCTCCGTATTCGAATACGTAATCTTCGAGAATTGTTTTCTCCACATGTTCGTGGTCTTCATTGGGATAAGGGACAACCGGAGCCTGATGGATCAGCTGGCCTTTTGGAATGTCTACGGTCGCAAATACGCCGCGGTTAAATTCACCATCACCCAATTTGGATTGTTTCACTTCAATCATGATTTTCACCTGATGCTCTCCAAGAGAGCTCCATTCTTATAGTAGTAAGTCGTTTAAGGCAAAATTTTAACTCATCCATACATATAAGGCAAATGTCATCGATTTCAGTTTGAGTGGATCGAGGTCGAAACGGAGGTCATTTCATCGAAAAATGGTGTTAAATTTACAATATGGCGTTGAGTTGTGCATGATATAACGCTTATAATATACAAAGAATTAAGTCTATATAGAAAAGGTGTCATGAATGAGCATACTAAATGTCGAAAAATTAAGTCACGGTTTTGGTGACCGTGCTATCTTTAACAACGTTTCTTTCCGCCTGCTGAAAGGCGAACACATTGGTCTGATCGGGGCTAATGGTGAGGGTAAATCCACTTTCATGAACATTATTACGGGCAAACTCCAGCCGGATGAAGGCAAAGTGGAGTGGTCCAAGCGCATGCGTGTCGGATATTTGGATCAGCACGCCGTGCTGAATAAAGGGCAATCCATTCGTGATGTCCTTCGTGGAGCGTTCCAGTATTTGTTTGACATGGAGCAGGAAATGAATGATATGTATGGCAAGATGGGAGATGTAACTCCTGAGGAATTGGAACAGCTGCTGGAGGATGTAGGTACGATTCAGGATACGCTGACCAACCAGGATTTTTACATGATTGATGCCAAAGTGGACGAGACAGCACGAGGTCTGGGTCTAACCGATATCGGCCTGGATAAGGACGTAAATGACCTTAGTGGCGGACAGCGTACGAAGGTACTGCTCGCCAAGCTGCTGCTTGAAAAACCGGATATTCTGCTCCTGGATGAGCCTACGAATTATCTGGATGAATTGCATATCGAATGGCTGAAACGCTATTTGCAGGAATATGAGAATGCCTTTATTCTGATCTCGCATGATATCCCGTTCCTGAACAGTGTAATTAACTTGATCTATCACATGGAAAATCAGGATCTCACCCGTTATGTAGGCGATTATGATCACTTCCAAGAGGTTCACGAGATGAGAAAACAACAGCTGGAGTCGGCGTATAAGCGCCAACAACAGGAAATTGCCGATCTCAAGGACTTTGTGGCCCGGAACAAAGCCAGTGTGGCTACGCGCAACATGGCGATGTCCAGACAGAAGAAGCTGGACAAAATGGATGTCATCGAAATTGCCAAGGAAAAACCGAAACCGCAGTTCAATTTCCGTGATGCCAGAACGTCCGGCAAGCTCATTTTCGAAACAAAAGGCCTTGTCATTGGATACAATGAGCCGTTGTCGAGACCACTGGACCTGCGCATGGAGCGTGGACAGAAGATCGCCCTCGTTGGTGCAAACGGTATCGGTAAAACAACGCTGATGCGCAGCATTCTGGGTGAGATTCAGGCTTTGGAAGGAACCGTTCAGCGCGGTGAACATTTGGAGATTGGGTATTTCCAACAAGAGATGAAGGATGCGAACTACAATACCTGTATCGAAGAGATCTGGCAGGAGTTCCCGTCCTATACCCAATTTGAAGTGCGTGCTGCACTCGCAAAATGTGGACTGACTACCAAGCATATTGAGAGCAAGGTTGCAGTACTGAGTGGCGGCGAGAAAGCCAAAGTGCGTCTTTGCAAACTGATCAATAATGAAACAAATCTGCTCGTACTCGATGAGCCGACGAACCATTTGGACGTTGATGCGAAGGAAGAGTTGAAACGCGCACTCAAAGCATACAAAGGCAGCATTCTGCTGATCTCTCACGAACCTGAATTCTATCGAGATGTGGTTACGGAGACATGGAATTGTGAGTCGTGGACAACAAAGGTATTCTAATTTCAATGCAATGACTAGATGGAAAATGAGCTAGCATTGAGAAGACAGCGCCATAGTTAAATGGACGCTGTCTTTTTGCATTGCAAAGGTTACTTGTAATGTCTGCCGATTTGATAAGCTTGCTCGAGTAAACCTTCGATATGCGTTTTGGATTCGGATATGGTTTCATAGAGAAACTCGACTCGGGATTCCTGCAATCTTGCATAACCCGCGATCCCATTATTCAGATAATTCGTAATCATGTTGTAATAATCGTATTTATGGAATGAAGCCTCCGTTCCCCCAGCTAGCGCAATCCAGAGGGCCTTTTTGGAGTTTGCCTTGTTCAGTAGCCCCATGTTCCATACCTTGTCCAAATAGGCTTTGAGCATGGAAGGAACGTTGTACCACCATATCGGGAAAACAAATACAATGGCATCAGCCGCTAGCACGCGATCCAGCTCTTTGCGAATCACAGGGGCATGCTGCTTATCGGGATTTTGCCAATCTCGCTCATCTTCTACGCTATATAACGGATCGAATCCATCACGATACAGATCGAGGATATCTATTTCGTGGTGATTCTCCTTCATACCTTCTATAAAACGATTCATCACGGCAAATGTTAGGGAATCCTGTCTTGGGTGAGTAACGACCAGTTTGACTTTCATGTAGGAGTAACCATCCTTTTTCCTTCATTTTTTGTTTTAACGTTCTGACCAATGTTATTATAAGTTTCATGACATCTTATTGAGAAGTACGCACCTTCGAGTGCTGTAGATACCTTGAGGTTCTTCGGTTACTTTAAATAATGGATATACATATATGTGATTTAAGGGGGATTACAGGTGGAGCAGGAACTGAAAAAATATGAGAGCGGTGTGCAGGCGATGCTGGAACTGGTCGGTGGAAAATGGAGGATTCTTATTCTATATCAGCTGATATCCGGTAAAAAACGAACAAACGAACTTCGCAGAGCCATTCCTGGCATTACCCAGAAGGTCCTTACTCAGCAGCTGCGTGATCTTGAAAAGAATGAAATTATCCATCGGATTATTCATCCCCAGATTCCGCCCAAGGTAGAGTATGAGTTGACCGAGTATGGCTTGACACTGCAGGATATCATCGACACCATTTGTCTGTGGGGAGAGAATCATCTGGACAGAGTATATGGAGATAAAAGTAAAGTGTTGGAGAATCATTTTAGCGAATATATTCCGCATGACCCTTCTACCTAAGCTGGTCGCCAAATTAAAAATAAAAACAAAAACAAAAACAAAAACAAAAACCGTCCTGAATCGAAGAGGAGGGTATTTGTTGTTTATTTGTCCTTTATCAGAAAAACTGATAAATGCTATAAAATCATCGAAATTGACCCCTACCATCGGGTATGGTAGGTTCAAGGGAGTAGAAATTAATATGATCATTTTAGTAGGAATTAAAATTGACGCAATGCGCGAGGTGGCAAATGGTGGAACTTCAAGTGACAAACAGCCCTTTTAATCAGGAACAGGTTGAGCTGCTCAATCGCCTTATTCCTACATTGAACGATGGACAGAAAACATGGTTAAGTGGATATCTGACAGCCATTCAAGGATTTGCGGCTGTAGCTGCACCTGCTGGTGTGGTACAACAGACTGCACCTTCAGCAGGTGTAACACCTGCTAGTACACCTGCAGTGTCCAAGGAAGTTACGGTACTCTTTGGATCACAAACGGGGAACTCCAGCGGACTATCCAAGAAACTGGCGAAAAAGCTAGAAGAGCAGGGGCTCCATGTGACCCTGTCGGCAATGGGAGATTTCAAACCGAACGGACTGAAAAAAATAGAGAATCTTCTCATTATTGTCAGCACACATGGAGAAGGTGAACCGCCAGATAATGCGATTCCATTGCATGAATTCCTGCATAGCAAACGGGCTCCGAAGCTTGATGGATTAAGTTATTCCGTATTGGCACTGGGAGATACTTCGTATGAGTTCTTCTGCAAGACAGGAAAGGATTTTGACATTCGTTTGCAGGAGCTTGGCGGAACAGCGATTGTACCACGTGTGGACTGTGATGTTGATTTTGATGAAGCAGCCGCAGAGTGGATGAATGATGTGCTAGCTTCACTCAGTAGCACACCAGCTGCTGCAGGAACGGTAACCAGTGAAGCGGTTGTAGCTGCAGTAAGCAGCGATGAATCCGAGTTCAACCGGACGAATCCATTCAAGGCGGAAGTGCTGGAAAATCTCAATTTGAACGGCAGAGGATCGGACCGGGAGACGCGTCACATTGAATTGTCCCTGGAAGGCTCCAATCTGGACTACGAACCAGGCGACAGCTTGGGTGTATTCCCTGAGAATCATCCACGCCTTGTCGATGAGTTAATTACGGCTATGGGATGGAATGCGGATGAGCGCGTCACGGTGAATAAAGCTGGAGATCAGGTTTCTGTGCGTGAAGCATTGCTGCGTTATTTTGAAATTACAGCCGTAACCAAGCCGGTTGTTGAACAGCTCGCGAAGCTGAATCCGGGAAGCGGATTAGCCGCTCTACTCGCAGATGATTCGGAATTTCGCACGGTCATGAACAGCTGTGACTTGCTGGATCTGGTACACGATTACGGGCTTAAAGGTATTCCGGCTGCATCATTCGTAGCTGTGCTTCGTAAAATCCCGGCACGTCTATATTCGATAGCAAGCAGTTCGAAGTCTTTCCCGGATGAAGTTCATCTTACTGTTCGTACAGTACGTTATGAGTCACGCGGCAGAGAGCGCTACGGTGTGTGCTCTGTTCATCTGGCTGAACGAGTCGAATCCGGTGATGCATTGCCTGTATTCATTCAGCAAAATCCAAACTTCAAACTGCCGGAGAACCCGGATACTCCAATCATCATGGTTGGACCAGGTACAGGTGTAGCTCCGTTCAGATCTTTCATTGGAGAACGTGAAGAGACGGGCGCAGAAGGCAAGACATGGTTGTTCTACGGTGATCAGCATTTCTCTACGGATTTCCTCTACCAGACCGAATGGCAGCGTTGGCTCAAAGACGGTGTTCTTACGAAGATGGATGTGGCTTTTTCCCGTGATGCGGAAGAGAAAGTATATGTGCAGCATCGGATGCTGGAACACAGCAAGGAGCTGTATCAATGGCTGCAGGAAGGTGCAAGTGTATATATCTGTGGTGACGAGAAAAGAATGGCACATGATGTTCATGCTGCACTCGCAACAATTCTTGAACAAGAGGGTGGCCTAACACCCGAACAGGCAGCGGAATATCTGACACGCTTGCAACAGGAAAAACGTTATCAGCGGGATGTGTATTAATTTTAGATCATATGCCGGATAAGGCATCCCGGAGATACGAGAGGAGAAAGCAGCATGGCTTATAATAACTTACTTAACCCGCAGCGTGCGAACAGCGATGTGGAAGATATAAAAATCAAAAGTGACTACTTGCGCGGAAGTCTGACTGAAACACTGGCAGATCGGATCAGCGGAGCGATTCCCGAGGACGATAACCGTCTGATGAAACATCACGGAAGTTATATGCAAGACGACCGTGACTTGCGTAATGAGCGGAATAAATCCAAGCTGGAGCCTGCCTACCAATTCATGTTGCGTGTGCGTGCTTCCGGAGGAATCGTTACACCCGAACAATGGCTGATGATGGATCGCGTTGCGCATAAATATGCGAATGAGACGATTCGTCTGACGACACGCCAGTCATTTCAATTGCATGGTGTCCTCAAATGGGATCTCAAAAATACCATTCGTGAAGTAAACGATTCGTTGCTCAGTACCCTTGCTGCATGTGGCGACGTGAACCGGAACGTGATGTGCAACCCGAATCCGGATCAATCGGATATTCATGCTGAAGTATATGAATGGGCATGCCAGGTGAGTAATCACCTTGACCCACGCACTCGTGCTTATCATGAGTTGTGGCTGGATGGAGAGAAAATTATTGATTCACAAGACACGGATGAAGAAGTGGAACCGATTTACGGTAAAGTGTATTTGCCTCGTAAGTTTAAAATCGGGATTGCCGTTCCGCCATCCAATGATGTCGATGTATTTTCACAGGATCTCGGCTTTATCGCTATTGTGGAGAACGGCAAGCTGCAAGGCTTTAACGTTTCAGTCGGCGGTGGTATGGGGATGTCTCATGGTGATCCGAAAACTTATCCGCAGGTGTCCAAAGTCATTGGTTTCTGTACACCAGAGCAAATGATTGATGTTGCGGAGAAGACGGTTATGATTCAGCGTGATTATGGGGATCGTGCAGTGCGTAAGCATGCTCGTTTCAAATATACAATCGATGACCGTGGTCTCGCCTGGTTCGTGGAAGAACTTTCGAGTCGTCTCGGCTGGAAGTTGGATGCGGCGCGCGAGTTCCATTTTGAACATAATGGAGATCGTTACGGTTGGGTGAAAGGCAGCAACGGCAAATGGCATTACACATTGTTCATTCAGAATGGACGAGTGAAGGATGTGGACGGTTATCCGCTCATGACGGGTCTGCGCGAAATTGCCAAGGTTCATACTGGAGATTTCCGCCTGACAGCCAACCAAAACCTGATTATTGGTAATGTTAGCAGCCAGAAGAAGAAAAAGATTGAGGCACTGATTGAGCAATACAATCTGACCGATGGTGCTCATTACTCTGCGCTTCGCAGAAGTTCTATGGCTTGTGTGGCACTTCCGACTTGTGGTCTTGCAATGGCGGAATCCGAACGTTATCTGCCTTCACTGATCGACAAACTGGAGCCTGTACTGGACGAAGCGGGACTGAGAGACGAAGAAATTGTCATTCGTATGACGGGTTGCCCGAACGGCTGCGCTAGACCGATGCTGGCTGAGATTTCGTTCATCGGCAAAGCTCCGGGGAAATACAATATGTATCTTGGCGGAAGTTTTACAGGGCATCGCTTGAACAAATTGTACAAAGAAAATATTGGCGAAACCGAAATATTGGATACATTGACTCCAATGGTGAATCAATATGCCAAAGAGCGCAATGATGGTGAGCATTTTGGAGATTTCGTCATTCGTGCCGGTTATGTGCCAGAAGTGCTGGACGGTCAGCAGTTTCATGCCTAATTAGATGAATTTGTGAAGAGAAGCATTCCTTGGGGAATTGCTTCTTTGGCGTTTTTGGATCGTTTCCCTTTGGGTTTTCTGAACGTGCCGAGGTTAATTCTACTTGCCTTTTACCATTTTTTCGTGAGTCTAAACTTGTTGAAGTACGCCCAACAAGATATAATGACAAAGTAGAAAGCAGATTATATGTTGAAAGTGAGCGGAAACGATATGGGTCGTAAGTGGAATAATATTAAAGAAAAAAAAGCTTCAAAAGATGCAAATACAAGCCGGGTCTATGCTAAATTCGGCGTTGAGATTTATGTAGCTGCCAAGAAGGGCGAACCGGACCCGGAAGCGAACCGCGCACTGAAAGTCGTGCTGGAACGTGCCAAAACGTATAACGTACCCAAAGCTATTATTGATCGTGCCATGGAAAAGGCAAAAGGCAGCGGGGACGAGAATTATGAAGAACTGCGTTATGAAGGATTCGGGCCCAATGGTGCCATGGTCATCGTGGATGCCCTCACCAACAATGTGAACCGTACTGCACCGGAAGTGCGCTCCGCATTTAACAAAAACGCGGGTAATATGGGTGTGAGTGGTTCGGTTGCTTATATGTTTGATCCTACCGCGGTAATCGGGATTGAAGGCAAAACTTCAGAAGAAGTGCTTGAACTCTTGCTTGAAGCAGATGTGGATGTACGCGATATCGTGGATGAGGATGAATCGGTTATCGTATACGCCGAACCAGACCAGTTCCATGCAGTACAGGAAGCGTTCAAAGCGGCGGGGGTAACCGAGTTTACCGTAGCCGAGCTGACGATGCTGGCGCAAAACCATATTGAACTTCCAGAGGACGCACAAGCCCAGTTCGAGAAGCTGATCGATGCGCTTGAAGACCTTGAAGATGTGCAGCAAGTGTACCACAACGTAGAGTTCGTTTAAGCGAACTTAACGCTACGTGGTTCGATTGCAAAAAGAGTGTGTAAGCCAATCAACGGGATTGGTTACTTTATGAATCGGAAGGCATAACTTTTACTGTGCCCGACTTTTCCGTTTTTTTGCCGCCAAACTTGAATAATAAAATACCGCCCACAATCACGAGTACACCCAACAGCTGATTCCACGAGAACGGAATTTTTTCAAGTCCTAGCCACCCCATGGAGTCGAACAGCAGGGCAAAGCTCAGTTGGGATGTGAGTACGATAGAGATGGCAAAGGTAGGACCGAGCAGCTTCATTCCCTGTACGAGACAGAAAACGACTCCAACACCGATGGCTCCGCTAAGCCAATACCAGGGCTGCATATGCTGGAAGCTGAACGTATTTTTTCCCTCCACCACCAGAGAAATCAGAAACGATGCAATAAATCCGGTGAAAAGCACCATCGTTGTCGTGGACCACGAGCCGGTACGTTCATTTACTTTACTATTAAAGATGGTCTGCAGACTGACAAGAGAGCCTGCCAGTAACGCAAGTAAAATACCTGTAATGATCATAGGATATAGATCTCCTTATTCATAGATGTTATGACCCGCCACTTCTGCCAGACCCGCTCGATTTTTGACCATAATAAATCCCTGATCCCGGATAATTAATCCATCCGCACACAGTTTCTGAATCACCCGATTCAAATGCCGATAACTCGTGCCGATCAGATTTGCGATATCTGTCAAATTGAAAGCGTCCAGCTCTTCGTGGACAACAGTCCCCGCTTCTTCTGTAGAGATGGAGAGCAGGTAGCTGGCTAATCGAACCTCAACCGGATACATTAGGTTGAAGTTGGAGAAGTTCGAATCAATATAAAACTTGTGAGAAATAATTTTGAGCAGAAATTTCAACAGGGGTGCGTAATCGCTGGCTATTTCTGCCAACCATTGATAATGAATACGCAGCATCACGACAGGTGAGACCGCCTGTACGGTGTTCACGATGTCGCTCTCCCGAACGTACTCGACATCACCAACGACTTCAAGTGGTGTTTTGAAACAAAGAACGAGTGTTTTATCCTGTGGTGAGGTCGTGAAGATTTTGATTTTCCCCTCGACCAGCACGTATAAATATTCGGAAGTTTCGCCTTCACGGCAGATCAATTCGCACTTCTCGAAATGGCATAACGTCATATGCGTACGCAGGGGCTCGTGAAATACCGATTCCAGTTGATACTGCTTCAGATAGTGCAATAATTGATGCTCATTCTGGTATTCTTCCATAATGTATTTCACCCCCGACTATATACTCGACACCAGCTACAGTTTCATAATAATGACGCCCGTAACCATTAATGCGATACCCAGAAACTGCGGTAGTTTCATCTTTTGCTTCACGACGCCGAACCATCCGTTACTGTCGACCAGAAAGGTCAGGAACAGCTGTGCAATCAACAGGGCTGAGATCGTAAAGGTTACTCCGATTTGCTGGATTGCTGTGACTTCGCTGAAAATAATCACTGCACCAAATGCGCCTCCCGCCAGGTACATGGGCTTTACTTGCTTCAATCCTTGCAGGTTGATGTCACGTACGAATACAAGGATCAGAGCCGCCAGAATGAACCCGGTGAGTTGTGTAATGGTTGCGGCTTGCCAGGTACCCATGTCCGTACTGATTCGGGTATTGGCAACCCCTTGCAGGGTAATGCATGCACCGCCTAATAGTGCAAAAATAATTCCTCTCATGGTTGTACTCTCCTTGTCGCGTCATTACTTCTTCGATTTCTATTAAATGATATATCCACTCAAAAAGCCAAGGACAAATGTCCTCAGCTCAGAAGTCATAGCATTTAGAGTACAACAAACCTTCTGCAAAATCCAGACAGAAGCGCGGATGGCTTGTTATTCTGAACATTACAATACTTGATACACCGGCTGCTCACCAATAAAATGAACAGGCAATTCAGGGAAAGTTGTAGCCAATCTTTCAGACAAAAGCTTCATTCCGGAAGCCTCACTCTCGGCATGTCCAATCATAAGAAGGGCCTTTTGTTTTCCTTGTTGCACAGCATCACGTATGTACTCCGGTGTCTCCCATTCGAATCCTTCACCTGCGATGATCAGGTCCAGTTCTTCCTGGTGAAGAAGAGGAATGGTCAGATTGCCATTGCCTCGAAAACCTACAAGCACCGCTACGCGTCTGCATACCATCTTTGGATCACCAGCTACGCGTACATATTCGATCCCGAGTGAACGTTTAATATGTTCCGCAATAAGCTGAACTGTCATTCCTTCCGGAAAGGACAGAAGGTCAGCTTCCGGTTTACGGTATGCAATAGAAGATGACCACCCTAGTGCTTGGACCAATCCTTCCGTAATGCCATCCGGTTGAAAGCGGTGAATTGCATCATGGCAGCGATAGATTGCAACTCCGCCGTTCTCGATTAGTTTTCTCTTGTTTTCATAGACCGGATCATCAGCCAGCCAATCGGTGTGACTATGATGGTTATAGAAGGGAGGCTCATGAGCGATAATTAGATTAGCTCCACGCTGTATAGCATGCTCAATCACATGTTGTGTAGGCATAAAAGTTACAAAGACGCCTGTGACCGTTTGATTGGGAGAGCCCGTAATCAGTTGATCCACCGTAGTTTTTGGAAGTTCAACTTTGGCAGTAAGGTGATCTATGATGTGTTGAATGGTTATATTCATATACTTCGTACCTCCAAGAACAGGATATGCCCAGTTTATCATGTAGATGGATGAACAGCATTATACAATCCATGAATTGTGGCCAGTTATACTAACAACGTATAAACGTATTCAAGATGTAACGATGCTTGATTCATATAGTTTTCTGGAGCAAGAAAAAGTATACTTACATAGAGTCTTTATCTAGATTAAATGGAGTATCCATTCAAACCTACACTGAATATTCAGTTAAGTATAATTCTTAATTCTGATGAAGAGATCCGATATAGAAGGGCGATGATTACATGACAGCCAGTACCATTATGGAACGTCTGAAGAGTGAGACAGCTCATTATCACAGACAAGTGGAACAGAACGATTATGCCAAGGCTATTATGAATCAAACCGTTAGCTTAGAAGATTACAAGAAATATCTGGAGAAATTCTACGGGTTCCTGAAACCATTGGAAGATCAGGCTGTACAGCAGCCTTTCTGGGAAAGCACGGGACTGGATTTCGAGATTAGAGGAAAAGCAAATTTACTTGAAAATGACCTGCGGAATCTTGGCGCCAGTGAAGAACAAATCAGCCAGGTCCCTTTATGTAAGGATCTTCCGGATATCTCGACACCAGCAAGGTTGTTTGGCTACCTATACGTCATTGAAGGGTCTACGAACGGAGGTCAGATCATGACGAAGCGCTTGTCACAGTTTCTACCGATTGAAGCGGACCGGGGACTGGAATATTTTAATGCCTATGGTACGGAAACCAGAACGAGATGGGCAGAGTTCACGGAACTGCTGCGTCAATCCATCACAGCGGAAGAAGATCACGACATTATGGTGCACACGGCTTCGGAAACGTTCCGATTGCTTGATCAATGGATCAATACAAATACAGATCATTTGTAAGTTGAAATAAGAGTTATCACATCATGAGAGGGGATTTTTCAGGCTATGCCCGAATCGAAGTCCAGGAAAGAAAATAATATGCTTAACCGTACATTGCTCAATCAGGGTACGTACACCAATGATCCAATTGATTTAAACAATTGCGACAAAGAACCCATTCATATCCCCGGCTTCATTCAACCTCATGGTGTGCTCTTGGCTGTGACCACCAACATTATCCCGACGATTGTACAATGCAGCCAAAATACAGAAGAACTTCTCGGTCTTACTGCGCAAGAAGTGATTGGTCTCCCACTCGAACATCTGATTGGCAAGGATAATATCAGACAGGTGCTGGCATGCAACTTCAATGCATCTGTAACATCAGACCTGCAATATATGGATCTAACGATTAACGTATCAGGAAAGGCTCAGGTCTTCACTTCTGTCATTCATGAAAGCGAAGGGTTGCTGATTCTGGAGCTGGAGCCTTCCTATGAAAGAGAAAATATGGAAGTTAATGATTTTGAGTGGATTTCCAGCTTCTTCAGCCGGATCAAAAGTACTGACAATCGGGTGGAAGCGAGCCAGATTGCAGCAGAACAAGTGAAAGAAATGCTCGGCTATGACCGGGTCATGATCTATGAATTTGACGAACAATGGAATGGAAAGGTCATCGCAGAAGCACGTGAGGAAGAGCTCGAACCGTTTCTCGGACACCATTATCCGGCTTCAGATATTCCCAAACAGGCACGGGAATTGTACCTGCGCAATTGGTTGCGGACCATTGTGAACGTGAATTATACACCTGTAGAGATAGTTCCCTTGCTTCAACCTTTGAGGGGCAAACCGCTCAATCTGAGCTTGTCGGTTCTGCGCAGTGTATCTCCGTTGCATATTGAGTATTTGCAGAATATGGGTGTCGGAGCAACTGTAACCATCTCCTTGATTCATGACAACCAACTGTGGGGCCTGATTACATGTCATCATTATTCAGCCAGATATATACCTCATCGTGTTCGAAACTTGTGTAATTTCCTGGGTTCCTTCTTCTCAAGTGAACTGTTTCAACGTCAGCAGCTGGATGATTATCAGGCTGAGATCAGGTCACGTGAAGCGGCTACCCAAATCGCAAATATTTTTATTGGGAATACAAGTCCAGTGAGAATTATTGAAGAGTTGCAGGGCGAAGAGCAGACCTTGCTGAGCCTGATGGATGCTTCGGGAGCTGCGATCTGTTATCAAGACAAGCTGTTGTTATATGGGGATACGCCGGCAAGAGAGCAAGTACGGGAATTGGCGGCATGGCTGGCAGGAAAGTCGGAAGATTACAGTTATCACACCTCCAAGCTGAGTTTGGAGTATGATCCTGCTAAAGCTTACACGGAGAAAGCATCGGGTATTGTTTACGTTGCCATATCCCCTGGGCAGCATCACTATATCATCTGGTTCCGTCCAGAGGTGGTTCAGCTTGTGGATTGGGCAGGTGATCCAGCCAAAGCGGTGATCAAAACCGATGATGGCATGCGTTTGTCTCCCCGGAAATCATTCGAGAAATGGAGAGAGATCGTCCAATCTACTTCCTACCCGTGGACAACGAAGGAACTGAATGTGCTGCCACTACTCAAAAGCATCGTACGCCGTCAAACCGAGAACCAACTGGTTCAGGCGGAAGAACAGGCTTTGCAGAATGCACGAATTTTGCGCCAAAATGAGCAGCGCTACTTGCAGTTGATGGAGTTTTCCCCGGTGGCCTTTTTTACGTTGACGGACGGGGTCATTATTTATTGCAATAACAAGGCAGCTGAACTGTTTGGCTATGAAAACTCCAAAAATCTCATCGGCAAGGACTTCAGAGGATTTGTGCCTGACAAGACAAGAACGATTTTGCAGCAAAACCTGGAGGAGCTGAAGCTCAATAATACTCGTTTGTATACCAACCAGGCGTACTTCACCACAGCAACGGGCACGTCTTTGCTGCTTGAGATTACACTGGCTTCTGTTACGCATGCAGGCAAACCTTCAGTGATGGTACTTCTGAACAGTGGAACCTCCCATCATGATCAGGATCATTATACGGAGACAACCAGTCAGCTCCAGAACTATCTCAACACAGATCCGTTAACAGGCATGCCGCTTCAGACGATATTCAAATCCCAGCTTCAGGATGATTGGGATGAATGTTTGCAGGAGAAATGCAGTTTGGGTCTATTTATTATCGATATCGATGATTTCCGTTCATATAATGCATCTTATGGACTTCAAGGTGGCGATCTGTGCCTGCAATGGATTGGAGACGTACTTATGGTTGTTAGTGAACAGAATGATGCCGTCATCTCACGTCTTCGGGGAGGAACCTTCATGTTGAAACTGAAGAGTGCAACCTCGGAACGTTCAGCGGAGCTTGCCGAAGAAATTAGACAACATGTGCTTGCACTTCAAATTCAGAGGGATCTATCCAGCCCAAGTGAAGTGGTCACTGTTAGCGTTGGCGGTGCAGTAATGGTTCCTGAAGAGACGCTGTTGATGTCGGATCTGATTGAAAGTGCCAGTCAGGCCCTTGCTCAAGCCAAGAGTGACGGGAAAAATCGGGCTATCGTGGTTTGACACGAAGTTGTACAATCATGCTATAAAGGATGCAGCAAAATGGTGTAGAGAGAGGCATTTAAACTGGATATCAGTTTGAATGTCTTTCTTTTTTTCTGCTAAAAAGGAAAGTATTATTTTCATCACCGCAGGCACAGGACAAGTGTTATAATGTTGAATATGGATACACTTGTTCGTATTCGCACTTGGAGGACGGTGAAACGGAATTCAATGAAAGAGGATTCAAGACAACTGGAGTTTATGGAGATAGATCTGAGCGAAGAACCGATCACAGCGGCAGTCCCGGTTCCTGATCGTTCAACGATTGTCCGTGCTGATTTTGATATAAGATTGCCTGGCGGCATATTGTCTTCGGAGAAAAGGTTTGTCGAGGAAGCAAGACAACTCATTGAAGTAAAAGGGGAGCAGGTTCCCTGGGTTCCTTTCATGAGTTATTGGCCGACCTATGGTGTAATGAATGAACCCCAGCGTAAGTGGTATATGTATTGGAGGACGGAAGTCCGGCAAGGGCGTTTCCCTGATACGGATCTGTCCTATTTGTTTGTTCATATTTATGAACTGATTAACGGAATTGGTTGGCAGGAACCCCAGGAAGGTTACGATCAATTAAAACAACTATGGATGAACTATCGTGAAAGGCTCCCGCAGTTGGATGTATACATGCAGGAGTGGATCATTGATTATGGTCTGGTTCATGAGTTGAACATGTCATTATCCGAGATGGTGGAGCTTTCGAGCGGGTATTTGCCACCGGAGATTCTGGATATGGAATTGCAACGGTTGTTGAACAACGATATATCGGATATCTCATTGAAGCTGTTACAGAGATACTATGACTATGACATTACGCTCAGCAAATTTTACAGGGATGGCGGTAAGCAAGTTCTTGAACAGTATATTCCCCGAGTCATGGCTTTGGTGGATTCTTATCTGCTGCGTACACGCAAGGCAGGCATACTGGATCAGTTTCAGCTGAATCATGAAAGGACTATGGAACGTACACTGTTTCGAAAAGCCGTATATGACGATTCCACTTATGGGAAATCGGTTCGAATGACATATGTTCCGATTGGAGAGCATGCAGATTTTGTCCAGTTTGTAACCCGAGTATTTCGATGCACTGAAAATAAATGCCGTGAACTGCTCGGTTTCAGAGGGCGACTTCGTGGAAAGACCCTTGAACCTGAGCTTGCAAACGTGATTGAACGTTACCTGGACAAGGCTTTTGCATTCGAACAAATGCGAGTAGTAGAGCAACCGATAGTTCGAATTAATGCGGAGAAACTTGCATCGTTGCAACAGGAGAGTGAATATGTGCGGAGAGCACTCATGATCGAGGACGAGCATGTTCCTGAAGATGGGGCCGCAAATCATGCCACTGATGTTAGCAGCAGATGTGATGGATTAGAAACCTTCGTAGAGATTGAACAAGATACGGGCAGTCGAGACCCTCTGGTCTTCCAGAACTCAGTTGATGAAGCTGAAGGTGTCGATGATAAGCACTCTAACCAACTGGAAATTGACGCCGAGAAGACGATTAATTCTGACCGAGGACAAAGAAGCGGAGATTCGGAGTCGTTAACCCTGCAATGGGAGGCAGCTTTTTCTGCTGATCTGGATGAAGAGTGGTTAGAATTCTCTGAAATGCTATCTCCGCAGCATGTACAGGCAATTCATGTCCTGCTTGGTGCAAGCCCGGATATGGGATTGATGCGAGTGGCAGAGCAATACGGTACGATGCCTGCACTTCTGTTGGATGAAATTAATGATATAGCCATGGAAACGATTGGTGACCTTTTGTTTGAAGGCGATCGGTTGGTTTCGGAATATATGAATGTGTTTGAACATGTGAAGAGGTGATTGGGCAGTGGCAGAACTTAAAATACCGAAGCGGCTGACTACCGCACTAGTGAATTCGTTGACAGCAGGTGTTGTTCCACGAATTGGACTGGAGCAGATTGCTGTTGGGCGGAAGTCTGAAGTGGACGCGATCTTACGGGATATGGACAACATTGCAGAAGGCGGGGCAGCCTTTAAGCTGATTACAGGAAGGTATGGGAGCGGGAAAAGCTTTCTGCTGCAGATGATTCGTAACTATGCGATGGATCGGGAATTCGTTGTGGCAGACGCCGACTTGTCACCTGAGCGCAGACTGGTGGGAACCAAAGGTCAGGGGCTTGCAACATACCGTGAGCTGATGACTCGTCTGTCTACGCGTACACGCCCGGATGGCGGGGCACTGGAACCGATTTTGCAGAAATGGATCGCTGGTCTTCAACAGGAAGCGATGAAAAGTCAGGGCTTGCGCCCGGATGATCCGGCTCTTCCCACTGAAGTCGAGAAGCTGATCTATGCGGTGACGAACGAAATGCAGAATCTGGTGCATGGATTCGATTTTGCCAAGGTACTGGCTTCATACTGGAACGGGTATAAATTGGCGGATGATGACCGCAAACAGGCTGCGCTGCGCTGGTTGAGAGGGGAATTCGCAACCAAGACGGAAGCAAAGAAAGAGCTGGCTGTTGGTGTCATCATTGACGATGATAACTGGTACGATTACTTCAAATTGTGGTCAGAATTCACGGCACGAATCGGTTATAAAGGACTACTATTGTTCATTGATGAAGCGGTGAATCTGTACAAAATTACAAACAGCATTTCCCGGCAAAGCAACTACGAGAAGTTGCTTACCATGTTCAATGATACGATGCAGGGCAAAGCAGAACACCTCGGCATCTTTGTAGGGGGCACACCACAATTTGTGGAGGATGAAAGACGGGGACTTTTCAGTTACGAAGCACTTCGGTCCAGACTCATTGATGGCCGCTATGCAGCAAGGGAATATGCGAATTATACCGGGCCGATCCTGAAACTTTCGATGTTGTCCCATGAAGAAATTTTGATTCTGTTGCAGAAGCTGCGTCAGATTCATGCCCTTCATTTTGGATACAGTGCAAGTCTGACGGATGAGGATTTAGTTGGTTTTATGCAAACAGCGGTGAACCGGCTCGGTGCGGATGAGTTACTGACCACACGTGAAGTGGTACGGGACTTCATGGATGTGCTGCATACGCTCCATCAAAACCCCGAAGTGACCTATGCTCAATTGCTTGGTGAGCGAGCAGTCAAACCACCGGAAGCAGGAAAAGGAACGGATTCATCATCTGCCGATGATCTGGATGATTTTCTGGCGGAGTTTGAATTATGAGTGAGAACCCTTTCTATCGACTGGCTCCTTTTGTACAGGAATTTATTTATAAAAAAAGATGGGAATCGCTTCGGCCTGCCCAGATTGAAGCTTGCAATATTTGCTTTCATACTCCGCATCATATGTTGATTGCGGCAGGCACAGCCTCCGGCAAGACGGAGGCGGCTTTTTTTCCTGCGCTGACCGAGCTGCATGAACGACCCTCCAAATCCGTGGGTATCTTGTACATCGGGCCGCTTAAGGCATTGATTAATGACCAATTCGAGCGATTAAAGGACCTGTTGTCCGAGGGGGATATTCCGGTATGGCACTGGCATGGGGATGTGCCTCAGGCAGAGAAAACACGTCTCATGCGAAGTCCCTCTGGTGTGCTTCAAATTACGCCTGAATCGCTGGAAGGTCTGCTGATGAATCGTCCCAATGCCATTCCAGCACTATTTCATGATCTGCGGTATGTCATTATTGACGAGGTTCATGCTTTTATGGGAGCGGATCGAGGGATTCAAGTATTGAGTGAGTTGGCCCGCCTTGAGCGCATGGCCGGATGTAGACCGCGAAGAGTGGGACTGTCTGCGACGCTGAGTGATTATGATGCAGCTACAGCCTGGCTTGCTGCCGGAACAGGGCAGGGTGTGGATGTGGTTTCTTCCCCTGGTGGTCGCAAGTTGCGTTTGCGGGTGGAACATTTTTCGTTTCCTGATGCGCGGGATGAAGAACAGGCAGAACATCTGCATAACGCACGTAAAGTCTATTACGACTTCATCTATGAAAGTACACATCGTAAAAAGGCGCTGATCTTTACCAACAGCCGGACGGATGCCGAAGTCACCATACTTGAGATGCGGCGTGTCGCCGCACGGAGGCAGGAGCGGGATGTATTCCATGTTCATCATGGAAGCATATCCGCCATGCTTAGAGAAGAGACTGAGGCTGCTCTGCGGACCGGATCAGGGCCAGCAGTAGCTGCGGCTACCGTAACATTGGAACTGGGTATCGACCTGGGTGAACTGGAGCGGGTTGTGCAGCTTGGAGCGCCTTATAGTGCATCAAGCTTTGTCCAGCGTCTTGGACGGTCAGGCAGGCGGGAGGATATGGCTTCCGAGATGCTTTTTGTATGTCCGGAAGAAGAGGATGAGGAAGCACAATTGCCTGCTCGTATGCCATGGACACTAATGCGGGCTATTGCTGTTATTGAATTGTATGTAAAGACCAAGTGGGTTGAACCGCTGGAAGCCCGCAAAATGCCGATGGGAGTGCTCTATCATCAGACGATGAGTATGCTGAAAAGCATGGGGGAGGCTGAACCCAAAGAACTGGCTGAGGCCATGCTTTCGCTGGCACCTTTCGCGTACATTCGTGCAGATCAATATCAGCTTTTTCTAAATTATCTGATTGAAACCGATCATCTGCAGTGGACAGAAGATCGGACATTAATTATCGGGCTTACGGGTGAGAAAACCGTGAATAACTATCGCTTTTACGCGGTGTTCAAAGATGATGAAGAGCACAAAGTGCTGAACGGTTCCGAAGAGATTGGCTCCATTACAACGGTGCCACCACCAGGTTATTGCTTCTCGCTTGCAGGCAAACTGTGGAAAGTGGAAGAGGTGGACCACAAGCATAAATCCGTGTATGTGAAGGCGGCCAAAGGCAAGGTGGATACGTTATGGCTTGGTGCTGGTGGGGACATTCATACGACGGTCGTCCAGAAAATGCGTGAAGTACTGTCAGACACGGTGGTATATCCTTATCTGTCCCCGCAAGCGGTAAATCGCTTGGAGCGTGCTCGTCGACTTGCGCGTGAAAGTGGATTACTGAAACAGGTAGTCATTCCAGCTGGAGGAGATTCCTTGTATGTATTGCCCTGGGTGGGAAGCAAGTCTTTCCGCACATTGGAGCGTTTAATGAAGCACAACTTGTCTGACAAGCTCGCCTTACGTTCTGTTGTACCTATGGAGCCTTATTATTTTGTCGTGTCAGGCAAGGTGGATGGTCGCACCCTTTTGGCCGAGATCATGAGTGAATGTCGAACAGCCGAAGACGCATCTGCGTTACTTTCAGAAGATGAAGCACCGTATCTTGGTAAATATGATGAATTCGTGGCTCCTGCTTTGATCCGAGAGGCTTTTTCAGTGGATGGATTGGATTTAAATGGTCTGCAAGAAGGATTGCAGCAAACGTTAACATGGGATTCTTCATCTATAAAATGACGTAATTACGTAGTTTATTTACTTTGAATTTGAATTAGAAAAATTTAAATTGTGAATCAGGGTTGACACCACCTCACCTGCAATGTAATATATGAAAAGTCGTCACACACGAATCGCAAACAACAAATGCATATTTCATTTCGTATAACCTCGCAGGCCGAAAGTGTACACAGGGCGAGGGTCTCTACGGGAAGCCTATACTTCCTAACTACGATGCCAGGGAATCATTGTATCCCTTGCTCGTAGTTAGGATTTTTTGCATTTGGATGGTGTCTGTGACCTTGGCATGGATCAAACATGCGGACGCATTTTTCGATCATCAGGAGGTTTATCTACTATGAAATATTATCTGTCCGTTCTCGCAGGAGCGATGAGCTATGGCATATTATCCACAATTGTGGTTCTGGCTTACGGCGAAGGGTACAAACTTGGAGAGGTTGTGGGTACACAGCTGATCACGGGCTTCATTCTGTCCTGGATGCTGGCATTATACTCGAAATTTAGAATGAAACGGAAATCACAGGCAGATGGAAAACCATCAGCAGCTGTGGCAAAAGCTTTCCAGAAATTAACGTGGAAGCAGCGTTTTCTGTTAATGGCTGCAGGGACACCGACGGTCATTACCGGTCTTGTCTATTATCAGTCCTTGCGGTACATTCCCGCATCCCTGGCCATTATTCTTTTGTTCCAATTCACGTGGATTAGCGTATTGATTCAGGCCGTGAGCAAACGTCAGCGTCCTGACAAAGTAACCTTCTTGACCTTGATTATCCTGTTTGGCGGAACATTGCTGGCAGCAGGTTTCCTGGAACAGGGACTCGGAGAGTTTAACGGCTTGGGCATAGCGCTTGGGTTGATGGCAGCTGTAAGTTACTCTCTGTTTGTACTGTTTAGCGGTAAAGCGGTTCCATCGGCACATCCGGCTTTTCGCAGTGCCTGGATGGTCACAGGGGGTCTGGTCTTGCTGTGTATCCTGTTCCCACCGACGTTCCTGTTTAACGGATTGATTTGGAGCCAGTTGCTTGTTTTCGGATTGTTGCTTGGATTCTTCGGAGCTTTTATCCCGCCTGTACTGTTCGCAGTAGGTGTCCCTCATATTGGTGGCGACATGGCCGGAATTCTGGGTGCGGTTGAACTCCCAATTGCGGTATTGCTCTCATCCATCGTGCTTCACGAGCATGTGAGCACATTGCAATGGATCGGGGTGATCGTGGTGCTGATTGGTGTAGCGCTGCCAGAGATCTATAAGTTGCGGATGAGACGAAGTCGAAATACACCTCTATATTCCTGAGTGGGGAATAAGATAGAGTTATAAAGATCATAGCTATAGCTGAAAGAGTAAGAGCCTGAATAACGCAGGCTCTTTTTTTATGAATACATTTGGCTAAGTGAAGTCCATTCAATATGGCCCATATGAGTCATTTTCATTTTTAACGGGATGGGGTATGCTGAAGAAGAGTTGCAATAGAATGGGAACATAGAAAGAGGAGCGTTGAGATGAAAAGCTGGATTAGCAAAACCTGGCCTTGGCTTACGCTGGGAATTACCGTAGTTGTACTGCTAGGATCTTTTATGGTGTACTTTATGGGCAAGGACATGTCCCCTGGTTCAGGAAGTGCCGTAACGGCCAAAGCCGAGACGCCGGAGGATTTGAAGGGATATGAAGTTATTGATGTTAACGTAAGTAATGACGGTTTTGAACCTGATGTTATTGAAGTTAAATCCGGAGTCCCCACCAAAATCAACTTTATTCTTACCCGGCAAGTTACACACGTCAAATCAGTGGGATCAAGAAAGCTTGGCATGGACCTGTATATGCAAAAGGGAAATAATTACTACACCTTGGACAAAGATCTCCAGCCTGGGGAATATGAAATTCACTGCGGTATGTACATGATTTACGGGACGATTAAGGTCATATAATGGAGAGGAGCAAAGATTCGAGAATCGAATCTTTGCTCCTCTTTTGTGTGCATGATATCATGGACTAGTGATCAATTTCATCTGGAGGTGGCCAAATATGAAAGCGCTATTTATTGGAGGGACAGGTACCATCAGTACAGCAATTACCGATCAGCTTGCCAAGCAAGGCTGTGAACTTTATTTGATCAACCGGGGAAATCAAAATGACAATTTGCCAGCGCAAATCAAAGTGCTGCAAGCCGATATTAACGATGAAGCACGGGTTGCGGAGCTGATTGCTGATCTGGAGTTCGATGTTGTTGCAGACTTTATCGCGTTTGTACCTTCCCAGCTGGAGAGAGATTACCGTTTGTTCAAGGACAAAACGAAGCAGTTTATATTTATCAGTTCGGCATCTGCCTACCAGACACCACTTGCTGATTATCGAATCACTGAGGGTACGCCATTATCCAATCCGTATTGGGAATATTCACGTAACAAGATAGCCTGTGAAGACTATCTGATGAAACAGTATCGTGAAGAAGGATTTCCGGTGACCATTGTACGTCCAAGCCATACGTATAATGAACGTTCTGTTCCCCTGGGTGTGCACGGAGTCCAAGGTAGCTGGCAGGTTCTTAAGCGCATACGTGAAAATAAACCCGTACTCATTCATGGAGACGGTACATCACTCTGGACAATAACGCATAACCGTGATTTTGCCAAAGGATTCATTGGCCTTATGGGGAATATCCATGCCATTGGTGAATCGGTACATATTACCTCGGACGAATCGGTAACCTGGAATCAGATCTATGAGATTATTGCAGCAGTGCTTGGTGTCAAGCTTCATGCAGTTCATGTATCTTCCGAGTTTTTGGCGGCGTGCAGTGATCAGGATCTTCGAGGCGGTCTGCTGGGGGACAAGGCGAACACGGTTGTATTTGATAACAGTAAATTAAAGAGACTGGTTCCGGAATTTGTGGCAACGATTAGGGCCGATCAAGGAATCCGGAGTACCATAGAATATATTCTTGCACATCCTGAATTGCAGACCGAAGATCCCGAATTTGATGCTTGGTGTGACAAGGTGGTCGGAGCGCTGGACGCAGCATTGCTGAAAATTAGAGATGAGAAATGAGGCGAGCATATGTCCCAGAGCGGCCATCGGCTGGTAAAAGAAATCACCAAAACCGTTACATTGGACTATTTGCTGCACATTCCCGAGAGGGAGGAGCCGCTTTCCAATAATGAGAAGTGGCCTGTCATTATGTTTCTTCATGGTGCTGGGGAACGAGGGAATGATCTGGAAAAGATTAAAGCACACGGGGTTCCCCTTATTGCCGAGCAGGACAAAAGTTTCCCTTTTATCGTAATTTCACCGCAGTGCCCGGTAGATGAATTCTGGGGTATGCATCGTGAAGCTGTTATGGCTCTTCTGGAACATGTGTTGGAAACCGAAGCAGCTGACCCGCAGCGGGTGTATCTTACTGGTATGAGTATGGGTGGATATGGTGCATGGGATCTGCCGCTTTTTTACCCGAATACATTTGCAGCATTAGCTCCTGTATGTGGGGGAGCGGATCCATCCAAAGCGGAAGAATTGCGTAATATACCCGTCTGGGCATTTCATAGCGCCAAGGATGACATCGTTTACGTCTCTGAATCCGAGAAGATTGTTCATGCACTCGAAGCACTGAACGCGGATGTGAAGCTCACGATATACCCTGAAGGTGACCATGATGCCTGGACAGAAACGTACGATAACCCAGAGTTGTACAAGTGGTTTCTGAGCCATACGTTATAATCAATCATTCGTGAATGAAAATATATTCAGCATTCCTAAGTATTTACTTTCGTTATTCGAATCGTTATAATCAAGAAAAAATGACACTTGTTAGGGGAGGCACCCCAACAGAGGACTTTGTTCCTTTGTTGGGGTGCCTCCTTTTTTGGTGTGCAGAAAAGGAGAGCAGACGTTGAAGAAATCGCGAAAATCTATGAAAAAGCAAGCCGAGCAACTCACCAAAGTGGTACTGGCATTTGCCTTGCTGTCCCCCCAAGCCTTGTTGGTCGAGTGGGGTTCAACAGCCGTTATGGCTGAAGCTGTGGAAAGCATCAGTATTGTATCCGACACTGCCAGCATGAAGGCTGTTCAATCCTCCAAGGTGAAGGTGGAGATGAATAGTGATGGCAAATATAGAATTGTGTTGCTTCCAAACACCAACGTATTCTACGGTGGCGATACCGGGAATGTATCCACCATTATTGATCATAACGGAACGCCTGTTAATTTTAAGTCATTACCCCTTAATTATTATCGAATTAATAACAACGTTATCGAAATGTCCAGGCAAAAAGACAATGTAGAGTATATTTTGCGGGTGTCCATCGTTAATGCCACTTCTCAGGGCGGTTATATGAAGGTGGAGCTGGAGGCTATAAACCGCAGCGGCTCAACGCTGAATCTGGGAGGCACGTTCTATTGGGATACGATGGTGAATGGTAACGATGCTTCTCCGTTTGAAGTGATTGAGAACGGCTGGCGCAATTACAGCGGTGGCGTTCAGGTAACGGCTTTTTATGCCAATACGTATAATGTTGTGGACGCGGATCGCATTTTCATGGGGCAGTATAGTAGCCCAGACAGTGCGCAGTTAACAGGTGGTTCTTCACCATCTTCCTTTACGCCAGGACAGACGGTGACGGCGACGGATACCGCTGCGCAATTCTGGTGGAACGGCAAAGCAACCGTCAACGAGACGTCACGCAAATTTTCGACGATTGTAGGGATTGGTCCCAAAAATGCACCGCCCTCGTTTGCGCTATCAGCCCCCTCTTCGGGTCAGACCTATTATAAAGGAGAACAGCTTCAAATTTCCGGTACGACCAGGGATACGGATGTGGGGGATCTTCTGACCGTCAAATGGTCAATCGACGGAGGGGCCGAAAACATTTTGACACAGATGACAGCCACAGGTTCCAATCAGTCGTTTAACACGAATTACACATTGCCAGATACACTCGCAGATGGCGCACATACGTTGCAGGTGTGGGTTATGGATGACAAGGGTGGTGTCTCCTCAGCGGGCAACGTCAACTTCACGGTAAAAAGTTTCGTTGTTCCGGGAGCGCCGACATTTACATCGGTTAACCATAATAATCTGACGGTGAACTGGGACAAGAAGGCGAATGATGCTTCCGTGACGTATGAACTGAAAAATGTAACGACCAATCAGACTTTTGATACAAGTACATCAAATAGTCGGCAGGTGACCGGACTTATACCGAATACCCAATATTCCTTTGCCGTGCGCGCCAAAAATACGGCTGGTTCTTATACGGGGTATTCAAGTCCAGCTAGCAAATTTACACTGGCAAATACACCTAGTGATGCAGCTGTGAGCCAATCGGGTAACTCCGTTACAGCGAGTTGGAGTAGTAATGGCAATCCTGCTGGAACGAATTACAAAACGGAAATACGTAACTCAGTCGGACAAGTGCTTGCATTGGGTACAATTCCATCAACTCGGACTGAACTTGCGTTAACTGGACTTGCAGACGGATTATATGACGTATATGTAGCAGCACTGAATGGAGAAGGCATACAGACTGCATTTACCTCTGCAGGTCAGATCACAAAGGATACAACCGGTCCCACCGCTCCCTCTATAACAGTAAATCCTTCTTCTTGGACCAAGGAAGATGTCCTGGTTACGATTACAGCAGGCTCGGATGCCTTAAGCGGTGTGCAGAAGACACAGTACAAGCTGGGAATTGGGGGAGAATGGAAGGAATACACTGTTCCCTTTACGGTTGCTTCTGAAGGCAACACACTCATTATTGCACGAAGTATAGATACATTTGGTAATACAGGACAAGAGGCTTCTGTTACTGCGCGAGTGGATCGCACATCTCCGACACCTCCCGTGATCTCGTTAAATCCTCCGGAATGGACCAATTCAGCAGTGACGGTGACGTTAACGGCAGGTACGGATGAAGCAAG
>NZ_LITU01000065.1:169476-190326 GCF_001280595.1 Paenibacillus xylanivorans
TGATTATCGAGAGCCTTTTACCATACATTCGGAAGGAGTAACCGAGATCCAGGCGCGGAGTGTGGATCGGGCCTCAAACGTCAGTGCGTCAACTTCAGCCACTGCCCGGATCGATAAGACAGGGCCTGAGGAGCCGAAGATTACGCTCAGTGACGATGAATGGACGAACCAGGATGTGTCTTTTGCAATAACCAGCGGTGAAGATACAGGCAGTGGGCTTGCAAAGAGCCAATATCGTCTACACGAACAAGGTCCCTGGATCGATTACATCGGAGAAGTGAAGGTTACCGATGAAGGACAAACCACAGTATATGCACGCTCGCTTGACCGGGTAGGAAATGTAAGTACTGTAGCAAAAGCACTCATTCGATTGGATAAGACTGCTCCAACAGAGCCGGTTATTACATTAAGTCAGTCCGGCTGGAGCAAGGAAGCTGTACAATTTACGATTGCTGGCAGCGTAGATGAACATGCCATATCGTATGAATATAGTTTGAATGACGACCCTTATATTGTAGGAAACTCAGGTACAGTGAGTGCAAACGGGCCCACGGTAATTCGAGCCAGAGCGCGAGATGCTGTCGGAAACGTTAGCAAGGAGATTAGTCGCACCGCTTATGTTGATCAGGTTGCTCCAACGATTACATTTACACCGAATGGACAGGGTTGGAGCGACACGGATATAACTGCTATAGTGCAATATGCAGATTCTGATTCGGGTATCAATGAGATTTCGCGATGGTATAGAGTGACCAACAGTCCCACATCACCTGACAACTGGAATGAAGCTCATAGCAATGAGCATATTGTTTCAATCGAATCGGAAGGCATTTGGTACATCCATGCCAAAACAATGGACAGGGCAGGAAATACATACGAGACGGTATCAGCGCCTTATCAGATCCAGCGCAAACCACAGCAACCGGCAAATGCGAACATCACACAGATTAATGAGACTTCAGCGGAACTTACGTGGGATTTGCCGACAGGAGAATGGTATACCGACGGGTATCAGTATGAAATTATAAATAAATCCACAGGCAAGTCGTGGACAGTGGATTATCCCGAACATACGCTCACTGATCATTCCTTAAGTGGTGGTCAAGTCTATGAGTATGAAGTGAGGGCTCGAAACCATGCCGGCTTAAGTGATGCAGTAATTGTCCGTGCACTCACGATTCCAGCCGCACCGGGATCATTACAAGTTCGAAAAGTGGATTCCCAGCCTGAGCTGGCAGAAGTGCATTTCGATTCGGTTCAAGGAGCTACTGCATACCGTATCATGGCTGCGACTTCGGATGGAAGAATCGTTTTTGATCAGACATTCTCCGATTCTTCCAGCATTCCGTACATCACCAATTTGGTTCCTGGGAGCATTCATACGATTTCGGTCACCGCTCTGAATGAGAGTGGTGCGGGAGAAAGTAGTAGGGCCGGATTCCTGACATTGCCTGCAGCACCTGGTGAATTTGCGGCCGTTCAGATTCGGGAGCATGAGATCTCTCTTGCATGGGAGATGGTAACTTCAGCCACGTATTACAGCCTTTCGCGTACTGGATCAGGAGTGTACGAAGGATTGGAAACGGAGTTTGTGGACACAGGCCTGGATAGTGGTACAGAGTACAGCTATGAATTGCTGGCTGCAAATGAGACAGGAGAAGGTCCGGTAGCAAGTTTGCAGAAACTGGTGACATTGCCCGGGTCCGTTGAAAGCTTGAGCATAGATAATGCTACAACAACGAGCCTTCGTTTAAGTTGGAATCCGGTAAGAGGTGCAGAGCAATACGAAGTCTTTGTGAATGGAGAGAAAAGGGAGACATTGCCTGCGGGAACGCATGAATGGGTCATAACGGGATTGACTGCGGGAGTAATGTATCAGTTGGAGGTTCACGCAGGTAATGGAAGTGGGCAAGGTCAAGCGAGTCGAGTGTTTGGAACGACACTTCCCGAGAGTCCTTCGGGTCTTCATTTTGTTCAGCCAATTGAAACGGGAGCAATACTCAAATGGGATGCAGTACCTGGAGCCACGAAGTACCGGGTCGTTCTTGAGGGTCAGAGTTATGAGATATCAGATACACAGCTTGAAGTCCATCATTTATCAGGCAGCCGCCGCTATACGTATCAGGTGCAGGCCGGAAATGCTGCCGGTTACGGTGCACCCACAAGTGGTGAACTGCTTACTTTGCCAACCAGACCTGAAGGACTCACAGTAACACGTACGGATGAAACGAGTATTGGGGTGGAATGGGAATCTGTAAATACAGCCGAATCCTATATTGTGAGTATCAATGGGACCGAAGTGGGTCGAACTTCTGGACTTGCCTATACGGCTGAAGAATTGTCGCCAGGCATGGAGTATTTAGTGGAAGTGCAGGCCGTGAACACTTCTGGAGTCGGTCGGTCCGCCAGCTTGATTCGATTATCCAAACCAGCATCGCCTTCAGAAATCGTAGTTGAACCAGGGGTACATAACGCCAACTTGTCATGGGCCTCGGTAGCAGGTGCCTCGGAGTATGTAATTCAACAGGGGAACAAAGAGATTTACCGTGGAACAGAGCTGACGACCCTTATTTCAGGACTTGAGGATGGAACGATGCATCACTACACACTAGTTGCAGTTAACAGACAAGGGACCCGATCCGAAGCGACGAATGTATCTGTATTGACATTGCCTGAGAAACCAGTCGAAATTCAGGCATTCGAAGTGTCGGAAAACAGTCTTAGTCTGGATTTTACCAAAACAGGGGTAAAGGGTGCAGACGAATACATCATTGAACGCAATGGGCGAGAGATTGCTCGCATGGATGCGAGCGAAACCCGATTCGTAGATGAGAATTTGTCGTCAGGTACGAAATATACGTATAAGATCCGGGCGGTTAATGCAAGTGGTTCGGGTGCTTCCCTTACCTATGGAATAACAACTCAAACCCTGCCACTATCCTCAGATGGGATTACAGTGATCAAGGGAACGCACGCTTTTGATCTGGCATGGGAAGCAGTAAAGGGAGCCGCCGCATATGAAATACGCAATCAGACAACGGGGGAAGTACAGACTGTGTCCGAACCATCGGTCCATCTCGCCAGTTTATTGGATGGCACAACGTATGCGTTTGAACTTACTGTTATGAATGAGGATGGTCACCGTTCTTCTCCCGTTCAGGTGATTTTGTTGACCAAGCCTATAGCTCCACAAACAGCACGTATAGCTGACGTAACCGATCAATCGGCAACGCTGGATCTGAGTGGCAGTGCCACACGAGGCGCAGACCAATTCATCATTTTGCGGGATGGTATTGAAATTGACCGTATTCCGGCTGACAGGGTTTCTTATGAAGATAAGGACCTAACACCTGGAGGGAGATACACTTATACGGTTAAGACTTCAAATGCTTCCGGCAATAGCGATACGGGATTTGATGTTCAAGTGCGTACGCTGCCTGCAACAGTTACAGAAGCGCTGCGTCCAGATGTGATTGAAGAGACGGAGGCAGTGATTAAGTGGAAAAAGGTTCAGGGGGCAGAAGGTTACATTGTAATGATAGCGGGTGACGAAGTTACTACTATTACAGAGAGTGAAATTACTGAGGTCAGACTTACAGGGCTTGCCACTGCAGCCCAGTATGATCAAGTACAGATCGTTCCTTATAATACAGCGGGTAACGGAAGCCCAATGGTAGTTGCTCCATTCTACACGTTGCCTCATGTCGATTCTGTTGAGATGAAGCTATATCCGGAGATCGATCATGCCAGATTGGAGTGGAATTTTCCTTACCTCAACGAAACATTTGTGGTTTTAATGAATGGTGAGGAGCTGTATAGAGGCAAACAAAAAGAGTATATCGTGAATGAGCTGGAGGGCGGAACGAACTACTCCATCGAACTGTATACCGAGAATGAGAAGGGAGATACATCTCATAAGCTTGAATATACGCTGTTAACCAAACCCGAAGCTCCCAAGGAAGTGGAATATCGTTCGACACAGGAGAGCATTCAACTCAAGTTCGAAAAGAGCCATGTCAAGGGTGCCGAACAATTCATCATTGAACGTGACGGTGCGGAGATCAGCCGAGTGTCTGTTGACCAGCCTTTTTATGAGGACCGGGGGCTTGAGCCTGGAGTAAATTATGTGTATACCGTCAAAACCGTAAATGCTTCCGGCATTAGCGAAGCCGGGTTCACTCTAAAAGCAGTAACGCTGCCTGGCAAAATTTCTTCTTCACCTCACGTGGAAGAACGCACTCAGCATGGTGCAGATATTGTATGGGATATGATCCCTGGGGCAGTGGGCTATCGCATCTATCAAAAAGACAAGCTGATTGCGACAACAATGGAAACGTCGATACATGTGACTGAATTGAAAAGTGCCCAGCGCTATTCCGATTTTTCTATTGTCCCTTTCAATGAGGCAGGAGACGGAGAGACGGTCGGTGTACCGGAATTCGAGACTTTGCCCTCAGATGAATTCACCGTTTCAGCGATCGCCCAGGGTACAAGCAGCATTGCATTGAACTGGAAGCTGGAATCTTCGAATGAAACGATCGTGCTTTCTAGTAGTGAGCGGGAGATTTATCGTGGAAAAGATCGAAGCTACATCTGGACAGGACTAACGGGCGGGCAGCGCTATGATGTAACATTGTGGACTGAAAATTCAGCCGGGGAAAAAAGCGAAAGCCAGCAGGCCACGGCTGTGACTCTTCCCTATCCACTTCCAAGCGGAAGTGGAGCTGCTTCACCATCACCTTCCTCCAAACCGGAGGATGCTCAAACCGGGGTGTCTCAACCTGAGCTAAATGAGAAATCGGAAACAAGAGCCAAAAAAGAGGTCAAATTCATTGATATTGGCCAAACATTCAATAAAGATCAGATTATATGGCTGGCCGAGCAAAACATCATTCAAGGTGTAAGTGATACCCGCTTTGAACCGCGGCGTCCCATTACAAGAGCTGAGTTCACAGCACTGATTGTGCGATTAATGGGCGTGGACACATCTGCCGATTATCAGCACGCTTTTCGGGATGTGAACGATCAGGATTGGTTTGCTTTAGAGATAGAAGCCGCCGTAAGGCGTGATATGGTTCATGGCATGGGGAACGGTAAATTTGCTCCACATGCGCTCGTAACCCGGGAACAGGCATCGAAGATTATTGCGAATGTTATTCGCAAAATCAAGCCGGAACCTGCAACTTCACGTCGTGCGTTTACGGATCAGATGGATGTGTCCGATTGGGCCAAAGAAGAGGTCGAAGAGCTTGCAGGGATGTATATGCTTACCGGATATGAAGACGGCAGCTTCCGTCCCTTACAGCATCTGAGCAGATCCGAGGCGGCAGCCCTGATCTTCCGACTGAACAAACTGATCCGTATTATAGAAGAGAACCGAACTATGGACAACAATGGAACGAGTATAGACGCTAAGACTAACACGTTAAAAACGGAGTGAACGACGTAGATGGAATCACATGTAACTTCATCCTTTCATCATCTTCAGTAGCCACATTATCGGTTGTTCAACTTTTAATGTTATAATAGGTAGCCAATATGACAAAAAAGGGTAATGGACAGTGGTGATGAATAATGAATAATAAATTTATCCGAATCTATGAAGATATTGCAGCTCGTATTCGGACTGGAGAAATTGAAGCAGGTACATTGCTTCCATCGGAACTGGATCTATCGGAAAGTTATCAAACGTCCAGAGAAACTATTCGCAAGGCGCTGAAAATGCTGTCTGAAGAAGGTTATATTCAGAAAATTCAAGGCAAGGGCTCCATTGTACTGGATATACGTAAAATCGATTTTCCTATTTCAGGTCTTGTCAGCTTCAAGGAACTGGCTAAAAAAATGGGACATCGGGCCAAAACGTACGTTAAGGTTTTTGAAGAAAAAAAGGTTGATCAGACCTTGTTCAAAAAAATCAATTTTGGTCTGAATGAAAAAGTCTGGGAGATTAGACGTGTGCGCCAAGTGGATGGCGAACATGTCATTCTGGACAAGGACCATATAAGCCAGCGGCTTATTCCCGGTTTGAGCAAGGAAATATGTAATGACTCCATCTTTGAGTACATTGAAGAAGAGTTGGGGCTGACCATCTCTTTTGCCAAAAAGGAAATATTGGTAGAGGAGCCGACCGCTGAGGATAGGGAGTTGCTTGATCTCGAAGGGTTCCACAATGTTGTCGTGGTTAGAAGCCAGGTTTACCTTGAGGACGCCAGTCAATTTCAATTCACAGAGGCGAGGCATCGCCCGGACAAGTTCAGATTTGTGGATTTTGCCCGGCGCAGATAAGGTTCATTGACCTTCCATACAACAAAGAGAGTACCTTTTCACTTCTTTTCTCGGTGAATGAGGTACTCTCTTTGCTGTGGGGCTAAAATTAATTCCTTATCATGGTAAAAATAACTTGACCAGTAAGCGTTTTCATTTTATTATATCCATAACCTTAACGATAAGGTAAATAAAATTAAATTATTTATCTCATAAAAGTTATTTTATACTTATATTAATAACCTTTTTTTGAATATCAGTTACTCTTGATTTTAGTTAACTTATTGCCTTGAGCAGGGTTAATTGAAATAAACAAAAAAATGTAGGAGGTTCTAACGAATGGTCAAATTGCAAAAGTGTACAGTCTTCACCGTAATTGCTGCACTTATGTTAGTGATTCTGGGAAGTGCTGCGCCCAAAGCGTCTGCTGCTACAGGATTTTATGTAAGTGGGGGCAAATTGTACGATTCCACTGGCAAGGCATTTGTTATGAGAGGTGTCAATCATGGACATTCCTGGTTTAAAAATGATCTGAACACGGCTATCCCTGCGATTGCCAAAACAGGTGCCAACACCGTACGAATTGTGCTGTCCAATGGTGTACAGTACACGAAAGACGATCTGAACGCCGTTAAAAACATCATTAATGTTGTAAGCGCAAACAAAATGATTGCGGTGCTTGAAGTACATGATGCAACAGGTAAAGATGACTATAATTCGTTGGATGCAGCGGTGAACTACTGGATTAGCATCAAGGAAGCACTCATTGGCAAAGAAGACAGGGTTATCGTTAATATTGCAAATGAATGGTATGGAACATGGAACGGCAGTGCCTGGGCTGATGGATACAAAAAGGCGATTCCAAAGTTAAGAAATGCCGGTATTAACAATACATTGATTGTGGATGCAGCCGGCTGGGGGCAGTACCCACAATCCATCGTGGACTATGGACAAAGTGTATTTGCAGCAGATTCACAGAAAAACACGGTATTCTCCATTCACATGTATGAATATGCCGGTAAAGATGCGGCAACCGTCAAAGCCAACATGGAAAGTGTGCTGAACAAAGGATTGGCCCTGATTATCGGTGAGTTTGGTGGGTATCACACGAACGGGGATGTCGATGAATATGCGATCATGAAATATGGTCAGGAAAAAGGCGTGGGCTGGCTCGCTTGGTCCTGGTATGGCAACAACTCTGATTTGAGCTATTTGGATTTGGCTACGGGCCCTAATGGAAGTTTGACAAGCTTTGGCAACACGGTCGTTAACGACACCTATGGAATTAAAAATACATCCCAAAAAGCAGGGATTTACTAGGATCTATCTTTCCATACAAGGTTCCAACAATTACCGAGAAGCATTCAAGTTTCTTTGGAGGATAAAATTCTCACCCAAACACTCTGACCAATACGTCAGGGTGTTTTTTTAATAGTAAATCATTAGAACAACTTCCTTTTGAATTTTTCCGTTTATATTTAAAATCTTTTGTTTTCAAAACAAAACAAAGATGATAAACTCAGATTAGGAATAAAACAAACATTATCGGAGGGGAACAAATGGTACAGAGTTTATGGAATTCATCACAGGCCTCGGAGAAAACAACCGGACTGGAGCAACTGGTCTACCGATCCAATCTGATTGGCTCAGATCGCCGTGTATGTAACATTTTCGGAGGCAACACGTCTACCAAAACGACGGTGAAAGATTTTCGCGGCCGTGATATAGAAGTGATGTATGTAAAAGGCAGTGGATCCGACCTAGCTTCTATGCAGGCGAAGCATTTTACAGGTCTTGGACTTGAAGACATTCGTCCACTAATCGAACGTGAATCCATGTCGGATGAAGAGATGGTCGAATATCTGGGACATTGCATGATCGATTCCAAACACCCGCGTGCGTCCATTGAGACGTTGCTGCATGCGTTCCTTCCATATAAACATGTGGACCATACCCATCCGGATGCGATTATTAGTCTGTGTTGTGCAGATAACGGAAAAGAACTGGCGAAAGAGATTTACGGGGATCGATTTGTATGGGTTCCTTATGTGCGTCCAGGATTCACACTATCCAAGATGATTGCTGAAAGCGTATTCTCGAATCCGAATGCCGAACTGGTTCTGATGGAGAAGCACGGACTTGTGACTTGGGGAGAAACATCGGAAGAATGTTACGCGCAGACGATCAAAATTATTAATGAAGCGGAAACCTTCATTGAAGCACGTGTTGACGAAGGAAGCCTGTTTGGCGGAGAGAAGCATCCTGCGTTTGAGGCAGAAGTTCGTCGCCAGATCGTATCCAAAGTAATGCCAACTATTCGGGGAGCGGTATCGGATAGCAAAAAAATGATTTTGTCCTTTGACGATCAGGAGGATGTGCTTGCCTTTGTTGGAGGAGTGGACTCACCAGAACTGTCACAGGTGGGCGCGGCGTGCCCGGATCATTTGGTGCACACCAAAGTGGTACCTCTATTCATTGATTGGACACCAGACGCGGAGGATATCGAAGGGCTGAAATCCAAGCTGGTGGAAGGCGTAGCCACCTACAAAGAACAATATCAAGCGTATTTTGAAAGTAACAAAAACGAAGGCGACGTGATGTTCGAAGCTGCACCTCGTGTCATTCTCATCCCGGGTGTGGGCATGATCAACACAGGCAAGAGCTGGGCGCTGTCCCAGGTAAGCGGGGCATTGTATCATAGAGCCATTGCCGTGATGCGTGGTGCGACAAGTTTGGGCCAATTCGTATCCCTCAGCGCCAATGAATCCTACAATGTAGAGTACTGGCCGCTTGAGCTGTACAAATTATCGCTGGCTCCGGCAGAGACCGAATTTTCCCGCAAAGTGGCATTCATTACTGGGGGTGCCGGTGGAATTGGAAGTGAAACAGCACGCAGATTAGTATCTGAAGGGGCACACGTCGTTCTCGCGGACCTCAACCTTGAAGGTGCGCAGAAGGTAGCTCAGGAAATTAACGATCAATATGGTGCGAATCGCGCATATGCATTGAAGATGGACGTGACCGATGAGGAAGCGGTGCAATCTGCGTATGCCGAAGTTGCTGTCCAATATGGCGGAGTGGATATCATCGTAAATAATGCGGGCTTGGCCACCTCCAGTCCATTTGACGAAACCTCGTTAAAGGAATGGAACCTGAATATGAGTGTGCTGGGTACGGGGTATTTCCTTGTGGCGCGTGAGGCTTTCAAATTGATGAAACAGCAGGGAATTGGCGGAAGTATGGTATTTATCGGGTCCAAAAACTCGGTTTATGCGGGTAAAAGCGCCTCCGCTTACAGCTCGGCCAAAGCGCTTGAGGCTCATTTGGCTCGCTGCATCGCGGCGGAAGGTGGGGAATACGGTATTCGTGTGAATACAATTCTCCCGGATGCCATCCTGCAAGGTTCAGCGATCTGGAACGGTTCATGGAGAAATGAACGTGCAGCAGCCTACGGCATCGAACCGGACCAACTGGAAGAGTACTATCGTAAACGTACGACTTTGCTCGTCAATATTTATCCAAGAGACATTGCGGAAGGCATTGCCTTCTTTGCCTCTTCCAGATCGGAAAAAACAACCGGATGCATGATGACCATTGATGGCGGTGTGCCGGCAGCATTTACACGATAATAAGGAGGGTTCTCGCACATGGAAAATCAAGTCAAGCAAGCATATGAAGCAGCCAAATCATTATATGCGCAGCATGGAATTGATACGGATGAAGTGTTGAAGAAACTCGCGGAGATCAAAGTGTCTGTCCACTGTTGGCAAGGGGACGATGTAAAAGGCTTTCTGAATAAAGACGGAGAACTCACGGGCGGAATATCCGTTACAGGACAGTATCCGGGGGCTGCAACGACACCTGCAGAGCTTCGGGCAGACCTGGAGCAAGCATTCTCCATGATTCCCGGCAAACATAAGGTTAATTTGCATGCGATTTACGCGGATACGGACGAACAAGTGGAGCTGGATCGGATTGAGCCAAAGCATTATGAGAACTGGGTAAAATGGGCCAAAGAACAGGGGCTCGGTCTGGATTTCAATCCAACCTGCTTTTCTCATGAAAAATCAAGTGATGGATTCACGCTAAGTCACCCTGATCCGGAGATTCGCAAGTTCTGGATTGACCACTGCAAAGCATCCCGCCGGATTGGCGCTTACTTTGGTGAGCAGTTGGGTCAGACCTGTGTAACCAATGTGTGGGTTCCGGACGGGTTCAAGGATAATCCGATCGATCGGATGACACCGCGGAAACGGCTCAAGGATTCTCTTGATGAGGTATTTGCTGAGAAGCTTGATCCGAAGTATCATCTGGATGCGGTAGAGAGCAAGCTCTTTGGCCTTGGTTCCGAAGCGTATGTTGTGGGTTCGCATGAATTCTATATGGGCTATGGACTGCAAAATGATACGTTAATCTGCCTTGATGCCGGACATTTTCATCCAACGGAAGTGATATCCAACAAACTGTCTTCGCTGGCCCTGTTTACCAGCGGTATTCTACTGCATGTCAGCCGTCCAATGCGTTGGGACAGTGACCATGTTGTCATTATGGATGATGAGCTGCTGGAAATCGCCCGCGAACTGGTACGTCATGATCTGCTTCCAACGACACATATCGGCCTCGATTTCTTTGATGGAAGCATCAACCGGGTTGCTGCGTGGGTGGTTGGCACACGTAATACGATTAAAGCACTGCTGCGTGCAATGTTGGAACCTGTGGATGCCCTGAAATCAGCTGAACTGGCCAAGGATTATACGCTTCGCCTTGCTTTGACAGAGGAGTTCAAGTCCTATCCATTCGGCGCGATCTGGGATTATTATTGCGCTCAGCAGCAAGTGCCTGTACGTGAGCAGTGGATTGCTGAGATTAAAACGTATGAACAGGAAGTTTTGCTTCAGCGCGATAAGTCTTTCGTATAATAAATATTTAGTTTGCGGTATAAGATTAGAAGCGTTGTTAGTTGGAATCATGATTATTTATGCAATTATTGTATTATTCATCGTTCAGATGATGCAAGCCACAGTGGAGAAACCCTTCGCTGTGGCCTTTTTGTATGAAAATAGCTCAGAAATGCATAACTGCGGTCAGAATTCCCATACTAAAAATACATAGAAAAATACAACGCATTATTATCATTATTGCAACGCAGAGGAGGATCAATCCGATTTGAATCTCGCCCACAACAAATTGTATATTGCTGCACTTGGCGGTTTGAATGAAATAGGCAAGAACATGTATCTTATCCAGTATAATCAGGACATCATTGTCATCGACTGTGGTTCCAAATTTCCGGATGAAACCCTGCCGGGGATCGATCTCATCATTCCGGATGTGACGTATCTGCTGGAAAATCAGGAAAAGGTAAGAGCGCTTGTGGTTACTCATGGACATGAAGACCACATTGGAGGCATTCCTTATTTGTTAAAACAAATCAATATCCCTGTGTATGCGTCCAGACTGACACGAGGATTAATTGAGCTTAAACTGAAAGAGCATGGGCTGCTGCGCAAAGCGGAGATCCATACGGTTGACTCCAAATCCAGTATTAAGCTGGGCGCCATTGAGGTTTCTTTTTTTGCAACCAGTCACAGCATACCGGATTGTCTCGGCATTTTCTTTCAGACACCGGGCGGCAATGTCGTCCATACCGGGGATTTCAAGTTTGATATGTCTCCTGTTAATGGGCCATATCCCGATCTGCATCGTATGGCCGAGATTGGCAAACAAGGTGTTCACGTACTGCTGTCCGAAAGCACGAATGCAGAGAGACCCGGATTCACGCCTTCCGAGCGTGTCGTCGGTGATCACATATTGGATGCGTTCATTCGTGCCAAACAAAAAGTATTTATCTCAACCTTTGCGTCCAACGTAAGCAGGGTACAGCAAATTGTTAATGCTGCATTCGAGACGGGACGTAAGCTGGCTCTGCTTGGCAGAAGCATGATCAATGTAGTATCTGTAGCCAGTGAACTGGGATACCTGGATGTTCCTGACGGGCTGCTCATTGAAGCAATGGATTCGGACCAGTTTCCACCTGATGAGGTCGTTGTGCTCTGTACGGGAAGTCAGGGTGAGACGATGGCTGCATTATCCCGCCTGGCTGCCTCCAAACATCCTCATGTGAAGATTGCACCTGGAGATACCGTTATCATTGCCGCTGGTGCGATCCCGGGAAACGAACGCAATCTTGCGCATGTCATTGATAATCTGTATGTGCTCGGTGCACGCGTTATTTATGGTTCTAGCGGCGCAGCAGGCATGCATGTATCAGGACATGGTAGCCAGGAAGAACTCAAACTGATGCTGACCCTGATGAAGCCTGATTATCTGATTCCTGTTCACGGCGAGTTCCGTATGTTGTATCAGCATAGACAGCTCGCGGAGTCTGTGGGGATTGAACGAGATCATGTATTTATCGTGAATAATGGGGATATGATTCAGTACAAAGATGGCGTTGCTTCTCCGGGTCCCAAAATTGCTTCAGGCAACAGTCTGGTTGATGGTCTGCTCATGGGCGATGTCGGGAATATCGTGCTGCGTGACCGCCGGCAACTGTCCTCCGATGGAATGTTGGTGATTGTGGCTACGCTGAGCAAAACGGAGAAGCATATGGTTACATCACCTGAAATTATCTCCAGAGGTTTTGTATTTGTGAAAGACTCCGAGGAATTCATGAAAGAAATTCATGAACTGGTTCAGAACAAGATGAATGAACTAACCGAAAGCGGAGCGAATCAATGGAATGTGATCAAAAGAAAGCTGAAAGACGAGATTGGTCATTACATCTACGCTCAGACGAAACGAAGACCGATGATTCTGCCCATTATTATTGAGGTATGAGGAAAGGGAGAATACAGTCAAAGCTTCCTGTCATGTACTGGAACAGAGACTCCTGCTAGGAAATTAAGATGATCAAAAGCCTGAAAAATGTGTGGTCATACAGCATTTGAATGACCACACATTTTAGTCAGGCTTTTATTGTTTGTTAATTAACCTATTGATCCTTCAGCAACCCCGATTGTCTCACAGATGTGAGGAACTGATTGAATTGCTCGATGTTTAATTGCTGTGCGCTATCCGAGAGGGCCACCGCCGGATTTGGATGAACCTCAACCATAACACCATCTGCACCCGCTGCCAGAGCTGCCTTGGCACAAGGAGCGAGAATGTCTTTGCGACCGGTAGAGTGGGTTACATCCACAAGTACAGGCAGGTGAGTTTCCTGTTTCAGAATCGGTACAGCAGAGATGTCGAGTGTATTTCGGGTTGCTTTTTCATACGTGCGAATGCCTCGTTCAATCAGCATGACCTGTTTGTTACCCCGAGAGACAACATATTCCGCAGCATGCACGAATTCATCAATGGTTGCAGACAACCCGCGTTTCAGCAGAATAGGGATGTTTACATCTCCCGCAGCCTTGAGCAGTTCAAAGTTTTGCATGTTACGGGCACCGATCTGGATCACATCAATATACTCGCCAGCCAGTTCAATATGACTTGGATGCACAATCTCACTAATGGTCTTCAGCCCGAACTCATCGGCAACTTCCTTCAGAATTTTCAATCCTTCGATTCCGAGTCCCTGGAAGTCATATGGAGAAGTACGAGGTTTGAAAGCACCTCCGCGCATCACGGTAATGCCGGCTGCTTTCAGCGCTGCTGCGACCTCGCGTACCTGCTCGTAACTTTCAACCGAGCACGGTCCAGCAATCATGATCGGTTTGCCTGCGCCAACCTTGACGTTTCCGATGGAGACGACAGTATCTTCCTGCTGATTTTTGCGGCTAACGAGCAGCTGTTTCTTGTGTTCGTCGACCTGAAGGTTCAGGGAAGCCTGGAAAATTTGTTTGAACAGGAGTTTGATGGCATCGTCTTGGAAAGGCCCTGGATTGGCGGCAGTCAATTCCTCCAGCATTTCTTTTTCGCGAACCGGATCAAACTTGGGTACCCCCTGTTTTTCCTTGATTTGACCAATTTCCTGTGTAATTTGGGCCCGTTCTGACAACAAGTGCAGGAGGTTATGGTTAATTTCACTCAATCGGCCTCTTAATTGTTCCAAGTTCATGCTTTGATCCATTCTGATCCACTCCTTCAATATAGGTTTATGCAAAAAACACAAAAAGGCCCTTCATCCGTAAGGGACGAAGAAGCCGTGGTACCACCCTAATTAGAAACGGTTCTGCTGATTGAATACAGCCGATCTGTTTCTCACTTTGACCTTTTAACGCAAGGAACGGATTGTCCTAGAAGCTGAATCCATGAGGAGCAGCTCTTCAGCAATCGGCTCGGGAGTGAACTTCGGCGGCGTGTTCCTTTCGGGTGCTTTCAGTCTTCGGCACCGCGTCCCTGTAATGAACGATAACTCCGCGTACTCTTTCCGTCATAGCCTGTATGAATAATAATGTTCTGTGCTGTAATTCATGATGATGTTATGAATTGAAGTTATACTAGCATCTCATGTTCCTTGTCTGCAAGAAGCTGAATTAATGCCATGCATCAATAACGCTTTACCGTGACGCATTATACACGCACTTCCAGTGTTCCGTGAGATTTATTAATAACTCGATGGGAATAGTATTCGCAAGGGTTTGCCATTCGAAGTATAATATAAGGTAATATAAGTGAATTCAAGCGAATGAGAATAAAAGGAGAAGTTATGAATAAAACGATTTCGGATATCGCCCAAATGGCAGGCGTGGCGAAGAGCACAGTCTCTCGTTTCCTGAATGGTGGTTCGGTTAGTGAAGATACACGGCAGAAAATTGAGCGCATTATTAAACAATACAATTACGTACCCAATACGTTTGCACAGAGTCTCAAAGCCAAAAAAACCAGTATTATTGGAACGGTTGTTCCTCGTCTGGATTCCTTTGCGACCTCTCAGACATTGATCGGCATCGATGAAGAATTAAGAAATAATCAGTACCAGATGCTGATCGCGAATACGAGCCAGGATATGCAACGCGAGATTGATGCCATATATGACTTTGCCAGACAGAAGGTATCCGGCATTATTCTGCTTGCCGCAGAAGTGACCGATGCACATCTGAAAGCTGTTGAAGACATCGGAATTCCAGTCCTATTGGTAGGGCAGCAGCATGAACAGCTACACAGTCTGGTTCATAATGATGATCAGGCGGGATATGAGATGGGTAAGCATGTTGTGGAAAAGGGCCACCGGAAAATCGTCTATATTGGCGTTACCGAGAGAGACCAGGCGGTAGGAATCCATCGCAAACAGGGGTTCAAGCGTGCGATCGACGAATGTGGCGGATGTGATGTGACGTATTATGAGACAAGCTTCAAAATGTCCGAGGCTATCATTACCGCAGAAGCGATTTTGAAAGAAAGCAAACCGACCATTATTGTGGGCGCAACAGATAACATCGCACTGGGTGTGATGAAGATTTCTTTTTCTAATAAGATACAAATCCCGCAGGATTTATCGGTTACCGGATTTGGCGGTTATGAAATTACCGAGATGATTCATCCTACGCTAACGACAGTAAAATATCATTATTTTGAGGCAGGTCAAGTGGCGGCCCAGCACATTATTCGTCTGGTAAAAGGCGAGCTTGTGGAGCAGTGCACGATCCTTGATGTGGAGATTATTCCACGAGAAAGCGTTGACAAGATATAAATGAATCCTTTATGATAATTCCATCGAACCGGTTCCACATTGAATGTCTAATACGGATATGTGGGAACACGGCGTAGGCGACAAAGCCAAATGGAATTATTTTTTTGAGTAAATTGGAACCGGTTCCTCGAATTTGAGTTTTACTTTTCGCTAGGATGGAGAACACTTTTTATGAAAATGACTAGAGAGCAACGCTACAGACGAATCGATCAGGCAGAGCCTGGAGAAATAGGCATGCTGGAAGCTTTAATCTCTACTTGTCCATGGAGACAGGATTACCATATCCAGCCGATAACCGGACTGCTTAACGATCCGAACGGATTCTCTTATTATCAGGGGTATTATCATCTGTTCTATCAGTGGTTCCCACTCGGAACCGAGCATGGAATGAAGTATTGGTATCACACCCGGTCAACGGATCTGGTGCACTGGGAAGAAGTCGGAATTGGAATCCAGCCGGGGGACACTTATGACTCCCACGGGGCATATTCGGGCAGTGCTATTGAAAAAGATGGCCAACTGCATCTGCTATACACTGGCAATACAAGAGATGAAGACTGGATTAGACATCCGTATCAGTGTCTGGCGATTATGGATGAAAGCGGTTCAATAACCAAAGTGGATCGACCTGTAATCTCTGAAGTACCTTCTGGCTACACGGAACATTTCAGAGACCCGAAGGTATGGAAGCAGGGTAACACGTATTATTGTGTGATCGGAGCCCAGCGTGTAGATGAGACCGGATGCATGGTATTATATCGCTCATCAGATCTCAGAAACTGGACGTTTCTTGGAGAGATCCATACTGGGCTACCGAAGTTTGGCTACATGTGGGAGTGCCCCGATTATATGGAGCTGCAAAGTCAGGGTGTGCTTATCTTTTCGCCGCAAGGAATAGAGAGTCAGGGAGATTGGTATCACAATATCTTTCAGTCGGGCTATCTGATTGGCGAACCACTGGATCTTCAGACAAGGCATTTCGAACATGGTCCGTTTCAGGAGCTGGATCGCGGATTTGACTTCTATGCCCCGCAGACGATGCAGGCGCCAGATGGAAGACGAATGCTGGTGGGATGGATGGGGCTCCCGGATTTGGAGTATCCGACAGACCAGAGTGGATGGGCTCATTGCCTGACGATTCCGCGGCAGTTGTCACTCCGGGAGGGGAAGTTAATCCAGCAGCCAGTCTCTGAAATGGTGAAGCTGCGCGGGGATTCAGAAGGGACTCATATGGAATTCACACTTGATAATGAGACTCGATCTTTCGCGGACTTTGCTGGAATTGCTTATGAGTTGGAATGCGAGATCCGTGATTTTGACGCAGAGACCGTAGGCATTGAATTCCGGGCAAGCGCAGGAGAGAAGACCGTGTTGAAGTATGATCGTTTGACACAGAAAGTAATTCTGGATCGCTCCCAGTCAGGCGCCACACTTGGGGAGCAGAATGGAAATGTACGGCGCTGCGCACTGAATGCGGACGTGCTTAAGTTTCATATGTTTGTGGATTCTTCTTCTGTTGAGATTTTTGTCAATGATGGAGAAGAGGTATTCACAAGCCGTATCTTCCCAAGCAAGGAAAGTACGGAGATTCGCTTCTTTGTACAGGGAGGCAAGGCAGAATTTCAGGCATCAAAATGGGATTATTAGATATAACGTGAGAGGAATGAATTACCATGTCGGATAATCAGCAGATTGCCCAGGACGTTATTCGTGCCATCGGGGGCAATGAAAATATTGCATCATGTGCACATTGTGCAACACGTCTTCGGATCATGGTGAATGACAAGGACAAGATCGATCAGAAGCAGGTCGAGAACATCGACAAAGTGAAAGGGGCTTTTTTCAACTCGGGCCAGTATCAGATCATTTTTGGAACGGGAACCGTAAACCGGATATTTGAAGAGGTAGAGAAGCTGGGGGTCGAGGGAACTTCCAAGGAAGACGTCAAGAGTCAGGGCAAAAAGGAAGGCAATGCTTTTCAACGGGCCATTCGTACGTTTGGTGACGTTTTTGTACCGATTATTCCTGTGCTCGTGGCAACGGGGCTGTTCATGGGTCTGCGAGGGCTGCTCACTCAGAATGAAATTCTTTCGCTGTTTGGTGCAACACCTGAAGACATTTCGCCCAATTTCCTGCTATTTACTCAGATCCTGACGGATACAGCATTTGCATTTCTGCCTGCACTTGTAGCTTGGTCTGCGTTCCGCGTATTTGGCGGGAGTCCGGTTCTGGGTATCGTTTTGGGTTTGATGCTTGTGAATCCGGCGCTGCCAAATGCGTACGCTGTGGCCGATGGATCGGCACAACCACTGCATATGTTCGGGTTCATACCGGTAGTCGGGTATCAGGGCTCCGTGCTGCCTGCATTCTTCGTGGGGTTGATCGGAGCGAAGTTTGAGAAAGTTCTGAGAAGACGTGTACCGGAGGCACTGGACTTAATTCTCACCCCTTTTATTACGCTGACGGTCATGATTACGTTGGGACTCTTCGCGATTGGCCCGGTATTCCATTCCCTGGAGGAGTGGGTGCTGCATGGAACGACTGCCGTATTGGGACTGCCATTTGGTATTGCGGGTATTATTATTGGTTTCTTTCATCAAATTATTGTCGTTACCGGTGTTCACCACATCTTTAACTTTCTGGAGATACAATTGCTGGAGAAAACGGGATTTAACCCGTTCAACGCGATTATTACCTGTGCTATGGCTGCACAAGGAGCGGCTTGCCTGGCGGTGGGGTTGAAAACCAAAAACACTAAACTGAAAGCACTCGCACTTCCTTCGTCATTTTCTGCATTTCTTGGGATTACCGAACCTGCTATCTTCGGGGTTAACTTGCGATACATGAAACCATTTATCATGGGTCTTGTCGGAGGCGCAGTGGGCGGATTTCTCGCCTCCTTGTTCCATTTGCAAGGTACTGGTATGGCGGTGACGGTTATTCCGGGAACTCTGCTGTATTTGAACAGTCAATTGCCTTTGTACATTTTGTCCAATGTGGTTGCTATGGGGATTGCCTTTGCACTTACCTGGTTCTTTGGATATAAAGATCAGCCAGTTGCGGAGGAAATATCTCATGCAGAAGAAGAGAACAAGTCGGAAGTTCTGACGCAAAAGTCAAACTCATCTGCCAGCCAGGCTGTGAACCATCGTACAAAAGTAGGTATCCTGGAGATTGCCTCACCGATGACAGGCACAGCCGTTGCTCTGGAGCAGGTTCCTGATCCTGCATTCTCGGAAAAGCATATGGGAGAAGGGATCGCTATCGAGCCTTCTGAGGGCAAAGTATTTGCACCTTTTAACGGCGTTATCGCTCATGTGATGATTAAGAGCAAACATGCGGTAATTCTGGAACATGAGACGGGTGCTCAGATGCTTGTGCATATTGGGATTAATACTGTTGGATTGAAGGGGGAAGGTTTTACCGCACATGTGAATAGCGGGGACATCGTAACCGCAGGACAACTGTTGATTGAATTTGACATGGAAGCCATTCAGGCTGCAGGACTTCCACTGATTACACCTGTGATCATTCCCAATGGGAACGATCGGATTGAACAGGTGATGGCTAATTTCACAGGCCCTGTTCAAGCTAATGGGGAAGCACTAATCGTTGTGAAATTTACTGAACCGCAATAAGAGAAAAAATGAAAAAAAACAGGTCAGAAAATGCAAAGAGACCCGGTGTATATCACCAGGGTTTATTTGCATTTTTATGTATCTTTTCTTCGGAACGAAAGGTGTCAAAAAGAATAATACGTCAGGGCATATTGCATCAGAAAGGTACGGATTTCTTCCTGGCTTAACCTATCATCAGAAGTGCTGGCTTGCTCCAGGTTGAGAAGCAAATGGCTGACGGCTTCATGTAGAAACAGCATACGTTCGTTTCCCAAGAGCGTCTGGTGCTGCTTCATATAGTGCATGACCTGTGAAATGTCCATGCCCTTTAAAGCTCTGAACACCGAAGCCCATTGCACCAGATCAGGGGGATGGGAACCCTCGGGCAGTTCAAATTCGGCAAAACCATGAACATGCCCGCATGAGATTTTGAACAATCCACAATAACGGTATACCTGTTCACACTCTATAAATGGTAATTTTCGCATATCGTACCGAATAATCTCCATGGAACTGATCCGGGCATTAACATGAATCTCCGATCGTATTTTCACATCACAACATGCAATCACCGTTCCAACCTCCATAGGCAAAATCACCTTATTGTTATCACTATTCTGCCGATTATGTTACGACTGATTGAAGCTGAAGTAAAATAAATTCCCATTGAAAAAGGCCTGTTTTACCGATTTTTGGTTTGAAATTCACACATGTAAGCGATTAACAAGAGATATATCTGCGTTTTAAACTCGAATAACCCGATTTTTTCTTCCGCTCATGATAGACCGAGCAACATGGCGTATGACAGCGAAAAGAGAAGGTTAAATAAGAAACGATCACCAGAATTGCCAGGAATGAATCAGAACAGTGCAGAAATCGGATTCAGTTGAATTGCGGGGACGAAGATAGAGGACTATGATTCGCACATAACGTACTCCAGACGGCATTTGCAGGATCTGATGTGAAGGCGAGGTTGGCGGCAATGGATGAAGCAATGATAGTTGTATCGACAGGACATGGTGAGGCGGGAAAGAATTTTGTGGATGTATTACTGAAGAGGGGATTTGCGGTTGTCGTACTTGTACACAGCGAAGAGGAGGGGGAACAACTTCAATCGCTCGGAGCAGTCACTGTGCGTTACATTCAGGACATCGCAGACCGTAATCAGCTTCCACCCGAATTTGTAGTGAAAAATGCCTTTGTATTTGAGAACAACTTGCCGCAGTGCTGCCAGGACATTGAGCTGTGTCGCAGCTTGTGTCCGCAACAACTTTATGTCGTTTCCAATAACAGGGCGCATGTTGGACTTGTATATAAAGGCCTGGGAGC
>NZ_LITU01000065.1:190365-259082 GCF_001280595.1 Paenibacillus xylanivorans
TCACAGCCGAAGTGGAGATGTTTCATTTTTATTGTGAACCGCCATAAGACAGCAGCGAAACCACAACATGTGACTACAAAATTGCCTGATAGTGGGTTCCTGTCGCCAGTCGGATGAACCAAGTATAAATGAAAAACGCTGTGTCCAGAACCTCTTGCCCTGGACACAACGTTTCGTGGATTGAATTCCAATCTGCTATACATTGAGCTGTGAAACCCAATTAGGAAGAGATTCCGACAACACTCGAACCATTCTTTGTAATTTTGTACGTAATTACGTCTCCGCTCCAGAAGTGGAACTTGAGAATGACTTCGCCATTATTCGTTTCGTTGAAGAAGTTTTGTTTCAGTTCAATCACGTTACTGTTGTAATTCGGACTGAAAGCGTAGGAAAATTCTTTGAATGAAGTCCAGTTTTGCGGACCGGCGTTTCCTCCACTTGTATACGTTGCTTCCATGGTGGCCAACTGATTGCCATTAAAGGTAGTCGGAATCGCAAACGAGCTCGTGGTACCTGTTACATTGCTCAGTTTAGGCGTATCATACTTGATGATATTCAGGTTCCAGTTTGCGCCTTTGTTGAATTTGGCTGTCAGCTTGGCATTGACACCAAGATTGCCGGAAGTGGTCAGTCTGGTCAATAGACTGGATTTCAATGTCAGCACATCACCACTGATTGTATAATCTGTACCTTGAACAAGGGTAGTACTGCCATTAGCAAGTGAACTAAATGTATTGCCATTGAGATTCAGTTTTACTGTTTTGTCCTGAATCGCAGCCCCTTTTTTCAGATAAACCAGATCCGATTCAGCAGTGGACGAACGACCTGTCCAGCTTGCTTTCATCGTGTTATACAGATCCTGATCAGACCAGGTAAAGCTTGTACGACCGAAATGCTGCCCATTATCCCATAACATGGTGGTCATCTGTTTCTGACGCAGGTATTGGCCAATGAATTCAAAAAATTTCAACTTCTCACCTTGCTCAATGACCCCAGTGTGCTGATCAAAGCCGAGCAAGCCATACTCACCGACGATAACCGGAATACCTTTGGCTGTAAATGCATTGTACACACGGTCGAAGGTATCCGTAATATCCTTTTGCACTTCAGCGTTATATTTCGTATACCCTGCAATATTTACACTGAATGGCCAGAAGCCATAGTAGTGAACGGTAGCGATAATGTTAGGGTCATTCAATTTCGCAATCGTCTGGGATAATGCATCGAGATCTGGTTGAGCGGAAGAGGTATGCATCGTTGGGAGGACCAATGGACGTGCTGCATTATTTCCGCCGGATGCTCTCACGATGTTATGAAAAGATACATTCAACTCATCCAGCAAAGCGTAAGCAGTAGCGGTATTCGTTGTACCACCTTCGGTGAAGCGTGGTTCATTTACACTTTCGAACATCAGTTTAGTGGATGAGTTTTTGAATTTGTTTGCAATTTGAGTCCAGGCCGAGTTGTAACGAGCAAGAACATTGGCATGGTCATTCTCCATATAGCTGATCCACTGCCATGAATCGTGATGGATATTGATCATGACATACAGATTGGCATCAAGGGCCCAGTTTACAACCTGTTGTACGCGATTCATGTAAGCGGTATCAATAGTGTAGTTAGGTGCTCCTCCTATATGAGCTTGCCAGGTCACTGGAATACGAATGCTCTTGTAGCCTTGATTGGCGATATTTTGAATCAGTTGCTGAGTGATCAGAGGGTTACCCCAGGCCGTTTCATCTGCACCAACGGCGTCCAGCGAGTTACCCAGATTCCAGCCCGGCTCCATCGCAGTAACATAGGACTGAATATTGGTTGGAGCAGCGGCTGCATTTGCCTGAATCGAGTCATCTGTAGCAGCAGAAGCGATGGCTGATGAGAACAGGGATAGGATCATTGCCGTTACGATAGTGAGTGAGAGGGCCGATTTGCGGTTTTTGTTCATTAACATATTCTCCTTTGTAATTATAATCGATGAACTAAAAATAGAGCGCTTACAAAAATTGGCGATTTAAGTTCAGCATAGAACTAGAACTTAGATTGATTTAAATGGAATCACCACCAAATTAAGTATTGAAAACGTTTTCTGAAATGCAAATATATCACGATTTATCCAAAGAAAATACCATGATAATTGGATGATAATTCATGTGAAAATTAGTGGTTATAACAATTATGGAATATCGTAGGGGAATGCATTATTTTACTTCGAGTTACTCGGTTGCTTCAGGAGCAATCGATAAAAACCAATGATACGTAGTGCTTTGGATCTCCTATATCACAGGCACTACGATTCATGCGGATGCAGGATATACGTCTCGTTAATCGTTAAGTCCAAGAGTTTGAAAAATCCAATCCGACTTCTGTTACCCAGTCACAATAAAATTGACAATTCAGCTATTCCTTGCTAAAGTTTTATCCAATCCGCATAATTGTGATCTGGGAATGTTACCGATATGGGCATAACCTGAGCTGGCTTGTATACACTGCAACGTGTATTCAGGTTGGTTCGGGTTTTTTCTATTTTGTCTTATTAATATTTCTTGCGATTGGAGCGGATAACAGAATTACATATTTGGAAGGAGAATGAATGATGACTAATTTCAAGTTTCCCAAAGACTTTTTGTGGGGTGGAGCCATTGCTGCCAATCAGGCAGAGGGCGCTTATCTGGAAGATGGTAAAGGGCTGAGCATTGTTGACTTGCTGCCGACAGGAGAGAAGCGTAGAAGCATCATGAAGGGTAATGTCCCTGCATTGACCCCGCTGGAAACCGAGTTCTATCCTTCACATGAAGCGATTGATTTCTACCATCGTTATCCCGAGGATATTGCTTTATTTGCCGAGATGGGATTCAAAGCCCTGCGTGTGTCGATTGCCTGGGCACGGATTTTTCCAACCGGAGAAGATGCACAGCCAAATGAAGCGGGATTGCAGTTTTATGATCGCTTGTTCGATGAACTGTTGAAGCACGGTATTGAGCCTGTGGTTACGCTCGCTCACTTCGATGTACCGGTCAATCTGATTGAGAAATATGGCAGCTGGAGAAGTCGTGAACTGGTGAGTCTGTTCGAAACCTATGCCAAAACCGTATTCAGCCGTTACAAGGACAAGGTGAAATACTGGATGACGTTTAACGAAATTAACATGCTGCTGCATCTGCCATTCTTGGGCGCGGGTCTTGTCTTCAAGGATGGTGAAAACGTGAAGGAGATTCAGTATCAGGCAGCACACCATCAATTGGTGGCAAGCGCTCTGGCCGTTAAAGCCTGTCACGAGATAATCCCCGGCGCCATGATTGGCTGTATGCTTGCAGCAGGAAGCTTCTATCCGTATACATGTAATCCGGAAGATGTATTCCAGGGCATGGAGAAAGACAGGGAGTCCTATTTCTTCATTGATGTTCAGTCGCGTGGAGAGTATCCAGGCTACGCCAAACGTTTCTTCAAGGATCATGAATTGAATATTGAAATGCAGCCAGGTGATGCGGGAATCCTGAAAAACCATACGGTGGATTATATCGGATTTAGTTATTATTCAAGTCGTACAACCTCCACCGACCCGGAAGTGGTCAAAAACATGACGACCGGCAATGTATTTGGTTCTGTAGCGAATCCGTATTTGGCGAAATCGGAGTGGGGCTGGACAATTGATCCCAAAGGCATCCGGATTACAGCCAATCAACTGCATGACCGATATCAAAAACCGCTGTTTGTTGTAGAAAATGGATTTGGAGCCAATGATGTGGTTACACCTGAAGGTGAGGTTGACGATTCGTACCGCATTGATTATCTGAAACGCCATGTTGCCGAGATGGGTGAAGCTCTGCAGGACGGTGTAGAGATTATCGGTTATACAAGCTGGGGGCCAATTGATATTGTTAGCGCTTCTTCTGGAGAGATGAGAAAACGCTACGGTTACATCTACGTGGACCGTGACAATGAAGGTAAGGGTGACCTGAAGCGGATCAAGAAAAAGAGCTTTCATTGGTACAAAAATGTGATTGAATCGGATGGCAGCAATTTAGGTGAAGAGTAAGCAATGCATTAACCAAGGGCTTCTCCCTGATATGATCGGAAGGACCATTCTTCATGGAACTTCCGATTGTTCCCTCATTGAAAGCGTTGACATATGTTTCTCTTCGCGCTATACTTGACGCAATTATATCGTTTTGGGATTGTTACTACTTGAAGTAGGCAAAACCTAAGCACCAAAAAACAGACGTACATGTCTTGTTTATTTTGTGATGCTTCAGGTTTTTTTTGTATGCCCAAAAGGCGATATATGACTGCCAAGAGAGTGGATCGTGACGGGGGGATTGAAGTGAAAATAGCAAAGGTTATCAACAATAACGTCATTAGCATCTATCAAGCGGATGGAGCAGAGCTTGTCGTGATGGGGCGTGGGATTGCCTTTAAGAAAAAGCCGGGGGATAAAGTAGACGAGACCCGTATCCAGAAAGTATTTGCGCTTAAAAACAAACAGACATCCGACAATTTCAAAATGCTGCTGCGCGAAGTACCGATGGAACTGATCGAGATTGTGGAAGAAATTATTACCTATGCCAGAGAGAATCTGGGCCGTAACCTGAATGAAAATATCTATGTTTCCCTAACAGATCACATTAACTTTGCGATTGAACGATATCGTGAAGGTGTTGAAATCAAGAATGCACTGATGTGGGAAATCAAACAGCTGTATAAGGCTGAGTTCGGACTGGGTCTGAAAACGCTGGAGCAGATCAAGTCCAGACTGGATATTGAGCTTCCACCGGATGAAGCAGCGTATATTGCCCTGCATATTGTCAATGCGGAGATGAATGAAGAAGTCATTACAACGATGAACATCACGAAGTTTATTCAGCAGATTATTAATATAGCGAAATATCACTTCAAGATGGAATTTGATGAAGAGTCTCTCAGCTATTTTCGCTTCATTACGCATCTGAAATTCTTCTCTCAGAGGGTATTAAGCGGGACGCATTATGACAACAACTATGACCACTTCTATGACATGATCAAAGAGAAGCACCCGGAAGCAGCGGCATGTACGGAGAAAATCGAAATGTTCGTTAACAAGGAATATAACCATCAGCTTACCAACGAAGAGAAATTGTATCTGACCGTCCACATTGAACGAGTTGTTAATCGATAATAATTAAAATGTTGACAAATTTGGTTAAATCATAATAATATGAGATTAACAGGAATTGAATACGATTTAACTGGGATTGTTACTGGTTATGCAGGCAAAACCTAAGTCATGAGAAGGCAGGACCAATGTGTCCAAACCTTACTCAAGGCTTAGGTTTTTTGCGTGCAAAAAAATCGGTAAGATGCCTGTTTTAGTAAATATGGGGGTGCACATCATGAGTCAGGAAAAACTCGCAAAAGAGATCGTCGAGCTGGTCGGCGGCGAAAAAAATGTGGTATCACTGGTACATTGCGCAACACGTTTGCGGTTTGTATTGAAGGATGATGCTAAGGCAGACAAAGCCAAGCTGGAAAAGACAGAAGGAATCATCGCAGTTAAGGAAAATGGGGGTCAATTCCAGGTGGTCGTTGGCAATAAGGTGCCTGAAGTTTACAGTGCCATTGGCCAGATCAGTAACATTTTGGATGATTCTTCCGAAAAGGAAAAGCCGAAGAAGTCCGCGAAAGGCATAGGCGGCATTATTGATGTAATTTCCAGTATTTTTGCACCGCTGCTAGGGGTTATGGCGGGAGCCGGTATACTTAAAGGATTGCTGCTCATTGCAAGCAATGTTGGTTGGCTGGAAACGACGGAAACCACGTATAAGATCTTGTTTGCAGCAGCAGACAGTCTGTTTTATTTCCTGCCTTTGCTGTTAGCGGTTACAACCGCCCGCAAATTCCAGGGTAACATGTTTGTAGCGATGACAATCGCTGGGGCATTAATCTATCCTTCCATCGTTACGCTCAAGGCGGAGGGTACGCCAACTGATTTCTTCGGTATTCCTGTGATTTTGATGAATTATTCATCTACCGTAATTCCTATTATTCTGGCAGTGATTGTCATGAGCAAATTGGAGAAATTCTTCAGTAAGGTTCTTCACGAGAGTGTGAAAAATTTTGTTACTCCATTATTTTTGCTTGTCATTATGGTACCACTTACTTTGCTCGTATTCGGTCCATTTGGTGTATATGTAGGTAATGCTATTGCATCAGGACTCGTGGCTGCCTTCGGATTCAGTCCACTATTGGCTGGAGCCGTTATGGGTGCAAGCTGGCAGCTGCTCGTTATTTTCGGAATTCACTGGGGTCTCATTCCTGTATTTATCAACAACGTTGCTGTTTATGGACGCGATGGCGTCAAACCGGCTGCGACGGCTTCCATCTTCGCACAGACCGGAGCTGCATTCGGTGTTATGCTGAAAACCAAAAATAAAAAGCTGAAAACGCTGGCGGGTTCATCCACACTGACAGCCCTGTTCGGAATTACCGAGCCTGCCATCTATGGTGTGACTCTGCCACTCAAACGTCCATTCATCGCAGGAGTTATCGGGGGTGCCGTTGGTGGGGCCATCATCGGTCAGGCGGGTACTCAGGCATTCGCTTCGGGTGCTCCAGGACTGCTGACTTTGCCGATCTTCTATGGACCGGGTGGAGAGGGCTTCCCTGGACTGATCCTTGGGATCTGCGTATCCTTTGTTGTTGCGGCTGCACTGACCTACATTATGGGGTTCAAAGACCCGGTTGAAGAAGAAGAAAAAGACAAAGAAAGAAGCACGGAAACCACCAAGCCATCCGAAAGAACAGCGGCTTCATCGGATCAAGAAGTACTCAGCCCAATCGAGGGAACCATTGTAGATCTTAGCGATGTACCTGACCCGGCATTTTCATCGGGCGCGATGGGTAAAGGCATTGCGATTGAACCGGCAGTAGGCCGAGTAGTTGCTCCTTTTGACGGTACAATTACCGTGGCTTTCAAGAAGAAACATGCACTGGCTGTTGTATCGGATACGGGGGCTGAGATTTTGGTCCATGTCGGGGTGGATACGGTCAAGCTTGATGGTCAGCACTTTACATCACATATTCAGGAAGGTGATCGGGTGAAAGCGGGAGATTTGCTGCTGGAATTCGATATCGCTGAGATCAAGGCCGCAGGTTATCATACGGTAACACCTATCATTGTAACGAATTCTACGAATTATGAGGAAGTGGTTCCTTTGATTACGGGACAAGTTCGGGTTCAAGAACCGTTACTTACCCTGTATGGTGGAAAGGGACCGGAACAATAAAGAATAAACGATAGACGATTGACAAAAGCCGTGCCCTACGTTGAACAGATTGAATTTCTGTTTATGTGGGCGCGGCTTTGTTCATAAAATAAATTCAGTTCCAGATTACTTAATACAAGTAGCAATCAGGAGTCTGCTCGTACAACTGTTGAGTTCATGTTGCCAGTCAGTCGCTGTGGAGGGAAGACCATGCGCACAGGCGCGATGATAATTGCAGCGAACAAGGCTTTGATCAGATCACCGATGATGTAGGGATAGAATCCTTGTATCATGGCCTCGGGTAACGACATTTTGTAAGCATAGGCCAGCCAGGGCACGCCCGAAACATAAATCAACAATGAACCAAACACCTCAAATACGATAAAAGCGAGGAAGTAACCTACAAATCCTTTCAATTTGATCCTAGAGAGCAGTAATCCAATGAGCAGTGCGGAGAAAGGCCACATCATGACATATCCACCAGTAGGCCCCAGGAGTACTGCGAGTCCGCCTGCGCCATGCAGAAGCGGGAAGCCAATGGCAGTCAGGATGACAACCAGAGCGATACTTAGAAAACCATATAATGGGCCAAGCAGTCCTCCTGCCAGCATAACCGCAAGAGTTTGCAATGTAATCGGCACAGGAGAGAAACCAATGGGAATACTTATGTATCCAAAAATAACAAGTATGGCTGCCATGAGTGCGCTAAATACAATACCTCGCAAAGACAATTTCATGTTTGAACATTCCTTTCAATTTTGGTAATCTTATTGTTAACCGATTAAACGGACGTGGTTAACGATTTGGATCGTACCACAAAAGACTCAAAAGGGAAAGGACCAATTTGCGATGCAAGACGTTACACCTTTGATTACACTGGATCAAGTCCGTGTTCATTATGCGTCCGAGTCAGGACGTGTTCGTAAGGCAGTGGATGGGGTTTCCCTAGAATTAGCGCCCGGAGAATGGATAAGTATTGTGGGAGCCAATGGTAGCGGCAAAAGTACGCTGGCAGGACTGCTAATCGGATTCACTCCGCTATCCGGCGGAGAAAGGAAGGCTTCTTCGGAACTGGTTGTTCGTGGAGTCCTCCAGCAGCCTGATGCGCAGGTACTTGGAGATACCATTGAGGAGGAATTTCATTTTGCCTTATCCTCGTTGCTGGAATCTACTGATGAACAATTACGACGGAGAGATCACGCATTACATACAGTTGGACTAGAGCACCCGCCAGAGGCGGCAATATCTATGCTGTCTGGAGGACAGAAGCAGCTACTTAATATCGCGGTAGCGCTGGCGGCCAAGCCGGATGTGCTCATTCTGGACGAACCTACGGCCATGCTTGACCCGGGAGCCAGAGATCGAATGGAAGCGGTAGTTCAAACCATTGTCCAGCAAGGGACGGCGGTAATCTGGATTACGCATCATTTGGAGGAAGCGACGTTGTGCGATCGAATTATTGCCATGGAACAGGGACGCTGTGTGTACGATGGAGCGCCTGCAGCTTTCTTCTATGGAAGGGAGAAGGAAGGCACAACGGCTGAGGCTGGAAAAGAAAGACAACAACCATCGCCCTGCGAAATGCTTGGGCTTGCTCCACCTTTTACAGTGCAGACGGCTCTACTCCTGAAAAGGAAAGGTCTGCTCCATCATTCGACACCTTTGCGACCAGAGCAGTTGGTTAAGGAGGTAGCCCTTTGGTAATTGAATTAGAACATGTAAGCATAGCTTCGTCACAACCTGACAAAAGAGCGCTACTTCAAGACATCACTGTCCAACTGAACCGTGGAGAAATAACTTTATTGCTAGGCTGCACAGGATCAGGCAAAACCACACTGCTGCAAACGATCGCTGGTCTAAAACCTCCAGATGCGGGTAGCCTCAAGCTGGACGGAGAGCCTTACTGGCAGAACAGGAAAGTACCACAGTCCATTCTGTTGCAAATGGGGTTGGTCTTTCAATTCCCGGAGCAACAGCTGTTCGCCCGAAGCATTGGGCGTGAATTTGCGTATTCCCTGCGTCCATACCGTCTACCCGATGAACAAAAGAAAAAGCAGATTTCCAAGGCGCTTGAGCGCTGGGACTCCCCGACGGTGGGGCATAAAGGGGAAGAACGATTCCATCCGGACAGATCACCCTTTGCACTGAGTGGAGGAGAACGGAGAAGACTGGGGCTCGCCCTGGGAACGGCTACGCAGCCTTCATGGCTGTTGCTTGATGAACCGAGTGCCGGATTAGAAGCACAAAGTGTTGTCATGCTGCTGGATGCATTAAATCAGCATCGAAATGCAGGTGAGGGAGCTATCGTAGCTACTCACGATCTGGACACGTTTTTGCCGCATGCGGATCGGGTTCTTTTGTTGAAGGAGGGACGACTGGTTGCTGATCTTTCACCAAAGGAACTTCATGCAAAGCCAGAATTGCTGGAGCTTGCCGGAATTGGGCTGCCACCCTCTATGCAACTAGCACAACAATTTGCGGCGGCGGGCATACATTTGCCTTTTACTGCGATGACCCCGGAGGAAATGGCTGAAAGTATTGTTCAGTCCGTTAACGAGCCGTTAGAGCAAAAAGCTGATGGTGTTGGTAATGAGGATGAATTCAGAGATGAAGAGAGGCTTGCCTTGTCACGCTTCAACACTTCGGGAGAAGAAGGCAAACAGGATGCCATCTACGCCCACGCTAAATCAGGTTCAAGTAGAGGATTATATGGTGCAATGGACCCGCGTCTTAAATGGGTTTTATACATCTTGCTCGTGACCGCAACGATGCTTCAGCACCAATGGCTGGGCCTATCTCTTACGTTAGTGCCAGTCATTTTAGCGCTCGTTGTGCTGCCACGTCAGGCACTGATGGGATGCTTGAAACTAATGAAGCCGCTCGTACTGTTCTTTCTCATATCCACCGCATTGTCGGGGACGACTCTTACTACAGAAGGAGGCGGCTTACAGTTCGGATTTTCCCTGATGCAGGCGGAGGCGACGTTACTGAATGTGTATCGTTTGTTTATCGTCACCTTGGCAAGTCTTTGGTTTTCACTGACTACGCCTTATGGGCGCATGGTGGAAGGACTAAATTGGGTGCTTGGCGTCGGCAAAAAAATCAAGCTACCCGTGTCATCGTTTGCCCTCGCCGTGTCCTTAATCTTCCGTTTTATCCCGATGATCTGGAGTGAATGGCAGCGATTCTCGCTGATCGTCCGGGCACGCGGCAAAGCTGCATTACGACCGAATACGGTACGAGTGCGTGATCTTGGTCCAATGGTCATTCCCTTGCTCATGGCGCTGTTTCAGCGTGCAGAAGATATGACGATTGCAATGGAAATGCGGAAAGTTAGAGAGAATTCACTGCTTGGATCACGTTCATCCTTATTGGTATGGTCCAAACGGGATACGTGGATTTGCATGATTGGACTTATTGTTTTTGTATTTTATATCTGGATCAGAGATTGAAGAATGTACTTTTGCCAAAGAACATGCATAAATGCTTTCATTCCCGTTCAAAATAAACATGCTTTGATCACCACGAAGCAGATATGGAGGGACGAACGATGAAGGATAAATTTTTGCAAGAAGAAAGGCAAGAATATACCGATGTGTCCACGGTGGAGTCGCAGCGAAATGATATCACACTCGAAGAGTTCCCTGAAGGTCCTTACGGCTCATCTCTAATGTCTGAATCTCTTGGCAAAAGCTCGCCGTGGCGAGTGGATCAAAGGACCGCGCACCGTTTCGATTATGAAAATCATGAGCTGCACGAAGGGGAAGTTCGGGATTATCCCGGTCAGGACGTCTATGATGAAACGGTCCCCGATAATGTAACCAAGCCACAATACCTGGAAGAAGAAGAATCGTAATGACGTTTTATATAAAATAGATGATAGCCTTCGGCAGGATCGTTCTGTCCGGGGGCTATTTTTAGTTGAATTGAAAAAAGAAAACAAATCTCCTCAAATCCCACAATATGGGTTATCATAGGCGTAGCTTATATTAAAATGAAAATTAATTCATTGCCAAACGGGGGACATCAGAATGAGAGAGATTAACTATAGCGATTATTTTTGGCAGGATGATCAGGTCAGATTGCGTGCATTGCGTGAGGAAGATTGGGAGAATCATTATTATAACCGCTTCGATTCACCTGCTCGTCGTTTACTGGAATGTGCAGTAGAGCTACCCCCTACGAATGCTGAGGCGAAGAAATTTACGGAAGCCTTTTCCGATTTTTCTCTGGACAGAGGACGGATCATGTTTACGATTGAAAATATGAATGGTGAGAATGTTGGGGGCGTGAACCTGAACAGCATCGATGAGAGGAATGGTACCTTTAGCATTGGAATTCAAATTGACAGGGATCATCGCGGAAAAGGATACGGGACGAGAGCTATTCGAATCTTGCTGAAATATGCCTTTTTTGAGCGCAGGCTTAATAAATTTAACGATTATGTTCTCGAAGGCAATGAACCTTCCGCAGCCATGATGAGAAAGCTTGGGTGTGTGCAGGAGGGCGTGCGTCGTCAGGTGATTTATACCGATGGGAAGTACCAGGATCTGATCATGTTCGGATTAACGAAAGACGAGTTTATTGATAAGGAAGGGCTTGTGTAAGTCTCATTTTATATCAAATCAGTACGGCGTCTATGGGCTGCCAATGTTAGTTGGGCAACTGACAAGGTGCAAGAGGTGAAATATGAGGAAGCTGTTATGGATTAGTTTAAGTTTGATTGTGTGCGTACTGGTTAGTGTATTCTTCTGGAATGATATTTTTGGATATAAAACGTTAGAGAAAGCTGTTCAGTCTACTTGGAAATACCCCCTTCAAGTAGTTAATGTAGATCAGCAAAATGAACTGGTTTTGTCACTGGACCAAACGCAATATGTTTTCGCTGCTTATGAACAGAAGAATGGAAGATATCACTATGATACGGATAGTGAATCAGGCTGGACAGCAAGTTCAGATGTGGGGCCCGCCTTTTTGGTACGAGCGGAGCCGAAGAACAACAAAGGGGATTTTATATGGGGCGCTTTATATTCCGATACGCCTGTACACAAGTTTAAGATTGAATATACAAACGGTGAAACTCAGGAGGTTGAGTCCAGCAATAATACGTTTATCATGAGAATGCCGGAAGCCTACCAGAGTGAAGACGAAATGATGTTAATGACAACGTTTACGAATGTGTACGCACTTGATGAAGAGAACAATTTAATACAAGCTTATAATTTGAATTGATTATGTTATCGAGTTTTAAAATGTAACGAATAAAGATAGATAAGATGTACATCAGGAGGCATTATGAAACAAACCATAAAAAGCGATGAATTAATCATTGATTGCAAAGATATTTATTTGCGCGAGTATCGACCTGAGGATTTGGAGAAATTACAGGAAATCACCTGGCAACCCGAGGTTTACGAATTTTTGCCGGGATGGAATGCTACGGTTGAAGAGAGAGCACTTTGGCTCACTCAATACGAAATTCCCGAGAATCAAAATTTTAAACAAGCTGTTTTGGCGGGTGGGGACATTGGGGACCTCTATTTACGTTTGGCTATCGTACTCAAAGAAAATGATGAGTTCATAGGATGGTGCTGCTCGGGGATCAAGGATGAACTGCCAGCGCCCAATCGGGAGATTATGTACGGCATTTCGAAACATTTCCGGAACCGTGGCTATACAACGCAGGCAGTACAAGGAATAACACAGTATTTATTTGATAATACAAACGTTGAAGTGTTGAATGCCATCGCTCTATTAACGAATCAGGCATCCAATAAGGTAATACAGAAATGCAATTTTGAATGGCTGAATTTGATCGAAATCGAGAATGAATCTTACAACCATTACCAACTACGGAAGTAGCAACAATAATTCTCGATACAGATGCACCATGTACCAATACACCAATCCGATACGAAACGAATAACCCTTTCATTTCTCCGCTGAATGAAAGGGTTATTCGTCATGTGATAGGAGCCGCAATAAAACGAAAAGCTGCATCTTGTGAGCCTCGTTCAGTTTAGGCTTCACCCTCTGCCAATGGCAGTAAAATCGTAAATTCTGTTCCTGCGCCGATCTGGCTGCGTACTGTAATTTTCCCGCCATACGACTCTACAATTGAACGGGTGATGGCAAGGCCAAGACCCGCGCCACCTTGTTTTCTCGAACGGGAAGAGCTTGTGCGGTAGAAACGTTCAAAGATGTGAGGGAGATGTTCCGGTTCAATCCCCGAGCCGTTATCTTTTACCGTTAACTCAGCTTTATGCTGAACGGCATATAACGTGATGCTGATGGTTCCCTGATCTGAATCGGTGTGCTGTACTGCATTGTGGAACAGATTGAGTACAACCTGCTTCAATTTGTGAGCATCAGCCATAACATGCACTTCAGCAGTCAGGTCGAGATGAACTTGTCTTTCATGAGCCATCATGACCAGCTGTGGCTGCATTTCGAGCAGCAAACTGTCGAGTTGGATGACTTCCTGCTCCTGATGAGGCGCCTGGTCCATCTTGGTCAGCATCAGCAGATCCTCTACGAGTTTGTTGATCCGGACGGATTCACCATACATGCTGTTCAATGCGGCATATAATTGTTCGCTGTTGGAGGCTGCGCCGCGCTTGAGCACCTCAATAAATCCGTGAATGGAGGTAAGAGGGGTACGCAGCTCATGGGAAGCATCAGACAGAAAACGCTGCATCTGCTCTTTCGACTCCCGCTCTGCTTCAAATGAGTCTTCCAGCCTTTCGAGCATGCCGTTAAATGAAAGTGCCAGTTGATCTACTTCCTGTTGTCCCTGCACCGCAGGAAGGCGTTCGGCCAGACTGCCTGCATCGATTCGTTGCACCGTGTCTACCATGCTGGATAAGGGAATCAGTGTCCGGCGAAGTGCCTTGGTGTATAGAATGAGTCCAGCGACCATAGCCAGCAGGGATAACATCAAGAAGATCAGAAGCTGTTTCACGATCAGATCTTTTAGCGGTTTCGTAGGCGTGCCCATCTGCACCATGGGTAAGCCGCGATTACGTGGTCCCGGTGAGGAGAAAACGATTAACTGCTCATTGCCCTGGTTATCCGTTACAATCCGGTATGGAACATGTTGCTTATCGTTGATCTGATCTGTAATGTTCTCATATTCAACGGATGTCAAGCGAGGAGCGGTCAGACCGTCTTCACCAAAAATGTCCTCGAAGCCACTTTGATTATCAAATAAGGCCAGTGAACGATCCGGAATGTACAAGAAACGATTACCTGATCCTCTTGGATCTGATCCGGATTGTCCGCCAAAAGGATTATTTGTCGTACCACTTCGTGAAGACGTTCCGAGCCACACAGGGGGCATGGACATGAGCTGCTCTTCCATGGTTTTCGCCTGGTTACGATACAGAAAGCTTTCCATAATCCAGAATTGAAGAATACCAATTAACAATAACAGAGCAGCCAGAATGAACAGGGAGCGCGCGAGTAATTGAGAGCGAAGCGAACGTGGCGATACCCAGCGATGCAGCCATGCCCAAGGAAGATTATCCTTCAATGGTAAAGACCCCATTAGAGATCCACCCTGTATCCGACACCTCGAAGGGTACGAATGAGTTTATGCTCTTTATCCCCCAATTTGTCACGCAAGGAGCGAACGTACACCTCCACAATGTTTTCTTCTCCACCAAAATCATACCCCCACACACGGTTCAGAATGGTCGCTTTACTCAGGACAATGCCATGATTAAGCACGATGAATTTTAAAAGTTCATATTCGGTAGGAGACAACTCCAGAATCTGATCGTGATAGGTAATCTCTTTGCGCTGATCATCGATTCGGATTGGCCCATGAGTCACCGCCCCGATTAATAATGGAAACTGATTACGAAGCCTTGCCTGAATCCGTGCAAGCAGTTCATCGAACGCAAATGGTTTAATCATATAATCGTCGGCACCAAGCCATAGGCCTTTGACGCGATTCTCGACTTCATCTTTGGCTGTCAGCATGATCACCCCGATCTGAGCGCCGCTCTTGCGCAGACGCTCAACAACCTCAAACCCATCCATCTCTGGCATCATGACATCCAGAATGGCCATATGTGGACGGAAATCAAGTGCCAATTCAAGCGCAGCGGCTCCATCGGGGGCTGTACGTACATCAAAGCCTTCATTGCTTAGTCCAAGCTCCAGAAATTGCAAAATATGTGGTTCATCATCTGCCAAAAGTATTTTAATGCCAGTACTCAGCTTCATAAGCAGGCGTTCCTCCCCGTTAAATCCATCTATTACATACCCTCAATTTTACAGGTCTATATGCTATATTATCGCTCGCCAAACTGAAAATTAGCTGAAAAGTTTGCAAGTTATCCTCAGGCAACATTCAGCGGGCACTCATCCCAGTTTTACTTTGGCATGCCACAATAGTAGACATGAAGAACTTGAAGGAGTGATTGAGATTGAATAACGCCAAACGAAGGATTGATCTTGTCCTTCTGCCGATTGTTTTACTGGCGGCATTTCTGAATGGGTACGGCATCTGGAACGATCAATATGCCAATTCCTATTATACGACCGCCGTTGGGAGCATGCTGAGAAACTTCCATAATTTTTTCTACGCATCGCTTGACTCGGCTGGTTCGGTAACGGTAGACAAACCACCGGTTGTCTTCTGGATTCAAACCGCTTTTGCTTACGTTTTTGGATTGCATGGATGGAGTGTTATTTTACCGCAAGCATTAGCGGGGATCGGTTCGGTGCTGCTGATTTATTTCATGGTCAAGCCTACATTCGGACTTGGCGCGGCGCGAATCTCGGCACTTGCGATGGCAACCGTACCAGTAGTGGCTGCGGTCAGCCGTACCAACAACATTGACAGTATGCTGGTCTTTACGCTGCTGTTGGGTTCATGGTTTTTATTCAAGGGAAGCAAGCAAGGCAGTACATGGCGTATCCTGATTGCTTTTGCACTCATTGGACTTGCTTTTAATATGAAAATGCTGCAAGCATACATGATTCTTCCGGCTTTCTACTTGTTCTATCTGCTTGCATTCAACGCCAAGTGGAGAAGAAAAATCATCTTGCTAATCGGAAGTACGGCAGTGTTGGCAGTCGTTTCCTTATCCTGGGCAGTCACTGTGGATTCTATACCGACAGATGAACGGCCTTATATCGGCAGCAGTGAAACCAATTCGGTACTGGAGCTGGCTTTTGGATATAACGGCTTATCTCGTCTCACGGGACAACAGAACAGATCAGCGAATGCAGGCATGCCAAACGCCTCTGATGAAGGCAAGGACCGTGGCAACGCAACTTCCCAGACATCAGCATCCGATCAGTCGGGCAGCGGCTCGGCTTCAACAGGCAATCTACCTGGAAACGGTGAAATGGGTGGAATGAACGGAATGACTTTCCCGGGCGGTCAGTTGCCAAACGGTGGCGAGATGCCTAATGGAAGGGATTTGGGAGGTAGCAATGGTGGCGGTGGAGGCATGGGCGGCATGTTTGGCACGGGGGAAAAAGGTCCTCTGCGGTTATTCCAAACTGAACTGTCCGGTCAGGCCAGTTGGCTTTTGCCGATTGTGTTGCTTGGCTGCATTGCCATTTTTGCAGGGTTAAGACGAAGAAATATAACCGATAAGCATAGGGAAGCTTTGTTCTGGCTGGCTTGGCTGCTTCCGGTAGCTGCTTTCTTCAGTGTGGCTGGTTTCTTCCATCAATATTATCTGATCATGCTCGCACCTCCGATAGCGGCATTAACCGGAGCAGGATTTAGCGCAATGTGGACGGCTTATCGTGAACGCAATGGCTGGCAAGCCTGGTTGCTTCCATTATCCGTGCTGCTTACGACCGTCTTCGGCTGGTATATCATGCAGGTGTATAACGAGACTATCGGGGCAGGTTGGTCCCTAGGTGAATTAATTGCAGGCATCCTGATAACGGTTATTCTGATTGTGATGCTTAATCGTTCACACCCATGGAAACAGGGTTTGATTATCACAGGCTTCATGGTCATGCTGATCGGTCCGACCTATTGGGCATTCACACCTATTACGTATGGAGGCAACAGCATGATTCCTGCGGCTGGACCTACTGGTTCCAATGGGATGTTCGGTGGAATGGGCATGGCTATGGGAGATAGACAAGGTGATCGCAATGGTGGCGGTATGGGTATGGCTCCGCCGAATGCATCAGATGACACCCCACAGGATCTCCCATCGTCCGATGAAGCTGACCCTAACAATGAGGGCATGGGAACACCTCTGAATTCAGGAGGAAGTATGAATGGTGGGGGAGGAATGCCTACGACAGGTGGTCGAGGTGGAGCGGGAAACCGCAACGAAGAAGTGGACACCACAACACTGAATTATCTGAGAGAGCATAACACAGGTGAAACCTATCTCTTCGCAACGACGGACTATAACCAGGCAGCCCCTTATATCATTGATGAAAATGAAGCGGTCATTACGCTCGGCGGATTCTCGGGCTCAGATCCGGTGTATACCACGGAAAAACTGGAACAACTCGTGAAGAGTGGACAAGTGAAATACTTCATGGTAGGTGGCATGGGCGGCCGAGGCGGCAGTTCTGATATCGGCGACTGGATTAAGGAGCACGGTACGGAGATTCCAACGTCAGAGTGGAAGACGGGTACGGACAGTGGTTCCGGTTTCGGCGGTCAAACGACTTTATATGAAGTGAAATTATAAGAGTGATCCAAATGATAAGCGATATGAACTTGAACAATTCGAACGAAAACAACGGAAAAGGGAGGGAACGAACATGGCTCAAAAGTTCCGTTACAGCATTATCATTCCGATGTATAACGAAGAAGCGGTGATTGAGGAGACCTATCGGCGTCTGAAAAAAGTCATGGGCAGTACGGGAGAGAGTTACGAGCTGTTGTTTGTCAATGACGGCAGCGTGGACCAAAGTGCACAGATGATCCGTGACTACGCCCGCTGGGATGAAAGTGTGAAGCTGATTGATTTTGCACGCAACTTCGGTCACCAGATCGCGATTACGGCAGGCATGGATTATGCAGCAGGCGATGCAGTCGTCATTATTGATGCAGATCTTCAGGACCCTCCCGAGCTGATATTGGACATGATCGCCAAGTGGAAAGAGGGCTATGAGGTTGTCTATGCCCGTCGGACCAGAAGAAGCGGGGAGACCCGCTTCAAGAAATGGTCGGCAAGCCTGTTTTACCGGGTACTGCGAGCGTCGACGGATACGGATATTCCAGTGGATACCGGGGATTTCCGCCTGATGGATCGCAAGGTATGTGATGAGATGAAACGTCTTCCGGAGAAGAATCGATTTGTCCGCGGATTGGTCAGTTGGGTGGGATTCCGCCAGACAGCGATTGAGTATGAACGCGATGAACGTTTGGCAGGTGAGACCAAATACCCGCTGAAACGCATGTTGAAGCTGAGTCTGGACGGCATTACATCATTCTCACACAAACCGCTCAAGCTTGCGGGTTACGTGGGTGCTGTTCTGTCCATCGGCGGCTTCATCTATATGCTAAGTGTCATCGCTTCGGCGATATTTACAGATTCAACGATCAAAGGATGGCCTTCGATGGTCAGCATCATGCTGATCTTTAACGGCTTCATTTTGATCATGCTGGGCATTCTTGGCGAGTATGTCGGCCGAATCTATGATGAAACCAAGGCTCGCCCGCTATACATCGTGAGAGATGTGTATCAGATGGAGAGTCAGACGGGTCAGTCACGGTTAACGGGCAGAGTTGCTCATCATGACTAATCGTCTGGTCACGCTGTTTAAGTTCGGAATTGTGGGCGTCCTGAATACGGCGGTGGATGCAATGGTGTTTACATTGCTCGCTGCCGCAGGCACACCTGCTCTGATTGCCCAGGTGATCTCCTATAGCTGCGGGGTCGTGAACAGCTACTGGTGGAACGGCAGGTGGACCTTCCATGATGCGGGAAGACAGGGCAAGAAAAACGAAATTATGCGTTTTGTAATCACCAATCTGGTGGTTCTGGCGTTATCCTCTCTGATTCTGTACATCTGCAATAGCACATGGGGTTGGAGCGTTGTGATGAGTAAAATACTGGCGACCCTCTCGGGCATGGGTATAAACTATATTGCCAGTCGGTATTGGGTGTTCCGGGCAGATTCCTCTCGAGGGTCTGACCCTTTATCTGATGCTAATGAAAGGAGTGTTTCATGATATGAGAATTAAAAAAGCAGTCATTCCGGCAGCGGGGCTTGGCACCCGATTCTTGCCGGCTACCAAGGCACAACCCAAAGAAATGCTGCCCATTGTGGACAAACCGGCCATTCAATATATTGTGGAAGAAGCGGTACAGTCAGGCATTGAAAATATCATCATTGTAACCGGACGCAATAAAAAATCAATTGAGGATCATTTTGACAAATCGGTTGAGTTGGAGCATTCCCTCTATGCCAAAGGAAAGCAAGCTCTGCTGAAAGAAGTACAAGCGATCAGCGAAATGGCCAGCATTCATTTTATCCGTCAAAAAGAGCCGCTTGGATTGGGTCATGCGATTGGATGTGCACGTCAGTTTGTGGGTGACGATCCGTTCGCCGTACTGCTTGGGGATGATATTATGGTGTCTGATCCACCGGCACTCGCACAGATGATTCATTTATATGAAAAGACAGGCAGCCAGATTGTTGGCGTACGGCAAGTGCAGGCTGCTGACGTGAGTAAATATGGGATTATTGATTCACAGGGGGCAGAGGATCGGGTTCACCGGATCACCAATCTGGTAGAAAAACCTTCCATTGCAGAAGCGCCCTCCCGAACAGCCGTGATGGGGCGTTACATTCTGAAACCTTCCATATTTCCCATTCTGGATCGAATCGAGAGAGGGGCTGGAGGGGAATATCAGCTAACGGATGCTCTGAAAGAAGTGAGCCAGGTGGAAGAGCTGCTGGCCCTTGAGCTGGAGGGATGCCGCTACGATATTGGTGATCAGTTCGGATATATTCAGGCTATTTTGGAGATCGGACTGATGCGTAAGGAATTGCAGCCCATGCTGACCCCATATCTTCAGCAGCTTGCAACACAGTGGGGATAAGACGTAAGCGGTGTTAAAGATTAAGAATTTCCAACATTGTACAATGGCTCCTGTAACGCTACAATGAGCAAGAAGTTCAAGTTGCTCTTTGAGGAGTGAGGAATCATGAGTGAGACTATCATCAGGGATCTGATTAAGTATATGGATGTGGAGGACAACGCTGCTATTCAATACATTCAGACCGAGCATCGGATGAAACTGGGATTCTTTTGGGGAATTCAGGAAGGCAGCCGCGTTCTGGAAATCGGCTGTGGTCAGGGAGATACAACGGCCGTGCTTGCGCATCTGGTGGGGGAGCACGGGTACGTTCATGGGGTAGATATTGCACCAGAGGATTATGGTGCACCGCTGACCGTGGGTGAAGCGGCAGCCAAGCTGCGGAAATCCCCGCTGGGTGACCGAATTCGAATGGATTATCATTTCGACATTCTAAGTGATCAGGCCCAATTTGCCGAGAATGAGTTTGATGTGATTGTACTTTCTCATTGTTCGTGGTACTTGAAATCTTTTGACGAACTCGCCCAGATTCTCAGCAAGGTAAGGTCATGGGGGCATCAGTTATGTTTCGCCGAATGGGATGCACGAGTTACAGATGTGAGCCAGCTCTCGCACTGGTTATCCGTTCTGATTCAGTCCCAGGTTGAATGCTACAAAGAGAACAGCTTCTCCAATGTGCGCACGCTCTTTACACCGGAGGATATCCAAGAGCTTGTCTCTGCGGCGGGCTGGTCGATAAAGGAAGAGGTTTCAATCCATTCTCCCGAGCTGCAGGACGGTCGCTGGGAAACCGAAATGACACTGGAAGAAGCGCCTGTGGAACTGAAAATGCTTCCGATCCCGGATAAGGTAAAAACCCTCCTTCTTTCCGAATTGAAATTACTTAGGGCACATCATGCCTCGGGGCCTGGAAGTCCATTGGGAACGTATGCCATTGTTGCGAAAAAGCAGTAAAGAAATAGCCATTTGCAGCAAATTATAAGAAAAACGTATATCGACGTACTTTCACAGAAGACAGACCGCGTTTAGCTGAAGTTTTTCTTGCGATAATTGAATTGTTCAGCTCCGCTGAAAACGTATAAATTCCATTATCTAAAAAAATGTGTTTACTTCATGATGGTAATTTTGATATTATAGTCGCAATATCAAATGCGATGAAGAGATGAGTAGATAAAAAGGTTTCTTTCACAGAGAGCTCCGGTAGCTGAAAAGGGGTAAAGAATTTTTTGTTGAATAAAGACTCAGAGCAGCACATCGGAACTTTAAGGATTGAGGGATGGTGTGACAGGAGCTCCTGTTACAGAGCAAGAGTATAAGCGGATACGGCATGATTAAATGCGGTTATCCTTAACTCGAAGAGGTTGGTATGGCGACATATTGGCGAATCTGGGTGGTACCACGAGTGTAACAATCTCGTCCCTGAGACTTTTGTCTTGGGGATGGGATTTTTTGGTTTTTCCGGGATGTTGGCTACACGCTTTGGAAATGCCTGAATAGTGTTTAATAAGGAGAAACTCACACCGAAAGGAAATGATGATTTTATGTCAGCAAAATTGAAAGTCGGTATCGTCGGAGGAACGGGGATGGTAGGCCAGCGCTTTGTAGATCTGCTCAATGGACACCCATGGTTTGAAGTAACTGCAATCTCAGCTAGTGCCAACTCGGCAGGCAAAACATATGAAGAATCCGTTCAAGGCAGATGGAAGCTCGCTGTTCCCATTCCGGAAGCAGTGAAAAACATCATTGTTCAGGATGCTTCCCAAGTGGAAGCTTTTGCGAGCCAGGTTGATTTTATATTCTGTGCAGTGGATATGAAAAAGAACGAAATTCAGGCGCTCGAAGAGGCTTATGCCAAAACGGGAACTCCGGTTGTGTCCAACAACTCGGCTCACCGCTGGACGGCTGATGTACCAATGGTCATTCCTGAAATTAACCCGGGACATCTGGACGTAATTGGAGCTCAACGTAAACGTCTTGGAACCAAAACCGGATTCATCGCGGTTAAGCCAAACTGCTCGATTCAGAGCTATGTGCCTGCACTTCACGCCTTGCGCGAGTTCAATCCAACTCAAGTGGTAGCTTCCACATACCAAGCGATCTCTGGCGCAGGTAAAAACTTTACGGACTGGCCGGATATGCTGGATAACGTGATTCCATACATTGGCGGCGAGGAAGAGAAGAGTGAACAGGAGCCTTTGCGCATCTGGGGCAGCATTGAAAATAATGAGATTGTAAAAGCATCTTCTCCGTTAATTACGACACAATGTATTCGTGTTCCGGTAACGGATGGTCACTTGGCGACCGTGTTTGTATCCTTTGAGAAAAAACCATCCAAAGAAGAAATTCTGGATCGTTGGCTGCAATTCAAAGGTCGTCCGCAAGAGCTGGGTCTGCCAAGCGCTCCGAAACAGTTCATTACGTATTTTGAAGAAGAAAATAGACCACAAACCAAACTGGACCGTGACATCGAGCGTGGTATGGGCGTATCAACGGGCAGACTGCGCGAAGACTCCCTGTATGATTACAAGTTTGTAGGACTATCCCACAACACGTTGCGCGGAGCAGCAGGCGGTGCAGTTCTAATCGCTGAATTGCTCAAAGCTGAAGGATATATTCAGCCGAAATAAACAGGCATTGTGGAAATAGGAAAAGAAGTAATAGAATATTACTGACAGGCTACCCCTTTTAGTAGACAAGAGTAAAGAGACATCTGGAAAGATGAATTTATTTTTGTTGAACAGAGGGGTATTTTTATCTCAATACAAGCCGCTTTGGTTATGTATTTGGATGACATTCGTTACTATACATATCTGTTACAAGGGAAAGAAGGGATCTGCTTATGTCGTTACAATTATCATCCTATGAAGGGCAAAGGGCTGTTTTTCTAGGAGACAGCATAACTTTCGGATATGGACTCCAGGAAGGGGAACATCCGTATCCGGAACTGGTTAGCAGAGCATTGGGATTTGAATCCTATGAGAATTATGGCATTTCGGGAAGCAGTGTGGCGGACGGCGGGTTTGAACCAATGTGTAACCGCATTGGGCAGATGCACGCGGAAGCGGATGTTGTCTTTTTCATGGGCGGAAGAAATGACTTCTCCAGCGCTATCCAACCAACCTGATCGGTTTTCTTACTCCTCTCCATGGATCAAGTGAAGCAGTACCTGAAGATTTGCCGAATACGGTAACCGGTCGGATATACAGTGACTATGTATCTGCGATTAGAGAGGTCGCTTCTCTGTACTCCATACCGGTTTGTGATCTGTGGGACATTGCTGGAATCCAGCCGCTATTGTCGGTTCACAGCGATTTATATTTTACAGGCGATAACGGAGTACCTAATGGGCTCCATCCCAATCAGGCCGGACATGCAAGATTAGCCTCCAGAATCGTGGGCTTCCTGAATACGTTGTGATACCTTTTGAATTTGTGTGAGGAAAATGGAACAAATTGAACTGGGACCTGTAGGGCAGGCACTTTAATCATAAGTGCACTCACTTATATTGCAGGTCCTTTGTCTATTGGAGATTCGAGATAAGTTATAAAAAATATATGTCAAAACTAATATGGTAAATATTACATTGTAAATTCATGAGATTTCCGGTATTTTTATTAACGGCAAACGTTTCTTCTTAAATTAGAAGTAGATTGTCTTAGCAGGTAGCAATTGAAATGGAGAAGAAAGGAGGAAGAAATATTATGTCAGAAGTTGCTAGTCAAAGAGTACATAAACCAGGACCACCGCCAGTAAGTTTCGGTAGTTGGATGCTCACGTTGTTCCTTATGATGATTCCGCTTGTAAACATTATTATGTTGTTTGTTTGGGCATTTGGAGATTCGAATCCTTCGAAAGCCAATTATGCCAAAGCATCGTTGCTGTGGGCAGCGATCGGGATTGTTGTGTATATTCTTGTGTTCGTAGTCATCATTGGAACTGGAATTTCACTCTCGGATTACTAGGTTTATGAATGTGTAGCTTGATATCAGTTTGAACCAAAAAAGCGCCGACAATAATGTCGGCGTTTTTTGATTTGTTTATTTCTACTAGGCTGCAGAGGTCTTATCAGCATTGTGAAGAGTCTGCGAACGGCGGCCGAGCAGGTATCCTGCAAGCGAAGCCAACATCTGCTGAAATACCATACCGAGTACAACCGGGACGGCAACCGGTGGAGGGAAATACGATACGGCAAGCACCGCTCCCGCACTAATATTGCGCATGCCTCCGTTGAACACAAGTGCGACCTGATCGGCTTCATTCCAACCGAGCAATCGGGCAATGAAGTAACTCAGTGCATAGCCAAACGAAGCGAGGAAAATGATGATGGCTGCGAGACCCGCCAATCGCCAATTAAAGTCAGCCAAATATGGAGCAACGACAGAGCCGTTTATAGCGACAACAGCTGCCATAAACAATTTGGAGAACGGATTCAGTCTGGGTCCCCAAACGGGGACAATACCACCTTTGGTCCACTCATTCAGCAGCATACCGAGCAAAGAGGGAACAACGATCATCCAGAACAGACTGCTCATCATGGCTGCTATATCCAGCGATACGCTAGTGCCAATCAGCAATGATAACACACCGGGTACAACGAAAGGAGCAAGCATCGTGTCAATCAGGATAATCGAAAGTGTCAGAGCAATATTGCCCCGGTAGATACTGACCCAGATAAAGCTGCTCACACCTGTTGGAATAACGGCAGCAAGAACAAGGCCCGTTATTGTGTAGGCATCCGTTGGGAAGACCAGGTGACCCATGCCCAGAGCAATCAGTGGCATCGCCAGATGTAAAATAAACAGGCAAACAAACAGAGGAAAAGGCTTCTTCAGCACGTTCACAAAATCCCGTATCCCGAGACTGATGCTTCCAGCAAACGTCATAAACGCAAAAAGCCATGGTGACAAAAAAGTATAAGAAGAAAGAAGACTCCCGCAAAGAACGCCAATAATAATGCTGATTGGGGTAATCAGTGGCATGATGCGGTTCAAGCGTACATTTAAGGCCTGAAGCATATTCATGACATCCCTTTACCGTATGATTCCTTTATTATACATGTTAATAACGCTGAATGCAGACCCATTTGCAATGAAGCACACCCAGCAGTTATGATGGATTTTGGAGGAATACTCTAATTTTGAGTAGGGGAGATGATTGTGATTAAATGGAAAAGAAAGCAAGCATGGATGATGACAGGCCTCATTGCGTCAAGTATTCTAGTGATCTCAGCCTGTTCCGTCGTGGAGCAAGCGAATCAGAGTTTGAATTACGTTAGTGGGGCTACTGAATATATAGAGCAAGTATCAAGCGCTGGCACTGAATTGCAGCAACTCGCTTCAGGAGCGATGAACAACCCGGAATTGACAACTCAGGTTCAGGAGAAAATTGATCAGATTCAGGCGGAAGCAAGTGAATTCTCTCAGCTCACAGCACCAGCCATAGGTGAAAGCATTCATGAGAATCTGGTCAGTTATAATAATCAATTAACCGAAGTAGTGGGTCAATTCGAGAACACGCTTGCAGAGCAGGGCTTTACGGCAGAAAACTGGGAGAAGACAGGAATTCCCGAATTAATCACCAATATTAATGGTTTAAAAGATCCGTTAAGCGGGCTTGGAAATAATTGAAGAATTGAAGCAACTGTTACAGCTCCAGTTATAGTCATTTGTAAGCTATATCTGTGTCATCCTAAAAAAGGACGATATACCGAAGTGTTTTTTACCTTTCGGGAATATCGTCCTTTTTCGTATTGTTTTATCTTTCAAATACTTTTTACATGTATTAGATTCTTTGCTTAAACGTGTTCAGGAGGAAGATTTGCCACGAATTTTGGAGCTTAAATCTTCAATCTGTTCATCCAGAACGTTTCCTGCTTTACTCAGAAACCCTGTAATAAGCTCCAGCTCTTCCTCTGTGTATATGGAAGCTAGATTAACCATAGCCGCATGAAGAGTGAGGTATGTGCTGCTGACCTCTTCCTTGTTTTCGTACAAAGGCACAATGATGACTTTGCGGCGGTCATTGGGGTCATTTTCCCGGCGCACAAAACCGTTCTTCTCAAGCCTGTCTATTAATGTCGTGACACTTCCTGTGGCCAGGCCGGTAAGTTTTGACAGCTCGCCTGCAGTGATTGGACCTTTCTCACGCAGGATATCCACCGATATGAAATCGTTATTGTACAAGCCCAAAGAAGCAGCCACATGCTGCTGATACAACACGGTTCGGGTACCAAGGCTCCGCATTCGCAAGGTTAAAATTTCCTGCATTTCTGTAGGTTGCTTGTGTTTTTCAGTTGACAAAAAATAAACCTCCTCTTAAGATGACATATATCTTGATTATCAAGATATTAGATTAACAAGATAATTGATTTTGGAGATACTAGATCGACGTATGATTAAATTCAACTTATTTTAACGAACTCTGTACTTATTTGCAAAGGGGACGATCGGTTTTGAGAGACAGCATAATGATTAAAGGTGCACGGGAGAATAACCTGAAGAATATTTCACTTTCGATTCCGAAGTATAAGCTGGTTGTTCTAACAGGTCCATCCGGCTCCGGAAAATCCACACTGGCAATGGATACCCTTCAGCGAGAATGCCAGAGACAATACATGGAATCAATGGGATTAACATCGGATTCGATCAGCAAACCAAAGGTGGAGTCTATCACAGGTCTTTCTCCATCCATCAGCGTAGGACAGCACATTACCAACCGGAATCCACGCTCTACGGTAGGAACGGGGACAGACATTTACACTTATGTCCGTTTCATTTTTTCCAGACTTGGAGAGCGTATATGTCCATCCTGTAGCGGCACCATTTCTCCAACGTGGGAAGCGGCTGGTCATCTAACCGAGGAAGACGAATACATGAGTCATCAAACAATTAATTGCCCACATTGCAATGCCGTACTTGAGAAGCTGGGCATGTCACACTTTTCGTTCAACAAACCGGAGGGTGCCTGTGAAGCGTGCAGCGGTCTTGGTCATGTGGCGTCAATCAACGAAGCGGCTGTATTCAATCCGGAGCTTAGTGTGCGGGATGGAGGTGTAGCTTCGTTAAATGGTGTGCATCGGGATATCCAGATCCGAATTCTGGTTGCAGCTGGAAAGCATTTTGGATTCGGATTCGATCCGGATCGTCCGTTGAAGGAGCTTGGTGAAATCGAGCGGGATTTGCTGTATTACGGCGTCGATAGCGAAGAATTCAAACAGCATTACCCGAATATCAAGCCCATCCAGGGAACCAAGTTCGAAGGTGTGATTCCCGGGTTGTGGCGACGTTATAAGGAAAAGGAAGGAGAAGGTGGTGGAACGGAAAAAGACGGACGTTTTTTTCATCAACAAAAGTGTCCCGAATGTCAGGGAGCTCGTTTGAAAAAAGAAGTCCTCTCGGTAAGCGTAGCTGACGCATCCATCTCCGACGTCACCAACTGGTCATTCAGTAAAGTGCTGGAATGGACGGTAGGACTACAAGAGGTGATCTCACCCGAGGCACACCACCTGCTTGATCCAATCCTTCATGATCTGCCCACCAAGTTGAAACGCATTATGGATGTTGGACTGGGTTATCTCTCCATGGATCGTCAAACGGTAACCTTATCTGGTGGTGAAGCCCAGCGATTACGACTTGCATCGCTTCTGGGTTCCGGTTTAACGGGCGTATTGTATATTTTGGACGAACCGACGACAGGGCTTCATCCGAAAGATACCATTGGCCTGATTCGCGTACTTCAGGAGCTTCGCGATCTGGGCAATACGATCCTTGTCATTGAACACGATATTGAGATGATGCGTGCTGCCAATCATGTGATCGACATTGGACCTGGTGCTGGACTCAATGGAGGGATGGTTGTCGGTGAAGGGAGCCTAGAGGATTTAATGACAAGTGAGCTTTCGGTTACGGGAGCCTATCTGAGAAATGAATCTGTAGCTAGTCCCACTTATAACCGAAGAGCAGGTACGGGGCAGCATCTTGTCATTCGGGGAGCGCATTTGCGGAACATTGATATTCCGGTTGTATCTTTTCCATTAGGCACGCTGATCTCCGTAACGGGTGTTTCAGGGTCCGGCAAATCTACGCTTGTATTTGATATCCTCGCACAGGGGATGGAGTCAGACCAGAAACCATCAGGCTGTGAAGAGATGACAGGCATGGAGCACGTCGGTGATATCGTTATTTTTGACCAAACGCCGATGGGCAGAATGCAGCGTTCGAATGTTGCCACCTACACCGACGTATTTACACACCTGCGTCAGCTGTTCGCTGGTTTACCAGATGCCAAGGCACGTAAGCTAACTGCGAAGCATTTCTCGTTCAATACACCCGGAGGGCGCTGTGAAACCTGTCAGGGTCTGGGGGTATTGTCTGTAGACATGAACTTCCTGCCTGATCTGGAGGTAACTTGTCATGACTGTAAGGGCAGACGGTTCATGGATGAGGTGTTACAGGTTCAATACGAAGGCTTCTCGATATCCGATGTACTGAATATGTCAGTGGCCGAAAGTTTGCCTGTCCTGAAAAGTCAGACCAAAATCGCCGATCTCGTCGAGATGTTATGTGAAGTTGGACTTGGTTACCTCCAATGGGGTCAATCCGTCAAAACATTGTCAGGTGGTGAGGGTCAGCGGATTAGGCTGGCAAAAGAACTGAGTAAAAAAACCAAAAAACACACGCTCTATCTGTTGGATGAGCCAACAACTGGCCTTCATCCGTCAGACATTAAGCAACTCCATATTTTACTGGATAAGCTAGTTGAGTCGGGGAATACCGTTGTCGTTGTAGAGCACAGTCTGGAATTGATTCGGGAATCCGATTGGGTTATTGACATTGGTCCAGAAGGCGGTGCTGAGGGTGGCGAGCTGGTAGCCGAAGGTACGCCGGAGCAGGTGGCAGAGGTCAGGGACTCCCATACAGGACAATTTTTGAAGCGCATATTAGCCGAGGGGCTTTAATCAGAACGGATAAGGGAAACGTAATCATGGTAAAAAGCACACTCAACTTCAACAGGGAACTCGGCATGACGTTGGGAATCACGGTATTTGGTATCGTACAAAGTCACGTATTTGCAAGTGAATTGGTCTCCTTTTTTGGCAATGGCAATGGCAGTGAGCACGGTGGTGGGTGGATCTGTGCGATCCCAGCCTGGTCTTAAAACCGGACACACGTGCTGATATTCCGGCGCCAATGTTGGAGCAGATTACAGAAGCATTGTCCTCATCCATCGTTCATACGTTTGTCTGGGCGATCATTCCCGCCGTTATTGCTCTGTTAGCTGCGTGGTTTATGAGCAAGGAAAAATTCGACCCTGCTTCCAAGTCGGATGAATATTTAGCCTCACACTAGCAAGACTATGTAATGGATTTGTGTGCTGGATATGACAATATATTCTTATCAAAGGAGACCTGCGTGATGTCTGAACAAAATGGAAAAGTAATTATTATTACGGGCGGAGCGAGTGGTATTGGTAAAGAAACAGCGCTTCAACTTTCGGATCTGGGTGCAACGATTGTCATAGCAGACTATAACGAAGAGGGTGCCAAAAAGCTTGCATCTGAGATTGAAGCAGGTGGCGGCACAGCCGGAGCATACAAAGTGGACGTGTCCAAAGGGGATGAGATCAAAGTCCTGATCGACTGGACCGTAGAGAAATACGGAACATTGAACGGCATTTTCAACAACGCGGGCATTGGACTTGTGAAGCCATTTCTGGAGATGGACCCGGAATCTTATCACAAAGTAATCGATGTTGACCAGCACAGTGTGTATTACGGCATGTATTATGGCGCGAAGAAAATGGTTGAATTGAATGTACAAGGGACCATTGTAAATACAGCTTCGATCTATGGCAGCATTGCTGCTGTGGGAAGCTTTAACTACAATGCAGCCAAGGCAGCTGTCGTGATGATGTCCAAATCCGGTGCCCTGGAACTTGCCGAGCATGGCATTCGTGTGGTTGGTGTAGCGCCAGGCTTTATTGAAACACCGATTCTGGGAGATGACAGAGCGATGAAGGATGCACTTGCCACCCAACATATGCGTGGAGAGCTCATTCAGCCGGAGAAAGTTGCGAGTGTTGTAACCTTCCTGTTCAGTGACGCTGCCAGTGCAGTGAATGGTACAACGGTTGCAGTAGATGACGGATTCCTTAGCTTCAAAACAAAATAAGATTTGAGCTGTAAGCCAGTCCAGTCTGTCTCCGAAAAATACAAAAAAAACGGTGCGGAACGAATAAATCGTTCTGCACCGTTTTTTTTTGTATCCAATATAAGAAGTGTATTTATTATGAAAATAATTCTATATAGTCATCCCGGTAGTTCAGAGATCATGATACAATAAGCAGGCATGCGTCTTTTATCATTTTGTGGTGTCATAGACAATACGCACACCGAGAGAGCCATAGCTCTCTTCTTTGTAGTGACATTGGGAGCATGTTTTTGTAGCACATAAAGCATCACTATGAACTTGTAATTTTTCGTTGCATAGCGGGCATTTATTTTCAAAAAGAGTCTTCAACACGTTAAACATGCTTAATCACTCATTTCGGATTAATTTACTTGGTTTTAATTATAGCCGATTATTTTAACTGCGTATACTGTTTTTTGCATTATTTTTACACCGCAAGAAAGGAAGAAAAACCGATGGATACTCTGCTTTTTATCATCATGTTTATACTGGGTCTGGTCGGTTCCTTCTTCTCCGGTTTGTTGGGTATTGGTGGAGCCATAATTAATTATCCGCTGTTATTGTATGTACCTTCTCTTATGGGGCTGGAGCCGTTCTCGGCACACGAGGTTTCGTCTATCAGCATGTTTCAGGTGTTTTTTGCCTCACTCGCTGGTGTGATCGCCTACATTAGGAGAACAAGGAATGGAAAAAAGAGCGACGTTCTCATTCATAAAGGCCTGGTGGCTTACATGGGCTCCAGTATTCTTGTTGGGAGTCTGATCGGTGGCTTCATATCCAGTCATCTGAATGGAGAAGTCATCAATCTGATCTATGGCATTCTGGCCATTATCGCGATTGTGCTCATGCTGATTCCTGGTAAGGGAACGGAAGGCTCGGGTGGACAATTGGTGTTTAACACCTATGTTGCGGCCGGAGCGGCTCTTGCTGTGGGGATCGTCTCGGGAATTGTCGGTGCGGGCGGTGCTTTTATATTAATTCCAATCATGCTTACTGTGCTTAAGATCCCTACCCGGACGACTATTGCTTCTTCGCTGGCGATTGTGTTCATCTCTGCAATCGGTGGAGTACTGGGGAAGATTCTGGGCGGAGACATCCCACTGGAGCCCATCATTTATACGGTTATCGGGAGTTTGCTTGGAGCTTCTCTCGGTTCCAAAGTCAGTTCGATGATTAATGTGAGACTGCTTCGGTACGGACTGATGGTTCTTATCGCCATTACAGCAGTGAAGGTATGGTCTTCCATTTTGTGAAAACACATAGGATTGAAGCGTCCATGACGATTTCGTAACCAAACGGATGGAATGCCGTATAAAGGTTATGAACATGAGCTGGCGAATTTGTTGTTGCATGAATTCACCAGTTTTCGTCCATGGAGCACCCTCAAACTCCTTTCATGGATACATGTTTAACATTATGAGAAGTTGAGGTATCCACCCTATGAATAACGTACTCACAGATCAGGCTGATACAGGATATCGGTTGGCTGAGCAGAAGGCCGCTCAGTATTTTACTTCTCTTCATGAACAACTTCTGGATAATACGTATACCATTGTGCTTACGCAAGATATTCACTTATGGCAGAAAAAACATATTCAACCTTTTTCATGGTTATCTTTTTTATCCCCACGTCAAAGAAAACCGGAATCCCGGGATGCTCATAGATATATCCATTGGCTGAATGTTACAGGCAAACTGGATGATTACCTGGATCGCAGTATTTCGTACATTTATATGCGTGATCTGGGGAAAGCGCTGGATTCTTCAGAGACACAGAAGCGCATTCAGCGCGTCGTTCAGGATACCAAAGCATACTTTATGCGTTCGAACACGACCCATAGCAAGGAACAACCGGATTATATCAGTCTGGCTGCCTTATATCGGTGGGCTCAGAAGGAGAATGTGGAAACGGCAGTCATTTGGGTGATTAACAAATTAAAACATGTCGCTTCCAATATCCCCAAAGAACTGGACGCAGAACAGGCGCAGCGCAAGCTGCTCAAGATTATCCTCGGCGTGGTTCTGCATGTGAACGATGATATGAATGATGAGACTCCCCAGGCAGAACGTTCCGAGAGGCTGGACGCTGCAATTCGGCTTGGTTATTCTTACGGACTGACCTATCCGTTTATTGATGACCTGCTTGATTCGCAGGCGTTGACTGCACAAGAGAAGGAACAGTATTCTCTCTTGATTCGGAATGCGCTTCTCACCGGGATCGTGCCGGATATCGGCGAATGGAAGGGAGCCAACCTCAAAGTCATTCAATATGTTCATGCCGAGCTGCGGGAGGCGTTCGAGTATATCAAGAACTACCAGCGCCCTGAAACGCAGCGTACGTTCTTCGAGCAATCCTATGTATTCTTTCAGTCCCAGGAAATAGACCGGGCCAAGAAACTGTCGAACGCGAATTATTCCAATGAAGAACTCTATATCCCGATTATTATTAAATCCTCATCTTCAAGACTCATTGTTCGTTCCGTACTCAGTGCATCGGCGGATGAAGGTTTTGATCTGCGGACGTTCTACTATGGCATATATAATCAGCTCGCGGACGATTTCGCTGATATGTTTGACGATATGGAGGAGGGAGCAGTGACTCCGTATACTTACTATCTGAAGTATCGTGACCTGCGGCCGGATCTGATCAATCCGTATGAACTATACTGGGCGGTTATCTCTTATCTGATTCATGAGGTGTACCATTCGGATGCGAAGACCCGTGAGGTCATACTGGATCGAGCTATTAATGGACTTAAGCGTTGTAAAGAGCGTTTGGGTCAAGAACAATACAATGAAGTGATGAACACCTTTGCCTCAGGACAACCGGAATTCAATCGCCTAATTCAGCAAATGGTGCGAAAAGCCGATGATGTGGATTTCCTGGATAAGTTGCTGCGGGATCAGGTCATCATGCAACTGCAGAATGACAAGCAGGAAAAACAGGATTTTCTGGATACCATTCGCACGGTTCGTGAACAGATCAATATTGAATTACAGATATCCAAGCCGGGCGGACTTCCAGAGATGAAAGGCATACTTATTGATGCAGCGAATTACAGTCTGCAAGGAGATGGGAAGCGGCTAAGGCCGATCCTAACCTGGGTGATGGGTGTGCGTGAATATGGTCTGCATGAATCATCTATCATCCCTCTTCTGAGATCACTGGAATACATGCATACGGCTTCGCTGATCTTTGATGATCTGCCGACCCAGGATAATGCTTCGACCCGGCGAGGTCGTTCCACCTTGCATCAGGTGCACAACAGCGCAACAGCAGAATTGACAGGTTTATTTCTCATCCAAAAAGCCATTGGCGAGCAATCCTCCCTCAATCAGTTTGATGCCGCAACCGTGCTTACCCTGATTCAATATTCGGCTGAGAAAGCAGAAGATATGTGTATGGGACAGGCGATGGATCTGAATGCCAAAGGAAAAACGCTGACCCTAGAACAATTGAACATGATCTGTTTCTACAAAACAGGCATTGCTTTCGAGGCTGCACTTGTGATGCCAGCCATTCTGGCTCAGGTGAAGGGCGTGGAGATTGCCTCCTTAAAGAAGTTTGCGTATCATGCGGGTATCGCTTTTCAAATTAAGGATGACCTGCTGGACCTGGAAGGGGATCATAGGGTACTCGGTAAGCCGGCAGGTCAGGATGTGCGGAACAATAGCTCAACCTTTGTATCCATTCTGGGTGAAGATGGCGCGAAGAAAGAGATGTGGGAGCACTACTGTCTCGCAACCGATGCGCTGAACGAAATGCCAAAGCCGATTTCTTTTCTGAGGCATCTGTTGGATTACATCATTGGACGGGAGCGGTGACATTTTTTTCTGACCAATCCATGCTTCACATGGGTTATAATAAATTAAACGACAATTGCCTGGATTCGATACTTATAGAATCCAGGTCTTGTTTTGCCTCAATGACATAAATCTTTAGAAAATGAGAAGTTTCAACAATTGAAATACGGGGTATTAAGCAATTATTGTGTTTTAATAACTTGGAGTTTATACAATAAAAGGAGAGCTTAAGATGCAGGTTCAAAAGGTCGATCATCACGAATTGTTTGAACAGATTTATAATCAAGCACCTATTGGGATTGCACTCCTTGCTCCGACAGGACATTGGATGAAAGTGAATCCTGCTTTTTGCTGTATGCTAGGTTATACAACTGAAGAATTAATGCTTCTCAATTACCAGGACCTTACTCATCCCGATGATTGTGCACTAGATTCGATCTATGAGCGCGACCTGTTTGAAGGTAAATCGAGGGAGCTTAAATACGAAAAGCGTTACATCCAAAAAAATGGTGACGTGTTATGGGTTGCGTTACATATATCATTGGCTCGGGACGAAATAACGGATGAGCCTCTTTATTTTATTTGCCACGCTGTGGATATTTCGGATCGTAAAACATCCGAACAAAAGCTTCTTCACAGTGAAGAGATGTTCAAGCTCATTTCAGACAACGCACAGGAAATCATATATATCGCCACCTTTGATGGTATTTGTCGCTACTGTTCTCCCTCAATCAACACGCTGCTCGGTTATTCGTTAGAAGAAGTGGTTGGGAAAAACAATAACGCGTATTTCCATCAACAAGATATGGAACGTATCTCGAAGATGGACTTGAACACAGGTAATCTGTTAAACATAAGGGTTCGCCATAAAGATGGGCACTATCTTTGGTTTGAAACCACATATAAGGTTATCGGAGACTCCAAGCATGAACAACAAATTCTTGCGGTTGGTCGAGATATAACGGAGAGAAAGAAACATGAGGAAATTAGTGCGGAAGCTGAACGCATAGCCATGATCGGTAGTTGGGAATGGGACATGGTCAATGACCATATTTCAATGTCCGATCAGATATTTGAGATTTTTGAAATAGACAACAATAAGCCTTATAAGGCGAGCGATATCTTTACATTCATGGAGCCGTCAGAGGAGCAGCGGTTGAAGGAATGTATTGAATGGGTGAAAAAAGGAGAACCGCTTGATTTTGAATATCGGCATCTGGGTACTGGCGGCAATGAAAAGTATCTTCATCTGCGAGGGTTAATCACCTATGATGAATATCATCAACCGATACAGTTAAACGGAACATTGCAGGATATCACCCAACGTAAACTTGTCGAATTCAAGCTTCAGGAATCGGTGGAACGCTATACTTCACTCAAAAAATATAATCATGATGCCATCATTTCTTTTGACATGAACGGCGATATTATAAATGCTAATCCGGTAGCCGTGAAGATAACAGGATGCCCGGTTACGGAAATGATCGGAACAAGCATATGCAAATTTATCGGATCGTTTAATCTCGGACTTATCCTCAATAGCCACTATGAGATGGCTGAAAAAGAGATCAACGCCATTCAGCACACAGATGGTTATGAGACAGAAGTGTTGGCAACCCTTGCTCCTATCATTATTAATGAAAAAAACGTAGGCTTCTACCTGATTGCGAAGGATATTACAGAACAGAAAAAGCTTCTTGTAGCCAAAGAAACGGCCGAACGAATGAATAAGGCAAAAAGTGAGTTTTTGGCGATGATGAGCCATGAAATCCGTACACCCATGAACGGAGTGATCGGGATGACGGATTTGCTTCTGGATACGCCTGGACTTAGCGGAGAACAAAAGGAATACATTGAAATCATCCAAAGGAGCGGAGATTCGTTGCTTGCGATTATCAATGATATCCTGGACTTTTCCAAGATAGAGTCCGGTAAAACCGATCTGATGGATGAGCCCTTTGATCTCAGGGGAATCGTGACCGAGACGGTTGATATCGTAACGCCAATGATTCGGGAGAAACAGCTGGATCTTCGTCTAGACCTGGATGACGCGATCCCTATTCCCGTATTTGGGGATGCTTACCGTCTAAAACAGGTCCTCACCAACATCATTGGGAATGCTGTGAAGTTCACCTTAGAAGGCAGTGTTGAAATTGAGGTGAAAGTGATCGGACAAAAACATAATGATGTTCAATTTCAATTCAAAGTGAAGGATACGGGGATTGGAATCCCAGCGGAGAAGAGAGAGCATTTATTTGAAGCCTTCTACCAATTGGAGAACTTCATGACTCGCAAGCCTCAAGGTACTGGCCTTGGACTGGCTATCAGCAAGAAGCTTATAGAGCTCATGGAGGGAGATATCTGGATTGAAGAATCCAATGATCCAGGGACCACATTTGTATTTACAGTTTCGTTTAAAACCAGTAACATCGAGGAAATCAACAGTTACGATCTTCAACAGAAAAAGAATAAGACGGATCTATTGCGAATTTTAATCGCGGAAGACAATGAAGTGAACCAACTTGTTCTGCGCCGAATGATTGAGAAGAAAGGACATCTTGTGGATTATGTGGTGAACGGTGTAGAAGCTGTGGAAGCTGTCAAACGAAGTGCGTACGATATTGTGTTTATGGATGTACACATGCCTCGACTGAACGGATTCGAAGCGACCAAAGCCATTAAAGAATCATTGCAACCGGGCGCATGCCCTTACATTGTTGCGGTTACTGCGAACGCGGTTAGAGGGGATATGGACAAATGTCTAAAGGCTGGAATGGATGCGTATGTAAGCAAACCAATTAAAAGTGAATCCATTATGCAAGTGATGGAGGAGTTTTACAAAACAAAGAAACAAAAGAATCGTTTGTGATTTGCAAACGAACATGACAATGGAGAATATATAGTATGTACCATTACAGACATACCCATGGTTTAAGATTTCTTTATGTGTATGAACGGATTACCTTTTGTTTGGCAAAAGAGCCGTTGACTTATCCTTGTGATAAGTCAACGGCTCTTTAACGTTAGACGGAAATCGGAGTGGATAGAAAGCGCTGAATAAAAGTTGACAAATATATAGTTAGGCGCCATACTATATCTATGACCAACCATAATAAAGAAACAAATGACATGTATCTCATCCCCTCGTTAGTACAAACGAAGCGACAGGTTGATCGCTATCAATTAGATGTTGATGCACAAGCCGTGCTTGTCGCATCCAGGCTGATGGTAGCGGGAGCCAAGCTTGGGCATGCTGCGGAAATTCACTTCTCCAGATTTGGTTTATCGACAGGTCGTTATCGTCTGTTAGCAGATCTAGAGGATAACGATGGCGAAGAGCTGCCCTCGCAACTCGCGGAAAATCTGGGCGTTACTCGTGCAACCGTAACTGGTCTAATAGAGATTCTCGAACGCGACGGACTGGTCGCTCGTCGGACGAGTTCCGTCGATGGCCGTCAGAAGTCAGTCATCTTGACAGCCAAAGGCGCCAAAAAGCTGACGGATATGGCTTCGGAGCATTTTGCCAGATTGGAAGCGATGGTCGGCTTGCTTACAATTGAGGAACGGAGTGTGTTTCTCGATCTGCTGGGGCGTGTAACCCAAGGCATCTCGGCACTTACAGATGAGTCAATTGACCTCTCTGAACCCAAATCCTAGGAGCATAGCAAGAAAGGTGAAACGGGCTAGATCAGCTAGCCCATTTTCATCACCATATAGTTAGGCTCCTAATTATATAGTGTAACAATAGGGTGTAGTTTCAAATAAAAGGAGTAGTGATATGTTTAACCAAAAAGACCCCATTCGATCAGAGGAAAGTTATGCTGTTCGATCCGCACAGCCACGCCAAAAACCGTTTGTGTTATGGCGAGAATTAATCCCAGCTTACTTATCGCCTGCCATTATGGCAAGCATCGGGGGAATCGTTACCGCTGATAAAGTGCTTCAGTTACGAGCCCTAACAACGATTGGAGGGGCGTCCCTGCTGATGGCTCTATGGATTGGACTCTGGCTGCGTAAACGTGGGAGCCGTACACGCTGGATGGTGAAAACGCCTCGTGTGATCGTCGTGGGTTGCTTTGCACTTGCAGGCGCAATGCTTGGCCTTATGGCCTCGTGGGGGATTTCCAACGTGCTGCATATCGTAAACCCGAGTCTTTCATGGACTTGGCTGGATTATATCGGGTTCGATTTTCCCCTGTCCGGTGCATTAGCCTGCACGATCATGACCTGGCGTTGGAGAGCTTCCTTTACAAAATAAATGAATTCACTTGAGAAGGAGATATGAAAACATGATTACTATTATTGGAGCAACAGGTATGATTGGAAATGCACTTTTGAGACGTTTGATGGAGGGCGGCGTTCCCGTTCGGGCAATAAGCAGAGAGCCGGATCAGCTTCGTCAACAAATCGTGGACTTGGCATTTTCCAGTGTTGAACTTTGTATTGCCGATGCGAATGATCCTGAATCGATGCGCAGAGCTTTGGCGGGTGCCAGCCAACTATTCCTTGCGTTATCCAACAATCCCAGACAAGTGGAATTAGAGACATCCATTATTCAGATAGCTGCGCAAGAGGGAGTGAAGCATGTCGTCAAAATATCCAGTCCAGCTTATGAGGAACGTTCACCTGTAGCTGTAGCAAAATGGCATGCCGATATCGAGCAAGCTCTCGTGACATCAGGAATTACGTATACAATATTGCGACCTTATGCGTTCATGCAAAATTTGCTGCGTCTCGCACCAACCATAACAACCCAGGATATGTTCTTCGGCTGTATTGGAGATTCACCGTGCAACTTCATCGATTGCCGGGACATCGCAGATATTGCCGCAGAAGTAATGACACGGTTCAAGTCGGTTAACAGCATTTATACGTTGACGGGTTCCGAAACGTTCACCTATCCACAGATTGCAGATAAATTGTCCATCCTGCTCAATCGACCGATCGAATTCTTTAACCTCAAACCTGAGGCGTTGCGAACTGATTTGATCGAACATGGACAGATGCCTTCTTGGCTCGCAGACCACGTTGTGGAAATCCAGACGATGTCTACCGTTGTGTCAGAGAAGCCGACAGATACCGTTCGACGCTTGCTTGGCAGAGAGCCTCGCTCGCTCGATGCATTTCTGGAAGAGTATCGGGATGCATTTAACCGAGGCTATAACCATGCAATGAAATAAGGAGAATCCCCCTAATAATTCTTTAGGGGGATTCTTTTGATGCAAAACAAACCTCACTGCTGATTTTGATCCATAATTGAGAGATATCCATATAACCAAATTCGGCGGTTTGCATGCCGAAGATGCTCTGATCGAGTTGAGCGCGCTTGTTCATGTGACAACCGTGCAAAATCCAGTTGTTTTCTCGCAGCATTTCCTCAGCTTCATCTAATAGCTCTGCACGTTCTATGCTGGGTAGCTGGGCGAAATGATCCAGTTTTTGATCCAGTATAGATTGCAGATCAGGAGTCATGCACATATGAAAATGATTGGACAGGTTTTTGAAAAAGTGAATCATGCCATATTGCCAATCTTCCTCCAGAATCTCTTCAGCCATGATCAATTCGGCATTCATCGTTTCTCCAAAATGAATATTATCTTCGCAGGGACACATGGCAAGGCGCAGGCCAATGACTTGTGCACGCCGCTGAAGCCACTCCGCAGCTTTTGAATCTTTGTTCAAAGTGTACGATAATGCAATGGTTTCACCTTGGTATCCACTGCTGTATAGCAACTCACGGGCGTGTTCAAGCGAGGATTCTGTCCAGTCCTGTATTTCACTTTTCCATGGCAAGAAGCTGCCTGCGGGTGTAATTCGATTACCGCCCAGATCCTTCACAAGTGCCACGGAGTCATATACCATCCTCAGCGCTTGGCGAAATTTCGGATGATGGTGGATGCCTTCCTTACGAAAATTGAAGAGCATATACTGGCACCCGAGCGCAGGATAATTGATGCTGTTTGTATTAAAATCGGTTGATGGGAGCTTCAGCCGAGATGTTCCAGGAAGTTCATAGTACCGATCATTCGGGCCCAAATCGGGAACAAACCAGATATGGACTTGGTCGAGATGGGGACGAATACCGTAATAAGCTTCGAATGCGCCAAGCTCCAGCACATCCTCATTAATCTTCGTAATCTGAAAAGGTCCGGTGCCAATCAGCCGTTCGTAGACATCCATATCGTAGGGCAGAATGGTCATTCGTATACAGCTAAACAGATGCAAAAAGAAGCGGTTCGGCCGACTGAGTTTAAACCGGATACAGTAATCGCCAGTGATTTCGGCACGTTCAATATCCCGATATAACCAGATGGACGGGCTGTGCACACCATGCAATCGCTGTAATGTGGCTTGTACGTCCTTGGATGTCATTACACGTCCATGGTGGAAACGCACCCCTTTACGGAGATAGAAGATCCATACGGTGTGATCTTCGCTGCATTCCCACATATGCGCCAAATCGGGCTGGAATGAATTGGATTTAGCATCATAAGTGACCAATGTATTGCCGACCTGACCGAGCAGGTAGGTTTCAAAAGCTGTATAAACAAAAGCAGGGTCCAGATTGCCTTGTCTGCGTGATCTCATCATGCGCAGCACATCCTGACCAGAGGCAGTTTCGACATGACTATGGAATCCCATATGCTTGTTAAGTGATCGCAGCAATTGTTCCTGAAGTGTTTCATTGATGTCAACATTTCCGATTAGCTCGATCGCTTCCTTGATTTTGCCTCTCCCAATCAGTTCCCGCAAGTGATTTTCCAGCGATTCATTCACACTGCGCAGCAACGTCATCTCAGAATGATGTCCCCGGCCGCGCCCAGGATGCCAATGAATGAAGCCTTGTTCCTCCAGCTTGCGCAGAATAAACTTCACGTTGCGGGGGGTGCAGCATAAGGCAGCGGAAAGGCTATCGATGGTTACTGGAACCGGTTCATGAAGTTTAAGAGATAGTTCTTTTGCTGTTGCAAGACGTACATAATGGGTTGTTGTGGTATCCATGTTTAAGTGCTCCTTCATAAAAGGTGAAAAGTGTTATTACAATCTTACACTTTTATTTCCCCCTTTGATCGATACAATTATACATAAAGAGACAGGGAAAGACAGCCCCACTAAGACAAAACAACAAGAACAGGAGAACCATGCGCAATGAAGCAACATTTACGGCAGATTCACCCTTTAGCCTGGACCATCATTATTGGAACCATGTTTGGACGTCTCGTCACGTCGATGAGCATCCCATTTTTATCCATTTATCTGACCCAGGTACTGGGAGCCACACCAACACAGACTGGGGTTACCGTCGCGGTCAGTTCTCTGGCGGGGGTAATGGTCAGCTTTTACGGAGGTTACATTTCAGATCGAATTGGCCGCAAAATAGTCATGATGGTCTCCGTATTTGGCTGGGCATGTGTTTTCTTCATCTTTTCAGCAGCTGAGCATCTGTGGGTATTTTTTGTGGCCAATACGTTAAACGGACTATGCCGCGCCGTGTTTGAGCCCACGTCACGTGCACTTCTATCGGATATTACTCCACCGCAAAATAAGCTGCTTGTCTTCAATCTCAGATATGCAGCCATTAATCTGGGTGTGGTGTTCGGGCCCATTATCGGTCTTCAGCTTGGATCAGCGCAATCTACGTTTCCGTTTATGATCTCTGGGATGGTATATATTGTTTACGGCCTGGTTTTGTTCCTTCAATTTCAATCGCATCGTGGAACCCTGCCGAAACACGTTCAGGTCACTGCGCCACGTTTACGAGATGCCTTGGCTACCACTGGCCGCGATCGTGTATTTTTGCCGGTACTTATCGGGACTACCTTTTGCGTACTCGGTTACGGACATTTTGGCTCGACCCTGGCACAGTATGTGGCGCAGAATCCTCTTTTTGAACATGGAAGTCAAGTGTATTCCTACATGCTTTCTCTCAATGCGCTGACTGTGCTTGTGGTCCAATACCCGATTGTGCGGGTTGCCAGCAAATTTCCACCGGTTGTGCCGCTCATCCTAGGGAACCTGCTGGTCGCTACAAGTTTGTTCCTGTTTGGCATCGCTGAAGGCGTTATGGTCCTGATGATCAGCGTCATTCTGTTCACAATTGGGGAAGTGCTCATGTTCACCATGATGGATATGCTGATTGACCGTATTGCCAAACCCGAATGGAAAGGGACCTACTTTGGCACAATTGGATTTAATAACTTGGGCAGCGTCATGGCACCGATTATGGGAGGGCTGCTGTTAACCCAATTTGGGACGGGGAATGGCCTGTTCATTTTTGTACCTCTGGCACTGACCACTGCACTCGGACTGCCTTTTCTTATCATAGCGCATAAGCGCCTTGTCATCAGGGAGAGGGAGATTGAGGTTTAATCTCAGAGAAATTCCCTACTTGGGTTATGATCGTTGAAGTAGCGGCATATGATGTTCAGTGTCATGAAGGAAATAACAATTCAGTTAATATTATCTTGACGGATTACGGTGGAGCGAATACAATAAACAACAAATATGTGTGACGGGTGGTTAAGATGAACATGTTCCAGACAGGGCGCATTCTGAATCGATAACTGAATACGCATGAGCATAGTGACTTAACCAATGGATTGTATATTGGCGTCTAGACAGTCATGTTTGTGCACCCCTGTCGTGGACGCTCATCATTATTGCGTGCAGTGGAGAAATCCGGAAACGCTTCTTATTTCATATGGTTCTCTTATTGTTACAAGCTGTAGATGAACATTAGTTCATCTATGGCTTTTTTGCATGCATTCCACCCAATCTGTTGCACATGGAAGGGAGATTTGCAGTACTTTTTAGCATGAAAACAACCCTTAAGGGGAGAAAGAGAGGCAGCTATATGAAACGACCTGTTCAAAGTTATACCATCTGGTTTTCTCAACGAACGGGCAGTACTCTGCTGGGTGAAGCCTTAAGTTCTACGGGTGTCGCAGGATATCCGAGGGAGTGGCTGCATTATCAGAGTATGAGCCCAGATACATTAAAGCGTGGAGATTTGGAGCAGATCTGGGATCAGGGAACAACGTCGAACGGAATCTTCGGAATCAAGATTAATTTTGAACAACGATGGATTGACGCATTCCGCAGTCTCTATAGCCTGCCAACAGAGTTATCGCGGGCTGAGGTATGGAGTACGGGCTTCCCGAATTGCACTAAACACATTTATATGACGCGTCGCAACAAAGTCAGATTGGCTGTGTCATGGTGGAGAGCCATTGTCTCGGGTGAATGGCACCGCAAGCACGGAGACAGTCCTCAGTTACAAGATATTGCAGATCAATATAACTTTGATGCGATTAAACATCTGCTTGTGGAGAGTAACATGTGCGAAGCAGCAATTGAAGATTTTCTGTCCGAGTCAGGCATTGTGCCGCTGACGATTGTTTATGAGGATTTTATAGCAGATTACGAAGGGACCGTCATGAAAATGCTAGCGTTTTTGGATGTTCAATTTGATGGTATTACCGTATCAGCCCCGTTCTTTGACCCGATTGCAGACGAGATTTCCGAACAATGGGTGCAAAGATTTCGGGAAGAATGCCAGAGAGATTGGGAGAATGTTAAATGGTAAACACACTTGGTAAGATTCATCCACGGGTTGGAAATGTTGCATTTATTGTTATTATGTATGATTCATCTTAGTGAGGGACCAAAATGCTTAGAATCGCAAAAATGGAATAGAAATGTTATACGAAGGGGTGAGGGGCCATGCCCAAAACAGAGAAACGCTCCATGTCCTGGCTGCTGCAATATCTAAAACCCGTTAAAGGCCGATTGGCCTTGCTTATGGTGATGTTGCTAACGTCAACGGGACTGCAGCTCCTGAATCCACAAATTATCAAACGATTCATTGATACGGCCGCAAGTGGGGGAGTCCTTTCTAACCTGTTCCAGCTTGCCGGATTGTTTCTGGTTGTTGCCTTCGTAAATCAATTGATTACAGTAGCCGTAAGTTATCTAGGTAACGATGTGGCGTGGCGGGCAACAAACCGATTACGGGGAGATCTCCTGAAGCATTGTCTGCGTCTTGATATGCGGTTTCATAATGTGAAGACACCGGGAGAGATGATAGAACGGGTGGATGGTGATGTGACGAGTATCTCCAACTTCTTTGCCATGTTCATTGTGCAAGTGGTTGGGAGCTTTGTATTGCTTGCCGGAATCCTCGGATTTATGTTCAGCGTAAACGTACCGATTGCAATTGTCATGACGGTGTTTACATTGTTATCGATTCTGTTTATGGTGTTCATTCGGAATCTGGGAGTAAACTCTTCCAAAAATGAGCGGGAAGCGAGTGCATCCTTGTTCGGATTAATTGAAGAGCGTATTGCGGGAATTGAAGATGTTCAAGCGAATGGGCATGTCCCGTATGTGATGAATCGTTTTTATCGTACGATGCGTGTTGTATTTCAAAAGGGAAGGAAAGCCTGGTTGCTTCGGGTTATTCCATGGAATACGACGGTCATTCTGTTCGCCCTTGCAGTCACGGCAGTACTTCTGCTCGGTGTTCATTACTACATGCAAGGCATTATCAGCATCGGAACACTGTTTCTGATATATCAATACACACAGATGCTTAATGATCCGATTGAGATGTTGGGCGATCAGGTTCAAGAGTTTCAGAAGGCGAAATCAGGTATGCTTCGGTCAAGAGAACTGTTGTCTTTGCGCAGTGAGATCGAAAACGGAAGAGAGGATCAGCTGCCAGAAGGGCCACTTGGTCTAGAATTCAAGCAGGTGAACTTCAGTTATAACGAGGATAAACCTGTATTGCAGAATATTAACTTTGCCATTAAACCTGGCGAACGGCTGGGCATCATTGGTCGTACTGGTAGCGGAAAATCAAGTCTCAGTCGTGTGCTTCTGCGCCTGTATAATCTGGATAGCGGAACGATTCGTGTTGGGGGCACAGATATTTCAGACCTTACCTTGCCTGCACTCTACCGCAGGGTTGGTATGGTTACGCAGGATGTACAGCTGTTCGACGGGACGCTGCGAGACAATTTAACGCTGTTCAACCAGGACGTCTCAGATCAGATCATTAAGGAGACAACGGATCGACTGGGATTAAGTCACTGGATCGAATCACAGCCCGCAGGACTGGATACGCATCTGAAGGCAGGTGGTTCTTCATTGTCCGCAGGGGAAGCTCAACTATTTGCCTTGACGCGTGTATTTCTGACCGAACCAAGTCTTGTCATTCTCGATGAACCTTCCTCACGACTGGATGCCGCAACTGAGAGCATGCTTCAGTCTGCCATTGACCAACTGATGAAGCAATGTACCGGAATTATCATTGCACATCGTCTGGCTACTTTGGAGAAGGTCGATCAAATTATGGTACTGGGTGATGGCAAGGTACTGGAATTCGGAGCCAGAGAAGAACTCGCCAGCGATCCGGCGTCACATTATGCCAGATTGCTGTTTACGGGGCGAGAGGAGGAATTGGCGTGAATGTAACCGGATTTATAGGCCGTTTGTTTCGATTCAGGCCTTTTCTATTTTTGATCAACGGATTTTCATGGTGCATATTTCATTCCTTGCCGCTGTTAATAGGAATCGGGATGCAGTGGTTCTTTGATCGAGCAACGGCGGGGTCCAGTAATTATATGTGGCTGGCGGCTCCACTGATCTTCATTGCTTTGATCAGAGCAGCAAGAGTAGGGACGTTTTTTGCCGCATTCTATGCGTGGATTACGTATATCTACCATATTCAGGCGATTCTGCGTACCAATATGCTCGCCGGTATTATGCGCTGGCCAGGACGCAATCTGCCAGCTTCACCGGGAGAGGCGATGAGTCGCTTTCGGGATGATGTGGATGAGGTTGTTGAGTACGTGGAATCCTGGGTGGATTTTTGGGGAAGGCTCGTGTTCGCCATCGTATCCATCATCATTATGGCAAACATCAACTGGAAAATCACTCTCGTTGCGGTACTGCCTCTGGTCATCGTAACTTTGCTTAATAACTTGTCTGGTAATCGGGCTCGCCGATATGCTCAAGCCAATCGTGAGTCGACAGGGCGAATTACCAGTTTCATTGCCGAGACCTTTGGAGCTGTGCAGGCGCTGAAACTTGGGCAGGCAGAAGAACATGTTTCTACTCGTTTTAACAATCTGAATGAAGAACGTCGACAGGCCGCACTCCGAGATAATCTGTTCAAACAGTGGATGAGATCGCTTAATCAGCATGTTCTCAGTATCTGTACAGGTCTTATTCTCCTGATGTGTGCGGCCGAGATGAAATCCGGTAATTTCACCGTAGGTAATTTTGCCTTGTTCACCAGTTATCTTGCCAATATTGGCTTTAGTATTTCTTTGTTTGGCTATATGGTGTTTCAGCATAAACGGCTCAAAGTATCTTTTGACCGCATGCGAACCCTGTTTCGTCCTGGTGAGGAAGACCGGATCATGGATTTCAGAGAGACTTATCTGAATGAAGATCCGCCTGAGCTACCTACTGAACAGAGAGATCCCAATGAGAAGCTAAGAGAGCTGGAGATCAGCAATCTGTCGTACCAGTATCCTCATTCTGCAAATGGAATACAGGATATCAGCTTCTGTGTGAAGCGAGGGCAATTTCTGGTCATTACTGGTAGGATCGGTTCTGGCAAATCAACTCTGGTACGCACACTTCTGGGACTGCTACCCAAACAAGAGGGCCATATTCGCTGGAATGGAAAGGATGTTGATCCGGCTACCTTTCTGATGCCGCCCAGAGCAGCATATACGCCGCAAGTCCCCCGACTGTTCAGTGATACGCTGAAAGAGAATATGGTTCAGGGAAAACAGGGGCGTACAGAGATTGCTCTTGCAAAAGCAATTCGCTTGGCTGTTATGGATAAGGATATCCAAAACCTGGATAAAGGACTCGAAACGTCCGTAGGTCCAAGAGGTGTCATGCTGTCGGGTGGTCAGATTCAGCGCGCGGCAACCGGACGCATGTTGATGACGGAAGCGGATCTGTTCATCTTCGATGATCTGTCCAGTGCGCTGGATGTGGAGACCGAGCAACAGGTCTGGGAAGGCTTGTTCCAGGAGCCAGATGTCACATGTATCGCGGTGTCTCACCGCAGAGCAGCACTTGCCAAGGCGGATCATATCATCGTCATGAAGGATGGACGAATTGAGGCTGAGGGCAGCTTATCAGATTTGCTTGCTACAAATGAAGAGATGCAGCTGCTTTGGCAAGGTGAGCAAACACCTGTTAAAGTGGGATAGGATAAGATATAAGATATATAACAAATGAAAAAAGCCGTACAGACAACTCTTTTCGAAAGAGTTAAGATCTGTACGGCTTTTATTATTACTCATTTGATCAATCTTTATTTGATCAGCTGTGCAATCAATGAATACGCAATGATGACCAGGAAGATGATCGTGATGTGGTTAATGGAGAAAATAAACATTTTATGTGACCATTTCTTGGTTTCTTTCTTATCGAAGGTTGCCACACTAAGAATAAGCCAGGCCAAGCTTACCAGAAACGCAACAATGGCAATGAACGGACTCATCGGCCAGAACAAGAAGCTGGAGAATAACAACAATACCAGATAAACATTCGTCTGGATGTACGTCCGTCTGATTCCTTTTACGACAGGAAGCATAGGTACGCCAGCCGCCTTGTATTCATCGAATCTCCGGATGGCAATGCCATAGAAGTGAGGCATTTGCCACAACAGCATGGTAACAACCAAGGCCCAAATTTCATAATGACCCAACTCTGGTGAAATGGCTGCCCAACCGATGAGTGGAGGAACAGCGCCTGAAAGGCTTCCTACTTCCGTATTGTAAACCGTTGTCCGCTTGGTCCACATGGTATAAGGGAACACGTACAGCAACAGTCCCAATATGCCGAATACGGCAGCCGAAGGGGAAGCGATATACAACATGATGCCCCCGATAATCGTAATGGCAATACCGAGGATCAATCCTGTTTTGGTATCTACACGACCTGTTACCGTCGGACGTGTTTTGGTACGTTCCATGATCGCATCGATATCCCGATCATACAAATTGTTAAACACCCCGGCCGCTCCGATAATCAGGGAAGACCCGATGACAGAGAGGATAATGGGTACAATATTAGCTAAAATGGATGCATCAAATACATACAAAGCCAAACTTAAACCGGCAAACATGGCGATCAGATTGGATTTGATAATTCCGATCTTGATCGTATCAAAGAATACTTTCGGAATCGAGCTAGTATACTCCAGGCTGATTTCGGGCCGTGACCCTTTATTCATTGTTTTCAAGAACTCACTTCCTATATCTATACTTATATATCTCGTGGTTTTATTATAGCATTCAATACACTATGTGAATTAATTAACGATTTAGTATTTAAAATAATGTCATTTGATTGTGAACAATTTAAAAACAAGGTTTTTTTTAATTGTTAAAAATGATTTTCTGTGATACAGGTCATTGAAACCGAATAGCAGCAATAACAAGAAAAGAATATTTTTCTTGCATGTTGAGTTTTATTGTTTTATTGTAGATATAAGAGGTCTTTAATAGTATTTAAGTGATTTCCTCTTGCATTGTTTTTATTAGAGAATAGCGGCAAGAAGCAATCAGGATAGACCTTTTTTTTGAAATAATAAAGGATATTGAATATCTGGAAAGGTTGTTAAATATGAATCAAAAGATGGATGTATTAATCATAGGCGGAGGGCCAGCAGGTCTTAATGCAGCCCTTGTACTAGGACGAGCTCGCAAACATGTTGTGGTCATAGATGATGAACGCCCGCGCAACTGGGTTACGCGTGAAACACACGGTTTTCTGACGAGAGATGGCGCAAGTCCACGTGATTTTCGGAAGGTTGCGAAGGAACAGATTAGCGCTTATCCGTCCGTTCATTTTGTAGGGGACACAGCGACCTCAGTGACAGGAACAGATGGTGATTTTCAAGTTACAACGGCCCAAGGAGTAGTCTATCGTGCGAAGAAAGTGTTGTTCACAGTAGGAAAAAAAGACCTCCCGCTGGATATTAACGGGTTGAAAGAAGTATATGGCAAGAGTGCTTTTGTCTGTCCTTATTGCGATGGTTGGGAATTAAGAGATCAACGGCTTGTCATCATTGTTAATGGAGCGAAGGCATTTCATATGGCCAAAACGATCTCCGGCTGGACAAGCCAGTATACCATTTGCACAAATGGACCTGATGAATTAACGGATGAGCAGCGGGAGGAATTGAAACAGCATGGAGTTCCGGTATGGGACTCTCCGATTCGATCCATTGAATCAAACGAAGGCATGGTACAGCAGGTTGTATTGGAGGATGGCACCAAAATCTCGTGCACAGGGATTTTCTTTGGACCGAAACTGACGGCTGGATCAGAACTACCGCAGACGATAGGCTGTGATGTTACGGATGCGGGTACGGTCGTTGTGGATGAATACGGCAAAACGACCGTACCGGGTCTGTTCAGCGCTGGAGATGCAGCATCGGAGCTGTACCAGGCTATTACTGCGGCGTCCCTTGGTGCATTAACCGCTGTAACGATCAACAGTGAGCTGAATATGGAAGCTTGGGATGAGCGTGGTAAACATGTAAACCCATAGGATAAGGGTGTACAGTTTCATCTCCAAGACATTGCATAAGAATAATTTAACTAAATAATTCAAATCAAAAAGGGGATTGCAGACGCAATTCCCTTTTTGTGTTTAACAGATTTTCTTCTTTGTCGAGTGGACTAGTTCCGATGGGTATTGGCATAAACGCAATATTTGATTTCCATTCTTGTTCGGTTTATTATTGTATCAAATGATAGATAAATCTATCATTTTAAACTCTGGGAGAGGGTGTTTAAAATGAGAAATGCAACTAACGTTCCACAGCCCCAAATGTATGGGCCACTCGGGAATCTGCCCTTAATTGATAAAGAAAAACCAACGTTGTCCCTTGGGGAATTAGCTGAGGAGTATGGTCCTATATACCGACTGACCGTTCCTGGCTACTCCGGATTGATCGTATCTGGCCCAGATCTGGTGGCTGAATTATGTGACGTATCCCGTTTTGATAAATTTGTATACAATGAACTCGAAAATGTACGTGCCTTTGGAGGAGATGGTTTATTTACAAGCAGAACATTCGAGCCGAACTGGAAAAAGGCGCATAATATTCTGCTTCCCACCTTCAGTAAACAGGCAATGAAGGGTTATCATCCAATGATGGTCGACATAGCGGAACAATTGATAAACAAATGGGCGCGTTTGAATTCCAACGATAGCATTGATGTAGCTGATGACATGACACGACTTACGCTGGATACCATTGGACTGTGCGGATTCAATTATCGCTTTAACAGCTTTTACAGACAGGACCACAGTCCTTTTATCGAAAGTATGGTTCGTGCTTTAAATGAAGCCATGCAGAAAAGCTCCCGTTTGAAAATTCAAAATCTGCTGATGGTGAAAACCAAACGACAGTTCCAAGACGATATTCAAACGATGTTCTCTTTGGTCGACCAGATTATCGAGGAACGTAAAGCAAGCGCAGCTCCCGAAGAGGTTGATTTGCTCGCGCGTATGCTGAATGGCAAAGATCCAGAAACCGGAGAAACGCTGGACGATGAGAACATCCGGTATCAGATTATTACTTTTCTCATTGCCGGACATGAAACGACGAGTGGCCTGTTATCATTTGCTCTTTATTTTTTGCTGAACAATCCGGAATCACTTCAAAAGGCGTATGACGAGGTGGACCAAGTATTGGTCGGTGACTCTCCACAGTACGAGGAAATCCTCAGGCTCCCATATATCCGCATGATTCTCAGCGAATCGTTACGTCTATGGCCAACGGCTCCGGGATTTGACGTCTATGCCAAAGAAGACACCGTCATAGGTGGCAAGTATCCGCTGAAAAAAGGAGAGAGCTGCAGTATTCTTCTGCCTCAGCTTCACCGTGACAAAGGTGCCTGGGGAGAGGATGCAGAGCTTTTCCGTCCAGAACGTTTTGAAGATACGACTCAAGTGCCTCATCATGCGTATAAACCGTTTGGGAATGGGGAGAGAGCGTGTATCGGCATGCAGTTTGCTTTGTATGAAGCAACACTTGTGCTGGGTATGGTACTTAAACATTTTGAACTGGTAGACTATAGCAACTATAAGTTGGACGTGAAACAAACGTTAACGTTAAAACCAGGGGATTTTCGAATACAGGTGAGAGTACGCACAGTTTCTCCGAAGCTGAGTACACCTGTTGTCCCCGCTTATGAACAGTTGAACCAGCCTATTCATACCAATGTAGCTGATCACAGCCCTATTGCGGAATCGATGACCACGTCGGTGAATGCTAATCCACCTCTATTGATTCTATACGGCTCCAATCTGGGGACGGCAGAAGACATTGCCAGAGCGGTTGGAGAGAAAGCCCGTTCCTATGGAATTCTAAGCAAAGCCGCAACATTGAATGAATGGGTTGGCCGCTTGCCCAAAGAGGGGATCGTTCTCATCGTGACAGCATCGTATAATGGTAAACCTCCGCAAAATGCAACGGCATTTATGGAATGGTTAAAGGAAGCGGAGTCAGAGAAGGTGCACGGTGTGACCTATGCAGTGCTGGGCTGCGGGGATCGGAGCTGGTCCGGTACCTACCAGAGCATTCCTCGATGGGTCGATGAGAAGTTTGCGAGCTTGGGAGGCAACAGGCTGTTACCTCGGGGAGAAGTCGATGCAGGTGGGGATATGGAGAAACAAGTGGAGGAGTGGCAGCGGATGTTGTGGCCTCAGATGTTAAACGCGTTGGGGATTAGCGAGGAATCTATGGAACACTCCTCACGAAGTACACTTCAAATGGAATTTGTTCGCGAGAAAGCCGATCTACCACTTGCGCGAACCTACAATGCCAGCTATGCCACTATAGTGTCAAACGAAGAGCTTCAAGCACTGGATAGTGGACGGAGTACACGTCACATTGAGATGCTGCTGCCTGAAGGCATGACCTATAAGGAAGGCGATCATCTTGGCGTATTACCCCGAAATGCAAATGAAATTGTGAATCGCATCCTTCATCGGTTCGGATTAAAAGGAGACGTTCAGATCCAATTAACTTCAAACGTAACACAGCTTACCCATCTTCCTCTGAACCGTCCAGTCCATGTTAATGAGTTGCTTCGTACTTGTGTTGAATTACAGGCACCTGTTACAAGAACGCAGCTGCAGGAGCTGGCGAACTATACGGTGTGCCCACCTCATAAGCGTGAACTGGAGGCGATGTTGGAAGAAAACAACTACACGGAACAGATACTTGAAAACAGGATCACCATGCTGGAACTGCTTGAAAAATATGAGGCCTGTGAGCTGCCGTTCGAAAGGTTTCTTGAATTGTTGCCTCCACTCAAGCCCAGGTATTACTCCATATCCAGCTCTCCACACCTCAATTCCAAGCAGGCAAGCATAACGGTGTCGGTTGTAAGGGAGCCTGCATGGAGTGGGATTGGCGAATTCCGGGGCGTGGCTTCATCCTATCTGGCCGATTGTCAAACGGGCGAGAGCATTCTGATGTTTGTACGTACGCCAGAATCGGGATTTGAGCTATCGGAAGGGCCGAATGTTCCCATTATTATGGTGGGTCCAGGGACGGGCGTTGCACCGTTCAGAGGTTTCCTTCAGGCCAGATCTGTTGTGAAACAAAGAGGATTACCGCTCAGTGAAGCCCATTTGTTCTTTGGATGCAGAAATGATTCGGATTTTATATATCGTCAAGAACTAGAGCAATACGAAGAGGCAGGCATCGTCAAGCTGCATACTGCTTTTTCTCGTGTTGAGGGTAAGCCCAAAACGTATGTGCAGCATCTGATGTTGAAGGAAGCCGAACAATTGCTTCATTTGCTTGATGCCAATGGGAGAATCTACGTATGTGGTGACGGAAACCAAATGGCTCCCGCCGTGGAAGAGACTTTAAGACAAGCATACGAGAATGTGAAGGGAGCAACCATTCAGGAAGCAAAGGATTGGCTCCGCCAGCTTCAGGCGGAAGGGCGTTACGTTCAGGATGTGTGGGCAGGTAAACGAACTGTTGAATCGGCTAAGGTCCTATTTGCCGAGACACGTTAAGATGGAGGCGGCGATAAGCTGCCTTTTTTTTATGTCCTAAAAATAGCCGCCGATCAGGAGTTTTTCATCCAGATTGGCGGCTGTTTTAATTTGGGCTGATACGATCTATTGACAAAGAATTTTTTTTGAGTCAATATAAATAAGTAATCTTTATAAAGTATATAAATAAAGTGGTTTAATCAGTATTCTTGTGTTCATTTACTCTCAATTTATATGCAGGGAAGGGATCTATTTATGGCAACTTGGTTTCTTATCATTATCTACCTTGCGTTTATCAGTCTGGGGATTCCGGACTCCTTGCTAGGTTCAGCCTGGCCAGTCATGTGGCCTGAACTTGGTGCCTCGTTTGGGTCAGCAGGAATTCTATCGATGGTCGTTGCAGGGGGAACTATCGTTTCAAGCTTGGCAAGCGGCACGGTTATTCAAAAATGGGGAACAGGCAAGGTTACATTAATTAGCTGTTGTCTAACTGCCGGAGCACTCCTTGGATTTTCCTACGCACCTTCATTGATATGGCTCGTCATTCTTGCCATTCCTCTGGGTTTAGGGGCTGGAGCCGTTGATGCTGCACTGAATCATTATGTCGCAGAGCATTACAAAGCACACCATATGAACTGGCTGCACTGTTTCTGGGGGGTGGGCGCGACAACGGGGCCTATCATTATGTCATATTACATTGCGGAACATCATTCCTGGAGAAGCGGATATACAGCTGTAGCCGTCGTCCAGTGTTGTCTCGTCCTGATTTTGTTTGCCACGTTGCCGTTGTGGAAGCGTGTTGCTGCAAGTCGGGAGAGTGCAAGTATGAACAACGAATCAGATAATGTGCAAGCAGACAACACGTTAGTACAGCGTGAGAACAGACCCGAACGGAATGTATTGAAGATTAAGGGAGTCAAAAACTCACTGATCGCATTTCTGTTTTATTGTGGCGTGGAGACAACGGTCGGTTTATGGGGGGCCAGTTATCTGGTAGGAGCAAGAAACATCTCGGCAGAAACGGCAGCTGGCTGGATCTCCTTATACTACGGAGGTATTACGATAGGCAGGTTGATTACAGGCTTTATCACGTTAAAAATAAAAAATCGGGTGTTAATTCTGGCTGGTCAAATGACCGCCATTGTGGGTGGGATCATTTTATTGCTTCCATTATCGATTTCGTTTGCGCTGGCTGGATTTATGCTGATTGGATTGGGGCTTGCACCCATCTATCCCGGACTTCTTCATGAAACTCCAGCTCGATTCGGCAAAGCGAATTCTGCCCGATTAATGGGATACCAAATGGCACTGGCATACACAGGAACCACATTGCTTCCTCCGCTTTTTGGCGTTCTTGCTGCGAAAACCAATATCGGCTTTTTCCCGCTGGTTGTTCTTATTTTCCTTATCTTAATGCTGGCAAGCTCAGAGCAAGTGAATCGTATTTTGAAAAAGAGGATTCTGAATGGCTAGATAAAAAAAGGGAGGGCTTAACATGCTAGCATTAATATTGTTATGCTTGATCGTATATGTGGGGGCATACGCATGTCTGGCTGCGTCCAAGCAGCCCATGGATGTAAAACCTGTGCGGTCGTTCGATGATTTCTTCGAGTAAGCGATAGATTTTCCATTTAAAAAATAATACACAAAAAAAGCGAGGAACAACTCTCGCTTTTTTTGTTGTGCAGAATCATTACAGTTCATAGAGCTGCTCGTATTTATCCGTTAAGTAACGAATCAATGGAGCGGTATCAATACTTTTTCCGGTGATGGACTTAATTAGCTCGTCCGCCGATCTTGATTTACCAAATTGATGAATATGTGTTGTCAGCCATCCGGTAATCGTCTCGATATGATCTGATTCAATCAAATGATCATAATCGGGAAGTTCGCGGCGGATGACTTTGTGTATTTGTGCTGCGTAGACAAACCCGAGTGTATAGGAAGGGAATAATCCAAATCCGGCGCTCCAGTGTCCATCCTGTAAAATGCCTTCCAGATGAGTCGGGGGACGAATGCCCAGATATTCCTCATATTTATCATTCCATGCTTCAGGCAATCCTTCGTAATCCACTTCTCCAGCAATAATGGCTTGTTCCAGCTCATACCGAATAATTAGATGCAGGTTGTAGGTAAGTTCATCGGCCTCAAAACGGTTAAACGTCGGTTTTACTGCATTTAAAGCAAAATAAAAGTCATCCAAACTCACATGGCCAAACGTTTCAGGTTTGATTTTTTGCAAAATAAAATAGTTATTTTCCCAGAAGCCTTTGTGTCTGCCAATGAATTTCTCGAAAAAGATCGATTGGGATTCATGAATGCCGTACGAAGTGAAGATCCCAAGTCCGGTATGTATCAGGTTGGGGTCAATATTCTGTGTATAGAGAGAGTGACCTCCTTCATGTAATGCACTCCACAATGAAACGCGAACGTCATTTTCAACAAATTTGGCTGCGAGCCGTGCATCGTAAGGATTGATGGCAGAACTGAATGGGTGCACGGTTGCACCGAATTGCCCGGCATCAAAGTCGTAGCGAATGGCTTGTAACAGCTCGATCCCAAGCTGCCGCTGCTGTTCAAGTGGGAAGGGATGAGTGAATATGGATGTGTCCGGTTGTTTAGCGGAAGATGTGACACGACGGATTAGCGGTATTAGAGCGGATTTCAGCTCACTGAAAATGCGATCCAACGTTACCTTATCAAGGTCAGGATCAAACTGCTGCACGAGTGGATCGTATGCATGCTGCTCGTATCCCCAGTATCCGGCAAATTTCAAGCTTGCATCGAAGATCTGTTTCAAATGCGGAGCGAAAATGGAAAAATCATTGGCAGCTCTGGCTTCCAGCCAAGCGGCGTTTGCAAGACCTTGCTGCTGTACAAATGCCTGATATTCCTCTATTGGAATGGCACTCCTGCGTTTATACGTTTTCCAATGCTCTGCAATAATTCGCTTGGATAGCTCATCAAGGTCCTCTTGTTGTGCTGCGTCCTCTAGTCGCAAACCGAAATCAGCATCGGTCTGTATCTTGAATAGTTCTCCAGCCAATGTTGCTTTGGCTCGTGCGGCGTAGGATGCGCCCTTTCGAGGTGCCCCTGTGCGAGCATCCCAGGCAAGCAGGGTTTGTACCTGTTTGTAATGTTCGACCTTCTCGATATGCTCCTCCAGTTTGGCATCCAAGCGTTGTATCGTTGTCATGTTCATGACTCCTTCCAGATAAAGGATGAAATTTAAGTTGTATATTACCATCGGAATAGTTGGAAGTACAGAGAATCACGCTTTTTCGTAGATTACAAAAAATGAATCAACACATTACTATTGCTTATTTTACAAAAGACCTCTGTTCCCTTAGCCTGAAAATACCAATTTCACTAATCCGACATGAACACTTGTATATCACTCGGGATAGTGAAATCGGATTTAACATTATGCATGAGAGCGAGAGGGGTTACATGATGAGAAAACATACCAAGCCTGCTTTAATGATGATTCTGGTATTCCTGCTTCTGGCAGGTTGCGCTTCAGGTGGAGAAGGTCAGCAGAGTACACAAGCCTCTTCAACAACCGGTGAAAGTTCGTCACAGCAGACATCGGCTGAAGGAAAGACAGGCGGGACGCTGAACATTGGTTATCCAACACAACCGGTCACACTGGATGCACATGTGTCTTCCAATACAGCGGTCAAGGATATTTCACGCGAGATCTATGAGCAACTGGTAACGTTGGATAAAGATGCACAGGTCATTCCGCTGCTGGCAGAATCTTATGAGATCAGCGACGACAAATTATCCTATACATTCCATCTGCGCCAAGGTGTGAAGTTTCATAATGGCAAGGAACTGCAAGCGGAGGACGTTGTTGCTTCCCTGAATCGCTGGATCAAACTGTCTAGTCATGGTAAAGCAAACTTTGTGGGTGCCGAGGCCAAAGAAACGGACCCGTATACCGTCGTACTTCAATTGAAAACACCATTTCTGCTAACACTGCAACTGCTTGCTGATCCGATTCCCGCAGCTGCGATCTACCCGAAAGAAGTGGTTGATGAAGCAGATGATAAAGGGATCAAATCATTCATCGGTACAGGTCCGTTTCAACTGGAGGAGTGGAAGCAGGATCAGTATATTCATTTGAAAAAATATGACGATTACTCTGCCCGTACCGAGCCGAGTGATGGAGCAGGCGGCAAAAAGGAAGCGCTGGTCGATGACTTGTACTTCCGCTTCGTTACAGACGAGTCGACCCGTCTTGCCGGGATTACTTCCGGGGAATATGACATTGCACTGAATATCTCTGTGGATAATGAACAGCAGATCGCGGACAATCCTGACTTGCAAACCTTCCTCAGTCCGGGAGGTATGATTGGATATTTCTATAACAGCAATGACGGCTTGTTCAAGAACGTCAAACTTCGTCAGGCTGTCAATGCCATTCAGAATGTGGATGACATACTGACTTCGGCATTCCGTGATCCACAATTTTATGTGAAGACATCCTCTCTGGTTCTACCGGAATATCCGAACTGGTATTCGGAAGCAGGCAAGGAATCGTACAGCCAGGCAAACGCGGATAAAGCAAAGCAACTGCTTCAAGAAGCAGGCTATAACGGCGAAGAAATCAAAATTTTCACGACGAGAGATTATGTGGATCAATATAACGTAGCCGTTGTTTTACAACAGGAGCTGGAGTCGATTGGTGTCAAGGTCAAGCTGGATGTCTATGATTGGCCTACATTGCAGGAAAAACTCGGGACAGGCACCGGGTGGGATATCTACCCAATGAGTTATGCGTTCCGGCCTACGTTCTACCAATATGCGTTCTGGGGAGGCGGAGCAGGGCTGCTGAAAAGCGAGAAAATGAGCGAGCTTCTTCAAGGAATCCGAACATCTGATTCAGTAGAAGCCGCAAGGCCACTCATTGATGAATTGCAACAATTTGTATGGACCGAAGTTCCATTTTCTCAGATCGGGCATACAAAGCAGGTAACAGCGTTATCAAAAAATATCAGTGGTTTCCAGAATGTTTTGGGCCCGATCTTCTGGAATACAACCAATAACAAGTAGTTAAAAGGAAAGGGCAGCGGGGAGAAGGCGTAGTATGGCTTCCTCAGGATTACGCCTTCCCGATTGTCATTGGAAAGTGAGGTGGACCTCATATGGGTGGATATATTGTTCGCCGGTTATTGTCTTTGATCCCTGTCCTGTTTGTAGTGGCAATTGTGGTATTCTCTATCATTCATGTCACACCAGGGGATCCCGCTGCAATTCTGTTGGGTGAAGAGGCAAGCAAAGTCGATATTGATGAGCTAAGAAGCAAGCTTGGTTTGGACAGACCCATCTATGAGCAATTCGGCATTTGGTTGCTAGGACTGTTATCCGGGAATTTGGGGGAGTCCATCTTTCTGGACAAGCCTGTAACAGAGGCTTTTTTTGAACGACTGGCGCCTACGTTATCCCTTGCGATCATTGCCCAAGTGATCGGTGTATTCTTGGCGTTATTCCTCGGCATTACAGCGGTCAAGCGAAGAGGGACCATCGTGGACCAATCGGTGATGGGTTTTTCCATGCTGGGCATTTCCATTCCTAGTTTTCTGCTGGGGTCACTGCTGGTCATGTTCTTTAGCGTGAAGCTGCGCTGGCTTCCCGTTGCAGGGTATCAACCGCTAAGTGAGGGGCTGTGGCAGCATATCAAATACCTGTTGTTACCGGGCATTGTGCTTGGCATCATTCAGGCAGCTCTCATTACCCGAATGACAAGATCCTCCATCCTGGATGTGATGTCCGGCAATTTTATCAAGACCGCCAAAGCCAAGGGAGTCAAAGAAAAAACGATTGTGTATACACATGCGTTACGCGTTGCGTTTATCCCCATTCTCACGGTTATTGGGGAATCATTCGGAGGACTGGTTACTGGCGCTGCGGTTATAGAAACGCTATTTAATATTCCGGGAGTGGGACAGCTCATCGTCAATTCCATTAGCCGAAGAGACTATTCTGTTATTCAGGGCTCGGTGCTGCTGGTCACGGTGGCTTATGTGTTCGTAAATCTAATCGTTGACTTGTTATATGGGTTAGTCGATCCACGTGTTCGATTAAGTAAGAAATAAACGGGAGGTGGATACAACTTGATAACCAATGTGAAAACCACCATCGCTCCGTCAGGACTTCGCAAAGAGAAGAGCAGACGCATCGCATTTAGGCGTTTCTTGAATAATCAGTTACTAACGACAGGTGCGTTCATCCTGCTTGTTGTTGTGCTGCTGGTGATCATTGGCCCAATGATTACACCTTACGGGCCGTTACAGATTGATCCGGTGAATCGACTCAAAGGTCCGAGCGGGCAGCACATATTTGGCACAGATAACTTTGGACGTGATGTATTCACTCGCGCTGTATATGGTTTGCGTATTTCGGTTGCGGTTGGTTTCGCTGTTACGGCCGTTTCTTCTTTCATCGGTATGATTGTGGGGCTGTTATCTGCAAGTTATTCGCTGCTGGATCACATCTTTATGCGTATCTGTGATGGTTTGTTTGCATTTCCGTCCATTTTGCTGGCCATCTCCATCATGGCTGCTCTCGGCCCAAATCCGGGCAACGTCATTATTGCCCTAAGTATTATCTTCATTCCGTCGATGGCCCGGATTATTCGTTCCAAGGCGCTGGTCATTCGGGAGTTGACTTATATCGAAGCGTTGCATGCACAGGGAGCCAGCAGTTGGCGCATCATATGGATTCATATGGCTCCTAACACGCTATCTCCGCTCATCATCCAATCCAGCTTTATTTTTGCCGTATCGATCCTGACGGAAGCTTCTCTAAGTTTTCTTGGAGCGGGAATTCCTTCCCCGTCCCCAAGTCTCGGGAATATGCTTTTTGACGGCAAAACAGTGATTTATAACGCTTGGTGGATGACGGTCTTCCCGGGCATTTTCCTGGTGCTCGTTGTACTGGGTCTGAACCTGTTCGGCGATGGCCTTAGAGATCTGCTCGACCCGCATGCGAATAAGGTGAAGAGGGGGAGACGTCGTGGGAAAACAACCGCTGCTTGAGGTGAAGGACCTGAAAGTGTCCATTTCAACCGAAAAAGGAACAATTCATCCGGTGGAAGGCGTATCCTTCCACGTCCTTGCCGGGGAGACGCTGGGCATCGTAGGCGAGTCCGGCTGCGGGAAAAGCGTAACCGCCGAGTCCATTCTCAGACTGTTTGATGAAGATTACGTGGATTACTCGGGTGAAGTACTCTACGACGGAATCGATCTCTTAAGCTTGTCCAAAAGGCAAATGGAACGCATACGTGGCAATGAACTCTCCATGATCTTTCAAGACCCCATGTCTTCCCTGAATCCTGTTCAGACGATTGGCAAACAAATTGCCGAAAGCTTGAAGCTGCATCAAGGCATGAAGGGCAGACAGGCGCGTCTTGCTGCCGTGGATCTGCTGCGTATGACAGGGATCCCCTCACCGGAAAAGAGAGTGGATGAACATCCGCACGAAATTTCGGGAGGTATGCGACAACGGGTCATGATTGCCATGGCGCTTGCCTGTAATCCGAAACTGCTTATCGCAGATGAACCGACAACGGCACTGGATGTGACGATTCAGGCTCAGATACTGGAGCTGATCGAAAGTCTGCAAGCGAAGACCGGGCTTGGTGTCATCCTGATAACACATGATCTGGGTGTAGTCGCAGAGACGTGTACGAGAGTGGCCGTCATGTATCTTGGACAGGTCGTGGAGGAGGCGAGTGTGGATGATTTATTTTTCAATCCCCAGCATCCGTATACGTCAGGTTTAATGAAATCTATTCCCCGTATTGATGACGAACAGCACAGCAAGCTACACGTCATTGAGGGAACAGTACCCGCGCTGCATCAGGTTCCGACAGGCTGCAGATTCGCTCCAAGATGCGCTTATGCAGATGAACAATGCCTGCAAGCAGCGCCTTCCTTGAAACAGATGGACGAGAACCATTCGGTGCGCTGCTGGTATCCCGGAATAGCAACGATTCAGGAGGAGACACATGAACTCGAAATCATTGGTTGAGTCGAAGCCGCTGCCGCTGCCGCTGCTACAGGTTAGCAATCTGAACAAACATTTTCCTGTTCGATCTTCTTTTGGCAGAACCAAGGGGCAGGTCAAGGCAGTTAACGGGGTGTCCTTTGACATCCACACAGGAGAAACCTTTGGCCTGGTAGGGGAATCCGGTTGCGGTAAAAGCACACTTGGTCGGTCGATTCTCAGACTTGTTGAGCCAACGTCCGGGGAAGCATTTTATGAGGGCACTGATATTCTGGGGTTAAGCAAAAAAGAATTGCGAAGTTATAGGCAGCATATGCAGATGGTATTTCAGGACCCATACACCTCGCTGGACCCTCGTAAACGCATCGGATACTCCATTGAAGAACCGTTATTGATCCACAAGAAGGGCAACAAACGGGCCAGAATGGAAACAGCCATGTCGTTGCTGCGCAAAGTTGGATTCAGTGAAGAACATTACGAGCGGTTTCCCCATGAATTTTCAGGTGGTCAGCGTCAACGGCTGGGAATCGCCAAAGCGTTGGCCCTTGGGCCGAAGCTCATTATATGTGATGAACCCGTATCGGCGCTGGACGTGTCGATTCAGTCCCAGGTCATTAATTTGCTGGAAGAGGTTCAGAAAGAACTCGGCATCTCCTACTTATTCATTGCACATGACCTTAGCGTTGTACGGCATATTGCGGACCGCATCGGTGTGATGTATTTGGGCGAGATGGTGGAGCAGGGACCCGCGGAAGCTTTGTTCGCCGATCCTCTACATCCCTATACCAAATCATTATTGTCTGCGGTACCTATCCCGAATCCCCGTGCCAAGAGAGAAAGGGTCATATTAAGCGGTGAAATTCCATCGCCACTTCATCCGCCTGCAGGCTGTGTTTTTCATACCCGATGCCCTTACGTTATGGAGTCATGCCGACAGGTTGTTCCACAGAAACGATTCGTCGCTCCAAACCGTGAAGTGCAGTGTCATTTATACGATGAATAGAGGAGGAATGAAACAATGAGTTTTCGTAGTTCAGCCGAAAAGTGGAAGGACGAGGCAATTCGGCTTCGCCGCCAAATTCACCAGAATCCGGAGCTTGGTCACCAGGAGTTTGAAACGGCCAAGCTGGTAGCCCAATTCTTGGTGGATGCTGGCCTTGAAGTACAGACGGGTGTTGGCGGTACAGGGGTTGTTGGGCTTTTGAAAGGTGGACGTGAGGGAAGAACCATTGGAATTCGCGCCGATATGGATGCACTGCCTATTGAAGAAAAGACAGGATTGCCTTATGCCAGTGTTCGCGAAGGGGTGATGCATGCTTGCGGGCATGATGTGCATACGGCCATTCTTCTTGGGACAGCAGCGGCATTAAGTGAGCACAGGGATGAGCTTCAGGGAACGGTGAAGTTTATATTTCAGCCTGCAGAGGAAGTTCAGGGAGGCGCTACGGATCTGATTGATGCAGGTGTATTGCATAATCCGGAAGTGAATGCGATCATTGCGCTCCACGTGTGGCCGGATTTGCCTGCTGGCAAGATTGGTTTGAGAAAAGGGGCCATGCTGGCAGCGGCAGATGCTTTTGATATACGAGTGACGGGAAAAGGCGGACATGCTGCCTATCCGCATCGAACCGTCGATCCGGTCATCATTGCAGCCCAGATTATAACTGCATTGCAAACGGTAGTATCCCGAAACTTGTCTCCGCTTGATTCTTCCGTCATCTCGATTACGAAACTGCAAAGCAATAGCAATGCTTATAACGTTATCGCTGGGGAGGTCCAACTCAGAGGTACCATTCGTACGCACAATCCTGAGACGCGTGAAGCAGTGCCCGTATATATGAAGCGACTCATTGAGACCATTGCGGAAGGGTTCGGTGGAAAAGCGGAATTTGATTACTACCGCGGCGGTTCTCCTGTAATAAACGATGATCATATTGTCGATGTGATTGAACAGGCAGCGGCAGATACTATTGGCCGGGAAGCCGTGGTGTATCTGAAGGAGCCATCCATGGGCGCCGAAGATTTTGGTGCATATCTCGAATATGTGCCGGGTGCCATATTCCGGCTCGGCACGATTACAGAAGAAGATGCCCGATCAGAGCTGCCCCTTCACAGTGATTCCATTATTTTTGATGAGCAAGCGATTGTTACAGGAATATCGGTTCTTGGAGAAGCAGCCATCCGTTATTTGAACCAGAGCAGTGATGATGAATCAAGGGTTGCCCTGGGTGTTGCAGCAGGCAATGAGGACAGGGGGGATCGACATGGCTAATTTGCAGTCACAGTCGGAGGTGGATTCCATACTGCAAGAAATCGACCGTGATCTGCTGCTTGAATACAATAGGCAGATTGCGAAGGAAATTCGTTTGTCGGGTTCCGAAGAGGAACTGCGGGCTTTCCATTATATTAAGGAACAGTTTGAGGAATTTGGGTTGACCACAGAGCTTACGTTTAACAAAGCCTACATCAGTATTCCTGTCAGAGCAGAACTTAAGGTCGGAGGCATTTCTTTTGCAGCTATTACACATTCCATGTCAGCCCAGGCGGAACGTTTGAGCACGCTTTTGAGATTCATAGAGCTAAAGGATACAGACCAGAGCGTCTGGGCCAATCAAGTGACAGGTCATGCGGTGATCGTTCACGGACTTGCGAATGGGCCCACGATATATCGTTTGCAGCAGTTGGGTGCAGTAGCGGTCATATTTATCAATAGTGGGGCGTACACGCATGAAATGATCGTTTCCTCCGTGTGGGGAAATCCGACACCGGAGGATGATGGCTATCCGTCCATTCCGGTTCTGTCGGTCAACCATTCGGATGGAGAGCAGATCAAGTCTTTAATCGCCGCGGAAGAAAGAGAGACTCTAGAGATTACACTGACCGCGGAAGTGCGCACAGACTGGGTGAACATTCCTACCCTGGTTGCTGAGATAAAGGGGAGGGAAGAACCCGAATCCTTTGTGCTGTTTAGCGGACATGTGGATTCATGGCATTATGGCGCGATGGATAACGGCTCTGCCAATGCAGTCATGGTGGAGACGGCACGGGTATTATCATTGCATCGTGACAATCTGCGACGCTCCGTTCGATTCGCATTTTGGTCAGGCCATTCCCATGGCAGATATGCCGGCTCTGCGTTATACAGCGATCTTCATTGGGAAGATTTGCACGAAAATGGGGTGCTGCATATCAATATTGATTCCGTTGGCGCCAAGGGTGCGAGTCATCTCGGTGCAGCAAATACAATGGCAGAGACACGGACACTATGTGCAGATGCCATACGTATCGTCACAGATGAACCCTTTCGTGGTTCTCCATTTGGGAGGTCGGGAGATCAGTCATTTTGGGGTGCTGGACTTCCGTCTGCTTTTATGGGTCTGTCCTATCAGCCGGAGGGCTGGTTCGGCTGGTGGTGGCATACGCCAGAGGATACGTTGGACAAAATTGACGGGAATTATCTGGCTCGTGATTGCAAAGTGTACGTAGCAGCCGTCTATCAGATTGCCTCTTCTCCCCTTATTCCAATTGATCAGAGACAGGCGATCCGAACCCTTTCCGAACGAATCGGCTATTATACAGAGCTTATCGGAGACAAGCTTGATCTTTCGCGCTTAACAAGCAGGATCCAGCAGCTACAGAATGCCACGGATCATTTCTATGACCGCATAGGTTCCTTCTCCCTTCCAGTTGCTTCCGTTACAGAAGCGAACCGAACGATATTGTCACTTAGCAGATGGCTGGTTCCCATCAATTATGTTCGAAGCAGCTGGTATGATCATGATCCCGCAGGCAGTCATTCACTTGTGCCTGCGCTGTCAGACATCGAACTTCTGGCGGCAGCCGAAGTAGGAAGTGAAGCCTTTTTCAAACTAAAAACATCACTTATACGTCAGGTGAATCGAATTGGTTATGAAATAAAGCAGGCAGAGCGACTTGTAGTAGAGGCCGAAAAGAATCTCGTTTTGAGTTAACACCAGGTGATGCAGCCTGTTTACAGCAAGAACATCATGTTTAGAGGAGCGACTCTCATGCCTGAACGAACATTTGCAGGGAAAAAGGTAGTCATTACCGGAGCGGCAGGTGTCTTTGGCCAATGGATTGCGCAAGCATACGCCGCCGAAGGCGCGAGCCTTTATCTGTCCGATATCCGGGAGGATGCGCTACGAAATACAGTAGATAAGCTGAAGCAGGAGGGAGTGGATGTTCACGGGCATGTAACGAATCTTGTGGATGAACACTCCATTAATGAATTGGTTCAAGTGGTCGAACAGCAATGGGAAGCGCCGGATATCGTCATCAATAATGCGGGAATATATCCATACCGCACACTCATGAACATGACGCTTCAACATTGGAATGAGACGATGGATCTAAATCTGGCAGCACCATTCCTGCTTACTCAGCATTTTGCCAATCAGATGATTGCGAGCGAGGTAGAAGGTTCCTTCATTAATATAAGCTCTGGAGCAGCTTCCACAGCAGGTGTCGGCATGGGGAATTATTCGGTGTCAAAAGTAGGGATCGAGATGCTGACCAAAACCTTTGCCCTGGAATTGTCGCCCTATCGCATTCGGGTTAATGCGGTTGTGCCGGGTTATGCACCCGGCAGCGAGGTTAGTGTGATGACGAAGGAGCATACGGAACATATGATCAAAATTACACCGCTAGGCCGGACATCAGGTCCGGATGACTCTCCCCAAGCGATATTGTATCTGACTTCTGACCAGGCTTCATTTATTACAGGTAGTATACTAACGGTAGATGGTGGACGTACGGCAGGCAGACTCAAGTAGCCGACTGCACCCTGAAAAAGAAAATACAATGGCAGCTGGTGAGTCCATTACGGCATAGCCAGCTGGGAAGGGAGTTCAAATTCAGGAACATATAAATTGCTTTGAAGAAGCGCTGCTCGAATGTCCAGCATCAGCTTTTCGCTGGCGGAGCCAAGCGGTATATTTCGTTTACGCAAAATGCCTGCAATGGGCCCGACCCTCAGATCGGCAATTTTTTGAATAACGGTACCGGGAATGGTTGGGCAGATTGTTGCAATCGGAGCAATGGTTATGCCTAATTTGGCTTGTACATAATACTTGTGAGAGCGGATATTGCTTATTTCTATTCCCTGATAATCGCTGTCGATTTTCTCGGCCAATAGCTGCTCAATGCGGATGCGAATCGGGCAATTGGGGGGCGTGAACAAAAATTGTTGTCCTTTCAGATCTGCCAAATGGATTTCATCATCCTGAGCAAATGGATGTGAATCATACAACAGCAACGCCATCGGTTCAAAAAGCAGAGGTTGAAACTCGGTATCCATACTCGTCTCAGGAGAAGGGCAGACGGCAAAGTCAAGCTGCTCATCAATTAGCAGTTCATTAAGCAGCTTGCTGTCTCCGATGCGCACGCTAAGCTTAATCTTCGGATTCTGTTTCACAAAAGAAGACAGAATAGCAGGAAGCCGGTGGCTGGCTGTTGGCTCGGATACTCCGATTCGTACAAATCCCGCTTGTCCCTGTTGAATGTCGGTGATCGTATTGGTCAAATATTCGTATTCTTTAAGTAGCTGATCTGCTCTGGCGTAAAATATTTTCCCCGCTTCGGTCAATTTAATCTTTTTGCCTCTATCCAGTAATTTCATACCGAGATCGGCCTCAAGTTTCTGCATATGCAGCGTAATTGCGGGTTGTGAATACTGCAAAGCCTCTGCTGCCTGTTGAAAGCTCCCGAGCTTTACAATCGTTTGAAAGGTCTTGATCATTCGCATTTCCATGGCAAACACCTTTCTATTCATTATTGTAACGATCAGTATATCATGACTAATACTCACTATTCCAATAGGAAATTATGTTTTTGCGTTGTGATCAAGAATAATTTGATCCTGCTCTTTCCCATGCACTAAATGTATAACGCTTTCATCAGAATTGGCTCAAATATTAGGTTGACAGTACTTTTTGAAACGGTTTTAATTATATAGACCGATTGTTATAATTCATTTAAGGATGTGGCTTTATTGAGTGAAAAGTCTAATGCTAGAGAACTAATAGTCAGCACAGCAGCCAGACTGTTTTTTTCACAAGGATATCATGCGACCGGTCTAAATCAGATTATTAAGGAGAGCAGTACGCCGAAAGGCTCGTTATATCATTATTTCCCACATGGCAAGGAAGAGCTCGCTCACGAGTGCATTCAAAAAGCCAATGAAAATATCCTTCAGAAGTTTGAAGAAATATTTGTAGCCCATGACAATACGGGGGATGCCATTCAGCAATTTATTCATGACTTAGCGATTGAAACGGAAGCGGCAGGTTTTACGGGTTTTCTTCCATTTAGTTTCTGGGCAGCCGTGGAGACCTCCTGCATCAGTCAACAATTGCGAATTGCCTGTCAGGATGTGTTTGCAGGATGGCAGCAAATCATTACGAAACATCTGATATTGGATGGCATAGGTGAAAAGAAAGCACAGGAGATGGGACTTCTCGTCATTTCCTTAATGGAGGGCGCATTGATTATCAGCCTGACCAACCAGGACAAACAGCCTTTGCTGACGGCTGCTGATTATTTGTCCCTTGTGGCGAAGAATGCAAGAGAGAAGCAATAAGCTTCGTAAAGAGAAAAATAGAAATCGTCAGATTGTTTGAGGAGGATGGGATTGTGGAGGCTTCCATGAAAGCTGGTTCTGTACAGGATCAACAAGAAACAAAACAATATAAAGTATTTCCGATTTTATTCGCCATGCTGCTCAGCGGCTTTATTGGTCTGTTCGGTGAAACAGCACTAAATGTGGCATTGACACCGCTTATGGGCTTGCTCGAAGTTGGACCTACTACGATCCAATGGTTAACGACAGGTTATCTGCTCGTTTTGGGTATTTTGGTGCCGATTTCCGGTATGCTGTTGCAATGGTTTTCGACGAGACAGTTGTTCACAACTTCTCTGATTTTCTCGATTGCAGGAACACTTGTTGCTGCTATTGCACCGAGCTTTGAAATTCTGTTGGTGGCACGGGTATTGCAAGCTGTAGGTACAGCTCTGTTACTGCCGCTAATGTTCAACACCATATTGGTTATATTCCCGATTGAAAAGCGTGGCGCTGCCATGGGCTTGATCGGTTTGGTTATCATGTTTGCGCCAGCAAGTGGTCCGAGTATCTCGGGTCTGATTCTGGCAAATCTAAGCTGGCACTGGATTTTCTGGATCTCTTTGCCGTTCTTCTTCATCTCACTGGTATGTGGCTTGCTGTTCTTACCGAATATTTCGAAATTGACCAAGCCCAAAATTGATGTTCTTTCTATTGTACTTTCGACACTTGGCTTTGGTGGAATCGTGTACGGATTCAGTAGTGCCGGAGGACATGGAGAGAGTGGCGGTGGCTG
>NZ_LITU01000065.1:259208-260800 GCF_001280595.1 Paenibacillus xylanivorans
CATCCATGCTGATCCTGCCGATGTACCTGCAACAAGGTATGGCGGTTACGGCACTGACTGCAGGTCTGGTTCTGCTACCGGGCAGCTTGCTGAATGGATTCTTGTCCCCGGTTATGGGGCGTCTGTTTGACAAATTCGGTCCAAAATGGCTTGTGATTATCGGTCTGGCTATCGTGACTGTTGTTCTCTTCATGTACACGGGAATTACTCCGACAACAACACTGGGCAAGATTATTACGCTGCATGTGTTCATGATGATAGGGATTTCAATGATCATGATGCCTGCACAAACCAACGGTTTGAATCAATTACCACCTGATTTCTACCCTCACGGAACCGCGATTATGAATACATTGCAGCAGGTATCGGGAGCTATTGGTACAGCTGTTGCGGTAAGTATACTGAGCGCAGGACAGACCCGCTTCTTGAGCGGTGTGACGAACCCTGAGAGTCCTGAGAATCAGTTGGCAGGTTTCACATCTGGTGTACAAAATGCATTTGTTTTCGCACTGGTTCTCGCTGTGATTGGACTGATCACTTCACTGTTCGTGAAGCGAGTTAAGGTTGGTGCTCAGCAGGGACAACAAGGCCCTATGCATTAATTAAAGTCATATAAGAAATGAAACGATGCTCTCTCTTCAATAGGGGGGCATCGTTTTTTTGTACCTTGACATGAAACGGGTTCCATCCATTAGAGTGAAAATAGACCTGTCAGGCAAATCGAGTAAATCTTGATGATGGAAGCAAATAGTTCATGTTCTGGCGAAATTGTATATGTTCATATGGAATTTTAAAGATAATATAGAGAGTAGATTAATGATAACGGCTAAATAAGAAAGAAAACGTTTTAGAATGTATTTTATAATCAAGGAGACGTATTTATGAGAATCGTTAAATCTATATCTGCGAATATTGAACAATTGCTAGAACGTTATGAGAAAAACGGTCATCTGACCATGCAAGCTTCACTAATGGGAAAGGGGTCGGTTGTCTATCGTTTACAAGAGTACTGCCTGAAAGTGTATACTCCTCGTGGGAAAATGGATGGGGAATATGAATGTGAGGCACTTTTGTCGTTACAAAACAACCATCATGTTCCCAAATTGTATGCGTACGCTTCTGGTAATTTTGTGCTGACAGAATGGGTTGAAGGATTCAATCTGAGACAGTATCGGGCAACGTGCGGACACATACCGCACAACCTGATATATGATATGTTTTCCACAGAACTTCAGCAGATTCAGGCGGGGTATCACGATTGGGATGTCATACGATATGAGAATTTGCTATGGACTGCAACAGGGGAGGTCAAACGAACTGATTTTTGGCTATGTGAACCTGTCCGTTGCATGCGTATTCGAGAGCGATTACAACAAGAGATTATTCGAAAAATTGAGCGGATATACGGCGGTGATGATACTGACATGGAGGAGGTCATGCATTATTTTGATCGACATGGACTTACGACCACGGAGGTTCAAGAGGCTTTGGCGCATTTCAGATTGCAAACACCGAGGATGGCATTAGCACAGTGAGACCTCTAACCAAATAAAACCCTGACGATTGGTCTTACCCCTGTCAAGTAGACAGAT
>NZ_LITU01000066.1 GCF_001280595.1 Paenibacillus xylanivorans
AGTTTCCCCCGAGAAAAACGCGGAACAGCAATGGGTATTTTCGGATTAGTTATGATTACCGCCCCTGCAATCGGGCCGACATTATCAGGTTTCATTGTAGAATATTATGACTGGCGTTTACTTTTCGAAATGATTTTACCATTAGCCGTCATTAGTTTACTGCTAGGAATTTGGAAATCCAAAAATGTAATGCAGCAAAACAAAAATGCAACACTGGACTATTTTTCAATCATATTATCTTCGATCGGTTTTGGTGGTTTGTTATATGGGTTCAGCTCTGCAAGTTCAGATGGCTGGACAGATCAAGTTGTCTTAATCACTTTAATCGTTGGAGCTATTGC
>NZ_LITU01000067.1 GCF_001280595.1 Paenibacillus xylanivorans
ATAATTTTGTTGAAACAATGATTCAATAAATATCGGTTGTGCGTAACAACTAGCAGTATTCCCTTGTGGGAATTAATAAGTTTTTTAAGTGCATTTAGGTTTTCAAAGTCTAAAAATACATCGGGTTCGTCCATAATCATTAAGTCTGGACGATTAAGCATTTCCTTCATTACTTGAATAAGTTTGAATTCCCCGCCGCTTAATTCGGATATATTAAGATCTTTTAGCTTCATGAGGTTGGCCAGGTTTAGCTGCTTATTAATGATGTTTTCGAAATTATCCCCATCCATCGCCACGAAGGCATCCAAAGCCAATTGAACCTTTTCCAGCAGCGAATCCATATCCGACGTGGTGGCCATCTCCGCATAAATGGCTGTGATTTCATCTTGTATCTTGATGAATTCTTCTCCGATATATTCAAAAACGGTCATTTCTTTCGTTTTGTCTACTTGTGAGAACTGACTTACATACCCAATTCTGCAAGTTGGATCTATCTCTAACTTGCCATCGAACAAATATCTTTCCGGATCCATCAGTATATCTATCAGTGTACTTTTCCCACTGCCACTTGTTCCTATAAAAGCGCAATGTTGTGCCTCTTCAAACGTAAATGAAATGTTATTATATAGTTCCTTTTGCGGAAATGAGAAGGATAAGTTATCAACTTTTATCATAGTGTTACCTTTCTTTACAACTAAAATGGTGACTATTATTAAATGTATTGTCAAACACAGACTTTTAGAGTAACACTGTTTAGCACCAAGTTCAATCTATTTGTAGCCCTTACCCTCACTTCGAAATTCTAGTACTTTCTTTAGAATGGTAGCTTGTTGGACGATGTTCAGAATCAACCATTGCTTACGATAACGAAGATCCATCAAAAACGACTTATCATTCCTGTAAATGACGCGGCCGATTTATTAGGCCATTGTTATTCAAAGTCATACTATTATGAGAATTTTCCAGGGAAATGAACAAAAAAAGTGTATCCTGCCGCAATAGGGAGGATACACTTTTTTTTGCGTGACATGTTATCCTTTGTATTTATCCTTCAACATTTTTTCCATGGCTTGTATGACTGTAGTATTCGGTTCTGTATACTCATCCGCGTACGCACATCACTCAATATAGCGCGCTTCAAGTAGGTATCATTTGTCAGCTGCCTTCAAATGTCTTCATTGAGCTATAGTTTCCCGTTAGCGTAATCTAATTTTGGAGACAAGGTCATCTAACCGTCTCGTAAACGAGGCCTATGGCTCCAGAATCAAATGTCTTGTTTTCGATAAGTTTAAGATTGATCTTCTCCTTGAGACCTTGGAATAACGGCAACCCGCTGCCGATCAGGACGGGAGAAACTGTAATTTTATACTCATCTATTAAATCAAGCTGCATAAGGTAGTGTGCGAACCTAGGACTGCCGAGGATGACCATATTCTTGCCTGGTTGCTGTTTGAGCTTCTTGATCTCTACCTCGACATCTTCTTTCACCAGTCTAGAATTGTTCCATTCGACATTCTCCAGCGTCGTGGAAAAAACGATTTTGGCTGTCTTTTCGATCCACTCGGCATGATTCTGTTCATGCTGCGAAGCTGATGGGTTCGAAGGCACAGATGGCCAGTAGGCCAGTAGCTATGCATCATCTGATAAGTCCCACGTCCCCAAATGACAGTGTCGGCAGTACTCAGAATTTCTTTCGCGTGTTTCTCCAAATCAGCATCGTAGGAAACCCAACCAATGTCCATTTCACCGTTCGGCCCTTCTACAAAACCGTCAAGCGATGCATGCAAAAATAGAACGAGTTTTCTCATTTTCAGTTCTCCTTTGTTCATAGGGGTATCTACATTAACTACATTATAGAACATTTCAGCTTGGTTGTTTCTTATGGATTTACTAATCACAAATGGAGTATTTTACTAACCCAGAAAAAATCCTTACTTTATATTCTATAAAACTGCCCGTTAGCTTCATGAATTAACGGACGAAGATCAATTAGATATATGCTTAAACGGTAATCGGACTATGTTCTTGTTCCATTTCGGCAATTGTTCAAGTTCTTATACTTGGCTCGGGACAAGAAACTTGTACCGATAAAATAAAAAAGCCGCTAAAATAGCGACTTCAATGGGATCATGTTCTTGTCTCACTAAATGATTGAAATAACCTGCCCGAATTGCCAGCATCAATAAGAGCAAACCGAGAGTGCGAAAAATATTCATGAAATGGATTGTAATATACGAACGATCTCTTTTTCAATATCAGAATCGTCAACAGAATCCAGATGTTCAGGTCTTATCACTTGATACCGTTTCATTTTATAAAATTCCATAACTGCTTGTTTCAAGGTGAGATCATACCACTGAATACTAAATGTCGGTTCCATAATGCGCCGTAGCGTAGCATCATCTTGAACCAAAGACAGCATAGCGTGTATTCTATTGAAAATTTTCTTATCCATCCCGCTTTCAAAAAATATTTGTAAATTTGTATTTCGATTTTGTTGGGCAATGGCAATAGTTTCAAAAAGCTGCGGATAGTATTCCTTGAGGTCTTGCAGGAACAAATCGGAGAAATAAATAACACATATCAATGATTGTAGAAACGTTTTTTGAAAACGCTCAATAAAAGAAACGGAATCATCATTTACAACGGCATCAGCCTGCTGTAAATAGTTAACTCCATACTCTACAACCTGCTCGATGATTTCATCTTTCGATGAAAAATGCTTATAGAGCGTCACTTTGCTAATATCCATATGTTTGGCGATATCGTCTATTTTCAGTTGGCTGAATCTGGTTTTCCTAATTACAGGTTTGATTTTATTAATATAATGTTCTGCGCTCACAGGTTTTCTCACATTTATAGCCTCCTTTGATGCTCATCACTAATATTATAATATAATCATTGTTATCACAAACGATAATTATTAATTTTATTAAATTAACTATTTTAATAAAATTAGTTTATTTATTTACCTCTTTGTTGTATAATCTGTCCTGTAACTAATCCTAATTACGGCTTATACAGAGGAGACAAGATTAAAATGGAACCTTCCAGTAAGGGTAAGTATGTTGGTAAGAAAGTCGTGATCACGGGAGGCAGCAGCGGATTCGGCTTCACAACGGCCAAGTTGCTGGCGGATGAAGGTGCGCACGTTCTGATCACCGGGCGTACTCAAGCTACGCTCGACTCGGCTCGTGAACAACTTGGCAATAACGCGATCGCAGTGCTGAGCGATGCCGCGTCTCTCAAGGATATCGACGCATTGGCCAACCGGGTAAAGGCAGAGTTCGGCACGATCAATGCCCTGTTCGTTAACGCTGGCGTCACGCACTTCGCCCCTTTTGAGGCGGTGACGGAGGAAGTGTACGATGAGTTACTTACAATCAACGCCAAGGGTCCGTACTTCACCGTTCAGAAACTCGCGCCGTTGCTGAGCGAAGGAAGCGGCGTGGTGCTCACCACCTCTGTCGTGAACGTGTTGGGGATCCCGATGATCAGTGCATACGCAGCCAGTAAAGCAGCGCTGCGCTCTATGACTCGCAGTATGGCCCGCGAGCTGTTGCCGCGAAAGATTCGCGTCAACGCGGTCAGCCCTGGCCCCATCGACACAGGCATCTTGGAGAGGTCGATGCCGAAGGACGAAGCCGAACAAACTAAGGCGCAGATGAGCCAGGAGAATCCGATGCTGCGTGTAGGCGACCCCCTCGAGGTTGCCAAAGCAGTCGCATTTCTTGCGTTCGACGCCACTTACACCACTGGGGCTGAGTTCCCTGTGGACGGAGGCGGCTCTCAAATCTAAGTTACGGTGATAACCGTTCATCACCTGTTCCTACGTTGCTTCATCTGCCACTTGCGTGGCAATCAGATTAACCCTTTCGAGTTGATGATTATAAATCTCTTTCCTTCTATACTTCGGGGTGAATACAATGTGGTATTTGCACATCTACTTTGTGTGAGCTAGGCTGTAGCTCTTGTTTTCCATCTAAGACCATTCCTTTCTTTGAGCCTGAACATCTCAATCTAATCGGAATGGTCTTGGTGATCAAACCTTCGATCCCTCCACCCGCATAGTGAACTGCACCCCATTTGTTAGACACGACTAACAATAGAGGTGCATTTGAACTATGGTGGCTGCTTCGTTGGTTTTATTGAATTATCATTTCCCGTTAGTGCAATGAAAAAGCAGCCATTGTTTGGCTGCTCTGCTCAAATGGACTACTCAATTAAATTCAGATAAGTGAAGTGCAAAAATCAAGTGACCCCACGTAAAGATCTCAAAATACTCTTCTAATGTTCCAGGTCACCAGGAAGAGCAATATATCTATCTGCCAATTCCGCCATCTTTTCTTTACGCCCCGTATGCGCTATCTCCCAATTTTGGAGAAATTGAGGGAGGGAGCACTCGAATAAAAGAATCTCCATGTTCCACCACGGCATCAGCAAGAATTCCCATATAGACCTTAAATGTTTTCCTTTATCCAAGAACACAACTTATCAGCATAGAAAGAGCGTTCATCTGGATCGGACTGAGAACCCTTTGAAAGATAAAGTTGATCATTCACATATCTAGGGTAAACATGGAGATGATAATGCCACACATCTTGATTGCCAGCAGGTTAATTATGTTGCCGCGTAGAAATTCCATCACATCCATATGTACTTTTCATTGCAAATTCTGTTAGCTGAGCCGCGCGGTGAATTTCAACAGCGTAATCCGCAGGTAGTTCAAAGATGTTTTCGAACCAATACGACATACCTTCCTTTTGCCACAAGGGTTGAGGGCATTTTGAGGGGTTCGAAAACACATCGTATAATACGGTGATATATGAAGTTTGCCTACACACATCTTTGGTGCCCCAAGTAGTTAAACTTTCTGTACTTCATGAGTCTAGCTCCCAAAATCATATGGAGATTACATTCCTTGAAGATTTTTGCTATGCTGAATGCAAACATTTGGATATGGGAGACGGAGCATTGATGCCTAAAATACTGATCGTGGACGATGAAGCAGATCTTCGAAAGTTGCTGACCGATTACTTTGAAATAAACGGATATTCCGTCATGACAGCCAAGGACAGCCGGGAAGCGCTGCGGAAAGTGGAACAACAACCCGATCTCGTTTTGCTAGATATCAACATGCCTGAGCAGAACGGCCTTCAATTGTGCGAGAAAATTCGAGACTTCGTCTCTTGCCCGATCTTATTTTTAACGGCTCGAATCGAAGATGCCGATAAAATAGCCGGATTTCGGGCCGGAGGCGATGACTATATCCTGAAACCTTTCAGCATTCGCGAACTGGGGGCCAGGGTAGAAGCGCATATGCGCAGAGAACAGCGAATCCAAAGTAAATCCTCGGTGAGGTTTAACGAAGACTTGGTCATTGACTATACGGCCCGGGAGCTCTACTACCGGGAAAGGCGAATTCCTCTGGCAAAAAAAGAGTTCGACATTATCGAATTGCTGTCCACGCATCCCGGCATGGTGTTTGAAAAAGAACGCATGTACGAAACTATTTGGGGCATGGACAATCAAGGCGACAGTAGCGTGATTGCGGAGCATATCCGGCGTATTCGCTCCAAATTAAAGGAATACAGCTGCGCTAACCGAATCGAGACCGTTTGGGGAGTCGGATATAAATGGCCAAGCTCATGAATAGGCTGTTGCTAAAGCGGTTTACCTTACTGCAATCTTTTATCCTGTTGTGCGTGGTCATGCTCATTGCCGTGCTGGTCGTCATAACCATGGAGTTCGCCTGGGCGGAGAACCTGCGACTGCGTTTCGGAGAAACGGATTGGGTACTGCCCTCCCTCGTCGCGGCGGTGCTGTTAACCGTGGCCACTGGAATTGTCACCATGGCAGTTCTATTTTACAGATGGAAACTAAAACGTCCGCTGGAGCTATTAAAGCGAGCATCTGAGAACATCTCCGCCAACGATCTAAGCTTCCGCATCTCCTATGACAGCCGGGACGAGATGGGCGAGTTGATCGCGGTATTTGAAAACATGCGCTCACAATTGGAGAAAAACGTAAAGACGCTCTGGCGTTCAGTTGAGGAGCGGAAGCAGCTCAATGCGATTTTTGCCCATGACCTGAGAACACCGCTGTCGGTGTTGAAAGGAAACGCAGAGCTTCTCGCGACCTATCTACCCGAGAAGAAGTTGTCGGAAGAAAAGGTGCTGGACCTGATCCATACCATGAACCTTCACATCTTGCGTCTGGAGAGCTATGCGGAGGCCATGAACTCGATTCAGAGGCTGGAGGATGTGCCGGTGCATCACCAGTCGATGGATACGATCTCATTAATGGCTTTGCTGAACGACAGCGCCGAACAAATCGCAAGGCAGTTCGGCATACGCTTCATCTCTTCCATGGAATATGACAATGCCGTAATACATGTGGATCCCCATATCGTCATGCAGATTTTCGAGAATATGGTGGCCAATGGGGTGAGATACGCAGCCAGCCAAGTGTACGCTCACTATGACATTCAGCAAGGCACTATGAAGATTACCATCTCAGACGACGGTCCTGGTTTCTCGGACGAAGCCCTCTACAAGGCTGTACTCCCTTTTTACCGCGGCGAGGTGTGGGATGCGAGCGAACATCGCGGTTTAGGCCTTTACGTTTGTAAGGTGTTTTGCGAAAAACATGAAGGGATCCTACAAGTCGCAAACGGACCTTACGGCGGCGGAAGCGTGACGGCAAGTTTTAGGACCCAAGTTGATAAATAGTTGAAAATTATCTGATAGCATTTCCTTATATTGAATTCAAAGGAGTGTTATCATGATAAAACTGAAAAAAAGGATGTTTATCGCAATCAGCTGCTTACTATTGTTATGTTCCGTGTGGGCGAATCCCGTGTCCGCCACGGAAGCCCGAGACAGGACAGAAGTACTGCGGGACATCGATGAATATATGAATCGGACCATGAAGGCTAATTACATCAAGGCTGCGTCACTGGCAATTGCTAAAAACGATGAGGTCTTTTACGCAAAAGGCTACGGAACATTCGCAGATGGTCAAAGCGTTACGAGCGATACCCCTTTTCCCATTGCTTCGTTAAGCAAGTCCTTTACCGCATTGGCCGTTTTACAGCTGGCGGAGAACGGTCGAATTGACCTGGATGCGGCTTACTCTTCTTATTTTCCTGAGCTTTCTCCACAGGATCCCCGCGTTCATGACATCACGGTCCGCCATTTATTAAATCAGACCAGCGGTCTCAATGATAAAATAAATCCCGATATGACGAGGACTCCGCAATTCCAATCTCTGTATGAGGCGAACCAGTTATTAACGGAGGTTTCACTTGCCCATAGCCCCGGAACAGCCTACATCTATCATAATCCCAATTACGTGTTACTGGCGAACCTCGTAGAAAGCGTCAGCGGAGAGGGCTTATCGGATTACCTGAAAAAACATATTTTTGAACCGCTAGGAATGAACCATTCCTTCAGTGTCAGCACGACGCAGCAAATCTATGAGAATAAAACTATTCCGCTAGGACATTACTTGAGTTTGGGACGTTCCATAAGTCAAGCGGACCCGCTGTGGTTCATTGAAGGCCCCGCCGGTATCGTTTCAACCGCGGAGGACATGTCCCTATGGATGCTTGCCCAATATCACGGCCGCCTCGTTTCCCCCGCGTTGATGAAACAGTATCATGCAGCGGGAGCTATCGGTCCATACGGCATGGGCTGGCTTGCAGACCAAGACGGGTCCAGCGGCCAAACGATCTCCCATAGCGGCATTTTCTGGACGTACAAGTCAGAAGAAATGAATTATTTGAACGAGCAGATGGGCATCGCGGTGATGTTTAATTCTGGTTTAAACGCTTTTGTGAATTACTCAGCTTTTATTGATGGAATTGCGGATATTATGAGGGGGGAGAAGCCCGAAACCTCTTTTCTAAACGGCCGAAATATGGAAACATTCATGATAGCGCTGGTCCTTGCTACGCTTGTATGGGGCGTGTACGCCTATTTTCGCATCCGTCGGAGAAACAACCGCCTAACGATCAGCAAATTGATTCTAATAACGGTCGGAAGACTGATCCCGATTCTAATTCTCTTGTCTCTGTCCCCATTGGTGACGTTTATTGGCGGAGGCCGCGTGCTGCCTAGGTTCGGCATCTGGACTACCCTGTCGTCTCCAATTATATGGCTTGTTGTATGGTCGCTTGTCAATTTCGTGCATTTGGCTTGCTATTTTTACGTCTATGTTCAGAATACAAAGAACAGCCGTTTGGATTTACCTCAGTACATTTAGTCGAAAGTTTCAACTTTGACATGTTGTAGGAAAAGCTCTTCATTTAATCGGCTTCAAAGGGTCGCGGTCAATTAATTGTCGCCGGTTCCAATTCTATTATTGTTTGCGTGGCTTCCCCATATCGTGTTTATGTTGGAGTAACCACATCGCTCCCGTTCAGGAATTTTATTTTAGAGATAACGCCCATGCTGGGCGTACAAAGAAAAAGCAGCGTACAATTTTTGTACGCTGCTTTTTACTAATTTTATCAAATTACATCGAATTCAAGACATGTAAGAGATATTCCTTCCGATTTAATGGATTATGGTCGTATCTTGTACATAATGGCACTTCACCATTGAAAGGCTGATAGCCATAAAATTCTGATACAATACACCTTCACCTTTGGTCCAACCCGGAAGTTGGTTCTTAAATGGCTGAATGTTCTTAATCGGGATCATGCCATATATCATAAATACCTGGCCATTCTGAATCGGATCCTGATAGGTTGAAGACGCTTGAGTTAGTTTAAATAATCCTACTTAGACAATCAACAGGGATCTCTAATTCGAACCGATGTTACACATTATACGCCCCTGTTTTCCTCGATAAAAATAAGTTGTCTGAAATAAAAAGCAAACCGCTTTTAGTACGCAAGGTGGCTAGGTTTAAACGATGACTGTATTGCCCTTGTCCACGAGCCGGTTCATCATTTGCCACAGCCCCAGTGAAATCGCCGGCAGCTTCAGTCCACTTCTGCCACAGCGGTTATACGTCATCGTCGCATAGCGCTCGCTTGACGCCACGTAGTTGCTCATCGTAAAGTCCCCCTGTGAATCATTGCTTCAAAGGTATAACCATGTTCCACGTATCGGAAGCGTCCTTAAAACCATCACTGCCGTCCGAGACGGCCGCGAACAAATGAGTCGGCTTGCCGTTCTGGAACAACAGGAACGGCCGCTCCAGATTGCCCAGCGTCTGTACCGTGCCGTCATCATAGCGTACCGTCCGGGAATAGCCTTGCGGCTGCCCATGCAAGCTCCATTTCAGCCCGTCCGGCGACTCGGCGTAGATGCCGCCGTATTTTTCTCCGCATAGATGCCCTTCCATATCTTTGGCAATCAAATGGTATCCTTCGTTTGTTTGCCAGATGAAAGGGTCTTCAATATGGAACGACTCTGGAGGAAACACCGGCTCGTCACTCAGCACCCGGTACTGCCCCTCATAGTGATCCGCATACGCAACGCCAATTGTCATGCCGCCATGCAGGTTGCCTTCGTAGTGACGTGCCTTGTAGATCAGCAGCACGGAACCGTCCTCCCGGACACACGGAGCAGGATTGGAGGTCAGAAAGCTATCGAATCGGCCGGGACGCGTGGGCAATATCGGTTCGTCCGCTCTGCGCCACGGGCCCAAAACGCTGTCCGCTATAGCCAGACCTACCCGTTTGTTCGCCCGCGCCACGATGCATTGAGGATCGGTTAACCCGAAATTCCCGGGCGGCTCTGGATCGCTTAGCGGATGGGTCGAACCCGTATAATAAAGCAAATATTTGTTGTTATGCTTGACGATATGGGGGTTGTGCGTGCAGCGTCCGTCCCAATATTCCGCTCCCCTCGCCGGAAGCGCCACCTCGCAGAATCGGTACGGTCCCTCGGGGGTATCCGAGTCTGCCCTGACAATCTCTGAAGCCGTCATCCAGCCTGGATGCATCGGCAGTGTCTTCGGCCAGCGCGAGGCAAACATATGGAATTTGCCGTCCTCGCCCTGCACGACGGAACCGCACCATACCCAATAACCTTCCATACGAAAGCCGCCGCCACGCGGAGCCGGCAACATTGTGCTAGTATGCATGTACAGTCACCTCGTTTTTTCCCGCTGCTCCATCATTGCTGTGAAACATGGTCTCCCATCCTTCCAAATGAAGTGAATAACAGGACTGCTCCATACATCAATGGATCGACATAGTCATGCCGGCGAACCAAGCGCCGGCATGCTTGCACATATATCGATTCTAATGTGTATTCAGCCCCACATCGTCGGCCGCTAGCGGGCGATTCAGTAGAGGCGCGCCGGAATATTCGTCCGCCCCCACATCTGCTGTCGCCCGCATTTGACCGTCTATATCATCCAGCACGAACGCGTATGTCCCCATAGCTGCATCAATTGCCGGGCTGCTCGCGGACAGTTTCTGAATACCGCTCACCGTAATCAGCAGCGGATTGATATTTCGGATCTGCTCCGAGCTGCGCGATATGTTGCTAATAGTGCTGCCAAACCCGATGTTGCCTTGGAACAGCGTATTCGTTGTCGCCGCCTCGTAATAAAGCGTACCGGTGCTGTTGTATACGATATTGTTCGCCACGACGGAATCCTGCGGAGCATACGCTTTGCCCGAGCCGATGACGATACCGGTTTTGCTGTTTACAATCGTATTGTTGACGATAAGCGCCCGGTAAACTTTCCATTGTTTGCGCAATTCTTCGACCGTCGGACTTGGAGGGGAGCCTCCAGTACCGCCGTCGAAGTCGCCGTTAGGCAAGTAGATTGCTTCTCCAGTCAAATTCTCAAAGTAGTTGTTATAAATCTTATGGTCATTGCCGAACATCCGGATACCTTCCTGATCCGACTCCACGCCGTCCCCGAGGAAAAAGTTTCCATATACACTGTTGTTATGGCCATGCCGCAGCGTCAGGCTGCCCTTGGATGTGCGGAATGTATTAAAGCGCACCGAATTGCTGCTGCTCTTGACCGATATGATTTCCGGCTCTCCATCGCAATTCTGAAATACATTGTATTGTATCGTATTATAGCCCTGGGAGAGCGTAAGACCCGACAAGCCGAGACGAATTGTCTCTTTGCCGTTAGCTACCCATGGGCCTACATCATGGAAATAGTTGTATTCGATAATATCATATTGCGAAATTTGCCCTGAGCCGTTCTGTCCTTCGTAAGCGATCAGCGGTTCGGTGTCGCTCTTCAGTCCGAAGTCGTTCCGGTCGATGCGGTTATGATGGCTGTTCGTGCCCCGCACTTGCAGCCACATCAGGCCGCTCCCCGAGCTTGGAAGCGCAAACGTATTACGGGTCAGTCGCACATGGTGCGAACCTTCCAACACCACTGCGCCATTGCTTGTGTTCGTAAACTTTAATCCGTCCAGCACCACATGCGAGGAGTTCTCGACGCGGAAGCCTGACGCTCCCGAGATGATAGCCTGACCGCGGTTTTTCGCTTTAATGACGATTGGCGCGTTGGCAGTGCCGTTTTTGTTCTGAACAGCAAACGGGGTTGTACGCGAATACGTGCCGTTTGCCAACACAATCGTTTTGCCCGCCGTAGCGGTTGCAAGCTCGGCAGCCAACTGCGTGGAAGTGCTAACTTCGACGACCGTCCCTTCGCTACCGCTGCCGCTTGAATCGCTACCATAAATTTCGACCTCGGCAAAGCTGTTCCAGGCGTTCACCGAGTTGCCGTGCCCAACAATACGAACGTAGCGTACGGGGGCAGCATCGGCAAAATCAAACGTCTGCAAGCTGTTGCTCAGACTGCTGACCGCTCCCGAAAGTACTGTACTGAAGTTGTAGCCATCATATGAAGTCTGGATATCAAAAGCGAAAGTTCGCTCCGCCCCGTTGGTGAAGGCGATCTTCACGTATTCCACCCGCTTGCTCGATCCAAGGTCGTATTGGACCCACTCCCCCTCGCCACTCGCTGACCAGCGCGTGTTAAGATCGCCGTCGATTGTATACGCGACGATATTGCCGTCATCTCCACTGGCCATAAGTTGTGGCACGGTAATCGCCAACTTGCTTGCGCCTGGCGGAGATCCGCTCGCGGTGCCGTAGAGTTCAACTTCAGAATAGCTGTTCCACAGGTTGGTGGAATTGCCGTGCCCAACGATCCTCACATAGCGAGTAGAATCGACATCCGGAAAATCGAACGTTTGCAGACCTTCCACAAGGCTGCTCACAACTCCGCTGCTGACGGTCGTAAAGGTGGAACCGTCCGTAGACGTCAAAATATCAAAAGTAGAGGTGCGGCTTGCCCCATTCAGAAATGCAATTTTGATGGAAGACACTTTCCGGTTTACGCCCAAATCGTACTGAATCCATTGCCCGTCGCCATTTGCCGACCAACGTGTGACGAAATCGCCGTCCACAGTGTTGGCCGGAACGTTGCCGTCATGTCCGCTCGCCGTCACGTCGGAGCTGCCAATTGTGAACTTCGCATCGGCCGCCCCCACTACTCCAGGCATTAACGCAACCAACATACATAACAAAATAATGCACGTCATACTTTTGGTTCCCATAATTCATTTTCATCCTTTCCATTATGAAATGATGGTTATTGAATCATTCCCTTCGTTCCGTCCGGCACTTTCTCTCAAGAATACGGAAGTTGGGAGGAGCTTCCTATCCTCGCGGCTTCGTGATTACGGCCTTTGATCCCGCTTAAAAAACATGCTGGCTCCAGCCTTTGCTCTTCGCCAAAGCTTCAATATAATAGTAATCGCCGTAAATCAGCGATACGTTGATGTTGGTATTGACTGGCTTATGACCGGTTGCGCCGAGCAGGATGCCTTCATACTCCGGCTTGTCGAGCGCACTGTAGTTGTTCGACAGCGAGCGAAGAATGCGCGTGGCCGCGCGCTGATATATAGCGGCTTCCTCAGGAGCCACCTGCGACGCGATATCGATCAAGCCAGATGCTGCGCAGCTCGCCGCGGAGGTGTCGCGCGGCTCGTCCGTCAAGTCGGTCGCCGCACGGAAATCCCAATGCGGCACGTCGTCTTCCGCCAACGCGCTGATGAAATAATGCGCCACCCCCTTCGCCGCATTCAAGTAACGCGCTTCTCCCGTATAGCGGTAAGCGCAGCTCATCCCGTAGAGCGCCCAAGCTTGGCCCCGCGACCAGGACGATTGCGGCCCGAAGCCTTGTCCGCCGTCATAACGCTCCACTTCGCCCGTCTCCGGATCGAAGATAACGATATGATGCACTGAGCCGTCGCCTCGGATGAATGAGCGAAGCACCATATCTGCGTGGGCGACCGCAATATGCTTGAAGCGCGGATCGTCGCTTTCTTCACTCGCCCAGAACAGAAGTGGCAAATTCATCATCGAATCGATGATTGACCAGCCCGTCTGGTTGCGGGGCCAGGCTCGAATGAACTGTCCTGCCGGGTTGTACCTGCCCGCCAGATAGTTGGCGGCGAACAGCCCGCGCCGCCGAGCGTCCGGGTCGCCGGTCAGCTTGTAGCGGATAACTGATGTCGGCAGGAACTGAAAGCCGACATCGTGGTGGAAATGGTTGTCCCGCAAGTAACATTGCTCCATGCGTTCGTCCCAAGGCTCCGCCTCCTCCCGATAACGTTGCTCGCCGGTCATATCGTACAGAATCCACAGAATGCCCGGCCAGAAGCCCGAAATCCACTGATCCACTTTGATCTGGTCATATTTGCCCGCCGCCGAAACATGCGGCGCTTCTGTCCAGTCCGCTTCGATCATATGATCAACTTTAATCTTCACTCTATCCCACCAAGCCGTCAGCTCGGATGGTTTCAGTTTCACATTTTCATTGTTCATCTCTGAATTCCACCTCTTCTCCTAACCTTTAATGGCACCGATCAAGGCGCCTTTCACGAAATATTTTTGCAATAGCGGATAGACCAGAAAAATCGGAAGGGTCGCTACCATAATCGTGGCGTATTTCAATGTCTCGCCCAATATGATGATCTCATCCTGGGAGGCTCCTTCCGCCATGGAGTTTGCATCGCCAATAATCAATATTTCTCGCAGGATCAATTGCAACGGATACAGGGACCGATCTTGAAGGAAGATCATGGCGTTAAACCAGGAGTTCCAGTGGCTTACTCCATAATACAGGCCTACCACTGCAAGCGCAGGCTTGCATAGTGGCAGGAAGATCCGGAACAGAATGCCAAAGTCGTTGGCGCCGTCGATCTTGGCCGACTCTTCCAGCGCATCTGGCACTGCCTCGAACGATGTTCGCATGATAATGAAATTAAATGCGCTTATTGCGGTAGGCAGGATCAGCGCCCACAGCGTGTCCGTAATGCCCAGCCCTCTGACCAGCAAGTAGAACGGAATTAATCCACCGCTGAAAAACATGGTAAACACGATAAACAATGTAAGCTGCTTGCGATATTGCAACGTTTTTCTGGACAGGGCGTATGCGGCAAAGGAAGTAAGCAGCAAATTGAGAGCCACGCCTACAATGACAATAAATAACGTGTTGCGGTAGCCGAGCAGGATCATCGGGTTGCTGAATACCGCCCCATATGTTTCAAGCGAGAAGCCCAGCGGCTTCCAAAGAATACCCTTATGCGCCATCATCAGCGCTGGTTCGCTGAATGAAGCAAATGCCACGTATAAAATTGGATACATTGTTACAATCATGAGCGCGGACAAAAACAGCGTATTGCAAACCCGGAATATATGTTCACCCAAGCTTACTCGCATGCGAACCCTCCTCTACCACAAACCCGTATTGTTCAACTTCCGGCTTATCCAGTTGGAGCCAATAACAAGCGTGAAGTTAATCACGGAGTTGAACAATCCGACAGCGGAGCTGAAACTGAATTGAAAATCTTGAAGCCCGATCCGGTACACATACGAGGAAATGACATCCGCTGTCACATAAGTGGTCGGGTTGTACAACAGAATAACTTTCTCGAAGCCAACGCTCATAATTCGGCCAATGTCCAGGATGAGCAATATAACGAAAACGGGGAGTAGACCGGGTAGAGTAACATGAAGCATCTGCTTCCAACGTCCACCCCCGTCGATCTTGCAAGCTTCATATTGCTCGAGATCGATCGCAGACAGCGCGGCCAAATAAATAATTGTACCCCAGCCTATATGCTGCCATATATTCGATGAAACGAAGATTGTCCGGAAAAAAGACGGCTCCAGCAGCATCGTAACCCGCTCACCGCCGAAAAATGCGATAATATCGTTGATGACGCCATCACTGCTCGTAAAATCCTTGATCATACCGCAAATAATGACAAGCGAAATAAAATGCGGCAAATAAGTAATCGTCTGAACCGAACGCTTGAACAGCGTATTTTTTACCTCATTAAGCAACAAGGCGAGAATAAGCGGAGCGGGAAAACCGAAAATGAGATCGTACAAGCTAATCATCAGAGTGTTTTTAAGCACCCGCCAAAAATACATCCCGCCAAAAAAGTCTTTGAAATGCTCCAGTCCTACCCACGCGCTGCCCCCAATTCCAAGCCGGGGGTTAAAATCCTTGAACGCAATAATCGAACCGTACATCGGGAAATAATGAAAAATAATGAAATATAACAAAACAGGAGTAAGCATCATGTACAAATACTTGTTCTTAACCATGTCTTTCGCGATATTAAGCGGCAGACGACCGACATGCGTTACTTTGCTGCGTCCCAGCTTCAACTGAGCCATCTCCTACTCCTCCTATCCACATCCAGCATCATCGGCAGGGGATCTGTACCATTCCCTTGCCCCCACGGCAGCCTGCAGCCAGCCGTGGGACACTACATGGAGTTATCTGTTGTTGTAGCGTTCCAAGGCGCCTTGATAGATGTCGATTACATCGCGAATCCCCATATCTTCCAGCTGCTTCACAAAGCTGTCGAACTTGTCGAGCGGCTCGTTGCCCATTACAAATTTGATGAACATTTCTTCCAAATACGTGTTGATTGCCGTCATCGTCTGCGCTACCTTCTTGCTCTCATCTACAGTAGGCGTAATAAACGCGGGCAAAATATGTTTCGCCGCATCGGTCTCCGACCAAATCTGGACCGCCTCGTCCTGTTGCGGGAACGTGTTGGTCGTTTTTTGCTCATGCATCGGAAATGGACCGTTCGGAACCGTATACTGCGCCAACATCTGTTGTGAAGTGTACTTCTCGTTTTTTACGATCATATCGGTAAATTTCGGAACGCCGTTGTCCATCGTGTAGCTTTCGCCTTCAACGCCGAAGTTGTACATCATGGTTCCTTGCTCGCTAAATGCGAAGTCCAGCCATTTTACGATCGTTTCCAGGTCTTTCGCCGATGTCGTCACGGCCGCGCTTGCTTTCGGGTTATATTTGAAATCGCGCTGTCCAGTGAACGGTTTTTCTCCTGCTTTCAATACCGGATAAGGAGCCGCTACGAGATCAAAAGCCGGATTTTGGGCTTTGCCGGACTCCAGCCATTTGCCCATGCCGCCGCCCAGCAGGAAAACAGTCGCGCCGGACTCGCCGTTCAGAAGCCGCTTATCCAGCGTGTTGCGCTCGACGATCGGGAAGTCTTTATCAATCAGCCCTTCGGAATACCACTGGCGGAACAACGTCATAACATCCTTATATTGCGGATCTAACGGGCCGTATTTCACTTTGCCTTGGTCGTCAATATAGAAGCCCTGCGACGTTTTGTATGCGCCGAAGAACGCCTCCTGCAAATTCATTTTGTTCGCGTATAGCGCCGTCAGCGGTGCTACGGCACCTTTTTTCTCTTTGAACGCAGTCAGAACCTTATGCCAATCGTCTACCGTTACAGGCAATTGCAGCCCTAGCTCATCCAACCAATCTTTGCGCAGCATTGGTCCGCGGAAGACTAATCCTTCCGCGTTGCGCACCATTGGGAAGACGTAATATTGGCCACTGTCGGTTTTCACCATTTTATCGAGCTCGGGATTAGCTTCCAGCATCTTCTTCAGGTTAGGCGCATATTGGTCGATCAAATCGTTTAGCGGTACGATAACCCCGTCTGAAATCGCCTTCTCCGGTCCACCCGGATAAATACTCCAGTCGTACTCCAGCACATCCGGCAGCTTACTGGAAGCCAGCAACAAATTAAACTGCTCTTCAGCTTGACCGTCGGTCGGGTGGATGTAGTTCACTTTCACGCCGGTAGCTTCTGCAATTGCCTTCCCGACCGGCGCTTCCGCCAGATTTGTTGTAAATGTAATCAGGTTTCCGTTGATTGGAGCCCAGTACGAGAAAGTATCTTTTGTATCCAGCGGATACACCGGCTTATCCGACCCCTCGTTGCCTTTGCTTACGCCATCGCCGCCCTTATTGCTGACGGCGCTTTGAGTCGGCTCTGTCTTATCCTTGTTTCCAGAGCCCCCATTACTGGAGCATGCGGTTAACAACAATGAAAGTACCATTACGATCCCCAGTGTGAGCCGGAGTCTTTTACGAGTCTTGCCGTTGCGATTTTTCGCCATTGTTCCCCTCCGTTCGTTTCGTCTCGAATAAGTTGGTTTGAATACGCTTTCAACATAACGTTAATCCGCTGCTACAAGCTATCGTTAAAACCTAAAATATACTGCAATTTCTCAAAAAAGAGGGTAACAAAACCGCATGTTTGCCACTTTTTCTTCAAAAAGAAAGCCCGAGAGCTACTTGACTTCCCTGTAGCGCCCGGGCGTTATCCCTTCAAATTTTTTGAATATGCGGTGGAAGGTATTCACATCGTTGTAACCAACCATCAGCGATATTTCGCTGACCGTATATTTCCCGCCGGTAAGCAGCATTTTGGCCTGCACCAGCCGCGTCTTGTTAATATAATCGAGCAGAGATTCGCCGGCAAGATCCTTGAACAGTTTGGAAACATACGACGGCGTCATGGAGAAGGCTTCCCCGATCATCGAAATGTTCAGGTTCTCGTCCTGGTAATACTCGTTGACATATTTCATGACCTTATCGATTAGCGGATTGCTGCAGTATTCGCGGTTATTATTAACATAGCCGCACAGAAGCTCTAGCATATCGTAAAGCTGGCTGCGCATCTCCCCTACCGTCTTGCATTGCATCAGGCGTTCGATGGCGCGCACTCCGTCAGGCATATCCGGCTTGCCCGTGATGCGGATTTCGCCGATTACTTTTTGCAGCGTAGCCATTAGATCGAACATGAGACATTTGGCTGTATGAAAAGGAAACGGCTCCGCCGTCACATTTTTCTGAATGATCTCCCCAACGAACGCTTTCGCCTTATCGAGCTGCCCTTCGCGAACCATAACGATCAATTGCTGCTCGGCCTTGAGCGGATAAAAATAACCACCTGGAGCTGCCCCTAGGTTGTCGTTGCCGCCCAGGTCCCCATAATGAATAATACCCCCGCTGCCTGCAATGATACGGTATTCCATCGCCTCGATCGCTTCCTGGAACGCCTGGAAGATGCCATATTCGCCCTCCTGTTGCGCGCTGATGGCAGCGGTCAACTGAACATGGGCATGATTGGAGATGAAAGACATCGTTTCTTCCGCGATGTGCCCCAGCTCCCCCCGCTGCTCCGCCGGCGATGTAAGCTTATGGTTGACGATGCAGGCGAGCAACTCCTGGTCCAGCTCTACCGCATAGGCGTTTACTGACTTTCGCGCGACCTCCTCGACCACGTTGGCGATCAGGAAGTGCAGCAACCGCTTGTTATGGACCTGATCCTCATCCTTCCGATGGAACTTGCCGAAATGCTCGATGCGCAGCAAAATAACAGAAAATCCGCTCAGCGGGAAACGTAGATCATAGGCTGAGAACGATTCGTGCAATGGGATATGGCTGTCGAGTTGCCCCTTCAGCAGCCGCTGCAAAAAGTGCGATCTGAGTGTATTGTTATGCTGATTCAGCTTGTAATGAAGCTCCTCCTTCTCATGGAAGGTGCTGCTCAGCGCCTGCTCCAGAAAGGAGTATTCATTGGAGCCGCGATCAAAGGTAAAGCCCGCCTTGAACGACAAGCTCTGGATCAGCGCATGGATCGGCAGGTAGTTCCGCTTGAGGAGCCAATACGTCACGCCACCGCCAACAATAAGGCAAAGCAAGATGCTGGCGATCGTCAATTGCTCTACCACGTTCATCTTCTGGTGATATACGTTCGCCGGCAGCGTCATCACATATTTCCATCCCGTAATGGATGAGGTTGTGTAGGATGCAACAAGCCGGCGACCGGCAGTCTCGATCTCAAGTTGTCCCGATTCTCCCGGCATATCGCCATATAGTAGAGCAGGTTCCGACAGCGACTCGCCCGTAGATGCAATGAATCGGTTGTCTTCATCCAGAATAAAGATCGTACCTTTCTCAGGCGCCGAAGCTTGCTCCAGCAGCTTGCTGCGGTCAATCATGAACAGCAAGACAGCTCCAGGTTGATTCATGATTATTGAGTTCACATTTTGGGCATACATGACCGTAGGCCGCCACTCATTCTCTTCAGGCACAACAACGGAGTGGTAGCCTTTAATGTACCATTGGTCAAAATATTCTCGAAACGACTGGAACGGCATATGCTCTTCAAGGCGAATATGGTCGTATAACGCTTCGATGTTCATACGGTTGTTGCGGGCGATGACCGTATCGCTATTTTTGTAGTAAATATAAATGCCTTCAAGAAAATCGTTAGCGATTTCATATACGCGCAAATCATTAGCGATTTGGTATATATCATAGTGGTCCGAATCAGACATATCGGTATCGGCCGAAATAAATGCTGCGATTCGCCTGTTGAGGCTCACCTCGAGGCTTAGATTCTCGATTCCTTTGAACTGGCTATCTATGGCTTGCTCCATCTGAAGAAGAATAGATTGGTTGGCACGGTTAATTTCAGCCTTTACAACGTTCAGCGTCGCGCCGTATATAACGCCGCTGATCAGAATGGGCACGAGCAGCACCGAGACGTAGGAAAGCATCCAGGTCAGGAATACGCTGCGATTTTTATGCCGGAGCTGCTTCAGATAGATTGTCCACCGGTTTCGAGTTTGGGCCATAGGTTCTCCTCCATGTTAGCTTTAGTCGGAGTCGGGGCCGACGTCAATTCTTGTCAGAATAGCCGGACAACGAATATCCACGACATCCGCTTTATGATTGTTAATGCATACCGCCGGAGACGGCCGGTATTCATAGATGACCGCCTGCTCCTTGCCGCATACTCGATTGTAAGCGATTACACATTGCTCCGGCGCATAAGTAATCCGCTTGCCGAGCGTAATGCCGTGACGACAATTGACAATCGTATTATTCACTACACTGGCACGATAGACGCGCCAATGTTTCCTCAGTTCCTCCTGCGTCGGCGCCTCGGGATAGCCGTCCGGTCCGCCATCGTAGTTGCCGCCGTCAATGAGCAGCGCATCCAACGTCAAGTTTTCCATATAATTATCAAAAATGTGATGGTCGTTGCCGTAAATGCGAAGTCCGCCCATTTCTTCCTTCACGCCATCGCCGATAAATACATTATTATGAAAGCGATTTCCATGTCCGTGACGCGCTGTCACTTGGCCGGCGGAGTTAAGGAATGTGTTGTAGCGAACTGTATTATAGCAGCTTTTTACTGAAATAATCTCGGGCTCTCCGTCGCAATTTTCAAACAGGTTGTGTTGAATTGTAATATAGCCGTTCGAGAGAGATATGCCGGACAGGCCGAGCCGGATTGCTTCAAGCCCATTGACGACACGCGGGCCTATATGATGAAAATAATTATATTCAATGACATCATGCTGCGAGATTTGTTCACCGTCGCCATCAAAAATAACGAGCGGTCCGAGGTCGGCCTTTGGCCCGAACTCGTTGCGTTCGATCCGGTTCCAGCCGCTGCCGCTTCCCATCACAGACAGCAGACTATACTCCGCCCCAACCTGTCGCGGCTCAAATCTATTCCGCGCAATCCTCACATGCCGCGAACCGTCCAGAATGATAGATTCGCGCTGCTCGACCTGGAAATGCAGCCCCCATACCTCTACATAAGCAGAGTTCAAGATGCGTATACTTGATTCTCCAGCTATCGTCGCTTTTCCTTTATTTACAGCGCGAATGCTTAATATTGCGGTGTCCGATCCCACTTTGCCTTCAATAATATAGTCTTCATTCCGTTCGTAAACGCCGTCTGCCAACAAGATCGAAGAACCAGGTTCTGCCCGGTCAATGGCTGCCGCCAACTCGTCGCTACTCGATACCCAATAAATAGTAGTCATTTTCCCACCTGCTTCCTATAGAATAGGCGGATATGATCCGCAGCCTCTGCAAGATCATATCCGCAACTTCACAACCTCTATTATGAAAGATACGTTTCCTATGCCATAGTGTAAAAAAATGAAGCAATCATAAAAATGTAAACTGAGGCGCAAAATGAGCGGGAATTATCGCCTTGCAAGCTGTAAATCGCAACCTGCCGGTGTACAATAAATGAGAAAGGACGTATCCCGACATCAAATCGTGGATACGTCCCCATTGTTGTTGCCTGCTCTCCCGCCCGCTTACCCGAAAAAGAAGTACGCAACCTTCATCTCTTCTTCTTTCAACAGCAACTTTTGTGCCGCTTCGAGCAAAGGCGTGCGGTCATAGACAAGACTTTTCATCGCTATTTTGCCATCGGTAATCGTGAAATAGTGCGCTTCTTTCGACGGATCGTCGCGACGGCGGTAGGACACGCTTCCCGGATTCAGCCACAAACTGTCGTCACTCAAATAATGAATGCATCTGCGATGTGTATGTCCGAAAATAATGCGGCGATTTTCTTCGGCACCAATTGTCCTGCCGTTGCGTTCTGCCCAGAAAGCATCGTACTTGGGCAAGCTATCAATCGTCAAATAGTTTTCGTACAGATGCTGCATTGTATAGTTATAGCCGTCCATCTTGAATGTGCGGTAGACCGGTGTGCTTTCGAGGAAGGAAATTTCCGCTTCGCCGAGCAGCCTTGCATTGTAATGCGCCCACTTGATCTCATCCTCCGCCACATCATGACCGCTATTGCCGTTTCGGTACAGGTCGATAATAATATCGTCATGGTTACCGCGAACGCATTTCGCATCGTTCTTATGCACCCATTCGATAACTTCCCGCGGGAAAGGACCGTAGTCTACAAGATCTCCAGCGCAATAAATCACGTCACAGTCGGATTCTGCCTTGCGGATCGATTCCAGCGTTTTGACGTTGCTGTGAATATCCGAAATAATTAAAGCTTTCATAATCGATTCAACTCCCTAAGATTCAACATTCTCAGCAGTACCGCAGCAGCTATATTCAGGGTGTAGACATTGCATATCAGGCTGTTCTCTTCGTTTTTTAACTCCATGTTCAATCGGTTCACCCCCGGCAAATGCGGAATGCTGTCTCTCGAAGACAGCAGCAAACACTCCGACATTTCGGATTTAAGTGTTCTCCCATTTGTCGAGCCCACTCTCCCTCCCTCTTTATATAAAAAGATGGAACCTTGATAAATCGTCAAAAGCTAAAATCGCCCTCAATTATTCCAACTTCTTATCTACAATTTTGGGAACGGACATCAAATCTTAAAAAAGTCACTCAAATGATCGGTATATTTGGAGGAATAGCCGCTGCCACAACTAAATAATCTGGCCTCCTTGTCATGGACACTTAAAAAGAAGGCTGCAAGGTAGCCGACCGTGTACCATGAAGAAAGTTCATGTAGACATCAAAGCTTATTATTTTTATCCATTATTGTCCCGCACTGCAAATTTATCAGCTAAAAACTCCGGAGAAACTTGAACGGGAATTTCATTATCGGAGAGGGCTTCGTTAAAGCAAGTTGTAAACTCTTGTAATTCAAAATCCTCAACATTTTTGATCAACATGTAGTTCTTTCTCCTTTTCTTTTATAACTTATGCCTCATCCACTGCTGGCTCATAGGGAGTCAAGATGCATTCAACCGCCTTCAAGTTGCCCTGCTATCCGTCGGGAATGAGTCCAAGTTCTTGTTCCTTGATAAGTTTTCATGTACATTTACTTTTAAAAAAAGCCCATCAAGGTTAAATTGAACATAAACTAACCTGGGTATTGGCCCATTTCCAATCACATTCCAGATACCATCTTCAATCCTAGAGTTTACAGTCTGTATTAAGAAATGATTGGTTTCCATGGATACCAAATCATATACAATCATACAATCTGATATCCTTCCTTCAGAAACAACTTCCTAAATGCTTGTATTCCTCTGGTCTCCATGGTGGTTGTCCATTGGAAATATTCCTGAATATTATGTCCTTATGCAAGAGTTCAGCCATTCTTTCAATTTCAAATGAATTGTATGTTTCAAGACAAAAAGTATGCTGTCCATCTGCCTATATGTAAATATAAATCTAGGATTAGTCTTCATTTCCCTCTTCAATTTTACGATAAATAGTATGGGGTTATACGAATAACCATATTGTTTTAACTACTTCCAAGGGGGAACAGAACGTGAGACAGACTCGCAAAAAAAAGATGGATTTAAGGTTCAAACTGTATTTGATCATTCTGGTTCCGCTACTGGCCATGGGCGGTCTAATCATGTGGACCACCATCGACTCCAGTGAAAATGCATCATTAATGACCATGCAGCATAACAATCAGCAGCTGGCAGTGAATGCCGCCTCTCAACTAGGCCAGGAATCGGAATTAATCAAGACATTATCCTCTACTGCTTCGGAGGAGAGCAACGAATACAAAAGTCTTAGAGACGAACTCGTTAAAGTTAGGCTTCAATCGGGAGCCTTATATGTTTATATGTATAACAAAACTTCGGACGGGTGGATCTACACTGTGGATGGAGCGGATTGGGACGATACGGAATATAGCCCTTACGGGACTGCAATGGAATTCAACCCCCAGATTCAGGAACGCTTGTTAAGAGGTGAAGTCGTCACAACAGGCATTGTAGACGATCCGACCTGGGGACAGCTATTGTCCTCCTTTACACCAATCAAGGATTCGCAAGGTACTGTTATTGGCTATCTGGGCATTGATATTTCTGCTGGAGCAGTGAATCAAGTCTCCGCGACATCCCTGAATAATGCTTATCGGACCATTATCCCGATTTTTGTGGTTGTACTGATTCTATCTTTGGTCATGATGCTATTCGTAGTAAGGGGCATTCTCAGACAAGTACGCGATATTAAGTCAAGCCTCGAACAGGTTGCTGATGGGAATCTCAAAGTCGTATCCACACATATGACAAATGATCAGCTCGGTGATATCAGTGATTTGATTAATGTCATGGTTGCCCAATTGACGAACATTTTGATGGGAATACAGCAAGGATCCAATACGTTGCAGCAGTCCTCAAAAAATATTGCGGAAACGGCTCAAACGAACCAACGTCAGACCGAAGAACTTTCCAAAGCGATCGAAGAAATTGCTATAGGCTCCGTGAAACAGGCCGAAGAGACAGAACACTCTGTCCAGCACTCAGAGAATCTCGGCAAAATAATGGATGAAGTAGGTTCATATGTGCAACAGTTTACCCATACTTCAGAGCAGTTATCTGCCGTGCAAGTACAAGTTACACGTGAACATGAGATTCTGCTTGAAAAGAGCCGAGAGAATGCGAAGCGTGTTGAGCATCAGCAGGAAATCTCCAGTTCACTGACGACTCAATCGGAACTCGCTTCCTCCATTAGCGGACAAATACACAACATTTTAAAACAAACTCAAATTCTTTCGCTGAATGCTTCAATCGAGGCTGCCCGCGCTGGCGAAGCGGGTAGAGGCTTTGCGGTCGTTGCTGGTGAAATGGGACAGCTCGCTCAGCAATCCGAACGTTCGATCCAGGAGATTGATGAGATCCTGAGTTCATTTGTTCAAGAGATACATCGTATGGGCAGTCATTTTGATGCGAATATGGTGGCGGTCAAGGAACAGGAAGAACAGATCGCTGATTGCCTTCAGACGTTCAGACAGGTTAGCCGCCTATCGACCGAGGTGCAGGAGCTGGCTCAACGTTTGGAAAGCCGGACGGTGGATATGCACTCTATTCGTCAGGAAGTGGAACAGCATTTGAGCTATATTGCTTCCGCAACCGAGGAAACTTCAGCCATGGCCGAAGAAGTGACGGCAAGTGCTGTGGAGCAGCAACGGTCGGCCAACGAACTGTCGAACATCTCCGGGCAGCTCGCCAGCCTTGCAGGGAACCTCAAATCATATTCCGATCAATTTCAGATCGAAGTCCTTAAATCAGATTCATAATAATGAAGACCCCGTACAGACGGTATCGATATACCAGGATACAAAAAGAAATATACCTGCAAAGTCGAGGATATGGGAGATGTATCTAACAACAGAGGCTTAACAATAAAAACAATTGATTATTGAATACAATAAAAAGCAAAGATGACTATCGGAAGATCGAGGCATCATTTTTTGTTAAATCCGAGCCTATATCAAACGCTTCAAAAGTTAACTTGCCTTTTGAATCTTGATGTCGGCCCATCAATAGTAGACACTTCAGCATGTGTCGATTCCTGTCACTTAAACACCAATCTGTAACTTTAACAATGTGGTTTTCTAACCTCAACTCAACTCTCCGCTGTACCATTTTATACGATACGCATCAGCGTGCTATCTGTAACGGCAAGTTTTTGGGCCATCCTTTTGCCGGATGGCCCTTTCTTTAATCTCGCTTTGTTCGACTAACGTTTCCCGTTAGCTTAACGGAAAAACAGCCAACTTTTAGACGTGGGGGTTCAAGTCCCTCTATACCCGCTTCTTCCGGGCATGTTGTTCTGCTTTCAGGCAAGCCAATTCCTTGTGCCTGTTAACACTTAGCGCCTCGCATAAGTAAGGTGTGCCTAAGAATCCAGTAGTCAAACGCCCCTGATTCATACGGATAAGGTGAGCCAGCCGCGTAGCGTTATGAGATAGGTATCGCAAAACTTTTGGTCTTAGATGGAGATGGAGCTAGTTGTACGTGATAGGATATCAAAATCGATAGCCTGTTCCGTAATTTATAATAGCAAGGTTACGAACTTTACCTCCGGAAATCGGCTATCCGGTCCTTTCATTAAGACTCCGCCTTGATTCTTCAGATACATATCGAAGAAATCCAGTATATAGGCATTGATAACGGAGTTCGCTCTTTCTGGCACGATCTTTCCTGTAATGCCCAGCATTTTGAAAATCGGAGAAATGAACTGTACGTCGGCAAAATTTAAATGCTCCAAATTTTCGATATAGAGGATTTGTCCCCCTTCGTCGACCGTTTCGCGCATCCGTTCAAGCTCCAACTTTTTATCTTCCGTTACTTGATCCATCCACTCTCTTGTTGAGCCCATACGGTTAAGTTCTGCATCTGTGTAGACCCGGTTATCCATCACCATTTTCAATTTTCCGAATTCGCTTTCCGAGTTGATGAACAAAAACGGCTTTCGTAGACCCTCTCTGTCACGCAGTCGATAAAGCCCTCCATCCAAATCTATTCCAACTGCGATTCGCGGATCGTAAGAAGCGTCATAGGCCGTCGCTCCGCCGATGGAATGACCGAACACCCCGACATGGCCGAGATCAATCTTCCCTTTTAGATGACTTGGAATCTGCCCCGATTGGATGAGCTCGAACTGGTCCAGCGCAAACGCCACATCGTCGGTTAGAACTTTTCCCAACTTGTCGCGATTTCCGCTTTCCGTCCGGTAATCATGGTCGGGCGAGAATAAGTCGTTGGTTGAGATGGTCGTGATTCGACCGTCCGGAAACTCGGTTGCAAATGTATTGTAGGTGTGGTCGATCACTGCCACGATATATCCGTGACTCGCGAGATTTTCGGCTTGCGACGTGTGGAGGAACCTGGAAGAGCCGAAGCCGGGATTCGCAAGGATCAGTGGGTATGAAGTCTGTGCGGAAGAAACTTCGCCCCCCGAATAAGCATGACTGGATACGTATTTGAGGTGTTGAAAAGTAAACCCGGGAAGGCCATAGTTCGCGGCCATATAGCGTAAGATCTGGGTATCCGGAATAAAGGAAACATACTTGCCGGTGCCAGCTTGAGCCGGATACCATACCTGAACCATCAATTCTCTCTTACCATCTCTGGCTTCGTCAAAAATCTCTTCCCTATTTGTATCTACGAAATGAAAAGTTTGCGTTCCTACCTTAAATTCGCCTGATGGTTCAGGTAGTTTAACTACAGGAAAAGCATACATGAGACCGGCTGTTACGACCAGCATTATCGCTATAGCGGTATAAGCTGAACCCAACATGAATCGTGGGATTTTGTTTTGACCGTTTTTTTAAAATAGCTATAACCTGAAATGGCTAAAAATATGATCGTTATGCAATATGGGAAAAATAGCTGAACTCTGTATCCTTCCACCGTCCAATGGATGACCAGTAAAAGTGTGGCGATCCCGCTTGCAACGAATACTGGAATTCTACGCCGTCCTTTTTTTACTAGGACTGTTAATGCAAACAAGCCGATGTTTGACAAAAAAAGCAACAGTTCAAACAGCCTCATCTCGATTCTCCTTTTATTATTGTTTGTTCCAATATTATCCTTCGAGGCTGGCCTAAGCTATCGATTCAACTTACATCAACCTTACAATTTTGTAATTCTACCTTGCGGTATTGGAGGACTCGTAAAACGGTGGAATTGATGCATACGACCGTAATTTACTGTTTTGTCCTTTATGCGATTTTAGTTGATGCTCCTGATGGTGAAGCTCCAAATAATCCGCCTTGGGCATACGCAATGATTCCACCTGTAACTGTTGTTGATTGATCGTTTCTCGACTCTGAGGGTACATTTTTCCTGCATGAGGAATGTCCAACTCAAAAATGTAGTTCGAGCAGATATTGTTGTGCACCTTTAGAATTATCTCATAATGTTCCTCCACTATCCCACCATCCAATATCCTACTGTTATTTTTACTGAGTACGAATGTTAAACTACTCTTCCCGTTAACTTAATGATTTAGCGGGCGAAAACCAATTAGATATAAGTCTAATCGGTAATCGGACTATGTTCTTGTCCATTTCGGCAATCGGTACAAGTTCTTGTAGAGATAAAAAAGCCGCTAAAATAGCGACTTTCAAAAGGACCATATTCTTGTCCCTCGACGAGGATTTCGTAATTCTTGATTGAATAATAGTTTTACTGACTTTAAAAGTTTGATCATTAATCTACCTATGATTCTCTTCTACAATCGCGCCTGTTTGCAGAAGATCAATAATTCGCTAATTTTCAAGGGCTATCCTTAAACATCATCAGGATTTTCAAATCCACAATGCAATTATTGATGGTGTATAACCGTGTATTTTCCAAGTTCCTAAATGTTTCTATCCAGATTGGTTGTTTACTTTCCCGCCCGCAATTTTATGAATCACATCACTGGATTTCGATCGTACTTAATTAGACTTTAGCGATGTCGCTATCACTTTTTATGCGTATAAAAATTAGCGAGATGATTTTGAGTAAAATCTTCATCCTTCATGGTTATTGAAGGGGTAATTCCTTTAGGAAACTCCTCTTCCCATACTTGTTTTTCAACATAAGTATGATACCACATATCTGCAATGACATCAGGATCATTGACCGTACCTGACCCAGCTGATTTAATTAATACACCTATAGAACGGTGAGCAATATAAATCCCCTTCGATGAAAGCTCAGCATGCAGATTGGTTATATAATTACGTAGTCCCGACATCGCGATCCCGACATTCCCCATTATTGGTAACGGATACATTGCAGACATACCTGTCGTAAATAATAATGCTCCTTCATTTTTATTTAGCATATCTGGCAATACTTTATTTACCACATGAATGGCGCTCGCAACAACTCCGTTAAACTGATCTTTTGCATTTTGAGTAGTCAATTCTAATACAGAAGTCGGTGGAAAATTCCCTGCATTGGGGCTAAATTCTACAACATCAATCTGACCATATTTCTCTTTAATCTCATTAATAGCTTGCTCAATTTGTTCTTCTTTATAAATATCTGCAGTGAAGTAAGAAGATTCTATACCATCCGCTTTTAGTTCGGTTACCATTTCTTGAAGCTTTTCTGCGTTACGTGCAACTAATGCAACCTTGAAATTTTCCTTACCGAAACGTTTTGCAATAGACAATCCTAGGCCTTTACCCGCACCAATAATAACTAAAGTTTTCATAGGCATATCTCCTTTTAAAATTAAAATATTGTGTGCCAATAACTATTCCCTTTGACACTTGTTATTGTATAATCTGATTATAAGCGACACAATGGTCATTATTTAATCAAATGGTCATTAATCATCAATCGGAGTTGAAATGATTATTATCACTGTGAAGGAGAATTTGAAAAATGGGAAAAGATAAAGTGGATTTGCGAGTTTTTAAAACAAAAAAGTCTATTAAAAGTGCCTTTATAACTCTAGTTCCAAAGAAAGGTTATCAAAGAATAACTGTTCAAGATATAGCTGATGAAGCGATGATTAATCGGAACACATTTTATTTGCATTATGAGGATAAGCACGATTTAATGGATAAATTATGTAGGGATAGTATGGAGAATTTGAATGTATGTTTAAGCTTAAATACGTTGGATATTTATACAATCAATAAAGAGATGTTAACATCTATATTAGACAATATATTCCAAAATATTGAATCTGATCTTGATTTTTTCAAGGTAATGCTGGATTTGAACAGTCAGCCTATTTATTTAACAGAAGTATTAAAAAATTATATTCTCAATGCTTTCGGAGATCAATACCAAGAAAAAGATATGAAAGTGGGTTTAGAATATATAGTATCTGGATTAGTAGGTATCATTTGCTTGTGGATAAGAGAATCAAATAATTTGAAACATAAAACTATTGTAGAGCAGTTAAGCAACATCCATTTCTCTAATATCCAGGAAGTATTCTTTAAAGGACGGATTGTTAAACCAAGTGCGACAGTTCCTCTGTAAAAGATTCGTGAGCGGTCTTCCAGCTCAAGCATTTTCGTGGTCTGTGATTCATTAGATCGAGTGAATGGGCAAGGTCTTCATCCTTAACTTGAGCGAGATCAGTACCTTTAGGGAAAAACTCTCCAAGCAACCCGTTCGCATTCTTGTTGGAACCACGTTACCACGATGAATACGGATCAGCAAAGTAAACGTGCAGGTTATGGGTTGTTTCCAGATTGGCATAGCATGCAAACTCCTTTCCTAGGTCAGCCGTGGCTGTGAGAAAGGTTCCTGTTGGGTACTGTGAGATAGCTATACCGCAGCAACACGATCTAGCTCACGACAAATCGTCGACGGGTGCCTACCCAGTTCTTTTGCAATGGCTCTCGAGCTTTGGCCTTGTCTGTGGAGGATTTCTAGCTTGCCGTTCGATTATGCTAAGATGCGTGTAGCTCATGGTGGATTCTTCCTGTGTGAATGGTGTTGTGGTGACTTCATTCTACACGAATCCGGCCATGGGCCATTTTTTATTTATTTCCAGTAGGTGTCGCACTTCATATTACAATCCGTCGTTTCCTTTTCTAATGTTGGCATTACGGTAGGAACATTGATCGGTGGTTGGTTTATTTCTCAATTGGGCGCGAATCAACTCATCTGGAGCGGTATCATACTTTTGTTGCTTGCTTTCTTACTGATCATGATAAAAATAGCAATTTCCAAATCAGTTGATATTCAATTTTTTAGAAGCGGCTATCGTAGCGGTAGTGGGATGGTAGTTCAAGAATGGAATGTCTCGGCCTCCTTCCTTCACTACTTACATATTAAAAGAGCCAAACCGCTAAGTATAGTTTGGCTCTTTTAATTTTAAGATTACTGGTATAGATATATTGATTCTGCCGCTGTTTTTATGAGATTTTGCATTCTGCCGCATCAAATTTCAGGTTACAGACGCTTCAATAAAGTCCAGCTAACATTACAATTCTGCGAGATATTTGGCGGTGCGAATCATTTGGCTGGTAAAGGAGTTTTCGTTATCGTACCATGCTGCTATTTTCACCAGGGTATCTGTTCCTAGTTCCGTTACCTTTGTTTGCGTAGCGTCAAATAAGCTACCATAAGTCATGCCGATAATATCGGATGAAACAAGTTCTTCCTCTGTATATCCGTATTGCTCCGATTGGGACTGCTCCATTTTCTTGTTGACCTGCTCTGCAGTTACGGAACCGCCCACGACTGCTGTCAATTCTGTCAAGGAGCCAGCCATAACCGGCACTCTTTGGGATATACCATCCAGTTTTCCATCCAAGGAAGGAATTACAAGCCCTATTGCTTTTGCTGCCCCAGTTGAAGTTGGGATGATGTTGCCGGCGGCAGAGCGCGCCCGGCGCAAGTCACCTTTGGCGTGAGGGCCATCAAGAGTATTCTGGTCGTTTGTATAAGCATGTATCGTCGTCATAAAACCTTTTTTAATCGGCGTCAGTTCGTTCAGGTAATAGACCATTGGGGCCAGACAGTTCGTGGTGCAAGATGCGGCCGAAACAATAGTATCCTCTTTAGTTAACGTGTGTTCATTAACACCATATACAATAGTAGGAACATCGTTCCCAGCTACGGTTGAGATGACCACTTTTTTTGCACCTGCCTCAATATGAGCAGTAGATGCTTTTTTTGATGCGAAAAAGCCTGTACACTCCAGCACCACATCAATTTGCAATTCTTTCCATGGAAGTTTACCGGGATCTCTTTCAGCATAAATCGGAATAGATACGCCGTTTACGATTATACTGTTATCGCTGTACTCAATTTTCTCATCATAACGCCCCTGCGTTGTGTCGTGCTTTAGCAAATGCGCAAGCATCTTCGGACTCGTGAGGTCATTAATGGCGGTAATCCGATACCCTTCCTCCCCAAAAAGCTGCCGAAGGGCAAGCCTGCCAATTCTACCGAAACCATTTATTGCAATGTTAATTCCCACTATAACAACCACCTTTCTTCATCTTAGATCATATTATATCCCTGGAATCTTTGTGTTACACTGTTATAAATGAATAGATTGACTATACTATCTGTTAGGAGAGCGCTATGCCGCAAATTGACCGCCACAAAGACAGAACGGTAAATATTGAGTTTGTTGCCGCCGAGGATTTGGAGTGTCTTCCCTATCCCGAGCGACTTACATTAATCTTTGTTACGTCCGGTAGCATCAACGGTATACTCAACGAACGACCAATAGCCGTTTCAGCACCCGCCGTTCTGTGTTTGTCCGAAGAGGATACGATACAAATTCTTAAAAAGCATAATGTCTCTGCGCAATCATTCAGTTATCATCCCGATGTTCTTAATAGCGTCCCGATTTCTGAAACGGAAGACTACTTTCCAATCCATCCTAAAATACAAACAGGGCTTTCACTTTTTCAGAACAATCCAACACGCACCGGAGTACCTTTTGTTACCGAAAAAGCCTTTCCACAATTTAAAATGTACCCTATAAGATGGACA
>NZ_LITU01000068.1:0-21145 GCF_001280595.1 Paenibacillus xylanivorans
AGTGTCTACTTAAAGGGGATAATACCAACTCCTTGTTTAGCGGGATGAAGCTTTTAATTGAGTCTGCATGAAGACCAGTTCCTCAGCCAATTTTTCCAGCCGACTTAGTGCTTCAGTGTCTTTAATGTTATTCTCAGCATCAAAATGATCACTATTCAGATATACATAGCTTGGGGCGACATAAGAGCGGAAAAAGCCGGCAATCGGTTTTAATTGATTTTCCACTACCAAATAATGCTGATAGGTGCCCCCTGTTGCTAGAAAACCCATCACTTTGTTGTAAATGCTCTGCACAGGCAGAAGGTCGAATACATTTTTCAGTACGCCTGTCAGAGAGGATTGATAAATCGGTGTGCCGATTACGTAAAAGTCAGCATCCATCATTTTTTGGATCACCGATTGAGTGTGTTCATTATAATCCTCCAACTGGCGACCATCGCAAAATTCGATCTCTTTATAATCTCTTAAGTCTATGAGTTCCACTTCAATTTCTGGATGATTATTTTTCACGAATTGGAGTACAGTATCCACACCCACTGGTGTCTTTGATCCAATCAGTGAACCGGACAATCCGATTAATTTCACAACATTACCTCCTATGATTTCTTCATCATCATGAAACGATTCCATGATTTCCAACGTACATTCCTTCATCACATTAAGCATGCTGCCCAGGAAAACCAGAATATAGATGACAACACTTAGCTCACTGTTCATAGTAGCCCTATTCTCCCAAAATAATGACTTCCGTCTCCAATTCAATATTAAATTGATCACGCACTCTTTTTTTAATTAATCTAATTAATTCCAAATAATCCTCAGCAGTGGCGTCATCTGCATTAATGATAAAACCCGCATGCTTCTTGGAAATTTCCGCTCCCCCAATGCGAGTGCCTTGTAAATTACATTCTTGAATAAGCTTCCCGACATAATGTCCCTCTGGACGTTTGAAGACACTCCCGCAAGACGGGTACTCAAGCGGTTGTTTGGATTCCCGTTTAAATGTTAAATCCTGCATGACGCTGGAGATAACATCCTTATTGCCTTTTTTGAGATTAAATTCGACTTCAAGTATGATGTATTGATCCGTTCGGAAGATACTGTTTCGATAACCGAGCTGCATATCATCTCGGGCCATGTTCAGCAGTTCTCCATTTTTAGTAACAACAAGCGCTTGCGCGACGACCTCTTCCATCTGACCGCCATAAGCCCCCGCATTCATATATAAAGCGCCACCTGTGCTTCCTGGTATTCCACATGCAAACTCCAGACCCGTTAAGCTGTTATCCAAAGCAATCCGTGAGACATCAATAATATTGGAACCGCTTTGCGCGACAACCTTGTCACCATAGACCTTAATCTGATCGAATTGGCTCAGAGAGAGTGTGACTCCACGCAGCCCCTGATCTTTAATGATGACATTTGATCCTTTTCCAATGACGGTCAGAGGTATTTGATGTGCTTTTGCAATGTTAACGGTGTTAATAATTTCTTCTTTCGTTGTTGGATGGATAAGTATGTCCGCTTTACCACCTAACTTTATATACGTGTGGTCCTTTAATGGCTCATTCAATTTCAATTTTTCCAAAGGTATGCGATTTTCAAAAATATTCATGACATTCTCTCCCTGAGTTGAAAAGACATGATTGCATAATCGGTGAACAGAAAACTCCTTCATTGTATGTTTAATATGAGATTTTGCTTGAGAATATTCCGCCATCATGACAATTAATCACATTTTTTGACCTCCCCACGGTAATTCGCCATTCTGAAACTGGCCCCACAGCCACATGACACTTTTGCATTAGGATTATTCATGGTGAATCCCCCTAGCATTCCACTTTCTTCGTAATCAATCTCAAGTCCTTCAATATATTGAACCGTATTAGAGTGAACCAAAATACCAAATGCACCTTTATCTAATAAGATATCCCCTTCTGCTTGCTGTTCATCTACGATAAGGGTGTAGGATAGACCACTGCATCCCCCTTCATCCACCCCTACCCGAAGGAAAGAATTCCGGGCATCCGCACCTGCCAGAATTTCAACGATTTTTTCCGATGCTGCTTCACTGACCTGAATCATTGTTGTACCTCCTTGGAACATATTTTGGGGTTAGCCTGTTGTTTCAAACGCAGCCCAATAAAATCTTAATGATTTCTTCAGGACTCGTATATGCATTAAAATAACGATAACCACTTGTTTGCAGATGGTAAGGAATATCCATGATTTCAAGAGATCCGCTATACAAAACCACCCTATATTTCCCGGAAAATTGTTTTATAAACGGCTCCATATTCTCCAAATTCATATCTACGATGATCACAGTATTATCCGGAAGATCATTAATGTTACGAACCACATCACGAGTAGCGTCCAGTACATGCAAGGACGGCTCGGTTCGAATTAACAGACTTAAACTTTTAACGATGTGATGCGTGTTTGACAGGACTAACACATGGTTCATTCAGAAAACCTCCGGATAAAATGATCACAATCGCAGGATATTTCTCTTCCTTAATTCATGTTTTCAGTAAACCAGTCCATCAAACAGGGTATGAAAGCGGCTAGAGCGGCTCCTTTGGGTGTAAGTTCATACATGTTTTGTATGGAATGGGTTAGGCCTGTTCTATTAACCAGATTATCGTTCTGAAGATCTTTTAGACGTTTGGAGAGAATTGCTTCTGAGATGGAAGGCACACACCCGTAAATTTCGCTGAATTTCTTAGGACCTTGTGAAAGAGTACATAGGATATGAATAATCCATTTCGTCCCGATAATACGATAGGCTGTGAAGAGTTTCTCTGTATCCGAAGTCAACATCGTATTGACACACCTTCCTTGGCTTACCTCCGTTTATTTGTTTTTCAAGCCCAAAGACTGCAGCCCCGTTCTTATTTGTTCTGTTACAGGTGCAATCCGAGTACTCGCAATCAAGCTCAAGACGATCAACAAAAGATGAAAACCCATTGTTACAATTAATCCAGATTGCAGAGACATCCCTCCAGCTTGACACACCACCAGGATGGAACCGCCAATCCCGATCACTACGCCCGGAGTAAATGAATCCGCGAATTGCAGATTTGCCGAGGTTTTGCCAACACCTGCCTCTCCTGTTTGGGAAAACGCCACTACACCGCTAATCGGATGCGCCAATCCAATGCCGATCCCAGCTATGATCTGGCCTATAACAGCCACGGTAACGGTCACAACGGGAACCCAAAATACGATGGTAATCCCAATGGCAAGCAGGAATACACCCAGAATAATTCGTGTAAGACGTCCACGGCCCTGATCTGCCGAGTCCCAACGACCTTGTAAATAGGCAATGACACACCAACTCAGAGCAGCGCTTGCTACAATTAAACCGGCCTGAGAAGGTGTAATGCCTTTTACCTCGATTAATGCCAAGACCAAGAAATTTTGTGTACTGGTATAAGCAGCGAAGAACAGCCCACGTGTAGCGAGAATAGCAGGCATGCCTCTTCGGAAAGCAAGGGTTCCCTCCGGCAACAATTTACGCAGTGGGTATACCATCAACACTCCCCCGACAAGTACGATAACTAATCCTATAATTGTCGGAAGCTTGCCAAGACCCACTAATAAAATCCCTGTACCTATCGTTAATAGCAGCGCCATCCAAGTAGCGGCAGATCCATTCCCCCCTTGTGTAGGCTGTGATTTTAATTTCGTAAACGCAGATAAGCTAAGGAGTGCTGAAATCAACAGGATCGGTAGAATCCCCCAGAACACAAAGCGCCATGACCACTGATCTGCAATAAGCCCTGCAACAAATGGGCCAAGCATGGACGGAAGAACGTAGGCTGTGCCGAATGCTCCGAGTATTTTGGCACGTAATTCGTCCGGATAACTTAAGGAAATGGCAGTGTACACGCAAGTCATCATAGCTCCGGCACCCAGACCCTGCATGGCCCGCGACGCTATCATGGTATACATATCCCCTGCAGTTGCGGCTGCAACCAGCCCGACGATAAACAAAAGAAGGGCAAGAGTAAATGGTACTGCGGGTCCCCTTCTATCAATAATCCGACCAACAACCAAGGTTCCGATAATCTGTGCCAGCAGATATGTACTGAATATCCAGCCAAACAGGTTAAGGCCGTTCAGGTCTCCAGCAATGGAAGGAGCAATCGTTGTTACCGATAGACCTTCAAATCCAACGGCCATCACTGACAATATAATTCCTATAGATAATGCAAAATAACGCGGACTGAAAATACTTTGAGAATGGGACGACATGATATGTAACCTCCAAGGTAATTTTTATGTATACACCGTATTCGGATACTTAGTAAACATTTTTCTTTACAAAATATAAGCTACAGTTCGCCTTTGACTTTGTCAATATTTTTGTTTAAAATGTATGAAATAATGAAGATTCTGTTGCTTAAAAAGGAGGTTCACCATGAGCCGGGATCAAACGAAAAAGGATGCCTCAACCAGTACCCGAAAAGCAATCATTAACCTGCTTAAGCAGCAAGGTGGAATGGATGTTGTGACACTCTCCTCCCAATTTGCGTTATCTGGAATGGCTATCAGGCAACACTTAAATGCACTCAAAGAAGAAGGATTGGTTACTTTCGAAGAAGAGGCACGTCCCATGGGTCGACCAACGAAGCTATGGAGATTAACCCCCGCTGCTGATCGTTTTTTCCCTAGTGGATATTCAGAGTTATCCGTCAGTCTAATCAATTCTATGAAAGAAGCTTTCGGAAATGAAGGGCTGGACAAGCTGCTGAATGTTCGGAATAAGAACATGCAAGACCAATATCTTCAGTACATTGGTGATACATCCGGCGTAAAGGAAAGGCTGGAGAAACTGGCTGAAATCCGAACAAATGAAGGCTATATGGCCGAGGTCAAGGATCAAGGCGATGGTAGTCTTTTGTTTATAGAGAAGCATTGTCCCATTTGTGAAGCTGCGGCTGTATGTACGGGGTTATGTAAGAATGAATTACATTTATTCAAAACGGTTCTTGGAGATCAAGTTCATATTGAACGGGGCGAGTATATTATGGCAGGCGGAAGAAACTGTATATATACCGTTAGAGAAAATATTTAGTGACAAAACTGTCGACTTTCCCCTTCTATAAGAATGTGTATCGTTATAACAAAAAAAGAACCCCGAGATGAATCTCAAGGTTCTTTGCGTTCAGCAATGGAAAGTAAGTCTAGAAAATGGTTGGCACCATTCCACCGTCCATGCGGATTGGAGAGCCTTTGAATGCGGCTGCATAAGGACTGCACACAAACGCGGCCAATCTCCCTATTTCAATAGGCTTGATAAATCGCTGTATTTCGGATTGTGGAAGGTTTTTCTTCATAAAATCCTTCTCTTTTTCTGAAAAAGTCATCGATTCATCAGGATAGATGCTCTCAATAATTTGTTGCACATTTTCAGAGAGGGTAGGTCCTGGCATAATCGTGTTGACGGTCACTTCTGTTCCTATGGTTAATTTGGACAAGCTTTTGGACAAGGATAGTAGCATGGATTTGGTCATGCAGTACTGAGGCATTTGTCCTGAAGGCATGACCGCTTCTTCGCTCGCTATAAAGATAATGCGACCAAAACCATTGTTCACCATTTTAGGCAAATAAAATTTGGATAATCCGTTTGCAGCGAGCACATTCGTACGGAAGTATTTTTCCCATACCTCATCGTCCACGTCATCGTATGACATGATTTCATAAATACCCATATTATTGACTAAAATGTCAATCTGGGGGTGTTTCTCAAATAATGCTTCTCTTTGCCCCTTATCTACCAGATCAGCTGTAGCTTTCTGAGGCGAGGTAGTCGGAAAATCGGATTTGATTTCATTGATCGTGCGCTCTACGTCCTCATCATTTCGTCCATTAATGAGTACATTTACTCCTTCTTTGGCAAGTTCAATGGCAATTGCTTTCCCTATCCCCTTCGTCGATCCTGTTACCAACGCTGTTTTACCGTGTAATCCCATATCCATATCACACTACTCCTTTTATTTTTACTTGTAGCGGCAAGCTGATTTGTAGTTATTATAAAAACAGTCTTGTGCTCCGGATAGGTTTATATTACATGGTCCGCATTGTTCAGTAACTAGCGTGTTGCGCCAAAGTTCTTGCATAACACGCCAAATGATAAACATAGCAAATTAATGAAGCGTTGACGGCCCTGGCGGTCCTTCGTATATCGGAGTTGTGCCTACATGTTCCGTGCGCCAATTCGTAGGCGTATCCCCTTCCCATGAACGAAAGGCACGGTAGAACGAGTTCTGGTCTTCATATCCAATCAGGAAAGCTACTTCTTTAATATCCAGTGTGGGGTCCGCCAAGTATGCTCGTGCCTGCTCATGTCTGGCTTGCGTCAACAGATGTTTGAAGCTTGTGTTTTCATCTGTAAGCCGGCGCTGCAAGGTACGATCGCTCATACCCAATTCCTTGGCAACAATCTGAATGTCGGGGCGACCACCTGTGAGACTGCGTTTCATAATCCATTTGACCATCTCGGTAATGGAGCGACTGCCCTGCTGTTCATCCAGCGATCGGTCCAGAACGGGAGTAAGGATCTCCAGTAACTCTTCGTTGTATGAAAGAAAAGGACGGTCCAAATCTTTACGATGTAAGGTGAGACGGTTACATGTTGCACCAATCCGAATTGGGCAACCGAAATAATCCTCCAGGGCCTTTACATCACCCATAGGGAGCGAAAATTCAACAAGCCGCGCTGTTAAAGGTTGACCTGTTCCTCGGCGCCCAAGTTCGAGAAGAAATGCCAGTGTGACACCAACCAATAATGGCGGACCTGCTTGCTCGCTAGACAACCAATTCAGTTCAATGGAACAGTCATCTCCTTCCTCTATAATATGCAGGCTTTCAGGAGGACAAAGTTGCTTGTAGCGAGCCATTCGATTTAGTGCATCCCGGTAGTCACGAGCATGATAAGTTGCTAAGACGCTCGGCGGATATTTCGATGTTTCAAAGATAGTCGCAAGTTTGATGATTCCATCGGCAGTGTCACCCACCAGATCAGAATATGCCTGCCAGATCGCAAAATATTGAGCGGTCGTGACGGCTGGTTCAGATATAATGGTGAGCGGCAGTTGTGCTTTGCGAGCTACATCGTGGGCGACAATCCCTAATTGATGTAATCCTGTCCAAAATCCTGCCGGAAGTTTAATACGCTCAGAGGTATGTGACTTCATAGATACCTTCCTTCTTTGAGTCTTTGTTGCTTAATGATTCATCCACTGTACAGGCACTCTGATTCTTTTGCAATATCTCCAATATTTCCATGTCCTCTGAATAAACAAGAAACCAATGCGGGAACGTTCCGCATTGGTTTCGAGGAAATTAAGTTTAGCGTTATTTCGATTGTTCAAGAAGACCAACAATAAGCGTAACTGCCTCAGCCCGAGTAGCTGTCTGCATCGGAGCAAATCGATTGCCACCTACACCGCCGACCAAACCTGCTTCCACGGCAGAAGCTACATAGGATACTGCCCATGCAGGGACATCCTTTGCATCTTTGAAATCCAGTTTCACATTGGCATTCGTTTGTATTCCGCCAGCGCGTGCAATCATGGTTACCATCTCGGCACGGCTCAGCGTCTTGCCAGGGCCGAACGAACCATTAGCATAACCATTGATAATGCCAGCGGATGCCGCTGCTGTTATATATGGCTTCGCCCACGAAGGAATCTTGTTATCATCCGTATAGTGAATGCTCTCGCTTACGGTATTCATATTCAAGGCACGGCCCAGCATCCTTATGAACTCGGCACGTGTGACTTTCTGGTTCGGACGGAAGGTCTGATCGCCATAGCCATTGACAAATCCTGCCGCCAAGGCTTTATCAATTGCAGATTTTGCCCAGTGTCCAGCTGTATCTTTCAACGCTGGCGCAGTCCCTCCGTTCCCGTTATTGCCTGATCCAGTACCCGGCTCATTGCCGGAATTAGTCCCGTTGTCAGTACCGTTGTTCGAACCGTTACCGGTTGCTGTATCGCCGCCGGTTCCTGTGGAACCATTACCGCTGCCTGACCCGTTACCGGAGCCAGAGCCAGAACCTGGGTTCGATGTTCCCGGATTGGAAGGATCAGTCCCAGGATTTGTCGTCTCCGTTTTCTTCACGATACCGAACTGATCAATAATGAACGGGGTTGCACCGTTCAGATTTTGGTCAATTTCATACGTGATAGCTGTCAGTTTGCTGCCGTCAATCGTAATGCCCACAAAATTCTGGACCTGACTACGTCTTGGACGGCGGTTGTCGTTCGGATCCGGGCCATATTTCTCTGCATGATTTTCCTCTGCACGTTCAAAAAGACTGTAGTAAGCTTCTCCGAGACTTTCACTCTTATTTTTGTAATACACTTTTGGGCCAGCTGTTGCCGGAATCAGATAAATCGTGCCATCTGGATTCACAGAGTACTCGATTTTCTCTCCATTCATCACCTCGGTAATGATTACTGGCTCCCGTGCTGTACCCTTTTGATCGATCGGTTTTGTGCGGGCATAGATGTGGTCATGTCCCTGGAGCACAAAATCAATGCCAAGCTCCGCCATGATCGGTGCAATCTTGGAACGTACACCGTTCGCTCCCATGATGTCGGAATCCGTTGCGTGATTTGACGTCGTGTATGGCCCCTTGTGAATGTTCACAATAATCCACTGAGCTCCATTTTTCTTCGCAGCCTGAACATCTTTCTTCAGCCACTCGACCTGCTCTAATGAGAAGTTATCATACTCGTCCGAATCCTCATTGGAGTTCAACACAACAAAATGCGCATTGCTGTAATCATACGAATAGTAAGCTCCCGTCTCCGTTGCGGAATTCACTGGTGACTGGATATTAAAATGATCGATAAATGCATAGTTCTCGTCCTCGTGGTTCCCTGCGGATGGAACGATAGTTGTGTTTAAGAGGCTTTCCTGCGAATGCCCTAGCAGCCAGTTCCACTGTTCCTCTTTGACACCAGTATCCACGATATCCCCGTTATGAACGACAAATTGTGCATCAGGTACTGTAGCCAATGCTTTGGCCAATGTCTCAGAGGACAGAATTGCCTCATCCTCTTCCTTCGCTTGTGTATCCGCCAGATCAATGAAAGTGAATTTGCCTTTTTCCGGTGCTGTACGGAAGGTTCCTGTCTCGCTCCATACTTGCTGGGAAGCATCCCCTACCCGGAAATAATAGATCGTATTCGCTTTCAGATCTGTCACTTCTGCTTTGTGCATCAGCTCCGATGGAGCATTCGCAGGCTCGGCAGAACGCCCTTTAACCGATTTGGCTTGTGTAAAATCAGGTGTTGCAGCTGTTTTCTCCACAACTTGAAGGTCGCTATTCGTTACTTGATCAGAGGTATACCAGGTAAAGCCTTTGCTATTGGTCGGATCTCCATGGAAAGTTACCGTTACTTTGCTGACTTTCTCAGGAACAGGTACCGTATCCGATTCCTTGATAATTCCGAAAGTATCCACGATAAATGGCTCTGCATTATTTTTATTTTGGTCAATCTCATATGTTATGGCGGACAGCTTCTCTCCGTCAATAGTCAATGAAACGAAATTCTGCACATGACCTCTGGCTGCGCTCGTGGTGTCGCCATATTGCCGTGCATGGTTTTCCTCTGCACGATCGAACAAGCTGAAATATTCATCACCAAGTTCTGGCTTTACGTTTTTGAAATATACTTTGGCCCCGGCGCTAGCAGGAATCATATAAATGGTTCCATCCGGTTTGACCGAGTACTCAATACTCTGTCCATTGAAGGTCTCCGTTATTTTGGACACATCTTCAGCGGTACCATCGCTCTTGATTGGCTTCGTCCGTGCATAGATATGGTCATGTCCCTGAAGGACCAGATCAATCCCCAGTTCGTTCATGAGCGGGGCGATTTTTTTTCGTTCACCGTTCGCACCAATAATGTCGCTATCAGTGGCGTGATTCGATGTCGTGTACGGACCTTTATGGATGTTAACGATAATCCACTTGGCTCCTGCGGCTTTTGCCTCCGCTACATCCTGCTTCATCCATGCGACTTGCTCATTCGAGAAATTGGCATACTCGGCTGAATTCTCGTTGGAGTTCAGTACGATAAAGTGGGCTTTACTGTAATCATAAGAGTAATATGCGCCCGTTACTGTTGCGGCACCCTCTGGCTGCTTCACGTTAAAATGCTCGTAGAACGCATAATTCTTGTTCTCATGATTACCAGCGGATGGTGCAATGGTCGTGTTCATCAGACTGTCTTGTGAGTGACCAAGCAGCCAGTTCCATTCTTGCTCTGACGTGCCATTCTCCACAACGTCTCCGTTATGGATGACAAATTCAGCATTCGGGACAGTCGCGAGTGCCTTGGCAAGTGTAGAGCCGGACAGAATCGCCTCATCCTCTTCCTTTGCTTGCGTATCCGTCAGGTCAATGAAGGTAAAGTCTCCATCAACCGGAGCCGTTTTGAACGTTCCAACCTCACTCCATATGTTCAGGCTCTGATCACCAACGCGGAAATAATAAGCGGTATCTGGCATAAGCCCCGTCGCTTCCGCCTTATGCACCATTTCTCCCGTGGAGTTGGAGGCTACGGATTCACGTCCGTTGAAGCTTTGGGCCTGACTGAAATCTGCAAGACCTCCCTGGTTAGGTACCACTTGAACAGTGCTCTGTGCAGATGTAAGTGGTGTATACCAAGTGAAACCTTTGGCACTTGTCGCATCACCATAGAAAGTAACTGTAACTTTGCTGATATCCAGCGTCGGCGCATTGGCCAGCGCTTTAAGTTCCATATCAAAATACAAATCTGAGCTGCCGTCGCTCTGTTGATGTACTTCGACCGCAATATCGTTTGAGCCATCATGCAAATTGGCTTTCATCGGCTCAGTCAGGTCGATATTCTCATACATTACCGGCAAGTCCTTATTTGAAGTTGCTTGCGTAGAGTACTGAATCTCGCCGTCCGGCATGCCAAAGCGACGGACCTCTACACCATTTACATAAATCACTGCCCCGTCATCAATACCGAATGTGCCGAGAATTTGACCATAACCGTCAATTTGGTCCTTATTAACGGTAAGGTTTGTCCGGAAATAGGTTGTGCGGGGTTTAAATTTTTTGTCCAGACCATAGCTGACTTCCGTTTTGAGAGCTCCAAAATAGGAAGTGCTTATGCCATTGCCGTTGTCTTTGTAACCGAATGGAGCCTGTCCTGTTTTCCAGGAGGACAAATCATCGTAGGTACGCCATTCTGTCATTAAATCCTGACCCTGATCAAAATAATTCCATTCGGCGTTGCTTTGTAACAGCGTCTCAGGCTCGGGCAATGGTGCGGCTTGGGCTGAATTGACTCCCCCAAATCCCGCAAACCATCCGAATACCAAAGCAATCGATAACAGGATGGATAACATCTTTTTGTAGAGGTGACTGATCATAATTCTCTCCTTTGTATGTATGATTGGTTGGCTTATGTAAATCCAAACAGGCCAAGCATAACAAGCAGAGATCAGCATCCGGTTAGCGGGACGTAAAACTTATGTAAACTCTTACATTTATTTGTCCTATATCACGAATGACATTTTTAAGTTAACATAATAATTAATATGGTCTTTAACATCCTCGAATGAAACGATACGTCTATTTTTAAAGGTTTGATGATTTGGCTTTTAGGAAGTAGACTAATGAGGATAGACTATATAGAAGTAACACGTTCTGGGAAAGGAGAATCCGAATGTCATCCAGTGTCATTGACATGCTACAGCTTGAATACCAGCGCTTCTCAGCAAAAGAAAAGGAAATAGCCGATTATGTCATGCGCAATAAATCATCCATTAATAACATCAATATTAGGGATTTGGCTGCGTACACCAATGCTTCCATGTCTACCATTACTCGATTTTGCAAAAAAGTAGGTTGTTCCACCTTTGTCGATTTTAAAATTCGGCTTAACCGTGAAGTGGATCAACCCCGCAATGAAACGGATTTTTTTATACGAACACAGCAGATCCACAATGATATTATCAATGCGACCGCGGAAATGCTGGATACCGACAAAATTGAACAAGTGGTCCAGTACATAAAAGAAGCTCGCAAAATTTACGTCTATGGTTTGGGAAGTTCAGGCTTGTCTGCTTTGGAATTCAAATACAGGCTCATGCGGATGGATATCGTAATCGATGCGGTGACCGATTCTCACATGATGATCATGAGTGCTTCTCTGCTGGGCGAAGACGATCTGGTTATTGGTTTATCTAATTCTGGACGAACATTGGAAGTCAGTGATGCATTAAAAGCAGCCAAAAAAAGAGGAAGCAAAGTCGTTGGAATTACTAATTTTGATCATACACCCTTGTCTGAAATTTCGGATTTGTGCATTTTCACACCGGATATCGGGCGAACCGGAGATGTAAACTTCATCAACAGCCAGTTGGCCATTATTTACATTCTGGATGTGATTTCACTTCTATTACTGGAGGACGAACATTTACTCCATGCTCGGCAGCAAACGTTAAAAGCACTTTATTCTGCTGAATAAACAAACAGCCAACTTGATTCGTTGGCTGTTTGTTGCTTTCTCCTTTTTATTGGACAGAAGGAGAAGACTCCTTTAATTTTGCAATTTCAGAGACAAAACGTTCCGTAATTTGTTGCGGGCGCGTAATGGCTCCACCGACAACAACACAATAGACTCCAGCTTCGAGACACGTTGCTGCCATCTCCGGGGTCATGATATTCCCTTCCGCAACGACAGGCGTTTGTACACTGGCGAGAATTTCTTTCAAGGCTGCAAATTGATTATCGTACAGTTTAAGTCCTGCTGTCTCCTCTGTATATCCGACCAATGTAGAAGAAATCAGATCAAAGCCAAGCCGTTCTGCATTCATGGCTTCCTCTTTGGTTGAAATATCCCCCATTAATAGAAGTTGAGGATGTTTGGTGCGAATTTCACGTACGAATTCATCCAGTGTTTTACCGTCCGGCCGTGCACGCAAAGTGGCATCAACGGCAACAATCTCTGCATTCACCTCGGCAAGCTCATCCACTTCCACAATCGTTGGTGTAATGAACACCGGGTTGGTTCCGTAATTTCTCTTCACAATACCTATTACCGGAAGATCAACCTGCTCCTTAATCTCTTTCACATCAGCCGCCGTATTGGCACGAATGCCTATGGCTCCTCCCTCTTTTGCTGCGATTGCCATGCGTCCCATGATGAACGAACTATGAAGCGGCTCATGCTCCAATGCCTGGCATGATACGACGAGACCGCTTTGTAAACCCAATTTATCTAAATTCATTGCAATTACTCCGTTTCCATAATTTCTTCGATTTCATTTTTGATCACCGTTACCTGAGGGCCGTAAATAACCTGCACTCCGTTTCCGACCAGGACAACCCCTTTGGCTCCCGTAGCTGTAAGTGCATCCTCCTTTTGAACCTTCTCGATATCTTTCACGGATACGCGAAGCCGCGTTGCACAGCAATCCAATTCATTGATATTATCTGCACCGCCCAATCCATTCAGGATGGCTATCGATCGTTCTTCCCCTTTTACTGATGAGGATGTATTCGTTTGCTGACTTTGTGTTTTGGCGTCTGGCTCTGATGTTACCTCTTCCTCACGTCCCGAAGTTTTTAAATTGAGCTTAACGATCAAGATTCGGAAGGTGAAGTAGTAAAGGAAGAACCAGACCACACCGATGATGGGAACGATAATCCAGTTGGTTTTGGCATTACCCTGAAGTACCCCAAACAGAATAAAGTCGATTAATCCACCCGAAAACGTTTGACCAATGGTAATCTCAAAAATATGCGAAAGCATAAATGCGAATCCATCAAATACAGCGTGAATCACATACAGGATTGGAGCGACAAACAGGAATGAGAATTCAAGTGGCTCCGTAATTCCTGTCAGGAACGAGGTAAGCGCCGCAGACAACATTAGTCCGCCGACTACTTTTTTACGTTCAGGCTTGGCTGTATGATAAATAGCGAGAGCCGCACCGAGCAGACCAAACATCATAGTGATAAAACGTCCAGACATAAATCGGGATGTTCCCGAGAAGAATTTCTCGGTTGCAGGGTCTCCCAGTTGAGCAAAGAAAATATTCTGTGTTCCTTCGTAAACTTTTCCCGCAACCTCCATTGTTCCTCCGACTCCAGTCTGCCAGAAAGGCAGATAAAAGATGTGGTGCAACCCAAGTGGACCCAGCATCCGTAAAACAAATCCGTACAACAGTGTTCCGATATACCCAGTTCTATCGACCAAACCTCCAAGCTGCGTTATGCCGAGTTGGATGGTTGGCCAGATCAGGAACAAAGCAATACCGATAAAAATGGCCGCAAAAGATGAAACGATAGGAATGAAACGTGAACCTCCAAAGAATCCAAGGAATTGAGGAAGTTCTATTTTATTGTATCGATTATGAAGCCATGCGGTGACCAGTCCGACCACGATCCCTCCGAGTACACCGGTCTGCAAGGTTTGGATTCCGAGCACCATACCTTGACCGGCACTAGCCAAATGATCCGCAGCAAGTTTGCCTGAATTGACCAGCATCGCATTAATGGATGCATTCATCACCAGATAGGCAAGACCTGCTGCCAAGCCTGCTGTACCTTTGTCCGATCTGGCGAGTCCAACAGCCACACCAATGGCAAAGATCAATGCCAGATTATCAAACACAATACTGCCTGCACTGCTCATCACCGTAAACACTTGCTGCAACCATGTGATTTGCAAAAATGGATACGAGTTAATCGTATTGGCGTTGGACAAAGCCCCTCCAATCCCCAGTAATAGACCCGCCGCTGGCAAAACAGCAATAGGAAGCATAAACGATTTACCAAACTTCTGAGCCTTCTCAAAATATTGCTTCACAGTGATATCCACCTCTCTAAAACTATTTTCATTTACATAATAATTATGAAAATGGTTTTCGTCAACACAAATTTAAATCGCTTTCATAACGTGTGAGGTCTAATCATTTGATGAATAACCTGATTTAAATATAATTATTTCCAGCGTAGCAAACTTCAGTCTTTCCTGTTCAATGCAAAAAAAGCCGCCAAAATGGCGACTCTTTTGTGTTCATATTCTTCCCCGACGATTTCATAATCAAAACCGGAATAGTGCACTATTTTAATATTTTAGTCACCAGTTTTACCGATCCATTCATGCCCGAAGGTAGTGATGACTTTCCATATACATTCTCCAGTGTGTTGGCCACTTGAATGTCGATTACATTATTCCCCTGCAAAATATAAGATGTGATGTTCCAATGATAAGGTGGCCATAACCGGATGCCAGCGTCCTCCCCATTCACATACAGCCGTGCCGTCTCTCTAATGTCTTCCGCTTTCAGCCATAATTCATCTGTCGGATTCAAGGTGACATTGGACAAGTCCACTTGCTGCGAGTATGATGCTACTCCCGAATAGAAAGGATAACCTGATGCATTCCACAGCCCTGCCAGTTGTTCAACTCCACGGTTAATGTAGTCTGATTTTCTATAGCAAATGAACCAATCAGATAAGCAGGAAAGGAAATGGCTGGCATAGGCTCCAGCAATGAAACCGTGAGAACTTCAAGCTCATTCTCGCCCTTCATGAGGTGTTTTGTAATATCCACACCAGCGTAATGAATGTCTTGCCACAGTGATGGCCGGAGTGCTTCCATTCTTACTCCATTAACAAAGATTTCAACATTACGTCTGCGCTGCAAGAAACCAATATGGGATGGGATCTTCTGCTCAATCTCGTCGAGGATCAGCTCCACCTTGGTGAATCGTCGTTCATCTCCTGATTCGTTTGAATGATCTGAACCTTTCTGCGAGTTCATTAGCCCGATCCACTCTTCTGTTATGACAAATGTTGTACGATACGAATTGACTTGACCTGGCATCGTTGCATTCATCCTGGAATTGCGGTCATTCAACGTTATCTGCCATTGATCCAGCACAAGTACATTGGGTTCGACGGTCTGAAACTGCCAAACATCATTTAAAGCCAGCTCCGCGGTGGAACCTTGAGCTTCACCCTTCACATGCTCTTGCGGATCGGAAAGACTCTGATTATGGGGAGCAAGTGAATCGGGCACATGATCATGTCTAACCGATAGGACACGAAGCTCCCCTGGTACCAATGTTAGAACAGCATCATGATCTAACAGGTTCACACTCCCGTTTTCCAAGTCCCATTCTTCCATGTATCCTTTCATTTGAAGCGGATCAAATCGAATGGACACGGGCTGCTCCGACCAATTCATCAGCCATGTATGCACATGAGCTTCGAATTTGCGTTCAACGCTAATTAGATCCTCGGCGTTGCCTTCTACCTGTTTCCAGCCGATGGCCGGTTGTACGGTCATTAACTCTCTTAACCGAACACAAAACTTCATAAGGGTATCTTTATTATGTGGGTCCTCGTCCGTTTCTCCTTCCACTTCCCCTGCTTCATGAGTTGTATTGTCCATGGAATAGAATAGGCTGTACCCTTTGCCAACTGATTGTAATTTCCCATCCTGAGGATCGAAGCCGTATAGTTCGTTCATATGGTTCAGTAATTCCGGATCATTACGCTGTGTCTCGCTATCACGAGGAATTGCCCCAACCGCAATAAGCGTTCCACCACGGCTTACAAAGGTAACAAGCTGTTTGGCGATATCTATAGACATGACCGTAATCTCAGGCAAAATCAAAATCGAATATACGTTTAGTTCACCGTCAAACTTATACCCTCCAGTATGAGCATTCTTTGCCTCTCTCAACTGGCTCTCATCCACATAATCATAATCGATGGAGCTGCGCAGCATGCGGTCAGACAATAATGAAAACAATTGATCCGCAGTTGGATGCTGGTTCGATTCACCGGAAACGAACATATGCTCATACACCGTATGGATAGGTGACAATAGCAGCACTTCAGGCATGCGCTTCGTGGAAGCACCCAATACACTCAACCGCCCAAGATAATCGGCAAAAGCCCGATAATGGGACCAGTGCGGGGCATGCTTGAATTCGGTAGGCGGAAAATCCGTTTTTCGATATCCTGCAAACGAATAATAAAATGCATGCGGGATAAACAGATTCACACCCAGAAATGCCATGAAATTGGCATCAAGCCTCCTTTGTCGCATGGCGTAGGCATGACCACTTGCACCAAAGGACTCGCAGATGACTCTCTTTTTCCCATTCAACTGAGCGACAGACGCTGCGGTCTTTACGGATACGATACGATGCGGATTCTCTTTTGTACCGATTCCGTGTGTCAGTTAGTCCACACCTGCATAATGGAACTGCTGCAATACGCGGGTTTGATTGCCCTGCGACCGAGCCTGCCCCCAGACTGGCTCCTCCAGCGTGTGGCCGATGTACAGCAGGTCGTGTGATTCACACCACGTACGAATAGCGGCATGATACCCTTCGACATACCAACGGGTAATCGTATCATAATAGTTCTGCCTCACAGACCTGCTGTCATCGGCCATACCATATAACAACGCGCCTATTCTTGGAATCAGATCATATCCGTTCTCCTGCTGATACCTTTCCGCCATCCCGTGTGTCCAAGCAAATACCATTCCGGGCAAAGTTGCGTTCACATCATGAACCGATGTTCGGATGGCTTCTACGCCAAAAAAACCATCATGGATCATGAGTCCGGGTTCGTCCGTAAATACGCCTTGAATGGTCGTACCGAAGTGTAGATGAAATTGCTGGAACGGCTTATATGCCAATTGTATGAAAGCCTGCACGGCTTCCGGGTTCAACGTGTCCAGATAATAGCCTTTTTCAAACGTGATCCCTTCGGCAATTTCACAGGACCAACAGGCAAGTATGATATAATCATCGTCCGTATCAGGCTTCCATTCCTGCCCATATAACGCTGTAATATCTTCGGGTTGATCATATATCAGCCATTCCCCATCTTGCTGGATGGCACGATAAGCGAGAATAGCGATGAGATCATTGTTGTCGTAAGAGACAAAATTAAGAGGTAACGTTCCCAGTTGTGCTTTGTGTAAGTATCTTCGTTCCTCCACCCTTAAGTATCTCATCCGATATTCGGGATGCTGCCTTGTCAGCTTGCCGCCCAGCGTTCCGCTCGGCCAATTGTCCTCATCGTACAGCCAGACTACCATATCGCGCTTCTTGCATTCCTTTGTGCAGAATTCCAGCGTATCCATGAACTCTTCGGACAGGTATGAGGTCTGCATACCGTGACGTGCATGCAAGACAACGCCGCCAACACCCGCTTCATACATGGATTGAATTTGGCTTTCAAGCTCAGCCTTGGTGAAACTATGGTTTAGAAACCAAAAGGGTTGCGGCCGATACGTCGCCTCAGGATTTTTGAATTGTTGTAGTAATTCATGAATGTCCGTGATTTTCGATTCCACATTCATCACGTGATCTCATTTTGATCTGATACAGATGCTGTTGTTAGTAAAGGAATGAAAAATCCTCCGACGACCGAACGATTTTGGAAATTCAACTGCTTTCCGGTGATGGTGTCATACAGTCCGTTACCGGCACACGGCTCGATGTCTCATTCATAAAATCCCAAAGTGGTGAAATCATCTGCTCAAACTGGGCTTGCGTTTCACTCATGGAGGCACACCATACGAGCCAATCGGACTTGGTGTACGTCTCACGGCTATCCATCGGTATGCCGTAACGATTCTGTTTTAGCTGATAGTATGCCAACTCACTGGCAGCTACTTCTTTCGGGAAAAGGTTGAAGTCGAGTAAACGGTCCCATACCAGATTGTATTTCATGCTCCATGACTCATTCGAGCTGTCAAAAGTCAGCTTGTAGTGATCCCCTGCTGTCGCCATGGATGACCATTCCTCTGCCATTTTTGCAGCCGCTTCACGATAAACAGAACCTTCCGTCAAACCAAGTTCGTCACACATATAGGCATAGGCGGCTATGCCTAATATAGCTTTGATCGACAGGTTCGCATTGTGCGCAAGATGGCCGGCGAAGTCGTCCGTGCACAGTTGATTGTCCGGGTCCAGACCATGTTGCAGCAAATACGAAGCCCATGTTGTGAGAAGACCCCAATGCTCACGGGCAAATTCCACCTGCTTCTCATATTTGCATACCGTCGCTGCCATCAGGAGCATATTACCGCATTCTTCAATGGGCATCTGATATTCAAGCTTGTTCTCTCCGTAAACCTGGCCATTGGCTTGAGGGTAAGTCCCGACGTCATGCGGAGCAAAATCAAACGTCCAATCCGTGCTCTTGGCATACTTATAGATCGGACGCATCATGCCTTTGACCAATTCGGGATTATACCTCAAGAACAACGGAATTGACGGATAACTCACATCCACCGTCGCTATGCAGCCATTACTGAAATTCTCTTTGGAGAAAAACAATACTTCTCCCGCTTCATCAGCAACCAATTTATGCGCAGCAATCGCTTGCCGATAGGTTAATGCCAGGATGTCTCTATATTGGTTTCCGCCTGCGGCTTGGCTCTCCGTTAAGAGCTCCTGATTAAAGCGATTGCATCGTTGTACTATCTCTTCATATTGTTCGGCTGCCTTTGACAGCATTGCATGGAATGTCAAACCATCTTTCTTCCAATACGCATTCAGCGGTTGGTGAAAATATTCAATTGCATGAATATCATCATAGGCAAGCATCAGGTAGCGGGAAGCTAACTCTTCATGGATAAGTCCCATATCCATTTCCGTTGCCATAACAGGCATATCGCCAGATATGGACTTCGGCTTGGTAGAATCATCTCCTGTCTTCAAGCGACCTGAACGGGCATACTCTTCACGCCCGGATACAGAATGAATGACCGATTGAGATTGATGGGATCGCTGAACTACCAGATACATATATCCCCAGTCTATTCTTGTATCATCCCCGGCACGTTTTAATATAGGCTGTTCCACCGTTCCCATGGACATGGCGTGCAACTGTTCATTGATTACATGAGACGCCCAGGTAACTTGCTGATCAGGTGTATGTACACACCATTCACCTGTCACATCGAAATAGATTTTCACTTGATGGCCCTGACCGTCTATCGCTCTAACAAGGAACGTAACATACGTCACAGGTCTGGATAACAGCTCCAGATCATCAAGCAACAGCGGTGTGGTAAAATGAACCTCCAGTTCGATGCCTTCTCCTTCAAAGGTGTAACGGGTAGTTACAGGCTCAACAGTAAGATTCGTCTGAATGAGCACTTCCGGCTCCTCAATAGTTGAAGTTTCCTGAACGCCTACTTTCCCCATAAACCTTCTGATCTTTCCGTCAATGGCAATCATGCCGACCATACCCTGTGGGTGGTTCGTCCAGTGTCTGGTGTGATCATCATAGAGATGGTCAGAAGCAGACCATACGCTAAAATAAGGGTCTACCGTGATTAAAGGTACGGATGGCGGTCTAAACGTTGTCATTTGTTACATCTCCTTCAATTCATTTTTTTCAACATAAACTGTGCTCCTGATTCAAAAGGGAAAGGCTTCGCTCTCCTTGTTGACCAAGGCGCTGCAAAGCCTATTTCATTGCTGTGATGACTGTTAACCTAACCCTTTCTTTAGCAGAATCAGTTCGGCATTTGAACAGTTACCACATCTTTTCCTGTCAGATTCTCATTGGTAAACTGCATCGCTTGATCGTAACCGGTCTTCCGAAGCTGATTCCTGAGATCGTTGATAATGCTCAGCGCAGCTTCATCCGATTTTGCAAAAATGGCTTCCTTCCACGCATCTCCCATCCGGTCCATGGAAGGCTTCAACATTTCCCATTCCGGTGCTTTCGTAATGACATCGCCCGGGTTATAGGCTGTAATCACGTGAATGCCGTTTGGACGTAGGATTTTCCGGGCATTTTCCATGGCATCGAGCCTTTCCTGATCTGCCCAGATGTCTCCGCCTGCTGCCGAGTTGATGCGATCTAACCCCGTGATCGATTCCAGTCCGATGCTGATGCCCACACTCTTGCGAACTTTACCGGATTGATCTGCTGTAAACTTATCGAACCATTCCTGGTTTGGTACTGGTTTGCCGTCCTTCATATCCCAATGAATACCTTGAACTCCATACCTGGCCAGCATGAAGCCTTCGTCAGACGCCATGTAATCGAGAAACTTGAGCGCCGCATCTACACATGCGCCCTTGC
>NZ_LITU01000068.1:21155-52136 GCF_001280595.1 Paenibacillus xylanivorans
TATTGGTGATAGCCGTTACGTTGTTCCCTTGAATACCAAGATCCACAGGCCGGCTCGGGTCAACATCTGCCCGCTCTAATGGTCCAACCGGGATGTAATCGCTTCCAGGATGTGAGGTAACATATTCTTTGGAGGCATCCAAAATGGCCGGATAATGTGCAGCTAGGATGGCAATGCGTCCTTGATTGATTTTTTCCTTGGCGATGGGATCCGTCTGGGTAAAGGCTTCAGGGTCCATCAGCCCTTCTTCAACCAGTTTACGATAGAACAGTGTGTATTCTTCATAACCTTTGGTGAAAAAATTATGTTCCACCGTTCCGTCACCTTTGTCTACATAGCCTGCTCCCGAATAGAACATGGTGTTACCGATGCCCACGGACCATCCGTTACTGAAGCCACCCAGCGGAAAAACGGGTTGGCCGCTCTCCTTTAGATTGGCATCCTTGATTTTTTGAAGGAAATTATAGAAATCTTCCTTCGTCACGACAGACTGTGGATCAACGCCGACTTTCTCGGCAATGTCTTTGCGAACATAGAAGCCATACAGCCAATCCATACCATCTTCGTTCGTCGCGGGCTGATTTTGTAAGAGTAAATATTTCTTACCGTCATACGCATCTATCGCTTTTTCATATAGTGCTGGTGGCACATTCTCTTTCGCAATGGATTTGGCCAGGTTCGGATAATCTCCCAATTTATCGGATATATCGACCAGCTGTCCTTCTTTGGCAGCCTTGATGATCCCGTCCAGCTCGCCTCCCCATGCAGGCCCGGTGTAGATATCCGGCAAATCCTGTGTAGCGAAAATCTGGTTCACTTTCTCCGTCTCGCTGCCTTTCGTATATTCCCACTCCAGGGTAACGCCTGTTTTCTCTTTGATCACTTCCTCCACAGGTGTCATTCCATTATCCGATCCGCCTGAGCCATTCCAATTGTGCAATATTTTGAGTTTACTACCGCTCTCCCCTTCTGCACCTTCCCCGTTCCCTGAAGAATCCGTGCAGCCGCTCAGCAAACCTCCAACCATAATGGACACGAGCAATATGGATACGCCTTTCGACCAAATGCTGTTCAAACCAATCGCCTCCTTGAATATATGATCTCGATCAAGCTCTAGCAATTTCAGGTCAGGATGATCTACCCTTTAACCGAACCGATCATAACCCCCTTCACGAAATATCGTTGCAGAAACGGATATATACATAAGATCGGAAAAACCGTAATGACAAGCAATGCCATGCGAAGTGATTCAGGAGTTGCTCCTGCCCCGCCGACACCACCAACCGTCTGTCCACCTTGCTGTGCTGCACGCTGCATCGAATTGGATAGCGCCTCTGCTTCTGTCAGCATTTCTTGCAATAGGGTCTGCACCGGGATCAAATCTTTGTTAGATACGTAATAAGCGCCCGAGAACCAGTCATTCCAGTGGGCTACCCCAATAAAAAGCGAGATGGTTGCCAGTACCGGTCCGGAGAGAGGCAGAATGATTCGCACAAAGATTTGAAAATCTCCATACCCGTCAATACGGGCGGATTCCTCCAGCTCTTCCGGTATGCCTTGCAGAAACGTTCGAATAATGATGATGTGCATGAAGTTAAACAACATAGGCAAAACGTACACCCAGAAACTATTGATCAGATGCAGCTTTTGGAGTGTAATGAAGAACGGAATGAATCCCGCACTGAAAATCGTGGGCAAAAAGATGTAAAAGGTGAAAAAGGAGCGACCTGGCAATGTTTTTTTGGAAAGTGCATAGGCCATGAGTGTACACAACACAACGTGGAGGAAGGTACCCAGCACGGTTCGCATAATCGTAATTTGATATGCCTTCCAGATTCGTGCGTTATCGAATACCTGGGCATAGTTATCCAACGTGAATTGGCGGGGAAGAAAATAGATCGCCCCTTGCATCGAATCCTTACCGTCATTCAGTGAATAAGCCAAAATGTAAATAAACGGGTAGATCATGGAGAATCCAACCAAAGCGAGAAAGGTATAGTTAAGTACCGAGAATAAGGACCATTTTCGTCCCATAAGGTCACCTCCTTAGAACAGGGATACATCACTGACTTTGCGGGCAATGCGATTGACGGTTACAACCAGAATGAGTGCGATAACACTTTGGAATAGTCCGACAGCTGCAGCGTAACTGAGACGCCCTTCTCGAATCCCGGAGTTAATGGCATGCACGTCCAGTACACTGCCCAGGCTTGCGGTCGCTGGTCCATTCAGGAGAAGCAGTTGTTCATAACCCGCACTCATCAGACTGCCGACGGCAAGAATGAATAATATGATGGCTACATTGCGGATACCCGGAAGCGATATGTGCCACATCTGCTTGAAGCGTCCTGCCCCATCCATCTTGGCAGCTTCGTAGAGCTGCTGATCGATACCCGCAATGGCGGCCATAAAGATGATGGAATTCCAACCGATGTTCTTCCAGATGTCCGATCCGATGATCATCTGATAGAACCACGTTGGATTGTTCAGGAACTGAATCGACTCTGCTCCGAACGACCCCAACAAGTCATTGACTGGACCGCCGTAAGGCGTTAAAAGCCTTTGCATCAGGGTGACCACAACGATCCATGATACGAAATAAGGCAAGTAGGAAAGGGTTTGAACCGTTTTTTTGAATTTGATCATTCTGATTTCATTTAACAGGAGTGCAAGAACAATCGGCATCGGAAAGCCGATCAGCAGTTTCATGAGACTGATGATGATCGTGTTACGGATGATGTCGCCGGATTGGTAATAATTGAAGAACTGTTCGAAGTACTTGAGGCCTGCCCAAGGACTTCCGGTGAAACCGCCAACGAAGTTGTAATCCCTGAAAGCAACCTGGATTCCATATAGCGGTACATAGGAGAACAGGAAAAACCAGACGATGCCGGGCAACATGAACAAATAAAAGAGCTTATGCTGCCAAATTCGCTTCATCAATCGATTGTTGCTCTCTCGTGTCTTGATCACATTCCCACCTCTCCTTTCTTATAAGGGACGGAGAACCGCCCCAGCTATACCTGTCTTATCTTCAATCGTACCGTAATAATTTCAAATGGCGTGAAGGACAGAACGATTTCGGATGCTTCTGTAATTGCAACTGGTGAAATGATATTTTCCATAAGATCCGTCGTCCAAGCCTCTTCTACCTGGAATCCAAGGTGTAATGCCGTGCTGGCATGGGTTCCCGAAGTTTCATACAGACGGACGATGATGTCGTCACCTTCTTCGGCTTTTTTGACGGATTCCACCATGATGTGCGGATGATCTGGCTGAAGAAATGCTTTGGAATACGGGAGCTTACCGTTATGCTTAGCAGATACAGATGATAAGTAAACCGCACGAAGCGGGATGTTCAGTTCATTCCCTTTGCGATAGATTTCAGCCTGAACATGATTGCCTTGGTGCGGAAATAGCGAGTAGGTGAACGTATGATCCGCACGATCCGCTTCCGGATCAGGATACGAACTGCTGCGCAGCAAATTCAGATCAAGCACGTTATCGATGGCTCTATGCCCATATTTACAATCATTAAGCAGGGCGACTCCATAATCCGGCTCAGATAGGTCAATCCACTGATGAGCACATATCTCATCCTTGGCGAAGTCCCACATGGTATTCCGATGGGTCGGTCTGGTCAAACTGCCAAATTGGATCTCACAGTGAACCTGGTCTGTACGGATATTCACCGGGAATGAAGTACGAAGCATTTTCCCGTTCTCTCTCCAATCCACGGTCGTCTCGAAATCAATGCGTCTGCTTCCTTCTGTCATAACGACAGTCTGGATCAGAGATGATTCTCCATAGTTATATTCGAAGACCAGCCCGATTTTGGGACCATCACGAAGCTCACGAATGTTATGAAGCGTTAATGGCATACCTGTATGCACTGAATAGTCATGACTGAAATCCCAAGCATCTCCTTCGTCGGGATACACACGAAGTGCATTTCCCGGATGACCTTGCGGAATGACTTCACGAGCTTCTGACTTATCTTGGATGGAAATGATGGCTCCGTTCGGATCAAACCTCACGATGAAGGTGTCATTCTCCACGAAGCGCTCGTCAGCAGAAACCTGCAATCCCGAATCCCTTATTCCCGGAACCACCTCAGTGGAGGATGCGATTTCATCTATGGCACCCTGGTCCACATGATCAGCTATCACGGTATATCCCATGGATGGAACCTGAATTTTGCGCCATCTTCCATTCGTGTGAAGCCACTCCTGCCGCTCCCAAGGTAATGAATTGAATATCACCATGGAGGAAGCGGATGAGGTATCAACACTTGATGAGATCTGATCTGCTAAATGGCTGTAGGTTTCGTTAATCATTTTTTCTGTCTGCTCCAAAAGTTCTTCGTATCGTATGAGTGACTCATCGTACACTCGCTTGATTGAAGATCCAGGAAGGATGTCGTGAAATTGATACAGGAGGACTTCCTTCCATATCGTTTCCAGTGTCTCGGACGGATAAGACTTGCCTAGCTGTGCAGCCCCAAGTACTGAGGCGAACTCCAACTCGCGCAGCGCCTTCTCCATCTTGCGGTTATACCGCTTGCTTCGGGCCTGACTGGTCAGGGTTCCTTGATGCTTCTCCAGGTAAAGCTCACCGCGCCATGTCTGGAATCGTTCACGTTCTTCATTCAGCCGTTCGAAAAATTTCCACGAAGGTTCCTGTATGACAGGGGACAAGCCAAGCAGGTTTTTCTCCCGTGCCAGCCGCTCCAAATGTTCCTCACCTGGCCCACCGCCCCCATCTCCTATACCAAAGAGCATCAGTGCATGGCTGGATACATTTTTGTCCAGGTATTCCCGCTCAGCTTTGACGATCGAACGCGGAGCTGCCGGACTGTTGTAGGTATCTTCCGGTGGCATATGTGTTAATACTGCTGAACCATCAATCCCCTCCCACAGAAAGGAATGATGGGGATGTCGGTTATACTCACTCCAGGAGAGCTTCTGGGTCATCATGTAATCCACACCGGATTTCTTTAACAACTGGGGTAAACTTGCCGAGTAGCCGAATACATCGGGCATCCAGAGCGATTTCATTTCCAGGCCAAATTCCTGCTGGAAATAACGCTTACCATACAGAATCTGGCGTACGAGTGATTCACCGCCAGGCACATTGGTATCCGACTCTACCCACATGGCGCCCTGCGGTTCCCACCTGCCTTCATGTACCCGTTCCTTGATCTGATCATACAGCTTGGGATAATGCTGCTTCATCCAATCGTATAGCTGCGGTTGGCTCGCTCCGAACACATAATCGGGATAACGCTCCATCATGCGGAGCACTGTTGAGAACGTTCTAGCTCCTTTCCGGATCGTCTCACGGATCGGCCATAACCAGGCCAAATCAATATGGGCATGACCGACAGCGCTTAGGGTTAAAACCGGATCTCCTCCCTGCATGATCAGCTGTCTATCCAGTCGTTTCTTCGCTTGCTCGACATGATCTTCCGAAAATTCTGTCAGCTGCAATGAAATGTCATAGAGCGTCTGAAAAATTCTCTCCTTACGAGCGGATCCGTCAGGGAGCTGCTCTGCCGTTTCCAAAAGCACCTCGGTATCATAATAGAGAACCCGAATATCCTCCCGGCAGTAGGCGATGACGGCCTCTTTCAATGTTCCTCCCCGATACTTACCGAACAGATCGTTATTGCCTGCATCTGCCCACACTTCAATTTCCTGTCCGTTCACAAACATCTCATGGAGCTGCACAACTCGTTTACCAGGGAGACCTAATGAAAAATCAAACTCAGAGTTAATGGTAGTCAATCCCTGTATCGGTGAGCCTTCGTGGTCAACCAGACACAGCTCACCGCTGACATCCAACAAGAGGACCGCATTCTGATGTCGTTCGCCTGCCTGAAGACGGCCTGCAAAATGGAACCAGGCACAGTCCCATAAATCCCCCCATTGTTCTCCTTGCGTGAGGGTCACTTTCGTACCGGACATCCGTTCTTCGTATGATACGGGCTCTGGGGTAACCCATGCCGTCACTTCCAACTCGGCAATCGGCTCATATATGGCTTCCCGAAGTTTGTTTAACATCTGTTTTAACCGTTCAGGCCTTATCGGTTCGTATGGCATGCTAGTGTACTCCTCTCTGTTACATCAATCAGGTTTTATAAAAATTAGGAAGTCCAGCGTACAGAAACCTCTGCCTTGTTCTCGTCACCATGTTCGTACTGAAGAAGCACAGTCTTCGAATCTGGGTTCCATTCCCACACAACGGGTACCGTCCGCTCTTGAACGACATATTGGGCAGATAATGGTCTGACCTTGCAGTACAGCCTCGCCGTTGCCTTCATGTTGGCAGGACCTTTCGCAACAAATCGAAAACCTGTGGCAGACTCTGACAGACCTTCTATTCGGGAGGAAGCAGCAATGACAGATATTTTTCCATCAGTTGGACGACCCGCTTTAATATCGTAAAGCAGGGCTTGCTCTCCCGGTTTTAGAGCCACCTGACTCAGAACGGAGAGCTCTGAATCAAACAAATCCACCATCGGACCTGGAATAATCACCCGCTCTTCGCTGACCGACTCATCCAGAACCGATACGATTAGATAAGGACCTCGTCTAATTTTGAAATATGGCTTCGATTTCCACTGTAGTTCCGGTCCGTGAAGGGTCTCCAGCGTTTCTTTAACGGATTGGCGCAACCGATCCGCCCCTGCCTTGGATAAAGTGAAGTCAGCCGGATGTTCATTCAGCCAGCAAACTATCCCTTTTCCAACCTTATTGATCCCTTCCCTCTTATCTTTCAGACCTAGCTGCTCAAACAAATGTGCTCGAGGAGAGTTATACGCCGGATCTGACTGCCCTTCCTTGCGGTCAGGGTTCCACCATGCACGAATATTATGATACGGATCGCTGTCGTCGCCAACGTAGATTAACGCTCCGCCATCCTGTACCCACTGTGCAAGGGCATAATGAATGTCCGGATACTCCGGTTTGATGAATTCATAGCTTAGTATGAGCACACGATAACTTGCCAAGTAACCCGGATATCGCCTTACATTATCCAGTTGAAGTGGTCTCACGGAAATACCGTGTTTCAATAAAGGCAGTGTAAGTCCATAAAAAGGAGAGAAATCAAGCATCTCGGTATCGCCATCCTCTTGGAATCCTTCTGGGTCTGTGCCATCGTATTTACCGGCATGGGGTGCATTGGGGTCTGGCTTCATTCGTTGAAACATCGCTGAGTCTGCAATAAAAACGCCAACTTGTAATGGTTCCTCTGCTGTTTCAACCACATCCTGATCCATGTTACCAAGGGTGTGCATGACTTGAAGCAACGTTGTGGCATAGTCTGACGGAATTTGCTCCTTGCCAGAGCCGTCCTCGGATGGGTAAGTACCTTGAAGGATTCGTCGAGGCCAAGGTGAGACTTCATAATGGGCGACCCCGGGGTGCAAGAGTGAGGCAACTACAGTCTTTAAATAGTTCTGTCGGTAATCGGCCCAGGTATAATTCGGGTTATCTTCGATCGGATCATGCAAGAACCACATTCGTCTGTCCGTACCACGAACCAGTTCTTGCATTACGCCATATTCAAGGTAAGCGGTTTCAAATGTGCGTTCCTTACGCTTCCCTTCATACACATTGGGGGTTCGGGATGTCCCGGTCCAGATCTGTGCAATGTACCCGTCGATGGAAGGCAGCTCTAAGAGCTGAGATTGTGGACTGACAATTCGCCACTGTGTGTAATTAATCAGACTATGGGTCGGAACATAAAAGCGAAGGACACGACCATAACGTTTTAACGCGTAGTCCTTCATCTCAGCACATAATCGGTCCAGGACGCGTGTATATAAATACGATTTTAATTTGGAAGCTCGAAATTGTGCATCTGGCGAAGCATGTGGTGGAATCCAGTGTTCTTTGTAATACAGCCGCCATTCCCGTTTAAAAGCTTCCGAATAGCCTCCGTTTACCCAGAATTCAGGTTCCTCCAGATGGATGGCCTCTACACCGGCGTCAACAGCGAGACGTATTCGCTCCGCTATATAATGGCCAAAGGAAATGGTAGGCACCATGTATGGAATAACCGGTTTGTCCCCATGAAGAATCATGTTCCCCTGACGGTCCGTTTGAGCTTCATCCCAATGCGTTTCGCCATCAATCTCGCCATCGAGATAGTTGTTGTAGGTCCCCCAGGCAACTCCTGTCATTAGATGAACGATATACCCTTTTTCTTTCCACTTCTGAATGCGTTCCTGCATCGACTCGTCAATCCCGTAAACCATTACAAAGTCAGTCTGCAGATCATAGTCGGCATGATAAGGAGCGGATTCTTGAAATCCGGTACGCTCTTCCTTTCGATCACGTGCCATCTTCTTAACCTCCCCAAGCTTGTCTTTGATTTGGGTTGCAATGTATGACTATCCATGATTTTCTAAACTATAATATTTGATATGAATATATTTAATATGTTTTTATACAAACATAAAAAAACCTTCTCCGCTTCTCTACGGAAAAGGTTTTCTTTTCTTGTGAAAATTAAGCTTGAGGAACCGTTCCGGTGGTTTGACGTACGACCAGCTCGGGTTCAATCAGCATTTTGCTATAACTTTTCGCTTCCCCTTGACCACGCAATACTTCAAGTAATTTAACAGCCGCCTGGTATCCCATATCCCGCTCAAACTGCTTAACATGGGTAAATATACTGAATTCCTCCACGATCGAGGTGGGATCATCGAAGCTTACAATCGATACATCTTCAGGCACTCGAAGCCCTGCTTGCTTGGCCATTTGGTAGATTTGCACACCCAACCTGCCGTTAAGCGAAACATAGGCTGTGACCATTCGATTTTGGATATATCGATACAAGGGGTGGGCCTCCGCTTCCTTAAGTTCACTTAACGGTTGGAAATCCGTAATCATATGAGCAGGATTGATTAACGCGCCTTTGCCCTTTAAAGCCTCAATATAACCTTCGATGCGCTCCTGAACCGTGACCGTCTGAAGGGGAGAATCCGAGCAAATAGCGATATCCCGGTGTCCAAGCTCCCATAGATGCTCTACAGCCAGCCTCGTGCCCCGTCTACCATCTGCCGCAATATAATGTGTCTCGACCCCGGGCAAATAACGATCCATCAGTACAAAAGGAAAACCCGAGAGCTTCATGCCGAGGATCTCCTCGTTGTAGTTCTCTTCATCGACAGGAAAAATTAACAGACCCTCTGCCCCAAGTGCCTTCATCTCCTTGATGACGTCTTTCTCTTTATCCAGCTTGCCATGAGTAAACATGATCATGCTGCGATATCCTTCCTCGCGCAGTGCTTGCTCAATTCCCTCAACGAGCCGGATGGCAAAATAATCATGAATTGAAGGCATAATGATGCCAACCATTCCATTAGAAAGTATACCTTCTCTGCCTTTCAGCGTGGTTGCTTGCGATAATATCGAAGCGCTATCCGCTTCTTCTGCTACAAAACTGCCTTTCCCCGGCACACGCGCAATTAACTTTTCATTTGCTAATCCGGTCAACGCATTGGCAACCGTAATTTTACTGACCTGAAACTGATCCATCAGTTCCTTCTCTGTCGGTATGCGATCACCGGGTTTCATATTTTCTGATGTTATGATATGTCTGATATAGTCCTGAATTTGTTGATACAACGGAATTCGATCATTTGTACTCATTTTGATCACATCACCAATTCATTCATAATATTTGAGATATATAATATATCCTTTCACATGCAAGTGCAATAAACAAGCTAAGCTTATCTGCAGTTGCAAAGATCATCCCCCTAGTATCATCGCATTTAAATTGCCTAATTTCCAGGAATGATGGGAACTTTTGTCGAACCCCTTGTAAAATTATATATGAATATATTTAATATGTGTTGGATAGAGATGTGTTGATCAGCTTTCGGCCGCAAAAGGAGGATGGGTATTACGGAGGCACACGCTCTAATTACTGACTATAACAAGGAGTGAATCCGCCATGGCTCGTAGATTCACGATTCTCTGTTTAGCCTTCCTCTGTGCTTTCTCATTAACCGCCGGTGCAGCTTCCGCTTCGGAAACAGATGTACAAACAGCAAAACCTGATGGCTCCAAACACCGTGAACTGCCAAGTTTCAAAAAGCCGAAGCATTTGGATGCAGCCGACATCTATGATGCGCCAGGTGACATCAAATTGTTGCTGGGAACTTTGCAGGGAATCGTTAACAGGGAACAACCCCGAATCTATCTCATCGAATCCCAGGAAGAAGGGAAATTGACCTGGCTTAAAGATATCAACGTGCCTTACACTCTTCATCAAGATTATTGGGAGGTGTTCTCTGCTTATCGCAGCGAGGTCAAAGGCATGATCGTATATGATCCCGAAGTACCTGATACGATCAATGTTGCAACCACGCTCGCAGGACTGAAGAATGCTGTTGTTGCCAGTCCTGAGCTGGCAGTCAAATTGTCCAAAGCGCCATACAAATTGAAGATAATTGATGATCTGCGGGGTAAATTCAATAGTCGGATGGATGCTTATACCTGGCAATATGAGAATCTGTGGAAGAAAACGACTCATCAGATGTTAGTCGGACTTGATCCGGATACAGCGATTCGCATCCCTTCCGGGATGCCAGAATCATTTGTTACGATTGCGGAGGAAAAACAGCAGATCCGGGATGCAAGCAACCGTGATACGTATTCCCTGGACCTCTCTTCACTCCTGGGGGAAACTTCGGTATATTTGCGATTTGATGACGCCTTCACTCAGGATGGCTGGGGACCAGCTGTGCATGAGATTACTGTCAAGGCTGATGGAGAACAGATTGCAAAATTTGTCGTAGGAACACCTGAAGAAGAATCATTTCTTTACGACAGACAGAATTCCAAGGTTAGTGAAGGTCAAGGCGGCCACCGTTTCGCTGATAATGGCAACTATTTTGTATATGAATTCAGTCCACCTGCGGGAACTCAGAACCTGACGGCTGAGGTGGATATGTGGAACCAGTACAAAGTATCAGCGGGTAATATCCGTCCACTCTCTGCTGAGCAACGGGAGCCCTATGCCTATTTAAGAGATTATGCTGTCGCCAATAAAGCGATGGTGTTCTGGCTGGATTCCAATGTGCCTGAGCAAAAAGCGCTCTTCGAGAAGATCATGTCTGACGTAAAACCGGGAACTCCCTACCTCGGCTGGTTTAGCAATGATGTTGAGGGTGAGTTTAGCTCCGTTGAGATTGCTTCACGTTATGGTGTCTACGTTCTCGCTGCCGACTGGTTCAGTAATCTGACCGTTTTCTCGGGAACCGAGCCGAAGTTCACCCCGGTGAAAAAATCTGCGCGACCTGCGCTGGAGAACAAAATCTATGTAACGTATACCTTTACGGAAGGGGATAATTTTCAGTATAACCAGCATCGCATGCGTGTGATGTGGGATGATCCAGCCAGGGGTAAGGTTCCGATCAACTGGACTTCGAGCCCGCTTCTCTACGAGGGTGCACCTGCGATCCTGAATTATTATGTGAACACCGCAACACCGAATGATCTGCTGATCGCAGGACCATCCGGTGCAGGATACTTCTATCCGGGGGCATGGCCGGACTCAAGCTTCCGGCAATTTTTGCAGCAGACCGAAAAGTATATGAAAAAGACAGGCATGACGATCCCTTATGTTTTGAATCGTGTAGACAGCGAGAATGTACCTCTCACGCCATTTAAAGCAAGCGCTTATGAGAAGGATTATAAGGCACCCGGTTTATTCATTAGCTATGAAGATAACTATGGTGTTGAGATTGTTGGCGACAGTCTGCCGATATCCACGATTCGTGGGATAAGTACCGTGCAGGACGGATTACAGGTGCTAAATGACGCAAAAGCGAATTGGGACGGCAAGTCCCCGTTGTTCGTTTCTCTTGGATTGCTTGCATGGAGCACGACCCCATCCGATGCCCTGGCGATCACGGAAGAACTCGGATCGGAATTCAAGGTTGTTCGTGCAGATGACTATTTCTCCTTAATACGAGAAAGTTACCACTTGCCTGCTAGCAAGTAATAACGATACTTACAGCGAATGTGCATACGCATAAAAGCATCGTAACCCCGAGATGTCGGGTACGATGCTTTTTCTTATGGTGGAGCCGGGTGCAATTACAGATATCATAAGTCAGCAGCGTATATTCTATCTCTCTGAAAGATTATACGCTGCTGACGCTGACTTCTAACGATTGTTATACCGTTGACGATCCTCAATTTCAAACAGCTACTTCTTCACTGGTTTACCTGATTTATCTGGCTTATCTGGCTTATCCACTTTGCCTGCCTCCAGTTTTGCAGCTCCTTCCAGCAGAAATACTCCGCTGAGCTGAGCGGTAAGGTCGAGCGGGTTCTGGGCGGGTTTGCCCCAAGCCTGACCGAATAAACCGGTATCCCGGCTGCCCTTCAGCAGGGCGTCGGCATTGCGGTAAATCGCCTTTTTCAGGCTCTTGTTATGCCCGGTTTCATACAACTCAACCATATAGCGAATCAATATGCCTTTGAACAAAGCACCATCCCCGTCGCCGTCCTCTTTAAATATGCCCGTCTTCTCATCCGTTAAGATCTTCAAAGAACCGGCTGCCGTTTTCTCGGCATCATTCAAATACGCCTTCTCCCCCGTTATTCGATGGAGCTCCACCCCCGCTCCGATAAACGTGCCTTGATTATACGTGAATATCCATGCTTCATTCACATCCAGTGTGCCATCCTCCCGCAGCACCAAACCATCCGCTACCAGGCCCGTTTGCGGATTAACCAGATATTGTTTCTCCCAATCGTATATTTTCTTGGCCCATTCCAGATCCCCAGCATCTCCAAAACGTTCATACAGCCTTGCAGCCAAGATGGCGGCAGGACCGTTGGAGCACGCATTTCGATTATCACGCTGATCCTTTTTCCAAGCCATACCGCCAAGCTCATCTTCCCACCAGGCGGTCTTGATGTCATCCCACAACTCCAGAACGTATCCTTTCATCTCTTCACTGCCTGTTGCATCATACAGGCGAAGCCCGGCGAGTGCGAGCCATTCCATATCATCGTAGAATTCATTGTAAAGTGAGTCGTTGCGTGCAATGATACTGCGAACAAGTTCTTCTGCACGCTCCGTGTACGCCTTATCTCCTGTACGTTCGTAACCGTCCACCAATGCATCGACCGCATGAGCCTTCCACCAGTAATTCAAGGCATGGTCCCCTTCAGGCGTTGATGGATAAGCATTATTCATCATTTTTGATGCATCGTTCCAGTAGTATTCATGCAGCTTCTCTTGCGACCACTGTGCCTGATCGGCATAGCGATTCTTGCCGCCGCTTGTTGCCCCTATGGTGGTGACCAGAATAAGACTGAGCACCAACGTAAGGCTCACTATTTTCCTTTTGCTCATCAGATCCATTCCCTTCTCCAGTCGACGTATAAAGAACGGTTCACTCGTAAAACAGGGACAATCACTCGCGCTCCAGCTCAGATTGTCCCTCTCCCGTAACGCGGTGTTCCTTCACCCCCTTTCGAATTCCCAAGCAGGACGGCTAATGATGCTGACAGCCCGAGCTATTCCTTCACAGCCCCCAGAACGATGCCGTGGATTAAATAACGCTGGAGAAAAGGATAAATCAGCAGAATGGGAATCATGGATACCAGAATTTTGGCAGAATTCAGCGTTGTATTGGAGATTTTGTTAAACTGCTGCAGCTGTTCGACCGAAAGATTCTGCATCTGATCACGTGTGAGGCTGAGCCGCTGCAGATAGGTCTGAAGCGGTATTTTGGAGCTGTCATTGATTAGAATGATGCCGTCAAAGAAATTGTTCCAGTGCCCAACAATGACGAACAGCATAATGGTTGCCAGACTCGGCATGGAGATGGGAATGAAGATGTTGAGCAGAATTTTAAGCGGACTGGCACCGTCAATGAATGCGGCCTCCTCCAGCTCCTTTGGAATCCCCTTGAAGAAGTTCATCAGGAGAATCACATTAAAGACAGGAACTGCCCCCGGCAGAACCAGCGCCCAGATGCTGTTGATTAACCCCAGATTGCTGATCACCATATACCAGGGAACGATTCCACCGCTGAAAAGCATCGTAAACACAATAATCCACATATATGTGTTTCTCGATCTGAATTGAGTGACACTTCGTGATAATGGGTAAGCCATCAGGATGGTCAAAATCATGTTGATTGCTCCCCCAAGCACTACCCGCTCGACGGAAATGAGAAAAGCTTTCCAAAACTTCGTATCATTCAGAATCTGCCCATACGATGAGAAATTCAGCTCCACTGGAAAAAAGTAAACCCGGCCTGCATTAACAGCCGTGCTACTGCTGACGGACACCATAATGGTATTGACGATCGGAGCCAGGGACATGAACGTAATCAAGATCAATGCAAACATAATCAACAGGCGGGATAGCCTGGAGCCGAGCGATTTGGATTGAATCATGCTAACCCTCCTAGAAAATTCTGTACCCCGCATACCTCGAAGCCAGCCTGTAGGAAATTACGATCAGAACAAAGCTGATAACCGATTTCATCAGTCCAATTGCTGTTGCAAATGAATATTGCATGTTGATCAGACCCATACGATACACAAAAGTATCAATAATATCGCCTGTTTCATATACCAGCGGATTATACAGGTTAAACACTTGATCAAAGCCTGCATTCAGTACATTGCCAAGACTTAGCGTGCCCAGCAGGATAATCGTCGGGAACATACCTGGCAATGTGATATTCAACGTTTGCTTCCAGCGACTTGCGCCGTCCATTGCAGCGGATTCGTACAATGCGGGGTTGATCGCCGTTAATGCAGCCAAATAGACAATAGTCCCGTAGCCAAATTCCTTCCACGTATCGGTTACAATGAGCAGCGGCCTGAACCAGTCATTGCTCGCCAGAAACATAATCCGCTCCAGACCGAAAAACTCGAGGAAGTTGTTTACCATGCCATCGAAGGAAAAAATCATGGTTAGCATCGTGCCCAGAACAACCCAGGACATAAAATGCGGCAAATAGACAACGGTTTGAATCGTGCTTTTGAAAGCCTTCAGACGCACCTCATTAAGTAGCAGCGCGAATACGATGGGTACAATTAACCCTAGAACAATCTTCCCGACTGCGATAACCAACGTATTCACAAAGATCTGCTTCGCATCCGGCAGTTGAAACATATAAGTGAAATTGGAAAGCCCTGCCCACTTGGACCCGAATATACCTTTGGCGGGAATGAACTTTTGGAATGCCATCACAACCCCGAACATCGGCACTATAGAGAAAATGAACAGCATGATCATGCCTGGCAGCAGCATAAAATGATAGGTCATTTCGTCAAAGGCTTTTCGTTTCTTTTTCCTCCGGTAACGCACTTCCCGCTCTTGATTAACGGTTGTTTCCATTTGCGCCATTGTCCTTTCCACCTCCATCATGCCTAATTGGACAGGCTTTATCGGCGAAAGCCCGTGCGGAAGTCCACTATCAGGCTTCCGCACCTAAGCTCACGCAATCGTCATCTGTTGCTCATCTCGTTGACTTCTTCTGTAATCTCATCGCCACCCGTACGCTTCCAAGTGTCGACAAACTTATCGAATTCATCTACAGGGGCTTCCCCCATAATGATCTTGAGCATAGTTTCCTCTTCGAGCTTCTGCAGATTCGCCCACTTCAGCTTCATCGTCTCGGTTGTTCCATAGAAGCCTGCTGGGATCACTTCCAAATTCGGGTTGTTCGCCTCACGCTGTCCCTCGATCCGGGAGAGGTATTCACCGTAGGTGTTTGCATCGATCGCATTCCCTTTCTCTTTGAACTCTTGATAGGCTTTGAAAGAAACCACTCGATCTTCCTGAACAGCGGAAGCATCTCCGGCCTTATCCGCCTTGATCAGATCATCGTAATAACGCTTCAGCACATCGTCATAATCCACTTGCATTGGAATTTGGGTAGGATCATTGTTCCACCGGCTTGCATCGGTCAGCAACTCGTCGGGATGCTCATTCTTGTAATTGATCGCGTCCTCCGTTAAGGAATACAGGAAATCCGTTGTTAAATTAACTGATTTCATAATCGCTTCAGGATGCGCAAAATCCTTCTTCACAACGACGATACCACCGCCCACCGGATCCTGCCGAATCGTCTTGAACTTGCCATTCTCATCCACAGGTGCAGATATGGCAACCCAGACTGCTTCAGGATCTTGCTTAATGGAATCCTTGTAGTTGGTGTAGCCGATCCACCATGGGTTAAACAGCATTCCGGCCTGTCCGTTGATGACGAGGGCTTCCTTCTCTTCATTCGACCGGACAGCAAACTGTTTATCGATCAAGCCCTCTTTATACATCGTGCTCAGCTCTGTCAGCGCTTGCTTCACTTCTGGCTGAACAGACCCATATTCAACCTGACCGTCTTTCTGTATCCAGTTCATTGGAAAGGCACCGTGTGCAGCGAAGATTGGTGTAAAGTTCATGGCATTGGAATCCATCACCATGCCTACTGTCTTGCCTGTTCCCGATACGTCCTTCTCCACAAACGTTCTGGCGAGATTCCATACATCCTCGACAGTTTCCGGCAGCTTCGCGCCCACTTTATCCACCCAGTCCTTCCGGACCCACAGCAATTGGTGCTGGTTTCCGATATTCGTCATGGGCAGACCCATGATTTTGCCGTCCACCTTTACCTGATTCAGCAGCAAGTCTCCGTAGGAGCCATAAATATTTTTAACGCCCTCGGATGCTGTCTTCTCGTATACCTCCGTCATGTCAGCAATGAGATCGTTATCCACCAATTGATTAAATATTTCGCGGCTGACAAGCATTACATCCGGCAGATCGCCTGTAGTCATCGAGAGTGACAGCTTCTGATCCATATCATCTGTTTCCCAAGCAACCTTGGCCGTGACGTTCACCCGGTCCTCTACATAGCGTGTAGCCAGATTGTCTTCAATGGTATCGCCGGAAGGCAGGTTGTTCACATGATTGGTATTCCGGCCAATCGTAAATTCAACGGGAGTCTCATATTTACCGTAAGGTTCATAGTCCTGTTCTGAAATTTGCGGTTGTGCGCTCTCACTATTGCCCCCGGTACATCCGCTGAATATAGCCATCATCATGCTGCCAATCAGCAGCGTAGCCATGGTTCTGCGCTTGTTCATCCTGTCATCCCCTTATCTGATTTGCTATTGATAACCAAATTGTATGCGTTTACAAAAATGGCGTATATGCCACATTTTTCGGATATGTATCACTTTTTTTATGACCTCCTATTTCACTTCGATTCTCTGCATTAAAAGATCCTAACAAGAACAAAACAAGCGGTTGCCACAGCAACCGCTTTAGTACTAACGCTATGTTTTTAGTATACGTCCACACACTCATGAGGCAGGAAGGACAATCGACACTTCCGTTCCGTTGCCCGGTTCACTATGAATCACAAGCCCGTAATCCCGCCCATAATACAGCTTAATTCGGTCATTCACGTTCCGAACACCACATCCGCCGTTCTCCCCGGTTAGCAAAAGCGCCGTCTGCACTGGCGTCATGCCTACACCGTTGTCACGAACAGTTAATTTAATCCTCTCTTCTACCCGGCTAACCGCAATGTGAATGCGATAATTGATTGCATCTGTCTCCACAAAACCATGCTTGATGGCATTCTCCACAATCGGCTGCAAAATAAAATGAATAACCTCGGTATGTAATACCTCGTCATGGATATGGTAATCCACGTCAAATCGGCCATCGTTCATAATGAGCTGCAAATCAAGGTATGCCTTAATATGCTGGATCTCAGCCTCGATCGTAGCCATATGCCTTCCCTGGTTTAGTGTTGTTCTATAGAAACGGGCTAATGCCGATACCATATAACTCGTCTCGATATCCGCCTTTTTCTCGGCCCTCCACCGTATAAATGAGAGGGTATTGTACAGAAAATGAGGGTTAATCTGACTAATCAACTTGTTATACTCACTTTCCTTCTTGGCAATTTCGGCGTGATACACCTGGGAGATCAGGCTGTTGATCCTTTTCAGCATTTTACCGATACCGTTAGTCAGCTCACCGAATTCATCCCTGGATGAACTTCGGATAATTACATCCAGATTGTTCCGCTCCACCTTGTCCACCTTGTTCTTGATATGGATAATTCGTTGCGTAAAGTTATTGGAAATGACATAAATGAGCAGGAAGGTAATGATCAGGCTGAGGATGATGACAAACAGCGTAATTTGAAAAATGCCCATTGCATTTGCATACGCATTGGTATTCAACAGATTATAGTGAATTGTCCAGCCATTGTTGGCGAGCGAGCGGCTTAGACTCAGATCACCAGCCCTCCCACCTTTTGACCCGGTGGCCACAGCAGCACGATCGTGGTTTTTCTGGAAAATCACTTGCTGCTTCGCGTCCTCAATATGAACGGCTACATGTTCCGACAGATTGTCCAGGTCTGCAAAGATGCTATCATGCTGAATAGAGATTACCATAAAGTTGCTGTCTTTCGGATTGCTGATCAGTTCCTGAACGAGATAAAGCTTCTCCCCATCCACAATCCAGCGTCTGCCCCGAAATCCGTCATACCATGGCTTGCTCTTGAGATCCCCAATAGGCAAAATATTATTGCGAATTCCCAATAGCTCCCCGGATGTATAAAAGGTAATGGCTTCAATATTATCGTCCATCAACCGGATGTTCGAGATCAAAGGTTCCAGAATGTCCCGGAAATCCAGGTACATATTATAATAGTTTTCCTCGTAGTCTTTCGTAAAGATCTGCGATAAGTCCCGATTAAGCACCATGAACTCACTCAGCGTATTGTACCGGTTAATCTTATAATCCATAATGCTGGCCACCTGCTCCAGACTCGCTTCAGCTTCACTCCGCAACTCCTTCATCTGAATGCGGTAGGACTGAATGAAGGAGAGCAGTCCAAGCAGAAGAATCGGAATGAGTGCAATCACCAGATGGGACAGCAGCAGCTTGTTACGGAACCTGATATCATTGAATTTGCTCTTGATCCATCCGATCATGAAGCACCCCGCACTCTCTGAACTGTAACGGACTGACGCCGAACTTGATTCTGAACAGCTTGGCAAAATAAGAATGATTGTCGATGCCAACGGCCCCTGCAATATCATTGATTTTCATGTTCGAGTGAGCCAATAGATGGCTTGCGCGCTGCAAGCGGTAATCAGATAAATATTTCGAGAAGTTCTCCCCGGTCTCTTTTTTAAATAAAATGCTCAAATACCCCGGAGACAAATACACATCGTGAGCAGCCTCGGACAAAGATATATCTCTCTGATGGTTATCCTTCACATAATCCTTCACCTGTCGGATGACCTTCGATTCCATGGATTCCGGTTCAGGACCTCCGCCATAAGGACGGATCTGCGTGATATCCTCCATCACCTGAAGAAATTCTTCCCTGACCAGTGGCTTGAGTAAATAATTTACCACACCCAGCCGAATCGCACTGCGCGCATATTCGAATTCATCATAACCACTGCAGATGACAATCTTTACATTCTGCTGGGTCTTTCGGGCTTGTTTGCTAAGCTCCAGCCCGTCCATCAGAGGCATTCTGACGTCAGTGATGAGGATGTCAATCGCGTTTTGAACCAGAATCCGCTCTGCTACTTTGCCGTTCTCGGCTTCCAATACTTGAAAGGGAAACCCGTAATGAGAGATCAAATCCTTAATGCCTTCTCTTTGAACGCACTCATCGTCAACAACAAGAACATTAAACATCATGACATCTCCTTTGCAAGTGAAGTGAAGAAAACTTCAGGGTGGAATATCTTATTATCCATTGGTATGCCAGTCATATGGTAGTATATCATAGATTTTGGAAAGGGCTTTCAAAATGGTTTTTTGCTACTTTTTAAGACATCGAGATCAGTGATTTAAGCGCCCAGCGAAATAAACATATCATATGAAAAACAAAAAGAGCCGCCATATGGCGACTTTTTCCGTGGTGATCGTTTACGTGTAACCTGTACGCTTACCCTTTCACCGCACCCAATGCAACGCTGCCTATAATTTGTCTGGAGAATATCGCAAAGACAATGATAATAGGTAAGATCGAGATCGCAACACCCAAATACAACAGTCCATAGTCCATTCCATAATATCCTTGCACCAGTGCAACGAGCACTGGAAGCGGATATTTATCCAGGGAGAAAAACAGGACGAGCGGCGTGAGGAAATTATTCCAAGAACCGATAAAGGTGAATATGCCAAGGGCCGAAATGGCCGGTCCCAGAATGGGCAGGACAATCTGATTAAATGTGCGAAACTCCCCTGCACTATCCACACGTGCAGATTCGATGATTTCGTCCGGAATGCTGCTCTCCATGAATTGTTTGATAAAAAATACATTAAATGCATTCGCTGCTGCAGGCAAAATGATCGCTGCATAGCTGTCCAGCAAGCCCAACGTACTGAACAGACGATACATCCCGATTAGTGCGAGCTGCCCAGGCACCATCATGGTAGCAAGCAAAAACAGGAATAGCCAGTTGCGACCTTTGAATTTGAACTTGGCGAAGCCATATGCCGTTAGGGAACCGATATACAAGGATAACACCGTAGACGTTCCGGCAATGAAAAAGCTGTTGGCAAACCCGCGCCAAATATTGATTTTGGAAGCCATGTTCATATAATTATCCACCAGGAAGGGTCCGGGCAGAAATGTAAATGTCGATGCAATCGTTGCATTGTTATGTGTGGAATAGATGAGCATGAGATAAAATGGAATGATACAGATCACGGCGAGGCTAATCAAACACAGATAAATAATAACTTTGCCCAGTGTCAGACGCCTCACAGTATCGTATTGCTGTAGAGTGACTTTTTGTTGTTCGACTGGTTTGACGGTTTGCATTTCATTTCCCCCTCCCTAAGCACGGCTCTTGCGCTTCGTCATCATGAAGGATACTACCGATAGCAGGATAATGATGATGAACAGACAGAATGCAATGGCCGCCCCATAACCAAAACGTGTACTTTGAAATGCCACATTATACAGATACATAATACTGGTCATGGCTGCACGATCCGGACCACCCGTTCCATTTGTCAATGTAAACGGCTGATCGAAAATCTGAATGCCCCCAATAATGGACGTGATCATCTGAAACAGAATGATTGGGCGGAGCATTGGAACGATGATATGGATGAAAATATGTTTCTTTTTCGCCCCATCCATTTGAGCAGCTTCCTGCAGAGCGGGATCAATACCCTGAAGCCCGGCAAGATAGATGACCATGGAGTAACCAAAGTATTGAAAGAACAGAATGGATGAAACGATCAGTCGCATAAACCAGGGATCATTTTTCCAGTTAATTGGATCATCGATGAGTCCAATTTGAACGAGAAAATGATTCAAACCACCGGACTGCCAATCAAAGATCAGACTCACAAGTAGACCCAATGATGCAGCGGTAACGATATTGGGAAAGAAATAAACTGCTCTGAAAATGTCTCTTCCCTTAAGCAACTTATCATTGAGGATAAAGGCAAGTACAAGTGAAACGGTAAGCTGTGGAACTACAGAGACGCCCCAGATAAAAAGGGTATTAAATAGCGTCTTATAGAACAGAGGATCTTGTAGAACCGCAACATAATTACCTATTCCAACAAAGTCGGGCGTTGTGATCCCGTCAAAGTTGGTAAAGCTGATATAGAGCGAATACAGGATTGGATATAGCCCAAAAATGGCGAAAAGAATGAAAAACGGAGCAATGAAATAGTATCCGTAGTGGTCTTTGCGGATTGACTTGGCAAACATGATTTGTACCCCCAGTCATCGGATGATTAAAAGGCATTCGCTTACTTCTAAGCTAATCCACTTCCAGCTCCGGAAATCTCAATTTGACATCACGTTTTATTCGTTTCACGGCTTCTTCTTGGGTCTGAATGTCGTTATTGAGATACAACTGGAGTACATTTTTGAAGATGTCATTGTTAATGATTGAATCATATTTGGTTCGCTCATATACAGGAACCTGCTTGGCCGCTTCCGAGAAAAACTCAAAATGCTTCTGCCCTCCCAAATACGCTGAAGATACAGATCCAGCAAGCTGATCGTTCACGACCATGTTGCTTGTGAAATAGTCCTGTTCCTTCGCAAGCCCTGACAGAAAATCATGATCAAAGTTATAGAACTCAATAAACTTCCAGGCCAGATCCTTTTTGTCACTTTTGCTGTACATCGCAATATAAGTTCCACCGGCACTAAAAGCGGTTGGCCCCGGCGCGAGACCCCATAATCCTTCGGTATCCGGGGCGTTCGCCTTGAAAGTGTATTGCAGTGCCCAGGTAGCTCCCGGATAGAACATCACCTGTCCTTTTTGCATGGAAGCCGCATATCCGGCACTACCGTCATCCAACTCTGCAAGTACATGCCGCTGACGAGCTTCGCGCACAAGGTCAAGCACCTTCATGTAGGTAGGGTCGATGACTAAATTCCCATCCTTAACCCAAGGAATACCATCATATGAATTGGATATTGCATTCCAGTTGGCAAGAGCATGAACTTTATTTCCACTTTGCTGCGCTACCCTCTCTCCAATCTCGAATATCTTCTCCCAAGTGTCAATCTGCGGCGCTACCTTCTCGGGATCGTCAGTACCCAAATACTCTTTGGCCAAATCTCTCCGATAATAAATGCCTCCAGGCGTTCCCTGATAACCGATCGCTCTAATATTTCCTTCGCTATCCTTCTCATTAGCCTGCACAAAAGCATACTGCTCTGGAATCAGTTCATTGGCGTTATAAGGTGCTTCCGATAAATTCTCCAGATAAGGCACATCAATCAGCTCTCTTATATTTGCATTCTCGATCATAAACACATCCGGAGCCTTGGAGGTTGTCTGTAGTGCGGACTTAAGCTTCGTGATGTAGAAGTTACCCGGAATATTGACAAAGTTCACTTTAATATCCGGGTACTTCTCTTCAAATTTTCCAATAGCGTAACCCGCTTCATCCGTAAAACTCCATACCGTAATCTCCTCCTGCTTGGGCTGGTTCGCTCCACCCGGCTGGCAACCGGACACCATCATCACTGCGCTTACGAGTGCAATCATAGAGATATGTTTAAGCTTAAACTTCTTCATAGGCCCCCTCCTTCAAAAAGGAAACGCTTACAATTTATTAGAGTATATGGATTTTGAAGAAGGCTTTCTCCCTATATATTGTGAATCATCCTTCATATGTTGTGATATTCGTACGATGCTTCTTCCGAAATTCGGACGGAGTACAGTCATTATATTTTTTGAAAAAACGATTGTATGAATTCACATTGTTAAATCCATGACCGATTGCAATGTCCAGTATGGATTCTTCGCGAAACAATAACGCCCACTCCGATTTGATGATTCGAAAATGATTCAGGTATTCCATCAGCGTGATTCCTTTGACCTCTTTAAACAATTTACATACGTGAAACTTGCTGAATTTAATATGCTCCGCTACCTGATCCAACTTGACGGGTTCTGCATAGTGCTCCTCAAGATATTCACAAACGGATTCCAGAAATTCAAACTTTTTGGAAGGGGTACAGGGCCATCCTGAAGTTAATTGTTCTGTAATTGGTCCCTTTGTACGTAACATGTGAACGATGAGATCATATAATCTGGCAACCATTAACCAGCGATATCCCGCCTGTTGGTCCTTCTCTTCATTCGCTAAGGCATCTATATATTTCCCCAGATTTTTCTCCATGGAGAGCTTGGACGGGATGACCGTCGTTTTATTGAAAAGCTCTCCCAGCTTCTGAGTTTCTCTCTCCGTTGTGAAGCTTCCCGTTAATAATTCCAGTCGAAACAGGATAATGGTTAAATGATCTGTACCTGGCAAGAAACAGTGAATGTCTCCCGGTTTGATAAGTAGCACGTCTCCCTGTTCAAGGTCAAACACATGGTTATTCACGCCAATTCTTCCGCTTCTGCCATTGACTACAACCAATTCAACCTCTTCATGCCAGTGTGCGGCAAAATTAAACTTTTCCTCGGTATGAATTACCCGGATCGGAAAACCTTCTGTCATATGACCTGTTTCAAGAAAAGTAGGTACACCCATCAAATCACCCTTTCCTCATTTTCCAGTTCAACAATGATTTACGTATCCTTATTATGCATCAAGTGTAGCTGTCCCTTCTAATCAAGTTTAAAATATAGTTAATATTGCAAGATCAAAAACAAAAAAATAAAGTCGCCTGATATGGCGACTTCTTAATTTAAGAGTATTAGTATGCCTGGACAACACACCTGCAAGTCAGGATCAGTTTTCACCGCTTTTAGTGAGCCATTCATAAATGGCTTGCAAATCCTACTTAAAATACGTAGTAAAGGACCAATGCTGGTTGGCTGATGGCACAGATATTTTATCGAGGCTTTGGTTGCTTTGAACAGCAGACGTCACGATTTCCAATAGATCGGTTATGTAGGCTTTGACTTCATTCAGTTCAGTCAACGAGCATACTTCCCCATGGTCTGGTACGATTGTTTCTATATTCAACCGTTCGATTTTGTATAAAATTCCCAGCCATTGCTGAGGATTGGCATGTAAAAAGGAGTTGATACAGGCATTGTCATTTCGCTTCAAAAGACATCTTCATTAGTCTCTCTTCTACTTGCTTTCGTAAATCCTCATCCAGCATTCCAACGCCAAAAATCTCGGAAAACCATAACCCATCTGTTGCTAATTTGATAATAGCAGCATTAACGGGAGCAATGCCATCGTTTAAAATATCAGCTTGAAGAACGTTATTTTTTTTATTGTACGCTGCAAGTAATTCCGGCTTCGAGAATAACACGGCCAAAAGCGCTGTACTCAAAGCTGCCGTCGTTTTGGGGTCATGGAAGGTCGTTTCGATATAAGCCCTGCTCCATTTCCCGGCTTCGTCTATGCTTTCGCTTGATTTTTGCTGTAGTTCAGATAAAAACGTATCCCCGAATTCCTCGATCATGGCTGTAACGATTGCTTCTTTATTGGGAAAATGATGAAGCAACCCGCCCTTGCTTACTCCCGCATGTTTAGCTACAGCTTCCAACGTTAATTTTTCCATACCCAGATGTTCGACAATATATGACGCTGATGCCAAAAGCTCATGACGTCTTGAATTACTTCTCAAAAGATAACCTCCTTCATATACGTTTATTTATGACTGACTTGCGTTTGATGATTTGACGGGACTTTTGGATAAGTTTAGAAGCACTACTCCCCCAATGACCAAAATGAGTCCAATTCCCGACAGAATGTTAAAAGGATCGTGCCATAAAATGACGCCAAGCAAGGCGGTTAATGCTGTCCCTACACCTGCCCATATGGCGTATGCCGTGCTCAACGGAATTGTTTTCAAACACATCGTCAAAAAATAAAACGACAACGTCATGCCCACAACAAGTCCAATCGAAGGTAGCAGATTCGTGAATCCTTCCGACAATTTTAACATGGTTGTACCGAAAACCTCAGTAATGATGGCAATGCCCAGTGCAAAATAACCTTTCATTGTTCATCCCCCCTCTCTTGATCAGCTATGAGCTAATTTCATAATCACGACCCCAGCAATGATTAAAATTAAAGCTGAGATTTTTCTGATGTTCACACTCTCTTTATAAAATACAATTCCAACGAGTGCCGTAAGAGCAGTCCCCACACCCGACCACGTTGCATATGCGGTACCTAGCGGAATGGTTTTTAAAGCTAGAGAAAGACAAAAAAACGCTGTACCCATCCCCAAAATCAGTCCTAATATCGGAAGTTTCTTTTGGAAGCCGTTTGATAATTTCATCATGGAACTCCCAAAAACTTCGGATACGATCGCCAAACCCAATAAAAAATATGCAGCCATGCATTCATTCCTCCTAACGCATACGTAGCGTAATTTAACCTTATTTAACTATACCGTCTGGACGGTTTTTTTGTAAAGTTTTTTATAACATCTTCATACTTGCCATTATTGATGATCTCATGCAACTCCGATATAGCTAAAGGCTATAGCTAGATATAACTTAATGGAATTACATTATAACCCCAGATATGTGATAACTTTTTGGTAACATATTGTAGAGGAGTTTTACGTGATGGTGAGAAGCAGTGTATTGGGATATCCACGAATTGGTGCCGATCGGGAATGGAAGAAAGCTTTGGAGGCATTCTGGTCAGGCAAGCTCGAAGAAAAAGAGTTTCAAGCACGATTGCAGGAGATTCGGTTAGATCACTTGCGCAAGCAACAAGAAAAAGGCATCGATCTTATTCCTGTTAATGATTTCAGTTACTACGATCACATTCTCGATACAGCCGTTATGTTCGGAATTGTACCGAAACGGTTTGCATATGACGGTGGCGCTGTACCTTTGTCCGTCTATTACGGAATTGCCCGGGGAACGAAAGATGCAGCAGCAAGTGAAATGACAAAATGGTTTAACACTAACTATCACTATATCGTGCCTGAACTGGATGGCGCTTCCCCTACCCTTACGGAGAATAAGCCCCTTCTTGCTTATCGTGAAGCCAAAGAGAAGCTCGGTATTGAAGGTAAACCGGTTCTTGTCGGACCGTTGACCTTCCTGAAGCTGTCCAAAGGATATGATAAATCCGAAACGAACGCTTGGCTGGACCGTCTGCTTCCGCTCTATGTACAAGTGCTTCAGGAGCTTGCCAATGAAGGTGTTCAGTGGGTACAGATTGACGAGCCAATCCTCGTTACCAAAACAAGCGATGCTGACCTGCAGTTGCTGAACCGAATTTATGAGACGTTTGCAGCTGCTGTACCAGGTTTGAACATTATGCTGCAAACCTACTTTGAATCCGTAGAGAACTATAGTGACATTGTTGCATTACCAGTTCAAGGTATCGGACTTGATTTTGTACACGGGGCGACGGGCAACATTCAATCCATTCAGGCTTCCGGTTTCCCAGCGGATAAAATTTTGGGTGCTGGGGTTATTGACGGCCGTGGGATCTGGAAAGCTTCTTTGCCAGGAAAACTGAAGCTGCTAGATGAACTGGCTGAACTCGTGACACCTGAACGCTTATTCGTTCAATCCTCTTGCAGCTTGCTTCATGTTCCGGTAACGACAGCTCGTGAAACTAAACTCACATCCGAACTTAAGAATGCTCTGGCATTTGCAGATGAAAAGTTGGACGAGATTGTTCTGTTGACGAAAGCATTGTCTTCAAGAAGCACTGAAATTATCGCTGAAATTGAAAATTCCGATCTTACGATTCAGGCTCTCCAGCAATCGGAAGAGCGCAATCGTGTTGCCGTTCAAGAGGCCGTGGCATCACTCCGTGTTCAACAGCCGGAACGTTCCCGTCCGTTTGCCGAGCGTCATATCGCGCAGCAGGAAAAATGGAAATTGCCTCTCTTTCCGACAACGACCATTGGCAGCTTCCCGCAATCCGCTGAAGTGCGTAAAGCACGTCAATTGTGGCGTAAGGGTGAGTTGAACAATGAGCAGTATGCTGCTTTTATCCGGGATCAAATTGATATCTGGATTAAAATTCAGGAAGAGATCGAGATTGATGTTCTCGTACATGGTGAGTTTGAGCGTACCGACATGGTAGAGTTCTTTGGAGAAAAACTTGCAGGGTTTGCCTTCACCCAATTCGGATGGGTACAATCATACGGTTCCCGTTGTGTAAAACCACCGATTATTTTTGGAGACGTTGCATTTACCGGGGAAATGACCGTAGAAGAAACCAAATATGCACAGTCCCAGACACAACGTCCTGTAAAAGGTATGCTCACCGGACCAATTACCATCATGAACTGGTCGTTTGTACGTGAAGACATCCCGCGCGAGCACATCGCATATCAATTGGCGTATGCACTGAGACAAGAAGTAGAAGCACTGGAGCAAGCAGGTATTGGCATGATCCAGGTCGACGAGCCTGCGGTTCGCGAAGGACTGCCGTTGAAGGAAAACGAGCAAGCCGATTATCTGGCTTGGGCCGTTAAAGCTTTCCGTATTTCCACTTGCACGGTTCAAGATACAACTCAAATTCACACTCATATGTGCTATTGCGAATTCCATGACATGATTGATTCCATCGAAGCGATGGATGCCGATGTCATCTCAATCGAGACATCCCGCAGTCACGGTGAATTGATTCACAGCTTTGAGTTGAATACCTATAAACTGGGTATTGGACTCGGGGTATACGATATCCATAGCCCACGTGTTCCAAGTGTGGATGAAATGACGAGCATGATCGAACGCGCCTTGCGTGTATTGGACCCTAAATTGTTCTGGATTAATCCAGATTGCGGTCTCAAAACGCGTGGACTCGAAGAAACCGTTGCTTCCTTGCGCAACATGGTCGATGCAACCAAGATTGCCCGTGCAAAACACGTGCCAACAACCGTCTGAGATGCAATAGAATAGAATTCAAGAATTCGTTACTAAAAGGCGGACATTCCGAAATTATGGAATGTTCGCCTTTTAGTATCAACTTTTCGTATTCTGCTCAGCAAAATAATGATCCACTGCATATTTAAATGATTTAATAAAAACTGAAATTGCCTTTTTACTCACTTCTGCATTAGGTTGAATGATATCAAAGCCATGAAAGCAGCCTTTGTAGAGTTCAAAATCGACAGGTACACCTGCTTTTCTTAAATTTTCTACATAATGAATGGTTTCATCTCGAAATGGCTCCAAATCACCAACAAAAGTTACTGTCGGAGGAAGATTGCTGTAGTCGTTGGCTCTGGCAGCTGCTGCATAGGAAGGTACATCCCTCCCTGCCAATTCTCCAAGATACAATTTCCAAGCCCAATGATTATAATCCGAGTTCCAAATAGGGGCATTATTGTCCTTTGCTGATTCAGTAATCATTCTGTCGTCGATCATTGGATACAGAGGCATTTGAAATGCAATATTCACTTCTCCCTGATCTCTAGCGTAAAGAGTAATTGCAGCGGTTAGACCTCCTCCAGCGCTTTCTCCGCCTACCATGAGTTGATCCTCTCTGATACCAAGTTCTTTTGCATGGCTTTTCATCCATAAAAGTGTGTCATAACAGTCATCTAAAGCTGCTGGATAAGGAGCCTCAATGGATAACTGATAGTCAGGCGCAACAACTACACAATTACTTGCATCAATTAATTTTTTGTAGGTTTTCCCGAATTGCTCGGGGTTCCCCATCGCATATCCTCCACCATGTATCCAAAGAACCCAGGCGCATTTCCTGTGGGATGTAAAGATTTATAGATTCGAACACGTATCTTAGATCCATCACTTTTGCGCGGTATCCACTCTTCACTGCATGTTAAACCCTCGATGTCTTTTCCCGCTGACACATCCGATCTTTTTTTAATTTTCCTCATTGATGCAAGCCATTTTTCTTCATGGGAAGATTTCATTAATAAATCAATAAGTTTGCCTTTTATTCTTAATTGCTTATCAATCATTTTGGTTGTAACTCTCATCATTTTTTCCATCCTTTCAGGAGTGAACTCAAACGTCTAAAAGCCGGTTCGCAAGTAGCTGAACATGTCGTCCAAATATTGATCCAACGTCATTTCCCCAGGAAAATCGGTTGTGGATTGCCCTGGAAGCAGCACGTTGATACTTCCGTCGAATATAGCCAGAACAGCTCCGTATACAGCACCAGAGAGAAGATGAGCGTATCCTTTGGGATACCGTCCCTGAGATAAATCGGTTAATGTTTCCTGAGCAGTAGCTTGCAAACGAGAAAGAACGCTGAGGAGATATGGTTCGAGCGTCGGATACTGTTTGGAAAGCGATACGAGCTGACGCATTTTAGAAACATACTCTGCGGTTAGTGATCTCTTTATTAAGCGATATAAGGCATCGAGCGGAAGTATGTTTTCTTGCATAACTTCATTTAATGGCTGATCTTCATGGTTATCTGTTGTAAGAATAGCCGCCATGGCTATTGCTTCTTCTTTACAGGAGAAGTGGTTTGCGAACGTTTTCCGGGAGTAGCCAGCCCTTTGAACGAGATCATCGATAATAAATCCGTCTAGTCCACGCTCTACTGCAAGTTCAAACGCCGTGCTGGCCAGCGCTTTTGTCGTTGCCTCTCTTTTGATATCACGCAAGCTTTGTTTATTCATCACTAGATGACGCCTACCCTTCTCTTAAGTTAAAATTATTCGATAATTCTCCGTTCTTTCGTATTTGTATTATTACTCTTTGAGTAATAATACACAATGGGTTATAATATAATTCATCACTCTCTTTGTCTTGGAAAACGATCTTCCCTGTTCAAACTATGAATACATCTTCGTAGAAACAAAAAAAGGCACCCTAAAGGTGACTTCTTTTGCATGTATATATTTCATTGGAAATTCGTTCAGTCCTCAGCAATGGCGAGCTCTATTAGCTGGTTAAGAATATTCGCATAAGTCATGCCGCTAGCCTGGAGCATGTTGGGATAGCGGGAATTCGATGTGAAACCTGGTATCGTGTTGACTTCATTGAACACCATTCTTCCGTCCGTGGTCAGGAACATATCTACTCGTGCAAACCCTCTGCAACCAAGTGTTTTATAAATTGACATCGCAGTCTCTTTAACCTTCATTGCAATGTCCTCATCAATGCGGGCTGGCAAATGAATCTTCGAACTGATTAAGGAGTATTTTTCGGAATAATCAAAAAAATGTCCCTGTAGCTCAATCTCATCAATTACGCCGATCATGGGATCAGAATTGCCTAGAACGGCACATCCCACTTCAAAACCGTGGATATTTTCTTCAATGACAACTTTGTTGTCGTGTGTAAAAGCGTGTTCCGTTCCTGTGATCAATTCTTGCATGTTGTTCACCTTCGTTATGCCTAGCGAAGATCCCGATCTGGCCGGCTTGACAAAGAGCGGGAACCCCAGTGCTTCTGCTGCTGACAGCACTTCTTCCATTCGTTCACTCCTATACACCGTAAGGGAGCGTGGCGTATCTATACCTGCTACTTGCACCAGTTTGTGGGCCAGTTCCTTGTCCATACATAACGCAGAGGATAGCAT
>NZ_LITU01000068.1:52173-59974 GCF_001280595.1 Paenibacillus xylanivorans
GTTCCAATAACCCTTGCAAGGTCCCATCCTCGCCGTATTTGCCGTGAAGCACCGGAAATACAACATCAATCGGTGTCACATGATATTCCGTATGGACAAGTTCAATGAGTCCTTTGACCTCTCTGCTCGGTGAGAAAAAGGATGGGATACAACTCGGATGCAAATGCCATCGGTCATTACGAATATCCTCAACCGTTCCACTATATCTAAGCCAAGAACCTTCCTGTGTAATTCCGATTAACACAAGATTGTATTTTTCAGTATCCAAATTTTCAATTACTGAAGCGGCTGAACTTAAAGATACGTTATACTCGCCTGAGCAACCACCAAACAATACCGCAATCGACTTCTTCTCCATCGTTAAGCCTCCTAAATTGTGATATGAAACTAAATAATTCTTATTGCTATAACTTAATTTTTGGAGAAAGTCGTAACAATGAATCCTTCACGATTCGTTCCTGATATGCGATAAAAATCACATCTCAAGATAGGGATATGGCTAGATGTCCCTTTATCCGCGGGAACATAATATATCTGGATTGTCATGTCCTTTTCTTTAACTGTGAGCTGCTCTTCAGAGTACCGATATTGCCGTACAAAATCGATGTACTCCTCTAAACATAGATTGTTTTCTTCCATGATTTTGGAATGGGGGTATCCTACATATCTAAAATGCCAGGGCTCATAAGCAATACGAGTGATTGATTCTTTTTCTTGCTTATATCGAAGGATAAAACCGAATTGTATGGCATGTTGTCTGAAGGACTTGTAAATGCCCGTATCCGGAAAGGAAGGAGCAATAAAATCGATATTCGATTTCAATTTACCCACATCGATAGCCAACCCTGTTTGGTGTTCACTATGGTCAGGCAAGGCTACGTATTTGGAAGTATAATCGGAACCCTGTTCTATCAAACAATCTTGATAGATTTGGGATTGATCTTCTTTTGTTCGATATGCACTGACGGCGACAATTTCATCCATCCCCTCACAAGCCTTAAGTAGAGCATGAAATTGTTTGAAGCACTGCTTCTCCAGAAGCATCTCCTTATTTAACTTCTTTATTGAAGGCAAGGAATCCAAGGACTCTAGTTGATGGACTTGTACTTGCCTTCTGATTGGGTTTTGATAATTTATTAACACTAAGTGCCCTTGAAATCGTTCTTCGTTACTTACGCTGATTTCAATATGTTTTTGTACGACTTCCCGTGATTTCATGATGAACTTCCCCACCTTCTTTATAAATTCGCAATACTCTGTCCGTGATGGAACTCGTTATTTCTTGAGAGACACCACCGATATGATTTGCCAGTTCCTGAATCGGAATTTCCTGCTCACCTGAATAGCCAATGAAGGTCACCTTTGATCCTTCCGGAAAATACATCGGAAGCTTGACCATCAATTGATCCATGGAGATTTTTCCTATAATTTCTGCACGATACCCCTCCACCAACACCTCCGTATTTTGCATTCTCTGCGACCATCCATCGGCATAGCCGATAGGCACTGTTCCGATCCATTGATCTGAGTCTGTTTGATAAGCATTGTTATAGCCCACATATTCGCCTTTTTTTAATTTTTTCGTTTGTAATAATCTACTGTGCATACTGAATGCCGGCTTTAGTTGGATGTTAGGTACTCGTTTTTCCGGATAAAAGCCATAGATTGCAGCTCCTATTCGAGCCATATCCATGCACAATTCCGGGAATCGAAGTGCTGCTACACTTCCCGCACAGTGATAATGATTGATTGGAATCCGTGACATACTGCTCCACTCTTTCATTTCCAGGAAGCGTTGAATCTGAAGCTGTAGATAACGGTTGTCTGCCTCACCTGCTGTGGCGAAATGGGTATAGAACCCATCCACTACTACATCCGATGCTCTCAGCCACGGAGCCATTTCATCCCACTCTTCTTTGGTGCGTATACCGATTCGCCCAAGTCCAGTATCCATTTTCACATGCACATATAGCTTATGCAGGGTATGAACAGGCTTGTATTTTCTCATTTCCTGAAACCATGACGCCTGTGTAACAGTAAGCATCAAATCATGTTCAAGAGCCAAAAGTACAAGTTCGGGCCGAATCGGAGTCAAAATAAGAATTGATTGTTTCAAACCGGCATTCCTTAGGCGAATCGCTTCTTCAATGAAGGCAACTCCTAAATAATCTGCGCCTGCCTCTACTGCTTCTTTGGCCGTCTCGATATCTCCATGGCCGTATGCATTCGCTTTAACAACTGCCATTATTTTGGTTGAACGAGGTAGAAATTTGCGGATCTTTATGACATTCTCGCGAATTTGAGACAAATCTATTTCAGCCCAAGTATCACGGTACATCCGTATGATCTCCTCCACCGAATAAATGGCTTTTTTCTAATCACTATTTTCATAAGATCCGCATATGCACTTTTCAATGAACGGCCATGTTCAACCGATTGTCTGCCACATAGCACAACTAGCTTACTTTTCATTGTTTGGCCTCCTAAGGTGTGAATGTAGTGCGTTGAATTGTTTTAAGTGTATATTAGGGTTACTTCAGCTCCTATCGATTAAACTTACACAAAACTGACAACGATGTAAGATTACAAATTGCATCTTATGGATATAACAAAAAAGCCGCCAATATGGCGACTCGTAGTAATACGATAGACATGGGAATCTGGAAATGAAGTCTACAAGAAGAAGCCTGCGCTAGGGCAGGCTTCTGTAATTATTGGGGATTCTCATTACTCATCCAGCTGTCAACATGTAATTGTTGACTGTAGTCCTCACGGTCAGTAAATTCTTTCAGGTGTTTCTCTGCATCTGCTCGATTCTCAAAGGCACCCATAACGACGGTGAATGTCCCGTTTTTGGTTTGCACAACGCTGCTGCCGTCGGCAGAATATTGTTCAGCTAACATAGCCAGAGCTTCGCCCTGCTCCATGTCTTCGCTCCGGACGAAGAAAAGTTCATGCGATTGCGTTGATTTTTCTGCGGAAGAAAGCTTCAACTGAATATACCCTGGTTGCTGATACTCTGATACCGAATAATCCACATGATCTTTCAGCTCCACCACAAAGCCAATTGCGGAATCATCCAAAATGATATTTTGATAGACATCTTTTACATTTTTAAGTGCTTTAATATCATTCTCCAGCTTGGCATAATCCAGATTACGCACCCCGTTGAAGGTGAAGATCAAGCGGTTCGGTCCTTCTTTATGATCAACGGTGTACGATGGAGCAGAGGTGATCTGTTCACCATCAATTTGAAAATGAATGTTAAGCGTATCCGATTCTTGGGTTGTGGTAACCGAGACACCATCTGTCCGCTCCCCACCGCCACCAACTTGCAAAATCTTGACGACGGAACCGATAACAGGCACATCGGATAACGCCTTGGCTACACCTGGTACGTTCGCTGTTATCATCACCGCAGCACAAGCGGCAACCAGGGAGGAACTACGCCAGATTATCATTTTTCTTCGTTTCTGGTTTCGTGCACGTTGGCGAGCTTGCTGAATTACTCCGGAAAGGCCGGATGGAATTTTTATCTGTTCATATCGTTCTTTCCCTGTCATGTGAAATCAACCTCTTCCTTGGTTAGATGTTTTTTGAGTTTGTTTAAGATCTTATAAAACCTGGTCTTTACCGTGCTTTCCGGCAAGGATAGTATCTCCGCCATTTCCTTGAATCGCTGATCTTGGAAAAATTTCAGAACGATAAACGCCTTGTCTTCGGGGTGCAGATGATCAAGTGCTTCGTATAGATCCCATTGTTCTTCAAGACCCATGGAACTCTCCTGGGCTGCAAATGGTATTGTACTGTCTTCCATATACGTGTATTTCTTCTTCCGTCTGATGTGGTCAAGGGAACAGTTGATGACGATCCGGGTCATCCAGGTTTCAAAATAATCTGGACTGTTCACTTTTTCATAAGATAGAAAACCTTTATAAGATGCCTCGGATATGATTTCCAATGCTTCCTGTTCATTTTTCACATAAGAGAACGCGAAGCGATAAAGCTTTTCTTTACATGCCTCCAGACGTTCACTGAATTGCTGTTCAGTTAATGCTGTACTCACCTTGCTCAGTTTGTCCACCCCCATTGCGACTGTATAGTTTGATTATTGCCGCATTTATTATAAAGCTTACTTTGAATGTTGTTTCGCATGTTAGACAGCCGAAAGTCTAAAAAAGTTTTAAGACGATGAATTTTTTTATCTAAAAAAAGAACTTATATCGTCCTAAACCCAAAAAAAAGCCGCCAATAGGCGACTTTTTTACTTTTTCTTTTTCTTCAATAAAGGAAGATCAGAGATTGAAAACACAGGTTTGAACGGGGATCGCTAAAGCTTGCACCTCAACGATATGGCTCTTTCCCCCAATCATTTTAATTTGTTCATATTGTTATGGAGGTCTTACCTATCGTGTTCTCTTTTTGAAAATGGTTTATGCCTGGACGATCCAACCCAAGATGATCACGAAGTGTGCTTCCCGTATACTCCGTGCGGAAGAGTCCCCTTGCTTGAAGAATCGGAACTACATAATCCACAAATTCATTTAAATCTCCCGGCAGAACTGGCGGCATGATGTTAAATCCGTCACAACCGTATTCTTCAAACCATTGCTGCATCAAATCGGCCAGTTGTTCATAGGTCCCCACAAACTGCATGTGTCCTCTGGCCCCTATCAGCCTCCGACCCAGTTCAAGAATGGACAATTTATCTTTCCGGGCCATGTCCATAATCAGCTGTACCCGGCTTTTCGAAGTTTCTGTACGAAGACCCAACAAGGCTACTACATAATCTGGAACTCGTTCACCTGGTTTCACTGCCCGTTTAATCCTGTGATTAGGCGGATACATAAGTACACAGAGCATGATTAACATATGTTGAAATAAAATTGACTTTCGGGGTGACGTTGTGGCCAAAGGCAAAAGAAATAACCTGATGATCGAGGAGCTAACTTCCTTGGAATTAGCTAAAATTGGACTTACCTTAAACGTGATCGGGGACATACTCGGTTATATCTCGATCATCAAAGCAGAGGAAGAAGCAGCAAACCTTGCTACCGATAATAATAAAATGAGTAATAATGTAGCTTTGAAATGAGAACTCGACTTCCCCCGCTTTCATTCCCCGTTAAATTAAAAAATGGAAATGCGAATATGCGCAAATAAGCGAAAATTGTTCGGATTTCCGTTTCTTTGCGTATTTACTTTCGTCCATCTTATCTTGTAATTGGAACTCTATGAAAATTTTGCTATACTAACTTGTGATAGATTACTTTTCAGATGAGATGCAATTCTACTATATTCAATGAGTTGGAGGAATACAAAACATGTTACATACACGAATAGGAAAGACAGCTGCTGCCACTCTTCTTGCCATCTCCTTGCTCGGAACCACTGCAAACCTTAACGATGCCTATGCTGCACCCGCCATTTCGGTTGTGCTGGATGATGTTCCACTGAAATTCGATGCAGACCCTCGGATTGACAAAGGTGTTACCTATGTACCGTTCCGGACAGTAGGCGAAGCCCTAGGAATTAACATTACTTGGAACAACAAGGCGCAAACCGTAAAAGCGATTGGAAATGTGAAAGGTCAGGCGACGGAAGTCCTGCTTCAAGTGGGAAGCACCACAGCAACCGTTAATGGAGAAAAAGTGAAGCTCGCAGCTCCACCGGTTCAGCGAGAAGGTCGTGTGCTTATTCCACTTAGTTCGTTCAGTAGTCAGTTCGGTGTTGGTGTAGGCTGGAACCAGGCAACTCGTACCGTTTCTCTTGTTTCACCTCAGCGTGAAATGCATTTGAGAGCCTTCTATGCACTGCAATCCTATAAGGAAATCGATTTGGTGTCATCCATGAACTCCGTCGCTTTTGGCTGGAGTCGCATCGATCGTGAAGGTCAATTTACGCTTCAGGGTAATGAGTATCAACTCCCTGCTGCTGCCGGTGACGTTACACCTCAATCCATCGTTGCTGATACAGCAAATCAGAGCATTAAACCATATCTCATGGTTTATGCTTTGGATGGAAATGGAGAACTGACCAAGGTGCTGAGTGATAGTAGCATGCGTCAGAAGTCCATTGAGGGTATAACTACTGCCATAGCTGAAAATGGTTTTGGAGGCGTTGTTCTTGATTTTGAAGGACTGGGTTTTAAGCTGGACGCTGTAGAGCAACAGAAGCTGTTGAACAATTACGTCAAGCAATTGAAGGATTCCTTGCCTAAAGACATCGCTCTATCCTTGGCCGTCCCCCCATTAAATAGTGCGTATAAAGGTTATGATTACAAAACGCTCGCTTCGTTGGCAGACGACATCATCATTATGGCTTACCAATATAATCCTGTCGGTACCAAATCGCAGGTCCCTGAGCCGAACAGTCTTGTGGATAAGGCCATTCAGCTCGCGCTAGATGCTGGCGTTTCCAAGCAAAAACTTTTGCTCGGTATCAGCTTAAATAGTGAAACTTCATCTTCTATAGATGACAAACTGGGTCTTGCCAAACGTTATGATCTCAAAGGAGCTGCCTTCTGGCGCCTTGGATTATTCCGTACCTACAGTAATCAGATGGAAGACGCTGTAAATGCCTCCGTTATAAAAGAGTAAAGAAATTTAAATATTCTTAGCTCCATTGGCTTTTCACACAAAAAAACGAACCGGAATCTCTGATGACTGACAAGAGATTTCGGTTCGTTTGTTATACAAGGATATTATCTATGCGTTCAATGAGGAATGCTCGTTTCTGTGGGCTGCACTTAGCACTAGATCTTTCTGATAGGCAAGTACCTGATCCCAGTCCCCGTGAAAAATCGGTATCCGATAGTACCCAACTCTTTCATATAGGGCCGCCGCCTCAGGCTGCTTGGGGCCAGTCTGCAGCTTTAGATTGGTGTAACCGAATGCGAGCGCAAGGCGCTCCGCTTCGGCCAGAATGGCCTGAGCCACACCCTTGCGACGGAAATTCGAACGCGTGAACATGCGCTTGACCTCCACGGATGTCTCATCAAGGGGTCTGATGGCTCCGCAGCCTACCGGATATCCATCCAAACGCGCGACAATAAAGGCCGCTCGCGGTCTCTCCACGTCGGATAGCTGAAATCCTGCCGTCCCATCGCCGCCATATAATAACCCCAGTTCTTCGCTTAGCTCCTTGATTAAAAGTTCCGAATCCTTGCTTCGTATATCTTCAGCGGCAGCAAGCACGATCGACGACATTGCATAAAACCCCTTTCCCTCATTGGATTTATAGGCTTTTGTGATTTATATAAATTATCATGAACAGGTCCTGAGCGTCAATTCCCCCATCGATTGAATATTTCAATAAGCATATTAACGAATAGCTTCACAGCAAAAAAAGCCGCCAGATTGGCGGCTTCCCCCGACACTTATATGCTTACCCTTCAACCACATCGGCCCGCAAATCCGTTGCAACCTCAATCATTTGCGGAACGACAGCTTCATTGACAATGGCAACATACAGATCTCCCATATATAGACGAAATGGAATCTGCAGGTCCTCGTACTTCCACATGAAGAAATCCCCATCGATGGACATGACGCTCTCAGGTCCTTGGACGGTAAGGACGGGTGAGTACGTAAAGTCCGGCTTGGATGCAAAATACTGTTTGCACTCTTCCAAAGAGATGGATTGCTCCGCGTTATCTTCTTGCATGGATCGAGTGATCCGAAAACGTTGATTCATGAAATGTGCCTCCAATCAGAATTTGTGCAGAACCTGTCCCAGAATTTCGATTCCCTTCACAATTTGCTCATCGGAAGGTGTTGAGAAATTAAGTCTGATGGCATTG
>NZ_LITU01000068.1:60054-135334 GCF_001280595.1 Paenibacillus xylanivorans
AGCGGCTGTTTTGGCATAATCCAGCATCGGGATATGAACCGGCAGATCACACCAGAGGAACAGCCCTCCATCGGGATGGGTAAAGGTGATGGACTCACCCATATGCTCCTGCAATTTGTCAATCATCAAGGCAGACTTCCTGCGATAAATTTCACGGATACTGCTAATATGCTCTGCATAGTTATACTCAGTCATGAACTTGTATGCCAGAATCTGCGGCAGCATGGCTGTATGTACATCCTCTCCCTGTTTGGCAACAACCATCTTCTGAAGAACCTCGGAAGGAGCCAGAACATAACCAACACGCAGGCCAGCGGACAGAATCTTGGAGAAAGAGCCTACGTAAATAACCAGACCTTCATCATCCATCGATTTGATCGTAGCTACATCTTCTCCGCGAAACCGAAGTTCTCCATATGGGTTATCTTCCAGAATCATGACACCATACTTCTTGGCAAGATCATAAATCGCCTTGCGCTTCTCCAAGCTTGTGGTAATGCCTGTAGGGTTTTGGAAACTCGGAATCACATAGATCAGCTTTACATTCTGCTCGGTTTGCAGAGCATGCTCCAGCTTCCCGATATCCATACCGTCCGTCTCCATCGGAACACCAACAAGGTTGGCGCCTGAAGCCCGGAAAGAGTTCAGTGAACCGATAAAGCTTGGGCTTTCACAAATAATCGTATCCCCTTCATTACAGAATACTTTACAAGCGAGTTCAATTCCCTGCTGTGCTCCAGATACGATGAACAGTTCATCCGAGGCTTTGCCCGTGTCAAAGCCTGACTTCAGGTGTGTAGTCAATGTATCCCGCAGCGGGGCATAGCCTTCGGTAATTCCGTATTGCAGTGCTGTTACCGGGTCCTGTTCCAAAATCGATTGGGTGAATGTCCGAATCGCCTCAATAGGAAAAGTTTCCGGAGCGGGATTACCCGCAGAGAACGGAATTACATTTTGACCCGAAGAAGCCTTCAGGATCTCACGAATAATGGATGGCTGCAATGCAGCAATCCGGTTGGAAAATGAATAGTTCATCTTAGAATAATGCCTCCCGAATTCAAGTCTGACTCTTGTCTCTATAACCACAATTAGATTCTATTATACGAGTATTTGGCAGATTTCTAAACGGTCTCGTTAAAATTGGCAGAGAACAACAAAAAGAGGCTGACATAAGCCGCCCCATGTTCTTATGGATTTCACCTTCCTGCCATCTATGATCGATGGACCAGATTGATTTCTGATAACCGTGTTGCCTTCACCAAATAAGTTGCCAGACCTGGGACCATCCGGGCCAAACCAGGATAGAATTTGTTCGTTTTGGCAAAAGCCAGCTTTTGAATTCTCCGTGCCCTCCAGAGCAGTCGCGTGAATTCGCGATTAGCTTCCTTCGAATATTCGTGCTGCCACTGCGTGAAGCTGATCTTCCCTTGAAGATATCTGTCAGTCCATTCAGCGCATAACAGAGCGGAACGAAGGGCAATGGACATTCCATCACCACACAAGGGAGGTATCATTAGCATGGCATCACCAATATGAGGATATTGGGACCATGGTTCAGGAACATTGGATAGATGAAGTGGTGCAATCGAGACCTGTGTTCCTGGGACTGGGCTTCCCTCAACAAGCCTCGCCGCCAATCTTTCGTTGGTCAGGGATGCAGCCTGCAAAATATCCTTTACAGACTTACCGCTTCCCCGCACCGTATCAAGTGTTAGCAATGCAGCGACATTTGCGATACCATCCTCAATCGACGAAATGCCGACATAGCCTCCCTTGCAAAAATACAACTCTACCCGTGGCGGAATGGTGATCCCACGATAGTGCGATTTAACACCAACATATGCTGTTTTATCCCGCAGCTGGGCTGACGAGGTCATCCCGCGCGGCTTTTTGGAGCCATGGGCTCCAATAACGGTTTTGGCTCTATACTTAATCCGGTCATTTCCTTGTTTGGCTTCGACTACATAGCTGAGATCATCTAACTGCTGAATGTTGGTTATCGTTGCTCTCGTAACGATTTCAACGCCTGCGGCTGTGGCCTGCTCGTGTAAAATCCGATCCAGCTCATATCGGCTAATGCCATAGGCCAATCCCGGCAAAGGCGCCTCGATCTCCCCGCCCTGAGGCATAATGATCTTGGCATGATCCATGGTACTTGGTTTTACCTCTTGATCACCAAGGTGGATACCCAGATAATCCAGCATCTCCTTTGTCTCAGGCGACATAAATTCACCGCATGTTTTGTGACGTGGAAACTCCTGCCGATCCAGGAGTAGTGTCCGATGCCCTTGCTTGGCAAGCTGCATCGCAAAGGTACTGCCGGCAATACCCGCTCCGATGACTATGGCATCTATTGGTTTAGACACGTAAGAACACCCGCCTTTCATTGTCCACTATGATAACAGCCTATTGATGTAACGAGCTATGATAGTGTCCCAACATGGGGAATCACAACGGAATAGCGGAATAAAGGCTTCCATTCATAAGTCATCGTGTCATGATTCAACTGCTGTTTCAAATCCCGCCAATCCTTTCCCGTGAAGCCTTTTGCAACAGACAGCGGTCCATCATGACGAATATACCGATTGCGTGAGATCATTCGAGTGGTAATCCAGACGGCCGCATAAGATACAGGATGCCGATGGATATCGTTAATGACAACGCCATATTTGGAGGCACGCAGCATATGAGAGACCATATCAATCAGTTGCTTTCCCTCGAAATGATGGACAAATTGCGAGCCGGTCACGATGTCTGCTGAGGCATCTGGCAATTCCCTGACATCGATACGCCGAACCTTGATTCTGGGTTCATTTCGGAAGAGATTTCTCGCTTCCTCACATGCCTCCTCTGTCAGGTCGACCAGAGTAATCTCAAGCTTAATTCCTTTTTGCTCCGCCCAATGCAATAGCTTCTGGTTTACATCCCCTGAACCTGCTCCCACATCAAGAAGAGTCAGCGTAGAAGGACTCCCAATCGCTCTCCATAACTTCTCCACCCCTGCACGGGTTGGACCGGGAGCAGCGAATATTTTGTTCAGCCGTCTCAAATGTTTGAGCGCTTCGCTCAATTCTTTTCCACCCGTGGAGAAATCGTCCATCAACTCGTCTTCCCTTGCCCGTACGGATAGTGTTCTAAAGAAGGACATGATTCCGCTCCTTTACAGCTATTTATTGTGAGTGATTCTATCCAATTAACAATTATCCCCTCTAACGAAGCCTTACAATCGTAAGAGCGGAGATATGTTATTTTACGAAGATATCCCAGATCTCAGAATCCTTAATTCAATGACACTCTAGAATGAACAACCCCAAGGCTGTATCACTGGATAAAAATATAAACAAGTCGCCAAAATTGGCGACCTCATGGGTTAGAGTTATTTCTTGATCATTTGTCCCTGATTCTCATTATCGTTGGCACTTTCTTTAAAATAGATTTCGTTCAGAATGTTGACACGAACGTTAATCTTCTGCTCCAGCTTCGGAAACCACTTGGTTTTCCATTTCTTTAAATTTTCCTCCGTCAGTTGGGGTCGAAATATCATCCCTATGCCGAGTACATCCGATTTTAAGGATTGAATCTTTCTCACGGTTCTATTGAATTGTTGGCTCAACTGCTCCTGCATTTCTTTTTCAATTACTCCATTGCCTTTTCCTTCAGGGCTTTCCGTAATGACCACATCAAGAACAACATTCGTCTGAATAGACGGGCCTTTCTCCGACCACTGGGTCTGATGTTTAATATGCGCGTCCTGAATAAGAACACTTGTGTTCTGTGCCACTTCAATCGTTCCCCCCGAATATTTCCCTTTGAACAAATTAAACAAAAGCGTCTCTTCCTTACTCAGCGTTCCTACCATGCGGTCATCCCGCATGACAGCCGTGCCTTTGAAGGTAAACAAGGTTCGCTCGCCGTTTTTGAGCATGGGAATGGCCATGTCTTCCGTATATGAGTTTTGGTTTTGATAAGCTTCCCATATTCGAACAATAGATTGATTGGGCGTCCATCCGGCATCCTGGCTAAAAAAGTCGTAGGAAGAAATTTCAGGTGTTGGTGAGATCTGATGATACATCGTCTTCTCAAAATCACCATCAATTACCCCTACCAAGCCTTTGATCGATATATCGTTCGCTCTTACAGCAAAATTGATGATGTTAACAATCCCCTGCTCTGCGACCTGTCTGTCGATTAACAACAACCTTAGATGTACCAATTCGATGCTTTTTTCAGAATCGGTTCGTATCAAATCGATAGCTTTACTGATGGATTTCGACTCTTTTTCAAGAATTTGGGTCCTACCTGACGCATCCGGTATTTGGAGAATGACCTTGTATTTTTCAGTACTGCCTTTACCCACTCCCATGACAACAGGAAGATATTGTTTATTAATATCCTTTGTATCCCAACATCCTGGAAGCAACAAGAGCATAGCTAGGGTTACAAACCATGTCTTTGCACTACGCATGTTCATGTACCCACCTTCTTCCGCTGCCATTGCGCCGCCAGGAATACAATGATCGGAAAACCTAAAACGCTATAAACGCAAAAGTAAGAATTCAGATACAGGTATGAATTCAATGCGTTCATATCCGGTATCCACAGACTAATCAGGTACAAGGAGACGCACGCTAGGGAGAGAATCCATAGTCTGTTGATCTTCGGCATAAATAGCTGTTGCAGTATGAATACCAGAATCCAGAGTAAAACGGAAACCTTCAAAACACCCAACGCACTGGAGGCCACCACGTAAAAGCTGGGGAGCCAATCAAATACAACCCATTCCAGATCAATGGTATCCGACGCCATAAGCATGGGATATTGCAAATGGACTACCGTTTCCTGTCCAAATACAAGAAGCGGAACATACACAGACCCCAAAGCGAATACAAAAATGACACCGACGGCAGCAGCAGCCTTACCAAAGCTAATGCGTTGCTTCGAGGGAATCATGCCCAGGAACAGGAATCCAGCTGAAATGACCGTACATACATAGAAGTCAGAATTAGAAAAAAATGTCATCTCGCTATCCCAAATCGGAAAAATATAGCTAATCCTAAAATTTTGGATACTGATTAGCATAGAAAAAAAGATGAATGGCATCAAAAGGATACACAATCCTATGCTCGCCCGGATGATTACATTAAGTCCCTTCCAAACGGCATAGAAACATATCACGATGAATAGAGCCCCTGTCGCTGCTGGCGGTGTTCTCTGTAACAGTACAGCTTTAATTTCACCCGCCTGGAAATACATAAGCAAAAACAACTCGATATATAGAAAGATGAGCAAAGGCAAAACGATTAGCCTCGTTCCCCAATTACCCAGTGAATCTTTACAGATGTCTACCACTGTTCTTCCTGGGAACTGGGACAATGCTTTCAAGTAGAGCCACAGAACCAGCAGCTCAGCCAGAAAAAGGATTGTAATGGGAATCCAGTGCCCTTTTGAAGTCGCAGAGATGATGCGTTCGGGGAAGATAGCAAAGATCGAAGCGAGATGAAGCAGAACAAACAGAGTCAAAATCTGAGCTTTATTCATCTGAAGCTTTTCCTTTCACACTTAAACTTAAGTAAGGAACGGAGCAAGTGCTCAACGAGGCAAAATACAAGATAATCCAAATCATTGCCGCCTCAAGACCCCATATCCCAAAAAAGGAACTGATGAGCATGACAATGTATTTATACATTCGTATACCCGTCGTATTCATGTAACCTGCCAGCACAAAATTAGCAATCGCAGAGGCAACAAGGATAATAATCAATAGATTACTGACAAGTTTAGCCTGAACAATCGCTTGTCCTAACAGAATACCGCCAATCATCGTTATCGTAGGACCAATGTTTTTGGGAAGTCGAATCGTAGCCTCAATAATCATCTCCAGCAGCAGCATAACCAGGAGCATTTCGATCAACGAAGGATACGGAACCCCTTCTCTGCTCTTGGCTACCGTTATGGCGAGTTGTATTCGCAACAATTCCGGATTCACCGAATTCAGCACAATATATAGACCTGGAAGCATGACAGCCAAAAGTGCGCCAATCGCCCGTACGGTTCGTAAAAACACCTGAAACAGATATGGATAGTTAACGTCCAGCGTTGTTGACCACAAATCCGTTATGATCACCGGGAAAGCAAAAGCAAACGAAAACTGGTCAATCAATATGACCACTTTTCCGTTCATCAAATTCTGTACCATCTCTCCTGGCAACTCCGAAGAGACGTACGTTGGTGTTAATGAGAATTTCGGATGCCCCAATATACTCATCAGGTCCCTTACCGTAGTCAATTCCTTGTCCTTATTTTGATCCAGCTTATCCCGGATAGACGCAATGACCTTAGCTTGAGCAACACCCTCCAGGTATACCATGGCAATTTTCTTGGTAGACCGCGTTCCTGTTTCTCGTCGTTCAATAACCAAATCATCGGAGATCATCTTTTTCCGCAGCAAACCGATGTTTTTATTAATATCTTCTGTAAAAGCATCGTACGCAGATTGAAGGGGATTCTCACTCTCCGGTGCACTGACAGATCGCGAAATGTCAGTATGCTCCGGTTCCATGACAGCTGCCATTCCTTCTGTGCTGAACAGAACAAGCTTTCCATGCAAAATATGGTCGGATATCTCATCCATTGACATGGAGGCCTCTTCTTCAAACGGACTGAACATATTTTGAAATGATCCGTTCTCATTGCCACTCGCCGCCTGGTTAATTGCAGACAAAGTTGTCGGAAAATCGACAAGGGTCTCCATGTAATACGCTCTGAATTCCTGATCGGCGATAACCACGTTCTTGCTTAAGAAATCCGAGCTCTTTTTGAAATGTTCAGAGAGTTGCTTTTCTATATCGTGAAGATCTTGTTCATGGATTCGCTGCAAATTTTACCACCTCTTTTGAAGTAGTATGTCGTTCAGAAAAAAGTTTATTCAGAAAGGCACCTTGATTTATGCAGTAGTCAGAAAGGCTTTTGTACTGGAAACCAAAATTTAATATAATGTTATAATGCACCAACGGGTGGGAGGATAAGATATGAACAAAGAAGAACAGGTCTCAGTGGGTTTCAGGGACTTATATAACAAGATCGTTCGGCTTAATAAGGATAAGATGGAAGACAGTCTTAAGGGTTATAAGCCCTCTGAAGTGCATTGCATCGAATACATTGAAAAAAATGTAGATTCCAATGTGACTAGACTTGCGGAGTCCTTTTATATGACTCGCGGTGCCATAAGTAAATTAACAAAGAAGCTCATACAAAAAGACCTTATCGAAAGCTACCAGAAGTCGGATAACAAGAAAGAAATCTATTTTAGGTTGACGGAGCAAGGGAAAGCCATTTATCAAATCCATGAGGATCTACACAGCGAGTTTCAACAGCGAGATAAAGCCGTGTTTGAGCAGGTAACCGAGGAACAATTCGACACTATGCTTAAATTCGTGGACAAGTATAATCGGCATTTGGATGCAGAGATCAAGAAATTGGGTGTAGATATCAAGTCGGAATAAATCTGAATAATGAAAGTAAAACTAATAGCAGCCGGACTCTGTGGAGAGAAGGCTGCCTTTTTTATCGTTATTTTTTTGTTGACAAGGAAACAAAGTAGAGATACGATGATAATGTTTCCAAGGAAATAAAACCACGGATTTTGAGGGGAGAATTTAATGTTCAAATTACGATCAACCCATAAAGAAAACGCAGAACAAACCATAGACAAACATGCTTTACTATTTGGTCTTATCTCTGTATTTCTTTGCGGAATAGGTTTCAGTATCATAGCACCTGTCGTCCCATTCTTAGTACATCCTTATATAAGCAGTCCGGGTGAGCAAGCGATCGTTGTTACGCTGTTGACCTCTGTTTATGCCTTCTGCGTGTTTTTTGCGGCCCCCGTACTTGGTGCTCTGAGCGACAAATATGGCCGTCGTCCATTGCTCTTGGTATGTCTTTTGGGTTCTGCAATCGGGTACTTGGTTTTTGGCATAGGAGGTGCTCTATGGGTACTATTTGCGGGACGCATCATTGAGGGGATAACAGGCGGGAGCATAGGTACGATCTTCGCATATTTTGCAGATATCATTCCTCCAGAACAGAGAACCAAATACTTTGGATGGGTGAGCGCAGTTGTAGGTGTAGGCACCGTTATTGGTCCGACTGTAGGCGGATTACTGGCGAAGATTGATTATTCCGCACCCATGTATTTTGGAGCAGTCATCACTTTAGTGAATGTTATATATGGATTCTTTTTTATGCCTGAGAGCCTTGACAAGAAAAATAGATTAAAAGAAATTACTTTTGTAAGACTTAATCCATTCATACAGCTTGCAAACCTGCTTTCCATGAAAAATTTAAACAGGCTACTCATCTCAGCGTTCTTACTTTGGATACCCAACGGATCATTACAGGCCGTTTTTTCTCAATTTACAATAGATACTTTCAGTTGGAAGCCCGCACTAATTGGACTTATGTTCTCGATTATGGGTGTCCAGGACATCATCTCACAAGGGTTCATCATGCCAAAGCTGCTGAGAAAACGTAGTGATAAACAAATAGCCATTCTTGGAATGATTGCAGAGATTATAGGTTACAGTCTTATTGCGCTATCTACTTTGTTCTCCTTCTATCCTCTTTTTATCGCTGGCATGTTTATATTTGGTTTTGGCGATTCAATCTTCGGGCCTTCATTCAACGGGATGCTCTCGAAGTCCGTTGATTCCAGTGAACAAGGAAGGGTTCAAGGAGGTAGCCAATCCATTCAGGCTTTAGCAAGAATGATTGGTCCTCTCATTGGAGGTCAAATCTATGTATCACTTGGTCATGCCGCACCCGCTGTCATGGGTGTGATCCTTATAGCAGCAGCAATACCTGTTTTGTATAAAAGAACGCTTGTAAATATTTAAAATGCCTATTTTCATTAGGCAAGTAACTTATTGATCTGGTGGTCGAGACACCATCTAGAACATACCATAGGGTTTCAGAACTTAGGTACAAGTTCTGAAACCCTATTTGTCTACAATCCGTCACATCCTTTCATCAGCTAGTCTGCCTTTCCAAACTCGAGTACATAGATGGATGAAGGACGTAATACATAACCACGCTGCCAATCCTCGGTCAAAACAATACGTTCTGTGCACTTGATATGATCTGGTTGAAACACGGAGTTGATATTATTGTACGAATCGCTGGTAATCTCATATAAGTTCGCATCTTCTCTTACATCGAAAGCTTGTAGATCCAGCTTACACCGTATCTCCTCCAAGCTTCGGTTCACAATAAACAGGGTGACCAAGCTACGATCATCATTCGTTCCGGCTACAATGTCCAGATCGGGAAGTGCGTCTAGATCTACAGGCGTTTTTTTGTTTGAAGCTACAGAGAATGTTCCACATTCGGTCTCCACGGGTAGAATATGATGAATATCCCGATTCGCGTAAAGCTTTAATACTTCATAGGTTGGAGTTCCATAGATCGTAAGCGGACTTCCACTCCACCCAGCCTTCTTACCACAATATTGATCGGCATAGAAATCCCCGACACGAATGCACCCCCCAAGCCAACCATTGACCAGATCGGAGAAACTTCCGATATGCACGCTATCGCTGCAACGAATCATTTCATTCAGATTGGCCGCATTTGCCACGGCGGCGCCAAGGGTGTGTTCGTCTGGCAATCCTTTTCTCACAGTATTTGGATAATACATCGTGTTATATTCGGTGATCGCCAGCTTCACATGTTGATGTTTGATATCGGAATGGATGACCTCCGTTGTCTGGTGGATATAGTGCCTGGTCCACTCGGGATAACTCGCCATCGCTTTATACCGATCCTCAGCCGGCGTATCCCGATTCATGCCAAAGGGACCGTAGCCATGATACAAATGTAACGTTAAATAATCGATATGTTCACCTGCCAGAGCAAGCACGGTTTTATTCCAATCCTGCTCGTAATGTCCACAGGCCAGCAACACAATGGAAGCATCTACCTCCTTCATCGCCTTTGCAAACTGTACGGTCCGCTCCGCAAATTGTTCGGCAGAGCAAGCACCCACTTGCCATTGCCCCCAAACCTCGTTGCCGATCTCCCAGTACTTGACGTGATACGGCTCAGGTGATCCATTCTTCGCCCGAAGAGCCCCCATCGGCGTATCCACACTTCCATTACAATATTCAATCCATTGGGCGGCCTCTTCAGGTGTACCCGAGCCATCGTTCACACAAATCAGAGGTTCTACTTGCAGTTCTTGGCAAAATCGAATAAATTCATCCGTTCCGAAATATTTACTGGTCCATCCTCCCCATGCCTCGTTGTACATAACGGGTCTCTCCAGCACCGGACCGATGCCATGCTCCCAGTGATAGGCGCTAATGTAGTTACCTGCGAGTCTCATCATGCCTGCGTTTAGTGCTCTGGTCATCTCTACCACTTCATGTTTCACTAGGGCAATATGATCGACAGGCAATAGAGACACATGATCAAGCCAGAGCATTCCAGTAGAGACGTGATCGACCCATCTTGGATGCTCTGCCGGAATATAGACCCGAATCTCTGCATCAGGACAAGCGCGCACGATCGTCAGCCTTCCTTCATAATCCCGCCAGTTATGGCTGTCCAATTCGACTTTCACCTGACCAAGCACTTCTTCCGTATGCCTATCGACCGCTTCAACTATCAAGTATTGTAGTTCGATGGAAGCTCGCGCAACAATATGGACGGTGTAATCCATCGGCCCTTTCAATGCGGACCTCTGGGCAATCCCCGCATACGCTTCATCATCACTTAAGATCCGAATACGCTGAGCGCGACCCGAATGTCTGAGCGCCGGGGCTTCCATCGCAAATTGGGTATTTCTCCCGTTCGTGTAAGCCTGCCAGCTCCCCGATACAGAAGTTCTTGATTCAGCTTCGCTTTCAAAGTCCATATCCTTCAATGGAAATGCAAGCATCGCCTCCATATGGTCCCGAATGTCTTCCACAAAATGTCCAAACAAATAAGGGTTGACCGTATGCTCGCTTACGCGACTACAATCTATATTAATTCTGGCGTTTGATTTCAACATAACTCCTCCATCATTGTGGTTGATATGGATTTAGCCTTTAATCGATCCAATCATGACCCCTTTCACAAAATGCCGCTGTACGAAAGGATACATCAGCAGTACAGGCAAACTGGAGACGATAATTACTGCATACTTGATGCTCTCCGCGAGCAGGATTTTGTCCTCCAGTCCAATATTGCCGTCCACGGCATCGGATTGGCTGATCAGCAGAATTTCGCGTAGTACCAATTGAAGTGGATGAAGATTTTCGTTACGAATATAGATGAGTGCGTTAAAAAATGAATTCCAGTGTCCTACAGCATAAAACAGTACCATCACGGCCAGAATCGGCTTGGACAGGGGCAGAATAATGCTCAGAAGCAGCCGCCAATTGGAGCACCCATCCATGTGGGCAGCTTCCTGAAGTTCCCAGGGTATACTCGACTGGAAATACGTTCTCATCACGATCAAATTGTACGTGGCGATCGCGCCGGGAACAATCAGTGCCCACATCGTATCCACCATGCCCAAATTTTTGATCAATAGATATGTTGGAATTAACCCGCCACTGAAAAACATCGTTAGCGTGATAAACACCATGATTATATTACGCCCAGGAAGGTCAGGTCTCGAAAGGGGGTATGCGGCCAACACAGTCATGATAATGTTAATCACGGTGCCCACGACCGTATAAAATATCGTATTGCGGTACCCCATCCAAATCTTCTCGTTGTGCAAAATGTTTGTGTAGGCGTCCAAAGTCAGTCCTTTGGGCAACAACCAGACTTCTCCGTTCAATACTTTTGTGGGATCACTGAACGAAGCGCTAACGATAAAAATCAGCGGGTACAGCACAGCGATGATAATGACTGAGGCTATGATGTATACGATTACATCGAAAATTTTTTCATTTGAACTGGATTGTAATGTCGCCTGCTTGGACATGGGACCTTGCCCTCCTTTACCATAAGCTCGTCTCAGACGTCTTGCGCGCAATCCGATTGACCAGTAAAAGCAACAACAGATTAATGATTGAATTAAAAAGCCCGATAGCAGCTGTATAGCTGTATTCTCCCTTAAGGATCCCTGTCGTATAGACAAACGTTGAAATGACATCACTCGATTCCAGATTAAGATTGTTTTGCATCAGCAAAATTTTCTCAAACCCAACGTTCATGAAATGACCGATATCCAAAATGAGCAAAATGATGACAACAGGAGCAATGCCGGGTAGCGATATATGCCATATACGCCGCAGTCTTGACGCTCCATCCATCTTGGCAGCTTCATACAGATGCGGGTTCACACCGCTCAAGGCTGCAATATAGATGATGGATTGCCAGCCCATGTTCTGCCATATATTCGAACTGATAAAAATGGTCTTGAACCAACCCGCTTCCTCTAGAAAACGGATCGGTGTACCTCCGAATGCCTCAATGAGCAGGTTGACTGGACCTGTATGGGGCGAGAGAAACACATTCAGTATACCAACGATAACGACTACTGAAATAAAGTGAGGAATGTACGTTATATTTTGCAGCCACTTGCTGAAGGTTTTATTGCGAATTTCATTAATGATCAGTGCCAGCAGGATTGGAATCGGAAAGGCAAGCAACAAGGAGAACAGGTTAATGGAAAGCGTGTTCCATAGAAGCCTCCAGAAATAATATGAATTGAAAAATCGTTCGAAGTGACTGAAGCCTTCCCAGCTGCTGCCCAAAATCCCTTTGGCCGGATTGAAATTTTTGAACGCAATTTGCAGTCCATACAACGGGGCATAGTGAAATACCAAATACCACGTGACAGGAAGAAGCAGCATAAGGTATAGATCCAATCTTTTGCCCATTTGCCTTAGCAGGCCTGAACTCTTTTTCGAATGGCTTCGTGGCATCGTAATCGTTGTATCCGTTTTGACGCTTTTCATGGGCATCTGCTCCTCATCCATGATGTTTCAGCATTATTTCTGCATCTTGTCATAGGCATCCTGATACAACTTCTCCAGCTCCTCGATTCTCATCTTTTTGAGCGTGGACTGGAATTGCTCCCATTTGTCGAAGCCAAGCGCACCCACGATAAATTTAGTACTTTGTTCTTCGTAATATTTGTCGATATCATTTCGCAAAATATTGACTTCCTGGGCGGTTTCCTCATCAAACATTGGAGCCGCATAACGAACTTTTGGCATGAACGGATCAAGCTTTTGCTGCGCCTCCTGCACCTGCGGTGGATTAATAAAAGAGGCAACCTGTTCGCTGATGAGATGTGGCGCGCCTCCTCCTGCGTAAGGCGTGATTTTGGCCTGATTGCTGATATCCTTCAAGAAGTCCTCTGTATAGTAGGGAATACCATCTTTAATTTCATAATGCTCGCCTTCTCTTCCGAATCTCAACAGCGTAGAACCCTCATCACTGTAGAAATAATCAATCCAACGCATCGTGACTTCCGGATATGGATTGACGGATGTGATCGCAAAGGCTCCAAAATCCCTGGCAATGGGCAAAGCCTGACTCTGCAATCGGTCACCCTGCGGACCTTCCAGTGGGGCGATACCGGTATATTGGTCTTTTATCGACAAAAAGTTATTGTTTGTCTGGTCAAAGAAAAATCCTGTATTTCCTGATCCCTGCTTGGCCAGGTATTGTGCTTCCGTGTGTGAAAATATTTCCTGATCCAGCAGCTTCTCCTTATACAGCTTGTTTAAATACATCAGCATTTCTTTATTCTGGTCACTACCCATCCAGATGCTTACCTTGTCATTTTCAATATTGATGTTATATCCAAGCTGTGAATCCAAACCGAATGATCCGCTCATCGCGCTCACAACAGCCAAACCTACACGGGCTGTCATCGGGAGTTCATCCTGTTTGCCGTTCCCATTCGGGTCACCGTCACGGAAGGCAAGCAGTACGTTGTACAGTTCTTCGGTCGTCTCCGGCACTTCCAGATTAAGCTTGTCAAGCCACATCTGATTAATCCATTTCTTATCCGTCCTCGCCGCACTGAGCGTAACAATCCCCGGAATCGTATAAATGTGACCTTCCGGTGTGGTGATGCCTGCACGAATCTCGGGGTATTCTTCCATTAATTTTTTCAAATTCGGAGCGTACTCGTCGATAAGTTCTTCCAACGGAATTAACTGGCCCCCAGAACCGTAGCGGATGGCTTCAAGCGGGGAAAGACCTGAACGGAACAAGGCATCAGGTAGCTCATTTGATGCAAACAACAGATTTTTTTTCTCTTGAAAACCATCTGTTGGCGCTTCAATGAATTCCACTTTCACATGGCTCAATTTCTCGTAATCCTGGAAAACTGGCATCTCCTTGAAAGGGCCATTTACGGGTGCGATTCGGGTAAACATCTTGAGGTTTACCGGTTGGTCCACAATCGGAAACCCGGTCGTATGAACGTCGTTTTTCGATACCTCTGGTGCAGATTCGTTAGTTGTTCCACCGGAACTGCATCCAGCCAGCATCAAACTGGAAGCGATCATCGTCATAATCACATTTCTTCCCCAGCGTTTACGCATAAAGTTGCGCCCCCCAATTCTTTATCACCAAATGTAATTTGTAAGCGTTTGCCTTTGGTGTGTGCTCATTATAATTCACCAGGCATGGGAGGTAATTACAATAATATGACCCTTTACTCCACATATTTTACAAGTTTTGAGTTTTGTTCATATCGGCATCGTTTCCCGAGTGTAAATCCGGGAGCTTTATATTGTTCTTCCTTTTTCCCGGATTGCTCAAATACGCTTGCGGTGTCAGTCCCGTTATTTCTTTGAACACTTTAAAAAAATAGTTGTGCGTCGTAAATCCCACTTGTATGCTTATTTCTTTGATCGAGTATCGACCGCTTTCCAGCAGCTTGCACCCTTCATCAATCCGGACACGATTCAGATATTCCGAAAAAGTTCGCTGCGTCTCCTCCTTGAATATTCTGCTTAAGTAGGAGGCATTCAGACCAATGACATTTGCAGCAAGCTCCAATGTAACATAACCCGGATACTTCTCCAGGATGAAATGGATAGCCTGCGTGACATGCCGAGAATATGACCCAACCACACGATGTTGATTCAGCAAATGAAACAAGCTGGAGAAGAAGGATTGCAGGCCTTGCTCTAGCTCTCTCATATTTCTCATTCGACCAAGCTCGCTTCTTGAAGGAAGATTAGCTACCGCTGGATCTGTGGAAGGCAAGCAGCTCTTCCATGCTTTATCCCCCGTTTGCATGAGCTCACTGACAATCATCTGAACCGTATGTGAATGAATAGGCAGGTGTTCTATCGAAGCAATAATGGAGGAAATCAATTGGTGCACGCCTTGCTTGTCAAACCTTTCTATGGACATCAGAAGCTGCTTGTGCTCCTCGATTGTCAGAGAAACACGCTGACGTTGATGGAATTCATCTGAACGCTTGTCTGATGAATGTTTGTCCAAACATGGGCTTTCTTCTGGGACGGTATAGCTACTGAACGTTTTCGACGAAGATCCATCGAGTGCGCTTTCGGCTGAGCAGTAGCTGGATGCCAACTGGGACAGACTGGTGCATACATGTCCCACAGCGGTTACACATTGCAGATTCAGGAACAGTTCCAATACATGCTGAATCTTCCGCAATTGTCCGTCTATCTCACGCTGCATGATCTGCTCGCTTCGTTCCCTGAAAGAAAATACGATAACATATCGCCCTTCCTCTACGTACACCGCTGTCCGCTCATGAATATCACCCAGGCCCTGCTGCATCATTTCGACGACTTGCTGAACCAGTCCATTGGTTTGTACGTCACTGAATGACTCTGTCAGCAGTAGAAACGGAACAATCTGTAAAGCTGTTGCTACATATCTAGACGCATGCGCATATAGATTGTCTTTCTGGGAAAAATCTTCAGATCCGTACGTTTCCTTCATCCGCCTTTTGAGTAAATACAGCAAATAATGGCGGATAACCTCCGGATTCAATTTCTCTGCTTCCGCCCTCTCGGCGACGTGTTTCTCTCGCAACCGATCTTCCTGCTGCAATTCCAATACGGCTTTATTCAAGATGTTGAGCAGCGTCGAATCGTCCAATCGATGCTTGAGCAAATAATCAATGGAGCCGTTGTTCAGGCAATCCCGCACGTAGTCATAATCATCATAACTGCTGAGCATTATGGTCTTAATCCACGGAAAACGTTTCTTGATTTCCCGATTGAGCTCTACACCGTTCATTTCAGGCATATCTACATCAATAATCACAATATGCGGTGGCGACTGCTCAATCATCGTTAAAGCAATTAACCCATTATGCGCCTGACCGCATAATTCGAATCCATAGTCAGCCCAGTCCAATAACGTCCATAGATTATGGCGTACCAAGGGTTCATCATCGACGAGTAGCACCTGAAACATGGCTTATATCACCTCTCGTTTGGTATTTCTAATACTTTTCTCCAGTTTGGGGAGCCGAATCTCAGCTTTGGTGTACAGCCCCGGTTCACTGCACAAATGAACACCATACGAGTCGCCGTACGTGCGAACAATTCGTTCGTGTACATTACGTACTCCCATTCCACTAAAACGTGATGTCTCGCCGTTAGTACCTGTACCTTCCAGTAAATACTCCTGTTGCTCCTCCGTGATCCCCTTTCCGTTATCCACCACATCAATATTGAGATGGTTTGCATCTTCATATACCCGTATCAACACGAATCCATCCTGTTCGAGCGGTCCAATACCATGAATAATTGCGTTTTCGACCAAGGGTTGCAGCATCAACTTCAACACCCGGCAATCCAGCAATGCGTCATCCTCAATTTCGGTAATCAGTCGAATCGGCTTCATATATCTGTACTTCATGATGGAGACGTAGTGCTCAACATATGCCAATTCTTCTCGTAGTGTAAGAAATTCGCTTGAATTTCCGAGGACACTTCGCATGAGCTCAATCAACGATCCCGACACCTCTTCAATGTTTGGCACTCCATTCAGCCTGGCCAAATACTTGATTGTATTGAGCGAGTTGTACAAAAAGTGAGGATGGATTTGTGCTTGAAGCGCAGTCAGTTCAGCTTCCCGCTTTTCTTTCTCGCTGAGGTGGATTCCTTCGAGCAGTCGTTTCAATTCTTCCACCATGCTGATAAAGACAAGGTATAGTTGTCCCGTCTCGTCTTCGCTTTTGATCTCTTTTTGGGGTAGTGTAAAATTGCCATCCTTCACAAACATCATCAGCGATTTTAGTTTCCGAATATTCAGGGTAATTCGGGAAGAAACTTGCAGTGAAACAATCAGAACAACGACAAACACGATAATGGACACCTCTGCCAGCAGTTTGCGCAGCCTTACAGATTCGGTCAAAAGGGAATCCATCGGAATTAATGCAATAGTACTCCACCCAGTATAGTCGGATTGACGGCTGACAACGATATATTCTTTTCCATCAATGTATTGCCTGACCCCTTCACCATTTGTAGTGAATTGCTGATGAATCTTCTTAATTTCCTGGTATGAAGGAGCAAAAGATAAGTCAGCTTGGGTTTCATAGACGAATTCATCTTCCTTATCCAGTACATAGATCATGCTATCTGTAGTCGGCCTCACGTCATATGTTTTCTGGATAAACTCATAATTCAGGTCCACCATGACTACCCCAATGGGTGCCCGATCATAACGGATCTCCCGGCCAATGGTGATGGCATCTGACACTCCTGTCTGCTTGAAATATGCGTGCCTCGATCCATTTTGCAGCATATAATCCATCATTCGTGTTCCCAAAATCGTCCTGTCCAGCCAAGGCCCACCCGAGAAGAACACCTTCCCGTTCAGGCCCACAACAGCTATCCTTGAAATGTAAGCCTTATAATCAATCAGGGACGATAAAAATTCATCTATTCGCTTCTGCTCCTGGAACCACTCGTAACTGATCTCCTCATTCGGACTGAGTAAGGTGTCAATAACCGTGTTTTTGTTAGTTACCACGACGGTGTTCAGACGATCGATCTCCTCCAGCATCATGTTCAATGATTCATCTGCTTGCCTTATGCTGTCCGAAACTGACGTGATGGCATTTTGCATGATTGTCTCACGCATGCTCATATAAACAATGACCGTAATCGAAATGATGGATACAAGCGTAACGGCAATAAAAGCGATGAAAATTTTTCCCTGAATGCTGCGTTTCGGTGAAATCCATCTCTGCATTGTAGAGAGCTTCATTGTGGGAGTCTCCTTTTTCAAAATCAAAACAAAATAAGTAAGCGTTCTCCAAACTGGACATCGGTATGTTCAGGATCAGCTTGAGGTTCTCCGCATCATGATTGGAGGAACTTTATAATAGATTTTGAATGCTCTTGTAAATGAATATAAATTCGGATAACCCAGCGACAAAGCAATCTCCGTAATGGATGCATCTGTATCCTTTAGAAGCTGTTTGGCCTTATCCATTCGTATTCGCTGCATGAATTTTAACGGGGGCAGACCGACCTGACTGGTGAACATGTTGGAGAAGTACGAACGATGCACCCCCGCGAAGTCGGCCACCTGCTGCACGGAAATGCCCTCTGTTGCATGTAATTCCATGTAATCCATGCATTCATGTATCCAGCCCGCCAGTTCTGTAGGTTGTGCGTAATTGGTGTCTGGAACAAGACTGGCCAATAAGCCATATACCAGCCCGTGCAACTCCAGGGATACTGCTGGCTTCCATCGTTCCACACATGCCAATGCATGAATCAGACGTTCGGACGTTTCCTGAACCTGCGTAGAAAACATCTCTTTGCCGAACGGACTTTCTGGAGTCAAGCCAGCGAGCTCGAGTAATGGTTTGACTTTAGCCCCATCCAATGCCAGCCAGTTCATTTGCAGCGGAGATTCCGAGGGAAGCATGTGATAATAATAGGTTCTGCCGGGAAACAGACAAAAGAGATCATTCTTCTGCAGGTCCACCCGCTTGCCATCAAACTCAAACCTGACCATACCCTCATGCACAAAATGAAGACTATAACACTCGATACGTTTGGGACCAACTCGGTAGTTGGATTTGGCTATACTTCTCCCTGCCCTGACTGGCCAAATGTGTTCCTCTTTATCCAAATAACCCGGCTTATAGTAGATGAATTCCGCATACTCGTACTCATATTCCTGCATCTTGGCGAGTCCCCTCCTTTTCCTATTTTGTTTGATAATAACAAAATGACAACAAAAATATAACACCGGGCTATTTTTATAACTCGCTTTTTTCAATATTATCTTACTAGGAGGCGATTACACTTGTCGAGAACACCTAACATTTTGCTAATCACTAGCGACCAGCAGCACTGGAACACGATCGGAGCTTTTCAGTCTGAAATTTCCACACCCAATCTAGATCGGCTCGCCCGGCAAGGAACAACGTTTGATCGGGCATATTGCCCAAACCCTACCTGCACCCCTAGCCGTGCTTCCATGATTACAGGCATGTATCCCAGTCAGCATGGGGCCTGGACGTTGGGCACAAAACTGCTTGAAGACCGTCATACCGTCGGGGAAAGTTTCAGTGAGGCAGGATACCGCACCGCACTCGTAGGTAAAGCACATTTTCAACCTTTGAAATCCACTGAAGCCTACCCGTCGGTCGAAGCATATCCCATCCTGCAGGATTTGGAGTACTGGAGACATTTCCACGGACCGTTTTACGGTTTTGACCATGTTGAACTGACCCGTAATCATACGAATGAAGCGCATGTCGGTCAGCATTACGCGCTATGGCTGGAAGAACAGGGATGTACCAACTGGAGAGATTACTTCCTTCCCCCAACAGGAACGATGGATCCTTCCGTAACGTATACGTGGCCTATTCCTGAGAAATATCACTACAACACCTGGATCGCCGAGCGAACCAACTCCCTGCTGCAGCAATATACCAATGCCGATGATCCCTTCTTTCTATGGGCCAGCTTTTTCGACCCGCATCCGGAATATCTGGTACCGGAACCTTGGGATTCGATGTATGACCCGGATGACCTTACGATCCCCTCCATAACACCCGGAGAGCATGATCGTAATCCACCCCACTTTCAAATGACCCAGGAAGAGAATCCGAATTTTGAACATCTGGTTGAAACCGGCTTCGGCATTCACGGATACCGCTCGCATCATTATTATGAATATGGCGACAAGTCCCGGTTAACGGAGTATGACAAGAAAAAACTGGTCGGCGTGTATTACGGGATGATCAGTATGATGGATAAATATATTGGCAAAATTCTCGATAAGCTGGATGAGTTGGGCATTGCAGATGATACTATCGTCGTTTTCACAACCGATCATGGCCATTTCTTCGGGCAGCATGGTCTTCAGGCCAAGGGTGGATTTCATTACGAGGATCTTATCAAAATCCCATTTATCGTAAGATATCCAGGTGAGGTGCCTGCTGCGAGAAAATCAAATGCCATACAATCGCTGGTCGATCTGGCTCCCACCTTTTTGTCCCTTTGCAACATTGCCATACCCCATGCCATGACGGGCATTGATCAAAAGAAAGTGTGGCTTGGCGCCGAGGAAGCTGTTCGTAATCATGCTCTCTGCGAATTTCGACACGAACCCACGACGATTCATCAAAAAACGTATATCGAACAGCGTTATAAGATCACCGTCTATTACAATCAAACCTATGGTGAACTTTTCGATCTCGAAAAAGATCCCGATGAACGATTCAACCTGTGGAATGAACCTGAGTACACCCATCTTAAGGCAAATCTGCTGCTCAAGTATATCTGGGCTGAGCTTGGCAAGGAGTCCATGCCGATGCCTCGAATTCATCATGCCTGATGGAAAGGATGAGGGTAGCATCAAGAACCTGAAAGAACAATTTATGGTACTGACACAGCTTTTTTGGATTTTCTTCCGCATCGGTCCTTCCACCTTTGGAGGCGGATATGCGATGCTGCCCATTATTGAACGCGAAGTGGTGAACAAGAAAAAATGGATGCAAGAGGACGAGATCGGTGAGCTTATATCGCTTGCCGGCGCGGCTCCCGGAGGTGTGGGCGTCAATGCCGCTGCGATAATCGGACATCGCCAGGCAGGCATCGCGGGAGCTGTTTCGGCCGTCATCGGCGTGACATGTCCCACGTTTTTGATTGTGATCCTGATCAGCGTATTCGCCGTATTATTTCGTAACCAACTCAAAGTTGAAGCCGCTTTAAAAGGAATGAACGGTGGCATTATTGCCCTAATTAGCATGGCAGCTTATCGGACGGCCAAGTATTCCATCTTAGATACAACAACAGCGATAGCTGCCATTGTGACCGTAGCTGTGCTGTTGTTTGCAGGTATCCATCCCCTCTACCTTATTGTTTCGGGATTGATATGTGGTATGGCCGTAATTCGGATTAAGAAGCGATTGGGTCTTCAAGTAAAAATGGAAAAGGAATCTGTAACAGGAAGCTACCCGGAACTGGAATATTACATTTAAGAAAGACGAATCGGAGCGATTGACATGTACTGGGACCTGTTCAAGATGTTTATACGTGTAGGCCTCGTTTCATTTGGTGGAGGTTATGCCGTTATCCCGATCATTCAACACGAGGTCACGGAAAAAGGTTGGCTGACAAGCGCAGAATTCCAGCAAACCGTAGCGCTGGCCGGTATGGCGCCCGGCTCGATTGCAACCAATGCCGCGACGTTGATTGGCTATAAAACGGCAGGTTATATCGGAGCCACTGTCTCTACTGCAGGAATGATATTGCCCTCACTCGTCGTAATTGTACTACTTTCTGCCTTATTTTATCGGATGCATGACAATTCATGGGTCAAGTCATCTTTATATGGCTTGCGCCCAGTGACGACAGGACTCATTATCTATGCTGCCATTCATTTTGGTTATCCAAGTGAAGACGCAGGCATAAGCTGGGTATGGATTGCGACACTGCTTATTAGTGGATTTTGTTTGTTTCTCCTGTTCAAGTACAAGCTTCATCCCCTTCTGATTCTCATTGTTGCCGGAGCCGCTGGCATTATTTTATTTTAAAACCAGCATGGGGCCCAAGGAAGATTCTCCACCAACAAATGTCGGTTGCTACCCTTTTTTTTCAAACAGGATACTTCCTTTATTGGTTTTAAAAGGAGCAGCGCGATCACAGCATTAGCTGTCCTGGCTGCTCCCCTTCATTTTTTATTTTTACGATTGACGCAGATATAATCTGCTCGTTTCCTCCCAAATCTCTCCCGGCTCCAGACTAAATAATCCAGCTTCCTCAACCTGCATATCCAGATTCGGTGCATTCACGAGATTGATCTGGGGTTCGGGACAGAAAAAGCCTTCTTCCGCATTATTGTTCCAGATCATCCATTGTTTATAGGAGGTTCCCACATCGTAGATCAGTGTCATTCCACTCTTCGTATCCTGAAGCTCCATCCGGTTCCTTCCGTTTTGCGGTACAGCAGTGTAATGGTTATCCATTTCTGCAAAGAACGGATATACCCCGGAGTCACGCATCAGCTCTTCCTCCTGAAGCAGGGGCTGGAAACGTGTCGTTGGCAGCATACGTTGATCCAATTCCCATCTGTCTCCGATGGTCAGCTTGAGCTTGTAATCAGAAGCCGATCCTCCCGTATTAAACGGTGCATTGATTGAGGTATGAAAAGCGATTAGGCAAGGCATGCAGGAGTTTCCATGATTGCGAATCCTGACATGCTGCATAAGTCCATCACTGCTCAGCGAGTAGCGCAATGTAATACTGAATTGAAAAGGAAAGGTCACATACACGGGATGAGTTTCATCTACGGTAATAGACACCGACACATGGCTTTCCTTCTCGGTATGTCCATACTCATCTACAACCCAGGGCGTATTATACAAAAATCCGTGCAAATGATTTCCTGTTGCTTCCTCATTGACCGGGAACTGAAGTGTCTCTCCGTTCCAGGCAAACCGCCCGTCCTCATAGCGATTCGGGGGAAACAGGACGGGGATCCCATGAATCATCGGTCTTGTCTTGAATGATTCCATTTCTTCGGGTGACGGCTCATGAAGGAAGCGAAGCCCTCGCTCAAGATCACGAAAAGCGACCAGATTACCACCTATCTCCGGCAACATTACAGCCTCACTGGAACCAAAACGTAGGTAAATGGCCTTTTCCCCTTGAAAATCGCCTTCCCAGGAATTACTTGTCTCCCTTGTGTTCAACATGCGTTCCCCTCCTTATTCACCAGCGGACGATGGATATTGCCCTTCTATAATGGCACGGATCTGTTCCATCGGCATCTTGGGCTGTCTGTCATACGTCAGCAGACCGTTAATCTCCTGTTCTACATCCGTCAGCTGTGTGTAACAAAATCCTTCGACGACCGGAGAATTCAATAACGGCTGTACTACGGCATGCAACCGCCGGGCAAAATCCTCGTCATTTTCCGCTCCGGAGTAACCCCAGCCTTCCCAGTCACTTTTCTTATAACCGATTCCACCGAATTCGGTAATTAAGATAGGCTGTCCTTCATAATGGTAGCCACCCACGCTCAGATTCCGACTGCCCGGAAGGGCGCTTACCGCGTTTTCACGACTGCGATAGCGTTCCTCCAGAACTTCCCTTCTCCATTCATAATCATGAATGTTATACAAGTCGGTCTGTACCATCTCCCAGCCATCATTGGAAATGACCGGACGAGTGGAATCCAGCGATTTGGTCAAATAATACATAGACAAGGCGTGATACTGCTGCTCCTTGCTGGTCAGGATATGGGGAACGCCCCAGCTTTCATTAAGAGGTACCCAGACCACAACACATGGATGATTGTAGTCCCTTTCCAGCGCCTCCTGCCATTCGCGTGTTACCTGGGCAACATACTGTTCGGAGAAATCGTACGCATTCGCCATCTCTCCCCACACCAGCAGCCCCAGCTGATCACACCAGTACAGATATCTTGGATCTTCAATCTTCTGGTGTTTTCTGGCGCCGTTAAATCCCATTTCCTTCGTTAATTCCACATCACGCCGGATAGCCTCGTCACTCGGCGGGGTCAGATTTCCATCCGGAAAGTACCCTTGATCCAGAACGAGCTTCATATAATATGGACGGTTATTCAGAAACAGCTTGCCTTGTTCAATGGAGATCTTGCGCATGCCGAAGTAACTGTCGACCTCATCGACTGGTACACCGTCCACCAACACAGTGAAATGAATGTCATACAGATTGGGATGCTCTGGGGACCACAGCCTGCCAAGACCATGCTCGTTAAAGGTATGAAGACCGATGGTACGGGTCTCTGTCCTCCCGCCAATTCGATATTCATCCTCAGACAGCTGCTCCCCCTGATAAGCAATGTGCACACGCAGTCTAACATCCTGAGCGTCCCAATCCCTTGGATCAGTTTGTTCCCTTTGAAGATGAGCCGTAACTTTGATTTCGTTGCGATCGATATCGGGAGTCAGGCGCACCTTCTGCAGATGAACGGGTGCAACAGCTTCGAGCCACACCGATTGCCATATTCCAGTAGTGCGGGTATAGAAAATTTGGGCAGATTGCTCCTGCCAGAACTGCTTCCCACGCGGTAGCGTTACATCCCTGCTATAATCGATCGCTTGTACGGTCAGCACATTGCTTCCTTCCAGCAGAGCATCCGTAATATCGGCATGAAATGGCGTGTGTCCGCCCTCATGCCGAACCACCAGTTTCCCGTTTACCCATACAGAGGCTTCATAGTCCACGGCTCCGAAGTGCAGCAGCAGCCGTTTACCGGTGAAGTTCTCTGGAATGTCAAAAGTCCGTTTGTACCAGACATTATCGTGAAAATTGGAATCTGCTATCCCGCTCAGCTGACTTTGAAAAGCAAATGGCACCTGGATTCGGCGGCTGAATGCTTGTTTGCCTTCATTCCAATTTTCCGAACGTCCCTTGTTATGATCATCGAATTCAAATTCCCATTCCCCGTTCAAACTCATCCAATCCTTCCGCACAAATTGCGGCCTTGGATAATCCTGTCGCAGCATGATGTTCAGCTCTCCTGTTCTAAGTTGATCTCTAGCATATAGTCCAGACTTCATCCCAGATTGATTTTACGAATCTCTTCCAGTGGAACCTTCGGTTTACGGTCTTCCGTCAACAGGCCATTGATCTCCTGCTGCACATCCGTAAGCTGTGTGTAACAATAGCCAGAGATATAGGGAATGGATTGAATTGCCCCGGTGATGGAACGGAAACGTTCGAGGAAAGCTTCAACCGAATCCACTTGGTTTCCGTATCCCCAGCCTTTATCCGATTGGAAAGCAATACCGCCGAATTCACTAATGATGATGGGTTGGCCCTTGTACGTATATCCTTCAGCAAAAGCAAATTTCCATCGGTTAGATGCGATCTGGTTCGTTACAATCATATCCTTATCCTGATAGCGCTCCAGAAAAGCGTCTCCCGTCTCCACATAATCATGGAGGGTCAAAATATCTGATACCGTATGCTCCCATCCGTCGTTGGTAATGACCGGACGATACGGATCAATGGCCTTGGTCAGATGGTAAATGGATTGCGTAAATTGCTGCTGCCTTACCTCGTGACCAATGGTCGGTATACCCCATGATTCATTGAATGGAACCCAGGTAATTACGCATGGATGATTATATTGCTGAGGTACAATTTCCAGCCACTCTTTGGTGAAGCGGGTCACAGCCTCGTCATTGAATTCGAAGGTCGCCGCCATCTCTGACCAGACCAGCATGCCTTTCACATCACACCAATACAAAAAGCGTGGATCTTCCAGTTTCATATGTTTACGGATTCCGTTATATCCCATCTCGGCAATTTTATCGATATCCTCAATCAGTGCTTCCACTGAAGGTGGGGTCAAATGGCTATCCGTCCAATAGCCCTGATCCAGAATCATTCTTTGGTACAATGGAGCGTTATTCAGCAGAATCTGCCCGTTTTCAATCGATATCTTTCGCATGCCAAAATAGGACTGAACCCGGTCGCTTTCCTTCTCGTCCTCGTACAAAACAAACTCAATATCGTATAGGTTCGGTGATCCCGGTGACCACAACGACTGTTTCCACGGACCGCCAGCCTCGTGTTTCACGCTGGCCTCTATCGTCATCCAGGGTCTGTCGGGAGACAGGCTGATGGTTTGTACATGCTGTCCATTAAGCTCAATGCGTGTCTCCAGACGCAGGTTGTTCCTGCCTTCAATTCCATGCAGCTGAAAGTCCAATCGAATCATATGTCGATCGATATCCGGTGTCATTTTGACCGCATCAATTCTTGCCTCATTCACATATTCCAGCCATACACTTTTCCAGATCCCGGTGCTCTGTACATAAAAGCATTCAAAATTTTGATCCACCCAGCGTTGTTTTCCCCGAGGCTGCACTGCACTCTGGCTGTCCTCTATTTCAAGCACGATATTGTTCTCTGAACCATACGTAATATAAGGCGTAATGTCGAAGGAAAAGGCAGCATAGCCACCTTCATGCTCTCCGACAACAGTCCCGTTAACCCAGCATTTTGCTTTGTAATCCACACCCTGAAAATGAAGGATCGTCCTTTTTCCTCTGGCCTCCTGCGGGATCAACACATTTCTTCGGTACCAGACCCGTGGATGGAACGTCTCGATCCCGATTCCACTTGCTTTGGTTTCATAGGTAAAAGGAACAATGATTTGGGTCCCCTTCGGAAATCGTTCTTGATCATACCAGTGCTCGCTTTCGCCTACCTTGCCATCATCGAAGGAAAAATCCCATTCCCCGTTCAGATCCAGCCACTCCTTGCGGACAAATTGTGGTCTTGGATAATGTTTGCTATAAGATTTTGTAGTCATATTGTTCTCCCCGATCTCCTCTATATTTGGCTCGTTGGCCTGAAAAAGTGTTAACCCTTAATACCAGACATGCTGATACCTTTGACAATCTGCTTCTCAAAGATGACAAATAAAATAATGATAGGAACTGAAGCGACGGCATTGATAACCATCGGTTTAACATAATCCTCTGAGTACTGTCCCATCAGCGTGGGAATTCCCATTGGCAGTGTAAACAGATTATCGTCGGTGATCGAAAGAAAAGGCCAAAGAAAATTGTTCCATGAACCAATAAACGTCAGGATGGCCATGGAAGCCATCGCTGGCCGGGTCAGCGGCAGTACAATGCTGGTGAAAATCCGCCAAAATCCCCCACCGTCAATTTGTACGCTCTCCAACAGATCATTGGGAATTCCATCGAAGAAGCTTTTAAGTACAATAACTGCTACAGGCGAAGCCAACGCAGGAATGATTAATCCACTGTATGAATTCAGCAAATGAAGATCTTTGGCTACCTGATAAAGTGGAATAATGGTAGCTTCACCAGGAATCAGCAGCCCGCCAAGAATGAAAAAGAAAACAAATGTACGGAAACGAAACGGTACTTTGGACAGGGCAAATCCGGCCATGGCGGCGAAAATAACAGTCAGCACGGTCACAACCACCGCGACAAACAAACTGTTAACCACCCACTGTGACAGCTTTGTCGTTGTCAGAATCTCGTTATAGACGGCCAGCGAGTAAGGAGGTTTAAACCAGTCCAGGACTGTAATAATCTTCATGCCTTCTTCTTTAATGGAGACCATCAGCATCCACACAAGTGGGGCCGCAAACATAACCGCCATCAACGCAGAACCTATGCGATACAGCCATTTCATCAGTTTTCCGCCCCTTTCCGGTTAGTCATCCAGTATTGCAGCGCCGACAGCACCAGCAGGATCACGAATAAAATATAGGACATCGTTGCGGCATAACCAAGGTTGTTGTTCTTGAATCCAGTCTGATAGATTAATTGAATAATCGGACGTGTCTGATCCAGCGGTCCCCCGCCCGTAATGACATAAATCTGCATAAAGACCTTGTATGAAGCGATGATCTGCAACATGGTTATGGTTTTGGTCAATGGTTTCAAATAAGGAAGTGTAATCCTCCAGAATATTTGATTATCACTTGCACCATCCAGCCTTGCTGCTTCATAAATTTCATCCGGTATTTCCTGCATGGCGGAAAGATACAAAATAAAGTTAAATCCGACTGTCCACCACAAGGTAATTACGGTAATAACGACCCAAGCGAGCCCGGTTTCCGTCAGCCAGAAAATTTCGGAATTTTGAGGCAATAATTGGACAAGATGCAGGACGGAATTGACAAATCCCGTGTAAGGCTGAAATACGAATAAACCCAGATAAGCTGCGACGGCGACGGAGAGTACGCTTGGTATAAAGAAGATGATGCGGTAGAACTTTTGCAAAGACGATTTACGGTTGGCAATCATAGCCAGCAGAATCGCGAGTATAATCATGGTCGGTGTACTCAAGAAAACAAAAAAGGTAGAATGCCAGATCGCTTCCCAAACCTCTCTGTCCTGAAGAACTTTTCGGAAGTTATCCAGGCCAACAAAATCCATTTTCTTGATCAATGTCCATTTGTAGAAGGTCATCTCCACGCCTTTAATCATGGGCCAGATCGTAAATAAACCATAAACAATTAAGAATGGAAGCAGAAATACCAATGCCTGCAAATCCGCTCTCATTTTTTTGATCTTCATATGCGTCTCCCCTTTGATTGGCACACAAGCCGGCGATTTCTTGTCTACAGATGATGACTACGCACGGCTTGCGTGACCCGTCTTCCTTCTATTCGCTCAGTATTTTCTGAATGGCTGTCTCCATGTTGTTCATGGCATCCGCAGGGGTCATTTTGTTCATCCATACTTCATTCAAAAATTTAAAGGCAGCTTCATCGCGGATTTGTGCATTTTTGGTGGAATGTTTGCTGAATTTCACCACACTTGCCACTTCGGAATAATCGCTGCGGTATGGCAGATCCTTGAATTCCTGTTTTTCCAGTACGGAAGGCTTGGATGGAATATGTCCAGCTTTCGCCCAGACCTGACCATTGTCAGCAACCCAGTCAGCAAAGATCATTGCTGCCTTGCGTTTAGCTGGGTCCTCATCTTTAGTCAGTGGCAAAACAATCGTGTGAGAATCTCCCCATGTTGCTTCCTGATCGTAGAATTTCGGAATTGGCATGGCTCCAAACTCAAGTCCTTTGGTGGATTCCCATGTTCCTGTCGTCCAGACACCTGTCATGATAATGGCGGCTGTGCCACTTTGAAAATTTTTATAAAAGTCCGGATCATTTTTCTTGATATAGCCTTCGGTATAAAGCTTCTGGATATAGTCTGCGGCTTTGATGCCTTTCTCCTTATCAATGGCTGCGGACTTCAGATCATCCGACACCACGTCGTTGCCACCCAACTGGGAGTACAGCGACCACCACAAGCGATAAGGGTCATCATTATTATTGGACAATGCAAACGGGGTAGTTTTAGCAGGCAGCTTCTCTTTTAACGTTTGAAGGAAACTTACAAATCCGTCAGCTGATTGTTCCAGAATCGGTTTCCCGTCTTCACCAAGCAAGCCTGCATCTTTTAAAAGTTTTTTGTTGTAGAACATGATAAAGGGATGTGTGTCAATAGGGACCGCATAATGTTGACCTTCTACGGTAACCGCATCCAAAAGATTCTGGTTATAGGTGTTCCAATCCACACCTGCATCCGTAGCGGGAGTATCTAGCTCTGTAACTACTCCTTGATCAATCAGATCAGGAAGTCTGGAGGAATGGGAGATGCCAATGTCCGGTCCATTACCGTTACCAACAGCTGTAACGAGTTTCGTATAGTACTCGCCCCAGGCCAATTTGGTATTCTTGACTTCAATGTCCGGGTGGGTTTTGTTGAATTCATCGACCAATGTCTGCATATTGGCGCCATCACCACCATCGAACAGCGTCCAGAAGGACAATGTCACTTTTCCATCACCGGAGCCACTATCCCCAGCCCCGTTACTGCCTCCGCTACATGCACTTAAAACGGTAGAGAATGAGAGCAATAATATCAGTGCTAACCTGCCGATCTTCTTTTTCATGCGAGTATCCCCTTTACTCTAATTTGTAGATACAAACGATATAATTGTTTTGTTACATTATTACTGTATCTATAGGGGATTATATAAGGGTATTTCGCATGTGTCAACGCTTTCAAACATATTTAATGTAATTATTAATTAAAAAAAGGCCTTAGTTACATAATATCTGCAACCAAGGCCTTTCTCCCTTATGGCATTCTAATGAATAGCATAATGTACAGTCATTTTGATATTTTGGTCATAATCTCCAAATTGTCTTCCAAAGAGATTTACCCCTCCTTGATGAACGGCATCCGGTTTAATGCCAATCCGCACCCTTAATTTGTGGCTGTTCTGGAGGTTAAGCTGATCCAGATCTACTGCTGAAATTTTCTCCATATCCAGCGTCGTTTTATTTTTATCCACTCGCCATGTCTTTAATAATCCATACTGTGTTGACCATTCAAACCACCAAGCCGGGTTGAGCTTTCCGCGCCGATCTCCAAAGTCACCAGGACATGTCCACATGCCAATTTCCACACCGTTAATCCATACGGAGATATCGGAAGGCCAATTATGATCGTAGTTCGGTGCCTCAGAACACATCTCCATAGACAGTTCCAGTGATTCGATTACCGCTTCTCTCGGAATCTCCAGCGGCATCAAATATTCGACATATCCCTTGCGAAACCACATAATCTGCGCTCCAACATGCTTTGGATGAAAAAAGCTGGCAGGTTCATCCTCACGAATGATCATACCCTCGCCATTCGCCATGCCGCAGGTTGGTGACACTTCACAGTCACTATAGTGACCAATAGGCATATCCACTTCGTATACCTGAATATCACCTTTGGGAATTGCTTTCTCCAGATTAAGAGCAATATGAATATCATCGTAATTGCGACTGCATACCTTCATGGCCCCGCGAGAGGCGGGCAGCAGTTCCGTATTTATCAGCCGTGCCGCTTCCAAAACCTTGATATTACTGGCTACTGTCGATACCGGAAGTTTGAGAGCTTCCGCGATTTCTACTATATTCAGGTTTTGGGAAATCAGCAGTCGGAGAATATCCACTCTGGATCGGGTCGATAAAGCATGTGTAACCGTGACCAGCTCATCCGGATTATCAAAACTCAGCTCAAGCATTCGTTCACCACCTCTTATGTATTTATGAAACAGCAAATGTAATCGAATAGTTTAATTCAGTCGATAATATTGTAACAAATCATTTATTTTGTATCAAATTACTTTTTACTTCATCATTCTTCTTATTTTTCATACAATTTCTGGAGTGTCGCCTATCGTAATAAAACTTATAGCCTAACCCAAAAAATCCGCCATGTTTGGCGGATTTTTTGGGTGTATATGTTCCTCTTACCAATAAAAGATCCAACTCTTTGTGCTAAAAAGCGACAGGTAAGGCAGCCAAGCTCTGTGAACTTAGCGCCAAATGCCACTCAATGTTTTCCCGAGGAACATTAAGTCGCAGATTAGGCATGCGTCTTAACAATGTTGTAAAGGCGATATCTCCCTCCACACGCGCAAGTGGAGCCCCCAAGCAGGAATGAATGCCATGGCCAAAAGCAAGATGACGATTAATATGACGTGTAACATCCAGATTCTCTGGCTGTTCAAACTGAAGCTCATCCCGATTGGCAGATTTCAACACGGGGATGACCATATCCCCCTTTTTAATCAGTTGTCCTGCCAGCTCCATATCCTGAGTCGCAAAACGAGGACCAGCAATGGTTGCAGGCCCATTAAAACGCAGCAATTCCTCGACAGCAGACGGGGCCAGACTGAGATCAGCCTTGAGCTTCTCCAATTGTTCAGGATGATCCAATAACATCATTGCACCTGTAGCAATCAGATTGGATGTCGTCTCATGACCAGCAAAGATCAATAACGTTATCATGGATAACAGTTCCGGTTCACTGAGTCGATCGCCCTCTTCTTCTATAGCAATCAATTGACTAATCAAATCATCCGCAGGATGTTTGCGTTTCTCAGCTACCAGCTGTGCGGTATAGTCACCGAAAGCTTTGAGATGTTCCTCCACTCCCGGTTCACGCACTCCGAGGCCCAGACCATGTGCAATCGCGGAGGACCATGTCTGGATCTGCGGGCGATCTGCTTTAGGCACTCCCAGCATGTCGGATATCACATGGATCGGTAAGGGATAGGCGTAGTCCTTGACCAAATCCATCTCGCCCTGGGCTTGAACCTGATCCAGTAATTCATCAGCAATCTGCTGTACACGCGGGCGAAGACTTTCCATATATTTCGGCGTAAAGGCTTTGGAGACCAGCCGGCGTAATCTCCGATGATCAGGCTCATCTACAGAGAGCATCGATTTTCCGGTGAAGAACGTCGGAGGGGCATCTGGATCTGTGTTCTCTACATAGGCTTTCAGAATATTCTCATTACCGTCGATGGAGAGAGGGTCTACCGTGAAGTGGGCATGATCTTTGAGTACCTGTGAAGCTTCTTCCATTCGTGTGACCAACCACTGCCCGCGATCTGTACCACCCATTGGCAAAGATACTGGAATAACAGGACCTGTATCACGCAACTGCTTGATAAGTGAAAACGGGTTTTCACCACTATCCCCACTAAACAGGCTCAGCGCTGCTTGTTGTGAAGCATTAAGATCTAACTCGCTCATTATAACCACCCTTTCGCTTCGACAATTTTATTAGGTTAAATTAATGCATTTATCCAATCATCTACAGCCAACACATCGGCCTGTTGGGGGAATACACTCTCGACGAGAACACGATGAACTTCAGGGTCCCTGTCCAGACAAGCATCAGAAAGTACGGTCAGCGCGTAGTCCTTATCCGCCGCTTCACATAATGTAGAAAGAACTACTCCGCTTGTTGCGATACCACTGAGAACCAGTGTATTGATGCCATGGGATTGAAGGAGGTTTTCCAATTCACTTCCCGAGAATCCACTGACGCGGAACTTGTCCACAATGAACTCTTCTGGGAGCGACTGCACCGACTCATGAATGTCCATTGCCACTTTCATCGCCGGATTGGCTTCGTTTCCATCACCGCGGCTAGACTTTTTTCCAAACAACTTGTTGCGCTCACTTATTGGAGGAACTTCCTGGCGATGACCAACCTTCACAAAAATCACGGGTACGTTATGTCTGCGAGCTGCTTCTACCGCTTTCTGAAACGGCAACAGTGCATCCTCGTGCTTCGCATATTGCGATACAATGATATTCTGTATATCCATGACCAGAAGTGCAGCTTTGTTATGATGACTCTCCACAGGTTGCACATCCCTCTCATTTTGATTAAGATTAAGGGGAGAACTCTCCGCTTAATCTCTTCTTGATATTAAACGGAGAGTTCTCCCCTTGTCAAATTTTGGAGGTTGAAGGATAGGAAGTGACAGACAGTGGATAAAACCAATACAACCTCTCGTTCGGAACGACGGGATGCTGCTGAGAACCGCCAACGTATTTTGAATGTGGCTTTCAGATTATTCGAGATGCACGGTGTCGAGCGGGTCAGCATGAATCAGATCGCTTCCGAAGCGCAGATTGGAGCGGGCACCTTATACCGCCGATACCGCAACAAGAGTGAGTTATGTATGGACTTGATTAAAGATAACGCAGCGCTGTTCTTCGATGATGTGGAGATATATTTGCAGGAGAACGCACAACATCCACCATCTGAGCGCTTGCGTGGTCTGTTGACGTTGTTTATCCAGTTTAGAGAGAAAAATGCGGAACTGCTCTCGGGCATCGAGAATGCGGTATATCAGGGTTCAGACTCCAGAACCTCAAGTCCCCTATATGACCAATTGCATCAACAGCTATTCGAATTATTCGAAGAAATAGCAACAGAGACCGACGGATCGCAGTCCATCAGTCTGTTCAAAACGGACATCCTTCTGACCGCCATGAGCAATGATTCGTATCTGTTTCAAAAAAACGTACGCGGCAACTCTCCCGACCGCATTGTGGAGCAGCTCTGTTTAACGTTTCTTTAACGTATATGGGTATATGAAAATGCCAAAAAGCCTAATTCATGATCGGCAATCTGCCGCTTGAACTAGGCTTTTTTAGCATGAAGTGTGAATTTATAATGTTTTGATATACCATGCATCACAAGCAAAATGTTCCGTTGCATTTAACGGTGCCTCTAATGGAATAAAACCGCTCTTGATATAGAATTTGTTGGCTGCGACCATGTTGCTAAGCGTTTCAAGATAACATTGTTCATAATGGTACTTGGCAAAGTCTAGGGAAATCCGAAGCAAATCATATGAAATCCCGGTTCCTCGTGCTTCTTTCAAAGCATACATCTTCTGCAATTCACAAATATGTGGAAATCCATCAATCGGTCCGATGCCGCAACCAGCTACAATGGTTGAGTTATCCTCAACCACCCAATATCTGGAGCCCTCCCGTTGATAAAGGTGATAAAAATCGCCCAAATTTGGATCAGCCCACGCCGTTCCTGTCTTATTGGCCTCAAATTCGATCAGGCAACTTCGAATCAGAGACTCTACTTCTTGATTATCTTTTTCCTCTATCTCTCTAATGAACATGCAGTAAGCCTCCGCATCATGAAATAATTGCCGCTCTTAACTGCACAAATTATACTACAATTCTGATGGAACATCCTACAATTCAACTATAATGATACGGAATCACTTGTTTTAGCAGACGGTAACTGCTTAAATTTCAACAAACGTCTCACATAGATAATGAACAATAGAAAAGAAATCATAACCGACAAGGCACTAACCATAAACAATATGTGATAGCTCATGTATTCGGATACCAGACCCAGGACCATGGCACCCAGTCCGATACCAAGATCGGTCGCCGTCGAAAAGAAAGCATTGGCTGCCCCTTTCCGATCCTCGGGTGCCAGGCGAAGCGTTATGGCCTGTAGAGCTGGCTGAGCGGAACCGAAGCCAATCCCGTACAGAACCGCTGAAACGAGCACGCCAAGTAAACTGGTTGAGAAGCTCAGCACAATCAATGCGAGAATCGCAATGATAAGAGCCGGAACAATGACTGCTGTCTCTCCTTTCTTATCGGACAGCTTCCCGGCAATGGGCCGAGACAGCGCAAGTGTCGCGGCGTAGACCAGAAAGAATGTGCCGGAATTGACTTTGATCTGCTCGGCAAACAAAGGCACAAACGTAGTAATCCCGCCATATGCAATAAAAAGAAAAAAGATTGGCGCCATAACAGGCAAGACTGATTTTTCGAAGATTTGGATTTTCTTTTTATTCGTGTGTGGTTGAAATGGCATTTTTGCTCCCAGCGTCAAAAGTAAGGCCACTACAGACAAACCAACAGCAAAGAGAAACATCGTCTGATATGATGTACCTTGCATAATCCCCAGACCAATCATGGGGCCAACCGCCATTGCCAGCGTCATAGACGTACTAAACCACCCCATGCCTTCCCCGCGCCGAGCGGATGGAATCATATCCGTGACGGCTGTCATCATGGAAGTCGTGGAAACGGCCCAGCTCATTCCATGCACGATACGTAGTCCAATCAGCATGATGATTCCACCAACCCAGTTATACATATACATCGCCAATATAAACAGAAGCAAACCCCCGATCATAAACGGACGTCTGCCGAATCGATCCAGTAGTCCACCGACAAAAGGACGAAGAACGACGGAAGATAACATTAACGCTCCCATCGCCAAGCCCACCTGTTTTTCATTGCCACCCATCTCTTTAATGAAAAGAGGCAGTGTGGGATACAGCATATAAAATGCAGTAAATAAAAAAAGCAAACCCAGCGTCATCAGAATAAATGACTTCGTCCATAAGCGCTGCATCATTCATCCCCCTCACTTTAGTTATGATAACTATGTTTTGATCTGCTTTTGTATAAAAACACATATTGATATATTAATGAACATCTGTTAATAATTATAGACGGAATAAGAAAGCTTACCATTGTTAATTGAACGCATTATGTTAATTAGTGAACATTTAACATACAATTGTTCATTATCCTTAGAAAGTTTGGTGAGGATCACATGACCAAAGTGGATCGAAGAATTCGAAAATCACAAGAAGCCATCAAAGCAGCCGTGATTGAGTTGATGTCAGAAAAAAATTTTGATGATATTACCCTACAGGATATTTCCGATAAGGCGGACGTAAGCAGAGGCACCATATATCTTCACTATGTCGATAAGTATGATTTGTTGGACAAGCTCATTGACGGGCATATCAAAGAATTAAGTGAAATTTGTCATTCGGTTGCAGATTTGGATTGGAAAGAATCCATCGTTCCCTGGTTTACCTACTTGGAACAACATTACCTGTTCTTCTCTACGATGATGGCCAGTAAGGGAGCCGTACAATTTCGCAACCGTCTGGTTGAGTTTCTTAATGAAGACTTCAAGGAGGAAGTGCACTTATCTCAGGCCAGAAAATCCGGATTAAGTGAAGATATCATTCTCCAATATGTAGTCATGTCTTATGTCGGGGTCGTTGAGTGGTGGATCAAGAACGAAATGCCTCATTCACCTGAGGTCATGTCCGAACAAGTAGGAGCATTAATCCAAATGAATTTGGGATAACGTGCACTTGGGATGCATACAAAATAGCGGTAGTCATAGGATACGAAGTTAAAATCCTGGGACTACCGCTATTACTTTTCGCAAGGTGCTGCATTTTCTGGCTTCGCGCCGACCGACTGCTCACTGGTATCATCTTTTCATGTGACCTAATTACGATATGGATTCCAAAAGACTCTTGGACAGGGTTTTGACAACCATATCGTACGAATGGTCAATCATGACAAAGATATCCTGCTCCGACAAGGAACCATCGAGAATAATGGTGTTCCAATGCTTTTTGTTCATATGATACCCCGGTCGAACGGATTCATGCTGCTCTCTCAGGTTTTCCGCAATGATCGGATCACATTTTAGGTTCAAGCGAACATTATCCGCCTTGTCCTCAAAAATAAGTGCAAACATTTTCCCTGCAATTTTAATCACTACCGGATTAACTCCGAAGGGATAATCCTTGATGGCACCTTTTTTCTTCAAACAGTAATCTATGATCTTATTCTCCAACTCAGTACCTCTCCTTTGCGTAGAAGACAAACTTATCCTACCCAATCTAATGATACCGAATGTACGTTTGCATGTAAATCAGCTTTTTGCATCATTCAACTCAACTCGCTCCAGGGATTATCTCTCAGGAGGGTTCCTTGATCGCTATAATACGTAACCGGCTTGTGTCGAGCAACCATTGACCTTCCCGCTCATAATGTGGGTTAACCTGTGCCTCAATGGATTGATAGATTGACTCTTTGTCTGCGGAGGAAACGTCATTAAAGAAATAATCAGCAAAACTGTTCAGCCAATTCCGTAGTCCTGCTTCTCCTTTGAGCGGAGCAGGCTTGTCGAAATGCTGAGCGAATGTGACACGGAAGCCGTTTTGCTCCAGCAGGGTGGCATATTCACCAATAGTGGGATGATACCAGGGATTCCGTCCTGCCCACGTATAGCCATGCAACTCCAGAGCCTCCTTCATAGCCGTGGTCAAGATGGCGATATTTCCACTTCCAGCAAATTCAGCCACAAATCGTCCGCCTTCGCGCAGGGCCAACCAGATTGATCGGGTCAAAGCCGCTGGACTATTGATCCAGTGTATAACTGCATGGGAAAATACAGCGTCAAAGGGTACATCTGTCCGATATTGTGAAGCGTCTTTCACCTGAACATTCAAGTCAGGGTACTTCTGTTGGGCAAGCTTCACCATTCTCTCCGATAGATCGATACCTGTCGGTATCGCTCCGGCAGCTGCAATCTTTGCTGTCAAATCTCCATTGCCACTACCGATATCCAGAATACGTTCCCCGGATTGTGGCTGTAATAAAGACAAGATATCCACTCCCAGATTAGATAAGAAATCCGTTGATTGAATATATGGTACTGAAGTGTGGTCCTTTTTGAATTGTTCATCAGACATGAGCTCAATCCCCTTTATAGATCTTAGATATCTATAATAACTTTAATAATTCTAGCCTGTCAACTTACGTTCTTAAGACAGTATTATAGATGGACCGCTATACGATAATGATGTGACACAGCTTCTACAGATATACAAACAAAAAAACCTATCTCATGATAAATCATGTGATAGGAATTCATTTGAACTAAGCATTAGATACCCTGGCTGTCTTCACTTTCTGAACCTCGTACATATTCACGGTAGTGCTAATTAAATATTCTGGTTTCTCCTGTCCTCTTTTCTCGCGGTGACCCTTAATATGCACATCACTCTTCTCCCAATTCTTCCATGCTTCTTCCGATTCCCAACGAATCAGCACCATTACTTCTTCATGTTCTTTACTCTTTTTGTTAACCATCACACTGAAATCAATCAGTCCCGGCATTTCCTCTACAGGGCTTGGGGCACTGAAACGTTCCACCAGTTTATGACTGTGACCTTTTTCCACTACCATAACGCGAGTTTGAATGAACATGAATTACGCCTCCTGATTGCCTCAAGCTCTTGCATGCATGCAAGAGCTTGTGACTTTTTTTAACTTCCACTCTATTATTCTATTCTTATTGAAAATGATTATCAATATCGCATCCATTTTGTATTCACAAAAAAACCTCCTCCATGAAATGGAGAAGGCTTCTTGCTCATTTTTTAAGAGCTTTATTCACTTTGCTGCTCTTGGTTTACTATGGTTGGTGCTATTGTTGTTTGGTTTACTATGGCTTGGTTTACTGTGATTGGCTTTGCCACTCTTTTTAAACCACTCGGATTTTGGCTTGCGAGCAGGATTCGCTTTTGCCTTCGCAGGTTTATCGGCTGCGGGTTTATGGGCTGCAGACTTCGATGTTTGATTCGATTTCACAAATGAAGGGACACTTGTCATTGGATAAGGATGATTTTTCACTTCAGGAATGGTTTTCTTGATTACTTTCTCGATATCCTTCAGGAATGGAAGTTCGTCCTTTTCACAAAATGAAATCGCCATTCCGCTATGTCCAGCTCGGCCCGTACGACCAATTCGGTGGACGTACGTTTCTGGAATATTAGGCAGGTTGAAGTTGATTACATGTGAAAGCTCTTCAACATCAATACCCCTTGCCGCTATATCTGTCGCTACCAGCACCCGGGTAACTCCGCTTTTGAAATTATTCAGAGCTCTTTGACGCTCGTTCTGCGATTTGTTGCCATGAATAGCCTGGGCCGTAATGTTCACTTTGGACAAATCGCGAGTTACACGGTCAGCTCCACGCTTCGTACGGGTGAACACCAGTGCCGAAACGATGGACTTATCCTGCAAGATATGATTCAACAAACTTTGTTTTTTTCCATTTTCTAAAAGATACACAGACTGTTCAATTCGATCCACTGTGGAGGATACGGGTGTAATTTCTACTTTTACCGGATCAACCAACAGCGTTTTTACCATTTTTGTAATTTCCGGAGGCATGGTAGCTGAGAAGAACAGAGTCTGTTTCTTGCTCGGCATCTTGGCGATGATTCGCTTCACATCGTGAATGAAGCCCATATCCAACATACGATCTGCTTCATCAAGAACCAGTATTTGCACATGTTTCAGATCAATACGCTTTTGATTGACCAAATCAATCAGTCTTCCGGGCGTTGCAATAATAATATCTGCACCTTGATTGAGTGCACGTTCCTGAACTTTTTGCGAAACGCCACCTACGATAGCAGCACAACGAATATCCGTGTATCGGCTATAAGCCTTAATGTTATCCGAGATCTGAATCGCCAGTTCTCTTGTGGGTGTTAGAATCAATGAACGAATATGACGTGCGGCTTTGGGGCCGTTCGACTTTTCGCTTAATAATTGAATGATGGGTACAGAAAATGCTGCCGTCTTCCCTGTCCCTGTTTGCGCACAGCCAAGCAAATCTCTGCCTGCCAATACGGCTGGAATCGCCTGTTCTTGTATAGGTGTCGGGGCAGTATAGTTTGCTTTGCTCAAGCCTTCCAAAATTGCGGGTATAATATTCAAGTCTTTAAATGTCATTAGGTCTCCTTAATTTACGCAACAAATATTCATTTGACGTATTTCTCATTTCAAAACGTAACACATAAGGATAACATTAAAAAACGCATCTGTATATTATCTTTTCAAGATATTCTAACAAATCTTTTTGACCACAAAGCTTAACCGACTCCATCTTCACATATTAATGTTTTCTTTAGCTTCTAATATCTTATGATTTCATTCGTTGGATCAAGCTTATTGCTATGAGATTTATCACTATTTCATAAATTATATACTTATTATAATTCCAAATGACATAAATAATTCAAATTTTTCCATTACATAATATGGTATATTATACTTGTTCACTGGTACATATAGAGTGAATAGTAAATAGAAAGGAGTTTTATATAAAGTTACAGTTATATTTAATAAAATCTCACTTTCTCTTATGTTAGAAGAAATCCCTTTTTGACAACAACTAGAGATTATTAATACTCAAAAAGTAAAGTATTCTAATCCTAATTAAAAAGGAGAATTTCAAATGTTAAAAAAATTTATTGCAGCTTCTCTAATCGCCACAACGTTACTTCCAGCTTCTGGAGCTTTTGCAGCTCAAGATGTAAGCGATACAGCAATCATTCCATTATCCACGCCTGCGGTTGTTCAGCAGTCACCTAATTCAGAAGTTAGCATAATGGCTTTGTCATCCTACTATAAAGTAAATGATTATTCTAATTTCCGGAAAACTCCGTCACCTACTGGTGTGAATATTGGCTCACATGTTTACGGCGATATGGTCTACGGTGGGACTGAAAGCGTTCTTGTAGATGGGATGACTTATCTATATGTCTACAGTTATAAATATCAGGCATGGGGATGGATACAGAATTACTATCTTGATAAAATTGTACAACCTTAAACTAAAACCTTTTAAATTTCAGAAAAGCGTTAAGTTCAAGAGTGAAATCTTGAACTCAACGCTTTTCTTTTCTCGTTCATTCAATCAATTAACTCACCAATTTCAATCCTACCGCTGATCCGAGCACCATGGCAATACACAGAATCCTTAACGCATTTCGAGGTTCTCCATAAAATATCATACCAAGAATGGCTCCCCCAGAAGCGCCGATTCCGGTCCATACGGCGTATGCTGTTCCCATCGGAAGAGTCTTCATCGCCAGGGATAGGAACAGAAAGCTTAATCCAAACCCTGCAACCAAGAGCACGATAGAAATCAGGTTACGATCTTTGTGCATTTTATTAATCATCAAAACCCCAATCATTTCAAAGACACCTGCTAAAATTAGATACACCCAGTTCATGATTCATGTACCTCCTTTGTTTTTCCTTTGCTAAGCATTTTAAGACCGATTACACCCAGTAAAAGAACACCAATGAGTACCATTTTCCTGGTTTGCATCTCTGCACCAAACAAAATAATTTCTGCCAGAACAGTCCCTGCAGTACCGAGACCAACAAACACTGCATACACCGTTCCTACATCAAGTGAGCGGGAAGCCGCAATCATCAAGGTGAAACTGACAATAATGGCGATCAATGTAGCCCCCCATTCCAGAAAACCACTGGCATGTTTCAATCCAATGACCCAACCAACTTCAAATAAAGCTGCAATAACGACGGACAACCAGGTTTTGTTCATTTCTGTCACACTCCTTATCAAATATTGCTACGTGTATTATTAGTTACATGAAGCCAAAATAAAAAAGCCCGGGAAACAAACTGCATTAAGCAGTTCATCTCCCAGGCTTTTGTCCCTCCGTGACACAACCAACAGGCTGTGAGTTTTCTCTCGGACCAGACCGACACAACTGTCGCGGAACCCTAGAAAACATTCGAATATTCTGATGTGACTCCAATTATACACATTTCTTTTCGATTGGCAACCCTTTGGCACATTTGCAATTTAAGCAGGACAATCTTATTTTAGTTACTAGGTTAGAGGGACTTACATCCCATATACTTTGTGCGGTACATAGAATTCCTCCAAGCTTGCAATTTCCTGCACATCCAGCTTCACGGACAATGCAGCGACGGCATCCTCCAGATGATATTCTTTCGTTGCACCGACAATCGGTGCTGTGACACCTTCTTTTTGCAGAACCCAGGCCAGTGCCACAGTTGCTCTGGAAACACCCCGTTTGTCCGCAATATCGGCGACAGTCTCCACAATGGTACGATCGGCATCAACCATCCCTGCAGCTAGTCGGTCTCCTGCCTCGTCGTTCGATGAACGGGCTGTTTGTTCATTCCAATCCCGTGTAAGTCTTCCTTTGGCAAGTGGACTCCAGGGAATGACGCCGATTCCTTCTTCTGCGCAAAGAGGTAACATCTCTCTTTCCTCTTCTCTATACAACAAATTAAGTAAATTTTGCATGGAGACAAATGGGGTCCAGCCATTGCGTTCCGCAGTATACTGAGCCTTCATAAACTGCCAGGCGTACATCGAAGAAGCTCCAATGTATCGGGCTTTACCCGCCTTAACAACATCATGAAGGGCCTCCATGGTTTCTTCAATTGGAGTACCACTGTCCCAACGATGGATCTGATACAGATCCACATAATCAGTCCCTAGCCGCTTTAAGCTATTATCAACCTCATTCATAATAGCTTTTCTCGATAAACCTGCGCCGTTCGGCCCCGGCTTCATGCGGAAGTAAACCTTTGTTGCGATAACAACCTCATCACGACGAGCAAAATCCTTTAAAGCACGACCCACAATTTCTTCGCTTGTACCATCCGAATATACATTGGCTGTATCAAAGAAGTTAATACCCAAGTCCAGCGCTTTTTGGATAAAAGGACGACTCTCTTTTTCGTTCAGCGACCATGGAGCGATCCCGCGTTCAGGGACTCCATAGCTCATACAACCAAGACATAATCTCGAAACGTCCAATCCGGTACGGCCCAACTTCACATATTCCATGTTCATACACCCCTTTACTTCGTATGGGAAAAGATATTTGTCTTGGTCTGATTAATTCTTGTGTCTTTGCGTTTTAGTCGTTCCAAAGGACAGGCATCTGAAGTTAATTTCATCCAATAAATGAGGTACAACTCTTTGAAAGCCGGATTTTCTTCCCAGTTGATCTGTGACTCCAATCTCTCGATTAAAATTTGCTTCAACTGCTTCAATAATTGCTTGTTCAACCCTTCACCCTGCTTTCTGTCCAACTAGGGAGATCAGAGACCCGTTCTTCTCTCCAACTCCTCTGTATATCTGGAACCCATCAGGGTAATTTTTGAAGCTGCATCATTAATGTCCTGTACATCCTCGGGTGTAAGTTCAATGTCCGCCGCACCCATATTTTCATTCAGTCTACTCGACTTGCGCGTTCCTGGAATCGGCACGATCCATGGTTTTTGGGCAAGCAGCCAAGCAAGTGCGATTTGTGCAGGCGTGGCTTGGATTTTCTCCGCCTTCTCTTTCAACAGATCAACCAGCACCTGATTGGCCTCCAACGCCTCTGGTGTGAAGCGTGGAAGAATATTGCGCAAATCACCCTGATCGAACGTCGTTTTCGCGTTAAAGCTCCCCGTAAGGTATCCTTTACCCAAAGGACTAAAAGGAACGAAACCAATACCGAGTTCCTCAAGCGCGGGAATCAGCTCTTCTTCTGGACGTCTCCACCACAGTGAATATTCGCTCTGCACAGCTGCAAGCGGCTGAACTGCATGTGCACGTCGAATCGTGTTCACTCCGGCTTCCGATAGCCCCCAATGCTTTACTTTGCCTTCACGAATCAGATCCTGCACAGCTCCGGCAACTTCTTCAATCGGCACATCCGGATCGACACGGTGCTGGTAAAACAAATCAATAGCCTCGATCTTTAGTCGCTTAAGAGACTCTTCGGCAACTTTCCTGATCTGCTCAGGACGGCTATTCATCCCGCTCTGTTTGCCACCCTGAATGTCAAATCCGAACTTCGTCGCTATAACGACCTGATCGCGAACAGGCGAAAGTGCTTCACCTACGAGTTCTTCATTGATATATGGACCATAAACTTCAGCGGTATCAAAGAAAGTTACACCGCGTTCAACAGCTTCCCGTATGACCGAGATCATCTCGGTTTTGTCCGAAGCCGGACCATACCCATAGCTCATGCCCATACAACCAAGCCCCATTGCCGATACTTCCAATCCGCTATTTCCCAATGTTCGTTTTTGCATTATACAAACTTCCTTTCTTCGCTTGATTTCATAAGACCAAATTACTTGAATTTATTTCCCCGATTACGATCAAACTGGATTATTCAGCCTGTAAGCCTAATATTATTATGCCGAACTGAGGGAGCGAGGCGGTATATCATTTGTCTTAATTGATTGCCTGATCCTATCAGACCCACTTTTGTCTAAGGTCATTAAATCTTATAATGAAGCAAGAACAACTTCCAAGGAGGATTTGTATGTCCGATAACGCAGTTCAGCAGAAACAAGAACTCACCGAACTAATCAGGCGCCACTCCATTCATAATAGCTCCAAGGAAACGGCAATCCCTTCCCTGTATGTCTATCAGCATTCCAGTATTAGCGAGCCTGCTTACCGGGTTTACAAGCCTTCATTTTGTGTTATCGTTCAAGGCTTGAAAGAAATCTTGCTGGCACAGGAAAGATTCGAATACGGACCCTCCAATTATCTGATTGCTTCCATGAACCTGCCGGTGATTGGTCAAATTATAAAAGCTTCCTCTGATATGCCTTACCTGAGTCTTAAGCTTGAGTTTACACAGAGCCAGATTCTTGAAGTGTTGAACGATTGTGATATTAAGGTCACGTCCAAAGAAAACGCCCGACGTGCCCTATTCGTTGGACAGATGGAGCCATCCATTCATGATGCTGTACTGCGGTTGGTTCGGCTGCTGGATACACCGGGAGAAATCCCGTTCCTCGCCCCACTGTATACGAGGGAAATTCTGTACCGGCTTTTGCAGGGACCCTATGGAGCCGAACTGGCCCAGATTGCAGTGGAAGGCAGCAGCAGCTACAGGATTCGGGAAGCCATTGAGCATATTGTTCGACATTGGGAGCAGCCTTTTCGAATCGAAGATCTTGCGGAGACAGCCAATATGAGTGTGTCCTCGTTCCATCGACATTTTAAAGAAATTACCGCCATGAGCCCGCTTCAGTTTCAGAAGCAGTTAAGGCTTCAGGAAGCCCGTCGGCTGCTCATGGCGGAGTCGGCTGATGCTGCTGATGTAGCGTTCCGGGTTGGTTACGAGAGTGCGTCGCAATTCAGCCGGGAGTACTCCCGCATGTTCGGAGCGCCGCCGAGAGCAGATATCAAACGTTTGAAGGAAAAATATGATCACGTTATGAGTGAATAAGCACGCAAGCTGAAAAGTTGAGATGCTATAGAAATGGATAGCCACAAGGCTATCCATTTTTCTATTGAATGAGAATACCCAATTCTATTCCCTCCCTTATATTGACAACTTGTGAGATATGGAACTATAATCCATACTAAACCAAGTTACATAGAATGTTTTATAAAGGAGAGGTATTGGATGGCTAATGTTCAGACTTTCAAAGCTACTGCCCATCTACAAGATGGGGTTAAAGTGATCACCAAAGTGAGACAATTTGAACTGATCATCGATGAGCCAACAAGCCTCGGTGGTACTGACTCGGGAATGAATCCTGTAGAAGCTTTACTTGCCTCCCTTGGCGCATGTCAATCCATTGTGGCCCGGGTTTATGCCTCCAATTTTGATGTCGTCCTTGATGATTTCAGAGTTGAAGCTGAAGGTGATCTGGACCTTGACGGATTTTTCAACCGATCTGATGTACGTCCCGGTTATTCCGATATTCGATACACGTTCTATATTAAAACAAGCTCATCTGAAGAAAAGGTTGAATCGTTTGTACAATTTTTGGAAAGCAAATGTCCAGTAGGTGATACCCTTACGAATCCGGTGAAAACAAAGCTTAATCGCGTCATTATTGAAAATGGTATATCACTGTAAGAAAATAATTTAACCAGACACAGAAAGGCTGCTCCCCAACAAGTTAAACTTGCTGGAGAGCAGCCTTTCTGAAATCCTAATTTTATTTTGTCAATTGAATAGCTCTTTGGATAAGTGTAGCCGCTTCAGCGCGAGTCGTATTCCCTTTCGGTTTCAGCGTTCCATCTGGATAACCATTAACGAGACCATTGGCAATGGCTGCGGCAAGTGCTGAACGAGCCCAACCGGATATTTCAGCGACATCGGAGAAGCTGATGTTGCTCTCTGTATCAGCGATCTGTGCTGCACGAACGACCATCGTCGCAATTTGCTCGCGGGTCACCAATTCATCTGGACCAAAGGTATTATCACTATATCCATTAACAATACCTAGACCTGCCGCAGTGGAAATCGCTTCTTGTGCCCAATGGGTGGTGGTATCCACAAATCCTTTGACAGAAGAGCCTTGTAAATTTAAAGCCTTAATAACAAGAGTAACAAATTCGGCTCTGGTAATTTTGTTATCCGGTCTGAAGCTGTTGTCCGGATATCCTTGGATCACACCGCGTTCAACCAGATCCATAATACTTCCGGAAGCCCAATGTCCTTCGAGATCCGTGAAGTTTTTGGTTCCTTCCGGAGTTGGCGTTACCGTTTTATCGGATACCAGAACAGCAAACTTGGTAAAATGATTAATGGTTCCAGATACCGTTCCATTCATTTGGTCCACTTGCAAATGTTCAAGCGCAATCCACTTTTGAGTTTGCTCGTTGAACCAATACAATCCCACAACCGATTTGTCAAAGTTCACCTTGTTCTTGTCGAATGGCAAGGTAACGGTCACCGGTTTGGTGAAGTCCCCGCTCTTGCTCGCCGTAATCTCATAGACATCCCCGATCAGTTTCAATGTGGAATCAGTGAACAGATTCGAGGTTTGGTTTACTTTATTTACGGAAATTACGATGCTGCTATCCATCGCTCCAGCTGGCACATTGATTTGAACCCCGCTCAGGCTCAACGATCCACCATTCACAGTAATCGTTCCACTATTGGCAGTGGTACCCGTTTGATTATCATTCGTTCCTCCAGTTGGAATAGAAGGAGTCGAAGGCGTTGATGGAACCGTGGTGGAATCTCCGGCTCTGACGACAGTTAAACTGTAGGTCTTACTGGACCCATTACGTGCTTTTACCGTAATTGGAATTACATTTTTCCCAACAGATAACCCATACGATTGGCTTATTCCGTTTACATAAGGCTCGCCTTTGGCTGACAAAGTTGCCTGGCTATCCGTAGCCTTCGCCGTAATACTGATGGAGTCTGTTGCTTTTTCAACATTCAGACTGTACGCCGTAATTGCAGGATCAAATGCTGGACTCAAAGAACCTTGATCAACGGATAATTCATCCAGTGTAGAAACGTCGATCAGCTTCCCGGTTCGCATATTCTCCTTTATTAGCGCAAAATCGGCTGCGACCTGATGCGAGTAATCCTCAGACGCATTAAGAATAAAGTTCTGCAACTCATCCCAGATCGGTACAATATTCGTTACAAAACGTTCCTCAAAACGGTAGTTCAACTCATCGGTTACCTTGTCCAGGCGCGAGCTTGCATAAGCGTAAGCCTTGGCGGCATCGATCAAATACTGCTCCAACTCTTCCTTGTTCTTGAATGGCTTATCCGTGTAATCACCTTTAAAAGGTGAAACTTCCTTAATCAGGTACGAACGATTCATTGCTTCGAGCACACCCAGATAAGAATCGGGATCGACTGAAGTTTTAAGGTAGGCATCTTTCGAAAGATTGGCGTCCCGAGTCTGCTCTTTTACGTCGAGCAGAATATCGTCCGTATTGGCCTCACTCGATCCTTCGATCAGCACATTATAGCGTTCAACCCCAATGCTGCCAATTCCCTGATGAATACGGCGCACAATATCCTTTATCTTAAAGTAGGCATTGAATTCATCGTCGCTCAGGTTCGGGAAATTGCTTCTGACTTGCAATTTGTATGCTTCCCAAGACGCTTGCAGGGAAGATTTCTCCACATCCGTTGCCACCTCAAACTTGTCCGAATTGCCAGCGATGTTTAATTTCCCATCAAGCGCCCGCTTACCGAGTAATTTTTGCAATGCTTCCTCATAAGATACTTTGGAGACTTTGTCCATGACCTCTTTCGTGTAAGGCGTTACATTGCTTTTGGTCAGCTTGGTGTTTTTCGGGCTGAGTTCGTTATTAATTTCAATCAGAGTATCCTTATAGGTCTTCAGGAAAACGCGAGATACTTCCCGGAAATCGGCATCCTGCAGATTGGCAATCGCAGAGCTGTCTTTTTCGTATTTGACTACATAAATACTTGTAACAAAACGAATCAGATCGTCATAAAAGCTTCCGATTCCGGATGAATCCACATCGTTCAAACTGAACACCATCAGATTGGTACTGTCGTTAAAAGTCCCCACATTCTGAATATGGGCGTCTCCTTGCGTGTAAGTAAGAATGTCTTTCTCATTCCAGCCCGGAATTACTGAATTTGGAGAAGGAATAAGACCCGCTGCAAGATCAGCCTTGAATAAGGAATGTGTACCGCGCAGGAAGGTATATTCGTTCGCTCCCATTGCGTCACTTCCATATTTATATTCTTTGGTGGCAGGGTCATTAAAACCTATATTGTCCGCTATGATGCTGTCTTCAACGACATGTTTGCGATTCTCATCAGCAAGAAGCGGTTGACTGTACCGAAGCAGAGGGACGCTGATCACTTCCGAAGCCAGCCAGTCCGTATCCTGCACAGCCTCAGCCATTAACGTCACATTCAGCATGACCGTGTTCATGACAGCGGAAGCGGATGTTCCCGAAATGGAAAGCGTAATCGTATGATCACTGCTTCGACCCTCAGCCTTAATATTCCAGTCTCCTTCAGGGAGCCCCGTCACACTGTAAGCATTCAAATCCAGCACACCATCCACGGGTACGCCGGCACTAAGATTGAGTTGAATCGTGGTATTCAAGTCCTTCGCGCTGTCCATGCGAATGTTGGACGATGTAGTGTCCAGTGTTGCTACAATCTTATTGGATGGCGTGAATTGAGCCATTGTTACGATATTACTTCCTTGATACACCGTTAAAGATGCGGTTGGTTTGTGAACTTGGTTCCACGCATCAGGATGAATCTCAAATGTCAGAAGGCTATCTGATATCACATTCCCGGTGCCATCTCCAGTTATGGTTACTTCGATCTGATCCCCGTTCGCACTGGCTTCAGCAGAGAATCCTGCCGGTAGGCCAAGCACACTGAAATCATCGGATGTCCAGGGTCCCTGCTTAACCAAGCCTCCAAATGCATTCAACGTAATCTGGTTATGTACAGGATCTACGCTCGAAGCCGATTGCATCTCTATACTTTGATTACTTTCCAGAATGACATAGGCGGAAGTTGTGCTTGAATTGCGAGCCTTTGCGCCTTTGACCTTCTCGAAGTCATTTCCGTTATTCCGAGTGTCCCAGTTGTTTCCACGATTCGGAAATGCAGCTGCTGTAGTGCTCTTCTCCGGATTCAGCGGATCGAACACCAATCGTTGCATGGTGCTCTGCTTGCCCGCTTCTAAAGCCGGACTTCCCCAAGAAGCATCCGCACTATATCCAACAAAATCAATCACATGTTCCTGTAAAGAATCATCCATCGGATTGTTAACCGCCAACAATTGTGTCGTATTTAACAAGACCAGCTTTCCGCTGTTGTTGCCTAGTTTGAATGAAACTTCGGTGGCATCCGGCTGCGGAAGCTGCTCTCCAACGTTGCCATTGCTGCCAAGCGCAATTAGATAATAGCCATAGGCCGGAATCTGGGCAGTAGTTGTACCCAACTGAGCAACCTTCCAATTATTTTTTTGGTTATCAGCAAATTGTATGGACCAGCCGTTCAGCGAAACTGGCTCTGCTGTCGGATTATATAGTTCTACAAAGTCGTTGCCGTACACGTCGAGCACGTCGTCTTTCTTGCCTCCATAAAATTGGCTGATTACCACGTTTTTCGCCAGATTACTGGTGTTAAGGTTCTCTGATGCTGCCGCATATCCAATTCCTGCAAATGTCCAGAATGATTGAACAATCATTACCGTTGCAAGCATGATCGCCATCCAGCGCTTATTGATGTCTTTCAAGTTGTCTAACCCCTCTCCCATATAAAAAGCTCACGCTAGTATATCAACCCAATGTAAGAGGACAGTTAAACTAAAAAATCATAATATTAAAATTGTAAAACCCTTGAATACGTAAAAATCACAACAAATGTATAGGGTGGATGATATTTAAATAAAAGCAAATTAAAAAAGCCGCGACTGCTCGCGGCCCCTAGCTTACTGGAGGCGGGAATCTGAATTCCTGCTACCTCTTAAGAAACATTTCCATACCATTTATACGTCATAGCGGACTTGCCTGGAATAGTGACAACAAAGCTTTGGCTGCCCCATTGGATCTTCACATTTTTCGACGAACTGGAAGAATTGTAGGCGACAACCACTTTGGAACCGTCCGGATTGCGGAAAGCCACATTTTTGACTTCAGATCCGGTGTTGCTGTCAATGCGGTATGCGTTTGGTACCACAAATTTACTAAAGTGCCCCAACAAATAATATTGTTTGTGATACGTGACAGTATTCTCAGGAGCATCGTTACGGTTGTCTGAGTTGCGGATTGTAATCATGCCTTTATTGGTATTGTTCGGTGAAAGCAAGGCTGGACCGTCTTTTTGATCCAAGGCAGCATTCCATAGAATGATCGATTTCGACCAGTTTCTCGTAATATTAATGAACTCGTTCATCATATTATCGAAGCCCGATGAGGTCCCATTCTGCGGATCATTCCAGTTACCAAAACCACCTTCTGTGAACCAAACTTCCTTGTCCGGGTGATTGTTATGAATGGAGGTCATTGTCGAACCGTCACCGCTGTCATAATGGTGGAATGCGCTGCCTGATACGTAGCTACCCTTGCTTGCGTTCTTCAGATTCGTAATGACCTGGTTCGGGAAGTTCCAATCCAGAAAGTTATGGTCGAATGCAATAATTTTGGTGTTGATTCCGGCATTGCGGAGCGTTGGTCCAAGATAATCACCTATAAAGCCAGTCTGATCCTGTACATCCATACCCATGGAAGGATAGTGGGATGGCTCGTACATTGGCTCGTTTTGCAACGTAACAGCATAGATGGGTACGCCTTCAGCCTGGTAGGCTTCAATGTATTTTTTGAAATAATTCGCATATGTGCCGTAGTGCTCCGCTTTCAGTTTGCCACCGTTCAGATTGTTGGAATATTTCATCCAGGCAGGCGCACTCCATGGGGAACCCATTACTTTGATATTAGGATTCTTAGCGATTGCCGCTTTGACCATGGGCAGAATGTAAGCCTTGTCCCGATCAATCGTGAATTGGCTGAGTGAAGTATCATTTGGTGTATCGGCATAGGTGTAGGCTGCCCAGGCAAAATCGGAGCTGCCGATCGGTTGTCTCAATAAGCTGAGCCCGATTCCTGTGTTGCCAAACAGCTTCTCCATTACTTCCGCACGCTTGCCGTTATCCAGCTTGTAGTTCATGAGCCATGCGGAAGCATCCGTTAATGACACGCCAAAACCATCCATTTGCTGATACGTTTTGTTTTCGTTTACGGTTATGGTAACATCCGCATTGCCTGAGTTGCTGCTGAAGTTTTTGGATGCGATTTTGGTGAGCCTAGCATCCGTTCTTAACCCGACAGCCGGTTCGGAATTGGGGTCTGAAGTTGAAATCCATACCTCCACCTGTTCACCCGCTGCATGCGCAGTCTTAGGCATATACGAACCCGTAGTTACCAGAAAAGTGGACAACAACACTAACACGCTCTTTTTCCAGATCTTCATACACATATCTCCTTTGAATGATTCTTATTTGAGCTGCCAACTATCAAATTCCACAAAATGAAATCGATTTCATTTTAAAAAGCATAAAGTCCGTTTTTCAGGTGTCACATGTATTAGTACTTACACCTCCTTTTTGAAGGGTATCGGAGAAAGATATAGATCAAAAATCTTGTAAGCGTTAACAAAGATATTTATACACTTTATTGGAAAAAATTTCAACAGTAAAATTTCATTTTTTATTTAAAATTGTTAAAAAAGCATTACTCGCCTGGATTTACGCTCATTCTCATCCTCATTTCCCCTTGTTTGGAATCATATAATACAAAAATGACGTACTCTGGAGGTATCCGTGGAATGGGCCATGTACTGAGCGCAATTGATGAGGAAATTGGGCGGATGACGACTTCCTTGCTTCAACAGCAGCAACAAGACGGTTCCTGGCATTTTTGTTTTGAGAACGGTACGGTAATTGATGCTTATGTCATCATTCTCTTTCGAATATTAGACGTTCCGAATGAAGCGCTGATCCGGCAGTTGCATGATCGTATCCTTAACGAACAGCAACAAAATGGGTGCTGGAGACTATACCCTGATGAAGAGGAGGGAAATTTATCTGCATCGGTTGAAGCCTATTACGCCCTGCTATACTCCGGGTACAGCCAGAGTACGGACGAGCCAATCCAGAGGGCCAAACACTATATTCAGTCCAAAGGAGGTATCGGGAAAGTTACGAGTATTTTGACCAAAGCGATACTTGCCGCTACCGGACAAATGAAATGGCCCTTATCCATTTCGATGATCCCACTGGAGATTCTGATGTTCCCTACCTATTTTCCCATCAACTATTTTGAATTTTCCGGTTACTCCAGAGTTCACCTTACCCCCATGCTCATTATGGCAGACCTGCGCTTCGCCCTCACCATACCAGATGCTCCCAATCTCTCTGATCTGACCGACTTACGAATTGTTGTAGATGAGTCAACTTCCCGAGGATATCAGGAAATGCAGGACGACATTCAAACTGGGAAAAACAGACTCCTCGGCAATCCTCGCCACATCCACGACACTGCAAGAACTAGGGCGGAACAGTTCATGATAGAGCGAATCGAGTCCGATGGCACATTATACAGTTATGCCAGTAGTACAATTCTCATGATTTTTGCCTTATTGGCCCTAAAATACGATAAGCAGCACCCCCTGATTACAAAAGCCATAACCGGACTCACTGCAATGCAGTGCCGTTCTTCTGATGGTAAAACGACGATTCAAAACTCCCCATCTACCGTGTGGGATACGGCCCTAATCACCTACGCATTGCAGGAGGCTTCCATTACCGATGACCATAAGGTTATTCAACGCGCGGCCTCCTATTTGCTTTCCCGTCAGCAAGATAATACAGCCGACTGGAGCATTCATAATCCGAATACAGTACCTGGAGGATGGGGATTTTCAGAGTCGAATACGATCAATCCAGACGTGGATGATACAACAGCAGCTTTACGGGCAATCCGAAGCTTGTCCACTACTCTTCCAACATTTCAGCAATCCTGGAATCGCGGACTGAATTGGGTTCTGTCCATGCAAAATAAAGACGGTGGCTGGCCGGCATTCGAAAAAAATACGAACAAGGAAATGCTCACCTGGCTCGCCATCGACGGTGCCAAATCTGCAGCTACAGACCCTTCGGAGGCTGACTTAACGGGACGTACCCTGGAGTATCTTGGAAACTTTGCCGGGCTTGATACTAGGCATGAATGGATCAAACGTGGAACGAAATGGCTCATTCGAAACCAGGAGAAGGATGGCTCATGGTACGGAAGATGGGGCGTATGTTATATCTACGGAACTTGGGCTGCATTAACCGGCCTTACGGCAGTCGGACTACCTGCAAACCATGATACAGTGCAAAAAGGAGCCCAATGGCTCTTAAGCATCCAGAACTCCGACGGTGGATGGGGGGAATCCTGTCATAGTGACCGACTTCTACACTATGTGCCATTAGGGGAAAGCACTCCCTCCCAAACCGCTTGGGCCCTTGACGCCCTTATCTCTGTCCAACCCAAACCCACACCCGAGGTGAATCACGGCATCCTAAGGCTTATTGCATCCATACGCGAAAACGATTGGAAAACCTATTATCCAACTGGCGCTGGTCTCCCCGGCAACTTCTATTCCCATTATCACAGCTATACATATATTTGGCCTCTACTTACGCTAAGTCACTACAGAAAAAAATATGGGACATCTTAAAATCTCCCTTTGGCAGTTACTGTCTTGCCGTATTTCAGATCCAGATCAATGTTCACCCTTTCCTCCTTTGCTTAACCTAAAAAAGCAGGGAACTCATTGAGCTCCCTACTTTTTTTGAAAAAAAATTTATTGAATGATCAAATTAAACCCACTTTGAATCTGATTCACATTTGGGTTGGCAATGTTGCTGGTTGTCAGATTATTGAATGTGGCAGAGCCATTGCCTGTATAGGTGTAAATTGCTGCACCTTTATGCGGAGTTGTGAACCTGGATGTCTCAATTCCGTCCAGACCAGTACCATTAATATTGATGTTATTAAACACAATGTTCTGGAATCCGCCGCCGTATCCGAATTGAACGGCACTGCGCTGCGTATTCAGGATGTCAATATTGGTAAACGTTACGTTCTTAATGGAATCGTTGGAGGCTTCAAGATCAATAGCTCCCCGTTCTCCATTGTACAGATCTTTGCTTGTGCCGCTGTTAATGATTGTCGTATCGGAGAACAGAATACCTGTGTTATTTTGGAAATGGTATCCAGGGAAAACGGTGTTCATTCGGATCGCCGAACCGCCAACCGTGTCAACAATGAGGTTGTTGGTTGCCTTATGTCCGCCACCACCGAAAAATGCAATGCCTGCTGCGCGCCAGTTATTCTCAATCGTGTTGAACGAGAATGTGTTGTTCACACCAGCAGGAGCGCCATTCACGTTGCTGGTCCATACAGCCAGACCATCATCACCATTGTTGCGGACGCTGCTGTTGCGAACAGTCGAATTACTTGTGCCTTGGGCGAAGTTGACGCCGTCCGCAAGGTTATTCCGAATACGACTGTTCTCTATTACCAGCCCATCAGCAATTATTGCAGGTGTATGGGCGTAATCTCCTACCCAGAAACCGCATTCAAAGTGTTCGACCCATACATTGCTGAACTTAGAATCCTTGCCGAAATTGTCCATAAACCCTTTGTAGACTGCGTTTTCGTGATAGCGTGAACGCAGCATGGAATTCATATAGATATTGCTGAAATCCAGTTTGCCCTGCACTCGGAAAGAAATCCCGCCAGAGGCTGCATTGGGGTTGGTAAACTGGATATTGGTATGCCAGATGCCTGCGCCCACAATGGTGAGGTTATTAATCATATTCGTCGGTGTGCCAATCTTCCACATATTGCTGAGATGGAAGGTACCTTCCGGGATATATAACGTCTTGCCTGTGGAAACCGCGGATTGGACCGCCGCTTCGAATGCGGCAAGATCATCTTTCCCATCGTTTGCAACCGCACCAAAATCGATTACAGAGACGGAGTTAGCCGGGCGCGGGATCACAGCCTGAACGGGTTCGATTTCGAGAAAATCCACACCGTACTCCAGGTTATCTCCATTGTTTTTCTGAATACGAATGGTGTCCCCGGCTTTTAGAGGTGTATCCAGTTTCCAGTGCACTTCATCAAAACGAAACAACGGACGTCCTGCACTTGGCGCATCTCCCGGCTGATCACTGGAAAAGTACTGCCAGTTGTAGTAGGAGGTCAAGGGAACCGTTTTGGCCTTGGAACCGTTAACATAGACCTCTAGTGCACCGTTAAGACCCATGCCATCTGCGGAATCCGGCATCGTGAACCGCATGGTTACACCTGCGCCTCCCTCCCCTTGTCTAACCGTCCATTGTGCATAAGAACCGTTCGAAGGAAGAGCGATATATTTTTGCCCAGATGCTTCCGAAGCCGTTAGAGCCTGATCGAAGGTCGGTGCGGACTTCAGTGCGGCACTGCCGCCACGCGTAGCATCTTCCGTATCATAACGGGTATAAGGCATGCTTGCACCACGGGCAGAATATACGTTCAAACTTGTTGTAACAACGTTATTCGTTTGTTTCACCGGAGCTTCATTATTATCCACTGCAACGGTAGTTGTCACATTGTAATTACCAGTTGCAGCAGTCCACGTTCCAACATTGACATTGACCGAAGCTCCCGGTGCCAATGTGCCGTTATAGGAACCACTATACGTCTGAAGCGTTGCTCCAGCAGCGTTCTTGAGAACCACTGTAACTCCGTGCACACCGCCTGCGGAGGCCATGTTTCCCTGATTTTTCAGATTAACCGTAAACGTTACTGTACTATTTGCTGTAGGGTTTCCAGGACTCCAAGAGACCGTGCCTACCAGATCAGAACTTGTAATCGGCGCAACCACCAAAGAAGAGGAGTGAGTGTAATTGTTGTTCCCTTCATTCTCTTCGATGATCTGGTTATTCTCATCCACCTTGGCGCTAAGCGTATATGATGCAGCTCCTTTATTACCTGCATTAAGCGAGACCGTTGTCGAATCCCCTGCTTGCAAAGCAGCTACTGGTGACGAACCAGCCAGTTCGTTGTTCAAATAGAAGTTGACACTAGAAGATGGAGAAGCAGCAGAGCCAATGTTTTTGACGATAGCATTAAGGGTAATAGGGCTGTTCTCCACTGGAGAAGACGGAGACCAGGACATGCCTGTAATCGTCAGATCAGGATTCGGTGCAGGTGTGCCAAACACTTGAAATTCAGCAATTTGCCCCGCAGGAGCTCCCGAATTGGCCGTAATGTTCAGTTGTACACGTTTAACCGTTGCTGAAACGGGAATCGTTACCGTGTTGCCGGAAGCTGGGTTGAATGTGTACGATTGTGAGGATACCAGATTGCTGAACGTTGTCGTGTCCTGGTTATGTCCGAGCACTTGAATGGTCTGTGTACGCGTGCTCCAGACTGAATCCGGGTTAAGCTTCAGCACGATGGATGTAATCTTATGATTCGAGCCAAGATCCAGAGTGAGTGTACTTGGAGTGCTGCCGCCTTCCCAGTACGTATTGATATTGTTATCGTTTGCATTCGCAGCTACGAAGTTTAAGGTGCTGGACGATGCAGTAATCGACTTACCAATGGCAATGTTGCTTCCCTCTGTAGGAATTGGAGGATCCACAGGATCGGGGCCAGGTATAGTTGGTCCCTCACTGCTCGGTCCGTAGATTTCAAATGTGGACAGTTGAGCTGCCGGCCACTCGGAATTGCCCGTTACGCTTAAACGAACGTACCTTGTCTCGACAGCAGGAAAATCGATAGTAACCGAGTTCTCCCCAACGGATGGATTAAATACATAATCCGCAGAACCCACGATATTCGTGAACGATGAACCGTTCTCGCTGCCTTGCACGGTTATCGTTTGGGTTCTCTTTTCCCACACTGTCGGAAGCTTCAACACGATTTGGTCAATGTTGGTGTTGCTTCCTAGATCCACTTGAATCCATTGGGGGAAAGCGCTGTTGGTACTTTCCCAATAGGTCGCTTGGTTGCTGTCAATCACATTGGTCGGACTGTATGTTTGGTTGTACCCGCTCGCGGTAACACTCTTGCCTTGTGCTAGGTCCGGTCCTCCGGCTGCTGATACAGGAGTTGGGGATCCTACAGCCAGAAATAAATTCGAGACTAGTAGGGTCAATACGAGTGACCATACGATATACTTGTTGCGCATTAAATTCCTCCTCAGGTTATTAGCAAAATTTTTATTCAATGAAATGAACGGTTGAATTCCAGCCTTGGTAAAAGCTTTTTGCCTATCTTTTCCCCATGTAGGAACCTCCTTGATTCGTAATGAATTACAATCTGCCTTATTTTTTCTCTGCGCCGATCATCACCCCCTTATTAAAATACTTTTGAATGAACCGATAGACCTACACCTGTCCATTAGCCACAGTGGAAGAATCACTGAACGACGCTATGACTAAGATAGATCGGGTAAATGGCCGCAATCAGAAGACATACAACACGACTTACGCAACCGTAATGCGTGATCGCCGCTTAACTTGGGGAGTTTCTTGGATAACTGATCCACTTCTCTGCTTGGATTTGTCATTTATGGAACAGATTTAGTATAAACCGCTTCCCATTCTCCTTATCAGACCCCTAGAGACGGTATTCGGACTTCTGATCTTCCTTTTTGGATGTTTACGATCAACCCGAATGCTTGCAATCATAAAATACATCGTTATCCAGACTTTCATATGTGTATTCCGGACTTTTAAACCATAAAAGGAAAATACTTATAATTTTCAAACAGAGGTTTTATACTTTCCCTGAGATATTAAATCGCATTCATAACGAAGCAATCAAGAATGCGGTGCATTGTTCATGACAAACCGGAACGGCATCCAACCCTATCCCACTCGGCATTATATTCGCATGATGTTCGTCATTTCATTTGTCGTGTTCGTTCTGGATCTGATGATAAGCATCTCGCAAACAACAAAAAGCACGCATTGATCTACTAAGAGTCAATACCTGCTTTTTGTTAACGTCATTTAGGCGAATGCTTATTTAATAAAGTAAAAACTATCGACGTCTAGTGACTCGTTACGATTAACTAGAGTGTTCATTGTGGCTTGCATGGGTTTGAACACACGCCCTAGTTCAGGCCAAAGGCACGAACAAGCACAAAGCCGATCACGGACAAAACGACAGAGCCCAGTAATCCTGCCAAGAAAGGCTTTTTGCCCAGACGGCGGAAGGTTGCAATATCCACACCCAACCCCAATCCAGCCATAGCCATCGCGAGTAGCATATAGGAAAGAACCAGAAGTCCCGAGATCATCTCTTGCGGAATAATGCCCAGCGTGTTTAATCCACTCATGGCCAGAAAACCGAAAATGAACCAAGGTACGGGCAATTCACGCCACCGGATTCTTCCTTTAGATAATTTTTGCTCTCCCCCACGTGCCTGTCGTCCACTCCACAAACCGATGATCAGAGCAATCGGCACCAGCATGGCGACCCGGGTTAGCTTCACGATGACTGCCATATCCAGTGCCGCTTGCCCGCCAGGTGCAGCCCCAGCGATGACATGTGCCACTTCATGAAGTGTAGCGCCTGTGAAAACGCCATATCCATTCGCACTTAAACCCAATACCGGGTACAGTAATGTATAGGCCAGAGTGAAAATGGTGCCCAATATAGCCACCGTGGCTGCACCTACTGCTGTTTCTTCATCTTTTGCCTTGATCTGTGGCGCAATCGCGACCACGGCCGCGGCACCGCAGATAGCTGTTCCACATGCGGTCAGCAGCCCTATTCGTTTGTCGATCTTTAACCACTTGCACAGTCCATATACGATAAAAATCGCCACAGTAACATTGATTGCCGCTAGCGCAACCACTTTGTAGCCTGCATGGACAATATCCAGCAGGTTCAGTTTCAGACCCAGCAGGATGATGCCAAACCGCAGCAATCGTTTTCCCGAGAAGGAGATCCCGGATTGAGCGGTCATCGGAACGCCGCGTATGGCCCGGTACAGGATGCCAAGCAGAATGGCAATAACCAGTTGACCCATGATATTCAGAAACGGCAGATAACCCAGCAGCTTGGCAATGAACGAGAGCAGTAAGGTCAGTCCAATCCCCTGCAAAAATCCCCGGTTTCTAACCACTTTTATGTTTTTAACGAATCTCAACGGTGTCTGTAAGATCATAGCTCTGCACTTCCTTATTGGATAAAGTATATCCTAACTATAGAAGCAGAAAGACAGGAAGTGAAATATGAATCTGCGATCCTAATCATTACAAAAACTTATGATTGATTGGGTATCTTATGCTAAAATGAGTTCAATAGGCTTATTACCATGAAAATACACTATTCAAATGAGGAATTATAATGATTACTGATGCATTAAAGGTCTTCGTTACCGTTGCAGAACAAAGCCATTTCTCCAAAGCCGCAGAACTGTTGAATCTTTCCCAGCCTGGGGTGAGCCTGCATATCAAAAATCTGGAGAATGAGTTGGGAGCCAAACTGCTGCATCGTTCGCCAAAGCAGGTGTCCCTGACTGAAGCGGGGGCGATCCTCTACAGGCATGCCAAAGTCATTCAGGCTCGCTACGATGAAGCGCGGCAGGAAATTCAGATGCTGCGGGATGAGGTGACTGGAAGCATACAGATCGGAGCCAGCTTCACCATCGGTGAATATATTTTGCCTAAGAAGCTGGCAGAATTCGCAGCTCAGTATCCGCAGGTCAACCTTCAGGTTACTATTGGCAATACTCAGGAGATTTTGTCTGCGGTTAGGGGAAATCAACTGGATATCGGATTTGTGGAGGGTGAAGCCCAAGCCTCATCAGATCTTGACGTTATCCCTTATATGAAGGATGAGATGATCGTTGTAGCTCCTTTCGGCCATCCCCTCTCCAGTTCCGTCGTGGTAGAGCAGAATATGCTTCAGGATCAGGTCTGGGTCCTTCGTGAGTTAGGTTCAGGAACACGCGCGTTTAGTGATCATTTTATGGAACAGACTGCGATCCGTCCCAAGCGGTCCTATGTCTTCACCAGCAGTCAGGGTGTGAAGGAAGCTGTTGCTGCCGGACTCGGAATTGCGATGGTATCCAGATGGATCGTTCATAAGGAGCTGGCAACCGGGGAAGTCGAAGAACTGCGAATCAGACAGCTGCATCTGGAACGCAGCTTCTCCATCATTCGCCACAAGGAACATTCACAATCCATGGCGCTGGATGTCTTCTTGCAGAAGCTTCTTTTCGTCAAAAAATAGGGTTGAAAGCTTTTTTCACCTTCAACCCTTATCTTTTACACTATCCGAGCAGATACATTCTCGCTTCATAAGGACGAAGTGCGTTCTCTGAAACTCCGTCCGAATAGTTACTAATTAATAATCTTTTGTCCCCTGCAAATTCCCTGGGAATCTGGAATGGAACAATTTTGCCATAGAAGTTGCACAGCACTAGCAATTTTGTTCCACCGAGTGTTCGTGTGTAAGCAAAGAGGTTGGTGTCTTCCGGATACAGCAGTTCATAATCCCCATAGATAATCACTTCATGCTCTTTTCGCAGCTGAATCAGAGTTTTATAGTACTGGTAAATGGAATTCGGATTATTCATAGATTCTTCCGCATTAATCTCAGTATAATTCGGATTTACCAAAATCCATGGTTTGCCTTCCGTAAAGCCTGCATTTTCGGAAGTATCCCACTGCATCGGCGTACGTGCGTTATCACGGCCTTTGGCATAAATCGATTCCATTACGTCTTCCTTCGAATACCCCTGCCCGATCCGCTCTTTATACAGATTCAGCAACTCAATATCACGGTATTCTTCAATGTCGTAACGTACATTCGTCATGCCTAATTCTTCACCCTGGTACACATATGGCGTACCCTGCATGCCATGAAGAAGCGTTGCCAACATCTTGGCAGACTCCACACGATACTCTCCGTCATTCCCCCAACGAGAGACGATCCGCGGAAGGTCATGGTTGTTCCAGAACAAGCTGTTCCAGGCTTCGCCCTTGAGCTCGGTCTGCCATTTGGATAGCACCTTCTTTAATTGGAGCAAATCCAGCGGCTGGAGATCCCACTTCCCTTTTCCCTGTTGTTCATCCAAGCTAATATGTTCAAATTGGAAGACCATGGATAGTTCACTGCCATCCGGGTTGCTATAAAGCTTGGCACTCTCGGGCGTTGCCCCCCATGTTTCTCCGACGGTTAGCAGATCACCCTTTTGGAATGTCTCTTTACTGAGTTCACGCATATATTTTCGCAGATTTGGCCCATTACCCGTAATTTTGAGGTCAGGCTCCTTGCCTATCAGATCGATAACATCCAATCGAAAACCACCTACGCCTTTATCCATCCACCATTGAATCATATCGTATATCTCCTGCCGAACCTTGGGGTTCTCCCAGTTCAGATCCGGCTGCTTGACAGAGAATAGATGCAGATAGTACTGTCCCAGCTCAGGTACCCATTCCCAGGCGGAACCGCCAAAGGTTGAACCCAGATCGTTGGGCGGCGTACCTTCCACACCATCTCTCCACACATAGTAATCGTGGTACGGATTATCTTTACTTTTCCGTGCTTCCTTAAACCAGGGGTGTTCATCTGATGAGTGGTTAAGCACCAGATCCATAATGATTCGGATGTCCCGCTTGCCTGCTTCCTGAATCAGTAATTCCATATCCTCAAGCGAACCAAACATCGGATCAATATCCTGGTAATCCGAAATGTCATACCCGTTGTCATCTTGAGGGGATTTGCACACCGGTGACAGCCAGATCGCACCGATGCCAAGATCCTTCAAATAATCGAGTCGGGAAAATATGCCTTTCAAATCCCCGATGCCGTCACCATTGCTGTCCTGAAAGCTGCGAGGATAAATTTGATATACGACAATTTCTTTCCACCATTTTTCATTTCCCATAACGCACCACCTTTCTCTTAAACCAGATTCTGCTCATCCAGACTCCGTTCCATTCACTATTACTCTTTTACCGAACCCACAACAATTCCGGTCACAAAGTATTTTTGCAATAGCGGGTAAATCAGCAGCAGCGGAATGACAGCCACTACGATTTTGGCCGCATTTAGATTTTTGTTCGAGATCTCAGTCAAGTTGCTAAGCTGCGCAGAGTTGGTGCCGGATTGCAAAAGTTCAGCAATATTCACGTTAAGGGACTGTATATAAGTCATTAACGGATAATTGCTTACTTTGGTCATGTAAATCAATCCACTGAAGAAATCATTCCATGTGCCCACGATACTGAATAAGGATACAGTCGCCAGCGCCGGAATAGATACGGGGACATACACTTTGAACAAAACCTGCATTGCGTTGGCCCCGTCGATGAAAGCCGCTTCTTCGAGCGCTTTAGGTACGGCGGCGAAGAAGTTCATCACAAGGATGACACTGAATATTGGCACAGCACCTGGCAGTACAAGCGACCAAATCGTATTGAGCATATCCAGGTTTTTGATCAGCAGATAGCTGGGAATCATTCCCCCACTGAACAGCATGGCAAAAATCATGACATTCATATAAATATTTCTGCCTTTAAATTCTCTCTTCGACTTGGATAGCGGATAAGCCATCAAAACAATAAGAATCATGTTGAGCACAAGTGATAGAGCCACACGCAGAACGGAAATGCCAAAGGATCGCCAGAACTGCGCATCATCAATAATTTTCGAATAAGCGGCTGTTGTAAACTTGACGGGTAACAGACCTACGGCATTGGCCGAGACGGCCTCACTGCTGCTGAATGAAATCGCAACGATATTCCATAATGGAAGGAGGCAGATCAAAGCCAGCAATATAACGATGGCGTAGATGACAAACCGGCCCATTCGGTCTTTCAGGCTTGCGGAATAAGACACAAGTTTCGCCTCCTTAGAATATTTTTCTGTCGGTGTATTTTTTGGCCAATTCGTTGGCAGACAATAATAGAACAATACCGATCACTGACTTGAACAACCCAACAGCCGTACCAAAACTATACTGTCTGCCAACAAGACCAATCCGGTATACATAGGTATCCAGAATATCGCCCGACTCATAGACAACCGGATTGTACAGATTATAGATTTGATCGAAGCCTGCGCTCAAAATATTGGTCAGACTCATGACCCCCATGAGCAGGATAATAGGCAGCATACCCGGCAATGTAATATGCCATACTTTTCTCCACCAGCTCGCTCCATCTATCCCTGACGCTTCATATAGGCCGGGATCAATAGAGGTAATTGCAGCCAAATAAACGATGGAACTATAACCGAATTCCTTCCATACGTCCGTCCCGATAATTAGCGGTTGGAACCAGGTGTTGCTTCCGAGAAAATTAATATTTTCCAAGCCGAAAACGGCTAAAATCTGATTTACACTTCCATCCAGGCTGAACATGTTAACGACCACGGAGGCCAGAACGACCCAAGACAAAAAGTGGGGCAGATATACAATCGTCTGCACGGATTTTTTAACGAATTTAAAGCGGATCTCGTTTAATAAAATGGAAAAAATGATGGCCATCAGTGTGCCGAGTAGAATCTTGGCGATGGCAATCACCAACGTATTGCTGATAACTTGACCGATGTCCGGCAGTTTAAACATATAAATAAAATGCTTCAGCCCAACAAATTCGGAGCCAAACATACCCTTGGCTGGTACGTAATCCTGAAACGCCGTAATGACACCAACCATTGGAATGTAGCTGAATACCAGCAAAAATAAAATGCCTGGCAGCATCATCATATGATACATGGCACCCGTGCCCAAGCGGTTTCTTGCTTTATAATTTTCCTGCTTCATGGATGAACCCCTTTCCTGAAGAAAGGCTGCTTATCGCAGCCTATCAGCAGTGTTAACTTCATTATTTTTGGGTTTTGGTCTCGGCTTCGATCTCCTGGATCACTTGGTCGCCGCCTTGTTTCTTCCAATTGCTGACGAACGTTTCGAAGTAATCCAGCGGTTCCGCACCAGTTATGATTTTGATGAAAGATTCCTGTTCCAATTTGTTCAGGTTGGCCCACGTCTGTTTCATGCTTGGTGTGGTTCCAGAAAAAGCTGGCGTCATCCAGTTGAATTTGCTTTCCTGCGTCAGCTTGTCAATGAGCCCTACTCCGTTCATACGCGAGTGATATTTCGACCAGGCCGTTACATCATCCGTATCTTGGTCTTTCAAGTAGGTTTGGATACTCTCAATATTGTTCTTCGATTCCGTTGTCCGGACCTGATCCAAACCGATCTCACCTTTAATTCCACGAACGACGTCGGAGTAATCATCCAGCAGTGATGTTGCTGAGTTGACTTCAATATTAAAAGGTCTGGTGGAACCATCTACGCCGCTTTCCAGATACTTGGCTGCCTCTGGCATGGAAGTTTCCACATCTTTGTCATTTGCCAGTTTATCGTAGAACAGGTTTATAATTTTAATCGCCAGTTCCGGGTGTTCATATCCTTTTCTCACAACGATAAACTGACCGGATGGATTGGCGTGTGCCACGTTTACCTTACCGTCTGCATCCTCCAGTGTGTAAGCCGTGAATTTCGCATGTTTATCCATTTGCTTGACGTTGCTCAGTCCCCAGTCTGGAATGTGCCACGGTCCAAAAGCAATTCCGCTCTGGCCATTGGTGTAAAGTGCAGTGATATCGTCAAATGTACGGGTTCCAAATTGAGGGTCGATGATACCTCTTTTGAACCAGTCGGCCATAATGCCCAACATCTGCTTGGTTTCCTCTGTGGTTGAACCATAAACGATGCTGCCATCTTCGCCCTTCATCCAGTACTGAGGAAACGCGTTTTCGGTCGAAGCAACGCCCAGCATGGTATAGGCAGAGCCATTATAGTCTGTCGTATTCAGGGTGTTCACAAAAGGAATGCCCACCGGTTTCCCGGTTTGCCCAGGATCTTTTTTCAAGAACTCTTCTGCTGTTTTCTCTACATCTTCCAGCTTGATAGCACCGTCTCCGTCAGCATCGAGTTTGATTCCCAGCACATCCAGCCAATCCTGTCGAACCCAGACCATGGTTGGCGCGGAATCCAGCGAAGTCGCCGGAAGGCCCATTAGACGTCCATCAATCGTGGCATTGTCCAGTGCACGGCCATCATATGAATCGTAAGTCTTTTTGATATTATCAGTCGCATATTGTTTGTATACTTCCGTCATATCTTCAATCAAGTCATTATCAACCAGTTCTTTAAGTTCATCCTTGGAATCTACACGCATCATGTCGGGCAGTTCCCCGGAAGCGATTGCAAGAGAAACTTGACGGCTGTAATCTTCACCGTTGGCCTCAAATTGGTCCTTAATTTGTGCGTTAAACGAATCTTTGACCAGACGGGTATACGCATTATTCTCGTATGTATCTCCTGACGGCAATTTCGGGTTTGCCGTCGTAACACGTCCCATCGTTACCGTCACTTCGTCTTTATAGGCACTGAACGGGTCTCCAGGTGTCACCTCATATTGGCCCGCATCCTCAGCAGTCGGCGGATTGGAGGCTCCCCCGCAGGCTGCTAGAATGGAAACCATCAGGGCGGACATGGAAAGCACAGCCAGTCGTTTCGTCAACAGTTTGCTTTTTATTGACCAATTATTTCTCATCAAATTCAACTCCCCTTCGTTCTGTTTATTTCTCTATCATGTTGTTTGCGCTTTCATTATAAAACTTGGAGAAGCCTAATCGAGATAGGGATTAAACGCTTGTTTGGATAGAGAAATGTGTACAATTTTTGCTGCGATCAACGAGCAACATTGAGGTAGTGAGCATTTATCTTACCTCTCGACTTACATTTGTCTATCCTCTCTTAATCAGGGCACGTGAAATAAAAAACCAGCAAGCTCCTTGAACAGGAGAATGCCGGCTATGAATGGGAATTCAGAAATGTAACAGCTATCGGATCGTCTATATGTTAGCTACTTCAAGTGTTCATTCTGGGAAGCCAGCACTTCAGCAGTCACTTGGTCGCCACCCTGTTCCTTCCATTCCTCTACGAATTGATCGAATGAATCGATCGGCGCAGCGCCTAAAATAATTTTCAGAAATGTATCGTGTTCCAGTTTGGACAGTTTCCCCCACGTCCTCTCCATTGCTGGCGTACGCTTGTAAGTAAGGCTTCGCACTTTATGGATATTCGGATCAAAGAAGTTTCTTCCACCGACGAGCAGTGAATAACCACGCATAAAATTCTCGCTGTGCTGATCCCAAAACGAAATGCCAAGTTGATCATAAGGCTTTAGCTTGGTTTGTTTTATCGTCGAAACCGTATTTTCCAGCAGCTTATATTCGGACTTTTCCTTGAAATCGGCTGGTGTTTTGGTTCCTGCCAGTATCTCCTGCACAGCTTTCGATTCATATCGGGCTTCATCTGCCGGAGCAAAGAAATTACGACTCAGCATAAAACTCGTACCATACTTGAACTCATCACGAAGGTATAGATTGTTTACTTTAATGATCGCTTCCGGATGAGCGTACCCCTTTCGAACCACCAGGAAAGAACTTGAGGGATTATTAACCTTCACATGATAGGCTCCGTTTGCATCCAGCGGGAGCGCGTAGGCCTGCCAGTTCGCCCTTGGATCATTCAGCCAAGCGCTTGGAAGCGGCCAGTATCCTGCAAAGAAACCTTGGAAGAACATGCCCGCCTGCCCGTTAATGACGGTTTCCTCAGGCTCTTTGCGGATGCCCAGATTTGGATCAAGCAGCCCTTTGGCATACATATCACGAAGCCTGACCAAGGCATTCCTTGTCTCAGGTAGAATCGAACCGTATACAGGTTCTCCATCTTTTTCGAGCCAATATCCGGGGAAAGACCCATAAGCCGAGAAGATTGGCGTTAGATCAAAAGCAAAAGCGTTGTTATTGAAATCGTTAAACAGACCCGTGCTTGAGGCAAGCCCGATCGTATCCCTTTTCCCGTTCCCATCCGGGTCCTGCTCCACAAAGGCCTTTGCGATCGCTTCCAGTTCATCCACCGTTTTTGGTGGTTTCAATCCAAGACGATCCAGCCAGTCCTGCCTGATCCAGAGCATGCTGAAGTCTTCCGCCGTCACAGACGGAACAGCCATCATTTTCCCTTCAAAGGTCACTTGTTCCCGTGCCAATCCATTGGTGCTGTCGATAATTTTCTTCATCTCGGGTGAAGCGCTGCTTGCATATGCCTCGGTCAGATCTTCAATTTCTCCTGCTTTGACCATCTCATTCAACTGAACCTGATTAACGATCATTGCATCTGGCAAATCATTGCTGGCGATAGCCAGATCAATTTTCTGACCAAAATCCTCCTTGGATACCTGCCACATGACTTCGACATCCATGTTAAGGTTTTGTTTAATCGCCGTTTTCCACATATTCTTCTCTAAAGTCTCTCCTTCAGAGAGATCCGTACCCGTCGGGTCGACCACATATCCCAACCTTATAGAGACGGGATTGTTATATTTGCCAAATGGCTCGGTGGCGGCTGTATCAGGTATGATTGTCGCTGGTCTAATGGGTGATTCCCGAGATTCCCGAAAGCACGAAATACTGAAAAATACTATACCTGCAATCAAGCTGACGACAACAACACATGCAGCCATCTTCTTGATCATTGCTTTCCCTTCTTTCACCGGATTTTCAGTCAGTTATGCGGAGTTTACACTATTTGTCCCCTCTGCCTAACTGTCGATATTCACTAGGCAGCAAGCCTGTCAGTTCGCGAAAAATTCGGCTGAAATATTTCTCATCCGTATAGCCCACCCGCTCTGCAATCCAGAAAATCGTGTTGTTTGTGTTCAATAAATACTCTTTCGACTTCTCCATTCGTATATATCGGGAATAATCGTTAAAGGTTTTCCCCATGATGTCCTTGAAGCATTGGCTGAAATAGCTTCTGCTAATGTTCAGTTGCTGGGACAGCCCTGAAGCTGTAAAAGCCTGATCCAGATCATTTTGCATAATCATCACAGCTTTTTTCACACCATCAATCATTTCCTGAGAATACGAAGTCTGTTCATCCGCCTTTCGAATGCTCTCAGAGGTCTGCTTGATCCACTGTTCCACTTCGTACCAGGATTGAAAAGAATGGATCATGGAGATTCTGCCCAGCGTAGTCTGGGCAAAAAGATGGTTCCACTCCATGACCAGGGAGTAGAGTAATCCCATCAGCTGTCCTTTTTGCAGCCTTAGGGATTTAAACTCTTCAACAAGCTGGTTGTAATAATGGTCATTGTGTGTCCATGGAGATAGAAACCAACTTCGTTTAATACGATCCATTTCCTCATCCTGAGGTTCTATTGGAAAAGAGTCTTCTTCATTCATAGAAACGGCAATAACCGGATCTTGAGGTTCATAAGCATAAAATAAGGACGATTCTGTATAGTTTATAATCCAGTTTTGAATTTGCGACCATGTCCGTTCTTGCACATCAGACAACAGCAGTAGGGACCCTTGGGGAATTTGGTCCAAGTATCCCTTCAATCTATCGAATAGCTGATCCTCACCATTCAGGGCTGTCGCCCACATCCAGCTATTCCGTTCCACTTCAAATCGAACCTCGTCTACATTGGATTCGAGTTCAATGGGCCAGATCTGTCCGGACTTCCGGTCCAGTGAAACAAGTGCGTACACTTTACGGTAATGAACGTTGGTTTCACCGAGTAGCGGCAGCTTTCGTCTTGTATTAGCCAACTCACAAATCCGGGTATGTATCCGATTCAGGACGTGTTCGAATTGCTCCTTCTCAAGCTGAACTTTGGCTATATAGTCGATCGCTCCCAGCCTAAGTGCTTCCTGGATATAATCGAAATCCTGATGAAGGGTTAGCACGACAATATGAAGCTCCGGATAGAGCTGCCTTGCGGCTCGCATCAGTTCAATGCCAGACATCACCGGCATCGCAAGATCCGTTAACATCAGATCTACCGAGTTGGATTCCAGAAAATCCAGCGCCTTAGCCCCGTTACTTGCTTCTCCAACAACCTCCATGCCGAACTCGTTCCATGGCATCGCGGAGCTTATTCCTTTTCGTACCAATTTATCGTCATCCACAATCAATACCTTAATCATGCCGAGATATCTTCTCCTTTGATAGGAAGTATAAGCAATATACTTGTCCCTGTTCCCAATTCACTCTCAATCACCAGTTGAGCTTGATCCCCGTACTGTGCTTTTAACATGCGCTGAACATAATTGAGCCCGATGCCCATCCCTACTTTTTTATGTTCAGGTACACGATTATTCAGAAGTCTTTCAATCACTTCCTCCGTCATACCTGCCCCATTATCCTGAATCATAATGTTCAACGTTTCTTTGCGTGTCACTTCAATTTGAATAAAACCTTCGTCACTCAGTCCATGGTAAAGTGAGTTTTCAACCAACGGCTGTAGAATAAAACGAGGTACTGGTATTTGGAGCACTTGCTCATCAGCCGAAATACGCACATCAAATTCAAAGTCATAGCGGATTTGCTGCAGGATCAAGTACTGTCTAAGCGCGTCAATCTCCTCTTCCATCGTGGAAACCTGTCCTAATTTGCCCAAATTGTAGTACAGCAGCTTATTCAGAGACTGCACCAGCCTGTCAATCTCCCCTTGTCCATTCATAACCGCCAGCCAGTGCACCGTATCCAGCGTATTCATCAAAAAATGAGGATTGATCTGGTACAGCAGCTTTTCCACTTCAAGATCTGCACGAATTTTCTCTTTCTGCTGCACCTCTTTAAAGAGATCACCGATTTGATGCTGCATATTTGAGAATTCGCCCAACAGAAAATCGAATTCGGGAATTTGCGTGCGGGTCTGGCTACCTGCCGTTTGTGGATTTTGAGACATTTCGTTGATTTCCGAATGGAACAGACCGAGAGGTTTATAAACCATCTTCCACAGCAGCCAAGCCAGAAATACAGTAAAGCCCAGGAAAAATAAAGCGACCAGTAATATTTGAAGCAACCACTGATTTTTCTCCTGTTGATACTTGGCCTGTGAGATCACCGACACAACGCTCCAATTCTGAGTGGAGTCTTGCCTGAACCAATGATGATCGCGAGCTATTCCGTCCGATGCTGCACCTTTTGATAAGTTGGAGAAATTCTCCCCAACTTTCATCGCTTCTGGAATCTCACTATACACAATGTTTCCCTCTCCATCGAGGATCAGATGGGATACATCTCCCTTGTACTGATTGTAACCCAATATATCCTGCGCAAGGTGGAAACCGGATTCAACGTAAATATAAGCATCGTCCCTCTGGGGCAATTTTACCTTTCGCATGGCGGATAGAACGAGCTGATCATCGAATCGATTCATACTGACATGAGGACCGTAGTAGGTAATCCCGTATGCTTTGGAGAGCACTGGCAAAGATTCGGGTGCAAAACGATCCTTTATAGGAAAGTTGCCAAACTGTGTGGAGCCGTCATCCTGGAAATAATACAATGTCAAACCTATATTCGGGTTGGTAAATGTTACGACATTTAATTCGCTCTTTAATTCATCCCGCGTTTCAATCAATTCGAATATATTGGAGGATGGTTTCAACACCTCATCCAGCTTCTTGCCTAATGTACCGCTGTAGGACAACTGCTGAGTAACATGATTCAGATTGGTGATCGAATTCTCCAGTGAGGAAGTCACCTGCTGTAAATTGCTCCGAATGCCATCATCGATCTTGTTCGCAAAAATGGAATCAATGGTGTAGTAGGAAATTGCAAATATACTAATGAAGGGGATAAACGCACTGAGAAAAAACAGCAAAAATATTCTTTTTTTGAGTGTCATTCCAACCTATTCTCCTTAACTTCATCCAATTCTATGTTGAATGCATAACTCCATAATTATAGATTGATAATCCCATATGTCAAACGCTTTCAAATTGTATTTTATATGAACACAAGTTCTGATTAAGCCTTCGAAGGTAATACAATCATGACAAAAAGACCCTGCCGGCGTGATGCCAGCAGGGTTGTTCATAAGGTGAAAGAATTAAACCAGGAATGCTTTAGAGATGATGACCAACAAGATGAACAGAACAAGGATTGCGCCGGTGGATGTGAAGCCACCGTATCCACCAAGACCTCCAACATTTCCATACCCTACTTCACTCATGTAATCTCCTCCTCTTTTGTGTTATGTCATAAGGTATTCAACTCTTTGTGTATTGACAAGGCTTTTGAGGCAATCATCAAAAAAGGGCTCTATCCGCATATACAGCAGACAGAAACCCCATCATCATACTCATCATTGTCTTTCGACAGTTACTTCGGTTTCATTGAAGAATTCAAGTGCAGAATAGTACCATTTAGGTTTAGGCTGTAACTCGCCATCCACATAGACATCGACTTGCTCGTTATAAAACGACAGCAATCCAGCAATCTTTGGTATTTCAGGAATAGGATTTGGATAGCTCCACACGATATTCTCATAGGTCTGTCCATTCAGGACAGCCGTCCAGTAGGATGCATCACCTTTATAAGGACAGGATGTCTGCTTATCACTTGCGGTAAGCACATTCTGATCCACATCTTCAATCGGAAGATAATAGCGAACGGGGACTCCCGTTTCAAATACGATCACCGGTCGGTGGCTATCTGCAAGCTTGATGCCATCCAGAACAATCTCTACATGCCGGGAACTTTGGATCGCATCAACTCGCTTGTATGGATCACGCGGGTGAACGAAGATCTGCTCTTCTTCTTCATACCAGGCGTCCACCTTGTTCCAATAGAAGGCCACAAAACCTTTGATTGCCTCGATGTCCTTAAGTGGATTTTCATAACCCCAGACTGCATTTTCGGAAATAAACTCACCCACTTGGATGGTCCAATAAGAAGCATCGCCTTTAATTGGGCAGTGTGTCTGCAACTCGGTTTTCACCAGAAATTGTTGCGACACATCTTCTTGTGGAAAATAATATACCGGTAACTTGCTGCGTTCATGAAGTGTAATAACACGTGTGCTGTCCGCAATAGTCTCACCTGCAAATGTGACGTGAACCCGGCGCGGATTTAGATCTGCCTTCAACATTAGTTTATCTTCCTGACGCAGAGAGCAGGCAATATAAGAATTCAGATGATTTACCATTTCACACTATCCCCCATCCTACATTGTTGTAAGGAAGGCGATCATCAGCAGATAGGGACCACTTTACCCCATCCACGTAGAGCGCATCCACGGACTCATGGTAAAAGCATAACAGTCCTGCAACTTCATGAACTTCCGGTAATGGGTCCTTATAACTCCAAACCAGATCATTGTATTCTCTTCCATTAACTGAAGCAGCCCAATAGCTGGCTATTCCTTTATAAGGGCAACGTGTGGAATGATTAACCGCCTTCAATAAATCAAGGCGCACATCCTCCTGATGAAGATAATAACGTGGGGTCAATCCTGTCTCATAGAGAATCACAGGTCGCTTGCTATCTGCAACAATTACTCCATTCAACTCGATTTGAACATGACGTGAGGCCGGGATCGCATCCACCCTGGAGTACTGATCCCGCGCATGAACAAATACTTCTTCCTCTTCCTCATACCAGGCATCTACTTTGTTCCATGAAAAAGAATAATGATCCTGCAAATATACCGCTTCCTGTTGCGCACCCGAATAGCTCCAGACCGCATTCTCTACCGTACGTCCACCGCTGCTAATATGCCAAAACAATTGATTGCCTTTATACAGATCATTCTCCAGCTTTTCTGAAGGTTTGAATAATTTAAGGTTCACATCTTTCTTCGGAAAATAATAAACGGGTAGTCTGCCTGTCTCGGTAACAACGAGAACTTCCTTGCTGTCTGCGATAAACTGCCCTTCAAATTTTACGCGAATCCACTTCGGACTGACCTCCGCACGAATTTGCCACCCCTCTTGAGAATGGTCCCGTAAAGACCACTGGGGATCAACATGTGCCATTGTATATCCTCCTCTGTTGATTATCATTGATACAATCAATTTATCTTCGCTCGAACTGCTTTCAGCCATTTCCCTTCCTTAAGCAGAAGGTATGCACGCTCTATATCTATGGTTTGATTACGGTCTTCTGACAAAAAAGGAACCTCGGAACGCAATAGCTCATAACCCGCTCTTGTCCCTTCACCAAGAGTCATATCCGTACGCAGATCAATAGCTTGAGCAGCATGAAGCGCTTCAATCGCCAAAATATAAGTAACACGATCAACAATCTCTCTTGCCTTGCTTACAACATAGGGAGAATTGGCAGCATGATCCTCCATATCTCCCGCCAGTGAGAAATAATCAGATGAAACAGGATTACTCAAATGACGAATTTCTGCATCCAGTGAGGTTGCTGTTTTCTGAACCGTGCAGAAACCGACGGAGCGGCTCGGATCAGCAGTCAAGAAGCGGCTTAACCCTGTAAAGTCTGGGTCCCCCAGCTTGATCATACGATAGCATGAACTTTTGGATACATGATGCAGCGCACTTCCAAGCATCTCGAATCCTAGTGTCCATGATATGGGGTCATAATTGGCGCAGGATAAGATTCTCCGCTCTTCCGTCAGCACACAGGGGTTATCGTCCGAGCTATTGAGATGAACTTCAAGCTGCTGGCGCGCATAGGCATAAGCATCTCTTGCCGCGCCATGAATCTGGCAGGCATCACGGAAGCTCAACGGGTCCTGAAGTGAATCAGGATTAAAACCATTCCAGAGTCCGCTGCCGCGCAGACTGCGCCGTACCATAGCCAGGCTCTTTAACTGTCCTGGAAAAGGGCGCTTAAAATGAACCGCTTCTTCCAGCGGACTGATATTTCCCCGAATGGCTTCCAAAGACAGCGCGTATACAGAGTCAGCGGTATCCAGTAACTCTTCTATGTCGAAGAGTGCCAGTGCTCCGTTTCCCGCTGAGAGAGCATTGGAACTGACGATAGCCAGACCGTCCTTGGGGCCAAGACGCAGGGGTTCCAAACCCATTACCATTAACGCATCGCTCGCTGGTATACGATCGCCTCCCATGTGCACTTCACCTTTACCTATCATGGCCAGACCGATATGCGAAATCGAGGTAATATCCGCCGCACCGACGGATCCACGAAGCGGGAGAAGCGGGTGAATACCCATATTGAGAAAATCTGCATAACGTTTGGCAATATCGGGCTGAGCGCCGGTAGCTCCTGCAAGCAGGCTATTTAACCGGGCAAGCATCACCGCACGAACGACATCTTCTGTAGCCTCCGGCTTCACCCCAGCACTATGTGATAACAATAAGTTCCGGTTATAGTCTTCAAAATAATCATCTCCGATGACCTTATCCTTATTCCAGCCCACCCCACGATTCAGTCCATAGACAGGAACACCTTCTGCAGCTAGTTCATAAATTACTTTACGTGCAGTGACTAGTCGTTCCCAGGCTTCATCGGCAATCACTACGGATCTCCGCGAACGAGCTACGCTCTCCACATCCTCAATGGTCATGCGGCTTCCGTCCAATACAATTTGGTTAGAGCTGAGCGAGAGAATGCTCTCCTCAAGCATAGATTTTTTTCTCCTTGTCAAAAGCATAGCTCTGCAAATCGATGCCCAGCATTTCTTCCACCTCGGGATATACGCTGGGGTCCTTTACACTGGAACTCAGTGGTACCTGGGATTTATCAATGGCGAAGACCGCTATTTCCATACCCTCTTCAACATCTCCCACACTCACAGGCAGACCCTTCTTCAGGTCAAACGTAGTAATTACGTCCGGGAACGTGGTCATGCGTGTACCTTCATCGTCCTCGACAGCCATATATTCATTCATTACATGAAGTGTAAGCCTACGGTTGGCGATGGATACTTCGATCGTACCCACATCGAAAGCACCTGAATAACGAACTTTTTTTGTCGTCACCGTCCCTCTGCCGAGGATTCTTCCATTGGTTTTGTGTACCACGGCCTCTAGCACCGCTTCCGGTCCCTCCGGCTCTGCCTGCATAATGACACGGCCCAACTCAATTGCTATCGAGATGCCACCAATCGCAGCATGCTTCTTAATATGTTTGAT
>NZ_LITU01000068.1:135405-140519 GCF_001280595.1 Paenibacillus xylanivorans
CGCAGTATATTGGAGGTCCGTGCCGGAGTTCCCTTAACCACAAGTTCCATGTAGCTGCCGATCTCTGGTTTACCGCCAGCCACTGCCTGTATCGTCTCGTAATCAATAGAAGACGCGAGGCCAAGTGAGCCCATCTTCCCTGTCGGATGTGCGCGGATATCTCCAGTGGCATCAATAACAGCAAGACCAAGGGCTGCTGCCGGCAGCCAGCCGTTAATGGTGCTGGACATGCCATTCTGCGGAGTCATGACCCCGGCTATTTTACCATCATAGTTTTCGATAATTAGCTGAACGGCCTTAATGTAGTCCTTTCCGAGCATTTGCCAGTCTCGTCCAGCTGGGGCCCCGATTGCGGTACATGTCAATATAATGGCGTCATCCGGCAGTTCATCTACTGACAGGAGCTTCGGTCGTCCGATGCTCAGTGCCGCGTGTCCGATCTCCAGTCCATGATCCACCCAGCCTCCACCGCCGCTGGCAAATACAGAGCCGCCTTTGACAGCAGCGTTTACATCATCCCTTGTTAATTCCCGCATAAAATCTCCTCCTGGTTGAAAATTCTTTTGGTCCATTACCGGATGTTATTTCACAGTGGATGAAATGGTTTCATATCGATGGGTATCAATTCGGGCAATCCCCTTTGTTCTAACCTCGGCCAACGATTGCTCGTAACCAGCATCCGCATAACGGAGTACGCCAAGACCAGTATCATTGTCAAGCGCTGTACGAAGACGAGTATCACTTTCCTCTGATCCGTCGGCTACAATGGTGACGCCCGCACTTGTCATATAACCGGAATAGCCCCCTCCGCCGGAATGAATCGCCACCAGATCAGCCATGGAAGAACAATTAAGCATGGCATTCAACAACGGCCAGTCGGAAATTGCATCGCTTCCGTCCTTCATCCGCTCGGTCATAATGTTGGGATGAGCCATCGCCGCTGCATCCAGATGATCCCGGGAGAAGGCGACTGGTCCTGCAAGTTTTCCTTCGCGAACCAATTGGTTAACCGCGAGTGCCAGTTTGCTGCGGTCTTTATGCCCAAACCAGCCTATACGGGCTGGTAATCCCTCAAACGGCACATACGTATTCGCGAGTTTGATCCAATTGGACACGATGTCATTATCACTGAATTCTTTCAGGATATAATCGTCAATGATTCGGATATCCTCTGCTTCACCGCTAAGAGCGATCCAGCGGAAAGGTCCGATAGCCCGCGCAAAAAGGGGACGAAGAAAAGCTTCCGTAAATATATCGATCTCAAAAGCATTCGTAACTCCATATTGCACTGCCTGTGAACGGATATTGTTGCCATTGTCAAAAACGACCGCTCCCCGTTTCTTGAATTCCAGCATCGCCTTCACCTCATTCGCGATTGAAGCTCCGGCAGCAGCCTGAAGCTTGGTCGGATGTTCTCGTCTCGCGACACCAGCGGATTCAGGTGAATACCCGCTTGGGATATACCCGTATAACAAATCATGTGCTGATGTCTGGTCAGTCACTATATCCGGCTGGACGCCCCTGCGAAGCAATTCGGGATAGACATCCGCTGCATTTCCAAGCAGTCCGACGGACAGGCTTTTGCCGTTGCTTACAGCTTCATCAATCCATAGCAATGCTTCATCCAGGCTATCTGTCTTCCGCTGTAAATAACCGGCAGCCATTCGTTTGTCTATCCTCTCCTCCGCAACCTCCACACAAAGGATTGCCGCATTGGCCATATAACCGGCTAAAGGCTGTGCGCCTCCCATACCGCCCAAGCCTGCGGTCAGAATGAAACGTCCCCGCAAGTTGCCACCGAAGTGTATCCGAGCGATACTTTGGAAAATTTCATAAGTTCCCTGAATGACACCCTGTGAACCGATATATTGCCAGGCAGCCGCGGTAAGACCACCCCAAATAATCAGTCCTTTGTCTTGCAAGTCATAGAAATTTTCACTGGTCGCCCATCGGCCAACCAGATTACAGTTTGCCATCACGACTAGTGGTGCTTGCCGATGGGTTTTGAATACACCAATTGGCTTGCCTGACTGAATGACCAGTGTCTCGTCTTCCTCCAATTGCTTTAAGGTATCGACAATCGCCAGATAAGAAGGCCAGTTACGCGCAGCCTTTCCAAGGGAGGCATACACGATCAGCTCCTTCTGGTTCTCGCCGTTCTCCAGCACGTTCTCCAGCATGCGTAGTAGCGCTTCCTGACGCCAGCCTTTGCATCGCAGTACGCCTCCTCTTTCAGCAGTAATCTTTTTCACAGCCACTCCTCGCTTTCTGTCTTCTGCTCGCTCATTACTTTGGAGTTATTTATACTTGGTTGTTGAATTATCTTTGCGTCGTTCCTAAAGAAATCTTGTCTTGTGAATAGCGGTTTTTCGGTTTACTTAGTCCAAAGTGGTCCCTCAGTGTAGTCCCTTCATATTCCAGCCGTAACAAACCTCTGTGCTGAAGAATAGGTACTACCTCTGCTACAAAATCATCCAGAGCTCCAGGCAGGTGTGTAAAAGCAATATTGAATCCATCGGCTGCACCATGGTTGAACCATTCCTCGATATGATCAGCGATCTGCTCGGGAGTTCCGGCAAATGCTCGCTTGTTTACGATCCGTTTGGCAAGCTGAATCAGCGTCAAATCTTCCTCCTTCAGGATGCGCCGGATGCGCTGTATACCGCTTTTGCTCTGGTTAAATCCTTCTTCTTCAGGCAGGAAAGGCAGTGGTTCATGCAGCGGATAACCAGAAACGTCAACCCCGATGTAATGTGAAAGCAAATCTAGCGCAAGTCGGTCAGGAGTAAGATTCTCGACAATAGCAAGCCGCTCCGCCGCCTCTTCCACAGTAGCCCCAATAATGGGCATTAAGGCAGGCAATATTTTAATTTCATCGGGAGAACGGCCATATTTGGCAAGCCTTCCCTTGATGTCTTCATACAACGCCTTCCCTTCGGAGAATGAGCCGCCAGGGGCAAATACAATTTCGGCTGTTGCGGCGGCAACTTCTTTTCCAGCTTCCGAAGCTCCGGCTTGGATCAAAACAGGATACCCTTGTGGTGGGCGGGTGATATTGAGGGGTCCTTTTACTTTAAAATGAGTACCTTCGTAATCCAGATTGTGCAGCTTGTTCTTGTCTGCAAAATACCCACTTTCCTTGTCGAACAGCAATGCATCCTCTTCCCAACTGTCCCAAAGCCCCTGCGTTGCCTCTACAAATTCTTTCGCACGTTCATATCGCAGCTCATGCTGCAGATGGCGTTCCTTACCGAAGTTCCGGGCCTCTTCGTCCGTCTGAGACGTCACAATATTCCACGCGGCTCGCCCGCCACTGAAATGATCCAGCGTCGCCAGCTTCCGGGCAATATGATACGGATCGTTATAGGTCGTCGAGATGGTCGCCGCCAAACCAATATGAGACGTTACCGCCGCCAAAGCGGAAAGCAGTGTGAACGGCTCCGGCCGAATGCTATTGGCATGGCTAATACCGGATTCGAATCGATCCCAGACGTACAGTTCATCGGCGTAGAAGAACATGTCGAATCTTCCACGCTCCGCCGTCTGCGCAATTCTTTTGTAATAATTGAAATCAAGGAGTCCCTCTGCTTCAGACCCGGGATGTCTCCAACTTGAAATATGCTCACCCGCCGGAAAAAACATCATTGCCCCCAGCGCAAGCTGCCGTTTGCCATTGCTCATAAAATGTCACCCTTTCTTATCAACTCGTTGTTAAGTAATGTAATCACCAGGCCGCTGACCCATCATAAAAAAACTTACTTGATCAGTCCCTGGGCTTTCAGCCATTCCCGCGCCACATCGATTGCTGGTTTCTGATCTTGCTCCACCTCAGCATTCAGCTTCTGCATAGCCGTTTCATCAAGTTTTCCTGCCAGCTTGTTGAGGGTTTCTTTCAACTCTGGATGCTCATCCAACGTCTGCTCACGTACAACCGGAAAAGCATCATACGGAACAAACACATGCTTGTCGTCCTCCAGGGCTACGAGGTCATTCGCCAGGATTTGGCTGTCCGTCGAATACGGGAGAATCACATCAATCAGCTTTTGTTTGATTGCCTGGTACCGCAAGGAACTGTCCTGAATGGACTTCGTCTCCTTGAACTTTGGCTTGTAGATGCTTTCTACATAAGGCCAGGCATCCGGGCGGACCAGAAACTCCTCACTCGCTCCGAAAACCAGTTCACCCGATTTCTCGGCAAGCTGTGAAGCTGTCTTTAACCCATACTTCTCAGCGGTTTCCCTGCGTACGGCAAAGACATAGGTGTTGTTGAAACCCAGTGGGTCGAGTGCAATCAGCTTGTTCTTTTCCTTGAGCTGGGTTACGACTGTTTTAAACGCTTTGTCTGCATCAAATTCCGGCTCCAGCTTCAAAATATTGATCAACGCTGTCCCGCTGTACTCTACATAGACATCCACATCTCCCGAGTCAATGGCATTCCAGAGCAGCGTGTTGTCCAGCTTCTTGATCTCTGTTTTCAGCTTCGTGTCATTCTCAACCAAGAGTTTTAAGGCGTTAGCCAAAATATCCGACTCGGCGAATCCTTTCGTGGCGAGCACGATTGTATCCTTGCTGTCGGACGCATTGGAACTGGAGCAGCCGGCTGCAGTAAGCACGGTCGTCAGTACCAGCCCAAGGGTGATAAGCAGCCTTCCTCTTTTTAGTACATTCCATCTTTTTTGGATAGCTGTTGTCATGATCGCTTCTCCTCTCTCCTAAGTAAGTGCTTATAATTTATTCAAATGCCGCAACCCCTTCGGGGTAAGCGCCCTGTTCAGAAGCAGCAAAATGAAGTTGACGGAGATTACCAGCAGCGAGACGGGAATAGCCCCTTCCATAATGGTAACCGTGTTAATCATGGCAATGCCTCTTGTGATGATGTCTCCCAGCCCTCCCGCTGCAATGTATGTCGCAATAGTCGTAAGACTAATGGTCTGCACCGCGACCAGCCTTACGCCAGCCATGATGACACTGCGGGCAATCGGGAGCTGAATCATCTTCATCATCTGCCATTTGGTCATCCCCATTCCAGTCCCTGCCTCAATCAGCGAAGGATGAACTCCATTGATGCCGACGTAGGTGTTCTGGAGCATCGGAAGCACTGCATATAAGGTCAA
>NZ_LITU01000068.1:140604-155231 GCF_001280595.1 Paenibacillus xylanivorans
GATATATGTGTTCTCCCATTTTCTGGACGATCATTGGCCAGTCAGCAACTAACGTATCCCATACATGGTTCATGCACTCGTCTCCTCTCGGTGAAAGTGCCGACCAAGCGCTTCAATAACACCTGAACGGGTTACCGTACCGATTAAACGGTTCTGATCATCCACGACAGGCAATATTCGTTGACTTTGCATCAGTTCGAATACTTCAGAGATTGGTGTGTTCTCAAAGAGGGCGCAAGTCCCATTTTTCACAATATCGCCGACCTTCATTTTGCTGTCATGCTGCAGATGTTCACTGATTTCTTCAATTCCTACAATACCCATTAGCTCTCCCCAATTCCCGGTCACAGCAAGGGCATCAGCCTGATTCAAACGCAGGAGATCAAGTGCCTCTGAGATTGTTGAGATATTACTTATCGAGAGGCCGTCGATCATAATATGCTGTGCCATCCCACTTGGAAAAGAAGGACGAAACCTCTCCTGACCGATAAATTCGATCACAAAATCGTTTGCCGGATGGGCCAGCAGCTCTGCAGGTGTACTGTTCTGAACTACCTCACCCTCGTTCAGTAGAATTATTCGATCGGCGATCTTCAGCGCTTCTTCAATGTCGTGGGTGACAAAAATGATCGTTTTATGCAGCCGCTGATTCAGATGGATCAGTTCTTTTTGAAGTTGGACCCGGCTGATGGGATCAAGTGCGCTAAAGGGTTCATCCATCAGAATAATGGAAGGGTCTGACGCCAGTGCACGGGCTACACCGATCCGTTGCTGCTGCCCGCCGCTAAGCTCGTGGGGATAACGTTTGCTATATTGCTCGGCTGGGAGACCGATCAGGTTCAATAATCGCTCCACCCTCTCTTTTCGTTCTTCCTTTCTCTCTCCTTTAAGCCTAGGGACAATGCCAATATTCTCTTCAATGGTCATATGTGGAAACAGTCCAATCTGTTGAATCACATATCCGATATCGCGTCGGAGCTTGACTTCATCTGCGGATCCAACGTCTCGCCCTTCAACAAGAACCTTTCCCTGACTCGGCTCCTCAAGACGATTGATCATTTTGAGCAGTGTAGTTTTGCCGCAACCCGAGGGCCCTATAATTGTTACAATCTGTCCTTTCGGTACCGTAAGATTAAAATCATGTAGCACACTGCCGGAGCCATAATCTTTATTTACATGTTGGAACTCAACTGCCACTGCTTCAGTCATCGTTCTTCCTCTCCCTTCAAAGTTGAGTAAACTAATTTGTTAACTCGGATAAAAAATAAATTTTTTTGCATCCATCAGTCATCATTTAACTAATATTGCGAATTCTTTCTAAAAAAGAAGAAGGCCTTATTTCTCGCCAATTGGCGAAAAACAAGACCTCCAATGTTATGGTCAGTCATTTATTATTAACATGCGATAATTAAATTTCTTATTCCAATAATATTACCAAGAACATTCTTTTGTCAATCATTAATTCCACTATTTCTATCGGGATTAATTATGATAGCTGATATTTTTTCTATCCCCCTCCAAGTAGATTGGAGAGATGTTTGGACGATTCCATAACGCTATCAATCATTTTGGGTATCCTCTCTTTCGTCCCACGAAATAAGGGACCTGCAATAGACAAACTTGCCACGACAAGACCATGACTATCCACTACAGGTGCTCCAATCGCAAATACATCGGGATCATATTCTCCTTCAGTACAAGCGAAGCCCTGTTCCTTGACAGCTTTCAAGCTATCAATCAATTCTGATCGGTTCCGATCGTTTGTAATATTCGCTAGTACCTGCTCAATCGTCTTCTCATTTTCAAAAGCTAGTATACTTTTTCCAGAAGCGCCTTGATGTAAAGGCAAACGTCTACCGTTCTCTATTACAAATTGAATAAGACCTCGACCTTTCACATGTTGAATGCATACAGCATCATTTCCAGTTCTAACGAACAATAACGAAGTTTCCTGAGTAGACTCCATCAGATTGATCATAATAGGCAATGCAAGTGATAATAACTCACGATGAATCTGTTGGTTCAAACTACGAGCTAAATCCAGAATACGCAAACCAAGTCCGATCTGATTCTTGCCCCTACGCTCCACAATCCCGTTCTTTTCAAGCGTTTGCAAAAAACGGTAAGTTGAGCTCTCCGGAATGTTGACCTTTTCCGCAATCTCACTAACCGATAATGTTCCATTCGCCTCAGATAACGCAAATAAAATATCCAAAGCCCTTCCAAGAGTGTTTGTTCCACTTTTCCGATCCAAAGCGACGCTCCCTTTCATTGAAATCATCCGTTTCTTTTATCATATAGTGAAAGATTGCGGAAATCACTATCGTTTTACTCGTTTGTATAAACGACACACAAATAGAATGCATACTCAATAGTTACTGTTTTAATTGCTGTCATAGCACGAAGGTATGATGCTGTTTGCTTCTCCTTTATTCCTCTATATATAACTAACATAATGAACAAGTTCAAGATCATAAAATTACATAGTGATCCTAACCATAGGGAGGCTCCCAATTCTTATGCCTGAAAAGATAAAACTGCAAAAATTCGTGGATGAACTGCCTATTCCAAACACATTATCTCCTAAGAAGCGAAGCAGTAATAGTTCTTATTACGAAGTGACTATGAAGGAGTTTTCTCAGAAGCTGCATAGAGACCTGGGACCAACCCGTTTATGGGGTTATGACGGAACATTTCCAGGTCCTACGTTTGAAGTGATGAAGAATGAAACCGTGTTTGTTAAATGGATGAATGACCTGCCCAATAAGCACTTTCTTCCCGTTGATACTACGATTCATGGTTCGGAAATATCTGTTCCAGAGGGTAGAAGCGTTGTGCATTTACACGGAGGAAGAACGCCAGCTCATAGTGATGGCTACCCCGAAGCTTGGTTTACGAGAAATTTTGAGCAAACGGGGCCTTTGTTTGAGCGAGAGGTTTATACGTATCCAAATATTGAACGAGCAACAATGTTATGGTATCACGACCATACAGTAGGAATTACAAGATTGAACGTCTACGCAGGACTCGCGGGATTTTATTTCATTCGAGACCAAAATGAACAATCCCTTAATCTTCCGAAAGGAAAATATGAAATCCCTCTACTCATTGTGGACCGATCATTCAATCCGGACGGGTCACTATACTACCCCAGCAAACCGGATCAAAATGATGCAGGTCTTCCTCACCCTTCCCTCGTTCCTCCTTTTGATGCGGATACCATTCTGATAAACGGCAAGGTTTATCCATTTTTGGAGGTAGAACCAAGAAAATACCGATTTCGGATTTTAAATGCATCCAATAGTCGAATCCTTACCTTAAGAATGGAATCCAATCAACCATTTTATCAACTTGGAACCGATAGTGGCTTTCTTGAGACAACAGTAAGAATAAACGAATTTGTACTTTTAAGTGCCGAGCGTATAGATGTGATCATTGATTTTTCTCAATACTATGGTCAAACTATTATTCTCAAAAATGTCACCAAGAGTGCGTCCCCTGAAACAATAGATATCATGCAATTCAGAATAAGTGTTCCATTAAAAAGTATTGATACCAGCTCACTTCCCTTTTATTTAGGAGCATTCGAACGACTCCAAAAAAGTATGGCAAAGAGAACAAGATATTTAACACTTGTCAGAGTGAGGGATCAATATGGTCGCTCCTTAAATCTATTAGATGGAAAAATGTGGATGGATCGAATTTCCGAAAGAATTGAATTAAATACGGTTGAAATCTGGCGAATCATCAATATCATTGATGATGATCCTCACCCCATTCATATTCATTTGGTTGATTTTCAAATTCTTGATCGTCAACCTTTTGATGTTTCTCATTTTCAGAAAACTGGAAAACTTATTTTCACAGGGCCCCCCACTCCTCCTAATCCGTATGAAATGGGATTAAAAGATACTGTAGCAACCCCCTTCGGTTACGTTACAACGATTATTGCTCGTTTCGGACCCTTTACCGGGCGTTATGTATGGCATTGTCACATGCTTGAGCATGAAGACTACGAAATGATGCGACCATTTGATATTTTTTAGCGCACTCCAGCACTGCAATGAATGAATGGACATATCCCAAAAAAAATTACTAAACAAAGAAATATGTACCTCCAAAAAATGAGGCACATATCTCTAGTAAGCATTTTATGACTCTCTGTCACATGGCACAAGTATGCAGAGATCCTGAATATTAACCTTACTGCGCAATGGACACACGGTGCATCTCATCTTCAGCCACTTTTATTGAAATAAAGCTGATCTGTTCTCCACCTTCGGTTGTTTCCTGTTGGGCAGCAACGGCTATGCCGTTGTGGTATAACGTCTCGGTATTTACAGGGAAAGTAGCCTTCCAGACAAAGGGTTTTCCAGATTGCAGCGTCACTTCACTCTCTGTATTCCCAGTATGTTTAATCATAATGTTCCGATCAAGGATAGGGATATTACCCATTTCCGCCCATTCCAGTGAATGCGTAAGTCTTGGCAAGGTGCTGATTACGGATGCTCCGTTTCCCGTAATTCCCATCAATCCGGCGGCCATGGAACCTATCACGCAATAAGATACCTCCGGGTAATCCCGTCGCTCCAATGATGGATTTACCAGCTCTTTCAATTCACTAAAGGCTTCTTCATTTTGGCCGTACCGATAAAAAATATCCGGCAGGTAAGTCTTTCCTTCAACGTTAGCAACACGATTGATCTTGACATCCTCAAGCGCCTTATGCAGTTTCTCCGGGTCACTGACCGACCCGTAATAGAGAGGGAGAAATGTCCCTTCTGCATTATAGCCTGTTAGGAAAGAATGGTCTTGCAGCTTGGCGCCGAAGAAGCGCTCCTCCTCCTCGTTCCACCATTCTTGCTCATAACGCCGTTTCAAGTCTTGCGCCTTGGTAGCGTACACTTCCGCTATCTCCGTTTGTCCCCTGAGACTGGCCAGATGGACAAATGCACGGTAACCGGCAATTTGAGCAGCGATCATATCACCACCCATCAAAGGCTGATGTCCAGCTTCGTTGAATGTAGCCAGGCCCCTGCGTCCGTATTCGGGATAATATTCCAATACTCCATCTCCGTCTTTGTCCCAGGTACTTGTATATTCATTTAACGTTAAATTGAAGAAATCCAGTAACTTACTGTTATTTAAATAATAAGTATCGCCTGTCCATAAGTATTGACGCAAGCTGGCGTCAATAATGTCGAAATTCGCCGGGAGATTATACCAAAAATCCTCATCGCTTTCATAATCGACTGGTGCAGGAACATTGTTCCTATTGATCTCCCAGTATGTACACCAGTCACGTGACTCGGCAATATTTTCGGCAAAATGCATGATCATATTCTTGGTATGGAGACGAAGTCCAAGAACAGCAGCTCCGGTGCTATGGTGCATTACATCACGGATGCAGAATGCCTCTCTGGCTGGAAGAGCGGCTTCGTACCATAGCCCGACGGGATCTTCGCCAAAGTGGGCATATTCCAGCGCCTGCCGTTTGGCCCAAACAAAACCTTCATTCAACTCCTTATCGGAAGAATGAAAAGTTACACCACCAGCTTGGGATTCTATTTCTCTCTCATAAGACATGACAAAGTCACTCCTGTCCTTTTTCGGTTTAACTTTCCTTGGAACCTGAGAAGGTCAGACCTTCCATAAATGCTTTTTGCGCGGTGAAGAATAATAGGATACACGGCAAAGTGATTACAACAGCCGCTGCCATTAGCAAGTTGGTATCTGTGGCATAAGTACCCTGAAATCCCGCCAGACCGAGCGTGAGCGTCTTCCATTTGTCACTGTTAATATAAATAAGCGGTCCCATGAAGTTGTTCCAGGAGCCCATAAAGACCATGACCCCAACCGCCATCAGAGCCGGTTTGGACAGTGGTAGGAAAATCTTCCACCAAATTTTAAAATAACCGCAGCCGTCGATGATCGCTGCTTCCTCCAATGCGACGGGTAGCCGGGAATAGAACTGACGTAGCAAAAAGATATAGAACGCCGATCCAAAGAAGGCTGGAACGATCAGCGGGTAAAGCGTATCCAGCATGCCCAGATTCTTGAACAGAATGAATTGCGGAATCATCGTAACCTCGCCTGGCAACAGCATGGTTGACAACACCAGTACGAACAATATCCCGCTTCCCCTCACCTTCAAACGGGCAAAGGCATAACCCACAATAGATGAAGAAAGAACCGTACCAATGATAGGGAACACCGTTGTAATCACAGTATTGATTAGATAACGACCAAACGGGAACGCGGTAAGCGCCTTCGCATAATTATCCCAGCGCCAGTTATCAGGCCATATGCTCATCCCGGAAACTGCAACCTCCTCCAGACTCCTCAGAGAGGCAGAAACCATCCAGAGAAAGGGATACAGGAACATAACGCTCCCGATCAGAAGCAATATATAGGCCAGCCAATGAACCTTTTTGTGAGCAGATTTACGCTCTTTTTTTACGGACACGACGCTTCCTCCTTCCGGTTTGCTCTGTTTCGTAATAAACCCATAATGCACTGCTGCGGAATACGAGCGCAGTGAACAGGAGGATAATCACAAAGAGTACCCAGGCCAACGCCGAACCGTAGCCCATTTTGAACCACATAAAGGCATTTTGATATAGATAGTAGGCATAAAATAACAACGAATTATCCGGTCCACCGTTAACCATGAAACCTTGGGTAAAGGTCTGGAATGCCCCAATCATACTTGTAACTGTGTTGAAAAATAAAATCGGTGAAATCTGTGGTAGCGTCACATGCCAGGCTTTTCTTGCCGCCGTTGCTCCATCAATCTCAGCCGCCTCATACAGGCTTTGTGGAATATCCGAAAGACCGGCCAGATAGATAATCATATTGCCTCCGACCGTCCAAAGACTCATGATAATGACTGCAGGCATTGACCATTCTGGACTAGAGAACCAGCCGGGGCCTTCGATACCTATCAAACGCAATAATGAATTGACCAGACCGACATTCGGGTTAAAGATCCAGATAAACAGCACCATTTGTGCAACACCCTGCACGAGCGTTGGCAAATAATAGATGGTACGGAAAAAATAGATCCCTCGTAGCTTCAAATTCATCAGCAAGGCAATCGCAAGAGAGAGAATGACCTGTAGGGGTACACTTACGAGCGTGTAATAGAAGGTCACGGACAGCGATTTATAAAACATGGTATCCTTGAACAGCATGCGGTAGTTGTCCAAACCGATCCATTTCGGGTCGCTAACGACCTCCCATTTGTTGAAACTGATATAGAAAGAAAAAATCATCGGACCTACGGTAAATAACAGAAAACCAATGATCCAGACCGAGACGAACAAATAAAAACTCGCTGCTTTGGTATGGATAATCTTCTTTTTCACAAGAACGCTGGTAATGGTAAAGATGATAGCGAATACTAGCACGATAACGGTCAGAAAAGGGAGAAGAGGCAGCAAAGCTGCTGGTGCCCCTATTCCTTCATAGAAATTGTAGATCCCTTCTATTATTCCATTCATAGTTTGCTCCCGTTAGTTTTGTTGTAAAATCTTGTTTATCTTCTCTGCCACCTGCGGGAATACTTCCTTTACATCCTTGTTTCCAATTCCGATTGGTGTCGTATCATCGATAGCTTTCATCACGTTGTTGATTTCATTCGTACCCTTCTGGGCTTCCTGTGTATGCTGCTTCTCGGCGGCAAGTACGAAGGCTTTCAGGTTCTTGTCGGGGGAAACAGTTTCAAACGCACTTGTTGCACTCGAAATAACCGGAACCCCATAAGCATTCTTGTTTCCTCCGATGATTTTTTGCACCTCTTCGTTTTGTGTAAGGTGATTAATGAAAGTTTCGGCGGCTTCAACATTCTTGCTGTCTTTGCTTAGAGCCAGCCCGTTAACTTCTTTGGAACCGCCGTTCCCTGGGAAAGGAACAATATCCCATTTGAATTTCTGCACATCAGCCATTTGTGGCAAATACCAAGGACCGAAGTCGGTGAACATGCCGATTCTTCCTCCCAAATACCAGTTCATCATGCTTTGTCCCTGCTTCTCACTGTCGTTCGGCACGATGCCGGCTTGTTTGCTAGAGACAATATACTCGGCAGCTGCTATGGCTTGCGGTGAATCAAGTGCCGACTTACTCAGATCATCGCTGTAAAATTGACCGCCGAACGCATAAATCCAGTTACCGAGCCACAGCGGTTCTGAACCAAAAATCTTTGTTGCCCCTTCTCCAGATGTGAGATTCTTAGCGATGTCATTGAATTGTTCAATCGTCATCGGTTCGGTCTTGCTTGGAAGCGGAATGTTTTTTTTCTCAAAAAGATCGACGTTAATCGCCATGACTTTAGGTTTGATAATAAATGGTGCTGCATATGCTTTGCCATCCATACTCATGGAATCGACGAGGGAAGGCGAACTGAAGAGCGATTCATCCAACTTCAATTCTTGGAAAGCGTTTGCAAAACCAGGCAAATCCCCTCCTGAGATCAGCATGACATCAGGAGTCGTCCCTCCAGCAATCATCGTCTGTAGCTTGGTAAGATAATCCTTCTGAATCCACTGGCTCTCAACCTGAATGTCAGGGTAATTTGTCTCGAAGTTATCAATGGCCTGCTTGATCGCATCAGCTTCTGACTGAGCTCCCCAGAAGGCAAATGTTATTTTCCCCTTGTCTTTCGTCCCACTCTGACTTTCCGACGAGTTCCCTCCATTTCCAGAACACGCCGACAATGCAATTACAACAAGTAGAGATAAAATAATCAAAGACCATTTTTTCATCATTTTTCCCCCTATTGAATTGAATATTAAATAAAGGTCAACCTTCCGCGTTCCCTATGGACCTGACTTCCGCACCGCAGCTACTTCTAATAATCAGCTTCGACGGAATCACGATCTTTAACGGCACTTCTCTGCCACCGATACGTTCAAGCAGCATTTTCACCGCGCTCTGGCCCATTTGTTCAGTGTAGATTTTCACCGTGGTTAACGGCGGATTGGCGTAAGAAGCCATTTCAATATCATCGATGCCGACCATTGCGATATCTTTCGGAACCTTTAAACCGGCTTCCTTTAATGCCCTCCCAGCAGCTATCGCCATGGGGTCGGAACCAATCAGGAAAGCTTCCGGTAAATCCTGCTTATCAATCACTTCCTTCATGAGCTGATACCCGGTAGACATGGAGAAATTATTACCGATATGGACATGCTCAGGCAGGTACAGATTTTTCTGCTTCATATAAGATTCAAAACTGCTTTGCCGCTGATCCACTGAATCTATACCAGAGTTGGAACCAAAACGATTGATGAAATCGCGTGAGCTGATCAGGCCAATTTTTGTATAGCCAAGTCCGGTAAGATGATCCAAAGCCATCCGAGTTACCTTGTCAAAATCGACGACGACGGAATCAAAGCGGTCCTCATCCGGCGAATAGTCGACAAAAACAATGTTATGTATTCGGCTGAAGTACAAATTGTATGGATCGAATTCGAACTTGCCAATCACTATAAGGCCATCAAGCCCCGACAGGCTTTCATACGAATCATGGTTCACCCAGCGAATAGTCCGAGTAATGTGAAGCCCCAGCAGATTGAATTCTTTCTCGATTTGCAGCCTTATCGTCAGGTAATACGGGTCCTCCGACTCAAATTGCTCCGAACAGAAGGTCACCAATCCAATTTTATAATCTTTCAACTGCGCCGCTTGATTGGTATGACGACGCTGGGTTACTTTATATTGCAGCTGTTCTGCAGCAGAAAGAATTTTTCTTCTTGTTTCCTCCAATACCGATAAGGAAGGATCCCCGTTCAGTACACGGGAAACTGTAGATGGAGAAACACCGGCTAGACTTGCAATATCACGAATTGTTGACACTACTAATCACCTTTCCACTTCATATTTGGGAAACACCCCTCACAATCATTTTATAGTTTTGCCAAGCGCTTGCCAATCACATTGTGTTTTGTTTACTAAACATTAGCAAACTAATGCGTGGATTCAATATAACAGAGATCAAATCGTTTGACAACACTTCATTGTCATCGCATACATATATTTTTTATACTACAAAATGGTATTTATATTTTGTTTTAAGTTTATTTATTTTATTTGTTTACTAAACTTTTTGTAAATATTATACTCTAAACAAGGTATTGTTAGTCCATTATCTATTTCTACAAGCAGGAGGTATTATGAAAACATTATTCAACTACGATTGTCCCACTGTAATTATTAACAGTAACAGCACCTTATTTGACAGCTTTACCAACATCGAAACCATTACGGAGAACCTTTTTCTGGTCCATATCCGGTTAACAGCTGTGAAAAAAGAACAGCCGCCAGTGTGCCGGATCGAGTGGTCTATTCCCGCCGTAGACATCCACTCTTTATGGCATCCGGGAACAGACCGCAATAAAGCCCTTCAAGTGGATTGGGGTGATGGTTTCCAGTCCAAAAGCACTTCTCTCGCGCCTGTGGCCTCTCTATATAATCTAGAGGGGCGAAATCGAATGACCTTCGCTTTTACTGATGCATTGAACAACGTCTCGATAAAAGCCGGTATCCATGAAGAGGATTCCACCTTCCTATGCTCTGTTACCTTGTTTGAAGAAGAAATGCCGAAGCTCGATCATTACGAAGCAACGCTTCGAATCGACCGTAGGGATATCCCCTTCTATAAGGCGCTTGAAGATGTAACCAAGTGGTGGGGAGGCCTTCCCGGGTATGAACCCGCCGCAGTTCCTCATGTGGCCCTCGCCCCCATGTACTCCACGTGGTATTCCTATCATCAGAAGCTGACCGCTTCCGAATTGGAGGAACAATGCAGATTTGCTAAGGAACTTGGTTGTGAAACCATTATCGTTGATGATGGCTGGCAGACGGACGACAACAACCGGGGTTATGCCTTTACCGGAGACTGGGAAGTCTATGCGGGCAAAATACCGGACATGAAAACTCATGTGGATACCGTACATCAGCTGGGTATGAAATATATGCTATGGTACTCCGTGCCATTTGTAGGTAAGTGCAGCAAGGTATGGAGCAAGTTCGAGAATAAACTATTGCGGGTAGATGAGAGGCTGAATGCGGGAGTGTTGGACCCAAGATACCCGGGTGTCCGGGAATACCTGATCAACACCTATGAACAGGCCGTATCCGGGTGGGATATCGACGGTCTGAAGCTGGATTTCGTGGATAGCTTCAGGCTGAGCCCCGATCAGAAGGAGGGGATTGCGGAAGGACGGGATTATGAATCAGTGCCTGAAGCGGTGGACCGCCTGCTCTCTGATGTTATGGAGCGACTGAGAGCCATTAAGCCGGATATTCTCATCGAATTCCGACAAACGTACATCGGTCCGCTAATGCGAAAATACGGCAACATGTTCCGGGCTAACGATTGCCCGAACGACTCCATCCAAAATCGGGTCCGCACGCTCGACCTGCGACTATTGTCGGGGAATACAGCCGTCCATTCCGACATGATTATGTTCAACCCTAAAGAACCGGTCGAAAGCGCAGCCATGCAGCTGATCAACGTCCTTTTCTCAGTGCCTCAAATCTCTGTTCGTCTCGATGAGATTGGAGAAGAGTACGCTGGAATGCTCCGCTTCTGGCTCTCCTTCTGCAAGGAGAACAGTGACATTCTGCTGAAAGGTAAGATAGCTCCGGTACAACCCGAGCTACTTTACCCACTTGTCAGTGCTCAAAGAGCAGGTACGAAAATTGTCGCAGTTTACGCTGATATTGTTGTCCCAATGGAAGCTACCTATGAACGATTCATTGTAGTCAACGGAACTTATAACGAACAAGTAGTTGTCCGTTGCCACCATCAGGGTCGTTACGACCTAACTGTAAAAAATTGCTGCGGTCAAGTTGTTCTACTCCGTCAAATCGAGTTACAGGACGGTTTGTACGAGCTCCCTATCGCGAGAGCTGGTGTAGTAATTCTACAGCGTGTAGATGTTCAGGTGGGATACGAGCAGGTCATTTAACAGCAAAAGGGGACCTTTATTCCATGGTCATGGCCCTGTCAAGTAGATAATAAAAAAATTATTAAGCGGCGACTTTTTCCCGGATTTCAACCGGTGAGAGGTCGCCCAGTTTGTTTTGAGAACGTTCCATGCCCTTGTCCATTTCGGCAATCGGATCATGTTCTTGTTTCTCGACGAGAAGCCCCACACAAAGTACACGCTGTTTTGGCGGGAAGATGACAAAAGTCACCTTAACGAATTACTTTGTACACTTATAAAAATTTTAAATATCCTCGATACTTAGGTTACACAAAAAACAGACGAGGTGCTTCCTATAAATCCATTATCTTTAACAATCTCAATATTAATTGTCGTACTTATTTTGAGGGGCGTTTTCCAAGGCAGCAAGAAGCCATTGCATGAATCTGGTCGGAGACTATTGATTCCAATTCTTTATATCTCTACATCTATGTTTGAATTGTTCGACCCTACGTTGGTGCTTACATCTGGCAGAATGATCAGTTCAATCGCTATAGGTGCAATTCTGTCGATCCCATTAATTCTGGTGACGCAATTCCAGCGGAAATCGGATGGCAAGATGTATTATAAAAGAAACGTATCTCTTTATGTTCTAATTATTGTTATCTTCTCAATCCGATTCTTTGACTTCATGTTCATCTCAGGTATTGATCCCAAGACTCTTGGATTCCTGAATAATGTAGTCGCCCTATCCTATATTGCCATTTGGCGAATGGCTAGCTTCATTAAATTTCATAATTCCAAGTCTAGTACGTTCAGAGCTTGGGACAAAACCGCTTAGAGTATTATTAGCCCTAGCTGGTTGACTAGCCATATCAAGCATGTTAACCTAGGCCGAGTATTAACAATGATTGTTAAACCCTCCTACTCTTATAATGATGAAAGGTAATTCAACAAATGATGATATATAGTCGTCTCGCCATCATGATGCCCCCCTTTCCCTAGCTAGGCTCATATTCTTGTTGTCATAACAGAGTATAGGCTTGTAGGAGGGCTAATATATTATGAAGAAATATGCAGTACCATCTTTGCTTTTAATGATTGTTCTTGTCGCTTTTCCACAAATCAGTGAGACCATCTACACTCCATCGCTGCCAGATATCGCAGCAGCACTTGGTGTATCTAATAGTTCCGTACAATTCACATTAAGCATCTATTTTATAGGATTTGCCTTGGGCGTCTTCTGCTGGGGCTGGCTGTCCGACTTGATTGGTCGTAGACCTGCAATGCTGGGCGGTCTCATCGTATATGGGATCGGAAGCTTGATGTGCTTTTATTCGGAATCGATTCAGTTGCTTCTCATCGGCCGTTTCGTACAGGCTTTCGGTGCCGCAACTGGCTCGATCATCACCCAAACCATGCTTCGAGAAAGTGTATCGGGAGATCGAAGACATGCGATGTTTGCCCAAATCTCTGCTGTCATTGCATTTACGCCGGCAGTTGGACCACTTATTGGTGGTTGGATTGATCAGGCCCTTGGCTTCAGATGGGTATTCTTGGCGTTAGTATTAATGAGCGTTTTGTTGTTCATTTATGCTTTTCTTAAACTGCCGGAGACAACGAACGTTTCTTTACGATCCAAAGTCGCTATACTTCCGGTTGTTAAAAAGATGCTCGCTATGCCGCGCGTAATGGTGTTTGGCGTATTGATCGGAGGTATTAACGGAGTTTTATTCAGTTATTATGCCGAAGCTCCCTTCATCTTCATAGAACACTTTAATCTGTCGCCTGGCGTTTATGGTTTTCTGGGCATTATTGTGGCTTTGGCATCGGTGGTCGGTGCAATGATCTCCAAAAGACTATTGACCGTTTACACACCGGAAAAGATCATTCGTTTGGGTTGTCTGGTCATGACCAGTGGAGCTCTGCTCCTAACCCTTGGAAGCAGCTTGTCTATGCTGCCCAATCTTTTGCAGATCATCTGCATGTTAACTGCCATGTTTGTTCTGTTGATTGGCGCAGGTATTGCTTTGCCCAATTGTCTAAGCCTTGCCCTTGTTCATTTTCAAGATGTAATTGGCACAGCAGGTGCCATATTCAGCTTGGGCTATTACTTGCTGGTAAGCCTTACGACATGGGGAATGGGTGCTCTGCACAGCGGTTCATTGCTGGTAATGCCCTTATATTTTCTAATCATTAGCGGCGTAATGTGGTTGCTTGGCAAAAGATTTATCTCAGAAGAATAATCTATTAGAATAATTCATTAGTTATTATAAATAATACGAAGAAATGTCACGGGGCACATTTCAAAAAAATAGAAGCAGTCCAGTACAATTTATCGTATCTGGGCTGCTTTTATTGATATTTTTGAACACCATGTTCTGAAAGTCAATCGGCTTATCGAACATTTTTTCAATGTTTTATATCTATATCTACAACCTTAACTTTGAATGTTCCACGCATATACGGAAGTAGTGAAAATACACCTACCACAGCCAACACAACCCCGACCCAGATCGGCGCAACCAGACCATAACCGGCACTAATTGCCAAACCTCCAACAGAAGACCCTACCACTACACCAAAAGTGACGATCGCGGTGTGAACGGTGTTTACCATAAGACCACTTCCTCCCGTCCGTATCACTCGCGCGACCATAGGCGGGTTCATTGGAACCCCGGCCAACCCGATGATAAT
>NZ_LITU01000068.1:155277-169823 GCF_001280595.1 Paenibacillus xylanivorans
ACCAATGGCGAATGTCAGAAGACCAGTCGTCAAGAGAACAAGCCCTATCGTTAGAATCAGCATGGTGTATCGGTCCGCCAGTCGGCCAGTGATCAGGTTGCCAACAACCGTAGCAGCTCCATAGACGACAAACAATAGTGGCACCGAGGAAGGCGAAAAACCCGTCAGTTCTGTAAAAATCGGAGCAAAATAGCTAAATGCTACAAATGTGGCTCCTATAATAAGAAAACTCGTCAGGTAAGCCGCCCAGAGCTTGCGATTGCGAAAAGATTTCATTTCATGGCGCAGACTGGTTGGCTCCGGTCTGGATAATACGGGGATCAACCGCAATGCGGTTACTCCTGACAGTAGAACAAGAATGGCGACCGCCCAAAAACTGAAACGCCAACCATAAGCATCAGCCACCCACGTTGCAGCAGGTGTACCCAGAACCGTGGCAATCATAAGACCACCGAAGATAATCGACACCGCCCGTCCCCGCTGGTTCTCCTCCACGAGTGAGGCAGAGATCGAGATAGATACGCCAAACGCAGCCGAGGAAGCAACGCCTGCGATGATGCGTGAGGCCATCATAACCTCATAGCTACCAGCAATCGCCCCAAGTAACTGTCCAGCGAGAAACACACCGGTTAGCATAATAAACGCTTTTTTCCTAGGCATATTCAGCAGAGCAGCGGTTAATAAAGGACCTCCCACGACCATCCCCGCTGAAAAGGCTGTAATTAGATATCCTACTTGAGAGACGGATACTGCGAATTCTCCTGCAAGTGTATTCATCATTCCAGCTACCATAAATTCTGAGGTCGTCATGCAAAAAATAGCCAAGCTAAGCACATAGATTGCCAATGGCATCTTCATTTCCCCTTTTCATATGAGTTAAAAAACCACACTATTGTAATGAACGGTACAAAACTAACGCAAAAAAAAGTGCCGGAATTTACCCGGCTAATAAATAGCTGCCAATGTACCTTCAACAATACTTTTTGCCAGATCACGATTCTGTGAGGAGCTGTTAAGCACGCGAAGTCCGTAATAGCTGCTTAGAAACAGGCTTGCCAGTTCCTTGGCCGGTCTCCCTGAAGTAATCTCACCTGTCTGGACACCCTGCTCCATCAGATCACAAAGGGCATCCTCCAACAATCCAATATGTCGGGTCACCACTTGCTCAACCATAGGGTCAACCCGTGCCCGTTCCATTGCTGCATTAATTAGGAGACAGCCTCTTCGCCCTGATTCCGAAAAATCCTCCTGTACGCCCCACTCCAGTAAACCGCGTAATCTATCTTTCAACGGTAAGGAGCTCTGTAAAATCTCGCTTTGCTCCCGTATTCCTTCCTCATGGTAACGCTGGAGTACCTTTTCGTATAAATCATGTTTGCTGCCAAACGCATTATATAAACTGCCCTTCCCGAGACCGGTCTGTTTACATAGATCCTCAGTAGAACACCCTTCGTAACCGTTCAGCCAAAAGGCATCCATGGCTGCGTCAATCACAGCCGTATCCTTAAATTCTCTTGGTCTTCCACCTCTGGTCACTGCATTTCCTCCCTTCCCAACGAAATAATAAATCTTAGTATAGGTAATTTGTAACGTTCAGTCAAGAAGTTGTTTACAGCTCTATTGTTCTCTGTTACAGTGAAGATGTCATACCATATTAAATCGGGAAAGGAAGTCGGAATAAATGAAAATCGCAATTATTGGAACGGGAAATATCGGTGGCAATCTCACCCGTCGTCTCACCAAACTTGGTCATGATGTCTCGATTGCTAACTCACGTGGTCCTCATACCTTGACAAACCTGGCTGAAGAGACAGGCGCAAAACCGCTTGAAGTAACGGAAGTCGCCCATGGAGCCGAGCTGGTCATTGTAACGATTCCACAAAAGAATATTCCGGATCTCCCTGATGGTATCTTAGACCAAATTGCACCTGGTGCTGCCATTATTGACACCGGGAACTATTACCCCCGTCAGCGTGACGGCTTTATTGCCGAGATCGAAGGTGGCTTACCTGAAAGCCGCTGGGTCGAGCAATACTTGAAACATCCTGTTAACAAAGCCTTTAATGGTATTTCCGCTGTTAATCTGCTTGAACGTGGACTGCCTGCCGGTTCACCAGATCGACTTGCTCTGCCGGTAGCTGGTGATGATCCCGACACAAAGAAAATCGTGCTTCAACTTATCGAGGAGTTGGGATTTGATGCTATAGACGCCGGTGGCTTGGACGAATCCTGGCGCCAACAACCGGGGACTCCCAGTTACCAGGAGCATGGAGCGGATAGTCTTCGGCAGGCGTTATCGAATGCTAGCCCTGTACGAAGCGAGGACTTTAAAGCTTGATATTGCAAGAAGAACTATTTTGATATTTTGCTCTACGATTAGAAAGCGATTGAACGCTTACAAATATATAAGTTGGAACACAATTCCCCCGTCCTTTCGGACGGTTTTTTTATTTGTTTCGGGTAGATGAACTGCCTATTAAGATCTGTTCGATCACTTCTATTCCATAAAATACAGCTGGTGTTTCCTGCGGTACTCTCCAGGCGTGAGGGAAGTTTGACGCTTGAACAAGCGCGTAAAATAGTTGTTATCCTGCAGTCCACACAACTCGCCGATGCGCTTCAGGGGAAGTTCAGAATGTGCCAATAACCGCTTGGCCTTCTCCATCTGCAGGTGATGCCTGTATTGAAGTGGGCTCATCCCCGTATACTGCTTCAGGCAGCGGGCCAGGTAATCAAAATGGTAGAGCAGATCACGCTCCATCTGTCCGGACTCAAACGGCTGCTCCAGGTGCTGACCAAGATAAGCCGCCACCTTCTCGCTTAGAAAATAGGAACGAGCCTGTGGACTGTTTTGTCTCATTCCCTTCTGTAATTGCAGAAGGAATTGGCCTAGCAGAACATGCAGCTCGAAGGAACGCTGACGGGTGAGCACATGGTGCAGCTCAAGCATTTCTTTCACTATTGGCTCTAGATTACGTAGATCCACCGCAGCGAATTTGGGGATTTCAATGACTCCAGGGGGAGCTTCAATATCCTGGTCTGTTTGCTTAAGCAAGGGCTGCTCCCAAGTCGTCTTTTCTTTCAAAATCATCTTTTGGACAGAGGGAAGCTGGAAATGAATCCAGTATACCTCCGTCTGCACGTCTGTTGGTTTATAGCCACGGTGTTCTTTACCAGGTTCGAGAACCAGCATCATGCCTTCCGTAATCTCGAAACGGATGCCATCTTCCTCCATGTATAGCGCTCCTTTGGCGCAAATAATAAGATCGAACACATCAAAGCAACGCTGTGCATGTTGCACACCCGGTTGCCATTCGGTGTGCCCAATTGCTGCTAACAGCGGAAAAGGCGGAACCTGTAATTCAAGTACAAGCATGAGTGAGTCCCCTTTATTCAAAATGTAGAGAATGTGCTATATAAAGTCGTAATTGTCAGCTGTTATAGAAGTACGCGATCCCTTAGAGTAGTAGATATAATATGATTCTATCACTTAATGACCAGGGGGACGCAAGCATGAAATTCCGTCAAGTTCATCTCGATTTTCATACGTCAGAAGCCATTGAAGGCATTGGCCGTGATTTCTCGAAGCAGCAATTTCAGGAGATGCTCAAAACTGGGCATGTCGATTCCATCACCATATTCTCCAAATGCCATCATGGCTGGGCTATCACCCGACAACCGCCAATCAAATGCATCCACATCTGAATTTCGATCTTCTAGGTGCCCAGATTGAGGCTGCTCATGAGATAGGCGTGAAGACACCGGTCTATCTCTCCGCTGGCTTGGATGAGCGACTCGCCCGCAAACATCCACAATGTCTCATCCGCAATCAGCAAGAGCAAATTAGCTGGACAGCCGACTTCATGACGCCAGGATATCATCAATTTTGCATGAACACCCCTTATCTTGATGTTCTCACCCAACAGGTCGAGGAAGTCGTAAAGAACTATGATGCGGACGGCATCTTCCTTGATATCGTTGGCGTCCGGGAATGTTACTGTCAATATTGCGTTGCACAAATCCGCAGGCAGGGCTCCGACCCACGAAACATTCAAGACATGAGAATACTGTGGGAACAAACTTATGCTCGTTATACCAATCGAATGAATGAGACGGTACATGCATTGAAACCCGGATTACCCTTGTTCCACAACAGCAGTCACGTCGACCGCGGGCGGCGTGATCTCATCCATGTGAATACACATCTGGAGTTGGAATCGCTTCCAACTGGTGGCTGGGGGTACGATCATTTCCCACTCTCTGCTCGTTATGCTCAGACACTAGGGGTGGATTTCCTCGGCATGACCGGGAAATTCCATACTTCCTGGGGTGAATTCGGCGGATACAAACATCCAAACGCGCTGCGTTATGAAACTGCGCTGAGCCTTGCGAACGGGGCACGTTGCTCCATCGGGGATCAGCTGCATCCGGCTGGTCAAATGGATCTTGCCACGTATTCGTTGATCGGTGAAGCCTACCGCGAGGTAGAAGCAAAGGAGGAATTGTGCCGAGATACTTCTGCAATGGCCGATATCGCGTTGCTATCGGTGGAAGCAACGATATGGGAAGCCGGAAGCAATCCACATGATCAGCACAACCACTATGATACTGGGGCTGTAAGAATTTTGCTGGAAGGCCACTATCTCTTCGATGTGGTGGATCTGCAAGCTGATTTGTCCAAATATAAAGTTGTCATTTTGCCGGATGCCATTATTATCACAGAGACAATCAAGTCTAAACTAACAGCCTTTCTTGCTGAAGGCGGCAAAATTCTTGCCACCGGCCGCTCCGGACTCTCCCCAGATGGAACATGCTTTGAATTTGATTTGGGCGTAGAATTTCAGGGGGTATCCCCGTTCCGTCCTTCCTATTTCCGTCCACATTTCGAGCTTCCTTCGCTGCGTACAGCCTCTTTTGTCATCTATACTGAAGGACAGAATACAGTACCAACGAAAGATGGCATCGTACTTGGCAGTAAAGAGAATTCTTATTTTAACCGAGATTTGTTCACCTTCTGCTCCCACCAGCATACTCCTTCTGATCTGCAGGAATCGGGAACGGGCATGGCCGAAGGACGAGATGGGATCTATATCGCGTGGAATGTTTTTGAAGATTACGCAACGAAGGGCAGCTTAGCTATCAAGGAAATCATCTGTTATACGCTGGATCGCTTACTCGGCAACAATAAATCCCTGATAACCAATCTCCCTGCACAAGGCGTTACCACGTTGCAGGTACAAGTGAACTCGAAACGCTGGGTGAATCATCTACTATATGCTTCTCCCGTACGCAGAGGATTAGGTGTGGAAGTTATCGAGGATCTTCCTCCACTCGTAAATACAGAGGTCACGATTGCTGCGACTGACCAAGTACAGGACGTGTATCTGGCGCCACAGAACCTTAGTCTTCCATTCAGTCAGGTGAACGGCCTCGTGACCTACACCATACCTCTATGGACCTGTCATCAAATGATTGTGATTCAGTTCTAGTACGTATATCCATCGAACATATAGCAGCAAACAAAAAAAGAAGTCGCCATCAGCATGGCGACTTCTTCTTTGGCGGTTTACTCCGCCAATGTACTATTCTTTAGATATTAATGATTACACACAAGCTTTAAATTTGTTTAGACTCTGGGAAATATCACGAAGCAGTGAATCTACATTTTCCCGCTGTGTTGCCCAACTGGTACAAAAACGAACGACACTGTGTGTATCAGACACCTTTTCCCAGAATGTGAACGAGTAACGGTTGCGTAATTCCTGAAGCAGGTCATCTGGCAGAATAGGAAATTGCTGATTCGTTGGTGAATCATATAGGAAAGCAATACCTTGCTCCGCAAGCGAATCATGAATCAACATGGCCATGTCCACAGCATGCTGGGAAATTTCTAAATACAGGCCATCTTCAAACAACGTTTCAAACTGAATACCCAGCAATCTGCCTTTGGCAAGCAGACCACCTCTTTGTTTGATCATATAACGAAAATCTGGCTTGAGCTTGTTATTCAGGATGACTACCGCTTCCCCCATCAATGCTCCGATCTTGGTTCCGCCAATATAGAATACATCACATAAGCGGGCGAGATCAGCGAGAGTCATATCACAATTTCGGGAAGCAAGAGCATACCCGAGGCGCGCCCCGTCAATAAAGAACGGGAGACCACACTGTTGACTGACGTCAAATAATGCTTGCAGCTCTGCCTTGCTGTACATCGTGCCATTCTCGGAAGGCTGAGATATGTAAACCATTCCCGGCTGGACACAATGTTCCGGTGATCCATCATTGATATGGGCCTCATAGACCACTTTGACCTGATCTGGCGTAATTTTCCCATCATCGCTTGGCACCGTGATCACTTTGTGACCTGTGGCTTCGATCGCTCCCGTCTCATGGACCGCAATGTGACCCGAAGTCGCTGCAATCACACCTTGGTATGGACGTAAAGTAGAGGCAATCACCGTTGTATTCGTCTGTGTACCGCCAACCAAAAAATGCACATCCGCCTGTTCATTTTCACAAGCCTGTCGAATAAGATTCCTCGCCCGATGGCAATGGGGATCTGTACCGTAACCGCTCGTTTGTTCCATGTTCGTTGAAATCAGTCTTTGCAAAATACGCTCATGCGCACCTTCGTTATAATCACATTCAAATCGTATCATCGTCTTGTCTCTCCTGCTCTCTTGTTCAACTTATCCTGAATATTCATCATTGAAGCGTACACTTCTCTGATCTCTTCCTCACCCAAACCATGCATTAACTTTACAATCTGCTGATCCGAACGCTCATTCAATTCACTGTAAAGCTCCTGACCTTTCTCAGTCAGACGAATCAAACTCACCCGGCTGTCAGCGGCTGAATCCACTTTCATCAAAAGCCCTTCTTTGGTCAGTTTGCTCACAATTCGGCTCATGTAGCTGCGATCAATCGTCAGCGTATCCACCAGATTGTTCGCAATGCTCTCCCCTTGAATGCCAATCTCAATAATGACCCTTGCTTCGGCGAAGGAGTATCCCGTCCCCAGGATATGCTTATCAAGTACACCGAGTATATTGGTATAAAAACGGTTAAAACGCCGCATTTCAGTCAACATATCTGCATTTATTTGCTGAGAGTCGATGTCAAACCCTCCTTTTTAGTGGACATTGTCAACATTATAATAATCAGTTTAGTGGACGTTGTCAACAATATAAATCGTAATGAGCAAGTTAATCCACTTAAATGAGAAGATTAGCAAAATCCGTCTTTGTAATACACGGATCAACTTGCTAAATGCTCAAAATAAAAAACCGCGCAATATGCGCAGTTTTGGCGTTACAACATTATGAATGGCTGTATTGCACCTGATGAAGCCGGCTGTATATGCCTCCGGCAGCAACCAGTTCCTCATGGTTACCCTGCTCTGCAATGCCATCGGCGTTCACAACGATTATCCGATCTGCATTCTTGATCGTGGTCAGTCGGTGTGCAATAACAAGCGTTGTTCTACCCACAGACAGTTCTGCCAAGGACTTCTGGATCAACGCTTCGGTCTCGGTATCCAGAGCGGACGTAGCTTCGTCCAGGATGAGAATCGGTGGATTTTTCAGGAACATCCGAGCAATAGACAATCGCTGTTTCTGACCTCCGGAAAGTTTGACACCACGTTCACCAATGATCGTATCGATCCCTTCTGGCAAACTAAGAAGCAACTCCTCCAAGGAAGCACGACGGGCTGCATCCCAGATCTGCTCGTCCGTTGCAGTTAAGTCGCCATAAGCAATATTTTCCTTAATTGTACCTGAGAAGAGAAAGACATCCTGTTGAACAATACCGATATGTCTGCGCAATGATTCCAGCTGAACCTCGCGAATATCCACGCCATCAACGGTGATACGCCCTTCCTCTACTTCATAGAATCGTGGAAGCAGACTGCAGATGGTCGTTTTGCCTGCACCGGAAGGACCAACAAATGCAACGGTCTCCCCTGGTTTAATGGACAGGCTGATATCATTCAGAATCCGGCGATTGGGCTCATAACCGAATGAAACATTTTCGAAGCGAATATCTCCACGTACTGTTTTTAGCTCAACGGCATTTTTCGCATCCGCGATTTCCGGCTCGGTATCAATGATTTCCAAATAACGCTTGAATCCGGCGATCCCCTTAGGATAACTCTCGATTACAGCATTTATTTTCTCGATCGGACGGAAGAAGATGTTGGATAACAGCAGGAAAGCCATGAAATCACCCATATCAATTCTGCCATCGATAAAGAACCAGGCGCCACTAATCATAACAAACACGGTAACGAAACGCATCATCATATAGCTGACCGATATACTCTTCGCCATCGTTTTATAAGCAAGCAGCTTTGTTTTGCGGAAGTTCTCATTGTCTACGGAAAAAAGTTTTTTCTCATGCTCTTCGTTTGCGAACGATTGTACGACACGAATTCCACCTACGTTGTCTTCAATACGGGAATTGAAATTCCCCACATCGCCGAAGAGACGCCGATAGGTCTTCGTCATACGTCCACCAAACACGATAATTACCCAAGCCATGATTGGGATAATAATAAAGGTGATTAGTGCAAGCTCCAAATTAATGTTCGCCATGAGCCAGAAAGATCCGATTAATGTCATAACGGCGATGAAAACATCCTCCGGCCCATGGTGAGCGACCTCGCCAATATCATTAAGGTCATTCGTAAGATGACCGATCAGATGACCCGTCTTGCGATTATCGAAGAACCGGAAGGAGAGCTTCTGCAAATGAGCGAACATCTTCGAACGCATGTTGGTCTCAATGTTAATACCAAGCATATGTCCCCAGTAGGTCACGACATAATTCAAGACGGTATTCAGCGCATAAATCGACAGCAGTACAATACAGGCGAGGATAATGAGTGGCCAATCTTGACCTGGCAACAACTCATTAATGAATTTGCTTACAGCAAGCGGAAATGCCAGTTCCAGCAAACCTGCGATTACAGCACAACCAAAATCAATTAAAAACAGTTTCTTGTAAGGACGATAATACGAGAAAAAACGACGAACCATTCTTATTCACTCTCCAGATCCTGATTAGGGCTTTCTTCTTCATTTTGCAATTCAAACAGTTGGATATATTCGTCAATAACCTGATCTATGGCTTTCAGCTCACCACTAATCATTTGGTGAATATTCCGGAACTCCTCCTGACCAAGCTGTCTGGCCAACGTAGCTCTTCGATTCTGCATTTGTTCCAAAAAGACTAGAATTCTCCCACGACGAAACGTTTGCGCCCCATTACCCCGTTTTCCGTGATGCTCTCCATGCCCTCTCCCACGTCTGGAACGTTCACCTTGTTGCTCATCTTCCCCACGACCGCGTCTGGATCGCTCTCCATGGCGATCAGGTTGTTCGTTCACATTTATATGTCTTTCTCTCATTTGTGAAGCACCTCCATTTTCGTATACATATGTATACAAATCGTTCATGTATACGATTGTATACACAAGGGATTTTTCTGTCAACCCGTATTTTTCCATTTTATGCCTAGTCAATTCATATTCAGTTCACCGTCCTAGAGTACACTAACTTACGTACCACCACCGAGATTCCAAATTCACAGATAAGACAGGAGAAGATGAGATTGACACTGAAAAAACGAACTTCATTCGCCACCGTAACCCTGGTGTTAACGATGTTGGCCCCCATGTCCGCACTGGCCGCACCGGCTACCATGAACAGCAGTAACGTTTCGTATGAGACAACGAAGAAAGCAGTGATGGAGAAGGCCAAGATCCTTACCGAAACATACGGTACGACAAGTGTGCAGTACGCACTCATGGATGAGGGAGAGATCGTGATCTCCGGACAAGTAGGCAAAAACGACCCAGAGGACCGTATCCCCCTTTCTTCTAATACGATGTATGGCATCGGTTCAACCAGTAAAATGGTGCTTACCGCCGCTGTGATGAGGCTGGTTGATGAAGGCAAGATCGATTTGAATATGCCGGTTGTAAACTATATCCCGGATTTCAAGATGAAAGACAAACGTTACACACAAATTACACCACGTATGCTCCTGAATCATTCATCCGGGATTCTCGGAACCTCAAGCAGTAGTGCAATACTGTATGGGGACAATGATACCTATGCACATGATATGTTATTGGATCAATTGGCAGAGCAAACTTTGAAGGCCGATCCGGGAGCATACTCGGTGTATAGTAACGATGGCTTTACCTTAGCTGAAATTCTGGTCGAGAAAGTTAGCGGCATGAGCTTTAGCCATTTTATCCATCAGAATTTCACTGATCCCCTGGGCATGAACCATACAAAAACGCCCCAGGATCTGGTTGACCCAGACCAAATGGCAGTGACTTATTCTCAGTTGCACAAGGAAGAACTTCCACTAGAGAATACAAACATGATTGGCTCTGGAGGCATTTACTCTACCGCTGAAGACCTGGTCACCTTTTCACAAATCTTTACGGGAGAGGTCAAAGGCATTCTTTCTAGTGAGTCGGCAAAAGCCATGACGCAAGAAGAATACAAAAAAGGCTTGTGGCCAGAGGACAGCGATTCCTCTATTTCGTACGGGTTAGGCTGGGATAGTGTGAACTTGTTTCCATTTAACCAATACGGCATCCAGGCGGTTACCAAAGGTGGGAATACGATTGCGTATCATTCGTCATTGATCGTGCTTCCGGAACACAACATGACTGCCGCTGTTACCTCCTCAGGAGGTTCAAGCACAACCGACCAATTGATTGCGAGCGAATTGTTGCTCGGCGCACTTGAGGAAAAAGATATTATTAAAGAACGGAAAGCGGAAAAATCGTTTGGCGTACCTGTAAAAGCATCCATGCCGAAGAAACTAACGCAGTATGCAGGCATTTATGGGGCTGTCGGTAGCTCGTTACTGAAAGTGGAAGTGAATGATGAAGGGCAATTAACGATGACCATGCTTTCTTCTCCGAACAATACGGAACAAAAGTATACGTATACCGCAGATGGTTCTTTTGTTAACGAGCAAGGGACAGAAAAGTTGAAATTCGCCCAAGGGGATAATGGGAATACATACCTGTGGTCCCGTTCGTATCAGTCTGTGCCAGGGCTTGGACAGATCGCATCCTCGGAATACAAGGCAGAAAAGCTCGAACCCAATACATTACCCGAAGATGTAACAGCCGCTTGGAAGCAGCGCGAAGGCCACATTTATTATCTGGTGAATGAGAAATACACCTCAACGGTATATGACAGTGCAACGCCGATCATCCCCATTCATATGTTTAATGAGATACCCGGTTATGTGTATACCAATAAAATTATGGATGCAAATTCAGCCGTGAACCAACTGCAAATTCCAGGCTTGGCGGGCCGGGATACGATGGAATATAAGTTCTTCGAGAAAAACGGCGTGGAATACGTCTCAGCAGGAGGAAAGGTCTACGTCAGTCAAGAACTTGTAAGACCGCTCTATTGGGGGAAACAATCGAAGACAACGATTCAAACGAATGGTTATGCGACATGGTACTCGATACCGACAGCCGCCGCAGGTAAAGTGATGACGGTGAAGATGCCTTCGAAAGGTGCTTTCACTGTATATGACCAAGCTGGTATCAGTACGAATCATACCGTGGTCAGTGGTGAGAATGAAGTTGCATTGCCTGTGAATGGTACGATTGTATTTGCCGGTGAAGCTGGTTCAAAGTTCGAAATTTCGTTGACCAATAAATAATAATGAGTATGGAAAATACGCCCGTTCCCCAGTGTTCTACTGGGGAACGGGCGTTTCGTTCTTTCTGAAATCAATTCTGAAAGATACTACGTTTATTCTAAGTTTATTTCACTTCATTCATAAACTTCCTGAAGTTTTCAGCTATTTCTTTGGATCGGGTATGGTGTAAATAATGTCCACCTTCGAATGTCATCACTTTACCATGTACTGAATTTTTAACTTGCTCTTCATGCAAAGGTATCCATCCTTCCGTTTCGGTATCATTCGCTTGTAAAAAGAAAATCACAGGGAGATCTTTGGGGAAGGACAAGTTCTCAGCTGCTTTGAAATTAGGACCGAAATTTTCGCCTTCATTCAGGTTGTTCGGATTAAACGTATTTTTGAGTGAAAGCATTCTAATTTGTTCTCTGGTTTCATCATCAACGTCGGGTGCAATCAGTTGATCAGGGGCCAGTTTCATTAACAATCGGTAGAATCCTGATTTTTTAAGCAATTTGTAGGTTTCGGTTGGAAATGGATCATCATTATCTCCCTGCGTTGGAACGCTGCTATAAATCCCGACGAAGGCACTTACTTCGTTTGGATATTTGTTCACATAATCCAGTCCGTAAATTCCTGAAATGGAGTGACCCATGAGCGTGTAACGATCAATATTAAGCTGCTGTAACGCTTCATGAATTTCACTAACCATATTTTCCGTGGTACGCTCTTTTTCAGTTATGTCACTTAATCCATAACCGAAAGGCTCAATGACGACGACTTTGTAAAATGGAGATAGCTCATCGACTAACGGTTTAAAATCGAGGGCTGGGGCTGGTGTTCCGTACCCCGGAAGTAACACCACGGTTTCTTCGCCTTTTCCTTCAATCAACACATTCATATTTTTCCCATCAACCGTTACGAACTGGCCATAGGAATTAATTTTCCCTTGCTCAGACTTATTGCTAATTGCATTGACGATAAAAACAGTAGCAATAAATAATGCAAAAGCTATAACTATGGCTCCGAATATTTTGAGCAAAATGATTAATATTTTTTTCATCATGATGGTTCTCTCCTGTTGAGTTTGTTTGTCATACAGACGTTTGGAAATCCATTCATTTTACTTTTTTAATGAAATTTTAAATTGGGAACCAGCCTCACCTGCAAATACAATACGGCCGTTTTCTGGTAACACAACTTCATTTTTACCGCTGACCACGGTGTGATTAATACAAATACCCGTCTGATCATATACGGCAAAGCCGGCATTTGCAGGCATCTTCACTGTCATGACTTTTCCTTTCACAGTCGCTGGTACCGAAAACCATTTGGCATATCCATCGGCTTGAATGGTTGTTGTGGATTGTTTACCCGAATATATTGGTTTCACCATTTCCTCACTGGCGTATACATAACCTGAAAATGTAAGATACTCTCCTCCGTTCTTTTTAGAGAAATGAACGTCCATCGTATCACGTCCGGCAGTACCAGGAATTTGCAATGGATTGGCTGCTTCGTTTGCTCCAGTAATCTTATTATTGGACATATACCCTGGATTCTCTTTATTCAACTGAATAGGCAGGATCGATGTAGCATTAAGATAGAGCATTGATGTGTATTTCTCATTCACCAGATAATATTTTTTACCATCGCGCTTTGCCCATGCAGCGTTAATCTCCTTGGGTATTGTATTGGCTTTAAGCTTCTCCGCATTATATTCTGAGAAAGCCAGCTGTCCGAGCCCCGGGACGGATATATAAGATCGAGACCACAGGTAGGTATTCCCGTTTTTCTCCGTAACAAATTTCAACTTTTCTGAACCATCATCGTTAACAAAAGTACCATCTGCTGTATAGGTGTATTCTTGAGCCGGATTATTCGGAGCTGTTAGTGTGGATACACTCATTTGTCCTGCCTTATTTATTTTGATCTTCATAACCGAATTATTGCCGCCATACATTCCTGCATACTTGGATATTCCTTTAGGCATATCTGCCTTCACTGGTACGCCAAATGATTTTTCTGACTTCCGTTCTGAAATCACGTCCTTTTCCTCAAGTGCGCTGAGCAATAATTCATTCGCAATGAAATTATTGGTTAAACTTGACCCGCCTGAAGAGATAACGGCTGCAGCCATGTTGTATTCCGGAAGTACCACGAATGAAAAATGATAAGATAACGTATCTCCACCTTTCATAACAGCCTTAATGCCGTACTCGTTGAATGGGAACAAGTTCACACTATCCCACCCTAACCCGTAAGACATAAGCGTATCGCTATCCTCTGGCCACATGCCTCTTTTGTACTCTTCTTGCGCCATGGCTTCTACAGACTTACTGGATAGAATGCCTTCGACTTGTCCTGTGAGGATTTGTGAAAATTTCACAAGATCTTCAGCAGTGGAATAAAGACCTCCTGTAGCAATAATATTATAATTCTCTTTTGGAAGTTGTCCTTTGTAAAAAGGAGAATAGATTCCCGCCATTTCTGCCGGATTAACCACATCCTGTGGTGTTTTGGTGTGTTTCATATCCAAAGGTTCCGTAAAATTTTGGTGTATAAAAGCCGTATAACCGATGCCGCTAACTCTTTCGACCAGAATCTCGGCTAACGTAAAGCCGTCGTTGCTGTAGACGGAGTATGCGCCGGGATCTGCCTTCAGGTTTTGACTCGCCAATTGGTCGAGAAACGTATCATGTGAATACGTGTCATTATCTCCGTATAATGTAACATTGCTGGTTGAGGTGCCCAGAAGAGCGGAGGAATGATTCAGCAGCATACGGGGTGTAATCTGTTTGTATCGGTTATCTTTCATTTTAAAGTCAGAGATATAGTTCACAACGGGCACATCCAAA
>NZ_LITU01000068.1:169833-171742 GCF_001280595.1 Paenibacillus xylanivorans
ACCTTCGTCAACCAGCTTCATAACAGCGGCTGTCAGCACCATTTTACTGGTTGAACCAATGCCATAGATCGTGTTCGAAGTAAGAGGTACCCTGTCGTTGATATCGTTCTTGCCCGTTTGACCGGACACCACAATCTCTCCACCATCAATGAGCGCATATTGCAGACTCGTTGTACCATACGTCTCAGTCAGTAACTTGGCTTTTTCGATCACAGTTTTCTTCGTGGTCTCATACGTAAGGTTACTGTTGTTATTCATGGCAGCCGGTGCGGCCATTGCAGATAATGGGGCTAACATGGTTAACACTAGAGTTAACGCTGCAATTGAAGTTCGTTTTTTGACGGTTCTCTTGGCCACTCTGATGTTCTCTTGTTGTATCATTTGCATCTTCTCCTGTCAGTATCTCTTTATTAGAGTATCTTAGCCTTGGTGCTAAAATAAGCTTAACCAATATAAATGTACTCTTCGTGACGTCTATATGAACCGAGTATGAACAGGCAAAATAATTCGAGTACATGATGATTTACGATCCTTGATCTTTTTACGCCATAAAAATATCCCCTTCAAGTATCACTCGAACCCTCCTGATTTTATGAGGATTTTTAAGTGTCTACTTAAAGGGGATAATGACTTAGTCTATTTCAATGAAATTTCAAATGTGGAACCGACCTCACCTGCAAATACAATACGGCCGTTTTCTGGTAACACAACTTCATTTTTACCGCTGACCACGGTGTGATTAATACAAATACCCGTCTGGTCATAAACGGCAAAGGCGCCATTTGAAGGCATTTTGACGGTCATGACTTTTCCCTTCACAGTTGCTGGTACCGAAAACCATTTGGCATATCCATCTGGTTGAATGGTTGTAGCCGATTGTTTACCCGAATAGAGTGGTTGTACAAGTTCCTCACTGGCGTATACGCTACCTACAGCTGTAATGTACTCTACTCCGTTCTTTTTAGAAAAATAGATTTCCTTTGTATCACGACCAGCCATGCCAGGGATTTGCAGCTCAGTGACTGCTTCGTTTGCTCCAATAATCTTATTATTAGACATATATCCTGGTGTCTCTTTATTAGAATGAATAGGAATGATTGGTGATGAATTGAGATAAACCGTTGATGTATATTTCTGATTTACCACGTAATATCTTTTACCTTCACGCTTCTCCCACGAAGCCATAATATCCTGGGACAATTCATTGGCTTCCAGCTTCTCCGCTGTATATTCTGAGAAAGCCAACTGCCCAAGACCTGGCAAGGATATATATGATCGAGACCACAGATAAGTACTGCCATTCTGCTCCGTAACGAATTTCAACTTTTCTGTGCCTTTATCGTTAACAAAAGTACCATCCGCTGTATATGTGTACTTTTGAGCCGAATCACTCGGAGCTGCGAGTGTGGATAAAGTCATTTGTCCAGCATTATTCATTTCGATCTTCTTAACCGAATTATTGGCACCATACATACCTGCATACGTGGATATTTCTTTAGGTATATCTGCCTTTACTGGTACCCCAAATGACTTTTCTGGCTTCCGTTCTGTAATAATACCCTTTTCCTCAAGTACGCTGAGTAATAATTCACTCGCAATGAACTGATCTTTTGCACTTGTCCCACCTGAGGAGGTAACGGCTGCAGCCAGATTGTATTCCGGCAGCACGATTAATGATGAGTGATACGATATGGTATCTCCACCTTTCGTAACTGCCTTGATGCCGTATTCACTGAATGGGAACAAGTTCACACTATCCCACCCTAGCCCGTAAGATATAGACGAATCACTATCCTCCGGCCACATGCCTCTTTTGTATTCTTCTTGCTCCATGGCCTCTATCGACTTACTGGAAAGAATGCCTTCGACCTCTCCCGTGAAGATTTGTGAAAATTTCACAAGATCTTCA
>NZ_LITU01000068.1:172065-218206 GCF_001280595.1 Paenibacillus xylanivorans
GCCTTCGTCAACCAGCTTCATTACAGCAGTGGTAAGTAACATTTTACTGGTTGAACCAATGCCGTAGATCGTATTCGAAGTGAGAGGTATCTTGTTATTTATATCGTTTTTGCCGGTTTGACCGGACACTACAATCTCTCCAGCATCGATTAATGCATATTGCACACTGGTCGTACCGTACTTCTCGGTAAGGATCTTGGCTTTCTCCGCTACTATTTTCTTGGTTGGTTCATACGTCAGATTACTGCTGTTCAGGGCAGCCGGTGCGGCCATTGCAGACATTGGAGCTAACATCGTTAACACCAGGGTTAACGCAGCGATTGAAGTTCGTTTTCCCTCTTGTCGTCCCATTCACATCATCTCCTGAGTTTACATGTTTTGGTTGATTAGAGGTCTTCCGGATCTATAAACTTCACCTCTGGATACATGTCGCTCGGTCCCTGAAGCAGATTGCCACCGGTTCCTTTCAGCTGCTTATTAAAGAAATCGAGTACATATTGATTTACGATGTTTGATCCTCTTTTACCATTGATATCTCCTGTTATCCCCGATAGTTTAATCAACTCTGAATAGAATTGAAGGTCCGTGAAATTGAAATGTTGGGTTCCTTCTACATAAATCACATTTCCCCCATGATTGATTACATTTTTCATAATGTGCAGCTCATCTGAAAGAGATTTAGTTACTTCGTCATCCGAATTTCTATCAATTTCAAAATTGGCTAACCAGTCTTCAAAACTTCCCGATCTGATGAACATAAACGGCTTGTTTATATCATCTCTATTTTCCACTTCATATAGTGACCCGTCCATATTAATCCCGGCCTTGACTCTATGATCTAAATAAGTTGTATTAAATGCCGTTGCACCCCCAAAAGAATGCCCCATTACGCCTAAGTTATTTAAATCGATTTTTCCTTTAAACTGACTTTCGATTGCACCTGAATTCAGCTTTTCGATTTGATCGATTACAAACTCCACGTCTTTCGTCCATATATTCCCTGTTTTTGTACGTTCATCTAGTGTAGTCGTACTTTTTTTATAATCCGTTACACGGCCATCTGGAAAAAGGGTAGCAAAGGTGCTATAGGTATGATCGATGGTGACCACGATAAACCCATAACTGGCCAGATTCTCGGCCTGTGATGCATGTAGAACTTTACTGGTTCCCATGCCATGAGATAGCAGTACCAAGGGATAAGGACTTGTAGAAGACAATATTTCACTATTTTCATAAGAGTTGGTTCTACTATACTTCCAGTAGTCGAGAACAAATTCGGGCAGGTGTAAAGAAGTAGAGAAGCTCTGAATATACTTTTTGAACATTTCTTTATCTTTTGGAAACAGCGTGTCACGCTTGTTGTTATTAATGTTCTCAGTAGGGTACCAAACTTGAACCATTAGTTCCCTCTTATCACTTTGATCATCAGTTAATACTTCATCTCTGTTCTGATCTGTAAAATGAAATGTTTGAGTACCTACTTTCTCTGGACCATCAAGTTTCGGCAAATTAAAGACAGGTAAGTATACAGACAAGCCGGTAGATACAACAAGTAAAATGACGATCAAGGAAGATAAACTATATTTCAAGAACTTCCCTATTTTTAGATTCACCATCTTTTCGGAATGTCTGAATAAAACGATGAGTATGAATAGCGCCGTCATGATATATACCAAAAGCAACTGCCATCTGTATCCCTCAACAAACAATTGAACTAATAATATAACGCTACTTCCTATACCCAAACCCAAGCCTATTTTCTTTGCACTTCTTTTAATAAACAGTAGATCTACGAGTAACGCGAAACAGGATAGAACTAACAGTACTTCAAATAATCTCATGTTGAATTCCTCTCTCTCTTTAATCATGGACATCGTCCGAATTGGATTTACTATGAAAAACCGCCTCGCAGGACGGTTTTTCATATTCGTTCATGAACACCTGTTAAGTCAAAGAATGTACGTTTACACCCTATTTATTTCGCTTCGTTCATAAAAGCTCTAACGTCTTCAGCAATTTTTTTGAATTGAGTATGGTGTAAATAATGTGAACCATCCATTGTGATTACTTTCCCATGTACCGATTCTTTGATCTGTCCTTCATGCAGCGGTATCCATCCTTCTACACCTTCATTATTCGCTTGTACAAAGAGAAGAAGTGGAAGGCTTTTAGGGAAAGTTAAACCTTGAGCACCTTTAAAATTGGAATAAATATGATCCATTTCGTTTAATGACGTAGGATTATACATGTTTTTATTCGAGATCATTTTCATCTGCTCAACCGTCTGATCATCAAATGCAAGTCCCTCATAGGGGTCTGCACTCACTTTCATCATTAATCTTAAGAGGCCTGTATTTCTGAGAAGAGCAAACGTTTTTAATGGGAACTTGGCATCTGTAATACTTGGTTGGGTGGAAACACTACTGTCAATACCGACGAAAGCAGTTACCTCATCCGGATATTTGTTCACATAATCAATACCGTAAATGCCTGCAATAGAGTGACCCATGAGCATGTACTGATGAATATCAAGTTGCTGCAGAGCTTCATGAACTTCACTTACGATATTCTCTGTGGTTCTTTCTTTTTCTGTTCCATCACTTAATCCATAACCGAAAGGCTCAACTGCAACAACTTTGTAAAATGGAGATAATTCATCAATAAGCAACTTGAAATCAAGCGCTGGTGTTGCTGTTCCATAACCGGGCAGAAGCACAATCGTTTCCTTGCCTTCACCTTGAATGAGCACATTCATATTTTTCCCGTCTACAGATACATGCTGACCGTATGTCTCTATCTTTTTCGCCTCTGAATTAGTACTGATCACATTTGTGATATAAACAATACCTAGAAACAGAACAATGGCGATTACGATTGCTCCTAGTATTTTAAGTATAATGTTTCGTACTTTCTTGGCCCTCGATCCATTCTTCGCTTTCTTTTCCTCTGGTTGTGTCACTCTCATCTTCTCCTGTCTTGAACTGTTTGTTTGGCTTTCTTCTTTGCTGCTAATGAAATCTTAACCAATGAAAATGTACTCCCCGTGACGTCAATATGAACTGAATATGAACAAGCAAATAAATTAATAGTTACGGAGACGTCATAAACCCCCTGAATTTTTCAGCAATTTCTTTGGCATGGGAACGATACAAATAATGATTTGCTTCCAACAGCACCACTTCACCGTGTACAGAATCCTTTATTAACTTCTCGTGCTCGGGAATCCACCTGTCCGTTGCCGGGTGATTCTTTTGAATAAAGAAAAGAACAGGGAGATTTACAGGGAACGTTAGCTGTTCAGCTGCTATAAAATTGGAATACATGCTTTCTGCCTCATTTAATTGAGTGGTATTATACATATTTTTGTTTATCAGAATTTTCAATTGTTCTTTAGTTTGTTCATCATAAGGTAGTCCATCATAGGGATCAGCACCCAGTTTCAGTTGCAATCTGCCAAAACCTAATTCTCGCAGTATTTTAAGCGGTCTAGTCATGGAAGAATCAATCTTTTTTTCACTCAGCGCTGGAGCACTGCTATCTAGTCCGACAAATGCACGTACTTCATTTGGATATTTGTTCACATAATCCAGGCTATAGATTCCCGATATGGAATGACCCATAAGGATATAACGATCAATATGGAGACTCTGTAAAGCTTCATGAATTTCACTTACGATATTTGCCGTACTGCGTTCCTTTTCGGTCTGATCGCTCAACCCGTAACCAAAAGGTTCTACGACGACGACTTTATAATATGGAGATAGCTCTGTGATAAGTGGCTTAAAATCAAGTGCTGGAGACGCTGTTCCATAACCGGGTAGAATTACGACGGTTTCATCCCCTTCACCCTGAATGGTGACATTCATCCGTTTCCCATCTACAGACACATGCTGTCCATACGTCTCCATTCTTTTTTGCTCCGAATGACTACTGATTTTGTTAACGGTATACACGATGGCTACAAAAAGTAGGATGGCTATAACGATCGCGCCTAATACTTTAAGCAAAATGTTTACCACTTTTCTTGTTTTTGTTCCACCCCAAGGTGTTTTCTCTCTTTCTTGTGTCACACACATCTGCTCCTGTCCTCATCTGGTTAATGGCCGTAACAAGCCGTTAATGCAAGCCTAACCAACCAAGATGTCCTCCCCGTGACGACAACATGAACGGAATATGAACAAACACAAAAAGCCACGTTTCACATACAAGGAAGCTTGCATGTGAAACATGGCATGAAAATACGGTTTAGACAATCGGATGGATATTCTATACATCGACCTATCCTATAAGCCTAACTATCCATTGGTGGAGTGATTGGCAACGTGACAATAAAGGTTGTTCCTTGACCAGGTTTACTCTCCACTCGGATGTCCCCTTGATGAAGCGATACAATCTGTTTAACGATAGCAAGTCCCATACCACTGCCGTCATACTTGCGACTGTGAGAACGATCCGACTTGAAGAATCGTTCAAATATGCGCTTCTGGTCTTCAAGAGGGATACCAATACCTGTGTCGGAGATTCGAATAGTCACGTTCTTGATATCCTGCTTGGTGCTGACGTGAATCATACCGCCATCTTTGGAAAATTTGATGCCATTGCTGAGAATATTCGTCCATACCTGGTTCAACTGGTCGTGATCAGCCAAGACTTTAACGGCTTGGAGATCAAGCTCAAAGTGAATGTTGCGAGCAGACCATTGTGGCTGGAGAGTTACAATGACCCGCCTGATCTGTTCATCAAGGCTTAATGTGATGAGCCTCAGTTGCTGTGACTGAGATTCTAGCAAACTCAGCTTGAGCAGGCTATCGCTCATTTTGGACATTCGCTTCGCTTCAGCGATGATAATATCCAGATAACGGCTTCGTTCGTGATCTGAGAGATTGACTTGCTTAAGCGCCAGAGCGTAACCGGATATCGAGGTAAGCGGAGATTGCACCTCATGCGACACATTCGTAACAAATTCCCTCCGCATCTGCTCCAACTGCTGAAGATCATTCATCATTTCTTCAAAGCTGCGGGCGAGCGTCCCTATCTCACTCGTTTGCTTAATGTTCAGCTTGACGTTGAAATCTCCAGCTGCAATCCGCTTGGTCGCTTGGGTCAATTTCTTGATCGGTCTAACCAAAAATACAGAGGCTACCAGAATCAACAAGCTTCCTGCAACCAACGAACAGGTTGCAAAGATCAAGCCAAACTTGACTACAAAGGAAGCAGAGGGAGGTGAGAGTGTTTCCAGAAACATCGCTTTTGTGCCCATTTCCGTCTTGATCGGTAACCCCAAAAGAACGGTAGCGATACCCTTGGGCGTGTCCTGTACAACCCCTCCGTTTAAAACTTTCTTGAGTTGCTCCATCGATACGGCGGCTGATATCTGTCCGTTAAGCTTTCCATAAGACTGGAACTCACCCGTTACATCATAAATTCGAATGTGATACGAATTAAGCTGTTTCATTCTACTAATGAATGATTCCGCCTCATCAACAGGCATTGCCTTATAAATCTGTACTACATCTTGGCCAAAGTTGCGTATGTTAATTTGAGCGTTTTCGTTTAATTTATCCTCAAATATCCAGGTAGACACAAAAAAAGAAATGACCGTACCTGCGATGACTGAGACCAAAAATGTCAGAACTACACGGATATATAAAGATCTAATCATTCGTAAACCTCAAGCCGGTACCCCAAGCCTCGCACAGTTTCGATTCGAAAATCGGGTGTTGTTGCGAACCGTTCACGCAGGCGTTTAATATGTACGTCTATCGTTCGATCATCTCCGGCGTAATCAATGCCCCATATCTGATCAATCAATTGCTCACGTGTATAGACTTGTCCGGGTGTTCCGGCCAATTTATAGAGCAATTCAAACTCTTTTAGCGGCAACGTAAGCGACTCCGTCCCTCTCATCACCTTATAGGTCTGACGATCCAGGATGACGTTTCCGAAATGAATCGTCTGCGTGGAGCCAATTTTGTATCGTTTCAGTAATGCTCGAACACGAGCCGTAAGCTCCAACGGATCAAACGGTTTCGTCAGATAATCATCCGTCCCCAGTTCGAATCCTTTCACCTTCTCCCAGGTCTCGCCTCTCGCCGTCAGCATGAGTAACGGAAGATCAGGATTGGCTCTTCGCAGCTCTTTGCATAACGTCCAGCCATCCATGATAGGCATCATGATATCAAGCACGACAAGATCAACATGCGTTGAGCCGTAAACGGTCAGAGCCTCCTTGCCATCCGCGGCTTCAGCCGTTTCAAATCCGTCATTTCTCAAAAATAAACAGACGAGTTCACGAATGTTCGGATCATCGTCAGCAACTAGTATTGTAGGCATTTGTTTCCTCTTTTCCTGTTTCCATGTCATGTAGTCGTAATCATTATACTATTATTGAATTTGTAAAAAGCAAGAAGCAAGTAAGAATTATGAGATAGATACGAATAAATGATCTAACAAAGTAAGCGTATCCATTCCTTGCTGCTAGCCAGAACAGTTTAATCCCGCCATTCCCTCAAATTTTTCTGCATCCCCGCCTTGTTATGAAGAAACTGTTTCACACGAGAGCCATTGGCACCAGATGGATGAGGAAATCCCCATAAAATCTTCCCTCCGTCTATCCGATGTTCATCAAGCAATTGATGAAGTACAGCCTCCACCGACTTTCCTAATGGAATAATAAGAGGATGCTTCAGCTGTTCCAATTCAGGCAGAAAAGACTCAAGTACGGCTTCATACAGAAATGGATTTTTAGAAATGGAAGGCTGGTGACCATTGTAATTTTGCTTATTCACCAAGACTGGATATCGAATCAGGGAGGTTGTATGTAACAATGTACAGTCTGCCTCAAATAGTCTTTGCACATGGGACACTGTTAAGTAGTCATGCAACCCTATCTCCTGGAGCATTTGAATCAAGTTGGTACGCATGGACCCGGCCATTCTTGCCCCCATTTTGGCTTTTTTACAGGCTTGCTCATATGAATGATGTTCTTTCAAAGCTTGGATGGCCGTTCTATAAGCAATCTCCATCTGTTGCCAACCTGGTGTGATGCCCACAAGCATGACTTTTGCGGAAGGATTGATATATTCATTATGCGGAGAATAGAACATCTCAATCTCTCCCGAAGAGCTTAATTTCAGATCATTAATCAGCAGCTGTGTTTTAGAATACTTAGGTTGTATCGGGAATGAATTCATCACGTCAATCAGACGCTTTTGGTGAGTGGAAGATATCAGCACATTGCTCACTCCTTACGGCCTTATGTATTGGGCTACCCTGCAGATTATCGCTTATATACCTTATTTTGTACAAAAAAAGCCGAATTCATTGAAATAAAAAGGGTAATTGACAGACAACGTCCATCGATTGCCCTTTATGGTATTCTTTTTAGGCTGAACGGACCGGAAGTTGTACCGTGAATGTCGCACCTTCTCCCGGTTCACTAAACACAGAGATGGTGCCATCATGCATCTCCACAATCTTATGCACGATGGACAAGCCCAGCCCACTGCCTCCCATGGAACGTGTACGGGATTGATCCACCTTGTAGAACCGTTCGAATATGCGAAGCTGATCCTGTTTGGTGATACCGGGACCACTGTCCGTAATGCGAACATTGACCTTGTCTTCACTCTGCGAAAGGAAAACATCAATCTTTCCACCTTCTGGTGTGAATTTGATTGCATTATGAATCAGGTTGATCCACAACTGAATCATCAAGTCCTCGTCAGCAAAAATTTCAACTTCTTCCAGCTCTACGTTCATATCAATTTTTTTGTCATCCCATTGGGGTTCGCAAGCCAGAACAAGAGTCACCAGCTGCCGATCCAATCGGTAAGATGTTTTATGAGATGCATGCTCGGATGAATCCAGAACGGCGAGTTTCATTAAATTATCACTAAGTCTGGACAAACGGACACATTCCGTCTCAATGATCGTCAGATACTTTTCCCGTTTCTCCTGATCCATATCTTTATTTTTCAACGCCCTGGCGAACCCGCTGATTGACGTGAGCGGTGATCCGATCTCATGTGATACGTTCGAGATGAACTCCTGACGTAAATCTTCCATCACTTTGAGGTTCGCTGCCATATCATTAATACTATCTACCAGCTCGGCAAACGGATGATTATGTCCTGGCCTTCCGTTTCTTTTCACAAAATCCGAATCCAGATTCACACGAAAATCACCACGGGAAATACTTCTTAACGCCTGAATCATCTCGTGAAGGAAGTCATACTCCCTACCTTTGACCAGCGGGCCGATAATGACAATGAATAATCCGAAAAAAATAAATCCGAGCATGGCGTTGATGAGTAAACTAATCAAGTCATGCGGATTCCACGAAATATAGGCATACGCACTCTTGGTAATGTAGAATGCCGCTGTCCAGCAGGCAAACAGGGCCAGAGATACCAGAATGACGTTTCTGGCAACATGAAGAAATCCGGGCCCCTGCTTCATTGCCTTACCTCCAGACGATAGCCCAAACCTCGCATGGTACGAATGACGAAAGCATGCTCTTCCTCCGGAAACCGTTCACGAAGACGTTTGATATGCACATCAATCGTTCTCTCGTCTCCTTCGTAATCATAACCCCAGATCTTTTCGATTAACTGATCCCGGGTAAAGGTCTTACCAGGATAACTCGCAAGGGTAAACAGCAGTTCAAATTCCTTGCGTGGCAACACAATATCCTGATCCCCCTGCTTGCACTCATACGTATCACGCCGCAGGACAAGTTCTCCAAGGGGTATCACTTGTGAAGTCATAATACGATATCGTTTCAATAAAGCCTTCACCCGTGCGACCAGTACTAGCGGATCAAAAGGCTTTACTAAATAATCATCCGTCCCAAGTGTAAATCCTTTAATGATCTGCGAAGTTTCTCCTTTTGCCGTTAACATCAGGAGCGGCAGATCCGTCTGCTGCCTCAACTGACGGCACAGCTCCCATCCATCCATACCCGGCATCATAATATCGAGAACGACCAGGTCGACCTTATGGTCAGCGAGTAATCGCAGTGCATCCAGTCCGTCAACAGCCTCGATGACGTGCAAACCCTCCTGCTGCAAAAAATGTCCAACCAGCTCTCGGATATGCGGGTCGTCATCAACGACCAATATGCTTGTCAATGTGACCACCTCCATTTTTCCAACCTTGCCTTATACTCCACATTCTGTCAAGAAGGAGACGTTATACATAAGGGCATACGTCTCCTTCCTGACAACCAACACTTTTCAGCAAAATTTCATGACTTTCATTTACGTTCTGCGCATATATGCACGTACTGTCAATGGTGCAAAAATGGCTACAATAACCGCAGCTCCAGCTAGGCTAGTCACCAGATCTGTGCCCATGGTCCCTTGATTCGCCAATTCCCGTACCGCTGAGACCAAATGGGATATTGGATTGACATTGACAACCCACTGAAGCCAATTCGGCATCGTATCTACCGGAACGAAAGCGTTCGAAGCAAAGGTGAGCGGAAACAGCACGAGCATAGAAATTCCTTGTACACTTGAAGCTGTACGAGCTATAACACCGAGAAAAGCAAAAATCCAACTGATTGCCCAGGCGCATATAATGACCAGCAATCCCGCCAAGGCGACATGCCCTAGTCCACCTGCAGGGCTATATCCCAATAAATAACCAATCGTAAAGGTAAGGCACGTTGCAATGGTATACCGAATCGTATCTGCCAATAACGCTCCGGCCAGTGGCGCAATACGTGCTATAGGCAACGATTTGAACCGGTCGAATACCCCTTTATCCATATCCTCACGCAATTGCACACCAGTAACGACTGAGCTTGTAATTACCGTCTGCACCAGTATACCCGGAATAATGACCAACAAATAAGATTGAATATTTCCCGAGATCGCACCACCAAAAATGTACGTAAACATCAATGTGAAAATAATCGGCTGTAGTGTAACATCGAATAACTGTTCTGGTGTACGTCTAACCTTCAAGATCCCACGATAAGCCATCGTTAAGGAATTCCGGACGGTTTGCCCAAAGCTTGTGTATTTTCTCAGCTTCCGACTCGGGTTTGATTTCGCTATTGTACTGTTCATACTTGCAACTCCTCCACTGCTTTTGATTCTTGAGATGTTTGAGACGCATGGCCACTCGCATCTTGGCCTGTAATGGTAAGAAATACTTCATCAAGTGTAGGTTTCTGGACACTCATCTCTGCCAGATCAATGCCTGCGGAGCGGAAGGCAATCAGCAGATCTGCTGCAATATTCGCATTCGCCATCGGTGCAGTAATTTTCCCTGCTTCCGCCGATACACTGGTTTCTGTCCGGAGAATCTGCTCCACAATCTGACGGGCGTGTTCAATCCGCGTCGGTTCCTGGATGCGCAGCTGAAGAGATGCAGTGCCAACTGAAGCTTTCAAATCATCCACCGTGCCCTCGGCAACGACATGGCCCTGATCGATTACGGCAACACGGTCGGCCAGTTGATCCGCTTCATCGAGATATTGTGTTGTCAGAAGCACCGTTGAACCTGTTTTGACCAACTGGCGGATCGTATTCCACATCTGTGCACGTGTCCGTGGATCAAGTCCCGTCGTCGGTTCATCCAGAAAGATCAGCGGCGGCTGAGCAATAAGGCTTGCTGCCAGATCCAGACGGCGGCGCATACCTCCCGAGAACCCTTTGATCGGACGTTTCGCTGCTTCCGTCAAGCCAAATTCTTCGAGAAGCTCAGCTGTCTTGCGTTTCGATTCTGCACGGCCAAGGCCCAATAGCCGTGAAAATATCATCAAGTTTTCATTGGCACTAAGTGACTCGTCAACGGATGCATATTGTCCAGTGAGTCCAATCAGTTGGCGCACAATATGTGACTCCTTCACCACATCATGCCCAAATATTTTGGCTGATCCTCCATCAGGCCGGAGCAGCGTGCCCAGCATACGAATCGTTGTTGTTTTCCCTGCTCCATTCGGACCCAGTACGCCGTAGATCGTACCCGCCTTTACATTCAGATTCACACCATCCACTGCATGTTTATCTCCAAAAGTTTTCACAAGTCCCTCTGCCTCAATGGCCCAATCCCCAAGGTCATTGCCTGTTGTTCTTTGTTGTGTATTGTTCAATTGTGGTTCCTCCCATATCGTTTATAGGGGAAGAATAACGCACTTTTATGAACTGAATATGAATGGAAACGAAAGTTTGCAAATTCAAATCACAAAACCCCGCCAAGGTCCAAATGGACATCGGCAGGGCTCGAATCGGATTTATAATATTTTAATTTGCAGGTTTGATATCAAAAAAGTCCAGTTCCCCATATCCTTCACCTTTGGAGAAGCGAATTTTGTTCACACCAGCATTTAGCTGAACTCTCGCTGTAGACAGTCCCCAGTTCTCCCATCCCTTGTTCGTGATGTAGAAAGGGCTGGCTGTGCCTCCATTTAGACTCAGCAGCAGGTTGGACCAGTTGCCACCTGCTGTGCCATTCGCCGTCCTCGCCAGAAGAATATATTGGCCAGCAGTTGCTGCATTGACGTTAAATTCCACATAGCTGTCGGCCGTATCCATATGACCAGCTTTCATGCTGCCCGAACCGGAAGGGCTCTGGGAAGCGTAAGCGATCCCCCCAAAGGTTCCCTCTTCTCCTTCATATCGAACGATTGACTTTTCTCCCGAAGGCAGAGCAATAGGTGTGTTGGGATTCACCGGTGCACCCAAATTCGGGGTATTGTCGGCATTCCAGGTGAACTTCTGTAAGCGGATTTCGCGATTCCATCCGGAATTATTGAATTTAGCTGTGTGGTACATGATCCAGTCCTCAGTCCCATCAGGCGATTTCGTAAAGGAATGATGACCCGGACCATACAAGCCGTTTCCGGATTGGAAGATAGGCTGACTGCGCTTGCTCCAGGATGCCGGGTTCAGCAAATTGCTTGAGGCGTTGGCTGTAATAAGTCCCAGACAATAGTCATTGGTCCAACTTCCGCTTGCCGAGTACACTAGACTGATGACACCGTTTCGAACGATCACCTGCGGTCCCTCATTTACATTCGGGGAATGATTGGTTTCCCAGGCGTAGGTTGGTCGAGCAATCTCCACACGATTCGAATTGATGGTCCAGGGATTGCTCATATGGGCAATGTATAGATTCTGCCTTACATTTGTATCTCCTTCCCAACCCGACCAGATGAAATAGAGCTGTCCGTTCACTTGTAATACCGTCCCGTCGATGGCCCATTTGTTGGTTGGGTCCGTAATCTGTCCTTTGTATTGCCAGGTTCCCTGGGTGGGATCAGCTGATGTATTTTCCATAACATACATGCGGTGATTGACGTTGTCTCCATCATCCTTGGCATAATAGATATACCATGCACCGTTGATGTAATGAAGCTCAGGGGCCCAGATGCCGCAGCAGCCGGTATTCACCACTGTGGTTGGAGCCGCATCAATGGTTGTTAATTGTGCTGACTTCCAGATGGTAACGTTGCCACCTGTCGTTTTGGTGAAATAATAGAATCCGTCTGTGTGCTTGTAAACCCATGGATCCGCTCCATCCTGCATCACCACATTATAGAAGTTATTCTGAACGGTAGCTGCATGCGTCGTCTGTCCAATTGGGAAAATAAGAAATGCACATAAGGCCAGCAACAATTTGCTCCTGTAATTCACGATTTTCATCTACAGTCACACTCCCTATCCTATCGGATTATGAATCATGCACGTTACTAACCTTCAACGTTCAATCTTCGATGGCAGCCTTGCGGGAATTGATGCGGCGAATCGTTTCCGGGTCGAATTTGGGACGGCGGTCATACGTGAACAGTCCATTCACTTCCTGTTCCACATCATATAGCTGGGTATAACAAAACCCGAACATCTTTGGATGGTCCAGCAGGACATTGGTTAATCCCTCATAACGTGCAATGAAAGCTTCTTCGGATTGGGGTCTATCTCCATATCCCCAAGCATTCTCATCTTGCTGATCCGGGTTCCACCAGATGCCACCATACTCGCTGATAAAATAAGGCTGCCCTTCATACGTCTGCCGATCCGGAAAGGTATTGAACACTCCCCCGCCGCTTTTCATCGGTTCATATCTGGCCCGGAACGTTTCCGGGTTCTGATCATAGTCATGCAAATCGAAAATATCCGTCACCACATGAAAGTTACCGCTAGTATCAATGACAGGACGTGTCGGGTCCATACGTTTAGTCATCTCATAAACAATACGGAGCACATCGTTATCCTGCCGGGTTCCATCACGATCCCACGTTTCGTTGAATGGACACCAGCCGATGAGGGATGGATGATTGAAGTCACGTTCCATGCCTTCCATCCATTCCGGCAGGAACCGGGCGAGACTTTCGGTCGTTGTAATATCCTGTCCCCAGTTGGCATGTTCTCCCCATACCAGATAGCCAAGCTGGTCAGCCCAATATAGGAAACGTGGCTCAAACATCTTTTCGTGCAATCTCGCGCCATTAAATCCAAGCTCCATGGAGATCTCAATGTCCTTTCGCAGATCCTCGTCACTTGGTGCCGTGTAGATACCATCCGGGTAAAAGCCCTGATCCAGCACGAGACGCTGAAAAACGGACTTCTCATTGATGCGAAATGCCATGCCATCCAGCCTTACCGTACGTAGTCCGAAATACGAGGCAACCGTATCGCTCGTCTGATTCTGCCCATGCAGCCTCAGTTCCAGATCATACAGTTTGGCATGCCCAGGCTCCCATAAATGGATTTCAGATAATGGAACGGTAAGCTTCACAGAAGGCCCATGAACAACCGCCGTTACCGATCCAACATCCTTGCCGTCAAAGCGGGCAGTTGCAGCCAGTTCCCCTCCAGCTGCGTTACCGCATATTTTCACTTCCAGGTGCACGCATGCATTATCCGGATCAGCGGCGACTTTCATGTCGGAGAGATACGCCTCGGGCACCTGCTCCAGCCACACCGTTTGCCAGATGCCGGTAGTCCGCGTGTAATCGCAGCCATGCGAGTGGAATCGTTCGCTCTGTTTGCCTCGCGGCTGAAGTCCAGAACGCACATCGTCTTCCGCATAGACCGTGACTATATTCGTTCCCGGCGAAACGTGGGATGTGATATCAAAATGGAATGGCGAATAGCCTCCCCGGTGCTTGCCAACGGCTTTTCCGTTAACCCAAATCTCCGCTTCATAATCCACAGCGCCAAAATGGAGCAAAATGCGTCCATTCATCCAGTCATCCGGGATGGAGAATTCCCGTTTATACCATACCGCTGCCATAAAATCGGTATATGCCACCCCGGACAGCTTACTCTCTGGACAGAACGGAACCGTGATTATTCCAGAGAGGTGATGTTCGGACTGCTCATAACCGCGTTCTTTCCCACTTTTGCCATGATCCATTTCGAACTGCCAAGTTCCGTTAAGATTGGTCCAATTGCTCCGTACCCACTGAGGGCGAGGGTATTCCGGGCGTGGTATCACTGTCATCTTCTCTTTATTCATACGTTAATCACTCCTATTAGCCTTTGATTGAACCGATGTATACTCCTTTGACAAAGTACTTTTGCAGGAAAGGATATACCATCAGTATTGGAATGGTGGACACAACAATGGTGCAATATTTGACCAGTTCCCGATAAGCGGTCGAACTGCCCGCACTATCAATCACTACACCGCTTGCACTGCCCATACTTGTTGCGGTGGAGTCATTTGCTACCAAAATTTCTTTCATTAACAGCTGCAACGGAAATTTGTCCCGGTCCTGCAACAGAACCATGGCATTAAACCAGGAATTCCAGTTGCCGACCAGATAATAGAGGAAAATAACCGCCAGGGTGGCTTTGGATAGTGGCAAAATCACGTACATCAGTATTCGTGCCTGACTCGCCCCATCAATGGTTGCTGCCTCTTCCAATTCCAGCGGAATCGCCTGAAAGCCGGTCCTCAGAATGATGATGTTCCAAGTACTCAGCGCCGTAGGCAGAATCATTGCCCACAGATTGTTGAACAAGCCGATATCCTTCATTAAAAGGAACCAGGGAATCAGTCCTCCTCCAAAGAACATCGTAATCGTGATGACAATCATAATTGCATTTTTAAAGTACAAATCGCGTCTGGACAGGACAAAAGCTCCCATAATGGTCATGACCATATTGACGAAAGTGCCCAGTCCCACGTAAATTAGTGTGTTTTTATAACCCACCAGGAGACTGTTGTCCTTAAAAATCAACTTGTATCCATCCAAAGTGAAGCCTAATGGCTTGAGTAGAAGTCCCTTGTGCGCCACCAGTCGAGCCGGGTCGCTGAAGGAGGCAAACACAATATGCAAGATGGGATAGAGACAGGCCAGTGTCAACAGAGTCAGCAGTGTATAATTTAAGATATCGAACATTCGGTTTCCCATCGTTTTTTGATATTTCATTTCCGTTCACCCCCTCCCTACCATAGGCTGACCTCGGAGTGGCGTTTTGCAATTCGGTTCGTTGCCCACAGTAAAGCGAAATTGATAATTGCGCTCAACAGTCCAACAGCCGTGGAATAGCTCAGACTTGCTTCCCTTAACCCTCTCCGATATACGTAGGATGCAATGACATCGGCGGTATCATAGGTCAAAGGATTATATAGAAGGATAATTTTCTCGTAACCGGATGCCATCAGACCGCCAACTGCAAATATAAACAGAATGACGATAACCGGACTGATCTGGGGCAACGTAATATGCCACATCTTTTTAATTCTCCCTACGCCATCCATATCCGCTGCTTCATATAAAGTAGGATCGATCGTGCTCATCGCAGCCAGATAGATGATGCTCTCCCACCCAATACTCTGCCAGATACCCGAAAAGATATAAATCGGCCTGAACATGGAAGAGTACCCAAGCAGCGAACTGTATTCCTTACCAGTGATGAACTGCAATACCTGAGTAATGATGCCTTCATCTGCAGTAAAGATATGGATCATGCCGCAGACTACGACGAGTGAAATGAAGTGAGGCATGTAGGTAATGGTCTGCACGACTTTTTTGAATCTGCTGTTCCGAGCTTCATTCAGCATTAATGCCAACAGAATGGGGGCGGTGAAACCTAACACAATTCCCCACACATTTAACAGCAGCGTGTTCTTCACTACTCTCCAGAAATAGGGACCCTGAAAAAATTCAATAAAGTGCTTGAACCCAACCCACTGGCTGTCTGCGAAGCCAAGAAGGGGCTTGAAATCTTTAAAGGCAATCAGTACACCCCACATTGGTCCGTAACAAAAGACGAGAAACCAAGCGATCACTGGGATCGCCAGCATGTAGGCAAACCAGTTCTTTTTAAAATCCTTTTTTATGAGATGTCTTTTGTTTTTACGCCCGGGAGTGATCAAGCCGCCATGCCGTTTCCTGTTTTTCCGTACTGTCAGCATCAACTAGCCACCTCGTTTCCGACTCCTTACCGTTCAGAGATATACACTATCTTTGGTTATAGCGATCTAACGCTGCTTGATGAATGTTTAGAAACTCATCCAGGCCCATTTTCTTGGCAGCGGTTAGAAATTTGTCATATGCATCCACGGGCAGCTCACCCATAATAATCTTGGCAAAATACTCTCCACGCAGCGTGGACAGCTGATTTCCAAGCTCAGCCTCACGTGATGCTTCTTCCTGGGTAAAGGTAATTGGTGGCATGGCCATGCTGGTATCCATGCTCTCCGTCCACTCCTTCCGGATATCCCCGGAATAGCTTCCTTTGGCAACAATCAGTGGATTCGAATTATGCTCGTCACGAATGGCTGGCCAGGAATGCATGCGGTATTTCAACAAAGTCGTGGCAACAGGTTGGCCGTCCGGATCTTTGTAAATATAGCTGTCTTCAGGGAAGTACGGCTTGCCGTTCTCATCAATTAAATGAACGGTGCCGTATTCGCCGTAGTTGAGGATTTCCCATCCCTTTTTGCTATAGTTAAAATCAAGCCAGGCCATGGCCGCTTCAACATCTTTGCACTGGGTTGTGATTGCCGCTGTGGTTCCTGTTCGTTTGAAGTTCTTGTAGGTCGTTGCTGATTTATCACCTTTGTTCAGGACAGGATTGAGTGCACCAACAAAATCGATATCGTTCTGCTGCTTCCAATAGCTCCACATCGTATCCGGCGAATCCATCATCACAGCGGTTTTGTCCGAGATGGCGCTGGCCATTCTTTGATTAAAATCCGCGGTTGCCCAATCCCGATTGAGCAAGCCTTCCTTATTCCATTGCTGCATGGTCGTCAGATATTCCTTGGCCTTTGGCTGTGCAGGACCCCAGGCGACCTGGCCGTTTCCATCCAGGAAAGTCCAGTCCCATACGCCGTATGCACCGTTAATGATGCCTGTAAAGACCTGGCCGTAGGAAGATCCGTAATTCAGCGGTTCAGCAAACCCAACTTCCTTGCTTTTTTTCAAAAAGGCGTGCCATTCCTCGATCGTGGTCGGTACTTCCAATCCCGTCTTTTCCAGTGCTTCCTTCTTGATCAATGTACCGAACCAAGTCCATTCGGAATACGGTGCGATTCCGTAAAAACCGAGGAGCTTACCACTGTCGGTAACGGTCGTCTTTCTTCTCGTCTCGTCTGAGTTCCGCCATGCTGAATAATTGGGAGCGTTGGTCTCCATCAAGTCGGTGAGATCCAGATAAGCCCCGTCATTCAAACCTGCTTCGAGACCTCCCGGATAACGTTCAGGATTGATAATGATATCGGGCAGCTCCCCGGACGAAATCATCAAGGTAAAAGCGTCAGCCTCTTGTCCCACAGGTGGTGTGATGAAGTTGACCTTAATTCCGGTTAGTTTTTCCACCTGTTTTTGAACCACCTGTTTGTTCATATCCGGGATGTTGGGATTGGCTGGCATCCAAATGTTCAGCGTGGCATCTGTTTTATAGGGATAGGCTGAATAATCGTTGGGAATGGTCTCCTCGAACATATCCTCCAAATAGGTATCATTTAACGTGTGGTTTATCTCGTCACTCTGCGCTTGTGTAGGTGCCTTGTTTCCGCGGATGTCCTGACTTATATCTGCAAACGTGATGTTGTTCCTCTCTTTGGCAACCTCCTTCTCCTGCGATACCGCTTCTCCCGCATCATTTCCACTGCTGCATGCTGCAGTCGAAACAATAAGCACCGACACCATCAATACGCCGAATAACCGCTTTGTGAATTTCGCCATATCCATCCCCCCGCTACGAATTTGAGATTCTCCCCAGAACGATGTTGATCTGAATTGTAATTTTCTGTATTTGAATCAAAGTATAGTTACACAATAATTAGATGTCAACGCTTTCAATTCATTTTATTGTAATAAAATGAATTTGTTATTCTTGATTTTTTCTCCTAAAGCAACAGGATTAATCATTATATAAAACTGAATTTGCACTGTTAAATGCGGTATTATCCAATTCAATTCACATAGAAGTTTCGCTTCATTCAACGTCATGGCCGCATGCGTTTTCATCAAATTATTTACTTGCATTGTTTTTAATTACAAAATAATTGTAACTATAAGCTTACCTATCTCGAGTCTTTATTTCACTCTCCTGATGGAATTTGGAGCGCATGATCATCGCTGAAAGGCACACCGAAATCAGGTGTTCCATCCCTGTTCCATTCAAATTTTTGAATGCGCGTTGCCCGTAAACCGGTATCAGCACCCGGTGCAGGAAGAGCATGATATACGATCCAGTCCTCCAGACCATCCGGTGATGTTGTAAAGCTGTTGTGTCCTGTGGCATACACACCATTCTCCGCACTCTTCCGAAAAACAGGCTGCGGGGACTTGGTCCATGATGAGGCCAGCATCGGATCAGCCTCTTCATTCATGGTCAGCATGCCGAGTGCATAATCTTCCGACCAGGTTGTGCTTGCCGAGAAAACCAGAAAAACTCGTCCGTTTCGATGCAGCGTAACTGGGCCTTCATTAATCGCCATTCCGCCTTGCTTTTCCCAGGAAAGCGTCGGCGCTGTTAGCAGCACATGGTCACCTGTTATAGAGTAAGGGTCAGACATCCGCATAATATAGATCGCTGATCCATAGTCCGGAAAATGGCCATAACCTGCGTACAGAAAATAAAGCTCGCCACCCATCTTCAACACGGTGCCATCCAGACCGGGGACAGGAGTATCCAGTGCCCCCTTCCATACCCAATCACCTTCCATGGGATTCACACTTTCATTCTCCAGTACGCAAATCCGCCTTGAATCGTCCCCTCCTCCATCATTGGCCGTATAGTATATGTACCATTTCTCATTCAAAAAATGGATTTCCGGTGCCCACAAATGATGGCTGTAACGCCCACCAGGCTCAGGTGTCCAGATGATTTTCCGTGTCCCTTCGTCAATTTGTGATAATTGGGACGATTGAATAAGCTCCAGGTAATTAGAACGTGTGCGCATAAAATAGTAATTGCCATCGGAGTGCCTATAGACCCAAGGGTCTGCGGATTGCAGTGCCACCGGATTACAAAAAGTTGTCCTGTTCGTCATCTCTTTTCTCTCCCTTCATGTCGTGCTATTTTCTATTATCTGGCAGGATTCGTTTATAGACAATTGTGAAAACGCTTTAAATAGATTATAAAAAAAGACAACCTTCAAGCGATTTCGTCGGTCGAAAAAAACCGTCCGCAGACGGTTTTCCTGTTGAAGCTCTATTGAATGTTTTGCAATCTCCATTCTAGTGGGGTGACCCCAACAGATCTGACAAAATAATCATAAAATCTGCTGGACGAGGTAAACCCTACTTCCGAAGATATCATTTCGACTGCCTTGTTAGTTTGTTGTAACAACCGTTTGGCTTCCATTAGACGAAGATTGATAATGTATTGCTTCGGAGAAACCCCAACCGTTTCCGTAAATTTCTTTCGCAGATTGCTTTCGGACAGAAAATGTCGAGAGGCCAATTCACTAACCGTAATCGGCGTGTAGTAAGACGAATGAATCTCTTTCAGCACTTCCTGAATTATGCTTTGGCCTGTTGGATCTTTCACAGCATGAGGAGCTTCGTGCGAGCAATTCCGCTGGAACAGTAGCAATGTAGTCTCCAGCGCCAGACGTATTAAATGACTGGAGTCAATGCTTTGCTTGTCTGCGGACCGCCACTCCTTCTCCAATTCGGATAAACTGATATCTGCCCAGCGAAGACTGTCCTTATTGAGATGGGCAAGCTGAATGCGATTCCTCTGATGGTCCTGCCCATTGAAGAGATATCGACAATGCACAGGCAGGTATTCATTGTAATAATGCACGGAAACGCCCTGCCATGGCTCAGTACACACAAAACCGTGATAAAGCCCTGGCGGGATCATAATGAGGTCACCCGCAACCACTTTGACATTCTGCTCAGGTGAGCTGTAATACCCTTCCCCATCCAGAATAAGTGTCAATTCATCATAAGCATGTGAATGGGACTTAAATAAACCTTCACCCTGCTCCAGATGAAACAAGTTCGGTTTAAAACGCTCGATACTCACGATAAATGAGGTACCGTTATTTGGCATATCTCGCATCCTTATCACCCGCATTCATCGTATACCTCACCTGCATAATAATGTTCTGTTCATGATCCCCGAACTCATTACCAAACAGGTTTATGCCTCCCTGATGCTTCGCATCCGGATGAATTCCAATGCGTAATCTTAACTTGGGTTTATCCTCAAGATGAAGATCTGACAGAGACACATCCGAAATTTTATCCTTGTCCAGCATAGTCTTATTGCAGTCCACACGCCATTTTTTGAGAATGCCGTATTGTGTGGAGCCGTCAGACCACCATGCCGGATTCAGTTTACCACGGCGGTCGCCCAAATCTCCGGGACTTGTCCACATCCCAATCTCAGTGCCATTCACCCAGACGGAAATATCCGAAGGCCAGTCATTGTTGTAGGTGGCTACTTCAGAACAGATTTCCATGGACAATTCCAAAGCTTCAATCGTTGCACCTTGCGGAATATCCATCGGAAGTAAATATTCCAGATAACCTTTTGCCAGCCAAATGATCTGAGCATCAATATGCTTGGGATGATAAAAGCTTGCCGGGTCATCTTCCTTTAGAATCATATCCTCCGTGCTCGCCATGCCACAGGTTGGCGCAACTTCACAGTCGCTGTAATGACCGATCGGCATCTGTACTTCATAGACATTCGTATCCCGTGTAGCAAAGGAACTCACTCGATCCAGTGCAATATGAATATCATCATAATTGCGGCTGCAAACCTTCATCGCCCCGCGAGAGGCCGGGAGCATTTCCGTATGTATTAAATGGGCCGCCTCCAGCACTTTAATATGGTTGGCTACCGTTGACACCGGCAGGTTAAGTGCTTCGGCAATTTCAATAATGTTTAATTTGCTGGCATTTAGAAGCTGGAGAATGTCAATCCGGGAACGAGTCGACAGGGCGTGTGTTACAGTTACCAGTTTTTCCGGGTCGTTAAAGCTGAGTTCCAGCACGTATTTGCTCTCCTTTGGAAAATATTAATTAAAAATAATTCTACTGAATAAAAGGAATAAACACAATGTTGCCATGCTTCATCCTGCTTTCGGAAGAATTTATTTTGAGAACATTTTCCACGTAATCTTTCCTATAACGAAGGCAATGAATAGAAGTAATCTGTATTCTTGGGAGAGGAAGGTTATCGTGATAAGTGAAATCAATAGCTGGATCAGGCATATTGCTTCTAACTATATATTGATTATTGCGGCAGCTGTTATTTTCTTCGCGATTAAAGCGGTGATCGGATTCTATACCTACAAGCATTACAACAAACAATTGGACCATCTGCACCATAAAGTTGATTTGCTCATCAAAGAACAACAGCTTCTCGCTCAGCAGTTAACCATTCCTAATAGAAACAGAGACATGACGCAGAAAGAAGACCACTTCGAGTCTACATCGCAACCTCCTCTAATGTGATCTTCTCATATGAGATTATATGGTTACTCTTCTAAGTCCTTCTCTACTCTGTTACGTAAACAGCTGTTTTGTCATACGTATTATCATTTGCAAGCTTTAGCATAAATTCAGCTAAATTGCTACGGGACAGCTTCAGCTTGCGTGAGTTATCCCCATGAATCTCTGCCTCATGAATATACTTTCCATTATATGCATCTGATGTAAGAACCGGAGGTTGAATCAAAATCCAATTGAGCTTGCTGCTGTTGACGATTGCATCCTTTTCCCGGTGATCACGAAGCAAGTTCGTCATGAATGTTGGGATGATGTACTTGTATAAAAAGCCCAGTTTACCTGCGTCTGGATGAACACCGATAAAGGACACGTGAATGAGTTTCCCGATTTCGTTATTCTCCGCCGCCCGAACGATGTTCTTCATGGCATCAATCAATGGCAAGTCCCTTTTGAACATTCCTTTGGCACCCAACGCTGAAAAAACTGCGTCATATTTCTCCTTGCTCAGCACATCGTTGATATCCGAATAACGTGTCGCCTCACCCTTCTCTACGTTCAGATTACGATGCGATACACTAATCTTGGATGGATTTCTGACAAATGCAGTAACCGTGTGGCCTGCTTCCAGTGCACGTAACAACAGCTCATTTCCTGTTCTTCCGGTAGCTCCAAAAATAATGATATTCACATACTCACTCCCCTTTGATCGATTTGTCCTGAAATTCATTAAGAAAGGTTTCGATATTGCCAAAAAGTTTTCTAAGCTTCGAAAAATCACTCTTCGTTATATCCAAAAAATAAAAATTCATGGTTCCTTCCCGACTTACTTCAATAAGATTTGCATCTTTTAATATCTTCAGGTGATGGGAAACCGCTGGACGAGATAAATTCGTCTGTTTGGCCAGATCCCCCACACGAATTCCGCGATCACTGTCTATTTCACTCTGAATTAATGCTATAATAATGGATTGACGTGTCTGATCTCCAATAGCAACCAGCGCTTGTTGACAATCATTGAAATCACTTGCCAGTCTTTTCATGCGATCCTGTTTAGCCATGAGCCTTCCCCTCTGTCAAATGGTTTAATTCTACGAACCATCCTAGCACAAAAAACAACAAAATAATCATTGGGAAAGATAATCGAGACGAATGACTGAGACCTCTGCTTATTCAAAATAAAAACAACTGGTCAGATATTTCAAAAAATCACTTGAACGTTATACAAGCCGTAGATCGGATGCTGTATGCATCGAATCTACGGCTTTTGTTATTTTGACTGTATGATATTAACCTTTCTCCTAGTGCACAATCTTCACGGGCAAGTACGTCAGGGACTGACCTGGAGCCGAGACGGTAAGATTTTTTTCCAAATCAAATGATTCAACCGATTCGATAGAGGGCACCCTTTCTACAAATGCGGTCAAAGCAACACTCAATTCCATTCTCGCCAGCGGAGCACCCAGACAGAAATGTGGACCATTTCCAAAGGTAAGATGTTTTTTGTTATTGGGACGGTGAATGTTTAAGTCAAACGGATTCTCAAATATTTTCTCATCCATATTTGCCGCACTCATCCATGAGATGACGACATCCCCTTTTTTCAATTCTACACCCAATAGATTATTATCCTTCTTAACAGTCCGATGCCGTTTGGCGTTATGAAACCGATAACGAAGCATCTCTTCCACCGCAAGTGGGACGAGCTCAGGATTCTCTCTTAATTGAACATACAAGTTGGGGTCATCATAGAGAAAAGAATAAAATGTACTGGATACCATGTGACTGGTTGTTTCGATACCGGCTCCGAGCAAAAGCATTGTGGTCCGAACAACCTCATCATCAGAAAATTTCTCGCCGTCCACATCCACTTTCAACAGATCCGTAATGATATCGTCACCAGGCTGAGTCCGTTTCTGAACGACAATAGGGTACAGGAACTGGTAATACTCCTGCGCTGCGACCTGCTTCTTTAGTTCCATTTCCTCTGCATTTTCTTTAGTTGCCGGTTGAAACAGAATATCTACCCAGCTTTTGAAGCGATGGCTGTCCGTTAGCGGGATACCCAACAGATCAGCCATAACCATTGAAGGCAATGGTGCTGCCAGTGCTTGTACGATATCGATCGTTGTATCGAGCTCGATGTCATCCACCAGTTGCTTCGCAATGTTCCGAATCCGTGGCTCCCAGTTTTTCAAGCTGCGGGGTGTAAAAGCAGCAGAGAGTAACGAACGGCTTTTTTGATGGCGTGGAGGATCAATGCTCGAAATATTCATTTTGTCCGGCGGTGTACCTTCCTTGTTTTTGGCACCAACGGATATGGTTGTTCTTGAGCCTTCGGATGAAAAATATTCATGATTGCTTAGTACCTGCTTGACGTCGTCGTATCTGAACACATTCCAGGTGTCCGTATCCTCATGATAGTAGACAGGTTTCTCCGACAACATTTTCCGAAACCAGTGAAGAGGAAAAAACTCTTCCGATCTGGACTGGAAATTGGTTATATCGTGAACACGAATCACTTCTTTGTACATCCAAACACCGCCTCTCGAACTATTTTTATCCAAAGGAAAGAGTAAGAGTGATTTCTCCCATGCCACTGATCATCCATGTCCTGGCGCCACTCCAGTTCATCGGCTTGATTTTAGTTGCGGAATTATCGTTCACTTTCATTCCTCCTTTGTTGGCACATGAATTGACAGTTCAGCGCACAACCAATTTTATACTAACCGTATATTATTTGGAATGAAACTTTTGAACTAAATTCATAATATGTATAATTTAAGGTAGGTTTTTATACTATTCGTATATTTTATAACGATAATCAAGAAGGAAGCTGTTTTCATGCCAAGCAGTTTCATAACTCCTGGGATGAACATGTCTAAACCGAATATGTGGACCATATGGTTTACTATGGTATGCTTGAACACTAGGCTCATTTTTTGCACATCGGGGTTCGTTCGGGAGGGATACAGTGAATTGGATACGTCCATTGAATAGCGGAGAATCTGTCTTTAAAGTTAAAAATAATCGCATTATCTACTTTGCAAAATTATCTATTCCACTAAATGCCCTTATCGCAGTTGGAAAAATACTCCTGGGGATTTTCTCGCTCTCCTTCTTTTTATGCATTAACGCCTTTTATAATATCGGCATTGCTGTTGCCAAGTATTACGCAGCAAAAGCACATGAGGACTCGAATCTTGATGATTCCAGCCCGGAGGAAATCCTAAAAAAGCAATACGCTGCATACCGATTTATAGGCAATATTGTGCTCGCTTCAAGTGTAGTGTACATCATTTATTGCAGTAAGTTATTATTTGTTGCAGGCAGCAGAACACATTATCCTCACTATGTCGCCTTCATCATAGCTGCCGTTACTTTTACCGAAATCGCGGTATCTCTTGGGGGCGCGATTATGGCGAGACGGAATAATGAACCGGTCATTGAAGCCATCAAACTGACAAATTTCTCCTCCTCATTGATCTCACTTTCATTAACGCAAACTGCGATTATGTCATTCACATACAAAGGAGATCCCACCTTTTACAATGGGCTGTCGGGCATCATTTTTGGTGCTCTTGCAGCACTCATCGGGCTGTACATGATATTACGAACTCCGGCAGGTGAATAAACCATTTTATAAGCTGTTGAAAAGACATCTACGTATAGTTGAACCTGACTATAGCTGGATGTTTTTTTGTTATATCAAGTCATTGTAAGAATAAGCACGAATTAAAGAAAACTGTTTGGCAAGAAAATGCGGTGCATAGGGCATGTCATTGCGAAGCCACGAAACAATGGTGCCAATTAGGGCTGAGGAACTGTACCAAATTGCGATCTCCTTATGAATACCCGCTTGTGCAAGAGAGCTTCCTATCTCCAAACTTTCAATCTTGGCCGATACGAGTTTCGTTAGCAATTTCAAGAGCCTTTCCGTAAAAATGGGTGTTCGTCTGGAAGCAAGAACGACACGATAGAATTTGGAATGTTCGGCAAAGTGTTCAAGCAATTTCACAAGCACTGGCCAACCATCGTCTTTGGCAGCATCTTCAAATTGAGGAGCATGTTCGTCCACGATCCGTTCAATGTGCTCGATCATCTCGTCCGCCATTTTCTCCATCATGTCTGTGATGTCCCGATAATGCAGATAGAAGGTCACGCGGTTGATCGTCGCTCGTTCTGCAATCCGATTGACGGACAATTTCTCGATGTCCATTTCCTGTAAAAGATCTACAAATGCATCACGAATCAATTGTCTTGTACGAAGTATACGAGGATCTGTAGCAGACTTCTTTTCATTTTTCATGCACAATCACTCCTCAAATTTTAAAAATTACAATTTTAAATGATCAGTCGTTTATTTTCGATTTAGACTACATATTTTATTTTTTCGTAAAATAAGCAACGAAAATACCCAAAATCGTAAATTGTAATCTTCGGGAATATGTATATAATTCAATAAATACAATGTAAACTATACAACACGTTGTAAATTTAGTCACGTGTAGATTGAAAGGATGGAATGGATTGAGCCAGGCTAGATTAAAAGAAAGAGATGACGTAAAAAAAGGCCCCATACTGTTTGTTATGATTTTGGGTGCATTTCTTGCCACATTGAACCAAACCGTAATGAGTGTGGCAACTCCGGAGCTGATGGGTGATTTTAATATCTCAGCAGCAACAGCCCAATGGTTTACGACAGGCTACATGCTGGTGAATGGGGTACTCATTCCCATCACGGCCTATTTCATGCAACGCTTTTCGACAAGGCAATTATTTCAAGCTTCAATGTTTATATTCCTCATCGGTACGATTATATCTGCCCTTGCGAGTAATTTCGGTACATTGTTAACAGGACGTATGGTTCAAGCAGCTGGTGCTGGTATTATCATGCCATTGTTAATGCATGTCATTCTAACCTTGTTCACTCCTGAGAAAAGGGGCGCCGCGATGGGTATGGTCGGTTTTGCCATCATTTTCGCTCCGGCGATTGGGCCGACCCTTGCTGGTTATATTCTTGAGAACTACACATGGCAAACGATGTTTTACGGGATGATCCCACTAACCGTTATAGTTATTGGTTTTGCGTTTGTATATCTCAAAAATGTATCGGAACGAGTTAATACCAAGTTCGACTCACTCAGTGTATTGCTGTCCACGATTGGATTTGGTGCATTACTGTATGGCTTCAGCCGGGCAGGAAGTCTGGGATGGTCAAGTGCAGAAGTAATCATATGCCTTGCAGCAGGAGTCATTTCTCTTGGACTATTCACATGGCGCCAACTCGCGTCTGCAAATCCCCTGCTCGATCTGCGGGCTTTCAAGTATAATATGTTCTCTCTGACCACGTTCATTAATATCGCGATCACGATGATCATGTATGCTGACATGATGCTGCTTCCTTTATACCTCCAAAATGCACGGGGTTACACTGCATTGGAGTCCGGATTATTGTTGCTTCCGGGAGCGCTTGTCATGGGCTTCCTGATGCCGATAACGGGTAGATTGTTTGACCGTTTCGGCGCAAAATGGCTGGCGATTATCGGGATGGTTATCACAATCGTAACCACTATCGGGTTCATCGATTTAACTGATTCTACCAGTTATACGTACCTGGTATTAATGTCAACTGGTCGTCGGATTGGTATGGCCTTGCTCATGATGCCGATCCAAACTGCAGGTTTGAATCAGCTACCACCAAGACTTGGGCCACATGGTACAGCGATATCCAACACCGTCAGACAAGTGGCTGGCGCAGTAGGCACTTCATTACTCGTGAGTGTGATGACCAGTCGCACAACGACACATGCGCAAGATATGGTCGCAACAGGTGCAGCCAACGGTTTAACCCAGCAGCAGTTGGGAATGGAGTCCATGATCCAGGGAATTAATGATGCTTACGTTGTCATTATTGGCATTGCTGTTGTCGGATTGTTACTTTCCTTCTTCATTAAACGTACCAAACAAGCAACAGAGGAAGACTCCAAACAACCTGTAAGACAAAAAGTCTCGATGAATACAAACTAAGAAAAGCTTTTACATGAATTGCATCATGTAGAGTGCATAGTACCTTATACACAAAAAGCGGCAGATCAGGACCCTAAGCTTTCCGTCCGATCTGCCGCTTTTTTTTGTGTATTGCATAATAAAAATGAACAATAGCTTTTCCACTGAAGTTAGAACTACTTCGTTAACGTTTCATTTCGTGTCCATCGGGACCCGCCTGATTTGTTCGAGATACGATCTGCAATCGTTGACAATCCTGCTTGCCTCGAATTGAAGAGAACCCGACTCCAATTCCATTTGAAATGCCTGTAAAGTTACTTCCAACATGGAAATATTGATCTCTTTCTGCTCGACTAAGTAAAGCAAGCCTTTGGTCAGTTCTTTCGCTTTAATAGACACTTCCGATTGGAGAATGGAATGACTGAATTTCTGAAGACCTGCAATCAGGTTGTTTTTATCCAGGGCAATTTCTTTGGAATCAGGAGCAATCATCGAAAGACTTGGAAAATCAATAATATGCTCCTGTCTTTCCAGCATGGAACGAAGCAAAATTCCAATGTAGTTCAGGACTTTGGGCACAAGATGGTTCCAATCCGGTTGGTCAAGATGAAAATTTCTCCACGTATTCGAGATTTGATGTACCATGCCAAAACAAAAAATAGCTCCTTCAAACGCAAAGGGTTCTAATTCTTCGCCAAATACCTGTACCAGTCTTTCCGACAACCAGTTTAACTGCATGCGCGTCAGATTTTCCAGATCACAATCTTCAGAATAAAAGCCTGTCCAGAATAGCTCCACAACACGCTGTTTTTCAGGCAAAATCATCGGCATCATAATCTGATCCACCAATAAATCAAAATCGGAGGCATAACTTTGACTCTCCAAATCTTTGCGAATCTTCATATCTTCCTGTGCACGTTGCTCTAGAATGGCTAGAATACACTCATCCTTCGAACCAAAGAATTTATAAAAAGTTCCTTTGGACACACCTGATTCGTCTAGGATCATTTGTATGGAGGTGCTGGTCACTCCATGTTTCTCAAAGAGCACAAGCGCTGAGTCCAATAACATTTGTTTCCGTTTATTCATAAGTTCCCCCTGGATGATTTAGGTGGTTCACGTCACGATATCTTAATAATCTACCGCAAATCCACTGCAAACATCAGATGTTCCTTCCATATCCCCCTGATTTTAATATCCTGCCGGTCCATCTCCTGGAAGCCAGCTTTACGTAGCACTCGAATAGATCCGGCATTGTCGGGCAGCGCACCTGCCTCCACTCGTTTTATTCCCGCAACATTCATGGCAAAATCAAGTGCTAGTTGAAGGGCTTCACTCATGTATCCTTTGCCATTGCGCACCTGGTCGAGCACATAACCAATAATCCATTTTTGGGTGGAATCCAGTTCAAGCTCGAACAGAGAGATCTCCCCAATGAGCTCATGCGTCGTGTTCAGGAAGATCCCGAAAGAGTAACGCTTCCCTTCTTCTTTGGCCTTGTTCCAGCCTTCTAGAAGGGCGACCTGACCCTCCAGTGTATAGAATGTCTCCGATCGTTCACTTGCAGATATTTTTTCAAAAACAGCCCGGTTACGGAGCTGTAAATCTAGTAATGTTGCCGCGTCCTCCACGTTCAAAAATCGTAAATAGATGCGTTCTCCACGATTGTTCATCTGTATGTTCACCCTTGTCTCTGGTTGTAGTTAGTTTCATTCATCATCATAAGTAGGAGAGTTGCCGGTTATAAGCCATATCCCAGAATAGATATTCAAATTCAACGCTTCTTCTAAATATGTCTTCAATGGCTTCCAGTTCCTGCTCGGTTTTATGTTCACATAATGCATCCAGTGTATCATAGAACCATTCGAATGAGTCGCGGAATTCATCGCTTGCATAATTTTCAATCCATGTCTGATAGAAATTGCCCTCTAATGAATCCCGATATTGTTCTTTTAATCTTGTGGCATAGTCGTAATACGTCCACGCACAAGGAAAAATGACGGCAATGATTTCGGCAACCCCGCCTGTTTGTGCAACACTCATCATATTCGATGTATACGCCTTGTTGAAAAGAGATGGTTTCACAGTATGATTTTCATCCAGCGTAATCCCAAATTCATTCATGTAATTCCGATGCAAATCCATTTCTTCGTACAGAATAGCATGTTGAATGACCGTAAAGTTCGTCATCAGTTTTTCATCCGCAGCCTTCACTGCACCCATCGCAAAAATCTTCGCATATTCAATCAGATATGTATAGTCCTGAAGAAGATAAAACTTAAACACTTCCTGATCCAGCGTGCCGTTCCCCATTTCGTGCAAAAAAGGATGATTGTATCCATCCTCCCATACGGTTATGGACTTGTCTTTTAACGTTCTTGAAAATGACATGATCATATCTCCTTATCCAAATCATATTGTCCCATCTTCAATCCAGCTATTGCTTCCTGTTAGGAAATATGCAAACCAAAAAGCCCTTGTCCTATTTTCGGCAAGGGCAAAATAACATGAGTACATGTCATTTGCTCCCTACGTCAGTATTAACTAACAGGTTCAAAGGGTCAGGTTTTAACCTTCTCAACTGCGAACAGTCCCCCTGCAAATAGCTCAGGCTTATTACAACATGTGTATTTCCAAATGTCAAACCATTCCTATTAATCTTCGAGTTTACCTAAATCATCTTGCAAGTTCTTAAGACGGGCGCGAATGGTTTTAATCATACTCTGTACTTTGTTTAACTGATCCACCAGTTTCTGCTCATTAGAGATGTTCGGCACTGAAGTTGAATACGCTGGAGACGTTCTTAACTGGTTCAAATCCGCTTCGTGTGCTCTTTGCTCTTCCTCGGCTTTTGCCAATTCATCCTCTGCAACGCCAATCTGGTGCTCCAGATATATGATGTCAGAGGAACTACCATGAGTTAATCGTTGTGAATACGTCATGATTCACCTCATTTCTGGTCTTCCATTGCTTTTCCTATATCATATGGCTGAATATCGATATCCAAATCCATACCCAGAGCCAATTTGGCCAGTTGACTTCCAATAAAAGGCCCCATCGTCAGACCGGACGCTCCAAGCCCGTTGGCTGTGATCAAGCCATCCCAACCAGGAACAGTACCCATTACCGGAAGAAAACCCGGTGTGAACGGACGGAAGCCTACTCTTACTTCCTGAAACGTGCTATCAACTAAACCGGGAGCCAGTTCCAACCCTTTATTCAAAATTTCCTGCATTCCACCTGCGGTTACTCTTGTATCATAGCCTTCAATATCATTTTCGTGAGTCGCCCCAATCACAATCTTCTGTTGATCAAAGGCTAACAAATATTGATCCGAAGGAGGCATGACCACAGGCCATTTCCCCGTGTCTTCTCGATCGTGAACCTGCAAATGCATAATTTGCGCCTTCTGATAATGAACCTTAAAATCAATGCCCAAGGGCTTGAACAGTTCATTGGCCCAAGCGCCGGCACATACAATAACCTCGTCAGCCGATATGACTTTTCCGTCAACAACTACTCCAGTTATCCGGTCCGATTCATACTGAAGAGTCGCGTCCCCATCAATCAGGACCGCTCCATTTCGCTGTGCCGATCGGATTAAGGCATCACGCAGCGCACGTCCATCGATACGCGCAGCGCCGCTGATGTACACAGATTGAAAAGTTTCCTCTAGTAGAGGAAAACGCTGATGGGTTTCTTTTGCATCCAAAAGGGTAATATCTGCAATCTCCGGTGCATCTTCTTTACGAAGATGTGCCCGTTCCTGCATCTTATTAATTTTCTCCACATCAGTATGAATACTAAGAGCCCCCACTTGAGCGTAACCCGTTTCCGTTTCCCCTTCACTCTTAAGTTCTTCAATCAACCCGGGATAAAAACGTGCACCTGCCTTGGCAAGCTGATACCAATCCTGATTGCGGCGTTGGGATAACCAGGGACAGATAATCCCGGCGGCCGCATCCGTAGCCTGTCCTCGATCTTTCCGATCTATAATCAGGACCTCTGCACCCCATTTTGTTAATTGATAGGCTGTTGATGCCCCTAGAATTCCTGATCCTACGACGATGACTTTCTTCATGATTGCATCCCTTTCCTAAATCACTGTATCCATTATAGCGTATACTGTTTGCTCTGATAATGGCAAGGCATCGACAAGGTGATACATATTCCTAAAAGGTTTTCGAAAAGTGGGGCATCGAATTGAATAGATCGTTTAAATTACTGTTATTTATGTAATATAATTCAAATCAAGTTTCTTTTAACTCTGTATCTTCGCCATTTACACACACGACCTTTAACGAAATGAGGAAAAAAACAACGATGCCGAAACGTACTATGGGGAATTTACTGGATACCGATATGCCACTTATGATTACAGGTCAAAACCAGCTGACCGTAGATGAATTAATGAATTGGAACGGCCATTCACGGGATTACAGCATTGTGCAGTGTATCGGGGGAACAGGGAAAATCAAAGCCAAAAATCATGAGTACTCGATTCGGGAAGGAACAGCTCTTATTATGTTTCCAGAGGTGACATACCGTTACGACAATCTTAGTGATTCATTGTTGTTCGATTGTCTCTCCTTTAATGGCTATTTATTGCCCCGGTTTCTACATACCTTGCAGATCGGGGAGCTGCGCGCCTTCAAGCCGGACGGAATGCTTCATATCCTGTTGCATGAAATTACGTTGGCGCTGCAGTCCCGGCACAAGGATCAGATCTGGCATGTATCCGCACTGCTGTACATGCTTCTAGTCAGGTTAACGCTTGATGGAGATCGTTATGGTACTTATGAACGCTCGGATGCACGATTAAAGCTGGCCGGACTTGTTACTTTTATCAAGCAAAATTATCATCATGATATTTCGCTCTCCATGCTGGCTCAGCAGATGAACGTCACCGAACAGCATTTGAATCGGATATTCAAAAAGGAATTTCAAATGACTCCACTTGATTATCTGACACGATATCGGTTGTTGAAAGCCAAGGAAATGCTCGTCCATGACGCCGGAATAACTGCCCACGAGATTGCCCGGGCTGTCGGTTTCAACAGCGCCAGTTATTTTGGATCCGTTTTCAAAAAATATGAAGGGATCTCCCCTATCGAGTTACGCAAGCAATACCAGGGTTAAAGAATTTCCATCGTGATCTCTGCCAGCGAGGTTAACCGCAGATCATACTTCGAGAATTCCAGATTACGCGTTACCTCGTTAGGCACAATGACACAGCGAATTCCCGCGGCTTTGGCTGCCTTCAGTCCATTTGGCGAGTCTTCGAACACAACCGCTTCGGATGCCCCTATCCCGAGACTTTCCAGGGCAAGCAGGTACAATTCCGGGTCCGGTTTGACCCGCTTGACGTCCTCGGCCGTATGAATGACATCGAATAGTTCGAAAATGCCGAGTGTTCGCAAATAACCATGAACCCAATCCCGGGTAGAGCTGGAAGCAACGGCAAGTTGAATCCCTTTTTTACGGGCAGACTGGAGCAACTCATGTACACCTGGAAGAATTGCTGCCTGTCCCAGATATGCTTCGTATTTCTGTTCAGAGAGCAACTTGATATGATCGTGATCAATCGGCTTTTGCAGTGCTTGCTCTAAATACAGAAAAGGATGAAATTCCTCAAATGATGTCCCTACATTTTTCGACCAAAGCTCCACGCCAAGTTCAAGTCCATGCTCTTTATAAATATCCCGAAAAGCATAGAACCAGGGAGTCTCCGTGTCTACAATTAGTCCATCAAAATCCAAAATAAAGGCTTTTACCATTCAGCTTTTCTCCTTCCATTAATCAGCCGATTGGTAGGGGATGAGCTTAGAAGCGTGCAGTCACGTCCGGACGGGTAACATTCATGGATAAGAATTGACAGGTACAGCCCGTTCCGGCTGGTGACTGTCCAACAACTCCAGCCCGGATCTCCCCCTCCATCGGCATGCCAAAATATCGAATCAGTTTCCACTCCACCCCATCGGGTGAGTAAAAAAATGAAATGCAGTCCTCCACTTTGCGTATGCGCAGATAAGGATTGGTTACAGGAACTTCAACCGAGTTGCAATCGTCGGATGAACCATCCTTCGTGACCACCGACACAATAGTAGCTGCTTTTCCATCGTACTCAAAACAAAGCTTGCACCAATTTCGTTCATCCGCCATCACCATTAAACATCCGGAATCATACTGGTGTTTCATGTCCACGGTTAGCTGGGTTGTCATTTCAAAATCGGTAGGCACGGGCATCGACAGAAATGGCGCAGTTGCACGGATGTGTTTACCCGCCGGGTCCTGGAAAAAGTCTGTATCGGCCTGAGCTTCTACAATGAGTACGCCTTGTTCAGTATACGACCAGGTATTCGGCTCATTGATCCACTTCATTTGGTTTCTTGTTTCTGCTGCAAATACATTTGTCATCTCTTTGCCTCCCAGGTTCATTTTCTGTATTATATATTCGTTTCATATACAGAAAACCCCTCCTCCTACATATTTTTGTAAGTACTGATCACTTGGGAGTGTTTCTGGGGATCAGGGAGGAACAGCATAATGACCATGAGTACGATGTAAAGTACAAGAATGACACTAAACAACAGAACGGGATTATAGTGATACAACAGACCTGTCAAATAACCTGATGGAATCGCTGTTAACGTCATGACGGTCTGTACTGCCGAAAACATATCCGCTTTTTCATGTGTACCCAATCGGTTCATGAGCAGTGAGTCGCGGTACGTTTGCAAGATGAAATTGCCTGCCGCCAGTACGATCAGAGTCAGAAATAACATGGCTATATTCCCTACAGGTATCAACAGAAAAAGGATTGCGCCCACTGTACTCAGAATGATGGAGAAACCGACATACTTTTCTTCCGAACGCCGTTTCAGACGCGGGATGATGACCAAATACAGCAGCATGACGGTTACTGCGGTGACGACCGGGATAAATGAAATAATCTGATCATTGAATTTTAGCTGTTCCTTGAAAAAAATGACCTGAAAAAAATTCAGCTGCAGGATCAAATTGGAAAGTACCGTAATCAGAATAATCGGTAAAAGCCTCCGTTTGTAGAACGATTTGCCGAATAGCCGCAGACTGGAAGTCAGACTCTGTATCACCCGGATCTGGCTATGCATTCCCATGAGCTCCTTCCCGACTGCGGTCTCATCCGTATAGCGGTTGCGAATGAAGAACATCACGGTCATCAGGATTCCACCGACAAAATAAATACTGGCTAGTGTTGGCACAATGCCAAAATCGGCAATCACTACCCCGGCAATCGGCGTCAATACTCCAGCACCTGTAATAATCATGTTGAGAATGGCGAATACCTTGGATCGCTTATGTTCCTCAACATCCTCGATAATTAGACAGTTAAAGGAAACCGTCACAAATTTGGAGGTGGCATTCAGCAGGTAAGCGATAAGAAACAGCCAAAAATTCTGAGAGAAAGCCCATATGAACATGGGAACACTCCAGGCAATCAGATCAAAAATCAGCGTTGTTCGCTTGCGACCGAGCTTATTCGTGATTGAACCCGCAAATAACTGAAATATAAACGCAAAATAAAGATTCACCGAATTGATCAAACCGATTTCAATATCCGAAAGTCCGGCTTCCTTCATATATAAGGGAGCATAAAAAAGAACAATCGTGCCCGGAATGGCCCATACCGGTTCAAGTAAGATGGAATACCGCGGATTTCTCGGCAAATCCTGTAGCAGCTTCAATCGATATCTCCCCCTTTTCTGCGGTGGTTTTCACCGCTGCGAATTCCTGCTTTTCGCAGCGGCAAACCCGACAATGTCTACATACTTACAAGATCAAAGCTGTTTTAACCGAATTCATGGGCAGGGTCTCTCCGGTACGCAGGTTATAACCAATCGTCCCGTTGAACGCCTGTTCATAATCACTCAGCAGTTCTGAAGATGTAACCATTTGCTCCAGTTCCGGAATGCTTTGTGCGAATTTCAGTGCCGTACTAATCATCGAGTGATTAGCTACCGCGCCGATTATACTGATACCGTCATTAATCACATGTGTTGATTTAAACGTCACTTCATAGCTGTCGTCATAGCCCATGGGAATGATTCTGCCCCCTTTGGCAATTAGCTCAAACCCTACATGAAGCTGGTTTCCGACAGCATCCACCACGATATCAAATTTCTTATTGTTGTTGATCTCGTATACTTTATCGAGCGTGAGTTCCTGAGGATAGAAAACATGATCGGCTATGCCTTCAGCAAACTCTTTGCGGTATGAATCTACTTCTGTTCCTACAGTAAGCCGGGCTAGTCGTTTACTCACAAGCTGGCATAACGAACCAATGGCCCCGGAACCCAGGACGAGAACAGAATCACTCGGCTTGACTCCCGCTTTCATGAACGTCTGCAGAACACATCCAAGCGGCTCAATCATCATCGCTGTTTCCCAGCTCATGGAATCCGGAATTGGATAGATATATTTCTCATCCCCGACGTAATATTCTGCAAATGTACCATGGGTGGTCATACCTACCTGATGGTCATCAAAATTTTCGCAATAGATGAACAGACCTTCACGGCAATAAGAACAAATGCCACAGGATTGAGTCGGGTCAATTAACACCCGATCTCCTACCTGAAGTCCCCGAACCTCTGACCCCACCTCAACTACAGTGCCCACGCCTTCATGACCAATAACCGTTCCTTTGTTGGCTGGAACTTTACCTTTGACGATGTTCAAATCCGTACCACAGATGCCAGAACCATAAATCTTCACTTTAACCTGGTCTGCCTTTTGAATGCTCGGCTCCTCAATATCCTGAAACGCCACCTGTTTAAGATCCTGATACACGAGTGCTTTCATTGAATATTCCTCCTAGTCAATTTTCCTGTTTGGATAAAAATTATAAACGTTTTCGTAAATCTCAATTCGAAAAGTGTTCCTGTTTCAGAACTTCTTTCCAGTCCGATAGTGTCTGCAAAAGAGCTTCCTCCACCCACAGCAATTCTTCCCGCGTATGTGCATCTGAGAAAATAAAGTACCCTTTGGTGAAAATTCCGAAGTGGGCCATTCTTTTTACCATAAACTCACGGAAAGGATCGATATGAAAGTTATCCTCCGAAATAGAGCTAATGGAGAAGCTAGCATAGGTCCCCTTCAACACCAATTGATCAGTTAATCCAAGAAGCACGAGCTCAGCTTCAATCAGATCCATGATCCGGACTGTAGCATCTCGCCAGCTTGGCCACACCTTCGCACTCTTCATCAATCGCTCACATGCAATCGCTGCCGCAAGCGCAGTGGTCTCGCTGGAATGGGCGTTGCTGAATCTGACCTGCCCTGATAAAGACATCAGATGTTCCGGTCCCATTACAGCTGCGAGTGGCAATCCATTCGCCATGCCTTTGGAAATACAGAGCAGATCCGGCCAGATGTCATACTCCCCTGCTGTAGCTTGCTTGCCCATTCGAATGCCGGAGGTGACTTCATCAAAAATGACAATGATATCCAATGACCGACATAGGGACACGACTTGCTCCAACGGCTCACGTTTCCATTCATTTGGACAAAGAACAATACAGGCGATATCCTCGGGAGAGGATTTAATTTGGGACTCGATACGCTCTGGCGAGGGCTTGTCTATCCAGATGGTTGTGCGTTCGATATCCACGGGGATGCCTCGCTCTTTCGTTTCACGGCCATAGTACCCATAGGCAGACCAGTCATGCCACCCATGATAGGCTGTCGCGATGACCCTGCTTTTGCCACTTCCCGCACGTGCCAGACGTACAGCTCCACTGACTGCATCAGCACCGCTCTTGGTAAATCGCAATGAGGGGTAGCGGCCTTCAAAACGCTCCAAAATCAATTCAGCGCATTCAAGTTCAATGTCAGCAGGAATAGAATAGCTTGTCCCTTTTTTTAGCTGATGGATGACGGTCAGTTGAACTTCGTGCCGAGCATGTCCCCATGGTGCCGTACCCATGGCCATTTCACAATCCAGCCATTCATTACCATCGATATCGATAAAACGGGAATTGTGTGCTTCTGCGCAGCATACGGGCGTATATCCCGGAAATAACCGTTCTGGTGACTTGGCTAACGTACTGCATCCGCTCGGAATTACCTTTTCGACATGTTCCAACCACTCCAGATTCCGGGTAAACCTTACGGCACGGTCCAGCGTGCTCTCTTTTGATTTCACCTTTGGTTCCTCCCTGTTTACTTGGTTTGTGAGTTAGCGAACTTTGGAGCCTGGCCAGCAGCCATCATATATGCGATCCATAGTAATGACATTGCCATACAGATCAATAATCAGATCTTTGGCCCGATGAGCATGTCTCATCTCGATCCAGTAACGGTTTTCGAGCAAACGGGCGAAATTGTCCACCAGAAACAAAAATCGGTTCTCGCTATGAATCAGCTCCTTGCCCAGAACCTGCGGCAGCCAGATGGCTCCATTCGAGTTAAAGCGGTTGGAATAGTCACGTACCTCAGCAACAGGTGCAATGTCAGCTTCCTCCAACTTGGTCCAGAATGTATCCGCGTCACTGCGAACTTCTGCAAGATCAATACCAACGATTGGCAGATGCTGATATTCACGCTGGTTATCCAGCTGTTCTTTCAGATGACTGAATACGAATGGCCAAACATCAGCCTCAATTTCCCCGCCCCACTTTTTCCAGAAACGTGCCAGATTGTTTTTCCGGTTGAAGTTGCGATGAATGCCACTGCTCCGTTCCCAGTGATAGGCGAGAATATTCGGGTTAATGACCGTATCATACCCGGCTGCTCGTGCTCGCATCTGATAATCAAAATCCTCATATCCGTTAAAGAACTTCTCGTCCAGTTCGCCTACCGTTTCATACACCTCCCTCTTCATGCCGAACATGGCGAATACGACAAGCTGAACCGAAAATGTTTCCTTGGGAATGTCTTCAGGCGATGCGTTCAGGAATAAGTGCCGGCCAATTGTGTCGGCAAATGCAATACCACAATGCTGCACACCTCCCGTTTGCGGATATAACAAAACCCCGCCAATCATACCGATTGTAATGTCAGTATCCAGTGTCTCTTTCATCATCGGTTGCCAGTTCGGTTGAAGAATCGTGTCGGAATCCAGGAAGAAAATATACTCCCCCTCTGCCCGCCGCAGTGCACTATTGATCGATACAGCGCACCCAAGTGGAAAATCATGCTGGAGAATCTCGATGGTTACACCTTCCCTTACCTCTTGCTTCAGTTTCTCCAGATGCTGTAAGACCGCAGAACCGGAACCATCGTTGATAAAAATGATTTGGGTGGACGGGCTTAAGGTCCGAAGCAGTGAATCGGTGAACAGGTTCAGAATGTTATAGTCCTGGTTGACTGGCACAATAATGGTGTAAAGCATGGAATCCCTCCTGTTGGATATGATGGAATGCGTACGCTAAGCAGCTTGAAACGGTATCGGCTTCAGTGCAGATTATCGACCTCCTTGTCGCAAAATAACTGTCTTAATTTGGTAATGATTTGAATCTACTAGAAATTTATATCATTTTTTGTAAGTTTTAAATCTTAAATTCTGAACACTGTTAAATTTTGAATATGTATCCATAAGATCAATTTAATGCTTTGGTGCATTTTTGTTAGCCTTCCACGCAAAAAAAACACGCCGAGAGCCATTCCGTATCAATTGACACGGTTGACTACCAGACGTGCTTCAAATTCAACAACATAGTCACATAATTAGCGGCTACGATCTGGCCCTGAAGCCATGATAGAATGTATCCACTACCAGAGAAGCTGCCGATTTACGAGCAATATCACCACTTACTACCTGCTGCCAAGTCAGAAACAGAATAGAATACAGCACATCTACAATCCAGTTTTTATTGACATCCTGACGAAAATAATTCTTTTGCTGCAACAAGCTGACCGCATGCAATATCGGCTCTCTCAGCTTCAAATCTGCTCCCTCGATCTCAGGGTTGTAGTGAATAGCTGCATCATGGGTAAGGAAAAATATTTTATCTCCTAACGGAATGAGCACTTCAATCAATTCCGGAATATACGTTTCACAGTTTTCCTCATCCAGATGAATGTTTTGCATGGCCTCACTCACGACCTCAATCGCACGCAAACCCAGATAAACCATTAATTGTTCGCGACTCTCCACATAACGATGCAGGGTGGCAATGCCGATTTTTGCAGATTCTGCGATGTCATTCATGGATGCATTGGGCTTTTCAATCAGCAGTTTGGTTGCTTCGTCCAGAATGGAGTTAAGTCTCGTTTGCTTCATCGATGTCAGTTCTTTTTTCAACGGGTTTACACCTCTTGGGGAGTTTATTCTATAAATTGATTCAGTAATCCATCATTTGATTGGAATGATACTATAAAATTATAGCATAGTTCCTCACAATACCAATGCCTGAACGGAACAAACGTCCTCTAATATTGGTGATGTAGATGGAAAGCTTAAAAGCCGCCTTTCGGCGGCTCTTAGCATCTATAACATTTCCCGTTGCTTATAGCTCGATAATTCTCGTTGCAATATTTGCGCAAAATTCACTGTCATGCTCTACAAACAGAAGGGTCGGGGAATATTCCAACAGCAACTCTTCAATTTGCATGCGAGAAATGACATCTACAAAATTGAGGGGTTCATCCCAAACGTGCAAATGAGCTTTCTCACTAAGACTTTTGGCAATCAGCACTTTCTTTTTTTGGCCTGCACTATACGTCGAGATATCCTTCTCCAACTGCAATCTGGAAAAATCCAGCTTTCTTAATATCGATTTAAACAGGCTTTCATCAATACTCTGAGCGGCCGCATAGTCAGATAAATGGCCTCCAAGATCAGACGTGTCCTGTGACACATACGAGATTTTAAGCTGGTGATCCTTTCGAAAAAGACCTGTATAAGGGATATTTTCACCACAGATCAATTTAAGGATACTTGATTTTCCAGATCCATTTTTACCATAAAGCGCGATACGATCCCCTTTTTCAACTGAGAAACCCACTTCCTTACAAACTACATTCGTATCATATGCAATCGATACATGTTCCAATTCGACGAGTTCCTTCTTGTGATAATCCAGTTGATGAATCTGAAGGCGTTCTGCATTTTCAATATTTTTGAGCAGTTTGGACTTTTCTTGGATGGCGGATTGCTGCCTCTGCTCGATATTTTTGGAACGTTTCATCATTTTGGCAGCCTTGTGTCCAATATAGCCTTTATCCACCTTTGAACCGGAATTTCTCGTGCCATTTTTGGTTCTTTCGACTTCATGCGACCATCCACCCGTCCGTTTGGCGGAGTCGGATAAACGCTTGATGTCCTTTATTAATTTCTCATTACTGGCAAGCTCAAACTGATCTTGTCTCTGTTTATTTTCCCACCATGCGGAAAAATTCCCTTTCTGAATCTCGATGTTATTTTTATTGATGGACAGGATATGATCCACGCTGTTATCCAGAAAGGCTCGATCGTGGGATACCAAGATAAATCCACTTTTGCTGCGCAGATAATTACTGACGAGTTCTCTCGCATGAATGTCGAGATGATTGGTAGGTTCATCAATGAGCAAAAATCGATTATCCTTCAGGAACAAGGCCGCCAGCATCACCTTCGTTTGCTCTCCGTTTGATAAGGAGTCGAAAGGTCGATACAGAATATCTTCCGACACTTTTAACAGGTTAAGCTCACGCACAAGCTGCCAGTGCAGATACTCAGGATAGATCTCTTCAATGACATCGAGGGTCATAGCTCCTTTGTTCTCAACCTGAAACGGAAAGTACTCAAAGCTGACATTTGCAGAAATAGTTCCGCTGTATTCATATTTACCGAGCAACAGATTGAGGAATGTCGTTTTGCCTCTTCCGTTCCTTCCGGTAAAGCCTAATTTCCAATCGGAGTCCAACTGAAAACTTACATTTTCAAATATATTATCGTAACTGCCATCATAGGCAAAGGTTAGGTTCGTAACGTTGATTAAAGACATAAGGATCATCCTTTTTATGTGAAATATAAAAGTTAACCGGACGGAGTATTCACCACGACATGGTCCCTCACTTTATATTTGAACATAATCAGAATTTCAATCCGCTCTTGAATAAATGACACAATTCCCCGTGTCAGAGTTATTAAGATATCCTCAAATGAAAAAACGCAAAAAAGCCCCTACTCACCGGTGCTTTTTTGCGTTACATCAACCTGACTATACGATAATGAAACCTGGCGTCCTAGAACTTAACGCCAAGATGATCTATGCATAGGAGGATAAAGTGCCGGATTCTGATTAGTTATATTGTGAACCATGCCAATATTCATGTTCGCTGACAGGTTCACATAAACATCTACAACCTCTAACTCAGTCATCACTCTATCCCCCCTTTAAAGGCTCAACAATTTAATACCAGAAACTTAACATGGAATACAGCCATGGGTCAAGACGAGATATCAAGTCAAACCCTTTTTAAAATTGCCCTTATCAGACCCACATGGATTTATAGTCATCCTGCGCTGAAATCAATTCCATTATTGAACGGCTGCATACAGCGGTTTGTACACCGGATGCCACATAGCAGCCTTGACAGCCTCTTCCACGTCTATAAGTTCCACACGTGCGACACCATCTTCCACTGCCGCTTTGGCGACCGCGACTGCCACTTTGTACGAAACAGCTTGCAGCTCTTTTATTCTTGGCAGAAGTGGGGCACCTGGTGCCGAGCAATCTACCGAATTAGCTACGGCCTCTGCTGCAGCGGTGAACATGTTTTTGGTGAATTTCGATGCTTTTGCAACGATAGCGCCCAGACCCAAACCAGGGAAAACAAAAGCGTTATTGGATTGACCAATTTCATATAAAGTGTCATTAAACTTGACAGATTCAAATGGACTACCTGTTGCAATCAGCGCTTTGCCATCCGTCCATTCAATCAGACTTCTTGGTGCAGCTTCGGCAAGGGATGTCGGGTTGGACATCGGCATAATGATTGGACGTTCCACATGCTTCGCCATTTCTTTAATAACTTGTTCATTAAAGGCACCTGTCACACCGGAAGTCCCAATCAGGATCGTTGGTTTAATCTGTTTCACAGCTTCCAGTAAACTAACCTGCCCCTGCTCATTTAATGCCCAATCCTTCATTTCCGCAGCTTCACGTACATATGGTTTCTGGAATTCGAATAGACCCTCCGTCTCATCTGTAAGAATTCCGCGGTAATCGAAGGCCCAGAACCGGCTTTCTGCTTCCTTCTGCTCAAGCCCTTCTTCCATCATGGCATCACGAATCTGATCGGCGTTGCCAATGCCAGCGGCCCCTGGCCCAAATACAAGAACACGATGCTCACGAAGAGGTACACCCGTCACTTGAACTCCAGACATGATAGCCGCAAGCGTGACAGCGCCCGTTCCCTGTATATCATCATTAAATGTAAGGAGTTCTTCCCCGTATTTCCGAATAATATTTCTGGCATTCACGCTGCCCAGGTCTTCCCAGTGAAGCAGAATATCTGGGAACCACTTTGTTGTTTCTTTTACAAATGCCTCGATAAATTGATCATATTTTTCCCCACGAATACGTTCATGGCGGTTGCCCACATACAATGGATCATTCAGCAATTTGGGATTATTGGTTCCAACGTCCAGCACAACAGGCAATACACGGCTTGGGTCAACGCCTACGGCTGCTGTGTATACAGCCAGTTTACCGATAGCAATATTGATGCCGCCAACACCCCAGTCTCCAATCCCGAGGATGCTCTCCGAGTCCGTCACAACGATCAAATCCACATCTCCAGCATGCAAGCCACTATTGCGGAAGGCTTCTTCCAGCCCATCCACATCATTAATGGATAGATATACACCACCTGGTCTGTGATACTGATTGCTATACTCCTGAATGGCTTGTCCAACCGTAGGTGTATACACAATCGGCAGCATTTCACTAAGATGCTCCTTCATTAATCGATAGAATAGCACAATATTTCGGTTGAACAGATCACTAAGCATGATGCTCTTGCGCAAATTATCCGATTCATTTTGCAATTGCTGATATACGCGACTTACTTGTTCTTCAATATTTAAAACCATTGGTGGCAAGATGCCATTCAGGTTAAGCTCTTTTCTCTCTTCTTCGTTAAAGGCAGTGCCCTTGTTCAACATCGGATTGGACAGAACATCCTTGCCTTTCAAAGAGGTTTTTAAGTTTCCATTGGAATCTACAAAAAATGAGTTCATTTACTGATTGCCTTCTTTCATGACGTCTCTTTGTTGTCTATTCAGTTTCTTTTTAACACTTGGTAACTTTTAGTTAGTCACAGATCTTCCGATGACCATTATAAAATATTTTCTATGGCATGTAAACGAACTCATGAAACTTTCATGAATGAAATTAAATTTCTGCTTGATAAATAAAATTTATCACTTTGCGTTTTTTCAACAAATTCATTTTATGAATACTTTTCCGCAGAATACAAAAAAACCACGAAATTTCGTGGCTTTACCTACTTTTCTCTATGGCCTTAAGTATTGCTCCTGCTTTTGGTATGAGAGCTCTTTGTACTCAGTACAAATAACCTAAAAAATCAAGTTCCCCTTCATTCCATGGCATTGCTCCAACTTCTCGAATCATTAACCCATCGACCTTCTGAATTCCAACTCCAATTGAAGTTAAGGTTTCATGGTCAATTTTCAACCATTTACAGGTGTTTGTTACCGGTTTAAATCCATTTTTGCTATATAAGTCCTTATGATCAGCAAATAAAAGTACAAAATCAATATGCTCTTTGGACAGCTTGTCCACTTCTGCTAGCAACAAGGAACCGATTCCTTGAGAGCGATGTGAAATGGAGACACACAGATCAATGATCCCCAGCACTCTTATTGCTTTTCCATTTAGATTCATCATTCTGTAATCTAGTCCCACATGTCCAATCAGTTGATTATCTGGGTCGAATGCTAATATTCTGCAATGTGGAATTTGCTTGAAAAACAATCGGTCTTTCGGATACACTTCTGGAAAACTGGCAATAAGCAATTCCTGAAGAAGCGTTGACGATTCTTCGTTCAAATCCATATCATAAGCTTTAATTAATTTCAAAAAATATCCCCCTAGATTAAATCGATTTCTGTTCTTTATTTCGTCTCTGCAACCTTACACACTTCTACGTATATCTTGATGATATACTCATCCGGATTATTTTCCGCAAAATAACTGAGCAGATCCATGGCATACACGTTTCCACAGATCTCAAATCCCTCACGTTCTATATACTCTTTGATGATTAGATACGTTTTGGGCATGCTTTCATATGATCCTCGATGATTCATGACAGCATACAATCCTTTGGGCTTGACTAGCATCGCTTCGCCAGGAATCGGTGCTTTTATTTGGTTGCAAAAGTAGTCCGGATAGAAGTGTCCCGTCTCAAAACTCTCCTGACAAACTACAGTCCATACCGGAAACTCATATTCGATCATTCGCTCTTCGCAATGGTTTCGATATTCGACAAACTTGCGGGAAAACTCCTTGTCTCCATCCCCCCGTTCCAGTTGAACGGCAATAAAATATTCTTTCTCGCATTCTTCAAAAGCCAGACCTTCATATGAAGTACTCATAGCTTGTCGTGTCATGACAATGGCACCATTCAAGAGCTTTTGCATACGTTTGATTCGGAGTTGTTCTAGCTCCAGTTCCTTCATTTTCTGTTCAAACAGCTCGATTAATAAAGGCGTATTTTGATTTTGAATAAAAGACTTAATTTCCTCGAGAGAGCTTCCCGCCTTCTTCAGCACATGGATTACATCAAGTACATAGGTTTGCTGAATACCGTAATAACGGTAACCGTTGGAATTCGTAAACTCCGGCTTTAACAGTCCAATCTCATCATAATGAAATAGAGTATGTTTAGTGACTCCGCAGATTTTTGCAAATTCACTGGTAGTAAATTGTTGTGTATGGTTTCCCGACATTGTACATGCCTCCGCTAGAATCTATGGTTCAAAAGTAAATTTGACTATAGGGTTACCCTATAGTTTATGGTTTGAAAATGCAAGTTATCTATATATATTGTTGGAGGGAAACATGTCAAAGTTAAAACGTTGGATGATTCTTGTTATTGTATCAAGTGCACTATTACTAATTGTGATGGACATGACCATCCTATACACCGCTTTACCTAGCTTAACCCATGATTTAGGTGCGTCAGCCTCAGAAAAATTATGGATTCTGAACGGTTACTCCCTCGTCATGGCGGGGCTTCTGCCTGCAATGGGAA
>NZ_LITU01000068.1:218275-231425 GCF_001280595.1 Paenibacillus xylanivorans
GGATTGCTCGTATTTTCTGTCGCTTCTCTTACTGCTGCCTTTTCTCCAGTACCGGCTGTACTGGTCATGAGTAGAATTCTTCTTGCAGTTGGCGCATCCATGATGATGCCAGCGACATTGTCGATCATCAGGGTTACCTTTACGAATGAACGAGAACTTGCACTCGCGATCGGCATTTGGGGCTCCATTGCATCAGGTGGTGCGGGACTGGGTCCGATTGTCGGCGGGCTGCTTCTTCAACACTTCTGGTGGGGTTCTGTGTTTCTGATTAACCTTCCCATTGCCATTCTCGCGTTTGTTTTCGCCTTAAAAATGATTCCTAAACATCAAGGTGATGCGTCGAAAAAGTGGGATTTCACCAGTTCCATTCAGATCATGATCGCCATGGTGGGAATCATCTATTCCATCAAAGAATTCACAAGACGCGAAGGATCTCTGACATTAGCCAGTATCGCTGCAATAATAGGTGTGCTGTCCCTTATCATCTTTATTCGCCGTCAAAATAACAGCACCAACCCGCTTTTGGATCTGTCCTTATTCAAAATCCCAAGATTCAGCACCGGCTTTATCACCGCACTGGTCGGTTTGTTTGCGCAAATGGGTGTGCAATATATGGTCACTCAACGCCTTCAACTTGTGGAGGGCATGTCACCGCTTCAAGCAGGACTTTTTACCTTATCTATACCCGTTGCAGCACTCATTGCTGGCCCTATTGTCGGTTCCATCATGCATCGTGTAGATGTCGTATATATCAAAAGTCTCTCTCTCTTGATCGCCGGTCTGGGCATAGGGATATATCTGATGCAATTCAATGCAGGGTTTACTGGACAGATCCTCGGTTTAGCACTGCTTGGCGCAGGTCTTGGCGCAGGGATGACCGCAGCATCCCATTCCATTATGAGTTACGCGCCTCCGCACAAAGCCGGTATGGCAGCATCGATTGAGGAAGTGGGTTATGAGCTGGGTGGAGCATCAGGTATTGCCATCATTGGGAGCATGTCTACTCTTGTATACACGCTTGCTATGAGGATTCCTGAGGGGATTAATGTGCCAGCTAATGTGAAGGACAGTCTAGATGAAGCTCTTCTCGCTGCCGAAAGTTTACCTACTGAGTCTGCGGAGTCACTCAAACTTGCCGCCTTTGCTGCTTTTGACCAATCCTTCTTTGTGGTCATTGCAGGATTAACTTTATTTTTACTCGTTGCTGCTCTGATCATGAGCTGGGTAGCCTTGCGTTTAAAACGCTCAAAAAGAAACGGTGTTGAAACATAATGCAATTCATTTCATGAAATGAAGCGAGGTATATACGATCATGTGGTTTCCAATAATAAATGGAATTATTATTTTAATCGGTATGTTTGCTATTTATCTGGTCGTTAGAAATTTGTCAAAAGAAGAGGATTGATTACTCGCCTAAGGAATATAGGCATCCTCTACCTCAACCTTTCGTTCATTTCCGTTTGCTATGTATCTTACGTGAATGACACTTCCTTTCTGGAATTGGGGAATATGTGTAACCGGGATATATGTCTCTACAATCGTGGGAAAGGTACGGCCGTCAACTTGAGTTACGGTCAAATCCAGTCGTATTCCCGGCCTTCCATCCATACTGGATGAAGTTTGTGTAATGTCATAAATAATCGCCTCTGCGGGAATTCCCTCCATTAAAATGCTTTTTCGAAGGTGCTGTTTCTGTTTATTGTTACGGAGCAGTTTAAATATCATAATCATAGTGATTGTACCTGTTATCAGCCCAAAGCCAATAACAGCAACAATAGTAATTAATGTAGTCGACATAATGGCCTCCTTTTATTTGAAACTTATGTTTACTATTTCTTGTTTATATCTCTTATTCCTGCAAATTTGCTTGATCTGGAACACCTCCATATCAAAAAAACCGCCTTATAGGCGGTTTCTTGTTTCTGAATGAAGTTCTTGCGTTCTATAATACTGGCATGAACTCTAACCGTATATGTTCAACTTAATCTACTTTCGCACCATAAGAGCGTACAAACAATACCGCTTGTTCGCGATCCAAACGTACACCTTTAATATCCAATGATTTCAGATCGATTCCTTCCAGGTTAGCACCTCTAAGATCGGCCCCTTGCAGCTTGGCTCTGCTTAAAACTGCTCTTGTGAGATCACAGTCTCTCAGATCCGCTTTGGTAAAATCTGTGTCCGTAAAGTCGGCTTCAAAGAAACGAATTCCTCGCAAGTCCTGTTTGCCCAATCGGGTATGTCTCAGATTCGTATAGGACCAATCGCCCTGGCTAAGTGTAATTCCATCCATTTGCGCACCGGAAAAGTCCGAACCCGTCATCTTGCAAGAAGTGAATTTGGAAGCAAAGAGATTAGCACCACCAAATAAGCAATTTTCAAAAGCTGACTCTCTATGGATGGAACCATTCATGGAAGCGCCCTTAAAGTCACATTCGATAAAACGGCAGTTGCTTGTCTCGATTTCTTCCATCGAAGCGTTCATAAAGGTACACTGTTTGAAAACACAGCTGATTAGTTCTCCATACCGCAAGTCACGTCCTTCAAAATGTACACCTTCATATTCCTGATCCTTATATTGAAACATCACGTACACCCCATCTTGTATGATTATCATGTGTTCACCATTAAAAGAACTTTTTATAATATACCATACGGCTGTCAAGTACCGCTTAAACACCTGCAAAAGTCAAGGTTCTTATTTTTTAAAGACCTGTAACTAGCATAATAGGCCCGATGTCTTGTAACTATTTCTCTTGACCTTGGAGTTTACTCCAATGTTATGATCTTATCGGGAAGGAGGTTAATATGAAAATTACGGATTTTGCTAGCAAATATCAAATTCAAACGGATACAATTCGTTATTATGAGAAAGAGAACTTATTGAATCCGTTAAGGCGAGAAAATGGGTATCGGGAGTATGATGAAGAATGTGAAAAACAGCTACAGCTAATTATCGTATTAAAACAATTAGGTTTTACAATAAAAGAGATGCAACAATTACTTATATTACGAGACCAATCCATATCAACAGAATGTAACGATGCAACAGTATGGTTATTGAATCAAAAAATAACGAAACTTGAAGAAAAAATTCAGTTTTACCAACAGGCATTACAAGTCGTGCAAACCATTAAAGAGCTTGCAAGTGAAGCGGTATATTCAGAGAATAAAGAAGTTATCGAAAAATTGTTACTTAGTTTATTCCAAAAGGATTCATAAGGAGAGAGATATGGTGACGAATAAACAAATCGTTCATGTGGAATATATATTAGCCGTTATACTTTCTTTTTTTATTTACATGCAGCTACACTTTCCAATTTGGTTGTTTTTTGTGCTTTTATTCGTTCCTGATCTTACAATGCTTGGTTACGCAATGAATAAGAAAATAGGTGCGATGGTTTATAATTTCGGACACACATTTATTTTTCCTCTGCTTTTAGCATTAAGTTACTTATATTTTTCAAACGATTATCTGCTTTTAGGGTCGATCATCTGGATAGCTCATATTTGTTTGGATAGAGCAATAGGTGCCGGATTGAAATATCAAGATTCTGCATTTACTAGTACACATATACAAAGGCTTTAAAATTGCGGCTGCACTCATTGTACCGATAATTAAAATTGGAAGGCAGCCCTTGTGAAAAGTTGAGGAATATCTTTCTTAAATGATGATTAAACGAGAAGAATGAAGGCGCTAATCGGGCGTCTTCTTTTTCGCGTTAGGAAGGCTGCGGACGTGACGTGGTTTCTGCTCTTCTATAGCTTGACCCCCGTTTTCCAAGCAAAAAAAAGACGCATCTGCACTGGACAGACACATCTCCTACACTGGATTAATTCCTCTAGAATTCCTTATCCGCAAATAACCTGAAATCGTCCGTAATCGCTAACCTTTTGCTTCCTTCCAGGTAAAATTGATCAGTTGCTCTCCAGGTATGACTTTGTTTATTTTGTCTCCGGTGATACACATAGTTAAACGGTGACGTAGCATAGGTTTTGAATCCTCTTTTTCTGCATTGCCTCAGAAAGGTTACATCTTCTCCAATGGAACGGTCCGTAAACCGGACCTTCTTTAATATCTCCTTTTTGAACAGAAGCGTACCGCCTTGTACAAATTCCACATGTTTATTCTTTTCACTGGGGGATCTGACCAACAACGTCTTTGAAGCACCCAAATAGACCAGACATGAGTGTTTACCAACGATATCACTTTGGGTCCGCTTGAGTTCTTTCACTTGTTCCTTCAAATAAAAAGGGGAGTAATAATCATCATCATCAAATTTGGCGATTAACGAAAATCGGGCTCGTGTGATTCCAGCATTCAGGCTTTGTCCTAACGATATGCTTTCTGGAACTTGATATATGGAAACACGGGCATGCTTTCGAACCCGGTTCCGATATAATTGAAGATTCATGCTGTCATGATTCAGAATAATGATAAGCTCTTTGCTTTTATAACGCTGTCGATTGAAATTTTGCAGGATGTTGTCAAAAAATTGTGGCCGATTGGTACAGACAATAATGGAAACACCATACCCCGTTTTATTCTCAGCCAAGACACACCCTCTTTTCTGCTCGTATATTTCACATCATATGTACCGTACCTTGGCATGGTATGGACGGATTGCTAGCGTATAAAAGACCAAAAATTCAATGGGACTATGTGCTTCAAGAGTCGAATCTCTCCCCTGCGCTTCGCGTCTATCTAAGCATTGGAGAACTGGAAACGGACAATCCCGATTTCAATCGGGTTGCCTGCGAGCACGTCGCATTGACCCACCAGACCTTAATCGCTGCAGGGGTTCCGGAGAAGCAGATTCGATTCGACGTTATTCCTGGTGGAACGCATCACGAATCCACATGGGGCTTGCTGTTTCCTGAAATGCATCGATGGCTGCTACAGCCATAGGACGCGTATACGTAAGAGGAAACCGCCCTGCCATTGGCAAAGCGGACTTGGGCAATTCAAAAACAATCGAGGTTTCCGATGATTCCTGCTTGGGGGATTGCAAAAAGTAAGCCTGGAGGTCGGGTGGCTTCGCCTAGCCGACAATCTGCTTAAAAAAGCTGCAATGACGGAAAAACGTAAAAGGGACAAAGCAGGATAAACATCTGCATTGTCCCTTTTGAACGTATGGGTGTTATTTCTTTCATCGATATGTGCTTTTTAGGGGCTTTTGATACAACCCCTTTCAGAGATGTATCCTAAGCTTGATTGGATTCGTTCATATATACGGCTTTACCTGTACGAGCAGACTCATAGAGTGCCTCCAGGATCTGTGAAACTACTAAAGCCTGTTTAGGCGTTACGACCGGCTCCAGATCTTTATCGATCGCTTCAATCCATTTTCTCATCTCTACATCCGGTGCACTTTCACTCTTCCCATCGTAGAAAGCAACCCCGCCTGCACTCAGTTCAATTTCGTTGGTATACAAACGGCTGAATTTCTCGCCATTGATGCGCAGACCATTCTTCATATCCGCACCTGCTTCGCTTCCGCTCAAGCTGCATTTCGCTTCATCCACATCCAGTGAATTGAGCGCCCAGCTGGATTCCAGCATGATTGTCGCACCATTCTCCATCACAATCATACCGAACGCGGAATCTTCAACCGAGAATTTTTTCGGGTCCCATGGGCCCCATGCATTCGCTGCATTTTCTCTTTGTGAAAGCTCGTGATACGTTGTACCCAGAACAACCTTCGGTTGATAGTTATCCATCATCCACAGCGTCAGATCGAGTGCGTGTGTACCGATGTCGATCAATGGTCCGCCACCTTGTTTCTCCTCATCAAGGAAAACACCCCAAGTGGGTACCGCTCTTCTTCTAATCGCATGTGCTTTGGCAAAGTAAATCGAACCCAGTTCGCCAGCTTCACACAGCTGCTTCAGATACAAGCTGTCTTCTCTGAAACGGTTATTGTATCCGATGGTCAGTTTTTTACCCGTACGCTCGGCTGCTTCAAGCATTTTTTGCGCTTCAGCAGATGTCTTGGCCATCGGCTTTTCGCACATTACATGTTTTCCGGATTCCAGCGCGGCAATTGAAATCTCAGCATGGGAGATATTTGGTGTAAGAACATGAACAATATCAATTGTTTCATCCTGAAGTAATTCTTGATAATCCGTGTACACCTGTGCTTCGGAACTGCCATACTTTTCTTTGGCTTCATCTGCACTTTCCTGAACGATATCACAAAAAGCAACCAGTTCTACGTTATCAAGCTTGCTCAGACTTGGCAGATGCTTGCCGTTTGCAATCCCGCCACAGCCAATAATCCCTACACGATACGTTTTACTCATATCTAATCACCCTCACTTTTGGTTTGGTTGTTTCATTTTACGGAAAGCCGATGGGGTCATCCCCAGACGCTTGCGAAAAACAGCATGTAGATAATTGGCATTGGTAAACCCTGACGCCAATGCAATTTGTTCAATGGAAACATGACTTTCTTCCAGATTGCGGCACACCGCGCGTAGGCGAATATCCTCCAACACACGGCTAAAAGGCATTTCCGGCTGTACCTGATAAAAGATTCGTTGCAATTGTCTGCTGCTGATATGCAGCTTCTCGGCTACATTCTCCAGCGTTACTGCTGAGGGATGATTGGCCTCCATATACTGAATGGCATAATCGTACCTGTACACAGACATGTCTCGCACAGGAGCCTCCGCCCGATTCCCCCCGATATCGTAGGCTCGGACGGTCTTGAGCAGAATACTGATCACTTGCTGCTTAATGGACGTGTAATACCCGATCAGTTTACGGTCACAAGCCTCGTAAGCTTCCAGGAAACAGTTCATGGCGCGATGATAATCATGTACCGGAGCAAGAGGAAGCGTTCTAAGCTTTTCGATCGTTTCCTCTGATTCTGCTGCCTCCCACGGATCTACGCCTTCTCTGGGATGTTCAATGATATCCACATGCAGACATAATTCATCCATAGCTTCCTGAGAATCCGCCTCCTGATAATGAACAAGACCCGGACCCGTTAAATACAGCATGCCTTCAGAAAGTGGATGCATCTCATCTCCCAGAATGACTTTTCCTTTCCCTCTCGGGATGAAATGTAACTCGAATTCCGCATGGTTATGAAAATCAACGATTCTGCCTGCCGGAAAAGAAGTCAGATGAAATCGCAGAACCCGTATCTCGTAGTGTCCCCATAGAATCGAGACATCTAGTCTTTCCAGGATATCCTGTCGTTCAAGCATTTTCTCAAAAGGATATCGGCTCAATGCGGCACCTCCCAATACCCTATCCCTGTAACTCCTTTAGGGAGATTTTACGCCCTTCCTTCGCAGAAAGGTTGGCCGCCTCCATCAGGCGAGTTAACTGAGTAGCCGTCTGCAAATTCTCGGTAGCAATCGAATCATTTTGAATATGGGAGACCCACTGGCTGAATGCGCTTTCTCTTCTTTCAAGCAAAGGAATCTCCGTCCATTCTTTCTGTTCATCTGAACCAACATTCGTCCGAATCAGCAGCTTATCCTCCGGTGTTCCATATAACAGTGTGCCCTCCGTACCATGAACCTCTATCGCAAACGGTGAATGACTGTTCACAAATCCAGCCTCGACCACACCGATCGCTCCGGAATCCGTAAATAAGGTAGCAACAGCGTTATCTTCCACTTCTTTTCCAGTCACATATCCGAAATTAGCATTAACCCCTGTCACTTCTTGACCCAGGAACAGATTCGTCAGATACATTGGATGACAACCGAGGTCAATTAACGCACCGCCCTGACAATCTTCCAGATGATAAAAATGCTCCGGCAGCCAATTGGCAATGGCTCCGTTATGCGATAGGCGCACACGAACATAAGTCACCTTACCAAGTAATCCTTGGTTCAAAATATCTTGAATCGTTAATGTATATCCATCGTTCAAACGCGGTAAAGAAACCGTCATTTTCACTCCGTTATCCTGTACATCAGAAATGATCGTATTTACTTCTTTCAAGGTTGAAGCGATAACTTTCTCTGTAAAAATGTGTTTGCCCGCTTTCGCGGCAGCAGTGATCACATCTTCATGAAGACGTGTCGGTGCATCCACAATGACGGCATCGATGTTGTCCTGTGCCAGCATATCTTCAAGAGAAGCATAGAATGGCACTTTCAGACGTTCAGCTGCTTCCTGTCCGCGCTCGACATCTTCATCCCATACAGCAGCCATCACCGTATCTTCATGCTCCTGAGCCTGTTTAATATAATCCCAGGCATGTACGTGCCATAAACTTATTTTACCTATTCGAATGGTCACTATGATTAACCTCCATACTATATGATATTCTGACATCTAACTATAAATTAACACAGACCTGATCTAATTTTAATAGGAACTTACGACAATAACTATATAAAATTACGACACGAATCAGAATGACCTTCTGAGAATATCAGCAAAAAAGCTTCCTGCTCACCAATTCGTGATAGTAGGAAGCTTTCTCTTCATGTAACAGTTCGGAATCAAGGATGTCCAAAGTTAGGCCGAAGCTTTTATGGCTTATGATCTGTATGGCGGAAATATCGGAGTACCTTGCGATACATCGTCTTGTCTTTTAATTGATTAAAAATATAAGGGTCCGGCTTGGCATTCACTTCAATGACCCAGGGTTTCAGACTTTGATCCAGTCCAATATCCACGCCAATTCCCTTCAATCGCTTGTATTTCTTGTTCAAATGACGAGCTATTACAAGACCAAGCTCATTCATCTCCTGAATCAGTTCATGTCTGCGCTTTGCGGACACATGAGATTCCAGAAGTTTATGAATATCCATTGGCTGACCGCCGTTATGATAATTGGTTACTATTTTTTTGGGATGTGCAAGTCGACCGATTACCCCCGTCGCTTCCCATTGCTGTTTAGGGCTTAACTGTACCATGACGCGGATATCAAAGCGCCTGTTGTTGTGTTTCAGCAGATGAATTCCTCTTTGAATGAGGTAGCTTCGTTGATTCACAACGTGTGCAAGACTTTTGTGGAACGAATCGAAGCTATTAAACGTCAGACGCTTTTGATTCAGCTGATACGCAAAACCCTGTTGATTTTCCATCTCAGCCTTCATTACGCCCATTCCAAATGTACCTATCTCAGGCTTAATATATACCATCCCATACCTGCTAATCATAGACCTCAGATTCGCCTTGTTAAACTTTTGTGTTCAGGTATGAATGGTTTAATGGAATCATTTTTGAGCAACTCCTTAGTTTTTAGCCACTTGCTTCTTAGTGGTTGCGATTTCTCAATGCCCACACTTCGTTCCTCCCGTCTTCATATTCAACACGTTTCACTGTTTCATTAAGATGATGCATCATATGCAATATCATCGAACGATCTTAGGCAAACTTCTTGAATTTGCACACAAAAAGCCGACAAGCCATTATTCTATGGTCTTGTCGGCTTTTCACTTTACATTTTCAGATCATCGTTTCTGAATTAATTTGAATTTAAATTAGAAACGTCTCCGTGATGCTTTGATTAAGGCAACAGATTTTCGTCAGCTGGCACATTCGTGTCCGGAGCTTCTGCTGCGGATACGAACAACCGCCCTGGCGCTTCCACCTCAACTTTGTTTCCTGCTGCATCCTGAGCACGGATTACGATCACTCCGTCCTCAAGGACCAGCGAAGAAGCTGTGGTATAGGTGCCGGTATAATGACCAGGTTCCGTTTCCACCAATGGAATCTCTGCCCCAGCTTGTGTGCTCAGATTGGATGGCAGTTCAATCCGGAAAGAAGCCTGTAATTTGGGGATACTCTCGAACGAAACCGTTACGGTTTCTCCTGCAACAATCCGTACATCCTCAGCTGGAGAGATATTGGTCAGTTCAGGCAAAGACGTGTCTACATACACAGTCCGGGTCACGGTTGTTTTATTACCTGCAATATCTGTCGCTATTATTGTAATCGTGTTCTTGCCCTCATTCACTAGTACGCGGTGATTAAAACTTCTGTCTTGCTCCAATTTCACCTTCTGACCGTTAATGGTCACCTTGTCGAGGAATTGGTCCTGTACATCGCCGGTTACATGGACCACTTCAGTGTTGGTTCGACTTCCCTCTTCAGGCGTAACAACCGTTAACACAGGTGCTGTCTGATCCAAAATGATCACAACTGGAAGGGAGCGGTCTGTCGTTTTTCCGTTAACTACCGCCTCGGCAGTAATCGCATTAACGCCTGGTTGAAGCTGTGCATTATAAGTGAATTTCCCGTTCTGAACCGATGTTGAACCAACCGATTTTTTTCCGTTATAAATTTTAATCTCTGCCCCATTCGCGGGAGAAGTTCCCGAAACGATGAAGGTTGATTTATTGGTATACGTGTTTGCTGGTGCAGTAAGTACAGGTGCATTCACAGGATATTTCACCACTGCACGAATCATATAGTTACCCTCTTCTGCTGGTGCAGTACTCCATACGCCGCCTACACGCTGCCAGCTCCGCCCTGCGTTCACACCATTTTCATCGGTTGCGAGTCCCGGTGCGCTCGTTCCGACTGCAGTCTGCACATACACGATATAGAAATCGCCTTGTACCACTACCGGCTCTGGAAATTCAACGGTTGTCCACTGATCATTGCGCAATGCCGTACCGTCGAAAGGTCCCGCCAGCAATCGGCCTGGCGCTCCACCCGATCCGGAGGCATCATAGACGGCATATTTGAACGCTGTTCCACCAGGTACAGGCCATTGTGTGTTCCAGAATCGAAGTGATGCACCTGTAAGCTGTGCTGTCTCCAATTCTGGCGTCATTCGTACAGCCCATGCATTATCTGCGGCCACAAAGGCTCTTGCATTTTCAGCAGTTCCATCGTCATAGGCGATTTCACCAGGAAACCCGATAAATGGTTTTAAGGCAACTTTCGCTTCGACTGTACCATTTCCAGGTACTGTTACATTTACAGTTTTACTATAGTAGTCCGTTGCGATGATCGACAGCGTATAGCTTCCTTCCAGAACATCCAGAACGAATTTGCCGTCTGCCCCTGTACGAACTGCCCCTACTTGAGCATCTTCCAACACGAGAACGGAAGCGCCAGCTATAGGTTTTCCTGTTCGCTCATCACTTACAATACCTTCAACCTTTCCTTGGGGAATGGTTTCCAGATTGAAGTTGGCTGTCGCTCCACTACCGTCTGTGATCGTTACCGTCTTCGTCTGAGGATAATATCCATAGGCCTCAGCCTTCAACGTATAATCACCCGCCACGTGAGTGAAGCTGTATTTGCCTGTCGTCGGGTCCGTCTTCACTGAACGTCCTGTTTCCAGAACGGTGACCGTTGCACTTGCAGGCAAGCTTTGCGGTGTTACAGAGCCTGTTCCAGGTTTCTGTACTTCGGGCTGCTCCTGCTTGGTTTTATTGAATTCAGCCTTGTCCGTACTTGAAATTTTATACCAAGAATTATCATATTCCGGCTTAGGCTTGTCGCTGTTCAGAATAACCGCCGTATCTTTCGTAACCGTCTCAGCGGCAATACCCAGAATGCGGAAGTCATCGATATACCAGCCTTGCTTGACGACACTGCTATCCGAAGTCAATCTGAACCTGAATTGAACTTCATTTCCCTTCAATGCAGCCAGATCGTAGAATACCGGAGTCCATTGTTTTCCATTTGAAGAATGCGAGAATTTGCCGAGCTCCGACCATGTGTTACCACCATCTTTCGTGGCTTCAACATAACCGTAATCGTATCCACTTTCAATTTCATACCAATGATTGAATGTCAGCGTAGCTTGATCGACCTGGGTTAAATCCACGACTGGCGATACCAGAGAATAGTTAGAACCGTTCTCATAGGTGCTGTCCAGATCGGTTGCCCAAACATTAGGCGGAGAAACCGCACTGGCAGGTCCAACGACGGGTACTCCACGTTCCCACTCGTCTTTGGTACCGGAATGAGTCCACCCATTGTCGCTGTTGCCATCAAAGTGATCGATGAAGATATCTTCAGGAACCTCTACGGATACGGATACCTCATTCGACTTGTCACTCTCATTGCCACTATAATCAAGAGCGGCTACCGTGTAAAAATAAGTCGAGTCTGTTAGTGTAGCCGTATCCGTAAATGTCGTTGCGGATGTATTTCCGAGCAATTCATAACCTGAGCCGGAATTCGTTGAACGATAAACGTTGTAGGACTTCAGATCCTCATCGTCCGATCCCGTCCAGGACAAGTTTACGTTCCCCAGAATGTCAGCTGTAGCGGACAATCCGCTTGGCGCTCCCGGAGCAATATCATCTGGAGCTTGTACTGAAAAGTCATCGATATACCAACCAGCCTTTTGGACGGAATTGTCACTGGTCAGATTAAACTTGATAAATACCTGTTGACCGGCATAATCACGCAAGTCAATATATTGCGTTTTCCAGCCTCCACCTGCCCCTGTAAAGCTCAATGCCTCTTCAAATACGAAGTCACTATCCTCTGTTGCAATGTACACCTTGCCAAAATCGATGTTGCTCTCCAAATCATACCAGTGCTTGAAGGATAACAATGCTCCCTCAGGGCTCTGTGTGAGATCAATTGGTGGCGCGAGCAAATAGGCATTGCTGTTCGCTGCATAGGTACCAGTCAGATTGGTTGCAATCAACTTGTCACCGGAGTAGGCGCTTCCCGGGCCACTTGTTGGCGCTCCCCATACCCACGTATTGCCCACTCCACCCGAAGTAAAGCCCAGATCATCTTCCTCAAAATCTTGCAGGTACCCAGGCTGGACTCCATTGGATACAGCAACCTTGTAAACTTTACTCTCGAATCCGTTATTGCCATAATCATTAACCCGGATATAGTATTCCAAGCCTTGTGACTCGATTAGGAATGCCGGAATCGTCGCTGTGTAAGTTCCATCTTTGGCATCTCCAGCTATTCGATTCATCGGCAGATATACGTACTGGCTCGTGCCCGTTGTTTTGGCAAAAGCCTCCACTGTGGTTACACCAACATTATCGGTAACACGTGCGGTCAGTGGAATATCCAGCCCCGTAAATGCGGAGTTTACAGGTGTATGTTCCAGGACTGGCGCTTCCAGATCATCACCTGCTGTGACAACCCTCCCGGATACCGTGCCTATGCCTTCGAGTACGGAGCCTACAGCATCCAGTGCATTAATGATACCGTGACCGTAGCCGTTATTTGGCGAGGTTGGAT
>NZ_LITU01000068.1:231570-252985 GCF_001280595.1 Paenibacillus xylanivorans
AACAGAGGAACGGATGTTAACACCCGGAGCCGAAACTTCCGGTTTAATCTCCTCATAAGGGGAAGGACCGAGAAGAGAAAAAGAAGCCAGATTCCCGTTGATATCCGTTGCTCCGGTCGCGAAGCTCTCTGGATAATTCGCAGGATTTGCAACCGAACCTGGACCACCCGGATTCGTCAATGTCACATTCCCGGCTGAAAATTCCGGAAAGATCTGTGCATCACGCCAGGCCTGAACCATTGGACGGAACCACTCATCCAATCCTGCACCACCACCCCAGGAATTGTTAACCACATCTGGGGCAAGCTCAGGGTGCAAGTTTCCTTCGGCGTCCACTGGAGCAATCAGCCATTGCCCGCCATCCAGTATAATGGCATCGGTGGTACTCGGATTGAAAATCCGGACAGCAATCCATTTTGCTCCGGGAGCAACCCCGATCTTGTTGGTGCCATTTGCTTCGGACCCTACCATGGTACCCATCGTATGTGTACCATGACCGTCTCCATCCGCAGGAAGGGAGGCATTGCTATGGGGATCATACCAGCTTAGCTCGGGATCGACGATATTTCCCGAAGCATCGAGTCCTCTCCATTTGCTGCGGAGCGCAGGATGGGTGTAATCGACCCCGCTGTCCAGGTTGGCAACAACGATTCCTGTACCGTCGATTCCTCTATCCCAGACTGCTGGCGCGTTGATAGAATCGATATTCCATTCAACGTTCTCTGTCTGCAGGCTCTTATCATTAGTCGCTGCACTTTCCTTCGTATCTGCCTCTTTGGCTGGTGTCTTGGCAGACTCCGTTGCGGGGGCTGCTGTTGCATTTTCGCTACTAATCTCGGTTTTTTGCATATAACGCTGCTCGTTAGGCAGTAATTTATCCACCTCGGGCAGAAGTGCAATTTGTTCCATGACTTCTTTCGTACTTGTTACTGCGAGTGCGTTAACGATGAAATAACTTTTATATTCTTTGACCTTGCCAAGGTCAAGTTCCTTTTCAAGAAAACTTTCCAGGGTGTATTGGGATCGCGAGGCCGTTTCCCGCAGAGAGCTGACAACGGTACTTCGTACCGACAATTTCGTTGCCGAGGCCGTTTGCTTTTCGATTGTTGCCTTTTGCATGGCTTGTTTGGAGACAGCGGCTGTATCTACCTGTTCTTTCATTTTCACCAGATAGGTTACATAATCATTACTCTCAAATTCCTTGCTCAGCTTGGCGTTAACTTTGGAGGTAGTGATCTTGTCCGAACTGGATTTCATGTCGATCTTCTGCGATGCTGCGTTATCAGCTGAAACCGGATGAATGATAGATAATGCAAGGAGAAGCGACAGGCCCATGGAAAGCGGCTTGCGTAAACGATTCATCTTTATCAAACTTTTCCACTCCTTTTACCCGGTTTTTGTAATACAGTGATTTACTGTATCCATTTCTAAAATGAAAACGATGAAACGGCCTCAATATGAGCCAGACGTGTTGCGTTCATTTACATCAAGCCTCACCTCCTTTACAGGACAGATTATTAAATTACATCGCGTGTGAAAGATTATAGATAGCCAAATTCAGCGTATATGGAAGAGGTGGATTTCAGATCAATTCATCTTGTGAGCGGAAGTTTATTCGCATTCATTAAGGAGGGTAATCACCGGCGTTAGCAAGAACGCTTACTTTACATGGGAGTATTATGGGTTTGGGTAGATCAGGAGTTTTCTTGATGTATGTACAAACACTCTTAAAATTACATATAATATAAAATTTAGAATCTAATTGTATATTTATGGTATATTATAGAGTCACAAAAAGAGATATACAAGCACTTTTATTGAAAAATATAGAAAATAATCCTTTTTAATACTTTCTTAAGTCTAATGTCTCTCTATTATTCAATATTTTTACGCAAATGCGAACAACCCGGCTTCTTAGTTGATTTAAACGGTCCTTTTTAACTATGTCCGATTTATTCTGACACCATAAAGAACGACGCGAGAAGCTTCACGCCGTTCTTTTTAGGTTCTGATATTTCGGTTAAGCGTTGCATCGCTCTCCCAAACAAATCGTTTTATGCGCGCTGCTTCAGACGTTCCAACACCAGATACACAACGATGGCATCATCCAGATAACCAATCGGAAAGAGATAGTCGGGAATCAGATCGGCAGATGAAATAAAGTATAACAATGCACTACCGATCAGAGAACGATCATTCTCAGGTGTAATCTCATCACAGTATCGAATATGCATTTCCTTCAAATGTTCAATGAAAGGTCCTGCACCGTTAATCTGATTGATTTTCACCTCAAACTCTTTACAGATTATTCGATGCCCTTCATCCGTACGTGCATATTGTTCGTACTTGACCATTTCCTGTTCAATTCGCTCTGTTGTCACTTCGGGGTCAAATAATTTCGTATGTTGCAGGACTGTCTTGATCGATTCAAGCGAATCCAGAATACCCTGCTCGGCCCCTCTTTTTGCGTGATTGATTTTGTAGCCTGCAGCTTCAATGAGATGATCCAGGGAAACGTCCAACTGTTCGGAAAAGATCTGCAAATGCGTAAGCTTCGGTTTCTGCTTCCCGTTCAGGATCCGAGAAATGGTGGCCGTGTCCATTCCGCACAGCGTACTGAATTTGCGCATCGAGAGAGAGCGTCTGGCAAGCAGAGGCTTGATCAAACCTCCGATATGGCACTCCTTTGTTTGATCATTTGCTCTCATCAGCATCCCTCCAGAGATATATCGATAGTCTAGTATATGGGACAATGTGGTGAAAGTTTACCTTATTCTTTCTTCATCAGCAGCGTTTTGTTGCATTTTTCTCAAGGACGGGCACACGAATCTCAACACGACATACATTAAGAGCAGAATACAGATCATGAGGTGATTTTATGGCGTGGATGCTTATTCTTACTTTGGCCGTCTCTTCGAGTCTTGACAATCTGGGTGTCGGACTATCGTACGGGATCAGAAAAATCAGAATCAGCCTATTTTCGAATTTTTTGATTGCCGTAGTTTGTTTACTGTTCAGTTATTCAGGCATTTTGTTCGGCAAATGGATTTCCATCGTGCTTCCTGGCATTTTCCCTTTACTACTGGGGACATTTATCTTGCTCGTCATCGGTTTTCGTATCATCTTGTTATCGGTTCCCCGCAAGAAGCAGGATCACGAAGAGACCGATTCCCAAACCCTCGGGATCGGATCTATTTTGCAAAATCCTGAACGGGTTGATCTGGACAAATCGAACCATATTGGAGTTCTGGAAGCATTGATTCTGGGCGTTGCCCTTTCGACAAATGCACTGACGAATGGCCTAAGCGCCGGACTGATGGGCTTATCCCCCTTGTACATTTCCCTGACAGCAGCTATCGGCAGTTTTGTTACCGTATGGTTTGGCGTGTGGGCGGGGTCCAAAGCGGCAAACGTTCGTATTGGTTCGTTCACATTGGGACAGTTCGGAACACTTGTCAGCGGGGTTCTCTTACTGTTGATTGCAGCCAATAATTTATTCTGATCAATTATGGAAAATTCCAAAAAGGAGACATCTGATCAGATGTCTCCTTTTTGAGCATTTTATTACTTGTTAATAGATCCCTGTCAAACTTCCGGGTTATACACCCCGCTTATCTTATTTCAATGCCGTAACCACTTCTTCACTGGACCGAATCCGGCCCAATCTGGGGAAAATCGTTTTACAAACGTAGTCATGCTCTTCCTTGGTAGCAGCTGTCATTGCATCTTCTGCAAAAATCTGATAATAACCATGCTGATAAGCTTCTCTGGCTGTAGTATCCACACCGATCGACGTGGAAACGCCACATAATACAATCGTATCTATTCCCCGACGCCGCAACTGGAGGTCAAGATCAGTACCGAAGAAAGCACCCCAGTTTCTTGTACTTCATCTTCCATAATCTCCTCCTGGGAGCCTTGTTAACGTCCGCAGGTCTGGAGAACATCACTTGCTTGATGTCAACAATATATTACTAACATCTAATTTTGTGATGAACCCACCTAAAACCATTGCAATTTCATTAATTTAATTTGTTAAACGACCACCTTTGTGCATCTGTACCGTTATCATTCCATTGCTGAATTGCAGCCCCATCTGCTGTTGAAGAGCTCGAAACATCTACTGCCAATCCATTCACCTTGGAAATGATTTTATAGTAACCGTTACCCGCATCCTGAATGCTCCACCTTTGAGCATTAGAGCCGTTATCATCCCATTGCTGGAGCTGCACGCCGGGTGATGCGGTTGAATTAGGCACATCCAGAACTTTTCCGCTGTGAACAGCCGTGAGTTTATAGAAACCATCCCCTGTGCTGTCGACCCTGAACGTTTGGTTGCTTGCACTGTAGTTAGTCCATTGTTGTACTTTGGCTCCGCTTGCCGTAGATACATCCACAATATCCAACACTTTGCCACTTGCTTTGGAACCGATTGTGTAGAGACCCCCGCTGACAATGTTCGGTGTACTCGCTGCTTGATATACCCGCACATAATCAACCAACATTTGGGAAGGGAAAGGTGTCGCATTATTAGGACTGCCAGGCCAGTTCCCACCTACAGCCATATTCAACAGGAGGAAAAACGGACGCTGGAACTCTTCAGTGTTCCCTGTTCCATTTTCGATGTAAAACTCATTGAATTGTTTGCCGTCCACAAACCATCTAATATATTTAGAGTCCCATTCGATGCTGTATACATGAAATTGGGAAAAATCTAGATTTTCCGATATCTTTCCATAATCGGCATGCCCGTTGGCATCCCAGTGCACGGTACCGTTTACATAAGCATTGTTGTTGACCCGCTCCATAATGTCGATCTCTCCGCTCTTGGGCCAACCGACGGAATTAATGTTGCTTCCCAGCATCCAAAAAGCAGGCCAAAGCCCCTGACCGGATGGCAGCTTAATACGTGCTTCAACTTTCCCATAAGTAAAATCTTTCAAGCCTTGGGTTTTGATTCGCGCCGAGGTATAATTGCTGCCATTGTAATTTTCTTTGCGTGCAGTGATGACCAGATTTCCACCCGTAACTTGCAGGTTCTCGGTGCGATTCGTATAATACTGCAATTCATTATTTCCCCATCCGCTGCTGCCGGTACCAATCTCTGCAGACCAATTCGACGTATTCAGAGAACTTCCATTGAATTCATCACTCCACACCAGATTCCAATTGATCGCAGCGTTTGTCGTCGTGCCCGGCAGTAAAGCGATTAGGAAACTGAACAGCACCAGCATACTTACGATTTTTCTTTTCTTTAACAATCTTTTCCCTCCCCATATTAACGGACTGATCTGAACGGAGATACCCCGTTTTTTCTCAATCCGTAACAACGTTTACATTAAATGTATTCTGTCTGCGAGTCGATTATTTCTAACAATGGAATGGACGTCCCTAAGAATTAACGGCTTCTTTGCATATGCTTTGGTAATAAAACCGCTTCGGGGATATCGTCATTATGAAAAAATAGCGGAATTAATTTTACAATACCTGTGCGAATGAACGGTCCATCCATTTTGGCCTTTAATATATTGGGGACATCACAATCAATTCGTTTGCAACCTGAGGAGGGAGGAACAAGCCATGAGTAGGCAAGTTATTATTAATGCGGACGACTTCGGACTGTCACCTGCCATTAACGAAGGGATCATAAGAGCCTATCACGTAGGGGGGATTACGAGCACTTCAATGATGGTCAATATGCCGGGATTTGATCATGCCGTGCGCTCTGCCCGGTCATTACCCGAATTCGGAATTGGTTTGCATTTCAATCTCACATACGGGCGACCTGTCTCCGATCCGGCCAGTGTACCCTCTCTGGTTAGACCTGATGGTACCTTTCATAACGGAATGAGTGTCTTTGTGCGAGATAGCATTGATATTGCCAGAGAACTTGATGCGCAATGGGATCGTTTTGTAGGAACCTCCCTATATCCTGCACATTTGGATTCCCATCATTTATTGCACCAGAACGACCCCATGATATATAAGATTATGGCGGAGAAGGCAATTCGGGAAAATATCCCCCTCCGAAGATCACAAATTGTTCATTCCATTCCCGATGTACCTAACCCCCGAATGAGCGACACGATTCTGTTGGACACTTATGGAGATAATGATGGATTGCAGCGACTGCTTCATCATTTGTTATCGCTCCCTGAAGGTATTACCGAGATTGTATGTCACCCTGGTTATGTCGACGACGTTCTGCGTGGAATATCAGAATGGACAGATATACGAGAGCACGAACTTTCCGTGTTCGTCAGTGGGGAAATTACCAGAACGATGCAGGTGTTGGGCATCGTTCCGATAAGCTACAAAGCGATGAAGGTTATTCCGAATGAACCATGTGAACTGCCAAGTCTCCCTACACTAACTCAATCTATAGAAAAGGAAAAGAAAATCCTCCTTGCTAGCCCGCGTCCACATCGCGAATCTAAGCGGAAGCGTAAGACACATCGATTGCTCAAAAAACGAGGTACCAGGCTTCGCCCATCAGCAGCGCGAACTCGGAAACGAGTGTGATTCATTGCAGGACTTTCAATCCGTCTCCTAATCCAGCTCAATTTTAAATACAACTGGTGACGCGCTCTGTACATTTACAGTTGTGATCGTCAGAGCATCTTCAGTTCTGTTCCATTCCGGTTTGTCATCAAAACCCAAAACCTGAACGTCCTTGATCAAGCCGTGGAAATGATGAGATTTGTCCTTCAGCGATGTAATATGAACGACCCCATTTTCCGGATAGACCAGAACTGTCGCATAGAGGAAGCTCTCTTTTATGGTAAAACGGATATCCTCACTAGTAAATATCTTGGTATCTCCATCTGTAAATTGACCTTCTTTCACTTGGGTAGGCCCTTCACCAAATATACGCCAGAACGACGTATCGTAGATGGCTTCCCCGTTCACATCCAGCCATTTGCCAATGGCTAGCAAAATGTTCTTGTCTTCATTCGGTATGCTGCCATCTGCTCTCGGTCCAACGTTCAGCAGGAGGCTCCCATTTTTGCTTACAATATCGATCAGATCCCTGATGATTTCATCCGCTGATTTATAGTCATTGTTTTCTGTGTAACACCATGAATTTTTGGCTACAGCAGTATCGGTTTGCCAGAAATACGGCTTGAGATCGGCGAATTGACCACGTTCAACATCCGGAACGGCACAGCCGATCATGAAGGCATCATGTTTATAGTTAATGGCAACAGGCATGCCCCATTCTTCCCCTTTGTTATAATAATAAGCGCTGAATTTTTTCAGGTACGGTTTGAATGCAGCGGTTTGAATCCACCAATCAAAATAAAACACTCTTGGCTGATATTGATCCACCAGTTCACAGCAACGTATCAGCCAGTCTTCCAGGAATTCATCCGTTGGATGAGAACCATACAAGTCGTGATGATCCGGTTCTGGCATAGCTGGCCAGTAGAAATCACCAGGTGCAAGAGGCTCCTTAATATCCGAGTCGAACTTCTTGCCATGTGACATGAAAAACCAATGCTCCGCTCGATGCGAGGATACGCACAGGTTCAGATCCTGCTTCTCATAAGCGACCTTCATCTCACCCAAAAGATCCCGTTTTGGGCCCATTTCATATGTGTTATAGTGAGAAATGGAGCTTTTGTACATTTGAAAACCATCGTGATGCTCAGCTACGGGCATCACATATCGGGCTCCTGCCTTTTTAAAAAGCTCAGCCCACTCGTCCGCATCAAACTTCTCCGCAAGGAACATGGGAATGAAGTCTTTGTATCCAAAATCCTTCGGGTGACCATAAATGCTAAGGTGATGTTCATAGGCTTTAGAGCCTTCAATATACATATTTCGTGAATACCATTCACTATCATAAGCAGGGATAGAATAAAGACCCCAATGAATGAAAATACCGAACTTGGCGTTCTGGTACCACTTTGGAACCTCGAATGCACTAAGTGAGTTCCAATTGTCCTTAAATGTGCCTTCGGAGATCGTCGCTTCGATCTTTTGCAAATATTCGTTTTTGTCCATGATTTCATTCTCATTCCTTCCGTTATCGTATGCACTTGTATTGTAGTGGTTTAATAGACGGATAGACATGTAGAACATTAACTTTTAGATGGACAATAATAACCTTTGTTGGGAGATGAGGATTATGAATCATAAGACATTGCTTACGAACCATTTATCCAACCTGCAGGTTGATTTATTCATGGTTAACTATAATCGGTGTGGAACCGACTGGCGAGATCTGGATTACACACCCGATTACAGCAAGTTTTACTTCATATGCGAAGGCGAAGGCTGGCTCAAGATTGGCAATCAGGAATATTACCCTACACCTGGGCAGCTTTTTTTAATGCCAGAAAGAACAACGCAGTCCTATTCTGCTATTAATGACCGCCCTTTTCTCAAATACTGGTGCCATTTCAGCGCGAAAGTTGGGGGCATCAACCTTTTTCAGATTCTGAAGTTCCCACACTTCTGTGAGGTAGATGATCCGAAGCTAGTTCAAGAAACCTTCAATAGCATCCTTACCTATGCCAAATCAGGCGAAGTCTATGCCCATATGATGGCCAAAAGCAAATTGTTGGAGTTATTGTCACACTACATAATGAACCTTGATCTGAGTCAGATCTCTTATGTGAACGTACCTGCTAAGGACAAAATGTCTGAAATATTGACCTATATTGATTCCAACATTGAAGAGAATATTTCAGTCCATGATCTGGCTCAGATCGTCTATATGCATCCGAATTATTTCATTCGTTTCTTCAAACAGCAGATCGGAGTTCCCCCCATCCACTATATAACTGGCAAAAAAATTGATAAAGCCAAGGAGCTTCTCACCTGTTCTCCAAGCACAGTTACTGCAATTGCCGAGCACCTCGGGTTTAGTGACTTATATTACTTCTCAAGGCAGTTCAAAAAGCATACAGGGATGAATCCCACAGAGTATCGTAAACAAACGACAGTGCTTACATCACCGTGAAGAATTATGTGATATTCACACGCAAAAGTATGTGGAGTCCCGCAAGGGAACCTCATTCCCATAACTTACAAAGGTCCCCCTCCCCTTGCTCAACCGTACTTTTGACTGCTCTCAAATAGGCGTACCCCTATTCGTCATCCGGTTCTCAGGATTTGCAGGTGGACGGTAATGAAACAATATAAAAAGGCGGTATACAAGAGATCTCTCTCTGTATACCGCCTTTTCTTTCATTAGAATCCATTACCTAAGCAGTATGTTAGGACTACTTCACCCTAGAATGGGAGAAAACTGCCTTATTCCTGGTTGATCAAAATGGACAAAGCACTCTTGGATTCCAGTTGGAAACTTAACAGTTCCTCTTCTTTTAGCTGAACCTGCACATTTCCTGTCTTTTCCCCGTCATTGAAAAGCACGACGGCAATCGAACCATCCGTATTTTTGAAGGCTACGGAACGAATGGATGCCTCATTGGAGGAAGAGTCAATGCGTACCGCTTTGGGACGAATCAATGCACTGAAATGAGCCAGAGCATAATAGTCCAGTGTATAAGTAAGCTCTTTCGTTTGCTGGTTGACCTTCACAATGCCGCGACACGTACTTTTCCCAAAGCCAGGAACAGTAGGGCCGTTGTTCTCATCAAGCGCCATATTCCAGAGCACAAAAGATTTGCTGTAATTGCGAAGAATCTCAATCCCTGTTCTGATCACATTGGAGAAGGCCTGTTCGAATGGAGGAATCCATTCCCCTCCTGATCCTTCGGTGAAGTGTACTTCTTTACCGGCAAAGGCTTCATACACCTTTGTTTGAGCCGAGGCTTCGCCCCCATACCAGTGCCAAGCCACTCCATCTACTTCTTCTCCCGCCTCTTCAAGCACGGTCAACGGATAATCCGGACGATCCCAGTTATGATCATAACAGAGCACTTTGGACTGAATATCATTTCTGACAAAAGCAGGTTTGAGATGATTTTTGATAAAGTCTGCTTGTGCTTCGGCTGGCATCAACATGCCGGGATAATGACCTGGTTCATAAAGTGCCTCATTCTGTGGTGTTACTGCATGGATAGGCAATCCATGGGAGGCGTAGGCTTGGATATATTTCACAAAATACTCCGCATATGCCGGATACCACTCATTTTTCAACTGACCTGTAATCATAGAGCCGCTTGTTTTCATCCAGCCCGGGGCGCTCCATGGTGAAGCGAACAGCTTCAGATCAGAATTCAGTTCCAAAGCTTTTTGAGTCAAAGGAATAACATCCGCTTCATCGTGTGCAATGCTGAACCCGGAACATTCCGGGTCCGTTTGATTTTCAGGCAGATCATTATAGCTGTATACCGTTCTGGCATAGTCTGAAGCACCCATCGGATTACGGATGACCGACAATCCGATGCCTTCCTCGGGATGGAACAACCGGGTCATGACTTCAGTTCTCTGCTCTTCGCTTAAGATCTGGTTGATCAGATAGGCAGATGAATCGGTAAAAGAAGCCCCAAAACCGTCCATCTCCTGATACGTTTGCTGATCATCCAGAAGGATTGTCGTTGTCTCCGTACCGGAGTCTTGCGGTTTTAATTGATCCTGGGATACGGATACAAACAATGCATCCTCTCCCGTAGATTTGTACATTTTGAATTTCGTCATATGATTTCCCTCCAGAGTCCTCTTATTGGATACCCAATTTCTCTTTATTCAGTTTCATTTTCTCACTACGTACCTTCAAGATGTCATCCCAACGGTTATCACCCAAGAATGACTTGTAAGCGGCAAGTGCATTGTCAAAAGAGGCATCATCTTTGGCACGTACCATGCTTACCAGTGTTGAATTCCACTTGGCGTTGATCGCGGACAACGCACGGGCTTCAGGTGTTCCTTGATTCGGACTAATATTCTCCAGAATGAAGTGTGGTTTCAGTTTACCTTTGCCCCACTCTTGCATCTGTTTAATGGCTTCCGGGAAGGCATCTGCACTCAGTGCTTTATGACGGTCGTGTCCAAAGAACATAAATTCACCCAACCGGTACTCTTTTTTAAATTTATCCGCATTGTGCAGTTGCAGGTCTTTCACAGCTGGCAGCAGCTCAACCGTACCATCTGCATTCTTTTTATATGTTTCGCCTTCAATACCATAGTTCATCAGAAGCTGACCTTCTTCACTCAGCAGGTACGTAAAGATTTGAATGGCTTTGGCCGGATCTTTGGCATCCTTGGAGATGAAGTTGATCATCCAGCCTGTAATACCGGATTGATTGAGTGTCGGTGCATTCCCCTTGGTGCTCTGCGGTCCATCAATGGCAACATACTCTTTGCCTTCATTGGCACTCAGATAAATTTGCAGATTTCCACCCTGTTGAGGTGTACCATCCAGCAGCATCGTTGCATACTTTCCGGATTTCACTTTTTCCTCAAAAGCCGTACCATCATCAGCAAAGCTGTCATCACTGATATTTCCGTCTCTGTATACCTTATTTAACGTCTTCACCCATGTAAGATAATCTTCATCCTGATTGCGATCGTAGAATTCTCCATTTTCCGTTTCGAGAGGCACGCCAATAAAGTCTTGCAGCGTATCTCCGAGTGATCCTGTTCCTTCACCAATAGAGTTAAAACCAAATGGAATCAACGTCGGGAACTTTTCCTTGATTTGTTTCATTACACTTTCGAATTCCTCTGGTGTTCCCATAACAGGACTTCCCAAAGCTTCGTACACATCCTTACGGATGATAAATGCCGTTTTGGCCGGGATGTTACCGCTATCATAATCGGCTTGCGTATTGGAGTAGTTTGGATAGCCATACGTCTTGCCATCAGCCAGCTGGAACCAGTTCAGGGTGTCAGCAGCTGCGACTTTGTTAAAGTATGGATCATATTTCTCAGCAAGATCGTTCAGCGGCATAGCCCAGGTTGCAGCTTTTTGCACCACAGGAGAGTTAGAGTCGAACACGGTCAGCAGGTCAGGCATGTCTCCGCCGGCAAAGAATGTATTTAATTTCGTATCATCACCTGTAATGAATTTGATATTGATGTTCAAGTCTTCTTTGATCTTCTTGGTCACAATGTCTTTCCCGAAATCCGTGTTCCACCAGTCCGCATTAACGTACCAGGTAAGGTCTGTAACTTCTTCCTTTTTGTCGAGCTGCCAGGCTGGTTTTTCCGCATCAACGGTATAGCGATCTTCAATGGAAACCCAGTTCCCTTCACTTGAACCTCCTGAACCACTACTGCAGCCTGTAATCATGATCACTGCTGTCAGCAATGCCGCGCAAAGTTTAACTCCTTTTTTGCCTGCTGCCTTATTCATCTTGAACATATTGTTTCCTCCTTAAAGTTAGGTGAGAAATATTGAATAGAGCGTACTTTCGCACAAGCTTGAATTTCCCTTACTCCTTGACCGCACCCAGCATCATACCCGAGATAAAGTATCTTTGAAGTACGGGATAGATCAGTATGATCGGAAGTGTGGTAATAACAATCGTGGCCAGTTGCACCCCTTTGGTCGTTGTTTCAATGACTGCCGAGCCTCCGATATTTTGCATCGATTGCGTCTGGGACTGAACAATAATTTCGTACAGCATCATTTGCAGCGGATACAGCGACTGATCCGTAATGTACAACTTGGTTGTCATAAAGTCATTCCACTGCCCCACCCCATTGAACAGCGCGATGGTCGCCATGGCTGGCATGGACAGCGGGATGAAGATTTTCAGGAAGATATGCCAATCCCCTGCACCGTCGATTTTGGCTGACTCCTCCAGGGAATCCGGGACATTCCGGAAGAAATTCATCAGAATAACGACATCATAAAAGCTGAACAATGCAGGAATAATGTACACCCAGAAGCTGTTGAGCAGGCCGAGTGATTTAATCAATAAGTACGTTGGGATCATTCCACCAGAGAAGAACATCGTGATAACACCCATGGCAACGTACAGTTTGCGGCCACGTATGTACTTTTTGCTCAGACCGTAACCGACCATAGCACAGAAGAACACGTGTGTAACGACGCCGATGGTTGTTTTGGAAACCGAGATGAAGAACGCTTGCCAGATGTTCGAATCGTTGAACACAGCTCTGTAATTCTCCAGCGAGAACTCCGGTGACCAGAAGATGAACCCGCCTTCCGCCAAAGCTTTGCCTGAGCTAAAAGAAGAGATGATGACATTCCAGAGCGGGACTATAATAACAACAGTACAAATAATGAGCAAAATAATATTTAAGGTATCAAAGATCCGACTATCAAGATCTTCTTTAGCCGCCTTTCCATTCACACAGGATGCCTCCTTCTACAGCACAGATTGATTATCGTTTAATTTGCTTGTAATTTTGTTCGCGGTGACCAGCAGAATAACGGACACGATCGAGACGCCCAGACCAACCGCGGTAGCATACGAAAAGTCACCCTGTGACATCCCCATACGATATACATACGAATTGATAACTTCGGCCTTGTCACGGTTCTGCGAGTTCATCAGAACCAGCGTCTGGTCCAGATTGGAACCGAGTAAACCGCTTACAGTAAGAATCAGGTTAAGGCTAATAATTGACTTCATGTTGGGCAACGTAATATTCCAGATTTGTCTGAGACGGCTTGCACCATCAATTTTGGCTGCCTCATAATACGTAGGATCAATCTTCGACATAATCGCCAAATACAGAATTGTTCCCCAGCCGGCCTCTTTCCAAATATCGGATAAGACTGCAATCCACCAATACTTCCCTGCATCCAGCAAAATGTTTTGCGGTTGCGAGATTACTCCCAAGCTGAGCAGCAGCTGATTAAACAATCCCGTTGTTGAGAACCAGGTGATTAACATACCGCCCAGTACGATCCATGACAAAAAGTGAGGCAGATATGAAATCGTTTGCACAAACTTTTTGAAGCGTCCGCTGTTTAATTCATAGATCATGATTGCCAGGATAATCGGAATGATGAACCCAATACCCAATTTCAAAAAGCTGATCCCCAGCGTATTCACTACCGCATCCCAAAAGTATTTGTCTGACATAATGATTCTGAAATTTTCCAAACCGACCCAAGGTGCGCTAGACAGCGTATCGATGACGGTGTAATTTTTGAAGGCAATCGTCAATCCATATATCGGAATGTAACAAAAAATAATCATAAAAATGATGCCGGGTATAATCATCGATTGAATTTCCCATTGTCTGCGGTAATCGATGACGAACTCTTTCATTCTTTGTCCGATTGGTTTCCTTCCTCCCGTCCTTACAGGCTTTTTACCGGTTGACGTCTCTACGGCTAATTTACTCACGCTCTTTTGCTCCCCTCCAACTTAAGCATTTCTTCATAAAAACGTTTTTATTTTTCGGCAAAAAAACCCCCTAATCTCAAATCTATCATTTAAAAAAGACCGGAAATGATTGAATCAGTTATGTTAAATAATCACTCCGGTCGATCTTCACATGACTTGAACCCCGTACAATAAGTTCACCCGCCAATTTCTGTGAAACCCCATGTTCCTTCTTCTTGATCATGCGAACCAGATGGTTGACCGCCAGGATACCCTGCCTTGCAATCTGGTTTCTTACGGTACTTAATGGTGGGGAAAAATATTGGGCAATATCAATATCATCGAAGCCTACTACACTTACATCTTGAGGAACTTCAAAGCCATGCGACTTCAACGCATGAATGCAGCCGATAGCACTCACATCATTTCCCGCTAGAAAAGCATCAGGTAGCTTGGCAGGATGCAGATGAAGAAAAGATTTCACAGCGCTGTAGGTGCCCTCTTCCTCAAAAAATCCCTGTATGATGTAATCTTCATCCAACGGAAGCTGGTACTCACGCAAAGCGTCCAGATAACCGTCTCTACGCTGATTACTATCAAACATGGTGTCCACGCCGGAAATGTAGGCAATTTTCTTGTGCCCCAGTCCAATTAAATCCTTGGTCGCTTCGTAACCCGCCACATAGGAGTCAAAAATGACGCTCCCCATCGTATCGCTCTGATAAACCCGATCCAAAAATACTGCCTTGATCTTGTCTTTCTCCATAGCGACAATATCCTGCTCATCAATCCGCAGCTCTTCGTAGATGATAACACCATCCACACGCCGTCCCAGAATATTACTCATAATAACCTGCTTATCCTTGGTCACAAATACATTCAGCCCGTAACCCAGACGATCGCATTCGCGAGACATGGATTCAACCAGCTTATAAAAATATGGACCTGACACACTTGTGGTGAAAAAGCCCAGCATTTTGGTTTGCCCGGATTTCAGCAGCTTACCGTTCAAGTTGGGAACGTAATTTAAACGCTCTGCCACCTTCAGGACATGTGATTTCGTCTCCGGATTTAAGACATCCACGCCGTTCAAGGCGTTGGAAACCGTAGAAATGGATACCCCGGCTTCCCTTGCAACATCTTTAATCGTAATCTTTCCCATAATTTTTTGTTCCTTTGCTATAAAAACGTTTTTATATATTTTAAATTAGCATAAAACCGTTTTCAATACAACACTTTTATGAATACATCCTATGAATCTGTTGTAACTGCTCTTCCAATCGATCGAAGTGAACAAAACGATCGGCTCGAATATATTCTCTTTGCTCTACAAACATGATCATTGTCGGTACTGTAAAAATTAAAAACCTTGATGCCACTTCTTCCACCTGGTTAGCGTCAACATGTCCCAGATATACCATGGGGTATGGTTCAAGCAACACCCTAATTTTAGGAAGTAGGGCGTGACATACACTGCACTCTGGCCGAGATACATACAAAAAAACCAATTCATGTTTTTGAATAAACTCTTCTACCATTTCTATGGACGTTAACTCATTATGTTTATTCATACAGGACCCCCTTCCGCCGTTAGCGGGCTTTAGCTGAAATACAGTTTATCATGGATGTTTATCCAGACAAAATGTGTACGTATCAAAATCTAAATATTTTCTTTTCAAATACAGCCTGCCTGGATTACAATAAAAATGGAAGATCACCCCAAATGAAAAGAGGTTATTCAATGAAAAAATCAGTTCTTTTTCTATTCACTGCCCTGGTTGTTGTGTTCTCCTTCTCAGCTTATGCACCCGTGTCTGACGCCTCTGGCGATATTGGGGTCAGCCTGCAATCGGATCGTCAGCAAGGCACGGTAAAATAAGCGACACACACTCTTTTTTTAAAAGATTTTGCACAGAAACCAGCAGGCGACCAGTTCGGATAACATCCGGAGTTGGTCGCCTGCTGTCATATTTCTTTTCAAAGATTCCTACTTCCAGTCTCTCTTGCGAAGATAGGATTCGAATACAAATGTTCCAAAAGGCAATAAGCCCGCTATCAATCCCATGAACCAGCGTGAAGCTTTCCATTTCTTCACAACTGCCAAATGCACAAGTGCAATTAGATATAGTGGAAAAAGAATGCCGTGAATCATGCCCATAATGGTTACTGGGGAAGACATATCGGCAAAATATTTTAGCGGCATGGCTATTAAAATCAACAGCAGCAATGATATCCCTTCCCATATGCCTGCAATTCTGAATCGACTTGTCACTGTCTTCATCTGTTCTATCTCACCTTTCCAGCGGTTAGTTTGTGAAATATGTAACTTGTTACAAGATGCTTCAACTTGAAGCTGCATCGTTTGTAATTATGCAGCTTCTTGAAACTTCTTGTTCAGTATACCGCATGGTTCCGGTTCAAAAATGCTTAAATTTTGAATAATTGATGACTGAACTTTCCGTGTTATTTGCTTGTTCTGCAAAAGTTCACTTCAAAGAACTTAGCAGAGATATTGATTTTTAAATTCGAAAATCGCATCAACAGCGCAATGATAACCGCCTGATTTTCGAAAAGACTCCCTAATAGTTGCAACAGCTGTTTTGAAAGAGGAGGCGCTTAACATTTGATCTACCGCTTCACGCAGCTGATTGGCAGTCAAGGTTTGCATTTGTAAGCTGATGCCGGCTCCCCTGCTGACAACCTGCTCAGCGATGATCGGCTGGTCCGCGCTTTGAGGTAGGATAATTAGGGGAACCCCGAAATATATACCTTCATTGGTACTGTTCATCCCGCCATGAGTGATAAATAATTTAGCGGACTGCAATACATCTATTTGTGGAACATAACGTTTAACGATGAAATTTTCAGGAATTGCTCCCAGATCAATAATTTGTATTCTATCCCCTACAGACATGACAATGGTATGATCAGTATTCCCCAATGCTTCAAGCAAAGCTTATAGAAATCAAGGGCTTGGTTAAAAATTGTGCCCAGTGAAATGTAAATAGGTCTTTTCCCTTTAATTTCCGTCAGGTCGAAGTCTACATGGGTTAGTCGTGAACAGATGGACGGCCCTACAAATTGATACGTGTGGTCGAATGCTTCTTCATAAGGCTGGAAATCCCTTGTTGTATATATGATTGTAAGCGGTGCAGGATTGCAAAACACTTCGTAGGGAGAAGGGATCTCCACCTCATATTTTCCCTGCAACATGAGCGTCAGGCTATGGAATTTATCATTTATGGGTTCAACAATTTCGGCTGGGACATTCAAAAAAAAGTGCTGCATCAAATCATCGAATGATTCTTTGCTCTGCGCAAAAGAAGTGCATGAATTAATTGCGGGAAGCTTCAAAATTTGCGCAAGCAAGTATCCGCAGCCAAACATCGAATCATGGATGATGTAATCAAAATGTTCACCCTTGATCTGTTCAAGGACGCTCGGAATGACGATATCTGCCGTAAGCAATAGACCGTTGACCCGTTCAAGCAAATAATCTCTGCCACCTGAGACAAAGGCTTTAATGAATTTTTGATCATCAAAGGTTCGGACTATAGCGCCTGTCTTCTCCATACGTTCACGATAAGCTTCTATAGTAAAGTACACAACCTCTTCGCCGCGTAAAACCAGCTCTTGAACTACCCCAATCGTTGGATTGACATGTCCCTCTGATCCACCATTAATGAATAATACCCGCGCCATTTCTACCACTCCTTAGTTATACAGCTGTTCTCTGAATTTTGTAAAAATTCGCAAACAATTACGTACTTTTCCCCAGCATTTAGGTAGTTGAACGCTCAATCAGTTGAAATTCCAGTTGCTGAGCCTGTAACTCCTGCTTACCAAGGACGGCCCATAATCGATGAAAAGCCTGCGTAGCCTGTTCTGCAATCGGATTATGTATGGTAGTGATTCCAAGAACACGGGACAGCTCAATGTCATCGAAACCAACAATGGCAAGTTGTTCGGGAACCCGTATATTCTGTTTGCGTGCCTCAGACCAAATTCCGATCGCTGCATAATCATTCGAACATAACACCGCTTGAGGGAGATCTGACCCACTCGCCATTCTTCGCATCGCTTCTTCTCCGTCAGAGGAACTGAATATTGAATATTGATAAGCTTCACGCAGTACAGGCAGACCGTTATCTACCATAAATGATTCATAGGCTTCGCGTCGGCTCTGGGTATTCAGACTTTCTGCTCTGCCAAAGGCATTCGCAATGCGTGTATATCCTTTGGACACCAGATGCTCAAGAGCCAGCCTGTAGCCTTGCGCCTGATCCATAGCTACGGACGGAATTTCGTCATTTCCCATCCGCTGCCAGGACACAATCGGACCATATTCACAATAGGCTTTTAGCTTGTCGGGATGATTGACACAGGTCATAATTACGAGTCCATCCACCCGTTTACTCCGCAAGTCCTCGAACGCCTGCAATTCGATTTCCTTATCTCCACGCGAAGTATAGATCAGGGTCTGAAATCCAAAATCCATCGCTGTATCAATGAACTGATTCATGAACGTAAGTATAATCTCATTGGTTGCGGATGTGACAATCCCAATTTGTTTGGTCTGTCCGGTGGATAATGATACGGCATTCCGGTTTGGAATGTAATTCAGCTGTTTCATGATGTCCGTTATTTTCTGCCGGGCCTCGTCACTCACATGTGGTGAATGATTAATCACTCTGGACACGGTGGCCTTTGAGTAGCCGGACTTCTTCATAATTTCATCGAACTTGGACACATCAAGTCTCCTTTCTTGCTGACTTTCTATGATGAATTACAGTTTGCATCAAAATAAATAAAAAGTAAAACTTGACGTGTAACCCGTTCCAACGTTTAAGCTTTTTTTATGCAGTGCTGCTGTATGTAACATCACAATGAATTCATAACGATAGGAGCGATATGCATGAGTCATTCTCAACGTCCATCATTCAATTTCCCCGAAAACTTCCTGTGGGGTGGCGCCATTGCCGCCAACCAGGCAGAAGGCGCATATAATCAAGGTGGCAAAGGTTTATCCACTCAGGATGTGGCTCCCAAAGGTATCATGGGTCCTATCACTGAAGAACCGACTGAAGACAACATGAAACTAATTGGTGTAGACCTGTATCACCGTTATAAAGAGGATGTGAAGCTGTTCGCCGAGATGGGATTCAAGGTATTCCGTACTTCCATCGCCTGGTCCCGTATCTTCCCTAAGGGCGATGAGCTGGAACCCAATGAAGAAGGTCTTCAATTCTATGATGATCTTTTTGACGAGTGTCTTAAATACGGAATCGAACCGCTGGTCACACTTTCTCACTATGAGACACCCCTGCATCTATCCAAGGAATATGATGGCTGGGTCAATCGGAAGATGATCGGTTTCTACGAGCGTTATGTGACTACCGTATTCAAACGTTATCAAAATAAAGTGAAATACTGGCTTACATTCAACGAAATCAATTCGATTCTTGAAGCACCATTCATGAGTGGTGGCATCTATACACTGAAAGAGAAGCTCAGCAAGCAGGATCTGTATCAGGCAATACACCATGAATTTGTAGCCAGCGCTTCTGCTGTGAAGCTCTGTCATGAGATCATTCCAAGTGCGCAGATTGGTTGTATGATGCTCAGTATGCCCACCTATCCGCTCACACCGAATCCCGATGACATGATTAAAGTGATGGAATTCGAACACAGCAATTATTTCTTCGGAGATGTGCATGTGAGAGGCCGCTATCCTGGATACATGAAACGTTACTTCCGGGAAAATGGAATCCAGATCCAGATGGAAAATGGCGACGAAGACATGCTGCTCCATACTGTCGACTTCATTTCTTTCAGCTATTACATGAGTATCTGCCAAACGGCTGATCCGGCTAAACAAGTTGCGGGTGAAGGTAATCTGCTTGGCGGTATACCTAACCCTTACTTGCCTGCAAGTGAATGGGGATGGCAGATCGATCCGCAAGGACTTCGCTATGTTCTAAACATGTTCTATGACCGTTATCAGAAACCACTGTTTATTGTGGAAAATGGTCTGGGAGCTGTGGACGAGCTTATTACCGGATCTGATGGTGAAAAGACAGTGGAAGATGACTATCGCATTCAGTATCTGAATGATCATCTTGTTCAAGTCGGGGAAGCCATTGAAGACGGCGTTGAAGTTATGGGTTATACATCCTGGGGATGTATTGATGTGGTCAGTGCTTCTTCTGCACAATTGAAAAAGCGCTATGGTTACATTTATGTTGATCGCCATGACGATGGTTCAGGAACACTTGAACGGTATCGCAAAAAATCGTTCCACTGGTACAAAGATATCATCAGCAGTAACGGTAAGAGCCTAAAACGTTAAAGAATTAATATCATTGCAAGCAGGCTCAATCCCTGCTATCCCCCAGTAGAACATACAAGCATTGGGTACACCATGTTCTGTATTGTTTTCTGCTGGGGGATTTTTATTATGAATTCAATTAAATTGGACCAGGGTCGGTTCCAACGCTTTCAACGTTAACCATCGCATTCCTGCTTCAAAATCTTTCTGGAAAGAATCGATCAGAATGATGTCAGGATAAGATGGCATAGACAGCTCAGCTTGATACATTTTCCATGCTTGAACAACCGCATCTTCCTCAACCATCTTCTGGTAAATCACAACTTTATCTGGTGCAAGAACTGCATTTACTGTTTGAATCATTTTGCATACCGTTTCAATAAAGGTTTCCTTTTCCAGTGAGTTATACCAATCAATTCCCATAGGGAGGTACTTGATCTCCCCGGCCATGCCAAGTTTTCCTTTGACCACTTTACCATCCAGATAGATGCCCATGCCTGGAGGGTATTTGGTTGGAAAATAGATTCCGATGACACAGTGATCTTCGTCTAACTCTTGTTTTGCGCAATATCCGCTGATCGCAGCATTCACATCATTTTCCACCATGACTGGTAATCCGAACTGAGCTTCAAGATCTTCAATCATGCGTATACCTTCTAGCTGCTGGTGACTGCTCACCGTAATTTCCCCATTCACGGTTTGCCCTGGAATACCGATACCGATCACTTTAATGGAAGCATGCTGAGCCAGCACGTTCTCAATGATTTCATAGAAATGTTTCTGATCGAAGATTGGCATCGTGTATTCTTCTCTGAACACTATGTCATCCTCTAGGTTAATGACAGTGGCGGTGATCAGATCCTGCCCC
>NZ_LITU01000068.1:253067-254959 GCF_001280595.1 Paenibacillus xylanivorans
ATGCAGGTCTCCCTCCGTTGGAAGGTACTGTCTCGTCCTCAAACAGTTCACCCAGTTCACACAACTCTTTGACCAGTGAATTGACGGTTACTACACTGAGCTTGGTCAAGGAGGCCAGTTGTGGCTTGGTTGCTGTTTCCACCCGTTTCATGACCTGGCGTACATGGTTTATATTAATTTCTTTCATCAAATACGCGTTCGCTATTTTCATAAGCACCCCTACTCCATAGTTTCTTCTCCAATGTAGTAACTATACAATATCTCCAAAGGGTTTAAAAACACCCGATGAAAAACATCGGGCATTCTGAGGGTTCGTATACACTTGTGTTAGCTTCTTCTATACTTCGTTTTGTCTGCTTCCGTTATTTTGCGAATAACTCTGCATGGATTACCCGCAGCAATTACATCCGAAGGAATGTCTCTGGTAACTACACTTCCTGCCCCGATGATTGTGTTATCTCCAATGGTCACACCCGCAAGTACAGTCACGCCGCCACCGATCCATACATTATTGCCCACTGTGATCGGACCTACAATTTCAAGACCCTCGTTACGTTGTTCCACATCATAAGGATGACCAGCAGTATAGAATCCACAATTTGGTGCAACAAAAACGTTGTCACCAAAACTAATTTTTGCCCCGTCCAGCATAACGATATTATGATTGCTATAGAAGTTCTCACCAATTTCAATGTTATAGCCGTAGTCACATACAAATGGCTGCTCGATCAGGAAACGATCCGTCGTTTTTCCAAGCAACTTTTTGAGCAGCGCCTCTCTCTCAGAGATCTTACCTGGATGAAGCTGATTGTACTCGTAGCAAAGCCCCTTTGCGTACATGCGCTCATCAATTAATTCTTTGTCGTAATTCGCATTATACAGTAGTCCCAGTTGTGATTTCTCTTTTTCTGTCATGAATTCCTGTGCCTCCAACTCTTCTGTCCAAAATGAATGGTTTAAAGCTCTATCTCTCTAATAATTCTAGCAGGATTCCCACCAACAATCATGTTATCCGGGACATCTTTTGTGACTACAGCACCGGAAGCAATAACGACATTGTTCCCAATGGTGACTCCTGGATTAATTACTGCCCTGCCTCCGATCCATACATTATTTCCGATGGTCACTGGCTTTCCATACTCTGCGCCTGTTATTCGTTCGAATGGATTCAAGGGATGAGTAGCCGTATATATGTGAACGTCAGGTCCCATTAAACAGTTATCTCCAATGCGCACTTCGCATACGTCAAGTATCGTACAGTTAAAGTTGGTATAGAAATGCTCTCCAACATGAATGTTGTATCCATAGTCAAAATGAATATTCGGTTCCATGCTCAAGTGTTCACCCGTTGAACCCAACAGATCTTTCAATACCTTTGTACGGAGCTCACCATCTGTTTCTGTAGTCTGATTGTACATGCGTGTCATTCTTCTTACATATTCCCTGTCTTGAGACAATTGGGGATCGGAAGCCAAATACAGCTCACCATCGATCATTTTTTGTTTTTCCGATTTTGTTGTGATATTGCTCATGATTGTTTCCCCTTTGTGTCCATAATTGTTTGCCTGCCATTAAGGACAAACCAATAAATTAAGATACTTTATAAAGCTATAATAATTATATGGGATAACCTAAATAAATCAAGTTCTTATAAATTGAATACAGAGATATTATGCCTAATATTATTAAAAAACCCACTGCAAATCCAATAAATTAATGGATTTGCAGTGGGTTGCTGAAGTAATACAATATAGAGAAGTTTGCATAGACAACTTTAAAACTAACGCATTATCCAGCCGCCTGAACCGTTTGCTCCTTGCGACTAATTGCATAAACGGCTGACACCAAACCCATCAGTATCAGAACCGATCCGATCCATCCTGTATACATAA
>NZ_LITU01000068.1:255007-283273 GCF_001280595.1 Paenibacillus xylanivorans
ATATAGGTTCCCAGAGCAATACCAGCATGTGCAATCCCTGAATTGGTGCTAATTAACGTTTCAGCCGTTGCCGGTGAGGTTTTGATAATCAGACTATTCTGTACCGGGGTAACCGTCCAGCTTAACGCACTCCAGATACTTAGCAAGATCAAGAAAGCAATCAAAGGCAGTCCGGTACTAAATGGAATCACCGCCATGCTCACGATAAAGGGTATCAGTACGATGACAATGGCTTTGGCTGGGTGCAAGCGATCTGATAATATGCCGCCGATTCCGCCCCCTGCCACAGCAGCAATACCAAACATCATATAAATAAAGGTGACCATTGTTGAGCTGGCTCCCAGCGTTTCCTGGAGAAATGGTGTGAAATACGCATATAACGTCAAGTGCCCTGCGAGCACAAGTAATGTCGTAACATGGATTGCCAGCATCTTCGGATTCCATAACGCAGCAAGCTGCTTCTTCAATGATACGGCCGGAATCGGCTGCACACGTTCCATGGCTATGCCAATGGCAACCATGACCACTGCAGTCAGAATTGCGATCAAAATAAACACTTCACGCCATCCGGCGAGGTTACCCACAAAGATTCCGAGAGGTACACCCAAAATCAGTGATGCACTTCCTCCCATCGTGATTATTCCCACGGCACGCCCTTTATACTGAGGCTCCACAATACGAGCTGCGAGCGTCAGAGACAGGACAAAAATCAGTGAGCCCGTTGCAGCTCCCAGTGCTCTGCCTGCCATGAGGATATAGAAGTTGGCACTGAATGCAGAGAGCAGATTGCTAATCAGAAAAACGAATAAAGTGCACATGTATACTTTTTTACGCTCAAATCTGGCCGTCATATTCAACAATATAGGTGCAGATAACGCATAGACAAGTGAAAAGATGGAAATTAAATACCCGGCTTTTGCCAAGGTCAGATGAAGATCTGTCGCAATCAAGTCCAGAATGCCGCCTAAAATGAGTTCGACGGTACCAACCACAAATGCCGCGATTGCAAGGACATAAACTTTTTTATTCATTTTTTTGAAGCCTCCTCGAAAGTTACAACTACGATAGTAACCTAACAGAGAGGAGATTTCAATACAAAAAAACTATTCTCAGAAAGAATAGCTTTTGAACCATCGGTTCAATAAATTAATCGCGCCAGCAAACGTGCAATTTCTTCATCCTGAAGCAGCTGGTCACCATATTTTTTGGTAATTTGAGTAAGAGCGACGTCATGATAGAAATAATCCGTCAATGCTTTAACAATTGGTTTGGATGTCGTCTTGATGGCCTTCCAGGAATCATGCTCAATACCCGCAAACAAAAGATAGGCATAATCCACAATGATCAATTGCGAAGGTTCAAGTTTACTGTCCTCAATCATGGGGATTAAGGAATACTTATGGGTTAGAGACGATTGCAATCCTCCTACAGCCAGAACCTCCACATGCACCCCTTCAGCCTCTTTTTGCTCCAAAAGCTCCCGGTATTTGTCCATTTGCTCGTTCCAGGCCAGAAAAAGGATGGATGAGTCGGCTTCTTCAATAAGCTGTTCAATATTCGATGCAATGGATGATGCGTCCTTCAATGTCCAGATATGTTCATCCGTGAATGTACGTTTGATTTTATATGTCTTTAACTCCTCAATATCCTTCTCAAAATCGGCTCTTATTTTGAGGATAATGGACTGAAGATCGACCGCCATATACAATTTCTTCTTCCCATGCATGGTTGTTAGTACAGTTCCCTTATCAATAAGCCGATTAAGCACTTCGTATATTTTGGCCTTGGGCACATTGGAGTAATTGACGATGGATGTGGCATCGAGTGGTTGGTCCTGCGCAAATATAGCCTCGTATACCTGACTTTCATATTGTGTAAAACCAAATTTCTGCAACATGGTCCGATCGGCGCATCCCTTCTTGTTTGTATCTTTCTATACAGTGTAGACGCCTTACCTTTGCATGTCCAGTTTATCCCACCAGACCTCTGTCATGGCTGTATTGTGAAATGAAGTCGCGATTGAGCTTCCAAAATATAATGATCTCTCCATGGTTATATTAAGATCCAGGCTACACATTTTGATTTTAAAGGAGGTGTACTCAAACATGGAAAGTACCCATGATTTTGTGAAGAAAGTAAACGAAAATGCCGAGAAAGCACGTCATAACAAAAACAATGGCAAGGGAACACCAACAGATAAACTTCCAGCGAAGCAGCACAGCACAAATAAGTAGAGCCATTATGAATTGCCGGATTGAAACTTGTGTGAATCTATATGTAAAACCGCATGGGATTTGCCTTACTGAAAAATTGATCATTTGTCCCATTTATTAAACATAACGTCTTTTGACTAGCACCCTCCTCATCTGCTTTTCATTTACTATTAAGAATCTAATAGAAAAGAGATGATGAGGATGGCTAGTGTAAAGGCTGTTCCACAACCGGATTTGGTATTGATCTACTGGTCCAGAAATCCACTCGTTCCCGGTTCACCGCGCAGAATCAAAAGTGTGCGTGTGATCGGAAATACTTCCCCTTGTACCTTCACACTGGTGCCTGGTGCATTGCTGATCAATGCCTTAAACTGCTTGCTGGACAATGATATCGGCTTTAAAGTGGTATATCGTAAAAAAACATCAAACCTCAGTGGCATATTATTGTTGAAACGCAGATCATAAGCAATAAACAGGTGCCTTCCTTCAACTCGGAAGCGCACCTGTTTGTTATTTAAGAAATGAACGGCTGAACTTCAGCCTATTTGACGTTCATATAACGCTCAAAGGCATTGTTACGGATGGTCAGTAACTGCTCAAGTCCCATCTCATTCAGCTTTTTGATATAAGCATCCCAGCCTTCTTCAATACCGCCTTTCGTTACCCACTGGGCACGCATCGTTGCCACATAACCATCAATATCTGTTGTCAGCGTTGGCAGCTCCTGGAACTCTTCTGCATTGTACATGACCTTCGGATAAGGTGTCGTTACATCGGCACTGCCCAACTGATCGATTTGCAGTTTGAGACCGTCGCCTGCCTGCGGATTAAGTTTGATTTTCTCTTCAAAGGAAGGGCTTACATATTTGGGACCGAAATCACGCAGGGATTGATCCCAGTACCAAGCATCGGCGCTGGTGCCTGCCGGCGGGTCCATGAGTGTGTATGTGCCATCATCATTTTTCTTGATTACAGTTCCGATCGCACCCCAGAAATTCTGAATGCTGGCTTCATTGGAATAGAACTGGTCAGCCCAGCGTGCGGCTACTTCTGGAACAGTGCATGAAGTCGTAATAAGCAGTTCATTCCGGGCCAGGTTCATGCCGCCGGGGTCACCAGGCTGATAACGTTTGCCGTCAGGTCCGGCAATGGGAGCAATGGCTTCATATTGGTCGCTCCATTTGCCAAATACCGCGTCAGGTGTCCACTGATTGCTGAAACCGACGATTGAAATATCTGCATTTTGCCATTTGGCTGATGTCATGGTGTTGTCCTGTGTGAACAGTTCCTGATCAATCAGTCCCTCTGAATAGAGCTTGTTGGTATAAATAAGAGCTTCTTTATAGGCGTCGGTTGTTGGATAGAAGACGGGCTTTCCATCCTGGACAATCATGCTGCTGGCATTAATGTCGGTAATCCCGAACGGATTCAGAAAATCCACATTCAGCCCCGTTTCCGTGTAAGGAATTTCGTCCTTTTTGCCATTTCCGTTCGGATCCTTTTCCCTAAACGCTTTCAAGACCTGATACAGTTCCTCTGTTGTCGTTGGTGCCTTCAGGCCCAGCTTATCGAGCCATGCCTTGTTGATTACAGGCTGGTTCCGGCTTTTTGGACGGGAAGGCAGTCTTGTTGGCATGGAGTAGATTTTGCCATCTGGAAATGTACTGATTTTCTTCATGTCTGGCGTCTCTTCCATAGCCGCCTTCAAGTTGGGCATATACGAGTCAATATATTCATCCAGTGGACGGAAATAGCTAAGGTTGTTTACAATGTCCGAATCGCTAAACACCTGGTCGCCCAGGATAATGTCCGGGAGCGTACCACTGGCAAGCATAATAGATTTCTGTTCACCCCAGTCATTGGAAGACATCACCTGCCACTCAATCTTCACATTGGAATCTTTCTCCAAATCCTTGAGCCATTGGTTCTGAGTAAAGGTGTCGCCCATATTTCCCCAGCGAACCGTCAATACCTTGAGTGTGACCGGTTTATTGACAATCGGCAGACCTTCCTGATTAAAGTCGCTTGATATCGTTGGCTCTGCAGTTTCATTAGTAGTTCCGCTGCTACACCCAACAACGCTGACCAACATGGCCGACGCGAGAAGCACGCTGCTCATTTTGGTAAATAATTTCTTGCCTATCTTTTTCCCCATTTGGGAACCCCCTTGATTCGTAATGAATTTCAACCTGCCTTATTCCTTCACTGCGCCGATCATCACCCCCTGATTAAAGTACTTTTGGATGAACGGATACACACACATGATTGGAATTGTAGCAATGATAATAACGGAATACCTCATCAAATTGGCTAGACGCAGGGCGACTTGTGCAGCTTCACCCGTACCCATACCGGACTGCATCTGATTGGTGATGAGGATGTTACGCAAAATCAGTTGAAGCGGATACAGATTCGGGTCTTTCAAATAAATGAGGGCATTAAAATATGAATTCCAATATCCTACAGCAATCCATAGTCCCAAGACCGCGATGATCGCTTTGGACAGCGGCAATACGATCAGCACGAAATACCGCAGGTTACCACAGCCATCGATCTGGGCGGCTTCCCATAGATCTCCCGGAATGCTGGTCTGGAAGAACGTACGGGCAACGATCATGTCAAAAACCACCACGGAGAACGGAAGGACCATCACCAGGAACGTGTTGTAGAGATGAAAGTCACGTATGGTCAGGAAGGTTGGAATCAAGCCTCCGCTGAAGAACATCGTAAAGATAAAAAACAGAGAGAAAAACTTTCGTCCCACCAGGTCTTTTCTGGATAAAGCATAAGCCGCCGAAATATTAACGACAAGTCCGAATAGTGTTCCCACCACCGTATACAAAATGGTATTGCGATATCCAATCCAAATATTCTCGTGTCGCAGCAGTTCCTTATACCCTTCCAGCGTAAAGCCTTTGGGAAACAGCCACACCTGTCCGTTAGCCACGGATGAAGGATCACTGAAGGAAGCGATGACAATAAAATAGATCGGGTAAATGATAGCAATCAGAAAAAGAACAGCAAAGGCATACAGCACGATTTCCGCAACCGAAACGGGTGATCGACGTTTGGTACGGGGAGTTCTGGTCATTGCTGCCGGTTCCATAACGCTCATCTTGTTTTTCTCCCCTCTACCATAGACTGTTTTCACTGTATTTCTTGGACAACTGGTTGACCAGAATAAGCAAAATGAAATTAATGACCGTGTTAAACAGGTTGATCGCCGAGGAGAAACTGTATTGGCTGCTCAGCAGACCGATTTTGTACACATAAGTGGACAAAATCTCACTTGAGAGAATGTTCAAGTCGTTCTGCATCAGATAGACTTTCTCAAATCCGACCCCGAGTAATCCGCCCATCCGTAAAATAAGCAGCGTGATGACCGTTGGCAGCAGCATCGGAATATCGATATACCGAACCTTATGCCATCGACTTGCTCCATCAACCGTTGCCGCTTCGTAAAGACTTGGGTCTACGGCAGACAGTGCAGCAATATAGATAATGCTGTCCCAGCCGACATGCTGCCACACATCAGACCAGACATATACACTGCTGAATAAAGCGGATGACCCCATCAGATCCGGTGCTTCCGCTCCAAAAAGTTGATACATGTTTCCTACGAGCCCGGTACTTGGTGAGAACAGGATTAGCATTAACCCCACCATAACTACGGTTGAAATAAAATGGGGCATATACGAAATGGTCTGAAAAAACCTTTTGAACCTCCCAGACCTCATCTGGTTCACTAGTAGTGCAAGTATAATTGGAATCGGAAAGGTAGCCAGACTGTACAAGCTAATCACAAGCGTATTGCGAATCGTATTGGTGAATTGATAGGAATGAAAGAACTTCTCAAAGTATTTGAATCCAGCCCAAGGGCTGTCTCCGATCCCCAAGGCCGGACTGTAGTCCTTAAACGCGATTAATACGCCGTACATCGGCTTGTAGGCAAATAATAGAGTCAACAGAACTGCTGGAAAAAGCAGAACGTAAAGGCCCCAGTTTCGCCTGATTCTCTCGAGCCTTTTTCCGATATATAATGGATTGGTCCTCATGGTTCTTCCTTCCCTCCTGTAAATATACTGATGCTGCTTCCCCCCTGGACCTGTCATCTCTGGAATAGCTTCAGTATAAACCCCTTCACATTCGGTTTATCGGACCCCTACGGACGTTATTCGGACTTCTATGGTTCCATTTCTCATGTTCACGAGTAGCCGAGACACTTGCGAGCCAAAATCATATCATTATCCAGACTTTCGTATGTGTATTTCGGACTTCTGAATCAAAAAACGCAAATCTTTTATGCTTTTTTTAAACAAAGGTTTTATACTATTCCTGAGATATTAAAGCGCATTCATAACCGAGGATTCAAGAAAGTGGTGCATTGCTTATGGCAAACCTGAACGTCATCAAACCCTATCCCATTCGGCATTATATCCGCATGATGTTTGTCATTTCATTTGTTGTGTTCATTCTGGATCTGGTCATCAGCATTGCATCCATCTCTATGGTGAAGCAGCAATCCACCCAATACCTGCAGGACGCAGCCGATCTATACATCAATCGCATTAATCACGATTTTGCGTACATTAATCATTTCATGGGGTGGACACTGGCCAATGACGAGAATCTCGACAACATGAATACATATGGTGTAAACAGTATTCCGTTCCTAAAGGCCAACGAAAAACTACATATGCTTTTCGCTGAACTACAGCGAAACTATGGGCAATCGTACAATTTCTTTTATTATTTGGAGAATAGTGAGTATTTCCTGAACTGCGCGCCAATAAGCATCTCCTATTCGGATTATTCAGAAGTGAAAAAACAGATTATTACGCTGACCCGCGATAAAGGTGTATATGAGAAGTTCTATTCCCATTGGACACCTATTCATGTAAACGGCACTTCTTATCTTATCAATATTGTGCCGTACTACAACCGTTATCTCATTGCCTTGATATCTGCAGATGATCTGATCGCCCCTCTCCGACAGATTAATCTGGGTGCCAATGGATATGCCTCTCTGGTAGACGAGAACGGAGTGCAGCTTTCCGGACCTGCCAGCGGGAAGCATACACCGGAAGAGAGGCATTCATTTCTTGATCTGTTCCAGTCTCACAATGTCGTAAGCAGCGATTTCTCCAATGCGGCATTCAGCGCACATATGGTCATCAAGTTTGGCGCATTCGAGAAAATCATGGTGGCCCAGCTGCTTATTATGCTTCTTTTTCTAATTGTAACGTCCTCGCTAAGCGCAATTATGTTGTTTTTCAGGAAAAATCTGCTGGTTCCCATTCAGCGATTTTCCAAAAATTTGGCGCGTATTAACGAAGGTGACGAAGCTACAGACTTCAAGAGCAGCCGAATTATGGAGCTGGAGCAGGTCAATGCACAGTTCAAGGAACTGGTTGGCCAGATTAAACGATTCAAGATTGATCGCTACGAGCAGGAATTGGAGAAACAAAAAATACGTTTGGATTATATGAAGTTGCAGATTAAGCCCCACTTCTTCCTGAATTGTCTGACGAGCATGTACAGTATGGCACAGATGCAGATGTACGAAGAAATTGAGAGCATGGCCCTGGCTACGTCCCGATATTTCCGCTATATCTTTCAAAGTGGGGAGAATTTCGTTCTTCTGGAGAATGAGATTGAGCATGTGAGAACGTTCCTGGACATCCAGAAATCACGTTATAGAGATGCTTTTTCCTATCGGATTGAACAGCCAGAGGTTATTACGGGCATCGCTGTGCCACCACTTGTTATTCAGACATTCATTGAAAATGCCGTTAAATACGGGGTCTCCCGGGACCGGGAATTATGTATTACTTTATCCGTGACGGAAGAACGACAGGAAAATGGCGATCATGTGCTCATCCGGATTTCGGATACAGGTCCAGGCTTCAGTCCGGAAGTTCTTGACGCACTGATGCGTGGGAAAGCACTCGAACAAATAGGCGGCAACCGTATTGGCATTATGAATACCATTCAACGTTTGGAGTTGTTGTATGGAGATGAAGCGAATATTACGTTTGCCAACGACGGAAGTGGCGCTCGAATCACACTTTCCTTACCTAAAATGATACTGAATTCAGATACTCCGGGAGAGGTGACAAACCATGAATGCATTGCTGGTTGATGATGATTACTTTGTGGTAATGGCTTTGGAAAAGAAAATTGACTGGAAGAGCCTTGGCATCAACACCATATTCACAGCCTATAACATTGCCCAGGCCAAGGAAATTTTGCAGAGCCATCCTGTTCAGATCCTCATTTGCGATATTGAGATGCCCCAGGGAAGCGGACTTGAACTGCTGGCATGGGTCCGGGAGGAATCGCATAGTGTGCAGACGATTTTTCTCACCAACTATGCCGATTTTAACTATGCCCAGAAAGCAATTGAGCTGCAAAGCTTTGATTATTTTCTGAAGCCCATTGAGTTTGACAAGTTGACTCTTATTATTCAAAAAGCGGTTGCCAAAGCCCGAGACCAGCAGTTCATTGAGAAAGCCATTCATGAGGGTGAACTGTGGCAGAAAAATCGTAGCAAGCTCATTGAGGACAGCTGGCGCAGGCTGATCTCCGGTAAAGCCTTTCCTTCCGGCCCTGCCGACGTCTCTGCCTTTTTGACAGAACAAAATCTGCCTTATGAAACAACGGATCTATTCCTTCCTATTCTGGTTAACCTGTTTCCGTATGATGGCACCCTGGGCAAGACCGACAAAAACCTGTTCGATTACGCTTGTTTGAATGTGATGGTTGAACGGTTTCAGGACACTCTGTTCTCCATTGAAGCCATCACCGAAATCAAGGATCATAACTGGATGGTTATTCTAAAATGGAACAAAGCACCAGATGCACAGCTGATCGAATCCATGTGCTGCTCGTTCATCCCGGAGGTTAACAGCTATCTGAAATCGGATGCCTGCTGTAGTATCGGATTTTCTCTGCCACTGGGTCAGATTCGTCATACCATCAACGAGCTGTTGCTAATGAATGAAGAACGAATTAAACACCGCAACCAGACCTTTTTCCTAAAGAACTACAGCAGGCCGGAATTGAATTACACACCGCCTGATCTGGCATTGCTGGAACAATTGCTGAATGAGAACCGATTTCAGGCCTTTCTGGATGAGACCGTTAGTTATATGCACCAACTTGTCCGTGAAGGGGTGGTAGGCACTGCCGTGCTCAGCATGTTGCGTCTCGATCTGGTACAGCTCGTCTATGCCCAATTGAAGAGCAAAGGAATTGAAGTACACAAGCTGTATATGGGCAAAACGAATGATCAATTGTTCATGCAATCCCTGTATTCTATTGAAGATATGCAGTCCTACATTGCCTATCTGGTTAATACTGCTGCGGAATACCTGAATGTTGCCGAGCAGCCGAAGTCGGTTGTACACGAGATTACCCATTATATACGCACTCATTACGGGGAAGATCTAACGAGGAATAACCTGGGGGAAATGGTCTATCTGCATCCGGATTATCTCGCACGACTGTTCAAGAAAGAGATGGGAATTTCACTTGGCAATTATGTCATTCATACCCGTCTTGTAGCCGCTCGCTATCTGTTGGAAACCACCACGCAATCGGTCCATGCCATTGCCGGACATGTCGGTTATACCAACTACTCACACTTTACCAAACTGTTTAAGCAAGAGATGGGTTGCAGCCCCAATGAATACCGCAAGAAGCAACGAGAAGGCGCTCATCTCATGAAACAGGATGAATTGAACTGTGTACCTTAAGCGGAATAACGTAGTGTTATACTTTGTTTGTGTGTATGATTCTTCTGATCCATACGTTCCTGACTGCAACCAAAAATGCCACTCTACATATACACGTAGAGTGGCATTTACTGTACCTTAACTTTTCCTTACTTATTGGCATTAATGACTTCATTCACTTCCTGAGTGATTTGGTCACCACCAAGTTTTTTCCAATTAGCAACAAAATTATCGAACTCATCAATAGACAGGTTGCCATAAATGATCTTCAGAAACGTCTCAGCGCGCAGTTTATCCAGGGTTGCCTGTTTCGTGTTCATCGTTCTCGTTGGTGCGTAGATAAATTCATTCATGACAATCAGGTCGTTATCCCGATAATATTTAATGACGCCCTGCGAGCTTTCCGGTCCAAAAATACGTTCCATATGCCACTTATCCAGGTTTCCATTGCGGTAATCCATAATATCATCGTAGAACAGCTTCGCTTCAAGCTCCAATCCAGAAGTATCTCCCGTTTGGAGCGCCTGCTCCACTTCATCCTGTGCTTTTACGTTTTTGTTAGCAGGCAGATTGGATACGGTCGCATTATGAAAACCAAGTCCGGTCAACCCGTTCAAATACGCAGCACGCTCTTCCTTGGCCGACTCACCAAACATTTTCTCTGCCTGGAAGTTGAGCAGTTTGATCAATGCTTCCGGATGCTCATAACCTTTGCGTACGGCGAATATGCCGCCCAAGCTAAGGTGGTTCTGCGTTTTGGCAGGCTGATCATCGATCGATTGAACCGGATAAGGCAGCCAGTCCACGTTCTTATCCTTCTTGATCATGCTGCTAACCTGAAATGGTGCCCATTGTGACAGGAAGAACATACCTGACTTGCCTGCATTCACATCTTCCATCATCTTCGTAAAATCCTTAACGCCAAACTCGGGATCGAGTACACCCTTTTGGTACAGAGTTTGCAGCTCGCGTAATCCTTCTTTCACCTCTGGTTGAATGGTACCATTCACAACCTGGCCTGAAGTATCCTTGATCCAGGTTTCCAAATAACCATGATAACCGAGCAGGAACGCATTAATTGGCAAATCCTTATTGAGTGCAATACCATACGTATCATCTTTACCATTTCCGTCCGGATCTTCAAAGGTAAAGGCTTCCGCAATCTGAATGACGTCCTGCATTGATTTTGGTGCTTCAAGCCCGACTTTCTTCAACCAATCCTGGCGAATCCAGATCATATCCGAGGAATCCAGCGAGCCTGGGAAGCTTACCATCGCGTATATTTTGCCATCCTTGGTTACTGGCTTCAAACCTGCTCCATCCTCAGCGGACATAAACTCCTTGACCAGATCCGATGCATACTTATCGTATACTTCGGTTAGATCTTCCAGCATCCCCGCTTCATGCAGCTGCTCGAATTGTACAGCACTCACTTTGAGTACATCTGGCAAATCTCCGCTAGCCAGGGTGACATTCATTTTATCGTTATAATTGGCATCCGGGACAATCCAGTCATAGGTGACATCGATACCCAGCTCGTCCTTGTATCCCCGAGTCCAAATATTATTGGCGTGTGTATCTCCTTCGGCAAGCGATTCTTTTCCCGTTTCATTCATGGTCGATGTTAATTTGATGGGTGGATCATATTTCGTAAGCGGACCTCCGGCATCCTGCTGTGTGTTCGGCTGGGCTTCATTCTCCGCACTACCCGTACCCGATGAACAGGCTGCAAGCGTAGTTGCCAAAACCATGGTTAACGTTAACAATGAGAATTTCTTTAATGACATATTCATGCGAATCCCCCTTTTTATTCCTCCCGTGAGGTATATAATTTATTGTAATAAGTAAGCGCTATCACTTCGAGTGTACCCCGTTGACATCTGGTATCTTTGATTTACCATTTAAGACTTGATCTAACTTTTTTGATCCCGATATTCCTGCGGTGTGCAGCCGGTAGCCTTTTTGAAGAAACGATAAAAATAATGCTGATCACTAAATCCGACCTTCGCGGATATTTCATGCATTTTGCAAGCGGATCCGAGCAGTAATTCCTTGCTGCGCTCAATGCGCCGTTCATGGATATAGTCGGATATGCCTTTGCCTGTAATGCGCTTGTACCAGCGGGACAGATATGACGGATTGAGAGAAACCTCCTGTGCAATTCGGGTTAATGAAAGGTCATCCTCCAGATGATGCTTGATATAATAATGAATGGTGATGAGAATCTGGGATTGGTCATGGATACGTGTAACACTTCGTTTGGAGATGATCCATTCATATGCTGATTGATAAAAGACCACCAGATCAGACCAGGGCGTATGGATGTCAAAATGAAGCATTCTAGACAGAGCCATTTCCTCCATCGCCGATTCGTACAAGCCCAATTCATGAAGAAGCTCGATCAGTCCGTTGCCTGCTCCTGTATAGATTTTCATTCGAAAGAATGGATCCTGAAGTCCTTCTTTTGAAGCCTCTGTCCATTTGTGAAACGACTCCATCCACTCCCTGTCACCTGCTGCAACGCGCTGCTTGATCTGATCCAGATGAAGGGCTGCAACACTCTGATGATTCAAAATATTGGGGGTGTACGGCAAATCATGCTGCACATTGACACGAAGCAACTTCTCCATCCCAAGTCCTGGGCCCTCATGAATAGACAGACGTAACTGTGCGATGGCCTGATTCAGCCCCATCCACTCCACCGCCTGCTCACTCACCATAATCGATACAGACAGATTCAGGCAGTCCGCACAGGATTGCTGCACAGACTCCAGCGTTCCATAGACAAAACGTAGCGTCTGTTCCCACTTCTCCTGTCGGCTTCCATGGAAGCTGTTCACAGACTCAACCATGGGTTGAACAAAGCAGGCGATCACCTGATAATCCAGATCAATAGCTTTGACCTTGGCCTTATCCTGAAGCAGTTCCTCCGCAACATTGGCAACCGCATATCGAATTAAACTCCGGTCTGCCTGGGATTGATAGTTGTTCCACTCCTCAACCCGTATGATGACCGGGATTACAGGCTCAGTAGACATGAAGGGAAGCTGGACAGCATCTAATTCTTCCTGAAGCGAGGCGATATCATGTCTTTCCGTCCGCTTTAGGAGATCCAGCAGCAACTGTCTTTGTAGCTGAGGCAGCGCTCTGGGCAACTTGCTGCGAAACCAGGCATGCTGGTAACGGAAGTCATTTTCCTCCGAAATTTGTGTTAACGCCCGCTCTACCGCAGCGCGGATATGACTCATGCCCTCTGTCTTTAAAAGATAATCCACAACACAAGGGTTGCGGATTGCTTGATGTGCATAATCAAATTCGTTATGACCTGTCAGCAAAAGAACTTTGCATCGTGGCCACCGATCCATAATCTTCTCGATCAGCTCCATGCCATCCATGCCAGGCATACAGATGTCACTGAGCACGATATCAATTTTGACGGAATTCAACCACTCGATTGCTTCAAAAGCAGAGTACGCCCTAATGATCTCCATATCGCGCAAATCCGCTTTTTGAAAGAAAGCATATAGTCCGTCCAAAATAACCGGTTCATCATCTACAATTAGCATCCGCTGCATACGACTACTCCCGTCTCCATGGAATATTTAAAATCATGCATAATCCGCCCAACACACTGCGTTCAGCAAAAAGTCCATAACCCGTCCCGAACTTAATCCGTAAACGTTGATTCACATTCATTAGTCCCGTAATCTCTTCATTCCCAGATCTCTGATTCGCAGATTCCTGAAAGGACGCTTGCAGGTTGCTCAAGATTTCATCCGTCAACTGATCACCATCATCCTCAATCCGAATGGACAATTTGTCTTGATCCACTTGATAGGATAGTTTCAGAATCCCCCCCTGACTGCGTTTCGCAAGGGCATGCTCGAAGACGTTCTCCACAATCGGCTGAATGATGACCCGGGGAATGGCAATGTCCCGATACTCCCTACTTAGTTCCTCCAGTTGCAACTGGACTCTTGATCCAAATCGAATTTTCTGAATGGAGGCATAGACCAAAGCATGGTCCACCTCTTCACCGAGCGATACCTCGGAATGAGAATCCCTGGACATATACCTGAAATATTGACCCAAATAGTCGGTGAACTCCTGAATCAATTCAACATTCTCCACCTCGGCCATTTGCTTGATGCTGAACAGACTGTTATATAAAAAGTGAGGCTGAATCTGGGACTGGAGATGTTTAAGTTCTGCCTCGCTGGTTCGAATCCGGGCAACATAATTTTCATCAATCAGAATATGTAAGCGCTCTATCATGTGATTGAAACGAGAGTACAAATAACCAAATTCATCGCGTCTGGATTGTGGAATATGAATGCTTGTCTGACCCTGCTCCGCCATTCTGAAACCGCGAATGAGCACAGATAACGGCTTGTGAATTGACCTGTAGATCGAAAAGGAAAAGATCATAATAATAACGATTGAAATAAGCGTCAGCATCCACAACCATAGGTTGTATTGTTCCAGGGGAGCTTTGAGCACATCATTAGGAATGCTGGCCGTCAGCGTGAATGAGTGATCGGGATCATAAAGTGAATAGTACAGGAATGGATCAGATTGAAATCTCGTCACTTGCATGGATACCGGAGATTCTGGTGATACCTGTTGCAATTGTGCCGCTGAAGCTGGTTCATCAGAAGAGGAAATGACAACATTATGCTGTTCTCCGAAGCTCAGCGTAATATCACTGCCCCCTGTTTCAGCAAGCTGCTGCAATCTGTGCTTCAGTTCTTCAGCAGACAAGCGTATGCCTAATATAAAATTGGGCGGTTCCTCATGGTTCATGTTGTACGGGTTGCTTTTGAGAAAATAAAGATTGTTATCCGAATAAGACAACTCACCATTCAGATTCCCCATTGTTGCCAGCAGATCCTTCCATTCCCCATCCTCCACATTGCGAATTCCGTCCGCCGCGCTGACCCGTTTATGCAGAGCCGGTACATAATACACAACATCGCTGATATAGGGACTCGTTACCATGATCTGACCCAGCTTGTTATGGATATTATTGAGACTGGAAGTCACCTCATATCTGCTCATGATTGCAGCTCGTGTACTTAGTGTGGACATCGTGTCATCGAACGAAAATTCGGTAACAAGCCCACTCATTCGCTCCAGTTCGAATTGCAGATGATTATGGTAAAAATACAGCTTCGATTCATGCGCCTTCTCCACTTCTGTCTGCATTTGCTTGGAGCTGGTATGTGTAATCATAATGCTGATTCCATATAGGGGCAGAATGACAAGCACAAAAGCAATCATCAGCTTGACGACGATGGATGCATTTTTCCAGGTGCCCACCGCGAATCTCATGTTCCCTCCACTCCTCTCCTCAACGGCAAAAAGGAGCCGGAAATCGGCTCCTCCCATTGGTTTTCCTCCATCGATCTTATCCCTTTACACTACCGACAACAAGTCCATGAACGAAATACCTTTGCAGGAACGGATACACGAGCAGGATGGGTATAACGGACAAAAAGATTTGGGATGCCTGGGTCGTTCTGTCCGACACCTGACTTAATAGCGTTGCATCCTCCAGGGTCATCATTTCACTCTGAATCATCGTCACTTGCTGGAGCATGGATTGCAGATACGTGGCTAGCGGATAACCTTCCGGACTTTTCATATAGATCATGCCATCAAACCAGGCGTTCCAGTGTCCCACCATGGCAAACAGCGTGATGGTTGCGATACTTGGCAATGAAATGGGAAGGTAGATGCTCCATAGTGTGCGAAAATGGCCTGCGCCATCCATCCATGCTGCTTCTTCCAGCTCCTTCGGTAAGCCTCGAAAGAAATTGAGCATAAGCAATACATTGAAGATGGGAACGGCTCCCGGCAAAATCAGGGCCCAGATTGAATCCAAAAGACCTGCTTCCTTAACGACAAGATAACCCGGGATCAATCCCCCACTGAACAGCATGGTAAAAACAAAAATCCACGCATAAAACGTCCTGGAACGGAACTTCGCTGCTTCTTTGGAGAGCGGATAGGCTACAAGAATCGTAAAAATAAGGTTGGTCGCAACCCCGAGTACAACACGGAGAAGACTTGTGCCGAACGAATTTAGAAACTGCTGATTTTCCAGAATGTATTTATATGAGGACAGGGTGAAGTCCACTGGCCAGAATGTAACGCTCCCCGCCTTGACTGCATCACTCGAACTAAACGAAATTGCCAGAATATTTACAATGGGAAATAGACACAGCAAGGCAAGAAGGGTCAGGATGGCGTAATTCAATCCCAGAAACCAACGATAGGCTCTCGAAGCGTGATGCATGTTCTTGCCTCCTTTCTAGAAAATCCGATAATTGGCTAACCGATAAGCCAGGAAATAACCAAGCCCGATAAAGATAAACGAAACGACTGATTTAATAAGACCCAATGCGGTTGATACAGAGTACTGTGCATCCTGCAAACCAATTCGATAGATCATTGTATCGAGAATATCTCCCGAGTCGTAGACGAGCGGATTATATAAGTTGAATACTTGGTCAAAGCCGCCATTCAGTACGTTACCAAGGCTCAACGTAACCATCAGAATTACGATTGGACGAATGCCGGGCAGCGTAATATGCCATGTCTGCTTCCATCTTCCCGCACCATCCATAACAGATGCTTCATACAGAGATTTATCAATGTTTGTCAGTGCGGCCAAATATATAATCGTGCCAAATCCGAATTCTTTCCATTGGTCCGTAATGACGAGTATGTAAGGAAACCATTCGTTACTGGCCAGAAATTGAACAGGTTCAACCCCTATCGCCTTAAGCAGCATATTTACGATCCCGGTACTGGGGGATAATACATCCACAATGATTCCAGCCAAAATGACCCAGGAAAAGAAATGCGGCATATAAATAACCGTCTGAATCGTTCGTTTAAAACCTGTTTTTCGGACCTCGTTCAGCAGCAGGGCCACAAGTACCGGAATGACCAAACCGGACACAATTTTCATAGCGGAAATAAATACGGTATTCCATACGACCTGTCCGAACCCCGGCAGATCGAACAGATACCTGAAATTGTCCAGGCCGACCCAGTTCATATTTTTGAATCCGGCAATGGGAGAGAAATTCTGAAAAGCAATGGAGAGTCCCGCCATCGGAATGTAACCGAATACAATTATGATGATCAGTCCAGGCAATATCATGAGATGAAGCGGAACGTTTCGTATAAATTGTTTGTAGTTGGAACGCATGAGCTGTCTCCTCCTTCAAATTCATTATAGAATCCGTCAGGAATCGGCAATAGTGTAGGCTATTTACTTTAGGTATCTTTTGTTGACCCTCCTCGTAGAACGCCAAAAAACCGCGAGTATCGCGGCTCTAAGGCAGCATCAGGTTATTAATTATTGAGATATTATTACTTATTATTTCCGGACATCCATAACCAGCACATTGACCGAATAGGCAGGAAGCTGCACGACAACCGAATCCTCCTGAAGATGTATCACATGTTCTTGTGGAACGATTTTCTCATCGTTCTTCTGATTCACGTTGGGAACATGTAGCAATTCTTCATCTCCGCTAAGTGTTATCATTCTCGCAACAGAGGTAACGTTCAGATTTTGAAGAGAAATTTGAGTTGCTTTGTCCACCCCATCTGCGTTCACCAGCTTCACATACACATGCTGCGCATCTCTCGTAACGGAATGGAATACGTCCCGGTTATAAGCTTCGAGCTTGTAATCCAGAATTCGGCTGGTTGTGTGACCATCGGTATAAGAGCAGTTCAGTCTCTTCCCTGTATCACCACCATAATTCACCGTAATCGTATAATTCGTATCGTTCTCCAGCGGTTCGTAGTTGGCTGCCCGGAGATTTCCTGCCGCCGAACTGGAAGAATAATCGCCAAGAGTGTAGCCTTCCACACCTTGCTTGTATACTTTGACTCCCGTTGCATTGCCGCCATATCCAATCGCGTATTCGATGACATCCTTTTTATCAGGGGATATATCCGTCAATCCGACACCGATGTAGAAGCCGTCCTCACCCGCTATGCGCTGCATCTCCACTTCCACTTTGTAATTCGTCCATTCATCGTTCAGAAGATATAACCCATTCAGACCGCTTGCCTGCGCTTTCAAACCCAGACCTTTTCCCGTCTCCAGCGTATATCCTGCTGATCCGGGAATCCGATTCCACGCCTCATTCAGTGCTGTCAGCTCCCTGAAGTCTTCTGCAAACAGCACGCTGCCATCCTGATTCGATGTGACCGTAATCCGTTTCACCACAATGTCTGCATGACCTGTCGCAATCTCGATGCCGCCACGCGGAATGAGCTCCATCGGTTGACCCTTGCTGTATGTTGAAAATGAAGTTCCCAGCACCTGCTCACCCACATACTTGGCAAAAAGCTGCTGCACATAGTAATTCGGTGTGTACCACACCGTTTCATCGTCAAACCAGATGCAGTCCGGCGTCCAGCGGTAGGTGCCGTCTGTCAGTACTTTGTTGAACAATGGCGCATAGGCAGCCAAGCGAACAACGTCCGCATTATTTTCAAATCCGGTCATGACCGCAGCTTCAGCGACCGCACCTGCCAATGTATTTTTGTCCGTAGAAGCATATTCTCCCACAAATACCTTAGATGTCTCTTTCCAATCCATGCTGCCATCTTCGTGATACGCCCGCTCATAATAGTTGTACCGATCCACGTTTTTCAGCAAATATTCATTGGAACGATAGTAGTGCTCATCCGCAATGGTGTCCATGTAGTTATCCTGGTTCTCATACCAAGTGACCGTCTCCTCAATCACCTCTTTGCCATCTGCAAAAGCCACTTGAGCTGATCCGGTCAGATTACCGCTCAGGAATTTCCATCCCTGCTGGTACGCATCATCGTCTGCCTGGGCGCCGACTGTCGAAATGATAAACAGCTCGTGATCAGGATAGTTACGTTTCATATAGTCATCAATCGACGTCTTGAATACTTCAAAGTTAGCAAAAAATTCGGTTCCCCAGTTTTCATTGCCTACGCCGAGATAACGCAGATCAAATGGTTCGGGATGTCCCATACTGCTTCGGATGGCAGCCCATTCGTTATGTTCAACATCCGTGCTGAGCGCAAAATCGATCAAGTCTGTAAAGTTACGGATATAATAATCCCTCAAAGCGCCACCCGCCGGGTGTGCGTAATCCGAACGCGCCTGACACAGAACGCCACAAGCCATGACCGGAACCGGAGCAGCATTCAAGTCTTCTGCAAGTTGGAAATATTCCATATATCCGAGGCCCATCGTCATCATGTAACCCCAGACGTTATAGTTCTCTTTGCGAAGCTCAACCGCTCCCACCGAATCCTTCCAGTCATAAACATTGTCCCAAATAAATGAACCTTCCGAAATACATCCCCCCGGAAAACGCAGAAACTTCGGATGCATATCGACAAGCGCTTGAACCAGATCTTTCCTGAGTCGATAGTTCGGATTGCCCGTGTAATTGGCATGTGCTGACGCGGATACTCCCTGCTCTTTCGGATTGGCTCCCCATACATTTTGCGGAATCAACGATACCATGTCGATGGAAATGTCCCCTTCGAAGGTGAGTGTCAATTGCCCCATCGCTGTCTCCGCTCCGGTCAGGGTCACATTCGAATTGTGGATACTGTGCTGAGAACCGGCGTATCTCTCATGAGGACTTCCACTTGCATGACCGCTGAATTCGGCATTTGCCACAAGGACGCGATTATCGGAATAGGCGATCCCGTACTTCTTCCATGTGTTACCCCCTTCAACTTGCAGCGTAACTGAATCACTGATCGCATCGCCGTTCCCATCATGCAATTGAATCGTAATCGTCCCTGCGGATACTGCCTTGGCCCAGACAGTAAAATCATACGCCTCACCCTTCTTAATGGACATGGCACAATGCTGATTGGAATCCGAGAACCCACGATTTCGAATCGTCGCACCAGCCTGAACCGTTACATAATAAGCATTCACTTCCGGGTCTTCCACGATAAAATGAGTGTTTAATCCATCGGTATGCTGCACGATCATTTTATCGGTATCCCCGGACCAGGCATACAACGGATCACGGTTCCGACCTGTCGAACAACCACATTCTCCTGAGTCATGCGAGTACGTATCGAATGCAAAGGATTCGAACGAGCGGTTCTGAACTAACTCCGCATAGATCCCCCCGTCTGCCGCATTGTTAATATCCTCGTAGAATAGGCCGTACATTACTTCGCTAATATCCGCCACACGTTGATCCCCATGGATCGTAACGGTATAAGGCGGGAGGTGTTCTGGCACAACGGACACATCAAAACTTTTGTTCAACGTACTTCGACCCTTGGTCAAAAGCGCATTCAAACGGACCTCCTGTGCCGAGCTTAGGGATTGAACTTCTCCATTCGCTGACAGAACTTCTGGCTGACTTGAATTCCATTGAACGTCCACCTTCCCCCCTAGCAAATTTACAGGCAGTGACACGTCCTTGGTAATAATCCGGGCTGGAGCAGACAAATATTTATCTCCGGCAAGCTTCACAATCTCTTCATCAGTCAGGGACTCGCACATCACTTCAATCACTTCATCCATAGACAGAGCAGCCTGATAAATCCGAAAATCGGACAGTGAGCCTGCAAAGTCCACATCTGCCGCGTACTGAGAGCGTCCAATATAATTGCGGCTATAGTTCGCAGGGTCCACGAATGAATCAAACCATCTGCGCAGCTTGGCATAATTGCCACTGGACGTCTGGCTGATGGAACCGTCCGCTACTTTCCCTCCATTCACATACACAATCGGACCCGCGCTGCTGCGTGTGCCGCCTTCACTGCCTGCCACAGATAGAGCAATATGCATCCATTCCCCACTGGCAAATCCACGTCCCGGGTCTACAACCAGATCATCTCCCGCATATAACGTTCCTCGCATCTGACGAGTCAGAAATAGATAGGGGCCCTTCTCGCCTTTACCGAAGTCGAAAATTCGCTCCCACACATTCGAACCTTTGCCTAAATGGACCCATGCCGCAACAGTCACGCCTGTGTTATCGCTTACATCTTGCAACAAATCCGAAGGCAGCTTCAAATAGGATGTTCCGTTCGTTCCTCCAGTAAAAGTCACCGCCCATCTGCCATTTACTTCGGATATACTGGGTAATTTTTCTCCTAGGGCTGCTCCATTGTGTCCGTTCCCTGAGCTATCCTTGCCAATTTCGGCGGCATCTTCAAACTTGTAGTGTGCGAGTAGTTGATTGTGAAATGTAGTCATGTTCATTCCTCCTATGTAGCGTAATTATTGTAATAGCTCCTCTTTAATTCGTATAAATATAAATTGATTGATAAATATATAAACACATAATCTAATCGTATAGTATCTTATTCCGAGTCAAGATTTCAATCCCAAAATTACAGAAAATCCAATGTAGTACAGGAATTCATAAGAATGATTCAAACTTTTGCTTATCTCCCTTTCAGTCATAAAGACCTCCTAACGATAATATTTATGGTTTACAAATATATAAACTGATTGATAATATAACAAATGAAAGCGCTTGATATTTAATGTTAACGAAAAGGAGGGCTGTCCGGCCATATAACGTTTGCGGCAGTGAATAGATTGATTTTTCATTTCAGGTATTGGGAAAGGGGAAACGTATGAAACGTTATTGGGTAAGCGTACTTAACATTTCTTTACTGAGCACTGCATTACTTACGGCAACAGCTTTGGCACCCGTCTCCGTATTGGCGGACAGTCCGGGGGCAGTCAGTTCCATCCCGCAAGTTTCCACATCCATTGAGAATGCGGCTCCATCATTCAGGAATGTTTCCGTTCATGACCCTTCCGTTATTAAGGTGGATGATACCTTTTATATTTTCGGCTCACATCTTCAGGTAGCCAAGTCCAAGGATTTGATGAATTGGGATTCGGTCGCCTCCGGGGTTACAGATGCCAATCCTGTTGTGCCCAATGTAACCAAGGAATTCGCTGAAGCCCTGCAATGGGCGCAGACCGATACGTTATGGGCGGCAGACGTAATTCAGCTGGCAGATGGAAAATTTTATATGTATTACAATGCGTGCAAAGGGGACTCTCCCCGCTCTGCGTTAGGCGTTGCTGTCGCAGACAATATTGAGGGGCCTTATAAAGATCAGGGTATTCTGCTGAAATCCGGCATGTGGGATCAGATCAGTGAGGATGGCACCATATACGATGCAACCATACATCCGAATGTGGTCGACCCTGATGTGTTTTTCGATAAAAACGGCAAGCTCTGGATGGTGTACGGTTCCTATTCTGGGGGGATTTTCATTCTGGAGATGGACGAAACGACGGGAAAACCACTGCCTAACCAGGGTTATGGAAAAAAGCTGACCGGAGGCAATCACAGCCGAATTGAAGCGCCATACATGCTATATAGTCCTGAAACTGACTATTATTATCTGTATCTTTCCTATGGCGGATTGGGTGCTGACGGGGGATATAACATTCGTGTAGCTCGTTCCAAGACACCTGACGGTCCTTTCCTCGATGCCGAAGGAAACGATATGATCAACGTCAAGGCGGACAAGGACAAACCCTTGTTTGATGACCGCTCAATCGAGCCTTTTGGCGTCAAATTACTGGGAAACTTCCTCTTTCAAAGACAGATCGGTGACCCCGGCACAGGTCAGGGTATCGGCTATGTATCACCAGGACATAACTCCGCTTATTATGATGCTGAGACCGGAAAACAATTTCTGATCTTCCATTCCCGCTTTCCAGGGCGCGGAGAAGAGCATGAAGTCAGCGTACATGAGATGCATATGAACTCGGAAGGATGGCCAGTCGTTTCTCCCTATCGCTATGCGGCGTTAGAAGAGGAGACTGCCCCACTGATAACCCAGAATATTGCTGGTCAGTACAATTGGGTGAATCACGGGAAGGAAATCACGGCCGAGATCATATCATCGCAGACCGTTCAGTTCACAGCAGATGGGCAGATTAGTGGTGCCGTGACGGGAACATGGACTCTTGGAGCAGACAATCAGGTGCAAATCACATCAAATAACGTAGTGTATAATGGCGTCTTCACGCATGAATGGGAGCCGGATTCCCAGAAGACGGTTCTGACCTTTAGCGCGCTCTCCTCCTCTGGCGTGGCCATCTGGGGAAGTCAGATGACTGCATTGAAGGATCAGGATATAGTTAATGCGGTGAAAAAGGATCTGAACATCGGCGACACGGGGATTGTATTTTTCAACCTGTCCCTCCCGACCAAGGGAACACGGGATGCAGAGATTACATGGAAATCCTCCAACACCTCTGCCCTGTCCGCTACCGGAGTAGTCAATCGCCCTCGCGCTGGTAAGGGAGATGCCAAGGTGGCATTAACGGCAACGATCCGCAAAGGAAGCGCGGTAAGCTCCAAAACGTTTAATGTTACCATTCCACAGCAAGCGGTGAGTCCTCTGCTTGGAGAATATACGTTTGATCAAAAGAAACTTGCAAAAATCGTACAGGATTTCAGCAAAAATGAATATCACGGGCAAGCCTTTAATGTGGCGACTTCTGCGGTTAACAGCAAAAATCAGGCTGCCGCCTTCAATGGAACAGACAGCTACATTCAGCTGCCCGGAATCATTACCGATACGACGGATTTCACCTTTAGTGCATGGGTCAACTGGAGTGGCGGCGGAGCCTGGCAGCGAATTTTCGATTTTGGAAATGGCTTGACCAGACATATGTTCCTTACTCCCGCCCAGCATACTGGATCTCTGCAATTCACGATTCATGATCAGGGACAGGATCAGAGCCTTATTGCTGCTGAACCGCTGCCCTCCAATCAATGGGTACATGTCGCTGTTACCCTTCAGGGAGATACAGGCACTCTGTATGTGAACGGAAAAGCTGTAGCAAGCAGCACCGAAATTACGTTTAACCCGAAGGATCTGCAAGTGACGGAAGCTTATCTGGGCAAAAGCCGTTATACAGCTGACCCCTTCTATAAAGGCTCGATGGATAACGTAAGAGTATATGATAAAGCGTTAACCCTCGCAGAAATTAAGCGTCAGGCAAAAGAAAAGCCTTAATCAGCAACCTTGCCGCTGGAGTTGGATCTATAACAGAACGGCAATACGCAGCCGAGTTTACAGGCTGCTTATTGGCGTTCTGTTCATTTCATTTTGAATAATGGATGACCATGCTTAACTTGTTCGCAGAGGCACCCGAATTCTTATAGGCATGAGGCTTGTCCGCGCGAAAACGGATCGACTCCCCTTGTTTTACCGTATAGTTCTCCTCTCCAACCCGAATTGTAACTTCCCCTTCAAAAACCGTAATAAATTCCTCTGCCCCATCGATATGCGGTTCAGCATTCAAAGAAGACTCCTCATCCATCTCCATAACGTACATTTCAAAACGTCGCCCCTCTTCAAAAGTAAAATGCGGATAAATCCGAATCTTCCCCTCATTCTCCATCAATGCTTGAATATCACTGCCCGTTACGACTGTAGTGTCCGACTTCGGCTCGTGGATCAAGGCGGTAAACGAAATTTTCAGGCCGTTCGCAATCTTCCATACGGTAGCAATTGTAGGGTTCGATTCTCCCCGTTCAATTTGACCAAGCATGGTCTTGCTAATTCCAGACATCTCGGCAACCTTGTCCAGACTAAGCTTTCTTTGTTCCCTGAGCTGCTTCAAATTCTGTGCCAGAACAACATTAATGTTTTTCAATATAAAGTCACCTCTGTTTTAAAAAGATTATATTGTGCTATATAGCGTACGTATTGTACAATCATAAAGATCGTACGTTATAGCGTACATTTCAACTAAATATAACATACACCGAGAATCAATTGTGGAGGACTTATGAATATTATACCGTTACTGACGTACGCAATCGTGGCTTCATTCACACCGGGTCCCAACAACATCATTGCCATGACTCATGCAAGAAACGAAGGATTCAGAAAAATCCTTCCGTTTATTGGTGGCGTTGCAGCCGGCTGCCTGCTTATTATGTTTCTGTCCAGTTATTTCAACCTTATTTTGCATCAATACATCCCAAGGATCAAACCAGCCCTGAACGTGTTGGGATGTGTATACATGCTCTATTTGGCAATTAAAATTATGCGAAGTAAACCCGCGAGTGCCAAAGATCCCAAGGTGAATCGTTTTTCATTCCTCTTTGGCTTTACCCTGCAATTCCTCAATCCCAAAGTCATTCTGTATGGTCTTACGGCTATCTCCGTATTTGTCATGCCTCTTGGGCAGTCACATGTCCATATTATCGTTTTTTCGTTGCTTCTCACCATCATAGGTGTTAGTGCGAATATGACGTGGGGGTTATGTGGTGTGTTATTCCAAAGTTTTTTATTGAAATATGAACGTCCTTTTAATATGGTGATGGGCGTTTTGCTCATCTGCAGCGCCCTATCTATTCTATTATAAATACAAAAAAGAAAAAGCGTCCTCTCATTCGATGAGGGAACGCTTTTTCTATCAACCTCAGTTCGATCGCCACCATGGCTGGCTCGGGTAAGTCTCCGAATGCAGCACAACCTTCTCACCGATTTTAGGTGTTGCAATGTTGACATTCAATGCATGTGCAGCCTTGGTAATCCGTTCAACCGGCTCGTTCCATGCATGATAGGCCAATGTAAAAGCGGCCCAATGAACAGGGATGAGCAGTCCTCCCTTGACATCCAAGTGAGCCTGAACCGTTTCTTCCGGCATCATATGAATGTTGGACCAACGCTCGTCATATTGGCCGCATTCCATCAGGGTCAGGTCAAAAGGCCCGTATTTTCGACCGATTTCCTTGAAATGCGGACCGTATCCGCTATCGCCGCTAAAGAAAACCTTCGTTTCTTGTCCAGCAATGACCCACGAACACCATAATGTAGAATTGCGATCCAACAATCCTCTGCCCGAGAAATGGCGTGCAGGGGTACAGGCAAATGTTAGCCCTTTGAAGGACAGCTCATCCCACCAGTTATGTTCAGTAATCTGTTCCGAAGGCACACCCAGTTGAATTAGTCGTCGACGCACGCCAAGCGGGACAATAAACCGCTTTGTTTTATTCTTTAATCTGCGGATGGAAGAGTAGTCCAGATGATCATAATGGTCATGCGATATAATGATCGCATCCAAGGCTGGAAAATCCTCAGGTTGAATCGGCAGGTTAGTGCTGTATCGTTTCGTACCCGCCCAGGATACAGGAGATGGACGGTTGCCGAGCATTGGATCAAAGAGCAGTCTGTGTCCTTCGATCTCAAGCAAAAAGGCCGAATGACCGAACCATGTCACCTGAGGATTATCGGATACATTTAACGATTCCGCTGGTTCATATTTCTCTACGGGAATGTTACCCGCAGGTCTTCGCTCTATACTTCTCCGCATGGAATCTTTCAACATGCTCACGAGGGAGCTGAAGCTCATACCTGCGGATGTAGGAATCTGATTTTCGTATTTTGTCATTATTCATACCTTCTGTTCTCTATAATCAATAATTCAAGCCATCATTCAATCTTGAGTATAACAGGAGTAATATTGCTTTATATTAAATCATTGTTCGTTTATAATCAATTCGCCTGTTGAGGACATGAACAAGCAGCTTGAACGCATTGAAACCAGCTTGAACAGGCTGAACGATGAACAGATTTGGAGCAGGCTCCAGCCTGGCATGAACAGTGTGGGAAATTATTGTCTGCATTTGGCGGGCAATGAATATCAGAACCTAGTAACAGGCATTGGCTTCAAACCCCTCCTTCGGGAGCGCTCTGTTGAGTTTGAGACCAAGGGTGGCATCACCCGGGAGCAATTAATAGCCAAGCTTCGCCATGTTCGAGCAGAATCAACAATGATTTTATCAGCTCTCTGCGAGGATGATTTGTCCAGAGAAGTGACCCTTCCCTATGAACTAACAGATTGGAATCGCATGAACCGCAGTGAGGATGAAGCCAAAGATCGCATGAGCATAAAATTGTGCGTTCTCTATTGGTAAAGGTCGCTTCGCATTTTGGCTACCATACGGGCCAGATCGTACTGCTGTCGAAGATTTTACAGCCCACCAACGAACATCTCAGAGGACTATATCATTAATTCATTCGAGTAACCCAAAACAGCAGCCTTCGCTTTTAGAGTGCTTTATAATGTATGGCGTATACGTTATATTCAATTTAATTGGGCACAAAATAATTAAGGTGGAATTAAGACTCTGTTTTCTCTCCAATAAGATTGGGCATATATGATAGAGAAAATACAGAGAGAGTATGTGAGAGATGATGAAAAAATGGCGCAGAAGATTATTTAAAACATTTATATTCGGGGCAGTGGCTGTACTCCTCCTTCTGGTTACAGGCTTGATTTATCAACAAGTGAGCACCCGTCAGGATCAGAAAACATTTATTCCACCTGGCAAGCTTTACAGTATACACGGAGACAATATGCATTTATATACGGGTGGTCAAGGAGATGCAACGGTTGTCCTTGCATCCGGATGGGGTACAGCTGACCCTTATGTGGATTATTATCCTCTCTATGAAAAGCTTGCACCCTACACGAAATTTGCGGTTTATGATCGCTTTGGCTATGGTTATAGCGATATGACCGATAAGAAACGCGATGTCGATACCGTGGCAGATGAATTGCACGAATTATTAGAGATATCTGGGCAAAAGCCTCCATACGTTCTGGTGGGTCACTCTCTTGGTTCGCTCGAAACGCTCCGGTTTGCGCAAAAGTATCCGGATGAAGTACAAGGGATTGTGATGTTGGATGGGGGAAGTCCGGAATATTACGCCAATGACACTGACGATATAGCAAGTGTGATTGGTGGTTTCATGAATCAATTCCGGATCAAAACCGGTTTGTTTCGGTTGACTTTACAGTCTAACGCTGTTGTGGAAGCATCTAATGCCAATCGAAACGGTCTAACGTTTGTACCTGATGAACTGAAGAAGATAGATACAACAGCTCTATTGCTTAACTATGGGAATGCTAACACCGTGGATGAGTTGCGTGAAATGACAGCCAATGCCAAGGTTGTCGTCGACAACAAAAAGCCCTTCCCGTTTCCACTTACCATACTGACAGCAGATTACTTCGGGGCCAGTGAGCCGATATGGGATAAAACCCAAGCTGAATTTACGTCCTGGTCGAAGCAATCGAAGCAGATTACTATCAAAGATACCGAGCATTATATTCATCAATATCACCCGGATCTTGTAGCCAATGAAATATTGGAACTCGTCAAGAAGTAGATTCCCCTGAAGAAACGCTAAACTATCAAACCAATTCGTGTCAAATAAAACCCTAACGATTCTGGTAATCTGGTATTATCCCTGTCAAGTAGACACTT
>NZ_LITU01000069.1:0-1058 GCF_001280595.1 Paenibacillus xylanivorans
GATTCATTATGTGAAAGACAAGTGGATGGTTGAAGCAATTTACTAAACCTCTGTCACACCGTAAATTACGGTCTGCTTCCTATCTCGAAGGAGCTTAAGGTTTCCGGAACGATCTACGATGGAATAAGGTAATGTCGCGAAACAGGAGCGTCCGACATCACTAACGGCAAAATCTGCAACCAACGGTAGAAACAGCAGAAAGTTTCTTACATGGAGACGCCGACAGGCTATTTTCTGCAATTCGATCCAAATGACAATGGCGAGTACAGAAGTTCTCCGATTGCTGCTATAGTCGAAGCCAGACGATCGGCTGGCTTTTCTCTTGGGAACATAGCAAGGGGTTGAAGATAGGCTGCAAATGAGATTATTGATAATGTGCAGATGAAAGAATTAGAAAGCTGTCGGTTATCCAGATTTTAATTGGATTTTTCTTGCATCTAACGGTTTTGCCACGATTTGAACTCATTAAGTTGTGGAAAATTCGATTTTATTCAAACATTCTCTAGTTTATCTATTAATTATTTTGATACTATTGGAGAAATTACAAATGTCTAAGGAAGTGAACATAATGACAAATCAACCAAATCAAGTAAGAAGTAAGCCTTTATTTTCACAAACGATAACTGATTTTTGGCGGACGCCATTTTTGAACGGAGACATCCTCTATACCGATGAAGTCTTTACTGTCACCATCAACCCGGACCTGGATAAAGACAGTCGGGTCATGGTCCTGGAAACCACCGATGGCCGGGTTATGGCGGTCCTGACGCCCGCGATGGCCGATAAGGTAGGCCCTTATCAAAGACAAGACCTGTCTGAGGAGATCTTTCGCCGGAAATTGAATGAAGCGGGAGTCACTCTGCATGGCGCAGATTATCTTTTTTATTTTTCAGAAGCCGATAAGAACGTCTTGCTGCAAGAAAACCTGGAAGGAGACTTGCGCAGGTTAACCGAGCAAGATGAGGCGGCTTTCTCCGAGTTCGCATCCTCCGCTTCAAAACAAGACTTGGATGACGCTTATGTGGAGTTGGATCACTGGGCGGTGTTCGGCTCTTTTG
>NZ_LITU01000069.1:1116-17123 GCF_001280595.1 Paenibacillus xylanivorans
GCTCGATAACCAGGCGTCTATCTCGCTGGCTAAAGCGGCAGGTTTAACGCTGTTTGGAAAGTGGGATGTGATTTCTCCCGACTCCACTGACTGAGAGTCCGACCCACAATTAAATTCTTTTTTATTCAAGCTCTTGCGATGGAGCGGCGCGTCATGGCCGGATGGCTACGATGAGCAGCCGGGCTTCAGATGAAGCGATGGAGGCTACCCAGTCCTTTGCCAGCCGACGGCAGCGATTGAGCCATGCGACGGTACGCTCCACGACCCAGCGTCGGGCGAGAACGACGAAGCCTTTGGCCCCTTCGCAGCGCTTGACGATTTCCAGTACCAGCCCGTTCATGGCTGCAAGCGCTTTTACAGCTTTGTCCATGCATATTACGATTAAAATACAAAGTAGCAAGAAGAACTGCTACGGTAATTCTTCAGAAAGGATAGAAAATGAACCCTTTTATTTATCTGCGGACTATCAAATTGCTCTGCAAACAGCAGATCGGCGGCAAGAAATCACAGGGGAAATTCAGGGTTTACGTTCGGCAAGGCATCGAGTATTAAAAATGATTGCTGCCGGAAGTGATGGGAATATTATGCCGCCATGTGGGCGGTGTCGAGAATTAATAAGCCGAATACATGATGACAATTTAAAGACTGAAGTAATGGAGGGGAATGAGATAATTGTTACTCTGAAAGAACTGTTGCCACATGATTGGCGTAATTAAACCATATTTAATTTTGTTATCTGATTCTTGTGAAAGAAATAACTGGAGATATAATGTAAGTGATGATTGAACAAGAATATATGAGTACCAGATAAGGAATTAAGAGAGAGATTAACAGCATAGAGTCCATAGCTGAAGTTGGCTGAATCTTGCAATCGTCCCCTGAATTAGGTGGCCCAAACTTAACAGTCCCTTCAGCGCGGGGAGAAAGTCCCAACCAGCGGTGTTAAGGAGCAATATTTACCATTGCAGGAATGGGGATGTATTTCTGGGCAAAGACTAGGAAGAACAAATGGTTATCTATTGAAGAGGAACGATAAAGGAATATTTGTTTTTTACTTATTAAAGCCAGATTAAACTCATCAGTGCTATCCGACTATGTCAGGGTTAATTCGAAAGATCTGAATTTGAATCCCAGCTAGAACTTGAGGAATATCGGTGTGGTCGCATTTAAACAGTAGTCTGATAAAAACTATTCAAGACCGATTTAACAGGAGATTGTTTAAGAACTTGGTGATGTGCTTGTTGTTCTTGACTTAAGCCGCTTTGGTCGCTTTAAAGATAAAGAAGAATAGTCCATGATAAGAGCTGGAGGATCAAGACAGAGATGTACTTTAAATTATTCACTCATAGAATTCTAAAAGAGGGGCAGAAGTATTGGTTTCAATGACCAATATGAACTAAAATCAAAACAAAAACGCATGTTTTGAGGTATGGTCTCCTTGAGACATGCGTTTTCCTTTTACGTTAATTTAATTGATTATTTTTCTTTTTCTTCAATGGGTTTGGCGGCGTGTGCTACTAACCTGAAACAATGATAACTATGAGTACTACAATTAATGCCATACGCAACCCAATCGAATCACCGATTGCACCGATGATAGTCATGGAAGCCAAGAATATGCTGTAAATAAAGGTACTGGTTGTGGATGAGGTCTCATAACCATCTACCATAATTAATGGAATCCTATCGTTGGCAGAACCTTCAGCAAAAATCATACCTAAAATAATTACTCCTAATAGGTACGGTGCGGGGTTCTTTCCAAATGGCTTTCTGTACGCCTTCTACGGTATCGGTCACTATGACATGACATCTACGGCGGCTAGGAACTCATCAAATTGGCGGCGCTGATCGATTTTCTTAGACATTTGCGGGGAAAGAAAACTGACCTACCGATAACAAGTTAAAGTTGTTATGCTTCTTTTTTCTCAGAATTGTTCCTGTAATGCAGATAATCTAAAAATCGCTTAACCGCGAGCGATGCGGATTTTTTATCTTTTATTGCAAGGCCGATCTTACGGTAGGCCGGTACTTCCAGTTCCCTTACCACAATTCGGTAGGGAATACGCTGCGAAATAAGCTCCGGCAAAATGCTGATACCAAAACCACTTTCCACCATCGACATGATGGCATAATCATCCCATGTAGTAAAATGTACCTTTGGTGCAATATTACATCGCTCAAATATTTCCGATATTTCAGCCCTTGGCCTTTTCTAAAAGCATAAATGGGTCTTCGCCTAACGCTTTGACAGGAAATCGTTCACAATCGGCTAGCGGGTGGTTTTCCGGCAGGATCACAAGCAGCTTGTCTTGCTCCAAAAAGACCGTTTCCAGTTCGGGATGTGCGGGAAGCCTAAGAAAACCGCAATCCACGCGCCTTCCAAAATCCAGCTTTCAATTTCCATATAGTCGCCAAGCAAAAGCTCATAGTCAATGTTGGGATATTTTTTTTGAAATGCTTTGATAATATTCGGAATCCAATGGGTAATGTTATCTACTCCGCGACGTGCGTTTTCAACCATGTCTTTATAAATGTTCTCGCCATCTTGGGTTAAGAAGAGGGAATACTGACGTTTATCCTCTCTTGACTGTTTTTTTTGAAGATTACATTCTCGTTCTCAAATCGTTGGATAATTCGGCTCATGTAGCTTCGGTCAGTCCCAAGTTTTTCTCTAACTTCAGTGGACGTACAGCCACTTCTAAGGTGGATTTATTTCTGTTATTATCCGTGCCTCTGTTAATGGTATTTTACCTAGAATATTTGCATAATACCTATTGAATCTACGAATATTCTTAACATATTGAATTGATTCCATACTGATTAGACGGCTTCGAAACTATAACCTTAAAGTTAGAGTTTGCTGAATTAGAAGAAATACGTAAAGCAATAAGATATTGATTCAAGAGATAGCAGAAGAGATCATGCAAAGGAAATATATTATAAAATGGATGAGGTGTGTAATGGGTTGAAAAGGACGTTAGATCGGTCGAAAAAATATACAAACAGTGATTCTAGCCATGGGTTTATTGGTCACATTTCTGGTCACACTTTTTCATTTCTGTACGCCGCGGCGCACTAGAACGTAGAAACATAAAACTCAAGAAAGCCTTGCCTCACAAGGCCTTCCCCCACATTTTTCCTAACGTACAAAACCCCATCTCTCCACTGGCAGCGATGAGGTCAGGGGTTCGATCCCCCTAGGCTCCATACAAAGAAAACCCTTGATATTCGAGGCCACTGAAAAAGTCCTCATTTAGAAAAAGGTACAGTTCTTCAAGAAAATTGAAGAGGCTGTACCTTTTTTTGCGTATAATTGAGTTATCACGAAAAGTAGGTGAGAGCAGATGATTCGACAACAACAAACCTTAGTCCTGAGTCCTTATGCGGCACTGTATGACATCGTCGTTCCGAAGGACAATATGCTCCGTCAAATCAACGAGCTCGTGGACGTTACTTTCATTTATGAAGAACTCGAAGCGAAATATTCTTTGGACAATGGACGTAACGCCATCGATCCTAATTCGCATGTTTAAATACTTACTGCTCAAAGCGATCTTTGAACTGTCTGACGTAGACATCGTTGAACGCTCGAAGTATGACATGTCGTTCAAATACTTTCTCGGTATGGCGCCGGAAGATTCCGTTATTGACTCAAGCTCCCTGACCAAATTCCGCAAATTGCGATTGAAAGATATGGATTTGCTAGACATGCTCATTGGTAAAACAGTGACGCTTGCGATCGAACAGAATATTGTGAAGAGCCATTCCATTATCGTCGATGCTACGCATACAAAAGCGCGCTACAACCAGAAGTCACCGCAAGACATTCTGCAAGACCATGCACGGAAGTTGCGCAAAGCGATATATACCTTGGATGAATCGGCCAAAGCCAACATGCCGGCAAAGAATACAAACAACGAACTCGAAGATGAAATCGAGTATTGCCAGAAGCTTGTCGCTTTCGTCGAAACCGAATCTGGGATCGCACAAGTACCGAAAATTCTAGAGCCTCTAAACCTGCTGAAAGAAACGATCTCAGATGACGTCGAGCAGCTTCGCCTGGCGGCGGATCCCGACGCACGAGTGGGACACAAGAGCGCAGACTCTGCTTTCTTTGGATACAAAACACACCTGGCAATGACCGAGGAACAGATTATTACAGCGGCCGTTATTACAACAGGAGAGAAGAATGATGGCAAACAATTGCAGGAATTAATCGAAAAAAGCAAAGCAGCTGACATGCAGGTGAAGACCGTCATTGGAGACGCAGCTTATTCCGAGAGGGATAATATTGTATACACCCATAAAAATGAGATTGAACTTGTGGCGAAACTGAATCCACTCATTACGCAAGGCAACCGTAAAAAGGAAGAGGAGTTCCTGTTTAACAAGGATGCAGGATTGTACGTGTGTCCAGCTGGACACATGGCCGTCCGCAAGGCTCGGCAAGGCAAGAAAAGTATCGGTAAAAACCAAACAGATACTTATTATTTTGATGTAGAGCGATGTGTGCGTTGTGCACTGAAGGAAGGTTGCTACAGAGAAGGTGCGAAAAGCAAGACGTATTCCGTTTCGATAAAATCTGAAGAACATTCCAAACAAATGGCATTTCAAGAAACAGAATATTTCAAAAAGAAATCCAAAGAGCGTTACAAAATTGAAGCAAAGAACAGTGAACTCAAACATGGACACGGGTATGATATAGCCACATCCTCGGGTTTACTTGGGATGCAATTACAAGGTGCAATGGCCATATTTGCTGTGAATCTAAAGCGAATATTGAAGTTAGCGGATGAATAAATCCGGAAGTCTAGCTTGCTTAGGGTCCAAAAAAAGAAGACATCTATCCCAAAATAGGGATCTGGACATACTTGCAAGGAAAAATGTAAGTTCTTCAGTGGCCTCTGATATTCAAGGTTTTTTGCTTTTTAGTAATCATTAGTTGGTTTCTCGCAAATTGGAGCCGTCGCCCTTGTCAACTTTTTTTTAAAAGCGATTTCATTTTAACTGACTGCCTTCGTGACGTAATGTTCAAACATCTGCCAAAATGATAGATCTTATCACAAAACCTTCCATGAAGGTGTACCAGCATCTCCAGGTTGAAATGGCCGAATGAAGACTCTGAATCGGAAGAACATACTTTCGAGTAAATGGATTCGATTGTTTCCATGGCTGCGACTAGTTTTGACAAATCGTTTTTGATAAATGTTTAATTATGTTATCTAACTCGGAAAATGATTTTAACGCAGCCACCTGGCTATTGCCGTTTCCGAGGTATAAAATAAAGGAGCTTGTCTTAAGTCCAGCTCCTCTAAGATTATATGATAAACACCGGTATTTGCTGTGCAAACAGTGTATATCTTTCATTTATGCAGTAGCACCCATACTGAATATACTCAAGCTAGTTGCGACCCGAGCTGACTCACTTTAGCCAGCCACCCAGCTCGCGCTTTATCCGATGACCCTTTGATTGGACCAATCTCAGTAACACGTACAGGCGATACTCCGCAAAATTTCAATATGTTGCGTTTCATGACATTGTATTCTGCGTTCTTATATGCCAACTTATTGTACCAGAATGGAGTATCAGCAGTGACGATCAAACGCGAGGACTTGCCGGATAAAAGCTTGTCCACTGTAGAAGAATTATCCCGGTATTTGTAAGCAAAGCCAGGGAGAAAGACCCGATCAATAAATCCTTTCAGGATGGCCGGCATTACACCCCACCATGTAGGATAAACGAATACAAGGTGATCCGCCCAGCGGATGAGTTCTTGCGCTTTTAGCAGATCTTCCTCTAATTCCGTTCTTTTACGGTAACCAAACTTTAGGTTTGGGTCAAATTGGATCTTGCTCAAATCAATAGAGCGAACCTGAGCTTTGTTGGCCAAAGCCCCCTTCATATAACTGTCGGACAAGGCCGAACAGAAGCTCTGCGGGTCGGGATGTCCGTTTATAATGAGAATTTTCGATTTCATATCCAGTTCCTCCTGTAGTTATAATTCATTTATTGCTTGCGATATAATATAGTACAAGACTGTAATTAGCATAGAATGAATTGAAAGATAAATGAATAATCAAAAGCGCAATTATCCTGCTTATTCACGCAAAGGGGGAGTAGATAATGAAGAACCCGGGAGTTCCCATCACTGTGGTATATCCGATTATAAAGACCATTGTTCATAAAGGATATGAAATAGAGAAATATTTCAAGTATGTTTCGTTGACCGTAGTTTATTACAGGATACGGAGGCTCGTATTACCGAAGAGGGATTGGAGCGATTGATGATTGCTGCCGCGAATTACACGCAGGACAATTATTTTGGCTTGCACCAAGGACAGATCATAGAGCTTGCCGATATGGGCATTCTCGGTTATGTGCTGCTTCATTCGAAAAACATTGTCGATGCGCTAACCGCTTATCAGAGATACAATGTGATTCTATGCAACGTTTTCAATCTGGATTGGGAAGTGGAGGGGGACGATGTCCTTATTCGATTTTTTTTACAGCTTCCCGGTCAAATATCGCGCCATGTCGTAGAGGAGATGGCGAGTTCGCTGTGTCATTTGATCAACAAGCTTAGCAACCAACACATCCCGTTGCAAGAAATTCGTTTTATACATGATGCGCCGGCGGATTTACGGCCCTATACTGCGGTTTTCGGGAAAATTCCCTGCTTTGGAGGGAAAGATAATGTTCTGCGTATGAGTAAGGATGTGCTGAAATATCCGATTCTGTACTCTGATGCAAGACTGCTGGGAGTATTCGAGAATATTGCACGGGAAACCAAGGATGAGCTGACCCAGGCAAGTAGGTTTTCAGACCGGGTAATTCAGTGGATGAAAGAGTGTGTTCCTTCCTTTTTTTCGACCTTACAGCAAACTGCGGAATATTTCAAAATAAGCATAAGAACACTCCAAAATAAATTGAAGGCCGAGCAAACTTCCTATAATGAGTTATCTGTACGGGTACGCAAGGAATTGGCCATGAGTTATTTGCAAAAAAGAGAGTATTCCATCGGCGATATTGCCTATTTGCTGTATTTTTCGGAGCCAAGCGCATTTCAAAGCGCTTTTAAGAAATGGACGGGTTTAACGCCGGGACAGTATCGAATCAAATTTTCGAAAGAATCAGGCTTTATCTAAGAAAGGAAAGATGATAATGATTGAGAATATAAGCTTATAACATTTATGGTTGAAAATTTAGACAAAACGACAACATTATATAAATAATTATTCGATCCTAAAGAAGTGTATGTCAGCGGAGAAAAGACGCGAACATTTTCAAAAGTAAGGTTTTTCATCAACGGCGGACAGTGGATAGCGGTCATGGAAAATAAGGAAACCGTTAATCGTACCTTCTACAACTCAGAGCGATATCAATGGACATTAATATGTTTTGTTCTGTTCGTAAGTGGATACCAATGGTCGTTGTGATCGTCGAGGCGCATGAGGTGAGAGAAGTTATGTGTTTGTATTACGCTTTTGCTAGAAACATCTATTCGGCCTTTTTCCCTTTATTCTCATCGGTCAGTCAGTGCTACGCAAAGCTGTAGCATTCGGGGAAATTTGCCGCAAGCCAAGGGCTGCCGCATGTAGTGAACCCAAATCTGCACGAAGCTTCTGCTCGATGTGTACATGGGGAATGATGATGTGAGAAGGCAGGATGTACATACGAAGAATCACAACCACGTCAATTGAGACGTGGTTGTCTGCTCTCTTAAGCCAGATTGGTGCAAAAGATAAGCTAAAGCTACTCCTTTTTGTAATAGTCTACCTTCGCTAGCTTTCACTCTTTTTTTATAGTACTGCCATATTACAGAACCCTTTGCTTCTTCCATGTTAGCATAATTTTCTCATAAGCAACTCGATCGGCCCTCTCGTCATCCATTTTCTCCACATATGCGAAAAGATAATGGCCATTAAAAAATATAAGCATCCGTATGCCATTGCAAAAACAAGGCCGCCATTTTCCAAATAGCCTGTTATATTAAGCATCCCCAATCCGATCACCACATGTCCTATATAATGAGATAACGATAACTGCCCGGTACTGATCAGTGCTTGCGTAAGAACGGACTGCTCAAATTTATCGACGACATAAAGACAAATCGCGATCACGGCCATAGCCGAACAAATTCCTGAGAGCACATACAGCATTGTCGGCGGCATCGGTTTCGTCCCAAACAAATAATGTGCCGCTTCATTCCCCAGTCCAGGGGAAGCCCATTTGATCAAGAAGAAGGAAAGGGATTCAAAAACAACCGTTCCTGACAATGAATACAACAGTACCTTCGATCGGTTTTCCTTATTCAGCCAACGTTTTCTGCCAATCCACATGCCGATGAGGAAGAAGCTCAGCCAAGGAAAGATCGGATGGAATCCGTTAAATAACAGATTACGAATGAACCCTTCTATTGTCCAAAAACCCGTATAATCTTTAAAACTCAAGTTCCACCCTTTGGTGTAATCGAACATGACTAAAAACAACTGTGATGCTACCAAGATCATCGAAAACAAACCGAGTATTTTATTATCGGATACGGTGATCAAGACTGCAGCTACAAGCATAAACACCGCATAATAATGCAAAATGTCGGCACTCCAGCCCATTAACAATAAAAGCACGCCAGCTATAAACAGAAAAGCAGCTCTCTTGTACAAGCTGTTCCGGCTTTGACGAATGAGCTCCCCGTTCATTGAGTTACGGGCTTTCGAGGTCATTAATGCCACCCCGATGCCAGCCAACACGACAAACAATGCAGATGCTCTCCCCTCAAACAGACCTGCTATCGATTGTAGCCATCCCGGTCCGCTATGCTCTGCCTGCATTGCAAGCTTATAGTTCACGAGAATCATTCCGAAGATCGCCAATGCTCTCGCAAAATCAAGGGCAGTTATCCTTGTTTTCGATTGACTCATTCCACTTCATCCCCTTTTAGTGTTTTGCGACGTGACGATTGAACCATTCGTTTTACTAGCCAGGCAACAGCTCCAAGCAGTACCAAGATGATTACGATGCTCAAAGAATAACTCTCAATGGTGTGCAACAAATTGTCCCATTGTGAGCCAAATATGTTTCCCAACCCGATGAAGCTAATACACCAGAACAAGGCGCCGCTATAAGCATAGACTGCAAAGGTTCGAAACGAAGAACCCAAAATACCTGTTAAATAACCGGTTATATGACGAACACCGGGAATAAAATAGCCGATGAATACAAGAAAATTACCGCGCCTGTTAAACCATTTTTTCGTTTTATAGAATTTGCCTGGTGTAATGAACACCCATTTGCCAAAACGCTGAATAAAAGGCATTCCCACTTTCAGACCGATAACATATGTCACAGTCATTCCTAATGTCGTTCCGGTAAACGCTAAAAAAAGTGCCGTCCATCCGTTTAACACACCTAGATAAGACAGATACCCCACATACAGCATTGTTATTTCCCCTGGAAAGGGAAGAGCAATGAACTCCAGCAGTAATCCTATGAACAGGACTGCATATCCATATTGCTCAAATAGCGCTTCAATATTCATCAATGTCACATCCTGTAATTCCTTTCTCGAATAGGAAAAACAATAAGCAAGCTCAAAAGCAATACGAATAATGTCGTAAGTATGATTGAATATTTTGCTACAAATAGTGCATACATAGCCAAAAGACTTCCGCCTGCAGCAACAGACATTCTTTTGTTCACTTTACTAGGGAACCTCATATTTTTATGTGTTAGTTGGATTGCGCAGGCGCTAACAAATATACCGATACAAACCCAAACAAAAAATGAATTGGGAGATAGGGCAGTGTTATTCAACATAATTCCGGGAACTGTTCCAAATGTAACTAATTGGCTAAGAGAGTGGATACTTTGCGAGAAAGCTTCTCCCTTGATCGGCTTCGGTCTTAACGCATGTAAGACGACACCTAAACCAAAGCTAAAAAAGGACCATTCACGATGTCCTTGAAAAACTAACAGAATCGAACAGATGCCTGCGAATAAGATAACTAAAGATAACGTGACTGAGATCCGCATTTCTTCAACCAACCCTCTACAAATTTTTATCAGGTTTTGTCTATGATAAAAGATGCTTAGCATATGCAGAGAGGCTCCTCTTCTTGATGTTCCCTTCAGCAGATCAAGGTATTATGAAATGGATTCCCTTGCTTTACTTTTCCACACTACTGACATTACAAAAGCGGCAAACAGCACTACTGCTGCGAAAATATAAGGCAAATTAATATTCACATCAAATAAAATACCGCCTAATGCCGGTCCAATGATAATTCCCAGACTTGTATACATCGAATTCATCCCAGCGACAAATCCTTGCTCTTCCCCTGCCACTTTGGAAAGTAATGTTGTCGCAGCAGGACGAAGTAAATCACAGGCGAAAAATACAATGCTGGAAACGGCCATAATGCTCCAATAACGACTGACAAACACAGAAGCAACAATGAAAATAGCAGCAACGATAATCATGGCATGAATAAGCTTCTTCTCGCCGAACTTATTTACCAGCTTATCAAAGAACATCAATTGAGCTACCACACCCGAGATAGAGCCTACTGTAATAATGACGGCTATATCTTTAGCAGTAAAACCGAATTTCGAATCTACAAAAAGGCTGAACATCATTTCATAGGTAGATAGTCCAAAAGACAATACGAATACAATGATCAGGGGCATCAAATATAAAGGATGAAAAGACTTCTTAATCTCTGATAAAAAGCTTGTTTTTGATTTCCCTTTTCTGTTCTTTATAAGTTGTTCTTTAGATAAAGGTTCTTGCAAAACAAGGAGTGAAATGAAAGCAGCGACCAGGGCGAAGCCTGCTGCGAAAAAGAATGGGGCGCGTATGCCCAATTCGGCTACAAACCCGCCAACGCCAGGACCAATGATGAACCCTAAACTAATCGCAGCAGCTTGATATCCCATGACTTTAGCTCTCTCTTCTAATGAAGTGCTATCCGCGATAAAAGCAGTTACTGCTGGCATAATTAGGGCATCGCCAATTCCTCCTAAAATTCTGGAAAGAAACAGTACCCATACCTCGTTGCCAATGGCAAATAACAGCTCCGAGAAAGAAAAGAGGAATAGACCGAGTACAATCATTTTCTTTCTTCCCATCGTATCTACCCAGATACCGGCAATAGGAGAGACGAGAAGCATGGCAAACGCAAAGGCAGAAATCATGTATCCCATCATTTGGCCGCTTAAACCCATTTCTTTTGCAAGGGATGGCATGATAGGGGCAGCAAGGCCTACCCCTACAAAGGCAATAAATAAGTTGATTAAGATGACAACTAATGATATTTTTTCTTTAGTAAATATACGCATATGCTTTCCCCACCCAACTTTGTATCTTTTTCTTTTTCATAAAATAGCTCCTTTAAAATTTTACTGATCATCTTAATTTTAAAACCATATACTCCCATTTTGATTCATTGAACAAAAGATGCCGCACTAAGCTATTCTTTTGTAAATGAGTCTGGAATGACAGGAGCTCGTATAGATGCTTGGCACGTGGGTTACTACCTACGACGTGTAAGCTCAGCATATCTAGGTGTGGCTCAGTTTGCATAAAATGCTGCGCCCACTGCAATAATAGCTTTCCAACCCCCTTGCTTCGATGGTCCGGATGGACAACAATCTCTGCAATATAACATTCTCCAGCCTGTGGTTTATGATCTAATAAAGATAACCCGATCAGCATTTTTAACAGGTTCCATTTTCCCAATCTATTGAAGTTCTTCCACGAAGGAAGTTTTTGCTTTATGTCAGATTCGGGCTTCCATTTGATGGATATTGTCCCGATAACTTCACCATCTTGCAGGGCGACCATTCTTTGACTTGCCGGTTCGGTGGGAAAATGTTCAAACAGCTTTTCGAAAAAAAGAGCGAGATCGTCATCATTCATGTTCGTCAAGTTTTGAAATTTTCCGCGAAACCCGTGAACAAGCAGGCGGCCGACCTGTAGATTATACTTGGCCTGCATAGGTTCAATTGTTATCGGTGCTGTAGTCATGATTGTTACTCCTTTCGGATTTTGTAGACGATTCGATCAACAATTGCAACTCGTAATGCAACTCGTTCTTGCTAAATAACGATAGATAGGATCTTTCAATGAGGATAAGGGGCCCCGCTATGGTATATGATTGAGCAGCAGCATAGTCGTACAACTGTTCAATCATTTGTTCGAGCTCATCATCTTCATGAATTAGGCTCTGCATGGAAAGGTAATTGCCTCCAGGTAAAGAAAAATCGCCAGGCCCTTGAGTTTCTAGGCATAAGGTAATTGTGCTCGAACCATCATATATATAATGAATGTCCAATTCGAACAAGTTCGGAACGCGCTTCGCTTGTTCAGCCAACAGTTTGGCATCAAGCTTAGAATTTGAACCCATTTCAATCCAACTTGCAAAGTAGGTGGTGTCTCGCTGCTTTATTTGATACTGGTTGGACTGTGAATTAAAGTTTTGCTGTTCATGCAAAACTTTTTTGATGAACTGCTGAAGCTCTTTGAGCCGCAGTAACTCCGCATCCACTTCCCGCAAGGAATGATGAAAAAGCTGTCGATATTGATCCGCAGAATAGGAGGTCATACAATTTTTTATGGACTGAACAGACACTCCCAGCTTGCGAAGCAATAGAATATGTGCTAGCTGGTAGATCTGCTCAATGCCGAACATTCTATACTGATTGTTATCTGTGTATGCGGGCCCAAGAACTCCTTTCTCTTCAAAATAACGAATTTGATGAACAGACACGTTCATAAGATTGGCTAATTCACTAATCGTAATTTCACTCTTCATAAAGTTCACTCCTAAAGCTTGTAATACCTCAACGATACACCTTAGGTCAGACCTAAGGTCAAGTGTTTGTGTTAAAATTATTTGTTAAGATATTTGAAAATGAACAAGGAGCATATGAAATCTATGAAAGCCCTTGGGGACATGCAGGGGATGAAATAGTTCATACAACTCTTAAAGACTTGCTAGAATGGGGGGATTTAACTACAGGTACCGTTGGTGGAAAAGACTTTGTAAAAAGAATGAGCGAAGTAGGTCCAAACATAGATTTGCAATATAGTCGCGACGTTTGTAAAATAAAATAATCATTATGAAAAAGAAAACCAAGGAAAAGTTCAATATTCCTGGCATTGATCTATTGACAGATGCATCTAAACAAAAAAACATTACTTTATAGTGGGAGGCAAAGAAATGAATATCATAGTAGTAGAATATGATCCAAATTGGAAAAACGAATATCTAAAAGAAGAACATGCAATAAAGGAGATTCTTCAAGATGAATTAGTGAACAGTTTTCATGTTGGGAGTACTTCTGTTCCAAATTTAAAAGCAAAACCGATCATTGACATTCTGCTTGTAGTAAACGACATCAATGAATTAGATACTTTCTCTGTACAATTTGAAAATATTGGATATGAGGTTATGGGTGAATTTGGAATTAATGGAAGGAGATACTTCCGTAAGGGTGGAGACAATCGCACTCATCAAATTCATGCTTTCCAGTATGATAATATTCAAGAAATCGAAAGGCATCTATCGTTCAGAGATTATCTTCGCCAAAGTTTGGAAATATGTAAGGAATACGGAGAATTAAAAAGTAAGCTTGCAGACCAATATCCAACTGACATTGATGGCTATGGTGACGGTAAAGATGATTTTGTCAAAAAAATAGAAAAAGAAGCCCTCAAATGGCATTGGACTACTCGCTGAAATCAAACATCATTATTGGGCGCTTTAATTGAATAAAAGGAGGACACATATAGTCAACATATGAGTTCTCCTTTATTCGTGTTGACCTCATAAAAATTGGTCATCAGTAAAAATCAGCAATACATTTTGGCATTTTCCTTATGTGTCCTTTAATTACAAATCTAAAATGGATTTGAACGGAGTAACCTTTCAATTACAGGAAGGCGAACGAGCAGGGTTAATAGAACGTAACGGAAGCGGAAAATCTAAGTTGCTTCGACTAATAGCCGGCTGCGATCATGTTGATGAAGGCGTGTTGACAAGAAGAAAGGATTCACAGACCGGTTGGAGCAGCAAATGTCAAGTACTGAAGCAGCGGAGCATCCGGGAGTAATGGAAAAACTGCTGCTTGCTTATGCACAATTGCAAGAAAGCTTTGAGCTTGGCGGGGGTTATGAAATAGATACAACTATTGATCTAGTAACAAGCGGTCTTCAGATAGAGCGCAGTTATGATGAAAGAAAGTTTGGCAGTTTGTCGGGCGGAGAAAAAACAAGGGCTGTGCTAGCTTCCCAGCTTGTTATGAAGCCTGAGCTGCTCTTGCTCGATGAGCCGACTAATCATCTTGATTTAAAAGGCATAGAATGGCTTGGGAAATTTCTTGAGCGCTATGACGGAACTTGTATGATTGTGTCTCATGTCCGCTATTTCTTTGACCCTGTATGCAATAAAATAATAGAGCTGGAGGATGGCGAAGCACATGTCTATTTCAGCAATTACAGCGGTTATATGAAGGAGAAGGAAGAAAGGGGGTTGCAGCAGTTCGCTCAATACGAAGAGCAGCAAAAGGCTGTAAAGAAGATGAAAAAAACAATTCGCAGACTGGAGGAATGGGGACGAAATGGCGATAACGAAAAGTTTTTCAAAAGAGCCGCTTCGATCGGTAAAGCGCTGGAGAAATTGGAGATCATTAAAAAACCTGCATTAGATCAGAAGCAGGCTAGCTTTATAATTTCTCCGTCAGACCGTTCCGGACGTGCCGTATTGCAGTTTGAGCATTTATCCAAGAGCTTCGGGAACAAGCAGATTTTGCACGAAACCGAAGGAAGATTGCAATATGGAGAAAAGGTTGTGCTCCTTGGAGATAACGGCACTGGAAAAACAACATTGTTTAAGCTGTTTTTGGATGAAATACAGCCTGATACTGGTGTTTTGGAGCTTGGAGCATGGGTGGAGACTGGCTATTTGGCTCAGCAAGAACATACGGGTACATATAATAAGCTGACGTTATTGAAATATTTTTGCATAGAGGGGTAGTACGAGGAAGGGGAAGCTAAGGCCGAAAGGGAAGCTTGCGGGTAAATGAACTAGCCTTTGAGCTGGAATAGAGGGATGTACTTTTGATTCTTGCTCACAGCCGTGCTTCTTTAGTGACAAGCAAATCGCAGATGAAGTTTTTACTATTCGTTGCAAACAACTATGTGAAAAATATCTCTCAGACTTCAAAGAATTTAGTCAGCACCCAGAATGGATAGAGCTTACTGACGAAGTAAGCAGAGAGATTATAAGTAAGCGTCAAACTGAATACACCTATTCATAGCCAAACCAATGGGTCATAATGAATCCATCACACACAGGTTGGTTGCTTCAATTTGTACTCCGTAAATGCGCTGCTTAACATAAAATCCTCCTTCAAGATGCGATTCCTCAAATACATGAAAAGTAATTTATCCACCTATTTCCTGTCCATCGAAACTTTGGATTAATCCTGTTTTCATCGGCACGATCTTGATAGGATTAAGCAGTTCTCTTGTTCTACCTGCCGGCACGTTTTTAAGCGAAGCCGTTGGCAGGAGCAGGACATGAAACGGTATATGAAGACTATGAAAGACCAAATGTCTGTACCAATTAAGCTGATATTCGAAGTGGAATTCACGAAATGCTTTTTCTCAAAAATGTATTTAATTAGCAAATCGAGACATTTGTTAAGGACTCGCATTCTACACCTGAATAAAATTCGATTAAAAAAGTTCTTCTCCAATAGTATCCCTCCATTCGTTGAGACCCGACTTGTTCTGGCCTTTAGGACTACGGAGAATTTCAGCATATTAAAGTTGAATTTTACTTTTTTTAGATGATGTATTATGAATTTGATTCGATTAATGATTGGATATAGATTTCAATCATTTTAATATTTTCTTTCCATAATAAAACAAGCCATTCCGTGTCTGCCTTAGGAATAAAAAATGTTGCAAATCCTTTTATATAAGTTACTAATAAATCATTTA
>NZ_LITU01000069.1:17226-19103 GCF_001280595.1 Paenibacillus xylanivorans
ACATAATATCTGCAAAAGAATCCGGTTCCTTCGCTTCTTGATAAATTTGTTCCAGTGCTTCACTCATTAACACATCAGCATAAATAAAAGTGATTGTAGCGTCTAATAAAGCTTCTTTTGTTTTGTTCCCCTTTTGTTCTCTACCATCTATCATTACCGTTCCTCCTAGAATGGTTGTCCCATTTTCTTCAGTTATTATAGCATAAAACAAAATTATTGACCGATCGGTTAGTTTCAGTTAAGATATAACTGACCGATCGGTTAGTTTTTGGTTTTGTGTACCAACTGTTTCTAAGTTTTATGAAATTTAGCTATTGATAAAAGGAAAGGAGAGGACTAAAAGGAAAGGGATTTTCATCACTTACCATTTTGAGTTTATATGGAGGATCTTTATATGAAAAAAAGACTTTCTTGGGTGCTATCCGCTACACTTGCGTTGACTATGATTGCACCAGCTGGAGCAATGGCTTCCAGCGTCGCCCCTGCGCTTGCGGATAGCCAAGGATTGGGGAAAACTGCTGCTGAGAAGGCTGCCTTGCTAATCGAATCCACCGATACAATTAGCGTTCAGTATGCGCTGATTGACAATGGAAAGATCACTGTATCCGGCCAGACGGGCAAGAACGATAAGCCGCTGACCAAGGATACATTGTACGGTATCGGTTCGGTCAGCAAAGTATTTGGGGCCGCGGCCGTCATGGAATTGGTAGACAAAGGGGAAATCGATCTGGATACTCCCGTTGTCCAGTATATAACCGATTTCAAGATGAAGGACGAACGGTATAAGCGCATTACTCCGCGCATGCTGTTGAACCACTCCTCCGGTCTGCGAGGTACTGGATCTACGGACGAATTTTTGTTCGAGGATAATGACACCTATGCCCATGATACATTTCTGCAGACATTGTCCGACCAGACCTTGCAGGCGGACCCTGGAGCGTACTCGGTGTATTGCAATAGCGGCTTTATGCTTGCCGAGATTCTAGTTGAAAGAGTCAGCGGCATGAGCTTCACCGCATTTATTCATCAATATTTCACAGAACCATTGCAGATGAATCATACGAAGACACCGCAGGACAAATTGAAAGACAGCAAGCTTGCTGGGTTCTATGTCCCGGATTACCAAGGGCAGCTTCCAGATATTTTTGTTAATGCGATCGCCGAAGGAGGGATTAACTCCACGGCAGAAGATATGGTGCGATTCTCGCAAATATTTATGGGACAGGCAAACAATATCCTTTCTGACAAGTCGGTACGGGCGATGGAACAGGAGGAATACAAAAAAGGCATCTGGCCGGAAGATACGGATGATAGTAACAATTACGGTCTCGGCTGGGACAGTGTGAAGCTATACCCGTTCAATGAATACGGAATAAAGGGCTTGGCTAAGGGAGGGGACTTGACTACATATTCTGCTTCTCTCGTCGTGCTTCCTGAGAAAAAGATGGCAGCTGCCGTGTTATCATCCGGCGGTAGCAGTGACACGGATCAACTATTGGCAAGCAAACTGCTGCTGCTAACGCTCAAGGAAAAGGGAGAGATCAAGAACATCAAGTCGGACAAATCATTTGGCAAGCCCGTTAGGGCCAAGATACCCCAAGATGTAGTGAAGCAAGCAGGCTATTACGCCAAAAGTGGAACGCAGTTCCGAGTAGAGATTACCGAGGACGGAGTACTGTCCATGGCAAACGATCCGGAGACGAAGTATATATATACTTCGGATGGAAGCTTTATCAACGAGAACGGAGCCTCCAAGGTCAGCTTCGTCACCGAAAAGAACGGACGCACGTATTTGTGGGAGAGAGACTATGAGACGTTGCCGGGATTGGGGCAACTAGCAGTATCCCATTATGCGGCCGAGAAGCTGGAAGACAACG
>NZ_LITU01000069.1:19113-21635 GCF_001280595.1 Paenibacillus xylanivorans
AGAGACCGTCAAAGCTTGGGCGAAACGGGAAGATGCTAAGTTCTATGTCGTGAACCAGAAATTCAGCTCCGAAGTGTATTTCTTCGAGCATCTGGCAATGACGATAAGCCTCGCCGACGGTCTGCCGGGTTATTGGGAGGATCGAAAGATCACAGGTCCGAACACGGCGACGAGTCAGATCCAGATCCCAGGAATGGTAGGCCGGGATACGACTGAAGTCCAGTTCTACACGGAAGACGGCATCGAATATTTGAAGGTAAATGCGCACTTACTTGTGAGCGAGGCGAATGTAAAACCGATCTATGCAGGAAATCAGTCCAAGGTCACGGTGCCAGCGAACGGGCATGCCAAATGGTTAACCATCCCGGCAGCGGCAGCAGGCAAAACGATGACGGTCAAGCTGCCAAAGAATGGTGCTTTCGCGGTATATGATGAGGAAGGATTATGCGTCAACTATACCATTGTCAGCGGCAACAACAAAGTGACTCTGCCCAAGAGCGGAACGATTGTATTTGCTGGGGCGCCGGGTTCGGAATTTAAAATAACAATGAAATAAGCTGTATATATTTCAACATGGGTATGGTCAATTGCGAAAAATCAGATAAGGTAACTCTATCTACGATCTAATCTCCTTTCTTGGTGGCGCGACCTTAAGGATATAATAGATTCGTCGGATGAGGTTATTTGCCCTTCGATTTCCATTAGAACTTTTGACTCTCCGGTATCCGTAGTATTCCACCGCTATAACCTCTTTGAAGTCCCTGCTATTGGAGAGGTTATTCGCTGTGGTAACATATTGCCGAACTGCCTGTTCGGCGGACAGTATTCGAGGAGGTCATCTTCAGATGAGAATCATGGAAGTTGTACTGGTGACGTTTAATGTGGTTATGTTGCTGTGGCTGGTTGTCGGGCAACAAAAGCCGCGACTGTTATTATGGGGAGGATCGGCCGTCTCGGCAGTTCTTCTCGTTGTACAGGGCTGGGTTGAGGGATGGCGCTGGCCCCTGATCCCCGCTTATGCATTTACGCTGGCTCCTTTATGGGCGCTGATGCTGGATCATCGGCGGCGCGCCCGAGCCGGGCAAGGGGGCGTTAAAAGGCGCGGCGTACGCAGAATTGCAGCGTTGTTATCCGCCTTTTTCTACGGGACGGTAACCGTTGCTGCGCCGTTGCTGTTCCCGGTGTTTACATTGGATGAACCGGCAGGCCCGTATGGGATTGGCACGGTCGCTTATCACTGGATTGACAACACCCGCGAAGAAACGTCCGCTGTGACGGCGGCCGGGGCCAAGCGGGAACTGAATGTACGTATCTGGTACCCGGCCAGCAAGGACGCTAAGGGAACCCGAGCGCCGTATGTGCCCGATTCCAAAGTGTATACCGAGGCATTTCAGCAGGAGTCTGGTCTGCCGAAGTTGTTTTTGACGAGCCTTGGACAAGCCCGTACGCATGCGATTGAACACGCGGCGCTGTCTGATACGGAAGCGGCGTATCCGGTAATTATTTTTTCACACGGGTCTGGCGGATTCGAGGGCCAGAACATGTTCCAGGTTGAGCAGTTGGTTAGCCATGGCTACATTGTGGCGGGAATCAATCATACTTACACCAGTATGGCTTCGATATTTCCGGATGGACGGGTGGCGTTATTCCATCCCGTGGACGGCACAGGGTTTGGAAAAGAGACATTTGAAAAAATGGACAAGCTGAATGAGGTTTGGGTGAACGATGTGCGGTTTGTGCTGAATCAACTTGAACAGCTTTCTGCCGCTGACCCGGATCGGCGGTTTACGGGACGGATGGACATGGAGCGACTTGGCATGTTCGGACACTCGTTCGGCGGGGCGTCTACAGTTCAGATGCTGCTGAGTGATCCGCGGGTTCGGGCAGGCATCAATATGGACGGAGCCTTGTACGGTGAACGCCGCATTCCGGCGGCAGGCATAAGCAAGCCGCTCCTGATGATCAGTGCGGACCAGTCGGTGGCGGGCTCCAGTGTCATAAGCGACGATCAGCTCGCCGCCTTGGGCATGACCCGCGGCGAAGTTGAACGATACTATGAAGAGGTCAATGCCCGGTATACGCCGGTAAAGGCCGGCGGGAACTACTGGCTGAAGCTGAACAACACTTCTCATATGAGCTTCACTGATAACTTTTTGATTTCGCCAATTCTGGAGTGGGTACAGAGAACGGACGCGCGCGGAACGCATCGGCTCGTCAACGATTTTACGCTTGATTTCTTCAATTATTATCTGAAAGGGCAGCCTTTGCAGATATTGAACAATGCTGTTGGCACGCACGATAATTATATTCTGGAAAAGGGATAAGCTTTTATCCGGTGCAAGTGCCGTCTGAAGAACAGACGGGAGCTGGAGAGAGGAGGGGGAAATACTGGAAGTATCAGGGGCATCCACCGTGGCCTCTGGTTGCTTTCTGGGCTCCTCCTGATCATCCAGATGCAGGATGCTGGCGGCATGTTTATTGAACAAATGCTGACGATTCATTATGTGAAAGACAAGTGGATG
>NZ_LITU01000069.1:21645-22530 GCF_001280595.1 Paenibacillus xylanivorans
GGCAAGGGGTTGAAGAAAGGCTGCAAATGAGATTATTGATAATGTACAGATGAAAGAATTAGAATTATCCAGATATTAATTGTATTTTTCTTGCATTCTCTAGTATATCTATTACAAATGTCTAAGGAAGTGAACATAATGACAAATCAACCAAATCAAGTAAGAAGTACGCCTTTATTTTCACAAACGATAACTGACTTTTGGCGGGCGCAATTTTTGAACGGAGACGTCCTCTATAGCGATGAAGTCTTTACTGTCGCCATCAACCCAGACCTGGACGAAGATAGTCGGGTCATGGTGCTGGAAACCACCGACGGCCGGGTTATGGCGGTCCTGACGCCTGCGATGGCCGATAAGGTAGGCCCTTATCAAAGACAAGACCTGTCTGAGGAGATCTTTCGCCGGAAATTGAATGAAGCGGGAGTCACTCTGCATGGCGCAGATTATCTTTTTTATTTTTCAGAAACCGATAAGAACGTATTGCTGCAGGAAAATCTGGAAGGTGACTTACGCCGGTTAACAGAGCAAGATGATGCTGTTTTCTATGAGTTCGAGTCCTCCGCCTCGGAACAAGACTTGGATGACGCTTATGTGGAATTAGATCACTGGGCGGTGTTCGGCTCTTTTGAGCAAAACCGCCTGGTCAGTGCCGCCAGTATGTATCCTTGGGAGGACAATGCGCAAATTGCGGATCTCGGCGTACTGACTCTGACGCCCTTTAGAGGAAAAGGTCATGCCCGCAAAGTGGTGCGTTCAATCTGCAAGTATGCCTATGATCAGGGATACGAACCCCAGTACCGATGCCAACTCGATAACCATACTTCTACGTCGCTGGCTAAAGCGGCGGGTTTGACCCCGTATGGGAAGTGGGACGTGATTTCTCCC
>NZ_LITU01000069.1:22540-36761 GCF_001280595.1 Paenibacillus xylanivorans
TCCACAGACTGAGAGTCCGACTCAAAAAAAGCAATTATGTTGTATCAAGGAGGTTCACGTATTCCTTTACAAGACATTATAGCTGTTGTCCAATGCGTTATTCATTTATTGCTTCATGTGTAAGGAAACAAATATTCCTGCCGTAACAGACTTGAATATCGGGAGGAAATCTCTTAAGAGCGCCTTGCGGAGTAGCTGCGCTATCATCCGGTGCACATTTCCCGCTGCATGAAGCGAGCATTCTGGCTGTACGCCGCAGGAATATTTGAGCGTTACAGGGTCGAGCAAGCGAAGAAGCTGCTGATCAGAAGTTCTGTGAAGATGAAGATGCTACACGTTCCATGCCGGACTTACTCGCTATCTTCCCGACGGGGGTTAGCGGATTTCATAGGAATCGGCTTTCGGGCTTCGTCCATTGAAATTTAAATATACTTAACTTTAATATCAAAGAAACGTTAAATTTGATGGAGGTAAATATATGGGATTAGAGGCTGATCTATATTCGTTGAAATACGACATATTCTATTCAACTATATCCTGAGATCAATATGGATATTGTTAGTTACTTTAGTGGCGAACATTACCGTAATTATGTTGAGGAACATGATATTCAACTGAGCAAGTCTTTTCGCTATTAATTGAAAGTAGAATGGAGCCGTTTGCCTGTTGGCAGCTGCTCCATTTTTCGTTAAGCTAACAGGCAAACGTTGTCAATTAAAAAAAATAACTCAAAAAAAGAAAAAACTCGTTTTTTTAATAAATGGAACTGTGCTCCGACAAAAATTTTGTACTGCGGGTATACGAATGAATGCAGCAGGATGTCACTACACATTTATTAGTGCAGAAAAGCCTGATTTATCGGTCTTCTTTTATTTTTATGTAGTCAAAAATGTGTCATTAAAAAATGCACAAAAGTGACCACATTGTAGGGAGTTGTCTGAGTACTAGAGCGGAATGGCATCTGTCATTGGACATTTTTGTTGACAACAATAATTTAAACGGGACAATTAACTATAATGTAAAAGCTGCTATCAGCGGCTTTTTCGTATTCAGAGGGAGGTTACGGCATCGATTTGAAGGCGCTGGGCAAATCCCTGCTGCTGGCGCTGTATTCGATTGGCGGCGTATACGCGGTTACGTTATGGATCGGCGTTTGGTTTACGTTGGATTTCAGAATTTGGTTCATCGGCCTTAAGGCGATGAGTCCGGATCAGTTCCTGATGCTGCTGAAATACGGCGTACCGTTACTGCTATTCTTCTTGGCCAAAGGGTTGTTGATGCACGGACAATTCCGCCTAATGCCGGGAGTGACCGAGGCGGGTACGGCATGGAAATGGTTTCTGGCAAACGCAGGAATCAATACGCTCGGAATCATCGTACTCATTCTGATACAGTACTTGACGTTGTTTACAACCGGCAAAGTATTCTGGGGCACGCAAGCACTTCTCATTGTCCTCGGTTTGCAGTTCGTGCTCGTCAATATCGTGGAGGCGCTGGTCTCGACTTACTTTTACCGGAGAATGGGCAGAATTTATGCGGGCGCGTTCGCCAATACCCTTCTGATCACTTGGTTTATCGTAGCGGGGCAGGCGACTCAATATGCCGGTCAGAATTCGTTCAACATCGGCGCGATTTCGGTATTTATGGTTTCTTGCGTCGTGATTGCGCTTCTGTTCTTCCGGAAACGAACGAAAGCGGCACAGCAAGCAGAGGCCGATGTGTGGTGTCAGAATTTATAAAGATGATTTCCAGAATTTACGAGAGAATCGATTTAAGTACTTGTACTTCTGCTGACACAACAAGCTCATACGAATAGTCAAGGTACTGCGAATTGGGTAAAGGAGCAGCTCTTTAAACGCCTGTGTCCGTTGGTATAATCAATACCTGGATTTATCAACCCGAGAAGTATAATAGGGCATTTGGGACAAACCAATTAAGCATGGAAAGCCAGCGGGCACATAATGCTGCGCCCGGCTGGCTTCCGATTTACGAAGGAACGTATTTTATTTTAAGCAAAATCGAAGCCAGGGCAAGGATGGCAAATACGATTCCACTCCAGATCAACTGATGGATACCCGCCTCGGCTATCAACCAGCCCCCTGCAGTGGTGCCCAGCGTAATCCCCAGGTTGGAAAACGATACAAACAAGCTGTTGCCAAACTCCGGTGCATCTTTTGTCACCGTCGTCAGCCATGTTTGGCTGATGATTAATCCTCCGGAATGGATCATCCCCCATAGAAACACGACGATCATGGCCGGAATTCCGTATGACCCCAGGCTGTACAGCAGTAGGTACACAGCGATATACAGCACAGGGAACATCATCACTGTCACCGATATGTTTTTTTGCAGCAGGGCGCCAAATACGAAGTTGCCGAAAATCATGATGATTCCAAAACCCATCAGCATCACACTGATCACCGATCCGTTCATCGGTGTGACCTGACCGAGGTATTCCGCAAAATAGCTGTAGACCGAAAACATCGCCGCAAAAATAAAAATGACCGAAGCTATATTTAACCACAATGCGGATTTCCGCAATATCCCTAGCTGTTTACCGAATGACATTTTGTTCTTAACCGGCATGGACGGCAGCCAGGCCCATATACCCGCAAAGGCAGTCGCGCTAACGGCCGCTCCAAACAAAAATGCGGTTTCCAGTGAAACCTTTTCCGCCAGGTAAGAAGTCAAAGGCACACCAAATACAAATCCGACCGTAATCCCGGCAAATACCTTCATGACCGCTTTACTGCTTCTCTCGGGTGGAACCAGCTGGGCCGCGGTGACCAAAGCCACGGAAAAAAAGACCGGATGAAAGCAGGCCGGAATGATCCGGAACGCCAGCATCACTTCGAATTTCGATGTCATGGCGTACACGATATTGGATACCGCAAACATGAATACTGCGATAAGAAGAATCACTTTCCGGTTGATACCGGATGCCAATAATGTCAGGAAGGGTCCCGAGATGGCGACCACAAGGGCAAACACACTGACGAGCGTACCCGCCTGCGATGCCGTGATATTAAATTTCCGGGCCACTTGGGGCAGAACACCAACGATACCCATTCCGTCGTAATAATGCCAAAAACACCTAAAGCCAACATGATAATAAGTAAAGGGTTCACTTGTTTCTGTCTCAAAGAAATTATGCTCCTATTCTGCCATTTTGTATTTTTATATCTGTATATGTAGATATGTTAGTCCGCAGTTCACCATCTGTATACAATTGTATATCTATATATCTATATGAATATGAACAAAAAAACACCTCTTTATAGTTCGTTTTGAATATACTCGGAAAATTCCTTGATGGTCTGTTCATTCCGGCGATAATAGGTCCACTTTCCGACACGCTTGGACTCAAGCAGTCCCGCTCTTTGAAGTGTCAGCAGATAATTGGAAATGACGGATTGCGCCAGCCCGCTCTTCTTTTGAATATCGGCTACGCAAATTCCGGTCCGGAAGCTGATGCCGTAATCCAAATACTTCTTTTCCTCAAAATGATGCTCCGGGTTTTTCAGCCAATCCATGATTTGACAACGGGTCTCATTGGATAACGCTTTGTAAATTAAAATAGGTTCCATACAGATCATTATATCTATTTATATAGATTTGTAAATGATTTTTGAAATAATCGATGACAAACTTGGGGCCTCCACCCTTAGGCGACTCTTATTCAACATCTGGACTCGAAAACGTTAAATCCTATCTATCGGCACCGTACAGGACTCCTACTGGTCGCTGGATTGTTCTTGCGGGTGCGCCGGTTTTTGACAGCTCCGGCAAGTATCACGGTATGATCGGAGGCACGATCTACTTGGAAGAAAACAATATATTGCAGGGGAAGTATCTTCGGCCCCAGCGCGGGAAATGAATAAGACTCATACTGCTAAACTAACCTGTAAAAGTAGATAATCTAGAGTAAAAGACTTTCTAGATAAAGGATTGCCCTGCCCAGTTCCAAGAGTGCATCCAGTAAATTTGCTGACGTTACATATATACAGAACAAAAACAGACACTCTGAATGGTGTGTGTGTTCAGGCTGTCGAGAAAGTCTTTTTTTTGTATATTTAATTCAACCGACACCACGTTAATATTATATAAACCGTTCGGAAGGGTGTTAAGTATGTTGCGTTCTAACCGAGAAAAACAGCAGGCTTACGAGTTTGTTTCGATTGAAGAATTGGTTCCTCAAGATCATCTGCTCCGTAAAGTGGACAAGTATATCGATTTCTCTTTCATCGACGAAAAGGTTCGTCCGCTTTACTATGCTGATATTGGGCGACCAGCCATCGACCCTGTTAAGATGATTTTCCTCGGTTATTTTTACGGCATCCGTTCCGAACGTCAACTCGAACGTGAAATTCAGACCAACCTCGCCTACCGCTGGTTTTTGGGGTTAGGTCTAACCGACAAAGTGCCGGACCATTCTACGATTAGCTGGAATCGTCGCACTCGTTTCAAAGATACTGAGATTTTTCAGGAGATCTTTGATGAGATTGTGCTTCAAGCCATTCAGCACCATATTGTAGGTAGACGCGTCCTGGTTTCCGATTCGACCCACGTCAAAGCGAATGCGAATAAGCACAAGTATACTAAGGAACAGGTTTTACAAAACACCCGTGATTATGTGAATGAACTTAATGCCGCCGACCGGAAGGCACATGGAAAAAAGCGCTAAAGTGCGGGGCTTACACGCCTCGGCTATCAGATGTATAATCATGGAAGAAGCAGACAGATAATTCCTCAGCCTAAGATAACAGCTATCTAAGGTGAGGCCACTGAAAAAGTCCTTAATATGAAAAAGGAGCTGTCCCATAAGTAGGTTTGCTCACTTGACGGACGGTTCGTCCGATTAAAAAATGTGTCAAATGAAGAAATGGCGGTGCCCAGGATGTTATCTCCTTGTACCGCCATTTCTTGCTTTTCGGTCCGTTGTTGAGCAGATTATGGGCAAGCGAAAGCCATCCGACCTCTAGGCTTACTTTCGTCAGTCCTCGAAGCAGAAATCGCCGGAATCCCCGGTTATTCTTCAACTGCCCCAATACACTCTCCGCTTCGACCATTCGCCGCACCGACAACGCATAGCCTTCCTCACTTCGAAGTTTCTCTCTCACTTGCTGCTTGTAACGAAGATACCTGAGACTTACGCTGATTTCCCGGTTCCCTTGGGCTTTCGTGCAAGGTGCTTTGAATGAACACCCTTCGCAGCTCACGCTTCGGTAGTGTCGCTTCCGTATTTCATATCCGCTTTCCGTCGTTTCCTTACTTTCATAGCGAAACCGCAGCTTTCGCCCAGCCGCACACGTCCATGTATCTTCCGCTTCGTCGTACTGCCAGTTGTCTAGCTTGCTGATATCTTGTTGCCACTTCTTTGATTTTTCCTTATGATACGCGCTGTACTTGACTAACGCTTCCAGTTCCTCGCTTTCCAAGTAAGCGTAATTTTCTTCCCCGCCGTATCCTGCATCCGCGACCACCGTTTTTCGGAAGTGTTCCCAGAGCGGCTTTGACCTTCTCTAAATGTGGCTTTAGACAACGCGTGTCCGTCGGGCGTTGGTGAAGACTGTAACCGATAATAAACTGATTTTCCGTCCCGATCTGCACATTGTAGCCTGGTTTAAGTTGACCATTACGCATGTGATCTTCTTTCATTCGCATGAACGTGGCGTCGGGATCGGTTTTGCTATAGGCTGTTCCGGTCGCCGAGAGTCTCTTGCTAAGTCTCATATTTTTGCAAACGCGGGAGCAAATCTTTGCGGAGCGAGCGTACCGCTTTTTTCAGGGGTTTGTCCTTGGGCCGGGATTGCAATTTCGTTTCCAACTGCTGAACAGCAACCTCTAGCTTTTCGCTGGTCCACGCGGACGACTCGCCGAGTTCGGCGAGGTCTTGTCCCACTCGTTCATGTTCTTCTTGTTTCTCGGCCTCTTCGATAGTTGAAAACAACGTCTGGACTTTCTCCTGCAGCTTCGCCTTGTGCTTGACGACCGCTTTGCCCCAGACGAACGTGTAACGGTTGGCATTGGCTTCGATCTTGGTGCCGTCGACAAAATAGTGTTCCAGATTGACGTACTTTTCCTGGGCAAGAAACTGAAGCACGCTCGTGAAGACGATCTCCAGCACATCTTTCATACGCTCGGAACGAAAGCGATTGATGGTGCGGAAATCCGGACGCTGTCTCCCGGCAATCCACATGAACATGACATTCTCGCGGACGGCTTTGGCGATCTGACGAGAAGAGTAGATCCGTTGTGTGTAAGCGTAGACGATGACTTTGGTGAGCATCTTGGGATGGTAGCTGTCTCGACCGCCGCTGGGATAGGCAGCCGAAAAGATGCGGTCGTCCAAGCGGTTGACCGCTTCATTGACGATGCAAACAAGATGATAAGGAGGAATGTCATCCTCCAAGTCCATTGGCAGATAAAGTTGGTCCATGGTATATTGAATGTACAAAGAAATCGTTCCTTTCGTAGATGGTGGGTCGCACTTTCGTATGTCTAAAGTATGTTTTCGCACAACGTAGCGGAGAGGACGAATCGAATCCGGACAAGCGTCAGTGCTCGCCTTTGCCCCCACATTTCGTCCTTGCTCAGAACCATTCCAAGAAATGTGGGGGCAACAGCGATGGTAGGAACGATTCGTACATGGAGCGTCTTCTAACAGTAAGAAGGGGGCTCCCCGCAAGATCTAAGATCTTTTGGGACACCCCCTTTGAGAATATTGCGCGCCCTAGATGCTGCACGAAAAGGGATTTGTTATGGTTCCCATTTTTTCATAAAAGGGGCAAACATGTCCTGTCTGTACTTCTACACCATTTCTTACTGTTAAACGTGTAGAAGGTTTTGATAAATGATATCCGAACGTAATGTTTTAATATGCATCCTGTTGTCAATATATTTGGAAATGGCAAGTAATGCACCAAAGTGATTGAAACAAAAATTGGAGGGAATTTAAATGGGAAAATATGAATTAGTAAGTGATTATCGTAATAATGAAAGCTTGAAGGAGAGTTTTAATGCCTTAGCTATGAAAAATTCGAATTAGATTTTCAAATTTACTATGTGTTCGGTGGTGATGGCGTCCGATTATTAAACATGCTCATAAACGCGATATTGGGTGTCTTCCATTGCGAACTGATAGTTGTACATCACAATTCATAGGCACAAAATTGAAACTTGAAGTCCATTTTTTGATAAATATACGTTATTTAATAGTTACAATCCAGACGACCAATAAATTATAATTGGTAGGTATAAGAAGCTAGCAACCGTTGATATGGCAACTGTTAATGCGACCAGTTCTTTATCTCCGCCATATTTCTCCATTAGTACAACGGAATTAATGGCGGAAGGCATGGAAGATTGAACGAGCAGTACGGATGCTTCAAGGCCGTGTATCCCAATCAAAGTAAGGCTCAACCAGGATAAAAGCGGCACTCCCACGATTCGCATGACGATGGCAATCCACAGTTCTTGTCTTATGCTATTGCGCCAGTTTGTTTTTTTTAGTTGCATATCCAGCATCAGCAATACAATAGCTGCATAAGCGCCGCCAATAAGTTTGAATCCATCTTGTAAGCTTGAGGGCAACGGGATGCGAAAGAAATACAGAATCAGTCCGATGACTGCAGCATAAATAAGCGGATTACGTGCCATTTTGGAAATGGCTTGACCGGGGCTGAACGAGCTTCGTGACGCGAATGTATAAGCCCAGTGTATTTACAAGCACAATATGCAAAATCACATTCGTTACGCCGATAGCGAAACCATGCGCGCCAAATGCCAGCAGCAACAATGGCAGACCGTAATTGTTAGTGTTAGCAAATATCGTTGTAAGCTCCATTGCCCGTAGCGAGGGGGAGTTGAAGCGGAAAAGCTTACCTGTACCGAAGGCTGCCGCCCAGCAAAGGATTGTTTGAATAATAGTGAATAAAGCAATGTGCCCAAAGGAGGAGCCATTTAAACTGCTTTCAGAAAGAGAACTTATGATAAGGCAGGGGGAGAGCACGAACAAACTTACATCAGCGAGTACCTTGGAATCCGGAGATTTGTATTTCTGATACAGATAACCTAGGACGCAAGCTAATAGAATAGGGACACTTACCGATCCAAAAATATTTGCATAATTACTCATGCCGATTCATCTTCTTTCTATAAATTGAGTTGTTTTGATTTTAAAACAGGCGGCTTGATTGTTGAAATATATAAAATCTATATATTTAATAGTTTATATCTATAATTCAATGAATAAGATTGAGTTTAGAAACGAAGAGCTTAGCATGTTTTTGTTGATAATATCAACGAATGGAGGGGTTAGATTGAATAAAGCGGAACCATTTAGGAAAGAATCATGACTAATATTTTTAATCTTGATATAGAGAAAGTTTTTATTGAAGCGAGAGATATAGCGGTAAAAATGTTAGAACAACTTGGATGTGAAGTATAGGAGAACCAGTAGATTTTTATGGCAAGCCACTTACACCTATTACAATTTAAAAGGTGATTTTATAAATAAGATACAGCTGCTGCAATCAAAATGAGCATTGTAAGTTGCTCGGATTTTGAAAGACCGAATCATCCGGGTTGGGGTGTTTTGACGATCTCTTTGTTACCGTGTTATCAGGCCTAGTGATCATCAACGGGTATTGTTTTTTTAATCGAGTGAACTATGTAATTGGATCAAGGAGACCTACTTATGGAGATACAGTATGCTACAGAATTACCGACAGAAGATAGTATATATGAGTTGTATGAGAATCTTAATTGGAATGAATATTTAAAACTAAATAAAGATCAGTTACTGACCACCATGAAACAAAGTTGGTACGCTATCTATGCCTATCATGAAAATCGCCTAATCGGTACTGGAAGAATAGTTTCTGATGGGATCATCAATGCTTACTTATGCGGTCTGGGGATTCATTCTGATTATAGAAGTAAAGGGATTGGAACTGAAATTACCCGTTTACTAGTGGAGCACTGTAAAAAAGACAACTTACATCTACAATTTTTTTGTGAAGAAGGCTTAGTTCCGTACTATGAGAATATGAACTTTAAAGTTTTTGCAGTCGGAATGAAAGGGCAGTGAACAGAGGAGGAGGTGAACTGTGACCCGTAAGATGGACACTTTGAAAAAAAGTGTCCATCTTACGGGTCATTTTGCGTTAATAATCGATGTACATGAAAGGGTGGGGAATAGAATGAGTCAAATTGGTCTACAGGGGAAATCACGTGGTTCCAATGAGAACGCAAACGGGCTCTTGCGAGAGTTCTTCCCGAAGGGACACGATTTCGCCACGGTCACGGATGCAGAACTTGCGGAGGCTATACGGCTTATCAACCATCGCCCTCGTAAATGTCTGGATTGGAGATCTGCTCACGAAGCATTCATGGACGAACTGTCGCACTTAGCTTGACAAACCATCATATAAAAAGAGAACACCCGGAAAAGGTGCTCTCTTGAATATTCCAAACTATTGTAATGACGCTTCACTCTGAAAGCCGCTGGACTTATCTACCCTTTTCAAGTCCAGAACAATCAGTTACTAGAGCGACAATAATAGTCCATTCGCTGTTTCCACGCTTTGTTTTATGATCAAATGATGATGACTTGGCTAGCGTATTTATAAAGTGATTGATGCACTTCTTTGCCTTTTTCATATGCCCAGCATTGGAAGTTTTTTTCGGCTGTGATAAGCAAGAGACGATGAAATACATTGTTTCAATTCGCTAATCGGTATTTCCGCGTTTTCATCGAACACAATCGCCCGATTGCCTTCATAGGTGAATTTATCTCTATAAAGTTCCTTGAATGTGGCAATCAGCCTAGTGTTACAGTTGAAATATATGGCATATTGATACGGACTAGACTGTTTCCAGTCTATTCTGATTGTACTTCCATTTTTCGTGACATAACTCGGTTCGCCCCATTTAAGTGTCTCTTCTACGGTATCAACACCCTCTGTCTCCGACGCAGTATCCAGAATTAATTGACGAAGAAACAACAACTTCTTCTGAATATGTTTCGGATAATTTTCAAATACAACTGCCACCTTGGCGTTTTCTATCGCATCCACCTGACCGCTCCTTTACTTTATCTCTTCTAAAAGCTATTGGCGTATTGCAATATAAATTTCAGCTTGCCCGTCATTCGGATTGATATTCTGGTCATAATACTCAAAATCGCCTGTAAACGTCCGCTCATTGCCAGGTTGTTGCGACCACTGCCAAATATCTAACCAAGTCCGCTGTACCATCTCTATAATCGGTCCCCGTTCTGTAACGAATACGGCGTATCTCGCAGCAGGCACTGTGAATGTTGAGAAGGATTCCAGTTCTTGATGCTGCAACGCTTCCTTTACGTGTACGCCAACCATTACTTCATATTGTCCGGCATGGCCCTGTTCATAGTTGAATAACAGCTATAGTGGCCAGGTTGTTGTAAATGACTGGCCAGTTGCCCCCCGATATTATGCGAGTGGAAACGTTCAAACAATCCCCCAATTTTGCCTTTGCCGCTTAATTCGGCTTCATTCGTGGTGACGGCGCTAATTCCGGCTAACGTGAAGGAGGAGAGCTCCTCGACACGAGCGGGCTCAATTCGTTTGCGGACGGCCGCATCTGTGGACTGCAAGTCATTCAATTGCGTATGGCTGTGTACCTTTGATAGTGATTTGTTTTGTCTCATTTCTAAACACTCTCCTTTTTGTTGAATGTGCTTATTATAAAACAACAAACCTGACACCTAACTGTCAAGTTGCTATTTGATTCTATATCTTTTAGCAACTTGCTCTGCGCGACTGGCAATGATCTCCCGCAAATGTGGGGGCTCAAGGATTTCCGCATGATGGCCCAAACCGAGAATGAATCGATATAACCATTCATCTTCCGGATATGCCTTCTTTACCAGGTAACTATGCTACGAAGAGCAGTGACGATGGGTATGCCGGCTACATTAATGGCCTCGATGTCTCGATATGTCGTTCGTACGGACACCTCGAATCGTTCCGCGAGTTCCTTGGCCTGCACCATTCGGCGGTTTAGCAGCAGGATTATAATAGATAAGAGCCTTTCCAATTTCACAGAAGAAACCCTCCATCACGAAACAATTTCACATTTGGCCTCACCTAACGTTTTCAGTAATCACGATGTTCCGCCAACTTAAATACCCAACAAGAAGCCGAATCATCTTCCTTGATTGTACTTATGAAAAGTTTGCCGTACTACTTGTGCATTTACAAGAAATTTGTCAAAATGCTCTTCGAATCTGACTGGCAATGGTGATTACGGGTGATTACTTTGGTTATCACCCCTACATGAAAATATAAAGGGGAATTAATTTCATCCATTTATTACAAAATATTCATAATATTTCGGTGGTTTTTAATCAATAACAACGATTTTCGAATTACATTCTACTTACTTTGGAATAAAATAAAATAGTCACAGCAAATAGCAAAAGGGTGTGAAATGTAAGATACATGGCTGATCGCAGCCAAACAACTAATGATTCGTGAGGTCAACAGCTTCATAAGCGGCATAAAACGAGATTTAGATTCCGTTAAACATGTTCTAACTAACGTTGAAAAGAACCATTTTAAGTATGCAATAAACAGTCAAGGGGCCTGATTCTTATTATTCAATTACCAGTGAGTTTTGAAAGGAAGAGCCGTACGAGAGAATGGATTGTGTCAGTGCAAAGAGGAGAGCAGTATGCTTTCGGCGCCGTGGCTGCCCTTCGAATGACTCGTTGGTCACTGTGGAAACTCCGATACCGGGTTCATCTTCATCGTTGTCATTGTCCAACTAGCTGGACTTGTGTTTCTTCGAGGACGATCCACTCATTCATTTCATCGAGGCTCTGTCCATCTTCTCATGAATGTTTATCTGTACAAATCACACCAGCTTCGCGCAATTCATTTAGCATCGCATCTTCCTTGTCATAATCATGACCAATCCCCACTGGCAGATGAGCCAGTTCCCAATCAATCGTTTTTTTTAATCCTTCAATAAAGGAGAAGGCTTCTCGATAGCCTAGTTCTTCCCGGATTCGATTGGATTCGACGATGATGTTTTGTTCTGTTCGTAAGGGGATACCTAGTTCATCAGGAAGGTGGCCGGACGGAACTTGGATGATCTCACCATCCCAATTCAGTTGCTCACCAATCGCATGTATGAAATCCAGCATCGTACTGGTCTGTGGTTCTGTTATGTTGTAGAGGCGCCCGGTTGCCCGCTCATTCGTTATAGCTAATGCAATGCCATAAGCGACATCCTCCACATATCCGTGCGTCCAGAGCCAATTTGCATAGCCTTCATCCAGCAAAATAACAGACCGGCTATCACGTAATGGTTTCAATTTGAAATAATGAAGCAGCCTATGCTGCGGGTCGTTTGGTCCATATACTGCGGGCAGGCGCACGATGGTTGCTTTTATGTAAGGATCGTTCATGACCATTTCTTCAAGAGGGATTTTGTCGTAACGATTGCACCACTCATCGGGATCCTTGGCGGGATCTTGGTATGGATAACGATTATTTCTAAGAGCAGATAACTCTGAAATAGGCGTTGGTTCTAACGAGCCAGTGTCAGCTTGCCGCACTACACCATAGGCACGATAAACATCCTGACTACTGATCATCACTAGCCGTTTTGTAATGCCGCGGAATGTGCGCAATACAAGCTCGGTGTCGGTCTCTGTGTAAGCAATCATATCTACTACAACGTCGGGCGACAAGGATTGAAATGCAGCCCTGTGTTGCTCTAAATTCTGCTTGTCCCCGTATATGTGCTTTACAGTTGCAGGCAAGTCGATTTCGGACTGGCCTCGATGGAACAAGGTTATATCATGATAGCCCATGGCATTAAGATGGCGAATCACATATGGCCCGATAAAATTAGTTCCTCCAATGATGAGAATTTTCATTCTGTGCACCTCGACTTTCCGTTGTTTTATTATGCTTATTATAGCATATGGTTTGTTAGGGTTCTCTAATGCCAACCTTCCATTGGAAACAAAATCGCGAAGTCCGCCAATTTTGAGTACAGAAAGCTTGGAAAACTATTAAATAATTCATGATTTGATTTTTACTGCCAAAATAACTCCTTATTAAGAAGTTCATGAAGATAATCATCCATCTGTTTCTCCGGAACCTGACGTCCGTCTTGAAGCCACTAAGCTGAGCGAGGTAATAACTTCTGAGTAAACTTCTGCGATGATTGCAGGGCAAACAGTGAAGAGGGAACCCTTAACTAGGTGAAAGTGCTTGATGCGGTTTGGACTTCGTATATTACACTGAATACCCTCTTGAAAAGCAAAAGAGGGTTGCCATTCCTTCAAATTAGAACGAGATGCCCGCTAAGCTGGAAAATATGAAAGATTTTTGGGTCGAGAAATATGGCCATCGGATTAAGCCGTGGGATCCTATGAGCGTATGGCAATAATAGCGTAAGCAAGACGTCAGAAGATGGCTTTGCTGAGGCTATTGGACAAGTGGCAGTATTCTCCCTTGTCCTGCCATATTATTTTAATAAGGGTACCTTATCCCCAGAACCAGTATCCAATGTCTTCATAATGCTTTTAGGAAAACATCGGAAATTCGTTATTTAAACGATCATGGAACCTGACTATGAAAAACCAAAACCAAACGTCTGTACCGATTAAGTCTGATACTCGAAGTGGAATTCACGAGGAAACTTTTTCTCGAAAATGTATTTAATCAGCAAATTAAGACATTTGTTAAGGACACGCATTCTGCACCTGAAGAAAATTCGATTTAAAAAAGTTCTTCTCCAAGAGTATCCCTCCGAGTTTTTGAGACCCGACTTGCTCTGGCCTTTAGGATGAGAGGGGTTGGATAATTTTAGCATATCGAAGTTGAATTTTTACTATTTTTAGATAATGTATTATGAATTTGATTCGATTAATGATTGGATATAGATTTCAATCATTTTAATATTTTCTTTCCATAATAAAACAAGCCATTCCGTGTCTGCTTTAGAAATAAAAAATGTTGAAAATCCATTTATATAAGTTACTAATAAATCATTTACTAACTCCAAGTCATTTGCGTCTAGTGTATCACCATAAAAATCATTGACTAAAATCTCAAAGAAATCAAACGGTGTTTTTTCGCTGTCTTTACCATAGATAAGCTCATCAAACTCAGTATCATATGACGACTTCACTAAAAATTGCATTTGAACATTAATTAAATTT
>NZ_LITU01000069.1:36771-38233 GCF_001280595.1 Paenibacillus xylanivorans
GCATAATATCCGCAAAAGAATCCGTTTTCATAGCTTCTTGATAAATTTGTTCCAGTGCTTCACCCATTAACACATCAGCATAAATAAAAGCTTCTTGTTGAATAGTCTCCATAGAACCAAAGTGATGAAACACGCTTGCTTTACTAACATTTGCCTTCTTCGCTATGCTGTTAGAACTTAATGCTTCTAAACCATTTTCTGCTATTAATGTTATTGTAGCGTTTAATAAAACTTCTTTTGTTTTGTTCCCCTTTTTTTCTCTGCCATCTATCATTACCGTTCCTCCTCGAATGGTTGTCACATTCTCTTCAGCTATTATAGCATAAAACAAAAACGTTGACCGATTGGTCAGTATTATATAAAATATGATTGACCGTTCGGTTATTTTTTTGGTTTTGTGTGTCACCAGTTTTAAGTTTTATGAAATTTATCTCATGATAAAAGGAAAGGAGAGAACCAAAAGGAAAAGGATTTTATCACGTACCATTTTGAGTTTATATGGAGGATATTCACATGAAAAAAAGGCTTTCTTGGGTGTTACCCGCTACACTTGCGTTGACTATGATTGCACCAACCGGAGCAATGGCTTCCAGCGTCGCGCCTACCGTTGTGGCAAGCCAAGGATTGAAGAAAATCGCTGCCGAGAAGGCTGCGCTGCTTATTGAATCCACCGATACGATTAGCGTTCAGTATGCGCTGATTGACAATGGAAAGATCACTGTATCCGGCCAGACGGGCAAGAACGATAAGCCGCTAACCAAGGATACATTATACGGTATCGGTTCGGTCAGCAAAATAATTGGGACCGCGGCCGTCATGAAATTGGTAGACGAAGGGAAAATCGATCTGGATACGCCCGTCGTCCAGTATATAACCGATTTCATGATGAAGGACGAACGGTATAAGCGCATTACTCCGCGAATGTTGTTGAACCACTCCTCCGGTCTGCGCGGTACTGGATCTACGGGCGATTCCTTGTTCGAGGATAGTGACACCTATGCCCATGATACCTTACTGCAAACCTTGTCCGACCAGACCTTGAAGGCAGACCCTGGAGCATTCTCGGTGTATAACAATAGCGGTTTTACGCTTGCCGAGATTTTAGTTGAACGGGTCAGCGGCATGAGCTTTACCGAATTTTTTCATCAACATTTCACGAAGCCGTTGCAGATGAATCATACGAAGACACCACAGGATCCATTGAAAAGCGGCGAGCTTGCCGGGTTCTATGTCCCGGAACACCAAGGGCAAATTCCAGATATTTTTGTTAATGTAATCGCCGAGGGAGGGGTTAATTCCACGGCAGAAGATATGGTGCGATTTTCGCAACTCTTTACGGGACAGGCAAGCGGCATCTTGTCTGACAAGTCGGTACGGGCGATGGAACAGGAGGAATACAAGAGAGGCGTTTGGCCGGAAGATCTGGATGACAGCAACAACTACGGTCTCGGCTGGGACAGTG
>NZ_LITU01000069.1:38243-39562 GCF_001280595.1 Paenibacillus xylanivorans
ATAACGGCTTTGGCCAAGGGCGGGGACATCTCTACGTATGCGGCTTCCCTCGTCGTGCTTCCCGAGAAAAAGATGGCTGCTGCCGTATTGACATCGGGCGGCAGCAGCAGCACGAGTCAACTGCTGGCAAGCGAAATGCTGCTGCTGGTGCTCAAGGAAAAGGGCGAAATCAAGAACATTATGCCGGATAAATCTTTCGGCAAGCCGGTTAAGGCCAAGATGCCCCATGATGTAGTGAAGCAAGCAGGCTATTACGCCAACAGCGGTGCGCAGTTCCGGGTAGAGATTACTAAGGACGGAGAACTGTCCATTCCAGATTATCTGGAGACGAAGTATATTTATACTTCGGATGGAAGCTTTGTCGACGAGAACGGAACCTCCAAAGTCCGCTTCGTCACCGAGAAGAACGGACGCACGTATTTGTGGAAGAGAGCCTATGAGACGTTGCCGGGATTGGGGCAGCTAGCAACGTCAGAGTATGCGGCCGAGAAGCTGGAAGACAACGTACTGCCGAAGGAGACCGTCGAAGCTTGGGCAAAACGGGAAGGCGCTAAGTTCTATCTCGTGAACCAGAAATTCAGCTCCGAAGAGTATTTCTTTGGGCAGCCGGCAATCGAAATTAGCCTCGCCGACGGTTTGCCGGGTTATTGGGAGGATAGAAAAATCACAGGTCCGAATACGGCGACGAGTCAGATCCAAATCCCAGGAATAGCAGGCCGGGATACGACGGAAGCCCGGTTCTACACGAAAGACGGCATCGAATATTTGAACGTAAACGGGTACTCACATGTGAACGAGGCGAACGTGAAACCGATCTATGCAGGAAATCAGTCCAAGGTCACGGTGCCAGCGAACGGACATGCCCAATGGTATACCATCCCGGCAGCAGGCAAAACGATGACGGTCAAGCTGCCAAAGAATGGTGCTTTCGCGGTATATGATGAGGAAGGATTATGCGTCAACTATACCATTGTCAGCGGCAACAACAAAGTGACTCTGCCCAAGAGCGGAACGATTGTATTTGCTGGGGCGCCGGGTTCGGAATTTAAAATAACAATGAAATAAGCTGTACTCAAAACTACGTTGTCGGTATTGGCGTTGATTCTGCTTCTATAACTTTTGTTGAGATATATTATACGGAAGGAACGACGCCATTTGATACAAGTAGGAACGAAAAGATTGTAAAAACGTATATATTTCAACATGGGTATGGTCAATTGCGAAAAATCAGGTAAGGTAACTCTATCTGCGATCTAATCTCTTTTCTTGGTGGCGCGACCTTAAGGATATTATAGATTCGTCGGATGAGGTTATTTGCC
>NZ_LITU01000069.1:39589-41440 GCF_001280595.1 Paenibacillus xylanivorans
TGGGCAACAAAAGCCGCGACAGTTATTGTGGGGAGGATTGGCCGTCTCGGCAGTTCTTCTCGTTGTGCAGGGCTGGGTTGAGGGATGGCGCTGGCCCCTGATTCCTGCTTATGCATTGACGCTGGCTCCTTTATGGGCGCTGGTGTTGGACTTTCGGCGGCGTGCCCGAGCCGGGCAAGGGGGCATTCAAAGGCGCGGCGTACGTAGAATTGCAGCGTTGTTATCCGCCTTTTTCTACGGGACGGTAACCGTTGCTGCGCCGTTGCTGTTCCCGGTGTTTACATTCGATGAACCGTTAGGCCCGTATGGGATTGGCACAGTCGCTTATCAATGGATTGACAACACCCGCGAGGAAACGTCCACTTTGGCGGCAGCCGGGGCCAAGCGGGAACTGAAAGTACAGATCTGGTATCCGGCCAGCAAGGACGCCAAGGGAACCCGAGCGCCGTATGTGCCCAATTCCAAAGTGTATACCGAGGCATTTCAGCAGGAGTCTGGTCTGCCGAAGTTGTTTTTGACGAGCCTTGGACAAGCCCGTACGCATGCGATTGAACAAGCGGTGTTGTCCGATGCGGAAGCGGCGTATCCGGTAATTATTTTTTCACACGGGTCTGGCGGATTCGAGGGCCAGAACATGTTCCAGGTCGAGCAGTTGGTGAGCCATGGCTACATTGTTGCGGGAATCAATCATACTTACGACAGTATGGCTTCGATATTTCCGGATGGGCGGGTTGCGTTGTACGATTCGGTGAAAAATACAGAATCGGAGATAGAGCCACTTGAAAAATCGGACAGGATGAATGAGGTTTGGGTGAACGATGTGCGGTTTGTGCTGAATCAACTTGAACAGCTTTCTGCCGCTGACCCGGATCGGCGGTTTACGGGACGAATGGACATGAAACGGCTCGGCATGTTCGGACACTCGCTCGGCGGGGCGACTACGGTTCAGATGCTGCTAAGTGATCCGCGGGTTCGGGCAGGCATCAATATGGACGGAGCCTTGTACGGTGAACGCCGCATTCCGGCGGCAGGCATAAACAAGCCGTTCCTGATGATCAGTGCGGACGAGGAGGAAGAGTTGGCGGAAGAGTTAGATGCTCGGTATGCGCCGGTAAAGGCTGGCGGGAATTACTGGCTGAAGCTGCACAACACGCTTCATATGAGCTTCTCCGATTTCTTTTTGATCTCTCCAATTATAGAGTGGACGCAAGGAGTGAACGCGCGCGGGACACATCGGCTCGTCAACGATTTTACGCTTGATTTCTTCAATTATTATCTGAAAGGGCAGCCTTTGCAGATATTGAACAATGCTGTTGGCACGGATGATGATTATATTCTGGAAAAGGGATAAGCTTCTATCAAGTGTGAACGTCGCCTGAAGAACAGACGGAGGCTGGAGGGAGGGGGAAATACCCGGAAGCATCAGAGGCACCCACCGTGGCCTCTGCTTGCTTTCTGGACTCCTCCTGATCATCCGGATGAAGGATGCTGGCGGCATGTTTATTGAACGAATGCTAATGATTCATTATGTGAAAGACAAGTGGATGGTTGAAGCAATTTACCATACCCCTGTCACACCGTAAATTACGGTATGCTGCCTATCTCGAAGGAGCTTAAGGTTTCCGGAACGATCTACGATGGAATAAGGTAATGTCGCGAAACAGGAGCGTCCGACATCACTAACGGCAAAATCTGCAACCAACGGTAGAAACAGCAGAAAGTTTCTTACATGGAGACGCCGACAGGCTATTTTCTGCAATTCGATCCAAATGACAATGGCGAGTACAGAAGTTCTCCGACTGCTTCTTTAGTCGAAGCCAGTCGATCGGCTGGCTTTTCTCTTGGGAACAT
>NZ_LITU01000070.1:0-41806 GCF_001280595.1 Paenibacillus xylanivorans
AATGATCAGGGCCAAACGACCGTACCGGGAAATAACGGGTTGAAAAATCTGGGGCTGCAGGAAGGCGTGTTCGATGTCCCGTTTTCATCTGAAATTACGTCCTATACGTCTTATATCGCCCCGTCAGTGTCGCAAGTACATGTGGAGACCGGGCTTGAGGATGAAGAATACGCCGCTCTCTATGTGAATGATCAGCTGCAAGTAAGCGGAAACCCTGCAGTAGTAGGGATTTCCGCAGACACGACGACTATTAACGTCCGCGTGGAGCCGTATTTGAAGCCGTCCCGGAAGTACACGATTACCGTATTGCGAGATTTGACGCTTCCCGCTGTTACAATTTCCAGTACGGCAAGCGGCACAGTTAATGCGCCGTTCCCTGTGAAGATCGACTTCAGCAAGGCGGTAACCGGCTTCACGGCAGCTGGAATTACGGTTGATAACGGAACTGTAACGGACTTTGTTGCTGAGGACGCCAAGACCTATACCGCTACAATTGTTCCCCTTACAAGCGGACAGGCTGTAACCGTGCAAGTTGCGGCCAATGTCGCTACAGATACGGTGGTGGGCAACCCAAACGAAGCTTCCAGTGTCCTGAGCTACTTGTACGACACGACGAAGCCAGTTGTGACCTTTGGCGGGTTTACCGATCATCAAGTGTTTATTGCACCCCCGGCCTCGGTCCATATTACGGTCAGTGAAGCGGTCTATGGAATAGCGAACGGGGATGAGGTGGACGTATCCGATGCGGCAGCACTGCTCAGCATGGAAAAGGATGGTGTGCCGTTCTCCGATTATACGGCTGCATATGATCAATCATTGCTGACGTTTACCTTAACGTTCAACGACACGCTTGGTGACGGCGCTTATCACGTGAAGGTGGTAGGAGATGAGGTACAGAATGCGAATCATAATTCACTTGATACGGCAAGCGCAGGCTTTACTGTGGCGGTGCCTGTCGTGACCGGCATAACCGCGCAGCCGGCAAGTCTTTCGCATGCTGGGGGGGATGTAACGTTGGCTATAGCGGGTATGCATCTGACCGGACAGAAGCTGGACGTATACGTGGACGGCATCTATGCCGTCACAGCTGCTGCCAGCAACGATTCAAGCGCGGAAGCCGTCGTCATACTGCCAAGGAACCATGCAGCAAACGCTAAATCCCATAGCTTGAAGGTCTATCTTAATGGTACGGAGGTAGCGGGTCCGTCTGCAACCGTAACGGTTATGCCAGCGGAAGAGAGCAATACGGGAGGCAATGCGCCTGCGCCTGTACCTGTACCTGTACCCGCACCCGCACCTGTACCTGTACCTGTACCTGCCAAGCCTTATATCGATGTAAACGGGACTCGTATGAATCCGGAAATCATCGACCTGACGAAGCCGTCCTACACGTTAGAAGCAACGCCTAAGGAAGGCGCCGTTCATGTCAGCATACCGGCCACCGTTCTATCCGGCTTCGCTGACAAGAACGCCAGCTTTGTCCTCGAAATCAAGACCTCTTATGGCAGTTACCTCTTGCCGGTACAGTTGGGGGTGCTCATTCCGGGGCTGCAGGATGTACTGACGACCAATACACTGAAAATAGATGAGATCAGCTTGAGAATTTCGCTGACGGACAGGTCGGACGATAAGAACATTCAGGCAACGTTCACAGGGGACCTGCCGAATGGCAAGGTGATGAGCGCGATTGTTGATTTCGGCATGGAGATCGTGAACACGAAGACCGGTCAATCGATCGGGACTGCAGAAGTATTAAACAAGGCCTTAACTCGAATGATCCCGTTGCCGAAGCACCTGACTGCTCTGCCAAAACAATGGGGAGCGTTCCGTTACGACGAGAAGGTGCAGAAATTTGAGTTTGTCGCCGCACGGAGCGTTCAGATCGAAGGCGTGTGGTATGCGATGATCCAATCCAATATAAACAGCGTGTACGTTGTCGCAGAAAACCCGTTAAGCTTTACCGATGTGAAGAAGGATTGGAGCCAACCTTATGTAGAGCTTGCTGCTGCAAAAGGACTGGTTAACGGGGTTGGCGGCGGGAAGTACGCCCCGGAGCGTAGTGTCACTCGGGCGGAGTTCACCGCCATGCTGGTTCGTGCGCTCGGACGCAGCTCTGTGACAGCCGCGGAATCGTCTCCATATCAGGACATACTGCCGGGCGAATGGTATTCCAGCGTTGTTGCTCAAGCGAAGAGGCTTGGACTGCTGGGGTTTGCGGGCAGCGATAGCTTTCTGCCGGATCAGCCGCTGACCCGAGAGGAGATAGCCAGTATGCTAATGGCCGCGATTGTCCTGGAGGAGCTGCCGACCACCAGGGAAGATATCAGTCCGAGTGGTTACAAGGATCTCGACAACGTAGATGCAACCAATTTGGAGAGCATTCGTCTAATACAGAAGCTCAATATCATGCAGGGTACGGGAAATAATACATTCAGCCCGAAGAGTGAAACGACACGAGAGCAGGCAGCGATTGTACTGATTAGAATAATGCGAGCGCTTGGAACGATTGACTCGTAGATGAGTGGCCCTGGCTACTGGTAAGAGCAGAGTATAGGCTATAGTAAATGAAAACACTGCTGCAAGCCGAGATGGCTTCAGTGGTGTTTTTGTATACGCCAAGACAATATTAATATTTATAAAATTGACTGCTTAAAGTTTCGATCTACTCGGTATGTACCCCCAGGATACAGCTGGGACTCCTCACTTCTACAAAAGGAGAATTCCATGGGTAGCATAATTTAGTGATTTTAGTAACAACCATATAATAGGTCAGGACTTAAATCTAACGATTCTTATGAGCCGGTCATCATTCGACTCACCAACCGCATGATGCTCCTTCATAGAATCGATCATGAGAGCAGAACTACAAGCGCGATTTGCACGCTGTCGGCTTACGCTTTCTATTTCGTTCCGGATGTATAGGGACAGCACAAAGTAGCTGCTATACATAGTGAGAGAATCCGAGTGGGAGAGGCCGGTGCCATACGGGCTTTTGGGGTCGGTTTGATGCTGATTTTGCTAGGGATTGAGGCAGATGATAAAGGAGTAGGAGAATTAGAATGCGAGAAACCGCTCTTCCAATTCCAGCGCTTCAAGTAGAGTGCTTATCTACTTAGAAGCACTAACTTTGAAGTAGTGACAGATAAAATTACGTTCCTTCTCTATCAATCTTCCAAATTTTTTACATCCATTTGATATATTCTACGACTTTTATGAATTGAACTATGGTAAAATATTTCAGGATCTAAAATTGGAGAGGGGTTTTGTTAATTCATGTATTGGAAAAAAGTTCTGGGCCAAGGCACAATTCGTGTGGCAACTGCTGCACTATTACTCACCCAACTATTGGGCGCAGCGGGTTCTGTCTCTGCCGCAGGCAAAGATGTAGAAGTACACTTGATTGGTATCAATGATTTCCACGGTCAGTTAGATACCACATCGATCGTTAGTGATAAAAAGGCAGGAACGGCTCCAATTCTAGCAACCTATCTAAAAGAAGCTCAAGCAAAATATGAACATTCCCTACTCTTCCATAATGGAGACTCTGTTGGTGCATCTGCCCCAGTCTCATCTCTTGATCGTGACGAGCCTACCATGGAATGGATGAATATGATGGGCTTTGATGTAGCTTCTCTAGGCAATCATGAATTTGACCAAGGTATCGCTGCTTTGAAGGCACAAATCTTTGGTGGCCTTGATCCAAAAGAAGGTAAGGTAACTCATGCTGGTGCTAAATTTGATTACGTCAATGCAAACGTCATTGAAACTGCCACTGGCAAAACATTGATTAAGCCATATGTGATTAAAGAAGTGGGCGGAGTCAAAATCGGATTCATCGGATTAGTGACTAAATCCACACCTGCAAAAGTATCCCCATCCGGGACAGCTGGTGTGCGTTTCTTAAGTGCAGAAGAAGAAGTTGAAGCCGTTAATAAATATGCAAAAGAGTTGCAAGATCAAGGTGTAGAAACGATTATCGTCCTGGCACATGATCCAGCAAGTACTAAAGAAGGCGTAACCACTGGAGAAGCGGCTGATCTGGCAAAAGCTTTGCCAGCAGATTCCCCTGTTGATGTTATCGTCGCAGGTGACAATCATGCTTTAGCTAACGGTGAAGTGAATGGAAAATTGATTGTTCAAGCCTATTCTTATGGTACGGCATTTGAAGATATTAAATTGATGATTGACCCTGCTACCGGGGATGTAACCGAAAAATCAGCTACGGTTACAACGACTTTCCAAGAGGGTGTAAAAGAAGACCCTGAATCTGCAGCTATTATAAAAAAGTCATTAGACAAGCATCCTGAGCTGACTAAGCCAGTAGGTACAACGGATGGTTCTGTAACACGTACAGATGCTTATAATAACGAAGCCGCTCTTGGCAACCTCATTGCAGATTCAATGCGTGAAGCAGACTTTGGTGATAAAGCAAGCGCTGCTGACTTTGCATTTATGAATCCAGGTGGTATTCGTGCGGATCTGCCAAAAGGCGATGTGACCTTTGCTGATCTTGCTAAAATCCAACCTTTTGGCAATACTCTGGTGAAACTTGAGTTGACTGGTGAACAAATTAAAACTTTGTTGCAGCAACAATGGGGTACCAATGCTGACGGTACACCAAACACTAAAACTCTACAGATCTCTGGCCTGAAATATACTGCAGACTTCAATAAGCCAGTTGCAGAACGTGTTACTGGCCTCACTCTCGAAGATGGCACACCTATTGATCCTGCAAAAACATATACGGCTGTAGTTAACAACTTTATGGCCGCAGGTGGAGATAACTATAAAGTGCTAGTAGATGCTAAATCATCTTTGGCTGGTCCTATCGATCTGGATGTATTCTACCAGTACATTGTAGATACGTATAAAGGCGCTAGCATTGAGGCTAAAAATGAAGGTCGTATTACGAATGTAGCTGCATCTACAGAGCAACCGGAAACACCGGTAAACAATGAATCTATTACTCGTGCTGAATTTGTAACTGCGCTTGTAGACTTGTTGAAACTAAATGAAGTAACTACAGCACCTGCATTCAAGGATGTTGCTGCTAACGCTGCATATGCAGATGCAATCGCTGAAGCGACTCATGCTGGATTCATTCAAGGGTACGGTGGTAACTTCCATCCTGATCGTGATATCACACGTGAAGAAGCAGCTACCATTCTTGCTAAATTGATAAAAGACCAAGCCTCTGATAAAAATGCGGCTACGATCATTGCAGGTTTTGAAGATGGAAAAACCGTTTCTACCTATGCGGTGAAATCTATGGCAAATCTGATTGACAAAGGTATTCTTAGTGCAGCAGAGAAAAACCTGCTTCAACCTAAACAAGGACTTTCTACTAACGATGCAAAAGCTTTAATTCAAAAAGCAGTTGCAGCTAAAGCTTCATAATCTAGAACTTATTCAAACCTTATATTAAAACAGGAAACACATCCTATTGGGAGAATGCCATTTCCCAGTTTAGGATGTGTTTTTTCATGCTTACATGCGACGAAAGCTCATTTTAGCCATGTTTCTGATAGCGATAATGAGTTGAATAATACCATGAAGTTAAAAAATAAACGGCTTATCCCCGAACAATCGTTTTTTTCATGGCGGCGTACTACTTTCGTATGACTACAACTCCTATTATTCTCTCTACAATGTCTAAGTGGAGAATGATAGGAGTTTTTAGTTGCGCGAAGGTAATAAGGAACCTTCTATGCGTTGTTTGGAGATTTTAATGAATGAACACAAGGAGCGGTCAAGAGTGGAAAAAACGGTTACGCATAAAGTAACAGGTGAACAAATTACGTTTGTAGAGACGGCAACGGATACGGACGGTAAATATTTATTAATTGAAGTCGCACTACCCCCGCTTGGGAAAGGTCCCCCCCTGCATATTCATGACCGTTTTGAAGAGGAATTTGAAGTCATTTCGGGTAAGCTCACAGTTACTTTAGGGAAGACAAAGCATTTGTTAGCAGCGGGAGATCAGTGTACTGCCCCGATCAGAACGCCCCATACCTTTACAAACGATCACGATGAGCCTACTGTATTTCGCGTTCGACTAACGCCACCAAGCAAGTTTGAGCAGTCTGTCCGCATTCATTACGGGCTTATGGACGATGGCTTGACCGATGAGAAGGGCAATCCTAAATCACTTGCCCATTCCGCTTTGGTATTAACTTTACAAGATACATTAATCATGGGTATTCCGCTCCGGCTGCAACGCGGCCTCTTTGGATTCATTGTCAAACGTGCCCATAAAAAAGGCGTCTATGCAGCGCTAGAAAAGTATACGGGAGAGACGCTCTGAAAGAGATGAATAACGGAGAGCAGGTAGATCAACAACTTTCTATTGTATGTTCTCAATTTCTAATGAAAAGAAGGGTTCGATATCTATGAAAAATACCAGATTTACTGCTCAGATCCATTTGGCGCTAGTTGTTATTTTGATTTTTTCTTTATTTTCACCCTATGGCAATCGTCTAAGCTCAGATTCGATTGCTTGGGCAGCGAGTAGTGAGCCTGAAATCATCATGATGAATAGTTATGTAGCACCTCCCGTAGAACCTCCGGATATCCAGTCTTTTAGTTGCTGGGATTCTGATCCTGCTCTCAGTTCGTTACGTCCATCATGTCCTATTCTGAGATGGGGGGAGTATACCTATGTACCTTACAGTGCATCTCATAATGATTTTGCAACAATAGTTGCTGTATATGATCGTGACAATAATCTTGTATCCTATAAAAGGTATGATGGTGCAAGGTACTACTACGATTTAACTTATGACAGCACATTGGAGAGGGCTACTATCCAAGGACAAGCAAATCGGAGTATTACGTTGAATAAAACGGAGCTTGAAGCGTTACAAGTAAAAATGACTAAAACGACTGTATCTGGATCACCGAGTTCTACAGTTAAGGGAGAACAATTTTTATTAACGGCAACGGTTACTGACCTAAATGGAAACCCTATACCCGAAGGGTCGGTTGACTTGAGTAGGATAGGTAGAGTTTCGTTAGATGCCGCAGGTAGGGTTATTGCAAATGTTATTATTAATTATTTGGGTGATGTTCAGTTTACTGCGGAGTATCTTGGAGTTAATCAAAAATATAATGCAAGCACCGGGAATTATACACATTCAGTTGTTGGTACTCCTACCATCACTTCCGTGAGCGTGCCGGCGAACGGTAGCTACACAACGGGAGAGTTGCTTCAATTTACTATCAATTTTAGTGAGCCAGTGACGGTAACAGGTACGCCAACACTGGGACTGGATATCGGTGGTGTTACGCAAAGAGCGTATTATATAAGCGGAAGTGGTTCGTCAGTCTTGACCTTTAGATATACAGTACAAAGCGGAGATTCGGATGCCGACGGCATTAGCATCGGTGCTATTGAGCTGAACGGAGGGAGCGTGCGCGGCAGTGGCGGAACGAATGCAGACTTGTCTCTTGCAGGGGGGGTGATTCCATCCACGGCTTACATCATCATTAATCAGCAAAATCAATATACTCTCCGCTATGATGGCAACGGAAACACGGGAGGCAGCGTTACCTCGGACGTTTACTCTTATGTTAGTGGAGCGACAATAAGTCTATTGGGCAATAACGGGCTACTGACGAAGGATGGCTTCACGTTTGCGGGCTGGAACGACAGTGCGACCGGTACTGGCGTGGATTACGCGCCAGGTTCAACGTTCACGATGGGAGCAGCCAATGTAACGCTATATGCGAAGTGGGAAGCGAATCAGCAGCATATCCTGTCTTTTGATTCAGACGGAGGCAGTGCGGTTGCGAATCAAACCTTCAATAGTCAGACGAACGCAACCAAACCGGCAGACCCAACCAAGGCAGGTTATACCTTTAGGGGGTGGTATAAGGAGCCAGTATATACAACATTGTGGGACTTTGCGACAGACGTGGTAACCGCAAATACAACACTATATGCGAAGTGGAATGGCAACAGTTCTTCAGGTAGTGGAGGATATACCCCATCCCCGAATCCCACTCCCACCCCAATCCCTGTTCAGTATGCCCTCACTTATGAAACGAACGGGGGAAGTGCTGTAGGTAGTCAGAATGTAGGTGATCAAACGAACGCAACCAAGCCAGCAGACCCAACCAAGGCAGGTTATACCTTTACGGGGTGGTATAAGGATGCAGCATTGACGAAGGAATGGGATTTCACGAAAGAGGTAGTGACAACGCAAACGACTCTTTATGCCAAGTGGATTGAACATCGTCCAGAGTCAGAAAATCCAGAAAATCCAAAACCAGCGATAACCTTCACCGACATATCCTCTCACTGGGCGAAAGACATGATCGAGGTTATGACCAATCGTGGAATGATTACTGGTTATGGAGATGGCACGTTCCGTCCCAATGAAACAGTCGAACGCCAGCATATCGCGATCATGTTCAATCGTGTGATTAACGTAACACCCATTCAAGAGGCAGTCCCCTTTCAGGATATTTCAAGTAGCCATCCATATTACGAGGCTATCACCCAATTACAGCGAGCAGGGATCGTAGAGGGTTCGAACGGTGGATTCCACCCAACGGCAGCACTTACGCGTGCAGAGTTGGCCAAAATGATCGTGCTTGGTTTTGGACTAACGCCAGGAGGGAGAAGTACCTTTCAAGACGTGACTCCGACACATTGGAGCTATAACTATATTGCCGTACTGGGAGATTTAGCGATTGTACATGGGGATCAAGGCAGCTTCAAACCAAATGAACCTGTAACTCGTGCAGAATTTACTGCAATGATGTACCGAGCTTTTAATCTGATACAGTAAAAATAAGGTCCATACTGTTTTATAAATGATGATGTAATTGATAGTCCTATAATAAATGATGGTGAATATATGCTGCAGTTTACCTTTACGTATACACGTAGAGGCGAGCTGTGGCTTTATTCGTTTTTTATCCACGTATTTGATTGGCATGGAGTTCATATATATCACGCAGGCTAGACTCTAAATGGACCATAGATTAAGATTTTAATTAGGCAGGTTAATAAATTGATTTCATCTAACCGAAATTATGATTATATTCTGAAATTTACTTTTCTCTCGAAACGAAAATATAACTTAGATAGGTGTGTATCATCATCAAGATTTTAAGGGAATACATAACGCATCCCCCTATAGAGTGTGCTGTGTTCATTGAACTGTCTATTATACTGACGGAAATGGTGCACCGTGAACATCAACAGAATACGGTGATTGGATACCTTAGTCCTGATCATATCAGCGTTCAGTGGGAGGGGAGGACTGCGCATATATCCTGGCATGCGGAAAGTCATGCAGCCTATCATTCTCCCGAGCAATTTGGCCGATTCAATCTGGTACCGAGTGGACGCAGTGATCTTTATGCATTAGGTGTTATTCTCTACGAATTGTTAACCGGGCAATTACCTTTTCAAGCTGACAATGAAGACTGGAGCATCGTGCATACCCGCAGGGTGCCTCAGCCTGTATCGGATATTCGGCCGGAACTCGACGAAACACTGCAAACGATACTGATGAAATTATTAGCCAAATCGCAGGTGAAGCGTTATCAGAGTGCATATGGGGTGCTTGAAGATCTGAAGTTGTATCAGGAAATGATGGTTAACGACGGAACGTTTACACCCTTGGAAGTGGGACGTTTGGATAACATTCGTACCCTTTCCCTATCCGACTCATGGTATGGGCGGAGTGCAGAAGTGATGCAGTTGGAGGCTGGGCTAGAGCAGGCTTTCCAAGGGATCAACGCATTTCGTTGGGTGATGGGCAGAGAGGGAATGGGTAAAACGTTGCTCGTCCATAGGCTCCAACGAAACGTAGCACGGCATGGAGGCCGGATGGTCGAAGTGCAAGTGGAGCCGTTCCAACAAACTGTACGGTGCGGGCCAATCCTTCAGGCGATGCGACAATGGATTCATCAGCTGTGGAGCGAGCCGGTTGAAATTATTACCGGGCTGAAGGCCAAGCTGCAAGTCGAGTTTGGGCGAGAAACGCAGGCCATCGTCTCCTGCATGCCTGAGGCCAAATTGTTGTTCAACAACGATGTGGAGGCATCGCTTATCACGGACGATGCGAAGGTCTGGGAGCGGTTTGAAACATTGCTGCCCGACCTGATCTGTTGCATGGCTGAATGCAAGCCGCCGTTTGTTCTGTTTATGGATAATCTACAGTGGGTCGACCATGGCACGCAAATGGTCATTCGTGAACTTGTATCTGCACGAAAGGTGCATGGATTATTCCTCATCGGAGCTTTTCGAACGGAGGAGGCTGTCACTTCCGCTCAGGATGAAATGAATTTCAATCAAGAGGCATTACTGGCTTGGTTAACGGAAAGATGCCAAGCGAATCCTGAGGAACAAGTGGCTTTGCAGCCGCTATTTTATGAGGATGTGAGGCAGTTGGTCGCTGATAATCTACATGAGGGAACTGCTCGCATTCAACTTCTGGCGCGGTCTGTCTACGACCAAACAGGTGGTAATCCCGGCTCGATTCGCTTATTGCTGGAAGGCTGGTTAAAGGAGAACAGACTACGCTTTGACGAGAAGCGACGTCAGTGGGTGTGGGACTCCGAAGTAATCCGGCAGCTAAGCAGATCAGAAGCCCATCTACGTCTGCTGGAGATAGGCTTTTCCAAGCTTCAGGAAGATCGGAAGGAGTTCTTGGCTACGGCAGCCGCAATGGGTCCGACATTTCAGTTATCAATCCTGGCTGAAGTGTGTAGTATACCAATGGATACTGCACTCCGCTGGCTTCAAGAGGCGGAAGCAGAAGGAATTATTTATAGGGAAGACGAAGCGGAGCAAGAAGATGGACAGGACTCAATCTATGTGTTTGTGCATGAAGTCATTCACCAAATGGCATACGCTTTCAACCCAGGAAGCAATATGCACCGACACCATGCCATTGGACGGTTGTTGCGGCACCACGCTTCGGATTCGAACGGTAACCTGTCAAGAACAGCGGTTGATCATTTGAATTTGGCTGCTTCTGTATTATCAGAGCAAGAGATGAGGCAGCTGATCGAGTACAATCTTCAAGCGGGTCAAGAGGCATTGGCATCCGGCCGTTATGCAAAAGGGAAGCATTATGCCGAGAGCGGGCTTCAGTTGTTGGCAACAAGTGGGGGGGGCGCAACAGAAACACTTGATGTCGGTCTGCAGTTGGTATTAGCATGGACGGATTATATGGGTGGCAATAGCGAACGTGCGAAAGAACTGCTGGTGAACTTGAACAAAGACAGCGGTCGGCTAAGCCGATCCGAGCGGCTTAGCGTCTGGGCACCCTTGATACAATTCCATGCATTCGCGGACAATGAGACTGCGATTCAAATTGGAATGGAAGCACTAGCCTCCTACGGTTGGAAGCTTGGGAAGAAGAGTTCCCTGTTGTCCGTAGCCAAGGAAGTGATATGGACTGGGGTCCTCTTACATCGAAAACGGGTCAAGCTCCTTCCGATTGCAGACCCTCTCGACGGGGACTATGCAGAATTATGCCATTTACTGGAACTGTTGTTTCTTCCATTGCTTATACACGATGCGCGATCACTACTGGAATTGTATGCCCGATTTATTCGTTATGGGTTGCACAAAGGAGTGAACGAGCCGCTGGCTGCGATGATCGGCGGATACGAGCTGATAGTGCAAAGGATATTTCCGGGCTTCGTCCAATCGACTCCGATTGCTGAACAGGCGTTTCTGCAAATCGCGAACACCTCTACATTCAAGAAAAAGCATGTATTCACTTTTGTAAGCGGAATGTTCAATCAGATGCATAGGCCTTTGGAAGCCTCCGTCGTCCTGTTTAAAGCGTTGCGTCAGGGGCTGGAATCGGGTGATCATGACTTCGCTAATCAGGCTTTGATTTTCTGTATTATGGGTAATAGTGGAAACGCATATGCCCTAAATGAACTGATCCAATACTTTGAGGAGAACATGCGGAAGATTGCCGACGACAAGATACTGGAGATGGTGCGGCTCACGAGCAGTTTCGTAGCTGCGTTGCAAGACGATTCTTTGACCGACAGCTTCGTTGCTATTCCACAGGCTCCGTCTGGTAGCGACTTGGAGCAACCGGACGAGGACAACCATAGCTGCGGTTGCCGGCTGGAAGTGGCATATTTGTCGGGCAAGTACCGGGAGGCGCTGTATTGGGCGAAGCGGGGAAGGAACAACGAACTGCCACTGGATTGGATGCGAATCCGTAAACATCGCGTATATGAGAGCTTGGCATTAGCTGCATTATTCTTCGAGACGAACAGGGAAGAAGGTAAGCGAATCCGGAAGGCCATACGCTCGCAATTGCGGAGGATGAAGGGTTGGCGGGGGTTTTGGGACAGTACGTCCTCCGCATATTTGCTGATCCAAGCAGAGGGTGAACGAATCGCTGGGAATTCAATGGGCGCCTTACAAAAATATACGGCTGCAATTCAGCGGGCGCGAGCCGAGAAATACGTGTTGATGGAAGCGATAGCTTGCGAACGGCTTGCAGAATGTTATCAAGATGATCTGCTCAGTCGATCCGGAGCGGCGATCACGATGATGGATGCATGTGCGGCTTACGCCGAGTGGGGCGTCACCTCCAAAGTAACGCAGATTAGAAGCAGACACGCCGAATTGCTGGACCCGGTTTCCAAGCGGTATGAGGGTCCGGTTTTGCAGGAGCGAGTCGAAATGAATCGTAACAGCATCGAGTTGCCTCTGCAGAATGGCTCCAAGATCAGTGAAGGTTCGAGGACCGAAGAGGAATTCGATCTTGTACAGCGACTCATTCATGGGTTATCAAAGCCGAATAAGATCGACTGGAAGACTAATCTCTTGGAAGCAGCCCTTAGGCAAGCTGGAGCAGAGCGCGGTCTACTGTTGAAGCATCAAAATAACGAGTTCTTTATTGAAGCAAACGCTTCGGATTGGGCTGAGAAGGAAGAAGGGACCGGGCTGTATTCGGAGGACGTCTTGCGCCATACAACGATGACGGGGACACCGCTAGTTCTGCATGACGCGATGCAGAGTTTTTGGATGAGAGATGCTTACATTGAAGCAAGGAAGCAGAGATCGATCCTGTGCATGCCGGTTGTTGTGCCGGGAGAACAGGCTCCGTATCTGCTTTACTTGGAAAATCGGCAGATGCCGGGCGTGTTCACACAGCGGGACGTTCAGGTGTTGGAGCTTCTTGCGACTCGAATCATTTATTTCAAGCTGTTGGAGGATAAAGCTGCGGTTACAACCATCCCGAGTACCGTGGAAAGTAACGCTTCGTCCGTGGCGCCTGGTCTCGGTCTACAGGGGCTGACTGAACCGCTGACCGAACGAGAAACGGAAATTATAACAGCGATTGCAGAAGGCTTATCGAATAGGGAGATTGCTGATCGGTTTGGTATCGCGGAAACGACGGTCAAGACACATACCTCCAGAATTTACGGCAAGCTGGGTGTAAAACGGCGAGGTCAAGCTGTTGTCCGTGCTAGAGAACTACAATTGATAGAGTGAAAACAAGGAAGCGATCCTTAAGGGCCGCTTCTTTGTTTTTTTTAGGTGAACTGTACACGGGGCTTAGCGTCTATCGCCTTTTTTTGCGGAGTACTACTTTAGTAGGACTTAAACCACCTGTGTAACAACGCGGTTTTTCTTTTTATTTGAGGTACAGATGTATAAGCACCCCTCGTCGTGACCACCGGACAAACGTACTTTTTTCCCCTTGTCCACATTTATACCTTACCAAAATGGTTGAATTGCATTTAATGAAACTATCAATAATAAGGAGGTTTTGATGATGGGAAATAGAAGACCTGGAGGACCTAGAAGTGGTTATGACCCCGTTCAGATCTTTAACTCTACTTCGTTTAATGCATTTGGAAAAGTTGAATATGCATCTATCTTTTGTAGTGACGACAACTATAGCGTTCAGCGTGACGAGACATGGAGAGCTTCCAGCCGTGGAGTCTGCTTGGTCACTAGAATCACCGCAACGGTTAGAACACCAAGTGGAAATATTGAAGCGGAACCTTATACTTCTTCCGGTACTTCTTACAGCCAGTTCGCTATTATACAGGTAGGGGTAAACTCAAAAAGGCTACTGACATCACGTTGTCAGTAGCCTTTTTGTATATTAGGAGCATGCGAATAGCGCAGTGTTTTGGAGATAGGATGAACTTTCTCACATAATATTAGTATAGAGGTGGAATTTATTTATGAGCAATGTCAAATGGGAAGTGGATCCGGATCACAGCTCCGTCGAGTTTTCGGTGACGCATCTAATGATTAATAAAATCAAAGGAGTATTCGAGCATTTCGAAGCGTTTTTAAGTTTAGACCCCAACGATGTAACAACCATGAGTATTCAGGCTTCTATCGACGCAAATAGTATCAAAACTCGCCAGCGGCAACGAGATGAACATCTGCGGAGTGACGATTTCTTTCATGTTGCCAAGTATCCAGCGATTACGTTTCAAAGCACCAACTGCGTCCCTGCTGGCGAACGGCAATATGAGCTTGCAGGCAATCTAACTCTGCATGGAGTAACAAAACCCATCATTTTTCATACCGTTTTGGTAGGACTTAATAAAGACCCTCGCGGCCGGGAACGAGTGGGATTTCATTCAACAGCCAGTATCGAACGAAATGAATTTGGCTTGAGCTTCAACTCGCCTCTGGAAACGGGTGGAATTGTCGTCGGAAATGAAGTGAGCATCGAACTTAATATCGAGGCGATTAAGATAGATTAGTATCGATAATTGCTACTTGAACATTCACTCGCCATAATCGTGGCGAGTTTTTCATTGTGTATACCTCAGCCCTATTCCTAGTATTTTTCACCTATAAACTAGCACAAATGCGAATGCAACTTTTTTACCAAAATATATACAAGTTTATCGTTTACTGTCTACCATTTCGGTGTTATACTCACAATATTCAAAAAGAATTTGTGAAAATATGTCGAATTGAGGCTTAATAGGATGATTATGGATATACATAAGGACGATGAAACGATTATCCTCATTCCATCGCTTGAGCCAGATGAGAGACTTCTGTCCTATGTACGGCAATTGCGAAAGTATGGTTTGACCCATATTGTTATTGTGGACGACGGATCTGGTGAGGCATATCAGTCGATTTTCGAGGAACTCCGTGAGAACGGGTGTGTCCTGCTAAGGCACACGCAAAATCTCGGAAAGGGCGCCGCACTCAAAACCGGATTTCAATTTATCGGACAGCAGTTCGATGCTTCGTCTTCCTTCATTGTCACTGCTGATTCAGATGGACAGCACGCAGCAGAGGATGTATACAGACTTGCCAAAGAAGCGAGGCAGCATCCTGATGCATTGGTTCTCGGGGTAAGGAACTTCAGCGAGGGAGGAATACCGCCGAAATCTTTGCTGGGCAATCGGATGACGTCCTTTATTTTTGCTATGCTTTATGGCAAAAAGCTTTCGGATACCCAGACCGGACTTCGTGCTTTTGGTCCCGGGTTACTAGCGTTCATGCAAGATGTTCGCGGTACCCGGTTTGAATACGAGCTGCAGATGCTCATCTCGTGCATTCAGTCCGGCATCCCGATTCATACGGTACCGATTCAAGTCATTTATGAAAACGGAAATGCCGGGACCCACTTTAAAGCGATTCAGGACAGTGCTCGCGTAATGGGTGTGTTGTTCTCCAACTTCCTGCGATTCATTTCCTCTTCGGTTGCGAGTTCTGTCGTCGATTTGGCAATTGCATGGTTTTTGATCGACTTTTTGCGACCTATTTTGGGTCAGCAGGATTACCTAAGAATTCTACTCGCAACCGTGATTGCGAGAATTATTTCCATTGTCGTCAACTTTGTACTGAACAGGCACTTTGTATTCCGTAAGGAGGATAGCCAGGGCAGTCTATGGCGCTATTTGACGTTGTGCGGATTCGTGATTGTGCTCTCCAGTACGGGGGTATATTTGTTCCATACGATTTTCTTCATGGATGAGAAAATCGCGAAATTTGTCTGTGATGCCTTGCTGTTCCTGCTCAGTTTTCAATTGCAGCGAAGATGGGTATTTGCAGCAAGGAGGAAGCAGCTGTAGTGCAAAACGAAAAAAGGCAAAATATTTTCTTTGTCATCACCATGATCCTGATGTCGATTTATTTATTATGGCGGATGTTCTTTACATTGCCATGGGGAGAAGGCGTATTGAACGTCATCTTCGGCATTCTGCTCATTGTGGCTGAGACGGTAACCGTACTGACAACCTTTGAATTGTTCTTTCAAAAGATGCAAAAGGAACGTACGCAGCTCGATTTTCCCATCGTTCCTCCCGATTATTATCCAGATGTGGATGTGTTCATTGCCACCCATAACGAGCCGGTTGATCTGTTGTATAAAACCGTCAATGCTTGTACGTTCATGGATTACCCAGACAAGCAGAAGGTTCACATCTATCTGTGCGACGATGGAGCACGACCTGAGGTGGAGGAGCTTGCGAAGCAGTTTGGCGTTGGATATCTGGGTTTCCCCGGCAACAAGCATGCCAAATCAGGTAATCTGAATAATGCTCTGAGCAAAACCTCTTCCCCACTCATTGCAACCTTTGATGCAGATATGATTCCGCAACACACCTTTTTGATGAAAACCGTCCCGTATTTCCTGCTCTCCACATTTATAGAAGAGAACGGGCAATGGCGGCTTCGCCGTGAGGATGAAATGGATAGAAAGTTCAAGCTGGGGCTGGTACAGACCCCTCAGAGCTTCTACAATCCGGATCTATTCCAGTTTAACTTGTATGCAGAGCAAGGAATTCCGAATGAACAGGATTTCTTCTCCAGAGAAGTTAACATCCTGCGTAATGCCTCCAATGCGGTAGCCTATACAGGAAGCAATACGATCATTTCCCGGAAAGGCATGGAAGACATCGGAGGTTTTCCGCTGAATACGATCACGGAGGACTTCGAGACAAGCATCCGCCTACAACAGGAAGGTTATATTACCTATGCGACTCAAGAGGTTCAAGCTGCCGGACAGACGACAACAACAGTCCCGAGCATGATTAAGCAGCGGATTCGCTGGGCAAGGGGCATTATTCAGAGCTTGCAGAATACGCGTGCACCCTTATCCGAGAAGCTTCCTTTCTGGACGAGGGTAACCTATTTGAGCAGTTTCTTATACTGGTGGTCCTTCTTTAACCGGTTGATTTTCATTTTGGCGCCTATTTTATTTGCACTATTTGATTTTAAGATTGTAAACACTAGCTTTTGGCAAATCTTAATATTCTGGCTTCCATCCTATTTCTTCTACAGCGTATCGATGCGTTATCTGTCCAGCAATATTCGGAATCAGCGCTGGAGTCAGGTTATTGATACTATATTTATGCCTTATCTGATATGGCCGGTTCTTCTTGAAACGCTGGGCATTCGCGAAAAAAAATTCAAGGTTACGAACAAAAGCAGAGCAAGCGGTCGAAAATGGATGTCTGCTCTGTTATATGCACTTCCGCATATCTTCCTGCTCCTGCTATCGATTGCGGCTGTGATTCGGTATGTTAACGGCAAGTACGGTATCGCGTTGTTCTTCAGCAGTATCATTATTTTCTGGCTCATTCACAATATGATTGCGCTGTGTTATGCCCTGTTCTTCATGGTCGGCCGTCGTGCATATCGGGAGACAGAGCGGATTCGGGCACAAGAGGATGTAACGATCCACGATCAGGACACGAATCTGCGTTATCAGGCCAAGACGGTAGATGTATCCGAACAAGGCATTGCCTTTTATGTACCGTATCCCATTTATCTGCCTGAGCAGAAGACGATCTCTTTGGTCGTAAAATCCGAGCGGTATGAGGCAAACCTTGATGCAGTTATCGTCTATGTAAAGCAGGATGGAGAAGGCTGGCGCTATTCTGCAACGGTTCAACCAATCGAGGAGACGGATAACCGCCATTATATGCAAATCATATATGATCGTAAACACTCCTTACCAGAGCAAATGAACCTGTGGGATACGGCTTACGACGATATGCTTCGCAATGTGAAAAAACGTATTATTCAACCTAGATCGGATCAGCGGAAAATGCCGCGGCTTTCCTTGCAGCTTCCAGTCGATTTCACCAATCATGCGGGCTGTACGCTGCGCAGCTTCAATTATCGTTTCTTTTCCGCCACAGGTCTCCATGGTGATATTGCGGCAGGAGCGATCGTTACTTTTTATACGAAGAGTAATATTGAAGTCATTTTGCAGCATACGGGGAAAACAACAGCCAGTCATCGCGAAGTGCTTCTCTCGGTGGAGAATATTGATGATATCGTGGAGCGTGGCTTGATTGATCAATTGCTGAGCGATTTGACCTACCCACATGCCGAGCGTTTCACCAGAGAGGGTTAGGAGAGATAGAGATGCTGTTTATGCTTCAATTTGTGATGGGAGTTTTATTGATATTCTCCTTTATTGGTTACATGCAGTTTGTTCGAAAGGCACTGTCCATACGTTGGGAGTTCATTCCTGTATTTGTGTTTTCCTCAATAGCATGTATAGTTTTTCTTAGCGGTTTGGCAGGGCAGCTCTACATTGGCAGCCTTGTCCTTCTCATCGTCGGATTACTATTGTATGGAGGGATGGTGTTTCTCGGTTTGCGCCGAGGAGCATCCTTTCGCATTTCTTTTTCCTTATTCCAGTTTTCATTTCTGGCTGGGACTTTCATCTTCTTACTGGTACTCTTCCAGAACCAATTGACGCACTACGATAATTTTTCCCACTGGGCGATAGTCTTGAAGCAGGTGCTCAGTACCGATGCTTTTCCAACGCCGGATTCCAACCTAATTGATTTTAAAAACTATCCGCTAGGGACTTCGTCGTTTATTTATTATGTCTGTCGCTTTATGGGGCATGACCAGTCTGTGATGCTCCTGGCACAAGGGCTACTGATCTTTTCCTGTTTTTACGCCATGTTTGGCATTGTTTCCGAGAAGAAACGTTTTCTGCTGTACGCGTTTCTCGGACTTGGGTTATCTACACTGTCTTTCTTCAACCTTACGATTCGGATTACCAACCTGCTCGTAGATTTCTTGCTCCCCATCTATGCGCTAGCCATTCTGGCGGTAGTATACCAATATCGTCATGATATTAAGCGAGCGTGTATTGTCGTACTCCCGCTTGCGGGTTTGCTGACGATCATTAAAAGCACTGGTATTATTTTTGCGGCCGTCGGCCTGATCTTCCTGGTGTATACATGGCTGACACACGGTCAAAAATCCGGTTGGAAAAATATACTCGCTGTGGTGGGAACGATCTGCGGCGTACTGATTCCTTACTTCGGCTGGAGCTGGCGAATGGCGACGGTGTTCCAAGGAGTAGATAATAAGTTCGATGTTGCTGCTTCCGGGATTCAATCCGGCAAAACGGCGGAGCAGATGCATGAGATTCTGTGGCTGTTCTTAAAATCGAGTACGGACCTTACGACACGGCCGGTCATTGGTATTGTCATTTTCCAGCTTGTAGCGATTGCAGCTTCGATATTTGCCTATGTAGTACTCAAGAAGAAGTGGAATTTGTGGAAAGCACTGATTGCGCTGGATGTTGTATTGTTACTGTATTATGCAGGAATTCTGGCGTTGTATCTCTTCTCCATGCCGCTGGATGAGGCGATCGTGCTGGCAGGATTTGAGCGTTATGCGTCGAGTATTGTGGTGCTGTTCGCCGGTGGGCTGGTGCTGTGCGCTGCGATTGACCTAGAGCGTTCATTCCACTATCGGATTGGTGAAGTGCCTGATTTTCAAGCCTTCAAGACGGTCGAGACAAAGGGTCATTATCAAAAAGGAATTATTGGCTGTATGGCGATTGCGGCGACCATCCTTTTATCGGAATACAATGGGATCGTCTCGATTGCCAAAACCTACGATACGACGCTTCCTTACAAAATCCATGCAGTAACCGGTGATCGCTGGTATAAAGGTGGTCAGGAGGACAACAACAGGTATCTGTTCTACGCTTCGGATAAGGACCAGCAGGTCACGAATTATTACATGCAGTATGTCGGGAAGTATTTCTTGTATGCTCCGCATGTGGACGGGATCGTGTTGTTCTATGAGGATAATATGGACAATCTTCTGAGCGGTTACGATTATCTGGTCGTCGTGGAGACGGATCGTAACGCAAAGTGGTTGCTGAAAAAGCACTATGGCATTGACATGCAGGAAGGTATCTACGAAATTACCCGTTCCGGGGAACAGATCATTCTTACGCTGACTTGAGATCATTGAGATTATCATTATAGTGGACTGGTTCCGATCAGGAATAGAATAATAAAGAGGCAGATGCGGCGTTTAGCTTATATCTGCCTCTTTTATTTGAAGCATATGAACGTGTTTAGTGAACCTATTGAATAGCCACACGGCTCGTAGGCGAGTTATTCGATTAAATTTTTTGTTGCGTTATACATCTGTTCTGCGTACTTGTCGATTTCATCCCGAGACATGCGTAAGCGAGCAACAGAAGTACCATAACCAACTTCCTTGTGGCCCTCTTCTAATCCCTCGAAAATTCCATCTGCGAAGGCATCCAGTGGTTCTCCATTCGTATGCAGCCCTGCTCCACCCAGATCTGTACTTACTGCCGGAGGAGCAACTTCAATGACCTCTACAGATGTATCCGAAAGCTGGTGTCTCAGGCTGATTGTAAAGGAGTGAAGGGCCGCTTTGGTAGCTGAGTATATCGGAGCAATCGCAAACGGCGTAAAAGCTAAGCCAGAAGTGACATTAATAATCGTCGCCGCTTCTTTGGTTGCAAGATAAGGAGCGAACAGCATGGATAGATGAAACGGTGCTTCAATATTCGTCATAATTTCTTTATTGAAATAATTCCAATCGTTCTTCGCATCTGAATTAAGTACATTAAAACGTTGTTGGATACCGGCATTGTTGACTAATACATTTACTTCCGGATAGTTCGCGGTTACCCAATCAAACAATGCCACACGTTCGGATTCCATATTCAGATCATTCACATAAGTAATAAGACCTGGGTGTGTTTCTTTTGCATGTTGAAGTACATCTGCACGTCGACCCGTAACAATGACTGTATTTCCAGCTCTTAAGAAGCGTTCTGCAAATGCCAAACCGATCCCAGAGCTTCCGCCGGTAATGAGTACTGTATTCCCTGAAAGTTTCATTATATTTTCGCTCCTCTTATGCTTCTTTTTCTTCGTTTCTTTCCTTTATTTGATGGGTATAACGTGTGATTTTAAAATCAATCCCCTCTAGGGATTTCTGCATCAATGAAATTTCATCCAGTACCGCCTGCTTGTGATTTTGCATCATTTCAAGCCGGGCCTCAAGGGTACAATTACCTTCTATGATCCAGTCCATATATTGCTTGATTTGACTAATGGGCATATGCGTGTTTTTCAAACAAACAAGGGTTTCCAATAAAGCCATTTGATTTTCTGAAAATAGTCGCCTGCCAGCATCATCACGCTCAATCATGGGCAGAAGTCCTTTTTTCTCATAAAAACGTAATGTTGAATCTGGAATATTCAATTTGGCTGAAGCTTCGCTAATGGAAAAATACTTCATGTTGGAGACCTCCAAATGAGTTCTTACTCTGTCGACAGGTATAGCATACGACTTAAACCATGGTTTAAGTCAACAAAGGTGTTTAATTATTTTCTGGATGTAATAAGTCCACGGGTAAGGGAATCTTTTATTATCAAATTTTCATATTGTATAGCTAGTTAAATGAGATACAATGCTATTATAGATAAGGGCATCCACTGGATGCCTTTAAATATAGCAAAGAAAAGGGCTACATACACACCGAGGGTGTCGACATTAATTTAAAGTGGTGAGTGGATGAAAGAATTGTACAGTCAGGTGAATCGAAAAACCTATTATATTTCCATGCTAACGCTCATCGCCCTTATGGTATCTGGATTAATATTATCGACGACAGAACTAAACGGGATTACCTTGGGGTATGTCATCCATTTTTCATGCGTGGCCATTCTAGCGGTTTGTTTGTTGATCTACCCAAAGCATGAAACCTTTTTTTTCAGAAAGGTCATCATTTTATTTGGCTTTGCTTATTTCTATACCCTGTTTTTCTTATATCCAGAGACATGGACTACCTATATTCTCATTTGTCTGATTCCTTCACTTGCCATTCTGTTTTTTGATTTAAAATTGTTTTATTTCTCCATCATTCTAAATGGATTATTAATATTGATTACGTTTGGTTATATCATTCTGATTGATCAAGGTAATGTATATTCATATCTACATCATGATATCCTAGGAAACTTCATTAACATTATTGCGAGTCAGGTATTATTATTTCTCATCTTCCATTTATCCTTTAGTCGTATGAAAAAGCAGCAGCTCTACCATGAACAATTACAACAATCGGAGCGTTTAAAGATGATAGCTCATCTGACGGCAGCTGTTGCACATGAGATTAGAAATCCAGTAACCGTTGTTCGAGGTTTTTTGCAGCTATACAGAGAAGATCCTGCATTTGATGATCCAGTCAAAAACAAGTTTAAATTAATGATTGATGAGTTAAATACCGTTGAACAGATTACCTCCCAATTTCTAACCCTTTCCAAACCTAATAAAGATCAGAAGCCAGAAAAAGTGGATGTGAATGATGCCCTTCAGAGCGTAACAGGTCTGGTCCGTTCCTATGCGATGTTATCTGATAATCAGATGCATATCGAGGCAGAAGAGGATTGCTTCATTTTTATTAATCCAATTGAGTTTAAGCAGTTGATGATGAATTTAATTAAAAACGCTCTGGAAGCTTCGAATATGGGTAAGCCCGTCGCTGTCATTGCTAAGAGAAATCAACATTATATCGAGATCAAAATCATTGATGAAGGGAGCGGAATGTCAGAGGATGAGGTGAAGTCGCTCGGGACGCCGTTTTATTCATTAAAAAGTAATGGCACCGGATTAGGATTAATGATCTGTTTTAATATTGTGGAAAAATATGACGGGGGAATTAATTATGAGAGTATGAAAGGTGTAGGAACGACCGTTACGATTCGCTTCTTGGCTACGGATGGGGTACGGAAATACCATTCAGAGAACTGCCGGTTGGTGCGAGGCAGTGGGTATCCGAATCAAAAATCACCTCAGAGCAGGCCTCCGAAATAATAGTAGACGGGCCCGGTATTCTACCGTTATATAGAAGCATCGTTGTTGGACGATGGCAGAGAGGGTGTATTCATTTATACACCAATCAGGGTGGTAACGCGGAATAGACTCCGTCCCTAATGGGTATGTGGCAAAAGTTTGGTGTAAAAGATCGAGTGCTTCGTCAGAATATGTTTATGGCGGATGAAGTTCAGTACAATCTTATCCATCGTATTTGCGAGTCAGAGCGTTCAATCTGCCTAAAAGCATCTAATGAAACAATGATCTTTGCCCAGTCCGAAGGGCACAATGCTTGGTTGTGGATTTCCAAAGAACTTGCAGCTGATCCAAAGAACAAGCTTGTGCAAGAACTTTTAGAATTTCTCAAGGGAAATGAGCTTCCGGGGATATCAGGAGATCAGGTGATTGTTGAACACTTTGCTGAGGCATACTCAAAGGCTAATGGGCTTCAATTCGTTCCTTATATGATTATGGAATCCTACGTTTGTTCAGAGGTAAGAAAGCCAGCTCATGTAGAAGGTATATTGCACCTAGCTACAAGACAGCATTTGGAGACAGTGGCGGAATTTTTAGCTGGCTTCTCAGAAGCAGCTTATGGAGTCAAAGTAGAACCGTCTAGTCAAATCGCAGCAGCAGAGTCGGCTATAGAAACAGGTAATTTTTATCTATGGTTAGTAGGTGGTCACCCTGTATCCATGGCTAATATTGCACATCGCTCTCCAAGACATGCGAGAATTAATGCAGTATATACACCGTCTGCCTTTCGTAAGAAAGGATATGCAAGTGCAGTTGTGGCAGAATTATGTTCTATCCTCATAGCAGAGGGTTTAGATCCGATGCTATATGCTGATTTGAAGAACCCTGATGCGAATAAGGTTTATCAAAATATAGGTTTTGTTGAAAGCGGTCAAGTGGCTGACATTAAATTTAAATAGGAGAAAAGTAGTTTAGAGCATGACATCACTGAGAATCAATTGTAGGCATATACAGCATTCTTATCTTGATTCTCAGTGGCATGCTTATCACTCATGTTGGTAAGTCTTATCCATTATTCATTGGATTTCGGAATTGCCAAGGTTCGCATAAATGCTTCTATATTGTCTGTCAGAAAATTGCTATTTTCTAACCCAGCATGAGCGATCATGTTCTTGATATCTTGGACAAACTGAGACAAGTTGCTAGTGGAGGCTTTTTCGAATCTGTTCTCCCCAGCGATATTCCCGTTCGATTTGGCTACGTCCTCTTTGTATTCCCTCAACCAGTCCTGATTAGTCGATACATTTTTGGCGAAGCTTTGCAGGATGCTGTTCCAGTCTTTTTCGTTCACAATCGCATCCTGGAGCTTGTCCAGCGTTTTTGGTTCAAATTTCTTCATCATATAGGTTAGATCGATATAATCATCTGGAGCCCCAACAGGTCTTTGAGGAGGAGTCTCGTAATGGATTTCTTCCGTTTCAGGATCTACCGTTCTGGTTGTGGAGATGGCGGCGATTTGACGAATCGTATTCATGAATTCCGTCGCTTTATCCCCTTTCATATAGTTGTCCGCGATATACTTTGCTTGAGTGAGACCCAATTCCAGCAATGCTGACCTGTCCTCTTCCCCGGTTACGTTAGTAATGAAATTGGATTGAATGATGCCATAGACAGCTTCCTTCACCTCTGAGGGTTGATCCGTGAGTAAGCGACTCAAGGAATCATTGATTTGAACGGTTCCAAAATATGTAGCGGAATGATTCACAATATCGGATGCTGCTAACTGCCTGGAAGCCGGACTGATCTCCACTGTGTCGTTGTTATGTGACAGCTCGGGTATCGTGCCTGTGACCAAAGATGGCTTATCCGTGCGTTGTTTCGATTGAATGTAGGCATTGAGGTCAAACTGTGTCGTACTTTGAACCTTCATAGTTAAACACCCCTATTCGTTTGATGTATTCCAGTAATTCACTTCTCTTCATACTATCGGAATATTATTCCATATTTTTAATATGATTGGACAAAAAAAGCAACGGGTCGTTTATTCATAAACGCCCATTGCCCTGTTTGGATTAAATCAGCCACCGTAAATACTGTAGGCAAAGTGATACACAATATCCGTATCATTTGCACTCGGACGACTCGTTACCTTCGCCAGCACACCACAAATATCATAGTAGTGAGTGAAGCTTATAGCTCCCGGCAAGTATTGACTTATACTCCCGGTTGAAGGAGGCAGGGATAACGTAGCAGTGAATTGGCCGCTGCTGTCTGTCATAACCTTTGCACTCCGATATCTGTTATTGCTGCCTTCGGACCAATAATCATTCTCCCAAATGACTTCTACTTCCGCATTGGCTACCGCATAGTTATCTGAAGTCGCGGCAACGCCAGTCACCGTAAAACTGGTTCCCGTTATCCGGTAGTAGCGTCCATACGCATATGTGGGGTAGTCATTTGGACCGCCATTGGAATTATAACCTGTGATCACGACTTTATCCGCTCTTAATATTGGCTGGAGGTGTAATGAGTAGTTGTTATCCGAATAGTTATTTGTTGTAAACACCCGCAAATAATATGTGCCTGTGCCTAGAGACACATTGCCGTTGGTGGAGGGCATTAATGCCATACGATTGTTGCTTAATGCACCATACAATTCCGCCTTATAGCCATTACCTACAGAGGCTTGATCCAGATCGATATGCATGGCGTCGTAATTTCTGCTTTCGGGAACTGTGATCTTATACCAATCCTGATCGACCTCCGAATTAATGGAGCGGCTTGAAAGAGTAGAGCCACCAGTTGCTACCGTGAAAGGATAAGCATGAAGTGCATTTTCATCCGTCTCGTACGAATCATAGGTTGCGCTAGTTGAGACGGTTAAAGTGAATGGTTCATTGATGCTGCCTCCAACTGCGCCATAAGCTTCTATTAAGTAGGCTTTGGAACCGGCAGTGCTGTTTTTTGTGCCGACATTTTCGGATAAGGTTCTTGATCCATTTCCATAGTTATTTAGATAAGTTCCGTAAATCGAATAATCAATTGGCGTTGGGTTCAAGTCCCCAGTAGACATGTCAAATTCATAGAGATAAAGATCGTAATCCAGCTGCGCTGATGCGGGATTATCCATTTGCACTTGTAGTATACTCCCTGGTTGTACATAAATAGGGTATAAATAGCTGGACGTACCTTCTTGTTGAATGTAGCCCGTGTATGTATTAGTCTCCGCTGTGGCTGTAGCGATAACCGATTGTGGAGCAGAAATGAGTCCCTCTTGTAGTTCTGAAGACGCGGTAGCCGATTCCAAATTTACAGATGCCTTTACCCGGTGTTTCTTTAGTTTGGATGAATCGAGCTCAGCAGCATCCTTGGTAAGTTCGGATATCATTTCTTCACTTGGCTGCAGTACCTGTTCTGCGACATGGGCATCAGGGTGAACTCCCGATTCGGCCATGTCATTGTCTGCAAACGCATGAAGGCCGAAGGCAAAACTGAAAAAAAGATTTACGACGACAATCATAGACAGCGTCTTTTTCAAGTTTAAAATCCCCTCTCCATATAATAAATTTTTGCTACAATTGTATAATATACCAGTTTTAATGGTTTGTTAAGTGGTTATTATATGATGTTTTGAAGTTTTTTTGAACAAAATAGCTATATTACTAGCCTACTATGCTACAGATGATAGAAAGACAGGATCTCATGGGCTGATGAGAAAAAAACTCATCCAGGATATTGCAGTGCTCGACACCATCGTTAACATTTATATATAGAAAAAAGGCCGTTGAAGAATTCAACGACCCTTTTTAATTTTCGGTTCCAATACTACTCCAACTCGATTTCTTTCACCGTCTCACCCTCAACCAGCACAGGCTGGTAATAGGTGTTGGTGGGCAGATCCTTTTTGCCTTGCAGTTTCTTGATGACCCAATCCGCTGCGTCACGGCCCATTTGTTCTTGGGGATGAGTTAACGTCGTGAGTTTGATGTTGGCGTTCTTGGCGATGTATGAATTGTCCTGGCCGATAATGGATAGCTCGTCTGGAATGGAAATGCCCAGCTTTCTACATGCATGTACGACCTCCAATCCCACCTCATCGTTGTAACAGACAAGGGATGTCAGCGCATCTCTGTTTTCCTCCAGAAACACCTCCAGGTTAGTGGAGAGGTTCGGCTTCGATGCCGTATCGAACGAAAGCACTTGCTCGGGATGAAACCGCAACTTGGCTTCGCCCAGCGCTTTGATATATCCCTTCATCCGATACTTCCCTTGTAAATCATCCATTTTCGCGATAATGCCGATCTGGCTATGTCCTTTGGCGATCAGTTCCCGGGTAGCTAGATAGCTGGACTGCACATCATCCAGACAGAAGAAAGGCACCTCCAGCTCTTCATAAAAGGCATTGATCATCGTAAAAGGTACATCCTGCTCCTTAAAGGAAAGGTAATAAGCAATGTTGGGGTTGTACAGATTGCTTTTGGTCGGTTCGACGATTAGGCCATCTACACCGTAGGACAGCATCATCTCGAGCGCCTTTTTCTCTTGCGCGACATCGTTATTCGTGCTGGCTAAGAGCAACGAATAGTTGTCTTCATTTAACCGGCCTTCAATGCCGCGGATGATGGAGGGGAAGATGTAATCGGAGATGTACGTCGTGATGACGCCGATTGTTTTTTTCATCGTGTTCCCGCCGGTTCTGGATCGATAGAGATTGCTTACATAGGTGCCGGAACCCTTCTCACTTCTCAAAAAGCCCTCGTTCGATAGCTCCAAAATAGCCTTCCGCACCGTCTGGCGGCTCACGTTGTAGCTGTCCTGCAGTGCGGATTCGGTAGGGATTTGTTCGCCTACGCTATAGGTTCCCGATAGGATATTGCTTTTGATATCGTCAATGATGACCTGATACTTTGGCTTCACGCAGTCCACTTCTTTCATCGTTACTTATCTATAAAAAAACATCGTCATATACATAGTTGTACGTACATATTTTATCATGATTCGAATCGAATGGCTATGAAGAAGCCAGTTTTACAAAATAAACCGTACAATTCTCGTCATGAAATTGAGATGTGTACCCTACAACATAACCTATTGAGCACAGAAATTAGATCATTTAGACGTTATATCTTAACTAATGTAAGTATAACTATTATATATTATTGACAAATGTACGTACAAAAAATATACTTAGGCTGTCGGAAAAGGAAAGCGCATTCTTTTCAATAAACCGGAATATGAATTCATTTCAATCATCATAAGCCAATTATATTTTTCAACTTTTACCTACTGTGGTCAGAGAGGGGACTACGTGATCATGAGTCATGTGGATATGAAGGAAGCGATTACCAAGGGAGCCACTTCACTAGGCATCGAATTTGGATCGACGCGGATCAAGGCGGTGTTGATTGACGAACGTTTTGAGACCATCGCGTCAGGCAGTTATGAATGGGAGAACCTCTTGAAAGACGGATATTGGACGTACAACCAGGAGGATATCATCACAGGTCTTCAGACCGCGTATCGTGAAATGAAGCAAGACGTAGAGCGGAAATACGGAATCACGCTGCAAACGATAAGTTCCATCGGATTCTCCGCCATGATGCATGGATATATCGCACTGGATAGCGCGGGAGAACTGCTGGTACCGTTCCGGACTTGGCGTAATGCGACTACAGGGAAGGCTGCGAGGGAGCTGACGGATCTTCTACAGTTCAATATCCCGGAACGCTGGAGCATCGCTCACTTGTACCAAGCGATCTTGAACGAAGAGGGCCATGTGCCACGCATCGATCACCTGACAACCTTGGCTGGTTACATACACTTGCTGCTTACAGGTAATAAAGCCATCGGTATCGGCGACGCTTCAGGCATTTTCCCCATCGACGAGTCTACGCATAATTATCACCCGTCCATGATCAGGCAGTTCGATGAGCTGATCGCAGGCAAAGGTTATCCGTGGAAGGTTGAGGAGCTTCTTCCCAAGGTGTATCTCGCAGGTGAGAACGCTGGTGAGTTAACCGAAGCGGGAGCCAAGTTACTCGATCCTTCGAATGATTTGCAGTCAGGCATTCCACTCTGTCCGCCAGAAGGTGATGCCGGAACGGGCATGGTAGCAACGAATAGCGTGAGGAAGCGTACGGGCAACATCTCCGTCGGCACCTCCGTGTTCGCGATGATCGTCTTGGAGAAGGAATTGTCCAAAGTGTATCCCGAGATCGATATGGTTACGACGCCAGACGGCAGTCCGGTAGGCATGGTGCATGCTAACAACTGCTCCAGCGACATCAACGCCTGGCTTGGATTATTCCGTGAATTTTCCGAGGCGATGGGATACGAAGTCGACACCGGTAAATTGTTCAGCGTGATGTTCAATAAGGCTTTGGAAGCTGACCCGGATGGTGGCGGTTTGCTGAGCTACGGTTATTACTCGGGTGAAAACATTACGGGCATCGATAAAGGCCGCCCATTGTTCGTCCGCTCCCCGGAAAGTAATTTCAATCTGGCGAATTTCATGCGTACGCATCTGTTCACCGCTTTTGGTGCACTCAAGCTTGGTATGGACATTTTGACGAAGAACGAGCATGTGGCGATTGATAGCATTTTGGCTCATGGTGGTCTGTTTAAGACTCCTGTTGTCGGACAGCGGATCGTAGCCGCAGCGATGAACGTGCCGGTGTCAGTCATGTCTACAGCGGGTGAAGGCGGCGCATGGGGTATGGCGCTTCTAGCCTCGTACATGATCAACAAGGATCAGCAGGAGAGCCTGGATGTGTTCCTGGAACAGAAGGTCTTCAATGATGTCCAGGGTGAGGAAGTTGCGCCGGATGCATCGGATGTCAAAGGGTTTGAAGTATTTATCGAACGTTATCGGAAGGGCCTCGCGATTGAGCAGGCAGCGGTAGATCATCTGGTAGAGAACGGGAGGCACTAACACATGTTAGAACAACTGAAAGAAGAGGTCTATGAGGCGAATCTGGAGCTGCCGAAGCACGGACTCGTGAAGTTCACATGGGGTAATGTCAGCGCAATGGATCGGGACAGCGGTCTGTTTGTCATCAAACCGAGCGGTGTCAGCTATGACAAGATGAAACCAAGCGACATGGTTGTGGTTGATCTGGACGGCAATGTGGTAGAGGGCGAAATGAGACCTTCCTCCGATACCGCGACTCACGCGGTGCTGTATAAACATTACTCGGAAATCGGTGGTATCGTGCACACCCATTCCACCTGGGCGACCATCTGGGCGCAAGCCGGATTGGACGTACCCGTGATGGGGACGACGCATGCAGATACTTTCTATGGTGCCGTACCTTGTGCCCGTTTCTTGAATCAGGGTGAAATCGATCGGGGCTACGAAGCGGAGACAGGCCATGTCATCATCGAAACGTTCAAGCAGCGGGGGTTGGATGTGATGGCGATCCCGGCAGTTCTACTTCATGGTCATGCACCGTTCACATGGGGCAAAGACGCCAAGTCAGCGGTTGTGAACAGCGTCGTGCTGGAGGAAGTGTGCAAAATGAACCTGTATGCGCGGCAATTGAATAACTTTGCAAAAGAACTGCCGCAAGGCATTTTGGATAAACACTATTTGCGTAAACACGGAAAAGACGCGTACTACGGACAGAAATGATGCGAGCAGGAAAACAGCGATCGTAAGATGGTACTGCAGTTGGAGTAATCAAGTGTAAATGGAGTTAAACACACTATATAGAAAAGAGGATGATTACATGTCAGCAACAGCAGCAAAACAGTTTTGGTTTGTTGTAGGTTCGCAGCATTTGTACGGGGAAGAAGCACTTGGTGAGGTTAAAGCCAACGCACAGAAAATCACGGATGCCCTCAATGCAAGCGGCGTTCTGCCATACCCGCTCGTATTGCAGGATTTGGCGGTAAGCGCAGATAAAATCACGAGCATTATGAAAGAAGTGAACTATCGCGACGAGGTAGCGGGTGTAATCACTTGGATGCATACGTTCTCGCCTGCAAAAATGTGGATTCGGGGTACGAAATTGCTGCAAAAACCGTTGCTTCATCTTGCGACACAATTCAATGAAAGCATTCCATGGGCGACGATCGACATGGACTTCATGAACCTGAACCAAGCGGCTCACGGTGACCGCGAATATGGCTTCATCAATGCACGCCTGAGAAAACAAAACAAAATCGTTGTTGGCTACTGGGAGCGCCCAGAAGTGCAGCAACAGGTTGCGGATTGGATGGACGTAGCGGTAGCTTATAACGAAAGCTTCAACATCAAGGTTGCTCGTTTTGGCGACAACATGCGTAACGTAGGTGTAACCGAAGGGGATAAAGTGGAAGCACAGATCCAATTCGGATGGACAGTCGATTATTTCGGTATCGGCGACCTTGTGCAATACGTGAATGCCGTAACGGAGCAAGAAATCGATGATCTGATCGCTCAGTATGCAGAGCTGTATGAATTCGATTATGGCACGAACAGCAAAGAAGCTTGGGAAGCTAGCGTACGTGTACAAGCAAGTTATGAAATTGCGATCAAACGTTTCCTGGACGAAGGTGGATACAGTGCCTTCACCACCAACTTCGAAGATCTGCATGGCATGAAGCAGCTTCCGGGTCTGGCTGTTCAACGCCTGATGGCCCAAGGGTATGGCTTCGCAGGTGAAGGCGATTGGAAAACGGCTGCACTCGACCGCCTGCTCAAAGTTATGGCCCATAACGAAAACACAGGTTTCATGGAGGATTACACATACGAGATGGCGGCTGGTCAAGAGGCGATCCTTCAATCCCATATGCTTGAAGTTGACCCGACACTCGCCAGCAACAAACCGAAAATCATCGTGTCCCCACTGGGTATTGGCGATCGTGAAGACCCTGCACGTCTCGTATTCGATGGCAAAGCGGGAGAAGGTGTCGTGGTATCCATGGCAGACTTCGGAACGCATTACAAATTGTTAATCAACGAAGTATCCGCATTCGAACCGACGGTTCCAGCGCCTAATCTACCGGTAGCCCGTGTACTGTGGAATGTGAAGCCTAACTTCCAGGATGGGGTCAGAGCTTGGATCGAGAATGGCGGCGGTCACCATACCGTAGTATCCTTGAACCTGACAACAGACCAGATCGTTACTTATGCGAAATTGGTGAACCTGGAGTACGTTGTGATTAAATAGTTTTGTTATTCATGGACTCATACAAATTCTTTCCTTATGGCCGGGGGGTTCCCCGGCCCTTTGTCTTGCCGTGAGGCGCATGGTAGACGGCCTGAAACGGGTCTTGTGCTCTCTCCAATACAAAGGATAACGTTAGTACCGTCGTCTACACTCTATTTTGCTATAATAGCCCAAAGGAGGTTATCCATTAATGATGCATACCCAAGAAAGTTTGTTCCACCAACTGCGCCAGCTCGGCATTGACGACCAAGGGACGTTGCTCGTGCACTCTTCCATGAAAAGCATGGGCGAAGTTGAAGGCGGCGCGGATACGGTGTTGGATGCGTTGACCGAGTATATGAAGGACGGACTGCTGGTGTTGCCAACGCATACATGGTCCACGATCAATGCGGACAATCCGATGTTCCACGTGGAATCCTCACCATGCTGCGTCGGTATTCTGCCTGAGCTATTTCGCAAACGACCTGAGGTCGTACGTTCTTGGCACCCTACACATTCGGTAGCTGCTCTGGGACGGGACGCCGAAGCATTTACGAAGGACGATCATCTTTTCGATACACCTTGTGCGAGAGGCTCAGCCTGGGGAAAACTGCTCGATCGGAAGGCAACCATCCTTTTGATCGGCGTTGATCTGAAACGGAACACGTTTATCCATGGTATCGAAGAATGGGTCGACATCCCGGGCAGATTAACGGATGAGCCTGAGATGTTACGTACGGTTTTACCCGATGGAACCGAAATTTCGGTGCCCTCCCGGAGACATTGCGGATTGTCGTGGTCGGAGCATTTTTGGAAAGTGGATGACGTTCTTGAACGTAAAGGTGCGATGCGCAAGGGGCAGCTTGGTGATGCGATCGTCAGAGTGTGTGATGCGGCGATGTTGACGGAAGTCATTACGGACATGCTCCAAGATAATCCGGATTTGTTCTCGGACAATTTGCCTTTGGCTACTGTACACGAATGAGGAGAGGGCCGTCCGGCGACGGAGGGCTCTATATGCGCACTTCCGTATCTCCTACGACAGCTAACAAGGTCTTCTTCCCTCCCGGTTTGCATCCAAACGTTCAAATTCTTTCACGAAAACGCAAAAATAGCGCAAAATTCAATCAGAGGTTGGCTGGATTGCCATTGTATGGGCTACTCAGTCCAGTAGCGGTATGATAAGATGTGGTTAATTTAACCAATAGCTAGCTGTAGTATAAGAATATCTTTTATAGGTTTATCAAAGGTCCACATTAGCGTAAGTAGCGTTAAGAAATACCCCAGTTCAATACTATCTTCGTTGTCGCATGCAAAAAGGAGAAGATTCGTGAGCCCATTAGTATGGTATGATCTCTTTCTATTCGTCCTATTGTTTGGTGTATACGTATATGTTTTTGCAACGGTTAGAATTACGAACTTACATAAGGTTTACTTTTTGTTTCATGGGTTGATGATGCTGTGGCCATTCTGTCAGTTTGCGAGTACGTTGACGGATGATCCCGGCTTGCAGTTGTTCTATGTTACGTTATCTTTTGTCGCGGTTTCCTTGCTCGGGGGCGGTTGGCTGCTGCTTACTATCTTTATTACTGGTGAGGCGGAGCGATTAGGCAAAATAAGATCCTTCCTGCTATTTATTCCCGCGGTTATTGGCGCTGTAGGCGTGGTCCTGAACCCGTGGAGCTGGTTTGTAACTCCGCTGGAAGGCGGTTATGTTGAGCGGGCCTATGGACCCTGGTTCTGGGTTGTCATGTTTATTCTCGTGAGCTACTTTGTGACTTCCCTCTTTATTTTGTTCCGGGCACTTTATTCTTCGCGAACGTCCACCATGATTAAAAACCAGGTGAAAGTTACGCTATGGGGCATATTCGTGCTGGCTGTTTTTGCAACCATCGATGCTCTGCTTAATGTGGTTTTTAGAGCGTATTTACCGTTTATTATTCCCGGAATGACTTCGCTGGGCATTTTTCTGTCGGACCTGTTCTTCGTCTATGTCATCAAAAGATACAATGTGTTCGATCTGGTCTCCATTGCGCACGAGGATGTGATCAATACCATTCCTTACGGCATCCTTGTATTGGATGAGAATGAGATGATTATTGAATTGAACAAAGCCTCCCGATCCTTTATGGATCTGCATGTGGGGGATTCTTTTGATATGGAGGCATTTCTGGGTTCTGTTCGTGTTGAGGGCAGCCGCCAGAAGTTTCTGGAGGAGTATAAGCAAAAAGACAATACATTGTCTCAAATTGAAGTGATCGTGGGGCGGGATGACATCCGCCATTATATCCTCCAAGCGTCTCCCATTGTTGATGCTGCTCGCGCACCCATTGGTCATATCCTTACGTTTCAGGACGTCTCTCAAGAGAGATTCTATGTAAAAGAAATGAATCGGCAGAATGAGACGCTTCAGGAGCGTAATCATGCCCTAGATCGTATTCGTCTGGAGTTGTCCGAGGCCAATCGCAAGCTGGAAGAACTCGCCCTCACGGACAGTCTAACCAACTGTTATAACCGCCGTTATCTGACCCAACACCTGAATCATGAGGTTATAACCAATATTCAATATAAAACACCGTTTTCACTCATACTGCTGGATATTGACTACTTCAAAGCGATCAATGATCGCTACGGACATGTCATCGGGGATGAAGTGCTGCAACGCACCGCTCAGGCCGTCAAAGAATCCATTCGGAGCACCGATATTCTAACGCGATATGGCGGGGAGGAATTTATGATCTACCTTCCGCATACCGAACGCCAGTTAGCTCAACAAATAGCGGAACGTGTGAGATTAGCAGTGGAGTCCAACCTCATTGTGGTTGATCACGAGATTGAACAGGTGTCCATTACGATCAGCATAGGCATTCTGTCGATTGAGGATTTTGAATTGGAACATGTACCGGACAATCCGGAGGGGTATCTGATTCAGCTGTTCGCTGCAGTGGATAAGGCGTTGTATCAGGCGAAGCAGAATGGGCGTAACCGGATTGAGTTTGCGGAGTTTGAGCGGGTTGTTTTGTAGATGGGTACGAGGATATATTCAGTTCCTTGAAGATTTACTATATAGACCGCAATTAAGTTTATAACCTGACGAGGAGACGATCTATCGTTTCCATCGGTTGGTTGTTGATTCGCTTCATAAATTGACTCACATGAAGTCTGATCTTATAAAATTTTTCAAAAAAGATGTTGTTCACCACATCAGCTTTGAGCCATAGCCAAAGTCCTTCAACGGGGTTAAGGTTTGGGCTGTAAGGTGGTAGAAAAACTAGCTGCAGCCGCGGATGTTCCTTTAAAAACGGCTGTAGCTCTGTAGCGTGATGAATCCGACTGTTGTCCAAAATCAATGCCATTTTTCCATTAGGATAAGCAGAGAGAATATCCTGTAGAAATCGAATAAAGGCCGCAGTGTCCGCTTTTTCTTCTTCTCGATGATGAACTTGACCGGTTTCATAGTTAATGGCACCAAATAATTTGGCTCCTTCATGTTTGCCGTATGTTGGCACTTTGCGTTGCTTGCCGCGAGGAAACCAATTGTACTGAAGGGCTTGATACGAGCGAATCATAGACTCGTCTTCAAACAGCAGATGGTCAATTTGTTCGGCCTCCACCTGTTTCTTGAGCTGAGCAAATGTGTGCTTTCTGAAGAAAGCCTGAGCCTCCTCGTTGGCGTTGGCAAGCGTGTAAGTGGCTTTGGTAAAACTAAAATTCATCCGTTTTAGCATTGCGCTAATTCCACGTACGCTCATAGTGACACCAAATTCCCGTCTAATCCATTCCGCTACCAGTGGCAGGGTCCAGGTATAACGAGCCTCAAAATCCACATCGACGGGTGCGTGCTGTTCCAACATCGCGGCTAACCGATGACGCTGTTCTTTCGTGAGTTTTGTCGGTTGTCCAGGAGAATGATCCATCTCCAGACCCGTCAGCCCTTGAGCTTGGTAGGCTTGCCAATAAATACTGATCGTTTGACGCGCGCGGCTAAGTAATTCACCGATTTCGTCAAAGGTGTGTCCTTCGAGACGAAGGCGAACCGCTAGATATCTTTCGTAAAGCCGTTTATCTGAGGTTTGTTTCATTGCCGTATTCAATCGTTCAATCTCTTTATTACTCATTTTCATCGCCGCCTCGAGTTTATTTACCATGTATTACCCGATTTGGCGACTGTAGAGGTTTTGTTAGTTTCTTAATGACGTTCTATATAGAAACATAATTTTAAAATATTGGAAACTTTCTTCCTTATTATAACTCCGATAATGAGTGGGAGAATTAACAACAGATCGTTTCGAATATCATGCTGAGGGTTCTAAAAATCGTGTAGCACGTTCCGGGAAACGTTAATTTCATTTGAAAGGGCTATCCTACAAAGGATTGCTCAAAAACTTGCTGTTACTTGTAACTGGAGAACTGTATCATAATTACCGAATATAATTCCGTTTAATGGAATTGTGTACCAGTATGTTGATTATAATGTTACTATTTTAACTAGTAATAAAATCTAAGATAGTAGGTGTTATTGTGTCAATTCTAGTTCAAGAAGTTAGAATAAGAAACTTTAGATCCCTGCGAAGTATTAATGTCACATTAGAGCCGTTAACTTTGTTGGTGGGGGCTAATAATTCTGGGAAAACCAGCTTTCTAAGAGCTTTGGAATTATCTCTAGGAGTAGGAAGAAAGTATGTAAGTAAAGAGGATATCTACATATCGCCAAATGAGCAAATAATAAATAAAAATGAGGCTATTATTGATATTCTCATAGTACCTATTGATGAACAATTTAATAGATGTATGAATTTTAATGATGCGTGGAATGAACATTTTGGAACTCTATTACAGTTTGATATATCAGAAAGACAATTCTTGGCAGTGAGAACAAAAATAGAATTTAATTCAATAAAAAATGAATTTGTTATCTCACAAGAAGCTCTAGATTTTTGGTATGACGATCCTGAGCAGTTATATGAAGCAAAATCGGTTAGAGGAGCTCAGGTTACCAGAAGAATTTTAGAGAAATTACCTTTATTTTTCATGGATGCGCAGAGGGATATGATAAAAGATTTGAAGGAGTCTTCTTCTTACTGGAGCAAATTAGCTTCCGATATCGACTTGGATAATGCTGATATCTCTCGAATAGAAAGGATTTTAAATAAATTAAACGAAATTATATTAGAAAAAAGTGATGTTCTAAATCATATTAAATCAAATCTTACCCAACTTAATGAAATAGCTTCTGGCACTGAGCAGGGAGTCCAAATTACTCCATTAACGAGAAAGTTGCGGGATCTAAATAGAGGAATTGATATATTGTACCAGGATAACGGGAGTGAAAGCTTTCCTCTCAATTATCATGGTATGGGAACAAGAAGCTGGGCAACTTTGTTGACATTTCGTTCATATTGTTCATGGGTATTAAAAAAAAATGAAGAAAGCAGTATTCCTTTTTCTCCGTTATTAGCTCTCGAAGAGCCCGAAGCACATTTACATCCACATGCTCAAAGACATATATTTCAACAAATAAGTGAATTTGAGGGTCAGAAAATTGTTAGTACACATTCACCGTATATTGTGAGCCAAGGTAACATCTCATCCATAAGATACTTTTGCAAGAAAAATTCTGAGTGCAAAGTAACACAAATAGATTTAACTAATCTTAGTGGTGAAGACTTAAGGAAAATAAATAGAGAAGTTATGCATACTCGTGGTGAATTATTATTTTCACGTGGTATTGTTCTTTTCGAAGGTGAAACTGAAGAACAGGCTCTGCCAATATTCTTTCAGAAACATTTTAATAAACATCCCTATGAGTTAGGATTTAGCTTCATAGGTGTTGGAGGTAAGGGAGCAAGATATCTTCCTTTTTTAAGGATAGCAGAGGGTTTAAATATTGATTGGTTTATTTTCTCGGATGGAGAAGTAGATGTAATTAGTGAGCTAGATTCTGTTATAAGAAGTTTGGGGAAATCAATAGATGATAATAATGTAATTAAGATAGATCAGGGATTAAATTTTGAGAAAATTATGACTAGAGACTATAAGAATGAACTTCAATCTGTAATAATTGAAAGCAAAATTAATGCAGCAGTTAATGATCAGCATAGAACTGCTCTTGAAAGAGAGTGGAGTGGTAAAGAGTTCTCTGATGATGAAGTATTAGAAGAGTTAAGAAACGGAAAGACAAAGTATGGGCCACTAATAGCAAAAAAACTAATTGAGATTGACGATCCGGATAGACGTATCCCTCCAAAGATAAAAGATTTATTTGTTCAAATAGGAAGTAAAATTGGTATGTAGAGAATGGAGGATTGAATTTTGATGAGTAATATTAACTTATCTGAGTCCCAATTGAGAGTAACTCATCATACAGAGGGTCCGATTCTTGTAATGGCTAGTCCAGGTAGTGGGAAAACACAAGTACTAACTGAAAGAGTTCGAAATTTAATTACGAATAAAAAAGGTCATTACAGAGTGCTGGCTCTTACTTTTTCTAACAAAGCATCTGAAGAAATGAGAGAGAGATTATTAAATATTGAAGAAAATATAGAAGAGAGAGTTTTTATTGGAACAATACATCGCTTTTGCATGGATGTATTAAATAGCCATGGGAAATTTATAGGATTAAGTAATGATTTTCACATGTTTGATTCTGAGTCAGATAGACAGGATATATTGCGAGAAGCTTTTGATTATAAACCAGAATTAAAAGAGATTTTATTGAAGCAGGAAAACAAGCAACAATTCATAAAAAAAGTTTTAGACTTTATTAGTGCACAAAAAAGATCTTTAAAAGCACCAGATTTTTTTGAAGATAAAATCGCATTAAATGAAAATCAAAGTTTGTTTGCGGAGCTTTATAGAGAATATGATAATCTTCTACGACAACAAAATGCAATTGATTATGATGATCTAATCTTTTTAACATATCGTATATTTATTGAGCGACCATCTATAACTAATTTTTATCAGAGATTATACAAATATGTTTGTATTGACGAAGCTCAAGATTTGAATTTTGCTCAATATGAGTTAATAAAATCATTATGTAACAATGGCTTTAATAACATTATGATGGTTGGCGATCCCAATCAAGCTATATTTGGTTTTAATGGAGCAGACAGCAAATATATGTGTGAACTTTTCATAAAAGACTTTAGTCCGATACAAATTAAACTAAATGAAAATTATCGCTCCACAAAAGAAATTATTGAATTTGCTAAGATAATAAATCCCACACTAGAAGTTCATGGAAAATTGAAAATTGAGGGTGAAGTATCTCTAAAAATATTTAATGACGAAATGGAAGAGGCAAACTGGATAATAAACAATTTTAAAGATTTAATTGAAAATGGACATGCACAAATAGAAAATAAAATAACTTTCGAGGACTGCGCTGTTATTGCAAGAAATAAATATATTTTAAAAACTCTAGAGGATCAATTAAATATACTAGGTATTCCATATTATACTCGTTCTTCAAATATCATTGATAGCGAATCAGATTTTATTCGTTGCTTTGAGTTAGGAACTCGATTGATTATTAATCCTTCTGATAGGCTTCATTTCCAACATTTGTTGGAAATATTGAACATAGAAAAAGGAATCGAGGATATAAGAACAAATAATAAAATGAACGGATTCGAATTATTAAATGAACTTAATAAGTATGTTTTAAATGATTGGAAAGAGCCGTATAAATGCTTGTTACATGTATGGGAAATTCTCACTATTGAACGGCCTAAATTTAGTAAAGCATTAAAAATACTTAGTGATTTTGCAGCGGAATATTGGTCCGAAGAAGAAGAATTCTTATTTCTAATAGAAAATGATTTGGAAATGTGGAAGACATACTGGATAAACTATGTTAAACAAACTACTGGAGACTTGCATGATTTAGCTAAGTTTAGAAATCAAATTGCACTAGGGACAGTTAGAGAGAAAATCAACAAGGGTATTGGTCTCTTAACGGTGCATGCTTCCAAAGGATTAGAATTCCAAGTAGTGCACATACTAGGTATGAGTGATGGTACTTTTCCTGATTACAGAGCTATAAAAATGAATGGAAAGGCGCTAGAAGAAGAAAGACATAATATATTCGTGGCTATAACACGTGCTAAAAGAGTTCTTTATCTATCTTATTCTAAAACAAAAGTATTACCCACAGGTAAGAAAATATCACAGTCCCCATCAAGATTTTTACCGAGTAAGTTCTTATAAAATATATACAGCGATGTTTTAAGGAGAACTTATGCTAAATGATGTGAATTCCAAAAAACACAGAGAATACTCGCCATCCTAAAACCAAGGTCCTGAAGGCCATTCGTTTTTGGGATGGCGTTTTTTACGAAAGTCGCATTATTATTTTTGTTGGTAGCTTAGAATATCAATGGAATTGAATAGAACATGTGTAGAATGGGGCCACTGTGAGGTCAAGTAGAGCTATTAAAATAATTACCGCAATTTTACTATTTTAATAGGCTAGGCCCACTATTATAGATAAGGCTAGTGGTAAAACTATTACGCTTTTAAAGGTAAGCTATACTATTAAATTCCACTGCATAGAGAGTAAAAATTTTTGGTGAGAAAATTCCTATCTATTTTATTGGATAAATATATCAATTACGGTCTATTTATAGTTGGTTATGAGATTCAACATAGGAATTATGAAAGAATGACTTTCTTTACTTCGTGTACAATGTTATTTAAGGCTTTAATCTGTTCTAAATTTAGATCAGTTAATAAAATGCTGTATTCATCAACTGCTTTATTTATTTCATAGTCTTCATTGTTTTCATGTCGAGAAACAACAAATATTTGATGAATAGGGATATTCAAACCTAATATTATTTTCTCCAAAGTATCAATTGAAAAATTCCTCTCCCCTCGCTCTACCGATCCTATATATGCGTCATCCAATCCTGAAAGTTCCGCAAGCTGTTGTTGTGTCAAACCTTTCGCCTTACGAATTGCTCTAATTCGTTCTCCAACGGAATTCCGTAATGTTTTCATATTAACCACCTCTCCTAAAGGTTAGGAGAGTATCGAAGTAATTAGCAGATATATAAAGGCGGTAAAATATATTGAAAAAACTACGATAAAGTACTATATTTATTTTATTGTACTACTTCTTTGGAGTTTCTAAAAGGGAAATCAACAATAAAGGTATTTAATACGGAGTTATCTTACTATTTAGCCCATCTCAAATTAAAGGAGGACCCATCCTTGCGAACTTCTATCCTGAAATCACTCAAACCGAACATCATAGTTGAAATGTTGGACATGGCTGTTGCTTTTGAAAATTGGAACAAGGTAATGGAGAGGGCGGACATGTTGTATCAATGTGTGCAGTGCATTCATGAAGAGCGACAGGAGCATCGAACCAAGGGGTTACCTTTACCCTATATTCATACCGAGCGTCCGTTGATCTATTATCACGGGTTCAGTCTCCAAATGCGGGGCATGGCTCACCAGAAGATGGGGCAGGTGGATCAAGCGCGGGCGTGTATCAACCGGTATGCAGAACTAGCATGGATGGAAGAGCTGGATGAGGCGGGAATGCAGGTAGTGCAGGAGTTTAGGCATCGAGCACAGG
>NZ_LITU01000070.1:41866-113911 GCF_001280595.1 Paenibacillus xylanivorans
AGATTGAAGCGGGGCATGCAGAGCTGTTGGAGGAGTATGTGAATTTTCTGCTAGAGCATCCAGAGGAATGTATAGCAGGTCTGAGAACGATTGTGGAGGCAGCGGTTAGATATCGTTGGCAGATTGATCAAGTTTTACATATGTTTGCGAGTCAGGTTCAGGATGTCGGCAGAGAAATGGATTCTTTAAACAACGGAAATATGTACCATTATTGTTATCACCGGGCTTTATACGAACAATGCATGGGAAGGCAAAAGAAAGCGGTGGAGTTCATTTTGCAGGCACTCAGGTTAGCGGATGAGCTTGAGATGAATCGGTATTTCAAAAAATGCGCGGCACTATTTGAATCGTTGCGGGAAGATGCGACAGCGGAGCAGATTGGGCGGTATCGGGCGTTTTTGGGGAGATAGGGTAATGGGTTTATTTGCTGGTGATAAGTGCTTTGAAATGGGTAAATGCATATAGGACCATAGCACCGATGAGGGGTACAGCTTATGTTTTAAAATGGTCAAATCAGGATGTTAGCCGGATGGTCTGTGTTACAAACTTCTGCTAACATAGGTTAATCATATTTTAAATGAGCGGAGAAACGTATGAGTACAATCAAAGTTACCCCTGAACAACTACATCACGTATCGAATCAGGTGGATCAAGCCAGACAACAGTTGGAGAGTATACGTGGTGATCTGACGAGACAGATCATGTTCATTCAGATGATGTGGATGGGTGCGACGCAGGAGCGGTTTTACTATGAGTTTGAGCAATCACGCCCTATACTGGATAAAGCGCTGGAGAGTATGGTGAATACATCCAAGGAATTGAAGGACATCGCTACGCGCTTCCAGGATGCAGATGCTCAGTTGGTAAGTCTGGGTGGTGCAATTGGAGCTGTCGGTGCCGCAGCTATCATGACCAATTCAGCAGATGATACAAGCTCGGGTGATAAGGGATATCGGATGGCACAAATCAATATGTTTGGAAAGTGGGTGTGGATGCCTGTCAACGAGGAGGGTGTTGCGGATCAGTCTGCTCTTCAGGCGTATGAGAAGGATCATGGACATCTGGATGTTAATCGCATGCAAGGTGAGAAGGTTGAACCACCTGGGGAGGATATATTCACACTACAGATCAAGGCATTTCAGAATGGAATACATCCCTATACAGGAGAAACTGTCTCTGATTCTTATGCTCGAACCATGGTTACCTCTCTAAAATTTGCCCAAGTATTTATGGCGATTCAGATGGTTCGTGGGAGTGTTCCGGGAGGCAAGGGTCCATTTCGCTTACCATCATCTAGTTCAGCTGTGGCGAAAATTAAGAAGAATATGGAGGCTGCTAAAGAGAAGACAGGTAAGGGCCAGGGCATAGGTTCTAATGGAAAGATAGAAGCTAATAAGAAATTCTCTGATATGAATGTAGATGAACAATTAGCTATATCGAAACGATATGCTCAAAATGCTCCAATTGAGATTCCTGAAAGTGCGAATATGAAAGCTAAATCAATGAATGATGGCTATGAACAGATAACCTATAAATGGAGTGACGAGACATATAAGTATGAAGTTAGATGGCACACTAGAACATCTGGTGCCCCTATTGACCAAGGGAACACGTGGGTAATTCAAAGAACAATTCCGGGTAATGGGGGCAACAGGCCACAGTCTTTTTACAAGATTGGAGAAAGCGAGTGGGTTGAGGGATATAAGTGGTATGATGCAATAGCTGCACGAAAAGCAGGTACTGCTACGCCGGAACAAGTCAGGATTTTAGATCAAGGACATTGGAAGGAGTAATACGATGAAAGAAGAACTAGTTAATGATTCCTTTTATATTGGATTTGAAGGGCAACCCGAGATATTAATTCTTTTTGATAACCTTACCGAAAAGAATATTCTAAAAATGTGGAATGGATATTTTGAGACATTATTAGATCTTATGTGTCAGTACGAGCCTTCTAATGAAGGTATCTTACATGAGTATTATGCTCATGAAGGTTGGTATGAAGAAAGTCCATGGGAAATACAGAACCTTGATGCAGCTATTCATTTATTTAAATCTTTTGATATGAGTAAATTAACTGGCGAGCAAATAGAGAATTCAGAGAATATCATCCCTGCTCTACCAGAAGTCGCACAACGGATATCAACGTTTCTAGAAGCAGCCAAATCGAATGGAAGTAATGTCTATATAGTTTACGATTGAATGGTAACCCTTATTGAATTAAATAGGGGGTGCATTGATGTGAAATTGAGCAAGATTTTGCTAATATGTTTCACTCTATGTTTATTGAGCGCCTGTACCATTTCTAATTCAGGTAGTCAAAGAATTCAAGGATCTGTAAAAGAGATTGACCAACATAATGATAGAATCCTTGTAGTAAGTGGTTTGATATCAGATGATCTTGATGAAGATACAAATAAATTAATTAAATCAAACAAATATAGTGAAGTATATTGGGTTAGTGGTGTAAATATCTCCCAATTCGCAATTGGCGACGAGATAGAAATTTTTTATGATAATCTGGAGACATCGTACCCTGGGATACTTACTGCTAAGAAAGTTAATAAGCTTGTAAATGAGTGAGTGAACGAAATAAATAATCGTATAGACCGATTTAATTTCACAAAAATATAAAGATCGTACGTCTATTCAAGTTTACATCCATATAAGGGCAACTTAGAAAAAGAATTTTTTAGTTGATAAGCCCTTAAATTGTGGTCTCATAGTAGCACCATACTCACCTTTCAGAGACAATTCAGGCCACGCAACCAGAATTGTCTCTTTTTATTGAACAAATTAATCTTTCAGCCCTATAACCGGGTTATCTATCTGACATAAACTAGCGTATACTGATGGAATAGCAAATATCTTCAAATTGCATATTTAAATTGACCCATATTATTGATACACTAGATCAAGGTTATATTCATTCAGAGAAGGGGCGGGCCTGTTCAAGAATGGGGCTTGCTGCAATGCCAAATCGATAACGCTTACATCCTTTTGGCAAATATAGGATATAAGGACGGTAGACATGAGCCAGGGACAAACGAGTACAGATGTTATCTTGATTGGTGCCGGAATTATGAGTGCAACTTTGGGAACTTTGCTTAAACAATTGGCACCAGACTGGAATATTAAGGTTTTTGAGAAGCTCGCCAGTGCGGGGGAGGAAAGCTCCAACGAATGGAATAATGCCGGAACCGGGCATTCTGCATTGTGCGAACTTAACTATACCGTTGAACGACCAGACGGATCCGTAGATATTAGCAAAGCCATTACGGTGAATGAGCATTTTCAAATCTCAAGGCAATTTTGGTCCTATCTCGTCAAAAGCAATCTGATTCGTAATCCGCGGGACTTCATTATGCCGCTTCCTCATTTGAGTTATGTACATGGAGAGCAGAATGTCCTGTTTCTAAAAAGACGCTTTGAAGCGTTAGCAAAACATCCGTTATTCGTGGGTATGGAATTCTCGGATAATAAGAAAAAACTGGCGGAATGGATTCCACTAATGATGAAAAACCGCACAGGCAATGAACCGATTGCAGCCACCAAAATTGACTCCGGTACGGATGTTAACTTTGGTGCTTTAACGCGTATGCTAATGGAACACTTGAAGAAACAAAACGTGGATATCCACTACCAACATAGCGTGAAGAATATGAAACGCACAAGCAATGGATCTTGGGAATTATCCGTGAAAAATCTGAAGAGCGGAACCGTCGAACGGCACACCGCGCAATTCGTCTTTATCGGGGCGGGTGGCGGAAGCTTGCACTTGCTGCAAAAATCCGGCATTCCGGAAGGAAAACATATTGGTGGCTTCCCGGTGAGCGGCATCTTCATGGTGTGCAAAAATCCGAAAGTGGTGGAGCAGCACCATGCCAAAGTATATGGAAAAGCTTCGGTGGGTGCTCCGCCGATGTCTGTTCCGCATCTGGATACCCGATTTATCGAGAACCAGAAATCGCTGTTATTTGGACCATTTGCCGGATTCTCGCCAAAATTCTTAAAGACGGGCTCCAATGCCGACCTGATTACGTCGGTGAAGCTGCATAATCTGCTTACGATGCTCGCGGCAGGTGTCAAAGAAATTTCACTAACGAAATATCTGATCCAACAGCTGATGTTATCCAAGGAACAACGCATGGCCGAATTGCGTGACTTTGTTCCGGGCGCCAAGAGCGAGGATTGGGACATGGTGCTGGCAGGCCAGCGTGTGCAGGTGATTAAGGATACGGCTCAAGGCGGCAAAGGAACGCTTCAATTCGGCACGGAGGTAGTCACTGCGGCGGATGGCTCGATTGCCGCTTTGCTCGGTGCTTCACCGGGTGCTTCGACTGCTGTTCACGTGATGCTGGAGATCCTCCAGAAGTGCTTCCCACAGCATATGGATGCATGGGAACCAAAGATCAAGGAAATGGTTCCTTCCTATGGCGAATCACTGGTTGACAATCTTAGTCTACTGAACCAGGTACATGCTTCAACCGCTCGGGTGCTTGGGCTGACGGCTGAGAAATCAGTCGTTCGGATGTAACGAACTGTATGCAACCTGTTTACCATGCGTGTGATAAAGAGCTAAGCCGGCTAAAAACCGTGCTTAGCTCTTTTTTTATGTACTATCAGTTGTATGCCGTTCTTCAGTACTACTCGACGCAAGTTAGAGAATCCCCCCTTAATTTAACCAGTCGTAATACTTTCGCCCTGTTGGGAGATCGTGGAATCTGAGATGATGGGTTCATCAAAGGTTCGGGTCACAAGCTTCGGACCTTTGGCCTTCAGGCTATGGCGATCCTTCCTTCTAACTTCATTGGCGAACTTAGGGTCGCCGCTTTCCTGAAGATCTCAATTCAGAGAGGAGGCGTCCAGGCTATCATATTCCTTCCTTCTACAGCAGACCACCAATTGTAGGGATATGGCTTTCCTGGACTCTTTTATCATGAACAATACAATCTATTTGCGCAGAGCGAACAAACTCATGATCGAGCAAGAACAAGGGGAGAATCAGCTGCCGAAGGTTTATTTGGCGACTGCCCTTAAAAATATAGAAACGCTTGGATACACATTCTCGGATGATTTGATGCAAGCCGTGCGAACATTATCAAAGGAACAGTTTGGGGCATTGGTTGCTCAGGTTGTGGCTGATCTGAGAATCATGGTCGGCGCGCATGTGGACTACAAACCGATGTACCCTGGATTTCCAACGCAGGTGATGGAGGAAGATGAGGTGGAGCTTTACTTGAACGCCATCCTTCATTATCTGACCTTGGTATATCCGAATCATGAATCCGTCGAAAGAGTACCTTTGCTGGACAAAGTAAACCTGAAAGTCATTGGCCTCGGAAATAAGGCCGAATTTCAGACGCTCATCCGCCAACTGATTGAAGCGAAGGGCTCCATCTCGGAGACAGACAAAGCAGATATCGATACGGTGCTGGAGCATGCGGAACCGGATGAAGTAGATGCGCTGTTGCCAGCCGAGATTCCTTTTAAGGAAAATGTGGGGTTCGTAGTAGCTTCCTTATTAAAGTATGAAAAGGCCAATATCGACCGAATCGGGCCGTATTTCAGAACGGCAACGGATGTCCTTCGTCTCGCTGTGGCCTGGTCGGATGGCGATGTCAGTCTGGCTCTAGCTTCGCCTTTCCGTAAATTCAAGCGGCGTGAGAGACGCCTGTTGCTCGGGTTGCTGGAGCAATGCGGTTCAATTACGGAAGATATGCTCCGTTACAAGGATCGCTGGATTCGTCTGGGCGAAATTCTGCATCCATCTGAATATAAGCTTCGTTACCCACGATGCGAGGAAGCTTTTGATATCTTGCGTAATAACAAGTCGTTTACGACCTTTAACGGAAGTGTGGAGCTGTCCTTCCAATACCATAATGTGTGGAGTTTGATTGAGCTGTTGAAGCAGCGCCCTGGTGAATTTGCGAGAAGATTGGATCACCTGTTGCGTTCTACCACGGATAAGGAATATGTATTGCTGGCGTTCGGAGAAATTCTGGAGCACGTATCGACCCCGGTATTGTTGCAGGTGAAGCAGCATTTTGCCCGGCGTAATGAGCCGCAGGATTTGCGTGTATTTTTCCCGAAAGGCAATGTAGCGAAGGCTTACGCCATTCCGAATCAGCTTCCGAAGATAGACGATGGCACTTGTCTTGACGTTGTGCAGATGTGTGAACAGGCGCTGTTGAAGCGCTTTGCAGCCCTTCCTTCGCTTGGGAAGACGTATGTCGATCCACAGCTCCATGATTACCTGATTCCCTTTTCCCAAAGATCGGCGAGCAAGGCCCTTCATACGATTGTTCGAGGAAGCCGAGTACCGATGGCAGAAGGAGACACAATTCGTTTCTTCAACTGGTGGAAGGAAGGCACAGTGAATGGTCAAGCAACGGGGCGCGTGGATATCGATCTATCTGCGGTGATGTACGATGAGAACTGGAACTATGTGGAGCATATTTCCTATACGAATCTGCGTTCATCCAACTACAAGGCCGTTCACAGCGGGGATATCGTGACAGCGCCTCATGGAGCAAGTGAGTTTATTGACCTGCATATTCCGTCAATTGTTGCTTATGGCGGACGTTATGTGGTGGCGAGTCTGCTTTCCTTTACGAGTCATCCATATTGCGATTTGACGGAATGCTTTGTAGGCTGGATGATGCGGAAGAAGCCAGGTTCTGGCGAGATCTTCGAGCCGTCCACGGTGGCGAACAAGATTGATATCACGGCAGATACGCAGATCGCGATTCCCGTCATTATGGATTTGGTAGAGCGTACGGTCATTTGGACGGATCTGGCACTGACTAGACACCCGGAATATTACAATAATGTTGAGGGCAATCAAAAAGGGATGGTCCTCATGGGCAAAGCCCTGACCACGTTGCGTAAACCGGACCTCTACGACTTGTTCACGCTTCATGCCAAGGCCCGAGGTGAACGGGTGGACACGATGGATCAGGCCGATACGATTTATTCGGTGGAGCAAGGTATTACCCCATTCGATATTGAGCAGATCATGGCGGAATATCTGGCTTGAGTGAAATAGAAATCTTTTTTTGAAGTGTTAAAGGAGAGCAGCACTTGAGCTGCTCTTTTTTTTGCAATTTCAAAACATATTTTATTCGCAGAGATCAGGAAGCTGTTACCGGGTACAGAAAGCTAGTGTCCACATACAAATTTCTTTGGATTTTTCACTTTCAGCACTTTGACATTTCTCGTTAAAAGATATTTATCACCCACGATCCAAGTATGATCTTTGGAGTTTCTCCTGCGAATCGCAAGGAAATTGGATGGACTTCCTGCATAGATCGAATAGCCCTTTGCCAAGCTATCAGAACAAAACGTTACGCATTCTCCTCGGTTTTTATCACGAAAACCAACTTCGATGACCACATGCCGTTTGACGAGAAGAGTTGCGCCCTGGATCAGGGGAACATATTGATTCGCCTTGGTAGGGTAACGAAGCAGAAGGAGTTTTTTGCTGCTCAAATACATATAGTGGGCTCGTTTGCCTACAATATCTGCATTGGTTCTGACTAGGGTTTGTACGCTATCGGTTAAATAGCCCGGCGCATAATAATCATCGTCATCGAATTTGGCAATGAGGTCATATCTAGCCAGTGCGGCCCCGTGATTGAGGCAATGGCCGAGCGATAGATTTTCCGGTAACGTGTATATCCTTACGTTCTTATATGGTTTTGCAGCATTAATATACTGGCTTACCTCCAGCCTGTCATTGTTTAATATGACAATAAGTTCTTTAACTCTGACGGCTGTAGTTATAAAAAAGGTTGTCCATGCATTGTCGCCGTTTAGTGCACACAATGATAGAGATGGCTTTTTGACTATGTGAACGGACCGGAGTGTCCATTAGGATAACCCCTTAGGTTTTTTCTGCACAAATTTCTTGTAATGCTTACCCGTTCGAATTTTTTTGCTTTGCGAGATTAGCTCTTTATCACTGATGATCCATGTATGATCGGATGAGTTTTTCCTGCGTATAGCAACAAAATTATGTCTACCTGCTGAATATACCTTGTAGCCTTTTCGTTTGCTTCTAATGCAAAAGAGATCATCTTCACCGGCATTTCGATTCGGAAACTTGACATTCCGGAGTACATTCCGTTTAAAGACAAGCGTTGCACCAGGGAGCAGGGTTACGGGTCGATTTTCATCATGTGGAAAACGAAGAATTAGATCCTTGGATCCACGTAAATACAGATAATGTGACCGCTTGCCAATGACATCGGCATTGGTTCTTTGAAAGGTCTGCACGCTTTCCGCCAAATAGTAGGGAGCGTAATAATCATCATCATCAAACTTGGCAATATAGTTGTATTTCGTTTTCTTGATAGCGTAATTTAGACAAGCACCGAGGGAGGTACGTTCCGGAAGACGATAAACGTGTACGTTTGGAAGTTTTTTGGCTAAGCTTAGATAAGGAGTAAGGGGGATGTTATCGTTGTTAACAATAATGATAAGTTCTTTCTTGGAATGGTTCTGTCGGCTGTAGTTATTAAACAGGTTTCTTATATAGCTTTGGCGTTTCGTGCAGGCAATAATAGAAACTCCATGCTTTTTGATAGCGCTTTTTGGCTTGGCTCCCATTTCGATCGCTCCCCTTGTCCGTTATGATCAAAACTATCTCTCTTTAAAATATGTAAACGGCAAATAAGAGGAACGGCATATCTGCAAAATGGAGAATACGCACAATAACTTGTCAAATTACCCGTCTGCTCCATTGTCTTGTGTGATTTACAATTGTGTAAATGGTGCGGTGAACTTGGCATTTGCCTATAGCTGGATGCTGGTACTATAACGACGCATCTAAACGGGCATTGGAGAGTGCGGGAATGGTAACGAAGACCAGACTTCTGCATGTTGAAGTAAATCAAACGAAACCTTTTAAATGAACAAGTGGAATTTTTGCAAGAGAGGAGCTGCCTGCAGAATGGTGCAGGAAATGTCGGATGCGAAGGGGATGGCTTTGCTATCCTGGAAGTAACGGGGGAGGGAATGACATGGATACGCTGGCGCGATTGAACGAAGCCTTGAGTTATATTGAGGAGAATCTGACGGACACCGTAGATATGAAAGAGCTTGCACGGATCGCCTGCTGCTCGGAGTACCATTTTACGCGCATGTTTTCCTTTCTTAGCGGCATTACGTTGTCGGAATATATTCGACGTCGGCGCTTGACGCTGGCGGCACTGGAGCTAAGCCGGAATGACAGCAAAGTTATTGATGTTGCACTGAAATACGGGTATGCCTCGCCGGATGCCTTCGCCAGGGCTTTTCAAAGCATGCATGGGGTTACGCCCTCCGAAGCGCGGAGTCATGGTCCATCGCTCAAAGCCTTCCCACGGATGACATTTCAATTGACCATTCAAGGAGGAAGCGAAATGAATTACCGCATTGAAGACAAAGAGGCCTTTCGGATTGTAGGTATTAGCAAAAGGGTGCCGATCGTGTTCCACGGGGTGAATCCGGACATTGCTGCGATGTATCAGCGTCTTACACCGGAATGGATCGAGACGATTAAGGGGTTGTCGGACGTTCAGCCGCTTGGGTTAATCAGTGCTTCAGCCCATTTCAGCGAGGGTCGGATGGAGGAGAAGGGGGAGCTGGATCATTACATTGGTGCAGCCACGACAAAAGCGGCACCTGAGGGCCTGGTGAAGCTGGAGGTGCCGGCCTCGACATGGGCGGTATTTACCGCTGTTGGTCCTTTTCCTAGCACGCTTCAGGAGGTGTGGGGGCGAATCTATGCGGAATGGTTCCCCTCCTCGGATTACGAACTGAGCGAGGGGCCGGAAATCCTGTGGAACGAACACAAGGATGTGACTTTGCCGCAGTACAGAAGCGAGATATGGATACCGATTCGGAAACGGGACTGCGCTGATCGCAAGATTGCTGAAAACCACTAATGTAATTGATAAATAAAAGTGATTCAAACAACCTTTGCTGACACTAAAGTTCGGCAAAGGTTGCTTTGTTCTGTGGTTCTTAGACTATGGACATTTGATATCGATCGCCTTTTGTGGAGTGGGCAGTACCTAAATGATATAATTTCTACAACGAATAAGAGAGGGAGGCAAGATCAATGAATGATGAACGCTTGGAACGGCTAGAGGCTTGGCATGAACAGGATGAATTTGAAGAGATTGTGGATGCGATTACAGAGGTTCCGGAAGAGGAGCGGGATTATATTCTGGTCAACCATCTGGGCAGAGCGCTGAGTAATATGGAGCGTTACCAGGAGGCGGTGGAGCAATTCCTGTCGGTTGAAGCAGAGGGACAGAATGATCCGCTTTGGCATTACCGCATTGGTCTGGCGTATTATTATTTGGAGCAATATGAGAACGCGCGTGAAGCCTTTGAAGCAGCGGACCGATTGGAGCCGGGAGATGAGGATACACAGGAGTTCCTGGAATGGATTCGGAATAAAACAGCAGACGAGCTCACAGAAGAAGTGATAGAGGAGCCTGTGGATACAGTCCACTCGGTGACTGAAACTATCATCGAAGCTGCTCCTGGTATCCATCCGGAATCGACGAGCTTTTGGAATGACAGTCCAGCATACGTCGATCAATATGTATTGTCCCCGCCTACCGATGAGCAAATTGAAGCAGTGGAGGAGCAATTGGTGTTCAAGCTGCCGACATTCTATATGAATATGATGAAACTACATAATGGTGGTGTTCCCCACTATCGTCATTTTGCGGTTAGTCAGGCGGAGAGTAATGAGAAGATCCATATTGAAATTCTGAATATCCTGGGTATTGGACGGGAGAAGACACATTCATTGTGTGGAGAAGCTGGCAGCCGAGTGATTATTGAGCAGGGGGGTTACCCCGAGATTGGTGTCGTTCTGTCTGAGTGCCCTTCCGATTCGGAGGTCGTGATGCTGGATTATCGTGAATCCGGCAATGCTGGTGAGCCCGAGGTTGTTCATGTGAATAAAGCAGAAGGCTACAAAATCACTTGGCTTGCGCCCAATGTTGAGACCTTTATTCAAGGCCTGGTGAATGAGGAAAATCAACCTGCAAACCTTGAGGGTTCACTGTAAAGAAGGTTAAATCTTCCTGTTATATAAAATATTGAAGAGCTGCATCCGTCACTAAGGGTGCAGCTTTTTTAGTTAAAAACTTCTCATTCCATGCGGGAGAAGAAGCATGGAATGTTGATGGTGAGATTACCGTGTGTTTTGTTTAGCTGCGTTCAGGCGACTCTGTCGTCGGATCTTCCCCATAAAGCTCGTTCAAATGCTCGATGTGGCCCTCGCCCCAGTCATTCATGGCCTGTAATAAAGGGGTCATTCGTTGACCGTACTCCGTGATGGAGTACTCGACTTTGGGAGGAATCTGCTGATAGATCTCACGATGGACGATGTCGTGATACTCCAATTCCCTTAATTGTTGGGTGAGCATTTTCTTGGTAATGTCAGGGATGGCCCTCTGAAGTTCACTAAATCTCATGGTACCATTAGCGAAAAGCCGAAGTAAAATCACCGGTTTCCATTTCCCAACAAGGATGTCCAACGCCGTTTCAAACTTGCAGTAAGTACTCATATGAAGTCCTCACTCCTTAATTTATCTAAGGTTTCTTTTTGTATACTATGTTTAGTTTAAGTGCCTACTTCCAAATAGTTACCCCATAAAATATTATATGCCTATGTGTTGATCATATACAAGAAGAGGGGCATGCGGGTTATGAATATGGCGTTATGGATTGTTCAAGGCATATTGGGAGTAGGGTTTATTTTCTCGGGATGGATGAAGGCGTTCCAGTATGAAAAGGCAAAGAAATCGTGGCCTTGGGCAAACGAAGTTTCTAGAGGGTTGGTATTTTTTATCGGTATCATGGAACTGGTTGGGGTCATTGGACTTATTGTACCTCAAGCAACGAATATCGCCCCTGGATTAACGCCACTGGCAGCGATTGGTCTCGCGATTGTTGTGCTGTTAGGAGCCATATTCCACATTGCTCGTAAGGAGTATAAGCAAATTGGCGTGAATATCGTTTTCCTGGTATTAGCTGTGTTCGTAGCGATAGGCCGCATCTAAGTTTCAGGATCACGAGAGGGATGCTGAACAGATTTTTTTGATAAGGGAAGTAGAGGCGAGTTCCTGAACGGCCAGACGATTCCGATCCGACATCCTTCCGATAGCCGTAATCCAAGCTGGGGCCCTGTCAGTTATGCCACCGGCAGTGCAACCAACAAGTTCCCAGCGATTCAGTTCCGTGGACAAAACTCGCCCACAACTGTTACCTTTAGCCTGAACTCTTCCCAAGCGGCATCTTCGCATGTACTTAACATCGGTATTACGGCAGCATACAACAATGGAAGACCCAGCGTAACGATTAACGGTCATACGTTAACCAATCCGGCAGCTTCCTCCCAACCGAACTCTCGTAGCTTTACGATTGGAACCTATCGGGGCAACAATACAACCTTTTCCTGGAATATACCAGCATCCTATTTCGTTAATGGGTCCAACACGGTGACCATTACGCCAATCAGCGGCTCCAGCGACTTGGGCAATTGGTTAAGTGCCGGGTGGGTGTATGACTGTGTTGAATTGTTGAATTAAGAATGGATCAATTACAGGTCCGAATTAAGCCAACCGGATAAGGTCATCCTTATCCGGTTTTTCCATTTGGAACATTCACTTGCTTCGCTAAAGGCATCCAAAATAAGGATACAGGGCCATATGCATTGCAGAAAGACAATTCCTCTGCTATTATTTAGACATCTAATATTTAGTCATCTAAATAATAGAATGGTTATTTATTTATTTTCGGTTTCTTTATGAAAGGAGCTTGAGAACCATGTTGAGAATGAAAGACAAAGTAGCCCTTGTAACTGGAGGCGCTTCTGGAATAGGATTGTCCGCAGCCCAATTGATGGCGAAAGAAGGAGCTCAAGTCGTTATTGCTGATTTCAATGTTGATGGGGCAAAGGAAGCAGCAACGAATATTCAGGCTCAAGGCGGAAATGCAGTGGCCGTTTTTCTTGATGCCGGAGATGAAGCTTCGATTAAGGAAGCTGTGGAATTTACGGTGCAACAATATGGTAAACTCACGTGCCTGTTCAACAATGTTGGTCTGACCAATCTGAAGAAGGATCTGGATGTGGTCAACGTAGATCTGGATGAATGGGATAGGCTTATGAACGTCAATTTAAAAAGCGTATTGCTTGGCTGTAGATTCGCTATCCCACATATGATTCAAGCAGGTGAAGGCTCTATCATAAATACAGCCTCCATGGCTGGTTTTACGGGAGATGCGGTTCGGGTTGCCTATGGTGCTTCAAAAGCAGGCGTTGTGAATCTGACAAGGTATATTGCCACTCAATATGGCAAACATAACATTCGTTGCAATGCTGTCGCACCCGGCTTGATCTTGACCCCGGCAGCCCAGAATAATATGCCCCCAGATGTATTGAATATGTTCGCAAAATATAACGCGCTGCCTTATCACGGGGAGCCCAATGATATTGGATACACCGTCTTGTTCCTGGCTTCAGATGAGTCCAAATTCATTACCGGACAGACTATTCAGGTTGAGGGCGGCCATTATATTGCCAATCCAACCGTTCCGGATTTTGAACAGTTTATGAACATGCACAATACACTTAACAACTAAAGTAGAGCCGTCCAAATAAAATATAGTTAGGAGATTTTCAAATGGGGAAATTAGATAATAAAGTAGCTATTATTACTGGTGGAGCTTCAGGAATTGGTGAAGGCATGGTTGATCTTTTTGCAAAGGAAGGCGCCATCGTTATTGCCGCAGACATTAATGAGGAAGCACTGGAGAAAGCAGGTCAAAAAGCAAATGTACACGGAATGAAGTTGAACGTCTCATCAGATGAAGATTGGCAGGCATTGGCGAAGGCAGTCAACGACCGTTTTGGCAAAATTGACATTCTGGTCAACAATGCGGGCATTTCTTCAGAGAAGCCGTTTGAGGAAATCGATGCGCAGGATTGGCAGAAAATGCTCTCCATCAATGGTTTTGGTCCATTTGCTGGCATGAAACATGTCGCGCCTTATATGGCAGCGCAGAAGAAAGGTTCCATCGTTAATATTTCTTCATACACTGCTTTGATTGGACAAGGCTTTAACCACTACTCGGCATCCAAAGGCGCGGTACGCGCATTATCCAAAGCGGCGGCGACAACCTTTGGTCGTCAAGGTGTTCGGGTGAATGCTCTTTTCCCTGGGATTATCGAAACACCAATGACTCAATCCCTGAACACATCGAAGGAACTGCTAGACCGACTAATTCAGGCAACGCCTTTGCAACGTCTGGGTCAGGCTATCGATATTGCCAACGCCGCGTTGTTCCTGGCTTCGGATGATTCTTCGTACATTACAGGATCTGAGCTGGTTATCGATGGTGGATACTCAGCCCAATAGCGTGTAAAATGATGACAGCCCTTAAGTTGAATGAGGGCTGTTGTTTATTTTTACGAGGAGGATCACATGGAAGAACAGAACATTTTTGAGCTCATACACAACATGGACAACTTTACCAATAAATTGATTATACAGTGGAACAAATCGTTTAATGAGGACCTCGGCGTCTCTCATGTGCTTGTACTCAGTCATCTCAATCAAAATGGAAAAAGCCGACCTTCGGATATTGCAAAACTATTGGGGCTAACCCCGCCTACGCTCAGTTATTTAGCTGATAAGCTGGTTGCCAAGAAATTAGCCGTCAGGATGGTAGATGAAGCTGACCGCCGCATTATATATTTGAACATTACCGACAAAGGGGCCGAAGTCCTTGAAAGAGCAATATTGGAGGGGCAGAAGCTGCGTAAGAATTTATTCCAGAAACTGACCGAAGAGGATCGAGCACAATTAGTAAATATTTTTGAGAAGATGAATCGGGAAGATTGAACAATAGCCTGAGCCTTTGAGATAAAGGAACCAGGCTATTTTTTTGTATCGCTAATACCTATCCATGCAGAATTTTAGTTATGATATAAGGGTAAGGCAACTTTGCCAAGCACTTCAAATCAATAATGATCCAGCGTATCGCTGGTGTACAAGAGAATAATCTGTTCAGGATACACTGAATTTTGGAAGGGAGATAGAAGGTGATATGGAGGAACCAATTAAAATATATAACACTGCTGTTGAGGCTCTTCTTGAAGTGATTGGCGGCAAGTGGAAGCCAGTTATCTTGTTCCATCTTACCTTTGGCAAGAAACGTAATGGCGAACTGATGAGGCTGCTACCTAACATTACACAGAAAGTGTTGACCCAACAACTTGGTGAACTGTCGGAGGCGGGGATCATTGCCCGCATTTCCCATCACCAGGTCCCGCCGAAGGTGGAGTATGAGTTAACGGAGTATGGGTGGAGTCTTAAAGAGATTCTTCATCTGATGTGTAGATGGGGAGATGTACACGTGGAAAAGGTTTATGGAGATCGAGGGAAAATTCTATTCAAACCGCCAACCTCTGAATGTTGACGTACATATGCAAAGCCGATCCTTGAAAATCAGGAATCGGCTTATTGTACGTTTTATTTGTTTCACGGGATGATCTTGCGCTCACGTAGATTTTCAAAAATATCCATAAACATGTTCTCTGTATCAACGAAATCGTGAAATCCGAAGCGGCGGGCTTTGGATCCATCTGCGAAGAAATCATAATCCCAAGAGAAGACAAAATCACCAAATGGCCAGGAAGAGACATCATCATAGGAGGTATTCATTAATCCATATTTTTCAATCATGGAATTCCAAAGCATTTCTTTATCTGCCATAACGGTTGCAAGCGAGAGAGGCAGTGGAGGAGCCGCTTCCAGTTCGAAAAACGCAGCGATTTTGGGCCAAAGTTCGTTCCAGCGAAACAAATCGCCGTTGGTGATATTAAACGCCTGATTGGCACAGCGCGGATCGGTTGCCGCCCACACAGTCGCACGAGCGAGCAGTGACGCATCGGTCATTTCAAGTAGGGAATGGTAGGCTCCGGGTTTTCCGGGAAAGCGAAGTGGCAAGCCAAGTTCCTTAGAGATGGACGCATACACGCCAATAACCATGGCGAGGTTCATTGGATTACCTAGAGCAAATCCACATACAACAGATGGGCGCAGGGCTGACCAGCTCCAACTGCTTCCAGATTGCCGCTCCTCAAGAAACTGCTGCTGATCGATATTGAATTCAGGGGGCATATGATTCGCATCCGTTTCTCTTGCAGGTGTTTTAAATGGGCCCAGATGGGCACCGTACACCTTATAACCTTGCATTAGACTGATATGTTGGAGATTGAGGGCGATCGGTTCAATGGTATTCACCACATTGACGAGCATCGCAAGATTGGGCTGCACCAACTCAGCCCAGGTTGGGCGATCCTGATAAGCAGCGTAAAAAATATGAGTAACAGTTGTTAAATGACACAGTTTGGCCTGAGTATCCGCTTCGTTTAGCAAATCGGCCGAGATATAACGTAACCTAGGGGCATCCTCCCCTCCACGACGCGATACACCAATAATATTCCATTCCGGAAGTGTCATCAGATAATCAATCAGATTTCTTCCAATGACGCCTCCAGCACCGATAACAAGTGCAGTGTAACTGGTAATAGATTGATTGGGTTTCAATGGGCATGCTCCTCTCTTCTTCTGAACATAATTGTGGATCAGAAAGAGAAAGATGAGAAGTACGCACCTCAAAGTGACGTACGCACTTGAGAGTAATATATGGACCTGGAGCAGGTTGTGCAGGCTCTTTCGTCAGACTAGCAATTCAATGTCCGCTATTCCTGGATCGCAGGAACAATTCCTTATTTTAAATATGTATAATGAATTCTTCATATGTTAGTATGTTTAACGTCAGAAGCGCGGATGAATGAGAGGCGCTAAACGGGGTTATGATGGGTGGAATATGATGCGCAGTTGGGTTCGAAATGAAAATGTGCAAATGACCGCAGTTGCTTTTGCTACAGCTGTAGGGGCGATTTTTAAAATAAATCCTTTTCGAGAAGATTACTTCCGGATTGGTCTGGGTGTAAGTATACTTTTATTTTTGCTGATGATTATGCCGCATCTGTCTTATGTGAAGACGGGAATATTGGCGGGGATTGTGAACTTCATTTTTCAATCGGCTGATTTACTGAATCATGTGAATTCGATCTCAATCATCGAAAGCATGCAGGATAATCTGGGCGCGGGAATGTATTATGTCGTGTTTACCTATGGCCTCAGTAAGTTCAAGAACCGATTCCATGAGATACCGCCTCTGCTGCTGGGTGGATTGATTACGTGTATTGATTTTTCATCTAATCTCGTGGAGCTTTTCATTCGCGGTGTGTTGAGTGGGACGAATATCTTTTATATGAAAGAATGGCTTTATCTGCTGGTGCTCGGTGGTTTGCGAAGCTACTTTATCATCGGGCTGTATAACAGCTTTGCGGTGAGGCAGATGCGATTGCTGCATGCTGAGCAGGAAAAACGGATGGAGCAGATGCTGAGTGTTAACTCAGGTCTTTATGGGGAAGTCTTTTATCTGAAAAAAGCCATGAATACGATTGAGGGGATTACCGTAGACAGCTACGACCTATATCGCGATCTCAGAGAGCAGGATTTGAACCAGTATAGCCAGCGGACACTCGGCATCGCTCAACAGATTCATGAGGTCAAGAAGGACTCCCAACGTATCCTTGCAGGTCTGTTGAAGTTGTACGATAGCGAAAAATCAGTGAATATGAGTCTTTCCGAAGTACTGAACTTTGCGACCAAAGGAAATCGGAAATATAGTGAAATGCTGAACAAAAAGATTGAGATTCACATCGAGCAGCAATATGATTGTAACTCCCCTTACTACATTCCTCTCTTAACCGTGATGAACAATCTGATCGCCAATGCCGTGGAAGCCATTGAGAACGAAGGAACGATTCAGATTCGCGTTTTGGAAGAGGGAGCAGACGTACAATTTGTGGTCATCGATTCTGGAAAAGGTGTACCTGAGGGCAAGCGGGATGTGATCTTCGAACCCGGTTATACGACCAAATTCAATGAATTGGGCATTGCAGCAACCGGAATTGGACTGTCCCATGTACGTGATATCGTTCGGTCTCTTGAAGGTCGAATCAGCGTGGAATCTGCGCCACAAGGCAATAGGGGTTCCGCATTTGTTGTATCGATTCCGAAAGGGAATCTTGTCAATGAGGACGGCGCGGACCAGATTGTTCAAATGAATAAATAAACACGCTCAAAAAGTCGTTGCTTTTCACCATGGAACTGGGAGATATTATAAAGAAAAGCTGTCTGGAAGGGGAATTTGAAATGAATATAACCATTGATCAACAGGGCAGCTCCAAGGTTGCTATTATCGAAAGCAATGACATCGTTATTAACAATGTTCAAGATGCACTGGATTTGATGGCTTCTGTGAATTACACGGATGACGCTCAAAAAATTCTGATTAATAAAGCCAACCTCAACGAAGATTTCTTCGAACTGAAGACCAGACTTGCAGGTGATATTTTGCAGAAATACGTGAATTACCAGGTGAAACTTGCCATAGTCGGAGATTTTGACGGATACAACAGCAAAAGTCTCAGAGACTTCATCTATGAGTGCAACCATGGCAAGCATGTTTTCTTTTTGAAAAACAAAGATGAAGCGCTTCAGGCCTTGCATAACATCGGTTAACCCCGTAACCACATCCTGTAGTCCATCTATCGTAATGGAGGAGGTACACTATGATCGCTGATCTGAAGCAAACGCCAACTGGAAACATGGCTCGTTTCGAACGTCATTGGAAGTACTCTGTGGAAGAGGTATGGTCCTATTTAACGGAAAATGAAAAGCTGGCAAAATGGTTCACCGAATTGCAGGTGGAAGAACTGCGGGAAGGTGGGAGCATCAAGTTTAATATGCCGGATGGTACATTCCTAGTTCTTCAAATTCTGGACTTTGTGCCTTATTCCGTTCTCGAATACACTTGGGCAGAAGACCGGGTTCGGTTTGAGCTATATCCAGAGTCGGATGGGTGTCGCCTGCTGCTGATCGAAACCATTCATGCTATCACAAGCCATACACCTAAGGATCTCGCAGGGTGGCATGTCTGTCTGAATGTCATTGAGGCATTACTCGATGGCCGTACTTTGGAATCGCGTGAATCAGAATGGAAAATCTGGTACGAGAAATACCAGAAGCATGTGGACCGTTTTCTTAAAATATAGTCATATGAGGCTGCCCCCTGGGCAATAATCATGCGGGAGGAATACATCGTGAAGTCTAATGAGAAATTACGGACGTACTCGTTATCTGATGTCAGCAATCTCAAAATCCATGGCAGGACGACAGGACAACTTGTGCCCTTAACCTTATTTTGGACCGGAAGTGCGGTTGAACTTAATGTGAAAGGTTCTGAATTGTGGGTCGAGATTGAGTCCGATTATGATCTGTATGAGCCCTGGATCAGCATTCTGATTAATGGTGTCCCGGTGAGCAGACAGATGTTAACGGCGGAAAGGTATTGGATCTGCGTATTCCGAGGCATGAACGAGAATGTGGTGAAAAACGTACGTATCGTCAAAGATGTGCAGGCTATGAATGGAGATCCGGGGTGTTCCTTGCAAATTCATGCATTGAAATCGGACGGTAGCTTTGTGCCTGTAGAGGAAAAACCGTACAAGATTGAATTTATCGGTGACAGTATTACATCTGGAGAAGGTGCGATCGGGGCCAAAGCAGAAGAAGATTGGATTCCGATGTGGTTCAGTGCCATACATAATTATACGGCCATGACAGCAGAAGCGCTGAATGCAGAATACCGCGTCATCTCGCAGAGCGGCTGGGGTGTGCTGACGAGTTGGGATAACAATCCGAAGGCGAACATTCCTGATTATTACGAGCAAGTCTGTGGATTGGTGACCGGAGATAAGAACGCAGCACTTGGCGCAGGGGACCAGCATGATTTTAATTCCTGGCAGCCCGATGTAGTGGTCGTTAATCTGGGGAGCAATGATGGGGGCGCCTTTCAGACCCCTGAATGGAAAGATCCCGTTACCGGAAAGTTGTACAAGCAACGCCTGAACGAAGATGGCACTTACCATGAAGAGGATCTGGCTGTCTTCGAGAAAGCCGTGACCCGATTCCTGACTCAACTTCGAAAGAACAATCCAGAGGCGCAGCTCGTATGGGCATACGGCATGCTTGGATTCCCGATGATGCCCGCGATCTATCGTGCTGTTGATGCGTATACGAAACAGTCTGGCGATACGAAGGTCTCGGTTATACAGCTTCCCAATACGACGGAGGAGACGGTAGGCGCCAGAAGTCATCCGGGTGAGTTGTCTCATAGAAGGACTGCTGATGCTTTAGCGGGATATCTGAAGGGAATTCTGAAATTTTAATTTACATTTTAAATCGGCAGAGCCAGACCTCTCTTGAACAAAAGGACCGGCTCTGTTTTTTTGCGTCTTGTATATCTAAGGAGATGATTAAACTACTGTTATTTTCCTTGTACCTGATACCGGATTGAAACGATTTGCCCCAGCGTCTGCGTATGAATCATTCTGAAATGGGTTGGTACCGTTCCTGTTGGAAATAGGGGAATGCCGTCGCCAAGGATTTTTGGAATAATGGCAATCTCAACCTCATCGAGCAGTTGTTGTTCCAGAACGGCTTGGACAAGCTGGCCTCCGCCTACAATCCAGATATCACCGCTGAATTCTTGCTTCAATCGGGAAATCAGGTTTTCCACTGCTTCGTCCGTAAATTGTACATGTGGCGCAGGGGCTTGGTTGGAACGGGAAAGTACATACGTCGGGCGGTCCGCATAGGGGAATTCATCCGACAGCTTGAGCACCTCTTCATACGTAAGTCGACCCATCACTACCGATCCAATCGTTGAATAAAACTCGCTATACCCGTTATCGCCACCATCGCCTTCCACATCAAACAGCCAATCCACAGAACCATCTGGTCTTGCAATGTACCCATCCAGACTCATCGCAATGTATAGCACGACTCTATTGTTAGACATATCAATCGCTCCCTTCTGAATTGTATGATACACTCCAACTATGACAGAAGTTGACGTAGTTAGGTGGGGTGAATATGAATAATCGAAAACTCGCATTGATGCGACTTATGGATTCGAGAAAGAAGTTTACGGCCCGAGAATTGGCGGAGCGATTTCAGGTGTCCATCCGCACGATCCAGCGAGATCTGAATGATCTGCAGGAGCTGGGCTTTCCTTTGTATACGGAGGTTGGAGTGAACGGGGGTTACCGAGTGCTTCCTAATCGGATTTTGCCACCTCTTCAGCTTACTCAGCATGAGGCGTTGGGTCTGTTTATGATGATTGAATACTTGGAGAACGTCCCAGATTTTCCGTATGGATCGATTCGTGGGCATCTGGCCGAGGAATATTATTCAACTTTACCTCAGGATGTACAGGATCTGATTACACGTATGAGGCAGCACATTACGTTTCTTCAACATCATGCTGTACAGGCCGGGGCAGTAACAACAGAGATATTAGGCGCAGCAGTCGATAAAAGAGAGATTGAATTTATATATCATTCCCGGCAGGGACATAAAAAAGTACAGGTTGTTCCCATCGGCATCTATTATGATCACGGGTATTGGTATATGCCGGCCCAGAGAAAGGATCGGGTGCTGTTGTATCGGGTGGATCGCATGCAGGAGCTGGTTATGCGGGATTCCATCGATGAGTCGGTTCCTAGTTTGCAAGAATGGCTGAATTTAAAAGAAAACAGAGAAAGCGCAGAAGTCGTGCTGCAATTCACGGATTTTGGGGCGAGACTGGCAGGATCAGATGTACTGTTCAAGTCGGTTGAAGATAATGAATGGCGAGGACTGGTTCCACCTGAGGAGTTTCCTTTTACAGCGCGGAAGCTGCTCTCCTACGGACCAGAAGTAAAGGTGATTGAGCCGCTGGAGCTGCAACAACAAGTGAGAGAGATGTTGGAACGGAGTTTGGACCAGTACAATACGTTGTAAAAGGATATCGTGTTCTCATATTGAAATTATAAGAGTACCATGAAAGTACCTGATAAATGATTCTCTGAATGGGGGGCTACCATGATTCAATTCATAAGAAGTTTCGCGATCCGCTCTATGCAGAGTCCATGCGATGAACAACGGCGGTTGTTTGCATAGAGCTTGAAATTCATTTCCGCCACAACTGTATAGTGCGTATAAGAAGTGTTCATCGGTTGACTCTGCTGCCTTAAAGATCTTAACTTTTAAGGAGCGGAGCAAATATGAAATATATCAACGCAGACACCATCTTCCCGGAAGAGTTGTTGAAGGAAATTCAGCGCCATATCCCTGGTGGATTGGTGTATATCCCGAAACCCAAGGAAGCCCATCAAAAGTGGGGCGAGGGTTCGGGCAGCCGGATGATGTTGAAGCAAAGGAACGATGTGATCCGCCAGCTATTTGCTGCGGGTACGTCCATTGACCAACTTATAGAGCAATTTTGTTTGTCCATCGACAGTATCAAGAAAATTGTATATTCCAAAAAGTGATTTAAAGGTTAGAGCTGCATTCGAGAAATCGAATGTGGCTTTTTGTGTAGGATTTGGTTTAAATGGTTTGTTGCCTATATTGTGCAGAAGAAGAGCAATACAATGAGATTATAGGACTGTTTCTAACGACACATTACGTCAGCCGTGGGGTGATGGCGTGCCAGCGGGTTTTGTATTTGTGGCTACTGCGCCTCATTGTTCGGCAGATACGGATTTCTTTATAAACGAATTCTTTCTGATGCAGCCATTTAGAGGTGAGGGGATTGCTGAGTATGCTGCAAAAGAGGTATTGCGGAGATATCGGGGACGATGGGAGTTGTTCACGAATCCTTCGGAGAAAAATAAGGTGGGTCAACATTTTTGGCGAAAGACCGTATCGAACTATACCCAGGGAAACTATGTGGAGCTGCAGGACCAAACCCATAATGGCGAAATGTTAATCTTTAGATTTTCAAATCGTTAATCTTGCATAATATAGTTTGATTATATTAAGGGGCCCGAGGAGTAATCCGATAGGCTTCTTTTTTGTGCTCCACAGTTCTATGCGTTTATCCCGTAACATTCGCAAGCTTTATCCACTCGGAATATGATGTAGCATGCTCTCAAATTCTCATCATTCTTCTCCTATTCTCATCGATTTGATAGTTTCTTCGGACTTGGGTTCTACACTGATCTTAGGAAATTGAACGTAGGGGGCGAACGAGATGGAGTGGTTATCCTTTTTGAAGCAATACATCCAGGGGCCCCGATGGATTGGCGCGATTGCTCCCAGCTCAAAATATCTAGCAGCTAAAATGGTGAAAGACATCGCATTTGACCGTGCATCATGCATTGTGGAGTATGGGCCGGGCACGGGGATGTTTACGGAAAAGTTGCTTGCAAACATACAGCAGGGGACTATCCTGATTTTGATTGAAAACAACGCACGTTTCTGCCATTTGCTGCGTAAAAAATACGGTCATCTTCCGAATATACACATCATTCATGATTCTGCCGTGCATGTGGATCAGCACATACGACAATATGGGACTGGATAAGGTTGATTACATTGTATCCGGACTGCCTTTTGCGAGTCTGCCTGCTGAGGTATCACTGGACATTTTAGCTAAATCAAGGCAATATTTGAAACAAGATGGTAAATTCATTACTTTTCAATACACGTTACTCAAACGAGGTTTGCTCAAGCGATTTTTCGAAAACATAAGCATAACAAGGGTGTACCGTAACCTGCCGCCTGCTTATGTATTCAGCTGTAGTCAATAACAAGAACGCACAGGATGGAGGATGATTTTGCGTAAATTAAATTATATCATCGGAACAGTTACTCTGATGTCTGTCGTAATGATGGGGTGTAACGAGTCCCCAAAACCCGAAAGTATTCAAGAGCCAGCTCCATCTTCAACGAGTCAGTTGAGTATATTGACGAACCAAAAGGCATCTGCCCAGGAAGAACAGCAGGCTCTTGAAATGACCTTGGAATATAAAAAGGCGGAGTTTGCAGTCGATAATACGGAGAGTGAAGAATTATTAACCGTAGAGAAGATGCTAGCCAAAAAAGAGATCTTGAAGCCTTTCCTGACTGAACGGAACTTTGAAAGAAATAGCGTGGGTTTGCCATTTCAGGTGGCAGACAAAGAAGATGCGTCACTTCATACGGAAGATATACAAGCGAAGATGAAAGAAAGTAAAAATGATTGGATGCTCGTGGAGTACACCCTGAATTTGGTATTTACGAATTATGATGGAGAAGAAACGAAGACCATTCCGTTAGAAGGGGAGATTACCTTTTTACAAGAACATGGGGAATGGCGCATTCAGGACGACACATACAATATGAAGGCATTTTTGGAGATCATCAATAAGTCATTGTAATTCATTTAGAGTCAGTGAGTCCGGTACGTTGTGTACTCCCCATTTGCATATTTCCTCGAGAATCGGCATCAGGCTCTGCCCCCTGAGTGTTAAGGAATACTCCACCTTTGGTGGTGTCTGGTCATACTCCACTCTTTTCACAATATCGTCGCTCTCCAGATCATTCAGTTGGGAGGTTAACACCTTATACGTAATTCCAGGGACACGTCTCTTGAGTTCTCCGTAACGTGTAACCCCATGAAAGGCAAGCTGATACATGATCTTCATCTTCCACTTTCCGCCAATGATGGACAAGGTGTAGTCAAATGGAGTCAGTGCTTCCTCCTTGGTTGTACTTGGTTTATCCATCGTAGATACGCTCCTTCGAGTAGGTACGCACTTTGAAGTGCGTACTTTTTTTGTACTGAACATGTGTATATTCTTAAATCAACTATATTTGTCCCATTGGAGTTTGTAAACCGAAGGAGCCGCGAATGGGAATGGAAGAAAGGACGAGAAAGATTGCCAAAACATGATGCTAATGAGTTTGTAACAGCAACTCTCTCTGTAGAGGAAATGTATAAATTGATGATCGGGTCCGTGGTGCCAAGGCCTATTGCGTGGGTTTCCACGAGGAGTAAGGATGGGGTTCTTAATCTGGCGCCTTTTAGTTTTTTTACCGTGGCTTCGCGCAACCCACCCACACTGCTCATTTCCATTGGACCAGGCGTAGGCGATAGGGAGGGTACCGTCAAAGATACACTGGTTAATATTCGGGAGACAGGTGAGTATGTCATTAATATGGTCTCATCATCGTTGGTAGAGTCGATGCAGCAATCGTCAGCTGATGTGTCATCGGGGGAAAATGAATTCGAACTGGTAGGTGTTACGCCTAATCCGGGCAAACGTGTGAATGTGCCTTCCGTGCTTGAGGCTCCGATTGCCTTTGAACTTACACTGGATCGGATTATTGAGGTGGGTACAGATCATCTGGTTCTTGGAACAATAGAGCAGGCTCAGGTTGATCATGAGGCTTATGCGGGTGATTATAAAATAGCAATAGAAAACTGGCGGCCGGTAGCCAGTCTGGCCGGAGATTATGCCTTAATCAAACCTGCATTCTCAATCAATATCAAATAGGGTTATCCCATTCCGAATTAGGAATTTGGTAAAGCTGAAAGAGGCCACGTCTCCAGTTAAGATTCCTGAAGAAGCAGCCTCTCTCCCAAGATGTGGATGCTCATTCTCATCTCCAATTTCTAAACTAAAAATCAGCTCGCCCAAACGTGGCATCACTCTTCACCGTTGCACTACTGGAGGCATTGATGGCATCCAGCTGCAATACATAGTCGTAATGCCGGATGTAGTATCCGGGCTGGCTGTACGACTGGAGGGATACTTTGGAGCTGTCAGCCCAGCCGGCGCTGCTCAGGAAAGTGGCATCTCCTTTGTAGGTGGCGGTATCCGTATACGCTTCAAGTACGATTTTGTTGCTGGCATTGCGCTTCAGGAAGTAGCCAGGGAAGTTGATGGACTCCAGGGAGATGCCTGTAGAGCTTGCCAAGCCGGGTACAACGCGGAACTGGGAATCTAGTACAGGTGAGACGTTGGCGTCGATCCGTGCAGTGAAGTTGGAATGACGGATGTACCGATCCGGATAATTGAAGGAGCTGAAACGGCTGTAATTCGTCGCATCAGGTGTTGCTGGGCCTAGCATTTTGACCTCGTGAAGGGTTGGGGTGTACCAGTTACCCGGATTGTTCCACAGGACAGCGTTGACCATATTGATACGTACATACCGGGCGGTAAAATGAACAGCGTCGGTCGTAAACCCATAGGTGGTATTGCTGGTTCGATCCAGCGAAGAGTAGTTGACGCCATCGTTGCTGATCTCAATTTTGTACTTATAATAGCCTTCCGATCCTTTATACATAAACCAGGAGATATCGATCTCCGTGATGGTCTTCGGTGCACCGAAATCGACCTGCCACCAGGCTGGCCAAGTATTGGACGACGCTGCCCAAGAAGTCTGATAGTTGCCGTCATTGACATTGGATGCAGATGAGCCGGAGGCTGTGGAGATGGCGGTAGCCGTTTTGCCTTGGGCGTGATTCACAAGAGAGGGTGGTGTCATCGTACCCGTTGCAGCATCGATATTCCACTCTTTGTACCACTCCAGTGAGGCGGTGCCGTTTGAATCATTCAGGGTCAGTGGCAGCCAGATGTGCTTATGCTCGCCAAAATTGAGCGGATTCCAGCGGTCGCCCATATAAATATAGGATGTGGTGTTGTTGCCTGTAATGGTGGCAATATCATGGATCTGGGAGCCGAAGGCCGATGGATTGCCATAAGGTGTAAGAGCGGACCACGTGCCTGTCATGGACGATGCGGTTGCATACGCGCCCTGATTCGGATACCAGCCAGCAGCTTGGGAGGTGAAGAGGTAGTAGCGATTGCCTTTTTTCACAACGGCAGGAGCTTCACGGTAGGCATTCTCGAATTGCCAACCCACAAAGGATTCCACCCCGGTATAACTGGCGTTCATTTTGAAAATAGCCATCGTATCATTGGCCCCGCCATTCTTGCGGGATGCTGTGACCAGATAGCCTGTACCGTCTGTATCTACAAAAACAGTCATGTCGCGTGACTCATAATTCAGAGGCCGAAAACTTCCCTCATACGTGAATTTGCCGTTTGGAGTGCTGCTCGTCGCTACCGCGACCCGCCCTAGATTGTAATCTGTGCCGTTCTCGTAATGCGCCCATAACACGTACTGCTTCGTGGAGGCGTTGTAGATGACTTTAGGGCGTTCGATTTTGCTGGAAGCCAGCTCGGTTGCCGAATCCTTGGTCAGGATGGCATTGCTGAACGTCCAATTCTTCAGATCGGTTGAAGTATAGACGTTGACGCTGTCAAACTTGCCGCCTACCGCATGCTCGCCGTACCAATAATACGTGCTGCCGACTTTCAGAATGTTTCCGCTATTGGCCTGAATGGGGTTGCCTGCGGTATCCAGCCAATCGGAACCGTTGGTGATGGTCACGCTTGCCGCGCTTGTCCGTTCGGGGTGAAGGCCAAACATGGTTAGCGTGAGCGCGAAGACCAGAAACCAGACTGCTTTCCTGTTACCCATTACACACACCTCCCGAAAGATATCAAATTAAATATAGCGCTTTCATTTATATTTTAGTTCAGCTAGACTCTTTTTCAAGTGAACAATCCATCCATTTCTGAACAAACCGGCATTTCATCGGGGCTGAGCGGTGAGAGCGGGGAAATTGTTCTTACATATCATGTACGATGGTGTAGAGAGGATCATAGCTTTGCTAAGCAAGATATGTTAACTCAGCTTACTCAAGGATAACGGGAAACGAGGCTGATGGCTCAGTAAAATAAATTAATGTAGAGAAATTCAAAAAGCTGCTTGGAATAACCAAACAGCTTTTTAATAAATATCCCATTATTTAATATTTAATCTCTTTTTCTTTATCCCTTGATAAATAAATGCCAACGCCATAAAGAAGAATAAAATATTGAAAGAACTTATAACCTGATTAGATAATAAAGTTTTAGTAACAGAAAAAGCTTGGATTACCAATATAATAGAAGCGTATAGAAAATACATATTGGTTTTATCCTTGAAAAATTTCATGCCAATATATTTTATGATAAGTGTTGCTGCAATGGCGTAAATGGAAATGATACCTACAATAATTAGAGCTAAAAATGAAATATTCAAAATAATCACTCCTATACAGTAATGTGGTCCTTAATTAGACTTCTGTCCTGCCCGAGTTTTTTCATTCACGTTCCACCTTCATCAACTTTTGAGATCGTTAGAACTATACTGGTTTTGCCCAACTCGATTTCGGGAACTCCATCGTACAAGCAATATGAACCTTCTTGGCAAAGATCTACACCCATTTTTCCTTCTAAAGCACATTACTTTAAGTTCGATGGATCCATTACAGCAATGTTTTTTTACATAATATCACATTTGTTACTTTTTATAAAGTGTTTGTGCTCAATAAATATTCAAGATGCATTTACTTTTAAGGAGTCATGGTGATTTTTTGATCGATTTTCTGATGAGCTGATTCTAAAATTCTCATTATAAAAGCGCTTTTACATATTTATAGGCCTGAGCAGCTAGCAGCAAGTCCCCTGGCTTTAAAATCCCCTTCGCAAAGGCATCCATTAGCTACAACGCAACTCTATCATTATTGAAAATAGTGGTATTATTCACTTTAATTAATATCAATATACAAAATTTTCAAAGGAATATATTGACAATAATGAGAGTTGGATTTATGATAATGATATTACATATTAGGAGGTTCCAAACATTGAAGAAAAAAATCGTCGCTCTATCATTAGCTACTGTATTGGCAGCTGTACCTGTATCAAGTGCTTTTGCATCAACATCTGAGAATCCTCTTCTAGTAAATCAACAGACATCTATCACATCTATCAGCTTAACAGCAGAACAACAGGATCAGTTAACTGAAAATCTTAACGCTCTTTCAATTATTGATAAATATGTAACATTGAATGATGATAATTTTTATGAACTAGATGAAGAAGCGTTGAATTATGTGGGTCAAGAAGTATTCGATTCTTATTCACGTGGTATGGCACTTACTAATGAAGCATTGGCTAATAACTTAGTGAAAATTGAAAATGGACAACTTGTTAGTAACATGCCAGCGGTTGTAAAATCCCTTAAGAATGATCAAGGGACTATACAACCTTTTGCTAGCGCTGAATCATACTGGTGGGGAATTAATTTCAAATTATCAAATCAAGAGTCTAAAACTTTAGCATACAACATTAAAACTCAAGCTAACTGGGCAACTGCTATATTTGGTTTAACAGGTATTTTAAATCCACCTGCATTACTAATAGCTGTTATTACTCAATTTGGTGCTACAGCATTTGTAAATGAGTTAGAATATAACACAAACTCTCTCGGAGTAAATGTTGATGTTTCCTATGTGGGAACAGTTAGTATGTATCCTCGTGCTACTTAGAACATCTAGTCATATGGGATCATATAGAGACAAGCATTGAAATGACAGAAAAAAAGGGATGGCAGACTTAAGAAGTCGCTGTCCCTTTTTGCACACCTGTTAGTCTACCCTGCTTACCAATCTATTTGTGACCTTTGCGAACCTTGAGCTGCATGCGTTTTACCGTTGTAGTTTGCATAATCTCAAGCACGAGTGGTCCTTTGCCGTTCAGAATTTCCACATCGGTTACATTATCCAGAATGGTAATAATCCCGATGTCGTCTGCAGTGACGCCTTCAATCTTGGCGATGGTACCCACGAAGTCTACCGCACGGAGTTTCTTTTTCTTGCCTCCGTTGAAGTTCAGCTTCATGATCTGCTGATTCAACTGTTCACGCTTGTCCTTTTTGCGTTCAGGAACGATCTTCAAACGCTTCTCGAACTCTTCCCGACGACGGTCAACAGCTTCCTCGGAAGGAGCTTTAACGACAGGAATTGCAAATCCAATATACGATTCGATCTCCGCTAGACGTCTGCCATCCTTCGGGGTAACCAGGGTAAAGGCTTTACCTGTCTTGCCAGCGCGACCCGTACGGCCTGTACGGTGCACGTATCCTTCTTTTTCCAAAGGAATATCGTAGTTGATGACATGGGTAATATTCGTGATATCAATTCCCCGAGCGGCTACATCAGTCGCAATCAGATAACGGAATTGTCCTCTTCTGAATGCATTCATCACTTCGATGCGCTCATCTTGCTCCATGCCTCCGTGGATGCGATCCGCTGGATAATCGAGGTCAGCCATGACCCGGAATAATTTATCCACGTTCTCCTGCGTACGGCAGAATACGATACAACTGTCCGGATTCTCAACAATGAACAAGTCTTGAAGCAGCGCCGTTTTGTTCACCTCTGGAACGTGAATTACAGCATGTTCAATGGTGGCTGTTGTAAGGCCACTTGCCTTGATCTCAATCTCCACCGGATTGTTCATGTATTTGCGTGACAGCTTGGCTACATCTTCAGGGAACGTAGCGGAAAATAACATCGTCACTCGCTCGCTAGGCAGTGCTTGAATGATAGATTGAACCGTCTCGATGAAGCCCATATTCAGCATCTCATCTGCTTCGTCAATGACAAGGTAGGAGATCCGATCCAGCGGCAGGGTGCCGCGCTCGATATGGTCCAGTACCCGACCAGGTGTGCCCACAGCGACATGCGTTCTTTGTTTTAACTCAGCTTTTTGAACATGAAAAGGGGACTGACCATATAGTGCGGTTGCTTTAATACGCTTAAAGCGACCGATATTGGTAATATCTTCGTTAACTTGCAAAGCCAGCTCGCGGGTTGGCGTAAGAATCAAAGCCTGGGGTTTATTTTCGTTCCAATCCACCAGTTCACAGAGCGGAATGCCGTAGGCGGCTGTTTTTCCGCTGCCTGTTTGGGATTTGACCACAAGATCTTTATTTTCAAGGGCTACTGGAATAACTTTGGTTTGAACCTCAGTTGGTGTTTCATAGCCCAGGCTATCCAGCGCTTTTACGATTTCTTCGCCAAGTCCATAATCTTTAAATTGTTGCTTACTCATCGTTAACCTCTTTTACGTTAGTTTTGAATACAGGAGCATATTGCATAATTCCTTAAAGCGAATTGTACACGGGAGCGTTTGTAATCGAATTATGCAATATGCTTACATACAAGCATTGCACCGTACATTTATCGTATACCTCTTCATTATACTCTATATACAGGTGGGTTAACGGAGTAAATCACAATGATGTTTAAATCGTATTGTGCAAACCAAGTCTTCCTGAACTCCAGTCCCATAATTCTATGGCACGCTCAGGGCTGTAGGATTCCTCGGAAGAAGGGATTTTCTGCGTTCCATCCCAGTACGTTCCCTTCAATTCGCTTACAGGTTGATGCAATACGAGACTTGCAAGGTCAGTTCCTGACTGCCTGGTGGTGCGTATGCCAGAATTAAAGAAACGCATTAAAGGCATTACATAATTCCACATGAACCGAAGGAGTGGTCGATACTCTCTGGTGAGAGCTGAACCTTTGCCAGGCATCATCCCAGGATTAAATGCAGCGACTGCAACAGATCTTCCAGATTGTTGGACTTGGCGGGCGAGTTCATAGGTGAAATACAAATTGCATAACTTCGATGTTGTATAACGTAGTTGTCCCCGGGCAGAAGGAGAGAGGTCTGAAAGTAATTGATCCGACTGGGCTGGATCAGACATGATATTGGGATGAGCATAGCGAGGAGCGGGCATACCGGTTTTGGCTCCGGGATCATGCGTGTCACTGGATACAACGATGATTCGCCCCTGTTCCTGAAGCGACTCAAGCAGCAAGCGGACGAGCAGGAAATGCCCCAGATGGTTCACTCCAAAGGTTGCCTCGACACCATCCGTAGTGGATTGTGTATTTTGCACAAATTGAGACCCGGCATTGCAAACGATGGCATAGAGGGGTGGAAGATCGGTTTGTATATATTGCGCTGCAAGTTTTCTTATGGATGTCGTTGAAGCCAAATCTAGCTCCATAGCCGAGATATTGGGGTTACCCGTAGATTGGATCAAAGTCTGCACCGCAGCGTTTCCTCTACTTAGGCTGCGAGAAGCAATAACGACATGCCACTTCTGAGATGAAGCGATCACTTTGGCACATTCGTATCCAAGACCGGTATTACCGCCTGTAATAATCACTGTTTTATTGGGTTTACTCATGGATTACACTCCCTTGAATGATTTTATATTAGATACGATACTGTATCGTATCGTTAATTGTCAATGAAAAGGTCCTGCTAATCTTAGCGGGACCTAAATCATTTGGGTTGTATTCCGTTTAAAATCATATCAATACCGCGTTTCAGTTCGTTATCCAGATCGGATGAAGTCGGTTTGAGCAAGAGTTGATACATAATAAAGCCGATTATAAAATCAGACACCAGATCCAGATCTGTATCTTGACGGAGTTTTTCTTTCGGGATATAACGTTCAAGCAAACTGGAGATTTCCTTGGTCTTCGGCAGTGAATGGTTTTCCCAATACGACTCTGAAATCTGTGAACTGCCAGATAGGGTAGAAATCAGCAAAGAGAGCATCTGCTTCCCAAGCGGATTGTTCATCTGATGGGCAAAACTTTGGGCCATTTCGTACAACACTTCATGTAGTTCGCCTTGTACAGCTGTGCTGAACTCTGGCTTGACACGTTCCAGTGCATCCACGACCAGCGCTTCCTTGCTGCTCCAACGCCGATAAATTGAGCTTTTGCCTACGCCTGCGAGCTGTGCGACAGACTCCATACTCAGTTTCTCCACACCTACTTCGCCAAGTAAGGTTAAGGTGGCATCCAGTATGCGTTTGTGAACTTCTGTACTCCTTGGTCGACCACGAGAAATGGGATTCTCCTGATCTGGGGGTTGCTTAGCGTCCATGCGAATCCTTCCCCGTTCCTTATAAGATTATTTCGTTATTATAACATATCATCTGTTCAAACTTGTGTTAATGGATGACCATCCTCATAGCGCCAGCCTGGGGAGGGAGTGATGTTGCGATTGAATTACCTGTCCACACTTATGCACTTCCGCCAATCAGTGTTTTATCTAAAGGGACAGTGGTCTCTTCTCCTTCGATGATGAGTTCGGCACTCTCGCTGAAAAAGAACAAAAATTCCTCCATTTAATCTGGAACTAGAAAATGGAATATGTTAACATATGGGTAACTTACAGAACGGAGGGATACGTGTGGCAAATTTTATCCGATTGAGATAGTTTGGCGAAACGTTTGTTTGCGCTTGCTGTATTTCTGCCTGTGTGCAGCTCATTGGGATCGGTTTGCCTATTTACACGTATGCCGCTAGTCATGAACGAAACGCTCTTCTGGAGTGGTTCTTTGATGTACTACTATTTTTTTGCGAGCATCCAGGTATGCCCAATTTCCGAAATGGACTGCACAGGCATGAATGTCTGTGTTTTTTATTTAATGAGGAAAAGGGGATTACCCGATATGACAAAACCCAGTGTGAATGAGCATTTGGAATTTCAAAAGAAACTAACATCTTTAGCTGAACAGAACGGGCTTCATATTGTCGAGGAATCCATGAAAATCAATGAGTCCGGTATGGACTTTCGTGTAGCGTTTGCCACCGATGAACAGGGACAACAGTGGATACTGCGCCAGCCACGGCGCGAGGATGTATGGGAACGGGCTGAAAATGAGCGCAAGGTGCTGAAGGTTGTGAAAAGGCATCTGCCGGTAGAGGTGCCGGAATGGCGGATTTTTACGCCGGAACTGATCGCCTATCCTTTACTTGATGGAGAGCCGATTGCGGTCGTCGATCCGGCAGGGGGAGGGTATGCATGGCGATTTCCGCAGGAAAGCTTATCCGATGATTTTTTCGATTCCCTCGCGGCAACACTCGCGACATTGCACAACATTGATCCCGTTGAGGCGGTGAAGGGCGGAGTGCGCAGCAAGACGCCTACGGAAGCTCGTGAAGCTTTTGCAGCTAATATTGAGGAGATTAAACAAAGCTTTGAGGTACCAGATCAACTGGCTAAGCGGTGGGAAGCGTGGCTGACAACGGACAGCTATTGGCCTGAACATTCGACGTTCAATCATTGTGATCTGCATCCGCCGCATATTATCGTCGACGATGCCCAGCGGGTCACCGGACTTATTGATTGGACCGAGGCGGAGATTGCCGACCCGGGTAAGGATTTTGTCATCTATTATGCGCTCTTCGAAGAGGAAGGATTGCGTGATCTGCTGAAACGCTATGAGAAGGCAGGTGGGAGAACGTGGCCTCGAATGCTGGAGCATATTCGGGAGCAGTGGGCGGCATACCCGGCAATTGTTGCACAGTTTGCGTTAATCACTGAGGAAGAGTCCAATATGGAAATGGCAAGAGGCATGCTTGCGAGCTGGGATGTCAAGCGGGGTTAATATAAGGCGAGAAAACGTTAGTGAGGAGAAGGGGGCGTGACACAACTTCGTGTAGTGTGTTGGTTGTTTGCAATCACGTTAACAGTCGGTCTATTGGGTTGTTCGCCCCCTTTTTCTAACTCGGATGATGATAAATTAGATGTTCTCTCCCAAGATCGGATACAGGAACTAAGGGAGGAGTACCCACTATCACCACAGTCTCTTGTGACTCCATGGATGAAAAAAGTGACCTTTAAAGAGATCATGGACTTCGCAGATGCAGTTGTTGTGGCAGAGGTTGTGAGCGTTCTGCCGAATTTTAGCATGGTGTTGACCACTGAACCAGATACACCCGAACGCAAAATGGCAGAAAAGCAGGAGACTACGGGAATGACTCCCTACGAAGCAGAGTTCATCTCCTACGAAGTAAAGGTGCAGGAAGTCATTACAGGAGGAGATGTAGCCAAGGAGACGTTTCTGTTCTATAACGCAGCGTTTGCAGGGATCGAGCCTAAACTTAAACCTGGACAGAGAATAGTTACAGCGATCAAAAAGGGAGTAGAGGCCGAGCAACGGGGAGGCTATTCGTTCTCTCGTTATGGTACGTACTATATCGTCGATGGTGATTATATCCTTTCTGCCTACGAGGGGTTCTCGAACAAGGCACTTGAATTCACCAAACAAACGAACGGAATCAGGCTGGAGAAGTTTGTAAAGAGGGTTCGAAGCTTAGCACATGAGTAAATGAATACGCATGACTCATAGAATCAAAAAAAGAAAAGACCTCTTCCACATGCATTGTGGAGGAGGTCTTTCATGCTATTTCAGCATACTTACATATTTTCCGTATACATAAGCTACGCGACCATCCAGTTTCACTTTTACCCAACCATACTTGTCTGTACTGATTACCTCAAGGACGGTGCCTTTCGGTACCGCAGTAACCACTTTGGCTTTGGATGAAGCGCTGGAGCGCACGTTCAGGTATGTCGCAGTAACCTTGGCTTGTTTGCCTTTAACGACTGCGCCCGGTTTACCTGGTAATGTTTCTGGTTTGCTAGGTTTCGATGTGTCTGGTGTCGGTTTCGGTACCGTTGGTGTCGTAGGCTTCTCAGGTGTAGTCTCTCCCTCACCACTACCAGTGGACGCCTTGCGAGCTTTATTCAGTTCCTGATAGAACTCACCCTTGGTTTTCACGCCAGAGAATTTCGCTATACTTACGTTCGCTTTGCCGGCAAGAGCAGTCATTTCTTCTTCAGTCACCGCATCCAAAATGTTAATGGACGCAATGTTGGTATACTTGCCATCTTCCGTTGTCGGAACGGACATGATGCCATCATTAATCAACTCTACAATATCTGCACGAGCAGGTGCTGTCAGGTCTACGCCGGTGATTTTCCAGTTGTGCTGAATCTTCGGCTCATAGACGCCTTTCATAACATCTTTCAAGTAAGAAATGGACAGATTACGGATCGTACCTTGAATCTCACCGAATGCCGAAGCATCCTTGGAGGACCATAATTGCTTGAACTTACGCCCTTCCAGTGCGCCACCTTTGGCAATAAGGGCTTCCATCCGGTAGGCATTCATGCCGAGCTTCAGCGTATCGCCTTCTTTGACCACTGTGCCGTTGCTGTACTTGAGATTCGTGATCCGACTGCCGTAAGGCTTAGTCAGGTCAATTTCATAGGTTACTCCACCGAAGAAATCGTCGGTACTATATTTGGAAGCGCGCCGTTTCGGATCAAAGCTGATCGTCACATCGCCAGGGCGTGTGGAGTTAAAATAACCCGCAGACCATTCCATGTAGTCCTTCAGATCACGTCCGGTCACTTCATATACCGTTACTTCTCCGAAGGCATATTGATAGTTGAACGCGATGTCCTTCTTCTTGATCGGTCCGACATCCAGTTTGGCTTTATCGTTATCGATCTGGTGCGCGACAACGTCCGCATCGCTATAATGCAGCATGACTTCGGTGAAGAAATCCGAGAGTGGTGTCTCCTGGATCTGCACCGCAGGAATACCTTTGATCTCATCCGCGGGTACCAGGTTGGTTCCTTTCAGTTCAGCTACCTCAATGTTGGCATCGGCACGAGCGAACTCGTGGAACGGATGCAGTGTATCTTCCAGTCCGGGATCGGACACTTCATAAGAGCCATCAGCTGCTTTTACAGCGAGTGCTTGAGCTTCCTTGCTTTTCAGTACAACCTTGTCGCCTTCTTTGGCAAACGTCAGGTCAATCCGTGAAATGTGTGAACCATATTTGTTCGGCTCGGAGATCAATACGCCGTTAACCGTTTGGGATTCAATCAGCGTGTGCATGTGTCCGGCAAAAATGGCAGCCAGCTCCGGGTTGGCATTGGCGATATCCGTGACCCCGGTGCCCGGGTTCCCGTTCTCGTTATCCAGTCCCATATGCATGAGTCCAACCATGACATCCACTTTGCCTTTCAGCTCGGCGATGGCCTTCTTGGTCTCTTCCACAGGATCTTTGACAATGATGCCGTCCAGGTGATCCGTACCTTTCTCAAACTCGGTAATCATAGGTGTGTTCATTCCGATGACACCAACCTTGATACCGTCTTTCTCAATAATCGTATAGGCTGGCATGTAGCGGTCGCCGTTTTCTTTGAAAATGTTACCTACCAAGGGTTGTCCCTTGAACTGTGAGGAAATCTTCTCTAATACATCCAGTCCAAAGTTGAATTCATGATTTCCCATCACCCATGCATCATATTTCATTTCGTTCATTGCGACCATCATGGGAGATTGAGGTTGATCGTTAAACAGTTCAGCTGAGTTATCCTGAATCATATCGCCTGCATCCAGCAGGATTGTATTCGGGTTCTCAGCACGCACTTTTTTTACAATCGTATACAACTGTGTCATACTGCCTGTCGGATTCGGACCGTCGAGAGCGTAGTCCCATGGCATAAATCGTCCATGAATGTCCGATGTTCCCAGCAACGTAATCTTGGTTTCCTTGTCTGCTTCAGCAGCCTGAGCCGGTGTGGAAGCGAAGGGTGCGAAGAGGATGGAGGCACATAAGAGGAATGATAAAGGCCATCCGGCGTAACGTTTCGGCGAAAATTTGCGCATGTTGTAATCTCCCTTGTTATCTAGTGTTATGTAAAGATATGTGTAATTGGATTTAATACTAGATAAACATTTGGTAAATGTAAACCACAAAATGACAAATAAAAAAAGACCGCTCTGGATCATTCCATGGAAACACCACAAGGAATGATCGGAGCAGTCACTACACGTTTCTCTATATGTTTAAACTTCTTCCTCAACAACACCCAAATCATATTTAATTGTATATGACGCTTGGCACATCAGTATCAGAATGTTACTGATGAAGAAGGGATTTTCTCGTTATGGAGTAGAGATAGCAATTTGGTCCAGACCAACTGTGCCCTTAACTCTTATACCGTCTCAATTGAACTACGACTACGAGAGGTGAAAAATTTTATTTTGACAACGATGGATACCAAAGCAAGCAAACCAAAGATTATTCCGCTCCAGATGACCTGATGGATTCCAAGTTGGGCAATGAACCAGCCGCCAATGGAGGTGCCGAGGGTAATCCCCAGATTAGAGAAAGAGACAAAGAGGCTATTTCCGAATTCCGGTGCTTCCTGAGACTCCGTTGTTAGCCAAGTTTGGCTGACAATCAGACCACCAGAGTGAATCGCACCCCAGACGAACACCATGATAATCATCGGAATGAAATAGGAGCCTGCATAGAAAACGAGTAAATAAGCGGCCATGTATAACACCGGGAAGAGGAGAACGGTTCTCGGAATATTCCGATGCAGAAGCTGTCCGAATACCAAATTGCCGGCGATCATAATAACACCAAAGGCCAAGAGCATCGCACTAATCCATGAACCGTCCATACGGGTGACTTGCCCAAGGTATTCGGCGAAATAACTGTATACGGAGAACATCGCTGCAAAGATAAAAATGACAGTGGCAATATTTAGCCACAGTGCAGGTTTACGCAAAACGCCGATCTGTTTGCCATAAGACATCTTCTCTTGCACAGGCATTGATGGCAGCCAAATCCATATACCGATGAAAGCAATGATACTGACAACCGCTCCAAACCAAAACGCAGCTTCCAACGAGAAACGTTCCGCAAGATAGGAAGTTAGGGGCACGCCAAATGCAAAGCCGGCAGTGATTCCGGTAAACACTTTGGCAACCGCCTGACTGCTTTTTTCCGGTGGGACCAGCTTGGCACCCGTGACGAGAGCGACGGAGAAGAAGACCGGATGAAAAATGGCCGGGATAATCCGAAAGATTAACATCATGTCGAAGCGGGTTGTGTAGGCATATACTACATTCGATATGGCGAACAACAGCACGGCAATTAACAAAATGGTTTTACGATTGATACCAGATACGAGTAAAGTCAGGAAAGGGCCGGATACGGCAACGACTAGAGCGAAAATACTTACCAGCCATCCAGCCTGTGCAGCGGTGATATTGAATTTCTGCGTGATCAAGGGCAGCACTCCAATAATGCCTACTTCTGTAGTGATGATTGCGAATACACCCAATGCCAGAATGAGGATGAGGAGCGGGTTAACCTGTTGTGATTTCATGTTAAAGTAGACCTCCAAATTCATTTATATATATAGAAAAATAGATATATTAAACTAAAAAAATACCTCCTTGCCTCTGTGTGGAATTATAGCCGATATAATAAGTTCTCAGAATTACATTATATCTATATTTATAGATTTGTAAATATAATAAAGTGTAACGCCTTTGTTGAAGTTATCATGTTAGTGCCCATTATCTATACTTTCTGAGGGACAAGCTATACTTTCTACATGGATAATTACAAATATATCCAGTAAAATGATAAATGTAAACGCTTACTAATTTGTCAACTATTAAAAACTAAAGGAGGAAGTACATTGTTCAAGTCCAAATGGTTTAAGACCGTGGGTGCGTTAGCGTTAGTGGGTGTGCTTGCCACATCGGTAGCCGTCGGCAGTGTGAGTGCAGGTTTGGCCAAAGGAAGCAAGTTTCTGGGTAATATCATTGCAAGCAGTGTTCCCTCGAATTTCAGTCCCTATTGGAACCAAGTAACGCCGGAGAACTCAACGAAATGGGGCGCAGTCGAAGCCACGCGTAACAATATGAACTGGTCTCAGGCAGATATCGCCTACAATTATGCCAACAGTAATGGATTTCCGTTCAAGTTTCACACGCTTGTCTGGGGAAGTCAGGAGCCAGGTTGGATTGGTGGACTCTCCGCTGCCGATCAGAAAGCAGAAGTGACACAGTGGATTCAGGCGGCAGGTCAGCGTTATCCCAAAGCAGCTTTTGTCGATGTGGTTAATGAACCGTTGCATGCCAAACCTTCCTATCGCAATGCCATCGGAGGGGATGGAGCAACAGGCTGGGACTGGGTAATTTGGTCCTTCCAACAGGCGAGACAAGCCTTCCCGAACGCCAAGCTTCTGCTGAATGACTATGGTATTATTGGCGATCCGAACGCAGCTGATCAATACGTTCAGATCATCAATATCCTGAAAAGCAGAGGCCTGATTGACGGCATCGGCATTCAGGCCCACTACTTTAATATGGACAATGTCTCCGTAAGCACGATGAACACCGTGCTGAACAAGCTGGCTGCGACAGGTCTGCCGATCTATGTATCCGAACTGGACATGACCGGCGATGATAACACGCAGTTACAGCGCTATCAGCAGAAATTTCCTGTACTCTGGCAGCACTCTGCCGTTAAAGGTGTGACGCTGTGGGGCTACAATCAGGGTCAAACCTGGGTAAGTGGTTCCCATCTGGTCAACAGCAACGGTACGGAGCGTCCAGCAATGCAATGGCTGAGAAATTATCTTGCCAACAATCCCTAAGTTTTCATAATCATGCTCTTATGCTATCAACTGCATCCCCAAATAGCGCCTTGCTCCGCGGTCAAGCCGCGGAGCAAGGCGCTATTTCTGTTTGTATCTTCTTTCTAGCCTTCCGAGACAACAATACTGTTGAAGGAGTCAGCCTCCAATTCAAACTTGAGTGTCTGCCCCTCGTATGCCAAATACAGGTCACGAAGTTCCTTGAACGGATTGTTGATGACAATCACGAGACTGTTGTCAGGGTTGCGAAAAGCCACCGATTTGCCGCTCCAGGCACCAGACAGACCCACTCTTCGTGCACCAGGAACAACATGATGGGCAAAATGCTTCATCACATAATACTCGGGATTTCGAATGGCCTCATTCGTATCCGGGTCTACCGTAATCATCGAGTTCTGCTCCCACCCCCACGTGCTGCGGCCTTTCGGCTCCAGAACCATGTTCCAGTAAATGTACGCATTGACCCCATTGCTGAAATAGTGCTGGTACAGGTTGAATACATATTTGGCATAGTTCCACGAATTGTTGCCATCGCCGCATTCATTCTCCGTCTGCATGTAACGAAGCTCCGGGTAGCTTGCGGCTGTCCGTTGAATGGCATTTTTGCCTGCCCACTGATAACCTACTCCCTTGATATAGGCGTACGCTTTCGGATCACTAAGCACCAGTCCGGCGTATTCATCGAAATCATTCGATTTTTTCTTGATCAATTCTTCCCATGGATCGGGTGCGTTGATCGTCCCCAGCCAGATTTCCGTGTCCAGACCATGCTGGTCAAAAGCAGGGCCCAGGTAATCGGCGATAAACTCGCGCAGCTGCTCGCCAGTCCACATACAGGAAGGAAATTTCTGATCCGCGATGACTTCGTTCTGCACGTGAACCTGATGGATAGTAACACCTGCCTCACGGTAAGCCTGCACGAATTTGACGAAATACAACGCATACGCTTCCAGGATATCTTTTTCCCAGCGCAGTGTTCCGTAGTTATAGGCTTTCGGTGACTTCATCCAGGTAGGCGGGCTCCACGGTGAGGCAAAGAATTGAAGATTCGGATTGTAGGTCAGGGCCTCCTTGATGTATGGAATCAGATATTTGAAGTCGCGTTCAATCGAAAAATGTTCCATGGCCACATCGCCGTCTACCTCATTATGACTATACCATTGCTCTGCATAATCACTCGCGCCGATTGGCAGGCGGCAGATGTTGAATTTGTGTTCGCCCTCCGGATGGAAGAGGGAATGAAAGACTTCATGTCGCTGCTCCTCATTTAAGTGGGAAAGAGCGATATAACCAAGTTCATTGAAGCAGCCGCCAAATCCTTCTACGAGTTGATGTTGTTCACCTGTAAGTTTTAAGTTAGCGCTTTCATTTGCGATTGTATAAGAAATCTCTTTCCACGAAAGATCTGGTGTAGTGGAATAGCCATGTAACGTCAGGGACATTGGAATTTCCTCCTCGCTTGAACCTCAGGTATGATGTACAGTACAGTCAGTATATCAAGTCCTGCTCCAAAAGAAGATACGCTGAACCGCGTAAAATTTGCCCTAATCCAAGGTGGTGAAATCCATGATCATCCCTGAACCATACCGTTCCTACCTGTCTCCCGAGAGCCGGTGGTTGCCTGCGACGGATTGGAACGTCAAGCTGTTTGGTGCACACATGCAGAAGGTGAACCAAGGCTGGCATGTGCCCCAGGAATCCCATTTGGCCTTTGAATTAATTCTGATTTTGGAAGGCGCACAAACGACAATACTGGAGAATATCCGTTATGACCTTCATCAAGGAGATATATTACTTATCCCGCCCGGGTGCAAACATACCAATGAATGCAATCAGGAGCAGGGATTGACCTACTTTATTGCCCATTTCAATGTGGACGAGGCTTTGTTCCGACAAGGGATGAGCCGACAAGTGCAGCTGTTGTTCCCGAATGGTAGCGAGGATAATCAGCGATTGACGGAAGTGATGATGAAATGGGTGGACCTTCTTCAGCAAAAAGAAGAATTTACGACGGCAGATCTGTTCCGCATGCAGTCTGGTTTGCTGGAGATTTTGGCTATCTTGTCAGAGCAAAGCTCCTCCCGCTCCCAAGAATCCGTATCGCCTACGGTGGCGCACTATGCAACATTGATTGCCGAGGCCATCAAAAGCCGCTTCAATGCCGGGAACATCCAACTAGAAGGGTTGGGGGATAAAGAGATCCGTATTGAAGAGATCGCAGCTTCTCTCCAAATCAGTCCTGGATATGCACTGGAGACGTTTCAGAAAGTATATGGCATCTCCCCACGCAGATATTTGTCCGAGCTGAAGCTCCACGAGGCCAAGCAGCTGATACATCAACCTGATCTGAACCTCACCCGGGTGTCCGCCATGCTCGGATATTCTAGTCTTGCGCATTTCAGCCGACAGTTCAGGCGATGGACTGGCATGAGTCCTAGTGAATACAGACAGACGATGGGCAGCATCCGTTTTTTTGAATAAACCGAATTCCCGCGTGCCCACAACCAATATAATGCACGCCAAAAATCCCCGCTGACGGTTCAGACGGGGACTTCGCTGTGCTTGATTATACTCTGCTTAATTAAGGTTGTTGTACACTCTCGTTTTGAGCCTTGTTTTCGAAGATGAGAATCGTTTTGCTGCTCCCGATATATCCAACCGTCGTATGGAATTGCTCTGAAATAAATCGTACCGGGACAAACGCCTTGCCATCCCTCATCAACAGAGGTGCGTCGTTTACTGCAAGTGTATCATCTACACTCACCTGTTTGTTGCCCACCGTCCACTTAAGCACTGTACCATTTTGCGCAATCTGAACCTCCTGTGTGTCCGGATTCCAGTTCACGCTGGCATTCAATTGCTCCGAGACAAAGCGGAGCGGCACATAGGTCCGTCCATCCTCGATAAAAGGCGCAGCCTCCAGCGCGTAAGCCTGATCACCCACATAGGCGGTTGTGGACCCTTCAATCAGTCGTTGGAATTTGCCTTGCGGGGTGCGCTTTTGCTCCCGTACATTCATTTGATTTAGCAGGCGCATCGTGTCACTGCCGTTCGCAACATCTAGATAATTATTTTGTACCGTTAGCCCTGCAGGTTCCGGCTCAGAGACCGAAGTCTGGGTGCCAGAGGATATGGAAGTGGAATCCGAGATATCCGTTATGGTATTTGTATTGGCAGAGCTATTTCTTGTAAAAGTAAAACCGGCAACCGGTGTAAGATCCCACACCCGGTTATTGGACAATTTCAGTACTTCCAGCTTGGACAGCTGTCGTAATGGCTCAAGATCATAGATCTGATTGGACTCCGCATTCAGTTCTTTCAACCCTATCAGGCCTTCCAAGGGTGCCAGATGCTGAACCTGATTCCCGGAGAAGTCCAGCGTCTGCAGACGTGTTATATGCTCCAGTGGCATCAGATCGGAAATCTCGTTGCCTGCCACATTCAGCTTCTGAAGTGTATTCGGCAGCTCAGCCAGTACATCCAGTGTGTGAATATGGTTGTTGGCCACATTGAGCTGTTTAAGTTTTCTTTTATCCGCCAGTGGTGTCAGGTCCGTTATCGCATTGTTCGAGATTTCGAGCCATTGAAGATCATCTGCATCAGCCAGAGCGGAGAGACTGGTAATCTGGTTGCCGCTGGCGTGAAACGTATGTAGTCGGTTGAATCCACGTACAACTTCTATGGAAGAAATGGAATTGTTGCTGATATACAGCCGTCCCAGGTCTTTCAAATCAGCCAGTGCATCAATCGATGTAATGTAATTATTGCGAACGTCAACCTCGCGAAGCTGAGTCAGATGCTCCAGCGGTGTTAGATTGTCAATCTCGTTGCCATATAACCGGAGGTGAGTCAGATTCGTGGCGTATTCCAGACCGGATAGGCTTTGAATGCCAGCATTGCTCAGATCCACAACGTTCAACTGCTCCAGATCGGATGAGGTTAGAGGAGAATCTACCGGTTTGTTCAGGATCAGCTTCAGTCCGTTCTCTAGTGCAGGATCTTCAATGATGCCTTCGCCCAAGTCCGCAGTAGTATAGGCCATCGCGTGCCCAGCCGCCCCAAGACTCAGGATGAATACTAGAAATAGTAGAGTCATTCTTCTCATTGCATGAATTCCCTCCGATTCCGATTTTAAGGATAGGTAAGTGTACTGTTCTTATGTACTTGTGAGTACCAATTTATGTCGATAAACTATTATAGTTACGATATGGACAGATAGAATAGACAAACACATCTATAGTTATTAACCCATCATGGAGTAAAAGGAACATGAAATTCATGACAGGCAGAGCATCTACTTCTATTCTATATGATACAAACCCCATACTGCACTCTTCCAGCCATCTTTTTCAAAAAAAATTGTACAACTCTCCCTAATCCTATTCAACTCCATAGCAGAGAGGGTATAGATGAAGTAAAGATGCCATTTGGAGGAGAAGATGCGAGTATGCGCCAAGCCATGATCATTAGCAATCCATCGTCGGGTAGAGAAGAAGCTCAGCAATATGTGTCCCAGGTACAGGAAATTCTTGAATCACAGCAGTATGAAGTGGTGATTAATGAGACGGCCGGGGAGGGCGATGCGACCAACTACTGCCTGAGTGCCTGCCAAGACGGCTGTGATCTCGTTATTTCCATTGGAGGGGATGGGACGTTACATGAGACGATTAACGGCATGATGGATCAGGAGCATCGTCCCAGACTGGGTGTGGTGCCGCTGGGTACGGTGAATGATTTTGCGCGTGCGCTGAATATCTCGCTTGATCCGGAGGAAGCCATTCGGCAGTTGCGATCGGAGCAGATCCATAAGGTGGACCTCGGTAAAATCAATGATCGTCTGTTTGCCAACGTGGTGGCAGCCGGTTCATTGGCGGAGGCGCTGTTCTCGGTGTCGTCGGAGGAAAAGTCGAAGCTGGGTTCATTCGCTTATTTGAAAGAAGGATTGAAAGACCTGATGAACACACCTGCCAAACAACTAACCATTGAATATGACGGGCAGTCGTGGGAGGGGGAGTCTCCTCTTTTTCTCGCGGCGCTGACCAATTCGGTTGGAGGTTTTGAGAAATTGTCGCCGGAAGCAGCGGTGGATGATGGGTTAATTCATTGTTTTGTGATCCGTAGCATGAACGTCTTCAATACGGTTACACTCGGAACGTCCCTGCTGTTTGGCAATCTGAAGAACCACAAGGATGTTGACTATTTTACGGCAAAAGAAGTTCATGTCCGTTCGACGGATGCAACAATCCGCACGAATGTGGATGGAGAGGAAGGGCCTTCCCTGCCCATTCGAATCCGTGTATTGCCTCAGCATATTGAAGTGATCGTCCCGGAAGAAGTATAGGCGAGTGAATCACACAGAAAAAAACCTCCATTATTCCATATAAGAGTTCTAAAATTCCATTGAAACCGATTGCAGTTCTGTGTCACAATCATAGACGGAAGACAAGTATATACTAGATGGCAATGATCATGGCAATTAGAGTACGATACTATTCGAATATGGAGGGAAATCATCTTGAGAACAATTAAACTTGGCAGCAGCGCACTCGAAATACCGGTTGTAGCCGTTGGCTGCATGCGAATTAATTCATTAAGCAGCAAAGAAGCTGAACATTTTGTTCATTCCGCCATGGAAGCAGGCGCGAACTTCTTCGATCATGCTGATATTTATGGAAACGGAGCGTGTGAGGAGATCTTTGCAGAGGCTGTGCAGATGAATCCCCAGGTTCGTGAAAATATGATTCTTCAGTCCAAATGCGGTATCCGCAAAGGCATGTTTGATTTCTCGAAAGAGCATATCTTGAATTCGGTGGATGGCATTCTGCAACGCTTGAAAACTGAGTATCTTGATGTTCTGTTGCTGCATCGCCCGGATACATTGGTTGAACCGGAAGAAGTGGCTGAAGCCTTTGACCAACTTGAGCGCGAAGGCAAAGTACGTCACTTCGGGATATCCAACCAGAATCCGAACCAGATCGAACTGTTGAAAAAATACGTGAAGCAGCCACTGGTGGCCAACCAGTTGCAGATGAGTATTACCAATACCACGATGATTGACAGTGGAATCAACGTGAATATGGAGAACGATGCCGCGGTTAACCGTGATGGCAGTATTCTTGATTATTGCCGCCTGCACGATATCACAATTCAACCATGGTCCCCGTTCCAATACGGATTCTTCGAAGGCGTATTCCTGGGCAGCGATAAGTTCCCGGAACTGAATGCGAAGATCGACGAGATTGCTGCAAAATATGAAGTGACCAACACGACTATCGCAATTGCTTGGTTGCTGCGTCACCCGGCGCAAATGCAGCCAGTGACAGGTACGATGAATATCCAGCGTTTGCAGGATTGCATCAAAGCTGGCGATGTTCACCTTACACGCCAAGAGTGGTACGAAATTTATCGCGCGGCTGGTAATGTGCTACCTTAAACCAAGAGTAATATATATAGCAGATCGTTCTGCTATATTGCATGTAAAACACGAGCGCATATGCCGCTCGTGTTTTTATTTTATCCTTTATTTGATGCTTGTCCGTTCCCGGTATAAAATAAGGATAGGGCCTCTATTTTAACAAAAGGTTTTTTTTGTAATTAATACAAATTAGTTGAATTTATCTTATTGACCCTTGCTTAATTATTACATATAATTACTTTTGCATACCGTTAATCCTGTTTATGGTTTTTTATTTTGGAGGGTGGTGTTAGTTTGGAGCCGACAACCACGATACGCGATCACTTAGAAAGTTATCTGAAGCGTGAGCAGATGTCCATTAGTCTTTTTTCGGAAACGTCAGGAATTAACTCCGGTACGCTGAGCAATATTTTGAACAAGAATCGTCCGATTGCGATGCAGCAGCTGGATCGAATCACTTCAGCTATGAGACTTGAAGAAGGTTACTTCTATGAATTGTACATAGATGAGTGTTTTGTCCATGCTGCCCCTGACTGGCGAAGACTGGGACCATTCCTTCATCGATGTGCAGAATTGGATAAATTGAATTGTATTGAAGATGTGATCCGGTTGATGATGGATAATCTATCTTACATTCCTTTGTTATTTGATCTGGCTGAAGAATTCTACCATGCTGGTAAATTTAAACCGGCCGTTTTATTATATGAAACGATAGCCGAAAGTGAGAAAATGCAACACTCCGAACGGCTCGCATTATGTCAGTATCGATTATTCAGGCTGGGACTGACCAATGATCAGCAACGAAATCTGATCATCGCCGCTCAATTCGAATACTATGTGGATCGGCTCGATGAACGCTACCAGCTGGATGCGCTCAACGAATTGATTAATGCTTTTGGTGCCTTGCACAGATGGAATAAAGTACAGGAGCTGTCCGAGAAGTTAAGGGTGAAAGCAACCATCCATTATGAGCTGAACGGGAGAAGGAAACAGGAAGAAACCAAAAGACCGATTGTGTTCTACATTCTGTATTCCTATTTGGCTTCAGGGAGTGCGTGCTATCAACTTAAAGACTATCAAAGCGCGCTTAAATATGTTTCTTTATATACGGATAACAGTTGGGTGAAGAACCCTGATCAGGACGAAATGGTAGTTATGAATCAGTTTCAGGAATGGGCTGAGGGCAACCGTTATATATATCAATTAATGAGCGGACAGTTTGATGTGTTGCCTGAATATTTGAATTATATCTCAACAAAAGAAAATGAGATTTTCCCGGCGCTTTGTGATATTGTGACTGCTGCGAATCGCTATGATAAAAATATTGATGATGTGCTCGAACAGTATGAATCATACTTTGCGTACCAAGAACAGAGCAACCGAATTGGAAAAGTCAGCAGACAGGTTACAGATGATCGATATCTACGTCTTTTAGCAGATCTCGCTGCGTATTATCTAAAGAAGGACGAGTATTTCACAGGAATACAATTTGTTCTGGATAGTTTGCAATTCTCTATTGAAATTAGCAGTGGACGAGGTATGCTTAGAGGTGTCGGACTGTTTGAGCAATATAGGGAGTTTGCAACTGAGACGGCGAAACAGCAATACAAATTGATCATTAGTGAGGTGCAGAAACTCAATGAAGAGAAAGTTGGCTTTGCTGATAGCTACATGTAGTATTATTATTTACATTGTAGCTCCTGCTACGGAACCTGTCTCAGGTAAGGAAGTTCCAGACCCCGCAATTATGAGAACTGCTGACCACGGATTTGGAACTTAAAAAATTGGTAAGGGACGCTTCTGAATATTCATTCAGAGGCGTCTTTTTTTGCGTCTGGTGGAAGAAAAAGTATGTCGTACCCCTTGCGGCCTATCGATTGGCATAATAAACTAAAATATGACAAAAAGGAGGGGTACTATGGATTGCCTGGAGTTAATGTCACAGATCGAAGAAGCCAGACAACAGCTTCACCGCCTGCAGTCGGAATACGGCAGTCTGCTTCATCCTGAAGTTATCCAGCAATCTGTAGTTCTGGACGGCCTTATTAATCAATACAATCGAGCCAAAATGAAAAAGTTGATCAATTAGTGGTTCGCCTATTTACATATTGGTTTTCGTGCACTATAGTTAGTCACATGAGTAACTAACCGACTAACTAATTAACGATGAATGAAAGTTGGAATCGCATGAAATCGAATTTGGATGAATCTCAGCCCATTTTTCATCAGATATCCATGATGATTATGGATGACATTGTAGACGGCAGATTGATGGTGGAGGAACAGGTCCCTTCAACCAATGAACTCTCTCGCTTTTACAATATTAATCCAGCCACGGCACGGAAAGGACTTCAATCGCTTGTAGACAAAGGCATCATATACAAACAACGAGGTGTTGGCATGTTTGTTGCAAAGGGAGCCCGGGAAGCATTGCTTGTTGAACGAAAGCAGCATTTCTACGAGGAATATATCAAGCCTTTACTTGAAGAGGCCAGACGGATTCACATGAATGAGGACATGATTGTTGATTTGATCCGAGGCAAGAAGGATAAGGAGAGTGAATTATGATTCAGATCGAGCAGGTGACCTACAGCTATCAACAGACACCCGTGCTGAACAACGTGACTTTAACTGAGAGTGAGCCGATTATCAGTGCAATGTGGGGGAGAAACGGTGCCGGCAAAACAACCCTGATGAGTCTGCTCGCAGGTCATAACCGACCTGATGCTGGAACCATTCAAGTGATGGGCCAGGACCCTTACAACAATTTGGCTGCGCAGGAAAACCTGTGTTATATACAGGAGAACCATCCCCTGGGTAGAAACTGGACGATCAACGACATGGTTCGATTCGGTCAATACTTCCATCCACAGTGGGATCAGGCATTTGCGGAGCAGTTAATCGATAGGTTCGAATTGCCAGTGAAGAAGAAGATCGTCAAATTCTCAAAAGGCATGAAGACCGCCGCCCAGATGATACTGGGGCTTGCCAGTAATGCAAGGGTAACGATTCTTGATGAGCCCACCAATGGACTTGATGCCGAGAAACGTAAATACTTCTACAATGCTTTACTGGAGACTTATGAAGATAACCCGCGTCTAATTCTAATATCAAGCCATCATATTGAGGAGATTCAGCCTTTATGTGAGTCCCTCATCGTTCTACAAGCGGGAAAAGTGTTACTTAATCAGCCTATGGAAGAGATGCGTGAAAAAGGAGTTCTTCTAACAGGAGGGATTGATGACATCAACCGTGTCACAGCTGACGTGGAGGTTATAGAATCTTCCCAGATGGGATCGACCATGAGAGTGATGATTGATGAGCCGTACTGCAAAGTGTGGAAAGACATTGCTCATGCACAAGGGCTTTCCATTGAGAAGGCGACATTACAAGATTATTTGATTAACAGGACCCGTAATCAAGAGGGGGTTAAGCGATGAACGCAACGAAAGGTACGAACCGGCTGATTCTGGATGATATGCGCTGGTATTTAATGATTTTCTCGTCGATTACACTCATGCTTACAGTCGTCTATTTGGCTATTGGATTCATATTTGATGTGACGTATACGACGCAATTATTTGGTCCAATGTACGGAGGAATCTGTGCTTTTGCGATCGCGGGGATCATAACATTGTTTCCGGTTGCAATAGGTATGGGCAGTACACGAATACAGTTTATGAAATCCTTTTATATCAATTCGATATGGATGGTCGTGGCGACGATTGGCATACTGAATGTCATTTATTTCATTATGCATCTTCTCCATGAATATGGAACGCTTGACGTAACCTTTTATCAACCAGGAATGCTGTATTCAAGTGAATATCATTTTTTTCCCTACCTGTGGTTTGATCTGATGATTGGTTTTCTGGTGCTGGGATTATCCATCTTTTCAACGGTCTGTTGGATTCGATTGGGGATGCGTAATTTTTTCGTCCTGTTCTTTGGGGCTAGCTTAATCGTCACGCTGGTAATTGTTCTATCCGATCTGAGCGTGTGGGTCCAGTGGTTTACGAATGTCAATCTTATCGCATTGGTCACCACACTGGGGGCCATTGGAGGTGCTCTCCTTCTGAGTACGTATCCCATGATGAAGAATGCGCCGCTTACAATGAAAGGCAGAAAAGACTGATAAGAGACGCTTTTGATGAAGCAGGCTAACTATCCATTAAGATCAGAAAAACACGAGGGAGTATATACACGCCTCGTGTTTTTTTGTATGAGTTAAGCTTGAGCTTGTGGTTTAAATCCTTCGTCTTTGAGATACTCGCCAGCTTCGCTACGAGATTCGAAAGCCATATCCAGATTAAGACCGGAATACACATACCACATGTCATCTTCATATTTTAAAGTAAGTGTATGTCCATCTTCATCGATCCATGTTCCGCCGCCAGCAGAGCTTGTAGCCAATATAGGAGCAGCTTTTGCTTGTTCTGGCTCTTTTGATTCTACTTCGTTGGGGTTGTAAGACATCGCTTTGATCGTTTCATCTAACAATGTGCGTAGATCTGCTTCGGAGTAATCACGAATATTGACGAATCCTTTATCATCGGTCTCATAGTTGGGCAGTAGCCCTGCATAGATATAACCGTTACCGTTAGGATGAATATGGAAAGCAACAATCTTTTTGTCATACGCACTTTCTTCATAATGGAAATTAACACGACCGAGAGAAACATCTTTGCGTTGCAGTTGGGGATACGATTGTAGCACTTCAAGCTTTTGTTCAACGTTAAGCATATTTTCCTCCTGTTAGTGTTGGGTAGTGGTGATTATAACATAGGTGAAAAGGAATAAGCATCCTCAAACAGGTGCATTCTAGCACCTGTTTGAGGATTCACATCATAGATGATCGCTTTATAATAGACGCTTATATTAAAAATTGTGAGGAAGTAAGTCTCCCTCTGGTGAAAAATGAGAAGTGCGCCTTTCTGTTAACTTCCAGACAGAATATTTCGCCCGAACTTTTTCAGGTGTTCCATCGCTTGCAGATAAGGATAAGGCCCATAGCTTATGCGTGCCACACCCAGCTCGGCAAGTTGTTTTGGTAAAGGCTCGCGGGATGTAACCATCACGTTGACCGGAAGCGACGAACGTTCACACAATTCCTGAATCAGTTGTGGATTCTGTAAGCCTGGAACGAATAGCCCGCTGGCTCCTGCTTCTGCATATGCATTGGAACGAATCAGCACTTTTTCCAAGAGAGTGTGATTGTGTTGTTCAGGTGCATTTTGCAAAAAGACATCTGTGCGGGCGTTAATGAACAGTGGAATGCCTGCCTCATCCGCAGCTTCCCGGGCAGCCGACAGTCTCAGGCATTGCTCCTCCACAGTGTACAGTCCAATTCCATCGGTGAGCTGATCCTCGATATTAACTCCCACGGCACCGTGATGGATCACTTGGCTCACATTTTCCTTCACTTCTGACGCAAACTTGCCATACCCTCCCTCAATATCGATCGTTACAGGTAAATTCACGCTTGCTGTAATCCGGGACAGATTGTCCAGAACCAGCTGGAAAGGCATCGCTTCGCCATCTTGTTGGCCGTGGGCGGCAGCTACAGACCAACTGCCAGTAGCGATTGCTGTTGCTCCAGCAGATTGGATGGCTTGTGCGCTTCCGGCATCCCAGACATTGACCAGAACCAATGGATTACCTTTCATATGGGATTGGTGGAATAACGTCGCCTTTTCTTGTAGGGTACTCATAATACTTATCTCCTCCGTTACATAGCTGTAATCCTTCATACTACTTGCCGTTCTTTTCTCTTGAGCTACTCAGTTATCACCCTGCTTTTCGTGAGTTAAAAGCCAGTTTTTACGTGTCAGACCTCCTCCGTATCCACCCAGTTCACCACTGGCATTGATCACACGGTGACATGGAATAACAATGGCCAGCTGATTGGCTCCGTTGGCCTGTGCTACCGCTCGACATGCTGTGGGTTTACCCAGTGCATTCGCAATATCCTGATATGACCTCGTCTCCCCCGGCGGGATCGCAATCAACTGCTCCCATACACTCTTCTGGAATGGTGTTCCTAACCAGAACAACGGGGTATGGAATACAGTTAACGTGCCTTCAAAATACTGTGCAAGTTCCCGTTCAATGGAACGAATCGGCTCTGTTACTCCAGGAACAATGGCTGACTTTGTCCGTTTGCGTAATCGTTCTACTTCACGCTCCAGACCTCTGCGATCCACGAATTCGAGCAGATATAATGCTTTCTCATCGGCTACAGCCATCATGGGTCCAAGACGTGTGTCGATCCAGGATGCCTTCAAGACATGCTCTTCATCCACTTGTGTAGGCGCTGCGCCCATGATTCGCGAGAAGGCATCCCGGAACCCGCTGCCGGATTCGTAACCGGTGGACAGCTGGGCATCAATGACCGTACGACCGGAGCGAATATTTTTCAGGGCCAGTCCCATGCGACGGGCGCGGGCATACTCGACAAATGTCATGCCAAATCGCTTCTTGAACTGACGTCTGGCGGTGGATTCATCGATGGATAATGCCTTGAAATCCTGGCCTTTCCAGCGTTTCTCCGGATTTTTCTCCACCGCTTCCACCAATATGCGTACCACATCAGATACCTGATTAGGATGAGATAACGGACGGCAGCGCTGGCAAGGACGATACGAAGCAAGCAATGCCTGCTGCGCCGTCGCATAGAATTCACAGTTTTCGAACTTCGGCTTTCGGGCGGGGCAGGTAGGCCGACAGAATACACCCGTCGTCTTGACGCCTACATAGAATAAACCTTCGTATTCCGAATCCTTAGCCACAAGAGCCTCATAGTATTGTTTCTTCAGATCAGCAGAGATCATTGGCGCACGTCCTTACTTCAATAGATGTATCAAAACGAGCTATACATATCACTAGGTCACGACGAATTCGTTCTGTATTCTCCCTTGTCGTATCGTTTCGTAGTTCCACAAATTGATTATAAAAAAACGATGCACAGGGCATCGCCGAAAATCAGGCATGAATATTTTTATTTGAACATGCAGCATGCTTATTTGGATGATGTTTTCTTATGATTTGTCCGTCCACTCCAGTTTACCAAAAAGATCCCTAGGAATATGCATAGTCCACCGATATATACGTAGTTCTGAATGACTTCGTCTAGAAGCAGTCAGCCGGATAAGACACCGAAAAATGGAGGATTCCCGCTGACTTTAGACAACGATGAAAACCTAGAATCTGTCTTACTTACTGTTCATGATTCAGAATCTGTGCCACCAAATTTAAAAGATCACATTACGGAGCACTCACTTTATCAAGCTTATGAATCCCTCTCAGCACAACAAAAACAGATTTTATCTTTTGCTTAAGTACAAGCACTAAATGACAAGGAAATAGCCAGAATATTGGGAGTATCCCAACAAAATGTCTCGAAACACCGCTTAAAAGCTCTAACTAAATTGCGCAGCTTAATAACGGAAGGGGGATGAATTATGACGGAGGGTGACATTGCTACTTTTATTGCTAATTTAGGTTTTCCGATTGCAATTACTTTGTATCTACTTATTCGTTTTGAAAAAAAATATCTGATCTAAGCGATGCCATTAATGGCTTGAAGAATGAAATACAAAAAAACGTAAAGCGGTGATTTTATGTTGGCCGAACTTTTAGTACGAGCACAGCAACACCACGATCACGAGGCAACATTACATATCCTAGAATCTTTCACACCAAAGATCAAAGCCTCCTTGCGACAAGTCCCCCCCTGATCATCGAGATGATTTAAGACAGGAACTCTATGTCAAAATAATTGAGGTGATACAGACTTTCGATACTAGTGAATTGAAATAAAATTTGGAGCGTGGTTGTAAAAAAAGAGCCTTATTTCTCTTTATATATATGTGAAGGCAATACGGCATCGCAGAAAACTTGGGAATGGTTATTCTGGCTATGATTCCTCCTTATTGCTCTCATAACTAATAAAAATAACTTTAGGAGTGATTTATTATGGCAAATCTAAGCGCTAATGGAGCAACTTTTATGAAAGGGCATGAGGGACTTAACTTAAAATTCTATGCCGATCCAAAAGGTTTTCCAACAGTTGGATATGGACATCTGATAACAAAGTCTAAAACATACACAGCAAATACAACTTTAACCCAAGCACAAGCTGACGCTCTATCAAAATCTTTGGGACTCAGTTATACTTCTCCAATTACTCAGTCTCAGGCAAATACATTTTTCACCAATGATACTGCAAGTGCTGTAGCATCCGTAAATAAAGTGGCACTTCCTGCAGGTATGTCCCTTTCACAAAATCAGTTTGATGCACTTGTTTCGCTTACTTTTAATGCAGGCTCTGGTGTGCTTAGTACCGATGATGTAGAAGCTCTGCTTGCATACAAGCTAATCTACCCATCTTTCCAAGGGCCACGTTCAACTCAGGAACTTGACAATTATTCTAAACTAGTAAGTAAAGCATTTTCATATGATAGAAGTTTGCAAAGACGTAGAAATGAAGAAGCTGAACTATTCTGTAAAGGCTCGGGTTATACTCATAAATATCCAGTATATACACTATAGTTTAATCGTCTTACAACACATACAGGAAAGGTCAGCCTTTATGGCTTACCTTTCTTTCTTTTATCACAAAATTTATTACCATAAGCAAACTCATCTAGTCATCCGTTTTTTCAAGCTCAAAAATAGTCCCCTCTGATAATAAGATCAGCCTATCGTTATTAACAACAAAGAAACTTACGCTAACAGGTATACTGAGCTTTGTTGATGGATCACTTATATCGATGGCTTTTACTACATCATTAGCATTCAGATCCGGCATATCTATTTTATATAGTCTATAAAATGCGTCAGCGTTATCGCATGTTGATGTAATTTCATATAATGGATTCTTCAGCTCATATTGATAATCACTATAGTTTTTAAGTCCTTTAGATGAAAAAAGGTCTTTTTCGATTATAAGGTCATCCCCAATAAATTTTTGCCCTGTTGGATATTCAGAAGCATCATTATAAGAATTTGCAAACCCAAGGTGCTTCTTAACTTTCCAAGTTCCGTAAATAAATTTTTCAGTTTCACTATCCAATTTTACACGTCCTTGCGAACAATACTCGGAGGTGCTAGCTGGACTGGTAGACTCCTTTGCTTCAGGTTTTGGCTCACTAGATGTATTTGAACTTGAAGTCGTTTCAACCTTTCCACAAGCTGATGCTAACATCAGCATTATCATCATACAAGCCAATAATGTTTTTTTCATATCTCACACTCCTACTATAAAATTATGTTTTCGCATGTTTACTCGCTTGATAACTGAGTTAATCCACGTATGGATTAAAATCTCCTGTTCCATCGTTTTTTATATCACCATGTGCTAAAAGCTACTTCCATACAGCGAGTAATCCTTCACTGCTGTATATCAAATGGGGGGATGCTTTTACTTTATTTTTCGATGTCGCTCATTTTTCAACAATTTATTCCCCATTTATCTACCTAGCAGAAATTATATCAGAGCAATTTAAGTGATGAATGACATAAAATTAACATTATTTATGAATAAGGTTAACTTTATGTTATCTAAATCACAATCAGCAATTTCCAATAAAGCCCTGGACAGAGTCATGAGCTTCATCCCCCGTTAATTCGAATTGAAGTGGGTTTCCGAGCGCATCAACTACGGTATGAATTTTGGTGCTTAGTACTCGCGGGAACGTCCGATCGCTTGCCTTGCCCCTTTTGCGCCTGATCCATTCTGGTGAACACGCACAATCGTGGCATCAATCATGACGCTTTCCTCATCAATATCCAGGGAGACGCACTTCAGAACGTCATCCCAATTATGTTTTGTACCTGATTTAAATTAAGTTTATAGGGCACAATCGATGAAATAATCGAGCTATCTTATAACTCATTTACATAATATGGAGCTTAATGTGAGACGATATGGTGTAGTAATTACTATAAGAGTTGCTGATGATTGGAACGTTATCTTTGAAAGAATGCATAATGCTCGTAACTTTAGATGAACATGAAGGGAGTTCCAATGATGAATCTCAATACAAATAAATCTATACTCTGGGTTTCTGCCCTATGTATCCTGTTGCTGACCGGCGCATGTGGAGCGAAAAACAACAATGAATCCGTACAGGAACACGCCTATCCACAATCGAAGCAGCCCATAGAGGAAGCAGGGAATAGTTCCGTTCCCAATATTGAGGCGAAGAATAACAATAATCAGGCGAACGAAAGTGGGAATGAGGGCAAACCTACCGCCCAATCGGAATCCTCTGCTGATGCGGAAGGACAGGTCATGATCGTAATTGACCAGACGGACAAGCCGTCTGAAGGCAACAGCTTTGATTTTGCGATCAAACAAATCCCTGAGGGTTACGCTTTAACCGAGATGCGTTGGACGTCCAACACGGTAACGATTGTGAATTCCTACAAGGAAGCGATTGAGCATGGTGGGAATGGAAAAGAAGGATTTTATATCAGCGGTGACGGGCAATTCTCCGGACTTATCTATTCGGATGAGATGAAGGGGGAACGGGGCAAAGCGACGTTTGTATTTACCAATGACGAGGGGAAGGAAGTCACCTCGGAAAAGGAAATTAAATTAAAATAATCAGGCGGATTATTGCTGTGTGCTACGTCTTCTTCTGTTGATCCAAATGGAGAATGAAACGGACACACTGTGCGTGCGTCTTCAATTCTCCCCCTAAATATGTAAAGCAGCCTTTATGGCTGCTTTTTAGTGATGCCGTAATGTCACACCGCATACTGGTCGATCGTGCGGCGTTCAACTTTGTGTTTTAACGGGTACTACTACTCTACATGAAGTCGAAGAAATAACGCACCACGTGGAACATGACCGGAGAAGTGTACGTCAGGCTGTCGACTCGGCTCAGGTAGCTTTTTTTCAGTGCATCGAATTTGGTGTCATCTCCAATTAACAAATCCCGTTTCAGAACAGAAACCGTCAGACTTCCGAAGAACCCAGCCAGAGCGATTAACACACCGATGAAAAGCGCGAAACGTGCATCAAACGGGGTCAGGTATGGATGAATGAAATAAGAGGCAGCGGTGGTGACAACGAATGCACAGGCGAACCCTTCCCATGTCAAAAAAGGATTGGCGGTGGGCACCACTTTGCGTTTGCCCAGATAGAGTGAGGTCAGATAATGCACGACATCATTCAACTGGGTTAACACGACCAGGAACAGGACCAGCTTTGCGCCATATTCCGGTGTTGCAAACGGGAAGTAGGCTAGATGACTAAGTCCGAATACCATGAGCATCAGTCCCCACTGCGTCGAGCTTACACTGCGCAGGAAACCGACCGTCCCTTTATTAATCAAGCGTGGCAGGGGCAGTACAAGGAAGACATACAGCGGAATAAACAAAATAAACATGCCATACCAGCCGATATAGATCCAGTAAAATTGCACCGGAATCGCCAGATACGCCCATAAAAACAACCTGCGGTCTGCTTTGCGGGTGCTGCGGATCATGGAGAAGTACTCTTTCAGCGCGAAAAAGGTGAGTACCATGAGGGAGATCAGGGAGACAATTGGATTGAAGAGGGTGGCGAGACAGAAGATGACAAGCATGCCCCACCAGGTTTTGATTTTGTTGCCAATGCCCGAATAATCCTTGTCCGGCTGAAGCTTCGTAATGATTTTGTATACGATATGTATGACCAGTAAAGCGATAAAAATCAGTGTTAAAGTAAAGAGTGAACTGCTCAAGTACAATCACCTGCTTATCCAGAAGTAAGATTCCAATATAGGATACCTATGTTATTATGAAGGAATAGTGCCAACTTGATAAGGGGAAATTTGGTTATGACAGCTGAACGCTCGATCTACATTCTGCTTACGAACACAGGAACATTGTTTACCAAGGTTATTCAGAGTTACACCAGAGCGCCATACAATCATGCCTCCATCTCATTTGACCGGGAACTATCCGAGCTGTACAGCTTCGGTCGCAAGCATCCGAGTAATCCGCTGAACGGCGGGTTCGTGGAGGAAGATATTCAGACAGGTACATACAGCAAATATCCAAATACCACATGTGTCATTTATGAGCTTCAGGTGACGGAGCGTGAAGTGGAAAAAATGAAGCGGGTGCTGCACATCTTCATTCGCAGCCGCCAGAAATATATGTACAATCTGCTTGGTGTGATTGGCATTACATTGAAAGAACCGGTGGAGTTCAGCAACTCCTACTTTTGCTCGCAATTTGTTGCCGAGATTTTGCAACGCTCAGGCATCAAGCTGTGGAACAAACTGCCTGCGCTGGTGACCCCGGATGATTTTCGTCAGAGTGAACAACTACAGCTAGTGTATGAAGGGAAGTTAAAGGAGTATAAACCGGAAAACGAAGAGCCGGGTTCCAAGAAATAAAACCATGAAACAGCCTGCTGCCACGGATTTCCGGACAACAGGCTGTTCTGTTTGTGTATTGTTAGATCGACGGTGCGGAGGAGCGATCAAAATCAACTTCTTCGAGGAATTCGATCACTTCACCATTTGGACTATGCACAACCGCATTTCGAACCTGGAGCGAAGGCTCGCCAAGTGAGATCCAATCGGGTTGAACATAAGGCTTAGCACCATGAGCAAGCGCTCGCTCGTATATCTCATCCACATCGTCCACGTAAAAGGCGAAATGCAGCAAAGCCCCATGCTTCACAGCTTCGGGAGAGTCTGCCCGTTCGCCTTCGGCGGCGATAACGGCTCCCGGATCAAACAGTTCAATACAGGTTCGCTGATCCGGTGAGATCAGCATGCACGCTTCGGTAATTTGGAAGGCAGGCAGACTCCAGGAGTGACCAACTTTAAATCCCAGTACATTCGTATAGAATGAGAGGGTATCCTCATAATTACGTGCTTGAATGGCTACGTGAGCCAGTCCTTTTACACTCATGCTCCATCACTCCTTCTTCAGATTGTATTCTAAAGTATAAAGGGAGCGGCACATTGGAACCATGCGATATCAAAGGATATAATGGGGTGAGAGTCACAATTAATGAGCTCTTTTGTCCAAAAAAACTTATTAAATTAGCCTCATTCTCGGGAGGGTCTACAAATGGGTTATGTTATAGATGAAATTGACCAGCAGATCATGCGCTTGCTGCAACACCATGCACGCATGCCAATTGTACAGATTAGCAAAGAGGTGAACATGTCCCAACCTTCCGTTAAGGAGAGAATCCTCAAACTGGAGGAAAATGGGGTCATATCGGGATATGCAACAATCTATGATCTGGCCAAGCTAAACCGCGGGACAACGACTTTTATTTTACTCAAAACAGAGCATTGTGAGGAATTCGTTCACTTCTGTGAACAGGCCGTTGAAGTCACGGATTTATACCGCATCAGCGGTGAGTACAACTATCTGATCAAGGTACAGACGGCAACCATTGAAGAGCTTGCTGAGTTTCAGGACTCCCTTGTGAAGCTTGGACCATCCAAATCCCATATCAGTATGAAAAATATTATGGAACACCGTGTTCTGCTCTAGGAATCGGCGAACATATCCGTGTGATGGGACGGGCTGTCCTATAAGTCATTAGCCTGACGGTGGACGCCCCTTGTTCGGCTTTTTTTGGTTTAACGAACCTGACACACGTTATTCGCCGCCATTTGCACCGTTCTGAGATGTAACGAATCACAGAGACGTTATTCCATCGATGGGGTTGATTTTTAGGCTCTAACACGGTATCTGCGCCGGAATAACGTCACTGAAGTTCGTTAGAATTTCCAATTTTTTAAAATCGGATGCTTAGGGTGCGGTAGATTCGTTAGCTCCTTGCAAGTTTGGCGCATCACGCTGACCGGCCGTGCGGCCAAGCCTACTGAAAGGATAAGCCCTTTCGATATAATCCTATTCCTCATTGTGCATATGCACAATGAATTTCGTCTGTTCATCAATATTTATTTGGCTCACCAGCAACTATAATGAAAGCGTGTTCAACAAGTGCATGGGGGGCAATGGACAATGGAACCTTTAACAATTAGCTGGATCGGCGCACTGGCAGGACTTGCGATTGCGATTATACTGATTCTGAAGAAGCTGAATCCGGTCTACTCTTTATTTCTGGGCGCAATTGTAGGCGCTTTAATTGGCGGGGCCAATCTGGAAGAGACCGTAAACATACTGGTGAACGGCACGCAAAGTGTCATGGGTACCGTGCTCCGCGTTCTGGCTGCCGGGGTGCTTGCCGGTGTCATGATGGAGTCGGGGGCGGCAGAGACGATTGCCCAGGCCATCGTACGAAAATTTGGCGGCAGCAACGGCTTCCACCTCGACAGGGGTCATACTTGCCACCGGTTCATTCGGTGATGCGATTCTGAACATGGGAACCGCTCCGCTCGCAGCGGCGGTTATGGTGCACACAGGTGCGACAGTTATCGATTCACTGCCCCAAGGCAATTACTTTCACGTCTCGGCAGATAGCATGAAGATGACAATCAAGCAGCGGATGGGCGTTATTCCTTATGAAGCGATTGTGGGTGGAACGATGGCAATTGTAGCGACGTTAATCTACGGATTTATCCTTTAATAACATGGATGGGGTGGGAGAAGATGAGAGAGACGACATTTGTACTGGCACCGGATTCATTTAAAGAGAGTATGACAGCGAAAGAAGTATGTGTGGCCATGGAAAAAGGATTGCGTAAAATTTACCCTACCGCGAGCTATATTCATGTACCGATGGCTGACGGAGGCGAAGGCACCGTACAGTCGCTGGTGGATGCTTCTGGCGGTGTAATCCACCATAGAGAGGTGAGTGGGCCACTGGGGCAGCCTGTAACGGCGCAGTATGGCATTCTGGGCGATGGGTTAACGGCAGCGATTGAGATGGCATCGGCGAGCGGTATTCATCTGGTGACAAAGGAAACTCGGGACCCGCTCCGCACGACAACCTATGGCACTGGAGAGCTGATTCGGGCGTGTCTGGATCAGGGCATTCGCAAAATTATTATCGGGATCGGCGGCAGTGCTACTAACGATGGGGGAACAGGTATGGCCGAAGCGCTTGGCGCGAAGTTCCTGGATGCAGACGGGCATCCACTTGCGCGCGGAGGCGGGGTACTTGATCAGTTGGCTCATATCGATGTATCCGGCCTGGATAAACGATTGCAGGACGTAGAGCTCATTGTGGCCTGTGATGTAACGAATCCATTATGCGGGGAGCATGGCGCCTCCCGGGTTTTTGGACCGCAGAAGGGGGCTACACCGAAGATGGTGCAGCTACTGGATGCGAATCTGTCCCATTATGCGGATGTGGTGCAGCAGCAGCTGCACAAGGATATACGTGATGTGCCGGGGGCAGGTGCAGCAGGCGGTCTGGGTGCAGGGCTTTTGATTTTTACACAGGCTGTGTTGCGCAAAGGCATTGAAATTGTCATTGAATATACAGGCCTGCGTGATAAGTTGGTACATGCGGATGTAGTGTTTACGGGCGAAGGCGGCATTGATTTTCAAACGAAATTTGGCAAGACACCTTACGGTGTGGCGCGGGCAGCCAAGGACGCAGGCAAGCCGGTTATCGCCATCGCCGGTTACGTTGGTGAAGGAATAGATACGTTGTACACGGAAGGTATTGATGCGGTGTTCGGTATTGTGCCGGGAGCGTCTGATCTGGAACGACTTTTACGCGAAGGTCCAGAGAATGTGGAGCGTACAACCGAGAATATTGCGAGAGTGCTGAAATTAGGACTGATTTCTTAACATTCTGTGATTCGGTTATGTGAGGAGTATTCGGAGCATAAAGAGACTGAACGGTGCATGTCCGGATGGACAGGGCATTCCGGTACAGTCTCTTTTTGTATTGGGGTCTACTGATATGATGCGAGTAGTCCATGGGTAAGTTCAATGAGTTCCAGCCAATTGTGCGGGTCTTTGCCTGTAAGGGCTTGGATCCGTTTGAGCCGATATTGCAGTGTGTTGCGATGGATGTTGAGATCTTCAGCAGTCGTTGACATGCTGCCATTTTGATGAATGAAGCTTCGAAGCGTGTCCAGCAGATCGGCTGTGTCCTCCAGCTTACTGACGACGTTGTTCTGGCGGGTCAGATTGGCCGTGCTGAAGCGCACCAGAAACTGGACATCATCATAACGGATTAGTGGTGCAGCAGGGCGGAGCGCGAGTACGATGTTCATGGCAGACTTCGCCTGTTCATAACAGACGGCAATGCTCGATTCCCGTTTGCTAACAGAGATGAAAGCTTGGGGCTGTTCCTGATGTACAAGCTGGACGATCGAATCAACGTCGGATTCGCTCTGGATCAGGATGATCTGCGTAAGACCATCCTCCTCGATTGAGAACGAGGGGAGCTGTAGTAATACCCGGCTTGTCTCCGTGTTAAACTCAGGGGCCTCATGGGGAAAGCGAATGTATAGAAGAACGGTCGGTAGTTGCAGATCGATGTGGTATTGCGCCGCTTCTTTCCTGATCTTCTGCGAATAGGAACCGGAGTGGGCAAGCAGTCGTTCCAGAAAGGCTTTTTTCCGAGAAGCTTCATGGGCCATATTTTCCAATTGATTGCGTTGTTCGATCAGGAGGGATACGGTTGTGCGCACAATGTTGCAGAAAGGGCGGACTTCATCCGGATGCCCGGAAATGCCGATGACACCGACGTGCTGATGATTGATCCGGATTGGCTCGTTGGTGCCCATCTTCTCCAATCTGCCATCCTGCCAGACTTCGACGCGGTCTCCGGTGGTCAGGGCACGGACCGCTCCTTGGTGAATCGTGCCTACCCGTTCTTTTTGTCCACTTCCAATGATAATGCCCTGCTCGTTCATGATGTTGATGTTGTAGGGGATGTCCTGCATCATTTTATCGACAATATCCTGTGCTTGTTTTTCCGAAAGCTGTAACATTACATGTCCTCCCTCTCCCGCTCCCGCTGTTCCATCAAGGTGCAATTGTTTTTCTAATATGTCTGTTCAGCTTTGTTTATCCATTGTGCATCTGAACGAAAGTATAGCTGACGTGCTTGTCTTAAACAAGTTTGTATCCTAAAGGGAGAAGGGGCTGCCGTATGTTTTCATATGCTTTCGCTTAGTTATGCAGTTCCCCAGCTAATTTCTCCACCATATTCATCTGCTTGGTTCCGTTCAAGTATTCCAGATGCGCCTTGCCCCAGCCACACATGCCATCCAACAGCGTACTAATGGTCTTCCCGTGTTCGGACAGGCTGTATTCCACCTTCGGTGGAACATCGCCATAGAGCGTGCGCACAATAATCTGATCCTGTTCCAGCTCGCGCAGTTGTTTCGTTAACGTGCCTTGCGCTACATCGGGAATCATGCGTCTTAACTCACCAAAACGCTTTGTGCCTTCTTTCAATAAAATAAACAGGATGAGCGGTTTCCATTTCCCGTTAATGGCTTCAAGCGTAACCAGTACCCCTTGTAACCGTGGCTCCTGTAAATCCATAGTATTCACCTCGATTTATACAACTATATGTAATTCCATCATACCTGATTTTCTCGCTTTCCGCTTATTTCTTCTATTTGGACAGGGCAGGGGTAACCCTATCGTCAGGGTCCATTAGTACGAATTTTCGTACCTGGTACGATCCAATTGCGTACTGTTCAGCACCGTTCATTTCAATAATAATGAACAAAACGCTGGTACAACGAAAGTTCTGGCGATACGAGGGGAAGATGCAGAATGAGTCCATTTACATTAGAGAATCAACGTGTCGTGATCATAGGAGGAAGCTCAGGGATTGGACTTGCAACAGCCGTACAGGCTGCGGAGGCAGGTGCACATGTGGTTATCGCTGGGCGATCGGAGATCAGGCTAGAGGAAGCGAGGGAAGAGATTGCTCATGTTGCAGGCAAAGGCAAGACTAGAGCGGTGTCCGTCGAAGTCCATGTGTTGGACAATCAGGATGAACAGCAAATTGAACAATTTTTCAATCAGGTTGGCGAATTCGATCATCTGTTCACGCCTGGAGCTGCATATACCCGTGGTCCGTTAACTTCAGATCGGGAGACGGCCGAAAGCTGCTTCAAGGGCAAGTTCTGGCCTCAGTACTTTGCTGCCAAGTATGCTGCTCCTTATCTATCGGATTCGGGTTCGATCACGCTGATGTCTGGCGGATTCAGCCAGCGCCCGCTGAATGGTGGTGCTTCCTACGCTGCGTGTAACGGTGCAATCGAAAGTCTGGGCAAAGCACTTGCGGTGGAGCTGGCACCTGTTCGCGTGAATGTCGTATCACCCGGAACCATCTGGCGAGAAGGGCAGGAGGGTACACCTCGCGGCGAACATTTTAAAGACTATGAGAAACTCTCACTTTTGAAGCGTGTTGGTTACAATGAGGAAATTGCGCATACGGTCACGTATCTGATGACGAACACGTTCACGACAGGCAGCACGTTGTTTGTGGATGGCGGATACACGATGATTTGATGCGTCTACCTGTTGTTGTGGCAAGGAGCGGTGAAGGGTTGCTGGGAACGTGAAACTTATCTTAAATTTTGTGCAATGTAGGTCTCCATAATTACCCGAAGCAATAAATATGATGAATAATGACGAAAAATATTTGAGATCCGGCCTGTTTTTCACCTACAGGAAGGGTCTTTTTCCATTTTATAGAGCGATTGTTCAGAATCCGTTCAGAGTTGCGTAATACAATAGGCCTATATTTTGAGAAGCGAGATGAGGGAGGAAAGAATATATGCAATACAGGAAAATAATTAGCACGTTGCTCATTTTGGTGTTGTTGGCTCCTTGGTTGGCGGCACCAGCAGGAAAGGTAAATGCAGGGGCGTCGTATCCAGTACCAGGAAATAGTGGTCTATTAACGATAAAGTATGTGGACGAGAAATCAATTGAACTACAGTGGAAAGACGCACAATCGGAATCTTCTACACCACCTGATGTAAATTACCAGGTATACATATCCAATGCTCCTGATCTTGCAGACATGCAACAAATCAGCGGAACATCAGGTCATCCCTACGGTGATCCGATTAAAGGCTCAGAATCTACAGATGGTACATTTTCGAAAATAATTACAGATCTTATCGAAGGCGATATGTACTATTTCAATGTAGTGGTTAAAGATAAATACTTGGAAACTGCGTATCAAATGCAATCTATTGAATTTACAGTACAGCTGAGTGAGCTGGATCAGTTCAACGATATTAAAAAAAGAAATGATCGTGAGAATGCCAATTTCATACCAGCAGTGATTGAGTTGCTTCGTCATGAGCAATTCATAGCCGAGCCAGATTTCAAATCCTTGTCTGAAGACGATCAGTCGGATATCGCAGTTTATTTGCTGAGTATTGATCCACCGACTAACGATGGATACGAGAGCAAGGAGCAAGTTCAGTTTTTGGTTCAATTAGCTCTTAAAGCCCTTGAAGTGACTCGCCAAATCGGAGGACAGAATGCATTAGCTGCGCTTGATGACCTATATGCGAAGCAAGCAGAACGAGTGCCGTTTTTTGAGTATCCTGCCGCTGGAAGTCAATTATATCAATTGGTTGATTTGTATCTTAGATCATCAGCAATTGAAAAACGAATGACGGCTTATTTATTTGAGTTTAAACTAAAAAGAAGCCCTTCTATTTCACGTGTTCTGTCTTATATGGATACAGCAGTAATGGACACACCTTTAATCAATAATAAGGCGGAGACGGCAGAAGAAATGTTGTCATCGTTGCAGAAGTTGCTTGAGCTTCAGAGGGATATCGAGTCATACAATACGGCTAACCCGGAAAACCCGATGGAGAGCTTGCCTCTGGATATAAGCAAAATGGATAACCTGACGTCAGATGAGCAGGAGCAATTGGCAGATCATATGCTTAGTGAAAGACCGGTTAATGGATATGCAAGTTTTAAAGCGATCCAGACTGCGTTTAACCAATTTTTCCCTGGTAATGAAACTGATGCGTTGGCTGCTGTAAATGCTGCAAAGAGCAACAGCAATATTAATGCTATGATTTTGGCTATGGAAGATCCTGATCTAGGCATTACTCTTCCTAATGGGTACGGTGCTTTATCATTGCAAGAGAGAACATTCATTGCTGGATTTCTGATTGATTATGTGAAGAATGATTATAGAAATAAAGAACAGGTTCAATATATGATTGAACTAGCAGATTTGGCGCAATCCATTTGGGGGCAGAGGGAACTCAGTGCTCTTAAGAACAAGCTGGATTTGTTTGCACAGCAATTGGTGGATGGACCGGAATATTTTAATGACCAACAGACATATTTGCTACGTAGCATTGGGCAACAACATTTGGACCGTAGCAAAGTAGATAAAGGTGTTTTGGCTTATAAATACTTGCATCTAGTTGCTTTTGAACGGTTGGAAGGAGAATTTAAAGGGGATATTGTTAATCCGGACATTGTGCTGAATCTCTTTTCTATGCCTTTGGATTCCTTTGAGAATGCTACTTCTATTCCACTAATGGATCAATGGCTTGATAATGCTATGAACGAATGGATTGCAGGTGAAGCATTCTTCAATAACTATAAATTTAGACGTACAGGTGCCCTTGATTTATCCAAGAGAGCTGAACTCAGCACTGAAGGCAAAAAAGAGCTTGCAGAATGGGTGCTTAATGAACAAGACGGCTATGAGGATGTTGGGAATCTACAATATGTATTCGACCAATTCTTTACGGCCCCTAATGTAACGGGAAATGATATAAACAACACAATAATTGGCTTGGATGACACGATGGAGATTTCCTTTAATGGTAAACTGAACTGGCTTGATGTTGCCACCATTCAGCGTCTTGATTTCAGTGGCGACAAAACGGTATGGGTTCGTTACAAAGCCATCAGTGACTTATTGCCGGGACGTGCGGTGAAGATTGTCTTCACGGCAAATGGTGATAGCAACAACGGAAATGGTTCAACACCTAACCCGGGTGGAAGCACAGGTGGTGGATCGTCAGTGACTACACCTGTAACGACTACACCAACAACCAAGCAGGAACAAATCGTCGTGGACGTGAACGGGGTTAACGGAACAAACCTGACCAAAACGCCGATTACACGTACAACCGAGGCGAATGGTACGATTAAAGATCTGGTGAAGATGTCTGAGGCAATAGCCAAGGAATCGGTGGAAAAAGCAAAACAACTGGGTCTGAATACGGCACGTATTATCATCCCTGATGTGAAAGATGCCGTGTCCGAGACACGCATTGAACTGCCAAAAGCAGCGGTAAAACAGCTGAATGATGGTGAGCTTAGTCTTGAAATTTCCACAGAGAACGCAATCATCTCGGTTCCAACGAAGTCGATTGCCGGATTCGACCAAGACTTGTACTTCCGCATCGTACCGATGAAGCAGGAGTCGGAGCGCAAGGAACTGGAAGAGCGTGCGAAGAAAGAGCAGTTGATCCAACAAATCGCTCCAAATACCAACGTAAAAGTACTGGCTCGTCCAGTTGAAATCGAAACAAATATGCAAAGCCATGAGGTCACACTGACATTGCCGCTGCGTGACAGCCTTCCAACCGATCCTGCTGCTCGTCAGCAAGCATTGGATAACCTGGCTGTGTACATTGAACACAGTGACGGCACAAAAGAGTTGATTCAAGGTAAACTCGTGATGCTTAGCGATGGTAAAGAAGGCATTGAATTCACAGTCAACAAATTCAGCACGTTCACGCTCGTCGTAGTGGATGGACTGAAAGCATCGCAAAGCTCACACAACCCTTATATCAACGGCTTCGGTGCTGATTTCCGCCCGGATACATTCGTAACCCGTGCGCAAATGGCAGCGATGCTGGCTCGTAATCTGGTGGATGAAGCGGGAACCGCATCTACGAACTCTGTAAACTACACCGATGTATCTGCAACCCATTGGGCAACAAGTGATATTCAAAAGGCTCAATCCGCAGGCATCATGAATGGTATGAGCGCTACTCAATTTGCACCGGAAGGTTCAGTCACCCGTGCACAGATGGCGACCATTGCCTACCGCTGGATGCAGCAGCAATCCAATACTACAGTAGCAAACGGAACTGAAGTTTCCTTCACTGATGTATCCATAGATCAATGGGCTTCCGATGCAATTGCTTACGTGCAATCCGCTGGTCTGATGACTGGATACAACGATGGTACGTTTAAACCGGACAGCAAACTAACTCGTGCTGAAGCCGTGAAAGTACTGAACATATTGTTTAAACGCGCTCCATTAACAGGCGTAACTACGCCATCTTTTACAGACGTACCTACAACACACTGGGCTTATGCAGACATTGAGGCTGCGGCACAGAAATAAGATAACAATATCTATAACAACAAAGGGGAGCCCTAACCATGGAAATATGGCGGGGGTCCCCTTTTTGATCTCTAAAGCCACCACAAGTCCTGCAACTACCATTGCTCGCTGAGCTGACTTTTTTAGTTTAACGAACGCAGTGAATGCTATTCATAATAAGGCGTATATGATTCCTTAGCGAGCTGAACATAAGAATATAAGTGTTAAAGTGAAAATCCCTCTACAGCCCCCGCAAACGCTGCTTCAATCACTTTCATGTGGGGCGTCTTTGTAAAAAACACCATCCCGCAGTTGGTCTACAAATCCCTGCAACCACTGATAATACTGCTCGGCATGCTGAAGCTTATGCAGATCCCGCAAAGCTTCCTCCCTCTCTTCCGGCGGAGTTGTTCTGGCAAGAATAATCTCCGATAACTCCGGAATGACCTCCCGAAGGCTTTCTTGCATCACATCAATCTCCCGTTGGAGCTTAGCCCCGAAGAAGTTCTGAAACGTAGTGAAAAAGTTGGTTTCTGCCAAATACAGATCCTGGCGTTCCCGCTTTTCCTCCAATTTATAAATCATCTGAGATTCGGTAAGAGAACGTACAGCGTAACTCATATTACTCTTGCTCATGTTCATGGACGTTTTCATCTCTTCCAGCGTCATGGGTTGATCCTCGAAATACATAATGCCATACAGTTGGCCAAATGAATGATTGACTCCGTATAGATCCATCGTATTGGCAATCGCATCGATCACTTTCTCCCTCAGCTCCGGCCGATAGGACAACGAAGAATGATTTTGGTCCTCGGCAGCTTCTTTTCCCACAATCTCACCTCTAGTATATGGATGGGACTCCCTGTTTTCATTTCATATTTTACATGACATCCCGTTATTTTAACATAACCCGGAATTAGTTTTTTCAAATGTATTATACAATCATTTTTGTACGGAAGTGAAAAACAAATAGATTTAAGGGGATTATGCATCATCGTAAAATAAAATTTGAACAATGAGGAGTGTGCGAATTGCGTGTGAAACTATGGAGGGAGACAGAAGCAGTTCTGTTCACTCTGCCTGCCCTTATCCCATTACTCATTTTCTGGCTGGGGCCCTTGGGATACATTGTATATCTAAGTTTTACGGATTGGGACTTCATGAGTCCTGACAAATTATTTGTTGGTTTGGACAACTACAGCTATCTTCTTACCAACTCGGAATTTTATCGTTCATTGAAAGTTACCTTGTTGTTCGGTCTTGGAAGTGTCGTACCCACCATTGTTGGGGGATTGGCTCTGGCGATGCTTATGAACAGCAAGATTAAATCGTCTGGTTTGTTTCGAACGTTGCTATTCTCCCCTTGGGTGACCCCGACTGTAGCGGTTTCCATTGCGTGGTCCTGGATTTTCGAGCCCGAAGTGGGACTGGCCAACCTGTTGCTTGGTTGGGTCGGTGTCTCCCCGATTGGCTGGCTGAGAGATGCAAACTGGGCACTGGTAGCTGTTCTCATCGTCACGCTGTGGAAATCGATTGGCTGGTCCATGGTATTCTACCTGGTCGCATTGCGTAATCTGCCATCCGATTTGCTTGAAGCAGCATCCATTGACGGTGCAGGCAGCTGGGACAAGTTCCGTAGTATTACGCTGCCGTTGATCTCACCAACCACGTTCTTCCTGTCGATTATCCTGACGATTCAGTCGCTTCAGGCCTATGACCAGATCAACGTGATGACCCAAGGGGGACCGGCTGGATCAACAAGGACGCTGCTCTATATGTATTACCAGTCTGCATTTGAATCCTTTAATGTGGGCGAGGCATCTTCCATCGCCGTTGTTATTATTCTGATCTGCGTTCTGCTGTCAGGGGTATCCTTCCTGCTTGGCCGACGCCTGGTGCACTACTGATGAACATGACCGCTTTAAGCAAACAAACCAGAAAAGATAATAGCCGTGAAAAAGCACAGAAACGGAAGATCCCTGGTGGAGGAAAAGGATTCGCTACTGCCATCCGATATCTGCTGCTTGCCCTGATCAGTCTGACGATGGCATTTCCGTTCTACTGGATGGTTATCAGCGGTTTCAAGACCAATGACGAGATCTGGCAGTTTCCGCCAACCTTCTGGCCTGAAACGTTCCGCTGGAGCAACTATGTGGATGCGTGGCAGTCTGCGCCATTCTTCCGCTACATTTTGAACAGTACAGGGGTAGCGGCAGCGATTTGTCTGATTCAGGTGATCAACTCCAGCATGATGGCCTATGCACTCACCCATATGCGTTTTCGTATGAAAGGGGTGCTCACCGGATTGATCCTGGTAGGCTATATGATTCCGAGTACCGCCGTTTATCTGCCCAGTTATTTGGTGCTCAGTGAGCTTAAATTACTGGATTCCTATACCGGACTGATCGTGTCCAACTGTGTCAGTGTGTTCTCCATCTTCCTGATCCGTCAGGCATTCATGCAGGTGTCTCACGAACTGGTGGAAGCCGGACAATTGGATGGAGCGTCGCATTTCCGCATTCTGTGGACCATTATGACACCGCTGGTTCGTTCGTCATTTGCCGTGATGGTATTGATTACATTCATCGACCAGTACAACAACTATTTCTGGCCGATGCTCATTACCAAAGACCCGAATTTGCAATTGGTATCCGCAGGTCTGCGCAGCTTTTTCGTGGAAGGTGGAGCCTACGGTCTGGCATGGCCGCAGATTATGGCCGCCAGTGCATTTACCATCGCACCGCTGCTCATTCTCTTCCTGTTTACGCAGAAGACGATTATGCAGAGTGTGAACATTACTGCAGGTGTAAACAAAAACTAATTTTTACAACATACTTTATATAGGAGGAATCAAAATGAAATTGAGTCAAGCGAGTATGAAATGGCGGAACAAATTAAAGCTCAGGTGGAGAGGCGGCATGTCACTGGTACTGGCCGCAAGTTTCGCCCTGATCACAGCTTGTGGTTCCACAGCGGATAGCGGCACAGGCACGGGTTCAGACGCAACTGCAGCCAATGGATCTGGTTCTGCGCCAAGTAGTCCAGTGGAGATTGAGTTCTGGTATGGTCTGGGTGGTAACCTGGGAGATAACATGAAGAAGACGATTGACGCCTTTAATGCCTCGCAGAACGAAGTTGTTGTGAAAGGTATTGTACAAGCAGATTACA
>NZ_LITU01000070.1:114023-199696 GCF_001280595.1 Paenibacillus xylanivorans
CGACTGGGCGCGCAAAGGGTACTATGCACCCCTCGATGAGCTGATCGCTGGTGATCAGAGCTTTATCAAGGAAGATTACGTGCAGACCTTCCTTGAGCAGGGAAAAGTAGACGGCAAGCAGTATTTCTTGCCAATGTACGGAACAACTCAGATCATGTATTACCGTATGGATGCGCTGAAAGAGAATAATATTGATCCTGCCACTCTGACGACGTGGGAGGCACTTGCTGAAGCGGCAGCGAAGATGAGCAAGCAGGAGAATGGCAAGACAACCTTCTATGGTTGGGAGCCGATGTGGGGTAGCGATAACATGATCGACGCCGTGCTTGGTAAAGGCGGAAAGATCCTGAGTGATGACGGTAAGACTGTTACGATTGATTCACCGGAATGGGTAGAGACATGGGAACTGTTCCGCAAGTGGATTAATGAAGACAAGACCATGGGTATTCATTTTGGCGGCCAAGGCTGGGAGTACTGGTACAAAACAATTGATGATGTCATGAAAAATAAAGCAGCTGGGTACACCGGTTCGAGCGGTGACCAGGGCGATCTGGACTTTAGTATTGTCGCAGCGATGCAACAGCCTGGTTGGGAAGGCGTCGGTGAAGGCAAACCTGTAGCGAGCGCAATTATGGCAGGCATCCCTGCTGAAGCGAGCCCGGAACAGCAACAGGCAGCCTATAAGTGGCTCACATATTTCTCGGAAACAGCCAATACAGCAGCTTGGTCCATGAACACCGGTTACATTGCGGTTCGCCAATCTGCTCAGGAAGATCCTGCATTCAAAACATTCAGTGAAGAGAATCCTCAGATCATGGTTCCGCTTCAGCAGGCTTCTCATGCGTCGGCTCCATTCCAGGATCCGACTGGAGGCAAAATCAATGATGCGCTGAAGGATGCAGCAGATCAGGTACAGATTAATAACATTCCAGCGGCACAAGCGCTGAAAGATGCCAAAGGAAAGGCCCAAAAAGAATTGGATCGCGTGAAATAAAAAGTGAAACAAGTTTAACTTGGAGGAGCGGTGCAGTGATGTACCGCTTTTCTGACATAGTAATTCAGCAGACAAGGAGCGTAACCGATGCCCGAATTAACGCTGGGGAGCCTATCTACCCCAATTGAGGCTATTTTGTTTGACAAGGATGGGACTTTGCTTGATTTTACAGCCATGTGGGGCTTCTGGACAGATCGTGTGATGGAGAACTTTCGGGAGGAGCTTGCTGCCCGTGGCCTTCAGTTCAATGCCGCAGAGATCCCTCATATCTGGGGGACATTCCATGATGAGCAGGGACGAATGAACGGCTATGATGTGCGGGGACCCCTCGCCATGGGAACGATGGAGGAAGTCTACGCCGTATTAACTTGGCATGGCTATCGTGCAGGATTAAGCTGGGCGGAAGCGAAAATTATTGTGAGGGAATGTTTGCTACAGGCAGAATATGCGATGAATAAGGAACGCCCTGCTCAGCCCCTCCCCGGCGTCCTTGCCTTTCTTGAACAGTGTCGCAACAAGGGGCTGAAAATGGGTGTCGTCACGGCGGATGAGACTGAAAATGCCCTGAGTCATCTAAAGTGGATGGGCATTGAATCCTTTTTCTCCGTAGTTGTAGGAACAGATCAGGTTGGAAGGGGAAAACCATTTCCTGACATGTTGTTGCTGGCGTGTGAGCGTCTGGGTGTACCTACTGCAAGAGTTGTCGTGATCGGCGATACGGATGGAGATATGGAGATGGCTCGTGCTGCGGGGGCTGCCTGGAAGATTGCTGTCGGTGACCCTGCTCATATCAAGCTCTCGGATCTTACGGTTCGTTCGTTTCATGAATTGCTGGAAGTCGAGGTAACCCGATGACGAATCATTCGTATACCGGATGGATATTGCTTGCGCTGGCGATTGGATTGGAACTGAGCGGTACGATTCTGATGAGGGTGTCGGATGGTTTTACCCGATTATGGCCGTCTCTTTTTATGTTTCTTTGTTACGGAGCGAGCTTTACGCTGTTGAATTTTGCTGTGAAGTATATGCCACTGGGTGTTGCTTATGCAATCTGGTCAGGCGTAGGCATCACGTTAATTGGAATCGTGGGGCATTACTTTTTGGGAGAACGTTTGAAGGCGATGTCTATCGTCTGGATGGGATTTATTCTGATTGGCATTATTGGACTGAAATGGAGTGATTCCTGATGGAAAATGAAAATAAACGTGAACAACCACTAGTCAGTTTCCAGGTGATTACAGACACACATGTACGGGATCAGGCGGGCCATATCCATAACCTTCATTTGCAGAAAGCGCTGGAAGACATTGCAACATATAGCCGAGGCAGCAGCGGAATCATGCATGTGGGCGATGTTACCGATCGTGGCCTTCCACAAGAATACCAGGAGTTGCAGCGTATATTGGAGGCTCAAGGCAATTCACTGCCTCAAATACGTTACACCGTAGGCAATCATGATATTGGAGCCATTCTATGGGGAGACCCGCCGTTGAACCTAACCACAATGACTCAGCATGAGGTGGGTGAGGTGCTAGGGCATTCAGAGGAAGTGGACCAAAGAGATGCTCAAGATATCGAGAAAACGCAGGAATCTGTTTCAATTGAGGAGTTATGGCAGAAGCGGTTAAACGATTTTACAGCAATCACAGGTATGAGCGGATCGTACCACGACCACTGGATCAACGGTTATCATTATATCTTCTTGGGTACGGAGCAGCCTCATCCGAAGGATTGTGATATGTCTATTGAACAACTGCAATGGCTGGAAGCGAAGCTATCCGAGCAGGCCGCTGCAGACCAACCAATTTTCATCTTTCTCCATCAACCACTAATGGATACAGTGGCGGGTTCCATGAAGGAACAGGGCTGGTATGGCGTGAATCAGGACGAAGCACTAAAGGCTGTTCTGAGTCGTTATCAGCAGGCAATTCTCTTCTCCGGGCACACCCATTGGCAATTGGAGGCTCAGTGCACCATGTACGAAGGTGGCGGGCAGATGCCAACGATGTTTAATGCCTCCTCCGTAGCTTATCTCTGGACAGATGAGGATGAGCATTTGGATGGAAGTGAGAGTTTACATGTAGATGTGTACCGTGACCGCGTTGTTGTTAAGGGTCGTGATCATGTGACGGGCAGCTGGATTGAAGGTGCCGAATATACGGTTCAATATCCGGTAAAAGTAAACGGCAGTAATTGATCATATATCAGGCAAATTGATGAGGATGTGCAGGACAGGAATAGTAGACTTCGCTCGTTAATTGAAGCGAAGTCTTTATTATTGCTGTAAAAGTTCCACGTGAAACGTAGCAGTGGCGGTTAAATTTGGACAAACTTGTAAATGTGTCTCGCAGAGATCTATACTCAAATAAGTGGAAACGTACCTGCCAGTTCGTATGAAAGGGCGTTGAAGCGATGCAAGGTATTCTACGTTCTGAATAAACACATAGCCAGGGTTTCATGTCAGCCAAAAGTTACATTCGGATCTGAGCAACACCAGTCGTAAGCTGGAACTATCGATCAGTAGAGAGGATGTATATGACGCATGAGAGAACTTCAAGTGAACACACGATACGGTACGATTCAAGGAGAGCTTCTGCATGGAGCGAGCGTATGGAAAGGTATCCCTTATGCCAAGCCCCCAGTGGGTGAATTGCGCTTCCAGGCTCCCGTTCCACCTGAGACTTGGGATGGAGTCAGAGAGACGAAGCAATTCGGCCCTGAAAATATACAGCCAAGAAATCCTCAAACTGAAGGCATATCCGGACAGCCTCCGGTGGAATCGGAAGATAGTCTTTACCTGAATATCTGGGCACCTGAAAAAGAAAGCAAGGATTCACTTCCCGTGATGGTATGGATTCATGGTGGATCATTCGTTTCAGGCGCTGGCAGCCAGCCCATGTATGATGGAACACAACTCGTCCTCCGGGGAGACGTTATCGTTGTGACGATCAATTACCGCCTGGGACCACTTGGGTTCCTGCATATGGCTCCGCTTGGCGAGGGTTTTGCATCCAATGTGGGTTTATTGGATCAAATCGCTGCACTGCAATGGGTACAGGACAACATCGGGAGCTTTGGCGGAGATCCCGCTAATATCACTGTTTTCGGGGAATCTGCCGGTAGCATGAGTATTGCGGCTTTGATGGCAATGCCATCGGCCAAAGGGTTGTTCCATCGCGCCATTATGCAAAGTGGAGCTTCACAAGTCGTGCCAGCAGAGCAGGCTTCAGCCATTCGTGATGGCATGTTGAAGGTTCTGGGTGTAGCACCAGACGACCTTCATAAACTCAAAACCATTCCAGTGGAGCAAATCATTGCTGCTGGCGAGGCGGTCAAACAACAAAGCGGTGCAGGCATGGCCCTGTTGTTCCAGCCCGTACTGGATGGAGTTACCCTTCCGAAGGTACCACTTCAAGCGATAGAAGAGGGTTCGGCACAGGATATCCCTGTACTTATCGGAACCACTTTACATGAAGGATCGTTGTTCATTCAGCCTCATGTGCCTTACTCTGAAGAGATCAACATGGTGAAGGCTGTTGATTTTATGACACCTGATCTGGAGAATCGTGCTGCAATTGCGGACAGTTATCCCAAAACTGCAGATGGTCAAGCCCAAGTGATGACCGATCTGTTCTTCTGGCGCTCAGCAGTGCAATATGCGGCTTCGCAGCAAAAGCATGCACCTGTATGGATGTATCGGTTCGATTGGGTCATGCCGGAGCATCCACTGTTGCAAAAATCAATTCATAGCATTGATATTTTCTTTGCTTTTAATACATTGCCTGTGCTGAAATTTATGAATGCGGAACCGGATGCTTCAGCAGTAGAACTGGCGGGTAAGGTGCAGGATGCCTGGGTTTCATTCGCCAAGCAGGGCAAGCCTGAGACGGCGGGAGTAAATTGGCCTGCCTACGAAGACAATCGCGCTACGCTGATTTTCAATCATGAAGTGCAGTTGGTCCATGATCCGGAAGCTTCTAAACGTGAGCTGCTAGGGATATAGTATAATCCCATCTAAACCTCGTTATTCACCAATAAAAGGTGTAGCTCGTCATTGGATGACGAAGCTACACCTTTTTTTATGGATGGATTGAATCTGCTAACTTTAATGGCGAACCGCTATGGTACTATTTTTCACCTTTACCTGCTGTGCTGCGAGTTGAGTGAGTCCAGAATCTATTTTCGAGATGCTCTTGTATTGGATACATCATCACAATAGAAGGCTCGTTTTCCGCGTGAGAACAGTACCAGCATGACATGAACGAACAATACCAAGAGAATAAGTCCATGCAGACCAAAGATTCCGACAGAGATCCATACCTTATAAGGTTCGAGCATCGCGTTTTCGTTCAGAAAGGCATAATCCGTTATGAGTTGAGCAAAGGTGACAAATAGCCAAGGAACGTAAAGTGCCAGTAACCTTTTGAACAGGGATGTGCTGGAAGGATCGCCCGTCTTCCGGTTAACATATCTGAATCGCATCAGAGCTGACCCCGGAGTTTTGCCTACTCGCAGTGATGGGATAAAGAAAAATACAAACAGCATGACGATCATCGTATTTAGCGTACTGGTGATGGCGTTCGTATTACTCCAATTGAAGATCGACATCAGATTGGACAAGAACACGACGACTACACCGTCAATGATAAGCGCGAGCAATTGAGGCACAGGGTAGACCTTGTTTTGTTCCAGGATCTGCTCGCTCTTGGCCTGAATGCTTGCACGAGACGGGAATAAGGCAAGCATTATGGGTGCTGCGAAAAATCCGAGTAACGTTCCTGAAGTGTTCAGTAGGAGGTCATCCACGTCAAACAGCCGATACGGGCAATCATAATAACCGTAGAAGCCGGTGATCTGGGTAACCTCAAAGAACAGGGACAGACCGAATCCGCATAACAGTGCCTGTTTCCAGTACGATCTCTTTTGCCAAAAATACCGGATGTACACGCCAAGTGGCATGAGAAGCATTACGTTGAACAGAACCTGCAGAAAAGCTCTGCCCTGAATCATTCCAATATAGCTGGCAGGTTGAGACCAGACGATCGGTGTCTCTTTCATAATATCTTTTACAAAAGTGAATGGAACAAGGTTGTAATATACGGTATCCGCTGCCTGCTGCGCACATGTATTACGAGTGGTCGGGAAAGGAAGAATAACCAGACAATATGCAGCCAGTAGGTAGAAAATGAATGAAAAGCTGACGCCAAATCGCGACCAGCTAAAAAATCCATCTTTCCGATATCCGTAGATCAACCAAGGAACCAGCAGAAACATGGCGATGATAACAAAAATCAGGAATGCCGTTTGGACAGGAAAAACATAGGGTGACATGAGCAGAAACTCCTTTTATCGGAAATGTATATGTGTATGTGTACAATTCGTGTGAGACATGACTTTGAATCGTATTATTTTCGTTGTGATATTCCAGAATTTTTCTTCTTGAACTTCAGTATAAGGAGCCTTCCTTAAACCAGGGGGCGGGTAATCTTAAATTTAGTTTAAAATCATTGACCTCTTCCTCATGTGGAACAATGGACTGTATTCCCGTATACTTGCGAGAAAGCCACAAAATGAATGGAGAGTTTAATACATATGTCTAATTTGCCTAACTGCCCCAAATGTAATTCCGAATATACTTACGAGGACGGTAATTTGTTGGTGTGTCCAGAGTGCGCGCATGAATGGGCGCCAGTGTCTGAACAAGAGAATACGGAAGAAACGAAAGTAGTACGCGATTCGAATGGTAATGTCCTGAATGATGGAGATACCGTTACGGTCATTAAGGATCTGAAGGTGAAAGGCAGCTCGCTGGTAGTTAAGCAGGGCACCAAAGTCAAAAACATCCGTCTGATTGACGGTGACCATGACATCGACTGCAAAATCGACAGCCTGGGCGCGATGAAGCTGAAGTCCGAGTTTGTGAAAAAAATCTAGCCAGTTTCCTTAGGCAGCATTGGATTGCCATGTTAGTTGGCTTTTCTTAACCCATAAAGAACGTTCATTTCTGCAATGCTGTGGAAGTGAAGGTTCTTTTTTGTTGTGTGGAGAAAGAAGCAAGATGAATAAAGTAGTACTATAATGTTATAATTAAGTGATTATAAAGATATTGGAGGGAAGTTATGCAGATCAAACCATCAACTACAATACGCAAGGACTATAACGGGTTCTCTAAATATTGTCATGAGCTGGATGAGCCCGTGATACTTACCCGCAATGGAGAAGCTGATTTAGTCGTGATGAGCCATGAAGCGTTCCGGAGAATGGAAGCCAGAAACGCGTTGCAATCCAAATTACTCGTCGCAGAGAAACAGGTGGCTGAAGGTGAAGAGTTGCCCAGTCACGAGCAAGTGATGACACGATTACGGAGAAAATTGGATGCTTCCAAAAAAGAGTAGCATCCGATATACTCCTGCTGCTGTTGATGATCTGGACGAAATTTTCTCTTATATATCTAAGGATAACGTGGAACGGGCAGAGAAAATGCTTAATAAACTGGATGGAAAAATAAGAAACATTGCCGATTTTCCTAATATAGGCTCTGTTTTGTCAGAGGACGATTATCACCTGATCCAGAGAGGATACCGTTTTATCGTCGTTTCTCCCTATCTGGTTTTCTACCGCATTGTTGGAGAGGATATTATCATTTATCGCATCTTGCATGGGCGGAGAGATTACCTTCGGGATTTATTTGAAATGAATTGACAGGAAATATTTAGAAGTACTATACTGAATAAAATTTAATAGTCAAACGCAATGACCAGGAGTATTAAGGTACACGGTTTGGTCCAGAGAACTGTCGATTTGGTGCAAGGCAGTCCAACCTTTCCCCAACTCACCTGTGAGCAGCAGGATCGAATCGTAGTTACGTAAGTAGCATCATTATTCAGCGCACGAAGGGCTGGATGTTAAAAATGATGCTATATCCCTGAGTTCGTGTAGATTCTGACGGTTAACCTCCGTCATCAGGTCCTGAGATGCTATGGCAGGATAGGTTGGAGAATGTTGTTTCCAATCCTGTTCATGGATCAAGAAGAGTGGTACCGCGAAGGTCAGACCTGTCGCCTCTTAGTTGAGGTGGCAGGTTATTTTGTTTTTATATATGACCTTTAATGTTGAGAAAAGGCAGGTGCAGAATCATGGAAAGATCGCGTGTGATTGACTATTATTCCAGATTTGACGAGTGGGGAAGGTTGGACCGGGAACCGCTGGAGTTCATCATCAACATGCATTACATCCGAGAGTCACTCCCAGCGACCGGACTTGTGCTGGACAATGGAGCAGGACCCGGCAAATATGCGATGGAGCTTGCCAAACTCGGATACCGTGTCACGCTGTCAGACCTGACCCCTGGATCTGTGGATATAGCTCAGCAGAAGGCAAAGGAATTGAATCTAACACAGCAGTTTGACGGATTTCACGTATTGGATGCGACCCATCTGAACGGTATTGCAGATGAGACGTATGATGCCTCTCTGATGCTGGGACCGTTATATCATTTGCAGTTAGAAGAAGAACGAGTCGCTACGGTACGGGAGCTGCATCGAGTTACCAAGCGTGGAGGAATCGTGTTTGTAGCGATGCAGAGCCGAACGCGAATGGGCATTACTTCTTTGCAATTCCCGCAGCAATGGAAACCACATGACCACATGGAAGCCATCCGGTCTTTTGTGGAAAAGGGGACATTCGATCATTCGGATCAAGGGCGGTTTACGGGAGCGTACTATTTCAACATTCAGGATATTAACCCATTTATGGAGCAGCACGGATTTGAGACGGTAGACCTGATTGGATCGTCCAGTCTGAGAGCTATGCTCACAGACGAGCAACAGCAATATTGGAAAGAACGCGGGGAAAATGATGAGTTAATCCAGTACATGATTGAGGCGGCCAAAGACCCGTCGATATTGGGAATCTCGTCTCATCTGCTGTACATTGGGAGAAAGAAATAATCATGAAATCATTGGATGTTGAGAAGAATATGTCACGAAAGTGCCCTCTGGAAAACAGGGGGCACTTGTATTTTTCATCAAAATAGTTCAATATTAAGATAAATAACAAAAGGTGATCTACTTACAATAGGTTAGACGAACGACGGATCGCTTCATAACAGGGAGGAACAGACAATGGAAATCGGAATCAGTACATTTGTGGAGACGAACCCAGATGTAAAAACAGGAGAACTTATAAGTCATGCGCAGCGTATTCGCGACGTCGTTGAAGAGATTGTTTTGGCAGATCAGGTGGGGCTGGATGTATATGGCGTGGGAGAACATCATCGTGCCGACTATGCCGCTTCATCACCAGCGGTCATTCTGGCCGCCGCAGCTTCACAGACCAAACGCATTCGCCTAACCAGCGCTGTAACGGTGCTATCTTCGGCTGACCCGGTAAGGGTATTTCAGGATTTTGCAACATTGGACGGCATTTCAAATGGACGTGCGGAGATTATGGCAGGACGGGGTTTGTTTATTGAATCCTTCCCTTTGTTCGGATACGATCTGAACGACTACGATGAACTATTCGACGAGAAATTGGATTTGTTACTCAAACTACGCGATTCTGAAAAGGTAACTTGGGAAGGCAAACACCGCCCTTCCTTTAATAATCTGGGCATTTACCCGCGTCCGGTACAGGAAAAACTTCCGGTATGGATCGGCAGTGGCGGTAACCAGGAATCGGTTGTCCGCGCAGGTCTGCTTGGATTACCGCTGGTACTCGCCATTATTGGTGGTCGCCCCGTTCAATTCGCACCATTGGTGGAGTTATACAAAAAAGCAGCCGCACATGCAGGGCACGATGCTTCCAAACTGACTGTGGCTTCCCATTCTCACGGGTTCATTGCGGATACAACCGATGAAGCGGTAGAGAAATTCTTCCCGCCAGCTCAGGCTACAATGAATATGTTGGGTCGGGAACGTGGCTGGGGACACTATAGCCGTGCAACCTTTGACGCGGCACGCAGTCTGGAGGGCGCACTGTATGTGGGTGATGTGGATACCGTTGCTCAAAAGATTATCTATCTGCGCAAAGAAGTCGGTATCACACGCTTCATGTTACACACTCCCCTCGGCACGATGCCGCATGAAGAAGTGATGAGAGCGATCGAGCTACTCGGCAAAGAAGTCGCTCCAATCGTGCGCAAGGAAATTGCACGTTGGGAAGCCGAGAATCAGTAAACATGTTAAATCGGCTGAAATCCGATACAGAAGATAGATTAAACCAAGAAAAGGAGCATGCCAGGTATATTACGCCTAGGCATGCTCCTTTTTCGTTTGTTTTATAAGACTAGGTTCAATGCTTATCAATTCGCAGATACTCCAACAAGGGAGAGAATAACCATGGACAACGTATGATCATATAGCCTTTTGGCGGCTTCTTCACTCTCAATATGGCCTCCCAGATACAGATGGATGACACCATGCAGAGGGGCCCAGATCATGCGGACTGCAAGCAGGAGATCGTTCTCCTGAAGCTTTCCCTGCTCAATTGCGGCCGCAACCAGGGCCGTGATTTGTTTGAGAGCAGTCGCCGTTCCTTGCAGACTCTCTGCATCTGGTTTGAATTCTGCAAATGAACCGCCAAACATTAGCTGATAGAAGCTGGATTGTGAGATCCCGAAATCCCAGTAGGCATAAGCGAGGTCACGAAAATATGTCTCGAATGATGCTTGCTGAGGCACGGATTCAAACGATTGGGACAGGAGGGCGCACCCCTCCATATATAGGTATTTGGCTAACCCTTCTTTTTTGCCGAAGAGATTATATATGATTTTGGTGGAGCACTCCATTCGTTCTGCCACACGCCGAACCGTGACGGCTTCGGGACCGTGCTCTTGCAGCAAAGACGCGGCGGCATGCACAATATTTTGGCGCAGGTTTTCGGAGTGCTGGAGTCTGGCTTCCTGAAAGGTAGTGACCGTGTGAGCGGATTCTTTGGAACCCGGATTGTGATCTTTCATCTATCTCATCCTCATACATCCATATTGTTGTTAAACGGAAACCATGTTTCTTATCGTCATTCTACTGTTTTACGCTGGAAATCGTCAAATGATCAAAAGAAGTTGACAGGAAGAAGGCAAGGGGTTACGATGATTTCATTAGGAAACAGTGTTTCCGATAAAAAACGAGTGTTCAAAAAAGGATGGATGAGATATGAAACAGGTTCAGAATCAATGGGTACTCATTACAGGTGCTTCTTCAGGAATTGGAAAGACTTTTGCATTGGAAATGGCTTCAAAAGGCAAACATATCGTCTTGGTGGCTCGATCGGAGTCCAAATTGCGTCAACTGGCAGAACAGATTGAGCGAACCTATCAAGTGAAGACGGAAGTGATTGTAGCGGATCTATCCCAAGCAGATGCACCACAACACGTTTATGAGGAATGTATGAATCGGGGCATACAGGTCAATGTATTAATTAACAATGCAGGATTTGCTACGCATGGAATGTTTGAGCAGGTCGATGGTGCACGGCAGCAGGAAGAGATTATGCTGAATGTGCTCGCAGTTATGAACATGACCCATCTTTTCCTGCCAGGTATGCTGCAAAAACGGAACGGAACCATCATTAACGTCTCTTCAACAGCTGCATTTCAGCCTGATCCGTACATGGCTGTGTATGGGGCCACAAAATCATTCGTCCTTTCATTTACAGAGGCGTTGTATGAAGAGAACCGGAAACGGGGCGTGCAGTTTCTGGCGCTATGCCCAGGATCAACCGAAACTTCGTTTTTTGATGTAGTAGGAGCCGAAGAGGCCTCGGTAGGCAAACGGGATACACCTGAGCATGTTGTGGAAGTGGCGATGAAGGCGTTGGAGTCAGGCAAGCCTTATGCTGTGCCAGGTGCCTCCAATTACTGGACGGCCCAGTTCGCCCGCCTTATGCCGCGCAGACAAATGCTGCGCATCGTAGGGGGCATGCTTCGACCTCGTTCGAAGAGTGGTAAACCGCAAAAGGCACAGGCTTAACCGTACCAGACGGAAAGACGCTGCCAGAGAGAATCCTCACTGGCAGCGTCTATATCTGAACAATCTTCAATACTCCATAAGCCACACTGCATCCCGCAGCCCCTAAAGCAATCACCTGCGATCTCAGTCCCAACCCTCCGAAGTCAAACACGTTGGGCAGCAGCCAGTACAGGCTGAGGACCGTCCAAATCAGCTGCAATACTCCTGCGAGCAACATCTGTCTTCCCGAATGTTCACCTGTTGAAAATCCCAACATGCCAGGAAAGGACATATCACCAATCATCCTGAGGTTCCAGAAGGACAACAGGAAGTAAATGAGCACACCACTCATCGTACCCATAATCATCAGGGTTTCTTTGGATCAATTCATCTCGTAAGAATCCATTCTAACTCTCACTCCATCAGTATCTAATCCTGTACTTCGCCAGTCACCTGGTTTCCGCTCTTAATCAGAGTGTAGCGAATGACCTCACCACTCCAGAAATGAAAAGTCCCCGTCGACATAGCTCTGTAACGGACCAAAAGCCGTCGTTTCATGTTGTCTGGCAAGTTCAGACTTGGCTGCAGATGTAGGCAAAGGAAGCAGAATAAACAGACATAATATGATGCAAACAAGCGTCAGGACGAATTGGCGGCTAGGTGGGTTCATGAGGGCTCCTTTAGATGGATATACATCGTTAATCTCGTGTGTGAAGCTTGATGTATTGCATTATATCAAAATGAACATCTGCATGAATCAAGTATTTTCACTCATGTCCCTACGCGTTCTCCGACTCGTACTTCTCCCGATGCTCCTGCTTCATTTTCACATAATCCGGGTCCGTTTTGGCGATCTCCCATTGGGCTTTGAAAATGGCTGCCGCCTCAGCCTTCATCTCATCATTCTGATAAGGCAAGACGGAGCCGTCCTCCTTCGAATATTTGCGTCCACCTTTGTGATTCGTATAACGCCTTGCCCGCGTATAGCCCATTTGCAGAAATTTGCGCGCCATATCCATACCGACAAAGTCACCATTTTTCTTATACTCCAAAAATAGTTCATAAATCTTCTGCGAGGATTCTGTCGCAATTTCAGGTGTTTTGAACCGCCAGTGCGGTAAAATTTCACTTTTGTAGGGTTCAACCATTAACACCCCTTGCTCTCCCCGGCCAACGGTATACAGTTCAGGTTGCTTGCGCAGATCAAGCTCATCGTAATTGAGGCTGTAATCAAACTTTTTCATGGAATCCGTTCCTCCTTGAAAGATATTGTTCCTTTTCACCTCTTTACCCCGATTCTTGTACAACAAGCACGGTTAATGGGAAAGAAGAGAAGTATATACATAGGAGGGATACAGGTATGGGCATGTCCGGCAGATATCTTGTTGTCACCAATGAATTGATTGAATCCATTAAGTCAGGTGAAGTCAGTGTGCATGATTGTTCGGTGGAGCTGGATATCGATAAAATGTGGCAGATGGTACAGTTTACATTGACTGGTGAAATGGTATACGGGGAGTTTCCCTTGGGATATGTGGTCCCTATGGCAGGTGAACAATATATAGGCAATTATTCAGACATGGATCTGTTTCTCCTGAACAATGAACAGGTACTTGAGGCGTACATGGCGTTAGAACAATTGACACCTGAGGAGTTGAAGAAACGGTTTAGTCTGGAGAAAATGGTTGCTGAGGGCGTGTATCCTGTCATGGATGATTGGGACGCAGAAGAGACATTCCAGGAAATCGTTCAGACACTGGATGATATTCAGGCTTTATATCAGGCAACTGCTGCCAGCGGGAACGGGATTGTCTTTTATATTTTCTAAGCTCCCACCTTCGTCTGTTTAATTTCCTATCATTACGGTTATTGATAGAAACAAGGCACAGATTGTGCCTAAATCCGGTAGAAGAGAGGGAATGCGATATGACACAGGAACAGAATGAAGAGAACAAAGCCATTCAGGACGACGAACCGGATCAATTTGAAACCCCTGCACGTACCGATGGTAAAGAATCGGATGAAGACACTAAGGCAGAGGATTCGGAAAAAGAATAAACTCAACGTTTTATGACTCGACTTGGCATATTGTTATAGAAGCCAATTACACCAACTGTTTAAATATACGTCATACACGAGGTCGGACATTGTTCGGCCTTTTTTGGTATTTATTTATCGATCCGGTTTACAACAATTACCTATAACCCTCATAATAGGAGTGAACCACATTTTTCCTAAGGAGGAGATCGTATCAAAAATCACAAGCTATTGAAGTGGATTGCCGTACCACTCGTTTTGATGATGGTTGCGCTTACGGGATGTCAGGCCGTAGGTGGCGTAGATATTGGCAAAGCCGTTGTCAACAGTACAACCGTCAAGTCCGGTGAATCCAGACAGTCCATGCATATAAAAATTGAACCTACAGCAAACCTCGTCGAAGAGGATGCGCTTCAAATGATTGAACTCATTAATTCTGTTTCATTGGATATTGAAGATGCCAAAGTCAAGGACTCCAGCACGGCGTCTATCAAAGGTACACTGAGTATGCAAGGAAAGAAATTGCCTTTCCATCTGTCGATGGATAAATCGGAAATGGTTATTGATGTGGACGGAGCGCAAAAGCCTCTATACATATCTTTGGAGGATGACACACTTCCTATGCTAGATACGAAAGCGCTGGAGAAGCAGATCGAGGAGCTTTCCCCGAAATTGCTGACCTTTGCGCTGAAGCATTTGTCCAATCCGAAAAATATTTCGGTAACCCCTGTACAGGAATCGGTTAACGGTGAATCGCTGAGCCTCTCCAAGCTGCATGTGGAGATCAGTGGGGAAGAGCTTCTTGCCATGGTGAAACCATTTCTGACCAGTGTTGCTCAGGATGAGCAAGGACTCAAGGATCTGATTGGAGATCTGTATGATGTGTTCTATCCTATCTTGGTTACGATCAACACGGTTGATAATGGCGACGGCAGTGCCCTGCCTTCTACTATTAGTGAATCACGGGATGCTGAGGTTGCTTCATTGTACGAAATGATTAAGGGTGGTCTTGATGAGATTCTCGCCAATTACGACAAGGAACTCAACAGCTTGTTGACCGAAACGCCTGAACTGAAGACGGTGTTCGGAACAGAGACCAAGCTCCAATTGGACTTTTATCTGGACAGCGCACTGAATATTCGTAAACAGAACTATGATTTCAAAGTAGCGTTGCCTGCTTCGGAGGATCTGCCGATCAAATCGGTATCCGTATACGGTGACAGCGAACTGTGGAATATTGGTGGACCAGTGACTGTGGATGCCGTGGACAAAACGGGTGGCGTCATTGATCTGATGCAGGGAGACATCACGCCAGGTCAGATGTTGCGCAATTTTGATTCCAATTCACTTGTGTATCAATTGTTGAAAGATGAAGCAGGCATTACGCATAAAAATGTCATGCTGTATCCGGACGACGAATCCTATGGCGCAATCACCGTTAAAAATACAACCTTTGTTCCTCTTCGCTACCTGTCCGAGGAATTGGATGCTGAAGTAAAATGGACCAAAGGATCGGATAAAATCGTCGTCATTGACGATATCACCGGTAATGAGATTGTCCTGACTGTAGGTTCCAAGAAGGCAACCGTTGCAGGCAAGGAAGTAACGATGGCCGAATCCGCCTATGTAGGCAAAAACGGTAAAACCTACGTCCCGCTGCGCTTTATGGCAGAATCTCTTGGGGCATCTGTAGATAAGGAAAAAGAAACAGGCTGGATTTTCATCGACCGGCCATAAGTAAGATTTGTATGTAAACCGTAAGTTGAGAGGGGATTTCAGAGTATGCCAGATTTCTCGTAATGTTCATGAAAGAACACCGAAAAATTCCGTTAGACCATTAACGGGATACGTGTGTCCTTTTTGACCCATTACGAGGAGCTTCGGCGTTTCTGAAATGATGAAACGAATCGAGGAGTGCCTCTAATTGGAGGTGCTCCTCTTTGTCGTGTCATCCCAAATAAATTCCCAGAGGTGTTACATATGAAAACTCAATTAAACATCCAATTACGGCGTGCTCAGCAAAAAGACGCGCTTTTGCTGGCAGGGATATGCACCCGTGCCTTCGATCATGCGATTCAAGTCTGGGCTAACGGAGTGGAAGATCTGGACAGCAACATTTGTCCACCAGGCTATTCTTCTGTTCGCATGCATAGTTACATGATCCGCGAATGGGACTATTACGTTATAGAATGGGATGGTTGCGCCATTGGTGGAGTCAGTGTGAATGTGTTGGGGAGTAAGCATGCGAGGCTGGATAAAATCTTTATTGACCCCGTCTGTCATGGTCGGGGCATAGGATCACAGGTCATCCGGCTTATTGAGGCCGAATTCTCGGAGATAGGGATATGGAAGCTGGAGACCTCGGGAAGACAGCGGAATAATCAACATTTTTATGAGAAAATGGGTTATGTCTGTCTCTATGCGTCTGAAGATGAATTTGTATATGAGAAAACCATAACAACAGAGCCTATAATCCAGCTCCCATCCGAGGAATTATCCAACGTTAAGGGGGAGTCGGTTAATGAATTTTACCAGGCTAATCTGGATTCAGTTCGCTTCAGTACCAGCAATCTTCAGAATATTCGGATAACCGATTGCAACCTGAGTGGGGGCAAATTCACCAATCTGAATATGACTCACATAGTACTGGCCGATTTACGTTTGACGAATAGTAAGGTTGAATTCTGTGCTTTGGACGGTGTTCATTTTCAGGATACACATCTCGGCCCAGACAGAGAACCCATGCATTGGGAACATTGTGACCTCCAAGGCAGTCGTTTCAATAAATGCGATCTTTCTGGCGTACAGTTGGAACAGTGCGAGGTAGCAGGGATGAAAATCAATGGAGTGGCTATAGAAGAGTTGCTTGCTGCTTATGAGTCCATGAAAGCCAAAAGCTGAAGTTGAATGTGCTTGTAGAGTAATATGAAAAGCCCGTTTCCCGCCTTTGTGCTGGAAATGGGCTTTATTGTTGTTACCTTGTAAGAATGGTAAATTCAACTCGAAATCCGTCATGATATCGGCAGAGTCAGTTATGCTGCAAAGCCTGAGGCTTTTTGCTAAACCCGGTACTTCCCGCGGTAAAGCCCATCTGTTGGTAGAATTCATGCGCGGCTTCACGATCCGGGCGATTGCCGCTGTTCAGGGAGATGGAGTCCACACCGTGAGTGGCTGCCCACTGTTCCGCTGCCTCAATGAGCTGACGGCCTATGCCGGAGCTTCTGAACTGGTCATGCACGATAAGAGCCATGATGCGGCAGTGTCTTCCGTTTTTTTCATATAGATAAGATGTCTGTAATCCAATTAATCCAACGACACGGCCACGGACTTCGGCAACCAACGTTGCAAAGTTTGAATCCGCAGCGATGTGCGAATAACGCTCCTTCATCTCGGCATACGTGGTGGGGTAACCGAGTTGATCCATAAGAATGACCATATCCTGCAGATCTTCAGTGGAACTGTTACGAATTGTTACATTTAGACTCATGATCGTGTCGCCTCCTTTTGGCGTTCTTTTAATGAGAGATCAATGATGGAATCCAGCAAATTGGCAAAGGAAATACCCGCTGCGGCTGCACTTTTGGGCAGCAGGCTGTTTCGGGTAAGCCCCGGCAGCGTATTCACCTCAAGTACATAGGGCATGCCGTCCCGAATCATCATGTCCACACGGGCATAGACACTGCATTTTAGCACCCGGTAACAGGTGAGTGCGGCAGCTTCTACACGTTTATGCAAATCCGCAGGCAAATGGACGACCTGCTCCTCAGCGCCACCGTCATTATATTTGGAAGTATAGTCGAAAAACTCGGCATTTGAATGAATGGAGACTACGGGAAGCATCCGACCATCCAAAACGGCGCAGGTAATCTCCTCGCCCTCAATATATTGTTCAATCATGACGACTTCGTCCCAGACGAGTGCCGCTTCTACAGCCGCATGTAGAGCCGAGGGTTCCTGCACCACTTGCGTACCGATGCTGGAACCGCCTGAATTGGGCTTTACCACAACGGGATAGGTTAATTGCTGCACCGTGGCTGACGATAATTCATCCAAACTGCTCACCTGAAGCCACTCGCCGGTAGGTACACCCGCATGCTGGATGAGTCGTTTGGACATATCTTTGTCCATGCATACACTGCTCGCGAGTACACCGCAGCCTGTATACGGAACACCTAGCGACTCCAATGTGCCCTGAATTGTACCATCCTCGCCATATTTGCCGTGCAGAGCGAGCAGTGCCACATCCAATCCTGCGGCTTTCTCGATGAGATCACGTTTGCTGTTGATCTCCACCGGAATAACCTCATACTTCTGTCCATCCAGATGGTTGATCATCTCCTGTCCGGTGAGCAGGGAAACCTCCCGCTCCGAAGATGTGCCACCCATAATCACGCCAACTTTCATGTATAAGCCTCCTCATCGATTCTCTAAGCTGCATAAAGATCTATATTTTATGAAGTCGTGCTATTTCGTTTGAGCAACAGTCTCGCCAATGATGCGAATACCTTTGCGAATATTCTCATCGCTGACTCGGGAGAAGCCCAGACGCATCGTATGTTGCCCCTGCCCAGGTTCAAGATAAAAGGTATCGCCCGGCATGAAGGTAACGCCTTTTGCCTTGCAGGCAGCCAGTAGCTCCCTCGTCCGGTATTCCGGTGGGAATTGTACGAACAGGTGAAGTCCGCCTTCGCCGGAGACCCGGCACATCGGCAGATACTGCCGCAAGCAGCGGACGACCAGCTCATATTTCCGCTTGTATTCCGTGCGGGCTCGCTTCAAATATTTCTCGAAATTACCGTTGCTCAGATACTGATAGAGCAGGGACTGATCCAGCGTCGAGGTATGAATGCTGCGCGCCCGTTTCATGCTTTCCAGATAATTAATCAATGCCGCATCCGCAATGACCCAGCCTACGCGCAGACCTGGAAAAAGTACCTTCGAGAAGCTGCCCAGATACACGAGTCCGTTCCCTTTGCCTACACTGGCAATCAAGGGGGAGACGTGTGAGCCGGAATAACGCAATTCCTCGTTAAAGCCGTCTTCAATAATCGGCACCTGGTGCTGGTTCATCAATCGAATGATCTCTGCCCGTTTGGCAGGTGATGTGACGATCCCGGTTGGATTGTGATAAGAAGGCACGAGATAGGCTAGATCATATGGGTTTGCTGAAAGTTCCCGTTCCAGCTGCTTCAGGTCCAGACCATCTGGTTCCATATCCACACCGGTGAGGTGAAATTGATGGAGCCTCAGATTTTTGACAGCGGTATGATGTGTCGGGTTTTCACATAAGGCTCTACCGCTTTTTTTGCGCAATGCGCCCAATACCAGATCGAAGCCTTCCGTAAATCCATTGGTGATCAAAATATCCTTGCCGCTCAGGTCGACACCCTTATTTTCCATATAACGCAACAAATACTTCATAAGAGGCCTGTAGCCTTGCGCATATCCGTAATTCAGCAACACTTCCCCTTCAAGCGACATCCGGTCGAGGAAAGCTCTTTTTACGTTGTGCATGTCGAACAGCTTCTCATCCGGAGCGATGCTGGTAAATGAAATCTCACCGCGCTCCGAGCCGGAGCCATGCTTCATCAGATCATACTGCTCTGCCTGGATTGCGTAGTCGCTGACTCGTTCATTCCAGTCCAGCTGCCACCCGGATGTAGACTCAGGTGCATCAATGGTGGAACTAACGTAATTGCCTTTGCCTTTGACTGCATAGATTAGGCCCTCCTCCTCAAGTTCAGCATAGGCCAGCAGAATCGTGCTGCGACTCACTTTCATGAGTGTACTGAGTTCGCGGGTAGAAGGGAGCTTTTGTTTGGCTTGCAGGCCGCCTTTGAGCATTAATCGCTTCATATAATCTTTGACTTGTATATATACAGGGCGGTCCTCCGTCAATTGCAGATCGGAATACATCCCATCACTCCCTTATTTGCTATCTTGCCATATTATAACCCCAGCAGAAAGAACCACGATACCTCTGTTTCCCTGCGAGAGTGGTTGGTTGTTTGCGCAAACGTAAAAAAGCCCTGGCATCATGCCGGGCTGGGGTGAAACGTGATCCATCTTGTATAGTGCTGCTGCAATAACTTTCTAGGTAGCGTTGCTTGACTAGTCTCTCTAGGATCGATAGCTATCTGTCCTTCTACGTGTGTCTATTTAACTTTCGTACGGCTATAATTGCAGGCTTTCTTGGTGAATCGAAATCTATAAAATCTTCGTAAATCTAGGATCTTTCTACGTTTGCTTGCTGCAAGGGTCGAATAGATGATGAATCAAAAGTCTATAAGGCTAAGTTCTTGCTAACTGTACTCTTGTCGTGCGCGCGTAACAGAATTCAGTATGAAAAAGATGATCAATCATAGGGTACAATAGACGGAAGTAGATATAAAGACATATGTCTTAGTGCCCAAATTCTTCCTCATACCCCTATAGTACCACTTTGAATCAGGGAAGTTAACCTTTTTTTTGAAATATTTGTCGTAATAGTTGAAAAAAGCTTGAATCTTGCTTCTTATTAATGAAATGGTTTCCCTTTATAATATATGATAGGATGTAAACCTATAGATAATGAGGAAGTGAGCCTATTGATTAATATTACTGTGCCAACACCAGATGTCACCATCACGAAGCAGGCTGATCCACAGCTTAGCCACATTTTTGGATTCACCGATTTCCACCTGATTACTCGGGAAAAAGGCGGTATTTTCATGTTTTACAATGCCGCTGGTGAGTTGTTATTTGTCGGTAAAGCACGAAAATTAAGACCGCGCATCAAAAAACATTTTGAAGATACCGTATCACCAATGAAGGCACACCGCGAGGAAGTGACCACCATCGAAGTATGCGTTATTGAAGATCCGGTGGATCGCGAAATTTACGAGACCTATATCATCAACACGATGCGTGCGAAATACAATGTAGATAAAGTGTTGTACAAATAAGTATATCAGTGAAAGCCCAAGGGCGATAAGAATCGGAATTAAATGATGGAATGTACTGAATGAAGTGTAAAGCATACTTTGCAAAGTTTGGGACATATAGCCTACGCCTTGCGTCAACAGACAAGGATGTGATCTGCGGATTGCATCCCAAGTCTGCTTGGAAGTATTAAGAATTTTTTCAATATGTAGTTCGTAGAATTGGCAAATGTAGAACTTAGAGATGGTATTACAGGATAAACCAAATACATAGAAGAGGTGATTGTATTGATCGGTCGTAGCGGTAACCCCACACTCAAAGATAGTACGTTTGAAGACTCCAGAGGATATGGAGATGATCGGTATCAGAGTAGTATGACGATTAACGGCACGGTAAACAAGGCGTTTATTACGCTGGTAATCCTGCTGGGCAGTGCATTTGCAACCTGGATGATGTTTTTCAATGGGCAAGAAGTGCTTCCTCTTGCAATCGGAGGGGCTATTGCCGGATTCATTCTGGCACTGATTATTTCATTTAAACCTGTGGCCGCGCCTTACCTTGTGCCGATCTATGCAGTGGCAGAAGGGATGTTCCTGGGTGCACTCTCGGCCTCGTATGAGTATTTGTACAATGGCATTACGCTGCAGGCAGCTCTGCTGACCATGGCGGTCTTTATTGCCCTGCTGGTGGCATACAAGACAAGACTGATCAAAGCTACGGAGAATTTCAAGCTGGGGGTTGTGGCCGCAACCGGAGGAATCATGATCATGTATCTTCTCAGTTTCGTGCTTGGTTTGTTTGGAATTACCGTTCCCTATCTGCATGACAATAGTCTGATCGGAATCGGCATTTCTGTCGTCATCGTTATTGTGGCTGCGCTGAATCTGGTGCTTGATTTTGATTTTATTGAAAGTGGTGCCGACAACGGTGCTCCTAAATATATGGAGTGGTACGGTGCATTTGGATTAATGGTGACGCTGGTATGGCTGTATATTGAAATTATTCGTCTGCTCAGCAAGCTGCGGAGCCGGGACTAGTTCGCTTCAAACCTTTTCAAACCTAATCATGCAATTCGTCATCAAAAGCTAACTCGTGCCCAAAACACGCAGTTAGCTTTTTCGGTGTTTCATGGATAGTCTTAACATCGAACTGTGTACATTCTTCCATATATGGATTGACTGAATGGAAAAGAATGTGATATTTTAATTGATAATGATTATCATTTTCGTTAAGTTGATATGGTGCCAGCTTTATTGCACTGTACATTTCATATCAAACCGATCAAGCAGATCGAAAGGAGTGGCCTTATGTTACTGGAAAATGATTCGCAGACCTCTGCGCACTTGCCCGTTACCGGCCGCAGTCCCAAGACGGATCTTGCCAAGGTAAAAGTATATATGGACGAGCACTATGATGAACCATTGTCTATTGCGGATCTCGCCCACAAAGCCAATATCAGTGCGAAATATTTCGTGGATCTGTTCAAGAAAACCTATGGACAGAGTGCAATGGAATATTTGACCGATCTTCGCATCAATCGTGCCAAACGATATCTGAAAGAAACAGGGTACAAACTTCGCGAAATCGCGCTGCGAGTAGGCTATAGTGATGAGTATTATTTTAGCCGCAAATTTAAAAAAGAAGTGGGCGTATCTCCTTCGGATTATGCCAAAAATGCGAGGAAACGCATCGCCACCTGCTCCTCCAGCATCATTGGACAGCTATTGGCGCTTAATGTCATGCCTGTCGCTGCGCCGATTGATCCCAAATGGACCGCTTATTATTATAACGCGCACCGAACAGAGATTCAGTCACACTTGAGACTGACAGACCCGTATACCAGCTTGAGATTTGAAGCGAACGTGGAGCGATTGGTTCATATCCGTCCGGACGCTATTGTGGGTACCGACCAGATCGGTGAACAGGATCAGGCCAAGCTGGCTGAGATTGCACCTTGTTGTTTTGTACCGAAGTATCACTTGGATTGGCGTGCGCAGTTACGTATGATTGCTGCTTTTCTAGAGCGGGAAGAACAGGCAGAACAGTGGATTAGCGTATACAATCAACGAGTTGAGAAGGCGCGGAATTCCGTGCAGCAGAAAGTAGGCCGGGAGAAGGTCATCGTTGTCCGAGTGTATGGTCATCACCTTTATCTGTATCGAAATCCGGGTATTGAAGAGGTATTGTACAATAATGGTTTGCAACTGGAAACCTACCCGGATGTTCAGACTAATACACCGTTAACGTTGGAACAATTGGCTGCACTAAATCCAGATCGGATTCTTGTTATGGTGTGCCCTGAGGCCGCATCGCGGGCGTACTGGCTCAGTCTGCAGCATTCACCAGTATGGCGTCAGCTTAAGGCAGTAAGGCAATATCAGATCCATCTGATTACAGGTGATCCCTGGTTTGACTACTCCGCCGTAGGCGTGATGCGCATGCTGGATGAAGCGCTGCTGATTTTCACGGGATATTGTCCAAATGTATATCTGGATAACGTCCATGGTGATTCCCGGGCTACATGACATATAATCCATCTATCTAAATGAGAATGTTTATCAAGGGGGATAAGTCATGTTTAAACAGAAAAAAGGTAACGGACACCGTTCCGTTCGTCCATTTCGTAATGCCGGTTTCTCGGCCATGCTCGTACTGGTATTGATTACGGGTCTGCTGTCTGCCTGTGGCTCAAAATCAGAAAATGCGGGAGAAGCACAGAAAGAGCAGCCAACGACGGAGGCATCGACCACGGCATCATCTGAGACTGCTGTAACCGAAGGTACTACGGAAGAAACCAAAGGTGAGCGAACGGTAAAAGACGATCTGGGACACGATGTCATCGTTCCTGAGCATACAGAGCGTGTCTTTGCACCGTACCTGGAAGACTCCCTGTTGACACTGGGTGTCAAACCGGTAGCCCAATGGGCGAGTGGTACGCAAGGACATGTTTATCTTCAAGATCAACTGAGTGGGATACCTACACTCGATTTCTCCAGTGGGCTGCCTTCTCCAGAAGCGCTGATGGCGTACAATCCGGATTTCATTATTCTACACACGGCCCAATATGCCGAGAACGGTGTATATGAGAGTTATTCGAAAATTGCACCAACCTACGTATTTACGAATGCTTCGGGTGATGTAGAGAAATCTTTGCAGGTGATCGGTGATCTGCTGGGCAAAACGGCTGAGGCTGAAAAAGCCATCGAGACGTATCATGCGAAGGTAGATGACGCGAAAGCCAAGCTCGCAACAGTAACCGAGGGCAAGAAAGCAGCCATTATTCGTTTTGCTCCTCGGGGTATTAGTATGATGGGCGGTAATTACTTCAGCGGTTATGTAGTTTATCAGCAATTGGGACTTGGCAAGCCCGCACTGGTGCAAACGGAGAACAGCGCAACGGTATCGACCGAGGTATTGCCTGAGATCGATGCCGACTTTATTTTCACCGTGGAACAGGGTCCAGGGAGCATGAAGGAAATGACGGATACCAAAGTATGGAATAGCATGCCTGCAGTGAAAGCCGGACATGTGTACGCCGTGGAGCCAGCTCCGTGGCTGGGCGGCGGATTGATTGCTTACGGTCATGTCATTGACGACACGCTGAAGGCGTTAACGCAATAATCTAGAGATTCATTGATGTATCAATTATGAGAAGCAGAGCTCCCCACGGAGTACCAGAAACCGGACATATTCCAGTGTTTTAGGTGCTCCGTGAGGGAGTTTTTTTTATTTTGCGGGTAACCAACTCAGTTACAGAAATGTGGAAATATGGAGATAATCAAAATCATTTCTGGATATCGTCCATGGGACAGCCGGATCGACTCTCTTATAATTGGTAATGAGAATCAATCTCAAACATTTCATGTGTAGTTCAGTATTCAACTTATATACGCAGAACAACGAGGAGGAACCATCCGTAATGACGTTTCAGCCCAATCAACCCGTATCTGGCACCCTTGAACATATCGCACGCAGTACCGTACAGATTCCACGCGCCGAACAATGGACCATGAAATCACGCAACGGCAATCATGCCTATCAGATCATGGTATTCCAACCGGCAGAAGCGCCACCGCCATCAGGATATCCGGTGATCTATCTGCTGGATGCCAACTCGGTGTTTGGCACAATGGTGGAAGCCGTTCGTGTACAGGGCCGCAGACCGGAGAAGACCGGAGCGCTTCCGGCCATTGTTGTTGGCATCGGGTATCCAACGGCGGGCCCTTTTTCGCCGCACCGATATTATGACTTTACACCGCAGGCCACAACGGAATACACCCAGAATTCGGATGGAACCCCTTTACCGAAACAGGGTGGAGCGGATGAGTTCTTGCAATTTATTGAAGAAGTGCTGAAGCCGGATATGGAACAGCAGTTCAGGATCGATCGGAACAGACAGGCCATATTTGGACATTCTCTTGGTGGATTGTTCGTGCTGCATACGCTGTTCAAGAAACCGGAAGCTTTTCGTTATTACATTGCGGGTAGCCCTTCACTTCACTGGAATCAGAACGTCATGCAGGCGGAGGAAGAGGAATTTATCGCACGGCTGGAGCAACATCCTGTGAACGTCAAGGTGTGGATTGGCATGGGTGAACAGGAGAAGACGCATCCTGCGCGCAACAATGATAAGGCTTCAAGTCTTACAGAACGGTTATCCGCGCTGAAGCAGCCGGGTCTGGACATTAAATATACCGAGTTCGAAGAAGAGAACCATGTCTCGGTATTACCGTTTCTGATTAGTCGTACGATGCGTTTTGCCTGCAGCCCGGAGTCGTAGGAGGCAAGAGCCGACAGCATTTCTCAATCAGAGGTATGGGTATGGGAGATTGGCCGAAAGACAAGTGCACAAAAATGTTACGGATTTACGGATGGTCCAATCGGGGTCAGCAGGCTAACATATCTCTCCAAGAGGAGAGGGAGCAGTAATGCAAGGGAGGAACAGAATTGAGTTATACAGGAATTCATGGAAAAGTGGCCGTGGTCACCGGTGCTGCGCAAGGGATCGGTGAAGCCGTGGCGAGATTGCTTGCCGAGCAGGGGGCTATCGTTGCCGCTGTTGATATACGTGAAGAACAGTTGAACCAGTTGGTCACAGATCTGCGAAGTCAGGGTCATCAGGCAACAGCCTGTCCTGTTGATATATCCAATCATCAATCCGTCGAAGATGCAGTGCAGCGTATTGAGGAGACATTAGGTCCCATTGGCATTCTGGTGAATGCAGCGGGTGTACTGTACACGGGGGCAGTAAGTGAACTCCGTGATGAAGAATGGACAAGAACTTTTGACGTGAATACGCATGGTGTATTTTACATGTCACGTGCTGTGGTACGAAACATGGCCGAACGTCAATCGGGAGCGATTGTTACTGTAGGTTCTAATGCTTCAGGTGTGCCCCGGATGCACATGTCCGCCTACGTAGCCTCCAAAGCAGCTTCAACCATGTTCACCAAATGTCTGGCGCTTGAATACGCCTCAGACCATATCCGCTGTAATATTGTATCTCCAGGTTCCACGGATACCGATATGCAGCGTGCATTGTGGGCGGATGAACAGGGAGCACAGGCAGTTATCGCGGGTTCCCCGCAAGCATATCGTCTGGGCATACCGCTGAACAGACTGGCGTTGCCATCGGATATAGCGGATAGTGTGCTTTTTTTGGTATCGGATCAGGCTAGACATATTACGATGCATAACTTGTGTGTGGACGGAGGCGCCACGTTAGGTGCCTGAATCAAGATAAGGAGATGATAATCATGTCAAAAGCGGGTACGGTTGCTGCAACTTCCGCCTTACACCTTCTGGAACAATATCGGGAGGGGACGTCCTTTTTCTGGTCTTCACCGCAACATACCCTGTTAGCTCAAGGGGAACAGATTCGATGGTCTGCCATGGAGGTATCGGAGGCGAATACACCGGATTCCATGGGCGCGGTTAATGTTACTGAACAAAAGCGGAATGAAGAAACGCAGCTTTTCATTAACCGGTTGGAACAGCTGATGGAAAAGGCGAGACGCTCGGGCCAAACGAAACCGATTGTGGTCGGTGCCATTCCGTTCGATCCCATTCATTCTTCTGCGGAGCTATTCGTGCCAGAAACGGTACAATGGGCTGAACCGCTATCCCCCGATTTAAGGGCATTGGTGGAGAAGCATCCGGCCGCGGTGGGTTGTGAGGTGCGTGAAGTGCCTGCCGGAGCAGTATATCAACAGAGCGTAAACAACGTTTTGGTTGACCTGAATCAAGGCGCTCTCCACAAAGTTGTGTTATCCCGTACACTGCATGTGACTTCACAGACGTTTGTGGATACGCATCAGTTACTCCGTAATTTATTTAGGGATAACACACACGGATATACATTTGCTGTTCCAATGACGAAGCTCTCTCAATCAAAAGTTAACATAACAACGGATAAACGCACTAATGTTGAGGCGGAAAAAGAAACACATCGGACTTATATCGGAGCGAGTCCCGAATTGCTGGTTACCCGGAAAGGGTCCAAAGTAAGAGCCAATCCACTTGCCGGGTCTGCTGCCCGGAGTGAAGATCCTGCGGAGGACCGCCGCCGTGGAGAAGCACTGCTGGCTTCAGCTAAAGATCGCCATGAACATGCCGTAGTCATTGAAGCTGTGGCGGAAGCACTGCGTCCGCTGTGCAAGCAGCTATCAGTCCCGGAAGAGCCTTCCTTGATCCAGACACGGACCATGTGGCACTTATCTACGGAAATTCACGGAGAGCTTGCTGATGCTAACACTTCATCCCTGGAACTTGCGTTTGCTCTTCATCCTACACCCGCAATCTGTGGAACACCTGTACCGGCCGCTCGGGAAGCCATTAGGGAGCAGGAGCCGTTTGAACGGGGATTATTCACAGGTATGGTGGGCTGGTGTGACAGTGACGGTGACGGCGAGTGGGCTGTAACAATCCGATGTGCGGAAGTGGAAGGCAAAACACTTAAACTGTTCGCTGGGGCGGGTATTGTAGCAGGTTCTACAGCAGAAGCGGAGCTGGAAGAGACCTCAGCGAAGTTCAGAACAATGCTGCTCGCCCTGGGTTTGAATTCATCTGTGTCCAGTATGAAGGAGGAATGAGTGATGCTGTCAGGATTTCAGGCCTGGCCTGAGGAAGTTGCCGACCGTTATCGTCAGGAAGGCTGCTGGGAAGGAATTACGTTTGGAGAAATGCTCCGCCAGCGCGCTGATAAATATGGCAATCAGGTAGCCGTTATCAGCGGTGAACAACAATTAACCTATGCGGAGCTGAACGACCGGGTGGATCGCTTGGCCGCCGGTTTATATGCCAAGGGAATACGGCAGTATGATCGGGTTATTATCCAGCTGCCCAATATCACGGCATTTATCGAGGTATGTTTCGCTTTATTCCGTATCGGTGCACTGCCTGTATACGCACTACCCTTGCATCGAAAGAGCGAAATTACGTATTTTTCCCGGTTCTCTGAGGCCGTAGCCTATGTGATTCCTGATCAGGATGGAGGATTTGATTACCGCACGCTGGCAGAAGAGGTTCAGGCAGAAGTTCCCGGACTTCGGCAAGTATTCGTGGCGGGAGAAGCTGGGCGGTTCACCGCTCTGGAAGATGCCTATGCAGATCCGATTAAACTGCCGGATGAGCCGGTTTCTTCGGACGTTGCTTTTCTACAGTTGTCTGGTGGAAGTACCGGGCTGTCCAAAATGATTCCTCGCACCCATGATGACTACATCTACAGTTTGCGGAGAAGTGTGGAAGTCTGCGGGCTCAGCCCGAAAAGTGTCTATCTGGCGGTGCTGCCTATAGCACATAACTATCCGATGAGTTCACCAGGCTTTCTGGGTACGTTGTATGCGGGTGGAACCATCGTACTGTCACGCGGGTCTAGCCCGGATGAAGCCTTTTCGCTCATTCTGCGCCATCAGGTGACCATCACGGCTCTTGTACCACCGCTTGCGCTCATCTGGTTGAATGCGGCTGCTACCCGGGGGGTTAAGCTTTCCTCACTCGAAGTGCTTCAGGTTGGAGGAGCCAAATTCAGTGCCGAGGTGGCTGCACGTGTCCAACCCGTCCTGGGCTGTACCTTACAGCAAGTGTTTGGCATGGCGGAGGGTCTGGTGAATTACACCCGTCTGGATGATCCGTTGGATATCATTGTTAACACTCAGGGCAAGCCGATGTCTCCGTATGACGAAGTACGAATAGTGGATGACGAGGACATGGATGTGGAACAGGGGCAATCGGGACATTTACTGACGCGAGGTCCTTACACGATTCGTGGTTATTACAAGGCCGATGAACATAATGCCAGATCGTTTACAACGGACGGTTTCTACCGTACCGGAGATATTGCGAGTCTTACGGCTGATGGATATCTCGTTGTGGAAGGGCGGGCGAAGGATCAGATTAACCGCGGTGGTGACAAAGTGGCTGCCGAGGAAGTGGAAAATCATCTGCTGGCCCATCCTGCCGTGCATGATGCGGCATTGGTATCCATGCCGGATGAATATTTGGGCGAGCGTTCCTGTGCGTTTATTGTGCCGAGCGGCGAAGCTCCGTCAGCTGCCGAAGTCAAATCTTTTCTGCGTAATCGGGGTCTGGCGATCTATAAAATACCGGATCGGATTGAGTTTGTGCAGTCTTTTCCCAAAACTCAAGTTGGTAAAGTAAGCAAAAAAGCGTTGCGCGAGATGATTACTACTAAACAGCCCATATCCTGATCACGATTTCTAATAGATAGCATTACAACACAATGATGAACATGATTGTAATAAATAAAGCTGAAAAGAGGGATATTCATGGCACTTCCAAAGATTCAACCCTATGCAATGCCTGTAGAGTCGGAGCTTCCCGTCAACAAGGTAACGTGGACGCCGGATGCGAAGCGCTCGGTACTCCTGATTCACGATATGCAGCAATATTTTATGAACGCTTTTACGGCAGGGCAGTCCCCTGTGGTGGAGCTGATCGATCATATTTCACAACTTCGTTCGAAGTGTCATGAGCTCGGCATTCCGGTGGTCTACTCCGCACAACCGGGCGGACAGACACCGGAGCAACGTGGGCTACAGCTGGACTTTTGGGGTGCGGGGATTGATGGAGGACCTGTTCAAAAAGAAATTATTGAAGCGCTCGCACCTGCTCCGCAAGATACGTTCATGACCAAATGGCGATACAGCGCCTTCCAAAAAACAGAATTGTTTGAACTGATGCAGCAGCATGGTCGCGATCAACTGATCGTCTGCGGAATTTATGCTCATATCGGATGTCTGATGACTTCTTGCGAAGCCTTTATGAGAGACATTCAGGCGTTTCTGGTTGCGGATGCAGTAGCCGATTTTTCTGCGGAAAAACATCGCATGGCTCTGACGTATGCATCAGAACGGTGCGCGGTGACATTGACAACCGGGCGTCTGCTTGAGGCGCTAAATGTCACGGCCGAAGGCGGAATTGGAGAAGAAGTGAAGTCCGAGGCGGGTAAGCAAGTTGAACAATCCTATGCCACACCCGCTCATGGGGCTGGTTCAGAGGCTGAGCAGCAAACGGCATCCGCTGCCGAGAAGACCCAGAATGGATGGAATAGCGTTAACCGATTGACGCTGGAAGCATTGAGAAATCAGGTCGGAGAGATGCTGCAGGAGCAGCCTACAAATATTGGGGAGCATGATGACCTAATTCAGAACTGGGGACTGGATTCCATTCGTATTATGAGTCTGGCTGAGCGCTTTCGTGTGGAAGGAGCGGGAATAACGTTTGTGGATTTGGCAGAGTTGCCTACATTAGCTGCATGGGCAGCGTTGCTGGATAAGGCCTATACGAAAGTACTCCCGAACGGAGACTACTTTTGAGCGGGGCCGTGCATACGTCGCACAGCCGGAACACGGCTTGGCCCCTGTCCTCTGCACAGTCCGGCATCTGGTTCGCTCAGCAGTTGAATCCGGACAATCCGATGTACAACACCGCCGAGTATGTGGTCATTCAGGGTAACATAGATCCCAAACGGTTTGAAGAAAGTGTGCGACAGACGGTTTCCGAAGCAGAGTCGCTGAACATGGTATATGGCGAAAATGAACAAGGTCCGTGGCAGTCTTTGAATAGCAACGCGGATCATTGGACATTTCATGTCATTGACGTGAGGAAGGAAACGGAGCCCCACACAGCAGCACTGGCTTGGATGAAAAGGGATCTGGCCAATCCCGTCAATCTGGCGACAGGTCCACTCTTCATGGAGGCGTTGTTTCAGGTGAGCGAAGATTGTTATTACTGGTACCAGCGCATTCACCATATTGCGATTGATGGATACGGCGTTTCGCTGATTACTCGCAGGGTGGCGAGCCTATACTCCGCAAGTGTAAGAGGAGAAGCTGCAGATCAAGTACAGCAAGCGGCGTCGTTCGGCTCGTTGACTGCCGTTCTTCAGGAAGACGAGGCTTATCTTGCCTCAGTGGACAAAGAGCAGGATCGTCAGTTCTGGATGGATCGGTATGCAGACGAACCGGATGTTGTCAGTCTGGGGGAACGGGCTCCGAGAACATCTACCTATTTCCTGCGACAGAGCGGTCTGCTTACACAGCCGCAGCGCGAGCAAATGCAGTCGGCAGCGGCAAGGTTGGGTGTGACTTGGCCGGATTTGTTCGTAGCGGCAACGGCCATCTACGTACACCGGATGACAGGGGTGACCGATGTTGTGCTGGCCCTGCCCGTGATGTGCCGGTTGGGATCAACATCCCTGCGTGTGCCGGGTATGGTTATGAATGTGCTTCCGCTGCGTCTCAACGTGGAGTCGGCTCTGACCGTGTCAGAGTTGCTGAAACAGGTTGTGCAGGAGATTCGGGCGGTACGCAAGCATCAGCGTTATCGACACCAGGATCTGCGGCGTGATCTCAAGCTTCTAGGAGAGAATCGTCGTCTGTTCGGACCCATGATTAATGTGATGCCATTCCACCATGAATTGAACTTTGCGGGGCAGCGCGGCATGATTCACAACCTGTCCACTGGTCCGGTGGATGATCTGTCCATTCATATTGTGGACCAGGGGCATGGTCATGGGCTGAGTATTGATTTTGATGCCAATCCGTCCATCTATAATGATTCCGAACTGCTGAACCATCAGTTGCGTTATATGCAACTTCTAAACCTGGTGATGCAGGAAGGGATGGAGACGGAGACGGAGACGGAGACGGTTGGACGACTCGAGCTGCTGCTCCCTGCCGAACGTGAGCAAGTATTGGTTACATGGAATGGAAGGGGAGAGGTGACGGCCGAAAGCAATTCGGCAGTACTTTTTGAACAGCAGGTCCGCCGCACGCCTTCTGCAACGGCGCTAACATTCGAAGGGGAATCCCTGACGTATGCGGAGCTGAATGAACGGGCGAATCAGTTGGCTCATGAATTGATACAGCGATATCAAGCAGGGCCGGAACAGAGGATAGCCATCGCTCTGCCTCGTTCACTGGAAGTGATCATTGCGATTGTGGCTGTCCACAAAACGGGGGCCGCCTATCTGCCGCTTGACCCTGACTATCCCGAAGAGCGGCTGATCTACATGTTGGAGGATGCCAAGCCTGCTTGTGTGGTGACGGTGATGGACCAGGCTTCCAATCTGCCGACCATGACCAGTGTGCCGATTATGGTAATGGATGAACGAATTACTGCATTGGAAGTGAGTCGCCAGCCTGGAAGTAATCCCGAAGTTGATGACCTGACAAGTAAAGCTTCTCTGCTCAATCCTTCATATATTATCTACACTTCAGGTTCCACGGGTAAGCCCAAGGGTGTAGCCGTAACTCATTTGGGGCTGGCGAATCTGCTTGAGGATATGAAGACGAGATTACAAGTTGGTCCACAGGATCACTGGCTGTCGGTGACCACGATTGCTTTTGATATATCCGTACTGGAAGTATTCCTGCCGCTCACGACGGGTGCGAGGCTGGATATTGCACGCAAAGAGACCATTCTTGATCCAGAAGCCCTGGCTGCGAAGATGAGGGAGCAGGGGACAACCATAATGCAGGCTACGCCTACGTTATGGCAGTCCTTGGTGACGAGCCGTCCGGGCCAATTCGATGGGCTAACCGTGATTACCGGAGGAGAGGCACTGACGGAGGAACTGAAGCTTTCTTTGCAGGAGCTGGGGTGTCACGTCAATAACCAGTACGGTCCGACCGAGACGACCATCTATTCCACGGCTGCATCGTTGGAGACAGGGGCGATGGGGAAACCGTCGATTGGTGGTCCCGTGCGCAACACGCAGCTATATGTGCTGGATCAAGGGTTGAAGCCAGTACCTCCGGGTGTAGCAGGGGAACTGTATATCGCAGGCGAGGGGCTTGCACGCGGGTATTTGGGCAGACCTGATCTGACCGCAGAACGCTTTGTAGCCAATCCCTTCGGTCAACCAGGCAGTCGGATGTACCGTACAGGGGATTTGGCGAAATGGTTGCCGGATGGTTCTATCGATTATTTGGGTCGCGCAGATCACCAGATCAAAATTAGAGGCTTCCGGATTGAACTGGGCGAGATTGAATCAGTAATCTCCAGATATCCTGGTGTAGCTCAGGTCACGGTCATGGCTCGAGAAGATCAACCGGGAAACCAGCGACTGGCAGCGTATGTAGTGGCTGAGTCTGAACTGGAGAATCGTATGGATCTGGCAGAACTAAGAGCATACGTGGCTGATGCATTGCCGGATTACATGGTGCCTTCAGCATTCATGCTGCTGCCCGAGATGCCGCTGACACCGAATAAAAAGATCGATCGCAAACGGCTTCCTGTACCCACTTTGCTGTCAAATGCCAATGGCCGGGAGGCGCGCACACCACAGGAGGAAATTCTGTGCAGTCTGTTCGCTGAGATTCTTGGTGTAGGTCGTGTGGGCATTGACGATGATTTCTTTGAACTGGGTGGGCATTCCCTGCTTGCCGGGCGAATTACAGCACGTATCCGTGATGTATTCGGTGCAGATCTGACCATTGGCAGTGTATTTGAAGCTCCAACCGCAGCAGGACTAGCCAAACGATTGGATCAGGCGAAATCGGTGAGACCTGTTATTCAGCCTGTTCCACGTCAGGGCGAGCTTCCGCTTTCCTTTGCTCAACGGAGATTGTGGTTCATGTATTGTCTGGAAGGCGCTAATCCGACGTATAATATTCCGCTGGTTGCCCGGTTGGCCGGGAGGCTGGATGCGGATGCTATTGAGAACGCCCTGCAGGATATTGTAGACCGTCATGAGACATTACGAACGTTGTATCCGCCTGAAATGGGCTCTGCGAGCCAGCATATTCTGAATTCCGCTGACGTCAAAGTGAAATTGAATGTAACCGCTGCTACTGAGCAGGAGCTTCCCGAGCTTCTGACTGAAGCGTCACGCTACAGCTTCCAGCTCTCCACTGAACCGGGCATCCGTGCAGAATTGTTCAGAACCGGCACGAATGAACATGTGCTGTTGTTGCTGCTCCATCATATTGCCGGAGATGGATGGTCTTTGTCGCCGCTCATCCGGGATCTGTCAGAGGCTTATACGGCACGACTACAGGGTTCTGCCCCTGCTTGGGAGCCACTTCGGATTCAATATGCCGACTATGCGGTATGGCAGGAGAGATTACTGGGGGATGAGAAGCAGCAGGACAGTCTGATTGCAAGACAGATGGAGTTCTGGACCAACCAGCTGGCCCATTTACCGGAGCAGGTTACGTTCCCTGCCGACTACGCCCGTCCAATCGTGTCCAGTTACCGCGGCGGGTCAGTTCCTTTTACGATCAGTCAACGTCTGCATGAGCAACTGATGGTAACTGCACGTGAGAATAAGGTCAGCCTGTTCATGGTGCTGCACTCGGCACTGTCCTTGCTGCTTACCCGAATGGGGGCAGGAACGGATATCGCGATAGGAACACCGATTGCCGGACGGAGCGATGATGCGCTGGATGAAGTCGTAGGCATGTTCATTAACACCCTTGTGCTGCGTACCGACACTTCAGGTGATCCAACATTCCGCGAGCTGCTGGCCCGTGTGCGGGAGGTCGATCTGGCTGCATATGAACATCAGGATCTGCCCTTTGAACGATTGGTTGAAGTGTTGAATCCGCCTCGATCCCGTTCCAAACATCCACTCTTCCAAGTGATGCTTGTGCTGCAAAATACACCGGATATTCGTCTTGATCTGCCGGGTATTACGGCGGAAACCCGCATGCATGGTGTGGGTTCATCCAAATTTGATCTGACGCTCGAGCTGACAGAGCAGCGTGAGCATAACGGATCTCCAGGCGGAATTGAAGGTGTGCTGGAATATAGTGCGGATCTCTTCCGGGAATCTACCGCAGGCGAACTCGTGGTCCGATTGATGCAGGTGCTCGAGGATGTCGTGCAGCAGATGGATGAACGAATCAGCAGATTTCATGTCGTGACTCCGACAGAGCAGGCGCAGCTTGAAAAAGAATGGTCCTTTACGCTGAATGAAGATGCGCATCTGACCATAGCTGAGCGCTTTGAAATACAAGCAGCAGCTCAACCGGAAGCGACTGCCTTGATCTGCGAGGATATCACTTTGAATTACAGAGAGCTGAATGCAAGAGCCAACCAGCTTGCCAGATTACTGATCGCTCAAGGCGTGGGACCTGAACAAATGGTAGCGCTGGCCTTGCCTCGCTCCGTTGAGATGGTTGTGGGTATTCTCGCTGTGCTAAAAGCAGGCGCTGCCTATCTGCCACTGGACCCGAATTATCCGGCAGACCGATTGACACATATGCTGACAGACGCAGCACCGAAAGTGATGGTAACGAGTACAGAGGTATACGCCTTGCTTCCGCAGGTAGCGGAAATACAGTGTGTTAATATGGACGATTCGCATACCCTGCAGCAATTAGGGATGCAGGATGAACGAAACCCCGCAGATAGTGAACGCAATGGGCGCGTAACGCCTCTGAGTCCGGCTTACATGATCTATACCTCGGGTTCGACAGGTAAGCCCAAAGGGGTTGTTATCCCTCATGCCAATGTCATCCGGTTATTGGATGCTACGCAGCACTGGTTCCATTTTGACGCGAGTGACGTGTGGACCTTGTTCCATTCCTATGCATTTGACTTCTCCGTCTGGGAAATCTGGGGACCGTTGCTGCATGGAGGGCGGTTAGTCGTTGTGCCCCATGAGATCAGCCGTTCACCGGGCGCGTTCCTGCAATTGCTCGCTGAGCAAAAGGTGACCGTATTGAACCAGACGCCATCCGCGTTCTACCAACTCATGCAGGCTGACCGGGAAAATCCGTCCTGGGGACAGCAGCTCGCACTCCGTTATGTGATTTTTGGAGGCGAGGCTCTAGAGCTTGGCCGCTTGGATGACTGGTATGAACGGCATGCTGATGATGCGCCAAAACTCATCAATATGTATGGCATCACCGAGACGACGGTTCATGTCAGCTACCAGGAACTGCATGCAGGCAGTTCTACGGAAGGAGCGAGCAGTTGGATTGGGTGCGCCATACCGGATCTTCGGGTATACGTGCTGGATGATCACCTGGAGCCTGTACCGACAGGAGTAACCGGGGAGATGTATGTAGCCGGAGCAGGTCTGGCCCGTGGTTATTGGAATCGACCTGATCTTACAGCAGAGCGATTCGTTGCTGATCCATACGGCCCGGCAGGCACCCGCATGTACCGAACGGGAGATCTGGCGAAGCGTCTGCACGATGGCTCCCTCGATTATTTGGGCCGTGCGGATCAGCAGGTGAAAATACGGGGGTTCCGTATTGAGCTTGGCGAGATTGAGGCGGTGCTGGCAAGGCATTCAAGCGTAGCCCAGGCTGCTGTAATTGTCCGTGAGGACCAGCCGGGAGATAAGCGTCTTGTAGCTTATATCGTTCCGGCTTCGGATACAGGAACGGTGCCCGAATCAGCTAGTTTGCGTCGTCATGCGTCCGCCAGCCTTCCGGATTATATGGTTCCATCTGCAGTTGTGGTGATGGAGAGCCTGCCACTCACGCCGAATGGCAAGCTGGATCGCAAGATACTACCTGCACCGGAGATGCAATTAACGACAGGTGGCAGAGCGCCTCGCAACCCGCAGGAGGAGATCCTCTGTGATTTGTTTGCCGAAGTATTGGGGATGCGGAGTGTGAGCATCGACGATAGTTTCTTCGAACTGGGTGGGCATTCGCTGCTCGCTGTACGCCTGATGAGTCGCATTCGTGAGGCCATGGGCCGGGAGCCGGGAATCGGTATTTTATTCGAGACAGCCACTGTAGCGGGACTGGCGGAGCGATTGGAGATGGATTCGGATTCCGGGAAAAGCTCGCTTCAAGTGCTGTTGCCCCTCAGAACACATGGGGAGCATCTGCCTATATTCTGTGTCCATCCAGCAGGAGGACTTAGCTGGTGTTATGCCGGTCTGATGAAACATTTAGGTATGGATTATCCGCTCTATGGATTACAGGCCAGAGGCATTGCCGAGGTTGAGGAGCTTCCAGCCACACTGGAAGATATGACGGCAGATTACATCGGCCATATCCGCTTGGTACAGCCTGAAGGACCTTACCGTCTGCTGGGCTGGTCTCTCGGGGGTAACGTTGCACAGGCTATGGCGGTGCAGCTGCAATCCGAAGGCGAAGAAGTAGAGTTCCTCGCCATGCTGGATGCGTATCCGAGCCATTATCTGCCGATTCGCGGAGAACCGGATGAGGAAGAAGCGTTAACCGCATTGCTTGCACTGGGTGGCTATGATCCGGACAGTATTGGGGATGGACCTTTGGATATGGCAACAGCTATGCGCATACTGCGCAGTGAAGGTAGTTCGCTGGCGAGTTTGGACGAAGAGACGATCATGAAGCTGCGGAGGACCTATGAAAATTCCGTACGGATCTTGGGGGCCTACACGCCATCCCGATTCGAGGGGGATCTGATCTTCTTCCGTTCCACCATTATTCCTGATTGGTTCGACCCGATTGAACCGGAAATGTGGAATGCGTACATTGGAGGCCAATTGGAACGTCATGATATCGCTTGCCGTCACAAGGACCTTTGCCAGCCTGGGCCGCTGGAGGAAATCTGCCGAACACTGGCTGCCAAACTGGAGGAGCTGAACAAGCGTAATATTCAACATAAATAGGAGGATAAGGCGATGAGCAACCCTTTTGAACATGAAGAAAGCAATTATCTGGTGTTAATCAATGAGGAGGGTCAATACTCCCTCTGGCCTGCTTCCCTTACAGTACCCTTGGGTTGGACCTTAATGCTGGGCAAAGCCAAGCGTCGGGTATGCCTTGATTACATCGCCGAGCAATGGACAGATCTGAAACCACTAAGCCTCTGTGATGAAGCCGGCATGCCTGGAGCCATTCACGAGACTAGCAGATGAAAATCGGTCTGAATCCCAAGGTGATTGTCAGCATCGTCTACGTTCTGGCGATGTTTATGGTGGCCATGGATGGAACGGTCTTGAACGTAGCACTACGAACCATCAGTGAAGAGCTGGGGATTCCCCCGGCTGCTTCAAGTACTTTGAATGTGGGGTATCTGGTGAGTTTGGCCGTATTCCTGCCTGTAGCGGGGTGGCTTGGTGATCGATGGGGCACGAAACGGGTTTTCCTGTCCGCACTTGCACTGTTTACGGTATCTTCTGCACTCTGTGCAACGGCGGATCAGTTAAGTACGCTGACGTTTTTCCGGATTTTGCAGGGAGCAGGGGGTGGTCTGCTTACTCCTGTAGCAATGGCGATGCTGTTTCGAACCTTTCCTCCTCAGGAACGGGCTAAAGTATCCCGAATGCTCATACTGCCCATTGCTCTGGCCCCGGCCCTTGGGCCGATTGTGAGCGGATTGATTGTGGACCAGCTCTCCTGGCGATGGATTTTCTATGTAAATCTGCCCGTCGGTATTCCAGCGGTGATCTTCGGCATGCTGTATCTGAAGGAGCACAGAGAACAAGGAGCCGGTCGACTGGATGTACCGGGTTGGTTATTATCTGCCCCAGGACTCGCTCTGACGATGTACGCGCTTAGTCAGGGTCCACTGCGAGGGTGGACTTCACCTCTTATTATTGGAGCCGGCCTTACAGGAATCATCCTATTGACGTTGCTCGTTGTGGCTGAGTTGCGCACGAAGCAGCCTTTGCTTGACCTACGTTTGCTTAAAGACCGCTTATTTCGCTATTCGGGACTGGTATCTGTATGCGGAGCAGCAGGTCTGCTGGGCATGTTGTATGTGTTTCCGTTAATGTATCAAAATGTGCTAAACGCCACTGCGCTGGAGACAGGGCTAACCACATTCCCGGAAGCCTTGGGGCTAATGATTGCTTCCCAGCTTGTACCCTGGACTTATCCGCGGCTGGGCCCGCGAAAGCTGATATCCATGGGTCTGATCTGCACGGCAGTGATTTTCATTACGCTTAGTCAGATCACAGTAGATACGAATCCATGGTTCATCCGTTCCTTATTGTTCGGCGTGGGGATCTTTCTGGGACAGACGGTAGGCGCGGTGCAGATTGCTTCGTTTGCCAAGATACCGCCTCCTTCCATGGGACGAGCCTCCACCTGGTTCACGGTGCAAAATCGGCTGGGTTCAGCGATTGGAATGGCGTTATTGTCTGCTGTTCTGGCTGGCGTGGGTACAACGACGGTCACTGCTGCTGGAACGATGGAGCCGAATATGCTGGCTTACCGTCTGGCTTTACTGGGGGCTGCTGCGTTTTTGTTGATTGGCTTGTGCTTTGCCCTGAAAATCAGCGATGATGACGCGGCTGCAACGATACGGAAGAACAGTGGTCAGGGTCTCTTTCGGAGGCAAAAGAAATCTCCATCATTGACGCAGGAATCATGATAATCTTAAGCTTCAAAAAAATCCCTGGTGAGCTCGCCAGGGATTTTTAAGCATGATTTTTATTGGGGAGAGGGATTTTAGCCCCCTCCTTCATAATAATGCCTGATACAACTCTTCAATTGTGATGAAATCGGGCTGGGCAGGCAAATCTTCGCCTGCTGAACAAGCTGCCAACATATGCCCGTGATCCAGTCGCAGGCTGAGGAATGGATAAGAGGCCGCTTCTGACGAGTGCCAGTCCCCGTCAGCATTGCGGATCATGGAGAATGAATCAAGCGGCATGGATAGACCCATGCCGACGGTCTTGATGTAGCTTTCCTTCAGCGTCCATAGACGGTAGAAGGTCTCCAGTTGCATCTCAGCGGGCTCCGCAGCCAGAAATTTGCTCTCCGTCAGTGAGAAGAAGCGCTCCGCAATCTTCATATCAATTGGCGCTATTTTTTCCACATCCACACCCAGATCAACGTCCCCGCCAGAGATTAAAGCAATCCAATCGCCGGAGTGCGAGACATTAAATTGAACATTGGGATAGGGAGTGAGCGAAGGTTTGCCGTATTTGTTACGGGTAAACGAAAGCTCTTCCGGGTTTAGGCCAGTCGACTTACTCAGCTTCACACGGGTCAACACTTCACCCAGAACAGAGCGATATGCGTCCGCCAGATGCACAAAGCGTGAAGCTTGTCCTCGTCTTTCCTCAGATACGTGTGACAGAAAATGTTTCCAGTATGCCTCTGGCAATTCTGCCGGAACTTGTAGAACATGAATAGTTATCATCATTTATCACCTGACGATGTATTCGGCATCAGTTGCAGACTTTCCTTTATATTCATCGGTTCTTCGGGTCTCCCCGTGCCACTTCATGCCTGCTGTGTTCTTTTCCATTCCTCATGTGCAGCCTGTACCCGACCCCACATTTCTTTACGTTCCAGTTCCGTGTAGTTCACCAACGGTTCGTGGAACTGCTCGGCTAATACGTCTCTCCAGTCGGTGTAGGTTTGAATCTCCGTTTTGCGGATACCTTCGCGATCATGCGTCCGAAGCATACAACCACGTAGCTCTGTGCTTTGGAGAGCATCCCTCTGACGGAGCAAAAATGCCTTATGCCAAGGTGAATCGGCTGACTGGCTGTAGAATTCATGCTTGGGAATGAACTCTTCCAGACTCGTAAGCACTTCGGGTGCATAGTCGACACCCTCACTTGGCCCGTTGGGCTCATATTCAAGTCTCCATCCGCCAGAAGCAACGGATGAAGGCATTAATGTATATGTGAACGGTGCTGATCCATAGGTTCCGTAACGAAGAGGCAACGGTTCGAAGGGCATGCCGCCCAGACCGACATCCACAATCCAACGTTCCACATTCGGGTCTGCATCGGGCAAAAGGACGGACAGACCGAGATGGAACGAGTTCACACGTGGCTGCTCTCCGTATGGCTGAACTCCGGCACGATGCCAATGCACCGTATATCCCAGAGAGTGAAGTAGAATGCTAAACGCACCATTCAGATGAAAACAGTACCCGCTTCTGCCTTGCAATATAAGCTGAATCGATTCTTGAAGATCAATGCTGGCAGGCCGACCCGCAAAAATATCAACCGTTTGCCAGGATAGATGCTGCACGTGTGCCTGCTGGATTTCGGACAGGAATTCCAGTGTGGGTTCCTTGATATCATTAATGCCTATCCGTTTCAGGTAGGCGTGTAGTTCAGGTTGAGTTAATGTAACATTCATCCAGATCACCTCGAGTCATGTAGTCGGGCGTGTTATACATGCTATTGCCCTGGATTCATTGTAAAAGTGAACAGCTGAAATGAATATATAGGTTTGCTTCAATTGTACCGGTACAGTTAAGAATGAATGCAGTAATGGTTGGATAAATACACATCTTTCCATGATTGGGAGCGTTATTTCTTTTTCTTGGTATGTTAACCGTTTGGAGTGGATATAGGTTAGAATATAGATAGAAAGCAGGATTAGGAGATGGAAAAATGGCTAATGATGAAGTGATTTTGACACAGGAAGGCTTGGAAAAGCTGGAGGACGAACTGAGGGAATTAAAGACGGTGAAGCGTAAGGAACTGGCGGCGCGTCTGAAACTCGCGATCAGTTACGGTGACCTGAAGGAAAATAGTGAGTATCATTCAGCCAAAGATGATCAGGCTTTTATGGAAACCCGCATTTTGATTCTGGAGAAAATGCTGACCAAAGCAAGAGTCATTAATTCGGACAATATCGACTCGAATAAAGTAAGCATTGGCTCAACCATTCTGCTTAATGATATTGAATTTGCCGAGAAGATTGAATACATGCTGGTTGGTCCGGCCGAGGCGGATGTTGCCGATAACAAAATATCGTACGAAAGCCCGCTTGGCAAGGAACTGATGGGCAAAGAAGTAGGTAGTGTCATTCATGTAAATGCGCCTATAGGCATTATCAAATATGAATTGCTTGAAATTAAAATTTAATCGGAATAGAGGTGTTTCGACAACCATGGAAATGGCTGTTGCAGCACCTCTTTTTTTTGCCCTTATAGGACGATATTCAGCTCCGTTCCTTCCGTCCATTCAGAACCTCAAGTGTCATGGCATATACGACCCAGAGCAGGATCACGATATGGATCATCGCTATGGTGATACCCATGCCGTACATCCAGCTGTTGCTCAATCCTGATCCTGATCCGTTTGCTGCGAACATCCATTTACGTTTAAAGAACGGAACCAGAAGAAAGAATAACAAAGCAGGTATGCTGTAGCGCTCATGAATTTCCGTTGGCAACATAAAGAAGGCGAGATTGACCGCCGCCCCTGCAATGAGCAGAGATGAAATACGAATTTCCTTAATTAGCAGTAGATAGGCCGCTACTCCATTCACCGCAATGGCTAGCAGTAGAAGACCGAACATTTTGTACGTCACTATGCCAAATAACACCGTTGCATCGCTTGTTCCCGGATCATCAAGTATGTGATACCAGATATTCATGGCGTTCAGCGAAAGCTGCAGGTACATATTAACGGCGCTTCCGTATGCGTTGGTCAACATGGTGCCGAGGGTTCCGTTTGCAGCAATCTGAGGAATATCTGAATTACAGGGCAGTGGGCATTCTCCTTTTTTATCACATACTGCATAGTAAGAGGTTCAATGGACTACAAATGGCTACTGCGCTTTGTTAAGCGAAAAAGGAAAGGGCAGCATATTTAATGTAGACATTCCTGTAAATAAATAACATTTCGATTAATTTCGATTTTCGAATGACCTGAGTGGATGACTGTTATATAATAACGGAAAATCTTAGAACAGATGGAGTAGATATAATGAATTTTAGTAAGTCCAATGATTCCAATTTGAATCAAGACGGTCCAAACAAAGGTGAACGCTTCTCACAAGCCGGATTTATTCTGGCTGCCATCGGCAGCTCGGTCGGTCTGGGCAACATGTGGAAGTTTCCTTATATTACGGGAGAGAACGGGGGAGCTGCGTTTTTCCTGCTCTTTATCGTCTGTCTCCTATTGATTGGTCTACCCGTATTGCTGGCTGAGCTTGCGATTGGTCGTAGCGGCAGAGGAAGCGCAGCAACAGCCTTTATCAAGGCAGGTGGGCAAAAAGGGTGGCTTGCGGCTGGTTTGCTGCAAGTGTTGACGCCGTTTATCATTCTTTCCTTTTATGTCATTATTGCAGGCTGGACGCTGCAATATGCAGTGACGTCATTCAGCGGTACGCTGTATAACAATCCTGATTATGCTGGGCAATTCGGTGACTTTGTAGGCGGTTATATGCCAATTGTGTGGCAGCTGATTTCGGTTCTGGTTAAAGGCTGGATCGTAGCCAAAGGGGTATCGAACGGGATCGAGAAGTTTAACAAGGTACTGATTCCGGCGATGCTGGTCCTTCTCATCATTCTGATGGTTCGTGCAGTGACTTTGCCGGGAGCTGGTGCTGGGGTTTCCTTCTTCCTGAATCCTGACTTCTCGCAGCTTACGACCGAATCTGCGCTGGTTGCGCTTGGACATGCTTTCTTCTCCCTATCGCTTGGTATGGGTATTCTCGTGACATACGGTTCATATGTTGATAAAAATCAATCGCTCGGTGCAGCAACCATTGCTGTCGGTGCAGGTGACCTGATCTATGCGTTCATTGCCGGTCTGATCATATTCCCAACGACGTTCTCCTTCGGGATTGCACCGGATCAGGGTCCGTCGCTAATCTTTATAGCTCTGCCGGCAGCCTTCTCGGCCATGCCGCTGGGCTTCGTGTTTGGCGGGTTGTTCTTCGTGCTTCTGGCGATTGCAGCCTTGACGTCGGCGGTATCTTTGCTGGAGGTTCCGGTGAAATATTTCATGGAGAGATTGTCCTGGAGCCGGAGCCGCGCCGTATGGACCATCTCACTCGCCGTCTTCATCGTTGGGCTTCCTTCGGTATTGTCGCTTGGATTGTTCCCTGAATGGACGATTGGCTCGAAGAGTGTGTTCGACTGGATGGACTTTGTAGCTTCCAATATTTTGCTTCCGATTGGTGGATTGCTGGTTACTATTTTTGCCGGATACTTCTGGAAAAAGGCTGCCGAAGCATCCGGCCTGCGTGCAGGCTGGTTCCGGGTATGGTTGTTCATGCTGCGCTATGTAGCGCCAATTTTGGTGCTTCTGGTTCTGCTGCACACCTCCGGTATCATTCACTTCTAAACGTATGGGAATTAAAGTGAAGAAGTAAGTTGCTGTGCAGATTTGCCATTGATAAAACCTCTTGGAAGAAATGCAAAAGCCCTTGTGTTCCCTCGTCAATTTTGGGACAATACAGAGTAGAGGTTTTTTCGATAGACCGATGAGCCATATGCTTTTTGCGAAAAGAGGACAATAACATGATTAAATCATCCATATATGGATTAACATTAGAGCAATTACGTGCCTGGCTGCCGGAGCATGGACAGAAGAAATCCCGTGCTTCCCGCATCTGGGAATGGTTATATCAGGAGCGTGTGAACGATTTTACCGAGATGACGGATGTGCGTCAGGAATGTCTGGATGTTATTTCCGAGCATTTCACGATGAACTCACTGAGTGAACATGTGAAGCAGGAATCCGCTGACGGCACGGTCAAATTTTTGCTGCGTATGCAGGACGGCAATCTGATTGAAACAGTTTTAATGCGCCAAAAATACGGTCTCACTGTATGTGTAACCACTCAAGTGGGATGTAACATTGGTTGCAGCTTCTGCGCGAGCGGGCTGATCAAGAAGAGCCGCGATCTGTCCGGTGGTGAGATTGTAGAACAGATTATGCATGTACAACAGTATCTTGATACAGCTGGCGAAGGCGAGCGGGTAACGAACGTGGTCGTGATGGGAATTGGCGAGCCGTTTGACAATTTCCAGAACATGACTGACTTTATTGAAGTGATCAAGCATCGTAAAGGACTGGCGCTTGCGGCCAAACGGATCACTGTATCCACGAGCGGACTGCCTGACAAGATCAAGGAATTTGCGGACAGCAATCTGCAGGTCAATTTGGCGATCTCCCTGCATGCACCAAATAACGAACTGCGTACACATATCATGAAGATCAACCGGGCCTTCCCGATTGAGCAATTGATGGACGCGGTAGATTATTACCTGACGACAACGAACAAACGCATTATGTTTGAGTACATCCTGTTGCGGGACGTCAACGATCAGCGTGAGCATGCGGCAGAACTGGCCGAACTGTTGTCCAGCCGGAAGAGCATGGTCAGCGTCAATCTGATTCCGTACAATCCGGTGGATGAGCATAGCCAGTATCAGCGGAGTACCGAAGAGTCCATTCTGGGCTTCTATGATACATTGAAAAAGAATAACATTAACGCCACTGTACGCATGGAACATGGTACCGATATCGATGCGGCCTGCGGACAATTGCGTAGTAAACAGATGAAAAATAATGCCGCTGAATCTCAGCCAGGTCGTCTGGCTTTGGGCTAAAGAGGCAAGAGAAGAAGTCAGGTTGACGCCTGACTTCTTCGTCATGATATATGCTCAGTAAACGCTCCCCAATGGAGCATTCCTAACGAATTCACCGCACCTTATTGCAGCAAAATGCATGCATTAGAAAGGCTAACGAACTTCAATCACGTTATTCCAGTAAAAGCCGCATAAAAATTTACAAATTAGGTTGCAAAACAGAAAATAGGGTGTGTACGATTCGTTACATTCCCAAAATGGTGGAATCTCCAATAATAGCGCGTGTTGGGTTCATTAGAATACAAAAGAGCATCCTAAGGTCTCGTTCTTGACCTGTGGGGATGCTCTTTTTGGTATTTATTTCAGTTTCTTAATCATCAGCAGATGAGGGATGCCATCTTCAAGAAATACATCCGAAGCTGCCGTATATCCCAGACGTTCATAGAACCCGGAGGCTTGTACCTGCGCGTGCAGCTTGGCCTTCTCAAGTCCCTGATCCAGAGCCATCTGTTCCAGTTTATCGATTAGTATACGGCCGAGGCCATGTTTACGGAAATCGAGCATCACACAGATTCGCTCCAATTTGGCAACATTCTCGACTACACGCAGTCTGGAAGAGGCAGCAGGCACACCGTCCACGTAGAGAAGGATATGACGGGCTTCTGAATCCAGTGCATCATAGGCGTCGAATTCTTCCTCCGCGGGCACCCCTTGCTCTTCAACAAAGATGGAGGTACGTATGGCGAAGCAGGCGTCGAGCAAATCTTGACGATTAGCATCAACAATAGTTGTAATCATGAAAAATTCCCCTTTAGTTAATAGTAATTCTATCCTGACATGGTAAACTAGTACATAACATGAACATGTACCTATTCCATGTGTTATCATGGTTAAAATTTAAACTGATTCAATTCAGTTATATCATCAATTATGTTGCGAATGCAACAATTATAGCTGGAGAGTGAATACATTGAATGAAAAAAAAGAAGTGTTGCGTGAAATCGGCATGATTGCCCGCTGTCTGGATTCAATCAGCAATGTGGAGTTCCAACATCTAAATTTGTCTCGTGGACAGTATTTGTATCTTTATCGCATTTGCGAGAATCCCGGCATTATTCCCAACCAGCTGGCTGAACTAATCAAAGTCGATCGTACCACGGCAGCCAGAGCTATCAGCAAACTGGAATCGGACGGATTTATTGTCAAACAATCCGCATTGGATAATAAGAAGAATAAGCTGTTATATCCGACAGAGGCTGGTCTTGAAGCCTGGGAATTCATCCGCAGAGAAGGAGTTCACTCAGACCAGGTTACGCTTCAAGGCTTGACGGAAGAGGAGATTGAGATAGCCGTGAACCTCTTGCGCCGAATGCGTCATAATATCGAGGTGGATTGGAAATTCGTCAAAAAGGGCGGCCGTCGGCCTTATATGGATCAATCTGAACGGTAGGGAATTCAATATATCTGCATACCGTAAAGCATTGTTTATCTGAATCGCTTGATTAGCTCAGCAAGGATAACGAACATATTCAATTTATAAGGGCTGTTTGCTGGATTATTCCAGCGACAGCCTTTTTGCTATAGAAACATATGTCGATATTCTGTATAATCTTTCAGGCTGAATAGGAGAGCTGAACTTCATCACAGTAACGGAGGGGTACGCAATGAGCGAACGTGGATCTGATTTTTACGAAGATGAAGCTAATTTTGAGAAGTATATGGAACGCCGGCAGTGGCAGGAAAATGCCAACGATACTTTAGAGAAGCCTGTGATGCTGGAGTTGATCGGAGACGTTGGGGGCAAGAGCATATTGGATCTCGGCTGTGGGGATGCGAGGTTCGGAGCAGAACTGCTGGGCCCCGGCCACCGTGGTGGCTGTTATACCGGAGTTGAAGGTTCAGTGAATATGGTTCAGGTTGCACATGAATCGATAAAGGGTCAGAATGCACAGATCGAGCAAGCGTTTATGGAAGACTGGAGCTATCCCGCGGATACATATGATCTGGTCATTTCCAGACTGGCGATTCATTATATTGAGGATGTGGACAGCCTATTCTGTAAGGTATACAACACGTTAAAAGAGAATGGCACATTCGTATTTTCGGTAGAACATCCTGTGATCACATCGACGTTGCAACCTTTGGGGGTCCGAACCAATTGGGTCGTCGATCAGTATTTTGTGGAGGGATTTCGGGAGCAGCAATGGCTTGGAGGCACGGTGAAAAAAATGCATCGCTCCATTGAATCCTACTATATGGCATTACAGGAGGCAGGATTTCAAGTACAGCATCTGCGGGAATCGGCGCCTCAGCGTCCATATTTTGTGAACGAGGATACGTACCTGCGCAGACAGCGCATTCCGTTGTTTTTATTCCTCTCTGCCCGGAAATAATACACATAAAACTGTGGATAATTCATAATATAGCCAAACAGCCCAAAAACCTGTCCACATGTGGACAGGTTTTTGGGCTGTTTCGACTGTTCTGACTGTGAATAGATACAGATTATTATTTATCCGATGCTCTTACATAGACACGTTCTCCATGCCGATCCACATCCACAGGTGATTCAAAAAATTTACTCAGTACGTCTTTATTCATCAACTCGCTGGTTAATCCGCTATTCACGATCTCGCCCCGACGAAGTAGCAGGCTGTGACTGAACACAGGCAATATTTCCTCCGTATGATGAGTTACGTAGATGAGCGAAGGGGTATCCGGCTTCTGCGTCAGCTCACTGATACTTTCCAGCAACCGTTCTCTGGAGAACAGATCGAGTCCATTGCAGGGTTCGTCTAGAATGAGAACACGGGGGTTAGCCATCAGGGCTCTGGCGATGAGCAGCTTCTGCTTCTCCCCCTGGGAACAGGTGCGATATTCGCGATCCCACAAATGCTGACAGCCGAGCGTACGCATCAATTCCCGTGCCTGATCCAGATCCTCGTCTGACAGTTTATCGTAAAGTCCGATGGTGGCGTGTTTGCCGCTGATGACAACATACTGTGTGCGATCGGTACCATATAATTTCTCCTGAAGGGAGGAGCTGACCCAGCCGATCGACTTCCGCAGCTCGCGCAGATCCACATCTCCGTAACGGTGTCCAAGCACGGTTATCGTACCTTCTGTCGGCCAGAGATATCCGGTAATCATGTTCAGGAGTGTGGTTTTACCGGAACCATTCAGGCCAAGCAATGCCCAATGTTCGCCTTCGTTTACACGCCAGCTGACATCGTTCAGCAGAGTGATCGGTCCCCTTTTCCAGGTGACATGCTGTACATCAATGATCATAGGTTATTCCTTCCTTCTGTTTAGCCTCTGTCTCATTTATCCTGACCTTATTGTAGTCACAAAACGACTGACGTTTCAATGCATTTTAGGCGTTTCGTGGCCGATCCCGGCGCAGGAATACAGCACACACCCCGAGCAGCGGCAAAAAGGAACATAGCTTGATGACGAATGAAATGCTGGTCACATCAATCAGAGAACCGAGCACAACCGATCCAAGTCCTGCCATACCAAATGACAGACCGAAGAACAATCCCGATACCGTCCCAATATGACGCGGGAGCAATTCTTGTGCGTAGACAATGATGACACTGAAGCCGGACATCAGAATCAACCCGATGATGCCGCACAGCACCATAGATAGAGCAGGTCCCGCATAAGGCAGCAACAGTGAAAATGGTGCAGTACCCGCAATGGAGAACCAGATCATCGGTTTACGTCCATAACGGTCAGCCAGTGGGCCGCCGAGCAAGGTTCCAACCATGCCTGCAAATTGCAGAACAAACAAGCAGATCTGAGCCTGCGAAAGAGGCAAGTTATACGCATCGGCGTAATAAAAGGCATAGTATCCGGTCATACCAGCAATATACACGAATTTGGAAAACAGCAGCAGGATGAGGATACCCATTGTAAAAGCGATAAATCCCCGACTTACAGGCTGGACAGCGGGCTGCACAATGCCGTTTGTCTGTATAGGCTGTTGTTGACGGCTGCGATTGTCTGCCAATTTGTCTCTGTACCAGCGGCTAACGGAAGACTGGATAAAGATCCCGATCAGGGCAAAGGCCATCAGCCACAGAAAACTAAGCTGCCCATGCGGGAGCAGGATAAAGGCAACCAGCAATGGGGCGAGAGCCTGACCGGTATTGCCACCGACCTGGAAGATGGACTGTGCCATTCCGCGTCCGCGACCGGCCGCCAGATGGGCGACGCGAGAGGATTCGGGATGAAGAATGGATGAGCCTATGCCAATCAATGATGCGGAGACAAGCAGCATCCATAGCTCTGACGACAAGGCGAAACCGAGAACACCGATCAGAGAGAATAACATGCCGCCAGGGAGCAAGATCGGCATTGGCTTGCGATCAGACATATAACCGACCAGCGGCTGAAGGACCGATGCGGTAATATTCAATGTGAAGGCGATCCAGCCCATCTGGGCGAAACTGAGCTGCATGGTTTGCTGGAACAGCGGGAAAGCAGACGGAACAACGGTCTGCATCGCATCATTCAGCAGATGGGCGAAGCTGACTCCGGCAAGCGCCCAATTGGCGGAGTGATTGAGTTGCATTTTGCTTACAGTGGCTTGAGCCACGGGAGATCACCTCGAATTATTTTTTTACCATGATAAAAGATATAGACAGCTATTGTCTTTGTGAAAAGTGCTTGGAAAGTGAGCACGATTTGCTATAATGTCAGCAGGTGAGGAAACGATGGAATTAAACATGATGCTAAATGGATTGGAATTGTGGAAGGCTTCTGGCGGATTCGCCAATGAACCCCATGTGCATGATGACTGGTATCAGGTAACGATGCCTGTAAGAGGCGAGTGTCATCTGGTGCAGGAACAACAAGCCTATCCTCTGCAAGCAGGATTGGGCATTATTGCCCATCCCCGGATGGAGCACTTTTTCGAGATTGGTTCGGATTCGGCGGTTATCGTTATTAAGTTCCGTAATCCGCCAGGAGGCGGCTTGGAGGATACAGATCAACAAGGAGCGCAGACCGAATTCCAGACTACACAAACCTTCGATCCGGCTGAGATCAGCAGACTGTTTCGAGGCTGGAACGCCATTTTGCTGGACGATGCGCCTGAACCATTGCAGATACAGGAAACGGAGCTTGCAGTAGAGACATATCTTGGACGGATGCTGACCGGTCAACAGAATGGGAGTAACCTGACGATGGCATCCACAGGAATAGGTGTGGTGGAGAGTGTGGGGTCTGGCCTGGTTTATGGGCAGCTTCAGAATCTGCTTCAGCGAACAAACGGCAATAGCGGTGCATTCATCGACCCCCATCTACGGCGCGTGCTGGAGTATATACACAGTGACTATACAAGTCCAATGGACATTGAATCCATGGCGGCGGTTGCGCACCAGAGCAGGTATCATTTTATGCGTTCCTTCAAAGTACTGACAGGTTCAACGCCGTATCAGTACGTGCTGAATTTGCGCGTGGAGGAAGCAACCCGACGACTGCGTCATACAACAGATTCAGTGACCGCCATCAGTTTTGGGCTGGGGTTCTCCAATGTAAGTCAGTTCTACAGAGCGTTCCAGCGAGTGAAGGGTGTAACACCGATGGAGTACCGGAACCAGATGTAGAATCCGAAGAGGTTGAAGCTACAGGTACATGTTTCGAAAATAAAACAATCTTGCGCTGAGTCAGAACGCTGGCGGAGGCAGGTTAAGAGGCGGGCAGAACGGAAGAAATACGTTCATTGCCCTTTTTTCTCACCTTTGTGGTGAGCAATCACGTCTCCCTGACCCGCAAAACCATGCGGATCATGTTGAAGGCATACAATGATTTTTGTGAGCCGCATTTCAGACAGGCCGCAGAGAAGGGATGGCAAGGATTAATATCCCGGTTGGTGGAAGAAACGGAAGAAGGCGTGAAGCTGAACGCAATCTGTCACGGGGCAGGGCTCAGTCCGGATCGGGATGGTTTGTACAGTTATGATGTCAGCGAGCAGATTGTAAGTGACTCCTTCATGGGCGTGACACCACTCTTGCTGGCTGCACTGGAAATGGAGCGATTGCCATGAACAAGCCTATGCCAGATGGATCGGTTCTGGATCTGTACAGGAATGGTTACCTGGTTGCTGCGGACGGAAGTGGCGATTTTCCCACCATTCAGGCTGCCATTGAAGCGATTCCGGCCGACTGCACTGAAAAATATACGATTCGTATAAAGCCAGGCACCTATGTTGAAAAACTGCACATCGAGAAGCCGATGGTCCACCTCTTCGGTGCGGGAGCTGATCAGACCATCATAACGTATGATGATTATGCGCTCAAAAAGTTCCCGAACGGGGAGTTGTATCATACCTTTCATTCGTACACAGCCTTTATCGGGGCAGATGATTTCATCGCTGAAGGGCTTTCCTTCGTAAACTCAGGTGGGCCTGGTCGTGAGGTCGGTCAGGCGTTGGCTGTCTATGTAGATGGAGATCGGGCAACCTTCCGGCATTGCCGATTTATGGGTCACCAGGACACGATCTTTACCGGACCGCTGCCCGAGCAGCCGATTGACCGGAGTTTCTTCGGGGGCCCGCGTGACGGGGCGGAGCGGCGGAATCTGCGCCAATATTATGAGGACTGTTACATTGAGGGCGATGTGGATTTTATTTTTGGCTCGGCTACGGCGGTGGTCCAGGGGGGTGAGATCTTTGCAAAGAATCGTTTATCCGATTCAGCGGCGGCGGAGGGCGAAGTGAATGGATGGATCACGGCAGCTTCTACACCGGAGGATGTACGTTATGGCTATGTGTTTATCGATTGTGACCTAACTAGCAATGCCCCCGCCCAGTCTGTATATCTGGGCAGACCGTGGCGTAATCATGCCAAAGTCTGCTTCCTGAACTGTTGGATGGGGGCTCATGTGAAGCAGGAGGGATGGCATAATTGGAACAAGAGGGATGCGGAAGCGACGGTTGCGTACGTTGAATATAATAGTGCCGGGCCTGGGGCCGGAAGTGTGATGGGGAGAGTTCCATGGGCGAGAACAATTAATGAACAGGAAGCGGCCGAATACGCTGTGCCTATTATTTTATCCGGTGAGGATGGGTGGCAACCTTTCGAAGGCATGCTGTCATTTGAACTAGCTTCCTCGAAGTTAAAACAAACTTGGTAATACATCCGTTACTTTATAAAATAAAAATAAAAAAGGCCGTCTATCAAGTCTCTTAATGACTTGATAGACGGCCTTTTTTGTGCAGTATATTACATTTTTCGCCCCCAATAGAAATAATTTATCCCTTATCTCAATTGCATTTTACTGATTAAATACAGGGTGAGGATCTGTAAATTCCCTGTAAATTTGGATGATGTCTGCAAAAAAAGAAAACGAGAGGGAAGGTCCATTTTGATAATGAAGGGAGTGAAGTGGCACTCAGCGTCAGACGGTTTTATAAGCTCTATAGATCGCGGATCACATGTAAGTGCACCAGTGAATCTTTGTTTGCAAGGTGAAAATAACCTTAATACAGGAGGGATTTTGCTTGAATCAAGCTGTTCGATTCCGCCCGGTCATTACATTCGCTTTGGCATTTCTTCTGATTATTACGTGGTTTGCACCAAGAGCAGATGCCGCTGCCCAGTGGCAGGCAGGCACCGCATACAAAAAAGGAGATCTAGTAACATATTTAAATAAAGATTATGAATGTATTCAGCCCCATACGGCTTTGACCGGATGGGAGCCATCAAATGTACCCGCGTTATGGAAATACGTTGGGGAAGGCACGGGAGGGAATCCAACTCCGGATACAACACCACCTTCCGTTCCTGCAGGTCTAATCTCATCCTTCGTCACAGAGACATCTGTCAATCTTACCTGGAACGCATCCACGGACAATGTGGGCGTAACTGGATATGAAGTGTACCGGAACGGTACTCTCGCAGCGAACACTTCAACGACTACGGCTGTAGTAACGGGACTGACAGCCGGTACCACGTATGTTTTTACAGTCAAAGCAAAAGATGCGGCAGGCAATCTGTCCGCTGCAAGTACCTCTCTCAGCGTTACAACTTCCACCGGGCCTTCGAATCCTGGGCCAACCGGTAGCAAATGGCTGATCGGCTACTGGCACAACTTCGACAATGGCTCTACCAATATTAAACTTCGCAACGTGTCAACAGCCTATGACGTTATTAATGTCTCCTTTGCCGAACCGATTTCACCCGGCAGCGGAACGCTCGCTTTTACTCCGTATAACGCTACGGTAGAAGAATTCAAGTCTGATATTGCATACCTTCAAAGCCAAGGAAAAAAGGTACTGATTTCCATGGGAGGAGCCAATGGCACGATTGAGCTCACCGATGCGACCAAGAGACAACAGTTCGAGGATTCTCTAAAATCTATTATCTCGACTTATGGATTTAATGGCCTCGATATCGATCTTGAAGGAAGCTCCCTGTCTTTAAATGCGGGAGATACCGACTTCCGTAGTCCAACGACGCCGAAGATCGTTAACTTGATTAACGGAGTGAAAGCGCTTAAATCACACTTTGGTGCCAATTTTGTCCTAACCGCTGCACCGGAAACGGCCTACGTTCAGGGTGGATATCTGAACTATGGTGGTCCTTGGGGGGCGTATCTTCCAGTGATTCATGCCTTGCGCAATGACCTGACCCTGCTGCATGTGCAGCACTATAACACCGGTTCGATGGTGGGACTGGACGGCCGCTCATACGCTCAAGGGACAGCAGATTTCCATGTCGCCATGGCTGAAATGCTGCTTCAAGGCTTTAACGTAGGCGGAAGCTCGGGTCCATTCTTTAGCCCTTTGCGCCCAGACCAGATTGCAATTGGCGTACCCGCTTCCCAGCAGGCAGCTGGAGGCGGTTACACGGCGCCAGCTGAGCTGCAGAAGGCATTGAATTATCTGATCAAAGGTGTATCATACGGCGGTTCCTATACCTTGCGCCAGCCTGCGGGGTATGCGGGTATTAAGGGCATTATGACCTGGTCAATCAACTGGGACGCTTATACGAATAACCAGTTCTCGAACGCACATCGCCCGTTCCTGAATGGGCTTAGCACGCAAACGACAGAGGAGGTTGTGTATTAAATGATAAATTTAAATAAACACACTGCTTTTAAGAAGACTGCAAAGTTTTTCCTTGGTCTGTCCCTGCTCTTATCCGTCATTGTTCCTTCTTTTGCGCTCCAACCTGCTACGGCCGAAGCAGCAGATTCGTATAAAATTGTTGGTTACTACCCGTCCTGGGCTGCGTACGGCAGAAACTATAATGTAACCGATATTGACCCAACCAAAGTGACGCATATCAACTATGCTTTTGCTGATATTTGCTGGAACGGCATTCACGGGAATTCGGACCCTTCGGGCCCCAATCCAGTAACCTGGACCTGTCAGAATGAAAAAAGCCAAACGATTAATGTTCCAAACGGAACGATCGTGCTCGGCGATCCATGGATCGATACGGGCAAGACATTTGCAGGGGATACGTGGGATCAGCCCATTGCAGGCAATATCAATCAGCTCAACAAACTGAAACAAGTCAATCCTAACCTGAAAACCATTATCTCCGTCGGAGGCTGGACGTGGTCCAACCGTTTCTCTGATGTTGCTGCGACTGCGGCAACTCGAGAGGTCTTTGCGAACTCTGCCGTCGATTTCCTGCGGAAGTACAATTTTGACGGGGTAGATCTGGACTGGGAGTACCCGGTATCAGGCGGGCTCGATGCTAACAGCAAACGTCCTGAAGATAAACAGAACTACACGCTGCTCCTGAGCAAGATCCGTGAAAAACTGGATGCAGCCGGGGCTGTGGACGGCAAGAAATATCTGCTTACGATTGCAAGCGGTGCATCTGCGACTTATGCTGCCAATACGGAGCTTGCAAAAATTGCTGCCATCGTCGACTGGATTAACATTATGACATACGATTTTAACGGGGCTTGGCAAAAAATCAGCGCGCATAATGCGCCATTGAACTATGATCCTGCGGCTTCAGCTGCTGGCGTGCCAGATGCCAATACATTTAATGTGGCTGCCGGAGCACAGGGGCATTTGGATGCTGGCGTACCGGCCGCTAAACTCGTGCTTGGTGTTCCATTCTATGGCCGTGGCTGGGATGGATGCGCACAGGCAGGCAATGGGCAGTATCAGACGTGCTCGGGTGGTTCTTCCGTTGGAACATGGGAAGCAGGTTCCTTTGATTTCTACGATCTGGAAGCCAATTACATCAACAAAAACGGATACACACGTTACTGGAATGACACGGCCAAAGTGCCATATCTCTATAATGCGTCCAACAAGCGCTTTATCAGTTATGACGATGCGGAGTCCGTTGGATATAAAACTGCTTATATCAAGAGCAAAGGACTCGGCGGAGCGATGTTCTGGGAGCTCAGCGGTGACCGTAACAAAACACTCCAAAACAAACTGAAAGCGGATCTGCCTACCGGAGGTACAGTGCCTCCAGTAGATACGACAGCACCAAGCGTACCAGGGAATGCCCGTTCGACAGGCGTGACGGCAAACTCGGTGACGCTGGCATGGAATGCTTCAACAGATAATGTAGGTGTTACCGGTTATAACGTCTATAATGGCGCTAATCTTGCGACATCCGTCTCCGGAACGACAGCAACGATCAGCGGACTTACGGCGGGTACTTCATATACCTTCACGGTAAAAGCAAAGGATGCGGCAGGTAATCTGTCTGCAGCCAGCAATGCTGTAACCGTAAGCACAACGGCTCAGCCGGGTGGAGATACGCAAGCGCCAACTGCACCGACAAACCTCGCGTCTACCGCACAAACGACATCCAGCATAACGCTGAGCTGGACGGCGTCCACTGACAATGTGGGTGTAACGGGTTATGACGTGTACAACGGAACAGTGCTGGCAACAACGGTAACCGGAACGACGGCAACGATCAGCGGGCTTGCAGCGGATACCTCGTATACATTTACAGTAAAAGCAAAGGATGCAGCAGGCAATGTGTCTGCAGCGAGCAACGCGGTAAGTGTGAAGACTGCGGCTGAAACGACGAATCCTGGCGTATCCGCTTGGCAGGCAAACACAGCTTATACTGCGGGACAACTGGTCACATATAACGGCAAGACGTATAAATGTTTGCAGCCCCACACCTCGTTGGCAGGCTGGGAACCATCCAATGTACCTGCATTGTGGCAGCTTCAATAGTTAAAATTTTGATTACAACATTTTTAATTGAAGCGCGCAGTAGACAAGAAAAACCACCGATCTTGATCCGGTGGTTTTTCGCTCATATGAATGAAACTCTCCCCGTGGTTTGCATCTTGCAATTTGTCTAGATCGTCTTGATGCGATCAACAGCACCAAGAAAAAGCGGCTAATCAGGAAGCGGAAAGAAGCTGAAGGCCTGAAGAACGATCGGCCTCCTTAACGTTCCGCGCACATTTAAAACTATAACATGCTGAGCTTCTTTTTCTTTTTCTATTTATAACTTAATTAAATTCATCTTTTTTGTGCCGTTCAAAGATAATGCTTTTATCTGACAGCAAAACCTAAAATATCACAAAGGAGGATGGGGTTCTATGAAAAGAAGCATTCTCATGCAGTTGCGTATTGAACGTGCTAGGATTCGCCTTCACGCTCAGGTAGAAAAGCATAAGAGAGTTCAACATCCCGCTGTAATCAAACAATCTATGGTATTGGATGATTTAATTAATCAGTTTAATAGAGAAGAAGCACAAATAAAAAAGCCGATTGAATAAACAATCGGCTCTGGGCCAGAAACTTTTGCCGGGTTCACTAGCCCCTTTAATGTTAACAGATCATGAACAAAAACGGGATGATGTCCCATAAATAAATTTAAATTAGAATACGAGGAACATATCAGGACCCTGGTTCATTTTAGAAATCAAAGTTGTCCGGGTCAGGTCCAACGCGAACATCTTCGTTCAGGGCGCTAATGCGATCCATCTCATCATTGAACAGTTCAAAGTCGAAGATGGAAGAGTTCTCGACAATACGTTTTTCCTTGGTAGACTTCGGAATGGTGATGACACCGTTCTGCAAGTCCCAGCGCAGGATGACTTGTGCTACAGATTTACCTTTCGCAGTGGCAATCTCGGTCAGGACCGGATTGTCCAGAAGTTGACCCTGCATCAGCGGGGACCATGCTTCGAACTGAATTCCATTGTTTTCACAAAAAGCTTTAAGATCGACTTGAGTCAGACGAGGGTGGTACTCCACCTGATTAATCACTGGTTTCACTTCTGCATCCTGCATCAGATCTTCAAGGTGATGGATCTGGAAGTTGCTGACGCCAATGGCTTTGACGCGGCCTGCTTTGTACAGCTCCTCCATTGCTTTCCATGCGCCTTTGTATTTGCCTGCTTTTGGCCAGTGAATCAGATACAGGTCCAGGTATTCCAGTCCCAGTTTGTTCAGTGACGTCTCATAAGCAGCAAGTGTCTCTTCGTATCCGAGGTCTTCGTTCCACACCTTGGATGTGACGAACAGATCTTCACGTTTCAGATTATTTTCTTTCAGTGCCTCGGCAATCGCTTGCCCTACACCTGATTCGTTGCCGTAGATAGCGGCTGTATCAATGCTGCGGTAACCGTGAGCAATTGCTTGTTTAACGGCCTCGATTAATTCAGATCCTTCTTCTACCTTAAATACGCCAAGTCCGAACCAAGGCATATGAACACCGTTATTTAAAACTACTGTGGATTGTAAATGTTGTGCTGTCATGTGAAGTCCTCCTTATATTATGGATCAAAATGGTAGTAATGATGTAAAACGATAAATCCTATTGTCCTTCATTAAGTCATAGTAGATTAAATTCGAATCAACGTATTATACTATGTTAAAATAAAAGGCGAAACCGGTTCCGAGTTGTAGTCTCAACACTGGAATGATGCATGGTTCAGCCTGATGTTCTGACTGTACCTGTCTCCATCTCGGATGGGGAATAGGGATCTTTACGATCAAGCGCTCTTGCCCAACCCGTGAGAAGAACGGCAACCAGAACCATAATTGCACCAACCCATGTGGTATGAATCAGACCGATGGAGTCCGTGATTACACCGCCCAAATATGCACCAATTGCGATCCCTGCGTTAAAGGCTGCGATGTTGAAGGCGGAGGCGACGTCTTTGGCCTGCGGTGCATAACGCTCTGCGAGCGTCACGACATACATCTGAAGCCCGGGTACATTCATGAAAGCAAGCAGACCCATCCCTAGAATCGTGATTAATGCTGCAAGCTTGAATGGAACAGTGAAATACAGTATGCCCAGAATGACGGTCTGAATGATAAACATATAGAAGAGTGCTCGGAGTGGATTGCGGTTGGCCGCTTTTCCTCCAATAATATTGCCGATCGCAATGGCTATTCCGTACAGCAGCAGAATTCCCGCGACCGTTTTATCGGAATAACCGCTGATGTCATGCAAAAGTGGGGACAGGTAGGTGAATACGACAAACGTTCCACCATATCCCACGGCGGTAATGGCTAAAGCCAGCAGCAACCGTCCGCCTGTCACCAGCTTCATCTGTTCGCGGAATGCAGTCCGCTTTCCGCGTTGCAACGTGGACGGTACAAGAATCATGTTGCCGATGAAGGCAACAACACCGACGACGACGATAAGAATGAAAGCTGCGCGCCAGCCCCAGTTTTGACCGATGAGTGTACCCAGGGGTACACCGGTTACCGTCGCTATGGTCAAGCCAGAGAACATGATGGCAATGGCGCTCGCCCGGCGGTTTGCAGGAACCAGGTCTGCCGCAATGGTGGAACCAATGGACATGAATACGCCGTGTGCCAGAGCGGAGACAATTCGCGCAATGAGCAGCATGGTAATTCCGCTCGATAGCGCCGCCATGGTGTTACCAGCGATAAAAACAACCATAATGGCAAGCAGCAGTGTCTTGCGTGACACCGTTGACGTCAGTGAGGTCAGAATCGGTGCCCCGAAGGTAACACCTAATGCATATAAAGTAACGGTCAGTCCCGCTGTCGTTACGGAAATGCCCAGGTCATCTGCAATAAGGGGCAGCAATCCAACGCTGATAAATTCAGTGGTGCCGATGGCAAATGCACTGATTGCCAGCGCCAGCAGTGCCAAGGTACTGCGTTTTGAATCATGTAACATGTCTTGTTCAACTCCCCAGAATGTAGATTTACGTACCGGCAAATGCTATTATGAGTTATTCGACATAAAATGAATAGTACGTACTTTTTAGTACCCTACGTACTTTTTAGTACCTATATAGCAATTGCTTTTATGAAAAAAGAATTCCAGGGAGGACATTCAACATGATTAGAAAGAAATATAATATTTCCGTTGAAGCGACGCTTGAAGTCATCGGAGGCAAGTGGAAATGCGTCATCCTCTGCCATCTGACACATGGGAAGAAACGAACCAGTGATCTCAAGCGTATTATGCCCGCAATTACGCAGAAAATGTTAACGCAGCAGCTGAGGGAGCTTGAGGATGACGGGATCGTGAACCGTATTGTATACAATCAGGTTCCTCCTAAAGTGGAGTATGAACTGAGTGATTATGGCCGAAGTTTGGAACCGATTCTGAACGCCCTATGTAACTGGGGAGATCAGCATATTATTAAGGAATACGGAGACAAATCCTCCGTGTTAGAGGATAATGGGCTAAATGATTTTAACACGGACAACAAGGAGCTGATGAAGCCATGAACTATGAAATTCTATATGATGGTGCATTTGCGATGCTTAAGGTGCAATTGCAACGGGGAGAACGATTCAAGGCAGAAAGCGGGGCCATGGTATCCATGACACCAACCGTTGATTTGAAGGGATCTGCTGAAGGCGGTATGTTTGGCGGAATCGGACGGATGCTCAGCGGCGAGAAATTCTTTTTTCAGGAATTGACGGCTGCAGGGGGATCTGCGGAAATTCTGCTCTCTCCATCCAGCATGGGGGATGTGAAGGCGGTTGAACTGGATGGTTCCTATTCGCTTTACGTACAGAAGGATGGATTTCTGGGCGGAACGGAAGGTATCCAGGTGAATACCAAAATGCAAAACCTGAAGAAAGGTCTCTTCTCTGGAGAGGGTTTCTTTATTATAGAGATCAGTGGTCGAGGAACCGTGTTCCTGTCTTCCTATGGTGCAATCCATTCCATTAATTTGGCTGCGGGTGAAGAAGTGATTGTGGATAATGCTCACTTGGTCGCATGGCCCAGTTATGTGGATTATCGCATTGAGAAAGCATCCCAGGGCTGGTTATCCAGCGTGACGAGTGGAGAAGGATTGGTATGCCGATTCCGGGGTGAAGGGACAGTTCTGATTCAGAGCCGTAATCCGCATGGATTTGGCCAATGGGTGAAGCAATTTATTCCTTCACGCTAGTGTTTGCTGCTGAAAATGTACAACGTTGAAACACATACGTTCCAACAAGCGTTATAAGATAGGATGAAGCTCAAGGTGTAATGATGGAGGTATGAGATGGAAAGCTCACGGTATAAAAATGCTCAGGAAAGTCCGGGGTACTTGCTATGGCAGGTGACTACGATGTGGCAAAAGGAAATACGCAGGGTGCTGGAGCCTCTGGAATTAACACAACCCCAATTTATTTTATTGCATGCCTGTGTGTGGCTCAATGAACGCGACACAGAGGGCAACGGAGTAACCCAAGTTCAGCTTGCGCAATTCGCCAATGTGGATGTTAACGTTACTTCTCAAGTTCTCCGTGCTCTTGAAAAGAGAGAGTTGATCACTCGCAAGCGTCATCTTACTGATACCCGTGCGAATATTATTACAACAACGCCGGAAGGAACCCGCTTGGCGCTTGAAGGCATTCATCTTGTTGAAGCCGCAGACAAGGTGTTCTTTGATATTTTAAGTGATCGCAAGGACGAATACATGGAAATCATGCAGGAATTTATCAGACATAAAACCGATGTTTAATATTCTATAGAACGAATTTTTTCTATGCTTTATTAGACTACAGTATGTAGTGAAGTTGCAAATAGTAAACACCTCCCTGACTTTTTAGCCGGGAGGTGTTTTTCTGTTGCTTCAATCCATCCGATACGAGGCAAACGGCTTACCATAGCGAAATGAGTCGCTGAGTTGATCGAGCTCGGCAATCATGTCATCGCTCAGTTTCATGTCCAGGCTGGCCAGATTATGCTCCAGCTGTTCCGTACGAGTTGCCCCAACGATAACCGTCGAAACAGCTGGACGCGCTAGCAGCCATGCTAATGACAGGACGCTTGGGGAGCATCCATATGCAGATGCCTTTTCACTAACCTGCTCACCCAGTTGAATATTGTGTTCCAACAGAAAACGGTTGAAGGCTGGATCGGTATCTGCTCTGGAACCGGAGGGCACGCCAGCTTCGCCATTGTATTTCCCTGTCAGAATGCCGCCAGCCAGCGGGAAATACGGAATGATGCCGACGCCCTGATCGAGACACATCGGTACGAGTTCAAGCTCAGGTGTGCGATCAGCCAGAGAGTAGCTGGTTTGCGTTGAGATATAACGTACATATCCTTTCAGCTCGCTGGTACCCAGAGCTTTCATTAGCTCCCAGGCTGCATAGTTGGAGGCCCCGATATAGCGGACCTTGCCGGAAGTGACCATATCGTCCAATGTGCGCAGCGTCTCATCCAGCGGTGTGTGCGGATCAAAGGTATGGATCTGATACAGATCCACATAGTCCGTTTGCAGACGCCGCAGGCTATGTTCAAGCTCTTGCTGCAAATGATAGCGGGAGGAGCCGCGCCCATTGGGACCGTCATGCCGGGGGAGTCCGGCTTTGGTAGCAAGCACAGCGTTTTCCCGTCTTCCACTCAGGGCTTGTCCGATAATCCGTTCCGATTCTGTTCCGGCGTAGATGTTGGCCGTATCGATAAAATTGATTCCCTGATCCAGTGCCGCATGAATAATACGGGTAGAAGTCGGGTCGTCCGCCCGTTTACCAAAGGCATTGGTGCCGAGTCCAAGTGCGGAAACGCGCAGACCGCTATTCCCCAAACGTCGATATTCCATCGTTCATCGCTCCTTCTGTGTCATTTCTTGTATAGCAGATTATAACGTAATCTATTGAAAACGTGTTATTAATATAGTTAAATGATTTTAAGACCGTTATTAAAGGAGATATGATGGAGAACAGTGCCGCACATTTAACTAGACGGAAGCCAAAGAAACCGAAGAAGAGATGGAAGAAACCTTTAATTATCATCCTGAGCACGCTCATTGTGCTGGGGGGAGTCGGATTTATCTATCAAAAACAGCTCGTCGTGTTTGCATTTAACCTGTTTGCCTCGGGTACCGTGAAGGAAGCGCTCGATGATTCCTATAAGCCGGCTGGCGATAAGGATGCGCCCGTTGTAGAACATACCGATCCATTCTCGCTGTTGTTGCTAGGGATTGACCAACGGGATAACGAACCAAGCCGTTCGGATACCATGATCTATTCTGTTGTGCGTCCGGAAGAGAACAAAGTGTTGCTGCTGTCCATTCCACGTGACTCCTATACCGATATTGTCGGCCGGGATGTGAAATCGAAGATTAATTCAGCCTATGCGCATGGTGAAGCCAAGATGGCGATGGATACTGTGGAGCATCTGTTGGAAAACAAAGTTGATTTCTATGCCGCGATTAATTTTAACGGACTCAAGGATATTGTTGATGCGGTTGGCGGTGTTGAATTGCCGATCAAGAAAAATATTGAGAACAAATTGAAAATACATGAGAAGCTGTTTGTTGAAGCGAACAAACCGATCTATAGCGGCGAAGAAGCGCTGGGCTATGTGCGATACCGGGAAGATTCCGATTTTAATCGGACGATGCGGCACCGTCTTTTCCTGAGTGCCTTTATGAATCGTGCCCTTGAGGTCAAAAATCTGACCAAGATCCCGGAGGTTATTCAGATCGCCGGATCGAATTTTACAACCAACATGAACTCGGATTTCATCATGAAATTTGCCGAGTCCCTATATATGAAAGACACCACGCCAACAATCAGCAATTACATGCTGAAGGGTGAGGGCGCAACGCGCAGCGGAACATGGTACTATGATTTGTCAGAGAGTGATCTGCAATATGTGCGGACCCTGCTTGCTAACTGGCTGGACCCGGATGCCACCGAAATTATGGAGCCGGAGACGGCGGATACGAAAGATCCGGCGTAAGCAAGTATCCGAAGCTCAGTAAGATGACCGGAAGTTGTGTACGTCTGCAGAATTACCATATCCATGAATGAGAGTCCGGGAAGGTGATGCTTCCCGGGCTTTTTGTTATATCTACTCCTTTAACCCCATTTTATGGCATACATATAGTAAAATATAGGAAATGAATTGAACATCAACCAACGGAGGAAGCTCATGAAAGAGTTCAAGGATCGGCTTCACCAGGTTCAGGAGCAGCAGAAGCAGCTGGTAAAGGAGTACAATGCGCTGCTTCAGGATTATCAATCCGATGATCTGATCATGCAAAATGAACACCTGCGAGCGCAATATGAAGCACATCAAAACAAGCTGCAGCAGCTTGAAGTGCGCACCCGCAAGATGGAGGAAGAGAATGCCCGTCTTCGCATGGCGTTGTCCGAACAGATGCTGGATGAAAAATTGAATCTCATTCGTGTATCGCAGGAGAAGATGGAGACCTATTTTCGGGGAAAGACGAGTGTACATAATGATCGGCTGGCGGCGCATGAACATCGTGCCAAAGTGAATTTGAATGCCATATTCAACAGGGCTTCAGAGGAACTTCAGAGCGACGCCACCGAGATTAAGAAGAGAATTGATTATCTGGCTGCTGAGGTGCAGGAACGGATTGAGCAGCACAGACAGGCCTTGCGGGAGAGAGAAGAGGCGCTGCGCGGGCAGATGCAGCAGGGATACGAGTATATGTCGGAAGAAGGCTTAAGCGAAGAAACCATTCAGCGGCGCATTCTCCAGAATCGGATGGAGATGAAGATTGGCCTAAGCTGGATCAACAAGGTCGCCATCCTGCTTATCATTCTTGGCGTTGGAGCGGCATTCCAGCACTCTTACGCTACCTGGTTCAACGATGAGATGAAAGGCGGAGCATTCTTCCTGCTCGGTGCACTCATGCTTGCCGGGGGTGAATGGCTGTTCCGGCGCAAACGACAGACGTTCGCGATGGGACTGCTGGGAGGCGGGATTTCTGTTCTGTTTGGCTCGATCTTCTACAGTTACTTTTTGCTGCATATTATCGGGTTATATACGGGACTTGCCTTGTCGGTGTTGGTTTCAGCCATATCCGTGCTGTTATCGTTGAGGTATCAGTCTAGAACAATCTGCTCACTTGGCTTGGTTGGAGGATATCTGCCGTTAATCTCCTACATGGCCTATTTCGGCCTTCAAGGTTCGGCTGTATATGTTGCGATGATCTATCTGTTGCTCTTAAACGGGATTATTGTATGGATTTCATTTGGCAAACGGTGGCCGATTGTGCATTATATCAGTTTTCTGTTCAACACACCGTCCATGCTCATCCTGTTATGGCTCTCGCCAAGTGAGAAGATCGGCATGGTGTATTCCATTGTGACATTTGCATTATATCTCGGCATTACACTGGCGTATCCCTTCAAACATCGGGTGAAGCTAACCTGGTGGGACTTCGCACTGTTGGCCATGAATACAAGCATCAGCTGTCTAATGTTGTATGTATTGTTCGATGCAGCGGGATGGAATGACGCACAGGGCTTGCTTGCTCTGATTTTCGCTCTGGTTTATTTCGGGCTCGCCCGATTTGTACAGCAGAGGATGCCGCAGGAGAAACAGACTCTTCTATTGTTTTACGTGACTTCCCTGACCTTTGCCATTCTGATTATACCGTTCCAGTTTGGTGCAAAGTGGTTGTCTATGGGCTGGCTGATCGAAGGAGTTCTGCTGGTTACGCTCGGACATCTGAAGCGGTTCAAGTTGGTGGAGCGTGCCGGATGGGGAATCGTGCTTCTTTGTATGTTCACCTTTGTGTACTATGACGTGCTGGTGCTGTTCATCATGGGGGAGCAATCCTATTTCATGCTAAAATACTCCTGCATTACGCTGGGTGCGCTGCTTATTACGCTCTATTACGCCTTGGATCGCAACGGCTCCCTATCCGGGGAGAAGTATCATTATAGCCAGACAGAGCTTGGCTTCTTGAATGCATTCAAGTACGTCACACTCGCCAATCTGTGGTTATATGTGCTGTATGAATCGAATGAATTGTATATGAAGGCAGTCGATGACTCATTCCTATTATACCTGTTCTACAAGTGGCTGATGTTCGCTGCACTGACCATTGCCATGGCCTATGGATTGGGCAAAGTGAAGCTGCTGCGTGACCGGATTGTTCAGTATTATGTCATCTTCCTGCATGCCGTAGGCTGTTGTATCGCACTGGCGGTAACGCTGTCCATGCCGGCACTCCAGCCGGATGTTCAGCAGCATACGGCGGCTGAAATCGTAGGTCTGCTGGTGTTGATTATCTTTAACGTGGGCGTGTTCTTTGCAGGAAGGGATCTGCTGATCGCGGCAATTCGCGGGCAGTTCAAGAGCATTGAATGGTACCCGGTTATTGCAGGAGTTTATCTGCTGGGTGTCATCACTGTGTTCATGACGATCCAGTTCCAGTGGGGTGATGTGGGGCTGCTATTCAGCCTGATCTACCTGCTGCTTGCGATCCTGTACATTGCCTATGGGTTCCGTAGAAAATATGTGATGATTCGGCGCCTTGGTCTGGGAGTGACGTTGTTTTCCACCGGGAAAATGGTGTTCTATGATGTCGGATTGCTCACATCCGGCAGCAAAATCATTGCCTATTTCAGCTTTGGTGTACTGCTGCTTGGAATTTCCTATCTGTATCAGAAGGTGTCGAGCCGGATGGAGGAAATACAGGCTAGAGAGACCGAACAGCCTAATGAATCGGATCTGCTGGAGGATGAAAAGAACCAATTTTAGGATAGTAGACGCAGCATTCACAATCTTTTGGGGAGGTATAAAACATGGGATTTGACCTGAGTATCATGTTATGGCAGTTGTTATGGATTGCTGGTCCTATAGCTCTCATTGTGTATGGTTGGAGGAAATTTGGCATCAGGAAAAAGCGCCGCTGAAGACAGGTAATTCCGCAGCAACATCACTTTTGAAAGAAGTCATGATCCGGTTAGCTTATCAGTATGCATATCATAAATAAGCATTGAAATGAGGCTCTTGAGCGCTACTTTTTAGCGTCCAGGGGCCTTATTCTGTTAAACGGATTAGGATCTAATCCTCATCTAACATGGCATGACCCAGCATAAGATGACATTCGTGAAACGTTTTTCGTGGTGATCACGTTATAATAGAGTATACTTACGGCTGGGTGTTCAGTTGCAACCATGAAGTTTCGGTTGTGTTGGTGCCTTTCAGTGATTCTCCGGGATCATCATTGATGCGGGAGAGCACTGTTAATGTAATGGACAGGGTGAAGGCGAGCAGCACATATATGAAAATGTTTTTTTTATTCATGGTGAGGTACCTCTCTTGTTGATAGGCTAAGGCGTGCATACGACGGTTATGAGAAAAAAGGCACAACGTCTGGTATAGTAGAGAAAAGCATATAACGATGCCTGTATACACTATATAAATTATTATGAATGCAAACAATGGAACAAATCTGATGAATTTATCATTATTTATGAACGGAACGCTCATAGAGATAGAGTGATATTTGAAGGTGGGAGAATAACATGCGGGAGACGGCAAAAATCGTCATTCGTACGCCAGGGCAGGAAAGTGACGGTTCGTTCGCTTATGTCAGCCAGGGGCGCTCCATTACAGTGGGGCGTTATACGGGTGGAGACGAATTGGACTTGTCTGTCTACAATCAGTTGATATCGAAGCGGCATTGCCGCATTCATTATGATGAGCAGCATCAGCTGTGGATTGAGGATCTGGATAGCAAAAATGGAACGGAATTGAACGGGCAGCGCCTTGTTCCCTATGAGAAATACCCCTTTGCCGAGGGAGACAGCCTGACACTGGTCAATGGCTTGATCCAGCTTCGCACAGAGGGAGATCTTGAAGAAACGAGAGAGTATCGGATATCCGATTTGCTGGGTGAGGGTGTGCGTTTGCAGGATCACCTGCAAACCGTGCAGATTGGCGAGGTGGAGATTCCACTGTCCAAGAAGGAGTACCAGCTGTTCAAGCTGCTGTACAGCCAGTTGGATCACTTTGTGACCCGGGAGCAGATTGTCGGCCAAGTGTGGCCGGAGCGAAGCATGCTGGAGAGTGAGTCGGTAGGCATTGACGAGATTAACTCGCTGATCTACCGGACGAATCGCAAGCTTGGGGTGCATTTTACAATCAAGTCGGTGTACAAAAAAGGGGTATACATGAAGTCCCATGTACCGGATTGAATGAGTGGAATGAGCAGCAGGATGGAATGAGATAAAAGCCAAATTAGAATAAGAAAAAGGGAGCTTCTGCTCAATGTCATTAAGTTAAGCTCAAAGGAAAAACTGGGAATGAAAATAAAATCCGAAACGGCATGGGAAAAAGTCCTATGCCGTTTGTTTTTTGGTGCAAGCAAGGAAAAAAGCGTACAGCAAACAAAGCGGATGGAATATCCGCTTAAAAATGTTCATGTGAGCCGAATTATGCTACTCTGTAGACGAAGCTAACAGCTGATTTATAGCGGATTTTGCGCGTATTCTTCTGCCCTGGGCGAATGGGTCGAATCGGCAAAAGGTTTTTGCGAATCAGCGCTTCAACATCGGGCGGAGATTCATCGCCTTGTGAGCGCAGGAAATGTCTGCAAACGTAAACGGCAACCGTGAAGTTGACTTGGTAAAGGTGCCGTTTATCCATTTGGGAAATGACGACGTGCGAGGTCATCATTTCAGCGAAATTGTACATGATCATTCTTGCGAAAATCTCCTGGGTGATGGACTCTTGTCTCTTTGCGTGAAAACTCGTCAGACCGACGGTGTATTTTAATGCCCTGAAAGAGGTTTCAATGCCCCATCGCCTGTTATAAATGGACTTGATTTCATCGGGTGGGAAATCAGTGGCAGACAGATTCGGGAAAAAGGGAACAATCGCGGGTCGATTGTTCCCTTTTTCCGTTATAGCACTTGACAACGACAACTTGGTTGACTATATTTAAGACAACCAAGTTGTCTATAATTGAATGACAAGGTTATATAAAGCGTGGTGAATAAGTAGCCAGAGGAAGGTGGAGAAACAGAAATGAACATCACGAATTCGAGCGCGTCGATTCCGGGGCTCGCGCATCACACGGCACAGGTCAACGGGACCATGATTCACTACGTGTCAGCCGGCACCTCAGGGTCCCCGATTTTGTTGGTCCACGGGTTCCCGGAGACCTGGTGGACGTTCCATAAGCTCATCCCTTTGCTTGCCTTGCAGCACAGGGTGTTTGCCGTCGACTTGCGCGGCTTTGGCGACTCAAGCAACGCCGAGGTTGACTATGACAGCACGACATCCGCCGAAGATTTGCATCTGCTCATCAAGCAGTTAGACGTAGGTCCGGTGCACCTCACGGGGCAGGACATCAGCGGGGCCACGGTCTTCCGACTCGCGGCCACGTATCCGGAAGATGTTCGCAGCTTCACCGCGATCGAGATGGGCCTTCCCGGATTCGGGCTCGAAGGTCTGGGCGACATCACGCACGGCGGCTCCTGGCATATTGGCGTTCTGGCGACGCCCGGCATACCCGAGATGCTGCTCGCCGGTCGCGAACGGGAGTTCCTGGGGAATTGGGCATTCCCGGCCATGACCGCAGTTCAGGGGGCGATCGCGGACACCGACATTGACGAGTTCGTCCGCACATATTCCCGCCCCAACGGCTGGCGCGGAGCGATCGGCCTCTACCAGTCGATGCTCAACGAAGGCGACAGCATCAAGGAACTCGCCGAAACGAGCCCACTGACCATGCCAGTCTTGGCTATCGGCGCTGGCGGCGGTCCGTTCACCGCAGGAACCGTGAGCCAGATCACGATCCACGGCATCAAATCCGTGCAACTCGAAGGCGTTGGCCACTACGCCGCCTTGGAGGCGCCGGAAGCTCTGTCGGGCGTACTCCTCGACTTCCTGAAGAGCATAGACGCGGCTTGAGGTGGAAAGTGATGCTGCTTTGGATTAGAATAGAAAGAAACGCGTTAACAAAGGAAGGAACAATATGTCTCGATCTGGAGCCGATCTCGCGCTTCTCCTCTTGGGCGGCTATCGCGCGCTCGTAGACGCCGCAATGGTCGAACTGGCCGCTCGCGGGTACGACGATTTCCGTCCGGTTCACGACTTCGCGCTGCGCGCTATCGCCGCAGGCGCCGACAGCGCCTCGGATTTGGGGCGTCGCATGTCTGTCTCGAAGCAGGCAGCATCGAAGACGATCACAGTTCTCCTCGACCGCCGTTATGTATCGCGCGAATTGGACCCCGATGATGCTCGTCGAAAGCGGCTGCAGGTCACCCCTCTCGGCTTTGACGTCTTGCGGCAGGGGGAAGCAATCTTCGATGAGCTGCGCAAGAAATGGGAACAGCAGATTGGCGTCTCGGAGCTCGCAACGCTTGAGGCGCTGTTGAAGACGCTTATCGGAGACGGAGCCATTCGTATGGATGCGCCCGGTTGGGCCGCGCAAGACCTTGGCTGAACACGAGTGAAGCCAGGATGGTCGCCAGCGCCGGCTACAAAGGAGTCCGTTCTTATTGAACTTCCCATTCCAGAATAGTTTCATAACGAAACCGCCGTTATCTTATGGTAATTATGCCCCAAAAGAGCCTCCCGCTTGGAAAGCTTCTGCTAGGTCTTTTTTGGACCTGGGGAAGCTTCTTTTGTTATGATGAAGGTGCGAATGCTGCCTCTTAATTAAATTCAAAGGATTGAGGTTATGTTCATATTTCAATTCATACCATGGCTGATTGCTGTGGTGACACTTATATCTGTGGTATCCATCGTGCTGGTCAGTTGGAAAAATGGAATCTCACCAATGCCGACTTCCAGCCTTGTCAGGCAGACAGTCATTCAGGAGGTCAACCGTATTCCCGGTTACGGCGATGTCATTGAAGCGGGCTCCGGATGGGGAACGCTGGCACTGGACGTGGTCAGGCATTGCCCTGGAAAACGGCTTACGGGGATTGAAAATTCAATCGTTCCCTTATGGGCCTCCCAATGGATTGCTTTTCTAAGTGTCCACTTCCGGCGAGCAAAGGGAAAGCGCCATTCTCTGGAGGGGCGGCTGCGATTCATCCGTGGCAACATCTATACCATTTCATATGAACATGCCGATTGTGTCATCTGTTATTTGTTCCCCGGAGCGATGAATCGGCTCATGGACAAATTCAGCCGAGAGCTGCCACCGGGAGCGAAGGTGATTAGCGTCTGTTTTGCATTGCCAGGCAAGGTACCGTTACGGACCATCACGTGCCGGGATACGTTGCGTACCAAGGTGTATGTATATACGTTTTGATTAGTGGAAAATCATGAATAAGCGCTAACGAACCTAGGAGATCTTAAAAGGTGGATAATCAAGGATTGCAACGTTTAACGAACCTCAGTAACGTTATTCAATCATAATACAGCGTCAGAACCTAAAAAAATGACTCAATCGACAAAATAACGTCTCTGTGATTCGTTAGATCTCAGACTTGGGCAAATGGGAACGAATAACGTGTATCGGGGTTCATTAGAACAAAAAGACGTTGCTTGCTCGGCCGCACGGCTGGGATCGTCATATGCCAACCTTCATTACACCGCGCTATAACAAGGGATGTCTCCCGTCATATTCATGACTTATGGGACATCCCCTTGTTTTTTTAATCGCCTATTTATATTAGCTTTTATGGCCTGAATCTTAACTTATCTCGCGGTATCCGTGGTGCCCGTTGTCCCTGTGGTGTCGGTTGTTGTAGCCGACTCTGTTCTGTTTCTTCCGCCTCCGAATCCGCCTTGGCCACGGCCTCCCCCTGGACCACCCATACCTGAATTCGCAGTCGTTACACCGGATTCATTCACCCAAGTTACATTGCTTGTGGATTGGAAGGCAACCACTTTGGTTCCGCCACTATACGTTCCGTCGGTATAAAGTCCATCCACTGCTGTGCCAGTCGAAGTTCCGCCGGAGTAGATCACGTATGAACCGTCCTTTTTCAGATCCGTGGAGCTAACAACCACCGTTTGATAATCCTTCGCTGGAGCAAAGGTCAGGATGTTGTTTCCTTCGCTGTCTTCGACATGTACCAGTGTTCCTGCTTTTTGCGTTTCTGGGAACGTCATGGCAATGGTATTTTGAGTTGATGCTTCGGATGTTGCCTGAGCCATGCCGGAGCTGCCGGCTGAAACGAGATATCCGCCGCTGATCTCGAAGTTACCGTCATAATCCAGTGCTCCGTTACCATTGTCAGTAGGGCCGTTCACAATGACGGTTCCGGCTGTCATGTAGATGGAGCCATTCGAATCCAGTCCATCGCCGCCAGCATTTACAGTGAGGGAACCACCGTTGATGTGAAGCTCACTGTTTCCGGCAGATTCACCCGGCATACCACTTGGAGCACCGCCTTGTGGACGCGTATTACTATTCGCGTCTGTACTTTGATCTGCTTGATCCGTGGTTGATGTTGTGCCTGTCGTCTCTGTAACAGAGATTTTGGAAGCTGCCGTTGTATCGGCTGCCTGTGTGCTGTCTTCTGTAGTAGTCGCAGCATCCGCATCCGTTGCAGTTATGTCACCAGAAGCATTCACGCCATCATCCGATGCAGTCACATCCACATTCCCATCGTTCAGGGTGATGATTGCACCTTCAAGACCTTCGTAGCTCTTGGCAATGGTAATGGTTCCGCCGTTAATGGTAAGCGCCTGATCGGCATGAATGCCGTCATCGCCGGATTCAATGTTGAACTCTCCGTCATTGACTGTCACATTGTTATTGCTGTGAAGTGAATCGTCCATGGAGTCGATTGTATACGTACCGCCATTAACCGTAAGGTCTGTACCCGCTTTAAGTGCTTTGGCACTTGTGGACTCTTCTTCCGTTGTTGTGGTAGCTGTGTCAGCATCTGCATTGGAATCAGCAGGTGCTGCTGCATTCGCGGAGCCGGATGGTGCTGCACCTGTTGCATTCGTTCCATCATTGCTCGGCATATCGGCAGGAGGTTCTCCATCTGGTGGTGTGCCCATATCGGTTGGAGGTGTTCCGCCACCCCATCCGCCGCCACCAAATGGTCCTTCTTCTACTTTGGCTGGCGCATTGGCGCTGCCGCCTGCGGTTACGATGTTAAATGTGCCGCCATCCGTAACCAATGCGGTTTCCGCTTGAATGCCGTCGCTGCCGCTCTGGATGTTGAATGTACCTCCAGCAATGGCAACGAAGCCTTTAGTCGTATCCGTATCGTTTGTGGATTTAATGCTGTCACCTTCTGAATCAATGGTAATGGTACCGGCTTGAATCGCCACCATATCTTTACCTTTGATGCCGTCATCGGCGGATTTGACGTTAATTGTGCCACTGACGATTTTCAGATCATCCTTGCTCGTAATACCTTCATTATAGTTACCTGTAACCGTCAGCTTGCCTGTACCATTGAACGTCAGGTCTGCCTTGCTGAAGATGGCTGCATCCGGCTCATCCGTTGTAGCGTCGGCGTATACGTATGTCTTGCCATCGGAGACAGCATTCTCGGTCCCTTCCTCCAGCGTAATGATAGCTTTGCCCGCTTTCTGGATATAGATGGCTGCACTGTCGTTATCATTGATTGTCGCCCCGTTTAATACGAGATGTACGGTGCCCTTATCAGCAACATTAACTACAATCTGTCCATCGGTAAGCTTGCCGCTAAGTACATAGGTACCCGCTGCGGAGATGGTTACTGATCCGTTTGCTGCTTTTGCACCCGATCCTGTGATGGAAGCGGTCGTACCGTTCAGCTTAATCGTTGTGGAATCTGTTGCACTCCAGCTAACGTTGGTATCGTCTGCATCCAGAGTGACCAGATCGGCATACTTCACCGAGGTTTGTTCACTGACGGATACGGTTTTGGTTGTTCCTGTCGTTGACACTGCGGCATTTGCGGTGCTGCTGGTTGCTGCCGGAGCACTGCATGCTGTAACCATTGCTGTAATCATCGCGACGGACCACAGTTTGCTGCCAGTTATGATTTTCTTTTTCATATTATATCGTTCCCTTCGAATTTTAATATTCAGTGGTTGTTGGACTCATGGTTAAGGAGATATCCAGATTACCGTTTCGGGTACGGATCATGTCGAGGAATTCTTTTTGATTGACACTTTCATGAATGGTGACGTTGTAGACCAGCTCGTACAGACTGCCAAGCTCGGTTGTTCTGATTTTTTTGAGCTCATGCACGACATTGAATTTGTGGAATACTTCGTCCAGTGCTTCTTCGTAACTCAGATTCTCGGGAATGGTCACTTTCAATGTTTTTTGCTGGTTTTTCTTCTCTCCGAAGTTGAAGCGGCTCAGGACAAACATCAGTACACACAGGATAATGGTGAACATTACGGCATAACCGAATGCGCCTACACCGCAGGCAAGACCGGAAGCCATGGTGAACAGAACATAAGCAATGTCTTTCGGGTCACCAGGCGCACTTCTGAATCGGATGATGGAGAAGGCACCGGCGAGGCTGAATGCACGGGCAATGTTGCTGCCGATCAGAAGAATGATTATGGCTACGATGACTGGCAAGACGACCATGGTTAGTGTAAAGCTTTGGGAATATGTGCTCTGATTTGTCTTCATGTACGTCAGGCTGATGATGACCCCCATGATGATGGCAAGTCCGATAGTTAGAATCGCATTACTAAAAGTTAGGGTGGTGTCTGTTAAAGCTGAGCTGAAAATGGAATCAAGCATATACTACACGCTCTCTTTCTGTGATTGTTTTTTCTTGTTCTATGGATGGGTTGAAATCTGTACCCGGCAGCAATTCTCGTTCAGTCTGGTAGTTCAGGTTGGTTGTTCTGGCCAGATGTCTGTACTCATTGCCGTATTTCGAGAATCCGGTGCGATATAGGCCGTGTTCGGATAACAGTTGAGAGAGCCACATCGGAACGGTTTTCTCGGCTTTGACTTCCATCAGCCAGCGTCCGTCTTTCACCAGAGGTTCACCGTAATCTCCTTGCTCTAGCTTCAGATCGTATCTGCGACTGCGGATGTTGGTATCAAAGGTGATGCGGAGATCGCGGCTGTTCTTGTCGAACAACGCCTTGCGTTCATACGCCAGATATACTTTTGGTTCCAGATCGTACAGCCGGAGGAAATACTTGATCTCTTCGACGACCTGTTTGTTCATATAATCGGCGAGATCAGGCGCCTTGCCTGTCTGAACGAATTCATAGGCTTCATCCAGCTTCAGGGCAGTTCGGCGTTTGTTCACCAGGCCAAATACTTTCTTTTTGATCTCCAGATATACCTTCGCATTCTCTTCAGGAACTCCGTATGCCCGCAGTCTCAGCTTCTCCTTGTATTTGGGTTTGGAGAGACTGGCGCGGATCAGGGAATCCTGCGGAGTGTCGAAGTACAGGTTGCTGATCGAGTAAAACTCGTGTTTCTTGTTATAGGCATCCAGCTCCATATACTTCAGCAGGTCGGTGTAGAAGTTCTCGTATTGCTCATCTGTCAGGAGGTACTTGCTCTCATATCGGTTGAATACTTCAATTGCCATTGGGTTCAGTCCTTTCATCCATGTTTTGTATGTTTTGTTTCATCGTGTATTGCTTCCATGTCTGTATCTTAGAGCGCCAACCTTGAATGAATCTTAAATGATTTTACATTCCGTTGATCTTTTTTTACCTTCCTTTAATAGTCCGCGAAAAAAGTGGAATTAAGATTGATTCAAGGTTCGGTTGCTACAATCGTTGGTATAATAGATTGACATATATCGAAACCAATTCATGCAGAGGAATGAAGAACCGATGAGAATACTAATTGCGGAAGATGAGGTTCATTTGGCGGAAGCCGTATCGCAAATATTGAAAAAACACAATTACTCTGTAGACATGGTGCATGACGGGAGATCGGGTCTGGATTATGCGCTAAGCGGAATCTATGATCTGTTGTTGCTCGACATCATGATGCCGGAAATGGACGGGATTACCGTGCTGAAGAAACTACGCAGCGAAGGCAATCATACGCCTGTCATTCTGCTCACAGCCAAAGGAGAAATATCAGACAAAGTTACCGGGCTGGATTATGGAGCCGATGATTATATAGCAAAGCCCTTTGCCACGGAGGAATTGCTCGCACGGATTCGGGCAGCCCTGAGAAGGAAGGGAGAAGTCGTTCCAGAGGATGGACTGAAGTTCGGTGACATCGAACTGAACACAACGCAGCTGAAGCTGAGTGTTCAAGGCAAGGAGATCAAGCTGAATCTGAAGGAAAATGAACTGCTGGAACTGCTGATCACGCGCAAACAGGCCATTACTTCCAAAGAGCAGATTATTGAGAAGTTGTGGGGTTTCGATTCGGAAGTGGAGTATAACAATGTGGAGGTGTACATCTCGTTTTTACGTAAAAAATTAACCTTCTTGAACTCCGCGGTCCGCATTAATACGATTCGGGGTGTGGGGTACGTACTTGAGGTGACGTCCTGATGTTCAAGAAACTCAGAAACCGATTTCTGATCGTGAACTTGGTATCCATCTCGATTATGATGCTGGTTGCCTTTGCTACGATCTACATCATTACGTATCAGAATGTGCAGCGGGAAACTAACATGGAGCTGTTCAAAGTGTCGGATTTCTATCATGGTCCGTACAACTCCAGCAAGATGCCGCGCGGTGATGACAGGGATTCAGTGACAGGATCGCAGCCATCGGATTCCGTTACCAATGGAGCACCGGGAAGTGATCCGAACTCACCACCAGGACGCTCGGTATCATTCATGATCAAGACGGACAGTGAATGGAAAATCACGGATGCGCACTCCAGGTTTGATATGGATGACACGTTCTATACTGAAGCTTTGCAAAAGGTGAACAAGGTTAACGATCTGGATCGGAAAACCGGACAATTCACACTGAATGGAACCGATTGGGCTTATGTGATCGATCCGAGCAGCACAGGTCACATGATTGTGTTCATCGATGTGACGGCCCAACAGGGCATCCTTACGAATCTGATTTATACGTTTGCCATCGTAGGTTTGATCATGCTGATCGTCATCTTCTTCCTAAGTCGTTATTTCGCCAATCGTTCCATTACCCCAGTCAAGGAAGCTTTTGAGAAGCAAAAGCAGTTCATAGCCGATGCTTCTCATGAGTTGAAAACGCCGCTGGCGATCATTAATACCAACACGGATGTGCTTCTCGCGAACCGGGAGGATACAATTGAAAATCAGGCCAAATGGCTGCATTACATCAAGTCGGAGACGGAACGCATGTCGGGACTGACGAATGATTTGTTATATCTGACTCAAATTGACGATTCGCGATCCTCGATGATTCATGCCAAGTTCAATATGAGCGATGCGGTGGAGACGATCATTTTGACGATGGAAGCGGTGATTTTCGAGAAAAATATATCCTTGGACTACAGCATTGAACCGCAGCTCATGGTCCATGGCAACAGCGAACAGATTAAGCAAGTCATTCTGATTTTGCTCGATAATGCTGTGAAATACTCCAGAGCCAAGGGCTCGGTCAACGTATCGTTGAAGAAACAAAATAATGACGTTGTGCTGGCCGTTTCCAACACGGGAGAGGGCATTGCGGCTGAACATCTGGACCGGATTTTCGATCGTTTCTATCGCACGGATGCCTCCAGAGCACGGAAACATGGTGGACATGGATTGGGTCTTGCGATTGCAAGGTCGATCGTGGAGCAGCACAAAGGTGAGATTTACGCTCGCAGTGTGGTAGGGGAAGGCGCAACATTTTACGTTCGTTTATCTTAGGGATAAGGAATAAGGCATGACTGTTGTGGGTTAACCTATGCTACAATGGCAACAGAACGTATGAATCAAGGAGCTGACTTTAACGTGACTGAAGCAAATTCAATTAATGAACAGGAAATGAAGGCATATATTGCAGAGAAGACGAAGGCAAGCGAAGCGAATATCGCTCTTGTCCTGAAGCATGAGCAGGCGTACATTAACAAAGCGCATGAAAATGCCAAAGGCGACGTGGATATCGACGGTGACGATCTGGCCGACTACATTCTGAGCCGCAAAGATGTGAAGCTGGGTGAGCTGACCGTTGAAGGCATTCTGGATGCTGAAATGGACTACTTGATGGAAAAAGGGCTCGCTGGCTACGTGGATTAAATTTAAATCAATCTATTTAAAAAATGACCTCAGCCTCCACGTTATTGTGGAATTTGAGGTCATTTTGGATTGTACATTCGGAATCACCTTTTAAACCGCCAGCCCCGTTGGGCTAGCCCCATTCTTCTTATTGACCCATCATACCGCCATCGACAGTGTAGAGCGAAGCAGTGACATAAGATGCTTCTTCGGACAACAGGAAGTTCATGATGGCTGCGACTTCTTCCGGTTCACCATAGCGGCCCATCGGAATGCTGGATACGGTAGCGGATTGATAATCCTCCACATTACCGGAGTTTGCCTCGATTTGGCGCATCATGCGGGTATTAATAGTGCCTGGCAATACCGCGTTGACCCGAATACCATGGGGCGCGAGTTCATTCGCTGCTGTGCGGGTGAGGCCAATCACGGCATGTTTGGACATAATATATGGAGATACGGCTGGAGCACCCATCAGACCTGCAAGGGAAGAGGTATTCAGAATCGCGCCTGATTTTTGTTTTTTCATGACAGGGATAACGTTCTGCAAACCAAGGAATACCCCGCGCACATTGACGTTATATACGAGGTCGAGGGCTTCAACGCTCAGATCTTCGATCAGTCCGGTTGGACCTTCAATGCCGGCATTATTGGCGAAATAATCGATACGACCAAACGTATCAAGTGCTTGCTGCACATAGTTTTTCACATCGGCTTCCTGAGATACGTTTGCTTTCACCGCAATGACGTGCTCCTTGTCGAGTTTCAGATCCGTAATGGTTTGCTGAATGGCTTCTTCGTTGAGGTCGACCAGCACCAGATTAATTTTGCGTTCGGCAAGGCGACGTGCCAATTCTTTACCAATGCCACCGGCTGCTCCTGTAATAACGGCTGTTTGGGTATATGATGTACTCATCATTTATTCGCTCCTTATAAAATGAAATCAGGTGAACTGTGAGTGAACATTCAACCTGTGGTCTATCGTTCCTATCTCAATGTTAAGATATACATAGAAATGTGACAATCATCATTGACAGCGCATATGTCAGCTATCGGACAGAGATGTAAGCGGTGTTCATTTAGGTTACAATAATGGACAGAGGAGGTGGAAATGTTGATTATCGAACACCCTCAGGATCGGAGAGCACGAAGAACGCAGGATGCCATCATTGCTGCGGCAGTTTCTTTGATATTGGAAAAGGGAGCTGAAGCCGTCACGATTCGTGACATTACGGAGCGGGCGGATTATAACCGGGGAACGTTCTATTTACATTTTCCCGGCAAACCCGAGCTATTGCAATTTATTCTGGATGATTTCATGCAGGGCGTGGGACAAGCTTATGCATCACCTTATGCGAAGTTAAAAGAAGTGGATATGACAGCATTGCTGCCATCAACGATGCCTGTATTTGAATATATTGAAGCGCATCAAGACATCTTTCGAGCTTTGATGACGATGCATGGGGATATGGGAACCAGACTCTGCAACATGTTCAGAACATATTTAACCGAAGATTTTGTATTGGTGACCGAAGACAGCGACTACACCATTAATTACGACATCATGCTAAGTTACCTGGTATCTGCGACCGTTGGTGTGATTATGCATTGGGCGGAGATTGGTTTCAAGTATTCTTCCCACTATATGGGAGAACAGCTGACCGCGCTAATTAATATCAAACCGACCCGTCTCCTGATTGAACCAGGGCAGAAGGGCCGGACCATTCATGAACGCATGCTTCAGGACTAAATAGCGTGCTCGGTTCTCTTATTCCCAGGGATAACTAACGGTGAGGAAGTCGGCGAATTTCTTGCTTTCTTCCCGCCGTTGTTTCCGCATGGCCGCCCGAGCTGGAGCGGTCTCGTATAATTTCTTCTCTTCCTCCGTCTCTGGAATGATGCGAGGAACAATGAGTTTACGGTTATTTTCATCCAAAGCGACAAAGGTAAGGAATGCGGTAGCCGCGATTTTCTTCTCCCCCGTCTTGAGATCCTCACGGATCACCTTCACAAAAATCTCCATCGAACTTCGTCCTGTCCAGGAAACAAACGATTCCAGTGTCACCGAATCTGTCGGATTAATCGGATACAGAAAATCGACTGAGTCGGTTGAGGCCGTAACGGTGTTCACCCGGCACAGCTTGGAAGCAGTGATGGATGCAATATCATCAATATAGGACATCAGCTTCCCACCAAATAATGTGTTGTGATTATTCACGTCTGTCGGGAACACCCTAGACGTCTTGAAACAACGTGTTTCACGCATGTACTTTTTCTCCACCTGATCCAATTCCGTAGGCTTCGGTATCTCTCTCATATTTCTTCCTCCTGACAGTATGGCTGATGGACTCTGCAAGATATGCCACGCCCATCGTCTCTATATGTTAGTTCTAGTATAGGTGTCGGTCACATCCCTATTCAAGTGAAGCATAATTCAAAAAAACCGCCAGGCGCGGACCGGCGCGCTGGCGGTTTGATGCTGTATATTAAGCCTTGGCTTTGAAAATGCCAGACGGTCCGCCAACAGGCAGGAACGTGTAGCCAAAATGAGCATTCAGTACGGAAGCACCTGTGCCGTACAACGACACGATTCCGATTCCCATTTCAGCATAAGCTGCGATGGTATGGAAGATATGAGGAGCTACGCCGAAGGCATCAAAGGTCAGGCCAAGGAACAGGAAGTCAATGAGAATGAAAATGATGAGCAATACTTTGTTGGCTTCAACGGCACCCAGCGTCATGAACAGGGTGAACACGAGATATCCGGCAAAAGCAAATCCGAGCTGCTTGCCATCTGCCTGTTCCGCAAGAGTGGAGCCAAACACGCCCATTTTGATCAGCCAGTTGGCACCCATCGCGAACCAGAAGAATGCGTATGCGCCGAAGGCAGTCGTACCAAAGGTATTGTTGCGTTTGGAATCTTGAATACAAGCGAATAGCTGGGCAAAGGCACCGAGGAAAATCGCCCAAGGAATGGCGTAGCTAAGGCCGTCTGTAATGCCAAGCTTTTGGGAGGAAGCGACCAGAGTGACGATGGCCAACCCAAATAATCCCATCGCGCTGGGATCGGCGTTTATGATTTTGACTTTAGTCTGTGAATCGGTTTGCATGGTGTTGATGAGCCTCCAAATAATCAAATCAGGATGATCCGTTCGAACTGAACCGTCCTCTATACTTCGTATTTCGTATCCGCCTGGTCCGGACACACACATCGCCCTATTGTACCTGAATGAATTACGTATGAAAAGGGATTTTATTACCTTTTGAAGCATTATCCGATCCCTTGTGAGGCTTGTGTTAGAGATCATAAATGAACAAATCGGTTTTTTAGTGGAAAAAGACGGAAAATTACATGTTCATTCCCTGGAAGAAGGGATAGTATCGAGGGGAAATGAAAACCTTTGCCTCAAAGTTTACTGATGTGAAGTGTTAAAGGGTTTTAACAAAAAATGAAAGAGGTGATCAATTACTCAGAAGTGGTTCTTTTTAAAGCAATAAAATGCAAGCGCTTACTTACAGGCTGTACCATCGTTCTGGCTGTAATCATTCAATGATGAGGAAATGAAAGGATGGGTGTTCATGATCGCGAAGTCGCGGCAGGTTGGCTTGGTTTTGCTCCTATGGGTATTTACAATTTCCAGTCTGGGGTGGGGGACAATGTTTGGCACACCAACAGCAAGTGCAGCCGCATCGGCTGATGAAGCTGCCGGTGGAAGCACTTATAAATTCGACTTTGGTTCAGGAGCTGTTGCGAATGGATATACAGGTGTGGGCGCAACGTCTGCTTATTCGGCGGAACGTGGCTATGGTTTCACCGATGTATCCAAGGTAATGGTACAGGATCGGGGTACAAGTGATCCGATTAAATCCGATTTTGCCAAAATCGCCGATGGGGGCGGATTTAAGGTGGATTTGCCGAGCGGTGATTATACCGTCTCCCTTGTCGCTGGCGACAGTGCAGGCAACACAGATATTGCGATCAAAGTGGAGAGCATGAACAAGGTTCAGCAGAATACCAAGCCAGCGGGTGAATATCTGGAGATGAGCTTCGATATTGCACTGGTGGATGGGCAGATGAACTTTGAATTCTCCGGAACGGCCGCCAATATCAATGCGCTCGTAATCACCAAACAACAGGAACGCGAAGCAGGTAGCAAACCTGCTGTGTACCTTGCGGGTGACTCGACAATGCAAACCTATAATCCGTATTGGGAGCCCCAAGCGGGTTGGGGGCAAATGTTCCCGTCCTTTTTCAGTGATGCCGTGGAGATTAAGAACCATTCCATCGGTGGACGCAGTTCCAAATCCTTTATTTTCGAAGGTCGATTGGATGAGATTCTACGCCTTATTCGTCCGGGAGATTATCTGTTCGTGCAGTTCGGACACAACGATGCAACGATCAGTGTTCCTGACCGCTATGCTTCACCCGCCGATTACAAAAACTATTTGAAAACCTACATAGACGGCGTGCAGCAGCGGGGAGCTACGCCAATTCTGGTAACCCCAATGGGTCGCAGGGACTTTAACGCAGACACAGGCAAGTTCAATGTATCCTTCCCTGAATATGTTCAGGCGATGAAAGAGGTGGCTTCGGAGAAAAATGTGAAGCTGATCGATTTGAGCGCACTCAGCATTGCGTACTATGATTCCATTGGACCGGAAGCGACATTATCTGTCTTCCTCCATATATCACCAGGCATCTATCAGGCATTCCCGAACGGGGCAACGGATAATACGCACTTCCAGGAATATGGAGCGATTCAGATTGCCCGTCTGGTTGCAGGTGCGGTTCGTGAACTGGATCTGCCATTATCGGAAGCGGTTCAGGATGCCGAAGTACCGGCTGAATTGCCAGCCAAACCTGCTGCATTGAAGGCAGGCAGCATTAGCAACGCCGGAGCGGTATTGAAATGGACGGCGGATGACACCGCAGACATCTACAAAGTGTACCGCAAACTTTCAACAGAGCCGGAATCTGCCTACAAACTGGCAGGAACGGCAACCGTACCTACTTTAACGCTGAGTGGTTTGGTCGAAGGAAAGTCGTACACGGTTCGAGTAACCGCTGTGAATGGTCGCGGCGAATCCGATCCTTCGGATGAAGTCAGCTTCACCACCAAGTCGGCAACCTATCGATATGACTTTGGCCCGGTAGGTTCTCCGGTTGCTGAAGGGTATACGGAAGTCAATCGAAATACGCTGTATACGCCTGAACGCGGTTATGGATTAACGTCTTCCGCCAATATGGCGGATCGGGATCGTGGCAGTGCGACGGATAACCTGCGTCGTGACTTCGTGATCTATTTTAACGGCTCGTATGAATTCAAAGTGGATCTGCCGAATGGTACCTATTCGGTCAAGACATACACGGGGGACTGGATTGGTTCGGCGCGGACCAACATCAATATTGAAGGCAAAGATTATGGAACGGTATCTTCCGGCGCTCAAAATATAGCCGAAAAAGTGATCAACCGGATTAACGTCCAGGATGGACAGATGAATCTGATCTTCAGCGGGCAAACGGCGCATCTCAACGGGCTTGAGATTACACCAGTCTTGGTGGCCCCTTCCAATCTGAAACTGGATGGTCTGGATTTGGAGAGTGATCCGATCACTGCTGCATTGTCATGGGACGCTATTGGGGATGACGTACAGTATAAGGTATACCGTCAGTCAACTGGGGCGGCTAAGGCCGAGTTGCTGGCAACCACGGATACAACAACCTATATCGATAACAAGGTCGATCTAGGAATGAATTATGTATACACGGTAACGGCTGCGGATCGTACAGGTACAGAATCGGTAGCATCCAATGCACTGTCTGTATCGACGATTGATTCATCTGTAGACAAGGCAGAGGTCCCTTCAGGTCTGTCGTTACAAAGCATCAACAAAAATGACGTTTCCTTCAGTTGGACGGAAACAGCAGGTGCACGTGCATATCAAATTTATCGCGCTGTGAAGCAGGATGGGCCGTATGATCTAATCGCTCGTACCAAGGAGACAGCATACACAGACTCCACCATTCTCAGCACGATTCCTTATTTCTATAAAGTGGCGTCTGTGAATGCAGGTGGGGTCTCCGAACTGTCGGCTGCACTCGAAACACCGGTAGCAACGACGCTGAATCGCGAAATGGAATATTTGGACCGTGCTCCGGTCGCTGTAAAAACAGATAACGGCAACTATATCGGCTGGCGCATGCTGGGCCTGGATGCCGAGACCATTGCCTTCAATCTGTATCGGGATGGTGTGAAGCTTAACAATGAACCGATAACGGGAAGCACCAACTTTACGGATGCCGAAGGCACGGATGCGTCCAAATACCGGGTCATGATGGTACAAAACGGCATTGAAAAAGCGGCAACGAAGGAATTCGGCGTTTGGCAGGAGCAGTATTTGTCTGTACCTCTGCAAAAGCCTGCCGATGCGTATACGAAGGACGGACAGCCGTATTCGTATTATGCGGGTGATGCCAGCGTGGGCGATGTCGATGGTGATGGGGAATATGAGATTGTTCTGATGTGGTCGCCCAACAACGGCAAGGATAATTCCCAATCCGGATATACCGGTATTGTCTATATGGATGCCTACAAGCTGGATGGAACAAGACTCTGGCGCATCAATATGGGGCCGAATATTCGTGCGGGTGCGCACTACTCTCCATTCCTGGTCTATGACTTTGATGGCGACGGCAGAGCTGAACTGATGATGCGTACTGCAGATGGTACCGTGGATGGACAGGGGAAAGTCATTGGTGACGCTAATGCAGACCACCGGAACAGTTCGGGCTACGTTCTGCTTGGTGATGAATTCCTGACGGTGTTCGATGGTGAAACTGGAGCAGCTCTGGATACGGTAGAATATGATCCGCCGCGTGGAGATGTGGCTTCATGGGGCGATGGCTATGGGAACCGGGTGGACCGTTTCCTCGCAGCGGTAGCGTATCTGGACGGGGAGCATCCAAGTGCCATGTTCAGCCGTGGATATTATACGCGTACTGTGCTGGCGTCCTACAATTTCCGTGATGGCAAGCTGAGCAAAGTATGGCGTTTCGACTCCAATGATGAGGGCTACGGCGAGTACGCAGGCCAAGGAAACCACAATCTCTCGGTTGCCGATGTGGATGGAGACGGCAAGGATGAGATCACATTTGGCGCGATGGCTATCGATGATGATGGCAAGCCGCTCTACAATACGAAGCTGGGTCATGGCGATGCCATGCACCTGAGTGATCTGGACCCGACTCGTCCGGGGCTGGAAGTGTTCGACGTACATGAGCATAAAGATTCACAGTACGGTATGGAAATGCGTGATGCGGCTACAGGAGAGATTCTCTGGGGTGTATTCACAGGCATCGATACCGGACGTGGCATGGCCGCCGATATTGATCCAAATTATCCGGGGGCTGAAGTGTGGGCTGCAACGATTACCAATGCTGAACACATTCCAATCACCGGGCTCTACAGTGCTCAGGGTGAACTGATTACGACGAAGATCCCATCGTCGACCAACTTCGGCATCTGGTGGGACGGTGACCTGCTGCGTGAACTTCAGGACGATATTCGTATCGACAAGTGGGATTATGACAACCAAACGACAGTGAATTTGCTGACGGCAACAGGTGCGGCTTCAAACAATGGCACCAAAGCGAACCCAAGTTTGCAGGCTGACCTGTTTGGCGACTGGCGTGAAGAAGTGATGTGGCGCAGTCAGGACAGCTCGGAATTACGCATCTATACGACGACAGATGAGACGGATGTGCGTATTCGCACGTTGATGCATGATCCGGTCTACCGCCTTGGGGTAGCTTGGCAAAATGTAGCCTATAACC
>NZ_LITU01000070.1:199706-303149 GCF_001280595.1 Paenibacillus xylanivorans
GCCGCCACATACCGGCTTCCATCTGGGAGTAGGCATGGAGCAGCCAGCGGCACCGAATATTCGTTATGTAGGTGCTCCTCAAGAACACGAAGATACGACACCTCCGGTCATTACCGGCATGCCTTTGGAACAAATGAGTGAAGAGGATGTACTCAACGTCAACGTGAAGGCAGAAGATCCGGAGTCCGGAATCACTCTTCTGGAATTGACTTGGGATGGTGGGGGCGTAGAACAGGGTGATGAGATTGAGCTGACGGGTTTGGTGGGAAAACACATCTTTACAGCCAAGGCGGTTAACGGCGCGGGACTCATCACCGAGCTTTCCGTGGAAGTGACAGTCATTGCCGCAGACCAAGCCACAGGTGTACCGGGTGTACCTGCCTTGTCCGACGATAACCAACATGGCGACGGTTTGGCGGATGGAACGTACACCATCACGATGAATATGTGGTGGGGGAATAACGGTACACAGTATAAATTGTATGAGAACGGTGAACTGATTGATACACAAAAGCTCACGGCCTCAAGCCCTTCCGCCCAAAAGGCATCTACGGATATTTCGGGCCGGGTAAACGGTACGTATGTATATACTTGCGAACTGATCAATTCAAAGGGAACGACCGAATGCGCTCCGCATACCGTAATCGTCCGTGATGCAGCACCAGCAAAGCCCGTGCTCTCTCATGACAACTGGGATGGGGGTGGAAACTACACCATTACAATGAATATGTGGTGGGGCACAAATGCCACCTCCTATCGTCTGTATGAAAACGGTCAAGAGATCGACAGCCAACCGTTGACTGCTGCATCCCCGAATGCACAGACAGCGACGGCAGCGATCAAAGATCGTGCACCTGGTGAGTATGAATACGTTGTGGAATGGATCAACGACAGTGGATCGGTTTCAAGTGAATTGATTACAGTGAAGGTGACGCATTAATTAAAATGATCAAATGATTAAGCACCTCTCTATCGATATGGGGTAACCCCTTGGGTAGCCTGTCGATCGAGAGGTGCTTTTTTGTTTTTTTAACATACACAATAATGACACAACTGTTTGATTATGAAGGTAGTGGGGAAAATTTGCTCGTAAAATTGCAACCGTACCTTTAATAAGGCGCTCCAGAGCCATTTTTGGAGCGCCTTCTAGGTACAGCATTAGGGACTATCAAAATTTGGAGAAGCATACAAAACATCCATGCGAACTATGCCATATGTTAATCCAACTATAGATTGACAGGAAAACCTAAAATGTAACACAGAAATAAGGAGGGATCAGGCGCGATGGTTATGAGTTTGGAATTGAAAAATCAAATAGAGAAAGCCAGACATAACCTTCATATGTTGGTAGAGCATAACGAGGGTAGGTTTGGACATCCCGACGTGCTCCAGCAGTCCATGGTACTGGATGAATTGATCAATGAGTATAATCGAATGCACCTAAGCAAGCCGAGGGCTTGATGGATATAGATGAGCTTTTTTGCAATCATGCGCACATGATAACAGTTGGAATAGGCATAGGCAGCAGAGAGAACGAATGCTGTACCATTCCAGTTCGATCATGAGCGCATGTTTTTTTGTTACTCCTCAATGCAACAGCCGCTTGGCTTCCAGATACAGTACCTGAACGAACTTTTTCGTATTAATGCGGGTCTGGGACAAAGAGGGCTCTACATTGTTTTGCAGTTCCAGCATTTTCTTGCGAATCTCCGTAAAGTCAAAAAACTTCGACGCGTAATTCTCGAACTTCGGATGTGTATAATCGGTGAGTCCGAGCGATACGACATGGCTTAATGTTTGGAAAATGGCACGGCGCACGCGCTGCTCGGATGCTTTAATCTCCTTCGTTACTTCCGCTGGAGAGGCATCGGAGCCCAGTTTGCGTAGGGCTACGTTCTGGAAGATATCCTTAAGTGACGGGAACGTGTATGGAGAGAGCTTATGTTCCTCCGTTTCAATCTGCTCCAGGTATTCCAGCATGTCCAGCAGATCTCTGCTGCCTGCTTCTCCGATCATGCCCATCTCGGATAGCAGGAAATGTCCTGCTGTCGTAATCGTTTTGTCGGGAGCCGGTGTTGCAGCACGTTCGGAAGATTGCAGTCTGGATAGTCCCTGCAGTGTACGCTGAATATCTGCGATGGATTGCTGCATACGCAGACGTTCGTCCACCAGGCGCAGAACAGACAGGATCTCCAGCCGATTAATCGGCTTCGTAATATAATATTCGATGCCAAGCGAATAGGCTTCCCCAATCATATTTTTCGATTCAATCTGGGAGATCATCACGATCTTGCCATCGAACCTTCCTTCAAGCGCACGTATGGTCTGAATCCCGTCTCGCTGCGGCATGAGCAGATCAATTAGCAGTACATCCACCTTATGCAGCTCCAGTAGTTCAGCATGAATATGAGCTCCATCCTCTGCTTCTCCCGCGATATCTCCAAGTGCCTCATCTTCAATGATATCCATCAGCATGGATCGAACGCCAGGATCATCATCCACAATAAAATAACGCATTTCCGTGTCCTCCTTTCTGAAGAAGTGATATGAGAAAAAATGTATGGTGAAGACGATTTGTCCTACTTTTAATGTCCCCTATTATCATACTTGGTTGTATATCCCGATGTGAAGACCCGTGTAAACTGCCCAATATGTCAGATAAAGTGACAGTGAATGGATAAACGTTGCTTATTTATAAAAAATTTAAATGATTCTGTGTAGGTATTTGTCGATTTCCGTAGATGACCTTGTAGTATAAGTAACATCCGAAAGTCTAGATTCAGTGTTGTGCAGAATGGTACAAACGATACCTCTTAACCTCTCGTACTTCAGTGGGAATTTGTGCTTCTGAGGTGATAGAACTGCATGCTTTTATGAAGTAGTATGAGAATTTTTCGCTCAGTCATACAACTGGGAAACGCTTTTTAATGAACCATCAACGAAAAGGGGCATTGCCAATGGAGCAAACAATACAAGATATTATTGCAGTTTTCAATGATTTTCTGTGGTCCAAGCTGTTAATCATCTTGTTGGTGGTATGCGGTCTGTACTTTACGACCAAGACCCGGTTCATGCAATTCCGCATGATTGGAGATATGGTGAAAGTGCTTAAGGAGCCGAGAAGTAAGGAACCCGGCAAAATTTCGCCGTTTCAGGCATTCTGTATCAGTATGGCAGCCCGCGTAGGTACTGGGAACATTACCGGTATTGCACTGGCAATCGCACTGGGGGGACCCGGGGCAGTGTTCTGGATGTGGGTCATCGCGATCTTCGGTTCAGCCTCCAGTTTTGTAGAGAGTACACTTGCACAAATTTATAAAGTCAAAGATAATGGCGGATTCCGCGGGGGTCCAGCTTATTATATGGAGCGTGGCCTTGGGAAACGCTGGATGGGAATTTTGTTCGCGATTCTCATCACGTTGTCGTTCGGTTTGGTCTTTAATGCGGTTCAGTCCAATACGATTACGGTGGCATTCAAAAATTCATTCGGCATCGATCGGTTGACTGTGGGCATTATTATGGCCGTTGTGTTTGCAGGAATCATTATGGGCGGTGTTAAACGGATTGCCAAGGCGTCCGAATATATTGTCGTTGTTCTTGCTGTGTTATACATTGGCGTAGCTGCATTTGTTGTGCTGGCGAACATCACCCAGCTTCCGGCAATGATTGCCCTGATTGTGAAAAATGCCTTCGGCATTGAACAGGTCGCCGGTGGTACACTCGGAGCCGCGCTGATGAATGGTGTCAAACGTGGTTTGTTCTCCAACGAGGCGGGTATGGGTAGTGCACCGAACGCTGCGGCTACCGCGGATACAACACATCCGGTCAAACAAGGACTTATTCAGGCGTTTGGCGTGTTGACGGATACATTGGTTATTTGTACAAGCACAGCCATGATTATTTTGTTGTCAGGCGTGTACAAAGGTTCGAATTTGGGCGGGATTGAATTGACCCAAGCGGCATTAAGTGTGCATATGGGCTCATGGGCGTCCGGATTTTTGGCAGTCATGGTGTTTCTGTTTGCCTTTAGTACGCTCATCGGTAATTATTACTATGGGGAAACCAACATTGAGTTTATCAAATCCAGTAAAGTATGGCTGTGGGTTTACCGTGTCTGTGTCATCGCGATGGTGCTTTTCGGTGCTGTTGCCAAGGTACAGCTAGTATGGGATCTGGCCGACCTGTTCATGGGGCTGATGGTTGTGGTGAATCTCATTGCCATTCTGATGCTGTCCAAGGTGACATTCGAAGCGCTGAAGGATTATAAGAAACAAAAAGCTGATGGACGTGACCCGATCTTTACGCGGGACCGTATTCACATTCCGGGTGAAGTGGAATGCTGGGAGTCGGAGGCCGAGGTAGTAGGAACAAAATGAAATGAAGTTGCCAACTGACGAGGTAATTATGGATTCAGATACAACATGTGATTCACATATATCAGGATAAAAAGACAAATGAAAAAGACTTGGGATTTCCACTAGGTGGCTTTTCCAAGTCTTTTTGTTACATATTAAAGCAGTTCAAGTTCAGGCATCTCTGATGGAGTGGTAAGCATCCCATCGGGAGGTGTACCTGTCCTTAATCTGTGTAACTGATGAGTTGCTCGCACAGAGCTTTCATGCGTTCTCCCGCTTCATTTAGCTTCTCGATGACATCTGTGAAGGAGGATACAAGCGTAGCTTGGTTTGGTTTTCTTGTATAATAGCTTCTAGCTGATTCTGGTTCTCTATGGATTGGAGTTCATGGTATGTAGAACAACACAAGGGGGTTATCCGAGATGAGAGAAATCATGGATTTTGGATTGCTGCGCCAGCTTGCGCGAGAGCATGGCCTGAACCAGGTGCTCGACGAGCCTGCGCTTGCTGAATTAAGGTTGCTCGAAGCTTCCAAAGGCGAGGTTATATGTGCCAAAGGTGAACGTCCCGAGCGATTATATTTTCTCGTCCAGGGTAAGCTCAAGATATATACAACACTGCCGAATGGCAAGTCTCTGTTGCTTCGTTTCAGCATGCCACCTGCACTGGTAGGTGATCTGGAGCTGGTCAATGGCAAGGAAGCCAAAAACACGGTGGAATCCGTCAACAAGAGCCTGTTACTGAGTGTAAGCTATCGTTATCTCCAGAATACATATGCAGAGAATCCGAAGTTTCTTCATTTTATGCTCAGCCATGTGACCCACAAATTATATACCTTCTCGAATCTGTCGAGTCTCAATCTGCTATACCCGGTCGAGAGCCGCTTTGCAAGCTATTTGCTGTCTACCCTGGAACAAGGGGAGCAAGTTACCGAAGAAATCCAGACCTCCAAACTGACAGAGCTCGCAGATATGCTGGGCACGAGCTATAGACACTTGAACCGGGTTATCCATGATCTCTGCGACCGTGAAATCATCCGCAAAGAACAGCGCAACATTGTCATCTGCAATCTGGAGCAGCTGCGTGAAATTGCTGGAGGTAATATGTACGAATAAATCAAGAGTGGATGTACTATGGCTTTTTAAGCCAATAATGCGACAAAAACACCCTCTGCGTTTCATATGACAGAGGGTGCCCATGAATCCATCTTGTTGGTGGATGATCCATTTTATTAATGGTCGTGCTGTAGAGTTAGCTTTATGCTCCGATTAAACATCTCCGCGCTGTTCGAATAACTGAGCAATTTCCACGATGACTTGTGTGGCCTTCACCATATTATCAACCGATACATATTCGAATTTGCCGTGATAGTTCTCTCCGCCAGTGAAGATGTTGGGTGTAGGCATGCCCATGTACGAGAGCTGGGAACCGTCTGTTCCTCCGCGAATCGGACGGATGACAGGCTCGATATCTAAGCGAGTCATCGCTTCATGTGCAATATCGACGATCTGGCGCACAGGTTCGATTTTCTCACGCATGTTATAGTATTGATCATTTAATTCAATGGAAATGCTTTTCTCGCCATATTTGCTTTTTAACTCACCAACGACACTCAACAAATACGCTTTGCGTTCCTCAAATTTCTCCCGATCGAAATCCCGGATGATGTAGCTCATCTTGGTCAGTTCGACATCTCCCTCGATGGATAACAAATGATAGAATCCTTCATAACCTTCCGTGAATTCGGGAGCTTCCTCCGCAGGAAGACGGCGATTCAACTCCATCGCAATTTTGGCGGAATTGACCATTTTATTTTTGGCTGTGCCTGGGTGCACGTTGGTGCCCCGTACTGTGATTTTGGCAGCAGCCGCGTTAAAACTTTCGTATTCCAGCTCGCCGAGGGGTCCGCCGTCCACCGTATAGGCATACTTGGCTCCAAAAGCAGGAACATCGAACTTATGCGGCCCGCGGCCAATCTCTTCATCCGGGGTAAAAGCGACGCGGATCTTTCCGTGTTTCAATTCCGGGTGTTCAATCAGATAAGCCATTGCTGTCATGATTTCGGTAATGCCCGCTTTATTATCCGCACCAAGCAGTGTTGTACCATCTGTTGTGATCAGGGTGTGGCCTTTATATTCACGCAGTTCAGGGAAATCAGTGGTGGATAACATCACATCCAGTTCCTGATTAAGTACAATATCCTGCCCATCATAGTTGTCGATCACCTGTGGTTTGACATCTTTACCTGTGAAGTCGGTTGCTGTATCCAGATGAGCGAGGAAACCAATCACTGGAACATCCTTGTCCGTATTGGATGGCAATGTCGCCATCACGTAGCCGTTATCATCCATGGTCACTTCCTGCAAACCGATGGATTTGCATTCTTCAACCAGGTATTTACCCAAGACCAGCTGGCCTGGTGTGGAAGGGCAGGTTTCGCTATTTTCATCGGATTGCGTATCCATTTGAGCATAGGTTGTCAGTCTTTGAATTAAAATATCTTTCACCATAATCGCTCCTTCGGCTTCGGTTTATTATAGTTGGGTATATTATAACCTGTATGTCTGTATGGCTATCATATCATGTTTTGGGTTCATTTCGAGTTGTGCCAGATACATCGTCGGAGGAAAGAAAGGACCAACTAGGTATCAAAAAGGGTACTATCTCACAAAAAAGTACGTACTTGTTTTTCTATAGGTTAGGTTCATAATAGTCATTGAGGATTTGGAGTAGGACAACTGCGGCAAGAATGGGCAGCTGTTTTCCGATCTGGAAAACAAATAATTGCCTCAATATATATCATCATGTGGATAGGAGATGTAATTGAAATGACAGAGAAATTATTTTCCCCGTATCAATTTAAGGGACTTGAATTAAATAACCGTGTCGTCATGGCACCAATGTGCCAATATTCTGTAACTGCCAAAGACGGTATTCCGAACGATTGGCATCAAGTACACTATGTAAGCCGTGCCGTTGGGGGTACAGGATTGATTGTGATTGAGATGACGGATGTTGATCCGGACGGACGCATTACCGACAATGATCTGGGCATCTGGTCCGATGAACACATTCCTGCCTTTACCAAGCTGGTGGATGGTATTCATGCTTATGGCTCCAAGGTGGCGATTCAGATCGCGCATGCAGGACGTAAAGCAGAGGATGCGGCACAGCCTGTAGCTCCATCGGTAGTTACCTTCCCTGGCGAGAACTTCAATACGCCGCATGCTTTAACTACTGAGGAAACACAAGCCATGGTACAAAAATTTGCGGACGGTGTACGCCGTGCAGTAGCTGCCGGGGTCGATGCCATTGAGCTGCATGGTGCGCATGGTTACCTCATTCACCAATTCCATTCTCCGCTGATGAATCATCGCGAGGATGAATATGGACAGGATCTTTCCCGTTTTGGTGTCGAAATTATTCGTGCAGTGAAAAAAGAAATGCCGGAAGATATGCCGCTGATTATGCGAATTTCGGCAGTGGAATACGCCGATGGCGGATACGACATTGATCATACGATTGAAATTTCCCGTGCCTATCAGGCAGCAGGCGTGGATATGTTCCACATCAGCTCTGGTGGTGAAGGCCCTTCCGGACAACGTAAACCGGGTAACTACCCTGGTTACCAGGTGCCGTTTGCCCGTCGTTTCCGCGAAGAATTGAACGTCCCTGTCATTGCGGTAGGTATGCTTGAGGATTCAGCTCTGGCTCAGGCGGTTATCGGCAACGGCGATGCCGATCTGGTCGCCGTTGGCAGAGGCATGCTGCGCGATCCATACTGGGCTACTCATGCAGCCCTGGAACTGGGCGTCAGCAAAGATAAAGCGGCTATTGCAGTGCCATATTCCCGCGGATACTGATCTTAATTAGAACATTTATATATAATTAATTAAAAAGGGATGTCCCATAAGTCATGAACATGACGGAGGACATCCCTCTTTAGTGTGAGTACACTTTGTAACGAATCAAGCAGGCGCTATCTACTGCAATTTTCACAACGCTTTGGTTTAACAAATCGTAGGCACGTTACTTCCTCGATCTTGGATCTGTCGGGTACGGCCGCAAGCTTTTTCGGCGGAATAACGTGACTGAAGTTCGTTACAGTTTGCAGTATACGCGAATCCTTCTATAACGTACGGTCGGATTCGTTAGTGCTTTAACCCGAAAGTGAAACCGATTCCGAGGGAATCTCTCGTGTAGCTTCAAACACATATTTCTGATCAGAACGGGAGGGTGGCTGGTCGGGATCGAAGTCTGCATATACAACAACATCTATGAAACCGATTTGTTCCAGAATCATGCGGAGCTCCTCTACACCGTACCAACGTAGTGCAAGCTGTTGCAGTTCTGTGGCTCCCATGGCGCCACTTTTCGTAGCGAATCAGACTTACTTTGTACTGTTGAAGCATATTGACTTCGATGTCTTTGCTCTCCATTGTAATCGTGTCTCCATCCGGTAATTGAACTGTCGAGGTGCCTGAGTAATGTGAAGTCGTATTCGTCACATCCGGCAGAAAGAGATCCAGCACAAGTCGGCCTCCCGGTTCCAGATGTAGATACAGATTATGAAGGGCCTTTATGGAAGCCTGTCTGTCTTGAATAAGCAACAGTGAGCCTGCGGCGATTATAATGACTTCATAACGAAAAGGAAGATGAAGTGTCTCCAGATCAGCAGCGAACAATTCAGGCACGGGCAGTCCCCGCTCGGTGCAAAGAGCACGGCAAGAATCGAGCATATCGGTTGAATAATCAAGACCGTCTACGTTCAAACCAGCCTCAAGTAATGGGATCAGCATTCGACCTGAGCCAGACATCGCTTCGAGGATGCGTCCGTTGCAGTTCATCAGATAGTCACGATAAAATTCAATATCGCCTCCAAGGGAGTGACCGACGGGCTTGGTGGCATTGTAAACCTCGGTACATAATGGCCCATAATAACTAAAAGACATGTAATGTTTCCTCCACAACATAATTAAAATGAGCAGTGGAAGGGAATGACTGTCAGGTATTTATCCCTTCCGGCAACGGTTGGAATTAAATTTTTCAGAGCAGACTAACATAGGAATCACGCACCCATTATGTAATATGCTCCAATCATAGGTTTGTCTTTAAAGGTAGTCAATAGCTTACCTGTTGTTAGAGGAATATATTTGACACTCATCACTTAATTTTGAACAATAAGTTAAAAGGGGATTTTCATAAATTCCATGAGGATAAAATGGAATGATGCAAATGCTGATATATATATTAAGGAGGAGATATTTATGGAATATTCAAGTGCATTGCCGGATATTCGGGAACAGCTTTTGCTTCACGCACCTGTGGAGAAAGTATGGGGAGTTGTATCGACATCGAAAGGTTTGGAATCGTGGTTTATGCCAAGCAATCTGGAGCCGGTGGAAGGGCATGAATTTATACTGGAAGCAGGACCCTTCGGAAAATCACCGTGTAAAGTCACGGAAGTTCAGCCGCCACATAAGCTGTCATTCCAATGGGGTAAGGACTGGACGCTTACGTTTGAACTGACGGAGCAAGGACAAGACACGGATTTTACATTGATTCACAGCGGCTGGGACGCGGACAAACTGACTGAATTTGGACAGGCTCATGCCATCGTTCGTGAACGGATGGAGCAGGGCTGGGCAGGAATTGTGCAGAAACTGGCCCAGGTCGTTGGACAAGCGTAAGAAAACGGGAGAAGTAAAACAGATAGGGCAAATTCAAAAAAAGTCACAAGTCTTACTCCGGTCTGCATTCCGGTAGCTAAGCCTGTGGCTTTTTTGCCATTAAAATATCATGTAAGAACTATTTCCGTCAGCAACAGAAACGTGTAACATGGAGTGATAGGTATAAAACGACAAAATTAGACGTCTCTCGCCATGGAGGCGGAAGGATTACATAGATGAGAAAACATTGGATTATGCTCACCATTAGCTTTATATGTATTGTTGTTTTCCCTCTGGGTTCCATCGTACAAACGTTATTTACCGAGCGTGGCAATCCTCATGCGAGGGATGGAATCATGGACCTGACCGGCTGGGACTTTGACCGGCAGGGGGCTGCTTCCCTGAATGGTACGTGGGATTTCTATCCGGGCCAATTGTTGAAACCCGTTGACTTTGAGGCGGATATATCAGGACGCAAGCCTCTTTCTGAGCCTTTACCCATCCATGTTCCATCCCGATGGAATGGGACTCTTGGAGAGGCACATGGGTATGGGACCTATCATTTGCGTGTTCGAATTCCCCCGAGAGCAGAGAAGAACGATTATGGGATACGTACTCAAAATATCCGCATGGCCCATCGTTTATTTATAGATGGCAAAGAGATCGGCGGTAAAGGTCTGCCAGGCACAACGCAAATTACCGATATTCAGCTCAATTTGCCTTTTACGGGATTTACCTCCATAGATGGCGATGTTGCAGATATTATTGTTCAGGTATCCAATTACAGCTACTCATCTGGCGGCATTATTGCATCTATTTTGTTCGGAGACGAGCACAGCATTCTGAAAAGCCAACAGCAGGACTGGCTCAAGGATCTGATGACACTGTTCGGATTTATTCTGCCAGCTGCCTTCTTCCTGATGCTGTTCCGGCTACGACGCAGTGAAAAAGAGCTTCGGTATCTAGGGTTATTCAGCCTGTCCGGTGCGATGTACGCATTGACTCATGGAGAGAAGTTGCTGGGGACACTGTTACCATTCCTGCCGAATAATGAATTTCTGCGGCTTCAATTAATTAGCGCGGCTCTTGCGTATTATTACTTGCTTCGTTATATGGATGCGCTTGTACCTGGAGCGATCCATCAATGGTTTGTTCGCTTAGGTGTGGTTCTGGTACTAGTCCAATGCGCGGTGGGTCTTACATTGTCTCCTGTTTTGTTCTCAATGCTGGAGCTGCCCATGTTGCTGATTTCACTTGTGGTGATTGGTTACACATTGCGAGCCATGCTCCATTGGCTGAAAAAGCGACCGGATGATGGTCATTTTGTCCTGATGAGCATGATGAGTATATTTATGGTGGTTGTGCTGCACACCGTTGGTGCTTTCACCACTGTGGATACGACATTTCTTGCGCTGTATGAGTTGCTGTTATTTGTCTTTGCCCAGATGATCGTTACAGCGATCCGGTTCGCACAATCATTCCGTGAAGTTGAAGCCTTGTCCGAACGTTTGCTTGCCATCGACAGCCTCAAGGATGAGTTTATGGCAAATACGTCGCATGAACTGAGAACTCCCCTGCATGGCATCATTAATATTGCTCAATCGATGCTCGAAGGGGCGGCCGGGGTGGTCACACCCAAGCAGGCCAAAAATCTGTCCATGATCACGTCAACTGGAAAGCGGCTTTCACTGCTGGTGAACGATATTTTGGATTTTTCCAAGCTCAAAAATGGTGAAATTGAATTAAAACGGAGTGCTGTTGATCTCGAATCGGTTGCTCGAACGGTCGTTGAAGTATCTGGTTTCACCTTTGAGGATAAACCGGTTGTACTGATCCAGCAATGGCCTCCAGCGTTACCATTGGTTGAGGCAGACGAGGATCGGCTAAGGCAGATTCTATACAATCTGCTGGGCAATGCGTATAAGTACACGAAGCAGGGCGAGATTCGGCTCTATGCCCGTGTGGATGGAGCGGTGGTGACAGTATCTGTCGCCGATACGGGCGTCGGAATTGCCCCAGATAAACTGGAAGGCATATTTCAGTCTTACGAACAGGGCAATGGAACAAGTGAGAGGGTTAATGGGGGAACTGGCCTTGGACTGAGTATCACCCGTAAACTGGTCGAGCTTGGCGGAGGGACCATCTGGGTAGAATCGAAGCCTGGTGAAGGTTCGACCTTTCATTTTACCCTGCCCATTGTGCAATTTCCTCTGCTGCAAGCGAGTTCTAGACCTGTTGCAGCTCGATATGTAGCTGCTCAAGAAATAAGAGCACAGGATACGGCTGCAATCGATTGGGATGAGACGGATGATATTCTGGAAGCAGAACATACCATTCTGATTGTAGACGATGATCCAGTGAACCGACAGGTACTGTTCAATCTGTTATCGACGGAACGATATCGTGTCATTGCAGCGGATAGCGGGGCAGCAGCACTGAAGCTGCGAGAAGAACACCCCTCTATTGATCTTGTCATTACCGATTGGATGATGCCGCGAATGTCCGGGCTTGAGCTATGTCGGAAGCTGCGTGAGAATAGTTCCTTGTCCGAATTACCCATTCTGATGCTGACAGCTCGCGGGCTGCCTGAGGATATCAAAATGGGATTCCAGGCAGGAGCAAATGATTTTCTGAGCAAGCCTGTGGATGCAGGTGAACTGCGTGCCCGGGTACGGACGTTAATTGAGATGCGTACCTCGGTACAGGAGGTTGTTCGTACGGAAATGGCTTTTTTGCAGGCTCAAATCAAACCGCACTTTCTATATAATGCGCTCAACGTCATTATTGCAACATGCGCCGTCAATCCGGACAAAGCTACTGATTTGCTTATCGAACTGAGTCATTACCTCCGAGGAAGTTTTGACTTCCAGAACCGCGACCAACTAGTTCCGCTCGCGAAGGAACTGGAGTTGGTGGAATCCTATGTACATCTGGAACAAGCACGGTTCGAGGAACGTTTGGTGGTCCACTATGATATCGATTCAGATGTGCGTCTTTACCTGCCACCGCTCAGTATTCAACCACTTGTGGAGAATGCGATTCGTCACGGGGTGATGGCACGTGCTGCAGGTGGCACGGTTAACCTTGGCATTACCAGAGAAGGTGAGCACATCGTCATTGAGGTCCAGGATGATGGAGTAGGCATACCCCCTGAGCGTTTGGCTCAGGTAAGTTCAGGGCGAACGGAAGGTCCTGGAGGTGTGGGTTTACAGAATATAAATCGGCGCCTGTTGTCCTTATATGGTCAAGGGCTCGAGATTCAGAGTCATTCGGGGAAAGGAACGTTAGTACGATTTCGCATACCTGTGAAGATAGCAATTGACTCCAGATAATGCGCCGAGGCAGGCGAATCTGGTTAACAGACTAATAAGCGGGTGCCAAGTTAAGCGGTATTCCCATTGAATAATTCACGGCAGGAGGCTGGAAGAGCAATGAAAGCCATTGTAATCGATGACGAGAAACCGGCGCAGCTTCATCTGGAGCGCCTGTTACGATTGGATGGGCGGATTACCCCCGTGCAGTGTTTTTCAACAGCCCGTGCCGGTCTGGATTTTCTGGCAAAAGAGCGTGTGAACGTTGTGTTTCTGGACATTGGCATGCCGGAAATGAATGGACTGGAAGCGGCTGAATATATACAGCAATTGGACAGCAGTATTCGCATTATATTTGTAACGGCTTACGCCGATCATGCGGTTGAAGCCTTTGAGCTTCAGGCGCTGGATTATGTGCTGAAGCCGGTAAGTTCAGTGAGACTTGCCAAAACAATCGATCGCATTGCCGCAGGAATGATATCGTCATCCTTTCAGGTTGCTGCTACCGCTGAGGTTCAGGAATCTGAGGCTGTGGGGGTGGACACCCATGTGCCTGGATTGCTTACTTTCAAACATCTGGATATTTACAGAAGTCTGGATCAGAAAGCGCAGAAGCATAAGTGGCGCACAGCCAAATCGCAGGAACTGTTTTCCTTTTTGTTTCACCATAGAGGGGATTGGGTAAGCAAAGAGATTCTACTCGATAAGTTGTGGGCAGATGTCTCGCAAGAGAAAGGGTTAACGCATCTGCATACTTCCGTTTATCAGATCCGCAAACTGCTGAAGGAATGGAACATGACGACGGGCAAGCTGGAATACAACATGAACCGCTATCGTCTGTTATCGGGTAATCTGGTCAGTGATGTAGAGAAATTCGAGCAAAGTACGGCATACGTTACCGTTACGTCAGACAACGTGGATCAACTGAGGGATATCGTGACGCTCTATCGTGGTGATTATCTGGAGGAGCATGATTATCGCTGGGCTCAAGCCAAAGCGAGAGATCTGAGACGTAAATATGTGGGACTGGTCATGGATATCGCCGAATGGGACATGAAGCATGGACGGGGCAAGGAAGCGATGGAGCAATTGAGCGAACTACAGGAACGGGAGCCCTATGCCGAAGAGATTTGCCGATTAATGATGAGAGTATGTGCATCCATGGATGATCAGCAAGCCATACTCAGAATATATCATTCATTTATGCTGACCCTGCTTGAGGAACTGGGACATCAACCGGAGCCGGAAACAAGCAGGCTATATGAAGATTTAACGGCAAGGTAGGCAGAGGTTCTGGCAGGAGGATGAAGCATGAAGTTATTCATACATCGCAAAGATTTGCGTACAGATGATCTGGTCGCATTCGATTATTTGCGGAACCAGGATGCAGAGAGTCTGCATGTGCTCATCTATGACCCTTTTCTGCTTCGGCAGGGGCGTGATCAGGAACATAGCGGAGTGAATTTTCTACAGCATGCTGTAGAGCTTGGTAAGCGGTATCGGGAGTCAGGCCGCAAGCTGCACGTCGCTTATGGCAAACCAGTTGAGGTAATTGATTATATCCTCGAACAGATGCAAAGTCGTGTAGATGAAGTCATTGTTCATCGGGATATGACGCCATATGCAATCGAACGGGATCGTGGAATACGCAAGGTAACCGAGGAACGAGAAGTCGCATTTACGCAGCTGACGGATCATCTGCTGATGGATCTGAAAGGGTTCGCTGATTTTACGGGCAAGTCCGAGCCATATAAAGTATTTGCTGCTTTTCACCGACGTTGGGTGGAATTCATGAATGAGCATCCTAATCCAGCTTCAATTACTACGGTTGCGGATGTGAAGGTCAGTGATCAGCAGATAGAATGGCCGGAGCCCTTCCAGGTACCAATACAATTGCAGGCATATGATGGTTCGAATCTGAATGATCCTCATCTATTGTTGGATAGCTTTTTATCTGACAGGATTGCCGATTACGGAGACCATCGGGATGAATATGAAGCTTATGAACCGAGCCATCTCAGTTCTTATGCAGCTGTGGGGGCTGTATCCATTCGCAAGATGTACGATGCTGCAAAACGCACGGACCATGCGGACGAATGGCTCAGACAATTGTGCTTTCGAGACTTCTATCTGTATCGTGCGGTGTATGAGAGTCATTATTTTACATATGAAAAGGTATACGATCTGTCGCCGCTCAGTGAGTACCACTTCGAACGGTGGTGCAAGGGCGAAACGGGCATTCCGATTATCGACGCAGCGATGACGGAATTGAATGAGACTGGACATATGCCGAATCGGCTTCGTATTCTGACCGCGATGTTCCTTACCAAAAATCTGCAATGCCCGTTCACACTGGGTGAAGCGTATTTCAGACGCAAGCTTCGTGACTATGACAATATTCAGAACCGGGGCAACTGGCTGTGGTGTGCATCACTTGGCGAGAATGCAGCTCCATACTTTCGGGTAAACAATCCGGTGACACAGTCAGAGAAGTATGATCCTCAAGGGGATTATATTCGCAAATGGCTGCCTGACCTGAAAGATTTGCATAGCAAAGAGATCCATCAGCCCCGCCAGAATGCGATTGTTGATCTGAAAACCTCCCGACAATCGGCGATTGAGGTCTATAAACAAATACTGGCGAGCCGTCAGACCAATGGTTAAGAAAAGAAATTTGCCTTAACCAATAGATTTATATAGCGAAGATGCATTTCAGTAGTGGGGTTTACCATTTTCATCTTTGTGAACCAACATTATTTTGGACAGACAGGAACGTGCTCGCAGGCCGCGTCATAGCGGTCTTTTTTACATATATAGACATGAAGAGACTGTGAAACATGTTGAAAATTCAGGAAATTTTAAGAAATTGGACTACACATCTTAAGCTTTATGCTTTTTAATAGATAGTGAGCTTATTGTATTAAGTCATATTAGACATATCAACGAACATATTAAGGAGAAACGCTAATTATGAGTGAGACAATCAAAAGAGAGCGAATTCCAGAGCTGAATCTCGTACGGGCAATGGCCATCATCGGCGTGCTGTGTGTGCATTCCACTTCATATGCAACGGTGGACATGACAGGTTCAGGGTATTACTGGCTGTACAATTTTATTAATATTTTTATGAAATATGGTACACCAACGTTTATTTTCATGAGCAGTTTCGTGCTGTTCTATAACTATTATTCCCGCCCGCTGGATAAGAAGCTGGTCAGTAACTTTTACAAAAAAAGATTTGTTTACATTTTGCTACCGTATTTCATATTTTCATTAATGTATTTTGTAATCCTGCACTTCACGCATTATCAGGGCCGTCCGTTCGGTGAATCAGCAGTAAGTTTCATAACGAAACTGTTCACGGGCAAGGCGTATACGCATCTATATTTTGTATTTATCAATATGCAGTTCTATCTGTTATTCCCGTTGGTCTTGTGGCTGCTTAAGAAATATCCCTCAGTCGTTAAATGGTCGGTACCGATTGGGTTGCTCATTCAGTGGGCATTTATCGTAAGTAACAAATATGGCTTCCAGGTACCGAACAAGGGAAGCTGGGCTTTCTCGTACTTTTCCTACTTCATGTTGGGTGCTTTTATCGGGGTATATTTTCCAAAGATTAAACAATGGTTTGTCATCAGCCGATCTAATGCAACCAAAGCTCGTGTAGTTTCATGGATTTTGTTGTGGGCGGTATGGATATTTGCCGGACTCGGACATGTGTACATTTATTATCTGCTGCGTCTGAAGATTGCGACCTATAACACGCTGTGGTACGAGTTCTTCTGGAATCTGCATACGTTCGCCTGTGCGCTGGTGCTCATTCAGATCGCGTACCTGCTCTATCGCAAAGGACCATCCCTGATCGTCAAGCCGCTTAATCGGCTTGGGGCACTGTCCTTCGGTATTTATCTGATCCATCCATTCTTCCTGCTGGTCTATCGGAATTTCCCACCACAAACCGGGGTTTCCTGGCTGATTCACCTGTGGTACGCCGGAGGCTTTGGTGTGGCATTAATCGCTTCATGGATTGTGGTTGGACTCACTGCAAGGTTCGTTCCATTTGCATGGGTGATTTTCGGCAATTTGCCCAAACCCAAGCCACGTCTGGTACCGCAACAAAACTCGGGCCAACTCGACGTTCGTTAAAAAATATTTATGCCAATGCAGGAATAATAAACCGTTTCTTGGTCGACCATTAGGGTTGAGCAGGGAACGGTTTTTTGATTGCCGATTTGATTCATATATGGGGAACGGATGTTTCTTTTTTATATACAAAGGGTAATGAGAAGCGGAACACTATTTAAATAATCGATAAGCAGAGAACTTTTAAGAACAGGATTAAGGTGAGATAAATGACAACATGTGAACAATGCGGGAAACCGATGCAAGATATATTGGAATACGTGGAACATATCCTTCACGAATGCGTGGGGCAGACGCAGGAGTACAAGATAAAAGACTACGGGACATCTGGCTATGAGTGTGTTAGCGAACAGATGTGATACAATAGAAAGAAACCGGATTCATACGGAACAGAGGTGACAACATGGAGACGGGCACGGCCCCTTTCCGGCAGGAAATGACGGAACATGAAGCGCAACTGACCAAGACATGTATGTATTGCGGGCAAAAGCGACCTTTGTCCGAATTTCGACGAAGAACCGGAAAGCGGGCTGGCCCGGGAGCCAGACGCGGCGCTTGTCGCCACTGTCGTCAGCTCGGTGGACAAGCAGATAACGATAATGCCTATAACGTCTCAATTCGGCAGACGGATGAGGGTACGAGGAATCAAAAAAGGGCCACAGCAACCCGGATCATTGATGCAGTGGATAGGAATTCAGATTCCGTCCCTACGTCAGATAGACGTGTGGATGCTCCACCTTCTGTGAATTCAACTTCTTCAAGTGAGGATGACACTGCTGACTTTGGAGAAGACGTTGTCGCGGCTTCTGCTGCTCCCCCTTCGTCTCCTTCAGGCAACAGGAAGAAGCGGAGAAGAAGGAGAAAGGCGAAGCGTACTGACTTGCATCTGGGTCATGAGCCGACGGAATTGATTTCGCAAACGAACCCCGAGAGCGGGGTTGCAGATCATCCACAGACCGATGTGCTCCAACAACAAGACAGGGATTCGCAGGTGTATACAGCGAGTACTGATCCATCTGCTAAGCGTGCCCGCGTGCGTATAGCCGCTGGCACGGATCAGGCCGCCGAGCAGGAAATGGCGGCGGTCAAGGGTCTGCTGCCAGCCAAGCCGCAAGGCCCGGCAGCAGAGCCAGGAGCTGCGGATCAACCGACCGCAGCCAAGCGCAAACGCAAGCGGCGCCGCAAACGTGCTGCCGCGCTGCCGTCCGGCGCAGGACAAGCCCGCAGCATAGCTGAGGCCAGTGCGCCGAGCCTGAGCGACCGTGGCGATGCCAGTACGGTCGCTGGACCCGCAGCGGCGGCAGCACAGCCTGCCACTGCAAAGCCCGCGCCCGGCGAGGTACCGGTTGCTGCCGTGGAGGCTGCGCCTCCTGCACCCGTGCGCCAGCCTGGCACGCCCGGGTCGAAGCCACGCCCGGCACGCAAGGAGCGTGCGCCCAAGGCGGGCGGCGAAGACACAGCCCGTGCCGGAACATCCGGGCAGCGGGCGCCTGCGCATTCCAGCCGCAGCCACGGGGCTGGAACGGAAAGTCGTCCCCGCCGTCATACTCCGGCGGCTCCTGTAGCGATTGACCCGGAAGATCCGGCATCGCTTCGGACGAACCGGCAAGGCATGGTGCGCATGCGCGGCAAGACGGACAAAGGAAGGCGCTGGCATCAGGAAGTGGATATGGAGCTGGCGGTCACGCTAGTCAAGGAAAAGGCCGCGGTTGTGGTTAATCGGTACACGATCCGCCGATTATTCAGTAACAAGGACTTTAAGCGGTTTATTTTGACCCGTGATAACTATACCTGTTACTTCTGTGGCTCGTATGGAGACACAATTGACCATCTTCTGCCGCGAGCCAAGGGTGGACATACCACTCCGCTCAATTGTGTCTGCGCCTGCAATCTGTGCAATCAGTCCAAAGCAGCGATGGATGCGGAAGAATTCATGCGTTCCGGTATTCCCGAGTGGAATGCTGCGCATCAGGAAGAGCTGAATGAGCTGGCCATCCAGGAAGCTCAGCTAGAATAATTGTTAAGCGATACACTGCCCTAGGCTTGATCACAATCCGTTTCAGGCGGGGCATTTGATAAGGAGAGCACACCAAGACTGAACAGGTCCGGGTGTGCTTTTTTGTTTTTCAGCGCAGCGGGTGAAATTTCTTCAAATTGACAACGGTACAGCGTTCATATGTACGTTATACTGGGGGGAGTGAGTAGAGTTATTTCAGCATCCTTATATTCGAAAGCGGATTTGATAACAAACATCATAGATGAAATATTGGACTTATAGATTGGAGGGAAGCAGATGACCCTGGCATCTTTGGACATCATGTCCTATATTACGGAAGAGAATATTCGTTTTTGGCTGGAGAAATTCCGCTCCCTGGGCCCGTTACCGGGTATTTTGCTTACCTTTATGAAATCATTTGTCCCCCCGCTGCCTACGCTGCTGATTGTGGGGGTTAACGGTGCGGTGTACGGGCTATGGGCAGGGTTTTTATATTCATGGATCGGGATGGTACTTGGTTGTACCGTTACGTTCCTGATTGTTCGGGAGATTGGGAAATCGGCCTTTGTGGAACGTTGGGCCAATAAACCCCGTGTGCAGCGCAGTATGGTTTGGATTCGGCGGAATGCCTTCAGTTATGTGTTTTTGCTGAGTATTTTCCCGGTGGGTCCGTTCGTGATTATCAATGTTGCGGCAGGTATTGCGCGAATGAGATTCATGTCCTTCCTGCTGGCGGTGAGCTGTGGTAAAGCCATCATGATCTTCTGTGTTACGTATATTGGTTCCAATGTAGAGCAATTTATGGAGCATCCTCTTCGGTGGGGTGGCGTGCTGCTGTTTATCGCTGCATCGCTATGGGCGAGCCGGAAACTGGAGCGTCATTTTACCCGTTCGTCATTAGATCGTGAGCATTTGAATGATCGGAGTCATTCCTCTGAAAAGTCTATTTCTTCGTAAACTTAGGGAAAATACGAATACGCTCGATTTGAATGGTTTTGTTGGAGATGACCATCCGTATAGAGGGGGATAAGTATGATTGAAAATGTCTTTGATTTTGATCAGGAGCTGCACCGTATGCATGAAGATGAGCTGCGTTCGTTATTGCGTTTGCTTTATCTCAGCGCAGACAGGGAAGTCAGTGTTCAGTCAGCGGAAGAACATTCTGTTCATTTTGCAGCGAAAGTACAGTCGATATTCAAAACATTGGACGAGGATCGGAATCGTGAGAAAGCTGAGCAACAGGCATTGGAGGCACAGAAACCACGTGAAATTCACATTGCGATTGGTGAATCGCCGCTAGGCAGCATTAAAGTTGCGATGAGCAAAGTTCCCGGACGCTCGGAGCGACGTTTTTACTCAATGAATGACTACTATGCAATCGGTCCATTGGGCGACTTGACTAACAAGGCGGATTTGCAACGCAGGCACCTTTGGCTACTCGAAAAACTCTATTTGAGTGAGCATGGAAGTTATGCCGTCCAAGGTATGGATGAGCTGCTTCGATTAAACAACGTAGTGAGTTCGATTGATGAAGATACGCAAATCACTATCTGGTATGCGAATAATGCTCATGAGAAAACGGGACTTTTATATGCCATGCATTTGCTGCGTAACCGGCTTGCCCCTGTTTATTTGATCGAGACAAGTGCATTATATCAGGAATTATTCAATACTTCTGAAGTTCAGCATGATGTTCTTAGAACAGGTGAAATTTTTTCTGAGAAGTTGCTAGCGATGTGGAAACACTGCGTGAATGCCGATCCGTTGTCTTTGGAGGAACGCAGACAAATGGAGCAAGAGTGGGTGAATCTGGCTATACAGCCTGGACTTCTGCGGTTAATGAAGGATGGCGTGATTCAAAGCGTGTCCGAAGACGGGATAGATGAGTTTATTATGCAGAAGGTCAGAGAGCTTACGTTAACCAGACAGCCTGGTGAATTCATAAAATCAGCCCGTATTGTAGGTGAGGTACTGGGTCATCTCGAACAAGCTGTCGGAGACGATTTTATTCAATACCGATTAAGGCATCTGGTATTACAGGGGCGGCTTGAGATGGAGGGGAAACCTCATGCCATGAGGTTTTACAGTATCCGGCTCAGTCCTTAAATGAAACAGACTGTTATCGACACATCGTTCTGTCGGTCAACAGTCTGTTTTTTTTATACTATTTTTGGTCAGATCGGCTTTTTGAGTGATCCGGCCCCTATATTTCCAACAGCGGCCCCTCTTGCCCATAGACCGGATCAGTATCCGGAACCGGGACCTCCTGAATCTCACGCAGAACCTCGGGCCGCTCCCCCGGTTTGCCAGTTCGGGTATTGTAACTCATGCCACCCGGATAGGCCCCGGCTATACGAAAATCAAGGCTCGCATCAAGCCGCTTATGTCCGGTTCCCGCAGGAAGTACAACGACATCTCCAGCCTGAAGGCGAACAGTCTGTCCATGTTCCCCACCAAGAATGAGCTGAACCCAGCCGCTGACCACGGCAAGTACTTCATGAGCATTACTGTGGTAATGATGATAATCAAACACACCGTTAATCCAGCTATTTCCCCATCCGTTACGGCTCAGTAACGACGCCGCACGAGAGGAATCTTTTGCCCAAACCCCTTTATACAGCAGTACAGGCAGGCTCGGATGATTGGGAATCACACCATCGTCCTGAAATAACAGCGTCTGTACATCATTTATTCGATCCTTCATTGTAAATATCACCTCATTATGGCATTACCCGTTTATTTCTGGAGAAGAACAAAAAACAATTGTAAAATGATACAAATTGTATCATTTTAAGGTTATACTCAGAACATAGACTCTCTTTAGTGAACTTGTTGTATAAATCGCAAGGGGGAATGTGCTTGAACATTGTCATTACAGGAGCTTCTGGATTTGTAGGATTTAACCTTTCGCAGTATTTGGCGCAAAAAGGACATCGAATCACCTTGGTGGATCAGGATGATTATTGTCAGAGGCTTGTTCACAGCTCCCCACTTCATGACATGGCCTTCATCTGTTGTGACCTCGCTACAGACAGATTCAGCTTGCCACACGAAACAGATTATATTATTCATCTGGCAGCGATGCCACACGTAGACTATTCGTATCATCACCCCGGAGAAGTGTTTCGTAACAATACCCTCAGTACACAGGCCATTCTGCAATACGCATCCGATCACCATATTCCCGTCGTACTGGCTTCATCCGTAGAGGTATATGGAGGGGAGATGGGCAGAGTGTATCACGAATCCGATGATTATGCTCCAGTATCCCCGTATTCCGCGTCCAAAGTAGCCTGTGAGACGCTTGCGCTATCCTACGCTCAATGTTACCAGCTTCCTGTCAAAATATTTCGTTTGACCAATCTTTATGGTCCCTGGCAGCTGCCGGATCGGATTATTCCGCGTAATTTTGGGCGAATCATGGACGGCCTTCCGCTGGATATCCAGGGATCGGCTGTACGTGATTTTCTGTATGTGGATGATGCGCTGCGAGCGATTGAACAGATTATGCTGAAAGGACAAGATCAGCATATCTATAACATTTCGACGGGGCAAGGAACGACCATGCAAGAGATCGGAGATCATTTGCAACAATTGCATACTTCTAATGGAACGGCGGAGATTCGGGAGCAGGAACCCACCCAGTCCAGAGGTTCGAGTCTGGTCGTTCACTCTGGAAAATTACGATCAGAGACCGGATGGTTCCCCCAGACGACGCTGGAGCAAGGACTGGAGCAGACCTTTCGATGGTATCAGGAACATCCCGAATGGGTAAGACAATTCAACCGTGAATACCACACGACTAGAGAAGCACGCAGTTTTATTATCGATATGGCGAGATATGCAGTACCGACTATCTAACCAGGACAAAAAAAGCCAGGGAAGGGTGTAGTGAATAACACCTTCCTTGGCTTTTTTGCGCCCCCGTCGAATCCCGGCTTTCAACCGATATGGACGGTCGGGCATTGAACCTATATTTACTGCACGAATCGTCGTGCATGTTCACGTTTAACGAATGGATCTAGTGATGTTTTTTCACATCGGCAATTTTATCCTGCACAGCACCTTTAGCCTTATCTTTCTTGCCCTCAGCCTGAAGGGATCTGTTGTTAGTTGCATTACCGATCTGATCCTTCACTTCGCCTTTGGCTTTGTTTACGCCTGCTTTGATTTTATCGCTAGTTGAATTACTCATATCGAACATCTCCTTCGTTTCTGGTGTAGTCCTTATTAACCGGGATGTCCGTATTCTAAACGTTTCTATTGTGATGCGGGCAGAAATTTGTTCTGAATCTTCTGTCAGAAATGATCTGTACGAAGAGTCAGTATAAGTATAGGCATTGCATAATCGCGTGCTTCATTAAAGGAATGAGAGGATGTTATGATATGAGCAATTATATTGGAAACGGTGCGTATTGTTACGCCAATTCAGCAGCGATGCTACTGTCGTCCATTGGAGAAAAGGTTGACCCGAGTCTCCTTGAAGTTATAGGTGGATTTTCCCTGGGAGCTTTCCGCACGCAGGAAGATCTTCTCTTTTTTGATAACTGTACCTCTAGTCCGGATCTGGCCATCAGCAAAGCGATGAGCATTCTGGGATTCAGTGTGCGCGAGAGTGTGCAACCACGGGGTACAGAGATGCCTGTAGATGAGCTAAGAGAGGCTTTGAAGCAGGGGCCGGTGATGATGGGTCCGCTGGATATGGGCAAACTCGTCTACAATCCCAACTCTCCCAACCTGGGTGGTTGCGATCATTATGTAGTGGCGTTGAGCATGGAGGGCGATGAAATATGCCTGCATGACCCGGCGGGATTCCCGAATGTCTTTCTGACAGTGGATAAACTTGAGGAAGCATGGAAGTCTGAATTCCCGTGGAGTAGCGGTGTGTACCGACGATGGTGGAGTCCTGAACGCTTTGAACAGCCCGATCTGGATGAGATTAACTGCCGCGCTTTTACTTGGTTCAAATCAACCCTTACAGAACAGATCCATGATATTGCTGCACAGGAGGGACGAACCGGAGCTTCAGCGATTCTGCATAAGTCGGAACAGGTTCGTGCTGGAGCAATCGATGGTAATGAGTGGGCTCATTATGTGTATTTTGCACTGCCAGTAGGCGCGCGTCGTGCTCATGATTATGGTTTGTTTTTTAAAACAAGCCATCCTGATCTTTCTGCTTTGAAATACGCGCAATCCCGCCAATTCGGGGAATGCCAATCCCGTCTTGTCTCCCGGAACTGGGAGGCTGCTGCGACAATCATGGTGGCACTCGCGGAGACGGAAGCCATGATCCAAGCTGCTATTTTGAAGATGGAATAATGTAAGTGTAAGTGAAGCAAGGCTATGAGAAAGGGAGATACACATGGATGAATTAGCTGACAATCGCCATATCACGCCAGGGGAAGATGAGACATTCGAGAATCGGCAAAAGGAGTCGGACATTGCGCTTATCCAACGAGCCCAAACTGGGGATACAGAGGCCTTTGGTGAGTTGATTCACCGTTACCGCGGGCAATTGTTCCGTTATGTGCGAGCACTTACACATGATTCTTATCTCGCAGAAGACATTTTACAGGATGGGCTTATTCGCGCCTTCATTCATATGGGGCAGCTTCAGAATGCCGACCGTTTTATGGCCTGGATGCAGCGCATTGTGCGTAATCAGGCGTACTCACATATGAATCGCCGAGAGCAGCAGCGGGAACAACATTTTTCTTCTTTCCTAGCATTTGGAGCCGAAGACGCATCATGGAGCGAACAAGACTCGCTCGACAAGACGCTGAATCATCTTCTGAATGACGCCGATTGGAGATCTCAGGAGGCAGGTTATGATCCGTATCAAGCTATTGTTCAGCAGGAAATGAGAAATAATTTCCATAAGCTGCTGGGTTGTCTGAATGAGAGAGAGCAACAGGTCTTCACATCGTATTGGATGGAACAGCTGTCACCGCAGGAAATTGCCTGCAAATTCAATCTGACAAGTGCTAATGTGTATCAAATTCTGTCACGTTCACGTAAAAAAGTGTCGCAGCTTCATATTCATTTATCCGTAGAAGAAATGCTGGCAGAGTGGCATTCAATCGGACAAAATCGATTGATTTTGGAGGAGCCCCTTTCGTTTCGGGCTTCCCAAACCTGGAACTCGGCAGCAGCATCCATTCACGAGATGTTAGGTTATATCGGTTCATCTCCATCTCTCCCCATGGTTATGGGGATGAGTGGACTTTCTTTTCGTCTGACCATCCTACCTAAGGACATACATATCGCTGGACCTACCGCCTATAACTTCAAAGAGGTGCTTACCAGAGGATTGCAACGTATGGGCTATCGTTCCCGTGCGGTTGAGGCTTTGGCGAGCGAAGTGGGGCTCAATGCCAATCTGGTCGATCCTTCGATGCTAGAGGAGAAAGCGAAAGGGAAAAGGTTGCTAAATCCAAGGCTAGTTCGGGCTCTCTCCCTGATTCGTTACTCCATTCATCGGGGAATTCCGGCCGTAGTATGGGACCTGAATATTCCCGAATTCGGATTGATTTATGGCTATGATGATGCAGTTCGAACCTTATACGGTACAGATTTCATTAAATCAGGAACAATTCCCTATGATCATGTAGGCCGGGGTGTGAATCAGGAAGTATTTGTACTGGCAGCGGAATCAGATGGCATGATACGAGAAATGAACTTGCGCGCGGCACTGACAGATGTTTTGGCTCATTATCGTGGGGAGGACCCGTATACCTTGCCGAACACAGTCAGTGGTCTGGCTGCTTATGGGGTCTGGAGAGAAGCCTTGGGAAATAGACGGGTAGAACCAAATGGTCATGCCTATAACATTGCGATTTTGTGGGACGCAAGACGTTACGCCGGTGAATTTTTCAAAGAACTTTCTCTAAGCTGGGCTTCGATCCCCCGATACACCAAGTTGATGCCATTCTGTCGCCAGGCTGAAGAATTATATCGGATTATGACCGACAGGTTAGACATGCTCAAGCAATGTTTTCCTTTTCCAGAAGGAGGAAAGCCTAACGAAAAAGTTCAGGGGGATAAGGCCATCTCGATACTAGTGAAGGTGGAGGAATTGGAGCGAGACGCTGTCGTTGCAATAGAAGCATTGCTGAAGGAATGGCTCAACATTCCCCGGCAATAAGTTGTGGTGTAACTCGAATGTTAACAATTAGATCGGGCGAACAGTGAAACAAACATCAGGAGGCAGGACGATAAGTCAGCCTTCTTTGTGTCTTTTTTGCTTTCATGCCACGATAGGTTCATACTTGGACAAGAAATGATGTTATTTCAGGAATAAGGCTGTACCCCTAGCTGCATAATAACGACAGTGACCAATTTCGTTGCATGAAATTCATGATTTTGGAAAACAATTCCTGAAAAATTAAGTTGAAAAAATCCTCCCTAGTGTACATATCGCACATATGGTCATATGGGATCTTGTCTTCATACCACATGTGGTAGGATTACGGATCTGGGACAGGATGATAATCGATTTTAACGAGACCGCAATGCTTGACAAAAAAATCGATTTTGTTACAATGTTCACAATATCTTCACAAGTGTAAAAAATTTCTTTTTCATGTTCATGTGTAAGAGGTGTAATATAGGGGTATAGAGTTCGGTTTCGGCCTGCTTGTCGTTTTGCGTCAACACATGTTGTCCGCAATAGACCCAAGATACAATACATGATGTGGGAGCGGCCCATGGGCTATGCTCATTCTATTGTGTGAAATTTGGTACATTTAGTTGTATTGGATGTATTTGTGGTTCGGCTCTGCTTGACAGGCATCATGAAAGTCGCGGACTTCTATCCCAAAGTAAAGGAGGACTTTCTCTTATGTCACAATCGCCTACTCAACAAGAGGTGCCGGTTACAGAAGGTGCCGACGTTTCCCAACGCCAGTCCTTGGACGTACTGGATCAACTGATGAAGCCTGAGGTACAGGAATCTCTGACCGTTCTGGTGGAGAACCTGCCTAAACTGGCTGAAATGGTCACTGCAATGACCAAAGCTTATGACTTTGCACAAAGCGTAGCTACAGACAAAGTTCTGATCAGCGACACAATGAGCGCAATGGGCGAGTTCGCTAAACCTGTTGTAGACAAAGCTAAAGGTGTAGCTTCTGCTGCCATCGAAGCCAATGATCGTGCGCAAGCCGAGCAAACTTCGGTTGGTTTGTTCGCTATGCTCAAAATGCTTAAAGATCCAAACGTACAACAAACGCTGCGTTTTGCTCAATCATTCTTGAGCATCCTGAACGAGCGTGGGCAACAGCAACGTTAAGATTAGAAGAACGGAGGATGGATATGTCGAAGCAAATTTTGATCTTGGGCGGAGGTTACGGCGGTTTGTTGACTGCGCTGACTGCGCGTCAATACCTGACACCGGAAGAAGCGACTATTACAGTCGTGAACCGTTACCCTACGCACCAAATTATTACGGAACTGCACCGTCTTGCAGCGGGAAGCATTGCTGAAAAAGCAGTGGCCCTTCCACTCGAAAAATTGCTGAGTGGTAAAAACGTGAACTTGAAAATCGATACGGTGGATACAATTAAGCCGGACGAGAAAAAAGTTCTCATGACTAGTGGTTCTACTTACTCTTACGATGCACTCGTTGTTGCCTTGGGCAGTGAAACGGCATTCTTCGGAATCCCGGGATTGCAGGAGTACAGCTTCACGCTGAAATCCGTTAGCGATGCTAACCGCATTCGTGCACACGTGGAAGCTCGTCTGGAAGCTTACAAACAATCCGGCAACAAAGCAGACGCTACGTTTGTTATTGGTGGCGGCGGTTTGACAGGTATCGAGCTTGTTGGTGAATTCGCTGACCTTCTTCCGGCTGTATGCCAAGAAAAAGGTATCGACTTCAAAGAAGTTTCCCTGTACACGGTTGAAGCTGGTCCTTCCATTCTGGCAGGATTCCCTCCAGAACTGGTTGAGCGCGCTAAATCGAGTCTGGAAAAACGTGGCGTTAACTTCATCGTTGGCGTAGCGATTACCGAAATGAAAGAAAATGAAGTTCTGCTGAAAGACGGAAGCTCGATCCCTACGAACACACTCGTATGGACAGGTGGCGTTCAAGGTAATGCAGTTGTTGCCAACAGTGGAATTGAAGTGGATCGTGGCCGTGCGAAAGTTACGGAAGTACTGCAATCCACATCCCATAAAGACGTGTTTGTTGCTGGTGACAGCGCAGTGGTCTTCCCTAGCGAAGGCGCTCGTCCATACCCTCCAACAGCACAATTGGCTTGGCAAATGGGTGAAACCATTGGTCACAACCTGGGCGTAATGTTCAAAGGTGGCGCAATGGAATCCTTCACACCAGTATTCTCCGGTACACTGGGAAGTCTGGGTCGTAAGGATGCTGTCGGCATGATCGGTGGCAACCAGACTCGTCTGAAAGGTCTGCCAGCAACCATGATGAAAGAAGCAAGTAACATCCGTTACCTTGCTCATATTCACGGTTTGTTTGCACTGGCTTACTAAGATCTGTACGTCATGCAGCAGAAAGGTACCCCTATTGGGGTGCCTTTTTTATTTTAACCAGCATCGATTGGCATATAGACTAAGTTTTATGAAGTGAGATGTTGAATTATATACGTTGTTATCAGAAATTTTAGCTAAAAAAAGGATTCGGTATAACCCTATAGGGTGTATGGTATATTAAAGGAAATAGATGTTATCCGCATCACATCAGATGCGTTGAATGGTAGTAATACATAGTAGCCGGCGCTTAGAAGCGTCGGCTTTCGTTTAAATTAAAGACAAGTCTGTTTATAATAAGCTGTTTATAAAAGGGAAACCGAGAGGAGAATGACATATGAACGTATTAGTAATTGGAGCGAACGGACAAATCGGTAAATTTCTGGTTCAGCAACTGGCGCAGGAAGGGAAACATGAGGTCACCGCGATGATTCGCAAACCGGAGCAGGCCGATGCATTGAAGCAGCTCGGTGCCAATGTCGTAATTGGCGATTTGGAAGGCAGCGTGGAAGATCTGGCCGAGGCGATGAAGGATCATAATGCCATTGTGTTTACTGCCGGTTCGGGTGGATCTACGGGCGAAGACAAAACATTGCTCATTGATCTCGATGGTGCAGTGAAAACAATGGAGGCGGCACAGCAGCAGGGAATTACCAGATATATTTTGGTCAGTGCGTTTGGGGCAGATCAGAGGGAGAAATGGTCGGATGCCATTAAGCCGTATTATGTGGCGAAGCATTATGCCGATCGGGCGTTGTTCGCAAGTGATCTGAATTACACCATTATCCGTCCTGGCGGTTTGAAAAATGAATCGGGCACCGGCAAAATTTCCGTAGGAACGGATCTGAAACCGGGAAGTATCCCGCGTGAAGATGTAGCTCGTGTAATCGCTGCTTCCCTTCAGGAAGAGAAAACGTATCGAATGGCTTTTGATCTAATCGCCGGGGATGATTTGGTAGAGGATGCCTTAGGTAAATTGTAATTCGTATTGTAATATAACGGGAGAATGGAATGACGGAATGAGGGGGAGCTCTGCATGAATGAAGCCGTGCTGGTGATCGAGGATGAGCCCAAAATTGCACGCCTGCTTGAACTGGAATTACAGTACGAGGGATACCAGGTAGGCAAGGCAGGCAGCGGAACGGAAGGGCTGGCGATGTATGTGGACGGGCAGTGGGATCTGATTCTGCTGGATATTATGCTGCCGGGTCTGAGTGGGATTGAGGTGTTGCGGCGGATACGTGTCAAAGATGCCACTGTGCCTATTCTGATGCTCACAGCCAAAGATTCCGTGGAGGATAAAGTGTCCGGACTTGATCTCGGAGCCAACGACTACATCACGAAGCCGTTCCGAATTGAGGAGCTGCTCGCGAGAGTGCGTGCGGCCCTGAGACTGAGTGCAGCCTCGGCCGCTGCTCTTTCCTCCTCCTCGGTCACACGGGATACCACGCAATCGACGGGACTCACGACGGAACGCGAGAATGGCTGGCTCACCGCAGGCGGATTGAAGCTGAATGAAGGCACCCGTGAGGTATCCCGTGAGGGTCAGCCCATTGAGCTTACCCCGCGCGAGTTCGATCTGTTGGTGTATCTGCTGCAAAACCAGCGTCAGGTGCTCAGCCGGGACCAGATTGTACAGGCCGTCTGGGGATACGATTATTATGGAGATACCAATGTGGTGGATGTGTATATCCGTTATGTGCGCAAAAAAGTGGATAGCGGATTCACACCACCCTTAATACATACGGTTCGGGGCGTCGGTTACGTCCTGAAGGAGCAAATATGAGTCTACGCAGCAAAATTTACGGATACTCGTCCGTATTGTTCGCCGTGCTGTTGATTGCCGTGAACCTGTCGGTATACATCGTGTTTGAACGAATGTCGATCGATAACGAGATCAAGCGGGTAGAAGCCGAAGCGGAGTCGATTGTAAAAGGAGTGCGCCAGTCTGCCGGTTCCATTCCGCCGGACGACTTGCTACGGGCCTATGCGCCGCTGGACGGCATGCTGCGGATCGTTAATGAAGACGGCACCAGCTCCCCGCCGGTGACGACCTCAGCAGAGGAGCAGCTGAGCAAGCTATCCTACAAGTATGAAAGCGAAAAGAAATCCGAATACACCCAAGTTGGGCAGATCGGTTATGTCTGGGTATCTGTGCCAGTGATCTGGCCGGACGGTGAAGTGGTGAATCTACAGGTCACCGAGAGCATTGAAGATACCGAGAATCGCCTGTCTGTGCTTCGTACAGTTCTTGTTGCCGTGACCATCATCGCGCTAATTCCCGCCATCATTTCCAGCCGTATTCTGGCGAACCGGATGACGCGGCCAATCCAGCAGATGACACGCACAATGACCGATATCCAGTCGAGCGGGCAGTTCAAACGACTTCCACTCGACGAAAAATCGAAGGATGAGCTGAAAACGATGGGACAGACGTTCAACCGCATGATGGATTTGCTCGAATCCAACTTCGAGCGGCAGGAGCGTTTTGTTTCCGACGCCTCCCATGAACTGAAAACACCACTCACCATTATTGAAAGCTATGCCAGTTTGCTGCAACGAAGGGGTAAGGATCGACCCGAAGTATTCGACGAGGCGGTGGAAGCCATTCTGTCCGAATCCGTGCGCATGCGGGAGATGACTGAGCAGCTGCTATTGCTGGCAAAGCAGCCAGAGCAGTGGAATGTGCAGCTGGAACGCGTGGATATTACCCGGCTGGCGCTGGATTCCACGCGTGCGTTTCACGAAGCCTATCATCGGGAAGTCCACTTCGATGATCCCGGCTCTATATGGGCGATCAGTGATGAGAGCAAGCTGAAGCAGATGCTTTTTATTTTGCTGGACAATGCCCGTAAGTATAGTGAAGATGCCATAGAAGTCCGGCTGGAGGCAAAGGGGACGGAATGTCGGATACGGATTGTAGATACGGGAATCGGCATGCGGGAAGAGGAATTGTCCAAAGTGTTTGACCGTTTCTATCGCGTTGATCAGGCCAGAACACGCAGCGGCGGAGCAAGCGGTTCTGGCTTGGGGCTGTCCCTTGCCAAAGATATCGCAGAGGCTGTGGGCGCGCGTATTGAACTACGCAGCACCGAGGGTAGAGGAACCGAGGCTTCGATTATTTTGCCCACATTCGTACAGAACGGGCCGCTCTCATGAAATTCTCATACTTCTCTTATATACTGATAAACACAGTGCGAATTCGGATCATAAGAGAGTGCGTAAGGGGGGAACAGGATGGAAGAGCATGAGGGGCGTCCAGAAATGAAACGGGAAGTACAACGAAGCAAAGGATGGACGAAGCCGAAACGTTCATTTTGGTGGGGTGCGGGGTTCCTGGCTCTCCTTGTGGTTATAGCGCTCGTGTGGTGGAAGCCGTGGCAATCAGATCGCGTGACGTTAACCGCAGATGCAGCGGCGCAATCGGTCTTGGATCAGTATCCGGGAGAGATCGTGAATTCCACGTTGAAGGACGGAACCTATATGATGCAGCTCCGCTCGGAAACAGGGTTGTATGACGTACAGGTTGATGCGGTTACGGCAACCGTGAATTCCATTAAACGTCTGGAGTCCAACCCGCAAGCCGAGGAGAAGACGTTATGGAGCCGGGAACAGATCAAGACAGAATTACTAAAACAAACGGATGCCGAGCTGGTATCGCTTGAACTCGTCGAGCAGCAGGGAAGCCCGGTGTATGTGGCGGTATTGAAGATGAAGGATAATGGCCGGGAGCAATGGACCATTGATCCGTATAACGGGGAGAAACAATCTTCAAAGACACTGGAAGCATCTTCACCCGAACCGACGACAGAGGAAGGCACCAAGACTCAGTTTCTGAGCGAGAAAGAAGCAGAGCAAAAGGCACTGGCTAAAATTCCTGGGGAAGTGGATGATATTGAACTCCGTGGAACGAATAGTGGCAATCCGTATTATCTGGTCGAAATTGACCTGGATGACGGTCGGGAGGCCATTGTGCAGGTGAATGCCATCTCGGGCGCAATTCGTTCGGTCACTTGGGATGATGACGAAGATTAAAAACATGGAATCGTTTCTGTGAGAATCTTATTCAATTTTCTCATCAAATTCTAATCTGGCTCTCGCTGAACTCTCATTCGTACAGGTTAATCTATAACTGTAGACGAGAACGAGAACAACAACGAGGAGATGAATGATGATGATGAATAAACATAAACTATGGATTGGCAGCTTGTCGGCAGCGGTGTTGCTCGGAGGGTCAGCCGTTGCGGCTAGTGGGAGTGTGAACGGACAGTCGGTACAGCCTTCGCAAACGTCCACTACACAGTCAGTAACACAGAACCAGAACAGCACAGGTAAATTGCTAACCGTTGCACAGGCAAAAGAAACAGCCTTGAAAGCGACGGAAGGTAAAGTGGATGATGTGGATCTGGAGCGCAGAAACGGCCAAACATTCTACGAAGTCGAAATCGACAAAAAAGGAAGCAATGACGTTGTCGTTCGTTTGGATGCCTACACAGGCAAAATCCTTGCAGTAGTCGATGATGAAGATTACGATGACGACGATGATTATAACGACTCAGTGGCAGGCACGTCTTCCAATCCATCCGCTTCGAAGCAGGTTAAACTGACAGAGGCACAAGCTTCGAACATTGCCCTGAAACAGGTGACAGGTGGGAAAGTAACCGAAATTGAACTGGATCATGATAATGGCCGCTATGTTTATGAAGTGGAACTTAGAACAGCAAACGGTGAAGCCGATGTAGACGTCGATGCCAACACAGGTAAAGTGCTTTCGTTTGACCAGGATTTTGACGACGAAGATTAAGAAGTAACGTTAACAGGCAAGGCAGGGGATGAACAAAGTATACTTTTACGTGCGCCAAGTGCAGCTAGAGAGCTTACATTATAGGCTATAGGTTAGGTATAGCAGGGGACGCTTCGAATGAAGCGTCTTTTTGCTGTTCAATCATAAGTTCAGTGTGTAATCGTACATGTTCCGCAGTATTGTTCACTATTCGAGCAGGGGTACGGCGGATACAATCGTAATCAGGAGGTGAGTGCCGAGGCAGCCTGAGAAATATGAAATTCAATGAAATGCATCATCGATCGGAGGAAGAAAAGACGTATCGATTTTATTGTAAGCGTTTTATAAATAATTTGCGGAGGTGTATTGTTCTATGAATGAGGATTGGTTGGAAAAGAAAACAAATTCACATCGTTTCACTCGTCGCCTTTGTTATCTGCTTGCTCTGATCCTGGCGCTACAATCGCTAGGTATGCTGGTCGCTTCAGGACAACAAGCTTCCGCTGCTCCACTCAGTGTGACCAACGGGATACAGTTCAAGGATACGAACGGAAACGTCATTCATGCCCATGGGGGCGGGGTGATCAAGGCTAACGGGTACTACTACTGGTTCGGGGAGAACCGCAATCCGAATGGAACGTTCAAGGCGGTGTCCGTGTATCGTTCAGCAGATCTGAAAAACTGGGAGTATCGCAATGATGTGCTCACCAGCAGCTCAGCTGCCGAGCTGAACATTTCCAACATCGAACGCCCGAAAGTCATTTATAACAGTGCAACAGGCAAGTATGTTCTTTGGATGCACAAGGAAAATGGAGTCGATTACGGTGAAGCCCGAGTGGCAGTAGCGACTTCAAGTACGGTGGATGGCAATTATACGTATGTGGGCAGCTATCGTCCGCTTGGCTACGATTCGAGAGATATGACGGTATATAATGACAACGGAACGGCTTACCTCATCTCAGCGACCAAAGTGAATGCTGACCTGAATATCTACAAGCTGACCCCGGATTTTCTCGGGGTGGAATCGCTCGTAACGACGCTGTGGCCGGGGCAATATCGAGAAGCACCTGCCATGTTCAAAAAGGGCAGCGTCTACTTCCTGATCACATCCGGGGCTACCGGCTGGAATCCGAACCAGGCCAAATATGCTACAGCGTCCAGCATAACTGGCACATGGAGCGGCCTTAGCAACTTTGGAGACAGCACAACCTATGGTTCCCAATCGGCATACGTGCTTCCGGTGGAAGGCTCACAGACAACATCCTATCTCTATATGGGTGATCGCTGGGCTGGCGCCTGGAGCGGGCCAGTGCAGGACTCCAAGTATGTGTGGCTGCCACTGTCTTTCCCAAGTGCAACCAGTCTGGCGATGAACTGGGCAAGCAGTGTTACCATTGATGCAGCTACAGGTTCCGTAACAGGAGTGGATACGCCTGACGTATGGGACCCGAATGCTTCATATCAGTTGATTAGTCGCAAAAGCAATAAATTACTCAATGTTATCGGTGGTTCTTCGGATAACGGTGCCGATCTGGAGCAGCGGGCAGACGGCGGCACAACCAGTCAGCGGTGGCAGATCACGGATGCAGGTGGGGGATATGTCAAAATCATCAACCGATCCAGCAGCAAGCTGATCGGTGTGGAAAATGGCTCCACAGCAGATGGAACTGTTATTGAACAGTGGGCCGATGGCGGCTGGGCCAGTCAGCAATGGCAGCTGGTTAATGTGGGCGGAGGTTATTATAAATTGAAAAACCGCAGCACAGGCAAGGTGCTTGATATTTCCGGACAATCCCTGTCGGACGGGGCCGCCGCAATCCAGTGGACAGATAATGGCGGTACGAATCAGCATTTCCAGATTGTTAAGGTTCAATAAGGATTCATTTTGAGGTGAGCGTTTATCCATCGAGACGGTCTTCCGAAGCCCTTGTCCCGCACCTATGGTGGGACAAGGGTTTCGTCATGTAATCACGATTGTTACGTGATGTTTTACACGGGATGATATACAGGCGTTCTCTCTCATCGTGACTTCCTACCGATCCTTTCCATCCTAAACTGTGGTAAACTAGTATAATTGTAGAAATATATACATAGAGACAGGAGCTGGATAGCGAAGTGAGCGAAGAACAAGTACTGTCAATTGAAGGCTTGCGTATGCGGTATAACGGGCGTTATGTGCTGAATGGTATTGATCTGGAAGTGAATCGGGGCGAGATGATCGGATACATCGGTCCGAACGGTGCGGGTAAAAGCACGACGGTCAAGATTTTGCTCGGACTGGTTGAGGGGTATGTGGGCACGGTTCGCATTTTTGGCAAGGATATCGCGGACGGTGACGTTGAATATAAGCGCAGAATCGGTTATGTGCCTGAAGTGGCGGAATTATACGAACAATTAACCCCGGCAGAGTATCTGACGTTTACCGGAGAATTGTACGGGTTGTCCTATGAAGATGCCGATTATAAGGCGAAATTGCTGATGGACTGTTTTGGACTGGAAAAATCATATCATTCTCGCATTGCTTCCTTCTCCAAAGGCATGCGTCAGAAAGTATTGCTGATCTCCGCGCTGCTGCATGACCCGGATTTGTTGTTCCTTGATGAACCGCTCAGCGGACTGGATGCCAACAGCGTGATGGTGGTGAAGGAGATTTTGACGAGGCTATCAGCCAAAGGCACAACCATATTCTATTCGTCACACATTATGGATGTGGTGGAGAAGATCAGCAGTCGAATCGTCCTGATTGCCGAAGGACGCGTGATGGCGGATGGTACATTCAGGCAGCTTCAGCAGCAATCCATGGAGGGCTCACTGGAGGAAGTATTTAATCAACTGACGGGCTTCAATGAGCATCAGGCGATTGCCGAACGCTTTGTGTCCATCGTGCAGGAGGTGTACTGATATGGCGGAATCCTCTGACTTCCGTACGCTGAAGATTCTGGATCGTTTTCGGCATATCATCGCAAGGACAGGAGCCGACTATGATGTACTGCGTCTTATTCTACGGGTGAAGTTTCAGATGGATCAGCGCAGGGTGCCGACGGTATTGTCAACGCGCAATGGCAATAAGGAGCAAAAAGAAGGCAATCTGTATCTGCGTTCCCTCTGGTTATATGCACTAATGGGGCTGATTCTGGTTCCGTTTGTTGTCTGGGATACGGGTCACTTCATGCTTCAGATGGGTCTTGTGGCCGCCATGCTGATGTTTATGATCATGACATCCATGATCTCGGACTTTTCTTCGGTACTGCTGGATATTCGGGATCGTAATATTATCATGACCAAGCCGGTGCATGGGCGTACCGTTGGCATGGCTCGAGCCATTCACGCGGGAGTCTATCTGCTGCTACTGACAGGCTCCCTGACGGCTGCACCGCTGATAGCGGGATTGATTGCCCACGGGATCGGCTTTTTCCTGCTTTTCCTGGTGGAACTGATTCTGATTAATATGTTGATTCTGGTGACCACGTCCCTGATCTATCTATTTATGATGAAGTTTCTGGATGGCGAGAAGCTGAAGGACATGATTAATATGGTGCAGATCCTGCTCTCGATCGGGATTGCCGTAGGATATCAACTGGTCATACGTTCGTTCAGCATTATCGATTTTAATATGGTGTTCACGCCTGCCTGGTGGCAGTTACTGCTGCCTCCGGTATGGTATGCGGCGGCATTTGAGTTGCTGTTCGGCGGTGGTGGAGGTACCTGGCTGTATGTTTTCTCGGCGCTTGCCTTGATCGTTCCGATAGTAAGTCTGTTGGTGTACGTGAAGCTGATGCCTTCCTTCGAATTGTATTTGGAGAAAATGGCACATGCAGGTCAGGCCTCTGGACGAAGACGTGGGGGATGGGATCGCATCATGGCTAAGGTATTCTCCCGTTCCAGAGAGGAGCAGGCATGCTTTCGTTTGTCTGCCAGTATGATGCGAAATGAGCGGGAATTCAAGCTCAAGGTGTATCCGTCCATGGGATTATCCTTCGTATTGCCGTATGTGTTCTGGTTCACCCAACTACAGAGTTCTTCGTGGACAGAGTTCAGGGAAAGCTCCTTCTTTTACACGCTGTATATTGTTCTCTTACTGATTGTGACGGTGGTAACCATGCTGAAGTATTCTGGACAATACAAAGCATTTTGGACCTTCCGTGCTGCCCCTTTGGCGAATGAGAACGCACTGTACAGCGGAGCCTTGAAAGCCTTCTTATGCAACATGTTCCTACCGGTGTTTATATTGAACGCCATCGTATTTGTGTGGACCTTTGGTCTGCGGATTCTCCCTGATCTGGTCATTATATTGTTGGTAGCAACCGCACTTATCCCGTTGTCTGGAAGACTGTTGCTGCGAAAACCGCCGTTTTCCCAATCCTTTAGTGTGGCCGGGCAGAGTGACGGCTGGCTCGTATTTGCTTTCTTTCCGCTCATGGCATTGTTATGGGGGTTACATGTATTCATCCGCACACTACCAGCAGGCATCTGGATCTATGCTGCGCTTCTGGTGGTGACCAATGTGCTGTTCTGGATGATGCTGCACCGAGTGAAGCGAGCACCTGTAACGGTTGAAGTTTAATGCGGTAGCCGGTTAAGGTTCCATGATGAAGGTTGGAAGTTGTACACGTTAAGAAAAATTGCTTCAAGCCAATCCGGGTCATTGAACCGAATTGGCTTTTTACGGTTTTCAAATTCTATCAGGTTCTCTAGGGCGATATGCTGGATCTTAATGATGGAGAAAATGATATGGCCAAGTTAACCGTAATCTCGATTGTGGAGTATTTAATCGCTGGAGATGTTGGAGTGTAGCGTTCAATTGGTATGTTAATCATTGGGTTTTCCGCTTTGCAGGATAGCCTCTGCGAGTTGATCGGCTGCATCTGCTGTAGATATGGCAGATTGCTCCGCTCTTGTATAGACCTTGGAAAGTGTGCCCGCAATCCCCGCCACCTTCTGGCGGATCAGGTCGGGCCCCGCGCCCTCAAGCTCGTAGGCGGTGCTGATAATTCCGCCTGCGTTGAGCACATAGTCAGGCGCGTACAGGATGCCGCGCGCCTGCATTCGGCGAACAACCAGCTCCCGATGACTGAGCTGGTTGTTCGCCGCCCCGGCAACGGTGGAGCAGCGCAGCTCCTCCACCGTTGCCGGGGTCAATACGCCCCCCAGGGCACAGGGGGCGAACACCTTGCAGTCAGCGGCGTGAATATGGGCCGGATCGGCCGAAATGGCGCCGCTGAACTGCACAAGGGCACGTTGTACACGTTCGGGTACAACGTCTGCCACGATGAGCCGTGCCCCGGCTGCATGCAGGTAACGGCACAGGGCATACCCGACCTTGCCCAGTCCCTGGACGGCAACGGAAATGCCCTGCAAGGCGCCGGTGCCTTGGTGACGCAGCGATGTCACAATGCCGGTGTATACACCGTAGGCGGTCATTTCGGCCGTGAAATCATCCTGCGCGCCAAGTGACCCGGTCGTATCTGTCACATGCACCGTTTCCAGCCGGATCTGATCCATGTCTGCCGCCGTAGTGCCCAAATCAAGCCCAGTGACATAACGTCCGTTCAGTCTTTCCAGATAGCGGCCCAGAGAACGGAACGTTTCGGCACGCCGGGAAGCTAGTGGGTTATTTATGGATGGTCTAATTAATCCTTTATCTAATTCGTCCAATGTATCTTTGTCTTTAATGATGTTCGCAGGGTGAACAACGTTCTGTTTACCTTTTCCGGAATTTAAATTGTTGTCTGGGCTGGCCTCGCCCGATTGGATGATCATTTCGGCTGGCACATCCCACACCACAGCTTTACCTCCGCCATAAGGCAGACCGGAAACTGCCGACTTGTAGGTCATGCCTTTGGCAAGTTTAATGGCATCCCGAACCGCTTCTTCCTCCGATGCATACGTCCAGCAGCGACATCCTCCAAGTGCGGGACCCAGCACCGTACTATGAATGGCAATGACGGCCTTGAGCCCGCTGCGTGGATCATGGCAAAATATGAGTTCTTCCATACCTTCCCGTTCCATCTCGTGCCACAACTGCATGGCAGTTCCCCCTTTTGGTAGCCGTCGTTTCCCGAACCTATTTGCCTGAACATCTCGCTCTAATTGCTGATGACTCAGCATATTCAGTCACGCAGCTTTTCGCCCCTGGGTCTCAGGCCGGGTTGATAATGAGTAGAAAGGGCTCTATAATGGCAGTTCCGGCATGCATGTGGGCAGAAAATGCAGCTGATTTACGTTCAACCGTTTAAAATGACCGCATAACGTCCAATGATGGAGATATAGTAAAACGTACAGATGCGTAAATGAAGTGCAGAGGGAACGGAATGAAGGCGCGCAACAACAGCCCATTCCGGTGTCAAAGTCAGGAAAGAGGGATTGCGATTGTTTAAAATACTGGTATTTATCTTTTTGATTCAGATTGTGTATGTATCCGCGTATACACTTCGGATGATTCTGACGCTCAAAGGACAGAAATATATTGCTGCGCTCATCAGTATGGGTGAAATTGTGATCTATGTACTCGGCCTGAATTTGGTACTCAAATATCTGACTCAACCTTCTGCGTTGATTGTGTATGCCGTTGGTTATGGGCTAGGGGTATTGCTGGGTGCCTGGATTGAAGAGAAGATTGCGCTCGGTTACGTTACCGTTAAGGTTATTTGTAACCAGATGGGCGGGGATGTGGCGAATGCCTTGCGGGATAAAGGGTACGGTGTTACAGCCTGGGTTGGCAGTGGGCGTGACGGAGATCGACTGGTTATGGAAATTTTGGCGAAACGCAAAAACCAGAAACTGCTGTATCAGACGATTCTGGAGCTTGATCCCAAAGCATTTGTCATTACCGTCGAACCCAAACAGTTCCATGGCGGGTTCTGGACACGTTCCATCAAAAGATAAATTATGGCAGGTCTGCACGAGGTGCAGGCCTGCTTTTTAGTTGTAAATATAACATTTGTTAAATTTTCAGATAAAGTTATCATTCAAAGTATTTTCGACGAATTGAATAATACGCGGGTTTCTCACCCTTTTTATCAATAAGAGATACTTGTAGCAATTCTTTGATTGTTTTGCGGATCGTCATTTCGGATTTATTTGAAATTTCAGCCAATTCTTTGATGGTCAGTCCGTTTTCTGTAACAAAGAAATGGTTTTGGGCCAAGATAAACATGATATGGCCATATATGGCATCTTTATCTTTGAGTCTGTAATCTTTAGACAGTTTGTTCTCAGTAATTTTAAGTAATTCAATTTTTTCTTTTAACTCTCCACTCATTTTGCTAAGCGTTTCAAGAATAATTTCAAGGAAAGATTCAATAAAACAATTCATTTCGCCCCGACTCTTAATACTATTTGTAATCTCGAAATTCTCCAGATACTTGTTCCTATACGTATAATATTCTCACTAAATCTCAAGTGATTGTTCAATTATGGTAGAAGGGCCCTATACATAAGTTAAGTACGTACGATGCTAGGTTGCATACGGTACAATCCCTGAAGATACGATCACTTATACATAGGATCTGAGATAAGGATTATTGTTGTAATCGCTTCCAGCACTTACATTAAGGACAAGTCCTTCGTGACATGCGATGGCAGAGATGGACGGACGTAATCATTATAATTTAGGGAGGAATGGTTTTATGAAAAGCAAGATTCGAACATGGTGCAGTGCAGCGCTGGCTCTGACGTTGGGCTTGACCCTGTTGTCTGGACCGACAAGTGTACAGGCAGCGGGCAATTCAGATTACAATCTTACAGGTTTCTCCCAAGGGAATTCGGGTGGAGGCACGATCAGCGAATCGGATACGTCCAAGTATAAGAAGGTGTACAATGCAACGGATCTGGCTGCGGCTCTGAAAAAGAATTCCGGTGTCAAAGTCGTCGAGATTATGAACGACCTGAACTTGGGATGGAATGAAATTCCGAGCGCTGCTCAGACCTCGCCTTTTGCCAAGCATAATGATGCACTGACTCACCCTATACTGAAACAAACGGGTGTCAGCAAGCTGACGATCGATAGCTTCAATGGCCTGACCATTTTCTCAGCCAATGGGGCCAAGATCAAACATGCGGCCTTCAGCGTCAAACGCAGTTCCAACGTCATCATCCGCAACCTTGAATTCGATGAGTTATGGGAATGGGATGAATCAACCAAAGGCGATTATGACAAAAATGACTGGGATTACATTACTCTTGAAGAGAACAACAACGTATGGATTGATCACTGTACATTCAATAAAGCATATGATGGGCTTGTCGATTCGAAAAAAGGAACAAGCGGTGTGACCATCTCCTGGTCCCTCTTCAAGGGGGATGACGGCAGCTCGAACAGCTGGGTTACCCAGCAGATTAACGAGTTGGAAGCGAACAAAGCTTCCTACCCAATGTACAATTACCTGCGCAGTAGCGCGGTTGGGCTCAGCAAAGCCGATATCATTGCCGTTTCGTCTCCTCAGAAAAAAGGCCATCTGGTTGGTTCCACCAGCTTCGAATCGGCCAATGCCAATCTATCCATGACCCTGCACCATAACCTGTACAAGGACATCCAGGATCGCATGCCACGTCTGCGTGGAGGGAATGCGCACGCCTACAATATCGTGATGGATGCGACAGGGGCCCGTGCGGCTAAATCCAGAATCACTTCTGCAATGGCAACGGCGATTTCGTCCAAAGGGTACCATTTTGATATTATCGGCAATGGAGCGATCTCCACTGAAAGCGGCGCAGTGCTGGTCGAAAAGTCGGTGATCAAAGACGTACTGTTCCCGGTCCGCAACAACCAGACCGACCCGGCCGATGCAACGTATACCGGTAAAATTCAGGTGACCGACACCATGTATTCACTGGATGGAAGCTCATTCCGTGGAAACAGTGATACGTCAGGCAGTCCGCTCAGCCCGGTTCCGGCCGCAGTGAAAGCTTTCTCCTGGAACGGATTCTCTTCACTTCCTTACAGCTACACTACGGATGATCCAGCGACGCTGAATGCACGCCTTACCGGTTCAAGCGGAGCAGGTGCAGGCAAATTAACTTGGTCCAAAGACAACTGGCTGAAGACGAGTTACTAGGTGCTACAGGAGTTGGGTGTTAGAACGAGTGGCGAGTGGCTGTGATCTACAGGGATTCCTGGCCAACTTATCGTTTTTTCATAAGCAAAGAGTGCTCCTGCAGCCGTAATGGCCGGGAGCACTCTTTTTTTGTGGAACGGGAGTTGTAGTTCCTTGTTAGTTAGACACGTTATCAGAAAGGGCAGGTGCAGCACTCACCGAATCACGATAAATGATGTTGCCCTTCACATGTACGCGGCCGAAGCTGCGACTCGGGTTATCAATCTTTTTGAGCATGGAATGAACCGCGGTCCGCGCCATCTGTTCCACATCCACCTCAACCGTAGTCAATTTGGGCTCGGAGAGCGTGGCATAGATATCATTATCGAACCCAACGACGGAGCATTGTGCAGGCACCTGAATACCCAGGGAAGTCAGTTTTTGAACGAGCAAATGAGCGACCTGATCGCAGTTGCATACAAAAGCTGTTGGCAGCTGTTCCGGCAGATCAATTTCAATAAACGTACCTCGCTCATCACGGTCATCAAGTACGAGATTTTGATCCATCGGCAACCGATGTTCCAGCAATGATTTGTAATAACCGAGGAACCGGTCCTGAATACTACTTGTAGAATAGAGATTCCCGACATAAGCGATGCGGCGGTGTCCCTGTTGTACCAGAACGTTTGTCAGCTCGTAAGCAGCGTAAAAGTTATCGGTAACGACAGAATCGATATCCGAATGCTCATCGTAGAAATCGAGAAACATTTTAGGAACATCCATCGACTGGACCAGCTCGATATATTCCTTGCTGACTTGTCCAAGCACAATGAAACCATCCACCTTGTTGTCACTATAGAGCTTCGGCAGGATTAATTCCTCTTCGTCCTCCACATTCAGAATATGCAGAATACCGTAGTACCCCTGATCCTCCAGATGTTTGGTGATGCGCTGGAATACACGTACATAGAACGATTGTGTAGGTCCGGTAAAACGCTCCGGGATAATAACGCCAATATTATGAGTCAAGCCTTCCTTCATCGAACGGGCCGCGGCATTATACCGATAGCCCATCTGAACGGCAAGCACTTTAATTTTTTCCTTTAATTCGCCACTGACGCCATCTTTATCATTTAATGCTTTCGAGACCGTCACACTGCTAACTCCGAGCTTGTCGGCGATATCCCGCATGGTGATATTGTTCTTCAGCTTTGGTCGCCTCCTTCAAGCCGGTTTACGTACAATGTGCTGTCATTATGGTTAGCGCTTCCTTCAAATCATAACAACAATCCATATTAGTATACATCGTTACCCACATGGAATAAAGAAATTCTGGTTAGCGCTCCGCTAATTTTTCAGCATGCTGCATTTTCCGTTGAAGGCTGTTCGTCGGATTTAAGTCAATTGCTGTTGGAGAAGCTTCTCATTCCGCTCAATCAGGTCACCACGCTGGCTGGCGCAATCCAGGGAACGATACGGATCGGCCGGGGTATTGAAGGTGTAATCGACCAGTTTATCAAGCGTTGTTGTGGCCACATGACAGCGAGTATCACTGGATGCGTAATAGATGAAAACCTCACCTTGTTCGTTGACCACTGCACCATTGCAAAAAATAACATTGGACACATCGCCTACGCGCTCGTCGTCATAAGGAGCAATGAAGTGCCCGCCCGGCTTGGCTATGATGCGTGCCGGATCATTCAGATCCGTGGCGAACGTGTACAGCACATAACGCAGGCCAGCTGAGGTGTTGCGTACTCCGTGGGCAATGTGAATCCAGCCGCGATCCGTTTTGAGCGGAGCAGGACCCTGGCCATTTTTCACTTCGTATACGGTATGATATTTGCGTTCATCGATAATAGTTTCTTCATCAATAACTGGATTCAGAATATCATCGCACGAACCAAAAGCGATCCCGCCACCACTGCCTGTGGAGATAAATCCATCTTGTGGACGTGTGTAAAACGCATATTTGCCATCCACGAATTCCGGGTGCAATACAACATTTCTTTGTTGAGGAGAATTGGTCGTGATGTTGGGCAGACGCTTCCAGCTGACCAGATCACGTGTCCGGACAAGTCCGGCCTGGGCTACTGCACTGGATGTATCAAAAGCCGGAGCTTCCGGGTCCTTGCGTTCAGAACAATAGATACCGTAGATCCAGCCATCCTCATGCTGCACCAATCGCATATCATACTGATTGGTCTCGTCGGCATCGATATCTTCCCACACTAATGGTTTGCCCGTGAAGCGGAATCCGTCAATGCCGTTGTCGCTCTCTGCCAGAGCAAAGATGGATTTGCGGTCCAATCCCTCAGTTCGGATGACCATCACGTATTTACCGTTGAAATAGATGGCCCCCGGATTAAGCGTAGCGTTAATGCCCAGACGTTCCATGAAGTGGGGGTTGGTCGTTTCGTCCAGATCAAATCTCCAGTGCAGCGGCACATGATGGCGTGTGATTACCGGATATCGGTGCCGATCATATACGCCATTGTAGAAGGTAAGATCGATTTCATTTTGGCGTGTAAGCAGTTGCTCCTGTTGCTCCAGTAATTCATTATATTTTGGGTGTATCATCGTCATCCCATCCTCTCGATTAGTTCAATGCAGAATCGGCTATTGTGATACGGGCATTTCCACGGTCCGGCGATTTCGCTTTGATCCGGTGTGCCATCCCCGTCTGCCGACCAGTACCATTCCCCGCCAGCACGGTGATCGATAATATGTTCCTTCGTATATGTCCACAAGCGTTCCACTCTCTCCAGAAACAATGGATCACCTGTACGCTGATAGGCATTGTAGAAACCGACCATTGCCTCGGCCTGGACCCACCAGATCCGCTTTTCATCCACATGGTCTCCCTCTTGTTCATTCAACAGCGAACCATCCGTATTCACGGCCACATTGGAAATGTTATAGGCAATATCCGTAACCATTGCAGAATACTCCGGGTGTTGATCCAGACCCAATACTTTCAATGTTTCGTCAATCAGCCAGCTGGCTTCAATGTCATGCCCGAATGAACGCAGATCGATGATGGAATTCCATTGTTTATCGAAAAATACCCCGAGAAACTTCGTTTCTTTGTCATACACCCGTTCATATAAGATACCGAGCAGGCGTTCCAGTGCCGCCTTCACCTGTGGATCTGGCCATACGCGGTAGAGCGTGGTGTAGGCCTCCAGCACATGAATATGCGTATTCATCGTGTAATCCGCAGTCACACCATTCTCGCTCAGCATTTCATTGGGTTGTTCATTCCAGAAGCGGTCGAATTGTTCCTTGTAGGCAGGTAATTCGGCATTCAGGCCATGATCCTCAATCAGCGCAAAAAGCGTTTTCGCAATTTCCAAAGCAGATTCATCCCCGGTTGCACGATAATACTCGCTCAGTGAATACACCCCAAAGGATTGCGTATACACATGTTTACTTGTGTCCAGCGGTTCCCCTTTGGCATCCACCATCCAGTACAAGCCTCCATGCTCGGCATCCAGCACATGATCCGCAAGAAAACGGTAAGCGTGTTCGGCGTGATCCCGCCAGATTTGATTCCCGGTTACCCGGTATGCTGCTGCAAAGGACCAGAGCTGCCGTGCCGTGGCGATGCCGCCTTTGGGAGCGAGAGGATCCACCTGAAGGTCATTGCCGACCCAGCCATAGAAGCCGCCGTTGTTAGGATCTTTGAGGGCAGACCAGAATGGCAATATATGTCCTTCCCAGTGTTCCTTTATTTCCGTTTTGATGTCATTGGTGTGAATCATAAGTGAGCGCTCCTTCAAAGTACAGGATTCAATAAAATTTAAGTTAACGGTAACTTTATTAAATAATATTAGTGTCGGATAATAGCGTTGTCAACGAGTCGTTAAATAATTTTTTTGTTAAGTAATAAATAATTTAATTGACAGGTAAGCGTTACCATAATAAAATTTATTTTGTAACCTTAACGATAACTTAAATTAACTTAGAAAAGGGGTAGAATCAATTGAGAAAAAACAAAGGTTGGATACTGCTGCTTACCATGCTACTCATTACTTCTCTGCTCGCAGCTTGCTCTTCCGGCGGTGGCTCTTCACAGGCAGGAGAGGAAATTAGCACAGATCCTGCGGACATCAAGGGTGAAATTACCGTCCTTACGCAGCGTACAGATATTGTGGATACCGTGTTCAAAGACTATGCTGCGGAGTTCAATAAGGAATACCCGGATGTCAAAGTAAACTTCCAGGCACTGGCCGATTATGAGGGACAAGTGAAGATCCGTATGAGCACCAAGGATTATGGAGATGTGCTGATGATCCCCACCAGCGTGCCAATTGCAGACATTCCGGATTTTTTTGAACCGCTGGGCACGTACGATGAGTTGAAAGATAAGTACACAGGCATTGAAGAACGTATGGTGGCAGGTCAGGTATATGGCATTCCAACGGTTATTACGTTCTCCGGTATCATTTATAACAAACAGGTATTCAAAGATGCTGGCATTGCGGAAGTTCCGAAAACACCCGAGCAATTCCAGGCTGCGCTTCAGTTGGTCAAAGATAATACAGATGCGGTGCCACTGTACACCAACTATGCATCCGGCTGGGCTTTGACACAATGGGAAGCGGATCTGCCGACGGTTGCAGGCAGTGTGGACTACGTTAACATTGATCAACCGAACACGGATGAGAACTTTGTGGCTGGCAAGCCGCACTACGAGCTGTACAAAGTGCTTTATGATGCAGCCAAAAATGGCTTGATCGAGAAAGATCCGACCACAACTGACTGGGAAAGCTCCAAGGCTGATTTGGCAAACGGCAAAATTGCAACGATGGCACTAGGATCATGGGCAATTACACAAATTCAAGGTTTGACGGATACACCGGATAACATCGGATTCTTGCCATTCCCTACGAATGCAAGTGATGTGGTCGTTCCGCTGGCTGCAGACTATAACATTGGCATGAACGTAAACAGCGAGAACAAACCTGCTGCGAAAGCCTGGATTGACTGGTTCCTGGCAAAATCGAACTACGCGGTTGAGCAAGGTGGAGGCATGAGCGCAGACAAAAATGCTGAATTGCCACCCATTCTGGACCAGTACAAAGATGTTAAATTCTCCACACTGACTCCAGCCAAAGAAGGACAGGAAGGTCTGGTTGACAAAATCGACAACGAAGGCGAGATCGGTCTCTGGCAGCCTGACTTTAAGAAACGCATTATCGAAGCAGGCATCGGTAACCGCAGCGAATCGTATGACGACATCATGAAGGACCTGAATGACAAATGGGTGAAAGCGCGGGCAGAACTCGCGAAGTAAGACAGTTGCGGCGGATGGGTCGGCCAATAAAGGCGCGATGTATATGGCCGACCACCGTTGACATGCAGCGAAGTACCGCGTACTGGATGGGAGTCTTCTTTTGATATAAAGCGGTAGAACCGCTTGGAGGTGTGGAGAGCATGAAATACTTGAAGATTTCGAATTGGGGCTACTCAGCGCAACGCATATTTATTATCTGTGCCTTCTCAATCATTCCGCTGGCACTGCTGTTCACGTTTGCTTATTTACCGGTCATTAACATGTTCAAATACAGCTTCACGGATTGGAACGGGTATAGCAAAAGGTTCGATTATGTTGGGTTTGAGAACTACACGCGGATATTCAGTGACCCTGAGTATTTTAAAGTGTTTATTGTCAGTCTGTATTATTTTGTGGCTACCTTCGTACAAATGTGTCTGGCCCTCTACTTTGCAACGATTCTGAGCTTCAAAATCCGAGGAAAAAACTTTTTCAAAGGCATATTGTTCTTTCCTTATCTGCTGAATGGCGTAGCCATCGGATTTATCTTCCTCTTTTTCTTCAAACCGGACGGGACCCTCGATACACTCATGCAGGCCGTAGGGCTTGGACAATACACCCAGCTTTGGCTTGGGAATCCGAACATTATTAACGTGTCGCTCGCAGGCGCATCGGTATGGAGATACATGGGCTTCAACTTCATCATCTTCCTGGGTGCGATCTCATCCATTCAAAAGGATGTCTATGAAGCGTCGGATATTGACGGGGCCAATCGCTGGCAGCAGTTCCGGCATATCATTCTGCCGAGCATTACGCGCATTCTGCAGCTCAACCTGATTTTGGCGATTAGCGGCGCAATCAGTGCGTTCGATATTCCATATATCATGACAGATGGCTCCAACGGCAGTGAGACGTTTGTTATTCAGACCGTTCACCTCGCATTTAAGTACGGCAAGCTGGGCTTGGCGTCAGCGATGGCTGTTGTGCTGTTGTTTATTGTCATTCTTGTTACGCTGGTTCAGCGTGTCACCATGAAAGGGGAGGAATGAACGTGCACCCATTCAAATACACCCTTGCGAGCATCTTCAAATATGCTTCACTCATTCTCGCCGCGTTCATTGCGTTGGTACCCATCGTTGTTGTGCTGTTTGCATCGCTCAAAACCAATGCCGAATATGCGACCAGCAGTCCGCTTGCCCCACCAGCCAATTGGCTGAACTTTGCGAACTATACGAAGGCTTTTGTGGACGGCAACATGCTGGTCGGTTTCAAAAATACAATTATCATCCTGATCATCTCCATCGTAGGCGCCACCTTAACGGGCTCCATGATTGCGTATGTGCTGGATCGTTTCAAATTCAAAGGCAAAAAAATTATGGTCGCAGCTTTCCTGCTCGCTACTCTGATTCCGAGTGTGACAACGCAGGTCGCCACATTCCAGATCATCAACGCACTCGACCTGTTCAACACCCGCTGGGCAGCCATTGTCATGTATCTGGGTACAGATATCATCGCGGTGTATATTTTCCTGCAATTCCTGGGTTCCATCTCGAACGCACTGGATGAATCCGCCATGCTGGACGGTGCATCCTACTTCACGATTTATTGGAGAATCATTCTGCCACTGCTGAAACCGGCGATTGTAACGGTCATTATCGTAAAGGGTGTCAACATCTACAACGACTTCTACACGCCGTTCCTGTACATGCCCAAGACAGACTTGCAGGTCATATCCACGGCTCTTTTCAAATTCAAGGGACCGTTCGGATCACAGTGGGAGGTTATCAGCGCAGGTATTATGATCGCCATCATTCCAACGATGATTATCTTCCTGCTGCTACAGAAGTACATCTACAACGGCTTCGCACAAGGCTCCGTTAAATAATAAACGAAGGGAGAAATGAAACGATGACAGTTGTCGATACGAAACACGTACACATTGTTGGGGATGCATTGCCGAATATACCTTGGGAGGATAAACCGGAGGGAACAGAAGGACCGGTCTGGAGACACTCAGCCAACCCAGTCGTGCCGCGTAATCCGGTCAAGGGAGTTGCCCGTATTTTCAACAGTGCAGTCGTTCCTTATGAAGGGAAATTCATCGGGGTATTCCGCGCCGAAACGATTAACGGACGTCCGCACCTGCATATGGGATCGAGTGAGGATGGGTTGGAGTGGAATATCGAAGAGGAACGCATTACTTTTGTGGATGAGAAAGGCGATCCTTTCATGCCCAACTATGCTTATGACCCGCGTCTGGTGAAAGTGGAAGACACGTATTACATCATCTGGTGTACCGATTTCTACGGAGCAGCGCTGGGCTTGGCGAAGACGGATGATTTCAAAACGTTTGTCCGGCTCGAAAATCCAATGCTGCCGTTCAACCGCAATGGCGTGTTGTTTCCACGCAAAATCAATGACAATTATGTGATGTTGTCCAGACCAAGTGACAGCGGACATACGCCGTTCGGGGATATTTTCCTCAGCGAAAGCCCGGATCTTGTGTATTGGGGCAAACATCGTCATGTCATGAGCAAAGGCGGTCAAGGCTGGTGGCAATCGGTCAAAATTGGCGGCGGTCCTGCTCCGATTGAAACGTCCGAAGGCTGGCTGATGTTCTACCACGGCGTAACAGGTACGTGCAATGGCTTTGTCTACAGCATGGGTGCAGTCATTCTGGATCTGGATGAGCCGTCGAAAGTAAAATATCGTTCCTCCAACTTCGTACTGACACCGGAAAAGTGGTACGAGGAGCAAGGATTTGTGGACAATGTTATCTTCCCTTGCGCCACATTGCATGATGCGGAGACAGGACGGATCGCCATCTATTATGGGGCAGCCGACACATACGTTGGAGTGGCCTATACAACCGTCGAAGAGATTGTGAACTACGTCATTGAGACCGACGAAGTTATCCCCGGAGACCGTGAGGAAGGCAAGCTTTAATTGGAATATTTATAGATGGAAGGGGCTTTACAGCGCAATGCATATGGAATACATCAAGGGATTTACATTTGGCTGGATGAGTGGCAGGGGGGACTTCCGCAAGCCGGAAGCGAAAGAATCCTTGCGTCTGATGGCTGAACGCACAGGCAGTTCGCATGTTATTTTTGCAATGGCGGCGCAGCAGGATCATCCGCAGGCTGTAGAGGTTAAATATGAGGGCGAACATATGGTGGAAGATGATGAACTGGTGGACATGATACGTTACGCGCGCACGCTCGGACTGCGGGTCATTCTGAAACCAACCGTCAATTGCACCGATGGCACATGGCGGGCACACATTAACTTCTTTGATATCGATGTGCCGTGTGAGCCGAAATGGAAAGACTGGTTCCGCAGTTATACCACGTATCAGAAGCACTATGCAGCCATTGCAGAGCGAGAGAAATGCGAGATGTTTATTGTAGGCTGTGAGATGGTGCAGTCTGAGCGTCGGAGTGAGGAATGGCGCGAGGTCATCGCGGGAGTGCGTGAAGTATATTCCGGGCTTGTATCCTACAACACCGACAAGTACCAGGAAGGCCATGTGAAATGGTGGGATGCTGTGGACGTGATCTCGTCGAGCGGGTACTATCCCATCGGAGACTGGGAAGTGCAGCTGGATCGGATTGAACAGGTCATTGCACCCTACGGCAAACCTTTCTTCTTCGCGGAAGCGGGTTGCCCTAGCCGCAGTGGATCGGCGCAGGTACCGAACGACTGGGGCTTGGTAGGTGAGGTCAGCGCGAAAGAGCAGGAGCAGTTCTATAAAGCCATGTTCTGTCATGCAAGTAAGCGGGAGTGGGTACGCGGCTTTGGTCTGTGGGACTGGAGCGCGCATCTGTATCAGGAGAAGGATGCCCTGAACGATGATGGATACGGAGTTTACGGTAAACCAGCCGAGAGGGTTATTCGCCAATTTTATCAAGATGTTGCAGTGAAAGCCTGAACCTCAAAAAATCAAAAAAAACAATGGACAACCAACCTGGGTTTGGTTGTCCATTCCGTGTGGTGAACGAAGCGGATAGATTTAAGTGTCTGATGTAATTAGATAAAATAATAACCAAATGATATATTTTTTTACAATTCTCCTGAGAAAGTTTATTAATAAAAATCAACCCTTATTTTTATACAAGGGTTGATTCAAATGTTTACTTGATATCAAACTTTACTTTATTGCGAATCGTCGACTTTTGATTGATAGGTGAACCGTTTTATTGCGTTCTACAATCTCAAAAGTTGTACTTCTCTTTCACCGAATTTTTTAGTTTTACATAATCATAATTTTCAAGCTCGAAATGTTCCATTCTGTTTGATATTTGATTTTCACCATTAGGGCTCATCTTATATTTCCCGTGATATACAGCGATAGGAAGATATTTTTCTTCATTTTCTTTTTTTACTAAAAATAGAAGATACTTTGCTCCCTCTTCTGACATCTCATATCCTTCAGAGATCAAAACCTCATTTTCATTAAAAAATGCATATGGTTCATTAACAGTAATGATATCTTTTTCTGTATTATCAGAATTATTCATATAAACTGTTTCTACTTCAAATTTGCTCTCTGTCCAGTAGTATAAAGGGAAATCCCCATCCATTATTACCTGATTAATTTTTTCATCTGTTGCTTTTGCCTCAACGATCAAATCAGCTTTTTTTTCTAGTTCAGCTACATCATCATATGTTCTCTCAAAAGCATCGTGCGCTTCATAAAACACCAGTTCGTCTGGGCTACCTGCGCTGATAAAATGACTTGAAGTTAAAAAAATTGTAAGACCTGCAAGAACTGTTAAAAGTATAAGTTTGTGTTTTCTCATCTGATCCCCTCCTAATTTCCATAAATAGCTTTAATAGCTGCATTGTCATCCCAAATTCTTGCTTCATTTGAACTACCAATACTTTCATACATTAAGGCATTGGTAACAGCTGAGTGATTTATACCCAAAGAATGGCCTACTTCATGAGCCATTACGGCACTTATTCTTTGGTTATTATATTTTTTTGATACTGGATCATTAATCCGTATTCTTGATGCAGCATAGTTACAATCCCAACAGGCTGTTACCTGTCCTAACCAATTCCTACTATAGTTTAAAGCATCTGCGTAAACGCCATCTTTATTAATATCCCCAGCATATATTTTTATTTCTGCGCTACTTTCAGTGCTAGTTGATGAAATAGAAACTTTTGAGCTGACTCCATTCCAATTAGTCAAACCATTATCTGTAGAACTACTATAACCATAGCTTGTAACAGATTGATCTTTCCAGTATTTCAGAGAACCTGGGTTAGACCAACTACCTCCGTACAAACCATAGGCGTACGTTATGCTGCTAGAGATTAAGAATACTAATAACATTGGTACCACTACCCTCGCAATTTTTTTCATGTTTACCTCCTGTAAATTTGGGTTAAAATATCTTTTATTCTATATTATTCTATTATTTTGCATAATTCAAATATATTTACATTAAATCTCAAATGAATGTAACTATTTAGTTATTCATACGTCTAATATTAGGAAATAAAATAATGAAGGGGTGGGTTATTTTGAATAAAATTATTTTGGGGTGCATAGTGGCTGTAATAATAGTCTTGAGCGGCTGTTCAACAAATCAAGAGAATGATATTTCATTAGATAAAGAACAATCGTATGTACCAATGGTGAATTTAAATGGAACCATTTATTCCTCGTATAGCTTAACAAAACAAGAAAAATATACAGCAGGTGAAGTACTTGGAAAAATCAAAAAAAGGGTACCATCCTCTGATATCCAAAAGGAAAATTTAACCTCCAATTATTACGATGAAGGAACTGTTATTTATAATGTCAGCGAGGATAAAGAGATATTTCTAATTGAAGAATCACCTGGTGTTTATTCCGTTCTAAAAAAATTAGAGTAATGTTTGAATCTGCGACAGATAAAAGCCTTCAACATTCTCCCAGACCCACTTTACTGAGTTTAAGAAGTCCATATGCTTTCCTGTCATCTTAGTACTCGTGTAAAACATCTTTAGTTCAACTTATATTGAGTAAATTCCGCGATTTCTGATCAAACGTTGCAGTTGTTTCTTGAACTGTAGATGGAACATTTTTCAAACCTGTGCTGTGAGATACGAACAATGCGAATGCAACTTTTGATGCAACCAAATCCAATAATATCCAGTATTTCTCCATCTACATCAATGCTGTGGATGCAAGCCAGCCTGTCTCGGGCACATTGGTTTTGATAATATCCGTGCTGTGAGCAAGCAATAGGCAAAAAGAAGAACCTACCATCTTCGCGGGTAGGTTCTTAAAGTGCCTTTTTCGACTATGGGGAATCTGTAATTAGATACTTCAAAATTCTTTGATTCTTATGGAACAACTTTCGAATTAATGAAGGGGAATGGTGTAAAACGTACGTTTTCCATCCACGTTGGTATACCAGATGATGCGGTTATCGATGACAATGGGATCCGTTTCAGATAATACATAGTGAGGTAAGCTTTGGATTTCCCCTAATGTATTGCCTTTTCCGTCAATCTCAACATATTTGACATCATGGGGATGGTTATTCATATCGAATTCTTGCCAAAGAACGATCATGTTATCGTCAGAACGTTTGATCAATTTCGGTATAGAAGCCATATGGTCGCTTCCAATATATTTACTCAAGGTAACCTGTTTTGCAGCAGAGCTATTAAAATTGGCTTTGGGCATCAGGCTAAGAATAATATCCCGTTGATCTCGGGGTAACCCAACCATCTCGTAGGAAGTATACTCTGTTACATAAGAGTGATCTATGGAGTTCATAGCAACCATATAATAGTCATTGGACATTTCAAAGCCTCCGAGAGATACTCCCGTCGTGTTTGCACCAATTCTGCCTGGAATCTTGAATAAGTCTGCCTCGGTATAATTCGATCCATTACCCCGATGAACAACAATAGAGCGAGGGTAGGCATCTCCATGATCCACAAGGACAGGTGTGCTCCCATCGAACTGTACATATTGATCAAAGGAATGGCTCACATGATTCTTCTGAAATTGACCCAGGTCATTTGAGACAGTCATTGTTGAAGTATTTACTTGAATCGTTAACTGAGACTGATGGTTAAGTCCGTCCGATGTAGTATAACGTTTGCGTGCGGTGTGGAAGATGAGTGTATTCTCACGCTCCGCCATTCTCCCCGATCCGTGAGCGAACGGTTCTATAGTATAGCTTTCTCCACCTTTGATCGACAGACTATCCAACCGCTTGAAGTTTTTGTCATATCGAACGATACGGATAACTTCCTTATCATCGTTTTCTTCTTTATTTTCCTGTCCAAAGGCAATATAGTTGTAGATTTTACCGCTATAGAACCCTCCAAACAACGGAAGTTCCAAATCAACCTTATGATTCTCGATTAGTTCGAAATTGGTATTGTAAGTCTCAATGGTCACTCCTTGGTTGGCCTCGACCACACTAACCGTTTGATCCGCGTTATTAATGAGATAGGAGAGGATCGGGCTCTTCCATCTTGGGAATTCAGATGATATGACATTGTCATTGATGTTGAATGTAATGTTTGCACGATATGTATTCTCAACGGCTTTGGAAAAAATATTAATCTGATTGGAGGTTTCATCGAACTCAACTTCAAAAGGTATTTGTGCAGCTAAATCTCTAAGTTGAAAATAATTAGATCCATCTATATTGTATGCTTTAAGTTGTTGAGGAGCTCCATTAACGATTACTTTGGCATTTGACAAAATAGCCGTGTAGCTCTTGTTTGAAGAGTAGGACGTTTGTTTAATCGAATCATCAGGAGTATAAGACTGTTCCTTCACGATCTCGATCGCGTTGGTTCCCGTATTCCATGTGACATCAAACTCACTTGTTGTTCCTGATAAATGCTTGGAAATATCTCTTAGACTGTAATAGTTGCTTCCTGCAATATTGAAACCGGATAATCGTATTGTTTTTCCATTCACAGTAACCTTGCTTTTGGTAACACTAGCTTCGGCTTTTACCTTAACAGAATTGGCGTAGGTAGATGTGCTCGAAGCTGGAAAAGCTACGAATAAAGCCAATAGTACGAACCATATCTTTCTCATTTTCGTGATCCTCCATGCTTTTGTGATGTTATAAGACGGCCATTGAATCTATGGATACCTCCTTTTATGGCAACACTGTCACAACGTCTTATTTTAAGCGTACTATCCATATTATGGAAGGATACAATTGGGTATTTTCTAAGCGATGGAGGATGTACATTCTGATAGAATTTTAGGATTAACTAACTTAAATCATCTTCTGTCCAATCTGCTCAATCTTCTCCAACCATTTCTTTCTCTGTTCCTCGGACTGTTTGCCCACCAGATCTACAGGTGTTATGCGCACAGGTTTGATGCCTGTCAGAGCAAAGGTGGAGATCTTCATCATTTTGTGTGCGGGCTCACCCTGAAACCATTTGTAGTACCAGCTCGGACCATCCATTGTGGTGATCATGCGAGCCGTACGGCCTTTGAGCAGCTGATCCGGGAAAAGTTTACCTTTGTGATATTTGAAGGCATAGCCTGGCATGAAGATGCGGTCGATGAATCCTTTGAACAAAGCTGGCGGTCCTCCCCACCAAATCGGGAATACCCATACCAAATGCTCTGCCCACTTAATAGCCTCTTGGGCTTCCAGCAAGTCCGGTTCAAGCGGCAGTTTATTTCGATATCCACCAGCTAAATTCATATTGAATTCCAGCTCGTTCAGGGTGATCATGCGGACTTCTGCACCAGATGAGACAGCACCTTTTCGGTATGCTTCGGCGAGAGCGCCGTTGTAGCTAGGAGAGACGGGATTGCCTTGGATAATTAATATTTTTTTCATGAAGGATGACACTTCCTGACTATTTTAGTTAATGAACACTAACCTCATGTACAAAAAGAAAAGGTCACGAATGACCCGGTAATCGATCAGAATTTTCTGACGGTTTATTGACGATTGTTCTTTTTCTTTTTATTCCAATGGTAGCTGCCCCAACATCGACGCTAGACGATGAACGGTTTCCCCGGTATACGGGACGAGCAGCTCGGGCAGTTCACCCTGCATACTGGAGACGGCCATCCGTGTAATAGCGCCGATGACCAGTACGGCCGTGAGCCTTGAATCTTGAGCAGGCAGTTCACCCCGCATCACTCCCAGATCAATCAGGTCTATCAACGCATCGAGCGGCTGGCGGTAATCTTCACTGCTTCCGACTTCAATAAATATTTCGTGATTTTGCGAAATCAGCAGCAGTCCGTAAGGATCTTCATCGTGCAATTGAAGAACCTCGGTAATCAGTTGCCGGAAGCGCTCCAGCACCGGACCTTCCTGGTGAACATAACCGTCAATCAAGGCGGTATAGTCCGCGCAATATTGGGTGAAGGCTTCGAGAGCAACGGCATCTTTATTTTTAAAATGTTTGTAGATCGCCGCATCTGTTACTCCGGCGGCGTCACCGATCTCTTTGACGGAAATGCCGTCAACGCCTTTGGTTGCAAACAAGCGCATCGCCGCTTGTAGGATGTCTTTCTTTTTGCTGTCCACATGAGGTTTGTTCTTCATGATTGTATAGTAAGTGATCACTAACTAAATTGCAACAATAATATATGAATTGCCTTATATCCTGCCTCCAGAATGCTTCTGTTAAAAGCTTGCAGCCTGGTGGGTGTCAACGTATGATGAATAGAAATGAGCATTTTACATCATGGGCGAGTACGTTTTACAAACTGCAAGATATAGAGGGATACGCCCTGTTCAACGGGAGCTTGTACCTGTGGGTGTGGGGGAAGCTAATGAGGCAAAATGCCGGAGTTTTCATTCGGACAAATTACGGAGGACACGGAGTATGGGGGACCAGGGGAATGCAGAATTACATGTTCCTTGCTGGGTGACCCCGCAAGGAACGCTGAATGACCGCTATGTATGCAAACGTGAACGGCTGTACAAAGGAATGAACGGCAGATATGTCGAGCGATTCACAGTCCCAGGCGGTGAAAGCTATATTTTTAAGCCGCTGACCCATCACGGACAGCATGGACGTGAACAGCGGATGGCAGAGTATGTGCTGGCGTATTTACCGCCGATCTATCCCCGGCTCATCGCTGCATCGGTCAGAGACGCTACACCTGATCAGAGCTGGCTCATCTATGAGGATCTGGGGCAATTGGTGCATGATTCGCGGGAAAATACGCTGTTAGATGCTGCTGCAAACATGGCCGAATGGCACGCAATACCCGTTTCCGGCTGGGACGAATTGCCTCGTGAAGGTCAGAAACCACCTATTCGGAACATGCTGGATGATCTGCTTGGGCAAAAGGAAGCGACCGCTGATTTGTTATCCAAGCTGGAGATTACACTGTCTCCAGCGGATTGGGAAGACATCACCACATTAATCCACAGGGCAGAGGAAGAATTGCCTCCTGTTCTGTGTCACGGTGATCTTCATCCCGGCAACCTGGCGGATGTGAATGGCAGACTGGTCATCATCGATTGGGAGCATGCCCATCTCAACACGCCTCTTTGGGACGTGTATCATCTGGTGGATCTATCGCATCCGCTGTACCCGAGAACCGTTACGCCTGAGCTGCGGGAGCGAATTATTGATGTTTATTTGGACGGGCTGGAGCGCCATAGCGTTCAGGTTGACGGGGTTTCTTTTAAAAGGTGGTACAGCGCATATGCCATTGTATTCTCGCTCTGGATGCTGCGTCTGATTGATGGGGATTTGAGAAGTGCAGACTGTGTATGGCCCGAGGAACAGCTGCGGAACCAGTGGCACGAGACGGCAATGACGCTGAAACAGTGCATGAAGCAGTGTTGTAGGGAATAGAAATGAGGGGTGCAGAACATGCGTAAAGTAGGACTCGTAATGCGTAAAATTCAATTCACGGAGTCACAGGGCCCGCGCGTATTTGCGGATCGGCTGAAGCAGATTGGGCTGGAGCTGGGCGTGGAGGTTGTGTTCATCTCGCCGGAGCGCCATGTCAGCGGATATGACTGGTTGCCAGGTTATGAGCATGAGAAAGGCGACCTAGTGAACTATGATATCGTACTGGACCAGATATATAGCCAAAATATAGAGCATGTCATCTACACCGTATCGGGGTTTACGTTTTTGAAGATGTTTTTACCGAAGAGCGTGTTGTTCCCGCACAGCTTTCCCGACCCGGCGCTGACGGGATATGAGATGATGAAGCCATTCTATACAATGGTGGATAAAGCGATTGTGCAGACGGAGTTTTTGAAAACAGAGCTGGGCCGCAATTTCGGGGTACATGACGTGAACGTCATCCCGATTGGCTTTAGCGAAGAGCTGGCGAACCGGCACTATGACCCGAGTCAGGTTGTGCATAATCGGGTGCTCTGGATCGGTCGGGATGAGGCAAATCGTCGCCCGGATTTGGTGCTGGAATATGCCCGACAGAACCCGGGCAAGGAAGTGTACATGGTATTCGGCGGTCGCCGCTATGAGGAAAGCATGAAGAAATACAACATTCCAGACAACGTAAAACTGCAATTTGCGCTGACACAGGATGAAGTATTCACCCTGATGAATTCGTCCAAGGTATATTGGAGCTGTTCGGCTTTTGATACGTTTGCGATGCCGCTGACTGAAGCGATGGCGATGGGCAAAATGGTTGTGAAGCCGGAGCATGCCTGTTACGGTCACATTCGATCTACCCATGCCTTTGCTGGCAATGAAGATAACTGGTTTGAACTAGTGAACATGGCCGCTGCCGCGCCGCGCAATGTGTCGGAAGACAACCGGGAGTATGCGTTTGGAGCCTTTTCTCGCACGATTATGAAAGAAGGATACCGGGACTTTTTCGCCAACTGGTTGAAGTAATACATGGTCTGTAACGACGTGCTCTAACCATTCAGCATGAAGGAGGAGAATCTTATGGAAGTACTCATCCTGTGGACGCTCGGCATGTGGGCGGTGCAGCTGCTGATCGAATGGCTCATTTATCGGATGCAGGGCCGTCGAATGACCTGGGTTCAATATTTACTGCCCTGTGTGGCCTTGCTCGGCGGAGCCACTGTGATCATGATTAGCATTGATATTGGTGGGTGGAACGGCATCGGATATGCCTTGCTTGGCGCATCGCTGGGTACATCGGGAATGTTGACACTAATTACGGTGGCAATTACGGATGTGGTGTTTCGGCGTCGGGGTAGGAATTAATCGGAACGGTTAAGCTGTGGGCAGTAAGAAAGATTTGGGCGATCAGACGGTTGCAGGAATGCATTCGTCTGTGATATATTGACATTAATTATGACAAGGGAGGTGAAGACAGGTGAATCACGAGATGCTTAACAACCGTATTAGCCAGCTGCCGATTGCTATGGCTGGCATTGTTCATACTTTTCCAACTAACGGGAGAAGTCTGTCCAAATTTGAATATACGGAAATTAACATTTGCGAGAAGATGCCTGCCTTGACCTCATTCGGACGATAAGCAATTTTGCTTGAATTCTGAAGGGCCGCGGAGCTAACCTCCTGCGGCTCTTTTTGTGTTGCGGTCAGGCTCTTCCAATCCATAGGAGGAACCTTATTATGATGATTATTAGCGCACAACAACTGACCCAATACCACGGAGCACATCTGGTGCTGGACGGCATTACGTTTGAAATTATGGAAGGCGACAAGGTCGCCCTGATCGGCCGCAACGGAAGCGGTAAAACAACATTGATGCGTCTGATGGCACGGCTGAACCAGCCGGATGAAGGACAATTGATGATCAAGAAAGATACACGGATGGGTTACGTGGCTCAGGTGCCAGAAGGAATGGATGGTTACACGGTGCTGGATGTGCTGAGTCTTGGATTCAGGGAGCTTATGGCGTGCCAGAGCCAAATGAAGGAAATGGAGCAGCAGATGTCCGATCCGGACTGTGCAGCCGATCCGAACCAAATGGAGCGCCTGTTGAAGCGGTATGCGGCATTGCAGGACCAATTTGAACGTGAGGGTGGATATGAGATGGATGCCCGGATCGATCAGGTGGCGGACGGTCTGGATATTGCGAAGGAGCATTACGGATGGCGGTTTGGTTCGTTGTCTGGCGGTGAACAGACCCGAGTTGTGCTGGCTTCACAGCTGATTGTAAGGCCTGATCTGTTATTGCTGGATGAGCCGACCAACCATCTTGATCTGGAGCGGGTGGAATGGCTGGAAGGATTTTTGCGCGAGTACACAGGTACGATTATCCTGATCTCACATGATCGCTACTTTTTGGACCGTGTAGCATCCCGGACGTTAGAGTTGGAGGATGGAGAAGCGCAGACGTCAGCTGGCGGTTATACGGAATATATGAAAGTGAAGGAACAACGACTGTTGCAGCAATTTGAGGAGTTCAAGGAGCAGCAGAAGGTGATCAAAAAAATGAAAGAAACGATCCGCCAATTGGAAGAATGGGGCCGAGTCGGGGGCAATGAAAAGTTCTTCCGGCGCGCGGCTTCGATGCGTAAAGCAATCGAACGGATGGAACAGGTGAAACGCCCGGTACTGGAGCGGCGTAACGCCGACTTCGATGTACGCCCTACAGACCGTACGGGAAAACGGGTGGCTGTGATAGAACAAGTCGAAAAGGCTTATGGAGAACGTCCGATTCTGCGCGGTGTATCAGGATTACTTGAATATGGCGACAAAATTGCCCTTATTGGACGTAATGGTTCAGGCAAAACGACCTTGTTCAAGCTGTTGCTGGGAGAGGAACAACCAAGTGCAGGCAACCTGGAGTGGGGGGCACGTGTAGATGTTGGTTATCTGGCCCAGCAGGAGGAGCCTTCCAATCCGAAGCTGAACGTGCTGGAATACTTCCGGCTGGAAGCGGGCGTGGAAGAAGGGGAGGCACGCGGGATTTTGGCCCGATATTTATTCTATGGAGCAGATGTATTCCGCTCGGTAGGACAGTTATCCGGTGGGGAATGGACACGGCTAAGGCTGGCTCTGCTGGTTCAGCGCAAGCCGAATGTGCTTCTGCTGGATGAACCGACCAACCATCTGGATATCGCCTCAAGGGAAGCGCTCGAAGAGTCGTTGGTTGATTTTGAAGGAACAGTGCTTGCCATCTCACATGACCGCTACTTCGTCAATCGACTCGCTTCCCGCGTGTGGGAACTGGAGAACGGACGGATGACCACGTATCTGGGAGACTATGAAGCCTATCGCGAGAAGAAGCTTGATCTGCAGGCCCGTGCAGCGGCGGCAAATCAGCAGAATGCAGTAGCCCCCACTCGTCGAACTGTTAAGTTGGAGGTTGAGTCCGATTCAACGTCGACAACTAACGAGTCTTCTGAAAGCCGTAAAAATGGTGTTTCTATAGGAGCGAGCAAGATTGCGCATAAGTCTGTTAGCAGTAAAAATAACAACGCGAACGGAAAAAAGCTGTCCGCGGAACAGTTGGAACAGAAAATGGCTCATCTTGAAGTGGAAATTCAGGAGTTGGATCAACAGCTTGAAACCCTACAGAACAATCCAACGGATCTGGAACAAAAGTGGAACGAGCGAGAGCAAGTGTCCAGTAAATATAATGAAATGTTGGCACAGTGGGCAGAGTTGTGAGCAGGGTCAGGCATTGGAATTAAGCGAACGGGTCGGAGATTATTCTCCGGCCTTTTTATTTTGAGAGAGTGGAATCAGCATAGTTTTTCAGCGGCAAACGTGACTGAGAGCTGTGGCTCCCTAACATGTTTCCTGACTCCCAAGATGCGGGTATGTGACGAAATCGCACGAGGCAATATGGCAGTAGCACAGCTGCTGCGTTCCATTATCATCGGCGTTTCCATCGTCATCGGTACGTTTTTGATGTAAAATAAACCCTAGTGTTTTGGAATGAATATCAATCCAACGAAGAAGGAGCGCGGCATCATGAGAAAAGTCATCATCGATACAGATACAGCAGGAGACGATACGATTGCGATCCTGACGGCACTGCACCATTTCCAGGTGGAGGGCATTACGATTACAGGCGGGAATGTACAGTTTGACCAGGAGGTTGAAAATGCCCTGTACACGGTACAGGTTGCAGGACATGGCGGCAAGGTGCCTGTGTACAAAGGATGCGAACGCCCATTGATGGCCTATGGTAAGGCCCAACACCGCACGGTGGAAGACGTACATGGCGATGACGGCATGGGCGGAGCCCATTTCCCGAAGGCGGAACAGCGTCCAGAGGCAGGGCATGCAGTTGATTTTATCATTGAAAAGGTACACGCACAGCCGGGCGAGATCTCGCTTCTGGCGATTGCACCTCTGACCAACATTGCGATGGCCATTCAGAAGGACCCAACCATTATTCCAGAGATTGCACATCTCTACATCATGGGTGGAACGAATAATGCACTGGGCAATATCACACCAGCCGCAGAGTATAACTTCTATGTAGATCCGGAAGCAGCCAAAATTGTACTACACGCGGGCATTCCGATTACCATGGTTGGCTGGGAGATGTGTACTCAATATTCCGTTATGGATGATGATGATCATGCAGAGATTGCAGCTCTCGGTACATCTGGTGCTGAGTTCTTCACTGCAATCAATAAAGTGGTTATGCAGTTCAACAAATCGGTACATAAACTGAATGGCACCACTCACCCGGATACCTTGCTAATGGCTGTTGCCGCAGATGAGTCACTAATGACCAAATCTGGTCAGTATTACGTGGATGTGGAAGCAGCAGGAGAATTAACGCGAGGATATAGCGTCGTGGATATCAACGGACGTTTCGGCAAAGAACCGAATGTACGCGTCTGCGAGGCCATTGACCGTCCGAAATTCAAATCCATGCTGCTGGATGTGCTCTCCGCTATTCAATAATTTCGAGAATCGTCCCTGAGCATCGGAAACGCACGTGCGTAAGAATGAAATAATGTCAAAGAACAGCAAGATGATCCGTGCCTATTTCAGGTACGGATTTTTTTTTGCCCATTTTGAGACCAACTACTTCACCTGTCGTAGTAAACTGTGATATACTTCAACTACTACGACAGATGAAGTAACGGAGGAGGATTATCTTTTGTGATCAGCAGTGATGTTATACGCGGCTACAACGATACGCTCATTCTCTACATGCTGCTGGAAGGGGAGTCGTACGGGTACGAGATTTCCAAGAACATCAGGCAGCTGACAGATGAGAAGTATGTCATGAAGGAGACGACACTTTACTCTGCTTTCACCCGATTGGAGAAGAACGGGTACATTGAATCGTTTTACCTGGATGAGAGCTTGGGGAAGCGGCGTACGTATTACCGAATTACTCCGCTGGGTCTCGACTATTATAGGGAAAAGTGCGAGGAATGGAAGGTTACGCAGGAGGTTGTGAATCTATTTATCAGGGAGTGGTGACAGAGCATGGAGACAATTATAGTGTATCTGGAAAACATGTTTGCTAGTCTGCCGAAGACCTCCGAGGTGGAGCATTTGAAACGGGAGCTGCTTTCGGGGATGGAAGATAAATACTTGGAACTGAAGCGGGAAGGCAAGTCGGAGAATGAGGCAATCGGCATTGTAATCTCGGAATTCGGCAATATTGAGGAGTTGACAGCCGAGCTTGGTATTCAACCAGCCGGAATCGAGGAAGTAGCACCTGTGCTGACGGAGGAAGAGGCTTACGATTATGCCGCTGTCAAACGTAGCGTGGGTCTATGGACTGGTCTGGGTGTTTTTCTCTGCGCATCCGGGGTAGCATTCCTGATTTTCCTGGTTACATTTTTTGAGCACAACAATATCAAGGCCATGACAGGGTCGATGGAAACGGGGAGCCTGCTGGGGCTGATCGGAATGTTTGTACTGATCGCCATTGCGGTTGGCATGTTTATTCACAGCGGGATGAAGCTTGATCGCTTTAAGTATATGGAGAAGGGTTTTCAGTTGCCTTATGAGCTCAAAATGTCACTTCAACGCAGTCAGGCTCACTTTGCGCTGACGTACCGCGTTTCGATTATTACGGGCGTCGGTCTGTGTGTGCTTTCACCGGCTTTTATTTTCGCGGGTGCATATATCAACGATGACTATGCATCTTATGGTGTCTCTGTCTTTATGTTGATGGCAGCGGTTGGCGTGTTTCTGTTCATTTATTACGGCAATATCCAGGGGGCTTATACGAAATTGCTGGAGGAACCACATCTTACTGCTGATATGAAGGAGCGGGAAAGAATTGTAGGAGCAGTGGGGGCTATCGTGTGGCCTCTGGCAACAGCGCTGTTTCTGTTCACCGGCTTTGTGTACCAGCGATGGGATGTTAACTGGGCCATATTCCCGATTACGGGTGTCCTATTCGGTATGTTCAGCAACACCTATCATATATTAAAGCGGAAGAATCCCTCCTGATAGTGTACAATGCGCGTGATCTGCTCATTTGGTGACAACGCTTCGGGTGTGTTAAAGTGAAGGAAATGTTACAGCAGAGACCCTTTAGTTTAACTTTTGAGCGTCCGGCAGGAGGATTGGCACAATGTTATTTTATTTTATAGCACTGCTGGTTACCTTGGTTGATCAGGGAACCAAGATGGCGGTGAGGATGTATATGGAAGTTGGCGACACAATGAGACTTGGCGATTCGGGAATGCAGCTGCAGCATTATGAGAACAGCGGAATGGCCGGCAGCCTTTTTCAAGGCAATGCGCGTCTGTTCGGCGTGGTCGCCATTCTGTTCGTGGCGGGCATGATGTATTATCGGAGAAAAGGTGAAATTCGCGGTTTCTGGATGCAGGCCGGTGCCGGCTTCATGGTCGGTGGTGCCTTGGGTAATGCAGTTGATCGCTTTGTCTACGCACGCGTAACGGATTTTCTCGTATTTCCATCGGGACGCGGTATTCTCAATTTGGCGGATGTCGCGATAAACGTTGGTGTGGTAATGCTGGTCATCGGCATGCTAATCCGTGCATTTCAGAGTTACCGAGCCAAGCGTTTACGTAATGCTTTGCCGAAAATCGAGCGTTCACAATAAGGCAACCACAACTCCGTTGTAGGCCAGTATAAGTGAATAAATAAGAGACATTGGACATTCTCCGATGTCTTTTTTTGTTATGCCGATGATCCGATTCGCGGTCAGCGATCTTGTTTCAATTTTATCGAAACCGTTTTAGGAATAATAGAGCCCGATATAGTCAACGCTCATAGTAGGAATCTCTGGAAGGATTAACCACATGGTTATTTCACCAGTTTAATGGGTAAATCTTAACGTATATAAGCTGAGGGAGGTACAACATGAGAACATCGCTTACCAAGGCACTCGGGATAATGCTGCTTTGTGGAATAACGGCTGTACTGCTGTCTTCCTGCACCAGCGGGAATAAAGCCAACGGCAAAGTGCAGATTGAATTTTTTCAGAACAAACCCGAAGCCAAAGGAACCTTTGATGAGTTAATCAAAACATTTAACGCCGAACACTCCGATATTCAGGTCACTCAGGTGAATCCACCAGATGCGGAGACGGTGCTGAAGACACGTGTGGTGAAGAACGATGTGCCAGACATTATGGCGATGGGGGCAACTGATACCTATTCCATTCTTGCACAGAGTGATATTTTCGCCGATCTGACCGACAGTCCACTGTTGAAAACGATCGATCCCAACTACATACAGATGCTGAAGGATGTCACGGGCATGGATGAAGTGACAGGTGTTCCTTACGCAACAAATGCAAACGGAATCATGTACAACAAAACGTTGTTTAAGGAAATGGGCCTGGATGTACCCAAAACCTGGGACGAGCTGATTGCTACAGCCCAAAAAATTAAGGATGCAGGTAAAATTCCGTTTTACTTCACATACAAGGATGACTGGCAGACGAATCTGCCGTTCAATGCACTAGGACCTAACTTGGTTGGTATTGATTTCTATCTGGAGCGTCGCGAGAACAAGGTGACCTTCAAGGAGAAATACCGCGAGGTCGCGGAGAAGCAGTTGGAACTGATGAATTACGGTCACGGCGACAACTTCGGTAAAGCATATTCCGATGGTAACCGTGCCTTTGCCAATGGCGAAGCTTATATGTACATCCAGGGTACCTGGGCGATCTCCGAGATTCGCAAAGCGAACCCGAATGTGGACATTGGTTTCTTCCCATTCCCGACAGGCAATGATCCGAGCCAGATTAAGCTGGTGAACGGAATCGACTCCCTGTTTACCATTGCAGCGAATACGCCGAATAAAGAGCAGGCCGAGCAGTTCATCGCGTTTCTGCTAGAGCCTGAAAATATAGGTAAATACATTGAGGAACAGACGCTGTTCTCAGCGGTGGAAGGTGTAAAACAAGATGATCCTGCTGTACAGGAACTGACACCTTACATTGAACAGGGCAAGGTTATCGACTTCGCCGATCACTATATTCCGGCTGCGGTGCAGCTGAATTCCATCGTACAGTCCTTTTTGCAGAACAAGAACATCGACAACTATCTGGATACACTCGACAAAGAATGGGACAAGGTAGCGAATCGGCGATAACGCCTTGTCCGAAGGAGGATGGAGTATGAACAAGCGCATCGCGCCCTATTACTGGATGACGGTTCCGGCGGTAATATTGTTCTTTGTATTTATGACACTGCCGGCCCTTCAGGGGATCTATTATTCATTTACGAACTACAACGGATTCGGACAAGGTTATGATTTTGTTGGATTCAAAAACTATTTCAATCTGTTTCAGGATGACAATGTAGGTAACGCCTACTGGTTTACCTTCAAGTTTGCGATCGTTGTAACGATCCTGACGAATATTCTGAGCCTGCTCATTGCACTCGGGCTGAATGCCAAGATCAAGATCCGCAACTTTTTCCGGGGCATCTATTTCCTCCCGAATATCCTGAGTGTATTGATCGTAGGTTACATATTTAACTACCTGTTCTCTAACGTATTTCCGATCTGGGGGCAAAACCTGGGGATTAACGCCCTATCCACCAACATTTTGGGCAGCGAAAGCCTCGCATGGATCGGGATCGTGATTGTGGCAGTGTGGCAATCAGTTGCGTTGAATACGATTCTGTATCTGGCGGGATTGCAAACGATCCCTACGACATTATATGAAGCATCAAATCTGGACGGCGCCGGTAAATGGCGTGAATTCTGGAGCATTACGTTTCCACTTATTGCCCCGTTCTTCACGATTAACATGGTGCTGGCGATGAAAAACTCACTGATGGTCTTCGACCAGATCGTGGCCTTGACCAATGGTGGACCAGGACGGGCAACACAGTCCATCTCCCATCTGATCTACACGGGTGGGTTTGAAGGCGGCGAATATGCGTATCAATCTGCGAACTCGGTTATCTATTTCATCGTTATCGCGGTGATTTCGATTCTGCAAATCCGGTTCCTGCAAAGAAGGGAGACGGATCTGTAATGAGAAGCCGTTTACGTACCAACTGGCCCGTTATGTTGTTGATTATTCTGGGTACTTTGTTCATTCTGTTCCCTTTATATATGACGGTTACGATCGCATTGAAAAATCCGGAGCAAATGGCCCAATCGGTATTTGCCATTCCGACAACGCTTCACTGGGAGAACTTTGCAAGTGCAATCGACATGACAAACTTCTTCCAATCGTTCCGTAACAGTGCGATTGTTACTGCGTCAACAGTCATCCTGACCTTGCTCAGTAACTCCATGGTCGCTTACGCCATTGCGCGGAATATGGAGAAACGAAAGTTTTTCAAAGGGCTGTACTACTACTTCGTCAGCGCGATGTTCATTCCGTTTCCAATCATCATGCTGCCGATTGTTAAGCTGACTGCATCACTGGAAATGACCAATCTGCTGGGTCTTATCCTGCTGCATACGGTGTATGGCCTCGCCTTTAACGTATTTGTGTATGTGGGTTACATTCGGTCCATTCCGGTAGCGCTGGAGGAAGCGGCCTTCGTAGATGGAGCGACAACCTGGGGCACGTTCTGGAAAATCATTTTCCCATTGATGGCGCCGATCAGTGCCACAGTTGGTATCCTGACCTGTCTGTCCACTTACAATGACTTCCTGTTGCCACTCATTATTATTAGTGATCCGGCACAATACACACTACCGCTGGTACAGTATGTGTTCCAAGGTCAATTCAATACCGACTTTAACCTGGCGTTTGCGTCGTACCTGCTGGCGTTGCTGCCGATGATTATCATTTATCTGTTTGCACAGAAGTGGATCATCAATGGCGTAACACAAGGTTCGGTAAAATAATAAAGAAGAGGTTGGGCTCATGGAGCCCGCCTTTTTTTGTTTTTATGACTCTTTTGCCTGCTTGGACAAGACGATAGATTTAAGTGATTGATTAACAAAGGGAACTGTGCTATTTTTTAGTCGTTAGTTTAATCGATAAACAAAGATCGGTGAAGAGAATGATAATTCATTTTGTAAACGCTTTAATTATTGGCGATGCTGAATTTGGCATAGCTTGTACTCCATCGTCATCCAGCTTTAGATTCGGGTGGCGATTTCTTTTACATACGGGGAGGAGGATGGGGCTTGCGGGGGAAAATGGGCAGGTGGAATTCATTACGCAATCAGATCTTTGTTGGTTTTGTACTCGTGATGCTGATGGTCTTGTTCATTGCAGGCATTGTCGCCTATGATCGGGTATCCGGTCTGCTGAAGACCAATGCGGAGAAGCATATTCATCAGACGGCTGTTCAGGCCAATGGCAGATTGGATGCCCTTATTTCACAGGTGAACTCCCTGACAGCCCAAGTGGCGGATGACCCTTACGTACAGCGTTTACTGAGTAATGAAAAAGGCGGAGAGTCGGCTACATTCAATCAGCGTCAGGCCCTCCTACAGATTGTGGGCAGCTATCAATCCTTTATGAATGGTGTGCAGAGCATGGAAATCTACACCACCAACTACAGCCGGATTTTCCCTATGGATGACCGCTCCCTGGATGGGCGTCTGGACCGGAACTGGATTACGGAAGCGGACAAGGAAAAAGGAAGGCTGATATGGACTGGCCCCGATCCGGAAGATCCCGGCGTGATTATGGCTATTCGGCGTGTCAGCTTGTTGGACCGGGCCTTTGAACATGGAGGCTACGTTGTAGTGCGGATGCAGCGCAGTTTCTTTCAGTTGAATGATCTGGATGATGCGGACGATACGCTGGACTCGATTCTGTTGGTGGATACCAATGGGAGCGTTGTGACTTCCAATCTGGAAGCAGACCTGAATGTGGAGACATTGCTGAGCAGTGATCGCTCCATCGTTCAGACCCGGGATGAGCCCTATATCGTGGTCAGACAGCATTCCGAAATTACGGGGTGGACCCTCGCTGTCCTTACTCCTGTGAGTGAAACAACGGAGGGAGTGTCCATCCTTCGAACGGCGCTGCTCATATCCGGATTATTTGGCGTCGTGTTGTTTCTAATCATGTCCTTCCTCTTGTCGACCATGATTACACGTCCGATCAGGCGACTGATGAGGGCCATGCGCAGTGCGCGTCCGGGAGCAATGGAGCCCAATATTATGGTGAGTTCAACAATGGAGATACATAAGCTTAATGAAGTATACAATCAGATGGTATATCGACTGAACGAGTTGACGCAGGAGGTGTATGAGAAGGAAATTATGCAGTCCCGAACAGAACTAAAGGCGCTTCAGTCGCAGATCAATCCCCATTTTCTGTTCAACACGCTGGAGGCGTTCTATTGGTCACTTGAGGACAAAGGAGATGAGGAGATGGCACGTATGGTTGTCGCGATGTCCCGATTATTTCGCTATATCATCTCCAGTCCGAACAAGAACGAATGGGTTACGCTTGCCGATGAATTGGAACACGCCGAACGTTATCTTCGAATCATGGAGATGAGACTTGGCGAAAGATTGACATGGGAAATTCAATTGAGTGATAGCATGCGGACGGTGAAAATCCCCAAGCTGCTCATCCAGCCGTTGGTGGAAAACGCCATTCTTCACGGAGTGGAGAGCAGAATCGGACCAGGAAAGGTAAGTGTTCGCGTCGATGCCTCGACAAAGGAGGGGCTTGTTCACATTGAAGTTCGGGATGACGGGCCCGGAATGAATGATCAAAGGCTTCAATCTGTCGTTCACGCATTGAATGGGGGCCCTGCAGTTTCTGACAAGGGAACAGGCGTGGGTCTGATTAATGTCGATCGTCGGCTTAAGCTCTATTTTGGCAATCAGCTCGGTAAAGCTTGCGGGTTGTCTGTGAAAAGTGAACCTGATGAAGGAACCATTATTAGCTTTGATATTCCGAAGGATACGGAGGGCGCATATGATTCATGGCAAAACGATTCTAATCGTCGATGATGAGCCGCGCACAAGAGAGGGCATCCGCAAGACGTTGGAAGGCTGGTCGGCTGGGCGGAATGAGATCAGAACGGCAGCTAGTGGAGTTGAGGCAGCCGAATGGCTCAAGGAGCAGTCAGCGGACCTGCTGATTACAGACGTTCGAATGCCGGAGTTCTCCGGCCTGTCTCTGGTTGAAGCGGTACAGGATTATCCGAGCAAGCCTGTCGTACTGATCATGTCCGGACATGCCGATTTTCAATATGCCCAGCAGGCCATCAAGCTCGGCGTGGTGGATTATCTGCTTAAACCGATTGAGAAGGAGCAGCTAATCCAGACGGTTGAGAAAGCCTTGGAACTTGGTGAACAGCAACGGCGCATTCAAACGATGCAGAAGCTCGTTGATCCCAAGCTTCTCGACGCCAGGGAGCGAGGAGATCAGCGACTTAATCCCCAGATCAGCGAAGCTATTGCTTACGTGGAAGTCCATCTGGGTGAGCCTGTCACCATGAGGGAAATCGCTGAGCTTTTGCATTTGAACTCAAGTTATTTTAGCGTGCTGTTCAAGGAGCAAATGGGGATCAATTTCAGTGAATATCTGACCCGCAAACGTGTTCAGCGAGCCAAGGAATTGCTCGTCCAGACCGCCATGCCTATCTCGGAGATCGCCGAGCAGGTGGGGTATCAGACGGATAAATATTTTATTAAAGTGTTTAAGAGCCTCGAAGCAATCAGCCCAAGCAAATATCGTCATTCCATTACCACTCAAGAGAATAAATAACCATAAAATAGTGGAGTTTTTCCAAATCATCCTGGTCTTATGGGGTTAATGTACCCGTGCTAGAATTTAATTAAAGCGGTTACATAAACCGAAAAACGAATACAGGGGGTTGGGAAAATGAATAAAAAGCCCATAGCAATGCTTCTGACATTGATGCTTATCCTCACCATATTTTTAACCGGATGCAGCAATTCGGATTCCGATGGAAAGGGTGAAGCAAGCGGCAGCGGGTCCGACGGAAAGGTGACCCTCAAGTTTATGCACCTCTGGCCAGCGGGCAGTTCCGCACAGCAGAACAAGCTGGTTAACGACATCATCAAGCAATATCAGACCGATCACCCGAACGTGACCATTAAGCAGGAAGTGCTGGAGAATGAGCAATATAAAAACAAGCTTAAAATTTTATCAGCTTCCAATGAACTTCCTGATGTAGGGGTAACCTGGGCTGCGGGATTTCTAGAGCCTTACGTAAAGGGAGACCTGTTTGCGCCGGTGGATGACCTTCTGAGTGGTTCACTTGAAGGCAAGTTCATTGCCGGAACGACCGAAGCATATGCCGTAGAGGGCAAAACTTACGCCCTCCCGATTGAGTTGAATATATCTCCGATTTACTACAATAAGGCCATTTTCGCCAAGTATAATCTGCAAACGCCAACAACGTATGATGAGTTCCTGAATGTGGTGAAAACACTGACAGATAATGGAGAGGTCCCCATCGCTCTTGGTAACAAGGATCGCTGGACCGGCTCGCTCTGGTATATGTATCTGGCGAATCGTCTGGGCGGAGATGCACTGGAGAAGGCCATTCAGGGCACGGGCAAGTTTGACGACCCCGCTCTGATCGAGGCGGCTGCCGAAGTACAGAAGCTGGTGGACATGAACGCGTTCAACAAGGGTTTCAACGGTTTGTCCAACGATGAAGGCAAATCGGAATTCATGAATGAGAAAGCGGCTATGTATCTGATGGGCACCTGGGAATTGCCGAACTATACAACCAACCCGGATGTACCACAGGAGTTCAAGGATAAGATTGGATTTTTCAAATTCCCGACGATGGAGGGCGGCAAAAGCGATATTAACAGCTGGGTCGGCGGCCCGGGCGTAGGTTTGTTCGTCGCACAGAACTCCAAGGTGAAGGATGAAGCGCAGAAGTTCGTGCAATATTTCGTGGAAAAATGGGGGGAGAGCTCCGTAACTGAGGCGGGCGTCATTCCAGCAACGAAAGTGGATACTGCGGAAGTCCAACTGCCGCAGCTCTATACCGACCTGCTGAACGAATTGAATCAGGCCAGCAGCCTGACACTGTTCGCGGATGTCCAGATGAAACCAGCGGCGGCTCAGGTCCATCTGGACATGATTCAGGCCCTGTTCGGAAAAGCAGTGACTCCTGAGGAATTTGTGAAGAATCATCAGGCAGCCATTGATAAAGGAAATTAACGGTACAACGCACAAAGGGAGGATATTCTGATGGACAAAGTCATGTCCAACCGTTTAGTCGCTGCGTTGTACGTGCTTCCCGCGCTGCTGCTGTTGTTGGTCCTGATCTATGTACCGATCGTACTGACCGGATATTACGGATTGATGCAGTGGGACGGGATCGGCGCAATGACCTTTATCGGTTTAGAAAATTACACGCGATTGCTTCACGATGCAACGTTCTGGCAGAGTGCCTATCATACTTTTTTGCTGGCGCTGTTCTCCGCACTGAGTCTAATCGGTTATCTTGCGATTGCACTTGTGCTGTCAGGCAAAATCAAGGGAGCCAACCTGTTTCGCAAAATATATCTTATTCCGATGCTGCTGTCATCGGTGGCTATAGCCCAGCTATGGCTGAAGATTTATCATCCAAGCAATGGCGTGCTTAACTCTTTTCTGGAAGGAATCGGGATTGCTAATCCGCCAGCATGGCTGGCGGAGCCATCGCTGGTGTTGTATGCGCTGTTCGTGCCGATCTTGTGGCAGTATGCCGGATTCTATATTCTGATTTATTATGCTGCGCTCAAGAATATCCCGGAATCGCTGGTGGAAGCTGCCCGGATTGATGGAGCGAACCCCTGGCAGATTGCCTTTCGTATCAAGCTGCCCCTGATCACGGAAGTGATTAAAGTGACGATTGTGCTGGCGGTCGTCGGCTCGCTGAAATACTTTGATCTGATCTATGTGATGACGGATGGTGGGCCGAATGGCTCCAGTGAAGTGATGGCTTCCTATATGTATCATCAGGCTTTCCGGGGATTTGACTTTGGTTATGGGAGTGCTGTCGGTTTCTTCCTGTTGGTCATCTGTTTGGTCGTCACCTGGCTGTTGCGGAAGGCTACGGCATCCAAGGACACCATTCAGTACTCTTGATACAAGTGAAATGAAAGGAGGTCCATCCCTGTGAAGACGGATACTGTGGTTCGGTTGCCAGCTTATCCAGGAACAGGCCCGGGCTCAACAGTGCTGAGAAGGATCGGGTATTTCCTGCTCTACAGCCTGTTGATTCTGGTAGCATTGCTTCAGATTCTGCCCTTGATTTGGCTGCTGCTGTTCTCACTCAAAAATAATCAGGAAGTATTCGATATGGCCCCATTCTCCCTTCCCGCAACTCCGAGATGGGAGAACTATGTGAAAGTGTGGACGGAAGGCAATATCAGTTTATATTTCTTCAATAGCGTCTGGATTACGGTTGTTTCTGTCGTGTTTACCGTACTGTTCGCGAGTCTGGTTACCTTCGCCATCACTCGTATGCGCTGGAAAGGGCGTTCACTGGTGTTGGGGTTGTTCATGGTAGGTATGATGATCCCTGTGCATTCTACGCTGATCCCGCTGTTCAGCCTGTTCCTGAAGCTTCATCTTACGGATCACCCATTGTCAGTCATTCTGTCCTACATCGCGTTTAACATGCCGATCACCATTATGATCCTGCTTGGCTTCTACTATGCCCTTCCACGGGAAGTGGAGGAAGCAGCGGTGATGGACGGATGCTCAGTCCATCGGATTTTCTTCCGTATCGTCTTGCCGATGACGTCTTCGGTGATCGCTACGACGGCGATTATCAACATGATCTATGACTGGAACGAGTTTATTTTCGTGAATACGTTCATCAGCACAGACTCGTACAAGACCCTAACCGTTGGGGTACAGAACTTTATTGGGCAGTACACCACGGATTGGGGAGCAATTGGTGCGACGCTGATGATTAGCATTCTGCCTATCCTTATCGCTTTCCTCGTCTTGAGCAACCGAATTGTAGAGGGCATCGCTGCCGGATCGGTAAAAGGTTAGACCTAAGCATTCCACATGAATCATTGGCTAACTTAAACCTTGGACCCTTACATATCCCAATCCAAAAGGGATATGTAAGGGTTTTTGCTCATCGCCCTGGGGCTAGATAAATTGAACCAAACATTTACACGAGAACGGAGAGGACAGAAATAACCTGAAGAAGGGGAGCTAAAAGCTTTCTGAAAGAAAGCTACATCGAAAGCATACGCTTCGCCTTTATCCCCAGACTTTCTCCTTTGAAAAGGAAATCAAAAAAATCTGGGGATAACATCGATCGGAAGGTTGTTCTGGCATCGGAGTGGCAAGTGTAAATAATCTTTAGTTCAATTCATATAAATGAAAGAATTGAAAATACCTATTATTGGAATTTCAAAAAACTTTCAAGTTTTTTCGCAAAACTACTGCATTTTCAAACTACCTGTGCTAACATACCCTAAGAATTAAAGCCCACACGGGAAAGGTGAGAAAATGACAGCAATATCCTCAACCAAAGAGTCCCTTCGTTCGGATGCCAAGGATCTGAATCTGATTCGGCTAACATGGCCTATTTTCCTGGAACTCTTCTTGTTTATGTTGATGGGGAGCGTGGATACGTTCATGCTCAGTTCGGTGTCCGATAATGCAGTATCCGGGGTCGGAGCAGCCAACCAGATTATTTCCATTGCGATTCTTGTACTGGAAGTCATTGGACATGGCGCTGCTATTGTTGTGGCACAATATATTGGTTCGAAGAAATTGAGTGAGGCGGCACAGGTCACGGGTAATGCGATTACACTGAATCTGATTGTCGGAATAATCCTGAGCGGAGGCTTTCTTCTGTTCGGAGGACATCTGTTGACACTGCTGCATATTCAAGGTGAAATATACGATTTTGCCCGTTCTTATATAAGTATTGTCGGAGGCGGTATTTTCCTTCAGGCGCTGATTAACGCGCTGGCCGCGACGATTCGTACGCATGGTTACACCAAAGAGACGATGTATGTTTCCGTTCTGATGAACGTGATTCACGTCATTGGTAACTACGCCCTTATTTTTGGCCATTTTGGCATGCCGAAGCTTGGTGTAGAAGGGGCAGCGATCTCCACGGTCGGAAGCCGCCTGATCTGCCTGATCATTTTCTTTTGGCTGCTCTATCGCGTCATGGAAGTAAGGGTGGAGTTTAGCTATTACATCAACCTTTCGAAGAAATTTATTAGCAAAATATTGCGAATTGGGATTCCATCTGCGCTGGAATCGGTTGTATATCAGTCCTGCCAGCTTGTCTTCACACTGTACGTGACGTATCTGGGCGCTGAAGCGATGGCAACCCGGCAATATGCGGGCAATATTTCAAGCTACATCTATCTATTCAGCATGGCGATCGGAATGGGGACATCCATTATTGTTGGCCGATTGGTCGGAGCGCGTCGCAAGAACGATGCATACAAACGCGTATTTGACAGTGTGAAATGGGCGCTGCTCGCCACAGTTGTGATCGATGTCATTATTATTCTCTTCCGTGTTCCGCTGATGAGTGTTTTCACGGATAATCCGGAAATTATCAAGCTGGGTGCGCAGGTCATCCTGCTCAGTCTTCTGCTGGAGACTGGGCGAACCTGCAATATTGTAATTATTGGTTCACTGCGTGCTGCAGGAGATGCGAAGTTCCCGGTATATATGGGGCTTATCTCTATGGTCTGCATGAGTCTGCCGCTGGGCTACCTGCTGGTATTCAAGCTTCATTTGGGGCTGGCCGGTGTCTGGCTAGCGATTGCCGCAGACGAGTGGACACGTGCTGTCATTATGTATTTCCGCTGGAAGAGCCGGGCTTGGGAGAAACATGATCTTTTGGATCAAGATGAGGAAGTTGGAGCTCAACCGGTGCCGGCAGTCTGATTGCTGGCAGGGAACGATAGACTTATTAGGAAAGCCGATCAAGGGATATACTCCTTTGGTCGGTTTTTTTTAGCAGAAATGATCAAAACGTGATGTGCAGCCTCACGTATAGTAAGGATATGGAAAGGGGTGGATGTTGACCGGAAGTCATCCGCAAAATTATGAGATGGGTATTGATCCTGCCGAAGTGCACCAGGGCCAGGCTTCAGGTTATCTGAAAGCTGTTACGCCGCTGGATAACAATGAGTTTGCCACCATGATGCAGCAGTTCAGGGCAGATAAGTATGTAGGCAAACGGATGAAATTATCTGGATTTGTGAAGACCGAACGTGTTGAAGCATTCTGTGGATTATGGATGCGTGTGGATAATAACGTCCATGATGTACTTCAATTCGATAACATGCATGATCGGCCCATTACGGGCACGCAACCTTGGAATCAGTACAATATTGTATTGGATGTGTCGAAGGAGAGTGCGGTTATCTCATTCGGGGTTATTTTGAACGGCAAAGGCAAAGTGTGGGTGGACAGTTTCCGCTTTGAAGAGGTTGATTCAAACACACCGTTGACTCATATGGAGACGGAGTATGAGATGTCGGACGAGCCAATGAATTTGTCTTTCGAGGAGTGATCAGATATATGAATGCAGGTTTAACGTTAAGCTGAAGGAAGTATGGGAATTATGATATAATCCTGGTGAAGAATGGAGCTGATGCTGGATGACGGATTTGCTCGATCCACGAGTGGATTTTGTATTCAAACTATTTTTGGAAGTGAGCAAAGTAAAGATGTTTTGTTAGCTTTCCTTAACAGCACGTTTATTGAAACCGGTGAGTCGCCTCTTACGGAGATTACACTTATTAACACGTTTACGGACAAAGATAGTCCGGAAGATAAACAATCCATTTTGGATATCAAAGCGCGTACAGTGGAAGGCAAGTTAATCAACATTGAGATGTAGCTGTTTAATCCGTATAATATGGAAAAAAGAACGCTATTCTATTGGAGCGAAATGTACTCTCACCAGATCAAGAAGGGTGAAAATTATAATCTTTTGAAAAAATGCGTGACGATCAATATTTTAAATTACTCATGTCTGGACAATGAACGATATCACAATGTTTTTCATTTACGCGAAGATCATACAGGTATTGGTTTGACAGATGATATAGAAATTCATGTAATGGAATTGACCAAACTGGATCAACACCCTGTCCCTATGGACAAGGGCGGACTGGTGAACTGGCTTTTATTCTTAAAAGGAATTGATCCATCAAATTGGGAGGTGCTGGCGATGAATGAACCGATGCTAAAAAAGGCAATGGACACGCTGGAATTTCTGAGTCAGGATGCGGCTACGAGAATGGCATATGATGCACGGATGAAAGCACTAAGCGATGAAAAATCGATGATAGAAGGTGCACGTGCTGAGGGAGAAGCCAAAGGGAAAAGAGAAATGGCTCGTGAGCTGCTTGCACTTGGCGTAGACATGTCTGCTGTGGTGAAAGCCTCTGGACTCTCTGAAGAGGAAATCAAAAAACTCCTGCCCAAGCAGTAACTGAAACTAAATTTACACGATCCAGAGCTGATCCAATTACGGGTTGGCTCTTTTTGTTGCGTTTGGGGTATACAAAAAGTAGAGCGAAGTCCAAGCTGAGAAGAGAATACAGGCTTTTTCCCTATAAATCCCATTGTTCTCGATAGCTAATCAGGCGATACCTTGTTAACATAGATCCAAAGAATAATATAACTTATGACACATATAGAGGATGATTCAGATGAATAAAAAAGTACTGGTCGTGGATGACGAGTCAAGCATCGTCAGTGCCATTGCTTACGCGCTAAGGCGCGAAGGATATGAAGTAGAGACAGCGAATGACGGCGAAGAAGCACTGGTGAAGGTATCCTCATTCCATCCTCAGGTCATGATTCTGGACGTGATGATGCCCAAGCTGGATGGATACGGTGTATGCCGCAGGCTGGAGGACCGGGAAGATATCGGGATTATTTTGCTGACCGTCAAAAATGATATCGTGGATAAGATCGTCGGCCTGGAAATGGGCGCGGATGATTACATGACCAAACCGTTTGAGATCCGCGAACTGCTCGCCCGGGTAAAAGCGCTGATGCGTCGCGTGGAGAAAAGCAGTCCACCATCCGATGATCCCAAAAATCAAGCCATTATCAATGGAACTTTGCGCATCCATATCGCGCACCGCACTGTGACGGTGAATGAGGAGAAGCTGGATCTGACGCCAAAAGAGTTCGACTTGCTTACCATTCTGATGTCCAATCCTGAGCGTGTATACACGCGGGATGATCTGCTGGACCGGGTGTGGGGCATGGAATATGCCGGGGGTACACGCACGGTGGATATTCATATTCAGCGCCTGCGCAAAAAAATCGGCGATACTGACCAGCAAAAATTGCAGACGGTATACGGAATTGGCTATAAGGCGTCAGCCCCTGGTCCGGGCGGCTCAGTATGAGAGTCAGCATCAAGCTGAAGTTCAGTGTCTTTCTGGCCGCATTGCTAATCCTGACCGTCGTTGTGCTCAGCTCCCTGGTATTACGAGGTATTGAGCGCAACCAGCAGACGCAGATTGAGACCATTTTGTCCCAGCAGACCCGTCTGGTGAATCTGAATGTGCGGCAGTCTTATTATACCGAGTCCGTTCGTCTGGAGCAGGAGGTTTTTTTACAGCAAAGTGGCCGCAGGCTGGCTCAGGAGCTTGCAAGCTCCACAGGTCTGCCCATCGCGCTTTATGATATGAAGGGACAGCAAGTCGGTTCATCGATCATGTCTGAGGAAAGTGCGGAAATTACAGCGACGGTGAATTATGCGCTGCAAAATAAAATTGCCTATCACGAACAAGGTGATACGCTGTTATATGTGGCACCGCTGGATGGACCGGATGGACAGATGGGTGCTGTACGAATGCAGTATCCGGTTCAGAGCTATCATGAATTCTACGCCCGTATCCTTCAGCTGTTTATGTGGGCGGGTATTGCCGTAGTTGGACTTAGCTTCATTTTGGGATACCTCTTTTACAATCGCTTTGCCGTCGCCATAACCCGCTTGAAGAAGTCCGCCGATTCCATCCGTGAGGGGCATTATATTACCGAATCACCTGTGAGACGTAAGGATGAATTGGGCGAGCTGGGACAGGGCATTTATTATATGAGTACATCGATTCAGCAAAATATTGAAGCCATGCATGCGGAACAGCAGAAGCTCCAGCTCGCGATTGAGAAGCTTCAAGCCCTGGAGCAGCAGCAGAAACAATATATCGGGAATATTAGCCATGAGTTCAAGACGCCGCTTACGTCAATTAAGGCGTATGTTGAGCTGTTGGACATGTATAAGGATGATCCGCAATTGCTGGATGATGCTACGAACAACATTGGGAAAGAAACCGAGCGGTTATACGAAATGGTTGAGAAGGTTCTTCATCTGTCTGCTCTGGAAAAATATGATTTTGAGAATCAGGCGGAAGACGTGGAAGTTCGTGCCCTGCTGGAGGATGCCTGTGGCCGAATGCGGGGCAAAGCCGAGAAGTTTGCGCTGAACATGGAGCTGGTGTTACTGCCTGCGGTGATTCGCAGTGATCGGGAGAGCCTGATGCATATTTTCATCAATCTGTTGGATAATTCGATCAAATATAATGTGCCCGGGGGTGTCATCCGGGTAAGCAATGAACTGCGAATGCAGGAGCGGCAAGCGGTTATTCGCATATTTAACTCGGGTACGCCGATTCCGGAAGAGGCGCAGGAGAAAATCTTTGAACCCTTTTACACCGTCAACAAAGACAGGGCCAGAAAAACCGGGGGAACCGGGCTTGGGCTATCGCTGGTCAAGCAATTTGTTGAGAAGCAGGGCGGTACGATTACACTGCTGCCTAAAGATCCCAAGCATGAGGAAGGAACGACGTTCCAGCTGGCTTTCCCTCTGGCCCATTCAAGTTTACAAGTTGGAAACAAGTCTGAATAACTTTGGAAGTATGCGATGTGTATGCTTGGTCTATAGAAAGCAATCAGGGGGGACCATGATGAATTGGAAACAGGCGGCTTTGAGCACGCTCGGGGCAATCGTCCTATTATCGGCAACAGCATGCGGTGGAACAACGGAGCCAGAGGGGAATCCACAGAACGGGAAATCAGGCACGGATATTACGGTGAAGGATAACACCAATACGTCGGTGTACCAGAGCTTTAAGCTGGAGAAAATCGATAAACTGCCGAATATGCGCGGGGTGGCGTGGCTGAGTAATGACTGGATTTTGTCGGATAAAGAGAATACGGCCATGAAGCCTGTCACGGTTGAAGGTAAAGAACGCTATCCGCATAACTTATACATGTATGATTTGACGAAGGGCACCGATTCACCTGTAAAAGAAAGTGAAGTGAGTCTGGGCTCACCACTCGTGTCCCCGGATAGTCAGTATATTTTCTACAGAGAACCAGAGGAATCGACTGGCAAAGGCTTTATTCTGAACCTGCACAATGGAGAAGTGATTCCGGCAGGTAAGGACGACGGCTTTGTATTTGAAGGTGCATGGCTCGATAAGGAGCATGTCGTCTTTCCGAATATGAATGGGGATATCGTATCGGCGAGTGTGGATGGAACGACGAAGGTGCTGGTCAAGACGGGGAACTTCAATGTATGGAGTGTTAGTGTTTCGGGTAGTGTAATTTACTACATCACAGGCACGGACGGACAGCTGAATGCCTACGATACGAAGACCGGTGAAGAGAAGCAGGTGCTAAAAAGTGTGGAGTGGGTGATTCCGTCCAACGATGGTTCAAGACTGGCAATTGTGAAAAAAACAGCCGATACCAAACGGGCGCTGGTGCTGACCGATCTGGAAGGGAATGAAAAAGCCACACTTGCCAGAGGCACGCAGATCTTCGGTACGAGTTGGTCTGGTGACGATTCCAAAATCGCTTATACAATCAATTCTGAGAGTGATGATGAGAAGGGGCTGTTCGTCTCCAATACGGAATCCGCGGAGCAGTTCCAGATCTCGGCTGATATGGATAACGCATCTGATCCGCTGAGTTGGAGTCCGGAAGGCAACCGAATTTTGCTGTCACAGTCCGTGCAGGAAAATGAATCGTACCACTTCGTTACCTCGGTCATTACGATCTCGCAGTAAACATCATTGAAAAGAGGCAAATCAGCGAGCGAGCCTGACTCATAACGAGTTGGGCCTTTTCTGTACCTTTAACGCAGGTGTTCTGGGTTATACTGAAGAGACGAGAAGTGAAGGGGGACATAATCATGGATGAAAAAGACTGCCGTCTGCTGTTGAGCATTTCCGAAGAGAGCAGTCTGACCAAGGCTGCGGAGCGCATGTTTATGACCCAGCCGGCTTTGACATACCGTTTGCAGCAATTGGAGAAAGCATTTGGCGTACCGCTCATCGATAAAACGTTAAAAGGTGCCAGGTTTACTCCCGAAGGAGAGCATCTTGCAAGCTATGCTCGTAAAATGCTCAATGAGCTTAATCAAGTCAAGGAACAGCTGTCGAATATTCGTAATGAGGTTAAGGGAACGCTGCGCCTCGGGATTGCCAATCATTATTCATTGTACAAGCTTCCTCCGTTGTTAAAACAGTTCAAGGAGCTGTATCCTGAGGTTCAGTTTGCTGTGACCTGTGCTCTGAGTGTAGAGGTTATGGAGCTATTGATGCGGGATGAAATCCAGGTGGGTGTCATCCGGGGAGAGCATCCATGGTATGAAGGGAAACATCTGCTGCATGATGAACCGGTCTGCATTGTATCCCGTGAACCCATTGACCTGAATGAGCTTCCAGACCTTCCGCAAATTGCATTTCAGGAGCCCTTGACGAAAACAGGCGGTTCCCCTGTGAGTCCATTCCGAGAAGGAGTAGCGTCCTGGTGGTATGAGCGTTTTGAACGTTCACCAACCGTAGCGATGCGTGTGGATAGCTATGAGACCTGTAAAGAAATGGTGCGGTACGGCCTGGGCTACGCTATTATTCCGGGTATCTTCGTATCTGCTTCGGATGGACTTCATCAGCAGGAACTGATCCGACAGAATGGACAGGGAGTGCGGCGTAACACCTGGTTGGTGTATAAGGAAAGTGTGCTGCAACAGGCAACGGTGGGCCGCTTTGTTGATTTGATGAGAACAGTAGGTACACAGCACGTTTTGGATGGTTGCTAGATACAGATATAGTAGAGTAGATGCATTGCTTTATGCATAATTATCCGGTACTTTCTTGTCATAAAAGGCATCTTACTGTTATTAGACAGTATCAATCTCATAATGAAAAACCACTCGAAGGATGTACATATGTTCAAAATGTTCATAGACGTTGTTTTGTCTAATATGTAAATGATCCAGTAATATACTGACATCTGATGATATCCATATATTGATTTCAAGCGAGTCCATAAAATTTTTTATGGGCTATTCCTTAATTTTTTTGAATTTACTTATGGCTTGGTCACACATACAATATATCCAATCTGATTGTATATTTATTCGATTAAATTGAATATAGAAATGCTGTATTTGAAGAAAGGCGGCAAAATAATATGTATCCTGATCCTGCTCATATAAAACAAAAGATCAAAGAAACCGTAGATCGGCTTGACCCCGACTTTCGGAAATTATCCCTGCGCATTCACGCTAACCCTGAGCTTAGCTTTCAGGAAGTCCAAGCCCAACAATGGTTAACCGAACCGCTGGAAGCAGCCGGATTTCAGGTGGAAAAAGGTATATCCGGCCTCGATACCTCGTTCCGCGCTGTATGGGAAGGCAAGCCTGGCGGACCCACGATTGCACTGCTTGCTGAATATGATGCGCTGCCCCGCATCGGACATGCCTGCGGTCACAATCTGATCGGAACCTCTGCTGTAGGTGCAGCACTGGCGCTCAAGGAAGCTTGCCCTGATCTTCCGGGACGGATCATCGTTCTTGGCACACCGGCTGAAGAAGAGGGCGGCGGTAAAATCATTATGGTGAACGATGGCGTATTCAATGAGATTGATGCCGTCATGATGTGTCACCCGCAGCAAAAAACGATGGTACTGAGAGGTGCGCTGGCTTGTGTGGATGCAACCTTTACGTTCCACGGCAAACAGGCACATGCGGCCTCGTCTCCTGAGAAAGGCATTAGTGCGCTGGATGCCCTGGTTAACGCGTATGCTGGGATTAACTCGCTGCGTCCTTATTTGAAGGATGACGTTCGGGTGAACGGGATTATTACCAAGGGTGGAGATGCGCCCAACGTGGTGCCTGAACTGGCTGAAGCGGTATACATCATTCGAGCGAAGACCGTCGAAGAGCTGAAAGTCGTCATGGACAAAGTATATCGTGTAGTACGCCATGCTGCGGAAGGCGTTGGAGCTACGGTAGATATTACGGAAGGCCTCATCTATGCCGAGCGGAATAACAACAAGGCTCTGGCGGGTTTGTTCCAACAGAACCTGGAGGACATGGGTATTGAAGTGAATGATCCACCGCAAACAGGCGGCGTAGGTTCCTCGGATATTGGTAACGTAAGCCAAATCACTGCCGCCATCCATCCGTATATCCGGTTAGGTGACGCGACAACACACACACCTGAATTTGCCCGGCTTGCCGGAGCAGAGGAAGGTATGATTGAACTGAATCGTGCAGCAAAGGCACTTGCACTGACAGCGTTCGATCTGTACGCAGACAAGGCAGCATTGCAGCAGGTACGGAATGAGTTTGAAGCATGGAAACAACAGAAGGGCGAGGGATGATGAATTGGAAAACATAACAAAACAACCACAACAACGGCGTAAATGGTTCAAGATGCCGCATACCTTCGTCATTTTGTTCATTCTGGTGCTGGTAGCTACGGTGCTTACCTACATCATTCCCGCCGGGGAATTTGATCGTGTGAAGGACGAAGCCACAGGCAAATCCTTGCTCGTCCCAGGTTCATACCATCATGTGGAGGCCAATCCGACGGGATTATGGGATATTCCGAAGTCCATCGTACGCGGACTGGTTGATTCCGCTGACGTTGTATTCTTTATTTTTATCATCGGCGGAGCGTTTCAGATCATTACGAGTACCGGCACGATTGAAGCCCTCACAGGCCGGGTTGCCCGTTCGTTCGCCAACAAGGGATTATGGGTCATCCCCGTATTTATCACCTTGTTCTCTGTTGGCGGGTTCACGATGGGCATGTCCACTGAAGTCATGGTCTTTGTACCGATAGGTATCGCCATCGCACGTGCGTTGGGGTATGACGCTTTGACTGGGACGGCGATGATCTCGCTGGGGGCCTCGTGTGGTTTTACCGCGGGACTGCTCAATCCGTTCAACGTGGGACTGGCTCAGGCTATTGCAGAAGTTCCGATCTTCTCAGGCATGTGGCTGCGTGCGATTATCCTGGTGTGTCTCATCTCCGTGACAAGTATCTATATTATGCGGTATGCCTCCAGAGTGAAGTCTGATCCCACTCGCGGTTTGGTGCATGAGCTGGAACAGGAGCAGGCAGCAGATGCGCCTGCGGTAGATCTGAACAAGCTGCCAACCATTCGTATCACACATATCCTGACCATCATTACCATTGTAGCTGGATTTGCCCTGTTGATCTGGGGTGTATCGAAAGAAGGATGGTGGATGGAGGAGCTGGCCGCTCTCTTCCTGAGCATGGGCGTGATCGCTGGTCTTGTCTCCGGGTTCGGTCCTAGCCGAATTGCAAGTGAATTCGTCAAAGGTGCAAGCGGTATTGCCTATGGTGCCTTTATCATCGGTTTGGCGAGAGGGATTATGGTTGTCCTCGACCAAGGTAACGTGATTGATTCCGTTGTCTACGGAATGTCTACGTTGGTTGGCGAGCTGCCGTCATCCGTTCAGGTGCTGGGCATGTACTTCTTCCAAAATATTATGAACGTGTTCATCACATCGGGTACAGGCATGGCCGTGACTACAATGCCGATCATGGTTCCGTTATCGGATCTGCTCGGGGTTACCCGTCAGACTGCCGTACTGGCGTTCCAGTTCGGAGACGGATTTACCAACATGATTCTGCCAACGTCTTCTGCCTTGATGGGCAGTCTCGCGGTATCTGGCATTCCGTATCAGAAATGGGTTAGATTCTTCTGGCCGCTGATGGTGATGTGGATCGCCATGGGAATCGTATTTATGCTCATCGCAAATGCAATTCAGTATTCCTAATTCTTCAATAGAAGACGAGTGGCGAAAGATGTATTCCATAACTTACATTCCTTTCTATACATTTATATTGACTAAGCTATTCCGCTTCCGATAAACTAGAATGCAGGAATAAAAGTCGAATGTTCAAAGCAGCAGTTCGAGACATTGTTTCGGACGGCTGTTTCTTTTCTTTTTAATGAGCAAGGTTGCAACGTTGTAGTCTTGTCGGTTGATCCGGCCAATAACAACATGGAATAGGAACAGGTGATACACATGTGTAACAGCGCGTACCGCGTGCTTTTATATTATAAGTTCGTGAAGATTGAAGACCCTGAGACGTTTACGCAAGAACATCTGCAATACTGCAAAGACTTGGGTGTGAAAGGCCGTATTTTGATCGCGTCGGAAGGCATTAACGGCACTGTATCCGGTACGCCGGAGCAAACGGAGCAATACATGAAGGACATGCTCGCCAACCCGCTGTTCAGCGATATGGTGTTCAAGATTGATGATGTCGAAGAGCATGCGTTCAAAAAAATATTTGTTCGTCACAAAGCCGAACTGGTAACGTTCCGCGTGGAGGACGATTTGGACCCTAACGCAATTAGCGGTAAACGGTTGTCGCCAAAAGAATTTTACGAGCATCTTCAACAGGAGGATGTCATTGTAATTGACGGGCGTAATGACTACGAGTACGAGATTGGTCATTTCAGGGGAGCGATCCGTCCTGACGTGGAATCGTTCCGTGAATTCCCAGAGTGGATTCGAGAGAACCTGGGTGACATGAAGGACAAAAAGATCATTACCTACTGTACTGGCGGAATCCGTTGTGAGAAACTGACCGGGTTCATGATTAACGAAGGTTTCCAGGACGTAGCACAACTTGAGGGCGGAATTGTGACCTACGGCAAGGATGATGAGGTACAAGGGCGACTGTTTGATGGCAAATGTTATGTATTTGACGAACGTATTTCCGTGCCTATTAACCGGACGGATGAAGATATCGTGATTGCCAGCTGCTATCACTGTGGCACGACGCATGACCGTTATATTAACTGTCCAACCTGCAACCTGCAGCATGTATGCTGTGAGGATTGCGAAGAGACGCATAACCGCTTTTGCTCGGATGCTTGCCGGGAGGCAGCACCGGTAACCGCATAAGCAGGGAGAGCAGGTGCTGATCGTGAAGCGCGAAGAGGAACGAACGACGCGTGAACGGATTTTGTTCATGCTGAAGCAGCAAGGCACAATGACCGCAAGGGAAATGACAGCCGAGCTTGGTCTGACCGGCATGGCGATCCGCCGTCATCTGACGGCACTGGAGCAGGATGGATGGATTGAGGTCCGGGAAGCCCGAGCTACAGCCGGACGCCCATCTTCCGTGTACCATTTGACGGTACGCGGGGATAACTTTTTTCCGAAATCATATTCCTCACTGACGCTGGAACTGCTGGAAGAATTGTCCGATTCAGCGGGCAGTGGTGTTGTGGATGCGTTGTTCGAGAGCCGTCGGGACAAGCTGCTTCGCAGCGGACTGCCGCAGATGAAAGGTCAGGATCTGGCCGGACGTGTCGAGGAACTCGCACGCATTCAGAATGCAAACGGATATATGGCCGATGCTTCCACGGAAGAGGATGGCACCTATGTGCTTACCGAGCTGAACTGCCCCATTGTGCAGGTAGCGAGTGTCTATAAACAGGCTTGCCGCTGTGAGCTGGAGCTTTTCCGTTCATTGCTGCAGGCCGATGTGGAGCGCACTGAATGTTATGCGGACGGTGGCAAGAAATGTACGTACCAGATTCGCGAGGCGGCTGGGAATTAGCATGTATGGAGATTGTTTCGTTCACTCGGAACAGTCTCTTTTTTTGTTTTATGTAATGTTTTCTCTCACGTATCTGCAATGAAACCAAATTGGAAGCGGTTCAACCATTGACGGGAAACAGGTCGCACCTTAATATTAGGGAAACAATGAAATACCAACACGGATCATGGACTTCAGTCGCATGAGGAAAGTCTATATTTGTCTGCTTTTGTCGGTCAAAGCAACAATGCGTTGAAGCGTTCGTTTTGTCCCGCCCTATCGTGTCACTTGGATAACGATGAGGGTATCAACATTTTAGAAGATGGAGAGGGGTTTCACACATGAAAAAGAAATTCTTAATGTCTCTGATGATGGTTGCATCAATGATCGTAGCGGCTGGTTGCGGAAATAACAGCGGCGGTAGCACAACGACTGAGGGATCAGGAAGCCCAACAAGTGAAGGCACTGCGGAGAAATCGTATCGCGTCGCGATCTCGCAGATCGTTGAGCATCCATCGCTGGATGCCACACGTGAAGGATTTATTGCAGCGCTGAAGGATGCTGGCCTTGAAGAGAACAAAAACCTGACGATTGATTACAATAACGCGCAAGGGGATTCAACGAACAACCTGTCCATTGCCCAGAAGATTGCGGGAGACTCCAAAAATGATCTGGTCCTTGGGATTGCAACACCATCCGCATTGGCTCTGGCTCAACAAGTAAAGGACAAGCCATTGCTGTTTGCAGCAGTGACGGACCCGCTGGGTGCCAAATTGGTGAGTGACATGGACAAGCCAGGTGGTAACGTAACAGGTGCATCGGATACGAACCCGGAAGCCATCGTGCAATTGGCAGATTTTATCGCCAAATATTTGCCGGATGTGAAGACAGTAGGTCTGGTTATCAACGAGGGTGAACCGAATGCGGTTGTGATGGCGAACAATGCGGAGAAAGCGCTGGCGACACATAATATCAAGTTGGTCAAAGCACCCGTAACGAACACATCCGAAGTAAAACAGGCAACCGATTCTCTGGTTGGCAAAGTGGATGCCTTCTATATCACGCTGGATAACTCGGTGGTTAGCGCAGTGGATACAATCATCCAGACAGCGAACAAAAATAAAATTCCGTTCTTCTCCAGTGACCGGGATACCGTGGAAAAAGGGGCTTTCGCAACCGTCGGCTTCAAATACTACGACCATGGATACCAGGTTGGTGAAATGGCTGCAGACATTTTGAAAAATGGGTCAAAACCGGGTGACATGAAAGTCACTGTACCGGACAAGCTGGATCTGATCCTGAACCTGAAGGCGGCTGAGGCTCAAGGCATCACCGTTACCGATGAGATGAAGGCAGAAGTGAAGGACCAGGACAACAACATTATTCAGTAATCTGACCGGATGATCCTCCGGCAGTACGGATGCGAGGCGGACGTGCAGGCGGGTTCGCCTCATTCTTTTCGATAGACAGGGAGGAAGCAATGTGAATTTGACTTTGGGGTCAATTTAAGGGGCAATCGAGCTTGGATTGTTGTATGCACTGATGGCACTGGGTGTATATATTACATTCCGCATACTGGACTTCCCCGATCTCACCGTAGACGGAAGTTTTACAACAGGAGGCGCAATCGCGGCGGTCATGATATCCAACAACTTCTCTCCTTGGCTCGCTTGCTTGGCAGCAATGGCTGGAGGCATGTTGGCTGGAGCTTGTACAGGTCTGCTGCACACCAAAGGTAAAATTAACGGGCTGTTATCCGGTATTTTGATGATGATTGCCTTATATTCGATTAATATGCGTATTCTTGGCGCACCGAACAAATCCATTATGGGCATGGACAACCCCTTCTCGGGTGAGCATGTCATGATTATTATTATCGTGGTCGTACTGGTGTTCAAAATCATGCTGGATCTGTTCATGAAGACTGATATCGGATTGGCCCTGCGTGCAACAGGTGACAACAAACGCATGATCCGCAGCTTTGGCGCAAATACGGATGTAACCACTATTGTTGGTGTCAGTCTGTCCAACGGACTTGTTGCCCTGTCTGGAGCATTTATTGCGCAGCAATCCGGTTTTGCAGACATTACGATGGGGATTGGGATGATTGTCATCGGACTGGCCTCCGTTATTATTGGGGAAGCCATTCTGGGTGCAAGAACTGTATTCTGGGCCACCCTTGCGGCCGTGGTGGGTTCAATTATTTACCGGATTGTGGTCGCGATAGCGCTCCAGGTCGAATGGTTCGACACATCCGATCTGAAGCTGATCACTGCGGTGATTGTTATTATCGCACTTGTTTTCCCAACCATGCAGCGCTCCATGAAGCAGAAAAGTCTGGCTCGCAAACGGACCGAAGAGCTTATGCGTTCGTCGGGCCAACAGGCGAAGGGAGGCATGTGATCATGCTTGAGATTACACAAGTAACCAAACTGTTTAATCCGGGAACAACTGATGAGAAGACTGCGCTGGTCGGCGTAAACCTGACGATGAATCCGGGAGATTTTGTGACGGTGATTGGCAGTAACGGCGCGGGCAAATCAACGTTGATGAACATTATCTCAGGCGTTATGAAGCCCGACATGGGTGATGTGCTGATCAATGACCGTTCCATCAAAAGCCTGCCTGAGCATAAGCGAAGCAGCTGGATTGGCCGCGTCTTTCAGGACCCGATGGCGGGTACGGCACCGCATATGTCCATTGAGGAGAACATGGCGATGGCGTACAAACGTGGCAAAGGCCGCGGACTGGGCTTTGGAGTTACCCGTGCCAGACGGGAGATTTTCAACGCCCAATTGGAGAAGTTGGGAATCGGACTCGATAAGCGCCTCAATGCCAAAGTGGGTCTGCTATCCGGTGGTGAGCGCCAGGCACTCAGCCTGCTCATGGCGACATTCACTCAGCCGCAGATTCTACTGTTGGATGAGCATACGGCTGCACTTGACCCCTCCCGGGCGGAACTGATTACCGAGTTGACCGAAACGCTTGTACGTGAGATGAGACTCACTACGTTGATGGTCACACACAATATGGAGCAGGCCATTCGTCTGGGCAATCGTCTAATTATGATGGATAAAGGCCGGATTATTCTGGATGTTAGTGAAGAGCGCAAGCGCACGCTGACCGTACCTGAGCTACTGGGGGAATTTGAACGCATCAGCGGCAAAAAAATGGCTGATGATCGCGTGGTGCTGGGTTAAGTGCAGTTATGCCTGTACGTACAGGCAGGTGGTGATTGCCCATCCATATAAAAACCTTTTGCTTTCTGGCAAAAGGTTTTTTGTGATATGTTGAACACAAATAATCCATCACATGATGTGATGATCGAGCCGATAGTTATCTTCACCTCAACCCATGAATGTATCAGGCATATTGACAGGAGGACCATGATATTGTTGCAATTTGATGAAGGGACATATACCGTAACCCGGCGCAGCGATTCCATTCGCCTGCTGGCGAAGGAATTTGCGCTGCTGCGTTTTCTGTATGAGAACAAGGAAAAAGCATTTACTCGCAGCCAACTGCTGGACCGGGTGTGGCCCCTGGAGTATCCGGTCGAACGCACTGTAGATGATCATGTATACCGTCTGCGCAAGAAACTGAAACGTTGGGAAGAAATAGCACTGGATACCGTGCGCGGCTATGGTTACAGGCTTCATATTCGATCTAATATGGCGATACTGCCCTCCAACCCTTCCGCTCAAGATCAGGAGATGAGAGAAGTAATCCATAGCTTGTTTCGTAAATATCATCTGTATGGGCAGGGGAAATCGATGCTCACGCTGCTGGATCAGCAAGAAGCGCTGGGCATTGAAGTTGATCCATTCTATCAGCTGTACATCCATTTTATTGTGGGCGATCTGGAATGGCTGATTACAACGACAGAAATTCCTTTGGAGGAGCGTTTGTATTGGCTACTGATTTTTACACATGCTCTGATTGAACCCTCGGAGAGTTTGCCATTGTACGAAAAGGCGCTGAATTCAACCGCATTGTCTCCAGACCAGCAACGGGAATTACGTATCCTGAACATTGTTGAAGTTTATGCAGAAGTGGGCCAGTACGAACGTGCCAGAGCTCAACTCATTGAAACGTATCATGTGATGGAAAAAGATGAATTGGTCCATTTCAGACTTCCAGTAGGGCTCGCCGAATTGTATTTGGAATTGTGGGGTGGCAGTGATGAAGCGGTAGAAGATCAGATGGCTATCCTGCGTTCAGGGTTGAAAGATGCACCATACTTGCGGGAAATCGGACGTTTTCAGATTATGGAGGGCTTATGGTTGCTGAGACAGGGTCGAATCCGCGAGGCAGAGCTGAGAATGGACGATGGTCTCGACGTATTGAAAATGACACTGAACGCACCGTTATATCTGAATTCCGCTTACCAGATATTGTTGTTCATGGCACATCACCGGATAGAGGGACGTCTTCGTAGCAAATACCGTCAAGTCCATGCGGAAATCTCTAAAAATTATGGTGTGCCTGCTTATGGACAGCAAATTTTGAATGAAATCTCCACTTTTTTATCCCCGTTTCCTCCAGCCTCTGATCTTCCTCTGATATAACGCCCTTATGATTACAGCCAAGGAACATACAAGCTAGTAACAAGGCTGTAATCAGGGGAGGAAGTATAACGTATGACCGTCATTTCAAATGAACCCAATCCATCATCTATTTCATCCAATGGCTCATCCAAAAGCCTATGGACCAACTTCCGCTTCATGCGGATGTTTATTGCGTATGCGCTTGCTACCTTCGGCGATTGGTTTGATGCACTGGCGATCCAGGTAATGGTTGCCTATCGGTGGGGTGCAGATCCGTTAATTATTGCTCTTATTCCAGTATGTATGGCTGTTCCGGGCATATTGTTGGGTTCTGTTGCAGGGGTACTGGCCGATCGGCTGCATAAGGTGAAAATCATGATGCTTTGCGATGTGATTACCGTTCTGCTAACGATTGCCATTCTGTTCGCGCCCAGTGCGGGCTGGTTGCTTCCGCTTCTTGCTCTACGGGCCATGATGGGCGTATTCCACATACCAGCCCAGCAGGCGTTGACACGTCAGGTAGTGGCAGAGGCACATCTGTTTCAGGCATCGTCGCTGAATGGTTTTGTAAACCAATGCTCCAAAGTGGCGGGACCGCTGCTGGGCGCAGTGATTCTGGCCGTATTTTCACCGCAAGTCTGCATTATAATCAACGCTTGTACGCGCCTGGTATCCGGAGCCGTGTTGTGGCCTTTACGGCGTTTAACAGAGAAATTGGAACCTTCTGCATCGGACGGAATTCCTTCGGAGGCGGCGGGGACGACGGAATCCCTATTCACCCAATGGCAGAAAGGCTGGCGTTTTATCTATAGCAGCCGTACCCTTCTGAGTACGATTCTGTTTGGCTGCTTTGGATTAATGGCTATCCTCATGATTGATTATCAGTTTACGACGTTATTTCGGGAGATCAAGCCGGGTAACGAGGCCCTAATCGGCTGGCTGGGATCTTCCGCTGGGGCAGGTGCGGTTGTGATTATTCTACTATTGAATCGGCTTCCTCGAATCGGGTATGGCTGGGGACTGGGGGGAGGATATTTGCTGATTGGTGCAGGAATTGCTGCGCTTGGCTGGGTCAGTTCCCAAACGTCCGAGTTCTGGGTCATCATATGGGGACTCTGCATTGGGCTCGGCAATGGCCTCTTTATGGTCACTTTAAATTATTTGCTGCAAAAAGAAACCCCACCTGCCTATGTAGGCCGGGTGTTCGGTATCCAAAACTCACTTTCCAGTGTCGTACTGGTCGTTGCTCCGCTGGCAGGCGGGGCCTTGATTCAGGTAGTAGGGCCCAGTCCCACATTTCAATATATTGGCATCGCTACACTGGTTATCGGTATCGCAGGTATAGTCCTGCAGCGCATCTTATGGGTGGGAAAACAGCCTCATCAGGCAGAGTCGACTGGAGAAAATCAGCAGGAACCTGTCAGACAGGCCTGATTTACGTCATTACAGTCTAAGCAGAGTACGAACAGAAACAGCCGCTTCGGTTACTTAACCGAAAGCGGCTGTTTCCATGCAGGATGGCAGTACATATGGTGAATCACACTTCCCACCAGGCGAAATACGAGGTGGAGGCCATCAGTCCCCCAACAGTAAGAGAGCCGCTGATGGATAGATTAATGGACTGGCCTGGAGGAACCACATAACGACCAAATTCATTGGACAGAAAAGGTCCTGCTTGCAGCGGAGTAGCCATCAATGTGGTGGTGCCCGTAGGTGCAGCAGCGGAGAATCGTACGGTTGCCACACTGGTATTGCTGCTAGACAAATTACTGTTCACTGGCGTGAGTGTGCTCGGTGATGTCAGTGTTCCATTTGCGCTCAGGCTCATACTCCCGCTGAATGAGGACAGCAGATTTAACGCAACGGTGATTCCGCCAGAGAGTCGTGATATATATAAGGTTTTTCCGCTTCCGGCCGGGTTGGACATCTGAACTGTGGCAACAACACTTCCTCCCAGCAATCCCAATGTGGTGGAGTTGGTTGAGCCTGCATTGTACAGATTGCCTGTGATTCCGGCATTGTTCTCAGGTGGAGCCACAATGCCGGGAGAGGTGAACGTATTCGTAATGGAAGTATAGACGGGACGGTTTAGGGGGTTGAACACGTGATCATTCGGCATTGTGCACACCTCCTTTTCTCAAATGATATGTCAGAACTCCCACCAGGAAAGGTTGATTGCAGCTGTTTGAGCACCTGTTCCAGTACTAATGGTTAGTGTTTGTCCTGGAGGGACGATGATAGAACCGTTCAAACTCAGCATATATATGCCTGCTGTAAGGGGGATGCTCAGTAGGATTGTGGATGTTCCTGTTAATGTGCCGTTAATTTGTCTGGTTGTCATTACACTGGTATTGGCATTGCCCAATAACGTGTTGACGGGTGTAGGTGTGGTGCCGCCGGTAATGGTACCGCCGGAATAGACAATAAGTGTTGCCGCTGCCGTTGTGCCACCGCTGATTCTGGAGACATAAAGTGTACGCCCACTGCCCACTGAATTGGCTACCTGCAGCAACAGGTTCAGTCCAGCACCTATGCTGACATTGCTGGTTGTCAACGCAAAATTACTTCCTGCCGCTGCGGCTCCGCCCTCTGGAGTGGACTCAATGCCGGGGGTGGAGAAAGTATTGGTCAGTTGAGTATATAAGGGACCATTGGATTGGTTGAATACATTGGAATTGGTCATATAATCCACCTCCGATCTGCCGGAGCAGTGTATACCAGAAAATTTAGAAATTGGATGCGATTCAAAGAACATAAACGTAAGAAGGTTGTACTGCAGTGTATGTAAAGAACAGGCGAAGGGTTTGGGACATCCCACAGTTAATGTTCAAATAACGGCAGATGCCGTGCCCGTATTTTGAATGCGGGCATACGATGCGGAAGCACATTTTTTAAGGGGAAATCGATATGAGTCGAACAGCGAAGCGTAGCAAGAAGAAAACGAACCAAACAACTAAATATGTCAGCTGTCGCCAATCCCGTCGTTCCTGCCGCGCTAAATTGCTGAAACCTCCTTGTTCCCGGATTACTCGTCCCCGGTTCAAGCAGGGTAGTTCCTCACGTACGACACTCCCTGGTGCTACTCACTGTTTTACAGAGCATACGTATGTCGGAGCCGAGACAAACGGTAGTATGAATCCTCTTCCGGCTCAAGACACCTCATCGCTCAGCATGTACACATATGGCATTGTAAATCGGGGCGAACATCCGGCTCTTGTGCAGGTTCAGATAAGCCCTAATGCCAGGGACTATGCTGTGGACAGCCAGGAAGTGATTGCCGGAGGTCAGACCAAAGCGCTGGTGCCGCTACGATTTCTGCATTATACCCGGCTGGTTATCCAATCGGTTGAACCGGATCAGCCAACCCGGATCGATGTTTATTTTCAGGCGCAGCGTATGCCGTAAGAACGTGGAATACAACCGATTTGACCAGGGAGGAGGACGAGGAATATGCCTAACTTTACAACATTTAACACGAATCCGGATAATCTGAGAACCCTGATTTTTGGTCATGATAGTACAGGCGCAGCCCAGCCGGTTCACACCGATACAAGCGGGAACGTACTCGGAATCATTTTGGATGGTACGATCAGTAATATCTCAGGTTTGACTACAGTTACGATTAATGCCGGAACCATCACAAATATTCTGAACGGAACGATTACCAGCGTCCTCGGAGCAACGATCACGGCGGGTACAATTAACAGCGTGCTTGGCGCAACCATCACAGCCGGAACATTAACCAACTTGTTGAATGGTACAATCACCAGTGTTTTGGGAGCCACCATTACTGCCGGAACGATCACAAGTGTGCTCGGGGCAACCGTGACTGCGGGGACATTAACAAACCTGCTCAATGGTACCATCACCAGCGTGCTTGGAGCTACAATCACCGCAGGAACGTTGACCAACTTGCTGAATGGTACAATCACGAGTGTGCTCGGAGCGACGATTACAGCCGGAACGATCACCAGTGTGCTTGGAGCCACAGTAACCGCAGGAACGTTGACCAACTTGCTAAACGGTACAATCACGAGTGTACTCGGGGCGACGATCACAGCCGGAACGATCACCAGCGTGCTTGGAGCCACAGTAACCGCAGGGACGCTGACGAACTTGCTGAATGGTACCATCACGAGTGTACTTGGTGCTACGATTACAGCCGGAACACTGACGAACTTGTTAAATGGTACAATCACCAGTGTCTTGGGAGCTACCGTGACAGCGGGAACGTTAACGAATTTGCTGAACGGTACGATTACCAGTGTACTTGGTGCAACCATTACCGCCGGAACGTTGACCAATTTGCTGAACGGTACCATTACCAGCGTATTGGGAGCCACAATTACAGCGGGTACACTCAGCAGCGTGACGTCCATCTCGCAAAAGAGCTTTCAGGAATCACAACTTCTCAGCACGCCAACGGCAAACACATTTACACCGCTTCCAGCGGTCACGACAAGTGTATTCGGCACTTATTCTTTCTTTGTATATAACAGGGGTCCGGGGCTTAACCGGGTCGATGCCCGCGTCGAAATCAGTGCCAACGGTACCAACTGGTACGATGATGTGGACACAGTGACTGGGATTTTGCCAGGCTCGGTGGATGTTCTGGTGCCGCAGCGTTTTCTTAAATATACACGTCTTTCCTACCGCTCCAGTCTGCTTGGAGCACCCAGTACGATTGATGTGTTCTTCAATGGACAAGGCACATAACCCGGTTTGTCGTCATATAGGTACATGGAGTCCCTTTGGTGGGCTTCATGTACTTTTTTTGCATTGGAGGTGGCTGCATTGCAGAACAGGTTACTCGGAATTCATATGATTGTGCAAAATGAAGAACATCATCTGGCCCGCTGTCTCGACAGTTTCAAGTCGATTGGCAGCGAATGCTTCATTACAGATACCGGGTCAACAGATCGTACACCGGAGATCGCCAGACATTATGGAGCAACGGTGCTTCACACCCGTTGGGAAGATGATTTTGCATATGCCAGAAATATAAGTTTACCTCTCGCGAGCACGGAATGGATTCTGTGTCTGGACGCGGATGAGCATGTCATACAGGGATTGGAAGAGCTTTTGGATTATCTACCGAAGGTCCATAAGAGCGTTTCGAGACTGCGGATTACGATAGAGAACCAAATTGGCGAGGGAGCGGGAGAGAGTGTGATCTTCCAACCTGTGCGTCTTTTTCGCGCCCATCAAGGATATCGGTATGCTGGGCGTATCCATGAGCAATTGGTTCGTGGCGGTACAAGGGATGGTGGAGAACAAGAAGGCGACGATCAGGACATGAACGACTCCTTTGCCTATGAAAAAGGTTGGATTGCTGAGCATGAACCCTTGGCTCCACTGCGTTTGGTTCATGATGGTTATTTGCCGTCCACGATTGCTAAAGGAGATAAACCATTGCGTAATCTAAAGCTTTTGCAGCAGGAATTAGCTGATCGTCCGGGGCAACCTTTTCACCTCTATAATGTGGGGGTGACATACTGCCAGCTAGGGAATATCGAATTGGCAGCAGAAGCCTTTACTGAATCCTTTCTTCATACACCGCTGCACGCTCCGTATCGCTCCACCCTGGTTCGGGACTATGCCAAGGTTCTTCTGGCAATGGGGCGCTATGACGAGGGTCATTGGTTATTGGCGGTAGAAAGACAGCGTTATGCGGGGTATGCCGACCTGCATCTGATATATGGAGAGATTTTGGAGCAACAGGGTCTGGAGGAGAGAGCTTACAAGTCCTATGCAAGAGCAGCAAATTGCCGGGAGGGCTCCAAGGGAAGTGATCTCAAGAACAATAGGAAGGCAGAGATTCGAGGCATACATCAGAAGACAATTGAGCAAAAAGATGATCCGGAAAGTGATGTAATACGTGAGAGCAATTCCCTGGATGATATTTACAGGGAGCCGAACCGAATTGACAGACATTACGTAACGGACATGGGTTGTGATAGCTACAAAGCTTATACAGCGATGGGAAGGCTTGCACAGAAAAGAGGCTTTCTGCAGGAGTCCGCTCATTTGTACAGCCTGGCTCTGGGCAGCGAGGTCACGTATGCTCCTGCCTGGACAGGGTTAGCCGATGTATTACAACAATCCGGAGAAACGGATGAGAGCATAGCAGAGACATTACTCGCACGATGGAAAGAGCATTCAACAACGACGAGTACAGGTCCGGGGGTAGTCACACGCGAGGATGGTCTGACGCATGTGGTGCATGCACTTGCTTCCAGTGGAGCGTATGGGCAAGCGCTGAAACTGCTGCATGGTGTTGACCGAAATATACGAATAAGACATGAAGAATATCTGTATTGGCTGTTATGTGCCAACAGGGTATCAGAAGCGCTGCAGTACGTGCGAAATCAGTGGAGTGAGGAACTCGGTGAGGTCAAGAACCTCCAGCCTGAACAGCGAGTGGACTTGGCATTGACCTGTTGGGTAAATGAATTATCTGTATCCGACTCACTTGTGGCAACAGCAGAACCTCAGGAGAGGGAAGGCTGGATAATGATGAATGACTTGCTGGATGTGAGAGAACAGGTGCATGTCGAGGATAACAGAGATGAGAAAACAGTTCATCAGACGCTTCAGGCTGCAACGGAGCTGAGTAAGAACATATTGATTCGGGCAGTGAAGACGGGACAACTGGCGTTTGCCAGGAAGCTGTACGAGAAGATGGTTGTAATTAACCCTGATTACGACAAGGGTGGTGTTCATAGCCGATGGATGGCAGCGGTTCTTTATCGCCAAGGATACACCATGGCGGCAGCTGATCTCCTGATTCAATGTATGTCACAAGGCGATTTGGATGCGGAAAGCTTCTTCTATCTTGGGGAAGCCGTGTATGCCAAGGGGCATTATGAGCAGGCATTGATTCTTTTCCAGCAGGCATTGGAGAAGGACTCAGAACAGCGGCAGGCGAGGGCTGGAGCTGCTGTCTGTTATATGCGGCTGGCGCTGGGGGTTATCAGACAGGAACTAACTCGTTCTCCCACTGACAAGGTACTTATGGCACAACAGACTGTGCTGGAACAACAACTGCGTACCGCCGAAGGCATACCTTGGCGTACGGTGTTCCATGCAAGGGAGAGGAGGAACCAGCTTGCCGACCAAGCACATTTCATTATGCATGATCGTGAAGGATGAAGAAGAACTGTTGCCCCATTGCCTCGAAAGTGTCCGCGGGGTGGTGGACGAGATTATTGTTGTGGATACCGGTTCGTCGGACCGCAGTGCTGCCATTGCCCGGGAACATGGGGCAGTGGTTGTACCGTTTGTGTGGAGCGACGATTTTGCCGCGGCACGTAATGCTGGGCTGGAGCAGGCTGTGGGCGAATGGATTCTTTTTCTGGATGCGGACGAGGCGCTGGATGAGACTGCACGGGAGCAGATCCGAAGCTGGACGGCAGCCAGCGGATGTGACGGATTGTTTTTAAATATCCATAACTATACGGGGTCGGGCCAGCAGGGGATTACGGTAAATCCGGTATTGCGCCTTTTCAAAAACGACCTGGAGCATCGGTTCGAAGGTCGGATTCATGAGCAGATTGCGGTGGCAATCTGTCGGAAGAATCCACAGGCTGCTTTCCATGTGACGGACATGGTCATCCACCATTACGGATATCAGACAGTCATTGTGGAGCGCAAGGATAAGGTGAACCGGAATTTACGTTTGCTTCAACAGGCGGTGGAGGAAGAGCCGGAGCAGCCGTTCCATCATTATAACCTGGGTGTCGAGTATCTGCGGATGGGGGAAGCGGAACAGGCGCTGAAGACGTTTGGCGTAGCTAAAGCGGGAATTGATCCTACTCTGACAAGTTATGCACATCTGTTGTTTAAATATGAGATTCGTTGTTTCCAGCATTTGAGTCGCTGGCAGGAAGCATTGGATCACATCCATGCTGCTCTTGAACTCTTCCCAGAATACACGGACCTGCTGCATCATTGCGGAGTATGTGAGGAGGCGTTGGGCGAGACAGAAAAGGCAGAGCTGTCGCTGCGTGAAGCAGTCCGTATGGGACCGCCGCCACCCATATTCCATACGGAAGAAGGAATCGGAACCTATCAGACCTGGTATACCCTGGGTAGGCTGTTGGAAGGGAGGGCGGACCTTGAAGGCGCAGTGGATGCTTATGTGGAAGCAGTTCGTGCCAAATCCAGCCTGCTGCCGCCGTTGTACAGGATCTTTCGAATTATGCGGGTTTCCGGTCAAGAGCAACATCTGGTGGAGCTGATTAAGGAGCGATTTGCAATCACTTCAGAAGAGGCGATCCAGAAAGTGTTGGGCATTCTGGAGCAGTGTCGTTGCTATGATACGGCTGTGCAGCTATTACCAGACCTTTCTTCACACCCTTCCGGGCAGATGAGGGAGAGAATATCCATGGCGGAGGCGTTGCTTCAGATTCAGCTGGGGAAATGGAGCAAGGCTCGTCTTAAGCTGAATACGATACAGCGAAAAAAAGGAGAACTCTCTGTATCAGCTACCCATTGGATAGAGCGATTAAACTGGATTGAAGGAAGAACAATAGATGGGAAAGATCAACTGACTGCGTGGCTTTATGGTCATTCACAACCGGGTTCTGGCTCGGATGTGGTGTCTCATCCACAGACAGAGCGAAGCGGAAGCGTGGGAGACGCTGCGAAACAAGCCGGCTCCACCGGAATGCCCAGTACAGCATCTGAAGCAGCGTATGATGGCTGGCAGGCGCTCGGGCTGATGATGGAGGGCTGTGTGCAATCCGGGAAATGGGATGTACTGCATGCGCTGGTTCAACTTTCTCAGGGACAGTTGGCAGAAGGAGCGTATCCATTGGTAGCGGGCGTCCGGCAGGGGGCGGAAGAACAAGAACCTTTTCATGGAGCGTCTGATTCACGTGTGGGAACCAGCTGGCTGGTGAAAGGGCTTGTTAGTGCTGCTGATCACCACCTGAAGGCATTCGCTCAGGAGGCAGATAGGCAGCGGCACCGTTGTTGGCCCGTTGTTCAGCGGATTAGACTGGATTTACCGGGGCCGGATGGTTTTGAGTTTTGAGGGCTGAATGAAAGAGATCAGAACGCCGTACAGGAAGGACGGAGGATGAACTTGCAGACAGGAATCAGCCTGTGCATGATCGTGAAGGATGAAGCCCGGTCGCTTCAGCGGTGTCTGGATGCCATTCGGGATGTTGTGGATGAGATCATCATCGTGGATACAGGGTCAGCGGACGATACGATCGACATTGCCCGTCGTTATGATGCGGTTGTCATCAATACAGCGTGGACCGGAGATTTTAGCGCTGCCCGCAATCTGTCTCTTGCCGCTGCCACTCATCCTTGGATTCTGGTGCTGGATGCGGATGAAGTCTGGATGCAGACAGAACCCAATCTGGCCGAGATGAAACGGATACTGTCTCCAAGTCAGGACGATGTATGGGGGTACTGGATACAGGTTACAAGTCTGCTTGGAACATCCGGAGAAGAGCGTGTAACGGATGCGGTGTGTCGTTTATTCCGGAATGATCCCCGGATTGCTTTTCAGGGCAGGATTCATGAAGAAGTGGCATCCTCCATTCTGTCCTTTGCTCCGTGGGGTGTGGTCGACTCCAGGCTTGAAATTATTCATTATGGCTATCTGGAAGACGTTATTGTTGGCAAAAATAAACCCGAGCGTAATATGCGGCTGATTCGCTCCGCTCTCCATGAATCACCGGATCAACCCGAACTGCTGTATGCCATGGCCGCCGAATGGTTTCAGCAAGCGAGATATGATGAAGCGCTCAGGTTATTGCAGCCCTTGCTGGCACAGCTTACGCCGGAATGCGGATATCATTCAGATCTGGTACTCAAAACGGCGTATGCCTGGCGGGAGCGTAGTCGCCCGGAGAGGGCACTCGCTATCGTCGAGGAATGGAGGCCGGTGTATGCTGATTTCCCCGATCTGTTGGAGCTTGGTGCCGTGCTGGAGCTGGATCAGGGACGGGATGCTGCGGCGCTCGACTGGCTGAAGCTGTCCAAAGCGGCAGCATCCACAGCCAGTCGATATACGTCCGTTTCTGGTGCCGGAACGTATCGCAGCCAGACGCTGGAAGGCATGGCCTATGAACGGCTGGGCTGCTGGCAGGAAGCAGCTGCGGCGTATACCGCCGCGCTAACCGTACAGCCCGGCAGCTTGCCAGCATGGCATCGCCTGTTGCTGCTGGCCGCAGCTACCGGGCGGCCGCAAGCCATCGCAAGCGCAGCCATGCGGATAAGCCTGCCGCCTGCGGCTTGGCAGGCACTGATCCCGGCTGCGCTGGATGCGCATCGGCCGGAATGGCTGCTGCGCCACCCGGCATCGCTATCCGCCGCGCTGCGGGCGCAGCCCCTTGCCGCCGGGCTGGCGCTGGCCCAGCTGGGCGAGGACGCCGCTGCCCGGGCGGCTTTGCAGCCCTGGGCGGCGCATGCGCAGCACGGGCCGGAGGCGGCGCTGGCGCTGTGGGCGCTCGGCCACAAGCAGCCCAGCGAGCACCGCGCCAGTGCTGCGACGGGCTCAGCGCGAGGCGCAGCCGTGTCCCCGGCAGCGCGGCGGTGGGCCCGCGAGCAGGCGGCCACGCCCGACGCAGCCCGCGTAGCCGAAGCGCTGCTGCGCGGCGCATCGGCCCGCTGCGCCCCGCCAGCGCCGCAGGCCGTGCACGCCGCCGCGCAAGCGCTCGCGCGCGTAGGCGCCTGGGCCGCTTGGCTGCGCCTGCTGCAGGCCCTGCCGCCCAGCC
>NZ_LITU01000070.1:303268-357638 GCF_001280595.1 Paenibacillus xylanivorans
GGGCCGAAAGGGCCCACATCACGGCACGGCAACCTGCCGCCTCCGGCAGCCCGGCGACGACAATTCCGCCGGGCCTGCACACCCTGCTGCGCCTGACATCACCCGGCGCAGCATCCACCGAAGCATACGCCAGCCAGTGCAGAATGCTGCTGGTTCATCTCTAATCACTTCGGTAATCAAAGAATTTAGAGTTGCTCTTCATCTATGATCCGCTATTCCATCCATCATTCCTTACGAATAACAGCACGAAAACAGCGGATTGGCGGGCCATACATGTCAGACCAGATGGCATCCTCGGGTTCTTTCACACTTAGCTTGCCCTCGATCGTCAGGCCGGTGACAGCCATAATCGTCTCCAGCAGATCCGGGCGCATTTCGGGCACATCAAACGTGGCAATCAACCGTCCGTCCGGCTTTAGCACCCTGGCGAATTCGCGAAAGGCCCGCAGCATCGTGCCTGTATCCAGATGCTCCAACACGGAGATACAGAATACGCTGTCAAACTTCTCGGATTCATACGGAAGCTGAGCCAGGTTGGCCTGCGCAAGATGCAATCTGTCCAGGCTCGATTCCGGCAGATCACGTGCTGCCTGCTCGCCAAAATCAGAAGCGATATCCAGCCGGATCGCTTCTTTGGATAAAATGCGCTCATCCCAATCACAGGCATGAACTTCCCGGCAGTACTCTGCCAGCCAAAATTTGAAGGGATGGGATATACCACAGGCGGCGTCGAGTACGACGTCCACCTGACGTGCAAACTGGCGCGCCCATTCGTATTCATACGGACGGCTCCACCATGCAGGATGCAGTGGAAAGACCAATGTATCCGTTTTGGGGTCACCCTCCCGAATGTATCTTGATTCTATAAAATCCGTTGCATTTGGCGTATCCATCATCCCCGAATTCCCTCCTTTAATCCTGCTTCTGCCAGAAAAGATTCCAATACCGTACTCCACCTGCGCCGCCAGTGGGATATATCGTAGGACAGCGCCGTCTCGCGGGCATAGATACCCAGCCGCTCCCGCTCGGCCCTGTCCTGAACGAGACGTACCAGCGCGGCGGTCAGCGCTTCTTCACCTGGAGGTACCAGCAGCCCGTTGAAGCCATCCTGAATCAGATCATTCAGCCCGCCGACATTGGAAGCAACAACTGGCAGCCCGCAGCTCATCGCTTCCAGACAAGCGTAGGACGTTCCTTCCGAGAAGACGGTCGGAATCACGGCGATATCTGCCTGATGGTAGGCCTCGCGTATATCCCGAAAATCATACGTGCGATGTTTGATTCGATCCGCATGGGGGTGCGTGCGATGCCAATAGCGGAACGATCGGCCCACCGTACTTCCTTCAACCAGTTCTCCGGCAAATTCGACCTCCAAATCGGGAAAGGCACCAAGCAGTCGGTCAGCCGCCAGCATCATTGGAATAATTCCCCGTTCCATGCTGATACGGCGCGGATATAGAATGCGCAGGGGACGCGGAGGGTTCACATGGATTGCAGTCGTTGTATCCTCGGCATGCTTCTTCAAATATTCACCCGTCAGCTCATCAGGCTGCGTACCAGCCCCGTTCTGTCTGATATCCCTCGAGTCCAGTTCTTCAGCAATCACGGTTACCTCGGCTCTGTCCGTCCGCACTATGCCGTCTCCATCGTTTCTTTCCCTGCCGGATGATGCAGCACTCAACCCGGAGATGATGGCTCCAGCATGATCTTCATGGCTTGCAAGATCTTTCTTCCATGCTGCCAGCCATTCCTCTTCCTGTTCATGCTCGAACGTACGCCTTGGCGGAGCAGGCGTGAAGTAGGAGGTATCCACTGCATTGGGAATGAGTACAACCTGACCGGGATCGGTAAACGTACAAGCAGCACGACAAAAGGTCTGAAAATGCGAATCTACCGACACAATGCGTACAAGTCCATCCAGTGCCAGCTGGATATGTTCAGCGACTTGCTGCTTGGTTTCCAGCGGCAGCGCAGGACGATCCCAGTTAATTCCGTGGCAGATGCCGAGACTCCCCGGCTTGTAGGCAATGGGCTGCCACAGGCAGCTTGCATAGATTACAGGTCCCCGTGCTGCTGCGGCCATTCGGGCAAAGGCTTCAGGCACATCATTCATATCGTAGGCATATCCATATACATCGATCTGTTCCGTACGAGTCTGAAATGCTTCAAAATAGGACAACTGATGAACCTCGGGGATGTGTCCCAATCCGCGGATTACGCTGCACAAATCAAGGACGTAACGCTCCAGCCCGCCCCCGAACACCCGGCTGAATTCACGGTTATATCCATCGGTGAAGCTGTGTGTCAATATGCTGACCACGCCCATCTCACTGCTCCTCCTTCCACGGAATCAGTCGGGGCTCCGGATCAAGAATCGATTCATAGTGTTCCAGGCTGCCCCACTCGCCGTGTGGATCAATTCGTTTATAACGCAAGTATTTCCGAACCCGATCCTCCAGACTTCCTGCCCAGCCAAGGTGCTGCACCTTCAATTCCGTGCTGATTCCGGGCAATACGGTACAGGGCAAGGGAAGACGAGGCACATGATGATTTTGCTGCGGATAAAAGTAGGGATAACCCGGCATATAACGAACCAAGGAAGCGGTATGCCGTCGGTGAAGCCCCCAAAGATTATCTTCCCGATAGTGGGTTCGGCCGCCCCACATATCGTAGAAGCGGAAAGCGATCCAGTCTGAATGCTCCTGATTAATCAGCGCGCGTATCGCTTTCTTGGCTTCCGTACTGTACAGCTCATCTGCATCGACCGAGAGCAACCAGTCTGGCGAGGTTCCAGCCGCTGCCTGCCACAGAGCGTTACGTAATCGCCATTCCTCCGCAAATAACGGCTTTTCCAACACTTCCAGGCGAACGACCTTTGGATAGGCTCTGCATATATCTGGTGTTCCATCGGTGCTGGCATCGTCCACAATGACGATCTCATCCACGAATTCACTCAGATCATTCAGCACTTCCTCCAGATATCGTCCGCGCTCGTTACGAACCTGTAGCATGGCGGTCAGTTTATTACCCTGACTTTTACGTACCCGACGAATCGAGAACGGCTCTCTGGATAGGCCCGTTTCCTGGTGTTTTGCAGCATACTGATCCCCTTGTCCCTCTGGGTCAGCGTGCAGCGATTCCGGCGTTTCAATTGGAGTATGCGTTGCTTCGGATCGTATATCCCTATGCACAATTGGTCCATTCACATGTTGTCTGCGTTTCTTCGGGTCCAGCATCATGGCACCTCCCCCAGCAATTGCTGGACGGCATGATCCAGCAGCTCCATTTCGACGACTCGGGCAAGAGCATCTTCATCCTCTAGCGCTATCTCCAAAAATTGTCTCACCGCTCCGTGTCGTTCTCCACGCAGCGCCAGGGCCAGACCCGACAACTGCCGATAATCCTGTCGGCTGGCGCTATCCTGAATATCCACTGCGTGCACTAAATCCAATGCATCTTCCACACGCCCAGTTTCCTGATAGATACGAAATTTCCAATGTCGTGCCGTTTCCCCGCCGAGTTCATCCAAAATGTGCAATGCATTTCCGTAATCATCATTCAGACGCAGCAGTTCTGCCCGGACGAGCTCGTCTTCTCCGGCCTCCAACCAGCGACAGAGCTGTTCATAATGGTGCCGTTCCTGCTCGTTGCCTGCGCTGATTCCATACACCTGCAACGCGTTCTCGATTTCCCCGGTCCTCGCATGAATTGCGGAGAGGAATCGATAGTGGGAGCTCACACAATCATTGCGGCCGTTTAATACTGCGTGGGAGAAGGCTTCCTTGAGAGAAGCGACCGCTCTGGAATCTTCGAGCACATATTCATAGGCGGCTAGCAAAAAGGAAATCGTCTCATGCGCTCCTGCTTTGGAGCGAAGCTGACGATAGAAGTCGGCGCGCACACTGCATTGTAGCTGGGTAACCGTATCCTGAACACCCGAGAGGGTCTGCCGCAGCGCATGCAGGAATAGCAGTTCATAGTCCCGGAGAGGGACTTCTAGATCATCCTTTTGCATGACACCAGCAGGGGTGGTATCCTCTCCATTTAGCCAGATGGCGCGTACACCCTGGAATACCAGTTTCATATAGCGTGTTTCTGAAGTGGCGCCCACCAGATCGGCGATACCAACCAGTCTTGAAATACAGCTCTCCCATAAGGGGGACTCTGCTTCTTCACCAACCGGCTCAGGAAGAAGCACAATACAGAGTTCCGGATTGAGCGAGGCTGTGGCGGTCAGCCAGTAGGGATGAGCAACTACTGCAACCGTACGGGGTTCCTGTAACAGTTGTTCAGCTTTGGGAAGCGTGATGACGGTGATATTCGCAGGCATTCCCTCGGGGCGCTCCAGGCTGCTGACATAATAGACAGGCCCTTCCGCGACCATCAGAGCAGCGATGTCTGGATAGGGAAAAGCAGACCATCCTCCCTTCCGGGGGAAAAGAACATAACGAAAGGGAGGAGGGGCCAGACTTGACTGTTCTGCATCTATCGCCTGATGAGGCTCCGGGTCCGGGATAGGAGACAGCTCTTCCATCGATGAATCACCTCACTTGTTTTGCATTTTTGTCCGTTCATGGATCGAAGCAGCACCATCTGATGATTATCGGATTGGCGTTGCTTTGCATGATATCAATGAGTCCAATGATTCAATATGTAATGCTTTTTTGCCCAGCGTATTTTATGCCTGACACTAACATATGGGCGTTGCGTCCCAAACATGAGCATCTTCCGTGAATAGACGAAGCTGGCAAGCCCGAAGATTAGGTTTAATTTTTTCTATTGTGTGACCATCGTCACTTTTTTTTGCTGTCATGGCAGGGTTTGTGATAATTGTCACATGTATAAAATAGCCTATCTGGCACAATACGTTCATCAATACGTGTTTGGCTGACAGAAACTGAAGAAGGGGCTTCAATGCCAAATACGAAAACTGCGATGTGAACAGAAAGAAGGGGTAACGGTATGGATCCGATCATGTTATCGCGTATCCAATATGCGCTCACAACGATTTTTCATTTCTTTTTTGTACCGCTGTCTATCGGCCTTGTGCTGCTGGTAGCGATTATGGAGACGTTGTACGTAGTGAAGGGTAAGGAAGTTTACAAAACGATGGCCAAATTCTGGGGAAAATTGTTCCTGATTAACTTTGCTGTCGGCGTGGTTACAGGCATTTTTCAAGAATTCCAGTTCGGTATGAACTGGTCCGAGTACTCCCGTTTTGTCGGGGATGTGTTCGGCGCGCCACTGGCGATTGAAGCCTTGTTGGCGTTTTTTATGGAGTCTACCTTTATTGGACTCTGGATATTTGGATGGGATCGTTTGTCCAAAAAAGTGCACTTGGTATGTATCTGGCTGGTGTTTGTCGGCACATTCCTGTCCGCGCTGTGGATTCTGGCAGCCAATTCATTCATGCAGCACCCGGTTGGCTTCGAGATTAATAATGGCCGTGCCGAGATGAATGATTTCTTTGCACTGATCACGAATGGTCAACTGCTGGTAGAGTTCCCGCACACGATCTTTGGTGCCCTGATGACAGGCGCATTTGTGGTAACCGGGATTAGTGCCTACAAGTTGATGAAGAAGCAGGATGTGGAGATTTTCCGCAAATCATTTAACATCGCCATCATTATTGGTCTGGTTTCCTCGCTGGGGGTTGCTTTCTCGGGTCACTTCCAGGCGCAATATCTGGTGGAGACGCAGCCGATGAAAATGGCTGCCAGTGAAGGAACATGGACGACAACGGAAGACCCTGCACCATGGACGGTGGTAGCCTTTATCGACCCGGACAAACAGGAGAATTCAGGCGAGATCAAGATCCCTGGATTGCTCAGTTATCTGTCCTACAGCAAGTTCTCCGGTAGTGTCAAAGGCATGAAGGAATTGCAGGCGGAGTATGAGCAGACGTATGGTCCAGGAGACTACATTCCGCCGGTACGGACGACATTCTGGAGCTTCCGTGTCATGATTGCTGCGGGTGGGCTAATGATTTTACTTGCTTTATACGGTACTTATCTGGCGATTCGACGGAAGCTGGAGGGGGCAGGCAAGTGGTTTATGCGCCTGATGGTGTTCGCCATTTCCCTGCCGTTTATCGCCAATACATCAGGTTGGATTATGACCGAGGTAGGAAGGCAGCCGTGGACGGTATTTGGTTATATGACGACTGAAGCGGGCGTGTCACCGAATGTGTCTGCAGGGCAGATTTTGTTCTCCACCATTGCGTTTACAGTCACTTATGCAATTCTGGGCGCTGTAATGGTCTATCTGTTCGTCCGTGAAATCAAAGCAGGACCATACGCAGTAGAGAAGCCGGAAGATCAAGACGAATCGGCCGATCCGTTCGGCATGGATGGGGGTTATTCTGTTGTCACTAAGTGAACTGTGGTTTTTGCTGATTGCCGTCTTGTTTGTCGGTTTCTTCTTTCTGGAAGGCTTTGATTTTGGCGTGGGTATGTCCACCGCAATTATCGGTAAAACGGATCGTGAACGTCGCACCCTGATCAACTCAATCGGCCCGTTCTGGGATGGTAACGAGGTATGGCTGATTACGGCGGGGGGTGCAATGTTTGCAGCCTTCCCACACTGGTATGCCACGCTGTTTAGCGGTTTTTATCTGCCGCTGGTTGTGGTGCTATTGGCCTTGATTGGTCGAGGGGTAGCCTTCGAATTCCGTAGCAAAATGAGACATGAACGTTGGCGCAAAACATGGGATGTCATCATCGTTGTCTCCAGTGCATTGCTACCGTTCCTGTTCGGCGTTGTATTTGCCACCTTGATGAAAGGTCTTCCTATTGATGCGCAGATGCAGCTTCGTCCCGGCATCCTGGACATCGTAAATCCGTATACGGTGGTAGGTGGTTTGAGCGTGACGTTGTTGTGTCTGGTGCATGGTTTGCTGTTTGCTTCATTACGGACCGTCGGAGATCTTAGAGAGCGTGCCCTGAATATGGCCAAAAAACTGATGCTGCCGCTGGCCGTGATCCTCGCGGTCTACGCTGTAATGACATACTTCATGACCGATGTGTTCGCCGTACGTGGCTGGGCACTCTGGATTATGGTTGTCCTAGGTGCTGCTTCATTGGGTTTGGCGGCTTACTTCGTGCGTCAGAAGCGTGAAGCCTGGGCCTTCGGCATGACGGGAGCCGTGATTGCAATCGCGTTTGCTTCCGTATTCATCGGCTTGTTCCCAAGGGTCATGGTGAGTTCAATGGGTTCGGCGTTTGACCTGACGGTCTACAATGCTTCATCCGGTGCATATTCGCTGAAAGTGATGACGATTGTAGCGTGTACGCTGCTTCCGTTTGTACTCGGCTATCAGATCTGGAGTTATTACATTTTCCGCAAACGTCTGAACGATCAGCATCACCTGGAGTACTAACATGGGCCGGGGGCTGCTGAAGCTGCCGGGCATCCGGCCGTTACTGGCGCTGGCCTCAGCGCTGGTACTGATGCAGGCGATGACAATTATCATGCAGGCCAAATGGCTGGCACAGGCCATTACGGCATTGTTTGAAGGTTCACCCGTAACGGAGCAGTACCCGGTGCTGCTGTGGTTCCTGGCCGCTTTTGCCGCCCGCTATGCCATCTCCTTCTGGTTGCAGCTCATCGCTTCGCGATATGCGGAGAAGACAGGAAACGATCTGCGCAGACAGATGGTGCAGCAGTGGTTCCGGCTGGGGCCGCGTTTTACCAAAACGGAAGGAACAGGGCACCTGGTAACGCTGGCCCGCGAAGGGACAGCCCAGTATAAGACGTATCTGGAACTGTTTATTCCCCGAATGCTGGGGATGGGGTTCACGCCAATCGTTATTCTGTTCTATGTCTTCAAACTGGATATGATGTCCGGGGTTATTTTGACGCTGACGCTGCCAATCCTGATCGTGTTTATGATTCTGGTGGGTTTGGCTGCACAGCGGAAGATCGATGGGCAGTTCAAGTCCTACAAAGCGCTGGCGAACCATTTCGTGGATACGCTGCGAGGACTGGAGACACTGAAAACACTGGGACAGAGCGGCAGACATGGAGAGACGATTATTCGGGTCAGCCAGCGTTATCGGAAGGCTACAATGTCTACGTTGCGCATGGCTTTTCTTTCTTCGTTTGCGCTCGATTTCTTCACCATGCTGTCGGTGGCCTCGGTGGCGGTTGGCTTGGGGCTGCGGCTGACGGAAGGACATATGCTGCTTGGACCAGCGCTGACTGTACTCATTCTCGCACCGGAATACTTCCTGCCTGTACGAATGGTAGGTGCAGATTACCATGCCACATTGGATGGCAAAGAGGCAGGAGAAGCGATAAGCCAGATGATTGAACGAGGGAAATTGGCCGAAAGTAAGCAGCAGGAAGCGTACACGAGCGCTGTTCTACATGGTGTGTCAGAAAAGAATGGAGAATTCTCTTCGTCTGAGCCTTCTTCTGGCCCAAGCGATGTGTCTCCATCCACTATTCGGGTGGTCTTGCGTGAGGTAAGTGCTCGAAGTGGCGTCGCTGCTCCCTCATCGAAATCCTTCTGGGAGGTGACCAGCAGATTGGCGCTCACCAACGTACAAGTGCGGCATGAAGATAATGGGCCATGCTCGCTGAATGATGTGACGTTTCAGGTTTCGGGACTTGAAAAAGTAGGAATTATCGGAGCCAGCGGAGCAGGGAAATCAACCTTGATTGATGTATTGGCAGGTTTCCAGCAGCTTACTTCAGGTCAAATCTTATACAACGGCCAGCCCCTACCTCCAGAGATGATGGAAAATTGGCGAAAACAAACGGCTGCTATCCCGCAGCATCCAACTATTTTCAGTGGCAGTTTGGCGGATAATGTTCGATTCTATATGCCCGAAGCTTCGGATGTGGAGGTGACTGACGCCATTTACGCAGCAGGTCTGCATAAGCTTGTCTCCTCTTTGCCGAATGGGTTGCAGGAGCCGATTGGGGCTGGGGGAAGGCAGCTCAGCGGCGGGCAGGAACAGCGGGTGGCTTTGGCGAGAGCTCTGCTTAGTGCGCGCCCGATCCTGCTGTTGGATGAGCCGACCGCGCATCTGGATGTGGAGACCGAGTATGAACTGAAACAGACGATGCTGCCGCTGTTTGAGGGTAAGCTGGTGTTTCTGGCAACACATCGACTGCACTGGATGCCGCATATGGATCGCATTATCGTGATGGATGGTGGCACGGTTGCGGAGACAGGAACACATGAGGAATTGTTGGCACGACAAGGCGTATATTACCAGATGATTCAGGCCCAAATGGAGGCGGTGTAAGATGAAAGCCGGATATGAGCAGACAGAAACAGCCCGGAGCGGTGACAAAAAGAATAGCTGGATCACTCCGTACGTGGCACAGTACCGCTGGAGACTCGGGGCAGTCATTGCGCTGGGGATATGCGCTACGTTATGTGCTGTGCTGCTGCTTTTCACCTCCGGGTTTCTGATCTCCAAGTCGGCCCTCCGTCCTGAAAATATTTTGATGGTGTATGTACCGATCGTGGGTGTTCGTGCATTTGGCATTTTCCGTGCCGTATTCCGGTATGCCGAACGTCTGGCCGGACATGATGCCGTTTTGCGTGTACTCGCGGATCAGCGCGTGAAGCTGTATCGGATTTTGGAGCCGCAGGCACTGTTCCTGCGCTCCCGCATGCAGACGGGAGACGTACTCGGTGCTCTCGCAGAGGACGTAGAACGACTGCAGGATATTTACCTGCGCACAGTATTTCCGGCGGTTACCGCGCTCGTGATGTACGGTGGAGCTGTTGTGGCTTTTGGCAGCGTTGATCTGGGGTTTGCGCTGTGGATGAGCTTGTATATGCTGTTTCTGGTTGCCGTGCTGCCTGCCATCTCACTCCGAGTGACGTGGAAATTGCGGGTGCAACTGAAACGGGAGAACGCCAAGTTATACACTCGTCTAACAGATGGTGTGCTTGGCCTTGGGGATTGGGTAGCGAGTGGACGAGCCGCTGAATTCGTACTTCGGCAGGAAGAGGCAGAAGGAAAGGCAGATATTATTCGGCTCCGATTACGGCAATGGACGCGCTGGCGTGATCTGATGGCTCAGTGCGTGATTGGACTAATGATCGTATCCGTAACATTATGGGCGGGAAGTGCGGCTTCTGCCGGGCAGCTGCCTGCGGTCATGATTGCTGCATTTGTGCTGGTGTTGTTTCCACTCACGGAAGCACTGCTGCCCGTAGGCGATGCCGTGGAACATATCCCGCAGTATCGTGAATCGCTGGAACGATTGCAGCACTTGGAAGGTGAAGAGCATAAGCCAGAACAGTCTGGAACCGAAGAAGCGAATACAGCAGCCAGAGCCAAAGAGGTTATGACCTCAGGTGTATCAGGCAGCAATCCGGTAGCTGGACAGCAGCAGGGTTCCCTAGAGCGCACGGAGAGTGCATCGGCCCGACGTATTCGCTTGCGTATTCCGCCGAGGCTGCGAGCTGATATTCAGATCGATCAGGTGAGTTATCGTTATACGCCAGATGCTCCATTTGCAGTGCAGGATGTATCCCTTCATCTTCCTCAGGGCAAACGTTTGGCTATTCTTGGCCGTAGTGGAGGAGGGAAGTCGACCCTCCTGAAGCTGATTCAGGGCACGTTGCTCCCATCCGTCGGGAACGTGTTAATCAATGATCTTCCGGTACAGACGTTAGGCGAGAATGTAACGGATGTCATTGCAGTGCTGAATCAAAGTCCGCATCTATTTGATACAACGGTAGCCAACAACTTGCGGATCGGTCGTCCACATGCAACAGATGAGGAGATCCAGCGAGTGGCTATGCAAGTAGGCCTATCCGACCTTATTGAATCTTTACCACAGGGTTATCATACTCCGATGCTGGAGACAGGACTTCGTTTCTCTGGTGGAGAAAGACAGCGGATTGCGTTGGCCCGGGTACTGCTTCGCCAAACGCCTGTCGTTATTTTCGATGAACCGACCGTAGGTCTTGATCCTGTGACGGAACGAGCGCTCATGCGAACCATTCTGGACAGCATGCAGGGCAAAACGATGATCTGGGTCACCCATCATCTGATGGGAGCAGAACGGATGGATGAAGTTATTTTTATGGAAAATGGACAGATCACCATGCAGGGTTCTCACGAACAATTGCTGGATCGGGAAGAGCGCTACCGCCGTCTCCTCGAACTTGATCGACCGGGATGGGCAGATGGGCAGCAACCTGCGGTTCCGCTGCCACCTGTAGCTTCAAGATAAGGGCGAATATAAGGTGCAGGTAGGGGCAGGTATCGGATAGGGTAGAGTGCGTAGATAGAGGTTTGTGCACGACACGTTAGCTACTCCGTTAGAAGGTTAATTCGCTTACTTAGCGACATAGCAAAGAGACGAGCCACATAAGCAGTGGGCTCGTCTCTTTTGTTTACAACCTTATGTTGTAACGTTTCTAATATTTACATCTCTACCAGCATCAAAATAATGGACGAGAGGCAAAGGCAAGTACTGATGAGATACAGGACGCCAACCACCTGTTTGTGATTCAGGCCAGCACGCAACAAGCGATAATGTGCTTGACTTGCATCTGCCTGATAGATGGCTTTGCCTTGGATGAAACGTTTGATGACCACGAAAATATTGTCGAAGATCGGCACACCGAGTGCCAGAATCGGGATGAAAATGGACAGCATGGTCGCTTGTTTGAATGCACCGTCCAGGGCGATTACCGCCAGAATAAAGCCGAGAAACGTAGCCCCTGCATCTCCCATGAACACCTTGGCGGGAGCTTTGTTATATTTCAGATAACCGAGAGTTACGCCAACCAGGGTAATGGCCATGAGGGCAGAATCCGTTTGGCCTTTGGTCATTGCAACGATGAACAACGTAATGGCCGAGATAGCGGACAAACCGCCTGCCAGCCCATCCATGCCATCCGTGAAGTTAATGACTGTCGTCACACCGAAGATCCACAGGATCGTCAGAATGAATTGCAGCCAGATCGGGAGCATGATGTATTCGGAGTTGAAGGGATTCACGAATCCCGTGAAAGCAATGCCGGAAGCAAATACGAGCACGGCCGCCGAGACCTGAATAATCATCTTGGGCAGGGCAGGGAAGTCTTTGCCTTTGGTTTTGTACCAGTCATCGACTGTGCCAATCGTTAACAGCAGCATGCCGCCAGCGACCAGGGCCGCGGTTTCCCATGAAATTTCTTTCGTCAGAACAATGTATGTCAGGAAGAATCCAGTAAATATCGCGTAACTCGCCGTCAGTGGAATGGGCTGCCTGTGCAGCTTGCGCTCCACGTCTTGCCGGGGCTTGTCCACAAAATCGAGCCGATGTGCCAGTCGACCAAGCGGCGGAATAAGCAGAACCACGACAGCAAAAGACAGCATAAAAGCCAGTATGTATACCATAAATTCGCTTGATTCACTCCTATCTACCAATTTCCCCTATTATACGAGCTAAACAGGAAATCTGTCGATGTCATTATTGTAACCATGGGCAAGATGCGCAGCTCTTCATTTTACTACTGTTCGGTTCTAGGCTGCCTCTGATCTTATATTTGAGTATATTTAGTGTGTTCTTCCCTTGGTGAAAAACCAACCGCCAGCCACGAAAACGAAGAAAAGCACAAGATTAAATCCGACGCCTTGGAGTAGTGAGTCGTTGAATATCAATGCTTCGAAAAAAGAAACAACATGAGTGCGTAGCGCAGGAATTGCCGTTCCGGTCGGAATCGCCACAATGAACAGCACCCACAGCAGCCAACCAACAAGGTGGTGGTAGCCGGAGATCAGCATGCTTAGGAGCGCCATCGTCATCAAATAAAAAATGGTTTGATAGAGAAAAGAACCTGCCACGCCAAACTCATTCCAATGAAACGCTTCAATGAGATTAACGGTGTTTTTGTGGAGCAGGCTCACTTCAAGCATGGGCCATAAAGAATTGAATAAAGCAAGGGCCATTGCCCACACGGCATAAACGAATTGAAGCCCGAAAAAATATTGTTTTCGGCTTGCACCTAAATGCACGATGCGGTTGTAATAACTAAGCGGAAGTACGATTGCGATAATGAGCAAAATAAGCAGTAGCAGGTTGCCATCCGCAAGTCCTCTGTTTTGGCTGCTGTCTGTAAAAAGGCCAACAATGAATTCCGCCAACCTGCCAAGGAGGATCAAATTAATGACCATCCATATGTATATCCTCAATTGCAAATAGGTTGCCTTTAAATGTACGGACATTGCCCCCAATTTAACGACCTCCTTCAATCAAATACGAAAAAAACTTCTGAAGCGTCAAATTTTCAATAGTTATGTCTAGTTTGCGGGCATGCAGCCTGTCCTCATCGTTAAATTTTTCGTGAATGGCGGCAAGCTTCCCATGGCCGTAGGACTCTGTATGTAATACTCGCTTTCCTTTTGTAAACAAGGCAACGGCATCCGAATTTCCACGAATCAAATAAGCTGCCATGCGTATCCGATTCATCTCGTCATGAAGCAGGATGGAACCCTCATCAATGATATAAACTCGCTCTGCGATTGGGGCGATTTCATCAATCAAATGCGTAGAAAGTAAAATCGTACGGGGGTGATTGGCGTAATCCTCCAAAAGCTCTTTGTAAAACCTTTCCCGCATCAATACATCGAGTCCAAGCACTGGTTCGTCGAATAATGTCAACGACGATCGGCTAGACAGACCGATGATGTTTCCTACGAGTGATTCTGTGCCTCTTGAGAGCTGCTTGATTTTTTTGTTGGGATCGAGCCCAAACGTTTGAAGCAGCTTATGAGCAAACGTCCAATCCCAATTGGGATGAAAATTTGCAGCGAACTGCAAAATCTCAATCAATCGCGCTCCTCCAAATAACTTGTTATTCTCCCGTACGAAACAGCAATCTTCTGGGAGGACTCCTTTACCCAGCTTTTTACCTCTTACCTCAATGGTGCCGTCGTTCGCGAAAAGTCCACCTGCTATGATGTTTAGCAAGGTTGTTTTGCCAGCGCCGTTTCGTCCGAGCAAGCCGTAAATAACGTTTTCCTCGAGCTGTATATCCAGATCCCGTAAAGCATAGGTTCGACCATATTTCTTATTTAATTTGTCGCAACTGACCAAGATGCTCACAATGAATTCATTCCTTCCTTAATTGTTTAATCATCTCAATGATCTCCTCTGTTGCCAGTTCAAGTTTGTCAGCTTCACATATGAGATTGGATAGCAATTCCTTATAAAAACGATTTCTTCGCTGATTCTTAATCTTTTGTTTGGCATCAGACGAGACATACATGCCAAGCCCTCTTTTTTTATACAATATTTCTTCATTTACGAGCAGGCCGATCCCCTTCACAACAGTCGCTGGATTGATTTGAAAGAGCTGAGAAAACTGAGCAACGGAAAGAATTTGCTCGTCCTCTCGGTAAGTTCCGTTGAGAATATCGTCCTCAATGATATCTGCAACTTGTTGAAAAATTGGTTGCTTTTCGTCGAAAGTGACGTTCATTACCTCACCACTCAGCATTGTAGTTTGTTACACATCTAGCAGGAAAAGATAACTTATATGCGAAAATTTGTCAATAAACAATGATTCTGAAGGGTAAGTGATGATTTTTTTTACACAGAGTCCAGTTATTGACAATTGATTGCGATGGAATTATAGTATGCTACATGAGTGACATACTCATACACTAACATACCTACATAAATAAAAATATACTTGCCAAAGGGAGCTCCAAAAGTATGACAAATAGATAACGGGGAGAGAGAATTTATGAAAACATTAATCGAATTTAAAAACGTAACGAAAGAATACAAAATTGGCGAAGTGCCAATCAAGGCGCTGAACGGCGTTGACTTTTCCATCAACGAGGGCGAATTCGTCGTTGTTCTAGGTGCAAGCGGAGCAGGCAAAAGCACGATTCTGAATATACTTGGTGGCATGGATACGGCTACCTCGGGTAAAGTGACTGTTGGCGATAAGGATATTACTGGCTTTAACGAGAAGAAGCTTACGGGATATCGCGCCGAGAAGGTAGGATTTGTCTTTCAATTCTATAACTTAATCCCCAATTTGAATGCTTTAGAAAACGTTGAATTTGCCACTGAAGTATGTAAAAACCATTTGGATGCCAAAGAGATATTAAATAAAGTCGGCTTAAATAATCGGATAAAAAACTTCCCGTCCCAGCTCTCCGGAGGAGAACAGCAGCGAGTTGCTATAGCACGCGCCGTTGCAAAGAACCCTTTGCTATTGCTATGCGATGAGCCGACCGGTGCTTTGGATTATGTGACCGGCAAGTCCGTTTTGAAGCTACTTCAGGATTTGAATACGGAAACGAAAAAGTGTGTTGTGCTGGTCACGCATAACTCCGCGATTGTGCCGATGGCGGATAAAATCATTCGAGTAAAAAGTGGGAGAATCGAAAGCGTAACAGTTAATGAGCATAAACAAAGCGTTGAAGGGATTGAGTGGTGATGAAATTACTAAAAAAATTGTTAAGGGATATCAAGCAATCAATCGGTCAATTCCTGGCCTTTGTATTGGTTATCACCATAGGGGCTTTTTTCTACACGGGGCTAGTTACGTTAAGTGATAACCTTAGCTCTTATTCGAAGGATTACTTTCAAACACATAATTTAAGTGACTTAAACGTTTACTACGACCAATTATCCAAGCAGGATATGTCGAAGTTGAGTGGAATTGAAGGGATAAAGAAGGTTGAGGGACGGTATACCTTTGATGCGGCGCAATCATTTGGTGATACGAAAGCAGCTTTAAAGATCCATTCCATCCCCGCGGTCAATAGCATTAATACGCCTACGATAGTTGAAGGCAAGATTCCCTCCAGCATGGATGAAATCTTGCTGGATTCCCATTACGCTAGGGAACATCAGTACAGTGTTGGAAATCAAATAAATTTAATTGTTAATAACGCGAATGTGGCATTTACCATCAGTGGTTTGGGGGAAAATGTGGAATATGCCAAAAAAAATGAAACCCAAGATCATAAAACTTTTGGATTCGCATATGTGGCTGAAGCGGGAATTCCTCGAATCGCCGGTAACCTTTATTATAATGAGGTTTTGATTGATGCGGAAGAAGGATACAATATAGAACGATTAGGCCAAAACGTTGAAGCGCAGTCCCAACAGCTTTCTTATGTAAGTCAAATAAGTAAAGAGCGAACATTCAATTACTCGCAGCTTCAACAAACAGTCTATAACAATAAATTGATGAGTAAGGTTATTCCGCTAGTTCTCTTTATAATCGAAGCGATCATTCTCTTCCTCACCATGTCTCGGATCATCGATTCGCAAAGGAACCAGGTAGGAATCATGAAGGCTTTAGGAGTGAAGAACAGCAGCATCATGCTCCATTACATGGGGTTCCCGATACTGGTCGGTATCATAGGTTCCATTCTTGGTTGTATCGTTTCGGCAATCATATTTGTTCCAATGATTGAGGCGTCAAATGCTAGATCCTACTCGTTGCCGAACATAACATTCTCCTTATCCCCCTTCTCGATCATTATGCCTATCCTGTTCTCGAGTGCATTCGGCATGCTGGCTTGTTACTTGAGCGGCATAGGTATTCTGCGAGAACACGCAGCACAGGCGATGAGGCCCAAACCGCCGAGGAAGATGAAAAAACTGCTTATTGAACGGCTTCCGAAAATGTGGGGACGTATTTCCTATAGCAATAAACTTATTTTGAGAAACATCTTTCTTAATAAGCAAAAGGCGATAGCAAGCTCGGTAGGCGTTGTGGTGAGCACGGTGTTGTTGATCACTGCGTTCGGTACTCAAACGTCCTTACAAAGGGTCGCGGACCAGATCGAAGAGGTGAATACCTATGATCTGAAGGTCGAATACACGAAAGGCGCAGAGCTAGAAAAGGTGGAGTTACCCACCGGGATTAAAAGCAGCTATGTCCAATCGACCTTTCCTGTGGAGTTTACCAAGGGCGATGAACATGAGAATGCCACGTTGACCGTTACGGAGAAGGACAATACTCTTATCCAATTTTTCGACGAGAAAGACAATCCGATGACGCTTATGGACAGCGGCGTGCTGATACCCAAATCGTATGCAAATCAATATAAAGTTACGATAGGGGACACGATTCAAATTCGATTTACCGATCCGTCGTTTGAAAATAAAACGGTCGATATGAAGGTTGCACAAATATCCAATCAGTATTCCAATCCATCTTTCTTTTGTTCGATAGCGTATCTGAATAGTTTTGACATCGACTATAAGCCAACATCGATTCTAGTAAAAGCCAACAATGCCGCAGAGCTTCCTAACGTTCGACAGTTTTTTGAACAAGATAGCCAGGTAGATACAATCGCGGATAAAGATGATTTGAAAAAATCTGCACAATTTATTATGAAGCAAAATAGTTTTATCTTCATTATGTTTATCATTAGTGCTGTTATTCTTTCGTTCGGCGCCATCTACACCATATCCTCCATCAACATTTATGAAAGGAATCGCGAGCTGGCTACTCTTAAGGTATTGGGTTATCAAAAATATAAAATAAATCGACTTATCTTTTCTGAGAATATGATACTCACCACCTTTGCGGTCATTATAGCTCTGCCGATCAGCGTATACATGTATTCGATTATTATTGAGGCATTGTCGAGTACCCATCAACAAATTCCGGATCAAATAAATATTTTTGTTATGCTGGTATCAATCATGATTGCATTTTTGCTTACCACGCTCTCTAACTTGATGCTTCAGAGAAAGGTATCCCGAATTAATATGATTGAATCGTTAAAAAGTTTAGAATAAATCGGGCAGGACGGGGCGTCTAGTACTGCATAGTTTAAATGCATAATCCGTTTTATTGGTGTTTGGGGTTGAATCGGGTAGTAAAGAGTGAATTATTGCCAATTATATAAAAAACGACAAGTGTGAATTGATTCCACACATAGTAAGTCGTCCTTCAAATATGTCTTGATGCCTATTGGGGAATTAATGGTAAATTTTGGTAAAACACTGCAAGCCTTCGAGCTGTAGTGTTTTTTACTATATCCACCTATGTATTTGTTTGTCATTCATATAACCAGGCTTAAACAGATCTAGGGCTGGGCTGGTTAAGGGGTTAGAGTCTGGGGCAGATAGGAGCCAAAGAGGGAAATCGCCGCATCTGCGCTATAACCGTCATCGCCCTGCCAGGTTGCGGCAAAGTGGAAGTCGCTGTAGCCGCCTCTGCCTTTTCGTGGTGTATCCTGTGGAACAAGCAGACCAGATGCACCCCAGATTTCGAGGATTGCGTCGCGCTCCTGTTTGCTGGATGGCAACAAACCTTTCCACCGCTTTTCTAGCCCGCGTGCGCTCTCATGCGGCTCGCAGGTCTGCGCTGCCTCAAGCATGCTAACCAGTATAGCGATGTCCTGGTCAGTCACTTCGTAGACAGATTCCTTGCTGCCCAGCAATACATCCAGATCCATCAGGCAGTATAACAGGTTGTTGTGGCGAACCCCGCCCCATTTGACCCGTTCAAAGTTCAATACGTTCAGATCGACGTCCATATACGCCTGGTCCGATTGCAGGCGCAGGAAGTTGCAATCCCCACAGGAGCTGGTGTTGGCATGCAGTGCGCGACGCTCCTCGTACGTATGCAAAGGTAGCTGCCATGTTAAAGCCCAGCTGGAAAGCGCGCTGCGCAGGTACACTTTTTTGGTAGATAAACTGTGTAGAAATGCCGATACCACCCGTTGCTTGATGGAGTTGTCCTGATGAATCTTATGCAAACGGGCGACGATCTCATCATGGGTGATGGTCAGCGGATTGAACATAACGCCTTTGCTTTTTGCATATTCAAAGTCTTCTCCCGAGAAGGGAGCAGATGCCGTTTTCCAGCCGCCGCTTCCCCAGAAGGTGCCCAGCAAAATTTTTGCCGCTTTTTTATCCAAGAAATCAGCCTCCTTTATACAATCCATAAGATGATGGATCGCATGATTCAAGCTTAGTTTTCCTTAATGTACATATTCCTCGGTTGTATTCAGAATCAGTTCAACAAGACCGGGAAAACGGGAGTTCAAGTCTTCCTTTCGCAGAGAATAAAAGTGCTGTTTACCTTCAATGCGAGGCCGGATAAGGCCTGCTTCACGTAAGATTTTGATGTGATGAGACAACGTTGATTTGGAAATATGGTCTACTTCGAAGGCGGAACAGTTTTTCTCGCCAGAGCTGGCCAGACAGTGTGCAATTTTCATCCGTACCGGATCGCCCAGTGCGTTGCAGACCGTGGTCAGATTTAATTCCGAAGCCATAGGCATTGTTGGAGTTTTCATATCTATGAAGGTAGCATAATCGACAATCTCTTTCAATGTTTGATTTTTTTCGAACTAATGGTTGTTCTGGGAATGGAAAGTGTGATACATTTCATCTCAGTTAGTTTGAAATTTTTCGAACTATATGATGCAAAACCGGATTGTATACTTTTAGGAGGAATATGAATGAGCACAACAAGCATTACGACAATGTTAAACAACTACTTCCGTTTATTTGACGCTTCCCGTACAGATGAACGTGCGATGCAGGATCTATTGTCCCTGTTTACACTGGATGCAGAGATTGTGCTGAACGGCACCAGTAGAACAGGATTCGCTGGTTTTATGAAGACATTCTATGAGTACAACAGCGATGTGAAACACATGTGGGATCAGTGGGAGATTCAGCCGGATGGCAGCTACCAGACCAACTGGGCGGTATGCGGACAAGCTGCGGACGGAACGGTGTATGCCAAGACAGGCATTGATATCGCTCGTTTGAACGAGGCTGGACAGATTGTATATTTGGAAAATGTGCAGGCAGATAAGAATGCATTCAGCAAATATAACCAGTAATTCTCAGGTAACCTGTAGACAATCTAAAACTCCACAGCAGCTTCATGCTGTGGAGTTTTGTTATGCCCATATGTCAATCATTTGTTTTTTTATTCAGCAAGCTGATTGCCACTGTTTTGCTTAACATGCTCATCAGCACGTTATTAAGTGTGAAGGGAGCGAAGGAGTAACGTGGATCTTCTTATTATATTTTGTGGAAAAAAAGCCTGCATGATAAAGGCCATCCCCCATTGCACTCGGGGACGGCCCTCATGAATATGCATCAGACTGGTCATCGGGATGTCATATGTTATTACGAACCGGGCGCAGCCCCCAGTGGCCATCCATAGCATGGATAGGGTGGACGGCTACTTCCAACGAACCTCACACCCGCTAATGGAGGGTATTCGGTATAATCAAGTTTTTAACGAATTTCAGGTACGCTATTACCCTGTATTTGCAAATTATAGGCAGATATAAGCTGCGATCAGCCGATATAAGGTGGCTGAAGTTCGTTAGAATACTAGACCGAGCTTTAAACCTCTAATAAGGTGCGCACAGTTCGTTAGCCTATGGCGTTTGCCAGAAGGAAGGCGCGGCCTGTGATGAACTCGCCCCCTTGCCTACTCACTCACCCAATCCACTCACTTCTGCATCGTTTTATTCTGAAAAGCAGCGATATCGGCATACTCCTCTTCAAACTTGCGGGAGATGCGGATGAAGATTGGCAGCAGCTCGCGATAGATGCGAACGCTATTCGGGTCTGGCTGATGCCGATGCGTCGATCCAATCATGCCGGAGACGGCACTGAGGGAATCGATGCGGCCAAGGGCATACAGCCCCAGTACGGCTGCTCCGAGGCAGGAGCTCTCGATACTTTCGGGAATGATGACATCCTGATCGAAAATATCAGCCATCATCTGGCGCCATAGCTCAGAGCGGGCGAAGCCGCCTGTGGCCTGAATTTTTTGGGGACGACCGATTTTTTCTTCAATTGCTAACATGACGGTGTACAGGTTAAACAAGACACCTTCAAGAGCAGCGCGGATCATGTGCTCCTTCTTGTGATGCAGCGTCAGGCCGAAGAACGAGCCGCGGGCATTAGGGTTCCATAGTGGAGCCCGCTCACCCGTCATGTATGGATGGAACAACAGGCCTTCTGAGCCTGGAGGTACATTTTCGGCAACACGGGTCAATACTTCATACGGATCAATCCCGAGTCGTTTCGCGGTCTCTACCTCAGATGCTGCAAACTCATCCCGAATCCAGCGGAATATAACCCCGCCATTATTCACTGGACCTCCGATCACCCACGCATCCTCGGTGAGTGCATAACAGAAGAAGCGCCCTTTCGGATCAGTGACCGGCTTGTCCACAACGGTACGAATCGCTCCGCTGGTCCCGATGGTAACCGCCACGACGCCTGGATCAATGGCGTTTACGCCCAGATTGGAGAGCACACCGTCACTAGCCCCGATGACAAATGGCGTCGTATCCGCAATACCCATCTCTTTGGCATGCTCAGGATTTAAGCCTTTCTTAAGCAGATGTGTCGTCGGCACAAGGCGGGACAGGTGATCTGGAGTGATGCCTGCGACATGGAGAGCTTCCTCGTCCCAGTCGAGCTTTTCGAGATTCATCATTCCCGTGGCAGAGGCCATGGAGTGGTCAATCACATACTCGGAGAACAATTTATAAAATACGTATTCTTTCATTGAAATGAACTTGTGCGTCTGCTTGAACAGTTCCGGTTGATCTCGGGTCAGCCACATGATTTTGGTCAGAGGTGACATCGGATGAATCGGTGTGCCTGTTCTCAAATAGATTTCGTGACCGTTCATTTCGGTTTTGAGTGCTTCCGTCCACTCGGCACTGCGATTGTCTGCCCATGTCATCGCCCGCATCAGCGGTTTGCCATGTTCATCGACAGGCAGAATGCTGTGCATAGCTGAACTGAACGAGACAAACAGGATTTCATCCGGTTTGATGCCCGCCTTGGAGGTCGCCTGTTTAACCGATTCTACGACGGCTTTAAAAATATCTTCCGCATCCTGCTCTGCAATCGCAGGAGTAGGGGTATACAGCGGGTAATCGGCACCGCCTTGAGCCACGATGGTTCCGTTCTCTTCAAACAGGACGGCCTTGGTGGAGGTGGTGCCGATATCTACGCCGATCATATAGGGTGAAGAAGCCATTTTGTCATCCCTCTTTCTTGAATATATAAGTTAAATAAATGCTGTTACACGTTTACACTCCGGGTACAGAAAGCCTTCCGATCGCCGTTATCCCCAAATTTCTTTGATTGCCTCTTCAAAGGGAGAAATTTGGTTATAAATGCGAACATTTCATTTCTTCAGGCCTTTTCTGTCCCCTCCGCCCACGTGGCGCTATTCACCCAACTTATATGGTATCTGGTATTTATCTATAGATAAGAATATCAGACTTGAGGGATGGATCAAAATGCATCTGCGCCTAATCCTTTACCGCCCCTGCGGCAATATCGGAGATAAACTGGCGGCTGATGAACAGGAACATGACGATCAGCGGAATAACCGCAAGCAGTGTACCCGCGATAACCATCGCATAGTCCGTATTGTATAGTCCGTTTAATTGGGACAGCGCAATCTGCAGCGTATACTTTCGTGCATCTGTCAGGACGATCAGGGGCCAGAGATAATCATTCCATACGCCAATAAACGTGAACGCGCCGAGGAAGGCAAAGGCAGGCCGCAGTATGGGCAATGCCACGTTCCAATAGAGTCGAAAAAAATTGCAGCCGTCGATCCGACCAGCGTCGAGCAGATCATTCGGAATAGACTCCGTGGCATACTGGCGAATCCAGAAGATGCCGAAGGCGTTCACCATGCCGGGAATAATGAGGGCTTTGAAGGAACCGACCCAACCGAACGTCGCCATAAGCACAAAGGAAGGGACCAGCGACAGCTGGGAAGGCACCATCATGGTGGCAAGCAGTAGGACGAAGAGCCATTTTTTACCCGGAAATTCAACCTTCGCAAACGCAAACCCCGCCAGTGAATCAAAAAACAGCACCAGTATCGTCACTAAGCCCGACACAAACAACGTATTCATGAATGCGCCCCAGAAGTCAATCTGCTGAAGCACCCGACTGATATTGTTCCACAGTTCGCCCCCAAACCAGAGCTGAGGTGGGAACTTATAGATATCGGACGTCGTCCGGGTAGACATTACAATCAGCCAATAGAACGGGAACATGGAAATGAGCATGCCCCCGATAAGACCGGTATACAACACCAGCGATTTGAGAGATTTGGACGTCATGAGCGCTCCCCCCTTGTCACATCAGGATGACTTGCCTTGAACGAGCTTCCAGTTCACGATCGAGAACAGGGCGATAATGAGGAACATGCCCCAGCCAACTGCAGCACCATAGCCGAAGTAGTTGTTAATGAACGATTCGCGGTAAAGGTACAATACAATGGTCATCCCGGCTGCACCTGCGCCGCCATCATTGCCCACGAGAATTTGCGGTTCGGTGAACAGCTGCATGCCGCCAATCGTTGATGTGATAACAGTGAATAGAATGACAGGACGCAGCATCGGAATTGTAATGCGGAAAAAGGACTGTATCCCGGATGCACCGTCAATCTTGGCAGCCTCATACAATGTCTGGGGGATGCTCTGAAGTCCGGCCAGATAGATGACCGCGTTGTATCCCGTCCAGCGCCAGACGACCATGGAGGAGATCGCTACTTTAATGCCCCATGGCGCATTAAGCCATTCCACTACCGGAAGTCCGACGGACTGTAACAGGTAGTTGAGAAACCCGTAGTTGTTGGCAAACAGGGCCCCGAAGATAATGGCGACGGCCACGATAGACGTCACGTTCGGCAAGAAATAGCCCACCCGAAACAGCGTACGGAACTTAACAAACGGTGCATGGAGCAAGAATGCAACAATTAAGGCAAAGAACAACATTGGAATGGTAGAGTAAATCCAGATCATGAACGTGTTACCCACCGCTTGCCAGAATTCAGCATCGGTTAGCATATATTTAAAATTGTTAAGTCCGTTATAGGTCATTACGCCAATGCCATCCCATTTGTGGAAGGCCAGATATAAGGAGAACCCGATTGGAAACAGTCCAAACACGGCAAACAGAATGTAAAACGGGGAGATCGCCACATAGAGTGCACGATGTTCCCACATCCGGGACAAGAGTGATTTCTGCCGATCCAAATCCGGACGTACCTTTCCGGGATCCGGGGTGAGGCGAGGTTCGGTTACAGCCATATGAATTCCTCCTTTGCGGATTGCCATCTCGTAAGAGTGTCTGAATTAACGCTGTAACTCCCGCTCAACACGGTGAACCGTATCGGGCCAGACCTGCTCTGGGTTGGCATTTTGCTTCGCAATATCATTCAGCCGCCGAGTAATGATGTTGTGCACCGAAGGGTATCGTTCGCCAAAGAACGCTTCTGGCACATGCTGTGCCGATTCGGCAAATACAGGCCCTGTTGCCTGTCCGCCGAAGAAGGGCTCTTCTTCTTTCATCGCCGGTGTATCAAACACACCCGGTGCCGAAGGAAACAGGTTCAACGTTTTATACTGTTCAAGCTGGTTTTCCGGGCTTTGCAGCCACTGGATGACTTCGAACGCTTCTTTTGGATGTTTGCTCGATTTCAAAATGGACAGGAATGACCCGCCGTTATTGCCATCTCCACCAGGAGCGCGGGCGACCCGCCATTTGCCCGATGTATCCGGTGCGGCTTCCTGCAATACCTGCTTCATCCAGACCGCTCCCACAAAGGAAGCAATCTCACCATTATTCATCGCTGCGTTCCAGCCCGGGGTCCAGCCGTCTGCATTGGCGAGCAGCCCTTTTTGCTTGAAGGATACGGCGGTATCCCAGCTCTGCTTGACGAGTGGTGAATCCATGCCGATAAACGAGCCGTCCGGACGGAAATACCGTTCGGTTCCTTGCGACAACACTTGATTGTAAACGGTTCCAATATTGTCGGTTAGAAATACCTTGCCTCCGAACTTCTCTTTGATCTTTTCTCCGGCAGCAGAATAGGCATCCCAGTTGTTGATCTGGCGAGCCACTTCTTCAGGCTCGGAAGGCAATCCGGCCTCCTTAAACAGATCTGCACGGTAGAAGAGAGCTGTAGGTCCCGTATCCATGGGGAAGCCGATCATCTGCCCGTCCGGCGTAACGCCTTGCTTCCATTTCCAATCCAGATATTGGTCTTCGACGTCACCTGCGCCGAGATTATACAGATTATAGAAACGGTCCTCGCTGGGAAAGAGCTCCATGATCCAATCGTTCAATGCGACAATGTCGGGCTCACCTGAGCGCGCAGCGAGTGTCGTTTTGAGTTTTGCCTTGAAATCACCACCGATTTTCTGTGCGGTCAGTTCAATATTGGGGAACTTTTCCTTGGCCTTGGCAATCAGCTTATCATCGATGGAACGGTTCCAGTACCATAATGTAAGCGTTACCTTTTTGTTGCTCACTGAATCGTTCTGTCCCGGCCAGATGGAGCATCCGCTCACCAGCATGACACAGACTAGCAGAATGGCTGTCCAGCATGTTCTTTTCCGGCGGATCATGTGATAACCCCCTCATCGTTAAGTTCGAGGCATGAAGTGCGATGGACTACAACATAAGTGTATGAGCAGTTTATAAACTCATACCCAATATTCCTGAAATGAAACACAAATTTGTGTCGGTTACGTATCATAAATTTATTAGTTACTTTAAAAACAAAAGTTACTTGACACAATATAATTTTTATTTTAAACTTGCTTACATAAAGTAACTAATGATGATGACAATAATATAGATACGTATGGTATGCCGTTCAGTGATCCATTTTTCGTCTGGATGCGAATCAATTCATAATCAAAGATAGCTTAACAGGAGGAACTTACTAATGATTAATTCACATATTATTCAACTGCTTGCCCCCAAAATTCAGACTTTTCCGAGTGGAAAAGAATTCATATACCTCGTGGGTCCAATCAAACTTCCGGTGAATCTCGATGGAGAGACACATACGTTCCAGTGGTACAGCTGGATGAAATCGGAGAAAGCCATGGAAAGTGGCGAATTGATCGAATCGCTTGCTACTGCCGAACTGGCAGAACGCCAGCAATCCAGCGTATTAGTCTATGGAGACTTTGCCGAAGCGCAAGAAGCGCTGATTCGGATGCACAGCATCTGTCATACAGGCGATATCTTTGGCAGCAAACGCTGTGACTGCGGCTTCCAGCTGGAGCAATCGATGAAGATGATTGCCGCCCACGGAGCAGGCGCACTGTTCTATCTGGCGAACCATGAGGGCCGTGGCATCGGTCTGTTCAGCAAAGCGATGGCATACCTGCTGCAAGAAGAAGGTCTGGATACCGTTGATGCCAACCTGCAACTTGGGTTCACAGACGATGCTCGTAATTATGATGATGCCATTGCCGTATTGCGTGCGCTTCGTTCAGCACCCGTTACATTGATCACCAACAATCCACGCAAGCTTGCTGCTTTGCAGGAAGCGGGACTGAATGTGGGTGGACGTGTGCCGCTGTGGGGAGATCGTTCGTCCTTCAACGAAAAATATTTGCAGACCAAAGTGAGCCGTTCCGGTCACTTGGCAGAGAATGATGGCTGGGCTGGAGAAGAAACCTTGCTTCCGCATGCCCAGGCTTAAAAGGATGAACCTGATGGATCATTCAGCATGATTTTGCCATGAAGTCTGTTTGTAATACTGTTCAATAGACAGGACAATTTAAGCTGTTCGTGTATGCTCCTTCCAGGGTATACATGAACAGCTTTTTTTGAGTTTAGAGCGTGAAACGGTCCAGTCTTACGCCAAGAAATTATTTTTCAACCTTGACTTCGCTTGCTGTTCACACCATACGAACTATACAATATAGGCATCTGATTTATGCGGGAGGAACGAGGGTGCCATTTGAGGGACAATATGTGTTACCGGCTGCCAAGAGCATGAAGCAGTTCGAAGCAATGATTGAAGGCCCTTACACCTATGGGGTTATGCTGGATACGCACATGGCTCAGCTTCACAGTCTGATTGAGGAAGGGCGGCGGCGTGACAAGAAAATATTACTGCACGCCGATCTGGTACAGGGACTGAAAAACGATGAATATGCCGCGGAGTATTTATGCCAGCATATTCGCCCGGCAGGACTGATCTCGACGCGAGCCAGTGTAATTCAGAAGGCAAAGCAGAAAGGGATTACAGCCATTCAGCGCGTTTTTCTGCTGGATACAAATGCGCTGGAGAAAAGTTATCTTTTGCTGTCCAAGACCCAGCCGGATTATATTGAAGTACTGCCTGGTGTTATCCCGCATATTATTGCAGAAGTATCTATACGGACAGGTATCCCCATCATTGCAGGCGGGTTGATCCGCTCACCCGAAGAGGTTGAGCTGGCGCTGGAAGCCGGAGCTACCGCAGTAACCACTTCCAACATGGACCTGATTCGGCACTACAAGAAATCGCATACAGAATATAAGCAGTAATCCCACAACAGGAGGTTGTCTGTATGGAAAAATATATATTGGCTCTTGATCAGGGGACGACGAGTTCCCGGGCTATTCTGTTTAACCGGAGCGGGGAGATTGTGCATATTGCACAGCAGGAATTTCCGCAGTACTTTCCCAAGCCGGGCTGGGTGGAGCAGAACGCCAATGAAATTTGGAGCTCCATTCTGGCGGTGATGGCTTCATGTCTGGCCGAAAGTGGAATCAAGCCGGTTCAGATTGCCGGTATCGGCATTACGAATCAGCGGGAAACGGTTGTGGTATGGGACAAAGAGACGGGGCGGCCCATCTATAATGCAGTAGTTTGGCAGTCGAGACAAACGGCTGATATTTGTGATGAGTTGAAAGCGAAGGGACTGGGTGACCTTTTTCATCGCAAAACGGGACTGCTCATTGACCCTTACTTCTCGGGAACCAAGGTAAAGTGGATTCTGGATCATGTGCCTGGTGCCCGGGAGCGTGCAGAGAAGGGTGAACTCCTGTTTGGTACGATCGATAGCTGGCTAATCTGGAAGCTGAGCGGCGGTACACATGTCACCGATGTATCCAATGCTTCCCGCACCTTAATGTACAACATCTATGATCTGCAATGGGATGAGGAATTGCTGCAGATTCTGGACATTCCCAAAGCGATGCTGCCGGAGGTGCACGGTTCATCTGAGGTGTACGCACATACGGTTGAATATCACTTCTTCGGTCATCGGATTCCGATTGCCGGAGCAGCAGGAGATCAGCAGTCGGCATTATTTGGTCAGGGCTGTTACACAAAGGGAAGCATGAAAAATACGTACGGGACCGGATGTTTCATGCTCATGAATACCGGAGAACAGCCGGTGCAGTCCCACCATGGGCTAATCACAACCATTGCCTGGGGAATGAATGGCAAGATCGAGTATGCCCTGGAAGGCAGCATCTTTGTTGCAGGTTCAGCAGTACAGTGGCTGCGTGATGGCTTAAGGATGCTTCGTTCCTCCAAAGATAGTGAGGAGTATGCAGCACGCGTACCCTCTACAGATGGCGTTTATATGGTGCCAGCATTTGTGGGTCTGGGAAGCCCTTATTGGGACAGTGAGGTTAAGGGAGCGGTGTTTGGCTTGACGCGAGGAACGACCAAAGAACACTTTATCCGTGCAACTCTGGAAGCGCTGGCGTATCAGACCAAGGATGTACTGGCGGCAATGGAATCCGATTCAGGTATTCCGGTGAATGCCTTGCGCGTGGATGGGGGAGCAGCGGCTAATGATTTTCTGATGCAATTCCAGAGTGACATTCTGAATATTCCTGTTGAGCGTCCCACTGTGAACGAAACGACGGCATTAGGTGCGGCTTATCTGGCAGGACTTGCAGTTGGGTATTGGAATAGCGCTGAAGAATTGGCGGATCACGAGAATACGGAGCGTATCTTCCATCCAGTTATGGCTGAAGAAGAGCGAACAGAACTGTATGCAGGGTGGCAACGTGCGGTGAAGGCAGCGATGGTCTTTAAATGAGTGGAGAGTACGTGAAATGGACATTTGTACTTTTTCGTTAAACTTATACAATAAATGATATTTATTGGTGGAAAATGATGCATAACTTACAGGGGTTATTTTCCTGGAGAAGAGAAAACATATACCCACTATAAGGAAAAATAAATGATTAGTGGATCAGCTTGAAATTCCATCCGCAGGCAGAACAACTTTTTGAATTTTTTTTGAATAATGTGTCATTTCAGGCCTTCACGCCGCCGGAAATGTGTGATAGGATTAAGGCACAAGTTAAAAAAATGATGTCTGGAGATCGGGAGAGACCACGTACCGCTCAGCAATTGCTGCAGCGAATGACGTGGTCTTTTTTTGTGCTTTTGTGGGTAAAACAAAGGTAATGAATGGGAGGAATCGGGATGACAGCATCGTTCTCGGCAGAAAAGCGTACCGAATATCTGGATCGAATGGCGAATGCACATTTTGACATATTGATTATTGGCGGAGGAATCACGGGTGCTGGCATTGCACTGGATGCAGCATCCCGCGGATTAAAGACAGCACTGGTGGAAATGCAGGATTTTGCGGCAGGCACCTCCAGTCGCTCTACCAAGCTGGTGCATGGCGGTCTGCGGTATCTGAAGCAGTTTGAAGTGAAGATGGTGGCTGAGGTGGGGCGGGAGCGAGCGGTGGTGTACGAGAATGGGCCGCATGTGACGACACCCGAACCGATGCTGCTTCCCATCTATACGGCAGGCACGTTTGGCCGCTTCAGCACATCCATTGGCCTGATGGTGTACGACCGGCTTGCCGGAGTAAAGCGCAGTGAACGACGTCAAATGTTAAATGCCGGAGCTGTCTCGGACAGTGAGCCTTTGCTGCGCAAGGAGGGGCTACTGGGTGGTGGACGCTATGTGGAGTACCGGACGGATGATGCCCGGCTTACCATTGAAGTGATGAAGGAAGCAGTACGGCGCGGCGCACAGGCAACCAACTATGTAAAGGCAGCCGCATTCCTGAAGGAGAATGGGGTGATTGCAGGCATTCAGGCGGTGGACCAGATTAGCGGTCAATCTTATGATCTGCGGGCAACCAAAGTGATTAATGCATCCGGTCCATGGGTGGATGAGCTGCGCAAGATCGATGGGTCCCGCCAAGGCAAAACATTGCAGATGACCAAAGGTATTCATCTGGTATTCGACGGCACACGTTTCCCGTTAAGGCAGGCCGTATATTTTGATACACCGGATGGACGAATGGTCTTTGCTGTTCCGCGGGATGGGAAAACCTATGTAGGAACCACAGATACCGTCTTTGAAGATGATCCCGCACACCCGTTAATCTCCCAGGCAGATCGGGATTATGTCATTGATGCCGTCAACGGAATGTTCCCGGACGTACGGATTCGTGCCGAGGATGTGGAGTCCGGTTGGGCGGGTGTACGTCCTCTTATTCATGAAGAAGGCAAGGGGCCTTCTGAAATTTCACGCAAGGATGAAGTCTGGGTAGCCCCTTCGGGGTTGATTACAATTGCCGGGGGCAAATTAACCGGGTATCGCAAAATGGCCGAGATGGTTGTTGATCTGGCTGCCCGCCAGTTGGAGCAGGAGACGGGAAGATCCGTTGAGCCATGTATAACGAAAGAGATGCCAATCTCCGGAGGCCATGTTGGCGGTTCCACTGGATTTGGTACGTATGCTGAACGCAAGATCAAGGACGGGGTCTCACTGGGACTCGACCGATCTGCTGCGGAGCGATTAGCCCGTAGGTATGGTTCCAATGTGGATGCACTGTACGAGCGAATGCCTGATCCGCGGGCAAAGGCCGAGCTGCATGGTCTGCCGCAGGAACTGCTCCTGATGCTGAGTTATGCCATCGACGAGGAGATGGCTGTAACACCGGCAGACTTTTTTGTGAGACGCACCGGTGACCTGTTTTTCCGCATTGATGAAGTCCGTCAGTATAAGGCAGCGGTGATTCAGTATATGGCTGAACGCATGGATTGGCCTGAGGAGCAAGCCACGTGGTTTACGCAGGAGCTGGATCAGTTACTCTTGGAAGCATCGGGCCAAATTTAATGCAGGATTTCGCATCTGGGGGTCGAATGGAACATGTAAGCGTGTAACAAGGAGAGGGGATCACATCTATGACATTACAGATTGGAATCATTGGAACAGGTTGGTTCAGCAAGGTACATGCAGATATTCTGGCACGAATGGAAGGCGTTCGTGTAGCAGCTGTTTGTGGAACAACGCTGGAGAAGGCGGAGGCCATGGCTTCCGTCTATGATGCTGTTGGCTACGGTGAACTTGAACATATGCTGGATGGTGAAAAGCTGGATGCGGTCTATATCTGTGTGCCTCCGATGTCTCACGGCTCGATTGAAGCTGAATTGATTCGCCGGGGTATCCCGTTCCTGGTGGAGAAACCGTTGAGTACAGGCATGGATATTCCTCGTCAGGTGCTGGATCAGGTACAGAAGTCCGGATTATTGACGTCCGTAGGCTATCATTTCCGTTATCAGGAGGCTGCACAGGTACTGCAACAAGCGATGCAGGAGCAGACCGTCGGCATGGCGCTTGGACGCTGGATGGGTGGAATGCCGGGAGTCGCCTGGTGGCGTCGTCAGGACGGTTCTGGAGGGCAATTTGTGGAACAGACGACCCATATCGTGGATTTGCTGCGGTATTGTGCTGGCGAAGTGACAGAGGTATATGCAGTAGCGGCCCAGCGTAGCATGCATGAGAAACATGAACATGTCACGGTAGCTGATGTAGCGAATGTAACGCTTAAGTTGGAGAGTGGGGCCATCGCAAGCATTGCCAACACTTGCCTGCTGCCAGATGGTGAGGGCGGCGCAGGGCTCCAGTTCTACACGGATGCCGGAGTCTGGGATTGGACGCCTGAACGTCTTCTTCTGCCAAGTGCTGCCCCTCATGCGATGGCAGGTCTGGAGATACCAGCTGGGCATAACCCGTATGAGCGGGAAAATGAAGCATTCATTCATGCCCTTCGTACCGGAGATCGTTCACGGATTTTGTCCGATTATGCGGATGCCTGCCGTACACAGGAGATTACAACGGCCGCATTGGTTTCGGCAGATTCGGGATTGCCGGTACAGCTTCAGCGCTCTAAACATCTCTCTCATTAATTCTTATAACGTAACAAGAAATATAAATCCATGAAAAAGACGCCTGAATTGGACTGATCTGAAGATCAGTTCAATTCAGGCGTCTTTATGTTGAACATGAATCAGAATCTGGCTCTACGTAGACTGCTGCTGTTTCAACCAGTCTGAGGACCAGTTGTAGATCTGATTGATGACGGGTTCAATGGCTCTGCCTTTGGGCGTCAATTCATACTCTACGCGGGGCGGAATTTCAGGATACATATGCCGGGTTACGATACCTTCCATTTCCATTTCCTTCAGACGTTCGGACAACAAACGACCGCTAATCGCCATTTCTGCTTCCAGCTCTGTGAATCGTTTGGGTCCGGATAACAGTTGGTACATAATCAGCAGCACCCACTTCTTACCGATGATATCCATGGCTTGAGTAATCAGACAGGGACTTGGCGATTTTACTTTTCTCAGCTTCAACGTGTTCACCTCGATTCAAGTATGGATGGATTTGTTCGTATATATAAAAGTACGTGGCTTTCTGCCGCTCTGACCAAAGTAAGGGACGAAGTCAACATGTTACTACAGATATTACTGTAACAAACCTTTTGTATGTATTATACACTAATCGTCAAAAAATTACTTGAATAAATAATGTTATTATTATATACTCACTTCATAAAAGTAAGTTAATGATTATTAATATGTACAATATCAACACATACCAATTTCGTAGTGAAAATTGCTAATTTTTAAAATAGAGTTACGCTGTAACTTTTACATAGATCGTTTTATACAACAGATGGATATGGACATTCATTTTCAGGAGGATTATACATATGAACAAGGGCTTAAGAATTTTGGGATATATAGCGTTGGTGGTGCTTGCGGGTGTGTTTGTAATGGCGGGGTTTAACAAGGTTAGTGGAGCAGAGATGATGGTGCAGACTTTCGAAGGTTTCTCCTATCCTACATGGACGATGTATCTCATTGGCGCAGCGGAACTGCTCAGTGCAGTGGGACTGTTGATTCCACGTACTCGTGTTCTGGCTTCAGGAGTATTGACGTTCATTCTGATTGGGGCTGTGGGAAGTCATCTGATTTATGGACAATATGCAGCTGTTCCTTTCCCGGCAGTATTATTGGTTGCCAACATTGTCGTTCTGATTATGGGCATGCGTAAACTGGAAGCAGAAGAATTGGATATGGATCTCGTGCAGGTCTAAGGGAAGGGAAGAACTCTGGAGTGAAGATATTGAAAAAGATGACCATTGTGATGTAGCGATAGTCATCTTTTTTTCGTGTTTTATTGCCGAGGGGAGTTTCCCGTACACGGATTGCTTAAAAATTAAAGGCGTCTTTGACCACGTGCGATGATCCGCAGTGTATGCTTGGTATCCGATTGCTGTATCCAAGTGTCACATACCTTACGAACCCATTCCGGGTTGGTTTTGCCAGCGTCGTTCAGCCAGTTGCTGACAGAGTCCTGCACATATTTATGAGCATCGGATTTAACATGATCGAGCAGGGGAAGAGCGATCGCTGGGTTTTCTTTTAACTCCTGAATATGCTTGGCCCACACACCGTGCGGTCTTGTCGATTCTATGGCAAACCGGCGGATCAGCGGTTCAGGATCTATCGCCCAATCCGAGAGAAACGCTAAAGCGTCTAATAGTTCAGTCGTGATTGGCTCACGAACAGCCATCCAGGCGATCTCTCTTACACCAAAGTGATGATCCGCTGCAAAGGGTCTGATACGATCCAGCTTTTCAATCAGATTCAAGTTGGAATCGAATCCGATGATATAGGCTGCCCAGCAGCGTACACTATCTGATCTATGATCTGCAAGGGAACGAAAATGATGCATTCGCTCATCGTCTCCCCGGCGCTCCAGAAGTGCGAGCCACTGAATGGCAATAGCGGGGATGATTTTCATGATTCGCTGTTCATTCATCTGTGTTAACTGCTCCGTGATCTCGCGGGATTCGGCATCCATTCCTAGTTCATGGGTAACCTGCTGAAAAAGGAGAATGTGGTCCACAGCAAGCCACTCCGTCAGGTTTACCGATTCGGTATGTCCAGATTGCAGCAGATTGCGGACGTGATCAGGAATGTCAGCCCCTTTACGGGCGCCTTTGCGTAGAAGAACGTCCTCGGGTATATCCAGGTCTATCTTTGCATCCATCATTGTACCTCTCCTTGTAGTATGTAGATTCATTGTCTACACGATACAGCAGGCAGCAGAAACAAGATGTAATGCACCTTACAACTGGGTGTGAATTCGGAATGATGCGGATAGTTCGTTGCGATGCACAGCAACGGATTTGAATCCGGTTCGAATACGACCAATCCTTGCGAGATCTTGCAGGGTAACACTGACAGACTCACGCGTGGCTCCAGCCATCCAGGCAATCTCCTGATGGGTCAGTGCAAGATTGATCCGGCAGAAGTCGTCTTCTTCCACCCATCCTATTTGATCAGTCAGTCGAACGAGATTATGCATAATTTTGTCATGCAGGTTACCCAAGGCCAGCTTCTGTGTCAACTCACTCATGCCCTTGATTCGCTCGCTGAGTACTTTCATCAGATTCATCATAAACTTGGGGTGGTCGATAAGAAATTGTTCAAAACGCTGCCTGTTCATCAGGCAAATATCGCATTCCTCCATAGTTTCGATATATACGGAACGTGTGCCAAGTGAAATGCCGTTCATTTCGCCAAACACATTCCCTTCACCCAAAATATCGAATGTAAACTGCTTTCCCTCTTCATTTAACGTGTACAGACGGACTCTTCCCTTTTTGACAAAATAGAAGCCTTCTGCAAATGTATCGGGTGTCTGGATGATTGTATTCTTCGGCATGGTTGTAATGGATGTCATGCTGTCCATTTCCGCCAGGTCTGCCTCTGATAGGCAGGACATAAGGTTGAATTGTGACAAATACCGGATTTTATCCATAGAACTCCTTTCCATTGCCGTATGAGTATAAAAAAAAGAAGAACCCACAGTGATCAAAGGGTTCTCTTGCAGTAGGACTTCCTTCATTCGGAAGGTCTCCAGATTATAAATAATCGAAAAAATTCCCTAGAAAGACGTTTTTCTTATAGCAATTTTTTTAATTGGGAGACGCGTCCTTGGCTGATGCCAAGCTTTTCCGCAATTTGCTGTTGAGCCAAACCGGGATTCTGTTCAACAATTTCCTTCATCTGTTGCAACATGCGTGCGGTTTTCGGCCGCAGGTCTGGGTACTCATGGTTGGCAGCTGTGGTCCCTTCTTCCCTTGAAGGAGGTGGGACTGTTGCGGACTCGATAGCAGGACGCTCCATGGGTGCAGGAGCCTGTTTGTTCGGAGGTACGAACCAGTCGGGAGTGTCATCCGGGTGTTTTAATTGAATTGCACAAGTCCGGCAGATGAATTGCTCTTTGAAATACATTTCCGTATCCACATCACCGCAAAAAATACATAACGTTGATTTGTACTTTCTCAAAATCAACTCTTTCCCTTCAATGAAAAACTCGAGCGGATCGCCAATACGGATTTCCATCGTATCCCGCATTTCTTTGGGAAGGACGATTCGTCCGAGGCGGTCCAGAGATCTCTTCATTCCGGTTCTTTTCATCGCATCTCCCCCGCAATATTCTCAATTAAAACCTGTCTTTATTGTAAGGAAGAAAGGGCTTTAATACAACAATAATATTTCAAATAAAAGGGATCTTTCCAGCTATTATGGGAAAATAAGTTTGGAAAGTATAGGTGCAACTGCTAAAGTGAACAACGCAGCCAGCACCATGGAGATGCTGGAGATGGTTCCCGTCAGCGAACTGAGCTCAAATGCCTTGGATGTGCCTGTTCCGTGGGCACCGGTTCCAAGCAGCGTTCCACGTGCGATTTCGCCATCAATACGCAGCATTTTCACAATGGAAGGCCCCATAATTGCCCCCAGCAGACCGGTCATGATGACAAAAACCGCCGTAACAGCCGGAATGCCTCCAATGGTAGCCGATACATTCATCGCAATGGGAGTCGTAATCGATCTCGGGATCAGACTATGAATGAGTCCGGAATCCAGACGCAGCCATTTGGCGAGCAGGGCAGAAGAGAGGACCGCCACCACGGAGCCTGTCATAACGCTGAAGACGATCTCGGAAATATGTTTTTTGAGTACATGGAAAAACGTATAGAGCGGTATGGCAAAGGCCACCGTTGCCGGTTGAAGCAGAAGACTTAGCCATTTGCCGCCACTGCTGTAGGCTGCGTAATCCGTACCTGTTGCGAGCAGCACACCGACGACAAGCAGCGGCGTAATCAGCAGCGGAGACAGATAAACTTTGGGTAGGTTACGATACATGCGTTTGGCGACCCAATATATACCGACGGTTAACAAGAGACAGAGAAATCCAATCATCCGGTATGGCGCTCCTTTCGTTTGGCGATTCGGGTGGCAACAAGTCCCGTACAGGCCATGACCAAAAATGTGCTAAGCAGAACAATAAACAGAATTTGCAGTCCGTCTTGCTCCAACATGGGCATGTAGTTCATAATGCCGACGGCTGAGGGAATAAAAAACAGCAACAGCTCACCGAGCAGCCAGGCGGCTCCAATTTCAATCCAACGCAGCTTCACAACCCGGGTCTGAAGCAGAATGAACAGCACGATCATGCCAACTATGGAACCGGGTACAGGTAGATGGAGAGCACGGGCCAATTGGTCCATGAGCAGTGAAAAGGCCATTAAGAGCGCAACTTGCAAAATGCCAAGGCCCCATTTCTTCACTTTAATCCCTCCTTGTATAATTAACATAATGATTTTGAGATGTTTATGAAAATGAATGGAAACGTTGTTTGATATAACAAATTTTACATCGCATTCTTTCATGAGTAAAATGCATATTAAGAATGTTTACCATTCCATTTATCTATGAGAGATGGGGATCAGACGATGGATATCCGCCATTTGCAATATTTTCTGGAAGTTGCCCGGCAGCAAAGCTTCACCAAAGCAGCCGAAGTGCTGTTCATTACACAACCGACGATTAGCAAAACGGTCAAAAGCCTAGAAGAAGAATTGGGCGTAACTCTGCTGGATCGTTATGGCAAGAAGGTAGCGCTGACGGATGCGGGACATGTCTTTTTCCGGCAGGCGCTGGAGATTGAAAAATCATTTCGCAGTCTGTCGTCCGAGCTGGACGATCTGATGAATCTGAAGAAAGGACATCTGCGGATTGGTCTGCCACCGATGGTGGGGTCCAGCTTTTTTCCGATGATTATCGGTGAATTTCACAAAGCCTATCCGCAAGTGACCATTCAACTCTTCGAGGATGGTGCCAAAAAAGTGGAGGCAGATGTCATCAGCGGTGCACTGGATATTGGTGTTGCTGTACTGCCAACGGTGGATGAACTAGTGGATCATTTTGTTTTTGTGAAAGAGAAGCTGAATCTGCTCGTCCATCCTTCGCACCCGCTTGCGGGTAAAGAGTCGGTTGCTCTGCGTGAACTGGAGCATGATGCATTTGTGCTGTTTCGGGAAGATTTTGCGCTGCATGACCGGATTATTGCAGCCTGTCAGCATGTGGGATTTCAGCCCCGGGTAGTGTATGAGAGCTCCCAGTGGGATCTGCTCAGTGCGATGGTAGCAGCCAATCTAGGTGTGGCGTTGCTGCCAGAGACGATATGCCGTGAGGTGGATCATATGCGTGTACGCATTATACCCGTGATGGAGCCCGTAATTCCGTGGCAGCTCGGCATGATTTGGCGTAAGGACCGATATTTGTCCTTCGCCACCCGGGAGTGGATCAGTTTCACACAGTCCATGCTGAGTGAGTAAGAAATCCGGTGTGAATGGGGGAGAGGGGACGGGAAAAATCGTATCTTAACTCCAACTGAAGCTATGGAATGTATACTAAAATGACCCTCAACACGTGTTGAGGGTCATTTTTTTCTGTCTATTTATAGAACTGGTAATATTAATGCTCCTCTATATGAACACTAAAGTAGGGTGCTGCATACATGCTAATGTTGTTCCTGAAGTTCGGGCTGTGTTTTCTTCAAATATGCACGCCAGGTAATACACCACTGCTTCGGATCGTCCAAAGATGATTCATCATTGCGATGCACCGTGCTGCTGTGCGGAGCCGATTTGACGATATCTGGCTGTGTATAGGCTTCATTCGAGATATGCTCCAGCGCATGGATATATTCGTCGAGATCTTCCTTGGAATAGGATTCGGTTGGCTCCAGTGTGAACGGCTGTGGAACAATATATGGGTGATGGGAGGTCCAGTAATGCAGGCCGAAGTCGCACATTCTCCGCGTAATATCCTCCGTCGTCACCCCAGTCTCATCGGTTAGCTGCTTCCAGCTGTAGCGGACCTGCTCTAAACGGCGTCCTTGAACATACGGGGCGCTCGCTCCACGTATTTGAACAATTTTATGATATAAATAGTTGTTATTCAGCACCGCAACCTGGGCGACATCCTTCAGACCATCTGGTCCGAGACTCATAATCCAGGCGTAGGAGCGGAGTACGGTTTGGGCTACACCGTGAAAACTACGCACTTTACCAATGCTGACTTCAGTTTGATCTTTCAAGATATACCGTCCGCCCGCTTCTTTATCCACCAATGGCCCAGGCATAAAACTCTTCAGGACGTCTGTCACCCCGAGAGCGCCTGTTGCAGGACCGCCGCACATATGGGGCGCAGCAAAGGTTTTGTGAAGATTGAAGAAGCACATATCAAAGCCCGCTTCCTTCGCTCGTGTAATCCCTAGCAGACCATTCGCGTTAGCCTGATCATAATAGCAGACGCCACCCGCTTCGTGCACCACATCCGTAAACTCGCGGATACGATGGTTATAGATGCCTGTGTCCTCTGGATTAGCCACAACAAATCCGGCCGTCCGTTCAGAGACAACGTTCTTCAGCTTCTCAAGGTCCGGGAATCCGTCTTCGTCTGGATGTAACGTAATAATCTTATATCCCTTAACGGCAGCTGTAGCGGCCTGGGAAGGATGAGAGAAGATCGTTGTAATGATCTCATCACGCTGTTCACCTTCACCGCGCGAATCATGATAGGCACGGACGATGGAGGCCATAGCCAGAAGTGCCTGGGTTCCGCTACTCGGCTGAAAGGAGAAAGCATCCATACCGGAAATCTCTCGCATTGCCAGATCAAGATTATGGAATATTTCGAGCATGCCCTGAACAGAATCCACATCCTGTAGTGGATGAAGCTCAGTCATACGTGGATTGCGGATAAGCATTTCGTTAATCCGGGGAATATATTTCATCGTGCAGGTTCCCTGCCCGATTTCCACGTTCATATCTGATCCCAGCGTTTCCTGGGATAATCTCAGATAATGCCGCAGTACTTTGGCCTGCCCGATTTCTGGCAAAGCTGGCGTATTGCGCCGCCACATGGACGCCGGTATGCTGTCTTCCGCGCTACCTACTTCAGCGGCTACAGCTGCTTCCGTCCCCGGCGGGATGACGCCCCGCTCTCCTGGCCGATGAAGTTCAAAGATAACGGGCTCATCCCATTTCGCTTGGTGAAACTTACGAACCTTATGGTCTCTGCGAATCCGTTTCATGGCGTTCAGTCCTCCTCTATATAATCATTATGATGTGCTAACAATGGAACGAAGAGCATCGACAAGTCGGTCCAAATCCGCCTGGGTATGCGTTTCCGTGACGCAGTAGAGCGCACATTGACCCCACCCTGGGTAGGATAAAGACAGATCCTTACCGCCGAAAATCCCTGTCTCCATTAATCTCTGGTTGATCTGATCAACGGTAAGATGCGTCTCGTTAAAATCAACGACAAACTCTTTGAAGAAGGTGCCATTTTCGAAGCGAAGAGATACACCTGGAATTAGAGACATCTGCTTCGCAGCGTAATGCGATTTCTGGATAATCGTACTGCCGACCTCCTGCATTCCGACTGGACCGAGAAGAGACAAATATACTCCTGCTGTAATGCCCCATAAAGCGGTCTGGGTTCCTACCGATTCCTTGCCCTTCTCCCGAAGAGCGAATGAGGTACGTTCATAGGCAACATCCCCGAAGCCATATTCGCCCTCCACCTCGGTTGGCACGATGCCAAATAGCCGTGAAGGGTATTCCATTACGAACTTTTCCTCATCATGTGTTGCGATAAAACCAGCCTGACCGCCTCCAAAGTTCATATGCATACCCAGCGGCTGCAAATCTCCGCAAATGATATCCGCTCCGTAACGGCTTGGTGGCTCCAGAACTCCGAGTGATATGGGGTCAACACCTACAATAGAAACCGCATTTATCTTATGAGCAAGCTCAGATATTTCAGCTCCTTGGTCCTCAATGATTCCAAGGTATCCGGGATTTTCAAAGTATATCGCAGCTGTATCGTCGCTTAACTTGCTACGAAGATCATTCAGATCCATTCTTCCTGTTGCCTGATCGATGTCAACATACTGGATATCCATGACCGGAGTGCAGTAATTTCGAATAATCGCCGCCTTGTCTGGATCTACGGAACGTGGGAGCAACACGATCTTGCGCCCTGTAATACGCCCCGCCATACGGATCGCAGTGGAAGCCGCCTGAGCCCAGTCAAAGGTTGGAACATTCACGACATCCATGTCCACCAGCTCAGCAAGCAGGCTCTGATACTCGAACAGGGCTTGGAACCGGCCATGGTCTTCATAAGGCTCTCCAGCATAGGCTGTCACGAATTCAGAACGCTGATTAATCTCGTCGCATACAGCCGGAATGAAATGCTGCCAGCATCCTGCGCCTAGAAAATTAAGATAATCAGCACCGTGCTTGTTCTTCGCTAGCAGTCCATCAATATGTCGGCGCAGTTCATACTCGTTCATGGCTGGCGGAATGTCCATCTCCCGCTGCAGCTTCAGGCTGTCAGGAATTGCGTCATGGAGCTGCTCCATAGACGTTAAACCAATTTCTTTTAGCATCGCGTCCCGGACCTCCGGAACGGTATTTGGAATATAGGGATGGGCATATATTTTGTTGTCAGCCACAATTAACGCCTCCGTTCATATGTTGAGAAAATATTCTTCCTTATCCGCCCTAAGCGATTCCGCCTCCGTCAACAACGAGCACACTACCCGTTACCCATGAGGACAAATCACTCGCCAGGAATAATACGGCATTCGCGATATCACGTGGTGTACCTAGACGCTCCAACGGTCTGCCTCCTGCAGAGGCAACCAGAAATGCTGACTCATCTTGCTGCAGCTGCTTCGCTTCGTCACGCAGGAGCGGTGTATCCGTATCCCCTGGTGATACACAGTTGACTCGAATGTTCGCTGCGCCATGGTCGATAGCCATCGCACGCGTCAGATTGACAACGCCTGCCTTTGCCGCGCAATAAGCTGCTGCGCGGTCTCCACCTTTCAGTCCCCAGCCTGAGCCAGTGTTAATGATGCTGCCTCCGCCGCTATGCTCCATAATGGGAATTACATATTTTGAGAGGAGAAAGACGCCTTTGAGCGAGACATCCAGTACAAGATCCCAGTCTCTTTCATCCAACTCGGTAACCGTTTTGCGGCGGATGACGCCTGCATTATTGAACAGGATGTGAATCCCTCCAAGCACTGATTCAATCTCTGATGCTGTGCGTTCACAGTCAGCGGAAGAGGTCACGTTGCAGCAGTAAAAGCTAGCCTCACCGCCCTGTTCACGGATACTGGCGACTGCCTCGTTACCCGCAGCCCCATTGATATCAATCAAGGCAACATGTGCCCCGAAGCTTGCCAGAAGCTCAGCAGTAGCCAGCCCAATGCCCGATGCCCCACCAGTAATGACGGCTACCTTGCCAGATAAATTCAAAACGTCCTGTGTATTAAGCATGCTTATTCTCCTCCATTTCATGTTGCATCGCTTCTATACTTATTCGGCGGCTAAGCCGTTCAGGAGAGCTATCCTCTGCCATATATGCCTGAAGCAAGATGCGGAACTGGAACGCTTCCGGCGTAACCGTATTCTCTGGCGACTGTGCTGGGCCGCAGCTGTTGCTTCCCAGTCCATTCTGTCTGTAATCCAGGTTCAGTGTGATGAAATCACGAGGTGCCAAATCGCTCATATGCTGCGCCTTCTCCAGATCGCTGTCCGTGTAACGTCTGGCGCTGAAATCAAGTGTCGGCACTCCTGCTGCCAGCAGACCAATTCCTGCTCCATCAGCGATCGACACCCATCTTACATCTGTCCGGTTTCCGTTCTCCTGAGGATAGATATACGACGTGAACAACCCATCTACACTGCTCTGATATATGCCGAAGCGTCCGGCCTCCCGGCTATCTGAATAGCTCTCACCCGGCCCACGCCCATACCATTTCACACGGTCTATATCACCTGGAACTTCCATTTGAAGACCGATTTTCGGGAGCATAGCAGGGGGTGTTCCTTCCGGCATTCCCTTCACATCCATAATGATTAGTCCACTTGCAGTAACTGTATAGGAAGTCTCGCACCGGAATCCCCAATCGTGGACGGGTGGTGCTATGCGAGAAGTCCAGATAACACGTGCTGACGTTTCGTCCAGCTGCTCCCAACGAAAGTCGTCTATCCGCTCTGTCAGTCGATCGAGGTGAGCTTTGCGCCAATCCGGAAGCACATACATATCGTTATCAATTGGAGCGCGCCAGAAATTCAGCCGTGGTCCCTTTTGAATCAGTTCCTTTCCGTTCAGGCGAAGGGACGTAAACCCTGCACGTAGACGATTAAACGAAATACGGAAACGATCATTCGCAAGGACTAGCTCGCGTCCTTCTTCGGTGACTGACAATTTCTGCTCTCCAGACAGCTGCGACAAGGAAGATACGGCTGAGCTTGAATGAGTCGGCAGTGCAAACTGTGCCCAAGCTACTTCATGCCCTTGCGCCGCCCAAGCGCAGTCAGCTGCCAGCGTGAAGCCGACATTCAGCCACATTTCCGTACCCGGATCGAGAAGGATCGACTGCTGATCTACCAAATTTGGAATCAACAAGTCTGCGCTATCACCTGGACCAACCTGCGGAAGTACGAGTACACCGCTGTTAACCGTTCGTCCATCAGCCGTGACACTGTAGTGGACCTGGAGATGATCCAGTGTCACGAAATCATACCGATTCGTTACGCGAACCTTTCCTGCATCTATCAATTGGACCCTCACAGGTTCGATGATTTTCTTATATTCAATGAGTCCCGGAGAGGGGGTGCGGTCTGGACGAACCAGCCCATCAATAACAAAATTACTGTTATTCGGTACATCTCCGTAATCGCCGCCGTAAGCATAATCAGCCTTGCCATCGATTGTTGTTCTGCTAAGCCCATGGTCGATCCATTCCCAGACAAAGCCGCCTTGAAGGCGCCGATAAGCATCAAATGTGTCAAAATACGTTCGTAACCCTCCGGGTCCATTGCCCATTGCATGAGCAAATTCACATAGGATATGCGGCTTTGGATGATCTGTCAGCTGGCCGAAGCCTTCCATTTTCTCCACAGAAGAATACATCGTGCTCACCACATCACACACTTCCGCTTCACGGTCCTCTTCATAATGGATAAGTCGTGTGGAATCATTGGCTTTGCACCACTCAGACATCGCGCGGAAATTGCAGCCGAAGCCGGATTCATTGCCAAGCGACCAGAAAATTACGGAAGGGTGGTTCTTGTCGCGCTCCACCATACGGCGGATACGGTCAACATAGGCATCCTTCCAAGCCGGATCGTCGCTAAGACGTGAAATATTGCCCAGCGGCTCGAAGCCGTGCGTTTCCAGGTCCGTCTCTTCCATCACGTATAGCCCATACTCATCACATAGATCATAGAACCGCGGGTCGTTTGGATAATGTGCCGTCCGCACCGCATTGATATTGTGCTGCTTCATCATTTGGATATCTTCGCGCATGGTGGATACCGTAACGGTTCGTCCCGTATCTGGATGATGGTCATGTCGGTTCACACCTTTGAGAAGGATCGCTACGCCATTCACCAAGAACTGCCCATCCTTGACTTCCACACGGCGGAACCCGACTCGCTGGGCAATTGTTTCTATAATTTGATTCTTCGAATCTACCACCGAAATGATCAGATGATATAAATAAGGAGATTCGGCATTCCATAAGGAAGGCTTCGCCACAGGCAGATTGAACTCGACCCTTGAAGGATGGTTTAGATTCTTCTCAGCAGACAGGATCTGCGCTCCAACCTTATTCAGCAATTGCAACTGTACCTTGCCCTGAACTTCTTCTCCATCAAGGTCTAATCGGACCGACAGTACCGCATTCGTAAACTCTGTATCTAGCTCTGTTACAATTCGATAATCCGTGATGCGGAACGCTGAAGGCTCGGAAACCAGATAGACATCCCGGAAAATGCCACTCATCCACCACATATCCTGGTCCTCCAAATAACTACCATCAGACCACTGGTAAACCCGGACTGCCAATCGGTTAACTCCCGCCTTCAGGTAAGGGGTCAGATCAAATTCTGATGTCAGGCGACTGCCTTGGCTGTACCCTACAAACGACCCATTCAGCCATACATGAAAGGCGCTATCTACACCGTCGAACTTAAGTGAAACAACTCTTCCATCCCAATAGTCTGGCAGTGTAAATTCCTTTACGTAGCTACCTGTTGGATTATCATTAGGCACATGAGGAGGATCAACAGGGAAGGGATAGTAAAGGTCCGTGTAATGCGGATTTCCGTAGCCTTGCAACTGCCAGTGGCCAGGGACAGGAATATCATCCCAACCTGAGGTATCGTATTCATTTTGATGAAAATCCGGGGGGGCCAGCTCAGGCCCCTCAGCAAATTGGAATTTCCAAATACCGTTCAGCGATTTGAACCACGGAGAGCTTCCTCTGTCATAGTTCAGAGCGCTTTCTTTATTGGAATGAGGAATAAAATAGGAGCGACTCTTCGCACGATTTCTCTCCAGCACGCTGAGGTTATCCCAGTCGCGCCCCATGTTCATAACATCCATGATAGTCATTCCCATCCTCTCTGTGTGTTTTATCCTTTAATGCCTGTCGTGGCAATTCCGCCGACAATGTAACGCTGGGCGAAGAAGAAAATTGCAAGCGGCGGAATCGAGATTAAGCAGGTGATAGCCATGATGGACTGCATATCAACGCCGTACATGCCCTTGAATTGAGATAGGCCAAGCGTTAGCGTATATTTTGACTGATCATTCAGGAAAATGAGCGGCCCCAGATAGTCATTCCAGCATCCCATGAACTGGAATACGGAGACCAGAATCAGCGAAGGACCCATTAGCGGCACAATGATTCGAAGCAGAACCGTCATTTTACTAGCGCCGTCAATCGTCGCTGCTTCATCCAGCTCCCGGGGCAGGGTCATAATGAACTGCCGTAACAAAAAGATATAATAGGCAGAGCCGAACCACGACGGAATAATCAACGGTTTGAGTGTGTTGATCCAACCCAAATAGTTGAACTCCATATATTGCGGAATCATCGTTACTTCCCAAGGAATCATCATGGTCGCCAGAACGACAAGAAATAGGAAATCACGCCCTTTGAACTGAAATCTGGCGAAGCCGTAAGCGACGAGCGTACAGGATATCAGCTGACCTATGGTGGATAAAACCGTAACGAGCAGTGTGTTTTTTAAAAATAAATTAAAGGGCTGGATGTTCCATGCCTCTGCGAAGTTACTGAATTTCCAGTCGGACGGAATCCATTTAGGAGGAAACAGATAAAGCTCCTGCGGTGATTTCAGCGCCGTGGTCACCGCCCAGAAGAGTGGGGCGATGAACAGCAGTGAGAACAAAATCAGCAACGCGTATGCAAATACTTTTTTCATCAGGACCGCCCCCTTTTACTGGCTTTAAGCTTCTTCTGCGGATTCTTATTCATTTCACCTTCATAGAACACCCAGGCTTCCGACGATTTGAATACCAGGAACGTCAAGGTAAGCACAATCAGGAACATAAACCAGGCGTTGGCAGCAGAGTAACCCATCTTGAAATATTTGAAAGCGTTCTCATACATGTACATCGCATAGAAATAGGTTGATTTCAACGGCCCGCCTCCCGTAAGGAGCAGAGCCAGAGTTAACTGCTGGAATGCCGCAATAATCGATGTGATCAGATTGAAGAGAAGCGTTGGCGTAATCATCGGAATGGTTATACTCAAGAACTTCCGGATCTTTCCTGCTCCGTCGATTGAGGCGGATTCGTACAGATCCTTTGGAATGCCTTTAAGTCCAGCTAGGAAAATAAGCATCATGGATCCTTGACCCCATAGGCTGGCAACGACCATCGCAACAAGTGACCAGTTCGTATCATTCAGCCAATCGGGCCCCTGAATGCCAAAGACAGACAAGAAATAGTTCAGAATCCCATAGTCTCCGCTGTATACCCAAGACCAGATCATAGCAAGCGCCACACCTGAGATCACAGATGGGAGATAGAATGCCGTACGGAAAATGGCGCTTCCTCTTACCTTTTGGTTTAGCAGCATCGCAAGTCCGAGAGCGACTACAATATTGAGCGGAACGAACAGGGCTGCAAATTTCAGTGTTACAAATAGAGATTTCCAAAAAAGCGGATCATTCGAAAACATCTCTACGTAGTTGTCTAGACCGATAAAAGTCACCTTACCGACGATGGGCCAATCAAAAAATGAAATGACCAGTGAAAACAGCAGGGGTCCTAAAGTGAAGACAACAAATCCAAATATCCAAGGGAAGATAAAGAGGTAGGGAGCAACCCCACCCCATTTACGACGCTTTTTCAAGGCCTTAAGGGTAGCTGTCGGTTCCGATGTATTCTGCAGGTAGGTCTGAGCCATCTCCTAACCTTCTTTCTACAATTGTTATTTCAAATATCGCTCGCTGTCCTTAACCGCCTGATTCAACGCTTCTTGGGCATTGCTACCGTGCATCACTGCTTCCACCGCAGCCGACAGCTGTCGGTTCACTTCATTCCACTTCGGATTGAGTAGAAATGCAGGTGTATTGTCCGAACGTTCAAGCATGGTGTAATAAGGTTTGTAGAGCGGATCTTGATCCTTCTTGAGCTCATTTACAACACTTTGTCGTACTGGCAGGTCAGCAACGCGCATTTTGATCGATTCATTAGAGACATAAAATTTAACGAATTCCCATGCCAGATCTTTGTGCTTGGAGTCTTTGGCAATAGACAGCGCAGATTCGGCCAGTACACCTTTAACCGGTTTGCCAGGAAAAGCCGGAATTTCGACCGTGCCTACATCAATTCCCGCTTGTTTAAATGATTCAAGCGGCCAGATTCCGCTCTCCCACATGGCGATCTTACCGCCTTTAAAAATATCATCACCGCTTTGCTGGCCTTTGCCACCTGTGAGCACGGCGGTGCCGTTCTTCACCATATCACCAAACATCTGGATAGCTTCAGCGGTTTCCTTACTGTTCATGTAGCCTTCGATGGTTTTACCATCCGGGGAAATAAAGGAGCCACCGTTGCTCCAGACAAAGCCCTGCAAGTCATACGTATCATTCTCTGCACGGGCACCGAAGCCGTACTGTTTCGTGGATTTGTCCGTCAGCTTCTTAGCGATATCCTGGAATTCACTCCATTCCCATCCGTCTTTAGGATAAGGGACACCGGCAGCATCAAAGAGCTTCTTGTTATAGTAGACAACCCGAGTTGTGAAGCCAGCCGGAATGCCGTATAGCTTATCGTCAATTTTTCCATAGTTGAACAACCCTTTGTAAAAGTCATCTATCTTCAGGTCTTTATCCTTTTCTGCGTAGCTATCCAGTGGTTCCAGGGATTGATGGTAGGTAGGGAAGTCCCACATGTACATGACGTCCGGCGGGTTACCAGCTCCAAAACCTGCGGCAAGCTTCTGGTCAAATCCGTCCGCATAGGCCTCAACCTGCACCTTTGTTCCAGGATGTTCCGCTTCAAACTTTTTGGCAATATCCTGCTCAATTTTGAGTGCGTCCCCCGTATCCCAGGTTGCAAAGCGAAGCGTATTCGTCTGATTCGAACCGCCGTTCTCCGGATTGGCTGTTTCGGCGTTACCGCCACATGCAGACAGCATACATACCACCAGCGTCGTTGCAAGGACAATGAGTGGAGATCTCTTTTTCATATTGTCAGCTCCCTGTAAATGAGGTTTATAATAATTGAACCGCTTTCATCGTAACTCGAATGAAAGCGGTTCAAAACGTGTATCTATTCGAATGTTGTTGTGATTTTGTTCGAATTAGTGAAGCAGGTGTCAATCTGTTCGGAACCCGTCGTCTTTTTGTTGGGCCCGGTAATGGCTCGGTGTCTGACCCGTACAGCGTTTGAACCATTTACTGAAATACTTGCTATCACCAAGTCCAGTTCGCTCGGCTATTTCCTGCATGGTTAGGTGTGTATCCCGCAGTAAGCCATAAGCAAGGCGCAGTTTACGTTTATATTGGAACGCAATGAAGCTATCACCGACAGCCTTCTTAAACAGAATGGAGAAATGACTGCGGCTGAGTCCAACCTCTTCCGCCAGTTCGCTGGCTGACCAGTCAGCTGCGGGATTAGCATATAGTAGATTCACGGCTTTCCAGATCGGATCTGGCCACTGATTTACGGATATCCCATAGAGCCTCTCTAGCTCAGCTTCTTTATGAAGGTTTTGGAACGCCTGTTTCAGATCATGGCTATGGAGCAAGGATTCTTTACGAGTCCATTTCAGCTTACCGCATTTACTCTTACTTTCTATCAGAAGACTATCTGCAGCTCCCCGGAGCGAATTGGGAACAATCCAATAGCAGTATTCTTCTCCATAAGGAATGATCGTACCCTCGCACATGCTGCGGTCATCCTTCCCCGCATCCTGTAGTATCCCGGTCCAAGATGCTCCGCATTCTGCCGTCCGAATCAGATATATCAACAGCGGCTCACCATTAAAATGCCATTGCCCGCCATGTAGCTTCTCCAGCTCCTCTGGAAATTTATAGCTATGCCCGTTCAGCCATGCAAAGAGCAGCGTTTCCATACGTTCTTCATCCTTAGGAGAGGCTGGAGTGGAGATCGACAGTTCCTGCTGGAACTTCTTTAGCATCTCTTCAAGCTCTTCGTCCTCAAAAGCGGTCTTCAAAAGATATCCGGATGCCCCAAGCTGAATTCCCTGTTGTGCGTATTCAAAATCTCGGTGGCAACTGAGCAGAATTATTTTTGTCATCGCCGCCATCTCCTTTATCTTGCGAGACAGCTCAATGCCATCCATCTCTGGCATTACAATATCTGTAATGACAATTTCCGGCCTATGCTCCAGAAAGGCTTCCCAAGCTTTTTGTCCATTGGGCGCGTCAGCTACAACTTCCATTCCGAATTTCTCCCAAGGTACGGTCGAGCGTAGACCTTTCCGTACAATGCTCTCATCATCTGCAATCAGCACCTTAATTCTCTTTGCTGTATCCATCCGGACGCTCCTCCTCTTTGGGCCAATGAATGACAATCGCTGTGCCCTCACCCTTAGTCGAATGTACCGTAAGCCCGTACTGCGGGCCGAAATGCAGTTTGAATTTCTGGTCTGCGTTCTGTACGCCTAATCCTCCGCGTCCACGACGTTTCGGATCTGGCAAAAGCAACCGCTCCCGTTTTTCTTCCGTCATACCCGCTCCATCATCCCTGAGAGTCAGCAGAAGCTCATCCCTTTCTACGATGACATCCAGCTTGATTACACCTATCCCATCCGTGAAGCCGTGGAAAAATATATTTTCAAACAGCGGCTGCAGCGTCATACGCGGGATCAGATATTGCTTCAGCGAGTCTTCACAATTCAACTCATATCTGAAAACATTTCCGTACCTGATCTCCTGAATTTTCAGGAAATGCTCAATCATGCGTAGTTCTCTGCCCAACGTGATCAGTTCCTGCGATATATCCAGATTTCCTTCCAGCACCATCGTTAAGTGATATAACATCTGACGAATATCATCAGCCCCTTCCAGACGGGCCTTCCACTGAATGGAGTTCAACGTATTGAACAGCAGATGGGGGTTAATCTGATAATGGAAAGCCTTCAGCTCCGCTTCCTTCTTAAGTCGTTCGCTCTGTTCCACTTCTTGCACGAGCGATTGGACACCACTTACCATCCGGTTAAAACTCATATCAAGGCTACCTAGCTCATCTCTACCTTCGATCGGCATTCGTGTATCCAGCTTACCGAAGCTGACCTTCTGCATTGAATCCTTTAGCGTACGAATACGCGCTGTAAACCTTGACGAGAACAGATAGGCGAGTCCAAAAGCAAGCAGACATGAAATAACTGCCACGACAATGGTATTCGACCGGATAATTCCCGAGGATAGGTAGAAGGCTTTGGCAGGTAATCTTGCTTCTATGGTCCACTGGTTCACGGCAAGCGTCCGGTTCCATGTAATATCACTATCCTTCTTCGTAAAAGCTGAGGCACTCTCATATATAATCCTTCCGTCCGAAGCTTTAATGGTCAGATGCGACTTCGTATCTGTCTCAAATAGTTTGAACATATGGATCAGTTCCTGTGCATTTTCCTCAATTAGTATAGTACTGCCGTTTTGCGTTCCGTTGGAATTATGAATCGGAACAGCGAGCCCAAGGACGGGGAGATTCGAATCACCTGAGCTGCTCATTTCATGATTTTGCATATAAAATCCGAGCCAGTATATTCCTTTATAAGAAGCAGGCTTTGTCTTCCATTCTGGAGTAGCTCTCAGCTTATCAACATTCAAATTGTTCTCTCCATAATAATAGCCAGAGGGTGTAATGATATAGATTCCTGCGGTTAGGTCTGTCCGCAGCGATTTGAGTAGGGCTTCAAAGTCATTCTTCTCAATGATTTCACTATAGCTCACAGGGGCCTGATTCCTTAGATCTGTATGGGCTGGATCAAGCAAATAAGAGTAGATCGTTTCACTCATTTGTTTCATCCGGCTTAAAGATGCACTCGTTTGTTGTTCCAGCTGTGCTACGGCATTTTCACCATATTTTCCAAACTGCGAATTAATAATTTTGGCGGATTGGTAATAGGACAACGCCCCAAGAGAGAGCAGAGGAATCAGAGTCACGATGAGAAAACAGAAGAGCAGCTTGGTCCGTATACTGCGGTAGGTACCAGAGAAAAAGCGTTTATTAAGCTGCCTGATCCACTGGACGTTCATAAACGATTTCCCCTCTCGCTATAACTATATCTACTTGCATTCTAGCATGGACAGGGAGCCTATAGAAGAATCCAATCATTTCATGGTAACGCTTTCAAATTACTGTTTGCAAATATAATTTTTCGGGTGAACGGGAAAAGCACGTCCCCGGAAAGCTGTTTAAAACAGCAGACGGAGACGTGCAGTATTTGTTTTAGGTTGCGTACTCGTGCCCCAGAACCAGGAACACACTCGATGTCCATGTGAATGCCCTGTCACGTAGACCTTCACCAGTCAGCGCGTCGAAATTCTCTGCCATTCCACTTCGGCTAAGCATACTGCAGAAGCGGCGTGATACTTCCTGAGCAAGCTCCAGGTCGCCAGCTGCGGCTACGCCTTCCACGAGTAGCATGGTTGAGGGTGCCCAGATCGGTCCGCGCCAGTACCCGTCTGGTATATAGTAAGGGCTGCTTATGCTCTCGGTCGCCCAACCATTTTCCGTCAGGAAGCGATTCTCCTCCCCGAGCCCTTTCAGAAGAACATCTCTGATTGGTTCCGGCAGGCGTTTACCAAGTAGAATCGGAACGAATAATAGCAGACTATCTCCAGCTGAAGGCTCATGTGTACCTGAACGTAAGGAGATAAATCTTCCATCTTTCCAGAAGTGGCTGATCATCTTCTCCAGCGTATCTTCGGCCAGCTGTCTCCATTCTGATGATTCCTTGGTAAGCCCAAGCAACCCAGCAATTTCAGCAAGAAGCTCCGTCTGGATAATCAGAAAGGCGGCTAAATCCGGGCTTTCTACGGGAATTCCATTATTAAATGCCGTGCTGTTGTCCCAGCCGGAATCATTGCCGTGGTTATATTGGGGAATACCATCACCATCTCCATCACGATACCGGAACCACCATTTCGTCCACTTAGATAATGGACCGTACACTTCTCGAAGCTGCGCCTCGCGGATATAATCTGTACGTTGCATCATCCAAGCCAGTGTCCATCCGTGAATAGGAGGTTTGTTGCAGTTCCACAGCTCATATTTATCGTTCACAAAGTCAGGAATCAAGCCACTCTCATCTTGTCGATCAAAAAAGATCATGAACTGGTCCCATGCAAGCTTTGGATCATGGCGTACAAGCGCCATCGCATTGAAGCAGTGGTCCCAGCTCCATATATTTGTCATCCAGTTCTTCGACATGTACATTGCAGGACGCGTCAGACATCCCTCCGCCGGAACCAGGCAGGACCAAGTAATGTAAGCCGCCAGTTCCCGCGCTTCTTGCCAGCGATCAGGGATCGTAAGACTATTGTCAAGCCACTGGTTAAATTCAGTTCGGGTCGCTTCCACATCATCATCAAAGGATTCCCATTCTAATCGAGGCTCCCACACTGTACGGAACTCCTCAACGGCAAACTCCGCCGTATTCGTGTCCATATCCACACTGAACTCTGCAATCACACGTGAGCTCTTGGTCTTATCCCACGGTACTTCCATCTTCTGATCGCCCACAAGTCCAGTCAGCATGAAGCGGCATTCATGGGTAAAGCTGTTCACTTCCCAGCTGTTTATATTCACTTCATATGCATAATCATAGGCTGCCGGGATAAAGGTTAACCGGATACCGCAGCCTGTTGAACGGAATCGAACGGTACGACTATCCGAAATACAGATTTCGGCAAAGACTGCCGATCCCGACGAATTTAGCCGCACGGCTTCTGGAGAAGCCTCCGGCGTAAATGGAATCGTCTGATTCTGCTGATCCAGCAGTTCAATACGGAACGCCTCGCCAAATTTATCATCTCCGCCCCGCACAGTTCGAAGGTAGAGGCCCTGCTGTCTATTCTTGCCTTCAGGCAGAAGAGAGACTGCAAGGAACGACTCTCTGCGGCTGAAGGGTACAATGTTCAGATCAAATTTCATGATAGTCCTCCTTCAACAAGGAATAATACGCTTTCATTGTAACCTGCTGCTCAAGAAGGAGGAACGTCCAGGTGTTCTTGCTAAAGAGGTAATTTGTTGGTATTGGATGACTTGAGTGGGTATAGGTGTCTTTTTGTTAGAGGATTGGGGAGGAAATGTTAGATTGTAAAAAATAGCTGACCAACTGGAATTATTTCTGAGATTAGACGGAATGGAAAGAGCCCATGAATCAGGCCGGTATCGGACATTTTCATGGGCTCTTGTCTTTTTTTATCATGGATTGAAAGGAATAAAATAAGTGCATTTTGCATGTTGAATCATTTCACTGCATTTCGATTCGGTAACTGACTTAGATAACTGTTGGACAAATGTAGAAGATCCAAAGCTCGTTCGTACTGTTCCTTCGTAATATATTCGGAAGAGGTCGATTTCTCTTTCTCTTCAGTTGGCATGACGGATGCGGGTATTGCGGGTTCATCCTTCAGGCTGTTCGGATTCATCCCTTGATCAAGATCTGCCGAAACGAAATCCTGTCTCCCGGCATCGGCAAGAGAGTAATGCGTACCATCACCGTATCCCGTCTCAGGAACGAACAGTGAAGCATCGTTTAATACCGAACCGGAGGGCAGATAATAGCGCTCTGGCAGCAGATTATTTCCTTCACGCAGCAAATCCTGCCCAAAATACAGTTGGTTCTGTAGAGAGGCACCGGTTAACCCGGCGATCGTTGGCAGAATATCCACCTGTCCACCGATCTGCTCCAGCTGAGCTGCCGGCGTGATGCCAGGAGCCGTTACAATCAATGGAATATTGATCATGTCCGCGGACGTGTACTCCCGACCGTAGATTTCCTGCATGAGTTTCTCATCGGTCCGATCCAGTGAGTAGATAGGCAGACCCAGATGGTCACCGTAAACAACAAGCAAGCTATTTTCCCATAATCCGCGTTCTTTCAGTCCCTCAATAAATTGCCCCACCGCCTGATCGGCATAGTGCTGGGATACAAGATAATCCCCAGGCAACGTATTATTGAACCGTTCTGGCAGCGTCAGACTGACCTTATCTTCTGGTAAATGATAAGGGTGATGCGCCGACATGGAAATAATTTGTGCATAGAAGGGTGGCCCTGTGTTCTGCATGGCTTCGAGTTTATCCAGTGTCTTGCTGTACAACACCTCATCCGATGCTGAGAAGGCGATGGAATCCTCTGTTCCGAAATATTTAATATCATAATAATGGTCGAATCCAAGCGCCTTGTATAACTGATCGCGATTCCAGAAGTGCACATCATTCGTATGGAATGTGGCTGTCTGGTAACCGTTCGCGGACATTAGTCTGGGCAGACTTGGCAGCTCCTTATTGGCATAGACGGTAGTTGCGGCTCCGTTGGGTGGTGTGTAAAACGATGTATTCACCACAAACTCGGCATCCGACGTATTTCCCTGTC
>NZ_LITU01000070.1:357648-402233 GCF_001280595.1 Paenibacillus xylanivorans
CACTTGCTGATAAAAGTTGGGGAAATACAGGCTTTGTCCAGCCAGCTCATTCAGATGGGGTGTAACTTCCTGTCCGTCCACCTGCAATCCGATCAGAAAGTTCTGGAATGATTCGAGCTGGAGGACAATGACGTTGCGCCCCTTGGCTGCGCCCTGCTTCACAACAGAAGGTAATGCGGTCGTTTGTTTAATCTCATCGATATGATTCTGATTAATTTGATCAAGGGGCACGGGTTTATCTGGCCGATCCGCCAGGATGGTGTACGCTTCATATCCGAGAATCCCCATTTGCTCCGCCTGTGTAATTTCGCTCATGCTCGCCCGGTTGGGATATATGTTGAGCATGCACAGCACCATCGACAGGATCAGAATGACCGAGGCAATTCGTCTTCTGGCGCTTCGTTCAAGCGGCACTCTGCCTGGACGTTCAGTCCCGCCGAGCTTGATCCGGCGACGAATCAAAACCCCTGCGATAACCAGAATATCTGCAAAAATAAACAAATAATACGGATCAAGCAAAGAGAACATGCTGCTCTTGACCGAAGTTACCTGATTAACCTGTGCGAGCGCGTGATAATTGACGATGACACCATAATATTTGTAGTACATGATGGCTGCGAAGAAGATGCCCGATAGCACCAGATTTAGTCCGAGATATAGCCACATCCGGCGTTTGGCTGCGAACCACTCAATCAGACAGAAGCAGATCCAGATCAGCGGCAACTCTGTCAGCAGCGGTTTCCAGACGGGGATGTCATCGAAGATCACAATCCAGGCCAGAGAGCTTTTGATCATCATAATAACGGTGAACACTATAAACGGTCCGCTTAGAAACCGGGTGAGTGAATTGCGTGACAAGATACCGCCTTCCTTCCTTTCCGAAGTTTCATTTAACAAGTATTATGCTATCTCATGGCATGTCGTGTCAAAAGTAACTAAGTTCTTAATTGCTTAATTGCTTGTAGTTTGCAATTATTGGAATAAAGAGAGGTGGGCTTGGGTCATTCAGGACCTAGCATCTCCAAAAAAGCCTCTTCCTATTAAGGAGAGGCGGGAAGGGCTGTCATTTTGAAGTGCAAATGAACCTTGCCCAAAGCATGATCACAATACATTTGAAACTTGTACATCGAGGAGCATCGTATCAGGTTTGCTCCCGTTCATTTACTCTATGGTGAATGTCGTGACGAATGATGGTCTTGGAAACATGGTGGGCTTCTGTGCTGTCAGCCCTTCACTACTGCTGCGGTTGCGGTGAGCATGGTTATAGGCTTGGGACTGCTGCCAGTTTTTGAAATGATCTTCGGACTGCCAAAGGGTAAGCACGACATACGTATCATCCTTCAGCGGACGAAGCACACGAATACCGACAAAACCGGGTTCGTCTTCTACTTTGCGTGCACGGTTTTTGAAGCGTTCCTCGAAGTCGTTCCGTCCATCTTCTGTTACGGGTATATTGTTCAGAACAGCATAACCGCCGCCTGTCCAGGAGCCTGCGGCATCAAACGCTTCATACGCCGCCACGTTGTCGTCGGACTCAATGTTCATCAGACGTTCTGTCGATTCAATGGCCAAACGAACCTGTTCCTCGCTGCGCAAAGTCAGATGCGGATATGCAGCAAGTGCATCCGGAATCGGTGAAGGGACCAAATAGATATACATAGAAGCTGCCTCCTTATTTACGTACATTCTATATAAGTTTAACTACACTTTTACACGAGAACGTAGAGGACAGAAATAAGTTGGAGAAGCAAAGCTAAAAGCTTTCTGCAAGAAAGCTGCATCGTAAGCATAAGCTTCGCCTTTATCCCCAAATTTTAACCTTTGTAAAAATGAATCAAAAAAATCTGGGGATAACAGCGATCGGAAGAGTGTTCTGTCATCGGAGTGGAAGTGTAACATTAACTAGTTCAACTTATACACCCCAACATAGCATATGGGAAGGGGCGAGTCCAATCCGCTGACTAGCTGGTTTGAGCACGGCTTTTCGTGATAAAGTATAGAGACTACAATCAGAACGGGTGATCGCATGACAACCGCAATTCGAATATCAGTCAGGCCTTTGGTGGAATATGTGTACCGCAGTGGCAGCATACGTCCGGGGTTTCGCACCAATGCATCGATGCAGGAGGGAACTCGGATACATCAGCGAGTGCAGAAGGATTACACAGAAGAGGATCTGAAAGAAGTGGTTCTCGAAGTGGAACTGCAACATGGAGACTTGACCTACGTGGTGGAAGGCCGATGCGACGGGCTGATTCGTCTGGAGGGTCAGCTGACGGTGGATGAGATCAAATCGACTGCGGGAAACTTGGACGATCTGGGCGCCGGGGCCCCCGTACACTGGGCGCAGGCCATGATGTATGCCTATATGTACGCTGTTCAGTATGATGAACCCCGTATGCAGGTACAGCTTACGTACGTGCACACCGTGAGCAATGAAGAAAGACGGTTTCGGCGGATGCTGGAACGGCAGGAGCTTGAACAGTTTGCAGCAGAGCTGGTCGCTGGCTATGCGCCATATGCAGAGATGATTGTGGCTTATGAAGAGAAGCGCGATATAAGCGTGCGAGAGCTGCCTTTTCCTTTTCGTAAATACAGGGAGGGACAGCGTAAGCTGGCCGGAGCAGTATACAAGACGATTCGCGAGGGGCAGGGACTGATGGCGAAGGCGCCAACGGGTATTGGCAAAACGATGTCGGTACTCTTTCCCACGGTCAAGGCGATTGGTGAAGGGGAAGCCAAACGATTGTTCTATCTGACCGCAAGAACAACGACCCGAGTTGCGGCAGAAGAGGCTTTTGCCCGGATGCAGGCGGAAGGATTGAAGATGCATGTGATCAGTCTGACCGCGAAGGACAAGATCTGTTTCAAGGAAGAGGAAGCCTGTGATACGGGACAATGTGGCATGTGCGAAGGATATTATGACCGTATTAATGGGGCCGTGCTGGATATGCTGGAACATGAGACGTTAATGACACGCCCGGTTATTGAACAGTACGCGCGCAAGCATCGGGTTTGTCCGTTTGAATTTTCATTGGATGCTGCGTATGCAGCGGATGCGGTGATCTGCGATTATAACTATATTTTTGATCCGCGCATCTCTCTCAAACGCATGTTGGAGGAGCAGAAGCGTAAGACGGTTCTACTGGTCGATGAGGCGCATAATCTGGTCGATCGGGGCCGAATGATGTTTTCAGCAGAGCTGGAGAAGGCGGTCTTTCTGGATGTCAAAAGGGAATTCCAGGCGCTGGGCAGCAGTGTGACCGCTGCTAAAGCCATCGCAGATCGTACGGGTGCCATCGATAAATATTTGATCACGCTTCGCAAGAATGGCGGGGGAGAGGGCAAATTGCTGCAGCAGGAGGCGCCAGAGGAGCTGATTGAATTGCTGGAGCCTTTTGTCATGGTTGCGGAGCAATGCCTTGTTGAAGGCGGTTCGGGAAATGCGGAGACGGATGAATTGCTGCTGGAAGCCTATTTCACAGCACAGAATTTCCTGCGCATTGCCAAGCTGTACGATGAACGTTTCATTACCTATGCCGAATGTGTGCGAAGTGAAGTACGAGTGAAGCTGTTCTGCCTTGATCCATCCGTGCTGCTGCGACAGACTGCCAAAGGGTTCCGTTCCACGATTCATTTCTCTGCGACATTGTCACCCCTTGGTTATTACCGGGATATGCTAGGTGCGGAGGAAGAAGATTATACTTTGCGTATTCCTTCGCCTTTCCAGCGGGAGCAGCTGGATGTGAGATTGCTGCCATTATCGATTCGCTATCGGGACCGTGAACGTTCCAGACAGCCTATTGCCAATATGCTGCGCCAGCTTGTTGCCGAGTGGCCCCATAGCAACCTGCTTGTCTTCTTCCCATCCTATCCGTATATGCGAGAAGTACATGGGACGTATATGGAACAGCCGGGGGAGGCAGAAGTCGTAATGCAGGAGCAGGGTATGAGTGAAGAGGAACGGGAGGCGTTTCTGAACGCGTTCCAGCCCCATCCTGAACGAACACGATTGGTATTTGCCGTTATGGGCGGTGTATTTTCCGAAGGCGTGGATCTCCCCGGTGATCGCTTGAATGGAGTAGTGGTCGTCGGTGCCGGACTTCCCCAGATTGGACTGGAGAACAACGTGCTTCGTGATTATTATAGTCGGACAGGGCGCAATGGCTTTAATTATGCTTACATTTTTCCCGGAATGAACAAGGTGCTTCAGGCGGGAGGAAGGCTGATTCGTACGGAAGAAGACAAGGGTGTGCTGGTACTCGTGGATGATCGTTTCACCGAGGAGCCGTATCGTTCATTACTGCCTGAAGAATGGCAAGACTACAAGCGGATTTTACCCAATAATGATAAATAGTCAAAAAAAGATAACCATCTTTTTCAGATTTCTTTCCTTCGCATGATTGAAATAGGGGTCCAAAGGGTTATAACTTGGTTAGCAACCGAATGAACAACTGCGATTATATACCACTTCGCGGTCCGCTTCGAAAGCAATCAAGGAGGTCGGTTGGGAATGAAGAGAAATCATACGATGATGCAGTTTTTTGAATGGCACCTGGCCGCAGACGGAAACCACTGGAAGCGACTGGCCGAAATGGCGCCGGAGCTGAAATCCAAGGGAATTGATACGGTATGGGTGCCTCCCGTGACCAAAGCTGTTTCGGCTGAGGATACCGGTTATGGGGTATATGACCTGTACGATCTGGGCGAATTTGACCAAAAGGGCAGCGTCCGCACCAAATACGGGACTAAGCAGGAGTTGGTTGAGGCGATCGCCGAGTGCCAGAAGAACGGTATAGCCGTCTATGTGGATCTGGTGATGAATCATAAGGCTGGAGCGGATGAGACGGAAGTCTTTAAGGTGATTGAGGTCGATCCCAATGATCGATTGAAGGAAATCTCCAAACCGTTCGAAATTGAGGGCTGGACCAAATTTACGTTTCCTGGACGTGGGGACCAATACTCCTCTTTCAAGTGGAACGCTGAACATTTCAACGGCACCGACTTTGATGCCAAGGAGGAACGGAGCGGTGTGTTCCGCATCGCAGGTGAGAACAAGAACTGGAATCAGAATGTCGACGATGAGTTCGGCAACTATGACTACCTGATGTTCGCCAATATTGATTACAATCACCCGGATGTCCGGCAGGAAATGCTCCAATGGGGAAAATGGCTCATCGACACGCTTCAATGCGGTGGTTTCCGGCTGGATGCGATCAAGCATATCAACCATGAATTCATCAAGGAATTTGCGGCTGAGATGATTCGCAAACGGGGTCAGGATTTCTACATTGTGGGTGAGTTCTGGAACTCCAATCTCGATGCATGCCGTGAATTTCTGGATACGGTGGACTATCAGATTGATCTGTTCGATGTGTCCCTGCATTACAAACTTCATGAAGCCTCTCTGGCTGGCCGGGACTTCGATCTTTCCAAGATTTTCAATGATACCCTGGTGCAGACGCATCCAACGCATGCGGTAACGTTTGTCGATAACCATGATTCCCAGCCGCATGAAGCGCTGGAATCCTGGGTAGGCGACTGGTTTAAGCCGAGCGCATACGCGCTGACGCTGCTGCGTCGTGACGGTTACCCGGTTGTCTTTTACGGTGATTATTACGGCATAGGTGGCCCCGAACCTGTCGAGGGCAAGAAGGACATTCTGGACATTCTGATGTCAGCTCGTTACGACAAAGCTTATGGAGAGCAGGAGGATTACTTCGACCACGCGAACACGATTGGATGGGTACGTCGTGGGGTCGAAGAAATCGAAGGCTCCGGTTGTGCAGTAGTTATCTCGAATGGTGATGATGGTGAGAAAAGGATGTTTGTTGGCGAGCACCGTGCTGGCGAAGTCTGGACTGATCTCACGCACAGCTGTGAAGACAGCACTACCATTGAGAAAGACGGCTGGGCTACCTTCCATGTATGTGGCGGGGGCGTCTCCGTGTGGGCTCTCCCGGATCAGGGTGAGGAATCTGCCGCTCAATAAAACGTTGAGGATCATTAAATCTTCATATAGAATAGTAAACCACCTGAACTGGCGACCATCTGCCAGGCAGGTGGTTTTTTATGTTAGATGGACTAATCTTATTCGTGTTATCCTTATGTGGAATAATAAACCAATGTATCGATTGCTCTAACATCAATTAGTGATCGTCTTAGATAGATAATACCGAGGGGGGGAATCGGGTGAGTAGATTACTACACTTGGGGTTGTGGCTGCTTGTGATGGCGATTTGTCTGGGGGCTTGCAGTTTGGGAACAAACAAGGGGCCGAGGGGGGAACCGAAGCGAACGGATGATTATACGCTGAATACTGAGCGAAGGGATTTGACCCAGCGTTTGCTGAGAAACCCGGATTCCTTTCAGAAGCATTTGCCAGATGATTATAGCTTGACTGCTACTGTTAGAGTTAGTCATGAATCTGATCTAGACCGCATTATATATGAGATTTCTGTTAAAGAGGCCCGGGTACCGATGGTCAATGTGATACAGTCTTTTACACTTGATCCATCCTTGATGAATAGCATCAATGCCACAGAGCTTCTTAACTCCAATACTGGAAATACGCACGAGATTACCCTGGGGCCTGGAAAAGAACCGTTGGGATTGAGTTTAAGCAGAGATTATATTCTGAAGCCAAAAGCGGAGATCCACAGCAATATCATTAAAATATATGAGGATATGTACATTAAAATTTCCTACGGACCAAATGATCAGCGAACGGAAGATTACATTCATGTTAGAGCTGAACCATCTCCTGAAACTATTGAATATATGAAATCATGGAAAGAAGATCAGTAGAAAGGCAGCGCCCGATAAGCTCCTTCAAAGGAACCTGAATGGATGCTGCCTCTTCATTTTGGAGCTACATATGGCTCAAGTCGCGTGTTACACTGCCAGTTCAAACGATTCCAGCGTGCCTACCATTCTTAGATCATGTTCGCGGTTGAACTGTGCCCGTTTGTCCGCATCGGCGTATTCATCATGATAATGCATCAGCACGGTTTTCTGTCTTACTTCGGCAGGTAGCTGTTGCAGATCCTGCAGTGAGGTGTGTGATTTAATCACCAGATCATGCATATGACATTCATGGAAAATGAGCTGTACGTCTGCGGCGGCCTGCTGCACCCGCTCCTGATCTAGCGTGCTATCCGCGCTATAGTAGAAATAAGGCTTCGCAAGCAGGCCATTGCTGACCATACCCGGCACGTGTTGTGTTCGAAAAGTCTCAAACGTCACGCCCCCCAGCTCAAATGTGCCTCCATCCGGTAAAGGTACGATATCATAGTAGTCGCTCATCGTGCGCTCCCCATCGGTTGTATAACGCATGCCTGGGGATAAAATATTCCATAACGGATCAACCAGCTCTTCGTGGATAAACAGTTGTGGCTTGCGGTCGCCCACAATCTGTGCATAATATCCGAGCATCTGTACACCGTTAATATGGTCTTCATGCAGATGGGTAATAAACACATTGTGGATATCTGTCATTGGAAAGCCGTATTCTTTCAATGCTTTCGCATTCGACTCTGGAAAATCAATCACCAGATGTGTATCTCCGAACTCAGCCAGCATACTGTTGTGGTGCTGCTCCACGCTGAACATGTCTCCCGTACCGAGAAATGTAATTTTCATTGATTTCATCTCCTTCTCATGATCTTCAAATCAGCATAATTGCAATTAAAAACAGTATACCTTGTTCCAGGAAATATGCCTAAATCAACCTTTTGTGATAACGCTATCATTTTATATTGAACTTTGTGGGCAAACAGTGTAGCGTAAAGATTGGGAAGTGAACCCATATGAACGTAAACTCACCTAAAGGGAGCGTGCGAGGCGAATGAAATCTTTTCTGGATGAACAATTTTTGCTGCATAATGAAACGGCGATCAAGTTATATGAGGATTTTGCGAAAGACATGCCGATTATTGACTATCATTGCCATCTCAGTCCACAGGAAATCTACGAGAACAAAACATTCGGTAATATTACAGAGGCCTGGTTATACGGCGATCACTATAAATGGCGGCTGATGCGCGCAAACGGAATTGAGGAGCAGTACATTACGGGTGGAGAAGGCGTAACGGATTACGATCGTTTTCTGGCGTATGCCAAAACCGTGCCAATGATGATTGGTAACCCGCTGTACGCGTGGTCTCATCTGGAATTACAGCGTTATTTCGGTGTCTATGAAGTGTTGAATGAGGCGAGCGCCCCGGCCATCTGGGAAAAAGTAAAGGCGAAGCTGAACAGTGACGGATTCGGTGCACGTGATCTGATTACCAAATCCAAGGTCACCGTGGTATGCACAACCGATGATCCTTGTGATTCTCTGGAATATCACTTGAAAATTCAGGAGATTGAAGGATTCGATACAGCCGTACTGCCTTCTTTCCGTCCGGATAAAGGGTTGGAATTGAACCGTGATACCTTCTCGGAATGGGTGGGCAAACTATCACAGGCAGCTGGAACGGCCATTTCCGATTATGATTCATTCCTTGCTGCACTTGAATCCCGGGTGGAGTTCTTCCATTCTGTAGGTGGCAGAGTATCGGATCATGCACTGGATTATGTACCTTTCGGTGTGGCTACACGGGAGGAGGCAGGGGCTATATTTGCGAAGGCTCTCGCTGGGCAGAAGGTTAGCCGTGAGGAAGAGGACAAGTACAAGACGGTAACGTTGACTTTCCTCGGCAAACTGTACGCCGATCGTGGCTGGGTGATGCAGTTCCATATTAATGCTGCCCGCAACAATAACAGTCGGATGTTCGCCCAGCTTGGTCCGGATACCGGATATGATGCGGTGAATGATACACCGCTTTCCTCGGCAGTCATCGGCCTGCTGGATGCACTTGATCAGGAGCAGGCGTTACCGAAAACAATCCTGTATTCCTTGAATCCCCGGGACAATGAAGTGCTCGCAGCGATTATTGGCAGCTTCCAGGGTGGCGGCATTCCAGGCAAAATCCAGCTTGGTGCAGCCTGGTGGTTTAACGATACGAAGGACGGCATGCTCGCTCAAATGAAGGCGCTGGCGAATGTCGGTCTGATTAGCCGTTTTGTCGGTATGCTGACCGATTCCCGCAGTTTCCTCTCCTACACAAGACATGAGTATTTCCGCCGTCTGGTCTGCAATCTCATCGGTGAATGGGCCGAACAGGGTGAGGTACCACATGATATGGAACTGCTCGGACAGATCGTTCAAGGCATTGCCTACAACAATGCGAAGGAGTATTTCCCTTTTGCATCCGCACTGAAAACGGTCTCTGCTTCGCAGTCCTGATCCGGTAAAATAAACGTCTTTCTCGACTCATATAACCCGTCTCTTTCGGGTAATAAAATGCTCCCCTAATGTATTCGGGTTAAATTATCAACCTGACGACTTGAAGGGAGCTTCTTTCATGTGGGTCCATACCATTTATCTCATATCTATTCCAGTTCGGACAACAGCTGGGCATATAGAGCAGACACTTCAGCAGAAGGGCCTGTACCGATTTCCTGAAGCAACTGATTCGCAAAATGCGCGTACTGCTCGATCAGCGCCTCTCTGTTCTTCTGTGTAGTTAACGCCTGCATGAGCAGCATTAATGCTTCCTCGTCCAATTCGTTGCGAGAGAGGAGCTTCTTGAGTAAAAGGGTGGCTGAGCTGATGTCGCGTACTCTCAGCAGGGCCTGACATAATCGACGGGATAACGCGGTATACATGATCGACAATCGCTCGATCTCACTCCAGGCCCAGGTATAGACATTATCCCCGAATAAATCGCCCACATATAATTGCTCCAGTGTTCGCGCCTGTTCGATGTCCTCCTCAGATTGAATGACAGAAAGCATCTTACAACCCTCTTCAAAACGAAGGAAATCTACGGTGATATCCGTCAAATTCAGAGCGTAATGGTTGTTGTCCGTGTGAAGTACTTGTTTCAATCCGTACGCATCCAGCAGTTTACGTAGTTGATAGACCGTCGTATTGAGATAGACCTCCGCATTTTTCTGCGGCATGCTTCCAAAAATATCTTCAATCAGTCGTGCCCTGGACACCAGCCGGCCTTTATGAATGAGCAGATACGCGAAAAGTTCTGCGCTTTTGCTGGATTTCCATTTGGTTTTGATTCCTTGGGGACTCTGAATTTCAATTCTCCCCAGTCCATTGAATTCGACAGACTGAGCCTGTGACACCTCCGTGGTCTCAGCTACCTGGCTTTTACGCCATTCCTCAAGGGCCCGGTGAACAGTCTGCTGAAGTCTATTCTGATCCACAGGTTTAATCATATAGTCAAAGGCGAAGACATCAAAAGCAGATAAGGCATATTCCTTGTGAGAGGTGATAAAGACGATTCGTGTCTGTTTTCCCAGCTTTCGCAGCCCCTCTGCAAATTCGAGTCCGCTCTCCCTAGGCATGTTGATATCTACAAAAATCAAGTCTACCTCATGATCGGCCATATATGCTGTTGCGGCCGTGGTATCCAGAAATGCGCCCACAATCTGGACTTTCCCGATCTTGGCCAGCATTTTTTTCATAATAAGATGCATGGCTTTCTCATCATCCACCAGAATGACTTTCATGCGCCAATCCCCGCCTTCATAGAGAATAGTGGCTGTGCTGTTGAGGGTTCAGGAGGAACCGGAACGGAAAAGTAGAAATTGCTGCCCTGTGAGAGTTTGCTGTCAAACCAGATCTCGCCACCGTTCAAGCGCACGAACTCTCTGCACAGATTCAATCCAAACCCGATCCCTCGTTCTCCAGCTGTACCTGTGGCTGACATCGGATACTCGTCCTGTAGAAGAGATCGGGCTTGTTCGTCCGAGATGCCTTTCCCTGTATCGCTGACCGATATCACAATATGCTGATCCACCCGTTCAGCGTGTAATGTAATTTGCCCTCCCGAATTGGTGAATTTGATACTGTTGGATAACAGGTTTCGAAGGATTAGATCGAGCATATCCTTGTCTGCATAAACGGAGATCCTCGACGAAATGTTTGAAATGATCTGAATCTGCTTATTTTCACTGCGCAAGCGAAGCAGACGAATGCTCGCTTCAACGGAATGGGTCAGGTTCCGCTCCACTGGATGAAAGACCTGGCCTCCGCCCTGACTGCGAAACCATTCGAGCAGTCCTTCCACCAAAGCGAACGTATTCTGGATCTGTTGCCTCATCTCCTGAACAATCTCCTCCGAATCCCCGCCGAAGTCCTGTATTTCTTCTTCGAGCAAATCCATCAGATTGACAAGAACGGCAATGGGATCACGAATATCATGGGCGACCACACTGAACATTCTGTCCTTGAATGTGTTCAATTCAGTTAGTTGTCTGGCATTATCCCGAAGCTTATCCTCTGCCCGGATGGCTTCAGTCACATCGCTGATCAACAGCATTCTGCCGATGGGTTTCCCGCCGCGGTGGGTTACCAGAGAAAAATGCACATTATAAAACTTGTTACTTTGCCCGCCGGATAGCTGAACTTTGCTGGCAAAAGAGGGTTGCTCAATCAATTTCTCCAGTAGCAGTGGGTAATCAGCAAGGACAAGACTTGCAGGCTGACCAATATTTTTGGGGTGAAGCCCCTCAATAACTCCACGTGCAGAGCGATTGAAGCTGGTTAATACGTGGTCCAGATCAAAGACAATGACAGCATCCTGCATGGACTCGAACACCTTTTGCCAAGCCAGTGGAGCCAAACGAAGCATGTTGAATTGAAAGATTCCCCACATATAGAAGACACCCGAGATGATAAAGCCGAAAGGTGAGATATCGATGGGTGAATGGAGCACGCCACTTAAGTAAACAAGAGAAAAACCGAATGGCCCCCAGGAGCCAATTATCATCAGTGCGATTTGCTTTTTCATGCGTGGTATAGCACGGCGGAACATCTGTATAAGGAAGAAAACACCAATAAAAAACAGCGTGTAGGAGAACAGGACATGAACCTGATATAAGGGCCCTTTCTCAAAAGAGAACAGAGGGAAACCTGCGGAGTTATCGATCATCATACTCTTGTAGTACAGGTGGTGCCACTCATTGGTAATATGTGCGATAAACGTAAAGAGAGGTACAATTAGCAGCAATATAACGTTACGCTTACGTACCCATGCTTCTCGGCCCGTATATTGCAGGACCATGAGAAAGAAAAAGACGGGGCCGAGCAGGATGCCGATATATTCGATTCGAAGCCAGAATCGGATATGGTCCAGATTCCCGCTAACGATTTCAAACGCGTATCCGAATGTATAAAAGGAACTGACAAACATCCCGAGGCCGTAACTAACGGCAATGGGCAGGTTCCTTCTTTTGTAGGAGAGGTAAGCCAACATTAAAGAACAGCAGGTTGCAGCCATCAGCAGTGCAGATAAGTACAGATTATAGTTCATAGATGAGCCGCCTTTAATCAAGTCATATTCTTGCATAATATGCTTCCAATTTTATCAGAAAGAGAGTCAAAAACATATGTGTTTGAAAGGGGCATTTAAATTTTATTTGTTTGAAAAAAGCCCGCTCTGCCTTCGAGAGGCCGAGCGGACTGATGTGATTCTAGACTTATTGGATCGAGTCCAATAGTGTACCAAGCTCGGGGGTGGATTGGAGCACTCGCAGCACAATCGTCAGTGCTTCAGCACGGGAGGCTGAGTTCGAGGGATGGAACTCTCCTTTTCCGTCTCCTGTGATGATTCCGGCTGCAGCAGCCTGCTGAAGTTGCTCTTTATTCCAGGTCTGTTCAAGGTCCGTGAAGACAGGGGCTTCCGTCGTGATTACATTCGTCAGATCCATAATGCGGGAAATGATGGCGATCATCTCGGAACGCTTAATCTCCTGGTTTGGCTTAAATGTTCCGTCGGGGTAGCCCGACAACACGCCCTTACCTTGCAGGGAACGAATGGAAGCTTCCGCCCAGTGACCGGACACATCACTCATTGCACTGCCTTGGCTGCTGGACAGATCAAATACTTTGGCGATCAGCGTTGCAAACTCGGCACGTGTGATGCTGGCGTTCGGGTGGAAGGAGCCATCGGCATACCCTGTTACGACTCCCAGCTTCAAGAAGGTATTCACTGTCGTTGCAGCCCAGTGTGTGCTTGTATCCGATAATTGTACAGCGGGACTGGACTGTGCTGCTTTAATTTTTTGGTTGAGGCTCGTCATAAGGTTATCCAAATTCACGACCTGCTCGTTGAATTTCGGCCCTGGTACAACGGTTGGTGTGGTAGTTGGCTCGGGAGTCGGCTCTGGCTTTACGACAGGTGTTGGTGCTGGTGTTGGGGTGGTGGTCGGCGTTGAGCTTGAACCGCCACCTGAACTACCTCCAGTACCTCCACCTGAGTTGCCTCCGGTACCACCATTGTTGATCGCGGTGATCTCAACGGTTTTGGTTCCGGACACGCCTGAAAGATCTGCTGCTTTGGCTTGAACCAGAACGGTTCCTGCGGAAGTTCCAGTCAGTACTCCGTTCGTATCAATGGTCGCTTTGCCTGTTCCGTTCTGTACTGTCCATACAATCGAACGATTGGTAGCATCGGCTGGCAGAATACTTGCAGTAAGCGGAGTAGATTGGCCCGCTTGAACGGAATTGCTTCCACTCACCGCAATGGAATTCACCAGAATGGGAATTGGCGTGATCGTGACTCGAACACTGCCAACGACTCCGCTACCATCTGTTGCAGTAGCCTGTACCAAGACGGTTCCCAGATCTCCGGCGGTAAGCAAACCTGTCGTAGCGTCAATGGTTGCTGTTCCTGTCTCGTTAATTACAGACCAGGTTACGGTAGGGTTAATCGCGTCTAATGGCATAATTTCAGCATTCAAAGTCATGGTTTCACCTGTTTGAAGCGAATAGACTTCGTTAGGACTAGTTACTTTCACATCGGTTACTATGGATAACAAATTATCGGTAAGTAAAGTCGAGCCGGAGTATACGCTAATAGGCTTTGTAATGGGTACCGATTTGATTGCAAAAGTCACAAGTCCTCCACCCTGTGTAAAGTATGAATATCCATTTTTAACTGATTGATCACCATAGACGTTCAGGCTATGAAACTCCAGGTTTGGATCGTCTCCATGCATGAAGATTTCGGTTTGGTTGTTAACGAGTTGATTTTGATTATCGTATACAGCCACCGTATAACTTAGATATCCTGGATAGTTGGGAGACGCCTCGGGTGCTTTAGTTAGCTTAACATGATCTGCGGCAGTTGCTGGTTTGGTATTTGGAATGTTCACAAGTTGAATTCGGTTACCATCTGCATTACCGGAAGGGTAACCAGTCTGAGGAACCCAAGCTATTCCATCCGCTTGAGCATATCCCCCAACGATCTTTTTATCAATATCCATCATAGTTTCTATACTGCTGTTATCTCCGATATCTGGAACCTGTACAACTTCTCCAGTTGAATATCGGAAGAATAGCTGGGTACCTTCACTCGGTTTTCCAGTGGGATATTCAACTACGATGGAGCTTCTGTTGGTTACACAGCCGCTTAGCAAGGCGGCAAACAAAGCCAGCACCAAGCCTGTTTTTCCTATTGTAAATCTGTTCATTTAGAACCTTCATCTCCTTCAAATTGTGACTAATTGCTTTTAAAACAAGTATATCTGCCGCCAATGACGGCAAAATGACAAACCCATTACCCCAAGCCAATGTAGGCTCTTGGGGGTGTTTAATTTACCTGTGAATTTGCTGTTTGACATTCAACTTTCGCAGGAATATACTTAGTACACCTAATTAATTGATTGGCTATTTAATTGGAATACTATTTAATAGATATCCTATGATGTTGGGTCTCTATGGAATGATAATAAAGGGGGGGACATCGATGACTGGTATAAATCCGGTCGCCCAGAAAGTTTTATACTCCATCATGCAGTTTAGTAAAGGCAAATGGAGGCAGCATAAACCTCATGGGCGCAATCATAATGAAATTATGGTACTGGGCAGTTTGCTTCATGGCATGCATCCGGGAGAACGGTTGAACTGGAAGGACAATCCGCCTGATTTCAATGACACAATCCAATCGAATCATCCAGGATTGAAAGTCTCGGAAATTAGTGCTTTATTGCGCGTGAAATCTCCGACGATTACGCCTGTCATTCGTGGGCTTGAGGACGAGGGACTGGTTAAGCGAACCATGGACCCGGAGGATCGCCGCGCAGTTCGGATTACGATTACTGAAGCAGGCCGTGAAATTATTCGGGCGGCTCATCAGGAGCGCATGGAGATTTTCAATAAGCTTGTTGAGCATCTGGGTGAGGAAGACAGTCTTCAATTAGCAGAGTTGTTAACCAAGGTGTACACCTTTTTTGATACACGAGTTTCTCAACAGACAGATACGTCTACAGAAGGAGATGATAAGCCATGATGAAACTGTTTCGCATGCTTAAGCCATACCGAATCCCCATTTTCTTCATATTGGGTCTGGTGCTGTTACAGTCGTTAGCTGAACTGTATTTGCCGACCCTGATGGCGGATATCGTGAATGACGGCATAGTAAAAGGGAATGTTCCTTATATCTGGCAGATTGGTGGCTGGATGCTGGTAATTGCTATAGCAGGCACAGCTTGTTCCGTAACTGCCAGTTACCTTTCTTCCCGCACAGCGGGTGGATTTGCCAAAAAACTGCGCAGCAGAGTGTTCCGCCATGTGGAGAACTTTTCGCTGCAGGAATTTGATAAATTGGGTACAGCCTCGCTGATTACCCGTACTACAAATGATATTACGCAGGTTCAGAACGTATTAACGATGATGCTGCGCATGATGGTTATGGCTCCGATGATGTGTATCGGTGGTATCTTCATGGCGGTATCCCAGGATGCCAAATTATCAACCATCTTCCTGGTTGTCTTGCCTGTGCTGGCGGGAGCCATTGCACTGATTGGTGCGAAGGGTCTGCCTTTGTTCAAACAAATTCAGAAAAAGCTGGACCGACTCAACCTGGTCCTGCGTGAGCAATTAACAGGGATTCGTGTGGTTCGTGCCTTTAATCGTGGGGAGCATGAACGTGCCCGATTTAACGGAGCCAATACGGATCTGCGAGACGTTTCCATTAAAGTGAATGTGCTCATGGCGACATTAATGCCTGTCATGATGCTGGTCATGAACTTTTCGATGATTGCCATCCTTTATTTTGGTGGACAGCGTATCGACAGCGGAAATATGAATATTGGTTCACTGATTGCGTTTATTCAGTATGCGATGCAGATCATGTTCTCTCTCATTATGGTCTCCATTATCTTTGTCATGATTCCAAGAGCTTCGGCTTCAGCAGAGCGGATCAACGAAGTATTGGATATGCAGCCGGATCTGAGCAACCCTGAGCAGCCTCGCAGCATGAGTGCATTGCAAGGTACGATCGAGTTCGATAACGTGACATTCCGTTATCCGGGTGCGGAAAATGCTGCGTTGTCAGGTATTTCATTTACGGCACGCCCAGGTGAGACCACAGCCATTATTGGGGGTACGGGCTCAGGGAAATCTACATTGCTCAGTCTCATTCCACGTTTCTATGATGTAACGGAGGGCAGTGTACGGTTGAATGGAACAGATGTCCGTGAGCTTCGGCAGGAAGATCTGCGGGCCAAAATCGGGTTTGTTCCGCAAAAGGCGGTCCTTTTCACCGGAACAATTGCGGAGAATATCCGCCACGGGAAGGATGACGCCACGATGGAGGAAATTGTTCGAGCCGCTCAAACGGCCCAAGCAGAGAACTTTATTACGGAAATGAAGGACGGTTACGACAGCATCATTGCGCAGGGAGGCAACAACGTATCTGGTGGACAGAAGCAGCGTTTGTCCATTGCACGCGCATTGGTACGCCGTCCGGAAGTATATATTTTTGACGACAGCTTCTCGGCTCTCGATTTCAAAACCGATGCCAAACTTCGTGCTGCCATGAAGTCCGAAACGACTGAAGCAGCAGTGCTTATTGTGGCTCAGCGCGTAAGTACGGTTATGGATGCGGATCGCATTCTGGTTATGGATGAGGGACGGATTGTCGGTTCAGGAACACATAAAGAGCTGCTGGAGCACAATGAAGTGTATCGCGAGATTGTATCCTCCCAGCTGACAGAGGAGGAGATCGCATGAGTGAACGTACAGAACGCAAGTCACCTCGTCCCCCTGGCGGACCGGGTCATCCGGGAGGCGGAATGGGCATGCGGCCTCCCGTGGAAAAAGCGAAAGATTTCAAAGGTACACTGCGGCGCTTGATGCGGTATCTTCAGCCCCACAGCTATCGTTTGCTGGGTGTGCTGGTCGCTGCCATTCTAAGCACCGTATTCAGCATTATCAGTCCGAAGGTCATGGCGGAAGGAACGGATATTCTCAGTAAAGGCGCTATTGCCATCCTTCAGGGTGTGCAGGGGGCCGGCATTGATTTTCCTGCCTTGATGAAAGTCTTGTATCTGCTTGTGGGGCTCTATCTGTTTAGTGCAGCTTTCATGTACATTCAGCAATACCTTATGGCTGGTGTAGCTCAGCGAGTTGTGTATGATATGCGTGAGCAGATCAGCGCCAAGGTTGGACGTCTACCACTGAAATATTTTGACTCCCGTACCCACGGGGAAACATTAAGCCGGGCGACTAACGATGTGGACAACATCAGTAATACGCTCCAGCAAAGTTTGGCACAGTTCATTACATCTATAGTCACCATTGTTGGGGTTATCATCATGATGTTGACCATTAGTCCGTGGATGACCCTCATTACCATTTTGACACTGCCGTTAAGTGTAGTTGTTGTTATGCTGGTGGCATCCCGTTCGCAAAAACACTTTGCAGGCCAGCAGAAATCTCTTGGTGAACTGAATGGGCATGTTGAGGAAATGTACACCGGGCACAAGGTGGTCAAAGCCTTTGGACGCGAAGAACATTCGGTAGAGCAGTTCGAAAAAGTCAACGAAGAACTGTATGAGTCCGGTTGGAAAGCTCAGTTTATCTCGGGTATTATCATGCCGCTGATGACGTTTGTAGGTAACCTTGGTTACGTGCTGATCTGTGTGGTCGGCGGGATCTTTGTTACGCGTGGTACCATCTCCATCGGGGATATTCTCGCATTCACTCAGTACTCCCGTCAGTTCACTCAGCCGATTAACCAGATTGCCAACATCTCGAATATCATTCAGTCCACGATCGCTTCGGCGGAGCGGGTATTTGAATTGCTGGATGAAGAGGAAGAGGTTCCAGAGTCTTCGAAACCAGTACAATTGCAGCAGCCACAGGGTGCGGTTGCATTCCATGGTGTGAATTTTGGATATAAAGCGGATGAGTTACTCATTCAAAATATGAATATTGATGTAAAACCGGGACAGACGGTAGCTATTGTTGGGCCGACTGGAGCGGGGAAAACAACGCTGATCAATCTCCTGATGCGTTTCTACGAAATTCAGGATGGTCAAATTACGATTGACGGCGTTAATATCGTGGATATGGAACGCGGCAAGCTGCGCAGCCTGTTTGGGATGGTGCTTCAGGACACATGGCTGTTCAACGGAACGATCCGTGACAACATTGCCTATGGCCGAGAAGGTGCAACGGAAGAAGAAGTCCTCAAGGCAGCCGATGCGGCCCATGCCGATCACTTCATTCGTACCTTGCCTGATGGATATGACACGGTGCTGAATGAAGAAGCATCGAACATTTCCCAGGGTCAGAAGCAATTGCTGACGATTGCGAGAGCGATTCTGGCGAATCCGGCCATTCTGATTCTGGATGAAGCGACGAGCAGTGTCGATACGCGGACCGAAGTGTTCATCCAGAAAGCGATGAATGATCTGATGAAGGATCGCACCAGCTTCGTCATTGCCCACAGATTGTCCACCATTCGTGGAGCCGACCTGATTCTTGTCATGGATCATGGTAACGTGATTGAGCAGGGTAATCATGAGGAACTGATGGAGAAACAGGGCTTCTATGCTGATCTGTATAACAGTCAGTTCACGGAGCAACAGCCACAGGCGATCTGATTGTTGGCAGCGTTAAAAATAGCCGGGCACCCTCTGGGTGATCCCGGCTATTTATTTGTGAATGGTGTGATTTGTGGGAAAGAGGCAGTGTGTCATGCGAAGCAATGTACGATGCAAGGTATGGTGCCTTGTCTCCCAACGCTAACGAATCGAGGACACCTTATAGTGGGAATTAGCGTGAAATGCCAAAGCTAACGAACTGGAGACACGATAATGCACAGAAGAGTAGTAAAAAGCGGCCAAAGGGAGCACAGAATGAAGAAATAAAAGCGTCTGAGGTTCGTTACACTGCCGGAATGGTGGAGATGATCCAAATAAAGCGTGCTCGATTCTTTAAACGTTCATCCACAGATGATCGTCATTATAACACCCGTTTCTTGGTGAAAAGAAATGCGACACATCATTCAGAGAAAGGTCCTATGTACATTCTTGGCTACAGATTACGATACGTTCAAGGAGATTATGGCTGCATCAACAGGTAAAAGAGACGATGCTGAGAGCAAAGTTGAACAACGAAAAGGGACGAAGCGGTGTAAACCTCTGCTTCGTCCCTTTTTCGTTGTATAGGTTTTTTCTTCATCTTGTTATCAGTCTTATCCACATACGATGTTGCAAGTGTCTAAGAGACAATTCGATTTATCATATGGGCACTGTAAATGGGGAATATAACGAATCATTTATTTATTTCTTACTGATCGTCAGACTCCTTCGCAGGTGCATCTGCGTTGTCGCCAGATGACGTCTTTACTTCCAGCTTCCCATCTTCGTTTGTCTCCTCAAGCGCAGAAGGTGCCGGCTCGCCCGGTATCAGTTCACGCTGCTCGATCATGCGTTTCACGACCTCATAACAGTCATCAACATGTTTGTTGCCGACATAACGCATGGCCGTGAAGCTGAGCGCGGCAGCCAATCCCTGACCTGCAAACGGAACAAATTTGGCGACGGATTTGGTGGCTACGCGTACTCCGACCCTTTTCAGAACCTGCACCACCAGTTCCTTGGTGATCATACGTCCAATGACTTTGCTTCCGATAGACATGACGAATCCGTAAATCATGGATTTGGTCTCTGGGTCCATACCATCAAGCTGCTTCTGCGATAATCCGAATTTATTGTTAATGGCAGGCAATAGCTGCATGAGCATCCCCACATCGGCCAGTACGTCTGTACCGGGCAGAGGAACGAGTGTTGTACCGGCGGAAGCGGTAGCTCTCTTTTTGACCATGGTGCGGCATTCCTTGCGAACTTGCTCCAATTGTTCCAACGTTGCCGGAATCATAGGGAATCCCTCCATTCGTATATGGTATAGATATAACCGTTTTGAATCGTTTTGAATGGTGTTTATTACAGTAGAAATTGGTGACCTTGGCATATGAGTGTAAAGTAACCTTTTTTCTCAACCATACGTCTAGTAAAAAAAGGAAATCAGTGAATTGCTAAGACGGGTATCTGAGTATTACGGATGAGGGGGGATTACGATGCATGCACGGTTAGGAGTATTACTGTTATTATGCTGTATAACTGGGCTGATCATTACGAGCTGTTCAGCAAAGGGGGACCCGAACAAGATGCAATTCAATTCGAATCAGGAGCTATCCGAGGCAGAACGAAATGCTGCCCTGAAAGAGATCGAACCCGAAAGAATCCAAGCCATGAACACCATGGGGCTGAACATTCTTCAACAGATGGGTACAAAAGATAAGACTGACGGAAATAATCTGCTGATCTCTCCTTACAGCATTGCGGCGGCGATTGGCATGGCATATAACGGTAGCGTAGGTGAGACTAGGCGAGAGATGGCAGAGGTAATGGGATGGTCGGGGCTAGAAATGGAGCAAGTGAATGCTTCTCAAGCGGCTTTGCAGCAGTTGTTGACCCATCCGGGAAAAGGCATACAGATCGGTATAGCGAACTCCATGTGGATGAAGGACGGAATCCCGGTAGAGGAAACGTATCAAACAACCGTACAGCAAACTTATGAAGCCGAGATCAGGACGTTAAATGGACAACCAGCACAAGCAAAGGAAGAGATCAATCAATGGGTGAAGCAGCACACCGAAGGCATGATTCCAAACTTGATGCAGGAGCCGCCTGAAAAGGAGGCCCTAATGATTCTAGTGAATGCCATTGCATTTGATGGAAACTGGATGGATGAGTTTGACCCGGAGTACACGACGGACGAAGAGTTCAAGCTGGTAAATGGAAAGGACCTGTCTGTGCGGATGATGCATCAGACAAAGCAGTTCCAATACTCGGAGAAAGAGGACTGGCAGGCGGTTAGGCTGCCTTACGGAGATGGCCAGATGCATCTGCTTGTCGTTTTGCCGCGAGAGGGGCGTGCGCTTGATGAGATTCAGCAGCAGTTGCTGGATGACCATGAACGGCTGGATACCGGTTCTGAATACAGGTTGGTGGAGCTGTCCTTGCCGCGTTTCCGTGCGGAGTATGGCATTAATTTGAAAGAGACTTTGCAGCAGATGGGTATGAAAAAGGCTTTTGACCCTTACGCAGCAGATTTTAACAAAATGATTCCATCAGGTCCGAATTGGCAAGCATACATTGGTCAGATACAGCATCGTGCGGTGATGGAGGTTAACGAGCAAGGTACCGTAGCCGCTGCTTCAACAATGGTGGGAATGGCGGCTGGAAGTGCTCCGCCAACTGATCCGGTGAAGATGGAGGTGAATCGTCCATTTATGATGGCTGTAGTAGATAAGGATACAGGTGCATGGGTGTTCGCTGGATCTATTTACCACCCGGACCCGCTTGAGAAAAATTAAGCGATGTAGAGTGTTCCTTCCAAACCGTTCTTTCATGAAATGGATGGGCCGGAGGCAAACGATATGAATGGGATTTAAATATGAAAACACCCGCCTAGCTTCGGTGCGGGCGGGTTAATTTTTCTAACCGGGTATGGTTGTTGATCCGCGGTTTTTTCTTTTTGAACAGCTAAATGGACTAATCGTTAACTTTCCACTGACTGATTGCTAACATTGCTGACGTGCCGCTCTCGGAATTCATTCTCCAGTATGCTCATCTGAATGGCATCGTGATATTGATGATGGTAATACAAAGCATCCCGCTTCACGCCTTCGCGCTGAAATCCGAGCTTCTCATATGTGCGAATCGCACGCTGATTGAAGGCGTAGACTTCGAGTTCGATCCGATGCAGATTGCAAGTACCAAAACCATAGTCCAGCATGAGAAGAATCGCTTCACTACCATAACCTTTACCTTGGTGCTCTGTGTTATCGATGGCGATCCGAATGTGCGCACTCCGATTTTTGGTATGCATGTCCATTAGGGCAATATCGCCGATGACCTGGTCATTATCCTGCAAGGCAATCAGCAGCATTAAGCGTGAGTCATCTTGTGCTGCGTTTTCAATGTAACGTTCTACTTGAGGACGGGTGAAGCTGTTTTGTGTCCCGGTAAGTCTGCGCATCTCGGCGTCAAACAATCCGGGGAAATAGGCATCAACGTCAGTCGATTCAAAAGGACGCAGATAGATGCGCTTCGTTTCCAACAGACGTGGGATGCGTGGGGATGGTGTTGGTTGGGACATAGGTTATTCCTCCTATGGGTTCAAATCGTTGCTTAACAAATCGAGTCGGGCATCATTGTATTGGAAAATATTGGACTATTTTTTACGCCTTATGAGCGGCTCCCTCCAAAAATAAAGCTACCAGTTCCTCCGCTAACTCGGCAATCGTTTCATGCATGTCGCGTACACCTTCACGATTTGCCAACATCAGCAAGGACGTAAACGCGTGGGCAAGCAGCATGGGATTGGCAGAACGTAAATAACCGCTGTCCATCTCCCGTTGAAAGTGGGTGGCGAGGACTTCATAGATGCGGACCTCGGCTTCCCGGATCTGGGCGAGCTGATCTGCATTCAGATAGGTATTGGCTTCACGCATCATCGTCTCCGTATCGACGTGGGATTGTTGCATCCGCCCTTCCGCAACTTTCTCCAGCCGCTCTTGCAATGTACCTGGTGCGTCCATACGGAGAGCTGTTTGTTGCATGCCCATGGCCATCATGCTGGTGATTGCAACGGTGAATAACTCCGGTTTGCTGGAAAAATGATAATAAATCGATGCTTTGGTCACACCGCATAACGAGGCAATTTGCTGGAGGGAGACGGGCTCATACCCGTATTCCATAAATAACCGCGAGGCGGTCATTAATATTTTTGACTGGGCTGATGCCTGATCGGCACCGGCCTTAGGCCTGCCCGGCGAGCGGGGAGGGTTCGTTTTTTTGCTCATGGTTACATACCTCTTTACTTATCATGTTGGCTGTACAAAAGTGATCACAAAATTAGGGATTGCATTATTAACCTTCCGGTATATATAATTAAACCAATTATACTATGACCCGTGGTTCATTTCTATATTTATCACATAAAAAACGGCTTCATAGAACCAAAATAGGGAGATGAGGAGACAATGCAAGAAGGTTCGGGCTACGGCCGCTGGGTTGCCGGCAAACGAAGCAAATGGATTACACTGTTGGTATGGATCATCATCGCGGTTGTTCTTGGTGTGGTGTGGCCTGCTGTTGGTGACCGTGAAACCAATAACGCGCAGGATCTGAGTGAATCCAAGCCATCGGTGCAGGCGGCAGCAGTTGCCGAGAAAGAATTTCCCGGCGGCGAAGGTGTTCCCGCTCTCATTGTATGGCGTCAAGCCGGCGGGCTGACGGATGAACAGATTGAGAACATTCAGGCGTTAACGGAGCGACTGGATCAAGATCCGGTGGAGCAGCAGCAATCTGTGGTACCACTATATCAGTTGCCGCTACAGGCTCTGAAAGGTCAGCTTTCGGAAGACGGAAGCACCTTGGTGATGCCGCTCTTTTTCAATCAGGAAGCGGATTCGTCACAGTTGAAGGAAGGTATTGAAGCGCTGGAGCAGAAAACGAAAGACATTTTTGGCTCCGACCCATTTGACGTGGCCATTGATGATGCCAGCGCACTGAGTGCACGGGTCACAGGCCCGGTGGGGATATCCATTGATGCGAGCGGATTGTTCTCATCCGCGGATGTATCCCTGTTGATTGCAACCGTTGTGCTCGTATTGGTGCTGTTACTGCTAATCTACCGTTCGCCTGTACTGGCGATTATCCCGATTATTGCGGTTGGGTTCGCCTATATGGTCACCAGTCCGATTCTCGGATTTATGGCGGATCAGGGCTGGATTACAGTGGACGCGCAGTCCATCTCTATTATGACGGTATTGTTGTTCGGTGCAGGAACGGACTACTGCCTGTTCATGATCTCCAGATTCCGTCAAATTCTCTATCATGAGCCGGATAAAAAGAAAGCTCTCTTCCAGGCCATTACCGGATCATCCGGTGCGATCGCCATGAGTGGATTTACAGTCGTTGCAGCACTACTTGTACTGCTGTTCGCGGAGTACGGTGCGTATCATCGTTTTGCCGTACCTTTCAGTCTGTCCATCTTCATCATGTTTATTGCGAGCCTGACGCTGGTTCCGGCATTGCTGGCAATCTTCGGTCGGGGTTCCTTCTACCCGTTTGTACCGCGTACGCACGACATGGAAGTAGAGCGTGCCAAGAAAAAAGGCAAACCGGCTCCTGCACCCCGCAAAATCAAGGAAAGCTGGATTGGCCGTATAGTAGTAACCAAACCGTGGACAGTTCTGGCGATTACGCTGGTGCTGCTGGGTGGACTGGCTGCTTTCTCTAGCCAGATCAAATTCACGTATGACCTGCTATCTTCTTTCCCGGAGAACGTGTCTTCCCGCGAAGGTTTCAAGGTCATTGGCGAACAGTTCTCGGAGGGTGAACTCGCTCCTGCCAAAGTAATGATCGATACAGAAGGCAGCGAGACAGATCTGAAACAACGTCTGGAATCGCTGGATTACGTAAGCAAGGTAGGTGAAGCGCAGCAGGGTGCCGAGAATGCGAACATCACCGCTTACGATGTGGAATTCAATCTGAATCCATACTCCATGGAGGCGATGCAGCATATCCCGGATCTGCGGGCAACGGCCGAACAGGCGCTAACAGACGCCGGCATTACAGGTGTGGATAGCCATGTCTGGATCGACGGTCAGACGGCTGAGCAGTATGACATCGAAGTAACCGGAGAGCGAGATGCGAGCATCATTATTCCAGTCGTAATTGGAATGATCACATTATTGCTGCTGTTATATTTGCGCTCGGTTGTAGCGACGGCGTATCTGATTGCCACAGTAGTCCTGTCCTACTTCTCCGCACTGGGTCTGGGTTGGCTCATTATTCACTATGGGCTCGGGGCAGACGCCATTCAGGGAGCGATTCCGCTGTATTCCTTCGTATTTCTCGTGGCGCTGGGTGAGGACTACAACATCTTCATGATCTCAAGCATCTGGCAGAAACGCAAAACGATGCCCCTTCGCCAAGCGATCAAGGAAGGTGTGGGTGAAACTGGATCTGTTATTACTTCCGCAGGTCTGATTCTCGCAGGTACGTTTGCCGTACTCGCAACACTGCCGATTCAGGTGCTGGTGCAGTTCGGTATCATCACGGCTGCGGGCGTCCTGCTTGATACGTTCCTTGTACGACCGTTTATGGTGCCAGCCATTACAACGTTGCTTGGAAAATGGGCTTTCTGGCCAGGCAAGTATGTGCCTGTTGCAGAGAAATCCGAAGAGAAACAAAATCAATCCATGTAATCGATGGATGGATTCAGACAAGGGTAGTGGGGCCTCAAGCCTGCTGTCCTTGTCTTTTTACCATTTTCAATATTGGAGATTGGAACGGGAAGGTCTGAGATGGAATGGTGGAACTGTAAAATATCCGAAGAATAAGGCGTGTTTCCTGCTTTCTTTATGTGTGGACGGTTTACGTAGCCAAGGGTTTTGGGACATAATAGAGGTAACGTCAGCCACAGGCAGACGGACGGGATGAACATCAATGGGACAACCAGGGGGAAGGATGAAAACAAGCATGACGAACCAACTTAATGTGTATTTTAACCATGACGGCGGCGTGGATGACCTCGTATCGCTGTTCATGCTTCTGCAAATGGACAATGTAAATGTAACCGGTGTATCGGTTATTCCGGCAGACGGATATCTGGAGCCAGCTACAGATGCCAGCCGTAAAATTATCGATCGCTTCGGCACATATCCCGTAGAGGTTTCGAAATCCAACTCCAGAGGGAAAAATCCATTTCCTGCGGCGTGGAGATTGCACTCCTTCTATGTAGATGCACTTCCAGTACTGAACGAATCCGGCAAAATGGACGCTCCTCTGTCTGCCGTTCCGGCTCACCAGCATCTGATTGAGAAAGTGCGCAACACCGAAGGAAAAACGCTGCTCCTGTTCACAGGACCGCTGACGGACCTCGCGCGTGCACTGGACGAAGCACCAGATATTGAAGAGAAAATCGACAAGCTGGTATGGATGGGCGGTACGTTCGAAAGAGGGAACGTTGAGGAGCCTGAGCATGATGGTACAGCAGAATGGAACGTATTCTGGGACCCGGAAGCGGCTTACCGTGTATGGCAGAGCGGCATCCAGATTGATCTGGTAGCCCTGGAAAGCACGAACAAAGTACCTCTGACACCTGCTGTACGTAACCGTTGGGCTGCAGAGCGTCGCTTTGAAGGTGTTGACTTCCTGGGTAACTGTTACGCAGGATGTCCGCCACTGGTGTACAGTGAAACGAACTCCACGTACTATCTGTGGGATGTGTTGACTACGGCTTCCGTTGGACGTGAGGACATCGTGAAGAAGAAAACCGTGAACTGTATTGTTATCCCAGATGGTCCAAGTCAGGGCCGTACGGTGGAGCAAGCAGACGGACGTCCAGTACAGCTCGTGTATGATACCGATCCGGAAGCGTTCTTCACATACATGACGGATCTGGGCAAAAAAGCTGCTCCGCAGCGCTATTAATTCAGGCAGCCGCGAGGCGAGCCTTCATTAAAGGTACAACAATAAAAAGCCGCAGGCAGGATGAACAGGAATGGAGTAACCCCCATGTTTCCGTTCCCTGCCTTGCGGCTTTTTTTGTATTCATCTAGTGGGCACCATGGATTGCCCGTCTGCTATCGGATTTATATTTTGAATCGGCTTATCAACCCGTTCAATTCACTGGACAACACGCGGAGGGATTCCGCAGATGTGTTCATCTCATCCATCGATTGCAGCTGACCACTGGTTGTAGCGGAAACCTCCTGAATGTTGGAAGAAGACTTGCGCGAGATGTGCTCCATGTCCTCAATGGAAGCTGATACCTCCTCCGCACTTGCGGAGAGCTGCTCGGAGGCTGCGGACACTTCATGCAGACGTTCATTCATCGTTTCAATGCCCGAATGAATGGACGTGAACGAACGTCCTGCTTCCTGAACAACAGCAAGACCGGACTGTACTTCTAATGTACTGGCCGACATATGCGAAGATAAAACGGCAGTCTGGCGAGTAATCTCGGCGATCAGTTCAGTCACATGCTGGGACGATTGCTCCGATTCCCCCGCAAGCTTCCGAACCTCGGAAGCAACAACGGCGAATCCGCTGCCATGTTCCCCGGCACGAGCAGCTTCAATGCTTGCATTCAATGCCAGCAGACTGGTCTGGGAAGCGATACCCTTCATCATGTGAGCTACGGACTCAATTTTGCTGGAGTATTGCGCGAGCTGTGAAGTAGACACCGCCATCTGCGCATTGGCCTGATGAATTTTGTCCATGCGGTCGATTGCCGTGTTGATGTTGGTCTGACCCTGTATCGCGTTATGGGTCGTTTCCTCGGATACATCAGCTACCATGGAAGATGAATTCGCAATATGCTGCATGCTGCGTGTGATTTCCTCCATCGCTACAGTGACTTCTCCTGAGCGTGCAACCTGCTCCGCAGCGCCTTTGGCTGTAAGGTCTGTGTGCTCGGCAATGCGCTGGCTGGCTTCGGCTGTCGCCTGCGAGTGTTTGGACACCCCTTCGGCGGCTTGCAGCAGGGAATCGGAGCTTTTGCGAATACCTGTCATGACATCCCGTGTATCCGTGACCAGATGTTTGAACTCCGAAGCCAGCTGTCCGACCTCATCCTTCCGTCCGAGCTCGACATTGACGGTCAGATCACCTTTGCCTACCTCAGCAATGATCTTCTTCAGTTTCACCAGAGGACGGGTCAAATAATGCGCAAATCCATAGACCAGCAGCACGCTGAGTAATACGATGGCAAGGGCAGTCCAGATCATGGTCATCCGATTACGTGTCATTAGCTCGTAGACGGCAGTGGAGTCCAGGTCAGCACCAACCAGACCAAGCAGCTCCCCATTGGCCCCATGAATCGGTACATAGGCTGTAATCGTTGCGCCGTACTCATCCTGGGTCAGATCGCCCCGGAAAGGTTCATTTTGTGCAAAGGCTTGCAGCATTCCCGCATATTGGTTCTCTTCAGGGGACCCGTAGGGAGAGAAATCATCCTCTTCCACATCCGGAGCAGCGCCATCCACCACGTAATAATACGATGCGGCTCCGTTCTCTTCACGCTTACCAAGCGTATATAGATACTTCAACCCATTGGCCTGGCGAAGCTGGCTGAGTTGTTCGCGCAAAATATCGTAATACTCGGTTTGATCCTGTCCTGTACTGAGCGGCGCATACAGCGAGGTGTCGATGGATTGTGCTGCTCGTTCGGCAACAGCCTGTGCCTGCATGCCCATCGATTGTTCAACCAACTGTGCAGATGAGCGATACATGGTAATGCCAAGAACGGCTCCTGCTGCCAGCATCAGACAGGAAAAAAATAAAAAGATACGCATAAACAAACTGTTCATTAGTAAAAATGCTCCCCCTTGATATGTCAGTCTTTAAAGGCTTAAGTTGAAGCTGGATGAATCGTCTTATTGGAGCTGCTTTTCCTTCTTTGCTAACGTACATATATGTATTTCATTTCTATTTAAAATATCGGCATCTGCATAATAAAGAATTAGCCCCCAGAGCAAGTTGATCCGGAGGCTTATCTCGTTTGAAGCGTATAAATCGATATCCCATCCCTTGGACTCCCCATGATTGCAGGAAACATTTGCTGTTGTTACTACAAAGAGGGCTTTACATCGTCCCGCCACCCTGGCGGATGGAGGCAGGGATCTTTTCAGGCCCCTGGTTAATATATTTATTAATGAAAGTGCCTACTTTGGCATCATCGAATTGGTCCAGCTTCATCGTTTTGGTCCATGCCGTCACGACGACCTCACTGCCCTCGGGGATATCCTTGTTTGGTACAGCGAGGATACCTGATCCAGCTTTACGGAACTTGGCAAGATACTTTAGATGCTCTTTCAGCTCATCACTTGCGTTCTCACGATAATAAATGATGATATCCCCATGCTCCAGATTATGTACAAGGTATGGATAGCCGGGGAAATCCGTGTAGAATCCAAACTTGATATCATGCGGATTATGAGGTCCAGACGTCGGGATGGTCATCTCATATTGGATCGGTTCTTCCGTATGATCTGCCCCGTAGTACTCATCGTCGGTCACCTCGATCGTAGCACCAGCATTCAGATCTGCTACATCATACTTGGTAAGTGCGCCCTGTATGAAGAATAGGACAAACGAAATGATAGACACTCCCAGTAGTGCATGAGCAGTCAGTCGGATGGATCGTGTTTTCTTTTTAATCACAGCTCGTTCATTCTTCTTCATATGTGCCAGTACAGACTTCTGGGTGCGTGAAGACCAGATATAAGCTGCGATGGAGAGCAATAGAACGACTGCACCAACGATAAGCCAAAGGTAGGATGTGCCTGCCTCGTGCTCCATTTGCATATGATTCATATTCATGTCCATATCGATTTCCTCTGCCTTTCCTTAATAAAATGAATGATCACAACAATACACTACGTTTCGTAGTGTTAATAACAATGGAAAAGGTCATATGTAAGATGGAGTGCTCCACACTTCCAATTCTTACGTAAAAAAGAACATACCTTTTACACTACACATTATAGTGTATGAAACGCAACAAGTGCAATCTGCGACGGTGTAAACACAAAAAAGGCCCTCTCGCATAAGCGGGAGAGCCGTCGTAAGAGCTTTAGAACTAGATACTACAGACGACCGTATGGAGAATACATCAGGCCAATCAATCCAATGATCGTACTGCCGAGCAAGCGATAAAGCATATAAAACAAAACAACGTTGGCAATCAACACGCTGTACATGCTGTCGATGGCTGCTTTGGTCCGGTTCAACGGATACTGGAACAGCACCGTATTAAGCGATATAAAGATAATTAAATACGAAACAACGAGGAAGAAGATGGCGATGGAATACGAGATAACAATAAACAGATTTGCCAGAACAAGCGACGCTACAGCGGGTACGAGTAATGTACCGAACTGGGCAACCAGTATTTTAGGACGGAACGTTATTTTTTCAATCTTTAATATGGCATAGATCAATGCTATTGCAACAATCAAGGTAATGGCGGTGAACAACAGCGGTCTGATAAACCCGCTAATGAACAATCCGTTCACATCCATCCGGCCGAATGTAATCAAAACGTATGTAGAGGATAAAATCGCAATCAGAGCCATCGTGATCCAGCCGTTAAGTGAATGCTGTTCACCAACGGTTTTCATGGTTTGATAAGGACGGGTGAGCACACTAAGAAAATAGGATAGATACTGTTTACTTACTTCTTTGGCTTGCTGAACTTTCTCATTTTGTACGATGTTGTTCCACTGATTGGTGTTGTTGTCTCCCGAAGATGTATGATCGTCTGTGCTGGAAGAGTCGGATACGTGCTGTACAGGTCTGGGAGCAGAAGGTGTGTTGGATGAGATGGGAGTGTGAGAAGGTGTCGCCTGTGTGCTCGACCAACGGGTATATTCGGGTTCGGCAGCAGCGGATTGTTGATCCTGAGCGGTATCTGCATTAGGGGAAGAGGGGGTTAGATTAGAGCCGCACCTCTCGCAAAAACTGGCATTTCCATTTTCATGATTACATACTGGGCATTTCATGGCATGAGCCTCCAATTTCATAAATTAAGATCATATAGACATTTTGTCTCATTTTAACGGTTGATGACGAAGTTTGTCTATGTTTTCAAAGGAATTAATATCCGTTATTTTCCACATGGCTGTGTGGTTAAACTGGTTCCCTTATTTTCATATTGACATAAGTATGCGCTGGAATTATGATGTCATTACCGAAATTGATAATCATTATCATTATCATTATCATTATCATTAAATGAACGTTAATCCAAGGTTTGTACTCAGCGACATAATATGTGCAGGTGTACAGGCAAATCAGTTTAACCAATAGGGAGTGTATCGAGTTGAAAAAAATATTGGCATTGCCGGCCGTTGTGCTGGCAACTTCGGTTTTACTCGCCGCTTGCGGCAACAATGAAACTGCTTCGGACAAGCAGGCAGAAACGCCTGTTGCTCAAAGCGAAAATCAAACTTCCACAGAAACTGCGGATGCAGCAGATCAGGAAGCGACCGGGAGCGATTATACAACCGCAGTGGATGGCTATCGCGCGTTTGCAATCGAGCAGATTGATGAATTCGTGAAGCAAACAGAGAAGTTCACGGATGCGGTGAAAGCCGGTGATCTGGAGACTGCCAAATCATTATATGCACCAGCTCGTATGTATTATGAACGAATTGAACCGGTAGCCGAGGCGCTTGGGGATCTGGACCCGAATATCGACGCGCGTGACGGAGATGTGGAGGCTGCCGACTGGCGCGGATTCCACCGGATTGAGAAAGCACTATGGGAAGACAAGACGACCGAAGGCATGAATGACTTTGCGGATACATTGTTAAGTGATGCGAAGCTGCTGCGTGCCAAAGTAGAGACGATGGACATTGATGCAAGCCTGATGGTAACGGGTGCGGTAGAGCTGCTGAATGAGGTTTCCTCTAGCAAGGTAACAGGTGAAGAGGAACGTTATTCCCATACGGATCTGTATGATTTTGCGGCTAATGTAGAGGGGGCACGTGAGATCTATAACCTGCTCAAGGATGATCTGGCTGCCAAAGACAAGGATCTGAATCAGCAGATTTCGGACCGATTCGATGCGCTCGAGAAAGAGCTTGCTCCATTCAAGGATGGAGACGGGTATGTTTCCTATGAGAAGCTGAAGGATGAGGACGTGAAGAAGCTGAGCCAGAACCTGGATGCATTGGCCGAACCACTGTCAAACATGGGACAGGTCCTGGGAGTGTAGAACGATGACCGAGCAGAAAAAGGATTCGCTGAAAAAGCCGTTGTCACGACGTGAAATGTTGAAGCTGACCGGGGTGGCCGGACTGGGTCTGCTCTTGGGTGGAGGCGGTGCCAGCGGTCTGATGGCGCTGGGCCGCAAAAGCAGTCTGGCGGCGTTGGCCGAAACCACGCCAGACAAGGCACTGCCCTTCTATGGTAAGCACCAGGCGGGCATTATTACCCCGGCTCAGGATTTCATCTGCTTTGCCGCCTTTGATGTGACGGCGGGGAGTGCGGATGATCTCCGCCGTCTGTTCAAGAACTGGACGGCGGCTTCCGCTGCCATGGCCGCAGGAGAGATGATTGGTGAACATAATACAACGCTGAATACGCCGCCCACCGATACGGGCGAAGCGGCAGGCCTGACACCGTCACGAACCACGTTGACGTTTGGTGTGGGACCCTCTTTGTTTGACGGGCGCTTCGGGCTGCAAGGCCGGAAGCCCAAGGGTCTGCGCGATCTGCCGGCATTCACAGGAGATGCGCTGGACCCGCAGTGGTGTGGTGGCGACCTGTGCGTACAAGTCTGCGCAGACGATATGCAGGTCGCCTTCCATGCCATCCGCAATCTCGCGCGCATCGCTCGCGGGCATGCGGTATTGCGCTGGACGCAGGAAGGTTTCCAGCGCACAGGCCGAGCTGACCCTGCGGGTGGAACACCGCGCAACTTGCTCGGCTTCAAGGATGGCACCGGCAATCCGGATCCCACGGATGCGGTGCTGATGGACCAGACCGTCTGGGCGCAGCCAACTGACGGTCCAGGGTGGATGGCCGGCGGCAGCTATATGGCCGTCCGCCGGGTTCGCATGCGTGTGGAGGTGTGGGACCGCTCCACACTGAAAGACCAGGAGGCGACATTTGGACGCCACCGGGACAGCGGAGCGCCGCTTGGCAGCCGCGGCGAGTTCGATCCGGTAGATCTGAAGGCCAAGTCTGCCGATGGACAGCCGATTATTCCGGCAACGTCACATCTTCGTCTAGCGAAGGGTGATGGTAGCCAGCAGATTTTACGCCGCTCCTACTCGTATTCGAGTGGACTCGATGCCAAGACCGGACAGCTGGATGCAGGGTTACTGTTCATTAGCTATCAACGGGACTTGGAGAAGCAGTTTATTCCGATTCAGGAACGACTGGCAAAGAGCGACAAGCTGAACGAATATACCGTGCACACAGGCAGTGCTGTATTTGCCTGTTTCCCCGGGATTACGAATGGCGGATATATTGGCGACGCCTTGATCTAATAGAAGGTTAGATCGCACTGAACGGTGTCAGAGGAATAAGGAGGATGACAAAGATGAGCAGGATCGCAGATCGGAAGACGCAGAAGCGTCCGTACAAAGGAAGGTTGATGCGTTCCTTGCTGATGCTGCTGGTGTTCCTGATGGTGGGGTCCGGGGTAATTCGTATGCCACACGCTTCTGCTGAAGGGCTTCAAAACAATGAGCCGTCCGTGCAAAAACAACTGGATAGTCTATTGCCGCCTGTGGGCAGCGCCTTGGTTGAAGCGGGACAGGGCAAGCTGGCAGAAGCCACGGAGGACGTCGCCGAATTCAGGCAACTGTGGGATGCTGCCAGCACGTTGGTGCCGGAGCAGAACGCAGATCAGGTTGCGACGACCGCCAGCGTTGTAGGTGATGCCTTGTCCAAAGCGGAACAGGCACTGTCGGGCAATGATTCTGATGCTGCCAAGAAAGCACTGGCGGATCTTGCCCGTGCGACCAATCAGTACATTGAGGCATTTCAGGGTGCAGAAGAGAGCAGTGATGCAGGCCGTAAAGCGGCTGAAAGGCTGCTGCCAGACGCACGTAAAAGTTTGAGTGCAATGGAACAGGGCGAGTGGACCCAGGCAGAGCTTGCCTATAAACGGATTGTTACGGCTTGGAAAGGCACCGAAGCTCCGATCCGTCAGGATCATTTTGGCGTATACAGCCAGTTGGAGAAAGACATCAGCCTGGTTCGCATTTCAATGCAGGCCGAGCCCCGCAAGGAAGAACAGGCAACAGAGCGTATGCAGGAACTGGTCACGTTGCTCACAGACTACAGTGCAGGGACACTCAAGGAAGGGGAAGTTGAGGATGCGTCGGCTTCCTCTGGTGTTTCTTCATTGTCTGACCTGCTGAAATTACTGGAGCAAATAGAGCAGCAGATTCAAGCGGGGGATACGACTTCTGCCGCAACGGGATTGGAGCAGTTTATCGTGGCCTGGCCTTTGGTTGAAGGTCAGGTGCAGATATCATCTCCCGCTTCATATACGGCCATTGAGAATGAAATGGCGGAAGCATCCGGATATGTCGTCTCCAATCCGCCAAATACGGCGAAGGCAACCGAGGTTGTAACCCGAATGATCAATCGGCTGGAGCCGTTAACGGCTACCACATCATACACGGCTTGGGATGCGGCATTGATTCTGCTTCGCGAAGGATTGGAAGCCATTTTGGTACTGTCTGCATTGCTGGCTTATGCCAAGAAGAGTGGCGAGACTGCGGCCCGGCGCTGGATCTGGGCTGGTGCCGGTAGTGGTCTGCTGCTTAGTGCGGCGCTGGCCGTTGTACTGTCGCTGACCCTGGCTGTGGCATCATCGGGCAGCACACGAGAGATGATTGAGGGGTATACAGGGCTTGCAGCCGTTGTACTGATGTTGACGGTTGGGCAATGGATGCATAGCAAATCAAATACCCGCTCCTGGAATAGTTATGTACAGCGACAGGTAGGCGGTGCACTGGCCCGGGGCAGTTTGTGGTCACTCTTCGCAGTGGCGGGTCTCGCCATATTGCGTGAAGGTGCGGAGACCGCGATCTTTTATATCGGCATGGCGCCTGCAATTGAGACCTCGCAGATGTTGATCGGTATGGGTGCGGCATTACTCATCTTGATTGTATTGGCTGTGGCCATTATTCAGTTCAGTGTACGCCTGCCTGTACGATGGTTTTTCCTGACCGCTACGCTGCTGATTTATTATCTGGTATTTCGATTCCTTGGTGAGAGCATTCACTCCCTTCAAGTTTCGGCAACGCTGGGGGCTCATGTAGTGCCGAGTCTGCCGACGATTGGCTGGCTTGGCATGTATCCGACATGGGAGACGTTTATCCCACAACTGTTGGTGCTGATCTTTATGATCTTCAATCTGATTCGTACAGAAGTACGTTCAGCCAAAGGGGTATCCAAGGCATCCGTGTAGTACGGAGCTGCAGATCCAGATCAGATCGACTGCGTCCTATTTGCGCCATATCATGAGTACACCATACAAAGGGCATCTATAAGTTCCTATAAAATAACCGTATCTTTCACGATCGATTCGACGTGAAAGATACGGTTATTTTAATTTTTTGGAAGTCAATGAGATTGGTTAAACAGTCTGTGGATTATCCCTCATAAGGAGCGTGGGTGTGGACTCCCGTATGATCGGTTTGGTTACGATATGCGAGATCTGATAAGGCTGTGACGGGGTGTCAATCCGGGATAACAGCATCTCCGCAGCCTTGATGCCCATCTCGTTACTGTAAATATGGACAGTCGTTAATGCAGGCTCAATAATTCTGGATTCAGGCGCGTTATCAAATCCGCATATGACAATATCCTGCGGCACCGTTACATTCCTCGCTCTCAGTGCTCTGATTAGATCAACTGCGATAAAGTCGTTGGCGCATACATACGCATCAGGCAACGACTTCAGCTCTGCCACTCGTTCTTTCATCCAGCCGGGCTTCGAGAAGAACAGGCGGTCATCATCCACAATGCATTGGGACAGATCGACCTGCAACCCCGCTTCCAGCATGGCCCGGTGAAAGCCTACCCAACGTTCATTGAAGCTTTTGCAATGATTGTAATCTCCGGCAAATCCAATATTGTTGTAGCCGCTATCAATTAATTTTCTGGTTAACTGATATGTGCTGTGCTCGTTCTCCATCAACAGCAAATCTGCATGGAATTCCGGATAACATACGTTGGAAGCGCAATCGATAAAGATCGTGGGGATTCCCAGATCGGTAATAAGCTGAGTATATTTCAAGTCGAATAACTCAATGCAAATGATGCCGTCCACGTTGGAGATATCAAAATTGTTGGGAAGTGTAAGCGAATCCTGATCAACCTCACGCACGATATGGATAGAAAGATTGTACCCCTCTGCGCTGATTCTTTTCTCTAAACCGCTGATCAACAACGAACCAAAGTGGGAGGTATTGGGCAGATTTTCTGTTAACAGGGCAATATTGCCTGGGGCCTTGGTTACAACATACTCACTTTCCATATAAGCGAACTGTTTATATTTGAGTTCAATTGCTTTTTTAATTACACGATTACGTGTCTCATCGGGAATATTTCCGCTATCATTCAAGGCTTTGGAAGCCGTATTCCGAGAAATGCCCAAGGCATCCGCGATGTCCTGGATCGTAACTTTTTCTTTTGCCATCTAGTGCTTCACCTCTAATGATCAAATGGTCGTCCGTATTCTTATCTAAGTCAAATGTATAATAGATCAGAGCAAATAGCAATCTCAATTTTACATATGCACAATTTAGTTTACATTTTCAAGTCAGATGATGCAGGTCTTATATGTATTCAAAAGCTGCGTTACAAATGATGATCGATTCGAAATATCCTACTAGTTATAAGGATGAAGGCAAATTATAGGATGTTGAATAAACGTTATATATGCAACTCAATGCACACTCAGCACTAAAAAAACACACAAAATGTTATCAAATGCACAATTATTTTTTACAAAATGTATTGACTAATGCCTATATCACCTGATAAATTGTAAATTATTAAATGATCAATTGTAAATATTGAAAGCCCTTACTACAAACAATTGTCAACTTCAGGAGTGAACGGAGGTCATGTGTTGGATAACACAGTGGATACCAAAAAGGGTACGGGCAGGGCGTTGAAAGAGAGGACATCGACCGGTCACAAGCTGCAGCAGCTTAAAAAGAATTATTTTTTGTATTTGTTACTCGCACCAGCTCTGATCCTGACCCTTATCTTCAAATACATCCCGATGTACGGAGCCATTATCGCATTTAAAGATTTTAGTCCGATCAGAGGCATCATGGGCAGTGAATGGGTAGGCTTGAAGCATTTTGAGAAGTTTTTGGCTTCGCCCAATTTTGACGTCATTTTTATGAATACGCTTAAACTCAGCTTTTTTGGGTTGATATTCAGCTTTCCGGTGCCGATTTTGCTTGCACTCATGCTCAATCAGGTACGTAAAGCCGGAGTGAAGAAAAATATTCAATTGTTTCTGTATGCACCCAACTTCATCTCGGTTGTTGTCGTTGTGGGTATGCTGTTCATCTTTCTATCCCCGACTGGGCCGATTAACCAATTCGCCACATGGATTACCGGTCAGCCGATCATGTTCATGTCCGAGCCTGAATATTTCCGCTGGATATACATTTTGTCGGATATCTGGACTGGGGCGGGTTGGGCTTCCATCATCTATGTCGCTGCTTTGGCCAATGTCGATCCGGAGCTTCACAATGCGGCCAATCTGGATGGAGCGAATCTCATTCAGCGTATTCGCCACATTGACCTTCCGACGATTCGTCCGATTATGGCCATCGTATTTATTCTTGCCGCTGGTGGGATCATGTCCATTGGATTTGAGAAGGCCTACCTGATGCAGACGTCCATGAACCTGCCTTCCTCCGAGATCATCGCCACGTATGTCTACAAGGTTGGCTTGCAGTCCGGAGATTACGCTTACTCTGCGGCAGTGGGATTGTTCAACTCGGTCATCAATGTGATATTGCTGGTTACGGTGAATCTGATCGTGAAGAAATTGAATGAAGGCGAAGGCCTCTATTAGGAAAGGAGTGTTATCCATGGTAGTCAAACATACGGGACTGGATCGTCTGATCCTCGCACTGAACGCGATTTTTCTCACCTGTGCTGTACTGGTTGTGGTCGTCCCCCTGATTTACATCGTTGTGGCCTCATTCATGGACCCGACTGTGCTGCTGAATCGCGGACTGTCCTTCAATGTATCCGACTGGAGTCTGGATGGATATCAGATGATTTTGTCCAATCCGGCCATGATTCGAGGTTTTGCGAATGCTGTGCTGTACTCGGTCTCCTTTGCACTATTGACTGTGACCGTCTCGATATTTGCAGGCTATGCATTGTCTGATGAAAGGCTGGCAGGGCGAGGTTTTTTCATGATTATATTTATCATTACGATGTTCTTCGGTGGCGGATTGATCCCCACTTATCTGCTTGTCCGTAATCTCGGCATGCTGGACACCGTGTGGGCCATTATCATTCCAGGCGCAGTCAACGTCTGGAACATTATTCTCTCCAGAACCTTTTTCAAAGGCGTACCGCGAGAACTGAAAGAAGCCGCCAATGTGGATGGCGCCTCCGAGATGAAGATTTTCTTCCAGATCGTCATTCCGTTGTCCAAACCCATTATTTTTGTACTCGCATTGTACGCGTTTGTAGGGCAGTGGAATTCCTATTTTGACGCCATGATCTATCTGGATAATCCCAACCTCCATCCGTTACAGCTCGTACTGCGCTCCATTCTGATTCAGAATCAGGCTGCGCCGGGCATGATCAGTGATCAGCTTGCGATGGCGGAACTGAAACGGCTCTCAGAAATGATCAAATATTCAGCCATTGTCATTTCGAGTTTGCCACTCATCATCATGTATCCGTTCTTTCAGAAGTATTTCGAAAAAGGTGTCATGGTAGGTTCACTCAAATAGTGAACAGCCTGAAATATAGCAAGTTAGACCCAACACAATCCACGGAGGTCATTATCATGAAAAAAGTGAATAAGTCCAGAAAAGCCGCTACCACGGCATCCATCTCCATGCTGTCTGCCATGCTCCTGCTCTCGGCGTGTGGTGGGGGTGGAGGCGGTGCAGCGAGTGAAGCCCAATCACCTGATGGCAAAGTGACATTGAATTTTATAACACAGAGTTCTCCACTGGCTCCCGCTGATCCGAACGAGAAGCTGATTAACAAGAGACTCGAAGAGAAGACCAATGTGCATATCAACTGGAAGAACTATACGAGTGATGTGTTTGCGGAGAAAAGAAACCTGGCGGTAGCCAGCGGTGATTTACCAGATGCCATCTTTGACGCAGGTTATGGAGATTATGATCTCCTGAAACTGGCGAAGGATGGGGCAATCATTCCACTGGAGGACATGATTGAGCAATACATGCCCAATCTTCAAAAGGTACTGGAGGAAGCTCCTGAATACAAGAGCATGATTACGGCTCCAGACGGACATATTTATTCCTTTCCCTGGATTGAGGAGCTCGGAAGTGGCAAGCAACGGATACAGGCGGTTGATGACTTACCCTGGATCAACGTGGAGTGGCTGAACAAGCTCGGACTGAAGATGCCAACGACAACCGAAGAACTGAAAGAAGTGCTGATTGCGTTCAAAACCCAGGACCCGAACGGCAATGGCAAGGCCGACGAAATTCCGTTGTCCTTCATTAACAAGCCGGGCGGAGAAGATCTGACATTTCTCTTTGCGGCATTTGGACTCGGGGAGAACTGGGACCACACCGTGGTGACCAACGATGGCAAAGTGGTATTTACGGCAGCGGATGAAGGCTACAAGGAAGCGGTCAAATACATTCATGAACTGGTTCAGGAGGGTCTTGTGGATGTGGAAGCCTATCAGCAGGATTGGAATACCTATCTGGCCAAGGGTAAAGACAATAAATACGGCATGTACTTCACTTGGGATAAGGCCAACATTACAGGTATGAATGATACCTATGATATTCTGCCTCCGGTTGCTGGTCCCAATGGAGAGAATAATGTCGCACGTACGAACGGTATAGGTCTCGACCGGGGACGTATGGTTATTACGAGCAGCAATAAAAATCTGGAATCCACAGCGAAGTGGGTGGACCAATTGTACGATCCGCTCCAATCCGTGCAGAACAACTGGGGAACTTACGGTGATGAGACACAACAGAATATTTTTGAATTGGATGAAGCCAAAGGCATGCTGAAGCATCTCCCGCTGGAAGGCGCTGCACCTGTTGAGCTCAGACAGAAAACGAGTATTGCAGGACCGCTGGCTATTCTCGACAGTTACTATGACAAATACACAACCAAACCGGAAGATGCCGCATGGCGTATGGAACTGCTCGATAAATATATGGTTCCACACATGAAAGCAGAAAACGTCTATCCAAGCGTGTTCTTCTCGATCGATGAACTCGACCGCCTTTCCACCATTGAGACTGATCTGTTCGCCTACGTGCTGCGTATGCGCACGGAATGGTATCAGAATGGAAAGATCGATCAGGAGTGGGATGCTTATCTGAAAGAGTTGGATCGTCTTGGCTTGCAAGAGTGGCTGCAGATTAAACAAGCGGGATATGACCGCAACACCCAATAAAACAAACTGGATGAGGAGACTATGCCGTACATAGCATTAGGGTGCGTGAGCGAAGCGAAGTCTCCTCTTCAACGGTTTGAATCAAAGGAGTAAACCAATATGTCTACCATTTCAACAACCGATTACCGGGGCATCTATCACTTCTCACCCAAGGAGAAGTGGATGAATGATCCCAATGGCATGGTATTTTTCAAAGGTGAGTATCACTTGTTCTATCAGCATCATCCGTTTGGCACAACATGGGGACCGATGCATTGGGGGCACGCGGTGACCAAGGATCTGGTTACCTGGGAAGAGCTTCCTGTGGCTTTGGCGCCGGATGAACATGGCATGATATTCTCCGGCAGTGCCGTGGTGGACTGGAACAATACGTCCGGATTCTTTGACGATGAGCCAGGACTGGTGGCTATTTTCACCCATCATCAGGAGGTGCCAAACGATCATCCGATTCAGCGGCAGAGCCTCGCATATAGCAAGAATAGCGGCAGAACATGGATGAAATACGAGGGCAATCCGGTACTGGAGCATGAGTCATTCGTGGATTTCCGTGATCCCAAAGTTTTCTGGCATGAGCAGACCAAGGAATGGATTATGATTATCGCTTGTGGTCAGACGGTATGTCTGTACCATTCTCCCGATCTGAAGGATTGGACTTTGGGCAGTGAATTCGGCGCCGGGATCGGTTCGCATGATGGCGTCTGGGAGTGCCCTGATCTGTTCCCACTAGCCGTGGATGGAGATGCGAGCCAGGAGAAATGGGTGATGCTCGTCAGTATTGGTGCAGATCCGGCCTTCAAGGAAGGCTCCAGAACGCAATACTTCACCGGAGATTTTAATGGCATTACATTTGTTCCTGATGAAGCTTCCCATACCGTTCGCTGGTTTGATCATGGTCGGGATAACTACGCAGGGGTCAGTTGGTCCGACATTCCGGCAGAGGACGGCAGACGCCTGTTTATGGGCTGGATGAGCAATTGGATGTATGCCAATCAGACACCAACCGAAGGTTACCGCGGCGCGATGACCATTGCGAGAGAGCTGACATTGGAGAAAAGGGACGCAGAAGTCCTGCTGGTTCAGCGTCCTGCACGCGAGCTGGAGCAAGCCCGCACAGCAGTACTGTCCTTACAGAATGCTTCCATCAGACAAGTGAGTGAGCAGTTGAACACCTTGCGCCTTGTAAACTATGAGATTTATGCGGAATGGGCTTCTGATCAATCTGTTCAATTTGCATTACGAAGTGGTTCAGACAACGAAACGCTCATAGGCGTGGACGCTAGCCAGAATGAGGTATATGTTGATCGCAGTCGATCGGGTATTAGCGATTTCCATGAACATTTCCTGGGCCGCCATGCAGCTGGATTAAAAGCAGTGGACGGTAACCAACATGTGCGTATTTATGTGGATTACTCATCCGTAGAGGTATTTGCGAATGACGGGCAGGCGGTTATTACTGATCTGATCTATCCGGATGAGGGTAGCAAGGGAATTTCTGTTCAGTCCGAAAATAAGGATTTAGTATTTGCTTCGCTTCATATATACGAGCTATCCCCCATCCGAGCTGAAGGTCAATCGGAATGAGTTCGAGGGAGATCGAATCCTTTTACATTGCGGAGTCCATCACGAATGTCGCGTCTGCTTCATAGTTTTTGATACCCATTGAGACGTCCCAGAAGGGACGGATGCATGTTCACTTATTTTGCTAAGAGACTGCACCGTTCTTTGTGGGATTTTTTTGTCTCATCTACTATATGAAAAGAGGGAATGCTCATGAAATTTATGTTCCGATCCATCGGTTGTGTTCTATTATCATGTGTCCTTGGTTCATCTTCTGCTACAGCTTATCCCACAGTAATGGTTATGGAGACAGATGCCTCGCAAATGATAGAACAGACCTCCGAGGGCTCAGTGAAACAACACGAGGAGGCGGTTCAAATGTTAACCAAAGTGTCCAAGGCAGCAACAAATTTGTCGGATTGGACATTGCAGGGCAAAGGCAGTATGGAAGATACGGATGAGGGACTACGTCTGGCTTCCGATGCCGAGGAGAATGTGATGGCCATATCAGCCACACAAGCCGATAATTTTATCTATGAAGCGGATTTGATGATTCAGGATATGAAAGCGGATACGAGCCTTATTTTTCGATCCAATGATACAGGCTGGTCTTCATATATGCTGCAAGTGGTTCCCCAGGCTGGTGTGATACGTCTAAGAGATGCAAGTGGACAGCCGGGAACGTTAAATATAGAACATAAAGCAAGCCTGGAATCTGGAGGTATCTATCATCTGAAGGTGAAAGCGGACGGGGAGCGCCTTCAGGTCTATTGGGATAATCGGTATGACCCGGTGATTGATGTGAAGGACAGTGCGTACTCGACAGGAAAATTGGGGCTGCACGTTTGGGATGGGTCTGCTTTGTTCCAGAATGTGCAGGTTAGCATCATGAATGGCAACATGGGCAAACCGATTAGCAGCATAGGTGAATGGCAGCCGGATTTGAAAGGCTACAGAGGTAAAGGAAACGATCAGGGAAAAGGAAGAATCATTTACGAGAAGGCGGCGTCTGATTTTGTATATGAAGGAAATATATCTCTGGCCAATGCGAGTACCTCAGCAGCGCTGCTATTCAGGGCAAATGCAGAAGGAACGAAGGGATATGAAGCAGCCCTGATCCGGGAAGGAGAAGAAGCTCGGGTACAGCTTCGAAAAGCGGACGGAACCGTGCTCGCCAGCTCGAATCGTAAGGTTCCAAGTCAATCGGGGGCGAGGCATCACATCGAAGTTATAGCCTCGGGCAGCCTAATTCAGGTCTATGTGGATGGGTACACACCTGCCGCTCTTGAGGTCACAGATAAAAGCTACGCTAATGGAAATACCGGACTAGTCGTTCAACAAGGCATGGCTTATTTTCAGGATATCTATGTGACGGAAGAGTCGGTGTATTACAAGGAGAACTATCGTCCCCAGTACCATTATTCTCCGATTCGGGGATCGGCAAGTGATCCGAACGGGTTGGTTTATTATGAAGGAGAATATCATCTGTTTCATCAGGATGGAGGCACCTGGGCTCATGCAGTCAGTTCTGATCTCATAAATTGGAAGCGTTTACCCATTGCCTTGCCCTGGAATGATCAGGGTCATGTATGGTCGGGATCAGCGATTGCTGATCTGAATAATACATCTGGTCTGTTCACGGATTCGGGCGGAAAAGGTCTGATTGCGTACTACACGTCCTATCATCCGGATAAGCCTGGAGGCAATCAGCGCATCGGTCTTGCCTACAGTATCGATCAAGGACGGAACTGGCAATACGCTAAAGATCGTCCAATTGTCATTGAGAACCCTGGCAAGAATGGTGATGATCCGGGAAGTTGGGATTTCCGCGATCCGAAGGTCGTCCGGGATGAGGATCATAACCGCTGGATAATGGTCGTGTCCGGCGGGGATCACATTCGGTTCTTTACTTCAACGAATCTGCTCGATTGGACCTTAACCGATAACTTTGGATATGGCGAGTACGTTCGTGGTGGTGTATGGGAATGTCCCGATCTCATCCAGCTGCCTATAGATGGAACGGGTCAACGTAAGTGGGTGCTTATGATTAGTACAGGAGCCAATCCGAAGACCCAAGGCTCTGATGCGGAATATTTTGTAGGCGAGCTGACAGCTGAAGGGAAATTCCTGAACGATAATCCGGCTGGGCAGGTGTTGAGAACGGACTTTGGCAAAGAGTTCTACGCATCAATGTCCTTCGCAAATATGCCCGATCAACGGAAAGTGATGCTTGCATGGATGACGAACTGGGATTACCCGTTTGAATTTCCAACCTCTTCTTGGAAAGGACAACTGACCATACCGAGAGAAGTCTCTCTTCGAACCACGGATGAAGGAGTACGTTTGGTACAAACACCGATTGCTGAACTCCAGACACTGCGACATAGCCTGTATAGTACACAACAAATGAGAGTTGGACCAAAAACAAAAAATCCGCTGGATGGCCTAACGGCGGGGG
>NZ_LITU01000070.1:402309-442357 GCF_001280595.1 Paenibacillus xylanivorans
TTTCAACTGCGTCAAAGAGAAGGGCAGAAAACCACAGTAGGATACAGGGTGGATAAGCAGAACATGTTCGTGGATCGCACCACCTCGGGTGAAGTGAGCTTCTCCGACTTGTTTACCAAGTTCCATGAGGCCCCGTTACAGCCGGAAAATCAAAAGGTGAAGCTACGCATATTTGTCGATGAATCCTCTATTGAGGTCTTTGGCAATGATGGCAAGGTTGTCTTCTCGGATGTGATTTTTCCAGATCCGGCGGGAAGGGCAATGGCATTCTATAGCCTTGGTGGGGAAGTGAAGGTCAGCTCCATGAAGGTGTACACCTTGGACAACATCTGGAGAAAGAGCGCATCCTCTAAGACTCAAATAATTGCAGATGTGCAAAGAAGAACGACGAATATAGGGCAGACGCAAACACTGTACGCCACGGTGGAAAGTACACCAGGAAAAGGTGCCGCTCAACCGTTGAAATGGAAGGTAAACAATCCTAAAGTGGTGCAAATCGTTCATGCTGAAAAGACGAAAGCAACCGTTCGAGCTGTGGGTGGAGGTGATGCTGTAGTAACGGTATCGACGGCAGATGGCAAAGCCTCTGTCAAAATACCGATTACGGTATCCAGTGGCACATTCCACACCAACTTGTCTGGCTGGAAGTCGGATAAATCATCTGCCGAGTGGCTTCTTACCAAACAGGGCATACAGGGCAACTATAGTGGAGATACACAGTATATTGCACAGGAAACGGCAGGCGATTTTCAATATGATGCTGATCTGACGCTGGGCGCACAGGGTGGAGCGGGGTCTATTGTATTTCGTGCAAGCGAGGATGGACGAAGCGGCTACTACTTGAATATTGACCCTAACCTGAAGTCCATCCGACTTTTTTATAAAGTGAATGGGAAATTCGAGAATCGGCAGGTGCTCGCTCAAATCCCGAGATTCATTCGTAAGGATCAAACGTATCACATCAAAATTCAGGCGGACGGTCCTCGAATCCAGATTGATATGGACGGTGAACGAATCATAGATCTTCAGGATGGAACGTTTGCCGAGGGTCATTTCGGTGTTCATGTATTTGGTGGAAGTGCGTCCTTCCAGAATGTGAATGCAATCCATACGAAGAAAGCCGATTTGGAGCAAGGGAGTATTCGTAACGCAGGACGTCCCGTTGTGATGCACGCTGTTCCATCTGAAGGAGGAGAAGTGATAAAGGTTGCTGACGAGTCAGAGAATGTAAGTGAAGGCTTCAAATGGGTGCTTGTACCGACAGGCGATAATTCCGGCTCTTACTCCATTCGAACTTTGAGCGGAAAGTCTCTTGATTGGGATGTAGGACAGAATCGCATTCAGCTCTACTCGTATCTTGGTTATGCGAATCAACGCTGGAGCATTTCAAAGAATGAGGATGGGACGATGCGCATTACAAGTGCACATAACGGGCACGCACTCGGCATATCTGAGGATGGTTCAGAGCTGGTAATGGGTGAGTTTCATCAAGAGAGCGAGTATCAAAAATGGGTTTTTAAGCAACAATAATAGAGAAAAGGGATGCAGGTATCGCAAAGCGTGCTCACTTTGAAAACGTACGAATTGTTTTCGCTAGTTTATACCTATCGTTCGCTTTTATGTGTTATTTTCATGTTAACTATATCTTTTGGGTTGCCTAAAATCGTAGATATATGTATAATCAATCGTGTTAACACGTCGAACGTACGGTAGTAAATGATGTGGGTGAGTTCATGGAACTGCTGGACAGCAATGAGAGCAAGAAGAAGATGTGCCAGTATTATAACGAAATTTCGAAGGAACTGTTCGGCTTTGGGACCACTCTCCTGAGAGTGACCATTGATCAGAACATCGTGACCTTCTACGCGAAGCACCGCCGTTCACCGCGCTCTGACGCCCTGGAAGGGGAGGCCCCCGGCTTGAAGCTGGAAGTGGACTTCCGTATGTCTGTCTTGTATAAGAAGAAATTCAGGGAGAAGTTGGAGCAACACATGGGTTTGCCAATCGAAGCTGTATTACGGGATTATGATGCGTCCACGCAGTGGGCCATTACGAATGTGATATTGGAACAAGCATAGGATGGATCGACAGGTTCGATTCATGCATTGCACACGGTTCTAGTCCATGATTCGGATTCCGAACAATTTCATATGATGGCGTCTGTCTTCGGATTGATTCTGAAGCAGAAACCGATGATGTACCGGCAGCGGGTGTCGCTTTCCTTTGTTTACGAAGAAAAGTGTTCTTGTTTATACAAGAATGCTTTTCTTTTTGTTTTTTTAAGTTGAACTATATGAGCCCAACTAACAAATATTCACACTGGCACTTCGATGACAGAACAACCTTCCGATCGCTGTTATTCCCAGATTTCTTTGATTGCATTTAGAAAAGGTGAAATCCGGGAATAAAGGCGAACGCTTCGCTTCTTCAGGTTTTTTCTGTCCTCTACGTTATTGTGTAAAATTTTTAGTTGAGAATATCAAGCTAGTTCAACTTAATGGTTTGGGTTGTTAAATCACACATATCAGGGGGAATCAGGATCATGATGAAGAAGTGGATTAGCGGTTTGGCGGCAGTAGCAATGACGTCAGTATTACTTGCAGGGTGCGGCAGCAGTACAGAGGACGCAGCAGGCGGATCAGGCAGCGGAGGCACAGCGCCAACCAAACTGGTCATCTCCACTTGGGGGTTCTCGGAAGATTTTTTCAATCAAGAAGTATTTGGTCCATTTGAAAAAGAACATAATGTAGACATCGTGCTTGAAGTGGGTAACAACGCTGAGCGTTTGAACAAAATCCGTCAAGGTACATCCAATGTCGATGTGATCTATTTGTCCGATTACTATGCACAGCAAGGCATTGATGAAGGTTTGTTTGAGAAAATCGACCGCTCCAAAATTCCGAATGTGAATGATATTTATGATATTGCCAAAGCACCGCTTGGCGAAGATTACGGCCCGGCCTACACGGTTGGACAGCTCGGAATCGCTTATAACCCGGACCTCGTTTCCAAAGAAGTCACTTCATGGGCGGATCTGTGGGACCCGGCCTTTGCCAATAACCTCACGATTCCGAACATTACGGCAACAGCAGGCCCAATGGTATTGGATGCAGCTTCCCGTGTAGCCGGAAACGATACGTTTAATGAAGATGCAGCATTTGCGGAACTGAAAAAACTAAGCGGCAACGTAGTTAAATTTTACACACAAACTTCCGAATTCGTGAATATGTTCTCCCAGGAAGAGATTGCTGGCGGACCGATTATGGAGATGTACTTCAAGGATTTGAAAGCGGCAGTGCCTAATGCGAAGTTTGTTACACCTAGCGAAGGTGCGTATGCAGTTATGAATACGATCAACGTCGTTAAAGGCAGCAAGAACAAAGAACTGGCCGAAGAATTCATCAACTGGCAGCTGAGCCAGGATGTACAAACCAAATCCGCCAAAGCCAAAGTGGATTCCCCGGTAAATACAAAAGTTGAATTGTCTGCCGAAGAAGCTGAGGGCGTAACGTATGGTGCTGAGGTAGTTGGCAAGCTGAACAAGCTGGATATGGAATTTGTGAATCAACAGGCTAAAGCATGGACAGATCGTTGGAACCGTGAGATTGCACAATAAACCTAATTAGCGTTAAAACGTTAGGGATGAGAAGCAGTATAAATCGTGCTCGACAAACAAAATTTGCAGCAAGCAACCATTTAACGGCAGAGGAGTTGGCAATGTATGAGTGAAACAGGAAATCGTATCATTCTGGATGTGGATACCGGTATTGATGACGCGCTGGCGATCTTGCTGGCCGTCAAGAGTCGGAAGCTGGACATTCTTGGGATTACCACGGTCTGTGGGAACGTATCGCTCCAGCAGGCAACGGATAATACATGCAAAATTCTCGAGCTGGTGGGAGCACCCTCCATTCCGGTCATTGCCGGAGCGGCTGGACCACTCACACGCAAGTCTCACTATGAGCACCGGGTACACGGACAAGACGGATTGGGTGGCGCGCTGCCTGATCCGGCCGTGTCCAAGCAGGCGGATGAAGGCTTTGCCCCGGACTTTATCGTTGAACAAGCGAAGTTGTATCCAGGGAAACTAACACTGATCATGACCGCGCCATTAACGAATCTGGCGCTGGCTCTAATGAAGTGTCCTGAGCTACCTACATTATTGAAGGAAGTCATCTTCATGGGGGGCGTTGTTCGTGGACATGGCAATATTACACCTACTGCGGAGTACAACACGTACGCCGATCCCGAAGCCGCACGTATTGTATTGCATGCAGGTTTCGAGAAGCTTACGCAGGTTGGGTTGGATGTTACCCGTCAAACGCTGCTGAATGAAGAAGCCATCGGACGATTAACTGACCCGGTACTGCGCGATTATGTGGCGCAAAGCACGGAGATTTACATCAAGCGGTATGAAGAAATGAACGGGATACGCGCCTGTGCTTTGCATGATCCACTGGCAGTTGGCGTCGCACTTGACCCGGAACTGGTCGGACGCAAATCGTATTACGTCGATGTCGAGACGACCAGCCGCCTGTGCGATGGCCAGATGGTATGTGACTTCCAAAACCGTCTGGGCGAAAAGCCAAACACCCTCGTTTGCGAAACGGTAGACGCAGAAGCTTTCCTTGAACTGTTTATCAACGCGTTAAATGCGTAGCTATGACCGTTAAATTCATTTTTTACACGAGAACGAAGTGACAGAAGAAAGCTGGAGAAGCGAAGCGCTCGCCTTTATCCCCGGATTTCACCCTTTAATAAAGGATCAAAAAAATCTGGGGATAACAGCGATCGAAAGATTCTTCTGGCATGGAGTGAGGTAGTGTAAAGTTGTGATTTTAACATGTGAATACAAACCATTTTATAAGTCAGGAGTACCGCGATGAAGAAATCAGTATACTGGCTATTGCTGCCAGGATTCATATTTTTGGCGGCATTTATGATCATTCCGATTGTCCTGACGATCGGATCGACATTTTTTCAGGAAAACTCCTTCACGTTTGAAGGATACATGCATTTTTTCAGAGACCCTTACTTTTTGAAAATATTGCTTACGACGCTGCAAGTCAGCGTGGTCACCACCATCGTCTGCGTGGTGCTCGGATTCCCGACAGCTTATTATATCTCACGGAAAGCACCGCGCCGCAAAGGCATTTTGCTCGCGTTGGCCATCTTCCCACTGCTAACAAGCCCGGTTGTGCGCTCGTTTAGCTGGATGATTATTCTCGGACGCAAAGGGCTAATCAACAATGCCCTCGTTGGACTGGGGATCGTGGACAAGCCGCTGGATATTCTGTATACGCCGGCAGCCATGATGATTGGTTTGACCCATCTGTTCCTGCCACTCATGATCATTTCTCTGGTGGGTGTGCTTGAGAACATTGATGGTGATCTGCTCAAGGCGGCACAGAGCCTGGGTGCATCACGCTTCACGGCATTCCGCCGGGTGGTATTCCCGCTGGCTGTGCCAGGGCTTGTGATCGGAGCCGTACTTGTTTTTGTCGGAAGCCTGACGGCTTATACGACGCCTGCGCTTTTGGGAGGCAAACAGCGCGTCATTGCGACGTTCCTCTATCAGAACGCTATGACCCTGAACGACTGGTATCTGGCCTCGGTCGTTGCTGCGATTATGATTGTCATTACATTTGTCGTGGTCGGTGTCATGAACAAAATGGCCAAAACTTTAAATCCGAAGGGGTAGACATATGCGGGAGAAACATATCGGGCTGGGCCTGTTCAGTCTGCTGGTCTTTATCTTTCTGCTGGGCCCGCTTCTGATCATCTCGGTGACTTCGTTTGAACCGGGGACGGTACTCAAATTTCCTCCGGAGGGCTTCTCTCTCCGCTGGTACGAAAATATTTTTAACAGAGGCGGTTTCCTTCGCACGTTCCAGACGTCCATCATCATTTCCCTGCTGGGAAATTTGCTGGCGCTGTTGCTCGGGGTTCCGGCTGCGTATGCACTTAGCCGTTACGATTTCAAAGGCAAGTCCGTGCTGAATGCATTGTTCCTGTCCCCGGTACTCATTCCGGGAATCGTGCTTGGTTTTACATTGATGAAATATCTGATCGTGATCTATCACCTGCCGATGTATCTGGGTCTGCTGATCGGTCACACAATTATCATGCTGCCATTTATCATTCGCGTTATCGCATCGAGTCTGTCAAGCTTTGACTTTGCAGTGGAAGAAGCGGCCCTGAGTCTCGGCGCGGGACGGGTTAGAACGTTCTTCCAGATCGTGCTGCCCAACATTCGTTCAGGAATTATCGCAGCGGTACTGATTGCCTTTCTGGAGTCGTTCAACAACGTGGACATTTCCGTGTTTATGACCGGGCCTGGGGTAAGCACATTGCCCATTCAGATGCTGACCTATGTGGAAAATTATTTTGACCCGACGATTGCAGCCATTTCCGTGCTGTTGATGGTACTGACCGGACTCTTAATGTTCGTGATCGAACGGATCATGGGCGGATTTTCATACTTTACTAAACGTTAATTGGAGGCGCAGAACGCTATGGCATTGCTGACATTAGACCACGTATCCGTGGCATACGATAAGCAGACAATCCTGAAGGATTTTCAGTTGGAGCTGGAAAAAGGTAAACTGCTCTCCCTGCTCGGACCGAGCGGTTGCGGCAAAACAACTACGCTGCGCCTCATCGCCGGATTCCTGGAAGCATCACAGGGCAAGTTTATGTTCGGCGGCAAGGATTATACGAAGGTTCCGGCGAACAAACGGAATTTCGGATTTGTATTTCAGAGTTATGCGTTGTTCCCGCATCTGTCTGTCTATGACAACGTGGCCTTCGGCCTACGGATGCGCAAGGTGAAAGATAAGGACATCTCGTCACGTGTGATGCGCATCCTTGAGGTTGTTAACCTGAACGGTTTTGAGAAACGGTTCCCGCAGGAACTGTCCGGTGGACAGCGTCAGCGTGTGGCGATTGCCCGCGCACTGGTCATTGAACCGGATTTGCTGTTGTTCGACGAACCACTCAGTAACCTGGATGCCAACTTGAGACTCAATATGCGGGTGGAGATTCGCCGCATTCAGCAGGAACTGGGCATTACGACGCTTTATGTCTCTCATGACCAGGAGGAGTGCTTCTCCATCTCCGACCAGGTAGCGATTATGAACAAAGGCGTTGTCGAGCAGCTCGACCGCCCGGAGACGATTTTTAAATACCCGGCAACAGAATTTGTAGCCCAATTTATCGGATTCCACAATTTTATTGAGTTCGCAGAGCGCAGTGATGCAGGAGAGGTGATCACGCTGAAAGCGGGTGGTCGCTTGTTCACGGCAACAGCACATCCCGGAACGGCACGTCCCGGTGCACGCAAAGGCGCGATTCGCCCGGATGATCTGATGGTTAGTGGAGATACCTCTGGGGACATGGCTAATGCTTTGCCAGGGATTATCAAAGTAAGCACATACCTTGGACGTAGCTATCAATACGTTATTGAGACAGAACTCGGCGACTTCACGGCCAATCAGGAGATGGAGACGCCTTATCTCAGCGGACAGCGGGTGAATCTGATTTTCCCGCAGGATAAGCTTATCCTTGTGGAATAGCAGTAGGAAGCAGAAGCAGTAAAAGAGGCGTTTTATCAGTTGAATCCAGATGTGGCATATCGAAAATAGCTGTTTCCACTCAATCTGGCTATTGTAAACTACCGCTCTGGATCGCTGTAAAATGCTCATGAAGAAGGAGATTATGCCCCATGCGTGCAGATCAACTAATTAAGAATGTACATGTGTATAACAGTTATTATAAACGGTTCGAAATGAACAACGTGGCTGTACTGGACGGCAGATTCATGTATGTTGGGCCAGGCGGACCGGAAATGATTGAAGCCGATGAAGTGATTGATGCACGGGGACGTTACATGATTCCTGGCCTCATTGATATTCATCTGCACATCGAGAGTACAATGGTGACACCAGCAACCTTTTCCCATGGCCTGATCCGTTGCGGGGTAACGTCCATTGTGGCGGAACCGCATGAGATGGCGAATGTGTTTGGGTTGGAAGGTGTGCAGGAGATGATGTCTGCCAGTCGTGAGACGACCGTAGATATGTTCTATGCCATCCCGAGCTCCGTTCCGGCAACACCAATGGAAACAACGGGTGGTTCAATTGAAATCGAAGACATGGATGTGCTTCTGGCTACTGGAGAGATTATTTGTCTCGGTGAGATCATGAACTATGTGGATGTCATCCGTGACCCGGAATGCAAGACCAACCAGATCCTCCAGCATATTCGCAAAAACTATCCGGATCTTGTGATTGAAGGGCATACACCGAAGTTGCTTGGGCTGGATCTGCATCGACTCATCTATGCGGGCGTGGATTCCGATCATACCCATCAGAGCATTGAGGGCTTGCAGGCACGTATTGCGGCAGGCATGTTCATTGAAATTCAAGAAAAATCGATGACACCAGAAGTTATGGAGTACCTAATTCAGAACGATGTGGCGCAGCATTTCTGCTTCGTGACGGATGATGTCATGCCTGATTCGCTGGTGGAACGGGGACATTTGGATCATATCGTGCGTAAAGCGATTCGTATGGGCATGCGTCCGGAAGATGCGATTTACGCTGCAACCTCCACCCCTGCATCCCGAATGAAAATGTCCGATCGCGGCAGTATTGCCCCAGGCAAAGTGGCCGATTATGTGCTGCTGTCCAACTTAGATACACTTGCAGTAGAGCAGGTGTACAAAAATGGCCGAAAAGCTTATGACGACTACGAACCGTACAAGCAGGACCGGATCAGTGGAAAGTTCCCACCTCACTTTTACAAGAGCGTGCAGTTGGATCTGCTGGGAGCCGAGGATTTCACAATCCGTTTGTCTGATCCGAAGGTGAATGGGCAAAGTGAAGGATCTGACTCAGATGCACAGTTATCTGAAAATGGTTTAAACAACTGCCGGGTCATGATGGTGAAGGATGGTTCAACCTTTGTGGAAGAGCATATTGCCCAGGTTCAGGCTGCGAATGGTGAACTTCTCTGGGAAGAGAGCGAATATGGACAGATTGCGACCTTTGAACGTTATGGTGTGAACGGTAACCGAGCGCATGGTTTGATTGGTGGAGACACGATTAAGCGTGGGGCCATTGCGACAACATATTCACATGATAACCACAACCTATTGGTCGTAGGGCGCAATCGTGAAGATATGATCTTGGCAGCTAACACGGTAATTTCGAGCCAGGGTGGATTCTGTGTGGTGGAAGACGGCAAAGTATTGTCCCATCTCGAGCTTTCTGTGGGTGGCATTTTGACGGAGGAACCACTTGCGGTGGTGTCTCACCAAGTTAAAGAACTGCGTGCAGCGATGTTGTCTCTTGGCTATGTGCACTATAACCCGATCATGTCGATCAGTACACATTCCCTGGCGGTAAGTCCGGCTCTCAAAATTACCGATCATGGCCTGGTTGATGTGAATGCAGGCAAGGTTGTACCGTTGATAATCTAATTTAAATACACACATTTCGTGATGTACCTCCAATTAGATTGTTGATCGTGGAGTAGTTGTATTTATAACAATAGTGACACCCCATTTCACAACCATCATGTTGGGAGACGGGGTGTTTTTTTATGTTTAGCATAAAAAATGCTTCTACCATTATGATACTTCGACAGCAAGTCTAACGGTAGAGAACCTACAAGTGATTCATTTTTTGGACGGGGCAAATGAATGCATATATATTAAGTAGAGAGAATGTTTAGAGCAACGGCAGGAGGATAAGCAACGATTATGGAAAAAACAAATGATACTAGAGCCATATTTTTCGATGTAGACGACACCTTGTATGACCACTTGCAGCCCCTGAAAGGAGCACTACAGGAGGTTCTTGGTCTACCAGATGAATTCCCTTATGCGGAGGCGTACCATCGTTTCCGTTATTATAGTGACTGGCTGTCTGCCCAAGAAGATTTGTCTGCTGTACCCGAACCGGAAGCTGTGGAACGGATGCGTCATCGTAGATTTGAGCTGACCATGGCGGAATTTGGACTACCCCTGCAATCGGGGCAGGCTGAAGAACTGCAAGCGCAGTATTTGAGTAGACAGTTTCAGATCCAACCCTTTAGAGGGGCATATGAACTTATACGGAGACTTCTTGCAGAAGGGCATACAGTAGGGTTAATTACCAATGGAGAAGGGAAACATCAACAGCGGAAGCTTGAAGCGCTGGATGTATTCAACCTTATCCCAGAGGAACGGATTTTCATTTCGGGTACACTTGGTTACGCCAAACCGGATCGCAGATTGTTTGAGCATGTAAGCAGGCAGACGGGATCAGACTCCGACTCCAGTTATTATATCGGCGATTCCTGGCGCAATGATGTTGTTGGTGCCGTCGATGCCGGATGGAAAGTGATCTGGTTTAATCATCGTGGTGCTTTGCCAGAATCAGAACATCAGCCACATCATGTAGCGCTTAGTTATGAAGAGGTAAGCCGTATCCTTACATCCGAGTTGGTTCAACAATAAAACGTGCCCTATGTGCGTTGGTGCAGTCCTGATTACTCATTTGAGGATCAGGGCTTTTTTTGTTGTTGTATACGGAGTGAGGATTGTCATTGTATATCGGCGATAATCGAGGTATAGATACTGTGTGTAAAGGTGTTAGAAGAGTTTTCCACATGAGTCAAAAATGAAGCTCAGCTTCATGGAATCTTCATTCGAAAGAGTAGACTAAAGCCTTCACAAAGGATATGGGCAATGTTATAATTAAAACAAGATTTAGATTAAGTCTAAATTAAAATAAGAAACCAAGTTAATTTGCGTTACCAAATTTAAAACTATATCGTATTCGAGAGGGGATAAATTCCATGAGCACAATCCAAACTAGAAACAACACTTTTGCAAACCATACCACTGAACTTCAAGATGTCCTGAACCGCCAGATCGCAGGTTGGTCTGTACTGTACACCAAACTGCACCATTTTCACTGGTATGTCAAAGGTCCTCACTTCTTCACACTGCATGCCAAATTCGAAGAGTTGTATAACTTGGCTACCGCAAATATGGACGAAGCCGCAGAACGTCTATTGGCCATTGGTGGACGCCCGGTCGCAACGATGGGTGAACAACTGCGTTTGTCACCAGTTGAGGAAGCACAGGGACATTTATCGGCTGAACGTATGGTAGAGACAGTGGTTGCAGATTTGCGAGCCATGGTGGGTGTAATTAACCAGGGTATTCAAGCAGCAGGCGAAGCCAAGGATCATGCAACCGAAGATATGCTGATTGGATTCACCGCTGCATTGGATAAAGAGGTCTGGATGTTAAACGCATTTCTGGCTTAATCGGTGACGAATATATCGTGAGGGTTTGTGAAAAAATAATTGCTTGTCTAAAAAAGTTGTGTTAGTATCCAGTAGTAAACGTTTACAACAATTTCTCAACTAAATATAGCTGTTTTTTTGGCTGTTACTGGTAAAGCAGGCAAGACCAAAATGATTTGCATATTCCTTTGTTTACAGAGGGGTGCATCTCGTTTTGGTCTTTTTTTATTCATAACAAAAGAGACGGGGATGACAACATGGATTATCGCAAACTTGCACAGCAGATCATCGATTTGGTGGGCGACACCAAAAATATTTCCAAATTAACGCATTGTGCAACTAGACTTCGCTTCGAATTTTATGATTCTTCCAAGGTGGAGACAGAGAAGATTAAAGATCTTCCAGGCGTTATTACCGTAGTAAACAATGGAGGACAATATCAAGTCGTTGTTGGAAACGAGGTTCAGCAAACCTATCGGGCTATTGTTCAACAGATGGGTTCTGCTCCAGCTGGATCTGGCTCCGGTTCTAGCAAGAAGAAGCAAGAAAAACAAAACTGGATATCCCGATTTATCAGTGTTATTTCTACAACATTTACCCCAGTCATTCCAGCCATTATTGGTGCGGGTATGGTCAAGGCAATTCTGGCTGTTCTCGTGTTAACCGGAGTGCTGACAACAGAGAGCCAAAACTATTTTATTCTCAATACGATTGCTGATGCGGCTTTTTATTTCCTGCCTGTGTTGCTTGCTTACGGAGCTTCAATCAAATTTGAGACAAGTCCGGTTCTATCTATGACCATTGCAGGGGTGTTGCTTCATCCGAACTGGAGTTCATTGATAACAGAAGGCCAGAATGTCTTTTTCATAGGTGTACCTGTTCGTTTGACTGATTATGCCAGCTCCGTGTTGCCAATCATTATTACGGTCTGGTTAATGTCTTATATTGAGCGTTTTGCTGATCGGGTGTCTCCTTCCATGATTAAGTTTTTCACGAAACCGATGCTGGTTCTGTTAATCACAGCACCGCTTGCGCTCGTTGTCATAGGGCCCTTTGGTACTTACCTGAATGATCTGGTCGCGATGGGAGCAGAAGCTATTAATGCAAGAGCAAGCTGGCTTATTCCGTTGCTGATGGGTACCTTCCAGCCATTCCTGATCGTGACCGGAACAGCGTGGGCCATGACGCCAATCGCAACAATGCAACTAACTAAGAATGGATATGAGTTGATTAATGGGCCTGGTATGCTGGCGTCCAATATAGCTCAAGGTGGAGCTACACTTGCTGTAGCTATGAAAACAAAGAATAAAAAACTAAAACAATTGGCTGCTTCCTCCGGTTTTACGGCAGTTCTGGGAATCACAGAGCCTTCCCTGTACGGAGTTACGCTCAAATTGAAAAAGCCATTGATTGCCGCGATGATTGGTGGCGGAGTGGCAGGGATCTATGCCGGATTGACCGGACTCGTTCGCTACGCATTTGTATCTCCGGGTCTTGCCGCATTGCCAGCGTTCATTGGTAGCAACCCGATGAATATCGTACATGCCATCGTGACTTGTCTGATTGCCTTTGTTGTGACCTTTGCGCTGACCTGGATTATCGGGTTCGACGATCCAATTGAAGAGAATGAAGACAGGGAAGAGTCCATGAAGAGTGTGACTAACGAGGAAGTTACCGAGACGCTTGCTGTACCTGTACAGGCTTCATCAGCACAAGCTCAAGCGCCGCAAAATATAACGACTTCACAGGTTCCTACGATCGTATACAGCCCGATGGAGGGAGAACTAGTCGAGCTGAGCAGAGTACCGGATGATGTGTTCTCTCTGGAGTTGCTGGGCAAGGGTATGGCTATTATTCCAGCGAAAGGCGAGCTTCGCGCACCCATTACGGGCGAGATTACAGCGTTCATGGACTCCAAGCATGCTGTCAAGATTACAGGACAACATCAGGAAGAGATTTTAATTCATATTGGAATAGATACAGTCAATTTAAAAGGAAAGTATTTTAATTCCTCCATTAAAATAGGAGATCGTGTTCAACAGGGCGATGTGTTAATTACCTTTGATATGGAGGCTATACAGGCACAAGGTTACGAGACCATTACCCCTGTCATTATCGTCAATTCAGATCATTTTTCGGATGTGAAGCTAGAGAAACCTCGAAACGTAACGGCAGGAGATGCAATTATCACGCTGTCTTAGCTTATAGAATAATAACGTCTGTACGAAATAGTGGACAGGCGGTATCAGCGAATGAGGAGGAATTGTCATGCTTTATCAGAATATCAAACCTTTCCCCGAAGATTTCCTATGGGGTGGTTCGACTTCTGCCTATCAGGTTGAAGGTGCATGGAATGAAGATGGAAAAGGTTTATCCGTGATTGATATGTGTGATCATCCGGCAGGCACAGCGGATTTCAAGGTAGCTAGTGATCACTACCACCAATTTAAGGAAGATGTTAAGCTGTTTGCTGAACTCGGCTTGAAGGCTTACCGCTTCTCCATTGCCTGGACACGAATTATGCCGTCTGGTAAGGCTCCTGTGAATGAAAAAGGGCTAGATTTTTACCACCAATTGATTGACGAGTTGTTATTGCATGGCATTCAGCCGATCGTGACAATGTATCATTTTGACCTGCCCTATGAGCTTGAAAAAAAGGGTGGCTGGAATCAGCGTGATACAATAGACGCCTTTGTGGAATATGCTCGTATTCTCTTCGATAATTACGGGCATAAAGTGAAATATTGGCTAACCATTAATGAACAAAATACGATGATTCTTCATCCTGGGGCTATCGGTATACCTAAGGGTGGACGATTACCAACTTCCAAGGAAGTGTATCAGCAAAATCACCACATGTTTGTTGCACAAGGCAGAACCATGCGCCTGTATCATGAGATGTTCCCGAGTGGCAAGATCGGTCCTGCGATGAACATGACGTCCATGTACCAAGCTACGTCCAGACCAGAAGATGCGATTGCTGCCCACAATTGGGAGACGATTCGGGGCTGGAGTTTCCTGGATTTGTCTGTCTGGGGCAGATATAATCCTTTATTCTGGAGTTATTTGCAGGAGCGTGGGATGGAGCCAATTATTGAATCCGGCGATATGGAGGACATTCAAACGGGGCAACCCAATCTGGTCGCAATCAACTATTATTCAACGGCAACCATTGCTGCCAGCACGGGAGATGCTTCGGATGTGGCTCCACGAGCGGGTGATCAGCAGATCATGCTTGGTGAGCAGGGCGTGTACCGGGCAGCGGAGAACCCGTATACGGAGAAGACAAAGTACGGCTGGATCATTGACCCGGTAGGCTTGAGACTCACGCTGCGCAAAGTCTATGAACGGTATCACCTTCCGATTCTGATTACGGAAAATGGCATTGGATCACCTGACGTGCTGGAGGCGGGTGATGTCATTAACGATACCTATCGTATCGATTATATCCAGCAGCACCTAGAGCAGCTCCGACTCGCCCTGACCGATGGTGTGAATGTGATCGGCTATTGTCCTTGGTCTGTGATTGATGTAGTAAGCACCCACCAGGGTTACGGCAAACGATATGGGTTGATTTACGTGAACCGGGACGAGCAAGATCTGAAAGATATCAGAAGGATCAAAAAGAAAAGCTTTGCCTGGTATCAGCAAGTGATACAACAAAACGGGATGTTTATTGGAGATCCACATCAGGCGGTCATGAAAGAATAAAGGATCGTGATGAACATATGAAAGTAGTCAAAGTGTTGAATAATAGCTTGCTCTTGACGAGAGATGACCAGGGCAAGGAAGTGATTGTCATGGGGAAAGGTTTGGGCTTCAAATGGAAGATTGGGGAGCAGGTCGATGATGCTCACATCGAAAAAACATTCGTTCTACAGAACAACAAATCGGCTCAAGCCTATGTTCGTATTATTGAGAACATGCCGAATTCACATGTGAATGCCATTAACAAACTGATTGCCAGTGCCAAAGAGCGATTGGCCCTGGATGAGCAAATATTTTTTACACTGATGGATCATCTTTCATTTGCAATTGAGCGTTGGAAAAAGGGAGTGACACTTCAGAATCGTATGTTATGGGAAATTCAAAAATTTCACCCTGTAGAATTTGAGCTGGGCATGGAAGCGGTTCGTATGTTAAATAAAGAGCTGAGCATCGACCTGCCTGAAGAGGAGGCGGGCAATATTGCCTTTCATTTCGTCAACGCCCAGACCCATGAGCAGAATATGGAGCTTACGATTCAGTCGGTGAAAATGCTGAAGGATATTTTTAATCTGATCCAGTACAGTTTCAACATTCAGTTGAATAAACATTCGATTCATTACACCAGACTCGTGACACATCTGCAATTTTTCATCCAGCGTTTGCAGGAAGGCCGGATTAGTGAATCATCGAATGATTCCATCTTTCAGCACATGGTGAATGAGCACCCGCTTGAATACAAATGTGCGGAAACGATCAAAGCTTATGTGAAAAATATGATGGATGTGACGATCTCGAATGGTGAACTGCTCTATCTGATGATCCATATTGCCAGAATTGTTCAGGAAGAGCAGGGGCAACCTACCAACGATATGTAGAGTCCGTGAACAAAGTGTCCGTTCGCTTACAAATCAGGTGTGCTTGCCGTATAATGATGGCATTCGAGATGTACAGATTGGTGGAATGAATGATGCGGACAGACCTGGAAGAACTGCGGGATGAAGCTGAACGGTTTATATATAGATGTTATCAAGAGCTGGGCCATACGCGTGAAGACGCGCAGGCCCGGCTTGTTGCAGTTTTGGACGAGATTGAGCATACAGGTATTTACATGCACACAACGGAAGAGTTGGAACAGGGCTGTAAAATGGCCTGGCGGAACAGCAACCGATGTATCGGTCGACTGTTCTGGGATAAACTGCGAGTCGTTGACGCGCGTCACGCGGACACGGCTGGAACGGTGGCGGATGCGCTGCTGACCCACATCAGAGCGGCCTCCAACGGAGGTAAGATCATTCCAATGATTACGATTCTTCCACCTGATGGTCCGAATGGAGCACCCGTGCGGGTATGGAATCACCAACTGATCCGCTATGCCGGATATGAGACGATGGAAGGTATTGTTGGTGACCCTGCATCCGTTGAGCTAACGAAGACAGCAATGTCGCTTGGCTGGCAGGGGCAGGGCACTCCATATGATGTGCTGCCACTGATTATCCAGGTGCAGGGACAAGCTCCAGAGTGGTATCCTGTGCCCGAGGAAGACATCGTGGAAGTGAGGATTGAACACCCGGAGCGTCCAGAGTTTGCTGAACTGGGCATGCGCTGGTACGGTGTGCCGATGATTGCCGATATGCGGCTGGAGATTGGCGGCATATCCTATCCGGCAGCACCGTTCAACGGCTGGTATATGGGTACTGAGATCGGTGCACGTAATCTTGCGGATACGTTTCGGTATAATAAACTGCCTGCGGTAGCGGCAGCCCTTGGCCTGAATACGTCGAGTGAAACGACGCTATGGAAGGATCGGGCTCTGGTAGAGTTGAATGTAGCTGTGCTGTATTCGTTCAAGAAAGCAGGCGTGAGCATTGTGGATCACCACACGGCGGCAGCGCAATTTGCCTTGTTTGAGCAGCGGGAAGAGAGGGCTGGGCGCGAGCTAACAGGCGATTGGGTTTGGCTGATTCCGCCAGTGTCTCCGGCGACGACGCATATTTTCCACAGTTCCTACCGCAATGAGATTGTGAAGCCGAACTTTTTCTATGGAGATCATTCCTATAAGCTGGATTCAGAACAAGCAGAAGCTGAACGGATGGACAGGGAGAAACAACAACCCGAGGGGGATCATCAGCCTCAGACTGAGAATTCACCAATGAAATGCCCGTTTGCACACTGATGTACGAGCGGGTTATTTTTTTGGTACACGTTAATAAAGAATACTAGAGAGAGAGAGATTTCTCGCTACAAACCAAGCTTTCCAATTAAAAATAGCACTCATCCCATACCTGATCTTACGCGCTGCTGTCACGTTTGGATCTGTAACGGCTGCGCATCACCGCCTGAACGGCAATGGCTGCAGCGATCAGAAGTAGATTGAACACGAACACAGTATACAGCGATCCATACTCCACAAGCAGCGCAGCCACCAGAGGGGAAACGATCGAGCCAATCTCGGCGGCAGAGACAATTTTGCCTATGACGGAGCTTCTGCCCTCGTCCGGGATATGATCTCCGATATGAGCAAAGAACGAATCCATGTAACATGCACCGCCAACGCCGCCGATCAGCATGCCCACGTAAACCCATACATAAGAAGATGTACTCAGAAAAACCACAACTTCGATGCCAATCATCAGCATACCGAACATGCAGAGCAGCAGACGATCACCCATCCGATCAGACAGGTAACCTGCCACCGGGGCAGCCGCAAGTGTAGAGATTCCGGCTACGGTAAAGGCAAGGCTGGTCGCAAACGGGTCCCAGTGCATGATATGAGCGGCATATAGTGCAAAATAAGTCAGAAACACGGCATAGGCGCTCATCTCCAGAAAATGAACCGTACCATAACCAATCAGTTGTTGCCGCCGGGTAAGTCCGGTGGATGGTTCTGGAATGGTTGTGCTAGTTGTATCGTTTACTGGAGAAACAGTGTAATTCGTATTCATAGGCGTTTGCGTTTGTTTTGCATCAGTTGGAGACTCGCCTGAGGTCTGACCGTTCACCTCACTTTCAGATGCATGATATGCTTTTGATGCCGACTTTATCCCCATTGCCGCAACGACAGCCATCAGACAGCACACCGTAACGAGTAAAAAAGGCACGGACAACGGCCAGTGCAACGAGAGCCAGCCGCTGATGACCGGACCCAGCACCATACCCCCGCCTTCACTGCTGCTGATATAACCGTTGAACAGCCCACGGTTGTCGACATTGCCCTCATCCCCAATGATGGAACGCACGACGACCGTAAGCCCGGTCGAAGCGAACCCTTGCAGCAGCCGCAACAGGCCGAATAGTAGCGCGGCAGAAGATACAGCGAACCCGCCCATACAGACAGCGAGCAGCAACAGCATGGCAATAAGTGCCCGCTTGCCCCCGATTTTCCGATAGAGTGCCGCAGCGGGCACCCCGCCAATCACTTTTCCGACATAAAAGAGTGCAAAAATAACCCCCATCGTCCAGCCAGACAGGCCGAATTCCTCAATAAACAAAGGAAATAGGGGCAGGATCATGAAACCGCCCATCTGACTCAGAAAACAAATGATCATCAGCAAAGGCAGGTTACGGCGAATATCCACCAACAAGACTCCTTTCGCACAGAAACTGAACGCCGAAGCTTCCTTCAATCGCTCTACCTGGATGCGTAGATATCGACATATACCCGTAATGTATGCTGTATTTGTGAGAATAAGAAGAAATAACACATGGCGTTTACATCAAAACCATTGCGGATATAGCTGAATCATATATAATAGATGGGATTTGTAATGAAGCATGCATTAAAAGAAGTGTACAAGCTCAAGGTATACCTCAAGTTTAAAGGGGGCGAAATGAAGCATGTCAGAACAACAACCGATTATCCGGTTCGACCGGGTGACCCAGCAATACGATCAGGATGAAGCCGTATTGAAGGAAGTCAGCTTCGAGATTGAGCGGGGTAAATTTTATACGCTACTCGGCCCGTCAGGCTGCGGAAAAACAACGATATTGCGCTTGATCGCCGGCTTTGCGGAGCCGACAAAGGGCAGTATTTATTTTAACGGTGCACTGATAAACCAAGTGCCGGCTCACCAGCGGCAGGTGAATACCGTATTTCAGGATTACGCGTTATTTCCACATTTGAATGTATTTGAGAACGTAGCTTTTGGTTTGCGGATCAAAAAAATGAAAACCGCTGAAATTCGTGACAAAGTGCTGGAAGCACTCAAGTTCGTCAATCTTTCCGGTTATGAAAACCGTGAAATTGGCGAGATGTCCGGTGGACAACGGCAGCGTGTCGCCATTGCGCGGGCGATTGTGAATGAACCCGAGATTTTGCTGCTGGACGAGCCGCTTTCGGCGCTTGATTTGAAGCTGCGTACAGAAATGCAGTATGAACTGCGAGAGCTGCAACAGCGATTGGGTATTACGTTTATCTTTGTTACGCATGATCAGGAGGAAGCCTTGGCGATGTCGGATGAGATCTTTGTCCTGAATGGCGGCGTCATTCAACAGAGCGGCACGCCCAATGATATCTATGATGAGCCGATTAACCGCTTTGTGGCTGACTTTATTGGCGAATCGAACATTGTATCCGGCAAAATGAAGCAGGACTTTGTGGTGGAATTCGCTGGCGCACAGTACGAGTGTGTCGATCAAGGTTTGCAGAAGGACGAGCCTGTGGAGATTGTGATTCGTCCAGAGGATATGGAGATTACTACCGAGGAACAGGGCAAAATGCAGGTCAACGTGGACTCCCAACTGTTCCGTGGGGTGCATTACGAGATATCCACCTACGATGACGCAGGCAATGAGTGGCTGGTGCATTCCACGAAGAAAGCTGTGGTAGGCGCTCGTATTGGACTGTACTTTGATCCGGAAGCCATCCACGTCATGCGCTTTAACGAGACGGAAGAAGAGTTCGATAAACGTCTGGAAGCCTACCAAGAGGCCGTTCATGCAGACTAAGGCGAGTACACGCAATGCGTATCTGATTCCATATGTGTTATGGATGGTGTTGTTTGTAGTTGCTCCAGTTCTGTTGGTAGTGTATTACTCGTTCTTCGATGTGGAGGGCAACTTCACGCTGGGCAACTACGCCCGGTTCTTTACACCTGTGTACATGCAGATGACTCTGAGCTCGTTCTGGTATGCATTTCTGATCACGGTGTTCTCGCTGTTGGTCTCGTATCCGACGGCGTATTTACTGACTCGTACGAAGCACAAGCAGCTGTGGCTGCTGCTTATTATTTTGCCAAGCTGGATCAATCTGTTGTTAAAAGCGTATGCCTTTATCGGCCTGTTTGGCACGTATGGCCTGACCAATTCCCTGCTTGAAGTGGTGGGCATTGGCACGCAACAGATTTTGTTCACCGATTTTAGTTTTATCTTTGTCTCGGTGTACATCTTCATTCCGTTCATGATCCTGCCGATCTTCAACGCGCTGGAAGAGATGAATCCATCGCTGATCTATGCGGCACGGGATCTTGGGGCATCGTCTTGGCTAACGTTCCGCCGGGTCATCTTCCCGCTGACGCTCAGCGGAGTGAAATCCGGCTGTCAGGCTGTATTTATTCCGGCGCTATCCTTGTTCATGATTACCCGCCTTATAGCGGGGAACCGGGTAATTACGCTGGGAACAGCGATTGAGCAGCATTTTCTCGTCACCCAGGACTGGGGAATGGGTTCGACGATTGCCGTCTTTTTGATTATTGCGATGGCGATCATTATGTTCCTGACCGGATCAGGCAAGAAGGAGGTGCGTAATGGGAAGAAACGGAAAGCTGTCTAATGTCTATCTGGCCGTTGTATTCGCCATACTGTACGCACCGATTGCGTATCTGATCTTCTATTCATTCAACAGTGGCGGCCATATGCGCAGCTTCGAAGGATTTACGTTGGAATGGTACAGGGAAGTATTTGCCGATACTCGGCTGCTGATTATTGTCCTGAATACGTTTATTATTGCCCTCCTGTCCTCGGCGATCTCGACGATGCTCGGTGTGGCAGGGGCAATGGCGATCTATCATGTGCGGCGCAAACGGACTAAGAATACGTTGCTGTCACTTAATAACGTGCTGATCGTCAGTCCGGATGTCATCATCGGTGCATCGTTTCTCATTCTATTCACCATGATTGGCATCAAGCTCGGATTCACTTCGGTATTGTTGTCTCATATCGCATTCAGCGTGCCAATTGTGGTGATCATGGTACTGCCTAAGTTGCAGGAGATGAGTCCGACCCTGATGGATGCCGCGCGTGACCTGGGTGCTGGATCATGGCAGATCCTGACCCGTGTGGTGCTGCCATACGTCAAACCAGGCATTTTTGCCGGATTCTTCATGGCCTTGACGTACTCGCTTGATGATTTCGCGGTAACGTTCTTTGTCACAGGTAACGGCTACTCCACGCTCTCTGTGGAGATTTATTCAAGAGCAAGGCAGGGCGTGTCATTGTCCATCAATGCGCTGTCGACTCTGCTGTTCCTACTGACGGTGTTACTGGTAGTTGGATATTACTTCATTAACCGCCGTGCAACGCGGATTCCACCTGGAGGGAAGGGGCTGCGTCCATGAAGCAACTGGTACGGACATTTGCGATTGTATTCGTGGCAGCCTTTGCCCTGATGATTCTCGCTTCTTATCTGAACAAGAGTCAGGGGTATTCGGGCGGCAACACGCTGACCATCTATAACTGGGGCGATTATATCGACCCTGATCTGCTGAAGGAATTTGAGCAAGAGACAGGCATTAAGGTGATCTATCAGACATTTGACTCGAACGAAGCGATGTTGACCAAGATTGAGCAGGGCGGAACGACGTTTGATGTGGCAATTCCTTCAGAGTATGCAATTAGCAAAATGAAAGAAGAGAATCTGCTCGTTCCACTGGATCATAGCAAGCTGCCCAATCTGAGTAATATCGACCCACGCTTTATGGACCTGTCCTTCGATGAGGACAACAAGTACTCTATTCCTTACTTCTGGGGAACGGTGGGTATTGTATACAATCCTGAACTGGTCGGTGGCTTGACGTTTGAGAGCTGGAACGATCTGTGGGACCCGCGTCTGAAAAATCAAATCCTGCTGCTCGACGGTGCCCGTGAAGTCATTGGCATGGGGCTGAACAGCCTTGGCTATTCGCTGAACGATACGAACGAAGATCATCTGCAGGCAGCTTTGAAGAAACTGTCCACCTTGACACCTAACGTCAGAGCCATTGTCGGAGACGAGATCAAAATGCTGCTGGCGAACGAAGAAGCGGCGGTTGGACTCGTATGGTCCGGGGATGCGTCGGAGATTATGGATGAGAACGACAAGCTGGATTACGTCGTTCCCGAGGAAGGCTCGAACCTTTGGTTCGATAACATGGTTATTCCGAAGACTGCGAGTAATATTGAAGGCGCTCATCAGTTTATCAACTTCATGCTGGACCCGGACCACGCCGCTCGTAATGCCGAATATGTGGGGTATTCCACACCGAACGCCGAGGCATTGAAGCTGCTGCCAGAGGATATTTCGGAGGATGAGCGATTCTATCCGGATGAGACGCTGACAGGCAAGCTGGAAGTGTACAATAATCTGGGCAAAAAAATGCTCTCGCATTATAATGACCTGTTCCTGGAGTTTAAAATGCACAGCAAATAATAGGCATTCGAGTGAGATGTATAGCGTCTCTCTGATTCGTTAAAACTCCAATGGGAGTAAATGACCACCAATAGCGTGTGTACAGTTCGTTTCGTTAGAATAAACAGGGGTGCAGCTCGTCATTTCAATTAAATGACGAGCTGCACCCCTTTATTTTTACCCTGCCTCAGAGCAAATAGCTCAGGTGGTTGTCTTACCTTTGTTTACACAATAACGGAGAGGGCAGAACAAACTGGAGAAGCGAAGCGCTCGCCTTTATCGCCGGATTTTACCCTCTATTAAGGGGATCAAAAAAATCCGGCGATAACAGCGATCGAAAGTTGTTCTGCCATCGGAGTGGTCAGTGTAAACGATATAAGATGATTTAAATGCGCTTTTTGCGACCCACAATGATCCAGGCCCCACCCATAATCAGCACAATCGCCACGAACGGCTGGATAAAGGACAGACTGTTCAGCATCGTGCCAATCGACATGACGGAGAAGAATAACAGTGAGATAACCGTCAGGATGTTGATCGGAATCAGCAACCATTTGTTACGGCCACCAAACCAATACAATTCAAACAGACCTACCGCTACCGCAAGAATGAAGCCAGGCCACATCGTGCTCCAGTTACCAAAGAGCATGGCGATCTGACTGACAACACCTGCCGTAAGCAAGATGCCTCCTGGAACCAACAATCCGATCCCTCGTCCAATCATGGAGAAATACAGCCAGTGGAAGAAAAGCCCCAGCGGAATCACAAATAGGGTAGGCCAGAACGTGGCAAAGATCGTACCTGGACCGAGTGAACCTCCCTGGTTCAAAATCAGGTACACGCCCAGCAAAATTAGGACGGGCGCAAGGATGGTGCGTTTAGCCATGATATCTCTCCTTTTCAATACAAGATCAATTCCCGAACGATCATGGAGTATGTTTTCTCGTTATTCACAGCATACCATGAACCGCAAAAGGGTATCCTCGGTCTTTGGAGTTAAACTGAACCTAGACTAAAGTCTAGGTACAAATATGTCTTTTCATCAATACACGCATTGCATCTTATAAGCCGTGTGTAATCGGTTTTACTCTGGGCCAGGCTGCATATGCCGCTTCAGGTTTGCACGGTATTGCCCAGGAGTCTGACCAGTCCACTTTTTGAAGGCATTCTGAAATGCGCTTTGCTCCGAAAAATGTAAGGCATAGGCAATATCCCCCACAGAATAGGTTCCTTTCTGCAAATATCGCAATGCCAGTTCCTTGCGTACCTGAACGGAGATCTCATGATACGTTGTATTTTCTTCACGCAATCGGCTTTGAAGTGTGCGTATGCTCACGCCCAGATGTTCTGCGGTGTGTTGTAATGTGGGAAAGAAGGTTGGAAGGCTCTCCGTCATCCACCGACTTACTTTGCCGGAGAATGGTTGAGACGAATGAAGCTCGTCTTTGCTTTCCTGAGCCATGGTTTCAAAAACCTTCAGCATTCTTGCATCCGAGTATAATACGGGCTGATCCAGAATGTCTTTGTGCATGCGCAGGAGTGTACGGGTGTCCCCGAATCGAGGCTCTATTCCGAACCTGCCAACATAAGGAGATAGATCGCCTGAAGCATCGGGGGCTTGATGACCGAATCGCACCTCTTTCAACTCCACCCGGCGATTCGCCAGTTTGCTGATCAAATACACCATGGAGACAGCCATATCTTCCACACAATGACGGGACATCTGCTTCTCCGAATTTTGCAAAGACAATTGAAGGATCAAATCCTCTCCGCGTACTTCCCAACTCAGATTGAATCCGCTATATAGAATGATGTTATATCGTTGATAAGCAGCGAGTGCATCCCCAATCGTCTTGGAATGCATCATGACGTAACCGGGAAGTCCCAGGTCCGCAAAGTCCAGCAGTTGTCCCTGATTCAAACCAAAATAAAGATCATCCGAGTATCGGGCAGCATGCTGCATAATACGTTCCAATTCTTCAACCGGAATTCGGGCTTCCGGATTCTGTATCATAGCAGGATCTAAGCCGGCGTACTCGAAAAACGCATCAGATTCATACCCTTTGTTCACCAGCGTCTTCATGATCGGATACAACATGGAAATGGACACACCGTGATTGTAGTTACTCATGCTACCCCCTTTTGCGCGAATCAGCAATGTTTTGGCGTCGTTGATCATTTGTTTATGTATAACATCACTTTATGCTTGTGATATGCCTGCTTCTTCGGCCTTCATGAACATGATTATACAGGAGGAACAGATGTATGAAATCAAATATTCTGGTGATTAATGGCCATCCTGATCCGCAAAGTTATTGTTCGCGATGAAAGATCGGGAGAACTCGCCCCTATGGGACAAATTGCTGAAAGGCAGGTCTGCCCACATCATTGTAACCATGGACACACCACGCTGGTACAATCGATTTATTTACAGGCATGCCGGGCACCGGGTCATGAAAACGAATATTCTCAAATTCTGCGGTGTATCCCCAGTTCGTGTAACTGAGATTAGTCCAATCAAGGGCTCTACGGAGGCATTCCGTCTGAAATGGCTAGACAAAATGATGGAGATGGGGATGAAGCAGGGTGGGCGGAAGTAAACCCTATGGCGGCCAGTCAGTGAATTCTAACCAACAAGTTAAGTGCAGCTGTCCAGCAGCCATGTAGTCAGCTGCGTGAAGAGGCCCGCTCCGCGAAGAGTGAGCCTCTTTTCATTTATAAAAGGGAGATGTCCCTTATTTCACCACATCAGAATGCTTCTTACCCCAGCTATTCACGCCATCATCTTCGATAATGGAGATGGCCGCATCGGCGATGTCGGGATCTGTCATTAACTTCTCCTGAATACGGAACTTGATATCATCTGCATCGGCAAGGCTCAATCCCTTGGTCAGTTCGATCAGACCCTCGACGTGGTAATAACGACCTTCCTGAATAATGCGCATCATCTGGATATCTGCAACATGAGTGTCGGCCAGAATGGTCTGGGATACTTTATCCTCAACATCCTGTGGAGCCGCTACACCAATCAGTCCGATCATATTGTCATAGCCGACACGGAAAGCGACAGCGATCATCAGACATCCAATAATGGTCGTCACGATTCCATCGAGCAATGCAAAATTGGTCAGTGCAATGACAACAACAGAGATCAGGGCGAGTGTCGCACCGAGTACCGCTACAATATCTTCGTAAAATACAAGGCGTGTTGGCGGCGCGGCACGTCCTACATTTTTGATTGCAGCAGGAAACAGGGCAAGGCCTGACGCTTTGGGTGCACGTGCTTCTTTTAGAATTTCTTTCATCGCTTTGATCAAAATGGCTCCATCGATCACAATGTTAAGCACTAGCACACCGATGTTAACCCAGAGACCACCGGAATGAGCAGCAGGATGCAGTAACAGATGAATCCCTTCATGGATCGTTTCATACGCCATAATGGTCACAACGATAACGGCAATCATACAGAAAATGTTAATGACCCGTCCGAATCCGGTTGGAAAGCGGCGTGTAGGTTTTTTCTCGGACAGTACACTTCCGACAAAGACAAACCCTTGGTTGATGGCATCGGCCAAAGAATGCATCGCCGAGGCGAACATGGCGCCACTGCCACTGAATAGAAAGGCTCCTCCTTTGCACAGTGCAAGTACAGCATTTCCTGCCATAGCTACGGCCGAGGAGGTGTTCCCCTTTTTGACGAGAGACATCAAGCTCTCAGACTTTGGTTGTTCAGCCACTTCGAATGTTCCTCCCAGAAAGATGTGATAGGTGTAGAAAGAGTAATCCGTAATTACAGCTTGTTCATTTCCACTAAATGTTATTATAGCTTGCTTTATAACTCCCAGCATTATGCAAAAAAGGTCATATCACTAAAAACACCCGTGCGAGTTTGCACGAGTGTCTGGTTATTTTTTTATAAGCGATATAGCAAACGATCAATCAAATTTCCAGCAAGACAGGCTCAGGTTGCCATACTGATAGGCTTTGAACAAGAGTGATGCCTGCTTGTTCTGATCTCCCGCACCCATGGCGAGCAGCAGCGGTACAAAATGCTCTGGCGTAGGCACAGCCGCCTCGGCAGATGGTGCGAGCTTGTCATAGGCGAAGAGGGATTCTGTATCCCAGCTCACCAGCTTGTCATGCAGCCAGTTGTCAAACGCCGTGGCCCAAGGATCAACACCTGCGCTTTCCCAGTTTAACTGACGCAGATTGTGAACCGTTCCGCCACTGCCAATGACGAGAACATCCTGCTCACGTAATGTGGCGAGCGCCTGTCCTACCTGATACTGCTGTTCATTGGACAGATATCGATTCACAGACAACGCAACGACCGGGATATCTGCATTCGGATAGAGCAGGCGAAGAACGACCCAGGCGCCGTGGTCCAGGCCACGCACGGAGTCGCTTTCCACCGGAATACCAGCATCTGCGAACAGGCGCTGAATCTTCGCAGATGTCTCTTCATGTCCTTGTGCAGGGTATTTGATCTGATACAGCTCGGGTTGGAACCCACCAAAATCATAGATGGTCTCGTAATTCGCTACGGAGGAAACCAACTGGGTTGTGGATTCCCAGTGAGCAGAGAACAATACGATTGCTTTGGGTTTCGGCAGTTCCTGTCCGAGTTTTTGCAGAAATTCAGTGTATGCATTCTCCTCCAGTGCGAGTGATGGCGCACCGTGAGCGATAAACAGGGATGGCATCATTATAAATTCATTCCTTTCCGGTCTTCGGTAACCAGCTTGGCATCCGTCCGAAGCCATTGTTGAAATTGTTGATATAGATCGGGGGTGACTTGGTGTCCACCGTTATAGGGAACGTACGTAACGTTATTGGTGTGTTCGTGGAAGAAGCTGGCGTTATCCTCGCCAAGTTGCAGCGGGAATAGATGATCCTGATCGCCATGCGATATGAATACAGATAACTCCGAGTTGGGCTGTATCTTGTATTCGTCTTTCACAAATTGCGGAATATAACCACTCATGGCTACAATTCCCTTGATTGCATCTCCCATGATTAGTGCGAGTGTCATCGACATAATGGCGCCCTGACTGAATCCGGCGATATAACGCCGTGCGGGATCAATGGCATATTTGGCGGACAAGTCAACCATTAGCTGTTGCAGTCCCTGAACAGAGGCGTCGAACAACTCGCGGACGGGATTGCCAATGCTTTTAATTTGAAAATAGGCGTAGCCGCTCCCCTGAACGAGGGGGCCTCGTACTGCGATGATAATAAAATCGGACTGAAGAGGCTCCATTAAACGAAGCATATCCTGCTCATCCGAACCCATGCCATGCAAGGCAAAGATAACGGGATAGTGTTGTTCTGTATCGTAATCGGAAGGAAGCCGAACCTCGTAAGTCAATGAATAACTCAATGGAATCACCACCTGATAAGAAATGGGTATAATAAAATAAAGTTCACTAATATGAAATTATTATTCTTATTGATGAACAAAATTTATCACGATTCCATTGTAGGGTCAATATTTTTTTTGTATTATGAAAATATGTTCCGTATAAGAAATCTATAATGATCTACAACGATGTATCAGGCGGATCGCCAAAGTAATCCACATATACTCCCAAGGACGTGATAATCATGATCAAAGGAATCGTGCCTATTCTGAGAATATTTGATGAAGACAAAGCAAAAGAGTTCTACCTGGATTACCTGGGTTTCCGATTGGATTGGGAACATCGGTTTGAGACAGACCTGCCGCTATATATGCAGATATCCCTGGATTCCATTCAATTGCATCTATCCGAACATCATGGTGATTGTACGCCTGGAGCGGCATTGCGAATGGAGACGGATGCGCTGGATGCATTATGTGATACGCTCAATCGGAAAAAGTACAAACATTCCAGACCGGGCATTTCCGACACGCCGTGGAATCTAAGGGAAATGACAGTGATCGATCCGTTTGGCAACCGGATTGTTTTTTATGAACCTAACGCAGATTAAATCGAGTATCGGATATACAGATCAAAGGGGGAGGATTGCAACATGGATATTGGTCTAGCCATTCGTACGATCCGCAAACAAAAACAAATTACCATCATGCAAATGTGCGAGGGTACGGGGCTGTCCAAGGGGTTTATCAGCAACGTGGAAAATAATAAAACATCACCTTCCATTGCCACACTCGAAAGTATCGCGGATTATCTGGAAGTGCCACTGCCCTACTTGCTGCTCTCACCGGAGCAGCGAATGAACGTGGTACGCAAGGATGAGCGAAAGGAGACAACTGCTGGAAGCGGGCAGATCAAGGTACAGCATTTAACGGCAAAGGGTGCGATGCGGATGTCTATTGTGGAGCTGCCGGCAGGTGCATCCACAGGGGTTAATAAACATGCCGGAGAAGAGAGCCATCTGGTTCTGCAAGGCCTAATTCGCGCAGAGCAGTGTGAAGATGTAGAGATTCTGGAGGCGGGAGATTCATTTAGCTGGAATGCCATCGTTCCCCACGAAGTAACCAACATTGGGGAGGAGCCCGCGGTGGTGCTGATCGCCGTATCCAAGGAGTTAGATTTGGACCATTTGTTAGATAAATAATAAAAGGACGGTTCCCAAAGTCATGAACATAAACGATGGGAACAGCCCTTTTATTTTTTCTAACGAATTGAGCGAGCTCTATCAAGTGATTTTTATGCAGGTGCAGAGAATTAACGAATCTCAGACGCTTTATTTCCATGCTGTGTGTGTAATTTCGCAGTGTTTCGGAGGCTTATGGCGAAATAACGCTGCTGAAGACCATTACATTTTCCATTTCACGCCAATCAGTAAAATAAGGTAGGTGCAAGAGATTCGTTAGAATTCAGAAACAGATTCCCCGAACTTCCTTCCACGGATAACTTCCTCTGATTGTTTGAAATTTAATCAGCTGGATTAGGCTATACCCTGTTAAACGTTATGTGTAACCTCTTCCGACTACTCCTGATTACTGTGGATTAGTTGTCCAGATGCCTGCGGCTTTAACAAATACACGGTCCGACAGTTTGAGCGTCGCCAAAGCTAGTTCAGCTACGTCTTCCGCTTGCATCATGCGGTCTTCGTCTCCAATTTTGAGTCCGGCATTGGTTGCCAGCTCCGTGTTCACTGTACTTGGCGTTAACGCAGTAACACGGATATTGGATTTGCGCACTTCCTGCATCAGGGATTCGGTCATGCCGAGCAGCGCGAATTTGGAAGCACAGTAAGCTGAACCGGTTGCGAATCCACGCTCACCTGCGGTGGAGGCGATATTGATAATGCTGCCGCTGCTTTCCTTGATCATGCTTGGCAACACAGCACGAGTTACGTAGTATGTACCCATGACGTTAACATGCAGGATGCGTTCCCACTCTTCCGGGTCCATATCCAGCAGCGTGCCGAAGCTTGCAATACCTGCATTGTTAATGAGGATATCCACCGCACCAAGCTCCATCTCAATGGCAGCTACGGCTGCTTCAGCCTGAGTACGATCTGAAATATCCGCAATGGCACTGGTTACTTTCACACCATATTCCTGGCTCAGCGATTGCTGGAGAGCCTCCAGATCGGAGGCCGTCCGAGCGATAAGTCCTAGATGTACACCTTCCTTGGCAAGTGCCTGAGCAATGGCACGGCCGATACCTTTACCGGCGCCAGTAATGACAGCCGTTTTATTTTTAAGTTCCATGTGGGTAACTCCTCCTTAGAATTGGACTAGCATTTAATTATACTATATTACCCACAGTTCGAATATTTGCTTCATCATGATTTATCATTATTGCTTGATCTTGATGCTGCCTGAGGTGGTGCGAGCTTTGATGACATCACGGCTTACCATGGGGGAATCAGGTATATTCACATCACCGGAAGTAGCCTGTGCGTCAAATATACCGTCAAAATCAGGCGCTGCCTGTATGGAAATATCTCCTGACTGTCCCGATACTTCCATTGGACCGGAGGATGCTTGCTCGATCTTCACACTGCCGGAAGTGAATTCAACATTTGCTGCACCGTTCAATTGCGTAATTTTGGTGTCTCCCGACTGTACTCTGCGGGTCACATCGCCATTCATGCCATCCAGCGTGAAACTCCCGGAAGTTTGTTTTACTTCCATATCTCCCACAATTCCCACGGCTTTAATGTCTCCTGAAGTTAGATCAAGTTGAATGGTTGGTACGGTAATGTCTTGAAGGTGAATGCTCCCAGAAATATTGTTAAGGTCCAAAGTATTGGCATGCAGACCCTTCAGATCCAGATCACTGGAAGTAGAGACGATGTCGACTTCATCCAGTTGATGTCCTTCAGGTAGCGCAACCGTGATCGTTTGCTGTTGAGTATTCCAATAAAGGGTGAAAAATTGCAAACGCGACCGCTCTTTCTGGTTTAATGTAAAGGTTCCATCCGTAATCGAGGCCTGTTTGAAACCTTCAATTGTGGCAGTGTCCCACTTACCATCCACTTCAATGTAGCCATTGGAATCAGGACTTACTACGAATTCAATGTTTGCGCTAAAGTTAGCATTCATCATGATATTGTGCAGCTCATCATTTTTGAATTCCCAACGTTTGGAGTAGGCTTCTCTCTGGTCTCCGAACTGAACTCCGTATATGGAGGTTCCGAGCAAGCCGATACCGATACATAATATGGCTAAAGCGATCCATTTTTTGGTGCTCATGATTAGGCATCTCCTTTCATCGTCTTTTGATTCCATCTTAGATACTGAAGAGTAATTAACTTAAAGGTTTTAAAAATCGATTTTGTAGCAAGGGCGAATAGAATGCCTATACCGAATACTCCAATCGAAACGAACATTTCAGAATACTCAAAATGGTCAAGATATAAGAAATCCACTACAGCAGCTACCGGTGCAAATACCAGAAGCGACAGACTGGCAATTGTGAGCCATACCGACCACAGAGTCAATCCTAGTGGAATCGCCAGCATGATGTTCAGGAAAAAAAGTCCGATTGCCGTGAAAAAGTTGCGTGCAGCGCGATTTCCCCTTTGCTGCGGACGCATTTCTTCAAATGTTGGTGCATAGAACGGATCAGATCCTGGCGTCTGTGCATCATACCGATCACCGAGCGCTTCTTTTGCAATTTCGATCGGATGCCCCAGTTCCCGTGCAATTTCTTCTTCCGGTCTTCCTTCTCTTAATCCCATCTCAAAATGCTGTTCATAATCAGCGAGCAATTCTGCCCGTTCCAGTGGGTCCATCGGTCTTAGATGAACCTCCATTGCCTGCATGAATTGTTGTTTATTCATTGGGGGTACCTTCCTCTATAAGATTTGCGACACTGCGCACAAAACTATTCCATTCATTCGTGAGAGTCTTCATATAGTCACGACCAGTCTCGGACAGTTTGTAATATTTACGCGGCGGGCCTTCACTGGATTCCTGAAGGTAAGTTGTACAATAGCCATCATTGACTAATCTTCGCAAAAGGGGATACAGTGCGCCTTCCGCCACTTCAATATGTTGGGATACGGCCTGAGCCAGTTCGTAGCCGTAACGATCCTGCCGGTTGATCAGCACGAGTACGCATAGTTCCAGCACCCCTTTTTTGAATTGAATATTAACATTCACTTGGGTTCCTCCTTGTTGCTCTATCCAAACACTAGTGTGTATTGTTCAGTAGTCGTAAATTCATCATAGCATCCAGTACTGTTTTATGCAAGGTAGTGATTTTAAAATAGTTCCGTGTCACGATGTATCGCTAAGTTAGACTAACTGTGTTTTCTCGCTAATTCATCTATAGATCAGCATACGCAAAACCCGAATCGGTTACTTCCGCCTGAAGACGGATTCCGATCCGGGTCTATGGGATGAAGATATACAACGATGGGATGTCAGCTTTGATTTATTCTTGTGCGTCCAATACCGTAAGGTCTTTAACAGCAGGGCCTTCAATGACTTTGCCTGCGTAATCGAAGCGTGAGCCGTGGCATGGGCAATCCCAGGAACGTTCGCCAGCATTCCATTCCACTTCACACCCCAAGTGGGTGCAGGTGGTATCCACCAGAAAGAGTTTGCCAGTCGGATCTTTGTAGGCGCCGGCCCGTTTGCCGTCATGGCGAACGACAGCTCCTTCATCGTTACCGAGTTGTCCAGTGTTCTTGTGAATAATGCCGACTTTGCCAGAGATCAGTTCCGTAGCTACATTGACATTCTCTACGAGGAAGTTTTTCACACCAGGGTCTACCTTGAATCTTGCAGGATCGAATACAGCAGCGTAAGAGTTGTCCCGTCCGGTAATCCGGTCCGTAAGGATATGTCCAGCCATCGTTCCTGTGGTCATGCCCCATTTGGCAAAGCCGGTAGCCACATAGACACGTTCATGTCGTCCGGTAATCGGTCCAATGTAAGGGACCTTATCAATGGAGATCAGATCCTGAGCTGACCAGCGGAAAGGGATGTTGCGAATGCCAAATGTTTCGGCTGCATAGCGCTCCAAATTTTCATAATGACCTACGGTACAAATGCCCTGTCCGGTTTTGTGATTTTCCCCTCCAAAGAGGATGTGTTCCTTCCCTTCATGAATGACGGTACGTAGTGAACGATAGGGTTCATCGTCAGAGATATACATGCCACCTGTGAAAGACTTCTGAGGTTCAACGACAACAGCATAGGAACGTTCAGCGTGCAGCCTTGAAAAATAAAATTCAGGGTCGTAAACCGGGAAATGGGAGGCAACGACGACATGTTCGGCCGTTACGGATGGACCATTTTCATATGTCCGCACATGCAGTGAGGCGTCTTCCTCTACATCGGTTACCGTTGTATGTTCGAAGATGCGGACACCTTGCTTGACTGCGGATTCCAGCAGGTAATGCAAATAACGGAGCGGGTCAAAGCGAGCCTGCCCCGGCATTTTAATACCTGCCCTGGACGGGACGGGGATGGGAAGTGGATCAACCCATTCACCAGGAATATTCAGCTTGCCATAGGCGGTCAGTTCAATCTCCAGCTTCTTGAGGTTCTCCTCGGATTGAATGTAGACATAGGCATCTTCCTCAGCCCACTGGCAATCGATCTGTTTCTCTTTTACCAGATCGCGCATCCACTTGGCGGCTTTAGCATTACCTTCATAATACATGCGGGCCTGTTCCTCGCCAAAATGATGCAGCAATTCATCGAATATCACGCCATGCTGCGCGGATACCTTCGCTGTTGTATGGCCTGTTGTGCCATCCAGTACTTTTCCGGCTTCAAGCACGACCACACGCATACCCGTCTGAGCCAGCAAATAGGCTGTCGTAATGCCCGCAATTCCTGCACCAATAATGGCTACATCAGCAGTTATATCTTCTGTCAGTTTCGGATATTCATTGAATGTGTTTGTCGCTCTCCACAGGGATTCCGGAATGGAGGGCAAACCTGTCGGGGGCTGTTGATGATCATTCACTCGATTTTCCTCCTCATACCTTCTTCATTAGGACTTATGCTCAGCTTAATAAATACGTCAAATCTTTACTCCTATCCATGATTACCATACAGTGCCAGAATAAAACGATGGGCCTCATACTTTCCTGTGGAAAGTTCACATTTTCCTGTGCAAGCCCCCTGTTTTTTTTGCTAAACATGCTATATGATAGATTTATCGAAATCGTTTTAGTAAATGAAGAGAAGAGTTAACAACAGATGGATAAGTGCTTGTTTTAAAAGGTTAAATCTTCGATTCATGAGGTCGGATACATCAAGATTACATCATCATTATGTCATATTAATGTATTCGCTATCATTTCAAATAAACCATTGAAAGCCCAAAGGAGATTCATATCATGACTAACCAAACGAAATATCCTTTCCAGGATACAACGCTTGAACTCGATACACGTGTAAAGGACCTCGTATCCCGCCTGTCGGAAGATGAGAAAATCGAATCCATGCTGCAATACCAACCAGCAGTAGAACGCCTGGGTATCGCAGCATATAAACACGGTACAGAAGCAGCACATGGCCTGGCTTGGCTTGGCGAAGCGACTTCCTTCCCGCAGCCGGTAGGGCTGGCGTGTACGTGGGATGCTGACCTAATGAAAGAGATCGGCTCCGTGATTGGAGACGAGGCACGTGTATTTTACAAACGCAATCCAGCCGTGAACGGTCTGACGCTGTGGGCACCTACGGTTGATATGGAGCGTGATCCACGTTGGGGGCGAAACGAAGAAGCTTATGGAGAAGATCCGGAACTTACTGCTGAGCTGACAACGGCGCTGGTTAAGGGTATCCAGGGCGACCATCCGAAGTATTACAAGGCGGTTGCCACGTTGAAGCATTTCCTGGCAAACAATAATGAAGTGGAGCGTGGCAGTGGTTCATCGAGCATTGATCCACGCAACATGCGTGAATATTATTTGAAAGCGTTCGAGAAACCGTTCAAAGAGGGCGGCGCTCAGTCCATGATGACCGCGTACAACTCTATTAATGGTACACCGGCATTGCTGCACCCATTTGTAAACGAGATTGTGAAGGGCGAATGGGGCATGGATGGTTTTATCGTGAGTGATGCAGGGGATGTCATGGGGATCAAGAACGATCACAAATACTATGATTCCCACACCCCAGGTACAGTAGAGTCCGTCAAAGCCGGCATCGACAGCATTACAGATGATGCGGATCTGTCGAAGCAGGCGCTGCGTGAAGGGCTGGAGCAAGGTACGCTCACGATGGAAGACATCGATCTGGCGTTGTTTAATACGTTCCGTGTCCGCTTCCGTCTGGGTGAATTTGATCCGGCTGAAGGCAATCCATATGCTTCGATTGGTGAAGAAGCGATGATGACGGAGAACGCGAAGGCTTTGTCATTGAGAGCAGCGAGAGAACAAGTGGTATTGCTTAAGAATGATCAGGGCACACTGCCGCTGGATAAAACGAAATCCGGCAAAGTGGCTGTGATTGGTCAACTGGGCGGAACAGTCTATCGTGACTGGTATGCAGGCACGATGCCGTACAGCGTATCTCCACTTGAGGCGATTAGCGGCAAGGTAGGTGCCGACAAGGTTGCCTTCAAGGATGGAAATGATCGGATTACGCTGACTTCTGTAGCCAGTGGGAAGGCTGTCGGACTGGCTGAAAGTGAGAAATCACCCGTTATTGCTTCAGGAGATGCCGAGACATTTACACTGAGTGACTGGGGATTTGGCAGTTACACGCTGAAGGCGGACAGTAATGGTAAATACCTGACGACGGACGAAGAAACGGTTACGGCATCGGCGGATGAAGTATATGGCTGGTTTGTGAAGGAAGTATTCCATCTGTTGCCACAACAGGACGGAAGCGTGGGGCTGACCACTTGGAACGGCAAAACCGTAACGGCATCCAATGGCGGAAACGATGCGTTCGCGGTATCTGAAGAGTTGAAATCGTTCGGTGCTACGGAGACATTCAAGAAGGATATCGTTGTGAATGGATTAGATGAGGCGGTGGCGGCTGCGAAGGAAGCAGAGACGGCGATTGTATTTGTCGGTAACAATCCGCTTGTGAACGGTAAAGAAGAGATCGACCGTCCAAGCCTGGATTTGGCAGAGTCCCAGCAGCGTCTGGTTGAAGCCGTTTATGCAGCGAACCCGAATACCGTCGTAGTTATCGTAGGAAGTTACCCGTTCACGTCCAACTGGGTACAGGAGAACATCCCGGCTGTATTGTATACCTCCCATGCAGGACAAGAGTTGGGCAATGCTGTGGCTGACGTATTGTATGGCGATTATGCACCAGCAGGTCGCCTGAATATGACATGGGTGCAATCGGCAGATCAACTGACCGATATCAGAGACTACGATATCATTCAATCCGGACGCACGTATCAGTATTTTGAAGGTGATGTATTGTATCCGTTCGGACATGGATTGACGTATGCATCGTTTAAATACAGCAATTTGGAGCTGAATCCGGCCCAAGCTGGAGTCGAAGAGGCCATTACTGTACATGTGGACGTGACGAATACAGGAACGATCGCCAGTGATGAGGTTGTGCAATTGTATGTGCGTGCCGGACAGTCCCGTGTGAAACGTCCACTCAAAACATTAAAAGGTTTCCGTCGTCTTCATATTGAAGCTGGAGCTACAGTGAAAGTTAGCTTTACACTGTCAGTTCAGGAGCTGGCAATCTGGGATGTAACCCGTGATCGTTATGTGGTCGAAAGCGGCACGTACTCCATTATGGTAGGCAAATCTTCTGTCGATGTTCAGCTTGTTGCTGACCTGACGGTACAAGGTGAGACCATTCCTGCACGTAATCTGGCGGTGTCAACTCGTGCCGAGAACTATGATGCATACTTCGGTGTGGATCTGGATGAGAGCAAAGAAGGCGGAACTTCTGTCCGTGTGATTGGTGAACAAGGCTGGATTGCCTTCAAAGATGCGGATCTGGGTAGCGGTGCAGCAGCGCTTGAAGCTCGTGTATCGGCAGAACAGGCAGATGCGGTATTGGAAGTTCGACTGAACGCACCTGACGGTGCACTGGCAGGAGGCGTGGAACTGGCACAGGGCGAGGCTCAACAGTGGTCCACGGTTAAGGTAGACCTCCAAGGTGCATCAGGGCAACAAGATGTATACCTTGTGTTGTCCGCAGGAGTGCGTATCAGCCATTTCGAGATTCGTTAAACCCGAAGCCTATGGAAGTTGCATCTAATAACATGTGCTCAGTTCGTTAAATTAAATAAAAACGCTAAAAAGGGATGTCCTTGTCATGTTCATGACTAGGGACATCCCTTTTGTGAATAAAACAACTTTTTCCGAAAGCCTAAGTGCGAAATATCGGATTTAGATTGAGGAGTCTGCCGTTACCCGCTCTCTTGCCGTACGAGCGGCGTCTACCATGATGCTCAGTGCATCCACGACTTCGGCTTTACCACGTGTTTTCAGTCCGCAGTCAGGGTTCACCCAGAACAGATCTGCTGGCAGTACTTGAAGTGCGCGCTCGATCATATTCAACATCTCGTCCTTGCCTGGAACACGCGGACTGTGGATATCGTACACACCGAGTCCGATGCCTTTGTCATACGTATTCTGCTCAAAGCTGCCCACCAGTTCCCCGTGGCTACGAGATGTTTCGATCGAGATAACATCCGCATCCAGATCGCTGATGGCTTCAATAATATCATCGAACTCGCAGTAGCACATGTGAGTATGCACCTGCGTTGTTGGTTTCACGGTTGCTGTTGCCAAACGGAAGGATTCCACGGCCCATTGAAGATACTCATCCCACTTGCTTCCTTTGAGTGGGAGTCCTTCACGCAGAGCTGGCTCATCGACTTGAATCATCTCAATGCCTGCTTGCTCCAGCGCTTCAACCTCGTCCCGAATGGCGCGGGCAATCTGGTAGGACACTTCGCTGCGTGGAATATCCGAGCGAACAAAGGACCAGTTCAGAATCGTTACCGGACCTGTGAGCATGCCTTTCACCGGTTTGCTGGTCAGTGTCTGAGCATACGCCGTTTCTTTCACCGTCATCGGTTCGTTGAACAACACATCTCCGTAAATAACAGGTGGCTTCACGCAGCGTGAGCCGTAGGATTGTACCCAGCCATTTTTGGTAAAAGCGAATCCAGTCAGCTTCTCACCGAAAAACTCGACCATATCGGTACGTTCGAACTCACCGTGTACCAGCACATCCAGACCAATTTCCTCCTGAATGGTAATCCATTCCTGGATCTGTTCACGCACATAGGCATCATATTGCTCCGCATTCCATTCACCTTTACGGAACAGGGCGCGTGCCTTGCGCACGTCCGCCGTCTGCGGGAAGCTGCCAATGGTTGTCGTTGGCAGCAGCGGGAGCGACCATTTTTGCTGCTGCAATTCGCGCCGCTCCTGGAATGACGCGCTGCGAAGCAGCTGCTCGTCAGCGTATACCCCTGCAGGCGAGCCACTCAGGCGTGTCCGTGACTCGGACTCGCTCAGCAGGCGCACCGCTTCGGTGCTCGCCTCAACGCGGCGGGTGGCTTCAGCCACAGCCGCTGCTTGGTCTGCCTGCTTCGCACCGCCAGACAACAACGTGCCGAGCGTCGCAATTTCCTCCAGCTTCTCGTTGGCAAAGGCCAGGGCGTTGCGCAGTACCGGATCAAGCGCGCTCTCCTGAGCGGCAGTAACCGGTACATGCAACAGGCTGCAGGAAGGCTGAATGATCAGCTTGCCTTCGGCAGCGAATTCAGCCACCTGCTCCAGCAGCTTCGCCGTCTCTGCGAGATCGGCACGCCAGATGTTGCGCCCGTCGATGACACCGGCGCCCAACCATTTATCCTGCGGGAAGCCATGCTCCCGCAGGCTGGCCAGGTTGCCTTCATAGCCGTGGACCAGGTCCAGGCCGATTCCGGCTACAGGCAGTGCTGTCACGACCGGATAAGCTTCCACCGATTCGAAATACGTCTGAAGCAGCAGCTTCAATTCCGGTGCGGCTTGTGCCAATGCAGCATACACCTGTTGCAGCAAGGCTTCATCTTCGGAAGAGACAGCCAGCGTCAGAGCAGGCTCGTCGATCTGTACCCACTGCACGCCTTCGGCCTGAAGCTCGGACAGAAGCTGGGCGTATACTGGAACGAGGCGTGTGACGATCTCTGCGAAGCGTTCCGCGTCATAGCCTTTGGCAAATCGTACATACGAGTACGGGCCGACAACGACCGGTTTACCTTCCAGCCCAAGCTCCTGCTTCGCTTCGCGATAGGCGGCAAGGGGTTTATTTTCAAGCAATGCAAATGCAGTATCATTATGAATCTCAGGTACGATGTAGTGATAGTTGGTGTTCAGCCACTTGGTCATCTCACAGGCCGTTGCCTGGTCATTACCCCGGGCCATGGCGTAATAGGTAGATACGGATACCGGTCCGCCTGTATGGTTAAAGCGCTCAGGAACGACGCCAAACATCGCTGATACGTCGAGAATATGATCATAGTAGGAGAAGTCGCCCACAGGAATCAGATCGAGCTGCTGTGTCTGCTGTTTCTTCAGATCCTGCAACCGAAGCGTGGTCAGTTCCTGATGAAGCGTGGGTTCATCGATTCGGCCAGCCCAGAAGGACTCCAGTGCTTTTTTCCATTCACGTCCCGCACCGATGCGGGGGTAACCGAGGTTGCCTGTCAGAACTTGTGCCTGTTGTTGCTGTGATTGCGACATATAAAATTCCTCCTCATTATATAATGGTGAACTCATCATTCAGGTTGAAGCTATGGTGTTGTGTTTCATTTGAAAGCATCAAAAAAAAGGCGTTCCTTCCGATTCCATACCCCGAGAAACAGGCATCATGAATGACGACTGTGCACAAAGATAGAAAGGGAAAGAACACCTGCTATAAGTTATTTTAGCGGTTGCTCTAACACCTTCCTATCTTCCGTAGGTCATACGATGCTGTTGAAACAGGCAGGTCTCCTGGCTTGCGGATCATAGTCATATGCATTCCTTCCCGATGGTTACACCAGTGGATTATATGCATAGACTCCCCGTATACAGTGGCGGGACCGCGACGGATTT
>NZ_LITU01000070.1:442438-476479 GCF_001280595.1 Paenibacillus xylanivorans
TTTCCGTGTGCAGAAATGTGCGTACACATCTCCGGCTATGAAATTGGTGACCAAGCATAGATGATAGATTATATAATGATGCAATCGTCGTATACTTGCTCTTATGCTACCAATCATAGACGATAACCTATTGGCTTGCAACATATATCATTAATCCGATCGGAAATGAAATGGAGCCATATGAAACCTTGGTTTATTGCCAGATTGAATTCTTAAAATGACGCCTTAAAATGAACCAAATCATCGCACACGCTGTGCTTGACTCTTCAAATAAAAAAAACGTTACAATGCATCCATCTGCATTGTAACGATTGTCTGGCAAGCCATCGTTGCCCCTACATCAATGATGCGCTGATTGCGACTGCCACGATAAGGAAGAGATACATCACGCTCAGCTGCTATATAAGGTCCATCAATAATAACGTCGCATAGGCAGGATAGTTCTGCTCGCGCAGGGTCGGCAACGAGTTCTTCATATACAAATCCCGTATAGGCCCATACAGTCAGATCAGGCCGAGCAGTCCGAAGCTGCCGAACCCAGGAGGCGCATTCTGCGGCCGAGAAAAAAGGATCACCTCCGCATAACGTAACCCCTTCCAGTAAGGGATGCGCGGTCACTTCATGCAAGATCTGCTGCTGCCGCTCCTCTGTGAATGGCTCACCCGCACGGAAGCTCCAGGAGTCCGGGCTGAAGCAGCCCGGACAGGCATGTCGGCATCCACTAATGAACAGCACGGCTCGCAGGCCCTTTCCCTCATTCACCGATTCGGGGATATACCCATACAGATTCACCGATGTTTCACCCGATCCCGTACTTCAGCCTGTTTTGCTGTATTGAAACGTACTTTGTAATCTCCGGTCAGATATCCCGTCACCCGGCGCAGTCGCTGGAAATGTACCTGATTTTCATGAGCTTCACATCCGGGGCATACATCTCCTATTACACCTTCATAGCCACATGCAGGACAGCGATCAATCGGGTGATTAATGGAGAAATATCCGATATCCTGGGCCAGGGCGTATTGCACGATTCGTTGGAAAGCCGTGGTGTTGGCTCGTACATTCCCATCGAGTTCGACATAAGAGATTGCCCCGGCATTACATAGCTTGTGGAAAGGAGCTTCCAATTCAATTTTGCGATAGGCAGGAAGGGTATGATAGACCGGAATGTGAAATGAATTGGTGTAGTATTCCCGGTCGTTGACCCCCGCGATGCTGCCGTATCGCTCACGATCAATCTTGGTGAATTTGCCGGATAGGCCCTCGGCGGGCGTAGCGAATAAGGTGATATTCAAGTTATGATGCTCACTCATCCGGTCGCAGAACTCTCTCATCGTACGAATGATATTCAAGGCTTCTCGATGTACATGAAGGTCTTGTCCATGGTGACGGCCATATAGAGCGGTCATACATTCAGCAAGCCCGATAAAACCAAGGGATAACGTACCATGTTTCAACAGGTTAGCCACCGGTTCGTTCGGAGCCAATTGTTCTCCACCTTCCCACACCCCTTCCCGCATCATGAAGTCCGATGCTTTGGCAGGCTGGTTTGTCTGAATTCGATAACGGTGCAGCAATCCATCCGTAGCATTGTGCATGACGGATTCCAACGCCGTATAGAAGCCAGCCCGGTCAGCGATGGCTCTTGTTCCCTGGCAGATCCCGTATCGTATGCCGAGCTTGACGAGATTGATGGTGTTAAAGGACAAGTTCCCCTTGCCGCTCTGACGATTGCGTCCGAAGCGATCAGCCAGTGTGCGTGTGCGGCATCCCATCGTGGCAATGATCGTATCGGGATCTTCCGGTTGATAATAGGGCAGATTGAATGAAGCATCCACATTGACAAAATTCGGATACATACGCCGTGAGGAGCAGGTCACAGCGAGCCGGAATAAATCATAATTCGGATCTCCTTCAGATTGGTTAATGCCTTGCTTGCACTGGAAAATATGCTGTGGGAACACGGGAGTTTCCCCGTTACCGAGTCCACGAATGGTCGCTTCCAGCAACGACCGGGACACGAGCCGACCTTCGGCTGAAGTGCACAGTCCGTAGTTCAGCGAAGTAAACGGAATCTGTCCGCCAGCACGACTGCTCATGGTGTTCAGGTTATGGATTAGCGATTCCGCAGCCTGTTCCGTCTCCAGTGCAGTCTCTTCACAAGCAAAGGGAAAGGCTCGTGGACACTTCTCCTTCGCTTCAAGGCTTTCAAGATGCAGCTGATTATCCTCAAGCAGGGCATTCTCCCCAAACAACCGTTGTCCCTTGCGGTAATGCTTGCGGAACGATCGCTTTACGTAAGGCGCGAGATCCCAGTCGATTTTATTGGCCGATACGCCGCCATACTGGCTGTTCTGCTGGGATTGAAAAATAATGGCGACCAGCGCCATGGCAGACATGATCGTCTGTGGTGTACGAACGGAACCGTTGCCGGTGTTAAAGCCGGAGGCCAGCAGTCGGTCAAACGGGATAAAGATACAGTTGGTCGTTCCAAGGGCATACTGATCCAGATCGTGTACGTACAGATCACCATTCTCCACAGCTAAAGCAAGGTCTTCTGGCAGCACATGACGCAGAGCATGCCACTTGGCCGTCTCCGAACCTAGCCTGCTCATCTTGCCGCTGAACGAGTCTCCGTTCAGATTAGCATTCTCCCTCAGCGTATCGGCGTCTTCTGCACCGATAATTCGTCTTCCCAGGTCAGATAGCAGATCGGATGCCGGCGGAGAGGCATACTCAAGCATGTTCATATCAGATTCCTCCTAAAAAATGAGATTGTATAGGGATAATGTCCATTCATTGAACACTATATGTAGAGTTTCTTTATCCATTTATAAACTATATATTGTTATTTGGGTGTGATAATCATCACATAGGAGGGACGCCTCGAACGTGGCGGTTTCTGGTCAGGAATGATAAAGGTTTTCAAAGCCGGAGGGTAAGCTTATAATTTCTTATTACCGTGCAAATATAGCTGACGAAGCTTGAAACAAGGACAGAAAACCTGCAAGGAAAGCGGTTGCTTAGCTTTCCAGTCGTTGAACCACGCCGTCCATAACAGATTCCCGTCAGTGGAGTAAATTGTATTCGGTTAAGTTTCCCTTTGACTTCTAAAGTGTTAATCATATATGAATAGGTTGTGACAGCTGTTTCGGAACATTTGAACCCTCGTTAATCGATTGGATCATAAGTGGAATACGGATTTGAAATGCAGCTAAGACAAGAGGGGTGAGTCATGGGAACGGTAAGCATTACAAGGGGCTTCTATGAAAATATACAGGAAGCCGCATCCCATATTGTAGATGTATTAAGCGGTATATTAAAGGTGAACACCATCTTTGTTGCCACGAATGATGGCGTGACCAATGTTATTATAGAGGCTTTTAACCGCGAGGAAGAGCTGATTGCCAAAGGTAGTGAACTTCCATTTGAAGCTTCATATTGCAGCTTGGTATTGAGAGATAAGGGCAGCAGTCTGATCATCACGGATACATGCGAACATCCGCTAACGGAGTCCATGGACGTAACGGGCGAATTGGGCAATCGTTTCTTTGTGGGCATTCCAATTATGCGGAGGTCAGGAGAAACGTTCGGAACCATATGTCTGATGGATAATCCCGATTATGTGATCAGTGAAACGGATATGAAAACACTGAAAGCTATGGCTGTTTTTCTCGGGTATGTCGTGGATCTGGAGGATACGCTGCAAGTTCAGGAGCAGAAGCTGAGTGATTCGGAGCAAATGCAAGTGCAGTTGCAGGCAGAGAAGGAACGCGCGGAATCCGAGGCGATGACCAAGACGCAGATGCTATCACTGATGAGCCACGAGATTCGTAATCCGCTGAACGGCATTTTGGGATTGACAGATCTGATGCGTACACCGGATATGTCGGACGAGCAGACAGAGTATGTGAATATGATTGAGACCAGCGGTAACATTCTGCTCTCCCTGTTGAATAACATGATGAGTTTTAACGTTAATGACACAGGCAAAACGGTTGTACACGATGATCCATTTGATCTCGTAGCCACAATTGAGAATACCGTTTATCTTTATGCGGGACTGGCGCTGAGCAAGAACATTGAGCTGGGATTGAACCTTGATCTGAATGTGTCCCAGGTTTTCGTCGGGGATGAAATCAAGATCGGACAACTGTTGTCACATGTCATTCAGTATGCCATAGATTCAACTCGTACAGGTCCGGTACTGGTTACGGCAACCGTGGAGGGTGGGAATGTAGAGGAAGCGGGTACGCTTCAACTTCATGTGAAGTACACCGGTAGAATGTTATCTTCGGACAAGAAGCTCAGAGCATTTAACCAGCTTGATGGAAACATCAGTACCCAGAAGCTGGTGGGCACCAATCTTGGTTTGGCTGTGAGCCAGAATCTTGCCATTCTTATGCATGGCCGTATTCAGGTGCATGGCTTAGGGGAGAACGAGACGGACTTCGAGATCAGGCTGCCGCTTCGCAGACATTGGGAATTGCCTCAGCTTGCCAGTATTCAGCATCGACTTAAGGACAAAAAGGTGTTGCTTGCAAAGGACCCCGACATTCTGCAAGGGGTCTCCTCGCTGATGCGCAGATGGAAGATGGATGTGCATATGACCTCGGTTACGACCGAGGCGTACGACTGGATTCAGGAGGGCTTTAAGCCTGACGTGGCCGTTGTGGATATGGGACTGCTGGAGGGCGGCGCTGTTGATTTTGTGCACAAGCTGAAGCACCTGGTTACAGATTCACCGGTCATTGTGCTGATTCCTTATGGCATGCATATCGACCCGCATGAAGCGGAAGTCTTCGATGCGGTCCTGACCAAGCCGGTGAAGCAGGCTGATTTGTTGAATGCGTTAAGCATCATTGTGCATTAAGAAAATGAAAAAGTATATTAAATTAGGCGCACCTGTTACGGGTGCGCTTTATTTGTTATTTGGAAGGAAGAGGACCCTCGAATAAGTAGCTCCGAGTCGACTTTAAATACACGTTTGTCCTGAAATTCATTCGTATTCATCGTGTCAATCATCTTCTCCATCAGAATGGCCCCCATCGTATACTTGGGCTGGTTCACCGAACTTAGCGTAGGATGGATGTATTTGCTGATTCGATTGTTGTCCACACCTACAATAGCCAATTGCTCGGGAATGCGTATTCCGTATTCTGTACATGCCTTGTATACGCCGAGGGCCATTTCATCATTGGCCGCATATACAGCAGAGAAGGACAGGCCTTTGTTAAATAGTCTTTTGATGGCCTCGTACCCGCCTTCCTCGTTAAAATTCCCATTCTCGATCAGTTCGGGACGAAACGGAATTTGATGATTACGCAAGGCTTTCAAATAGCCTTCTAGCCGTTCATAGCTGTCGATTGCTTGGGGATAACCGTTCAAAAACACGATATTTTGATGTCCAGCCTCAACCAGATGCTGAACAACTTCCTGTGAAAATTTTACGTTGTCCGTGTATATACACGGAATCTGATCATGTTCGATATATTTGCCAACGATGCCAATGCGGTACCCCTTATCCGCGAGCTGGAATAATTCCTCATCCGCCAGCATGGGAGTGATAATGATGACACCGTCGATAGTACGATCCAGCAGCAAATTAAGATAATCGACTTCTCGCTCTTTCAGGTTATGGGCATCACATATGATGACTTTGTAATGGCGGGCGTAAGCGATGTTCTCAATGCCTTTGATTATTTCCGCATAATAGGAATTGTTGATATCTGGAACGATGACGCCAATCGTCATGGTTCTCTGTGAACGAAGATTCTTGGCTGCTGCGTTGGGGTGATATCCCAATTGCTCAATGGCGCGCATCACCTTATCTTTGGTTTTGGTGCTAACCTTGCTGTGCTGATTAATAACTCGTGATACGGTTGCCGGGGATACACCTGCAATTGCAGCGACATCAATGATTTTGACATCCATATTCTTCACAACTCCAAATAAGTGATTGACAATTCATTCAAATTCATTATAATTCCAATTGAAAACGATTACAAGTTATAACCGAATGAAGCAATAATTGGGGATAGTGGAGGAATAAAGGGTTTGATTTTCATGGAAATGTAATCGATTACACCAACTTGGATTTAGAATGAATGATAACTTATGGTTTGTACCGATTAATGAGTAATATCGATTTCATGAATTTCCTCCAGTTGTGATAGATAGCGGAGCCATCCATGGATTGTACCACTCGTATACCCGCTGTTTCTATAGCATTACGTTACCCGTCGTGAGTGCTGCATCCTGGTTCAGTCATACTTTAAGCTATGACCATTTAAGGGAGGCGTCAACATGTTGAAGAAGAGCACCATCATGCTATTGTGCAGCTGTCTGCTGCTCGGACTGCTGGCTTCGGCCGTAGGTTCTTCGAAGGCCAGTGCTGCTTTTGGATCAGGGGATTTCCTGAAGGCTAACGGGACCGTTGTCCGCAAAAATTCGGGTACAGGCAACGTGGTAAACCTGCGGGGAACCAATTTGGGTGGCTGGCTGCTGCAGGAAGAATGGATGACGCCATCCGGAGCGGTAGATGAATACACACTGCGACGTACTTTGACAAATCGTTTTGGAGAATCGGGTGCACAAAGCCTGATCAATGGATATCAGGACAACTGGATTCAGGCTGGCGATCTGGATAACATCAAGAACTGGGGCATGAACGTTGTGCGTGTGCCGATCTATTGGGAGGATTTTATGAACACCAGTGGTGTCATGAAACCTGATTCGGTTACGTTCCGCAAGCTCGATTGGCTTATTGATGAAGCGGGCAAACGGAACCTGTATGTGATTCTCGATCTGCACGGGGCACCGGGAGCAGCCTGTCCGTGGCATTCCTGCGGTCAGGAGAATTCCAACCAACTGTGGACCAATGCTACATACCAGAACTGGACCATTCAGATCTGGGAACGGATGGCAACACGTTACAAAGGCAATCCAACCGTTGCCGCGTATGACCTGCTCAATGAACCTCTCGTAACCATGGGTACAGGTGAAAATGCAGCTCAGATCAAGCAAAAGATGGATTTCTATGACCGCATGTACAAAGCTGTTCGTGCCAAGGATGCGGATCACATGATCATCATCGCCGCATTCTTTGACTGGTGGGCAGCTTCACCTCCAACGACGTATGGCTGGACGAATGTGATGTATCAGACGCATCATTATCAATTCACGGATTATAACAACTGGGATCTGACCAATTCAGAGATGGATCGCTGGCTAAAGGATATGGCGTCCTATCAGAAAAATTGGAACGTTCCGGTGTTAGCTGGCGAGTTCTCGTTTGGTCAGGATGATCTGACCGAGAAGTGGCTGTCCGGCTTGAATGCACTGAATGCTTCATGGACGAACTGGAGTTATAAGGTTAAAGGGGGCGGAACTTGGGGTTATTACAATAATAACAACAACCCGGGACCTAACCTGAATACGGACAGCGCGGCAACGATTGCTTCCAAATGGAGCAAGTTTACAACAGCGAACTTTGCCTCTAATACCACATTCCAGAATGTGGTCAAGAAACATACGGGAACGGCTCCGTTTACAGAGACGTGGTCCAGTCTGAAGGCCAATGCCAACGGTACTTTTGTCAGCGCAGAGAATGGTGGCACGGATCCGCTGGTTGCCAATCGGGATACTGCCGGACACTGGGAACGGTTCAAAATCATCCAAAATTCGGATGGGACGGTATCCTTTCTGTCGATGAGCAACATCAAATATGTGCAAGCTGATCTGAATAACGGCGGGCGTTTGATCGCCTCGGCCACGTATCCATCCACATGGGAGAAGTTTACCCGTGAAGATTTGGGCGGAGGACTGGTTGCTTTCAAATCCGTTGCGAACGGTAAATATGTCAGTACGGATCTGAATAACGGAGGCGTGCTGTATGCCAATCGTAACGCTGTAGGCGGAGCATGGGAACAATTTATCGTAACAGCTAACTAAGACAAACTAGCGTCCATTCATAAATAAGATGAAGTGACCATAATATAGTGACTCTTATCGTGGCTCCGCTCATTTAGCGGAGCTTTCCATATGCGTCCATATCGATTTCCCAAATTCTTCTCCAAAGCCCTTTTAATCCGAGCTGAATACGATACAATAGAAAGGGAACTTCATCATTAATCAGTTTAGAGGAGGATGTGCATTCAATGGAATACCGTAGATTGGGTGGAAGCGGACTGAAGGTAAGCGAGATCAGCCTGGGTAGCTGGCTGACATACGGAGGATATGTGGAACGTGAAAACGCGGTGAAATCAATTGAAGCCGCATTCGATGAAGGCATTAACTTTTTCGATACAGCTAATGTGTACGAGCGGGGTGCAGCAGAAGAGCTGCTGGGGCAGACGTTGAAAGCGTATTCCCGTGATTCATATGTTCTTGCAACCAAGGTTTTTGGCAAAATGGGTGACGGTCCAAACGACCAAGGGTTGTCCCGTAAACATATTAAGGAACAATGCGAAGCCAGCTTGCAACGGCTGGGTGTTGATTATGTAGACATATATTATTGCCATCGCTATCATACCGAAACACCAATTGAAGAGACACTGCGAGCACTGGACGATCTGGTGCGTCAAGGCAAGGTGCTCTACGTAGGTGTTAGTCAATGGACGGCGGCACAGATGGAAGCTGCGCTGGGTACCGCTGATCGCCTGTTGCTGGATCATATTGTGGTGAATCAGCCGGTGTACAACATGTTCGACCGTTATATCGAAAATGAAATCATCCCGTTGGGCGAGCGCAAAGGTATTGGACAAGTCGTCTATTCCCCGCTGGCACAAGGGCTTTTGACCGGGAAATACACTTCGGTATCCGATATTCCTGAGAATAGCCGGGCAGCGAAGCTTGGCTGGGATGAAGGGAAAATTAACGCTGACCGGATCGCGAAGGTTCGCCAGTTAATTGAAGTGGCGGACAAGCTGGACCTGAAGGTTGGTCAATTGGCTCTGGCGTGGATTCTGCGCCAAAATAACGTGTCCAGTGCGCTTGTAGGGGCAAGCCGTCCTGAACAGGTGAAAGAGAACGCGGCCGCTTCCGGTGTGAAGCTGGATGCTGCTATCGTTGAAGAAATCGAACAAATATTAGCTTAAGGCAAACTCAACCTCACAGGTTGTTCTTGCACCCGTAAGCGAGTTGAATCGAATGATGCAAGAAGGTGAGATATGAAAGGGATGTCCTGGCTAGCCTGATAGGCTGCGGGGACATCCCTTTTTTTGGTTTGTGATTAGAATGGGCTTTGGCCGGAGAGTGTGACGGAACGCAGCGGAATGGCACAGACTCGGTTCCGGCCCGTATTTTTGGCTTCATATAAAGCACGGTCTGCCTGTTCAAAGAAATCGTTATCATCCCGGTCGTCACAGTGATCCGGAAATACAGCGACACCGATCGAGATGGTCAGCCGGATCGTATTGCCGTCTGGCAGGGCGAAGTGGTATTTCTCCACCGATTGTCTGATCGACTCGGCAATCGCCATAGCCTGATTATGACCACAATCAAGCAACAGAATAGCAAATTCCTCGCCTCCGTTTCGAGAGACGATATCGGCCGAGCGGGCATGCTGAATGAGCAATTGTCCGAGCTGTTTCAGGACCGCATCGCCTGAAGTATGACCGAAGGTGTCATTTACTTTTTTGAACCGGTCGATGTCGATGACCAACAGAGATAGTTTTTGCTTGTACTCACGTGCTCGTTCGAGCTCCAACTCCAGTGATTTCTCAAATTGCCTGCGATTACTAAGGTTGGTGAGGTGGTCGGTGGAAGCTCTGCGTTCGAGCAAGAACATCATCTCATTGGATTTATTTATAAATTCTGCGATGAAATAAATAAAGATTCCACCGACAAAGGAAATGGTCATCTGTAATGGATATACTTTCATTAATGAATTCATGCTGGAAGTATTCAGCATCAGGATGACAAAGATCAGCGTCATGCCCAGCAGGTTCATGGTAATAATCTTGGTTAATCTTGACCAGGGAGCGTAGGCAAAATATACACCGGACAGTCCGATGATCGTCATGACGAAGGCTGCATCGATGGCAGCAGATGACATACCAAACATGACAATACGCAGAATGGAGATGACGAGTCCCGAGATGACCGAAGCCAGTCCTCCTAAATATACGGCTGCTGTGACGATAGCCAAATGACGCAAATCCACAATGGTAGTTTCATTCAAAGGAAAGGAATAATTCATCAGTACCGTTCCATAGATCCCGAACAGCAGACCACCGATCATCTGAGCACGCATTGAGGGAAAGGGCACACGGATACGATAGAATTTGGCGATGATTCCGGACACATACATGAACGTAATCATGACACAGACATTAACGAAAAATGTGCTTAGCAACCAGCATCCCCCCTTTAGCGCACATTACTATATTTTAGCTGAAAAGCAGTGCGGTAGCGAACCATAATATCCCAAATAGGAGAGGTGGGAGCAGTGAAGGGGCTTGGCTATCGCTAATCATGAATAAATTAGTCGGATATTGACTTCATTATACAATGAGATTTATACTTAATCTAAATCAAAATTGATTTTGATGTTTCTGAGAATCATAGTAATCAGTAGATTGCTGTGTCATCTTATATACTATTGAATGGGTTAATAAAGGAGAATTGCTGGTGAGAACTCTAAATCTGACGATACAGCGTCAAGCAGTTTACGATGTAGTCCGTCATTCCGAAGACCATCCAACCGCAGCAGATGTGATGAACCGTCTGGTGGAGCAAGGTTATAATTTGGCATATGGTACGGTATATAATTCGCTCCGATATTTGACGGATAAGGAATTGATTCGAGAGCTCAAGTTGGGCGAGACGGCGAGTCGTTATGATGCCCGCATGGACGATCATCAACATATTATGTGTGAAGTATGTGGCAAGGTGGATGAAGTCATGACGGAAGTTCCTCCGCAATGGATGAAGCAAGTCGCGGAGGAAACCGGGTATGCGATTGATCACGCTCATGTGGTCTTTGGAGGTGTCTGCGCGGAATGCAGAAACAAACGGGTCAAGTGAAAATCAACCTGTCCGGTCGTCGTTTGCCGCTCCGGGTCAAGCCTGCTCTTGCCGATCCAACTCCTGTTGTGGATAATTGCCCGATCACGAGACGGGTCATTCTGATCAGTCCGATGCCGGGTCAGGTACATGAACTGGTCAAGGCACTTACGGATAGTTGCTTCGATGTGCTGGTATTCCATCGCTGGGAGCCTGATTTGCATGAACGGCTTGTATTTGATCTGTTGATCTATGACCTGTCTGTTGCCGGAACCATTGATGCATTTGCCGGCATCAGCAGCCGATTGAACCGTGAAGCGGAACATGCAACACCCTGTCTGTATCTGGTGGGGGAGAAGATGATTGGCAGTGCCAGTGGCCCGATGCTTCAGGAGGAATTACTGGTTTGGCCGGCCCGTCCGCAGGAAGCGTTGTACCGTGTGCAGCGCATGATCGGCAATAGTCCTGCAGCACCGAAACGCGGATTTCTGCCTGAGGAAGGACAACGCATCGGTTTCAAGGATCTATGGCTGGATCGTGAGCGGATGAGCGTGCATCGGAATAATGACCGCATTCATTTGACCAAGACAGAGTATGATCTGCTGCTGAAGCTGATTGACGCCAAAGGTGCAGTGATTTCTCGTGAGGAGATGCTCAGCGATATTTGGGAGACGGACTTTACGGGTGGAAGCAATGTGGTGGATGTTCATATCAAAAGCTTGCGCAAAAAACTTGGCGATAACGCGGCTTCGCCTCAATATATAGTAACGGTAAGAGGAGTGGGCTACCGCCTGGCGGATTAGTCCGCCTTTTTTTTTTGCCACATTATTAAGTTCATGTCACACGTAAGCGGGTATATCCAATAGATAGCGTAAATCAAATCAATTGAAATGGATCAATGCTCATATTACTCAAATTTGATATTCATATTTCATTCATGAAACGAACAAGAAACTCATCTTAATCTCATGCGAACCTCATGCAAGAGGCAAGTAGGACATGTTAGAATCAATTTAACAGTTAGATCAAGTCTAAATGTATATTTAAACCGATGGCGAATATGATTTTAATAGAGTATATACAGCAGGCATAAGACCAACATGAGGAGGATAACGATATGACAGAACGCATGACAACCAATCAGGGCGCACCCGTAGGTGACAACCAAAACTCCCGTACCGCAGGAAGAAGAGGCCCCACATTACTTGAGGATTATCATCTGCTTGAAAAGATCGCCCACTTTGACCGTGAGCGTATTCCGGAACGGGTCGTTCATGCGAGAGGTGCCGGTGCCCATGGCGTGTTTACACTGGAGCAGAGTATGAAGGCATATACGACAGCTGACTTCCTGCAAGACCCTGGCACAGAGACGGATGTACTGGTGCGGTTCTCCACGGTAATTCACGGTACAGGTTCACCGGAGACAGCGCGTGACCCACGTGGTTTTGCCGTGAAGTTCTATACCCGCGAAGGTAACTATGATATTGTGGGGAACCACTTGCCCGTCTTTTTCATCCGTGATGCCATAAAGTTCCCGGATATGGTCCATTCCCTGAAGCCTGCGCCGGATACGAATATCCAGGACCCTGCACGTTACTGGGACTTCATGACTCTATCACCCGAGTCCACTCATATGATGACCTGGTTGTTCTCCGATCTGGGCACGCCGGCAAGTTACCGTGAAATGGATGGATTCGGCGTACACGCCTTCAAATGGATTAATGCTCAAGGCCAAGTCCATTATGTGAAATACAAGTGGGAATCGGCTCAAGGAGTACGAGGCTTCTCACGTCAGGAAGCGGCTGAGGTACAAGGGCAGGATTTCAACCATGCCACCCGGGATTTGCAAGATCATATCAAAAACGGTCAATACCCGCAGTGGAAGCTGCAAGTACAATTGCTGAAGCCGGAGCAGATGGATGATTTCGCTTTTGATCCACTCGACCCAACGAAGACTTGGCCCGAAGATGTGTTACCGTTCCAGACGATCGGAACCATGACATTGAACCGTAATCCACAAAATTTCTTCGCAGAAGTGGAGCAAGCAGCCTTCTCACCAAGCGCTCTGGTGCCTGGAATTGAGCCTTCCGAGGATAAATTGCTGCAGGGTCGCCTGTTCTCCTATCCGGATACACAGCGCCACCGGCTCGGACCGAATTATTTGCAGATTCCGGTGAACTGCCCTTATGCTCCGGTTCGCAATCATCAGCGCGATGGACTCATGAATGTGAATCAAGACCCTTCTCCGGTAAACTATGAACCGAACAGCTCGGGCAACAGCCCGGAGGAAGCACCTGAATATCGTGACAGTCAGGCTCCGCTAGAGGGTCATGTTACACGCGAGAAAATTGAGAAGACCGATAACTATACTCAGTCAGGGGAGTTGTTCCGTTCATTCACTGCGGTAGAGCAGCAACACTTGCTCGATAATCTGATCAATGATTTGAAGGCAGTGCCGGAACAGACCCAGTTGCGTGCCTTGTGTCACTTCTTCCAGGCAGATGGACAGCTCGGTGGTCGTTTGGCTCATGGACTTGGTGTGGATATCTCCGCATTTATGCCATCACAGGATCGCAAATAAAGCACTTATTTTATCTTTATCCAGAAAAGAATAATTGATTTTGTATTAGGCCGGGCAGGACTGCAGAATAGCAGCTTGCCCGGTCTTTAAGCTTTTTTTGACCTATAAGCCGACCTTGTGCAACAAAATGATATTTTGAAATGGAAAACTTATTTACAAATTATTTACAATAAATAGCTGACATAGAGGTTGACTTCTCGTTTGTTGGCACTACAATGGGTAGTGTGAGGGGTGTCTGAACATATGAGAATACACAATTTTAAAGTGGGTGAGCGTGGGCTGAACCGGTTTTTCGGTCCGCTGGAAGCGAAGATTATGGACATTTTATGGACGCGTCCAGGCAGCAGCATTCGCGAAGTGCAAACCGCACTTGAACAAGATAAAGACGTTAATTTCAATACAGTCATGACGGTGATGAATCGCCTCGTGGACAAGGAGTTACTCCGCAAGTCGCAGAAGGGCCGAACGTCATTGTACCATCCGGTGCAGAGCAGGGAGGAGTTTATGAACGACCAATCCAAGGAATTGTCACATGAATTGGTGGATGAGTTCGGGGCACTTGCTCTGAATCATATGCTGGATGCGCTGGATGAAGCAGACGCAGGGTTGATTGAGCGTCTGGAGCAGAAGATTAAGCAATGGAAAAAGGATAGCGATTAACATGTGGAAAGCCCGCTCGAAGCTCTTGTTTACCGTCGGGTTTGGCATTCCGTTACTCGTGTTCATGCAGATGTTCATGTACGCGATGTACAAAATATTCGGTTGGGATATTCCGTTTAACCTGCTCTGGCTGTGCAATCACTGGATGAGCAGACTGGGCTGGTTATCTGTAGGCCATTTTCTTATGGCGCTGGTGATTCTGACGTTTGCCGGTACAGGCTGGTTGCTGCTGGATCGGATGATTAAGACATGTGCAGCGGTACGGAAGCTTCGGTCAATGGAGCATGGGACTATGTCTCGGGAACTGGAAGCTCGGTACCGTCATCTGAAACAAACTCGATTCATTGTGGTGGACAAGCCGTCACCGGTTGCATTTACGATCGGTCTCTGGAAACCCGTTATTGTACTTTCCACGGGGCTACTTACTATGCTTGATGCTGAAGAAGAAAGAGCGGTTGTGTATCATGAGGTCCATCATCTGTGGCATCGTGATCCGCTCAAGACGACATTGCTTTCGGTTTTTGCCTTCATGATGCCGTATATCCCGGTGTTGAAGCATACTTCAAAACATTACAATATCATTAGAGAAATTCTGGCTGACAATGAGGCAATTGAACGTACAGGGAACGTTGCGGGGATTGGCAGTGCACTGCTTAAACTGATCCGGGCTTGCCCTGAACCTTGGAGGATTAATGAGACAACTATTCAATCGTCTTTTGCTGATACTTCGGTGAATGTACGTATTTCCCGTCTGTTAGACCCGGAACAGGATGTTGCGCTGACACTTCCCCGCTATGCGGTATTCATTTCTGCCACAGTGATCCTGCTGCTGTCTGTCTTGTTTGTTTGGTCAATTGGGTGAAATTCAACGTTGAACTTAAACTCCAAGGAGGAAGATGAATATGAATAGAAGTGTGGAGATTGGCTTGTTTTTCTCAAGGATCATGATTGGTCTCATCTTTGTATTACACGGTTGGAGCAAATTCGAGGGTGGAATTAGTGGTACAGTCGGTTTCTTTGAAAGTATCGGTATTCCTGGTTTTCTGGCATCGGTTGTAGCCATCATTGAGCTGGTGGGTGGTGCAGCCATGATTCTGGGATTGGGAACCCGTGTATTTGCTGCATTGTTCATCGTAGTGATGGGAGGGGTCCTGCTTACTGCCAAAGTAGGACAGCCGTTCATGAGTGGTACCGAGTTTGATTACCTGCTGCTGGCGGGTTCATTGACACTGCTCTTCACAGGCAGCCGTTTTCTGGCGGTGGATCATTTCTTCTCCAGACAGGGCAACACTCGCCAGAATGTGAGTGCATAAAGGGTCTATCACTATCCAATAGGGATGGATAACAATTTCATTTATACTAAGCAGCTATCCTATATAGAAGCCTTTTCTCGCTATTCCGGATTACACGTAATTGTACGCGTGAACCGTTCAAGCCGGGAAAAGGCTTTTTGTTTTGGACGACAAGCCCACCTATTTGGTACAATGAGAATAAGTACGTTACTAATAAAAAATAAGAGAATTTGTAGGAGGGTGCGCTTTATGATAAACGTCATTCCATCCGATTCCCGCTCCAGCTTCGACCGGGGCTGGCTGCGCGGCAATCACAGCTTTTCCTTCGGTGAGTACCAGGACCCGGAGAATACCGCGTTTGGACCCATGCGGGTAGCCAACGACGATGTAATTGCTCCTGGTCGTGGTTTCGGGGCACACCCGCATAGTGATATGGAGATTGTATCCATCGTGCTGAACGGGAAGTTGCGTCATGAAGATAACCTGGGCAATGTGGCTGTTACATCATTTGGTGGAATTCAGCGCATGTCAGCAGGCACTGGCATGATTCATACCGAGCACAATGCTTCGGATACGGAAGAAGTGCGTATACTTCAACTCTGGTTCATGCCATATACGAAAGGACTGGAGCCGTCTTACGAGACGACCTCGTTTGATCCAGACGCACTCGCGGGAGCACTCGTACCCGTCGTATCCCCTGAAGGTGGGGCGCGTGTCGCATCTATTCACCAGGATATGACCATCTATCTTGGCCGATTGGCTAAAGGCCAGACATTAACATATGAACAGGCAGAAGATCGCCGTATGTACATTTTTGCCATTGAAGGCAAGCTTGGCTTGAACGGAGAGTATCAGTTAAATGAAGGGGACACGGCTCGTGTGGAACAGACGACATCCATGAACCTTGATGTAAGTGAGGATGCCTTCTATATGTTGATCGATCTGCCCTGAATTACCGAAATGGAATGGAACTCCAAGATCAAAGGAGGATGTACTTTTATGACGCAGCAGGAATGGTTTATGGTTAAGCATGCAGTGACTGGGCGAGGGCTGGTGAACAGCAAAACAGATTCGATGTCCTATCGCTATCAGAGAGAGGGCACTGGATTTGTTTTTATCGTTACGGGTCTGGAACAACAGGTAGTGGACAGCATTATGGAGCTCAGACAGGAGCTCAACGTGTTCCGCTTTGTACAGCGTAAGGATCAACCCTTGGTGAAGCACTGGTATTACGTTCAGGGAGACCGGGTCCAGTATGATGGAGAACGCCATACATTGACCATATATGCGGAATCTGAGATCCGCTATGTTCCTGAAGATTATTTTGCCGACTAAATGAATTATTAAAAAGACCTTCCAATTGGAAGGTCTTTTTCCTTATATACAATTTAATTTGAACTATATGTGTTTCAGGTTGTTTCAAGAAATTTAGGAAAAGAGAAGCAGAAGAAGATTGACATGACGAAATGATTATCGATATAATCATTCTAATTGATAATGAGTATCAATATCAAATTATATGAAGTAGAGCAACTACATTTGTTTACGGCTATTGGTGAGGGGATTAGTAGAGAGATGAAGTTAGGCTATATGTTGATCGGACTGGCTTTTTTGTCTATCGTATACCTGTTTATTGGCAATTCAGATATTTCGCCTATGGATATTTTTCATTTGACCCCAGTCCAGCTTCAGGTGTTACAAGTCAGTCGTTTTCCCCGCTTAATCAGCATCCTTGTCGCGGGTATCAGTATGAGTGTCATTGGACTGATCATGCAGCAGCTGACACGCAACCGATTTGTTTCTCCAACAACGGCCGGAACAATGGACTCCGCCAGGTTGGGTATCCTTGTTACTTTGATGTGGTTTCCTGGTGCTTCTCCACTGCAAAAAATGCTGGTCGCTTTTGCCTTTGCACTGGCTGGAACGCTAATCTTTATGCGGATACTGGAGAAAGTTAAATTCAAGGATACGATATACATCGCTCTCCTTGGTTTGATGTTTGGCAATATTGTAAGCTCGGTCACGACATTTTTTGCCTACAAGAACGATTTGATCCAGAACATGTCATCCTGGCTGCAAGGTGACTTCTCCACGATTATGAAGGGGCGCTATGAATTGATCTATATCAGTATTCCGTTGCTCATTATCGTTTATCTGTTCGCTAATCGCTTTACACTTGCAGGCATGGGTGAAGATTTCTCAACCAACCTTGGACTGGCTTATCGAAAAGTGGTTAATCTCGGACTGATTCTGGTTGCCATGGTTTCAGCCGTCGTCATTATTACTGTAGGTACAATCCCGTTTCTGGGTCTTGTAGTACCGAATATTGTGACATTGTATAAGGGCGACAACTTGCGTGATACATTGCCTCATACGGCAGTGCTCGGTGCAATTTTTGTTCTGCTCTGCGATATTCTGGGTCAATTGATTATTTATCCATATCAGCTCTCCATCAGTTTGACTGTGGGAGTTGTGGGCAGCGTGTTGTTCCTGTATTTACTGCTTCGAAGAAAGGCTTATGAATCATGAGAATGAAGTATACGGCGAATACCTGGAAGTTTAGCATTTTGATTGCAGCGGCAGTGCTGTTGATTGGTGTATTTCTGGTTATTCAATCCGGGGGCAACTGGGATTATATTCTGCCTCGCAGAGGGAAAAAGATACTGGCCATTGTGCTCACGGGTGCCTGCATCGCGTACTCCACTGTCATTTTTCAAACGATAACCAACAACCGAATTCTTACGCCTGGCATTATGGGGCTTGACTCCCTGTATATGTTGTTTCAGACCTTTGCCGTGTTTGTGTTTGGGAGCACGCATATCAGCTTTGTGAACAAAAATCTTAACTTTGCGGTATCTGTCCTGTTAATGACCCTGTTTGCTCTACTCCTGCATCAGTTCATGTTCCGTAGAGAACGGGGGCGCAATATCTATTTGCTGCTGCTTGTTGGCCTCATTCTGGGTACGCTGTTTCAGAGCATGTCCTCTTTCATGGAGGTACTGATTGATCCCAATGAGTTCCTTGTGCTGCAAGGAAAGATGTTTGCGAGTTTTAACAATGTAAATACCGATTTGCTGATCATCTCAATGGTGGCCATTATTTTGATCCTGCTGTATGCACAGAGGTTTACCAAATATCTCGACGTACTGTCCCTTGGTAAAGATCACGCGGTTAATCTTGGGGTGGACTACCAATACATTGTGAAAAGGTTGCTGCTGGTTGTGATGGTTCTGGTGTCGATCTCCACAGCGCTGGTTGGTCCAATCATGTTCCTGGGACTGCTGGTTGTGAATCTGGCACATCAGATATTCCGGACACACCATCATAAAGTGCTGATCTGGGGTTCGGTCATTATCGCAGTGGTTTCATTAGTCGGTGGACAGCTCATTGTGGAGCGGGTATTTACTTTTGCCACTACAGTAAGTGTCATTATCAATTTTATAGGCGGTGTGTACTTCATCTATTTACTGCTAAAGGAGAATAAGTCGTGGTAGAAGTCAGAAATGTAACCAAACAATACGGCGGCGTCCGGGTAGTGGATGACGTATCACTGAATATTGCCAAAGGGAAAATCACTTCATTTATCGGTCCCAATGGTGCAGGCAAAAGCACATTGTTATCCATGATCACCAGACTAATCAGCAAGGATACAGGACAAGTCTTGATCGAAGGGCAAGAGATCGAAGGCTGGAAGAACAAGGATTTGTCCAAAAAAATATCAGTTCTCAAACAATCCAATCACATAAATATCAGGTTGACTGTGGAGGACCTTGTGGCTTTTGGCCGTTTTCCTTATTCACAAGGAAGACTCACGGCAGAGGATCGACAGTGGATTCAGGAAGCCATCGATTATATGGAGCTGGCTCCATTCCGCAAAAAGTATTTGGATGAGCTAAGTGGTGGACAGCGGCAGCGGGCTTACATCGCCATGGTTATCGCGCAGAACACCGAGTATATTCTGCTCGATGAACCATTGAACAATTTGGACATGAAACATTCCGTACAGATTATGAAGGTGCTTCGCAAAATGGTGGATGAATTGGGGAAGACGATTGTTATTGTCATTCATGACATCAATTTTGCCTCCTGTTACTCAGACTATATCGTTGCACTCAAAGATGGGCGTGTCGTGCAGGAAGGTAAAACGGAAGACATCATTGATACGGATGTATTGCAGAAAGTATATGACATGCACATCCCTGTACAATGGATTGATGGGCGTAAAATTTGTGTGTATTTTGCTTAAAAAAATAAACCAATATAGAGAGAGCGAGAGGTGTCTATTTATGAAAAAGGGTTGGTTGTTTACGTTGCTTGTGGTGTTGTCGGTTGTTCTGGCAGCTTGTGGTGGAAGTAAAACAGCAGAAAATACAGGTGCCAGCAGTGGCACAGGATCAGAAGCGAATGCAGCAGCAGAACAGTCCAGTGATGAAATCGTCATTAAACATAAACTTGGCGAAACAACAGTGAAGAAGAATCCGGAGAAAGTGGTTGTGTTCGACTATGGTGTGCTGGATACTTTGGATCAGCTTGGGGTAGAGGTTGCCGGTGTACCTCAGGAGGGAGTTCCCTCTTATCTGGCAAAGTATAACGATGCAAAGTACACCAATGTTGGCGGTTTGAAAGAGGCTGATTTTGAGAAAGTAAATGCCATGAAGCCTGACCTGATTATCATCTCAGGACGGCTGCAAGACTCCTATGAAGAGCTGAGCAAGATCGCACCGACGATTTATATGGCGGTAGATACAGAAGATTATATGAACTCCCTGACTTCGAATGTGAAGACGCTTGGAGAGATCTTTGGTAAAGAAAAAGAAGCAGAAGAGGCACTGGCATCGATTGATACCTCTGTTAAAGCTTTAAAAGATAAAGTAACGGCTGCTGGAAAGAATGCACTGGTTGTTCTGACGAACGAAGGCAAATTAAGCGCGTATGGTGCGGGTTCCCGATTCGGTGTGATACATGATGTGTTCGGTTTTACTCCAGCAGATGCAAATATTGAAGTGTCCACTCATGGCCAGAGCGTTTCATTTGAGTATGTTATGGAGAAAAATCCGGATTATCTGTTTGTGGTAGATCGGAGTGCAGTGGTTGCAGGTAGTGGTGAAGCAACTCCAGCCAAACAGGTGATCGAGAACGATTTGGTCAAAAATACAAATGCCTTTAAAGATGGACACATTGTTTATCTTGACCCGGATTACTGGTATTTGTCCGGCGGTGGTCTGGAATCCATTCAAGAAATGATTAAAGAAGTGGACGAGAGCATCCAATAAGTAAATAAAGATTGCTGCATCCATTGATTAGGCCCCAAAGGTCTCTGTTATTTACACAGGGGCCTTTTTTTGTTGCCTGAATTGAAAAAAATGATTGGACATTTTACAAAAAGACCACATAATTCCGTGTGATCTGGCACAAGCTACCTTGTATAAAAATCAGGAACGGAGGGCGGCATATGGCGGACAAAACATCAGGGAAAGATGGTTCACGGGATTCGGAAAAAAAGAAGCATGTCCCTTTGGGGCTGCCGTCTCCCCCTATTTTGCGACAGCCGATAGGCCTTTCACATGAAAGCCATATGTTGGCACTGGAAGACATTTTCTCGGATTGTTCGGATGTGATCTTCCGCAATGTCAAGATTTCACCTGAAGTAGAAGGACTGCTGGTATACATCGAGGGCATCGTGAATTCGACGGATATTCAAGATCATATGCTCCGTCCTCTGATTCGCGGTCTGATTGAGCAACGAACCGATGAACCTGCTGCCCCTTTGGACGATACACGAATCGCCCTGTCGCAGGTGAAAAAAGTGGATTCCTGGGCAGCCGCGGCGGATGGGGTGCTGGAATCCTCCGCACTGCTGTTGATCAACGGAAGCAAGGAGGCTTGGCTATTCAATGTTAAGGGCGGCATGCGGCGTGGTGTTGAGGAACCCCAGACCGAGTCGGTTATCCGGGGGCCACGCGAAGGGTTCACCGAGACATTGCGCGTGAACACAGCACTGCTTCGTTTCAAGCTGAAAACACCCGCACTTAAGATGTTAAGCATGACAATTGGAACCGAGACCAAAACCAATGTAGTACTGACCTATATCGATGATATTGCCGATCCCAAGCTGATTAAGGATGTCAAAAAACGACTCAACAAGATCAAAATCGATGGAATTCTTGAGTCCGGGTATATTGAGGAATTGATAGAGGATCATCCGTATTCTCCTTTTCCGCAGATGCATTATACCGAACGACCAGATACAGTGGCGGGTAACTTGCTGGAAGGACGATTTGCCATTTTTGTGGATGGTAGCCCATTTGTCCTTATTGCCCCAGTAACCATGTGGCAGATGCTTCAGGCGAGTGAGGATTATTACGAACGGTTCTTTATTAGCAATCTGGTGCGATGGATTCGGTTTTTGTTTGTAGCTATCGCTCTATTTCTCCCCGCGCTGTATATCGCCATTACAACGTTCCATCAGGATATGTTGCCGACAACACTGATTCTGAGTATTGCCGGGGCAAGGGAGGCCATTCCATTCCCTGCACTGGTTGAAGCCCTCATTATGGAGCTATCGTTTGAGGCTTTGCGAGAAGCGGGGGTCAGGTTACCCAAAACGGTAGGTCAGGCCGTCAGTATTTTGGGGGCTCTTGTAATTGGACAGGCAGCAGTTCAGGCAGGGATTGTCTCCGCTCCCATGGTTATTATCGTATCCATGACAGGGATTGCGTCGTTCACGATCCCTCGTTTTAACTTTGCCATTACGGTTCGTTTACTGCGATTTCCCATTATGATGCTTGCCGGGGCGCTTGGCTTGTATGGCATTGTAATCGGACTGGTGCTGATCTCGGTACATCTAACGCAAATGACCTCTTTTGGAGTACCTTATCTGTCGGGCCTTAGTCCCTATAGCAAGACGGATACCAAGGATATCGTTATTCGTGCACCTTGGTGGAAAATGATCCATCGTCCTTCTACAGTGCATCGTGACCAGCAGCGGATGAATGAGAAAATCAATGGTTCACCTGAAGCTGAGGAGGGGTGGTAAGCACATGTTCTTTATCCATAAACGGCATGCTGTGGCCATCATGCTCCTATGTACTATTTTTATATCAGGTTGCTGGGATCGGAAGGAGATTAATGATATCGCTTTTGTCATTGGTCTCGCTATTGACAAGGAAGAGGATAATTACAGAACCAGTCTGCAAATTGCCCTTCCCGGACAGTCCGGATCTTCTGGAAGTCAAGGTGGTGGTGGGGGCACAAGTGGTGACAAATCCTGGTTCATGTTATCCAATACGGCCAAAACTCTGCGTGGTACGTCTATTGAAAGCCAAAAGGCACTCTCTCGTGAGCTTTACTATGCACATCGACGTACCATGCTGATTGGAGAAGCGCTTGCACGTGATGGTGTTGCTCCTATGCTGGACTTACTTACGCGTTACCCGCTTAACCGACTATCTGCGTTACCCATTGTTACGAAGGGATCTGCTTACAAAGTGCTGGATACTGACGCTCCAATTGAAAAATTTCCTTCCGAAATGGTACGCGAGCTGTGTTTCCTAAATATGCGCAGACCGCGTTCACTCAAGATATTCACGGATGCGATTCTTTCCGAAGGAGTAGATCCATTTCTACCAGTCGCTTCGACTGCTGACAATGTACCGGGTAACTGGAAGGACGTGAAGACGAACATCAAGTTAGATGGAATCGCTATTTTCAAGAAGGACAAACTGATAGGCATGATTGAGAAAACTCCCGCTGATGCGCTTATTTTGGCCATGGGTGAAGCCAATGAGCCGGAAGTGATGGTAAAGGTTCCGCGTGGAAAAGGTGATGTGTTCATTAAATTAAACGAGAATAACTCATCCTTGCATCCTCATGTTGAAAATGGGAAAGTCACAGTGACAATCGAGCTGTATGCGAAGGGAGTCATGGTAGATAACGAATCCAATTATGGTGATTTGCGAGACCAGGAGATGAAGAGTCTTACTCAGGCCCTTCACCAGAAAATTGAAGATGACATTAAGGAAGGGATCAGGCTGATTCAAAAAAAATATCCTGCGGATATTTTGGGCCTGGGTCGTTCCATTCATCAGCAACTCCCTCAAGAATGGAAAAAAATAAGGGATCGGTGGGATGATATTTATCCGGATGTAAAGGTAATCGTTAAACCACACATCATTATTGAAAATGTAGGGGTTATCAATAAACCGATTGGATTGCAAGAGGAGGATATTGTCCATGATTAAGCCGCTGCTGTTCACTTATTTGGGTATGGTTATTGCCGTAATCATCATGGACTTCAAACATGTGAGGCAGGCAGCGGCTATTAATCGGTGGTTATCCTACGGACTGATCGCTATCAGCGCCGGGATTTGGTTCTATGTAACCAACTTGAGCAAAACCGTCTTTGTCTCGGCATGGCTTACCCAATTGATACAGCGTTGGCTACCGTTACCGTAAGGCTTTCAACGAATTTTGAAGCATAGAAGATCACAGAAAGGAGGTATTCCATGAATCAGGGAGTGACCAGTCGTCAGTTGGTGCTGCTCATCATGCTGCTCAGTACTACAGGCACGTTGATGCAGCCCCATGCACAAGCCATTTTTTATGCTGAACAGCACGCCTATTTATCTTATATCCCTGTCTTTCTTGTGATGGTGGCATCACTATGGATGTTAAGTCGTGTTCAGCGACGGTTCCCCGATCAGGATCTGTTTGAATCTCTGGTGGAGCGTTTCCCCTTTTTGGGTCGTGTGACAGGCATGTTGTATATCCTGTTTTTTCTCTTTATATTTGCCCGTGATATCCGGCTAATCGGTGACTATGTAAGCATTACCTTGCTGGAGACGACCCCGATATCCATGATTACATTGACCCTGTTGGTCATGGTTGTTTTTATCGTGAGGGGAGGGTTGGGATCCTTAATAGGGATGTCCGAGCTGTATGTTACTTTGTTTGTGCTGAATTCATTGATTTTGCCGTTTATGCTCATTCAGCAAATAAATATGGATAATCTCATGCCGTATTTTGACATCGATGTTGCTGGAGTTAGTAAGGGAAGCTGGTACATATTTTCCTTTTTTGGTGAGATGATTGCAGTCCCCTTTGTAATTAAAGGCAGTGATTTTCGATTCAAGTCGGTCTTGTGGGGGATTACGGTAGCGGCTCTGTTAATGATGCTGATTGTCGTCGAAACCATCCTGGCGGTTGGAGTTCCGATCGCATCCAGAATGGTGTATCCTTCCTACGAGCTTGCAAGGCAGCTGCAAATCAGCGATTTCCTTGATCGATTTGACCTTGCACTAGCAGCGGTAACGCTACCTACGTTGATTACAAAGATCGCATTCGATCTGTATTTTGTCTGTTGGGGACTGAAGCGAATGATTCCGAAGGTCTCGGGTAAAGTGATGACAGGTCCGGTTGCGTTGGTAGGGTATGTCTGTGCCTTCTGGTTTTTCAAAAACGCTGTTCAGCTCTTCCGCTTTACAAGGGAGTGGACATGGATTGGGATTGTGTTCGAGGTGTTATTTCCCATCATACTCTTTGTGTTCCTTCGTCCCCGCAAAAAAGACAGGAATGATCGACGGGCAGCGGATACCCAGAAGCAGAAGCAGCAACCAAAAGAGGATAAACAAGAAAAAGCACCACAGGAACGAGATGAGCCTGACAAAGGGAAACGTGAAGGACCACAGGGTGGAGAATTACAGCCTTCCTGATATATCCCATCAAAAATCGTTATAGATGAACTGCCGAAAAGCGGGAAAACTCGGTTTCCCTCCATAGAAGTACCCTGTATACTGTAGTCAGACTGATGACATTCGGCTGAATTAACGGGGGGAACAAGATGGCTCAACATTTGGCGGGTATACGCGTAGCACTGACAGGACCACGGAAATCCAAAGAGATGTCCTTGCTGGTTGAGAAAATGGGCGGTATTCCGCTTGTTCGACCTGCACAGGGAACTGTTTTTCTGGATGACCGTAATATTCGGGATGGTCTGGTATCCTGGATATCGAACCCGCCAGACTGGACGGTACTAACGACCGGTATGGGATTGGATGCTATTTTTGATATGGCTGAGGATATGGAGATTGCTGATCAATTGCTGGACGTATTATCGGAATCTTTGATTGCAGCAAGAGGGTACAAGACAGTCAACGCACTCCGAAAACGTAAACTGACCCCGCTGGTGCGGGATGATGATGGCAGCACAGACGGGCTGATTCGTGAATTCGCGCCTCATAAACTTAAGGGACAGAAGGTAATGTTGCAGCTGCATGGGGAAACTGCGCCCAAGTTGGTCGGTTGGCTGGAGGATCAGGGCGCTCAGGTGCGTCAGGTACTCCCTTATCGCCACGTCCCGCCGGAAGAGGGCGAGCTGGAACAGCTATTGAATGAAATTTTGCGGCATGAGGTGCATGCCGTCGCGTTTACAAGTGGACCGCAAGTTCGGTTTCTGGTCGAATATGCGGCGTCAAAGGGAAAGCTTGAACCTATGCAGGCAGCCTTCCGACAGGGCGTGGTGCCCGCTTCAGTGGGTAGAGTTACAGCAAACGCAATGCGTGAAGAAGGTATTGAGGCGCTTGTGGTCCCGGAAGATGAGAAGATGGGGGCCCTCATTGTTGAACTGGGGCGTTATTACGCTGCCAGATCTGCGGACAAGGCTCAGCTTCTGCCTTAATATTGATTCCGCCTAGACTCATTTTGAAACATTGAATAAACGTTATTATGATGACCAAGTGTTTTCCGTTCTGATCTGATATAGGGGTCAGAACTTTTTTTGTTTCTTGTTTCTGTAAAGGACATTTTTTATAAGCTGAACGACTCTGATTCAAGGGAATTCACCTGAGACTTTGGTCGTGAAGTTAGTTGTACCCATTCATAATTAAAGGTTTTTGGATAATAATGTGGAATGAATTAAAGACAGATTAAGCTTGTGAGGGAGGGACAGCATGATGAAAACCGTATGCGTAACCGGGGCGGCCCGAGGATTGGGGTTGGCTCTGACGGCACAGATGCTGAAGAGAGGTTATATCGTGTATGCGGCAGGGTTGGACATGGAAGAGTCCGAAGGAATTCGTATTCTGACGGATGCCTATCCGAAACATTTACGCGCCATCGAACTGGACATTGCGGATGATCTGTCCGTAGCTTTGTTCACGGAGACAATTAAGCTGGATACAGAGCATTTGGATATGCTTATTAATAATGCGGCTATACTAGGAAGTATTACGGATCATATCCGCGGACCGTTAAACATGGCGGAGATGGCAGAAGTATTTAACGTAAATACCTTGGGGACATTGCGCGTGACTCATGCCCTATTGCCCCTCCTTCTTCAAGGAACAAACAAGCTGATCGTCGATATATCTTCGGAGGCAGGCAGTATTGAGCAGTGCAGCCGGGATGGATGGTTTGCCTATTGCATGTCCAAATCTGCGCTAAACATGCAGGCCCGTCTTGTGCATAATGGTCTAAAGAATGAGGGTGGACAAGTGATGCTGATTCATCCTGGGTGGGTACAGAGTTATATGAGCGGGGAATTGAATACCGCTGCAGACCTTACGCCAGATCAATCGGCTCAGTATATCACCGCACTCATTGATCGCCATAAGGAGTTCATGGGAGATCAGCCCGCGTATGTAGATTACAAGGGGGACACCCTTCCTTGGTAATTCTGTTATAGGTAATTTGAAAGGAGTTTTTAATGATGGATCATCGTAAAAAAGCGTTGTTACTTGGTGATTATACTCATCCGGACTGGCATCCACTGCAAGGTGTGGATGCGGAAATTAGTCGGATTTTTCACGATACTATGACTGTGCAGTGCAGCGAGAATCGCAACATGCTGCTGCAAGAAAATATAACCGGTTTTGATGTGTGTATCTGTTACATGGACGATTGGAAGGGGAAAGTCTCTCCACAGCAGACAGCAGGCTTATTGTCCTATGTTAGTAATGGAGGTGGCCTGGTCATTATACATAACGGAATTTCGCTCCAAAATCGTTATGAGCTGAAGCAGATGATCGGAGCCAAGTTCCTGCATCATCCACCTTATGCACCACTGGAGTTCACAGTAACGGAAGAGAGTCATCCAGTGACTGAAGGCATTTCCGGATTTACGATGGAGGAAGAGCCTTATCAGTTCGAGTTCGGTTCATTTGCCGAAACGAAAGTTCTGCTTGAGTATCAATCCGAAGAAGGGCCGAAGCCCGCAGCTTGGGCACATAGATATGGTGTTGGACGTATTGTTTACCTGATGCCAGGACATCATGTACCTTCTTTTGCACATGAAACCTATCGTCAGTTAATTTTGCAGGCAGGAAAATGGGCTGCGCGTTACGTATAGCCGGACCCGTTTCTTTTGTGAGCAGCTGATTAGGGGTATACTATAGAGATCAACGAAGAGGAGGATGACAAGAATGAGCGATTTGTTCAAAAAGGCAATCTCGTTAGGGCTCGGTCTTACTGTTGTAAGCAAGGAGAAAATTGAGAAAACCGTGGATGATCTGGTCAAGCGCGGGGAACTGGCGCCCGGTGAATCCAAAGCGTTGGTCGAACGTCTGATGGAACGGGGCGATGAAGAGCAGGGCCAGTTCAAAAGAATGATTCACGAACAGGTCAAGCGCGTCCTTCAGGAAGTGGGCGTGCCATCCGAGAGTGATGTAACCAGTTTGGAACAGCGTGTTGCCGTCCTTGAGAAAAAGCTTGCGGAATTGGGTCACACACCACAGCTTCAACCTGATGTATCCCCAGCTCCACTTGAAGTTCCTCCTCTTAAAGGAAACGAGATCGAGTAGATGGCTGTGCGAATCAAACATGTCGGCAGATACCGGGAAATTGCCATGGCGCTGGTGCGTCATGGCTTCGGTTATATGGTCGAGGAGCTGGGCTTGTTCCAGTTGCTGGCCATACCCCGGCGATGGATGTCGCGTGAGGCACCGACCACCAAAACACTGAGTGAGCGCATTAGGCTTGTGCTGCAGGAGCTGGGGCCGGCTTTCGTCAAGCTGGGGCAACTGGCAAGCACAAGGGCGGATTTGTTGCCGGAGTCTGTCATCCGCGAACTGGTGAAGCTGCAGGATCAGGTCCCGCCGTTTTCCTCGGAGACGGCACGGGGTATTTTGGAACAGGAATTGGATACACCGCTGGAGGAGATCTTTTCCCGGTTCGAGGATACCCCTGTGGCTGCGGCTAGTATTGGACAGGTGCATCTGGGCAAGCTCCGAAGCGGTGAGGCTGTGGCTATTAAAATTCAACGGCCTGGCATATCTCGTATCGTTCAGCGCGATCTGGATATTTTACGAGAGTTGACAGCCATGGCGGAGAAACGCTGGGATTGGGTGAAGCAATATCAAATCCCGCAAATGGTAGAAGAGTACGCCCAGGCACTGATGGCCGAGCTGGATTATACGGTCGAGGGCCGTAATACGGAAAAGATCGCACAGCAATATCAGCAGGATAACAAAGTGAAAATACCGCTGATCTACTGGGATCAAACCTCATCTCGTGTACTCACCATGGAGTACATCGAGGGTATTAAGCTGAATGATCGTGACGAGTTGATTAAACGTGGGCATGATCTGAATAACATTGCGCAGCGACTGGTGGATTCATTGTTGAATCAGATCTTCATTCATGGATTCTTTCATGCTGATCCACATCCGGGCAATCTGATGGTGTTAAAGGATGGCCGGCTTGCCTTTATCGACTTCGGCATGGTGGGCAGCCTGAGTGATGAGATGAAGCAGCATCTGGCTTCGCTCATTATCGGATTGATGCGCAAGGATACGGACAGCATGATCCGGGCGATTGAGAAGCTTGGCATGATGCCGGATGATATGGATTTGCGAGGACTTCATAGTGATCTGGACAAGCTCCGCAGCAAATACTACGATATTCCCTTTTCCAAAATCAGCGTGGGTCAAGCGCTGAATGACCTGTTCGGCGTGGCCCAGCGACACCGGGTTGTGATGCCTGCCGACATTCTGCTGCTGGGGAAATCGCTGCTCACCATGGAAGGTGTCATCGAACATCTTGACCCCTCTCTAAGCATCGTAGATATGGCAGAACCGTTTGGTCGCAAGCTAATCAAGGAACGCTTCAATCCTGGGAGAATCAAGAATCGTCTGTTCCGCAGTGCTGCGGATATGGCCGAGAGTGTCATGGGTCTGCCTGGACAGCTGAGACAGCTCTCCTCGATCATCAGCAAGGGCAAGCTAAGGCTGGAAATCAGTGTCCCTGAACTGGATGCGCTCATGCGAAGGATGGACCAGATCAGTAATCGGCTATCTTTCAGTATTGTACTGCTCGCATTTTGTATTATTATGGTCGGGTTGATCATCGGTTCTTCGATCAGTCACCAGTCAACCATGCTCTGGGATATCCCGGTTATTGAAATCGGTTTTCTGGTGGCAATTCTAATGGTGGCCTTCCTACTCTATTCGATATTCAAATCGGGGAGATTTTAGCATAGACGTAAATATGAGAGTCGTTAACGCTTCCTGGCAGGGGAGCATTAGCGGCTTTTTTTGCGGGTTGGGCATTTCATACATGGGTACATAACGAGATAAATAGAGCATGGATGAGATATATTCCGAAAATAAGAGGGAATAAACGATAATATACCAATTACGGATGCGTTTCCTGCTCGTACATCAGTTCCGCTTTGTCTATAATAATAGGTCAGTACATTAACGGACCCGGTTTTTCTGAGAGGGGAAAACCAAGAGGCATCATGATCGGCTCACGATGTCTCAAAGGCAAGACACCTGAAAGGTGCAATGGAAATAAGAGGTACACACTGGAACGGACGAGACATGAGGGGACAAGATATCGGATACGATTTGGATCATGGTCAATCCATCATGTATTCAACTTATGTGACAGATTTTTGTGGGATGATATCCCGCTGTTTTGTGCTGTCTGTCGTGGTTGATCAGCGACGAACCGTTCCATTGCAAATCAGGCGAAGACAAATTTGAGGTTACACACGTAGGAGGAACGGCAAGAAATATATGAATACGTTAAAACAACAATGGTTTGGTAACATTCGCGGAGATGTGCTGGCAGGTATTACGGTAGCGCTGGCGCTTATTCCGGAAGCCATTGCCTTCTCCATCATTGCAGGCGTTGATCCGATGGTTGGCTTGTATGCTTCCATTACGATTGCCATTGTGATCTCGATTGCGGGCGGAAGACCGGGGATGATATCGGCGGCAACAGGTGCCATGGCGGTGTTGATGGTCGGACTCGTCAAGGATTATGGCGTGGAATACTTGTTTGCCGCTACGATTCTGACGGGCATTATTCAGTTTATTCTGGGGATTTTCAAGGTTGGACGGTTTATTACGTTTGTGCCCCATTCGGTACTGACCGGATTTGTGAATGCTCTGGCGATTCTGATCTTTATGGCACAACTGACCCATTTCACGGGCGCGAATTGGATCATGTATGCGATGGTAGCGGGTACGCTGGCGATCATTTATATTTTGCCGCGTTTTTTCAAAAGCGTTCCGGCTCCATTGATTGCTATTGTGATTATGACGATCATTACGGCGCTGTTACATCTGGATGTCAAAACCGTAGGTGATATGGGGAATCTCACGAGTACCCTGCCGATGTTCCATCTGCCCAATATCGACTGGTCCCTTAATACCCTAATGATTCTGCTGCCGTATTCGTTCACGATGGCTCTGGTCGGTCTGTTGGAATCGTTGCTGACAGCAACGATTGTGGATGAAATGACCGAGACCAAGAGCAGCAAAAACCGTGAAGTGCGCGGTCAGGGAATTGCCAACTTTGTTAACGGCCTCTTTGGTGGCATGGGTGGCTGTGCGATGATCGGACAGTCGGTTATTAATGTGAAGTCTGGCGGACGCGGGCGGTTGTCCACATTTACGGCTGGGGCTTTTCTGGCCATATTGTTGTTATTGCTCAGTGGTGTGGTAAAAGAGGTGCCGATGGGTGCACTTGTAGGTGTTATGTTTATGGTGTGCATCGGCACGTTTGACTGGAGTTCTATCAAGAACATTGCGCGTGTGCCACGGGCGGAAGCTATTGTTATGGTCGTTACGGTAGCAATTGTGGTCTACACCCATGATCTGTCGATTGGTGTTATGGTCGGCGTTGTGCTCAGTGTGCTGCATTTTGGCTGGAAACAGACGAAAATTCGCGTGCAGGCCAATCAGGAACAAGGGCAGAAGGTGTATCGCGTCCACGGACCTTTCTTCTTCGGTTCATCCTCCCGTTTCGTCGATGAGTTCAATGCTGAAGCCGATCCGCAGGAAATCACGATCGATTTTGGGGGCTCACATATTTGGGATAACACGGCGGTTGTTGCCATTGGTAAAGTGAAATTCAAATATGCGAAGCTGGGCAAATCGGTGCATCTGCGCGGACTGAACGAGGAAAGCTCCCGTTTGCTTGAAAAGAGTGGTTTTACCACGGCACAAGGGCACGGCTCCTGATTACCTTATGCACTGAATTTATATGAAGCTCAATTAATATTTCAGGAATGAACTATACAGTTAAACAATTGAGCTATATAAGTAGATAAACGAATCCAATGAGTAACATGGATGAATGATAAAGGGGTTGTCCTACAAGTGATGAAAGATCATGACGGGACGGCTCCTTTTTTATACGTCAGCAAAATGCTTAAGTTGAGGTCTAACGAACCGAGCACATCCTATTTGCTGTAATTTCAGGCGTCCGATGTTCTAACGAATCAAAGGCCACTTATATCCTCGTTATCTGCTTTCTCTCGTTAGATTAACCTGGAATAACGCGGCTGAGGTTCGTTACAATTTCAAAGGGTGCCATGACCACAGTATAAGGTGTGTACGATTCGTTAACGCTTTAAACACAATGATCCGGGACAATTGTGGACAAATGCAGGAAAGTAACTTCCAATCCCCTTTTGTTTTGCTTGACTAACGTGTAAACTACAGGGTATGGAGAAGAAGAGCAACGGACCGATTGCTTTTTAAAAAATTCATTTCATAATCATGATTGATATACGGAAAACTAGTCTTGATTGAAGCCAAGTGAAAGCAATTATGAAATGGACTTATCTAAATGAATATACAGAGGTGTAACGATTGGCAAACTTTGAACAACTGGGCATTCGCCCGGAATGGTGCGAGATCCTGAAACATCAGGGCATCGCCGTGCCGACTCCGGTACAGGAGCGTTCGATTCCGGTATTGCTGGGTGGACGCGATATTATTGCTGAGGCACAGACGGGTACAGGGAAAACGCTGGCTTTTTTGCTGCCGATTATTCAGAAAATCAACGTATCCGACCGCTCGCCGCAAGCATTGATTATTGCCCCTACGCGGGAGCTGGCGCTGCAAATTACGGAAGAAGCGAAGAAGCTGACTGCAAACGACGATAAACTGCATGTTCTCGCGGTATACGGCGGACAGGATGTGGACAAACAGCTGCGCAAACTGCAAAACGGCACACAGATCGTGATTGGTACGCCGGGACGTCTCCTGGACCATCTGCGTCGTGGCACGTTGAAGCTGGATAATGTTAAGAAACTCGTGTTGGATGAAGCCGACCAAATGCTGCACATGGGCTTCTTGGATGATGTAGAGACCATCCTTAGTGAACTGCCACATAAACGTCAGACGATGCTGTTCTCGGCAACGATGCCTAAGGGCATTCGCAACCTGGCGAAGAACTACATGAAAGACCCGGAGGATGTGAAGGTATCCTCCAAGTCCGTGATTCCGATCAATCAGATTCGCCAGCAGGTGCTGGATTGCACGGATCGTGGCAAACTTGAGGCACTTCGCGGCATGATTGATACGTATCGTCCGTACCTGGCGATTGTTTTCTGCCGGACCAAGCGCCGTGCATCCAAGCTGAATGAAGATCTGCGTGAAGCAGGTTATGCGAGCGATGAACTTCATGGTGATTTGTCTCAATCCAAGCGTGAAAACGTAATGAAAGCATTCCGTGACGCGAAATTACAAATCCTCGTTGCTACGGATGTTGCGGCACGCGGATTGGATGTTGAAGGCGTAACGCATGTATTCAACTACGATATGCCACATGATGCGGAAAGCTATATCCACCGGATCGGCCGTACGGGTCGCGCTGGCGGCACGGGCCTTGCCGTAACATTTGCAACACAGCACGATAGACCGGAGCTTGCTCGTATTGAGGAGGGCACCAATCAGAAGCTGTCCCGTATCCAGTGGACCAGCGAAGGACCGGTAGCATCAACTGGAGAAAACAGACGTTCCATCAACAGCCAGGGTGATGATGAACGTTCTGGTGGACGTTCCGCTGGGACAGGCAGTGCCCGTCGCGGCGCAGGTCGTACTGGCCGCAGCGAAGGCGGACGTGGCGGTCGTGGTGGTTCCCGCGGCGGTGAAGGTGGACGCAGCGGTGCTCGTAGTGGCGGTCGCAGTGGCGACGAACGCAGCGCAGGCCGTGGTTCCGCGCGCAGCAGCGACAGCAGTCGCGGTGCAGCGGGTCAAGGCGGGCGTGGTG
>NZ_LITU01000070.1:476503-559441 GCF_001280595.1 Paenibacillus xylanivorans
GTAGCGGCTGGGGCGGCCGTAGCGCCGACAAGCGCAGCTCCGGGCGCGGCAGTGAAGGTTCACGCCGACCGGATTCCGCAGGACGCGGTCCGGCCAAGAGCGACCGCCGTGATTCTCGTCGCGGACGGTAAAAGATAAAAACTCATGGCAGGTAGTCTGGAAGAACGCCATACATTTTCCAAACATCAAAACACCTCATCCTAGACCTAAGGATGGGGTGTTTTTTCGTCGAAGCTTATATGATAAAAATGATACGATGTCACGCGTAATTCCAGTACGCATGCAGGGGTGAACGGATTTCGGATCGTCTATATAGAGGGATTGAGTTTGCACTAATTTACGTTTCGAGTCCATATACAACAGTGCTACACACGAACATCTGCGTACGAATCCCGATATTTCTCGTTATACACCCGACCAACCGATTCCGCCAGACCACCGCGTGCCTTACCCGGATACAGCTCCAGAGTTCGATAGAGTCGCATGAACCGATCTTTGGGCATAAAGCGGGCATAGCGGGTAATAAGACTGGGGAACAACTCTATATATTTACTTTTGCGTACAGCAGCGGCGGCTACAGCCGTCAGGATCTGAATACCGTTGTGCAGCTGCAAAATATTAACCTCGTACGTGGCGATATACCGAATCGCATCTTCACGGACCAATTCCGGCTTCAGCCGTGCGATTTCACCGATATATTCAGCGAGCAGTCGCTCGAAGCTGCGCAGCAGCAGAGGTTTGAGCTGCAGGTCCATATCGCTGCGCAGAACAAAGGATTGCAGCAGCGCAACCTGCTGCAGACGAATCCGGTCGTTGTAGACGAGTGAGCCGATCTCACGGAGCATTTCGTAGGCGAGCGCTTCATCCTGCTTGCGCGCTTCTGCCACAAGGGCCCAATTCCGGTTAATGCCTTGGCGAATCGCTTCCTCGTCCTGACGCAGCATTCGTTTAAGTTCGCGCTGCTGTTCGGTCTGGAAGGATCGCCTTTGAATGAAGATCAGTGCAGCGAGAAGTACCAGGGAGACACTGGCTGCCGCCATCGCTTGGTCTATGCTTTCGCCAAAATAGATAGCAGCCGCACCAAGGATTACTGTAAAGAACAGGTCGCGTACAATTCGACGTTTCACGCGGGAAGCGGCGCGCTCTTCGGCCGAGGCAAGGGTGCCACGCCCACAGGCGGTACACTGATCTTCCCACAGACAGGTATACTGTCCGCACCGCTTGCAGACACGCAACTTTTGAAACGCATGCGTCGTTCTTATAAAAGGTCTGATGGATACAACTTGTTTAGGACTCATGCTCAATCACGCTCGCCATTCAGAATAGTGTAGAGGGTTCGATCTGCATCTTCCCGGGAAACGGGTTTGCGCCGATGAAGCAGGAACGCAATCCCCTTTATCATGACAAAAAGAAACAATATGGCCAGGCATCCGTATGTAACCATAATCCGTTCCTTTCTAGGCATAGTTAATATGCGTAGTTATAATGTTTACTGATCAAGTGTCGTTATATTGCAGTTTGCTGGCAATAACTATATCATATTTCCATAGTTGGAACTTTCATGCCAGTTCATGACGTGTATTCGTCGATTTTTGTCACTCATTACAAAACTGTAACTGAAGATAGGGGTGCTTTTCAGAATTTATTAGTAGACTGTTAAGATTTCCTTAAGGCTTGACGCCTATAATAAACTATTCCCATTTTAATCTCAAACGTGAAGGAGTACACCTAATGCTGCGGACACGCAAAATACGCTGGCTCAGCGGAACTCTGGTTCTGCTGGCATTTCTAACGCTGCTGCTACCTCAGGCGTTGCTGCCACATGCTGTAGCGGCTCAGGCACAGACAAGTGGAATCGATGCGGTACTTGTAGCCGATGTAAGTAATTCAATGAATACAAGTGATCGTGACAAGATCAGTAATGAAGCCATGAAAATGTTTATTGATATGCTGCCGGTCCAGGGGGACAAGGTAGGGATTGTCGCTTACACCGATCAGGTGGAGCGGGAAAAGGCATTGCTGGAGATTCAGTCCGATGCGGATAAGAGCAGTCTGAAAGATTTTATTGATCAGCTCGGCCGAGGGCCATATACCGATATTTCTGTCGGGGTGGCTGAAGCGGTGAATGTGCTGAGCCATGGGGCTGACAAATCCCACTCACCAATGATCGTGCTGCTGGCTGACGGCAACAACGATTTTAACAAAACCAAAGGCCGCACCCAGGCTCAGTCTGATGCGGATCTGGCAAAGGCCGTCAAGGAAGCACAGGATCAAGGGATTCCCGTCTATACGATTGGACTGAACGCAGACGGTAAACTCAACAAGGACGCACTGGCAGATCTGGCACAACAGACTGGAGGCAAGTCCTTCATTACGAATACGCCGGATGATCTGCCGCAGATTCTGAGTGAGATTTTTGCGGATCATGCCAAACTGAATGTGGTGAAGCTGCCCTCCATTACAGGAAACGGCAGTTATCAGGAAGTTACCGTGAACGTACCGAACGACAGTGTGCTGGAAGCGAACATCTCGATCATGTCTTCAAAACAAGTGCAGATCGAATTAACCGATCCTTCCGGCAAGGCCGTGGATCTGAATTCAAATGCAGCCAAGCTTTCAACTTCGAAGAGTTATTCCTTGGTGAAGCTGCTTAAACCCCAGGAAGGCGACTGGAAACTTCGGGTAAAAGGGGCTCCCAAAGACAGCATCGATATCAACCTGTTGTTCAACTATGATCTCCAGCTCGTCGTGGACCCAATTAAGACCAAGTCCTATACGAAGGGCGACAAAGTCGATCTGACAGCCAAGCTGGAGAATGGGGGACAACCGCTGCAGGATAATGACCTGTATGCCGATATGAAGGCGACATTGGTCGTAAACGATTTGGATACAGGCAAAAGCGAGGAACAGCCGATCGAAAACACGGGCACAGAGTTCACCGGAACGTTTGAAGTGCCGGACAACCATAAATACGAACTCGTCATTCGGGCAGAGGAGGACAGCTTCTACCGGGAAAGTGCCCCAATCACGATCAATGCGGGTGGAGCAGCCGGAAGCGGAACTCAACCAACGACTTCTGCTGGCGAGCAGGATAAACCATTCCCATGGTTACCCGTTATTCTTGGTGTGATCGCTCTGGTCGTTGTAGCCGTTGGAGGCTGGTTCCTCATGGGCTGGCTAAAACGCAAAAACCGCGGATTTGTTGGACAGATGGTTGTTGAAATTCGTGATGAGAACACCGGGGACAAGTCTTACCCGCAATATAAAAAACTGGCCTCCTTCCGGGGCAGATTCCATCTGCATCAGCTGTTACAGCTGGACCCTGAATTGAAGGAAACCGAGAAATATGTATTTACACCCAGCAATGGGGATCGAATTATAATTCGCAATACCGCAGGTGGAACGTTGGAGAAATCCGGCCGTGCCGTTGATGCAAGCTCAGGCGTTGAACTGAAGAACGGTGACCGACTGAGCATCCCGCTGCAACAGGCGGACAAGACCATTTTAATTGAATATTTGGTATAACAGGCATTTGCACTTGCAGATGACGAAAGGGAGGACTTGGAATGAAACCGATTGTTAGAGAACATATTCAGCAACTGGATGTATCGCTTGGCGGAGGGATTGTCAGCGAGAAAATCAGAGTCGATACGATTGATAACCCGATTCTGATTATCGGCCTTGGAGGAACAGGTATTGATGCGCTGTTGCGCCTTAAATACCAGATTAACCGACGTTTCAAGCTGCCACAGGACCCGGTATCCAAGAAAAAAATGGACAAACCGTCCAACGTGGAGTTTCTTGCTTTTGAAACGAACGAACAGGATCGCGCGAAAAGGTATAAGGGCATCGGACTCGATCCAATTAATGAATTCGTACTGCTGTCCAATGCCGAGATTGGTGGACTGCTTCAGAATCGCAGCGTATTGGAGCCATATATTACGGATTGGTTGTCTCCGGAGCTGAGCATCACCGATGGCATGAACGGCGCCGCAGGGGTGCGTCAGGCTGGACGTCTGCTGTTGTTTACGAAGATTAACCAGGTCGTTCAGGCGATCGACAAAAAGATCAAAACGTTATCTGTAGGCACCAACAAAAAACTGATGGTGTTCCTGCTGACAGGTCTTTCCGGTGGTACGGGCAGTGGTTGCTTCCTCGATATTTCCTATATCGTGCGAGGGATTATCGAACGTGATCACGGCTCCGCCGGGATTGACCGTGTGAACACGCTTGGATATCTGTTCACACCAGACGTGAACCTGTCCAACAAAAGTTTGAGTGAGCATACTCGTGAGTACATCCGCAAGAATGGTTACGCTGCGCTCAAGGAACTGGATTACTGGATGAACGTGGATAGCCGGGGAGAGCGTTTCTCCCAGAAATACGGCAATATTCTGACGGTGAATTCACCACTGCCGCCGTTCAACCTGTGTCATCTGATTTCTGCAACCAATACGGAAGGCAAACTGCTGGAGAACGCCTATGATTACTGCATGAACGTTACCGCCGAGAACATCACCAACTTTATGGCGAGTGAGGAAAAGCAGTCGGGCGAGGAGTTTGCCATTCACGACTATATTAGCAACATTCGTACGAACATTGCGCAGATGAACAAGGCGTACCCGGCCAACTATGATTACAACATCATCGGTGCATCCTCAGCGGTACTGCCGATTGAAGAAATGACGACCTATCTGGCTTACCGTATGTTCGACAAAATGAGCACCATGTTCTCCAAAGCGCCGAATCAGGAGGATACCGAGAAGTTTGCCCGCAAGCTGGGCATTGATCTCGAAAGTGTGGTCAAGTCCTTTGAAGCCCGCGTGCCGGAGCCGCTGCCAGGTTACCAGAACAGCGAGCGTCTGTCCTATGGCAATGTGGTGAAATCACAGGTCGTGAACATGGACACGGAACTGGAGCAGAACTTCCTGGCCCGTGCCCGTGAAGAATATATCAAGGCGAAGAAGCAGCTGCCTGGAGAGATTGCGGGTCAGTTCACCGAACAGATCCGGCGCATGTTTTTGCATCCTGAACAGGGTCCGTTCTATGTCTCACGCCTGATTTATACGGAAAAAGGCTTCTGTGTACTTAAGATGGTTCAGTCGTACATTGAAACCCTGCGTGAGAATGCATTCCGCATTCCGCGTGATATTGAGGCTGCTCAGGAGCAGTCCGAAGAGAAACTGGGCGATGCGAAGAGTGCTTTCGTCTCCAAAGACAAGAAGAAGAATGCTTATATTGAAGCAAAAATTCATGAGTACTGGCTGCATGCCGATGTGGAACGCAATGATCAGATGATCGAGTTCTACGAGGACCTGTACGAATTGCTGAACCAGGAAAACAGCCGCATTTATAACGTATTTACCGAAACGCTGAACGCGCTCAGCTCGATCTTCTCCAAAAACGGGGATATTCTGACACGCGGCGAAGAACAATCCGATCACAAAGGCAACAAGACTTATTATTGGAACGTTGTAAGTGTGCCAGATATCGTCAGTGTGGTGGATGGACTGCTGGACAAGCGCGATACGGATGATCTGATCCGTGACTTCTCCCGTGAATTGCTGGAAAACTCCAGCCAGTGGGTGAAGGAAAACGAGATCGATATCGTCAGCTCCATCTCTGATTTCCTGACTGAGAAATTCGGGGATCTGATTACCCGCTCGATGGAGGACTTCCTGGTTATTAAATATGGACAGGATGAGTCGGTCGAGAAATTCGTGGAACGCTTCATTGCAGGCAAACTGGATGATGAGGCGGTACCGGTGTTCAATCTGAGCAACAGCACAGGCAGTCTGCATTTCCCATCCTGGGGATTCGTATCGGTGCCAGCACAGGCGCCGGGCATTCTGAGAGGGATTCGCAACTATCAGAACAATGCGGTGGGCAAATCCCATTTTACCGTCAAGGAAAGTGAAGTGCGCAACCGGATCTTCTGGCTGAACACTCGCAACGGGGTACCCCTGTTTGTGTACACGCCGCTCAAAGTATATGAGGAAAGTTATGAACGTACCATTTTGGACAAAGAAGGCATCGGCCGCCATCTGGTGCAGACCGAGAAGAACAACTGGACCTATCTGCCGTCTCCGATTCCGGAAAAATCCTGGGGTGATGTGTACGAGAACGCTCGGGTGAAGCAATACAATGCCCGTGTACGCACTGAATTCGAGCAGGCAGTTGGATACCGGATTGTTACAGCCAAAACAATTGACGAAAACACAAGCAATCGCTACGCCGTTGTTACGACAGAACCGTTCGACTTGTCCGCGAAGCTTGGTGCCTACGACATGCGCCTGACGTCCACTACGCCGAACCTGGGTGAAGTGAAGCGTGCAGTTATGGAACTGAAACGCCTGCAATCCGAAGGATTGCCGCGGGTGTCGGTGAAGGACATTTTCGGAAGTATTAATGAAGATATGGCCAAAGAAAACCTCGTGCGTTCCCCGCAGTTGATCGCGCGGGTACGTGAAGAACTGGCGAAAATGAACGCCATCTCGGCCAAAGTCGCTGAACTGGAAGGCATTCTCGCCCAGCACCAGGACGAGGAGCAGTGGTATGACCGCTTCATCGAAGCACTCTACACGGATACCATCGTGAAGAAGGGCGCGCTGTACGTCTATGACCGTGATCCCGAAGAAGACGCATGGGAGCCGTTTGCGAACCTGATGAAGAGCCGCAACTTTGCTGAATATGAAGTGTTTGGTAACTTCCGTGGACTCGCGGAGAAGGATCGCAGTACATTGCTGCGCAAAGCTTCCCGTCGTGATAACGACCTGACCGCTTCTGAAGATATTACGCCACTGCTTAGCAAGCTGGATGATCTGGCTGCATTGTTCATGGAATCCCGTGATCGCCTGGAATACGAGCGAGTGGAACTGGCAAACGGGGAAGACATCTACCAGTTCTACAGAACGATGTCATCGAAACTGAATGACATTCGCAGAAGGCTGAAGTAAGATGGTGGCCGGGATGGAGTTCAGCTCGAACAATGCCCTGAAGCGTAATCTGGAGAAGTACGCAGCCCAGTATGCAACAGAGCAGGAGCGTCAGGGCAGCCTGGGTGATGGTCGCAGCAGTATCCATTACCCCGCCCTGTTCCTGTTCGTGGGTGATCAGGTCGCTCCGGCAGTATCTGCTGTCCAGGAGATCAATCGGCTGAAATGGGATAACGGAGAAGGCGTAGTCTACGTACAGATTGGGACGGAAGATCAGGATGATGACCGTCATCTTGACCATGACAGCAGCGGACGAATGAAGCATGACAACGATAATCGTGTTCAGCTTGACCGCGGTGAACATAGAGATGACCGTCAACCATCATATCCAGGTGTGCATCGTACGGCTGACGCTATGAGTCGCAGCTCGTTCGATGACGGTCAGGTGACCCGCCACGTGCTTCCGATATCCGGTGCACAGACCGGTCGACCGTCCAAAACACTGCGCAAGGATGTACACCGCAGCTTCCACGATTCCGATCAGGCCCTGTTTGGTCTGAATCGCACCTTGCGGCGGGTGAGTAATCGTATTGCCGAATACGGACGTTTGTATTCGTCGTTCGATCGAATCTACGTGACGGTCGTGACCCGGGCAGACGATCCATTGAATGTGTTGTTACCGGAGCTTACCAAGCTGACCGAAACGATATTGGCTCAATCCTTCAAGTCGGTACAGACCGATCTGCATGTGCTGGTCAGCGAGATGGAGCAGGTCGATTCCTTTGGATATGCAAGTGCAGCAGGACTCGCTTTTTTGCGGGAACTGGATTACATGCAAGGGCTGGACTATACGTTCAGCGGTAATCTGCTGGTTACGGAGGACGGTATCTCTATTCCGGTTGTGCATCCTGCATCGCCATTGTTCGATCTCGTATACATTTTGTCAGACAAAAACGAGCGGGGAACCGGCGTACCCGGCGGGTGGATCGAAAATGCCGAGATCATCTGCCGAATCTGTCTGCTCAAGAACCGGAAGCAGGATGCAGAGAGCTCCGGTGCTGTTTCAAGCACAGGAGCCAACACCTATAACAATACGTCGTTCAAAAACAATATACGCACCACTTCGGATCAGCACGGTTATGCCAGTGCAGGCTTTGCCGAGATCAGACGGCCGAACAAACCGATTGCTCTCGCGGTGTTGTATCACCTGTATCGTTATCTGCTTGAACGGATGCGGCAGGAACCCGAATGGAGCATCAAGGACAAGCTCGCCTTCTTTGGACTGGACGGGGCTTCGGTAGAGCGCAAAGTGGAAGGAATACTTCCTGGTGAGGATCTGGTGGGTGGCATGAGCGGCATTATGACGCATAACGTCAGCTTCACGGATCTGAAGCCGCTCTCGCTACGTGAAGCGGAGAGAGCGCTGTTCGGTCATGGGGCAGAGGCGTACTTTCGTGATAACGTGGTCCGTCTTGTCGAGGAACGAGTGCGTCAGCGTAGTACAGAAGGCTCCCTTCGCCGCCAAGCCGAGCAATCGCGCACGGAGCATCCTGAGGTTGGCTATTTTCAGTGGGCCGCCTGGAGTGACAACGGGTTCGGCAGTGTGCGAGAGGCATTGCTTGGACTGATTCGGGATAAATCGGTGCAGCTTGACTCCGCACGTGCCTTGCTTGAGCAGCGTCAGCAGGAACGGGTAGAGGATCAGTCGTTCAAACGGGCGTTGTTCCGTGACAAACAGAACGTGCGCAACCTTATCGATTGTTTGTTGGAGCGGGTGTATGTGCCCAAGGTTGAATTGCTTCGTCTGGAGAATGAATTGCAGCTGCTTCGTGTCTACGACACAGAAATGGAACAACTGCATACGTTCTGTCGGAAGGTAACAGAAACACTGGCAACGCTGGAACGTATCTTGCGTGAGACCGCTGTAGAGAGCATCGCCGCTGCAGATGAATACATCGGGCAGAACGTGATGGAATACTACGGGAAAGTGACGGAAGCGCTGATCGCCGATTTGGAGGCAAAGCGCGGACGGGATGTCTGGTTTGAGGACCGCCATATGGGGGATATGAACCGACTTGCGACCGAAGGAAACGAGCGACTCCTGCAACGTCTGATGGAAGTATGTCATGCAATGCTGCTTACAGCAGAACCGCTCAGGGTACCTTTCGAAGAAGAATTGTTGCTTCGGGCAAATGTTACAATTACCTATGGCGACAAAAACGTACTGACCCGCGATGATCTGTTCCGCCGATTGTACCGCACGCTGGAGGAGCAGGCGGTCGTTCGGGTAAGAGTATTCGACTATACGCAGGAACATCGTTATGAAGAGAAATATTTCTTTGGTGATCACCATAGTGCCTTCATGGACTATGCGGCGCATGCCGAAGAAACGTCACGGATCTATAAGCTGGGTGTGGTATACGAAGAACGAAGCAGTGGTGTGGAGAAGCTGAATCTGATGGGAGGCTTCCATCTGGAAGACTTGATGGTGTACCGCAATGGCCGAGTGTACTACGATTCTTACACGGAGAATGGTTATGAGCTCCATCCCTCCGATCTGGCCGAGAAGCTGTCACCCATGCGCTAAAACATAAGACCGTGTCTCTATGGACGGAAGGGAGGTACAGATGGGGTTGAACTATGAGGTGGGCAGGTGTAATTTTGATTGCTCCTTCATGGCTCAACGTCGATCTGTTTTCCGTCAGGGATATGGAATCGTTCATTTTTGATTACCCATCTTGTATTAACTCAGCCTACTCTTGGCTGGTTTGGAAAGGATGCATGCAAACATGCAGCGAAAAATCAATCTTCTCCTGGTCCTGTTCAGCCTGATTGGCGGAGCTGTGGGCTTTGCGGCTGGAGAAATCATGCTTCGTCAGTGGCTTGGAGAAATGCCTCGTCTATTGCTGATGGGATTATACTTTGGCGTGCTGGCGCTTAGCGTGGGATTGTTCTGCTTACTCGCAGAAATGATCTCGCCAAAGCTGAATGGAGCTTCCTGGAAGCTGCGATATTTGGGGTTGTCCTGGAAGCTACTTGTTCCGGCAACGCTGGCACTACTTTTTGTCGTTGGACTTGCCCTGCAATTGCTGTATCAGATTAACCCAGGCGGTGCGAAGCAAGTCAAAGATATTATACTGATGATCGATAACTCGGGCAGCATGAGTGATACAGACCCGGATAACGGTCGGTTTGAAGCAGCCAAAACGCTGATCAGCCAAATGGAGAGCGATAAACAGGTAGCGGTCATTACCTTTGATGACCAGCCCCAGTTGTTGCAGCCGTTCATCCAGATGGACAGTGAAGCGGCTAAAAATGAGGTATACAGCAAGATTGACGGCATCGTGACGACGTCGGGCGGCACCAATTTCGATGCAGTGCTGCGCGAAGCGATGGAGCAGGTTAAGGGCAAACAGGACCCGAAACGCGGAACGGTGGCGATCCTGCTATCCGATGGATTTAGTGATGTAGACACCTCGGGCATTTTGTCTGAGTATGCGAATGAACAGATTGCTGTCAATACGGTCGGTCTGAGTCTGGTAGACCCTTCCGGAACCGACTTGCTGCGTCATATCGCACAGCAGACGGGTGGTATGTACTATGATGTACCGAATTCCGGGGGTCTTAATCTGGCATTCCAGCAAATTTACGATACGATTGACGAACGAACACTGGTGACTGAACGTACAGGCATGATGGAGCACAGTACGTATCTGGCTATTTTCCGAGTGGCTGCCCTGCTTCTGATTGGCGTAGCGCTGGGCATATCGCTTGGGCTGGTATTCGATAACCGTCATCTGGCGATCAGCTTCGGTATAGGTGGTGCCGTATCAGGTCTGTTGGCAGGACTCCTGCTTGAATGGGGCCTGGACGGATCTGCGGTTGGTGATGCATTTGTAAGATTCGGAGCGATGCTCATCTTATCCGCCGTGTTAACCCTGTTCACTTGGATCATTCCGATCAAGGAGAATACACCGCGCAAGACTCGTGGGCGTCGCGAGGCTGGTGGAGGAGCCAATTCGGTGGAAGGATTCGGTCAGCGGGCAAGAGATACGCGCAGCAAAGGATTTTAACGTCTGGAGGTAGGCGATAGATGCGTTTTACGGATGCAGACCCTTCAGCGCCCCTGATTCGCAGACTGACACTTGCAGTGGACGAGAGCCAGTGTACACTTCGCTGGCTCTGGCCAGAGAGCGTGGAAGCTGTATACGTTGAACGGCTGGAGCTCGATATGATGGGCGATGATCGTACCGGAGAACAGGCTGCACAGGGCAAGCTGAAGCTATACACGAAAGAAGAATATAAGGCGAGCAATGGATATATGGATCGAATTACGGGTTTTGGTGCCATTCGGTACACGGTGTATGTGTGTCAGATGGAGGAAGACGGGCCAGTTCTGGTGCGTCAGCGTGATGGAGACAACACGGTGATTGCAAGCGCAGGCAAGGCGGATATTCGTTTTTCCATCCGATACAAGAGTGGTTTTTTTCAGAAACGAAAAAGTGTGCTGATGACCGTCACGGCCGAAGCACCTGTTCCGAAGGAGGCGCTCTGTTATGTCCGCAAGCAAGGCGGGGTTCCGTTGAACAAGGAAGATGGCACGGTGTACCCTTTTGTGAGTGATTTTGCTCCCGGGAGAAATGAGATGCCACCTGTCGAAGTAGCCAAGGACGATTACGTGAGGTTATTCTTCACGGACGGACCAAAATACGGAGCCGCTTATCGGCTTATTTCAGACTAGATGGTTGGACTAAGTGTAAATCATCTTAGTTTGACTAATCAGGGGAGGGGAGTGGCTATGAGCTTTTTTAGTCGGTTTTTGAAGAGACAGCAGCCGGAAGTACGGCCGTTGTTTTACGATATCGTATGTCCATATTGCTTCAGCAAGTTTTCACCGGAGGAGGTTGTGTTCCGGGCTGCGCATCATCGCGACGATGATGAGGACTACGCACTTGGGGAAGATGCGAAGCTGAATCGGTATCGCGAACGGTTTGGGTTGGATACGGTATTTGATATGGAGGCCGTGCTGGCTCCACATGATGTACCTGAGGAACATCGCATCTACTCGGATAACATTGTGATGGGACTGAACGATCGGTACGGTGTGGTTACACGGCGTCGGCTGTGTCCACAGTGCCATAACGAGCTGCCTGTTACGGCGGGTAAAGCACCAAGCAATATTATTTCCATTATAGGCGCATCACAGGTGGGTAAATCCGTATACATGACTTCATTAATTCATACATTGCAGCATTACACTGCTGATCACTTTGATGCGGCCTGCATGCCGCTGAATGCGGAGATTAGTCGACGCTTCCGTGCCGATTATGAGGAACCATTATTCGAGCGGGGCGATCTGCTGGATTCAACGCAGAAGGAGAAGCTGCAGGAGCCGTTTATTTTCCAGTTTGTATTTAAGGATGAAGATAAAGCTCCGCTGACACTGGTGTTCTTTGACGTCGCTGGTGAAGGTATGGTGGAGCAGGACTATCTGGGACTTCACGGGCAGCATATCAAGAACTCGGCGGGCATTCTGTTCATGGTGGACCCGCTCCAGATTCGTTCCATCCGGGACAAAATCCGCATCAACCTCGGCAATGAGCCAGGAGAGTGGACGCCAAGATACGATGAGCCGCGTGATGTGGTGCTGACGATGTTCGGTGACTTTATCGCTTACCAGGACAAAGCCAAGACGAATATTCCAACAGCCGTTGTACTCACCAAAAGCGATATGCTGCATTCCCTCAAGGATGAAGAGGGCGATTACATCAAATCCAACAGTAATGTGTTCCGCAACATGGTGCACCGCGACTGGTTCGACCTGACCGAATTCGAGAATATCGACGGAGAGATTCGGCGTTTTATCGAGAAGGTGGACCGTCCGTTCAAAGGCACGATGGATGTGTACTTTAAGGATACGGCTTACTTTGCGGTGTCTGCGCTGGGGAGCAATCCGGTGGATATGAAGCTGCAAGGCGTGGTCAGTCCAATCCGTGTCGATGAGCCATTTCTCTGGCTGCTGTACAAGCTGAAGTACATTGAGGGGAGAGTGGGATGATGCGTTCTTCCATAACCCCGTCAATTGAACAACAGATGTACACCAGAGAGCGGCGCGGGGTGTTTCGCACAACGGAGGGGTTCGATACGGTTGCTGCATCGCCGGGACTGGACCCTTCTTTTATCAAAAAAGTGCTTCATCCCTACTGCGTCTATGACGCGCCAGCAGAGCTGACGGGCCGGAGTGAGAAGGATGAGACGAAGTTCCCACCGTCCATTCATTTGCTGCATCTGGAGAGCGGAGAGACGATCCTTGGGCAAAATGTGTACCAGTCCGCTGATTTTACCGGGCTGCGCAGCGCTTTTTTTGCCCATAACTATGTCCTGTCTCCGGAATGTTCAGAAGAGCAGATGAAACAAGGCGGCTGGCTGGATGCTGTGTTCGCCACGTCATATGACATCGAACAAGGCACAATACTGCCTGCGCTTACTGAATTGCCGCGTACAGCTGGAGTGGGACAGGGGTCTGCCAGAGGGACAGGCTCGGGCTTCGGGACAAGTCCGGCTGGTGGCCTCGGCCCAGGTTCTTCTCCAAGCCAGATCCTCGGTGCTTTGAAATTGGACGAAGTGGTGTTCAAACGTCTGCTCTACGCTGTCATGCAAGCTGTAGCAACACGACGGAAGGTATATATTGCGCTGGATGTGCCCGCTGAAGAAGTTACAGCCGGAGCCAAGGGGTTGCTGCGTTTGCTGTTTACGGCGCTGCCTTACGCGTTCCGGCGGCAACTCGGCTTCATGACATTTGCCAAGGAGCCGCAGGCGAAGAAAGGCATCCACCTCCAGTTTGTGGAGCGAGGTACACTGCGTCCGAAGGACCGGAATACGGAGAAGGATTTCACCTTCGATCTGGTATCAGGCAGAGTTACCCATGCAGATGCATCTGTGGCGAAGCTTCCTTACGCGGAATTTGCCTGGTCTCTGCTGCATGAGCCAGCAGCTGCCGACCCGTTTTACGCTTTTGCGGATGAGATGCTGTCCGGGATGGAACCTGGACGAGAGCTATCCATTGAAGCATACGGGGAACTTTCTATGTTCTATCGTCTGGAGCAGGGCAGGGAAGATATGTACCTGGATAACAAAAGCCATGTTCTGAGTGGCTTGCTCACCTACTTAAAACCGGAAGGCGGAGCGCAGCAACGTTCACGCTTGAACGAGTTGTTCCTTACACTGCTTAGCCGTGAGCTGGACAGCGTCAAACGGGAGAATGTGCCTGAGGAATCGGTCGCTGCACGCATCGGAGAGTATTTCCGGGTCGCTGCGCCAGTCGTACAGTCCCGAATCGTGGAATATTTCATCTATGGCGTTAATAACGCCCGTTCGCAGAAACGAATGCGTGCTGTGCAGGAACTATATGGCTTGCTGGATCGGGACAGCCTGTTAAGCCGCGCTTTTTTCGACAAAGTGCTGACGAACGAATCACTGACCAAGCTGTTGTTCGAGCCCTATCTGGATAATCAGCTGAAACGCACGGAATCAGCTGCTGACGTCGTGGAAGTAATCCAGAGATGGATTACATCTCACCCGTCTGCCATCCACAATAGCTTCTTGCTGGAGCGGACTGCAACCGAGCTGCGAGAGCGCTTATGTTCTGCGCCTAACCCAGTTCAGTCTGCCAATGAAGCCCTTAAACGGGTTAGTGTACTGGACCGCGTATCCGCCTCAGGTTCTTTCGATCCAGGCATTACCGCCCGAATTGGGCAGTCTGGATCTGTAACTCGCGCTAGCCGGAAAGGTGGACCTGAGTCGGCTGTCCAACCACCGGCATATCAGGAGGATTTAACTCGACTTGCCGATAAGCTGGCTTACGTCATTAATTTGTTTATGATTCAGGATCTCGATCTGGAGCGGGTTAATCGTGAACAGCTGCTAAGTATTGATATTTTGTTGCACGGAAACGAGGTTCGGGACTGGGCTGCTCGCCAGGGCTCAGATGTATCCGCACGTACGAATATGATGCTGGCGGCGAGAGCATGGCTTAGCGGTGAGGGGCGTGACGAAGAGGAATTGGAAGCACTCTCCTTGTCCGAGCGTAACGAGCTTCAGCGGTGGGCTCGCCGCTGGCTTGCCGGAGAGCTGCGTGAGCTTCCAAGTACGGCTGTATTTGAAGCACTGCCGCTGGCTTTCTATCGAGGTGGCAGTAGCAGCAACAGGCTCGATTATCCAGGCCTTATTGAATTTATCTATAGTAGTTCAGGACGTACAGAAGTGTTGTATCAATTTATGGAGTGGTCAGGGAATCAACGTTTGTTCATTCGCGGCTCCAACGCACACAAGGGATACTCTGATGCAATCGTGGCCTATTTCCAGGCCCATGATCGCGAAGCCTTTAAGTCAAAATCAGCTTTCAAACCCTATTATGCGAGAGCAAGCAAGACGATGAAACCCGCCTACGACCGCGCCAGAACAGAGTTGTCTTCTCCGCTGGTACGTATGCTAACAGGTAAAAGGAAAAACCTTTTTCTAGGATCGGTCATTGTCATCTTGATTCTTGGTATTGCCGGAGGCATATATGCTTTGATGGGGGATAAGGCGGAGACGCCAGCAGCATCACCTCCACCGACACAGGAGCCCGTTGTTCCTGCTGAACCTGAGGTACAGCTCGCTGAACAGATCGCCTACCTCGTTCCAGCATCCGAAGCGGCCGACGGTACACAGACGCCTGCCCGATTGGTGATCCGTTACAGAAGCGAAACCGACAACAACGCTTTGCAAACGGACGCTCTCCAATGGAACTTGAAAGATGGTACTAAGCAGGAGCTCAATTCTGAGGGTGAATGGGAGAGTTTCAATCGAAATGAGGAGCCGGATGGTGAAGGTGCGGTTGGAAACAGCTCAGAGGGCGCAGCTGAAGGAAGCTCCGCAGATTCTTCTACCAATACTGCGGATGACACTCAGCAGAGCGGAGAAGCCGAACAAGGGGCAGATTCAGCCACAACGGGGGACACCACTTCAGATGCAACAGCAGGGAGCACATCTACGGATGCAGGGACTGGAAGAAGCTCTGACACTACGGATGAAGGCTCTGCACAGGGAGAAGCAGGCGGCACGCCTTCAGATTCTTCTCAGTCCACGGGAGCAGGTTCGCCTTCAGTGGAAAATCTGACTGTAGCCGAAGCAGATCGCCTGTATCCCTATGGGCACCAAGTGGAGCTTCCGGGCGATATCGATCTGGAGAACATCGTGAGTGTTCAGAGTGGGACGACCGTGATCAACCTGTTCCCGGAACCGAAGCTCTGAGCAGGAATATGTATCAATGCAGAATACAGCACCTCGAAGAATTTCGAAGGGGCTGTATTTTTGTTTTTGTTCAAGCGATGAAAAATGACATATACAAATTGATTCAATACAGGCCTATTTTTCACAATTCGGACACATTATTAAGACGTTGGGCACGAATGACCATGCGCAAAGCGACGAAATGCACGCACACGATGAGAAAAGCTCTCACATGAAGTGAGGACAATCTGACCGATTTCCATTAAAACACTTCAAAAATAGCTCCCAACCATCAGGGAATTTGGTATTTGGTGTTGACAAATGATAATGATTATCAGTATCTTTAGTGTATAAGATCTTGTTGCGCCGGAAATACGCTGAATTAAAATTTCGTTTTCGTTGTCATAGCCGGAATACATAACCGGGATAAATGAGAGAGGGATGATCGCATGTTTCGTCTGGAGACGTCCAAGTTGGATATCGCTTATGAGGAAAGACTGATTGTTGAAGATCTGAATATTCAAATTCCCCAAGGGAAAATTACAGCACTTGTTGGAGCCAACGGTTCAGGGAAGTCCACCATCCTGAAAACGATGGCACGGATCATGAATCCAAAAGCAGGTAGTGTATTGCTCGACGGGAAGTCCATCCATAAGCAGTCCACGCGTGAAGTAGCCAAGCAGCTTGCGATTTTGCCACAGAATCCAACAGCTCCCGAAGGACTTACTGTAACTGAACTGGTGTCCTACGGACGGTTCCCTTATCAAAAAGGTTTTGGATCTATGCGTGCAGAAGACAAACGCATGATTGAATGGGCCATCGAAGTGACAGGCATGACGGAATTCCATGATCGTCCAATCGATCAACTGTCCGGTGGACAGCGTCAACGTGCCTGGATCGCCATGGCTCTGGCACAGGAGACAGATATTCTGTTCCTGGACGAGCCGACAACGTTCCTGGATATGGCTCACCAGCTTGAAGTACTGCAATTGCTGGAGGAACTGAATGCTACAGCAAATCGTACGATTGTCATGGTTGTGCATGACTTGAACCATGCTTCCCGTTATGCGCATCACATGATTGGGATTAAAAAAGGTAAAGCCATCGCTACAGGTTCACCCGTAGAGGTTATGAACTCCGATGTGCTTCGTGAAGTATTTAACATTGAAGCTGATATCGTGATTGATCCGCGTTCCGGTGTACCGCTCTGCTTGCCTTACGCCCTTGCGGGTGAACGCCAGCAATCAGCATCTCCTGAACAAATGGTCTTGAACAGTGCAATGGTTCATGCTGGAGGACGGACAGAGCAACGCGTTCGTCACGCGACAGGAAGTTAATGAAACGGGCCTTATGTGGTCCTAAACTATAGAATGAAGCCGCTGTGCAGTATGCACGCGGCTCATTCGCATTCTAGGAGGAAACTCACCAAAGCAGAGCGGCAAGAGCGGTATGATGCTATTTTGGCTGCAAAATCCGGCTAAAAGGCCTTATCCATGTTAGTGGACGAAGTATGCTTCTACGTACGAACTTGGGTAGAGTTTAATCACAGATTTGGTAATTGATCGCCTCAGGTCTATAATATGGAGACAGGCTGTGTGCCACCTTGTCATTCGGTAGAGTACATATAGCAGCCCAACCTACATCATACTCATGGGAGGAATCAGTCATGTCCGTATATTCGTATCAGGCGGTAACGACCGCAAATCAGGAAGTTCCACTCGATCTGTATCAAGGCAAAGTGTTGGTGATCGCCAATACTGCCAGCAAGTGTGGAATGACTCCACAATACGGTGAATTGCAGAAGCTCTATGACCGCTATCGTGATCAAGGCTTGGTTGTACTGGGTTTCCCTTGTAACCAATTTGGCGGCCAGGAGCCGGGTACCAGTGAGGAAGCAGAATCATTCTGCCAAATCAACTATGGCGTTAATTTCCCGGTGTTTGCCAAGATCGACGTAAATGGTGAAGATACTCATCCATTGTTCAAGTATCTGCGTGAGCAGCAACCTGGCGCTGGTGAAGACAACAGTATCCAATGGAATTTCACCAAGTTCCTCGTGAATCGTGAAGGTGAAGTTGTAGGACGTGTAGAACCAAAAGAATCCCCTGAAGCCATGACTGCAGAGATTGAAAAGCTGCTTGGTGTATAAAATGAACGAAGAAGCCTGCCTCCACGATTGGAGGACAGGCTTTTTTTGTAGCATAAACAACCCACAAGCAGGGGAAACTGAAGTTAATGAAGATGAGTTTAAAGGCTTGCTTAATCGCAAAAAAAACACATTTGACAAATTTATTTTGATTAATCTATTGCAATGTGAAAAAGATCACATTATAATAAGCGTATAAAGTGAAATAAATCACATATTCAGTATTCATTTAGAAGTGAAATATTTCACAATCACAATGACGTTATATTCAATTTCTTATTTATATACTCCAAGGGGGAACCTTATTATGAAAATCGCAGTTATCGGATGTACACATGCAGGAACCGCAGCCATCGTTAACACCGCCAAATTGTACCCGGATGCTACAATTACAGTGTATGAGCGCAATGACAATATTTCCTTCTTATCTTGCGGTATTGCGCTGTATGTGGGTGGTGTGGTGAAAGATCCGGACGGACTGTTCTATTCTTCGCCAAATCAACTGGCCGAGCTCGGAGTCGTTACCAAAATGCTTCATGAAGTGACGTCAGTAGATGCTGCGGGTCACAAACTTCAGGCTAAAAACCTGACAACTGGGGAAGAATTCGAAGATACGTTCGACAAGCTGATCGTGACAACCGGTTCATGGCCTGTCGTACCGAAGCTGGAAGGCATCGAAATGGACAACATTTTACTTTGCAAAAACTACAATCATTCCAATACCATCATTGAAAAAGCGAAGGGCGCCAAACGCATTACCGTGGTTGGAGCAGGTTACATCGGCATTGAGTTGGTGGAGGCTTTCCAAATGAACGGCAAGGAAGTTACACTGATCGATAGCGTGGACCGGATTCTGAACAAATATTTGGACCCCGAGTTTACGGATGCCATTGAAGAAACGTTGACTGGACGCGGCATTAAGCTGGCTTTGGGCCAAACGGTGCAGAAATTTACCGGAGAGAATGGTAAAGTGAACAAGGTCATTACATCCAAGGGAGAGTTCGAGACCGACCTCGTTATTCTGTGCATTGGTTTCCGTCCAAATACCGAACTGCTCAAAGGCCAGGTGGATATGCTGCCTAACGGCGCAATCATCGTAGATAAATATATGCAAACCAGCCAGAAAGACGTCTTCGCTGCTGGAGACAGCTGTGCAATTCATTACAACCCAACAGGCAAGGCAGCGTACATTCCGCTGGCAACCAACGCAGTGCGGATGGGTACACTCGTAGCGCGAAACCTAATTCGTCCTACGACACAGTACATGGGTACACAAGGCACATCAGGTATCAAAATTTACGAACAAAATATTGCAGGTACAGGTCTGACGGAAACATCTGCTGCGGATGAGGGTCTGGTGGTTGAAGCAGTAACGCTTGAAGATGCTTACCGTCCGGAGTTCATGCCAACAGCAGAGAAGCTGCTGCTCAAAGTGATCTATGAACAGGCTACCCGCCGCATTGTTGGCGCACAGATCATGTCACAGGCAGATCTGACACAGTCGATCAATACGATCTCTGTCTGCATTCAGAACAACATGACGGTAGATGAGTTAGCCTTCATCGACTTCTTCTTCCAGCCACATTACAACAAACCGTGGAACTTCCTGAACTCGGCTGGTCTTGAGGCGTTACCTCCAGTAGATGTAAAAACACCAGCGATGGTATAACTGATACTGCTGATATATATGAGAACTGCCGCATCCTGCGGTAGTTCTTTTTGTTTTCTGAGATTGTCTTGAGGTCTTGAGGTAGTATCCTCTCTGATGGAAGTGTGGTCACGCTGGAAGGGATGGCACAGTTTTCAGACTTTGTGATAAAAGTAACAAACCTCTTGAAACCTTCGCGATACAATGAACATATCAACAATACAAGTTGATTTATGATGTTTATGAACTGTGAAGGAGAGGATCGTTATGGCAGCAAAAACACCTCTTGAGGTTGCACAATATACGGCGCATACGGGGATGAAGAAAGCTCAAAATCCGGTGTCCTCCGTATTGATACTCAGTTTTCTGGCAGGCGCTTTTATTGCGCTCGGATTTCTGCTGGATATTCGGGTCATTGCCTCTGCTCCGGCCGAATGGGGCAGTTTGGTTAATCTGATTGGTGCAGCAGTGTTCCCGGTAGGTTTAATGTTGGTGCTGATTGGCGGCGGGGAACTGCTGACAGGCAATATGATGGCTGTTCCACTCGCGACGATCGCACGCAAACTATCCGCAGGCAGCATGTTGAAGAATCTCACCTTAGTAACTATAGGTAATTTCCTCGGAGCGCTTTTTGTGGCGTATGCGTTTGGACATGTGCTCGGTCTGACTGGAGAGGGGGCCTATTTGACCAAAGTGGTTGATATGGCTGGACACAAGCTGGATGACAGCTTCCTTCAGGCTTTTATATCCGGGATCGGGTGTAACTGGCTGGTAGCTCTTGCGGTGTGGCTGTCCTATGCATCGGATACGATGAGTGGCAAGGTACTGGGCATTTGGTTTCCAACGATGGCCTTTGTGGCTATTGGATTCCAGCACGTTGTCGCCAACATGTTCCTGATTCCAGCGGCGATCTTCGAAGGGCATTATTCTTGGGGACAATATGTCATGAATTTCATTCCGGTATGGCTTGGTAATCTGACGGGAGGGGCGCTGTTTGTAGCAGCTGCTTACTGGATGGTGTATCTACGCAAACATGAGCCGGAAGTGAAGCCTGAGGTGGCAATAGCGGCCCAACCTGTGGAGACGGAAGCCAGACCAATGTGGAGCAAGCAGGCGTAGCGGTAATTTGCCGAGTCCCCAAGTTATAATCTTGGTACGGGTTCAAAAAACGAGTGTAAAGTAAACAGCAAAAGGCGATTCTGATCTCGCTCAAGTCATGGCGGTCTGCTGTGATGGACGGGAAAGGAATCGTCTTTTTAATGTAAAAATATCCACGCAAAATAAATTCGCCATGACAAGGTTCGGGGGAACGAAACCTGTTCATGGCGAATTTCGGGAGTGGTCCATGATATGGCATGAGGAGGAAGTGGGGAAACACTAGCCTAATGCCTTATTTTTAATTTACCCCTGAATTTGGGGATTGAATCAAGTGGCAAAAAGATTTTTTTCAGAAAATTTGGAGCGGCTGTGGCGATGAAAAAAGATTGTTCTCTTTACGCGATTACTATGAAGAAGATATGATATGAGGATAGCTTTGAAGGGGGAGGGACTTGTATATGATCGATCAGGAGAATGGCGTATTTCCGGCGGTTTGCCCGCTTGATTGTCCGGATACTTGCGGCCTGCTGCTTCATAAGGAGAACGGTAAAATCGTGAAGGTAGCGGGTAACCCGGACCATCCGATTACAAAAGGCGCCATCTGTAACAAGGTCCGAAATATGACGGAGCGGGTGTATCACCCGGAGCGGCTGCAATATCCGATGCGACGTATCGGAGCCAAGGGCGAGGGGCAGTTCGAGCGAATCAGCTGGGATGAAGCCATCAGCGAGATTACGACGAAATTCAGTTCGCTGTCGGATACCTACGGACCGGAGAGTATTCTGCCATACAGCTTCTATGGAAACATGGGCATTCTTGGTGTGGATGGCATGGATCGTCGATTTTTCAATGCGCTCGGTGCAAGCAAGCTGGAACAGACGATCTGTAATGCGGCCGGAAATACCGGCTGGAAATATACGATGGGTGCGAACCGGGGAACACTTCCCGAGGATACGGAGCATGCAGATGTCATTTTGGTGTGGGGAGGCAACATCGTCAGCACGAATATGCATCAGGTTGTTCTGGCCGAGAAAGCCCGCAAGAAGGGAGCCCAAATCGTCGTCATCGATGTTCATCGCAATCGGACCGCCCAATGGGGAGACTGGTTCATTCCACTCTACCCAGGCACAGACAGCGCACTGGCACTCGGATTAATGCACGTACTGTTCGAGCAGGGACTGACTAATGAGGCCTTTATGCAAAAGTATACTGTCGGCCATGAGGCACTGCGTGATCATGTCCGCAGCTACACCCCTGAGCGCGTTGCACGTATTACAGGCGTACCGGAAGCGGACATCGTGAAGCTGGCTGAGCTGTATGGCAACGCACAGGCCGCCCATATTCATATCGGCAATGGCCTACAGCATCACGACAACGGTGGCATGAACGTGCGCAGCGTAGCCTGTCTGCCTGCCATTACAGGCCAGTGGCTGAAGCGCGGCGGTGGCGCCATTCGTACCAACAGCTACGCGAGCACCAATAGCGATGCGCTCGAGCGTCCGGAGCTGCGTCAGAACCCGGAGCCGCGCGTGGTGAACATGAACCGGATTGGTGAAGCACTGCTGGAAGCGGAGCAGCCGATCCGGGCGTTGATGGTCTATTGCAGCAATCCACTGGTGGTGGCACCGGATACCGAGCGAGTGGAGCGAGGTTTTGCACGGGAGGATCTATTCACGATTGTCCATGATCTGTTCCTGACGGATACGGCGAAGTACGCGGATATTGTGCTGCCTGCGACGTCTTCATTCGAAACGACAGATCTGTATACGTCCTACTGGCATCAGTATGTCCATTTGCAAGAGCCAGTCATTGCGCCTTTGGGTGAGAGCAAGAGTAATGTTGAATTGTTTTCCCTGCTTGGACAGGCGATGGGTTATGACCCGGAGATTTTCTGTGAGACACCGGAACAGATGATAGAGGAAGCGCTCGAGGGTACGGGCAATCCCTACATGAACGGAGTAACATTGGAAGGGTTGAAGCAGCATCATTTCGTTAAGCTGGATATGTCTTCACATAATTCATATTTGGATCAGCTGCCCACACCTTCGGGGAAAATCGAGCTGTACTCGGAAACGATGGCTCAGCGAGGATTGCCTCCGTTACCTACGTACAGTGCACTGGTTGAAGGGTATGACGGGGAGAACCCGGCTGGACCTGCGGACGTCTATCCGCTGATGTTTCTGTCGCCACCGAACCATAATTTCTTGAATTCCACCTTTGCCAATTCGGCCAAACATCAACGCTTGGAGAAGATGCCGCTATTGCAAATGCACCCGGAGGACGCCGCTCACAGACAGGTGGAGGACGGGGATGCGGTGGTCGTATGGAATGACCGTGGCCGGATCGAACTGACCGCCAAGGCGAGTGAGTCCATGCTGCCAGGAACAGTAATCAGCCAAGGCCTATGGTGGGATGGCAATGGCAAAAAACAGCGGGCGAACTCGCTCACGTCCAATCGACTGTCTGACATGGGCAACGGGGCTACATTCTTCTCGGCCACTGTTGAAGTGAAGCGTCAATGATTGTGCTTGCACAAAGGGGCATTTCAGGTAAGATGAACAATGGATAGATCGTAAGCAGAATGCAAAGAGCAAGATTCAAAATTCAGAATTCAAAATTCAAATGGCCTTCGCTCTGGCTAATCATGCTGTCAGGGCAAGGGTCTATTTTTTATGGCAATAGGCTTTTTGAAGTACTAAGGAGAATATACAAGATGATGAGATGGCTGGATACGTATCCAAAAGAAGTGAAAATATTTTTGCTGGCAAGTCTGGTCAATGCGACAGGCAGTGCCTTAATGTGGCCGTTGACCACGATGTATGTATTTGACGAGCTTGGGCGCACGATGGCTAACGCCGGGTTTGTCATTCTGATTCAGTCGCTGGGTGGTATCTTTGGGCAATTGCTCGGAGGTGCACTGTACCACCGGGTGGGCGTCAAGAAGCTGATCATCGGATCGCTGGCGTTAAACGCTGTGGGTCTGTTTGCTCTGCCGTGGATCAGCGCGTATTGGGTTATATTTATATGTGCAATGGGCTGGATCGGCCTGTTCAGTTCATTGTCGCTGCCAGCGATTCAAGCCTTTATCGGCTTTCGGTTTGCGGAGCGACGCGGGGAATTGTTCAATGTGATCTATGTCGCCAACAATATCGGTGTGGCGATTGGTACAGCGCTCAGTGGTTTCCTGGCGGACTTTTCCTATCACCTCAGCTTTGTACTGAACGGGGTGACTTCGGCCGGATTTGCGATCTTCTTCTGGTATTATCTGTCGCGGGTAGATCCGGATCAGGGTGAAGTGCATCTGACGAAACGCAAAACGGTTCAAGGTGGACCAGGCGTCTGGGCGCTGCTGGGCAACACCAGATTATATCTGTTTATGAGCCTGGGCGTGCTGTTCCTGCTGTTCGGTAATTCCATCTGGAATACAGGCGTGTCCCCGTATATTATTTCCGAGGGTATGGAGAAAAGAATGTACGGCCTGCTCTGGACTCTGAACGGAGTACTGATCTTTGTGGGACAGCCCTTCACCAACTGGGTGAAGCGCACGATGGCGCGTACATCGACCGCTCAGATGACCGCAAGTGCGGTGTTCTATGGATTGGCCTACATCGTCATGATCACCATGTACAGCTATCCAGGTATGGTGCTTGCGATGGTACTGGCTACCTTTGGGGAAATGCTGATCTCACCTGCTACCCCGGCATTCATCTCAGAGCATGCAGGAAGATCGGCACCCTTCTACATCGGGATATCCGGTGGAATCGGTGCGGTCGGCCGGGTTATCGGACCGTATGCTATGGGCGTCATGTACGACAAACAGGGATTGATTCCTGTAGCGTGGCTGGCGACTGTCACGGCGGGCATTGCGGTGCTTGGTTTTGTACTTCATGCGGTGCTGAACCGCAATCGTGAAGTGAAGGAGTACGGATTGGACGCTTAGCCTCTTTGCACTAATCGATATAAGGAAGGGAGAAGACAGGTGGGAGTGGAGGAAAAGCCACTTTAATCTGTCTGATCTTTCCGTAAATTTAAATTGACAAAAAAATCTTTTTATGCTATAATTTAAATATAAATAAATTCCGTATATACTAAGGTTCTCCTGGCCAGGGGGACCTTATTTTTGTTTGTACGGGAGGGTAAAACATGAAGCAAAATGAGTCCAGCATTACATCCTTGATTTCGGCTTTTGGCCGAGCCTACCACTGCCAATACGACACACCTCTTATTTTCGATGATTATATAGCCAAAGAGCTTATCACTCCTCACGAGTTTTCGGATATCGGAGAGAATATGATTCAAGGCATCCATTTTTTCAACCCGGACATGGCTCACCAGCTCAAGGACGACCCGGATACGATTCTAAAATGGATTACCCAAGTACAATTATCTCCAATAACACTGGCTCGGGCTGCCTATTGTGAGCCTGTACTGCTTCATGAAGTCGCTTTGGGATTGAAGCAGGTTGTTATTCTTGGCGCAGGGATGGATACATTTGCTTTGAGACATCCGGAATTGGAGGACACTCTGGAACTATTTGAAGTGGATTATCCGGCCACTCAGCAATTCAAGAAGGAGCGGCTGCATCAGGCCAAGCTGATCATTCCGGGCAATCTTCATTTTGTGCCAATGGATTTTACCCGTGAGCCTTCGTATGAAAGTTTGACTAATGGAGGTTTGGAGAAGTTGAAGACGCTGGTTACTCTGCTGGGTGTTTCGTATTATTTGACGAAAGAAAATCTCTCCAACTTGCTTCGACATGTATTTTCGGGCCTTCCAACGGGAAGCTCCATTGTCCTGGATTATGCAGATGAACATCTCTTTGAGGAAAAAGGAAGGTTTAACCGGGTTGAAAATATGGTTAAGATGGCTGCAATGGGGGGCGAGCCGATGCAATCCTGCTTCACTTATGAGGAAATGGAGCGGTTATTGGCCGATGTTGGACTTCTCATATATGAGCATCTATCGCCGGAGGACATACAGGAACGATATTTCAGCAATCGCACAGATGACTTGTCAGCCTTCGAAACAAACCATTTCATTCATGCGGTGAAAAAATAAAACCCTATTCCTGATGTGATCATCACAGAATAGGATCTGAATAAGAAAGGGATGCCCCATAGTCATTAACATGACGGGGCATCCCTTTTTGGCGTTAATACTGATTGTCTAACGAATCAAGCACAAGCTATTCGTGCGAAATTTCTATCCGAACTGGGCTTGATGCAATCGACTATATGAGCCCTGGCGTGCCAAAAGTTCATCATGGCTGCCTTGTTCGGCTACGCCGCCGCTCTCCACAACCACAATACGATCCGCGTGTCTGATCGTTGCCAGTCGATGGGCGATGATCAACGTTGTACGCCCTTGTGCCAGCTCGGATAAAGCCAGCTGAATGGCCGCTTCCGTCTCGGTGTCCAGTGCGGAGGTCGCTTCATCCAGAATGAGGATCGGCGGATTTTTTAGAATCATGCGAGCAATGGACAGACGTTGCTTCTGTCCGCCAGACAATTTGACGCCCCGCTCACCAATTAGAGTATCGAGTCCTTCCGGTTGAGATTGTACCAGCTCTTCCAGTTGGGCCCGGCGGATGGCTTGCCAGATTTCCTCATCAGGCGCATCCAGTTTGCCGTAGGCGATATTCTCACGGATCGAACCGTCAAACAGGAAAATATCCTGCTGCACAATCCCGATATGAGAGCGCAGCGACTCCAGCGTCATATCTTTTACCGGAATCCCATCAATAGAGATATGCCCCGCATCCACATCGTAAAAGCGTGGAATGAGACTGCATAGCGTAGATTTGCCTGCACCCGAAGGTCCAACCAGCGCAACCGTTTGTCCTGCCTGAATCTCCAGGTTGACCTGATCCAGGGTAGGTTTGTGCTCCCCGTAAGCAAATGTGACGTTATGGAAGGCGATGTCGCCCTTCACATGTGAAATCGGTTTGGCCTGAGGCGTATCATCTACATCGGGCTCGGCCTCCAGCAACTCCAGGTAACGTCTGAATCCGGCGATGCCTTTGGGATAGGTCTCGATGACGGAATTGATTTGCTGAATCGGTCCAAGAAACACATTCGACAACATGACAAAGGCGATAAATTGTCCGTAGGTCATCCTGTCCTGAATGACAAACCACGTACCACACACCAGTACAAACAGCGATACGAATTTCATAAGAATGAAGCTGAGCGAGGAATTCCAAGCCATAATCCGGTAGGTGATCAGTTTGGTAAGGCGGAAGCGTTCATTATTTTCGACAAAACGTTTCACTTCATGCTTTTCATTGGCAAAAGCCTGCACTACACGAATTCCGCTCACATTGTTCTCTACGCGTGCGTTGTAGTCTGCAATATCCGCAAACATGCGTTTGAACGCTTTGGACATTTTGCGACTGAAATAGAGGGACAGGAAGATCATCAGCGGCACGATAATGAAGGTCATCACAGCCAGTTGCCAGTTGATACCCAGCATGATGCCGAAGGCACCAGCCAACGTCATCAGGGCAATGAACAGATCCTCTGGTCCATGGTGCGCAATCTCACCAATATCCATCAGATCGTTGGTCATGCGAGAGACGAGGTGTCCTGTCTTGTTGTTATCGAAAAAACGGAATGATTGCTTCTGCACACGCTGAAACAGCTCCCGTCGCATATCGGATTCGATATTAATGCCCAGCTTATGTCCCCAGTAGGTGACTGCATAATGGAAAAAGGAACTAAGCAGATAGATGCCCAGCAATCCGGCACAGGCTGCCAATATCATGGACCAGTTGCCTGCGGGAAGCAGCTGATCGACAACTTTATTTACAGCCAAGGGAAACGCAAGCTCCAGCAGTGCAGCCAGAATGGCACAGGAGAAGTCCAATATAAAGAGTCCCCGATAAGGACGATAATAAGCCATGAAACGGCGAAGCATATGTAAGTCCTCCTCCATATAACGCAAATGCCCGGACAGGCTCCGCAGCCTGACCAGACACTTGCATCTTTCATATGTTATTTACGATTTTGCTGTGCACGTTCTACGATCATGTCAGCAAATTCTTCAGCCTGAGCCTGAATTGCAATCGGGTCGAAGTACCAGTAACGGTCTTCCAGTAATTCGTACACCTGATTGTTTTTTACTGCCGGGAGCGATTGCCAGATGGAGTCGCCTTGGTAATTTTTATTGTTCTCACCTACGGTTAGGAAGATATGGTCTCCTGCATAATCACCAACGACTTCACGTGAAATCTCTTTCCACTGGGTATCACCCATCAGTTCTTTCTTGGTGATTTCGAGTGGTGCAAGTTCCAAAGCACGATAAACGGCCTGTCCACCGCGCCCAAAGTTGTCTCCATAACCATAGTAGCTCTTGTCTGATACTTCGAGGATCGAGAAGGTCTCCTCGGGTTTAATGACTGATTTTACTTTGGCGCGAGCGGCTTCAATACGTTCGTCATATGTTTTTAGCCAGGCTTCGGCTTCTTCGGATTTGTTCATGAGATCTCCAAATCCGCGAATTTCATCCTCTACATTGGTAAATGTACCGTAGGGAATGACCACGGTAGGTGCGATTTTTTGATAACTCTCAATTTCTTCGGCTTTATCAGAGTAGGTAATGATGAGATCAGGGTCCAATGCAACGACCTTCTCCAGAGATACAGCACCCCGATCACCAATATTTTCTATGCCCTCCACCTGATCTGCATAGAACGGGTTTTCCAGATAATATTGAATAGAACCAACGGGTTTCACTCCTAGTGCAAGCAGATCACTTACGTACATATCCGTAACAATTCGTTTCGGTTCAGCCGGAATTTCCACATCTCCGCTTAATGACTTGTAGATCCTTGTAGCATCCGAAGAATTGGTGTTTTTTTCGGTCGAACCTGTTGTGGATTCTGACCCCGCCGTTGTCTGTTCCGTTGCGCTTGAACCCGTACCACTGCTACAGGCAGCCAGAATCATGATGATGGCGAGCATAAGTAGCAAGCCGGAAAATCTTTTTTTTGCAGCAAACATATTATTGTTCCCCCTATGTATAATCAATAATGATTATTATTCTCATTAATAACATAGAGGATGACGTCACATTTGTACATGGACATCTATGATGACTAATGCATGGACAAATGTGATGTCAGTTTGTGCATGATGTGCTGTAATTGCTCTATAACCGAGATCGGGTCGAATCCATAAAACATATCCGCATCAATCTCGTACAGTCGCCCTTCACGAACTGCACCTAAGGTGTTCCATGACTCCTGAGCGAACAGCTTGTCCACAGCATTCTGCTCCGACGATTCCCTGGCATAATCAATAAAAATATGATCTGCCGCATACAAATGAATCTCTGTTAACGGAACATGGATGTAACCTGTGAGCAGCTGGCCATCCTTCTCCATCCGTGCAGGAGGGACGAAGCCCAGCGAATGATACAAAATATGAGAAGCTCGGCCCCACCCGTGGCCATAGATGTACGCTCCGCTCTCACCAATCATGAATATACATACTGCTGATCCGCGTACGCCCATCATCTGATCCAGTGTACGATTGGCTTCCTGCTGAAGCGTATCATAACGTTCTAACAGCGTACGAGCTTTCGCTTCCAGGCCCGTGATGCGTCCCAAATGAATGAATTGCTCCTGCCAGTCAAGTTCTTCAAAGGGCATCAAAATGGTGGGTGCAATCTGCCGTAAATCATCCATGCCCGAATGAGGTGCATAACCAAGGATGACATCGGGATGGGAATCTGCGATTAGATCCATACGATTTATAAGTTCATGCTCATAATACTGTTTGAATGGTTTTGGTCCGTATTCAATTATTTTCGCTTCCATCCATTCCGCGACGGCACCCATATGAGGAATATGGCCCAGTGCGAGCAAGGAAGCAGTATAGTTGTAAGTAAGACTTACGATTTTTTTTGGCGTTTTCCGATAGAGGGTCGGTGCACAACCTACGGTTTGTTTGAATTTTCGACTTAGATAAAAGGTGTCTCTGTAACCCGTCAACTGTGCAAGTTCCTGCAATGTGGGATTAGCAAAAAGCAGCTGTTCCTGGGCGATTCGGATTCTTAGCCGGGTGACATACTCCACAAACGTAAGTCCGGTGTGCTTCTTGAATTCTCGTGAAAAATGCTCCGGACTCACATTAGCCTCTCTCGCTAATTGCTCCCGTGTAAAGGAGTGAGTAACCTTCTCATGGATATGCGCGATGACGATATCCAGCCAGGAATGATCTTCATGAGCCAAACGGGCAGCATGATCCCGCAACGTATCCAACAGCTGATAGAACAGCATATGAGGTTTGAATGGTCCGGATTCATTGCGTTTTGAGTTGGACAGAACCAACTCGGAGATCAGCTCGGCAATAAGGCGGCTCGTAATGGGAACAGGATGTCCGAATGGCCAGAGCTTTTGTTCGTTATCTGCAAAATCAAAGGCCACTGCAATACCCTGAACCGGGGACAGAGAACCACGCTTGCTTTCATGCTGAAGCAGTGTTCCAGCTTGGCGTACGACAGCGGAGCCGGTATTTACCATCAATTGACCATTGGAACTGATCAATCTTGCCTGACCGGAGGTGATGACATAAAGAATATGCTTGCTGCTCCACAGTTCATCGATACGGGAGAAGGCTTCTCGATCATGGAGCTGCACTAGATGACAAAGCCTGAACAGTGCTGGAGGGACGGTTGTGATTTGCTGCAAGCGGCCAGGGGTGTTCAGGGATGATTTATGAAAGTTTAGATCCAGGTTGCTCATAACATAACGGACTCCTTATAGAGGATTGGACTAATATGCAGTATAATACCACAAAGGTGTAATGGGGACCCCCGAATCATTCCCTTCACATATTTCTGTGAAAAATAGATAAAGAGGTTGAAATCGCTATCAACACCGACTATAATGAAAATGTCGAAACGTTTCAATCTATGGTTTACAGGCGTATTCATTGTGATTTATAATGAATTCTCCCTCTAGTCCATTACTGGAATATTATCTATCGACCAAGATATATCTACGATTAAAGGGTACATGTTTCAGCAGTGATGCTTAAAAGACGTGAAAAGAGATTTTTTTTGAAAACACTTCGAAACGTTTCGATAAATAAGGAATTGATGCAACTTCTAATGGATAATGAATAGGAATGAGTGGTTGTTGCAACCATTTACAGTATAAAATGATAGGTAACAAGAAAGTTAGAAGGAGCGAACGTGGAATGGCAACGATTAAGGATGTGGCAAAGCTGGCAGGCGTGGCGCTCTCGACCGCTTCCTATGCACTGAATGGGGACAGCAAGGTGAGTGCCAAGACCAAGGCAAAAGTGGTGGCGGCAGCACGGGAACTGAATTATCGCAAAAACGGCTTTGCCATGGACCTGAAGCGGAGCCGGACGAACACGATTGCGTTGATTCTTACAGATCTGTCCGGTCCGTATTACTCCGAATTGATTCGGAGCGTACAGGACGTAGCGTTGGCTAACGGATATGATCTGATTGCTTGCAGCTCAATGGGAGGACGCGACTCCACAGCGGTTCGTTTCTTGCGAGAAAAAAGAGTGGATGGCGCTATTATCCTGGCTCACAATATCCATGATGATATCCTGGTGGAATCTGCCGGGGAACGTTTCCCTATCATTGTGATGGATCGGCAGCTGTCGAGTAACCATCTGGTCAACGTGCTGGTGGATGGGGAGCAAGGTGGTTACCTGGCTACACGTCACCTCATTCAGAAGGGGCATAAGACCATCGCTTATATCAGCGGGCCATCCAATTCTTATGATAATGCTCTGCGTTATCAAGGATATCTGCGAGCAATGCAGGAGGCGGGCCTTGAAGAGAAGTCCAAATGGCGTTTAAGCGGTAACTTTGTACGTGAGGGCGGATATAGCGCAACCAAGATGATGGTTATGCAGGGTGAGCTTCCATCTGCCGTATTTTACGGGAATGACGAGATGGCGATTGGTGGACTGAAAGCATTTGAAGAGAGTGGCATATCGGTACCGAATGACATTTCGGTAATCGGATTTGATGATATTCAACTGTCCGAATATGTTCACCCTCCGCTTACAACGGTCCGGCAGCCCAAGCATGAAGCGGGTTCATTGGCAGGACATTTGCTCTTCCAGATGCTGAATGGCGAAGCTGTGAATCCATCGTATACGTTAACCATTGATCTGGTGGAGCGTGAGTCTGTACGATCGGTAGAGGTGCAATCGGGAAACCAGCCAGCATAGGAAGTGAATTGTTCGAGCTAAATATGCTAAAATGCTGCTTTGTAGTAGTTTGAATCTTTTCAATGGAGAGTTGAATGAGGGGGATCATCGTCCGAATGGGCCAGTCAAAGGTCACTTCGCAGAGGCCCCCTATTCTTTTTCGGATTTATCGAAACGTTTCGATTTTATACTAATTGAAGGAGTGAAGAGTATGACAACGATGATTAATGAACCAATCCGGCTGACTGCCGGGGATTTATCCTTTACCTTTTTGAACAGTGGGGACCTGTATCAGGCTAAGTCGGGTACGACTATGTTGAATCAATTGCTCAGCAACCAGATCGATGGATCTTTGAATAACCTGTACCTGCGTGTACACGAGGGAGAGAAAATTAGCTCATTCCCACTGCTGGGTGTGCGTTCGAACAGCAAAGTGATCACTAGCAAAGCGCAATCCGGCAATCAACTGATCTGGGAAGGTACAGTACAGCTTGAAGGCAAAGAACAAGGCATTGGCTATCAGGTTGTGTTTACAGCCACAAAGCAAGGCGTTTGGTTCTGGGATGTGAAGCTCACAGGACAACAACATCAAGTTGACGTGGTATATGGACAGGATGTAGGACTTGCTGATCCAGGTGCAGTACGAAGCAATGAGGCCTATCTGTCGCAGTATATTGACCATACAGTATTCGAGGATGAAGCGAAGGGATATGTGGTATGTTCCCGTCAAAACCAGCCTCAGGGCGGCGCTTTCCCATACATGCAACAAGGTTCCCTGACCAAAGCAGTCGGTTACTCCACAGACGGATTCCAATTCTTCGGCCTGTCCTACAAGGAAACCAACCAGCCTGAGAGCCTGAGTCGTAATACACTGGCAAATGAGACGTATCAGTATGAATTTGCCTATACAGCATTGCAATCAGAGCGCGTAAACTTGGACGGGGAAGCCCATGTGGTCTTCTATGGACTGGCAAAAGCAGATCATCCTGCCGGAATCTCCGCACTGGAATTCGGAGATGAAGTGACTGCCGCATGGAACGAAGTACAAGCATTGACTGCTCAGCAAGGCGAGACGTTGGAACAGGTGAAACTGTCATCCTTCTTGGGTAAGCCCCTTGCTGCGCTTGATTTGACACAAGATGAGATTAATGATCTGTTCCCTGATCGTCATCAGGAAGAGCATAGCGGTGACTCGCTGTTGTCTTTCTTTACGGGCAGCTATGAACATATCGTCCTGAAAGCGAAAGAACTGCTCGTGGAGCGTCCGCACGGTCATATTCTGATGAGTGGTGGCAACGTACAGCTTGGTGCGCAGGTTATTACGACGACATCGTATATGTACGGTATTTTCAACTCACAGCTCGTTATTGGTAACACCAATTTTAATAAAATGATCAGTAATGCCCGCAACGCATTGAACGTGCCGAAGACGGCTGGACAACGCATTTATGTGGAAATGGACGGACAGTATCGTCTGCTGACCATGCCTTCCCTGTTCGAGATTGGCTTCAACTATGTGCGTTGGATCTACAAAACCGAATCCGATACCATTATCGTGACGAACTACACCGGGGCACACACCACTGAAGTGAGCATGAACGTACGCTCGACGAGTGGCAAAGCATATCGCTACCTGGTAACCAACCAGATTACGATGAATGTAAATGAATACGAGTATCCGCTGCATATGACGCAGGATGGCAATACACTGATCTTCAAGGCTGACCCGCAAGCGATTAGTGCAGGAACGTATCCTGACCTGCAATACCGCATGTCGGTGGATGGCGCAGCCGTAAATGTTGGAGACGAGACGTTGCTGGCTAGTGGTATCCGCAGTGGGTCTGCATCGCTGGTTACACTTAGTCTGGAAGAGAGTGCAGAATGGACGCTGAAGGTACAAGGCGTATTGGAAGGTCAAGCAAACGAAGCAGACGGCTCCGTGGCAGCAGGCTCCAGCCTTACTTTTGAAGAGGAAGTACAGGCGTACCGCGAATTCTTCGCAGGCGTAATGAACGGTTTCCGTTTGTCTCGTGGTGAGGGTCAAAGTGCAGAGGATCTGTTCAAAGTGAACGCGCTGGCTTGGTGGTACACACACAATATGCTGGTTCACTACTCCGTGCCTCACGGATTGGAGCAGTACGGCGGCGCGGCATGGGGTACTCGGGATGTATGCCAAGGTCCGGTCGAATACTTTATGGCAACGCAAAAATATGAGCAAGTTCGCGATATCATCAAAATGGTGTATACCCACCAATATGAAGATGATGGCAACTGGCCGCAATGGTTCATGTTTGACAAGTATTTTGCAATTCAGCAGGAAGAGAGCCACGGTGACATCATCGTATGGCCGCTGAAAGTGCTGGCGGACTACCTGACAGCAACTCGTGACTATGCGATTCTGGATGAGAAAGTGCCTTATACCGTTAAGCACAGCTTCGGCTTCACGGAAGAAACGGCGACCGTATTGGATCACGCGAAAAAAGAGATCGAATACATCCGTTCGCACTTCCTGCACGACACATTCCTGTCTTCCTACGGTGATGGTGACTGGGATGATACACTCCAGCCAGCCAATGCACAGCTCAAACAATACATGGTGAGCAGCTGGACCGTTGCATTGACGTATCAGTCTGTCAATGTACTCGCACAGGTGCTTCAACATAAGGACGCTGCATTTGCACAGGAGCTGGACGTTCTGGCTCAAGGCATCCGTGAAGACTTTAATCGTTACATGCTGGGTACAGATGTGATTCCAGGCTTCGTATACATGGAAGAAGCGGATCAGGCGAAGCTGATGCTTCACCCAACGGACACAGAAACAGGCATCCAATATCGTTTGCTGCCAATGACACGCAGCATGATTGGTGAATTGCTGAATGCAGAACAGGCTGAATCGCATTATGCGCTGATTCGTGAGCAGTTCCTGTGCCCGGATGGTGTACGCCTGATGAATCGTCCGGCTCAATATGCTGGCGGTGTGAGCAGTCACTTCAAACGGGCAGAACAAGCGTCCAACTTCGGACGTGAGGTTGGTTTGCAGTATGTACACGCCCATATCCGTTACGTGGAAGCGATGGCGAAGCTTGGCAAGACGGATCAGGTGTGGAATGGCCTTGCCATGATTAACCCAGTCGGTATCGGCGAAGTTGTACCTAATGCGGAGATTCGTCAGGCGAACGCGTATTTCAGCAGTTCCGACGGCAAGTTCAACACACGGTACGAGGCGCAGGAGCATTTTGACCAGCTTCGCAAAGGAACGGTACAGGTGAAGGGTGGATGGAGAATCTACTCCAGCGGTCCCGGAATCTACATGAACCAATTGATCTCGAACGCACTCGGCATTCGTCAGGAAGGCGGAGATCTGGTTATTGACCCTGTATTGCCTGCTGAACTGGATGGCATGCAATTCGAGTTTGAATATGCAGGAGAGCCGGTAACGTTTGTTTACCATTTAAACGAAGGTTCGGTTAACCGTGTAACAGTAAACGGCAAGGATATCCGCACCGAGCAAACGGTGAACCGTTACCGTCAAGGTGGGGCTCGCATCTCGCTGGATGAGTTCAAACAAGCGCGTAATGCTTCGGAGCGCACAATTGTTGAAATTTATATGTAAATTCAATACAAGCTCGATGTTTCACTAGAGTGGAAGGTCATCCTCCTTAACAGGCAGGGTGACCTTTTTTTATTTTAAGAAAGATTCATTGGTAGGTCAGGGGAACCCTTTACGATACGATAATCATTCTAACGCAAAGGAACGGCCAGCAACGTGTGCAGAAGCGCATTATGGCGTACATGCTTCGTCACATAGCCTGCGTCCTCCAGCGAGCCGCACAGCTCGTCCAGCAGCGGGAAATGACGTTCTTTTATCGTTTGTAGTTGCTCCTCATGACCTGCTGCCTCAGCCTGTTGGATATACGTTTGGCGGTGGGTTGTATTCGCAAACATCAGGTCTGTCAGGCAAATCCGTCCTCGTCTGGTTAACACTCGCTGCATCTCCTGTAATGCCAACTGTTGCTGATCTGTGCTCAGATGATGGAAGGCGAAGCTGGATACGACAAAATCGAAGGACTGGTCGGCAAAAGGTAAAGCCAGAAAGTTACCAAGCTTTACATGCATCTCTGGATATTTGATGCGGCATGTACGCAGCATCTCACGGGATTGATCGATGGCAGTCATGGTTGCGCCTCGTTCTAACAATTTGCCTGCCAAATTCCCCGTGCCTGTACCGACATCAAGTCCTTTTTCGCCGGGCTTAGGAGATATCCAGCTTGCTGTCTGCTCCAGCGCTTCGTCATAGTTGTCATATATATTGAAAGGTCTTGCACCTACTACCAATACTCCCAACGCTTCCAATCTTGATCCTGCATTTTCTGGATACGTTGTATCGTTGTTTGGCATGTGTGCTGTCCAGCTATTCTTCTGCCTGCGAACTTCATCACCATTAGGTTCTGGCATACGGTCATTCGACGCCTGTACCCGCTGATCATGGATTGCTGCCTGGGTATCGTAGTTCCAGCGATCATGCCAGTTCTGCCGGGCTTCCCTGAGGCGGCGCGCACTGTCTGCAAGATCATGCAGATGGCTGACGTCCAGCGGCCCGTCCTGACGGTTCAGGTCAATCATGCGCTGGGTCGTATCCAGCATGCGCTTCAGCTCGACCCACTGGGCATACATCACGGCTTGCTGCAGCTCCAGATATTCTTCCAGGCGCTGCTGATTGCCTTGGTCAATCTCTCCGAGCGCGTGGCTGATATCCTGAAGCGACATCCCGATTTCGCGCAGCGCTGCAATGGTTTGCAGCCGCCAGATGTCATTCTCGGTATATGTGCGATATCCGTTATTGGTCTGTTTGGCGGGCTGAATCAGCCCTTTTTCCTCATAAAAGCGGATGGCTCTCGCCGATATGCCGAGTCTGTCAGCGGCTTCCTTAATGTTCATCACGTGCACCTCCTTATCGAATCAGTATATTATCGAATTAGTATAAACGATGACGTTACGGAAAGGTTAAGTGAAAATTTCATTCACCGAATTGAAATTTTAGTCAAGCCTGAGGCTATGCTACAATATATAGCAATGGAGCATTTGCATCGATATACCCTGCAAAATGGTTAATATGAACCGAACAAGCCATATTTTTTGAACGCTGCTTCTCGCAGTGTTATCACTAATGCACGAAAGGTTGAACTTTTATGCTTACCAGCCATACGTATATGATTCGGCCATCCGAGCTTAAGGATGCGGCGCAGCTTATGGAGCTGGATGCTCTAGTATGGGATAAATATACCTCTCCTGAGCCGCTCAACTGGCGTTCCAGACAACAATATTTGCAGCATTGCCCTCCAGGCAGTCAGTTGATTGCCGTTCAAGGAGAGCGGGTATGTGGTTATGTGGGCTTTCATCCGGCGACAGGCTTGCCTGTTAACCGCCATGTATACGAGATTAATATCGCCGTTCATCCTCATGATCGTCGCTGTGGTATTGCTACGGCCCTGATGGATGTCATGAAGCAGCATGCCCTTGAACAAGGGATCATCAAGCTTAGGTTGCGGGTGTTATCCAGCAATCCAGGAGCCATTGCGTTTTATACACAGTGCGGATTCGTGACGGAGGGCAGACTGATGTCGGAATTTTATATCGCAGGCAAGTATGTGGACGATATTCTCATGAGTTATTTCATCCAGGCCAAAGGACAGAGTAGAAGGAGGAACAACAATGGACATGGGACTTCGGGGTAAAAAGGCGCTGGTACTTGCATCCAGTCGAGGACTGGGCAAAGCGGTAGCCGCTCAATTGGCGGCAGAAGGCACTGACGTCATGCTCGCCAGCCGGAGCGAAGAGAAGCTTGCAGTGGTGAAGCAGGAGCTGCTGGCGCTTGGTGGTGGCGGATGTGTCGAATATTGTGCAACCGATGTGACAAGCAAGCAGGACATTGATGCCCTGATTCGCAAGACAGGCGAATTGTTCGGTCAGATTGATATTTTGGTGAACAATTCAGGTGGTCCGCCTTCTGGAACATTTGAGTCATTGACCGATGAAGACTGGGAACGAGCATTTGAATTAAATGTACTTAGCTATGTAAGACTGATTCGTGGTGCGCTTCCTTACATGAAGGAGAATGGCGGACATATCGTGAACATTGCCTCAACCTCTGTGAAGCAACCCATTCCAGGTCTGATTCTGTCCAATACGTTCCGTACGGGTGTGTTCGGATTGGCCAAGACCTTGTCACAGGAGCTCGCACCATATGGCATTCTGATCAATACGGTTGCGCCGGGTCGAATCGGTACGGATCGGATACATGAGTTGGACGCTGCACGTGCAGAGCAGAACGGAATGAGTGAGGAAGAGGTTGCCGAACAATTCCGTAAGGAAATTCCATTGGGACGTTATGGTCAACCCGAGGAGTTTGCCAAGGCGGTCGTGTTCCTTTTATCAGGAGCGAATACGTATATTACAGGTACATCCCTTGTGGTGGATGGTGGCATGGTGCGTGCGCTCTAAGGAAGAAGCCTGATCAGGAGGTTCCAAGTTAGTACGAATGCATAACTACGAAAATAAGATAAAGCCCCTCCTTATTCTCCACGTGTTGTGGGGTAGGAGGGGTTTTGAGTTGATGTATGCATTGTGAGGGCCATATTTCGCAGTAAGAATTGGTCCTCCAACCATTAAATTATGTAAGTCTAATTAGCGCAAAAGTTCCCATTCATGCTGCAGCATGCCATACACCGCATGGTTAACATAGCCCTTAGGCAGCTTCTCGGCCTGACGGATAACGCCTTCAAGGACAAATCCAAGTCGTTCAGGGATGGCCCGGCTCCGCTTGTTGTTGGTTGCTGAACGAATCTCAACACGGTTCAGATCCAGGGTGACCAGAGCGTAGTCCACCAGAACACGGCATGCGCTGGTCATCAAGCCTTGACCTTCAAAACCTTTGCCAAGCCAGTATCCGATGCTTACCGAGCGGTTGGTCCAGTTGATTTCGTGGAAGCCGATGATGCCTGCAAGATCGCCTTTCAGCCAGACACCTGCGGTAAAACCGCCGTTGTCAGCTCCCTGTTTGAGTGCATTGCTGATAAAATTCGAAGTATGCTCAATCTCGGTCACGTGGTCCACCCACGGTAACCAATGTCTCAGCTGATCCCGCGAGCGGTCTGTGAGTTCGAACAACGGTTTGGTGTGCTCCATGGCAAGTGGGCGGAGTTCGGTATATTCATCCAATGAATAGGTAAACATGAGTGCAACCTTCTTTCTTTGAAATAAATGTATTATCGGGAAGTCTTCGGTAGCTTGCGCTCCAGTGCAAATAGGTCTTCTTCCATCGAGGCCATGCGTTGATTCAACGTAGTACGGGCGTCACCCAGTGCCTGATTATATATGTAGGGAGCCAACTGGGTCATGAAAAGATCCAGCACGCCCCAGGCTGCCAGATCGCCCAGTTCTTCGCCGCGTTCCTCTTCGAAATACGACTGGATGGTGCGTATGGCTTCATCCTGTTGTTCTTTGGACAGTTTTAGCGCGTTCAATGGGAAACCCTCCCTTAAATTCTGTTTTTCTATCATGCTACATGATTCGCGCGAACCCGTCAAAATGGTTTTGGGCCTATCTTGTGTACAGCCCGTCATGACTTTGGTGCCGTTATTTATTGAACTCGTCCCTCGTTAAAGGTATATTTAGATGAAACGCATTGTAAATGCTGAAAGTTCCAATCAATTCATGAAAGGTTTGATACCTGTGGACAATCGTACAACCCCACCTAACTTTATCAAAAATATTATTACCGAAGATCTCCGGTCAGGGAAAGTCCAGGAAGTCATTACCCGTTTTCCTCCGGAACCGAACGGTTATCTGCATATCGGCCATGCCAAAGCGATCTGGATTAACTTTGCACTGGGTGGCGAATTTGGCGGCAAAACGAATCTGCGCTTCGATGACACGAATCCGGTCAAAGAAGATGTGGAATACGTACAATCGATTCAGGAAGACGTAAAATGGCTCGGATACGAGTGGAGCGAGAAACGTTTTGCTTCCGATTATTTTGATGAAATGTACAGCCGCGCGGTTTTGCTGATCCAAAAAGGCAAAGCTTACATCGACGACCAAAGCGCCGACGAAATCCGTGCCATGCGCGGAACGCTCACCGAGCCGGGCAAGAACAGCCCGTACCGTGACCGTACCGTTGAAGAGAATCTCGACTTGTTCACACGGATGCGTGCAGGAGAGTTCCAGAACGGCGAGAAAGTGCTGCGCGCCAAGATTGATATGGCTTCACCGAACATCAACCTGCGTGATCCGGTCATTTACCGAATTTCTCATGCACATCATCACAATACAGGGGACAAATGGTGCATCTATCCGATGTATGCATTCGCACATCCGCTCGAGGACGCCATTGAAGGGGTAACGCACTCCCTCTGTTCCCTGGAGTTTGAGGACCAACGTCCATTCTATGATTGGGTTATTGCCGAATGTGAGATGGAGAATCAACCGCATCAATATGAGTTTGGCCGTCTGAACCTGTCGCAAATGGTGACAAGCAAACGGAAGCTGAAATTGCTCGTGGACGAAGGTCATGTGGATGGATGGGATGATCCGCGTATGCCAACGATCTCGGGTCTGCGCCGCCGGGGATATACACCGGAAGCCATTCGTGATTTCGTATACGAAACGGGGATTTCCAAAAACTACGGGGTTATCGATCTGCAAACGCTGGAGCACTTTGTCCGTGAAGATCTGAAACTGAAAGCTCCGCGTACGATGGCTGTCCTGCATCCGCTCAAAGTGGTCATAACGAATTACCCTGAAGGGCAAGTCGAATGGCTCGAAGCAGAGAATAATGTGGAAAATCCGGAGATGGGCAATCGCCAAATTCCTTTCTCCCGTGAGATTTACATTGAACAGGACGATTTCATGGAAAATCCGCCAAACAAATATTTCCGTTTGTTCCCTGGCAACGAGGTCCGTCTGAAACATGCGTACTTCATCAAATGTAACGATGTGATCAAGGATGCGGAAGGCAATGTGACTGAAATCCATTGTACTTACGATGTGGAGACGAAGAGCGGCAGTGGCTTCACAGGCCGTAAAGTCAAAGGAACGATTCATTGGGTGGAAGCAAGCCAAGCGGTCCCCGCTGAATTCCGTCTGTATGAACCTCTGATCTCCGCAGAAGTACCGGAAGCCGATACCGAGCCAGAAGTGGCCGTGGCAGGCGCTGAGGTGGAGGTTGTGGAAGAGCAACCGGAGAAAACGTTCCTGGATCAATTGAATCCAAACTCTCTTGAAGTAGTTCAAGGGTTTGTGGAGCAAGAGATGAAAGAGGCGCAAGCACAGGATAAATTCCAGTTCTTCCGTCATGGTTACTTCAGCGTGGATCCGAAACATTCCGAGCCAGGCCGTCCGGTATTTAACCGGGTCGTATCCCTGAAGAGCTCGTTCCAACTGCCAAAAGCATAAGGTTAAACATAGCGGCAGAATACAAAGCTAGAGTATAAGATTTAAGGTCAATGCTACAAGTTAGGTTATAAACCTAAACTTAAATCTATAAACGTAAAAGGCGTCTCCAGGGCAATAAGCCTGGAGACGCCTTTCTCTTTATTACTACTTTTACTACTATTCTTAATCTTTTGTTTCGGTTTTTTAAACGTTGATGTTACACCATAACGGAGAGGGCAGAAATAACCTGAAGAAGCGTAGCGTTCGCCTAAAAGCTTTCTGAAAGAAAGCTACATCGGAAGCATACGCTTATCTCCGAATTTTACCCTTATAGAAGGGAATCAAAAAAATTCGGAGATAACAGCGATCGAAAGATTGTTCTGTCCTCGTAGTGCTCCAGTGTAAATCTTGAAAGGTTCAACCTTTACCAACAAAAGATTACCTGTCACCCATCTCTGTCAGTACAGTTGGCTGATATCCGTTGCGGCGGTTCGAGAACCACATAATGCCAAAACCAACGGCACCAATCAGGGAGAAGAATACCCCGATGTTATACATCACTTCAGCACCGAAGCTCTGGAACAGCCAGCCGCCGAACAGGCCGGCAATAACACCGGATATGCCACCCCAGGCCATCGTATACACGGCCTGACCAGAGGAGCGGTACGGCCTTGGAATGAACAGCATCGTCAGCTGGGTCCCAACATAGAAATAACCGCCGAACGTAACGGAATGCATGAGCTGAATGAACACAATCTCTAACGGATTGTTCGCCAGGGCCATGAGCTGCCAGCGGATGGCGAACAACAAACTAATCAATATCAACGAGGCGAGCAGCATGCTCATTTTACGTTTGAGAAAACGATCCAGGAGCAGGAACACACCCACTTCAAGTATGGATGATGTAAAGATGGCCCAGCCAACCATCTGTTTATCGCCGCCCATCTCGACGATGTACAATGACATGAATGTACTGTTCATGGCGTTGGGTACGGAAACCAGCACACCAAGCCCGATAAAGATCATAAAGTACGGGTTGAACATTACCCTGCCGAAACGCCGGAAACTAACTACAGGTGTATCTGAAGCGATCGGCTGTCTGGGTAAGAACAAGGCGAAAATAAAGGCAATGACAATCATGAAGGCAAAGACAATCGATACACTGCCCGCACCCATGCGGTCAATGAGCGGCCCGGCAGCTGCAGCGGTCAGAGCCCAGCCTAGCGATCCCCAAAGCCGAAATGTACCAAATTTCTGAGTAGTTCCATCAATATAACCGAGAATCAGGCTGTTGGTCTGGGCAAACAAAGGACTTTGAAAAAAATAAAAAAAGATCATGGCTGCATAGATCCAGGCATACGTAGGCGCATAGAATACGGCCTGAGCAAGCACAAAGGTGCCACCCATCATCATCATCAGGATAATACGAATATTGCGTGATTTATCGCTCCAGAAGCCCCAGAACGGATTGGCGAACAAGGATACAAACGGACCAATCGCCATCAGACTGCCAATTTCCAATTTGGTCATACCGATTTCCTGCAAATACAACTGAAGAAAACCGGCGAAGATTGAAATGGCTCCATAAATGAAAAAGTTATATAGTTTCAGCGAAACCAAAGAGGGATTGCCTCTTCCGGGTGCATATCTATCCAATAGAGCCATTCCTTTCAGAATCATATTCTTCAATGTATCATTTGTTGAAAGGGTATTCAATGTATAGAATACGTTTATTGAACGAGGAGGACTACCGTGAGCACAATAGAATGGACAGGTATTATATTGGCAGGAGGCTTATCCCGCCGTATGGGTTCCAATAAAGCATTATTGGAATGGAATGGTTTCAGCGTGCTGGAACAGGTCATCCAAGCGATGACACCAGCTGTGAATCGTATTATCGTTTCCGCAGGAAACAACACGGCTGCATACAACGCTTTGCCCTACGACTGCGTTCAGGATTATTACCCAGGGAAAGGGCCGCTCGCAGGACTGCACGCTGCGCTTGAAGCCTCGGAGACGGGCTGGAACCTTGTCTGTGCCTGTGATATGCCGCTGCTAGAGCTACCCTTTTTCAACGGCATGAAGAGGCTCACCGAATCTGGTCAAGAGCATCATGCGATCGTTCCGCGATTGGCAGGGCGGGTTCATCCGCTTGCAGGTGCTTACCATAAACGTATTCTCCCCGAACTTGAACAGCGCTTAATAGATGACAGACTAAGGGTAACCCAATGGCTTGAAGAAATCGGTTGCCGATATGTCGACGTGGATGAGCTGGAAAGCGCTGGCGTCCATGATGTGGCAATTCAGCTGAGCAATATGAATACGCCGGAAGAGTATGAGCTTATTCGTAACCGATAGGACGTCTCTAACCATGAGTTCATTCATCATCACATTTAACATCTAGCTCTCTTATACCTTCCTCATTCCAATTCGGTCCCCGAACTCTGGTGCGCTGGACCCGACTCGTTGGATATATCCTGAACGGAATTGCGATATTGAAGCGGGCTCTGGCCAGTCCATCGCTTGAATTGCCGACTAAAGTGGGACAGATGGGTATAGCCCAGCTTCCATGCAATTTCACCCAGAGAGAGCTTCGGCTGTTCGATCAGCACTTTGGCTTCCTGCAGTTTCAGGCTGGACAGATAGGCTCGTGGAGATTGTCCGTACACTTTGCGGAAGATCTGCAACCCATAACCTGGACTGATGCCAAACGAGGATATGATCTGCTCCACTTTGACGGTGGATACATTACCCTCCTTGATTCGAAGTTGCGTATGGAATGCTTGTTTGATGGCTTCTGCGATGGCCCCTGCATAATGCATGGCTGCTGGAGCTGGAGCATTAGGCGAAGCATCAGTTCGTGTGGGTTGTGGTTCACGGTCAGCTGCCTGGGATAACAGGGCAAATAGTTCAAACATGCGTGCCTGCATTATAAATTTGTCTGTGGAAGTGTATGCCTCCGATGTTCTGATCATGTTCATCCAGTTCTCCAGGACGGGACGTATTAGCATGTTATCTGTGGTGCCTGCCTCATAGATTCGGCTGTGATGTGACATCAGCTTCAGGGTGAATACAGGATCATCCACATTAAAATGAGCACTGAAATACATCATGCCCTCAGGTGAAACACATTGGTTTGTATGCTTGAATCCTGGTGGAATCAGCAGAATGGAACCTGCCTCAACTGTATAGGTATACCCGTGAATCACGCTCTCCTGGGTACCCTTTATAATCAGCATCATTTCAAAGCCCGGATGGGATTCCTCCGGCATCGCCCAACCGTATGGAACTTGTTGGCTGTGCGCTCCATAGAATTTAATGTTACAGTCGATAATAGGCAGCCAGTGAGCCATTGTATGATGTGGCATTTCTCTAAGCTGTGATCGGATATCCATGAGATTCACCTCGGAAAAGGGTAAAAACAACTCGCTTTGTACAATCGGCACCCATAGTATACTTCATTATAATCAGTTTAACGCCAACATTGAAAATCGCAGAGCAGGAGGGCGTTTGGACAGATGGATGAGCATCTAATGTACTTCAATAGATATTAATGTAAACGTTATCATTTTTCAAATGAATTATTTCATTTTGTATAAATGCCAAGAGCTCCATACTTCCATATGATAAGGGGATTTTAACATGGACAAGTTATTGTACGGGGTAGCCTATTATGATGAATATATGCCTTACGAGCGATTGGACAAGGATATTCAGATGATGAAGGATGCAGGCATCAATGTGGTGCGGATTGCGGAATCAACCTGGAGTACACATGAACCGCAGAGTGGCGTCTTCGACTTCTCCTCCGTAGATCGTGTACTGGATGCCATGCACGCGGCGGGCATTCAGGTCATCGTTGGTACCCCTACGTATGCTGTTCCGACGTGGATGGTCAAGGAGCACCCGGGTGTTCTGGCAACAACGGTGCAGGGACCAGGTAAATATGGTGCGCGGCAAATTATGGACATTACACATCCGACGTTTCTGTTCTATGCGGAACGTATCATTCGCAAGCTGATTTCCCGTGTCAGCAGACACCCTGCCGTGATTGGTTATCAGACGGATAATGAAACGAAGCATTACAACACCGCTGGAGATAACGTACAATTACAATTCGTCAAATATATGCGTAACAAGTTCAGCTCACTGGATGAACTGAACAAGGAATTTGGGCTGGATTATTGGAGTAACCGCATCAATAGCTGGGAGGACTTCCCTTCGGTTGTCGGTACGATCAATGGCAGTCTCGGAGCTGAATTTGCCAAATTCCAACGCCAACTGGTAACCGATTTTCTAGCGTGGCAGGTCGGAATTGTAAATGAGTACAAGCAGGAAGGGCAGTTTGTTACCCAGAACTTTGACTTCGATTGGCGTGGATATTCGTACGGCATTCAGGGGGATGTGGACCATTTTGCCGCATCCAAGCCTTTTGACATCACCAGTGTGGACATCTATCATCCGTCGCAGGATGAGCTGACAGGCATTGAGATTTCATTCGGCGGTGACGTGGCGCGCTCCACCAAACAATCAAACTATCTCGTACTGGAGACGGAAGCACAGGCATTCTGGCACTGGGTTCCTTATCCGGGACAGCTTCGCCTTCAGGCGTTTAGCCACTTGGCCTCCGGAGCCAACATGGTCGCCTATTGGCACTGGCATTCCTTGCATAATTCGTTCGAGACGTATTGGAAAGGATTGCTGAGCCACGATTTTGAACCGAATCCGGTATACAACGAGGCCAAGACGATCGGCCGGGATTTTGCCAGACTCAGCCCACAGCTGGTGAATTTGAAGAAAACAAATCGGGTAGCAGTGCTGTTCAGCAATGAGGCATTGACTGCAATTAAGTGGTTCGGGTTTAATTTTACCAGTGACAAAAAATACAATGACGTTGTGCGCTGGATGTATGACGAATTATACAAAATGAACATAGGCTGTGATCTGATTGATCCGTCTGCTGAGAGTTATGAAGGCTATGATGTAATTGTTGTGCCTGCTTTGTACGCAGCTTCCGATGCCTTGCTTGAGAGGCTGAACCAATTTGTACAGGATGGTGGGCATGTCGTTTACTCCTTTAAGAGCGGGTTCGCCAATGAACACATTAAGGTCCGCTCTACCCGCCAGCCTGGACTGATCAGTGAGGCTTGTGGCATCAGTTACAACCTGTTCGTTGAGCCGAAAAATGTGTCGCTGCGAGATGATCCGTTCGAGGTTGGAGAGGAACAGAATCAGATTCACACCTGGATGGAGCTCATTACGCCAACAACCGCTGAAGTACTGGCCTGGTATGATCATGCTCACTGGGGTGAATATGCGGCAATTACCCAGAATGCCTATGGTAAGGGCAAAGCGACGTACGTTGGATGTTATACCAGCTCCGAGGTGATCCGCAAAGTGCTGGAAAGTGTCATGAAGGAAGCCGGACTGTGGGGAGCCGATCAGGAATTGGCTTTTCCAATCATCGTGAAGAGCGGAGTGAATGAGCAAGGGAATACGATTCGGTATTTCTTTAACTACTCCGATCAGGCGACTTCGTTCGTGAATGCCTACGGAGATGGAACGGAACTTTTGGCAGGAACAGCGGTGTCCGGAGGGCACAACATTGAACTGGAACCGTGGGGGTTCTGCATTATTGAGCAATAATGGGAAATCATAAATGAATTGACAAGTCTGTTTTCAATGATTATAAAAAGAATACCAAGACCAAAGCGCCCTCGGCTTCATGCTGGGGCGTTTATCTTATTTTAGCTCATAGCTCAGGAGTGGATGCCTCGTGTTTACCGAATTATATCGGAAGCTTATTGATCCGTTCAAACGCAGCATTCGCAACAAATTGATACTCACCATGACGTTTCTGACGATTTTGCCCGTAATTGCCATGACGGTTGTAGCGGCCGAGAATACCCGTTCTTCGATGGAAGAAGAGATCATGGAGACCAACCGTGCAAATATGAATTGGGCCTCCATCTATTTGGGTGAACAATTCGCGCGGATGAACAATCTCATCTATTCCATTCAGATCAGTGATGAGCTGCATCAGTATTTGGCATTGAATCAGGATGCTCCAGCTGCCAGCCGATTCGATGAGCAGAAGGCGGTGTTCAACATGCTGAACAGTGTATATTATTCGGCTGGTAACTATGTATTTGGTGTGGAATTATACCTGAAGGAACTGGATACGTTGTTCACCTTTAACTCAATGGAAAGCCGAATCCGATCGGTCCCGGACATTCCTTCGGCATACGATGAACTTTTTGAGCACCATAAGGATTTTACGATTATTAACGATCCGAATGATTCAGAGAAGTTTCATATGACCCGCAGCATGAACCGTTTCGAGGATCAGGCGCAGATCGGCGCGATCAGTCTGGAAGTCAAGTGGGCCGAATTCAATCAGACGCTGGAATTGCTGGACAGCCGGGGAGATTATGCGGTGTACATCGCGGATAGTACGGGAAGTCCGGTCTATCAGCCAAACAAAGAGATACAGCCTTCAGCAGAAGCGCTGGAAAGACTCGCAGCTACGAAGGATAGCTCCGGTTTCATTCGAACAGCCAAGGAATATGTATTCTATCATGCCATTGACCCATCAGGAATGCGGCTGATCAAAATTGTTCCTTCCCATGTCATCAATGAGAGTGCGATGGAAACGATGAAGTATGGTCTTGTTGTGGGTGGGTTGGCTACCGTAGTCTCGGTGTTGTTGGCAGCACTTGTGGCTTGGCGAACATCCAAACCGATTGTTACACTGGCAAATTCCATGAAGGGAATCCAACTGATCAAAGACAAGGAAGTGGTGCGCAGTGGTCGGGTGGATGAGATTGGTCTGCTGGAGACAAATCTGCATGGTATGGCAAGTCGCATCCGGGAACATATCCGGGACAATTATCTGATGAACCTGGAGAAACAGACTGCTGAGCTCAAAGCGCTTCAGTCCCAGATTCACCCGCATTTTCTGCAAAACACATTGCAGATGATCGGAGGTATGGTGTATTCACAGAAGCCTGCAGACAGTTACAAAGTGATTCGTGCATTAAGTGAGATGTTCCGTTATATTGTCAGAGCGCCGGATGGTCTCGTGCCATTGCAGTCCGAATTGGACCAACTGGAGCATTATATGCTCATCCAGAAGCAGCGTTTTGCCAGCAGACTTGAATATAAACTGGAGATTGAAGGCGGGCTGGGAGACTGCTATATTCCCAAGTTGTCCCTGCAGCCGATTGTGGAGAATGCATTTGTCCATGGTCTGGAGAGAAAGCAGGGAGAGTGGAAATTGAACATTGAAGTTGTCCGACGGGATCATGAAGTAACCATCCGCATTTCCGATAATGGGGTGGGTATGGATCAAGAGAGGCTGGCCGAGATGCAATCCAGGCTGTCCAAGCTGTCCCAGCAAGGTGACAGGGTATGGAGCTCGGGGACAAGCATTGGACTGGTCAATGCCGCATCACGCATTGTGATGCACTTTGGGCCTGCATACGGCATGAACATGGAGAGTAGGGAAGGACAGGGAACGAGTGTTACTGTTCGAATTCCTTGCCATACAGGAGGCGAGATCTCGTGAACAAAGATCATTATAGAGTGTTAATAGTGGATGACGAGCCATGGAACAGAGATATTTTGCGCAATTTGGGCACGTGGGATGAGCTTGGCATGGTGGTTGCAGATGAGGCAGAGGATGGAGGAGAGGCGATCCGGCTGGTAGAGCAGCACCAACCCCATATTATCATTACAGACATGCGTATGCCGGGTACAGACGGCGTGGAACTGCTCCAGACGCTGAGCGCACAATATCCGCATATCAAAGTGATTGTAGTCAGCGGATATGATGATTTCAATTATGCGAAGCATGCGATTCGTCACCGTGCCGCTGATTATCTGCTCAAGCCCGTGAATCCTGATGAATTGAATAACGTTCTGGCTAAATGTAAACGAGAATTGGAAAAGACCGAATCCGGGCCAGAGTCCTGGGAACCATATCCTTCCGCTTTTTCGGGGGAATTCTCGTTGTTCCAGCATCAGGCACGCCTGCGTTTTAACGACTTGAATGTTCAGGGATTACGGGAGCTGTTCCAACAGCTGGAGCAACGGCTCGATACCAGTGGCATTCAAAGACCTCAACAGCTTGGGCGGATCGCATACGAATTGCAGACGCTACTGGGTGAGCTGTGTGTTTCCAACGGCTTATGCGAGCAACCCGTAGCAGCTGTGCTCCCGCCGCCGACGGCTCTGGCGTCCATCGCATCGGCGATAGATTGGATATCGGCATCATACTATACTTCGTTGGAGCAGCTGATTACGCAGCGCAAATTCAAGAACAAGCTGAACCTGGACGAGGTGAAGCAACACATCGAGCAGCACTGCATGGAGATGATTACGCTGGAGCAGCTCGCCCAGATCTTTTTTGTCAGCAAAGAATATCTCAGCAAGGTATTCAAAAAAGAATACGGCGTGAATGTGACCGACTATATTGTCCAGTTACGCATGGCAAGAGCAAAGGAATGGGTGCTGGATGATCAGATTCCATTCAAGCATATTGCCGAGATGACAGGTTATGAGGATGTATCTTACTTTTACCGGGTATTCAAGAAACACTTCGGAGTTTCGCCCGGGGAGATGCGAAAGGGACAGCCTCGTGTGTCAGATAACAGCCCCGACTAATTCATTCACAGAGCGTTTATGGTTGGATTAAGGTTTAAAATAATCCAATAAACGAGTCTAATTTTGTCCAATGAAGCGCTTTCATTTCGTGATATATAATGATCCTATGAAAGACAAACCAGTTACACCGGGAGGTCATAAGAGATGAAAGTATGGAAAAGCGTAGCAAGTGCGGTACTTGTGAGTGTTCTGCTCGCAGGCTGCGGTTCCAATGCGGGTACGGATGGTTCGACGGAGGGAGCTGCTTCGGGCAGTACGGTGTCCCTCAAAGTATTCATTGCGCAGCCGCGGCTGAAAGAACATTACGATAAATATATAGAACAGTTCAAAGCCAAGGAGAAAGCCGAAAAAAATATTGAGGTCAATGTGCAGCTGGAGATGCCGCCAGCAGATAATGCGCCGCAGATTCTGAAAACACGACTGGCCTCCAACGATGCACCGGACGTGTTCGCCCTTCATGCGGTGAATGAAATTCCACCATTCAGCAAAGCGGGTTATCTGGAAGACCTGTCGGGTCAACCTTTTGTCGATAAATTACTTGATTCCGTCAAACCTTCCGTAACGGATGCGTCGGGTAAAGTCGTGGCCGTTCCTTTGGAAACGTTATCTTGGGGGTACCTGTACAATAAGGATATTTTCAAAGAGCAGGGGCTAGAGGTACCAACCACTTTGACGGAAATGAAAGCGGTCGTGGAAAAGCTGAAAGCAGCCAATATCACACCGTTTGAACTGTCGTACAAAGAGGCTTGGATTCCACAACTTTTCCTGCCACTTACCGTGGGTGCACTGACTCAGTCAGAACACAAAGACTTCCTGGATAAGATGAATCAGGATCAAGGTTCCTTCTCGGATATGAAAGCATTGTTCGACATCTTCGATCTCGTCAATGCCAATGGAACGGAGAAAGCGCTTGAAGTGGGCGGCGATGATGGATCGGCAGCCTTTGCAACAGGCAAAGCAGCAATGTGGATTCAAGGACCTTGGTTCGCGGAAACCATCCTGAAGTCCAATCCGGACATCAACTTCGGTGTAGCGCCACTGCCAATCAATGACAATCCGGATGATACCAAAATCAATCTGAGCACATCGACTTCACTGGCCGTATCTTCCTCCAGCAAGAACAAGGAAGTGGCACTCGACTTCGTAAACTATGTTCTGGATGACAAGGATTCAAGTGCATTCTATGAAGCACTCAAATTCAATCCGGTTGCCAAAATCCATGACTTCAAAAGCTTCCCTTGGGTAGACGATGCCCTGAAATATGTAAATGAAGGCAAGGCGTATCAGGATCCATCCATTCCTCAAGCTGTTAAGGATGAATCAGGCAAAGCGCTGCAAGGTTACTACTCCGGACAATTGGATCAGCAGCAGGTGATTGCTGCGCTCGACAAGGCGTGGAAATCCTACAACAAAGTCAACAAGTAAGCAGATGAAACGGCTGGGCAGAACGGTCATCGTTCCCCCGTTTACACGAGTCTGCTTAGAGTGAAAAGGGGGAGAACCAATGGCTACGAATGTGTTCAAGAAGTATCTGTCGCTGCTCGCGTTCACTGCGCCTGCCTTTGTCATCTATGCCATTTTCCTGCTGTATCCCACATTTAGCGGCTTGTTCTACAGCTTGACGGACTGGAATGGTCTGAACCGGGATTACAGTTTTATCGGTCTGGGGAACTTCGTTGAGCTGTTCAAGGAAGATCCCGACTTTCTGAATTCCCTGTGGTTCACGCTGAAATATGTGGTGTTTATGTTGATTCTGCAAAACGGGATTGCCTTGCTGCTCGCCGTGTTCATTGAGACACGGACGCGCAGCAAGGGGTTATTCCGGACACTGTTTTTCATGCCGAATATGATCAGTACGATCATTAGCGCCTTTATGTGGACATTCATCTTCTCACAAGTGCTGCCGCAGTTAGCCGAAAAGCTTGCTTTCACTTTTCTGGACCAGCAATGGCTGGGTGATCCGAAATTCTCATTCTACTCCATCCTGATCGTATCGCTCTGGAATGGTGTGGGGTATATGATGATCATCTATCTGGCTGCCCTGCAAGGTGTTCCGAAGAGCCTGAAGGAAGCCGCTGTAATAGATGGAGCCAATGCATTTCAAGTGCTGCGTAATGTCGTATTGCCGATGATTACTCATGCCGTGACGATCTGTTTCTTCCTAACGCTGAACGGAGCCTTCAAAGTATTTGAAGTCGTGTACGGTCTGACAGGTGGCGGTCCAGGCAGAGCCACTCAGGTCATTACGATGAATATCTATGAAGAGGCATTCTCCAACAACTTTAGATACGGCTATGCCAGTGCCAAGTCGGTTGTGTTATTCGTCATCGTGCTCATCTTCACACTCATTCAGATTACGGTGATGAAGAAGAAAGAGGTGGAAGCATGAGGATGCAACGAATTAACAGCTACTTGATTCGACTGCTGCTGGTGCTGGGCTCCCTCGTCGCAATGCTGCCAATCTACATGGCGATTGTGAACTCATTCAAAACTCAAGGCGAAATGTTCCAGTCCTTTATTGCGCTCCCTACGACATTTCATTGGGAAAACTATTCGGATGCGTTTAACAAAATCAACTTGCTGGGCAGCTCATTGAACTCGGCAATCGTGTCCTTCCTGGGCATTGGTGGTATCGTATTCTGCGCTTCATTGGCCGGATACAAGCTGTCGCGTACCTCAGGCAGATTGAGCAACCTGATCTTCTTCCTGTTCGTGGCTTCCATGCTCGTACCTTTTCACTCGATCATGATTCCGTTGACACGGGTAGCCAAAGGACTTCACGTCCAAGGAAGCACATACGGCCTGGCACTGATCTATATCGGACTTGGTGTGAACATGGCTATCTTCCTGTATCACGGGTTTGTTAAGTCCATCCCGCGTGAATTGGAAGAGTCGGCACAGATGGATGGATGCAATGAGTTCCAGACGTTCTTCCAGATTATCTTTCCATTGTTGCTGCCGATTACAGTCACCATCGCCATTTTGGACTTCCTGTGGATCTGGAATGACTTCCTGTTGCCACTGCTCATGCTGACGGATGTGAATCGTTATACGTTGATTCTCTCCACGAACATGCTGTTTGGCGAGTACAACAAGGAATGGCCGCTGATTCTGTCTTCTCTGGTACTTACCGCGATTCCGGTGGTTCTCATCTATGCGTTCTTCCAAAAGTTCATCATGGAGGGCATTGCAGAGGGAGCGGTAAAAGGATAAAGAAAACCTGCGACCTGGAAGTATTGGTCTCATTTATACTAAAGTTCGAACAAACTGCCTTGATCTGAGGGATGTAATCCCTTCCGATCAAGGCGGTTTTTCATTTCATCATGCCATCAGCTTCTTGACTGCCTGTGCCAGCAAGTGCAGACCATGCTCCATCTCATCCGGTGAAGCATAGGCGTAGGACAGACGAATGTGTTCTGCATCCAGGCGGTCATAGAGATATCCCGGATGAATCAGCACATGATTCTCCAGACAGGCATGGAACAGTTCGCGAATGGAGAGAGGGTCAACAGTAAATCGGAGCCAGATATAAAAGCCTCCGGCAGGTACGCTCCACTCGGCAAATTCACCGAAATCACGTTGCAGAAGATCAAGCATCAAGTCTCTGCGTCTTCGAAGTTCTGGTCGTAGACGATCCATATGCTGCTCATGGTATCCATCGGCAAACCAGAGTGCAGCAGCCTCCTGAGCGAGGGAGCTGGTGCCATAATCCGTCTGCATCTTGATGTCTGCGAGGCGACGGATGACCGGCTCCGGCCCAACCAGCCAGCCGAGGCGCAGACCGGGGCTGACCGCCTTGGACAAGGTGCCCATATGCAGCACCCGTCCTTCTTTATCACGCGCCTTCAGCGATGGTGGCGGGGGCTCGTCCAGCCACAGGTCGGTGTAGGCGGCATCCTCCAACAGAGAGATGCCGGTGTTCCGCGCTGTGGCGAGCAGCTCTTCCCGGCGGCTGTCACTCATGACGGAGCCGGTAGGGTTGTGGAAGCTCGGAATCGTATAGAGCAGCGAGATGCTGTCCTTGTTTGTATTGTTCTGTACAGCATCTTCCAGTCGCGGAATGTGTAATCCTTCGGCATCCATCGGAATGCCGCTCATTTTCAATCCTGCCGATTGGAAGGCGTGAATGGAGTACAGATAAGATGGTTTCTCCAGCAGAACTGCCGATCCGCGGGGTAGAAGACCAACTGAAATAAGGTGCAGTGCCTGGAGAGAGCCGGATACGATCAGAATGGAGTCAGGGGAGGCTTGGATGCCGCTTGCTTGCAAGTAAACGGACAAAGCCTGACGGAGCTCCAGACTACCCTGAGGTTCGAGGTAGTTTAGTGTACGAGAACGACTGGATAGAGCATGGAGGATGTCGTTAAAAGCCTTCTGGGGCATCAGCTCAGGTGCAAGCTCACCTGTACCAAGCCTGATGATGCCTGGCTGGAACTCAGCCCGGTTAATCTGCTGTACCTCTGGCAGATTGGGGTAATACCAGCCTTCTTCGATGGCTTCCTCCCAGTTGGGCAGGGCTCCGTGAGCCAGTGCATGCCAGCCGGAGCCGCAGACATATGTTCCGCCTCCATGTCTGCCTTCAATCATGCCTGCGGCAGCCAGATTTTCCAATGCAGTGACCAGCGTGCTGCGGTTCACACCCATGGATTGAGCCAATGTTCGTTGTGAAGGAAGCCGATATCCTGCTGTCCATTCCCCGGCAGTAATTTTTTCGCTGATATAGACCTCAATCTGACGGTACAGAGGCAAGGAATGGGAGGGGTCCGGCTTCCAGCTACCCCCACGTAGAGTATCGGAACGATTCATGCGCAGGTTTGCCTCCTTTTTGGAATGAGTGATGTATTTACGTTTTCTCTTATTTCGAACACTATATCATTTGGTTGGTTCCAATGCCATCCAAGTGGTTGGTTACGCCTGACGTTATCTCCTCTACTATGGAGACATGTCTAAGGGGGATGAACGATGGGTGTAATTATTCACGCGGTGGTGCTGGCGTTTGGCCTGATCTTGCCACTCGGTGTACAAAATGTATTTATTTTTAATCAGGGCATGAGTCAGCGAAGTTATGCGCGGGCGCTGCCAGCTATAGTAACCGCAGGACTCAGTGATACGTTGTTGATTGGAGCAGCGGTCGGAGGGGTGTCCCTCATTTTGCTGCAATGGCCGCTGCTGGCGACTGTATTGTATGCAGGAGGGAGCTTGTTTTTGCTCTATATGGCATGGAGCATTTGGAGGTCATCTGGGCCTGCGAATGGTTCAGCAGCCGTGCTGTCTGCGGGACGGCAGATCGCCTTTGCTGCTTCCGTTTCCTTGCTTAATCCGCATGCCCTGCTGGACACGATAGCCGTAATTGGCACCAGTTCACTTCAATACGAAGGGGTGGCACGCTTTTATTTTGCCATAACGGCGGCAGTGGTATCATGGGTATGGTTTCTGGGACTAGCAGGTGCAGGCAGGCTTATTGGAAGAACAGATCGTACAGGCCGGGTCAGTGTTTTCTTCAATCGGTTGTCCGCTGTAGTCATGGTCGGAATGGCGGGCATGATGCTGTGGAAGCTGGTCTTCTCGTAAAAATAGAAAAGAATCCCCTCACGCTGCACGTGTGGGGATTGTAGGTATGCTGGCTTTATGCTAAATGCGCCAAATGAGTACTCTATATTATTCTGCCTTCAGTAGCATGGATTCAATGAAAGCTTTGAGATCCTTGGATGCGTTGTTCAGTTGATCAATCACCTCGCTGAACTCGGTGACGAGCTCGGCTTGTTGGTTGCTGGACTGGGCGATGGATGTAATCTCCTGCTCCATCTGACGAATGGAATGCTGTACTTCCTTCAAGGAGCGTTCAATGTTCACTGTGGCTTCTTTGGTTCCGGTGGATAATTTGCGCACTTCGGTAGCAACAACGCCAAAGCCGGCTCCTGCTTCTCCTGCTCGAGCCGCTTCAATGGCAGCATTTAAACCTAGCAGGTTCGTCTGTTCTGAAATTTCGCGAATGAATGAAGCCACTTTGGTGACTTCACTGGAATTTTGCACCGCCATCCGTGTGTTGTCCAAAATCTGTGAAGATGAAGCGGTCAGCTGCTGGGACTGAGCAGCTACGGTCTGAACCATATCCGTCAATCTGCCGCTGATGCTGCCGATCAATTCCGTAAAGTGCCCCAGTTGTTCCTCATTTTGGAGTGAAAATCCGATTGCGAGCGCACCCACGATATTCCCTGCTTCATCGCGAAGCGGGGTAGCTGTCGAATTGAGGGCAGTCCCGTAGTGATGCGCTTCAATACGATTAGCTGAAGTTTCACCATCGATAAGGGCCCGGCGCAATGTAGGATCTTCAAGCGAGATCGGGTCCCCTGCCTTGATACCAAGATCGAGATCCTCGCTGGGCACATAATACCAGAATTTCTCGGTGTCTGTTACAGCAATCATCAGATTGTGTTCCTTGAGCATGATTTTAAAATAAGGGCTGGCTGCAACGACTGCTTCAACAATATTCAATTGGATCAACTCCTATATATGTGTGCGTATGATCTTGATGTATTGTATATACATCGTCAGAATTGCTGGATTCCTGAAGGCTTGGCGAGGGCATACGGCAGATTAATTTTATTTTAATCATGGAATCAGGAAAATCGATCAACAAGGTTAGATAAAAGATAAATACATGACAAAAAAGCTGCTGAGGATCATCTGACCTCAGCAGCTTTTGATACATCGATAATGGCTGTATTTTGAGAAGTATATCGGGAGCTTACGTGGTTATTTTCTTCTGCTTTGATGTACCAGACATGAACAGGAATGACTGTTAGATAAAGTTTGCCTATCCACCAATCTGGGACATGCGTCGTACTGTCGGTGTATGGCTTTGCATTTTCCGCTCCAGGGCAAGCGCCATTTCATGATTCTTCGGTTTGGTGCCAAGGGCTTTGAGGAAGAGAGCTGCCATAGCATCGGGGGCATCTACGTAGCGGCGAACGTTGTATTCATCCGACCAGTACAGACAAGCTTTGATATGCCCATCTGCTGTCAGGCGGAGACGGTTGCAGTTATCACAGAAGTGGTCACTCACCGGATGAATTAATCCGAATGTACCTTGAGAACCGGCAATCTTCATATTTCGCGATGGACCATTCCCTGCCGGACCTGCTGTATTTTCCACTGTCCAACCAGCTTCTGCGCATACATCCGTAACGGCTTCCAGCGGCAAGTACGATTTGCGCCATGAATCGGAAGCCTGCCCAATCGGCATATATTCAATGAAGCGCACATGCAGTGGTTGATCTATGGTCATGGCAATGAAATCCTTAATCTCATCATCGTTGATGCCCTTCATTAACACGACATTCAGCTTGATCGGAGCAAGTCCAACTGCCGTGGCGGCTTCAATGCCTTTCAGCACCTTATTTACATCCCCGCCGCGAGTAATCATGGAGAAACGGCTCGCCTGCAGGGAATCCAGACTGATGTTAATCCGGTTCAGTCCAGCGTCTTTCAGGGCCTGAGCCTGTTTGTCCAGCAACAATGCATTGGTCGTCAAAGCAATATCGTCAATCCCGTCAATGGCCGAGATCATACTTACAAGTTGATGCAGATCTTTCCGTACCAGTGGCTCGCCTCCGGTCAGGCGGACTTTGCGCATTCCCATAGGAGCCAACACTTTGAGCACCTGGGCGATTTCCTCGTAGCTCATAATTTGGTCATGCGGGGCAAATTCCATGCCTTCTTCGGGCATACAGTACACACAACGCAAATTACAGCGGTCCGTAACAGAAATACGGATGTAGTCATGTATTCTGCCAAAAGAATCCTGGAGCATTTCCATGCAGACCACCCTTTCATTGATTCAGATTGGAAAGCTTCTATATGAAATGAACCGACAATGTCTAAACGAACAGTTGCATCAAATTTTAGCTATTTCTCCAATCCGCGTCAATGATGACGTCAGGTAATCGCGTTTTTATCGGGATGGGTCAGTTGAAATTGTCCGACAAGTTGTTGCAAAAAGACCGTGATGGCTTCTACATTGTGCGATGAATGCTGAACGTGGAGCATGTCGTTAATAAGCTCGACCATCTCGGCTTCCACCTCGGAAGACGTGGAACGGTTTTTGTGGCTAATGGCCGCGATATTCTCCATCAACACGACAACCTGATCCACAACCTGTGTTCGTTGAGGTTCTTCAGCCGTCGCACTTTGAAGTAACTGCGAAGCAGCCTGAACGAGGGTGGTGCCTTCAGCCAGCACCTTGACGCCCGCATCTGGTACTGGTTGTTCATCACATCGTCTTTGTTTGGAGAAGGGTCTTCTGTGTTCATGTATTACCGGGAATAGGGGTAAGCAATCGTAGCTAAATGTAAAACACCCCTTAGCCAGATATCAGAATGTACAAACCATTCTAATATGGACTAAGAGGTGTTCTAGGTTAGAATTTCAATGTCGATTAATCTTCGATTCTTTTCTTTTTGAACTTCATCAGGAACTCATACACGATTGGCACGATAACCAGAGTCAGCAGCGTGGAGCTGATCAGACCGCCAATTACGGTAATGCCGAGACCTTTCGAGATGATTCCTGCGCTTTCTTCAAGTCCTGTAACCAGTGGCAGCAAGGCACCAATGGTAGCCAGAGCTGTCATCAGAATTGGACGCAGACGTGTTGCACCGGCTTCCAGCAAGGCTTCACGGGTAGGCATACCCTCTTTTTCCTTGTGGATAACACGGTCGATCAGGACGATGGCATTGGTGACCACGATCCCGATAAGCATCAGTCCACCCATCATGGCCGAGACATCAAGCGTACCGCCAGCCACGAACAGGCCGACCATAATACCGATGATGGTAAACGGCAGAGAGAACAGGATGGCAAATGGCGCCAGTCCGCCGCCGAATGTAACGACGAGCACAAAGTATACAATGGCAATGGCTGCTACCATAGCAAGACCGAGTTGAGTAAATGTATCATTAATCTGTTCGGTCGTTCCGCCAAATTTCACTTCCACACCATCCGGCAGATCCAGCTTGTCGATGTTGGCTTGCAAGTTGGATGAAGCTTTTTGCACATCGGAAGCCAAAATGTTGGCTGACACTTGAACGACGACTTTGCCGTCAATACGCATGATGGAGTTCGGCGAGGTGCCTTCTTCCACTTTCGCGACATCTTTGATTGGTATTTCGATGCCGAGCGGCGAAGTAACTTTTTCGTTTTCAATATCAGCAATGCTGTTGAATGACTTTTTGTCTGTCTCTACATAGACTTTATACGTTTTGTTGTCGATATCCACTTCCGTGAGCACTGGACGTTCCCGTGCAGGGCTAAGCGCCATGGCCAGTTGGCCTGCAGTCAGACCCAGCGAGCTCAGTTTCTCCTGATCTGCGACGAGCGTGTATTGCCCATAGGTATCGGAGAGCGTGGTGTCGGCTTTTTCAAAGGATTCGGTATCTGCTTCAACCAGTTTCAGAATCTCATCCGAGACAGGTTTGATCTGATCTACATTGTCACCATAGATGGAAAGGCTCAAGCTGCTGCCTCCCAGACCCCCGGACATGTCAAGCTCACTCCAGGTTCCTACAGTAACTTCTTTCTTCAGACCTTCCACAAGCTGTTCTTTCACTTTTGTAAAGTCTTTCGTATCTTCGTTGTATTCAATATAGAACAGGGCAGAGTTGGAGCTTCCGCCACCCATACTGCTCAGTGGATTGCTGCCGCCGATGGAATACTGCATTTTCTCCAGACCTGGCTGTGTCAGCAACCATTTCTCGGCTACGAGCGCTTCTTTCTCAACATCTTCACGCAAAGCTCCAGTTTCCGGGCTGTACGTAATCGTCACATATTTATCCTGTTGTTCCGGCAGGAAACTTGCACCGATGAACGGATACAGGAACAAACTGCCGACCAGCAGCAATACAGCGACGCCGACCGTAATGAGTTTGTGTGACAATGTCCAGTTCAGAAGGCGTTTATATCCTTCCGCCATCTTGCCTGGTTTTTCATGATTCTGCTTGTTCTTCAGACCTTTGCGGAACAGCGTGTGTGCCAGCATTGGTACAATCGTAACGGCCACAATCAGGGATGCCAGCAAGGCAAATACCATGGTCAGGGCAAATGGCATGAACAGCTCACCAACCATACCACTCACCAGTGCCAGTGGCAGGAATACCGCAATCGTTACAATCGTGGAAGAAAGGATCGGTATGAACATTTCCCGGGTAGCTTCCCGGATCAATTCACGGCCTTTCAGCTTTTCTCCCTTGAGTGTCAGTCTGCGATAGATATTCTCGATAACGACAATAGAGTCATCGACAACCCGTCCAATCGCAACCGTCATGGCACCCAGCGTCATCATGTTCAGCGTGATGTCCATCATATTGAGCGCGGTCAATGCCATGAGCAAGGAGAGCGGGATGGAGATAATGGAAATAATAGTAGAGCGAATATCACGCAGGAACAACAGAATGATCAAAATGGCGAACAAAGCACCAAACATTGCTTTGAACAACATCGTGTTTACGGAGTCCTGGATCGGTTTACCTTGGTCGAGCAAGACAGTCAGTTCGGCATTTTTGAACTGCGTCTGCAATTCTTCCGCTTTGTCTTTAACCGCCTTGACGACATCAACCGTGTTGGCATCATTGGACTTCACGATCGAAATCCCGATAGATTCCTTACCGTCTGTACGGGAAATGGATTCCGCCTGACCAATGACTTCAATTTTGGCGATCTCGCTTAATTTAACCGTTGGAATTCCAGGTGCGTTAGCGGCAGCAGTGCTACCCACACTGGCGTTTCCGCCAGCGGCTTGTCCCGGAACCTGATTAGAACCTTGTGCAGAGCCTTGAGTGGCTCCACCAGCTTGTGCGCCGGCGCCTTGTGGTGCTGTGGCCGAACCACTGCCTGCGCCTGCACCGCTTGGTACAACCGGAATGGCTAGATTTTTCAGATCATCCAGATCGATGATATTGCCGTCAACAACAACAGCTTTCTGTGCTTTGTCCAGTTCGAACAGTCCCAGTGGTACACGGACAGAAGAACCTTGAACGATGCCGTTGACTGTGTCTTCAGTCAAACCTAGTTCATTCATTTTTTTCTGGTCAAACTTCAGTTGAACTTCCTTAACAAATTGGCCGGAAACTTGGACTTGAGCTACACCGTCAATATCTTCGAGTGCAGGCTGGATATCCGTTTCAACCAGTCGAGTCAATTGTTCCAGATCGCCGCCATCCTTGTCGGATAAGCTGAGCGAGACAACCGGGAAAGAGTTGATGCTGAACTTCGAGATGGTTGGTTTCTGTACGCCGTCAGGCAACTGCACCTCATTCAGTGCTTCGCGCACCGCTGCGGTAGCGTTGTTCAGATCAGTACCATAATCAAATTCGAGGGTTATGGAAGAGGCATTCTCCATGGAGGTGGAGGTGAGTGTCTTAATTCCCTCTACATTTCTTAAGGTCTGTTCCAATGGCTTGGTGACATCCTCCACAATACCTTCCGGAGCAGCCCCTGGGTCAATGGCCGTAACATTCAGGAATGGCACATTGATGTTTGGAATGGTCTCCTGCTTCATCGTCAGTCCGCTGTACAAACCGGCGAAGGAAACGATGATGGTCAGAATCCAGATCGCAAACTTGTTGTTCAGTGAAAAATTAATAATCCCTTTCATACGATGGTTTCTTCTCCTCTCTGTTCTCCCTGTATTTCTTTATTGTTGTGTCGAGTCAGCCTGGATGAACCGGCTATACATGGCATCCATAATGTGCTGAAGCTCGGAGTGCAATGGCTGGATAACAGGAATATGATCCAGATTGCGCATCATGCCCAGAATAATGGCACGTCGCGGTGTGAATTCCATCATTTCCTGTCTAAGTATCGCGATGGTCTCTAGTGCATCGTTGCGTAATTGCCCTGGTGGCATATCCGAAGTAATGATATCCTTCATCTGTTTGATGATGTGAATGGGATGACGCATCACTGTGAAATCCGTATCTGAATCGCTGCTCCACGCAGGCCACTGTTCCAGAGGAATCAAAGGCGCAGGGCGCTGGTCGAGCAATCCGTGAGCTGCATAATCGATCGTTTGCAGCATGTTGCTTGCCATCTTGGATACGGTAAGGGAAGGCATTTCCGTAAACCAGATTTTGACGTAGGAGAGGAACAGACCATGTGTAAGCAAAATAAGGTCTATGGTATAGGGTTCAATCTCCGGTCCGTACAGATCCTCCAGTTTGTCCTTAAACCAGTGCAGGGTACGGATCTCCAAATCTTTATGCTGCGGGTTGCACCTTTCCTTGCGATGCTGCTCTTCATCCATCATCATGCTGCGCATTTGCACGCGTAAAAATTCCTTCAGCTCGGATACATGGACAAGCAATGTTTCAGTCTGCTTATGCAGACGTTCTCTCGAAGTGAGCCCAGTTTCATGTTCAATCTGGGACATTTCATCCATAAGTGTGAATATGCAGTACTCCATCGTACTGGACTCTAATTCCTCTTTGGATTTGAACATGAGGTAGAGGCTGCCTTTCGACATCCCGCATATCTCTGCAATCTCCTGCATGGAAGTTGCAGCACTGCCTTTGGCTGAGAACAGCTGGAGTGCTGTGGTAATAATAAGCTTTTTCTTCTCATTCATTTCATGGATAGGGTTCATTAACGATACATCCACCTCACTTGCGGAACTTATGAGTTCTTGAATTGACTTAAGGGTCAAACCAAGTATAAACGATATGGACAATGGAATTCAAATGGGAGAGAAATGGAAAAAGAAGAGGGCATATCATAAGGGGCTTGGAGCATTTTTCTTACGTCATGCAGATACCTTAAAGACTATATAATGAGTGACGATATGTTCATTGCAATATGTATGATAATCACGAGTATTCAAGGTAGGGCCAGCAAGCTCAGCATGATGATTTTCAAATGATCTGTTTCAGGCTCCGCCCCTAAAGGCGTAAATGGCGAGAAGAATAATGGCTACAAGAGCAATCAGATAAAAGGCTCCCACAGCGACCAGAAAGATGTATCCGGTAAAAGAACCCATACGCGCGAACAATTTCTTCATCATCACGACATCCTTTCTTACGTAACAGAGTGTTGGGAGGTTTCCTATTTACATCATATCCCAAAAAGACGACTTCCTGATCGAAGTCGTCTTTTTTTAATAATTAATTTATATGAGATTATCGAAGTGAAGTTAAGAATCGCTTGATAACGGAGAGTACGTAACCGGTAACTTTTACGTAATCAGTTTCAATCCGATCGCCGCCACCAAAATCATGGCTATAAACAGCAGCCGCTTGGCTTCCTTCCGCTCACCGAACAGGAACATACCTGTTAACGTACTGCCCACCGTACCGATTCCAGTCCACACCGCATACGCTGTGCCCATGGGAATGGAGGTCATCGCATAGGATAACAGAGAGAAGCTGATCACGAAGGATACGAGCATGAGCACGATATAAGGCCAGCCCTTCCGGGAAGAAGCACCATTAATGCCGATGACGCCAAAAATCTCACATATGCCTGCACCCACAATTGCCATCCAAGCCATTATGCTTCACCTCCTTTTGCCGATTGTTGATCCGTGACCAGTTTCAGTCCGACCACACCGCATAGCAACAGACCGATGAGCAAAACTTTAGCAAGTGAGAATGCTTCACCAAATAGCAGCATTTCGGTCAGTACCGTACCTGCGGTACCAATCCCGGTAAATACGGCGTACACCGTACCCACAGGCAATCTTTTGGAAGCAGCGATGATTAATCCAAAGCTGAGGATGATGGCTAGGGCTGTCAAAGCCCATTCCCAAACATTGGAGGCGTGTTTCAGCCCACTTACCCATACAATTTCAATGATTCCTCCGATAAATACATATAACCAGTTGCGGTTCATGATGATAAATCTCCTTTCGGCACAAAGGGCTGTGCCTCTTGTTTCAGATGATGAATGCCATACCAGTAGACAGGCCAGGACGCTTCAATCCGTTTCCTGTATCGACGTGAACTTCCATAGATAATCTCGACCGTGATGCCATCGAGAAAAGTCATAAAAGCAATTGCAGCTTGTTCAGCCGGAACAGCCTGTAGTTCTCCCTTACATGTCGCTTTTTGCAGCAGTCGTGACAGTGACCGCTCCATACCGTCCAGAAACGGGTACACCATATCCATGACTTCGCTATATAACGAAAGTGGTGGGAAGTAGCACATACGCAGCATAAAGCGGGCAGAGGCATTACAGTTATACTCTTGCTCAAACCATATCAGCAATCCCTTCAACCTTTGTTCCAGTGGAAGATCGGCGTGATCACGGAAGTATTCCAGCGTTCGACGCTGAACATCCTTGAACGCATGCGCAAGGGTGTGCAAAAACAGGTCATCCTTGCCGCTAAAATGTGCATATATGGACGGTTTTTTAATCCCGACTTCGTCAGCGATAGCTCTTAAGGAGGCCCCTTCATATCCATCTCTTGCAAAATGGAACAGGGCTGCATCCCGAATTAAATGTGCAGTCATTAACATCACCTTCCTAACGGTCGTTAGGTAACCTATATTTTCACATTTTACATTCGCTGTCAAGGCACAAAAACGCCTGCACGATAGTGTACAGGCGGGTTTATGCTTGAGATCATTTTCAATTAAAAGGTGGTTAGACCCAAAATCAGTTGCAGCTTATATACGATTTCTTTCAAAAATGTAGTCTTCTCCTGAAATTCATCCAAGTTCAGGGTAAACTCGGCATCTTCATTATTCCATATTCGATCAAAATAATCCGCGACATCTTGGGTAAATGAGTTATCTGGTGGCGCAGCAACCCAGAGGTCATTTTCCAGATTATAATCATTCATGTTTCTGGGGGTAAAGTTGGTCGATCCTCCAAGAACGATATGATCCCCGGTAGCTTTGGCAATGTACATCATCTTGGTATGATATTGCTCCTTGGTTGTGTTATACCAGCGAATCTGGATTTTACCATCCGATTTATCATGTAACTCAGCAGCTACAGGGCGATTTGGAATGCCGGTCTTCTCCTGACCAAAGGCATTTTCGTTCGGGTCGAGCACAAGCCTTATCTCGGTTCCCCGTTTCGAGGCTTCAAATAGGGCGTCCAATACTTTCGGTGAAGCGATGTAGAACATGCCCATCCATAAGGTGTCACCTTTAACCGATTGATTGATCTCATGGAGCACTGTTTCATTCACTTTACCCTCGGTCAGATAGCGAATTCGCAAATCTCCCTTATTCGGGTCTGTGGAAGGAGCTTTATAGGAAGGGAGCTTTCCTCCGCCCGAGAAATTCAGCACAGCCTGCTCCGACTCAAGGATATCTCCAATGATCGGTCCCGTTATTTCAAACCCGATGTTAGAATGATAGGCGCTGGCATCATGAATATTGCCCGAATAGACGATGGCCGTTTTCTCGCTGACCACAACTTTGCGATGGTTGGCCTTCAGATTGAGCAATTTGAGGTAGGAACGCACCGTGACATCCGGGCCATTGGTTGCCATCAGGTTCGGAATCCAACCATTCCCGGATTGTCCAAACCACTGGAAGAATGTACGCCATACAGCCGAGTAGATGGGAGTAGAATCGCGCAAAGGGTCTACATCTGTGATGACTACATGAATTCCAGCCTGTTTCATCCGCTCCAGCAGCGGATTGGGTGCAGAGTTGTAGTTGGTGTTCACTTCATCCGTAATGAACCAGATGTCCATATCCGGTTTCTGATTTTTTTTGGCGACGATTGTATCCGTGAACTCTGTGCTGACGGGTGGAAAACTCTGACCTTTGTGCTGGTAGTTATTGAATAAAAACATATCAACGACGACGAATTGTTCCGCGTCTTCGACAATCTGTTGCATGCGCTGGAAGATCTGCTGTTCGTGCTCCATCTGTCCGTCGGCGGAGGGATAGGTCAGATCATGCAGAAACTGCACCTGATCCACACGGTATTCAGGACTTTCATAGGAAATGCCGGGTGGTAACGGCTTATAGGTCTGGTAGAGCATGACGGCGATGAGCCATAACACCAGTAATCCGAGGCCTGTTCGTATGTATGGAAATTTACCGCGTGAAGACTTGCGGTCTGATGTCTGGCGGCGAAAAGAAAACAACGCTAACTCCCCTTTCTGTGCTTGCTGACTTCTATTACCACCCTGATGACAACATTGACGCAGAGAGCCTGACGGATTATTTAATGTAATCAGGGAAGGCAAAACCAATTCGATCAATTCAATCGACATGGATATGACCGTTGTGTATAATGAGTGTATTATTTTTGTGGAATGTTCGGATTTTCATATACCTGACAAGGACGGGATAAGGATTCGTTTAACCTGCGAAAGTCTGGCTATTTCAGGAAAGAAAGTGGGTAATAAGGTGTATTCCATCAAACAAGTCGCTGCCATGCTGGGTATTTCGACGGTAACCCTCCGGGCTTGGGAGAATCGGTATAGTGCGGTCACCCCTGAGCGGACGGAATCAGGTTATCGCTTGTACACGGATGAGAATGTTGCGGATCTGCGCTGGTTGAAAGAGCAAGTAGAGCAGCATCAGACCAATATCTCAGAAGCGGTTCGCATGCTCAAGGTGAACAAAACCAGCCCACCACCTGAAGCTGCTATGCCCACCCCTTTAACGGCCCCAGTACCCACAATGGAAGAGGCATATGTACGTATAGCCGATCAGATCTATGACTCGCTATACAACTTCCAGGGTGAACGGGCCAATGGGCTAATTGATTTTGGCTTCACAATGTACGGATATGATTCGATGTTTTATCATGTGCTGGTTCCCATACTCGTTCGGGTAGGAGATGCATGGGAACAGGGCAGAGCTTCGGTTGCTCAGGAGCATTTCATGACACATCTGATCTCACAGCGCTTCTATCAGTTTTTCCATCTGTTCCCGATCTATCCGCATCTGCCCAAAGTTCTGGCGATGTGTCCGGAAGGGGAGCATGATGATGTCGATTTGCTGCTGTTTTCTTTATTTATGCGTAAAAATGGTGCAGAAGTGCTCTATCTCGGAGCCGACACGCCGGAAGAGGGGATATTCCCAATCATCCGAGAGCAGAAGATCCAGTTGGTCTGTCTTTCGATTACCAGTTCAGGATTCCTTGAACGTTGTGATCAGCTCGTAGGGCGGATTGTGAATGAGTTTCCGAATATGCGCTTTGTGCTTGGAGGCCAGGGTTATGAGCGTGCAGAGAACGCACGTTATCCGCAGTGGATTATGCCCGAAGATTCAGCGGATTGGCAATCGTGGATGGAACGTGAGTATTTTGCAGAGCGACCGCCCGGGTCGAGAGTTTAATTCGTTTGTATCTAAGCTTTTGAGGATGAAGTCTGTTAGGCATAGAGAGGCAGGCCCCGAATTTCAAGCCGAAATTCCGTTTCGGGGTGCCCTTTCCATCGCAAGTGTGGAACGGTATACTGGATAGGGTTGACCTGCGATGTGTTTACATGATGCATAACATAGATCCAATTCATATCATTTGTACGTTACATAGAAGCAAGGAATCTGGAACTGGTAATTATCCTGTTCATCAGCACTATTCTCACATAAGGAGGTCTCATCATGAATGAACAAGAGCGAGCCGGCGAACGGCTGCTTCCCGAGGTGGCTACGGGGGAACGGAAGCTGGAGCATGTGCGCCTCTGTCTTGAAGAGAATGTTGCAGGAGAAGGGGTAACCAGCGGAATGGAGCGGTATTCTTTTCGTCATAACCCGTTACCTGAATTGAATTTTGAAGAGGTAAGTCTGGAGACTGCGTTTATTGGTAAAAAGGTGCGTACACCCTTGCTCATCAGTTCGATGACGGGTGGAAGCAAAACGACGGGCGCCATCAATGAGCGGCTCGCCCGTGTGGCGAACGCCAGAGGCTGGGCACTCGGCGTAGGTTCGATTCGGGCTGCCGTGGAACAGCCCGAACTGGCAACTACCTTTGATGTGCGGCGCTGGGCACCGGATATTCCGGTCATCGCGAACCTCGGTGCGGTGCAACTGAATTACGGTTTTACTACTTCGGACTTCCAGCGGGCAGTTGAGATTGCTGGTGCAGATATGCTGGTGCTGCATTTGAACACGTTGCAGGAGGTTTTCCAGCCAGAAGGTAATACCAACTTCAGCGGATTATTTCAGCGAATCGAGGATTTGTGTCGTCAATTGGATGTGCCTGTTGGCGTGAAAGAAGTGGGCTTTGGCATCGATGGAGTGACGGCACAACGAATGTACGAAGCAGGTGTGGCTTTTATCGATGTGGCCGGAGCAGGTGGCACCAGTTGGGTGCAAGTAGAGAAGTTCCGGAATTCCAATCCGGTACGTCGTGCGGCAGCTGAAGCTTTTGCTGACTGGGGCATTCCGACAGCGGAGTGCATTCAGGAAGTGAGAACACTGAACCCGGAAGGTGTTCTCATTGGAAGCGGTGGATTATATAACGGTGTCGATGCAGCCAAAGCGCTTGCGCTTGGTGCGGACCTGGCTGGGTTCGGCCGATCCTTACTCGAATCCGCCGTCGCTTCCGAAGAGGCACTGGATCAGCGACTGGAGCAGGTCGAATTCGAACTGCGTACCGTCATGTTCGGCATCGGCGCCGGACTGATCGAAGATTTGCAAGGCACGCCACGTCTGGTGGAACGGCGTTAGATATTGGGCTGAAATAAAGGTGACCCCAAGCTCGCATGATTTTTCTGGAGGATTCGCACCTCTATCTCATGCTGTTTTAACATAATCAGAAGTCAGTAAAAAAACCAAAAAAAATCCGTCCAAAGTAAAAATGGACGGATTTTTTGGTGTCTCTTTATAATGTGACATTTCGCTCCATTGACAATGCTTAGCCCAGTTTGTTTTTTACCCCTTATCGTCATTCGGTATATACTCTAACACATCTGTAAGAGTGTAGTCATTTCCTGTCATTGCCCGCAGAGTGTTTACAATATTATTTAGGGTATCTAAATCAAGCCTTTTCGTTTTTCCTTCGCACAAATCATATATAAGATTGGGTCTGACTTTTGCTTCCCTAGCCAGTGCATTTTTCGTGACGCTAGCTGCATCTAAAGTGTAGCCCAATCTTATTTTTATAGACATAGCCAATTCCACCTTTCACTTTAATCATAACCTAACGTTAATTGTTTTAAAATAATCACTTGACGTTTATCATTAAACGTTATAAAATCCTGATTGTATTATCAATAGACGTTAATCTTTGAGCGATAAATTCGTTATATCATTCATGGTTTTAAATCAAAATCAATAGTATTTTGAATTTACCTAATGGCTATTTCTTCATAACTATTATGAATATTGAGTCTCATTCTTTTTAAGGGAGGGAAATGGTGTCATGAAAATTTCAAACTATTTTGAACTGGCTTCGATAGTACTCGGCCCCTTTGACCAAGATCAAGAGTTGTATGTTTACCAAGGATATGTCATGAATGAGCGCTATATCTTTTTTGTGGATGAAGGTACTTTATGGCTTCGGCATGTACAGAAGGTAGCACATATAGATCATTTTTATATTGATGGAGATACCGGAGGGCTAATCCTGGCTGAGCATATCACAGGAAATGCAAAAGAGATGTTGGAGTTAATTGTGGATAGATTAAGTGGAATGGATGCTTTGACATTTCTTACGGATGTCTTATTGTGGACTCCAGACCGTGTCGATATGAACTTGAAGCTTGATCGCTTTTCAATGATAAAGGCTCTCTAGCCCCTTTGGAACCACATTACAGCAGTTGGACAATGCAGATAAGTGTTTTTATTCTAAAAGTAAATTATTTACAAGTAAAATATTGATATTAAATTCAAAAATATAGTATTATTTTATTGACCATTGCTTAATTTTGCTTGGAAAGGTGGTGTACCTTTGAACTCAGTAGCCACAATACGTGATCATTTAGCAGAATACTTAAAAACTAACCATATGACACTCAATCAATTCTCTGAGATATCGGGAATTAACTCAGGGACGTTGAGTGGTACGCTGAACGGGCTACGTCCCATTGGCATGCAGCAGTTGGATCGACTTACTGCCGGGATGGGTCTAACAGAGGGTTACTTCTATGAATTATACATAAATGAGTGTTTTGTACATACAAGCCCGGATTGGCGAAGACTTGGACCTTTTCTATACCGTTGTGCCGAACTCGGTAAGGTCGATTGTATGGAAGAAGCCGTTAATCTAATTATGGATAATCTTTCCTACGCACCCCTTTTATTTGAGTTGGCCGAGCAGTTATATCGTGAAGGGAAGCTGGAAGCGGCCAAGCCCCTATATCGTTGTGTAGCTGAAAGTGAGAAAATGCAACACTCCGAACGATTGGCTCTAAGTCAGTATCGTTTGTTCACGATCGGGCTTTCCAAGGATCAGATGAGCAATCTTACACTTGCTACGCAGTTTGAGTTTTTTGTAGATCGGCTTGACGAGCCTTATCAGCTGGATGGATTGAACGATCTGATTAATGTGTATGCTTCGTTGCGCCGATGGGATAAGGTGAAGAATCTTGCTGACAAGTTAAAGTTAAAGGCAATGATCCATTATGAGTTGTATAAAACATTGAGAGAAGAGGAGGATAAACCTAAAAAGCAGTTTGTTTTTTACGTTTTGTACTCATATTTGGCTCTTGGAGAAGCATGTTTCTATTATGAAGAATATGAAAAAGCACTTCAATATGTCTCTTTGTACACCGATTATAGCTGGGTAAATGATCCGAGCGACGAGGAAATCGTTGTTATTCGTCAGTTCGAGGAATGGGCAGAAGGCAACCGATATCTATATGAATTAATGTCAGGTAAAACAGAGGTTATCCAAAGTTATATGGACTACATCTCTGAGAGAGAGAATGAGATCTTCCCTGCTTTATGTGCAATTGTCAATGCAGCGAATCGATTTGATATCAACATTGATTCAGTTCTTGAAGCGTATGACTCTTTTTTCATGTACCAAGAACAGAGTAGCCGTATTGGAAAAATCAGCGAGCATTATACGAATGATCAATATGGTACTTTGCTTGTGAGCCTAGGTACATATTATCTAAAACATCAAGATTATAACAGAGGATTTGAGCTGACCCTTAGAGGTTTGGATTTTGCCATTAAAATTAAGAATAAAGACAGCATTCTGGAGTGTATAAAATTATTTGAAGAGTTTCGGTATTGGGCAGATGAAGAAGGTAAATTGCGATACAAAAAATTAATTCGGGAGGTTTGAATAAAAATGAAGATGAAATTGGCGCTATTGATATTTACATGTAGTATCGCGGTAGGAGTAATTATTCCTACTACTCAACCTATTCCTGCTGAAATAGATCATCCAGCAATCATGACAACTAATGGTCATGGCATGGGAAGTTAATCAACATTTCTGAAAATACGCTTTTTTTAATATGAGCTGCTCCCTCAAGTAGAATGGTGAATTGCCTACTTTGAAGGGAGCTTTTTCGTGTTGGAGTTCGCCTAATTTCCTACTAATTAGCAGAACGGACTAAAATGTTACAACAGGGAGGGGTGAATATGGATTGTGGTGAACTCAAGTTGCAGATCGAAGCAGCGAGACAAAAGCTTTATCAACTAAAGATGGACTATAATGGATATCTGCTTCATCCTCATGTTATAAAGCAATCTATGGTCCTAGATGATCTAATTAATCAATACAATCAAGTTAAAATAAAAAAGCCGATGGGTTAATCCAATCGACTTTGGGCGAGAAACTTTGGCGGGTGCTCGCCCCTATATTTTAACATAAGTTCATGGAGCGAAGTACGCTATTACATACATTCTTCTTTTACAGTTATCTTTTCGTTGGTTACAGTCACATAGGAGTTGCCAGACAAGTATTCGGTATAACCGCATACTGTTTCGTTATAGGTTTTACCACGACTGTCCGTGAATTCCAGATAGATGGATGCTTCACCGGAAAGTCGCAACTGCGGAGCGAACTTCATTTTTTCACCGCTGGCTACACCTTTCTTTAAGGTGTGTATAGTACCCTCATTGTTTGTATTGAACGAGTCAATGCTACTGCTCACGCGTGCTGTAATATTTGAAAGATCATAGTCGGACTGATTATGAATCGTGATCCTTAAATGTCTAAACGGGTCCAGCGCCTGATAACCCATAGAAATAACTAATCCAATGAAGAGAACCACTATGGATAGGATGATTATTTTCCTTTTTGAAAAGGGACGATGTGTATTCATAAGTAATCTGCTCCTTCCTTTCATATAGGTATAAACAAAGCGAGGTAAGCAAAAGTTGTACAGGATTTGCCTGGAATTGCATCATGCAGACCGTGGTATAACAAGATACAATACTATAGAGTGCAAAAAGATCATACATAGAACACTCGAACTAGGAGGGAAACCAATGGAACTGATCCCAATGAATCAAGAAGAATATGCAAATTTCCGTGTTCGCTCGATTAAAGATTTTGCAGAAGAGAAAGTGGAGGCAGGTACTTGGGCTGCGGAAGAGGCACAGGGACTTGCGGAGGCATCCTACGACAAATATTTGCCTGAAGGGCTGAATACACCGGGTGCTTATCTCTATAATCTGGTGCATGCCGTGGACGGGAATGTGGGTTATATCTGGTTTAACGTTACGGATAACCGCCGTGGTAAAGACGCTTTTTTACTGGACATTGTGGTCGAAGAAGCCTATCGGGGCAAGGGTTATGGTACAGAGACGATGGAAGCACTTGAAAGGGAAGCCTTGAGTCTTGGCGTGGATCGCATTGGTCTGCATGTCTTTGGACATAATGTGCGGGCAAGCAGCCTGTATCGCAAGATGGGGTATGAGGTAACCGATCTGACGATGTATAAGGAATTGAACGCATAATACAACGATAAACCCAAATCCAAAGTTCCTTGATGCCTTGGGGTTTGTCATATATAATGTATAGGATTATCCATACCGAACAAGTAATCAATGAGGAGTTGTCATATACATGGCTTTGAAAGCTGGAATCGTGGGCCTGCCTAACGTTGGTAAATCCACACTGTTTAACGCAATTACACAAGCTGGTGCCGAATCGGCAAACTATCCGTTCTGTACGATTGACCCTAACGTGGGCATCGTTGAAGTACCGGACGAGCGTTTGGACAAATTGACTGAACTCGTTGTGCCGAAAAAAACGGTACCAACGGCGTTTGAGTTTGTAGATATCGCAGGTCTTGTTCGTGGTGCGAGTAAAGGCGAAGGTCTTGGTAACAAGTTCCTTGCCCACATTCGTGAAGTAGACGCGATTGTACACGTGGTACGTTGCTTTGTAGACGAGAACATCACACACGTAGATGGGAAAATTGACCCGGTGAGCGACATCCAGACAATTAATTTGGAGCTGATCCTGGCAGATATCGAGAGTGTGGAGAAAAAAATCGATCGTTCCAAGAAAAACATGAAGGGCGGCAACAAAACGTCCGCTCAGGAAGTGGAAGTACTGGAGAGAGTGAAAGCCGTTCTGTACGAAGATAAACCTGCACGCAGTATGGAGCTTACGGATGACGAGCGTCTGATCGTACGCGATCTGCACTTGCTTACGCTGAAGCCTGTTCTGTACGCAGCTAATGTAGCTGAAGATGAAATCGGCGATGTGGCGAACAATGCCTATGTGCAAAAAGTAAGAGAATTCGCAGCTGCTGAAAACGCTGAAGTCGTGCCAATCAGTGCGAAGGTCGAAGAAGAGATCTCCGAGCTGGAAGGCGAAGATAAACAAATGTTCCTGGAAGAGCTCGGCATCGAGGATTCCGGTCTGAACCTGTTGATCAAAGCCGCTTACAAATTGCTGGGTCTGTACACGTACTTCACAGCAGGCGTACAGGAAGTTCGTGCATGGACCATCCGTCAGGGAACGAAAGCTCCTGGCGCAGCGGGTGTCATTCATACGGACTTCGAGCGTGGATTTATCCGGGCGGAAGTGGTTTCCTACAACGATCTGGTTGCTGCCGGTTCCATGAACGGTGCGAAAGAACGCGGACAACTTCGTCTCGAAGGTAAAGAGTATGTTGTCAATGACGGCGATGTTATGCACTTCCGTTTCAACGTTTAATTCATATCTAATCCACAATTAGATATACCGTTAACAAAGTCCTGTTGTCTTCTCGTGAAGATGGCAGGGCTTTTTATATTCTAGAACCTTTTAAATAACCTTTATTTTTGCTGGATTGTTTGCAGTTGGTGGATATAATAAAAAGAGTAGAGTCATGGTGAAGTGTTGTACTTGAACAGACAGAGGATGAGATATTGCGGCTGGTTACCTCTGATGTTCTGGTTATGCAGATTAAAATGTTGGGGCATTGCCCGGTGAACAGTCGCTATTCAGGAGCATAAGAATATGCTATAATTAAGAGTCGTATACCCACGTTGAATTTCGCGCTCCACTTGATGAGCTGAAGCGGGTTTCCACACAGGGTACGCGATTTCTTTATATAACTTAAAAGTAAAGGATTTGATGACGTTGTAGCGATGTTATACGTCGATCATGAATTGAACGTTACGGTCAGGGGTTCTTCCCAAAACCCTGTGCGATGTAAATTATAGATGGTACGAATGGAACGCTCATCTGAAACGATGCGAAGCGTAATAATTGAAAATAAAGCGTGAGGTGACTATATATGTTGGATAAATTACAGGCGTTAGCCGACCGTTATGACAAACTAAGTGAGTTGCTGTGTGACCCGGATGTAGCAAGTGATAACAAGAAGCTGCGGGAATATTCCAAAGAACAATCCGATCTGCAGCCTACCTATGAAGCATACAGTGAGTACAAACAAGTAAGTCAGGATCTCGAAGCCGCGAAAGAGATGCAAGGTGAGAAGTTGGACGACGAGATGCGTGAAATGGTCAAAATGGAAATTGATGAACTGAGCACTCGCAAGAAAGAACTGGACGATCTGATTCGTGTTCTCATGCTGCCAAAAGACCCGAATGATGATAAAAACGTCATCGTGGAAATTCGTGGAGCAGCTGGTGGAGATGAAGCGGCGCTGTTTGCAGCGGATCTGTACCGGATGTATACACGTTATGCCGATAATCAAGGCTGGCGCGTGGAACTGATGGATGCCAATACGAATGATGTGGGCGGATTCAAAGAGGTTATTTTCCTCATCAACGGTCGTGGTGCTTACAGCAAAATGAAATATGAAAGTGGCGCGCACCGTGTGCAGCGTATCCCGACAACCGAATCGGGTGGACGTATTCATACGTCTACTTCGACTGTAGCGGTTATGCCTGAAGCGGAAGATTTCGATATCGAAATTCATGATAAAGACATCCGTGTAGATACGTTCTGTTCCAGTGGTGCCGGTGGACAATCGGTTAATACGACGAAATCTGCTGTACGGGTAACGCACGTTCCAACGGGAATTGTGGCGACTTGTCAGGATGGTAAATCACAGAACTCGAATAAGGAAAAAGCGTTGCAAGTCCTTCGTACCCGTATCTTCGATATGATGCGTCAGGAAGAAGAAGCGAAAATTTCGAGTGAACGGAAAAGTAAAGTGGGTACAGGTGACCGCAGTGAGCGGATTCGTACCTATAACTTCCCACAAAGCCGTGTTACGGATCACCGTATTGGATTGACGATGCACAAGCTGGATCAAATCATGAATGGTGAGATTGAAGATATCTTATCTGCACTGACGATTGCCGAGCAGACGGATATGATGGATAGAGGAGAATAATGCTGTGAGCCGCGCGCAGTTTGTCATGACGCCGGAACAGAGCTGTCGGGAAGCCTTCGTGGAGGCTTCCTCTTTTTTGGAGAAGTGCGGCGTGTACGAGCCGCAGAATAATGCCCGGCTGCTGCTGGAGCATGTACTCGGCCGCGAAGGGGCCGAGTACTATATGATGCAGCCGGAGCCGTTTCCCAGCGAGCTTCGCAGTCGCTGGGAAGACGCCGTCACGCGCAAGGCTGCGGGTGAGCCGGCGCAGTACATCATCGGCAGCCAGGAATTCTATGGGCTGCCGTTCGAGGTCACGCCGGCCGTGCTGATTCCGCGGCCGGAGACCGAGCTGCTGGTCGAGGCTGTGCTGCGCGAAGCCGACCGCGTGTTTCCCGGCGGCGCTCCGCTCGCCGTCGACATTGGCACGGGCAGCGGCGCCATCGCAGTGACGATGGCTTCGCAGCGCCCGCGCTGGCAGGTAGGCGCCGGAGATATCTCGGCGGCTGCCCTGCAAGTGGCCGCGCGCAACGCGGCCGCGAACGGAGTGCAAATCGACTTCCGTGAAGGCGATCTGCTGGCCCCGTTCGCTGGGGCACGGGTGGACATCCTGGTGTCCAACCCGCCTTACATCCCGGCGGCAGATATCGCCGGGTTGCAGCCCGAGGTGCGCGATCATGAGCCGCGCACGGCACTGGATGGCGGCCCGGATGGGCTGGGGCCGTACCGCATCATGCTGGAGCAGCTGGCGCTGCTGCCTGCACCGCCGCAGATCATCGGTTTTGAGCTGGGTCAGGGTCAGGCCGGGGATATCGCAGCTCTGCTTGAATCGGCCGGATATTGGCCGGAAATTATCGTCGTGCCGGACCTTGCAGGCATTGAACGGCATGTGCTGGGTGTTCGCACTTCGGAACAGGTGACGAAAATGTAAGGTTCCACGGGTTTTCTTTTTGCCGTGAAATCCTCTACAATGAGATATACCGAAGATTGCTGAATGCTTGGAGGAACATAACTACATGCTGCATAAATTCAAAAAAATAGACTATTCGATTGTTTTTATATTGCTCATTCTGATGGTCATTAGTATCTTGTCGATTTATAGTACCACCTTCGGAAGACCGAAGTGGGAGGTTTATCCCCAGAAAGCAGTAATTTTTTATATTATCGGTTTTATTGTGTTTTTCGGAATGTCCATGATTAACTACAAATTGATCATTAAAAATTACTTATACATTTATGGCGTGGGCATGATACTGCTTATTCTTGTTATGTTTATCGGTAAGGAGTACTACGGTGCTCAAGGCTGGCTCTCTATATTTGGCCTGAGCTTGCAGCCTGCCGAGCTATTCAAATTATGTCTGATTGTCTTCCTGTCAGCGCTTCTGGCGAGGAAGAAAAACAGACCATTGTTTTTTGGGCGAGATGTCATCCCGATCTCACTCTGTGTGCTTCCCCCGTTGCTGCTCGTATTGCTTCAAAATGACTTGGGGAATGCGCTGAGTTATGTTGTTATCCTGGTAGGGCTTCTTTGGATAGGCAATATCAAATTCACACATGCCCTGATTGGTTTTGTCATAGCGGTGGCCGCTTTGATAGGTGGGACACAAGCCTATATTCATTACCATGACGAAGTTGTGAAATTTCTGAAGGACATTGGTCGCTCTCACTGGGCAGATCGTTTCGATCCTTGGCTCGTGCCGGATCAGACGTCAAGGGATGTGCTTTGGCAGACCTACAATGCCAAGTTGGCTATAGGCTCTGGAGGTATTAGCGGTAAAGGATACATGGAAGGTACCACTATTCAGTCGAATCGGGTGCCGCTGGCCTACGCGGACTCGATCTTTGTGCAGATTGGTGAAGAATTTGGTTTTGTTGGAGCATCGGTGCTGCTGCTGCTCTACTTTATCTTGATTCACAGACTGGTGTTGATTGCACTGGAATGTAAGGACAGGGCAGGGCCCTATCTGATTGTCGGCATCATAGCGATGCTGCTCTACCAGATCTTTGTCAATATCGGTCCGTTCATTGGTCTGATGCCGCTGACAGGGATTACGCTGCCGTTTATCAGTTTCGGGGGAACCTCGCTTGTTCTCAACATGCTTAGTATGGGACTTGTGATGAGTATCAAAGTGCATACGGAAGAGAACGAGGATATTCTCGGTTCCTCAGAACAGCCAAGCATTACGGAACTGGTAATGAAACTATTTAGACGCAAATCAACACAGCAGGAGCAATAGTTTTGATCCTAGGACAGACTCTTTGCAAGTGAATACGATATAAGCCAACCCTGGAATCAACAGATCGGAGCAAGATGGATCTGTGGGTTTCGGGGTTTTTCGTTATTTGTTTGACGGATTTCCAATTTGTCTTCCAATTATATACAATGGTAATATTGAAGACTACTGGAAATAATTATTGGGTTATTGAGCCTCAGGGGGATACGTAGGAACATGCTAAGAATGCTGAAAAAGATGGACGGGGTTATTCTGTTTGTGTTGCTGCTGCTTATGGTCATGAGTGTATTTACGGTGTACAGTGCGATTCAGTCCGATCCGAAATTGGGCAATCATCATATCAAAACCTTGCAGTTTTACGGGATTGGATTCGTAGCCCTCATTGGTATTGGATTAGTCAATTATAAACTGTATATCCAATATGCGTTTTATATTTACGGGTTTGGGATTGTCCTGTTGATTCTTGTTAATTTTATAGGGGGCACGATCAATAATGCGAATGGCTGGATAAAGATTAATGATTATCTTTCTTTTCAACCGGCAGAATTGTTTAAAATGATCTTAATTCTGTTTCTGGCGCATGTATTGGTCAAAAGAAAAAATTCTACGCTTCATTTCTGGAAAGATATCGTGCCAATTGGTTTATGGACGTTCGTTCCCTTTGCACTCGTGATGATTCAGAATGATCTGGGCAACGCCCTTGGATACATCGTGATTCTGGTCGCTGTGTTATGGATAGGGAATATCAAGTTGTCGCATGCACTAATTGCTCTTGCCATTGTGGGAGTAACTTTTTTTGGATTCGTCAAAGCATATACGTCGTATCACGATGAGATTTTTACCTTTCTGGAAAAGGCGAACCGCGAGCACTGGGCCGAGCGGATTGACCCCTGGCTTGTACCGGATAAAGCAACGTCGAAAGCTTCCTGGCATACGAAAAATGCGGGTCTTGCCATAGGCTCGGGAGGCATAACAGGCAAAGGTTATATGCAAGGCACATCCGTTCAATCGGGGCGTGTACCGTATACATATTCGGATTCCATTTTTGTGGTCATTGCTGAGGAGTTTGGTTTTGTAGGCGGATCTGTTCTGCTCTTAATGTATTTTATCCTCATTCATCGTATGGTGTTAATCGCATTACAATGTAGAGACAGGGCAGGACCTGTCGTGATTGTAGGGATTATCGGCATGCTGTTATATCAGGTGTTTGAAAATATTGGCGCTTTCCTCGGGCTGATGCCGCTTACGGGCATTACGCTGCCGTTTATCAGCTATGGGGGCACCTCGTTGCTCATTAATATGGCATGTATCGGGCTGGTAATGAGCATTAAATTGTATGGTCAGGAAGACGAGGACGAGCTTCTTATGGGAGAACAACGACCTACCTTGCTGGAACGTTTATGGAGTATGGTCAAAAAGGAAAAGACAACAGCGTAATTATCTTGGGTGTGATTCATCTCTGCTAGGGACATCCAGCTTCTCATTCATAGGATGTTGTAGTATGTTATGGAGCAGTAAGTGATTTGTTTGTTATTCCGATCTTTGCCTGCGCAGCCAGGTGAAGATCTTTTTTTGTTTTTAAGGTAGTGTGAATTTTGGACTTTGGAAGAGTGACAAATTTAATTTTTATTGACAAATATTTCAATTCTGTATTATCCTAATTTTAACTAGATTATATAAGTATTTTACCCGCCTACTTACACTCTACACGTCAGACAGTAATCAATACTTTGAAAGTGGGTTATGAACCTACTCCTCATCCATACACCCAGTCATGCCAATGAATAATGTAATTGTAAATCGTTGGTGTACTCTTCCCTAGATTATCAAAATTGTTCAGCTACGAAGTTCCTTTGATATCCCATTACCCTTCAGCTCAACGTACTATGATCCTTCTTGTGTTAGCCTATTTTTTCTGCGAATCTATTTATTCCATCCATGAATTTCAGTGAACCAGATTCCTTTTCTCATAAATGAAATCGATTACATTTAATTGTAAACGCTTCCTTTGATTCGAATTTGATTTGAACAGAAAGGGTGAAAAGGCGATGTGGATCAACAAACATAGTCTTTCAGCGGCATTAACGAGAGAAGCAGTAGGGAGTACAGGGCGTGATCCTCCTGCTAACCAAAACGTAAGGCTACTGCTGAATTCCTAAAATTAAAACCCCAAAGGAGAGTTATGTGATGAACCTAAATCGAGTTGGTACGATCCCTTCATTTGTGAAAGTGTTCATGCTCTTGTTTTTATCTTTTGCACTAACCGTTTCAACATTTGCCATCGGACCAGCGAAACAAGCTGACGCAGCTCCTCTTCCAAAGAAAATTATTGCTTATGTGGCTGGTTGGGCCAACTGGACCGCGAATGAAATCAAGGCAGAACAGCTCTCTCATATCAATTATTCCTTCGCTCTCATCTCCAACGGCAAAGCAACAATTACAAATTCAGATCGTACCAAACTGCAACTGATGGTTGGACTGAAATCCAGAAATCCGGATTTAAAGGTATTATTGTCTGTTGGGGGCTGGGGAGCTAACGGTTTTTCAGACGCAGCACTAACAGACGCCTCACGTACAACCTTTGCCGACAGCATTGTGCAACTGGTAACCTCCAACAATTTGGACGGCGTCGATCTGGATTGGGAATATCCGACCAACCCTGCTGCCGGTACAACCGCGCGGCCACAGGATAAACAAAATTTCACACAACTGCTCTCGAAGGTTCGTGAGAAGTTGAATGCTCAAGGACAAATTAATGGCAAACAATATCTGCTGACCATTGCCGCAGGAGCGAGCAGCAGTTATCTGAACGGTGTGGAAATCAATAATATCACGCCTCTGCTGGATTGGATCAATCTGATGACTTACGATTTTCATGGAACCTGGGATGCAACAACAGGTCATCATACGAATCTGTCCGGAAGAGATATTAGTGTAACGTCTGCGGTCAATCTGTTCAGAAATAGCGGTGTTCCCGCGAACAAACTGGTCATTGGCGGAGCCTTTTACGGCCGGGCTTGGACTGGTGTTCAGAATTCGAACAATGGTCTGGACAGGCCCGCTTCTGGTGGTTTTGAACCCGATTACAACACCATTGTCAGCCAATATTTGAATAAAAACGGATATACACGGTACTGGGACAGCAGTGCCCAAGCTCCTTATCTGTTTAATGGAAATACTTTCATCTCGTATGACGACCCACAATCACTCAGCCTGAAGGTGCAATATGTGAAAAATAGCAATCTGGGTGGCATCATGTTCTGGGAGTACAGCAACGACCGCTCAGGTGCGCTGCTTCAGGCCGTATATTCAGAGGTTACGGGTGGTGGCACGGTGCAGCCTCCGAATCCAAGCGGGTACAACTATTTAGTTGCTCAAGCCAATCAGCAAATCGTTTCTGCCGAGAATCAAGGCAATGACCAGCTTGTCGCCGATCGGACGACGGCAGGAGACTGGGAGCTTTTTGAATGGATCACGAACTCCGATGGAACGGTGTCCCTCAAGTCCAAAATCAATAATAAATATGTCACAGCAGATGTTGATTTGGGTGGTGCCCTGATCGCCAAAGCTGCAACCATTCAGCAATGGGAGAAGTTCAATCGTGTGGATTTGGGTGATGGAACAATCGCGTTGCAGGCACTCGCCAATAACCTGTATGTGACCTGTGATCTGAATAATGGCGGTAAGCTTGTAGCGAGCCGCAATTCGGTTGGCGGGGCCTGGGAAGCTTTTCGTGTGAATAAGTAACCGAGGAGCAAGGGCATCCATGCAGCATGCCAAATTGGAACATCAAAGGTAGATTAGAATTTTAGATTTTTCAAAGAAGTGCCAGCCGACAAGCGTTCCGTAGGCAGGCGCTTCTTTGATTTTCGTCAGTTTCATGAGCGAGATAATAGTCCTTTCATTTTAAGTCTTACCCTCCTATAAAATTTTAGTAGATTTGTAATCTAGCAGGTTTACTTCCGACTCTTCCGGGCATACTGATAGACATGAGAGAGTTACAGGGATCTTGATCACGGGAGCCGAGGGGGAGAACGGAATGAGCAGAAGAATCGTGAAACAAATTGGACTTATTATTGTATGTCTTATGATGATTATTATGATGTGGGAAGGTCAGAAAACGGATGCAGCTGTGGCGGCCACAGCGATTCCGGAACAATCCATTCGCTTGCGTATTCTCGCAAACTCGGATGCAGCGGGAGATCAGTTGGTCAAACGAGAGATTCGTGACGCCGTCGTTGCCCAAATGAATGAGTGGGTAACCGAACTGGAGAATCCGCAAAGTTTGGAAGAAGCGCGTGGGGTTATTCGTCAGCATTTATCTGAAATCGAGGATCGTGTGGGAGAAGAGCTTGCCAATCGTGGCTTAACCTATTCATATCAGGTGGAACTTGGAGTGGTTCCGTTTCCAACCAAATTATATGGGGGTACAGTATATCCGGCTGGAGATTACGAAGCAGTGCGGATAACACTCGGAAAAGGTGAAGGACAAAACTGGTGGTGTGTGTTGTTTCCACCATTATGCTTCATAGATGCAGGAACAGGTGATGCATTGGCGAAGCCTACAACAGCATCTGCAACTGCCGCAGAGCCTGGGGACGCACAAGCATCTGTGCAGGCAGCCACACCGGAAGCACGTTTCTTCCTGTGGGATATGGCGGTGAAATT
>NZ_LITU01000070.1:559514-625653 GCF_001280595.1 Paenibacillus xylanivorans
TGGATATAAGCTTTATCAGGGGACTTCGATTCAGGGAAGTGCCCTTTTGTTTTATTATGGGTTCGGGTCAAAGACCTCGTGATGTTAATCGCTGGGGAGAATCTGACCGCATCCTTGGGCAAAGCAGATATGTTATAATTATAGGAATCAGAAAACATAAGCGAAGAAGACATTGCGGAAACGGGATGTCTTGCATCAACTACCCTACTGAAGTTTAGGAATGATGGATATATGACGAGAGAGAACGAGCAATTGCATCAGTCTTCCATGAAAGGCATGGGGAACGATGAAAGTACAGAGGAAATGGTTACGAGTATGTGGAATGTCAATGTACTGGTAACCAATGAGAACACGGATGATGTGGCAAAAGGGATTGCGTATAAACAGGCCCTCGCTGACTTGCAGGATGCGGCAACCTGTCTTCGTCAAGGGCAGACCGTGGCATTCCCGACCGAGACGGTATACGGTCTGGGTGCAGATGCTCGCAATACAGCTGCGGTGGAAGCTGTATTTGCAGCCAAGGGGCGGCCTTCGGACAATCCGCTGATTGTGCATATTGCACAGCGTGACCAGTTGGATTCACTGGTCACGGAAGTGAATGGCACAGCGGAGGTGCTGATGACGGCCTTCTGGCCAGGGCCGCTTACGCTTGTGCTGCCGGTTAGGCGAGGGGCGGTATCCCCGCGGGTTACCGCCGGTTTGGACACGGTGGCCGTGCGGATGCCGGATCATCCGGTGGCCTTGCAGTTGATCGCGGCGGCGGAATGCCCGGTCGCCGCGCCGAGCGCCAACCGCTCCGGGCGGCCAAGCCCGACACTCGCAGCACATGTGCGCGAGGATCTGGCAGGCCGCATCGGCGGCATCGTGGACGGCGGCCCCACCGGGGTGGGCGTCGAGTCCACGGTGGTGCAGGTCGGTGACGACGGTACCGTCACCATCCTGCGCCCTGGCGGCATTACGGCGGAACAGTTGTCCGCCGTTGCCGCCCGTGTTGCCACGGACCCGGCGCTGCTCGCTGAGGGGCCCGGTGGCGATGACAGCCCGGCGCCGCGCTCGCCGGGCATGAAGTACACGCACTACGCGCCCACAGGTGCGCTGTGCGTGGTGGAGGGGCCGCCCGCAGCGGTGGCGGCCTGGATCTGCGCCGCCCTCGCAGAGGCGGCGCAGCGCGGGGAGCGCACCGCTGTGCTGGCGTTCGCCGAGCACGCGGAGCAGTACCGCGCCGATGCCGTGTTCTCGCTAGGCGAAGCCAGCGAGCTGGAGGAAGCAGCGCGCCGGCTGTACGCCGCGCTGCGCAGCTGCGATGAGCAGGGCGCCACATATATTGTGGCTGAAGCCTGCTCGCGCGAAGGGCTGGGAGCAGCCGTCATGAACCGGCTGCTCAAAGCGGCAGGTCACCGACTCATACAGGTCGGCAACCGATAGACTCTTTTCCACGGCTTCGTCAGGCATTTATTTTCTTAGCCCTTCTATACGCCACGACCAGCAATTCCTTTTTCTGAATGCCAGGAATGCAAAAAGTCTTCTCAGGTCATGTTTATGTCCTTGTCCGCATATGGTGTACAAGAACCTTTACGTGACTTGGGGGTATGGGGATGTGGGATGTGTCTGCCCATGTAGGGCAGTTGGTAACCATTTTGATTATGGCCGTCGCTCTCGGACTCGACGCGTTCTCACTTGGCATCGGGATTGGCATGAAGGGCATTCGTCTGAGAGACGTATTGCGAATCAGTACCGTAACGGCCCTGTTTCACATCATCATGCCGCTCATTGGCATGTATACGGGCAAATACGTCAGTTCCCTGCTTGGTGACATTACGTCGTATGCAGCTGGCGGTTTGCTTGTCCTGCTCGGCGCCCATATGATTTTGAACGCTTTCCGTGAGGGAGACACCAAACTGGTGGATCATCGATCCCTGCTCGGTGTAATACTGTTCTCACTGAGTGTCAGTGTGGACTCGTTCTCCGTTGGAGTCTCGCTTGGCATGTTCAGCAGTGATTTGGTGTTGACGGTGCTGGCTTTCGGCGTATGCGGTGGATTAATGTCCGTCATGGGGCTGCTGTTGGGACGGCGTGTGAGCCAGAACATGGGAGATTACGGGGAAGCGGTCGGCGGAGCGATCTTGCTCGCTTTTGGACTTTTGTTTATATTTTAAAATACAACGTTAACCATGATTACAGCCTAGTGCAGTCTTCAATATATAGGTATGAGGTTCATTAGATCGGATAGAGTTTTAAACATAATTCGACAACATTTGCAAAATGGGGAGGCTAACCACAATGAAACATATTTTGTTTGTATGTACAGGGAATACTTGCCGCAGCCCCATGGCGGAGGGACTTTTACGTAAACTGGCGTCTGAGCGGGGCATTCAAGTGGACGTTCGTTCCGCAGGTGTAGCCGCAACAACGGGCATGCCTATTTCCCGTCATGCAGAGGCCGTATTAAGGGATCACAACGTTGAGGGCCCACCTCATTCGACACTCCTTAGCTCGAATCTGGTTGGCTGGGCAGATCTGGTTCTTACGTTGACACGCAGTCATAAACAACATGTCATGCAGGTTTTTCCCGACTCGGTACACAAGACGTATACATTGAAAGAGTATGTGGAAAATGACGTGCAAGTCCTTAATGATGTTCAGGAACTGGACAGCCTGTTTGCGACATTGGAGATGAAACGTGCGCTCGGTCAGGAGATTTTGGCGTCTGAACGTGAGCGGGCGATCGAGATTAGACAGCGCATTCCGAGCTTTGACATTTCGGACCCTTTTGGCGGCAGTCGCGACGATTACAACATAGCTGCGGCAGAGATTCGGACCGCGCTCGATAGACTTTTGGACAAGTTGGATTAATTTGATTCGTTTTTTATGCTTATTGGATTCATACGGTTGCGCACGACTTGATCTTGTTTCTTTTAAACATTCGCATCTACCGATTGAATTTCCATATTAATACGGACATGGGATGTAAATTAGGCGTTGATTTTAAACGCAGGTTGTTTTATGATGAAAGGGAAAACAGGGATCCGGTGTAACTGGCGACGAAGTGGGCACAACCACAATGGAGCACCGGAACAAACGGCCGGTCGCCTGGGCAAAAGAGCAATTCTGCGTTACCCGCAGACTGCTCTTTTTTTCGTCTTTCATCTGATTATTCGCTATAATAGTACCTGAAATGCCATGCAAGAATACGAAGGGCACCAAGAGGAAGCCGGGCATGATTTTATCGGGAGGCGATAGGATGACTATTGAGTTAGATTCGGAACAACCCGGATTGCATGAACAGACCGCATCCATTCTGCGTGAACTGGCGCTTGCCGGACAACTTGGACCTGGACAGATCGTTGTGATCGGTACAAGTACAAGTGAAGTCGCAGGCCAACGGATTGGTACAAGCGGTGCGATTGAAGTGGCGCAGCAGCTTCTTGCGGGTATACGCGAGGTGCAGCAGGAGTTCGGTTTTGATGTTGTATTCCAATGCTGTGAGCATCTGAACCGTGCACTGGTTATGGAGCGTTCTCTGCTTACACGTCTTGGATTGACTGAAGTTGGTGCAGTACCTGTGCCCAAAGCAGGTGGTTCCATGGCATCCGCAGCGTATCGCTCGCTGACCGATCCATGCCTGGCTGAACATGTGCAGGCCCATGCGGGACTGGATATTGGCGAGACGATGATTGGCATGCACTTGCGGCATGTGGCAGTACCTTTCCGAACAGCACTCCGTTACATCGGTGATGCACGTGTAACTACAGCATTAACCCGTCCCAAGTTGGTTGGCGGCGAACGCGCAGTGTATCGTATGGAAGAACAACCGGATTCGACATTTTGTGACTAATTTTTATTCAACCAATTCACTTATAAACTGGGAGGAATTTAATCATGGAACAATTGCGCAAGAATGACCCGGCAGTACTGGAAGCGATGAATCTTGAATTGAAACGTCAACAGAACAACATCGAGCTGATCGCGTCCGAGAACATCGTAAGCGAAGCGGTAATCGAAGCAATGGGATCTGTACTTACGAACAAATACGCTGAAGGATATCCAGGCAAACGTTACTACGGTGGTTGTGAGCATGTCGATATCGTTGAAGATATCGCTCGTGATCGTGCCAAAGAACTGTTTGGAGCAGAACATGTGAATGTTCAACCTCACTCCGGTGCACAAGCGAACATGGCAGTATACCTTGCGGCTTTGAAACCAGGTGATACAGTACTTGGCATGAACCTTGCGCATGGTGGACACCTCACACATGGTAGCCCGGTTAATGCTTCCGGTTTGCTGTACAATTTCGTGGCTTATGGTGTACAAGAAGATACGTTCCTGATTGATTATGATGAAGTGCGCAAAGCTGCATTTAAACATCGCCCACGCATGATCGTTGCAGGTGCGAGTGCATATCCGCGTATCATTGATTTTGAAAAGCTTGCTTCCATCGCCAATGATGTGGGTGCTTTGTTTATGGTGGATATGGCCCACATCGCAGGACTGGTTGCTGCAGGCTTGCATCCAAGCCCGGTTCCACATGCGCATTTCGTAACAACAACTACACACAAAACGCTGCGTGGACCTCGTGGTGGTATGATTATGTGCCGCAAAGCATGGGCAGCAGCGATTGATAAAGCGGTATTCCCAGGTTCCCAAGGTGGACCTCTGATGCACGTGATTGCTTCCAAAGCCGTAGCGTTCGGTGAAGCACTGCAACCTTCGTTCAAAACGTATGCACAAAATGTGGTGAAAAATGCACAGGTTCTTGCTGAAACGCTGATTGCTGAAGGATTGAACATCGTATCCGGCGGTACAGACAACCACTTGATGCTGATCGACACACGCAGCGTGAATATTACAGGTAAGGAAGCCGAGCATGTACTCGATTCCATCGGTATTACCGTGAACAAAAATGCAATTCCGTTCGACCCGACCAGCCCGTTTGTAACAAGTGGTATCCGGATCGGTACACCTGCGGCGACTTCCCGTGGTATGAACGAAGAGGCTATGGTAGCTATTGGTAAGATCATTGCCAAAACATTGAAAAATCCTAAAGATGCAGCGAAATTGGACGAAGCCCGTGCAGAAGTAACGGCGCTTACGGATCAATTCCCGCTCTATACTGACCTTAAATACTAAAAAACATTGCACGTGCTGTTTGTATTTGAGGTGTTCTTAATGTAAACACTCAGACGGAGCAGACAGAATGAAGACGGAGAAGCGTAGCGTTCGCCTTTATCCCCGGATTTTCCCCTTAATAAGGGAGTTCAAAAAAATCCGGGGATAACAGCGATCGAAGGGTCATTCTGTTTGCGGAGCATCGCTGTGTTTACATGCATTTGATCATCTCAACGACATAACATCACGAGCAAACAGGACCGGAAGACTCATTTTTCCGGTCCTATTTTTATAGGATTCGGTTTTCTGTAATGATTAGGTGCCCTTTGATGGTGTAATTCGGTGTAGGTGATGATATAATATACAGGATTTATCGGGCCTATGAATGATGATTAGGCATATTTGGTAATGCTGAACATGAAGAACATACCGGAGGGACAAATTAGATGGGAAAATTAGTAATATGTGATCACCCTTTGATTCAACACAAACTGACGTTTATACGCGATATGCGTACGAATACGAAAGATTTTCGAGAATTGGTGGATGAAGTAGCAACGTTGATGGCTTATGAGATTACAAGAGATGTTGAGCTGGAGACTATTGATGTACAAACCCCTGTAGCTGAAACACAAGGCAAAGTCATTTCCGGACGTATGCTCGGACTGGTGCCGATTCTGCGTGCAGGACTCGGAATGCTCGATGGCGTTGTGAAATTGTTGCCAGCGGCAAAAGTTGGACATGTTGGTCTGTTCCGTGATCCGGAAACACTGCAACCGGTAGAATACTACACCAAACTGCCTACAGACGTGACAGAGCGTCAATTGATTGTGATTGATCCGATGCTCGCGACTGGCGGTTCGGCAATTGCAGCCATTGACGTGCTCAAAAAACGTGGTTGTACCCAAATCAAGATGATGAATTTGGTTGCAGCACCGGAAGGGGTAAAAGCTGTACAGGATGCACATCCCGATGTGGATATCTATGTAGCAGCACTGGACGATCGTCTGGATGATCACGGCTATATCGTTCCCGGACTGGGAGATGCAGGAGACCGTCTGTACGGCACTAAATAAGCATATTGCATGCTGAATAGAAAAGGGGCTTTGCTTCAATGTCCAAGAAAATTAAAGTCATGACGATATTCGGGGTGCGCCCGGAAGCCATTAAGATGGCTCCGCTTATTTTGGAACTGCAGAAACATCCCGAATCTATTGAATCGATCGTTTGCGTTACTGCACAGCATCGTCAGATGCTGGATCAGGTTCTTGAAGTATTCGATATTCATCCGGACTACGATCTCGATGTGATGAAAGACCGCCAGACGCTGAATGAAATTACAATTCGTGTGCTGGGAGGTCTGGAGCCGGTTTTGCGTGAAGCAAAGCCGGATATCGTGTTGGTTCACGGTGATACGTTGACAACGTTTGTAGCCAGCTATGCTGCGTTCCTGCAACAGATTCAGGTGGGGCATGTGGAAGCGGGCCTCCGGACGTGGAATAAGCTCTCTCCATACCCGGAAGAAATGAACCGCCAGTTAACCGGAGTGCTTGCTGACTTGCATTTCGCGCCTACGGACTGGTCGTCTTCCAACCTTGCCAAAGAAAATAAACCGGAGTCTAGTACGTATGTCACAGGCAACACGGTAACAGATGTGTTTCAATATACAGTACGGCAGGATTACACACATCCGGTACTCGATTGGGCACAGGGCAAGCGTCTTGTGTTGATGACAGCTCACCGCCGTGAATCCCAAGGCGAGCCTCACCGTAACATTTTCCAGGCTGTCAAACGGATTGCCGACGAGTTTGAGGATATTGCCATCGTGTACCCGGTGCATCCAAGTCCTGCTGTGAAGGAGCCGGCTCACGCGATTTTGGGGAATCACCCCCGTATTCAACTTATTGATCCACTAGACGTGGTGGATTTGCATAACTTTTACCCGCATACGCACTTGATTCTGACAGATTCAGGCGGTTTGCAGGAAGAAGCGCCTTCGTTTGGTGTGCCTGTTCTCGTCCTTCGGGATACAACGGAGCGTCCGGAGGGAATCGAGGCTGGAACACTGGAGTTGGTGGGTACCGAAGAGGAACGTGTATATGAGCGGACCAGAGCTCTGCTTACAGACGAAACACTGTATGCAAGCATGAGCCAAGCTGCCAATCCGTATGGTGATGGACATGCTTCGGAAAGAATTGTCAATGCGATTTTGCATCATTTTGGTGTGAATAGTGAACGTCCGGAATCATTTCACAGAAAATTCAAAAAATAATTCATTTTTTCTGATGGATTAATAAAGGGTACAGCATACAGTTAAACTGTACGGTTTACGCGGGTTTATGGGCTCTGATGGCCTGTAATCCCGTCGTTTCCCCCTTTAAAACGCTAAAATCATTCAATTGACAAAGGCTCTCATCATTCAGTAAAATTAACTGGGATTGCAAGGGTGGCGTGGAAAATGGCCGATTCGAACAAACCAAATTCATCCCGTAACCATGATGATAATGTGTGGAAAGCAATGGGGCTCGTTACAGCTTTTGGAATCGAGATTGCCATTCTCGCTGTTGCCGGATATTACGCTGGCTCCTGGTTGGACAAGACCATTGGAGGTAACGGAATATGGATCGCCGTAAGCGTTCTCTTTTTCTTGGCGGCAGGCGGCGTAAGCATCTACTTTATCGCGAAAAAATTCATGGGGGAAAGTGATGAGTGAACTAACCAGATACCGCAGAATGATGACTGTTTTCATCATGTACTTTCTTATGATTTGTTTTCTCGCAGCGGCCTTTATGCCACGTGTGGAGACAATTGCTTTGGGACTGGCCCTGGGTACAGGAATTAGCTGGATCAATGCATTTTACCTGGGCTACAAAGTAAGGAAAATGTCGGATGATGCGGCAGAAGGTAACTTGAAGCGTGTGAACCTGGGATTTTTGACAAGAGCGGCACTCGCAGTGCTCGGTATCTTCATATCGATGCGCTTTCCGCAGTACTTCAATACATATGCGGTTGCAGGCGGTCTGGTCATTGCACAATTTTCCTTACTGATTATAGGGATCGTCTATTCCCGCAAAGCAGAATGATGTTAGGTGCTGCAGCTTTCAAGTCGAGAAAGGGGTGAGAAAAATATGCATGAAGCTCCAATTATTATGCTTGGCGGATTTCGACTGGATCTATCGGTTCTGTTGATGCTGGTTGTTACAGGTGCACTTGTTTTTATTTTTGCTGTACTGGCAACACGGAGATTATCTGTTGAAAATCCCGGCAAGCTGCAAAATTTTATGGAGTGGGCAGTAGAATTCGTCCGCAATCTGATTTCCAGCACGATGGACATGAAGAAAGGGAAACATTTTATCTCTCTCGCTCTTTCCATGATTATGTTCATTTTTGTAGGCAACATGCTCGGTCTTCCGTTTCAGGCGGTTACTGAAGTTACGGAGGTTAGTCAGGCGCAGGTGTTCAATCAACCGATTGTCACTGCTGTTGATGCCTTTAACGAAGCGCATGCCAAGGACCCTGAAGCACATCCACACGTTGAGCTGGCTTGGTGGAAATCACCGACAGCTGACTTGTCTGTAACGATGGGATTGGCACTCGTAGCATTCCTGGTGTCTCATGGACTCGGATTGTTCCGTAACACAAGAGGTTATCTCCAACATTATCTTAAACCGTTCGCCTTGTTCTTGCCGATCAACCTGATCGAGACGGCATCCAAGCTGCTAACACACGGAATGCGTTTGTTCGCGAATATTTTTGCGGGCGAGGTACTGATTACAACGATCCTGAAGCTGACCACATTCAAAGTGTTTGGCGCCATTGCAGCAATTCCGTTGCTTATGGCTTGGCAGGGCTTTAGTATCTTTATCGGCGCAATCCAGGCATTTGTTTTTGTAATCTTGATGATGGTGTACATTTCACAAAGCATCGAGACGCATGACGAACATTAAGTTTCAAGCCCTACGAAGATTTCTTCACCAGGCTGAACAATAAAAAATTCGATTTAACATTTTAAGGAGGATATACAAATGGGAGCAATGGCATTAATCGCAGCAGCAATTGTTGCAGGACTGGGCGCGTTTGGCGCAGGTATTGGTAACGGTATGGTAATCAGCAAAACGGTGGAAGGGATTGCCCGTCAACCGGAAGCAAAATCCACTCTTCAAACAACAATGTTTATCGGTGTAGGTCTGATCGAGGTATTGCCGATCATCGGTGTGGTATTGGCGTTCATGTTCTACGGTATGGCTTAATTAAATCGATACAGGTTTGGCGGGGAAGGCCATAGCCATCCGCGCCTTCTTTTTAGGTAATGTCCGTTCTAACGGATGACGTTTCAAGGATACCTCCAGGAAGGAGTGAACAGATTGAGTTTCATATGGGAAAATACGATTCTTGCGATGATTGCATTTTTAATTTTATATTGGCTGCTTAGCCGTTATGCTTTCGGTCCTTTGTTCTCCATTATGGAAAAACGTCGTGAACTCGTGATGACGCAGATGAATGAGGCTGCTCAGACTCGGGAACAGGCCATTGCCTATGTGGAGGAACAAAAACAAGCTTTGGAGCAAGCGCGCAAAGATGCTTACGACATCATTGAACAGTCCAAACAAACAGGCGGCAAACAAGCCGAATCCATTCTGGCTGATGCGAAAGCGGAAGCTAATCGTCTCAAAGACGATGCTGTACGTGAGATCGAGAGCGAGAAGAACAAAGCAGTTGCAGCGCTTCGCAGCGAACTGGGTACTGCTTCCGTGCAAATCGCTTCCAAATTGATCAAAAAAGAAGTTGAGAACGGTCCTGCACAAGAGGAACTTGTGAACCAATACCTCAATGAGGTAGGAGGCCGACAATGAGCCGCGATACGATAGTTGCCAAGCGTTATGCGAAAGCATTGTTCGAAGTTGCTCTTCAGCAACAGCAGGTACTTGAAGTTGAACAGGAACTGCGTGTGGTTGTTAGTGCATTGACCGGGGATGCTGATATCGAAAAATTTATCGTATCTCCGAACATCTCTGATGAAGCGAAGCAGAATGTGCTTCACTCAAGCCTTGATGGCAAGGTATCCGAGCCTGTCCTTCGCACCGTCCTGCTCTTGATTGAGCGCGGACGCGTTGAATTGCTGGAAGCTTTGCTGAATGATTATCTGAAGATCCAAGGCGAGTCGCTCGGCATAGCTGATGCGCGCGTCTACTCAACTTATGCATTGAATGATGAAGAAAAAGAAGCGGTAGCCCGTGAATTCGGTGGCCGTGTGAATAAAAAGATTCGTATCGAGAATATTGTTGATCCGACTCTGCTGGGCGGATTGAAGGTCGCCATTGGCGATACGATCTATGACGGCAGCTTGGCTGGCAAGCTCGAACGTCTTGAGCAGTCTTTTAACAGACGAGTACAGTAGATTGGGGTGAGGACACTTGAGTATCAAACCAGAAGAAATCAGTACATTAATTAAGAGCCAAATCGAACAATACAAGACCGATATCGATGTAGTCGAAGTCGGGACGGTTATTGAAGTCGGTGACGGTATCGCTCGTGTATACGGACTTGAGAATGTAATGTCCAATGAGTTGGTTGAATTCCCAAGCGGTGTTATGGGACTCGCCATGAACGTGGAAGAGAGCAATGTCGGTGTCGTTATCCTGGGACCTTACTATGATATTCGTGAAGGCGACCAAGTAAAACGTACCGGTCAAATCATGCAAGTGCCAGTTGGCGAAGCATTGATTGGACGCGTTGTTAATCCGCTCGGTATTCCTGTTGATGGCAAAGGGCCGATCGCAACAACGGAATTCCGTCCGGTTGAAGGTAAAGCACCAGGCGTAATGGATCGTAAATCGGTTCATGAGCCGATGCAAACAGGAATCAAAGCAATTGATGCCATGGTTCCAATCGGTCGTGGACAACGTGAGTTGATCATCGGTGACCGTCAAACAGGTAAAACATCGATCGCGATCGATGCCATCCTGAACCAAAAAGGCAGCGGCATGAAATGTATCTATGTTGCGATCGGTCAAAAACAATCTACAGTTGCACAGGTCGTAGAAACTCTTCGTCGTAAAGGCGCAATGGAGTACACGATTGTGGTAACTGCAGCAGCATCCGATCCATCACCACTCTTGTACATCGCGCCGTATTCCGGCTGTTCGATGGGTGAGTACTTTATGTACAAAGGTGAGCACGTTCTGGTCATTTATGATGACTTGACCAAACAAGCTTCCGCATACCGTGAGCTCTCCTTGCTGCTTCGTCGTCCTCCGGGCCGTGAAGCATACCCAGGTGACGTTTTCTATCTGCACTCCCGTTTGCTGGAGCGTGCTGCGAAGCTGAATGATGAACTTGGTGGTGGTTCTTTAACCGCACTGCCGTTTATTGAAACACAAGCTTCCGACGTATCTGCTTACATCCCGACGAACGTAATCTCCATTACGGACGGACAAATCTTCCTAGAAGCTGACCTGTTCAATGCTGGACAACGTCCGGCGATCAACGTAGGTATTTCCGTATCCCGGGTTGGTGGTTCTGCTCAGATCAAAGCGATGAAAAAGGTTGCAGGTTCCCTGCGTCTCGACCTCGCTCAATATCGTGAGCTTCAAGCGTTCTCCCAGTTCGGTTCCGATCTGGACAAAGCGACTCAGGCCCGCCTGAATCGTGGTGCTCGTATGATGGAAATCCTGAAGCAGGGCGTGAATCAGCCTCTGCCTGTAGAACAACAGGTAGTCAGCTTGTACACAGCGGTTAAAGGATTCCTGGATGAAATCCCTACAGGTGATGTGACTCGTTTTGAACACGAATTCCTCGCGTTCATGGAGAGCAGCCATCCTGAGATTCTTCAATCCATCCGTGATACCAAAGAATTGACTGCAGACAATGAGAATGCGCTGAAGGGCGCTATCGAGAAGTTCAGAAAGAGCTTTGCTGTCTCCGTCTAAATAGATGATATGCAGCTGCGGAGTTGTTTAACCGATTCCGCATGTCTGCATGCAAAACTTTGATTCTGTCAAAGTTTCAATATGCTTACGAAGTCACTTTGACGTTGTCAAAGTGAGATTATGCTTACGATGTAGTTTTGACTCTGTCAAAACTAGTGAATGCTTACGAAGTAACTTTGACGTTGTCAAAGTTTTGAGGTGGTGAAATCATGGCAAAAGGCATGCGCGAAATAAAGCGGCAAATTAAAAGCGTACAAAGCACCAAGCAGATCACCAAAGCAATGGAGATGGTAGCTGCCGCAAAACTGCGCAAAGCGCAGGAGAAAGCTGAGGCAGCCCGTCCTTATTCGGAGAAACTGAAAGAAGTTGTGGCTAGTATTGCTTCAAGCACGCAAGGAATCCAACATCCGATGCTGGAGAGCCGTCCGGTTAAAAAGACAGCATATCTGATTATTACATCGGACCGCGGTCTTGCGGGCGGATACAATGCCAACGTTTTGCGTCAGGTCAATCTGACGCTCAAAGAGCGCCACAACTCTCAGGATGACTACGAATTGTTCGTCATTGGGCGTAAAGGACGCGATTATTTCAGACGGCGCGAAATTGCGATGGCATCCGTTACAACGGATCTATCCGATTCACCATCATTTGCAGATATCAAATCCATTGCACACGAGGCTGTTCATGGGTTTGAGCTGGCTAAATTTGATGAATTGTACATTTGTTATAACCGCTTTGTGAATGCGTTGACCCAGATTCCTACGGTAGAGCGCCTTCTTCCGATGGAAACACCTGAGGTAACTGCTGCAGAAGGACCGACGGCAAGCTACGAATATGAGCCTTCAGCGGAAGCTGTACTGGAAGTTTTGCTACCTCGTTATGCGGAAACGCTGATCTATGGTGCACTTCTGAACGGTAAGGCGAGTGAGCTGGGAGCGAAAATGACTGCGATGGGTAATGCAACCAAAAATGCATCCAAACTCATTAACGACTTGTCATTGACGTACAACCGAGCCCGTCAAGCGGCGATTACGCAGGAGATTACGGAAATTGTGGCAGGTGCCAACGCAGCACAAGGCTAACCGTTTTTTATTAATGAAGGCTTGCAGTGCAGAGATAAAAGAGAACGGAACATTATTTCTGCAAAACTAGCAGGCTTGTAGGAGGGGAACGTTAAGATGAACAAAGGACGCGTTGTGAGCATCATGGGTCCGGTTGTTGACGTCGAGTTTGATCGCGGCGGTCTGCCGGAAATCCTCAATGCCATTACGATCACTACAGTAAGCGAAAGCGGCGTAAGTGTGAATCTTACACTCGAAGCTTCCAAGCATCTGGGTGACAACCGGGTACGTTGTATCGCGATGTCCTCCACGGACGGACTCGTTCGTGGTATGGAAGCCGTAGATACAGGAGCTCCAATCTCTGTACCTGTCGGGGAAGCAACACTGGGTCGTGTATTTAACGTACTCGGCGAAGCTATTGATACTGGCGGCACTGTAGCTGCTGCACATAAAAATCCGATTCACCGCTCGGCTCCTGCATTTGATGAACTGACTACCCAGGCTGAAATGCTGGAGACAGGAATCAAAGTTATCGACTTGCTGGCTCCTTACGCCAAAGGTGGTAAAATCGGTCTCTTCGGTGGTGCCGGTGTAGGTAAAACCGTAACGATTCAGGAATTGATCAACAACATCGCACAAGAACACGGTGGTATCTCCGTATTCGCCGGTGTTGGTGAGCGTACGCGTGAAGGTAATGACTTGTATCACGAGATGAGTGATTCCGGCGTTATCAACAAAACAGCGATGGTCTTCGGACAAATGAACGAGCCTCCAGGCGCACGTCTTCGTGTAGCCCTCACAGGTCTGACGATGGCGGAATACTTCCGTGATGAAGAAGGCCGTGACGTGTTGCTCTTTATCGATAACATCTTCCGTTTCACCCAAGCAGGTTCAGAAGTATCTGCCTTGCTCGGACGTATGCCTTCCGCGGTAGGTTACCAACCAACGCTGGCAACGGAAATGGGTCAACTGCAAGAACGTATCACTTCGACTAAAAAAGGTTCTGTAACATCCATCCAGGCTATCTATGTTCCTGCGGATGACTATACTGACCCCGCTCCAGCAACGACGTTTGCCCACTTGGATGCAACGACAAACCTGGAACGTAAAATTTCCGAGATGGGTATCTACCCTGCGGTAGATCCGCTGGCATCCAGCTCACGGATCTTGTCCCCTGAAGTTGTAGGAGAAGAGCATTACAACGTAGCTCAAGGCGTTAAACGCATCTTGGCGCGTTATAATGAGTTGCAGGATATTATTGCGATTCTGGGTATGGACGAGCTGAGTGAGGAAGACAGAGCACTCGTTTACCGTGCTCGTAAAATTCAACGTTTCTTGTCCCAGCCATTCCACGTTGCTGAAGCATTTAACGGTATTCCGGGTAAATACGTTCCGGTTAAAGAAACGGTGCGCAGCTTTAAAGAAATTCTCGAAGGCAAGCACGACGATCTTCCGGAAGCAGCTTTCCTCTTCGTGGGTACGATTGAAGAGGCAGTGGAGAAAGCCAAAACACTGGTATAATCTGAATCCAGGATTGTCCTTATGAAGCGAGCTATCGGATAGTTTCAGGAGGGATGGAATTGAGCACCTTTTTGTTGGAAATTGTAACGCCTGAGCGTCTGGTATATTCAGAACAAGTGGATAGTATCACAGCTCGTGGCATTGAAGGGGAGCTGGGCATTCTGCCAGGTCATATCCCTATGGTTACACCTTTGCAAATCGCACCAATCTATATCAAAAACGGAAAAGAGAACAAGCGCGTCGCTATTGGTGGCGGGTTTATCGAAGTCCGTAAGGATAAGGTTGTTGTGCTTGCAGAGAGTGCCGAATTCCCGGAAAGCATTGACGTGGACCGTGCGCGTGCAGCGAAAGAGCGGGCAGAACGCCGGCTCGGCAGCCAAAGCAATCAGGACCATTTTGATCACCGCCGGGCAGAGATTGCTCTGCAAAAAGCGGTTAACCGGATCAACGTATACGGTAAATAAACTGTTCATTGGAGCCTGGCGGCTTAGTCTGCCGGGCTTTTTTGAGTTTTCTGAGCGTTATTTTTCCAGTTACAGTAAAATATATGGACGCAATCTTCAGCTGAAGCACGAAATTTAACGGCAAATAAAGTTAATTGTATTCACCGTTTATGGGCAGTTGAATAGAATGTAGGACTAAAGTCGTGGCGATAATGATCACTGATGGAACCATTTTTAACGACGGAAATCCAAATTATTTCCGAGGAAATGACAGGATCGATATCGAAATAACGCTCTTTTATGTCGTTTTAGTCACAAAATCCCGGCATTTTGAATTTAAAATATGATCTAAGTGGAAATCAATGTAATTGACAATGTATGATGAAAGAGCCTATATTCCATAGAGTCAGCAGATGCAGGAAGCTGCGTTGATGAATTCCATAGTCATTCACAGCCAGATTGTTGCTGCTCCATGATTGGGCATCCAGATTTCCTGCATAGCAGGAGTAATTCTGACAGTAGGCTCAGTGCGTTGTGTTCAAGTCAATCCATTGTTCTAACAAGTTATGGATGCCAGGCATAATTATGCTGATCGCTGCAACAAATGTGGAGGTAATGAATATATGGATACTGACCTGACGAATCAGTTGAACCAGACATTAAGTACGAATGGCTTAGTCTCAATTATCGTCTCTCTTTTATGTATAGCGTTGGCGTGGTGGGCTTTGCAGAATCTCAAGCTGGATTTAATCATCAGGCAGCCACGAGGAGCACAGGGAAGACTGTTACACTTATTGTTGGCCATTATACTTGGGCACGCTGTTTCAGGCTTTGTCATTGACTATTTGTCATGGACACAAATGTTGCGCTATTTGTTTTAATGTTGAGATGGTTGGTTAATCATCTGTTAGGTTCTTCAAGCAGTTCAATGTCGAATAACATCGATTAATTGTGTTAACAATTAGAGTATGAGTTGTCGGCACAGGAATTAAGAAAAAAGTGTGACGTGTAATTGGATGAATTTGAGATGTTTTATGTAAAAATGCTTGTATCGTACAATTCAACAATGTTATGATGGAAGTTAGGGAATTCACAATTGTTCACTTATTTTGTGGTTATAAACGGGATATCCGGTTGAATCCGGCTAATAATCATCCCAATCTGTCTGTTCAGATGCTTGCTGGCCTGTAAGGCATTACATTTACAAGTCGGAAGGCATTATGCAATGCACGTGGTATCATCGATATGGATTATAAACCAATTCTTTTCTGAATAGACATCAAGGGCATTATTTGCCAGGCTATGTCGAAATTCCACACACAGCAACAGTCTTTTCTATTACAGAAGGGCTCACGTATTCCGGAATGAAGAAAAGGGAATAAAAGCGCGGAGGGAACCATGATGAGCAAATTTATCGTCCGCGGTGGCAAAAGGTTGACCGGAAGTGTCAAAGTTAGCGGCGCTAAAAATTCTGTTCTTCCGATCATCGCTGCCTCTCTCTTAGGGGAAGAAGGACAAAGCGTTATTATTGACGCTCCTCCTCTAGACGATGTGATGACGATTAACAAGGTGTTGGAATCGCTGGGAGCGGGTGTTACATACCGGGACGAAGTGATTACCGTAAATGCGGAGAAACTTACTTCCTGTGAGGCACCGTATGAATGGGTAAGTAAAATGCGGGCGTCTTTTCTGGTCATGGGGCCATTGTTGACGCGTATGGGTCATACAAGAATTTCGCTTCCTGGTGGATGTGCCATCGGTACACGGCCTATTGATCAGCATTTGAAAGGTTTTGAAGCCATGGGCGCTGAGATCAGCTTGGGCCAAGGCTATATAGAAGCTCGCAGCCAAGGACGGTTGCGTGGCGCGAAAATTTATCTGGATGTGGCTTCCGTAGGTGCCACTCAAAATATTATGATGGCCGCAACATTGGCTGAAGGTGTAACTGTTCTGGAGAACGCGGCAAAAGAGCCAGAGATCGTGGATCTTGCCAATTTCCTGAATGGAATGGGTGCCAAAGTGCGGGGAGCCGGAACAGGAGTCATCCGCATCGAAGGTGTGGAGAAACTGTCTGGCGTGAAGCACACCGTAATTCCGGATCGGGTTGAGGCAGGTACCTATATGGCTGCTGCTGCAATCTCCGGTGGTGATGTGTATATCGAAGGTGCGATTTCCGACCATTTGGGTTCTGTTATTGCGAAGATGGAAGAGATGGGTGTAACGATTCATCCTGACGAGAATGGCGTTCGTGTTATTGCGGATCGTCCGCTCAAGGCCGTGGATGTGAAAACATTACCATACCCAGGTTTCCCTACTGATATGCAATCCCAAATGATGGCGCTCTTGCTTGCCTCTGAAGGTACCTCTGTTGTAACAGAGACTGTTTTTGAAAATCGCTTCATGCATGTGGATGAATTCCAGTTGATGAATGCGGAGATCAAAGTTGAAGGACGCTCGTCCATCATCACAGGCAATGCCAAGCTGAAGGGTGCCAAAGTAACAGCTACCGATTTGCGTGCGGGTGCCGCACTCATTATTGCGGGTCTTGTTGCTGAAGGTACAACAGAAGTAGGCGGTGTTCATCACATCGACCGTGGCTACGTCCATCTCGCTGAGAAGCTTAACGGACTCGGAGCCGATATTTATCGTATTTCGGTTGAAGAGCCTAAGCTGGATGCAGTTAAAGCATCGAATGAAAAAGTCGGGGAAGAAGTACCTCTTTTCAAAGTACAACCGACCTGGGCTTAACGTAGACTAGGACCATGGTCGTTGCTCTTCGTAGTATCAATCACATATCAGTGTGAATTGCGGTTACGAGAGCAGGGCTCCTGTCAAATAATTTATCAAAAGCTAAGCCATCTGGCTTGGCTTTTTTTGTGTTCAACAATTAACGCAATCAGTACCTGATTCTATTAATAGCTGGTCCTAACTTATATAGCATAACATCATATTCTGTACCCATTCTGAACAGAATGAAAGAGCATGTTTTTGCGGGAGTGATGGTGCCCTATGCAACGGAATACCGCGACAGATCAACATTTTTCAATAATACATATCAGGAGTAAGTTAGAAATCACCACATGTGGAATGCCATCGTTTCTCTTAAATCAGGTTCTATCAGATCGGGCCAGCTCATACCCTAAACTATGGATTTGAACAAAGGACCGGCGCTTGACCGGCCATGGACAACGGAGGGTTATATCAAAATGAAAGAAGCCCGCGTGCAGGTTAAGGTACCTCTTGTCCCTCGTCCACAAGTGAAGGAGCCAGAGGAGAATGCTGGTTTCGGTGTGGAGAAAGACAAGCTTGCTTCAACGAACATCAGAACTGTTCCAGAAGAGACTACACCAACATCTCCTAGACGGCCTGGCCCGAAACAGGAGTCAGCCGGGCCAGCTGCAATGCGGATACACATGCCTGTCATTGAATTGGACCAGTTTCGTCGTGTGAAGCGGCGCCGAATGCGTACGTTCGGCCGAGGCCGCAGATGGGGAAAGAGCAACACTCGCTGGCAGCCGGCAGCGGCTGTATCGGCCGTACTGGCGCTTGCGCTGTTAATCCCCGCCATTCTAGTATGGCCACGGACGGATGACCCTGTTAAACCGATCCCAGTCCCACCAGGTACAGGCAGTGTCACGACTCCAGCACCTTCTCCAGCTGTGCCCGTTACTTACCCTGAACCTAAAGTAAGGGTATACCTGTCTGCTACCGCTACGACGATGAATCTTCCCCTTGAAGATTATGTTACGGGAGTGATCGCTGCCGAGATGCCAGCTGAGTTCAGATTGGAAGCTCTGAAAGCGCAGGCCATTGCTGCAAGGACATTTATCGTGAGGAGGCTGGCAGCCAATGATACAAGCGGTGTACCTTCAGGAGAAGCTGATGTAACGGATACCGTGAGTCATCAGGTGTTTATACCACCAGAACAAGTGAAAGTGGACTGGACGCGCCTGGGGAAAGCAAAGGAATGGGAGAAGCTGCAACAGGCTGTCCGCGAAAGCAGAGATGCTGTCATGACATATCAGGGCAAAGCGATTACTGCTTCCTTTTTCTCTACAAGTAATGGGTATACGGAAAATGCAGAGGATGTATGGGGCAACCCTGTACCTTATTTGCAAAGTGTAGCGAGTCCGTGGGATAAAAACCTGGCTCCGGGTTTTGAGGAAACGATCACGATGAAGCGCAGTGAGATTCTCCAAAAGTTGAATCTGGGGGCGAGCTCCATCCCGGTTACCGCCCAGCAGAATGGCTCATGGATGGAAGTGTTATCTACTACGAAGGGTCATCGAATCAAGGAAATACAGATTGCAGGGAAAACGTTTAGCGGGCCAGAGGTTCGAAAGCTGCTTGGGCTGAGATCCAGCCAGTTCAGTTGGAAGACAGACGGGGACAAGGTCAAGCTTACAACCTATGGATACGGTCATGGAGTCGGAATGAGCCAGTGGGGGGCCAACGGCATGGCACAGGAGGGTCACACCGCGACCCAGATTCTCAAACACTACTACACCGGCATCTCCTTCGGACAGGCATCCAAGATGCTGGCATCGAAGTAGAAACACTGGAACGAATGGATAAGGATAACAGCAGCAGGTGAACAGTGATCTGTTCAGGCTCCCCTTCTTCCCGGCTTGGAGGGCTAAAGAATCTCAGACGTCTTATAATCGCCTATATAGCTAATCTCAACCTACCTATAATCACTTTAAATTGATTTCACCAACACATTTCATAGAAGGGTTGGCTTATTACAGCCAATCCAGGTTCTCTACCAATCACCCCTCGGGGCTTTCACGACTTGGCTATATATGCGGAGAGTGTCGAGCGTATGGAGAGCGGAGGGGACAGAAAAGGCCTGTAGAAACGAAGTGTCCGCCTTTACTACCGGATTTCACCTTTGAAGAAGGTGATAGAAGAAATCTGGGAGTAACAGCCGGTCGAAAGATTTTCTGGCCCCGAAGCGGCGCACGCACTGAGCACATTCCCGCATATATAGCACTCTTTGAAAGCTCTGTGAAAATAATTAGAGTCGCGCGTGTATAAAAGAGTTGCACCCGGTAACACTTGTTACTGAGGTGATCAAGATGAATGAACAAAACAAAAAAACAGTCCAAGAAGAAACTCCTAAAACAACTCAAGGAGTACCGGCTAGCCAGCCCTCTTCATGGAAAAGAGCAATGTCCAAACGTTGGGTCTTCCCGGCAGCCTACATCGCAGCAGCAGGCATTATACTAACCTTAGTGTGGGTCTATCAGGGCACAGGCGAAAAAACGCTGAACTCGGATCCTACGAGTGGGGTAGTAGAAACAGGTGCATCGGGTACAGAAGGAACAGCAGTAAACGGAGAACAGGAAAGTGTGGAAGTTGTTGCAAAGTCGGAGAATTTCGTATGGCCGGTAGCGGTTCCTTCAGAAGTTTCGGTAGTAAAACCTTTCTATGACAACGAAGCTTCAACCGAGGAACATGAAGCGGCGATGGTGCAGTACAATGACACATTCATTCCGAACACGGGTGTAGATCTGGCACGGGGTGATAACAAAACGTTCGAAGTCAAAGCAGCACTCGGCGGAAAAGTGACCCGGGTCGAACAAAACCCGCTGACAGGTCAAGTTGTGGAAATCACACATAGTGATAACCTCAAGACCGTATACCAAAGCTTAGCTGACGTCAAAGTAAAACAGGATGATGAAGTGAAGCAAGGAGATGCAATTGCATCGGCCGGCGTCAATGAATTGGAAAAAACGCTGGGTAACCACCTTCACTTTGAAGTTTACGAAGACGGACAACCGGTTAACCCACAAGGATATCTTCCGGAAAAATAAATGATTTTTACCGCAGGAACATGACGGGCAGAGGGGATTCTCCTCTGCTCTTTTTGTGCTTTTCAGAAAATAATGGGACCTTCGAAGCTTGTCACACTGTTAAACCGCGAATATATAGGCATGCTCCTCATATAATGTACCAAACTATCCACACAGTAGGGAGGCGGGAGCGTGCACGATTACATCAAGGAACGGACCATAAAAATTGGTCGCTGCATTGTTGAGACGAGGAATACGGTCCGTACCATTGCCAAGGAATTCGGCGTGTCAAAGAGTACTGTGCATAAGGATCTGACGGAGCGTCTGCCGGAAATTAACCCTGATCTTGCTGACCAGGTGAAACACATTTTGGAGTATCACAAGTCCATCCGTCATTTGCGGGGCGGTGAAGCGACCAAAATCAAATACAAAAAAACAAGCGGTAAAAAACGCGAGGTGCTGGCTTCGGCTAAATCGTAAGGACCTGCGGAAAGACGTAGGCCAAAAAGCTCACACATGCATTGAATCCCTCCCCTGAAGTATGATATGTTAAAAGCTGGTACAGGATCGAATTATGACATCTTATCAGCCCGATTTTTACATATATATGTTGCACTTTGTCGAACGAGCGGTGACGTGATAAGGGACTCTTTTTCACAGGATACGCTGACCAAATAATATCACTTTGGGGGCTCTTTTATGTTTAGCAAGGATATCGGTATTGATCTTGGCACGGCGAACGTGCTTATTCACGTGAAAGGAAGTGGGGTCGTCCTCGATGAACCTTCCGTCGTGACCATTGAAAGCGATACGAAGCGGGTCCTTGCTGTTGGGGAAGAAGCGCGTCGTATGGTGGGGCGTACTCCAGGTAACATTGTTGCCATTAGACCGCTGCGTGACGGTGTTATTGCGGACTTTGAGATTACGGAAGCAATGCTTAGACATTTCATTAATCGTGTGGGAGCAAGAAGCTGGTACAGCCACCCGCGTATTTTGATTTGTGCGCCAACCAACATTACTTCCGTGGAGCAGAAGGCTATCCGCGAGGCTGCTGAGCGCAGCGGTGCCAAAGAAGTATTTCTGGAAGAAGAGCCGAAAGCGGCAGCGATCGGTGCGGGAATGGATATTTTTCAGCCGAGCGGCAATATGGTCGTGGATATCGGCGGCGGAACGACTAACGTTGCAGTCCTGTCTATGGGCGACGTAGTCACCGCCTCTTCTATTAAAGTTGCAGGGGACAAGTTCGACGAAGCGATTACTAAATTTATCAAAGCCAAATACAAGCTCATGATTGGTGAACGTACAGCCGAAGACCTCAAGATTGCGATTGGTTCCGTTCATCCGGGTGGGCGTCAAACGGAGATGGACATTCGTGGTCGGGATATGGTATCCGGTCTGCCTGTTACCGTAACGGTGTCGGGAAATGAAGTGCAGGAAGCGCTATGGGATTCCGTGCAATCCATCATCGTTGCCGCCAAGTCGGTATTGGAGCGGACGCCACCGGAATTGTCGGCGGACATTATTGATCGAGGTGTCGTGTTGACAGGCGGGGGTGCTTTGCTGAACGGATTGGATGAACTTTTGTCCAATGAATTACATGTACCGGTATGGGTTGCAGAGGATCCGATGCATTGTGTCGTCAAAGGTACAGGCATTATGTTGAATAATTTGGATCAGGTGGTTAAGAAAAAGTTCTAATCTGCCGATATAAAAAGCAAAGGTTCGCCCATGCTCGGGAGAAGAACGGACAAGCAGTTATCCTGTTATGCAGGACAAGCGCTTGAGGAGAGGGGTTAATACATGTTAAGAGGTCTGTACACCGCTACCGCGGGAATGATTACGCAGCAACGCCGCCATGACACCGCAACACAGAATATCGTAAATATGAACACAACGGGATATAAACAAGTGAACAGCGTAAGCCGTTCTTTCCCGGAAATGCTCATTACGTTGGTAGGCGGAGATGCCAATCTTCCGACGAAGCGTTTGGGCAAGCTGAACACGGGTGTGTTCGCGGAAGAAAGTTTGTCCATGAATTTGCAGGGAGCCATTATGGAGAGTGGTCAAAAAAGCGATTTTGCCATTTCGTCCAATCTGGCCGTGAATGATCCACAGACAGGGCAACCTGTCCCGTTTGATGGTTCAGGCAAATTTGTACGGGCTGATGGCACGGTAGCCTACCAGCCTCAAGCGTATTTTACGGTACAGGATGCAGAAGGCAACACAAGATATACGCGTGATGGTCACTTCGAGGTTACAGGAACTGGACAGCTCTTGAGCTCAACGGGTTCACAAGTGTTGGATAATAATGGACAACCCGTTGTGTTGACAGGTTCGGTAGACCAATTTAAAGTGGATGAGCAAGGTCGTCTTGTCAATGCAGAGACGGGTGCACCCACTGGTGTTACATTGGGAATCAGTGTCATTAATCAACCCAACCAACTGGTACGTCAGGGTGATGGCAATTTCAGCCTAAATGATCAGAATGGAGCAACGGCCCGGATGATGGCTGCAGGGGATAATGTGCAGATTCGTCAGGGCTACCTGGAAGGCTCGAATGTGGATGCATCACAGGCAACTGTAGATATGAATGCCGCATTCCGTGCATATGAAGCGAACCAGAAGGTCGTACAATTCTACGACCGCAGTCTGGATAAAGCCGTTAATGAAGTTGGGCGTGTATAACGCTATCATACCAATATAACCGCGTAGAGAAGAGCCAAACGCCCTTTGCGTAGCAAAGCAGAGAGGCTCACGCGAAGCGGAAAGCCTAAACGCAGCCGAGCTTATGCGAGGATTGCGCAGGAGTAAGCTAAGCGCAGCGACGGTGTCGACAGCCCTTTGCGAAGCAAAGCAGGGAGAGACCACGCGGAGCTGCCCGTCGCACAAAGAGCGTGCCCAGGAACGATTCAGCCATGTGAAATCATGGCGTGAATCGTTCCTGGGCAGTCGCGGCGCACACATACCACAGTCACTTAGCAAGATCGTACCCCACGCACCCACTCCGCCTGTTTCGGGAGTCCAGAGGGCAGCGCCATCTGGGGCCCTCCCTACCAGGGAGGGTTTGGGAGGGTGAAAACAGGGAGGGTAACCACCGTATGAATAATTCCATGATTAGTGCAATGGTCTCCATGACCGGAATACAGCAGCGTCTGGATGTCATTTCCGATAATATTGCCAACGTGAATACGGCAGGCTATAAGAGTAAGCAAGCAGCCTTCGAAGATGTGCTGACCCGAGTGCAGCAGCAGCCGGATAAGTACAAGCTGGATGGACGCTCGACCCCGATGGGATACAACCTCGGGTTTGGAGTACGTTTGGCGGATGTGACAAAGGATATGACTCAGGGTACGCTCAATGAGACGGGCAACCCTACCGATCTGGCGATTGAAGGCAATGCGATGTTTGCTGTTGAAGCAAATGGTGAGAAAATGTGGACACGTCAGGGTGCATTCCATTTTGTCCCTGATACAAGACCCAAAACGAATCCCAATGCGCCAGACATGATGGTATTGGTCAATGGCGATGGCCATTTTGCATTGGATCGTCAAGGTAATCGCATTACGGCACCGAATAATAGCAAGGTTGCTTTTGATGAAAAAGGTAATCTGTTGATCCGTCGTGGCAATGAAGCCAATGCAACGATTGGTGCCCAACTGCAACTGGTAGATATCGAGCGCCCGGAAGGGCTTGTGCAGTATGCGGATAACCTGTTTGGTCTGGATGCGGGTCTAACTGAGGATGATGTATTTGGAGCCAATGCAGCTACACGTGAAGCGACAGCGATGATTCGTGCAGGCTACATTGAACAATCCAACGTGGATTTGACACAAGAGATGGCTTTGCTGATGCAAGGACAGCGGACGTACCAACTGGCGGCACGTGCGCTGACATCCAGTGATTCCATGGCGGGTCTTGCCAACAATATGAGAGCATAAAAGGTGAATGTGATGACAGATACACAGCAGCAGAACAGTAAGCCGGATAAGACGAAAGTCAAGAAGAAGAAGAGTGGATGGCGCATCGCAAGATGGTTTCTGGTTCCGGTCCTACTTGTTCTTGCCCTCGCTGGCGGATTGGTGGCTGGCTACGTGGTACTGGGCAAACAGGATATCGGTTCCGTATTGCAGTGGAGTACATGGGAACATGTATATGATTTGGTGTTCGCTCCGTAGATGAACGATATATGCGAAAACTCCTGCGCAGGCAGGAGTTTTCTTTTTGGCGTTGAAAACAGTATAATGATGGATGACGTTTCACGGCAAAAGAGGCCTCCCCTGCGAAAGACATTCGTCATCGCGAAGAGAGACCCCTTATCTTAACCTTCACTACTGCAGTCATGAAGGATATAACTAGTGTTAACTGAAAATATGCTTTCCATACAACATTAAAATTAAAAACCTTTTATATGAGGCTCGACTTGATCATAATCAGATTTTCCATGTCCACACTAAAGTCAGTGGAGGGAACGGAATCGTTCTAAAGAAGCGAAGCGCTCGCCTTTGTTTCCGAATGTTATCCATCTGAAAATAGTTCAGAAACATTCGGAAACAACAGCGATCGAAAGAACGATCCGCAACCGTAACGGTCATCAGTGCGCACATGTGAGCTTTATGATGAAGAATTCTCATATAAACATCCCGAGAGGAGATTACACTGTGCTCGACATCAAACAGATTCAAGAAATTATTCCGCACCGTCCCCCATTTTTGCTGGTGGATAAGATTGTAGAGTTAGAGGATGGCAAACGTGCCGTTGGATTAAAAAATGTAACCATTAATGAACCTTTCTTCATTGGTCATTTTCCAGAGTATCCGGTAATGCCGGGTGTGTTGATTACAGAAGCACTGGCACAAGTTGGTGCAGTAGCCATTCTTAATCTGGAAGGCAACAAAGGCAAAATCGGCTTTTTGGCGGGACTGGACAACTTCCGATTCCGTGGACAAGTTGTGCCTGGAGATACGTTGATGCTGGAAGTGGAAATTACGCGTCTTAAAGGTTCAATTGGTAAAGGCAAAGCTACAGCCAGAGTGGGCGACAAAGTGGTAGCAGAAGGCGAGATCATGTTCGCACTGTCTGACCCAAGCTAATGATTGTAGAGTTCAGAATTCAATTGAATTTTATATAGAAGGAAGGGGTTTGCAGGAATGGAACAGTTAAGCGGAACAGCAGCACAAACATTGCAGCAGTGGTTGGAGGATGCTTCGATTGATGAAGCGACGAAACAGGAGCTTCGTGATTTGCAGGATCAGCCGAAAGAGCTGGAGGATCGTTTCTACAGAAATCTGGAGTTTGGTACAGGTGGATTGCGTGGTGTGATTGGAGCGGGAAGCAACCGGATGAACCGTTATACCGTGGGTCGTGCAACGCAAGGGTTTGCGCGTTATTTGCTGGAGCAGCATGGCGCTAAAGAAGGTAAACCTTCTGTAGTGATCGCGCATGATTCCCGTCATTTCTCACCTGAGTTCACACTGGATGCTGCCCTGGTTCTGGCTGGAAATGGCATTGTGGCTAAGCTGTTTACTTCCCTGCGTCCTACGCCTCAGCTTTCCTTCAGTGTACGTCATTTGCAAGCAACCGGCGGTATTGTGGTGACGGCGAGTCATAATCCTCCTGAATACAATGGCTACAAAGTGTACAACCACGAGGGTGGCCAACTGGTACCACACGAAGCGGAGAAAGTCATTCAATACATTCAGGAAGTACCTTCCCTCGCGGATGTGAAAAAGCTGACGCAGGAAGAAGCCGAAGCTCAAGGATTGCTCGTATGGCTTGGGGAAGAGGAAGATCAGGCATTTGTTGATACGGTTGCCAGCCTAAGTCTCAGTCGTGACCTGATTCAATCCGGCGTCGGCAGTGATTTCAAAATCGTCTTCACTCCACTGCACGGAACAGGTAATGTGCCTGTACGTCGTGTGTTGGAACAGATCGGTTTCGAGCAGGTTCACATTGTGGCAGAACAAGAACAGCCTGATGCTGAATTTTCCACAGTAAAATCCCCTAACCCGGAAGAGCGCGAAGCATTTACGCTTGCAATGAAGCTGGGTGAATCCGTGGGTGCAGACATTCTGATCGGTACAGATCCGGATGCAGACCGCATGGGTGCGGTAGTGAAAAACAATGATGGCAAGTATTTCGTACTCTCGGGTAACCAATCCGGAGCTATCATGGTGCATTATGTGTTGAGCCGCTTGCAAGAGACAGGTAAACTGCCGAAAAATAGCGCGGTTATCAAAACGATTGTAACCAGCGAGATGGGAGCGGTCATTGCCGAGCATTACGGTGCAGAAGTGATGAACACCCTGACAGGCTTTAAATATATCGGTGAAAAAATGAACCAGTTCGAAGCAACCGGCAGTCATACGTTCCTGTTTGGTTATGAGGAAAGCTATGGTTACCTGGCAGGCAGCTACGCACGTGACAAGGATGCAGTTCTGGCGGCAATGCTGATTGCTGAAGCAGCTGCTTATTATAAAAACCAAGGCAAAACTCTCTATGATGTCCTGCAAGAGCTGTACAGCCAATTCGGATATTTCCTGGAGAAGCTGGAGTCCCGTACGCTGAAAGGCAAGGATGGCGTAGCTCAGATTCAGGCGAAAATGACCGACTGGCGTTCCAATCCGCCACAAGAAGTAGCCGGCATCGCTGTACAAGATGTGCTGGATTACTCCCTTGGCTTGGATGGCTTGCCTAAAGAGAACGTTCTGAAATATATTTTGGCAGACGGATCATGGTTCTGCCTGCGTCCTTCGGGAACAGAACCGAAGATCAAAGTGTACTTCGCCGTGCGCGGAGAGAGCCTGGAAGACGCGGAAAACCGTATCGAACGTCTGGCTACTACAGTGATGACGCGTGTAGACGCACAATAAATACGAATGCAGTACTGAGCAAGAACATGAGAAAGCCTCTCCGCACCGTAAGGTTGGTTGGCGGAGGGGCTTTTCTTTTAGGTAAAAAGGGTAAAAGTCTACGTCTATTTTGGATGAATTGCGGATAGATGCACGTTTGTTGACACAAGCTGTGTGTATCCGGTATTTATTCACTATTTTGCAATGAAAATCATGAGCTGAACGTGCATTTGGTTCCAACACTTGAGGAGGTACATGTAGTGCGTCAAAAATGGCTTTATTGGAATACCGCTTCCCGGAAGTGGCTGTGGATTGTTGTTATTATCGGTTTGATTGCTTCCATCCCTGTCATCAGTGATCGGGTGCAGACGGAATCTTCCACCAAAAAGGTGGAGCTTGTCTTCAATTATCGGGGTCTATTGGATATCTCGGCTTATCAGGCCCATCCGCAAGACTTCATGAATGAACAACTGACTCGTTTGAAAGATGCCGGAGTGACAACCATGGCGGTGTTCGAAAGTACACTGGAAGAGTTGAAGAAGTCCCGCCGTCTGATGGTATATAACGGGCAGGATATTGCGAACATGACCCAAAATGTCATTCCTTCTAACGATAATTACACGTATGTGCTGTTCACAAATGAGGAAAATGCACAAACGTATATCCCTATCATTGAACAAACGTTCGCCGATCGGGAGATTCCTGTGGTTCCATGGGAATATGAAGGTCGTAGCGGCTTAATATTGCAGACTTCACCGGAGAATGCGAACATGCAGCCTTTGCAGCCAGATCCGGTTGCCGTGAAGATGCTGCGTGATAAAGGGTTTTACATTTTGCCACGGATTGCAGACAGTGTTCCTTACAATCAGGAATCCATGGAACGCCTGCTTACCTTCTTCGAAGAGAATGGGGTAAAGCGCATCTTGTTTGATGGCGATGCTGTGAAAGGGTACAATGATAATGCAGAGATGAAGAGTCTCGATATGTTTGCCCAGCTGCTGAACAAGCATCATATTGGTCTGGCGGCTATTGAGAACTTGAAGAAACCACAATCCGGTTTTGAGACTCTCTCCTATAAAATTGACTACAATGTAACTCGTCTGTACTCCTTAAGTGACGGGGACGCCAATCTGGATGTAGACACTATTGCTGACCGTTTTGTTTTGGCTACCAAAGACCGCAACATTCGTATGCTCTATATGAATGCTGCGCCAAGTCGGAATACAGCCAAAGCCATGATCACCAATCCAATTGATAATCTAATCAATAGTTTGGGTGAACCTGGTCATGCGATTGAACGTATGGGGAAACACGGCTACGAACTGGGACAAGCTGAAGCGTTCACGGTTAAAGATTCTTCCATTCAGCGTTATGCCAAGCTGGTTGCCCTGATTGGTGCAATCGCAATGATTACGATTATGGTCTCGTATTTTGTACCACTGCTTACATTGCTGGTATTTGCTCTGGCTCTGGTAGGTAGTGCCGGATTATTCTTGCTTAAACCGACGTTGCTGGAGCAAGGAATTGCCTTGCTGGTCGCAATTAGCGCGCCAACCATTGCGATGGTACTGGCGGTGCGTACAGTGAACTATCAGCAACAACGTCAGCCAGACGCGCCTGCGGGTCGTCGATTGGCACAAACGATTTTCTTATATGTAAGAACGTCGATTCTTTCGTTCCTGGCGGTGCCTTTTGTTATCGCATTGCTGAACAGCATTACGTACAGTCTGGTCATCAACCAGTTCCGAGGCGTGAGTCTGTTGCACTTTGCACCGATGGGGCTTGTTGCGATTTATATTTTGTTTTACCGTGGTTCGGGTACGTTCTCCATTAAACAAATTAAGGATATTCTTCGTACACCGATTAATGTATTGATGGTTGTGTTGGCACTGGTTGCTGCTGTGGTTGGATACTATTATTTGAGCCGTACAGGCAACTCTGGTTCGGTTACACCATTCGAGATGTTCCTGCGTACAACGCTGGAAGACACATTCGGCGTGCGGCCAAGATTCAAAGAATTTATGCTGGGACACCCGCTGTTTATCGTTGGCGTGTTCGCCGCTTTAAAATATCGTAAAGTCATCTTTGTACTCATAATTGCAGCAATTGGACAATTGTCCATGGTGGATACGTTCGCGCATATCCATACGCCAGCTGTGTTGTCACTCATTCGTGGAGTGATGGGATTGGGACTTGGCTTAATCTTCGGTATCATTGCTGTGGGTGTGTGGCAAGTAGCGGAAGGATGTTGGAAAAAATGGTCACCACTTCTCAAAAGTTAGTCATCTCGGGATATTACGGATTCAACAACAGCGGAGACGAAGCGGTACTAAAGTCAATTTTGACGGCGCTGGAAGAGGAGAGTCACAGATCGAGCGTCACGATTGAGCCGATTGTGCTCTCCGGTGACCCGGAGTCGACCACTTCAATGTACGGTGTACGTTCAGTACATCGGATGAAGTTGAAGGAGGTTCGCGAAGCGATCAAGGAAAGTGATGGATTAATTAGCGGAGGAGGAAGTCTGTTGCAGGATGCAACCGGACTGAAATCCATCCCTTACTACCTGGGTGTCATCAAACTGGCACAATGGTTAAAAAAACCAACATTTATCTATGCGCAGGGCATTGGACCTGTAAATCGCAAAATTTTCAATCCAATGATTCGATCCGTCTTCAAAGCTTGCAATTATGTATCTGTGCGTGATGAACAATCCGCTGAATATTTGCGCGGGCTCGGATTGCAGTGGAATCAGATTCATGTGGTCCCTGACCCGGTGATGGGTCTGCCACTGCCTGAAGCCAATGCGGAAGAAGTAAGTTCGGTGAAACCGAACATCGAACGTTCAAACTCGGTAGAAACTCCATTTGAAGAATCATCTGAAAAATCTACTGAACAAACAACTTCTACCGAGAAGATCGTGGTTAATGCTCAAGGAGCAAGCATTCATACCAAACTCCCGGTGATCGGCGTTTCGGTACGTTTCTGGGAGTCCGATCGTAAAGAGCTTACAGCCATTGCTGCGGGATTGAAGAAGCTATGCTCCAAAAAGGCCGTTCACTTGCGCTTTATGCCATTTCACTTGCCCGATGATGAGCAGGCTTCACGTTTTGTCATGGAAATGCTCGGTGACCTCGGTAACAAGGGTAGCGAAGTAAGTATTACCAAGGATCTCACCGATCCTCAGCTGATGCTGCAGGAAGTTAGCAATTGTGATGTCGTTATCGGCATGCGTCTGCACAGTCTGATCTATGCAGCTTCACAGTATGTCCCACCCGTTGGTATCTCGTATGATCCGAAGATTGATCAGTTCATGCTGCGTCTGGATAGTGAAACCGTGGGCAGTACGGATGCGCTGGATGGGGATAAACTGGCGAAGACGGTGGCTAACCTGTTGGATCAGCGTTCACAGTGGCTGAAGGAACATGAAGACAGCATTACCGAATTGAAGCAGGAAGCCAAAGTGCCTGCTCAGCAAATTATTAAATATTTAGGCCGCAAAGGGTGAGATAAGATGAATCAGACCGGACCAATACCTACCGTTTCGATCTATGGTATTCCTTTTTCCAAACTAACGATGAAAGAAACGGTAGATGTTCTACGCGAAGCTGTGCTCACGAAGCAGCCGCACCAGGTCATCACAGCCAATCCCATCATGGTGATGGCCGCGCTGGAGAATCCAGCGATGATGAAGGTTATGCAATCTGCGGAAATGATTGTTCCCGATGGAACAGGCGTTGTATGGGCTGCCAATTATTGTGGGGAGCCTGTGGCAGAGCGGGTACCTGGATTTGAGCTTTTACATGAATTGCTGCGTGTTGGAGAAAACTATCGGTGGGGCGTGTATCTGCTCGGTTCCACACCTGAGGTGATTCAAGAAACGGCAGTTCGGTTACAAGAGCAATATCCGGCGATTCGAATTGTAGGTTATCGCGACGGTTATTTTGGTCCGGCTGAGGACGAGCAGGTTGTTGCTTCCATCCGTGAAGTTTCACCTGATCTTCTGTTTGTTGCACGTGGGGCAGACACGCAGGAACCGTGGATTCACAAGTACAAAGATACGCTTCAAGTTCCCGTTACGATGGGGGTTGGAGGCAGCTTTGATGTGATTTCGGGGAGAACCAAACGTGCACCTAAAGTGTTCCAAAAGTTAAGACTGGAATGGTTTTATCGTCTGCTTCGCGAACCTAGTCGGGCTGGCCGAATGCTTGCGCTTCCGAAATTCGCCATCAAAGTGATGCGGGACAAAGAAAACGTGACTAAAGTCCGTTAAAATTAGGCTATTACGCGTAAAATGAACGTTTTTGCTAAAAATTGAGGTTGGTATTTCGCCTGTGATCAGCGTATAATTCATTCCGGATTACATGTGTCGTGCTGCTTGAATTAAAACGTTACACTGAGCAACTACGATAGCAAGGCAACCTTTCGATCGCTGTTATCCCCAGATTTCTTTTATTACCCTTTTATAAGGGTGAAATCAGGTGATAGCGTATGCTTTCGAAGTAGCTTTCTTTCAGAAAGCTTTCAGGCGAACGCTTCGCTTCTTCAGGTTTTCCTTGCTCTCTTCGTTATCGTGTAACAAGTATTCAAAAATGACTAACAAAACATTTTTTATATATAAAAAGAGATCAGGGGATTTATAATTTCTTACAGGTATTATAATTGGGGGTCGAATGTTCAAATGGTAGCGATCTTTATCATTGGATTTATCGTGTCAATGGGACTGGCTCTTGCCCTGACACCGCTTGTCAAAAAATTCGCAGTCAGAATCGGAGCAATGGATACGCCTAATGCCCGTAAAGTGCACACTCGGATTATGCCGCGTCTTGGTGGTCTAGGGATTTTCCTGGCCTTTGTCATTACGGTTGCTGCACTGCTTCCTTTTGTGTCGGCATGGTTTACGACAAGAGATATGAGCTTTGTCAGTGCTTTTCTGATTGGTGGATCGATCATCGTACTGATTGGTGCGTTGGATGACCGTTTTGAACTGTCAGCCAAAGTGAAGCTGCTCGGACAAATTGTTGCTGCTGCTGTAGTCGTATTCGGATTCAATATCCGTGTAGACTTCGTAAATATTCCTTTTCAGGATGCATACTCCTCACTGGAAGCGTGGGTGTCCATTCCGCTGACGATCCTCTGGATTGTTGGTGTAACGAATGCGATTAACCTAATTGATGGTCTGGATGGTCTGGCTGCCGGTGTATCCGGTATTGCCATTGGTACCATTGCCGTGATGTCCTTCCTGATGGGTAACATGATGATTGCCTTGATGTGTCTTGTACTGCTTGGTAGTATTGTTGGTTTCTTGTTCTTCAACTTCCACCCAGCCAAGATCTTCATGGGTGATACGGGATCACTATTCCTTGGTTTCTCTCTGGCGATGCTGTCCATGCTCGGATTTAAACAAATTGCTGTTGTGTCCTTCATTACACCGCTCATCATTATCGGTGTGCCGCTCTCGGATACCTTCTTCGCGATCATTCGTCGTGCGGTGCAACGGAAACCGATTTTTTCACCGGACAAAGGTCACTTGCATCACTGCCTGCGTGAGCTTGGATTCAGTCACCGTCAGACGGTACTGATCATCTACGGTATTGCCGCATTCTTCGGTGTACTGGCGATTATCCAATCTTCCGCTGCGATGTTCGAAGCCAACTGGGTAACATTCGTCGTGATCTGTATCATGATGTTCTTCCTCCAGGTCGGAGCAGAAGTCATCGGACTTGTTAGCAAAACCAGAAGGCCGGTCATTAACTTCCTGATGCGTATGCGCGTCAAGTTGAACCCGGAAACCCGTTCGAAATCCTAAATAGAAACGCTCGATTACTGATATTATTGAATATTCTTTCAACCCAAACCTTGTCCCTCGTGGACAAGGTTTTTTGTTTATTTTGCTGTTTTTACTAAATAATTGGAACCCTTCGGCCGATATATAACGGTAACTGACTTAAAAAGAGGAGAGATGATACGTAATGCAACAAAAGAAACGGCCGTTGGCATGGATCATGTTGGTCGCTATGGTATTCTCACTGTTTCCACAAGGTCTATTCGGTGGGTCCGTTGCATCCGCTGCAGATGCATTTTCGACGTATTTTACACCATCCGATCGAACAATTCGAGAAAGTTCAAGGCTTTCACTTGTCTATGATTCTAGTCCCGGCAAGGATAATTCCAACTTCCTGTCGAGGGAACTTGTGTATAAAAGCCCTACTTCTTCGTTAGATATTACGGGCACATTTGCAATGGTTAACGGTTCAAGTCTAAAAGTGAAAGTTGAGCAGTTAAAGCTAGTTGAAGAAGGAAACTTGCGTAAATGGGTTCCGGATGAAACACGTGCTGTAACTACAGCTATCACGAATAGTGGTAGTAATCGTTTTACAGCTAGTAATGTAGGCTTGTTTTCAGGATTCAATAGAATTACGTTTATTGGCACACAAGGCAATAGTTCAGTAGAAAGTTCTGATTCATTCTATGTAATGTATGATCCTGCTCCTTATATTGAAAACTTCATACTCTATACAGACCGTACCATACCAGGTGGCGGTGTAGCGTATAACCTAAATGAAGGTACCGAGACCGTTGTGGATACAGAGCGTGTAGATTTCCAAGGTACGGTTAAGAATGCAACACAAGTCTCCATTTCCGTTAATGGCGGGGAACCAATGGACCCCCCTGTAACAACGGATGGTAGTTTCTTTGCATCTCAAATAAAGCTATTACCCGGTAAAAATATTTTGAAGTTCAACATTGAAGGTCAGCCTAATGGGATTGAAACGGAGCGTGTTGTTTATTATTTTGATAAAACTAAACCTTTCGTAGATCTCAAGGTAACGATTGGAAATGAGACCAAATCTGTAGTGAGTAAAACGGATCTGGCAACCTTCACGGACCCAGATAAAACAAAAGGGACATTAGCTGGTCAGATCCTGGTTCCTTATGTGGAGGGTAGTGGCAAATTCGCAGATGAGGGTACCGTAACCGTCCAAGGTAAAAGTTACAGTATTACAGTACAGGACCAGGATGAGAAGTTGATCACAGGTCCAGATGGAAAAACCGTCAAGTATCGGATGGTAAGCTTTACATCCAATGCTGAGTATGATCTGAACCCGAGTCTCACCGACAGTACGAAGGCTGCCAAGAATCAGACACTTGTAGTGAAAATAGCCCAAGGTGCGTTCAGTGCGGAATATACAGCTAGTTACGTGTATTCATCAGGTGCACAAGACATTACGAACCTATATTACCTGCCTAACTATAAGGGAGGAGCAGTTGACTCTAAGAGGCCGCTTAATGGTGCAACATTACAAGAGGATAAATTGTATATCCTTGTAGAATCAGGAAGCACGCTTAACAAGGACCCTGTCCCAGTACTTAAAGGTGTGTACTTACCGTCAGGGGTTAACCCGGTTATTCTTACAAGATACATTGGTGCAACAGGTCTGAAGGATAATGAGCAGGTGTACGAAGTGACGAATCTTGCAAGTGGTAAACAGCAACTCCGTTTCTCGTTCAGTGATAATCCGGAACCGGATCTGGCTAAGGTTGTCGAGGTTACTTATGCGACGATTAGCTCAATCTATGTAGGAAGTATACAGACAGGTGAAACGTACACGTTTGATTCATCCAAAGGAACGCAATACCTGAACGTAGAAGGTGAACTCCTAGGTTTCAAAGACCTAACTGACTTGAAGGCAGAGATGCTTGTTAATGGTCAGTTGATAGCAACAACAGTAGAAAGTTTAGTGAATGCTACAGATTTGGAAATCCCTGCAGGATCTACAAAGGTTCCGGTCATTGCATTCCCGAAAACACAAAAGTTCAAATTCAGTTTGCCGATTAAGAAAAATGGTCCAATCTATTACGGAGAGAACACTATTGATATTCGTGCCATTGTTGACGATGCGGGTGGACGACCGAAAACAATAACATCGGTTCTGAAGATTAATGTAGTGGATTCGTATAATTCAACCATTGCTTCTTTTATGCCAACACGTATCCCTACAAGCAGAGAATCATTTGATAATAAAACAGTCGCAAACTACACAGAAGAAAAATTAAGTAGAATTTTTGCGGTGACTCCTGACTTTATTCTCAGAGACGGTAAGTATGTAACGAGTGAAAAAGAATTCGACCTCGTGTTCCGGGGGAGTGGAGCGCAAAATATCAACTTGAGCTATGGGTCAAAAGTGATTTTCAGTAAAACTGTTAATAATACAGAAGTATTGGAAAGTACAGACAACAGTTCAACGGTTGGAGATATCACCGGCTCTGACTTTGCTGGTAATGAGGATTCGTTCATCGGACGGATTCGTGGATTGAAATTTGATGCGCCAGGAACGCAAGTGTATACGCTTGAGTTGATTAACAGTACAGGTGCTCGCTCGACACAACGGATTGAGGTTGTACGTGAGCCTGCTCCATACCGGATCTTAGCTCCTCAACCTACGGTAGGCGACCAGATCGTTGTTAACAAAAACTATGTAAGATTTGATATTGAAGCAGAGGGAGCAACTCAAGTCCTGATCGGAAAAGAAGTTGCTGAGAAGCGCACAGATTATAATAATCGTTTCGTGCTCGATTATGTGGGATTGAAGCCTGATAAGGATAATAAAATCAAGATTGAGATCACACGTGATGGTGGGAAAATTAGCGATACAGTTTCTGTATACTACACTAGTGCAGTGACAACGAATTCACAGTATATGGCTCCTAAAGTAGCTAACAAATATACAGCATTTAATAAAAATTTACAACTTTCTTTCCCTAAAGGGACCGTTTTGCAATCTCAAAATTCAATAGGCATTACAAAATTCTATCCAAATAACAAAGTTTTATTTGGAATTGCAGAGCCGAGAAAAGGAATAGTGGAAAAGATAAATGATTATGGTTATGACACTGAAGTTGGAGGCGAATATAAGCCTAAGATTGAAATTCCGTTATCAGTTTCGGGTAATTTCTCATCTGCACTGGATACGAGTGACTTTACGTTGATTTCCGATATTTATTGGATCAATGGAGGGATAGGAGAACAAGGTAATAGAAGTGATAGCGGATATAAGTCCGCTACAGATGGAGTCACACCATACAGTATGGACGGAATTTTCACTACGTTTGCCGCTGAACGTATCCTTACTCCATCCAATCGTGGATCATTAATTTTGAACTATGATCCGTCCATTGTAGATGATGTGGGTTCAACAATCACCGTATTCCGTCTTTCGGACAAAACGCAGACGGGCACCTGGGTGCCGATTGGTGGTAAAGTAGATACGAAAAATCATACAATAACTGTTCCATTTGATGAGTTTGGTTATTATAAAGTAATGAAACAAAGCAGAAGTTACGCGGATATTACGAACCATCCATGGGCAAGAAACTACCTTAATGCAATGTATGCCAAAGGTCTGATGAAGCCATTGAAGAGTAATTCGTTTGGTGCGGATGACCGAGTGACACGTGGGGAGTTTGCAACATTGTTGGTTAAAGGGATGGATATTCCAATTACTACTCCGACGCAGCAAACATTCAGTGATGTAGGAAAAGGTACTGGAGCTGAGATTTGGAGTTATGAAGCCATTGAGACAGCAGCACGTGTAGGGATTATCACGGGACGCAGCGATGGGTTCTTCCAGCCGCAAATGCCAATATCCAGAGAAGATGCAGCCGTTATGATAGCGCGTGCGATGAACGCCAAACTTGCAGCCAATGACAGCAAACTATCTTCAGCACTAGGTAAGTCATTTCTGGATTCTTCCTCAATTGAGTATTATGCTCGTCCAGCTGTGCAAGCTGTAACGAAGGCTAAAATCATGGATGGTAGTCCTGTGACTGTAGCGGGAGCTAAAAAAGCACAGTTCCAATTTAACCCCAAAGGGAATATGACTCGTGCGGAAGCGGCTAAAATTGCTGTGGAATTGCTCAAAAAGAGCACCGGTTTATTCCCGAAAACCTTGAGTTAATTTAGGTGATGTTTTAATGCATTTTAGGAAGGATCTGTCCCTTGCGCTAAAGGGGCAGGTCCTTTTTATGAGTGTTATGTAACTGATAAAGAACACTTTTATAATAGAAGAAATAAGTTTTTTACCAATAACTATTTTTGTAATTTGCTAGAGTTTAAGATACAATAACGGTAAATACACAATGATCTAGAGGGTGAAGTTAGCTAATGAAACCGATTTATTCGAAGGCCCAGCTGGGCTACATGAAGGCAAAGACACAGTTCGAGAAGCAGGCAGTCATTCTGGAGAAAAAGTTGGAAGATACACGTAAGACGGAGGAGATCTCTCAGGAAGTGATGGAAGGGCTTGTACAGACTACTGGCTTCCATGATGCGTATAACAATCTGGTTCTGGCTGAGAATGAATTGATTGAATGGTCTCACACGACGATGAAGCATGAGAAAACGTACCGTGAGAACAGACAACCAATCGATGATATGTATCTGAGATTGAACAGCGATCCGCAGATGCGTGCTCAAATTATCGATCTTGCGATGAAAATTCGCTAACCTATATAACCAGAATAGTACGAAAAGCATCCCAGAATGGGATGCTTTTTATTTTACTTATTGTGGAATTTGTCGCTTCATAGTATGAAACTATGGGTATAAATAAACGTTGGCAACATAGAAGAAGCACCCTTTATATTGGAAAGAACACAGTGGCATCAATGCTATATAATGGTTTTGAATGGCTATCTTACCCGCACTGTACCTATACATAAATAAATTCAAAACTTTTTTTGTGTAATCCGCAACTTTTTGAAATCTGCTGCGTTTAAGATGTAGAGTTAAAAACATTGGGCCTGCTACCAAGAATGACCTCGTGAAGAATCTTGTCTATTTTTTAGAAAAAATTGCTTTACGACTCGGAAGACCCATTGTATAATACGAAGGTAGGATTAGGAAACTACTCTATTTTCGTATGGTTCTGCTTTACAACTTAGTTTACAAGTTTCTGTGATATGCTCACAGACATCATTTATATTAACTTGCTCACAACTCTGGAAAGGGGGTGCAACAATATATGAGGAATACGAGCGACCCTATTAAAGAAAATTCAAATGTTATGAACACCCAAGGAGGAGAAAAAAAGGTTATGAAGAAAATTTTATCCGTAGCATTGTCTACAGCAATGGCATTCTCAATGTTTGCATCTGTAGCATTCGGTGACACAGCAGTTTCACCACAACAACAGTTTGATGCATTGAAAGCAAAAGGTATCTTCTCTGGTTACCCAGATGGTACTGCAGGTTTGGATAAAGACATGACTCGCGCTGAGTTCGCTAAAGTCATCACTAAATTGCTCGGTCTGAAAGAGATCACTGGAACTCTTTCTTACACTGACAAAAACTACACAGCTAAAAACTGGGCTGTACCTTACATCGAAGCAGTAACTGCTGCGGGTATCATGGAAGGTAAAAACGTTGAGAAGAAAATCTTCGACTTCAACGGTAAAGTAACAGTGTCTGAGATGGCTACCATCCTGACTCGTGCACTTGACCTGGAAATCCCAGCTGAAACTAACAATAGTGCAGCTGATTGGGCTAAAGGTTATGTTCAAGCAGCAATCAACGCTGGTTTGATCGATTCTAAAGCTAACTTCGGTGCTAACGCTTCCCGTGAATTGCTTGTAGGCGCTGCTTACGCAATTGACCAAGCGCAAAGCTTGAAAGTTACAAAATACGAAGTAAGTGAAGGCGGTAAAGTCGTTACTTTCACAATCAGTGACGGCGAAACTGTAAAGGTTACTTTGGAAAAAGCTCTTGAAGCTAACAAAGAAACTGAAGTGAAATTTACTTACAAAGATAAATCTTTCACTGAAAAAGTTACTTATGTTGTAGAAGCTGCAACTAAAGTACAATCCGCTTCTTCCACTAACCTGAAAGAAGTAGACGTTGCTTTTGACGGTAAAGTAGACAAAGCTACTGGAACTGACAAAAACAACTACACAGTGGACAATAACTCCCGTAAAGTTAAATCTGTAACCTTGTTGGAAGATGGCAAAACAGCACGTCTCTTGTTGGATACAACTTCTGCAGGTACATTCACACAAGGAACTACTTACAAAGTAGTTGTTAAAAACGTGAAATCTTCTACTGGTACAGTATTGCCACAAGGTGAGGTTTCCTTCACATCTGCTGACAATACTTTGCCTACAGTAACAGAAGTTAAAGCTCTGGGAACTAAAGCAATCAAAGTTACTTTCTCTGAGCCAATTAAAACACCAACAAGCAGCAACTTCCAATTGGATGATAAAGCATTTGTTGGATCTGTAACTTTGGGTGCTAATGAGCGTGAAGTAATCCTGCGTGACTACACAGGAACAATCTCCGCTGGAGCTCACAAGTTGACTACTTCTTTGGTTGAAGATTATGCAGGCCTGAAATCTTTGGCAGCAACATCTGATTTCACAGCGGCAGTTGATACTGAAGGTCCTAAAGTGACTGAAATCTCCGCTACTTTGGAAAAAGTTACTGTAACTTTCGATGAAGAAGTAGATCCAAACTCTGTAACTAACGAAAGCTTCTACTGGTTGTCTGGTACAACTAAGAAAACTGGTAAAGCTACACAAATCTCTGGTAATGTTTACGAAGTAGACTTTACTGCTAACCGTCTTCCAGGTTACGAAACAAACTTGTTTGTTGACGTGAAAGACTACTCTGGTAATGCAAATGCTACTAAAGAACATAAAGTGACTGCTACAGTTGACCTTGTTCAACCTAAAGTAGTAGACGTAACTTATGGTAGCGATGTGACTGACGAATTGACAGTTCGTTTTGATAAAGCTGTTAACGCAGGAGATATCAAATACTTTACTGTTAAAAAAGGTAACGATGTAATCCCAGTTAAGAGTGTTTATGCAAAACCAGGTTATGATAATAAAGTATTTAATGTTACATTCTATTCCAAACTGTCTGGTTCTTACAGCTTGAAAGTAGCTGATGTCAAAGACTTTACAGCTTTGAATAATACCTTGGTAACATATGAAGGTACTTTCTTGGCAAGTGATAGTGCTGCTCCTAAACTGGCAGACTTTGGCGGCGTAGATGTTAATCGTTCGGAGCGTAAAGTTGCACTTACATTCGACAGAGAAATTGATCTCGCTACGTTGAACAATCGTGCTAACTATTATGTTAAATTTGTAAAATCCGGATCTTCTGTAGCACAAAACATTTCTCTTCCAACTGATGTACAAGTGAATGTAGCTAACGATGGTAAATCTGTTGTTCTGGTATTCCCACAATACATCGAAGGAACACTTGTTTCATTCCCAGGATCTGTTCAAGAAGTTAGCATTGCTGGTTTGAAATCCAAAACAGGTCAAGCTACATCTTGGATTGAATCCGGCACTTTGAATGAGACAGTTATGGCTACACCTACAGCGGAACAAAAAGATGCAAGAACAATCGAGTTGACTTTCAACAAAGCGATTGCTCAAGCTTCCGTAAATGATTTCACTGTATCTGGAAATAACACTGTGAACTCTGTATCAATTGACAATAATAAAGTGACGCTGAAAACATCAGCAGATCTTGCTAACAGCACTAATGTTAACATTTTGAACAATAACAGCATTCAAACTTATGCTGGTCATAAAATTGCTGGAGTTCAGTTGACTACTACTGGAAGTGTAGCTCCACGTGTTAAACTTAATTCTGGTGATACTCTTTCACAAAATGACCGAGTAATTGTACTTCCATTTACTGTAGCTCTTGATAACACAGTAGATGCTACTGGTGTGGCAGCAAACCTTTTGGTCAAACGTGCTGACAAAGCGTCTGATAGCGATGCATTGGTGCCTGTAACTGATTACACAGCTAAAGTTGTAGGTAGTACAGTTGAAATCACTATTAAAGACACTTATTCCAACCCTAGCAATATTGAATATATTGTTAGTGTGAAAGACAATGCAACATTTATTCGCACTACTGATGGTAAGTTTGCTGCTAAATCGGATGCATTCAGAACATCGACTAATGTAACTTCACCAACAGGTGTTACTACTAGTGCAGTTTCAACTGTTAGAGAAGGCGCTGTTCAAGACAATGGTGCAAAACAAGTAGCAGAATTGACTCTGACAGGAACACCAACTGTTGATGAAGATGTGATTGTAGTATTCAATGACGGTGCTGCTAAAAGTGTAACTCATACAGTAGTTGCTGGTGATACACTGACTACAATTGCTACAGCTGTTGCTGGTGACTTTAATACTGCATTGACGGCTAATTACGTTGTAACTAGCAACGGTGCAAAAGTTGTATTCACAGCTAAAAATGAAGCGAATAGCAAACCAATTGGTGCTACTGTTTCTGGTGCTGCATTGTCTGGTTCTGCACGGACAACATCTGAAGGTAAAGCGCCAGTGGCTGCTGCTGCACAACAAGTGAAAATCACTGTAACGCAAAAAGCGAACAGAGATGGAAGCAACACAGTGAAGTTCACAGATGGAACAATCACTAAAGAAGTAAAAGTTGATGTTTTGGCTTCTGAATCTACAAGTGATATTGCTCTAAATATCAAAAATGCATTTGCTGGAGAACTGACTGGTTACACAGTAACAAATTCAGCTTCAGATGTAATCTTCACAGCAGATAATGCTGCGGCTAACAAAACAATCACTATTACAACTTCTGCTAACTAATAGAAGTTAGTTAAGAAAAAGCTTACCCTTAGGGTAAGCTTTTTTCTTTTTATACAACAACATCGTAACTTTCTTTCCCTCTCAAACGTTTATACTATAAGCAACAAGCAACTTATGGGAGGTTTGGAAGTGGATCATAAAAAGGTCATGATGACTTTAATAGCAAGTATGTTGTTGATCAGTTCAAGTGGGGGGATCGCAGCAGCTGCGAATACGTCGACGAGTTCAAATAATTCATTAAATAACAATACAACGAAGAAAGAACAGACACCCACAGCTAAAAAGGTAGTACATACATTGGCCAACGTTCCTGTGGTGAAAGTAACCGCAAGGAGTACCGTGAAATTAACGGACGTAAATATCTTGTCTCAAGATGATGGGAACACAGTGACGTATACGTTAACGTATCAAAATAATGACAGTAAACCTATGATGATGCTCGATTATTGGAGCAAAGTGAAGACCAAAGGAGGGACGAGCTTTTCTCCGAAACTGATTGCCAAGGATCAGGAAAAAAAGACGGTATCTCCAGGTTCCACGGTGGATCTCACTTACGTGATGAAGGTTGGACGTGAAGTGAAGTTGAGTGATCTGAACTTCCTGATTGTAAAATGGGATTTCAGTAAACCCAACTATGAAAGCACATTGGGGAAATTCAACGTTCCTGCTTCATATAGCATTACAACACCCGTAGGCAAAACAAAAACGGTTCGTTTGAGTGATTCAGCCGTCAAGGTTAAGGTGTCAGGAATCAAAGTATATCCGGGTGAAGATAAGAAGCAATATGTCAAAGTTGGTGTAAACCTCAATAACATTAGCTATAAACTGCTAGATAATCCGAATATCAAATGGATTTTGCGTACATCGAGTGGTACGAACTATCCATTAACCCCGGATAAAGATAGCACAGGCATCAGCATCCAGGCACAGGCAAATAAAACATTGAGCTTAATGGCCTCTTTGCCCACAGCGCTGAAACTCGAAAAGTCTGAATTGCTGCTTGTGGAAGAACAAGGTGAAGAGAAGACAGCTCTACCTGTGGCTGCTTTACAACTGCCAGAAGCTAGTAGTCAATCTAATGTGGTTACGGCAGCGAATCAACCGAATATCATTTCAATTGATGGACAACCTGTATCCACACTTCTTGAATCTACACGTGTTCGTGGAGAGGATGAAGAATATGATCTAACGATGCAATGGGTTATTAAGAACCAAGGGAAGAAAGAAGTTAAGATTCCTAAATACGCATTAGAGATCCGTACAGCGGATGGTACAGCTTACCCGATTGAGACGAAGGCATTGGATGATCTGAAGCTGAAGCCAGGTGCGACGAAGACGATTAAGCTGATCACTACCATTCAAGGTGATGGGGATACCAGCAAAATTAAACTGTATGCCATGACTCCGATAACGAAGGAAGAAAGTAAGGAAGGAAACACGAATGCTAGCAGCTTTGAGTTCTCCTATCCTGTGGGTATCTACGCTATACCGGAGTCTGTAACCAGTGGAGATGGGCTTACTACTGAAACGGTGATCAAGAACAGCAAAGGCACATTCGGAGTGTCTGTCGGCTCTCTCCAACGCCTGCCATGGACAGATAGTGATATTATTGCTGCCAAGGTGACCATTCGTAACGCATCGGCCAAAACCGTTCAATTACCTGAGCTGGAAGCGATGTTCACCATCGACTCCGCACGAATTGATGGAGATACAAAGCTGATTCGTGCGCAAGGTGGTAAGTTACTTGGCCCAGGTATGACTACAGAAGCTTATCTCTTGACCAAAATTCCATCGGAGCTGAATATGAGTCGTCTGGAAGTGACTTTACTGGAGAAGGTAGGCGAAGAAGAAACAAACGATTGGATTACCCTCAGTACGTCCGGTTTAATTCAGCCACTTTCTTATGTAGGTGCAGGGAAGACCTTTACTCAAGGTACTGCCGAAAAAGAAACCGAGCTGGGTGTGCGCAGAACATATGTATATCCGGGGTCTTCGTCCGATATTGTCTATACCGAGTTCGAAATGACGAACAAATCATTGCGTCAGAGCGGTCTCGCGAAATTAGTAGGATATTATAAAACAGCAGATGGTCAGTATTATAAAGCAACTGCCAAACAGGCTGATCGTGTACCAGGACCAGGTCAGAAGAGTGTTGTAACCTTCTGGGCCAAAGTACCGAAGAGTGTAACGTCAACATCCGATATGCGACTGATCGTGGGTGAAGGTGTGGCTGACAACAAATTTGTATCTGGTGAAGGAGAGGCTACAGCTTATGTCAATGCGATGGCATTTGAAGTACAGCCAAAAACATTACAAGTGCTGGCTTCCTTGAACGATATTGATTTGTATCCATACAAATTCTCTGGCAGCAATATCAGAGCGTATCTCACAGGTGGTACATCGGTTCAGATTGAGATGATTTACTCGTTAACGCAGGAAGAAGCAGTAGATAGCGGCGAATACGGACACAAATTGATTCTTTCTCTCACAGATGGATCTGGTAAAGTGTTTGATAAAGAGCTTACACCGGGAACCGATCTGAAAACAGGTATTAATCAGACGCTGAACTGGAGCATAGATGACTCCGTCTTCAATAAAATACGCGGGGGTTCATATCGTGTAGCATTGTATGATGTGTTTGAGGGCCAACGGATTCGTCTTGCAGAACAAGGGTACAGTTACGATGTGTCCAAACTGCCAAAAGAAGAACCAGAGTTTCCGGAAGAGGGTTCCGGGAACAACAATACAAAATAATAAGTAGATAGTTTATCTATACTACTATACTGTGAATACAAGCAAAACCTCGTTTCCGAGAAATCGGGAGCGAGGTTTTGCTTGTCCCCACAACATTTTTTCTCTATAGTTAAAGTTAATAGATTTCCAGAGGAGGAAAATAAATCACATGAAACCTTATATGAAAGTATCCCTGGCTGCGCTGGCGATTGGTGTTGGCGTGTGGGTTGGGTCTGTATACAGCAATACGGCAATAGGTGCAGGCACAATTCAACCAGGAACAGCAGATGATCCTGTAGTTACCAAAAGTTATGTAGATCAACAAATTCAGCAGGCGCTGGGGGGGAAGATCTCCACGGGCAGTGGCAATAACAGTAGTGGTGCAGACAGTAATGCAGGCAATGGTAGCAATACCGGCTCAACTGGAACTGGAAACTCAAGTAACACAGGTGGCGATACCACGCTTCCTCCACTAGTATCCGGTGCTTCGGATGCGCTTGAGATCGTTATGGTGAAACCGGGTCAACAATTGATAGGTACAACTGGCGCGGAGTTCATCGTACGTAGCGGCAAGGCTGTGATCGTCAGTGAGGGTACGAATGGTGTAGCCGATCTGACGGACGGGGTAGACCTGACGAATGGTCAGGAAGCGCCGACAAATCACCTGCTCTCTTTTCCAAAGGATGGTCGAGGCATTACAGTTCTCGATGGCAACAAATACAGTCTGACCGTTATGGTTCGCGGTGGATATTCTTTGAAGTAGTTTGAGCATTGTAACCTGAAATTATTCAATATTACGTAATAAGGATTGCTGAGATTACCCAGTTCTAACAAACATTAATATGGCTAGCCAGCCTTGTTCCTGCTCACTCTATAACTGTACACAACCAATAACCGGAGGTGCAGGAATTATGGCTAGAAGCAACCGCAAAGTGGTACCCGAAAGTCGTCAGATGTTGGATCAAATGAAATATGAAATTGCTGCTGAGTTTGGTCTGAATGTGGGATATGGCGGTAGAGGTCTTGCTGGTGCAGATACCGAATTTGGTTCTGAACTGGGTGAAGTGAGTGATCACTCTTATGGCCAGTATAAAGGCTGGGGCCATCTGACTTCCCGTGAGAATGGATCGGTCGGTGGAGAGATTACGAAAAGGCTGATTCGCCAGGCACAGCAGCACTTATAGGATGTTTTCCTTATCCAAATCGGTTTGACACGTCTTGACAAATACGTTAAGATGGCAGTTGAGGTACGCAACCTTTTCCGCTAGGAAAAGGTTGATTTTTTGTTGAGGCCATTACCTGAAAAATCCTTATCTTCGTAACTGCGGCCCCTGCGTCCTTATTCCGCCCGGAAAGCTTTCGAGGGTACAGTGAACGAATCAACGTAAATGTTTTGTTCGGGCAATCGCCATACTACTGGTTATGGGAGGTTGAAACTTCAATGTCTATTAAAGGCCGACATCTATTCACATCGGAGTCTGTAACTGAAGGACATCCGGATAAAATTTGCGACCAGATCTCGGACGCCGTGTTGGATGCGTTCCTCGCGAATGATCCAAACGCTCGTGTAGCGTGCGAAGTTTCGGTAGCTACAGGCCTTGTGCTTGTCATCGGTGAGATCAGTTCAGCGTCTGAATACGTGGACATTCCGTCCATCGTTCGTAATACGATTAAGGAAATTGGGTACACTCGTGCTAAGTTCGGTTTCGACTTCAATACATGTGCAGTCCTGACTTCTCTGAATGAGCAGTCTGCTGACATTGCACAAGGCGTTAACGCAGCTCTGGAGAATCGTGACCCGGAACAAATGGCTCGCGAAACAGAGAATATTGGTGCTGGAGACCAAGGTCTAATGTTTGGTTTTGCAACCAACGAAACACCTGAACTCATGCCTTTGCCAATTGCATTGTCACACCGTATCGCTCGCCGTTTGGCTGAAGTGCGTAAAAACGGTACATTGGAATATCTTCGTCCGGATGGTAAAACTCAAGTAACAATTGAATACGACGGTGACAAACCGGTACGTGTTGATACAATCGTCGTGTCTACTCAGCATGCTGAAGAGACTACACTGGAGCAGATCCAAAAAGACATCAAAGAACATGTAATTCTGCCTGTCGTTCCAGCTGAATTGCTGGATGAGCAGACTAAATATTTCATCAACCCAACAGGACGTTTCGTTATTGGCGGACCTCAAGGAGATGCAGGCCTGACCGGACGTAAAATCATCGTAGATACCTACGGCGGTTATGCACGTCACGGCGGTGGCGCATTCTCCGGTAAAGATCCAACAAAAGTAGACCGTTCCGCAGCTTATGCAGCTCGTTATGTAGCGAAAAACCTTATTGCTGCAGGTCTTGCCGACAAAGTGGAAATCCAGCTCGCTTATGCGATTGGTGTAGCCAACCCGGTATCGATCAACGTAGATACATACGGAACAGGCAAAGTCAGTGAAGAGAAATTGGTTGAGCTTGTGCGTAATAACTTTGATCTTCGTCCGGCTGGTATCATCCGTATGCTGGATCTGCGTCGCCCAATTTACAAACAAACGGCTGCTTACGGTCACTTCGGCCGTACAGACCTGGATGTACCTTGGGAACAAGTGGACAAAGCAGACATTTTGAAAGAGCAAGCAGGTCTGTAATTCAAAATGGTGAAATTAATAAGAGCCTTGATCCCTTAAAAGGGATTAAGGCTTTTTTTGTGCTTAGCTGACCATTACGATTAAATGTTTTTTTGTTACGTTATTTTCCATATTACTAAAGGAAAGCGCTCCTAAACCCGATATACACAATGAGGTCTACATAATAGAATTAGGGACATTTGATACGGATGAGGGGGAAGAAAAAGGTGAGCATATCAAGATTGGCTCGTAAAAGCATGATCGTCTTATTGGTTTCACTATTGGCAGTCCAAGGCAGTTTTGGATTCCCGAATGCGGAAAATAAGGCATATGCAGCAGAAGATCCGCGTTGGGATGAGATATTTATTGAATCAACCATTCCAGCAGTTGATGCTAAGGAAGTAGACGGTAAGGAGCCGCTGGTTATACATTTTAAGGAAGCGGTTAGAAAAACAGAGTATGATGCAAAGGTGTATATCAAACGTTATCAAGATGATGAATATGAAGAAAGCATTGTTCTTAATAGTGAAAATGTTCTAATCGGTGACCCTTCTGCTGATCCAGCGATCCCTGCAAGCAGTACGGGAACTGGCACTGAGGTAACCATTAATCACAAAGATTTACCCGGGGGTACATATTATGTGCAGTATACTTCAGGAGCTTTCGTCACTGTAGCGAATAACATAGGAATAGGCACTCCATCTGTGAAGCTATGGAAGTTTACCACGAAGGGAATAGGTACGGCGAAAGCAACAGCGTTTTCTCCGACGAAAGGGGCTAATTCAGTTCCTCTTGCATCAAATATTCAACTGACATACAGTGAACCGATTAAAGCTGGAGCAGGTGAAATTCAGATCATGCAGGGTAACACCTTGTTTGAGAAATTCAATGTCAAGGACTCCAACCGGATTCGTATAAGTGATAGTTCCATTACAATTACGCCGTCCAAAACCTTCGAGAACAAGGCTACATACTCGGTCATTGTTCCAGAAGGTGCATTACGAGACCTTAAACAAGGCAATGACGTATCGGCCATCCAACAAGGGGAATGGACTTTTACGGCATTCCAATCCGATCCGGCTGCGTTGACTGTAGCGACTTTATCCCCTGCCAACGGAGCAAGTAACGTTGCTTTAACTGGCGATTTACTTGTAACGTTCAACAAGGACTTGGATCAGAGCTTTATTGGACGGATTACGCTGAAGAATGCTAATGGTTCAATTATAGCGACTACTCCTTCATTTATCAGTTCTAACAAAAGGCAGCTGCGCATAACCCCAAACACCAGTTTGGCTAGCAATACGAGCTATACTGTAGATATCGCAGGCGGGGCTTTGCAGGATACGACAGGGAACTTGTTCGTTGGTCTGAATGGCGCAACGTCATGGACATTCCGGACGCTCAGCCCGGATACAAAGGCTCCTGTACTTAAGACAGCGAAGATGCACAGTAATAACACCATTCGTCTAACGTACGATGAATGGTTGTATAGCACTAATTCACTCAGTAGCAGTTATACAGTCACCGTAAATGGAGAGAATCGGAACGTTAGTTCCACCTATATTTCAGGTGATAGTGTATATGTTGTATTGGATACTGGTGTAGCGGTAGGACAGGTCGTGCGGATTGCTTATGCGCCTGGTACAACAGGTAACCGCCTTACAGATCAGTCTTTGAATGCTGCAGCTGCTTTTGGTGCACGAGATGTGGAGAACAGTTTGGACTCCGTCATGTCCAAGCCGCGAGAAGGTAGTGTATATTACAGTACAATTACGTTGTATTACCCTGAGACGGTATACATTACCTCAAGTGATGCAGTGAGACAATTCAGCGTAACTGCCGATCAGTCAGCTGTAGGCATTAATAGCATATCGGTCAATAATAGTTCCGTTGTGACATTGAATCTCAGTCGGTCTATTACGGATGGTGAAGTTGTTCGTGTTGCGTACACGCCAGGTTCATGGCCTGTAAAAGATACTCGTGGACAGGCTCTTGCTGGATTCAGCGGCTTCTATGTCCGAAATACGATTGATACCAAACCGCCTGAGTTCAAGAGCGCCGAGGTCAGTGGGAATAAATTATGGATTCGATACAATGAACCACTGAAAACGACGAATAAGCCGCTCAATAGCCAATATTCTGTTCTTGTGGATGGCAAGCCAATCTACGTAACGGATTCCATGATTGAAGATGATCTGGTAACGTTGACACTGGCATCGGCCGTGAAGGATACACAAAATATATCTTTATCGTATGTACCTGGAGCCCTACGATTAACGGATCTGAATAGTAACCCTGCGGGCTATCTCAATCTGACTCCAGTAACGTACACCTACGGAAATGGTAAAATTCTGTCGGCCACGCTCCAAGGAGACACCGTTCAGATAAACTTCCGTGATGCAATTCAGTCTCAGACGGCATTAACGGTAGCTCAGTTCAGTGTGGTGCTTGGCAATTCATCCACAACTGTATTGTCTGCTTCTGCTTCTGGATCTGTGGTGACGCTGAAATTAGATATTTCATCATCTACTACAGCTAGCCAGACAGGAACCGTTAGTTATGTGCCTGGTGCAGTCCCATTAAGGGACTCGTCGAGTGTTACTATAGCGGCATTTGGGCCTCTTACGTTGCAACAGACGAGCAATAGTTTGAGTGGTAGTAGTGGTCAAACGGGGGCGCGTCCTGCCTGGGTGGAGGAATTAGATTCTTCGAGCTATGGTCAGTCTTTACTTGTGATGAACAACAATACTGCTTCTGCCGTATCTGCGGTGTCACGTAATAATCGTTCGACTCGTCAATTTAATGTGGATGCGAACAAGTTAATCCAGACTTTTGAATATGCTTCAACCGTAGGGAAAATGAATCAGCCTGTTGTGATTGAGATTCCAGATAGCGAATCCTCTGCATATGTTGGGTTCCCATTGAATGCACTTATTCAGATTGCGGCAAGTCATCGAACGGGTACAATCGGTGTAAAATATGGGGATCGGCTCTGGACTGTACCGCTGTCTAATCTGAATTTAGCAGCTATGAGCCAGAACATAGGAGCGCCAATCAATACAAGTACAACGACAGGAGCTACAACCCCATCCTTGTACGTTCAGTTAGAGACGGTACCTGTATCTTCATCAGGTTCAATAGAAGGTTTGATTGCGGGCGCAGGGGCGCAGAAGCTTGGCAATTATACGGATGTATACTTGTTTGCTAGTAATGGAAATGCCGATCAACGTGTGGAGCAGAATATCAAAAGCCAGTTGGCTATGCAATTGTCTGCAAATACGCCTAGATTAACATCCGGATTTACGTATATTGATCCGGTGACGTTTATGTTATCCAATGTGCCTAGTTCGTTTAAAAATACGCCAGGAGGTGTGGTTGTACAAGGACTACTGAACGGTAATCAATCGGTCATTCCGGTTAATCACATCGTTAGTTATCCGGATACGGCATCACACTGGGCAAATACAGTAATTAATGAGCTTTCTGCAAAATGGATTATTAATACGCCTAACGGTTCATACTATCGACCGAATGATAATATTTCACGGGCAGAATTCGCTGAATTGGTTGCCAGAGGTCTCGGGTTAAGCGGAGAACCAACGGCTTCAAGCCGTTTCCGGGATGTTCGTAGTGGCAGTATGACAAGTGCATATATTGGTGCTGCAGCCGAAGCGGGGATCATTACGGGAAATACCGATGGAACCTTCAAGCCGGATCGCCCAATCACGCGAGAGCAGATGGCGATTATGATGGTTCGTGCCTTGAATTATGGAGGTCAGCCAACTGCATTGAATTCTTCAGCTGCATCAACATTAGCTAAGTTTAAGGATAATAAAAAGATCCAATCCAAGGATTCTGTCGCCAAAGCGGTGCAGGAAGGCATTATTCAGGGAATGACGTCAAAGACTTTTGAACCTCAGGGGAATGCATCTCGTGCACAAGCAGCGGTAATGTTGAAACGTGTTCTGGATAAGTTAGGATATTTGTAAAAACGAGATAAATATATCATTCATTTTATTCAGGAATGGTCAAGATAACGATATGTAACAAGGCTGGAACATTTCAAGAAAGTTCATTTCTTGAGGTGTTCCTTTTTAATTTAGAAAGAGGAAAATGTTTACATTATTGTAGTTAGAGTGGTACGCTAGTCAATAGTGAGAAAATATATATGTGAAATTACACAGTGTTGGCATACGGAACGGATAGGGAGGTAAGGATACGATGAAAATAAAGAAATCTCTGATAGCTATATTAACTATAATGGCTGTAGTAGTAAGTATTTCGGGGGCTGTTTATATCGACGCTGCTAATTCTGCACAGAATGAAGATGGGGAGGAGAGAAGTGAAACCTCCTATCCAGTAAATCAGGCAGGACAGACGTATGGAAAATTCGGAGATTATGGCAATGAGTTTGTAGGTCCGGACTTAGTACGGGCTGAAGCCACTAATGGGGCTATTGGTTATGTTTTGGAGTCTGATTTACAGGGTCCAGATCACAAAACCCCTGAAGAAGCGTTGCAATGGCAGAGCCAGCAGAAGCCGGATCAAAGCATACCCGTGTACGAGAAAGATGGAACAACAATTATCGTCGGTGAAATTATCATGTCGAGATAGTCAGGGGAATAATAGCATCATATCAGATGGAGTTACATGTAAGAGTTGATTGGGTTCCGGCAATGGTTTCAAAAGTTAAATCTAAGCCAAGTAGACTTCTGTTGTGCTGAACTAGGCATAGCAGAAGTCTATTTGCCCTATACGTTGTTCGTATAACATAATCATAAGATGTCGCGTAACCCAATAAATACCTGAATTCAGGCTCGGGGCGTAACTTTTTCCACAAAAAGTAGTCTATTAATAGAAGAGTATACTAGAAATCTCGCTATCTGCTGCCATGTGGTAGAGATCGTGATATCTAAGATTGATATACAAGATGGGAGAGACGTTTCAAACATGCTGGGGAAACAAGGGAAACGGCTGAACGACGTTAAGGGTAGCAAGGCGAAGAAATGGGCGATTGTGACGCTGGCAGGCGTGATCTGGATTGCACCGGTTCTGGGAGCGGGACAACAGGTGTGGTCCGGAAGTTCATGGCAGTCAGTAGCCGCTGCGGCATCTACAACGACAAGCAAACTGAGTGAAGAAATTCTGACTTCGGGTGCGAAGTTGATGAAATACAGTTATACAACGACACGTTCCGGCTCGAAAGTGAACGTATTGGCGGACGTCATTCAAGTGGATTTGCAGAATCCCTATGTGAAGCTGGACGTCATGACAGGCAAGGGCGGCAATCTGAACAGTAAACAAAGCACGGGTGGCATGGCCAAGGAAAATGGTGCAGTAGCCGCCGTGAACGGCGATTATTTCAATGTATCCGGAGAGCTTGCCCCAATCGGTGGACAGGTCTCGGATGGGGTCCTCGTATCTACTCCATCGGAATTGTCAGGCATGTATGCCCTCACCGTAACCAAAGACGGCAAGCCGATGATTGATGAATATTCATTCGATGGCACTGTGAAGGCGGATGATGGTTCAACGTTTGCTTTGCGTGGGATAAATAAAGAGGACTACACAGTCGAATCAAGCTCGGTGAAATACAGCCACGCCAATTCGATGTATATTTATACACCGGCTTGGACGTCCACGAAGCGGCCTAATGATCCTTCCACAACACCAACCGAGGTACTTGTGCAGAACGGTGTGATCACCCAAATTTCGGATAAAAAGGCCTTAAACATGACGGTGCCTGCAGATGGGTATATTTTGCGTGCGCATGGAACGGCAGCGACATGGATTATGACTCACCTGGCGGTTGGGCAGACGCTGAATGCGGATTACAAGCTAAAAGCCAAAACAACCGGGGAAACCGTTGATCCGAGCAACCTGCAGATGATGATCGGAGGTCATACCATTCTGGTAAATGGTGGCAAGGCGGCTACTTTCTCCCGCGATATTGTTGCTTCCGGCATTGGTGGCATTCGTGCGAGAACAGCGGTCGGCTACTCTCAGGACGGTCGGTATGTCTACATTATTGCAGCGGAGAAAAACAGTAACAGCAGCGGCTTGTCGCTGACTGAACTGCAATCCTTCATGACCAGCATTGGTGTATGGAAAGGCATGAATCTGGACGGAGGCGGCTCCACAACGATGGTAACTCGTCCGCTTGGCGAGGAGACAGCAGGGCTTACGTTCAACACGGAGTACGGTACAGAGCAGCGTCAGGTCGTAAACACGCTGGGCGTGTTCTCTACGGCTCCGGAAGGTAAGCTGAAGGGCTTTGCCGTGAGTGGCAGCCAAACGTTGCTGGTAGGGCAAGAGGGCAAGTATACAGCTAAAGGATACGACACCTACTACAACCCGATTGCGACAGGCGATATCAAGATGACATGGAAGTCGAGCAACAACGGCATCGTAAGTGTGAGCAATGGAACGATCAAAGGTTTGAAACCAGGTACAGCGACGCTGACTGCAACAAGCAATGGTGCTTCATCTTCCATTAAAGTTACCGTGCTGGGCGGCAGTGAACTGGCTTCACTGACAGCAGGGTCTGGCTTGGGATCGCTGCAAGCGGGAACAACGATTTCCATTCCAGTGACGGCGAAGACCAAAGACGGACAAAGTGTGACGGTTCCGGCGGATTCGCTGACTTGGGAGTTTATTGGATTCAAAGGTAAAGTGTCTGCAGACCAATTAACCGTATCCTCCGTAAATGCTGGCGCTCAAGTTGGCTATGCGATCGGTCGTTATGACGGCTACAGCACGGTGGTTGTGCTCTCTGCTGCGGCAAGTGAAACGATATGGGAGAACTTCGAGAATGTAAGCTACCCAATCAACTTCACGACCAACGCATCAGGTGTAACTGGATCGGCTTCCGTGACAGCAGGAACAGGTGAGAAAGCGGGCTCCAAGGTGTTGCAGCTAAGCTATGACATGACTGCGGGAATAGGTAAAATGTATGCTTATGCCCAACTGAACGGTTCCACTGGCAAAGAGGTATCTGCAACAGCGACATCGATGTCGATGGATGTTATGGGAGATAAGAGCTTGAACTGGCTACGTGCTGAATTTACTGATGCCAGTGGCAAAACGGTATATGCCGACCTCGCTAAAGCAATTGATTGGGACGGTTGGAAAAAGCTGAACGTGGACCTGAATGGGCTGAACATTGCTTATCCGGCGAAGCTGAAACGGATTTATGTGGTGAATGTGGAAGAAGGTCAGGATGAGCGTGCGAAGGCAGGCACGGTTGCTTTTGACAACATTGCTTTCACCATGCCATCCAAATCCAGTGAAGTGGGCTTGCCTACAGGAACTGCTTCGTTGGTGCTTGGACAGAAATCCATGACGGTGAACGGAACGAAAAAGGCAATCGACGCCGCACCTGTACTGAAAAATGGAACAACTTATGTTCCAATCAAGCATGTATTGGATGCTTTTGGCGGACAGGCGAGCTGGGATAGCAAAAATCAACGGATTACTGTCGTGCGTGGTGGCAAGCTGATTGATTTGGTTGTAGGTCAGAAAGAATTTATTATCAATGGTATAAGACAAAGCGCAACAGTCGCACCTTACGTATCTGGTGGTAGGACTTTAGTCCCTCTTAGACTCGTTTCGGAGCAGCTTGGACTGACTGTAAAATGGGAACAGAACACGAAGACCGTTACCATCTCATCGTGATATGGTATGATATATACCGGAAACGATAGAAATGGAGTCGAACAAACGTGGATTTACAAGCCGATGCCATAGACCGCGTCATAAAAAACGCCATACAAGTCATGGAAAACAGTAAATATCAAATGTTTGAGATTATGGACTCGACTCGGAATGAGCTGAAAACGCTGAACGAGGAGTTGAAGTCGGTTCTGAAGGAGACGGCGGAAACGATCGAGAAAGTAGATCAATTGGAGCTGAACTACCGCCGCTCCCGGATCCGGCTAACCGAGGTTAGCCGTGATTTCGTCCGTTATTCCGAGCATGATATCAAGCAGGCGTATGAGAAAGCGACGCAGTTACAGCTGGATCTGATGATTTACCGTGAGAAGGAAATGTACCTGAAAGCCCGTCGGGATGATCTGCAGAAGCGTGCCAAAAATGTGGAAGCCTCGGTAGAACGCGCTGAGACGATCGGTTCCCAGATGGGGGTTGTACTGGAGTATCTGTCGGGTGAGCTGGGTCAAGTGACCCGCATCATTGAATCCGCCAAAAATCGACAAATGATTGGTTTGAAAATAATTTTGGCCCAGGAAGAAGAGCGGAAGCGCATTGCCCGAGAGATCCATGACGGACCTGCGCAGATGCTCGCAAATCTAGTGCTTAGGACGGAAATTGTAGAAAGAATGCTCATAAAGCAGGATTTTAAGATGGTCCAGGCCGAAATAGTAGATTTGAAAGGCCAGGTTCGTTCGAGTCTTGGAGAAATGAGAAAAGTTATTTTCAATTTGCGTCCTATGGCACTGGATGACCTGGGATTGATTCCGACGCTTCGGAAGTACGTGCAGGATTTTGAAGAAAAAACAAAAATCCGCTCGCTTTTTGAAACGAGAGGCAAGGAACACCGTTTGTCTTCGGCAATGGAGGCTGCGATCTACCGCCTCGTGCAGGAAGGTCTGTCCAATGCTGCAAAGCATGCTTATCCCACTTATGTTGTAGTGGAAATTACATACCAGGCTCAGCTCGTCAAGATTGTCGTGCAGGACAATGGGCTTGGGTTCAAACCGGAGCTTCTTGCGAAGAAGAGCAAGGATCATACCCACTTCGGTCTGATTGGGATGAGAGAGCGGGTTGAACTGTTAGAAGGAAGAATAGAGATCGAATCCGCGGAAAATCAAGGAACCAAAATAGTGATTCATATCCCGACAAACGTGGATAAGGGAAAGGAGTAGCAGGATGGAAAACCGTGATACTGGTAAGGCATCAATTAAAGTTCTTTTGGCTGATGATCATCAGCTGTTCCGTGAAGGTTTGAAACGCATTTTAAATATGGAGGACGACATTGAGGTCATCGGCGAATGCGGCGATGGGATTCAGGTGCTCGAATTCTGTAATCAGGATAAACCGGATATCGTATTGATGGATATCAACATGCCTGTGGAGAACGGGGTTGAAGCGACGGAGAAATTGCGTGAGCTGTTCCCAGATGTCAAAGTCATTATCTTGTCTATTCATGATGATGAGAGCTATGTGTTCGAGACGCTGCGTAAAGGCGCTAATGGATACCTGCTGAAAGATATGGAGGCCGAGTCACTGATTAACGCGATTCGTTCCGTTCATGAAGGGCACGCATTTATCCACCCTAAAGTAACGGGCAAACTGATCATGCAGTTACGTCGTATGACGTATCTTAATGAGACAGGGGCAATGAGCGAGGGAGCTTCGAAGGAAGCAGGCGTTAAGTTTGTCGCTGGCGACAATAATCCGCTTACTCGTCGTGAGGCTGAAGTTTTGCGTCTGATGGCTGAAGGTAAGAGCAATAAAATGATTGGTGAGTTCCTGTTCATCAGTGAAAAAACGGTAAAAAACCATGTCAGCAGTATTCTGCAGAAGATGGAAGTGGACGATCGTACACAAGCGGTTATCAACTCGATCAAATATGGTTGGGTTACCCTCTAATATACGATTGTACTTAGATGCAGTTTGATGTTAGCAATTATAGGATTCTGTTTACTCGCGCCCATTCCAGAATGTTGGACTGGTTAGCGGGTTAATGGACTTTATTACTGCAAATGAGCGAAGTGTGAAGTTAGGAGAACTTATCTTCAAGCCTCGGCATGAATGAGTGAACGACCTGGCCTGTCTTCTTCGTCCAGTGTCGATCAGAATGGAATATGAGCGTTCGGAATTTGCAAGTGTAACCCTTCAGGGGATGCAGCATATACTGCTGTATACAGGGATGTTCGCCATGGGTGAGCATGACCTTCCGAGGAGGTGCAGTTGCCATGGTTGCTCATCTGACTATGATTCTGCTCATATACTTCCTGGCGGCAATGGCCGTTCATGCCATGCACCAGCGCTATCTTTCCCGTCCGGACCCTGAAGGCTACGAGCAGATTCTGCTCATTCCTTCCAATCAGGAGCAGCGGATTGAAGGCATTGTAAGAGCGCTTTGCCGGGAATTATTTTACCGTGGAAAGAGCTTCACATTGACGGTTGTCGCTGATCGTACGGAAGCCGAAACGGTTCGTATTATTGAAAAGCTTATGCTTAGGCAAGGAATGGAGTTATCCTACTTGTCTGCTGTCCCTACCGATATGGAACAGGGGAATCAGACCGGGAATCATTCTATTCGTCTTATCGATTTGCGTGAGCCAAAGCAGTAGATGCTTTTTTTGCAACAGTTCGGCTCATTAATCGTGCAAGCTGCTGAGACAGACTGGCTAAAGCGTGTCATCAGTCAGAATGCACTTTCAATGAAGTCATGCCAGCTTGCCAAAATAAGCTTGGATTTCATCATGTTCGAGGTTAAAGATTACAGCGTATGCTGTAGTCTTTTTTTGTCATTGTAGCCAAGCTTGCTGATAAATTAAATATGGGTTTTTATGCAATCTATGGTTATTGTCCTTGATGGGATTGCAGCAAGAACCTTTTTGAAATCAGAACTCTTAAGTTAAAAGTATAGACGATGCAGATTGGAAAAAGTTTCGCATGATCAAAGAAAGATTAACGGTACTCATTGAATTGGTAAAGTGGGCCTATCGAGTAGAGAAGACAGCTTCAAAAGTGTGATGAGGAATGATCGTATACCTGTATTGACCATGGGTTTAATAAATCCTATAATTCACTAAATACTGTATATATGAATTGGAAATGGATTTTTCGGAAGGGGGTATCTTTACATGGAGCTACTGCATAAGACAATCCGTTCGGAATTTTTACGTTATATCAATGAGAACAAGATTCTGATCTATCACTTTGCAGAGAAATCAGGTATCAATTCTGGAACTTTAAGTAGAGTCATTCATGGTTCCCAACCCTTTTCCGTTAAAATTCTGGATATTATCACCCAACATATGGGGCTTGATGAAGGATTCTTCTACGACCAGTATGTGGATGAACTTTTCAATGATTATTCAATTAATTGGAGGCGACTTCGTCCGTTTATGATACGTTGCTCAGAACTTGGGAAAAATGACTGCGTAGAACGGACTGTAGATATGATGATGGAGAATGCTGCCTACATTAAACCACTATTTGATTTTGCAGAATTATTGAACGATGAAGGCCGAGCGGCAACTGCATTAATGATATATCGCAAGGTTTGTGAGGCGGAACGATATCAGCATGCGGAAAGATTGGCCATTTGTCAGTATCGGATTTTTAAATTATCCATTAATGATGATCAACAGAATAATCTGGAATGTGCTGTACAATTTGAACCCTTTGTCGCAAGACTTAATGAGGTCGACCAACTGGATGCGTTGAAGGATCTGACAAATACATTTCTTTCATTAAGACGGTGGGACAAGGCGAGTAAAGTTGCAGAGGAAATGGGCAGACTCGCACGCATTCAATATGAGATGAAACATAAACGAATCCGAATGGGTAAGAGTTATGATGAGCCGGCTAAACCCTTATTCGGTTACATTCTGTATGCAAACCTTGTTCTCGGATCCATTGCAGAAGAGAAAGATGAATACCAACAGGCGCTGTACCATGTATCCTGTTATGAAAACCACGATTGGATCAAAGAGAATGATACAGCAGCGGAGAAAACGAAAAGCCAATTTCGTGAATGGGCAAAAGCGAATAAATATTTGTACCAGCTTGTGTCGGGAGAAGTTCATATCCTGGGTGAATATGTTGAATTTCTGGCTGCCAGAGAAAACGAGATATTGCGTGGATTATTTAAAATTATGAAATCAGCACTAACATATAATTTGAACGTCGATCATGTGTTGGAGCGATTTCAGGATACAATAATATCCTATACACAAGAACGAGTAACCATAGGTTCGTATACAGATCAGATTATGGGGGATCGTTTTGTTCATTTTCTGGCTGATGTAGGAGACTATTACTTAAATACAGGTCGTGCTCATGCTGGGATTCAATATGTTTTAAATAGTTTGGCAATCTCAGCTAATATAAAAAATGAAAGATGCATGCTTCGATGCATCTGTGCGTTCGATACCATTCGGCATCTGGCAACGGAAGACGAGCTTCATCAATATACTACAATGCTCATGGAGGTTCGGAATACAAAATGAAGAAAAAATCATTAATTCTTTCTGTAATCCTTGCAATAGCTTTGGTAATAGGTGCTCCCTTGAATACCACATCATATGCAGATGATGTACAACCTGCAGAACCAACTCCCATTGTAGCAGCATCAGATTCGCATGGTGAAGGTGGATGGTAAACATTTCAGGGCACAATTTTGTTGTTCAATTACAACAGAGTTGTGTTTTGTATTTTTTGAAGAAATCTATGTTTTTACATAAAAGGTTAAACTATTCATAGAGGTGAGATTTCTATGAGATATTCTGCGAATGATAACGAAGATGATCTGGAACGTGAAAGAAAGAGTTTATACGAGCTAGTAGCGGTTTACGGATTACAGCATCCTTTAGTGATTAAGCAATCCGAGATATTGGATGAAATCATAAACCGATATAATAGAATCTTTCCTAGCCGACTTAAACAAAGTGGCACAAACTAGATTCAGGATAAAACTGACCCTATTTAGGGCAAGGTACAGAATAAAAGCATAAAATATGCGATTTACATAACCGATGCAAGTTTAGTTTGAAAGAGTAGGGACACAGGAAGAGCTTTTGATGTTAGTAGAACTTGTGGGACGACTCCACAATTGATATAGTGATAATACAAATGGATATTGAATGTATGAGATATGGACATGAAGCACATGCTCCGACGAATAGTCGGTGGGCATGTGCTTTTTTTGCGTTTCGGAACATCAAGAATGAGGGAGGAGAGAGAATGAAGGTTGGGTTGTATGTGTGCCGAGTGAGAGAAGAGTGGAACATGGCGTTGTCACTGGATATCCGAGTGGATGTAGCATGGTGGCTTGAAGGGGTGAGCGGACAGAGGGTGTTGCAATGGTTACTGCTAGGTAGGGAGTTGCCTTTAAGTCAGGCCTCGTGGATGGTAGAACATTTTGAGATGGAGCGAGGGATGGATCAATGGGGAGAAGAGCACTGGCAGGTGTATATGCGACGGAAATTGGAAGATTACGAGCGGGCCTCCGGGGAACTGGAGGCTAGGGGAGAGATGGCAGGCAAAGCGGGGATTACTGCTGAAAGAGGTGCGGAGGTGGGCGGGATGCCAGAGCCGTATCCCGCCGGGGAGTGGGCTCAGCTGGAGCGGGGCGCTGCCCTGCTGGCTTCGCGGCTTGGCGGCCGCCAATTGCTGGCGGCCGAGGCAGAGGCGCTGCTGGCGGATACGGCGCCGCAGCTTGCCTCGGTTTGGCGCGCAGCTGCGCAGCTCGCGCGCCTGCGTGGGCGGCTGAGCATAGCAGCCGCTCTGGAAGGGCCTGCCACGCGGCGGCAACGCCTCGCGTGGCTGGGTCGCGCGCATAGCGCGCCCCGCTGCCGCCGATGCGGCAGCTTTGCCGGGCAGCGCGTGCCCTGCGCTGCCTGCGGCCTGGCGGCGTGCGCCTACTGCGAGGCTTGCCTCGCGCTGGGGCGCAGCCGTGCCTGTGCGCTGCTGCTGCGCAGCGCAGCGCCAGGGGCCATGCCACGCGGTGCATCGCAGCGTGGCACGGCCGTTCCCCCCACCGAGGGCGGACTTGCCCGGTGGGGGCTGAGCCCAGCGCAGAGCGCGGCGGCTGCCGAGGCGCTGGCGTTTTTGGCCCAGCCATCCGCCGTGGATGGGCCGGGGCGGTTTTTGCTATGGGCCGTGACCGGGGCCGGTAAAACGGAAATGATATTCCCTTTGCTCCAATACATATTGGACCGGGGTGGACGAGCACTTGTCGCTACGCCGCGCCGGGATGTCGTACTGGAGCTTGCCCCTCGTCTGGCGAAGGCGTTCCCTGACATCTCACTCGCTACGCTATACGGAGGCAGCACCGAGCGCTGGAAAGACGCGCAGCTCACACTCGCGACCACGCACCAACTGATGCGTTTTTACCAGGGATTCAATCTCGTCATTATCGACGAACTCGACGCATTTCCCTATCATAACGATCCCATGCTTGCACATGCAGCTGCGTCCTCTTGCAAGCCTGATGGCCATTTTGTGTATCTGTCGGCTACGCCACCAGCTAGGCTACAGCGGGAAGCAGCACAAGGGAAACTCACTCACGCCAAAGTTCCGGTCCGCTTCCACCGCTATCCTTTACCCGTGCCGCGTTTGCTGAAAATGCCTACCGTCGCTGAATGTATTCGGAAGCGGGAACTGCCCGCTACTCTAAAAAAGAGCATTCAGACCTCCTCGCTAAGGGAAGCTCAGGTATTTGTATTTGTGACACGGATCGCTCAGATTGAGGCGTTTGTAACACTCATGCGTCGCATGTTTCCGCAAATCCATATTGAAGGAACATCATCCCAAGATCCGGATCGCGCGAGCAAAGTTATTGCGTTTCGTGAACGGACCATACGTCTGCTTGTGACCACTACTATCTTGGAGCGGGGCGTCACTATTCCACGTAGCGATGTATTTATTTTGGATGCGGATAATGGCCTCTTTGACGAAGCTTCTCTGGTACAGATGGCGGGTAGAGCAGGCCGTTCTATGGATGATCCAGCAGGAAGAGTCGTCTTTGCATCATCCCGTCGTACGCGTTCTCAGGTGAAAGCGGTGGCACAGATCCAAAAGATGAATACTATCGCAGGACGCAAAGGCTACCTTCATCCGCCAACACACCAATAGATACTAAGGGAGGCAACAATCTAATGTCGAACTGGCTAAGAAGCATAACTGACCACGTGCAAGAACTCACCCATCGCCTGCATGGATTGCTCGCTCCACCAGGAGCGACTTGTCTAACCTGTGGTACACGAGCGATATTGTCTCCGATCTACCCCGGCATCTGTCCGCGTTGTGTGCAGCAAATTCCGTGGATTCGTTCCATTCGCTGCTTGCGCTGTGGTCGAGGAATCGGTTGCCCGGATTGTGTCCGCCCACACATGCAAAACCGTTCTTTCATCCTTAACCGCAGCGCCGTCCAGTACAATACTTTAATGAAAGAATGGATTGGCATGTACAAATTTAGAGGCCACGAGCGCTATGCGCCACTTTTAACGGCACTTATTATTCAAGCATTTCAAGCAATGAGTGAAGAATTCAACCCTGTTTTGGCAAAAGGAACCCTGGCCCCCGTGGCTCATCCCGCCACACCTGCTCAATCTCATATGGATGCCAGTTCACATCCATGTAATTCGAGTGCGTCAACAAACGCACTCGTTCACCGACCTGGCGGGGGCGATGTAAACAACAATGCGCCCGTTCACCGACCTGGCTCGTGCCGATCAATCAGCACGCCGGTTCAATCACCAAACTTGTTTGCGCCCACACATTCACACGCGCAACTCAATAGCCACAGCCCATACGCGAGCTATACGCATGCTCATCCAGGAGTAGCACCACGCAACCGCCAGTCGCTGCAAAACAACAAGCCGCGATGGCGGCCAGACGTGGTGACCTATGTCCCCGTCAGCAACGAACGCCTTGCTGAGCGCGGCTTCAACCAGGCAGAGCGGCTCGCATCAGGACTCGCCGCAGCCGTCCGCCTACCTGTTGTTGATCTGCTCCAGCGTCGGATCAACACCACCAAACAAAGCTTCAAAACACGCGGCGAGCGCATCCAGACCATGCAGGATGCTTTCTCAATGCAGCCGGGTGGAACGGAGATAATGGCTGATCTCTACAGAGCTTCAAATGAAACCATGCCAAAGAACATGCATTCACAGCCAGTTAATTCATACACGATTGGAAAAGAAGCCTCTTCACATATCACACCTACAGCACAAGGTGGGCGTATTGCTCCCTTACGCTTGTTACTGATTGATGATATATACACAACCGGTAGTACCCTGGATGGCTGTGGACAGGTGATCTTAAAAGCTGGATTTTCTATGAACATTCCAATAGAGATTTACACGCTGACTTTGGCCAGATCCTGACCTGAGTATTTGCATATTCACTTAATAGGGGCTATCTATATGGTTATCATAAGCAAGTTAGATAATGAACTAAAATTAATAGCTTTTATATAAAAAAGGGAAAGTATGTTCTAGTATGTATGACATTATCACTTTTGTGGATTTTCATATACATGCATATAATTTGTGTGTTGGTTGTTTAACGAAATTATAAAAATAAATTAGACAAGAATATTTTTACATGTAAAAAAGAGGAATTGTTTCTGCCATGTAGAATAGATAGTTCTGCCGTTCACCATAGGTGACAGCACAGGGAGTGGCAAAACATATCTTTTGAAGGGGAGAACAACGGTGGTTGCAGGAAAAAGAAAAAATGGGTTTTACTTATGGACCGTCCGTTTACTGGTGCTAATGCTGGTATTCGGACAGTTTGGCGTGTACGGGGGGAACCGGGCACATGCAGCAACGAGTAACGGTATTGTCTCATCGAGTAATGACTTTCAGTATGTAATGACATACAACAACGGTAAATTACAGGTGAACCAGAGGGATGTTAACCTCAGTTGGGTTAGATCCTACAATATTTCAACGACAGGTTACTCTTTTACAAGAAGGCAATCTATCTTGGGATTTACCAGTGATATTACGAATATAAGCTTCGGATCGTATACATCCAAGTATACTGGACAGATCGACAATGCATTTCTTATTGATTTAAGTAAAGTTCGTGAGAACTTCACTGAGATGACGTATAGACAATCCGGCATGGAAGTGGGGCAATGGACCATTTCGAACTATAATGTCTTGGGTCAGCTTACACCGGTTGATGTATACAATTATGATGTTAGGCAGTTAAGTTTGGTTGTTAATGCGGATACGGGGGAGGTAGTGGACTTCTATTCTGAACTGAACCCATATTATACACGCAAAGCGGAACCGGCCACTTTTACCAAACAGTTGGTGGCCCCGGTGACGATTGACAACATGCCTGCTATTCCAGCTGGGATCACAGGAAAACAAAGTGAAAGTACAGTTAACTTGAACTGGCAGCATGCGCAACAGGCCGTGCAATATGAAATTGAGGAGAATGGAATCATTAAGGGGCCTTATTATGGGACAACCTTTGCCAGCAACGCTTTATTGCCAGATACGTTGTATTCCTATAGAGTGCGTTCTCTTAATTCAATAGGTACGAGTGAGTGGAGCTCTTTGTATGAGATCAAAACCTTGCTCCAACAACCGGTGATTTCGGCAAGCTCCCAGGAAGGTAAAAATATTATCCAATGGAATGCGGTTGATCAAGCTAATCATTATCAATTAAAGATTGATGATGAAACGCCTATCGAGCTTGGCAATGTGACATCGTATGAGCATGAGGGTCTCGCAGCAAACTCAAGTCATACGTATACGCTAAAAGCTCTCTCTTCCAACAATGAGAGCGATTGGAGTAAAGCAATAACGCAACTGGTAGTTCCGGACTCCGTCAGTGGTTTGAAAGTAACAGAAGCAACATTTAATAAAGTTGCACTATCTTGGACCGCTGTAAAAGGTGCGACAGGTTACGATTTGGAGATTGACGGTAACATCGTCGCTGTGACTGGTACCACGTACAGCAAAACAGGACTCATTCCTAATACAGAACATACTTTCCGGTTAAGACCTAAAAATACAGGCGGGGCAGGCAGTTGGTCTGATCTGTTAACCGTGTCTACTCAATTGAGTACACCCGTACTGAAATCAAGCCCTTCACAGGAAGAAATTATCCTCGTTTGGCCTTCTATTGACGGTGCTACCTCATATGAAGTGGAAGCCGATGGAGTAATTACTGGTATTGTTGTAGATCCGACATTTACGCATACCGGACTCTCACCAGTTACAGCTCATAAATATCGTGTGCGTGCTTTGACAGATACCAATACAAGTGCGTGGACAGCCGTACTGACTCAAAATACGTTACCAGGTTCTGTTGCAGGATTAACAGTGAATTCTGTAACCAATACGGCTATAGCGTTAAAATGGACAACTGTAACTGGAGCTACCGGATACGATCTGGAAATCGACGGCACAGTTGTCGCTGTCACCGGCGTTGCCTACACGAAGAGTGGTCTCGCAGCAAACACAGAGCATACTTTCCGCATCCGCTCGAAGAATGCCGCAGGAGTAGGAGCATGGAGTGATTTGATCAGCGGAACCACGCTATTGAATACACCTGTTTTGAAAGCCACATCGGAAGAAACCGCTATTAATCTGACGTGGGCAGAAATCGCCGACGCTACGAAATATGAAGTAGAAGCCGATGGCGTGGTAGTGGGGACAGTGAGCGAACCTTCATACACGCACAGCAGTCTGCTCGCAGGAACAGCACATAAATATCGTGTAC
>NZ_LITU01000070.1:625673-625918 GCF_001280595.1 Paenibacillus xylanivorans
TGGCGCCGTAGTATCCACTACCGCCACTGCCTACAACAAGAGTGGTCTTACAGCAAACACAGACCACACCTTCCGCATTCGTTCCAAGAATGCCGCAGGAGTAGGAACATGGAGTGATTTGATTAGCGGAACCACGCAATTGAACACTCCTGTATTGAAAGCGACATCGGAAGAGACAGCCATTAACCTGACATGGGCAGAAATCCCCGACGCTACAAAATATGAAGTGGAAGCTGATGGTGTAG
>NZ_LITU01000070.1:625928-626173 GCF_001280595.1 Paenibacillus xylanivorans
TGGAAGCCAACTTCCTGGAACTGCGCATAAATATCGCGTACGTGCGCTGACCGAAACCAATGTTAGTGCATGGACAGCTATTTTGACGCAAAGTACAGTCCCAGCTTCCGTCAGCGGACTGACTATTAACTCGGTAACGAATGTAGCGATAGCATTGAAATGGAACGTAGTAACTGGAGCAACTGGTTACGATCTGGAAATCGACGGTACAGTTGTCGCTGTTACTGGCGTTGCCTACACGAAGA
>NZ_LITU01000016.1 GCF_001280595.1 Paenibacillus xylanivorans
TGGGACTCGTCTGCCCAGCTCTTCGCGCAGTTCTTCCAACTTCACTTCTCCTTGCGCCGTCACATAGGCGCATAGATAAGGAAGTCCTACCCGGTCGGTCTTGCTGACGACCACCGCTTCTCTCACAAGACCGCTCTCCAGCAGTTGCTTTTCCACTTCTCCAAGCTCAATCCGGTACCCTCGGATCTTGACCTGATCATCTGTTCGTCCCAGGTATTCAATTTCGCCGTTCTCGTTCCAGCGCGCCACATCTCCCGTTCGGTCCTTCTTGCCCCCTTTGACGTACGGATCTTCTACGAACCGCTCCGCCGTCTGGGCTTCCCGATTCAGGTACCCCGCCGCAACACCCGTACCACCCACATACATCTCCCCGGGTACCCCAATCGGTTGTAGCGACTGTGCTTCATCCATAATGTAGACATGCACATTCGGCAGAGGTTTGCCGATAGGGATGCTCCCCTCTTCTCTTCCTGTGACCCTGTAGCCTGTTGCATAAATGCTGACCTCGGTCGGTCCGTACAGATTCTCAAGCCGAACCGTCGGCAACTTTTTCGCAACTGCCCGGGCCAACGCTCCCGGCAAAGCTTCACCTGCAGCAAAAATATAGCGCAGGCCGTGCAGCGCCTGAATCCCTTCTTCATCCAGACTGTGGATGAGCGCGTTCAACATGGGAGGTACAAAGTTGATGTGCGTAACTCCGTATCGCCGAATAGCGGCAGCCAGGGCTGCTGGATTCTTCTCCCCTCCCGGTTCCAGGATCGCGAGCGCCCCTCCTCCCCACATCCAGCCAAACAGCTCGGAAAGGGAGACGTCAAAGGTATAGGCTGTTTTAAACAGGTACACATCTTGCGGCCCCAGTGGGTAAAGCTCGTGCAGGCCGTTTAACGTGTTCAAAATGCTTGAATGCTGCACTAGTACTCCTTTTGGCTGCCCTGTAGATCCGGAGGTGTAGAGGATATAAGCCAATCCTTCCGGGACAGAAGGCATCGTCTCTCGTTCTTGTGGGCAAGACGCCGTTCGGACATCCGGACCCCAGACCGTGACTTGGTCACCATATCGTTGAACAGCCCTCTTTTGTTGGGACGCATCTGCTAACAACAGACAGGCCCCGCAGTCGGAAAGCATATATCGCACCCGTTTCTCCGGGAAGGCCGGATCGATCGGGACGAAGGCTGCCCCGGCTTGGATGATGCCCAGCATGGCAATGACCAGCTCGGCTGAACGCTCCATCAGAAGTGCCACCGGCTGTCCTTGACAGCCAGCCTGGATGAGGTCATCTGCTACCTGCTTGCTGGCTATTTCCAGCTCACGATAAGACATGACCTGGTCTCCATACAGCAAGGCAGGGT
>NZ_LITU01000071.1:0-317 GCF_001280595.1 Paenibacillus xylanivorans
ATTTCGTTTCGGATCTAGTTTTCAGGGAGCAATCCTTGTGAGTATTGTTCTTGATTGTCTATTTGGAGAGATACCCAAGTGGCTATAAGGGGACCCTCTGCTAAGGGGTTAGACTGCGTAAGCGGTGCGAGGGTTCGAATCCCTCTCTCTCCGCCATCTTTACTTTAAGATGGACAAGCGATCAGGCTATAGTTTTAGAATGTGGCGGTGTAGCTCAGCTGGCTAGAGCGTACGGTTCATACCCGTGAGGTCGGGGGTTCGATCCCCTCCGCCGCTACCATATTACCCAGGAGGCTTAGCTCAGCTGGGAGAGCATC
>NZ_LITU01000071.1:414-102633 GCF_001280595.1 Paenibacillus xylanivorans
TCTTTTGAAAAAGAGTGATTGATCATTAATTTGATTAATCACTCTTTTTTGTTATGGATAAATCAAGTAATAAAGTAGAAAATCATAATAAGGACTGAAAAAAGGCGATGCTCCGCAAGATATGATAAAATAATAGAAAAAAGCAGAGTGGTGGCGTTCATTTTATGAAGCTCATACCTGATCTAAAACAACAAATTGAAGCAATTATAGGCACTACATTGGACGAATCTGTGTTAACTATAGAAGAATGGAATCAATTTGCAATAAAGTCAGTTGCATATGAAGCTAAACAAATGACCCTGAGTAAGGGGACAGAAGAGGCCGACGATCTTGCACCTCAAAATGAAAGCTCAGATGATCTCGTTACGGATGTACGCAGTTGGAGTACAGAGGAACGTATTTATTTTAAAGTTGGTTTGAATGAGCAAGAAGGCAATATCTTGTGTTGGGGATGTTCTGCTAACTCTGTTACGTTTGAAGTACAGCGTTTAATTGAACTACTCATTAGCAATCATAATAGATTACTGGATGAAGAACAGCCTGTGATCTATGAGAATGATAGAGAGCAACAGCTTGCTGAATTGGGTCATTGGCTTCGACAGCAGATTGAGCAACCAGCTCAGCAGGAGCCTATCCCAGATTATTTTTCATTGGCAGGAGAGTTGAATACAGAGAAAATCCCATTTTTGTTGCAATGTGAGACACCTGATGCTCATCGTATTCGTTCCAAGGAACTGAATAAACTACTCGAAAGTTATTTTGGTGAAGAAATTATACTGATTCCTGTAGGGGCGCAGGAGTGGGTGTTTCTGGGTGATGAACAGATTGTTACAGGGGAAGCTGAAGAGGATACGACTGAAGCCAGAAAGGATTTGCTGAATGCCTTTTGTCAGGGGCTATATGAATTAGTAGCCAGTGAATGGGCGGGTGTATTTCATTTGTCTGCATCCTTACCGTGTATCCCTGCAGAGGAACTATCTTCTGTTACGGCACTTCTTCAAGAAAGTGTTCACCTGGGCAGGGCCTTTCACGTTGCACAGCACATTCATCTCCCTTGGGATTTGCACCTTGAACGGTTGGTAGATAGCATTCCAGTGCAACAACGTCTTCGTTTTATACAGGAAACGGGGAAGGGTACTGTGTTGTTTAGTGATAGTGAGACACTAGCTACGCTGGAGACCTTTTTCAATCTGGATTGTAATGTCAGCGAGACGGCAAAGCGCCTTTTCATTCATCGAAATACCTTGGTATATCGTCTAGATAAGATCAAACAGGAGATTGGATATGATGTCAGGAACTTCGAAAGTGCTGTTCTGGTGCGGATTTTACTGCTTATGTACAAAGTGACGAAAAAGCTTTGATATTTTTGTGCAGTTTGCGAATAGTCAAACATCATGTAAATGGGTTAATATAAAACTACAAAATGTATTCGATTACAAAATGATCTCTGAGGAGGCAACAATCATGGCTGGTGTACGTTTAGAGCATATTTTCAAAAAATACCCGGGTTCTGATAAAGCAACAGTAGTTGATATTAACCTGGACATTAAAGATAAAGAATTTCTGGTACTGGTAGGTCCGTCCGGTTGTGGTAAATCAACAACACTGCGTATGATCGCAGGCCTTGAGGAAATTTCTGAAGGTAAACTCTATATCGGCGACCGTGTCGTTAATGATGTTGCTCCTAAAGACCGCGATATCGCGATGGTATTCCAATCCTATGCCTTGTATCCGCATATGAGCGTATACCAAAACATGGCGTTCGGTTTGAAATTGCGTAAAGTGAAAAAAGATGAGATCGACAAACGTGTACGTGAAGCAGCTAGAATCCTGGATATCGAGCATTTGCTTGAGCGTAAACCTAAGGCATTGTCCGGTGGTCAACGTCAGCGTGTCGCTCTGGGACGTGCGATCGTCCGTGATCCACAAGTGTTCTTGATGGATGAGCCTCTCTCCAACTTGGATGCGAAACTGCGTGGTCAAATGCGTGCTGAGATCACTAAACTTGCGAAACGTTTGGAAACAACTGTTATCTACGTAACGCATGACCAGATCGAAGCAATGACAATGGGTGATCGGATCGTTGTTATGAAGGATGGTATCATCCAACAAGCAGCTTCTCCAGAAGAGCTTTACAACCTCCCGGCTAACCTGTTCGTAGCTGGTTTCATCGGTTCCCCGACAATGAACTTTATCTCGGGTAAACTGGCTGAGCAAGGTACTAGCCTGCATTTCGTAGCTCCTGGTGTGGATGTTGAGATCCCACAAGGTAAAGCACAAGTGCTGAAATCAAGAGGATACATTGGCAAAGAAGTGATTCTGGGTGTTCGTCCAGAAGACATTCACGAAGAGCCAGTATTCCTGGAAGCATCCCCGAACTCTGTATTCTCTACACACGTAGATGTAACAGAGAACCTGGGTCACGAAATGCTCCTCTACTTGAGCGGTGTAGGTAACGACACTACAATCGCACGTGTAGACGGACGTTCCAACACTCGTGATGGTTCCACAGTTAAAATGGCAATTGACATGAACAAAGTTCATATCTTTGACAAAGAGACTGAAGCGAACGTTCTTCTTCAAGACTAATAGTACTGAGATTCATCGGTAGCGATGGAATCTATCAGTTAACGCAATCATACATTGTAATCTGGGCCCCTTCCGTTATTGCTGGAAGGGGCTTTTTGACTCATCGGTGAGTGAAGCCAAGATTGCATTCAGCCCGGAATTCATTTAAGATTATTTGAAGGTTATAAGCTGAATTGAACAACATGAATGCGCTATTAATGCAATGGAATGACGCTAATGCTGATGTACATAGAGGGCAGCGAATGCTGAAAGGAAGAGACAAATGGCGAAAAACGTGAAAGTATCTGAATTGGTACAACAGTTCCAGTTGGAGGTTGTTTCTGGATCTCACGGACTGAAGAGAATCATTACTGTAGACGACTTGAACCGTCCTGGACTGGAAATGGCTGGTTATTTTGAATATCATCCACAAGAACGGGTACAGCTGCTTGGTAGAACAGAGCTGGCCTTTTTTGCAATGTTGCCGGAAAATGAGCGCCGTGATCGGATGCAGCGCCTCTGTACGGAAGAAACACCTTGTATCGTAGTAACTCGTGGACTTGAAGTACCACAGGAATTGATTGAGATCAGTGAAGAACAGAATCTGGCTGTGCTTCGCAGCAACATGGCTACAACGATTTTATCCAGCCGGATTACCGGATTCCTGGAGAAGAAACTGGCGCCTACAGCAACAATTCACGGTGTACTCTGTGATGTGTATGGAGTAGGGATGTTGATCACCGGAAGCAGCGGTATTGGTAAAAGTGAAACTGCACTGGAACTGGTGAAACGTGGTCACCGATTGATAGCCGATGATGCGGTAGAAATTCGTCAGACATCAGACTTCCAGCTGCACGGAACTGCACCGGAATTGATCCGTCACCTGCTTGAGATCCGCGGCGTTGGTATCATCAACGTAATGACATTGTTCGGTGCGGGCGCGGTTCGCAATAACAAACGGATTACACTGGTTGTCCGTCTGGAAGCTTGGCAGCAGGATAAGCAATATGATCGTCTTGGTCTGGATGAAGAAACGACTCGCATCATTGATACGGATGTACCACTTGTAACGATCCCAGTTCGTCCGGGACGGAACTTGGCTGTTATCATTGAAGTGGCGGGAATGAACTATCGCCTGAAACAGATGGGTCTGAATGCTGCACTGCAGTTTACAAACAAGCTGACAGCAACGATCTCTGAAGATATGGAAGACATGGACTAAGAGAAGAGAAGATACCGTTATATGATTAAGGCCAATTGTTGACATGTTCCACTCCTTTATCAAGTGTTGGAGACATGCACAATTGGTCATGCGTGTGAATGAGTCAATTTATAGGAGTGTGAATGAATGGATACATTATTACTGTTGAACCCGATTGCGTTTTCCATTGGAGCGTTAAAGGTTCACTGGTACGGGCTTATTCTCGGTACAGCGGCACTTGTAGGTTTGCTGCTCGTTATTCGGGAAGGCAAACGGTATAACATTCCGCAGGAAGTGTTCATGGACATGGTTCTGCTTGGTGTGCCTTCTGCCATTATCGGTGCCCGCATATACTATGTGGCATTTCGATGGGACGATTATAAGGATAATTTCTGGGATGTCTTTAAAATATGGAATGGTGGTATCGCCATATATGGCGCACTGATAGGTGCGATTATATGTGCAGTCATTTTCTTCCGTCGTAAAGGGTATAACTTCTGGCGTATGGCCGATATCTGTGCACCTGGACTGATCGTGGGACAAATGATCGGACGTTGGGGTAACTTTGTGAATCAGGAAGCCTATGGCGGTCCTGTAGAAGAATCGTTTTTGAGGGACAAGCTTCATTTGCCAGACTTTATTGTGAATCAGATGAACGTGGAAGGTGTATTCCATCATCCTGCGTTTTTGTATGAATCGATGTGGAGTCTTGTTGGTTTAATCATATTGTTGGTACTGCGCCGGCAGAAGTTCCTGCGTGCAGGTGAGCTGTTCATGTCCTATTTTATCTGGTACTCGATCGGTCGTTTCTTTATCGAAGCGCTGCGTACCGACAGTCTGGGATTCCAGGCTCCGCAATGGGTCGCCTCCATGGTTAATGGGTTATGGTCCCCGATGACAGCTATGGGCTTCGAGCAAGGATATCTTGATCCGGCCTATGGTAATGTAAGAATTTCGCAGCTGCTGGCTATTGGAATCATTATTGTTGCGATTATCTTCATCGTTGTGAGAAGAATGACAGGCAAGGCAGATGTGCGATATAGCGATCCAATTGTATCTTCCAACGTTCCTTCAGAATCATCGGATGATATGGTGCATACAGGCCCAGTTGCAGGCAAAGAGGACACGGTAACTCCAGCCTCGGCCAAAGAGGATCTGAAGCAAGCTGAAGAGAAAAAGGAGTAATGCAGCATGATTGACACGGTTTTGTTTGATCTGGATGGGACGATTATTGATACGAATGAGTTGATTATCAACTCTTTTCTTCATGTCATGGATGATTTGCAATTATCAACCCCTTGGACACGCGAACAGATCATCCCACATATGGGGGGGACACTGGAGAATCAGATGCGTACCTTCTCTGGGAAAGAGGATGTTGCGGAGTATGTGAAAGGATATCGGGCATACAACGACGTTCATCATGAGGCGATGGTTCAGCCGTTTCCTCACGTCATTGAGGTCGTTGAAGCTCTTCATGAGGCAGGAATTGTGATGGGGGTTGTCACAACGAAGATTCGTCCATCTACTCTTAAGGTGCTGGAGCGTTTCGACCTGTTGAAATATATGAAATCGATTGTGACGGTTACCGATGTAACCCATCCCAAACCGCATGCTGAACCCGTCCTGAAAGCAATCGAGGAGTTGGGTGCAGATCCTTCCAAAACATTGATGGTGGGTGACAGCCCAGTCGATATTCAATCGGCACAGAACGCGGGTGCACTTGCGGCAGGCGTAGCCTGGTCGCTTAAGGGAGAGGCCGTATTGAGCGGCTATAACCCGGATTATATTTTGCACGACATGAAGGATTTGCTTACGCTGATTGAAACGGAACGTTCATGAGAAAAGTAACCCGCTATCCCGTAGAAGGCCATAACGCACTTTGGCATATCTATAAGACAGTGAGTCCGTGGAAAGGCGTGCGTAATTTTATCTGGATTCAGTTGTCACGGTACTGCCCGATTCTATCGGTCAAGAACTGGATCTATCGTCGCATGCTTGGCATGAAGGTGGGTAAACATACGGCCTTTGGATTGATGGTTATGGTTGATGTGTTCTTCCCGGAGAAAATTACGGTGGGCGAAAACTCCGTGATTGGTTACAATACCACGATCCTGGCACACGAGTATCTTATTAAAGAATACAGACTCGGTGAGGTGATTATCGGGGAAAATGTACTGATCGGTGCAAATTCAACGATCCTGCCGGGTGTGACCATTGGAGACGGTGCGGTTGTAGCTGCAGGAGCAGTTGTTCATAAGGATGTGGCTCCGGGGGCTTTTGTTGGAGGGAATCCACTTCGTGATCTGTCTCGCTCGGATGCTTCAGCGGAGGAGATCGTCATAAAGACTGAGCCATCTGTTCCGGGAACTTTGGAGTAAGAAGACTCATCATAAGAAATCAAGAACAGGTGAAAACAAAGGAAAGCGGGAAAAATTTAAGGGTATACCGAAAGTGATTTAAGAAACATCTGAAAAGATGGTTAACGAACATACGGAAATTAACCTGAATTGGTTCAGTCAGGGGAAGAGAATAAGTTGAACTCACTGGAATAAGGAAGCTGCTGATGGCAGCTTTTTTCGTATACAAATAAGTAGACTATTCTTCAGCAAGGGGATCAAAATGGAGATGCGTTATAAGTACACCAAAGGGGCCGTATTGTTGACGATGGAGAGTCATTCATGTTATCATATCCCATATACTTTAGTTTATTAGCACTTTACCATGTTAAAGAAACAGGATGGAAGTTAGTTATAGTTAAGTAAAATTGAACACTTACGAATCACTTTTTGAAGTCTGCTTGGCAGCAGCAATAAGAAATCAGGTTACAAGATAGAATGGGGATTTACACTACATAAATCCTGTTGAAATAGAACGTCTACCAATCTTAAACTACTGACTCGGGGTGAATAATACCAATGTCCAAACCAAAAGGCTTTGAAAAACCGACAGGTTTTCGTGACTATACACCGCTTGTGGTGACCAAACTGCGAACGATTGAGCGAAATGTACTGGAATGCATGGAACGCTGGGGTTACCGCCAAATCATTACACCAACGATTGAATACTACGATACTGTAGGTGTAGCGAGCTCCACATCGGATCGCAAGCTGTTTAAATTATTGAACAGTCGAGGGACTACGCTGGTGTTAAGATCAGATCTGACAGCCCCGATTGCACGGGTGGTTTCTTCTTTGTTGAAGGATGAAGAGCTTCCGCTGCGTCTGTCCTATCATGCCAATGTGTTTCGTTCTATAGAAGAGGAAGCGGGACGTGAGGCGGAATTTTTCCAAACAGGTGTAGAGCTTGTTGGTGATGATTCGCCAGAGGCAGATGCAGAAGTTGTAGCACTTGCGATTGCTTCTTTGCAGGCAGCGGGTGTGTCTTCCTTTAAAATCGCGATGGGTCATATGGGATTTCTGAACGGGTTGCTGGAGGAAGTCATTCCAGGTCAAACGGTACAACAGGAGCAGTTGAAAGAAGGATTGCTGGGACGCGATTATGTCGGCTATCGTCAATCCATTGAAGCGTTGAATCTGGAACCGAAACTGAAGGAACAGCTCGAAGCGATCTTACGTCTTCGTGGCGGTAAAGAAGTATGTACACACGCAGCAGAGCTAAGTTCAAGTAATGAAGCAGCAAAATCGATTGCACATTTATGTGCGGTATTTGAAGTGTTGGAAGCGTACGGTGTGTCTGAGCATGTGTTGATTGATCTGACGATGATTGGTGATTTCTCCTATTATACAGGCATGACGTTTGAAGGGTATGCGGCAGAACTCGGATCACCGGTATGCAGTGGGGGACGATATGACAATCTGTTGCAGCAGTTTGGTCGTTCATTACCAGCTACAGGATTTGCGCTCAAAACGAACCGGATTATTGATGGTGTTCATGGAATTACAATAGAAGAGAAGAAGCCTGTACTTATTCAATATACTTCGGAACGCCGGGCTGAGGCTCTAACGGAGGCGGCGAGACTACGCAGCATCGGTCAAAATGTAGTAACGTTCCTCCTTTCTGGAGATGGAGCAGAGGCAAGCGGGACAAAGATTGGTGCTCTAACAGGCAACAAACCAATCCAGGCTGAGCGGGTTATCACGTACGGATCTGAAAATGGAGGGGGACGCTGAGATGTCGGATATTTTGAAGGTAGCCATGCCGAAGGGCCGAATCTATAAGAAAGCCTCCAAATTGTTCCGCGAGGCTGGACTTGATATTCCCGTTGATGTAGATGATACACGCAAACTGGTGATTGAAGTGCCGGAAGCGGGGATGGAGTTCATCATGGCGAAACCCGTGGACGTGCCTACCTATGTGGAATATGGAGTAGCGGATATTGGGATTGTTGGTAAAGACGTGCTGCTTGAGGAAAATCGGGACGTATACGAATTGTTAAACTTGGGAATCGCACAGTGCCGCATGTCTGTTATTGGACTACCCGACTGGGCGCCTGGCATTCAGCAGCGGGTGGCAACAAAGTACCCGAGAATCGCCTCCCAATATTTCCGCGAGCAGGGACAACAGGTAGAGGTCATCAAACTGAACGGTTCCATCGAACTGGCGCCCCTGATTGGTCTGGCTGACCGGATTGTCGATCTGGTAGAGACCGGACAGACGTTGAGGGAGAACGGACTCGTTGAGATGACAGGCATCCTGGATATCACGAGCCGCCTTATCGCGAATCGGGTAAGCTATCGGATGAAGAACGCACGGATTCAGGCGTTATGCGATGCACTTCAGCAGGTCATTCCAGCCTCGAATGAGGTGTCTGCGGGGATTTTTCGGGGATAAATGAAGCAGGCAAGATGGAACAGAAGTAACTATTCGAGAATTGATCATATAGCATAAACGGGTATTAGAGGTTACGCAGGCACTACAGGGATAGGGAGGTTGTACGCATGAAAATCGTATCTGCACGGGAGTTTGATCTGAAGCGGGAAGTGGAGTACGGTACACCGGAGCAAAATGAAACGGTACGGCGCATTGTCAGCGACATTCGACGGGAAGGAGATGCGGCACTGCTGCGTTACACAGAGCAGCTGGACCGCACGAAGCTGACGGCTTCGGAGCTGCGCGTGCCGCAGGAAGAGCTGCAGGCGGCTTATGCAGCCGTTGAGCCTTCCTTCGTGACGGCGATCCGGCAAGCCGCGGCTAACATTCGTTCGTTTCATGAGAAGCAGAAACGCAATTCATGGATGGATTGGCAGCCGGACGGCAGCCTGCTGGGCCAGGTGATCCGGCCGCTGAAGCGGGTCGGCGTTTATGTACCTGGCGGCAAAGCGGCGTACCCTTCGTCAGTGCTGATGAATGTGATTCCGGCACAGGTGGCCGGCGTGCCGGAGATTGTTCTGGTGACTCCGCCTTCAACGAACGGCGGTGAAGGTATTAACCCGTATATTCTCGTGGCTGCTGCGGAAGCAGGCGTGAGCGAGATGTACCGGGTTGGCGGCGCTCAGGCGATCGCCGCCCTCGCTTACGGCACGGAGAGCATTGCCCCGGTCGACAAGATCTGTGGACCGGGCAATATTTACGTGGCGCTCGCGAAGCGCGAGGTGTACGGCGCGGTCGATATCGACAGTATCGCCGGGCCGAGTGAGATTGTGGTGCTCGCCGATGATACGGCGAACCCGGTATATGTCGCCGCCGACCTGTTGTCGCAGGCGGAGCATGACGAGATGGCATCGGCCATTCTCGTCACGACCTCGGCCGTGCTGGCGGAAGCCGTGCAGGCCGAAGTGCAGCAGCAGCTGGACGTGCTGCCGCGGCGCGATATCGCTGCTGCTTCCGTGGAGCAGTATGGCGCGATTATTGTGGTCGATTCAATTGATGAAGGAATCGATGTGGTGAACCGGCTCGCACCGGAGCATCTGGAGATCATGGTGCAGGAGCCAATGGCTTACGCTGGCCGGATTGAAAATGCCGGAGCGATCTTTCTCGGCCCGTATAGTTCGGAGCCGGTAGGGGATTATTTTGCCGGACCGAATCACATTATTCCGACAAATGGAACGGCCCGATTCAGTTCACCTGTGGACGTGGATGATTTTATCAAAAAATCGAGTTTGATCTATTACAGTAAGGAAGCGTTGCTTCAAAACGGAGCGGCTATTATAGAGTTAGCCCGGCATGAAGGGTTCGAAGGACACGCCCGTGCGATCGCTGTACGGTTAGAACAGGAAGGAAAGGCGGAATCGGATAATGGATAAGCAGAATAATGGTTTGGACCTTCAGAACAAGGGTGCTGTACGTCAGGCAGAGGTAGACCGCAAAACCAATGAAACGAACATTCAGCTTGCTTTTGCCGTAGATGGAACCGGGAAATCCGAGATTGAAACGGACGTACCTTTCCTGAATCATATGCTGGACCTGTTCACGAAGCATGGACAATTCGACCTGAACGTACAGGCGCGCGGCGATATTGATATTGATGACCACCACACGGTAGAGGATATCGGGATCTGTCTGGGACAAACTCTTCGTGAAGCGTTGGGTGACAAGCGGGGCATCAAGCGATATGCCAGTGTATTTGTCCCAATGGATGAAGCACTCGCTCAGGTTGTGATTGATGTCAGCAACCGACCTCACTTTGAGTACCGTGCAGAGTACCCGTCCCAGCAAGTGGGCAGCTTTTCGACCGAACTGGTACATGAGTTTCTGTGGAAATTAGCGCTTGAAGCACGCATTACATTGCACGTTATTGTACACTACGGACAAAATACGCATCACATGATCGAGGCGATATTCAAAGCACTGGGCCGTGCACTGGATGAGGCGACAACGATTGATCCACGTGTAACGGGTGTGCCTTCAACGAAGGGAGTGCTGTAGACGATGGCGATTGCAATTGTCGATTACGGTATGGGGAACCTGCACAGCGTCGGCAAAGCGGTCGAACGTCTTGGCTACGAAGCGCTGGTTACAGGTGACCGGGATGTTATTCTTGGTGCAGATGGTGTGATTTTGCCAGGCGTGGGTGCGTTTGGCGATGCGATGGTGCACTTGCGGGAAAGTGGGTTGGACGCTGTAGTGAAGGAAGCGGCAGCCGGACCAAAACCGCTGCTCGGGATCTGTTTGGGCATGCAGTTGTTGTTCAGCTCAAGTGAGGAGCATGGCGAGCATGAAGGACTGGATATTTTGCCTGGTCAAGTGGTGAGATTCGCACCTGGAGAATTAAAGGTTCCACATATGGGCTGGAATCGATTGGAGTTCCTGCATCCGGAGAATCCGCTATTCGTCGGGCTTGAGGCAGGCCATGTCTATTTTGTCCATTCATACCATGCACGAACGGAAGTAGAGAGCGATCTATTGGCAGTAACGGATTACGGACATGCGGTTACGGCGATTGTCGGAAGAGGTTCCAATTTCGGCATGCAGTTCCACCCGGAGAAGAGCGGAGAGCTGGGAATGAAGCTGCTTGGAAACTTCCTGGCCTTGACTGGATTGAAGGCGTAATTATCATTCTTATCGTCATTGTTCAGTTCATTTGGGAATCCTGTTTGAAAGCGTGTCTCAATTATGTTGCTCGTTCCAAATTCATCCTTCCAAATAATCTGTAGCTAAACTTATATAGAATGTAGCTTAGAGCACAAATTTAAATATATTCAGGAGGCCTTGTATGTCATCTTTTATCATATATCCAGCAATTGATATCCGGGACGGCAAATGTGTAAGACTGGTGCAGGGAGATTACAATCAGGAGACGGTATATAACGATGACCCGGTTCAAGTTGCTCTTTCCTGGGAGAAGCAAGGTGGTACATACGTTCATCTGGTGGATCTGGACGGTGCAAAAGCAGGTCATCCCGTGAATGATGAGCTGATCGGACGTATTGCGTCGGCCGTGAACGTGCCTGTTCAGGTAGGTGGTGGTCTTCGTACAGTGGCTGATGTAGAGCGCTTGTTGGGTCTTGGTGTGAGTCGTCTTATTATCGGAACAGCTGCTATTGAGGATCGCACTTTTACAGAAGAAGTACTGGGACGGTATGGAGACAAAGTAGCTATTGGTATTGATGCACGCAATGGGTATGTAGCGACGCGCGGCTGGCTTGAGACATCGGAAGTTCAGGCTGAGGTACTGGTGAAGGAACTGGCGGCATTCGGTGCCGAAACCTTCATCTTCACAGACATCTCCCGTGATGGCATGATGCAGGGTCCTAACGTGGAAGCGATTGTGTCTCTTGCGAAGGCGAGTGGCCGTACGATGATTGCTTCCGGGGGAGTTAGTGTCATGGATGATCTGCTTCTTTTAAGCAAGCATGCGGAAGATGGTGTCGGAGGAGCAATCGTGGGCAAAGCGCTGTATACTGGCAGTATTGCTCTGTCCGAAGCGGTTCGTGCGGTAAATAAATAATAGCAAGTACGATAAATGCTTAATTAAACATTGGCACGATAACGATCATCAGGAGAGAGGAAGAGGAGCATGCTGGCAAAAAGAATCATTCCTTGTCTGGACGTGAAGGACGGTCGGGTTGTCAAAGGCGTTAACTTCGTCAATCTCCGCGATGCGGGTGATCCGGTGGAGCTAGCGGCGCTGTATGACCGCGAGGGCGCGGACGAACTGGTATTTCTCGATATCTCCGCTTCGGTGGAAGGCCGTGAGACGATGGAAGAAGTGGTACGGCAAACCGCAGGTGAGATCGCTATTCCCTTTACTGTAGGTGGAGGCATCTCCAAGGTGGAAGACATGAAGCGTATTTTACGTGCTGGAGCGGACAAAATTGCCGTAAATACCGCAGCAGTGCTTAATCCTCAGCTGATTGCAGACGGAGCGCGCCGCTTTGGTTCCCAGTGTATCGTCGTAGCAATAGACGCCAAGTATAATGAGGCTTGGGGCGAGTGGGAGGTTTATACGCATGGTGGACGTAAACCTTCAGGGATCAAGGCGCTGGAATGGGTTAAGCAGGCGGAGACACTAGGTGCTGGAGAAATTTTGCTGACCAGCATGGACGCGGACGGAACGAAAGATGGCTTTGATTTGAAGCTGACCGCAGCGGTATCCGATTCTGTACGTATTCCGGTAATTGCTTCGGGTGGTGCAGGTAAGGAATCTCATTTCTATGATGTGTTCACGACAGGCAAAGCGGACGCAGGACTAGCGGCAACGATATTCCATTACAAAGAAATCGCCGTTACGGCGTTAAAACAACATTTGAGAGAACAAGGGGTGGAGATCCGTGACTAAAGTAAGCAATGAGATCAAGGAGCAGCTTTCCTTGGAGCAGGTTGTGGAGCACATTCGTTGGAGCGACGGATTGGTACCTGCCATTGTGCAGGATACGGAGACACGTCAAGTTCTGATGATGGCTTATATGAATCGGGAATCCCTGAAATTGTCGCTGGAATCCGGTGAAACGTGGTTTTGGTCACGGTCGCGTCAAGAGCTGTGGCACAAGGGCGCAACTTCAGGCAACGTACAGACGATTACTTCATTGAAATACGATTGTGATGGTGACACCTTGCTCGTTGAGGTAAAACCGAGTGGTCCTGCTTGCCACACCGGATCGGTGACGTGTTTCCATAATGAAATCGTGGGATTGCCAGAGCAATCCGAAGAACAGGCTTCAAGCGAATCGGGTGCAACTACTGCAAGTTCCAGCTCGGAAAGTCGTTTTGAAGTACTGGCTGAACTGGAATCCGTTATTGCAGAGCGTGAACGCGAGCGTCCGGAAGGCGCATATACGACGTATCTGTTTGATAAAGGCGTTGATAAAATTCTGAAAAAAATCGGTGAAGAAGCATCCGAGACGATCATCGCCGCCAAAAATAAAGACAATGACGAGCTTCGTCTTGAGGTCAGTGACCTGATGTACCACTTGCTCGTACTGTTACAAGAGCGCAAGCTACCGCTGGATGACATTATGTCAGAGCTGAGCCGTCGCCACGAGCGGCCTCGCCGCGATTAGGAGGCGAGACTATGCGCGTAGACTATCATACACACCATGAACGGTGTGGTCATGCCGTTGGCAAGCTGGAGGCGTATGTGCAGCGTGGGGTGGAGATAGGCCTATCGCAGATTGGGCTATCCGATCATATGCCTTTGCTGCATGTAGACCCCGCTCATTATTATCCCGAAATGGCGATGCCCATGGACGAGCTGCCGCGTTATGTGGAAGAGTGTTTCTCTCTGAAGGAGCGGTACCGTGGACAGATTGATGTCCGTGTCGGCCTCGAAGGCGACTATATTGAAGGCTGGGAGACAGAAATTCGGGCCATTATCGAGCGCTACCCCTGGGACTATGTGATTGGATCGGTTCACTTTCTCGGAGAATGGGATATTACGGATTTTCGCCAGACCCATCATTGGGAAGGCAAAGATGTGCTACAAGTTTATCGGCAATACTATGATGCTGTGAGCAAGGCAGCAACGACGGGAATGTACGATATTATGGGCCATACGGATGTGATCAAACGCTTTGGTTTCGCTCCGGCAGCTGAGCAGACTGAAGAGCGTATAGCTCTGGAGAATGCAGCGCTGCAAGCCATCGCGAAAAGTGGCTGCGCCATGGAGCTCAATGCATCAGGATTATCGAAGCCATGTGCAGAGATGTTCCCTGGTCGCCGGATGTTAACGGAGGCTATTCAATTGGGAATTCCGCTCACGCTTGGCTCCGATGCACATGATCCACTGAAGCTGGGGGATTATCTGCCTGAGGCTGAGGCGCTCCTGCGCGAGCTGGGCTGTACGGAGGTAGCTGTTTTTGAAGGACGTCAGCGCTCGTTCCTTTCTTTAAATGTATAGAGCAGTGGAGTATAATGAGGGTAGGAAATAACCTTTTAGATAAGGATTATATAGGGACTTCAACCCTCGGGAGGGCATTATGCAGCATTCGTTACGTATTTTTTCCGGTTCATCGAACCCTAAGCTGGCAGAACAGGTATGCGACAAGCTGGGTGTACAACTAGGCAAAATCAAGCTGTCACGGTTCAAGAGCGGAGAAATATACGTTCATTACGAAGAGTCGATCCGCAACTGTGATGTGTTTCTGATTCAATCATTATCTCATCCGATTAATGAGTTGTTCGTTGAACTGCTCGTCATGATTGATGCAGCCAAAAGGGCTTCTGCCCGTACAGTAAATATTATCGTTCCCTACTACGGATATGCTCGTCAGGAACGTAAATCTGCACCGCGTGAGCCGATCTCGGCCAAGATGGTTGCGGACGTGCTCACTACCGCCGGGGCGAACCGGGTAGTAACCATTGATCTGCATGCAGCAGCAATTCAGGGGTTTTTCAATATTCCGGTAGATCACATGACATCATTGGATCTCATTAGTGATTATTTGCTGAGTAAAGGGATTGAAAATCCGGTGGTTGTCTCCCCTGATGCGGGACGAGCGTCGATGGCAGAGAAACTGGCGAATCGTCTAGATTCCCCCTTTGCCATTATGATCAAGAAGCGGCCAAGCCACAACGAATCGATCATTACGCATGTCATTGGGGATGTTGAGGGGCGAACTCCAATTATTATTGAGGATCTGATCGATACCGGAACTACGATTCTCAATGTTGTTGAAGGATTGAAGGAACGGGGCTCCAAAAATGTATACGTATGCGCAACCCATGGCCTGTTTTCGGACGGAGCGCTAGGTAAGCTCAATCATCCGTCCATTGCCGAGGTGGTAGTCACAGACTCTATTGCATTGCCTGATGATCATCCCGAATGCTTCAAAGTGTTGCCCGTAGCTCCAATGCTTGCTCGTGCTATTCGCATCATTGTGGATGGGGGGTCTATGGCTACGCTGTTTAAAGATTCAGGGATTTAACCACTAGTAGCACAGACTGTGCGAATCCAGGTTTACTGTACCGTGTTTGAGTAGTTTGCTGCTCAGCACGGTTTTTGTTTTTTTTATGATGGTGGATATGGTGAGGATTCGGATGAGTTATGGCGAAGGAGACAATCGATTCCTGCTTTGCTGCCTGAAGGCTTGTGCTATAATAACTTAAAATTAGTTCTATGGCTGCGTGCTGTTAGGATGACTCAATCCCAGAGATGTAACGGATGGATGAACAGTAGAACCACGGCTATTATACAATGGTGTCGTGGAGTGAGGAGTGGGGTCTATTGTCCCGGACTTGGTATTATCGTTTACTGTTTTCTTATTTTCCTATTTTCTTTCTGACCATGACCGTACTCATTTTTATCGCTTTTGTTTTCATTAATGACATCTCCAGGGAAGAAACAAGGAAGGCAGACCGCATCTCCTCCAGCTATTTGGTGGACAGTCTGGATCGGACGATCCGGGATATTGAGCTGTCAGTGATGGAAGCGGTGCAGAGTGAACAAGCCTACAAGTATTATTTCAATAGCCAGAATCAGATGGGCAAAGAGAACGTGTATAGCATTGCACAGAGCTTGCGTGAGTTGACGAGTTCCAACCCTTGGATCCAATCGATTTATTTGTATGACAAGAAAAATGAAAGCGTTTTAACCTCAAGCGGTTCCAAGGATGTAGACAGCTTTTCAGATAAGGCGTGGATCACCCGGATCGAGTCCGGTTCTCTTTCTTCAGGCTGGCAGCCTGTCAGGGAATACGATGCAGGGGTTAATCAGCGTACGCCTATTCGGGTGCTGACGGTGGATAAGGACATGCCCCTGCCATTCGGCTCGGATGGGGCACTTGTCATTAATATCAAGATGAGCAGTATCGAGCAGAGTATTGATAGCATGGTCAATGGCCAGCTTTCCTTCATGAGTATTCTTGATCGTGATGGTCGAGTTGTATACGATGCGCATTCAGATCGTGAAGGTGCCATAGAAGGACAACAGCTTAACACCCTTTCGCTGGAAAGATTGGGCTGGACGATATCCAGTGGGATCAAGGAGGGAAACCTGTATGGTTGGGTATCGGTCGTTTCCTATGTGTGGGTAATTATTGCGATTGTGACCGTCATCTGTGCGATCGTCTATATTATCTATATTACTCGTCGCAACTATAAACCGATTCAGATTATCATGAATCGGATTGAGGCCCACCAGATTCGTGTGCTGGAACAATCCGGCTCTCGTACCGATGAGATGAAATTGATTGATGGCGTGTTGGAAAACCTGATCAACCATATGATGGATTCGGACAAAAAGAGCCGGGAAAACGTGCTGCTGCAACGCAGCAAACTTTTTAACGATCTGCTGAATGGAGAGAATTTGGATCATGCAGTAGAGCGATTAAAGGACCTTTCCCCATTAACTGGCGTGGATACTTCGTCATGCTTCGCCGTGGTGGTTGGCGAAATCAACCGATATGAGAAGGGATTCCAGGAACGATTTACAAGAGGTGAGCAGAATACACTCAAATTTGCGTTAATGAACGTACTGCAAGAGCTCTCGCGCAATGCGGGCATGCAATGCTGGACGGAATGGGTCAGCTCGGATCAGATTGCGATCTTTTTCCTGTCTACAGACGGCAGCCCGGATATGACTGAGCAGATTCGCTTGGTTGCGGAGGAGTGCCGATCTTGGGTTGAGCAGAATCTGCGTATATCATTGAGTTTCGGTATCGGACCGATCGCAGAGGGCATTAAGGTTATTCATGAATCATACGTGGCGGCTGAGACTGTGATGCACCGCAGATTACTGAGGGACGGTGATGTCGCTCTGGCTGGGTATGGAGAAAACCAGCAGCAACTGCTTGATACCTATACTTATTTGCAGATGATTGCTGATTTTGTTAAACGGTTTCGGATGTCGAGCAGTCAGTGGCGTGATCAGCTGGAGGAGATATTCGCGGCTTTTGAACGTGATAAGCTGCCAGATGATGAGATTCACTCCTTGATTCAGGCGATGCTACAGATGCTCAGCCGGGAGGTAGCGGTCATGTCTGAACAGCTGCAGGAGAAATTATCGGAGGAAAACATAAACAAGTGGTTGATGCTGATGAAAGAAGCAGAGACACTTGAAGCTGTTAAAGACATTCTTTTTGATGACCTAACGGATCTGTTCAGAACTTATGTGTCGGTAACTGAAACCAAGAGCTACAAAGCGATGGTCAATGAAATGAAAAACTATATCGAAGAACAGTTTGCGAATCCTGATCTTTCACTGAAACACCTTAGTGATCGATTCCAGATTACCGGCAAACATGCGAGTTATTTGTTTAAGACAGAGTTCAATATGAAATTTGTAGACTTCCTTACAGAACTGCGGATGAAGGAAACGGAGCGTCTTCTGCGGAGTACGGATCTTTCCCTGCAGGACATTGCCTTGAAGGTGGGGTATGCCAATGGAATTACCTTGGGACGTGTATTTAAACGGGTTGCGGGTATTACACCGGGAGACTATCGCCGTATGAAACGTGAACATCACGATCCCGAGTCGCAAATCAAAGGCTCATGATGCGCATTATATCGTGCTAAGCACAGGGTGGAATTCATGCAGGTTTCTCTCAGGAGGAGCCAAGCAGGAGTCCGCCTTTTTTGCTGCTGGTGTAGACCTGTATTGACCTGTATTTCGGTTGGAAGCCTACGCCTATGCAAGAAACCCTTGATTTACGCCTGTTTTTGGCCCCTTTACGAATATAGTCAGTCTGCGAAAATCGTCGCTCGGGATAAACCATTATCCTTATGTAAGCGTTTCCGAAACGAGTTTATTGCCAGAGCACGGAAAGATGTGGAATACTCTGGGCAAGCTTTAAACATTCACGCAATGCTAAGGAGATGACAAAATGACAGGAAAAGCAACCAAAGGGAGTCTAAAGAAATGGATGGGATTGGCGCTTACTATGGTAATGGGAGTTTCCTTGCTGGCCGGCTGTTCATCTGCATCGAATCAGGAGTCAGAAGGCAGTGCATCAGGCAATGGCGAGCGTGTCACTTTGAAAGTGGAGGTGTTTGACCGTGGAAACAGCCCTTCTCCTTACACCATTACGAATAACTATTTGTCCAAACTGATACAGGAACGGTTCGGCGACCCGAATAACATTGATATACAATTTGTTCCGATTCAGCGCTCGGAGGAAGTAACAAAGTTGAATGTCCTGATGGCGAGTAATACGGATGTTCCGGATATTGTATTTGTATATGACTCAAGTGTGTTTTATCGTTATGCCGAGCAAGGCGGTCTGACTGATGTGGGAGCGTTAATTGACCAATATGGACCGAATCTGAAAAAATTCCTTGGCGAGGACACACTTAAATTTGGTCAATTAGAGGGACAGCAGTTCGCAGTTCCTGGCAAACGTGCCATCACAGGCAGATATAGCTCTTATATTCGTCAGGATTGGCTGGATAAACTGGGATTGCCAGTACCGAAGACGACGGATGAATTGTACACCACTCTGAAAGCATTTAAAGAGAAGGATCCTGGCGGACTTGGCAGCAAAAACATTCCAATGGGGATGGCACTGGCACCAGCTCAGTTCGAGACTTTAATTTACTCATTCATCAAGCCGATCAGTGGGGATCTGACTTACGCCCAACGTTATGAACTGCCTCTTCATGAAGGCTTCAAGGATGCCATGAAGTTCATGAACAAGCTGTACAATGAAGGCTTGATCAGCAAGGACTTCAGTTTGGATGAAGATAAGGCTCAACTGGTGAAGGATGTACAGAATGGTAACATTGGCTATTGGTCTGAGGATGTCGATGCCATTTTCTATGCAGATGGCACTCTGGATAATTTGCTTAAAAATACCGCAGGAAGTAAAGTGCTTCCGGTCGATTCATACACCAACGCAAACGTAGACAACAAACATATCAAATCCCGTTACGGCTCAAACGGCATGTACATCATGATTCCGAAGAGCAGCAAACGTTCGGTGGAAGCCATAAAATATTTGGATTGGATGGCATCAGACAATAACCTGATTGATATTTACAGTGGCGTGGAAGGAGAGAACTACGATCTGGTAGACGGCATTCCGGTTGTCAAAGAGGATGCTTCACAGGAAGCGAAGGATCGTCTGTTCAACGCAGGAGATACAGCTATTATCTCAAACGGTAAAAATATCGGTGATCAGGCTATCAACGAAAAAGCATGGGTTATGGGCTTCCCGCAAAATAATCAGGAACTGCTCAAACAGTCCATTGATATTGCCAACACTGATACGGTAGGACCCATCATTTTTGATAAACCGATTCAGGCAGAGATGAAGTACAGTACGGCGCTCAAAGATAAGCTTAATGTCATTATCGTAAAAACAGCAATGGCTAAACCGGAAGAGTTCGATGCAGTGTATGAACGGGAAATGAATGATTTCATGTCCCTGGGTGGCACAGAGCTGAAGAAGGAACTGGATCAAGCGGTTCAGGAGCTTGCTGCGAAATAGTCGTCTGAGATATGTACGAACGTACGAATCTATAGAACACAAGCTTGATATCGCATCATTCATGAAGGAACTTGTGCCGTCGGCAGAGGCTAAGGCGGCACAGCGTTTCTTCATTGTTAGGAGGAGACCGACTTGACCGCATACTTGAAGAGGTATTGGCAATTATACGTGTTGATTTCACTGCCCCTCATCTATTTCGTGGTGTTTCGCTACGGGCCGATGTATGGCGTTCAGATCGCATTTAAGGATTTTAATCTGTTTCAAGGTATTAACGGCAGTGAGTGGATCGGTTTTGATGCCTTTCGCGAGGTATTCGGGATGCGAGATTTCTACACGACTTTGCGCAACACCTTTATGCTGAATTTTCTTGATCTGATCGTTTCGTTTCCTGCTCCCATTATATTAGCCATCATGCTCTATGAAATCCGGTTTAAATGGTTTAAAAAAATATCACAGACGATTCTGTATATCCCTCACTTCATTTCATGGGTCATTATTGGGGGAATTGTGTACCAGTTATTCGGTAACCAATCAGGTATGGTAAATGGTGTACTTGAAAGTATGGGTTTAAACCCGATTCCATTTTTAACGGAGAAAAATCCATGGCTTGTGACCTACCTGTTCACAGGTGTCTGGCAAAGTGCAGGCTGGGGAACCATTCTGTATCTGGCTGCGCTGACGGGTGTTAACAAGGAATTGTTTGAAGCGGCAGAGATTGATGGAGCAACGCGGCTTAAGAAAATCTGGCATATTACCCTGCCAAGCATCAAGCCAACCATCGTAACCCTGCTCATTCTTAATTTGGGACACATGGTCAGCATCGGCTTTGATCGTCCTTTTATTATCGGGAATACGGCAGTACGTGAATATTCCGACGTGCTCAGTACCTTTGTATACCGGGTCGGGCTGGAATCGGGACAATATACGCTGGCAACTGTCGTTGGACTGTTCCAGGCGGTCATTGGACTTATATTTGTACTCGGCTCGAACTATATATCGAAAAAGACAACAGGTGAAGGCATTCTTTAAAAGAACAAAGGGTACGCCAAGCTACTTTATATGTAGACATCAGTAAAGGAGTTGTGCGCATATGAGTGAACGCACCTCAAACCGGATTTTTGATACCGTTAATATCCTGTTTATTAGCTTGTTCGTTGTGTTCTGTCTCGCTCCGTTTCTGCACACGATTGCCATATCTTTAAGCTCTAATCGTGCGATTACTTCGGGTGAGGTGACCATTTTCCCCAAAGAATTCAATTGGGATGCGTATGTGAAGGTGTTCTCCGATCATTCGATGCTGTATTCCCTGGGATATACTGCCCTCTTGACGATCGTGACAACGGTGTTGTGCATGGTGTTCACGATTGCAGCTGCCTACCCGCTGACGAAGAAAAAATTAAAGGGACGCAAGCTCTTCATGTACGTGATTATCATTACGATGTTCTTTAGTGGAGGAATCATTCCCGAGTACTTGCTCATTCGTGACCTGCACTTGCTGAATTCGCCGTGGGCGCTGATTCTGCCAGGTCTGGTCAGTCCGTTTAACCTTATTATCCTTATCTCCTTTTTCAATGGTATACCGGAAAGTCTGGAGGAGTCGGCTGAAATTGACGGCAGTTCACATCTGCACACACTGTTGAAAATCATATTGCCGCTCTCGATGCCAGTCATGGCTACGTTGGGACTTTTCTACGCGGTTGGTCGCTGGAATGGTTTCCAGGATTCCCTGATGTATATTAACGATCCTAAGCTGTATCCGCTTCAGCTCAAACTGTTCCAAATGGTGCAAAACAACATGGTGAGTGAGCTTACACAGATGGAAGGTGCCAATCGCGCTCCATTAACCCCGGAAAGTCTTAAGGCTGCCACCGTTATTTTTGCCACCGTGCCGATTCTACTCGTCTATCCATGGCTGCAGAAATACTTTGTTAGCGGTGCTATGCTTGGGGCAGTTAAGGGTTGATGATAACGGAATAATTGCATTTGTTTGGAGGGACTAGACATGTACAGACAACTGGTGAAAAGCAATGATAGAGCAGTGCAAAAAGGGATATCCCGGCAAGTGCTTGATCCGGAAAGCCGCTATTATGGGGGAACGATTGATCCCTCTACAGGCATCGCCTGGGTCAACCACACGACCGGAACACCTACGGACATGTGTTACTGGGGAGCGGCGCTCGTCAATCCGGATTCGATCTATTATCGGGATGAAGAACTGTTAAACCGTCTGCAGCTTGCATCGGAGTACGTACTCCGCAATCAGCATGGAGACGGCTCCATCTCCCCCGGCTGGACCAATTCCCATTCTCCGCCGGATACCGCATTTCTCGTCGTGGGATATGCCCAGTTATATCAACTTCTTCAGCAGCAGGACTGGGAGCCATTGCAACCTGTGCTGGACAATATGCGCCTGTTTCTGGAACGAACTGTTCCGGTCTTGCTGACTGGAGGCTGTCATACGCCGAATCATCGCTGGGTGCTATGCGCGGCGCTCGGTTTCCTGCATCAATTGTTTGGCCTGGAGGAAGCCGTGCAGCGTGCAGAGCAGTGGCTGGCTGAAGGTATGGATATTACGCCCGATGGGGAGTGGACTGAACGGAGTAACGGAATTTACAGTGCGGTCAGTGATATCATGTTAATACATGCGGCGCGTCTGTTAAATCGTCCCGAGTTGTTGGAACCAGTGAGGCTCAATCTGCGCATGATGGTGTATCTTGTACATCCAACCGGTGAGGTTGTTACGGATTACTCGGGTCGCCAGGATCTGGGGAGCGTGCATGATTTATCACCGTATTACTTGCCGTATGCCATTTTGGCTCGGTTGGATGGTGATCCGATCTTTGCGGGCATGGCCGATTGGGCGGGAGAAATGTTAACAGATCCCGGTGTATGTTCGGTCAATGCGCTCGTTCGGCTGCTGCTGGAGCCAGAGCTTCAGCAGGTAGGTAAGGCACGCGATCAGCTGCCTGAGCTGTACGAGATCATACTGAACGAACGATTTGTGAGGGAGGGTTATTTGCAGCGAATGGATTCGGCAGGTCATCATGGACATATCTCGTACAGCCGGATGCATACGGACTTCGGCGCACCTGTAGCGCGTATTCGGAGGGGCATTACAAGCGCGACCGTAATGACGGAGGTGCCTTCATTTTTTGCCCTTCGTCATGGTGCGGTACGTCTGCTGGCTGTTCAGTTGGCCTCCTATTTTAATCCTGGATATGTGCCGATGCAGCACATGTCTCGATTTCCAGCAGGTTACCTTCTGACGGGCGAACAGAAGAAGGGCTACTATGGTCCGATCCCTGATAGTCAACTGCCTGAGACGGCGGGAACAGCCATCAGTCCGTGGTATTTGTTGCCCCATCAGAGTCGAACGCTTACCCATGAGCAGACGTTCCGTGTACAGACGGAAGTGTTACAAACCGAAAATGGCTGGACACTGAAACTGGCGGGAGAGCAGCCGGAGCAGCTCATGGTGCAGTTGTCTTTCGTTTTCGGAAGCGAGGGCAAGTTTTCCCAAGGGGAATTGCTTGAGACGGATGAAGGCCATTATCTGTGGAAGAGCGGCACAATGCGTTATTCCTGTGGAGATGACTGGATTGAGCTGACCGGAGGCGAGATGGAGCATTTGGCGGCAACTGTACGTGAGGCGAAGCTGCCTGATAAGTGTAAGGTTGTGCTGGTCAATTTCATGACACCTTTCCACAAGACGGTTCATATCTCACTTTCGCCATCCATGGCGTTGAAGCTGTAATTCTAATGAATCTCTTTATTAGGAAGAGTCCAAGAAGCAAATAAGATGACATTTCATTCAAAAGGGATGAGGGGGTGTCATCTTTTTTGCGCATTTTTGGCATAAACGACATGAAACTACATATTGAGAAGTGGGCCTTAAGATGTGGTATACTGGAGAGTATGAATGAAAGCAAAGAGGAGGTGCCTTGGAAGATGAAGGGCAAGCTACTGCGGGCTGAGGGACACCTTGCCAATGTTATACCGATTCACTTGGATGCTTCTTTCTTTTTTGAGAGAGCTGTCCGCTCGCTGGACCGTAATCACGTCGACAAGGCATTAAAATATTTTCGTAAAGCTGTTGAATATGAACCGGAAAATCCGGTGAATCATTGTAATATGGCGGGTATATTATCTGAGAAGGGGGATTACGAAGCTTCGAATGCCGTTCTAGCACATGTGCTCGACGTGGTAGATCCGTCCATGACGGAATGTTATTTCTACATGGCGAACAATTATGCGAATATGGATCGGTTTGAAGAAGCTGAGCAAGCGCTTGTTACGTATTTGGAGGAGGATACCCAGGGTCAGTTTATGACGGAAGCCGAAGAGATGATGGAGCTTCTGTATTATGAGTTGGATCGACCAGCCAAACTGAACCGGATCAAATCACGTAAAGGTGTCGTTGAGCACGATCAGGCGCGGGAATTGTTGGAACAAGGGAAGTTTGCACAGGCGGCTGAGCTGCTGGAAGGCATATCACCCGATTATCCTGATTACTTGGCTGCTCGCAACAACTTGGCGCTTGCCTATTATTATATGGGACTGTTTCCCAAAGCGAAAGAGACGATTGCCGAAGTACTGGAACAGGAACCTGGTAATTTGCATGCATTGTGTAATTTGGCAATCTTTCATCAGAACGAGAATCGAGCCGACCAAGTGCTGCTCTTGATCAAAAAATTGCGTGTTATCGTGCCTTTCCAGCACGAACAGGTCTACAAACTGGCTACCACGATGGGTATCCTGGGTCAACATGATACGGCCTATGTACATTTCCGTCGCCTGTTGAAGGATGAAGAAACCGCTGCAGACCCAGCTCTCGCACATTATGCAGCAGTCGCGGCGTATAATACGGGGCGTTACGATTCCGCTGAACGTCTGTGGCGTCATGTGGGCAAGCTGGACCCGGGTTCGGAAGTATCCCGGTACTATCTGTCGGGACTTGAGGCTGTGAGACAGGGAGAAAAAGATCCGGAAAAACTAAGTTATCACTATCATCTGCCATTTGATGAGCAATTCAGACAATGGGAGAACTATGGCAACGGCATACCTGAAGAGATGAAAAATGATCCCTTGATTCGTTCCTCTTTCTTCTGGGCGTTGCGACATGGGGATCGGGCAACCAAGCTTCAGGTCATTCATGCTCTTGGTATGATTGGTGATTATGAGGTGCAGCAGGCACTGGAATCCTTTATCCAGGAACCCGGTGAAGATCAAGAGCTGGTGGAAGTTGCTCGTTCCGTACTGAATGGTCTTGATTCAGAAGGAGCTAAGCAAGATGATTCTCCTGTTCTGAGACCGCTAACTGCGTTGAGCAAACGCTCCATTCCGAAGATAGAGTCGATGACGGAGCAAACGGAGACGAAACCTTCTTCGCATTGGCAGGCGGTCGTGGACCGTGCGTTACAGATGTCTGAAGCCAAAGCCGAATTGCAGCAAGAAATGGAGCGTTTGTGGACCGACTATGTATCTCGCGTACACCCAGAGGTGCCTGGCACGAAGCAAATTGAAGGCTTGGCTGCGGGATTGGAATATTTGGCGGCCAAGATTCATAGTCGTCCGGTGACCTACCAAAGCATAGCCGATCGATATGGCATATCAGCTGCCACAGTTAGCAAATATGCACGGCAGATCAATAAAGTCTGCAACGCCAAACCACCAGTCCTGTAAATGTTTCTTGAAAATCTCGCTTTGGGATAGACTTCATTGCGTGAAGGATACATTGGCCTGGAAAACGGGTAAACTTAACGAATAGGTCTCGACATGCCTGTAGGATATCATCATAGCAAAGTTAATCGCCACTCAACACACTCTCAACCTTATTAAGGAGGCTGTATCTATATGTCTAAATACAGAACGATTGTGATCGGAACCGGACCTGCGGGTCTGACAGCAGCGATATATCTGGCTCGTGCTAATCTAAACCCACTGGTTATCGAAGGTCTTCAACCGGGTGGTCAATTGACGACGACAACGGAAGTTGAGAATTTCCCTGGTTTTCCGCAAGGCATCATGGGTCCGGAACTGATGGACAATATGCGAAAGCAAGCGGAGCGTTTTGGAGCTGAGTTCAAAAATGGTTGGGTGGAAGAAGTGGATTTCAGCAAACCGCCCTTCAAGGTTAAAGTTGGAGGCATCGGTGAACTGGAAGCCGATTCGATCATTATCTCTACCGGTGCTTCGGCCCGGTATCTCGGTATTCCGGGAGAGCAGGAGAATGTGGGACGTGGAGTGAGCACATGTGCTACATGTGACGGATTCTTTTTCCGTGGCAAAAAGATCGTCGTTGTCGGCGGTGGAGACTCCGCGATGGAGGAAGCCAGCTTCCTGACCCGTTTTGCGACGGACGTTACCCTGGTTCACCGCCGGGACGAATTGCGTGCATCGAAAATTATGCAGGACCGGGCTCGCAGCAACGAGAAGGTGAAATGGGCGTTGAACCGTACACCGCTCGAAGTTGTGCCTGAGGCTCTGGGAGTAAAAGGGCTTAAGGTACGAAATAACGAGACTGGGCAGGAAGAATTGCTTGAAGCGGACGGCGTATTTATTGCAATTGGGCATACACCGAATACGGGTTTCCTGAGCAATCAGATTACACTGGATGAACACGGCTATGTTGTTGTTAAACCGGGTACTACTGAGACCAACATTCCAGGTGTATTCGCCTGTGGTGATGTTCAGGATACGAAGTACCGTCAGGCCATTACAGCAGCAGGTTCGGGGTGTATGGCCGCAATGGACTGCGAGAAATTCCTTGAAGGCAGCATTGTGCATGACTGGAGCGAAACACTGGATAAATAAGCATGAAAAGGGTATGGTTTGGCATAAATTAAGTAGAAGAGACAACGGGAAGTCTCATGATGTGAGAAGCCGGCAGGCTTCTCTTTTTTTGAAACCAAAATGAGCATCAGATCGTATACATAATGGGCATATTAGCTGTGAGGTGAAGACTTTGGGGGAAATGATAAAAGATTGGTTACAGAATGCAACAGTGCGGCGATTTTTGATTCTGCTGTTGTTTTGTTTGGTGCTTTTCAGCATGGGGAGTATGCTGCACATGATTTTGCTGTTATTCCTGGTGACATATGTCATGAACAGGTTGCAGCATTTTATCACAGAGAAGTTGAATCGTTTATTTCCGGTTAACTATAAAGTCGTAGTCATACTGCTCTATCTTATCGTTATTGCAGCCATTGTACTGGGCATCTCCAGGTATTCACCACGGATCGTGGATCAGGTCGTTCAGTTAACGAATGAGATCATGAAGTTTCTTGATACCGCTGACGGTGATAATTTTGCTTCCAAAATTGCAGGTTATCTTCAATCGTTCGATATCAAAAACTATACCAACGACGCATTGAAGTATATTTTTGCGTTAAGCAAATGGTTGGAGTTCATTCTGCTGGTCATCATCCTCAGTCTGTTCTTCTTGTTGCAGAAGCGGGAGATTTCCAAGTTTACCTCCAAGTTCAAAACAAGCAAGATCGGCTGGTTCTATAATGAAGTGGCGTACCTTGGAGATAAATTCGTATCCTCCTTTGGTAAAGTGATTGAGGCGCAATTGTTGATTGCGGTATTCAATACAGCTTTGACGATTTTGGGATTATGGATACTGGGGTTCCCGTACTTGTTCGCCTTGACCATTCTGGTGTTCATGCTCAGTCTGGTACCCGTTGCGGGGGTTATCATCTCACTGATTCCACTGTGTCTAATCGGTTATCAACTGGGAGGATTGCAGCTCAGCGTGATCGTGATCATTATGATCATCATCATTCATGCGCTGGAAACGTACTTCCTGAATCCGAAGCTGATGGCGCACAAAACGAAATTGCCGATGTTCTACACGTTTATCGTACTGATTCTGTCTCAACATTTCCTTGGAATCTGGGGGCTTATCATCGGTATTCCGATCTTTGTCTTCCTGCTCGATATTCTGGACGTCAACAAGATGGAAAAAACGGAAGAGCCCATACGTGTGGAAACGAAGTTGTGATCAGTAGCTGAATATCTGCTGAAGGTATCAGGTTTAGGTAATGTCCATAAAAGTTGAGAAACGCCTTCCGTTCCGGGAAGGCGTTTTTCTCTGTCCATATCATTGGAGTATATATGGATGCGTATGTAACTAGTACAATGTTGATGCTTATGAACTGAGCGCACTAGTCTCTACAACCATCCTTTCTCCTCCGCAATGCTGACGGCTTCGATGCGATTCTTGGCATCAAGCTTGTTAAAAGCTTCGGACAGGTAGTTGCGTACGGTTCCATAGGAAAGATGAAGTGAGGCAGCAATATGATTGGCATTCATGCCAGTGGCTGCGAGCTTAAGCACTTCTTTCTCACGTTCAGTTAATGGATTGGTCTCTTTAGCTGCACCAAACACGAGCTCTGGAGAAACCTCTCGACCACCATCCATAACCCGGCGAATAGCTCCCGCCAAACGATCGCTCGGTTCGTCCTTGAGCAAATATCCCTGTACACCAGCCTGGATGGCACGCTCCAGAAATCCCGGACGGGCAAAGGTAGTGAGTATGATAATACGGCAGGGCAGACCGAATTGTTGTATACGTTCTGCTACGTCCAGGCCGCTCATCACAGGCATTTCAATATCCATAAGACACAGATCTGGTTGGAGGGAAGCAATTTGCTTCAGAGCTTCCTCTCCATTACCTGCTTCACCGATGACCTCAAAATCATCTTCAAGGTCTAATAGTGATGCAAGCGCACCTCTCAGCATGCGTTGATCTTCAGCAATCAAAATACGAATCATGCTCAAATTCCTCCTTGGTGTTCAGCTGCGATCAGGGGAAAGGAAAAGACAAGATCGGTTCCTCTGGAGTCCGAGGAAATCTGAAGGGAACCGTCGATGAGGCTCAGGCGTTCAGATATCCCTTTTAGGCCATTGCCTTGATGTTCATTTGGACTCATGCCATTACCGTTATCTTTAACCTGAATGCTTATGCCATCATGCGTTCGTTCCAGCTTGATTACACAGCAGGTGGCTTTGCTGTGTTTTACAATATTCGTTACGGCTTCAAGCAGACAGAGGCTCGCCATGTTCTGAGTAAGATCAGGAACATCATGAAATGGACCCTGTTCTCCTGCCAGTTCAAATTCGATATCCGCACTCTTTAACATTTCTTTGGCATCGGCGAGTGCTTCAACAATGCTGATTGCCCGCATGTCAGAGACGAGCTGGCGTACTTCCCGCAAAGCCGCGCGGGAGGTACGCTCAATCTCCCGTGCTTCTTGAATGGCACGTTCCGGATTTTTGACAATGAGTTTGGTGACCAGCTCACTCTTCAGAGTGATCAGCGAGAGCGTATGTCCCATGGTATCATGCAGATCCCTGGCAATTCGCATTCGCTCTTCGCGTTTGATTAATTCCTTGATATGCTGCTGGGCTTCATCCAGCTGGGCTTCCAGCTTTTGGCGATCCAGCATGGAGCGGATTCCGAAGGGTGAAGCAAGCATAATGAGGTAAAATGGCGCAAAGAACATGAGTTGATAAGCGGTAAGATATTGAATCTTTAAGGCAATCGGAATGGTCTGAACGATGGCGAATATCACCAAAAACATTCGAAACTGACGTTTCTCTGTGTACCATCCAATAAAATTGGCTGTGAAAAATCCGAGAAAAAACATATTGGGATCGATCACCAGGCTTAGTACCAGAACGCAAAGCATCTGTAGACTGAGCCAATAGGAAAAGAGTGAGGTTCCTGACGTCATGTAGAGCTGCCGATAAGTCAGGATAAAAACGATGAATGAAGTTATTCCGATGTACTGCGCATGTCCTTGTGCGTTCCATAAATAATAGATTGGCATGGCCAGATAGATCATCCATATATAAGGATAAAATCCATATCGCTTTGGGAAAAGCTCAAAATGCTGAAGCATGTTTGAAGATTACGCCTCCCTTTGTTTATTACGGATATATGTGGATAGTAACATAAACGCCACCAGATATGCTGCCAAAAGTAGGATATCGCGCAGGGCAGGCGCGCCTCCGGTGATAATAACCCACGCTCCATTTCCAAAGCTATGGGAGGGCAGCCAGTTTCCGATCTGTCCGAGCCAGCTAGGCATGATGTCAAGAGGCATCCACATCCCGCCCAGCAAGGCAAGAGATAGATAGAGGGCATTGCTCAGTCCACTGGCGGTGTCCACCCGCCGCAATGTTCCTATGCAGGTCCCGAGTGCAAGAAAGGGGAGAGATCCAGCCAGAATCCAAAGGGCGGAGCCGATCCATTGAGCAGGAGGAAGTGATACACCATTAATCAGGAATCCAGCTGTAAAGATGACGATGATGGAAAACAGATGCATTATCGTTTGCCCCACCATTTTTCCTCCAAAATAAATCGAGTTGGGTAACGGAGTCACTTGCAGGTAGGCGACCCAACCTTGTGCTCTTTCTTGGACAAGTCGGATACCGAGTGTCATGATAGAGGATCCCATGATGCTGAAGCAGGTCATGGACATCAAGTAGTGTGCATTCCATTGTTCAGAATCCGTTGTTCCTGTAGTGAATATGCGTGTATAAAGAAAGTAGAAGGCAACGGGCATCATCAAAGACCAGAAAATAAAGTAGACATTGCGGGACATGCGGAGCATTTCAACGCGGGATTGGGCGAGAAGCATCAACATATCAAATTTCCTCCTTCACGGTTTCCATCAGGCTTGCATAGGCATCGTCCAGTTGTCCGGTTTCAACTCGGATGTCACTAACGGGAATCCGATGTTCAATCAGGTTACGGAGCAGCGCATCCGAATTTTTGGTGTGTAGAATGCAACGATCTTGGTGATATTCAATCCGGTCCACGTCAGGCAACTCTTCGATTTGTGCACGGACATCGGCTTCGGCTGCCATCTCGGTATTGGACTCATAATCATTGATGAACATACTTTCCGAAGTTGAAAAGGAAACCGTCCGTATGGTGATTCCGGCCTTGATATTCTCGGGTGTTCCGTCTGCGACGATGGTACCTCGGTTAAAGAGAATAATCCGATCCGCTACTTCATCTGCTTCATGGAGGTAGTGTGTTGTGAAGATTACGGTTTTACCTTCCTGTGCTAGCTGGCGGACTCGTTCCCAGAAATGTCTCCGGGTTTCGGAATCTAGTCCGACTGTAGGTTCATCAAAGAATAGAATATCGGGATCACCTGCCATGGAGAGAGCAAAATTCAGGCTGCGCTTTTGTCCGCCAGACAGCTTCTCTGCTCTTTTGTTCAAGTCGGCAGGACAGAGCCCCGTTAGTTCTCCGATATGGTCTTCATGAAGCGGTGCGGGATAATAGCTGCGTACCATACGTATAATTTCTCGAACGGTAAGTCCATCCATTACACTCACGTCCTGCAGCATAACACCAATCTTCTGCCGAACCTGTTTGTGATTTGGTTTCTGGTTCAGTACAGTTACAAGTCCTGATGTAGCGGTGGACAGGCCTAGCATCATTTTCATTGTTGTTGTTTTGCCTGCTCCATTAGGGCCAAGGATCGCAACAACCGAACCACGACTGATCTTTAAGGAGATATTGTTGACAACTTCTTTGTTGCCGTACCTTTTGCTTACCTGTTCCAGCTTTATGACGGTTGAACTCATCTTGAATCACGTCCTTGTTCAGTTCTGTAAGATAATCCCATCTTACCGAACTGCCTGAGACGTGATTAGTAAGGATTGTCATGAAATTCAGATGACAATTGTCATCTTTTACGCATGGAACGAGTGGATATGCAATATCATGAGTTGAGGCTTCCTATTCTATGAAGGAAGGAATGAAGCTTGCATTTTTAATAGAGACAAATGGGGTTGTATACGTATTCAAAAATAGCCTGTGATGTTGTTCACAATAGCGGGGAAGCTAATCACAGCAAAGGTCTTATCGTCTTGACCCAGGCGTATCCTTCAATTATAGTTGGTACGTAGGATTAAACTATTATAGATAGATAAAGGTGGCTTGTAGCATGTCTGAGAAAATCTACGTTGGGGTCGATCTCGGCGGAACAGCAATCAAGGTCGGTATATGTGATGAACACGGTCAGCTTATGCATACGTATGAAGGACCGACTGAAGTGGATAAGGGCGTTGACATGGTCATTGCCAACATCGAAAAGTATGTCCGTCATATCGTTGTCGAATCGCCTTACAGCTGGGAACAGCTTGCAGGTGTGGGAGCGGGCGTGGCTGGGTTCACCAATGTACGCGAGGGAATTATCGTTCTTGCCCCTAACATTGGATTTCGGAATGTAGCCATTCGTTCGATTTTGGAAGAACGTCTGGGCAAGCCGGTCAAAATAGATAACGATGCAAACGTGGCTGCACTGGGTGAAGCCTGGGCAGGCGCTGGCAAGGGCGTGGACAACTGTGTATGCTATACGCTTGGTACAGGCGTTGGTGGCGGACTGATCTTAAATGGCAAGATCTATCAGGGGTTCTCCGGTATGGCTGGTGAGCTTGGTCATGTCAGTGTTGTTCCTGATCTGGAAGCGATTCAGTGCGGATGCGGCAAAATGGGATGCGTGGAAACTGTGTCTTCAGCAACCGGCATTATTCGTATGGCCAAAGACGCTGTAGAGCGTGGAGACCATACATCACTGGCACTCGTCGACAAGATTGCGGCCAAGGAAGTGTTTGATGCAGCCAAGGCGGGCGATGAAGTTGCGCTGCGTATTGTCAATCGTGCGGCGTTCTATCTGGGCAAATCGATGGCGGCTGTAGCGGCTGTGATTAACCCTGAGATGTTCATTATCGGTGGCGGTGTATCCAAAGCGGGTAATATTTTGTTTGATGAAGTACGCACTGTATTTGCGAAACTGACACCTGAACCGCTGCAAGAAGGGGTTAAAATTCTTGAAGCAACACTTGGCAATAATGCAGGTATTGTTGGCGCGGCTGGTCTTCTCTTGCGTTCCTAGTAACCTCGTAACAGTATAATCCGACAGCAATATGATAAGGAGGGGACATTTATGCTTGAAGGTGAAGTTTCACCGGGCACAGGCGCCACGCTCATTATCATTACGGGCATGTCCGGAGCAGGCAAGACGATTGCAGTACAAAGCCTGGAGGATCTTGGTTTCTTCTGTGTGGATAATCTACCGCCGGTATTGATTCCGAAATTTGCGGAGTTGATTGAACAATCGAACGGAAAAATTGGCAAGGTCGCACTGGTTATCGACCTTCGCGGTCGTGAGTTCTTTACGGCTTTGTCCGAGTCATTGAACTATATTAAAGATCATTTTACCATTCATTGTGAAATATTATTCCTGGACGCGACAGACTCTGTATTGGTCCAGCGCTATAAGGAGAGCCGGCGCAGACATCCACTCGCTCCTGAGGGCATGCCGCTGGACGGCATCCGGCTGGAACGTAAGATGCTGGAGGAGCTCAAAAATTCCGCCACTCAGGTGCTGAACACAAGTACGATGAAGCCTGCTCAACTGAAAGAGCGCATCATATCCCGCTTTTCTCATCTGGAAAGCCATATGCTGTCGGTAAATATTACGTCGTTTGGGTTCAAATACGGTATTCCGATTGATGCGGATCTGGTGTTTGATGTTCGTTTCTTGCCAAATCCGCATTATATTGAACATTTACGTCCGAATACGGGACAGAATAGTGATGTATACGAATATGTTATGAAATGGCCGGAGACGCAGGCGTTTCTGACCAAGCTGCTGGATATGCTGCATTTTCTGATTCCGCAATACCGGAAGGAAGGCAAAAGCCAGGTTATTATTGGAATCGGCTGTACCGGAGGCAAGCATCGTTCGGTAGCAATATCGGAATATTTGGGCAAAATGTTGGGAAGCAGCGAAACTGAGGCTGTCACCGTGAGCCATCGCGACGCCGACCGGGACCGTCATTGAAGAGGGTGAAGGGATGAAAGAAGCCGGACCACGAAGAGAACGTCCGAGAATTGTAGTCATGGGCGGCGGAACCGGACTATCCGTGATGCTGCGCGGTTTGAAGGAAAAGCCGCTGGACATCACGGCCATTGTCACGGTTGCGGATGACGGGGGAAGTTCGGGCATCCTGCGTAATGAGCTGCAAATGCCGCCTCCGGGCGACATTCGTAATGTACTCACGGCGCTGGCTGATGTAGAACCGTTGTTGTCGGATATGCTGAATTATCGCTTCAATACAGGCGCGGGGCTTGCAGGCCACAGCCTGGGTAACTTGATTTTGGCTGCAATGACGGATATATCGGGCGACTTCGTAACCGCTGTGCGGGAACTTAGCCGCGTGTTTGCCGTTCGGGGTGAGGTTTTGCCCGCAGCCGGGCAGGCCGTTATCCTGCACGCAGAGATGGAGGATGGCTCGATTGTTACGGGCGAGTCCAAGATCCCTGAAGCTGGTCTACGGATCAAACGCGTTTTCCTTGAACCGGATCACGTGGAGCCGTTGCCAGAGGCTGTTGAAGCCATTCGTCAGGCAGACGCCATTCTGATTGGACCAGGTAGTCTCTACACGAGCATTCTGCCCAATCTGCTAGTGCCTAAGCTGGCTGAAGCTGTCGTTGAGGCTGACGCAGTGAAAATGTTTATTTGCAATGTGATGACACAGCCGGGAGAGACGGATAATTACACGGTGAGTGACCACCTTAAGGCGGTGCACGAACATGTAGGACACCAAATTTTCGATTATGTCATTGTAAATAATGGTGATATTCCGCTGCAGGTGCAGAATAAGTATGCGGAAAAAGGAGCTAAACCGGTTGTGCTGGATATGAATGTGCTGAAGAGTGCCGGCTATCAAGTCGTTGCGGATACGTTGGTCTTGTTCCGGACCTATCTGCGGCATGATGCCGATAAACTGAGCCATCACATCTATCAACTTGTACAAAATTGGATGTTACGGAAGAGGTGAAGTCCCATGTCGTTTGCAGCACAGACCAAAAAAGAACTAACGATGATCGAAAGCGAACCGTGCTGCGAAAAGGCGGAACTTTCAGCCCTCATCCGTATGCTTGGTGCGGTGCAGTTATCGAATAAAAAAGTCATCTTGGATATTTCGACGGAGAATGCCGCCATTGCAAGACGGGCATACTCTCTGCTAAAAAAGCATTTTCAAGTGCATACGGAATTGCTTGTCCGCAAAAAAATGCGGCTGAAAAAGAACAATGTGTATATTGTTCGGATTCCAACTATGGTACAGGAAATTTTAAAAGATCTGTACATTGTTTCCGAAGGATTTCTGTTTACTCCGGGGATCAGTGAAGAGCTGCTCAATAATAACTGCTGTAAACGCGCCTATCTACGAGGGGCATTTATGGCTGGAGGCTCGGTCAACAATCCCGAAGGTTCATCCTACCACCTGGAGATTGCGTCCATGTATGAGGAGCACTGTCAGTCCCTGGTGGACCTGGCGAATGAATTTCATCTCAATGCCCGGTGTATAGAACGCAAAAAAGGATTCATCCTATACATTAAGGAAGGCGAGAAAATCATTGAGCTGCTCAGTATCATTGGTGCACATCAGGCCCTTTTCAAGTTTGAGGATGTGCGTATCATGCGAGATATGCGTAATTCCGTCAACCGAATCGTCAATTGTGAGACAGCTAACCTGAACAAAACGATTGGAGCAGCAGTCAGACAGATCGATAATATCAGACTGTTGCAAAAAGAAGTTGGTCTGGAGTCATTGCCCGAAAAGCTACGTGAAGTGGCTGAAGTTAGACTCGCCCATCCGGATATTAACTTGAAGGAAGTAGGCGAACTGCTTAAGGGTACAGTCAGCAAGTCGGGAGTGAATCACCGGCTCCGCAAGATTGATGAGCTGGCCGAGAAGGTTCGTACCGAGCGTTACGGTTGAGTTAGGGTGACCTGCGAAAGCGGAATGTTTTGATTTTCCGTCAAAAGGTCAGCTTAACGTCAGCCTGTAAGTAAGGATCTTGGGGAGCTACTCAGGTAATGAGGCGATGTAAAAAGACTAAAATAGGTCATAATAATGACATCCCAATCACCCTGAGTTTTTTCTTCTAGTGTCCTGCTCTGGTTAATGGTATAATGTTATAAATATAATTGTGTATTTAATGTCCAGATTTCATAATAGGGGGTAAGTTTCCATGACAAAGCACCCGGTAGTTGTCCGTTTGAAAACGGGTCTCCATGCCAGACCTGCGGCACTGTTCGTTCAAGAAGCGAATAAGTACTCATCTGAAGTGTTCGTCGAGAAGGACGACAAAAAAGTAAATGCAAAAAGTATCATGGGGATCATGAGCCTTGCAATCAGTACTGGTACGGAAATCCAGATTAGTGCAGAAGGCGCGGACGCCGAACAGGCTGTAAACGCTTTAGTTAGTCTGGTAAGCAAGGAAGAGCTTGAGAACCAATAAGATATGATTTGAACCCAATGAAGAAGTCCCGAAAGGGGCTTTTTTGCGTTTTATGACTGTCAAGTGCAACATTATGGAATTAAGCCCGTCTGTTAGGTATCAAATCGATTTGAGATTGAGATGTTAAAACTTAAGGAGGCTAACGTAATGGGTAAATTATGGATGAAACCGCTGGGTGCGGTGATGGTTGCAGGTACATTGCTTGTTGGAGGTACGGCGTGGGTGGCGCCTAGTAATTATGCGTATGCTGCTGAGGTACAGGGGGTACAGCAAAACGTGATTAACGTTGTGGGTACAGGTGAGATTCAGGTGAAGCCTGACATCGCTTATCTTTCCATCGGAGTGAACAGTACGGCGGATACAGCTGCCTCTGCTCAAAAAGCGAATGCAGCGAAAATTCAAAAGGTGAGCAATCTGCTGAAAAGTACGTGGAAAATCAGTGCAGACGATATTCAAACCAGTCAGTTCTACGTACAGCCTAATTACACGTATAGTGAAAAAGATGGACAGAAGATCAAAGGGTACACAGCTCATCACACACTTACCGTAACTTACCGTCAGATGGACAAGATCGGAGAGCTTTTGGATGCCGCTTCCCAAGCTGGTGCCAACAATATTGAAAACGTTCGTTTTACGGTAGAAAAACCGGAGAGCTTTGAGGCTCAAGTGATTGAAAAAGCTGTTGCCAATGCTGATGTAAAAGCTGGAGCAATTGCAAAAGCGGTTAAACGTCAACTGGGTGCTGTTCTGTCCGTGAGCCAAGGTGACGCGAATGTACCTGTATTCTATGCAAGTGAGGCTCTGATGTCCAAGTCGCAAGCTGATTCTGCTGGAGGCACAGAAATTGAAACAGGACAGGTTAAAGTAAGTACAACGCTGAATATTACTTATGAAATGAAATAAGCAAAATAATTATTGCTGAATGTCCGTTAAAGATATGCTTCATCGGGCGAAGGGCAATAATGACAAAGATGTTGTCCATTGGACGACGTCTTTTTTTGTTATAAAGGCGGACTTTGATGAAGTTTGAAAAGAAGAGTTGAAATATGGCGAAATAAAATGCTGTTTTTTAGTATCTTTTTTGTTCGTTTGTTCGTAACAAAACCTTCATTATAGGCATCTGGATTGAACAACATTGTAACTGGAGCTGTAAACCTTTCCGGAATTGGGTTAATTATAATAAAGAGGTGAGCGTATGGGGCATACGATCAAGTCAGGATACATACGCAATGACACTCAAATTTGAATTCGAGAGAGGAGTTATATATATGACATCATGGAAAAAATGGACAAGTGCACTATTGGCGGCAGGAATTATTGTGGGGAGTGGGGCTGTATGGCAGGATAATTCCGTACAGGCGGCTTCGGTATCGACAAAAGTGACAACACCTACGGAGGTAACCCTGAAATCTGGAGGCAAGTCACTTACTCAAAAAGGACTTCTGCAAGGTGGCTCTACCTGGGTATCGCTTACCGCAGTGAAGGATGTTGCGGGTGGAAGCTTGAAATATGATGCAAAGGCTAAGGAGTATGCCTTAACGGCAGCCAATAATACGATGACAATCAGCCTGATTGATGGTTCGCCGAGTGTTAGAATTAACAACTACTACCCACAGGTGGAAGCGAAGCTGATTAATGGCCGATTGTATATTCCATTCTCTGCAATGAGAGATTATCTGGGTGTTCAGGGCAGCTGGGATGGAAAAGCGAAGACACTGACACTGAGCAAGGTGAAGCAGAATAGTGTGGCGATTAAGCCGGCAACATTGAAAGTCAGCATCAAGAACGCCGAAGTCGATATTCAATATCCTCAGGTAAGCGGACTGGCTAGCGATAAAGCAGAAGCGGCCATCAACAAGGTGCTGAAGGATGAAGTGGATGCTTTTGTAGCAGATTTCAAAAAACAAACCAAGGAATTTGGCGACGCAGCAGCGAACCGCCCATATGCATTTGAGAGCTCTTATGTCGTAACGTACAACGAAAATGGTGTGCTGGGTCTGGTTACTCAGCGTTATGAGGACTATGCTGGTGCACATGGCATGACGACGCGTTCAGGACACTCCTTCGCCCTTGATTCCGGTAAGGAATTGAGTCTGGATGATGTGATTCAAAACAACAAAACCGTGCGTGAAACGGTAAGCAAAAAAGTTGGAGATCAGCTTAAAGCTCGTGGTGGTTACCTTGAAGGCTATAAAGGCCTGAATAAGGATCAGGATTTCTATGTGACACCAACAGGTGTGGTTGTATTCTTCCAGTTGTATGAGTACACAGCTTACGCAGAAGGCTTCCCGGAATTCCCGTTCACGTATAAAGAGTTGCTTCCGAAAGGAACAGAGCCGTTTAGTGGCTTAACAGCAAACAAGTAAAGTATTAAAATTTCATTTCGTTGAAATGTTGGCTAATAGCGTGTGCTTAATTTGTTAGATGTGCGTTAGTGTTGGGTTTATTGCTAGCGTAACGCCATGAGAGTTAAGGTGAATCGATTAAAAATATATCATGCACTCATATGTTATCTTCAAAAAAAGGACGCCCTCGTCATATTGACGAGAGCGTCCTTTTTTCATACAGCCAACTCAAATGGGCGATGCTATTTGAGTTGGCTGTATGGTATATCAACGTAATTGCGTTCGCCTCGGCTTAGATGCCTTGGGAACCTACGTTTTCGATGACTTTATCGATGATACCGTAATCGGCAGCTTCAGCAGCACTCATAAAGTAGTCACGATCTGTATCTTTCTCGATACGTTCCAGCGGTTGGCCTGAACGTTCAGAAATGATACGGTTCAAGGTGTCACGCATTTTCAGGATGCGACGAGCACGGATTTCGATGTCCGAAGCTTGACCTTGAGCACCACCAAGTGGTTGGTGAATCATGATTTCGCTGTTAGGCAATGCAAAACGTTTACCTTTGGCACCCGCGTTCAACAGGAATGCACCCATGGAAGCCGCCATACCTACACAGATGGTAGATACATCCGGTTTGATGAATTGCATTGTATCGTAAATGGCCATACCGGCTGTAATCGATCCGCCTGGGCTATTGATGTATAAGTGAATGTCTTTCTCCGGATCTTCCGCAGCTAGGAACAACATCTGTGCCATGATGGCATTCGCTACAACGTCATTTACTTCACTGCCAAGGAAGATGATACGATCCTTCAGCAATCTGGAATAGATGTCATAGGCGCGCTCACCGCGGTTGCTCTGTTCAACGACCATTGGAATATAACTCACGTGAAAAACCTCCTCGGAAATGTAAATGTTAAATTGGTGTTTATATATAAACTGTTACCGTATTACCCACATCATAAACAATTTCAAACAAAAAGTCAAAGAAAGTCAAACTAAGTTTAAAAAAAAGAAACCTATTCGGTTTCATTGGTTAAAAGGGTTATGAGCTACTAATTAAGAATGGCGCGCCCGCCAAGAATCGAACTTGGATCTCAGGCTTCGGAGGCCTACGTCATATCCATTGGACCACGGGCGCACATTGATATTGCTGCAAATAAAGTTGCACGAAAGCATATAAGAAATATAAGTTTCAGATATGTGACAGCAATAATGATTATAGCTCATGAGTAATTTAATTGCAAGCAGATGCTCGCTGTTTTGGTTTGGATTACTCAGAAATGGATCATGATGAAGATAAGTGGATAAAGAGCGCAAATAGGTAAATGCTAAAAGAGGTTTTGGACATGCCATATGAAAAACAAAAGCGGGCAATATGTAGATGAGATTTTCACTTTCCTTCTATATATGGTATCGAAGAGCTTGTTCTTGATCATGGGAGTTTAACATTGTGAAAATAGGCGCGTACTAACGCCTGAAACGTGTCGAATTAAGGCTTCGAAACACTTGCATGTCGCGTCAGTTTTAGGTAGAATAGACGTGGGACTTAAAAAGTTAACCCGGGACGTTTTAGGGCCATGAAAGAAGCTTGGAACGAGAAGCTTGCGGGAGTGGAAAGCATGCGAACGATTTTAGAAGTGCAAAAGCAGCTTCTGCCTGATCTCATGGATGTCTTGAAGAAGAGGTATACGATTCTGCATCAGATCATGTTATCGGATGTGATCGGACGAAGAACGTTAGCTAATTCCATGCAGATGACCGAGCGGGTTCTGAGGGCTGAGACCGATTTGTTAAAGGCTCAGGGACTTATTGAAATTGACAGTGCAGGGATGAAGATCAGCGAGGCAGGGCATGAATTGCTGCAGCAGTTAGAACCCGTCGCCAAAGAACTGTTTGGATTATCCGAACTGGAAGAGCACATCAAGCAAGCCTACGGTCTGCAAAAGGTAGTTGTGGTTCCCGGTGATTCGGACGTTTCTCCATTTGCCAAACGGGAACTGGGCAGAGCTGGAGCGAAGGCTCTGGGTAATATTATGAGTGACAACGACGTTGTCGCTGTTACTGGTGGTTCAACAACAGCTGGAGTTGCAGAGCAACTGACTCCGCCAACATCGCTGAAAGGTGTCTGGTTCGTACCGGCACGCGGCGGGCTGGGAGAAAGCCTTGAAATTCAAGCCAATACGATTGCATCCACGATGGCAAAGCGGGTAGGAGCCCAATACAAACTCCTGCATGTACCGGATTTGCTTAGTGATCACGCCTACGAATCACTAATCATGGACCCGAGTGTCCAGGAGATTTTGCAGCTGATTAGGCAATCGCGAATCGTCATTCATGGAATCGGTGATGCCGTAGAGATGGCGCGGCGACGCAAGCTTGCACCTGAGATTATAAATGAACTTCAGGAGCAAGGGGCCGTATCTGAATCCTTCGGTTATTACTTTAATGATCAGGGTGAGGTGGTACATACCATGCTTACGCTGGGCATGCGACTTCAGGATATTGAACGGACCGATGTTGTGATTGGGATTGCAGGTGGCAAAAGCAAGGCTGCTGCCATACATTCCGTTCTGCGATTTGGTCAGGAAGATATTCTGATTATTGATGAGGCTGCTGCCGAAGTCATCGTTGCCGAAATGGAATAAGGCTTTATTTTGCACCACAATCATTGTTGTCTTGACGGACTTCACCGTCTGTCTTGAATATATAAGTTTCATAAAAAAAATTAATCAAAACTTGGGAGGAACTTACTCATGATTAAAGTAGGTATTAACGGTTTTGGACGTATTGGACGCTTGGCATTCCGCCGTATTCAAAATGTAGCAGGCATCGAGGTAGTAGCAATCAACGACTTGACTGACGCTAAAATGCTGGCTCATTTGCTCAAATATGATACAACTCAAGGTCGCTTCGATGGCGATGTTGAAGTACACGATGGCTTCTTCAAAGTGAATGGCAAAGAAGTTAAAGTATTGGCTAACCGTAACCCAGAAGAACTTCCTTGGGGCGACCTGGGCGTAGATATCGTTCTGGAATGTACTGGTTTCTTCACAACTAAAGAAGCAGCTGAGAAACACTTGAAAGGCGGAGCTAAGAAAGTTGTTATTTCCGCACCAGCTACTGGCGACATGAAAACCATCGTTTACAACGTAAACCATGAAATCCTCGACGGTACTGAAACTGTAATCTCCGGCGCATCTTGCACAACGAACTGCCTGGCACCTATGGCAAAAACGCTGCAAGACAAATTCGGAATCGTTCAAGGCTTGATGACTACAATTCACGCTTATACTGGCGACCAAAACACGTTGGATGCTCCACACCCTAAAGGTGACTTCCGTCGTGCTCGCGCAGCAGCTGAAAACATCATCCCTAACACAACTGGTGCTGCTAAAGCAATCGGTCTGGTTATTCCAGAACTACAAGGAATCCTCGACGGTGCAGCTCAACGTGTACCAGTAGCTACTGGTTCCCTGACTGAGCTCGTAACTGTTCTGAACAAAAAAGTAACTGCTGAAGAAGTTAACGCAGCTATGAAAGAAGCTTCCGATCCACAAACTTTCGGATACACTGAAGACGAAATCGTATCTTCTGATATCCAAGGTATCACTTTCGGTTCCTTGTTTGATGCAACTCAAACTAAAGTTCTGACTGTTGGCGACCAACAATTGGTTAAAACTGTAGCTTGGTATGACAATGAAATGTCCTACACTGCTCAACTGGTTCGCACTTTGGAGCACTTTGCAAAAATGATCAAGTAATATCTGCAACAACATAGAGCGGAAACAGATGCTATTGTTTCCGCTCTTTATATATCAACATTTTGCAAATTTCTCAAAAACACCAGGATTGACAAGGGATTTTAGCTCTTGATTGATCCACCAAATACATGGGTGCGGAGGAAATACAGATGAACAAAAAAAGTGTACGCGATATCGAATTGACAGGAAAACGGGTATTTGTCCGTGTAGATTTTAATGTGCCGCTCGAAGATGGTAAAATTACAGATGACAAACGTATTCGTGCAACGCTTCCTACGATTAACTTCTTGATCGAAAAAGGCGCTAAAGTCATTTTGGCAAGTCACATGGGTCGTCCAAACGGCGAAGTGGTTGAATCCTTGCGTTTGACTCCAGCAGCTGAGCGTTTGTCTGAATTGCTTGGTAAAACAGTTGTTAAAGCTGACGATTCCGTTGGTGACGCTGTTAAAGCTCAAATCGCTGAACTGAACAACGGCGATGTATTGTTGCTTGAAAACGTTCGTTTCCACGCAGGCGAAGAGAAAAACGATCCGGAATTGGCAAAACAATTTGCTGAACTGGCTGACGTATTTGTTAACGATGCATTCGGCGCGGCTCACAGAGCACACGCATCGACAGAAGGTATCGCTCACCTGTTGCCAGCAGTATCCGGTCTGTTGATGGAGAAAGAACTTGAAGTGTTGGGCAAAGCAATCTCCAACCCTGAGCGTCCTTTCACAGCAATCATCGGTGGGTCCAAAGTTAAGGACAAAATCGATGTAATCGACAACCTGCTGAACATTGCAGACAACGTTATCATCGGTGGCGGTCTGACTTACACGTTCCTCAAAGCACAAGGACATGAAATTGGACAATCCCTGTTGGATGATTCCAAACTGGACGTTGCTCTTGGTTTCATCGAAAAAGCGAAAAAACTGGGCAAAAACTTCTACCTGCCGGTAGATATCGTAGTATCTGACGATTTCAGTGCGAAAGCAAACACACAAATCGTTGACATCGACGGCATCCCAGCAGATTGGGAAGGCATCGACATTGGTCCTAAAACACGTGAGATCTACGCTGACGTGATCAAAAACTCCAAACTGGTTGTATGGAACGGACCAATGGGTGTATTCGAAATCGAACCATTCTCGCATGGTACTCGTGCAGTAGCAGAAGCTTGCGCAGAGACAGAAGCTTACACTGTAATTGGTGGTGGTGACTCCGCAGCAGCAGCTGAGAAGTTCAAATTGGCTGACAAAATGAACCACATCTCTACAGGTGGCGGTGCATCGCTCGAGTTCATGGAAGGTAAAGTACTTCCAGGCGTAGTGGCATTGAACGACAAGTAAGTTTTAGTCTATAGCATGAAGGAGTTGAAACCCATGAGAACACCGATTATCGCAGGTAACTGGAAAATGTTCAAAACGGTTTCCGAATCCAATGACTTCATTCAGGAAGTTAAAGGAAAAGCGGAAGTTGAAGGCGTGGAGACTGTAATCTGCGCACCGTTTACAAATCTGCCATCCCTGGTAGAAGCCGTTAAAGGCACAAACATCAAAATTGGTGCACAAAATCTCCATTTTGAAGACAATGGTGCATTCACAGGTGAAATCAGCGGCGTAATGCTGAAAGACCTGGGTGTGGATTACGTCATTATTGGTCACTCGGAGCGCCGTCAATATTTTGCGGAAACCGATGAGACTGTCAATAAAAAACTGCATGCAGCATTCCGTCACGGATTAACTCCAATCTTCTGCCTTGGTGAAACGCTTGAAGAGCGCGAAGCCAATCAGACGAAAGACGTATGCAAAGTGCAAACAGAAGCGGCTTTGGCAGGTCTGTCCGCAGAGCAAGCGGCACAGGTTGTTATCGCTTATGAGCCAATCTGGGCGATTGGTACTGGCAAATCCTCCACTTCCCAAGATGCGAATGAAGTTATTGCTTACATCCGTACGCTGGTGAAGGATCTGTACAACGACCAGGTTGCTAATGCAGTTCGTATCCAATACGGCGGCAGTGTTAAACCGGAGAACGTAACAGAATACCTCGGACAAAGCGACATCGACGGCGCACTTGTTGGCGGTGCCAGCTTGCAGCCGGCTTCGTTCATCGCGCTTGTTGAGGGGGCGAAGTAATGACAGCTCCAAAACCTGTAGCACTGATCATTATGGATGGCTTTGGTCTTCGGAACACGGTGGAAGGCAACGCAGTAGCGCAAGCCAAAAAACCGAACTATGACCGTTTTATGAGCCAATTCCCACAAACAACCCTCACTGCTTGCGGTGAAGCTGTAGGTTTGCCTGAAGGGCAAATGGGGAACTCCGAGGTAGGTCACCTGAACATTGGTGCCGGCCGGATCGTATACCAGGATTTGACTCGAATCTCCAAGTCGATTCGTGACGGTGAGTTTTATGACAATGAAACACTCGTCAAAGCCGTTCGCGAAGCAAAACAAAGTGGTAAAAAGCTTCATCTGTATGGATTGTTGTCCGATGGCGGCGTACATAGTCACATCGACCACCTGTTCGCTATGCTGGATCTTGCCAAAAAAGAAGGAATGAACGATGTATACATTCATGCCTTCATGGATGGCCGTGATGTTATGCCAGATAGCGGTAGAGAATTCATGCAGAAGCTGATTGCCAAAATTGAAGAAGTCGGTGTAGGACAAATCGCAACGGTTCAAGGTCGCTACTATGCGATGGACCGTGACAAACGTTGGGAACGTGTTGAGAAATCATATCGTGCCATCGTTTATGGTGATGGACCAAAATACACTGACCCACTAAGAGCGGTTGAAGAATCGTATGAAAAATCCGTATTTGACGAATTCGTTGAACCAACGGTTATCGTTAAAGCGGATGGCCAGCCGGTAGGTTTGGTGGAGAGCGGCGATTCCGTCATTTTCCTCAACTTCCGTCCTGACCGTGCAATCCAACTGTCGCAAGTATTCACGAACCAGGATTTTCGTGGTTTCGACCGTGGTCCGAAGTTCCCTGTGGGCTTGCATTTCGTGTGCCTGACGCTGTTCAGCGAGACGGTTGAAGGTTATGTGGCTTACTCGCCGAAGAACCTCGACAACACGCTGGGTGAAGTTTTGGTTCAGAACAACAAGAAGCAGCTGCGTATTGCAGAAACTGAAAAATATCCACACGTTACTTTCTTCTTCAGTGGCGGCCGTGATGTAGAGCTTCCAGGCGAAACACGCGTGCTGATCAACTCACCAAAAGTTGCAACGTATGATCTGCAGCCTGAGATGAGTGCCTATGAAGTGGCTGATGCTTGTGTGCGTGAGATTGAAGCAGATAAACATGATGCCATCATCCTGAACTTTGCCAATCCGGACATGGTTGGACACTCCGGTATGCTGGAGCCTACCATCAAGGCAGTTGAAGTGACAGATGAATGTATGGGACGTGTAGTAGATGCTGTTCTTGCTAAAGGCGGCGTAGTCCTGATTACAGCTGACCACGGTAACGCAGATATGGTGTTCGATGAGAAGGGACGTCCGTTCACAGCTCATACTACGAACCCGGTTCCATTCATCGTTACAGATGCTAATGTTACTCTGCGCGAAGGTGCAATCCTGGCGGATATCGCCCCAACGATTCTTGACCTGATGCAATTGCCTAAACCGGATGAAATGACAGGTACATCTGTCATCGCTACCCGCAAATAATATAATTTTAATAGGTTGTCGAATAAGACCTAAGTTACACCTTAACGAAGCGGGCAGAACCGATCTGGAGAAGCGAAGCGCTCGCCTTTATCCCCTAATTCTCACCTTTTATAAGGAGTTCAAAGAATTTGGGGATAACAGCGATCGAAGGACGGTACTGCACGCGGAGTGGCTTGGTGAAACGTGTTTGTTCTGAACGTATTAAAATAAAATTCCAAATTAAAAGGAGATTATCACTCATGACTATTATTTCTGACGTGTACGCTCGCGAAGTCCTCGACTCCCGCGGTAACCCTACAGTTGAAGTTGAAGTATACCTGGAGTCCGGCGCAATCGGACGCGCTATCGTACCATCCGGTGCATCCACTGGTGCCCACGAAGCGGTTGAGCTTCGCGATGGCGACAAATCCCGTTACCTGGGTAAAGGTGTTCTGCAAGCTGTTAAAAACGTAAACGAAACAATCGCTCCAGAAGTAATCGGTATGGATGCATTGGATCAACTGGGTATCGACAAATTGATGATCACTTTGGATGGTACGCCAAACAAAGGTAAACTGGGTGCTAACGCAATCCTGGCTGTATCCATGGCTGTAGCTCGTGCAGCTGCTGACGCTCTGGACCTGCCATTGTACGTTTACCTGGGCGGATTCAACGCTAAAGTACTTCCAGTACCAATGATGAACATCATCAACGGTGGTGAGCATGCTGACAACAACATCGACGTTCAAGAGTTCATGGTTCTTCCAGTTGGAGCACCAAGCTTCAAAGAAGCTCTTCGCGTAGGCGCAGAAATCTTCCACAACTTGAAATCCGTATTGAGCTCCAAAGGCTTGAACACAGCTGTAGGTGACGAAGGTGGTTTCGCACCGAACCTTGGTTCGAACGAAGAAGCAATCACTACAATCATCGAAGCTATTGAAAAAGCAGGTTACAAACCAGGTGTTGACGTATTCCTGGGTATGGACGTTGCTTCCACTGAGTTCTACAAAGATGGTAAATACACACTTGCTGGCGAAGGTAAATCTTACACTTCTGCTGAGTATGTTGACCTTCTGGCTTCATGGGTTGAGAAATACCCAATCATCACAATCGAAGACGGTATGTCCGAAGATGACTGGGATGGTTGGAAATTGCTCACTGAGAAATTGGGAGACAAAGTACAACTCGTTGGTGATGACCTGTTCGTAACGAACACTGAGCGTCTGGGTAGAGGTATCGACGAAGGTATCGGTAACTCCATCCTGATCAAAGTTAACCAAATCGGTACATTGACTGAAACATTCGATGCAATCGAAATGGCTAAACGTGCAGGATACACTGCTGTAATCTCTCACCGTTCGGGTGAGTCCGAAGACAGCACAATCGCTGACATCGCTGTTGCAACAAACGCGGGTCAAATTAAAACGGGTGCTCCTTCCCGTACAGACCGTATCGCGAAGTACAACCAATTGCTCCGCATCGAGGATCAACTGGGTGAACTGGCTCAATACAATGGTCTTAAAGGTTTCTACAACCTCAAAAAATAAGTTGTCTTACGACAACTCACGGGCAAGCCGGGTAACCGGCTTGTCTTTTTTTTTGCAAAATCTTTTTGGATATCTAGATTATTTGCGAGTTTATAGTATTGATACAAAAAAACTTTATGGACAAAATGAAATAAAATTCCATATATTTGTATATTAGGTTGACATTGTTTTTCATTTGATCTATTATATATTTGTAATAATAATACATTTAAATGGGAGGATTTAGAATGTTTAAAACGAAATTGGTAGCAACTTCATTAGCTTTAGCTATTGGGGTGGTTGGGGTGGGAGGTTCATTGGTTTCAGGAATGGGATTTTTCAATTTTTCTTCATACACTAATAATTTTACACTAACGGTAAGTGCTAGTTTCACTCCATCCGTAGTTACAACAAGCTCTCATGGATTCGGACTGACCCCAGGGAAAAATGTAAAGCAAGCTTATGTATGGCTTAAAGAAGGAAACTATGACTCAGGTCGTGTATATTCTCCTACTGCTAAGAATACATCAGACAGTAATTTATACGAAGCAGTTACTTCCAAAGTGAATAACCCATTCTCAACAGCCACTTCAGGATATGGTTGGATTTACTTCTAAATAGTAAATAAAAATTAATACATAAGCCCCTTCATTGTTTTCAGAAGGGGCTTAACTTATGCTGGAGTGTGACAAAGATGACGTTAATCAAGAGATCAATTTATATTATTATTTATTATATAGCAGTAGGTACATTTACTACCCTTTCGTTTTCTGCTTTACTGACATCTTATGCGAATACTCAGACTCTCCAGAATGGATTGACTCAAGAGAGTATATATTTTTCGATACAGGCAGAGCATGCACCGAGTGTCAAGGTTAATCAGCTTCTGGATGAATTGAAAAAGCAATCAAGTTCTTTTTTGCTATACAAAGATGAGGGGAACAGCTATGCAAAATCAATATATTTGCATAATTATATATTCCCGATGATGACTTCTAGTGAAAGGCAGATTACTTCTATTCCTCCTGGTAATGTTATTCTAGATAAAAGCTTACTCAACAATACTGTTATTCATGAAAATGATTTATTCTTTTTATATAATGGAAAATACTATAAAGTGAAAGATTCCTTTATTTGGATTAATAAATACATTAACATTGACAGCAAATTTTTTGTAGCACTTGAACAGGATCAGATTTCTTCTGGACAATATTCTGTCGATGGTATAAATCTTACTAAATTGGAAGTTGCTCTAAATGAATTGAATCAGAAAACATCTATATCATACTCGATTATCCCAGCTACTCAAAGTTATACAGAACGAATAAGGCTAGCTCTGCAAGATCAGGCTTTCATTGTTATCGTTTTCGCAGTTTCTCTTTTATTGATGCTATTGAGTATATTTGGGACCACGGTGTCATGGATACAATCGAGAAGAGACGAACTACGAACACGTCATCTTGTGGGTGCTACTGCTTCAGATTTGAGAAAGTGGCTTCTTAAAGAATACTGGCCGTTATTGTTATTTAGTTTTACAATTGGATGTGTATTGGCATGGGTAATTGCAAAAATGGAAATATTCAATGCTATCATTAAAGAAGTTTCTGTATGGGGAAGCCTTCTCTCTTTTCTGTTTTGTTTGATAATTGGCACATTAACAGCAATAATTAGCATTTATCGTTATGGATACAAGAATAGAAAGTCAGAATTAGAGGAGGCTCTTCTCCCGTGAATCCATTTCACTTTTCTATACAAGATCTTTGGCGCCACAAAGGAACTTCTGTTATTCTGCTTATAGAAATGGTCATATTACTTATTATTGTCAACCTACTTTTTTGGAGTTTTAATGATATGAATAAAATGGAGCAAGAAATCGAACGTTTGAATAGTCAAAAGGAAGTCTATAGCTTTATTGACTACACCAGCGAAAACCAAATTAAAAAGCTGTTCGCCGATGATACACATTTACAAGACTTACGTAAACTATATGATTCCATATATAAAAATCCAGAAATTGAGGCGTTTCCGCTTTATTCAGCTGATCTCTATACGGCCAAATCTCTGGAAAATGTTGCTACCCTAACTCCAAAGGATATGAACCGAGTGCCATTCATTTACGCGAATCCCTCTTTCTTTAATTATTTCAATCTTGGTATTAAGGAGGGCAGACCATTCGGTGAGATCGATTATACAGAAAAAGAACAAAATATTCCTGTTATTATTGGCAGTGAAATGCAATCTATGTTTAAACTGAATCAAACATTCTCGGATGTATCGGGAAAAAGCTATAACGTAATTGGAGTCCTTGAGGATAACAGTTCATACATTGATATTATGGCAACACGTGATTTTAAAAATTTGGATAGGATGATTATCCTTCCCCAAAATCTAAACTATCTGTCTGAAGTCACCAACCTCGATAGTGTAATTACAAGAGCATATATGGCTACAAAGAATGAAGACTCGCTCGGTAATATCGTAAAACTGGCGGCTGATCTTAATACGTATTCGTTTGCTTACAAAAGTATGAAATATCAATCAGAATTTGTAGCTCAAGACAAAAAAAAGATATTACAAACACAATTGTTATTATCTGGCCTGATATTTATTTTCACCTTTTTAACAGTTACTGTATCTTATTTACAGTTTATTGAGAGGTATACTTATGATTTTGGTGTTCATCTATTATCAGGTGCTTCGATCAAAGATGTGATGATCAGGATTGGTGGACAATTTATCATTCTAACTATCATAAGTAATCTCATTGTTAATCTTTTTTTCTCATGGTTCTCTAATCTGTCAATTTCTATCGTGATTAGTTTATTAGTAATGATCATTTTTTTAGTAATTCCTTTGATGAAGTTGAGGTACACACCCATGAATGATATGTTAAGGAGGAAGCAAAAATGAGTGTGATCGAGTTACAGAAAATAAACAAAGTATTTAGCCAGAAGCAAAACCGTTTCCATGCTCTTTGTGATGTCTCGTTAAGTATTGCTAAAGGAGAAATGGTAGCTATTATGGGAACATCTGGTTCTGGTAAAACAACATTACTTAACATAATAGGATGTGTGGACAAGCCAAGTGAAGGAAGGTACCTTCTGAAAAAACAGGCAATAGAAAAACAATCCCCGAAATTTCTTGCCCAAGTCCGAAACCAAGAATTAGGCTTTGTTATGCAGGATTTCGCTTTAATTGAATATTATTCGGTAAAAAAAAATATTCTCTTGCCTCTACATTATGTAAAGAGTCACAAGCTGAGAAAAAACAGAGAAGCTAAGCTTCCTGAATTACTCGAAAAACTACGCATAGGGCAAAAAATTAATGAACCTGTCATGAATTTATCAGGTGGACAAAAGCAACGTGTAGCGATTGCGAGAGCATTAATTAATAATCCTGAAATTATTTTAGCTGATGAACCAACGGGTGCACTTGATCAGAAAACCTCAACAGAAATTATTGAATTGCTTCAAGTTATTAATCGAGAAGAAGGAAAAACAATAATTTTGGTCACACATGACCCTGACATTGCAGCTTACTGTGACCGAATTATTCGGATTGAAGATGGAAGGATTGTTATAACGTAAGATTCCTAAGTATAATTAAGATTGGCAGTAAATTTTCAGAAACTACATTTAATATTCTAATTATTTTGTATAGCGGATGTACGTAGCTGTCACTACTTGTATCACGTTAATAGCTGTGTTACAATTAAAGTAACTGTTTTTATGGTGAGATGTTATGCCCACATGGGTAGGAGGTGGAAAGAATGGATATTGCTTTGAAATTGCTGCTCGTGGTGTTTTCGATCGGTCTAATCACTGTAGTATTGCTGCAGCACGGGAAAAGCGCTGGTTTGGCGGGTGCCATCTCCGGTGGTGCGGAACATCTTTTCGGTAAAACGAAAGCGCGCGGACTTGATCTTTTCCTGCAACGTGCAACGGTTGTACTGGGTGCAGGATTCTTCATTTTGTCTATCGTAGTTACGGTCTTCTCCAAGTAAGAAATGGAATTCCTTATATAACTCGATAGTTTCGAGCATGACGCTTGAATGATTAACCTTCGTTTCGAGAAGAAACGGAGGTTTTTTAATAAATATATTCATGCCCAGTCTTTTCCAATGACCCACACGATTTTGATCTTCGATTTCTTCTCATTTCCGTTCGGTTACCTTCCTACATATTCGCCCTGTTCTGGGCCGTTTCTTTTCTGTCTATTCGAGAGCAAAAACACATGTAGCATAAATGCTGTTATGTTGCATGAAAGCGCGGTTATTTAAAGGGTCATGCATGCTTAGTTTATTTTGCAGGGTACGGATGCGCCGGATTGAATTCGTGTATACTAGGGTATGAGATAGTGAGGCCTGAGTTAGATGGCTCCTATTGGTAAGGTTTCTGATACATAGAGAGATGAGACAAGATTACACTTTTATGTTTCCCGAGGTGAATATTAATGATAACAGAACAACAATTGCTCGACTTCATGCGGGAAACCGCTTATAAACCGATGACTTATCAGGAACTGGAACAGCACTTCGAGATTGAGGACTCGGCTGATTTCAAAGCCTTTTTGATTATGCTCAATACGCTGGAGGAATCCGGCAAAGTCCTGCTCACCCGCAATAACCGCTATGGCATGCCAGAACGGATGGATTTGGTGCGCGGACGATTGCAGGCTCATGCGAAAGGGTTTGCTTTCCTCATCCCTGAGGACCGGGAGCACCCGGATGTGTACATCCACGCCAATGATATGAAAAGCGCCATGAACGGAGATACGGTGTTTGTTAAAGTGACTTCTCAAGGACCTTCCGGTGGACGTTTGGAGGGTGAGATTGTCCGTATTGTTACACGTGCGGTTACGCAGGTTGTTGGTGTATTCCAAAGCCACGAGGTGTACGGTTTCGTTATACCGGATGATAAGCGGATTAACCGGGATATTTTCATTCCGCGTACGAACTTCCACGGGGCTGTTGATGGGCAAAAAGTTGTTGCAAAAATCGTCAGCTATCCAGAGGGCCGGGCAGCAGCAGAAGGTGAAGTGATCGAGATTCTCGGTCATAAGGATGAACCGGGTATTGATATTTTGTCTGTAATCCGTAAGCACCAGCTGCCAGAAGCCTTCCCGGATGAAGTGGTGGAAGAAGCCGAAAAAGCGCCAGACGCCATTACGGAAGAAGAAATTGTCCAACAGGGTCGCCGCGATTTGCGTGGGCTGAATATCGTTACAATTGATGGCGAAGACGCCAAGGATCTGGATGACGCTGTCAATGTGGAGAAACTGCCTAACGGTAACTATCGTCTGGGCGTTCATATTGCCGATGTAGGTTATTATGTGCGTGAAAACTCCAAGCTCGATCAGGAAGCGTACAACCGCGGATGCAGTGTGTATCTGGTGGACCGGGTTATTCCGATGCTGCCGCAACGTCTGTCCAACGGGATCTGTAGTTTGAATCCACAGGTAGACCGCTTGACCCTGTCTTGTGAGATGGAGTTCAACGATCAGATGAAGGTTGTGAAACACGACATTTTCACAAGTGTTATCAAAACCAAAGAGCGGATGACGTATTCCAACGTTCGCAAAATTCTTGAAGGTGAAGAGCCTGAATTGTTGGAGCGTTACAAGGATCTGGTGGACGATTTCCACTTGATGAAAGAGATTGCTCTGAAGCTTCGTGCGATGCGTATGCGCCGTGGTGCGGTTGACTTTGATTTTGAAGAATCCAAAATCATTGTGGATGAAGAATGCAAACCAGTGGATATCGTGAAACGGGAGCGTTCGATTGCGGAGCAAATCATTGAGGAATTCATGCTGGCAGCCAATGAAACAGTAGCAGAGCATTTCCACTGGTTGAAGGTTCCGTTCATCTATCGTGTGCATGAAGATCCAGATCAGGAAAAACTGCAAAATTTTCTCGCCTTTGCGGCGAATTTCGGACACCACGTCAAGGGACGTGGCAACGCGATTCATCCACGGGCGCTTCAATCCCTGCTTGAGGATATTAACGGAACGAAGGAACAGACGGTTATCAGTACAATGATGCTGCGTTCCATGAAGCAGGCGAAGTATGACTCCGAGATGTCGGGTCACTTTGGTCTGGCAGCAGAGTTCTACAGTCACTTCACATCACCGATCCGTCGTTATCCCGATCTCGTCATTCACCGTGTTATTCGGGAAGTGATTGAGAACAATGGGGCTTTGCCTGAGAACCGTCAGGAGTATTTGGCTGGACGTATGGCCGATATTGCGCAACAGTCCTCGGAACGCGAGCGTGTGGCGGTTGAAGCTGAACGGGATACCGAGAAAATGAAGAAAGCGGAGTACATGCTTGATAAAGTCGGCGAAGAGTTCGAAGGCATGATCAGCAGTGTAACCAGCTTCGGTATGTTCATTGAACTGGAGAATACGGTAGAAGGTCTGATTCGCCTGAGTGCGCTCACGGACGACTATTACCATTTTGACGATCAACATATGGCTCTGATTGGCGAACGTACCTCAAAAGTCTTCCGCATCGGTGATGAAGTGAAGATTCGTGTGGCCCGTGTGAGCATGGAAGAGTACACGATTGACTTTGAAATGGTCGACATGAAGCCTCGCGGCGAACGTCCAGGTGGCTTCAGTGGTGGACGCGGCGGTAAAGGTGGACGTCCTGCTGGTGGCGGAGGACGCGGTGGAGCGAAGAGTGGTTCCGGTGGATTCAGTGGCTCGCGTGGTGGTAAAGCGCCAACTGGTGCTGGAGGCAGCCGTGGTGGCAGATCAGCCGAAGAGAGCAGCAAAGGCGGTCGTGGCAGCCGTAGCGGAGCTCCGAGCACAGCAGGAAGCGCAGGTGGCAAAGTTGGCGGTAAACCGAGAGGTGAGCGTCGTGCTGGAGATGCCGGCGGATCAGTGGGTCGGAACAAGGGTGCGGTAAGCTTTGGTTTTGGCTCAGGCAAAGGCGGATATAGTTCTACAGCGGGTGGCCAGGAAGGCACTTCAACTGGTGGACAAGGGAATGGCTTGAGCAGCAGCAGCAGTCGCGGTGAAGGAAGCTTCAAATCCGGTAAAGGCGGAGGTAAAGGTGGAAAAGGCGGTAGTGGACGCAAAAATACCTCACCTAGCGGTGTGTTTATCGGCGAAGGAGCTACACCAGGCGGTGTTCAGGAAGACGGAGCACCACGTCGTAAGCGCAAGAAGAATAAAGGCGCACCTGCCAACGGAACGGCGGCTTTTGTGCGGAAGAAGAAAAAGTAATCGCGTTTCGCTGAGCATGAAGTGAGTGTAATGAGAAGGGGCGGCGCAGACCGCCTCTTTCTTGATTTTAACAGCGGTCCTTGCTACAATTAAGGTCTGGCATGTGGTACCGAGAGAACTGTGTGGTGCGCTGCTGTAGAGCATGGTACCGGCTTATTTTACGGAGAAGGAGTGAGGACATGGGCAAGAATGATGGACAGAGTAAAGTGCTTGCACAGAATAAAAAGGCTTCCCATGACTACTTCATTGAAGATACGTATGAAGCGGGCATGGTGCTTACCGGAACGGAGATTAAATCTCTTCGTAACGGCCGTGCGAATATTGGCGATGCATTTGCCACGATTCGGAACGGTGAGATTCATATTCACAATATGCATATTAGTCCTTTTGAACAAGGGAACCGTCATAATCCAATTGATCCAACACGTACACGCAAACTGCTGATGCATAAAGTGCAGATTCACAAGCTGCTAGGGCTTTCGAAGCAGGATGGATATAGCATTGTGCCGCTGAAGATCTATATTCGTAACGGGTATGCAAAGCTGCTGCTCGGACTGGGTAAAGGTAAGAAGCAGTATGATAAACGGGAGTCTGCTGCAAAACGTGATGCACAACGTGATATTCAACGGGTTCTGCGTGAGAAGCAGAAGGTTGCTCGTTGATTTGGATTTGCGATTGCTATGTGTTGAATGGCGCATGGTAAGTTAGTGAGAAACGCGAGTTATGTTAGTACAGGATCTCAAGTTTTGCCCGTAATGGGGTGGAGCTTGGGATTTTTTTAATTTGATTAGAGAGTCCTTGCTACGGGGGATCATTGTAATGAGTTTGGCGCATCACGCTGACATGCCGTACGGCCAAGTCTGTCAGATTATTGTGCCAGTTATAATATGAGATACACCAATTGTTACCACGTACCTTGTCCAATAAAAATGTTAGTAATGTGGTACCGAGTAAAACTCTGAAGTTTGTTGGAAAGAATCGTTGGAGTAAGTTTGCTGATGACTGCGTACTTTGTTCGGATCGTGGGTAAGATAGTTAAGAAAGCTGTTCATGCTCATGAATTGTCTGCACTTCGGTACTCAACTTTACTTCGCTTGAGGGACGCGGTATAATATGTAGACGATTGAGCCTCATAAGTGTGTTGGTTAAACTTGCACAGTTGCTCAGCCTGCTGGAACGTTTTCCAGCAATCTGTACTATATCGGTGATTGGTCCTGTGTTATGATGTTCTTGTAGCAGACAGGAATGCCGAGTTTGAAAGAAGCATCTTTTTACCTTGGAGGAAAAAGATGTGCAGCAACTTTGCTCCGTATTCACGGATTAATCCTGGAGCCCTTCTTATATGAGGGGGCGTTTATGGATTCGACGGGGATAGTTCGAGCATGGGTAGCGGGTAGTGGGGACGCGTCCACTTCATCAACGCTAAAGCCTATTAAACGGCAAACAACAAACAAACTACGCTTTCGCAGCCTAAGAAACTGTGTGCGTGCTTCTAACCTGCATCGCCCATGTGACAGGATTAGGGGCTAACAAGTAGTGGGATACGCTGTCACATCTCCGCCTGGGGTGTGCTGAAGAAGACAATCAGGCTGACCCAACGTATAGCCGGTTACGGGGCGATACTCGGGTGACATCAAAACTGTGACTACACCCGTAGAAGCTTATGTGTCGTTATCTTCGGACAGGGGTTCGACTCCCCTCGCCTCCATTAGTAGTATCAGCAACGGCCACCATTTGGTGGCCGTTTTTGCATGTTTGGATTCGGAGTGGTAGTGTAAACCGCTCTGGTTCTAGGGCTTCGGGCTTCTCTGTAGTCGCATACGACATATCTCTGATGGTGTACATGGCGGTACCTATTTATGTATCAGTTTTTATTGTCACCCGAGTATCGCCCCGTAAAAGGCTATACATTTAATCAACCAGTTTGTCTTCTTCCGTTCACTCAGGTGGAGATGTGACAGTGTATAATCAAAGATTGGTCGATGTTTTCAGGATCATTGCGAAGAGAATAGAGGAATGAGGGCGAAGCCAAACGGGTAACATTAAAACGGTGACTACACCCGTAGAAGCTTATATGTCGCTATCTTCGGACAGGGCCTCTCCTCATTAGTATCAGTGACGGCCACTATTAAACTGTACCCTAAAGAGTAGACAATTTAAAAAAGTCTATCTATGGGGTAATTTTTATAACATATGTGTTCTTTTTTTATCTTACGGTCATTTAGGAGGTTTTTGTAATTGTCTGTCGAATGAACATATTAATTTAGTAAGATTTTGGAGATGGTTATAGAAATGAAGCAGTTAGAATATTGGAGAAATTCCTTGGCAGATGCAGAGCGACTCAATCCCGACTTCGAGAAGAGAAAGCCGAATGGTATCCAAATCGAGAATAATTGGATCATCCAAGGAGAAATTTCAGCCGATGCGGTTAATAAACTAATCGCAAAGCATCCAGATAAGAAGAAAGAGATATATGATGTGTTGCTTTGCCCAATTGTGTTGTATGTCAAAAGTGAACATGGAAGCCCAGTTACGAGCAAGCTTCCAGCTTCAATTGTTCCGTTATGGATCCCGGCACTCTTGACGAAAGAAGGCGTTCTTAAACCACATCCTCGCTATTTACCATGGATATGTAGAGAGTATTTGGAGCCTTGTGAGTCTGATATTGAACCGATCGGAACTGTTGTTGATGCGGATTACTTTTTATCTAGTCGTTCTACGAAAATGGAACAATGGGAAGAGTATGAAACTTTTGCGTTAGAGATGTTCTTGAATGTAACAGGAATGTCATTAGGGGAATTCGCCCATCCACAATACGAGAAATCAGATGAGTGTTACCTATTGTCAAACGATTTGATCTTGGGGGCTTCCAGATCTATTCAAGATCTATATGGACATATAGAAAGAGATTGCTCTAAGCAGGAAGACCTCAGGCTTTTAAATACGTTCTCGAAGTTTTCAGATGTGCAGACCGAGCAGGTATTTTCAGATGTAGATAGTGAACCTCTAGCCGCCATGCACCTTGGACAAATGAGCAACCAGTTCAGTTTGTCGCAATCTCAACGAATAGCGATGCATCACACCACCTTGTTGGATACAGGGGATTTACTCGCCATTAATGGACCTCCGGGAACGGGGAAAACTACCTTGCTGCAGAGTATCGTTGCTACTGCCGTCATTGAACATGCCTTACAAGATGCGGAACCACCGATTATCGTTGTATCATCAACCAATAATAATGCAGTTACCAATGTGATTGAGAGCTTTGGCAAGATTAACGAAATAGATGAGCATCCTCTTGCAGGAAGATGGGTTCGTGATGTTTACAGCTACGGTGCTTATTTGAAGTCATCCGGTAAAAAAGAGGAATCTGGAAGCAATTGGCTAACGATACATAAGGGGAATATGGGAGGAAGCGGATTTTTTGATAAGCTAGAGAGTTTCGAATATATTGAGCATTGTTCTCGAGAATATCTGACATGCAGCTCCAAATTTGCAGGATTTGAAATTTCGGAGATCAAGCAAGCTGTTAAACTTTTGCATACTGAACTGCAAAGCAAAGTGAAACGGATGCAGCTCATTATCCAAACAGGAGACGCTTATAAAGCCCTTGAGAGTCGTCTTATTAAGAAATATCCGCTGGGACTGCAAGCGGTAATTGAAGATTTGCAAAAAAAGAAGCAAGTGGCGGTGGACAGTCTTGAAGCCAATCGGGTTCTTCGTAAAAAATGGAACCAATTTCATTCGGGAGAAGACTGGTGGATTGCAATTTTGATTCGCATTCCGATTTTAAAACACATTGCTTTGAGGAAAAAGGAGATCCGTTGTCAAAACTTCTGCTTTGAGAATGACATGCCAAATTTGAAAATTGAAGATGAATTATTTCATTGGTTACAGGTTGAAAACGAATTGGCTTTAAATGAGGTAAACTTATGTACTATTCAAAGTGCAGAGGTTCAACAAGAGCATGAAGAATTACAGAATTTACGGCAAGAGTGGGAGGATTACTTGGCTGAGCTTTCTATGAAAGAGGGCGAGAGCTACCTAGATACCTTGGATCGGACCCTTCGTTATGATGCTTTTAAGCTGGCCGTGCATTATTGGGAGGGCAGATGGATTCTGGAAACCGAAGCGATGCTGTCGGATCCCAAATATAAGCGCAATAACGGCAAGCAAGGTGTAGAGCTCATGTGGAAGAGATTAGCGAAATTGACTCCTTGTTTTGTATCCACCCTATATATGGTACCTACCTTTTTTAGTGCTTATTTGGGAAAAACAATCCCCTTGTATAATTTTATAGATATCTTGATTATTGACGAGGCAGGGCAAGTAGTTCCGGAGGTAGCGGGAGCATCCTTTGCATTGGCGAAAAAAGCTGTGATTGTGGGAGATACCCTTCAAATCCCACCGGTATGGAAGATTCCGTTATCCGTAGATATTGGCAACGCCCAAAGCTCCGGTATAGCGGAGACCGTAAATGATTATGAGAAAATAGGGATAATCGGTGCATTGGCATCTGGTGGCTCTGTTATGAAGATGGCTAAGAGTTTGTCGAGGTTCACAGAACCTGGAGCAGACGGTGGGCTTTGGCTGACCGAGCACAGAAGATGCGTGCCTGAAATTATTAAGTACTGCAACGACCTCGCTTATCATGAGAAGCTTTTGCCAAAAAGGCCATCGATTAAGAATTATTTCCTTCCTCATATGGGATATGCACATATACCAGGAAGTGCGAATAAGCAGGGAGGCAGCTTAAAAAATGAACTTGAGGCGGAAATTATCGTAAGTTGGATTGATCGAAATAAAGATCAAATTCTAGGATATTACCAGAATGAAGGAATGACGAGCATACAGGAAATTGTTGCGATTGTCACGCCCTTCACCTCTCAAAAAGAACTGCTGCACAGGAAATTAAGAAAGGCAGGCATGGGGGGAATAAAGGCCGGTACCGTGCATACGTTACAGGGAGATGAACGGCCCATCGTGATCTTTTCTCCTGTCTATGACAACAATTACTCGAACACTTATTTCTACGATCAAGACGTATCTATGCTAAATGTTGCCGTATCCAGGGCAAGAGACAGTTTCTTGGTATTCGGTGACATGGGCACATTTATACCGGGAACACCAACACCTTCAAGCGTTTTGGCTAAATACTTATTCCAATCGGAACAGAATGAAATTAAGAATATTGACCTCGGAGGTTATTACAAGACCAAATATGGCCTGCCTATCGAGCATTTGCATGAGCTCGAATATCATCGAAACACGTTACGGGATTGTATTCGAGCAGCTAATCACGAAATCCATATTGTGTCGCCCTTCCTGTCCTCCGCAGCCATCAAAGCGGATAATTTGGATGTTTTATTTGATGAGGCGATCCAAAGAGGAGTCAAGATTCATATCTATACCGATGAAGCTTTAAATTATTTTCAGAACAAGCTGAATGTAAATTATTTGAAAGCTAAAGAGATTCTTGATAAACCTGGTATCTATCTATCTTTGACTAAAAGGGTACACAGCAAGGCCTTGTGGGTCGACTCGTCCGTTCTCATCGAAGGATCATTTAATTGGCTTTCTGCGGTAAGGCAGCCTAATAGCCAATGGTGTCGTTTTGAGACCTCGTTGGTCTACCGGGGTGCGGAAGTAAACGCAATGATCACCAAGCTGAAGGAAGACCTGGAAAAGAGAAAAGTCCATCAGTTACCTGTTGGATAAAGGGGATAGCAATGAAAAACTTCGCTGAAGAATTAGTCTATTGGTACTTACGATTTAATGGTTTCTATCCGCTGACTAATTTTGTATTGCATCGTCAGGGTTTACGTGATAACCATCAAAGTGCAGATGCGGATCTCCTTGCAGTTCGCCCAAAGTTTGTGTCGGAAGATGTTGGTGGAGAACACCGCGATGAAGAAATCTTCAGGCATTTTAGTCCCCTAACAAATATTGGATTAATATGTGAAGTGAAGTCGGGTAATCAAGTTAATTGGGAAAGGCTATATCTACAAAGAGAAGATCGAATATCTTACTGCTTAAGAAGAATAGGGTTTTTCTCTGAAAATAAAGTAAGACATCACACAGAAATCCTCAAATCCCATCAAGTATCGAAGGGACAATTCCATGAGGTGGGAAAGCTTCTGGTAACAAAAAGACAGATGAATATACCAGGATTTATTTGTTTATCCATGGATCATGTTGAAGCCTTCATTATGAAGCGAATCGATCTCTTTCCACATGAAAAAGGTGGAGCTAAGTTGCATTTTGACTCTGATATGATTCAGTACATGATATGGAAACGTGGCATTTAAGTTGGAATGCTAGTAATGACCATGTATATAAATGGTGACATCAAAACTGTGACTACACCCGTAGAAGCTTATGTGTCGTTATCTTCGGACAGGGGTTCGACTCCCCTCGCCTCGATTAGAGTAGTAAGCAAAAGCCATCAACCAGTTGTTCTGGTTGGTGGCTTTTCAGTTTATGATATAATAATTTATAGTTATAGAGATGGAAGCACTCAAGATGTTTGAAAATCGCGAACAGCTTCAAGAAATTTAAAAAAAGAAAATCAACATGCACGGAAACGCGAATACAACTTACCATCGAGTGTAACTTATACATATGTTAGTATAATCAAAAGTGAAAAAAGGGGTGTGAAATGGTATACATTTCAGGACTGAACCTTATTCTACTGTCTTTTGGAGCTCTAGTCTTATTTATAGGAATTAGTTATTTGATACTTAAAAGAATGCCTAGTACAAAATGGATTTTGTTAATTTTCATGATCCTTTACATTGCAATTAATTTTTGGTACTACTTACGGGGTAGTGCAAATTTGGTTACATTATTAAGCACCATTGCATTAGGCTGTACTCTTACATTTCGAACGTTTAATAAGGCAAGAAAGGTATGATTAAAAAGAACTTGTCGTCTTCTCGAATGACAGGTTCTACTTTTGTTTCCATAAGTAGATAAGAGAATCAGCAATCATCAAATTAAGTACCGAATGGGGGATGCCACCTCGCCTCCATACGAGACAGCAAAGGAGACCCGTTGGGTCTCTTTTGCTTTGTCTATGAGGTTAAGAAGCACCCGCACCAGTGAAAGAAGCTCCCAAGCCCGGCATTGCAATCTAGCAAAAATTCCATCGTCAATGGCAGTGAATCTACTAAATTAACTTTAATTATTGAAAAGTGGCTCCGTGCGAAGCAAATAGTTACCCCTTACCTCCGCGGCCCAGTAGGCAAAGACCTCTCTCCATTGAACACTGTTAAAGAAATCGTCTACGGATTGATTGTCGGAATCCCAGTCAACAAATATATTGAGAGGTGTGATTCCTCCAGCCCAAATGCCATTACTGACGTCCGTGCCCTTCTCTCTAACCAATAAGATTGGAATGCCGAATTGAAAAGCCATGGCAGGCTCAATTTGAGAAAACGTCGATCCTTCCCAGAACGGGGTGGTCGTTGGGGGCTCCCCTACATTGGATTCAAGAATTTGAACAAAAAATCTTCGGAAGTTGATCGCGAGCAGACCATAGCTTGAAAAAACCAGGCGTCGTATATTCGTCAGAATGTTTTCCGGGTATTGTTCACTAACGGGCAATGTGCGGGGAAAGAGCAATGCATCTTCAATTTCCGCAATGAGACGGTTCAAAAATTGTTCTTGCGGGTCATTTACCGTGTTGGTTGTACTCAGAAAGATAGGAATACGAAAAGCGCGATCCACACAGGCATCGATAGCCGATGATGTGTCCTTTTCACTATGAATGGGCTTATTCGGATTTGAGGCGGAGGTTCTTAAATTACCGCGGACGGGTGGAAGCTCTGTTACCATGCTTACGGGAGAAAGCTTTTTCATGGGAAATTGCTGAGTCTTAGCCTTATTTTTTGTATTACTCAATGTTCACATCTCCAATGCAAGAATCTGGTTTATATTTAAGCCCAGTCTATGCACATTAGCCCATTTGTGTTACGTGATACTCATGAAGGGGGCATGTACACTTTACCCCATCAGCCGATTGCTGTAATATTTTGAAATTTTACTTCGTACTAGAATCTAATTTATAATAATAAGTTAATATAAACTGCGTCAGGAGGATACAATGGACTTTATCAAAAATCAACTAGACGGAACGGGCATGAGTGAACAAACCATTGGATATCTTTCGAATATGATCATGGTGGTATTTATAGCTGTGGTCTCCATACTGGCCAATTTTATAGCCAAAAAAATCGTGCTGAAAATTATTATCCAAATCGTCAACAACAATCGGTACACGTGGGATAAAATCATTGTGGAGAAAAAAGTGTTCCACAAGCTCTCGCATCTGGTACCAGCAATTATCATTTATTATTCTGCGTATATCTTCCCGTCCTATCAAGCTTTAATTGAAAAAGCAGCTCTAACTTATATGATCGTCATAACCATCACGGTATTAAATGCGCTGCTTAATGCCTTTGATACCATATATCGTTCCTATGAAGTCTCCAAGATCAGACCGATTAAGGGATACATTCAGGTAGCCAAGATCGTGCTTTTCATCATTGGGGGCATTATCGTCATCTCAAGTCTCATTGGTCAGAATCCATTGATTATTCTCAGTGGACTTGGCGCTTTATCAGCTGTTCTGATGCTCGTCTTCAAGGATTCTATATTGGGCCTGGTGGCAGGCGTGCAATTATCATCGAATGACATGGTGCGTGTCGGTGACTGGATTGAGATGCCCAAATATAATGCTGACGGCGACGTCATCGATATTACATTAAACACGGTAAAGGTTATGAATTTTGATAAAACGATCACGATGATTCCGAGCTACGCGCTCATCTCGGACTCGTTTAAAAATTGGAGAGGCATGCAAGTCTCTGGTGGCAGAAGGATTAAGCGAAGCGTCTATATTGATACAAGCAGCATCAGTTTCTGCTCCAAGGAAATGATTGGTGAATTTCAGAAGATCCATTACCTTACGGAGTATCTTGCGACAAAATTAGATGAAATTAACGAGTACAACAATGAACACCACATTAATACGGAAAGTATTGTGAACGGTAGACAGCTTACGAATGTGGGTGTATTCAGAGAATACATTCATCAATATTTGAGGAATCATCCGAAAATTCATAAGGATATGACGTTGATCGTGAGACAATTAGCGCCGGGAGATAACGGACTGCCACTTGAAATCTATGCATTCAGCAATGATATCGCCTGGGGCGTGTATGAATCGGTCCAAGCGGATATTTTTGACCATATCTTCGCCGTTGCGCCGACATTTGGCCTTCGTGCCTTCCAAAATCCAACAGGTCATGATATCGTGCAACTAAAAGAAAGCCCGCAATATTCGAGAGGATATTGAGATAGGTTATTTACCCGATCCAATATAAATATGAACAGAGGAAGCACCGTAAAGGTGCTTTTTTTGTTCAAAAAGTGACATATACACTATTTACAAAAATGGAAATAATTAATAGTATATTCATATGGGCATGATTTCCAGATGTTATTTTACACGTATCGTATCTTGAAGCTAGAAATACAATGTCCCGCTTTGAAGATTGGAAAATTTAATGGAGGTGAATCTCGTGGCACGTGTATTAGTTGTAATGATGCCTGCAGAAGGGCATATCAATCCGACGCTCGGAATAATCAAGGAACTGATAGAGAACGGAGATGAAGTTGTCTACTGTTGTACGGAAAAATATCGGACAAAGATTGAAGCATTAGGCGCACAATTTAAAGCATACTCCTTCAACGAGGCAACCCTGCTCAACAACCCAGATATGAAGCCATTTGAAATCAAGCACCCTTACCAATTTTTATATATGGTTTTGAAAAAAATTATTCAACGGTTTATTCCGGATGTTCTGAATCTGATCGAAAATGAAACCTACGATTATTTAGTTTTTGACTCCTTAATAGGCTGGGGAGGACAAATTTTAGGCGAAAAGCTGGGAATACCAGCAGTATGCTCAACCACCACTTTTGTTTTTGTAGAGCCTCTCGGATTAGGTAATCAACTGAAGGATGACGATGAGGAGGTCAAAGAGCTATATAACGGCATCATGGAGATGTCCAAGCAATTAGCTTCCCAGTTCAATGTGGCTGTGCCTTCTCTGGCGGAACTTTCAGGGCATCCAGGACAACTGAAGATTGTTTATACAAGCCGTTATTTTCAACCAATGGGGGACAAGCTGGACGACAGCTTTGTATTCACCGGCCCATCTATAACACCCCGCAAGGATGCACCATCCTTTGCAAACGAATCCCTGCATGCCGTTTATAAACAGGCGGTTTATATTTCGATGGGAACCATTTTAAATAAGGATCTTGATTTTTATAAGCTGTGCTTTACGGCTTTTCGGGATTTGCCTGTGCAATTTATATTATCTTCAGGGAAGGATACCGACTTGGAGCCCATTGCTGATCTCATTCCTGACAACTTCATCATCAGACCCTACCTCCCGCAACTGGAGGTTTTGCAGGGTGTAGATGCTTTTCTGACACATGCGGGCATGAACAGTACAAGCGAAGCTTTGTATTATAATGTACCGTTGGTTTTGCTCCCGTTAACCTCGGATCAGCCGCGTGTAGCAGGCCGGGTGCAGGAGTTGGGAGCAGGGGTCATCGTGGATAAAAATAACCTTACACCCGACGTACTCAGAAACGCGGTATTAGAAGTGCTCGGTAATGCCTCCTACAAGGAACATGCTGAGGTTATTGGGAAAACGTTACGCGATGCTGGCGGGTACAAGCAGGCTGCTATGGCCATTAAGAACTTTATGGGCAAGCAGTCGTTATCGGCCACGCCGATCTCTTCGTTTGAATGAAGAGGCGACTGGCCTCCAATAGAACTAAACGAGAAAGCCACTACCCCGTTAAACGGGGTGGTGGCTCTTTCATTTGATTCATCCGCGTATGGAGGGGTAGAATAAACGGAGAGGGCATATCACCTTTTCCATATCGTTTTAGTATATCTTTCGCAAAGGAGAGTTTACAGATGAATCATACAATCCCGGAATATACGTTGAATGATGGTTTAAAAGTACCTGCCATTGGCTTTGGGACTTATAGCTTAAAAGGAGAAAAAGGTGTCAAATCCATAGCGTCCGCGATGGATGCAGGTTACCGACTGATTGACACAGCGTATAACTATGAGAACGAGGCGACTGTCGGAAAGGCCATTAAGCAGAGCTCCGTTTCCAGAGCAGATCTGCTGATTTCATCTAAACTGCCAGGGCGTTACCATGCCTTTGAAAAGGCGATTGTAGCCATCCAAGAATCCCTATACAGAGCAGATCTGGATTATTATGATCTATATCTGATTCATTGGCCGAATCCCAAGCAGGATATGTATGTGGAAGCGTGGCAGGCACTCATTGAGGCCAAAAAACGCGGATATATCCGTTCAATAGGAGTTAGCAATTTCCTACCGGAACATAATGAACGCCTGATTAAGGAGACGGGAGTAGCGCCAAGCCTGAATCAGATTGAGCTGCATCCATTCTTTGACCAAGCCGATCAGCGGGAGAAGGATTCGCAGCATGGCATTGTTAACGAATCGTGGAGTCCCATTGGGCGTGGCAATGATGCAGTGCAAGATATCGTAAAGGATGAGCAGATCCTTCGTATTGCCGAAGCTCATGGCAAAACGGGTACTCAGGTTATTTTGCGCTGGCATACCCAGCTTGGTTCAATTCCTATCCCTAAAGCAGGCTCTCTTCAACACCAGCAAGAAAATATCGATATTTTCGATTTCGAGCTGAGCGATAAGGAGATGGAAGTCATTTCTTCTTATAATCGTGAGGATGGACGGTTGTGGAATCAGGACCCGAGCGAATACGAAGAGTTTTAAATTATTGAATTTGAAAACGTGCGATTCACCGTAAGGTGAGGAAAACGAGCATGAAGGAAACGTAGCCTCCTATTCTACAAAGATGTAGATAGGGGGCTTTGTGTTGTATTAAAAAAGTGAATGCAATTGGAACAGGAGTAGTATGGGCGAAGTTATTGATACAGCTAACTACTCGACCAGTTTTTCAGACCTCTGCGCCATATCCTGTAAAACGCGAGCCACCCGACTTCTTCTGCCTTTTGCTTTTCTCTGTATTCTTGCGAGAGATTTTTTATACGCTTCCACATCTGTTTGAAGCGCGAAGTGTTTGGCGGCAATCCGTAATGTTTTCTTTAACAATCGTGCGGAAGAACGTGTTGTTCTGGACCGGAAGCCTCTGCGCAAGATTCGCAGCGTTTTTTTGTAGGTTTCCAGGTCAGCTGATGGTGGTACAACGCAGAATAAATTGAGTGCGGAATCATTGAATCCATAGGTTTCAAGCATGATTTTCAGATTCTCTGTATTGAGCACTTCCCCTCGGAAATGAGTGGGATGTTCCTGGTGATAACCCACGACCTCTTTCATACAGTAGAAGGGCACTTTCAAACGATGCAGCCTGTAGCCCAGATCCCAGTCTTCAAGCCCATAGAGTACGAACCGTTCATTGAAACCTCCAACTCGATTCAGAAGGCTTCGGCGGATGGATACACACCGAGTGACAAGCAGCATCCATGGAGCCACATCGGTGCTGGCAAATTGCTTGATGAAAGCAGGCGGTATTTTGGTTGGGAAAGTCACTTTGGACAATGCATCTGTCTGATGAATGATATCTTCCGGTGTGACCAGTGGGATAATTTCATTCGCTGCATCAAATTCAGGACGCCATAAGTTTGAAGGGGTAAGGATCGAACAGCAATGTTCTTTTTCTGATGGCGAGAAGTCTGGATAGTAGTGGGTATAAGCATCGGCAAAAGAATGCGGAAAACCCGAAACGACGGCTCTGGGATTTTTGCGATGATATTGACGCACTGTTCGGATAAATTCGGGTAACGCCAGAAAGTCAGCATCACAGAAGATAACATACAGACCTTTGGCATGCTGAAGCCCCAAATTCCGAATAGCTGACCTGCCACGTTGCTCCGTTTGGGATACGTAGGTTAAAGGATATGAAGTCTGGAATGTCTGGATCTGTTCTTTCGTTCCATCAGTGGAACCGTCATCAGCTACGATGACCTCGAAAAGGTGCTTCGGATAGGTTTGTGTCTCGAGGGCTGCCAGTGTAAGCAATAACTGATGAGCCCGATTATAGGTTGGGATAATGACGCTATAGCGGATCGCCATTCCTGTTTCCTCCTTCACGTTGTTGGACGCTCCTTATGAAAAAATCGAACACGTTCAAGTAAGAAGTGATAATAGTTTATTCCATATAAGTGGCAGCGACTGGTCAAACACCCTATGATTTTGGAAACAGGCTTGATCGATCTCCTTCTTTTGCTTACCGTTCAATCTGGAATATGATCTTGATCTCTTGCATTCATGTGCAAATCCTGCGCTGCATAAGGAAATATCAAATTTTGGATATGTCGGCAAAAATGGAAGATAGCCATTGTGACGGGCAAGCGGTAACTTTATGGGGAGCGATGACAGGACTGCTTATCAACGATATGAATTCAATGGGGGGACGTGAATCGATGAAACGGTCATGGAGAAAACGACTGACAATTGGAATCTGCCTGATGATGGTTACTACTGCTCTTGCAGGCTGCTCGGCAGATAATGGAAGTGCAGGTGAAGCAGGAGGAGATGGACCTACACCCATTTCAATCTGGATGTCGATGAATACCAATGCTTCCATCACACTCAAGAGCATGAATGAAATTACGGCGATCAAGGAATGGGAAAAGAAAACCAATACCAAAATCGAATTTCAGCATCCTGCGGTGGGTGCAGAGACTGAGCAATTCAATGTCATGATTGCTTCGAACCAGCTGCCTGATGCGATGTTTGTGTATGGTGATTACGCCAAACTGTTTAATGATGGCACCATTATCCGGCTTAATGATCTCATTGATGAATACGCTCCCAATTTGAAAAAGATCCTAGAGGAGAATCCCGAGGTTGCCAAACAGTTAAAAGCCGATAACGGAGATATCTATGCGATACCGCATCTGCGTCTGGGGGAATACAAAACCTTCGGCGGTACGTTCATCCGTCAGGATTGGCTGGATGAGCTGAAGCTGGAGAAACCGGAAACGATTGAGGAGTGGGAGACGGTACTCAAGGCCTTCAAGGAGAAAAAAGGCGTAGCAGCGCCCCTGTTGTTTGGTGCACCACCCAAAATGACCACGATGGGACCAGCCGCACCGACGTATCTAGAGGCTTATGGCATCACTAATAATACGTTTATGAAAGATGGCAAGGTGGTCTATGGACCAATCGAGCCGGAATATAAGGAATTTCTAACGATGTTCCATCGCTGGTATCAGGAGGGATTGATTGATCCCGATTTTGCTACCAATGACCAGAAAACATACGACGCCAAAATTTTGAGCAGTCAAGCTGGTGCGTTTTTCACCTTCATTGGTGGAGGTGTAGGCCGTTACCTGCCCGCTCTGCAGGAAACGGATCCGAACGCCAATCTGACAGCCGTGCAATATCCGGTGCTGAACAAGGGTGATGAACCGATGTTTACCGGACGTTCCTGGGAATGGAGCAGTAGCGGCGTTGTGCTCACCAATAGCAACAAACATCCGGAGGAAACGGTCAAAGCACTCGATTATTTTTTCAGTGAAGAAGGACATATGCTGAAAAATTTCGGTGTGGAAGGCCTCACCTATACGATGAAGGACGGCTACCCGACTTATACCGATGAGATTTTGAAAAATCCGGATGGTCTGTCGGTTGCTCAGGCCATGGCCAAACATTTTATTGCGAACTATCCCTTCGTAGGGGAGGATGACGATCGGTACAATGAGCAGTATTATCAGCTCCAGCAGCAGAAGGATGCGGCGGTGCTGTTCTCCAAATACAGCGAGAATACGCTGAAGGTAGGCCTTCCACCTACCAGTCTGACGACAGAAGAATCCACGGAGTACAGCAAAATCATGAGTGATATTGGAACCTATCGGGATGAGATGTTCGTCAAATTCGTCATTGGGGTTGAGCCGATTGAGAACTTTGACAAGTTTGTCGATCAGATCAACAAGTTTAACATTAAACGGGCTATTGAAATTCAGCAAGCGGCCCTAGACCGTTATAACGCCAGATAAGGAGGAAATGTCCACGGGTGGTGAAGCCATTTTTACCGCTTCATCGTCGTGGACGCCCTCTTTGGAATGAATAAGGAAGGGGATGGAGAAGGTGTCGCACAAGCTTTCCTTGTTATGGCTTAATTACAAAAAGAATAAAGCCATCTATTGGATGGCTCTTCCCGTCGTTTTATATTTTCTCGTCTTCAAGTACTTACCGATGTACGGGGCCATCATTGCGTTCAAGGACTACTCGGTGGGCAAAGGCATATGGGGTAGTGATTGGGTCGGATTACAGCACTTTCGTGATTTCTTTCAGAGTTATTATTTCTGGCGGATTTTGAAGAATACTCTTTTGCTAAGTTTTTATCAGCTGTTGTTCGGTTTCCCGGCTCCCATTCTTCTTGCTCTTCTGCTTAATGAGCTCAGGCATGAAATCTTCAAACGCACGGTGCAAACGATCTCGTACATTCCCCATTTTATTTCCATTGTCGTCATCTGCGGCATGATTGTTGATTTTTCGTCCCGAGATGGACTGTTTAACACCATTATTGGTTATTTTGGCGGTCAGAGCAGCGCACTTCTCAGTGATCCGGCCAATTTTCGTACCATTTATACCGCCTCATCGATCTGGCAGGAGCTTGGTTTCTCCAGCATCATTTATTTGGCTGCACTTAGCGGCATTAACCCTGAACTCTATGATGCTGCCAACGTGGACGGAGCGAGTCGGCTTCGCCAGGTGTGGCATATCACGCTACCCGGCATCATTCCGATGATTATGATTCTCCTCATACTCCGCATTGGTGGACTGATGGAGATTGGGTTCGAGAAAATTATTCTGCTCTATAATCCGAATGTGTATGATACGGCAGATGTAATCTCGACGTTTGTTTATCGCAAAGGGATAAGTGAAAGTGCCGAGTTCAGCTATACGACTGCGGTGGGATTATTCCAGTCGGTCATTAACTTTACGCTTCTAATCGGTGCCAATCGCCTGTCTAAGGCGATATCCAATACCAAGCTGTTCTAGCCAAGAACGAGGTGAAGGGAGGGATTTCTTTGCGAATGAAAAGATCCATTGGAGAGCGGCTGTTTGGTGGTGCGAATGCAATTTTGATGACAGGGCTGATTATCGTAACCTTGTATCCGCTGCTGCATGTGCTAAATGCGTCGCTCAGTGACTCAAGTCAGCTCATGGCACACAGAGGTCTGCTGCTTTTTCCCAAAGGCATTACGATGGAGAGTTACAAGCTGGTGCTGAGCAACCCCAACATTCTGTCCGGATACCGGAACACAATATTTATTGTGGTAGTGGGCACGGCGCTGAATCTGCTGTTCACCATTCTGGGGGCGTATACGTTGTCCCGCAAAAGCTTCATGCTCCGCAATCCGATCATGCTGGCGATTGTATTTACGATGTTTTTTAACGGCGGAATCATACCGTCCTATCTGTTGATCAATAACACGCTCCATATGGGGAACAGCCTCTGGGCTCTGATTGTACCTGGTTTGATCAGCAGCTATAATCTGATTATTATGCGGACTTCCTTTGCAGAAATCTCGGAAAGTCTGCTAGAGTCAGCCCGTATTGACGGGGCAGGAGAGATGCTCATTCTCTGGCGGATCGTCGTGCCATTATCAATGCCCGTCATTGCGGTCATGATTCTCTTTTACGGCGTCGGTCACTGGAATTCATGGTTTAGCGCGATCCTGTACATTCGGGACCGGAACCTGTTTCCGCTTCAACTGGTGTTAAGGGAAATTCTGATTCAGAACAGTACAGACTCGATGACGACAGGAGCGACCGCTATGGACAAAGAGGCTATCGGGGAAAGCGTAAAATACGCAACGGTCATGGTAGCCACCCTGCCTATATTGTTCATCTATCCATTTCTGCAGAAATACTTTGTTAAAGGTGTTATGATCGGAGCAATCAAAGAATAGAGTTGCCTTAGGTCATGCCATACCAAATAACACAGTGTGAGGAGGAGACGCATGAAGAGAAAAAGCATCCTGTTGTCCTGGGGCATTTCTTACATGGTCATTCTGCTCATTCCCATTGTGATCGGTGCTGCTGTTTTTGCCGAGTCTCGCATGCTGCTTGAGGAAGAAGTTAATCGTTCCAACATGGTGCTGTTATCTCAGGTGCAGGAAACCATTGATAACCAGATTGGCGATATTGGCAGCATCAGCAATCAATTAATGGCTGACTCTCAACTCATGAGCTTCATTAATCACGCATCCGAACAGGATGCCCGCTGGAGGTTCATGGGGATAGATCTGATCAAAAACCTGAAATCCACACGTGTCGGAAACGGTTTGATCAGTGAACTGTATATTTATATCAAACAATCCGATATCGCGTTGTCCTCTTCTTCACTCATTCAGAAAAAGTATCTATATGACATATTCTATCAAGGCACGAATGTATCCGAGGAAGCGTGGACCCGGCTTATGCATGATTCCAGTAAGAGCATGTACCGAAAGATGGAGGTCCGGAGTGAGGACCGACGGATTGAAGACACGCTTGTCTATATTCAGCCGTTTCCTATTCAGAATGGCGCTGACAGTCCTGCGACCTTCGTCGTTAACCTGGACCCCAATCGGTTCCAGCAAGCCATTGATAATGTACGTTTGGAAAAAGAGAGCACCGTGTTCATTCTGGACCACGACGGTCAAACGTTATTTTCTACCGGATCACTTGAAACCCCTTACATGAATGGGGAGGACCTTAACCTTTTCGATGATGCTGGGAAAAGAACGGAAACGATCGATTGGAATGGAGAATCCGTGACCATATCGCAGATTTCTTCCAAGATCCAGGACTGGAAGTATGTATCCATCATACCTACCCGAATCTATGCCAAGAAGCTGACGGTTATCCGCGATATTACGCTTGGAGGCGTTGCCGCAGGACTTATCCTTGGCGGGGTGGCAGCCTGGTGGTTCACCAGACGGAATTACCGTCCGCTGGGCCGGATCATGAACATTATCTCCGATAAGGTCAAATGGAAACTGGAGCAGCCAGACGATGAATATGGCATTTTGCAATCTGTCCTGATCCAAGCCTGGGAAGAGCAGGATCAATTTGCGAACAGGCTTAAGGATCAGCAAAGCGTTGTGCGGAGCAGTCTGCTCTCCAAGCTGATGAAGGGAAGGTTACAGGTGGGTGAGGAGTTTGCTTCGACACTGGAACGTTCGGGCATTCGGTTCGAGACGGATTCCTTTGCCGTATTGCTCCTGCACATTGAGGATGTTGAAGGACTGTTCCGTTCCAGAGGACGCGAGCAGGACCAGGAGGAAAAGCATCAATTTGTACATCTGATTCTGACCAATGTGCTGGAGGAGATGATCGGCTCAATCGGTCACGTATACTCTGCGGACATTAATGGGAGAATCGCATTCCTGATTAATATTCGGGAGTGTGAGGAGGATACCGGTCATCGGTTAATTCGTGCAGTCGAAGAAGCCCAGCGTTTCATCGGCTCCCGATTCTGTGTGTACTTTTCTGTTGGGGTTAGCCATGTTCATCACCGTATGGTGGAGATCGCAGATTGTTTCCGGGAATCGGAAGAAGCACTGGAATATCGGCTGATTCTGGGGATCGGTCAGATTATTGACCCGAACCGGATTCATCGGCCCAAGGAGGAGCTGTATTACCCTCTCGATCTGGAGAGACAGCTCATCAATTATATCGCTACAGGGAATTATGCTCGTTCCACGGAAGTGATGAACGAAATTCTCATGACCAATTTCGCAGGAGAGCCCTTGTCTGTTGAACTGGCTCGCTGTCTGATGTTTGAGTTGATCGGTACCTTCCTGAAAGCTACGGAACAGATCAAGACGGATGACCAGAACGAAATGACGCAGCGCAATGATCTGATCCGACAATTGTTTGCATGTGAGACCTTTGAGGAGATCGAGGCCGAGCTGTTGCGGATACTGGAGACAGTCTGCCAGACGGTGCATGAGCGCAAGCGATCCCGCAGTGAGGAATTGAGGGATCAACTAGTGGAATTTATCCATGAGAGTTATGCGGATGTCAATTTGGGCTTGACCCATTTGTCTGAACGCTTTCGTTTTCATCCAACCTATGTCTCCAAGTACTTCAAAGAACAGACAGGGGTCAACGTGATCGATTACATCAATCAATATCGAATTGAACAATCCAAGAAGATTTTACAGGCAGAAGAACTGACGATCCAGGACGTATCCGAGCGAGTGGGTTTCCTGAACAGCAATTCGTTCATTCGTGTTTTTAAGAAATATGAGGGAATTACACCCGGCCAATATAAACAAAACAGCAGACTTATCCAGCAAGACGGTTGAAGAATATTACATGCATAGAGGAGGAACAGTTCCATGTGGAAAAAGGCTATTGAAGATGCATTGAATGTCACCCGGCGTAATATAGATCGATTTGAGGGACGCTTTCCCCATGTTAGTAACGGGGATGAGCATTATGTGCTTAACGATAATACGGAGTGGACGGCAGGATTCTGGTCGGGCATTCTGTGGTTAAGTACGGAGTATACTCAGGACCCGAGGTTTCATGAGGCAGCCGTAAATAGCGTCGATAACTTCCGTCGGCGAATGGATCAGAAAATCATATTTGATCATCATGATATTGGCTTCCTCTATTCGTTGTCTTCCAAGGCACAATGGATTGTGGAGCATGACGCCGCCGCAAAAAAACTCACGCTGGAAGCTGCGGATATGCTGATGAAACGCTGGCGTGAGGATGCTGGACTGATTCAGGCCTGGGGTCGTAAAGGCGATGTGAATAACGGAGGGCGAATTATTATCGATTGCCTGCTCAATCTTCCGCTGCTGTTCTGGGCGTATGAGCAGACCAATAACGAGGAGTATCGCCGCGTTGCCGAGCTGCATGCGCTGAAAAGCCGCCGTTTTCTCGTTCGTGGGGATGACTCAAGCTATCATACCTTTTATTTTGATCAGGCTACCGGAGAGGCTATTCGAGGCGGTACGCATCAAGGCTACCATGACGGCTCTACCTGGACACGCGGACAGGCATGGGGGATATACGGTTTTGCACTGTGCAGCCGCTATCTGCAAAGTGCCGAGATGCTGGAGACAGCGAAGCGTCTCGCTCGTTATTTTATTGCCCATCTTCCGGAGGATGAAGTAGCGTACTGGGATTTTGATGCCCCGCAGACGCCTAATACGAAAAGGGACAGCTCTGCATCGGCCATTGTTGCCTGCGGTCTGTTGGAAATTGCCGGACAGCTTGATGAAGCCGATCCTGAACGGGAGGCTTTTCGGAAAGCAGCGGAATCGTCTATGAAATCCTTAATTAATCATTATTCCACGCAGGGCTCCGATACAGCGGAGGGTCTGCTGAAGCATGGCTCATACTCCGTAAGAGGTGGGGATTCACCTGATGATTACACGATCTGGGGCGATTATTTTTATCTTGAAGCGTTAATGCGTCTTGAAAGAGGTATTCCTGGCTATTGGTACGATCGTCAATAAAGTGATTATGAACAAGTTCCTTGCCGATGAATTAAAATATTTTGACCCAAAAGAAAAAGCAGCGATTCTTCCGTGATGACAGAATCGCTGCTTTTTAATCTTTATATTTGAAAACGTGCTGTTAAATTTGCGTTTTTGGCGCAAGCTCAATGGCAGAACGGATGGCAGCCAGCATGCTTTTGTCATCAGCAATGTTTTTGCCAGCGATGTCAAAGGCTGTACCATGGTCGACGGAAGTGCGGATGATGCCACCTTTGAGACCCACTGTAATGTTCACACCCTCTTCAATGCCCATGACTTTGATCGGTGCATGTCCCTGGTCGTGATAACAAGCAACAACGATATCGAAATCGCCACGGCCAGCGCGGAAGAATAACGTGTCCGCCGGAAGTGGGCCAACGACGTTAATGCCTTCCTTCTGTGCACGCTCGATGCCGGGCTGCAGTTTTTCTTCCTCTTCACCATTACCGAACAGTCCGTTCTCGCCTGCATGCGGGTTAATGCCGCATACTGCCACACGCGGGTTCTCGAAGCCGGCTTTTTTCAATGTATCGTGAGCCAGTTTAACCACGGTGTATGTTCTTTCCGGGTTAATGCTTGCGATGGCGTCAATCAGACCCATATGCGTCGTAAGGTGAATCACTCGCAGATTGGGTGTAGTCAGCATCATGGAGAAGTCCTCGGTATCGGTCAGATCAGCCAAAATCTCGGTGTGACCTGGATACAAGTGCCCACCCATATGCAGGGCTTCCTTGTTCAGAGGCGCCGTGCAGATGGAGTGGATTTGCTGTTTTTTGGCCAGATCAATGGCTTTCGCCAGAAACTGAAATGCTGCATCTCCCGCAACGGCAGATACTTGTCCATATTCCAGATCTGCAGGAATGAGATCCAGATCAATGACGTCCACAGTACCGAATTCATACTTGGCTTCGGATGGCTCATGAATGGCATTTACTTTCAGACTCGATCCGATGACAGGCAGGACACGCTCCAATATTTTCGCGTCGCCAATGACGAGTGGATTGCAATTGTTGTAGACCTCCTGATGGCCCAATGCTTTCATAATGATCTCGGGTCCAATGCCTGCTGCATCGCCCATTGTAATTCCAACGGTTGGTTTCATACGGTAACTCCTCCTTTTAATTTTTCAATCGCATGGATGAAGACGGCGGGCTTGCCGAATCCGCCCGCTTTGGTAATCACGTACAGATCCTCAATTCCAATAAATTTCGATATCGGTACACCAATTTCAAGCTCATCGAGCAGTTCGAAACCGCTGATATTCCACTTCATACAGATTTGTTTAGCCGTATCTCCGCCCGTCATGGATACACCTTTGAAATACCCATTCTCCAATAGCTTGGCACAGATCTCACCTATAGCCCGTACAATTTCATTGCTGACCTCGGTGTGATTAAGCCCTCTGACTTCACCCGTAGCACGTGCCAGTTCAATATCGACCTGTTCCGCGGTTGAATAGAGGACAACGTCATTGCCTTCAACGGCTTTGGCCTTCACTTCTTCATACACACGATTGATTTCTTGCTCACGATCTGCTGAACCCGACACGGCTTTGAAGGAGTGAAAAGCGATTGCTGATACGTTGGTTTTCTGTAGCAATTGTTTGAGCTGCTCACGAGAGTTTTTATTCACACTCCCTACAACGGTAAGGATCGGACCCGGATTTGCCGGAATGGTCATTTCCGCAGACGTGGCTCCCAAGCCGTAATGAGTGGGAAGGTAGTTCGCGATACCTGCTGATCCTGCCCAGGCGAATGTATAATCCAACTTGCTGGTGATACTCAGGATTTGCTCCAGATGCTGCTCATCTGTCGAGTCGACGAGGATATAGGGAATGTCGTTTGCTCTATAGGTTTCCAATAGCGTCTTCATATGATCTGTACCCGCTTCAAGATCACTCACCTTGATTTCGCCCACTTCATACTTGGTCTGGAGCTTGAGCAAATCCGGAAGATAGGAAAGGGTCACAGGTGTCTTCGGATCATTCGCAATCTCGGTATCAGCCAGCGGAACTCCGTTCAGATAATGCGTTCCATTAAGAATGGTGCGATTGTTCTTGGGATAGCCCGGGGCGATCATCATGAAGTCTGGTTTGACCACATCGTATAAAGCGTCGATCTCGATTCCGATGTTTCCGCGCATGGTCGAGTCCATTTTTTTAAAAATGGTGCCAAATCCGTTCCTCAACAGCAGTTCGGCTGCTCGGCTAACCCGCTGATACGCATCCACCGGTGTGATGGAACGGCTATCGGTATCGAAGACGACCGCATCGTAATTACGAATGTTATCTTCATCCATGTTGAAAAGTACGCTTGTCTTTAATCCATGACGGGCAAGCTGCACCCCGCTGTCATTGGCGCCGGTCAAATCATCTGCAATAATGGCTAATTTCATGCAGTCATCCCTCCTTGGAAAGCAAAATTAAATATAAGTCCGGTCAGCTAAGTTTAATGCATTTATGTTGACGGTCTTTGATTGTATTTCTCGACGCCGCCTGATTTCTCCAGCCTTTTGGAAAGGAACCCGATGAATATCGGCAACAGGATGGCAGTCGTCACAACACTCGCAGCAATCTGTACCGTAGCGATCTCGGCAATCGGGGCAAAAGAAGCGTTTGCAGCCACGATGGCAGCAGGCGTACCTACAGCGTTACCGGCTGTGGAACCTTCAGAAGCACCAACGATCGGGTTCCAACCGATGGCTCTGAACAGCAGGAATCCAACGCCGCCAGTGATCAGTACAGTTAGCACACCCAGCAAGATACCGCTGAGTCCGCCTTGAATGATCGACGAGAAGTTAATTCCCATACCCAGTGAAAAGGCGAAGAATGGAACGAGTTTGTCACTGCCTTTATGCAGCCAATCAGCCAAGTTCCGATCCAGATTACCAATAATTACGCCGACGATAAGCGGAAGCAGTACAGCTACAAAGGACATCGGGGAGAACATGCCGTTGGCAAAGCCCATCGCACCGAAAATGGAAAGAGCAACCATGGTGAGAAACGGTCCGTCGCTGAGCGCGAGGAAAGGATAAGCCGCCTTGTCATCTTCTTTGCCGTATTGTCCGGCCAGCGCGATGTACAGTCCACCATTGGAATTCGTCATTGCAGCGATAATGGCAAGCGGTGCCAAACCAAGGAATAAACCATTGGAATCTGCAAAATAGATGGCGATTAAACCTATTATTGCACCAACTGCCCACTTGAACACAAGCAATGTAACGCCTTTACCGACCGAAGAACCGGCCGTCTTGAACGTGATTTGTGTACCAGCAATCAATAGGAACAGGGCGATCAACGTGCTTGAACTGTTTACGAACAGGGCTTCAGTGAAACCCCCGATTCGCAAAGCATTCGGAAAGAATGTGTTAATGGTTGCGCCGAGCAACAGGGGAACAACCATCATCCCGCCAGGAATACGATCTAATGTTGCTTTAATGTTCATAGTAGTGGCTCCTTATGAAGTAATCGTTTTTATAAAGCGTTTGCAGGGATTATGTTATCCCATATTGTTTATTTTAGCAACAATTAATTATTGTAAATTTAAAGTAATTATAAAAGTGTTTAATAATGCAACACATATAGTCGTAAAAAAAGCGTAAACCTAAAGTTACTCTTTAAGTTTACGCCATAACGTGGCACGGTTAATCCCCAAGCGGTCGGCCGCCTTGGATTGATTATTGTTTTCCTCATGTAGAACGAATTGAATAATCTCTTTTTCGATTTCTTTCAGCGTACCACTTAGCTTCATCGTATTCGATGAGGGTTGTTCACCAAGCAGATGTGACAAGGTCTCGGCTGAGATCACGTAGTCCTGCTCATTCAGTGCCGCCTGTTTGATCAGATGCCTCAACTGGTTCACTGTCATATGTGAAATTTGATCTCTGATTAGTTGCAACGCGTCCTCTTTCATTTTGACCGCAACCGTTCCATACTTCTGATAATAATCGCTGAGAAAATGCTGGATTAGTGGAGCAAGATCCTCTTGCCTGTCCACAAGGCTTGGCATAATGATTGTATTAAGCTCAACATCCAGAGTTCTATTTGGATTCAATCCCTGTTCCCCCAGGATGAATACCCCGATCTGCCTCTGTAGACAAGCCTGAATGAATGAGGTCAGTTCCTCTTCCGATGGGCCATTTTCCAAATGATTTATCTCCACGTTGCGGACTTTGGAAAGTGGGATTTTGTGCAAATGACCGGGAGGAACCTGGGCAAGATTGATTTGAAGCATCAGCCCACCGCTGGAGTACATCTGATGGATATGTTTTACCAGAAAAGACTTACCCGAATCCGCTTCGCCTAGCAGATAAATGGGTTCATGGTTCTCGTAAAGGGCCCGGATGTTCTTCAATACCGCCTGCATGGCAGGGGATTCGGCAACGATAGGCTCCATGGATATATCGGTATATGCCGTTATGCCAAATTGTGCAAAAGCATAGGGCTGCCCTTTTTCAAGGGAGTATACTTTATAGCTTTTGTTGCTTAGCGTCGTTTCATAGGCCGTCACCGTAAGTTGGTAATCATCCACGATGAACACATTTTGGACTTGAGACTGGTGGAAATCCAGATTGGTATTAGTAAGATAAATGTGATTATCGGTCAGTGGGTTTTGCTCAAAATCAGTCAAATTCTCGAATACAACTTCGTTCTGATCGTCCAAGATAATGAGATTTGGATGCTCTTGGGTGACCAGGTTGTTCAGAATGATGGATATCGCGTGGTTTTTGCTCAAGTACCGATATACCAACTGTGCATCTTCAAGCGCTCTGAGGATGGATTCCTTACCAGATTGGATCAGTAAGCCTTCCAAACCATATGTTTTGGCCGTATTCACGGTGATGACATCGCCAACAATCTGACGGTACCCCGATGCTTTCAGCTCCAGCAGCAGCCTTGCCACTTCCTCCGAGCTGCGTATGGTATATACCTTTAAAGGCAATTCCATTAGATCGATAATTGACTGTGCACCTGAGGTAATGTTGGCAAAGCCCACGATAGCCGTTTGGCCGTTAAACTGGCTAGCCAGTGTCAACGAACGAATCATGTCATATCCGGACAGCTGCACATCAATGACGGGAATGGTTACGGCTTCCTTGATTAGCTGAGCGGTACCACCGCGACTAATCATAATCTCCGCTCCGTTTCGTTCAGCCTGGGACGCCAATTCGGCGCCTTTCATCAGGTCGCCCACCTCATATTGAATGGCTAACTGGGGAAATAGCGGAATACATTCTTCTATAATAGTAGTCATGGATTCGTAAGGAGCAATAATATGAACTCGTGTACGCATAATTTTCCTGCCTTTTATAAAAATCATTCATGGTTCCTACTGGTACATAAGACCAGAGGGCTTTCCTTATTATAGCCAACTTGCAGAGGAATGGCATCCCTGGCTTCTAGAGGACTCAGGATCGTTTCGGATTTGATGGTAAGGAGGCAGTAAATGAAACCTTCAACCTCATATTCATGTATTATAGTACATATGAACTGATCGAAGGAGGAACGAATGATGGGAATCTTATCGAGGTTTAGGGACGTGATGAAAGCGAATGTGAACCATGTGCTGGCTCGGGCGCAGGATCCGGAGAAGACCGTGAATGAATATATGCGGAGCTTGAGCAGTGATCTGGGTCAGGTGAAGGCAGAGACGGCTGCAGTTCTCTCGGATGAGAGCAGGGCGAAGAGGGCTTTGGACGAATGCACCGCAGAGATAAAGAAATTACAGCGGTATGCAGAGAAATCTGCGGAGTCGGGTGATGAAGACAAGGCACGTGGTTTTCTCGAAAAGAAGGCAGAGCAGGCTGAGAGACTGAATGAATTACAAGCTGCCTATGATCGGGCTTCTGCCAAAGCCAAAATGATGAAGCATATGCATGAGAAGCTGGTTGCGGATATGGGGCAATTGGAATCTCGGCATGCGGAGCTGAAGGGCAGGATGGCGGCTGCCAATGCGCAACAACAGGCCAATGAACGGAACGCCTCCGCTGCCAGTGCGAATGCTGCTTTCAAGGCTATGGAAGACAAAGCGAATCAGGCGCTTAACGAAGCTGAGGCTTTGGCTGAACTCCGTGCTGGGGCACAGGAAGATGATCTGGATGTGCTAATTGCGCAGTTGGAGCAACAAATGAATGCCGAAGCGGGTAATAATGCACAGTTGACGCCGAGTCCAGAGGAAGAGCTGGCAGCAATACAGAAGAAATTGGAAGATAAATAACGATATATAAAATGTCATACATTTCGTTAAACATTGAGGTGAGCAAATGCCGGTAATCGAGTACAAGTGTCCCAACTGCGGGAGTGGAATGCTTTTTGATAGCGCGACTGGAGCGTTATCCTGCCCCAGCTGCGGACGACAAGATAATATCGAACAGATCCCTGATCCGCTGAAGAAACAGGTGTTCACGGAGAATGAGGTCAAGGAGTATCACTGTAACAGCTGCGGCGCGGACATCGTGACTGAGCCGGAGACAAGTGCAACGACATGCAGCTTCTGTGGAGCTGCCGTTGTTCTGAGTGATCGACTGACGGGAGATCTGGCACCGGCCATGGTCCTACCCTTTTCGATCAGTAAGGATGAAGCCAAGCAGGCGTTCAAAAAGTGGTGCAGAAACGGCTTGCTGACACCTAGCGGATTCATGACGGCTGACCGGGTCAAGAGCATTACCGGGATGTACGTGCCCTTCTGGTTATATGAGTTACATAACAAAATCGAAGTTCATGGCCGTGGCACGAAGATCAGAACTTACACGCAGGGTGATTACCATTACACGGAAACGCAGCATTTCGATATTTACCGGAGAATCCGGCTTAATTATGTGAATCTGCCCATTGATGCTTCGGAGAAAATGAAAGATGAACTGATGGATAAGCTGGAGCCTTTTCCGTATAACCAGTTGAAACTTTTCAAAACCCCGTATCTCGCCGGGTACATTGCGGAAAAATACAATTATACTGACGAGGAACTATACCCTCGCGCCAAGGAAAAAACGAGCTCTTATATCGATTCTTATATTGCATCAACAGTTTCGGGTTATAACAGTGTCAGTTACACAGACAAACAGATTGATACTACGTTAAAAAATGCAGACTATGTGCTGCTCCCGGTATGGATGGTTTACTATGACTACAATCGTTCGCAGTATACCTTTGCCATGAATGGCCAGACAGGTAAAGTGGTGGGGAAACCGCCCATTAGTAAAGCTAAAGTTGCCGGATGGTTCGCAGGAATTTCGGCAGTTTCATTGTTGTCATTGAAACTGGTCTCCTGGATGATGGGAGGTGGATTCCTGTGAGAAAAAGAAAACACGTGCTCGCGTTGACGACGTTTATCTTATTCGTGATCTGCCTCGTTGCTCCATTGATTCCAATGTCAGTGGCATCGGCAGCCGACAGCAAAAACCTGATTTACGATGAAGCTAATCTGTTGAATGAGCAGGAGAAAAGTGAACTGAATGCATTGGCGAATGAGTATGGGGCTGAAAGGCAGACGGATTTTGTTATTTATACTTCAAACAATGAGCAGCAGAAGAGTGAAATGTTACTGACCGAGGATTTCTACGACGACCAGGGACTTGGTTACGATAAGGCTCATGGCAATGCAGTTATTTTGACAATTGATATGTATAACCGGAAGATGTATCTTGCTGGTTTTTATAAAGGGAAAGAGTATATCGACAACGGCAGAGCCGATAAAATCACAGCCAAGATTGCACCCGATGTAACGGATGGTAATTATAAACTGGCTTTTGAGAAGTATATCAAGCTGTCCTACGAATATATGGGAATTAGACCGGGAGTAAATCCAGATAATATCCTCTTCAATATTTGGTTCCAACTTGTTGCGTCAGTAGCCATTGGAGGTATTGCTGTTGGGGTAATGGCCTATCGTTCCGGTGGGCGAGTTACAGTCAATCGTGCTACTTATGAGGATTCAAGTACTTCCAGTGTGATCGATCGTCAGGATCGGTATATCCGTACTACCGTAACCAAACGCAAAATTGAGAAGAACAACAATAACGGTGGCGGAGGAGGCGGCGGTGGAGGTACCAGCCGAGGTGGACATTCGCACAGTGGTAGCAGCAGATCTTTCTAAGATACGAAGTAAGACCAAATAGAAGGGATGGGAACGAGTATGGGATTTTTCAAAAATCAATTTTCGAATGTGGTGGAATGGGAAGAGTTCAGAGATGATATGATTTTCTGGAAGTGGAGTAACCGTGAGATCAAGAAAGGAAGTAAACTGATTATCCGTTCGGGACAGGATGCGATCTTCCTGAATAACGGTAAGGTAGAAGGGATTTTCGAGGACGAAGGGTCGTTTAATATCGATTCCGAGATCATTCCGTTTCTGTCTACCTTAAAAGGATTCAAGTTCGGATTTAACAGCGGCATGCGGGTCGAAGTGCTGTTTGTAAATACGAAGGAGTTTACCGTTCGTTGGGGAACTCAGAGTCCGGTACTGATTCCGACCCCACAACTTCCAGGCGGCATGCCGATTCGTGCGAATGGTACGTTTAATTTTAAAGTGAGTGACTATGTCACACTGATCGACAAAATCGCGGGTATTAAGCAAAGTTATTTGGTCGAGGATGTAAAAATCCGGATTACGTCTGTGCTCGATCAGTTGCTGATGAAGTGGATTAGCCGTGAGGGCAAGGACATGTTCAACCTGCAGGCGAATGCTTCGGATATTGCGAAAGGCATTCAGGAAGATCTGGATATGCAAATGATGGATATCGGGATCGGAATCACAGGCTTCCAAGTGATGAGCTTCAATTATCCGCAGGAAATCCAGGATATGATTACGAAGACGGCTTCACATGAAATGATCGGTAATTTGCAAAAGTATCAGCAGGTTAGCATGACTGACGGCATCTCATCCGGTAAAGTTAAGGGCGGCGGCGCTGCTTCGGATATGGCGGGCATGATGATGGGCATGAACATGGCGAATGAAATGATGAAGAACATGAATCAAAATCAAAACAATAATGCTAACCCGTCTCAGAATCAGAATTCGGATCAAAAGCCTACGGCAATTCAAAACAGCGATGCAGGTGCATCTTCTTCGTCCGGGGATAACAAAAAGCCGAACTTCTGTCCGAACTGTGGCGCAAAGAATGAAGGAGCCAATTTCTGTCCAAACTGTGGTCAGAAGTTGGGTTAACATATCTAAATATTAAGAAGGGCTTACTCTAGGGTGCAAACTGTGGAGGAGGCCCTTTTTTTCATTCCAATTTAAATGGGAGAAAACGGTTGACAATCCATCGCAAATCATTTATCTTTAAATTAAGATATTTAATTTGAATATAAATTACACCCAAGACTAACCGTTTACAAATATCTTAAATTCACTTTAGAGGAGAGATCCAGATGATGATCCCAACATTGACCAGAATTAATGAACTTTCAAGAAAAGCCAAAGAGGCAGGATTGACGGAGATTGAGAAAGTGGAACAAATTCGTCTGCGTCAGGAATATCTGCAAACCTTTCGTGGTTTGATCAATGATATTCTGCTGAATGTAACCATCTATGATCCGAACGGCGACGACGTCACTCCGGATAAATTGAAACTTGAACAGGCACAACAAAATAATAACTGACTAAGTTCGGATTAATATCTTAATTTAAAGATAATATAAATGATCATAAATATAAATTAGGCATATCAGGCTATCTGAAAATAACCATTCCGATACAAAAATGTTCGTTAAACCAAGGAGGAAATGATGATGACAATTCAAACAGCAGGTATTCACCATATTACAGCTTTCGCGGGCGATCCGCAGGCTAATGTCGACTTTTATGCTGGAGTTCTGGGACTTCGTCTTGTGAAAAAAACGATCAACTTCGATGCACCAGACGTGTACCATCTGTACTTTGGGGATGAGAACGGCAGTCCGGGCACCATCATTACATTCTTCCCAACAGCCGGATCACCGCGAGGCAAAATTGGTGGCGGTCAGGTCGGTATTACCTCATATGTGATTCCGCCTGGGACTATTGGCTTCTGGCAGGATCGGCTGGAGCAGTATAACATTGAGGTAACCAAAACAAGTCGTTTTAACGAAGAGCTGCTGCAATTCGAAGACAGCGAAGGCTTGCGTCTTGAGCTTGTTGAACGTGAGGAGGGTGCAGCTAGCACCTGGGTGTTTGAAGGCATTCCAGCGGATAAAGCCATCAAAGGATTTGGAGGTGCCGTGTTGTTCAGCGTCAATCCGCAGAGAACGATGGATGCGCTGGATAAAATACTCGGATTTACCAAAGTAGATGAGGACGAGGAATATGTACGATTCCGGTCCTTCGGAGATATCGGTAATGTCGTGGATGTTCCTGTCACCCGCATGCCTTTGGGAGCAGGCGGAGCAGGGACGGTCCACCATATCGCATGGCGTGCCAAAGATTTTGCAGAGCACGAACTGTGGAGAGAAGCTGTGCAACAGTATGGCTATCAACCAACCCCAGTTCGGGACCGTCAATATTTTAACGCAATCTATTTCAGAGAAGCTGGCGGAATCCTGTTCGAAATTGCTACCGATCCTCCTGGATTCGCGAAAGATGAGCCTGCGGAATCGCTTGGACAGAAACTCATGCTGCCCGAATGGTTTGAGCCATACCGTGCCCAAATCGAAGGCAACTTGCAGCCCATCCAGGTAAGAGCGTTAGAGCCTTCGCATTCTATGCTGGCGCGTTAAACGAAAGGTAAGAACAAGGTAATCTTTCTGATATAAATTCAACTAAAGGAGCATTGAAGGATGATGGAGAAAAAGGTTACCTGGCTGGAGCTGTTCTATGATTTGCTCTTTGTAGCAGCGGTCTCCAAAGCCGGTCATGTCCTGCTGCATGCCGAACACGGCGTGATTTCGTTTGAATATCTGATGAAATTTGTATTGATTTTCATTCCTGTCTGGTGGGCATGGGTCGGTCAGACCCTATTTATTAACCGTTATGGTCAGGATATCTTCATCCATCGTGTATTTCTCATCCTTCAGCTCCTGTCCATTTTGGTGATGACGGCGAGCCTTTCGGTTGATTTTGACCAATACTATCTCCCCTTCTTTGCTGGTTATATTGGTTCTAGGGCACTGACAGCCATCCAATATTTTATGATTCATAATTCTAAAAGCGAACATCAGCAAAAGGCTGCCCGTTATCTGGGCTTATGCTTCATCATCGGCATATTGATCTCAACAGGTTCCCTGTTCTTTGATTCGTGGCTGCGATATGCAATTTTGTATGTGGGAATTGCCGTGGATATCATCCTTCCGCTGATTGGACGTAAAAATCTGGTGAAGGTGCCGATACACACCCATCATTTATTGGAACGTTTCGCTCTGTTTACGCTTATCCTGCTCGGCGAATCCGTCGTCAGTATCATTGCCGTGCTGCAAATGGATCACTGGGATGTACAATCTGTTTTGTTCGCCGCGTTTACATCTTTATTCGTGATTGCGATGTGGTGGCAGTATTTTGATAACGTTGAGAAGAAAGTCAGTAAGGAGATCCAGACTGCCGGGCAAGCCATTATCTACGGCCATCTGTTCATCTATATATCCATGAGCATGATTGCCGCTTCCATTCAACTTTTGTACCTGGATAAACTCAATTACGGTTTCATGTTGGCTTTTGTATTCGGGTCGGTTCTGTTGTATTTTATGTCCACTTCCCTGGTGTTCCATCGATACAGACATGCTCATCTGCGGCTCCGTCCGCGTCACTTGGTGCTTATGCTGGGAATAATGGCCGCGTTTGTCCTTGTCGATCTGATCTATCGGGTGCCTAATTATGCAATTGTGGGTGAGAACATGGTATTCTTCCTTGTCTATGCCAAATTAACGACCTGATGCGTAGGTCGAGCTAGATAGAAAAGTCACGAACGGATTCACGTTCGTGACTTTTTGGATTAGATATATGAAAATTATGTCCACAATAAGAAAAACGTTTAACCTGATTTATTTTCTACTGTAGAATCTGTTAATATGAGACTAGATACAAGTGAATCTACCAGATTAACGAATATACATAGCGATTCGTGGGTATGGAGATGACAAACAGGAGGGAAATCATTGAGCACACATCAAATCGGAGTTCCATTGGAAGGGTTTGCAGAGTTTAGCCGCACGGTTGCTGCTGAAGGCGCAGTGCTTTTGAAAAACGAAGGACAGGCTCTTCCGATTCAAAAAGACGAAAACGTTTCAGTGTTTGGACGGATTCAAGTTAACTATTATCGCAGTGGTACAGGCTCAGGCGGCAGCGTTCATGTGGCGTATACAACCAATTTGCTGGACGGTCTGCGTAGCAAGAAGGGACTTACGGTCAATGAAGAATTGGCAGCTGTCTATGAAAAATGGATTGAGGAAAACCCATTTGATGACGGTGGGAAAGTGTGGGCGGCAGAGCCTTGGAATCAGCAAGAAATGCCTTTAACCGATGAATTGGTATCCCAAGCCAGAAGTAAATCCAGCAAAGCGATTGTGGTCATTGGACGTACAGCAGGCGAAGATCAGGATAACGTCGATGCACCGGGCAGCTACCGGTTGACGGAAGATGAGAAAGCGATGCTGAAGGAGGTCACGAATCATTTTGAACAAACGATCGTGGTGCTGAATGTATCAAATATCATGGACATGAGCTGGTTAAATGATGAAAGTTATGTTCATCCGATCCAAAGTGTCATCTACTCGTGGCATGGCGGTATGGAGGGTGGTAATGCGATAGCTGATGTGCTGGCAGGGGACGTTACACCAAGCGGCAAATTAACGGATACGATCGCATATTCTATCGAAGATTATCCATCAACAAGCAATTACGGTAATGAGTTCAAGAACCTATATCAGGAAGATATCTACGTAGGCTACCGTTATTTCGAAACGTTTCGACCTGAAAAAGTACAATTTGAATTTGGATATGGCTTGTCCTATACCACCTTCACAACCAAGGCTGAAGACGCAAAATGGATCTCACAAGATGGAGAAAACAGCATTAAGGTGAATGTAACCGTAACCAATACGGGCAAAACCTATGCCGGTAAAGAAGTGGTGCAGATCTATTATGAAGCCCCACAAGGTCAATTGGGGAAACCTGCGAAAGCTCTGGTGGCATTCGGCAAAACCAATCTGCTTCAGCCGGGTGAGTCTCAGCGTCTGACTGTGAGCTTCCCTGTGGATTCCATGGCTTCCTATGATGATGCTGGCGTTACAGGACATGCATCGGCATATGTACTTGAGGCAGGAAAATATCGTTTGTACGTGGGAACCAGTGTGAAAAATGTGGAACTTGTCAGCATTGATGGCCAAGATGGGTACGTCGTAGAAACGATTCAACTCGTGGAACAGCTCCGGGAGGCAATGGCACCGACTGAAAGCTTTACGAGAATGAAGCCGGGAACTCGCAAAGAAGATGGGTCTTACGAGATGATCTTTGTAGATGTACCGACGCGCCAAGTATCCATGGCTGAACGGATTGAACAATGCCTGCCGCAAACGCTGGAGCAAACCGGCAATCAGGGCTACAAGCTGAGAGATGTGAAGGATGGTAAAGTCAGTTTAGAAGCTTTTATCGCCCAATTGAGTGATCAGGATCTGGCAGCTATCGTGAGAGGCGAAGGTATGAGCAGCCCACTCGTTACATCGGGCACAGCTTCCGCATTTGGCGGCGTGAGTGACAGTCTGTTTAACTTCGGAATTCCTGTCGCATGTACTGCAGATGGCCCATCCGGTATTCGTATGGATAGCGGGGAGAAGGCTACACAAGTTTCTATTGGAACTTTGCTGGCAGCAACATGGAATGCAGAACTCGTCGAAGCGCTGTATGTGATGGAAGGCCAGGAATTGCTGAGAAATCAGGTGGATGCACTGCTCGGGCCTGGATTGAATATTCGCCGGAGTCCGATGAACGGACGTAACTTTGAGTATTTCTCAGAAGATCCGCTGATTTCCGGTGTATTTGCTGCTGCATGTACGAAAGGAATCATGAAGGGTGGCTCCAATGCTACGCTGAAACATTTTGCCTGCAACAATCAGGAGAAACATCGCAGTAAAGTGGATGCCGTAGTATCCGAACGTGCATTGCGTGAGATCTATCTGAAAGGGTTCGAGATTGCCGTGAAAGAAGGCGGTGCGAATTCGATTATGACTTCCTACAATCCGGTTAATGGACATTGGGCGGCTTCCAACTACGATCTGAACACAACCATTCTTCGTGGAGAGTGGGGTTTCCAAGGTATCGTGATGACCGACTGGTGGGCTATTATGAACGACGGTGTTGAAGGTGGACCAGCAGATCGGAAAAACACCAATTGGATGGTTCGCGCTCAAAACGATCTGTACATGGTTGTACCTAACTATGGTGCAGAAATCAACGGCTGGGATGACAACACGATCGAATCTCTGGAAAATGGGACGTTGACACGCGGAGAGCTTCAGCGCTCGGCTATGAATATTTGTGAATTCATCATGAAAGCTCCTGTCTTCTCCAGAAAACATGAGATTGTAGAGAATGTCGCCTCATTCCAAGCCAATGCATCACTTACCACAGAACAGGCGCAAGTGCTGGCTGACAATGCACAGGTCAAACCAGCTGTGGGCGAGCCTGTCTACATGAAAGTGGATGAAGCAGGCCAATACCGGATTATTGTACAGATCATGTCTCCTGAGCCGGAACTGGCTCAAAGTGCATGTAATGTGATTCTCAATGATCAATTGATGACCACCATTCAAACCAATGGTACCGAAAGTAAATGGATCAGACAGAAACTTGTCAAAGTGGACTTGGAAGCAGGCGTATACGAATTGAAGCTGGACTTCACTAAACCGGGTCTGCAGATCGACTGGATCGAATTCAAACAAGTGTAACGCAGGATCGTCTGATCGGTTGTAACTGAACATGACGACTGTTATGATTGTGTTATGAGATCCGGAATTTCTGAACAATCTGGTCAGGAGTGTTGCGAAGGATGAGAAGGTATAATTTTTGGAGCCCCATTCTGCTGATTGCGGTTGCGCTGATTGTCAGAGGCCTGGTTACCAACCTGGGCGTTCTGTTCGGCATGTCGCATGATGCAGCAAGTAATATCGCAATTGTTGCCATGTTGATTGCTGCACTGATTATGTTTAACCGAATGACAAAGGCAAAGCGAAAATAAACGTATAATATATTAGATAAGAATCAAGAGAGAGGCACCCGTAGGGGTGTCTTTTTTGTGTATTGACGTTTCATTCATAACGTCTTAGACTGTTTATGAATAAAACAATAACATTATTATGATAACGAAAATAACAAATGTCCTACTCCAATGGCTAACTCATCATTTTCTGAAAGGAGACCCATTCATGAAGATTATGGCGGCATGGTTTGCAGGCAAGCATGAAAAGGCAATTGATGTGGCGATCAGGGTGTTGGGACGGCAGGAGGGGTCACGGACCGTTCCACTGAGATTGGACAGATGAACATAATTAAGGACCGCTGGAGATGCTGTGCTCTGTCGGTCCTTTATGGCATTTGTCGGAAAGAGGACAGAGAACCGGCATGAGAGGAGAAGAATCCAGTGAATACCACCGATTGGGTGAAGGCAGCGGCGCAGGTCGTGCCATCAGAACGTCAGCTGAAATGGCAGGAGATGGAGTTCTACGCATTTATTCATTTTACCATGAATACGTTTACAGATCAGGAGTGGGGAACGGGGAATGAAGACCCCGCTATTTTCAACCCTTCTCATCTGAGTGCCCGGCAATGGGTTCAGGCGTGCAAGTCCGCCGGTATGACAGGATTAATTCTCACATGCAAGCACCACGACGGGTTTTGTTTATGGCCAAGCCAGTACACGGGTCATACAGTAGCCGCAAGCCCTTGGCGAAATGGTGCGGGTGATCTGGTGAAAGAGGTTGCCGATGCCTGCCGGGATGGCGGGTTGAAGTTTGGTATCTATCTGTCTCCATGGGATCGTCATGAAGCATCCTATGGAGATTCGGAGCGATACAATGAGTTTTTCAAAAATCAGTTGCGTGAGCTGTTAACCCAATATGGTGAAATTTTCTGCGTGTGGTTCGACGGAGCATGCGGAGAAGGGCCGAATGGGAAAAGGCAGGTCTACGATTGGGATTCCTATTATGCACTGATTCGGGAGCTGCAGCCAGAGGCTGTAATCTCGGTATGTGGGCCGGATGTTCGCTGGTGCGGCAATGAGGCAGGTCATACCCGAGCTTCGGAATGGAGCGTTGTACCTGCCTACTTGCAGGATAACGAGAAGATCCAAGAGCAATCACAGCAAGTGGATGATGGCGAGTTTGCCAGCAGAATTAATACACAGGATGCGGATTTGGGGAGTCGGGAGGTGATCCGGCAACATGAGGGCAAGCTCATCTGGTATCCAGCAGAAGTGAATACGTCCATCCGTCCGGGTTGGTTCTATCATGCAAGCGAGGACGATCAAGTCAAATCGCTGGAGGAACTGCTTGGCATTTATGATGGAGCGGTTGGGGGCAATGCCAATTTTCTACTTAACCTTCCTCCAGATCGACGCGGGCATATTCACGAACAGGATGCTGAGCGGCTGCAACAGCTCGGAGACATTTTGCATGGTACTTATCGGCAGAGTTTGGCTGTGGGAGCGAAGATTCAGGCATCGGAGACCATGGATGAAGAACATACGGCTACCCAGATATTGCGTGATGAATTGGATACGTTCTGGTGCCCATCTGAAGGAACTGAACTGGCTTGGCTAGAGGTGGAACTGCCCGAGGAAAAGCTGTTCGATCGAATGGTTCTCATGGAGCATATCCGTTCAGGTCAACGAATTGAGCGCTTTACGCTGGAGGCAAAGGGAGAGCGTGGTGATTGGCAGGAGCTGTATTGCGGCACGGTAGTTGGTCACAAACGAATCTGTCGTTTCGATTCCTTTACCGCCAAAACCATTCGTCTGACCATTCATGAATCCAGATGGTATCCAACATTGTCCTGGCTGGGTGTATATCTGAGCAAACAAGAGGTGCATGAAGCTGGCGATTGAGCCGTAATATTTGTAGATAAGCAGATTTTGGATTCATCCCTTGGAAAATAGAGTAGCAAACGATTATTGGTAATTGTATGATCTTATGGAAAAAGGTATAGGTAAGGTAGAGCCACACACCAGCAGGAGAGGATGAGAGGATATGAAAGTAGGACTCAGCACATACAGTCTGCAACAGGCACTGGATGCCAAAGAACTGACTGTACCCGACGCCATCCGTTACATCGCCGATCAAGGCGGAGAACATGTGGAGATTGTTCCGATAGGGTACAGTCTGATCGACCAGCCGGAATTAATTGAACAGATTCGAGAGACTGCACAAGAAGTGGGAATCGATATTTCCAATTACGCAATTGGTGCCAACTTTGTTTCAGGAGAAGGCCCGGATGCACTTGAAAATGAAATTGCTGCTGTCATGAAGCATGTGGATGTCGCTGCCGCACTTGGCGTTACGAGAATGCGCCATGATGTTGCATTTCGTCCTGCACAGGAAGGGACGGTCGCCCAGTTTGAGGCCGATCTGCCTGTTTTGGTGAAGGCCTGTCAGCGAATTGCCGACTACGCAGCGAGTCACGGTATTACGACAAGTGTGGAGAATCACGGTTACTATGTGCAGTCCAGTGAGCGAGTCCGGCGGCTGGTGCATGAGACGGCGCGAGAAAACTTCAAGACAACACTGGATATCGGCAACTTTCTGTGTGTGGATGAAGACCCGGTTAGCGCTGTGAAAAATAACATTCCTTATGCATCCATGGTGCACGCCAAAGATTTCTATCGGAGACCCTCTTACCGTAATCCCGGGGAGGGCTGGTTCCAGACCTCACACGGCAATTACCTGCGCGGAGCAATTGTGGGCCATGGGGATATCGATATGCCGGAAGTATTCCGTGTGTTGAAGCAATCCGGTTATGACGGATATATCTCTGTTGAATTCGAAGGCATGGAAAATTGCAAAACAGCATCCCGAATCGCAATGGATAACGTCCGCCGTTTCTGGGAGGAAGCATAAGCAGCTACTGCACTACTATATAAGTGGAATATAAGCTTTGGTGAATCTCGAAATTAGTTTTTTATAAGTCGAATAGTAGTGGAAGGGACGAAATCGATTCTGAAGAAGCGAAGCGTGCGCCTAAAAGCTTTCGTGAGAAAGCTACATCGGAAGCATAAGCTTATCACCGAATTTCCACCTTTTAAAGGGATGATAAGAAATTTGGGGATAAGAGCGATCGGAAGAACGATTCGTAACTGGAACGGCTACTTCGTAGAACGCTATATTACTTTTTAGAAGCGATGAATCAACTGATATGACCATCATTCACCAGATTATGGAGGGGAAAATCCATGTCCAAACTTAAAATTGCCGTTATCGGTGCAGGATCAATATCCGATTTTCATTTACAAGCGTATGACAGTAATCCCGAAGTTGAAATTTACGCCATATGTGACCTGAATGAAGCTCGTGCCCAGGAAGCGGCGAAAAAATATAACGCTACCCATGTATTCACGGACTATAAGGAACTCCTGGCATTGCCCGAAATTCATTCGGTAAGCATCTGTACCTGGAATGACACACATGCCGAGATCAGCATTGCTGCGCTGGATGCGGGGAAAAACGTACTTTGCGAAAAGCCGCTCTGTCAGACGGTAGAAGATGCGTTAGAGGTGGAGAAGGCCGTTCACCGTAGTGGAAAGCTGCTTCAGGTTGGCTTTGTACGCCGTTATAGCGACAATGCGCAGATCCTGAAGAAGTTCATTGATGAAGGCGAGCTGGGAGAGATCTATTACGCCAAAGCATCTTGTCTGCGGCGTCTGGGCAATCCGGGCGGCTGGTTTGCAGATGTTGATCGTTCTGGTGGCGGCCCGTTGATCGATATTGGCGTACACATTATTGATATCTCCTGGTACCTGATGGGCAAACCGAAGGTGAAAACCGTCTCCGCGAATGTCTCCAATCGATTGGGTAACCGTGCCAATATCCGTAATCTGTCGTTCTACCAGGCGGCGGACTATGATGCGAATAAAAACACCGTGGAGGATATGGCCAATGCGTTAATTCGTTTCGAGAACGGGGCGAGCCTACTGGTGGATGTAAGCTTCACGCTGCACGCGAAACAGGATGAAACTTCGGTTAGATTGTATGGCGACAAGGGTGGGGCTGAGCTGGAACCGGAAATTTCACTGATTGGCGAGAAATTCGATACCATCTTGAATATGACGCCACAGGTGGATTTTAAATCCCTTGATTTCGCAGGTTCTTTCCGTAATGAAGTCAATCATTTTATCGACAGTACCCAAGGGCGCAAAGAGACGCTTAGTCCTGTTGAGGATGGCGTTGAAATCATGAAAATCCTTTGTGCTATCTACGAGTCCGCACGTGAAGGGCGCGAAATTTCACTTTAAAAAGGTGTATTGCAATCTGAAGATGGCACCGCAATCGAAATGACTGGACTTAATACGTCTTTATAAGTTGAACTGAACGTTTAAGCCAAAACGGAGAGTGCAGAACCAATCTGAAGAAGCGGAGCTAAAAGCTTTCTGAAAGAAAGCTACTTCGTAAGCATAATCTCGCCTTTATCCCCGGATTTCCGACCATTTATAAAGTGAAATCAAAGAAATCCGGGGATAACAGCGATCGGAAGATGGTACTGCAATCGGAGTGACAGGGGCTTAACTTGTGTAGTTTATCTTATATCCAATCCGAAGGAGATGAACGGGATGAGCGAAACCAAAGATACGGTGCTGGAACAGGAAGAACAGATCGTCGAATCCGGGGTTCACAACTTTAGCAAAGAAGATGAATGGGTGAAGCCTGAAGATCCGTTGCTGAATGAACGGCTAGAGTGGTTCAAAGATCAGAAGCTGGGGCTGATGATGCACTGGGGCCCATATTCCCAGCTTGGACTCGTGGAGTCCTGGGCGCTAAGTGACGAAGATGGCGATTGGTCGCGTAATGACATCGACTGGACTGACGACATGGAACATTTCAAGCAGGAATACTTTGATCTCAACAAAACCTTCAATCCGATTCGCTTTCAGCCTGAGGAATGGGCACAGATGGCCGCAGATAACGGGTTCAAATATTTCCTGTTCACGACCAAGCATCATGATGGTTTCTGCATGTGGGATACACATACAACCGATTATCGCATTACGGGCAAGGACACTCCTTTTCACACGCATAAGTATGCAGATATTTGCCGGGCGCTTTTTGACGCTTTTCGTGCCAAAGGGCTCGGGATCTCGGCTTACTTCTCCAAAGCGGACTGGCACACGCCGTATTACTGGACACCTGGCATGGAGCGGGGAAGTCATATGTGGCGTGGACCATCCTATGATCCGAAAGCGTATCCATGGCTGTGGGAAAAATTCGTGGAGTTCACGCATGAACAGATCATGGAACTGCTGACCAACTATGGACGAATCGAATGTCTGTGGCTGGATGCAGGGTGGGTACGTGAAGGACGCCACGGTCAGGATATCCGATTGGGCGAGGTGGTGGAGCGGGCTCGTCAGACAACACAGCCGTGGCTCCTGGCAGCAGATCGCACGGTGGGCGGGCCGTATGAGAATATCGTAACCCCGGAACAGACCATCCCGGAGCATCCAATGAATATTCCTTGGGAGAGCTGTATCACGGTGGGCAATTCCTTTGCGTTTGGATTTGATGATCAGTATAAATCGGCAAGACAACTGGCGCATATTCTGCTTGAGGTAGTGTCCAAGGGCGGTAACCTGGCACTGAATGTGGGACCGCAACCGGACGGACGTCTCCCAAAAGGGGCAGTCCGAAGCATTAAAGCCCTTGGAGAATGGCTAGGAACCAACGGGGAAGGTATCTATGGCACACGGATTTGTGGGCCATACTACACAGGAGATTGGGCCTTCACACGTAAGGAAGATATCAACGTATCATATGCCTTCCGTCTGTACAGAAACGAGAACGAGGCAGTACAATCACAGGTGGTCATTCCATATGTGGAAAAGGTGGAGCGAATTGAACTCGTCGGCACAGATGATGTGCTGTCATTCCAACGGACAGAAGATGGACTTGTTGTAGAGTTGCCGCAGGCAGCAGCTACGGAAGTAGCACCTATCACGCTGACGTTCAGATTGTTCACAAACCAATAAATTTACACTCCAAATCCCGAGGGACTTCTACAGTCCTTCGGGATTTTTTGGGTTGGTGATTTTTGCGAAATACATATGCTAAAGGGAGATTTCTCCTTGTCCCGCAAGGGTTTTGAGAATAAGGAGAGGTGGGAGAAAATTGCAAATTGCTAAAAGAACACTGCTCACGGTACTATCAATTCAAGAAAGCGTTACCTGACACTATTGTTGACACGTAACACGCTGAAACAGAAAAGTAGTCAAAGGAAAGGATGTTTAAGGAATGTAAATGTAATGTATTATTACACTTATGGTGTAGAAGGAGTGACGCGAATGAGTCGAGCTACGGAAAGCATACCTGCACCGGTGGAGCTCCAGCAAGGAAGGTATGATGTTGAACCCAAGCGACAGCATCCATTTATCAGAAGCCTCAAGAAGCATTGGGAGCTCTATTTACTGGTGCTGCCTCCCGTGTTGTATCTGTTGATCTTTAAGTACATCCCGATGGTCGGTGTACAGATTGCCTTCAAAGACTTCAGTGTCGTCAAAGGAATCTGGGGCAGCCCATGGGTTGGACTGAAACACTTTGAAGCCTTTTTCGAATCCCCGAATTTCTGGTTGCTGATCAAAAATACGATTGGCATCAGTTTCTACTCTTTACTCGCCGGGTTTCCCATTCCGATCCTGCTTGCGCTGGCGCTGAACGAAATTCGAACGGGTTACTTTAAAAAGACCGTCCAGATGGTCACGTACGCTCCGCATTTCATCTCCACAGTCGTCATGGTATCGATTATCATTCTGATGTTATCACCACATGTGGGCGTTGTAGACAAGCTATTTACCTTCCTGGGTTTCCCGATGACCAACTTTATGGGCATTCCCGAATACTTCAAATCCATCTATGTGTGGTCGGGTGTATGGCAGGGCATGGGCTATTCATCGATCATTTATATCGCCGCTCTCGCTGGCGTTGATCCATCTCTCTATGAAGCAGCGAAGATGGACGGGGCTTCAAGGCTTCGGAAAATCTGGCATATTGACCTGCCAACGCTCGTTCCGGTCACCGTCATCATGCTGATTCTGAGTTTAGGCAGCATTATGGGCGTGGGCTTCGAAAAAATATATCTGATGCAGAATCCACTCAACACGAGCGCTTCGGAGGTCATCTCCACGTATGTGTACAAGGTGGGTCTGATCGGGGCCAACTTCAGCTTCTCCTCGGCGGTAGGATTGTTCAACTCCGTTATCAACCTGATCCTGCTGGTTATCGTCAACGGCATTTCCCGCAAAGTATCCCAGAACAGCTTGTGGTAAAGGAGGAGCTCATCCATGTTCAACCTGATTAATCGTAACCGGATCAAGGACCCGCTCGGTGACCGCATCTTCATGACATTCAACTATATCTTTCTGTTCGCCATACTGCTAACGGTGTTTTACCCGCTCTTGTACATCATCAGTTCTTCCTTCAGCTCCTCCCGTGCCGTTACATCCGGTCAGGTGTGGCTGTTCCCGGTAGACTTTAACATCAAGGCCTACATTTCCATTTTCAAAAGCCAACAGCTCATGCTCGGGTTCTACAACACGATCATCTATACCGTTGTAGGCACATTTATCAATGTGGCGCTTACGGTCATGCTCGCGTATCCGTTATCGCGCAAGTCGTTTTATGGACGGGGGGTCATCATTATTTTCATGATGATCACGATGTTCTTTGATGGCGGTCTGATTCCAACCTATCTCTTGATGAAAGACCTTCATCTGCTGGATACACGCTGGGCAATGTGGCTGCCAGGGGCACTCGCAGTGTTCCAGGTCATCGTAGCGAGAACCTTCTTCCAGTCTTCCATCCCGGAAGAGCTGGGGGAGGCGGCAGAAATGGATGGATGCCGAGATATCCGGTATTTGATCAGTGTGGTTCTTCCGTTATCAAAGCCGATTCTGGCGGTCATGACCCTGATGTATGCGGTGGGCCACTGGAATGCGTACTTTGATGCCCTGATCTATCTTCGTTCCGAGAAGTTGTTCCCACTACAATATGTGCTGCGCAATCTGCTGATTCTAAATGCCGCAGACCCGGCAATGCTTGCCAACACGAGCCAGCAGCTGCGGGATCAGGGGTTCGAGCAGGTACTGAAATACGCGCTAATCGTCGTGGCGAGTATTCCGATTCTCATCATGTATCCGTTTGTGCAGAAGCATTTTGTCAAAGGGGTCATGGTTGGATCACTCAAAGGATGATCTTTGTAATCTACGCCGCTAAGCCACTTGAAAGGAGGTGGGGGAACACTCCGGCTTCCGGGATCAGGTTTAACACGAGTACGTAACCAGATGGTTATGCCGTTTTCAACAAAAAGGAGGAGTCAGATTGAGAAAATCTTGGATTTCGATGTTGTTTCTGGTCTTTGCTTCGATGACTTTGTTGTCCGCATGCGGTTCATCCGAGGAGACGGGTACAGGAAGCGACGGTAGCGGGGAGAGCGGTGGCCCTGTAACGATGACTTTCTTTGCCCCACAAGGTAAAGCGTCCATGGAAGAGAATGAGTTCACCAAATTTATCGAAGACAAGTTCGATGTGACCCTGAAATGGGATCTGGCCCCGACGGACGCCTTGCAAGACCGCAGACAGCTGCTGTTGGCGAGTGGCGATTATCCTGAAGTGTTCCTCCATGGCAAGTTCACCACCTCAGACCTTCAGACATATGGCAAGCAGGGAGTATTCCTTCCGCTGCAAGATCTGATCAAGCAGTACGGTCCGAATCTCACCAAGATTATGGAGGAGAAGCCGTATTTCAAAGAAGCGATTACTGCACCTGACGGCAACATCTATGCCCTGCCTATTTTCAATGAATGTTACCACTGTACGTATGCACAGAAATACTGGATTAACACGGAATGGCTCGACAATCTGGGTCTGAAAATGCCGACCACGACCGATGAACTCTACACGGTGTTGAAAGCGTTCAAGGAGCAAGACCCGAACGGCAATGGCAAGGCCGATGAGATTCCACTCACGGGTGCACCGAACAAGTATGTATGGAACGGCAACATCGATGCCTATCTCATGAACAGCTTTATTTACAATGATAACGACAAATACTTGATCGTGAACGACGGCAAGGTGGATTTTGCAGCGAATAAGGAAGAATGGAAAAAAGGGCTGGAGTACATGAACAAGCTGTACGCAGAAGGCCTGATTGATCCCGCTTCCTTCACGCAGAACGATCAGGCGATCGGACAGCTGGGTAACAAGGAAGGCGACGAAGTGGTCGGCTCCATTACGACAGCGTTGGTCAGCTACCTCGTGAACACGTATGACAAAGATATCACCCGCCACCAGCACTGGGACATCGTGCCTCCGCTGAAAGGGCCGGATGGCGTACAAACGACGGGCGCTACACAGAGCGTAGGTGAGTTTGAGTTTGCCATCACTAACAAAGCGACCGAAGCGCAACAGATTGCTGCCATCAAAATCGTGGATTATATGTTCAGCAAAGAAGGCGCCTTGTACGCAGAGTACGGGCCAACAGAAGGGAAAGGCTGGAAGAAGGCGGATGCTGATGAGAAAAACATCAATGGAGAGCCTGCCAAATACAGCTATTATAACCTGCCTGAGCGTGACCCGAATGTTGTAGTCAACGAGAGTTGGTCACAGATCGGGGCACATGACCTGTCCAATACGTTCCGCAATCTGTTTGCAGAAGGTCAGAACCCATTGGAAGCAGAAGGCTATGGAACACGTCTGGCGCAAGCGACCAATGTATATGAACCTTATGCACCAAAAGAAGTCTATCCTGCGAACGTATTTATCCGTCCTGAAGATACAGAAACTGCTGCGCAGCTCACGACGGCCGTCAAGGATTACGTGATGACCAATATGGCTCAATTTATTATCGGCAGCAAAAGCATTGAAAAGGAATGGGACGCGTACGTGAAAGGTTTTGATGGTCTGGGACTCAGCAATTACCTTGAGATTTACCAGCGTGCCATTGAGAAGAATCAATAAAGGTTGATGGATTCATGATTGAGGCTGTCCCGATGTCAACACAGGAATCGGGATGGTCTTCTCCTTTTGACAACCCCACTTCATCCGATATAATTTACTGAATATTTATGAAAATTAGCGACCAGATTAGCGTGGTTGTCGTCATGCACATAAACAGTGGTGGGGGTCTCGGAGATGAACAACAGTTGGTTTAGACGTTTGCTGCTATCATATTTGCCCGTTTTTTTTATCGTGACCACAATCCTGTTTATTATCTTCTTCCAGGTATTTAATGAACAGAACCGAAGAGAAGCACTCAAAGCCAATGAATTTCTGGCATCACAGGTAACGCAATATCTGGACAATTCACTGCGCTCCATCGACTTCAAGGTGCTGCGTGATATTTTGACCAATCCCAACCTGAAAAATTATTACTCGGTAACCGGAAGCGAGGATGTGTATGCCGGAATTCAAGCGGTCCAGGTTATTGATGAATTGAAAATAGAGTATCCGCTGATTGATTCAATCTATCTGGTGAGATACAACGACGATACGGTGTTCAGCAACGGCAAGGCAGTGCCGATTGAGGAATTCCCCGATGCAGCATTTATTAAAGACAGCCGTGCTGCGGCAACACAAAAGTGGGTGGGGGCGAGATCCTTTAAGGCATTCCCGACTGAGGAAGGAAAACAGGTGATTACACTCATTCGCGGTGTGGGGAACGGCATAGGTCTGGTGGTCGTTAACGTGGATCTGCCTACCTTGCAGAAGTCTATCATGCAGATGTATGATCCCGAGTTCACCTTCGTCAACATCTTTAATCGATCAGGTGGCAATCTGTGGGATGGTGGAAAGCAGGAAAGCGCTAGGGAAGTATCTCCCAAAATGGCGTCAGGTGAAGTGTTCTCCGAATTTACATCCAGTTACAGCGGTTGGAAGGTACAGACCGGACTGAATAATGGCAAGATCGTCAAATTCGCCCTGCAATTTTATAATATCTGGTTTGTTTTTGCTGTTGCCGTTGTCCTGATCGGCGTAGTGTGGGTGATCTATGTGACGCGAAGAAACTATAAACCCATTCAGCAGATTGTTACGTTAATTGAGACGGTGGCTTCGCAGAAACAGCCGGGGATGAGTCAACCAAAAGATAATGAGTTCCGTTTTATCCAGACCACGCTGGAGCAAATGATTAATCAAACCAGGCAGTATCAGGAGGAGCATGAAGAGAACCTGATTTTGCAGAAGAAATATTTCTTTCAGGAGCTGCTGGAGGGTACACGAGACTTCACCGGCAATGAGCTGATAGCGGAGATGAACAGGTTCAAGCTCCCGCAGTTGGAGGATCGATGGGCTGTAATTGTTGTGGAGATCGATCAGTATTCCCGGTTTATGGAGGAGTATCACAATCAGGATCAATCCCTCCTGAAATTCGTGTTATCCAGCATTCTGCAGGAGAGTGCAAGGCACGAAGGGACCGAAGTATGGGCAGAGTGGATATCGGATCAGCGGCTGTATGCAATACTCTGGATTCCCGAGATGGAGAAGGGTGAGGAAACAGAGGAGAGGCTGCTCGCTGGTTATCTGGACAGGGTGGGGCAGTATCTGAACTTTACTGTGACCATCGGTATTGGGAGAGTGGCGGTCGATGTTCGTGG
>NZ_LITU01000071.1:102702-115562 GCF_001280595.1 Paenibacillus xylanivorans
CTCGGATTGAACCGGATCATTCCATGCGGGGAGGTACCGAACTCGACCAATGATGTGTATGAGTTTCTGAAGACGATCTCCTTGCTGGTGCAGGCGATGCGACTGTCGGACGATGTCTGGGAAAAGCATTTTGACCGCTTGTTCGAACAGATCCGTGAATCCATGCTCTCTCGCCAGGAGATTATGAATACGGTCCAGTTGCTGTTCCAGCACTATAACCGGGAGTTCGCGGAACTTCCGCGGGAATATCAGGAGCAATGGGCAGCCGTATTTACACCGCTTCTCCCCAGGTTGGAAGGATGGGAGACGTTAGATGATTTGCGAATGCTGTGCTGGGAAGGTTTCCGGGAACTGGCGGAGCAGATGCAGACACTTCATTGTTCCAGAAAACACCGTTCTCATATTCTTGAAATTCGCAAGTATATTGAACAGAACTACAACAATCCCGAGCTGTCGCTGAATTATCTAAGTGATCTATTCGATATTAATCCAAAATATCTAAGTAAGCTGTTTAAGGACGAAATTGGTGAGAAGTTCGTGGATCTTCTGATTAGCCACCGCATAGAGAAGGCCAAGCAGCTTATGCTGGAGACTGACAAGGCCATTCAGGAGATCAGTGAGGAAGTCGGGTACACGAACTATAATTCCTTCAATCGGGCTTTCAAGAATGTGGTCGGTGTAGCACCAAGCGATTACCGAAAAGCCATATGAGCCCATGCACCAAACCAAGCCGAACTCATAAGGAGAATGTGCATATGGACTATAAAGATACTTCGCTCCCCGTTCAGGAACGAGTACGAGATCTACTCCAGCGGATGACAACGGAGGAGAAGATAGGGCAGTTGATTCAGCCGATGGGCTGGAAGACTTATGTTAAGGAAGCAGATGGTACGGTACAGGTTACCGAGGAGTTTAAAGAGGACATCGCACAGGGCGGAATCGGCTCTTTATATGGTGTACTTCGTGCCGATCCCTGGACCGAAGTGACACTGGAGACGGGGCTCAACCCAAGGCAGGGGGCTGCTGCCACCAATGAAATTCAGCGTTATGCCATGGAGAACTCCCGGCTGGGAATCCCTATTTTGTTCGGGGAGGAGTGTTCTCATGGACATATGGCAATTGGGGCGACCGTATTCCCGGTGCCGCTTGGCGTAGGGAGCGCATGGAATATGGAATTGTACCGCAAGATGTGTGAAGCGATCGCTGTGGAGACCCGGAGTCAAGGGGGAGCGGCAACGTATTCCCCTGTGCTGGATGTGGTGCGTGACCCCAGATGGGGGCGTACAGAGGAATGTTTTGCCGAAGATCCATACCTGATCGGTGAATTGGCGGTAGAAGCGATGAAAGGCCTGCAGGGAGACCGGCTTGATTCCAATCGAACGATTGTGGCGACACTCAAACATTTTGCAGCTTATGGCAGTTCGGAGGGTGGACGCAATGCAGCCCCTGTTCATATGGGATTACGTGAGTTGCATGAAGTGGACCTATTGCCCTTCAAGAAAGCGGTTGAAGCCGGAGCATGTTCTGTCATGACAGCGTATAACGAAATTGACGGTGTACCCTGTACATCGAGCTCGTATCTGTTGAATGATCTCCTGCGCGAGCAATGGGGATTTGACGGATTCGTCATCACCGATTTTGGTGCGATCCAGATGCTGGTCAGCGGTCACAACACGGCGGAGAACGGGGAGCAGGCTGTCGCTCAGTCGCTCCAGGCGGGTGTGGACATGGAAATGTCCGGATACATGTACCGGAAGCTTCTGAGGCAGGCGCTGGAGCAAGGAATAATCGGAGAGCAGGATCTGGATACGGCAGTAAGGCGAGTGCTGGAGATGAAGTTCAGACTGGGCTTATTTGAAAAACCCTTTGTTGATCCCGACTTTGCAGAGCAGGTGATCGGATGTGAGGACCATATTCAGCTGGCGAGAAAAGTCGCGCAAGAGGGAATTATTTTACTTAAAAACGAAGGCAACACCCTTCCGCTCAGCAAAACAGGTACGAAGCTGGCCGTTATTGGGCCGAATGCGAACCATGTCTACAATCAGCTTGGTGATTATACCTCACCGCAGCCGAGAGAACAGATCGTTACGGTGTTAGACGGGCTTCGCCGTAAGCTTGGGACTGAAACTGAACAGGTTCTATACGCGCCCGGATGCCGCATCAAAGGCGATTCCAGAGAGGGGTTTGCACAAGCGCTCGCCTGTGCTGAACAGGCAGACACCATCGTTATGGTGATGGGTGGGTCAAGCAGCCGTGATTTTGGCGAAGGCACCATTGATCTGCGGACGGGTGCATCCGTTGTCACGGATGATCCATGGAACGATATGGAGTGCGGTGAGGGCATAGACCGATCATCTCTGAGCTTAATGGGTGTTCAACTGGAGCTGGTGCAGGAAGTACATAGGCTGGGGAAACCGATTATTGTCGTATATATTAACGGCCGACCCATTGCTGAACCTTGGATTGATGAACATGCCCATGCCATCCTGGAAGCGTGGTACCCGGGGCAGGAGGGTGGCAACGCCATTGCGGATATTCTGTTTGGGGACGTTAATCCATCCGGTCGACTTACCATTTCCATTCCCAAGCATGTCGGGCAACTTCCCGTCTGCTACAATGCCAAACGCACCCGAGGCAAGCGATATCTGGAGATGGATCTTGCACCGCAGTATCCGTTCGGCTTTGGGTTGAGCTATACGGCATTCAAGTACGAGAACGTAAGAGTGATCCCGGAAGTGATCGGTCCAGATGATGAAGCTGAGGTACAGGTGGAAATCACGAACACCGGAGCGGTTGCTGGAGATGAGGTGGTGCAGCTGTATATTTCGGATGTATCGGCTTCGGTGACCCGGGCTGAAATCTCGCTGAAGGGGTTTCGCAAAATCCGTCTGGAGCCGGGACAGACCCAAACGGTTACTTTCCCTGTACAAAAAGAGCATCTGGCGCTGATCGACTCCCGTCTCCAGCCTGTGGTTGAGCCGGGTGAATTCAGATTGATGGTTGGCAGCAGCTCCAGAGAATGGACTGCGTGCAGTTTGCACATCCAGAAGGTGGGGGTGGAGGTATGATTCGAATTCAGAGATTCATTCAGGATATGGCTCAGCAGCAATGGCTCGATACGGTGGAGCTTCCAGAGTGGCAGATGCAGAAAGCCAAGTATATCCTGCCTGGAGAATATGAGTATGAGCAGGAGAATGCGGCTGTCCAAAGCCTGAATCCGCTCGATAGCAACTATGGAACGACCTATTTTCTGAGCAAAAAAGTAGAGATTCCGGGCAATTGGGAGGATCATGCGATTGGATTGATTTTTGAAGCCGGGGGTGAAGGGCTGCTGAAGGTGAATGGCACGCCTTATCACGGACTGGACCGAAATCATTGGTATGTACCGTTACCCAGGAGTCGTGTGGGAACTACGCCTTTATTGGAGATTGAGCTGTATGATCCTATACCAGAACCACATGACCCGCTAAACCGACAGGCGGTGATTCAGCCGCCGATCCGTGGTATTCGAACTGCTTTGGTATATGTGAATCAACCGTTACAGAGCTTGATGTACAGCATTACAGTACTTGCAGAATCACTCAGAGCATTGCCGGAGAAAGACTTAAAGCGCACCCGTCTTGTCCGGGATATTCATCAGGTCATGGATGAGATGTACAACGAGCCCAATCGCTGGGGTGAGGCGGCATGGGTGCAGAACTTCGAAAATTCGCTGGCACATTCTGTGCAAAAGGAAGACCCGGAAGAGTACCGGAATGGGTTCATGCACCTGGTTGGACAGTCACATATTGATATTGCCTGGCTGTGGCCTGTACGTGAGACAGTCCGCAAATCCAGTCGAACCTTCTCCACGATGTGTACCTTGATGGACGAGTACCCGGAGTTTATATATTCGCAGAGCCAGCCACAGCTGTATGCGTTCGTGAAAGAGCATTACCCGGAATTGTATGAACGAGTCAAAGCCCGGATTGCCGAAGGTCGCTGGGAGCTGGTTGGCGGCATGTGGGTGGAGCCGGATCTGAACATTCCGAGCGGCGAGTCCTTGGTAAGGCAGATGTTGTACGGACAGAACTTCTATCAGGAGGAGTTTGGCAAGCGTTCGAGCATTGAGTGGCTCCCTGATACCTTCGGATACTGTGCTTCGTTACCGCAATTGCTGAAACTGGCTGGTATTCCCTATTTTATGACCACCAAGCTCAATTGGAATGATACCAACGTTTTTCCGTATGATCTGTTCCATTGGGTGGGTATTGATGGCACCTCGGTGCTTGCGTATCTGAATCATGGAGTGAACGAGCATACCCGGCCCAAAGATATGGATGAGCACTGGCAATCCTATAAGCAGAAAGATGTACATCCTGAGCAAATGCTGCTTTACGGGCATGGCGATGGAGGGGGCGGCGTCACGAATGAAATGGTGGAGTTCGGAGAGCGATCCCATTTCATGGTTGGACAGCCCACCAGCAAGTTCAGTACAGCGGGAGCATTTTTCGAAGAAATATCCAACAATAATCCCACTTTGCCGAAATGGCATGGAGACCTGTATCTGGAACTCCACCGGGGAACTTATACCACGCATGCAAGGAACAAACGAAGCAATCGGAAGGCGGAAGTACTGTACCGGGAAGCGGAGATCTGGGGGCAGTTTGCCGGATCTGAAGCAGCACAGGTGAAGAACAAGCTGGATGAAGGCTGGAAGCTGATCATGCTCAACCAGTTCCATGATATTATCCCGGGTACGTCCATCCCCGAAGCATATGTCACTTCCATGGAGGAGTATTCGAAGGTGTTTGCCCTGGGAACATCGGCGATGGAAGGCGCCCTCAGTACCCTTGTGGAAAGTATTGCGACAGATGGTTTGGATGGCCTGCCTTACGTTATTTTTAATAGCCTGGGCTGGGAGCGCGGAGAAGTGGTGACCATTACAGGCGGCGTGAGCCTGAATGGCCTCGCTGCTTTTGATCATCAGGGTAATTATCTGGCAGGGGACCTTGAGCAAAATGGAGACGAGTTGATCCTGTCAGTCTATGTTCCATCCATTCCGGCCTTTGGGTATACCACGATATGGTTACGCCAGGCACCGGATGCCGATCTTCCTGCATTGAAGCAGGAGGAATCTTTCCCTTCTGTCTGGGAAACAGACTTCTACACGCTTGAATTTAACGATGTGGGGGAAATCACCAGATGGTATGACAAGTCCATACAGCGGGAGTGGCTGAAGCCGGGAGATAAAGCGAATGAGCTTCAGTTCTTCCATGACAAACCAACGTATTGGGATGCGTGGGATATTGACCCGAGGTTCGAATCTCAACGGGCAGGGGCGGTGCAGCTGATCTCCAGACAGATCGTACAGCGCGGGGCAACGCAGGATATCCTTCGTTTCAACTGGAAGCTGAACGACTCGGAGATTCGCCAGGATATCATCTTGTATCGTCATCAGCGACGTGTGGATTTCAAGACAAAGGTGAACTGGGTTGAGAGTCATAAGTTGCTCAAAGTCGCATTTCCGGTCGATCTGGTGTCAGCCAAAGCAACCTACGAAATCCCGTTTGGTGCGTTGGAGCGGCCAACTCATAACAATACCAGCTGGGAGCAGGCACAGTTTGAAGTGTGCGGGCACCGCTGGGCGGATATTTCCGAGGGCAACAGTGGTGTAAGCTTGCTGAACGATTGCAAGTATGGGTACGACATCAAGGATCAGACGATTCGTCTGTCCCTGCTCCGTGCTCCGAAATGGCCGGATGAACATGCCGACCAGGGTGAGCATGAATTCACCTACTCGCTCCTGCCCCATCAAGACGATTGGCGGGAAGCGGGTGTGGTACGCCGTGCGATGGAGCTGAACTATCCGGCCCAGGTTGTGGCAGCAGGCAGACATTCAGGGATATTAACGGCAGAGCATTCCTGGATTCACTTTCGCAGCGAACACGTCATTCTGGATACAGTCAAAGCTTCAGAAGACGGAACAGGAACGGTACTGCGTTTCTATGAGTCATCTGGAGGAAGAGAAACAGTCGAGATTCAATGGGTGGAAACGCGGATAAAAGCATCTGTAGTCAATCTGCTGGAGGACGAAATCCGGCCATTGGCTTGTCGTGAAGGGACGTTTGAACTGACGTTCAAGCCTTATGAGATTCAATCCGTAAAAATCGGTTCACCTGAATAACTTAGGGTGCCAGATAAGAATCTTTTAAAAGAAGAGGAGTGGACCGTCAATGAGGCGAAAGTGTAGTAGAGCATTCCATTCCATCACGAACTCACATCAGGACGATAAAATACCAATTCAGCAGGAGGGTATAACATGAAATTAACGAATAAGATCGGCGTCATTGTGGACAGTTTCGGTATAGGCGTAAGAGAAGGGCTGAACAAAGCGAAAGACGTTGGGGCGGAAGGTGTACAGATCTATGCGGTCAAGGGAGAGATGGACCCCGAAAATCTGTCGCCTGCGGCTCGCAAGGAGTTAAGAAGTTATATCGATTCTCTAGGGCTTGAAATTTCTGCGCTGGTTGGCGATTTGGGTGGACATGGGTTTCAAGTAAAGGAAGATAATCCGTGGAAAGTGGAGAAGTCCAAGCGAATCGTGGATCTGGCCCTTGATCTGGGAACCAATATCGTCACGACACATATCGGTATTGTCCCGCATGATCCTTCATCCGAAGTGTATGCCACGCTGCATGCGGCTTGTGAAGAGCTGGGCCAATACGCGAAAAGCGCAGGTGCGTACTTCGCCATTGAGACGGGTCCGGAAACAGCCGCAGATTTGAAAGGATTTCTGGATACATTGTCGACCAACGGGGTATCGGTGAATTTTGACCCGGCGAACATGGTTATGGTTACCGGAGACGACCCGGCTCGCGGTGTTCATCTGTTGAAGGATTATATTGTGCACACCCATGTGAAAGATGGGGTGCGTCTCAAGGAAGTCGATCCGAGAGATGTATATGGTGCAGTGGGTTACGCGCCCATGGATCATGAGAAGATTGCCGAGATGGTTTCTTCCGGGACGTTCTTCCGTGAAGTGCCACTGGGCGAGGGTGGTGTGGATTTTGATGGATACTTTGCGGCCCTTCAGGAGATTGGTTACACAGGGTATCTGACGATTGAACGTGAAGTAGGCAATCAGCCGGAGCTGGACATTCGCAAAGCGGTTGAATTCATCAAACAATACCGGTAGGGAGCTGAGCAGATGAAAGTGGGCCTGAGTACGTATAGCTTGTTGAACGATTTGAATTCAGGTGAAATGACGGTTCTGGATGTCATTGATTGGATTGCAGCAAATGGTGGCGAGCATATGGAGATGGTTCCGTATGGCTACACCGTGGAAGATAATCATGATTTGGCTGATGCCATTCGGGAGCGAGCTGCTTCTGCGGGTATTGAGCTGTCCAACTATTCGCTACCTGCGAATTTCGTGCAGGAGACGGAAGAAGCTTTTGAAGAAGAAATAGCTCGGGTCAAAAGACATGTCGACGTTGTACACCGAATGGGTGTGAAGCATATGCGTCATGACGTCACGGCGTTTACGTTGCCAAAGGAGAAAATGACCATTACCTGGTTCGAGGAAAATCTCCCGCTGATGGTGAAGGGCAGCCAGATCATTGCGGATTATGCTGCGCAGTTTGGCATCACCACAACCATTGAAAATCACGGCTTCAGCGTGCAGGCGAGCGATCGTGTGCAACGTGTGCTGCATGCCGTGGATCGTCCGAACTTCAAAACAACACTCGACATCGGCAATTTCATGTGCGTGGATGAGAACCCCATTATCGGGGTCATGAAAAATCTGCCGTACGCTTCTCTGGTACATTTCAAAGACTTCTATTTCCGTTCTTATGATGAGCATCCGGGCGAAGGGGAATGGTTCACAACCGCTTACGGGAACTTCCTGCGTGGTGCGATTGTTGGGCAAGGGGACATCCCCATTCGCAAAATTGTGAAGCTAATCAAAGATTCCGGTTATGATGGCAACATCACGGTGGAGTTCGAAGGCATGGAGGAATGCAAGTCAGCATCCAAAATCGCCATGAACAATCTGCGCCGATTCTGGGAAGAGGCTTAAGGCAATTATTTTGTTTTACATCGTGGGGCCACTTTAAGAAAGTGGCTCTTTTTGCACTTCTTATGTTGGGAGATATACTCGTCTTGGTATTGAATAAGTCATTATTTAGGGGTTTCCGGCCCAGTTATTATGATAGAGTATAATAAAGCAAAGCGCTTTCATATTTTCTGATATAGAAATTTATAAAATAATATCAATAGAAATGGAGAATGAGGATGACGAACTTATCGCTCGAAATTCAAAATGCCGAAGGTGCAGTACTCGAAGCCAGGACGGACAGTGAGCAGGTACAACTCGTGTACAGACAGGCCTATACATTAGGAGACAGCGTCGTTCTAAGAAGCTCTGATGTAAACGTATATCTGATCATCCAGCTGGAGGATTCCATGAATCCGTCTTTTGTGTATTTTAAAGGTGGGGAGTACCGTTATGGCATTCCTTTTGACGAGAAACGCGTATCCTATTCGCCGAAGTCATTTACGGGTGACAGACATGTGCTGAGTGCTCGGCTCGCTACAAGGGAAGAAATTGATGCATACAAAAATGTAGCGCTGAACCCTTATGATCAGCATGGAAACGAAGGCTGCTTTCCTCACGCTTCCGCCAACGTGGAGACCCGCGGAGAGTCCGTATTTGCAGCACGCAATGCCATCAATGGCAACAGTGCGAACGACTCGCATGGCGAGTGGCCTTACGAATCTTGGGGAATTAACCAGCGGGAAGATGCCGCGATTACGATCAATTTTGGACGCAAGGTATCTATCGACAAAGTAGCCCTGACTTTGCGTGCAGACTTCCCCCATGATAACTACTGGGAGCGGGTCACTCTTACTTTTTCCGATGGCAGCTCCGAGCAGGCCAGTTTGATCCAAACCCACAAACCGCAAACCATCGAAATTCAGCCAAGGGTCGTGGAATGGGTGACGTTATGCGAGTTGATCCAATCATCCGATCCATCGCCGTTTCCGGCATTGAGCCAGTTCGAAGTCTTTGGTAACGAAGCCTGAAACACTAACATAAATTGGTTCTCCATAAGGATTAAGTTACGATCATCACAAGTATGGTATAATAGATCTATTCAGCCTGGAAAATGACTGGCTATGGATAGGAGAGGTCACTGATCTATGCAGGTATTCGAGGACTGGAACCAGAAAGTGAAGAAAACGTTTAATGCTACGAATCCCGAGGTTGTATTGACGGTATCTGAAGCAGGGAGTTTGTTGGGTCTGACCAAAGATCAGATGAAACTTTATGTAGACAAGAATAAACTAACTAAGGTCCCGATCATGAGAAGTGTTCACCGATACCTCTTGTTGAAAAGTGAAATAGATAGCATCGTAAAAACGCGCTAACCTCATAGGATCGACCACAGCCATTTGACCGACAGGATTCGGGAGAGTGGTCTTTTTTTTGAGAAAGGGGACTGAATGTGCCGAGCAAACTGTCGAGCTGGTTTTTCAAATGGGTGAACTGGAAATGGGTATTAGCTGCGATTGTTGTTTTTGCCTTCTTCATTGTATTTATTTTACCCTGGCAGGCGGCGAAATCTGAAGAAGCAACAGGAAGTGGAGAATCACCAGATACATCCTTCCTGTACTCGGCAAATGATCTCTACCAGATGGCTGAACATTATGGAGAGGAAGGTCGGAGCGCTTATGTTAGGGCACGGTTTACGTTTGATCTCGTCTGGCCTCTAGCATATCTCTTCTTTTTGGTGGCTTTATTGTCGATTCTGTATCGTGTGCTTCCAACAGAGAGTCGATGGCGAAGGCTTAATTTGCTTCCGATTGGTGGATGGGTCATGGATATGCTTGAAAATATAGGCGCTTCCTGGACGATGTATCGTTATCCTGTGCGCGCGACTGTGGTTGCTGAATTGACCCCGGTGTTCACCCTGTTGAACTGGTGTCTGATCAATGCCAGTTTCGCTGCGTTGGTACCGGGTATCATCATAACCATTTTCCATTATGCTCGAAGAAATCGGGGATAAAATAAGGATTACGGACAATCCTACCAATGAACAACTTGGTTACCCAGTACTGCTGAACGATGAAGGAAGAGCGTTTAGCACCCTTTTTTTGAAGGGGAGAATTGCTTTCAGAGGAACTTGTACAAATACCTTCTTGTCAACGGATAACCTGTTCGTATATACTCATGTCGCAAGCGGCATTAGTAGTTTAATTACATGATATCAAGGAGATGAAGAACGCATGGCGATCAGCTTGAATGTGTATCTCGTAACGGATGGCAATGGACGTGAGGCAGTGGATTTTTATAAAAAAGCATTTGGAGCCGAAGTGCTAGCTCTCCAGACATTTGGCGATGGTCCATCCAATCCGGATCACCCCGTACCGCCAGAAGCCAAAGACCGTATCATGCATGCTTCTTTGCAAATTGGCAGCTCTGTGCTGATGCTGTCCGACACATTTCCTGGCATGCCGCATATAGTGGGTAACCATGTTAATGTCACAGTGAATACGGATACCCCAGAGGAAGCCAAAGAAATCTTTAACCAGCTGCAAGATGGCGGCGAAGTGAAAATGCCGATTCAGGAAACATTCTGGAGTCCGGCCTACGGTATGGTTACCGACAAATTCGGAGTCCATTTCCAGATCAGCTGTGTGGCAGCCAGCCACCAGTAAAAGTGCGATTTAGTGTTTCTCTGATATAGAACAAAAAATTCCAGGACATGAGTTACATGGTCTGGAATTTTTGTTTTTTTGACTCCTGCAAGGAGTGTATTTACATGTTCTACTTGAAAACTAGATTTCTTTCTGAAGCTTGGAGGGGTTGTTGATTTTATAGGGCACAGGATTTCTGGTCAGTTTTTTCTTGATGATTTTTGCTTCAAAGGTAAGCACATCACCAACCTCAAGCTCCTGCTTCTTCATGGTAGCACTGTGGCTGGACCAAGCTTCGCCAATGTCAACGACTTCAGGCTCCGTAATTGTAACGGCCTCATAGATGATGATTTCGTCATCATTGTCGGAGAAGTGGTTCGGCACGGTCGTAAATTCCTTCACAACGGCGGATATTTTCACTTTACCCTCCGGCAGCTCGATCTTGACCGATTTGGCTTTGCCTGCGGTTTTGGCCTTAGGTTTGGTTGCATTTGTGGGGCCAATGTACTCTTCCACCAGACCTTCAGGGTCGCCTTTTAGAGCAGAGGAGTTATCATCGTCCTCCGTATCCATATCTAATTCGGAATCCATATCATTCATACCGGATGGAATCTCATCCAAATTAGACGTAGCATCTGGGCTTTGTGCAGCATCGGAACTGGAGAGCTTGTCTGAAAGGTTCACAGCGATCGGTTCGCTGGACTTGACCGTTCGCGCTCCAATCGGACTTTTCACATTATAGCTGGACGCCTGCATTTCTTTCAGGTACGAGGGATGAATGCAGTGTTTTTGCTCGTTGTCCAGTTGGATGACTGCTGCCATATGATCGACAAAGCCAACGATGGTACAAGGCATATTCAGTCCATTTCCTTTATAATAGAACGTTTTGATCTTGGTTGCTTTCTCCGAAAGCAAGCCCCATTCCTGGCACTTCTCAATCAGTTCGTCCTCGTTCTCCAAAGCGTTATAATACTGCGGTTCGATCATAAAAGCATATGCCATAACGAATTTCCGCCTTTCCAATCATTTCTTCATGTTCATCGTTGCCAAATTACAATCAGTGTATCACAAAAGCGTATCCTTAGATGAAGAATATAAAAGCGCCTGACTGGGCGCGTATGGTATAATTTCCGGTAGACAACGGGTGGGAATGGTCCAAAAGAAAGTGATAAACAAAAACCCACCGTTAAACAGGTTGACTCCTGCGGTGGGATTGGTTATGCATCGTAACAGACGTGCGCCGTAAGAGAGTTTTACTTCTCCTTATTGTCTATTCTTATGTTACCATGGCCATTTTATACAGGCAAATAAGTGACTGCTTCTACATTAAAGTTAATGTTTTTTTTATGACGGATTGTAATATGAAGTGCGACACCTACTGGAAATAAATAAAAAATGGCCCATGGCCGGATTCGTGTAGAATGAAGGTTCCTACACCACATTCACACAAGGAGAATCCACCATGAGCTACACACATCTTAGCATAATGGAGCGCAGCAAGCTAGAAATCCTCCATCAGCAAGGTCAAAGTTCAAGAGCCATCGCAAAAGAATTAGGAAGGCATCCTTCGACGATTTGTCGTGAATTGGATCGTGCTACTCCATCGCAACCCTATCATGCAGAGCAGGCTCAGAGCGCTTATGAGGAGCGTCGTAAAGCTTCTATCTCACCTGGTAAATGGTCCGAAGCCATAGCTATTTCCTTGGAGGAAAAACTGCTGACAACGTGGTCTCCGGAGCAAATCACGGAACGTTTCCGCATCCAAGGCCTGCCGTCGGTCTCCTTTAAAACCATCTATCGCTGGCTCTACGCCGGGCGTCTGGTTCGAGGCACGTTACAGGTCCTTCGGCACAAAGGGAAGCGTCAGAAACCCACAGAAACTCGCGGTAAATTCGCTATCGGCAGATCGATTTCGGATCGCCCCAAAGAGGTTCGTTCCCGTGAAACGTTCGGGCACTGGGAACTGGATACCGTCGTATCGGGTCGTGGGAAAAGTAAAGGATGCATAGCCACGCTCATTGAACGCAAAACCCGTCTTTATACCGCCATTCTCATGCCGGATCGCACCGCTTTGTCCATGGAAATTGCGCTTGGTGTAGCCATCTCACAATATCCCACAGGTACTTTCCTTACAGCCACGGCTGACCGGGGAAAGGAGTTTGCATGCTATGCCAATC
>NZ_LITU01000071.1:115572-153333 GCF_001280595.1 Paenibacillus xylanivorans
GCCATGACCTGCACGTTTATTTTGCTGATCCATACTCGTCTTGGCAGCGCGGTTCCAATGAAAATGCGAATGGCTTGCTTCGAGAGTTTTTCCCGAAAGGCACCGATCTCGCTCAAGTGGAGGATGAAGATCTCGCCGGTTCACTAGATCTAATTAACCACAGACCACGAAAATGCTTGGGTTGGAGAACCGCTCACGAATCTTTCACAGAGGAACTGTCGCACTTGGTTTGACAATCTGTCTTATAAATAACTTCAGGGAGGATGATCTCCATGGATAAAAAAGCAAATCCTCAAACGCTTTGGCTTGGGGTGGGTATTGCCATTGGAACGAGCATTGGTGTGGCTACGAACCAGGTCGCCCTGGGCGTTGCCTTTGGTGTGGCATTGGGCATCGTGGTTGGATCTTTCGTTAGCAAACGTGCAAGCTCGGGATTGGATGATATGCTGAGTGAACATGTCAAGGAATTATATAAGCAGGAGGAATGGGAAGAGGTTCTTGAGCGTTCGCAGGATCATCCGGTGTTAATCCTGAAACACAGTACGACTTGTCCTACCAGTGCGAGAGCGTACAGAGAGTTCATGGCGTTTGTGGGTTCGAATGCATCAGATCCCGCTCAGAAGATGGAATACCGAATCGTCAAAGTCATTGAAAGTTGCACGCTTTCCCGTCGCATTGCAGAAGAAACCGAGGTTCACCATGAATCGCCTCAAGTTCTACTGCTGGATTGCGGGCAGGTGATCCAACATACGTCACACGGGAAAATTACTCGAAAGAAGCTGCTGCAGTGGGCCCAGAATTCGTTTGGATGAAGGGCGCTCCAATATACACTTTAACATCCATAGACCTGTTCCCTTGAGCTGATAGCTGAGGTGAGCGGGTCTTTTTTACGCTTTTTTTACACCTGGAGGGTATTTCTTTACCCCCTTTTTACAGCGTTTCGTATTACGATTTCATATGTAGAAGGTTGCAAGACCGGTAGAGAGAGGGAGGAGAACACATGGTGAATGATGCCACGATAATCGGGCTGGTTGTGCTGTTGTTTGTGGTGTTCTGGGGGTTTGTGAAGTTTTGCGAGAAAGCTTAGGGCAAGAAAGGGGAGGAGCCATATGATCGTCATCGGGATGATTGTGCTCGCACTGGTGATCTATCTCGGTTACGTGCTGGTGAGGCCGGAGAAATTCTGATGGTCGCCTTATGCACGAATCCAGAAGCACTCGGATCGTCGATTTTTAGGGAGGAAATGCGGATATGAGTAGTGGTTTATTACAAGTAGCGGTTACGCTGCTGATCATCATACTGCTGGTGAAGCCAGTGGGGAGTTATCTGGTGAAGGTGTTTGACGGCAAACGAACAGGGCTGGATCGGATATTTGGCGGACCTGAGCGACTGTTGTATCGATTGATGGGGGTGAAGGAGAACGAGTCGATGGGTTGGAAAAAGTACCTGTCGGCTGTGCTCATCTCAAACTTCGTCATGCTGTTGTTGATGTTTCTGGTGCTGCGGCTGCAAAAATATTTGCCGCTCAACCCGGATGGCATTGGCAATATGCCTGCGGCGCAGGCCTTTAATACAGCTGCATCGTTTATGACCAACACCAACTGGCAGTCATACACCGGCGAGAACGCCCTGTCGTATCTGTCACAGATGCTGGCAGTGACGTTTCCGATGTTCACCTCGGCGGCGACCGGCTTCGCGGTGGCAATTGCATTCATTCGCGGGCTGGTCGGCCGCCGGGATGGACTGGGTAACTTTTACGTCGACATGGTACGGTCGATCACAAGAATCTTTTTGCCGCTGAGCTTCATTGTGGCGCTGTTCCTGGTGTTCCAGGGTGTTCCGCAGACGCTGGCGGGAGCGGTGAATGCGACCACGCTGGACGGTGCGCAGCAGACGATCACGCGCGGGCTTGTCGCTTCACTGGAGTCGATCAAGCACTTGGGCACTAATGGTGGAGGCTGGTTCGGAACCAATGCATCGCATCCATTTGAGAACCCAACAGCGTTGTCGAACCTGGCGCATATTGTCTGCATGATGCTGCTGCCAACCTCGCTGGTCTATGCCTTCGGCATCATGGTGAACAACCGGAAGCAGGGCTGGGCTCTGTTTGCGGCCATGAGTTTTCTTTTCCTCATCATGCTGACTACGGTATTTGTTTCGGAATATCGCGGTGTGCCTGCGCTGGATGCGATGGGCATTCAAGGCAATATGGAAGGCAAAGAGGTCAGGTTCGGGATATCCGAATCGGCGCTCTTCACGGCAGTCACTACAGCAGCTACAACCGGGTCAGTGAACAATATGCATGAGTCGCTCACCCCGCTCGGCGGCATGGTGGCATTGGCTGAAATGATGCTCAATAACGTATTCGGCGGCAAAGGGGTAGGCTTGCTCAACGGATTGCTCTATGTCATTCTGGCTGTGTTTATCTGCGGGCTGATGGTTGGACGAACTCCTGAATTTCTGGGCAAAAAAATCGAGGGCAAAGAAGTGAAACTCGCGTCCATCGCGCTGCTCATTCACCCTTTGATTATTCTGGGCCCAACTGCGCTGGCGCTCATGCGCCCGGAAGCTGTAGCATCCATTTCGAACTCAGGCATGCATGGCCTGACCGAGGTGCTTTATGCTTTTGCATCCGGGGCTGCCAATAACGGATCGGCGTTTGCCGGACTGAATGCCAACACAGACTTTTACAACATTGCAATTGGTGTGGTGATGCTGCTCGGAAGATACATTTCCATGATCGCGATGCTCGCCATTGCCGGATCACTGGCAACCAAACGAGTGGTTCCCGTAACAACGGGTACACTCCGTACACACACGCCACTTTTTGCAGGCATTCTGGTGATGATGATTGTGGTGGTCGGCGCGTTGACGTTCTTCCCATCACTGGCCCTTGGACCGATCGCAGAGCATTTGGCGATGATCCGTTGATGGACGGTGCGGCAATCCGTTATGGGAATATGAGTAAGGACGTAGAGTGCGGAGGTGGGTTAACACAATGAATACTATAGAACGAAAGAAGGAGCAGTCGGTGGAAGGAACAGGCATGGGCATGAATAGCCCTCATGGTAAGGGAACGCGAGGGACAGGTACAGATCAAGGTACTCCTAAAAGAACCAAAACCTTAAGTCGGGAGATTCTATTTCAGGCATCACTGGATGCTTTCAAGAAGCTGAACCCGGTCGTCATGATCAAAAATCCGGTGATGTTTATCGTTGAAGTAGGTACACTCATCACGTTGTTGTTATGTATTAATCCAGACCTGTTTGTTGCATCCGAGGCAGGACGGGGGTACAACATCGCGGTGTTTCTCATCCTGTTATTCACGTTGCTGTTTGCCAACTTTGCTGAAGCACTGGCGGAGGGGCGGGGCAAGGCTCAGGCAGACACACTGCGCAAGACGAAATCGGACACCACGGCGAATCTGGTGCAGAAAGACGGAATAATCAAGCAAGTGTCTTCGACCCAGTTGAAAAAAGGAGATATCGTCCGTGTAGAAGCGGGAGAACTGATTCCCACGGACGGTGAGATTATTGAAGGGCTTGCCTCCATTGACGAGTCCGCCATTACTGGGGAATCTGCCCCTGTGATCAAGGAGGCAGGTGGTGACTTCTCCTCCGTTACGGGAGGTACACGGGTCACTTCCGACTATATCGTCATGCGTGTACAGACCGATCCGGGGGAGTCATTCCTCGACCGAATGATCTCACTTGTTGAAGGTGCACAGCGTCAGAAAACACCAAATGAAATTGCGCTGACTACGCTGCTCGCCGTGTTGACCCTGATTTTCCTGATTGTCATCATGACGATGGTTCCGATGGCCAATTATTTAGGCATCCGGCTCGATCTGGCGACACTAATCGCGTTGCTTGTCTGTCTGATTCCAACAACGATCGGCGGGCTGTTATCCGCCATTGGGATTGCAGGCATGGACCGCGTAACACAGTTCAACGTACTCGCCATGTCGGGGAAGGCGGTGGAAGCAGCAGGTGATATCGATACCCTGATTCTGGATAAAACCGGAACGATCACGTACGGAAACCGCATGGCTGCTGAGTTTACTCCTGTTCAGGGTGTATCTGCACAGGATATGACTCGGGCTGCGCTGCAAGCTTCCGTGCGGGATGAAACACCGGAGGGGCGTTCGGTGGTTGAACTTGCGGGCAAACAAGGTGAGAGCTGGGCGGAGCAGGAATATGCGGATGCGGAACATGTGGATTTCACTGCCGAGACCCGCATGTCGGGTCTGAATCTAAGTAATGGGAAGCAGATCCGCAAAGGGGCAGTGGATGCGATCAAACGCCACATCTCCTCCCGAGGGGGACGGATACCTGTAGATTTGGACGACATTTCCAACCGTATTGCCAAGGCTGGGGGCACACCACTTGCTGTAGCGATGGACGATCGGATTTATGGTGTGATCTATCTGAAAGATACGGTGAAACCAGGACTGAAAGAGAAGTTTGCCGAGATGCGAGCCATGGGTATCAAGACGATTATGTGTACGGGGGATAACCCCCTGACGGCGGCGACTATTGCACTGGAAGCGGGCGTGGATGATTTTATTGCCGAAGCGAAGCCGGAAGACAAGATTACCGCGATCAAAAAAGAGCAGCAGGAGGGCAAGCTCGTCGCCATGACGGGCGACGGGACCAATGATGCTCCTGCTCTGGCGCAGGCCGATGTAGGTCTGGCGATGAATTCGGGCACCATGGCGGCCAAGGAAGCGGCCAACATGATTGATCTGGACTCCGATCCGACCAAGCTGCTGTCGGTCGTCTCGATTGGGAAGCAGCTGCTCATTACCCGCGGTGCGCTGACGACTTTTTCGATATCGAATGATATTGCGAAATATTTCGCCATTATTCCAGCCATGTTTATTTTGGCTATGCCGCAGCTCCAGGCATTGAATATTATGAATCTCGCTTCACCACAATCCGCGATTCTGTCAGCGTTGATTTTCAACGCCATCATCATCCCGCTGCTTATTCCTATCGCCATGCGGGGTGTGAAGTATCGAGCCATGTCAGCGGAGCGACTGCTTGGACGGAATGTATTCATCTATGGTGTAGGCGGCGTGATCGTGCCGTTTATCGGGATTAAGCTGATCGATCTGGTGCTGTCGGGATTTCATCTGGTGTGATAGTTTAACTAATAATGAAATCAGGATGTGATCCATATGAAACAATTACTACCTGCTATCCGGTTGTCTGTCGTGCTTATGCTGATCTGCGGCATTGTCTATCCGCTGGTCACGACCGGAGTGGCTCAACTGCTCTTCCCCAATCATGCCAATGGCAGTCTGATCACAGCGGACGGAAAAACCATCGGTTCGTCGCTGCTGGCGCAGGAAGTGAAGTCGCCGGGGCTGTTCCAGCCCCGGGCCTCGAACGCCAGTTATGATGGAGCAGCTTCAGCAGGCTCCAATCGGGCCGTGGCGTCTGAGGCGTATATCCTTGAGATGAAGGAAAAGGTGGCTCTGGTCCAGCAGGAGAACCCGGGCTTGCAGCACATCCCCGCGGATCTCGTGACGGGTTCGGGTTCCGGTCTGGATCCGGACCTGTCACCTGTAGCGGCAAAAGCACAGATTCCTCGCATCAGTCAGGCAACGGGCCTTGGTGAGCAAGAGCTTGCCAAGATCGTGGAGGAACATACACAAGGGCGACCGTTGGGTATATTCGGTGAGCCGCGTGTGAATGTGACCGCATTGAATTTGGCATTAAAGGCAGAGTTGAAGTAACGTAGCGGCGTGTTCGAAAGAGGTGTTATTTTACGGGACGCTAAAAGAAGTGAGGCGTTGTTCAGGATCAATTTGCATGAAAATGTGTTAATCACATATAAGATGTAGTCTACGTTGTGTGATCCATATCAGGCCTTCTTCCGAGTTTCGGAAGGGGCTTTCTCCATGTTGTGTAACAGTTATGGAAAGAGGAGTGGGCGGGATGGAGGACAGCTTCAAGCGCAAGTCTCCGGAAGACATTTTGAAGATGATTACGAAGCTGCAGCAAGGCACCTTGAAAATTTACATTGGTCCAGTAAGTGGCTCAGGCAAAACGTATCATATGCTGAGGGAAGGAAACACATTGCGTCAGCAGGGAATCGATGTCGTCATCTGCGCCGTGTCGACCATGCGAAGACCGGAGACTGTGGAGCAGCTTGGTGAGTTGGAACGGATTCCAAGCATTCACTGGTCTCGCGGGAAAGATGGCATGGAGATGAAGGACCTGAATCTGGATGCACTACTGGCGCGTAATCCAGAGGTGGTGCTGGTTGACGGATTGGCCCATCGGAACCGGAAAGGAGCGCGTCATGCAACCCGGCTGGAGGATATTCAGTATTTGCTGCGGCATAACATCAGCGTCATCACAACAGTGAATGTGTATGAGCTGGAGGGATATACAGAGCTTGCACGCCAACTTACGGGTATTGCAGCGGAACATACCGTGCCTGCGGATACCCTTGAACTGGCCGATGAGGTGAAGCTGATCGACGTTACACCGGAAACGGTATTGAGCCGACTCGCTGAGGGGCATCTTAGGGGGAATGAAGGAGCAGCGGTGTTTCGGCAGGGGAACCTGGGCATTTTACGTGAGCTGGCTCTAAGGCTTGTCGCGGAAGGGGTTAACGAATCGCTGCGTGAGCACCGGGAAGAGATGGGCATTACCATTACGACAGGCATCATGGAACGCATTCTGGTATCTACCCAATATCACTGGAACGGGTCGATCTACATTCGGCGTGGACAACAGATTGCAAAGAGACTCAACGGGGATTTGCAAGCCGTGACCTTTCGCAATATGAAGCAGCCGTTAACCAAGGAGGCTATTGTTTTCCGTCGCAGCATGATCAAACTGGTGGAGAAGTTCGGTGGTCGATTCGAGGAATTACCTGTCGTACATCGCCGGAAAATACCATCAACGTTGGCACAATATGCTGTGCAGCATCAGATTACCCGAATCGTAATGGGACATTCACGCCACACCCGCTGGCAGGAATTGTGGCAAGGATCATTCGTTAACTCCCTGCTGCGCAGGATGCGGGGCGTCGATCTTTTCCTGTTGGCGGATCGAGCACAGCAGGAGGGGGAGCGTGTGCTTCCTGCCCGTTTGCCTGAAATGGAGACACCAACCTATCGCAGGTTAAGCGAGCAGGAAATGAAAGAACAGATCGGCCAGATCCGGCGTGGTAAGTTCAAAGTATACATCGGCGCTGCCCCTGGCGTAGGGAAAACCTATATGATGCTCCGGGAAGGTAATGATCTGCTTCGCAAAGGCATCGACGTGCAGATTGGTCTGTTGGAGACGCATAATCGGGCTGAGACGGTGGAGCAGATTGGCCAATTGTCCGTAATTCAACGGGAGCAGCGGACATATCAGGAAGTCCAATTGGAGGAGATGGATACCGAGGCGATTATCCGTCTGTGCCCGGAAGTAGTGCTGGTGGATGAACTTGCTCATACCAATATCCCAGGAAGCATGCGGCAAAAACGGTACGAAGATGTCCTTCTTCTGTTGGAGGCAGGTATTTCCGTCATCACCACAGTTAACGTGCAGCACCTGGAAAGTCTGAACGATGCGGTGGAACATATTACGGGAATTCGGGTCCGAGAGACGGTGCCGGATCAGATTCTGCAAATGGCAGATGAGGTTCAGCTCATTGATGTAGCCCCACAGGCCTTGCGGCAACGCATGCGGGAGGGTAAAATCTATGCAGCAGCCAAGGTGGATCAAGCATTGGAGCATTTCTTTCGCATTGGCAATCTGATTGCCTTGCGGGAACTAGCTCTTCGCGAACTGGCAGATGATGTGGATGAACGACTAGAATCTCAGGAGCCCAAAAGCGCGCTGCGCGGTCCCTGGCGTAGACAGGAAGCGGTCTTTGTCTGCGTAAGCTGTGATGAACATGCCGATCGGCTGATCCGGCGTGGATTTCGCACCGCCTATCGACTAAAGGCGGTCTGGCATGTGCACCATGTTTATGTAGGCAAGGTCATGAGTGACGAGGTAAGGTATCAATTGCAGGAGCTGGAACAGCTCACGGTCCGGTTGGGCGGAAAATTTTACTTCCATCACTGTCTGAGACTGAGAGATGTGCCTGGTATTTTGGCAGGTAAAGCCTCTGAAGAAAAAGCAACGCAACTTGTAGTAGGTCAGGCGAAACGTGTTTGGTGGCTGAATGGCTACCGTGGAAAAGGATCGGTTGTCAGCAGGTTGGTGCGGCTTTCGAGGCACATGGATGTATTGATTGTTGCAGATTACGATTATGATCAGAGCGGGATGTGAGATGTACTGTGTCTGAACGAACCAAAGGGGAAGAGGTTTGGTTGAAGCTGAAGCGTGTCCCCAAATATATATGGGTAACCCTCGGCGTGACCTTGTTAACCATGGTGCTCCATGCTATCGGTATGAGCGAGGATCTGGTTAACGTGGGGCTGATTTATCTTTTCCCCGTATTGGTCAGTGCTGTCTACTGGGGATTGGGACCGGCCATATACGCTGCAAGTCTTAGCGTTGTTGCCTTTGACTTCTTTTTTGTACCCCCGTATCTTAGCTTTACGGTTGAAGATTTACGATATATTTTCTCTTTTGTCGTGTATTTGGCAGTTGCGGTATTAACCGCAAGTTTGGCAGGGCGCCTGCGGCAGCAACTGGAGATGGTGAAACAACGCGAGACCACGACAAATTCGCTGTATGCTTTAAGCCGTCAGATGACGGCTGTTACAGATCTGGATACCCTGCTGGACAATATTGCGAGGCAAGTTTCTCTGACGCTTGGGGCTCCGGCCGCATTGTATCTTCCCAATCCTGACGGGGAGCTCGCGGTTACCTCATCTTCGGGCGAACCGGATTCCGCAGGCTGGGGCACAAGAAAGTCTGAGGTTGCCATTGCCAAGTGGGTATACACTCATGGAGAAGTAGCCGGACGAGGATCTTCCAGTCTGCGGGAGTCGCCCGGGCTGTACGTGCCGCTACGTACAGAAGACCAGATCCATGGGGTGCTTGCCGTGAATCTGGAATCCAGCGACCTTTATGGGCAGCGGGAGGAACTGCGTTTGCTGGAAGCCTGTGGCGGGTTGGCGGCGAGCGCCATCGCTCGTGTTAAGCTGGCAGAAGAAGCGAGGCTGGCGCAAATGATGGCTGAATCGGAGCGAATTCGCACCGCTCTGCTGGATTCGGTGTCCCATGAGCTGCGCACACCGCTTACGGCCATCATTGGTTCAGCCACGGGACTGTTAGAGAATGATTCTCTTTTTACCGCGGAGGACCGAAAGGAACTTACAGGCAATATTCGGGATGGAGCGCTGCGGATGAACAGGCTGGTGACCAACTTGCTTGGCATGGTGAAGCTGGAAAGTGGCATGCTGCAGTTGCGCAGAAAATGGTGTGATGTGGGTGACATGATTGGTATTGTGCTGGGACAGGTTCAGCAATATATCCAGCACCGCCGAATCCGTGTGGATTTGCCGGATCAACCGCCGTTTATATCTGGAGATGAGGTATTGCTTGAGCAGGTTCTGGTTAACGTCATTAGCAATGCCATTAAATATTCTCCGGTCGACAGTGAAATCGTTATTACGGTAAAGGCAGATGAGTCGCTTGGACGAATGACCATCGTGGTGGCTGATACGGGCGTAGGGATCCCGGAGGCAGACCGTGAGCGGGTTTTTGAAAAGTTTTATCGTTCCGAATCGTCACGGCACGTGACAGGTACAGGACTGGGACTCGCCATCTGCAGAGGAATCGTCGAGGTTCATGGAGGTACGATTACCACAGAGCCGAATCCGGGAGGCGGGACGCGGGTGTGCATCTGTTTGCCCACAGAGGAACAAGAGGCATCATTCCCGTATATGGGACAAGGAGAGGAAGAATGACATGACGGCACCGCAAGGCGCACGCATATTGGTTGTGGATGATGAACCGCAAATCCGCAAACTGCTGAAGGTTACTCTTCAGGCGCACAACTTTGAGATTCATGAATGCGCAGACGGAGAAGAGGCCGTCGTTCAGGCGAGCATTGTGCACCCCGATCTGATCGTGCTTGATCTGGGCTTGCCCGGCATGTCCGGAATGGACGTACTCCAGCGTATTCGGGAGTGGTCTCAGGTACCGGTCATTGTGCTGACAGCGAAAGAACGCGAAGAGGATAAAATAGCTGCACTGGACGGCGGGGCAGATGATTATGTTACGAAACCGTTCGGCATGGGCGAGCTGGTTGCCCGAATTCGGGTTGCTCTTCGCCATGTGGCGAAAACGACGGATGAGCCTGTACTGCGCTTTGGCCCGCTCATAATTGATTTGGCCCAGAGGCAGGTGGATCTGGAAGGATCACCAGTCAAGTTAACTCCAACTGAGTATGAAATGCTGAAAGTACTCGCTTCCAACGCAGGCAAAATTATTACCCAACGCCAGCTGCTGCAACAAGTGTGGGGAGGGCATCATCATGAGTCAGACAGCCATTACTTACGGGTATACGTCGGTCATCTGCGTAAAAAATTGCAGGAAGATCCCACGCGGCCTCGATTTATCCAGACTGAGCCGGGAATCGGCTATCGCTTCCTGCTTCAGGATGATGTTGGAAAATAATATAAAATTCAAAAAGCCCCGGAATCCTCTTAAATAGATAGGACCCCGGCGCATTTAAGTGCGAAACAATGAACTTCTTATGATGTGTACTTCGGCAACCAGTCGCCATGAGCTTCGATCAGTTCATCACACATCGCAACGATATCATCGATGGACAGCTCGGCAGCTGTATGCGGGTCAAGCATCGCGGCATGATAGATGTGCTCTCTTTTGCCCGTAATCGCCGCTTCAATGGTCAACAGTTGGGTGTTAATATTCGTGCGGTTCAATGCCGCAAGTTGCGGAGGCAGGTCCCCGATATACGTCGGGCTGATACCTGATCCATCCACAAGACAAGGCACCTCAACACAAGCTTCACGAGGCAGGTTGGTGATCAGTCCGTTATTCATGACATTACCGCCGATTTTGTAAGGACGGTCCGTCTCCATGGCTTCCATAATATGCGAAGCGTACTCCCGGCTGCGCGTATGTTCAATATTTTCGCTGGATAACAGCTTCTCACGCATTTCCTTCCAGCCTTCAATCTGGTTCACACAGCGGCGTGGATACTCATCCAGCGGGATGTTGAAGCGTTCGATCAGCTCCGGGTAGTTACGTTTGATGAAATACGGATGGTATTCGGCATTATGCTCGGAGGACTCGGTTACATAGTATCCAAAGCGCTGCATCAGCTCATAACGTACCATGTCATCATGCTGCTCTTTCTGCTTTTCCTTCGCTAGACGTTTAATCTCCGGATACAGATCCTGACCATCCCGTGTGACTTCCAGCAGCCAGGCCATATGGTTGATACCCGCAACTTTCGCGACTACACCCGTCTGATCAATCCCCAGTGCATCAAACAAATGCGGCACACACACTTGTACACTGTGACACAGACCTACGGTCTTGATTCCGCCGTGCACGTTCATGACATTCGTCAGTACCGCCATTGGGTTGGTGTAGTTCAGGAACCACGCATCCGGGCACACTTCCTGCATATCTCGTGCAAAATCGAGCATCACCGGAATCGTCCGCAAATTACGGAAAATCCCGCCAATTCCGAGCGTATCGGCAATCGTCTGACGCAATCCATATTTCTTCGGAATTTCAAAATCCGTAATTGTACATGGATCATAACCGCCCACTTGAATAGCATTGATTACATATTTGGCTCCGCGCAGTGCTTCCTTGCGGTCGGTATAGGCTTTGATGGCACAGCCGCTTCCGAGCGAACGGGCCATACTGGTAAGCAAACGCTCTGAATCGCTTAGACGCTCGGCATCAATATCGAACAACGCCAGCTCAAAATCCTGTAGTGCTTCAGTCATCATGACGTCACCTAATACATTTTTGACAAAAACGGTGCTTCCCGCACCGAGAAACGTAATTTTGTTCATCTCAAGTTCAGCCTCCCTGAATAAATGGTGTACCTCCAATATAGGTGGATCGGGCCAATATAACTATGGCTCAACCTCTCTGAAACATGGCATAATCCCATTTTTGGATTCGCTTACAGCTAATAATTGATCTATTTACCTGTTATAATTTTAGTGAGGAGATTGCCCGTTGTGGTGAACAGAGGGAGTGAGAAATGTTGGAACTAATTGAAACGAACGTGGTTCCCATGGATTTGACGCAGATGGAATTGGTACTTTTATTTTTCGGCTGGCAGGTATGTGATCCGTCTCATTATTGGGGGCCGGGCGTTCGGGATGCCTATATTGTTCATTACATTCATGAAGGACAGGGCACTGTATTTATGGCGGATCAGCAATATCAGTTGACACAGGGCCAAGGCTTTGTGATTCTCCCTGATACGCTTATTCATTATGAAGCGGATGCGAGAGAGCCGTGGACATATTCATGGTTTGGCTTCAAGGGTGTTCATGCCAAGGCATTCATGCAGCGGGCTCACATCAGTCCGGAACATCCTGTATTTGATGCAAGAGATGCGGACACATTCGACCGTCTCTATACCGAGATGGTTCAGGCATCCACGCGCGCCGGGGGAGATGTGTTCAACCAGAGCCTGCTGTACCGGCTGATCGCCGAGCTGATCGCATCTTCTCCGGTAGGAGAGCAGGGGCAACGGCCTCTGTCTACCAAGGAGGAATACATCAGGCAGGCCGTTCAATTTATGGAGAACAGGTATAGCCAGAGAACTTCAATCCTTGATATTGCCCGAGCCGTAGGCTTGGACCGCACATATTTGTCAGGGATTTTCAAAGAGAGGTATGGTAAGTCATTACAGGCTTTCTTTCTCGAATACCGGATGAATCGTGCAGCTGAACTGCTGCAGCATTCGTCGTTGTCGGTTAGCGAAGTGGCTCACTCGGTGGGGTATACAGATCCATTGCTGTTTTCCAAGATGTTCAAGCGAGTGACGGGCGTGTCTCCGAAAGAGTCGAGAAGCATGGAGCAGGGAGAATAGCTTCATTCTGTTGTATCTGGACCTTGGAGGGAGAGAAAAGTTTAGTTTGCAGCGAGAAATATCATTCATATGTATATAAACGTTTGTCTCAACTCGTCTGGCACTCCTTGAACTTTGTCGGGGAGGTTGGTGCGACACGATATTTTCTATAGAATCACTGAATCACGAGCTGAGATGCCTTGTTGAAGTTGTACTTTTAAATTCAAAAGAGTTACTGCAAAGTCATGTTCAAAGACTTGTACAGCAACCCTTTTATTAAAGATTAATGCGGCACTTGGGATTGGAAATCGATCCGGCTGGACTGATCTGCATGGTAAAAGACCACATCGCCATCCTTTACAGGCCAGGTTTTGCCGTGGCTGTCTACAGGAATGTTACTGAAACCCTCCATCTGCCACTGATTCATTAGTGGTGCATGGATGTATTGCAGATGCGGCGCTTCCGTGTTGCCATTCCTTACCGTCTCCAGATTGAAGTTGACTACAATATAACCGTTTTTTAGAAATGCAGCAGCCTTTTCATCCAACTGATTTTGTCTGGCAAGCGGTTCAAGATTGGTTCCCTTCGGCACGGCGTAGACATCTGCGGGAAGACTGTATTCCCCATACCAGCGCTGAATGGCAGCATTGGCTCGGTCCATATTCACCCCGGTAGGGATGTTTGTCTTTGGTCCAATTAATGTGCGGATCGGAGCCGACAGGATCATCCAGTCATAGCGTCCCACCCACGTTTTCTGATGAGAGGTCTGATCCACCAGCTGGACCATATAATCAGCCAGCGTAGTTTGACTCTGTTCCTCGGCTGTCAGCTCATAGGTATACTGGTAACGCGCGGTATCGCCGAGCTCCGTGCCGGGTACATTTCGTAGACGTGAATTAAGAACGACAAACCGCTTCTCCACATCCTCCGCAGATCCGATATGGATCAGCCTTTCCTGACCCCGATGGTAGTACAGATCCACTTCTTGGCGGGGGGAGCCATCGTTGCTCACGAAATAGAAAGTCGGTGTAATCCGAACTCCGTCTTGTTTGCCAAACATGTTGCCTTTGGTTTTCAGGTCAAACTTGATGTGGTAACCCGTCTTCACAGCCACGTTGCGGAACCCTTGTACCGGATGGCTGCCTGGACGTATTGGCAATACGAACGGTGCCAGGTTGCCTCGTGGATCACCATCAATACTATTTAAGCCTGTCCAGTAGCTAACGTCCGTTGGCTCCGAGCTACCAAACTGCTTGCGAAATACATTTTCCCAGTTATAGTCGGATATATCGGTGACGTGAAAATCATACAAGCGTCCGATGACCTCCACAGGGACCGTATCTGAGGCGACATGATGTGCCAGATTGGTGTTGGCATCCTGTTGTTCAGTAAATGTCATGGGTGCATTCTCGGCGATGTTGCGGAACTCGACTTGGTAATTTCCCTCATCCACCCAAACCGGAAGATAAAAGGTGGTGTCCAACTGATTCACCGGAATATCAATCCAAGTGTTGGTGGGGATAAACTGGCTTCGGTCAGCGTTATAGACATCAAACGGGAAGCGAACTTGCTTGATGCGAAAATATTTGGCATAGTCCCGATTGCCATAACCCGGGTAACTTGCAACGTCCAAGTGCTGTCCTGATGTGGGAATACGCACGATAAATGGTCGTTCCAGAATCAGTGCTGAACGAGTTGTATCCGGAATCGTCTTCTGATTGTGCGGTTGATCATCCGAGACGAAGGCATAATTGACGACAGGGGTATGGACCGTAACGGTATTGATACCATTAATCGGTAACACTTTGTTTGAACCGCCGTTTACGTTACCTGGTAATAGCTCGTAATGGATTTCACCAGAACTGGTCGTGTTTTCTTTATTCATGAGTGTATTACTAATCATATTATTGGGCTTATACAGGACATCTTGTCCGATGGCCGTTGGGTTAGGGATATTCGTTGGCGTTGGGCCATCTTTGGTTGTTTCTGCATCATCCATAATTTTGATGTTATTGAATTTAACCAAGTCATTGTTCACTTTACTCTGAGGTGTGTTTGACTCTGCCATTCCTTTTAATCGAGAAGTATCATCTGGCACATCCGGGGGTGAATTCAAACCACCTGTTAATTTGGGTGGCGTATATGAGATTGCACTCGTTTGGCCCGGTTTTACATGGCTTTCTACAGCTTCATCATTTTTCGCTTCTAAAGTTGGTGGTATGTATCCTGAAGGCGTCATCGTGACCGTTTCGCCAGGTAAGGCATAATTTTTCATCGTTGCTTTGGCGATCTTGTACACTTCAAGATTGTTGATTTTCCAGTAAGAATAGTCTCTCGTGATCTGGAAGTTGTATGGTTTCGTTGCCGTATCCCCTGTTTTAACTGGAGGACCTGGCGTACAACCTGTTTTCGTACATACGTCTGGACCAGGTATCGTCCATTCTCGGGAATAGGATATCGTTACGTTGCAATCATACGTTGTTTTACCCGCCATTTTTGCCCAAGCTTGTTTAAACAGGTAGTTGTCAGCAAATGCATTGGTGTATAGAGATTCAGATGTAGGGATGCCTTTTAGTACATTGAATTTTTCAGCGTTTCTACTGTCTGCTTTAATTACTCCATTCGCATTCGGATCCAAATCACTCATGTTCATCGTGGTTCCTTGAGAAGGTGGTCCGATGTTTGGTGTACAAGAACCACCACCACCGTTATTGTTACCCCCATCATCGCCTGGATCTTCTTCAACACCGATAGTTGTGGAAGTAGTTAACTGAAAGTCATCTTTCTCCCACAATACAGTGATTGTTGTTGTCCCTTTACCTTCAGCTGAAACGAGTCCAGATGAACTTACTGTAGCCACGGAAGTATTGGATGAGGTCCAGGTGGTTTTACCATTGCCACTATTCACATTGGTTTCAGCACCAAAGCTTCCATCACCTGTTTTGGTTTTAACTGTTGCATTTAATTGTTTTTTTTCTTTGAGCTTGAGTTGTCCTCCATTTGTCAGGTTGATTTCCTTGGTAATCTCGGCTAATGCTTTCCAGTACAGATCTGTGTTGAATTGATAGTCAGCATTCCATTTGGGTGGATTATATTCTTCCGTTTTGATAGGTGCAATTGCGCCACCAATTTGCGTGGTGAATTTTGTGTTACGACCAGTAAACGATTCAACAGAAACCAATATGGGTAATCCTGGATAATAATAACCTGTGTTATCCATGTAGTGTGGCTCGTTAGATTTATCGGTTATTTCCGCAAAAGTATAAGGTTTACCGGAACTATCAAAGTACTCAGTCGGAATATAAACATCTTTATTTAAATTAAGGTCGACACAGACTGTTGATGATACCGGAAGGTTTTTTGTGCGATCGTTTTCTAATTCGATGTTATTGCACTGACCATCAACTTTCCATTTTAGGTTATCAATCTGGTAAATATATACACCAATGTTGGTTTTTCTCTTTCCTTCAACAGGAATAACCTTTTTTTGTGACTTTGCAGGTGTAGAGGGCTCCATATGGAATTTTTTCAACTCTGGTTTAGTTCCTGGCCCCCCACCTGCATGGACCTGAGTTACAGAAGATACGAATACTACAAGTGACAGCACGAACAACATCACTATTTTAATAGATGTTTTTTGCCCCAAACCTTATCCCCTCTAATCTGTGGCTATTACGCTGTAGGTAGGACCATCTTTAGTCACAAGGCTGACAGCAGAAATTAACTCTTTATCGAAATGTAAAAGTCCTACACTCCAGTAAACTGGATTATTAACAGCGAATACACCTCTGCTTTTAGTGACATTATTAATACTTGGCACATCATATGCAGCAAATGCATCTGAATTTGGAGAACTCATAGGGTTAATTGTTGCTGAATTAAGCAAACTTCCAGCTTGAAGTGCATTCATGGTAGTACTTTTTACGTTCAATTCAAGTTCCGCAAAAGAAAAGTATGCTCCCCGTAAGAGAGTGAATCCTTCATCCACAAAGGCAGGATAATATATGCTTCTTTCAGCACCTTTCGCAAAGGTATTAACAATAATCCAATTCTTTATCTTGAGATCGGCATATTTAGTATCTGTAATAATATCTTTATTGCGAACTTTCGAGAAGTCGTCTGTAACCTTGCTGTAATCAATTGATAGGGAGACCTTTTTCTCTGGTGTCTTCTTATATTTTGGCGCAATAACACTCAAATTCGTTCCTGTCAGCCCCACCTCACGCAGTTCATTCAAACCTTGAAAATCGGCTGGTTTCGTTTTGGCAACAGAAGCATAACGAGCAATCAGAACAGCAACCTCAGCCCGTGTTGTTGTGCGATCCGTACCAAAGGTTTTATCGTTTGCCACGCTCATCAATCCCGTACCCAGGGCAACCGCAACCGCATTTTTTTGCGAGCTTACCAGCTTACCTGTAAAGTACTCTTTCACAGGCACAACCGTATTGGTTACATCAGATAGTGCTTGTTTGTATTCAGGATCTACTGCCGTCAGTCCTTGTGTTAACCATGAGGCCATTTCTCCACGTTGAAGTGCTGCCTGTGCATCCAGTTTCCCATTGTACTTGGAAGGGCTGATAAATCCTTTCTGAATAGCAGTGGAAACACCACTCTTCGCCCAGTCTGGTACATCCGTGAAGTTGTTTAATTCTTGTAATGCTGCATTAGGCTGATCTGCAAGGCGCCCCAGAATACTTGCCATTTCTGCCTTGGTGACAGGCGAGCTTGGTTTGAATGTTCCATCTGCATATCCTTTAAAATATCCTTGCTCGACTGCCGATTTGATCGCCGCAGCGGCCCAGTGTGTAGATGGAACATCTTTGAATTTCAGTGTGGCCTGAGCGGCTTCTACCGAATTTCCGGCTCCTCCCAAACCTATAATACCCCCTGTCAACAATGCCAGTGCGGTTACCCCGGAAATCATTATCTTTTTCATGAATGCTGCTCCTCTCGAATTTCGTTTACCTGTTTTGTGTATGTACGCCATTGCTTCACACTGCTAGATACTAAAATTGTCATAATCATCAATATTCTACCATGTAAAACTAGGCTTTTGGTATTATTTTTCAATAAATCCCATCCACTCCAGGTGTGTAGATATCCTCCTCAAGACCCATTTAACCCTGAAAAATGCAAAAAAAGGCCACGAATCCGAAGATTCATAGCCTTATGCTTTAAGGTGTCAGTCCTATGTAGTTCAATTTGTAATTTAAGAATAACCGATTCCCAAACATTTGAAAAGGCAGGAATAGCGATATCATGAAAAAATCAGGCAATCGGTGTTCCATTTGGTAATGCCTTGTCCGGCATTAACAAAACAACGTCACCTTCACCAGGCACGCCGCCAAGCACCAGCACTTCCGATACAAAACCAGCAATTCGGCGCGGCGGAAAATTGACTACGGCAATAACCTGCTTGCCTATCATCATATCGGGGGTATAATGTTTCGTAATTTGGGCGCTGGAGCGTTTAAGGCCGTGTGGGCCAAAATCGATGGTCATTTTGATGGCAGGGATTCGTGCCTTTGGAAAAGGTTCGGCTTCCACCACTGTACCCACGCGGATGTCATGCTGTATAAACTCTTCAAAAGTAGCCATGTTGTGATGTCTCCTTTCAGCAATAAAGTCCATTATAAAATAGAAATACCCAAAAAATCCAGATTGCGCTAAATCGCAACCTGGATTTCATTAGTTATTCTGTAGGACCACTTTGCCCATTCACTCGGACGGAGCAGAGTGCCTAATGCAGAAATATCATGTTAAATTATGCGCCATTCCAATTTTCACCGGTCAGATATTTCTCAGTTAGAATGGATAACATCTGAATGCCCACTTCATTATGTCCACCTTCGGGAATGATGATGTCTGCATACTTTTTGGAGGGCTCGATAAAAGCATCATGCATCGGTTTGACTGTTTCGAGATATTGTTTGTACACGGATTGGATCGTGCGGCCACGTTCTTCCATATCCCGCAGTACTCTGCGCAGAATACGCACATCAGAATCCGTATCGACAAATACCTTGATATCCAGAAGGGCGCGCAAATGTTCATCGATCAGGACATGCAGTCCTTCCACAATAACGATATGGTTCGGTGCCAGTTCAACTGTTTCATCCGCGGCACGGTTATCTATGGTGAAGTCATATACGGGAGCATATGCCGTTTTGCCTTGTTTTAACAGGGTAAGATGCTCAATCAACAGATCATTATCGAATGCAAACGGATGATCGTAATTGGTGAGTCGACGTTGCTCAGGGGTGAGCTGCGACTGGTCTTTGTAATAATTGTCCTGGGATATGAAAGTCACTTTGCCCGATCCAAGACGGTCAATGACGGAGCGGGCTACCGTCGTTTTACCGGAGCCGGTTCCTCCGGCGATACCAATAATGAGCATGATTGTTCCATAAACCTCCCTAGAATGGCAGCATGGTTATGAATAAATCTTGATGAATCAGGCTAGATTCAAGTCTTTACCCACATGTCTGTCTGTGAATACACAATTCCACTATTGTAGCACAGCAACTCACTTTTTTCACCTGGCTTGAACAGCCATCTATTCCCTGATAAAGGAGGATTGACATTCTGGCGAACAGGCCTATAACGAGGCAGCAATGACGCAGATTGCCTTTGCGGTTATTCTGACCTCCATTTTGGTTCCGTATATGGTTAGAAGGTTGGCTCAACAGGGTTCTGCAACGGAGTCTGGAAAATAAAACAAAACGACCAGCACGTTTGCCATTCTGAATGGACAGCGTGCTGGTTTTATTATGTTGTTTCTATGCTCCTTAGTGCTCATATTTCCCTAGAATGCGACGAACGTAATTTTGGAATTCATTGCGTACCTCAATCGGTTCTATCACTTCACATTTATCTCCAAATGCAAGTAACTTGTCAGGAAGCGGTGGCTTATCCCGTTTGGCATTTGATAAGTTGGAAAATCAAGCGTTTGGCTCTCTTTTAACCGATGAGTATGACTATGAGTTTGAATATTCGGGTGGGCCGATTGCGGAAGTGCTGCTTAATGGAAATCCAATGGACTCCGAAGTGGAAGTGTGGGTGCCTGTTCAAAAACGGACAGCCACTTAAGCCGGTACACAGCGTATTCAATTGTAAGGAGCAGGTTTGGGACTCGATCTGTATCAATTTAGTCTCAACTTCGCAAGTTTGGGTTGTAGGATCTAGGACCTTCGATATATGATGTCGAAAGATGCCAGTTAATGGATGGTATCTATAAACATTATAAGGAGGTGTACGTTATGAAAAAATCAGGCAAATTGATTTCTTCCACGGTTGTTGCTGCTATCGCAGCTGTATCGGTTGTAACTTCTGCTTCTGCAACAAGTGCAGCTGTGGCAAGCCCGGTGGCGTCTTCCATCGCAAGTATTGACCTGAGCAGTATGAACATCGAAACAGCTTTGATGATGGTTCAGCAAGAGCGCACCAAATTGCTGGATAGCCAATTGCAGTCGCAAATTCAAGAAGTCCAAAATCGTAATCAAGCGATTGCAGACCTGAACACACAATTGCAGGCAGCTATTCAGAGCGGGGATGCTTCCCAAGTCCAAGCCCTGAAGAGCAAGATCGATGCGATGAGCAATTCTCAACAAATGGATATGCTGCGTTTGCAGTCTTTGTCCAACAAACGCAATGAAGCTTTTGATGTGATGACCAACTTCATCAAAAAAATGCAGGATTCAAGATCGTCCATCATCGGAAACATGCGCTAGGATGAAATTAACCTCCTAAGCCACATTAACCAATGAAGAAACCTTTATGTGGGAGTTGGATTGGTTAATAGAAAAAGAGCGAAGACGGAATTCATTCCGACACTTCGCTCTTTTTCTATTCTACTATTTACTTGGTTACGTATGTTGCATCAATCCAGTCTGGAGTTAATCCGACCAGTCGCGGCGCCGTGTGAACAGATCCGTCAGTTCATCCGTCGATAGCTCGGTAATCCAGTTTTCAGAGCTGGTGATAATATTGTCGCTGAGCTGCTGCTTACTCTCCAGCATTTCGTCAATGCGTTCTTCGAGTGTGCCCAGCGAGATGAACTTGTGTACCTGAACATCCTTCGTCTGTCCCATCCGATAGGCGCGGTCCGTAGCCTGATTTTCCACGGCAGGGTTCCACCAGCGGTCAAAGTGGAACACATGATTAGCTGCGGTCAGGTTCAAGCCCACGCCGCCTGCTTTGATGGACAGAATAAAGACCGATGGCTGCTCTGCCGCAGGCAACGTCCGGGACTGGAACTCGTCAATCATGCGATCCCTTGCTGTCTTGGACGTGCCCCCATGCAGATACAGTACAGGTTCCTGCAACTCTTGTCTCAATACCTGTTGCATCATCTGTCCCATGCCGATGTATTGGGTGAAAATCAGGCACCTTTCGCCCTCGTCCCGTAGTTCACGAACCAGTTCCATCAATCGTTCCAGCTTCGCAGAGCGGCTGATTAGCATAGCCATGTCCTGAGGACTATACAGGTCATATGCTGTTACAGAGCCTTCCGAGGAAATCGTTTCCGGCAAGGATTCTTTCGTCAGCAACAGGGGATGATCACACAACTGTTTGAGTTGGGTTAAGGCAGAGAGGATCGCACCTTTGCGCTTAATGCCTTCCAGCTCTTTCATTTTGTCCATTAGAGCCTGAACGGACTGGTCATACAGTGCACTTTGTTCACCCGTAAGGTGGATATAGGTTTTCATCTCGTTTTTATCAGGCAGATCCAACTGGATATTCGGATCTTTTTTCTTGCGGCGCAGCATGAATGGCTTCACCAGCTGCTGCAAATCCTGCATGCGCTGCTCGTCCTTATCTTTCTCAATGGCGCTGATAAACCGAGTCTGGAATGCCCTGGCGCTGCCCAGATAACCCGGATTGATAAAATCATAAATCGACCACAGCTCGGACAGCCGATTTTCAATCGGTGTACCCGTCAGTGCAATCCGATGTTTTGCCGGGAAGCTGCGTACCGCCATGGACTGCTTTGTTTGGGCATTTTTAATATTCTGCGCCTCATCCAGACAGATCGATGCCCACGTATATGACTGCAACATTTCCTGATCTAGCGTAGCCGTTGCATAGGAGGTAATGATAATATCCACCTGTTCAGTCTGTGCATGGAATTCCTCTCCGCTCAGTCTACGAGCTCCATAATGCAGACTGACATTAATAGAGGGAGCGAAGCGACTAATCTCTTTTTGCCAGTTTCCGAGTACGGAAGTAGGGCAGACGAGAAGGGCTGGGGCCTGCCCAGGCAAGCGCTGCTCATTCTCTTTGAGATGCAGCAAATACGTAATGAACTGAATCGTTTTTCCGAGTCCCATGTCGTCCGCAAGACAAGCCCCGAGACCGAATCTGCGCAGGAATCCAAGCCATGCAAAACCTTCCTTTTGATAAGAACGCAGCTCAGCATGCAATCCTGCCGGAACAGGCAGGGAAGGAGCACCGCCTTGTCCACCGCCAAGCTGTGCGATGACCCGGTTCAGGTGTTCGTTCAGTTCCACCTCAAGTCGAATGGTCTCTGAAGACTGCGGTTGTTCCTCTTCCTGATCTTTCTGTCCTTCCTTGCGTTTTTGGTTGCGATATTCGCGCTGCTCACTATGTAGCAGATGCAGGTGCAAAATATCCTGAAACGACAGTCCCTGTTCCTGATCCACACCGCCCATGGCTCGGCGAATCTGTTCCAGCAAGGCCGGGTCGAGGGGAACCCATTCCCCGCGGAAACGAACAAGCCGTTCGTTACGTTCAACGAGATCAGCGAATTCTTCCTCGCTAAGATCCGTATCCCCGATCGCAATCCGCCAGTCAAAATGAATGATCGAGTCCAGTCCGAAGAAAGACTGTCCCCGTTCGCTGCCTTCCTCCGGTTTCACTTTCGCACGCAGCTTGGGTTTCTTCTTGCGTGCAGCTTCCCACCAACCCGGAAGTAGCACTTGCCAGCCGGCTTCGAGCAGTCGTCCGCTGTCTTGAGTCAGGAACTGCCAAGCATCCTGATCTCCCAAAGGATCACTGAGCACATCCCGGCTGCCGCTGATGGCGCGGCGAATTCGGGGTAAATGTGCGCGCAGCTGTTCCAGCCATCCAGCCGAACGGTCAAGAATGAACGGCGTCCACACCTCAGGCCAGTCACCTTCCAATCGACCACGTGAATCCAGTCGCACAGGAACCAATACAGCTGCATCCAGTTTATTCTGTAATACCAGCCGCAGCCGCCATGCGGGTTCATCCTCCTCCGGCTCCAGCAATTGCAGGAGCGGACGGAATGGGGCTGCGTCTGCTTTCCAGCCGATAGACACCAGCCAGGATTGTGCATCCATTCCGGCTGTTTGCGGAGCCGTGCCGCTTTGTGGAAACAACTGCGGGAATTCACGTCGCAGATCGGTCGCGGCTTCTTCCGTGCTATACCATCGTTGGAATACGGAAGCCGAATAAGCAGCACTCAGCCCTTCAGCGTAGCTCTCATCCGTCTGTTCCAGTGCTTTACCAAGAGCTGTTCGATCCTGCTTTTTCAGGCTGTCCGGGTCCCAGGTCCATTGCAGTTGTCCGGTACGGAATGCTGTGAAGCTGGGTGCATATTTACGGTTTTCAATCGATGTTGCGAGTACCGGAGCCAGCCGGATCAAATGCTCTGCCTGCTCGTCCCATTTCCATTCAATGTGCAGCAAGGTGTGCATTTCGCTGAAGAAAGGAATGACTTCTTCCGCAGGCAGTACAACGAGTTCAATCTCTTCGATCTGTCTTGTTTCCAGTTCTGTTCCGTAGAAGGAAGGGGCATGCCAAGCAAATAATCGCTGCTTAAGCGATTGTCCTGATACAAAGTGATGGGTGTTCAGCGCTCCATAGAACAGGGCATCCCCGTATCCCGTCAATGCAACATGGACCTCAATCGTTTCGGTGTAAGGGTGCATTAGGCTCATGAAATCAACTTACCTTTCCGAAGCTCTTCCTGCAGGGCGCGCAGTCGGCTGTTGCGAACGGCCAATGTGGTGATAAACTGCTCCCAGTGCTCTTCCTGCTTCAATTTTTTATAAATTTTGGACAGCCGCTTCAACAGTTTCACTGCTGCTTTGTATCCGTCCCTGTTTTTGTGCCCGATATAACGATCCACCGCCTGATGGTAGAAAGGAAGCAGTAATTCGGGCGCATCTTTTTCAATCGGCTGTAGCACAGCTACACGGAATTCAAGTGGCTCTGTCTCCGTGCTCAGTTGAAAATCCATCCATCGCCGCCACTGTCCCCGGGAATGCATCGCTTCTTCGTAAGCCGGACGCGAATGAGGCAGCATGCTGACCAGTGTGTCCCACATACGGTGCTCTACATCAGGCAGATGATGAATGGCTGTGTCCCACAACTGCATGTAATCATTCAGAGGGGAGTTACGCCGGTTCGCTAGCAGAGGTCCAAGCTGAACTAACCACTCGCTCAGCCGTTTCCATTCTAATGAATCTGAAAGTACATGCAGAAAATGCAACAGATGCTCTGGCGGAATGCCATATGCCGAGCTTCCGCTGGTTAATCGCTGCCAAGCCTGCTCATCTTGTCCCAAATGGAAATACATCCAGCTCTGTGCCAATACAAGTGGCAAGGGCAAGGTTACCGATTTAATCGGCGCACCGCTCCCGTTTTCGGTCAGATTCGCTACACTCAGCACACTTTCACCTGGTTTGGGGGGTATGGAAGCAGCAGTCAGACCGTTCTCCATTTCCTGTAGAAACTCCAGCTCTGAATCCAGCGTTTTCCGGTTTTCCTGAAGATGAGGTACGATCCAATTTAACCAAAGCTGTCGATAGATCGGGGTAAAGAACATCATGCTGGATGTCTCGGATATCATCTGCGTACGCAGGTACGCCGAGGTTTCCTCAAGCCGTTTCCAATGTTGTTCAAGCTTCGTGCCTTTCAGATCGGAGAGATCCAGCGGACGGCTAAGGATCTGTTCCAACCCTTTCTGGAGCGCATCCACGGCAAGTTGGGCAGGATAGCTCAGATACACAGGTGTATGTGTGATTGAATTGCGGCCAGGCACACAGAAACGAATCAGGTACAACTGAACATGCAGCTCAAATAACTGGTCCATGCCAGCGGACAGCTTAGGTTTGATGGAATAGAGCTCGTCCGCTGCGGCCTGCACATACGATGTACTTGGCGTGCCTGTCCCTAATCGTTTCAGGCATGCCCGAAAGAGTTCATGCCATTCCGCTATCTCAAGTTCGGCAAGTTCCGTTGCACGTTCCTTGATCTGACTATACTGATTATCAGGGGTAGTGAGATCCTCTTCGTGAGAAGCGTAATCAGAACGTCCCGCTGTCGCTAAAGAAGCAGGCTTTGGAGCCTGTTTCAGTGCCGTACTGGAGTGGGCGTTCACAATGCCGTGTACGGGTCGCCCCAGTTGCTCCGCATAACTCATTAGAACGGCTATCATATGTTTGCAACGAGAACCAACCGGACAGGTACAGTGACTGGTGTTCAGCGATTGCAAGCTCAGAGTTACCTCATAGTCATTTGAGCCTTGCACTTCTGCCAAAATTCCATTTTGTTCGGTGTAGGTTAATGGTCCGACGCGTTTCTGTTTATAATATTGGAATCCACGCATGATCGTCAGGTTGTTAAAATGTTCCGCAACCTGTCTAATCAGCTGTTGCCACTGCGCATCATCCATGTTCATCTCATTAGGTATGTTCATCATTCCATCTCCTGGGGAAATCATAGGTTCAGTCATCACCACGTCTTGACGTAATGGTGTACATTTCATATATCCATCATATCAGTTATCGTGTGCTCCGTGCATCGGTTCGGAGAACTTGGAAGAGACTTTTTGACAAGTGAAACCGAAGAGTGATGAACTCTACTTTTTACCAGAGATCATGCGCAAAAGCCTCGTATTGTGTATGCTTAGGGTATGTATTCCTTTCAGGAACAATGCAGGCAGGACGCCGGCCAAATTCAATCAACAGGAGAGAGCATATGAAAATACTTACGTTAAATACACACGCTTGGGTGGAAGAGGATCAATTGAACAAAATTAGTCAGCTGGCTGATTTTATCAATACACATCAGTTCGATGTGATTTCCATGCAGGAGGTCAATCAATCCATGCAGGAGCAGCCACTGTCCGCCGAGGAACTGAAATATTACTTTGCCGCGGATTCCGAAGCTGTTATTAAAAAAGATAATTATGCCTATGTTCTGCTCCGGCAGCTATCTGAACAATATTACTGGACATGGATTCCGACCCATGTCGGATTTAGCATATATGATGAAGGTTTGGCGATTCTGAGCCGGACACCGATCTCACAAGCTTTTGGTGAATATGTATCCCACATGAGGGATTACGACAACTACCGGACACGCAAAATTGTGGGAATACAGACAGTGGTTAAAGGTGAATCGACTTGGTTTGTGAATGGACATTATAACTGGTGGAATGATGATCAGGAACCTTTTAAGGGCCAGTGGGAACTGACCGAGAGCAAGCTTGCTCCATATATGGACCAGCCGCTGTATATTATGGGGGATTTCAACAATGTCGCAGAAGTGCGTGAGGAAGGATACGACCATATGATCGGCAAAGGCTGGCATGACCTGTACACGACAGCTGTGCAAAAGGATGATGGAGCAACTGTGGTCAAAGCCATTGCTGGCTGGGCGGATAATAAACGCGATTTGCGTATTGATTATATTTTCTCGAATCGTCCGGTACAGGCGAAGTCTTCGACTGTGGTTCTCAATGGAAAGAACGGCCCTGTGGTCTCTGACCATTACGGCGTAGCTGTGGAAATTTAACACGAGGACACTCTTGTACACGATTTTTTTATCAAAATGAAACGAAAGCCTCCGACTTCACTTCCTTAAAGGAAAGTGAAGTCGGAGGCTTTTTATTTTCAGCCTTTGGCAGACTGTTATGCAAAGACTCACGTATGTTCAGAATCGGTTCAGAGCACCTCTATATAATGTACATTATCGTACATGTCCATATTATTTTAGTGATTTTCCATTGGATTTTGAGTTGGAATGACATGAATAAACTTCATACTGGAGGAGCATTCTTTTGAGAAAAAATCATTTCATGAGCTCGATTCTCGCGGCATCCTTGTTGACAACATCTTTGTGGACGACACAGGCTAACGCCGCAGTATCATTTACCGATATCGATAAATCCTACGCCAAGGATGCCATTGTAGAGTTGCAAAATGAAGGGATTATCGCCGGATTCAGTGATGGTCGATTTAATCCGTCTGGTATGATCACCAGACAGGATTTTGCCATCCTGATTGCCAAAACGTTAGAGCTGGATGTAACCAATAACGTCCCATCCTATCCGACATTTACAGATATTCCTGTGACCAGCTATGCCTATGCTTCTGTTGAAGCAGTATACCGAGCAGGCATATTTAAAGGCATGGGAAGCGGGGGATTCGGGAGTGGCCAGACATTATCCAGACAGGATATGGTCGTAACTCTGATGAGAGCGATGGGAACAGATGTATCGGGCAAAGGTGTTTTGTTAACATTCAAGGACAGCGCAAGTATCTCGGAGTATGCGAAAGATGCAGTTGGAGCGGCGCTCGAAGCTGGATTTATTATCGGTGATCAAAAAAACATGTTCAAACCGGCTTTGCAAGCGGATCGTCAAGCTGCAGCATTGACGGCTTCCCGATTACTGCAAACGATAAAGGAAACACCTGCTCCACAACCTGAACCAGTACCGACGCCAACACCAGAGGTAACACCAACGCCTGTGCCTACTCCATCCCCATCCCCATCTACCAGTTGGAATAATAACGGGTCATCATCGAATGGAAGTGGTGGCGGAAGTACGAGTCCATCTGTGCCTGCGGATATAACAGCACCGACGGTCGATGTAAGTAAATTTAGCATTATCGATAATTACAGTGGAACCTGGGATCAAGTTCAGAAGGAGCCGTTGTAACTTTCTATAGATGGACTGATGCGAATACGAATGGAGTCGTGGATGAAGGAGAGCTGGATGAAGGAATTCCCCTTGCCAAAAGCAAAGCGGATGGGTCTCTTGCGCTTACCAAGTTGGAAAATTTGATTCCGGGAGACTACAAATATGTGGTTACCGCCAAGGATTCAGCAGGTAACGAGTCGCCTAAGGATGCATCACATGTGCTGGCATTTACGCTGGTGAAAGGAGAGATGCCAGTAGACGTGCCGACTATAGGGTCCAATAATTTTGGTTTCGACTCAAGCAACGCCAAAACCAAGTATCTCCAGGTTCAATATGAGAATGCTCCATTTTCTTTAAACTACGATGTAGGGGAAGATTTTGTGGATGGCATGATTGAGTACTCCACGGATGCTTTCCAGTTTAGCGTAAATGATTCTTATGTACTTGATGGTGAGTCTTATACGTTTGATAGCAGTCAGATCAGCAATGATGGTCATACGCTTAAGATTAAAGTAAGTGTACAATCCGGCACACGTATTACTTTGCAATTGGGCAATAAGATGAATGAGACAAGAGGTCTATATGATTTGATCATTCGCGTAGATGCTGACGGCGAAGGATTAACGAAATCCGTATATGAAGAAACCGGGAAGCTATTCGTTAACTTTGACATTTTCGGATAAGTGTAATTTAAATGAGACGGACTACAACTATGTAGTCCGTTGTATTGTTTTATCGTCAGACTGACAATACAATTATTTTCTTGTAAGCGTAATCAAAAATCTGTAGCCACCGGGAAGCAGGTCAGTTATACTTGGTGTATTATTCGGCTGTTCCTAAGATAAACCAGGATCGTGAACGTCCGACAAAAAGGGATTTTTCCACAAAGGTTAAGCGCTATACCTATATAGTCCATCGGGAGAGGAATGTGTGCATTCAATGACAACGTATTTCAGTGAACCGCAGAGCATGTATTATCGATTCGGAGAAGATCAGGATCAGGTACTGAAGGTGCTGGCAGAGAGGTATATAGGTGCCAATGCACAGGCTGATTTTGTATATCGGGTATTCCAGAAGTCTGGTATTCTACAAAACGAAAAAGGTCTGTATGATCTGAATTTGAATAAACGCTTCCCTGATGCCCAAAAAGGTCAGGTTTCCTATGCCGCAGCGCTCGTTTGGGGGGATGAAGACCGAAATCTGGATGTGCTGATCCGCTGTTATGGACCTGTTCGCTTCTATTTTAACGAGCAATTGGTATATCGCTCGACGGTAATGGATGAGATCAACCTGGACGCGACCGTGAAGCTGGGAATCGACATTAAGCCGGGATGGAATACGTTGTTGCTGGAGATGAAGTCTACACCTGCGGGCTTTGGATGCCAGTTTGGCTCGGACGAGGGGAAAGTGCGCATTCTGAATGTGCTCGCTCCTTTCCAGGAGAGACAGGGACAGGCCGGATGGGTGTATTCCAAACCTGTAAATTCGGAAGAATCGCCTACTCTTAGCCTAGACCGTATATCCGAAATAGCGGAGGACAGTCATTCAGAATGGAATTTGCTTGGGAAAGAAGAGGGCCACAGACTGGATTGGTTGCCTGATCCGCAATGGTCAGAGGAAAAGCAGACGCAACCGACACTTAAACGAATGTACGGACATCTTCCTGGTCAACGAGTCTATGCGTGGACACGGTTAATTAACAGGGATTCAACCGATTGCGCCATCCGTTTGACTGGTCAATCTTCCGGGCCACTGAATATATGGCTGAACGGCGAATCGGCGGTGCAATTAAAGGAAGCGGGCCCATTCGAGGTGGAGATACCCGCATCTTTTGGACGGAACGATCTACTGGTTCGCAGTGAATGTAGTGATACGGCTGAGCCATGGAATTTTGTTATAAACGCAACGGTGAATGGAGAGCAACTGGAACTGGAGCTTCCCCAGCGTGTGCATGGGGCTTATGGAGAGTCGTGGTTATATCTAGGCCCTTTTGAATCTGGGGAAATCGAACCTGATGTGCAGGATCTGATGCGTACAGATCGGGTGTATAAAGGAAGTGTAATACAGAATAACTTAAAAGAATCGGGGAGCCAACAGGAACGGAAGGAACGCATGTATTGGCAACTGGCCAGACCGGATGCGTGGATACGTCCCTATTATGAAAATGCAATGCTCAGTAACAAATGGACAGTAGGCAGTGTGACCAACTATGGTCGCTGGGACTATCCATTAGGTGTCACCGTGTATGGTCTATTGCAGACCGGACGTTACTTGCAGCGACCTGATATTACGCGTTATGCCGCAGATCATGTGCAGGCGTGCACTCGTATGGATGAGTACTCATTATGGGATCGGGAGCAGTACGGTTTTCCAGCGGTTAACCAGCAGCTGGTTATGCTGAAAATGCTGGATAACTGTGGCTCATTTGGCTCGGCGATGCTGGAAGCTTATTCAGAATGTCAGGAGCCGACGTTCTTGCCGATTGCAGATCGGATTGCAGGTTTTATGCTGACCCGGTTGGAACGACAGGAAGACGGTGCATTTTACCGCGAGTGTATCGGAGAATTTGCCGAGAATACGATGTGGGCAGACGACCTTTATATGAGCACACCGTTTCTCGTACGGTATGCCCGACTGACAAGGGATATGTCGCCATTGGATGAAGCGGCCAGACAATTTTTATTGTATCGGAAGTATCTGTTCATGCCTGAATTCAAGATCATGTCCCACGTATACGATTTCAAATATGGACAGGCGACACAGATTCCGTGGGGACGGGGAAATGGATGGACGCTCTTTTCGTTGTCTGAGGTATTGGAAGCTTTGCCGGCAGAGCACCCGGAGCGTCCGGCTTTAATTGCCTTCTTCAATGAATTATGTGAAGGATATTCAGCTCTGCAAGGAGAGGGTGGATTATGGCACCAGGTATTGAATGATTCGGAAACATACCAGGAAGCCTCCTGTACAGCGATGTTTGCCTATGGTTTTGCACGGGGAGTGCGTTTTGGCTGGTTAAATCAACCCGCGCGTTACATTGAAGCGGCTGAACGGGCATGGAACGGATTAACCCGTAAAGCGATTGACCGTCAGGGCAACGTACATGGTGTATGCAGCGGATCGAGATATGCCTTTACCGCAGAATATTACGATAAGGACCTGCTCACGGTAACGAATGACAATCATGGGATTGGCATTATGATGCTGGCAGGAACCGAAGTAGCGAAGATGAAGAAACATCTGGCTCAGCATAAGATATCATCAACTGCTGTGACGCAATCCTGAACGTGTCAGTAAAATCAGTAAAGGACCACCGTTGAGATGTGGCGAGGCACGGCGCACTGCACAAAGACCGTTGTATATATGAATAACCACCCGGAGCAGCATTCCTGGTGGTTATTTCATCACTTTGAATATCGATCTCAATCGAATGGACATTTGTCCTAACCTCTTACTTTTTTGACAGGAAAGCTTACTTTTGTTTATGTAAAGAGCAGCGGTAGACCGTTACAATAGTTTTTGTAAGCGATTCCACAAAAGCAAAAGGGGAGGAAATTCATTCATGTTGAATACCAAAAAGTGGGTAACCCTGTTCTGCCTATCCCTGTTAATGTTCGCTACAGCCTGTTCCGGAGGATCTTCAGGACCATCTGCTTCCTCTAATGAAGGAGGGAAAGATGGTGAGGCTTCCGGCAATATTGAACTTCGTATGACCTGGTGGGGGTCGCAGACTCGCCACGATCTCACGACCAAAGTGATTAAGCTGTTTGAAGAGAAACACCCTGGCATTACCATCAAGCCGGAATATTCGGGTTGGGACGGATACTTTGACAAGCTGACCACTCAGGTAGCGGGTTCAAATGCACCGGATATCATACAGATGGATTACGCTTTTCTAACCGATTTTGCCCGGCGTGGCGCTTTGCTTGACCTGACCCCGTATGCAGAGAACAAAGAGCTGCGCACAGAGGATCATGACAAGAGCATGCTCAAAGCCGGATCAATTGACGATAAGCTATACGCGATTACATTAGGTGTAAATGCACCAGGTGTCATCTATGATGCGGCCGTATTTAAGGAGCTTGGGATCGAGGAGCCGCAGGAAAGCTGGACTTGGAAGGATTTTAGCGATGTCGCGGCCAAGATTGCAGCAGAGAAGGGTGACGGTTTCTACGGCTCGGCGGATGTATCGGGAACCACCAACATGTTTGAGGTATTTATCCGGCAAACAGGAAAGGGGCTATTTGATGGCGGGACGTTGACAGCAACGAGCGAGGAGCTTAAGCAATGGTTTGACATGTGGGGGGCGCTTCGTGAGAACGGGGGTGCAACCTCTGCAGAAGTGACGGCATCCACGACGAATGCACTGGAAACACGCCCGATTTCGCTTGGTACAGCAGCCATGGATTTTGCTTGGTCTAACCAATTGCTGACGTTTCAGCAGGTGAACAAAAATCAGGATCATAAGCTAGGGATACAAGTGCTTCCGCACGGTGTAGGTGAAAAGCAAATCGGTGAGTACCTGAAAGCAGGTCAGTTCCTATCCGGTTATGGCAAAACGAAACATCCGAAGGAAGTAGCGATGTTTATCGACTTCATGGTGAATGATCCGGAAGCTACCGCCATTCTCGGTTCGGAGCGCGGAGTACCCGTCAATTCCAGCATCCGTGAGAAGATGCAGCCTACGCTGCCCGAAGCGGAGCAAGCGATCTTCCAATTTATCGATGTAGTTTCGAAAAACTCCAGTGAAATTGATCCGCCATACCCGCAAGGTTTTTCCGAAGTGGATACCAGCTTCAAAAGTGCAAGCGAGCAGATCGCCTTTGGTCAAGGCAACACACCGGATGTAATTGCGCAGTTTATTGAAGGTGCCAAGGCGACACTTGCGTCGAGTCAATAACACTTGATTGAACGGTTCCATACTTCATATTCCGCGGGGAGGTTGCGAAGATGAGTACAACACAGGTCAGTCAAGCCCGAACCGAGCGTGTGGCAGCCCGGCGGGTGAAACGGAGATATGCGCACAATAGAGCGGCCCTTCTGTTTCTGGCCCCATGGCTGGTTGGTTTATTGTTTCTGACACTTGGCCCGATGCTCGTTTCCCTATACATTTCGTTCACCGATTACAGTATCCTGGCCGCCCCTTCCTGGGTCGGTCTGGATAACTACACCACGATGTTTACATCGGATAAACTGTTTATTCAATCGCTCAAAGTCACATTTACGTATGTCGCCGTATCCGTACCGATCAAGCTAATTTTTGCCCTGCTGGTGGCGATGCTGTTGAACAAGGGTATTCGTGGGCTCGGCATTTACCGTACGGTGTATTACATCCCAACTCTGCTTGGGGGCAGCGTTGCGATTGCGATGCTGTGGCGCAAAATACTGGGCGGTGACGGGCTACTCAATGGTTTGCTCGCCATGATCGGTATTAAGGCACCCGATTGGGTCGCCAACCCGAAGTATGCCTTGTATTCAATCGTGCTGCTGTCGGTATGGCAGTTCGGATCATCGATGATTATTTTCCTGGCAGGCTTGAAGCAGATTCCACCCGAGTATGACGAAGCTTCTGCGGTTGACGGCGCCGGTCCACTCCGGAGATTCTTTTATATCACACTGCCGATTCTGTCACCGGTTATCTTTTTCAATCTTGTGATGCAACTGATCACGTCCTTTCAGTCCTTTACTCAGGCTTTTGTCATCAGTAATGGCAGCGGGGGGCCTGTCAATTCCACATTAATGTACTCTCTATACCTGTACAAAAAAGGCTTTTCGTTCTTCCAGATGGGTTATGCATCTGCGATGGCCTGGGTGTTGGTAATCCTGATCGGTGTCTTTACATTGCTGGTATTCCGCAGCAGCAAGCTGTGGGTGCACTATGAGGATGGTGGAAAATCATGATTGGACAACGAAACTCTGCTGCGTGGGTAGTCGCCAAACATGTACTGATTTCGGGCATTGCCTTTGTGATGCTTTATCCGGTGCTCTGGATGCTGGGCAGCTCATTCAAACCGGGACATATGATTTTCACCGAAACGTGGTTCTGGCCGCAAGAATGGAATTGGCAAAATTTCATTAATGGCTGGACGGGCATTCAGGGAAATCCCTTCTCCCGTTTTCTAACCAACTCGGTTGTCCTGTCGCTGGGCGCTGTGCTGGGCAATGTCATTTCCTGCTCGATGGCGGCATATGCCTTTGCCCGATTGAATTTTCGGTTCAAGGCGATTTGCTTTGGCTTAATGCTGATGACGATCATGTTGCCACATCATGTAACGCTTATCCCTCAATATATCCTGTTTAACCATCTTGAATGGGTGAATACGTATCTGCCGCTAGTGGTGCCGAAATGGCTGGCCACCGATGCCTTCTTCATTTTCCTGATGGTCCAGTTCTTCCGGGGATTGCCCAAAGAGCTGGATGAAGCGGCTACGATTGATGGATGTGGTCCTGTACGAATCTACACCAAAATTATCATTCCGCTGGCCTTTCCGGCGCTGGTGACGACGATGATCTTTACCTTTTTGTGGACATGGGACGATTTCTTCAGCCAGTTGATTTATCTGAGTGATGTCAGCAAATACACGGTGCCGCTGGGCCTTCGCCTGTTCCTCGATTCCAGCTCCCAATCTGACTGGGGTCCGATGTTTGCGATGTCAGTGCTGTCGCTGGTGCCTTGTTTTATCGTATTTATCGTGTGTCAAAAGTACTTCGTGGAAGGAATCGCGACCTCCGGGCTCAAAGGGTAATTCCAAGACGAAACGAGTTGATTCCACATGCGGAAACGAAGATTGTCGGTATTCCTAAATCGAAAGCTGCAACAAAGCAAGCTCTCCACGTTGATGGTGACTTGCTTTGTTGCGTTTAACCTGCTGCTCGTCTCTGTTATTGTCTGGCTGGCATACCAGTCATTCTCTGCTGTGACGTTTACCGAGATTAGTAGAGCGAGGCTGGCTCTCCTGAATGAGAGTACGCGCCGGGGGTTTGATTTTATTACAGGTGTGACAGGGACGGCCTATTCTCTGGCGAGTAACCGTGAGCTGTCGAATTTGCTGGAAACAAAGGGAACGGGAAGGCTGACACATATTCACCAACGGCGGGAGGTATCCAAAATACTGGATCACACGTTGGTAGTCAGTGAAGGTATTACATCGGTAGAGCTGTATACTGATGCCTTCAACGGAGTCACCGTCACGATGGCTGATCGCATCTATCCAGTGGATACGATTGCCGGTGATTCATGGTTTGCTGCACTGGAGCAGGCGGACGCGGCCTGGGTGCCTCTACGGGAAAACGAATCTGGCCAATCGCTAATTGGATACGCCCAGCGAATTTTTGACAGCCGGGGCGGGACGGTAGCCTATGTGCTTATCCGCCTGAGTCGCGCGGATATTGTACGCAGATTTGCAGATATGCCTATGGTGCTGGATGGACAGGTACTGTTGGTGGATACAGCAGGCAACGTCGTCATGCAGATGGGCGATGACAATTTAGAGGTAACGTCTGGTAGGAATTTGAGTTCAACCAATGAAGCCTCCAAACTTTTTCCTTCTATTAATGCATCTGCTGCTAGGGAAAGCGAACCTGTCGTAGATCGTGCATGGATTCAGGAGCATGTTGAACAGGGGGAGGACGGATTTGAGGTGGTTTCCGGCAAGCCCGGTGGAGCGCAGCTTGTTCTATATTCAAGGCCTGCCATGCTTCAGTGGCGTCTGGTGCAGACCATCCCTGTGCACACGCTGTTATCTCCAGTAAGACAGGCAGGATGGCAAGTTCTTGGAATAGCCGTGCTGGGGTTATTATGCTCGGCGATACTCGCGTATCTGTTCGTGCGGAGGATTGTCCGGCCATTGCGTCAGCTGATCAAACGGATGAGGCAACTGGAAAAAGGGGACTTCAATACCCGGGTTCAGCTTTCGTTCACCGAGGAATATGCCCATTTGGCTTATGGTTTTAATCATATGGCTTCACAGCTGACAGAGTTGATGGACCAGGTCAAGGAAGAGAGCCGCGCGAAGCGTGAAGCCCAGACCGGTTTGCTGGAGGCGCAAATCAAACCGCATTTTCTGTATAACACACTCGACATGATTCACTGGCGTGCTCTCGATTATGAAGCCAAGGACATCAGCCGCATGATTGTCCAACTCAGCAAACTTTTGCGTATTGGATTGAGCGGCGGCAAACTATTTATCCGGGTGCGTGATGAGTTGGATCATGCCCGTTGTTATGTCAGCATTCAGTCCGAGCGGTTACCGTTCTCCATTGATTATCAGGAACATATCGATCCGCAAGTGCGCGGGTGCTACATTCCCAAAATCATTTTGCAGCCCTTTATCGAAAATGCGGTCATGCATGGGCATCCGAAGGAAGGGAAACTTCGCATACAGGTGGATATGCGGGAATCGGAGAGCAACAATCTACCTGAGGCGAAGGAATCTCCAACCTGTCTTATCATCGAATCACCAGAGTCATCGGAACTAGGCAACCAATCCATGGGCTATCGTCCGCTCAGAAAGTCCGCGCAGGCACCCAAAATCATCATTCGTATAAAGGATAACGGACAGGGTTTGCCTGAGGGCTGGAAGCTGGAGGAGACGACTGGCATTGGTATACGAAATGTACATCAGCGTATTCAGCTGTATTGTGGAACTGGATATGGCGTTGATCTATGCTCAGGTGAATCGGGCGGGGTAGAAGTGACCATTACGCTGCCACGTATTGAGACGGAAGAGCAATTAAACTTTTGGCTGGGCGGTGAAAATGAATGAAAACCATTATGCTTGTAGACGATGATCCTCATATCGTAAAAGCATTAACCGACCATATTGATTGGCCATCCATTGGCCTTCGCATTGCAGGAACGGCTTCCAATGGCATGGACGCACTGGAGCTGTTCCATCGGCTGCGTCCGGATCTTGTGATGACGGATGTCTATTTGCCAGGAATGACAGGACTTGAGGTCACGCAAACATTGAGGCGGGACCATCCTCATCTGCCGATCATCATCCTTAGCGGATATGATGAATTCGAGAATGCCCGGGCGGCCATGCGCTGGGGTGTGAATCATTTTTTGCTGAAACCTGCGGAAGTGGAGGAAATTGAGTCTGTCTTGCGTGAGGTGTTACTGGAACAGGATGTGCGTGAGCGGCGTGAGCAGCTGGAGCGGACGTACAAGCAGGAGATTGGGCGAGTGGTCCCCTATCTGCGCAAACTGTTTCTTCACGAACTGTTAACTACTCGCTATAAGGAAGAGGAATTACCTGCGGAGCGTATGGATTATGTGGGTATTCGCATGTCTTCTCAGGTACGTGCCATCAGTCTGCAATTGTATAGGCCTGCATTTCTGACACGGATGAAAGAGCGGGACTGGCAGTTATTAAGGTATGGGGCAGCGGATATTATTCAGGAGACCGTCAGGGATCAGACTCCGCAACTAAACGACTGCCAGGTGGAGATCGTGGACTATTCGGATCAGGTGTTTGTGCTGCTTCTATTTGGTGAGAAGAACCTGCTAGAACATATGGAGTCGATTGTTGAACGGATGATTGATCAGATTTTTACGTACCTCAAGATCGAAATGAGTGCAGGTATTGGGAGATCCAAAAATCACTTATGCGATGTTATGGACTCCTATCTGGAGAGCAGGGAGGCGCTGGAGAAAGCAGAGTTTCAGGGTGGGAGCCGCATATATCGATATGATTCATCATATGTCTTTATGCCGAGCGTGACGGATTACTCGCTATTGTTACAACAATGGAATGAGTCCTGGGCGGATATGAGGACTGATCTGGCAGAGGAGATATGGGTTCATGTTCGCAATCTGCTGAACGAAGGGAGTGGTACCAGTATTCAGGATGTGCAAGTTGTGGCGGTGAGCC
>NZ_LITU01000071.1:153443-154971 GCF_001280595.1 Paenibacillus xylanivorans
TTTGCGGGAAATTCAATCGAAGTATGGGCTGCAGGATTTGATATGTTGGATGGACGTCATTATTCAAAAATGGATGGAACAGACACGGAAAGAGATGGGAGAGAAAAAAAGCAATAAACTGGTGGAGCAGGTGAAACATTACGTTGAAATGAATTATGCTGAAGAGATCAGTTTTGAGGCCATTGCCAAGGGGCTGTTTGTACACCCTAAATATTTGAGCCAACTGTTCAAAAGAGTAACCGGGGAGAACTTCGTGAGTTATGTGAACGGGTACCGGATTCAACGGGCGATGGAACTGTTACAGTCAGGGCATTACATGGTCTACGAGGTTAGTGAGATGACCGGGTTCCGCAACGCGACGTACTTCAGTCAGGTGTTCAAGATGCTTACGGGCAAGAGCCCGTCTGAAGTCGGGTAGAGCTATGAATAGGATTAGGCAAAAAATAAAGTGGATTGGGTGGATTATAACGTATGATTTTCGATCAACAGGAGTTTAACATAAAAGGATTGGCCTATTCGATTAGGTCCGCAAAAGAAAAGGATGCTGAAGCATTATCTTCACTTCGTGTACAGATGGATGGAGAAACCGAGAATATGAATCGTGAACAAGGTGAGGGTTTTATTGATCCAGCGGGATTTGAAGAAATAATCCGATTGGACGAGGAAAAGGAGAGAAACCTGTTTCTCGTTGCCCTCGTAAAGGGACGAACCGTAGGGTATTCCCGATGTGAGGGCGTGGATCTAAAGCGATTTTCTCATAAGGTTGAATTTGGAGTTTGCGTATCGAAAGAGTTCTGGGGATACGGGATCGGCAAGAAACTGCTCGAACTTTCTGTAGATTGGGCAGATTCAAATGGAATTGAGAAGATGACCTTGAATGTGGTAGGGACGAACGATATAGCGATGGAGCTTTATAAGAGAATGGGCTTCGAGATAGAGGGGACTTTGAAAAAGGATCGACGACACGCGGAAGGTCGGTATTACGATACAGTTATGATGGGAAGGTTCAGGGGCTGGGGGGGGAGAAACTAGTCGTGGGGTTGTTGACTAGCGATATCTGCAATCCTGTTATTGTTTCAAAGCTTTTCTATTATTATGAAAGAACAGATACTAGAGTCACTACTCATCTCTCACGGAGAGATTTATTATCTATTAGATGTAGATTTCCTGAAACATGATTTAGTATCTATGTATATAGAGGCTATTGAGTAATGTACGATACAAAAGTAATTACCCCTTGAGCAGCTATATAGTGTTTGTTCAAAATGAACAGCCACTCAATTTACTACGAACAGTAACTATTAGCGCTTCTCTTTAAGATAATGATGCTTAACATTGTCATATCTATTGAGTATAGCAGAGGGGCTCTGCAGATATTGATGGAGTATAGATAGAAGGGAAACATAACAGTTCTGTTTGTTTTTTTATATAACGGAGATATATTAATATTAGTTATTAATTAAGGGTTGCAATTTATTTTTCTACATGGTATATTCTAAATCCGGCCAAGAAAACACGAGAAACACGG
>NZ_LITU01000017.1 GCF_001280595.1 Paenibacillus xylanivorans
GTGAAGCTGATAGCACAGCCTCTATGAAAGGAGTCATAAAATGAGAGATTCTGAGGAATTGTTCGAAGAGGTAGACGATGTATTGAGAAAACTGCGTCCTTTTTTAATGCGCGATAACGGGGATGCTGAATTGGTTGAGGTTAAGTATGGAGTGGCTAAATTAAAATTCTTGGGAGAGTGCAACGGCTGTCCTAGTGCAACGATCACATTGAAGGCTGGTATTGAACGTGCCATTTTTGAAGAAGTGGATGGCATTCATGAAGTCGTTCAAGTCTTCTAGAAAAAGGGTGACCAAACAAACTGCTTTCATGCTGACATACGTTTGGACCTGCCTTTTCGCTACAATAAGAGCGTAAACTAACTTGAAA
>NZ_LITU01000072.1 GCF_001280595.1 Paenibacillus xylanivorans
TCGTTTCCCGAGTGGAAACATTCAAATAGCAGACTAGATCTGCAACAGTAACACAGTTACTTATCCATTTGTTCAGTTTTGATGGAATTTGAGGGGCCATAGCTCAGCTGGGAGAGCGCCTGCCTTGCAAGCAGGAGGTCAGCGGTTCGATCCCGCTTGGCTCCACCAACAAGATTTTACAAGCTTGTTCTTTGAAAACTAGATATCGAAACGAAAATTGCGATTTAGAACATTCCTTTTATGGATGAATGCTTGTTCGGTTCAAGTAGC
>NZ_LITU01000073.1 GCF_001280595.1 Paenibacillus xylanivorans
ATGCCTGCTCTACAAACGCTAGATATCGAAAATGTAAACTTCTCCAGTCTGGAGCACTTGACCGGCAAAAACTCTCTTACTACGCTACGTCTGGCTTCTCTAAGTCAGCTTAGCTCGGTAAAGGCCATAAACAGTCTGCCCTCTCTGCGGGAACTAGCTCTGTCCGGTTACTATGAGAACGCAGAGGCGTTATCTTTACCTAATGTGGGCCGAGTGGAAATTCCAAGCTCCTTTCTCACCGGGCTGAAGGCGCCCGCTACAACCAGCCTGACGCTCCGTGGCGGAAGCGGGGAATTGAACTTGGCTGCGCTGGGGAAATTCCCGAAACTGGAGCAACTCTCCCTCTGGGAGATCAGTGAAATAACCCATCTTGGCGCCCTGGACGGTTTGCCTCGTCTAGAGACTCTGAACATTTACGACTCGTCACTGTTCAAGGAAAGCGATGCCTTATTTCGTTTGAATCAGGTGAAATCTTTGGTGTGCTCCGAGTGTAGACTGAACTTTGAACAAAAGGCGGCCCCGGAGAACAGCGTGCTTGAACATTTGACCTTAGAGCAGCCATATTTCAGCATAAACAACACCTCTGTTACTGAAGTTGACCAAATGATGCCTTACTTTGCCAAAATGTCCGCTCTACGTTCCTTCACTCTGCAAGACAGCAATTTGGCTTCTCTCGAATTTATGAGTAACTGGCAGGCCATAGAAGAGCTTCATCTCGAGAA
>NZ_LITU01000074.1:0-1031 GCF_001280595.1 Paenibacillus xylanivorans
GGTGTCGCACTTCATATTACAATCCGTCATGTTAATAATGTCAGAACCCACATTAATTAATTGTTTACATAGGTCATATCATCAACTCTTCGTCTATCGGATATTCCCATAGTCCCAGTTTTCCCTTCACTGGAATATAGGGCTTCAGCAGACGGAAACCCGCTATTTCCCACGCAAAATAACCTGGACTGTAATCCCCTAACAGGAAGTCCTCACCCGTCACAACCTTCCCGCAATCCAGAATGGCTGACGTATGATTAGCGTCGATGACTTGATAACAATTTGAAAGCTCGCAAGTTGCAAGGATAACCCCCGTAGGGAGGTTTTGTTCCGTATAGCCATTCTTGGCGAGTAAAGAACGTATGGGTTCATATTTGCAGGCCTGCTTATCGACTTTCTGGCTTGCATGAATGGCCAACGGACCGCGATACCGGGTCTTCCAGGATCTTGTTTCATAGAGAGTCTCTCCTTGGACAAGCAGAGTCGCCCATGGTTGAATCATAGATAATACTTTCATTCCTCTACGCTCCATTTCTGTTCATAATGAATTACTATTCCCCAAACATTCTCGAGACTTTCCATACCCGCATGATGCGACTCTAGTGTAATTCTTGCTTTGACCACCGAATTCCATCCTTACAGGCCACCCAGTTCTTCAGAGCACAACGGATCAACCAAGGGTTGTTAACCAGTTGCTCAATCAGCAGATAATAGTCAGATGCCATGAGTTGGATCGCCTCGTACCATCTCCTAGTCTCTACCGCCTTAGACCCATGTGTAAGACTGCCATCCCGAAGCTTATTACTGTACTTACCAAGATTTTAATTTTAAAATTTAGATATACATCTATTCGGTAATAGGAACATGTTCTTGTTAATTCCGGCAATCGGTACAAGTTCTTGTCCCTCGATACCTCTTATACCTTTAAGTTATACTTTTTACTGCAACAAAAAACCGTTAATCATCAATATCACAGATTTAACGGTTCTAAAAGTTTAATCTCTTCACATATGCTTCAACTGATTTTTGTA
>NZ_LITU01000074.1:1208-12379 GCF_001280595.1 Paenibacillus xylanivorans
GTTTTCGCTGAATTGAATGACTATTTTTTCAATAACCCAAAAAAGAGTTCTTGCATCAATACAACGTTGGCTCTTCATCTGAACATTTACAATTTGTTCGTAGAAATAATCTAAGTGATCCTCAATTATCAAAGGAGCTTCCTCAGATATATTAATCTTTCTTATAAATCGCCCTGCTAAATGAGATGCAGAACGAACCCCCCTTCCTTACTGTATATGCTGCTCCTCATCATCACAGATTGCAATATTGAACATGGGGGAACATCCGCCTTTCATCGACATCGACTCTGAATTTCACTCTCGAATATACTATTTTAGCATAGGTTTCGGAGTCGAATTGGGATGAATTGCATTATTCAGACCCTAAAACGCAGTTCAAGCTCAAAAGTCGCCACATTGGCGACTCTTGAGCTTGAAACCTTCTCCATCCATTCCTATGAAAAATCCGGTCTGTTATTCTGTTTTTTTGGGCATAGCATGGCGGTAATATCGTATTACCTTGCGATACATCGTCTTGTCCTTTAATTGATTGAATATAAATGGGTCCGGTTTGACATTTACCTCTATAATCCAGGGTTTCAGACTGTGGTCAAGGCCGATATCCACACCGATTTGCATTAGATAAGGGTACTTTTTTTTCATATGACGAGCTATGCGCAGGCTAAGCTCATTCATCTCCTGAACCAGTTCATTCCTGCGTTTTGTGGATGCATGCGATTGTAGCAGCTTGTGAATATCCATCGGTGTACCACCACTATGATAATTGGTTACGATTTTCTTTGGATGACCCAGTCGGCCGATGATTCCGGTAGCTTCCCAATGTTTGGTCGGGCTTAGCTGTATCATGACTCGGATGTCAAAACGTCTGTTATTGTGCTTAAGCAGATGGATTCCTCTCTGAATCAGATAACTTCTTTTATGCACCAAACGAGTCAGACTGCTATAAAACGATTCAAAGCTGTCAAACGTCAGGCGTTTTTGCTCTATCTGATAGACAAAATGTTGATGACTGTCCATCTCGGCCTTAATAACACCCATCCCGTAAGTACCTCTCTCGGGTTTGACATAGACCATTCCATATTTGCTGATCATGGATTTCAGATTCGTTTTGTTATATTTCTGTGTGTCGGGGATAAACGGTTTAATTGATTCATTATTAATGATCAATTTTGTTTTTAACCACTTGCTTCTTAACGGCTGCAATTTATCAACTCCCATGTTGTAAACTCTCCCTTCAGCAACCGCATCAAAGCTCGCTGTTTGATCAAGATCCTGCATGCATTATATGTAATACCGATAAAGGAACCCTCAACAAAAGCCCCTATTCGTAAAAAATGTATATTTGCACATGCCCTGACCAAAACACTTTTGCACACATACCATATAATAAGTCATCACGATTTGTGCAAGGAGTTGAGAAGATGTCCGTCCAGCGTGGACTCCGGTTGAATAATGCCCCTAAGATTGATGTTCTTATACCAGCGATCGAGAAAGATTTGGCTACCCTTCCCCTCGTCATCGATAACATTCGCCGTTATGTAAAGCATCCCATTGGAAGCATATATATTGTTTCTCCGGTCAGCACCAAAATCAGAAAACTATGTTCCCGTAAAAACTGCATTTTTGTTAATGAGCGATCCGTCCTGCCTATAACCAAAAACGAGATACACTACCAGTCCTCCCGATGGAATCGGTCAGGCTGGTTATATCAGCAGCTGCTCAAAATGAACGGAGATTCCATTGTGAAGGCAAAGTACTTTCTAGTCATGGATGCGGATACCGTACTGATTAAACCTCATTCATTTATTGTAGAAGGCAAAACAGTATTTTACTGTCGTGACTGGAGCCAGCCGGAATATTTCAATACCTACAGCAAGTTGTTAGGCATGAAAGCTCCGCGTCCCCGCTCTTTTGTCACCCATTATATGCTGTTCGACAAATCTAAACTCTCTGCCTTGAAACAGAAAATTGAAGCGGTTCATAAGCTGCCATGGTACAAAGCGATCATCTCCAATATCAATAAGAAGAAGCAGTTTGGTTTCTCCGAGTATGAAACGTATGCCAATTTTATGTATACGAAGAACCCAGGCAGCATGGTCCTTAGAAGTTCCATGAATAAAAGTCTGAATGTGAACGCTTCTTCGTTAAAAGAGCAACAAATCCGTAATCTGGCTCTTAAATACCGTTCTCTTTCCTTTCATAAACGGAAAATCTATAGTAAAGCTCCCTGAGCTTAAGGAGGAAGTCCATGCATATCGTACTGCTGTGCGGCGGCTCTGGCAAAAGGCTCTGGCCGTTATCCAATGAGCTTCGCTCCAAGCTGTTCATAGATATACTTCCATTACCCGCTGGAGGTAGGGAATCCATGATCAGCAGAGTATGCCGCCAGCTTGACAGTTCATCCCTAACGGATTCAACGCTCATTATTTCACATCAGGATCAGGCTAATATTACGGCTCGACATACTCAAGGCAAAATACCAGTCATCGGGGAACCTTATAAACGAGGCACTTTTACTGCGGCGGCCTTAGCGACGTTATATCTGCAATCCTTCCGGATGGCCAAAGATGACGATGTGATCTGTATCGCGCCAGCTGATGTGTTCGCAGGTGAAGATTTTTTCGGCAACTTCCAATTACTGCCGGACATATTGAAACATTCTCAAGCCGATATCGCTTTAATTGGGACAAGGCCTACACATCCTTCAGAACAGTATGGATACATCCTGCCGGGTGGGGAAGAACGTAATGCTTATGCGCCCATAACACAATTTATAGAAAAACCCGAAGCCACCATTGCTGAAACTCTGCTACAACGTGGGGCACTATGGAACTGCGGTGTGTACGCGTTCACCGTCGCGTTTATGATATCCCATATTAAAAAAATGGGGCTGCCGGTTCATTATGATCAATTGTCGTCCCTGTATGAAGCGTTGCCTGAACGCAGTTTTGACAAGCATGTTGCAGAAAAGGCGCAGCGGGCCGTAGTCCTACCTTATAAGGGAGTATGGCAGGATATCGGAAGCTGGGATACGCTGTGTGCACAGTTAGATTCCCATGTATTCGGACACGGTGGAATCTCGGGCTCTTCCTCCGATTCCTATATTATTAACGAGCTTCCCTACCCCATCCAAGTCATTGGCGTGCCAGGTATTATCGCTGCCGCAAGTCCGGACGGCATTCTCATTGCCAACAAAAATAATTCAAATGAAATTAAAGCGCAATTGGGCAGCTTGCCATTAAAACCGATGTATGGTGAAGCAACCTGGGGCAGTTATCGTGTCATTGAGAGTTCGGTAGAAGATGAAAATACAACTGTAACCACATTAAACATAACAGTTCTACCGGGCAAACATATCGGGTTGAAATGGCACCGGGCAGGATGTAGAGCGTGGACGGTACTTGCAGGCAGCGGTCAATTGCTTATCAACGGACAGGTCACACAGATGACTCTGGGCACTCAGTTCGCGATGATCTCGGAGAGCGTCTATTCTATTTTCGCTGAAACCAGGTTGGTCTTCCTTGAAGTACAGATCGGCGAACCCGAGGATGAGAACAACATCCTTTTTGAAGAAGAAGACTGGAATATAATCGTAGAACGCGCAGGGTCGTATAACTATGGAATATAAATTGAACCGTTCAAATCTTAGCCCCGTCCATTCGTGGGGGCTATTTGCTTTGCGTATCGATCGAAACATGGGGTAAAACCAAATATCAGTGTGCTAGGGGAATATGTTCTTGTCCCTCGACATTTTTGTAAATTGACATAAAGTTATTATATTCGGGTTGCTCATACATTCGCCTCTATTCTTAGAAATAAATGATTTCGAATTCAGTTTATCTATCTTTACATATGAAGAAAAAGCCAACATTTAAGCGCTGGCTTTTTATTATAAATCGTTTTAAACTTCTTCTTATCTGCTGCACGATCTCCAGTTGAAGCTTTCCAGCCTAAATAAATGTCTCTTAAACTCGTTCAACAATTTTATGATCTGATAATATGACTATTCCCTCGATGAGATTGTTAGCCATTGTACTCGTTATATTTTCGCGGAGGGAAGAAAGACAAGGAAAGTAGTGGAAATAATTTAGCGGCGAGAAACGGTTAATGTTGTGAGTCTTAGTACTAGAGGTCAATAAGCTGTCCGAGTAGAGCAGATCTGTCAGTTGCTTACCAATATCGGCTATCCGTCAATAATATCTCGATTCAACAGGGTAGTTGAATCATTTATATATTTCTTTTCTAATCATCCGGCTTTTTTATTTTACTCGAGGTGCTCTAGGGAACTGAGCTGCTCCCTCTACTTCTTCTGCTTTACAGCTCTTTTCTGAGTCATCCTGCTCAAAAAACACTTTGATAGTGGTTCCTTAAGTCACTGTCTACTCAACAGAAATATGCGAAGGACCAGTACCTTTCCAAGAACATTTGAGCTATAAAAAGACAAGAATCTTTATCCCTCGAATCATATTGAATGAAATAATTATTGGATTTTATTATTTACCGTTAGTAACCTGATTGTTTCCTTTGGGAATTTCACAAAAATCAAATCTCGAACTTTCGAACTTTGGCTTTGGCGAACGATAAAAAACGTGAGGAATTTTAGATCCGATAGCCCGTTCAAATGGTTCCGACGGTACCTTTCCACGAAATAAATGAACTTCAAAAATTTGTATCATTAAAAAAGCTGACGATTCTTTAATTCAAAAACCGCGTTAAATCAACGACTCCAGTCTAATTCTTTATTTCCACCGAACATTTGGTGTTATCTGTATTGTGCTGCTTTAGACAGTTTTGGACCCTATCCCATACTGAAAGTACTTAGGGGTGCAATGGACATGCAATTCAATTCCCACACTAGCGGCAATTTGCTCAATCTCTTTATCGCCAAAGAAATTCTTTACTATAGTAGCATGATCACCATTATTAAGCTTCCGAACCATCGTTTGCCCAGATGTCCCCACTACATGAGACTCACGGGTTCCTGCTACTTCTCGATCATCGATAAAGAACATTTTCCCTCCGGGCTTCAAACAGCGTGATACCATGGTGAAGAAGCTCGCCAGTCTCTCTCTGGGTAAATGAGATATCCAAAAAGTAAAAGCAACTGAATCGTATAACTGATCCGGAGACCAACTGAAAAGATCTGCAATGATCGTTCTTACATTGGGTTCAGATACTACCGGATTATGCGAAAGCATTTCTTCGGAACCGTCTACAATGGTCAATATAAGGGCTTCTTTTAAGAACAGACTACTCCAAGTGCCAGTCCCCGCCGCAAGTTCAAGAAAGTCACCATGAAAATGTTCAGCTTTAAAAGCATCCTTAATCGTACTGATCTCATCGAACCAGATTTGATTGGCTTCGTCTCCTTGATTAAATGTGCCTCGACGGTACCACCAGTCATCATACTCTGGGGCTCGTTCTTTATAATATTTCAACTGATCCTGAAGCTGCTGATCTGTCACACTTTCGTACGAAGCACCGTTGGTTTCCTTGCTGTTCACGCAAACATCTTTCCTTTCTCCCATCAGGGCTTAAGTCAATGATTTTTCCATTAACATAAGTCCCAATAAAATTAAATTTTCACATACTTTCGTTGAATATCTCCTCGCCAGAATTCAGCTTCCTACATAGTAAAACCGGTCAATTGGAAGCAAGCACTTCTGGTTCGCGTTTGACCCGTTCTCAAGGTAACGAAAACGAATTATCCAGAACACTCTCGCTTCAATTCCCTGCATTAATACTCTGTGTAGTATTGTTTATATTATAATCATAGATACAACATTTATATGATTCATCAACTTTAAAACTTGAAATTATTTATTCTAAAATCATTATGTAATTCGCATTCAATATAGATGTTCTAACGTTGTTTCTTTAGGTAAAGTTTTGATTCTTGCTATATAAGTTGAACTAAAGATTAGAAAACTATGATAAGGATTTCGTGGCTACTTGTCGACGTAATATAGACAATGATTTCAGACAGGCAGGGGAAGTTAATGGACTATAAAGCATCCTTTCAAGAGATCGTGCTGTTATCTCGCCAGATAATCTACATCATGATACTATTTAGATAATTAACTAAACCGAAATTACACAATGTTCTTGTCCTTTTCGGTAATGGTACAAAGTTCTTGTCCTCACCTTGGGACAAGAACTTGGTTCCTTAACACAAAAAAAGCCGCTATAATAGCGACTTTGAAAGGAACAATGTTTGTGTCCCGCGACAATTTATCATTCATCCTGGATTCCCGGCAACTCATAACGTTGTTACAAATGGCAATCCAAAAACATCAGCTATTGTTTCGCGTTCTGGAAATATTTATTAATTACCCCTTTAATCCTTCTAACTCCAGCAGCAGAAGATTGTTCTTTTTTAATACTGAACTTTCCTAAGTTTGTTGTATCTTCTACATGAGGTCCTCCACATACTTCTCGACTCCAAACTTTCCCTTCGTTATCTTTGATTGTATACACCTTAACGATATCCGGATATTTATCCCAAAAATTCCCTTCAACATTACTTTCTTTCGCTTCAATTTTAGGCATCTCTGAAATATAGGTAACTGCTTTTGATGAAATCGCATCATTCACATACTTTTCCACCTCAGCTATTTGCTCTGGCGCAAGTTTTTCATCATGGTTGAAGTCAAACCGTAATCGTTCTGAAGTAATATTACTTCCTTGTTGATGAACATGATCACCTAAAACTTCCCTTAAACCAGCAAGTAATAAATGAGATACCGTGTGCAGCGCTGTTGTTTCTGTTGAATGTTCAGCTAATCCACCTTTAAATTTACCCGCAGAAGCAGTTCTACTCTTTTCAGCATGTTTCTTTGCCGCCTCTAAATAAGAAGCCTTATCATCAATGCTATATCCACTTTCAGTTAGAAACTCTTCCGTCAACTCCAAGGGAAACCCATATGTTTCGTAAAAATAAAAAGCATCTGCACCTGTAACTTTACCCTTATTCTTAAGATGTTTTTGTATTTCAAATTCTCCTTGCTGCAAAGTTCTATAGAAAAGATTTTCTTCCTTATTTATTATTTCGATAACTTTCTTTTTATTACCCGTCAAATCTTCATAAGCTGTTGCTTCATCGATATAAACTTCAGACAACTCACCCACAAAACTGCCTTGTATACCTAATTTTTTACCTGCTCGAATGGCTCTTCTTAATAACCTTCTTGTTATATACCCTGCATCACTATTCGCTGGCTCCGCACCATCATTAATTAGAAAAGTAGCCGCTCTCACATGATCAAGTATGATTCTAAACGACTTTAAATCGTCAGTATATTGTTTACCACTTATCTCCATCAATTTTTTCTTGGGATTAAGGAAGAAAGCCGTATTATAAATATCCTTGTCTCCATTAAGGGCTGTTGCAACCCTTTCTAATCCGCCTCCATAATCAATATTGGGATTTTTCATTTTTACAAATCCTGTGTCTTCTTTTTTGTAACACATAAATACGTTGTTCCCAATTTCTAAAAACCTCTCGCTTTCAGAAGCAGGATGATCCAGTGAATCACCGTCTGGCTCAAGATCGTAGAACATTTCACTATCAGGCCCACCGGGTTCACCAACAGGCATATTCAATGGACTTCCGGATCGACTCCACCAATTTTCTTTTTCATCGTATAAGAATATTTTCCCACCTCTAGATGCCCCATATTGATACGGATCATCTTCAACGATAGGTTCTATACCAACTGATTTAAATTTTTCTGACCAGATTTGAATGGTTTCCGTATCTTTCTGTATATTCAAATCATCACTTCCTATAAAAACACTGATATATAGTCTGCCAGGATCAATTCCTAATTCTTTAATATGCCAATTCCAAACGGCATCGATTTGCTTTTTCTTATAGTGATTTTCATTTGCTTTAAACTCCCATCGACCTACCATTTCAAAAAATGTCAGATGCGACGTATCTCCTACTTCATCAATATCGCCTGTCCTTAAACACTTCTGAATATTAGCAATGTCATTGCCTGTTGGATGCCTTTCCCCCAATAAATATGGAACCATAGGTTGCATTCCACTTCCCGTAAAAAGCGTTGAGGGATCATTTTCTGGTAACAAGCTAGAAGAGGGTACTTGGTTTGCCCCTATTCCTTTCATAAAGTCAATGTATGATTTTCTTAACTCATCTGGTGTCATTTTAACCATGCTCAATACCTCCATTTTAATTATTATTTATTCTTGGAAAATGTTTTGCATATGTTTAAACGAAAAAGAATAAAACAAAAAAGCCCTAAGCTGACATATTACATGTCAACTTAGGGCGAACGATTATGTCCGTGGTACCACCTAAATTCAGATTTCTCTGCACTCGATCAATACGGGATATCTCCGATATTGTTTCCTGAATAACGGTGGAACTCCGTTGAAGCCTACTGAGATTCCTCTGTTCGGTTCACAGCTCCGAGACTGCTTCACTATTAGTTCAATGAAGATTCGCACCAACCATCTTCTCTCTGTGAGATCCCTAATACCTACTATTTCTCATCATAGCCTTTTCGTTTTAAGTTAAACCAATGGTATCACACTCAACCTGCCCCGTCTATTAACATTTTTGTTAAATTCTTAAAATGCCAGAAATCAGTTAATATGCCCTTTTCTTTGAAGGTTATTGCTTGTTAATGAGATAGGATTCATTCGTTGATAAACTTCTCAAATTCACTTTTCAGCCAATGCTGATTGGTTATTGATCCAGAAGGAATAGGTATCCACCAAAACACAATTCGTAAGAACCAAGAACTTTAAACCAACACTGGGTGTGCTTCTGAGAGAGGGCGCTACTGGACAATTACCTGGAAAGCGGTCAGTAGGAGGCCTTCCGTCAGCCTTTGATTTGTCCGAAACAGTTCGGTAAGAAACTTGTTCGCAGTGGAGCCTCACTAGCCATAACTGCCGTGCTTTTATATTCGCAATTGAAAACGATTGAGAATCAAAATTATCTCTACAACTTGGAATTTATGAATTTGACTTTCATAATAGCATTTAAAGGCATATTACATTATCAATTGTTTTTTACTTTGTATTATGCTCATTTTGTTCGCTCTACAGAATACAGAAAAAATTCCATATCTATATTCCTAAAATTCTTAGTATCTTTATCAATAATATTCATACCGTTTCGAACAGCAACTTTTTGAGAGGGTATATTTGTGTCCCTAATAATAGAATAAACCCTATTTGCATTAAGAACTGAGAAAGCGTATTCCTTGCAAGAAATTGCCGCTTCTGTTGCGTAACCTTTGTGCCAATACGCTTTTTGAAACAAAAATCCTATATCCAAAATTTCTTTTTCTCTCCAGCCTTGCATTGTCAAGCCACATTGACCAATCATTTCGTTTGTTTCTTTTAATACAACAGCCCAAAGTCCAAAACCATACTCTTCATATCTTTTAAGATGTCTGTTAAGCCAATTTTGTGCTTCTTCTAAGTTGAATGCACTTTCATAAGCAGCACGCATTACTTCCTCATCACACAATATTCCGCACAATGCATCATAATCGGACTGCACCATTTCTCTAATTATAAGACGTTTTGTTTCTATCAAAAATCTCTCACCTTTCTATCATCTCCATCCCCAATTATTTACTTAAATAGATTCGACATTGTTTGATATCACACCTTGTTCAAGTACCAATAATTCGCTTTATGGACATACCTAGCCGCCTCTGTTCGCCTCTCCTCAAAGAGTTGTTCCATAACAATGAGAAAAACTGTCATGCATCATGGTGTTATTGAGGTTTTAACTACATATGCTTATTATTTAGATGATCATCTAATCGGTAATCAGAATATGTTCTTGTCCATTTCGGCAATCGGTACAAGTTCTTGTCCCTCTACAACAACATCTGAAAAGTAACCACTTATTCTGTGGCCCTTCATGATCGTGATCTAATGCCTCTCTTCTGCTAAACGAAAGTGTCGTCACCATTACTTAGTGTTTTTCTATCTGTTTGATTCGTAAAACTTCTCATCTCATCATTATTCCCTTGATAAGCAGATATAACATAATTTTCATCTACAACATAATATGTGGCATACCTAGTAAAAGAATAACTTCTTTCTTGTTCAGGTGCTGTTCCTTTTTTTACAGAAGTAACAATTCTCATACTAGGTTTTAAATCTGGTTCGACACCTATGAAATCAGCATTATAAAATAAGTTAGTGGTTTCCTTAACATCTTCTCCAACGATTACTTCTTCCACTTTAACTTCGTATGAAACAAAAGTTGGTTTACCTTGTGCTTTGTCTTTCTCAGCAAAATCGCCCTCTGGTGTTCCTGGTTCTGCCAATAAAGTAGATTGGAAATTTTCATTTTGCTTAATAACTTCAGCAATAATTACTGAATCTGATCTCTCCAAAATTTGATCGAGCTATTTTCATAACAAAAAAAACGTTAAATCATCATATCACACAGATTAACGGCTTTAGGCTGATCAACACTAATAAACTACATTGGTGCCCTTTAGGTATTTCTTTAAAAGTAGTGTCAGGTAGATTTCTCCTTCTATTACAAGCGTTCATTGATTTTGATCAACAAATTCTTTAATACTTGCTTCTCTTCGTCGGTAAGGACTTGAACGATTTCTTCCTCCACCTTTCGGAAAGAGTCTTGAAAGTCTTCAATCAGTTCAATCGCTTTTGGCAATACGTATATGTTTTTTTGCCGTTCATTATTGGCCGGGATTTTACGCTCGATTAACCCTTTTTGCTCTAGAGCTTGAAGCATACTTGTAATGCTGGCCCGACGTAGATGAAACCGATCTGCAAGATCCATTTGAATAATATGACTATTTTGGTTTTCGTAAATATAATCGATTACTTTTCCTTGTTGAGCGTTTAGCCCCAGCTCTTTTATACTCTCGTCCGCTCTTTTCTTTAACTTAAGACCGATAATCTGAAATAAATCCAGATAAGGCGTTTCCTTTTGGGATTTCATAATCTTCCCTCCTGTGATTGTTAGGAATCTAATTGTAAGTAAATAAACTATACAGCGATCCTATTGGCTTGTCAAAAAAATATTAGTTGGTTGACAGTTAGATAACTAACAGTTATGATTCGAATTGTCCACATACAAACACTTAGGAGGAATTCAAATGGAGAAGGTAACTCAAAATGCTGCGTTAGAACAAGTTACGGCGATT
>NZ_LITU01000074.1:12389-13420 GCF_001280595.1 Paenibacillus xylanivorans
TATCTTTGATGGGGAGCAAATCATTGCGCCTAGACATGTTGTCATTAAAGGGGAGTCTATTATTTCAGTGGGTGGAGACCTTCCGGCCGATGCAACGATTATCGATGGAGAAAATGCGACTCTAATGCCTGGTCTGATTGATGCACATGTTCACACCTCCATCGGCGGATTACGAGATGCGCTAAAATTCGGCGTTACCACTGAACTCGAAATGAACGGTGATTTTACTAAACGAGGGCGCGAAATTCAGTTGAAAAACGTGAATGACATCGCAGATGTCCGTTCTGCTGGCACAGCGATCACCGCTCCGGGCGGACATCCGGATGAATTATTGCCAGATGGAGATGAAATACCTGAATTCGTATTAAAGGAACTAGAGAAGTTATCGGAGGAAGATCGGGAAGCAATGTTAGCCGCATACGCTCACGATCACGATGAAATACCTCAAGTGACAACGGTCGAAGAAGCGATTAAACACGTGCATACCCAAGTAGAGAATGGGGCCGACTATATTAAGATCATGATTGAAGAAGGAACGGTCATGGGTGCACCTGGCCTGCCTGTATTAAGCGATGAGATTCTAAAAACAGCCGTGACAGAAGCCCACAAGTTCGAGAAGCTGGTCATCGCCCACGTCTTGACGGCCCTTTCATCGCAACAAGCCATCGATTTTGGAGTCGACGGGTTGGGCCACTTGTTCATCGACAGACCCGAATACACCTCCGAGTTAGTGAAATCCATAGCAGCTTCAGGCGCTTTTGTTACACCGTGCTTGGTGTTGAATTCATCGATTATTGGAAATACGGCATCCGAATTGGCGAATGATCCGCGTGTTCATTCCAAATTAAGTCCGGATTGGATCGATATTCTGAACTCAAGCTTCAATACGTTCCCGCAAGGCAATATGGAGAACAGCTTTAAGAATGTGATGGACCTTCACCGTGCCGGAGTTGATATTCTGGTAGGGACGGATGTCGCACCGGTTCCCGTTCCGAACCTCGGTGGCCTTGCTCATGGGGCAAGTGTCCACC
>NZ_LITU01000074.1:13448-31066 GCF_001280595.1 Paenibacillus xylanivorans
GACCAATAATATTTCAGATACCCTGTCAATCAAATCTGTGTGGTTTAAAGGTCTGCAACAACTATTTTAATGAGAATTAGCATCTCCTCACAATGTCGTCAAGACGATTGCATACGCCTTTAACGAACCACACAATACCAGTCTATACGTATTAATTATCGGGCCGCCTCTTAAAATCCATATAAAACATTGACCAATCTCGACAAGATAAGGGAATGAAGAGGGTTGTTATTTCCAGTTTCCATGTGTACTATGCTTTTTTTCAACAGTAAATTGTGATCCGGCTCCCAGCTAATTCATTAAGCTATCCTGCCCGTTCGTTTTAGAGATCAACCAATTCTTTCAGGTTGATCTTTTTGTATTAACTTCGAAGATTAGGATAACCGGGTCGAGCGTACCTGACCGTGGGACCAGATCCCGAGCGCTATAATGTTCACCCCTACTTGTCATGACCATGATTGAGGCTGGTTGGGACATCGATCCCGTATCACATGCGATGCTGTGGAACGACAAGGGAGTTTATACTGTTTAGGGCTAGACATATCTAAAGAGGAAATCCACGGACAAGCTTCCTAGATCCGAGGAAAACCATATCGAGAGATTTTTCATTTCGAACATACACGGGATGGTCTTCAGATATTGCTCCAAGTTATTCAGGACATCGAAATATGAATCAGGTCTTCGGCCTAAAATGATTCTGTAAGCAACTGGGACTATCAAAGCCCTGTCGTTCAATTACTAGAGGAGTATCACTATGTATTTATCGTTATCAATCCGCTTATTTCAAATCGAATTCTAAAATCAAATCTTCGTAAAATGAAAACGGATGCTGCTGGCGCATCGGTAATGGGAACAAGTTCTTGTCCTTGGTTCGGGACAAGAACTTGTTCCGATAAAACAAAAATAACGACATTCACATTCCCAAGTTTGTTGTCTATTCCAACCTATTTATGTCGGGGTTTTAGAGGCTGTTATGAAAAGGAACTATATTTGCGATTATATTTAAATCATCATCATCTAAACGGAAAAGGAAAAATGTTCTTGTTTACGATATTCTCCAATTGCTCGACTCCCGTCCCTCGACTTTAGTTCGAATGAAGGAAAGAAATTTGATTCGGCCTGCTTTGCTTGCGGCGTCAACGTACTCGGTGTACCATTTACCGTTCGTGTATCCATCGACATAGCCTTTTGATACGATTTTGGTAATGGCACTGGAGCCCCAGTGGGTCGATTTCACGTCGGAAAATTGAGTTGTAGCGGCTTGCGCGTTAGGTGTCGTGATGCCCAACGTGCCTACCATAAGTGCTGCTTCCAGTGCGACTCCTGCGATTTTGGTGAATTGTTTTTTCATGGTACTCTATCCTTTTGATTAGGCTCTCTGGGAGAACAACCCTCTATATTCATTATAGTCATCATGGGCTTATCGGTTTGCTTCTCTATTTTGTAAAGGTAAATATACATATCTTTCCACGTCTTTTTCGTGCTCAAATCATTCTTCTACGCGGCCGCAACTTCGATGCGTCGCGATCGTGATATTTGATCCCGGTTCTTGGGCTGGGACAATTATCAAAAGCAATTAATGTTCCTGAGGGGATTGAACATCGTCCCTTAAGGTATACAAAAAAGGATCGTCAGCATTTCTGCAACGATCCCTATTGTCAGTCCGCAAGTTGAAAACAGCAGCTGGTCACTTTGATGCCTTCTTAGTTTTATTGAGCTAACGTATGCCGTTAGCGTAATCATTTTTTAACCAAGGTTCACTCCCCCAGATAGACTTCCTGGCAAGGAAAAATATGTTTTCATTAATGCAGAAGGAAATTCAGTACTGTTAAGAGGCGAATCTTTAGGTAATATTCCCGCATCAAATTCCCATATGCCTTCTTTCCCCCATTTATTAATGATTCCAATGCTCTTCCGTCCGTAGCTTCATTTGTGGAAAATACTCCGATATTTTTAAACCCCTTTGAGAATTCCTCCATCGTTATCCATAGGAAGGATTTGTGTTCTTCTTTCAGTTGTCCCATTCGATTTTCAATATCTGCTGTCAAAAATAGCAAACTGATTTCTATCCAAGTATCTTGCAAATCATCTGTTTCCGCTGGAGTCCATCCTGTTACATATGCGTCGGATATGAAGTTGGTACTCATTTACCGTAAATAAGCAAACTCCGCTTTCGTAGACTTGCCACAGTTTGTATGGAAGAAACACATCCCACCTTAAATTGGAGAACACGAAGAATGTCAAAGACACGGGAGTGAGAATCGCTAGAGTTACATAGAGACGTGCGCATCTAGAATGAATTAAATGCTGGACATTACATCTTTGTTCCTGCATACCCCTTGCTACATTCCCCAGCTACTAGCCTTCCTTGTATTTATATTTTTCAAAACTACTACAGGGTGATAGGATTTGAGCCATCTTTACTTGCTGATTCCCCGCCACCACTTCCACTGCAGGCTGCGAGCTGACTGAGTAAGAGACCAGCTGAAAGCAGTGTTACTGCAGTTTTTTCCCCTTTAACAAAGTACTTCTGCAAGAAAGGGTAAACAATGAGAATAGGCACTGTTGCGATGATGGTAATCGCCATTTTAACAGCGTCAGGAGATACTTGTGACATCAGTTGCGACATGTTTTCCCCACGTATATTGTTCGAGTTTGTGGTTGTACTCTGAAGCACTTTCACAAGCTCATACTGCAAGGTCGTTAGGGAGTCATTCGAACCATTATAAAGGTACGTATCAAACCAAGAATTCCATTGCCCGACAGCAAGGAACAAGGCTACCGTTGCAAGAGCAGGCTTGGTGAGCGGGAGTATGACACGCCAGTAAATGGTGAAATCGTTTGCCTAAGACAAGTAAAGATTTGTTTAGATAACATTCTAATTGGAGATGACATAATGTTCTTGTCCCTCGGCACACACACAATAAAAAAACCGTTGATTTAGTCCAACGGGTTTTAAAAACTCAATTTTTCCACATGTTTATCAACTCTGGGTTGCTCATAACAAACATTGCAATCTTCTGAGGTGTAAAAGAAACCATGGATTGAGCGACTCTCAATGTTCTTGTTGTTCGACATGGAACAATGAGTGCTTAGCTGTTTTCTAAGTGTCTACGCTTTTGGCACGTAAATGCTGCTTTAACACCTCATATATCCTATTACACCAGAGTATACCTGCCTTCTCGAAATTAATCCCCATTTCTATGACAGAAATTGTAGAGAATATCGGATGATTAACGTCAGGGTTCTGTTCTTGAAAAGACGAAATTCTCTCCTTATAATCCTTCAGCATGCGTTCATGTTGTTCTTTTTTCTTCAGTATCAGCTCAATTAATGCATCCGGACTTACTAACCAAGAACTGTACTGTTTCAACAGAAAGGAGTCTGTATCACCAACCTCAGGAAGCTCTAACACCCATGACTTTAAGGCGTCAATGCCACTAGGCATAATTCTGTAGATTTTTCGGGGTGGACGATAGGACTCTTGTTCGATAGCTTGCAGTTCAATAAATCCGGCTTCCTCCAGTTTAGAAAGAGAAGGATAAAGCTGATTATTGTTAATTTTGTAGAAATGGGTAATTCTGTTGTTGATCTGTTGCTTCATTTCATAACCGCTTAACGGTTCTCGTGCCAACAATCCTAATATGGTGTACTGGATATTATTCATGAGTTTACCTCTCTATCTCTGAGTTCGATTCTACCCATTCAAATTTATAGGTTAATTATAACATAAAACAATATTGACACAATCAATGAGAAGAGTTATTATCTCTAATAGGTTATACTTAACATATGTAAGGAGTGTACTAATCATAAAACTTATTTTCGATGATCAGACTTTTTCGTTCGAATTACTTCGTACAATGGGTTACACAGCTTTTGGAGGAGCGGACGTAGGCGAATGCCTATCTACTGCTTATCGAATCGAAGAAGGCAATTTTGAAAGCTGGTATGAGGAATGGCTTAAAACAGCAATCCGGGTTCATCAGGAAGCTGAAGAGAGCAATAAGCAAGGCTGTAAGACCAGCGCGAGAGAATTCTATTTGCGTGCATCTAATTATTACCGTACTGCTGAATTTTTTCTCCATGGTAATCCGGGGGACAAACGTATTCTTGAAACATGGAGATTGAGCCAGAGCACATTCAGGCAGGCACTTTCTTTACTTGATCAACATTGGGAGATTGTGTCTATTCCATATGAAGATACGGAATTACCGGGTTACTTGTACTTAGCCGGGAATCATCCTGGCCCTGTCCTGATTGTTCACGGTGGATATGATTCCACTGCGGAAGAGCTTTATTTCCAAGTCGTTATTTCTGCTTTAGAAAGAGGATATCATTGCTTGGTGTTCGAGGGTCCAGGACAAGGGTCAGTTATTCGCGAGCAGCGAATTCCATTTAGACATGACTGGGAGGCTGTTGTAACTCCAGTGGTCGATTACCTAACCAAGCGTCCAGAAATCTTATCCGACAAAATTGCGTTAATGGGTATTAGTTTAGGTGGGTATTTGGCTCCGCGCGCAGCAGCTTATGAAAGCAGGCTAGCTGCATGCATAGCAAATGACGGTTTATTCTCCTTTCAAGTGGGGGCAATGGCTGGAGCGATAGGTGTAAATGTGAGTGGTAATTCGGATTTAAGTTCATCAGAAACGGAGAACTTTATCGCGTCGATTATGGCCAAAGATACAGGCATTCGATGGGGGATAGAAAATGGAAAGTTCACGTTCTTAGCAACGAGTCTGGAAGAACTCGTGCACAAAACAGAACCCTTTACCTTAGAGGGAGTTGCTGAGCAAATCAAGTGTCCGGTACTCGTTTGCGAAGCTGAACATGATCACGCCTTTGCAGGACAACCCGAACAATTGTACAAATCTTTAAGGGGTCCCAAAACGTATTTGAAGTTTACTGCTGAAGATTCTGCTGAAGAACATTGCCACTTTGGAGCATTAAAATTGGCTAACCACCGCATATTCACTTGGTTAGATCATGTTTTGAATAAATAATGATTAAGTATTTTTAAAAGAATAACGATAATATGTATTACATCATCTCTTAAATTTCTTTCCAAACCACGGGAAAAAGGCGTTTGTGTTTTTCTTATGTTATCACAAAGCTGCCTGTCCCATATGTATGTTCTGTCTTTTACAGTAAAGGAATCAAGTTCTTGTCCTCGAATGAGGACAAGAACTTGTACCGAAAAAATAAAAAACCAGTTAAATTAGCGACTTTCAATGGACTATGTTAGTGTCCCTCAACATGTAATAAGTTTCTTCTCTTCTTACAGTTATAGTAATTGACATTGCTCAAGGTACTTTTATAATTTAATGTAACGGAATATTTTAACTAAAACCTATTTGGGATGATGTGGACTACTGGAGAGTAATCTCTATTTTCGCCACGCAAAGGCCGTACGGTCATTTGTGTGGTTTTTTTTGCGTTCAAAAAAAGGAGGAGAATAACTTGATGAAATTATGGCACTATGCATTAATCGTTTTTTTAGGAGGCTGCAGTTATGGGGTTTTATCCACTTTTGTTAAATTGGCATATGCAGCAAGTTTCACCGTATCAGTAGTAACCGGCGGACAGTATTTCTTCGGCGTTGTACTCACTTGGCTAAAAACCATAAATTCGAGGCCCTTAAAATTAGAACTCAGATTTTAAGGTTAGATAAATGGCCAGACTTTCAATGAATGTTGTTTGTCCTCTCGAAAAAACCGTCCTCACGACGATCTTTGTTACCTCAATACAGCTACTCGAGCACTATCCCCTTGCAAACTTGCCTTCTCATCGGAACCCTAATAATCCCCAAAAATAGACAATACCCTTCCATTTCTTATTCAGGAAGGGAAGGGCTTGATAATATTAATGATTATGAAGAATTGCTTTATTGGCAAATGGCCGGATCATTCCAGCTTATCTTTTATATCGGCAACCTGTATCACGGGATATGTTTTAACCGATTGGTCTAAAGTTTGCTTCTCCATTAACTTTCCGTCCAAGACAACCGCGGATATGCTTGTCGTGTTCCGAATGTCCTCCAGCGGGTTCTTATCAAGCAGCACGAGATCGGCGAGCTTTCCTTCTTCTACAGTTCCTAGCTCCTGCTCTCTATCCAAATATCGTGAAGGGTTCAGCGTTGCTGTCTGCAAGGCCTGCAGCGGGGTAAGTCCTCCCCTTTTTACTAACATTTCGAGTTCGTCGTGCAAAGAAACACCGTATATAAAGTTCGTCATTTCGTAGCTGGAATCGGTGCCTGCAAGCATCGGTACTCCGGCATCGTTCAACTTTTGGACCATACCTGGCGTTGTAGAATTAATAGCCGCCATTAATTCCGTTTGTTCGGGAGGAGTCGCGCTAATCACTTCAGCCCAGTATTCCTGTACAGCAGTCGGTACGTATTTGGAACGCGGATCGATTTCAGTTTTTGCCATATTCAAATAGGTAACCATGGTCGGTACAGGCCAGACTTCTTTTTCTTTGAAAGTGCGGAAGAGCTTGTCTGCCTTTTCAGAATCATAGTGTTGGGAAGCCTCTATTTCTGCCAACGAGTAACCGAGCAAATCACTCATGTCGGCATTTTCAAAAATATCATCCTCAATGCTCGAAGTAGCAATAAACAAACCGTGCAAGTGTTCAATGCTCTTGAATCCCAGTTGAACAGCTTCGCTAGCCCGCACCTCTACTGGTAAATGACCGCCTACCGGCAAACCGAATTTTTTGGCTTCGTCCATGACCGCCAGAAACAGAGAACGCGGCAGCCAGGAGTACACCTTGATAAGACTTGCGCCTTTCTCCGCATTAAGACGTACGGCTTCGCGAGCTTCTTCCGCTGTTTTTAAGTAAACCATATGAGGGGCTTCATCAGCCGGACCCCCATTTAAGATCATACCCGCATAGACAAGATGCGGAGCCGTCATACCGGCTTGAATACTTTTATTCCACTGATCGACGTTTGTGAGTGATGCCCCCATCTCCCTTACTCCAGTCACTCCGTTAGCCAGTAAGAGTGGTAAAGCATTTTTATAATTTTCTTCCAGATGGACGTGCATATCCCACAGGCCAGGAATGACATACTGTCCCTTAGCATCCCTTACCTGTGCGAAATCGGGGATGTCCACGTCCTCGCTGTTTCCAATGTGATTAATCTTATTTTCGGTAATGGTAATCGTCTGATCACTGACCAACTTACCGGATCTTACATCCACGATCGTCGCATGCTGAATCACCAGCGTCTGCTTAGACTCAGGCTCATTGTTTGCATAATTGGGATCTGTGCATCCTGTTAACAGAATTAATAATGCCATGAATCCAAATAGTAACTTCCTTAAATATCGCTTTTCCTCTATTAAACTCATCTTTGTCCTCCTCGTAGTTATGAATCGTTGTGGGTATGATTTAATCGTAAAGTATAAATCCTGCTTATTTATTAACAAATCCTTACAAAAACCTTACAGTTGAATCGGTGAAAGGAATCCATTGATGCGATAGCAACCGAGTTCTGACAAATGTTAAATCCGAGTGTGTACAACGTCCCTCTCTGCTTTCTGTCTGTCCTGTATTTATACTGCCTATTGCGGTTTTAACTACATCATTTTTTATTTAGATATCCATCTAATCGGCAATCGGACTATGTTTTTGTCCATTCCGGCAATCGGTACAAGTTCTTGTCCTTAGCTCGTGACACGAACTTGTACCGTTAAAACAAAAAAAACCGCTATATTAGCGACTTCAATGGGATTATGTTCTTGTCCCTCGACAAAAATAAAGAACGTAATAATCTTACCCTAAATCGTCATCATCACGCCTGTTCGAATTGTTCTTCTCGAATATTTATCACTATAGTCTACTCAGAAAATTTCTAAAGCAAAAAGACTGCGCTTTGGGTCGCAGTCTTTTTGGTCGGCCACATTTTACGTGTCGTCAAGGCGATTTTCCAATCATTTTATGACCAGCTTACAATTTGATCCATATTGCTTCTTGTTTTAGCTCGTTTGGGTTCTTCGTTGCGGTATCCAAAAGCAACCATCACGGATGCCTTCAAGTTACCTCCCTGTAACAAACCTTCTTCTTCCAAAATCTGATCGACTGCTGCATAGTCAAATCCTTCAATCGGACAAGAATCGATTCCGGTTAAAGCAGCGGCGGTCATCATATTCCCCATAGCAATATAGGTTTGCTTCGCAGACCATTCATACAATAACCGTTCATCTCCCAGCAAACCACGGACTTCCTGAACATCTTTTAATACGCCAGAGAAATATGTAACAATCTCTTCGGGCATGTTTTGCACATTTTTCATTTGATCAAGCACATATTCCGAATCATATCTTACATCTGTCTGGGCGAGAATGATCAGAAAATGACTCGCAGTGTCCAATTGGCCCTGGGCACCTGGTGAAACTTTTTTCAGCTTACTTCGTAATTCCGGATTTTGCACAACGACAAACTTCCACGGTTCCAAACCAATCGAGCTGGGAGATAACCTTCCCGTTTCTAGAATATAGTTAAAATCATCCTCGGATATTTTCTTGGTTGTATCAAAAGTTTGGGCAGCATGTCTGTATTGAAAAGCCAAAATAACTTGTTCTTTACTAACGGTTATCATTGTGTTCATCAGTGTGATCTCCTCTTTTTTTTATTTACTTCCAAGTAATTTTCCATTGTGGTGCCTGCTGTTATAAATATGGTTTGGTAACTAAATGATTCATATGCTCCCTCCATCTCTTTTACATTGTTCAAATAATGATCTATGATAGAAGTCTATCGTACAATAGTATTATAGAAGTATCTTCAGAGAGTTTCTACGCTATTAGAGTAGCGTTAGTATGCACTTGGATACCGGAGGAATGCTATGAATTATACCAATGAATTATTAGAAGAATGTGGCTTTACAAGCGCTCAAAAGATATTGTCCGGGAAATGGTCCATGCTGATCATTCTTCTTTTACAGGAGAGAACGATGCGATTTAATGAAATTCAACGCTTTTTTCCAGACATTACACATGCAACCTTAACCAAACAGCTTCGCATGTTGGAGGAGTATGGAGTTGTTGTTCGGAACGTGTACTCTCAAATACCACCAAAAGTCGAGTATTCATTGAGCGACATCGGGAAAAAACTCGAGCCAATATTAGATTCGGTCATGGTTTGGGGGAGGGAATATAAGGAATATCAAAATACCTCTACAATAAAAGAAAAATTGTGATAGCCATTTTCTTGTAAGCATTTTGCAAACATATAAGCTATGTGCCGGAGGATTTGCTGTTCACAACAGCTTGTTTATCGTGCGGGTACAATTGTTCTAGCCAATCCCTTTTTCAGCCCTTGTATTCTCAGAGCGCAAAAGAGATGAAGGCAAACCTCATAAAGTGGCATTGGTAGCATGTGCGAATAAGCTAGTTCATTGGTTATATGCTATTTTAAAAAATCAAGAAATCGTTTCGCTCGGCATAACAAAGTTAGGGTATAACCTTCCAATTAGACACGGATTGGAAGGTTATTTGGCATTTTTAAAAAATATAACACAAGCTCTCGAGTTGTTTTGCTGGGAATGTTGACAAGCTATTAGCTGGTATAGTTGAATAAAAGCAGCCAATCACGCTTGGTGAAGTGCCCCCTTAAAGTTAGAGAAATATATTTATGCAACCTAATTGGCAAGAGCTTAGTATTGTCCGGGCTCATGCCTATTAATTTGTACAAGTTCTTGTCCTTCACCACGCTTATTCCTATACCAACGTGTAGCTTTATTGATACCTAGCCATCTCTGTTTACCTCTCCTCAAAGTAATTGTTCCATAACGATGTGAAAATTGTCATGTATCATGTTGTTTATTGTGGTTTTAACTACATGCGCTTAGTATTTAGATATCCATCTAATCGGTAATCGGAACATGTTCTTGTCCATTTCGGCAATCGGTACAAGTTCTTGTCCTTGACTCGGGACACAAACTTGTACCGATAAAATAAAAAAGCCGCTAAAATAGCGACTTCCAATGGTATCATGTTTTTGTCCTTCGACAATTGTTCGGCAAAAAGTCCACATGCGCACTTTTCTCAGAATCAGTATTATCTTCTATCGTACTTAAAGCTCCAGAGAGCATCTTTTAATACTTGAGAAACATCATCAATTATTGAAGATAATTCTAATCGTGAATTTGGAATTAACCATCCTCCAACCAAATAAAATGTGAACTTTTTTTGTAGTTAGCCGGTTGGCATTCACTCACTCGTACCTCCTCCAAAAGTATGAACAAAGCAGGGGTCCTTCCCTCCCCAAGCTTTATCGAATAAATTATAGAAATTGCTCATTTTACTTTGTAATTCAAATAATTGAACTACATATTTGTAATACTAACCTTTATGACAGTACCTGTATTAAAGGTGCGTTGTATACGTCCTTTGTTATCTTTATACTCAAAAAATGAATGAATAAAGCATATGGAGGTCAAATCATTGAAAACTCTTGTTATAGTCGCACACCCAAGTATAGAAACATCCGTCATTAACAAACGATGGGTAGAGGAATTGAAAAAGTATCCAAAAAAGTATAAAATTCATGAATTGTATATGGTTTATCCTGATGGAAACATAGATGTAGAAAAAGAGCAAAAATTAATTGAAACGCATAATAATCTAGTATTGCAGTTTCCTATATATTGGTTTAATTGTCCGCCTCTTTTAAAAAAATGGCTTGACGATGTATTTACTTACAATTGGGCTTATGGGTCAAAAGGCGATAAACTAAAGTATCGTAAGGTTGCACTTTGCGTTTCTGCTGGAATCAAAAAAGAAGATTATCGTGAAGCAGGAAGATATAAGTATACACTTGAACAAATATTAGTTCCGTTTGAAATGTCCTTCCATTATTGCCAAGCTGATTATCGTTCATTCTTTGCGTTTCATGGTACTGATAATACGAGCGAATTGGAAAAAAGTTCCTTGGATTATTTGAATTTTATTAATAATTTATAATGGTCATCTTCATGAAGTATCAAAAAGAAGTACTCCTAATTCAGAAGATGCTGCTTTTTGATATAATCTAGATTATTATGATTTTCATAATTCAACGCTTTACGTTGGCATACCGTTTTTCTCTCCCCACTCGCACATAGCAGTTAATACTGGGATGAGAGAACGACCTCGCTCGGCTAAAGAATATTCCACCTTCGGAGGTATTTGAGGGAATTCTTCTCGTATGATAAGACCATCTTTTTCTAGCTCTTTTAACATTGTACTTAACGTTTTAAAGGAAATATTACCTATAGAACGTTGTAGTTCATTAAACCTCATAACTTTATTCTCAATCAGCCAATATAATATAATCATTTTATATTTGCCTCCTATTAAAGACAACGTATATCCAAAGCCAGTATCTTGTTGTTTCACGCTGGTTGGAACACAGGTTTCGCGCACAAATTACACTCTCCTTTTAAAGTACTCTAGTAAAAAAGCTTTTCTACTTATTATAGAAACTCACTCGTTAGTTCAATATAAATTCAGTTATCTTTTCTGTGAAGCATCTTTATAATAAGGCGAAAATAACTATACCAGTTAAAGAAACCACTGTGTATAACCAAGAAAAATAATCAAAGATAAAGTAAATTATTAATATACAAGCAAAATATCCTGTTGAATAACCTTTAAAAATTTTATCAATTTCACTTCCCTCAACCTTCAAAATATCACATATACTATATCATAAAACATTTATTCTTCTTCAACTAACCTGATGTATAAACTTCGTATAGCATCAGTCATTGTCATTACAGCTTGATGCATTGAATCATTATGAAGTGGATCAGATTTTTGAAGAAAAAGTATCAGGAAAGAGAAAAAACCGTCCCCAATTGAACGAGCTTCTTAAAGTTCTGCGTAAGGGAGATACAGTGGTTATCTATAAATTATATCGTATCAGTAGGAGTACCAAACATTTAATTGAACTCATGGACATCCATCATAATCTTACTTACAGTCAGTGGTTTGAAATTACCTCGTTCATAGTTTAATAATCTAATGGCCTTTATCAATTACAGATTCAAAAAGTAAGAAAAAAAGAAAAACCCTGAAAAAGGGTTTCTCTGAAAGATTCAAATAATCTAATCTTCTTTTAGATTTTGAAGTGCATTAATTAACTCCCCTGTTCTCTCTTCAATTTTTTTGAGTTCATCGATGGACAAAGTATTGTATTCAACAAAAATCAGGTTCCGTAATTCTTTATAGTAAGTTCTTTGCTCTTGAAATAATGGTGTTTCAATGTCTCCGATCGTATTTTTAATCAAACCGTATGATTCAAAGTAATTTTGAATCTTGGTCACATAAACAGTTAGATTATACGTATCTATTTTTTTATCACTCTCAATATAAGCCCCTAATTCCTTTTGGAAATTCCGGCTCTCCATGACGATATGCTTATATGCTGAGTCAGCTGCAATCTCTATATTGTTTTTGAGTACAAAATACCTGTTAAAAAAATAGCTGAGATTAAGAGCACAATCACTGATAATCCTAATATTACATTAGCTGAATTTAGTTTTCACCAACAGATCATCCTTCAATTTTAGTAGTAAGAAACGTTATAGTCTACACTTGCTTTACCCGTATTAGCAGCAAATATAAGAGGCATACCACTTATTGGATTATTGAAAATTCGAATCTCATATTGAGCTATGGCTGAAGTGGTTAACGTTCCCCCCCGTTTTTGGGATATCATAATCATAAGCGATGTATGTTGATGTGCCTTTTGCAGTAGCAGCTTTTGTTGTATTTTTAGTGTCCGTGTTACACACGCCATTGTAATACTTGTCCCCGTCCCTAGTTCACCAACACATTTAATTATGTCCAATCGGTTTTTAGCCTATTCCTATACCAAACGTTCAACCTTACGTGTTTCTGAAGCTTTATCAATTGAGTTAGATGATGTTCTGTGCAAATAACACTGATCCTTCATCTGCTCAATTTCTTTCCAAGATGGTACGCTAATTTTTTTGCTCTCTTCCCTGCTACCTCTAACCAAGAACAGAAGAAATTATCACTGAATTGCATGACTAGTTTTTCAAGAACCCAGGAAAGAATCTCCACATCAAGCCTTTGGTGGATTTTCATTTGGTAACTGACAACTTGATCATCCTTAACTCGACAACAAGAAAGTATTGTTGTCCTACTGGTAGGACAAACATGATTCAATTTGAGATCATGAAATACTAGAAGAATGGGTGCTACTGCCCTTAACCACGTGTGCGAAACGGTGCCTGCTTTATGCCTCATTTATACATAGGCTTACAGTTTATTCTCATTCTGTAAACGAAAAACTTCCCTTGCTGTTTCTATGAAAGATAACATGATTGGTGAAAGCCACTTGTCTTTATGCCACAACATCTGTGTATACACCCGCAAATCCGGAATTTGCCATGGAAGAACAACAAGTTGCCCGCGTTCAACTTCGGCTTCTACAACGATTTCAGGAAGAAAACCGATACCGATTCCCGAGATCGCACATTGTTTAATGGCCTCGGCACTTTGAAACTCTAGATACGTGATGCTATCAATGCCCTCTTTCTCAAATGACCGGTCAAACATCGTTCGATATGGACAACCCTTTTCATTGGTCAGGAATACTTCTCCATGAAAATCTTCCAACTTCAGCATTGTTCGCTTAGCGAGTGGGTGATCTGGAGCCGCTAACAACCGGAATTTTTCTTCTACAAGCGATTCCACGACAAGTCCGTTTGAGCGAATAGGTTCGTCTAGCATATAAACGATATCCGTGGTTCCCTCAAATAACGTTTGCTTGAGCTCTTGATTCGGAACTGAGCGAAAGATCAGGCGAACTCCCGGATGTTGCGAACGAAACCGTTGGAAGACAGGTGGAAGCCGGTAGGAGCAAATAACCTCATTCGCACTTATCGTTAAGGTACCACTTAGTTTTTCATTATCATGGACAGCACTACGAGCTTCGTCCAATTTTTCAAGTACGCCTTGGGCATGCGTTAAAAAGCGTTTGCCCGCAGTTGTAAGAGCGAGTTGCTTGCCCAACCGATCAAAGAGGCGAACACCCAGCTCATCTTCCAATGCTTTAATTTGCATCGTGACGTTGGAAGGAACGTAGCTCAGCACTTCTGCTGCCCTTGTGAAATTTAATGTTGCTGCAACCGTGCAAAACGTATTCAGTTGGCGCAATTCCATTCGATGCTCTCCCTTCATCTTTCAATTTTATTGAATACTACCTTGAATTCTATTCACTTTTATTGAGAGTACCACGGCTCTATACTAAGTACAAGAGATCACACTGAACATGTGGTTTTTCATTTTGAAGGGAGCGACTATACGATGGATTATGAAATTTTTAATTTGGGTGATGTCATCTTACAATCAGGAGTGACGTTACCAAACGCTTATCTCGCTTATAAAACTTACGGAAAATTAAATGAACAGAAAGATAATGTTGTTGTCTATCCAACGGCTTTTGGAGATCAGCATGTTCAAAATGAATGGCTAATTGGCAGCGGGATGGCACTGGATCCAGAGAAATATTTTATTATCGTTCCAAATTTGCTGGGCAATGGACTCTCTTCCTCTCCCAATAACACGCCTCATCCATTTGATCGGGCTAACTTTCCACAGGTAACCATCTATGACAACGTTCGATTACAGCACCAACTGCTGGCCGAAAAATTCGGTATACAAAAGATTGCTCTCGTCGTAGGGTGGTCCATGGGCGGCATTCAAGCATTTCAATGGGGTGCAAGTTACCCAGAGATGGTCGAACGAATTGCACCTTTCGGAGGCATCGCCAAACCATGGCCTCACACATATGTGGTGCTGGAAGGTGTAAAAGCTTCACTGCTATCTGCAGTCGGCTTCGATTCAAGTAAACTAAACCAATTAACTTCTGCAGACATGCGCGCCGTTGGACGGGTCTATGCGGGATGGGGATTATCGCATGCGTTTTATAGAGAGGAACTTTATCATGAGATGGGTTTTGAATCATTGGAGGATTTTGTAGCTGGTGTCTGGGAAAATAGCTTTATGAATATGGATCCGCATAATGTTCTGTCCATGCTATGGACAGGCCAGCATGCAGATATTAGTGACAACCCCTCCTATAACGGAGATTTCGATAAAGCGCTTAAAAGCATAAAAGCTCTTGCCTGCATCATGCCAGGGAGCACGGATCTCTTCTGCACAGCGGACGATAATGAATATGAAGCGGAGCGTATTCCTAATGCTACTTTTAACCCAATACAATCGCTCTGGGGTCATTTTGCCGGTCGTGGGATCAACAGTACCGATAATCAATTTATTGATGACAATCTAAAACACTTGTTGTCACTTAGCACAAAAGTATAGATCGTCACTTGCATTGGATGTCTGTCAAGCATAGCAAGATTCCCTGTTCTTTAGCCCGGTTATTTCTCTCATGAATTAATAACCTAATCAATCGTATTTGAGGTCACCAGAACTTACTGGTTCGACCTCATTTTTCTTTGGTCGTAATTGCTTTAACGAATTCAGCGAACACTGAAATTCTAGTTTAATCCAAATTGAATGACGTTAAGTTCTGTAAACAAATGACTGTAGCATGTCTTAAATTTCAAAAGAAAAACTTGTTTTTTATCGTTCGCATACTTTGAAGTATGTTCACAAAATTCACAATCCTGCCATTAAATGAAGATATTATTATTTGAGCATGTTTTTCCCTCGAGATAGGTTTCTTCATCAAACAAGAACCTTAAATTTATTTTTTCGATAACTTTCAGATTTCAATGTTTAGGATTCCATCTATTTTCGCTAAGTCCCTTTTAATTGTATTGTCAATTTTGGTAATTGGCACAAGTTCTTGTCCTCAGCTCGGGACAAGAACTTGTACCCATATAAAAAAAAGCCGCTAAAATAGCGACTTAGAATGGAACAGTGTTCTTGTCCCGCGACAATAATCGAGCGACGTCTCTGCATATGCCTTTGCATCTTTGTGAATTCCATTATCCTGCCCGTTAGCTTAATAAGAAAAACTAACTATGACTTCGGTAAGATTGATAACCTACCTCTTCTTTTTAACAATGATGCTGGCTACGATAGCAAGTAAAAATAATATTCCGACTCCAATGATTGCAGGATTCATGAATGCTGACTTCTCTGTTTTGTTCTTATCAATATAGTCTGATGTATTGTCAGATGATTTACTACTATCTACATAGTCTGTTGTTTTCTTAGAGGTTTCATTACGATCACCATCTGTACGAGTTGTCTGACCAAAGGAATTATTTACAAAGAGCAGCAGTTTGTCGGCTAATGCTATACGCTCTTGTTTTAGTTTAACAGTCGAATCCTCCTTGGAACGCTTGGAATAACTCCCCTCCTCAGATAACATATCTGTACCATGTTCACTACTATGCAAAATGTTAAACTGCTTTTGTTTTGAAGCAGATGCCTCATAAAGAGCCTTTACTTCATCATAATAACTTCCGGTAGGATCTTCTTCTGATACCGCGAAAAAAGATGGTACTTCTACCTTTTTAACAGCCTCCAGCGCGCTTATTGCCGGATTAACACCAAATTGTCGTGGTGAAGATAATATCCCTAAACCTACTAATTCCGGTATATTTGGCGCAGCGACAGCTGTAGAAGTACCACCAATGGATGCTCCCATAGCCAAGATTTTAGTTGCACCTCGCTCTCTTAAAACCTGAGCAGCAGCCAGTACATCTAAATCTCTACGATAAGTTGCTTCTCCAGATACCGAATCAGAAGGTTCATCATTTCTAAATGCCCAAAGAGTCACCATATACCCTTCCTTTACAAGTCGTTCAGCAAAAGGAAGCCAGCTATCAACCATCCATCCATTTTCATGACCAAGTGTGATACCTTTATTACTATTACCTAATACATAACCCGTTAATTTAACTCCATCTTGCGTAACAAACTCAACAGCATTAGCAGGGTATTTCTCTGGAAGACTTCCTAGAATACCACCTGTAGGTACATCTTTTCCAGTTGCTACAATGATGCTTGTTTCATTTTTATCTTCAGCAAATACAACGGTAGGTAAAAACATTACCAATATACAAAGTATTGTAATAAGATGCATAGCTTTTCTTTTCAACTTAAATCATCTCTTTCTTCTCGTATTCTGAATGGTGAAATATTGCATATAACGTTTCATATTATTTCTATTATTCTTTAATATCTTATCAGATTGTCGCACTGAGAGATGCGTTTTATGAGAATAGCCTATAGCTGGAGAGTTGTCAAATGTCCTCATTGATCTATATTTTCAATTCACGTAAGGCACCTCTTCGACTTCAAACTATAACCTGGAATGAGTCAACTGAAGTTTACTCGTTTCACTGTCTCGTCCATGAGTGTCGTTTGCCGCTTCATTCTCATGAGTCCCACGACAAATATAGCAGCAATTGCGCATGATGTGGCTAACGTCCCCATTTCCAAGCGAATACCGTTCTCTTCTTCGAATTAGAGAAGCATACCAATGTTTATCAGCGTATGGAGTATTATTCTCTACGCTAACCTGCTCGTTAACTTAATGAATTAACGAGGAAAAGAACCGTTTAGTTATATGCCTAATCAGTAATCGGACCATGTTCTTATCCATTTCGGCAATCGGTA
>NZ_LITU01000074.1:31076-52006 GCF_001280595.1 Paenibacillus xylanivorans
GTGTCCCGCGACAGGTTGCCATTACAAACACCTCCAAGATGATCTCTCTATCTTACGACAAGGTTTCATTCTCTTGAAGGTGTTTTATTTGTCTCACGTTATGGGGTCAGTCCAACCGTTACGTTGGTCTGTCACTGCTTTTCTTTATAAGATACAAATTCCTAATGAGTATAACTGCAATTAAGTAAGTACGGTCATCGCCTCTCTTGTAAATGGAACCAGATCATCGGTACGTCCTTCTCGAATTTTCTTAGCCCATTCGGGGTCGACTAGAAGAGCACGCCCTACAGCAACCAGATCAAACTCATCATTCTGAAGTCGTTGTACCAATCCATCGATACCGACGTTACTTGCGCCTTTACCTTCTGTGAACAGACTTGTAAAGTCACCATCAAGACCAATCGATCCAACGGTGATTGTCGGTTTGCCAGTCAGTTTTTTGGTCCATCCAGCAAAATTCAGATCAGCCCCCTCGAATTCCGGCTCCCAGAAACGGCGTGTGGAACAGTGGAAGATATCGACTCCAGCTTGAACCAACGGTGCGAGAAGCTGCTCCAGTAATTCCGGTGTTTCAGCCAATTTAGCCTGATAATCATCTGTCTTCCACTGAGATAAACGCAGTACAATCGAGAATTCCGGTCCCACTACTTCACGGCAAGCCTCAATCACTTCAACTGCAAAACGTGTGCGAGCCATCATATCTCCACCGTAACGATCCGTACGAGAGTTGGTTTTCTCATACAGGAATTGGTCGATCAGATAGCCGTGTGCTCCATGGATTTCAACACCATCGAACCCAACGCGTTTCGCTTCTGAGGCTGCTTGTGCGAATTCCTGAACGATTGTAGCAATCTCAGCTTCCGAATAATCATTAACATGACCTTTGGCTCCCATATGCCAGATCTGTGGAATAATTCGACCGCCAGCTTCATGTACTTCAGATACAACATGTGCCCAGCCATTCATTGCAGTTTCCCCATAAAAGTGCGGCACATTGGCTTGATTGGATGCATCCGGGTGATTAATTATTGTCCCTTCCGTCACAATAAGCCCCACTGCGTTCTCTGCTCTGCGGCGGTAATAGGCCGCAACATTCGAACCCGGGATACCGTCCGGTGAAAATTGACGCGTCATCGGCGCCATCACGATCCGATTGGATAACTTCAAGTGACCTAACTCTATAGGTTGGAACAATGCTTCTACGGATTGAGAATAATTCATAATTACCTCCACATATTTCGTTTTATATAAGTTGACCTAGGAGATGTTAAACAGCAACCAGCCTGGTTAACAGCTAGACGTTACTTCCAAATGAATCATTACACGATTTTTATCGAACAGCCCCACCTCCTTCAAGGTTTCGTGGTGTATTAATCCGCCTTCAATTATTTTTGACTTCGTAGTCAAGAATTTCACAAAAAAAGATCAAGACATGATCATGCCAAATGAAGTACGCAGAACCGTCTCGATCTGTTCACGGGATGAACCTGATTTCTCCATAACTCTCACACCAAGAATGGTGTTATTTAGATAAGATGCAAGCTCTATACTCGTATACCGGTTGGAAATTAACTGTTGTTTCTGGCCACTACTTATGATCTTCTCTAATACCAGTTGAACCTCTTCTACCATGAGCTCAGCTTCGCGTGTGACTTGCTCGTCATCTGTTCCGAATTCGAGTGATGCATTCACAATTAGACACCCTTGGCAGCCAGTTTCATCGTCTAAAAGGGAATATCGTAAGGCATCCAGTTTATCACCGGGAGACGAATCCAGGGCTTCAATCTCCTTCAGTTTCGCTATAACCTGTTCACGGTAAAGTGCCAGCGCCTTCAGGAACAACGATCGCTTGTCTTTAAAAACACAGTACAAACTTTGCTTTTTGACTCCTGTAGTACGCGTAAGGTCCTCATAAGAAGTTGCTTTGAAGCCTTGATTCCAGAACACTTCCATAGACTGGTGTAATACACGATCGACATCAAATTCTCTTGGTCTGCTCATGGGATTAATATATCAGTTATTGACCATGCAGTCAATAATTGATATATTACATCCTATTTCAAAGAGGATGGTTACAATGGATAAACATAAATTTTTATCTAAATGAACAAAAGCACCGATCCTCCCCAAAGTGTGAAGACAGGTGCTTCATATGTCCGTTTTTAAACGGTCCTTCCATTAAACTAAACACAAAAGAGAATGGTGCTATATTTAACCTAACTCTACAGAGTTAGCTCCTTCTCTCCCTCACTAACTGTTATAGCCCCCCAGCTCATTTGAATCATTTGATTTAAATGATCCTCATTCATTTCCACAACCCCATTGAAATATTGTTTCACAAAATTCCGCTAGGGATCAAACGTGAAAATTAGTAACAGATTATTATCAACTTGTTTGAAGATATGCTGTTACTTGCCCCTGTCCAATAAATGAACATTATGGATTTAATCCCCAGATGGAGCATCAGTTGTTCTCTGCTCTCAACGAAACGGTTCAGGGTCGAAATGATAATTAATGTAAATAGTAGGCATTTTTGCAGACAGAATTTCGGAATTGGTATAAGGCGGTCTTCGAATTATTAAATCGTCAGATATCGTGATATGTATTAGACTAGCCACAACTATAAAAACAGCGGTAGCCGTGGACGATAAATAAAGTCCTAAACTGACGCTGTTTTATTAAGCTAACGTTTCCCGTTAGCTTAATGAAGCAGATTAATATTCTAATCGACATTGGTACCACGTTCCTAATGGAACTAAGTTGCATTAAGTCGGAAAATCAACCACCCTTCGCAGATTTGATTAACTTTACGTCAGCTAATCTCTACGGAAATTTCTTGCAGGTCCCTTGAATGCGGTCTAACTCTTCCGGTAAGCAACCTTGTGAAAAGCATTGATATAACGAAACAGTGCTTCACCATCATCATACACATGCATGCTTCTATCCAGTGGCAGCATCATTGCCTGATACGGCTCTGGCACCATTCTATATTGATGGACATAGGAGGTCAGGATGAACCCGTTGCGTTGCCAGAACTGAATGCGTTCCTGATGAGCCTCCGTTGTCCCGGACTCCGCCTCGATAATCATACCTTTGATCCCGTGTTTCTTTAACGCCCAGGCTCTGAGCTGCTCCAGCATCCAGGTCCCTATGCCCAACCCGCGCAGCTTCTGTTCAACCGCGAGGTAATCGATGATCAGGATGCGGTCCGCAGCCTTCCCCTCCAGTCCAGTAACAGCCATCGCAACCACTTCTCCATGATGCACGCCCGTGTGTAAATAACCAATCCCCCGGTCCAGCATACTGCGCAGAATCGCTTTTGTTTTAGCGCCGCTTTGAAAAGCCTCATGATAGATTCTCTCCATCCGCGCCCACAATGCTTCATCCCACTCCTCTATAGTAGTAAACTCTAATTCCAGCATCTCATTCGCCTCCAGATTTTTATCATAACAAATCCCGCCTCTGCTAATAACACTGTTAAACGTTTGTAAAATGAAAAGAATAAATTTCCAACTAATTATTTTATATATATCCAAGTTCCATAAAGGTATAACTTTAAGGATATGTAAGATAAAAAAACTGAATTGATCCTGCGTTATTCCAATTTATTCTATTCTTTCACATGGTGACTCATCCAACTGATGCAGCTTTAAATCCAGTTTGTGTGCCTTAGCCCTGAAGCTTTATTCAGATTTATCGTGATCACCTTTCTCTTGCCTGACGATAGGAACTCTACTGTCTAGTTCTTTTATAAATGAGTCAAAGAAAAAGCAGTGTACACCGCTTGTACGCTGCTTTTTACTCGCTTTATCATCTTACACCGAATTCAAGACATGTAAGAGATATTCCTTCCGATTTAATGGATTATGATCGTATCTTGTACATGATGGCACTTCACCATCGAAGGGCTGATAGCCATAAAATTCGGATAGCAATACACCTTCACCTTGGGTCCAACCCGGAAGTTGGTTCTTGAATGACTGAATATTCTTAATCGGGATCATGCCATATATCATAAATACCTGGCCATTCTGAATCGGATCCTGATAGGTTGAAGACGCTTGAGTTAGTTTAAATAAAATCCTACTTAGATAATTAGCCGGAACCTCTAATTCGAACCGATGAATGGGTTCATAAATTTGAGTAGTTGCCTGAGCTAGTGCTCTCATTAACACAAGAGGCGTTAATTTTCGAAAATCACTAGCTGTACTAACTGGACTTGCATAGGCGGTATCAGTAAGTGTCACGATTAGATCGCGAACTTCCCAACCATATAGTCCTTGCTTAAGCGTCTCATAGACGGTTTCTTCAATTGCCTTATGAAACGATAAAGGTAGGGAGCCGAGCTCTACTTCTAGATGATATTCAATACCGGTTGAACGAGGATTCGGATCAATCCGAAAGCCTACAGTACTATAAAATGGGTTTCCCTTGTCTCCCATTCTCTCTACTGCCTCCCCTGTAAAGATAGGCTTTTCAATATAAATAGGCTGTGTCGCAAGAAATTCGATATCGATTTGAGCGTCTTTTTTCAGTTGATCCCGAATCACTTCTTTTTGAATTTCACCATAAAGATGAATAGATAGCTCCCTTTGAAGAGGATTCTGTTTGATATGAATAAATGGATCCTGTTCGGCTAATTTTTTCAATGCTCTGAATAAATGAATGGTCTCGTTTTCGTCAGAGGCTTTGATCGTTGTTACTAAACTAGGCGGCGAGAACAGAGTTTCAGTCGTTTCATTGGAAGGAACACCGATATCATCGCCAACCTGGCAGTCTGTTAACCCCATAATCTTTACAATATCTCCGCTTGCAGCAATTGTTCCATCTGTTGTTTTTCCAGAAAAGAAGTGTTTCAACCCCGTGACCTTGTTGGTAAATTTGATAATTTCTCCTGTTTGATTCATCCGATAATAGGAAAGACTCTCACGTATCTTGATTTCACCAGAGAAAACTCGTACGTAAGCGATCTTTTCGTCGTTTTTTCCACGTTCAATTTTAAAAACTTTCCCTCTTGTAAAAGAAGTATTTTCATAATGAACGGAAGAATGGCAATTCTGTATGGCTGTAATCAAATGGGGAATGCCCTCACCAGTAATTGCTGAACCAAATAGCACCGGATAAAGCTGTGCTTGCTTGAACTGTTCTAGAAACTCCGATTCAAAGTCAACGGGGGCTAAGTCTTCAGCGCTGTAAAGATATCGTTCGAGAAAGCGTTCATTATTATCAGCTAAACGATTTGCTAGGCCCTCCATAAATTTCTGATTGTTTTCCGTGAACAATTCCATATGCGCGGCTGATGTGCCGATATTATAAACAAAGCCCATTGCTAAAGCATGGGGTGTCAATTTATCATGGATCTCAGTTAGTAACGATTCGTACCTAGCACCCACACGATCAATTTTATTGATAAAAAAGATTGTAGGGATTTTCAATTTAGCAAGTGTCTTCATCAAAACTCGTGTCTGAGTTTGAATACCTTCGACAGATGAAATGACAAGGATGACTCCATCTAATACTCGTAAAGCCCTCTCAACTTCAGAGATGAATTCGGGGTGACCTGGTGTATCAATCAAATTCACTTTCATATTATTAACCGTAAAGGAAACGACAGCAGATTGAATGGTAATTCCTCGTTGTCGTTCCATTTCCATAGAATCTGTTTGCGTATTTCCTTTATCAACACTGCCGATTTCAGATATGATACCCGTTTCAAAAAGTAATCTTTCAGTTAAACTCGTCTTTCCTGCGTCTACATGCGCAAGAATCCCTATATTTATATTTCTCAATCGTTATCATCCTTTTTATTTTCATATTATTCTCCTTTTGTATAGTCATAGTATTTTTTTGCATACTATTCACGCTCCTTATATGTAATACTCTTATTATACTTTTTATGAATTTTATTACAAACCTTCAACATCAGATGACAATGAATAAAACAAAAAAACGCTATAATAGCGACTTTAATGGGTATATGTTCTTGTCCCTTGACAAGATCTTCTCAGAAGAGATCACTATTATGAAATACGTATTTTCGTTCTCCTGTCCACGATTATTTATGGTAATTGCATTGCTCTAGCCATAAAAATCTCATCTACTTCACTCACGGACATCCCAAAATGTTTACTAGCTTTCTCAAGTACAATGGGGTCGTGTATTTCAGGAACGTAATTGTTTCCGTAATTCGTTAAGACATCGAACTCCTGCATCGTATACTTGTAAACTGTGTCAGCATCACTGTTTTGAGTATTACTTGTTTGTACGCTTTCAGTTTTATAATATGCAAAGGAACTTGAGGTAATTTGGTTTTTTTCTGTAGAGTGCTACGTAATCATTAAAGCTAAATGGAGATTCATCCTCATAGAAATCATTCAAGTATTTGTAATAATTGATCAAATCCTCGTTTCGGCCCGTGTAACCCTTGGGAATGCTGTACAAGGACTCTAATGCTTTTTTATCTTCTCCAGCTTGGTCATAGATATGATACATAGAATGATAATATATCATCTGGAGATCCTGACTTGGTGTTTGGAGCTTATCAATGAAATCCGTTATGAGTGTGTATTGTCCTGTGGCTAAATAGCCGTTTACCTCACCCCAAATTGTCTCGCTCTCGATCACTGCTGTCAGAGAATCACTCGTACTAAAAGCGTATGTATATCCAATCATTTTTCCAAGGGTATCTTCGGACAAAACAAACTCCCCCTCAAGATTTTCGCCTTGCTTACCCATTATGTTTTGAACTGAGTCAGGCTGTATCATAGCTGCTTGAGATGTGATTCGAAGACTATACGTTCCTGGTACTAAACCTTCTCCATTATTAGAGATCCACTCACGTTCTATCATACCGTTATTGACTTTAACTTTTGACTGAGCAGAATATTCATCTTCACCTGTTACAGATAGAACAAGTTTCATTTCATTTGGTAAATTAGTGGTGCCGGTGAATTTGAATCGGTTTTCCTTATCAAACTCTTCTGTTACGGTAAGTTCAACATGGAGACTACTGCTCCCTTTCCCTGAGCATGCACCGAGTACGAGAATTATACTAAGGAAGAGTAGTATAATTCCTGCTTTGATTTTCATATGTTTGATGTATATCCCTCCCGATTTCATTACTCTTTATATCAGGGGATAGTCTTGAATGTTGATACCTGTAGAGATTCCAGCTAGTTCGCAAGTATAGTTTGCATAATAAGAAAGGATAATGATTTTGTTTATTGAGCAAGTCATTTCAGTTTCAGCTTGCCCTAAGAGAAAAATCCTACTACTTAGTTGTATACATCACCCGGTTCTATCCCCTGTTCAATGGGGAAAATCAGTTATGTCCACTCCCTGTTTACCTTTCCATCGTGTCCGTTGACTCATACAATGTAAACATTTTCATGTATTATGGTACTTAATTAGGTTTTAAGTGCATGTGATCGACGTTTAAATATATATCTAATCGGTAATAGGAACATGTTCTTGTCCCTCGACATATGTAGCCAAATGTAAGTGTGTAACTTATGGTACACCACTGTTCCTATCTGACCAGTCTCGTTTTTCATCTGTATTCATCGCCATTTACGATGCAGCCCAGGCCGTTCATTACATAGAGACGAACAATGTCTACAAGCTCATCGGTTCGATCCTTTTCCTCGATATTTAACCAATAATGCGCAGCGCCATAGATCGCTGGACCTGTCATGGCCGCCGCAATTTTTATATGATGCTTGTCCGCCCCATGGTGGGTATCCCCTTTCAAAAAAATTCTTTCTATAGTTTGCTGCAGCATTTTCTTTATTTTTTCATCGACAAGCTTAGCCATCGAATTTGAATCTATTCTGCAGATCCGATAAAAATCTACGATGTATTGGTGCGTCAGCAAGATCAACTGGTCACATATTTCATCCGTAAACTCCTGTGCATTCGCCACATGCTCAGGAATCATCTCATGAAAAGCCTGTTCTGTGACTTCGTCAAGCAAAGCATATTTATCTTCAAAATGGGCATAAAAGGTGGCGCGGTTAATGGTTGCTTCCTGTGCGATATCTTTGATCGTGATTGCATCAAATCCCCTTCTCCGCAACAAATGTCTGAACGCTGTTCTAATTAACTGTCGTGTACGCAACACCCTCGGATCTTCCTGATTTACCATTACTATACCTCCTTGTTAAACATCAATTATCACAATGTGTTGTCTATGCAACTTTCCACTAACTTTGCCGGTTGAAATCATAAGCATGCGATATTATTATCTTATCAAACAGGTGTTGCTTAAACAATCTGTGAATAATTCTTCGAAAGGAAGGATCATATTGAGCACCAGACCACATAGACTTTTGATATTTGGCGCCGGCGTGATTGGCAGTGTATATGCACTCCGATTCGCACAGTCGGGACTAGACGTCACTATACTTGCACGAGGAAAGAGACTGGAGACACTGAAAAGGGACGGACTGAAATACAACGATAATGGAACGATAAAGCAAATATCGATCAAGTCGATAGAAAAGCTTGATAACGACGACATTTATGATTTCATTTTGGTCCCAGTCCGATATGATCAGGCCGAATCTGCCCTGTCTGCGATCAAACATAATCGGAGCAAGACCATCGTCACCTTGACCAACACCATTGGATATGATTCTTGGCTTGAAATCGTGGGAGATCGCTTACTTCCGGGCTTCCCTGGTGCCGGTGGAGACATCAAAGAAGATGTTCTATACGCCCAATTCGGTTCCGAAAAACATCAAGGAACCATTTTTGGTGAAATAAATGGACTGACGACCGAGAGAGTGAAAGAGCTTGCCCAAATATTTGAATCGGTGGATTTGCATTATGAAATCCAAAAAGACATTCAAGCATTCCATATTTCGCATACTGCGCTCGCGATCGTCAACAAGCATTTCTATACGAATGACGGAATGGTAGATATAGATACAGCAAGAAGTGTAAGCACTTTAAGCAAGATCGCCGCAGATATTAAACAAAACATTCATCTGGTAGAGCAAGCCGGAATTCCGGTAATCCCACTCGAAACGAAGGAAATGGGAGAATTGCCTGACAACGATATTATTTCCCGTTACCGTCAGATGCTCAGCAATGACTTCATAATTGATGTAAAGCTTGGGAACCACGCCATCAGCCAAAAAGCGGAAATAATGATATTAGACGAGATGTTTCATAAAATGATATCCTCCCGGCGATGACATCTCATAGGCCTCGTGTTAAATCGCTCTGTAAAAAAAGAAAGGCTCGCACAGGCAGGGTATTATTACTTCCCTGCCCAATACGAGCGTCTACGTCAAATTGCACTCAAACGGTTGATCCGGGTGTGTACTTTTAGCAATCGTTTCATTTCATATAGCGATATTCTAGTAGATCCTTCAAATTTGAGATTTTCTGCAGCAGCTTCTCCCCGACATTGGTTTCCCTCACCAGCTTCCGCGCCAGTTCTTTGTCCACCAATCTTTTTACAGATAACACGTCCGTTCCGTTACATAAGACATCTTCTTTTGAATTAAATTTCTGATGGGCGACGAGCTGCATGCCAAAGGAATTGTACAACAAGGTATATCCGGCAATGCCCGTTGTGGATTGATAGGCTTTGGAAAAACCGCCGTCAATCACGATCATTTTTCCGTTTGCTTTAACAGGGTTCTCTCCACGACTTTCTTTGACTGGCGTGTGGCCGTTAATGACATGTCCATGATCTGGATTCAAATCAAACTCCAGCAAGATTTTTCGACAGATCTCTTCATTTTCACGTAAATGGTAGTAAGGATTCTTTCTCTCCTTATGTGCTTCTTTATCTTGGATAAAATACCGTTCAAAAGTTGTCATTTCTCTCTTTCCAAAGAGCGAGGAACATTCCCCTGTCCAGATGTACCATACCATATCCGTCGCCAGATCTTCTGTCTCTTCCGGATGCGCATAGGCGTAACGTAAATATTCTTCAAAAACATCAAGCAATTGACGGCCCGCATATGTCTTGTCTTCAATCTGCATTTCTTCCATATTTCCTTCTTCATCCAAAGGAATACAGCCGTGGATTAACAAATTCCCGTTATATTTTAAATAAAGGCTACCCTTTTTCATAAGAAAATTCATATGTCTGGCCAGCTTTTCGGAATGCTGAACGGAGAACAGCAGCTTTTCCATCACCTGGCGTTCTTCCTCCAGCAATTGTTCAGGCTTCTCCGGATTTACGGTTGCGAAACAGGTGTTTTCCAGCAGGTACGTTTTTCCGCAGATTTTGATTTCATTTTTGTCGTAATCAATCTGCTCCAGCAAAAGTCTTTCAGACATATTAAAGTATGGGCGTCTCTTGATAATTGGGATTTCAAGTTTAAACTGGATCATGGCAATGGCTTGGTGAATTTTGGTGATCTGCAGAATTTCCTGCTCTGATACGTTATGGCCAGCCTGTAGCTTAGGTCTGAAGGGCGAATTGTCTTCATAGTATTTCTCCGCCAAGTTTAGCAGTGGGCGTAGATTGATTCCGTATACATCTTCAATGATGTCCAGATTGTCGTATCTGGCGCAGATCCGGATAATATTCGCAAGGCAGACCAGAGAACCCGCGTAGGCACCGATCCAGAGGACATCATGGTTCCCCCACTGAATGTCTACAGAATGGTAGTTGATTAGCGTATCCATAATTTTATCGGGGTCCTGCCCCCGGTCATAGATATCTCCAACCACATGAAGATGGTCAACCACAAGGCGCTGGGTCGTATAAGCAAGGCCGATAATGAGCTTGTCCGCCTGGCCCAAGGATATAATTTGCCGATATATTTCCTCGTAATAAGGATCCTTATTGTTGGTCGAATCCGTCTTGTATAGAAGCTCTTCTACAATATATACATACTGCTCCGGCAGAGCTTTACGCAATTTCGAGCGCGTATACTTGGAAGAGGCATAAGAAATAAGCTTAAGCATTTGTTCAATCGTTTGTCTATACCACTGGTTCAAAGCCTGTTTATTGCACAGTTCCCCTACAACCAGCTGTATTTTTTCTTCCGGATAATAAACCAACGCCGCAAAATCATTGATTTCTTGATCCGTCCAAACCTCCCGAAATAATTCTTTGATTTTCTCTTTGACGGTACCTGAACCGTTTCTTAGTACATGCTGAAAAGCCTGGAACTCCCCATGCAAATCACTGACAAAATGCTCGGTTCCCTTCGGGAGATTGGAGATCGCTTCAAGGTTGATGATCTCTGTTATGATTTTTTCTTCCGTATCATATTTCTGGGCCAATAAATCTAGAAACTGCTCATCCAAAACAGATGTCCCCCTTTAAGGAAGTTATGTGGCATTGATTTTATAGAAAATTTCCAAGGACAATCCTTTTGAACAATAGCTAAAAAGAAAAACATTAGGTTTTTGGTAACTCTTTACCTGTATGGTTAACAATAAAAATAAAATTATTTATATGGTGATTATTAGCATTGCCTTCCCCCATCATACTCCAGTTTCTCACATATGAACAAATTTCATTAAAGGGATGTATTTTGGAGTTGCTCATTTAAGCCCACTAACTCACGTAATATCCCGTTGCTCAAAACTTTCGATACCCTAACTATAATAGTGATTATGAATGAAACAATGTTCTGTAGTTATTTTGAAGTAAGAATTGTGTTCAATCTGTCCACAACTTTTGAAAACAGGATTAGGAAGGAAGCGAGCGAGATTATGAGCAACCACTCGTTAATGGGATTAGCTCCTGCGCTGGGCTGGAATTCATGGGTAATCTTAGGTAAAGAAAACCGGTAAAATCTCGGTTGCTTCGCTTAAATTAATTAAGATGCCATTCACTCCTTTCAGATCCCTTAGTGAATCATGGAGGTTCCGTAAAAGTTTTGCTAGACCTATCAGTGTTTCATCTGACCACATATAAGATCTAAATTCTCAACCAGCATCATTGGCTCCCCAAAACTTTGGTCTTCCTTCAAAGCTATAGTACCTCCTGTTAGTTAAACAAAAGGCAGCCGATCACGTTAATCGACTGTCTTCTTGGCTTTATTGGACTAACGTTTCCCACAAGTTCTTGTCCGTTCCTTGGACACGAACTTGTTCCGATAAAACAAAAAAGCCGCTAAAATAGCAGCTTCAATGGGAATATGTTCTTGTCCCTCGACATTATTCGTCTTTATTTAAGTTCTTACTGTTTTTTCTATAATCTGAAATGACGAAGCCATCAAAGTTCTCAGCGGCCATTTCCAGCAAAAAAACGATCACCATTTTTACCAGGGAATGAAGAAGAACCGATCACTTCTTCATGGCCGGCTCTTCTCATTAAAATCTTATAAATATCGCGAAATTATGTCTCTTGTGCAATTTGTGTGTTATCCGGCGCTTTTTGGTTCATGATCGGAACCATGACCAGTGCGCCAAGAAGAAATAATAATCCTGCACCACCATAGATCGTCCCCAGCGAAAAGGCACCCTTTAACGCGCCAGCGAAAGACATGGAAACGACCATCATGCCAACGAACATTGGATTTAGAACCCCATTCACCCGGCCGACAATCGAAGCCTCTGACCATTTCAGAATCATTGTGCTGATCCCAATATGAATGCAAGGGAAAACAAGTCCATTCAGAAATTGAACGGTTAGGGTGAGCGAAACGCTTGTCGAATACCCTACAATGGCTGTGCAGACTGCGCCTGCGATCATACCTATCGCAAGAAGAATCTGCGGCGGAACCCGCTTGGCGAAGACGGCTACGATTCCGCCTCCAATCAACATAGCTGCACCATTCACCATTAGCAGATATTGCAGGAACTCCTCGCTTCTGCCCAGCCGCTCCGTTACGATAAACAGGTTGAGCGCTTGGGCTACGCCAACAGCCAGTCCCGCGAGAATAAACGCAAGTCCGAGCATCCGCAGTACTTGGCTTTGCCAAACATAGCGGAAGCCTTCAATGAATTCTTTGAGGAACTGCCCTTTTACAGGGACGGTTTGAGCTTGCATATGATCTTCTGGCAGACGAATAAGAACGAGTGCAGAGAGCAGAAAAACCAAGCCCATGACAGCGATCGATATTTCAAGGCCAAACGTGCTGTAAACGAAGGTTCCGAGCATAGGGCCAAGCACCATGAAGATGGCCATCAGCGATTGGAATAGAGCCATCCCTTGCTGGAGCTGTTCTTCCGGCACATGATACTTAAACAAACGCATGCTTGAAGGTTGAGAGAACTGCGAAAGAATAGCTGAGATGAATGCGACAAGGTAAACGGAGTGCCAAGAACCGTAATGTATGGTCAGAAGTACTACGAATACCGATACCGCGGATAATAAATCGCACCAGATCATCGTTCGCTTCGGCCGCCAGCGGTCAGCAAATGTACCTCCGATGAACGAAAAAACAAAAATTGGTGCGAATTCGGCTACGCTGATTAGCGAAATGGCGTATGGATCATTGTTTGTTCTATCCGCAACGTACAGTAGAATAGCGAAATTACGTACCCAAATGCCCACCTGCAGGAGCACACTTGATAATAAAATCGTCTGCAGGAACCGATTGCGAAACAAGCTTGGTGCATTCATGGTTTTTTCGTGCCTATTCAATCTTTTCAACCTCCAATTTGTCCCAAATGATACCCATTTTGAGTAAGATATGACTCTCCTTTCAATTCCTAATTATACGGACTTCATCATCGTTCACCTCATACTAAAGACTGAATTTTCAGAGTGCGTCTCCCAAAACTAATCTTTTCCTGCCAGGGCTGCACCCCGATCTTCAAAACAAACAAAGCCACCATCAATGATGGCGACTTTGTTGATTATAATGGCGATATTATTCATCTCATACTAATTGGCCTGATTATATATCAATGGCTTCTATTCTTACTTCATCTAGGTTTGCATTTTTTTCAATGCATAATGATAATAAAAAAACCTCAGCTGGGTTAACCGAGCTGAGGTAATAAATTAACTATTTTTGTTTTTTCACTTTTTACTTAGCAGGGAGCACTTCATCTTTAGTTGTTACCACTGTTGGAGTCTTTTGATTCCGTTGACTTTCGCATCAGGTGCTTCGAATACCCCCTAATTGGGATTACTAGAGTCGCACCTAGCTTCTTCATAGTAAGGTCTCACTTATTTAATAACTTCAACTTTTTTATCCCCTGCTGACTTCGCTACCTCTAACGTTGTTTTACCTTGGATAGCGACTATCACGCCAGTAGCCAGCATAGAAACGATTAAAGCTGCGCTGAGGGCTTTGGAAATTTTCTTCTTGACCATAACCATACCTCCGATATCTAATTACTTAGACTTCACTAATCAATTACAATATTTCACTTTTTTGTTGGGTAATCCACCTGGTGATTGTATTATAACGTACTGACAATGATTGTAAAAGGATTTTTTCCTTGTGTTCAAATAAAATATTAGACTCAGAAAATAAAGTTGTAGACTAAGCAAAGGCACCTTTGACTGCATCGTCATATTCCACTGCACTGTCATACGGTTGTCCTCTATTGTGACTCGATATGCGAGCGGATTTTCCATGTCGCTTTCACGAAACCACATCCAGTTCGCGCTATCACCAACCCGCTTCTCCAACTCCATGCGGAGCTAAGACGACTCGTTTACATCTATTGCAAAAATATATTGATGATCATTTCCTTCAAGAGTTCCGGTAGACGAAGATTTCTTGGGGTATGTCTAATTCGAGGGGTAATATCACTGAGATAAAAAGCTGCTAACTTAGCAGCTCTATGGGCATTTATTTTATCGACGATTCAGGCGTACATCCTTCAATAATCCCACTCTTTTAAATCCTGGATGAACTTGCTCGCAAAAACAAGTTCATCAGCAGTATACTTATCTAGAAAATTCATGAATCGTTCTTCAATTTCTTGATGGATTCGATGATGGATAACATAAACTTTTTGGCCTTTTGAAGTCAAACTATAATAGACTTCTTTTTTATTGTCATTAATCTGCTGTCTTTTAATCAAGGCCAGTTTTAGAAGTTTTTTGCTAATTCTTGTGATGGACCCTTTGGTTAATCCGGTTTTTTCTGAAATGGAGGTGACATTAATCGGTGAGAAATCTCCGATACATGCGATGAGGTGAATCTCCGACAAGGTCAAATTCCCCTTTTCGCCAAATTCCTTTTCGAATTTATGTAGTTCCTCACTCATTCTGACGGATAACTTGCTTTCCCTTATGTCCTGTTGACTCATAAGATGAATAAAGCTTTTAAAAATCCATTGTTTAGAATGATCCATTGGCTGCATTTTCTTTGGTCTCCTCTATTCGCGTATCTTTCCTCATTATACATAATTGTTTCGCAAAAAACATTTGATACGCTTATTTTTGGAACCTTGTAGACCAAAATATCCAAGAAATAATCATAAGATCCCCAATACACTGCGCCATCCCTATACTTTCTCCCGATAAGGCAGATATCACCATCGTCGAAAATGGAACGATATTAAAAAATAATGAGGTTTTACTGGCCCCAATTCGAGATATGCATTGATTCCACCATAAATAAGCCAGCAATCAACAAAGTAAAGCAATGAAAATTACGGTCATCCAAGCTTATAACGCTATAGCTGGTTCTGCATCGACCGTTGTAAAAAAACGGGTTAATAGCCGTAATCAAAGATGCGTTGATGGGATTAGTTGCTTCCAAGGCTTTGAACAACTTGGGTGGGACTCATCACGTCTAAGGCTATTTTCCCCGCGTTTAAATTTGCGCCCCAAAACGTAGCAGACATCGCGAGTGTAAGGTAAAAAAACGGAACTTTTCTCATATCAACACCTCCATAGAAAAAGCCCGGAAAGCGATGATACAGAGGCTTCCGGACATTTTTTTGTTTCTCTCAAAACAATAAGAGTAAAAAAAGTTACCCTTTGCTGATACTCGTAATACCTTCCTTAATGCATTGTTCCAGTTTACTGTCTTGATCGGAAATTGCCCATGCGATATATCCATCCGGACGAATCATTGCTGTGTGCACATTGTTCCAGTCCAGGGCTGGTTCCGCCAATATCGCACTAACACATGTGAAATGCTGATTGGGCAAACGACGAATGATGCCTTCCACGAGTTGATCATTAACGAGATTTAGCAATATGTATTTGCCTTCCCGGAAAAGTTCGTAGCTGCTGAAGATATCGCCGTTATCCTTACGCAGTTTGATCTCTGCAAGTCTGCGACCATTTAACGGATGTTCAGAAACTGTATCTAGCACTTTATAGCCAACATCCACGGCTGCAATTTGACTCGCTAAGCGGTAGTTTGCTTCCGGAATTTCCAATAAGTTGGATATCAATCTCCGCAGATCGATCGTAGTCGATGAAAAATCGTTACCAAATAGCAGCGTTTGTACACGTGTATTCTTAAGCAATGCTGAATTGACGGGAAAACGCTCTTCATGGTAACTATCGAGCAACCCTTCTGGTGCCCATCCTTTCACTTCCGCAGCCAATTTCCACCCGAGATTCATAGCCTCTTGCAGTCCCACATTCATACCTTGACCTCCGGCAGGGAAATGAATATGAGCAGCATCCCCTGCAAGGAATAGTCTTCCCTCCCTGTAGCGGTCAGCTTGTCGGGTAGCATTGCCAAAGCGAGTCATCCAGTACGGATCTGAAATCCCATAGTCGTCCCCTAACATTCGGAGCATTCCCGAGCGTAATTCCTCTAGCGTGACCGGTGTATCCTTAGGAATAGATTTTCGATCCGGATCGATAAAAACTACACGATGCAACTCTTTAGACACAGGAACAATCATGATCATTCCGTTCTCGTCAAAGCTGGAAACGACACTCGTTGCAGGCGGGCGTTTAAGCACAACATCGCCTTGGACCGAAGTAAGTGTTTCATCCGTTCCGTTAAAGGGAATGTTCGCCTGTTTACGGACAATGCTTCCGGCTCCGTCTGCACCAACCACATATGCTGCTGTTAATGTCATTTCGCCTTCAGTTCCAGTGGCTACCACTTCTACATATTCTGAATTTGGTGAGATGGACGATACTTCCGTTCCTCGCCGTATTTCTGCACCTAGCTCTCTGGCTCTGCGCTCCAGTTCCTTTTCGGTTTCGGATTGGGCAATAAACAATGAATAATTGGATGAAGAGTCGATGACCGTAAAGTCCAACCGAGTTTCCAAGCCTGCAAAATGCCCGGTCGGCAACGGTTTCCCGATCTTCAACAATTCCGTTTTTAAACCGCGCAAGTCTAGCATTTCTAATGTACGAGGGTGGATACTAAGTGCTCTAGAGTATGGGGTGGTATCTTCTAATTTCTCCAAAATACAAACCTTGACGTCCGCCAAAGCTAGTTCCCCTGCCAACATCATGCCGACAGGTCCCCCTCCGATGATAATCACATCATAATTCATTTTCATATTTCTCCTCTCTTAGTTGGAAATCGATGCAATTGCATCCAATTAAATTAACCTTTCCTCAAAAGTAAGCGCCTGAACACCGAAAAAGGTACTAGCCGTTTTGGGCCATCCGTCGCCAAATACTTCAAATCCGGCTTGAAAGATCGAATCATCCAACTCTGGCTTATGGTTCACAACATAAATCCTGTCCGGAAATAAAAGCTAACGGAGAAGCGGTAATGACGATTTGTGAAATGAGATCTGCCACTGTTTGTGTGAGGGTACTCGGATTTATTCTTTTCATTCGCTGCCTCCTTATTTTATTGTTTTACACAAAACAAAAACCACATATTGTTTTGTACGAAACAAAATTATAGTATCATCAATATTAAATTAAAACAATATAAATTATTTTGATAAAAACAATAGTGCAAGCCTTATGAAGTAGTCTTTTCGCTTTGACTTGCGTTCGAAGCCCTCGGCATGAGGTAAGAACTAGAAACAAATAAGCCGCTGAAATAGCGACTTGGATGGATTAATTCTTTTAATCACTTCTCTTAGGCTACTTCACATTTACTCACTTTTCTTTACCTCCCCATTTTCACATGAATCGATATACATTTTAGCTTATTCACATGATCTTTTAAGCTCTAATTTAGCGATTTGACAGCTCATCATCCAACTAACCTGCCCGTTAACTTAATTAATTAACGGACTAAGATCGATTAGATAGATGCCTAATCGGTAATCGGACTAATGTTCTTGTCCATTTCGGCAATCGGTACAAGTTCTTGTCCCAAGCCAAGGACAAGAACTTGTACCGATAACATAAAAAAGCCGCTAAAATAGCGACTTCAATGGGAATATGTTCTTGTCCCTCGACATCAGCTGCTTTCTTAGTTTTATTAAGTTAACGTTTCCCGTTAGTTCAGCGAAATGTTGTAAAGATTTGGCTGACCTATATAGTCGTACTTACCCAATACCTCCGAAACCAGTTGTCGGGATCATGTCTTTAGTCGACCCATCCGTTTTTTCAAGGGTTAAAACTTTCGTTTATGATATGGAATACCCTCACCTTCTTCGCAATATTGTTTAAGACTGTACAAAAAAATAGCCCAGTTATAATTACATAAACGATAAAATGCGGTCAATTCCCTCCAATTCATCTGACGAAATATGATTGAAGTTTTCCCGTTTTTTTCCTCGATATCAAAAGAAATAGTCGTACCTATCCATTCTGGATCTGAATCAACACATTGCCACAAAATCTTTTTATCCGTAGCAAGCTCATCAACGCGCATCTTTGTTAAGCCTTTGCCGCCGAATCGGAACTCATTTATACAACCGATCTGATCACTGACTATTAGTTCATTTGTCCATATTTCTGAAAGTCCTTTTTCAGTGGTTAAAGCTTCATATACGGTTGAAGCTGGAACATTCACAGTCTGTAAGTGCTCGATATTTGGCATAGTGCTCATTCCCTTTCTTTTTAAGGATTTATTTATGAAAATATTAGTCTACGACTATTGAGAATTTTCAAATCTTCTTTTATTATACCCTGGTATAGTTGATGTGATTTCTTCTCGATTGCTATCCTGCCCTTTAGTTCAATCTATTACATATTTCATTCTGCAATGTACTTTTTCCAATTTAATGCAATATTTATCCGAGATTCGGTACTTAGCTCTGAATAAAAGCATTGACCTTCACGAAATTCTGGTACTGGTTCATAGACGATGCCGGTTAAACGCTGAAGTGCCTCGCATCTGGCACCAAAAGTTGATGCTCTCAGTTTCCGAACATCCTCTAGCATGCCATAAATTAGCGGTTTTATGAAGGACGAATGCCTCATTGTTGAAGCTAGCTTAATAGCACAATACTGAATGTTGAGATCTTGATCGTTAAAAAGATCGATCACGTGGCTGGTCAAATCCCCCCATATATCCTCTCTATTTTGCAGGGAAAACAACACGGCCATCTTAACGTATGGCCGGTTCCCTGCCAATATTAATTACATGACTGACCAGTTTCAACTACAAATTTTAAAGAACGTCAATTGGAGAAGTCAAAGATGGACATGATCACAGGTATTTCACATGATTTACGTACCCCACTCACCAGTATTATTGGCTATATTGAGTTATTAAAGACAGACGCTTTTCAAGATAAAGCAGAGTATAACCGGTTTGTTTCAGCTTAACAGGCTATCGGTGAAAAATCCAAAAGGATCAGTTATCACTATTGATCTGCTCCTTGTTTCGAATTGGGTATTTACAGTAGACAACGTATAGGTGATAAAATATAGACAAGAAATTTTGGAGGTGAAGGTGTGTATGGCTAAATATAAAGATAATAGAAATTTGAATTTTTTAGCACGGCACCTAGAATGTGATAGCGCTCACAACTATTCACCTTTCCCTTATCAAATATGTACGATTAAAGTATCTTCCTCGGGAGGGCCATGCCAATGAGGGGTGCTGCGGAGGGTCAACAGAAGCACGGGCAGCAAAAACATATTGAGACGATGCCGTTGTTCTCCACCATGGACAGGAACGGAAGGATGACTATGCTTCGGCCGGGACGTCGCATCGGACGTGCGGCTCCGCTGCTGCCGTGGCTGCTCACAGCTGCTGCACTGTGGGCACTGACAGGCTCCGTGCCGTTCGGAACACTGCTCGGCCTGGCGCCGACACCGGCGATCAGCATTTTCCTCGGTCATCCCGTCACGGTGAGCGTCGCCGTGGTGCTGCTGCTCGTCGCGATCGGTGCAACCGGCGGAGTGTACTCGCGAGCGGTTGAGCAGTTCGGACAGACCAGGGTCGCCGGCCTGTTCGCGACGCTAGCGATCGCAGGAGGGCTCGTCACAGGCGCGGGAGTCCTCCTGCTCTGGACGCTGACAAGCAATCCGTCGCGCCCCTTCGACCTCGAGGCCATAGCGACGTCGCCGACGATCCCGCCAGAGCTCGGCGCCATCGTCGGAGCTGGCTTCGCCCTCATGGCGGCTATCGTGCTCCTGCAGTTGCCCGGCTCAATCGCCCACGCCAGGCGACGTCAGGCGGACATCGAGCGCCTCCGCTTGGAGGGTTCGTCATTCGCAGGGACGTTGACCGCCGTGAACTTCACTAACAGCTGGCTCTTCAATTTCCCGATGTTCACGGTCGAGGTAAGCTATATCGTCGACGACGCTCCTCTTGTCGTCTCAGCGCACATGCGCACCAGCGCCGACCGAGTTCCCGTCGTTGGCTCGCGCATACTCGTGCTGACCGATGTTCGCGGAACCATCCATATGGAGCTGGACTTGTCCAATGGAGCGGTATTCGAGCCGGACGTAACGAAGTACGCCGCACCGGACTATTGATTTTGCGCCTCTGATGCAGCGTGAGTCGGCTGGCCCTCCTCCAATTTTCAGCCTCACTTGTGGTACGGCTCAGCTTAAGCTATTCGTTATTCATGACAAGTTTAGCTCGCGATGGCTTCTCTGGACAACATATTTCCATGATAGAATTTATGAAAACTTGGGATTATGTTCTTGTCCCTCTACAATTGGCGTCTTTTGTTGACCTGCCCGTTAGTTGAACAAAAGCAGC
>NZ_LITU01000074.1:52016-62426 GCF_001280595.1 Paenibacillus xylanivorans
GGTCACACTGCCTCATCTAATCAGAAACTATTATGTTTTTAGTGCTCATTCATATATATATAAAATATAATTATGAAAAATAATAAAATTGATCCATTAAATAAATGATCAGAAAACAACCAGGAGCTCTCCCCAGCTCCTGCATCGACTCAAAAAAACCTTGAGGGCATTAAGCCCATCAAGGTGTTAAATTAAAAACTGACCTGTATAAATTAACTCATTATAATACGGGTCCCATTCTCCTGTTACAAACCTAGCATTAACTGCTTTTTCTAGACTAACAGGTGACCAAGACTCCAATTCGGGGACATCTTCAGTATTAAGGAAATGATTGGTTTCGACGTGATTTCACTGACCTTTGGGTGTTCCATTGATACCAAATCATATACAATCATACAATCTGATATCCTTCCTTCAGAAACAACTTGTCCATAACAATAACGACCCTGATTAAGTCTTATTGCGAAGACATCTCCTATCTTCACGGTAACCCTTTTTTCCCTGCCATTATTTTTCTCTTTCACTATTTCTTTTTAGGTGGGGTAATACCATATTCTTTCCACCTTTTCTCACTAATCTGATTTCGTTTATTTTGTAATGTTCCACCATTTTTTTGCAAACCACCATATTGGTTGATTTTTTTCTGTTCAAGAACATTCAAATCTTTCCCAGGCTTTGCCCGTCCCACTTCCTTAAATTTATATTCAGCAAGAGGATTACCGTGTAAGCCGTTGATACGGCTTCCTGCGCCCATACCAGTATTATCTCTAAATCTGCAAATGGTAATGTCTGCTCCATATGGGACATCCCGCTGGTTTACTCACTTTATATGAAGAATAATTTATTCCCCCATATGATTTTTTTAATTTGAACTTAAAAAGTTGGAGGCGTCGATACGGCAATGACCAGGGTCTCTCCTCTCCATACATTCTTATAGCTATGCGGCGTCCTAGCATCGAAATAAATACTATCTCCCTCTTCTAGCGTATATCTATCATTCCCAAGCATAAACTCCAAGCACCCCGACTGGACATACAGAAATTCCTCTCCTTCGCTGTGTCCTACACCAACATCACCAGAAGTCGCACCCTCTTCAAGAACGCCCCATATGGGTCCCATCTTATTTCTACTTCCCTCGCTAAGGGAATACCACGTAATACGTGAGCCTTCAGAATGCACCAATGGTTTACGTTCGTTTTTTCTCACAACGATGCTTTGCTCTTTCTCTCCAAATAGATCAGTAAAATTAACATTCAACGCATTGGCAATCCTTTTTAGAACACTGATCGACGGATTCGCTTTGTCCCGTTCAATTTCGCTGAGAAAAGATAATGAAATGGATCCTGCTTTTGCCACTTCTTTAAGTGTTAATTTCTGTTTTTTGCGGGTATTTCTAATGACCTCGCCTATAGAATTCATCTTTCATTTCTCCTACACATTCATTTTTTTCGCTGCCAGCGAAATTTATATTTGATAATAATTAAAATATCGAGTAATAGCAAGCTTTCTCACGAAGGTTCAATTTCGGTGCAAAAACGTTGATTTACCAGCATTATTGGACTAAGATTTTAACAAGGTTGATGTGCAAATATGATCCCTGGTCATTTACACATAATTCTTTTCAATATAACATTTCATTTTCAGGGAAATTTTAAAGGAAGGCGATGAGTCATATGACTAAGCTACCTAAGATTTACACCGTAGGCGATACTACTGTTACCCGAGTCACGGAAATGGTAATCAGTGGCGTTCCACCTGAAATTTATTTCCCAGGTACATGGGATCCCTCTTTTTTGGAAGCGAACAAAGACTCCTTCTCAGAGGGCTTAATTGATGAAAACTCTCAACTTATCGTCAGTATTGGCACCTGGGTCGTGAAAACACCCCAACATACGATTCTTATTGATACAGCGACAGGAAATGATAAAAACCTGCCACTGAATCCGGATCTTGCTAATCTGCATCTACCTTATCTCGAGCGACTTCAAGAGGCAGGTGTTAATCCAGAAGAAGTCGATTACGTGTTACTAACTCATTTGCATGTGGATCACGTCGGTTGGAATACAAAGCTGGTAGACGGAAAATGGGTACCGACATTCCCGAATGCAAAGTACGTATTTCCTATTAAAGAACAAGAGTATTACTCCAGCGAAGCGAGCCATAACAAAGAAAATGAAGCGAACTTCAACGTTTACGAAGAGAGTGTACTTCCTATCATTGAGGCAGGCATGACGGAAACAATCGGTCCAGAAGGCGGAAACTTTCTAGATATATTTACATTCATTCCGACTCCAGGTCACAGTATTGGACAAATGTCCATTCGTCTTTCATCAGGTGATGAAGAAGCTTTGTTCGGGGCCGATATCATGCATCATCCATTCCAAGTCATGAGGCCAGATTGGAATTCTATGTACTGTGAATTTGGTGATCAGGCTCGAATTTCGCGCCTCTGGGCTTTGGAATACATCGCAGATCGTCCAATTATTTATTTCAGTACGCATTTCCCAGAGAGTTCAGCCGGTTATGTCTCTAGATCCGATGATAGCTTCAACTGGCACTTTATCTAATGCATCAAAGAGAGGGGAAAATATGATGTCTAACCATACATTCAACAAATCTATCTCCATCGTATCTGAGAAATTTAACATTGCTAGCGATACGCCGGGTATTGAGCTATCGGTCCTTAATAAACGTCCTGCATCTATGACTGTCTTCTCTAATGAGAAGACGATCCTCATGGTCCATGGTGCTACTTATCCAATTGGTAGCTTATACGATGTGGAGCTAGACGGTTTTACCTTCCTTGACTACCTCGCTAGTCACGACTATGACGTCTATGCGGTAGATGTTCGTGGCTATGGTGGATCCACAAGACCGCCAGAAATGGATCAACCTGCCGATCAGGATCCTCCGCTTGTCCGTACAGAAACCGGAATCCGTGACTTTGGCTCGGCTATAGACTTCGTCCTGAATCACCGCAATCTATCGAAGGTCAATGTACTTGGGATGTCTTGGGGCGGCACAGTGGCTGGAGCATATACAAGCCTTAATAACAACAAAGTGAACAAGTTAACCCTTATTGCTCCTCAGTGGCTGAGCAACAAACCAATCCCTATTGATACTGGCGGCTCGCTTGGCTCTTACCGCCTTGTGCCAGCAGGTACTACTAAAGAACGCTGGTTAAGTGCTGCTCCTGAAGGGAAACGTGACAGCTTGCTCCCTGACGGTTGGTTTGAGAAATGGGTTGAAGCAACACTGGCCTCCGATCCTAATAGCAAGACCGTACATCCTGAGCATATCCGCGCTACCAACGGGCCAATTCTAGACATACGTGAATATTGGACGGTTGGCAAAGCCTTCTACGAACCAAAAGATATCACCGTACCTGTACTCCTCATTCATGCGGAGTGGGATATTGATGTACCGTTAGATTTGGCTCAAAACTTCTTTACTTCCTTAACCGGAGCTGCATATCGCCGTTGGGTGGAAATCGGAGAAGGAACTCACATGGTACTGCTCGAGAAAAATAGAGTTCAGGCGTTCCAAGCTGTTCAATCTTTTCTAGACGAGAATTACACACCAGCGGGTCAATAAACAAAGCAAGCAGCGGATTTCATTACATTCTGACACCCGCAGCGTATTGCTGCGGGTTCTATATTAATACTTCTTCTTAAAATCTCACTTATAGTGCAAGCAGTTTATCCAACAAGCGAATAATCACGTAACAAACTCAGCGCAGAAAGCAGAATCATTCGATTTGGACATTCCGTTGCCCCCTATTGCTTTCATTCCCAACATCGCATTAATAGTTCCAGCGGCCCACGATTATGACGTCCCTTCCAATACACCGATACGATAATCATAGCAACATAGAAAAGGGAAGCGTAGATCGTAGAAAATACAACACTTCCATTCTCTAACAGTCCTAGCCATTGAAGCGGGACAAGACCAAGCACAATGTGAGCAACGTAATGGGTTAGGGACAGCTGGCCCGTGCTGATTAATGCTTGCATCCATCTACTCTCTTTCCATCGTTCACCCACTTGAATGCACATGACCATTATGGACAGCGCCGATGCGGCTGCCGAACAGAAATAGATCAGATTGGGCGGCATCGGTTTAGTGCCAAAGAGCGATTGCGTGGCTTCAGACCCCAGGCCCGGCGTAAGTTCACGAATGATAAGGTGTGAAAAGAGCTCCGCCATTATCGTAATAACGACGGTAATTCCAAGCAATCGGTTTCTGTTATCCTGTTGTTTCAGCCAATCCTTGCGCCCGATCCACAATCCAAGCAGAAAGAAGCCAAACCACGGAAAAAAGGGGTGAAACCCGTTAAACAGCAGATTCCGTACAAATCCGGACCATGTCCAGAGCCCAACATACTCATGATAATTTTCTGACCAACCGTAACTGTAGTCAAGAAATATAGATTGAAATACCGTTGTTATCAGAATTATTATCATCCATGTGAAAATCGTTTTGTCTGATAATCGGAGTAACAAGGCTGATAGCGCAATGAACAGTGCATAATAGTGAAGAATGTCCGCGCTCCAGCCCATGACTAGCAACCCGATCCCGGCCAAGAACAGAAATGCAGCCCTGCGTAATAGCGTTCTTCGGATTGCCTTCAACTGTTTCACTTCTCCAGAAACTCTCGCACGGGCCGCCATGAGGGACACACCCACGCCCGCAAGAATGACGAACAGTGCAGAAGCTCTACCCTCAAAAAGTTCCGTTGCAGACCTCATCCATTGAGGTCTTCCATTTTGAGCCTCCATAGCTAATTTATAATTGACTATCATCATACCTATAATGGCCATCGCTCTAGCCAGGTCCAGGCCGATGATTCTTCCATTCGGTACCTTGACTTTCATATCTTCCCCCCTGGCAGCCTGAAGGTTATCCGATTTTATGGCTGCACCGCATTCGTTAGATGATTGGATTGCAGGAAATGAGTAATTTCCTCCATGTATCCCTTGACTGTAATATCCCTCGGCCCAAACAGGCTAATCAACAAAGCACGCGTGGGTGAATCAGCTGTTGCAGTAGAGAGCATGGAATGCTCTGTATCCTTTAACTTTTTGACATGTAACAGATCGGATGGAGATATCTGTTCCTTGTATACTTCTTCTGTTTCCTTTACATCCACATTAATATCATGATCTCCAAGCATGAGCAGGACCGGCGAATTGAAATTGGAAATATCGTTGGTAGCATCGGCAAGATAGTTCTTGCTCACGAAGTTCCAGCGATCTTTGGACATGACATTGTCAGGGCCCGCAGCACTCACATATTCAGCATAGGAAGCGCCTGCCTTTAGCCAATCCTTAATACGGTTATCTGCAATCACCTGCTCCTCAATCTCAATCGGGGATCGACCTTCTTTTGTCATTTGACTACGCGTATTGTATTCCCCCTGTGTCAACCAGTTGATTGCTGGAGAGACGAGAATACTAAAGGCTAACTGTTCTTTTCCCGCCAGTTTGGGAATAACCCATCCTGCCTGGCTCGCACCCCATACGCCGATGCGATTCGAGTCAATTTCCGGCTGCTGCCTAACCCAGGCCAACACTTGTTGTGCTTCCTCCACTCGATCTTCCATACTCTGGTCCATCCAGTTACCTTCTGATCCGCCAATCCCTCTTTTGTCCATCGACAATGAAGCATATCCCAACGAAGCAAGTCGTTCCCAAAGCGGTTTATATCCATCATCATGCGTCGCATCAATTGCACCATCTCCATGAATAAACAACACCAAACCAAGCTTGTTGCTATAGTGCTCAGGTAATGTTAGCACTCCCGTCAGCTTGCCTTGTGGCGTGCTGATTTCTACGGCTTGTTCGATCATGTCAAAACTGTTCTGTTTTAAAATATATGCACCCGTTCCTCCAAAGAACAGTAGGATGATTAAGAGTGAAATCCCCCATTTTTTCTTCATTTTTATCGACATTCCTCTCCCGTTTTCATTCTATATTTCGCAAATCATATAAATTCGTTCCATATGAATTATTGGCTGGATACTCACTGATTCTCCCCCTTTTCCGTAGCGTCGCTTTCGACTGAATCAATACGAGCAAGCAGTTCGTAATGTATGCTTTCTTGCGTAAACAGAGACAAGTATGACTTCTCCACAAGAATTTGGGGTACCGTCAAATTCAGTTTATGGCAATCTGCGAAGGCTTGGAATTGAGCGTTATGCGGCTCAAGCCCTTCTTCCCCCTGGATCGAGAAACGGTATGATAAATACTCGCCAGCTCGCAACACAATGTCTCCTGGAGTGTCTTGTGCTTGGGTGCATAACAGCACACGAGATCCGCCTTCATATATGTAATGAATGTCGGTTTCAAACAGTTCTGGCAACGTATCCCGCTGGTCGGTCAACATGCGAGCATTCAGCTCGGTCTCAACGTCCGTTTCGAACCATGAAGACAGAGCGAACGAATCACGTTGAATCACCTGAAAGGAAGGTGTCTCCTGTCCATATCGCTCGTTCTCCTCCAGCACCTTTCCGATCAAATCGCTTAATTTCCGAAGCTTGTGCATCTCCTCCTCGATCTTGGAAACCGACTGTTCGAGCAATTCTTTCATGTCATCCGGCGTCCCTTGGTCAATCCAATCCCGAATAGCTTGCACAGACAAGCCCGCCTTTCGAAGCAACAAAATATGCGAAAGTCGATAAATCTCATGTATGCCATACATCCGATATTGATTTTCATCCATGTAGGACGGATACAATATGCCTTTTTCCTCGAAATAGCGAATTTGATGCACGGATACACCCATGAGTTTGGCGAACTCGCTAATGGTAATTTCCGGTTTCAACTGTTTTCTCCCCCATCTCCTTGAATATGAGTTAAGCATATACCTTAGGTCAGACCCAAGGTCAATAGTCATGAAAAATAAAAAGAATTTGAATCAATACTCTCGAATTATGTGCTTGTCTAGCTTCCAACAAAAAGGTCTGGTGTATCTATATATTAAAAAAGCCACAAAATTGGCGCGGCTTATATCACCATTGTTTGTTTCCAACCACACACAATAAAAAATAACCCGTTTATTAGTCCAACGGGTTTTTAAAAACTCAATTTGTTTACATATTTATCAACTGATTTTTGAAGCTGTATATTCTCTTTATCTGGGTTCCTCATAATAAACATTGAGATCTTCTGAGGTGTAAAAGAAACCATGGATTGAACTTCTTCTTTGATACGTTCATCCTGATACGGACAATTCCATCTATATAATTTGAACTAGAGATTTTACACTGAACACTCCGATGACAGAATAACCTTCCAATCGCTGTTATCCCCAGATTTTTTTGATTCCCTTTTCTCAAGGGGAAAATCCGGTGATAAAGGCGAACGCTTCGCTTTTCCAGGTTTTTTCTGTCCTCTCCGTTTATGTGTAAATGAATAGTTCAGCTTATCTAGATACACATTTGACCAGGACTGCCCTATTATACTTAATAATTTCTCGAAGCTTCCAGTAAGCGATTCGACAAATCATTTAGACTGGCTAGTGTCTCTTCAATTTCCTTGAATTCCACAGACTGACGCAGCGTCGACCGTGGAGGTCTTGGAGAGAATCGTCTCTACCTTCTCCCTCATACGGCCGATACGCTCTTCGGCTTGCTGTACCGCGTTCACACTATCACCGGCCAGCTTGCGCACTTCGTGGGCTACAACCTGAAACGTTCTACCTGCGTTGCCTGCACGTGTCGCTTCAATACCAGCATTAAGTCCAATTATGTTCGTCTGCGTGGCGATTCTTTTTACCAAATCGGTAATCTTCGTTGTCTCAAGAACTTCTTTCTTCGTTTGATCCGCTGACTTGCTCATCGATTCCTGTGCTTCCCGAAGCTCTTTAGACGTTTCCAGCAAATTGCTTATACTTGCCGTAATTTGTGTATTGGCCGAGACGAGCAGTTCTGCCAAGTCAGACAGCTTGGACTGCCTAGCCAAGCTAACTCCAAACGCAATCGCGCCGACCACCTCATCGTTCTCATTGATTACAGGAATGGCAATCGTACGCGATGGGATGCCAAACACTTCTTTCGGAATAGACTTGACGACCATTTGTCTGGTTGTCATCGCAACTTCAATACCTTGACCTTTGGAGATAAGTGAACCGGGTTTTACATCCAGTGGATTGCTGCGGTCTGGCGAATAAAATATCAATTTCTCCTTGTCGGCGATAGCTAACGCAATATCTTCTTCCTGGCAAAGCTGGGCAAAAAACGGCGCAGCTTTGAAAATACTCTCCAATAATTCAGAGCGACTTACTGTGAGTTCCAATTAAACCTCTCCTCTGTACGCATAATAACTCCACTTTATGTACTCAAATATATTGTACCTTTAAAAGGTTATTTCATTGTTAAGCGCATTTTGTATGCTTTACATACATATCGTCTCCTCCGAGGGCCAATACATGAGACACGACGATCAAAATCGTTTACGGATGGATGATCCTGGTACCTGTATTTTCTTCACGAAGTTGGTACTGATATAAAAGGCTAATGTTTGTTGGACACAGATTGCAGACGAAGCACGTCCATCTGCTAGACATAGGGCTAGAGTATATTTTACGCAACATGCGAAAGAAGTCACCAAATACACTATTGAGTTACTGCTCAGATTCTATTTAATTTCTTGATTGGTTGATCTCTAAGGGTTTCTTTAGTTGTACTCGGATCGGTTGTCCTCTTTCAATATTGGAGTCTTTACGCGTCGACGACGTGGAACGGTATAACGACTTTCTTTTAATTAAACATGAAAATTCGAGAAAAGCGATTTTTCTCGCAATGGTATCCAATGTTAACCAGGGTCTTTCCCCCTAACTAATTCGGCGACAATCCCTGGTACGTAAATGTGCCCTCATACTTCCGGAGACAGACAAATAGGACGGCCATTGCCATCCTAGAGTTTTACTTTTTATTTAGGAAACTTCTCGGATTAATTCTTTTTCATTGTTCTTCACATTACCTACTGAAGAATCCACCTTGTATGCACGCATTTCATCGGCAGCAAACGGTCTAAGAAGTCCTACAACGATTTTTTTGTCCGTTTCCCTATTTAACCACTCTGCTTCATCTTGCGGTCTAATAATGGCCGGCATACGGTTGTGAATTTCAGCCATAAGAATATTAGGCTCTGTGGTGATAATAGTACACGTTGATAATTTGTTTCCGTCCGGATCCAACCAGGTGTCATACAGACCGGCAAGGGAGAAAATGGATTCATCTTTCATCAAGATTCGCATCGGCTGCTTTCCGGATCCATCCATCTTCCACTCATAAAAACCTGAACAGGGAATGATACATCTTTTGGAACTGACCAATCGCCTAAATGCAGGTTTTTCGGTCAGGGTCTCAGCTCGGGCATTTATCATCTTAGATCCGATTTTGTCATCTTTTGCCCATGAAGGTACAAGCCCCCACCGAAGAGAACCTAAACGATTACCATTACTGGTTGCAATGATTGACGGGATAAACTGCATAGGGGCAACGTTATAATTTGGCCGATAGTCAAAACCTTTAGCATCGGAAGCCAAGTATCGTTCCTTTATGCTTTCAAGAGGATTTATAATTGTAAATCTGCCGCACATAGAATGCACCTCACTATATTATTCGTCATAGATCTATGTTGAAAAGTTTTAGTAACACAAGCTCCGTACCTCGTTATGCTACAGTCAAATCAACTAGTTCCTCTATTATCGGTGATCTTAGTTTACCATCTTTGGTAAAGCACTGAAATCGGACTTTGCAGCTTAGAGATGCTTCAAGATAAATCCAATCCATATTCTCATTTCTTACAAGTTTCTTTACTGAAGAATGAAACTGTGACATATTGGTATGCCTTTATTTTTGCAATTACATTTTTGGATCGGGAAATTAAATAATAAGGTGAGTCATTATTGTATTGAACTATTCCCTCTCGGCAAGAGCTATCAAGAAATCAATGCAGTAAAAAGACACTCAGATTCTATTCATCAGTGTCTTTTTTATTGATATTTTTCCACCTTAAACTCAGACTAATTCACTTTAGCCCTTTTCGCTGTAACTGACTTCACTTTCTTGTAATCATTTCAATCAGAGAGTTGTAATTTAAAGCAACTTAATTAGCTCTTCTAGCTCATCAACCAATACTTTTGCAAGTTCAAAATTAGTATCTTTTAAAGCCAATTCTATTTTCATTTCAACTGATTTTTTCTTTTGTTCAGTTTCTAAATAGTCTTTATCAAAATGGCTAGCATAAATCATCTCTCTAAATTCTTGCATACTCATTTTTCTAATCGTTTTATCGTCAATGATTAAAACATAATCCATACCATTTACAACAGAATAGAAATCATGAGAAATCATGAGAATCGCACCTTTATAGTCCTCAATGGCTTTCTCCAGTGCTATTTGTG
>NZ_LITU01000018.1 GCF_001280595.1 Paenibacillus xylanivorans
CTCGGGACACGAACTTGTACCGATAAAAAAAAAGCCGCTAAAATAGCGACTTCAACGGGAGTATGTTCTTGTCCTTGTCCCTCGACAATTGGTTGTAGAAAAAGTGCTAATCCTTACTCAGGATAAGAACTTTTTTTTATATTTGTTTGAGGATGATTTTAAAGGGAACCTTATTTGCGATTATATATCGATTGCGGTTCCAATTTTTCAAGTCGCCCTAGTTACGCTACCCTACCCGTTAGTTTAATGAATCAATATGTGTAGCCTTAATTGAACCTACCACTTATTCCATTAGTCTCCCATTACTTCATAATCATTCGGAATTAACTCATACAAGGCACGAACATCACAACCGACGGAATCGGCGATCGATATGGCAATTTTGAGTGGCATCACTCTTTTGTTTTCAATAAAGTCGTAAACTCGTTCCGGTTTAAAAAGCAATTCCTTTGCCAGCCATTCCGCTGACTTTCCGGATTCCATCAATCGTTCATTCAGTAAGCAACGTCCTAGTTCAAATTTCAAGAA
>NZ_LITU01000075.1:0-16154 GCF_001280595.1 Paenibacillus xylanivorans
GTTCAGTTTTCAAAGATCAAACTCGTTTATGTTACTCTTTTTGTTGTCTGTGCTGTGTTTCAGCGGCGACTTAAATAATATATCATACTGACGAAACCAATGCAATAGCTTTTTCAAAAAAACATTTAATAGATTCTAAGTCCTGGCTCCCCTACTAAAACTATAGAGAATTTAAGGCTCTATTCTCCTAACTATCGCGTCCACATCCATCGGGCGTCCTTGATATCTGCTAAAGAACCCTACAAGCGAAACACTTCCATACCAATGTAGGACGTCGCTGCTCTCCACACAAAATTCAAAAGGCCGGCTCTTCTCAGAGTCGACCTTTTGAATTTTAACGTTTTCAGTTACTTTACAGTGTTATTGCTGTATCCAGGGATTTCTACGCTTTTTGTTGTCAGAATTACGTTTAGTGGATGTTCCTGTGCGCTCTCTTGATGTTTTCCCGGATACAGACACTTTGGATTTGGATTTGGCAGCAGGTTTGGCTGTTCTGGGTTTCGCAGTTCCAGTTTTGGCTGCTTGTTTAGGCTTCGCTTCGAGATTGAACTCAGCCTCACTCTCTGTAGAGGACTGGCTTAAGTTAGCCTCGTCACGTCCGCCCTTTTTACCTTCCCCTTTGCCTTGTGGAGGATACATTTCACCAAATGCACCAAGCGGAGACGGCGGCACCATATTCTGAGTAGGGTATGGATTTTGATACGCATACTCAACTGGCTGATTTGGCATCATGGATGTGGCCATTTCGGGCTGCATCCCGTATGGATTGTATGTGCCCCACCCTGGGTTCTGGTAGTTATGTGAGGGATATGGGTATTGATGATGATTGGGTATATGATGGTTACCACATCCACATGGCGGATACGGAAGCATAGAATAAGGAGAAATATGAGGCGGTTGGTAGTTCATATGATCATTGGCTGCAAATGGAGGGAATGGGCTGTTCACCTGACCTGCTGGAGCGACCGGATATGAGTTGTTTTGCATTTCAGCAGATACATTTGGCATAACGTTGTTATGATTATACTCTGTGCCGGTCCAAGGCGTGTTCGATGTATTACCTATGGAGTACGGACTCACCTCAGGTATACCCGGGAATGTATTATTGTTATTCGCCCCAGCCGTGTACATGTTTTGTGGATCAGTATAAACCTCTTGCGCAGGCACAGGTACTTGCGCATACGGATGCTCGGCAGGAGCATGAAGCATTTTACTACCGCAACCACATGGAGCTTTGGTAGCTGGTGCCACTTCTGCTGGCCATTTCGTGTTGTTGTTAGGTATTACAGGTAAGGGCATGACTTCAGGTGAAATATTAGGCATCGTATACGTCGGCGCTTCAGTTATCGGTTTTAATTGCACTTCGAACTTGGTGTGCTCTTTTTTCTGAGCTTCCTTCTCCGGCTTCACTTCAGGTATTTCAGGTAACTGTGGTAATACTTCTACTTCCGGCTTGATATTAGGGATGACCGGATTTGCAGGTACAGGAGCTGGAACCGAATTGGAGACTTCCGGTACAGGTGCTGGTTCAGGGACTGGGACTACTGGTGCAACTGGAGCCGTTTCTTCTTTTACTCCCGTATATTCTTTTCCTTCAGGCGATAGCTTCTCATGAGCAACATTGGATGAAGCACCATTCTCTGAAGCCGCACTCCCAGGTGTATTCGCTGATGGAATGTAGACGGTCTCCCCTACAAGAAGAGCATTCGGATTTTTCAATTGCGGGTTCGCATTGATCATATCTTTCAACGGAACTCCCCAAGCCTGGGACAACTTCCACAATGAATCTCCTTGCTGAACTTTATGACTGTGCAATATGCCTTCCGGTTTAGGTGTTACAGGCTCCGCAGGAATTTTGACCTTCATGCCGATCTCCAACTTATCGGGATCTGCAATTTGCGGATTAGCTGCAATAATTTTGTCCAACGCTACATTATATTTTTGGGACAGCAGATATAATGTGTCGCCTTTTTTCACCATGTGTATTTTCACTTGGAACTAACCTCCTAGACGTGATACTTGGGCAGTGCATTCGCCCATACCGTTACTACATCCTATGCAGAAATTAGGCTAATGACATCAACTAAGCAAAAAAAATCCTTCCTGCCCCAAAAACCGCATACTCCGGGTATGCTGAATTTCTGAGACAAGAAGGATTCCCTGCTTCCCTATTCAGTTCGTTCCATTAATCTTCCCAAACTTTGTAACCGTCTTTGTCAACAATTTGACGGAACGCTTCCAGCAGTCTCAAGGTTACAGGACCTGCGACACCCGTTCCAATCGTTCTGCCGTCCACTTCATATGCAGCAATAACTTCTGCAGCTGTTCCAGTGAAAAAGACTTCGTCGGCAATGTACACATCATGTAGCGTAAATGGCACTTCTTTTAATTCAAGGTCCAGCTCACCGCAAAGATCGATAATGGCCTGACGTGTAATTCCTTCGAGTGCTCCAAGATAACAAGGTGGCGTATAAACCACACCATTTTTAATAATAAAGATGTTATCACTGGAACCTTCCGTAACATATCCTTGGGAATTCAGCATAATCGCTTCACCAGCACCTGCATAGGTGGATTGAATTTTAACAAGGATGTTATTCAGATAGTTCAATGATTTAATTTTTGGATTAAGGGCATCCGGGATGTTGCGACGCTGGGACACAGACACGGCTTTCAGCCCAGTTAGATACGCTTCCTCCGGATAGATCGCCAATTGCTCTACAATGATAATAACGGATGCTTTAGGGCAGCGCAGCGGATCAAGACCCAGATTACCAGGTCCACGCGATACGATCAGACGAATATAACCGTTACGCATATCATTGCGGCGTACCGTTTCAGCCATCACTTCCAGCATCTCATCATAAGACAGCGGAATGTTCAGACTGATGGATTTAGCTGAATCGTACAAACGATCCAAATGCGCTTTGCATCTGAAAATGTTACCGTTATAAATCCGAATACCTTCGAAAATACCGTCTCCATACAAAAATCCATGATCATATACCGAAACGGTTGCGTTCTCCTTGGTCACATATTGACCATCCAAATAAATCCATTGTTCTGACACCGATGACTGCACCTCCATAAAATTTCCATTCCTTGATTCCGAAACTACATTTATCTCGTTCATTGTACAACAAATGACAAGCTATTTCTTGCTCATTTTACCCAGTCTTATGACAACCTTCAACAATGTACGCCCTGATTCAGGTCGTTTTCAACGAAGGATATGTATAACACGGATAGCTGCCAAGAACGCGCACCTGACAATTCAAAGCCTCAATCTCAGCCATCGCTGCGGTAAGCAATACCGAATCTGCACTTTCCTCAACATCAATGTAAAAATAATAACTGCCCAACCTTTTCTTCGTTGGACGAGATTCCAGTCGGGTCAAGTTCAGCTTTCGCCAGGCAAAAGCCGACAGCACCTGATGCAATGCACCCGGTGCATCTTCAGGCAGTGTAACCAGCAAACTGGTTTTCACATGATCAGGCTCTCGCGATATCTGTACAGGCTCATGACCTATCAGCACAAAACGAGTATAGTTGTTGTCATGGTCGGTAACCCGTTCAGCCATAATGTCCAAACCATGCTTCTGTGCAGCAAGCCTTGTGCCGATCGCAACCCAGCCTTTGCCAGGATTTTTTTTCACAATTTCTACAGCTTCCGCCGTACTGTTTACACCCTCAAGATCTGCTCCAGGTGAATGCAGGCGAATAAAATTCTGGCATTGCGGAATCGCTACGGGATGGGACATGATCTTCGTAATTTTCCCGAAATCATATTCGCCACTCTCTGTCCTGAATTCAGAGCCATGCCCAATCACATTTTGTATGGATGGATAAACCCATTCTGCCTGCATCGGAATGTCCACTTCGTTAACCAGCCAGTCCATATGCAAACTAACGGAGCCTTCAATCGTATTCTCGATGGGTATGACACTGTATTGGGACTTTCCACTATCCGTAGCACGGAAAACATCAGAAATCAGCTTGGAATGAAGCAATTCCAAAGGCTCCCCATTAAACAGAAAATCTACTGCTTCATGAGAAACTGAACCTTCAGGTAATACTGCAATTCGTTTCATGCGTTAACTTCCCCTTTAACTCTGTCCATAAAAGGACTTTCATCTTGATCAGGCAGTACGAAAACACCGTCCAGGTCCGGATCTAACCACAATGCAGATGCAGTGATGCCTTCACGGCTCATCGTATCTATCAAATATTGCTCCAGTTCGAGCTTACGAGTATCATGACGATCTACCAACGTCAAAACGGTAGGTCCGGCTCCACTCAAAGCAGCCCCCAGCGCTCCATGACTGACCGCATGTTCCAAGATCTCAGCCATTCCGGGTACCAAAGATGCCCTGTAGGGTTGATGAATCCGATCCGACATCGCCTTTTGAATCATATCCAACCTTCCACTTGCCAAAGCTGCAACGAGTAAGGATGATCTGCTTATATTGTGAATGACATCAGATTTGTCGAACTGCTGCGGAATTACATTTCTTGCTTTTGAAGTGGACAACTCGAAGTCCGGTACGATGACCAAGGTCTGCAAATCCTGATGCGGCTCAATACGAATATGGTCTACCCGACTACCATCCCACGCTGCTGTAATGATACCCCCATATAGTGAAGCTCCTACATTATCCGGATGTTTCTCCAGCGACGTAGCCATGTCCAAAAGCTTGGCATCAGATAATGGAGTGCCAATTAATGCATTAGCAGCAGCCAATGCAGCCACGATGGCTGATGCACTACTCCCCAGTCCCCGTGTAAGCGGAATATCGGAATACATGGAAATCTCCAACTCCGGCACGGAGACCCCGGCTTCGTTGAAAACCATCTGTGCAACTTCATATATCAAATTAGATTTATCTGTTGGCAGACCTGTCAGATGATCGCCATGTAAATGGAATGTCGTCTGCTCAGCCGGTTTCATCTCAAGCCAGGCATACAGAGACAATGCCATGCCTAGGGTATCAAACCCTGGACCCAGATTGGCTGTACTTGCAGGTACTTTAACGATTACCCTTGGCTTCAAACTCATACAGATTGTTGCTCCAGCTGTGCAATTGCAGCCATAACCGCTTCTTCGGAATCCTCCACAACAAGCGGCTCAGTCGCTACCGTTTTGATTGCGATATTAGGATCTTTGAGGCCATGTCCTGTCAGTACACAAACCACAGTCTCTCCGCCTTTAAAATACCCTTCACTCTTCAGTTTGTATACACCGGCAACGGAAGCAGCGGACGCAGGTTCAGCAAAAATCCCTTCACGAGCTGCGATCGTACGATATGCTGTCAGAATTTCTTCGTCAGTAACATAGTTAATCTGTCCGCCAGACTCTTCAGCTGCAGCTACAGCGGTTTTCCAACTTGCCGGATTACCAATTCGAATAGCTGTTGCTACGGTTTCAGGCTCAAGGATCGGCTCACCTTTAACAATCGCCATAGCGCCTTCCGCTTCAAAACCGACCATACGGGGCAGGGAGTTCGCTTTGCCTGCTTCTTTATACTCTTTGAATCCTTTCCAGTAGGCCGAGATGTTCCCTGCGTTACCCACCGGAATGGCAAGTACATCAGGTGCCTGACCAAGCTGTTCAATAACTTCAAAGGCAGCTGTTTTCTGTCCTTCAATCCGGAACGGATTTACGGAGTTCACGAGTGTAATTGGATGTTTGGCTGTAATCTCACGCACAATTTCCAATGCACGGTCAAAGTTGCCATTAATCGCAATCACCTTGGCTCCATAGATCATGGCTTGAGCCAGTTTACCCAGCGCAATGTTGTTATTCGGGATCAATACAATACAATTCAGACCCGCACGAGCCGCATAGGCAGCTGCTGCCGCTGAAGTGTTGCCTGTCGATGCACACATAATCGTGCGGCTGCCTTCTTCCATCGCTTTGGCAACAGCCATAACCATTCCGCGGTCTTTAAATGAACCTGTTGGATTCAGACCTTCATATTTGAAATATAAATTCAATCCGAGTTCCTCGGACAAATTCTCCGCATGAACCAGGGGTGTGTTTCCTTCATGAAGGGTAAGCAGGGGCGTGTTTTCATTAACCGGCAGGTGCTCTCTGTAAGTTTGCAGTAATCCTTGATATCTCATTGTGGGTAAACTCCTTTGTCGTTAATAATCCGAATATGATTGCATACATCTATATGGTTAATCGTCTACCTTAAACCTGAACTTTGACCTGAAAATTCAAACCGGAATTTGGGGACGAATTATCCTTCTACCCGGTACACACTCTTAATACGACGAATGACGGCAAGTGATTCAAAGTGTTTCAATACTTTATCCATGCTCGCCTTGCTAGCGTTATGCGTAACGATGATGATCTCAGCATCCGGGTTATGCTCGTTCGGCTGTTGCACAACCGATGCCAGGCTGACTTCGTATTCAGCGAAAATTTGAGTGATTTGCGCCAGTACCCCTGCCTTATCATCCACATGCAGCAAAATGAAGTTTTTCGACATAATGTGCTCGTCACTTTGCAGGCGCTTCTGTTTGTAAGGCACAATGGCTTTGAGACCATTCACGCCCAGCTTCAGGTTTTTGATCACAGCCACGATATCCGCTACTACAGAAGTTGCCGTCGGAAGCTCACCTGCACCCGCACCGTAGAACATGGTCTCGCCTACAGCTTCGCCATGTACATATACTGCGTTGAACACACCATTGACGGATGCAATCGGATGATTCTGTCTTACCATCGTTGGCTGAACACTAATCGTAATCTCATCATCCCTACGATCTGCGATACCGAGCAGCTTCATCTCGTAGCCGAGTCTTTTGGCATACGTGATATCTTCACGGGTGACGGATGAAATCCCCCTAACAGTCACGTCTTTCAGTTCCACATTGGTACGGAAGCCCAAAGTACCCAGGATCGCCATTTTACGAGCTGCATCGAGTCCTTCGACATCCGAAGTTGGATCAGTTTCTGCATACCCGAGTGCTTGAGCCTCTGCCAGAACCTCTTCATACGAGGCGCCTTCCTGGCTCATTTTGGTCAAAATAAAGTTCGTTGTTCCGTTCACAATCCCCATAATGCGGGTAATTCGGTCGGATGAGAAACCTTCAATCAGCGTGCGGATGATCGGAATGCCCCCAGCTACACTCGCTTCGTAGAATACATCACATTGTTTTTCCTGCGCCTTGGCCAAAATCTCGGAACCGTGCAGAGCCATCAGATCTTTATTTGCTGTAACGATATGTTTGCCCCGCTCCAGCGCTTCAAGAATGTACTCCTTTGTCTGATCAATACCGCCCATAACTTCCACGATAACATCAATATCCGGGTGACGAATGACTTCCCATGGATCTTCAGTGAGCTTCGCACGGTCTACAGCAATGACACGATCTTTCTCCGTATTCTTCACTGCAATTTTCTCAATGACAATCGGTGATCCAACCTGACTGCTCAGATCCTCTTGATTCCCTTCCACGATGCGAACGACCCCAGTACCCACCGTACCCAGACCCAACAATCCCACTTTTACCGGTTTCACTAACGATCTACCCCCATTGTCTTTTTCTCCTTCACCCCTGTACGATTTAACCATACATCCAACTTATTCCTAAACGTTTTGCGATAACGTCTAATTAACCTTGGCCTACAATGCGCGTGCGTCGAACCCCAGGCATATCCTGCATTCGATCGAGCATTTCTCCGATTTCTCCATGGAGATGTGATGTCTCCACTGAAATGACAACGTTGGCTCTTCCCTGGAGCGGGATACTTTGATTAATGGTAAGCACGTTGGCTCCATAACCGGCTACATGTCCGAGCACACGAGATAATATTCCTGACTGATGCTCCAAATCAATGGAGATCGTTACAATTCTCTCCCGTTCAAGTTGATTGATCAAATGGATTCCATCCTTGTACTTATAAAAAGCACTTCGGCTTAATCCAACCTGTTCAACCGCCTCATGAACTGTTTTGACATCCCCGGAAGCCAGCAGTTCTTTTACCTGCATGGTCTTCACCACAGCCTCTGGCAAAATGTCTTCCCGTACTAAGTAATAGCGTTCATTCACAGAACGTCCTCTCCTCAAAGACTCATGTATTCATATAGTGGACATTATAAAGGATCTATTCCAAAAGGGCAATACGTTACATGTCTATTTTTGAAAAACTATTCCTAACAGTATACAAGTTTATCCCATTCGCAGGTAAGGAAAAATAAAAAAACGCAGAGCAGCGGGTTATCTCCCACTTCTCTGCGTATATGTTTTAACATCTATCTGTACATGGGGGCCTGCTACCTTAATAGTAGCTGCTGCCTTCCACAAATTCGAACTCAAAATCGCCAATACGCACAATGGTGCCTTCTTCAGCTCCGCGTTTACGCAGTTCCGCATCCACACCCATATGTCGCAATGTACGCGCCAGTTTGAGAATCGCTTCATGCGAATTCAGCTGCATCCGTCTCATCATACGTTCAATCTTGGCACTTTCGACAACGAAGATTTCATTCTCCCGCACAATACGGAAGCCATCGTCCTCTTTTTTGTCCAAGCTGTACACTTTCCGTTCGGATAAGTCAGCAACTTCTTCAACCACTGGTTCGTCCGGAATTTGATCCAGCAGATCAGCCGCACGATACAAGAGCTCTTGAATCCCTTTCCGTGTCAGGGATGAGATAGGCATCACTTCAATATCCGGTTGAACTTCACGAGCCTTCTGCAAAAATTCTTCCAGATTAGCTTCGGAATCCGGCATGTCCATTTTATTCGCTGCTACAACCTGTGGTCTTTCGGCAAGGATAGGATTGTACAATTTCAGTTCCTCGTTGATTTTCTGCCAGTCTTCGAACGGGTCGCGTCCTTCCGTACCAGACATATCAACGACATGAACGATAATACGTGTCCGTTCAACGTGACGCAAGAACTCATGCCCAAGTCCAATGCCTTCATGAGCACCTTCAATCAATCCCGGCAAATCTGCCATGACAAAGCTGCGGCCTTCACCCACACCAACAACACCCAGGTTAGGTGTAATGGTAGTAAAATGATATGCTCCAATCTTCGGCTTGGCTGCTGAAACAACAGACAACAGCGTGGATTTCCCAACACTCGGGAAACCAACTAAACCGACATCTGCCATGACCTTAAGCTCAAGCACGATGTAACGTTCTTCGCCCTCTTCACCATTTTCGGCCAGTTCCGGTGCTGGATTATTAGGCGTGGCAAAACGGATATTCCCCCGTCCGCCTCGTCCACCACGAGCAACGACAACCTGTTGACCATGACGTGTCAAATCAGCCAGTACTTCTCCACTGTCTTCATCCAAAATCACAGTCCCTGGTGGAATACGTACAATCATGTTCTCAGCGTTCGCGCCATGCTGACTTTTATTACGTCCCTTCTCACCGCGAGGGGCCTTGAAGTGACGTTGGTAACGAAAATCCATCAACGTACGCAGACCTTCATCCACACGGAAAATGATGTCAGCTCCTCTGCCTCCATCGCCCCCGGCAGGTCCGCCGTTCGGTACATACTTCTCACGACGAAACGAAATAATTCCGTCCCCTCCGTCTCCGGCTTTCACATAAATCTTAGCTTTATCTACAAACATTGGTTAACCCCTTCTTCCTATATTCCGCAAGGCATTCTGAATTGTATAAACGTATCCTCAGACGGAAGCTGCTCCGTTCTGACTTTTTTTCCTTTGAGTACGGCATTGAGCTGCCGCAGTGTTTCCGGATCGGGTGTTTGATCCCCATCCAGCCGAACAACCACATCTCCATGGTCCTGTCCGAAGTTCAAGGTCAGTTTGCGAACCTCTCCCCAAGACGACCGGCCGCCGCCATATTGATAGGCACGAATCGCATCGGCAATCGCCCCCGTAAGTGACTCGCCATCCTCGGGAGAGACCAGAGCACTAAGCTGTAACTCTTCCTCTACTACCACATGCAATTCCAGAGCGACTCCACTGGTCCGGAAAGATTGAAGATAAAAAACGAGTGAAGGAATACCCAATCTGGAGATTCGGCTTTCTTCGTTAACCCGCTCTACTATTCTTTCCACACATTGCACTGATTTATCAAGTTTGCCCAGCCGAAGATATCCATACAACACCTGAAGATCGTTCATCCAATCATGCCTATGATGATTTAATGATGCAATTGCTGTCTTTTCCATAGATTGTATGATGGTTCTGCGTTCCGCCTCTGCCTGTCTTTTCATCACGTTCACAGAAACAAAAAGCACCGCGACGGACCACAATGCGTATACAGCAATAGAAACAACCACTGGATACAGCATAACGAAAACCAAAGGAATCAGAAGTGAACATGCCGCAATCCACGGCACTCTTTTCCAAGATTTCATGGCTTCTCCCCGTTCTACAAAACTCGGTTGGTTTAATCCCCACCGTACACAAGTATAACATGTCTTTTCTGCCAGTTCATTATCGAATAACCTATAAATACAAAAAGCCTCCGGCAAAAATGCCGAAGGCTCCTTAGGCGGAATGCCGATATTATGCTTCTACTGCAGCTGCTACTGGAGCAACATTCACAGGGTAGATGCTTACTTTTTTACGATCGCGTCCCCAACGTTCGAATTTCACAACGCCGTCAACTTTCGCAAACAAAGTGTCATCTTTACCGATACCCACGTTAGTACCTGGGTGAATTTTCGTACCGCGTTGGCGAACGAGAATGCTACCACCAGTTACTGTTTGACCGTCAGCACGTTTAACGCCAAGGCGTTGTGCGTTACTGTCACGACCATTCTTCGTGGAACCTACACCTTTTTTCGATGCGAATAACTGAAGATTTAATTTCAACATGATTGGTTGTCCTCCTTCTTTAATTATTTGACTTGCTCTATCTGAATATACTTTCCGTATGACTTTGCAATATCAGTGAGCATAAGTACCATGGATTCGAGTAGCAATTGTACCTGGGACCAGGTTCCGTCTTTCTCCAACACCGGTAAAGAAGCGCTTAAAAAGCCATTCTTCATCTTGGCATCCATTTCGACACCAGTAAGTGTTTCAATCGAGTTCACCGTACCCACTGTAACAGCGGATACCCCGGCACATACGATGTCTTCTCCTCGCTTGGCAAAATTAGCATGCCCTTTGATGGAGAAACGATCGATGCTCCCGTCATCATTACGAAAGACTTGAACGATAATCACTTATCGCACCTTCTTACGCTTTGATTGCTTCGATAGTTACTTTAGTATACGGTTGACGGTGACCTTGCTTCACATGGTAGTTCTTTTTAGGTTTGTATTTGTATACAACAACCTTTTGTCCTTTGCCATGTTTCTCCACTTTAGCCGTTACAGTTGCTCCGGAAATCAATGGTGTACCTGCTGTCAAACCTTGATCGTTAGATACAGCCAGGACACGGTCGAACGTTACGCTTTCGCCATCGTTCGCAGTCAATTTCTCGATGAACAGAACATCGCCCTCTTGGACTTTGTACTGTTTTCCACCTGTTTCAATAATTGCGTACATTTGCCTTGCACCTCCTCATGTCTCAGACTCGCCCGGTCTCAGGTGACAGTCTCCTTGCGGAACTGTTCTTGTACCCGGCCAGTGCGGTTACAGCATGTGCAAGACCGTTAGGCTAAACACATACCTGAAGATTATACCACCAACTATACTGAAAATCAATGCAACGGTGAAATATATCTTTTGCCTGTCCCATGACAGGAAGAACACGGCTCCACGTATGGGAGCGTGCTCTCTTCCCGTACCTTCTTACGGGTAAGTTCGAGCAACCCCAGCTTGGTCCACCCCATGACAAAAGCCTTGGTTCGATCCTTCTTGAGTTCATTTTCCAGCGTTGCCGCAACTTCATGCCGATTCATCGCTTCCTCCATATCAATGAAATCCACAATAATCATGCCGCCGATATCCCGAAGACGCATTAAACGGGCGATTTCAACCGCTGCCTGCATGTTCGTCTCCGTTACAGTCTCTTCCAGACTGTCTCCGCCCGCTCCCGTGTACTTGCCTGTATTGACATCGACTACAGTGAGCGCCTCGGTATGATCAATGACAATATATCCCCCTCCAGGCAGCCATACCTTGCGGGCAAAATCCTTGTTCAACTGCTCCTGCACACTATAAGCAGCAAAAATCGATTCTTCTCCCCTGTACACCTGTACTTTAGGGTGATGGCCTGGACAGATTTCCTCTAACAAAGCACTCAATTCACGGGCTTGTACTTCATTATCTGTAATGACTTCATCGCTGCCAGGCGTATACACATCCCGAATAATCCGCTGAACCATACTATGATCCCGATGCAGCAGGCTTGGTGAAGGCAAACTATCCGCTTTTTCACGAATCAGACGCCACTGCTCACGTAATGTTTCCAGGTCGGCCTGAATGGCTTCCCTCTGTTCCTCTGCAGATACGGTTCGTATGATAAGCCCCTCTTCGTCCCGTCTCAGTTGTTCACCCAGCGTCTTGAGGCGGGATCGATCCCCCTCACGGGCAATTTTCTTGGAGACGGCTACATAATCCGCTAAAGGCATGTAGACAAGCCAGCGGCCCGGCAGCGAATAATGAGTCGTCACCCGGGCTCCCTTGCTTCCTACTGGCTCCTTCAGGACCTGGACGATCACATCCTGACCCGGACGAAGCAGCTCCGAGATCGAAGGCTTCACTTTGGGTTGTTTCTCCAAATTAGGATGCAACACATCGTCCACATACAGAAAAGCATTCTTTTTCTGACCGATATCCACAAAAGCAGCTTGCATACCTGGTAACACGTTCACTACCCGTCCTTTGAAATACGAACCCAGCAGTCCACGCTCGCGTGTTCGCTCTGCCATGAATTCTACAGCTTTGCCTTCTTCCAGAAGCGCCATTTGCATGAGGTTATGTTCATTATGTACAATCATTTGTTTCATGGCTTCACCTCTAGAAGACAATTCAATTCATCCACATCCATTCTGTATCTTTGCCATACTCATTGTACATGTATTAACCCAATTCAGGACAGTTCCACCAAGATGCTACAACTTATCCGTGTCTTGTTTGAAATAAGAACCGATGATTCGCTGCTCAGGCAAAACGGCCAAGATTCTTCCCTGTCTATTCATCACATATATCATATGGTATCGTTCTCTCTTTAATAGACGCAAAATAGACTCCAAAGGTTTCGCCGGAAATGATATTATCGGCTGCGCCAAACTTCCTGTAGCTGCATGGCGGGTGAACGCACTTTCACGATTCATCAGAAATCGGATAAACCGGTATGGAACATTTCGGTAATCAGTCACGTTGGAATAGAACAGAAAGATCCCGATTAACAGAATATTTAATGGTAAGCCATAATCACCTGTAAACCAGCGACCGATGGCAACCAAGATAACCCCTGCGCTGCACAGAATGCTGATTCTGTATGTCCACCTCAATGTCGTATAGTAGGGAACAGCAAGACTAACGAGTGCCTGTACAATTTTACCGCCATCCAGCGGCAACACGGGTAGCAGGTTAAAGAGGGCAATCAGCAGATTCCCCTGTATAATATAATCCAAAAAAAACGGGTCTCCCAGGTTGCCATATTTCAGCAGCAATACGACCCCAACCATGAGCATATTTTGAAACGGGCCTGCCAAAGCGATAATGATCTCCCGACGAGCTGTAATATTTCCAGCATCCTCAATAACGGCAACGCCTCCAAAAGGAAGCATCTGTATCGAAAGGACACGGCAGCCCAGAAGGGCTGCCGCTGCAGCATGTCCACATTCATGAATAAAAACGATGGCAAACAGCGTGATGAGTTCAATAAAGTTCCCGGTCAACAGAGAGGCCATCATGATGATCACAAAAAAAGGGTGAAACGAGATACGTACACCCCATAACCTAATCAAGGGCAACCACTTCCGCAGGGTCTACGTACTGCTCGCCCTCTTTTACAGCGAAATACAATGTGGCAGGTTGATCATTTCCAGTCTCCTTCAGGCTGCCGACCGCATCACCTGCTTCAACCCAATCATTCACCTGAACTTCACTTTCGTTCAAGCGTCCGTATATAGCTGTCACTTGGCCAGAGTGCTGGATTACAACCGTAGTTCCATTTTCCGGATCATCCAATACTTGAAGTACTCGTCCGGCATCTGAACTGACCACCTGAACAAGTCCAGTGCCGCCAGCTTCGGGAACAATTTCAATACCTTTCATACTCAGTGCAAAAGGCTGAACGACGGTTCCAGAGATCGGTTTGCCGAGCAGGTGCCGAATACCCGAGCCGTTCACAGGATCAGTGGTATGCCCAAGAACAGGCAGGAATGATGGAGTTCCGCCAAAGTGACGTTCGTACCAGGCAGCAGCGTACGCAAAATCCATATCACGATGCAACATATCGGCGATCACGGTTTTGGCAGGTGTCGTCCACGAAGTGTTCAACTGGAACAATCCCCAGACGCCGCCGAATAATAAAATGCTAACCACTGTTCGTCCTACGAATGATTTCATCAGATTGAAACGTGGATGGCCGCCAGGACCATAATGTCCGTTCTCTTTTTTCCACAGCCATTCCGGATCTCTTTCCTGTTCTGCCAGTGAAGATCTTGCTATTCGTAGATTCTCTTGTATATCCATAGACGAGAAAAGATTACGTTGTGCAGATGTACGCTTATCGGATACCAAGCCCGATTCTCGCTCCTGCATAATTTCCTCCGTAGCACCATCCATTAACCGCCGAATGCGCTCTTCTCTTCTCTGCTTGATTCTGAGTTTCGTATTCATGGAATGTCCTCCCGCCGAGGCTTGTTTACTACATCCTATGAAGGGCTCGTTCATAATATGAACAGGCTTCGGCTGGAAGCAAAAATAACCCCACAACGTGGAGTACTTCCTTGAAGTGCATATCCGGTTCTATAAAAGACAGCTTTAATAAAATGCCCCATAATAATCAAAAAAGCCGGGCTTGAGGGCCTCGGCTGTCATACATGAATGTGGTGAGGAAGAGCAAGTTAACCCATTCCAAAAAACTTTTTGAAACGTGTGAAAGCACCCTTTTTCTGCTCCAATTGCATCAGAGGAACGGTATCCCCCAGAATACGACGGGCAATATTACGATAGGCAATGGCCGCAAGTGAATCCGGATTCATTACGGTAGGCTCTCCCGAGTTGGCTGCCTTGATGACAAGCTCATCATCAGGAACGATCCCGATTAGGTCAATATTAAGTACTTGTAAAATGCCATCAATATCGAGCATGTCGCCTGATTTAACCATATTGTTACGGATACGGTTCACAACCAGTTTTGGTGATTGAATGTGTGAACTCTCCAGCAAGCCAATGACACGGTCCGCATCACGGACAGCCGCATTTTCTGGTGTAGTGACCACAATCGCCTGGTCAGCTCCCGCAACCGCATTTTTGAACCCCTGCTCAATTCCAGCTGGACAGTCAATAATGACGTATTCAAAATCTTTTTTCAATTCGAGGATAATGTCCTTCACCTGTTCTGGTGACACAGAGTTCTTATCTCTCGTTTGTGCTGCAGGCAGCATATATAATTCTTCGAAACGTTTATCTTTGACCAAAGCCTGATTCAGTCGGCAGCGGCCGTCTGCAACGTCGCACAGATCATAAATGATCCGGTTTTCGAGTCCCATCACGACATCCAGATTGCGAAGGCCGATATCGGTATCTACCAGACAAACCTTTTTGCCGAGCAGCGCCAGCGCTGTCCCGATGTTTGCCGAGGTGGTTGTTTTACCCACGCCGCCTTTACCCGAAGTGATCACGATCGCCTCTCCCATGAGCTACACTCCTTTAAACACATTAAAATCTCGGCGCAACCGAACGATATTGCTCATCTTGTCGATCTGCATCTGATTGTCCTGTAAATAAGCAAATTCCATTCCGGTCTCTCGGCTCTCCCACTCATCGGGAGGACGGCTGATGATGTCAGCGATCCGCAGCTGCGTCGGTGCAAACACCGAAGCAGCGATGATTGAGTCTTCGTCCCCACCAATTCCAGCGTGAGCCATGCCTCTGAGTGAACCCAAAACATATATATCTCCGGTACACGTCACTGTGCCCCCCGGATTGATATCTCCAAGAAACAGTAGATTCCCTTCATGATGAAGCACCTGACCCGAACGTACCATACCGCACATGGTTACAATCGGCGGTGGCCCTTTTA
>NZ_LITU01000075.1:16218-164929 GCF_001280595.1 Paenibacillus xylanivorans
CAAGAATTGCTTCTTTCTGGTCCTCCGTCACTTCCCGGCTGCCCAGTTTGATATCCACATGAACAATCGGTCCGGTCAAAATATTTTGATGGCTGTGTTCCAGCTTATAGCGGAGCTCGTAGAGCAATTCCTCGAATTCACATTGATCGTCCAACAGGAAAACCAGGCCGTCTCGGATGCCTTTAATCGTTACGTGATTCGATTTTACCGTCATAAGCCTGTCCCTCCCATCTCATTACATTTCGTGCCCGGGTCCCCAAGTTCCTGCTTCTCACTCCAAAAATGGTTCAAGAAGCTTCTTGTGCTTTGCTCTTTCTCTTACCAATCCGCTCCAGTTGTTTCCGAAGAGGAACATAAATGATCAGCGCGAACACAAAATGAATAAACAAATTGGGAATCATATACTCAAGCAACGCCCAGTCAAATGTCACGTGATTGAGTTGGAAGAGCTTGTACAGAAAGAATAACATGGTGTCATTCAGCAGACTTCCCAAAAGGACGACGGAAACCATAACAGGCAGTGGTGCACGCGGCGCTTGGAAAATAAGTCCCATCATATATGCTGACAATCCCATAGAGAATCCGTAGGGTCCAATCATTTCGCCGTAAAATACGACGTCGTGCAACAGTCCAAATAGTATGCCAAGCACCAACGCTGTGTGCCGATGATGATATACAGCGATAAATAAAATCACGATGTAAACCAGATTGGCAGAAATGCGCATTTGCCAGCCCGAAGGAATGAGTAGCGGAAGGATCGTTCCTTCAACAATGAACAAAACGAACAGCACCAGGAATAAGACTTGCTTACGCGTCACCATTACTCTTTTACCTCAGGTGGGATGATCACAATCAGCTCTTTCCAGTCCAGAAAGCTTGCATATGGCTTAATAATCGCAGTTCGTGTCAAACCGTATTCCCCAACTTCAACCTTCTCCACTTCCCCTATCCGCATGTACTTCGGAAAATTGTTGATAATTCCAGAGGAGATGATTTCATCACCCTTCTTGATATTGGAGTCTTCCGAAATCTTGGTCATTTTGAGCATACCTGTCTTCGGATCATAACTCTCGATCATGCCAAACACTTTTTCTTTACCAACTGCTGTAGCTGCAATGGCATTGGATGTTGGATCATTGGCGTCCATGGAAGTCAACAGATTCACTGTGGACGTATATGAGCTGACATGACTGACAACCCCAACCAGCCCTTCCTGAGAAGTGACGGCCATCCCAGGTTTAATCCCTGCATTTTCACCGATGTCGATATTAATCGTTCTGCTGTTTGGGTCGGAATTGGCACTGATAACTTGAGCAATTCGTGAACCGTAGTTATACCGATTCTTTTGTTCCTCGGTAAAATTGAGAGCTTTCTGGAGCTGTTCATTCACCTGTTCCATATCATTGTATTTCAGCCGATCTCGGGTATAGTGACCCATTGCTATGCGAAGTTCTTCATTTTCTTGATATACCGTACGCATGTTCGCCAAATCTTTGAAAAAGCCCGCTACAGAAGAAGCGGGCTTGTAAAATACGTATTGTACAAATCCGACTGAATCCTTCAGGAATTTCTCCGGCCAGGATAGAGCGGTTCGCGGACCGAGCGTAAAGCCCATTAACGCGATAAATGTAACAAGGCCCACCAGCAAAACAAAAAGTCTTTTGTTACCCAGCAGTTTAAACAGTTCGACCACCCTCTAACATCCATTATTCTCTTCCGAGCCATGCCCGGCGGGGAGACTGTCAGACTTATAGTCCCTTCGAGAATATCAGTCAATTCTCCCCGGGTATGCGGGTAATAGCTCTCCCAGCCTAAGCCAGGTCCTCTTCGTTGATATCATGCCCCTTGGTCGATAAGCGAGCCAAGCAAGGGAGTAATCAATTATCGTTTGGAACGAACTGCCGAACTGCTTCTGCTCTTGAATAAATGGATATTCTCAAGCGCTTTACCTGTTCCGATTGCAACGCAATCGAGCGGGTTCTCTGCTACGATAACAGGCATTCCTGTCTCACCAGCAAGCAGCTTGTCCAGATTGCGAAGCAATGCACCGCCACCTGTGAGAACAATACCACGGTCCATAATATCCGCTGCCAGCTCAGGAGGACATTTCTCAAGTGTTACTTTTACAGCTTCAACAATGGCATTCACCGTATCTGCCAGAGCTTCACTGATTTCGTCTGATGTAATCGTAATCGTCTTCGGCAGACCTGTAACGAGGTCACGTCCACGAATTTCCATTGTTTCCACTTGCTCAAGTGGCATAGCTGATCCGATATCCATCTTCAACTGCTCGGATGTACGTTCACCGATCATCAGATTATACTGGCGTTTAATGTATTGAATAACGGATTCATCCATCTCGTCACCAGCTACTCGAACCGAACGACTCGTTACAATCCCACCCAGGGAAATAACAGCCACTTCGGTTGTACCGCCACCGATATCCACCACCATACTTCCCGTTGGCTCCCATACCGGTAGATCTGCACCAATTGCAGCCGCAAAGGGCTCTTCAATCGTGTAGGCTTCACGTGCACCCGCTTGTTTTGTCGCATCTTCAACGGCACGTTGTTCTACCGCAGTAATCCCGGATGGTACACATACCATCACGTTAGGATGACGTTGGAACATGGAGCGTTGCTTTTGCGCCTGACGAATAAAGTATTTGAGCATTGTTGCCGTGATGTCGAAATCTGCAATAACGCCGTCTTTCATTGGACGAATTGCACGAATGTTACCTGGTGTACGTCCAATCATTTTTTTGGCAGATTCCCCGACTGCCTCAATGCTTTTTGTATCCGTCCGCAGAGCGACTACCGAAGGTTCGCGCACCACAATTCCTTTTCCACGTACATAAACCAAAGTATTCGCTGTCCCCAAATCAATACCCAAATCTTTCGTAAAACCACCAAACATGACGTAATCTCCTTTTCTGCCTCATATAGCCGCCCCGGTTAATCAAGAGCGTTTCATTTTCATTCCCACCACAATGGCGGAGCTAATATTCGCATTTGTTTTGTGTTGCATTGTTTTGCATTTGTAAAGTGAACCTATCTTCTACGGACAACGCCGTCAACATTCATAGGAAAACATCAACGCCAACCATTATATTATACTAAGCCCTTCTCCTTCAAACTTACGTACGTTCCATCTCCGATAATAATGTGATCCAGCACGTCTATGCCAACAATTGCGCCGGCCTCGATCAGTCTTTTGGTTATTTGGATGTCCTCTGGACTAGGCGTAGGATCACCACTGGGATGGTTGTGTGCGCACACAATAGAGGCGCTGCTGCATTTGATGGCAGCCCGGAACACTTCACGCGGATGTACAATCGAAGCGTTAAGGCTACCCATGGAGAGTGTTTCCTGGGCAATAATGTGGTTTTTGCTATTCAGGAATAGACACACAAAGTGTTCTTTCTGCAAGTAACGCAATTGTTCGGTAAGGATATCGGCCGCATCACGAGGGGTACGGATTGAAGTTGACTGTGTAAGTCTGCTCTTCGCAATCCGATGACCAAGCTCAATGCTGGCTTTCAACTGTACAGCCTTGGCCATGCCGATTCCCTTCATCGCAGTCAATTCTTCCATGCTCAAATCCATCAACGAGCGAATTCCACCCGCTTCGGTCAGAATCCGCTGTGCCATATGCACTGCGGATTCCTGTCTTGTACCTGTTCGAAGTAAGATGGCCAGCAATTCAGCATGGCTTAAGGCGCCCGCCCCGTATTCCATCATGCGTTCTCTCGGGCGTTCTTCCTGGGGGATGTCGCGCATCATATATTGAGGCGACTCCATATGTTCCCTCTTTTCAGATCGTCAATTGCGGAATTTCATGTACGCGGCAGTACATGTATGCCGAATCCATCCAGCATATCGCTAAGCAAGGACAACGGTAGGCCCACCACATTGAAATAACATCCTTCAACACGGTCTATCAGTGAAGCACCAATGCCCTGAATGGCATATGATCCTGCCTTGTCCGAAGGCTCCCCGGTCTGAACATACGCACGAATCGTAGCGTCAGACAGTTCCTTCATCGTTACTTCAGTCTGCCGATACTGAACCATAGATTGCCCATTGCTTGCATCGATACAGGCTACTCCCGTGAAAACACGGTGTACACGCCCCTGTAGACGAGATAACATATGTTCAGCGTCCGCTTCGTCTACGGGTTTACCAAGAATATCACCGTCCAGAACGACAACAGTGTCACTACCAACAATAACCGCATCCTGTTCACGGCCTTCCAGCTCACGATAAACGGCAAGTGCCTTGCGCATCGCAAGCTCCTGTACCGTCTGTTCAGGAGTCCATTCCGGCGGTGTATCTTCATCGGCATGACTTGGTATTACTTCAAATGCTAGATGGAGTGATGCAATCAGTTCTTTACGCCGTGGCGAAGTGGAAGCCAGAATAATGCGACGCTGTTGTGTTTTATCCAAAATAACCGGCCCCTTTTGCTACGGCGACATCCTGTCGGATCACGCTAGTAGATATCATTTTTTTGTTTCTTCGTCAAAATTCGTCATTCTCCTATAACCTGCGATACAGCCATACAGCAGCAATAATACCGATCAGACTCAGGAGGCTCATTTGAAATTGAAGTGAAATGTCATAACTGATAATATCCAGATCAGCCTGCGGCGACCAACGAATGGTCGTGGCTTTCGTTAGAAAGGCAACTGCCTTTACAGGCTGCAGTGCCTTGGCGATCCACGCACCGGCCAGCCAGCCGAGCAGCAGAAACAGCAATAACATGCCGAAGTTTTTTTTCATCGGTGATCTTCCCTCGCCATTTTTTGACACCCACATTATTATACGGGGTTTTGTACGTCAATACAAACACAAATCCGGCAAGGGGAACTATTTCCAGTTCCTTGCCGGATAGGTATTTCAAGGCTGTGTTATGGGAAAGCGTTGATTACTGTTTTATCGCTTCAAGCCATTTTTTTTGCTGTAATACATATTCCATCAGATTGGATTGTACAGACCACATATGCACATTAGCCGGATTTTTGTTGTATTCGGCAAGTGCGGTTACAGCACTGTTCATCGATTTGTCCATCGCGGATACATAGGGTTGTACCTCTGCAGTCAGACCCGATGCAATACTATTCAAACCTGTCAACCAGAGTTGATGCTGGTTCTGTAGTGCGGTCATTGTTTCGGTTGAGACGGCTTCAGGAACAGACAGACCGAGCTGCTGGATCGAGAGGGTAGACAGTTGTTCTACCAAAGTTGATCCGCTTGCGAAGAACTGCTGGACATCCTCTGCTTTTCCGCCGAATACTGCTGGATTCACTTCAGGGTTGACGATTTCCTTGACGTACAGTTCCACACCTTCGGCCTTAAGCCTTGAGCTAAGCAGTTTGGCCTCCTCACGGTCAGCCGCAATGCCTGCGTATACCCGATTACCATCCTCCGGGTCGGAGCCTGCGGCAATGCCTGCCTGGGACAGTTCCACCTTCGCTTGTTCAGCGCGTTCAGGAGAACTGAATACACCGTATTGCAGTGCATAATAACTGCCGCCTGTAGTAGCTGCCTGGAGCTGCTGTTCCGAACCTGCCACTCCATCCTGACCTGTCACAGCGGAAACCGCCTGATTGGCGGGAATCTTGCTCCCAGGATCTACGGCTCCTTCCCGATTGAAAAAAGAAAGAATAACCATGCCGAAGAGGGCACCAGTTACAAGCGCACCGCTTACTGAACCAATCATTTTCCAGCCCCTTGGGGGACGATTTCGCTTATAAGAATAGTTTTCACTATCTGCAAGCCAATTATGGTCACCATAATTCTCGTCCGACCTGTTCTCATTCTCATCTCCCGGATATTCAGTAAGATGATAATTATAATTGTATTCGGACTCATCAAGTTTCGAATCCTTGTCCGTTTTTTGGTAAGGTTCAGGTACAGTGGAGCCTGTCAGCACCGTCTCTCCCCAGTCACCGGGAATATCCTCTGGTGTCCATGAAGGAGTTGTATTCAACCGCGTTGGCGTTGGACTCTGCGGAATTTCTTCACTCAAAGCTGCAAATGTGCTGGATGTGGGTATCCCCTTGTTTTCAGGCTTGTCCGACTCGTTATCCCCAAAGCGAAACGTCATTCTAGCATTGCTCACCCCGTACCCTCTCCTTTGTCCCATTTATAACAGCTATATGCAGAGAGAATCAGAAACATTCCATTTCATGCAAAAAAACCGCCTGCTTCGAAATGAAGTCAGACGGTTCTACGAATGTATTTATTTCAACCCTTTGGCAAGTGTATCGCCAACTTTCCAGATATCACCTGCACCCATCGTGAGCACAAGATCACCTGGCTGAAGACGGTGCTGCAAATCTGCAACCACTTCTTCCTTGGTCGGAAGATAACGCGCAGAAGCATTACTGTTCTGAACGATGAGTTCAACCAGTCTGGCCGAGTGCACACCTTCAATCTGTTTTTCACCTGCAGGGGAATAGATATCGGTAATGAGAACCTCATCCGCTTCTGCAAAGGCTCGACTGAACGCATCAAGCAGGAAGAATGTACGTGTGTAACGCTGTGGCTGGAATACCGCAATGATGCGTTTCCCCGTCGCTTTGGCCGCACTGATCGTAGCCTCAATCTCAGTCGGGTGATGAGCATAATCATCAATAATCAGCATATCATGCGCTTCGCCCAGCACCTGGAATCTGCGTTTCGCTCCATGGAACTGGATAATGGCAGCCGTAATTTTCTCAAATGGGATACCTGCTTCCAAGCATGTGATAACCGTAGCCATCGCATTATAAACGTTATGTTTACCTGGAACTGACAACTCCACCGTACCCAAAACATTGCCCTGATGGCTCATCGTAAAGGAAATTCGGCGATCACCAAGCACGATATCTGTTGCCATATAATCAGCAGCATAATCAATACCATATGTGGTCACCCGTGATTTCAGATCTGGCAAAATGGCTTGAACATTCTCATCATCAGCACACACAATGGCCGTGCCCTCTGGACGAATTTGACTCAGGAACTGTACATAAGCCTTTTTGAGTTCCTCAAAATCACTGTTGTAATTCTCAAGGTGATCCGCTTCAATATTCGTTACAATGCCTAGCCAAGGGTGATACTGCAAAAACGAACCGTCACTTTCGTCTGCCTCTGCAACAACCCAGTCGCCTTGGCCTGCCTTGGCGTTAGTACCCACGTTCATGATTTCCCCGCCAATGATGTATGTCGGGTCTGTATCACATTTTTCCATAACGAGTGCAATCATGGATGAAGTGGTTGTTTTGCCATGAGCCCCGGCCACAGCCACACCCTTGCGCTCGTTCAGCAAACGCGCCAGCATCTGGGCACGATGTAGAATCGGGATGTTCAGTTGTTTGGCTGCCACCCGCTCCACATTATCAGCCGGAGCTGCCGTAGAGTAGACAACCAAATCTGCCCCATTTACGTGCTCTGCCGTATGTCCGATATATATTTTCGCTCCCTTGGCTGCCAGCTTCTCGGTCAACTCCTGTGAAGCGACATCCGATCCGGTAACGGTGTATCCCATCTCAAGCATAACTCTCGCGATGGCACTCATGCCATATCCGCCAATCCCTATAAAATGAACGTGTTCCGATGTATTTAACAAAACTTTCACCAACCTTTTTCAGAATCGGTTTGATGCAAAAGGGCTGCCCGCACATCTGCAATCAGGTACAATGTGCCGGACACCACCCCCAGATCTTCCGCTTCCGTCCGTGACTTCAATAGATCAAGTGCCTTTGCCCATTCAGGCTCGACGATGATTTCCAGGTCCGGTTTCGCAATGGCGGGACGTACCCGTTCGACAATCTGCAGCAATTCGGCTGCATCCATTTTGCGTCGGAAATCTGGCTCGGTCAGGATCAGCGTATCCACTAGTGGCAGTATATGCTGCAAATACGCTTCGTGATGCTTATTCGCCAGCATGCCCATCATCAAAATTAACTTGTTGTGAGGATAAACGTCGATAATGCTCTTGGCCAGCGATTCTGCCCCCTCCGGATTATGCGCTCCATCCAGAATAATGCGGGGCTGATCAACCACTTTCTCGAACCGGCCTGCCCAGAAGGCATTCTCCAGTCCAAGCGCAATATCTTCATCATCCAGCATAAATGCCATGTATTGGCGAAGCAACTCCAGTACCATAAGTGCGCCCGCTGCATTGTCGCATTGATATACGCCCTGCATACGAATACGAGCGTCCAGATCACGGAACGGTCCTGTAAAATGAAAGGATTGACCGTTCTCATCACTGTCCAGTCTATGATAGGAGAAACGATCTCCCGCCAGATACACGGTTGAACTTAACCGTTGTGCGGTCTCCCGAATCACCTTCACAGCCTCTGGCTGCGTGGCACAGGTAACAACGGGTACCCCCGCCTTAATAATGCCTGCCTTCTCTCCTGCAATCGCCTCAATCGTATCTCCCAGTACATCCGTATGGTCCATACCGATATTGGTAATGACCGATACCACGGGTGTAACAATGTTCGTTACGTCCATCCTTCCCCCGAGCCCTGTCTCCCATACTACAATGTCCGGGTAGCATTCTTCCGCATAATACAGAAGGGCGATTGATGTAGACACCTCAAACATCGTAGGTGATCCAAGGGGAGTCAATGCCATCTCTTGGACCAACGGATGAAGACGATTCGCGAGTTTTAGCAGTGTCTCTTCCGGGATGTCCTCCCCGTTGTATTGAAAACGGTTCGTGAATTTGGTGATATAAGGGGATGTGAAGGTTCCAACATCATATCCCGCCTGAAGCAGCACTGACGTCAAAAAAGCGCAAGTCGAACCTTTGCCGTTCGTTCCCGCGACATGAATAAATTTGAGACGCTGGTGAGGATTGCCCAGCAATGACATCAATCCCTCGATTCGTTCCAATCCGGGTCGGATGCCGAAAGGAATAAGGCCATTGATCCAGTTGACTGCCTCGTCATAGGTAAGTAAAGGAGCTGCTTTTTCTGTCCCGTTAAGTTCCGTCATATGATTCACCTTTGGTTTGAGTTTGGTTGAAAAAAGCGGCCGGATGGCGCAAAAGCACTCCATCCGACCCGAATACATTAACCTTTCAGTTCCTTGATTCGTGCAATCACTTTATCCCGTTTATCGGAATAATCCGCTTGCTTGGCGCGCTCTTCCTCGATAACCTTGGCAGGAGCCTTGGCAACAAAGCCTTCGTTCGCCAGCTTTTTCTCCACACGGAGTACTTCGCCCTCAAGGTTCTGCAACTCTTTCTCCAGACGAGCCACTTCCTGATCAATATCAATAAGACCCGCCAGCGGCAAGTACAGCTCAGCCCCAGTAATGACAGCAGTCATTGCTTTATCCGGTGAGCTCAGATCCAGGCCGCTGTCGAACTCGGACGTATTACAGAAACGTTTGATGTAATGGCTGTTGCGTTCAATGATGCTGGATGTCTCTGCGTTGTTCGCTTTCACCATCAATTCGATTTTCTTGCTCATAGGTACATTCACTTCTGCACGGATGTTTCGCACTGCACGGATGGTATCCATAAGCAGATTCATCTCGGCAACTGCTTCTGGGTTCTCCAATGCAGGATCATATACCGGCCAGGAAGCCAACGTGATCGTCTCTCCCTCATGCGGCAGATGCTGCCAAATCTCTTCCGAGATGTAAGGCATGAACGGATGAATCAGGCGCATGGTCTGATCCAGCACATAAGCAAGCACCGATTGTGTTTTCTTCTTGGCAACCGGATCTTCCCCATAGAAGGACAACTTCGCAAACTCAATATACCAGTCACACAGGTCATCCCAAATAAAGTTATACAGCAAACGGCCTGTTTCTCCAAATTCATACGCTTCGATTAGACGCGTAATATCACGAGAAGTTTCGTTCAGGCGGTGCAAAATCCAGTAATCCGCTGTTCCAAGATCTCCACTAATATCGCGATCTTCATAGGTGAACCCTTCCAGATTCATCAGGGCGAAGCGTGATGCATTCCAGATTTTGTTCGCAAAGTTACGAGCCTGTTCCACACGCTCCCAGCGGAAACGGAGATCCTGACCCGGAGTGCTGCTGGTAGAGATCATGTAACGCATAGCATCCGCGCCATATTGCTCAATCACATCCAGCGGATCAACACCGTTGCCAAGCGATTTGGACATCTTGCGTCCGTCTGCATCACGAACAAGACCGTGCATCAGCACATCTTTGAACGGAACCTCTTCCGTGAACTCCAGAGCGGTAAAGATCATGCGCGCCACCCAGAAATAAATAATGTCATACCCTGTTACTAATACACTTGTCGGGTAATAACGTTTCAGATCTTCCGTGTCTTCCGGCCAGCCTAATGTAGAGAACGGCCATAATGCGGAGCTGAACCATGTATCCAGAACGTCTTCATCCTGTCTCAGCTTGCGCCCAGCGTATTCTGGCAGGGTTGTCGGATCTTCAGCAGATACAATAACTTCTCCAGTCTCTTCATCATACCAGGCAGGAATACGATGACCCCACCACAATTGACGAGAGATACACCAGTCACGAACATTCTCGATCCAGTTCAGATACGTTTTCTCAAAACGATCCGGAACAAAACGAACCCCTTCACCGCTTTGTTGCTTCTCAATCGCTTTCTCCGCGAGTGGCTTCATCTCAACAAACCACTGTGTCGACAAATACGGCTCAACAACAGCTCCTGTACGTTCGCTGTGTCCAACCTGATGCGTATGATCCTCGATGTTGATCAATACGCCCTGTTCTTGCAGGTCGGCAACAATCTGCTTACGGCAGTCGCTGCGATCCAGTCCCTGATATTTGCCTGCTTCGGCATTCATCGTACCCGTCTCATCCATCACCGTAATCTGTGGCAGATCATGACGAAGGCCCACTTCAAAGTCATTCGGATCATGAGCAGGCGTAATTTTCACGGCGCCGCTTCCGAAATCTTTATCTACATACTCATCTGCAATAACCGGAATTTCGCGTCCGATAATAGGCAGAACAAGCACCTTGCCAATCATATCTGCGTAACGCTCATCCTTCGGATGAACAGCAACTGCCGTATCTCCCAGCATCGTTTCCGGGCGAGTTGTCGCTACTGTAACATACCCACTTCCGTCTTTGAGCGGATAACGCAGATGGTACAAGTGACCCTGAACTTCTTTATATTCAACCTCAATGTCGGACAGTGCAGTCCGGTTCACTGGGTCCCAGTTAATAATTCGTTTGCCTCGATAAATGAGGCCTTTTTCATACAGTTGAACAAACACTTTACGCACAGCCTGGGATAGACCTTCATCCAGTGTAAAACGTTCACGCGAGTAGTCGAGCGACAAGCCCATTTTGCCCCATTGCTGACGAATCGTTGTTGCGTATTGTTCTTTCCAGTCCCATACTCTCTCCAGAAACTTCTCACGTCCCAGATCATACCGAGTCTGACCTTCTTCACGCAATTTCTGCTCCACTTTGGTTTGGGTAGCAATCCCTGCATGGTCAGAACCCGGCAACCATAGTGCATCATAGCCCTGCATCCGCTTGGTACGAATCAGAATATCCTGCAGTGTAAAATCGAGCGCATGCCCGATATGGAGCATTCCGGTTACGTTCGGGGGTGGAATTACAATCGTATAAGGCTCAGCATCTTTACGCTGGCCTGCCTTGAAATATCCATTTTCCATCCAAGTGGAATACCATTTTTGTTCCGCAGCTTTCGGATCATACGTGGTCGGCATCTCTGTTGCAGCTGAATTTTTTTGTTCAGACATGTGTCATTCCTCCGTTACTTATTCATCATCGCCAAAAAACAAAAAAACCTTTCATCCATCAAAGGACGAAAGGTTAGCTTTCGCGGTACCACCTTTGTTTCACGCAGATAGAAAGATAGACTACCCCTTCTGTACTTACGTGACACTTCAAGCAGATAACGGCTGCGACCGGCCCATCCTACCTTAGGAATGAATGATACTAAAGTTACTCATCCCTTGTATTCAAACAGGCAACTCCCGGGCGACTTCGATCAGTTGGTTCCTACGGAATTTCCCAGCGCTACAATCCCGCTCTCTGAAAGGTCATACTGTCTACTACTCCCGATCCACGTTGTTCTTCAAAAAACCTAAACACATCATACCCTGCCCGTGCCCGATAGTCAACCTGACAACAGCGGAAAAAGCGCGCTGCAATGCAGGTTGAGGGCTGACAAAGCAAAAACCCGCCATCCTCAAGGGATCACGGGTCGAAATGGTCATTAAACCAGCCTACAGGTTAAGGGATATATAGAATCTGTCCTTCTTCCACAACCTGTTCGGACAAACGATTATACAACTGGAGCTCTCGGGTACTTAACTGATATCGGTCTGCAATGGTATCGAGCGTCTCTTCACGCTGTACAATGCATAACTTCACTTTACGGAACGGGGTCTGATCAACAATGGTGCCGAGAAACAGCTTCTTCCACTCTACATCATCAGGCGAGTATGCTTCTTGCTGCTGGACTCCAGCAAGTGCCTCTTGCTCCCGTTCAGCCTCCGCCTCCCGTGTCACCCTGCCAGAGGATAACAAGGAGGAGATGCCTACGCCCTCTTCCTGTTTGGGTGCAGATTCTCTCTTGCTGCCAAAAGCAACCTTAAGCTCCGGCTTGTCTTCCGTCTCAGCCACAGGTTCAGGGATAAAAGATTCTTTTTCAGCGGGTTCACTCGTCTCCCCCGCTTCAAGAGGAGGTGTGTTTTCCTCCGAAATTTCCGGTTCAGACGTTGCAAAGGCATCCTGCCAGTTTTCTGAATGCGAACCCGCCGGGACATCTGCAACCGCCTGATTCTCTTGTTTGGGTTCAGATCGGGCAGATTCAAAATGCCAAACGTTCGGTGCTGCCGGTTCATCCGAAGGCTGCGAGTCCAGTTTGGAATCGGCCTGTTCCGAGTTCCTTGAGTTTGTATGTAAGGTCTCGACGGAAGGCTCGGACCAAACAGACGGCTCTTCAGCCAGAGGAAGCAAAGGCTCAGATTCAGGGTAAGAAGCCAACCTGTCGGCTGTCTCCGCCAAAAAAGACGAAACTGGAGAAGGCGTATCGGAGAACACTTCCGCTTGCGCATCATCCTCCTTGTCCCTCAAGGACGAGGACTCTTCGTTTTCAGCCAATATTTTGCTTTGCTCCGCGTTCCCATCCCCATGCTGCCAGGACTGAAACTGTTCAGGAGAAGCTTGAAATAGATGTTCCTGCTGCAATTCCTCTTCGCTCCGTTGAAGCAGATATTCCTGAGCAAATACATTGGGATAGCTGCCTGTCTGCTCTGTTTCAGCCGAACGGTCGCTCTGCTGAGGGTCGGGCGAATGTACAACGGTAAACTCATCTGCTGACCAGACCTGCGGCTCCTCCACCGGAAAGCCCTCAATGCCGCGAAGCGACAATACGCCTGTAATGTTCAAACTTCGGTTGGATAACAAATCGACGTCAAAATTTTCGATCTCAATGGAAATATCCTCAAGCGATCTTACCCGGTTCAGGGGTACTGTGATCTCCACCGGGATAAAATGTTTGAGTTCCTCCGAGATCTCGTTCTCTCCCCGATACGCACCTGTTAGCAAAAGATGGCCTCGCAATGTGGCATGATCATCCTGACCTATCACCTGAATGCGGGGGTATAACTCAATTTCCTCCAGTTCCTCAATCGCAGGGACTCCCTCTGACAAATGAACGCGCTCATAAATATCGAACCGCAAACCATAAGGTTGATTCAACAAAGGTGGCGTCCTCCTTTCGGCATATGTTCACCATGATCCTTCTCATGGGACTGATCCATGGTCCAAATCCTTCGTTACCCCATCTATATGCCTTGAATGAGATGAGCATGCCACCTTTTGTGCAAACCTTTCCGGTTTATTGGTCCTTGCCTTCACGTTGTGCCAGTTGTTCGAAATCCGGCGGCCAAGGGTCAGCCACTTCAATTCGTACCCCTGTCAGCGGATGACCAAAACTCAGTGTCTCACCATGAAGCGCCTGCCGGCCAATTGAATCCTTTCTGCCCCCGTATAACTCATCTCCAATAAGGGGGTGTCCTGCATAACTTAAATGCACCCGAATCTGGTGTGTGCGTCCTGTATCCAGTGTCAGCCGTACAAGGGTAGCTCTATCCCATACCTCCACAATCTCCACATGGGTTACCGCTTCCTGCCCACCTTCCGAGACACGTCTGCGTTGCTTGTGATGCCTGTCCTTTCCAATTGGAGCATCAATCGTATTCAACTCCTTGGATATCTGACCACCTGCAATGGCGACGTAATGGCGGCCAATGTCTTTACGCCGCATCGCTTCATCCAGTTTGGCGAGGGCAAAAGCATTTTTGGCATATAAAACAGGACCCGTTGTGTCCTCGTCCAGACGATGAACATGGCGTACATTAGCCTGGATGCTACTCATTTCGTAATAGGAGGCAACCGCATGATCCAGTGTAATAGATAGATTCGCACGGCTCCCATCGGGATGCAGCTTCATTCCTGCCGGTTTATGCACGACCAGACAGAAATCATCCTCATACAAAACATCAATATCTGCCCACCTAGGCTCAACATCGATTGGCTGAGACGCAAAAAGGGCCAGCCGAAGCCGGTCCCCTGCCAGTTGTATGCCCTGATTCGTCTTTAGCTGACGCAACATTTTCTCTGGTATCTGAAGTTCAGACAGAAGCCACTGCTCTGCAGCAGCCTGTCTGTCTGAACTTCCTGTCACCACTTTGCCTGGCATCAGCTCAAGCCATTCCCCACGGCGTTTCCAACTTTTAATGGTCATAATGATTGAAGCGCCTTACGGTTCGCCTCGATCGTATCGTCAATATCCTGCTCCGTATGCACGCCAGAGACAAACATGCCTTCGTATTGGGAAGGTGCAACACTTACACCTTGATCAATCATGGCCGCAAAGTAACGACGGAATTGATCCAGATTGCTTTCTTTGGCAATATCATAATTCGTAACCGGAACAGCACTGAAAAATGGACAAACCATTGAACCAACACGGTTAATCGTAATCGCGACACCCGTCTCTGCTGCATTCTTTTCAAACCCGACCTGCAAGCGTGCAGACAGCGTCTCCAAGCGGTCATAGACCTCCGGTGTCAGCAATTTGAGCGTGGTATAGCCTGCTGCCATAGCCAGCGGATTGCCGCTCAATGTACCTGCCTGATAGATCGGTCCGGTCGGAGCAATCTGTTCCATCAGATCGCGTCTGCCGCCATAAGCGCCGACCGGAAGCCCGCCGCCGATGACTTTACCCAAGCAGGTCAGGTCAGGTGTAACGCCGTATCTTCCCTGTGCACAGTTCAGTCCCACACGGAAACCGGTCATGACCTCGTCAAAAATGAGCAGGCTGCCGTATTGAGACGTCAAACTGCGCAGTCCTTCAAGAAAGCCCGGAACAGGAGGCACAACGCCCATATTACCGGCTACAGGCTCCACAATGATGGCAGCCAGTTCTTCACCGTAACGTTCAAAAGAAAGCTTCACCGACTCCAGGTCATTGTATGGAACCGTTATCGTATTTATAGCCACACCTTCAGGAACACCCGGGCTGTCGGGCAGACCAAGAGTCGCTACGCCAGATCCCGCTTTAATTAGCAAGCTGTCGGCATGACCGTGATACGAGCCTTCAAACTTCAAAATTTTACTACGTCCTGTTACACCACGTGCCAGACGAATCGCACTCATCGTCGCTTCTGTACCAGAATTCACCATCCGCACAATATCAATCGACGGCACACGTTCACAGACGAGTTTTGCCATCTCTGTCTCCAGCAACGTTGGCGCACCAAAGCTGGTTCCTTTAAGGGCTGTCTCACGCAATGCTTCTACAACGTCAGGATGTGCATGTCCCATAATGAGCGGACCCCATGATCCCACATAATCAATAAAAACATTGCTATCAATATCATAGATTTTGGAGCCTTCTCCGCGCTCTGCATAGATCGGGGTAAGCCCAACCGATTTGAACGCCCGAACCGGGCTGTTTACACCTCCAGGTATGTACTGCTTGGCTTCTTCAAATGCGCTGCGTGAGCGCTCATCATTGCGACGAGTTCCTTGTTGTGCAGTCATGAACATCCTCCTTAGTGATGAGTCCCCTCCAAACTTTATTGGAGGGGCCTTTTATATAATTTTGATTAACCATAATAAGTTTTGTTCATCCTAGCTGTTATTGAAGCAACCTGTTATTTCTTATTTCTCTGCCAACCAGCGTGAAGCGTCTTTTCCGTAGTACGTAATAATCATATCTGCACCCGCACGTTTCATACTCAACAGAATTTCCATAGCCACTTTCTTCTCATCAATCCAGCCTTGAATCGCCGCTGCCTTCACCATGGCATACTCTCCACTTACGTTATAAGCAACCAGTGGTAGATCGAATTGGTCCTTGATCGTACGCATGACATCCAGATAGGACAGTGAAGGTTTCACCATCAACATGTCCGCTCCTTCCATCACATCGGTTTCGGCTTCACGCAATGCTTCACGAGCGTTCGCCGGGTCCATCTGATACGACTTACGATCTCCGAATTGTGGCGTTGAATCCGCAGCTTCGCGGAATGGACCGTAAAATGCCGACGCATATTTCACCGCATAGGACATAATCGGAATGTGACTGAAACCATTCTCATCCAGTCCAGCACGGATCGCTTGAACGAATCCGTCCATCATGTTGGAAGGAGCAATGATGTCCGCACCTGCCTTAGCTTGGGATACTGCCGTTTTCACGAGCAGATCCAGCGATTCGTCATTGAGAACATCTCCGCAAATGTGACCGTCCACTTCAACGGTGTGCACCATGCCACAATGACCATGATCCGTGAATTCGCACAGACAGGTATCAGCAACAACCAGCAGCTCAGGATACCAGGATTTAATCAGCTTCGTCGCTTCCTGTACAATGCCATCTTCCGCGAACCCAGACGAACCGACACTATCTTTGGTTTCGGGAATACCGAATAACAGCACAGCCGGAATACCCAGTTCGGCAATCTCCCTCACTTCTTCCTGCAGACGATCCAACGAGAAGCGGAATACGCCCGGCATGGATTTGATCTCGGATTTTACATTTTCACCATAAGTCACATAGATCGGTTGGATAAAGTCATCCACAGTCAAATGGGTCTCTCTCACCATATTTCGAATACCTGTAGATTGACGTAAACGGCGATGCCGTACAATTGGAAAACTCATACGTGTGAAACCTCCCTAAATAGTTGTTATATGGTACAAAAAGCGAAGCGCGCCGGTATCGTAACGAATTCAGCACGCTTCATTTATCGATTGCGGTTCAATTTATATGTTTAATGGGGAAAGGCAGCTTCCGTAACAGGTTTTCGTTCCCACTCACACAAGACAGAGATCAGGCTCTCAATCGTTGCTTCTTCAGCCATCATGGTGACCTTCAAACCTGCTGTTTCTGCCGTCTTGGCTGTAACTGGACCGATACACGCAACCTCTACGTTTTTCAATAAAGGCAAGGGGTCCTGCAATCCCATCCGTTTCAGAATGCTCATGAAATTGGTGACGGTGGATGAACTCGTGAAGGTCATCGCATGAATGCCGCCCTCTTCAAGCAGTTTCAGCAGTTCATCGTCATCCTCGCCAGCCAGAATGGTGTCATAGATAATTGCCTCGGTGACTAGGAGTCCCCGTTCCCTCAACTGTTCAGGCAACCAGGAGCGTGCAAGATCTCCATGCGGTAAAAGAACCCTCTGGCCTTCCTTCAGTTCACTTTCAAAAGCTTCAAGCATACCTTCGGCCTGAAATGGCCCTTGGATGACTTCCGCTACAATGCCATACTTACGCAGAGCTTCCCCAGTAGAAGGTCCTACCGCAGCAATTCTAGCTTGATGGAGCGCACGGACATCCTTGCCCTGTTGCTCCAAATGACGGAAGAAGAAATCCACCCCGTTCACACTCGTGAAAAATACCCAGTCAAACGTATTTAACACACCAAAAGCCTGTTTGATACTTTCCTGTGCCGACTCCCTTGATGGCATCACGGTCTCAATGACTGGAAATTCATAGGGTTCACCGCCAAGTTCCTCAATCCGGTTCACTAATTCGCTAGCCTGACTGCGTGCCCGCGTTACCAGAATGCGTTTGCCAAACAGCGGCAGCGCTTCCGCCCATTTCAACTGCTCGCGCTGGTTCACTACCTCACCAACAACAATGACCGCGGGCGGTTGGAAGTTTGCAGCGGTGACTTTTGCTTCGATATCTTCAAGGGTGCCTGTAATCGTAACCTGTTCTGCTCTTGTACCCCAGCGAATTAATGCCACCGGTGTTTGTGCCGGGCGTCCGTGACGAATCAACTGTTCGCTGATATATCCAATTTTGGAAACGCCCATCATAAATACAAGTGTGCCTGTTGCATTCGTCACTTTATCCCAATGGATACTGCGGTCAAGCTTGTCCGGATTCTCATGCCCCGTAATGATGGAAATGGAGGAAGCATAGTCGCGGTGGGTCACAGGTATTCCGGCGTAAGCAGGTACACTTATTGCTGAGGTTACACCAGGTACGATTTCAAAAGGAACGCCGTTTTTGCGTAGCAGATCAGCCTCTTCACCTACGCGTCCGAATATCGTCGGGTCTCCACCTTTAAGACGGACCACAACCTTGCCTTCCAGTGCGAGATCAACCAATAGCTGGTTGATTTCCTCCTGCTTCATCGTATGTCGATCCGGGCGCTTACCCACATATATCTTAACCGCGCCGGGCTTCATTTGTTTGAGTAGTCTTGGACTAGCCAATCGATCATACACTACTGCATCCGCTCTACCGATTGATTCCCAGCCCTTTACTGTAATCAGCTTGGCGTCCCCTGGACCTGCACCAACCAAAAAGACCTTTCCCACCATATCTTCATCCCCTAACTTCTGCCAGTATCTGCTCTGCTCCCCGTTCAATCAATCTCCAAGCCACTTCTTCTCCAAGACGAACCGGATCTTTACCCGTCAAAGCCTCTTTAAGAATCAGTCCACCATCCGGCGTACCGACCATACCTGTTAATTGTAACGCGTTTTGTCCATTCGGGGAATCTGCATCATGTTGTGACACCCATACGGCGTGAGCTCCAATCGGAACCTGGCAGCCCCCGTTTAATACACTAAGGAAGCGACGTTCAGCCAACACAGGAAATGCGGTTTCCGGATCGTTGTATAACTGCAACAGATGAAGCAGTTCCGCATCATCCTCACGGCATTCAATGCCGAGCGCACCCTGACCTACTGCTGGAAGACAAGCTTCCTCTGACAGATATTCCGTAATCCGATCCTGCCAGCCCATTCGATACAAACCAGCGGCAGCCAAAATAATGGCGTCCAGCCCTTCGGTCTCCAGTTTACGCAAACGGGAATCAATATTACCGCGAAGCGATTCAAGCTGTAGATCTGGGCGGTATGCTTTCAATTGACTGGAGCGACGCAGACTGCTCGTCCCCACTCTTGCACCTTCCGGCAATTGATCCAACGTGAGTCCACCATTCGAAATCAGGGCGTCACGGGGATCCGCACGGCGCGGAACAGCTCCGTTCGTCAACCCTTCAGGCAACTCGGAAGGCATATCCTTCATGCTATGAACAGCCATATCAATCGTACGATCCATCATCGCCTGTTCAATCTCTTTGACAAACAGTCCTTTGCCTCCAACTTTGGACAGGGTTACATCGAGAATCAAATCCCCTTTTGTAACGATTTTATGTACTTCAAAGTCAAACGCTAGTCCTTCTCGCTCACAAATATCACGTAAATCTTGAATTACATGGCCTGTCTGGGTCAAAGCAAGTGCGCTTTGTCTACTTCCCACTTTTATTGTCCGCATGTCTACACGTCCTCCTGATTATGGGAAATCCAGTCCCCAATTTGTTCTTCTGTCCACCACTCAAACTGACCTGTACGGATATCTTCCAGCACATTCATCTCGGTTAAACGACGAAGTAATTTCCCCCTGACACCTGGAGAAGATATACGTGCCTTTACTTCCATCCTCATCTGATACAAAAATTCAATATATGTCTCGTACTCATCTCCGAATTGCTGTTCCAATGTGGCACGAATTTCTGCTGCGGCCACAGGTCCTGCTCCAGCGGTCGATATGGCAATGCTCAATCTGCCCCGCCTGACTACACTCGGTGTTATAAAGTTACTCTGCTCAGAAGATATGGCGTCATTAACCAGTATACCCGCATCTTCCGCTTCTTGGACAACAGCTGTGTTCACTTCACTATGATCCGTTGCTGCATATACGAGAAAGGCCCCCCGCAAATCTCCATTGCGGTAGGACCGGGCTAGCCATTGAATTCGGGAATCATGATGCAATTGTTGTAACGTTGGCGTAACTTCCGGACTAATCACCTTGATTTGCGCTTCGGCATGAAGCAAACCTTTTATTTTACGTTCAGCAACACGTCCGCCTCCAACCACGTAACAGGATTTCCCTGATATATCCACAAATATGGGTGTGTAGCGTTCCATCCCCTTCACTCTCCCGTCCAACGATGAAACGCTGAATACGCATTGGATAAAAAACTGATAATGACAAAGCCATATCCAATCAATGTCCATCTCGCCATAATGACTGTGGAGAACTGTTTCCTTCTCTTGAATACGAAGTATCCTACATAGATCGCCATGGCAAGCCCCGTGGCAATAACCTTGAGATCCAAGAGCAGGCTCCAACGCGTTTCAGCCACAATAGACAATACCGCAAGCATGATAGAAACACCAAGAAGAGGCGTGCCAATCAGTGTAGCACCATCCATATATTTGCTGATCACTTCTAGACTCGGCAGACGACGTACGGTATCATTCCACTTTTTATTCTTCAGCTTGCGGTGCAAAAACAGATATAACATGGCAAATACAGCGCCCACTGTAAGAGCTGCGAAACCAAGATTCGCCAAGGTTATATGCAATATAAGCAATCCATGCACAGTCTGCCAGTTATGCAAAGATATCTCGCCTGCTGTAAACCACAAACGGTTCAACACTGTGACCGAGAAACCAACCACGTTCAGCAACAAAATGACAAATTCGGAACGCTGGATACGAGTCATTACCAGAGACATCAGCACGATGCTAAATGAAAATATAAACAAGAAATCAAACGTGGTATAGATTGGAAAATGCCCTTCGGTTAACATACGTAAAATGACATGGAACACCTGAAGCGCCCATACAACAACAAGAAACCCTGTGCCTGTCCGCTTCGCCCCCGCATTGCGTCGAATGCAGTCCGAGAAATAGAACAGTAGGCTCAGGGCATACATATAGATCAGAGCTTCATAGATTTGTTCAGCTAGGGTCAAGCTGCCCACCCGCCTTATACGCCTGCCGGAGCATAAGCCGGCACGTGGTCTTGCCGGGTATCGTTAAGATGAACGGCATCGGGCTTGCGCAGAGCCGTGGCATCACTCTGATTTACTTTTTCAGCGGCCACCTCTACTGCATCCTCCAGAGCAAAGATCTGAGTAAACATGCGCAGCGCTTCATCACCATGCTTGGTACCAGCCATTTCCTTGATCCGGTTAATCGGATCTGTCGTCATTTGATTCACGATGCTTTTCGTCAGGCGACGGATAACTTTACGTTGATGTTCATCCAGTTCAGGCAATTTATTGAACAGACTATCCATCGTTTCTTCATGAATGGAAGCGCCTTTCTCTTGCAATGCCCGAATTACAGGACGAACGCCCAATGTTTTGAGCCATTGATAATAATCTTCCATCTCAAGCTCAATCATTTTCTCAATCTTGGCAGCTTCCACCTTACGCATCTCCAGATTGCTCTCCACAATTCCTTCCAGATCATCAATATCATAAAGGAATACGTTGGACAACTCGCCGATTGCGGGATCGATATCCCGAGGAACAGCGATATCAATCAGGAACAGTGGACGCGATTGACGACGCTTCATACTCTCCCGAACAACTGTGGCATCCAGTACATATCTTTCGGCACCCGTCGAACTGATTACAATATCAACCTCGTTCAATCGCTCTAGTGCCTGTTCCATCGTACAAGGGGTCCCCCGAAACTTCGCTGCCAATTCCTCAGCTCGCGCAAGCGTACGATTCGCCACAATGACTTCAGAAGCTCCGTTGGTATAGAGATGTTTTACTGTAAGTTCACTCATCTTGCCGGCACCCAAAATCAGCACCTTCTTATCCGTAAACATGCCAAAGATACGCTTGCCCAGTTCTACAGCAGCATAACTTACAGATACCGCACTCTCTCCAATCGAAGTCTCCGAATGCGCGCGTTTACCCAGTGTAACAGCCTGTTTGAACAGCATGTTAAACCAAGTCCCAGTAGCTTTCTCTTCCTGAGCTTTGAAAAAAGCTTGTTTCACCTGTCCAAGAATCTGAGTCTCACCAATAACCATGGAATCCAGCCCACAAATGACACGGAACAAATGGCGCATGGCTTGATCATCTTCGTATATATATAAGTGTTGCGTAAATTCTTCCCGCGGAACATTAAACCATTGTTCCATGAACGTCCGAATAAAGTAACCACACATGTGAAGACGGTCTACCACAACATACAACTCGGTACGGTTACATGTGGCTACGATTACACCTTCCAATACACTCTTGGTCAGCTTGAGCTGCTGCAGCGCTTCAGACAAGTCCTTTTCTGCAAATGTGAATCGTTCCCTAACCTCTACAGGCGCCGTGCGATAATTCAAACCAACGACAACGATGTGCATTGCAAGTTCACCTGCCTAATAAATTTCCAATCAAAGTGTTTTCTACATATGTTCATCCATTTATGATTGACATGGTTAATTATATCACACATCCATACAATGGCCGGGCCATTTTTATGAAATGTTTATGAAATCCACATGTAAATCATCTTATGCATTGTCATTTATTGTAGTGTCTCACCAATCTTCACCCTTATACGTTAAATACTTGTTTTAATGATAAAGATTCATGAAACCCCCATATAAAACAAATAGCCATGGAAGATTCCATGACTATTTGGGTTTAGGATAATCTTGCGTTCATCCCGATATGTGAACATTATTCATGCTGTCGTAATTAAATCATGTATACCAGGTCATTAGGTTTCATTTCTGGTGTCTCAACTTGCAATTCGCCCAATCCACGTACCAGTTTTTTTGCGTACGTTTTTTCCGGTTTTAATACGGATACCAGGTAATCAATGGCCAGTTGTGGGTCTACCGTCTCCCCGCAAGTGTAACAATCAATCGCTGCAAACCCTCTCTCAGGATACGTATGAATCGAGAGATGACTCTCAGACAACAGTACAAGCACTGTCGCTCCTTGAGGTTCAAACTGCTTGGATTGTACGGACATTACTGTCGCGCCACATGCTTCCGCTGCTTCAACCAATTGAACTTGCAAATACTCGGCACTGTTCAATAGATCAAAGTCTACACCCCAAACATCAACAGCAACGTGTCTTCCGAAAGTTGAATATTCCATCTTTCGGCGCCCCCTTCCTAGGAATAAAATGTTTGAAAATTTCATCCGCTAGGACCTACGTCATTCACTTCCCGAGGGAAAAATCTCTCGCAACATATAATGTCCTGAGTGAATCCTGGTTCCTATATTCTTTTCAACGAGATTAAAAATAACATCTAATCAAAAGGAATGCAACCCCTTTTTAAGAAGATCAAAAAATAAAAAATTCATTGTCGGTTAAACTCCCAAATTCAAAAAAATCCCCTTTCGCTGCCGTCTGGAATGTGCCAGATCAGAGCATAAGGGGATAGTTACTTAGGTACTTGTATAATTCACATCTTCAGGTCAATAGGCTTCAAGCTCAAACAGCCGTTTCTGGTGACCAGCAAGCTTTTCATCAATCTGCTGGAGTTGTTCAGAAGTAGAAGCATTCATTCTTGTATCCAATAATGAATCAATCTCGGTGTGTACCTGATTAATCTCACGTTCAACATCCCGAGCCTGAAACACACGCTGCAATTCAAGCAACGTATTTTTGTATTCGTAGATGACACGGATATTCTCCCCGGTCTGCTCCACTATTTTACGGACAACACCTTGGGCATAAACATACGTCATGGTGAACTCTTCATAAATTCGATGAACAACGCCGTCACCTTTAAAGGTCATAAAGAGCTTCCGAACTACGTTCGTCAGATGATGGTTTACCAGGCGGCAAGATAACTCACAGATGTAAAACCCTTCCCTACGGTCAAACGGGAAATGAACTTCTTCTCCACTCACATCTTCTAGCACAATTTCCTGGCAGCCATTCTCCATCACCTTGACACGTTGATGAATCCGGCCATCTTCTGTCATGCGCAAAAACTGATGCATCTGGGGTTCTGACAATTTCAAAGTGGCTTTAACATACTCTGTGGCTAATCGCTGAGCCATAAAAATCTCCTCAATTCTTTCCCGATTGTTTTGCCTTCCTGCACATGTGGCAGTGATCTCAAAATTCTTCAGGCCGGCAAAGCCGGTATTTTGGTACTGTGGCAAAAAATGCACCTATGCTCATTATACACTACCGTATAACTATTTCGCCCCAGAACAAAACGATGAATTTTCACGAAAATCCATCAAAATATGGATTAATCCTTGATCTCCTCCAAGATACACCCAAGTTGCTCACTATCCTGCATACACATGGCGTAATCCCCGGTTATCCGTTAATTTCGCGGTCTTCGTGACTCTCAGCCTGCGGCTCTTCTTCTACTGAAGCTTGACCGATTCCCGCATAGCGGGTGATGATCTCCCATAATTCTTCTTTACCTAAACCTTCTTCTGATGAAAACGGTACAAACAGATCCCCAGGACGGAGATCTAACGCTTCTTTGATGACTTTGATATGTTTGGCTCTACGCGTTTTTGGAATCTTGTCCATCTTCGTCGCTACCACAACGAGAGGCAAGCCATGATGGCGAAGCCAGTCATTCATCATCATGTCATCCTTGGACGGTTCATGTCTCATATCCACCATTTGCATGACCAGTTTCAATTCTTTCCGTTCCAGCAAATACTTCTCCATCATTTTGCCCCAGGCAAATCGTTGCTCTTTCGAAACTTTCGCGTAACCATAGCCCGGAAAATCGACGAAGTAGAGATCCTGGTTGATCTTGTAATAGTTCAGTTGCTGTGTCTTACCAGGGGTAGAACTCGTCCGCGCCAAATTTTTTCGATTAATCAAACGGTTGATCAAAGATGATTTCCCTACATTGGATCGTCCCGCCAAAGCAATCTCGGGCAGGCCATCCTCGGGGTATTGTTCAGGCCGAACGGCACTGATGATAAATTCGGATTGATTTACTTTCATAATGTATCTGTCCTCTCTTGAACTCCTGTGCTCTTACTTATAGCTGCTGTTGGTATTATGCCATGGATTGTTCTATCATACCAAAAAAACCGTTCCAACGGACGCCAAAGCTTCCGCAGAACGGTTTACTCTTCATACGATCCCTCGTTTAAACGGGGTACAGGGGTATTCCTGCCTGTTCCACAAGCGCATGTTGCAGCACCTGATCCATATGGGCTACGGGAACAAATTCCACATCTTCCTTAATGCTATCCGGAATATCCCGCAGGTCCCGTTCGTTATCCTTGGGCAATAATATTTTTTTGTAACCGGCGCGGTGGGCAGCCAGTGATTTTTCCTTAAGTCCGCCGATCGGCAACACACGGCCACGCAGTGTTATTTCACCAGTCATGGCAATGTCTTTGGAGACATGCTTATTCGTCAAAGCAGAGATCAACGCAGTCGCCATTGTAATCCCGGCAGATGGTCCATCCTTCGGAATGGCTCCTTCCGGAACGTGGATATGGATATCGTTTTTCTCATGGAAGTCAGACGCAATCCCCAATTGTGCAGCTTTCGACCTGGTGTAGCTGAATGCCGCCTGAGCGGATTCTTTCATGACATCGCCCAATTTACCTGTCAGCGTCAACTTGCCTGTTCCAGGTACGACCGTAACTTCAATGACAAGGGTATCTCCACCCACTTCAGTCCAAGCGAGACCTGTCACAGTACCGATCTGATCTTCCAGTTCGGCCATGCCATAGCGGAACTTGCCAGGGCCGAGGTAGTCTTTGACCTCATCCGATGTGATATTAATTTGACCTTCTACACCGGATACGATGTTTTTAGCCGCTTTACGGCACAAAGACGCCATCTGCTGTTCCAGATTCCGCACACCGGATTCTCGTGTATATTCACGAATGACACGCAGCAAACTGTCATCCCCAATATTCAACTGATCTTCTTTGAGGCCATGGTCCTCCTTCTGCTTCGGCAGCAAATAGTTTTTGGCGATTTGCAGCTTCTCCAGCTCGGTATACCCTGGAATATTGAGCATCTCCATCCGGTCCAGAAGTGGACGTGGAATGTTGTGCACTGTGTTGGCTGTTGTAATAAACATAACGTTAGATAAGTCAAACGGCAACTCTACAAAGTGGTCACTGAACGTGTTGTTCTGTTCGGGATCAAGTACCTCGAGCAACGCTGCGGAAGGGTCTCCGCGGAAGTCCGAAGCCATTTTATCGATCTCGTCCAGCAGGAAAACCGGATTGAGTGAACCCGCCGTCTTCATGCCCTGAATGATACGGCCTGGCATTGCACCAACATAGGTACGACGATGTCCGCGAATTTCCGCTTCATCTCGCACGCCACCCAGCGATATTCTGACAAATTCTCGTCCAAGTGCTCTGGCAATGGAGCGGGCAAGCGACGTTTTGCCGACCCCTGGAGGTCCAACAAGACAAAGGATCGGTCCTTTAAGCTTTTTCACCAGCTTCTGAACAGCCAGGTACTCTAGCACACGCTCCTTGGGTTTCTCCAAACCGTAATGATCTGCATTTAGCACATCTTCAGCCTTTTGAATATCCAGATCGTCAGCTGTCATCTGTGTCCAAGGCAGCCCCAGCAACCAATCAACATAGTTGCGGATAACCCCGCCTTCAGCAGAACTAGATGGCATTTTCTCCAGTCGATCAATTTCTTTCTCAACCTTTTCCTTCACCTTGTCCGGCAAGCCAAGAGCCTCCATCTGCTCTCGGAGTTCCTCAACCTCGCCGGCACGGCCCTCTTTCTCACCCAGTTCTTTCTGAATCGCCTTCATCTGCTCACGCAGGTAGTATTCTTTCTGGGTTTTCTCCATCTGTTTCTTCACACGCTGGCTGATTTTGCGTTCAAGCTCCAGTACTTCCCGCTCATTGTTCAGGATGTCCAGCAACTTCTCCAGCCGTTCACGAACGTCGATGGTCTCCAAAATCTCCTGTTTGTCCTTGATTTTCAGGGACAGGTGACTTGTAATAACATCGGCCAATCGACCTGGTTCTTCGATATCAGACACGGCTGCAAGTGTCTCCGGTGTAACCTTTTTGGACAGATTAATATAATTTTCGAACTGGTTCAGAACTGTACGCATCAGCGCATCCGTTTCCGGATGACTGTTCTCCTCTTCAGGAAGCTCTTGTGCCAGCACTTCGTAATATTCCTCGTTATCCGTATATTCAATGATTTCAGCCCGTTCCAAGCCTTCCACAAGTACACGAATCGTCCCGTTTGGAAGCTTCAGCATCTGTCTGACCTTGGCAACCGTTCCGATTCTGAAAATATCCTCTTGTGTTGGTTCTTCAATATTTACCTCGGCTTGGGAACATAGGAGAATCAAATGTTCTTCTACCATCGCTTTTTCTAAAGCCTTGACCGATTTCTCCCGGCCCACATCGAGATGCAGTACCATACTCGGGTAGACGAGAAGTCCTCTTAAAGGCAGTAAAGGAAAACGACGACCTTTCGCTTTGCTCGGTCCCATCGCTTTCGCACCTCCAATGGCTCTCAGGTTGTAGTCATTCATTATTCTATCAAATGTTCACATAAAAAACCAATGAAGGGAAGCGCTTAGCAGCTTCCCGAATCTGTAACCTGTCCTGGACGGGGCAAGTCAGCACGTAAATAAGAAGCGGATGCAGGTGGAAAAATCTCCGGTGCAGGTGTCGCTGACTCCTCCGCAAGGTTCACTTGTTTCGTTTGCTCCTCATTAGGTACCCAGTCAAATACTTCTCGGAACACGTCTTCAACGGTATCGACCGGAATAACACGTAAGCCATCCAGATTTTCAAAGATGGACTGCCAATTCTCTGCGGGAATAATGACCGTCTTTGCACCCGCCTGGAATGCAGCTTCCACTTTGGCCAGTACACCACCGATCGGTTTTACCCGGCCATGGATACTGATCTCTCCAGTCATCGCTGTCTCATGATCAATCGGACGCCCCTGGATGGCTGATGTAATGGCTGTAGCCATGGCAATTCCGGCAGACGGACCATCAATTGGCGTTCCACCTGGGAAGTTGACGTGTAAATCATAGTCGTTAGGACGAATGCCCATGGCCTTTAATACAGTTAACACATTTTCAACCGAGCCTTTAGCCATGCTTTTTCGCCGGAGTGTGCGCGAACCGCCTCCAATCTCTTCTTCATCCACAACTCCCGTGATGTTAATCCGTCCCTGATCTCGAAGAGCCGGAACAGCGGATACTTCGATCTCCAGAATGGTGCCCATATTAGGTCCATATACGGCCAAGCCGTTCACAAAACCGATCTGTGGCTGCAAAGGCACCTTGCGATCTGGCCGGGGCTGAATCTGGCTGCTGCCAGCGACCCATTCCACATCCGACGCCTGCAGCGTTTCACGTTTTTCGGTCAAGGCCAGCCCAGCAGCGAGCTGAATGATATTTACCGCTTCACGTCCATTGGTTGCATATCGCTTGACCACATCAACGGCTTCTGGACATGGACTGAACCCGATTTTCTGTACGGCATCTTCCGCAATACGCCCGATCTCTTCGGGCAGCAATGGACGGAAATAGACCTCCATGCACCGCGAGCGCAAAGCTGGAGGCAGTTCATGGGGCGAACGAGTCGTCGCTCCGACAAGGCGAAAATCGGCTGGCAGACCATTTTGAAAAATATCGTGGATATAAGCAGGAGTATGCGTGTCTTCCGAGTTATAGTACGCACTTTCCAAAAAGACCTTGCGGTCCTCCAGTACTTTCAGCAGTTTATTCATCTGAATGGAATGCAGTTCACCGATCTCATCAATAAAAAGCATTCCCCCATGTGCCTTCGTAATCGCACCGGGTTTCGGCTGAGGAATGCCTGCTACGCCCATCGCTCCAGCTCCCTGATAGATCGGATCATGCACTGAACCAATCAAAGGGTCAGCAATACCCCGTTCATCAAAACGCGCAGTCGTGGCGTCGAGTTCCGTGAATTTGGCATCTGCCTTAAAGGGAGATGACGGATTCTTTTTGGCTTCTTCCAAAACCACCCTTGCAGCGGCTGTTTTCCCCACTCCTGGTGGTCCATATATAATGACGTGCTGTGGATTAGCACTGCATAGTGCGGCTTTAAGGGCGCGAAGTCCGTCTTTTTGCCCTACAATATCATTTATGGTTGCCGGACGTGTCTTCTCTGACAGGGGCTTGGTGAGTGAAATGGAGCGCAACTTCCGCAGCTTCTCCAGTTCCTTGCGAGATTCACGCTCAACCGCACCGCGATTCGTTTTCTGACCACGAAGCAAATTCCAGAAATACAAACCGATCACCACACCAAAAAATAACTGAATCATCATTATGACCATACCAAATTCCATGTCTCAACATCCTCCTGTTCTATCCCTATTCTCATATGAGATCATGCTAATACTTGGTAGTATAGCCTTTTCACCGAGACGTAAACGGGTGATCAGGAAATTGTATGTTTGAGAATAAAAAACAGCCCGTCATTGCTGACGGACTGTTACAGAAGTGATTATTAATCAATCAGTGCGAGCGACCAGGAATAACTCCTGTCGTTTCATAGGCTTCCACGATGATGTCGATCTCTTTTTTCAATTCCTCAACCATGATCTCTTCCGGCACTTTACGAATCATTTTACCATGACGGAATAACAATCCTTCTCCGCGTGCGCCAGCAATACCAATATCGGCCTCTTTCGCTTCACCAGGACCGTTAACCGCACAACCAAGCACAGATACTTTAATCGGCACCTTAAGTTTGGAAATATACTCTTCCACCTCATTAGCAATGGAGAAGAGATCGATATCCAAACGACCGCAGGTTGGACAGGAAATCAGTGTAGCTGCATTGGAGATCAGTCCAAAGGTTTTGAGTAGGTCACGAGCAACCTTGATTTCTTCAACCGGATCCGCACTAAGCGATATCCGCATCGTCGAACCGATGCCCATAGATAACAAGGCACCCATACCGGCAGAACTTTTGATTGTACCAGAGAACAACGTGCCCGCCTCGGTAATCCCCAGATGCAACGGATATCTGATAATCTCGGCTGCTTTGGAATAAGCCTCAATCGCCATCGGTACATCCGATGCTTTGAGAGACACGATGATATCGTGAAAATCCAATTCTTCCAAAATACCAATGTGATAAAGTGCACTTTCTACCATAGCATCAGCCGTTGGATAACCATATTTTTCAAGCAAATGGTTTTCCAGAGAACCTGCGTTTACCCCGATCCGAATCGGAATACCCTTCTCTTTACAAGCTTTGACGACTTCCTCCACTTTAGCACGTTTACCGATATTACCGGGATTAATCCGTACTTTATCGATGCCGTTCTCAATCGCAAGGAGAGCCAGTTTATAATTAAAATGGATATCCGCTACAAGCGGAATATTGATCCGTTTCTTGATTTCCTTGATGGCTGCTGCAGCTTCCTCATTGTTCACCGTTACACGCACCACTTGGCAGCCTGCTTCTTCCAAACGCAAAATCTCTGCCACGGTTGCCTCAACGTCTGCCGTTTTAGTTGTACACATGCTCTGGATGATGACCTCGTTGCTGCCACCAATCGTTAAGTTTCCCACTTTTACGGGACGTGTATCTTGTCTTAAAAACATGAGTGATTTCTCTCCCCACAACGTCAAAGCTCCACCCTGACAGAGACATGAAATCGTCTTCTGCCAGGAGTGGAGAACTGACAAGTCTATATTTCAGTGTTGAAACGGAATATTCACCTTTAGTTAGGCACTTTCTTCCTGCTTGTCGTCCTTCGTTTGGCTCAGTTCAGGCACAACTCTCTTCTCAACGACCTCTTCGGTAATGACACAGTTCGTAACATCATCACGGGAAGGCACTTCATACATAATCTCAAGCATAATGCCCTCGATAATCGCGCGCAGTCCACGTGCACCTGTGTTACGTTTAATGGCTTCCTTCGCAATCGCAAGCAATGCTCCTTGTTCGAACACCAGATTCACATTATCCAGCTCAAGCAGTTTTTGGTATTGTTTCGTAAGCGCATTTTTCGGCTCGGAGAGAATCCGTACCAACGTTTCTTCGTCCAGCGGCTCCAAAGTGGAGATGACTGGCAAACGGCCTACAAACTCCGGAATCAGACCAAATTTCAACAAGTCTTCCGGCAATACCATACCCAGATATTCACCTGGTTTAAGATCTTTTTGTTCCGCAACGGTGTTAAAGCCAATGACTTTTTTACCGATCCGGCGTTTGATCATTTGTTCCAGACCATCAAAGGCACCGCCGCAAATGAACAAGATGTTGGTGGTATCAATTTGGATGAATTCCTGATGTGGATGCTTACGACCACCTTGTGGTGGTACAGAAGCTACAGTTCCTTCCAAAATTTTCAAGAGCGCCTGTTGAACACCTTCACCCGATACATCACGTGTAATGGATGGGTTCTCGGATTTACGCGCTACTTTATCAATTTCATCGATATAAATAATGCCGCGCTCTGCTTTTTCCACATCATAATCAGCAGCTTGAATCAGCTTGAGCAGAATGTTCTCTACATCCTCGCCGACATAACCCGCTTCCGTCAATGAAGTTGCATCAGCAATAGCAAAAGGAACATTAAGGATTTTGGCCATCGTTTGTGCAAGCAACGTTTTACCAGAACCCGTAGGTCCTAACAGCAAAATGTTACTTTTTTGCAATTCAACATCCTCAATCTTGCTTTGGGTGTTGATCCGTTTATAGTGATTGTAAACCGCAACAGACAAAGACTTCTTCGCCTGATCCTGTCCAATAACGTACTGGTCAAGAATGTCGCGAATTTCTTTCGGTTTTGGAATATCTTTGAGGTCCAGTTCTTCGTCATGACCGAGCTCTTCCTCAACGATTTCAGTGCACAGTTCGATACATTCATCACAAATGTAAACGCCTGGTCCAGCGACCAGTTTACGCACCTGTTCCTGAGATTTACCGCAAAAAGAGCATTTCAATTGCCCTTTCTCATCGTTAAATTTAAACATGAAACCACCCCTTTAGGAATTGATCGGTCTGCTGAGCACCTGGTCAATAATGCCGTACGTTTTGGCTTCTTCAGCACTCATGAAAAAGTCACGGTCTGTGTCCCGCTCGATTTTCTCAAGGGGTTGACCTGTACGATCGACGTATATTTGATTCAGTTTTTGACGTGTTTTAATAATCCATTCTGCGTGAATTTTGATATCCGCAGCCTGTCCTTGAACGCCGCCAAGCGGCTGATGAATCATTACTTCGCTGTTTGTTAGCGCATATCGTTTGCCAGGAGCACCGGCTGTCAGCAATAACGAACCCATGCTTGCTGCCATACCTACGCAAATGGTCGATACATCCGGTTTGATGTATTGCATCGTATCGTATATACCCATCCCTGCGGTGACAGAACCACCAGGTGAATTAATGTACAGGCTGATATCCTTCTCAGGATCGTCGGCTGCCAAAAACAAAAGCTGTGCTATGACAAGATTGGCTACATCGTCATCAATCGCACTGGTTAGAAAAATAATGCGATCCTTCAGCAAACGCGAATATATATCGTAAGAACGCTCGCCTCGATTGGTTTGTTCTACAACCATTGGCACCAGACTCATGAGACCAACCTCTTTTCTACATGTAATTAGACATAGGCTACCTGTAAAGCAAACCCAAATTCATTCTAACACGTTCCTGTGACAATGTCATTTTTCACAAGCAGTGTCAAGCCTAAGTGAGTTTACTTTTTTGCCTGATCATATTTAACCATGTTTTCTATGTATGTGCAAATCGGGGCAATCCTATGCCGTTTCGCCTTTTTTATTTGTAGGAGAACCATAGGACGTTGAATATGCATAACCAACACCACAAAGAATAACATCCATATCATTACTGAATCCTCTATAAAATGGATGCCATAATTTAAAAATAAGGCACGCAATGATTCACGTGCCTTATCGTTTATTCAGCTATTCATTACAAAACAGCTTGTCTTATTTTTCGTCAGCTTCTGCAGCAACTTCTTCAGCTGGAGCTTCAACGACTTTGCTGTTCTCAACGAGAACATCGATCGTTTTACGCAGTTTCACTTCATCACGAAGGCTGTCTAGGGAACCATTACCCTCAAGAATGCCACGAATCTCTTCAGCAGGACGCTTGTAAGACTCAGCCATTTTTTCGAGCTCTTGGTTAACTTCTTCGTCAGACACTTCGATGTTCTCCGCTTTACCAACTGCTTCAAGAACCAAGTTGTTACGAACACGTTTGGAAGCATCTTCCTGCATTTGTCCTCTAAGGTCAGCTTGAGTTTGACCAGAGAAGCTCAGGAACATTTCCAGGTTCATACCTTGGTTGCGAAGACGGTTGTCGAAATCACGCATCATGTTTTGTACTTCGCTGTCAACCATTGCAGAAGGAATGTCCACTTCAGCATTTTCAGCCACTTTTTCTACAACAGCATTTTCTTGAGCTGCTTTGGCTTCATCTGCTTTACGGGATTCCAATTGTGTTTTCAGATCAGCTTTGTACTCTTCAAGCGTTTCGAATTCGCTAACATCTTTTGCAAACTCGTCATCCAGTTCAGGAAGTTGTTTACGTTTGATTTCATGTACTTTCACTTTGAATACCGCTTGTTTGCCAGCCAGTTCAGCTGCATGGTAGCTCTCTGGGAAAGTCACTTCAACGTCTTTGAAGTCGCCTGTGGACAGACCCAAAACCTGCTCTTCAAATCCTGGGATGAACGTATTGGAACCAAGTTCCAGGGAATAACGCTCAGCTTGTCCGCCTTCGAACGGTACACCATCAACGGAACCATCAAAGTCGATTACAGCAACATCGCCGTTTTGTGCAGAACCTTCGTCGATAACAACGAGTTCTGCGTGACGTTGTTGAAGACGCTCGAGTTCTTCAGTCACTTCTACATCCGTTACTTCATGTTTGGCTACAGCAACTTCAACGCCTTTGTAGTCACCCAGTGTAACTTCAGGTTTAACAGTTACTTTCGCTTTGAACTTGAATACTTGTCCTTTAGCGAATTGTTCCACATCTACATCAGGGCGATCAACCGGGAAGATATCCGTTTGGTCAATTGCTTCTGTGTAAGCTTCAGGAAGCAAAATGTCAATTGCTTCTTGATACAAGCTTTCCACACCAAAACGAGCTTCGAAGATTGAACGTGGAACTTTACCTTTACGGAATCCAGGTACGTTTGCTTGTTTAACTACTTTATTAAAAGCTTTGTCGAGTGCTGCAGTTACACGATCTGCACCCACTTCAACCTCAAGAACCCCAAGGTTCTTCTCTATCTTTTCCCAAGTTGCTTTCATTGTATACTTTCCCCTCCAAAATTCACATGTTCACGTAGACAATCACGTACAAAATAACCATCTTAGTATAAACAAGATTAGATTCTTTTTCAAGCGGAATCCCTTGATACGGTTTGAGGAAAACGTTTCCGGCTCCTATTGACCGTCCAAACCGGCAGAAACAAACTGCTTCATTGATCGATATGCTTGCTCCAGACGAAAGCGCATAGCCCCTGTCACAGCATACATTGAGCGAGTATCTTCCTCGTCATGCGAACCGCCCAGACTATCTGCAACGGTCATATGTAGAGCGGCTGCCCATATATCTGTCATGGAATCATTTTCTTCCAACATGGACATATAATCACGGGTTCCATACACGGCCATGACATATTGAATCCACAGTTCTTGTGCAAAATAAAAGAGCGTAGGTTCATGAACCTCCGTCTGATCTGCCACCCTTTCAAGAATCTGAACAATCTGAAGCGGGAAATCCTCAGGTCTAAGTGGAACGGTATCAATCTCGACTTCAACCGGCTCTTCCCCACGAGTAAACGCAATAATGCCTTGAACGCCTCGGCGGCGTAATGTCTGAAGCACACGGAATTGAAGCAAAGGATGCAGTGTCTTGTCTTTAAGCCAACCGGTAAGCGAATCATTAATTTCTGGCCGATCGAGATACGCAAGCTGCTCCAGCGCCAGCATCGTCTGTTCAGATAAAGGTTCCTCCATCACGGTACGAAGCATTTTATCGGCATAGCCATCATCCTGCTCAAGCTTGGACCTCGCATGTTGGCGTGCCATGTCCTCTTCGCTAATCTCCTCTTCATCACGCTCTTCACGGATCACTGGTAAATCTTCTCCATAATGAGGAAAAGCAGCTTGAAGCCATTCGAGCAACGCCCGCCATTCGTCGTAATGCCGCTCTTCCTGCCCTTGGCATTGCAGCAAAAAGCGAAGCAGATCCATCGCTTCACCATATCGTTCATTTTCTAGCATAACCGTCAATTGAATCTGGTAATAGTCCAGCGTCTTAGGAAACAGCACAATATTGTTGCTGTGCTCAGTTTCCGGGGTCGTGGATTCCTTAATAGGAGCACCTCCTCTATATCCTGAATCTCCAGTCGCAATCAACCATAAATAGATGTATATTAAACGTAAGTCGATCTATTTTTTGAGTTCTTCTGATATTCTAACATAACCTTAATTATAATGAAAAAAACGTTACTGCCGCCAAATATCATACACATAAAATATATTATAATAAAATGTTTGATATTCATCATTATTTATGATAAAATCAATTTTGCTTGAAAAAAATCATGTCTCAGTAGCTCAGCTGGATAGAGCAACGCCCTTCTAAGGCGTCGGTCGGGGGTTCGAATCCCTCCTGGGACGTAATAAAAAAAGCTTCCTTTGAGAAGCTTTTTTTGCGTTCTGGGGATGATTGGATACGTTCATTGCCTCATGTTGACACGGGATGTTATGCTTGTTTGTGTATATGTATGTATCAATGTATACATATTAGACAAATAAACCATAGGAGATTTACCATGCCCTCATCTTTACATCAAAACTCACCTGACCGCTCTGCAGTCGATAATTCATCGTCAGCATCGATGAAACTTGGACTCTTGCTGGCAGGCATTATCGTTATTGCAGCGACAATGCGCTCACCCATTACGGCAACAGGTCCAATCGTGGAACTGATCCGTACAGATACAGGAATAAGTCATACAATGGCAGGCTTGCTTACCTCTCTTCCTTTGCTTGCCTTTGCGGCAATCTCTCCGTTCGCTCCACAACTGGCGCGAAGATTCGGACTAGAAACCGCTCTGTTAACTGCCATAATTCTCGTGACCATAGGTGTAGGCCTTCGGTTTATGCCCTCTGTTCCCGTTCTCTTCGCAGGAACAGCGATCCTTGGATGTGGCATTGCCCTAAGCAACGTATTGCTGCCCAGTCTGATCAAGCGGGATTTCCCATTGCGAGTAGGACTCGTTACCGGCCTCTACTCCGTGTCCATGAATATATGGGGCGCTATCGCCTCAGGAATCAGTGTTCCCGCGGCAGGTTTAACCTCCATGGGATGGCATGCCTCACTGGGCATGTGGGCTATACTGTCCATCCTGGCCCTGATTCTCTGGCTGCCTCACGTCCGTTCTGGACGTCGCGGCGAAGTTTACGTGGCTTCGAGAACGGAAGCGAAGCCGGTTCGACTTATTTCATCTTCCTTAGCCTGGCATGTCACCCTGTTCATGGGACTGCAATCTTTAATTTTTTACACTACAATTACCTGGCTGCCCGAGGTTCTGTCTGATCAGGGTTTCAGTTCCTCTTCAGCGGGCTGGATGCTTTCCCTGATGCAAATGGTTAGTGTTCCGGTAACGTTCATCGTTCCCATTTTGGCTGGACGAATGAAAGACCAACGTAGGCTGACAGCAATCACAGGCTCATGTCTGATTCTGGGATACGCATTCCTTTTAAGCGGTATTTCTTCTCTCGTAACCGTCGGTGTTGCTTTGGCCGGCGTTGGAGCCGGGGCTTCGTTCGGACTTGTAACCATGTTTTTTGTACTGCGTACGTCCGATGCAAGACAGGCTGCGGGACTTTCAGGTATGGCTCAATCCTTTGGGTACATGCTGGCGGCCATCGGACCTTTGCTGTTCGGCGTGCTTCATGACTGGACAAAAGGATGGACCCTTCCGTTGCTGGTACAGGTTATCCTTGCCATTGTTTTACTGATCGCAGGGATCAAGGCCAGCAAGAATCGAGTGATCGGTTAGATTCAAAAAAAAGAATACCTTCTGGTCATATATTTGACTTTTAATTTACGCTCCCCTTGGGTGACAGGCTAATAAAACCTGCCACCAAAGGGAGCGTTTTATTATTAACGGACTTTTATGCGAACTATATTGAATGTACGATTAACAGGACCACGGATAGCTATTCCATTCACGCAGCAGAAAAAACAAAATAAAACGGCCTCCATCCCGCGAGATCAGAATGAAGACCGCTCATGCAAAAAGCAATTCCTTCAATAACTTAGTTCCGAAGAACTTACTTCACCTTTACCGTGATCTTATCAGTGCTGGTGACACCCGATGCGTTGAGTAACTCAGCCCGGTACGTATACGTGCCTGAAGTACGTCCAGACAGCGAAGTAACAGCGCTTTGCGCATTAGGCGTAACCGCATTGAGTGCTTGGGTGTCGATCAACTTATCATTTTCGTAGAGGCGGTACTCCGTGGCATTGGTTCCCCACCACAAGTTCATGGTAACCTTATACTTGCCGTCGCCATCCCAGTTATCTTGAGAGAGAACTGCTTTGCCTGGCGATGCGTTGGTAACCCGGACTGTCAGCGTCTGACTCCGCGTGGTCCCCTTGTCGTTCGTTAGCTCGGCTACGTACGTATAGGTGCCGTTGGTTTTGCCCGTAATCTTCGTTTGGGCAAACTGTGCCAGAGGCGCGTTGTAGGTTAACTTCTGCGTATCGATCAAAACTCCGTCCTCATAAAGCTTGTAGCTGGTGGCGTTCTCACCCCACCATAGGTTCATGGAGACGGTATATGATCCTTCAAGCAGGCCGTTAACACCCCCGTTATTGTGAGACAACACAGGCGTTCCAGGCGCTTTGACAGCTGGAGTTTCTGGCTCAGTCTCCGTGGATTTCAAACTCAGTGCTGTAGTGGCCTTACCAGAAAGCCCCTGTTGGTCTTTTACTGTAAGTTCAACGGCATATTCACCTGCTTGGATGCCCTCCAAAGGAAAGCTGAAGCTACCATCAGGTTGTACTTCAAAGATACCCTCCTTGTATATTGAACCATCCTCTTTTTTCAGGACATACGTGGCTTTCAAGGCAGCCGCCGGGTCAAACTCAATGTTCCAACTTTCTTTAAGCGCAGGAGCGACACGGAAGTACAAGTCATCCACGCTGCCGTTAATGACAGCAGATTCATCTTGCTTGAATTCCAACTTTTCTGGTGCCGTTACAACCGGAGCTGCTTTTTTCACCAAAAATGGAGAAGTATCTTCAATATACGTTTTGCCATCCACACCGATTGTCGTGATGTCAACCGTGTAAAGACCATCCGGAATTGTAGTTACCTCGTCGGTAGTGTAGTCTGCATACTGTCCATCCCAAGTCAGATTATATCTTGTGTTGGCAGCGAAATTGTAGTAGTTGCCAAAGATAGATCCAATATATCCATCTCCATAATAGCCCCCATCCGGGTTAAGGCCATCGAAGATCTCAATAAGTGCAAAATTCATGGGATTGTAGAATTCCATAGCTACATTAAGTGTATCCAGCGTACCATCAGACTTCAATGGATAATGGAACGGGTTCTTCTCTGTACCTTTTACAGTCTCAATGTATTTAACGCCTGCCAGTGTTACGTTGAAATGTGCGACATACGGAACAGTGAATGTGTTCGTTCCATCTGACAACTGAAGGTATCCTTGCGCTTCTGTTATAGCAGTAACACCTTTTGGAACTGTAATGGTAACCTGCAACTCTTCCTCACCATTCAGTGCAAAAGAGCTCTTGTCCACCGCAACGGATACGCCAGGTATCGTACGTGTTGGATTCACGCTTACTGAGTAGTTTCCACCACTGCCATTCAGTGACTCCACTTTAATCGATTTGGTGACGGTTTTTTCGTCCGTGCTCAGGAAGTTGCCGAAATTGACACTACCTGTAACATTGGGCTTCTCAACTACCGCCCCATTCTCTGTGTATTTCGTTACATCCAATACTTTAACCAGAGCAGCAGGATCAATCGTTTTCACCGCTTGAATACGTCCTGCACCTTGATCAAACACATCATATTTCGACGTGTCGAGAACTTTACCATTGTTCATGAGTGCAACTTTAATATCAAATGGTGTCCAGTCACTGTGTTTCTCAATCAACAGGGCAACCAGTCCGGCAACATGCGGTGTGGCCATACTTGTACCTGATTTACGATCATAAGCCTGTGAATAATCTGCTCCAGGCTCGTCCTTGCCATAGGCAGGAACAGTAGACAAAATGCTGGTACCCGGCGCAACTATATCCGGTTTGATATCCAGAGTCACCTTGGCTGGTCCGCGGGAACTAGATGCATTCATTTCATCGCCTGCCGTTTGACCTTTAACGAAGTCACTGAAGCTCACTTCAACACTTTGGCCGGCATCCAGCTCAGCTTTGATACTTTCTCCATCTTCCTTTGACATGCTCAAAGTTGGAATGAGTTCAAAATTATCTCCCAAGCTCACACCGATCGGGCCTGGAATATTATTATATACGATAATCGCAACTGCACCAGCTGCTTTGGCATTGGCTACTTTCTCCACAAATGCCAGCTCGCCGCGCTGCACAAAAGCCACTTTGCCCGTGAAATCCTTTCCTTCAAAATCGGTCGGTTTACCCAACCCGGCAAATATAAGCTCATATTGATTCGTCAAAATAGATTCCGGATCTGCTGAGAGGCTCCAGCCCATCACATCAAGGCGATACACCGACTCAGTAACAGCCAGTGGATTTTGCTCCGTTTCAGTCAGAGCAACCGCAGGCTCTTCTTTCACAGGTGCAACCTCTGGAGATGTTTCGACCGGTGCCGAAGGCGAGGCTGGTTGAGTAGTATCTTCTGATTCACTGTTCTCTACAGTTGGTGATGCGTCGGCAGGCGTTTCGGATGATACTCCACCTTGCGCTGATTCAGCCAAAGCAGCTTCGCCTGTCGCATCTTCCGGTGTGGTTGATGGTTCGCTTTGAGCCGGAACCTCAGGAGTATCCGTTCCCGGTGCTGTACCTAGTTCAGGAGTTGGTTCAACCTCAGGTACAGGCTGTTCTTCAGGAAGTGTACCTTCACCTTCCTCACCAACCCAGAAATGAGTATTGGCTGTAATGGTTTGGCTTGGACCTGTGGAGTTACCCACAGTAATCGCCATAGCCGATGCCCCTGGGGAGCCCAATGTGTAACGGTTAGGACCATTGTTACCACTCGCCACAACAGCTGTCACGCCAGCCAACATGGCATTGTTAAGAGCGACCGAAGTAATGTAACTTGGATCATTGGCAGCGTTACCCAGCGAGAGATTGATCACGTCCATACCATCAGAAACGGAACGATCAATTCCCCCCAGTACCCAAGAGGTTTGTCCACTACCATACGGTCCAAGAACACGATAGGCATAGATATCCGCTTCGGGCGCAACTCCGACAATGCCGTAGTCCCCTGCTTCACGAGCAGCAATTGTACCTGCTACGTGAGTACCATGGGAAGTGTAATAGGCGCTTCCGGTTTCATTGAATTCCGGTTGACCTGAAAGCTTCCACTCTTCATGTGTTGTTTCGTAAGGATCATTGTCATTTCCAACGAAATCCCATCCACCTTTGTAGGCGTCTTGCAAATTAGGATGTTCATAATCAATTCCTGTATCAATAACACCTACTTTGATACCTTTTCCTTTGTATCCCAGATTCCATACTTCAGGGGCGCCAATAAATGGTGCGGTATCTTTCATATAAGGATTTACTTCATCCGTTTCCGGGGCTACGGTAATTTCAAGGTCAGGGTATACACTGACAACACCCGGTAAGCGAAGCAACTGTCCCAACTGGTTGCCCTTAAGTTCGATGGCTACACCATTCAGGGCGTATGCGTAATTTTCCAATACTTCGTGTTTGATTTTATTTTGAGTGAGGCTATGTACAAATGACTGTTGTTGTTGCTCGACTTGAGTCACAGCCTTTGTTTCCATAGAGGAGGTAAAGGATTTACCAGAGAGGGTAGATTCGCCTTGCGCAACAGCAACTGGCTTATTGGAGAGCTCAACAATTACTCTTGTTTTCTCTCCCCCAAGACCGTCCAAGCTCTTGTCCAAAAATGGATCTGCTGCAAGCTTTTCTTCCCGCTGAGCAAGAATCTCTCTCCATTGTGTGGCTTCGGCCTTGCTTAGCGAGTTCTCAAGCTGAACACCTACAGGAGCGGCTCCGGCCGCTGGCATGATAATAGAAAAAGTCATAAGAATACTTAACAATATGGATATCATTCGTTTATTCAAGGCTATGCCCCTCCTTCTCAATATGAAAGTACCTCACCAATCGCTTGGGTCCTGCTATGACAAGTACTGCAATACCTGTGACAACTCACCACCCTATCTGCAAGAAGATTGACCCTTGGTAAATTATTCTACTAAAATAACACATTCCCCTTCTAAATAATTACAATTATGATATAAAAATTACTTATATGGTTCTTGAGTAAGAGAAACGTGTGAAATTGTATTTATTTGTCGATTGAATATTTCAATTTTTAATTACTGCATAGGAAAAAAGGCCAAGAGCCTCTTCATCTGAAAGAGATTCCCAGCCTATGTGTGATCGATGAATTTTATAGAAAAAATATGATGTCAATTCACTTAACAAAGAAATTCCATTTGATTATTTAATTTTCTGGCTTCACGGCTTCAATTCGAAGACGCTTGTAATCGGCATAGATTGCATCTTCTTTCCAGAGCTTCGGCACAACGATTTGGCTAGTCTCACGACAGATTTCTTGAATTCGCTCCCGATTCAAACCCTCAAAATAGTCCCCACCAAAATGGGCTAACCAGCCCTCTATACCCTGTTCACCATCCGCCAGTCTGGTAGGACGGTCATAGTGGTAGGCCTGTCGCACCAAAAATCCGCATTGTTCCAAAATGTTGCTGTATTGCCCGATCGTCGGGAAATACCAAGGGTTGCGCTCTGATCCACGAATGCCAGTGTGTTGTTCAAACACTTCCTCTAAGGCATCTACAATGATCTGCACATTTCCTTTGCCACCAAACTCCGCCACAAAACGTCCACCAGGCTTCAAAGACTTCCATATGCTATCCACTACAAGTCGTGGACTTCGCATCCAATGCAGAGCTGCATTGGAAAAGACGGCATCATAGAGCTTGCTCGTCTCAAACTGATGTCCATCACCCTCCACGAACTCGATATCGGGAAACTTCTCCCTCGCACGACGAATCATATCCGGTGATGCATCCATGCCAACCACCTCAGCCTGCGCTACAGAAATTTCGTACGTCAAATCCCCCGTCCCGCATCCCAAGTCAAGGATATACTCCCCTTCCTGAGGTTGAAGCCATGAGATTAAACTTTTACCGTAACCTGATACAAAAGCCAATTTATTGTCATATTCATCTGCTTGCCATTGATTCATTGATTGCATGGATCCCACCGTCGCTTTCATGATTGATATCTTCATTGTGTCACAAGACGGCTTATTATTTAAATATATAAATTCTATACTATTAATAGGTTATACCTATAAGTCTTTTTAACACAAAGACTCCCAAATTTAATTGAAAGCCTTTTTTAAAATACCTTTAGAAGGTTCTCTTCTGTATAAGGGGTTTAAAGAATACTGTAAAATTAGACTGATAAATACTGCCAAAGAGCTCTATGGATTGCTAATCTTTTTTCAAGGATAACTTCATCATCTCCTCGGAATGCCCATCTATTCTTACCATCCTTAGAAACATTTCCTATAATCCCTATTCTAAACAAATGTATAACTATGTTACTTAATCGATGATTATCAAGTAATATCTTAATAGAATCATATGTTATAGAGAGTTCTTCGCTTCTCACTTGAAAATCTTTATAGATAAAATAAGGTTTGTAACCATATAACAATCTTCTAATACCATCGATTTCTTCTTGATTATAGGTTGCACGAAGTTCTTCCGCCATTTCTGTCCAACTGTCAATTGAATACTGCTTCCTTATTCCATCAAAAACTTTGTGACTAAATTTAGTCTCACTTGGAAACTGATTCTGAGCTAAAGTCAACAATCGAATTATGTCCCTTGGTCTATACCACGTTCGATGTAATATGTAATCAGTTACACGTGTAGATTGGACTTTATCAGGAAACCATTTATTCCAGACTTCTATAGGAGTCCTAGTTTTCTCATTGTAAACAGATTCAGAAGAAATAATTCTTTGCACCAATATTTTTAAAATAGGGTGTTTAAGAATGTCACCTCCTGATTGATGCCATATTACAGGGACCCCAAAGCTGCTTACAGGCTTGTTAATTTCTTTGCCTGAAGATGAGATAGCTGAAAGAACTTCAGATCGAACAGCGCAGATAATTTTAATATTTTTAGAAGATTCTTTACACAATGTATTAAACTGTTCTACAGCAATAATCAAATCGCGAATTAGTTTAATATCTCTTTCATAAATGTTTTTTGTAAGATGGGACAGTTCTAACTCATCAATAAAAATGAGCATACTAGCAATATCAGAACTCAATTTATTGAATAAGTTATCCGCTTGCCTTACGATAGAATTAAATTTCACTTTCGTTTTATCATTATCATCATATTCAAACTCTAATCCTAATTTACCACTTATATCAGTCAATCCTGCCCCAAGTTCTATACTTCCATTTTTAATTTTTGGTAACTTACTCGCGATACCCGAATCCTCATTTCCTAACTTTGGTGCCAGTACACAAGTCTTATACTTGTTCCATTCTCTGTTCTCTACGAACATAGGAATTTCTCTATCAATAATTTGTTGAACAATATGTCTATGGATATACCATCGCCAGATATTTTCATAATCAATATCATCAGGTATATCTTCTGTATCAATTACAGTTGCCCCAGCAAAATTAGTTAAATCTTTTCTATCATCTTCAGAAAATTGTGTTTTGAAAAGGATAAAGGATGTTGCAGCGCCGACCGCTTTCTCAGCAGATATAGAAATGTAGCGTAATAAAGCCGTTTTCCCAGTTCCTTTCAATCCAGTAATATAATATTTTCTCCCAGTCAAAAAATGTTCAATAATTACATTTTCAGGTATTAAAAACGATTTCACAAATCTATCTTTTTCTTCTGGAGAATTCGATAAAAGCTCATATTTTGCATCAATATCACCAAGATATAAATCAGATAATTTTAGCATTGCAACTATCAACCCCTAATATAATAAAAATATTTTCAGAAAAAATGTTTTTTTCACGTTGTAAAACGAATTTATCTAGATAATAATTATATAAACCTCAAAATTGTAGCATAGAATGTATGATCTGCAAATAGCACTTTTCTATGATGTCGATCTAGACTGCTACATTTTCCTACCGAAGCTTATCCTCCGACGAACCATTGGGGTTCTCATCCCCTGTACGCAAAAAAGCCTCCCGAAGGAAGCTTTTTCTTACGTCCCAGGAGGGATTCGAACCCCCGACCGACGGCTTAGAAGGCCGTTGCTCTATCCTGCTGAGCTACTGAGACAAATATGTATAAAAAATACGGCGCGATTTCTATTATACTCTGATTTCTATATTTTTCAATAGTTTTATAAAAAAAATTAATAATTGCATCTTTCCACATGACTTGAACGTAATATTCTCATACTCAACACTTGTACAGAATATGAATGCTTTAAGCAGGCAATATTGAGGATATTAAGCTCAGATGCATATAGAAAATGGGCAAACATATTCATGATGAGTATTGCTGGGTAATCTTTTGCATACATACATTTCACTGAATTAGATAAAGGAGAGAAACGCTATGAGACAACTTTTATCAGCATTATCCTATTTTAGTATTTTCTTCGCCCCGTTCCTGTTTCCCATCATTATTTGGATTGTTGCCAAGGACAACTATATTGAGGGACATGCTAAACGGGCTTTATTCTCGCATATATTCCCGTTTCTTGCGGCAATCCCGCTGCTTTATTTCTTTGTTACCGCCCACAGTCTGGGTTCCGCTGTCGGATTTGTAATTCTGTTCTTTGTCATTTATGCATTAAGCTTTGTATACAATATTGTCAAAGGGATTCAAGTGCTGCGTGAATATGCCTGAACACAAGCTTCACAATCAAGTTAAATTAAACATTCAAAAACCCGCCTTTCAAAAGAAGGGCGGGTTTCTGCATTCCGGTTACTTGTTTCCCTGACGCCACGGATTTCTCTGGGCAGGACGCTTGCTGTTAATGGCGAGCACTTCCTCGGCAAACTCGGTATGATGCGCATAAAGGTTCCCTTTGTTTTTCTTGAACTTGGAAGCCATTGCTATCACCTCCCCGGAACTTGCATTTAGTATGGCTCCGGGTAATTCCGCTTATCCTTTGCGGCTATCGGCATTTGTTGGAACACCTACCTTAACCTTGCCCCACCAAATAGCGCTGAAGCGTCGGCCCCAGTAATCCGAAAGCAAGTAGCTCACTCTGAAAGCGGGCTTTGTCTTCCCCTGCTGCAATGCCTTCACTGTTCTCAAACGCCGTTTCCGTCGCATCTTCAAACGCTGTGTGCATATTGTTATTGTACCAATCCAGGACTGCATCCGAGTGATTGCGTACAATTCGAACGACTTCAAGCGAATTCCCCGGCTGGGTAGCCGCAACGTATACAAGCAAAGAAGGATCACCCGTATTTCCAGGCTGTACCTCAACTTCTGCACAAGACAATCCATCCACTTCGGTTAATCTGCGTATTTTGGCATCCTGAATGGCATACATTTGTTATCGCGCTCCTTTGTCCATTTCATGTACTTTGTTCGATCTGGTATCGGGTCTCCGGTGTTCCCAAGCGATAAATCTCCCGATACACCTGCTGTAATACAGCTTCATATGCACGGTTTACAGACTCCTCCGGCGTATCCGGCCAAGGGAATACCATTCCTGGAAAGGCTTCCTCCTCTTTTTCCTGCATTAGATTAAGCAGTCCCAGTAATTGTTCCGCCTCTTGAGGCGTCGCTTGGATAACCCATTCATACGACGTTGCGTACGGGTCCGGAATAACGGAGCGCCCCATGACAGATACATAATAGGTCATACTGTCCATTTGCAAGTTCTCTCCTTCACAGGCATGTTGAGGCCGTTGTCCCTAGATATAGTTTCCGAAGAGGACAGACATTTTATGCCTGCTTTCGGCATATATTTGTTACGACTTCTGACGAAAAAGACAACATTTGCTGGCTGTTAGCGACTCAAGCAGCCATACGGATGAATGACTCGACTAAGAAAGGATGAACAAACCATGTGCGGTATAACCGGCTTCATTCAGTGGAATCGGGACTTGACCCAGGAATCAGAGCTGCTGGTCCGGATGACGGACAGCTTGTCGAACCGGGGGCCCGACGCTTCAGGTACATGGATCTCCAATCCTTGTGCGTTCGGACATCGGCGTCTCAGCGTTATGGACCCGGAAAACGGGGCACAGCCCATGCATGCGTTACAGGGAGACACCTCCTATACCGTCGTGTATAACGGAGAACTATACAACGCCCCCGAGTTGAAAAAGGAATTGCTCCAGCGGGGACACCATTTCCGCACACAATGTGATACGGAAGTGCTGCTCGCCTCTTATATTGAGTGGGGACCGGCCTGTGTTGACCGGTTTAACGGGATTTTTGCTTTTGCCATATGGGACGGTGGACGCGAACAGGTTTTTATCGCACGTGATCGCCTGGGCGTCAAACCCCTGTTCTACAGTAATGCAAAAAATATCCTCGTATTCGGCTCAGAACCCAAAGCACTGCTCATCCACCCGGATGTTGAAGCTGTTGTTGGCCCTGAAGGATTGGCAGAGGTATTCATTGTGGGGCCTGCCCGGACACCTGGACACGGCGTATATTCCTCCCTTAACGAGCTCAAACCTGCACATGCGCTTATCTACAACCGAAACGGTATTAAAACCTATGCTTACTGGAAGCTGGAAAGTCAGCACCACGAACATAATCTGGAAGAAACAGCTGCCGAGGTACGCAGTCTGTTGCAAGATACATTAGAACGACAGCTTGCCTCGGACGTTCCTGTCTGCTCCCTGTTGTCAGGGGGACTGGATTCAAGTGCTCTATCTGCGTTAGCGGTGGATTATTACAACCGTACCGGTCAGGGTCAAGTCAGCACGTATTCGGTCGACTACGTGGATAATGCAAAGCATTTTCAGGCCCATTCCTTCCAGCCTGGTGCAGATGGACCCTGGATTAAGCGAATGGTGGATGAACTAAAGACGGATCATCACTGGATTGAGATTGAAAATGGCGAACTGGTGCACGCCCTGACTCAGGCCATGCTTGTACGGGATTTGCCCGGCATGGCAGATGTAGATTCCTCCCTCTATCTTTTCTGTAAAGAAATCAAAAAAGGGGCCACGGTTGCCATTTCAGGCGAAGCGGCGGATGAAGTATTTGGCGGTTATCCCTGGTTCCATCGGGAAGAGATGCTGAACTCCGGTACATTCCCATGGTCCGTAGCTCCTGACATGCGAGCAGGATTGTTATCCCCGGACATTCGGGAATGGATCAAGCCGCTGGAATATCTCGCGGATCGCTATTCGGATGCAGTGGCTGAAGTGCCTTTACTCGATGGGGAAACTGGTAAGGCAGCCCAAATGCGAGTCATGTCCTATCTGAACATCACCCGGTTCATGCCTACACTTCTGGATCGAAAAGATCGGATGAGTATGGGGGCCGGGCTTGAAGTTCGGGTGCCTTACTGTGATCATCGTTTAATTCAATATGCGTTTAACGTCCCTTGGGAAATGAAGATGACAGGCGGACGGGAAAAAGGAATTCTGCGTAAAGCGCTGGAAGGTGTATTGCCTGACGATGTGTTGTACCGCAAAAAGAGCCCGTATCCGAAAACACATAACCCGCAGTACCTGGCTGCCGTTAAACAGCAGGTTCTTGATATTTTGGATGACGCAAGCTCGCCGATCTTGCCATTAATCGATAAAGCTCAAATTCGCAAATTGGCCTCCTCATCGGATGCTTCATCGAACCTGCCTTGGTTTGGACAGTTAATGTCGGGTCCACAGCTGTTTGCTTATCTGACACAGATCAACTCGTGGCTCCGTACGTATAAAGTTGCCATTCGGTAAGCTATACAGGGATCAACTTTATAGGTAAATATTAAAAATGGGTGTCTGGTGAACAGCATAGCTGTTCTTACCAAGCACCCATTTAATATATAAAACCAAATAATATTCACTTTAAAACTTTGGTTGGAGGCCTTCTGCCTATCCATGGATTGCAGCCGGATTCCGTTCAAGCAATCCGCTGCCAAAGATATCTCTGAAGGGAGAATCCTCCATATGAATGTAACCGATGTAACAACCACACTTCTTCATGCTGCACGGTCGATCTGCGGCTAAAGTTTCCAAACCATCGCGGTATAAATGCCCTATGATCCGCCGATCTTTGTAACACCTTTTTACATGCCCTGACCCTTGCACATAAAACACCTCCGAACCAGCGGAACAGCGTTTACCCAAACTTTCGTAATCCCGCAGGTTCCCTTCAAACAGCGGATCAACGGATTGTAAAAAGTCGACCTCATCTACAGTGTAATACTTCGGTCGATCTTTAAAGGCATTGATCCACATATACACATCTTCGGGTAAAGCCTGCCTCATCGATTCAATAGCCGGGAATGCACTACGCAATCCAACCGTCCCCACACTAAAAGCAAGTCCTATCTCACGTAAAGTCAGACATTGTTTGACAAAGGAAGACTCCTTCGTCTCACGCGGATGATATGTCGCCCAGAACGCCGCTTTATCACGGTTCAATTCACGGGCCCAGTCCAGTTTGACGGACAGGTTGGTTTGAACTGCAATTTTGTCCACATGTGGCATATGGGACAGCTCTATCATGGCTTCGCGGTACCAGCGACGTACCAGAGCTTCTCCATACGGGTTAAAGAAAATTGAAAATTGATGTCCGGCGCTCTCCTGTTCCCTCACCCAATTTACAAATTGACGCAGTTGTTGTTCATCCACTTCCAGCGTCTCCTTGGAATCTACCGTTTTGCTAAACGGGCAGTATGGACAGTCGTAATTACAGGACGACAGCTTTCCCCGATAATACAAGGTTGCTCTCATAAGAACACGAACCCTTCCATTTCTTCTCGAACCTCAGCGGAGATGAGCCAATCTCCAATGGCATCCGAGTAGCCCAATCCCTCTTCTGTCAGACGCAGCACCTGGTTATCCTTATCGTCCTGTCCAAGCTCAGCCATGCCCTCCGACAGCAATTCACTCAACCATCCGTAGTCTGACATGACTTCCGTTTCGAATCGCTGATAATAATCGGTCAGTGCCAAGCCTTCCCGATGCAGCAAGGCTTTCAGAATAAAGCGACGCTTCTGCTCCTCCCGGCTCAGTACAATGCCGTAATCGGCCACATCATAGCGCTCGGTTGCCACATAATCGGCGATGATGCTTTGTGTAGCCTTATAACTAACGCCATACTTGGAAGCATAGTGTACTTCACTGGTATACGAGCGTGCACCGCATCCCAGACCAACCATGCCTTCCTCCTGACAGCTGTAGGGTAGAAGCTCCTTACTGCCAAAAGAAGATTGCTCTTTCGCAAATCTGCGCATGGAATACTGGACATAGCCCCGGCTTTTTAAGGTCTCACGCGCAGCCTTATACAGTTCCATCCGAATATCCGGTCCCTGACGCTGGATATCATCGGGTTTCACAATGGTATTCTCGCGAGTGTACAGTGGATAAATAAAAATCTCACCCGGCTCATATGAGAGGACACGTTCCAGGGAATACAGCCATGATTCCACCGTTTGTCCCGGCAGCCCATAGATCAGATCCAGATTCAACAAAGGAAATTCAAAACGCGCAAGCTTCTCAAGCGCGCGTTCCACTTCCTGCGGTTTCTGTGGACGGTAGATCGCAGCGGCTTCCGCTTCAATAAAACTCTGGATGCCCATACTAACCCGGTCCACGCTTCGCTCCTTCATAATCCGCAGCTTCGTGTCAGTTACGGTGTCCGGTGACGTTTCTACCGAGATCGAGGCTTGCGTTGGATCAAGCCCCATCACCTGTTCCGCAATATCAAACAAGCGTTTCAACTGAATTTCATTTAATAATGTGGGCGTTCCGCCACCGATGGCAAACCTCGAATAGGGTCTGCGTGATGTGAGTGGTGCCCATTGCCTGGCTTGCCGTTCCAGCGCATCCACATAACGCACATGGGTGTCATCACGGCGATCTGGCAACGTGAACAGATTGCAAAATCCGCAACGAGCAGCGCAAAACGGAATGTGCATATATAAAAAATACGTATCGGTGTTCTCACGTTCCCACAATGGACCGAGCGGTAACGGCGGGTTTAATTCCCGATATGCGGTCTTGTGGGGATATGAATATAAATAAGAGCGATAGGGGGAAGCAAGCACTTCTCTGAGACCTGTAGCTGTATTGGATCCGGACTGTGCGGAATGACCTGCTGTCGTATGTTGAGATTGATCGTCCATCGGTTTCCTCCCTGTATCCGGTTTGTAATTGTTAATGATATGAAGCATTGTTCTATAAAATAAATTCACGGTAAGGCACATTCCAGACAACATCATGCGCCAACCTGTGCCCCTGATAACCATCCTCACCATAAGCCGTGCCATGATCGGAAAAAGCTAAACAAAACGTAGGCCGTGAACGCTGCCTCATTGCATCAAACAATGGCCCAAGGGCCTCGTCCACATACCGAAGCGCTGCACGCTGTGTTTCTACCGAATCCTCTCTTGCACCCTCCACAAAATAGCGATTGGGCCCATGGATGGCAGACACATTCAGGAACAAAAACAGCTTCTCATCTGGTGCGCTTTGCTCCAGCAGCTTCAAGGCATGCTGAACCTGATGCTCGGTCGATTTGGGGTTGGTCACCCCAAAATTCATCCGCCAGTAGCTCTGCTGAAAATAACCCGGCAGCACTTTGGCGATTGGATTTTTCTTGGTGAAGAAAATGACCCCGCCAATACAAATCGTACGGTACCCTTCAGCTGCAAACCCGGATACGATATCTGGTGTGTCGAACAACCAGGTATGTGGATGAGTCTTTAATCCGGTATTCCGGGAATGAAAAAGTCGTACGTGAGAGGCTTTATCCGTATTGGCAGGTGTAGGCATGAAGCCGCCAAAAAAGGCATGATGTGCCGCATACGTAAAACTTCCCGGGGTATGTCGCTGCTCCCAGGAACCCGAACCGCACAGGTTGGGGCAATTCTGCTCTTCCAACTTGGCGACGTCATACCTTAACGTGTCCAGCGTAATCATCAACAGATCATGGGAGCAAACGATGGTGTTCATATCAGTCATGGTTGTAAGGCTCCTCTCGCAAAAGCTTCATTTCCCACTCATAGGTTCCAAGTCCTTTATGCTGTACTCTGTACAATAAATCTCCGAACGGATTCACATCCAGAATATAAGCACGATGCTCAGTGCCACCACTGAGCATCACATCAATACCGGCTGACCATGAGTTGGGGAAGGCAGCCATCGCCGCTTTCGCTGCCGTCTGAACCCGTTCCATATTCTGTTCATCCAGCCCCGCTTCTGTGGGCAGCAACCTCTCATTGCGCAAATGCAGATTGGTGATCGGTGTCTGACTAAGCCGTACGACGGCATGACCTGCTTGTCCTCCTGCCACAAGCTGGCGAATATCAAACACGCTTGAACCCAGGGACGCTTTTGCCATCCAACGTTCAATCTGGGCACCCTCAGCACACAGCCAATCCATGAGCGGTGAAATCTCCGAAGTACATGTGTACCTGCGCATCCGGCCTTCATTGTAAAAAATGGTCTTTCCCTGAACCCGTTCCATTCCCACCGTGGTTATGGCGATTTCGGCACCCGTTCGCGGATTAATTTGATAGGCAACAACACCTGAAGCCCCGGAGCCACACGCAAGTTTTACAAAAACGCGATTCATACCGGCAGCTTTCATCGCTAGGCGCAGGTCTTCATAATTGCTGATCAACTCCGATGATGGGAGCATTGGAGGGATCTGAACCCCGTGTGAGGATAGATGTTGCTGACATTTCCTTTTATCAAACATGATCGCAATGTCATGGGGATCATTCATGAAACGTGCATTGGGCCAAAATTCCCGAGCTTCACGGCCGATTCGTTCCAAACATGCCTTCCAGCCACGAAACCATTGACCAGGGGCATATATCTGCCCCCAATCCTGTTCAAGAGCGAGTGTCTGTTCTGCCGGAATCATTCTTGCAGAAGTACCATCCGTTAACTGAGCTGTATCATTCACTGCTCCGAGAAAGAGCAGCTCACGCTCCACCTCCCACTCCTCGCCTGGGGCATCCATTCGAATAAGAGGTACGTTACTCGCTCCGTAAACTGAATCATGATTCGCATATGACATGGATGCTGGTGAAGATGTCCACTTCGCTCCGTGCGTGTGTGCAGCAACTTCCCCTTTCAGACATTGCTGTACGGCATCTGCCATAGTTCCGCCCTTTCTCCAAGTCTTTAGCAAACGGGCATAAGGCAGCACAAGTGCAGGTTGTAAGCCAAGACGCTGTCTTGCCTCCTGTAATCCAAGGGTACGGCGATTATTCGGGTTCCCAATTAACAATAAAGGCTGCTCCAGAGTTTTATCCGAATCCTTAAATTGGCGTTGCAAATTTTGTTCCATTTCCGTCATGCCTGACATCATTTATTCCGTTAACGACGGGTAACGCCAGTCATCTTCATCACTCTGTTGTTGCTCGCTGACATCTACAGATATGCCAGAACGTTTCCAGCGAATGAGCATTTCGTCCGTCATGTAGTGATAACTGAGATTGAGATGTTTAAGTTTTTTGATTTTGTCACTGGCAAGCAGCGCCTCAGCCCCTTCATCAGACAACGTTCCCTCTGACAGATCCAGGACTTCAAGTTGATCCAGAATCGGAGCCTCCGCTGCAGCTTTCGCAATCTCATCCTGAATCTCACTATCTTTCAAACCCAGGTAGACGAGCTTTGGAAATAAGCCCTGTTCCAAAAGTGGCAGTACATCTTGGAGTGAACCGTCGAATCCATAATCCTCCACGCCCAAATACAGTTCAAGCTTGCGCAATTCAGGCAACTTTGCCCGAGCAATTGAAGCTAACACGCCTTGGGGCAGACCACCGCAAATAATGATCAATTCTTCAAGTTTGGCATGCTGAATTGGCTCCAGACTTAGTCCGCTGCTGCCCTTCACTGAGAAGGACTTCAATTCAGGAAAAGCAACCAATAGTGGTGTGAGATCCGTCTGAATAATCCAAGATACCTCGCATTCTTCAAAGCCCATATCTCCGATAAACAGTTTCTTCAAAGACGGAAAGCTTGGAGCCAGTTCAATGAGCGTGCCCATGAATTCATCCGGCGAATTTTCATAAGCTTGTCCCCAGTCTCCAATAATCAGGCTCTCCAGCGAACCAGCCTCCGGTGTGGCGGCCAGTTCCCTGATAAACTTCCCCATTCGAATACCGTTCTCATAATCATCATAAGACACCGTTAGCTTCACTTCTTGCATAAGCAAATCCCCTCCGTTTGAGTTCATTGATGATTCGTTAATTTGAATGTTAACCCATACACCATAAAGCTTGCAACTTCTTCCAACCCCGGTCCTAATGCTCTGCTCAAACGTGAAATCATCGTATTTCCCTCCATAGGTATAAGAACATACGTTCCATCACTCTCTTGAACAAAACCGGGATTTATTTTGGGTCCACGGACTGGCCTTGTTGAGATTAACTCACGCAATAAAATAAAAAAACGTTAATGGTTGGTAAACCATCCCACAGGAATGATTATTACCTTCCACTAACGCTTTGATATTTAAGTAAGGCACTAATTCGCCTTATACATTCATATTCGTATGAACCGATTCGGTTGAAGCTCAGCCTTCCAGTGTGGATACGAGCGCTCTCAGCGCATGACCCCGGTGACTGATCGCCTGCTTTTGCTCCAGCGTAAGCTCTGCCATCGTCATCTCGTATTCAGGCACATAGAAGAGTGGGTCATATCCAAAACCACCACCACCGGCTGCTTCTGCTGTGATCCAACCTTCCACCATGCCTTCTGATTCATACTTGTCTCCGGTTGCCGGATCATACAGCACCAGTGCACAGACGAAACGGGCCGGACTCAGCAGCGGTTGCTCCGTATCTTCACCGGATTTGAGCGATTCCAGTGTCTCAAGCAGCTTGGCATTGTTCTTCGCATCGGTTGCGCCTTCGCCAGCATATCTCGCAGAGTACACTCCCGGGTCACCGTCCAGCAGATCCACGCACAATCCCGAATCGTCAGCCAGGACAGGAAGCCCAAGTGCATCCCCCACCGCTTTGGCTTTCTTCCAGGCATTCTCGGCAAAGGTTACGCCATCCTCAACGACATCCGGCAGCTCCGGATAGTCGAACATGCTTTTGACCTCTTTGCCCAGCGGAGCAAATGCATGGGTAAATTCACGTACTTTCCCCGCATTGCGGGTTGCAACAATGATTATTGAGCTATCCAAACTCATCTTAAGCTTCTCCTAATCCACGAGCACCGATCTTGAGTGCAATAGGACCAAGAACTTCTTTTTGACGCTCAATCATTTCCAGAATGCCCTGCTCACCCAGCTCCAGCATCGCGTTCAGCTCACGACGGTCAAATGGTGCTTCTTCGCCTGTTCCCTGAAGCTCCACATATTTCCCGCCGCCTGTCATCACCAGGTTCATGTCCACCTTGGCTTTGGAATCTTCATCATAGTTCAGATCCAGCACAGGCTGTTCTCCAACTACACCCACACTTACCGCTGCAATGAAGTCCGTAATCGGGAACACTTGCAGTTTATGTTGTTGGGCAATTTTGTTCACAGCGAGAGCCAGAGCTACAAACGAACCGGTAATGGACGTTGTACGTGTACCCCCGTCTGCTTGTATAACATCACAGTCCAGTGTAATCGTACGTTCACCCAGCGCCTGCAAATTAACGACCGAGCGCAATGCCCGGCCAATCAGACGCTGAATTTCCATGGTGCGTCCAGTCAATTTGCCGCGGTTCGCTTCACGCTGGTTCCGGGTATGTGTTGCACGTGGCAGCATGGAGTATTCGGCCGTAACCCAACCTTTACCCTGCCCTTTCATAAAGGGAGGAACACGTTCCTCCACAGTAGCTGTACAGATAACCTTGGTATCTCCCACTTCAATCAGTACAGAACCTTCGGCGTATTTATTCGTGTTAATTGTTAAATTCATCGGGCGCAGCTGGTCGCTGGTTCGTCCGTTAGATCTCATCATTTCTGCCTCCTACGACTTAAGCATCCTGTAATGTCGAGCTTGTTCTTACTTTTACTAATCCCTTCTATATTACCAAAGAGTTCACTTAAAAGCATCCTGTCCCCCAAAGAGTTCTGTTAAAAGCATCCTATCCACCAAGAGTTCTGTCAACCGTACGCCAGACAGCTCTTTGTGGCTTAAATTGGAATTTCATTGATATATTCAGGCTTCGATACGGGGGCACTGTAATCCCGATTATCATCACTCATGACTGTCTTTTGGCCATTCCATTCGATCTGGACTTTAGCTTCCTTGCCTGCTATGTTCTCGGCCGTGGTCAACACCACGGATTGTAACAGTTCACTTGGTACGACATCTCCCTCGATGAACATGTCGTCTTTGAGTGCAACCGTTACGGTTCCATCCTCGGACGTTTTGACCGATTGCAGCTGGGTTCCGCCTGTCATAACCTCTTCCAGCTCGCCGCCTTTGGCTGGCCCCTTGATCAACTCGTTCAACGCTGCCTGCACCCGATCTCCACCTGGTGTCACAAGACGTGTGACCGGAACATAATATTGGATGCCTGCAGGCGAAGCGGCTGAAAAATAAACCGTCACAGGACTGCTGTTGGTCGTGAATGTATCACCCAAATCGAGATTGATGCCCACCGCCCGGTTCAACGGTTCCGGCAGCGGCGTACTGTTTACTGGCATTTGCGTCAGCTTTTTGCCGTCCACCCAGATCTGTACGTTCTGCACATCCGGTGTACCGGTGAGTGTCCAGGTTACAGCCTCCAGCATTTTGCGCTCATTCTTGGCATCATACTTGGCAAAGTTGCCGGAGAACTCCACAACTGCCAGCTTGTCATCCGAATGAATCGTTACGTTCTGAACAACGGTGCCCTGCGGGAGAACGCCCTGAAACCCTTCAGGCAACATTCCTGCATATGGACCGCCAGTCACGAGCGTATCCAGGGCCGTTTTGGGACTGCTAACGTCCGTCCCCGACGGAAGGGTCATGGATACCGGAGCCAGCAAACCTTGCTGGTCCTGCAAATACACGGTTGTAAGCGGCAGCTTGGCGAGTGATCCATTGCCCTCGGCCGCCTGAATCATGGCCGCTTCCTGAATTGGCGGCGGTGGATCGATTGCCTCGGAGGACTGTGCCCCAAACATGCCACATCCTGATAACACCACAGGAATACTCAACAGCGCAGCTGCAGAAGCTGTACGCAAATAACGGATCTTACTCATGATCACGTTCCCCCTCATCATTTTTACAGTTTGTACTACCATGTATACGAGCCTTTGTCCAAAAAATAACTACTTTTTAAACAAGCTCACCATGCATAAAGCCAAAAACAGGCGCTCCATCCCCATCGAAGGTAGTAAAAGAAACCCAAAACGGTTAATAACGTATTAGGATACAAGTGTAGGGACATTGCTAACTTCAGAGGAGGAATCGCCCATGGAACATCCTGAGCAAGAAAAAATCCCTTACAGCCTGAATAGCCGTAAAGTGGCAGAGGCCACAAGGGAATGGCTGCACAAGCGGGGCGTTACGATCCTTGAGATTGCAGAACTGGTTATGATGCTGCAGAAAAAGTATTATCCGGGTCTTACGATGGAAGAATGTATTGACAATGTGGAGAAGGTTCTCCGTAAGCGCGAGGTACAGAACGCTGTTTTGACCGGCATCCAACTTGATCTTCTGGCAGAACAGGGTCAACTCATTTCTCCTTTGCAGGAGATGATTGAGAATGATGAAGGGTTATATGGCGTGGATGAGATTCTTGCATTCTCCATCGTCAACGTATATGGCAGTATCGGATTTACGAATTACGGCTATGTAGACAAGCTAAAACCCGGTGTACTTGAACGTTTAAACGACAAGAGCCTCGGGCCTGTGCACACGTTTCTGGATGATATCGTGGGGGCTATCGCCTCGGCGGCCAGCAGTCGGATTGCGCATCGCAAACAATCGGAGCTTGAAGAAGCTTTGGGAGAAAAACCGGTCAGCGATGATATCGTATAATTTGCATGGGTGATTAGGATGTTGGAATTGAACGAACCAAGTACATTCAAGACGATTCTAATCATGACAAAAAGGCGGCCACCAGGCCGCTTCTTTTGGATATATTCGCTTATTTCGTAATACGCCATTTCAAATACTCCTGTCTTCCCGCTCCCGACAGACGATACACTTCTCTCCAATTCTGTTCGGCTGATGCCGGCTTAGACTGTACACGACTGGGGCCAATCGTAATATCCGGGCCTTTGCGTTCTCGCAACAAACCACGAAGTACCGTAATACCAATGATGCTCAAGCCAGTAAATACATACATCAGACGCATAAGCACATTACCTGAATCAGAGCCGGTAACCATGCCATGAAACAATAAACCGATGAATACGGGATAAGACAACATATGGAATATAAACCACCATTTGCGACCGAGCTTGTTACGCAGGTCACTGGATAGCAGGACGATCACCAAACCATAAAAGGATAACGTGCCCAGTCCGCTGCCAATTGGATGCACTGAAGCAGTAAATGGAATGAGCAATTCACTCCAAGTGAACGGGCTATAGTGATCAATATATAGGGTTAACGCATGCACAAGTCCAAGTCCGAAGGCGAGCCAAGTCGTCCGTGTATGCCATTTAAACATGGCCACTTTGGGTTTGCCTTTGGCCATGGGCATCCCTTGGGCGATTCCCAGAAATACACCCGTAAAAAGCAGCAAATAAGCGGCTATCCCACTAATTCGAATGATATTCCACGTCGGCAGGTCATTTACAATCCATTGTGCCATAGCCGGCTCCCCCATATCTGATAGACTTGTCGTTTATATAAGACTGAAGCGGTGATCCGGATCGAAACCAGGCCAGCGTTCAGCGAGCGTATCGGTATTCCCCCTAAAATAAGTACTCCCATCCCGAGTCATCCACAGGACGTCATGCCGATCGTAATGTCGGTTTAACCAGCCTACCGCTTCGATGCTCCCCAAGATACAAACGGTCTTGGCAATAATCTCACATTGCGATGCATGCTGGCCCAGAACGGTACACTGTAAAACATCCGTATCCGCGGGCTTCATCGTCCGGGGATCAATCAAATGATGCGAAAGGTTACCGTCCGTATTCTGCCACTGTCTTCGCACAATACCAGAAGTGGCAACTGCACCTTTCCTCAACTGAATATTCCCTATCAGATTACGCTCCTCTTGAGAAGGATCGGTGACTTGCACGGACCACATCGGATGATCCGTTGTCCCCCACGCCTGTATATCTCCACCTGCATTAATTAACCCGGCCGGAATATGAAGTGTACGTTGCAACCAATCGGCAATACGCTCAACGGCCCAGCCCTTAACAATGCCCCCAAGGTCCAGCTCAGTTCCAGGGTCCTTATGAACCATTCTACTACCTTCCCTTTGAATCCAACGTGGGCGACTATAGTCATATTCGTCTCTCAACATATCTTTTATATCCGAATGTCGGATGTCCAATCTGCGTTCGGTTCCTGATGGATGAAGCTCTCTTTGTTGCAGTTGCTCGAAGCTGACATCGTAACCAGAAGCTCGCAGAGCCTGAGAGATACCTGGCTGAAAAATCCCTTCCGTCTGACCAATATAACCGTATGCCAAACTTAACACTTCATCCATTGCTGCGGAGATTGGCATCCAGCCTGTGCAACGATTCAGACGATTCAATTCACTGTCTGCCGCAAATCGGCTGAAACGCTGTTCCTGCGTTTCGAACCAATTTTTCACCAGCGCTGCCGCATGCTCAGCCTCTTCCCGTCCCGCAGCCAACTGGACTTCCACGTCCGTGTTCATCGCCCGGAAGCGGAACCTAAGCAGACGGAAGGCTTGCTTCGTGCGGCTCATGATGCACCTGTGCGTGACTGATAGTTGCCACGGCTAAAACCGGAGTCTGTATCCTGATTGCTGCTCTGATCTGATATCCAGCCGCCCGACGATCTGTCTTGATTTGGAATGATGCCGTTGCTTCCATCAGTCGTTCCCTCATCTGGGCTATAGCCCTCAATCGACGAGGCATTAGAACTGCTATCTGTGTTGTTCGTCCATTCGTCCATGACTTCATCCTGGGTATCCACCTGGGTAGAAGCTGTACTGCTTATATCGGAACCATTAGCCGCCGCATAAGCGACATCAAAGGCATCAGAAGTTCTTACATATTGAAAGAGTGCAGCCACGGTCAACGTTGCTGCCGCTGAGGCTTGCCATTTTCTCCATTGGTTTCGTTCTTTCCTGGTCATCGCTCTTCCCTGCTTTCTATGGCGAAGTTCATGCATTTATCATAGAAGTGCTGGCTTAAAAGAAGATGAATGAACCGTTAAGGGAGACTAAAGCTTTATTTTATTTAAGTCATTATTTAAGTCGTTACACGCAAAAAAAAAGACTCTGACCAGGAAGAACTCCTGCCTCAAAGTCTGTAAACCTAAGTATTTTCTATAAATAAGAACACTCCGTCGGGCTGCTGCTTCTGTACAATAACCTCCCGCCGGATCAATTCCTGCAGATGCGCCAACGTCTCGCTCATCGCAAAGCGAAGCTGATGTGTTCCCAATCGGTCGCCGAACATCAATACACAGACATCATACGCATTCGTCGGTGCTTCGCGGATTCGCTCCATCATTTTCTGAAGGCGCTCTTCATGATGAGTGAGCAGATGGACCGTTCGATCGGCAAAATGATTAAATGGATTCCGATGCCCTGGATATGCCACCTCTACATCCAAAGCCCCCAGTCGATGCAACCCTTCCATATAAGATAATAAGGGCTGGTCGTCACTTCCCGGCTGCAGGCTGATATTCGGTGAGATCTGCGGCAATACCGCATCTCCACACAGGATCTCCCTGGAGTCCGGCGCATAGAAGGATAGATGTCCTGGCGCGTGACCACCTGTCTCTACAGCAAGCCACTTTTTCCCGCCCATAACCAGCCATTCGTCATCTTCAATCGGTGTTACAACCGGAAGTGGCGTAATCTGCGAGTTGAATCCTTCCATATGTCCGCCGATCTGCTCCGTCTTGTCTTCCGGCATCCCGTGGCGACCATAGTATTCCGGCAGCAACCTGTTAATCGTCGCATCAGGACCCCACATATAATCTGCCTCCTGGCGGGATCGTGTGGACATTCGAACAGGCGCACCCGTTTGCTGCTGTATCCAGCCGGATAGCCCCAGATGATCGGGGTGATGGTGAGTCAGCACAACTTGCTTAATATCCTGAAAAGTTAAATTCAAACCTGCGAGTGCTTCGTACCACTCCTGTTCCGTTTCAGCACTGCGTGGTCCCGGGTCAACAATCGTTATTGTTCCGTCCGGTTCATGAAGTACATAGCTGTTCACCCAGCGCAGGGGAAAAGCCATAGTAATCTTGACCCGATGCATGCCTACTGGCATGGAAATGGATTTCGTTTGCTTCATTAATATTCTCCTCCAACTCTACTGCACAGGCCGATGACCGACAAAAATCATCCGCGGCGATGTCTGCTCATCGTACTTTTCTTCATCATAACCGCCATGTACCTGATCCACCATAAGCCCTGCCTCGTGAAGCAGATCACGTAGTTGTTCACGGGTGTACAGCTTGACGCGTTCCTGATAGATTCGTGGTTTTTGGCCCGATGCGGTATCGGTGATGTGAATTTCTTTTTGCACAAATCCATCCTGGATCTTGCGAAACTCCTCAATATTCTGTCCTTCGCTTTCACGTGTTGAATGCTGCACCAGATGACGAGTCACATAAGCTGTGTTCATAAAATCAATGATATAACTGCCTCCCGGCTTCAGCATCCGATGAATGGCGCGTAATACTCGAAGTTGCTCTCCATCCTCTCGGAAATAACCAAACGAGGTAAACAGATTGACCACAGCGTCAAATCCGCCTTTCAGTGGAAGCTCGCGCATATCGGCGTGATACCACTCTACACGATTTTCGGTGTCCATGTTGCGTGCTTCACGCAGAAGCACATCAGACAGGTCGATTCCGGTCACATGGAAACCAGCGTCAGCAAGGGCGAGAGAATGTCGGCCCATACCACAGCACAGATCCAGTACCTGGGATTTTGGCTGAAGCTTTAACCAGTTTATCATTTTATGTACTTCCTGATATGCACCTTGTACATCCCGATGTTTGTACACAAGAAGGTAGTCTTCTCCAAAACTCTTTTCATACCATTCCGTCATTACGTATCGCCCTCCACATGGTCACTGGCCCAACTATCCGTAATACGCTGTTATTCCAGCCGGATTATATCTCTATAGTTTTTAGCCATTGTACCGTCTTTATCCTTCAAACTCAAAAATCCCCAAGGATTGTCCGCATTGAACGGCCGCAAACCACACGATATAATGTTAAACATAGTCAAGCCCCTGCGAATCGGTTAACTATACATAGAAGATTAATATCGAAACAATACGCCATTTTTTATATGATGAATGAGATGAATGAAATGAATGAAGAGAACGCTGACAGGAGAAGCAGCAGGAGGTGTTATTTATGATTCGGATTGGACTTACGGGCTGGGGAGATCAGGAAGATTTATACCCGAACCGTACCAAAGCGAAAGACAAGCTCCGTCTGTATGGACAATATTTTACGACTGTGGAGGTAGACAGTTCCTTCTATGCGGTTCAGCCTCGGGACCGGATGGCACGCTGGGCAGCGGAGACGCCGGAATCCTTTTCTTTTATCATCAAAGCCTATCAAGGGATGACAGGACATCTACGGGGAAAGCCCTATTTCACCAGCACCTCGGAGATGTATAAGGCTTTTCGCGAATCGTTGGAACCTGTCATGGAAGCAGGAAAGATGCAAGCAGCCTTGTTTCAGTATCCACCATGGTTTGAATGCAATCGGGACAACGTCAATGAACTGCGTGAAGTGAAGATGAGAATGGAAGGCACACCGTGTGCCCTCGAATTCCGTCATCGTAGCTGGTATGAAGAAGGCATGCGAGAGCGGACGCTGGCTTTTCTGAAGGAGCAAGGCTGGATTCACAGCGTCTGTGATGAACCTCAGGCAGGGCTAGGCTCTATCCCTATTGTACCCGAAGCTACCGACGCAGAGATGACGCTGGTACGTATGCATGGGCGCAATGTATCAGGCTGGCATCAGAATGGTGCACCTAATTGGCGAGAGACCCGTTATCTGTATCGCTACAACCAGGAAGAGCTGCTGGAGTGGAAGGGTTATCTGGAGCAACTGCAAGAGCAGAGCAAGGATGTTTATGTGATTTTCAACAACAACTCGGGCGGCGACGCCGCTGCCAATGCACAGATGATGATGGAGCTGCTGGAGCTGCCCGTGAAGCCCTTCCCCGACCGTACGGAACCGGAGGAGGAAGAGGGACCGGAGCAATTGGAGCTGTTTTAACCACACGTTTAATTCGGAATCTGAATAGAATATTTCCATCCATAAGGAAAAAGCGGCAAGCCTTAGGGCTCTGCCGCTTTATTTGTCGTTAGGCTACATGCAGATGAACTCATGGTTGCTGTATTAGCGTTGTGAGGCTTTAACCGTTGAGTCGAGCGAAATCCGGCTCAACTGCTGGTTCATTTTATATGCCTCAATTCCTGCCAAGAGCACAATGCCGATACCGTGCGTATCGTTCAGAATCCAGCCCAGATCGTCCCGGTAATAGAGTGCGGTAAAGGAATAACCCGAACCCCGGCATACACCGTACACATTGCCTTTGTAATCAATGGACAGACGAGTCATGCCTTCCCATCCTTTGCGCACCGCATCCAGGAAGGCCGCGGGCTGCTCCAGCCAGCCTTCACGAATGCCGCGGGCATAGGCGTAGATGAACATCGATGTGCAAGAGGTTTCCTCATACGAATCCGGGCGGTTCAGCACCTGATGCCAGAGTCCATTTTCACCTTGCAGCGCCAGATATCCCTGACATAAATCCCGGTAGAAGCTCAGCATTTCCGGGCGTTTAACGTGATCACTTGGCAGAATCGATAGCAATTCGGTTAGCGAAAACAGAACCCATCCATTTCCGCGCCCCCATGGAATGCCTGTCGCCCGCCCACGCACAAAATCATACACATGGGACATGATCTGCTGTTCGGGAATATAGAGATATTTGCGGAACATGAGAAACTGGTTGATCGCATCATCCCAATAAGAAGTATCTCCCGTTAACTGACCGTAACGCATCAGAAAAGGCGTGCTCATATACAGGTCATCACACCACATCGTTTCCTGACGCATCTCGCCGCTGCCACGAACACGGTAAAAGGCTCCGTCCTCCAGACGTTCCTGTTCATCTGTAATGTAGTCCGCAATACGATCTGCGGTATCCCTGCCTCCACGAATGTCGCCGAGTTCCATCGCTGCGAGCAGCGTAGAGCCAAATGAACCGCAATCATCCAGACTGTCGATTGCAGACAACTGATTATTGATTCCTGCGGCGCCATACCGTTCCCGATCCCATAGACTATAACGATCAAACGATGTACTCAGGCCGATATGGTCCCGCACATACTGAACATAGTCATCACGTCCCAACTCCTGTCCAATCTGTAGAAGGCCAAGCAGGGTAACACCTAGTGGATAATTCCATTTCCCATAATGGGTATTTTCCAAATAGGGACGAACACTGGTTTCGGGAAGATCTACATGCCAGTACACGCCTTGGGCTCCATCATCAAATACGGTATCTGTTACCACGATGTCATCGGGAGACGGTTCAGAGCCTGGAGAAAATACGCCCGTATACAGCCACGCATCAGGACATCCCGCAACTGGATGAGGAGGTCTCAATCTCCAGCCTTTTGAATCTGAGGTTTCCCCAGTATTCAATGTAAATCCCCAGGAGCCGTTCCCAGCCTTCGTTTCGCCTTTGGCTACGAGATCACAAGCGCCATAACGACGAGGTAGCTCAACATGGAAAGTTCCGGTAGCTCCAGCAGTGTATACTTCCCTGCCGTCCACATATAAAGTCAGTGCACCGTCATGCGTTCCTTGTAAAATTACTGGTGACGATCCAGGCTGGATTACATCGAGCTTGGACCAAGCATAAGCCACCATCGGCTGTTCGTTGTCGGAAGGATCTGCTGAACCTGATTTATCTATCGTATCTGCGATGCCTGTCAGAACTCTGGCGAAACAACCCATGTCCTGTTCCTCTTCTGTCCAGTCCCTGCGAGGATACCAGGAAAGGCCTGTTTCTGCTTCGGTCATACCGTCACGGGGAAGTGACGCTATAGGCTCATCGACGGGTTCCGAGTACAACCAGCCCTCCTGACCTTGGCGATCCACACCCGGGGTGAGGAAGTGAAGCGGAAAATTTTTAAATGAGGCCGTTCCGTAAATCCCGCCGAATCCGACCTCTGTTTTTACAAAACAAAGCAACACATCGTTCCAGCCATATTTCACGGCAATTGGGATCTGGGTTCTTCGCTCGGGAAATAATTCCTGCAACAGCTCGGATTTGAAAATTTCTTCTCCGTTCACATAGACCGTCACCGGACTATAACAGTTCAGTCCCGTATTTAACGCGGCCTCCTGCTGGCTCCACAACTTGCCCCATACGTACACATACTGTCCTGCACGAGCCTCTTTCCACTTGGCATCCAGATTCAGATCATAACGATAATCCCCAAGTCTGCGGAAGCCTCCCCGGTGGTATGCTCGGAACAAAAAGGAGTGTTTCGGATGGTCACCAATATAACGTTGAGCCACCGTAGTCAAAATATCCGGAATTGAATCATACACCTTGCCTGCAATCGCCTCGTTCTCATGAAAATAACGAATGATCTTCAGCTCCCTTCCTATACCTTGATTCGTTCGGTTAGTCGCAATGTCTCTCCGGCTTTCACTTCCACGACTTGCTGATCCACCGTAAACCAGACGGAGATGGCAGAAGGATTATGGATCATCGATCGATCTGCTGAACATTCCAGACGTTTGACCGCTTTCCAGTAAGCCATCACTTCAACGTTCGTTGCGTACCATATGTCATCCCGGCCGCCAATCTGCTCAGCAAACTGTTCTATAATCTCCCAATTATCGTTATCATTGAATTCGTAACTGTGACCCCATACATATAACAACAGTGGCGTACCTGTCTTCGTATGCTGGATAAAACGTTCAGCATGGGCTGCCAAATCATGATTGTGGTGGCAGGTTGGATGCCATTCGAGCGGCCGTTCAGGCAGTGTGTACCTGCCATGGGATTCAACCGTGCGTGCATAATCGATACCGAGCCACTCCAGCTTGGTGCTGAGCGAGCGATCATAACCCCCGTTCGGGTAAGCCATGCCTCGTACCGGATAACCGACAAGCTGTTCCAGCGCTCTCCGATCCTCCATAATCTCTTCGGTCAGCAGCTCATCCGGGACATAGGGCAATGTGGGATGGGTGACCGTATGTACAGCCACTTCATGCCCGGCATACAATTCCGCAGCTTCTGCCGTCTCGATCCGACCAGGCTTGCCCAGAGTACCGGAGTTCAGATTGAATGTGCCCCGCAGCCCATGTCGATTGAAAAGCTCCACCAGTCTGCGGTCATATACTACCCCGTCGTCATAACTGAACGTCAATGCTTTCATCACGCCACCCGGATACCGGTCGAATTGAATGCGATGTCCCATCTTGTTCCTCCTTCTCTTGAGTAGCCAGGATCCCCAGATGAGAAAATGGTAGAGCGTAATCCCGACATACCCGTTTCTCTCGTAATGTTTATTTTTCAGTGGATCACTGACCCACTTCACGCAAGCTATGACTGGCTGAGTCAAAATACGTACCTTCCAGCAATCCAATCAATGTATTGGTAACACGTACTTCAATATCGTTGTCCCCTGCTCGAAGCCAGGAGGCTTCTCCCGGCCAGCGATATGGAGACCAGCATCGAACGCCCAAACTATGACCATTCACCCGTACCTCAACCACATCCTGTACCCGCAAGTCATTGAATTCCAGTTCAAAAGACGCGACCTCTTCAGCAGGCTCATCCAGCCAGAAGTTACGTTTATAACTCATCTCTCCTGCAAAGTAGGGATAAAGCGGTTGGGGTTCTGGCTGAATCCGAATCGCTGTATCCGGTTCAGGAACAAGAGAGATCATCCCCTCATGATGGAATTCCACACCAAATCTCCCTTGCAGATACAGCGGATCAACGATACCTTCTTCATCCCTCGTGACCTGTACGGTAACGGTCATTTCATTCAGACCACTGTGCAACAACTCCGTTATATTGCAGCCCATATTATGGTGATCGGTAATTTCAATCGTCTCGAATTGATCGGGTCCGATCTGTTGACCGTTAATTTCCATGATCCATTCACCCGATATCGCCGCCCTGTCCATGAATAACAGACATTCTGTCAATGCCGTCCTCAGCTCAAATGTAGTCGTATATTGGCACTGGATTGGATAAGCAAGGGAAGCTTTCTTCGGTGTGCCGAATACCTGATTAAACTGGAGCGGCAGATGATGGTTCTCCGATAATTCAGCCGCCTGGTCAATAAACGGTTTGACTGCAACATGATTACGTTCAAAAATTACACCGTTGTCATTGGAAGCTGTTACGTTGAACTGTCCCATTCGAAGTGTGTTGGACTGCAGCGTTTCCAGGCGCCACGGCCCCTCCGATGGAAGTTTAATGGTGTAGGGCTCTTTCTCGCTAACTAAACGACCCGTGCCAGACTTCAATCTTGTTTTGTTCAGAGCAAAAGGACTCCCCTCTGATGCCTCCTGGACGTGTTGTAAAGTAAGCCTCACAGTATGTGCTTCATAGGGTGCAAGATTTAACGAAATGCACCATTCACCACCACTGCTGGTATACGGTAATGGTTCACGCTGTCCTGTCTCCAGATCAAGCCGTTCCGCCAGCAGAGTTGTACCTGTTGAAAGATCCACACTTGTCCATAACCGCTTGGCTACCATTTTCAATTGCCCCTCAAGGTGTTGTCCTTCCTGGTTGGACAAGAAGATCATGAACTCTCCATCCGATAATTGACGGGTCTGCATAAGCAGTGACGCACTTTCTTCTTCCATGATCCAACAGATCGGTTCGGGCAGTACCTGATCCAGCAGCAGGGAGATCAATTCCAAGGAGAAGTCATCCCCGCGACCTGTTCCCGCAGGTAGAAAATAGGCATTTCCCTGTCCCTGTTGCCACATCGATTCGCTGCTGTCGTGACCTGTTTCTTCCGCATTGCCCCAATATGCCTCCTGCGGCTGATTGCCTGCACCAAAGAACTGGGCAGCCTCATTTCCCACAGGACTCCCCGGTTGGATGGCTACATGCGGGGGCATGCCTACGGATATGACCGTTCCCCCCTGTTCCACGAACTGTTTCACCTTCTGCCAGGCCGCTGCCTCTAGGTTCAGCATCGGCGGAAGAATCAGCACCTCATAACGCGCAACGCCAATCTGAATCATGCCCTCGGCCAGCACGGATTCGGCTAACAGCTCAGGGTCCAGATGATCATAGTCACGTCTGTTTTCGAGCAAATGCGAGGTGATCCGCATCCAATCGTTCGTGAGGCGGTCCAGCTTGGCCCGTTCTTTTTCGTCCTCCCCGCCATATTCGAATCCATGTAGTGGATTGCCCATCAGGCTCCAGAATGTGGTGATTGGATCAAGCACAGCAATTCGGATATCCGCTGTCCCTGTGCTCATCAGATAGCTTAGACGTCCCGTGTAATCCCCGAGCTGCCGGAAGTGACGCCAATACGGGTTCTGTATAAACTGGGAAGGTGGTGCATCATGCTTGGCAAGTCCGCCAATGGTAAAGAAAAAAGCATGGAAGTTAAAAAAGTTGGTGCCCATGGCTGCCATCCGGTCAATCATCCACTTAGCATCCTGTAAGGTCATCGACCAGCCTACACTGTGAAAACACTCAATTAGATTGCGGCTTCGTCCCAGCTGTCTGGCAAGCGAGCTGACCATCTTCGGATTGTCGCGCATTTTTTTGCCATACCGTTCCAGAATCCAGGATAAAGGGCGTCCGATTTTCTCATGCGCCGAATCTCCCCCTGGCATGTGGCTGAACAACTGCGTGGTCATCCGAACCCCCGGCACTTCTGCCGCATATTGAATCCCCGCTTCTTCGCACCAGTCATGTACCTGTTTGTGATACGACTCCCTGAGCAGCAAATGCAGCGACTGGTAATAGTCATACCGGATTCGTTCTGCATCTGGAACATCGCCATGTAACAGAGCGGGCAGGGACTCGATCAAGCTGTAACCGCAGCGTTCACTGAAATATTGGGGAAGCTGTGGAGACCACGGGATACGCCCAAGCGGCGCAATCTCATCGGAGAACATACCTTTGATTACGCTTTCAAATTGTTCTCCAACTGCCTCCTTATACCGGTCATGGGTAAGTTCAATAAAACGGCTCATCGCTTCCTTGTGACACGGGTCAACAAAGTTGCCGTAATATTTGAAATCATCCATCTCTTCTTCCTGAAATATAATTACGTCCCATTCCCCAGCGGGAGCTTTCCACAACAGTCGAAAAGCCGTTCGATATGTAAAAAACCGCTTGCGATTATACGACGTGAGTCCTGTCTCCTGATAGACCTGATCCGTCTGAATATTGCCGATATTGTTGCGCAAATCAATGGATTCATGCCACAATCGTTTGCCCTGCGTATCCTTGGGAATTGCCTTTGCGACTAGAATTCTTCCCCATGGCAGTTCATGATCCACAGCTTCTCCGCCATGAACATGGAATTGATGATGAACAAGCTGGCGCTGCTTCGCCTCGGGAAAATCAAGTGTCACTTCTCCGCCTGCCATCCCGCTTGGGTAGGGATACTCGTCATATAACCAGACTTGCATGCCGCAGGCAGCCGCCGCTTCCACTGCAATCCGTACCTTGTCAAACCATGCTTCAGCCAGATAGGGAATCTCCAGCCCCTGACGTGGACAGATGAAAAAACCACCGACGCCCTGTGCAGACATTTCGGCTATTTGCCGTTTGATTTGCCCTTCCTCCATATCCCCATTCCAAAACCAAAAGGGATGAACCCGGTATTGCGCCTCAGGATTTTCAAATGCATCCCCGTTCCACATGTCGCTTCCTCCCTGTATGTTCAAGAGTGCCCATCCATCTACCAATATCGTTCATTTAAGTTCAAATAGGTTTGTTTCGCATTGATTATACATCAAAATCCAAAGACTGGAAGCCATAATTCTCAAAAAAGAGATGAAGCTGGTTTTCAGATGGCCTGAACAATGGATATACGGAAATGCCCGGCTGCCGCCCTTACACTGCGAGCAAGGCTGCCGGGCTCTGGAACATCAATCTATTTCAGTGCAGCGTACAGCGCATTCACTTCTTTGACATAGTCATCGCCACCACTGCTTTTCCACAACGCAACAGCATCCTGGAAGCCTTTTTCATCAATTTGCCCCACGATGAACTTGATACGTGCATCATTCATGATGTTATCCAGCTGTGGACCTTTCTGGGCATACACGTCGGAAATCAGCGGTTCGCCAGGATTCGCAATGACGATTTCCTCATTGGCTTTCTGTACCTGTGCAACCTTTTGGCGAACAGGTGTCTGTTGCACACGCAGCGTTTTGTCCTCTGGAATAAACATCAGGATCTGGTTAAGCCCTTGCACATCACGCAGTGCCAACTTGTCGGTCGTCGGAATGACATAATCCTCTTTCTTCTCATACTGCTTGCCTTCCAGACCGTTCCCCAGGAGCGCCTGTAACTCAGGTTCATTCAACTGATCCAGAAAACTCAGTACCTTTTTCAGGTCTTCTTCCGTTTTGACACTGCTTTTGGAGATGGCAATCATGCCGGAATAACCTGATGTTGGCATGTCACGAAGGCCCTTTGGACCTTCCATCGCTTGAAGTACATCCACATGCCCAGTCGCTGTCGGATCTTTATCCAGTATTTTCTGATCCATGCGCTGTGCATTATCCGCCACATCCACCATGACACCCGCTTGCCCGTTTACAAAAGGGTCAGGCAGTTTCGTCGCATCCATCACGGCAAAGTCCTTGTTGACCAGACCTTCGCTATAGATTTGGCGGAAAAATTTCAGAGCTTCCATATATTCTGGAGTCTCGTGTGCCGGCATTAAACCTCCGTTACCATCATCGCCCCATTTGTTGGGTGCACCAAACCAAATCTGCATATTATCCCAAGGACCCGTGAATTTGCTCGCCACCAGACCGTAGGTATCGTCTTTACCGTTGCCGTCCGGATCATCCTTCGTGAACGCTTTCAATACATTGTAGAACTCGTCAAGGGTCTTTGGCTCTTCCAGACCAAGCTTCTCCAGCCAATCCTTGCGGATCGTGACACCGTTACGTCCCAGAGCACGTGCGCGGTAGATACCATAGGTTTTGCCATCGATGGAAGCATTGTTGGTGATAATTTCATTCATCTGGCTCAGATTCGGATAGTCTTTCAGATAAGGCCCAAGCTCCCAGAACGCTCCGGTACGAGCCGCATTAATGAAACTAGGGGATTTGCCCAGCACAACCATAACATCGGGCAGCTTGCCCGAAGCCAGTGTGATATTAAATTTGTCTTCATAGGAGCTGCTCGGTACCCATTGCAGATTTACATCCATCTTGGTCAATTCCTCAAGTTTCTGAATCACAGGGCTGTTATCCGGCGGATTCTCCGCTTCAAAATTCGGAAGCATAATCGTAATCTGATCCGTGCCACCCGCAGCGGTTCCTGAACCTGCTTTGTCTGTGGAGCAAGCCCCCAGAACCGTACTCAGTACCAATAATGTAGACAGTAGTAGTGCACCTTTTTTGAATCCCGTCTTTTGTCCCATACGTTCTCCCCCTTGGCTTTAGCCTTTGATTGAACCTAACATGACACCTTTGGCAAAATGCTTCTGCAAAAACGGGTACACCAGCAAAATTGGAATGGTGCCGACCACAATGACCGCCATCTTAATGGACTGCTCCGGTGGCTGTACAAAATTGGGGTCCATGTTCGCCATATCTCCGACACTGGCCTGTGAGAGCAGAACAATTTGTCTCAGCATGACTTGCAATGGCCATTTGTCACTGTCGGAAATGTAAAGGAGTGCCGAGAAAAAGTTGTTCCAGTGCCCTACGGCGTAAAATAACGCAAATGTGGCAATCACCGGTTTGGATAATGGCAGAACAATTCGCCACAGCACTCCAAGATCCGAACAGCCGTCGATGCGGGCCGCTTCCTCCAGCCCGGGCGGCAATTGCTGAAAAAAGTTTTTGACAACAATTAAGTTAAAAGCGCTGATCGCGCCAGGAAGCATGAGGGCCCAATAGGAATCCAGAAGTCCAAGTCCACGAATGACGAGATAGGTCGGGATCATCCCACCGCCGAACAGCATGGAGAAAATCACCATGTTCATCATGACATTCCGGCCCCAGAAATCACTTCGGGAAAGCGGGTAAGCCATCGTCAGCGTGAAGAAGAGGTTAACCAATGTACCTGCAACCGTAACAAATATAGAAACCCCTATACTGCGGAAGATGGTCGACGAGGAAAAAATATACTCATATGCACTGAACGAAAACACCTTCGGAATAAGGAAAAAACTGCGTTCGGTAATCTCAGCTTCGGTCGCGAATGAATTTCCTATAATATACAGGAAAGGAAGGACGGTTAATATGCCCAGAATCCCCAACATGACGTAATTGAAAATATCGAATACTCTGCCGGCAGGGCTGTTGTATAGACGGCTGTTCATGGGCGATTTCCTCCTTTTTGGAATGCATGCTCCAGCATTAAATGCTCCATGCTTACTTAATAAATGCCCGGATGACCGAATTTTTTGGCAAGTTTATTGCTGCCCAGCACCAGAATGATCCCGACCACAGACTTGAATAACCCGACAGCCGTACTGTAACTGAATGCACCTTGCGTAATCCCGACGGTGTATACATACGTATCAAATACATCTGCCACATCACGATTCAGCGAGTTGGTCATCAGATAGATCTGTTCAAAACCGGTATCCAGGAAGTTCCCGAGCCTGAGAATGAGCAAGATGACAATGGTCGTGCGAATTGCTGGAAGTGTGATATGCCACATGCGCCGTAGTCGTCCTGCACCATCCACAATTGAAGCTTCAACCTGCTCTGTATCCACACCTGCCAGTGCCGCTAAGAAGATAATCGTTCCCCAGCCCATCTCTTTCCACATCATCTGAACAATAATGAGCGGACGAAATGACCCCGGACTGGCCAATACATCGATCGGTTTACCTGTGATCCAGGAGATCAGGTCGTACAATACCCCGCCTTGCGGAGTCAGGAATACGTAAGTGATACTTGCGATAATGACCATGGATACAAAATGAGGTACATAAACGAGTGTCTGAATCGTTCTTTTGAAGAAAGCGACCCGGATTTCATTTAACAATAAAGCGATAATAATCGGTGCCGGGAAAAAGAATATAAGATCATATAGGGCAAGGACGAGTGTATTCCTCAGCAATCGGAAGAAGTCCGGATTGGAGAAGAAATTCGTAAAGTTCTCCATCCCCACCCATTGACTGTCGCGAATGCCCAGAAAAGGCTGATAGTCCTGGAAGGCAATAACGATCCCCCACATGGGCAAGTATTTAAATATGACAAAGTACAAAAATCCGGGAAGTACAAGCACGTACAGCCATTTATTTCGTTTGATCTGCCTCTTCCAGTTGGACTCCCGCTTCATCGGCAATGCGGCCATTTCCACTTGAGCTGCTGTAGCACCATTTCCATTCCAGTCCGTCTTCCCGTTCATAATGTCTCCCCTCCCTATATATGTAAGCGTTATCAATTAATCTGTTATTCAGACTATACAGCTGCCCTGTTTCCGGCAACCTTCATTTTTTGCATGGTTGCGTAATATGGCCCAAAAGCCCGCTATAACGCCATTTCCGCTTCGACTTGCACATATTTTGGCAGAGGAGATTGCACATTTTTGCAGCATTATCCTTCTTTGTTTCCGAGGTGTTTCCAAGGTGAAACATGAAAAACCGGAGTCCCAATGAAGCGGGATTCCGGATGAAGTCTTATGAACAGGTTTATTTACCTAGCCACTGATCCCGATACTGGCTCGGTGTTAAGCCTTCCTGTTTCTTGAAAATCCGATTAAAGTAGCTGTGCTGGTATCCAACAGCGCCTGCGATATCATTGATTTTCATCGTAGTCTCACGCAGTAATTGCTTCGCCGCATCCATTCGCACCCGTGTTAAATAATCAATGAAATTCATACCGGATACCTGCTTGAATGCCTTGCTTAATGCGTAAGGGATCATCTGCTCCGCATCTGCACAGCTTTCCAGGGAAAGTTCGTTTCGATAATTCTCATCGATAAACAACATCGTGCGTTCCACCACCTGCTTTAGCGGCTCCTGGGATCGCATCTCGATCTCCTGTATATAAGGAAGCAATACTTCTCCAATCATCCATTTCATCATTTGAGCAGGTTCGCGAATCGTGGATAAGCGCTCATACATGTTGCAGCCACCAAACAGCTTGTAAGGCGTTACCCCAGTCTGCAGCATCATATGCTGAATACTTCCCAGCAATTGAAGCATCATCTGCTGCACCTGGAATTCGGAACTGCCCGCTCGGGTGATCTCGGTCATAAATTGCTCCAGTACGCGCTCAGCCCCATCTTTCTTCCCAAGTCTGATCGCCTGAAGGATCTCACGTTCCAGCCCCAATGGGTATGAGGCTTCTTCCTTTCTGCGGAAACATTGCTCATCTTCCAGATCGAGAATCTGGCTCCCAACTTCCACGCTGCGATAAGCAACCGCCTGCTCCATCTCTACGAACAATCCCGGTAATTCCTGCGGAGAGGCCGCGGGACGACTGACCATTACCGTCACATTCATTTTCAATGTTTGACCAATAACCTCCACCAGTTCCTGTCCCCATAACAATGCTTGTGACTTTACAGGCTCGTCCTCGGGAGCAATCACAAGCATGGCTGAAGACAGGTCGTGAAAGTTCATCACGCTAATTTGACTGAAAACATTTTTGGCAACTTCTTCAATAATATTGACTGCCGCAAAGGTAACCAGCCCCGTATCCTGGCTCCCAAATCGACCCTGCAGCTGGGCATATCCCGTAAAATACATCTGAAGCAGCAAAAACTGCTGGCCTTCCACCTCAAAACCAAGATTCCTCATTCGCTGCTGGAGATCCTGCTCGTTATAGGCATATAGATGCCCCTGCACCAGTTGTAATACAAAACTGTCCCGCAAGTGGGGCAGTTGCTCCTGCAGTTGCCGGTGGGCGGTCAGACTTTGCGAAGTCAACTCGTTCCACTGCTGCTCCAACAGCTGGAATTCATCCAGCCTGGTGTCTGTTGTCGCTTCATTCCTGCCCGGCGTCAATAAGTGGAGCATCCTTGCTACTGGGGAGTAAATACGGCGTGAAGCGAACCAGGATAGCACAAGTCCCAGGAGAAGACTGCCTGCGCTCGCAATGACGATGATTTTGGAGACGAGCTTCACCGGCGAGGTCACCGATGTCAGCGGAGCTGCGGAGACGTACGTCCAGTCCGAATCGATCCGGCTCAGAGATCCATAGGATACGGAATAGGTCTCGTCCTCATATTTGAACAGGAAGGAATGGCTGTCTGTATGCAAGGCTACTTCTTCTTTTAGCTGCTGCTCAAAAGCAAGATCAGCCTTCCCTACTGCCGGATTACCAGTAACCAGCGTATTTCCCTCCTGGTCCATGAGAAACGTTAACCCTTCTTCATATGGAGTAAGCGTTTTCAATAAGCTGCCGACTTTCTCATTATCCAGCGTAATGATCAGCGCACCGAATGGATTAATGCTTTCTCCCGGAATCTTATGTACAAGAACCAGTGCATTACCTGAATCGGTATGCAGAATACTATCCTTCGCTTGAGCTGCTTTATCGCTGCCCTGGCTCGCAACCCAATCTGTCCAATACACATGGTTGCCCATCGTCAGATAGCGGTCATAGGCCTCTATTTTCTCATCATCCTTCAACTCGTTATAATCCCGGTTAAACAAAATCGATTTCGGTTCCTGTAAATGTAGCTGCGCGGTTTTGATGAGCGGATGGGAGCCTTGCAACACGTAAAGGGTGGTGACTATCTCCTGTGTTTCGTTGAAATAATACACAAAATCCAGCGTTCGCAGCGCATTGCCAAACCTGGGTTCAAAAGCCCAATGGGACAGGGTCATCTCCAGATATGCGAGTTGGTCGTCCACGTTGCGTGCCCGATTCTCAATCTGGCTTTGGTGCATCTGATTAAATTCATTTTCCATCCGACCAACGACCAACTGGTACATCACGATGCCTGTAATCAGTCCGGGAATGCTGGCAATGAGCAAAATAAGCATCAAACTGTTTCGATAAAAACGCCCCTTATGTTGTCCTGTGGTTATGGCGGGCCAACGCGTGAATCTGCTGGAGGATCTTACCTTCCTAGCTGGTTCCATCAGCACTCACCTGCCTGCTTGCGTATGGTCTGACTGTCATGGAACTCCCTCAACTCCCCTGCGGAAATGGTTTACATGAGAATATATGGATGAAATCCGTTTCTTGTATTATACGCATAATTTCCAGGGGAATGAAACGGTACGTAGCAGATCATTTTTTAACCAATGTTTTATTAACACATCAAAATGGATTACAATAGGGTAAAGCAAAACATGAAGGAGGCCTTTTAATGAAGGAACAAGCTTATTTTCAAGAAAATAGAGAGAAAAACCTGGCAGAATTGAATGAATGGTTATCCATTCCAAGTATTTCAGCCATTTCAGCGCATAAAGAGGACATTAACCGTGCGGCACAATGGGCTGCGGATGCACTCACACGTGCAGGCATGGAAAATGTAGAGGTTATTCCAACGGCGGGACATCCGATTGTCTATGCAGACCACCTGCATGCACCTGGCAAACCAACAGCACTGATCTATGGGCACTATGATGTTCAGCCTGTCGATCCGCTCAACCTGTGGGATACACCTCCATTCGAACCTACCGTTCGGGACGGCAAGCTGTTTGCACGTGGTGCTACGGATGACAAAGGACAAATCTTCATACATATCAAGGCGGTTGAAGCTCTGCTTGCCGAAAACAAGGAACTTCCCGTGAATGTAAAATTCTGCATCGAAGGGGAAGAGGAAATCTCCAGCCCGAACTTGCCAATCTATCTAAATGACAATACGGACAAGCTGCGTGCAGATATGGTACTGATCTCGGATACATCCCTGCTCGAAAAAGGAAAACCGGCCATCTCCACAGGTCTGCGTGGCCTTTGCTCACTCGAAGTGGATCTGAACACAGCCAATACGGACCTGCACTCTGGTTCATTTGGAGGCGGTGTACCAAACGCACTGCACGCACTCGTATCCCTGCTCGCTTCGCTGCATGATGAGCAAGGCCGCGTGAGCGTAGACGGTTTCTATGATGGCGTTCTGCCACTCTCTCCTGAGATGAGAGAAGAGTTCGTGAAGCAGGGCTTCAATGAAGAACAGCTTCGTCAGGACCTCGGACTGGAGCAATTGTACGGGGAAGAAGGTTACTCATTCGTGGAACGTGTTGGCGCACGTCCGACGCTGGAACTGAATGGCGTATGGGGCGGTTTCCAGGGTGAAGGCACCAAAACCGTTATTCCGAAGGAAGCTCATGCCAAAATTACATGCCGCCTTGTTGCGGACCAAGATCCACAGCATGTGCTGGACCATATCGAAGCACATCTGCGCGCTCACGTTCAGCCAGGAGCGACGCTGCATGTGAAACAGATTGAGAAAGCCTTTGCGTTCAATACCGATCCTTCCGATCCGGTACTGCAAAAAGCAGCCGATGCCTATGAGCAAGTGTATGGCGTTCGTGCCCTGTTTACGAAAGACGGCGGCTCCATTCCGATCGTGGAGAAACTTTCACGCGTGCTCGGTATTCCGGCTGTCATGATGGGCTTCGGTTTGCCAGATGAGAATCTGCATGCACCGAATGAGCATTTCAATCTGGAGAACTTTGATAAAGGGTTGTTGACGATTGTTCAGTTTTTGAAGAGTTTGTAAAGTTTAGTTCATTTCAAAATAAGTGCTGGAAAGCGTGCTGAGTTGACGTTCCGGTGCCGAATCGTTCTTTCGATCGCTGTTATCCCCGGATTTCTTTGATTCCCTTTTGACAAAGGTGAAATCCAGGGATAGCATATGCTTCCGAAGTAGCTTTCTTGCAGAAAGCTTTTAGCGAACGCTCCGCTTCTACAGAATCGATTTCGTCCCCTGCACTACTTTGCAGCTTTTCCATGACTAATTTTAAGATTGAACCTACTTTACAAATGATGGGTAGTAGGTAGGTATATAAATAGATAAAGGGGTGTACCGTCCATATTCAAGACGGCACACCCCTTTTGCAATTGGTAGATCTAAATACAATACCTTCCGGTAAATACACTTGTCATCCCACTTAGGAGCGGAAGGTTGTGAAATTTAACATATGCACAAGCTGCATCATGTGCGTGATTTCCTGCTGGACTTCGGAGGTGTCCGTACCTGCCATCGCCAGATTGGCACGTAGCGTTCTACGGGTGTTCAGCATACCGTCGATCAATTTCATGACCGTGTTGCGTCCACGATGATCCACAATCATATACTTTTTGCGGGCATCCAACTCCACCCATACGATATTGCTGAATGAGGTGAACAGGTGTCTGCGGTACTGCTCCATATCGGTCTCATTGTAGTGTTCGCCATAAAAGGCATAATATCCGTGTACGTGCAGCTTTTCCGCCAGCTCTGTGATGAACGGGTCGAATTCGAGCATAGCGTTACGTTCCATGTTTCACGCCTCCGTAATGCGTGATCCGCAGATCCCGGCTTTTTTGAGATCTATTTTAACACATTACGCAAGCTATTGCCTGTTGAGGCACACTACAACACTACAGACGGAGAATTAACCGCCGATTCGTCTGCCTTTCACCCACACTTCCTCAATTTTCAAATCACCATTCAGCAAAACGACGTCCGCCTGTTTGCCTTTAGCAAAGGAACCCGTGCGGTGATCAATCCCGAGCAGACGTGCCGGCGTCAGGCTGGCTGCGCGTGAAGCTGCATTCAGACTCAAGCCCACTTCCTGTACCAGATAGCGGAAACCGCGAATCATCGTGAGCGTGCTTCCTGCCAGTGCGCCTCCGTCTTTCAAACGTGCTACACCTTCCTTAACAATCACAGGCAGATCGCCAATTTTGTATTCACCATCATCCAGCCCGGCAGCAGACATCGCGTCCGTGATCAGCACGATTTGATCGGTAGATTGTTTCAACTGTGCGATGAGTGAGATCGCCGCTGGATGCACATGGATACCGTCCGCAATAACCTCTGCACTAATGCGCGAATCACTGAGTACCGCTCCGGCGGCTCCGGGATTCCGGTGATGCAGCGGTGTCATTGCATTGAATGTATGCACTGCATGATGCAGTCCAGCTTCAACTGCCCGCTCTACTTCTTCATAAGTAGCATCCGTATGACCTAATGCTGCCGTAATTCGCTGCTCTCGCAGCCACGAAATGACTTCCAGCGCTCCCTCACGTTCCGGCGCCAGTGTGACTTGACGGATCAGGCCTGGATATTGTTTTTCCCATGCTTCAAGCCAGGACACATTAGGCAATACGATATGATCCGGGTTTTGTGCGCCAGGCCATTTGGGACTGAAAAAGGGACCCTCCAGATGTACACCTTCCAGCTGTGCATAAGGCATGTCACTGGAACGATAGCTGTTTACTTCAGCCAATACATGATCCAGACTATCTTTGGGCGCTGTCATGGACGTTGCCAGCATTGCTGTTGTCCCCTGCGTGCTGTGAAAAGAAGTGATCTTATCCAACACTTCTTTACTCGCATCCATGAAGTCTTCTCCATTACCGCCATGTACGTGGATATCTATAAACCCAGGGACAATAACGCCATGCTTAGAAACAGGCACAGAAACGGCTTCACGGCGAATGTGTTCAGATAGTCCCTCGGGTGCGCCAGCATAAAGGATTTTCCCTTCTGTCCAGACGAGCACACCATCCTCCATTACACCATCGGGCAGCACGATTTTGCCTCGAAGAAGGGAAATGGTTTTTTCACTCTCTTGCTTATGTCTCTCCGTATGTTCTACGCTCACTTCACCAACCTCCCGGCAGCACGGTCCAGTAATACGACCACATTGGGATGACATTGCAGAAGCGAAGCGGGACATTGTGTCGTAATTGGCCCCATAAAGGCTTCACGAATAATTTCGGCTTTTTCCTCACCACGGGCAACCAACAGGATTTGTTTGGCTTTTAGAATCGTACCTACCCCCATCGTAATGGCCTGAGTCGGAACTTCATCAATACTATTAAAAAAGCGGGCGTTTGCTTTTCTTGTCTCTTCTTTGAGATCCACCACATGTGTCCGCCCTGTCAGCTCGGTTCCGGGTTCATTGAAGCCAATGTGACCATTATGTCCGATACCCAACAGTTGCAGATCTACAGGACCACGATCATCAATTCGTTGTTCATAGGAAACACATTCTTGTTCCAAATCCGAAGCCAGCCCATCCGGCACATGCGTTCTGGCGAGATCGATATCAATATGGGAAAATAATTGTTCATTCATGAAGCTGCGGTAACTCTCGCGATGTTCCACAGGAAGACCTACATATTCATCCAGATTGAAGGAAGATGCCTGCGCAAAGCTGACCAGACCTTTCTGATACAAAGCAATAAGCGATTTATAGATACCTACAGGAGAACTTCCAGTCGCGAGTCCCAGTACAGCCCGGGGTTTCGTCTGCAGCAAACTGGAAATCACGCCTGCACCCGTTGCGTTCAAATCTTCTTCATTTTCAAAAATACGTATATTCATCTTCTTAGGCACCTCCGTTATGTTGAACTCGATAAGATTGTACATTGTGATACGATTGTTCCAATTTGGGGATAAAGCGGTCAAAGTCTGCACTCACCATGCCAGTGAACAAAATATCAACGACATGCAGCAGTGCAATACGTGAAGCCATATCTCCCCGCCTCATGCCTTCTTCCAGTGATGAAGTAAACAGCGGAATATCCGACACCCCCGCAAGTTTGTTATTCCCATAGGAAGTTAGCGAAATTGTTGAAGCTCCAGCCTGTTTGGCACAATGCAAAGCATCGATGGTTTCCGGCGTTTCGCCCGAATAGGATACTGCCATCGCCACATCTCCCTCACTCAGTGAAGAGGCCGACGTAATTTGCATATGTGAATCCGAGAAGGCGGTACAGCTTTTGCCGATCCGCACAAGTTTCTGGTAGAAATCCTGCGTAACAATTGAAGAAGTTGCGACTCCGTAGAGATCAATGCGACGGGCATGACATAATAGCTGAACCGCATGCTCCAGCCTTCCTAAATCCAACAAACGGGTGGTATCCGCAATGGAGGCCAGATGATTGGCTTCGATGGCTTCCACAATTTTGGATAACGGATTGCCCGCCACGATATCCTGATATGCTGTTTCATTGGTGGAATGAGACAATTCTGCAGCAAGCTTCATTTTGAAATCGGGAAAACCTTTGAAATGGAATGATTTGCAAAAGCGGGTTACCGTAGCCGCACTTGTTCCGCTTTGCTGTGCAAGATGGTTAATGGTCCAACCCGGAATATCGGATGGGGACTGCAAAATCACCTCTGCAATTCGTCGTTCCTGAGACGGAAGTTCATTCAGCTCTTGCTGCAACGCATGTAGTATGGCTGCCATGAGTACTCCTTTCCTGAAAATTATTTTTATAAAATCATTATAAATAAAGAAAATTATTTTTATATTCTCATTTTAATCAATACTTTGCTGCAAATCAAGAGGATTCTCACCATGTATTCGCCGTATAAGTGATGAAACTTTGAGAAGGTATCTTCTTGATTAAGGAACCGGATTCAGCTTATATTGGAATTGAACTTTGAAGCGAATTTGGGAATTTCACTTTTAAGGAAGGAGCATACCCTAGATGAATCGACGACAACGTCGAAAAATGATTCCTTCCACCTGGATTATTGCCATAAAACAGACCGAAGCTCGTAAACATTATGCCCTATTTGCTATCGACTGGAGGCGCGGAGGGCGACTAAGCTGGGAAGGCTGGAATAACCTCGCAGACTTGCTGCAGTTTCATATCCCAATCAAACGAAAAGCTGGCGGTACGAAATCCTCCTCCCAACCTGCCGCCAAAATTGCCAAGAGGGCGCTCTATTTATATCTCAATGAAAAACAATACGGTGAATTGGAACGACTCTTTTATCAGCCTTTTTCGAAGAAACAATGGAGAGCTTTTATTAAGGAGCATTCCAATAACAATATGTAGGTGAATCCTTATGCCATATCCGTTTACGATTTCCATCACGCTCTGCCCGTAGCAATCTATACCCTTGGAATTTCTGCGGGCTGAGCCTTTTCCCAAGGGAGCGTGATGATCAATGAAATCTCAGCAAAGAAATCAAGCCTATTACAGGCATCACAGAAGGCGTGTTATTCAGCGTAAAAAACAGCTTGCTATTCGGTACGGTTGGTCCTACAAGTTCGAAGGGATTTTTGCCAAAGGAAAGATACACTGTTCCTGCTGGTGGTGCTGTGAAAAGACAAAGCGGCTAGGCTTTACTAAATCTGATCTAACCAGAATAGTGGACTGCAATCAGCAACTTCTGAATTTAGATTTCTGAAAGTGCATATCCCAAAACAAGCGATACTGAACCATAATGGTTATCGCTTGTTTTTGCTATCCAGCATAAAACAAAAAAGTCTTTCCCCATTCTTCATGATGAAGAATAGAAAAAGACTTTCATGCTGCTTCAATCAACTGTGCAGTATCGCGTCAGATCTTCAGTTCTCCGAGCTTAATCAGCTCTACAACTGCCTGCGAACGACCCTTAACATTGAGTTTTTGCATCACATTCGAAATATGGTTACGCACCGTTTTCTCGCTGATGAATAACTGCCCTGCGATGTCACGCGTCGTTTTGTCCTGAACCAGTAATTCGAATACTTCGCGTTCACGGTGGGTCAACAGAAATTTGCTTTTATGATCGATACCCTTCAATGTTCACCCCTCCTTGCTCGGGTTGTGTTGGTGTAACAAGGTTAAGGGGATACAGTCAACTCATCTTATGTAAGGTCAAGGGCGTTGGTTCAGTTTTATCAAAAAAATGGGCAGTGAATTGCAATTTGAATGAATCATCGCTATATAGGTACAAACGAAGTAAACCTAATTGTCAATTTGGACTCAGTCTCATATTAAGCATACTATGTATCGTTTTCTCAATCGTTATTTTCATATCCCTTAAAACAAACATGCCCTTGCCACTAATGTTAACCATCAGCGCAAAGGCATATTGTTTAATCTAGATTATCGATTCATGCGGTTCATCATGCCATCGTTGTTGTTACGATTCATGATGCCATCATCAAGCACGCCGTCACGGTGATTGGAGTTCAACGCATTCGTTGGAAAAATACGTTCAACCATCGATTGGAACGTGTTTATCATGCCACTAACCGGTTTGCCGTTACGAATATCTGTGGCATAACTCTCCACATGCTGAACAAATTCCGGGTTAGCCGACACGTATACGTTCTCGACGTTAGGTGCAAATTGTTTGATTTTGGCCGAGATTTTGGATTTAATCTCTTCGGATGTATTGTCATCCGTGCTGTCAATTCGCGATGTTTCACTCTTCATGCCATAGTGACCATCGCTCATTGAACGTACTTTGCCATTGCCACTGTTAGTCAGACCACGCATCATGCCATAAGATCCGGTTCCCATGGTTCCATAGATGCTGCGGTCATTGCCCATGTGGCTGCGATCCGTAGCTGCATTGGTGTTCAGTCCCGGAGCAATGCCACTGGTGCTGTATGGAGACATGGTTCCATTACCACCATTTACACGCAAACCACCCATATCCTGACCCATGCTTTCTGTACGCATAGTGCCATTTGCCCGGTTACGCAAAGATTTGCTTTCCAATTTGCCAGTGTGACCATCTGTCAAACGAACTGCAACATACGCGTTACGATCGGTCAGCATAACATGTGCTGACTTCACTTCCTTCATTTCTGAAATACGTTTAGCCAGCTCGTCACTTGATTTCAGGTCAGTGACGTTATGCGTGCGATAGCTTTTCGCACGAATACCATCCATACCATTGGACTCAACACCATAACGGTTAATGCCTTTCACTTCATGACGAACACTTTGGGTGTGCAGGTTGTTATCTTTGGTACTTGTTCCACAACCCGTCAATCCGGCCATTACGAAGATTGCAGTAGACAAAGATAAGCTGATTGCTGTCGCCTTTTTGGCTGCTGGCATGTCTCATCCTCCAATTATGTTGGTTTTGGTCACAAGGATAGGATGCTCTTCTGTACGGAGCGATATGCTGAAAGGATATGGAACATTAGCCTCCTTTATCTGGGCTCAATGGGTTCTCTTCCGCATAAAAAAAATAAAAAAGCGATGCTTGCACAAAGTGCAGCACCGCTCTGTATAACCGCGTATCTCCTGTTCAAGTGTGAACCTTCATTATTATGTTGAAGAAGCCCTTCACTTACTTGGATGAGGATGAGGAATTCGCATCAGCATCATCTCCACTCGAAGAAGATGTTGCATCTGATTCTGATTTTTTGATCGAATTCGGAAATTGCTCTGCTTCCTTCAGACTAGCCGCATCCATCGGATAGGCCCATTGACCGTCCGGTGTGACTACCCAGATCTGATCCGGTTCCGATGGAATAGTAAGTCCCCGGTACACATCCGTAACAGCTTCTCCATTAACCGTCTGCTCAACAGATAAAGTAAAGCGTGGCACGGTTCCTTTCAGTTCAGAAGCTTTGCGCACATCCTCAGCTGTGGACAGGTTTTTAATTTTGCCAATCAGCGATACAGCATCGGTAGCTTCAACCGCTTCACCATTAAGCGTCCACGTCTGCTCTGCCGCACCTGCCTCGGAGGAAGATTTGAGCATCCAGGTGGCTGCTTCGCCTTCCCATTCCAGCATAGTGACATTGGTTTCATCCAGATTAAACGGAGTCGTATCCAGCAGATCCTGCCGTGATTTTTCTATATTACTGATGGATTCCGTCTGTACAGCTACGACAGGTCCGGAGTCTACCCGCACATAACGAGCGTCATCTGCTGGCAGCTGAGCACCGATGCTCAGTTTGATCTCACGGTTATCCTTCAGTTGGATGTCCAGCAACGTTGCATCTGAACCCAATCCATACTTGGCGAGATCCTTCGGTTCTTCCTCCACAACCAGTTCCTGATCCGCACCACTTAAGGCATCAAGCCAACTGCTAACCGCATAACCATTCAGAGGATAAGCCTTGGGTTCCACCATACTCCATACGCCATTCTTTAGTTCCAATTGTGAAGATGAGGATTCTGAAGTACTTGATGTGTCTGTATTGTTATCATGAATCGTGATGGTCTGTATATCGGCTGACTTGATACCGAGCAAATTTACCTTCTCCGCTTCCTCTTCACGAAAATAATTCTGACTGGCCGCATAGACCCAGCCGATAATCAAGACCAATACGACCAGAATCGTTGGGACCCATTTTTTCATACCCGTCTGCGCCTCCACCATAAGAGTACACCTATCATAACAAAGATGAGTGGGAATGCGACAATTGCCACGAAGAAAATAGTTCTGGCTTGTTCACCGTCCAGGTACGCCGTTTGATAACCGGATTGCACCCGTGGCCGGATCGTTACTCCATTTTCTTTTTCACTTAAATAATTGACGGTATTCAGAATAAAATCCCGGTTCCCGCCGTTCACTATTTCCGAGTCCTGCATGAAAATGGATGAACCCAGAATTACTGCCTTCGGTTTGCCATCTGTTGTATCCGCCGCATATCCAAGCTCAACAGGACCTTGTACATCCTGATCCGGATTGTTGGATGTTTCGTTTTGCAATAAGCCTGCAATATTCGTCTCGCCATAACTGTCATCCGATGAATGAATGAGCGGCGACAACGTGTATTTATCCTGCTCTTTGCTCGTCAAAGCAATAGACAAGGATAACATCGGGTACAGTTTGCTTTCTGACAATTTATCCGTGATGGCATGTGTGCCATACTCCGGCACGACCCACAATGGGCCCATTGTGCTGGCCTGCTGATTATCCACCATGACCGCATGCTCATCAACCACGCCATAATCCGTCATGAGTGCATCGATATTTTTCCAAGTCAACTTCATGTCTTCGTGAAAACCGAGGGATAACAGCAATTTCCCTCCGTTACTCAGATAAGTCCGAATAGCCTTCAGTTCAGTATCACTAATATCCCGCTGTGGTCCAATAATCGCGAGCACATCCGCTTCTTCTGGAACCTGACCAGCTTGATTCAGCTGAAGTTCTTCTGTTGTGATATTATTCTGTTCCAGAGATGAGCGCAGCGTAGTCAGTTGATCCAAGCCGAGCTCCTCATGTCCTGTCAGGAAGACCATCTTGTGCATCTCCGTGGAAGATAGGTTCATTAGGGCTTGTGTCAACTTCTCCTCACCTGTGAACTGGTACGATCCATCGCTACCATCCCCGACAGCCGTGAATAGACTGGCGATATCAATGACTTTATGCTGATCGCCCTGTTCCAATACAATGGAACTACCTGTGATGCCATATTTGGAGGCCAGCGTAGGCTCCTGTGTCAGATTGTATTGCTTCATCGTCAGTTTGTTGTTTCGTTTCGTATATTCCTGAACCATATCCGAAACTTCGCGGTTCAAGACCGTATTATTCGCATTTTCTACGGTTAACACCAAAATATTGACGTCTTCTTTTACGTTTTTGATCGCGGTAAGAGACTGGTCTGACAAGGTATATTGTTTATTCGAGGTCAGATCCAGTTGGAAGCCGCCTAGCGAATTCAGAAACAGGGTCAGCAAAATAAAGATGCCAATCACCGCTACAGACAGCACGGTACTGTTGGTATGACTCAACCATTTTTTCATCTTCTCACCTCCACCGCTTCCGTTCCACAATTTGAATGCTTAATAGCAGAAACACACCTGAGAGCGTCACGTAATACAATATATCCGGGCCACTAAGTACGCCCTTTGTAAAGCTGTCAAACCGGTTCGTCAGTGCAAATGGGTCGAGCCATTGCTGTAGGGCAGATCCGGAATTGCCAGCAAATGAATCAAGCATCCAGAATACGAGCAAAATAATAAAACCGGCTACCGCAGACACCATCTGGTGCTGAGATAGCGTGGAAGCAAACAGTCCTATCGCCATCATGCTTCCGCCCAGGAAAAATAGACCCAGTGCAGACAACCATACCGATGTCAGATCCAATTCACCAAAGAAGGACATAATAAACGGATAAACGAGACTGCACATAATAAGTACGACAAGAATGGCCAGTGATGCCAGATATTTGCCGAAAATAATCTCGGTCACCCGTGCAGGTGAGGTCAACAACAGTTCGTCCGTCCCCTGTCTGAATTCCTCTGCCACCAGTCTCATCGTTAGCAGCGGCACTACAAACAGCAGCATGGATAACGTGTCGCCCAGTACCAGGCGATAATCCACAATACTTGGCTGATAGTACACAAAGCTGGAATAGAACAGCAAACTTGTCATCAGTACATATACAGCAAACGCGAAATACGACGTCGGTGAAAGGAAGTATGCTTGCAATTCTTTGTTGCAAACCGCCATCATTCTTCTCATTTGGACTCCTCCCCTGTGCGGGATTCAGATGAAGCGCTCTCGGACAATGCCGATGGCTCTTGATCTGAAGCGATATCCGATTTGGTCTCTGCTTCCGTCGCCGCGAGTTGCACGGTATCCGCTTGAGGCTCCTTCGTTGACAGTTCCATTTCGGATTCCGTTTCCGTTTCCGTTGTCGTAAGCTTCAGGAAAATCTGTTCCAGACTGAGATTTTCTTTCCTCATCTCCAGGATCGGCAAGCCTGCCCCAGACAAAAGGTAAAACAGTTCTTCCCGGAAATCGTCCGACGATTCACCCGTAAGCAGCATTTTGACGGTATCGGGAGAATCGTTGGACGCATGTCCATCAGGTGTATGAACGAGTTCACTCCGCACCTTCTCCCAAGGTTTCAGCAAGTTATGTAATTGCTGCTCTGTAGCCTTCACTTCAATGGATACTTTGAACTGATCACCCATCGCTGAGCCAAAATGCTGAGGTGAACCATCCAATACAAGCTGTCCCTGATTAATGATTAACATGCGATTACAAATTGCGCTTACTTCAGGCAAAATATGAGTACTAAGTAGCACGGTATGGTTCTCACCCAGTTCACGAATCAGATCCCGTATTTCTATAATCTGATTCGGATCCAGTCCTGAAGTCGGTTCATCCAGCACGAGCAAATCCGGTTTGTGAATAATGGCTCCAGCCAGACCCAGACGTTGCTTGTACCCTTTGGAAAGTCCACGAACCAGTTGCTTCTCCCGATCCTGGAGACCCAGTCTGCTCACCATCTCACTGACCCGCAACTTTACTTCACGTGTTGGGACATCTCTTAGATTAGCGACGAATTTGAGATACGACTGCACCGTCATATCGGGATAAAGCGGGGGTGTCTCCGGCAGATAACCAATCTTGGAACGAACGCTCCGCCCCTGATCGTGTACCGATATGCCATCTACCGTTATGGAACCTTCCGTTGGATGCAAATAGCCTGTGATCATTCGCATCGTTGTTGTTTTCCCGGCACCATTTGGTCCCAAAAATCCAACAATCTCACCGCGCTCCATTGTGAAATCCAGTTGATGCACGCCGCGCCGTCCATCAAATACTTTGCTTACCTGTTTCACTTCGAGCACATCATTCATCCTTTCCCGTTAAAATACCCGTGTGCCATCATCGCTTTTCTTCGGATGGTCAACACGGGAAGTTCCTTGTATCTTACGTGTTGTATCCTAAATGCAGCTTAAAGTCACTTAAAAGAGAGCTTAAAAATATGTGTCCAAAATGTGAACAACCCTTCATTCACCCACACCCTGTACTCTGGGGCAACGTACCATACAGTACGGGAGCATGAGCTCCTTTACAAAAGTCAGAGGGTGAACCGTGTGAAAGTACTATTCACATTTTTTGTTCCAAGCGGTGGTGTGAATACATTAAACCGACTTCGTACAGCCGTTCTGCAACGCCATGGCATCGAAGCGCATGTATTGTATCTGTACCCTGGCTCGGGAATGCAGAACAATAACAACACGCCGGTCTTCACAGCTTCCAGCGATGAGGAGATACACAGCTTGATCCATCATCATCGTTATGATGCCATTATTGTCACTTCGGATATTTCCATGCCGGGTAGATTAAGGTCCCTCGGGTATAATGGGCGCATTATCTATGAAGCACAGGGACTAGGGACGCGTGAACATGCTATGGAAACCATTCAGATGGCAGTACCTTATCTGCAAGCCCACTGTAATGCCGCGGTCATTCCTCCTACGGATCATTTACTGGAGCTGTTCATCCATATGTGTCCATGGCTTCATCGGTTTGTCATTCCCAATATGTTGGATACCACTAACTTTGCCCCCATCTCGGTGGATATCCCACCCTATCCGGTACTTGCATGGGTGGGAAGGCTCGAACACAACAAAAACTGGCGGGAATATTTGATGATATCCAGCGAAATCATTAAAAGTGTTCCAGAAGCCAGACTATGGATGTTCCATGATCCCACCTTGGCCAATCCAGAGGATGAGGTCATGTTCCGACACATGCTTGCGGAGTACGGGCTAGAAGATCGGATTGGCATCTTTATCAACGTCCCCCATTCCCAGATGCCCACATTCTACTCCATGATTGCAGCTTCGGGGGGAATCATGCTGTCTACATCACTGCTTGAAGGCTTTGGATACGCTGTTGCTGAAGCCATCAGCTGCGGCTGTCCTGTACTCAGTACCGATTCGGATGGTGTACGTTCCTTTATTACACATAACCGAACGGGAAAATTCTATCCGATTGGAAACGTGAATGCCGCTGTATCCGAAGCAGTAGACCTGATGCACAACATACAGCTGCGGGATTATATACGCATTCAGGGCAGACAGCATATGGCCGTTTCCTTCTCACCTGACCGATACGCCATTTCATTCCGTGAAATGATGACAGCCTTGAGCATTTTCTTTTGAACAAAACAAAAAAGGCAGTTCAGAGAAATCTCTGAACTGCCTTAAATTCAAGTGAAGTGTTTACCTTAATCTCAGCGTATTTGAATCAGTGTCCCATCATCATCGCTGGATCGGGTTTATCCCCTGTTTGAAGGGAATCTTCTTCCATCCGTTTCGGTTTGCGCAGGATCAGACTGAGCAGACATCCAAACAGGGCAATGCAAGCCGCCAGGAAGAAGGTGTCGTTAAAACCAGCCACTAATCCATTCACCATACCTGCAGCATCAGTAGCTCCAGCTGTATTGCTTGCAATATGGGAGGTCAGGAATCCGGTCAGGCCGGCAACGGCAAAGGATACGACTACTTGTTGTGCAGCCGCAGTAAGCGGGGTGACCCGACCTACCAGCTTACGTGGAGCAGCATTCAGTACGTGCGTATTAAGAGGCATCATGGAGAAGCCCATACCCAAGCCCATCATGACAAGACTAAGAATGATTAGACCCAGACCGGTTTCCGCCGTAATGGAAGACAGAATAAACAGTGCACCCGAGATGATACCCAGACCCACAAAGGCCAGTGGTCTTGCACCAATTTTATCAAACAATCGTCCACCAAGTGGCATACCCACACCCGAAGCCAGCGCCTGTGGAAGCAGAATGAGTCCTGTTTCCAGTGCAGTGTAGCCTTTAATCTGTTGCAGATAAAGTGGGATCAAAATCATCGCTCCGAACAAGGCAACTTGTGATACCCATGCCAGAATAATACCACGTGTGAAATCGGAGGATTTGAATACCCGAAGTTCCAGCAGCGGATTTTTGTGACGAAGCTCCACGATAATGAACAGAATCAGTGCCACGCCCCCGACAATCACACCCGTCAGTGCTGTTGCAGAACTCCAGCTTGTTCCACCCTCACTTACACCGTATGCAAGCATCGAGAATGCAATTGGCGCCAGAATCATCCCAAGCAGATCTAGCGCAGGTGTGCGTCCCCGATCCGTATCCGGCAGGAATTTGATACATAGAATAAAAGCGGCAATACCAATCGGCAGATTGATCAGGAAGATCCAGTGCCAGCTGAATGATTCAATGAACCAGCCCGATAATACCGGACCCAGCGCAGGGGCCAACAGCATCGGAATTCCGAGCATCCCCATGATGGAGCCTCTTCTTTCAGGAGGAGCCAGACGGAACACCATCGCCATACCAATCGGCGCAACCATGCCTCCGCCAAGTCCCTGGATGATCCGGTAAATAATCAATTGTTCAGGAGATTGCGCGATCGAGCACAATACCGAACCCAAGGTAAACATCGCAATCGTGAACAGAAATACTCTTTTGGCTCCAAATCGGTCGGTCAACCATCCCGCCAGCGGAATGACAGCTGACAAGGCCAACGTATAACCTGTAACGGTCCATTGAATGGTCTTCAGATCCGTCTCAAAATATTGAACCAGATTCGGAATCGCCACGTTAACCACCGTGCTGTCCAAGATGACCATAATCATCCCGACGATAATAGCCAGTAGCGGCAAAATAATCGTTTTAATCGAAAACTCCGCCGGGTCCTGGGGCACTGCTGTTTGTTGTTTCACTCTCTCCACTCTCTTTTCCGGCCTGGAGGCGTTATCTTTGTATCTGCCTCTCCATTGGCCTTATATTCACGACGTTTTAAACCGTCGTTTTAAACTTTTGTTTAAGCATAGGTTAATTCTAATGAAAATACCTTTGCTGTCAAGCTATTTTTGTTGGGTAAGGAATTAAGTGTGCATGCCAAAAAATGGACCAGGTCTTCTCCTGCTCCATCCGTTTGGAGAAACTCGTATGTGAGCTTTACTAATCTGCCATCTTGATCATCTGATGCTCCGAAAGTATACCCAGGGTCTGACCCTGGTCACTTCTGCAGTATATGCGAATAACCAGATGGCTTGGTGAAGAACTGTTGCTAATGATACGCAGCTCGCACGGATCGGATGAGACCGCCAGATTATGAATAATATAGTTCCCTGTATCTGCCCCTATCCGAAAAAGGTAGCGATATAGCTCCCCTCGGGTAGGACTTACTCCTCCAACAAATATATCCACATCGTCGTTCCCTGCAAATGCCAATTCAATGTCCATGTATCTCACCGGAACTACGGTTTGCAGCAGGTTTTCGTGAATCTCCAACACAAATGCGGCCACTGTACATCCCCTCCTATAAAGCGAGTTGAACCTTTCTCCAGATATGTTATGCCATCTCTCGTCCATTGCTATTTAAAATCACCCATTTTAACTAATTCCACGGAAACGCCCACCCTTTCGTCTGCCTTTTTTCATAGACTAACAGGATAGAAGATCGGCCTGTGCAGGCCGTGACAAGGAGGTACCTATGAGAGTTCTGCTCGTGACCTATTGGGAGCTTACACAGATGGGTGGAATATGGACATATGTGAAACAGCTGGCTGACAGGCTGATGGCTCTTGGTGTAGAGGTGGATATAATGGGCACCAACGGAGCCAAAAATGAAGTGTACATTCGCAATCTCAATCGCTCCTTCTCCAAAGATAAGGTATGGCCCATGCTTCAAGCCAAACTTAATCCGACAGATTTGCCTCAGTTTACTGCCGATGCTCTCGTGGCTTATTATGAATTGAACAGGTATGCCTTTGAAATGGGAGCCGCCTATCTCGGCGTTGATCATTATGATGTCATCCATGCCCAGGACCCGGTAGCAGCCGTCGCAATGAGACGCATATTGAACCGCAACACACCCATGGTAACGAGTTATCACGGAGCGCTCGCGCGCGAAGCCTTTTACGATGCTCAAAACTCTAACGCGCAGCTCACGCTTCCCGAATATTTGCAATCCAAACGTGGACGTTACTTCCTGTCATTGGAAGAGCGAAGCGCTGAACAATCCGAGCTTATTCTGGTCTCCAGCAATTGGATTAAGAGCACACTTACGGACCTCCGTGTTCCCGAGTCCAAATTTCGAATTATTCCTTATGCTGTGGATATTCCAGCCTACCGTGCCCAAGCAAGGGTCAAGTTCCGTCAACGCAAGCCAGCGGGCAAAAAAGTGATCGCCTTTACGGGCAGACTGGAGCACATCAAAGGGGTCCATATTCTGATCAAAGCGCTCTCCGGCCTGAAGAAGTTTCGCTCGGATTGGGTCTGCTGGATTGCTGGAGAAGGTAATCTGATGGAGGATTTGCGCTCCCTAGCCAATGATCTTGGAGTAGGTGCTGACATCGTTTTCTGGGGTAAACTGGACAATATCCCTTCATTCCTACGCCATGCTGACATTTATGTACAGCCTAGCTTGCAGGATACGCAGCCTTTCTCGGTCACAGAGGCTCAACTCGCTGGATTGCCTGTCATTGTAAGCGGTACGGCAGGTATGCCTGAGATGGTGCAGCCTGAACATACCGGTTGGGTCGTGCCACCGCAGGATGTCGAAGCCCTTAGCTCACTGTTGAATGCCCTTCTGCAGGATGATGCCACCCTTGCAAAGGTAGGAGCAGCAGCCAAAGCATGGGCTGAACAACATCGATCACTGGAGGAGATGGGATTGCGCACGCTGCATGTCTACCAGGAAGCCATTCAGTTGGGAGGTCAGAGGATATGACATTGCTCGTACCCAGTGATTTGTATAATCGTTGGTTCTCCACCCCTGTGTCGACGACGCATATCGAGGTGGATTACGCTGTAATGAACGAATTAATGAGGAAGCTGCCCAAAGGTTACGTTTTCCCTGATCCGGCAACCATGCACATTCTCACTTCTGAGAAAAATTAGAGTTAAATAACTTTACAAACAGGATCAAATAAGAGGATATTCGTTGATGCCGCATTTACTTAACGGCAACCGAATACCCTCTTTTTCTTGCGGTTCACTATCTAATATTCGTGCTTCCACGTCTTTTAGCCTCTACTTCCAGTAACCGCCAACCTGCAGTAGATTGAGTAGTACGGGCCGATGCTTCGATTGAACAAGTTCCATCTCGGCTTTCAATGCCTCAAAGTGTTTCTTGGTTCCCATCGATTCATGAACCCGGTAACACATCAGAGGCTCATTGTAATAGAACAGCTCATAGAGCGGAAACAGTCTCAGCCACATCTCATAGTCATGCGTGTAGCGAAAATCGGTGTCAAACATGCCGAACTTTCGAAATGCATCCATCTCTAGCATCACGGTGCAGCCGTTGATTGGGCAACCTTCGGTCAGCACCTGAAGCATCTCCAGACGACTCCCTACTTCTGGTCTGACGGTGTCCATCCATTCGCTGTTCGCATCTACATAATGATAGGCCCCGTGACAGAACGATGCCTTAACGTCTAGCATGAACTTCAGTTGTTTCTCTACCCGGTCCAGCAACATCACATCATCGGAGCTGAGCCAGACAAAGTAATCACCTGTCGCCTGTTTGATTCCCTCGTTTAACGCTGTTGCCGTTCCACCATTCTCTTTTCGAATATAGCGAATGCGATCCATGAATGGTTTCAGCCGCTTTACATGCTTCGTAGAGCCGTCATCCACCACAATGACCTCAATATGCGGATACGTCTGGTGAATGGCGCTGTGAACAGCCTGCTCGATGTACGCGCAATTATAAAAAGGAATGACAATTGATACTTTCGGCTCCATTTGGTCCTCCCCTTTCTCCGCGTAAATAATCCCCATTCTCCCTATTATATGAGGATAGATCCGTTAGGTATCAGGCATCTGTTGCATAACTACGGATAAATTCCGCACATGAGCATTTTGCATAAATCCAAAGAGTGACTTTCAATCAGTAAGATATAGATCGAAATGCTTCTATTCGTCTATATCTTGTCCCGGGAGCGAGTTAAATCAAATTATGAAAAATGCTTATAAACAAAGAGGGCGTTATTCGGCCACCTTGCGGCCTCCATAACCCCCACCAAGTTCTTTATCCTCCCATGGCAGCAATTCGCTGCAACAAAGGCTCCCGATATCTGGACCATACCATGGAGGCCTCCCGGCCGATGGCATCTGCATGGCGTACCGTTCCCATTCCTCCGTGCCGTCGATATGCCGTAAGCGACTCGTTCAGATATGGAAAACGATGTCCGTTCAGCAGAATACGCATCCATAGATCCAGATCATGCGTATAAGGCAACAGTTCATCGAACAGACTCACCGCACTGAACAGATCCCTGCGGATCATCACGGTACAACCGTTCACCGGATTGCCATTAACGAAGAGACGCAGCCAATCTGGCTCAGGCACAGGTTCAGCCCCTCCGTTCAGCTTGGTCACCGCAGAATGTTCATTAATGTAATTAAAGTTGGTATGGGAGATAAGCACATTCTCCCGTTGCATAAATTCAACCTGATGACGAATCTTATCCGGGTATAGAAGATCATCCGAACTCAGCCAGGCGATATAGTCCCCGGAGGCATGACGGATGCCGTGATTCAGAGCCGAAGCTGTGCCGCCGTTGCTTTTGCCAAGAACATAAATGTAGGGAAGATAAGGCTTAAGCAGCTCTTCATGTTGGGTAGAGCCATCGTTGACGATAATGATCTCCACATCGGTATATGTCTGGCTCAGTGCACTCTGGATCGCTTGAGGCACATAGGGACAATTGTAAAACGGAATAACAATGGACACTTTCGGATTCATTCAGTCGCCCTCCCATGCTGGGTACGAACATCACTTAGAATGTCCTGAAGAGATTGGGCAAATGGAATCAGTGGCTGCCAGCCCAACTTGCGCAGCGCCGAGAATTCCTCCTGATCTCCAGCCCCGTCCGGACCGGAAGAAGCACCATCCCAGCGTACAGGTATCTCCGCTTCGGTCATGGTTAACAGCGTATCCGCAATCTCTCCCAGGCTGCGCTCCGTGCCGGACACAACCGGATATACGTTCCCCGTCGTGCCTTGAACAAGCAGGGTTGCATAAGCTCTGACCGCATCCCGCACATCCAGAAAATCACGGGTATTATCCCTGCCGGATAGACGAAAGGCCTCCGTCTTTCCTTCCTGTTCACAGGCGACAACATGACGTGCCAGCAGCGAACATATTCCTGTTGAAGGACCAGCCCCGATCAGATTACCCGGCTCTGCCAGCATAATCTGCTGTCCAAAGAGGGACATCCACGACAGCGACACCATCTCCTCCAGTGCTTTGCTGAGGCTGTACGGGTGGGGAGGCTGCGGAAGCCGGCCGGGTTCAGGGGTATATTTTAACCGGGAACCTACAATAACGGTCCGTGCCGCTGGACAGCTCCGGAGAGCATCCAGCAGATACAGGACAGCCATCACATTGGTCTCCAGTACAAGCAGCGGATCAGACCAGGAATCCGGCACCGAATTTTTGCCTGCGAGATGCAGCACATAGTCCGGTTGCACCTCGTCAATCAGATGACGGACTTGCTGTTTATCGTTAAGATCACAGACATGTACAGCTACGCCATTGTCAAACGAATGTACACCGACTCGCCTGACCACTGCTGCAACCACCGCACCAGCTGTCCGGAAATAAGCGACCGCATGCCGTCCGGTAAAACCGGACGCACCTGTGATCAGCACCTTTTTGCCTGTCAGCTCTGCTCCATCCATAATGCCAGCTCCTTCAGCATTGTAGAATAATCCGGAAGGTCTGTCTTCACGTCCTCACGTGTGGACACCAGCGTACGATCCTGCACTACGCTATCATCCGGTAAGACAACAACATCTTGCTTATCCCATGTCTGTTGGAACAGGATAAGCAGATCATGCTTGCTGACAGGTACCGGATGAGCCAGATGAATGAGGCCGCTAACGGGGGACGACAGATAATGATCTACCCATTTGGCCAGTTCAAGAGTGGTCACCCCATTCCAGAAGACACGCGTATACCCGCCAACTTCGCCTGTACAAGACATGAACCAGTGCATCAGACCGATACCGCCCTTCCGAATTTCAGGTCCAATTATGGACGTGCGGATCGTCAGATGTCCAGCATCCAGGACTTCACCCAGTGCTTTCGTGATCGCATAAGAAGATGTTCCATCGGTAACATCGTCCTCCCGGTAGCCCCCCCGGTCCCCACTAAACACACAATCTGTACTGATGTGAATCAGACGTGCACCGATCGTATCAGCGACCCGCCGCAAACGATGCGGCAGAAATCCGTTAATGTGATAAGCGGTAATTCTGTCTTCATCTGCAAAGCTGTTCAAGACACCTACAGCGTTAACGATGACATCCGGATGTACCGCCTCCACCAGACGGTCGACCATAAAGCAGTCATTTACATCTAGTAGAAGACCGTTAGAATCCGAGACATCCCGGCTCGTGTAAAAGACGCTATGCACGCCTTGACGGCGGAAATAGTCGACCAAGACATGGCCGGCCATTCCGTTCCCCCCAAGTATCAGCAGTTTCATGACAGAAATCCTCCGCGGTGCAGAATGTCACGAATCTCCCGTTTGGTCATCAGCTGATGTTCCGAACTAAAACTACTGAAAGAAACAGGGGGACAATTGGTGTAATGCTCCTTCAGCCCCGGAATACCCAGTGTAGGCAAAATCACCAAATATTGCTCATCGTATACAACTGTAGTCATGCTCTCGAATTCACTCATCAAAATTTCATGAATCTTCTCACCAGGTCGGGTGCCACGCTCCACAATGGACACATTCTCCACACCCGAATCCTCAATCAGTACTTCTGCCAGATCCACGATTTTGCAGGTTGGCATCGTCATGACAAAAATCTCACCACCGACACTTTCCACCGAAGCTTTGAACAGCAATGTGATCGCATCTTTCAGGGTAAGAAAGAATCGAGTCATTTTCATATCCGTGATGGATACTTGACCTTTGGAACGAATCTGATTCTTGAATAAGTGTACGACACTGCCATTCGTTCCAAGTACATTCCCACCACGTACAGTGACAAACCGCGTATTGCTATGCAGCAGATTGGCATATACGATCAACTTCTCGCCGATCGCCTTCGTCATGCCATAGAAATTGGATGGATTGGCGGCCTTGTCAGTGGAGATATATATGACCTTTTCTACCTGATTTTCAATTGCGGCTTCAATGACATTCTGTGTGCCGATCACATTAGTTTTGAGTGCTTCATACGGTTGGTCTTCACATACCGGCACATGCTTAAGCGCTGCGAGATGAAATACATAATCCACATGCTGACAGGCAACGGTTAAGGCATCCTTGTCTCGAATATCACCAATGCGAAAATGAAGACGCGGGTCTTCGAATTCACGACTCATTGCCACTTGGCTGGACTCATTCCGGGAGTAAACAATAATCTCCTTGGGCTGCTGGGGCAGCAGTTGAGCCACAAGTTCATAACCCCATGATCCCGTACCGCCAGTCACGAGTATACGCTTATTTTCAAACATGCATTTTCCCTCCAAGCAGAAATTTGACCACTTTACTGGATACATCTGTTGCTTTGTAACCCTGCGGGCATTCCCAGTCGTTTGGCATTTCGGTCATCACTTTTACACAGCCCGCAATACGCTCCGCATCCAGACCCGAGACCACATTACTGCCGCAATCCACCGTCTCTGGCCGTTCCGTCGTACGACGCATGGTCACTGTAGGCACCCCCATGATGCAGCACTCCTCCTGAACGGTACCGCTATCCGTGAGTGCACAGCGTGCATGTCGTTCCAACATGACGAAGTCGAAAAATCCGAATGGCTCGTGAAATTCCACCAGCGGATTCATCTCCAGTTGCAGATGCTCGGCAATGCGAATAGCCGTTCGAGGGTGGATGCTGCATATGACTCGCATGGCATGTTCCTCAGCAACCTGATTCAAGCCTTTCATGATCTCCAGCAAATGAGGGGGATGGTCGACATTCTCCGCCCGATGGGCCGTAACCAGAAAATATTGCCCGGACTTCAGCATCAATTTTTTCAGTATTTTGCTGGAACTTACCTGTGTGTCGTAGTGACGCATCACTTCATAGATCGGATTTCCTGTCAGCACAATTCGGCGACTGGGAACCCCTTCACTAACCAGATGTTTCTTGCTCTGTTCGGTATATGGCATATTAATGGTAGAAATGGCGTCGATAACCCTGCGATTTTTCTCTTCGGGCACATCCAGGTCAAAGCATCGATTGCCTGCTTCCATATGAATGACGGGTATGCCCATCCGTTCAGCCAGCACAGCGCATAATGCACTGTTCGTATCACCGAGCAGCAGCACTTTATCCGGTTTCTCCTGATTTAATAAATCTTCCATTTGCGTAAACATCGAGGATAACTGTCGACCCAACGAGGCTGCTTCGTCCTGAAGAACGTAGTCCGGCGCCCGCAAGCCCATTTCCTTGAAGAAAAGACCGCTGAGACTTTCCGTGAAGTTCTGTCCCGTGTGTACCAGAATATGTTTGGACGCGTACTGGTCCAGCTTGGAAATGATCAGGCTGAGACGTATAATTTCAGGTCGCGTACCCAGCACCGTCATGATCTTCATCGTCATCCCTGCCTTCATCGTCTATTGGATGCTCTCCGGCGAACCAGGCTTCGTCTGGTTTTGCCAGGTGCACGTTTGCGAGCAGACGGTTGCCCTATGCGCACACGCTTCTTTTTGCTTACCTTCCGCTTTCTCCTGCCTGTTCCCGTCCCCCGTTTCCCTCCATCACGAATCCTGCTGCGATGAGACGGTCGCCGGTGACGACTCCGTCCCGTACTGCTGCTTGAGCGGGAATCTGTTGCTTCGTGGACAGACTGACCTATCACAATCGGAGGTAACGGTGAGAGCGGAAACGCCTGGAACACAGTCAGTGGAAGTAAAAGCGCCCGAACCGTAGCTGATTCCAGAACCAGCACGGTTCGCAATCCCCCCTCACCCCATGCGTACACTGGACCATTCGGAGGCTGAATATACGGAAACCATCCGGGAAAACGCATTAACCACTGTGTCACCATCGTATGCAGCTTTGCCCTGTAGGTTTCAATACCGTACAGCTTTTCCGCTTCTGTCCGATTACGCCATCCGGTATCGGAGGCAAGTTCGGGATCATTCAGCAAGGTTGTTGCCAGCGTGACCAGCGCTTGACTCTCACCAGGCGGAGCCAGAAATGCGCCACTGCCTACGGATTCCAGCAATTCCTTCAGTCCGCCTTGAGCAAAAGCGATAACCGGTTTGGCGAAATAAATTCCCTCCAGCGCGGTCATTCCAAATCCTTCTTTGACCATACTCGGGATGACAACGATATCCATGGCCGTATATGCCAGCGATACGTTCTCTTCGAATTTGGTAAAGGTGAACCTGCGATAGTAACCTGACTTTTTCACCCGTGACACACACTCGTCATAGTACTTTTTGTCCGCTGATGTGCCAATGATCCAGAAACGGCAGCGTGAATGGACCTCACACAATTGCAGCGCCATATCGATAAACGGTTTTAGACCTTTGGCATCATATATAAAAGAAGAGATATAACCGATACAGATTTGCGATGGCTTGAAACCAAGCTCTTTGCGTTTGCGTTCCCGCAAGTGCACCCATCGGTCCGGGTCCGGCAGAGACGGGTCCCAGGTTGGAGAGATCACGGTGAGTTTATCGCTCATGCCAGCTTGTTTGAATGGAGCTGCCGCCGTTTCGGATATGCCTAAGATCCAATCCGAGTAACGACCAATCATCTGTACCGCCTCGGTTGTATGTTCATTCGCCTGAATAATTTCGGTAATCTTCCAGATGACCGGAATTTGCAGAGACTTCGCTGCTACAGCTGGCATCACATTGACACAGGTATTCGTTAACACCATTTCAGGCGCAGTCTCCCGGATCAGGGAGACCACCTCCTGGAAGGCTGGTGAGTGGCGAAGCTGTTCTGCATCCATTGCGATCCCCCGGTAAGGTGTGTACACACCGTGAAGCATCGGCAGGAAACATATTTTGACCTGGATATCGAATCTCCGCGCAAGTCCGGCGAGCTTTCCTTCCTGAGGGACCACAAGTACACAATCGAAGATGGTACCCATTTCCCTCATAAAATGAAGCAGCAGTTTCTCCGCCCCCGTAATGCTGCGGGTGTTGCACACATGTGAAAACAACATGAGTTTAGGTTTAATCGCCATGGCCGCACGGACCCTGAATACGAATATGCAGGGTGCTGTGCACACCTCCTTCCGGACAGGATTAAGGGAATATAATACTCAGCAGTTCGTTGATTCTTTTGCCATACGTGTGATCCTTCAATGTCCGTTCCAGCCCGCGAAGTGCAATCTCACGGCGCTCTTTCTCATGCGAGAGATAGTATTCAACCTTATCGAGCAGCTCCTGAGGGGAAGAGTAGGTCTCGATCTCCACACCCGGTTTATAGAAACGTGCCAGATCATCCCGCGCATCGGTCAATTGAAGGGTCGTGGAAGCCGCAATTTCAAATGTTCTCGGATTCGGGGAGGCTGGTGGAATTTTAACATGGTTGTTGTTAACAGAATCGTCTTCGTGGGAGCGGTGAAGGTTGATGACTATTTTGGTACCGTTATAGACATCGTTCGTTTCCTGGGGACTCATCCAGCGACCCAGTTCGATCTTCTCACCGTAAGCAGCATAATCAGGCAGGCGATCCCACCAGATGCCGTTAAATACGGTATTGTGTGACATCAGCTGTGACATAATTGGATTGAAGAAATATACCCGGTTCCAGTAGGCCGAACCGATAAAGCTGACTTCCCGGTGGAGTGAAGATGGCGTCGTAATTGGGAAGTAGTGATTAGTGAATGCAGCAAAGGGCAGGTAGTGAACAGAAGGACAGCCGTTTTGTCGATACAACTCGACACAGTTCAGTTCCAATGTGAACACATGGTCGAAATGCTGAACTGTCTCAAGCGTCATATCCGTATAGTACGGATCATCCGTGAGCCAAATTGCCGTCTGAATGCCTGCTTGGCGAATCGCATCGAGATGCTCCAGCGGAATATCCATGCCATCCAGCACAAGCACCAGGTCAGGGCGGGTTTGCAGCGCAATTTCAGAAACAGGTTGACGCGGATCGGAAAGGGTTACCTGTGCAACCATGCCCTGCAATGTTGCCATGATGGCTTCGTCCAGTGGGGAATATGGGAATCCCTTACCCGAAGATACATACAGCACGTGAAGCTGCCGGAAAGGCAATGGCTCCTGTGCACAATTGACGATATAGTTGGCACGGCCGCGCAAATATCCTTCTTCCTTGCCCGCATCATATCCGGCATGCTGCCCGTTTTTGCGTGCTTGGTCAGCCAGACTGAGCACTGGTGCATGAAACTTTCTCGTTTTACGGTGTTTGAGAGACATACCGCCACTCCTTTTATTTTTAGGATAGGGTTCTCTAACTCTGCTGTCTTGCAGAAAGAGATTTACACGTGCTCCAGCAGCTGAGCAATACGACGGGTGAACGTATGCTGGTTCAAAGTGGTGAGCAGCCCACGCCAAGCTAGGGCTTGCCGTTCCTCTTCATGGTGCAGATAATATTTGATTTTGTGCTGGAGTTCAGCCGCCGTTGTAAAGGTCTCGATGTCATATCCAGGCCGGTAGTAGCGTGGCAGATCATTGCGTGCATCCGTTATCTGCATCGTGCCGCAAGCACTGATCTCATACGTCCGCGGATTAATGGAATGACCTTCGAGATGATGTGTATTGCGATTGTCCTCTCCATTTTCGCAAGTTCGGTGAATGTTAATGACGATTTTGGCGCCGTTGTAATAATCCACTGTCGCTCCGGGATCAATCCAGCCTTCATGGATGAAGCGACCAAGAACATCGGAACGTGCCAGTCGGTTCCACTGACTGCCGGCAATAAACACCTTTTTGTCTGCCAGAAAAGGAGCCAGCTCGTCGAACAGCGCAATGCGGTTCCAGAACCCGGTGCCGATAAAACAAATGTCGTACTGATGCTGAGGAGCCGTACGCCTTGGTTGAAACATCCCCGGGTTCACTGCCAGCGGCATATAAATCACTCGATTCGCTCCATGTGCCGTATAGAAAGGTACGGCCGCCTCCTCATGCGTGAACACGACATCATAATGCTGGCAGATGGTTGTCGTATCTTCGGTAAAATACGGGTCATCCACAAACCATACTGCTGTTCGAATTCCCAGTCCCCTTATGCCATTCACCTGTTCCAGATGATCGGGGGGAAATACGTGTAATCCATTCATGACCAGCACCAGATCGGGCCTGTGCTGGCTGGCATCCTGCAGCATGGTTGCCGGCGATCCCACAACACACTCACGTACAGATTGCTGCAATGCCAAAGTGACGCCTTCATCGATGGCATCGAACCCCTGCGGAATGTACAGCACTTTCATATCCCGCACGGTCGGCTCAAACATTTCCACTCGCTCCATCATGGCTTGACAGCCGCCAAATCTGCGGCCTTCTGCATATCCACCGCGATACGCCGTCTCCGCTTCTGTAGGCGGTCGGTGTCGTCTTTTTGCCACATCCTTCACCCTGTCTTCCTTCAGGAGATCCGATTTCAGATTCTCCCCGAGATTGGTGTTCCCTCTAAAGGATATGCCCCGGGGTCAGATGCATCATGGACGGGTGTCCTGCAAGGCGCAAAATTGGCGTCTGCCCTCCACATCCGCCTGCACGGGCATGTCCGCTTTTGCGGTAAAGCAAATAACCCGGAGGGATCTGTCCCCCCGGGCAATCGTCACACACTGGACATGCATCTATAACCATCAGGAAAATGCACACTTATTCTGTTATTGCGCTTTGTAAGCCAGCTGATGTCCGTCCTCGAATCCCTTGGCGAAACCCGCGTTGAATCCCTCGTTGTACGCCTCGTTGTAGCCCTGGCTGTATGCACTGTCCGGGTTCGGATCGGTAGGGGTAGCCGGGACGAAAGGTTGTGCGGGCTTCGGACTCCGGTGCCGTCGAACCGCACGTTTCTTTTTTTTAAGCCACGCACTACGTCCTTTAAGAGTACGTTTGTGCAGTATGCGCTTGCCTTTAACAGCACGCAGTTTACGAATTTTACGCAGACGGGCCCCGCGGGCAAGCAAAGCTCTTTTGGTTCTCAGACGTATTTTTTTCTTCTTTAACATGTCAACACTCCTCCTGTATGTTCCGGACCATGCGTATCGCATATCCAGAGTCTTTGAGCCATGGCGTTCCAGGCTCCCCATGCTGGATTTGGGCCAGTTGAATGCCCGTAACCATCCGGGACATCTCCTCTTGATAACGGCTCAGCAAACGAATATTCTCGGCCAGACTTCGGGCAGATACTTCCGAGTGGGCAGACACGCTCGCCACACTGTCCAGAATACGGGCGAGCGCCTGCTGACTGTGTGCAATCGATTCAATGAGGGCCAGTTTCGCTTCCTGCTCACGCCGCAACAAACTCATTTTCCGAGATCCCCCATATCCATACCGCCAAACATGCCGCTGTCCATACCGCCCTCTTCACCATCGTCCTGCACCATAATGGCTTTCAAGTTGTTGCACAGTCCGGTTTCCATCCGGGTCAATCCTTCCAGTATTTCTACCAGCTGATCATGCATTTTGAGTGGCTCCGCTACCTGATCGCCATGGGTCAGAAAAGCTTCACCATTCAGATGATTCAGCGCCCAGTTCCTTACCTTCTCGGCTTCAATCGCCTTAGCCTCCAGAATGAGGGCAATATTCCACTGCATTTTGGCGGCTGCATCCAGCATAAGGATGAGGCTTTGTTCTCTGCTCATGTCCATTCACCCGCCTTCCGGGCTTATTCTTCCTCTTGTCCCGCCATCTCCTTCATCACCTGGGTAAGCGTTTCGGCTACGGCTTCCTCCAGGTCTGCAAGGCCTCCCAAATAGGAGATGATGCTTTTGTTGATTTGTCCCGAGCTATCCAGCAGACCGTCAACGCCATCCAGCTCCGGTTCGATATCCGGCAAATGATTGATGATTTCAGACATGCGCACAGCGACTTGACGTTTGGCATCCAGTACACGTGCAATCTGCTGGTGAGAATGTGCAATATGTGTGAGTATTTCATCGATTTTGCTCTGCATGGTCCTCCTCCTTACCGTTACGGCCTGCTTCACCCATAGAAAAACCGGCCTATCAGCATTTGCCTGCTACAGCATATGCCGGGCCGGGATCGTCAGTTACTCCAGTTTGAGCCTATATCGTCAGATGACATAACTCCAATCGGATGAGTATCGGCTGAGAAATTGGCGGGTACGTTCCTGTTTGGGCCGCATAAATACTTCCTCCGGTGTTCCTTCTTCCACTACGGAACCCCCATCCATGAATACAACTCGATTCGCCACCTCGCGGGCAAACCCCATTTCATGGGTGACGACAATCATTGTGATGCCTTCCTGGGCAATCGATCGAATGACGGACAGCACCTCACCTACAAGTTCAGGATCAAGCGCCGAGGTAGGTTCATCAAACAGAATTACCTCTGGATTCAGTGCCAGCGCCCGAGCAATGCCTACCCGCTGCTGTTGTCCACCTGACAGCATGCTGGGATACTCATTAATTTTGGCGGACAGTCCCACTTGTTCAAGTACACGCAAGGCTCGTTCACGAGCATCTGCTTTGGACATTTTCTGGGCGATGATTAACCCTTCCGTTACGTTATCCAGCACCGTTTTATGTTTGAACAGGTTATAATGTTGGAACACCATCGCCGTTTTTCGCCGTAACTGCACAATGTCATGTTTGCGGGCATGCTTGCAGTCTACGGTTAATCCGCTGATCTGAACCTTGCCCTCATCGGCACGTTCAAGAAAATTCACACAACGCAGCAATGTCGTTTTGCCGGACCCACTCGGTCCAAGAATGGCAACAACATCCCCCTGCTCTACAGTCAGATCGATACCTTTCAACACTTCCTGCTGACCGAAAGATTTGTGTATATTCGTCAGTGATATCATGACACCCCTCCTTTGCTGTACACGGCAACTCTGCGTTCCAGCAAAGCTGTAATCCGTTCGGCAATCACCGTCAGACCCCAATAGATCAATGCGGCAGCAATGAAAGCCTCCAAAAATTTAAGACTGACTGAAGCCACCACATCCGCTTTGCCGAGAATATCCATCTGTGACACGGTAAACGCAAGTGTTGATCCATGCAGGAAACCAACAAACATGCTGCACAGATTTGGCAGAACCGCACCAACCGCCTGAGGTAAAATAATGCGTCTCAACGCCTGAGAGGTACTCATGCCCACGGCATGTGCAGCTTCCATCTGCCCGGTATCCACCGCCAGAATGCCGGAACGGATAATCTCAGACATATAAGCTCCCGCAGTTAACGAGAAGGCGAATAGCACAAACACCAGAATCGGAATGGAAGACGACTGAAAGGCCCAACCGTACCGGGCAGCAAGCTTGTCGATGATCAGCGGAATCCCGTAATAGATTAGAAACAAGTGCATCAGCATCGGTGTCCCCCGAAAAAACGAAACATAGAAATTAGCGATTCGGTAGACCCAGGGAACCTTATAAATTCGAACCAATGCAGTAACCAGACCAATGCCAAAGCCTGCGATCAACGGTACAATCGTAATGACGAGTGTCAGTGGCAATGCCTTTAGAATCTGGAAAAAAGATGTGTAGATAAAGTTGAAATCAATAGACATTTGCTCACCCCGCTATTCGTTTCAGGCGTTCAGCTCTTACCGCTGGCCCACGGACTTCTTTCTTACGTTCGTGACGCTGGAGTCTGCGTTCTGCGATAGCAAACCCTTTTTCAAGTACAAGCACGATAACATAGTAGACAATCGAGAGACTGATATACACTTCAAGTGCATGCGATGTAGCCGAGATCAGCGTTTGCCCCCTGCCCACCATGTCCATGACCCCAATCGAAAAAGCCAGTGACGTATCCTTTAACGAGCCAATTAACGTATTTGCCATATTTGGAAAAGCAACAATGAGTGCTTGCGGAACCACAATGCGCCGAAACGACTGAAACGTGGTCAAGCCCGCAGCATAAGCTGCTTCTGTCTGGCCCTTGTCCACACTGCGTACAGCTCCGCGAAAGATTTCGGCAAAGGACGCTGCATCACTTAGCGCATAAGTCACGATGACAAATACCAGCGGATCGGTCCTGGACAGATCGATCCCTATAGGCTTGAGTAATTCAGGTAATCCGTAATAGACCAGAAACAACTTGATGAGAATCGGTGTGCCCCGCATGAAAGAGACGTACAGGATTGCGAACTGGCTCAGCCCCGGAATCCGGTATAACCTCGGAACCGCCAGAAGCACACCGCCCACCAGACCGAGCACAATGGAACCACCCAGTACAATTAGTGTAATATGCAAATATCGCAGCAGTTCAGGGACGAAATCCAGAACCAATGACAGATCGAATGATTTACCCATAACCGTCGCTCACCTTTCTCAACGAACTATTCCTCAACCGTGTAATCGGCTCCCAGCCACTCTGTGCTCAATTTGCTCAATGTTCCATCTTCCTTGATTGATTTGAGTGCTTCATCAATTTTCGTTTTGAGCTCTTCCTCATCCTTGTTCAGAATGAAATACACTTTGGAGTTGGAAAGAGCCTCTCCTACAGTCTTTAACTGTGCATCTACCACTTTGTTCTGATAATCGATGGCAAACTGCGTGCTGATGGTTGCATCCACCCGGCCTGTTTTGATCTGGGTATTCGTATCTTCTCCTGCTCCGGAATAAACAATGTCAATTGCTTTGCCATTCGCTGCATTCCATTTTTCAGCCAATACAGCTGCATTACTTGTCGCGCCAACAATCAGCTTCTTCCCTTTCAGATCCTCAATGGACTTTACATCCTGGTTTTTCTCGCTCACAACGATTTTATTAGGAAAAATATTATACGCCTCGTCATTAAAAAGGAACTTGGCTTGTCTCTCTTCATTCACTTCCATCTGGTGAGCGATCAGGTCTATTTTCTTCGTTTCAAGACTGAGCAGCAGGTTTTTGAATTCCATCGTACTGAACTCGAATTCATATTCGGGCAATCGTTTATCAATCTCGCGAATCAGTTCTACATCGTATCCCGTCAGCTTGCCATTCTCATCAATAAAGCAAACATTCGGGAATTGAGTGCCTGTACCCACAATAATTTTCTTCACTTTATCTTGACCGGACGTAGATGCGGTATCCGATTCATTCGCTGCATTGCCTGAGCTGCAACCCGCCAATACCGCCAACATCGTAATGAACAGCAATGCTGTCCGGAATTTCTGAATCCCCCATTGATTAACCATTCCCGATCTCCTCCACAGGCTGTCATTTCAGCCAATATGATGTGTACTCCCATTCCTCACCTTTGATTTAACTAACCATTCACACTTGTATAGTCGGAATTAGGTTGAACAAAGAATAGCACCGTATGTCATATCCAGGCAATATATATGTTAATAGGACATCCTGATAACGTTATAGAACTTCTCTATGCTTCACCAGCGATATGATCCAAAAGTAAACCAAAAGAAGCGATCCACCAACCAGGTTGGGGATCGCTTCTTCAATTCCAGATCACTTTAAATCCAAATACGCATCTATCTGCGACTGGCCCATTTAATTTTACGAGCCACTTCTATACGCTGCAGTTGCAACAGTCCAATTCGTTCTTCAAACTTCTTGCGTTCATCCGTTGAATGGGCCGCGTGAATCTGGTGGCAGAGACCTGTCAGTTTGCTGTTTATATAGTCAAATCTCATCCATAATTCTTCTTCAGGTGTGCGCTGCTCCGCTTCCGGCTGAAATATTTTGAGCTGGTGGATAAGGGACTGCTGCCATTCCTGATCCTCGATTTGGATGGCAAAATGCAAAAGATCCAGATAGTCGTCGATTTGCAACGATATACCGCAATCAGATTTCGTATTCATTAGTCGTCTCTCCTTATTTCAGTTCTTGGCTGGAATCAGTTAGTTCTATTTTACAGGATAGAGCATGGTTTAGGCGAGTCCTGAAACGAGTAAAATTGGAAAAAGTTTTGTCATTTTTACATATAGAAGCTTTCGATGGACTTATAGACAGATCTGATTCGAGAATTATATTCCAACCATGAATTTCATGATAAAATAACACCAAAATATTAAACCAACTTAACAGGTTGGAATAGTTAATTTTTGTAGAAGGGATTGATCGACTATGACCGAACAATACCGATTGGCAACGCTTGAAGATGCCGAACCATTGCTGGCTGTTACCGTGGATGCCTATGAGACGATTCGGGCCCTGAACATTCCTTTCCCAGCCGGACATGCTACACTGGAAGTCATCCAGAATAATATTGTACAGCATGAATGCTATATACTTGAAAAAGGGGGAGAGATTATTGCCACGGTTACCCTTGACCGAGCAGAAGATCTACAGCGGCAGGCCATCAGCCCCTACCCTTTCATTCGCTGGTTCGCGGTAAGTCCAGCGCATAAAAGCCAGGGTTACGGCTCCAAGCTGCTGGATTGGGTGGAGCAACATATCATTCTGCATAAGCTTGATGCTCCTGCCGTATTCCTGGCAACAGCGACCCGCCATCCGTGGCTTGCTCCCATGTATGAACGGAGGGGATATGAACCTTTTCACATCAAAACGGTACAAACACCTGAACGGCAGGAAGAGATTGTATTTATGGTCAAAACGCTGGACCCTTCCCGGTATAAGACCCCTTCTGTACAAACCGGATAAGCAAAGAACAGCTTGGTTGAATGCAAACATACATGATATCCGATATACGCAGCCTGTGCAAATGAAAACCCGCTCCAAGGAAAGATTCCTTGAGCGGGTTTTTGAATGGTCATTCATTGCTGTCTTATTCACATTGACGGTTTAAATCATGCCTTGCCGTCACGCGGCTGCCTGGTTAAAAGCAACATGATAAATGAGATGATAATAATAGAGCCGGTCCATACCCAAGCCATCGTCTGATTGCCCGAATCCACAGCAACATAGATCGCAGTGGGTACAGTTTGCGTTTTGCCCGGGATATTACCTGCGATCATGAGCGTGGCCCCGAATTCCCCCAGTGCACGAGCGAAACCCAGGATGAAAGCCGTCATCAACGCTCTCCCCGCAAGCGGAAGCGAAATATAACGAAATACCTGCCATTCATTCGCTCCTATGGAGCGGCCTGCATCTTCCAAATCCCGATCAATCCCGCTAAATCCGGATTTCATCGTCTGATATACCAATGGGAAAGCAACCACTACGGAGGCAATCAGGGCAGCCCACCAGGAGAAAATAACAGGCGCGGAGAAGATGGCTTCGATCCACCGTCCCAGCAGGCTCTTACGCCCCAATAATACGAGTAATATGAATCCAACTACGGTCGGCGGCAGCACGAGCGGAAGCATAAATGCCGTTTCTAGAAAAATCTTTCCCGGGAACGACTTACGCGACATCTTCCAGGCCACAGCAATGCCCGCCACCGCTGCAATCACACTGGACAGCAGGGCAACCTGAAGGGAAAGACGAACCGGCGGCCAGAATACCGCCCAGTCTATTGCGCTCACATTCATTCCGGAATGGAGAACCCGTATTTGGCAAATACATCAAGCACTTCAGGGGTTTGCAAATACGTGTAGAATTGTTCGGCTTCTGTCCGGTGTTTCGTCCCTTCAATAATCCCTACTGGATAATTGGCAGGTGTATAACTGTTCTTGTCTACTTCAAATGCAATTTTCACCTGATCCGAAGTGAGTGCATCCGTTTTGTACACAAAACCCGAATCCGCATTGCCTGTCTCTACATATTGCAGAACCTGTCTGACATCCTTGCCTTGTACAAGCTTACCTTCCAACTTTTCCCATAGTTTGGCATTGGTCAGTGCTTCCTTGGCATAGGTTCCTGCAGGCACACTTTCGGGTATACCAATCGCGACTGTCTTGATGGAATCGGCCGTCAGATCCTTCTCGCTTGTTACGGTATTTGAACTATCTGCTGGAATAATGGCTACCAATGAATTTTGCAGCAAATTCTTCTGATCACCGGATGCAATCAATTTCTCATCCACGAGTGCGTTCATATTTTTGGTCGCAGCCGATACAAAAACATCTGCTGGCGCACCTTGTTCAATCTGCTGTTGCAATGCTCCTGAAGCACCAAAGTTGAAGTTGAGTTCAATGTAGGGATGAGACTTCTCATAATTCGTCTCAATCTCCTTCATCGCATCGGTCAAACTGGCTGCTGCAGAGATCGTCAACTCCACTGTTTCCTGCGACTCGGTATTTTCAGTTGATGCGCCCTCGCCTAATGCCGCTGGTGTTGAACCCGTTTGTTCCGTTGCTGTGGATGTATCCGTACTACCCGTACTTGCACCACAACCGGCTAATACGAGTGCCAGGCCAAGTGACATACTCCCCAACACATATCCAATACTCTTTTTCATCTACTTCTCCCCCGATGTTATGTTTAGTTATAACTAGATATAATTAATTATATTTCATTATACATAAGATCATTGAAATAGGAAGGTCGTCTTTGACGTCTCCATTGAAGATCAGGCCATCTATAGCTGAATTCCGGTGGGCGAGTTTATACCCTCTGGCTGTTAATGGTATAGTACAAGAGACCCCAGCGTTTATCTGTCATAAAGGGATCAAAGAAATCTGGGGATAACAGCGATCGGAAGAGTGTTCTGTCATCGGAGTGCCAGTGTAAATGTTTAGTTGAGGTTATATAGTTATGATCTGCACCTTGAAGGAGGATCTTCACTGATGACGGAGGAGCAATCCTATACCACCGAAGAAATATCCAAGCTGCTCAAAATATCCAAACTGACGGTCTACGATCTGATCAAAAAGGGAGACCTCGTCGCTTATCGCGTCGGCAAACAAATGCGTATTGACGCCACCGATCTGGAAGCATATAAACAACGCTCCAAGCAGCTACAATCGCCAGCACACCGGGCCGCTGTGGATTCAGTTCAACCTCCTGAGTCTGATTACGGAACGGGAATCAATCCATCTAATTCTGCCACGCACCCCGCTGCAAATGTTTCTTCTCCATCCAGTGGCACATTCGCTGCTTCATCTTCCATGACGGGCAACAGATCGTCAGCCCATTCGGCTCGTCATCTGGTCATTACGGGACAGGATGTCAGCCTCGATATTCTCATGCGATATATGGAGAAACAAACACAGGATGTTCGACCGCTGCGTTCCTTCATGGGCAGTCTGGACGGCTTGATCTCCATGTACCGCGGGGAGTCTGATCTGGTCAGTACCCATCTGCTCGACGGAGATACAGGAGAATATAATCTGCCCTATATACGCAAAATCCTGATTGGTTGGTCGTATGTCGTCGTGAATCTGCTGTCACGGCCTGCCGGACTGTACGTACAACGAGGTAACCCGCGCGGCTTGCAGAACTGGACAGATCTGAAGCAGCCCGAGCTTCGATTGGCTAACCGGGAGAAAGGTTCAGGAGCACGTGTATTGCTGGATGAACAATTGCGTCTGCACGGTATCCCTACTGCCCATCTGATCGGGTATGACGTGGAAGAAACCAGTCATATGGGCGTAGCCGCCAAGGTCAGTTCCGGCGAAGCCGATGTTGGAATCGGCAGCGAGAAAGCTGCACGACTTGTCGGTCAGGTTGATTTCATTCCACTTGTCCAGGAACGTTATGATCTGGTGATGCTGAAGAAACCAGGAAACGAAGCGTGGACCGAATCGGTATTACGTATTCTTCAATCAACGGAGTTCCGGCATGAACTGCAATCGTTTGAGGGATATGATGTATCCCGAACTGGCGAAATTTTATACGAAGTCTAGTACGATTGCACCTGAATTGCTCATGGGAATGACAGAAAAAATAAAAGAAACGCCTCTGGAACTCTGACGACGTTTCTTCTATTTTTCATCATATTGTACCGTGATATAAAATGAATTCCGTAGCCATCAGGCATTGCTATCTCGACTTATCATACACGATGCGGGCCACCGCATCATGCTGATGGATGGACTCTTCATTCCTGCAATCCACCTTAAATTTGCGTACCCAATGTTTCTCATACAGGTCTGCCGCCACCAGCCTGACGATGTCTTCCACAAACCGCGGGTTCTCATATGCACGTTCCGTGACCCGTTTCTCATCAGGTCTTTTGAGTACGGGATAAAGGCAGCTGCTTGCATTGGATTCGGCCACATTCAGCAGCTCTTCCTTCCAATAGCCCGGCAATGCATCTCCCGGTTCGCCTTGCACCTGGATACGCAATACACCTCGCTGGTTGTGCGCACTATATTCGCTGATTTCTTTCGAGCATGGACATAACGTCGTGATCTGTATATGTAAACCCGTTCTCAGAACGGGGGATTTTCAGCTTCCCAGATGACATGAACGGTAGCCAAAGAATGATTTAGTCCAGACAAACCGGTTACGGGCGCGGATCGCTCGTAGAACCAGGGATAGGTTACTTTCAGCTCCGCCTTCGGTTGATTCATCTGTTCAGCTATCTGTTGCGTCAGCGCAATCAGATCCGGAATCCGGTCACTCAGTCCTTCACTGCGACTCTTCTGAATCTGCTCCATCAGGCGGCTCATGTTAATGCCTTTGGATTCTCGATCCAGCGAAGTCGTCAACCGAAACGTTCCGATGCTGGACAATTTCACGGGATCTTTGGCCGAAATGACATCCAGAGGATACTTCACCTGATCAATACCGACTTGTTGCAGTTCAAACAGAAAATCATTTTTGCTATTCTGCAAATCCTGCATCTCTTCTTTTAGCACAGGCTTATCTCCCTGTATCGGATCAACAGAGCCGAATAACCGCAAGCGTTCAGATTTATCCGGCATGATGAAACAATCGCTCGCCACTCGGTTACTCCTGTTAACCAGCTGTTCCTTTTGCATTTTCCAATCCCTCCCTCCATCACATATTTCCGTTATCCGCTGCGCATTCAGCGCCAGAACAAACCTGCCTCGTCCCGCTCAACCTGCTCCAGCATGGCTTCAAAATCAGGACAAGGTTCAATGACGTCTACCTCATTCCAGCCACTGTGTTCACCTTTCGCATATACCTTCCACTGATTCTCCTCCCAGTGAAATCGGGCAATCGGCAGCTTATCCCACTGATAGCGTTCCTCAGCAGGCCTTTCCTCGGTCAAAATTAGTTCATTGTTATTCAACTCATAGGTCAGCTTCACCATCGTTCGCAGGGGAGCAGGCACCTTCTCCTGAATATAACCGTCCAGCACCGACTGAATTCTCCGAATAGTAAACGAGTCCAGCATGGAGATCCCCCTTTTATCCACATCGTTACGCAATCCAGTCCCACACCCATGCCAGTACAAATGCACTGCCCAGTGACATTAGCAGCTGTCTGCCTGTCAGTTGTGCGGCAAAGGCTGCTCCCAACTCCTTGCGTATTGTCCACATCGTCACCAGACATGCCGTTAACGTGGAAGCCAGATACACAAGGACAAATAACTGTCCGCCGCTCAATTCTGCAATAAAGGAACCCTGATCCTGATTCAGCACCAACAACCCGTCTTTTCTTAAAATAGAAAATAAAATGCCACCTGCCGCATCGCCCGGCAGATGAAAGATCGCGAGCAACGGCGTAAGCGTGCGGGTCAGGACAGACAATACCTCCGTCTGCTCCAATAGTGTGGCTACCACACAAATACCAATGAAAATGGGCATCGCCTGCACAAGAAACTGTTTCATGACAGACCGAACGCGCCAGCTGACGGAACGCCATGAAGGCTTTTGCAGAAATGTACGGTTGACATGTAACGGGAGCATGTCATCCATCCGATTTCGATTCCACAGACGAGTATGAAGCGCGCCCGCAAGTACCAGTACAAGCATATAAGGAAAAAACAGCCACGGCTTGCCACCGGAACTGAATATCGATAGAGAAGCACCAATCTGGTAGCTGCATGCAGAACCGAAAGAGATCATCGAAACACAGGCTTTTCGCGTGCAGGAACTGCATGTACGACTCTGGAACACAGCCACGACATTGCAGCCAAAACCGCTGAGGACCGGAATCAGATCCTTACCGTTTAGGCCGATTTCCCGCATCCAGCCATCCAGCGAATCGGTAATCCTATCTTTCAGTCCGCTCTCCTCCGTCACCGCCACACTGACGCCAATCAGGAATACGACCGGGAAAGCCCAGATAAACGAATACAAGCCCAGACTGATCATGCCGTAATCCCCGAGCATCATCGCTTGTAGTGGGTTCCATAATCCCATAGACATTCGATGGAGTGGTTCAAGAATCCAGGCATCCGCGAGCGGTTGCACCAGGCCGGAGAACAGATAGGCCACATATACCGGAACTGCAAATAATAAGATGAGTGCTATCAAAGCCGCAAAACGCCCCCAAACCGTGTGTTCAAACATCGTTGTTTGCGGTTCGATCACAGGGGAGGCATGTGGTGATTCCAACTGTATATGCCTCTTCATCGGTCTGGCAGCAACGATCGCGCGACATAACAGGCCTTGGGCGTTTTCATCCATATACCTTGTATTGAAGGGCAGGACGGAAATACCCAGGCCTTTACGATAATAGTCGACCTGAGCCGTTAATCCCGATCCGCATTTGTCGGCAAACGTAAGCACTATCACAGCATTTTTGCCCGTAATATCCAGCATGCCGAGCAGTAAAGGCAGTTCCAGTACGACATCCGTGCCGCGTACAACCAAGACAACCGTGTCACCCGCTGCGAGTTGTTTTAGGGCCAGCATGGTCGTGACACTGTCATCCTTCAACCGGATTCCAGGCGTATCGACCAGCTCAAGTTGATGTTCAGGCAGTTCTGCCCTGCGGACGGTCACCGTGGAGCCCCGAACATTGGATTCTTCGCCTGTATCTCTGCCCGTGAGTCCCCGAAACAGAGCCGATTTCCCTGCCGATTCGAAACCGACCAGCACCACTTTACGAAGTTCTTCCGGTTGTTCCAAAACTGAATTCAGCATGTGCAATCTTCACCGCAGCAAGACAGATCATCAAGAAACATGCCTTCCTTGCGATAGGTTTCCAGTGGAGTCAGATCCAATCCGAGTCTCTCACCCATGGCCCGGGCCACAACTGCAAAGCGCTGTCTGAATTTATATATGAAACAAAATTGGAGGTGCGCATGCATAACCTGTGGACCGGTAATGAACAGTCCCGGGACAATCGTCGATTCATCGGCCGCTCCCAATTGCAGCTGACCTTCCTTGTTGCGCTCGACCAGATTCTTAATCAGATGTAAACTGCTGCGGAACCCTGTCGCCAGAACAGGAGCCTCAGCCGTCTTAAGCAAGTGGGATTCTCCGGAAGCATTCTCGCAATAGAGGACATAACCGCCCGGTTCATCCGGTTCGATCCACTTGACCTCATAGCCTTGCATCATTCGTATTCGCTTATCCATCATCGCCGCGCGCAGACGATCCTTCGTATAGGGGCTCAGTTCCACACTTGGATCACTGCTGCCCTTGGCGAGCCCTCGTCCGTTTCGATCGATTACCGTTACGTTTTTCCCCAGTTTACTCAGGTGAATGGCTGCATCCACGCCGCTCTCATAGCCGCCAACGATAACACATTCTTCCCCCTGAACTGCCTTCCAGCTAGAAAACAAACTGCTGTGCACACCGTATTCGGCACCAGGGAACGGGTCCAGTCTCGGATACTGAAATTCACCGGCTGCCCAGATGACAAAGCGTGTGCGCAGTTGTCCATTGGATGTCACAACCCGGAAGCCATTCTCTTCAGCAATCACTTCCGAAACGTCTACACCCGTCTGCACAGGCAATTCCTTAAACTGGCTCACCACCTGCAAATACTTCGCATACTCCACCCCTGTCGGATGTTCTGTTCCCAGTGTATACGCCGGAGACGTATGCAGAGCCACGGCGTTCAGATCCATCATGCCATAGGCGTTGCTTGTAAACGAAGGGGTGATCAGATGCATTTCCTCAGGCCACGCCAGAAAAGTTGCCCCCACCTCGCTCCGTTCCAGCACGGTAAAACGAGGCATCCCCAGATCTTGTAGAACAGAGGCCATGCCGATCCCGGCTGGCCCCCCTCCAACAATCACACAATCATAATCGAAAGGATCATTCATGCGTCTTACCAGCTGGACTTCGTTACGCCCGGAATTTGCCCTTGATGAGCCAGCTCACGAAACACGATCCGCGATACCTTGAACTTTCGCAAATATCCTCTCGGACGGCCCGTCAGTTCACAGCGATTTTTCAATCGGGTCGGAGAAGCGTTGCGTGGCAGTTTATGCAGCGCTTCATAGTCACCCTTTTCTTTCAGCTCATGACGCAGCTCCGCATATTTGGCTACGATTGCCTGACGTTGTTTTTCGCGTACTACTTTTGATTTTTTAGCCATGGATTACAGCTCCTTAATGGATTTAATTTATACAACTTCAACAGGCCAAGGAAGGGGATTATCGAAATGGCCCCAGTCGGCCACCATTTCCTCATCACTGAGCAGACATTGGTCCAGTTCGTCTTCAATGATGGCTCGCTCCATTTCAATCCCGATCATGACCAGCTCGGTCTGACGGTCTCCCCATTGTGCATCCCACTTCTCCAGCACATCCGGCTCCGTACGCAATATTTCTTCCTTGTCCGCTTCCGGCAACGCCGCAACCCAATGTCCGGCAGGGCCAAACTGGATTGACGATCCCGCCTGGCTCAGACTTGCAGCCACATCTCCTTCAGCAGCCAGCCAAACCAGACCTTTGGCACGTACCACTTCTTCCGGCCAGTAGCTCATGAATTCAGCCAGACGAGAAGGATGGAATGGTTTTCGGCGACGATACACGAAGGAACCAATGCCGTATTCCTCGGTCTCCGGAGTATGTGATTCCTTCTCCAGCTCCTGAATCCATCCGGCGGACATGCTTGCTTTCTCGAAGTCGAAGAGACCTGTATTCAAAATTTCAGACGGATTGACCTGGCCGTTCATGGTCCGAATGATTTTGGCGTTGGGCTGAAGCTTGCGGATGACACCTTCAAGCTTGTTCAGTTCCACGTCATCGACCAGATCACATTTGTTCAGCAACAGGACATCGCAGGTCTCGATCTGGTCAATCAGCAGGTCCACCACGTCACGGGTATCTTCGCCCCCTGTAGCCTGATTCCGATCCAAAAGGCTCTGTCCTGAGGCAAAGTCATGCCAGAAGCGATTCGCATCCACGACCGTCACCAGACAATCCAGCTTCGCCAGGCCGGTCAGATCAATACCGGATTCCTCGTCGGCATATGTAAAGGTCTGGGCCACCGGAACAGGTTCACTGATTCCAGTCGATTCAATCAGGATATAATCAAACCTGCCTTCATTCACCAGCTTCTCAATCTCCTGCATCAGATCATCCCGCAAGGTACAGCAGATGCAGCCATTGGACAGCTCCACCAGCTTTTCTTCAGTACGCGATAATGTCGCTTCACCTTTTACCAGTGCGGCATCGATGTTCACCTCACTCATGTCATTGACGATGACAGCGACCTTGAGTCCCTGCCGATTGTGCAGCACGTGATTAAGAACAGTCGTTTTACCTGAGCCGAGGTAACCGCTAAGAACAGTAACCGGAACTTGCTTTTGTGTCATGTGTATCTACTCCTTATGGGTGTAGTCATATGTCTCTGACCTTAATAGTAATTATTACGATTAACAACAATGACTATAATCCTGTTGAACGATGTTGTCAAATCATTTTTAATCCGGTATCAGAAAAATTCCAGCCAAAAAAAGGCCTATGGCCTGTTTCCTGTAGCTTCGCATCATAATGATACGTCTCCAGAAAAGTCAGTCCATACGCCTTTAATTCTTGTTCTTATATATACCATACAATCGTTACTATCCATCAGTTCGCCACCACGGATCTGGCCCTAATGCCAGCTTGCATCGTCATGGAAAAGAACGCCGTCGCTACACCTTGCAGCGCCCGCAGCCACAAATACGTTTCCACACCAAACACAACAAACAAAAGAAATGTTGCGGCGTGCAAAATCAACAGCCATTTCATTACACGGAGCGGGCCATAACGCCCCAGAAGCTGTGCCGCAAAAGGCCTTAACTTTCTAGTTGCAGTTAACCCACAAACATATCTTTGACAGGTTTTCTTCGTTCATAGGCAAAAGCAATCATTACCGCTCCTAGGATAGCACAAATCATGTACATGAACGAATAGGAGGATAGATCAGCGATCGGTCCCATCAACACACCGCCCAGAGATACACCCAGATCTGCTGTCGCAATAAATAAACCGATCAACACATTCCGATTCAACTGTGTCAACACAAATGACAGATAGGTGGTTAACGTCGGATAGAGGATAGATTGAGCAATGCCCATCAAGATTGCACCCACATATAGAAGAGCGGCTCCTCCTGTAATCGCCCAGCTGACACATAGTGCGGCTACTGCCAACAAGAACATCGTTCCCATGATAAAAGGTGCATGCCACCTGCCATCGGAGGGAATTTTTTTGCGCAATATGATTCGGGTCAACACAACGGTTCCCGCCTGAAGCATCAGATAGACACCCGCATTACCGCTTGGCAATTGACTGGCGTACAGGGGAATAAAGGTCGTGATTGCACCGAACACAACGGAAGCACTTAGCATTAGTACACTACATCTAAACAAGAATGGATTTTGCACCAACTGACGAAAGGATTGAAACATGCTTACGTTCTGTTCGGATGGATTCCCAGCAGGAGGCTGCTCCTTGCTCTTATCCATTTTGGCGGTATACCCGAAGACGCCTGTACAGATGGCAATACCGATCAGGACGACTGTAAAATAATCCATGCCACCTGTCTGCCAGATCCCTAAAGCGAGGACAGGACCCACAATGCCCGGGATATAGCTGAATAACGAATAATATGAAATGCCCTGGGAACGGTCCTTCTCCGGCAGGGCATCGATAATGCCAATCTGTAAAGCCATCGAGAAGAAAGCGGTCGATACCCCCTGTAAAATACGAGCCACCAGATAGCCCCCGAGACCCGTAAACGTGTATAAAATCAGGGCAAAACCATTAATAATCAGAATAAAACGCAGCACTTTAATCGGCCCGCGCTTTTGAATGATCCGTCCGGCCCATGGCCTGAAAAACATGGTCGTAAACATATAGGCGCCCATAATCAGCCCAATGGTTGTACTGCTCGCTCCCAAGGATTCACCCTGTAAAGGGATAACCACATTAAGAATGGCGTTTGCACTAAAATACAGAAGAACTAGGATGTACAAACGCAGAAAAGGCCAAGACATCGCTCCACTCATCCTTGGTCCTCCCCCTGGAATGTAATTAAATAGGTTAATAATTTTCTGGCATAATCGGACTGAACATCCTTCAGCTGCTTAATAGGTACCATTTCCTCAATCTGACCGTCCCTGAAAATAAGTACCCTGTCACAAATATAGGCTGCCGCCTGAATATCATGCGTAATAAACACATAGCTCATCTGATAGAATTGCTTTAATTCTTCTAACAATCGCAGCACCTGAATCTGCACAGACACGTCCAGAGAACTGATGGCTTCATCGAATACAATGCATCGGGGTTCTGTGGATATGGCTCTTGCAATACACACTCTTTGGGCCTCTCCACCAGATAGTTCATGTGGATATTTGAGCCTGTAGGAAGGGTTCAATCCCACTTGATGCAACAACGTTTCCACCTTGCTTTGCATATCCGCTTTCACTTTTTTTTGAGCCTTCAGGGGCTCCATAATGGCTTCCTCCACCGTGAGAAATGGATTAATGGAGGACGTATAATTTTGAAATACGGCACTGATGCTGCCCATTCGCACACAGCGATTGTTCACGTTTTTCCCTTCAAATAAAATACGCCCGCGATCAGGCTTTTCAATGCCCAGAATCAGACGTCCCAATGTGGACTTGCCGCTTCCGCTTTCACCGATAATGCCGAGACATTCGCCTTGCTGGCATTCAAATGCAACTTTTTTCAAAACCTGCTGCTTTTGTTTGGAGAATAATCCGCCTTGTTTATAGGACTTTTCTATCCCATCCACCTTGAGCATCTGTATCCCCTCCCTGCATCAATTTCCTGAAATGATTGCTCAGCTCCAACCGGGTGGAAACCAAATATTGAGTATAGGCATGCTCCGGCTTCGTAAAAACAGACCGAATATCCCCGCTTTCGACAATGGCTCCGTCTTTCATAACCATCACTTCATCCCCAATTTTCTGAACGACACCGAGATCATGGGATATAAACAGCATGGAACAACCCATTCGTTCACGTAGTTGAATCAATTGTTCCACCACTTCATATTGAGAGATCGTATCCAGTGCCGTTGTCGGTTCATCCGCAATGATAAGATCCGGCTCCAACACGAGTGCCAATGCAATCATGATTCGCTGCAGCATGCCACCTGATAGCTGATGTGGATATTGATTCAAAATTCCCTGCGGATTTTTTAACATGACGCTTTCCATAGCGCTAATGATCTTCCGTTCGCTGTCTCTATTATTCCAGACGAAATGCGTCTGGAGCGTCTCTCGAATATGGACGCCGATCACTGAAGAAGGGTCAAAAGCGCTCATGCCATTTTGCAGAATCATGCATAAGTTTTTGCCTCTTCTTCGTCTCATCTCTTGTTCGGAAAGCTGGTTCAAGTCTTCGCCTTTGAAGAGTATCGTTCCGGATTGACGAATCCAGGGTTTATTCAAACGCATAATGGACCTGCATGTGACGGACTTGCCGCTTCCGCTTTCCCCGACAATGGCCAGACAGCTTCCTTGTTTGACCTGAAATGAACTGTTATGAATAATGACCTTGTCCGTATTGGCATCCCGGATCTTCAAATTTTTAACCTCTACTATATTCATAAACGGCCTTTCCCACCTCTTTTTTACGAAGCCTACCTTGAGAAGTCATTAATTGGGGGTCCAAAGCGACTTGCAGCGCATCCGATAAAAAATTAAAGGCCGACACGACAATGACAATGGCTAGTCCGGGCGCCAGCATCAGCTCCGGTCTGGAGAACATGACTTGCCTTGCCTCATTCAGCATCATCCCCCATTCGGCATGAGGAGCCTGGATTCCCAAACCCAGAAAGGAAAGCCCCGAGATCTGCAGCATCATCGAACACATGGAGCCACTCGCAATCACTGCAATATCGGCAAATGTAACCGGAACAATATGCTTGGTGAGAATACTAAGGCTGCCAATGCCAGAGGCTTTGGCGAACTTCACATACTCCATCTCGGAGAACTGCATTACGGATGTCCGAATGACGCGGGCAAACCACGCCCATTTCATGACCACGAATGCAATCAGAATATGTTCAAGTCCCGCACCTAAAATGCCGACCACCGCCAGTGTCATGACGTATCCGGGGAAAGACAACATGACATCACATATTCTCATGATCCAGGCATCTGTCTTCCCCTTGAAATAACCCGCGATAAATCCGACGATAGCTCCCACCAGAACAGACATCATCAAGGCAACCAAAACCCATAAGACACTGGGACGAATACCATAAATGAGTCTGGATAACACACATCTGCCCAAATGATCATTTCCTAACCAATAGGTCCAGGAGGCGGAAGCATATCGAAGCTTCATATTCACTTCCTCCGGGTCATGGAGTGCACACAAAGGGGCAAATATGCCCACAGCAATAATGATCACAATGACAGCGAGAGATGTAATCGCAAGTTTGTCTTTGCTCAAATTTCTTAATAATCGCATCAGAGATCCTTTCTTAACCTGGGATTCATCGCCGCATTGATCACGTCAGAAATGGTATTAAACAGCACAAAGGTTACGGCCAACATAAGAACATACGCCTGAATAATCGGGAAATCCCGGCTGAGAATGGACCTCACGCTCAACCTCCCGAGTCCCGGCCATGCAAACACGTTTTCAATCACGACGGTGCTGCCAAGCACGATGGGGATCGCCATACAAAATATGGAGACCGCCACTTGCAACGAATTTCTTAAAATATGCATTGTCACCTTCCGCTCGCTTAAGCCGCTTGCCCTTCCATAGAGCACGTAATCCTCGTTCATGTTGCTCAACATCGAACTCCGGACCGTTCTAAAATAAATGCCTGTATAACTCACCGTGATTACGATTACCGGTAGAATGTAGCTCTTAAATGAGTCCATTCCGCTTGTAGGCAACAAGTCCAGCTTGACGGAAAAATACCAGATCAGGATGGCTGCAAGCCAGTAGGATGGCATCGCGGTCAGAACAAACGAAATGCCTCTGACCGATTTATCGATGACCTTTCCTTCTCTCATGGCACAGATTACACCCAGAAGGATGGACAACCCGATAATAAACACCGATGATACCATCGTTAATTTTAATGTGTTCAGGAAAGCCGGACCTACCAAGGACCATACCTGTTCACCGGATACATACGAGTTGCCAAAATTAAACTGCATACAGGCAATCAACCAATTCACGTACTGGATGACGAAGGGTTTATCAAACCCTAATGCTTCATTCGTTTGGGCGATTAATTCATCCGTAATCTGAGGAACCTCCTGTGCCTGTAATACAACTACAGCGGGGTCCAGGGGCGAAAGATTAATGAGTATAAACGTTATAAATGAAATGACGAACAGTAAGGGTATGGCCAGCAATATCCGTTTGACTATATAACTTCCCATATCCATCCCCGCTCTATTTAAAATTCATTTGCTCAAATGGCAACTCATATTGAGTCTGCTTGAATGAAATTCCGTCCAGGTTTTTGGGAGCCACAATGGTGACCCGCCCATTGGTAATCGGAATAAACACGGCTTCATCATGAACGATTCTCATAATGTCAGCGTACAGGGACTGGCGGGAGGCCTCGTCTGTGGACACCATGACTTCATCAATTTTCTTGTACAGCTCATCCGCTTGGGCTAGGCCGCTTGTTGTATGTTTATAGGCCGAATCCGAAGTAAACGCAGAGATGGTGCTCTGTGGATCGTACGCCAGTCCCCAGGTTTGGTTGAACAACAGATCATATTCCCCGGTTGCCCTTCTGTTCGCGATGGAAGTGGATTCCTCTCCGACAATCTCCAGTTGAATGCCCAATCCTTTTAAGGCATGCTGGATCAATTCCGCCTGTGTTTTTTGCGAAGAGGAATTGCTGTCATAATACAGGGTCATGGCTAGTTGCTGGCCGTTCTTTATCCTCACTGCTTCCGCGTTGGATAAGGTCCAGCCCGCTTTTTCCAAAAGCTCCTTTGCCGTCTCCGGGTTATACTCCCGCTTCTTCAACTCGACATCGGCGTAATTGACGTTTGATGAAAATAAGGTGTCCGCTACGGTCTGTGTTCCATTAAAAATATCATTGCTGATCGCTTCCCGATCGATCGCAACCCATATTGCTTCACGAACAACCGTTTCGTGGACAGGATTATCCGCTCTGCTGCTATTGGCGACGATCATATTTGTATTCATCGCTTCACTTCGGACCACTTGATAATCACCCGAGTCAGCCAATTGATTCATGGCTTCAACATCAATGCTGTCCGCACCCCGGTCATCGGTGAACACAAAGTTGATCTCGCCCTTCTGTAATGCCAATAATGTCGTTTCTCCTGCCGGCAGAACCTTGGACGTGATTTTTTGGATCTCAGGTGCGCCGCCCCAGTATTCTTCATTGGCTTCAAACGTTGCACTCTCGTCGATTTTATGTCCGGTTAGCTTGTAGGGCCCTGTGCCGTGGTAGCCATTCACCCCGTCCTTTGTGCCCCCGTTCTTAAAATCCTTGGGTGATATAAACACATAAGGTCTGGTCATGGACAGCTCTACCAGAGCTGGATAATAGGGCTCGGAAAGTACCAGTTCGAATGTGTATTCATCAATGACTTTTGTACTTACGATTTTGGTGGACAGCTTAATCCAGGCATGTTTTTCGGCATTGGCCTGAACCGCATCGATATTTTGTTTGACCGCCTCGGCGTTAAACGGTTCACCATCATGAAATTTCACATCTTTTCGCAAATGGAACGTATACGTTTTTCCGTCTTCGGCAATATCCCAGGATTCTCCCAGTAATGGCTTGATTCCATCGACCGTGTTTTCAACCAAAGATTCGTAAACCATCCCTTGTGCGGACATGGAACCTGTATACAGATGGGGATTCATATCATTAATATCCTTGGCGGATGCATATATGAGTTCAGTTTTGACCTGGCTACTCGCAGACTCGGTATTGGTGTTGACACCCTCTTTTTGGCCGCACCCGGCAATTACGGTAATCATGGACACTAGCAATAATAAAAAACGAAAAGCACTACCCTTTTTCACAACATTTCCCCCTGATGATGAAAGATAAATACATATGTAACTAGACCCTGCTGTTCGCCAGCCCTGCGCAGATCATCCGAATATCTTCATCGAAGGATTGAACGACAAAGGCATTCGATAGATTTTGATCCGGGTGAGCGCGGGCGACTTCTTGAATCTTCGCCTCATAGTTGGCAATAAACATATCGATGGTTGGGCACCTAACCTGCAAATGTCTCGCAATGCCCTGAATGATTTTGATGCGGTAATAATCCTCCTTGGGCATTCTGGGAATGTCCAAAGATCCATCCTGATTGACAAACATCTTCCTGAAGGGAACGGCTGAAAAGTCAAAATACTTGCCCTCCGGGCTAGGTTCCGAAAAAGGATCAATCAATAACGAGGTGTACCGTATGTATAATAAATACTCTTGATGAAGGTCCTGCAATTGATTAAAATTCTCGATATCCTGACGTGATAAACTCTCCAACCGTACCGGATAATTATCATCCGTCATGAATTGAAGCAGATTGATACCCTGGATACGGAGTCTTTCCGTAATATTCATAATCTCGTTCCACTGCGACCGCATGTCCCGAATCAAATATTGGGTTACAGGACCTTCAGGGTAGATTTTATATACATATTTCCGAGTGTCTGATGCTCCGAAGATAATATCCAATGAAAAGTCATTCATGAACAGTGGCGGATGTACATATAAAGAAATGTTTCTCGTTTCCGCCTCGAGTGGAGATGGCATAACTTCCAGCGCAATGCCCAATTGCTCGTACAACTTGCACAGTCTGTCCACATGTTCAGAAGGAGTTGAAGTAGAACCGATATAGACCTTTTTCTTGACTCCAGTTGTAATGACATGATTGGACGGTTGATCGAGCATCCATCGGGTGTCCCCCAAATAGGTAGAGAAGCTGACGACTTCCGTATCTGCATCTAGCTGTCTCACATAATTGCTTACCAGCATGTTGGAGCCAAAGGTTGGGGAGACCAAAATGATGCATTTCACTTGTTTGATGAAGTGTTCATTCATTTGTCTCAATACGTCGATGTAAGCATCCGTTGTCACAGCCAAAATGAGCGTATCCCATTCCCCTTCAATGGTCTCATATCCCTTAAAAACTCGATCGATGAAGCATTCACCCGCCAACGGTCGATGCTTTTCATTTTGAATGCCTGTTCCAATGAACCCGTCACTTTGCCGAATGGCCTCAAAAAAAGATTTTGAACGCATAGATTCTCTTCCTACTATGCCTACGGCGCAACTGAATTGCTTTTTGAGCATTACTGCCAGCTGAATCGATGCAGGACCTGTTCCGAGTAACAGAACTCGTTGAAATCCGCTCATATGGACCTCTCTTTCCCAAGCTCAAGCGAGCTATGCTTTTTGGTATAACGCAATATCGAACACATCATCCGGACGCAGGATATTGTCGACCATGTTCCACTTGCTGCTGTCAGTCTCTCTCATCGGATAGTTGAACAACGACTTTAACTGGTTACCGTACCTCATCGCCACCACCACATGTTCATTCGTCAATGCATGCAATTGATCCAGCAGATCATATTTATTGGCTACCGTGGAACTGAAAATGATATGCGTGGCTTCTTTTGTAAAAGAAAGATCTTGCATCAATGTTTGCTCCAATTGGATGTTCAGGCCCGCACCCAGCTTATCCACAACCTTCTGCCCGAGTGTAATGGCTTCTTCGTCAATATCGATACCAACCACCTTTGCCCCTGTTCGCTTGGCGATAAACAAAGGCGTCATCGGAAATGACCCGGAGCCTACCAGCAGCACTTTCGAATCCGAGGTGACATGAAAGCTGCCAAACTCTTTTTCAATACATTCTTCGATGTTTCTGAAATAATCCGCGATTTCCACATCTCCGCCTTGCAGCTTCAAAGCCCGATATTTCTCCATGATCGCCACACATTGGGCAGATTTGTCTCTTAGATCAAGGACAAGCTGATGCATGCTGCCTGATTCCTGCTGATTGAGCTCTTCCCAGATTCGTTCATTTTGCTTGTCCGTTATAAACGTGGAATAGTCATCAATTAAAGCCTCCAGCGCTGAACTGTGCTGAACCGTATGATCATATCTGCCTGCCAACTCATCGAATTTCCCGGAAAATTCACTCAAGCATGTTTGAAAATCAATCAATGTCTCCATTCCTTTTCCTCCTATAACTCGTCATAGTCATGCATCTATAAATGCTTTGCCCTGGGCCACGATTCCAACAGATCCTTCGATCGTAATTCGTTCAAGCTCTACTCCATTCCATTGCGCCATTACTTTAATCGCACCACCGGGCTGCTTGATATGCTGAACGATCTCCCTTTGCCTGCTCCATGCCAGATAGGCTCCCACGGAGGCTGTACCCGAACCGCACCCCCTTTCCCAGATCAGACTATCCACCTGCGGGACGAATATGAGCGGTGCCAGCTCATTCGATTGGGATTTGTATAATAAAATGCCAATCAGCTTATCCCCCAAGGTTAATCCTAATAATCGCGCCAGAGCTTGTGCCCTCTTTCTCATCGCTTCATCAAACGCTTCCACTTCGATGACGATATGGATGAACTCCCGATACCGCACGATCACAATATCCATATCGATTCCTTCATACTTAATCGTTCGCTGCTCGATCTGCTGAGGGACTGGCATCGTTACCTGACAGAAATACTCATTCTTTTGCTGCTTCTTCACCTGACAGCGGATTAATTGGTCTGTTCCCGAGACCTCCAACATGATTTCTGTAAACTCATACGATTCCAACTCTTTTTCGGACGCGATGTACGCAGCCAGGGCCATGCAGGCGTTCCCGCAGAACTCCCCTCCCGCCATTTGTAAATGTGCAGCCGCCTCCTGTTTTACCGCTCCCCCAATGAACCCCACCTGTTCGGCGTATACATTGTCATAGGACATAATTTGGGCGGCAATGTGTGGATATGTCTCAGCCGGATGATCCGTTTTCACCAAAACCGTCATATTTTGCGTGGGATTGAACTTGATAAAATCGATCTCCTGTTTCATCGCAGCCGTTACTCCTATTCTTTTCATGGAATTAAGTTGAGCTCACTTTGCTACAAACCATTAATAGTAATGATTACGATTATCAGTCGAGAAAAATATAGCACAACCTGCTTGAGAGCGTCAACAAATATTTCCATTTTAAAGAAAGAACGTTACAACTGTTGTTTTATGTTCAAACGGGAACAGAGCTGACGCATTTGCGTCAACCCGATTTATCCAAACGGTTGCAATTGGAGGTATATCAGCGACTTCAGTCTGAAGATCATGTGCAACAAAGAGATAGGTCATGTTCATTTCATGCTGAAGAGAACGAAGCAGTTCCAGAATCTGAGCCTGAACGGAAACATCCAGTGAACTGAGCGCTTCAACCTAATAAATTATTATCTTAATCATTATTCACGTATTTACGTAGCTGTTATCAGTTATTCGCCATCTGACTGCAACTTTTGCAGTGCCTGTTCAGCCAGCACAGCCAGAAGATGTGCACCGAGCGGTAGCGCCCGTTCATCTACATCGAATCCAGGGTGATGCCACTCATGCGGACCGGAAGTTCCGAGGAAAAGGAACAGACCCGGGACCTCTTTTTGATAAAAGGAAAAATCTTCGCCCGCCGGAGAAGGTAGCGGTCGGACACTGTTCAGCCCAATCTCGCTTGCGACCTGCTCCGCCGCAGCAGCCAAGGATGCATCATTGACCACAGCAGGTGGTCCCTGAATCCAGCGCACGGTAGCGCGTGTCCCGTAGGCTGCTGCAACACCTGCAACCACCTGGTTGAAACGCTCGCGAATCCGGGCACGCACCTTCTCGTCAAAGGTACGCACAGTGCCATCCAATATGGCTTCTTCCGGGATGACGTTCCAGGCCGTGCCGCTGTTAATTTTGGTCACACTGATTACGGCGCTCTCCTGTGCTCCGACATTACGACTCACGATGGCCTGAAGTGCAGTCACGATATGGGAAGCGACCACAATTGGATCAATGCCTGCTTCCGGCACCGCCGCATGTGTTCCTACACCTTCCACTTTGACCACAAAACCATCTGCCGCTGCGAGCAGTGCTCCTTCACGGATACCTACCGTACCGACCTGCAGATCCGGTTTGTTATGCAAACCAAAAACTGCCTGAACTTCGGATAGCGCTCCGCTCTGAATCACCTGCCGTGCCCCCGTCGCTTTCTCCTCCGAAGGCTGGAAAATCAAACGAACCTTGCCCGGCAGCCGGGACTCACGCTGTTTCAACAATCGTGCAGCACCGATCAGAATGGCAGTGTGTGCATCATGACCGCAAGCGTGCATCCGGCCAGGGACTTGTGAAGCATACTCCAGCTTCGTCTCTTCCTGGATCGGCAGGGCATCAATATCTGCGCGCAATGCCACTACCGGGCCATCACCCTGGCCAATTTCAGCGATTAGGCCCGTTCGCAGCGAGTATTCATCCGCAATCCGTACACCTTCCTTTACCAGCCAGCCTCGAATGGCTTCTGTCGTTTCCCTTTCCTCTCCGGATAGCTCGGGGTTACGATGCAGATGTCGCCGAATCGAGGTTAAGTGCTCTGCAAATTCTTCATCCTGCCCAACGTAAAGTTCATGCTTGAGGCCCTGTTCTTCTTGCTCTGCCTGTTGCTCAGACTGTTTTAGATCACTGCTCACGACATTGCCTCCTTTTATCAGTGTATGTGCCATGTAAGATGGACCAATATATTTCACGGGTCACTCGCTCAGCGGGTATGCTCTCTACCATGTATATGCCTAACTGATCACCGCTTGCGCAGGTACCGATTCATTCTCGAATTCACCAATTCCTTGCTCATCCAGCGCTTCACGCAACAATTCGAATGAACGAATACGCTTGGCAAAATCACGTGTGGCTGTGGTGACAATCAGCTCATCCACGGCAAAATCCTGCTGGAACTGTGCCAGGGCCTGACCGACTGTTTCCTTTGTACCTCTCGTCACACTTGGCTCCAGAATCTCAATCCGATATTTCTCGTTCGATTGCTGTCCGAATTCTTCCGCCTGCTCCACGGAACCAACCGTCAATACTTTGCCATTCTCCAGATGGATCTTGACCAGCATATGTTCACTTGCAAGCCCTTCAGCCTCCTCCGCACTCTCCGCCACAATCAATGATATAGCAAGTATGGCATAGGGCTCCCGTCCATGTGAACGGTCGAATTGTTCTCGGTAAATACGTAAAGCTTCCAGAGCGACCTCCGTGTTGCTATTAATAAACAATGAAAATACATAAGGCAGTCCCAATTCCGCCGCCATGCCTGCGCTATCGACACTTGCCCCAAGTACGTATAGCTCGGCCGGGATTGCGGATACCGGTGCAGCGCTCAAACCTGCCAAAGGATGTGTTTCATCTTCATGCGATTCATTATAAATGAACTGCTTCACCTGATTAATTTTATCTTTTAGTGAAGCGGCCTCCTGAATTCCTTGCTGTAATGCCTGTGTGGAACGGGGCAATCCCCCCGGCGCACGTCCAATACCAAGATCAATTCTCCCCGGGCCAAGTGCAGAGAGCACATTGAAGTTCTCAGCCACTTTGTAAGGACTATAGTGTTGGAGCATCACCCCGCCAGAACCAAGACGAATCCGCTCCGTATGCGCGAGCAAGTGGGAAATGAGCACTTCCGGTGAGGAGCCTGCGACATGGCCTGAATCATGATGTTCCGACACCCAGAAACGATGAAATCCAAGCTGTTCAGCCCGCTGTACCAATTCAATCGTATGCCGAAAAGCATCAATCGGCGTCTCCCCTTCATAGATCGGGGTTTGATCCAATATGCCAACACGAATACCCATCACATTCTCCTCCTTCGATCATGCCGAACCTGACTTATTAAATTCTTCCTACTTCCTTAAATGACTCTCTATAGCTGCCGCAGCAGCTCCCCGAAAGGCTCTGCAAAAGGCGAATGTTCTTCTTTTAACGTAACGACGCTGATCTGCAACGATACACCTGCAACCTCGTGCACCTGAATGGGGAACAGTTCCTGCTCCCGCACTTCCTTCTGCACCGTTAACCCAGGCAGAAAAGCGATGCCTGCCCCCTGCATAACCAGTTTCTTCGCCGTTTCCGAATGATCGACATGATATGTAATGTCCGGAGGGTGTTCCAGCGAGTCAAAGGCCCGGTGAATGCGGAGCCAATCCAGTGAACCACATTCGAAAAAGACCAGTCGCTCATTCCGAATTGCTTCCATACTGACATGCCCACGTTCTATAAACGGATGTCCTTTGTACACGTAAAGCTGTATTGGATCTTCATAAAAAGCAACGGTACGAATCGCCGGGTGCATGACCTTGCGCACAAACGCCAGATCAATCTCTTGACTGAGCAGCTTGGCGATCAGTTGGTCTGTCGTTGCTGTGGTCAGCTTAATGCTGACCTCAGGATAAGCTTCCTTGATTTTGGGCAGAAAGTCTGGAATGACATAGTTGGATACGGATACCGTACTGCCGAGTCGCAGTGCATCGGGCGTCGTACGGCGTTGCTGGATCTTCTGTCTGCCCTTCTGAATCACTTGCAGCACCTGCTGGGCGTAGGGAAGGAACTTTCTCCCCTCTTCCGTGAGCACAATCTGTTTGCCCAGACGGTCAAACAATTTGCAGCCGAGTTCACGTTCAAGGGACTGAATACGAGCGGTGACAGAAGGTTGGGACAAAAAGAGTACCTCGGCAGCCTTATTGAAGCTTCCGTAATGATTGATGTATACAAATGCTTCAATGTTCTCAATATTCATAAGCGCCCCCCGAATCCACGTCCGCAGACGTTATCTATATCTATTTATCCAATGAATTTACTTGGTTTTATGATATCGTAATACCATTCTTTTCCAGAGTCAATATCAATTCTTCCAGAGAACGATCCAATCGCGTAGTGATATCCGCCGAAAGTACGTATTTACCATCATCAAGTCGATCAATTCCCTGATCAACCGCGTATACTCCGCCAAGAATATGTCTGCCGCCAAGTGCTGCCAGAACAGGCTTTAATGCATAATCGATAGCGAGCAGATGGGCGATCGAGCCGCCGATGACCAATGGAAGAGACAGCTTACCCCGCAGACCTTCCTGGGGAATCAGATCCAGGAACAGCTTCAGCACGCCTGAGTACGATGCTTTGTATACCGGGGTCGCCACGATGACTGCATCTGCGGCTTCAACAACAGCGAGTGCATCACGAATGAATGAGCTATCAAACTTGGCCTGCACCAGATCTTCCGCTGGCAGGTCGGCCACATGAATCACCTCAACGGTAATGCCTGCCTCTCTTAATTTATTACTGCTGTAATCCGTAAGGCCTGTCAAACGTGAACGTTTCGAAGGCGCTCCGGCAATAATAACGACATGTGACATCATGATTCCTCCTTGGAATAGCGGTCAAGCCGCTCCTTTTACTTTGGGGTCCAACCGATCCCGAATATCGTCTCCAATCAGATTAACCGCCAGCACAAACATGGTAATTGCGAGTCCCGGGAAAGTACATATCCACCAGGCCACTGTCAGATAACCTCTTCCTTGGGAGAGCAACGCACCCCAATCCGGAATTTCCTTCAACACGCCAAGTCCCAGAAAGCTTAGCCCGGAGCCTGTCAGAATAGAGGTACCTACGCCGAGCGTCGCCATAACCAGCAATGGTGACAACGAATGAGGCAGTACATGTTTCCAGAAAATACGGGCATTGGAGCCCCCTAGTGAACGTGTAGCTGTAATAAAAGGCAAACCTTTAACTGACATGACCTGCCCACGCATCACCCGTGCATACCCCGGAATGGAGGATACCGCAACAGCCAGTGCAATGTTAAGCAGTCCAGGTCCCAGTGCTGCAGCAACGGACAATGCTAGTAACACCCCTGGAACAGCCATCAGAATATCCACGGCCCGCATGGTAATGGTGTCCAAAACTCCTCCTGCATAGCCGGCAATAATGCCAAGAGCACTGCCCACAATACCACCCACCAGCACCGAGGCAAATCCAATAAGCAATGAATCCCTGCTGCCATGCACAACCACACTGAAGATATCCCTGCCAAAATAATCGGTCCCAAACAGGTGCGCAGCAGAGGGAGCCTGCAGGATAGCATCCGTCATCATCTGAGTAGGATCATAGGGGGCAATCCAGCCCGGCACAATCGCACAAGTGACGGTAAATACCACAACCAGCAACGCTGCATAAAAGAATAAACGGGATACCGCGAATGAGACGCGGTGACGCAGGGGACGGCGACTCCACAGGCGTAAACGCCCTGTTCTGCCGGTCCAACCTTTTTTGTCACCCACCAATGGTTTCATGCTCATAAGACTCCTCCTTCCTCACTCGCGTCCAAATGTTTCAGACTGTTCCATCCGCCATCACGTTCGGACTGCACGCCTAACTCTGGGATCAATGTACGCATAAGAGATATCCACCAGTAAATTCAACACGACATAGATCATCGCTGTGAAAAAAACTACGCCCTGCACGACAGGCAGGTCTTTGGCCATCAACGCATCCGCGATGATTCTGCCGATACCCTGTCTGGAAAAGACCGTTTCCACCACGACGGTTCCGGCAAGCAGATCACCAATCAACATGCCGATGACCGTTACCGCAGGAATCAGCGCATTACGCAGCGCATGACCGTACATAATGGTTCGCTGTGAAAGACCTTTTGCTCGCAATGCTACGATAAACGGTTCATTCACCACTTCCAGCATGCTGTTACGCACCATACGTACGATGAAACCCGCACCGACGAGGCCCAGTGTTGCAGCAGGCAGCACCAATGAACGGAATCCGTCGGAACCCATCGCCGGGAACCAGCCGAGCTGGACCGAGAACAACAGGATCAGCAGAATGCCGGTCCAGAAGGTCGGCATCGAGATGCCAAACAATCCAACGAGGCGGGCGATGAAATCAATCACGCCATTACGATGAATGGCAGACAGTACGCCGAGCGTAATGCCGATGGTTATCGCTATGATCGAGCTTAGCGCGGTCAGCGCCAGTGTGGCAGGGAAATGCTCCAGTATTTTGGGCAGAACCGGGTCGGAATTGATCATTGATTTGCCGAAATCACCGCGCAGCATGTCACCGAAATAGTTGGCGAACTGGATGTAAAACGGCTGATCCAGACCAAGCTGAACCCGCAGGTTCTGAATCATCTCGGGTGTTGCCGATGACGGGTCCAGCATGAGCAGGACTGGATCACCCGGCAGAAGATACATGATGCAGTACACCAGCACCGAAGCTCCGAAAATAACCAGAAGCGATGTAGCAAGTCTTGTCAGTATCGTTTGAACCATACCGGGTCGTCTCCTTCCTGTTTACATCATTGACGGTACGTTTTATGGCTGAATCCGGACATCGTTAAAGAGCGGATATCCGAGTGAATCAAACTTGATGCCCTGCACCGATTTGGATGCAGCCACCGTATAAGGGAACACATAGATCGGCAGAATTACAGCCTGATCGATCAGATACTGCTGAATCTGATTATAGATATCCACCCGTTTATCGGGATCAGTCTCCACCGCTCCTTGTTCCAGCAGCTTATCGATCTTCGGATCAGATAAGCCGGAAAGCGTCGGACGTTCACCTTCTGCACTCGTATGATAGAAAGCATAGAGTGCATTCGGATCAGAGTTGACCTGGCTGTTGCCGTAGAGATCATAATCCCAGTTCTGATAGACGACCGTAGCAATATCCTTCGTAATTTCAACTTCAACAGCTATACCCACCTGCTTGAGCTGCTGCTGAATAATCGCAGCAATGTCGTTACGCTTCTCCCGGTTCGGCGAACCGTCCACATAATGCAGGGTCAGCTTCTTACCGTCTTTTTCACGAATGCCATCTGCTCCCTTGACCCAGCCTTGCTCATCAAGCAGCTGATTGGCCTTGTTAATATCCGGTTGGATACTTCCTTCCAGGGAGGCATCGTAACCGAGAATTCCTGGAGACAGTGCAGACCACGCTCGTTCGTAATTGCCCAGATAAAGTGTCTTCACGATGGATTCCACATCAACCGCAGATTGCACCGCCTGCCTGACTTTCACATCATCCCAAGGCGCTTTGCGTAGATTGAAAAAGAGGGTATACGGCAAGCCAACGGTATTGGCCTGCAGCAATTGCTGGTTCGGATCGTTCTTCAATGCAGCAATATTTTGCGGCGGAACGGTCTCGGCGGCGAGTACCTGCTTACTCTGTACACTGCCGATGCGCGTTGCTTCTTCCGGTACAATTTTGAACGTAATCGTATCCAAATGAGGGGCACCTTCATTTTCAACGGTTTCTGGAGCCCAGTTGTAATCCTTGTTCTTGGCGACAACGATATCCGCATTTTCATCCCATTTCACGAAGGTATACGGACCAGTCCCTACCGGATTTTTGCCCAGTTGGTCACCGTATTTCTTGGCAGCTGTAGGAGACACAATCCCTAGCAGGGCCTGACTCAAGTTGCCGAGAAAGGCTTGCGAAGGCTGTTCCAGATTCACCTTGATGGTGTATTCATCAATGACCTCCGAGGAGCTATAAGGTCTAATCAGGGCAAGGGAATTGGCGGCTTTGGTGGCCGGATCGATCACCCGATCCAGATTGAACTTCACGGCTTCCGCGTTAAATGGTGTACCATCATGGAACTTCACATCTTCACGCAGCTTGAACGTATAACTTTTGCCATCCTCCGATACACTCCACTCCTTGGCGAGCCAAGGTTTGATGGAACCATCCGGTAGCTGTACCACCAGATTGTCATAGATCGTTCGGATCGCACGTACGGTTACGGCAAGGCCACTTCGATGTGGGTCCAGTGTATCCGGCGATGTGGCGAGTGCGTAGGTTAGATTTCCACCTTCTGCTTGCCCCACCTGCTCCCCACCGGAAGCCTGGACTGCACTGTTGGAGTTACCTGCCGCGCCGCAACCGGATAATACCAGCAACAATACTGCCGCCAATGCCATATATTTCATCCATGAGATAGACCTGTTCATATAGCTTCCCCCTCTGTGTATACAGGTGTCATTGATTCATTGATTCATTGATTCATTCAACAATATAACCTATATGTTAACTTGGTTTTATAGCATCATTCGGCACCTTCAGCATATGCAATCCGAATATTTCATCCGGACGCCTCATTCTTAGACCGCTGCCGATTTCCTGCTTTCCATTTTCTTATGCCTCGGTTCCGACTTGCTCCCGGGCAGCCGTGTAACGATTCACCGGAATTTGCACGCCGAGATTACCACGCAATGTGTCATGCTCGTATTCGGTGCGATAGATGCCGCGCTCTTGCAGAATTGGAACAACCAGCTCCACGAAATCGGACAACCCACTTGGCAGTTCGGAATGAATAATGAATCCGTCAGCCGCTTCCGCTTCAAACCATTTTTGGATCTGGTCAGCCACTTGCTCCGGTGTTCCGAGGAATTTGCTCTTAGGTGTTGCTGCTCGCAGGGCCACTTCCCGCAGCGTCAATCCCTGTTCTTTGGCATCCCGCTTGATTTTGTCCGTACCACTGCGGAAGCTGTTGCTGCCAATGCCATTCAACTCAGGGAATGGTTCATCCAACGGATATTGGGAGAAGTCATGATGTTCGAAGAAACGTCCCAGATAGTCCAGCGCTTTATCGATGGTGACCAGGCTGGCAATCTCCTGATATTTCTGTTCCGCTTCCTCTTCTGTCCGTCCAATGATCGGATTGATCCCTGGCAAAATGACAATATCCTGTGTGGAACGTCCATAGGTTGTTGCGCGGGTTTTGACATCCTTATAGAAGGCCTGTGCATCCTCAATTGAATCATGCCCCGTGAAGACAGCATCCGCTTCTTTGGCAGCAAGGGTCTTGCCATCTTCCGAAGAACCTGCCTGGAAAATGACCGGCTGCCCCTGCTGTGAACGTGCAATGTTAAGTGGGCCCTGCACGGAGAAGAACTCTCCTTCGTGATTGAGTGTGTGCAGCTTGGATGGATCGAAGAAAACGCCGCTTTCTTTGTCTCTTACAAAGGCATCGTCTTCCCACGAATCCCACAAGCCCTTGGTCACTTGCAAATATTCCGTTGCAATCCGATAACGTTCCGGGTGAGTAGGATGGTTGCTTTTACTGTAGTTTTTGGCTGAACCTTCAAGCGGGGATGTAACCACGTTCCAACCAGCACGGCCATTACTGATCAGATCAAGGGAACCGAACTGTCGGGCAACCGTGAATGGATCACTATAGGAAGTCGAAAGTGTTCCAACCAGACCGATCCGTGATGTAATGGCGGCCAGGGCGGACAACAAGCTGATGGGCTCAAATCGATTCAAGAAGTGAGGTATGGATTTCTCGGTAATATATAGACCGTCAGCGATAAAAACGAGATCGAATTTGCCTTCTTCTGCTTTCAACGTCTGGCGTTTGTAAAATTCGAAATTCACACTGGCATCCGATTGAATCTCCGGGTGTCTCCAAGTCGTCATGCTGCCTCCCACACCGTGGACAATCGCTCCAAATTTCAAACTGCGCTGAGTCGTCATAACCATTCCGCCTTCCTTGGATTAGGATATATCAAGAATTTTCTTAAGTCCGATCTGCTATGGATTACGAATGAGGAAATTTAAAATTAACTATTCCTATGAGTTTGGTCAGCTTTAATTCCACAAATCTTATCACTGCCCCGCACATCGGTCAACAGCGTTACTTATAGAACTTTTCTATATAAGGATTGGATATCTGAATAAGGGGATAGATGATGGCTTAAAAGTCCCGACTGCTGCAAACTGAAATGACAGCCTTCAGCAGCCAGCAGCCGGAAACTGCTTTATCAAGAGATCCGCCACGTCCGGTCAGACTGCTGCTTCATCGAGCTGGGCAAGAAGTTCCGCCAGTTTCTCCAGATCGGGCTCCAGTAATGCTTCATACTTGCCGTCTCCACCCACTTCAATGACGGGTACATGTCGAATGCCATATTTGGCTTCAAGCACGTCCCTCAGGACATCGTTGCCTTGCACTTCGATGTTCTCAAAAGGCTGGTTGCGGGCTGTGAGAAATGCCTTGACCTCCCCGCAGAAATGACAGCCTGTTTTGCTCCAAAGCACTACTTTTTTCGATGTAGAAGACATCGGCATACCTCCTGATTGATTCATTGTCAGATCAGGGATGGCTCACCACCCAGACCATTAATTCCTATCTGTTAAATAAGAATTATGGCTATAAATGTACTCCTCACCACTTCAAGCGTCAATGGATCTGCCAATAGAATAAACCTATAAGAGGATAGAAAGATTAAATTTTAATTTTGAAAAGAGCTCTGCAAGAGCTCCTTTAATCCTTGAACGTGTCGGTAATCATGTTAAAGACTTGTTTGGAAGTGGCACTTGGAGTTTATTAAACTGCTCGTGTAAAAGTAATTCGCTAATCACCCTATATCGTTACATTTCATAAACGTGATATATGTAAAGTTCGGATGCGGAAAGATGTATAGCGTTATGATACGCTGTACATCACAATCCGCATCATGCTGTCGTGCCAATATACAAGGCAGCCGAACCCCGTCATTACAAATCTTCGTTCAAGAGCTGGGGAGGAGCTATAATGGGCCAGCCTTCTTCGATCATACGCAATTGGTTCGCGGATACATGAACGATATGCCCGGATTTCACGCCCCATCGTTCCGCAGCATAAGGGGTTACAAACCTCCTGCGTTTACTGCCACTAATCTGGTACCATATATCCCGCTCATTCGTCGCGGCAACAATCATGCCTTCCTCCAGCGCATCCCGGTTGCTCTGAACGGGTTGAGCATGAACATGACTTCTTTCCAGAGGCCAGCCCTGTACCTCACCTACCGATACCAGTGACTCACCTGCGGGTACGCCGAGCAGATCCGGTTTGGCTACCAGAACGGGAGAAATACCGCGTGGAACGGGAATGTTCAGCTTGCGTCGGTGTCCACGCATCAGTTTGTAAACATCGCCCTTGATATCAGAGATGAAACAGCCCTCCGGATAAAAATCCGTACTGCGTCTCAGCTTATGCATTACATCGCTGCTGCCCTTGGTGGAAATGCGCTGTCGCAGGTCAGGGGAGTCCTCTTTGCCAAGAGGGGGCGTGTTCTCCTGCTGACTGGTCGATACCTTGGCATGCAGCGAGAGCCGGGAAGTATCGGCAACCAGCGCATGGGGATCTCCCCATTTTTGTGTATAAAACTGTTCGTTATCCTTATTCACGACTACATAATCCTCTTCTCCCAACGCCTTCATGCTTACACTTCCGTAGTGATGTATGAAGGCATCCCCGGCTACCCCCAGCCTGTATCCCGCCAGTTTCACCCGAATGATCCAATCGTCATCTTCAAAATTGCCCACGGCGTAACCTTCATCAAGGTAACCTACCCGCTCCAGCAATTCCCGTGAGAACAGCCAGCAAAACCCGACCAGCCTTTCGGTCTCCCGATGTTTCGTGGCATCCGGGCGATTATGTCGGGCAGCAAAAGACCACATGTCCTCCACTTCACTGTACGGGACTTCAATCTGCTGATCTCCGCCGATGTAATTCGTAACCGGACCCACGACTCCCATCTCGGGATGACTGCCAAGATAGGTCATCATGTTATCCAGCCAGCCCGGGGTGACCAGTGTATCATTGTTCAGTACGACAATGTGTCGACCTCTCGCCATCATCAGTCCATGATTAACACCACCGGCAAAACCACGATTCTTATCCAGTGCAGCGACCCTTACCATGCCACCTTTGCGAAGCATGGCTTCCGCCGTGCCATCCTTGGACGCGTTATCCACAACAATAATTTCAAAGGGCGCAGGTGTATGCTTTTCAATACTGGACACACATTGCAGGACATATTCGCGCTGGTTGTACGTCGGAATAATAATGCTTACCCCTTCGAATACCAGCCCGAATGAGCTTTCCCCCTGTCGCACTCCCTCATCATAACCTCTATGGTAGCCCTGCTTATACAGTTTTGCGTTCTTGGCTGCCCGTTTACCTGAGCCTTGGCGCCTAATTTTCCTTCCACTACGACTTCGAGCTGAGTGCAAAACAACGGTTTCAGATGACGATGCTTTCCGCTGTTTTGAACGTCTGCCTGATGTGCTCATGTTGCTTCCTCCATTTCCCCGCATCCCAATGCACGTTACGATGAACGTCGCACCAGACCGTCCATTAGAGTTGAAGCTCTCCAGTAACCAATTTGTCAGCTAAATGTCCAAAATCTATGGCAACCCTCCCCAGCTCACCAGCGATTCGGCGGCACAGAATGACGGCTGGAATTCCTGCCGCTACAAGAGCGATATCGAACGAATGCTCCGCAGTCTGCTGCATCACTCTCGGGATATCCGCAACCCCCTCCACTGCACCTATGATGCCTGTCACATGAATTCCGTGACCGTTCAACAACGCCCCGAGCTCAGCAGCTCGGCTTCCAATCAGCAGCACCCGGCGTCCCTGCAGCACAGGCAACAATAGACCCGAATGATGCAGGCTGTAGTTAATCGTGGAACTGGTCAGTTTCAGACGGGACCAGTCAATGCCGAAATGCCAAAATACTGGAAATAACAGCCCCTGAAAGGTGGGCGCACGCGAGATGGGGACACCTACCCAATCGGCGCCGCGAATGGCCTCCGCGAGCTCAGCGCGGATGTCCGGGGTGGAGCGTGGCACCCCTGCATAAGGCAGAAACGGTGCCAGCTCCTGCACTTGCTCGCCTGGCAGCACCGTATCGGCTGCAAGGGTCAGCAGTTCGCCATCTCCGAGGCGAACGACGGACAGGGGGCGCTGCGCATCCAGCGCCCCCTGGATGTGGCCAGCCATCTCATGAGGGCTAGCCAGCCGGGTCAGGGTCGGCGCGTATTGGCGGAATCCCGCCTCGATCAGATCTGCCGCCGCCACGGCTGGCAGAATATGATCGGGCGGGATGTGCTGCGCCACCAGCGCCTCCCCGCCCGCGAACACGCCGTCGCGGAAGCCCTCGGCGTAGCCGCTCTCGGGCGCTGCTGCCGGCTGCGCAGGCGCCGATGCCCTTGCGCTGCCAGCATGCGCGGCAGCGCTTTCCCGCCCCGCGGGCGCGACACCACCGTGGCGGTGTGTCGCTTGCTGCGGGGCGGGGCCAGCACCGCTGGCAGGCAACGCCTGTGGCGTGCTGGCTTGCGGTGCTGGCCTGGGCGCACGCTGCGCAGCCGTGCGCGGTTTGGCGCGGGCGCCTGCGGCCCGCCCGCTGCGCGGCGCAGCATGCCCGCGGCCTGCAGCTGCGCGCTTGCCAGCTTTGGCTCGCGCCCCTTTGCTGCCACGGCTCATGCCTGTACGCTCGCCTGCTTTCGCTCGCGCACCTGCGCTGCCCCGCCCTTCGCCTGTTTTTGCTCCCATTTTGGCTCTTGCTCCTGCGCTCCCACCACGTCTTGCACCGATACGTCCGCTGGCTTTGGCTTTCTGCTCTGCATGGTGCTTGCCTTCTGTTCCTGCGTGTTCCACACTTCTCAGCCTCGTACCTTCGTTTAAAGACTCGCGGCCTAAGCTCGCTTTGGGCTGCACTCCCACAGCTTCGTTCCAAAAGACGGCATGACTGCCCAATGTTTTTTTCCTACTCAAGTTGCTGCGTTTTGCTGCTCTCACGGCATTCCCTCCCTTGGCATGCACGAGGAGTGCCGCCGCTGCACAAAGCGCCGGAGCATTCTTCCAGCTCCGGCGCAGGTTGTTCTGCTCTCAAGGGACCTCTCACAGCGGCAACATCAGGCGCATATATTTTAGGGCAGTTGGCCCTTCATGCGGATGGCTGCTTCCTGAAGCGATTGGAACGTCCCAGCATCACTCCAATATTTTTGCAAAATATCGTATTCCAGTCCTCCAGCCGCTGCATAATGATTGTTCACGTCCGTAATTTCGAGTTCGCCGCGTGCAGAAGGTGCAATGTTCTGAATAAGGTTGAATACATGGTCATCATACATATATATGCCAGTAACACAATAAGAGGTCTTGGGATCACTCGGTTTTTCCTCAATGTATGAGATTCGTTCCGGATGCTGTGGATCAAACACCGGCACCCCATACCGCCGTGCATCGTCCACTTTTTTAAGCAAAACACGAGCCGTACCAGCAGGCTGTTGCAAATAACGATCCACATAAGGCTTCAAATCATCGCTAAACAGATTGTCACCCAACAGCACAACGAATTTTTCTCCAGGAAGGATAGAGGATGTCGCCAGATCCAATGCTTCAGCAATTCCACCTGCCTTCTCCTGAATCCGATACGTGAGTTTGACGCCATGATCTGCTCCACCACCCAAATACTCCGTGTATAACCCAGCGGAATGTTTGTTGATGACAATCAATATTTCTTCTATGCCTGCCTGGCGGAGTCTGTCGATGCCATACATAATCATCGGATGCTTGCCGACTGGAATCAGATGCTTGTTAATTAGCCGGGTCAGAGGATACAGTCGTGTTCCGGTTCCGCCAGCAAGAATTACACCTTTCATTCCACTATCCCTCCTTCATCGGATGTCTCAATATATTTAAGGGGATCGACATGCCATTTGTTGATAAAAATGGATCGATTGCGCTCAAGCAACTGTTTCCATGCCACAGGATCGGTCTTCAGGAAACTCGCGCTGCCGCGATGATGTACGAGCACATCCCCGCATACCAGCAAACGATACCCTTTCTGGCAGGCCCTGTAACAATAATCGTCATCTTCATAGTGTCCTGGTGAATAAGCTTCGTCAAGCACACCAATGTCCTCCATCACACTTCGCCGCATGAGCATGCATAAACCGACAATCCGTCTGACTTCCTTCCACCTGGAAGCATCGACTATATTGTTGGCAGCAGCCAGTTCCTGAAAATGTGCCATGTCCCTAAACTCCAGTTCCACCTGCTGGATGCCACTTGCATAGTTGGTCATCGGTCCTGTAATGCCAATGTTTGCATCACTGTAGAGGGCTGCACGCAGATTGTCGAGCCAACGGGATGTAACTGTAACATCATTATTCAGCAGCAACAGCTCATCACCACATGCTGCACGGAGTCCGGCATTGCAAGCTGCAGGGAACCCCCGATTATCCGGTAATCGGACAAAACGAATTCGTTCCCGGGCACAATACGCTGCCGTTCCGTCAACAGAACCATTATCCACAACGATAATTTCATATGACGTATGAGGATCGGTATATTTTCGAATGGCATCGATACATGGCTTCAGCAGGTCCAGCCCGTTGTACGTCGGAATAATAATACTCGTCAGTGTCATCTGGCATTCCTCCTATTGGCCACTTCAGCACGGGATATGGACCGGGCTTGTGACGTATTGCCGCCCATATCCAGCCAGGTTGCAATCGCCTCCAGATGGTCGCCGATGATCAATCGGGCGACTTCGTTGCCGCTGCCCATATTGGTGGAACGCAGACGATTGGAACGAATGACATCCACCTGACTGGGCGCAGTCACTTTTAATCCATGCTGAATGGCTAGACTTTGTGCCTTGGGAGGAACGGCCAGCGCCTCTGGCTTTACAATCTGAATCATCCTGCGTGAGAGGGCATGAGGTACGGCCGTCAACGAATTGGAACCCAGATCCGAACGGTTCAGCACGCGGTTGAGATATGCTTTGATCCGGCTCACTTCATCCTGACGGGCGAATGGAGGCAAAAGGGATGAAAGATTATTCAGTGCGACATCATCCCCACGGTCGACTGCATACAGAAACGGGGCGAGTTGCTCTGCCGGCACGACCATATCCCCATCCACAAAGAGAAGGGTCTCCGCCTCCGTCATCTTGGCCCCCAATGCACGGCCTACATCATGTCCCGCCCGATCAGGTTCATATACCAGCGTGATACCAGGCTGTTCAAGCACCTGTGTTAGACTGTTGTCCGTTGTTCCATTCAATACCACAACGATATCCGTCAGCGGTAACCGTTTCAGTTGTACGAGCACTTGCCCCAGCGTAAGTTCCTCATTACAGGCACAGACGACCGCAGCGGCAGGTTTATTAAGGGCAAGTGGTATGATATTCAATGAACGTCCCGCAGCATGAGCATAACCCTGCATGAATGCTTTTCCTGCCTGCATTGCGGCAGAATAGCTCCTTAGCTCCGCTGAGATCACAGCCTCATGCTCCTGCCATGTCGAACGTGCATGTTGTTCAATCGATTGCTCCTTTTCCAGCGCCTTGCGTCCTGCACGTTGCCCTGCGCTGAATGCATCATGCAATACGGACCTGTTCGTTGTCGACCTGCTCGCTGCTGAACTCTTTAGCGGCGATTTAGTCAGGCTCTTCCTGCCCATGGTTCTCGTTCTGTTCCTTGTTGTTCGTCTGCCTGCTGTCCGTTGACGACGGACGCCCCCTGAACGCTCCTTCATTTCCTCACCTCCAGCATGTTGCATCTTTTGACGAAGTTTCTTTCTTGATTTATGCAACATGCTCACCTCGTCAGGCTACGAACACGCTGCAGATCAGAATGTCCTCCGCGGGGACCAAGCGTATCGGTTATCCACTTGATCGCTGTTAGATGATCATTCCATACCACTTGACTGAGCGGGTCAGGTCCGCTTCGTTTCTTGACTCGAACTGCATTCATTTTTCCTACAGGCACATGATGAACAGCACGCACCTTCAACCCGCTGGTAACCGCCTTTGCATGTGCCAACGGTGGAGTCTCCAGTGTATCCGTACCAATCACATCAAGTGCCCTGCGATTTAATGCATGCGGAATGGCAGTCATGGAAGCCCCTTGCAGATCAGGTCTGGCGAGCATGCTGTTCAGCGCATGTTTGGCCTCTACCACAGGGTGAACAGAGATACGCGTCACCGGCCCGTTGTAATCATTAAGGGCCACATCCGTCCCGTCCAGAATCGCTCGCACATAAGGCGCGAGATGTTCTGCAGAAATTGGTATGTCTGCATCCGTGAACAACAGCACCCTGCCACGAGCTGCCGCTGCACCGATTCTTCTTCCTCCATCATGTCCCAAAGCTTCGGTATAACGAAGCACCTGTGCCCCTGCCCTTTTTGCCGCTGCTGCCGTCCCGTCCGTTGAACCATTCACAATAACAAGCACTTCAGCATCACGGCATATACGCAGCGCCTGACGGACGACTGCACCAATGGTTCTCGCTTCATTCATGGCAGGTATAATGACCGAAAGCAGTGGTTTATGCGAGTTCGTCGAATCCTGTGCAAGCGTCTCTCTCATCGCATGCTCAGCTCCGAATGCTGGCAATTCCGTTTGTTCCAAGGGTGGAATCACGTATTTATAGGCCTTTGTACCCTTTTTGTAAGCTGATTTCAAACGACGTTTCTTTAATTGCGCTTTTTTTTGTGCCAGATTCGATTTGGCTGCAACAAAAGCGGTATTGCCGCGTTTTTGCAACACAGTCACCTCCCGGGTGTACATCATCGGCATGCAAAGGGAGTACACGTTATTCTATGTATTCATGGAGCAGTGGAAACGGCGTATGTCCTTGAACCGAGCAGGTTCTGTCTGCCAGCAAGCTTAGTCAATCCATTTATTTAGACAAAATTCGTCAAACTATTTGAAATCTGCTACAGCTCCCCTACTTCAGACACAATTTTAAGAAAAATTTAAAATTGCATCTTTTCCAAACATTTACATTGTGATAACATACGTTGCAAGCAGTGGATTGACAAAAAAATCCTAACAAGGAACACACGTTCCTTTAAAATCCTTTTTTATTCCTATTAATTGACCTTGGGTTAATTATGCTCGCAGGATGATCCGGGAGACTGTTTTTTGTTTGGTGCATGTACCTTGAGAGGAGTGATGCCGTTCAATACGTAATTCAGGTTTTATTATGTGAACCCGGAACGAACACCCCGGCTCCGTAAGAACATCTTCTGCTTCGCAAGTGGACAAGACCCCTGGCTTCTGAAAGAGGAACCACAATGAACGATTAAGACTCATGGCTGAACCGGATAAACGGTACTCCTTTGACACGCCTAACCATAGGCTTACAGGCTCTGCCGAATTTGTTCCTTATCGTTTCTTTGTCATATTCCACGTTTCAGATTCAGCCCCACACTCCGCGCTGCCCAAGTTGCAGACGGAACTCCAACCGAGATTGGCATAATCATGTATTTTCCAAAAAAATCATATTGAGAATGGGAGAGTTTACTATGAAATTTGCTAAAGTTATGCCAACAATTCTTGGAGGAGCTCTTTTGCTCGCTTCCGTATCTTCTGCTGCTGCAGCTCCATTGTCTGATCAGTCCATTCCATTGCAGGCCCCTTATGCCTCTGAGGAGGGTATCCAGTTGAACAGCGGCTCTGACGAAACGATCTTCAATTTCCTTGGACAACAGGAACAATTCCTGAATTCCGACGTGAAATCCCAACTCAAAATTATTAAAAGAACTACGGACACCTCTGGTGTACGACACTTCCGCCTGAAACAGTACATTAAAGGAATTCCAGTTTACGGTGCCGAGCAAACGATCCACTTAGACAAAACAGGCCAGGTTTCATCCGCACTTGGAGATCTCCCACCGGTTGAAGAACAAGCTATCCCTAATGACGGTGTCGCTGAAATCAGCGCAGAAGATGCGATCAAGATTGCATCGGAAGAAGCCACTTCCCGCGTCGGAGAGCTTGGCGAACCACAGAAAACTCCTGAAGCCGAGTTGAACATTTACCACAATGAAGAGGACAACCAAACCTATCTTGTTTACATTACCGAAGTCAATGTGCTTGAACCAGCTCCATTGCGTACCAAATATTTCGTGAATGCCGTTGACGGCAGCATCGTATCTCAATATGACCTCATCAACTTCGCAACTGGTACAGGTACAGGTGTCCTTGGTGATACCAAAACCCTTACAACCACCCAATCCGGCAGTACCTTCCAACTGAAAGATACCACTCGCGGCAAAGGGATTGAAACCTACACCGCAAGCAATCGCTCCACCATTCCAGGTACACTCCTGACGGATTCCGATAATGTATGGACCGATCGTGCAGGAGTAGATGCCCATGCCTATGCTGCTGCCACGTATGATTTTTACAAAAACAAGTTCAACCGTAACGGTCTGGATGGCAACGGTTTGCTGATCAAATCCACGGTACATTACGGCTCCAACTACAATAACGCATTCTGGAACGGGGTACAGATTGTATTTGGTGACGGAGACGGTACAACCTTCACTTCCCTGTCCGGTGATCTGGACGTAGTTGGCCATGAATTGACTCACGGTGTCATTGAGAATACAGCCAATCTAGAGTATCGCAATGAACCGGGCGCATTGAACGAAGCCTTCGCAGATATCTTCGGCAACACCATCCAGAACAAAAACTGGTTGATCGGTGATGACATTTACACACCTAACATTCCAGGCGATGCACTGCGTTCCCTGTCCAACCCTACATTGTATGGACAACCTGACAAATACAGTGACCGTTATACCGGAACAGCTGACAACGGTGGCGTTCATACCAACAGCGGTATCATCAACAAAGCGTACTATCTTGCAGTTCAAGGCGGCACGCACAACGGTGTCACTGTAACTGGAATTGGACGCGATAAAGCCATTCAAATCTTCTATAGCACACTCGTGAACTATCTGACACCAACATCCAAATTTGCTGCGGCAAAAACAGCCACCATCCAGGCAGCCAAAGATCTGTACGGCGCGACTTCCGCTGAGGTTACTGCAATTACCAAAGCTTATCAAGCTGTAGGTCTGTAAGAATCCATTTGTTGTTGAACTCATATTGAATCGTTCAGGCACCCCTCATCGTCCGAACGGAGCAAGCTTATAATATGAAAAAAAGCGGTGTCCCGGACAAATCCGGGAACCGCTTTTGTCTATTTAAACATGTGAAATCATTCGTCCACAGTTGTGTTGAAGATGAAGGCACATGATCCCGCACTCTTACACGGAAGGCCCGGCGGCAATCCATGACAACAATCCGTACGTGTATGTGGAGCCTGCAGTACGTGACACTTCCAGTACGGCTTCATCTTCACTCTGGGAGAGGAGCGACACCTGGAATCCCCGATCATTACACATGGCTACAATCACATAGTGTTCCGATATAAACGACTCTTCAAAGGCCACCGATACTTCCACACATTCTTCATCCTCAGGCAATATAAAGGCCTCCATACCGAACTGCTGTACCACAGGCTGACGGCTGACACTCCGTACAGGCTGGAATGCCAGATGTTTGGCCTGAACGGCTCCGGATTGCAACTGACTGCTGCCCACTGCTTCATCACACAGATGTTCCTGCGTAACCGATTGTTCACTCAATTTAAACTCCGTAGTTCCAACATTCTCCTGTAACAGTTCAAGCTGTGGCTCCTGAACCTGAGCTGGCTCCTCTGTCGTCAATGAGGCAGCTGCCAATGGTTCTTCAAGCTGGTCCGTTTGGGATGCCTGCTCTTGTTGTTCCCCCAGCTCCTGATTCGATGTCTGGTGAATTTGTGTTCCCTCCAGACCGGCCCCCGTCAGTGGTACGACCATTGCCTGCTGTGATGGCTGTACAGCCTCACTGTCTGCCTGAAGCAATGCCTCTTGTCTTTTGATCGCTGCCAGCTGTTCCAGCGTTTCTCCACTGAACTGACGAATCGCATTCCATATCTCTTGGCTCAAATGCGCCGGACCTACAATTCCCGCATTCAAGTGGTTGGATGTAATGCTTTGTTCACTCAGTTTGCTGCCGTTAACGCTGCCATCGGCCAATTTAGCACTCGTTACGGACCCATTTTGCAGATGGACCCCGCTCACTGCTTCCTCTTCCAAATGGGTTGTGCGGATACTGCGTTCTTGAATATGATCAGCTAGGATCGTTCCATCCTGAATATGCCGAGATTGCACACTTTTGTCTGCCATGTGGATAGCCGATACCGCT
>NZ_LITU01000075.1:164939-172782 GCF_001280595.1 Paenibacillus xylanivorans
ATGCTGCGCTCCTGAATATGACCCGCATGAATGGCACCTGCCTGAATATGCCCGGATTGTACACTTTCCGATGCGATATGAATTCCGGTTACCGTACCTTCGAGTAACTTGCTGCCGTTTATACTGCCGTCCGCCAGTTTGGCACTCGTTACCGACTCATTTTGCAGATGAACCGCACTTACGGCTTCCTCTTCCAGATGGGATGTGCCAATGCTTCGCTCCTGAATATGGTCAGCATGGATGGACCCTGCCTGAATATGCGCGGATTGCACGCTTTCGGATGCGATATGAGCCCCGATACCGTACCTTCGAGCAATTTGCTGCCGTTTATACTGTTATCCGCCAATTTGTCATTCGTTACAGATCCATTTTGCAAATGAACCGCACTTACTGACTGCTCTTCCAGATGAATTGAGCTAATACTGCACTCTTGAATATGATCAGCAAGAATTGCTCCTTCCTGGATATGGCGGGTTTGCACACTTTCGTCTGCAATGTGGGTAGCCGATACTGCCCCTGCGGCTAATTTGCTGCCATCAACACTACCACTCGCCAGTTTGGAGCGTGTTACAGATTCCTCCTGTAATATAATCGTACTTACTGCTTCTTCTTCCAGATGAGACGTACCGATGCTGCGTTCATGGATATGATGAGGAAGAATCTCACCATCCTGAATATGACGGGAATGTACCGCTCCTTGCTGCAGGTGAACCGCACTTGTCGACTCTGCCTGAAGATGCAAACCACTGATCAAACCTGGCTGAAGATGAGCCGCTGTAATGGATAACGGTGCCAGATGGTCTGTTTCCACAGATCCAGGTGCCAAGTGATGGGATGTGACCACCTGTTCAGCAATATGCTCCTCATGAATGATGTCTGCCTTCAGATGCTGTGAGTTCACTACATGAGCTCCCAAATGGTCAGACTTCACGCTTCCTTCAGCCAGATGGACGGATTGTACAACGGATGGCATCAAGTGCTCGCTACCTACAGCCTCCTGTTGTAATTCTGTCCCGGATACCGAATCTGCTGTCAAATGGTCCGAAGTTACGGACCCATGCCGCAGTTTGTTGCCCGTAATACTCCCATCAGCGAATAATTCCGGTGAACGTACTTCCTCCGACAAGTGTTCCAGTAAAACGGCATGCTGCTTCAGGTGATAACCGCGAATGGTTCCTGCTGGAATATGTTTGGCATTAATGCTTTCTGCCATAATCTTGGAAGAAGTCACGCTGCCGTCTGAAAGTTTGGCTGACGTGACAGCAAAATCCGCCAGTTTATCCGTGGCAACACTCTCTGGTGAGAGCTTGGGGGAGGTAACCGCATGATCTGTCAGATGAGGCGGAAAAATGGATCCGCCAGCCATCTGGGCTGAAGTTACACTACCAGGAGCCAATTTGTCTGTTGTGACCGCGGCCCGTGCAATAGCATCCGTTTCAACACTGCCCGGCTGAAGATGATGTACCCCTACGGCATGTTCTGTCAGGTGCTCCGATTTCACTGCATAAGGTCTTAGGGCCTCGGAACCCACGCTGCCTGGAGCCAGATGTGTGCCTGTGACTCCACCGCTCGCAAGATGCGAGGATATGACACTCCCGGGGGCAAGCGCTCTGCTGCTAACCGAAGCCGTTCCAAGTTTTTCTGTCGTCACACTTCCATCCGCGAGCTTAACATCTGTAACTGCAGCATCCTGTAATTCATACGTACCTACAGCTGACTCTGCCAGATGCCGCTCAGAAACCACGCCATCTGCGAGAGCATCTCCGGACACACTTCCGGTAGACAGATGAGTTGCCTCGATGCTTCCACTTGCAATGTGAATGGAGTGAATTGCGGAATTGTCCACATGGACTGGCGTGATTCCCCGATTCGCAATGTGTTCCGAACGAATGGACCCTTTGGCAAGATGTTTGCCCTGTACAGCTTCATCCGCAATTTTGGAAGAAATGACGCTCTGATCAGAAATCTTGGAGGCCGTAATCGACTGTTCCAGCAATTTTGCTGTTCCAACAGACTGGTCTGCCAGTTTGCTGCTGGTTACGGCACCATCCGTCAAATGCTCACTGCCTACTTCTCCATTGCCAATCTGCTCCTTGCCAACTGCATAAGCGCGAATCTGGCTTGAACCGATGGAACCGTCCAGCAGATGTCTTCCACTTAGCGAACCCTCAGCTAAATGTCTTGTTTGTATAGATCCATCCTCAATCTGGTCACTTCCAATACTGCCACTAGATAGTTGTGAACGACCGACAGCCCCTTCTGCCAGATGTGTCTGTTTAACAGCACCTGCCTGAATATGGTGAGACTCGATGGATTGTTCTTCGATTTTGCTGCCTGTGACAGCACCTTCACGAATTTTGGATGTAGTCACCGCATCGTCAGCCAGTTTGGAGGTATGCACAGCTCCTCCGGTGAGATGCCTTGTATCCACGCCGCTAATCGCGATCTTGTCTCCAGTTACGGCATGATTCTTGATTAATTCTTCTGTAACCAGCATGCGGCTGAGATGTCTTGTGCCGATGGAACCGTCGGCAATTTTGGCTGAATCGATTACCTGGTTGCCAAGCTTCTGGGAAGTAATGCTGCCATCTCTGATTTTCTCACCGGCAATAGAAGCATTTCGTATTTTGTGACCAGATACGGAGCCGTCAATCAGGTGCTCCTCGGATACGGACGCTTCCGCAAGTTTGGCGGAAACAATTGCCCCGTCTGCAATGTGAATGCTGGTCACCGCATAATCCTGCAATGCTTCACTGCCGACCGCATCCGGTTTCAGCTTGGAGGCATCCACAGAGAAAGGAGCGAGTTTGCTCTCCGTAACAGCAAATTCACTCAAGTCATCCGTGTAGATAAAATGCCCGGTATGACCCGGCATCTGATTCTGATTTAGGATCTTCAGCCGATCCTGAGCAGCTGCTTCCTGCGTGTTTATGCCCTGCTCTTCTTCCAGAACAGGGGGAGCAACGCTGCTGACCTGAATCTGCTTTTCCGGACTATCTTGCGACATGACGACTTCCTCACTATCAGACTCTACGGGTTCGGGTTCCGGCTTGATCGTTTTGGCTACGATCTCTAGGTCTTCCAGCTCGTTTGTGGAAGCAGGTAACTCTGTTGAATCGGATAGATATTCTTCTGATGCCTGAATGGCCCTCGATTCCCGTTTATTTGCATTCAAGCGTTCTTCCCTATTCGAAGTGAAACCTGAGCTCATTGTGTCTGACCGTCGATTGGTCAGATCCAGTTCCTTGAATTGGGGACTCACATGCCGCAGTTTCGGCGTAGAAACCTTCTTATTGCCTTTTTTACTCATGCAGCTAGCTCCTTCCTCTGACGTTCGTCTCCGGCATCATATGCTTCGATATAGGCATCTGCCACTTCAAATCATGACTTTTGCCAATAACATTGGGTAAATGTAGGAGTCAAACATGCGAGTGATGTACCTGTCTATAGCGAAATAGGCTGTGCACGGCTATTGATGAAAGGCGGCTGTCCACGCCCCTGACCCAGCAATGTCATACGATACTCCAGAAGCATTTTGTATACATTCGTAAAATGACTTCCAATCCGCACTGTAACCCACATCTACCTGGATTGAATGGAATCGGAAGGCTAATAAATACATGTATGTTAGTGCATATCGAAGCATCATGATTCCGGCTTGCGTTATCGTGATGTCCAACCAGGCGGTGACAGGCCGGCATTCCATGGATGGACGATCCATGGTCGCGATAACATTGAAGGAGGAACGGTCATGCTACAAGAAACGATCGGTATTATGTTCGATTCACGCATGTACCGGGGGATACCGACTGGAAGGACGGGTCAGGAATCACTCGCGAATGTTGAACAGGCAGCGGCCTGTTATGGATTAACCCCTTGTTTTTTGCGGCTGGAAGACGTGGATTTGGACACCAAAACCTGTATTGCTTATGTAAAAAAGGAGGGCATATACGTTCGTCAAAGAATGCCATTGCCCCCCGTCATTCATAATCGGGCTCTCCAGCTTCGCCGTACGGAGCAGCATCAGGTGACCCAACTGCTGTTGCAGGGCATACAGGTATACAATGTACGCAATCGATACCGCAAAGACCACATTCACGAGATGCTTTATCAGGACCCCAGTCTCAGGCTACATCTCCCCCGTGCGGTCAAAGCTACACCTGAGTCTTTGGCATATATGATGGAACATTACGATGATCTGGTGATCAAGCCATGCAGCGGAAGCATCGGACACGGTATTATACGGATCTTCCAAAAGGATGGTCAATGGAAACTGACATGTGAGACAAGGACTTCACGCAAGGGATGGGCCACCTTTCGACTGAATAAGGGACAACTGCCTTCGGCCACCCTGCGCCGTATTTTCCGTCATGCTTATCTCATTGAAGAGCGCATTCCTCTGGTTCGCTATGAAGGAAGACCCGTAGACTTGCGAGTATCCGTGCAACGGGGCAATGACGGTTTGTGGGGGATCACGGGCATATTCGCCAAGGTGGCTCCGGCTCATACGTTTGTCACGAATATCGCCCAAGGCAGCAAAGTCATGACGCTGGCTGAAGCCCTTGGCTCTGAGGAATCCGACTGGCATTTACTTGAATTGGAGGCCAGAATCAAGTCTGTGGGGCTCCGAATCGCACGGACGCTGGCTTCGAGCCTGCCACATCTTGCGGATCTTGGGCTTGATCTGGGGATAACAGAGAGCGGGCGGATTTATTTTATCGAATGCAACGGAAGGGATCAACGCTACGGTTTCCGAAAGGCCGGGATGACGGAGCATTGGAAAGCCAGCTACCGGCAACCGATGGCATATGGACGTCTGCTGCTGGAGCAGAATTCGCGCATACCGCGGCAACCCCAGACGTACGATAGGGGCCTGTATTGATTTCGTGGGCATTCTGTGTCAATATTATGCAGAACGGCCGGTCCTGCCGGCCTTGAAGTTCGCACTAACCCTAAGGGGGATATTCATGGCAAAAACGCTGTTGCGGTTAATGACCGAGCTTTCTTCTCGCAAATGGATCTCCCGGACTGTGGGAGCCTTCTCCAAGAGCCGGGGAAGCAAGGCATTTATCCCTTATTTTGTCCGGACCTACGACATCCCTGTTCAGGAAGCTGAAAAAGACTGGAAGGAATATCGTTCATTGAATGATTTCTTTACCCGTAAACTTAAACCGGGCATGCGCCCGCTTGAACTTTCAGAACATGCATTGATCAGTCCGGTAGATGCCAAAATCACGGCAGCCGGTCCGGTATCTGCTGGAACTCTCCTGAATGTTAAGGGACAAAATTATACACTTGCTGAATTATTAAACCACTCACCGCATCTGGAGAAGTACAAGCACGGCTATGCATTTGTCCTTTACCTCAGTCCTCGCGACTATCATCGCATTCATGCACCTGTTAGTGGTCGCCGAATGGAGAGTGAACATATTAAGGGCAAGGTTTATCCCGTAAATGATTTTGGCCTGACCCATATGAAATCGGTGCTGAGTCGAAACGAACGGCTCATTACGTATATTGCTCATGATTTTGGAGAAGTTGCTGTCGTGAAAGTAGGCGCAATGAATGTGAGCAGCATACAGTACGCCGGTACGGATGTAAGTTCCTGGGCACAAGGCGATGATCTCGCATATTTTGAATTCGGTTCCACCGTCGTACTGTTAACGCAGAGTGGCACATTCGAACCGAAACCAGGCTTGCAGCCTGGTGACTCCGTCAAAATGGGAGAATTGCTCGGTCGGTTAAAGCCCCTCCACTGAGCAATAAGTAGATGATTCCTGAATAACAGGAGTCATCTTTTTTAATTTCTAATATAAAGAAAGAGATTACACAGAACATTTACCTATATAAAAAGGTACTCGCAGCCGGAACACCTTCTTAGGGTAAAGTGTCCAGGCTATGAGTACCTTTTACTGATCAGAGAATCCGACTATCTGCTTCAGTTCTATAGAAGCCAGATATATCCCGTTTTTCATTTCATGTATACATGCAATACGAAGCTAAACTTCGTCATATTGGTTTTTCTGACCATTTCTTAAAACCATACGTCCTGCATTTCCTCTGCCGGTTTGCTGCGGCGCAGGCGGTTCCGGAAAAGATTAAAGCCCTTTATAGAGCATCCCCGGTTGCGGACCCGACGTTTTCCGTTCATCACAAGTTCCCCCTTTCGATCGTCTGGAATGCTACATACTTACCCCTGCTTCCCAGAATTGAAACGTTGCCATATTCTACCGGACAAAGAGGCCCTATCGAATCTCGGACGGACTTTTGCCGGTATACTGCTTGAACTGACGACTGAAGAAAAAGATATCCCGGTACCCAAGGGCATCTGCCACTTCGGTCACATTCATGCCGGTATGCACCAGCAGATGCTCGGCCCGCTCAATGCGCATGCGAATGATATAGGATTGCACGGACGAACCAATCAATTCCTTGAACTTGATCGAGAAGTATCGAGGCGATAATCCAGCCCTGGCAGCGAGGTCTTCCACGCGATGTGTTATCCCCGGATGCTGGCGTACATAGTTAGCAACCTCCTGGATGACATCAGACAACTGGTTGCTTACCTTTTTCTCCACAGGAGCTTCCGTGTCCGCGCGCAACAAATGAATCATCAGCTGTTTCAGAATCAACCGACTCTCTTCATCCCGTCCATATACATCGGATAGGAACAGTCTTACATACCGAGCCAGCAAATGCTCGAATTCCACCGTTTCCAGCACCTCACGATAGGACTGGGGAACATCATTAACGGGTATATCTACATCAAAATGAATATACGTAAGTACCAACGGTTTTTGCTTGTTATGTGTTGCAGTAGGATGATCGCCTGGCCTGAACAGAAAACAACTACCCTTGCCAACTTCATACGACCGGTCATTCAGCACAACGGTCCCTTCACCACTCCATACATAAAATAAGTCATAGTTTTGCATCGGTTTTTCCCGCTTCTGCCACTTCCATCCCGGTTCGCAGACAATTTTGGCGACGGCGGGCAAAATAACAAAAGATGACGGCGATGCCTGCAGCATGTCGCCACTCCCCCTTGAAAGTTAATCTCTCCGCATACGGCATCAATATTGATGCCGTATCCGTTTATATATGATTTCTGCTCCTGCTGGAGCGAAACGCCTTATTCCATTATACAGCGGAATTCACCGAAACGAAAATATGCACTTCTCCCATGCTAACCGCATTCGCCGGATCCCCTCTTGAATCTCCTCTTTCTCCAGATGTGCAAAGCCAAAACACACAGCCGGAGGACCTGGAGTCAGCCGATAACGCATCGCATCGCGGAATACAACACCTTCTTCCAGAGCCAGTGCCTTGAACCGTTCATAACTTTCAATATTCCCCTTCCATGTAGCATAAATATGCAATCCAGCATCCCCAGGCTGCATAATGAAGGTCTCCGGTAATTCCCGCTCCATCTCTCTGACAAAAAAGGCATGCCGTTCCCCGTATAAACGGGTTAATCGTCTTAGATGGCGCAAATACCCTCCTCGGGCCATGAACTTCGCAAGTGCACGCTGCTCCAGAAGGGCAGGAGGTACTGGTTCGTACAGTGCTTTTGCAGCGATCAGTGGCTGCACCAGACTGGGCGGTAGAACCGCGTAGCCAAGCCGGAAAGATGCAACCATCGTTTGTGAGAACGAACCCACATAGATGACCCGTTGTTCACGATCGAGTACTTTGAGCGGTTCAATCGGTCTGCCACCCCAGCGAAATTCACTGTCATAATCATCTTCAATAATGACGGCATTTCGCTCCGAAGCCCATTCAAGTATGGCTCTCCGTCTGCCCAGACCAAGGACTGCTCCTGTAGGAAACTGGCGGGTTGGGG
>NZ_LITU01000075.1:172885-185490 GCF_001280595.1 Paenibacillus xylanivorans
GCAATCCCCTGATAACCCGGATTCTCCAATACGACAGCAGCACCCTCCGGGATAAGCAGCTGTGCCAGCAAGGTGATCCCCTGCATGGAACCACTAAACAACACGATCTGTGATGCATCAGCCTGGATGCCGCGTGTCCACCTTAGATGTGACGCAATGGCCTCACGCAGTTCAAGGTCTCCAGCAGTACCGCTTCGTTCATGTGATCCGCTGCGATGAACGGCGGCCAGCGCACTTTTCCATTCCGTTTGCGGGAAATGCTCTGCAGGCATGCGCTGTACATGGAAATTGATGAGCGGTTGCTCCCGGTTATGGACAGGAGGTGTCTCTTTTTGATTCTGAGTATTCAGCATGCTCACCCGCTCTCCCCATGGAGAAAGTGGAAGGATCACCTCCTGTTCCTCATGTTCCTGTGCCGTTAATGTGTCCGAAACAAAAGTCCCTCTTCCCCGATGTGCCCGCACATAGCCATCAGCGAGCAGCATGTCATATACCTGGGCTACGGAGCCGCGTGACATTTCATACTGACGTGCTAACTCTCGGGTGGAAGGCAGTCTTGTGCCTCCAACCAGCATCCCTGCATGAATGGCGTCACGTAAAGCATGGTACAATGCCTCGTATTTGTAGCGATGTTGAAGCTCGTATGAATCAATAGGTAGCCATAATTCCATCGTGCACCTCTTTTTTCAAGAAAAATTGGTCTATTAAAGTGAATGTAAATTGGATCTTTTTATATGTCAATGCAGGTTCTATTGTTATGGCTAAGGAACAACGATCTAATACACATGCCATTCAAGGGGGGAACACCAGTGAGAAGAAAAGAATTTAATGTAGATGAAGAACAAGAAATGATAACCTTTCTGGACCAATGCTCCTTTGGTTTTCTGGGGACGGTCAGTCCAGACGGGCAGCCACGGGTGACACCGCTCAACTTCGTATATATGGATGGTTGTTTTTATTTCCACGGCAGTCTTGCCGGAGAGAAAATGAAACAGATCAAACAGAATTCCTCGGTCAGTTTTACCGTGGCAGAAGAATTTTCCTTAATTCCATCTTATTTCAGTGATCCCGAGTTAGCATGTCCGGCAACCTCTTTTTTCAAAAGTGTAATGGCATTCGGTCAGGCAGAGCCGGTTCAGGATCTGGACATCAAAGGCAAGGTTCTGCAACGCTTCATGGAGAAACTCCAGCCGCAGGGCGGATATATCCCCATTGATGCAGCTGATCCCCGCTACAAGGGTAATCTCAAAGCCGTTGCTGTGGTCCGCATTGTTCCTGAACGGATCAGTGCCAAGTTCAAATTTGGACAGAACCTCTCGGCCGAACGCTTTGATCATATTAGTGGCGAACTGGAACAGCGTAACGAAGGACGAGATGCGGAAACTGCCGAAATGATGCGGAAATACTGTCCTTTTCATCAGGAATAACATTCATTTTCCATAGTAAAATCAAACGGGAGAAGTGACATTAACCTAACTCGCAAACATCTGCAACAACGCGGTGAAGTGATAAAACTGTCATTATGCGTAATTTCCGTGACGGGGGCAAGGCAAGGTGTTATAATGTTAGGCAGTTGAATCCCAAAGACTTGGAAGGATGAAAAGAATGAATCCACTGGCTGAACAGTTGAACGAAAGTATTCAGGCAGGCAGCAGTCACGTCTACTCCATGCTGTCGCAGCTCGGCAAAGAAATCTATTTTCCAAAAGAAGGTATCTTGAGTCAGTCTGCTGAAGCAGCAAGTCTGGCCAAAACCTACAATGCTACGATTGGTATCGCTCTGGAGGGCGGTGTGCCGATGCACTTAGCTGTTATTCAGGATAAGCTGTCCGCATACCAACCGAAGGATTTGTACCCTTACGCTCCGCCTGCAGGGAAGCCTGAACTGCGGACCGTATGGAGAGACAAGATGCTGAAGGAAACACCTTCCCTCGAAGGCAAAACATTCGGTAACCCGATTGTGACTAACGCATTAACTCATGGACTGAGTATCGTAGCCGACCTGTTCGCTGAAGAAGGGGACGCTGTTATATATCCGGATAAAAACTGGGAAAATTACGAGCTGACCTTCGGAATTCGCCGTCACGGCCAGTTGGTTCATTATCCCCTGTTCGATGATCAATTGAACTTCAACAGTGCAGGTCTACTCGAAGCGTTGCTTGCGCAGAAGGACAAAGGTAAAGCCATCGTGCTGCTGAACTTCCCGAACAACCCGACAGGTTATACGCCTGGAGCCGAAGAAGCGGATGCAATCGTGGATACGATTCGTCAAGCGGCTGAGGCTGGTGTAAACGTGGTTGCTGTAACTGATGATGCCTACTTTGGTCTCTTCTTTGAAGATTCCATTCACGAATCCCTGTTTGGCAAGCTGGCAAACCTTCATCCACGTGTGTTGACTGTCAAAGTTGACGGTGCCACCAAGGAAGAATTCGTATGGGGCTTCCGCGTTGGATTCATCACGTATGCCCATGAAGATGCTGCCGTTCTGCATGCACTGGAGCAGAAAACACTCGGTATTATCCGTGCAACCATCTCCAGTGGTCCGCATCCTTCCCAAACTTTTGTACTGGATGCCCTGAAAGCACCTGAGTTCGAAGCACAGAAGCTGGAGAAGTTTGAAATCATGAAAGGCCGCGCCAACAAAGTAAAAGCCATTCTTGATAGCGGTAAATACGGTGAGGTATGGGATTACTACCCGTTCAACTCCGGTTACTTCATGTGTCTGAAGCTGAAAGATGTTGGTGCTGAGGCACTTCGTACCCATTTGCTACAGAAATACGGCGTCGGTACCATTGCGCTGGGTGAGGCCGATCTGCGAATTGCTTTCTCCTGTATTGAAGAATCCGGCTTGGAAGATCTGTTTGATACGATCTACCGCGGAGTTCTGGATCTACAGACGAACTAGATTATACGGACTAATGCTTATCTAAATAAATAAGTCAGGGGAACGAACTTGCGTCCGTTTCCTGACAAATACGAACCCCTTTGTATCCTGATGAATGTCTCTCGATATAAAGGGGTATTTTGTGTTCCGCTTTGAAAACGTATGGCTATCTTGACAGGCAAATGCCCAAAACGATGATTTTCAAGCTGTACCGGGCAACGGCCCAATCAGCCTAACCCCACGGTACATAATATACGATGTACGCAAGGGCGTGCCCAACACCACTTGAAAGGGGAATGACCATGTCTGGAGTTGTTGAAGAAACAAGAGGCGGTTATGGATGCGGCGGTTACGGAGGAGGATTTACTAATACAGGTGCCATTCTCGTTCTGTTTATCTTGCTCGTCATTATCACTAAATCGTTCCTCTGTTAGTCCATACGTCCTCAACATGAGTCGGAACAAGGTAAGCTGACTCTAGCACAAAGACGGGTATTCCGGGATACAGCTCGGAATACCCGTCTTTTGTTATGTTTCGCTAGAATTGCTGGTCAGCGTCGCCAATGAACACTAACTGGCAGATGCTCGACCGTTCATGCATCCTCTTCTTCCTTCAACCACTTATTGCCCTGAGAACGTCGCATCAAGTAGATCACCAGCGCACCAAGGACCAATGCTGCTCCGGTCATGCCCAGTCCACTCACTCCCGCAGCGAGCATCGGTAGCCACATTAACAAGGCAACCAGTGCATGTAGATTCGAGATGAATCCCAACACCTGGGAACGACGACTCTCTCCCGAGATAGGATAAATCATAATCCAGAACGATTCACTATGACTGCGACGCAGCGCGCCCAGTTGCACACCTGCAAGCAGCAGGAAGAACAGGTAGACACCTATACCGAAATAACTGCCTGCCGTCCACCAGGACAACAACATTCCAAGTACCACCAGGCGTACAACGATAGAGAACACTTCAGTTCGGATAAATGTTTTGGTAATCAGATAGCGGTAGGCTTTCCCTGCATTCCAGGGGAGGCCACTCCCCCACTTGCTAAGCCAGCGGCGAGAACTTACTTTTTGGCCTGATGAAGGCACATCCACAAACCAGCCCAGCGTTCGCATCACTCGTCCAGCCTGGCCCTGCTCCACCTGGATGAGACGTTCCCATGAAACCCGATGTTTCAGAGGAATACGCAGGGCAACGATATAGACGACAGCCAGCAGCAGCAGGAACCAGATGCTGCGCTGTGGAGACTGCCACAACCAGGCGGCAATCGCAAGCACAGCCAGTGCCCATCGGAGCAGACGATATCCTCTAGCGGCACCAATCTGCACCATGCGCAGTTCTTGCCAGGCCCCATAGCTGGACAACCCTTTCCACAACAGCAGAAGCAGAATAAACCAGCCAAATGGCCTTGCATCCTGATCTGCACGAACATAGAGAGGCCACAGCGTAATGAATACGAAGAGCATGCCCAGGGTTTTATAGATGATGCCACGGGCGAAGCTGTTTTTCAGATATTCGTGCATCCGATATTCCTGCGGTCGTAAAAATACGATGTCTGCCGGATGCAGATATGTACGATAACTGCTAAACAGCACCAACGGTGCCATCAACAGCAACGTAATCCAGCGAATCGGGAATCCCGCCGGAATATGCTGTACAAACGATGTATACCAGGCGGAGAACGCAATGACGAGAAATAAGAAAACCATGGCTACGCCGCTCTGAATGACATAACCCAGATAAGGAAGAATTCCATTCCAGAATCCCGTGCGTCTTTGCTTCCATAGCTGCTTGAGATCCATGCTTAATCCCTGCCCTGTACAAGGGAATAGAACATATGCTCCAGCGTGGCATTCGATTCCCCGAATTGAAGACGCAGCTCATTCAGTGTCCCTTGAGCAATGACCTGTCCTCGATGTAGGACAATGAAACGGTCACAGTAATTTTCAATAGTGGACAGAATGTGTGAACTGAGCAGAATGGAAGATCCCGACGCTTTCATTTCTAGCATAAAATCAAGCAAAGAGCGAATTCCGAGTGGGTCAAGTCCAAGGAAAGGCTCATCAATGATATAGAGTGGCGGACCTGCCACAAAAGCACACATGATCATGACCTTTTGCCGCATGCCTTTGGACAGGTGGGTAGACAGACTGGTACTTTTCTCATTCATGCGGAACAAGTCCAGCAGCTTCTCCGTACGCTGTTTGAAATCAGCCTCAGAAACACCGTATGCTCTGGCCGTAAACTCCAGATGCTCCATTACCGTCATTTCGTCATACAGCTCGGGAGATTCCGGTACAAAGGCCATGGCGGATTGATATACCTGTGGATCTTCATCCCGCTTCTTGCCCATGACCCGCACTTCCCCCTGCTGAGGGGTCATCAACCCTAAAATATGCTTCATCGTAGTACTTTTGCCAGCACCGTTTAATCCGATCAGTCCGACCATCTCACCGCGTCCAACTTCCAGATCGATGCCGTGGAGGACAGGCCGCTTGGCACTGTATCCTCCGCTTAGCCCGTTGATTTTCAATACGGGTGGTTGAACGTTATCCATCTATCCCTGCACCTCTTTCGTCAGGTTTTATTCTTCAGAGTGTGGCTCTTTGCCTTTGCTCCATTTGGGAGCGCCCTTGTTCTTGCGATCCTGGTCCCGTTCTGTTCTGCCTGCATTGCCAGCTGGCTTGCCGCCCGCCGGGCGTTGATTCGATACAGCAGCTCTGGCGCCACCATTGCGGCTGGCCTGACCAGGTTTACGATCCCGGGACTGCCCTGGTTTTCTGGAGAAGGAATGCCCTTCAGGCCGCGTGTCCGGACGCGGATCAGCCTCCAGCACTTTACCCCCGAACAATACACGTTCCGGCAATTCAATTCCAAGTTCCCGCGCAAACTTGCGCATAATGAAAATTTGCGTTTCATCCACGATCGACAGCACGATACCACTGCGACCCATGCGACCTGTTCTTCCTGCGCGGTGAACATAGTGTTCCGAATCAAATGCAGGGTCATAGTTAATGACCATCGGCAAACCTTCAATATCCAGTCCTCTGGCTGCAACCTCGCTCGCAATCAGCAGTTGGAGTTTGCCATTACGGAAAGCGGATAGCACATTGCTGCGGGTCACTTTGTCAGCATCGCCATACAGCGCAGCTGCGGACAAGCCCAGATGATTCATTTTCGCTTCAACCTCGCCAATATCCTCGGTAGCATTCACAAATACGATGGCGCGATCCGGGTTATACTGTCTAACCAGACGTCGCAGCATATCGATTTTGTTACGGTTTTCTTCCACAAAATAAAAATGCTCAAGTCCCGCCGCGGTTGCCCGGTCCGGTTCAATTCCGATCTGTACCGGCTCTTTCATCTCCCGCTTCGCGAGTCCAGCAGTATGTTCATCGATCGTCGCTGACAGGAAAATGAGCTGACGGTCGCGCAGGGCACTGCGCAATACGAAGTCCACGTCGCTTACCCCGCCGAGCTGGAATACCTGGTCTGCCTCGTCAATAACGATTGTGGAGACGTTGTGCATTTTCAGCTTTTTCAGCGTGATCAATTCTTTCAGTCGTCCTGGCGTTCCCACAACCAATTCCGGATGCTCACGCAACTTCTCGATCTGACGTTTTACCGCTGCTCCGCCGATTAGTCCCAGAACGCCAATTTTGCGTTCTTCTCCATACCGCTGAGCCTCGCGTACAATCTGCATCGCCAGCTCTTGCGTAGGAGCTATGATGAGCTTCTGTGTGCCTTTTACATCACTTTTGATGGATTGCAGCAGTGGCAGCAGATAGGCGAGCGTCTTGCCTGTTCCCGTCTGAGATTTTGAAACTACATCGCGACCTTCCAGAATAACCGGTATCGTCTCTGCCTGAACCGGTGAAGGTTCGTTAATGCCATGTCTGGCGAGTACAGCCTCAAGATCCTGTTCTACGCCAATTGAAGCAAATGTTTGAGTCGTCATGTATGTCCATCCTTTAAATTTATTCATTTCGATGCTCTAGCCCTGCTTGTACTAATAAAACCGAAGCCTGTCATCACATTACCTTTCATTATATGCGAAAAAAGCCTGTGGACCAAATCTTATTCATGAAACATGTCTTTGCACACAAAAAAAAGAAAAGCCCCTCAGCGGAGCCCTTCTTTCATCCGATATATGATGCCCATTGTTGCATCTTACTTCTGATTCATTACACCGTGCGACAGCCTGTCAGCGAGACGCGGAAATAGCTGATACAGCCACACTCCAGCCGAAGCCAGTCTGGGCAGATTCACTTCTTCCTTGCGCTTCTTCATCGCCCGGATCATATGCCCCGCAACCTCTTCCGGCTTCAGCATCATCCATCGTACATTATTAACATAGTTACCGGATGGATCTGCCCGTTGGAAGAACGGTGTATCGATAGGTCCGGGATTAATGGTCGTTACCGTGACTCCGGTCTTGCGCAGCTCCTGGCGCAGGGCATTGCTGAAGCCAAGTACGGCATGTTTGGTCGCCGTGTATGAAGCGGATTTTGCAGTTCCGATCTTGCCAGCCATGGAAGCTACGTTCACGATTTGTCCTCTACCTCGTTGTAGCATCTGCGGCAACACTGCCTTGGTACAGCGGACAATGCCCATATAATTAACGTCCATCATCTCATCGAATTCCTGCACAGACATATCCGTCATCGCCGCAAATTTTCCGTAACCCGCGTTATTCAGCAAAATATCGATTCGTCCGTATTTCTGCAACATCGCATCCACGGCTGTCTGAACTTGCTCATCATTCGTTACATCTAACGTGAGTAATTCATGTTGCCCTTTCAGCGAGGCACCAATCTCTTCCAGCTTGTCCCGCGAGCGGGCAGCCAGAATCGGGATGGCTCCTTCTTCTATCAGCATCTGCGCACAGAGCGCACCAATTCCGCTCGACGCACCTGTGATAAAAACAACCTGATCTTTCAGCATACCCGATGTCCTCCCGTATTGAACACATATTGCCCGTTGAGGCGTATGGTTCTATTCTACGAGATCATCACTTGAATATCCATCTCACCGATTCCGTCCATCAGCAAAGGAATGCTCAATGCCTTCGTTGCACTAAAGGAAGACAGATATTCAGAATTCATCACTTGTGGAGGTGTAATATCAACAACGACACCCTGATTGGACAGGATGGTACTTGCATTGCCACTAATCATATTGCCAAGTTCCGAAATAGCACTTTTACTCATTTCGTCCATTTCTGTAATGACAAAACCGCCCATCATGGCAGAAACAATTTTCAATGCAACCGACTCTTGTATTCCAAACACAATGTTTCCGCTCAATTGCCCAGTCATTCCGATCACGATCCAGACATGGTCTGCAATGTACTCCACATTTTTCACGCCAAGACTCCCGGTGGAAGGCGAAACCTGGATGAGCTGTTCGAATACGTTCCGTGCGGATTCCAGGAAAGGATTAATCACTTCCGCTTTCACTGTCTAATGTCCCCCTTACACTGGGTTATTGGTCACACACCAAAAGTCCCATATTCAATAAATTTATTATACTTTATCACGTACAAGAATTCACCAAGAATTCGGTAAGGCATGTGTACTATAATTTATCGTCATCCGCAGGGTAAATGTTTATAGCTGATTCTAGCGAAAAAACAAGGCTTTTCGCATCTGTTGCAAGAACAATTGCCACGGAGAGGCATGGCAAAAGGTGTTTAGGACTTTATTACTGTTTCTTAAAATATTAAAAATTTTATTTTCTTGAAATAAAATTAATTTCTCGTTCTTATGGACCTCCCCAAATCCATGATGTCCCCTTCATTGCCCTGCTGTCCTGAATCACCTATAATTTAAGGAACGCAAACAATGACCAGTTACGGGATTCCACCTATGGATAGACAGAAGACATTTTACGTGCAAGGAGGCCATACATGAATATCAGTCAACTGGAAACGCTGATTACCATCTCAAAAACGATGAGTTTCCGCAAAGCCGGAGAACTTCTAAATCTGACCCAGCCTGCCGTCTCGGCCCAGATCAAGAGCCTGGAGGATGAATTCAGCACCGTTCTTGTCGATCGTAACCAGCCAGTCACCCTTACCGATCGTGGACAGGTGTTTCTTCAACATGCTGAACGTATGCTGGACATCGTGGGTGAGCTGAAACAAAAGCTGATGGATCTCGATGAGACCCCTCAGGGACATATCAGACTCGGTACAACCACGTCCATTGCCATTCAGATTTTGCCACGGGTCTTATCCTACTTTCAGGATCAATTTCCACTCATCAAGACCAGTATCCAATCCCTGCCCTCCTCACAGATCTATACCCAGGTCGAGAATGGTATGGTCGATATTGGTATCGGTTATCTCACGGAGCGTAATCCTAACCTGAATACGTCCGTGCTGTATTATGATACTTTCGAACTTGTGGTATCCCCATTCCATCCACTGGCGAAGCAAAAGCATGCTGCGGTGGATGTCCTGCGTAGCACACCTCTGATTTTGCTATCCCCCGATACGGTGGGGCGTCGCTTTACGGAAGGCATCTTCAAAAAACATAATATTGAGCCCAATATCGTCATGGAGTTGTCGAGCAGCGAGGAAGTGAAGCGGATGGTTGAGATCAATCTCGGGGCAGCCGTCATATCCAAACAATCCGTTGCCCATGAGTTGCGGCAAGGCACACTGCGGATGATTCCACTCAGTGAACTGGAGGTCAGTCACCCTGTCGGAGTCATTTACAAATCAAGTCGTTATGTCAATTCGGCCATGCAGCAATTCCTGAGCGATCTCAAAGGCATGCCGGAGACCCAGTTCATCAGTTCAGAATGATAAATGAGCCATGAGAAAGGAAGGATTTCCATATGAAATTTGATCTTCACACCCATCATTTTCGTTGTGGTCATGCAGACGGCAATATTCGCGACTATATCGAGGCAGGTATCCAGTCTGGACTTCAGGTCATCGGTATCTCGGATCATACACCTTACTTTGGCAGCGACGAAGAGCAGGCTTTCCCCCGCATCGCGATGGGCAAGTCTGAATTGCGCCATTACGTGGAAGAAGTACTGGCTCTGAAGGAAGAATACGCCGGCAAAATTGATGTGTTGCTTGGCATCGAATCCGATTATTTCCCTATCCATGCCGAATTGTATCGCAGTACGCTGGGGCAATATCCTTTTGATTATATTATTGGTTCAGTTCATCATACGGAAGATGTCAGCATATTCAACAAAACCCGCTGGAATGGATTAAGCGATGCGCGTAAGGTGGAAGTGAAAGAGAGTTACTATGCATTGATTCGGCAATCAGCCCGAAGCGGCATGTTCCAGATTCTCGGACATATTGATGCGATGAAAGGAAATTATCCACCTTTCTCGGACATTATCGCAGATCAAGCCATTGATGAAACGTTGCAGGTCATTGCAGAATCGAACGTGGCTATTGAAATTAATACATCGGGTAAAACCAAGCTCAGTGGTGGCTGGTACCCGTCCGATGCCATTCTGGAGCGTGCGCATCATTACGGAGTGAAGGTGACCTTCGGATCGGACGCCCACAAACCGCAGCGTGTTGCTGATGAACTGGATGACGTTCGTACACGTCTGCAAGAGATCGGGTTTACGGAATGGGTATATTTCAAGCAGAAACAAATGCAAATTGTACCGTTTTAAAACATAGAGCACCACAATAAAACCCTCACAGCGTGGATCAGCACGCTGTGGGGGTTTTAGGTTCGTATCCTAATATAAAAAAAAAAAAATGAACCCGCTAACAGCGGGTCCCAACAGCATAATCTATTTATCAAAAAGGGGGTCATGAGATAAGTTTACCCGCTGTCTGTTAGAGTTCAATTGCAGCTATATTTCAATTGTGTAACAAATGATTGAAATTCGTTTCAAACCTCTGCTGTTTCATTAAAATCGATCTATATTTGCTGATGGAGAGACGCTCTAGGATTTATGCAATATGCTCTATTCTATGTTACTTGTGCTTGTCGGATACCAATGTTTGCAGGCGATGATCCAGATGAGAACGGATATGCTGTTCACGATACAGACTATACACTTTAACATCCAGCAGGGTATCCGGTGTCTCACCATCCTCATGATTTAAAACAAACGAAGGCAGGGTTCGTTCATAAATCATGCCGCTTTTGCAAAGTACTCGTTCGGATGATACATTTGCCTCGTAACAACGGGCTTCCACTTTGGACAAATTAAGCTCGGCAAAACCAAATTCCAGCAAACGCTGAACTGCCTCAGTCGCGACTCCCTTGCCCCAGCAGGATCTATTCAGGATGTATCCGATCTGTGCGGTACCATTCTGTTCATTCCAATGCTGGAATGAAGTGATGCCAATGATCTGTTCGCTGCCTTTCCAGCAGATGCCGTAATGCAGTGAATCCAGCTTGGCACTGCTGCTGCGAATCTGATTCAATAATCGCCGAGCACGGATAGGCGTAGGCTGACTCCCCCTGTTTACATAACGGATCACCTGCGGGTCGGAAAACAGCTCCGACAACGTGCTGTAATCACTCTGACGTAATGATCGAAGAACAAGGCGCTCTGTCCATAAAGCAGGCAATCCTTGGCCCAGCATTTTTCGGGTCAGCATGACAATCGCTCCTTTTGCCTAACGGGTTCTAGTCCGGTAAGACAAGCATGCTCTGAGGATGATCCGGCGCAAATAGAATACATGGATAAACGATGAAACATCGATATACTCAACAACGCTACGATCAGTAGCAATAGTCCGAACATTAGTATGCCAATTCATTACAGGGATTTATTCCTGATATGACTAATCCGTTTGCAACCCACGATAGACGCCTGTACGAAGCTCTCGAATATAGAAATCAAGTGAAGGCACCTGGGCCTGTTGAGCAATCTGTACTTCCTGTTCAATATCATAAGGTACCCTTACAAATTGAAGGTTGAATGGAGTGTTCCGATCGTTGCTGTTCTCTCCTTCTAGGATACAGTAAGAAGCCTGGGTAAAATCAAGCGGGTTACCTACGCTGCCTGCATTGAACAACATTTTCCCATTCATAAATTGCAAGTATGCGTTATGCACATCCCCATACCCTACGACATCCGCCGCACCAAGCTCAGGCTCATCTGCCGGAGGATCGAACATCGCTAACCTCTTCTCGATCTCATCCCATGGCTGTACGCGGTGATACACACTTTGGGGAGAAGCATGCACCAGTCGGATGGTACGACCACTCAGCTCTAATTGATGGCTAAACGGCAAGCTCTTCAAATACGCCAATCGCTCCTTACCCAACCGCTTCGCTTGCCAAGTAAAATTCTCATTGTCCGAATTAACCGCAACCAACTCATCCCAGTTGCCACGGATGACTTGCTCACATGTCTCTCTTACCAGATCTACAACCTGTACCGGATCAGGCCCCTTACCAACGAGGTCGCCAAGACAAAAGATTCGCTTCAATCCGCGACTCCGAATATCTTTTAATACCGCTTCCCAAGCAGTCATGTTGCCATGAATATCGGATACAATCGCAATTCGTTCCATCTGGCTAACCTCCCTTTATGCTGTATATTCTTTATGTTGTTAACCCTTTAGTTCAAAAACAGTCAATTCCGGCCTGCACAAAAAGCGAATTGGCAGTTGGGTCATGCCAAAGCCACGGTTCACATAGACTGGCATATGCTTATCACCTGCGTAATATAACCCTTGAATATACTTCTGTGAACCTCTCGGTGTTGTTA
>NZ_LITU01000075.1:185547-207506 GCF_001280595.1 Paenibacillus xylanivorans
AAGGAAAACGTACCTGCCCGCCAGACTGTGTCCGGAGAGCTGCAAACCGAAACTGTACGGTGCCGCAATGTCTGCATAATCAGGCTCATGCATAAGCAACAGTTTCCAGACCTCTCTACTTAGTCCCTTGATTGCTACAGCAGGATCAGGTTTGCCCGTAAGCGCGTCATCCAGACCTGCTATCGCGATACGTGAATCACCGCGTTCAATCAAAACATGACTATTTCGGAGCAGTGTGAACCCAGCCTCTTTGAACATCAGCTCCACTTCATGCTGCTGCTGGCCACGATAATCATGGTTCCCCAATACGGCATATTTGCCATACTTCGCTTGCATCGAGGCAAGTACAGGAATACATTCACGCATCGGTTCTGCTTCCCGTTCAACCATATCTCCGGTAAAACAAATCAGATCAGGCTGCTGCTCCCGTATCGTTTCAGCCAGCTTCTCCATTTGTTTCAGCCCCGTATGGAATCCAAGATGAGCATCACTGAACTGAATCACACGCAGTCCCTCGAATGCTTTTGGAAATTTGGGCAATTTCAATTCAACGTGCTTGATTTCCAGATGACGCGGCTCCCATAACCAGGCATATCCTCCTGTGAGCAAACTGGCACTCGCCGTCATTAAGATCATGCGTAGCAAAAAACTGCGCCGGGAGGGATCGTGATCCTTTTCCTCTCCAGGGAAAATGGGGTTCTCCGAATCAGTTCCATACTGTGAGCGCCGGGGCGGCGAGATCTTGCTGCCCTCACGCGGTGTTTCTCCCATGCGTCCCCCTCCTTCTTCCGCTCGAAATCCATCCCCTTAGTATACCATATTCTGCATGACTAGCCCGGTTCCTCTGAGCATACAGAAAAAGAAGCCGTGCTCTTAGGCTACATGCGCCCAAGATCAAGACTTCTTCTAATGGTGCAGATCGAAGTTCTGCTATATGACTAGATTACACGCCCAACCAGCGTTTGAACATGTGTTTGGTTGTTTGTTTGTTCATTTCGGCGATGGAGGTAGTCAATGGAATACCTTTTGGACAAGAACGTACGCAGTTCTGCGAGTTACCACAGCCCTCAATCCCTCCGTCTTCCATAAGTGCTTCCAGGCGGTCTTCGGCGTTCATCTCCCCTGTTGGGTGAGCATTGAACAGACGTACCTGAGAAAGTGCAGCTGGACCGATAAAGTCTGTTTTTTCATTGACGTTCGGGCAAGCTTCGAGGCATACACCACATGTCATACATTTGGATAGCTCGTAAGCCCACTGACGCTTCTTCTCCGGCATCCGCGGACCTGGACCAAGGTCGTAGGTACCATCAATTGGAATCCACGCTTTAACCCGTTTCAGGGCGTTAAACATCCGGGTACGATCGATGACGAGGTCACGAACCACCGGGAAGGTTTTCATCGGTTCGATACGAACCGGCTGTTCAAGCTTATCGATCAGGGCTGCGCACGCTTGACGCGGCTTGCCGTTGATAACCATGGAGCATGCTCCACAGACTTCTTCGAGACAGTTCGATTCCCAGCAAACCGGGGCAATGGACTTGCCCTCCGTATTAACCGGGTTCCGTTGGATCTCCATCAGGGCGCTAATAACGTTCATGCCGGGACGGTACGGAAGCTCAAACTCTTCGTTGTACGAAGATGACTCCGGGCTGTCCTGACGGGTGATGATAAACTTGACGGTTTTTTTTGCTGTAGCTGTGTCCGTCATATCGTTGTCCCCTCCTTTGGTGACGATGATTGATTGCTATCGTTACAAGACCACAATGTTCACACATGGTCACTCCACTGGCAGAAGATCCTTCCGATCGCTGTTACCCCCAGATTTCTTTGATCCACCTTAAAGGGTGGAAATCCGGGGATAAAGGCGAACGCTTCGCTTCTTCAGTATTCTTCTGCCTGCTCCGTTAAGGTGTTAGTTTTTAAATCTTGTAAATATAGAATAAACTCCTCTTGGTGTTAGGCGGCAAAAGGCGAGTGCTTCGCTTCTTTAGGACATTTCCGCTTCCTCCGCTACATCGTGCTATAGATCGCTTTACTGGAAGTAGCAATAATTCATTCTGGTTGGCAGTAGCTTTGAGAAGCTTCGCGAATGCTTCGCTTCTACGTGTCTACTGCTTTTTCCGTTAGGATGCTAAATCTTTAAACTTTATTAATAGGCCAAAATTTCTGTTTTCTTAATCCTTCGAGTAATCCCGGATCCGTGGTGGGATCAGGGAAACGTCTACAGGCTCGTACGAAATTTTTGGACCTTCCTTCGACCAGCTTGCGATCGTTGTTTTCAGGAATTCCTCGTCGTTCCGTTCGGTGAAGTCCGGTTTGTAATGCGCTCCACGGCTTTCGTTACGCAGCAGCGCGCCCAGAGTCATCGCTTCTGCCAGTTCAAGCATGTTCCATAGCTGACGGGTAAATGCCGCACCCGGGTTGTTCCAACCGGAAGTGTCGTACATATTGATTTTGCCGTAACGCTCTTTCAATTCCTTGATTTTGCCGATAGTAGCTTCCAGTTTATCGTTGTAACGTACAACGGTCATGTTCGCTGTCATCCACTCGCCAAGCTCTTTGTGAATGACATAGGCGTTTTCACTGCCCTGCATGTTCAGGATGCCTTCATACTTATCGGTTTGGCGCTTAGTATAACCATCGAATACGGAAGAACTGATATCTGCGGACGATTTTTTGAGTCCTTTGATATATTCAACCGCTTTCGGTCCAGCCACCATACCACCGTAGATTGCAGACACCAGGGAATTCGCACCCAGACGGTTCGCACCATGATATTGGTATTCACATTCACCAGCTGCGAACAGTCCTGGAATGTTTGTCATTTGATTATAATCCACCCACATGCCGCCCATGGAATAATGGACTGCCGGGAAGATTTTCATCGGGATTTTGCGTGGGTCATCGCCCATGAACTTTTCATAAATCTCAATGATTCCGCCGAGCTTCACATCCAGTTCCTTCGGATCTTTGTGTGACAGATCGAGGTATACCATGTTCTCGCCGTTCACGCCGAGGCCCATATCCACGCAAACGCTGAAAATTTCACGCGTCGCGATATCACGCGGAACAAGGTTACCGTATGATGGATACTTTTCTTCGAGGAAGTACCAAGGCTTACCGTCCTTGTACGTCCAGATCCGTCCACCTTCACCACGAGCCGATTCGGACATCAGACGAAGCTTGTCATCTCCTGGAATGGCTGTCGGGTGAATCTGAATGAACTCACCGTTCGCGTAATTCACACCTTGCTGATACACCGCACTTGCGGCAGTACCTGTATTGATAACCGAGTTGGTTGTTTTACCAAAAATAATGCCAGGGCCGCCGCTCGCCAGAATAACCGCTTCTGCAGGGAACGTTTGTACCTTCATCGTTTTCAGATCCTGTGCCACAATCCCGCGGCAGGTGCCTTCGTCATCCACAACAGCCTGCAGGAACTCCCAGTTCTCGTACTTCTTAACGAGACCTGCTGCTTCCCAGCGACGTACTTGCTCATCTAACGCGTAGAGCAATTGTTGTCCTGTCGTTGCACCGGCAAATGCCGTACGGTGATGCTTCGTTCCGCCGAAACGACGGAAATCGAGCAAACCTTCCGGTGTCCGGTTGAACATTACGCCCATCCGGTCCATCAGGTGAATGATGCCCGGTGCCGCTTCACACATCGCTTTGACTGGAGGCTGATTCGCGAGGAAGTCGCCGCCGTATACCGTATCGTCAAAGTGTACCCATGGGGAGTCGCCCTCACCCTTGGTATTCACCGCACCGTTGATGCCGCCCTGGGCACATACGGAGTGGGATCTTTTTACAGGAACCAGTGAAAATAAATGAACATGGACTCCGGCTTCAGCCGATTTGATCGCCGCCATCAACCCCGCGAGACCGCCGCCCACAATAATTACATTAGATGATGCCATTGCTGTTCACTCCCTTATAAGTCAGCATTTAAGTCTAAATGCTTAAATCAGAACTGTCTTAACTGCTTCAATCATCGAAGTCGCTACCTGGAAATCCATGCTCCGGAAAGCAAGCAACGATACAATAAACATGATGGCTACGATAGCAAACAAGCTCATGCAGATGTAGGAAGATACACGCTGCGCACGCGGACCGACAGTAATCCCCCAGCTAACCAGGAACGACCACAAGCCGTTGGCAAAGTGATAGGATGCCGCAACCACACTGATCAGATATAAAATAAACGTCACCGGATTCATCACGATTCCATGTATGACACCGCCAAGCTCTTCGTGTGTGACATTCCCCAGCGCAACCTGGAAACGAGTCTCCCAAATGTGCCAGATAACGAACACAAACGTAATGACACCGCTGACGCGCTGCAACGTATAGCGCCAGTTGCGCTCATTGCCAAAACGTCCCACGTTAGGCTTGGCCTGATAGGCAATGTACAAACCATATACACCGTGATAGAACAGCGGCAACCAGATGAGAAGCGTTTCAAGTACAATCACGAGCGGCAGGCCATTCAGAAATGCAACTGCATCGTTAAAGCCTTCTTTGCCGCCTTCAACTGCCGAGAAGTTCGTCACCATGTGCTCAATGAAAAACAGACTGAGCGGAATGACGCCAAGCAAGGAGTGCAGCTTTCTGGAGTAAAACCCTTTCATAAAATGTCGATCCCCTTTCGCTAAATACAACGTTTTCATAAATAAATTCACTTATCATGACACAAACCTTTCCCAAGGAAAGGTTCGACAAATTGTTCCGTTTTCTTCAGGTGTGAACAACTTGTGTCACGCTTCATGTTACTCCTTTTTTTCTTATAAGGGAATTGCAATATAATTATTAAATGTTATAACCTATAGGTATAAGTTATAAACATGGGACGTGCAGGCCATACAACATGGAGAAATATTTGACAAGGAGATGCCTCACGCAAAGTACCTTCATTAGAAAAGAGGTTAGTGCTCATGTTCGAGGAATTAAACGCATTTGCGGTGGTTGTAGAGCAGTCCAGTCTGAACCGTGCATCGAAATTGCTAAATTTGTCACAACCCGCGCTGTCTCGAAAAATCTCCAAATTGGAGGATGAACTCGGCGTGGCGCTCTTTCATCGCCGTGGTAAACGACTTGAATTAACCAGCGTAGGCCAGTTCGCCTACACTTTCGCGATAGAGCAGAAACAGCAGCAGCAGAAATTTCTGACCATGCTGGCCCAGTACAAGGACGAAGAGCAAAGCTCCATTACGCTTGGAGCCAGTCTGACGACACTTCAAACTACATTGCCACCACTGGTTAATGCATTTATGGAGAAACATCCGAATGCGGAGATCAAACTGGTGACAGGGAAAACGCATGAAATTGTCTCTTTTGTCCGGGATAAAAAAGCCGATGTGGGCATCGTTGCGTCCTCTATTAGCGAGGCCGGGCTGAATTGTGTGCCGCTCTTCGATGATCATCTGGAGCTGGTTGTGCCGTTGACGCATCCATTGTCCGGCAAGGAGGCCGGAATGGAGCATTTGCAGGACTTGCCGATGATTACGTTCTCCAAAGGGACGTGGTACCGCAAATTAACCGACGACCTCTTCCAGCGCTGCGCCGTGATGCCGGATATTCGCATGGAGATCGATTCCTTTGAAGCGATTGTCCGCCTCCTGCCTACCTGCAAAGCCGCAGCACTGCTGCCCAAATCATATCTCCGCCCTCAATTGCTTGCGGATAATGATCTCGTCTCTGTGTATCTGCCTCAGCTGCAACAGACCCGGCGAACAACCTGCATGATCTATGGGGAAAAGGAAGACCTCAGCCAAACCTCCAGACAGTGGGTCAGGGAAACGGCTGCGCTCTTTACAGCAAAGGCGCCGCTGCCCTCACGGAGGACTACGACGCCTTAGCATTCATATCAATCAGCCGAGGGCTCTATCTACGCTCAGCGTTCAGCCTTCCGTTTAAAGGAGTCAGCTCTCCTGGCTGATCACTTCTTCCTCAAAACGGTCAATGTCATCATTCATGCCGATAATCACCATGATGTCACCCATCTGAAGCGAGTCCAGTGCAGTCGGGGCAATAATGACCCCGGCTTCCTTTTGCAAGGCTACAATGCTGCAACCAAAGCGTACTCTTGCATTCAGAGTGGACAGCGTTTTATTATGCAGACAGGCTGGAACCTTCATCTCCACAATACTGTAATCATCTGACAATTCGATATAATCCAGCAAATTCGGGGTGACGAGCTGATGGGCAACCCTAATTCCCATGTCACGCTCAGGATAAACGACACGATCGATCCCCAGCTTGTCCAGTGCCCGTCCATGAAGAACCGAAATGGCTTTGGCCACAACTGTTTTTACACCGAGTTCCTTCAGTAAAATGGCAGTGAGAATACTGGTCTGGATATCAGCCCCAATAGCAACGATACAGCAGTCAAAATTGCGGATGCCCAGGGAGCGCAGCACTTCCTCATCAGTTGAATCCGCGACGACGGCATGGGTGACCAATTCACTTATGTCTTCGACGACTTCTTCATTTTTATCGATACCCAGCACTTCATACCCAAGCTCCATTAATTCCTGTGCCAGACTGGAGCCAAAGCGCCCAAGCCCAATTACCGCAAACTGCTGTGTTTTCATTGTTCTTCACGAACCCCTTATCCAATAATCATTTTGCCTTCCGGATACCTGTACAACTCTTTACCCTTTTTCTGTCCAAGTGCATACGCGAGCGTAATCGGTCCAAGACGTCCCGCAAACATGGTGAAACAGATCAAAAGCTTGCCGATCGTGGTCAGCTTCAGTGTAAGTCCCATAGATAAACCTACGGTACCGAAGGCGGATGTTGTCTCAAATAATATCATTAAAAAACTGCTGTCTTCCGTCGTACTAAGCACCATCGTTACGGCAATAATGAGCAACAGGGCCAGCAGCGTAATCGTCAGTGCTTTGAAAATCCGTTCCTGTAGAAGCCGATATCTGAAAAAGACGATATCTTCCCGTCCCCGCATCATGGCAATGACAGCTCCGGCCATAATGATGAATGTGGTTGTTTTAATGCCGCCTCCAGTGGAACCGGGGGAAGCCCCGATGAACATTAATATAATGAGGAAAAATTGCGTTGCCTGTCTCAGTCCAGCAATATCTACCGTGTTCGCCCCTGCCGTTCGAGGGGTAATGGACTGGAAGAACGAACCGAGAATTTTGCCACCCCAGTTCAGGCCACCCAATGTCCGGGGATTACTGAATTCAAACACAAAAATAACCAGTGCACCGAATACGATTAACAATCCTGTTGCCAGCAATACCACTTTGGAATGCAGCGACAGCTTCTTCGTCCTCCGATACTCCACCAGATCAGACAGAACGACAAAACCGATACCACCTGCAATAATCAGGAACATGGCTGTAAAATTCACGAGCGGATCATACACATACCCGGTTAAGCTGCGGAATTCTCCGAACATATCAAACCCAGCATTGTTGAACATAGAGATGGCATGCCAATATCCATAATAGATAGCCTGTCCCATTGGCATATCGAACGACCAGCGAATGGCGAACAACGTGCCACATATGCCTTCCAATATGAGCGAGTAGACTACAACCTTGCGAATAAGGCGGACAATCCCCTCCATCGTACTTTGGTTCATCGCTTCCTGCAAAATCAACCGCTCACGCAAAGAGATCCGCCGTTTGAATGCAATTGCCACCAGTGTCGACATCGTCATAAAGCCGAGGCCGCCAATTTGAATCAGGATTGCAATCACAATCTGACCCAACGTCGAAAAATGGGTACCCGTATCCACCACAACCAGCCCTGTTACGCAGACTGCGGAAGTCGCGGTGAAGAGTGCGTCAATAAAAGGAAGGCTGACCCCGCTTCGACTGGATGCTGGGAGCATCAACAGAAGTGTCCCGAGCAATATAATACCCGCGAACCCTAGGACCAGAATTCGGGGTGGTGATAGACGCATCCATTGAACATTCATTTTCACTTGAGTATCATCCACCTCTGCCAAAAAGAAAATGACCCCACGACCGTGGAGCCTTTCTCCGAAGCGCTTTTCCATATGACTTGACGGAATAGCCAAGCACTTGGAAAGCCTCATTTCGGAGCGTAAACATGTATGATTTTTGCTGTAACACATATACATTAGGTTGGAATACATTTTATACTTTCTATTCGTTCCCTTGTTAGCCTAAAGACATGCGGAATATTGGACATTTGATTCAAAATTATAAGCGCTGCGACGTTTGTATACAAAACGATTTTTGTGTAAATAGCATCGAATTCCGTCAAAAAGGGAAAAACTCAGATATGGCGACGGATAGATCAGATTGTTTCGATCATTTTCATTCGTTTTCATGCATTTGCACGACTTCTCGTTTCGCCATTGGCATTCGGGGCTTGGGCTGTGCTATCTTTACTTTAATATCCATATTAATAAAGGAGGAACAATATTAAATGAATCCCTTAGGGCAGCCTTTGGTACTCAAAGCTAACTTCAAGCGTTTAGGGTTGCTTGCGGCGATTGGCCTGATTCTGTTTTTCGTTTTTCAAATCTTCCCTGCCACCTCATCGCAAACGACTGATATCCAGTCTACTTCCTTCATAAGCAAGGAGAAAGCGGCGGAGTCGGCACGATCTTTTGCAGCTTCTCTACCTGATTATACCCTTCCGACGGATACCGGAAACGAGCTGGTGACATACCAAACCCATTCCGATATCTATGGGTATATGGCCAAAACCAAGCAGTTAGAAACCTATAACAAGAAATGGGAAACAACCTATCCTTACGATGTGTACCGCGTTCGTTTGCCCGATCAGGACAAAGGCGGTTATTTGAATGTTGACGTACATATGAGAACAGGAAAAGTTGTCGGTTTCAAGCGCGAACTCCCTTCTTCCCTGTATGCATCCATTGAGGCTGAGCAGGACAAAAGTAAAGTGAATGCTGCCCAACGTTTAGCTGAAGATAACCTTTCCCTAAATGAAAAAGAGCAGCTTGCCGCTGGCGTACTTGGCGAATTCGGGTATACTGTGCCGAAACTTCAACTGGACACCCGTGAAGAAGAAGCAGGGCTGCAATACACGGAAAATGGAAAACAAATTGGAGATTCCAAGCTGGAACTGAATTTCACGTTTGAAAATGGAGCGGTCCGCTCCTTCGAATCGGTCTTCTCGGTTCCTACCTCCCATACCGACTATGTACAAAATCAGACCCGGCAAGCCAACTGGATGACTTACGGCGGTTATGCTTTCCTGACATTTGTGCTTGGTGCACTCGCGATCATCTACAGTATTCTGACGAGAGCACATACGTCATTCAAACGCGGAATCGTACTATCTCTGGTATACTTTGCGGCTTCCGTTATTGGCACCCTGAACATGATTCCGCTCTTTCAGGCGCAGGGGCTGTCTAACTTTATGCTGACCTTCCTGATGGTCATGCAGGCGGGGATAACGCTGGTCATGAGTGCAACCATCTATCTGTCGCTCGTTGCCGGAGACGGCATGTGGCGCAAAATCGGTCTGAATCCTTGGCCTCGGGCCAAAGAGCCCGGATACGGAAAATATGTACTGCACAGTATGTATACAGGTTACCTGTGGGCATTGATTCTGCTGGGCGTGCAATCTGTACTGTTCTTCGTTCTGGAGCGGAGTATTGGAACTTGGTCGACGACATCGGCTGATCAGTCCACGTACAACATGAGTTATGCCTGGATCTTCCCGATTATGGCCTGGATGGCCGGGATTGGTGAGGAAACGGTCTATCGCTTGTTCGGAATTCGCATGATGCAGAAGATAGTACGAAACACGTTCATTGCCTGCCTCATCCCCACATTGATCTGGGCACTGGGCCACACCTTGTATCCAATCTATCCGGTCATTACACGTCCGATAGAACTTACTGTCATCGGACTCTTGTTCAGTCTGATTATGCTGCGTCACGGCTTCATCGCCGTTGTATTCGCACATGTTATCTTTGATAGCCTGTTGATGGGTCTGAGCCTGATCTTCATGGGGGATGTGCTGAATATCTCCGCCGGACTCTTCTGGATTGTGCTTCCGGGAATTGTTGGTTATGTCATTTACAAACTGAATCCAAAACAAAAAGAGAAGCCGTATGTTACGACTCCTCATCACGAAGTGCTGCAATAATCTGATTCGCAAGCTTGTCACCAATAGATAGAGGCCGGAAGTCTTCGACGCTGGCCTCTTTTATTTTGCGCAAAGAGCCAAAATGCTTCAGCAGCAGCTTGCGCCGCTTTTCACCGATACCTGGAATGGCATCCAGACGGGAAGTCACCATCGATTTTCCGCGCTGCTCCCGGTGGAACGAAATTGCAAAACGGTGAACCTCTTCCTGAATCCGCTGCAACAGGTAGAACTCCTGACTGTCACGCGGCAAGGAAATGACTTCCGGCGGATTGCCGATCATCAGTTGTGAGGTTTTGTGCTTCGCATCCTTCACCAAACCACATACCGGAATAAACAATCCCAATTCATTCTCCAAAATGTCCACGGCGGCCGAAATCTGGCCTTTACCTCCATCGACAACAATCAGGTCAGGCTGGGTCAAGTTTTCCTTCAGCACCCGTTCGTAACGGCGACGGATGACTTCTCGCATCGTTTCATAATCATCCGGTCCTTCAACCGAACGCACCTTGTATTTGCGGTATTCTTTTTTATCCGGTTTGCCATCGGTAAATACAATCATGGCAGATACCGGATTCGTTCCCTGGATGTTTGAGTTATCGAACGCTTCGATCCGATGCAGCTGATCCAGGCCAATCCAACGTCCCAAACCTTCAGAAGCCTTTGAGGTCCGCTCTTCGTTGCGCTCGATCAGACGGAATTTCTCCTCCAACGCTACACGTGCATTATCTACCGCCATCGTGATCATCTGCCGTTTCAACCCACGCTGCGGGATGTGGACTTTGATTTCCAGCCATTCCTGCAATGCAGCTGCGACCTGAGAAGGATCTTCGAGGCCTGGGCGCTGTTTATCAGCCAATACATCCGCCTCAGCAACAGCGTCGTCCTGGATAACCATCGCAGCTTCTTCTGCTTCTACATCTGGTTGGATATCCCCATAAGATGCACGGGACTCTGCAACACGTGGCTCCATAGTTAAATCTTGTGCCAACCGTGTTGTCTGTTCTGACTCAACTGTCACGGCCGCAGATACCGCTCCATCTATATCAGATACAGCATCCGCGCTGTCTTCACCATCTGCCAGATCTTTTGGCATTTCCGGCAGTAAAATTTCCTGCGGCAATGCTGGATTATCACTATAGTACTGGGTCACGTAAGACATAAAATCACCGTATGCATCACCGTAAAACGGGAACGTCGATACGTGTCGTTCGATCATTTTCCCCTGACGCATATATAGAATCTGGACACACATCCAGCCTTTATCAATGGCAAAACCAAACACGTCGCGGTCTCTGGCATCCGCCATCGTAATTTTCTGTTTTTCCATCATCGCGTCAATGGAGATGACCTGATCCCGAAGTTCCTTGGCACGTTCAAAATACAGATCCTCAGCCGCTTCCTGCATTTTGCGCTGCAAATCCTTCTTGATCTCCTCATGCCCACCACTCAGAAAGGAACTGATCTCCTGGGAGATCTCATCATATTGCTCCTTGCCCACTTCTTTCACACAGGGAGCAAGACACTGACCCATATGAAAATACAGACAAACTTCCTTCGGCATCACGCCGCATTTGCGCAACGGATACATCCGGTCAAGCAGCTTTTTCGTTTGGTGTGCCGCATACGAGTTCGGATAAGGTCCGAAGTATTTGGCTTTATCTTTGAGCACCCGCCGGGTCACTTCGAGCCGGGGATGCTTTTCATTCGTAATTTTAAGGTAAGGAAATGTCTTGTCATCCTTGAGCAACACGTTATACCGCGGCATATGTTTCTTGATCAGGTTACACTCCAGAATGAGTGCTTCCATATTACTGCCGGTTACGATATATTCGAAATCACGGATTTCGGACACCAGACGCTGTGTCTTTCCATTATGACTGCCGATAAAATAGGATCTTACGCGGTTCTTCAGTACTTTGGCCTTACCTACATAGATAATGGTACCTTCACTGTTTTTCATCAGGTAACAGCCGGACATGTCGGGCAGCAAAGCCAGCTTGTGGCGGATCTGCTCCAGTGCCTTCTCCTGTTCCTGCACGTTTGTAACGAATTCATCCATAATTCGGTGGGTCCTCCTTCCCGAAAAAAGTTAAATAAAAGGTTACACTATACCACTACGATGACAGAACAACCTTCCAATCGCTGTTATCCCCAGATTTTTTCGATTCCCTTTTTTCAATGGGAAAATCCGGTGATAGCGTATGCTTTCGATGCAGCTTTCTTTCAGAAAGCTTTAGGCGAACGCTGCGCTTTTCCAGACCGGTTCTGCACTCTACGTTATCGTATAAAAATAATTATACTTTATATTGTCCTATATGAAAGGTTTCGACGCAAAACGCCCCCGGCGCATAACCGGAGGCGTATGTGAAATCTTGGTAAATTATTGGTGTTTTGCGATAATTCCTTTGAGAGCATCTTTCGAGTTCAGACCAACCACTTTATCAACTGGTTGACCATCTTTGAAGAAGATCAATGTTGGAATGCTCATTACGCCGAAGCGGGAAGCGGATTCTGGATTTTCGTCCACATTGACTTTAGCAATTTTCACTGCATCGCCAACTTCGGTGGACAGCTCTTCCAGGATTGGAGCGAGCATTTTACAAGGACCACACCAAGGCGCCCAGAAATCAACAAGAACCGTTCCTTCGCCTTCGACTTCAGCGTTGAAGGATTGATCGGATACGTTAACAATAGCCATGAAATTGTCCTCCTTATATATACTTACGGTTTATTTTAACCTGTAACGTCGTGAACGACACTTCCAGTATAACACAGGTACTCTAATGTTGTGAAATGAACACATCAATATTCATCTTCCCAACATCAAATCTTCACAATTGAAGAACTTGGCAGGTTCGCTGCAAAATCTTTACAAACGCTTTCTTTTCCAAGTATACTAAAATTACTCCGGGCTTCAGCTCCCTGTAAGGGCAAGCTGTTATCCCCATAAGGAGGCAATACCATGGATGCAAATGTGCGGATCAACGACCCGCGTGAACATGTGAACGAGGAACCCCGTAACGATCTGTTTGATCTGATAGCGGGTGTTACTGGCATGGCTGGCCTGATGACGGTCATCTTTTTCGGTATGGTTATCTTCAAATTTCTGACCGAATAGGACACTCAGGCCTGCACGCAGGGCCAGAAAAGCCCGGTTTTCGCGATAATGCGAAAGCCAGGCTTTTTTTGGGACTATACGAGTAAAAATAAATCAGAGCATATCGATAACATGAATAGGAATTAACGTTTGCCCCGCTGATTTTCACCCCGAACCGAGATGACATCAACAAACGGACGAATCCGGTCCATCAAACGCTGGCCTTTGTTCATTTCCTCGCCGTCCCTGCTTGTGAAGCTAAGATGTTTCTCGAGCCCATCCAAGTTATAGTTGGACGTGTAAAATGTAGGTTTGCGATTCATACGGTAGTTCAGAATGGAACCCATCACATGATCCCGAACCCATGGGTTCAGATTCTCTGCCCCAATATCATCAAAGATGAGCAGATCACAGCTTTTCAGAATATCCGTCGTTTCCTTCAGCTTGTTTCCTTCACTGATCATGGATTTCAGATCCTCCACAAAGTCAGGCATGTAAATGATGACACCTGTGTGGCCCACAACCGCGAGTTCATGCAGCAGATAACACATCAGAAACGTCTTGCCCGTACCAAATGATCCTTCCAAAAACAGTCCTTGCGGAGACAATCCATTCTCCTTGGTGTCGTTAATATAACGCAGAACCTGGTTCACCGCCGGAGCACGCATCCGATCCTTGCCCATAATTTCCACATCGTTATATCCTGCATTGAGCGCACGCTCGTCCACATAGAAACTGCGGATTCTCTGCTTGATAACATGCTCATTTTGCCGGGCGATATGTTTGGAACAAGGTGCTTTTTTATCTATAATTTCGGGTTTACCGTTAAAATGCTCTACTTCCAGTTTGCAAAAGTGACCCTGGAAATCGTTAGGACAGTTGTCGAGCCCCGGACAATTCGCACAGTTCTTCGAATCTTTGGCATACTGATACAGCTTGCTCAGATCGGTAATAAGCTGTGCATCTTTCAGTTCAGGATGACCTGCGCGGAATTCGCGTACGTACGGATCTTCCATCAATTCCGCCGCAATCCGCCGCGACTGTTCACGAAAGGAAGGATTCAGCTGCTGAAGCAGTCCTCCCAAGGATTCCATGGCTTCAAGCCTCCTTAATAGTTTCAATATAGAATGAACAATTGAATTTTACGATGACCATCATGATGGCAGGGTAACCTTCGATCGCTTGTAATGCTACTGTTCATTCTATATAAACTTGAGGAATAACTCAACATTTTCAGCTGGAAAAAGCATTATCCATTCCATGACAGTACGCAGAACTTCAGGTAGAACCGTATGCAAAAAAGTGATCCCAAGGCGGCTGCAAAATTATCTACGCAACCCCACGGTAACAATCTCGCAAGGTCCCGCCTGCAGAGCCCATTCCTTGCTGATCAAGGCAGTGGAAGATTCATTTATAATAGAAGAATTCAGCTTCCCTGTCTCTTCCTCCAGAATGTTGCTTTGATATGCTTCTTCCAATGCTTGCGGGATGGACTCAGAAGCAGCAAACTTCAACTCAGTCGTATTGGATCTCATATTATACCAACGTAACATCAGATCACCCGAATCCTCGTTCACCTTCAGTGAAGAAAATGCAAGACCGTCCCCTTGCCACTCAAACGGTGTGTTGCTTGGCGTCAGGAAACCCGGGTGTACGTTCGTCTGAGCCACAGTCCATGGAATCTGGAACTGATAGGCATCAATGTACGCTCCGGAGGTAGCTCCGTTCCCATCATGAGGGATGATCTCCAGCTGGAAGGAATGCTCGCCGAGACACTGAGCTTCCGGTGTCGGGAACAATCCCCAGTCTCCAAGCTCTCCCACGGCACGAAGCAATGTCACGGCAATCGTATTCCGACCATCCTCAAGAACCTCATATTCATTCAGACCCAGATTGGCTACAACCAATCCAGCCTGATCCTCGCTCACATCAACAAAACTTTGCTGATGCTGGGTGTTACTCGGATTCTGCCATTCCGGTGCAGGTGTATTATCGCGAGTAGCAACTTCGAACATCGAGTCCACGTGATGAACAGCCGCTGTCAGATCCGTTGGGAAGAGTGCCCGCACCCGATGATCCTTCGCCTGATTGTTGAAGGTTGTTTCGAGCTTTACGCCTTTTCCACTGCGACTTAACGACACAATGGTTCGGATTTTAATCGTAACCATTTGCTTGGAACGTTGCGCTTTGCGATGCGGGTAATAGATGAGTTCACGCTGCTCACGATCAAGCGTTTCGTCGGCGGACTCAGGAATCTCCCAATGATGAACAATTTCATACGAAGCTCTGTAAGGCGCATCTTCGATGACCCGAATCTCTGCCTTAAGGTCCTTCGTAGTCAATGCCACTTCGTTCTCCGGCTGTTTGAACATGTACTCATTGCCGATATCACCGACATTTTCATACACGCCAAGATCCTTGTACGTCCGGCCTGTCCGTTTATCCGTGAGTGTAAATGAGCCATTGTCTGCAATATTTACGATCAAATATTCATTTTCGATGCCACGTTCACCACGCAGCAGTGTAGTTGAAGTCGCATTGGTAGCTACTGATTCCCCAGCAACAGCATTTGAATCACTCAAAGCATTGCTGTTCATGCGAACCAAAGCATACGTCTTCAGGCCAAGTGCAGGCACATTCCCTGCTTCAAACGTAATTCTGACCCGACGGCAGCTATATGGCTGACGGAATCGATCATCCGGCAGATCATAGCCGAATTGCAGACCCAGATCCTCTACCGTACACGGAACTGGTTTACCTTCTTCATCCACCAATATACGACCTGACAGGTCAATGGCGTTCATTTTGGCAGCCATATCTTCCAATGAGAAACCTTCGCGGAAGTACAGACGGGCCGCATCCAATTCCATTTGAACCACACCGCTGCGCTCCCATCCCGATGTATTAAACACTACCACTGGCCGCGCTTCTTCACCATAGCGTTCAAAGGTTGAAGTATCGACCGCTGCTGCGATTTGGCTGGTGCTATCCTCAATCAGGGCCTCAGCGACATGACGGCTCTTATCAAAGCGTGTGACCATCTCTCGATGCACCTCGTCTACGCTACAGCCACAGATGCTGTCATGCGGATGGTTCTGCATCAACGTTTTCCAAGCATAGGTAAACTGATCATGAGGATAAGGATGACCCAGCAGGTGAGCAAAAGAAGCCAGTGGCTCAGCCACCTTTTCCAGCATTGCTTGTCCCAACTGGTTCATCTGTTTCAGATAAACGCGAGCCGAAGCCGTGTTCACCAGAGTGCCCCAGCCATCGGTACGCTGGCTGCGCAGCTCTCCTTTTACAACAGACAGCTCCTGAACCGCAGATTCTTTCAACGCTGACAGATAGTCCGGGAAGTTGGAGTGAACAAACTCGATATCGGGATGTAATTGTTCAGCCATACGAATGGCTTCAGGCAGATCCTTCTGAATAGGCTGATGATCACACCCGTTCATATACAACAGCTCATTCGTCGATGCGTATTTCTCTGCGTCCGCGAGCTTGGTTTCCCAGAACTTGCGGGCTGAAGCTTCGTCCACTGGAACCTCATTTCCGTTGGAGTACCAGTTGGCAAATAAAACACCGAGCACCTTCGATCCATCCGGGCCTTCCCACATCAGCTCTGAGAAACTGGATTCGTATCCAGCGTCAGACACCGTGTTGTTGAAGCCCGTTGGCTTCACGCCTCGCCCAAAGAAGACATTATCGATACCCGATTGCAGCATAAGCTGCGGTGTCTGTCCCACCAGTCCAAAGGTATCTGGGAAGTATCCGATCTTTGAAGGTGTCCCGTAACGCTTTGCATCCCGATGTCCGACCTGCATATTACGTACATTCGCTTCACCACTGGTCAGGAAGGCATCCTGCAAAATATACCAAGGCCCAATGACAATTCGTCCATCACGAATATGCTTCTCCAGCCGTTCCTTCTGCTCAGGTCGAACCTGGAGATAGTCCTCAATGATGATGGTTTGGCCGTCCAGATAAAAGCTTTTGAAATCAGGGCCCTGATCGAGCTGATCCAGTAATGAATCCACCAGTTGAACCAATCGCATATGGTGCTTCTCATACGGAAGATACCATTCCCGATCCCAGTGCGTATGAGAAATAATATGTGCTCTCTTCGATTTGCTTGTCGGTTTGGTCATTGAATTATTCCCCCTCTACCTCTTGTTGTACAATCTCTACCTCATCCGGACGATACACGGCTTGCAGCTGTCCGGCAGCATCTGTGGCAAACAGCACAGAGCGATTTTTTTCCAACAGGAACGTGTAAAGAGCTCCCGTACGCTTATCTCTGACTTTCACCTCATGATCCCAAGCGAACTCTGACACGAATACGTACAGATTTCCTTTCGGGAAGCTCAGCTTCCGGCCATACACCCCTGCCAGATCACCGCCAGATACCCATTCCAGCTCATGTTCAATGCCAGCCACTTCTGACGCATATCGATACAGGTCTGCCAGCGGCTCATCCCGGCCGTTTAACTCCAGCGGCAGCGGACTCCAGATCAACTTGCCTTTGCCTAATGGCAGTAATACTACTTCATCAGGTGTATGATTCTCCACATGAAGCAATGATTCCTTCGCCACCTCAGCAATCCGGCGACGACCATACGTGACGCGGTGATTCACCCCGTTAATATTCAGCATTTCTTCTCGCTGTACGTTGCCCAGACTGCGCTGTCCGACAAGATGATCTGCTCGTTCTGTTCTCTTCCAATAGGCATCCAACCCGAGCGGTCCGGTAATAAGCAGCGTAGCTCCTTCATTCTCCGCGAAGTTCAGCAGCTCGCTTAACGCACCGTTGTCCATGTTGTGCGGACTCGGAACCATGATCAGCTTCGGTGGCTGCTGTTTTAATGCTTCCAGATGATACTCGGACACAGCCCGGAACGGCAGCTTCAACTCATAAGCCATCACACGGGTAAGTTTCGTTGTTGCATCGTAGGCAAGGGCACGGTTTGAGAAGTCGTTGGAATACGGGAAGACCACTGCAACTTCCTCCAGCTCACGATCAGTAAACAGGTCACGAATCTGCTCCATAAATCGTCCAAAATCATAAGACACATCCGCCTCAGGCTTTTCCGTACCGTCCGCTCGCAGCGCTCCGATATGAGATTCATTGGCATTATCCATATAGAAGTTGGTATTCCAGATCCATTGCACTGCTCCGGCACCACCTGTTGAGAAGGCATAAGCGTATTTGCGCTCCAGAATGCTGTGAAGCTCTTCCTCTGTGCGTTTGGCCCGGCCATCCGGGGTTTCCACATACATGATGCCTGTCTCCTGAATGAGATTGGGTTTATGTGGTGTTTTGGCGAAAATGCCGTCCCAGATCAGATCATCGTTGAGCCACCAGGAATGCACTGTTGTATAATCCACTTCCCGCTCATAGAAGAACGGTGAAGGCCGCTGTGCTCCGAGAGCTTCATCCTGCCCTACGGTAACCAGATGATGGGGAACGAGATCCTTGATCGTGCCTACAAGCTCTCTCGCCCAAACATTATGCATCTCCATGGAAAAGAGACAATAATCGAGCCAGCGTGTTCCTTTTTTAGCCTTGTGCATGTCCTGTACATCGAAATTGATCTCTTCCGGTTCAGGAATGACTGCTGCGGTAAAGTCCGGGAGCTGCTTAGGTGACATGTTCCATGCCTCCTGCAACGCTTCAATCGTCTGATGCCGCTGCTGAAGCCACTCGATAAACGCCTGCTGCTCATATGAATCTCTTGCCGAACGTGGCCCATCGGAGAATATGCGCACAGGATCAAACATCGACGGTTCATTAATCAAGTCCCAGTCCACATGTGTGGAATGTCTGTGACGACTCACAATGCTGCGGATGAATCGTTTCTGTGCATCTACGCTCTGCGGGTCCAAATATGGATTTGTTCCTTCCCACGTTTCGGGTGTAAAGGAGAAAAAGGTGAACGTCACTTGAAGGCCATGCCGTTTTGCCGTTAACAGGAACGCATCAATAGCGCGCAGTACATCCTCGGACATGTGACCATCCACCTGCATTATGTTGCGATAGGCAGTCCAGATTCCAGTCCGAATCCAGTTAATGCCGGCTTTCGCCATCTGTGCCATATCCCGATCCCACACATCCGCATTGGGAAGGAACAGGAATTTCCGTGCCACGTCAGAGGTCATGTAGGTCATACCAACAACAGGCAACGGACGACCGTCTTTGATAAAATAATCTCTGCTGCGCGTAATGACTTCCCCTTCTGCCAACAACGCTGCGTCCTGACCCCAGAAGCCCTGCCGCAGTATGCGAACTTCTCCATCAGGTGCCTGAACACGACCCACGATTCGGTACAGCCCACTCTCGATTGAAACCGGAAGAAGAATGCGTTCAAAACGCTGTTCGCCGGAAAGCTCCATCTCCAGTTGATGATTCCATACTTTCTCTACCGTGCCGTTTGTGCGATCTTCCCGTTCAACTGTTAGATCAAACGTCCAAAGTTCCGGCTCACTTCGTCTGCTACCCGCACGCTGTAGAATTTGGGTTTGAAGGATCAGTGAAGCTCGTTCACCCAGTTCATACGAAGCATAGTTCGGCTTCAGAGATAGTTCGGTTACACCTTTGGCGCAATACTGCGCCCAGTTCACCATTTCGGCTGCTCCGTTCTGTTCCCAGAAGGTAGCCGTCAAAGGCAGATGCACAAACAGCCAGCGCGAACCGGCAAACGTACTGCGGGAGTTTTCCCATAATACGATTGGGGCAGCGATGCTGCCACCATCCTTGCTGCGGCCGCGGAGCAGCGGAGAAATCTGCGTGCTCATCGGACCTGAGGAACCCATCTGATGTGGCAAATCGCTTGTTTTGGTTGTATGAGGTACCAGATTCCACGTATCCGCACTCTCGAACAGTCCCTCTTTGCCTGCAAGGAGTGGAATATCTTCTGATGAACTTAGTGAATCCACTTTGGCTGCGGATACCTTTAACGCCTCATGAATGTAAAGTTCCTGGTGATACGCCGTTTGTTCCGACTCGGAAATCCATGCCCCATTCTCCTGACGAACAGGACGTTTGAATGGTGCGCCACCAATGCTGATCAGACTTCCGCCCTGATGAAGAAAAGCTGAAATTTCGGTCCAAGCGGATTTGGGAAAATAGGGTGCATGCAGGTTCACGAAACATCCTTCACCTGCCGCCCTGCTCAAAGCCGAAGCCAATTCATCCGCGCCCACAACGATGATCTCTTCCGATGCTTTCCATGAATCAAGAGCACCTTGCGTTGGCAACGTGCCTTCCACCGGAAACGTTGGATCAGAGAAAATAATCAGCTTGGTTCTCTTCACCTGTGCGCTACTCATAGCAAACCATCCTTTATGGATTTATAGACCAACTGGGAGAACAGGCTGTTGGACCAAGCAAACCATTTTCTCGTAAAAATCGTCGGATCATCGGCATGGAAACCTTCATGCATATACCCTGTATCTGCATCTGTTGCTTCCAGCATCCGAATGATTTCCAGCTTCTCTTCAGCAGACTGGGCCGTCAATCCTTGCATGGACAGACCCATATGCCAGATGTAATCCGGCGGTGTATGCGGGCTGCCGATTCCTTTGGCAACTTTGCCCTCATAATAGAACGGATTCTCTTTGCTGAGCGCAAAACGTCTCGTATTCTGATAGATCGGATCATCCGCTGTGACGTAGCCAAGATACGGAATGGACATCAGTCCCGGTGTACCCGCATCATCCATCAGGCAGTAGTTGCCGAAACCATCCGTCTCATAAGCATAGATCGGGCCAAATTCAGGATGACGGTAAATACCGTACAGTTGAATACCATGATCTACTTCCGCCTCCAGATCCTTAAGCTCCTGCAGGAACTCCATATCCCGGAATACCCACTCCGCGAACTCCTGCATCTGACGCAGGGCAACGACGGCAAACATATTGCCTGGAATGTTGTAATGGAAATCACACGCATCATCACTGGAACGGAAACCGGACCAGATCATGCCTGTGTAATTAACGGGCATGCCTCGTCCGTTATTGCGGATTGAATCCGTAGCAATGCCGTTATTGCGGGTAAAGCTGTATGGTGATTGCTCCATGTGATGCTGCTCCACCCGGAACAAATCCACGATTTTGCGCATTGCGGCTTTGAAGCTGGAATCGAAAATATCCGTCAGTTCGGTTTCTTTCCAATATAAATAAGCGAGACGCACGACAAAGCACAAAGAATCAATCTCGAATTTGCGCTCCCACACCCAAGGTGACATCTCGGTCACGTCGGTGGTGTTCCAGTGCCAATCATTGGCAGTCTCATTGAAGGCATTGGCATACGGGTCGATATGAACGTACTGGATGTGACGCTTGATTAGACCGCCGATGATGCGTTGCAGATCCTGATCTTCCTTCGCAAACGGAATATAGTGCACCACTTGCTCCACGGAATCACGCAGCCAGGAAGCTGGAATATCGCCAGTGATGACAAAAGTCGTGCCGTCATCCATTAATTTCGTTGTTGTTTCAATCGTATTAGGGAAACAGTTCTTGAATAGCTGAAGCAGCTTCGGTCGATGCGCCAGCTTCTGCTCCGCTTCTTCCATTACAGCCTGAACGGCTTGTGGCAATGCAACAGGTGGCATCGGTATTTTGGGTAATCTGAATTGTTCCATGAATGAGTGCACTCCTTAAACAAATTGAATGGTGTAGCTATAAAAAATCAGCTGAGAACATTCACACTAGCCACTACGATGACAGAATAACCTTCCGATCGCTG
>NZ_LITU01000075.1:207516-267569 GCF_001280595.1 Paenibacillus xylanivorans
CCTTCTCCAAAAGGTAAAATCCGGGGATAAAGGCATAGCATATGCTTTCGATGTAGCTTTCTTTCAGAAAGCTTTTAGCTTACGCTTTCTTCAGATTACTTCTGTCCTCTCCGTTAACGTGTGAATAAAGAGCTGAACATACATAGCTCAAAATATTTCAAAAAAGGTTTACCGTAGTAGCACGGTTTTTATTTCGTAAGGTTTAAAAGACAATGTAATCTGACCATTGGTGCTGGCCAGCGGTTCGCCCTGTTCTTCCAAGGCGTTGGAGTGATAGGCTTGCTCAAATGCATGCGGCCATTGCAGTGTCATACTTTCACGTGTGCCTGAAGATTCATAGAAACGAAGCACTGTACCGTGTCCTTCCTCAGCCGGTTTGACCGTATCCAGAATGACATGACTGCTATCAAATTCAATCCATGCTCCAGTTGCCGGGCGTATGCCTGCGTTCTGCGCCACCTGCTGCACCGGCACTTCATGATTCAATTCGGCTGCCTGACGCACGGTATGTGCACTTCTCCAGTCGCCTTCATGTGGATACAGGGAATAGGTAAAGTTATGTTCTCCAAGATCCGCAGTCCGGTCAGGCCATCTCGGTGCACGCAGCAAGGAGAGGCGAATCGTGCTTCCCTGTACGTCGTATCCGTATTTGCAGTCATTAAGCAAACTGACGCCATATCCGTACTCCGCGACATCTGCGAAGCGATGTCCGCACACTTCATACTGAGCTTGCTCCCAACTCGTGTTGCGATGGGTCGGACGCTCCAATGCACCGAATGGAATTTCATATGTTGCTTTGGAAGTCACCACATCGATCGGGAAGCCCACTTTGAGCAATTTATGATCTTCATTCCAGCTCACATGGGTCTTGAAATCGATTCGTCGATTGTCATGATAGAATATAACGTCCTGTGTGATTTCCGACTGATGGATTTTCCAGCGGAAGCGAAGTACATCCTTCGTCGTGCCTGCCAGCACCAGTTTCTTCTCCATAAGCTCCGCTTCTCCAGCAACCTGGGCCTCATAACGGCTGTCGATATCCCAAGCATCCCAGAGCGTCGGACGGTCATGGAAAAATTGAAATTGATTGCCGCGTTCACCCGGCTTCAGAATCTCGCGATCTGCTGTCTTGTCCCACAAGCGGGATATCTCGCCACGATCGTTAAACTGCACATGGTAATACTCGGTTTCCCATGTGTCGTTAAAGCTCTTTTGGCCGGCAATGCTCGTCATTTCCCGTACATTCGTTTCCCTTGCATTTTCCGGTACGAGCCAAATCGTCTTATGCCCAAACGCTGGAATGTCAGTCACCAGAATCGAAACTTGGCTGTCTTCCCTATCCATTCGCAAACGCTGACCTTCTTCATCTATGACGTAACGATCAAATCCATCATACATCTGAAGCTGAACAACTGCACTTCTATTCCAGCCGAGGCTGTTAAACACAACATAAGGAACAGAACCCTCTGGCCCCTGCGTGTTAATCTCCTTCGTCAATGCCGCAACCCCTTGATTCAGTCCTGCTCTACCTAACTCAAATACCCGAACATACTCCTCATCCGAAGTTACATAGGATTCCGTAATGGCCGAACCAGGGATAATATCATGGAATTGATTCAGCAAGATCAGCTTCCAGCCATCATGCAGGGAAGAGCGTACTTCCGCTTCCTGCTGTGCATCCATATTCGATAGCGCAAGGGTGTTCCAGAGCTCCGCTTCACGATAAAGTACCTCAGCCTTCCGGTTGTTGCGCTTATTGCGTCCATGAGTCGTATAGGTACCCCGGTGAAGCTCCAAATACAGGTCGCCATGCCATTTTGGAAGATCAGGCTGTGCCTTCTCGATTCCGGCAAAAAAGGCTCCGGCCGTACTATAACCATTCTTCGGCTGTCCCACCATCAACTCCGAACGATCCACATACTCCAGCATCTCTCGCGTTACGCCACCACCGCCGTCGCCATGCCCATACAGAAGCATATGCTCAGGATGCGCCGCCTTCTCGCGGTAAGACTGCCAATGATCATGAATGTCCTTCGGCAGCGTGTGCTCGTTGACACCATGATTGAGGTAAGACAGGATGGCCGTTCCATCAATACCTACCCAGTGGAAAAGGTCATATGGGAATACGTTCGTATCATTCCATCCGAGTTTGGTCGTCATAAAGTACTCGACATTACCATGCTTCAAAATCTGAGGCAGGGAAGCACAATAACCAAATGTATCTGGCAGCCATTCAATTTGGGATGTTTTGCCGAACTCCTCCATATAAAAGCGCTGACCGTATAACATCTGACGAATCAGAGATTCCCCGCTCGGAATGTTCAGATCGGGCTCAACCCACATACCGCCAACCAGTTCCCAGCGTCCTTCGGCAATGCGCTTCTTCACCCGTTCATACAGCTCGGGATCATGTTTCTTCAGAAAAGCATACAGCAAAGGCTGGCTCTGTGAATAAACATAATCGGGATATTCATTCATAAGTGCATCCACCGTGGAAAATGTACGACTGGTCTTCCGCACCGTCTCACGTACAGGCCACAGCCAGGCAATATCGATGTGCGATTGCCCCACCATATGCTCCAAGCCTTCAGCGTTTCCACCAATCTCACGCACTTCATGAATCAATCTTTCTTCGATGCTGTGGATGCCATTTCCCTGCTTGACATCCTCTTCTGTCAGGCCAACAAATTGATCCATCGCTCGATATATCGCTTCCAGTAGGCGCACACGGCGGAAATCACTTTCCGGCAGCAGCACCGCGGAATCACGCACAATCGTGACCGTGTACATCAGGCTGCGGACAGGTTCATTCGGTCGCACCAACAAACTGCGGATCGATGTAATCGGCGGCTGAATAACCGCTTGCTGATTCAATGGATCGACAGGCTCAGGTACCGGATCGAATAACTCAATCTCAAGCTCGGGCTGTGCCCCTATTCGGGAAGGATCGAGTGTTACATACGTATGATTACGATCCAGTCCTTGATAGGAGTGTCCATTCACCCGCAGCAAGCCTTCTCCACCGGATTCAAATACAAGTCCGTAAGGTGCCTTCAGCCAGGAGGCGGGCATTTCCAGACGGGTACGGAAGAAATAGGTCGTTCCCTGATCACTCGGGAAACGTTCCAATCCCTCGCCTTCTGTATACGCCTTCTGATCCTCGTATTGTCCTGGTACTTTATAATAAGCGCGGGTGATGTCCCAACTGCGCAGCTCCATTTGCTCCAGCCACTGACATTCGGATAACTCGCGAATAAATCGTCTGATGCGTTCCATTCCTTACGCCTCCTCTACCGTCAGCTCGGTAAACTGCGTATCATTCACATGGCTTCCGATATGAATATGGAATTGTCCAGGCTCAACGACAGGCTTGAGATCACGTCCGATATATTGCAGCTGCTCCGCTCCAATATGGAAGGTTACAGTCTGCGTCTCTCCGGGTTCCAAATTCACTTTAGCAAACCCCTTCAGCTCCTTGGCTGGACGAGCCACTCGGCTGACCACATCGGATACGTACATCTGAATGACTTCTGCACCTCTGCAAGCCCCCGTATTGGTGACATCCACGGATACGGTAACCGTCTCGTCTGCTGTCATCGATTCCGTACTCAGCTTCAGCTCGCTGTAATCAAAAGTAGTATAACTAAGCCCATATCCGAATGGATAGCGAGGCTCCAAATCCTCTTCCAAATATCGCTTGCCGCGTGATCGTTTACCATTGTAGTAGATCGGTAATTGACCCACATGCTTCGGAATGGAGATTGTCAATTTGCCGGAAGGATTCACATCGCCAAATAAAATGTCCGCAATGGCATGCCCGCCCTCCTGGCCTGGATACCATGCTTCCAGAATGGCATCGGCATGTTCATCTACCCAAGGCTCGGTAATCGGACGACCGTTGATATAAACAATGACAAGTGTTTTGCCAAGCTTGTGGATCTCTTGAATCAGCTCCAGTTGTACTCCCGCAAGTCCAAGCGTCATGCGGTCAATGCCCTCCCCGCACTCCATGTCATTCCATGAGTTATCCGACACATTGGAAGCGCCGGTCTTCAGATCGATCGTTCCTTCACCAAAATCACGGGCACTTGAGCCCCCAACGACCATGATGACTGTATCGGCTTGGCGCGCCGTTTCTATCGCGTGCTCGAACCCTTCCCTCGAATCGCCCTTGATGCGGCAACCCGGTGCGTAGAGCACTTCGGCTTCACCATTCGAATTTCCACCGGAGCCTTCCCCCGCGTGCCCACTCTTACTAACGGCAAGCTTACTACGGATGCCATCCAGCACCGTAGCCACTTTGGATTTCGGTTGGGGGGATGTATAATCGCCCAACTGGTTGTAGGCCTGGTCTGCATTAGGACCAATGACAGCAATTCGGCCCGCTGTTGCCGTCGACAGAGGCAGAGCTGCAGCTTCATTTTTGAGCAAGACCACACCTTCTGCAGCCAATTGGCGTGCCAGTTGAATATGCTCTGCGCTGCCAATGACTTCTGCCGCTCGATCAGCATCCACATAAGGCTGCTCGAATAGTCCCAGCTTGAATTTCAGCGCCAGCACACGGCGGACAGCCTGATCCAGTACATGCATTTCAAGCTTGCCTTCCGAGATCGCCTGCACCAGATATTGTCCAAACATCTCACCGGACATTTCCATATCAATACCTGCCTGAATGGCCTGTACGGATGCTTCCAATCCATCTGCCGCCACATCATGCCCACTTGCGAGCATGTTGATGGCACCACAGTCCGTAATGACCAGACCGTCAAAGCCCCATTCTTTACGCAGAACATCCTCCAGCAATTCCGTATTTACCGTACACGGAATACCGTCGATTTCGTTATAAGCCGGCATAATGGATTGAGCGCCTGCTTCAACAGCTTTTCGGAACGGATATAGATCTACTTCAAGCAGTTCACGCCAGCCCATGTGCACAGGTCCCGCATTACGGCCACCTTCCGAGCTGCCATAACCGACAAAATGTTTCAGTGTAGCGGCTACCGCATCCTCTTGGTCCAAACGCTCGCCCTGAAGCCCCTGCACGGATGCAACAGCCAGTTCACCAATGAGATATGGGTCTTCACCAAAGCATTCCTCGGTACGTCCCCAGCGTGGATCACGTACAACATCCAGTACCGGGGAATACGTTACCGCACCGCCCTGAGCACGCGTCTCACGAGCAACAGCCCGGCACATATCACGGTACAGATCCACGTTCCAGGTACTGCCCAAGAGCAGGGGAACCGGATAGACTGTACCGTCAATCGCCATATGTCCGTGTGAGCATTCCTCTCCGATCAGAATGGGAATCCCCAGTCTGGAATGCTCTACAGCATGACGCTGAATGAGGTTTACGGCTTCTGCTCCTTCTCTGGCAGACAGTCCATTTTCAAGCGTAACACCCGTCCATGGATCTGCACGAAGCGCACCATACAGGGAGCCTACGCCCCCATTTACCACCTGCTGCTTAAAGGATTCATTCAGCGTGATGTTTCCCTCATTATTCGTATATGTCTGCCAGCCAAAAGGCTGGATGAGTTGACCCGCCTTTTCTTCCGTCGTCATTAAGCTCAGCAGATGTTCTACTCGCTCTTCCACGGATTTGCTCTTATCCTTATATATCATCATCCTTCGATGCCTCCATCTGTAGAAGTGATTCGGTTACTCTTTAACGGCTCCGACCGTCAGTCCCTGTACAAAGTAACGCTGGAAGAACGGATAAGCGAAAATAATCGGCAACGTGGCGAGAACCACCATGGCCATCCGTGAAGTATCCTGCGGAATGGATTGCATCGCCGCCAGACTCATCGAGCTGTTCGCCGAGTTCTGCTGGATGAACTGGATGCTGGACTCGATCCGCATCAGCATGGATTGCAGCGGTACGAGGTTCGGATTATCGATATATAACAGCGCATTGAACCAATCGTTCCAGTAGCCGAGCGTACTGAACAATCCGATCGTCGCTAGCCCCGGCAGAGATAATGGAATAACAATTTTCAAAAACGTATAAAATTCTCCGGCTCCATCAATTTTCGCCGATTCAATGACTGCATCCGGTACACTGGTTGAATAGAACGTACGCAGGATCATGATATAGAAGGCATTCATCGCGAGTGGCAGGATCAACGCCCATAAGGTATCTTTCAATCCAAGAAGCTGGGATACAACCATATAGGTTGGAATCATCCCGCCGTTGAACAACATGGTCAGGATGGCAAATATGGCGAAAAATCTCCGATAACGGAAGCTCTTGCGGGAAATCGCATAAGCGTACAATGACATTAGAATTAAACTGACGATGGTACCCAGTACCGTAACCAAAATAGTTACCCCGTACGCACGCAGCAGCGTGTCTCCACTCTGCCAGACAAACTGATAGGCTGCGAGACTCCACTCCGCCGGAATGAGTCGGTACCCGTCACGGGCCAGTACCTTCTCATCCGTAAGCGAAATGATGACCACAAACACAAAAGGAAATACACAAATCAAAGCGAATAGTCCGGCTATGATGTTCATAATTACGTTCCAGCCGTTGGATACATGATGGAAGTCGCGTTTTTTTACGAGTTGAGCCACAGTGGTTCACTCCTTTCCCTTATCCTAGAATAGGCTGCTATCTTTATCGATTTTGCGTACAACATAGTTGGAAATGATAACAAGTACAAAGCCCACAACGGATTGATACAATCCGGCAGCTGTACTCATGCCAATTTCACCGCTTGTTTTCAAGCCACGATACACATACGTATCAATAACATTCGTGACAGAATACAACGTACCTGAATCCCTTGGAACCTGATAGAAGAGACCAAAGTCAGCATAGAAGATACGACCAACGGCCAACAGGGTCATAATAATGATGATGGGGGACAGCAATGGAATCGTTATATTGCGAATCTGCTGCCATTTGTTTGCACCATCGATCATCGCTGCCTCATACAGCGACCGATCAATCCCCAGAATGGAAGCCAGATAGACGATGCTGTTGTACCCAATGGTTTTCCATAAAGCTACGAACACCAGGATATACGGCCAGTATTTCGCTTCCGAATACCACTGAATGGGTTCCACGCCGAACCATCCAATAATTTGGTTCAACATACCCCGGTCCATGCTCAGGAAGCTGAACGCGAAGTAACCGACAATAACCCAGGATAGAAAATAGGGCAGGAACATACCTGTCTGATACAACTTGGCCAATCGTTTATTGATCAGCTCCGAGAGCAGAATCGCCAAACCTACAGCGAATACCAGCCCCAGAACAATAATGGCGATGTTATAAAAAAGCGTATTTCGAGTAATGAGCCAAGCATCGTTAGTGCTGAACAGGAATTTGAAGTTATCCCAACCTACCCATTCGCTCTTCATCAGACTTGCCCAGAAACCTTCGCGACTAAAGCGATATTGCTTGAATGCTGCTACTGTGCCCACCAATGGCAAGTAGGAGAAGAAGAAGAACCAGATGGCGCCTGGCAGCACCATGAACAGCATGACTCGGTTTCTAATTAAATTTTTCAAAAATGCGGTCATATGGAGATCCTCCTTCAGGCTTGAATGAAAAAGGATCGGGCGCAACAAGCAGCGGCCCGATCCCTGAATTTACCCTTACTTATTTGCCGCTCTCCAGGCATCAAGCTGGGTTTGGGCTTCAGCCATCACTTTTTCAAGTCCGGCTTGATTGAACTTCTCAATCACTTGCTCCAAATTGTTCTCTGGGTCCAGCGTACCTGTCATCAATGCGGCCCAGTATTGCTCTTTGACATTCTGCACTGCTGTCAGTTCCGACGACACCTTACTTGAGTCAAAGTTAAAGCTCAGAATTGGGGAATTTACACCCTCTGCATTAAACTTCTTGAACTCATCCCATTTGTTATCCGGGTCATTGTTGTTCAGATACAACAACATGTTGTTACCGAGGGAGTAAGAAGGCATATCGTAGTTCTTGGATTCAGCCAGATTTTCCATGTGCGTATCATCCACTTTTTTGTAGTGAACGCCCTCAATACCGGAATCGACCATATTGCGCAGCACTGGATCTGTATTCAACAGGTTCAGGAACTCCATTGCTTTCTCCGGATATTCGGAGTTGGACGAGATGGCCATGATTGAACCTTGTACAGACGTGTTGGTGATGATCGCGTCACTCGCTGGTGTGGAAACTACCGGATATCCGTAACTTGCCGACCATTGGTTGTCTGCAAGCGGTTGAGTTTGTGCACGATCCAGGAACCAGTTGCCTGATGTAGTCAGGTCATTGGTGGAGCCTGTTGTTGCTGCCTCTGCAGATACATAACCAGCTTTGTAGTATTTGCTCATCGTTTTGAGTGCTGCCTTCATTTCTGGCGTATCCAGAATGTTCACAATCTTGTAATCCGTTGTATCCAGTTTGATTGCCATTGGCAAATTCTGAATGACATAGTCATAAGGAACATAAGGAACGAAGTTTTTATCCATTCCAAATGGAGTCACACTTGGCTCATTTTCCTTGATTGTTTTGAGCAGAGGCTCCAGACTGTCTAACGTACGAATATTGGAGATGTCCATTTTGTATTTATCAAGCAGCGTTTTGTTGAAACGCCATACCTCTTGTTGAGGCAACTCCTTGTTAGCCGGAATTCCGTAATTGTGTCCGTCTACTTTCGAACCGCTCAGGAATGCAGGATCGATGGTTTTAATGAGATCCTGACCGTATTTAGGTAGCAAGTCATCCAGCTCCATGAATGCGCCCTTTCTGGCATTTTGAACATAATCGAATCCGCCGGAAGAAGTGAACAGGATGTCCATTGGCTCGCCGGATGCCACGTTAACTTGCATCTTTTGCGGATAGTCACCCCAGTCAACCATCTTCATCGTTACTGTGGCATTGATTTTTTCTTTGGTGTACTTGCTGACTTCTTCCATCACTTTATTAACATCCTTCTGAGGAGTACCGATGGTATACCAGATCAGCTCGACAGGATCCTCACCTGCTCCCCCTGATTCTGACGCATCCTTGCTTCCTCCACAGGCGCTAAGAACAAGTGTAACCGCCATCAACAATGCAAGTACGAGAGAAAAACTTTTTCTTTGTTTACTCATTTCCTTGATCCTCCCTTTTCGTGTTCCCTTTAGCTCTACAAACTAACTGCTTTAACCTTATCGAATGAAAGCATTTTCAAAAAGAAGATAAACTTAATATTTCGAGGTACAAATTAAAGAGAAATCAGTACCGATTCATTAATTTGTACCTATTTGAATAAATCGCTTACATAAAAAAGACATACTGAGTAACATTTGGCACCAACTGCACTGCATGCCCTTCTGTCCTCAGAATGTCTCATCCATGTCAGTCCAATGGTCCAATTGATACTCCACTGGAAATTATCCAAAAACCTTAAAATCGGTAGGTGAAATTCCCACATATTTCCTAAACTGTTTATAGAAATATCCTGTCTCCCAGTACCCGACATTCCTTGCGATCTCATGTACTTTCAGATTCGAATTGCGCAGCTGTTCCTTGGCGCGTTCAATCCGGTATTTATTGATATATTCGGCAAAAGTCTCACCCGTCTCCTTGTGGAACAGTTGTCCCAAATATACCGGATGAAGATGATAGTGAGCACCCAGCAGTTTCAGGGAAAGCTCTTCTGCGTAATGTTTGTCAATATGTTGCAGCACCTGGTTGACGATTGGATTCTTCAGATCCTGAAGCAGAGACTGAATGGTCTCCGTACCAACCTGTTGCAACGCCTGCACCAGTTCATCAAAGGTACCACTATCCAGCACAAGGCGAAGTCCGCGTTGGTAAATGGCCGATTCGTCCGAATGTTTGATACCCTCCAGCTCCATCTTGAAGCGAATGACTACTTCCAATGCGATGTTCTGCAACTCAGCCGGAGTAACCCCGTCGCGATGCTGTTCAAAATCGACCCGAATTCGCTCAGCAAGCAGCTCTGCATTGCGGGAAAGAATGAGCTTTGCGTACTCCTTCCAATCAATGGTGAAGGAAGAAGCAGAGCTTCCGCACTTGTCCAAAATGTCATGATCGATCACTTTAAGGTCGGGATAGATCATGACATACTGAAGCGCCTTTTTCGCCTCCTGATAACTTGCAGGAGCATGGTGAAGTCCGCGCATCAGACTTCCTGCCCCAATCAGAACAGCAGGATGTGTCTCACAAAGCGCAGCGGATAATGCCTCAAGGCAATCCATAAACCCCTTTTTGTCATCCTCGCCTGCATGCACATTGGCAACCATGACGATGTCTCCATCGATGTCATGAAATATATTCACATAGGACTTATCCTTCAGCATTTCCTCCACTCGCTCGAACATGCCGGATGCTTCCCCTTTGGCGCGCAATACAGCTACCGCAACATCTGGTGCATCCAGCGAAATATTCAAGAACTGTGCTCGTTCCTCGAATTCCATGGCCGCGATCTGTCCCGTCAGCCATCGGTGAAGGATGTTGTCTTTCAGAATTTGAACACCATAAGCATCATCCGTTTGAGGAGACAATGCATGATCCAGCTTCGAAGCCGTATTGCGAAGCGTCGATTCCAACTCTTCCACATTAATCGGTTTGAGCAGGTAATTTTCGATGCCCAGTTGCATGCCTTCTTTCAAATATTCAAACTCATTGAAACCACTAAGAATAATAACCTTGATGTCAGGCTGCAATTGTCTTGCTTCCCGAATCAGATCCAGACCATTCATGAATGGCATGGATATATCCGTAATCAGAATGTCCACAGGATGCCCAGACAGGGCTTTTAAAGCGGCCTGTCCATTGCCGGCATGACTTACAATTTCCATATCGAACGACGACCAATCCAAAATATCGTACAATCCTTCAATGATGAACGGTTCATCATCCACAATAAATACCTTGTACATATTAAATACCTGTCCCTTCTGTATGAGGATAACGCACCCTAATCAGGGTCCCTTCACCGAGTGTACTCTCGATCGTGATGCCGAATTCTGGTCCATAAAGGAAACGCAAACGGGTGTGCACGCTTCGCAGTCCGAACATCTGGCCCGATTCTTCCGGACGTTCCAGTTCTTCGAGAATTTCAGTCAGACGTGCAGGTTCAATGCCTTTTCCATTATCTCTGACCTCAACCTGCAACACATCGTCCAGCTCTTCAACAACGATCGTTAATTGATTATCTGAACGTTCTGTCTGAATGCCGTGTACAACATAATTCTCAATAATCGGTTGCAGGGACAGCTTAACTACCGGATGTTGATTATGCACGGGGTCCAGCTGAATCGTATACATGAAAATGTCCTTATAACGAATCCGGAACAGCTCCAGATATAAACGGCATGCTTCCATCTCATCCTTCAGCGTATAGTTTTTCTTTTGCTGAACGAGGCTCTTAAATAACACGGATAAACTGTAGATCATCTCACCAACATCCTTTGCACCTTGAGAGATTGCCCTCATCCGAATGACCTCAAGCGTGTTATAGAGAAAATGGGGATTAATTCGAGCCTGGAGTGCAACCAATTCTGTCTCCTTTTGTTTGATTTCGGCTTTGTAGACGCGTTCAATATACTGATTAAGTTCATCCAGCATATCATTAAAGCTGTGCGAGATCTGTCCCAGCTCATCATCACGGGTATCATCGATGCGTGCTGTCAGGTTGCCATATTTCACCCTTTGCGTGAAACGAATGATTCTGCGGGTGCGTTTGGCAAAATTAATAATGAAAAATGCCGGAACCAATACTGCAAACAGGATACATATGATGCTAATAGAAACGATTGTATTGCGTGTACCCGCATAGGCCTCGGCCATCTCATCCACAGGAACCGTGCCAACGACCACATATCCCTGATCCGCTGAGACAAACTTGTTCACATACATATTTCGTTCCTTTTTCATCGAATCCATATCCGTCTGATCAAACAGGGAATCGGCCACATTCAGGTAAGGATATTTCTTCCCGTAATAGTTGTTATTGGAGTCAAACAATACCGCGCCCTTGGCTGACAGCACTACAATCTCTCCCTTGAGGTTACTTTCATAACTGTCGAGAGCATTACCAATGCCCGCAGAGTCGAAGAAAACAAGGAACTGTCCCAAATTTCGAAGGGTCTGTGTATTGTTGATGGGCACACGAATCGCATACAGCGCAGGATCCCATTGATTTATTTCTTTGCGTATCCAATAGTTTGGCGCGCTGATATTCGGTGTCTCCATCGCCATCACGTCAGGGATATAGGAATGGGCCACATTGGTGTCCAGCTTCCTGAATTGCTTATGTTGGTCGAAGGTGGACAGATCCTGCCGCTCTGCACTATATAACATGACTTGATTGATATCCGAATTGCGATCCATGATGTTCTGAAAATGCTTCAATACGTCAGCAGAATAATCATCCTGATTCGCATAATAGCCATTCGTCAGATGCTGCACATACTCCGCATACGTGTGATTCATCAGATAGGTGATATTGGCTGACAGCGCCTCATTCTGATGCATGTCCCTCACCATGTTCTGCACCGATTCATACTGTTGGTGAATATATCGGTCAACACTTTCCATGGCCGCTTTCTGGATCGCCAGCTCTCGGCGAATTGTCGCGTCGGACACCGACAGAAAGATGATATAGGACAAGGTAATAATCGTTACAATTGAAATCATGGAGAAGATGAACAGCATCTTCATAAACATATTGTTTTTAAAGAAATTTTTGTAAACGCTACCAATTATCAAGTCGAACGTTCCCCCCGATGCTGTTTTCCTGTCTAAAGTATATCATTTGCCTTCTGACATTAACTTGTCACCTGGAACTTTTCTTTAGTTTATACCTGTTTTTCTTTAATTTAGCCCTATTTGAAAATGCTTTCATGCCCTATCGTTAACCATAAGTTTATTTTTGTGTAAAAGAATACCTTACATTCATTCGACTTGAAGGAGGAACAGCATGAAACGCAAACACAAACCCAAAGGCCTTATCCCCAAAGTAACCGCAATGGTTCTCACTTCGGCTCTGCTTGGACAAGTCATTACTTCATCCGTTTATGCCGGAGACACGCTCCCTTATACAGGTGACAGCGCCAAAGGAGTAAACCAGCCTTATCAGCATGGCTACACCGCTTCCCAGATTCTGAATTGGACACCCGAAAGTGATATCCATGGTGATCTGCTTCGTGCTCATGTACCTTTGCAGCCACGTAATGATGCCTTTGCGGCCACACAAGCTTACCCCGAACTCAGCCCGGACACCCAGTTGTTTACGATGAGTGGCGATTATGGAAACGCGTTCTTTGATAGCACCCCTTACACGAATGAATTCAGCGAGTACCTCTTTAATTATTGGCAGTATACCGACTATTATAGCTATTGGCATGGTATGGCTTCTGCTGGCGTACCCGAGGAATTGTATGACCCCAATAAGGAATGGACGGAGAAGTACTTTGAGTTTGGCATTTTGAACATTCCGAATCCGGCCTACACCAGTGCAGCACACAAAAATGGTGTCCGGTCCATCGCCAACATCTTCTTCTCCGACAATGATCGCGGACCACAAACCTACAAACAGATGCTTGTGCAGGATGAAAACGGGAATTTCCCAGTCGCTGCAAAGCTCGTCGAAATGGCGAAGTATTATAATTACGACGGATACTTCTTCAATCAGGAAGAGGTTGCTAAAGGCGTTGCGCTCGAAGACATCGCTTCCTACAAGAAATTCATGAAATATTTAAGAGACGAAGGACTATATATTCAGTGGTATGACTCCACTATCAATACAACGGGCAAGATTCAATACCAGAACCAGTTTAACGGACTCAACAGTCCTTTTGTGCAAGATTCTGCATTAGGCAGAGTCTCGGATTCGATCTTCCTGAATTACGTGTGGAACCATGACATGCTGCGTGATTCGCGCGATCATGCCGTCAGCCTGGGACTTGATCCACTGGAAACGGTATTTGCCGGTGTCGAAGGTGGGCATGACCAGTTTGGCCGCTGGAAGCAGCTCTACGATCTGCGTAACAATCTGGACGAAAACGGTCAGCCGATGAACAGTATTGCAACACTCGGTGCCGACTTTACCCATAATGCCCTGGATGAAGAGATGGGCGATGGTAGTACAAATCATAGAGCCGAAGATGAGTACCAATGGATGACCTTTGTGCGTGACCGCGCTTGGTGGTCAGGTCCGAATCAGGACCCAACCAATGCACGCCGTACAGCATCCGTCGACCTGTCCGACGTGTATGCTTCCGGTGCAAAGTGGGACGGCATCGCCGCTTATCTCACCGAACGCTCCGTCATTCATGGCTCCAATTTTGTGACCAACTTCAATACAGGACACGGACTGAAATATTATGAAGACGGAACGGTCTCCAATGATTCCGAATGGTCCAATATCAATATTCAGGATATCCCGGTCACCTGGCAGTGGTGGATGGATAGTCAGGGCGACAAGCTCACTGTTGATTTTGACTATGGCCCAACCTATGAAAAAGGCGCTCGCTACACGTATGATTCCGTTGGTGCCTTCACTGGTGGCAGTTCTCTTGTCGTGAACGGAAAGCTGAATGCAGACAATTTCCTGCGTCTGTATAAGACGGATCTGTCGATCAATGCAGAATCCAAACTGGAACTAACCTATAACAAACCATCTGTCAATGACGCTTCTTCCCTGAATGTAGGACTGATCTTCGAAGATGAACCTTCTAAGGTGGTCAAAGTGAATGTGCCAAATTCAGGCCAGCACACGGCAGGCTGGAAAACCACTTCACTGGATCTGAGTGCATACCAAGGGAAGACCGTTGCAGCTTTTGGTCTATCCTTTGACCCTAATGGTACTACGTTTGAAAATTATCAAATGAACATTGGTGAGATTCGGTTCTCGGACGGTTCTGCCGCCAAACCGAATGCGCCAACCGGATTCCACATTGCCAAAGCACTGACCAACACCGATGAGTTGGTTGTCGAATGGGATATCGAGGACTATTCGATGGTTAAGCAATATAATCTGTATGAGAACGGCGCCTATATCGGCGGTGTGTATGACTCCACATTTTATATTAAATCACTCAAACATCCTGCTGGCAAACTGTCCATTCGGGCTGTAGGGGCAGATGGAACCGAGAGTGAAGCAACCGTCCTGTCGTATGATTTGAATGCAGCTGTTCAGGACATTGATGTCAAATTCAAAAACAATGGCGATGCCATGATCAGTTGGAAAAACCCGAAGAAGAACCCAGGTAAAGAGCCGATCCAGCTTACACTCCAAACTGAGTACACAAAGGAACCTTTCACCAAGACACTTCAGATCAAAAAAGGAAAACAGTCTGCCGTTCTGACAGGTCTTCCGACCAATGGTGAACATTACGTCCTGGATATTGCCATTGGCAAACAGAATCCAGTCACTACGACCGGACAACTGGCAGATACTCAGATTACACCATATGCCAAGGAAAAGGTTACGGTAAAGGATGGAAAGTACACCCTCGCATTGCCTGATTTGGAGGATTGGTACAAAATCTATGTCTATGAAAATGAGGTAGCACGCGAATTCGGAGTAACTTACGTTTCGCAGAAATTCCCTTATATCATTCGGGGCAGAACGAAGCTGAGCGAACTGACATTCACGCCTGCATCCAGCACCAGATCCCTGAAGCTCGTTATCGAAGATTATGCCGGCAATAAAGCAACGACGATTCTGCGATAAAAGATTCACAAGGTTAACCGACTTCTTGGCGTCGAGAAAACAATAGAAGAAATTAATCTAGCCCTTTCGCTTCCCTACAGGAAGTCGGAAGGGCGTTATTCATGTTCGGTACTTTTAATTAAACCCTACAATACACCGTTCATTCCACCAAATATCCAACCTAAAACATTAAAATAGATCATAATAAATGACAGTATAATTGCTATCGATAGAATGGGTAAAAATCGTTTTTTATTTATCGGTATGATCAGCAACAACACAATAATCATGATTAAATATATTATCATAAGGATTGGAACTAAATAGTAATGAGTATGAATAGGTAAGTAAGCGTGACGTAATTGAAACCCTTCTGACAGTAATAATGTAACGGGGAGAGCTGCAACAACATTAGATAACAGCCCACTCCCACGTGCATACCACATAATATAAGCACAGATCGGAGATACCACCGCGCATATCCCCCAAAAAACCATAGCCCTCTCAGGAAAAAAATTTAGAAATAATACGGTGTAAACATAATACACAGTCAGCATCGATCCAAAAAAGACGAGTATTTTTACTGCCGCCAATTTGGGAGAATAGCTAAAAACCGATATAAGCGCTGCAACAAATATCCATACACCCAGACGTCCACCGATACTGTCAAATATAGGGTTTATTCCCGGAACATCAACAAGTTTGGCTGCCACCCCCATGCTAACTCCGATCAGCATGGCATACCCTATCGATACAACTTTTTGTTTTGTGGTTGACTCGCTCTTAAGCCTAATCTGATTCATTTACCCTTGAACTTTCTGCTGTTCCAACAAATAAAATATATAATCGGTTGGCACACCGCTATAACCTTGCTGTCTCAACATCGCGGTCACATTGCCCCGGTGATAAGTCCCGTGGTTGACAACATGCTGTAGAATGTCGGAAAAACGTGTTTCCATTTTACCGTATTTTGGATGCTCAATCGTCATTTTTTTGTCCGGGTCAGGCGTATGCCGCAGTAAATCGCGGAAACGTTCGGCAACGCTGCCAAACAGCTCACGCATCTCATTCACGGTTTTGCCCTGTGCCTCCTCTGTCCAGCCCGAGATTTTCGGGAAAATCTCCTCGTTAGGAACTTCCGCGAGCACGAGCATGTAGAGCTGTTCGAACAAGTACATGTGTGCACATGTGTGTGATACGGATGGGAACACGCTCGTCACTTCCGCATGGAATACCTCCTTCGGGAGTTGCTCCAGGTGTGCACACAATCGATCGTTTGCCCAAACATGATAGTCATACAGTCGGTGTGGTTGTTGAAGCATCAATGAATTCACCTTTCCTTTCTTCGCATGGTTTGGCTGCCGCAGCTGTGTCTTTATCATATAACAAGTTCGCTGACAAATGTTGTCAGCAAACTTCAATCCGGATCGTCTTCATAATGTTTGGCGATACCGTATGCCATTTTCTGAATCCGCCGCTTCAACTCCAGTGGTTCGCGGATGCGAATGGCCGTGCCGAACGTCATGAGATATGTCGGGAGGTACTTGTTCATCGTCGGAGCATCGATCAGAAACCGTGCATCGCGATCGGTTCGTTCCGTCAAATAGTGGCGTAGATGCCAGTGGTTGCAAACCGCATTAAGCGTGTCAGGCTGTCCCTCGATACGGATAACCGTTAACGGCCCATCTGCCTCCCGTCTCTGGTTGGACTGCTCACAGAAAAACGCGGACGCAGAGAAAGACTCCGGCTTGTCAAACCTCGCTTCGGTTGACTCCAGCCGTTCGATTCGTTCGACGCGAAACGTCCGCATCGCCTGCGACCGATGGCAGAACGCGACAACGTACCATTCGTTTCGGTCATACGCTAGCCCATATGGATCCACTTCACGTTCGTCAGCCTGCTCCGCATTCGCTTTGCGATAGACCATACGGACCGTTCCCCCGTCTTTCGTCGCTTGTTCCAAGTCTCGCAACAACGGAACAACAGAAGGTGCACGCGCTGAAGAAACGACGTCCAAGCTGCTCTGCTGGCGAGACAGATCATGGCGTTGCTCTTCGTGCAGTCCGTTCTCCACCTTCTTCAATGCAAATTCAAGTTCCTGCACATACGGATAGCCGGCGCCTTGGGCAAATTTAAACGCATCCACAAGTGCCTTCAACTCTACGGAGTTGAAAAACAATGGCGTTTCTTTAAAACTTTCCAAAATACGAATGCCGCCATCATGACCCGATTCCGCAACGACCGGCACGCCGCTGGCGCATAATGCGTCGATATATCGATACACGGTGCGGACGCTGATCTCCAAACTGTCCGCGATTTGCGCTGCGGTAAGCTTTCTTCCGGATCGCAACATCCAAAGCATGGACAGCATATTATCCCATTTTGCCATCGGGAATCCCCCTTTTTCCTTGAGAGAATAAAACTCATTTAAGCATTATTGAATGATGTAAAATAATCATCTAGCAAAAAAGCGAGTCTCCTTTGATTTAGGGACTCGCCTTTGAGGTCTATATTATGAAAATTATGAAGTTCCCTTTTGCTTGCTTGCCTGCATCTGCTGGGCAAACCTCATCATCTCTTCAAACTCTTCTTCGGATACGGCATCGCCGTCGGCGCCTATGTCTTGTACAATCGGAATTTCGGGTTTGGCTTTGGTTCCTTTGCCGTATGTACGGGAACGGGTTCCAGCTGCACCAGCAGCCTGTTTGCCTTTGACCTTGGCTTGGTCACGAATGTATTGTACCGCCTTCTCATAGGAATTCACCTGCTTGAGCAGCATGTTGGAGGCAATGGCCTCAACAAAGTTACGGTTAATTCTTTGCTCACCACCGGATACAAGCAATGCCATCAAATAATGAATCAGCACATTGATCACTTCACCAGGCAACTTGTAGCTGAGGTCGATCTTCTCAAAAATGTCCACCAGGTTGTCCGGTACGGCACCAGGGAAGAACGTCTGAAGCAATCGTGTGTAGGGCTCATTACGCAGCATCATATTGTATTGATGAATATCACACTTGGTCGAAAATTGCGGTGGCACTTCGACGTAGTATTCCATCTGTACTACATGTTCGACAGGCGGTTCACCGGAATCCTCTTTATGCTCAGGCTCCTCCATATGCTGTCTGAGGGCAACAACCTTCGCTGCCTGTACTGTCTGCTGCTCATGTCGCTTCTTGGTCTGTCTGAACTGCAGGCTTGCCTTGTGTTGAAGATCATCCAGCACCAGCTGCCCCTGTGGGTTAAAGATATCATCTTCATCCAACAAACGACATACATCCTGTACGCTGAGATTGAACTTGTTCACAACATAATTCACAATGCCGAGCTGTTCGTGATCGAACCGCAATTGCTCCACATGACGGCGATTAACCGACTCACGCGGAAAACGCAATATAATGTCGGCATAATTCAGGCTGTTCTCTTCGGCCGCACCACTTATCCCGCTGCGCTGGGCCGAAGTCGAAACTTCCGACAACGCTTGTTCCAGTTCATAATCAATGACATGGGTATTCAATTCAAATATATCGTAAAAAGGAACGGAAATATTCTCTTTATTCGCTGCTGGGTAAGGCGCGTCACCGCTCTCTATCGCCGAAAAACCGGAACGCAGGGAGAGTACGGCGAACTTGCCGATTTTGTCACGAAGCAGTAGTGTCAAATGCTGTGTACGGAAAAATTCTACCGGGGAGAGCGGAGGCTGCAGCTCGTATTCGTAAATGTAATCATCATTTTCCGGAATATATAGCCGTGAAGTCTGAAGTAATCCCACGGCTTCCAGCTTGGATGCCTGCTCCACCAAATATTTGCGTCCTTTCTCGCTTGGCTCAAGTCCAAGCGTCATGAACAGCCTCCGTTGCTGTTCAAGCGGGGAATAACCGACCTGTTCACCGGGAAGATGCTGAAACAGCAGTCGATACAAGCCAACCGCAAAGGCACCTACCATTGGCTGATATGCTCCGGTAAGCATACGGTCATCCAGGGCACTAAGTCCAAACTCCCTGTACACGCAGTAACGATGATGTTCAGTATAATGGTGCAAATTCTTCATGCGCATAGCTTGATCTCCTTCTCCCCAAAAGTATGTTTATCTATTCTATCATAAATGTCGGATCCTCAAATGCTCAAAAACAGGTAAAAAACGGACCTGTTCTCGTTCCGTTTCGTCCTAGGTCGACAGCATTCACGTTTTCGCAGAGTTGCTAGATTACTATAAAAGCTACAGTCATAGAAAACAAGTAAACATATGGAGAAATGTTATCCAGATATATATGAGACATGTCCGTAAAATAGTGCACACTTTTTTGATGCACGCCAAAAAGCCTTCCCTTTGCACTCGTAAGCGTTTACGACAAAGGCAAGACCTTTAGAAATTGCAGTCCAGCGATTGCTACCATTTGACTAGCCGATTAGAACATTTTGTACCCACCCAGACGAAGTTTGCGAATGGCCCAGCCACTAATTACCGCTCCAGCAAGTCCAGCTACGCCCGTCATATAGTCTACAATATGGAAAGAACCCAGATGCGACATCAGCGATGCCGTATGATCCCATAAGGAATACACGACGACAGGCAGAATGACAATAATGAACAGATAGGAAGGAAACCAGGTTGTCTTCATCAGCATATTCAGAATGAAACCGATACCAAACATCATAACGAAAAATAACACCATCAATACCAGCACAGGTATAAACTGCATCGGGTGACGTTCACCTCTTCTTTCACTGACTCGGGTTTCTCTTACTACGGATAGTAGATAGTGTACCGCAAAAAATGTGGCGAAGCAACGAACTTTCTGGACAAATTTCCCTATATTCACCTTCTCTTCATTTGCCCTTCTGCTTCCTGTTGGGATACAATGAAGACGATAAAGTACTCAACCGTCCCTTACCGGATTTGGAAATATACATTGCAGGAGGAATACAATTCATGAACGAAGCCGCATCAACTCTGGAGGGCTGGTACGCCCTGCATGATTTTCGCTCGATTAACTGGGCCGCCTGGAAAGCAGCCGATGATGAGGAACGTGCCGTAGCACTGGACGAGCTGGAGGAATTCTGGAAAGAATGGAAGGAAGTCGAGAATTCGTCCCAAGGGAGCACAGTCGTGTATACGGTTGTGGGCCAAAAAGCTGACCTTGTCATGATGCATCTGCGTGAAACGCTGGAAGATCTGAAGGCCGTTGAGAATGCCTTCAACAAAACGATGTTTGCCCAGTACACGACCAAATCGTATTCTTACGTCAGCGTAGTTGAGCTGAGTAACTATCTCAGCAAAGAAGGCGAAGACCCGATGCAGAATCCGGAAATTATCGCCCGTCTCAAACCGGTTCTGCCACAGCGGCAATACATCTGCTTCTACCCGATGAACAAAAAACGCGAGTTGAACGACAACTGGTACATGCTATCCATGGATGAGCGTCGTACAATGATGCGCAGCCACGGCATGATTGGTCGCAGCTATGCGGGCAAAGTGAAACAGATCATTACCGGTTCCGTTGGTTTTGACGACTGGGAATGGGGCGTTACGTTGTTTGCAGATGATGCACTTCAGTTCAAGAAACTCGTTTACGAGATGCGCTTTGACGAAGTCAGTGCCCGTTTTGGCGAATTCGGCTCTTTCTATGTGGGAAGTCTGCTGAACGAAGGAACTTTGGAAGACATGCTCAAGCTGTAAATCGAATAAAGCACAAAAAGCACCGCGACACCTCCATTAAGGATTGGGTCAGCGGTGCTTTTACATATTCCTATGAATATAAATGATCAAACGAAATGGATGAATCGGGTTCTTTTGAATAACTTGATCTCTTAATCCTGATCCTCTTCGTCAACCGCTTTCAGAGACTCCAGAAACTCAGCTGTAGCTCTGTCACGGTCACGTCCTTTCTCCTTAAGCCGCTCGATGGCAGGCAAAATGAGAATATCAACTTCCTTCTGAACGATGTAAGCCAGATCATACTGATCCTGTTCCTCCAGATAACCGCCGACTTGCATCAGGGCGTTGTACCGATCCAGTTCTTCGCGCGTGAGTAGCCCTCTGACCTGAACACTGCAATGTCTCATCCAAAAAACCGCCCTTTCTTCAGTACTAAAGGAATACCACCGATGATAAACAAGTACCGGAGATCCACCAACTTTTTCAGCTGAGCCGCTTTCCATCCCTTGTATTTCTTACCACCTACGACGGCGATAGCTTCACCTTTCCCCAGCGACGCGACCGTACCTTTACTTGTAAATACAAAAGGTTGTGGTTGCTTCTTGCGGATGGCTGCGACAACGTTTTTGGCACAGTTAACACCCTGCTGCATCGCGATCTGAGCTGTTGGTGGATATGGGCGGCCTTCGTTGTTGAATACCAGTGAATTGTCACCGATGACATAAACATGCTCATGTCCTGGAGCACGAAGAAATTCATCGACTTTCACCCGTCCACGCATCACTTCAAGGCCAGCCTGCTCAAGCAAGGCGTTGCCGCGAATACCGCCGGTCCATACAACCGTTGCTGCATCGAGTTTTTCTCCTTCACCCACAATGACTCCGTCTGGCAGACATTGCTTGATCGGAACACCGATTTTGAAAGTAACGCCTTTTTTCTTCAACACGTTCATTGCATGCTCAACCAGTTCCGGGTCAAAGCCGGGCAGAGCTGAAGGCGCTGCTTCCACATTATAGATGTGCACATTTTTCGGATTCACGTCGAATTCCTTGCAAAGCTGAGGAATTCGATCCGCTAGTTCAGCCACGAATTCGACTCCACTGAAGCCAGCTCCACCCACGACAAAACGAATGCGGTTACGTTTATTATCGTTTTTGTACATGGCAAACTGATATTCGATATGCTCACGAATCATTCGGACCGAGTTAATGCTGCGAATGGTCATCGCATGATCGAGCATGCCCGGAATACCGAAGGTTTCCGGTTCCCCACCCAATCCAATAATCAGATAATCATAGGATAACGTGCCGTCCTCCAGAATGATCTTCCGATCCTGCAGCCGGATCTCCTTGACCGAAGACTTGACCAAATCAATCTTGAACTCGTCAATCAGCTTCGATATCGGGACCCTTGCATGTTCAACAGTATCTGTACCGGCTGCCGGCATATGTAGATGTGTGGTGATATAATGATAATCATGCCGGTTCACCAGTGTGACATCGGCCTCGTTATAGTTCAATTCCTTCTGCAGCCGCTGGGCTGTCAGAATCCCGCCATAGCCCGCGCCGAGGATGACGATTTTGGGAATGCTGCTCATGTCTGTACCCCTTCCGGTTTCGTTCGCATCAACCGTTCGTTTGTTTGTTTTGTAAAAAGTCTCTTACTTACCCATATTGATGAGGTCTTATCCATTATGACGACAAATGTTAACTTCGCGAATTTATTTGAACTTTTTGCATGCAAGTTATCGATTAAAATTGTGAAATTATACACAAGATTCAACAAAACGCGGGTATTGTCTTCACATTACAAATTGGGGCTAAATTAGACAAAAAAACACATAGTACAGGTCAAGGATATCTGTATTTCTGGCAAATATCAAGGTTTTTTTTGTTATTTTTCATAACCTTTCATTTCCAATTTCATCCTATTCTCACCTGATCTTCATCTATTGTTCCCAGATTCATCAAACTGCCAACTTTGCAACCCAGTTTACACCGTTTATAATGAGAAAGACAGTTCAGCAACAAACGCTGGTTACAGTACGTACCCGGCTTTATTATTTCTGTTAACTACCTATTAAAATAAGAAAGGTGTTGTTGATTCTTGACTGCACAAACTGCCGGTCATGACATGACCGATTTACTTATTATTGGTGGCGGCCCTGCGGGTCTGTTCGCCGCGTTTTACGGAGGGATGCGTCAGGCATCTGTTACTCTGGTTGAAAGTATGCCACAACTTGGTGGACAACTTGCCGCCCTCTATCCCGAAAAATTCATCTATGATGTAGCCGGTTTCCCGAAAGTGACCGCTCAGGAACTGGTGAATAATCTGGTGGAGCAAATGAGCCATTTTAACCCCAACATCCGGCTTGAGGAAAAGGTTGTATCGGTAGAGAAATTAGAAGAGCGTCACTTCGTCATAAAAACCGATGAGAATGAATATCACGCCAAAGCCGTAATTATCACTGCGGGTGTGGGTGCATTCGAACCCCGTCGTCTGGAGCTTGAGGGTGCGGCCAAATTCGAAAAAACCAATCTGCACTATTTCATCAGTGATCTGAATGCCTTTGCCGGCAAAAAAGTACTGATCAGTGGTGGCGGTGACTCCGCTGTGGACTGGGCGCTCATGCTCGAGCCGATCGCTGAGCAAGTAACCCTGATCCATCGCCGGGACAAATTCCGCGCGCATGAGCACAGTGTCGAAAACCTGATGAATTCCAAGGTGAACATCGTTACACCGACCGAAATTACGGAACTTCACGGTGAAGACCGTATTACCAAGGTTACTTTGGCTCACGTCAAAACCAAGGAAACACAGGAAATTGAAGTCGATGATGTCATCGTCAACTTCGGCTTTGTCTCTTCCCTGGGACCTATCGCAGAATGGGGCATCGAAATTGATAGCAATTCCATCGTGGTCGATTCCCGCATGGAAACTTCGATTCCGGGTATCTATGCTGCCGGAGATATTACAACTTATCCAGGCAAGCTAAAGCTGATTGCTGTCGGATTCGGTGAAGCGCCAACCGCAGTCAACAATGCCAAGGTTTACTTCGACCCAGACGCCAAGTTGTCCCCGGGACATAGTAGTAACATGAAGCGCTAATTCCCTATGGGATCATATAGAACATAAAAGACACAAAAAAGGGTATCTTACTCCTGAATGAATTCAACATCAGGAGGGATACCCTTGTCTTATATATGCCCGCTGTGTAACGGTCTGGTTGTACCGGAGCAGGCTTGTCCCCACTGCCTTCAGGGACTGTCAGAATGCGGCAAATTGGACGATTACACCGGACCATACAGCCCCTACGCCATTCACACTTCCTCTGACACGGCAGACGAAGCAGAAAACGTTTGCAATCATATGATGTTCTGTCACCACTGCCAGACAAGCACGCTATGGCCTGTCCATCTATGGGACATATCCGGAAACCTGTAACATTGCCTGCAATGAGGATCTCTAGTGAAGAATGGCAGATACGTCGGTACCCAGTTTGCGCTTATGGATTTCTGCCAACAGCAGTGCGATGAAATCTCGTTCGAGATTCAACTCAATCGCCTTATGGTAGGAATCCAACAACATCTCATCGGATAACATAGCCATTTCCCGCCACAACCTTTCCTTTTTTTTCCTCGAAACTATCATATCAGAGATTTATAAAGAGAACAAGCGTTCTTGTTATCCACAACGTTATGTGGAAATCCTGTGTATAGTTTGTTGATAAATGGTAAAAATGTTGATTGATCAACGTGGATAGTGTGGACAGTATTTATACACAGGATCGTAGCTTATCGAACAGAACGATTATCAGAGCGTTTTTTTTTAGAATAAAATCATAGTTTCAAGAGTTGATGCGAGTAAATTACCCTTATTGTTATATTTCAAACGTTCTCCATCTAGTTTCTTTCTATATTACTATCGGATTTTCTTTGGATTTTTTTAGCTTTTTTCACCATTTTCATTGCGGTCTGGTGTTCACTTCCAAAATCCATATCTTGCCTGAATGATCCAGCCCATAATCGAAGCCGAGCTGGCCGACACCTGGGAACCGACTTTCCATGATATGTGTACAGGTGAGTGTCAGTGAACGCATCTCTCGACGTTTATGTTTTCCGGAAATATGAGGTAGAGACAGAGCGAGCGCTCTCCTACCAGACAGCATCGTTCCTCCTTTGCTAAGATTGGTCACGACCAGTCCCGGACGTGCGAGCCGTCCCACCATAGAACGGAATACCCAGCCTCTTTCCGTCTTGACGACTTTGACTCTGTAATCGATAGGTCTGCCTTGAATGGTCGCCAGATGAATGCCTTGCTGGATCATGTATCTCCGTCTGGCTTTTACACGGATTAGGGAACGGTACATCTGATTAAAATGAGTAAAAGAACGGGTTATTTTCATATGAGTGTATCGATAGGCTCCTCCGCTTGCCGATACTCTAATGACACCGTAACCTCCACCACCGACAACAGGTTTGATATACACCATTCCATAATGACTAAGCATCTTTAGCAGATTCCCCGAGTTGAACGCCTTCGTCTGTGGAATATGGACAGCAGCTACCGGATATTTCAACAGCGCTGCTGTCTTCAGCCATTTGCTTGCAAGTTGTCTCGACATGGGTTGATCTCCTTTCGTGAACAATAGTCCTTCCTTATACATACTCAACAGGAGCCGTGCTTTCTTGGATGTCTGTCCAAGGCTGGAGCCCCTTTTCCGTGGATAAAGTCCATCAGCTTGGTTCAAGGCCGGAACAGGCGCCTGGTTTGCTTTTCAAACGCATCAATCTATCGTATGCTACTAAGGAATGGTATGGAGAGGCTTAAATATGAGGATTTAAGGAGCGTTCAGAAGACATGGAATCATTTTTCAAATCACTGTATGGCGTAGCCTATTTTGCAATTTCTATCGTTCTGGTAGCCATTACGGTACTTCTATTCGTTACAGGTATTCGACTGTTTATGAAGAAAAGCAATCGTGGCTTTGCTGTGAGTTGTATTCTGTTTGCCTGCTTTATCGTCTTCATTATTGTGGTCATGCTGACCACGCCCTTCTCCTCGACGCCTCCTGGTTCACCGGAAGCCATGGCAGCCTTGCTGAGAATTGGGTAGATTAACCTCTGTAGAAGGAGATGCTTATGACACATAACGAAATACTCGGAATCATCGATATCGGCTCCAATTCCATACGTCTTGTTATTTATGAACTTGACCAGGATGGGGCCTATCGCATCATTCATGAAGACAAATATGCCGCTCGTCTGAGCAATGTGGTTGAACAAGACGGAACCATCCTGCGACATTCACTGGACAAGGCTATCACGATTTTGCGACAATTCAGGGCTACCTGCGAAGCTTATCAAGCCAAGCTTATCCGCGCCGCAGCTACAGCGGCCATCCGGAATGCAGGCAATGCCTCAGAAATTATAGGTTGGTTGGAAGCTGAGACGGGACTTACGATTGAATGTGTATCCGGCGATCAGGAAGCCTATTATGGTTTCCTTGGAGTCACCCAATCCATTGATCTGGCGGATGGTTATGTCGTGGATATTGGGGGCGGCAGTACCGAGATTACTGTATTCCGTGATCGAAAAAGACTGCACAGCATCTCTCTGCCTATTGGTGCTGTTAACTCACATGCCCGTTATGGTGGAGAAGATCAGTGGACTGAAGCTAATGCGACCGCACTCTGTAAGGAAGTTATACGGACATTAAGTGATCAGGATTGGGTCAGACAGCATCCAGGACTACCTCTAATAGGGCTTGGTGGCACGATGCGTACCCTGGCCAAAGTGGAACAGAAGAGAACGCAGTATTCATTGCCGGTTACGCATCATTACGAGATCGGTGCGGAAGAGATGGAAAATATTGCTCGTTCTTTGCCCTATCTAACCTCGGCACAACGCAAGAAAGTGCCCGGCCTTGCCAAGGATCGTGCCGACATTATTGTTCCAGGAGTTCTCATATTGCAGACGGTCTTCCGGATCATCCAGGGAGATCGTTATGTCGTGAGCGGAGCGGGATTACGGGATGGTTTGCTAAGGGATCTCCTGGCTGCAGGTCAGCCGGTAGTGCCGGACGCGCTGAAGGACAGCATTCGCAACTTCATTCATTTTGGCCCACCGATTCCCGAGAAACGTCTGAATCGAATCCACCATGATGCGCTTACCCTGTATACCGCCTTACATGGCAATTCCCCCGATCCAGCGGATACCCGGATCCTGTACACAGCCTCCATGCTGCACATGGCTGGAAAACAGATTAACTATTTCCGGTATCCCCAGCACTCGGCCTATTGGATTATGAATGCAAGCATCTACGGACTATCTCACCGGGAGACAATCCTGAGTGCCGTTGCAGCCGATTATCATCCAAAAAAAAGAACGCCCCAGTTGCTTCATAAGCACAAGGACATTCTAAAGGATTCGGACGAACGGCATGCCCATCGCTTGGGCTCTCTGCTGCGCGTAACTGAAGCGATTAATCGAGCTGAAAGTATTACCGCCATAAAGGCAGCAAAAGAAAACGACTCGCTGCAGATTCAATTCATCTGTACAGCCGAGCCGTTACTGGAACTGAGCGACCTCGAAGAGGCCGTCAAAGATTTGCAGGAAGCTTGGGGAGTTACGTTATCGCACTCCATTCAGCAGGCTTCCAGGGGATAATCCCCATCGCCTCCGTCTGACTTCTCAGCGGGGGCTTTTCATTTTGTACAAATACATAATTGCCGCCAGGCATAAGCTCTCTTGCCTTCACATTATCCATGAGCGACAAATTCAATATGTCCACCAGCATCTTCTTCAGTTCCGGATCAAACACAGGACACATCAGTTCAATTCTTCGCTTCAAATTACGGGTCATCCAGTCTGCACTGGACAGATACACATCCGGGTTCCCGCTGTTTTCAAAATAAAACAGTCTGGAGTGTTCCAGGAATCGGTCCACGATGCTGATTACACGAATATTTTCACTAAGTCCCTCTACACCAGGACGCAAGCAGCATACACCGCGCACGATCAGATCAATCTGTACTCCAGCTTGAGATGCCAGATATAATTCATCGATCATATCCTGATGGGATAAGGAATTGATCTTAGCAATAATCCTGGACGGTCTTCCCTTCAAGGCATGCTCCGCTTCCCGCCGAATGAGCGCGAATAGTTCATCCTTCATGCCGTCTGGGGCGACGCGGAATGCCTGCAACGCTTTGGGTCCCGAATATCCGGTAATCTCATTGAACAATTCCGATGCATCTTCGCCAATGATGGGATTGGAGGTGAATAGTCCCACGTCGGTATATACTTTGGCTGTACTTTCATTGTAGTTCCCAGTTCCGACATGCACATACCTTCTCAGACCATTCTGTTCCCTGCGTACGACAAGAATAATCTTGGCATGAGTCTTTAATCCAACCAATCCATATACCACATGACAGCCTGCCTTCTCCAGCGTGCGGGCCCATGCAATATTTCGTTCTTCGTCAAATCTGGCTTTCAACTCAACAACAACGGTCACCTGTTTGCCGCTCTCAGCAGCATGAGCCAATGCAGGGATGAGACGGGAATCCCCATTCACCCGGTATAACGTCATTTTGATTGCCATCACGCGTGGATCTTCCGAAGCCTCCACAATAAAGTCCGTTACCGGTTCAAACGATTCATATGGATGATGAACGAGCACATCCCGTTTACGCAGCAATTCAAAGTGACTTTCCCGTGGAAGGAACTCCAGGGGATACACCGGCTGTACCGGACTGTATTTCAGATGAGTAAACCCTTCCAGACTATCCACAAACCCGGCCAGAAAACTCAGATCCAGCGGTCCATCAATTTCGTACACGGGGTCTTGAATATCGAACTCTTCCTGCAGCTCAAGCAATGCATCCGGTCGAAAATCCGTGCACACTTCCAGTCGTACCGGTGCTCCCCGGCGTCTGCGCCGCAGTTCCTTCTCAATCGCTTCAATTAAATCTTCCGCTTCTTCTTCATTAATGAAAAGATCCGCATTGCGGGTCACCCTGAATTCCTGTACAGCCAGTGGAACATATCCACTGAATAGGGTATGAATATGATGTTTGATGAGATCTTCGATCAAAATGAACGTTTTCTTTTTACTATTCGCCCGAAGAGGTACCTGAATAACCCGAGGAATATTGGAAGGCACCTGAACAATAGCCAAAAACGGCTCGCCCTCCTGCTCTTCTTCCTTCTGCAGCATCACGGACAGATATACAGACTTGTTGTGTACCAGCGGGAATGGACGACTCTGATCAATAGCCATCGGTGTTAATACCGGAAAAATGATCTCATGAAAATACTGATCCATTGCCCGCTGCTGGGTCATATTCAGATCTGTGTATTCCTGGAAATTGACGCCTTTCTTGGCGAGAAGACGAATGAGTTCCCGATAGGTTTTATATTGTTCGGCGACCATGGTCCCCGTTCGTTTAATCAATCTACGGTACAAGCCGGAAGGGGTGTAGCCCGTAAAATCCTTTTGCGTAAATCCGGCCTTGATCTTCTCTTTCGTCTCCGCTACCCTTACACTTACGAACTCGTCCAGGTTACTGGCAACAATGCCAAGAAACCTCATGCGTTCCAGCAGAGGTGTTGTTGGATCTTGCGCCTCCTGGAGCACACGACGATTGAATTCCACCCAACTTAAATCACGGTTAACGTAGTTACCTGTTTTGACATCTCTATGCATGTATGGCCTCCGAATTTGTTGCATATCTATTCTTGGTTAGATGTTCTCAACTAATTGTACTATTCGTGATTGGCTACAAGCGTCAGCGCAGTGTAAATGCTATGTAAAATTTATGTAAATGATACCTTATGACGATAACTTTTTCCATCCCTTTACAAAGAGAAGTAGACAGAGTAAAGTGATGTACAGTGTAAAATGGTTCGTTTCCTGTTCACATTCCAAAATTGTATTTGTTAAAGGAGTATATAATGAAATCTAATAAACCTAGAACGTTACAAAAAAATATAGAATTTTTCACAGCTGCTCTATCGCAATGCACGGTAACTGCATGGCAGGAAGATCCGGCTGGCGTATATTGTGAAGTGGGCCGTGGCATCGTGGAGCGGATCAACGAATACAGCGTGAGAATTCGCAACGAGGACGGTACGAAAAGTCATTATGACCGGGATATTACGATGTTCCAAACCGAAAAATAATTTTGCGCAAATATGAAAAAAGACTAGCTTTCCGGAAAAGAGTGTTGTATACTCTTGCCACAAGGAAAGGAGGTGCGTCAACATATCTAATCACATGTTGAACGTGTCCCTTACCCGATCCACTAGCTCAAATTAACTGATTCTGGTGGAGGCGCGGGATACGGATCAAGGTTTCAAAAAGCGCCACGGGTAGAAAAGCCGTCTTCGGACGGCTTTTTGTTTTGTCTTTTTTCATGAGAGGTTGAAAAAACAACCAAAATATTGGAAATGGACCCTGTAGCTGAGTAAACAATGATCGCTATAATTAGGTTGCAACTCAACCCATATTCGAGGAGGCATATTGTAATGTTCAAAAATGTAAGGGGTTTCAAAACATCCATCGCTCTGGTCTTTGTTTTGTTATTCACCTCCATTATGCTGCCCGCAGGCCAGCATGCCAGTGCAGCACCGAGCTTCGCCAAAGGAGCCGACATCAGTTGGGTTCCCGGGATGGAAGCGCAAGGTTACAAATGGAAAGACAAAAACGGCGTACAGCGTGATATTATTGATATTTTGAAAAATGATTACCAGATCAACTCCGTTCGTATTCGTGTCTTTGTTAATCCTTCGAATGATTATGGTAACGGTTACATGAATAAAGATCGTGCAGCCGCTCTGGCCCTGCGTGCCAAAAATGCAGGCATGAGTGTCATGCTGACACTGCACTACAGCGATTCCTGGGCTGACCCGGGTCAGCAAACCAAACCTGCGGCCTGGAAAAACTACACGTTCCAGCAGCTGATGGATGCTGTATGGAATCACACGCGTGAAGTCATGACGGCCATGCAGAGCAAAGGCGTCACCCCGGACTGGGTACAAATCGGTAACGAAACAAGCAACGGCATGTTATGGGAAGATGGGAAAGCATCCACCAACATGAAAAACTATGCGTGGCTGGTGAACACGGGCCATAACGCTGTGAAGTCCATCAGCACCAACACCAAAACAATCGTTCACCTTGCAGGTGGGGATGATAATGCCCTCTATGTATGGAATATCGGTGGCCTGATTGATAACGGTGCTAATTTTGACATGATTGCCATGTCCCTCTACCCTTCTGCTTCTGGCTGGAACACAGCTGTCACCAATGCGGTGAACAATGCCAAGGATTTGATCAACCGGTATGGCAAAGAGATTATCGTATCGGAGATCGGGATGGATAATACCCAACCGGCAGCCGGTAAAAGTTTTGTTGCAGCCATGAAAACGCAATTCCGCAACTTGCCGAGCAGCAAAGGTAAAGGCGTATTCTACTGGGAGCCTGAAGCAACGCCAGGCTACAACGGCGGTTACAGCAAAGGTGCCTGGCAGTCTAATGGCTTGCCTACTGTAATGTTGGAAGGGTTTATCGACTAAACACGGAGATAAGTGACTGATGAGCAGCAGGTGGGCGTTACGGGTACGGATCGTTCTTTCGATCGCTGTTATCCCCAGATTTATTGAATGTCCTATTCCATAGGGCAAAATCCGGGGATAAAGGCGAACGCTACCGCTTCTTCAGAATCGATTCCGTCCCTCCACTACGTTGGCTGCTTGTAGGATACTTCTAAAATGTGTTAAGTAGTGATTTGGGGTAGAAAAAGATAAAGGCGCTGCTTCTGTTGGGAGCAGCCTTTTTTTTTTGAGGTTGAAGTGAGTTGATTGAATTGGATGCGTTAAGCAAGGCTAGGTCGGTTAGCTTCTTCAATTCGGTTAGATCGATTCGTTGGATTGGTTTCATGTTAAATAGTAACGCTTGGTGAATCTGAACGTAAATAGTCTTTTCGCTCATATACTTATATAATAAGATAAAGATTCAGACAGCACATGTGCAACCTTATTTCAAAGGTGGGGAAACGTATGGGATTTTTAAAAGAACTGGGTCAGTTTGCTGGAGAAGTTACCGGAAAAGTACTGGGCGGCACCGTCAGAGTGGCTGGCGAACTTGCAGGAAGCCCATTCATTAAAGAAAATGGTAATGGTGTAGAGAAAGCTACAATTAATACAGGGAAAACGGTAGGACAACTTGCCAGCGGTACATATGATATGGCCAGTGGTGTGATCAGAAAAGACAATACTGCATTAGACGCTGGACTTGCCGATATTGGAGGAGCTGTTACCAATACAGCTAGAGGTGTAGTGGTATCAGCGAAATATGTGTACCAAGGTGGCAAGGATGTTGTTGTTGGTATGAAAGACGAGGATATGGAGAGAGTAAAACTGGGGGCAAAACATCTGGTTGCCGCTGCGGCAGTCACAACATTGGCTGTAGGACTCGTAGATGCTATGGATGGTATGGAGTCGGCAGAATTGATAGAGAATTCAAATATAGATGACATTACACCTCATTAGGTCGAAGGATAAATGCGGGAAAACGTCACTATGCAGAATGTTAGTTTGGAGATAGCAATAGGGATACTAGCGTAGACCAGCCTGAAGAGGACTACGTTCAGTATTTCCGGATTATATACACCAACTTCATAACGACACAAAAAATGGACGCTAATCTTGTAATGATTGGCGTCCATTTTTCATCTGTCAGTTCAAATCAATTACTTCGCTTCGCCTACAACCGTAAAGCGTTCGTTCTTATGCTGCGGGTTCTCGATCTCGTCCACCAAAGCGATGGCATAGTCAGCATAGCTGATGTAACTGTTGCCTTCACTGTTCACCAGAATCTGATCTTTACCTGATTGGTATTTTCCTGTCCGAACACCTTCCGGATTAAAGAAGCCAGCCGGGCTCAGGAACGTCCATTGAATTCCGGAGGAAGCTTGCAGATCCTGCAAGTTTTTCCCCTGATTCGTCGCTGTTGCTTTGTATGCATCAGGGAATCCTGGAGAATCTACTACACGCAACGTTTGTGTTTCATCTGTGAACAGACTGCCAGCACCACCGACAACGATCAGTCGAGTATTCGGTGCATCTTTCAGCGTGTTAATCAAGGCTTGTCCTGCTTCCACATGCAGATTCTCTTTCCCGGCTGGCGCACCGAATGCATTGACAATGATGTCAAATGATTTGGCTTCTTCTGCTGTAAGGTCAAATACATCTTTTTCAAGTACATTCAGACTTTTATCTTCCACCTTGGATGCATTACGAACAATCGCCGTTACTTCATGCCCTCTATCCAACGCTTCTTTCAAAATCAAACTTCCCGCTTTGCCTGTCGCGCCAATAATTCCAATTTTCATCATGATCTCTCCTTTGGTTTTTCTTATTCAAACTCTATGTTGTAACTATAATTGTTACAACATAGCTTGTCAACTATCATGAAACCCCCTGTCATTCCACCAGAGGGACAGGGGGTTTGAGACTGATTATTAGCATGTAACTAATTCAAGAGTGTCATGCGCTTTTTTCTGTATTGCCTGTGGGATATTTGGCCTATCGGAAGTCGGAAGGATCTCCACTCGCTTCTCGATTTCCAACGCGGTCTGCGCTCCTAGAGGAGCGCCTGGTGAAATGATTTCCCCACTGTATATGCTGATTCCGAGTGGGAAAAGATAGTTTTTCCCGCCATTGTTATCCCACGTGACTTCCGTTGTTAAATACCGCCTCCGTACCCGTTGCTGTGCCTACATCGATTGTGATCTTGTAATATTGGATATTATATCCATTAAATACAAAAAACCTCCATAACGTGATTAGTACGAGACTAATCCGCTATAGAGGTCTTGATTCACCATGATTAACAATCTTTATCAGGTACGCCCGCTTCTTCCTTCGTACGGAAGGATGATCCACAGCCGCATGTTGCCACTGCGTTCGGGTTGTGGATGGTGAAACCACCGGACATGCCGGATTCTTCAAAATCAATTTCGAGTCCATTCAGATATTTCAGGTTTTCCTTCTCTACAACAACCTTCATATTCTGAATATCCATATAGAGGTCCTCATCGGACTCTTTATCGTCAAAGCCCATGGCGTACGAAAATCCGGTACAACCGCCCGGTGCTACGCCAAGACGCAAGAACATACCAGGTGTTTCTTGCTGTGCAAGCATTTCTTTCAATCTGTCAGCAGCCGTTTCGCTGATGTTAATCATGCCAGGTCACTCTCCTTTTCGTTAACTCTTCCTTAAATTATACTCCACCCCGTCAAGAGCCTCAAGTCATGTTTGCCTGTTTCCGCGTTCCCCCTTAACTCCTTTTTCTTCCCAGTGTATTGAACCCCCGGGACACGAGGTTTATAATGGGTAGGTGATCGCTTTGAAATGTCGATATTTTGTCATGACTTATTCAGGTGATGGGCATATATGGAGTTGTAATTTTTTTCACATTTCGAGACTGTACGCAGTCCCCAATGCATATAGAGTCACATAAAGACTCGTTTTAATGAAAAAATTAGTTTTACGTACGCAGCACAAGCTGCACCGGGTAAATAAGAGTTAGTCCACATAAGATGGCGGCAGATGACCGCATCTTTTCTATGTAGTTCTGTAAGTAAGTCCTACACCCAACTCGATTCCGGTTAAGAATAGGAGGAAACAACATGTCTACATTGGTAACACCGTTCACAGACAAAAGAATGGCTGAAATCGTTGAGAAAGTGCAGAACGGCGTAAGGCTGACCGTAGAAGACGGCGTTTATCTGTATGAATCGGATGATCTGCTGACTTTGGGCCAACTGGCCAATGAGGCCAACCTGCGTAAGAATGGCAAGAAAGTTTATTTTATTGAAAACATGAGCCTTTATTTTACCAACGTATGCGAAGCCCACTGTGCTTTCTGTAACTTCCGCAAAGATCAGGGCGAAGATGGCTCCTACACGTTGTCCGGTCAGGAAATGATTGATTACGTGGAACAGCATATTCATCCAGGCGTACGTGAGTTCCATATTGTAGGCGGACATAATAACCATGTTCCTTTTCAATATTATGTCGATTCCTTGCGTGCTTTAAACGAGAAATATCCGGACGTTACGCTGAAAGCCTACACAGCAGCCGAGATTGATTTCTTTACCCGCATCAGCGGACTGAGCATCAAGGAAGTATTACAGGAGCTGCAAAAAGCAGGTCTGAAATCACTGACTGGTGGCGGCGCTGAGATCTTGTCCGATGAATACCGCAAAAAAATGCGTGTAAACAAAGCGAACGTTGACCGCTATCTGGAAGTGCACCGCACTGCTCATAATTTGGGCATGCGTACCCATACAACGATGCTTTATGGATCCATTGAGTCCTATGAGGACCGTGTGAACCATATGGTACAAATTCGCGAGCTTCAGGATGAGACGAACGGATTCATGGTCTTTATCCCGCTATCCATGCAGCCGAAAAGCAAAAACGCGAGTATCATGCGTCGTAACTCCGCTTACGAAGATCTCAAAACGATTGCGATCAGCCGTCTGATGCTGGATAACATCGATCATATCAAAGCCTACTTCATCAACATCGGTCCACAGTTGACTCAAGTCGCCCTTGGATTCGGTGCTTCGGATGCACACGGCACGATCGTTCGCGAACGGATTAGTCATGCAGCAGGCGCACTAACACCTGAAGGCCTCACCCGAAAAGAGCTTATATGGTTAATTAAGGGTGCTGGACGCATTCCTGTGGAACGCGATACGTTCTACAATGAAATTCAAGTGTACGAGTAGCATGTAACAAGAGCATCACTCCAGCAGTCGACTTTCAAGCTACCCGGGGAGCCGTTTGGAATGGAGGGGTGCGAATTGCTGGAGCATATCCGTAATTTTAAATTCCTATTTTCAATCATTTCAAATAAAAAACAAAAGGAGCAGCTATGTTATTGCATAGCTGCTCCACAGGTTACAGCCCCGTTCACACGGGACTGATGCAGAAAGGAAGCCGAGTCATGAAAAATTTCGTCATTCTCGGAGGCGGCTATGGTGGCCTCACGATTATCAAGGAACTTTTGGAAGGAAAAATCCCGTCAGATACACAAATCGTGTTGGTGGACCGGAGCCCATTCCAAGGATTGAAGACAGAATATTACGCACTCGCAGCAGGGACCGTATCCGACTATGACCTGCGCATCCAATTTCCAGTGAGCGACAAAGTCACTTACCGTTACGGAGAAGTAACTTCGATTGACCTGGAACAGCGTCAGATTGAATTTGAAGGCCAGGACCCGCTGGAATATGACAAGCTCGTGATTGGACTTGGATGTACAGACCGGTTCCACAATACGCCGGGAGCCGAGGAATACAGCTGTACCATTCAAAGCTTCAGCAAAACACGGGAAACCTACCTTCGTCTTAACGAGGTTAAAGCTTATGGTAACGTGCATATCGTCGGTGGTGGATTGAGCGGCGTCGAGATAGCTGCAGAGCTTCGTGAGAGCAGACCCGATCTGAACATCAGCATCCTGGACCGTGGTGAACGTGTATTATCCGCTTTCCCGCAGCGCTTGTCCGCTTATGTTCATGAATGGTTCAGCGAACATCAGGTCGAGACACGCGGGCATATCGCTATTTCCCGACTTGAACCGAATGCCATTTTCAACCGGGATGAAGAAATTCAAACGGATGCGGTAGTCTGGACTGCCGGAATTCAGCCCGTAAAAGTTGTACAGGATCTCGATGTGACCAAGGACCCTCAAGGTCGTGTCGTACTGAACGAATATTATCAAATTCCGGAATATACCGATGTCTATGTTGTAGGTGACTGCGCCAGCGTGCCTTATGCACCAAGCGGTCAGGCTGCCGAAGTACAGGGCGAACAAATCGCTCATATTCAGCATGCCCTCTGGAAAGGCGAAAAGCCCAATCCGCAGCCACTCAAGCTTCGTGGCACACTCGGTGCACTTGGCAAGAAGGCTGGATTTGGGCTGATGGGCAAAACGTCCATGATGGGACGTGTGCCACGTATTTTAAAAAGCGGCGTGCTCTGGATGTCCAAGCGTCATCTCGGTTAATCGAGATCCAGCTCGCTCCAGGCATCGGCTTCAGCAATTTTGGCCAAGATGGCGTTATATAAATCCTCCACTTTGTCGGTAATGACTAACTCGCCATTCACCAGTGCAAATGGAGTCATATAACATTGGCCGCAGTTGCTGAGGCAGCCGTATTCTATCACATCATAGTCTGGATTTTCTTCCAGTTGATCCATGACTTCATCTGTGCCAAAATGCATATTATTGGCACAAAATTCAATAATCGGTCTCATGTAGGTTCACCTGCTTTGTTTGACCATTTTAATTTATGGCCATTTGTAATATAATATAGTGAGGAAAGGAGTTGAAAAAAATGAGCGAAAACGCACAAAGCACCATGTATGATGAGGTATCTGATGTGCTTGACAAACTTCGTCCGTTCCTGCAACGCGATGGCGGTGACGTGGAACTGGTCGACGTGGAGGACGGCATTATTAAGCTGAAACTGGTCGGTGCCTGCGGCAGTTGCCCAAGCTCCACCATTACCTTAAAAGCCGGGATTGAACGCGCCCTTCTCGAAGAAGTTGAGGGTGTACAAGAAGTCGTACAAGTATTCTAATCAATCCTTCACGAAATAAACCTCAAGAGCCTTTCGCTTCGCATGAAGCGGAGGGCTCTTTTTTGTGCAAATGAAGAAAGCCTTTTTTTCACTTCCCCTGCCCTCTCTCCACATTGCATTTCATTTCAAGATAAACCCGCATTATACATCCTCACGCTGTATGTTGGGACGAATCGGATCAAGTCCTCCAGATACATCCATAATGTTGCCTGTTATAAAATCAGAATGATCGAGACATAGATAGGTGATCACTCGCGCAATATCTTCACCACTTCCGGGACGTCCTCTTGGGGTTTCCTCGTCGGTTATGCCTGCCATCTCATCAATCGTTTTTTCTTTGTTGGCACCGCGAATATCACCTGGACATACCATATTAACCGTAATGCCGTAGGGAGCTTCCTCCACAGCAAGTGTCTTTGTAAATGAAACCAGACCTACCTTGGCAGCAGCATACACCGCCCGATGAGGCCATGACCTCGCTTCTCCCGCATGACTGAAGCCAAAATGTATAATTCGTCCCCAATGCTTGCGCCGCATTTCTGGCAATACCCGCTGATCCAGCAGCATCGGTCCAAGCAGGTTTCCTTGCACAAGCATCTGAACCTCATCTTCCGAATACTCGGCAAACAGTCGACGTTCACGGACAAAAGGACCCGCATTGTTCACCAGAATATCAATGCTGCCCAGTTTCTCTTCGACCTGAGCAACGAGCATGGTGATCTCTTCTGTCTTGGAAATATCGGCCTGGACGGCAATACAACGCACACCCTTGGCGACGATCTGAGCCTCTAACGCCTCAGCTTCCGTACGGCTATGTACGTAATTCAGAGCAATATGGCAACCCTGATCCGCCAGACTGAGGGCCGTCATTTTACCAAGACCTTTGGCACTTCCCGTTATGAGGGCAATCTTTCCCTTCACGTTCATCCCCCTCTTCAAAGAGCAGTCACTCATCCAGTATAAAAGATTTATCATCCCCCCACAACTCGCGTTTCCCACCAATCTGTACCATTTGCAAAAAAGTGTAAATTAAGGACTAAATACTTATCTTTCAAACAACTGAAATAAATTGAATTAGGTCTTTAGTAGGAAAATTAACCCTTAATCACCATATTTCCCTTGTCTGGTTCGGATGCCTATGGTAATGTCGATAAGTCTTTATTTTCTTATGAATATAACGACACAATACATATGTTCATGTAAATGACAACATTGCATGACACCTTCGAAAGGAATATAGCGTAAATGAAAAGATGGTTAGCCTCTCTATTCGCAATTTTGCTTATTGCCTCATTTCAAGCTCCATTCTCAACCACAGCATCTGCAGAAAGTGAAAGCAATAGTTCCACCGAAGATTATCAATGGATTGATGGACCTTCAAATGTAGTACTTGATAACAAAGCAACATTAACCGTAGCTGAAAATCTCTCCTATCTCGATGCAGCTAACACCCAAAGGTTTCTGGAGGATACGGACTCCTTCCCCAATGGAACGGAAATTGGAAGTATCTATGGAGCCGGCGAAAACTCCAACTGGTATGTTATCTTTGAATATAACGATACCGGCCATGTCGATGACAGTGAGAAAGACGATCTGGACGCGGATGAACTGCTTGATAGCTACAAAAGAGGTACAGAAGAGCAAAATGAGAAAACTACACCCGAAAACCAGCTGTTTATTACCGGATGGGAGATTGAGCCCGCCTATGAAAGCACCAAGCATCAATTGATCTATTCTCTTGGTCTTGAGGATGCAGAGCGGGAAAAACTAGTCAATTACAATGTGAACGTACTCACCCGCGAAGGATATATCGGAGTTATCCTCGTTACGGATAGTGCCAATTTTGAAGAAAATCGTACACAGTTTGAAAGCTCCGTACTTAACCAACTCAACGTGATCAAAGGAAACACCTATGAAGAGTTTGATGCATCCGTAGACAAAAAATCAGAACTTGGCCTGACCAGTCTTATTTTGGGCGGTGCTGGTGTAGCTGTAGCCAAGAAAGTCGGATTATTGCTTTTGCTTAAAAAAGGATGGTTTGTCATCGTTGCCGCCATTGTTGGCGCTTTTGGATGGATTCGCCGCAAGCTGACTGGCCGCAAAAAGAATGCTGACCCAGGAGATCAGAACCCGCTATCTCCTGCTGAGGAAGCTTACCAACAGCATGCTGCCGGACAGGAGTCCGCAGATTCTGACAGCTACCAGACAGATGGACGTTCAGATACTGATCCGCATAAACGATAAAGCTAATAAAGTAAAGTACTTAAATTGCTATTACATCGAAGCGCTTAACATGACGTACAAAACAAAAAGCCCTGCATTCTCTAAAAAGAGAATGCAGGGCTTTTTTAGTAGCTCTATAAGAAATGGAGCCGGGTATTACAATTAATCTTCAGCTTAATTGTTTAGCTTAAAACGCAGGTTCTACAGCACCTTGATAACGTTCTTTGATGAACGTTTTAACCTCTTCGGAATGCAGGGCTGCAGCCAGTTTCTGGATGGCATCTGCATCTTTGTTATCTTCACGGGATACGAGGATGTTTGCATAAGGGTTACCTTGCAAGTCCTCGATCAGCAGCGCATCCTTCTCTGGGTTCAGATTCGCTTCCAGCGCGTAGTTGGCATTGATGAATACCAGGTCTGCTTCATCCAATTGACGAGGCATCATGGCTGCATCCAGCTCGATGATATTCAGGTTTTTCGGATTAGCTGTAATATCCTGAATCGTAGAAGTGATATTTGTGTTGTCTTTCAGCGTGATAAGTCCTTCTTTTGCAAGCAACAACAGTCCACGACCGCCGTTGGATGGGTCATTAGGAATGGCTACTTTTGCGCCGTCTTTCAACTCATCCAATGATTTGATTTTTTTGGAATAGCCAGCAAATGGTTCAACATGCACAGGTGTTACAGCAACGAGGTGGAAACCACGTTCTTTGTTCTCTGTATCCAGGTATGGCTGGTGTTGGAAAAAGTTCGCATCCAGTTGTTTATCTTCAAGCTGTTGGTTCGGTTGAACATAATCATTGAAAGTCACGATTTGCAAGCGAATGCCTTCTGCTTCGAGTTCAGGCTTGATGCTTTCCAAAATTTCAGCATGTGGTGTAGGCGATGCTCCCACTTTCAATTCGACGGTGCGCGGTGCGCCTCCGGCATTGTCTGCGCCGCTGTCGGAATCCTTGTTGTTTCCGCAAGCCGCAAGAACCGCAATCAGCATAATACTAAGTAGAGCAAAAGACCATTTTTTCATGTGTAAAACCCCTTCTCCAATAAATTTTTTTTGCATTTTGCACCAAGTCGATACCGAATCAGGCAAATGCTATATATGTGTTATTTCCTGGTGAACCATTTAACCAAACGATCGCCAGCCATCTGAAGCACTTGCACCAGAATGATCATAAATACAACGGATATAATCATAATTTCATACTGATAACGGAAGTATCCGTAGTTGATGGCCAATGTTCCCAGACCTCCACCACCAACCATCCCCGCCATCGCAGTGTAGGAAACGAGGGTAACGATTGTAATGGTGGTCCCGGCTAACAGACCCGGCAATGCCTCTGGCAGAAGCACACGTCGTACAATCTGTCCGGTTGAAGCTCCCATCGCCTGTGCCGCTTCGATGACGCCACGATCCACTTCACGCAGTGTAGTTTCCACCAGCCGCGCAAAGTAAGGAGCAGCGGCAATGACGAGCGGTGGTATAACCCCCAACACACCTGTTGCTGTACCAACCAATGAACGCGTAAATGGAATGAGTGCAACAATCAGAATGATAAATGGCACCGATCGCAAAATATTTACGATAAACGATAGTATAGTGTACACCACTTGGGACTGAATCGAAGCCGACCTTGCTGTCATGAACAGCAATACGCCTAGTGGCAAACCAATGATTATCGTGAACAGTCCCGATGCTCCCAGGATTTGCAGTGTTTCGATTGAAGCCTTACCTATTTCTTCCCAACGTACTGTTGAAAAATCCATTTAACGAAGCACCTCCACATCAAGTCCCTGATCCATTAACTCTTTAATGGTGAGATTAATCTCATCCGACTGCCCTTCAAAACGAACGGTCAGTTGTCCATAGGGAACTTGTTTGATTGTTGAAATGGTGCCTTGCAAAATGGCGAAATCCACTCCTGTTTTACGAACCGTTCTGGACAAAATCGCCTCATATGTTTTATTGCCCAGGAAGGATATTTTCACAAGCTTAGAAGATCCGTCCGTCTGCAATGAGACATCTGCACTCGCCAGAGCAGTCTCTTCTAATGCAATTCCCACCTCATGGTCCCGCATCATAAAGTCACGCGTAATTGCATGCTGCGGCTTGAGGAATACTTCCGTCACCGGCCCTTGCTCCACGATACCTCCCTGATGGATAACGGCCACCTGATCACAGATATTCTGGATCACGTGCATCTCATGGGTAATTAGAACAATCGTGAGGTTGTACTTTTCATTAATATCCAGCAATAACTTCAGAATCGAATCGGTGGTCTGGGGATCAAGTGCCGATGTGGCTTCATCACACAGCAACACGTTCGGATCACTCGCGAGTGCTCTCGCAATACCTACCCTTTGTTTCTGTCCGCCTGACAGTTGGGCCGGATATTTATTGCTGTGGTCCTCCAGTCCAACCAATGCGAGCATTTCCTTCACTTTCCGATCCATTGCAGCCTTGGGAGTATTAACGAGCTTCAAAGGAAAAGCCACATTATCATAAACCGTAGCTGAGGATAACAGATTAAAGTGTTGAAAAATCATGCCGATCTTACGCCGTTGTTGTTGCAAATCAATCTTATTGAGACTGGTTAGATTGATTCCATCCACCCATACCTCGCCTGCCGTCGGGCGTTCGAGCAAATTGATACAACGGATCAATGTACTCTTGCCTGCACCGGAATGACCGATAACTCCGAATATTTCACCCTTGCGGATATTCAAATTTAAATCTGATAAGGCCGTCGTACTTTTTGAACCTTTACCGTACGTCTTGGTTAAACCTTTTAATTCAATCAAAATTACTGCTCCTTCCCACTGCCTACATGTATCTTTACCCGAATGAAAGGAAAACTCCCCTTCAATGTACAAAAAAAGAGCCCCTTTTGCAGAAACAAAAAGGGCTCTTCACGTGAAAGATTATACCTTCTCATCTGCCAAAATTGTGCCTTGCACCATTTTGTAGGAATTAGCACCTAACATCTATAAAGAATGACACAGCTGTCATGCAGTTATAAATCGGTTGCCGGGCTTCATCGGGCCTGTCCCTCCGCCGCTCTCGATAAGAAATATTTAATTTATAAGTTCAGTAGTTATAATAGGTTAATGTCATAAATGTTAATTCCATCTAACTGTCGATCAGGAACTCAGTATAATCCAAGTATTCCGATTTGTCAAAGGTAAATATTACAATCCGATCACTTCGCGGGTTGATTCATTACCTGGGTATGCCACTTCTTGTTGATGTAGCCATACGCTGCTTTTAACGTCTCACATACCATATCCACACCCTGGCGGAGTTCCAAGAGATGTTGATCCAGATCCTCCAGCTTCACTTTCCCTTGCAAAGTCTGGTGCAACTGCCACAGATCATCCTGCATTTCGGAGTTCATGTAATGAATCTCCATGTTTCTTCGTTTGCGCAATTTGCTCATTGGCTCACGGTAGGAGTCTTTGATCTGGATCAGTTCGTTGGCAAGAACATAATGCAGCTTGTCATATCCGAACTGTCGTAATACGGTAAAATAAGAATAATGAGTTTTAACATTGGTTGTGTTCAGCTCAAATATTTCATTCAACACTGTACCTAACTTATCCAGAATGGCAAAACATCGGATGAAACCATCTTTATAGAAATAGACGTAACGGGCGTACTCCGCTTTTTCTGGAATCGTCATATCATCCGTAGAGCCCGCTTTGACTTTCTGACGAAAATGGGAAGCAGCAAAACAGCTTTGCTCCAGTTCATCCAGCGAGGAGATGAGTCCCTGAGTCCACACATACAGTTTACGAAAATCATGGGTAGGATCGTGGTCCACATGCATCTGTCGCTGAAATAACTCAAGCGTATCCGCCATTGCCTCTATTGCATCCTTCAGTACCCCTTCGTTTTTACGCGGCTTTTCACCCAGCAACGTTCGCAGCATATATAGCCTCCTCTTTCCACTCTGCAGATCATCAAAATAATCATAATTCACCATATTAAACAAAATCGGAATCAGAGTAAACGTATGACCGCTGCTTACAATAGGGTGCCCTGACACGCCTGACATCAAACAAAGTTCACCTGTCCAATGATGTACATCATCGGATGGTGAACTTCACTGGATTCATCCCTGAACTACAATAATTCGGATATATTAGAAACGGTTAACGGGCCGATGCAACTTGTACACCAGGAAACTCATATAGGTTAACACACCGAATAAAATGGCAATATCGAGCATATGCGCCAGCGCCACGAACATGTACACTTCCGGGGTGCTCATCGTGAGCATCAGTCCAAAACCAATGACTACTTGCAATAGAACCAGCACAACAGAAATCACGCCTAACGCTCTTAGTTCCGTGTTATCCGGGTGTTTGCGATACGCAAAATGTCCGAGGATTGCAATGACAATCACTAATGACACAGCCGCTAGCCGGTGAGCAAAAGCAACAGCTACGCCACCCGAGAGCTCGGGAATAATCTGCCCGTTACAAAGCGGGAAGCCTGAACAACCTCCAGCCGAATCGGTATGGCTCACAAATGCCCCCGTATATACCACGAGGTACGTATAGATCGTGGAGAACCACACCAGATTTCGAAAACCTTTACTGACCCGCGGATATCGATTGAGTCGTTCCAATCCACCGTGGCGAGCCTCCTGCCGAATACCGAGCGCCATCATCAAAGAGCTGGCAAAAGCGATCAGTGCAAAGCCGAAATGCAGTGCCATGACTGCGGAAGATTGGGAGAAAACGACGGCAAAGGCTCCCATAATTCCCTGGACAATAACAAATATCAGCGTTAACAATGAAAACAACTGTAGGTCACGACGTGATTTGCCAAACCGCAAGAATGCTACAAAAGAGGCTATGGACAACAGCCCTGCCAATGCGCTTACAGCGCGATGGGAAAATTCAATAAGTGAGGCAACAGTGTGTGCAGGCACAAGTTTTCCGTTACATAATGGCCATTCCGCGCCGCAGCCGAGGCCTGATTCCGTTCGGGTTACAACGCCTCCGCCAAAGGTAGCCAGAAACATGACAAGACAGGTTAATACGGTTAACCATTTAAACAAGGTTAAGTGTTTCAATTTTTTTCTCACCCGCTGTTGGTTTAAGATGGCGAAGAACTACATCCTCCGCTTGATTCGATACTTTGACACTTATTTCACAACTAAATTCATTATACCGGATAAATGTGTCATTGACGTCGCGCTTTGTGACAAAATGTTAACGTCTGTGAAAAAATGGACCCGCCATTTATTAGTAACTATGTACACCATTAGCTTCCCCGAAAAAGTTAAAAATACAAACGCCACTTCCCTATTTCAAGAGAAATGGCGTCCTTCAATTATAACCTTTTACAAGGTGATCCTGTCATGCTTTATTTATGAATTGTGTTATATACCTCAACTGCACGTTCCAGGAATTGCTCGATCTCTTCTCTCGACTTGCGCAGTTTATTCACATATCTAACGAGTTCCCGGCCATCCGTGTAAGCTACAAAGCTTGGAATGCCAAGGATATTTTGCTCTTCGCTAACTGTACCCACCTGATCCACATCGACTTCAACCAATGTCAGCTCACGTGCAAACTTTTCCTCAACTTCAGGCATAAAGGGATCGATGAACTTGCAATCACCACACCAATCTGCCTTAAATACGGCTACAGTTAAACGCGGAGATTGGATCGCCACATCGAATTCCGGTTTGGATGTTATCTTTTCCATCACAGCATCTTCCTTTCTATACCTTGTCTTATTCTCTAAGTGAAGCAAATTGCGGAGTGGAAGTCAAATATTCAGCGCATACTTAAATCAACAGCATTAAAAACAAACAGTAAACAGATGATCAGGAAAGGATGTCATGTCATGACTTCCGTTAAAACGGATTCCTCCGAGTCTGCCCATCACGGGTCAATATTGCAGATGGTTCGATCCATCCCAGGCGCGGCCCGGGAAGTGTGGAGGGGTAAACAGGCGGCTTGGCAGGCCTCTGCACAGCTTCGTCATCCCTTGCGTGATATGGCTTGGGACTCTGACATGGCTGCAACCTTACAAGCTGAGGTGGAACGCCTATTGCCTGGCAACGAGAGTGCTTTTGCCCGAAACACGCTCAGTGCACTGGTCTGTGAAGAGGACTGCATTATTCTGGAAGAGATCAAAACATTAACGCAGGAAAACAATCGGAGTAATATCACTCGCACAGCAGCATACCTAGAATGTTACGAACAGTATCCAGAGCTGCATTGGGCCCTGCTTGCCCATATGGTGTCCCGCAACGGCGGATATCATATGACCGATCTTCAGAGTGATCTTATTCACAATCTGCAAAATCAAACCGACCGTGAGCATATGTATCGACTACTGGAGCGGTGTAATGCACTCATTTTCCAGGACGCCTATCCCCAGCTTCTGTTGTATATGAACAGTCGCCGGATCGGCCGGAGCTGTTTTCATTTGTTGTCCCATTTTCATGTATCGGCGTTCATGACACCGTTCTGGGAACGATTTTGGCTGGAGCGATGCAGCTCGCTGCTGAGTGTGGCGTTAATTATTAATGAGCAGAACTATATCGAGAGCCGGGTGGTGCAGCATCCCTATTTTCAAAAAGAGGTGCTTTCTAAACCCGCATTCCATCTGCATAATCTGGCTGGGCTGAACCACATCGTGTTCCCACTTGGACGTGGAAAAGGTCTTGCAGGCCGGGTAATTGAACATTTTGGCAAGCTGGATGAACGGATTATGTTCGGCAAAGGCTTGTATGCGATGCTGTTTGGAGTGGAACAAATTTTCACACAGGTGTTGGAGTTTGCGCGCTCGGTTCCTCACCGTGGTTCACGTGCTGAATATTGGCCGGGTCTGTTCACCGCACATGAAGATGAAGCAGGAGAAGCTGACCTCTATAGCCAGGAGCTGCTGGATCAAGAATGGCTGGCGGAAGGCCAACGGTTATATAGTCCTGAATTGCTGGCCGTATGGGGCGATACGCCGTATGAACCGATAACAAGGCAGGATTGGCTGCAAAATCGCGATTGTCTAGGTCATCTCACGATCCCGCGCCGCCCCTGGCTGTTCGAGATGAGCCATGAACATCGGTATGGCATGCTGAAAACCGCATTAGCTCACGATGCCAAAACCTTGACGCATTAAGGACGGTTAACCTCACAAGGAAATCGTCTAGAAAGCGGAACGCCGTACCCTTATCGATTGGCTTCTTAATTCAGTCATTTTTCAAATACAAAAAGCCCTGTCCGCTTTGGAAGCAGACAGAGCTTGTATTTATTTCAAACAGATAACGAAGTGTGTATTGTGTGTTGGAATAAGTTATCCACGTTGCCCGGCTCCACGTTGTAGACGCATAAGCGGGCGGAGTATCTTTTGCAAAATACGAGGGTAACTGCCCAACTCGTCTTTACGAAGTACACGCAGAACGACCATAAGTACCAGATACACGACAACTACAAGAGCACCTACAAACAGACAGGTAACGAGGAAAGATACACGTGTCGGCAGGAATAAACCAAAAATGGAGTTCCCGGCCCAGTTTGCCGCAAAACCAACACCTGCCGCAAGCAACACGGTAATGATGAATCCTTTCCAGCGATCCCCCATGATCGAGAAATCAACAATTTTTCTCAGCACCCGTAGGTTCAGGTACGTAATAACCAGGAAGCACAATGCGGTCGCAATAATGATCCCGTAAATGCCAAAGATCGGAGCCAGGATCAAACTGGCTACAAGTTTGACCACGATACCAGCTGCCACACTGATCATTGTGATCCGTGGTTTGCCCACCCCAAGCAGAATGGAGTTGGTGGTCATCATCGTAATTTGGAAAATGGTACCGAACGTCAGCAATGTAATGATGGGTGTCCCATCTGGACTGGTGAACAGTAAGCCGTTAACGGAATATGCCGCCGCACACAGTGCAATGACAATCGGCATTCCTGTCAGAATCGAAATGCGCAAAGCAAGCGTCACCTGATTTTTCAGATGAACTTCATCCTTGCGTGCAAAAGCTGCGGAAATGACAGGCACAAGCGATTGACTCAGAGCAATAGCCAGAATCGGTGGGATGCCTGCAATACTTTGGGCTTTGGCACCGAGGATCGCAAGTACTCCTGTCGCTTCTTCCAGTCCAATCCGACCGCTAAGCAGCGGAACTACCAGCGATGAATCGATAAAGTTAATTGCCGGAACAGCGAGTGAAGATAATACAATTGGAATCGAAAGTTTGAATATATCACTGTAGATGCCCCGCATAGGCAGTTGCTCCACACGCTCGTAATTCAATTGCGCTGCACGGTCATTTTTGCGAAGCTTCAAGGTGAAGTACAGCATGACGCCAAAAGCACCGATACTTCCGAATACGCCTCCAAATGAAGCCCCTGCGGCAATGGTTTGATCATCGTAATTCCATTGCAGCATAACAAACGCCACGATAATCGCTGTACCCACGCGTGCAAACTGCTCCACAATCTGTGAAATGCCGCCTGCCGTCATGTTGCCGCGACCCTGGAAATATCCACGCATCATGGCGATGGCTGGAAACAGCAGCAGCGCTGGAGCCAAGGCTCGAATGGCGCTCACCGATTCAGGTACTTTGGATACGTACGTCGCATAATAAGGTGCCGCGAACCACAATAAAGCAGACATGACTACCCCGGCTACAGCCGCAAAGATCAGGGCTGCACGGTAGATTTGTTGTGCTTCACTTGCGCGTCCCAGCGCATAGCGTTCGGACACCATTTTACTAAGTGTACTTGGTATGCCTGCTGTTGCTACGGTTAATAGCATTAAATATACCGTATTGGAGATGGTAAACGATGCATTACCGATATCGCCGAGGATGTGCTCCAGCGGCACCCGTTGAACTAATCCGAGTACCCTCGCAATCAGCGCAGCTGCCGCCAAAATAAGCGTACCCCTAATAAATGTTTCCTTCTTAGACAAGCCAATTCCCCTTCTTTCCCCCACACCGACGTGCATCCAGATGAAGCCGCTCCCGAACGTCTATGCGAATCTTACCACCCAGATAATAAACAGAACAATCATGACGATTTGCAAAATAATTTTCATGACGGTGCTTGTAAACAGCCCCACCACGGAGCCAAATCCAACTTTGGAAGCTTTGGAAGGTGAGGACCCTCCGATCAGTTCCCCGATAAAAGCACCAATAAACGGCCCTAGTACCAGTCCGAACGCCGGAATAACAAATGGGCCTATAATGACACCAATTGTACTGAGTGTCGTCGATAATTTGGAGCCGCCGAATTTCTTCACACCCCAAGCGCTGACGACATAATCAGCCACGAACAACACCACTACGATCAAAATCTGGATGATCCAGAACCATACACCGAACGGATCAAAGCTGAAGAACCAGCCATAGACCAGAAACGCGAAGAAAATCGCAAAAGCACCAGGCAGTATGGGATATACCGTACCGGCCATCCCCACCGCAAACAACAGTACAATTAAAATCCAGCCAACGGTTGCGAGCAAAGGTTATTCCCCCTTCAAAATATGTTCACGGATCACCTCGACAATGCCATCTTCGTTGTTGCTCGCTACGATCAGGTCAGCCGCTTCCTTCACCTGTTCCTGCGCATTGCCCATGGCAACACCAAGACCCACGGCTTCAATAACGGCCAGATCATTCAAGCTGTCTCCAACAGCGACCACTTCGGACATGTCTATACCCAGCAACTTGCAGACTTCAGCTACACCGCTCGCTTTGGATACACCGCCAGGGTTAATCTCAATATTAACAGGCGAGGAGTTCGTCATTTGCAGACCACCCATTTGCTGCAGCTCCATCATAATCTGGTGACGGGCTTCATCCACTTCAGTATTAAATCCGAATTTCAGCCATTCCAGACCTTCGATATTGTCCGTCCAGCGATCACGGTTGAACAGCTCTTCCACGGAGTATGCCCAGTACCAGCTATTATATTTTTCGCCAATCTCCTGCATTTTGCGGATCAATGCCGGGTCCATCAGATGGCGCATATGCAAATCATGCGGAGCTTTCCAGACTTCACTGCCATTGACCGTAACCATCGGGGTCTCCAGCCCAAGCTGTACCGCATAAGGCATCGCATGAAAAACGGCTCTTCCTGTTGAAAGGCACACATGAACTCCCCGTCGAATGGCAATCTGAATCCATTTGGCGGTCTCCTGTGTGATTTCATGATTATCGTTAAGCAGTGTTCCATCCATATCCAATGCAAGCAATTTGTATTTTAGTTCACTCATGCTGTATTTCCTCCTTAATGGTCTCTCTACTTCTCCCTGTCCAACATACTCTCACAAAAAGATCGCCCGGCATCCGCGTAGGCGGATGCTCCGGACGTCACAGCTAACGACATTTTACCACAGATCGTCGGCCTGCAACAAAGTAACGCGCGATGCGGGTGAACCTTTTCAACGTTACAACAGATGTCTGTCCCGATTCGTGTAAGAGTCTGGTATGAGATAAAACTTACTCGAATCCATGAAAAAACCGCCTGCAATGCAGGCGGCTGCTATTTTTTATCCATTTAACGTGCCGCGAATTTGCGACGAGCATACCGGAAGACAATACCATGCTTTGGAGATAGTAGCAGAGCCAGAACAAACAGAATGCCTGCTACCGCCACCATGCAACCTGCAATGGAAGCATCCAGGGCGTAAGCCATGATGTAGCCTCCAACCGAGGAAGCTGCTCCTACGAGCACGCTATATAGAATCATTTTGCCCAGTCGATCCGTGAGCAGGTAAGCCGTCGCCGCAGGTACGATGAGCATGCCAACAACGAGAATCGACCCTACACTTTCAAATGAAGCCACAGATGTCATGGAAACGAGCCCCATAAGCAGATAGTGGAACAGCACCACCGGAATGCCGCAGGCCGCAGCCAGCGCCGGATCGAAGGCACACAGCTTGAATTGCTTGTAGAACAACCCGATTACGACGAGGATCACCAGCAACGTGATGCCAAGCATCCAGACTGCCCTAGGTCCTACATCCGTTCCCCCAAGGGTCAGGGTATCCCACTGCACATATGCGATCTCACCGAACAACACACAGTCCAGATCCAGATCAATATGCCCGGCATTCAAGCTAATCAAAATGACACCCACTGCGAAGAGCGCCGTAAACACAATCCCAATGGAAGCATCGGACGATAGTCCTCCAGCCTGCAAGCTTTGAATGAAGAACACCGTCAGTAATCCAAATACCGTTGCACCTAGAAGCATCCATAGTGAATCACGTGAACCGCTCCACAGGAAAGCAATCGCAATACCCGGGAGAACCGCATGACTGATCGCATCTCCTACCAGAGCCATCCGCCTTAATATGAGAAAACAGCCAAGAATGGCGCAGGCGGAGGATACAAGGATGGCCGTTAATATAATCCAAAACGTCGCCATTACAGCTCACCCCGTTCCTGCTGTGCCCGCTGTGCAGAAAGTGTCTGGAGCGTGGCATGCTCTTCTTTCAAATAAGCCGATTTCGCCTGAATGCTGCGCAAACGCCGAGCCAGCAATCCACGACGTGGAGCCAGCAATGCAGAACCGGCAAACAACACTGTAGCTGCCAGAACCGTTACAGGTCCAGTTGGCAGATTAGGCACCAATGTGCTGAAGATCGTACCTGTTGCACCGCTCAGTGCTCCAAATACGCCGGCCAACAGTACCATGAGTGAGAGCGAGTCCGTCCAGCAGCGGGCCGCTGCTGCAGGGGTCACCAGCAAAGCAGCAACAAGCACCACACCCACCGCTTGAATTCCCGCAACAACCGCAATAACGGTCAACAGCAGAATCAGTTGTTCCAGCATGCCAACTGGCAGTCCCATGCCCCGTGCAAATCCCGGGTCAAAGCTCACCAGCTTGAATTCCTTGAACCATGCCAGACAAGCAATCAATAATATAAGACAGACACCGCCCATGACATACACATCCGTCATCACCATGGATGCGGCCTGACCAAACAAATATTTATCAAGTCCACTCTGACTGCCGCTTGCACCGTGCTGAATACGAGTAAGCATCACTACGCCAATTCCGAAAAATACAGTCAACACGATGCCCATCGCCGCATCCTGCTTGATCCGGGAATACCGTGTAATCCACGATATGCCGAAGGTAGCCACAATTCCAGCGACGAGTGCACCGAACAGAAATAAACCTACGGATTTGGTTTCCGTCAACATAAACGCGATACAAATCCCGGGCAGAGCTGCATGAGCCAACGTATCCCCCATGAGACTCTGACGACGCAAAAATGTAAATGAGCCAATAATTCCACTACTGAAGCCGAGCAATAAGCAGCCAAGCAATATCCAGCGTGTATTGGGATCGGACACTATGGCTACTATCCAGTTCCACATGCACTACACCTGGCCTTTCTCCGACCGGCTCCCGATCATCGCTATCCGGCCTCCGTACGTCTCTTGCAAAGTATCCGGTACAAATACTTCATTCGTCGGTCCACCAGCAACCAGCCGTCCATTAAGCAGCAACACATGGTCAAAATATTCCTCTACTGTTGCCAGATCATGGTGAACAACCAGTACGGTCTTCCCTTGCTTCTTCAACTGTTCCAACAGTGAAATGATAGCTTTCTCCGTTGTGGCATCTACACCTGCAAACGGCTCATCCATGAAATACAATTCGGCATCCTGTACCAGTGCCCGTGCCAGAAAGACACGCTGCTGCTGTCCGCCGGATAGTTGACTGATCTGGCGGTACATATAATCACCCATTCCCACTTGCTCTAGGCAGTGAGCTGCCAGATCCCGTTCTTTTTTGCCTGGACGGCGGAACCAGCCCAGATGTCCATAACGCCCCATCATGACAACATCGAGCGCGTGAGTCGGGAAATCCCAGTCGACGGATTCCCGCTGAGGCACGTAGCCGATCCGGCGACGCTGTTCTCGGTAGGACTGACCAAAAATCTTCACCTCGCCGTGCATTTTAGGTACTAGTCCCAGAACGGCTTTGATCAGAGTCGATTTCCCGGCCCCATTGGGACCCAGAATGCCAATCAGCTGACCTTCCGGAATGTCAAAAGATACCCCACTGAGCACCGGCTTTTTATGGTAAGCTACCGCCAGATCCCGAACACTAAGAGGAGCTGATGTAGGTTGCGTTCCCTGCAAATGGTTAGCATTTGGTTGTGGTTGAGATTTTTCCGATAAAATTACTTCACTCATATTCTTTCCACTCCTCTCTTCATATGGTTTATCACTTTAATGCTTCTACAATTGTCTGAGTGTTGTGGCGGATCATGCCAATATACGTTCCTTCTTCTGTTCCCTCAGCACCCATTGCATCCGAGAACAGTTCACCACCAATGCTTACCGTATGTCCTTTTTCGGCTGCCCCGGCAATAATTGCTTCCATTGCCTTTGCCGGTACGCTGGATTCTACAAATACAGCCTTGATATTGTTATCCACGAGGTAATCCCGCAACTCACTAACATCCCTCGCACCATACTCGGCTGCTGTACTGATTCCTTGAAGCCCCATCACTTTCATGCCATAGGCTTGGCCGAAGTATCCAAAGGCATCATGCGCCGTGACCAATACCCGGCTGGCTTCCGGAATCTCCTGAATTTTTTCCCGCACTTCGGTATCCAATGCCTCCAGTTTCGTTAGATACTGCTCTGCCTGGGTCTTGTACTCTTCTGCATGTTCCGGGTCTGCTTCCACGAGTGTATCGCGCATAGCCTCTGCCGCATGCATCCAGTGGCTGACATCGAACCAGACGTGTGGATCGTATTCGGTGCCGCCTGTATCTTTTCCTGATCGCAATTCATCCACTGGAATTTTCTCCGTGACGGCCGTTACTGTTTTGCTCTTGGACATTTTCTCCAAAATATCTGTCATTTTGCCTTCGAGGTGCAGTCCGTTGTAAAAAACGACTTTCGCTTGCTCCAGCTTGCGAATATCACCTTGCGAAGCCTTGTACAAATGGGGGTCTACACCCGGACCCATCAGCCCGGTTACATCAACATATGCCCCTCCGACTTCACGCGCAACATCCGCAATCATGCCTGTTGTGGCTGTGACCTTCACTTTCCCTTCACTGTCTCCTGTTTCTGCTGCACTTGAGCACGCTGTTAGTACGAACACCAATACAACAGCAGCAAGCGTCATCAAACCTCTCTGAATACTCCTCATCTTCACCATTAACAATCTAAATCGCCCCTTTCCCTCTACTAACATAATTGTTCTAATCTAATTTTGTTGTACAAGGTATTAAAATTTATACAAGACTAATAATGTTTCCCTTGTGCAAATTTTAGCCGATGCAAAATAAAAAGGCAAGGGAAATTTCCCCTGCCTGTCCAAATGAGTATATGGGTCTTTTTATTGACCTATCTTCTTTTCCGTTCAAATCTGCTCTATTTCTCTTGCGCTGTATCACGTTACTCTTTGTCTTTTTCCTGATCTTTCTTCCCTTTTGGAGTCCCATCGAGGCCATAAACATCATCGTAGGCATCGAAGATTTTACGTGCAATTGGAGACGCGCTAACCGATCCAAAGCCACCTTCGGGTACAACAACGGCTATAGCCAGCTTCGGATTATCCCGTGGTGCAAATGCGATAAATACACCGTTTTCCTTCTTTTTCGGTCCTGTTCCCTGCTCCGAGGTTCCTGTTTTTCTTGCATAATCGTAGGCGAACCCTTCAAAGGAACTTACTCTAGTGACCATACCCTTATGCACTTCATTCCAGTATGCGTCCGCAAAATCAACCTCGTTTAACACTTTTGGTTTGATTTTCTTGACCACATTGCCATCAGCGTCACGGATTTCTTTCACCAAATGAGGTTCCATCCGTTTGCCCTTATTCGCAAGCATTGTGGTATATTGCGCGAGTTGAAGCGTTGTATATTTACCTTGCTGACCAAATGAGGCAAAAGCGAGACGTGTAAGAGCCGATTCATCTTTGTTTGTATACTCTAGTCTACCCAGGAATTCACCGGGTAAGTCAACACCAGTTGATACACCCAAGCCAAATTCCTTCATGTGCCTGTCCCAAATATCAATCCCTTTATCCGATCCATACTTATTTAGCAGTCTCTTACCAACCATATCAATCATAAAGGAATTGGAAGATTTCTCAATAGCCCGTCTCGCTGTAATATTTCCATTATATGCAGAATGTGAGTTCTTCACTTGTCTCCCGTCTTTCCCCAAAATGGCATATCCCTGGTCGTGATAGGTCTGCCCAGTCGTAAATAGTCCTTCTTTTAATCCAATCAATACACTGAGTGGCTTGATTACGGAACCTAGCAAAACAACGGATTCAGTATGTTTTTTCGTATCGTCTGGCGGGAAGGAAGCCATTGTACCATTTCGAAAAACATACTTGATCTTGTCATAATCCCAGTCATTCGGATCATAGTCAGGCATACTCGCCATGGCCACAACATTGCCTGTATCCACTTCCATGGCTACCGCGTATCCGGTAACAGCTTTCGGCAACTTCCTCAATTCATCTGTAATAGCTTGTTGTGCAACCATCTGAATTTCCTTGTTGATGGTTGAAATTAGACTATACCCCTTTTCAGGTGGGGTCAGATTCATCGTTCCGTCTGGCAAATTGCGTGCATCAATATCAATGGACTGGTAGCCACTACGTCCACGAAGGTCCTCCTGATATTGCAGTTCCAAGCCGTCAAAGCCTACCTTCTCTTCTTCGTGATAAACAAGACCCGGATCACGCAGAGTACTTGCAGATTCCCGAATGGCTTTATATTTTTTAAGTGTATCCGGTGCTCGCTTGAATTCTCTTGTATAGCCGACCACCTGAACGGCTACCCCATCCGGATCGTATTTTCGGACATTTTCCTCAAGTACCATAACGCCCGGATACTCTGCTTTTTTCTCCATGAAATAGGCAATTTCTTTGGTTGTCAAATCGGATTTAACTAACCTCGGTACATATCCAAATGTCTTCTGGTAATCCAGATCCAGTCGCTTCACAATCTCTTCTGCATCTGGTTGTTCTTTGTCCCCCGGGTTAAACTTCTTAAACACAGCCGCCAGTTCATCAGCAAGTTCCTGCGCTTCCTGCTTGCGGTCATCATTTCTATAATCCTCATACAACAAAACATAGAGGGACTGTACAGGCTCCGAATAAGCGAGCGCGACCTTCCCAGTCGCATCGTAGATTGGCCCACGAACAGGGGCGAGCGGAATATCTTTGGTATTACGGCTGGTCTCCATATAGGTCAGTTCAGGTCCCTCGACAAATTGCACAAAAGCCAACCTGAAAATAAGGATACTGAATATCACAAACGCAGCGAAAAAAAACATGTTCATTCTTACACTAGACGGCTTGTTAACTGGTGGATCTTCATTGGACATTTTCTTTTTCCTCAATCGGTTAAACATGGGATAAGCCTCTCCGTTCTTATGTAAAAGTAGATTAATCAATCAGCACGTTTTGCATCATTCGGTTCAAGTAACATACCTTTCCTTATACAAGTCTATCAAAGGTCAACTGCCATGTCCTCCAGATTTTGGTTACATTTTCGTAAACAGAAGAGACATATGCCGATTCTTTCGAGACGATGTCAATACAGACATATCGTTAATCTTTTTAATCCTGAAATAAATTTTCATTCTATTATATAAACGTGACATGCACGAAGTTTGTTACACGCTAATTTGCAGCAGCTTGCTGGAGAGAGACATTCAAGTTCTGGCAAAACGTAAAAGAGAGGCCCCTCGAAAGGGTCCTCTCTTTGGATTCAAAGACTCACATTACTGTGTATTTGATTCTTTATTTTTATCTTTTTTTGGTACACCGTCCAGACCGAACTCCTCGTCATACGCATCAAAGATCGCGCGTGCTACTGGAGCAGCACTGCTCGAACCAAAGCCCCCTTCAGGGATGACGACAGCAACAGCCAGCTTCGGATTGTTGCGTGGTGCATAAGCGATAAACACCCCATTATCCACCAGTTTTCCCCCGACTACCTGTGTGGATGTTCCTGTTTTTCTGGCAAAATCATACGGGAAACCGCTAAATGAAGATACCTCGGTTGCCATGCCTCGCTGTACTTCATTCCAGTAAGCATCGTTAAAATCGACTGTGCTGAGCACCTTCGGTTTCATTTTCTCAACCACATTGCCTTGCGAATCACGGAATTCACTGACTAATTGTGGCTCCATTCGTTTTCCTTTGTTCGCAAGCATCGTGGTGTATTGAGCAAGCTGCATCGTTGTATATTTCCCCTGCTGTCCAAAAGAGGCATATACCAGCTTGGTCAAGGAACTCTCGACGCTATCCTTACCATATTCTTTGCGCCCAAGCCATTCATTAGGCAGGTCAACACCTGTGGAGACACCTAACCCAAATTTCTCCATGTATTCATCCCAGACATCGACACCCTTTGCCCCATATCGGGAGTACAGCTTCTTACCGATTTCATCAATCATGAACACGTTCGAGGAATGTCGAATCGCATCACGAGGAGTTAACGAACCATACACGTGACCGGAGGAGTTCTGTACTCTGCGGTTATCCCCACCAAAAGTCGTTGAACCTCTGTCTGAATAAACTGTATTTGTAGTGAAGAAACCTTCCTTCAAACCAATCAATACACTGAGCGGTTTGATTGTGGAACCAAGCAATACAACGGATTCCGCTCGTTTACCTGAATCGTCTGGCGGGAACCCACGAATGGTGCCATTTTGATAAATATATTTTATTTTATCGTAATCTTCAGTACTTATACCGCCAGTTTTCCACATATTAGTGTCGTAATCCGGCATACTGGCAGCAGCAACAATCTTTCCTGTATCCACTTCCATCGCTACTGCAAAACCTGTTTTTGCATTGGGATGTAGCTTACCTGATACCTGATGTGTATGCAGCCAACTTAGTTGATCCAGAATCGCCTGTTCCGTCTTCACCTGAACATTTTTGTTAATCGTTGTAATCAGGTCATACCCTTTTTCGGGTGGGGTAGAGCCCGCTACACCTTCAGGCAAGTTCCGTAAGTCAACGTCCACGGAGTTATAACCGCTTTTCCCTCGCAGAACATCCTGGTATTGAAGTTCCAGTCCATCGAAGCCAACAAATTCATTCTCGGTATAGATAAGGCCCGGGTTCGTTTGCTTTTTATTGGCCTCATCAATCTCTTCGTACTTTTTCAACGCTTTGGAGCTTTTAAATTTTTTCAAATAGCCAATAGTCTGCACAGCGACCGTATCCGGATCGTAATATCGCACACTTTCCTCTACAATCTGAATTCCCTTAAATTCATCCTTATGCTGGAGGAAGTAGGCTACCTCTTCATCGGACAGATCGCTCTTGATCAGACGTGGCATGAAGCCGTTCGACTTGCGGGAATTCAAGTCCATCTCTTCAATGATTTTCTCCACCGTAAGGTCCTCAGAATCCTTTTTCTTATACTGCTCAAAAACATCATGCAGCCGGGTGGCGATGTCCTCCACTTCCGCTATATTCGGATTAGGCTTGCCATCCACATCCCCATAATTTTTGTATAAGGTCAGGTACAAGGATTGAATCGGCTTGGAGTAAGCCAGCTTTACCTCACCCGTGGAATCATAGATAGTTCCTCTCACGGGAGCGAGCGGTACATCTTTGGTAATGTTACTCGCTTCCTCCTGACTGAGCTCAGGCCCTTCCACGAATTGCAAAAATGCCAGCCGTACAATAATAACGCTAAAAATAACAAAGGAAGCGAAGAAAAATACGTTCATCCGGTAACTGAAGCGCCGCTTGTCCGTAAGTTCGTCCTTCTCTTTTGAATGATTGTTCATTCATCCTACCTCTTTCATGACTTGATGCATACCGTCCAGACTATACAGCCCCGGCATGATAACCTGGCAACGTCGTCATCTCCCGGACCCATGTCCGGCGTAATGTTAAGCTGTTTGATCTTTTAGATGGGTATCGGCAAAGTTAGGAGGATTGAACCAATCGCCACTGATTGCCCACGTGGGGTCAAGCGGAATCCAGCTTTCCGAATCACTCAAATATATTTCATTCCAGGCATGTGGACCATATCCACCCTGCCCGTTATAACCAAGGCCTGTAACCACTTTGACTTCCAGCCCCTGTGAACGAGCCATGACTGCGTATAGACGAGCGTAATCAATACATACGCCTTCACGTGTATCAAATGTATTTTGCGGCGTCTGCTCATGCCATATACCCTTTTGCTCATAGTCATCCACTTTACCATAGTCATATTGAACGCGAGAACCTACCCAGTCATATAATGCTCTGGCTTTGGCTTCATCTGTCGTTTGACCTTTTACAATTTCTTTTGCCGCAGATTCAATATCCGCCGGAATGTTATGGTCAAGGACTTCATATTTGCGTTGCAGGATCGCGCCAAGTTCCTTTTGAACCGCTTGAGTAAACACGGGCAACTTGTCCTTAATAAATGTACCGGATAATGGCTCTATGACGGACTTGGCCCCTTGCATATAAATGGGCGAAGCCTCTACATAGCGACTAAACATGCTGCCCGGATAGAGACTGACAATCATGAACAACACAGCAATCACAATCATCCCGCGGACGGATCCAATGACTGTACCAATCACAGCACCCGTGAAGCGGCTGAAAAATCCTTTTGGTCTGCTCTCTTGCTCTGCTGAACTGTATTTTCTTCTGAAAATAAGGGAAGAGAGCAAGCCGAGAACCAATCGAATAAAGCCATAACTAAGCACAAACAACACGGCAAACCGCATCAGCGGAAAATCAGCAATTGCCGTAATCAATGTATAATACATCTGCTCCCATCGGTTCAATTCACGGTTTGGCATGTCTGCAGCATGCACAGACAACCATTGCTGAACATATGGCGCAAGCCATAATGTTAAACCGATG
>NZ_LITU01000075.1:267659-273792 GCF_001280595.1 Paenibacillus xylanivorans
GCCATCCATGAGGAATCCAAAGAGTCTTCCCGCCGAACGCGAAGCACCTCTGGACCATCCCTGAAGCAATGAAGCGGCCACAATCAGCAATAGCATAATCGTTATGCCATTGAATTCTTTCAGACTGTCCAGCCAACTTTGCAGCACGTATTCATTCCTCCTTTACTACGAAGCCGGTGCTGTTCCGTTCTCCTGTGCCTGTTTGACAAAAGTTCGTATCGTTTCATTGTCGACCTTCCATTCACCCAGTGAGATCCCCCGAAGTGTAACATCGACTTTATCCGAATTCGTTCTACCTTTAATATCCACATTGGGGCTTGTGATGGTGAATGCACCATCCTGTCCCTTGGTGTATGTTGCTTTGGAAGCTTCCTTGAGCATCATACTGGTCGCTTCCTTCTTCAATGTGTCCATCGTACTTGATTGTACGTCAGTAACTGTCTGTTTGATCTGATCAATGGAGATGCCGCTGTATATCAGTAGAGCCGCAATAATGATGATGGCAATCGCCCATTTCAATACGGTTTTGACCACATTCAGAACAAAGAACAAAATGATCAACGCAACCACGATCACCAGCCAGTTCTGCATCACAAACTCTTTGATTACTTCTATGTTCATGACTACACCTTCCGTATTAGAGTTGTTTATTAACACTTCCCGAATATTATACATGATTTCCGAAGCTGCTGTCAGCTAAGCCCTCCTATGTAAAAATAAACGGTCTAAGTTCGTCCCGCCGGGCGTACAAGTAGTACCATGAGGTTCTGTCCAAAGGAACGGGGAACACGGCATGACCAGTTATTGAACATGCATCGCTTAACAAGGAGGGGCTTATGTGAAAACGGCCATCTGGCTATATCTATTTTTGTTCCTTGCTGTTTTTGATCTGCACGCCCAGTATCCAATCTTGACCCCTTTCGCTATCTCGCTCGGGGCGGCCCCGACCTTCATCGGCTGGATGATGGGTATCTATTCCTTGACTCATCTCCCAGGCAATCTGATTGCCGGAACCCAAATCGACAAACATGGCAGTCGTCGTTACATTGTGTTCAGTTTGCTGGGTGCAGGCATCATTTTGCTTATCCAGGCGCAAATCCATACACCATGGCAGCTGCTCGCCCTGCGTTCCATCAGCGGATTTGTACTTGCTTTTCTGTCTCCGGCCTGTCTCGCACTGCTAGCGCAGCTATCAAGCGATCCGATTAAGCAAGGCAAGTATATGTCAGGCCATGGCGTTGTACATACGCTGGCATCCGTGGTATCACCCGCCGCAGGCGCATTGATCGTCGGAGCTCTTGGATTTTCCGCCACCTTTGCAAGTCTAGGTTATCTGCTCATTCTGTCCGGCGTTATCGCATGGTTATCCATGCCCAAAGGCCTGGCTGAAGTTCAGCACGAAGTAGTGACCGAGCCCGCCAAGCCTAGCAACCCGGCAGAAGAAAAAAGAAAATTCCTGCCCGTATCCTGGCGTTACTTTGCCCTACCTCTTGTCATTGCTTGTGCCCAAGGTATTCTTTTTTTTGAACTGCCTCTGCGTGGAGGCGGACATTCATCCATGATGTCTACCGGGCTTTTGTTTTCCATTATCAGCATCGGAGCACTATTTACCCTAAGCATGCTGTTTCTCAACCGCTATTCCCCCAAACTGCGGTTGATTGCAGGTGTGCTGCTGATGTCTTTATGTTTCTTTGCTATGGCGGCGATACCACAGATTCCGTTGTCTTCCGTGCTCTTCGTTCTGGGGATGTCTAAAGGCATTATTTTCCCTGCCATGGCAACACTCTTTATCCGATTAAGCGGAGGAAACAAGCTGGGTCGCATCTTCTCATTGCAATCCATTGCTACCTCCATCGGCTCTTTCATCGGCCCAATCACAGCAGGACAGCTTCGCGTGGGTCTATCCCCATATTTTATTGCCTTTGTATTATTGATGATCGGTATTATGCTGCTCCCTTATTTCACAGCCAGACGCGAAGCTTCCTTGTCTGATCCCAAAAGTATATTGGGTTAACCGTATAAGGATGATCTATTATCTGTACCCTTTGACAACAGAAAGGCTTGTATTTTTCTTGGCTTTGCATCATTCCCCCATTTACAGATACACTATATAAAATGGACGGACGGTTTATACACACAAACGGAACGGCTTCTGAGCATAACCTTTTTCATCTTCAAGATTTCTCTTTCTTAAATTAGGAATGGATGATCAGTGAAAGTAGTAGTGGAGGAGACGGAATCGATTCTGAAGAAGCGGTAGCGTTCGCCTTTGTCTCCGAATGTTATACCTTTGAAGAGTAAATTCAGAACATTTGGAGGCAACAGCGATCGAAAGAACGATCCGTAACCAGAACGGCCACTATTGGTTAGACATTCCCTTCAGAATGTGAAAAAGAAGTTAGAAATCAGAGGTGCTTCTGTCAGCATAGTCGCTCGTGTAAAAGTTAGGCGTCCATTTTATATAATCCAGTCGATTTTCGCTGCAACATTTCCCGGGGAATGTCGACATAAGCTCTCGATCAAGAGGTGAATATGATGCCTATTCATGTCATTGTAGAAGGTAAAAATGACCGCAGCAAACTAAAACGCCTTGTAGCACCCGAAATCAACATTTTGTGCACCTTTGGAACACTGAATTCGCTCAAGCTTGAGTCGTTGCGCAAACAGGTTGGTTACGATGAGGTCTACTTATTTATGGATAATGACAGTTCAGGCAAAAAAATCAGAGGTGTGCTCCGAGATGCCTTCCCTGATGCAGTACAGATGTATACGCGCCGCGGCTATGCGGGTGTGGAGGGAACCCCCGACGAATACATTATTGCCCAGCTGGAGAAAGCAGGATTAGAATCATATATTCAATATCCTGAATTCCCATCGTTTTAGGAAAAACAGAAAGAGGCTGCTCCGGGGTATTCATTCAACCCAAGAAGCAGCCTCTTTATTTGGCTTGTCAATTATGAACGCATTTATTCCTTGATCAAATTGCGTATGTCCTCAGCAATTACTGCTGGTTCAACATCCTCTGTATTAAAAGCATTGTATACCTTGCGCAGCTGGTTATTCCGATCCACCAGTCCAATCATGTTCATATGGGCAAAATCGTCCTTGTTCTCACCCTCAATGAGGATCTGGAATGAATCCCTGGCGAGCTGCTTCGTTTGATCCATGTCCCCCCGCAGGAAGTACCAGCCTTCATAATCCGCGTGGAATCGATCTGCAAATTCCTTAATCTTCTCCTTGGTATCCACTTTCGGATCAAACGAGATGGACACAAATGAGACATCCTTGCCAAAGGTATCGTCCTCTTTCAACAGATCCTGCACCTGGGATAACGTAAACGTCGTAATTGGGCACACATCCGGACAACTGGTGAAATAAAAGTAGAACAAACGCACCTTGCCTTTCGTATCATCCAGTGACACTGTGCTTCCATCTACATTCTCCATCGAAAAGGATTGAATCTCCCGAATTTCGGGTAATTTTTCCTTGCTGGCAAATACGGTGCCCCACATTAAATACACTGCCATAATCAGTGCGAGCCCCAGCAGCATCCATGTCCATTTATACTTTTTCAGCATCATTCTCGTCCCTTCCGATATCAGATCATATGAATACGCATACATAAAGCTTTAACGGTTTCCGATAAAATTCATGGACTCTGGATCGTGTTTTTAAATGCATTTCCTCATTCCCATACCAATATGATGCATATGTATACGAAGAACCCAATCGACAATGAGCTCCCTTGTTATTGTAGCTGTTCCACAGCCCCGTGCCCATTTAATGTTTATTACAGCATTTCATACTGCTTATTTGTGCACTGTATCCAGAATCATCAATATAAAACTCAAAGACAGATAGTTAATGGAGTAAAGGAATACCTTTTTGGCCCAGGCATCTGTATTTTGTGCACGAAAGCCTTGGAGTGCGTAGTACAGCCACAGCACGGAAAGTATCAGTGAAACGGTAAGATAAAAGATTCCTGCGTACCCGTACCCATACATGAGGACCGGGACAAAGATTTGCAAAATCAGATAAGGAATCATCTGAACCTTGGTCCGTTCAATGCCTTTCACAACCGGCAATAGTGGAAATCCGCCAGCCCGATAATCTTCCACCCTGCGGATCGCGAGCGCCCAGAAGTGTGGAGGCTGCCATAGAAATAACATGGCCAGAAGCAGCCATGCACCAACATCCATACGTCCGGTTACCGCGACATACCCGATGACTGGCGGCATTGCACCGGACAGACCACCGATGGAGGTACTCCATGTCGATGAACGCTTTAACCAAAGGGTGTACATAATCACATAGACAAACATGCCAAACATGCCGCATAATCCGGCAAGTGCCCCAGAAAAGGAAAAGAGTACGGATAATCCAAGCACACCCAAAATAATGGCATAGGATAGAACGACTTTGGGTGTTAAACGTCCTGTTGGCAAGGACCTGTTGCGGGTACGTTCCATTTTGAGATCAAGTTCACGGTCAAAGTAATTATTAAATACACAAGAAGAAGCCATAATCAGTACCGTTCCGAGCAGGGTCAGCAGCATCTTGCCGTAGTTGACGTCCCACTGGGATGCAAGCCAAAAGCCACCAAAAACCGCAATAAGGTTGGTTCGAAGAATGCCCGGTTTCGTAATATGGATAAAATCTTTCCACGTCCCTGATTTCATCGGAGGCGCAGATCGTGTTGCCGAATCGGAAGAAGCCTGGTATCTCAATGAATTGTCCACGCTTGTGAATCCCCCTTGTTCTTGATCTCATGGAGATTTTTCTCTCTGCCTCCGATATAAAGTTTATCACAGGAAAAGGAAAAAGAGTTTGACAATGCTCGTACAATTGCTGTCAATTGAGCAGGTTCTTGTCATATCTTTGGAAATTAGGGTGTTTTGCTTCCCGGTAGGCGGATAATATACACTATATATGGGTATCACCTAGATAGAGAAGCAATACGCATTAACGATACACCACACAAAGGAGACGTTTATGGATACTTCTACACATTTTGTCATGGGGATTGGTCTGGCCGGTCTGGCTTATGTCGATCCCGTTGTCGCGACCAGTCCCATGCTCGCAGCTGCGGTCATGGTTGGCACCATTGCAGGCTCGCAGGCTCCTGACATCGATACTGCGTTACGTCTCAAAAGCAACTCGCTCTACATCCGGAATCACCGGGGCATGTCCCATTCACTGCCATTTCTCCTGTTATGGGTTCTGCTCATCACCGGTGTCATTGCCCTGATCTTTCCCGGTGTCGCTGTTGGACACGTCGCGGCCTGGACTGCTGTCGCCGTAGGCGTACACGTTTTTACCGATTTGTTCAATACCTATGGAACCCAGGCAGCGCGACCTTTTACAGAACGCTGGATTGCCTGGAACATCATTCATATTTTTGATCCGTTTCTGTTTACCACACATGTGCTGGCCATTTTGTTATGGGCCTTCGATCTGATCGCCCCTGCTCCACTCTTTGTTTCACTGTATATTTTGATTGGCTTGTATTATGTATGGCGGACAATAGCACGTGCTATGGCTGTTAGACAGGTGAAGCGAATCGACAAAAATAATTCTGAGGCTCATTATATGGTGATCCCAACGATATCCTGGAACCGATGGCATGTGGTGAAAAGATATGCAAACAATAGCTATGAGATTGGCAAAATGGATCATTCCGTCCTAACCTGGAATCTCCATGCCTCATCGTCCACTCACGCCGCTGTCGCAGCCTCACGCAAATCTCCTGAAGTCACTGCATTTCTGTACTTCACATCCTATGCTGTCGCAGAGGTGGAAGAACTACCTGCAGGGTACAAGGTACGCTGGGCAGATGTGCGTTATCGACACCGCAAACAATACCCATTTGTCGCTGTCGTGGTTATGGATCGAAATTTCGAAACGATTGATACGTATGTCGGCTGGTTAAGCGACGAGAAAATGGATAAAAAACTTTTATCCGCACGCTCTTGACGAAAGGTGCATGGAAGGGCACAATCAGACATAGGAACGAATACGCGAGAAAGCCCGGAGCGTTTCCGCTCCGGGCTTTCTGCTTGTTGCTTTTTTGGTTATAATAATTATTTGCCAGACCCAGCCAGAGACTGCTCAGCGATTTGGACCAGACGTTTAG
>NZ_LITU01000075.1:273802-317089 GCF_001280595.1 Paenibacillus xylanivorans
TGGGATAGTTACACCCAGTTCTTGTGCAGCTTCGATTTTCAATTGTTGCAGTGCTGAGTTTGCTTGAGGTACCACCAAGTTGTTAGAACGAGATCCTTGAGCCATATTTAAAATCTCCCTTCAATCTGTGTCTGTAATGTAATTGCAAGCTTGCAAGATTATTATGGCTCGCGCGCTTCAGGTTATACGGAATTTTATCAAATTTCTATATGGAGGTTTTTCCCAATGAGCAAAGGTTTATCGCTATGGTTTGCATTCTCTTCGATTATGTTGTTAGCGGTTACGGCCGTCATGATCTCTTACTCGGGCTGGTTGGCTTCGCTGCTGTTCGTTCTCTCCGTCGCCAACATCGGCTGGGGATTCGTTATTCGCGCAAAGAAAGAACGTCGGGAAGGTCGTACCACTTCGGAAACCGCTTCTTGACCCTGTAAACTTTTAGGTTAGGTAGTACGAAACAATAATAAAGAGGAGCCCTAGGGCTCCTCTTTATTATGTGAACAATTCATCTACTTTAGGTCACTTGCCTCGTTCTACTACAACGTACGTCTAGGAACAAACCCCATGCGTTCTTTAACCGCATGAAGTGTTTGGGATGCCACCGCTTCTGCGCGACGAGCTGAGGTTTCCAATATGTCGGCCAATTCGCCAGACTCGCGAATCTCACGATACCGTTCCTGTAGAGGTTCAATAACGGATACCACCACTTCAGCCAGTTCTTTTTTGAATGGACCATACATTTTGCCTTCATAGCGTTCCGCTACTTCTTTCAATGTCAGACCTGCGCATTCAGCGTAGATACTCATCAGGTTGCTGACTTCAGGTTTGTTTGCCGGATCATATACAACTTCAGTACCGGAATCGGTAGTTGCACGGCTAATTTTTTTGCGGATCACATCTGGTGGATCAAGCAAGGCAATGTAGCTGCCTGCATTGGGATTACTTTTGCTCATTTTGGAAGAAGCATCGTCCAGAGACATTACACGGGCACCCACCTGTGGAATATAAGGGTCTGGAATCGTGAAATACTCACCATAACGGTGGTTAAAGCGTCCTGCCAGATCGCGTGTCAGTTCCAAATGCTGCTTCTGGTCCTCGCCTACTGGAACAAGGTCAGCATTATACAGCAAAATATCAGCAGCCATTAATGAAGGATATACGAATAGTCCGGCGCCAACGGAATCTTTACCGGAGGATTTGTCCTTGAATTGAGTCATGCGTTCGAGTTCACCCATCGAAGTCAGGGTGGTCATCAACCAGCCCAATTCCGCGTGCTGGGGTACATGGGATTGGAGAAACACATTAGATTTTGTAGGATCGATTCCTGCTGCGATAAACAATGCAGCTACCGCCTCAGACTGCTCACGCAGCGCTGCCGGCTCTTGAGCTACCGTTACAGCGTGAAGATCAACCACCATGAAGTGACATTGGTAGTCATGCTGCAATTTCACAAAGTTTTTAATTGCCCCGATGTAGTTACCTAATGTGAGCTTGCCACTTGGCTGAATTCCGGAAAGTACTGTTTTCATTTCACATAACGCCTCCCTGTGTCTAGTTATGGATGACCAAATGGGAATATTTCTAAACCTTTGGTGGCCATCCAGCTGTTCTTCCTATTCTCAGCGGACGCAAAAAGACCCACATCCGCAAGGGACGTGAGACCGTGGTGCCACCCTTATTCGCATTTCTCCATTCCTCTAGACCTGATTAGATCATTTAGAAGAAATGCCTTCATTTCTCCGTAACGTGGAGGATACGTCCGATTCTACTAAGGATAGTCCAAGATCAGACTGCGCCTGTTCAAGCCAGCACTCAAGGGTCCATTCGGCAAAGAGTTCACACCGGTTCACATCACCCACCGGCTTTCTGTAGAGAGTCCTCTTGACTTACTTGTCCCTGTCATCGTTTTAATTATCATTCGTTGGATATAACACAGCTTTCAGAATTCCATCTTAATGCGTCGAGAGCAGAATGTCAAAATGGAAAGAGCTTTTTTTACCCACCACGCCGAAATCTGTTATGATGGAATTGCTTATCCTGATCACCAGCATTCATTCGGAATGCTAATCGGTAGGTGGCATGTACACAATGACACGCCTGCAATGGCAGAAATGAATAGCCTTTTGCAGACAGATTTCAAGTGGGAAAAGGAGCATCGATATGAAACAAGTGACCAAAGGCCAATGGAATGGTTACGACACGTATATCCTACATAGCCGTGAATTGGAGATTACCCTGCTACCGCGTCTTGGAAACAATATTATTTCGATTCGCGATCTCGTGCAGGGCCGCGATGTCGTTCGCAGTCCGGAAGAAGATGAACTTGCTTTTTATTTGCAGAAGCCGTATCACTTCGGCGTTCCGCTTCTTGTTCCACCAGGCCGCATTCATCGAGGAAAATTCGAATATGAGGGAGTCCATTACCAATTCGATCAGAATACGGCCAATGACAACCATATTCACGGCCTCCACCGCAACCAGTCCTGGTGTGTCAGCGACATCGAAGAAGATGAAGACGGTTGTGCAATTACAACGGAATTATTGACTGAAAATGAAGAACATTGGATGGCTCAGTTTCCGATTCCTCTGAAGCTTGAGATGACGTTCAGACTGCAAAACGCTGTGTTAAGCCAGCGTCTGCGCGTAACCAATCTGAGCTCCACTCCTGCTCCTTTTGGAATGGGATATCATACATGGTTTCTGCTTGACGGCAAACCTGCCGAATGGACACTTCAACTTCCTGTTTCCGGAATTTACGCTCAGAATGAAGAACAACTTCCCACAGGAGAGATTGAATCTCTCGGTGAATGGTCTGCTTTGAACGAAGGCATGAACATGCAGGGACGAAACTGGGATACTATTCTGAAAGCCGTCGAAGGACAATCAGCGGTAGCACACTTGCGCAGGCAGGATGGTTATATGTTGAAATATTCAGCGGATGAAGCATTTTTCAAACATTGGGTCCTCTTCACAAAGGGCGAATCCGATCAATTTCTGTGCATTGAACCCTACACCTGGCTTCCTGATGCACCCAATTTGCATTTAACAGACGAGCAAACGGGACTGATACGTCTGGAACCTGAACAGCCCGTTGAGCTTTTTACACGTATCGAGATTGTTCCGCCAACCGAGTAGTAATCTTGTACTCTCAAGGTCCTTCTATGGGACATAGCCCCTATATTTACCTTTTATTTGCGTAGCCGATCCATACTGGGTCGGCTTTTTTCATGTAATATCTCATCTCTTTTATCCAAATTATACCTTACGCCATATCATGCATATTTCCTCATTCTCTAACCATACTAACATCACCAAGCCATAAGGAGGTGACACACATGTACGGAGGTCAAAACCAAGGTAGCGGAAGCCGCTCCAACAATCTGGTTGTTCCTCAAGCAACGGCAGCTTTGCAACAATTGAAAATTGAAGCTGCACAAGAGCTGGGTGTAACAATTCCCCAAGACGGTTACTACGGTAACTACACTTCCCGTGAGACAGGTTCTCTGGGTGGTTACATCACTAAACGTCTGGTCCAAATCGCTGAGCAACAATTATCGGGTCGTTCGTAAGCTCGTAATTCGCGCTCGTATATGCAACAACAAAAAGCGGCCTTCCTCGGAAGTGCCGCTTTCCTGTGTGCTCATCACAATTAAGAAGTCGACTCCATGCCTGAATCCATGTATGTATTGGTTCTAGGATAACGAATCATCAGGTTCGCCATATTATAGTTGGACTCCATTGTGGCATCAACTAAAATCATGCCTTGTCTTACTGTAAAGTCATATGCAATTTCTCCATGAGTCCAATTGCGCTTGAACTTTAAAGTCTCCAGTGCCATTGCACGGAAAGAAGAGCGCTGGGTTTCGTTTAATCCACCGTCCTCCACTTCCATTTGTCCATCACGTCCAGTTATCGGATTATGTCGAATACCAAACTTTCCAATAACATTATTTCGTATTTGCACAAAAACTACACCTGAATCTAAACCTGATAATTCATAATCAAGCTCTTTGAACACCAGATCCAACTGTCGTGCTAATGAAAGCTGGTCAATTTTTACCATAACGCTCCTCCTTTATGCACTTCATCCTACAAAACAAGGACTTACGACTCATTATATGACAACATATGTGGTCATTCAACAAAGACAAACAAACTTGGGTAAATATAACTATAATTTGCACAATTAATTGCCATTTTGCGTCCTTCAAGCGAGTTATTTCTCTCAATTGCGACAAATTATTTAGCGGGAGCCCAACGTTAAGAAGTACAAAAAAAGACTACAAACCCGTGTGTGTTTACACAGGATTGCAGCCCCATTACATATATAGGAACACTATTTTGTGGATTCTGTCATTTCAAGAAATTGTTCAATATCGGCAATGACCAGGTTCGCTGCATTTTGCCAGAAATCAGGTTGTGTGAGATCCGTACCCAGATGTTTCTGAGCCAGTTCTTCTACCGTCATTCGGCCCGTATCCCGCAGCAAATCATCGTATTTATCGGCAAATGCGGTGCCTTCCTCCTGAGCTCTGGCGTAAATGCCTGCACTGAACATATATCCGAACGTATACGGGAAATTGTAGAATGGCACACCTGTCAGATAGAAATGAAGCTTGGATGCCCAGAAATGCGGATGATCGGATGCAAGTGCACCACAGAACGCTTCCTGCTGTGCTTCCACCATGAGCTTGGACAACTCATCTGCATTCACCAAACCTTTTTTGCGCTGCTCGTAGAACCGATTCTCGAACAGGAAACGAGCATGAATATTCATGAAGAACGCAACGCTTCGTTGAATCTTGTCTTCAAGCAGAGCGAGCTTCTCTTGCTCATCCGTTGCTGACTGAACCAGGGCATCCGCTACAATCAGTTCGGCAAAGGTAGAAGCTGTCTCCGCCACATTCATGGCGTAGCGTTGATTCAAGGCAGGCAGTTCTTCCATAATGTGCTGATGATATCCGTGACCGAGTTCATGGGCAAGTGTCGACACATTCGACGGCGTCCCAGAGAAAGTCATGAAAATACGTGTTGCTTTGCTGAGTGGCAATGAAGTACAGAATCCCCCTGGACGCTTGCCAGGACGGTCTTCCGCTTCAATCCAGCGTTTCTCAAACGCCATCTCTGCAAATTTGGAAAGTTTGGGACTAAACTTGGCGAATTGATCCACAATATTGATAGCAGCCTCATCATAGGTGATCTTTCCACCCGACTTGCCTACTGGTGCATCAACGTCACTCCAGCTGAGTTTCTCTACACCAAGCAGTTTCGCTTTGCGCTCCAAATATTGAACCAAAGCAGGTTTGGCACCGTTAATTACGCTCCACATCGTATCGAGCGTCTGACGCGACATCCGGTTAATCGCCAAAGGTTCCTTGAGAATGTCATCCCAACCGCGCTTCTCATACAATTTGAGACGGAAGCCGGCGAGATGATTCAATGTATCTGCGCAGAAGTCTTCGACATCAGTCCAGGCCTGTTCCCAGTTAGCGAATACGGTCTCGCGTACATTCCGGTCACTATCGCTCAGTTTATTGGCAGCCTGGCCTGCAGAAAGCATAACCGTCTCACCATTTTGTTCAAATGGAATGTTAACCTTGCTTACAATGGTGTTATAGAATTTGCCCCACCCATGGTAACCATCTACGCCGAGATCAAGTGCAAGACCTTCAAGCTCAGGAGACAGCTTCTCACGAGCTTGCGTGCGGCTCTCATTCAATGCAAAGGCAAGTGGCTGAACATCCTCCCGGGCAATCCATGCTTTCCATACAGAGTCTGTTGTCTCACTAAGCGTATTATCGAATTGAGACTTGGTACTGTTCAACATCGCGCTAAGAGAACTAATGGTTCCCTGAAGCTGAACTGCCTTTTTATCATTTTGGTTTTGTGAAGAAAGACAGGAGACAAATGCGGACCCTTCCGAGATTCGTACATAACAGCTTTGCAGCAGTTCCAGGATGGGATCGAACGCATTCGTTTCTTCCAGCGACTTGGGTGCAGGTGTTTCTTTCAAAAGAGCTTGCAGCTGGCGTACATCCTGCTCCAGCTCAATCAAATAAGCAGCGAACGACTCGGAGGCAGAACCTCCACTAAAAATAGACTCCAGATCCCAGACGGGTTGTAATGGTGTTTTCATTTAAATAAGGCACCTCTCTCAGTAGAATGGATAATTAACCTTGAATTAGAACTGGTTTTATAAGCGCTATATCTCTATACTAGAGAAATAGTTTAAGCTATTTTCAGGAGGTCATCGTATGAAACCTTTACAAGTCTCGGCTGACACAGCCGTCAAATTAGCAGAATCTCTGGGTGTTCCCCTCGAACATCTGATGCATATGCCCCAGCATATCTTAATGCAGAAAATCGCCGAACTAGCCAAAGAAGAAGCGGCTAAACCTGCCTCTACGGAAGGCGAGCAAGAATGATTCCCTTTGAGAACAGCTGGCCTTACGATATTGTAATGGGGGACATTTATGTACAGCAATGTCCGTACTGCCATGCGAACAATGTACTGCTGCCGCTCAAACCGAAGGAGCTTGTACTCATTCGTGAAGGCAAAAAGAAATTGCTGGTCTTTCCTTGTTGTAATACCAGTATGACTGTGATCGACAACGATAGTGATTACCTGCTATCCAGTCGTCCTGTCCGCAATTAGAGAACAACCGTCACTTATCAAATGGGGCTGCGTTTCGCAGCCTCTTTGTCTGCTTCAATCATCTCAGCAGGTAACTCCATTTTGCCCGAAATCATCTGTTCCCGCAGCAATGCCCACTGCTCCCGTGAAGCACGAATCATGGCAGCATCGGTAATGCGCTTGTCATGAATAACTCGACCGAACCATTTTACAGCCTCATGGAATCGACCTACCCTGCGGTTCAACTCCCCCAGCAGATACAGCAGCTTGGCTTCATTACCGCCAGTACCCTCCCGTTCAAAAACCTTTACATAAGCTTCAAGGCTAAATTCGAGAAAACGGTTTTCCTGGGTATGATCCTCCATATACCGATACAGCCAGGCAATATGCTGCAGCAGACCAGCGATGACACGATCTTTCTCCTGAATAACTTGAGCACACAGCAATCCAAGCTTGTATGAATCCATCGCCTGTTCAAGTGTTCGCGCTCCGCTATAGTCTCGTTTCACCCAACGATTGCCGATCTGCTCCTTGAAATCCTTGCGCTGTTTATCGTTTAATTGTTCCGTCGAATTCTCCGTCGAAGCGAATCCACACTCCGGACAAATTCGTACAACATAGAAATCCGGATTCTCCCGCTTGTAGTAAGCGCAAAAATCAGAATCCGTCCGGTATGGCCGTTTCAAGCTTGGTCTTACACGTGAGGTGTCATACTCGGTCTCGCAATAATGACATTTCACCTTTACCTTATACAGAGGCTCTAATTCCACTCCGTCCATCCCTCTCCCATATGCGTGTAATCGGAACTAAGGTGTATTCACAAAATGATGTGCTGGCCCCGACAATCGCTGCAGGACGAAAGAATGCAACGGCTCTTCCACACCGACTTGTGTCAACGCCTGATCCATACATGCGAGCCAAGCTTCTGCCCGTTCAACCGTTACTTCAAAATGCATATGGCGGGCACGCATCATCGGATGACCAAAAGCCTCGGAAAACAATGCAGGTCCACCGAAGAACTGAGACAAAAACATGTATTGCTTGTCGATTACCGGCTGAATATCCTCCGGAAAAAGAGGTGCCAGCTTCTCATTTTGCTGAACAATCGGATAAAAAGCTTCAACCAATGCGCGAACGCCTGCCTCCCCACCGAGATTGTCGTAGATGCTCAAACTAGGATTCATTCCGCTTTCCCCTCCTTTCAGGTGTCGAATTTTGACATATATTACACTCCCATGCTTAATTATGAAAGGAGATTGAAGAACAAGGCCACGAACACCTTTATCTTCATTCTATCAAAAAAATCCCAAAAGTCCTATATAACATGTAAGGGTTATGGTCCCACATCACCATGACTCGTACAGGTCTAACTTGTACTGAAGGCACAAAAAAAGCGCCAAACGTAAGGTTTGGCGCACCAGATATTTCATTAATAACTTCGCCAGTCCTCTTCCTCAGAGCGCACAAGCGAGGCACGTATAACATAAACAAAAGCACAAACCAGGATTCCGGTGACAAGACTCATAATCATCACTCCATCCGATATAATTCACCCTCTGGAAAATGAGGTGACGTTCAGGCGTTTTTATCATTTTAGCATACATCTCTTAAAAACACAGCCACTTTTGCAAGCGCTTTCTAAACATTAATTTGTACTGTTTGTCCGCTTTGTCTCATATATTGATGGCAAAGCACGAGCGATCTGCTGCACACTGACCATTCCAAAAATAAAGGAGAAGAATTCATGGCCACTTCACAACGAATCACCCATGTCCTCATCCCACTAGCTCTCCTGATCCTGTGTGTGTTGATGGTGCTGTTTCCTGCGGAAACCTGGCATGCAAGTGTACGTGGACTATCCATTTGGTGGGACGTGCTTTTCCCCTCCCTTTTTCCCTTTCTGGTATTATCCGAGCTACTTCTCGGCTTCGGCATAGTTCATTTTTTGGGTACCCTCTTAAATCCACTCATGCGTCCGCTTTTTCGCGTTCCCGGGAGCGGCGGCTTTGTGTTTGCCGTCAGTTGTGCTTCCGGTTATCCCACTGGAGCCAAATTGACCGCACAGTTGTGGGAACAGAAATTGGTTACTCGGGAAGAAGGTGAACGCCTCGTTGCTTTCACCACATCATCGGATCCCATCTTCATGATCGGAGCAGTTTCGGTTGGTTTTTTTCATAATGTAGCTATTGCTCCAATACTGGTTACATCGCATTATGGTGCTGCATTTCTTGTGGGCCTGCTTATGCGGTTCCATGGCAGCGGCTCAGTAAAGGATCAACCATCAATCATCGATTCAACCTCCGCCTCCGAAGAAGTTCATAGAAACAGGCTAATTCGAGCCATTTATGCAATGCATGAGGCAAGAAAGGCGGATGGACGGGCATTTGGTGAGTTGTTGCGCCAAGCAGTCTCCTCATCTCTTCGCCTTATTATTATCGTAGGAGGGTTAGTTGTATTCTTCTCCGTCATGATGGAGTTACTCGTGCAAACTGGATGGCTCGGCGGATTATACGCAATTACGGAACAATTGCTGCTATATACGGGATTCCCCCCAGCCTTATCCCACAGCCTCGTAGGTGGATTATTCGAAGTCACTTTGGGAGCTAAAGAAGCAGGAGGGGCGGGGATATCCATTCCACTCGTGTATAAAGCTGCTGCTGCTGCCTTCGTCCTCTCCTGGGGTGGATTATCCGTTCATGCCCAGATTATGAGTGTCCTGAGCAACACTCCAATGAGATATGGACCCTTTCTGTTTGCCAGAGCCATCCATGCTCTCATTGCACCCATACTTGTACTTTTGCTGTGGATGCCAATGATGGGTGATTTGGAATGGCCTGTTTTGTTCCAAACTGGTGTCATACCAGAATTATCTTCGTACACACCAGACTGGGGACAGATCCTGTTTTCAGGAGCGGCTGTATTTGGAGGCGTAATCCTTTTACTGCTGATGCTTTCTCTGATGAGTCCCTTTTTCTTAGCCAGCCGTATGAAAAAATGAGCCATCCTGTGCGTTCATATTCAACTGAATATCAATCCAACATTGTGTTCTTCCCTGGAATTGATTATCATCGGTAGTATAATGACCACAAAGGAGCTTTCATCTTGAGATACTATGTTCAAGACCGCGGAGACCAGTTATCGATTGATCTCAGTCAGCAGTTTCATGCGCTGGCCAAAGAGGAAGGGTTTAAGCTGGATGCAGAATCGCCGGAGATTGTCATCTCCATCGGAGGCGATGGTACGATGCTGCAAGCATTTCACAATTTCATCGACCGCATCCCGGACATCGCTTTTGTTGGGGTTCATACAGGCCATCTCGGCTTTTATGCCGATTGGAAGAAGGAAGAATTACGGGAATTGGTTCGATTGATGAGTGGCAAAGGAGACCCTGAACGACTCAAACCCCGAATTGTGGAGTATCCGCTACTGGAGCTTGAGATTCGTAAAAAGTCAGGCAACACTTCTTATATCGCATTGAACGAATTTACGTTAAAAGGTGTAGACGGTACAGTCGTTGCTCAGGTCGACATTAATGACGTTACGTTTGAGATGTTCCGGGGAGATGGGATCTGTGTATCTACACCTTCGGGCAGTACGGCATACAACAAGGCGCTTGGTGGCGCCATGGTGCATCCTACGATCGAGGCTATTCAAATCGCCGAGATCGCTTCAATTAATAACCGCGTCTATCGGACGCTGGGTTCACCGGTTATTTTGCCCAAGCACCATCACTGTGATATCTTCTCACGCAAGGATCAGCGGTTATTGCTTACCATTGACCACGTAAACGTTATGGTGGAAGATCTCATATCCGTACGCTGCCAGGTGGCCCGTCACAAGGTCAGCTTTGCCCGTTTCCGGCCCTATCCGTTTTGGAACAGGGTTCGTACAGCTTTTTTGGACTAAACATGCTCAAAAGAAAAAGCGGTCCTTTTCAGGAACCGCTTTTTGCTTTGGCTTGAGGCTGATCTTTGCTCTTGTGAAGCACAAAGTACGCACAGCCAAAGTTGCAATATTCATTGATGTAGTCCACCATGCTGGAGATCGTGGAATCCTTTGTTGCTTTAGGATGGTTGTCCCGGTAAAAACCTTTCAACCGCAGCTGGCTATAACCCCAGTCCCCAATAATGTAATCGTACCGCTCCAGCACTTCGCTGTAACGGTCACGGAAAACTTCAGGATTCCAGCCTTCTTTGTGGTTCTGCACGATTTCATAATTCTTTCCGCCGATTTGAACAATAACAGGTTCTTTGGGTTTGTCCTGGGCCGATTCTTGGACCAATTCCTGGACCTGTTCTGTGCTATTTTCTTCTTCCAATCCGGTATCCTCCATCATGCGTGTGTTGCCGCCTGTTCAGCATGTTTTGTAGCAGATTTTACCTGTTCGTGCGCACGGTAGGAACTACGTACCATCGGTGCAGATTCAACGTGGCTGAATCCACGCTTTAGTCCTTCCTGCTTCAATGCTGCGAACTCTTCTGGCGGATAGTACTTCTCCACAAACAGATGTTTCTCTGATGGCTGCAAGTATTGACCAATCGTCATAATATCACAATCCACAGCGCGCAAATCATCCATCGTTTGCAAAATTTCATGATATTCCTCACCTACACCAAGCATGATGCTCGATTTCGTCGGGATATTTGGCTGCATTTCCTTGGCGCGAGCAAGCAGTTCGAGTGAACGCTTATATTTCGCCTTGGCACGGACTCTGTCCGATAACCGCTCTACTGTCTCGATGTTATGATTCAAGATGTCCGGTTTGGCATCCATCACAATCTGCAAGGAATCCCGATCACCCAAAAAGTCCGGAATCAGCACTTCTACGCTGCATAAAGGCAAACGGCGACGAACCGCCTTTACCGTCTCTGCAAAGATCGTCGCTCCTCCATCTTTCAGATCGTCGCGTGCCACGCTCGTAATTACGCAGTGCTGCAGATTCATCTGTTCTGCCGCTTCTGCCACGCGTTCTGGTTCCTGCAAATCAAGTTCCGTTGGCAAGCCGGTATTCACCGCGCAAAAACGGCATGCCCGTGTGCAAATGTCGCCCAAAATCATAAAAGTAGCCGTCCGATTGGCCCAACATTCGTAAATATTCGGGCACCGTGCTTCCTCACATACTGTATGCAGCGTTTTGGAACGCATCATCGTTTTCATTTCCTGATAGTTATCGCCGGTTGTCAATTTGATCCGAATCCAGTCCGGTTTCGGTTCTTTAACACGTTTAGCCAATGCATAAACCTTCTTTCTACTGAAGTTAGGCTGTTGCTCGGAACATATTATACCATGAAAGCGCTGGAAAAACCCCCATTTGTCACATCTCATTCATGGTGGATAAAATGAAGACTTTTGAAGAACGCTAGGTTATAGCTTGGTTCACCGGGCACCATGTGCATCATCTCATTGGAAAGGGGGCTGCTTCCCTGTGCAAGATCGCTTTACATCGCGGTTAACTTATTCCTTTTGGATCAAAACATTGCTAGCAGGCACACTGCTTCTCCCATTCTTGCCTGTTGATGTTTACGGTGAACCCACCGCCGCTGATTCCAAACCTCAGGCTGTAAAGCAAAAACCAGCGGACATTTTCGCTTCGCGCCGACATCTGTATGAAAGCATTGGTCAGATGACCCAAATTCCCTGGTACAGGCTCGCGGCAATCGATCAATATGAACGAACTATCTCGCGTGCACATCCGAAGGATCGTAAACATCCCGAACGGCTGACCGGAATATTTATGACCTCCCCAGCTTGGAGAGGCTGGCTAAATCCTGACGAGACAGATCAACAACCGGGTTCCATTGTCTTTTTTAATGGATATGGTCGTGACGGTTCCGGTGACGGTGTAGCAGATGCCAATAACGATCTGGATGTACTTTACAGCATTGCTTCCATAATTCAGAATTATGGGACCAAGTCGGAGGACTTCAACATCGCCCTATGGGAATATTATCATAACTCTAGGGCCGTTCAGCGCATTCAGCAATTCGCGAAATTATATGAGCATTTTGACAACCTCGATCTCTTTGGTCACGCCTTTCCCGTCCCTCTCGGAACCAACTATTCGTATCGCAGCACCTGGGGCACCAAACGAAGCTGGGGCGGGTATCGTATTCATGAGGGCACGGATATTTTTGCACCGCATGGCCTGCCTGTGCGCAGTACCTGTTACGGTGTCGTGGAAATCAAAGGCTGGAATCCGTTTGGCGGCTGGCGAATCGGCATTCGTGATTTGAACAACCATTACCACTATTACGCTCATTTATCAGGCTTCGACAAAAACGCCCATATCGGCGAAGTGGTTACCCCTGGTCAGATTTTGGGCTGGGTAGGCAGTTCTGGATATGGAAAACCGGGTACGCAGGGCAAGTTCCCTCCCCATTTGCATTATGGCATCTATCGAGACAGCGGGTTACACGAATGGTCATTCGACCCCTATCCGCATCTGAGGCATTGGGAGCAGGAAGAACGCAAACAGAAGAAAGCCAAAAGTAAATGAGTCAAAATGAAATTGGCTTAGCGATAAGAAGAGCTTATTTCGTATTAAATTATTTAATGCAAAGCGGGGCCTTCATCATTGAGGCCCCGTTTTTTTTATTCAATATTTGCCTTTGACTCATTAGTGGTTCACATCCACATCAAGCTGTAATCCCCCATTTGGATCAGACAAGTCCGGCTCAACCTCCAGTCCATTTCCGTTCAGACCGTTTGCTGGAGCCTGCTGTTGATTGGGAGAGGTTGAATTAGGCGCCCCTCCATGACCACTGGACACACCAGTCTGACCCGATGGCAGCGCAATCGCGGGTGCATTGCTGCCGTTACTGCCCACCGGCTTGCCCTGATTATCATAGTAGTACATAGGCACATCCCCCACTACCAGCAGGTAGGATATCGGAATTTCCGTATCGACGGTCTCGGGTTCCATGTCAAAGGGCACCACCACCGCGACTTCGGCAATGATGTGAATGTACACTTCCACCAGAATCATGTTAATTCCAGCATTCTGCTGACGCGTGTTCAGATCCACCTTGACGGCTCCCTGAGGCTCAATACGAACCGGTATACTTGGACCAAAGGAGGCCAGTACCGGGCTGCCCAACGCCTGCCCCAGCGGAATTTTTTCTTTTAACATATGCACGTTCTGCAAAGTGGATTGCACGATGTTCATCGTACTCGCAGTGATCCGCATATGCTCATCGTAATTCAGCATGAATCCAGACACTTTCCCAGCCGTATCAGTTTTCCAGTCAATCAATCCTTCGGTGGATTTGCCTTCGGAAACCTGCGCTGTAATTGCCTTGTTGATCGCTTCCGTTGCAATTTGCTTCACTCTGATTTTGGCCAAATGCATGATAGGCGGTTTCATTTTCTTATCCACATAGGCAAAACCCTGCATCAAACAAAACGCTGTTACCAATAAAATAATCAACCACATTTTACGCCTGCCACTTGGCGGCTTGCGGCGTCTTCGGCTTCGCCATCGTCTTCTCATCATCGGGTGTCCCTCCCCTGCGGGATGAGCTATAGGCTATATACTATCCTTATGCACTGTTGTCTCGAAAAAGAAGGACAGCACCTGCTCGTACGGGGATATCATCACTTACAACTAAAAAAGCCTTTCGCCAGCAGATTTTGTTTATCTGCAAGACGAAAGGCTTTTTAATGGAATATGGCTCTAAGGAATCAGACCCCTGTCCACATTTTATTATTTCGGAACGGACTCCCAATCTTTCAGGAAGCGCTCAATGCCGCTGTCTGTCAGCGGGTGTTTCCACAATGTTGGCAGGAGCGAACCCGGAATGGTCGCGATATGCGCACCAGAAAGAGCTGCATCCTCGACATGTTTGATATTACGGATGCTTGCTGCAATAATTTCGGAAGGCAAATCATACGTATCCAGAATGAGACGCAGATCGCGAATCAGCTTCATGCCATCCACCGCAATATCATCCAGACGGCCAACAAATGGACTGATGTAAGTTGCGCCAGCTTTCGCCGCCATCAGGCCCTGTGCTGCAGAGAAGATCAGCGTTACATTGGTTTTAATTCCTTTTTGCGTCAGTTCATGACAAGCATAGAGTCCATCCTCGGTCATCGGTAGTTTAATCACTACATTCGGTGCCCACTCTGCAATTTCATAAGCTTCCTTCAACATATCCTCGGCTTTAAGTCCGATAACTTCAGCACTGACCGGGCCTTTCACAACGCCACAGATCTCCTGAATCACTTCTTTAAATACGCGACCTTCTTTCGCAATCAAAGACGGGTTGGTCGTGACTCCATCCACCAGACCCAGACGTTCGATCCGTTTGATTTCTTCAACATTACCTGTATCCAAGAAAAATTTCATGATATGTTCCCTCCACTTGATGAATTTGTAAACAGCTATACTCATCATTACCCGATAATCCGTATATGTTAACAGTTATATATGAATTAATTTTTTTCTACAGCGTGACCGCCAAATTCATTACGCAATGCTGCGACAACTTTACCTGTGAACGTGTCTGTTTCCAGGGAGCGGTAACGCATCAACAGGGACAACGCGATAACTGGCGTAGCAGTTTGCAGGTCAAATGCTGTTTCAACTGTCCAACGTCCTTCACCGGAAGAATGCATAACCCCTTTAATTTCATCCAGGTTCGCATCTTTGGAGAATGCACGCTCTGTCAATTCCATCAACCAAGAACGGATAACGGAACCGTTGTTCCATACACGAGCAACTTGTTCGAAGTCGAAATCGAAGCCGCTTTTCTCCAATACGTCGAAGCCTTCACCGATGGAAGCCATCATTCCGTACTCGATACCATTGTGAACCATTTTCAGGAAGTGACCGCTACCCGCTTTACCTGCATACAGGTAACCATTTTCAACGGAAGTATCCTTGAACGCTGGCTCAACCACTGCCCAAGCTTCAGGATCGCCACCGATCATGTAACATGCGCCATTACGCGCGCCTTCCATACCGCCGGATGTACCAGCATCCATGTAGTGAATGCCTTTAGGTTTCATTTCTTCGTAACGACGGATGGACTCTTTGTAGTGCGAGTTACCGGCTTCAATGATGATGTCGCCTTGGGACAACAGCGGGCTTACTTCAGCCAGTACAGCGTCAACCACGTTGTGAGGAACCATGATCCACAATACACGTGGCGATTCAAGGGAAGCCACCATTTCTGCATAGGAAGATACGCCTGCTGCGCCATATTCTTTCATTTCATTTACAGCTTCAGCGTTAAGGTCAAAAGCAACCACTTCATGTTTGTGATCAATCAGATTTCTACCCAAGTTCAATCCCATTTTACCTAATCCAATAAGTCCAAGTTTCATTGCTAAGTTCCTCCTGTTATGAACATTTCTAGTTTTATCTGGCCAATTCCAAAATAAGTGCTTAACCATGGCGCAGTAGCCGTTCCGGTTACGAATCGTTCTTTCGATCGCTCTTATCCCCAGATTTCTTTTCATCCCCCTCTAAAGGGGGAAATCCGGGGATAAAGGCGCACGCTTCGCTTCTTCAGAATCGATTTCGTCCCCTACACTACTCGCGCGTAATTGTTACGAACTGATTTAGATTGAGCCGCTAATCTATATCAAAAATTTTCGCGGCCTTCCGGGTATTACCGGAAGGGCTTATGCAAAATTGGAACGGTGTACTTCATAAAAATTTTGTAGAGCAGAACAGATTGTAGTGTTCTCTTCTCTGATGCTGCGTTCTCTTCTCTGATGCTGCTCTTACATTAGACTTACCACCAACGGTAGCCGTTCTCTGCAATCAGACGATCTGCTGACTCAGGTCCTTGCGAACCAGCGTTGTACGTATCCAGTGGCACATTGCCTTCCTGGAATGCTTCCAAGATCGGCTGTACCCACTGCCAAGCCAGTTCAACTTCGTTCCAGTGAGCAAAGAATGTAGAATCTCCACGCATCGCGTCAAAGATCAGGTTTTCATAAGCTTCCGGAATGTTGCGTTCACCTGAGTTGAAGCTCATATGCATAGGTTCCACTTCGCCTTGGTTGAGTGGGTTTTTCGCATTTAATTGAAGCGAGATGCTTTCTTTCGGACCAATTTCAATCGTCAGCAAGTTAGGCTCTGTTGTATTTTCGGATTCATGACCTGTTTTGAGTGGAGCCTTGAATTCAACAACAATTCTGGTCGATTTTTCAGCCAGGCGTTTGCCTGTACGAATGTAAAATGGAACTTCACTCCAGAATGGATCATCGATCCACAGTCTCGCGGCAACATATGTTTCATTCTGAGAACCAGCTGGAATGTCAGGCTCGTCCAAATATCCAACAACAGAAGTACCTTGCAGTTCGCCTGCTCCATATTGGGCACGAACGACTTCGGAAGCGATATTCTCTTTCGTCAATGGACGAAGAGCTTCAGCGATCTTCTGCTTTTTGAATTGAATTTCTTCTGGTGTGCAACGTTTTGGCAAATGCAAACCAATCATCATCAGCAACTGAAGCATATGGTTTTGGAACATGTCACGAAGGGCACCGCTTTGGTCATAATACGCGGCACGCTCTTCGACACCAACCGTTTCACTTGCCGTAATCTGTACATTGGCAATGTAACGATTGGACCACAAAGCCTGAATAACCGGATTCGCGTAAGTGAGGGTTTCAATATTTTGAACCATCGGTTTACCAAGGAAATGGTCAATACGGTAAATTTCTTCTTCCGCAAAGGTATTGCTCAATTTTTCGTTCAGATCACGAGCAGATTGCAAATCGTGTCCGAATGGTTTTTCGATGATGAGTTTCTTCCAGCCTTTGGTGTTACCCAAGCCACTTTCTTGAATGTTCAGTGCGATTGGCTCAAAGAATTCCGGTGCTACCGACATGTAGAACATGCGATTTTCGGGAATATTGAGCTCTTGTTCACGTTTCTGAACCAGTTCCAGCAATTTGGTGTAATCTTCAAGCTTCGTATTATTTAAAGAACAATAACGGAAAGCTCCAATGAAGTCGCGAACCTGAGCTTCTTCTTCCGGTGTTTGACGGGAGAAGGTGTGCAATGACTTTTCGACATTCGCCTGGAAGTCAGCATCCGACAATTCACGCCGTCCAAGACCGATAACGGAGAAGGATTTCGGCATTTTCGAATCAATGTACAAATTATATAATGCAGGGTAAATCTTACGTTTGGCTAAATCGCCTGTTGCCCCGAAGAGGACAAATGTCATTGCGTCCATTGGAGTGCCTCCTGTGATCTGTGCAGTATAGTATATGATGATACAAAATGTTCAAATCCAAGCATGACAAAAGACGGAATTAGTGGGGGAGTTCCCCGCCTTACCTCCGCTTGTGTATCTGACCTGAATTAAACATGGAACATTCCTTCTCTCCACAACCTTAATCAAGGTTATAAATTGTAACCAATTGAATTGACGTTACCCATCTTACACCTGTCGTCACAATTCGTCAACAATCGTGTCCAACCTGTGAACACCAGTGTTTATAGGGTTTTTATTTAATGTTAACGCTTTATGTGGTAACATTAAGAACAATTGGTATGTGACATTTTACACATAGGGCTTGTGGACACTCAGGTTACAATAAGTATACTAATGCTATAATAAGCATAACTAAATCAAAGGAGTACTATTATGAGCGATGATGAGAATGCCAAGCAAATATGCGAAAAGGTGGAACAGTCTTATCAGATCATTGGCCGGAAATGGGTAGCCCTCATTATTCATACATTGATGGAAGAACCCAAACGATTCAGTGAAATTCACGCTTATATCCCGGACCTGAGCAAACGGGTACTTAATGAACGGATGAAGGAACTGGAGGAAGAGGGACTTGTCGTGCGTCACGTGGTTACGGAACGCCCTGTTCGGACAGAATATATGTTGTCCCGCAAAGGCACAGAGCTGGGGCGCGCATTAAGCGCCGTGGAACGGTGGGCCGATAAGTGGCTATAGCACTGTACTGACGCTACTTTTAATAACATCAGCGTGATTTAATGTCTGCTGCTGCGTTCAAAATGCTGCCGATACTGTAGCGGAGTTATTCCTGCAGATTTGCGAAATAATTGAATGAAATAAGATCCATTCGGGAATCCCGCCCGCCTGCCAACCTCCTCAACGGACAAAGTCGTCGTCTCCAGCAGAAGATAAGCCTGCTTGAGTCTTCGAGCTGTGACGTAGTCCGTGATACTGCTTCCTGTTTCTTGCTGAAAGATACGGGAAGCATAAGACTTGGATAAATGAATATCATTCGCCATATGATCCAGTCTGATTTCATCTATGTAGTGCTCTTCAATCCAATGCATCATCTTCTCCGCATGTCTTAATTGACGTGATTCGACCAAGTGTAGTTGACTCGCCTGTTCCCCATCATTTTGTTGATCCATAACATTCAAAAGCTGAAGCAAAAACAGCACCGATTCCTCCCATTCTCCCCCAACCCGACTGCGTGACTGGTGATAAATTCTGTATACCCAATCCAGCTGATCCATAGATGAACTCAAATCAAAAACCTGCTGTTGATTTCTTCCTTTCCATAACCTCGAAAAAAAAGCACGGCGATGCGGGAACGCTTCCAAATATCGGTCCATTACAATGGGCTCTACATAGAAAATGTTCCTTTCATATGGTGTATCTGGATGAACATCGGCATAGACGTGATGCAGCTGATATGGCTGAAAAAAGAAGAGCATGCCTCTACGAATCGGATAGGTATGATTATTCAAAACCACAATGCCTTGACCTCCTTGGACATAGAGGATTTCCCCGCATTGATGCCAATGGTAATATCCTTTGAAGTCGCTCACCGATTTAATTTGATAATCCCACACCAAAGTATTTCCTTCAAATTCCACACGCTCAAACACTCTCGTTCCCCCTTCTTCACAATGACAACAGAGCAACATTTCTTCATATCCTAACACAACTTTTAAGGTTTTTAAAAGATATAATCTCCTTATAGGAAAGCGTTATCTTTACTTTCTAATTAAACCTAAGGAGGTTATCTCATGGCCGAAGCAGAATCCGCTGTAACTACGACATATTGGCAGGAAGTTATGCAGAAGCTGGAAAACAAATTGCCGGAGATGAAAAAAAACATTGGGGAGAAATGTCCTCATTTTGCAGGCGATGATGGCAAGTATGATAACATCAACACCGATTGGTGGGTTTCAGGTTTCTGGCCGGGTATGCTGTGGGTTATGTACGATATGACAGGAGGGGAAAGCTATCGGGAGGCGGCATTGTCATGGGATGAAACGTTGGAGCAATGGTTTATAAGACCAACAGGAGAGCTTCATCACGATGTCGGCTTCCAGTTTCTCTCTACTGCTGTGATTAAACATACAATTACAGGTGATGAGGACGCTCTCAGACGTGGTCTGGAGGCAGCCAATTTCCTTGCAGGACGCTATAATCCTGCAGGGCAAATTCATTCGTGCGTGGAATGAAGACAAATATGGCTGGGCCATCATTGATTGCATGCTGAATATCTCTTTGTTGTTCTGGGCTTCAGAAGTGACGGGAGATCCCCGCTACAAACATATTGCCATTAGCCATGCCGAGACGACCATGCAGTATGGTGTTCGTGAAGACGGATCAACCAAACATATCCTTTCCTTTGACCCGGAGGATGGTCATTATATTGAATGTTTTGGCGGACAGGGATATGCTCCTGAGTCCTCATGGAGTCGTGGTACCTCATGGGGGTTATATGGATTCGCTAATACGTATCGTTATACCCAAGATGAGCGTTTCCTGAACACAGCGAAACGGATTGCACATTACTTTATTGCTGCGCTGCCAGAGGATCATGTACCTTACTGGGATTTCAGACTTCCTACCCTGGATGGTCAATCCCGGGACAGCTCTGCCGCAGCAATCGCTGCATCCGGTCTGCTGGAACTGGCCGCCGCCGTTCCTGAAGGTGAAAAACGACTCTATGCCGATGCAGCCGAACGAATTCTGCGTTCCTTAACAGAGAACTATGCGGTCTGGGATCGGCCAGAGCATGAGTCGATTCTGCTGCATGCCACAGGCAGCGGCAATTCCTTCATTGATGTCTCCCTGATCTATGGAGATTATTATTATCTGGAGGCCATCGCGAAGTTGAATGGATGGAAACATCGGGTGTATTGATTTTGTTTTGTGAATAGGACACCAATAAAATGAAGCCAGTTCTCACAATATCTGTGGGACTGGCCTCTTTTTTTGTTATTTAACTAAGACTCCAACTTTCTCCCTAGCGTAATATCCACATCCTCAAAGTTCTCCACCGCTGTCTTTTTTTCATAAAAATGCACCGCATTTTGCATAATCCCTTTCCTTGTATAGAAAGCATCCTCCGCCTCTAGTGGAAAGGTAACCTTCCCCCCCGTACTGGCTGATTTATAGATACCTACAATGAGTTCCAGTGTATCCCGTCCACTCTTCCCATCCACCAGAAGCGGTGATCCTGTCTCAATGGCGTTTAGCACATTCTCTACTTGCCCTGCGTGACCCACATGAATAACATCCGGTAATTCTTCAACAAGTTTCTGAATCTGTTGTTCGAGATCCGGATTGGGTTCTGGGAACCCATTAGTTCGTGCCGTTGAAGCAACGACCTTCCAAGGTGCAGATACCCTTGCTTCTTTACCCTGAAAAATCAACTGCTGTTCCTCTCCGTGGTGTACCACAGAACTGGTAATCATGCCAAGTGCTCCTTCGTGGAAACGTAGCATCGCCATGGAAATATCCTCTACTTCGGCATTATCATGCGCCGTATTCGCCATCATGGCCTGCAATTCCACCGGAGGACCCATCATCCAAAGCATCGCATCAATATGGTGTACCGCATGATTAAGAGTACAGCCTCCGCCTTCCTTTTCCCATGTGCCACGCCACCACAGATCATAATAATTATGCCCTCGCCACCAGAACGAATCGACCTGTACGTGAACTATGGGACCCATAAGTTTGCTATCCAGCACATCTTTGAGTTTCATCATCGGTGTCGTAAAACGATTCTGCGCCACAACCGACAGCAACTTACCGCTCTCTTGTGCCGCTTCCATCATCATATCCGCCTCTTGTAAAGAAGAAGCCATCGGTTTTTCGACCAACACATGTGTTCCTTCATGCAGAAAATCACATGTGATCGGTGCATGTGTATACGGAGGGGTACAGACGGAAACCAAGTCAATGTTTTGATCCAACAATTCATGATAATCGGTAAACGCTCGTGCTCCTTCCAATCCATATTCGTTAATTCGTTTCTGTGCTTTTTCCGCATACATATCCACCACAGCTACGATCTCGCATCGTTTAGGAAATGCCAAATACGCTGTAATATGCGCTGTGCTGATGGCGCCTGCTCCAATAATGGCTACTTTCAACATGGGTGCATACCTCCCTTATTCCCTTCACAATACACAATAATAAAGCGCTTTTATGCGTTCATCTTGTGATAAAATGAAACTATATTGCGCTCTTGAAGGGGAGGCATTCCTAATGCCCATCATCACTGAGGATCAATTTAATCTGGCACACCGTCGTACCTCCACGACTGAGTTCCGAGAAGTTTTCCACGCCCATTCACAGATGGAGATCACGTACATTCATGATGGATATGGACAACTCATAACAGAAGGTCAGGCATTTCCCCTTGAACCGGGTACATTGATGATATTCCGCCCTTTCCAGCTGCATCAGGTCCAGATTCAAGTCACCAAAGAGCATCCCTTTATTCGCAGCGTACTGATGTATGAGCAGCACCTGCTGAACCCGCACTCTCGGCAATTTGCCGTATCGAATCGTTTTACAATGGACCTTCTCGGGCAAACATCCCCGCTTCAACCGATCCGTCTTTCCGCTGCGTCCCCTCTGGTTCAGGTGATTGAGCAATTTGCCGATATTCTACCTACGTTACTTCCACATGAAGCGGAAGAGGATACACGACTCTTTTTACTTGGACTACTCGCACAACTGCGCTACCTTTGGAAAGACAGACAGTATCTTAGCTCTACTGCGCTCCCAACGGGTTCTCCCGTTCTGCATCCTCATGCCGAAGCTGTCATGCAGTGGATTGAAGAGCACTACAACGAAGCTTTTCGTCTGGAGGATATCGCAGATACACTGCATCTCTCGCCTTATCATTTGTCCCATATATTTAAAAAAGCTACCGGCACCACCATCGTTGCTTACGCCCAAGCTACTCGTATTCGTCATGCTTGTGTGTTACTCACAAGTACCACACATACTGTTCCGGAAATTGGCCACCGTGTAGGCATGTCCAGCCCATCTTACTTTTGCAAAGTCTTCCGCAATGCAACAGGCACCACGCCGCATCAGTATCGACTTAACGTGCAGGGCCGATAAGAAGGTCATCCAACGAAACGAAAAGGAGCAAAAGGTGTGACATCCTTTCGCTCCTCAGCTCCTGAACACTACCCAAGTTACTCACCCGGCTTGCGTACATCCAGTCCCAACTTCTCCAAGAAGGGGAAAATGCGCTCGCGTACCTGCTGCAGTTCTTCCTTCTGCTCCGCAGTCAATCGCTCTTCATGGATGTTACCATCCTGATCCATCACCATGGCTTCATACTGCTTCATCTGTGCATACAACGATTTGAACTCGGTAAACTGCTCCTTGGAAAACTTCGTTTCTGCCATTGCCAGCTGTTCCTCCCAGAATTGCTCCTGGTCCATAGGTTCTTTTGGAGAGTCTCCACTAGCTGCTTCCAACTTTTTGAAAAATGGTTCCAGTTCTGCGGTGAGACGATTAAACTCTATCTGTTCTGTGACACTCCATTGCTCGGGGTGCATCTCTCCCTGTTGATCCGCATACTTCAAAGCCATTTGCCCCATTTGCTTCATCAGACCCATAAATTGATTGAATTCCTCTGCGCTTAAATGTGACTTGGCTGTCTGCAGCTTCGCTTCCAGTCTCATATAATCCTCTGATGTTCCACCCACCGCTGATATATTCTCCTGTGAACCATACATTCCGTCAGCAAGAAAGGTATACCCCGCGTAAGCTCCCGTGGGAATGATGAGTACAGCAGCCAGCAGCATAGTAACTAGCCATTTTTTTCGATGGTTTTTGAGACGTGATTCACTTCGAATAGCATTCATGATTTTATGTTTTGTTCCCTCGGGAATGATCCAGTCTTTGGTCTCTTCCTGGTAGGCTGTTCGCAGCTGTTCATCTAGATTCATGCAGTTCCTCCACCTTTCCCCGAATACCCGGATTTAACTTCTGATTCTGCCTCAGCTTGGTTAATGCCGCATGAATACGTGATTTCACCGTTCCTAGTGGAATTCCCAATATGAATGAAATCTCCTCTTGCGTGTACTCGTTCAAATAGTGAAGAGTGATCACCTGCTGCAGCTTATACGGCAATCCGTGCACCTGTTCGAGCAGAGGACGATTTGCCAGTTTGTTAATTAAGTCACCCGAAAAATCATACTCCAGCCCAGTATCAGACTTCTCCATCCGCTTGCTATAACGAAATTGCGTCAATCGTCTACGCCGATAACTTCGGACCTGCCGCATCGTCACACCCATTAACCAAGGACGAAACGCTCTTTCCGAATCGTATCGCTCTAAGGAGCTGAATGCCTGAATATAAATTTCCTGTACCAGATCTTCCGCGTCTGACGGGTCCTGGATCAAAAAGCGGACAGTACGATACACATCCTTCACTGTTTGCTCATATAACTCGCCATAAGCTTCGTAATCGCCAGCCCGGGTTAATTCCACAAGTTTTATGTACTTTTCTGCCTCACTCATCATCCATCCCCTTCCTCCTTACACTATATATTGGCATACCAGCTCCATATCGTTCGATTTATTTATTTCCACTTTCTCCGACCATGCAAAAAAAGCCCATTCCTCACTCATCGTTCAAGTAGGAATAAGCTATATTTCTTACTTCATATGCTAATGAAGTATAATATTCATATGCTAAGAGGTAAATTTTCATGGGCTAAACCATCCGCTGTCTCATCGCCTCAAACAATAAAATCGTCGCTGCCATCGCGGCATTAAGTGACTCTGCCTGTCCTTGCATCGGAATCGTAATCGCATCATCCACCAGCCGTGCTGTGGTTTCCGATATGCCCTTGCCCTCATTACCAATTACAAGCCACACCGATTGTGTAAAATCATAGCTGTAACACGAATGCTCGGCCTGCAAAGATGTACTCACCAACTTTACGCCCGCAGCTTTCGCTTCAGGCAGCAACGATTCCAACTGACCTTCTACAATTGGCAAATGAAATAGTGAACCCATCGTCGAACGGATCGTTTTCGGGTTGTAAACATCGGCACAACCCGCGCCCAGCACTACGCCTACCGCTCCTGCTGCATCCGCACTGCGAATGATCGTTCCCACATTACCGGGGTCCTGAACATTGTCCAATACCACGACCAGTCCCTTGGAAGAAGACAACAAGCTTTGCAGCGGCTCACGACCTTTATGTACAACGGCAAAAACAGGTTGGGGTGTCATCGTATCCGTACACTTGGCGATAACCGCAGGAGATACACTGATCCATTCCACACGCTGAAGTGGAGCCTCCACTCCAGCCAGTTCCTTGGGTACTCCCTGCTCCCCATCGTAAACAATACATTCCAGATCTGCCCCGGTACGCAGCGCTTCCTGTACGAGATGAATGCCTTCAATAATATATTTATGTTGACGGGTACGATGCTTTTTCTCCAGCAGCTGTGCCCATTCCTTCACACGTGTATTTTGCGGTGATACAATATCCATCTTTCCATCCTTCCCGTCTGCGGGATTTTTTATCAACATGTTACATGACGTATTGAAATTTTCCGCCTAAAGGTTGCTCCATCATCCCATCATTATACTTATCACTTTGGATACGCCAGCTCCATTTTCGTCAAATGGTCCTTATGGCCAACGATGATCAGCACATCCCCATTCTCAATCCGATCCTCCGCATACGGAGAGATATTCATCGAATTCCCACTGCGGATCGCCATCACGTTACACCCAAAGCGTGCACGGATATTTAGCTCCAGCAGGTTTTTACCGATCATTTGCTCGGAAGCTCTCATCTCCAGAATGCTGTAATCCTCTGACAACTCAATGTAATCAAGAATGTTTGGTGACGTCAAATGATGGGCTACGCGCAATCCCATATCCCGCTCAGGATAAATGACCTTATCCGCCCCGATCTTCTGCAATACTTTACCATGAAGCTCATTTTGTGCTTTTACGATCAGAACAGGCACACCCATATCCTTCAGAATAAGGGTCGTAAGAATACTCGACTGAATATCCTCACCAATCGCCACAACGACGACATCAAAATTCCGTATGCCCAGCGCCCGCAACGCTTCCTCATCCGTTGAATCTGCCGATACGGCATGTGTCACCACATTGGACATTTCCTGGGTCCGCTGCTCGTCCGCATCAATTGCCAGTACGTCGAATCCCATACCGCTCAGCGCATTGGCTACACTTGATCCGAACCGTCCCATGCCAATCACCGCATATTGTTTCTTTGCCATTAGGGTAACCTCCCGCTGCACTTCAGCATTACGCATCTATTGTTAGTCGCTTTTCAATTAAGGGGTGAATATTCACTTAAATATCCTTCGTAGTATACCACAAAGCCCAATAAACTTGAATGCGCTCACGCTTCCCAGGGAACAGTATTAGAGCAGCCGAATATACGAGGAGGGACTTGCGATGCCAATTACATTAAGCCTGCGTGAAGCGATTGTTCATAAGGTTCATGACAAAAGTGATGATCAGCTCCGGGAGATGATCGAAGGTTCTGTAGATGGACCGGAAGCAGCATTACCCGGCCTTGGTGCCATTTTCGAAATGATCTGGAAGAACACGGAACCTGCGAAGCAGGAAGAATTAATTCAAATTGCGCAGGAGCATCTGCACACCATTCCCGTTCAACCCATCAGTTAACTGAAGCCTTGGAGGGAAAGGTACCATCATCACGTTGTTCTGTCTGCAAAAGAAAGATTTTGTCTCATTGGTCTGGATTATACTTATACCCTGCTCCAAGAGCTGGGTAGTTAAATCCCCATAGACTAATTAGGCTCCCCAAGCAAACAAGGTACAGCCACTGAGCAAACCTCAGGAAGCTGTACCTTGTTTGTATATGTCTGATGCTCCTAAGAAAATCAGTCGCCGCTGGAAAAAGATGTTCAATTGAATAATTTAGCGATTTTATCAAACAATGCCGTTATTTCTTCATTTCCAGCAGTGGATGCGTCCGTATTTCCCCATGCATTCTTAAGTGCAGAAAGTAGATCATTTTCTTTATCCTTAACCCCTGACCCTGAGCTGGAAATGAGAATTTGCAACTCACTTAGCAAGGATTTCTGTTCATCGACAGTAAGCTCATTGTTAAATGTGCTATCTTGGTTCTCTTCGTTAGTGACAACGTTGGTCTCCTCTTTCTGTGTACATAAATTAGGATCGGCACACTTCACATTAATCGGCACCCAAACTGAATTTACCCTGAGAGCAAACTGAATAATGACTGAATGTTACTCGCCCTTCTCCCCTATGCGTGAAACCTGAAATAGTACAAAGAACTAATTGAACGACAAAAAATGACCTAAACCCCTCTCATCAGGAATTCAGGTCATTTTCTTCTGCTGTCTTTAGTATTTCAGGGAAATCGGCTTATGGAGCTGTCTCCAGGAATTTCGCCGTCGGGTTTTTGTCCATTGCGGTTCTCATCGCATATTCATTTTCGAACAAGACTACATAGTTTCCTTTTTTATCTTTCACCAGAGCGGAGTTGATCCGGAATTTACTTGGGTCCAGATTCTCGTCCACGATCCAGCGAGCGAATTGATAAGGCATACGCTGCAATTGCACGTCTACCCCGTACTCGCCTTTCATCCGGTATTCAAATACCTCGAATTGGAGCTGACCTACTACGCCGAGCAATGTTTCGTCGAAACTCACGGTGTTGAACACCTGAATCGTACCTTCTTCGGTCAACTGGTCAATCCCTTTTTGGTACTGTTTATGTTTCAATGCATTTTTAACCGTAACTTTGGCAAAAATCTCTGGTGAGAACGTCGGCAATTCGTCAAAAATAACCTCGCTGCCTTGGCTCAATGAATCGCCAATCCGGAAGATACCCGGATCGAATAGACCAATAATATCGCCTGCATAAGCCTCTTCTATAATATCCCGATCCTGTGCCAAGAATTGCTGTGGCTGAGACAGCTTGATCTCTTTGCCCACACGATTATGCTTCACGCTCATACCGCGTTGGAATTTACCAGACACAATCCGAAGAAATGCGATACGATCCCGGTGTGCCGGATTCATGTTCGCCTGAATTTTGAAGACGTAACCGCTGAATTTCTCATTCGTTGGCTCAATTTCACCCGCTGTACTACGACGCGGTTCCGGTTTCGGCGCGAGTTGCAGGAAGTTCTCAAGGAACGTCTGCACGCCGAAGTTATTGATGGCACTACCAAAGAATACAGGTGTCAGTTCACCGCGCTGTACCTTCTCCATGTCGAACTGGTCTCCTGCAACATCCAGAAGCTCCAGGTCCTGACACAGTTGATCATGCAGATAATCTCCTGCCATCTCACGAATGATCGGATCTTCGTATCCTTCTACCTTTTGAACTTTAATCGTCGAGTGGTCGTCCCCTTGGAACAATTCCACCTGATTTTTCATCCGATCGTACACTCCACACAGCTCACGGCCTGTACCAATCGGCCAGTTCATCGGAACAGAACGAATACCCAGTACATTTTCGAGTTCTTCCATCAGATCAAACGGACTTTGTCCTTCACGGTCCAGCTTGTTGATGAATGTAAAGATCGGAATACCGCGCTTCGCACAAACCTGAAACAATTTGATCGTTTGTGCCTCGACACCTTTTGCCACGTCAATCAACATTACCGCGCTATCGGCAGCCGTTAGTGTGCGATACGTATCTTCACTGAAGTCTTGGTGACCCGGTGTATCCAAAATGTTGATGCGATGCCCCAGGTAATCAAACTGCATTACGGAAGACGTAACCGAGATCCCCCGCTGTTTCTCGATTTCCATCCAGTCACTTGTTGCATGTTTGCTTGCTTTCCGAGCTTTTACTGAACCGGCAAGGCGAATCGCCCCCCCAAACAGCAACAGTTTCTCGGTCAATGTCGTTTTACCCGCATCCGGGTGAGAGATAATGGCAAACGTCCGGCGTTTGTCCACTTCCTGTTGAAGAATGTTATCTGCAGCTTTGCTCATAGATTCTATCCCTTTCATCCGTTCATTCACGTTAATCCGGCGAGGCCGGTCTGCCATTCAATCTTTATGCAATCCGGCTATGCCGGTTGATTGTACATTTATCTTTTCGCTCACTAGGCATTTAGCATCCTATATTAATTTTACACATTTACAACGGAGTTCATCCTCCCTAAGCATTGTGCTTCCATTCATGCCGTAGACCTGAATTATAATCCAACTTTCCTATTGTACCATAATCTTTACCGAAAATAACCGATTACGTACAGCAGATTCATCTCTTTTCCGATTGCAAAAAAAGAGCACCTTTCCGCCATCATTATGGCATCCAGGTACTCATTATTCATTTCGCTTCTCACTCTTAGAAAATTAATGCGTCCAGTGCGTATTGTCCTCCACCTGTCAAAGCCAGTGCTACACCAACCACCAGAATCGCAAGGTTATATTCAAACCCGTTCTGCGTGGACCAGTATCCGTTCGCACCATGAACCTTTACAATGGCAATAACCATAGTCAGAGCAATCAGAATGCCTCCTACCGGTGTAAGCAGACCCAGAGCCAGCAGCAATCCGCCGCCAAATTCAGCGAGCCCTGCCAGCAACGCTACCAATGCGCCGGGTTTCATCCCCATCGATTCAAACCAGCCGCCAGTTCCCTTGATTCCGTATCCCCCGAACCATCCAAACAGTTTCTGAGCCCCGTGCGCCATGAACGACAATCCAATCACCAAACGAATCAATAACAACCCTACATCCAACATTTTCTTTTCCTCCATTCAATATATACAAAATAGTATTCTTAGATTAAAGATATTATGCTAAATTTTTTTCTTCATGAATGTAGTCCGTAACCCCTTCACGTGGTTCATATTTCATCTCATGAATGATGTACTTAGCCGATGGATTCATCGGGTTTCGTATGTCTTTGCGTAATTTCTTTATCTCTTTGTTGAGTATAAGTTATATACTTACTTTTTGTCAATAGCTTAATTTTAATTATTTTTATCCTTTTTATATACCCATCTCTCCATCAAAAAAAGGCTTGGAAAGTTCGCGTATCTGCGTCCTTCCCAAGCCTTAGTTCTGCAGGACAGCTCCTATCATCCATCAGATGATTTGTTCTCGCCTGATGCCCTATTATTTACTACAGGTAACTCCATTCAGCATTTAATTGTTCACTTGCCACACGACACTGTCTTCGTCCTGACCGTTCACCGGCCACCAATGGAATCCATCCTGCTCCAGCAGTTTTCCAGTCGCTTCCGGCCCCCATGTACCTGCCGGATACGTGTGCAGCTCACCATGATTCTCCGCCCAAGCCGCCGCGATCCGATCAACGAAGGACCATGCTGTTGCAACTTCATCCCAACGGGTAAAATAAGTGGAGTCTCCTTCTGCCGCATCATGCAACAGACGTTCATACGCCTCAGGCGAGTTGATTCCGATCATGCAGCTCTGACAGAAGTCCATCGCCAGCGGCTGAATCTCGGAATCTGAACCCGGTTTCTTGGCATTGATTTTGATATAAATGCCTTCCATCGGATTCACCCGGATGACGAGCAGATTGGGCTCCAGCTTATACTTTTTGCCCAGATAGACGTTGCTCGGCATAGATTTGAATTCAACCACGATCTCAGTCGTTTTCACCGGCAGACGCTTGCCTGTCCGAATATAGAATGGCACACCGGCCCAGCGGAAATTATCCACAAATACACGTGCGGCAAAGTAAGTCTCCGTATTGGATTCCGGATCAACCTTGTCCTCCTGACGATAACCGGGAAGCTGCTTGCCACGATACTCCCCTTCCGTATACTGCCCGCGCACAACGTTAGTGCTTACTTCTTCATCAGAAGTGAATGCACGCAGAGAACGCAATACCTTAACCTTCTCATCGCGAATGTCCTCGGGGAACAAACGGCTTGGCGGCTCCATGGCAATCATCGTCAGCATCTGCAGCATATGGTTCTGTCCCATATCGCGCAATGCACCTGAATGATCGTAGTATCCACCGCGTTCTTCCACACCGACCGTCTCTCCCAGGGTAATCTGAACATTCGCAATATGTTTATTGTTCCAAAGCGGCTCGAAAAAGGCATTTCCAAAGCGAATCACTTCGATATTCTGCACCATTTCCTTGCCCAGATAGTGATCAATCCGATAAATCTCTTCCTCACGGAACACTTCACGGATCTGCTCGTTCAGATGCTCTGCAGATTGCAGATCATATCCAAATGGTTTCTCAATCACAAGTCGATTCCACCCACGGCTCTCCAGCATTCCGCCATCGCGTAAACTATATGAGACGCTGCCAAACAACTCAGGTGCCAGCGCCAGATAGAACAGGCGGTTACCCGGTGTATTAAATTTCGCTTCCAGGCTCTCAGTCTGCTCACGCAATTCTTTGAAACCGTCCACGTTATTGATATCTAGTGATTTATACTCAAAATGTTCGACAAAAGCATTCCACTCATCGGGTTCCCCCGCCGGATAACGGCAGAACTCTTTAATGGATTCATAGATGTCTTCCCGGAATTCTTCTGGTGACCTCGGACGACGCGCTACACCAATAACCGCAAAGTCTTCGGCTAACTTGCCTTCGCGGTAGAGACTGTAGATAGCCGGAAACAGCTTCCGGCGGGCCAAATCACCCGTTGCTCCAAAAATGAAAAATACTGCACCTGGTGTCTGCACTTCATCTTGCATTTGTTTTTCGACCATGGGCTCCTCTTTCTTTCCGGGAAGACATCTCCACACTCTCCCCGAGCTATGTAATGGTGTTATATACGCAACATACAACCGTCAATTACCAGCAAATTTCCTTCTTGGATGTGATGCCATTTTAGCATAAAGCCCCATGGGTTGCACTAATTTTCCCAAGAAATATAATCATTATTTTTCCACAATTCATGGAAATTTCATCTATAAAAATTCATGATCAAGCTTATAAATTCGCTTTAATAATGCATTAATATTCAATCGTGATCACCGGGAAACCTACTGTAACCCGATTGGTCCCCTTTTCATCATCCTGGTGGACCGCCAGCTGCATGTTCAAGTGATGCGCACCACTCTTAATCGCTATTGGCAGATCCGATGCGTCATAAGACACGCTGGCAGTGCTGTTATCTGTATAACGTTCTATCGCTTGCATGTCCATATCTCCAGACAGCTGTTCCTCGATTTGCTGCAATTGACTGCTGGCGCCTCTTTCCGTTGCAGCTGTGCCCTGCACAGCGAAATTCCATGCCGCCTTCATTCCCGAGTCTGTGAGCAACTGGGATACCTGTTCATGTAATGTGGTCAATAAACGTTGGTCCGTATATTCATTGCCTGATAACTGAACGATCGCGTAGTATTCATTTTCTCCCGTTACGACAACATTAACTAGAATGCCTGCGTGCTGAGCATCCGCAACCAACTCGCTACGATACACATCATGCCCCGTCTGAAGGACGCGCTCAGGATGTTGCAATCCCAGCCGCTGTGCGAGCATCTCTGCTTGCTCTTCTGCATCTCCATGGCCTTCACCTTGCCATTTAATCACTAGACGCTCCACATGATCAATTGCCGTATCTGCTGTCTTCATCAATTGTTCCAGCTTGTCTGCTTCGGATTCCGTCTTCTCAGCGTACACATGTGTCATGCCTACAAGTATAATGATTGCTAATGCCAGTATGCCTGCCGTCATCCATCGATTTAACATTTGAATCCTCCGCTCTTTCTTTCATTCTATGAATCTATCAACAGCATGCCCCCATTCCTCATTTACTAAACTTCTTTTTGGTATACAAAAAAAGCCCCATCCACCATCTTCATGGCTGATCGGACCTTATCGTCTCAACACTCACACAATTCATATCCTACTCCGCAAGTCCATTCTTATATGCATAAATGGCTGCCTGTGTACGGTCATCCACGCCAAGTTTGGCCAGTATGTTCGTCACATGGAACTTGACCGTCTTGATTCCGATGATCAGATCATCTGCGATGTCCTGGTTTGACTTTCCTTTGGCCACCAACCGGAGTACATCCATCTCCCGATCAGTCAATTCCTCATGAGCAGGTGTGGCTGCCTGTGGCTGTCGGAAACGATTCATCATTTTGGAAGCCACTTGTGACTCCAAAACCGATTGCCCTCGAGCTGCAGCACGGATCGCATCTGCCACCTCATTGGCTCTGGATGTTTTCAGCAGATAGCTGAAGGCTCCTGCCTCAATGACCGGATACATTTTTTCATCATCCAGATAACTGGTTAGCACAATGACCTTGCATTCCGGATACATTTTGAGCAGCTGCCGGGTGGCTTCAATCCCGTCCATCCCTTCCATCACAAGATCCATCAGGACAACATCAGGTTTATACTCCTGTGCCAATCGGATGCCTTCCTCACCGCTGCCCGCTTCCCCCACCACTTCAATACCGTCTTCGGTATCCAGTACCGCAGCGAGGCCAATGCGTACCATCTCATGATCATCCACGAGCAACACTTTGATCGACGTTTCCGCTTCCGTCTCTATTCCCGTCTCCATTGACATATTCTTCCTCGCTTTCATCGTTCATCAAAGGTATCGTTATCTCAATTCGTGTTCCTTTGCCCGGCGCCGTTACAAATTGAATGGCTCCGCCAATTTCAGTCACACGTTCACGCATATTGGTCAGACCATAGGAGGCCTGTTTCTGATCGTCAAGATCAAATCCCTGGCCATCATCACGAATCAGTACCCGAATGGCATCCATCCGGCGCTGAAGCCGAATTTCCATCTTTTCCGCCTTCGCATGACGTAATGTATTGGACATCGCTTCCTGAACAATACGAAAAAGATGATTCTCAATGCCTTTGATCAAATGGATGTCTTCATCCATTTCGAGCACGATATCCATAGGTACTTTTGTTTTCAACTCCATCACCAGATCACGCAAACCTTGTTCGAGATGTTTACCCTCCAGATAGACAGGTCGCAGATGCAATAGCAACGCTCGCATCTCGGACTGTGCTACCGACGCCATCTCTTCGATCAGGGCCACCTGCCGCTGGGCACGTGCAAAATCCTTTTCCATTCTGCGTCCAACCGCTGTTGCGGTCATGGAAATGGCGAACAGCTGCTGTGATACCGCATCATGCAATTCCCGTGCCAGCCGCTGCCGTTCCTCCACAATGGCCGTTATTCTGGCCTGTTCAGCTAATTGCGCGTTATTGGTAGACAGCCTTTGCAGAGAAGAGACCTGATCTTCCCACTTTTTGCCGATTCGTCCAAGCTGTTCACTTAATCGACCTACATCATCAATGCCGAGGTCCGGCACAGTACGTGAGAGTGACCCCTTTTCCCATTGCAGCAATGTCTCTCGCAACAGTTCAAGCCTTCGTTTGACCCGATAACTCTGATAGAATCCGAAGGCCGCACCCATACCGATCAAGAGCAACAGCAATGCCAGACCCGATTGAATCAGATGCCTCCATCCTGCAAACGGGGCAAGATAACCATATGTATACAATACATACAAGATTACAATGAGCACAATGAAAACAAGGAGGATCCCTTCACCCATACTTCGGGTTACCATGTCGGTATGTCGTTTTGTCTTCATCCGGGTCTCCTCCTTCTTCACTTATTTAACTTATTACGGATTACTGATGTTTAGGTCGCCAACAATATAAGAAATGACAAATTTTGCTTTATGTTCACTGGACTCATATCCAGGAGTTCTCCATACCAATTTGTTCATCATGCCGCTATCCTGTTCTCCATTAACACTTATTCGTCCAAAGAGTACAGATGCCTCAATTTCCACACCATAATCCTCAGGTAGCGTCAGACGAACATTTCCCATAACCCCTTGCAAAAGTACAATCGTTTGTTTCTCTTCCGGGAGGGAGAGTGACAGATCTGCATTGATCTCACCCATAGCATGCCATAGGCTCATGCTGCGCAGTGTCCATGGGGACTGATCCCAATAGTAACGAGCCATGAAATTTTGCTTGCGCATGACATGCCCATCTAGATGAATCTTTTTGTTTTTAGAATAAAAATAAGCCAGTGAAGCCAGTACAATCAAAAATACAATCATTAGATTATCAAGCAACAACAGAGCGGCACCGATACCGAGGTATCGATAGCCTTTGTGTGTGTCACCCTTACGAACTTGTACCATACCTATCGTTAACAGAATCAGTGCGGCGACGGTCAGCAGGTTAATACTTCGGTTCAGTAACATCAGCATGCCGATGACAATGATTACAACAGCAAGCCATTGACCCTTCTTATTCATCTCTGCCGCACCTCCTCTGTAAGTTGATCTTCCCAATTCGACGGAAAAGCCATATCAGGCTTTGAACACCTGTATGGCTTAACCTTTGTTCTAGAAACCGTTCTTTATTCACGATTTATAGAATATCATATTGTCTGCTGAGCGAACAGTTATTCTTTTGAAGTACCGCCCGTTTCATTCTTGGCACCATTGCCGATTTTGTTTTTCAGAGCTTGCAGCTGTTGATCCACTTTGAATTGCTTTTCGGTATCTACAGGATTAGTGTACGTAGATTGTGTGTTACGATAAGGTGCACGGATCACATCAGCTTCTGCTTCCATTTGCATGATTTTCTCTTCCATTCGGTGGAATCCAAGGGATGCGCCACCACTCTCGATGGAGTGCAAGCTGTTGATTTGGGACATTTGTTTTTTAGCTTTCGCCATTTGTGCACGGGATACGAGTTCATTACGTTTGTTACGCATTTTGTAGAACTCATCTTTCATGTCATGCAGCTGTTGCAGCAAATCTTTGGCTTGAGCTTCGGATTGAGCATGAAGTTCTCTGTATTCCGTAATTTTTTGATCGAAGTAAATTTTCTCTTCCAGCAATTTACGGGCCACTTCTTCCTGACCATTAGCCAGTGCAGCCTCTGCCTGAGACTCACGTTGTACCGATGTACGTTCTGCTTCGTCCAGACGCTGTTTCATGCGACGCTCATTCGCCATTTGTTTGGCAACTGTTACCTCTGCCTCATGAATTTCCGCCTCCATGTCACGCAAATACTGGTTCAACATTACAATTGGGTCTTCCACTTTATCCAACATATCATTTACCGACGCTTTAGTCATATCCTTAATCCGTTTAAATACTCCCATTTTACTTTTCTCCCTTCTCGTAACGAGATAATTTTTGGCGAAGCTCTTCAACTTCTTTTTTCAATGCTTTTTTCTCAATATCTTTCATCATGGAATCAAGTTCACTTTCTTGCTGTGATCCTGCTCCGTAGGCGTTATTGTCGTAAGAACGTGGACCAGACTGAGGTCTGCTGTTGTATCCTGGGCCAGGACCGAAATTTCCAGGGCCTTGTTGATTGTGGTTATTTTGAAAAGGACCTCTTGGCGGCTCGTGATCAAAGTTATTGTGTCCTCTACCAGCGCCAGGGCCCGGACCATAGCCGTATGGATCATAAGGTGGATATGGCTCTTTTGGTACCACCAATGCTGCGATGAAGTAGATTAACAACGACGTGCCGCCAGTTACGAAGATACTGATGACGAAGATGATACGCAGCAAGGTTGAATCCATGCCGATCGACTCGGATATCCCGCCACACAATCCTGTCAGCATCCGGTCACGCGTTGAGCGATATAATTTGCTCATGTGCTTACTCCTTTCGTTTACTTGTATCCTCTTGCGTGATCAGCACTATAAGTGTATGGATCAGCATGATAGGATTCTTTTGGCACTACCAATGCAGCGATGAAGTAGATCAGCAATGATGTACCCCCCGTAGCGAAAATACTGATGAAGAAAATGATACGCAGCAGCGTGGAACTAAATCCAAGGTTTTCAGAGATGCCGCCGATCAAACCTGTCAGCATACGATTGCGCGATGAGCGGTAAAGTTTATTCATGTGTCTACTCCTTTCTGTCATTGTTTAGCTTTTGTTTCAGTCGTTCCAGTTCTTTGTCCAGTGTAGAGGATGACATGGTGCCAGACGTTCCTGCCCCATCCTGACTCATCCGACGCAAATCCCGGAGACTTTGTGCCTCATATTCGAGATCAGATACCTGATCGTCCAGCCGGTTGAACATACGGGGTACATTCTGACCGTTGTAGTGACCTCTCTGATTCATTCGTTGCTGCAATTGAATCGTCTGCATACGAGCGTAGTAATATTGGCGTTTGCTGTATACATTTTGATATTCCACTTTCAGTTGGTCGATCTGTTCATCCAGTTCCTGTAATGCCGCATTGCTTTGTGCGTACAATTCATTGTATTGCTCCATTTTTTCCTCGTGGAGGATTTTCTCCTGCAGAGCAAGTTTAGCTAAATGCTCCTCGCCTGCTTTCAGAGCCATGGAAGCTTGTTCTTCCCGTTTGTGTACCATACCTGCTGCCTGATCCGCTTGTTGTTTCATTTGTCTGGTATGGGTTGCATATTGATGACGAAGCTTCTCGGCTTCACCGATGTCTTGGCGGGTCGAGACCAGAAACTGGTCAATCAGTTTGACTGGATCCTGACTTTGCTCCAAATGTTCATTCAAGTTAGCTACGGTAATATCCCGCATTCGACGAAATACACTCATTTTGTCTGTCCTCCTTATCATAATCGTGAAAGCTTAGTAACGGCCACGACGACTGCGATTACTCAACATGGAGAATCCGAAGATGATTAACCCAATCGCGATGATCGGTCCGATCAGCCATGCCAGTTTACCCAGCAATGAGAGGATACCGATGAAGAGAACAATCCATCCAAGCAGTACATTTCCTCGTTTAACTCCGTAATAGCCAAGTGCAATCATCAGAATCGGAATCAGATAACCCATTAAATGTCCCAGTAGGGGAGTTAGCTTTCCGAAGAGGAGAAGTGCACCCAATGCAATCAGTACAATCGCCCAGCCATTTCCTTTATTCCATCTCATAATTATTGTTCACCACCCTTTCGGTTCATTAATTTTGATTTGTGTGTTTGTTTGTTCGTTTGTTTCTTGTTTAACCTTATGTCCTTATTCTAGGGGAAACTGCGACTTTTCAAAACAGACCGTGGACGGTTTTTCATCCTAGACTCAGGTCGGGGATCAGTTTGGACCTTTGACTGTCCCTGGATCAGACCAACGACCACTATATCGAATAAAGGCCTTAAATATCTCTTATTACCTTTCTTCGAAACTGGTTCACCCCGTATGAATATGACGTCCCTACCTCTTATCTACGTTCTCCCTCGACTGACGTTTCCCATTACGTCTTCCATAAAAATCAAAGAGACCTGATATACACTCTGGACTTATTCATCATCTTAATTTTCAATTGAATTTTATTACTTTTTTATCTAAATAAACAAAATTTATATTGTTCTATATGTAAGCGTTTACTAAAATAGGAAGTGTTACTAATCCAAAAGTCAGGAGTGGACCTGTGCGATCATTCAGCTATCTACATAAAATGATAGTCTTCGGAATCTTATTAAGTACCCTGCCCATTCTGTTGACTGGAATCGCCGCTTTTATCTATTCTTCGAAACAAACGGAGCTGTATCGTGCTCAAGCCAATGAACAACTGTTAATCCAAATGCAAACCAATGTGGAACACAAACTTGCAACCGTTAGCTATATGCTCGATCAGGCCGTTCGATCACCGGACACGCTCCATTCTCTGTCTTCATCTCCGTCGGTACAAGGCACCGAGCCTTTGTTTGCTGAGAAGTTACAGACCGAATTCAAGAATATGAGGTCATGGGAGCCTCTAATGGATATAACGCTCGTAAATCAGACCCAGGATTGGCTTATCGATCATGCTGGCTTGTACCTTAATACTGATTTTCCAATGGCTCTGCCCATGAAAGACTTGTTATCGAACACACTCACATCTGGTTGGCAGCTTACACCTTCATCCGTGTTTAACAATAATGAGCGCCAAGTGAATTCAGGCTGCATCTATCATATTGCACTTGCCAGATCGATACCCGATGTAAATGTTTCTTCTGACGCTGCCCTGATTGCGGGAATTCCCGCGTGTTCACTGCAAAAATCACTGGAAGAGGATTCACCAGACAGTTCTACGGCAGGACTAATCATTCTGAATCGTGAACAGCGTATCATGGTTCATCCTGATCCCCGTAATATTGGACAGCCCATGGCTGCAGCAGGAATAAAAGATAGCGAATCGGGTACCAATTTTAGTGAGCTGTTATCTATACGTGGATCCGCTGCCTCTTCAGGCCAACGGGAGGTCCGTATTGCAGATACATATTACTCGCTGTCCTATACGCATTCTGCTCTAAAAGGGTGGACATATATTCTCATTTCGCCTACGAATATTCTAACTCACGAGTATGTTCAGATTGGATTACACACTATATATATCAGTTTCGCCTTGCTACTGCTTTCAATGTTGCTCTCATGGATAGGTTCGAGACGAATGCATATTCCGATTCGCAAAATTCTTGCACAACTCGGTGACAAACGATTACCCAAAGATCGCCCTGAAACCAAGTCTGCACATCATATCGATGAATTCGAGCAAATCAGAGCTGGCGTTTCGCAGCTATCCGCATCTCAATCCCAGCTTGAAAACAAATTAAATCAATATAAGTTGCAGATCCGTACTCATTCTCTAATTAACCTGCTTCTGGGCAAAATTGTACCGTCCACTCTTCATGACATACTCAGAGAGAATGGTTATGATTCACAGCTTCAAGAGTGGCAACAAATAGCCGTCATCGCAGTCCAGGCCGATCTCGTAAATCACATCAAATATCATGCCAAGGATCGTGATCTGTTATTGTTTGCTGTTCAGAATATACTGGAGGAGAGTGTTCATGCGGAACAACAGTTACTTCCTGTGGTATATGAGCAGGCTGTAGTTACAATCATCGGTACCACTGAACAAGATCGTGTTCGTTTTTCACAGCATCTGTATACGTTAACGGAACAACTCCAACATCAGGTCAGTCAGATCCTTAGTCTTCAGGTAAGCATTGGCTTTAGTCAGCCCCACGCCTCCCTATTTCAGATACCGCAGGCTTATACGGAGGCTCTTGAAGCGCTCAAGCATCGAATGAAACTGGGGGCAGGCATCATCTTTCAATTTGAGACGATCGATAATCGTAATTCTCATTGGGCGCTGCCTTATCCCGAATCACTGGAGTATACGCTGATACAGACTATCCAAAACGCCGATGAAGCCCGAGCCTCATCTCATCTCCATCAGTTACTTGAAGTGTTGTTTGGCATGGAATGCACACCGGAAGAATATCAGGTAGCACTTACCCGATTGTTAACACATATTTTGCAGATGATACAGGAATCCGGTATACGACTGGGACAGATCTCCAAAGGCCATGGGTCTATCTTCAATGAACTTCATGCGCTGCAGTACGCTGCCGAGGTTGAACATTGGTTTAACGACCATATCATCCTTCCGATCATTCTCATTTTAAAGGAAAGACAGTACGCCCAATATCAGCATATCTCTGAGAAAATGATCGCCATCATTCATCAAGAATACGATAAAGATTTGACTTTGGAGGAATGCGCATCCAGACTTCACTACAATGCAAACTACTTAAGTAGTGTATTCCGCAAAGAGACAGGCTGTGCATTCAGTGAGTATCTGACGAAGTACCGCTTCACTATGGCTAAAAAATGGCTCGACGAAAGCGAGCTAACGGTCAAGGATATCGCTGCACGGCTTCGTTATAACAACCCGCAGAACTTTATCCGTTCTTTTCGAAAATGGGAAGGGATTACGCCCGGCCAATACCGGGAACGTAAGCAGAAGCCAGATCTATCCATGAAGCAGTAAACGGCTCTTTTGAGGATGAAGTCCGACGCTTCTATCAATTCCTATCTATTAAAAGATGTAACTCTATTATTTAGCCATAGAAAGTTGTTCTATATATGACCATACAAAAGGGAGCCAGTAAAACGGCTCCCTTGCAACTACGTATTAAATGAAATAAATCTGAGTTTACTTAAACTGCTTAAATAATTTACTGCTCTTTGGTACGTACCACTTTCATATTCGGTTGCTCCAATTGAATCAGGATTTTACCGAATTTCCCTCCGCGTGAGAATGCAACCACTCCCTCCTTATACGTGTCTCTGATATATTGCTCAGCTAGGGCAAGTGAACCTTCATCCGTTGGCAGTTCATGCGTGCTAAGCCATTCCTGAAGTTTATCGACGACTTCTTCCACAGACATCTCAAAATAACTTGTTTCTTTAGTGATCAAGGTGGTGTAGGAATAGTCTTTCAGGTACAGCAGCTGTTGTATATAACCCATGTCTCCTGCATTGTATGAAGGGTATACACCCAGAACCTCTTTAAGCTCATCTAATAGTGTGTCTTCTTTTGGCCCAGCCATCGTGCTGATATACACATACTTTCGAGCAGTGCTGATTGCTTGTTCAATCGTTTCCCAATCCGACATTGCTGGGCACATAGATGCAAATGCAAAGTCAAATTTCCTCTCCCAACCCTTATCCTGAATCGATATTTCCTCGAAGCGTTCTGACACAGTATTTATACTGGATTGTAAAGACGGAGGAATCGTCTCTTTCATTAATGAATTGAGCAGTTCCGATGGCTCTACAGCTGTAACTGTTGCTCCTTTGGTTGCAAAAGGGATCGTAAAGATGCCTGACGCTGCTCCAATATCTAATATTGATAAACCGTTAAAATCAACTCCCTGATTTTCAATCCAGCCTATGATGCGTTCGGATCGCTGTTTACCCGCTTCAGTAAACGACTGTTGATGATATCCTCTAGCCCATTGTTCAAATGCCTCTGTAAGGTCAAACGCTGTGCTTTTCATATTGTATTTTGAAGCTGTGGACTGATCTCTCCACGCTTCTTCCCATACAGATAGATCGAATAAAATTTCAGAATGCTTGGATACCCGTTTTTCCTCAAACACGTGACTTCACTCCATTTCTTTGTATAAAAAATATAAATTCGTAAAGAGGATATTTTTTTGATAAGCATTTGCTATATGAATTTAAAAGAGCTATAATATCCGTAATTAACCGAAATAAAATAAAAGACTTTACATATCTACAATATACCTATTAAAGTTGTACGTCAATACATAAACAAAAATAATTCCATCTTCTTCTACAAACAATAATTCAAATAATATCTGCCAAATAAAAAAAAGCCCATTAGAGTTTTCATCTAATGAGCTTTTACTTACTTGCTTGAATACCGGCGAGAGGACTCGAACCTCCACGGTTTCCCACTCGATTTTGAGTCGAGCGCGTCTGCCATTCCGCCACGCCGGCATATGATGCTTTTATGAAAATATACTGGAGGCGCCACCCAGATTCGAACTGGGGATAAAGCTTTTGCAGAGCTGTGCCTTACCACTTGGCTATGGCGCCATATTTTGGAGCGGACGACGGGAATCGAACCCGCGACCCTCGCCTTGGCAAGGCGATGCTCTACCGCTGAGCCACGTCCGCAAAATGGCTGGGGATATAGGATTTGAACCTATGCATGACGGAGTCAAAGTCCGTTGCCTTACCGCTTGGCTAATCCCCAAAAAAACAAAAGGGCGATCGAGGGGAATTGAACCCCCGAATGCCGGATCCACAAACCGGTGCGTTAACCACTTCGCCACGACCGCCACAATACAATATGTTTTTAAAAACTTAATTGGCAGGGGCAGCAGGAATTGAACCCACACCAACGGTTTTGGAGACCGTTGTTCTACCTTTAAACTATGCCCCTATAAAACTGGTGGAGGATGATGGATTCGAACCACCGAACCCGTACGGGAGCAGATTTACAGTCTGATGCGTTTGGCCGCTTCGCTAATCCTCCAGGATTAAATGGTGCCGGCGAGAGGACTTGAACCCCCAACCTACTGATTACAAGTCAGTTGCTCTACCAGTTGAGCTACACCGGCATATTAAGTTTTGATAAAAATGGTGGCTCGGGACGGAATCGAACCGCCGACACGAGGATTTTCAGTCCTCTGCTCTACCGACTGAGCTACCGAGCCATAATAAAGTTTAATCTTGAAACGTTACACTTTATCTAGGGCGTTCGGTGCCATATAGCAGATTTAGTGAACAGCTTCCTCATGTGAAGATTAAAATGGCGGAACCGACGGGATTCGAACCCGCGATCTCCTGCGTGACAGGCAGGCATGTTAGGCCAACTACACCACGGTTCCAGATCACTTTCTTGATAGAAAGTATAATTGCGGGGGCAGGATTTGAACCTGCGGCCTTCGGGTTATGAGCCCGACGAGCTACCGGGCTGCTCCACCCCGCGTCGTTATTTAAAATCTATATGGTGGAGGCTGAGGGGTTCGAACCCCCGACCCTCTGCTTGTAAGGCAGATGCTCTCCCAGCTGAGCTAAGCCTCCGAACAACACATTCATGATCTTATCATAAAACTGCTGTAAAAATCAACTTCTTTTTTTGAAGTTAGATATGACCCGTAGGGGATTCGAACCCCT
>NZ_LITU01000076.1 GCF_001280595.1 Paenibacillus xylanivorans
TTCTGGAAATCAACCTTGGCACTCTGGATCTTTAATTGAAGCATTTGATTTGCGTACAAACGAAATGACGGATATGGGTATTACATGGTTAAGTCTACTTGAAATTAACCGCCCGACTCATTCGACACTGGGTGGGAGTTGAGACAAGGGCAAAAGAAAACCACAATACAGGCGGACAGCTCGCATCGTGGCGTTAATACTTATTTAACATGTATACTGCTAACACAAAATGGTTTATAGTTTT
>NZ_LITU01000019.1 GCF_001280595.1 Paenibacillus xylanivorans
GCTTTACCGGTTTCTACTACGGGGTTCCGAACGAAGCCAGCATCAAATACGGCAAAACGCTGGGTGATATGAACAAGCAAATGATGGATCGGCTGATTGTTGTCAAGCCGGCCGAATTCGACGCCTTGTATGACAAGCTGGTGAAAGAATATATGGACGCTGGCGGTAAAGCGGTTCAAGAAGAGAACGTGAAGCATTACAGAGAAATTAAAGAGAGCAGCAAGTAATTTATAAGATACGGATAAACCATCGTTTGCTAATGACCGTGGTTTATCCGTATTTTAGATTGCTATTACCGGGAAGCTTTGCTATCATTTCGAAGAAATCCACAAGTTCAGGAGAATACCCATGTACAAGGTCATGATTATTGATGATGAGTCGTGGACGATTAAAGGAATTAGCAACGCCTTTGACTGGGATAAGTACGGTTTTGAAATTATAGGCCAA
>NZ_LITU01000077.1 GCF_001280595.1 Paenibacillus xylanivorans
TTCACATATGCTTCAACTGATTTTTGTAATACTTTCTTTTCAACAACATCCTGGGTGTTTCTTCTGACCTGTATCGCAACTGATTGAGGTGTATAAGACGTCATAGTATAAATATTACGTTTGGCACTTTCATGTTGATATGGGCAGTCGTATTTATAAGCCGACACTTCTTCATTTTCTAAATAGTGATACTCGATGGAACTTGATGAGGTTTTTTCAACAAAGCTGTATTTCAAAGCTACGTTTGGAAAAGATAGATCTCTCATTGTATTTACTTCGTTCCAAGAAGGCGTGCTAATTTCCTTACTCCTCTTCCCTGCTATCTCCAGCCAGGCATTAAAAAA
>NZ_LITU01000078.1:0-36628 GCF_001280595.1 Paenibacillus xylanivorans
TGTCCATCTTATAGGGTACATTTTAAATAACATGCGTGGCCTTTTTAGTATTCAATAAAGTTAAGTTGTTCAGACACTAAGGAGGTTGCTCGGTTTACAGATTAAATTACGCCGATTCCCTTGGAATAAGAGAAGTGGATAACATGACCGTTTCTTTTGGTGTACCTGGGCGTTCAATCCGACGCTGCAAAGCCTCGATCGCGCGCTGACCAAGTTCCTCTTTGCAGAGATTGACTGTGGTCAGGGGCGGAGAAGATGTAGCGGCGGCATGCACATTGTCGATACCGATGACAAGGCAATCCCCGGGCGTGGAGAAACCCATCTCCTGCAACTTATTCATCCACTGCAAGGCAATATCATCATTAACGCCAATCCAGGCATCGGGTCGTTCGTCATGCGGCATATTTTTGATGGTAGCAGCCAATTGATCGATCCATTCGCCGTTCTCATAAGGAATATTCCATTCTCTGAACGTGGTCAACCGACTGCTGTCTGCGTGAAAATGGTTCAAGGCCAGTTCGATGCCGATCTTCCGCTGCGCAAAACTGGCAGCCCGGCCATCGTCCGTAATCAGACCGATGCGGCGGCACTGCATCGACATTAGATATCTCGCTACAGTAATGCCTGCTTCCAGGTTATCATGGCTGATGGTATCACAGTTCAACAGAGGCTCCTGATGATCTACGAGCACAATCGGACGACCTGTCTGAGCCAGTCGTTGCAGGACAGCATGGGGGAAAGCGCCCATAACGATGACCCCGGCACACCTTTCCCAGTCCAAGTGAGGAGCGATTGCCCGTTCAGGAGGTGTGTGTTCATCAGCGACTCCCAGAGAGGGGGATACGATGGCATGATGCCATCCTCTTTCATTACAGGCAGAGATCATACCGGAGAGTACACGCTGCCAGTAGTGCGGTTCGCCCCGGTTGAGCTGATTCATGCAGATAAGAGCAAACGGCGGCTCAGATTGATCTTCATTTCCAGTGGGCACAGCACTGCTACCTGGGGTGCTCTGGCGATATCCCAAGGCACGGGCTAATTCCAGAACACGGGCACGAGTCGCTTCACTGACACCTGTCTTGCCGCTGAGTGCGCGGGAGACGGCATATTTAGATAATCCAAGCTGGTCAGCCAGCGACTGGATAGATACTTTACGTGACATTTCATTACTCCTTCATATGTAAACAATTTGCATAAAACCAACGAGCCATTTCAATCTACAACATATGATCCAGCTTATTTTTTAATATACCATCCGTTATGAATTGACGATCATCTTCCGGCACAGTACACTTACAAATAATAATGTTATTATAATTTATCATAACGAAAATAACAATGCGACAAATCATTGAATGAAACGATGCAAACAAATATGGAAACTTCAATTCAAAGGAGACGACATCCATGGAACAGTTCAGATTACCGAAAATCCCCATGCCGCATCTGGAATTACCGCAAGCTGTACAGAGCATTCTTACCGAGGCCGAGGAACGACTGCAACATAGACCAAGATTGCTGGCGCAGTTCCGTAACTGTTTCCCCAACACGCTGGAAACGACGACAAAGCTATTGGATGATGGGACAACCTTTGTGATTACAGGGGATATCCCGGCCATGTGGCTGCGTGATTCAGTGGAGCAGGTGATGCACTACGTTCCGCTTGCGAAGGAAGATGAACAGCTGCAACGAATCATTGGCGGGCTGATCAAACGGCATACATTCTATGCGGACCTCGATATCTATGCCAATGCGTTCAACGAAACGGCTAATGGATGGCATTGGGATGCGAATGATGAGACGCAGATGTCACCTTGGGTGTGGGAGCGCAAGTTTGAGCTGGATTCACTTTGTTTCTCCATGAGGCTCGCATATGCGTATTGGCGTGAGACGGAATTGACGGATATATTTGACGAGCGTTTCAAGAAGGTGATGGAGAACATAGTACATCTGTGGAAAACGGAACAGCGCCATGGTGAGCAGTCGCCATATCGATTCATGCGTCGGAATTGTCCAGCCCATGATACGCTCCGCAACGAAGGATTAGGGATGCCGGTAAACTATACCGGGATGATCTGGTCCGGTTTCCGCCCCAGTGATGATGCATGTGATTTTCATTATAATATCCCGGCGAATATGTTTGCAGCGGTGACTTTACGCCAAATGGGGGAGATTGCAAGGTGGGTATTTCGAGATGAGAAGCTGGTCAGCGAGATGGCGCATTTGGAAGAAGAAATACGACATGGTATTACCCTGTATGGTACTTACCGTCACCCCGAGTATGGGCAGATCTATGCCTATGAGACGGATGGTTACGGCAACTTTTGCCTCATGGATGATGCAGGTACGCCGGGGCTTATGTCGATTCCGTATTTCGAGTATGCTTCCACCGAGGATATCGTGTACCAGAATACACGCCGCTTTATTTTGAGTAAGGAAAATCCATTTTATTATGAAGGACAAGTCGCCAAAGGCATCGGCAGCCCCCATACACCGCCCGGATACATCTGGCACATGGCACTGTCCATGCAGGGTCTCACCGCAGACAATGATAAGGAAATGCTGGAGATGATTGAGCTGCTGGAGAACACGGATGCAGGTACCGGGTACATGCATGAAGGCTTTCATTCGGATGATCCAAACACGTTCACACGTCCCTGGTTTGCTTGGTCCAACAGCCTATTCTCGCAGCTTGTGTACAAAGCAATGAAAAAAGGAATCCTATAAAATGATGTAAGTTCAAAAATAACTGCCTGCAAAGCAGCCGTTCCGGTTACGAATCGTTCTTTCGATCGCTGTTATCCCCGGATTTCCTGATCGCCTTTTACAAAGTCGAAATCCGGTGATAAAGGCGAACGCGCTGCTTCTCCAGAATCGATTTCGTCCCCTTCACTGCGTTTGCATTTGGCATGAAATTTTTTTTGTCAACATCATTTCTAGAATAGAAGAGTAAGCAGACAAACAGCCCAAACTGCAGAAGGTTCGCAGTTTGGGCTTGGTTTATGAGGAGGGCTATTTGACTCACGGCTTCACTATACAGTTTTCAGTAGATCCGCGATGAGCACCTTGTGCCCTGTGCGGGCACTTTCGAGGGATGCGAGCACCATGGCCATGCTGAACTGGTTGTCACTGCAATCGGTCTCAGGCAGGTGCCCGGATTCCAGCGCTGCGAACATGTCTTCGAGACAGCCGTGATGTCCTGTTTTCTCCATGACAGGCTGCTCTCCTTCGATCCGTTCGCACGGTTGGAAAAAGGACGGTTTGCCTTCCGCATCCAGATGCTGCGCCGAGATGACTTCAGCATAAATGTCATCATGCCCATCCCAGATTGCGGTTCCTTTTTCTCCTGTTACGCGCCAGGATGCTTCCCATGAAGTAGGCACACCTTCTGCACACCAGGAGCCGCGATAGTTAAACACGGAGCCATCGGACATTTCAAAGATGCACAACGCCATCGCATTGCCCTTATACCAAGAGCCTGGAGGATTGAATTCGTGGCAGTACACCGAGACCGGATTTGCACCGAGAATATATCGTGCCTGGTCGAAGGTGTGAATCGCCATATCCAGCAGCAGTGGACTATCCATCAGGTCACGGAAGCCACCAAAATGGGGTCCAAGGAAGAAGTCTGCCCCTGCAAAACCGACCTGACCAATCGTTCCATCGGAAATCAACTGCCGATATGCGCGAATCCGCGGATCAAAACGGCGATTTTGCATCACAGCCTGAATATTACCCGTACGGCGTGCAGTCTGGACAATATCTTCACAGTCAGAGAAGGATTCTGCCAGAGGTTTTTCGCCAAACACATGACATCCTTGTTGTAACGCCGTCATGGCAATATCGTGATGGCTCGCTGGAATGGTGACATCAAATACGATATTCGCATCGGTCGTTCGAATTGCTTCACTGATGTCCGTGAATGTAGGGCAGGAAAGACCATGCCGTGCAGCGAGTGCGGCGGCAGTCTGTTCATACAGATCGACAAGCCCTACAATTTCTGTGTCCGGCCTTTGCATGGCGTAATCGACCCAGGTGTTCGCCATGGCCCCACAACCTGCCACAACCACCCGATAAGGATGACTCATCTAATCATCTCCTTATGCTTCTCATTTTCTATGTTCATTCTATGGAAATCATGTAACTCAACGTTATCCCGTTTCTATACCGGATTGGGAACAAAATCCCCACCGCGACATTGTTTTAAATATCTTAGTGCGTGTACCTGTCCGGTCATTTCGAGTTCGTCTTTGTAGACAGGATCATGCCAGCCTTCAATATCGATTGTTCCCTGATACCCGTTTTGGCGCAGAATCGTAATAATGTCGGACCAGTTGGTATCGCCGAAGCCGGGCGTACGGTGCCAGACGAATTCACGTGGGCCGTGCACGCCATATTCTTTAACGATGTCCCAGGCAATGGTGGCATCTTTGCCGTGCACATGGAACACTTTAGGCGCCCACTTGCGTAGCTGAGGAATTGGGTCGATCAGGCTGGACATTTGATGGCATGGCTCCCATTCCAATCCGATGTTTTCATCGGGTACGGCATCGAACATCATCTCCCAGGCGGTTGGATTATGTGCAATGTTCCAGTCACCCGTCTGCCATGTACCACCCATATCACAGTTTTCAAAAGCAATGCGTACACCCCGGTCCGCTGCCCGGCGCGCCAGTTCTCCAAACACTTCCTTGAACCGTGGAATCGATTGGTCAATCGGTTGATCAGTCAGTCGTCCGGTGAACCCGGATACGATATCCGCTCCGAAGAGCTGGGCATGGTCAATAGCACGTTCCCAGCTGGCCAGTGTATCGGCATTATCCCCGGTTCCGGTAAGCGGATTGCCAAACACACTTACTGCAGAGATGACAATACCTTGTTCGTCCACGATTTCACGGACGCGCTTGGCTGTCTCAGCCAAGTCCAGGTCGCCAGTCGTTTGCCAAAAGGTCAGGTTAAATGATTCGAAGCCGTGTTGCATGATCTGCGGGATAACGCGGACGGCGTCCTGCCCGCCTACAAGGGTACCGATGCGTAATGATTTATTCATGGTTGTATTTCACTCCAATATTGGCTTATAGTACTTCGTGACACACTCATTATAGCCGTGTATTAACGCGATGGCTCTACACAATCTTGTGTAATATTAGTCGGATCTTGTGAAGAGGGGGAAGAAGTCGTGCCGAATCTGAAAGCGCTTCACGAAAACACCCGAATTGATCATAAATCACATCCATTTCAGCTGTTCCGAAATCGGTGTTCGGATATGAAAAAGGAAGAATGCATTCTGTATTTGCATTGGCATGAACATTTTGAACTGATTGTTATGCGAAGGGGCAGTGCGCTGTTTCATATCGATAGCAAACCTTATGTGGTTCGGGCTGGTGAGGTCATCATCATTCCCGGAGGCACGTTGCATGTCGGGTATGCTCTGGATGATGGGGATGTGGATTATGATTCCGTTGTGGTTAACCGCGCCTTGTTCCATGATTTCACTCATGATCCCGTGCATGAGCAATATGTCGCGCCGTATCTGGAAGGCAGGGTGAGGTTTCCGGTCAAGCCGGCAGAGGAAAACGCAGCCTGCGCAGGCTACTATTCTTTGCTGAATGAGGCTGTGGAGGAAATGGCGTTACAGCCCCCGGCTTATCAGCTCGTGGTGAAGTCCAAACTGCATGCTTTGTTCACCCTGCTTGCTCGTACATTTATGCCGCAGCAGTTGCCGGATAAATCGGTTGGATCGTATTTTCCAAACCGCGAACGCTTCAAGCAGTTGATCGCACAGATTGAAGCGGACCCTACGGGTAAGATGTCTGTTACGGAAGCGGCAAGCCATGTGGGACTGAATGCGTATCACTTCTGCAAAATGTTCAAAAAGCTGACCGGACGTACCTTCGTGGAATACGTAAACGGGTGCAGGATGAGTGAGGCAGAACAACTACTGCAAGGCAGCAGTCTGACCATTACGGAGATCGCTGCCAGAGTAGGCTGCGACAACGCCAACTATTTTACGAAGTTATACAAACAGTACAAGGGAGTAACTCCTTCCGGGGGGAGAATGAAGAAGCAAGTCTGAGTCACAAAAGTACCCTGTTCATCGTCATGTATGCATTAAGAAGAGGGGATTGATGTACATGACAGAGCATCATAATGAGCCAGTATGGGATGTTGTCATCATTGGAGCAGGCATTGCCGGATTAACCGCCTCAATTTATCTGGCCCGTACAGGAAAGACTGTGCTGCTGCTCGACAAAGGGGTACAGCTCGGAGGACGCGCTATTTCAAATGAGATCGCGGGAGCACGCGTAAACCTGGGGGCTCATGCTCTCAGTAAAGCGGCGTTACCTATTCTCCATGAGGTAAGCGTCACACCTATCGGATCAGTACCGAAACCGCCAGATACATTGGTGTTTAAAGGAACAAATGGCGAGAATAAGACAATTTCCCTAGCACAGCTCTTGCTCGGATCGTTTTTGAAATGGAGGGAGAAGTGTCAGCTCCTTCGGTTCTACAGTTCTCTCCGAAAGGTTGATACATCCGTTTTGCATAATGTTAGTTTGCGGGCTTACCTGGAAACCCTGGTATCGAGTCCCCGTGTACGTAGTGTCGTGTTTGCGCTCGTTCGTTTGAGCACATATTGCGATGCTCCTGATCAGGTAAGTGCTGGCGCCGTCATTGAACAACTCAAACAGGACCAAGTATTGTATATAGATGGAGGCTGGCAATTCCTCGTCAGTCGGCTGACAGAACAAGCTCAGCAGGCGGGTGTATTAATCCGCACAAGCTCGGTCGTACGAGAAATTGCCGGAAGTTATCCCCAAATGATGGTTTCCTTAAAAGGTGGTTCACAGTTGACGACTCGTCACGTCTTATCGACGGCGGGCCCATTGGATACCCTAGCTCTGCTTAATCCTGCTCTTTCACCCAGTGAAGCCAAACCGTATCACAAGCTAGCTCCTGTTCGCGCCGCATGTCTAGATCTCGTCGTATCCGGGATGCCTCAACCGAAAACGAAATTTGTTTTAGGCGTAGATCACCCTTGGTACTACTCCAACCATTCCGCCGCGGCCTCCTTATCAGAGAACCCGGCACATGAGGTTGTGCATGTGATGAAGTATTTGTCGGAATCATCAAAATCGGATCCAAGGCAGGATGAAGACGAACTAAAGGGCTTTCTCGATTTGATTCAGCCGGGGTGGCGCGAGCATATCATTAAGCAGCGTTTCCTTCCACGAATGCTTGTCTCGCATGGCAGTGTCACAGCCGAGAACGGAGGCTTCTCGGGTAGACCTGGATCTGAGATCACAGGAAGACCGGGGCTCTATGTTGCTGGCGATTGGGTAGGGGATGAGGGAATGTTGATTAATGCCTCTCTAGTGAGCGCAAAACGGGCTGCTCAAAAGATAATAGAAGGTAGAGGAAAAGATAAGGAAGGAATACATTATGGAGATTGAATTGGTATACAGGGCGTACAGGCCACTTCTTCTTTCTATCGCATATCGTATGTTGGGATCTGTCATTCATGCTGAGGATGTGGTTCAGGACGCATTTGTAACAGTACAGCAGCAGGGTATTCATAAAGAGAGTAGCTCTGTTCGGAACCTGAAAGCATACTTATGCAAAATGGTGACTAACCGTTGTCTCGATTACTTGAAATCAACACGTAAAAAAAGGGAATTATACGTCGGGACGTGGCTGCCGGAACCTCTGGTGCAAAATTATAAGGCTGCTCGAGAATCCGTTTCAGCGGTGGAACATGATCCACTTCAAACGATTGAACTGGAAGATACGATTTCGTACGCCTTTCTGGTCATGCTCGATCGGTTAACCCCAATTGAGCGCGCGGTATTTATTCTGCGAGAAGCTTTTGAATTTGATTATGGTGATATAGCAGACTTCTTGAACAAGACGGATGTCGGATGCCGGAAAATATACAGTCGTCTTAAACGTAAAATCCAGGACGAGCCGGAAGTCGAATTGACTCCCAGCGTTCAGTCCGAGCAGCTTACACTTCGTTTCCTCCAAGCCACGTCGAGTGGAGATATGGAAGGACTCTTAAAAATGCTTTCGCATGATGTCGCCTTGTACAGTGATGGTGGTGGTAAAGTTGTAGCAGCAGTTAAACCAGTTACATCAAGCCAGCGGGTTCTGGCGTTCATTCAAGGGCTCTTATCCAAAGGGGACGGCGCTGGTATTGTACGTCTCGTCAAGGTCAATGGACAACTAGGATTTGTATTAAGCGGCCCCTCTGAGGCATTCCCGACTGTGGTCAGCCTAGCTTTTAGAAACGATTGTATTGAGCGGATCTATATCTTGCGTAATCCAGATAAGCTGCAACATTTGAATTTAGGTTAAAGTGAAGTGAATTTGGATACTCATTTCATAAATCTGGAGAATAATCGGTTAGCCTTTTTGGAGAGGTCGTCCATTTTGACATTGGCCTGATCCAGTTGATTATATCCCCATTTGATCGTTTGCAGCATGCGTGGGGATATGGGCGTACCTTTGATCCGTGGATAAATGTTGTGATAGGCCCAGACGAGATGCTCCCAGCGATTATCATTGCCGTCTTGAATATACTCCGATACGTCGATGACTTTCCCGCGTCCATTCTGGAGAATTACATTTTTTAGGTGAATGTCTCGTGGGTTTAGGCCACGGCTGAGTACGGCCTCACGCGCTTCGTCTACATCGAGCATGACCTGCTCGGGGACCGGAATTCCTTTTTCCAAACATTCGAGCAAGGTATCTCCCGCTTCAAAACTGATCACAAGAATATTACGGCCGCTGCCGTAATAGATAGGGAAATAGGGCAGGCCTTTGAGCTGTTCATATACCTGTTTTTCATTTTCCAGTTTGTCCAGGGCATGATCTGAGTACATCTTGAAGGCATACTGCGGCAAGCCGTCATACATAAATACCGCCGCATCCGTTCCTGTGCCAATACAATTCAGTCCTTCTACATGGCCAATGATGTTCACGAGCTCATTCCGGTCGCTTCCGATGACTTGGATTTGTTGTAATGCTTCTTCCGCCTGGAACCAATCCGGTCGATTCATGGGTGGTGCCTCCTTTTAGGATATGCCTGTACAATATTTTTTCATATAAGATCAACTCATGAGTTTTACACTCGGCCGCTCCGCGTGCAGAATAATCTTTCAATCGCTGTTATCCCCAGATTTTTTCTGCCCTCTCCGTTTTAGTGTAAATCTAAGGTTGATCTTATATCAAAGCAAAATCCTGTACTCTATTTAGTATAGTATGCGTTCTGCTCTGTCATTTCATCTTTTGGTGATGTTACTATATAAACGTTACGCATTGAATCGGAAACGGTTGCGGTTAGAAGAAAATAACGGAAGGGTGCTTGCGGCGTTTTTACCCTTTCCTATATACTGTGAGCATTAAGGGATCTCATGCAGATCCGGCATACAGAAAGGCAGAATATCTTATGGCACAATACCCGCAGTGGTCTTATTCGCAGTCGCGGGCGAGTATGTTCGATGAGTGCCTGCGCAAATATTATTATCATTATTATGGAGCCCATAACGGCTGGAAGGCAGAGTCGGCTGATGAGATGCAGGTACGCCTGTATCGGCTGAAGCAGCTCAGTAATCTATACCTTGTGTTTGGTGACCTCGCGCACCGGATGTGTGAATCGGCGGTACGCAGCAGGGAGGAAGGCAAAGATAAACCTCGTGAGCACTTTCTGGAACAGACGATGCGCAAGCTGCTGAATCAGGCGTATGTGGAATCGATGGATCAGGAACAATGGCGGCTGGACCCGAAGAACCGGGTGATGTTGTCCGAGATGTATTACGGGGATGACACGTTGTATGACCGAATTGCGACGATCAAAGAACGAGCTTCAGCCTGTGTCGGCAATCTGTACCAGACGCTCACGTGGGAGGACCTGTACCGCGCGAGTACGGATATTTTGGAAATTGAGAAATGGGATACCATGATGCTGCACGATACGCGTGTGTATGTGAAGATGGACTTGTTATATCGCCGCAGCAACGGCAACATCGTCATTGTGGACTGGAAGACGGGCAAGGAGGATGACTTTTCGGATCAGTTGATGCTGTACGCATCCTATGTGAGGGAGCATTACCGGGTTCCACTGGAGCAAATTGAGCTGCGAGTGGAGTATCTATTAACCGGGACGCACCGAGAGTTCACGGCAACGGAAGAGGATATCCTGAAGGTGGAGGAAAACGTGGGGCGGTATATTGTTGAGATGCGCTCCTGTGTGGATGATGAGTATTACAACCGTCCCAAGGACGTCTCCTATTTCACGCCAATGCCTTCGCGCCGTGCTTGCCGGGACTGCAATTTCCGCGAGGTGTGCAGCGAACGTGCAGTATAGTGAGCCACCTGAAGCCGCCTCAGATCTCATCCCTTTTTGTCTGAAAAGCAAGAAGCGCCAGCCTGGACAGGTTCTGCCCGACTGGCGCTTCTATTTCGTTCCACAGGCCGGGCAACAAGGCGCCGGGTGGGAACGGTCATCTCAAGCTTACTGGACCGCGGCGGTATTCTCCAGCGCCTGTCCTGCGGGAACGTAGGCATGCCCGAGATCCCGGGCAACCGCCTCATACGTGATATGTCCATTCAGCACGTTTACCGCGCTGCGAATGGACGAACTGCCGCGAATCGCGGCGGCTGCACCGTGGTTCGCCAGCTGCATCGCGTAAGGCATGGTGGCGTTGGTCAGCGCCACCGTAGACGTGCGCGGCACCGCGCCTGGCATGTTCGCTACCGCGTAATGCACCACACCATGCTTCACATAGGTCGGCTCATCATGGGTCGTGATATGATCAATGGTCTCCACAATTCCGCCCTGATCAATCGCCACATCCACAATGACCGAACCAGGTGCCATGGTGGTGACCATTTGCTCGCTGACAAGGGTTGGCGCTTTGGCGCCCGGAATCAGCACCGCACAGATCAGCAGGTCGGCAGCCGCAACAGCCGACGCAATATTAGATGGACTCGATACCAGCGTATGAATCTGATTGCCAAAAATATCATCCAGATGCCGCAGACGATTCAGATTCAAATCGATGATGGTCACATCCGCACCGAGACCAATCGCAATTTTGGCGGCATTCGTACCTACCGTGCCACCACCAATAACCACGACCTTGCCACGGCTTACGCCGGGTACGCCGGATAACAGAATGCCTTTGCCGCCTTCCGTTTTCTCAAGCAGCTGGGCTCCAATTTGTGCTGACATACGTCCGGCAACTTCACTCATCGGGGTGAGCAGAGGCAGCGTACCGTTGACCTCCAGTGTCTCATACGCAATGGCGGTTACCCGGCTTTCAATCAGTGCCTTCGCCAATGCAGGCTCCGCTGCGAGGTGCAGGTAAGTGAAGAGAATCAAGCCAGGACGAAAATAGGCGTATTCGCTGGCAAGGGGTTCTTTCACCTTGATGATCATATCTGCCTCTGACCATACGGATGCAGCCGTATCCCGAAGCTCCGCTCCGGCCGATTGATACTCGCTGTCCGTGAATCCACTGCCGAGTCCCGCGCCTCGTTCAATCATTACCTGATGTCCGGCTCTGACCAAATCAGCAGCTCCAGCTGGTGTCATTGCTATACGGTTTTCATTGTTTTTAATTTCTTTCGGAATTCCGATTCTCATTGCCATGCACCTCGTCCATTTAATGGTTGTTAGCTTATACTACAAGTTTATGACCTGGATAACAGATTTGCACCTTACCTAATGTCTATACTTTGGAGAATTGAATCAACATAATGTCGAGAAAAGACTATTCAGGACATTTGTCCATAGCTTATAATGTAAGAAAAAATGACACTATGAGGGATCGATATTGAGAAATGATCGAGTGTTTACGATAAAGGATATTCTGGCTCGCCCCGTCTTTGCCAAAGCCCGGCTTGCTGCGGGGAAAGAAGGAACATCCCGTCAGGTCGGATGGGTTCATGTGTTGGAGATTACTAATGTTTCTCCATTTGTAAGCCCCCATGATCTTATTTTATCCACAGGACTTTGGCTTCAATCGGAAGAAGGGCGTGAAGAATATCTGCTCCAGTTAATTCAGAGCGAAGCGGCGGGGCTATGCGTGGAGTTTGGAACGAGTATTCATGGTATTCCCGAAGAATTGATTGAACTGGCTGACAGGCATCAATTCCCAGTTATCGTGTTCCAGCAACCGGTCCGTTTTGTTGAGATTACGCAAGATATTCACGCTTTGCTTATTAATCATCAGCACCAGCTGCTGAAGAGCCTGGAGACCTATTCCCGTCAGCTTCAGCAGCGAACTTTACAGAGTACAGACATGTCGGCTGTGCTTAACCTTCTGCATGAATACGCGGTCAAGCCGGTGGTGTATATCTCGTCCATGGAACCGGGGAGTTTTGTGCCGGAGCTGCCTTCGGAGACACAGCAGGCGATCTACACATGGTACGAGCAGGAGGTTGAGCATCTGGATCTCAATGATTCAGACACCGAGTTATGGTTCCATCTGGATGAGGAACAGGTGTTACTGTGTCACCCGGTCGTATGTTTTGGTCAGGTGTTCTCCGCTGTCGGCATGGTTGTACATCCTTCAGCACCCGTTGAGTATCTCAAGCTAATGCTTGATTATACAGCGAAGGCAGCTGCGGCACTGACTTTGCGCTCCCAGTTTCTGGAGGAGAAGATGGTACGCAACCAGAATGAGTTAATCCAGGATCTGATGAACGGTAACATTCTTCATGAGGAGCAGGCTCAGACCCGAATGGGACTTCGTCTGCTGGTGAAGGGACAGTATTGGTTTGCAGGCGGGGTTATTGAGATGGAGCACCGTCTGAAAGGAATCGGCCGTGAGCGAATGGAATCCAACCATCAGGATATTCTGGTTCTGCTGCGTTCCTTGCTCAAAAAGAACAATCTGTCCAGCCTCATTATGCTGAAAAATAATCAGGTATACGTATGCTGTGCCAAGGAAGAGAGCAAGACATCCACACGAAATCAACTGGTGAAATCGTTGGAAGGCATTCTTGGTGATGTGAAGCGGTTTGCGAGTCGCAACCTGAAGCAGGTTGCGATTCATGCCGGATTTGGCAAGATGCGCAACCGTTTAACAGGCATGCCGGACAGTCTGCGGGAAGCATATCAGGTCATCGAGGTTTCGCGATCCGTAGATCGGCTGGAACATATTCATTTTTACGAACGCATGGGTATATATCAAATGCTAAAAGCACTGCCCCAATCGTTTCTGCAGCCTTTTGTGAATGACCATCTGGGCGTTCTGATTGAATATGATCAGACACATCATCTAAGGCTGGTTGAGACATTGGATGCCTTTCTGCAAAACTTCGGTTCCAAGCGGGATACGGCGGCTCAATTGTTCATACATCGGCAAACCTTGTACAATAGATTGGAGAAATTAGAAGAATTACTGGGATCTGACTTTATGGATCAGGAGAGAAGGATCTGCCTGGAGATGGCGCTGCTTGCTCATGCCATGATCGAGGAGGAACAGGGTTTTCCGTCTTGATAGACCAAGCTGGAATACCGTCCAGACTGTGCATCATTGAAAGATCTGCACAGTCTAGCAATTTTTACTGATGCGACGAGAGTGTCGTAATGCTCTCGGTAATACGGGGTTGCCAGAAGCCGGGCGACGGCCGCGAAACAGTCTGGGTTGGCCAGAGGAAGGTGCAAGGGATAACGAGGTGGGAGCGGCCAAGCGATATGGGGAGGAACTTCGCTCCGGAAGAGTTTCTGTATCCCGCTTTTTGAATGAAACACCGCTTTGACACAACCATTCATCAAGTCGTTCACGGTTGATTCCTAGTTGTCCGCTCAAATTACAGATATCGAGATTTTTTCTCACACAAATCCGCCTTTCCTGTAATATCGGGCTCTATAAGTTCTGAAAGGGAAGCATGAAGTTCGAAAATAATAGATGCATATGGACTTCAGCGTTCTGCATCACATCAAATGCCCACTTGATTGGTGTGCTCGATTAGCGGAATGGTGAATATGTTGAACAGCGGCATGAAAGATGTATGTACCCTGTGTTAAACGTTTGCATACAGCTGTTTTATATATTTTTCTATAATTTGGCTTTTCACTAAATTTTATCACTTCATGTGTAACTGTGCGTCTCAATATAGTCTCAACTTTGTGAGAAAATCAAGATTATGAAAAGTACCAGTATCTAGTACGGAGGACACAGATGGGAAACAGTAGTGAGGTTCAATGCGACAAATATTATGGTCATGGAAAGCGTTTCGTGGGTCGAGCCAAGGAATTGATGATGTTGGACCGATGGTTCAGCAATCCAGAAGCACCTTTAACTATTTTTTCAGTTACCGGCATGGGGGGGATTGGTAAATCCTCCTTGCTGTCCGAGATGTTGTCCGTTGCTCGAAATCAGGGAGCGACCGCCATATGGATGGATGGCAGATCCTGCGGCTCGACACCGTCGGTCTTTTTGGAGTATTTGTCCTCTACACTGGGGCTGGAGACCATGCGTAGTGACGGTAACCCTCGGCCATTAAGTCTTCTGAGTGAGACTTCAGTACAGAAGCGGCTGGTCCTTGCTGTGGATAATTATGAAGAACTGGCTCTTCTGGAGAGCTGGTTTATGGAAGTCTTCGTATCCAAGCTTCCATTATACGGTGTGCTCATCATTCTGGCCTCACGACCGGAGCCTGCTTCAGCGTGGCGGACACATCCAAGGTTGCAGCAACGCCTCGTGCAGATGCCTCTTCAACATTTTACGTGTGAAGAAGTGTCCGAATATATTTCTGTGGTAGGTTCATTGAACAAGAGTACTGCGGGGACGATTGCACGTGTGACGGATGGACATCCGCTGGGGCTGGCTCTTGCGGTGGAGGCTGCGGATCAGCGCAGGAATATTCCTCTTTCAGATTGGACCGAATTGTCACAGATGATTAGTGCCAGGCTGCTGCTTGAATTGACGCTTCCCCGCCTGCATCCGATGGTAGAGGTATTAACACTGCTAGAAACAGCGAATCAGGAATTGTTGGCATCCGTGCTGCAAACCGAGGTGACGCTTGAAGAATACAACGTTCTGAGGCGGATGTCGTTCATTCGTTCTGGTCCTAATGGTCTGGCGCTGCATGATATGGCCAGATTACATCTGCTTCGGGATTTTCGTCAACGTGAACCACAGCGTTTACAAGCCATGCGTGTGCGAATTGCGGGACTGCTCAAGCCACTCCATGAACAAGCCGGTCCGCATGAGAGGCGCCAGATTGCCAGAAAAATGCTCCTTTTGTGTCAGGAATCCATGCTCCAGCATCGGAAATACGCTGATGTGTCAGCGGATTCACTGTTTTCTCCGATGGAAGTGATGCGGGCGGAGGACTTGCCGGCGTTGCACAAATTGCTCCGACAGTGGTGTGAGTATAGTATGGAGCCCTGGCAGGCGCCGTCTTATCCTGCTTTTCTGGATGAACTTGCACACCGTTATCCTGAGGGGATTGTATTGATGCGTGACAAGGATGGCGAGCCGATCGCGATGTTCATAACGGTGCTTGTGCACCGGGAGAGCAGTGGGATGCTTTCCAGCTATTTTCCAAACGAAATGCAGGAGTGTTTCACACCCGAGGAGTTGAATTGCGATCCGGACCAGACGGATACTCACTTTGCGGTACTCGCGGCGGCAAGGGATGATGTGCCTGGCTACAAACGTGAAGAACTAGTGGGTTACATGTCGCTGGATCGGTTGTCGCTCTTGGGAGAAGGGGCCAGAGTTATACTGATCGCAACCAATCCGCATCTGAAGCTGTTTTTGCAGAGCATTGGTTTTCGGAGTAGAAGAGCACGTACTCGTTTATGTGACCTGTATGCAGATCAGGCAAATGTGCTGGATCTGGATTTGCGCAGTGGACAATTCGGTGACTGGGTTATGTCTCTTTTGGGTCTGGATACGAAGAGCAGCGGGTTACAGCAGGGAACATCTGGCGTGAGTCAGGTTCCCTGGTCCGAACAGGATGTGCGCAAAATGCTGACTCATCTGCATTCTCCCGGAGAATTGCATGAGTACGCATCGCGAGTGAATGGTATGACGGATGGAATTCATCTACAGACGCATATATTGGATTTGCTGGAGGGCCGGATTCATGGGATCTCCCAGCAAGATCAGATGCTGTTATACGCGGCCTATTGGACACATGCTGGCAATCCAACTGCCGCAGCACAGGCATGCTCGATGAGCCGGGCCACATTCTATCGGCATCTGCGAGCCGCTTTGATCCGACTAGCAAGAGTGCTATAGGTTGAGAGAAAGAATAATACGGACCCAGTGGAAATTAGAATCATTGGAATAAACCCAAAAAACACACAGTAACCGGCCAATTGAGCCAGTCCTGCGTGTTTTTTTGATGGGGTCAATCAAATGAACATGAGATCAAGGGTTCATAAAGCGATTGAAACTGAAATATTAACGCTTCGTTTCAACTAACCAATCGGTCAGTTCTTCCGTTTGGGTGAGAATGGCAATGGGGTCCCAGTACCAAGAACGATCGGCACCCCAGATATACACATGATCATTTTTGACAGCGTCCAATCCTCCCCAGATGGAGTCAGCCTTTAGATCTTCCATCGTCTGGTTATCTGTCGTCAGAACGATATAATCGCCTGCATATTTAGGCAAAACTTCAGTGGAGAGACTTGCCCAGCCTGGATCGGTTAATTCATCGATTACCTCAGCTGGAGGTTTGAAACCGAGCACATTGTATATCACTGGTCCGCCTTTGCCATAATTGGAGCCAACGGTTGAAATATCTTTCCCCATATATTCCAGAATGGAGAATGTGCTGTCGGCAGGGATAACCTGGAGCACTCGTTCTTTTGCTGCGGCTGTACGGCTGTCATAATCTGCTAGCCATGCCGTTGCTTCCTTTTGCTTACCCAGTAGCTCGCCGAAATAGCTGACTTCTTCATGCACGGTTTTGAATGAGGCATAGGGTACAATTACCGTCGGGGCAATTTTAGTTAGCTGCTCATTCATTTCAGCGTACATATCATCCATAATAATCAGATCCGGCTCCATGGCAGCAATCTTCTCCAAGTTGCCGTTCCCATCTCCCAGATCCTCCACGTCTTTCAGCGCATCATGCAGGTAGGGGTTCGCAATGTGGTGACTTGATGTTCCAACAGGGGTGATACCCAGAGCGATCAGACTGCCCAGATATTCACCCGCTACAATTCGTTTGGGCTGCAGTGGTATTTCAATATCTCCTGTAACTGTGGATACGGTTTTGGTCTGTGGCTGCTCGGCAGTTGGGATTCCCTCAGCTTGTCCTTGCTTGATATTGGTTGGAGTTGTCCCACTCTCTGCTGCTCCTGAGGAGCTGTTACCTGTAGCCTCCGTCCCGCAAGCGCTGATCAACAGCATAAAGCTAAGCAATAATACCGCCGATTGGTGGTCTTGAGCCTCTGTACATGTTTAATTCGTCCTCTCCATCCCCAACTCGTTGATAATCATTATCAACTATATTAGTATAGCTGAGGGCTTTTGGAGGGCCAATGGATAATCTCATGGTTGTGGAAGGACTATCTTCTAGTTGGGGCAATCTATGCTCCGTTCTGAAATGAGAGGGAGAGACACCTTTGTGTTTCTTGAACAGCCTGCCCAAATAGTAGGGGTCCTGATAACCGACGCTGGAAGCAATCTCTTTTAATGTGGCATCTGTCTCCAGCAGCAGAGCTGCCGTTTTATCAATGCGTACTTTAATAAGGTAATCAATCGGGCTGAGTCCGGTCCGGCTTTTAAAATAAGAGGAGAGATGCGGAACGCTGTAATTCAGATTCTCTGATAGTAATTCCAGCGTAATGGCTTCGGCGTATCGCGATTGAATAATCGTGATGATTTGCGCAGCCAGATCGCGTTTCTGAGAACGTGCATCTTGACTCTGCATCTGATTCAGCACTTCGGTTATGAATTGAAAAAGCAGAACCTTAGCACGCAAATGTCCGAGCGCTTCAGCTTTGCCCCATTCCTTATGCATGTCCGTTAAACAGCGATAGAGTATAACGGGTTCCGCAGGGATCAGGTTGTAGGTAACATGGAAAGGGCGCAGCCGTTCAGCAAGTGCTGCAAGTTCGCCATGGGTTGGCAATGAAAGTTTTGCTTTATAATAAACGCAATAATACTCGAATCCTTCTTGTGCGGCTTCCACGTTCAGAACGCTTCCTTTACCCGCATGAAATATTTGAAAACGTCGTGTATTGTGTGCTGTCTCATCGAGTATGATCTGTGCACTTCCGCGGACCGACATAACAAAGACACTGGCTGGCAAGACATAGGAGCGCAAAGTCTGACCTGCTTGGACTACCACGCGACGAATATCAAATATGTTGAAGGAAGCGTGATTCCACAACACCATGTGATTCTGTATCTCCATACACGACAACCAACCTTCTTCATCGAGGCTTAACAATTCTTTGTATCATTCATTATAACGACAAGAAGAGGCTGGTCATAGACCGAGCCTCTTCATGCGGTTATAAAGCGTTGCTCTGGAGATGCCGAGCTGCCGGGCGAGTGTTCTTTTGTTGCCTCCAGCGGTTTTCAGATATTGCAGCAGGAGTTCCGACTCGTAGGTGTCCAACCGCTCCTGATAGGATAGGGTGGAAGAATCCGTAGACTCGTCTTTTTCACCTTCATGTGATGGAACAGGTGTGTCCGTGCCCCAGGAGGAAGGAGACAAGCCCGATTCCAGGGGTTGTGAATGAAGCTTTAACGTCTCCTGCAATATGGGTTGTTCCTGATCAATGGATGAAATGAAGGAATCAGGGAGATATTCAGGCTTGACCTCGCCATCCGTGGTGAGAATGGTGATCCGCTCAATCACATTTCTTAATTCCCGTACGTTGCCCGGCCAGTCATAGTGGAATAACAGCTTGAACACCTCGGGAGGAACGAGTTCAATATGACGATTATAGAGCAAGGAAAACTCTTGCAGGAACGTCTGTGTCAACTCGTAAATATCTTCCTTGCGCATACGCAGGGGAGGGATGACGAGATTAATGACATTTAGGCGATAGTAGAGATCCTCCCGGAACTGGTTACGGGCAATCATGCCCAGCAGATTCTGATTGGTTGCGGCGATAATCCGGCAACTTGCCTGCTTCATGCGTGTCCCGCCAACAGGGAAGTAACTTTTCTCCTGCAATACACGCAGTAACTTCACCTGAAGTTCAAGCGGCATTTCACCTATTTCATCCAAAAAGAGCGTGCCACCTTCGGCTAGTTCGATTTTTCCCTTTTTCCCCTTTGGATCAGCTCCTGAAAAAGCACCCTTCTCGTAACCGAATAACTCACTCTCAAATAATGAACCAGGAATAGCTCCGCAGTTAATGGCAATAAACGGGGCTGTCTGCGGTTCACGCAGGTCATGAATGGCTTTGGCGAATAGCTCCTTGCCCGTTCCGCTCTCTCCAAGAATGAGCACGGTAGCTGAGGTGGTACTGATCTTGCGAATAGTCTCCAGACACTGGTTGATCACCGGGCTGCTACCCTTAATTCTGGCGAACGGATCGGAATCTGGACGCAGGCGTGCAACGGCTTTCTCCAGATGCTGGACTTTGGATGTCATATGTAATAACTCTTGATGAAGACGAATTTCAGTTGTTATATCCACTTCGGCGGCAACCGCGCCTACAATACGCCCATCGAGCTGCACCGGACGTGCATTAATCAGGGCGAACAGATCAGGTCTCGGCTGGTGCTGCTTTCGGTACACGGTTTCCCCCGTATATAACGTTTTGAGCGATTGAAGGCGATCAGGGGGAAAGAAATCCGCTGCCGGTTTCCCAATGATATCTTTTTTGTTAATGGAAAAAACATGCTCCGCACCCGATGTCCAGTAGGTCACCTTTGCTTCTTCGTTAATCAATGTCAGAGCTGAGCCTGCCGTCTCCAGTGTTGTCTCGAAATAAGCCTCCATAAGTCGATGAGCATGCATCATTTCTTGCAGAACATCGGATACAGCGATATAGCCTAACGAGGGTCCATCATCCTGAATTAACAGATAAGGACTGGTATTAAATAGGGGGATGGCGTCTGCCAGCCCTGTTGTTGAAGGGATGACGGGCATGGAGAGCCCCGAATCCAGGATACTCATATCTGTACGTAATAAGGACATTAAATCTGGAAGTAAATGTTTCATCGGTATCACCTCAGCTAGAGCATAACTTTCGGAAACTACGCTTGTTACACGAGCCACTTACAAGTGGTCTGCATATGAAATAATTGGGGTAATGATGGTTACCCATATTATAGCTTTCCAAATGATGTGTGTATATATTTTTTGACATGAAGCATACATGTTATCGGCGTAGAAGAGATAAGTATTTATTAGCTAATTTTATAATACGCTTTCATTTCTATAGTTTAGGAATAATTGTTAATTCATATAAACGGATCAGGAAATAAGGTTAGATGCGAGTTATTAAATCTCACATTTAAAAGTATTGTTTTACTTTGTTGAATTCTATTCCGTCGTTGCACACCAGTTTAGGCTCAGAAGGAGCAAAGTTCATTGTTGAACAGCAAAAGGAGTGTGTCCAGAAAACTGGACATTTTAAATTGGGGATGCTCATTTTTTAGACATTAAAAAATGAGTCGAGGAGAAGGAAAAGTTGGATGCTCCGGGATGCTGTGCAAACAGAAAAAACCATGTGCCCTGAAAGAAAGTGGCAGCATGGTTTTTGTTCTTATCGTTGTATTTTATATATGTTGACCCATCCCGAAGTTTATCTGAACATGTTTTTGAGCACCATCCAGAGATTTGCTGGTTTCTCGGCCAGACGACGGGTGTAGTACGGGTACCACATGGTTCCATAGGGAACGTAACAACGAATGCGGTATCCTTCCCTGGCCAGGCGTTCCTGTTCGCTCATGCGCAAACCGTACAACATTTGAAACTCAAACGCATCCGGGGAAATTCCACGATCCTTCGCGTATTGCTTGGTCCAGGAGATAATGTGGTCATCATGTGAAGCAACCGCAGTGTATACGCCCTGATCAAGATGATTGCGAATCATCGTTTTGAATTGATCAATCACTTCTGAAGTGTTCTGATAAGCTACGGATGCAGGTTCCTTGTAAGCACCTTTGACCAGACGCAGCCGGATTCCTTCCCGAATCATATCACGTGTATCTTCTACGGTACGATGCAAGTAGGCTTGCAGTACGGTACCTGTATTATCCAGTCCTTCCGAGTGTAAACGACGCACAATATCCAAAGTCGCTTGGGTAAACGGGCTGTCCTCCATATCAATCCGCACAAACAGATTATTCAGTTTGGCTTGAGTGGCAACCGCACGAATATTTCGATAACCCTCGTCAGGGTCCAGCGCAAGTCCCATTTGAGTTGGTTTTAGTGAGACGTTGGAGTCTGCACCCTGACGGGCAATGCCTTCCACCAGACGTACATACTCATCCCGGTACAACGCGGCTTCTCTTAAATGGGTAATCCCCTCGCCCAGATGATCCAGTGTAGCCATAATGCCTTTGTTGTTGAGTACCCGAATCTCTTCGAGAGCTTCTTCCAGTGTGTTGCCTGCGATAAACTTGCCAGCCAGCTTTTTGCCGTATTTGATGGAGAGATTCTCCACAGCTTTATTACCTGCGACGGTCAGCAGCGTTTTACGGTACATTTCGGTTCCGATACTCATCGGGGTTCCTCCTTATGGATCATGCTTCTTTATAACAAAGTTATCTAGCAATAATCATGCCAAGGTTGATCTGCATAGAAGAAAACAGGCGGTAATTTTGAAGAAAAATATTTATTTTCAAAAAAATATTCCTTCTTCAACCGGAGTTGGCACGGATCTTGCTACATATATTGGGTGATGAGTAAAATGCATGGCAACTCAGGCAAACAGCCAGCGAACCCCCACATCTGAAGGAGGAATCATTCATGAATATCCCTTTTGTTAACGAACCATTCACATCTTTTGCAGTCCCGGCCAACCGGGAAGCTTTTGAGAACGCACTTCGCAAGGTGGAGGCTGAACTTGGCCAGGAATACTCTATTATTATCGGGGGGCAAAAAATAACGAGCGCCCGCACATTATCCTCCGTAAATCCTGCGTACAAAAATCAGATCGTCGGAAAGATCTATCAGGCCGATCAAGAGCTTGCCGAGCAGGCAATCCAAACGGCTGCGGAAACATTTCACACATGGAAGCATACGGACCCGAATGAACGTGCCCGTTATTTGTACAAAGCGGCGGCGCTCATGCGGCGTCGTAAGCATGAATTCTCCGCTTGGATGGTATACGAAGCAGGCAAAACATGGCCAGAAGCGGATGCAGACACAGCCGAAGCTATTGATTTTATGGAGTTTTATGCCCGTGAGATGCAGCGTCTGAGTGAACCACAGCCGCTCACACGAATTGCAGGCGAAGATAATGAATTGAGTTATATTCCGCTTGGTGTGGGGGTTGTCATTCCACCGTGGAACTTCCCACTCGCAATTATGGCGGGCATGACCTCGGCAGCATTGGTATCCGGCAACACGGTTGTATTGAAGCCAGCCAGCACAACACCGGTGATTGCCGCCAAATTCATGGAGCTGCTTGCAGAAGTGGGTGTTCCAGATGGCGTAGTGAACTATTTGCCAGGCCCGGGCAGTGAGGTTGGTGATTATTTGGTGGACCATGCGCTCACTCGTTTTATTAGCTTTACCGGCTCCAGAGATGTCGGTCTGCGAATCAATGAACGTGCAGCACGCACCGCGCCGGGACAGAAATGGATTAAACGGGTTATTGCTGAAATGGGCGGCAAGGATTCAATTGTTGTAGATAGCGACAGTGATTTGGAGCTGGCTGCGGAATCGATTACGGCTTCGGCGTTTGGTTTCTCGGGACAGAAGTGCTCTGCGTGTTCCCGTGCCATTATTCATAAAGATGTATATGACGAGGTACTGCAAAAAGTGATTGAACGAACCAAGCAGCTGAGCATGGGCAGTCCACTTGAAGTCGGAAATCAGGTAGGTCCGGTTATCGATGATAAGGCGTATGCCAAGATCACAGAATATATTGAAATAGGCAAGGGTGAAGGACGCCTTGTACTCGGTGGTAGTACAGGGAACGAGGCAGGTTATTTCATTGAACCGACCATTATTGCTGATGTGGACCCGCAAGGGCGGATTTCACAGGAAGAGATTTTTGGACCGGTGCTGGCCTTTATCAAGGCAGAATCCTTCGGGGATGCACTGGATATTGCCAATAATACCGATTATGGACTGACAGGTGCGGTGATCTCTCGCAATCGCGAACATCTGGAACAAGCCAGACGAGAATTTTTTGCGGGTAATCTATATTTTAACCGTAAATGCACAGGTGCACTGGTGGGTACACATCCATTTGGCGGATTTAACATGTCGGGAACAGATTCCAAGGCAGGGGGAAGAGACTACTTGCTGCTGTTCACCCAAGCGAAATTGGTATCGGAGAAATATTAAGTTGAAAAAATGGGTTTGGGCCTGCTGACAATCGCTTGGTCTATATGCTATCATTTCCTGAAAATAGTCTTTATTCGTCAGTTTACTGGAGTTGCTTGAGCAGCACTTAAGGGGGAGACGGATGTTAGGATTTCAGTTGGTGCAGGAGGGGCGTATTCGATTATCCATTACGCCGGAGATGAAGCAATCCATTCATCTGCTGACCTTGTCGGGTCAGGAATTGGCTCGTTATTTGCAGGAAGCAGCAGAAGAAAATCCGGTGCTTGAGCTAGAAGAGCCCTCTGCCCTGCGCGCCCGTCTTTCCCGACGATTGAATGTGGGGAAGTTCTCTTCTCATGATCCGCTTTTACAGGTACAAGGGGACGAACCTACACTTGAACATCTGTTAATATCCCAGCTTCGGTTGCAGAATCTTCTGCCTTCACTGGAGAACACCGCTGTATATTTGGCTGGTTGTGTCAATGAGGATGGCTATCTGACGATGGATTTGACTGAGGTTATGTCGGCAAGGGGGGTATCCATGCCAGAGGCTGTAGCAGCCATGGATATCCTTCAGTCGTTAGACCCTGCAGGTGTGGGCGCACGCAATCTGCGTGAATGCTTGTTGCTTCAAATTAAGCGTGATCCATTGGCTAACGAGTATGCGAAGCACATGGTGGAGGAGGGTCTGGAGGAACTGGTTCGTTTCCATCCGGGCAGAGCAGGAACAAGACTGGGGATTTCGTCACAGCAGGCTCAGGCAGCCTATGACTATATTGCCCGTTTGGACCCGAAACCGTGCCGCTCCATGGGGTGTACGGAACGTCCGCATTACATCGTTCCCGATGCCGTTGTGCAAATAAGGAACGATGAAGTTTCTCTACGGTTAAATTCAGCGGGTGTGCCACGGGTATCCCTGAACGAGGCTTGTTGCCGCTGGATCAGGGAGATCGATGCAGACGAGATCTGGTCAGGTCGGGCAGCAGAAGCGAGAGCAATCATTCGCAGCGTACGCATGCGTCGACGAACGCTGATGCGTGTTCTGGCTGCGATCATGAGTGAACAGGAAGCTTTTCTGCGTGAAGGACCTGCCGGTTTGAAGCCGCTCAATCTGGCGGTTATTGCCGAGGCCATCGGCATGCATGAGTCGACGGTGAGCCGTACGGTCAATGGCAAATTTGTTCAGACACCGCATGGTGTATTTGAACTCAAGGCTTTTTTTGCCTCAGGTCTTGAAACAACGAACGGAGAGATGGCCTCTGCGCCGGCGGTGAAGCTCAGACTGAAAGAGCTGATTCGTTCTGAACGGGCGGAACGCCCATACTCGGACAGTCAACTCACGGCATTACTCGCGAATGAAGGTATCGTTATCTCCCGCAGAACCGTTGCGAAATACAGGGAGGAGCTTCAGATTTTGCCTTCACTTGAACGGAAGCGCTGGGCATGAAGGTACTTTTGGCTTCATTATTTATCGTAAACAAACAACCCCCACAGACCATTAAACTCGGTTTGCGGGGGTTGTTCGTTCCGATTTAACAGCGATCAGAAGGTTGTTCTGTCATCGGAGTGTCAGTGTAAATATTCATTAGTTGAACTTAAGTTGAACTTAATTACAACCGTTCCATATTACGCAGGAAGTGTTCACCTGCAATACCAGGAGTAGTCATCTGCTCTGGGTGCAAAATTTCTTCCAGTTCTTCAGGTGTCAGTAGACCCCGTTCCAGAATAATCTCCTGCAAGGTGTTTCCGGTCTTCATCGCTTCCTTCACTATGGAGGCTGCCACATCATAGCCCAGATGTGGATTCAGCGCTGTAATTACACTGAAGCTCTGCTTCATGATTAACGCACAACGCTCACGGTTCGCTTCCATCTCTTCAACAGCATAACGAGTGAAGACGTCGATGCCATTATTCATGATTTTAAGCGATTGCAACAAGTTGAACGCGATAACCGGACCCATGACGTTCAATTCGAATTGACCAGCTTCACAGGCCATACAGATCGTATGGTCATTCCCCATAACCTGGAAGGATACCTGATTGATCACTTCCGCCATAACCGGATTCACTTTGCCCGGCATGATGGACGAACCTGGCTGACGCGGTGGAAGGCGCAACTCATTGAATCCTGCACGTGGACCGGAAGCCATCATGCGAATATCGTTACAGATTTTGGACAGACTGACAGCACATACTTTCAGTGCGGCCGACAATTCCAGATAGGCATCCGTATTCTGTGTGGCATCCACAAGATCCTCGGCCGTTTGCAAATTCAATCCTGTCACATCGGACAGATGCTCCGTGACTTTGACGATGTATTCCGGTTTGGCATTGAGGCCTGTACCTACAGCCGTCGCTCCCAAGTTAATGGTGAGCAGACGACGATTTGCGAACTCGAGACGCTCAATATCACGTCCGATAACGCGCGCATAGGCACCGAACTCTTGTCCAAGGCGAATAGGCACAGCATCCTGAAGATGTGTCCGACCTACTTTGACTACATCGTTAAATTCCTGTTCTTTTTTGCGGAACGCATCCTGCAGACGCTTCATCGTATCCAGCAACGTTTCAGACAACCGATACGCAGCAATGCGTAGTGCGGTTGGGATTACGTCATTGGTGGATTGGGACATGTTCACATGGTTATTCGGGTTACAGTGGAAATAGTCACCCTTGTTCTGCAATAACAGTTCCAGTCCACGATTGGCCAGAATTTCGTTCATATTCATATTCATGGAGGTGCCTGCACCGCCCTGAATGGAGTCAACAATAAAATGATCCAGATGATGGCCTTTCATCATTTCTTCAGCAGCCATGACGATGACATCGCCAATTTTGCGTGGCAGCATCTTCAGCTCCATATTCGTGATTGCCGCAGCCTTTTTCACCGCAGCCAGAGCTGTAATCAGCTCCCGGTGTACAGGAACGCCGGTAATCGGGAAGTTCTCTACAGCCCGAATCGTCTGTATTCCGTAATAAGCATAAGCAGGAATTTCTTTTTCTCCAATAAAATCTTTCTCCGTCCTTGTGGACATTGTAGACATTTCGTTCGCCTCCAGTGGCATCCAAAAATAGGTCAGCTCCGGCAATGCCGAAGCGCACTCAGTATATCATTTAAGCAAAATGGATGCCAACCTAAATCATTTCACCCTTCTTGCCGATAAATAATTTAAATTAAGGATATCACCTTGGCAGATTAAAGTTTCAGTCAGTCAAAACTCGTCTTATCAATTATGCTCCACTCAGAGGAGAAGTCATGCATGAAGAATTAGATGGGTAGTGGATTTGTCGTTTTCAGTGATCTAAATCACATGTTATTTGGTTATCTACTGGTAAAATAGGAAAAAAGGACTATGAGGTGTGAAGATGAAGTGGACTTTAGGCGCAAAAACCGTCGCAGGTTTGGTACTGATTTCACTGATTACGTACGGAACTAGCGGCTTTTTTATATTTTTCCTCCAGGACTGGCTCTCGTTCTCTATGCCAAGCTGGTTGTACATCTCCATCGTACTCATCATGGGTGTGTGCTGGAACGCGATTCTGGGCTGGTTTGCCTCCCGCTGGCTAACTCGTCCAATTGTACATTTGTCCCGTGCGGCACAACAAGTCTCATCGGGGGATTTGACGGCCGAGATTCCAGAGCGGCGTACACAGGATGAAATTACTGTATTATATGATGCTTTTCGCGTAATGGTTTTCAATCTGAGAAGTATTGTAAACGATATTACGGATAGTACACGTACAACCTCACAGAACGCACAGTCACTCAGTGAAGCGATTGCCCAGGCAGCAGAGCAGATCGAGATGATGTCTGATGCGGTGGATCATATTGCTGTGGGTGTGGAAGAGCAGAAGACGACTTCACATCAGTCGCTGATTACAGCAGATGAAATGTTGAATGATTTTCAGCGTATGCGCAGTCAGTCGATCGGTATGACAGAGATGTCCGGCCAGATGGAACGCTCGGTAGATCATACGAAACAAACCTTCTCTTCTCTGATGAAAGGAATGGACGAGCTGACGGAGTCCCACAACCGTTCCCGTGACATCATGGTGCTGCTTGAGAAGGAAGCGTCGGATATTGAAGCCATTACTCAGTCCGTCAAAAACATTGCAGAGGAAACAGGATTGCTTGCCTTGAACGCTTCCATTGAGGCTGCACGTGCGGGAGAAGAGGGATCGGGCTTTGCTGTAGTGGCACAGCAGATTCGCAAGCTGGCAGACGAGAGTAAACAATCGGTGCATCGGATTAATGAGCTGATCAGCCGTGTTCAGCAGCGTATCAAGGATACAGCCCAACTGATTCATGAACAGCATGGCCTCGTTGTGAATGAATCCGAGCGCACGATCTCTGTTGATCAGACGTTGCAGGAGCTTACAGGTACGGTAGAAGTGTTTATGAAGGGCGCTCATGAAATCGGATCCAAAATTGGGGAACAGACCAGCCGCGTGGAACAAACGCATGGTCATGTGAAAAAGATCCAAGGGAAAGCAGGATCGTTCTCGGATGAGGCGAGACGGATTATGGATGCGGCACATGAAGAGACAGCAATCATGCAGGAAATTTCGTCCTCGGCTGAAGAGCTGAGACAGTTAACAGATCGATTAATGGACAAAACGAAAGCATTTCGGATGCAGCCTTGAGCTGTTTCCGGGATGTTTTTTTGCTTATTATGGTTAAAGCCGAACGTTCTTTCGTAAAAACTGAAATATGTAAAGATTTTTTTATGAAACATTAACAAATTCGCAACGCTTGGGCGATAAATGAAGATATAATGGTAGTATTCCACTACAGATTAAGGAGCCCAGCATATTGAAAACTTGGACAGGTATCCTGCTGATGATTATTTTGGCGGTAGCGACGATTAGTACAACTTCGTCTGCCAGAACCATGAATGAATCGCAAAAACAGCTTAACATAGATGATCAATCCAGCCAGACCTCAGCGGTCGTGGCTTCCAATATAGAAACAATGAATGAAGCAGCGTTTACAACGAAGGAATCGATCCCTGTTAAGGGAGAGTACGTTTCGGTTGCTCCGGAAAATGAGAACGTAAGACTGTACCCCATGAAAGTCGAAGGTTCAGGATATATATATAACGGTATGGTGTTGGAAGTGAACGGCAAGAAACGTGAATTCAGTAAATGGCAGGGAGAAGGCGGCTCTTACAAACCGGAAGTACACGAACTGGATCTGAATGGAGATGGCAAGAAGGAGGTTGTTGTGTTGTTTACAGCCGGTCATGGTACAGGCATTTATCTAGGTGAGGCCCATATTATCGATCCAGACACGCTGGAAGAAATGAAGATGCAGTCACTAGATGAGATTGTGAAGCAGCATGTGAATTCGAAAGTCAGTGTTACACCAGATCAGGTGACGATCAACATTACCGTTGATGGTGTTCATGCAGAGCCTTCACTGATGGAGGAAGACACGAGCGAGGGAGTGTATAACGAGGAGCTCAAGTTCGGCGGTGTTGTGTATTACAGTGTAGAGAACGGCAAGTTGCTTGTGTCGGCATCCGGTGCATACGGTATGGGTTTATATGACGGTGATCTGAACTTTGCCTATGATAATAAGGATGGCGAGTGGCAGGCTGTGGAGTTGGAGTACAGCTCGGAAGAGTATGAAGATGAGTACTATGAATCTTTTGATTGAATCGATTGATTAGAGAAGAGCGGAATTGCAGGCAGTTATGACAAAAAGATATATCCCCATTGTCTAAAATGACACAGGGAAACGGGTGAGGCTGAAAAAAATGATATACCTTTAGCCTCGCTTTGTGCTATCCAAAATCGAATTATATTCCAGGAATTTACCATGAAATGGTTGACACAAACACTTTAGTCGTTTAAATGTATAAAGGATGGAACTCATCTATTTCATACTTTCAGGAGGGATTATTAATGAAGAAGAAGGTCGTATTGGGCTTAATGGTGGGTACACTAACACTCGGCGTTGGCACTGGAGCACTTGCAGCAACGGGTCTGGAACCGATCAAAGCGTATTTGAACAGCAAGATATCTCTGAAAATAAATGGGACAACGGTAACAGCCAAAGACGCCAATGGCAAGACGGTTCTGCCGATTACGTATAATGGAACAACTTATCTGCCTGTGCGTGCAGTAGGTGACCTGTTGGGTACTGAGATCAGTTATGACAGTGCCAACTCCTCCGTTATTATTGGCGACAGTAATGGATCAGCTCCATCGGAAACAAACAAACTGACATTGAGTTCGCTCGGAGAAACCGTGTTGGGAACGTCTGGATGGCATACCAAAGATCCCGCAGATACTTCCTTCAAGGGCAAGGATTACAAAGATGTTTATTTGCATACCGATTCGGTCAAGCAGGGAAAAAGTTTCCAAATCATGACGCAAAAAAAATATTCCAAATTACATCTGGAACTGGCAGCAGTAGGCGGTTCCCAGGAGATTAAAATAATGGATGCCAATAATACAACCCTGAAATCTGTATCGCTTGCTGCGGGAGATGGTTTGATTGGTGTTGATGTGGATGTATCCAAAACAGATTTTGTGTTTGTAGAGATTGTGGATGAAGCGCCTGGTTCTTCCTTGTTTGTGCCCCTGACTACATCTTATTTGATCAAATAAAATGACTTGTGGAACGTGAAAAACGATTATCGTCTGAACATCAGCCGGGTTTCTCGGGATGATGAACAGCGATAATCGTTTATTTGTTTCTATTGTAATCGTTGATTATCGAATCATGGTATCCAGTGGTTTCAGTCTGGATTCAATCTCTGCCCGGCGTCCTTCAAGGAATGGAGGCAAAGCCAGGGACTCGCCAAGATGAGCCAATTCTTCATCCGTATCAAAGCCGGGACCGTCGGTTGCAAGCTCGAACAGAATACCATTTGCTTCACGGAAATAAAGGGAGCGGAAGTAGAAACGGTCTACGAAACCGGAATTCGGGAACCGGAAGTTATGCACGCGTTCCACCCATTGTTTCAGTTCTTCCTCATTATCCACACGGAAGGCCACATGGTGCACGCTGCCACGTCCAGGGCGTTCTTGGGCAAGGTCATTCCGTTCTTCGACATGCACCTCGGAGCCGCTACCACCTTCACCGGATTCAAAGACGAGTACATCCGGTTGGCCTGCGACAAAAGCAGGGTAGGCCCCTTTTTGACGGAAGCCGAGCAGTTCGGTAAGGACTGGAGCGGTAAGGGATGCATCTCTAACGGTAAGATGAATCGGACCTAATCCCACAATGCCGTACTCGGCGGGCACGGGGCTTTGCTCCCACGGTTTACCCCCTGCAACACCTGTATTGTTTTCATCGGAGACGAGAATCAGGCGTTGTCCTTCAAAGTCCGTAAACGAGAGAGTAGCGCGTCCCCCGCGTTCGGTGATTTCTCCATGTGGGACATCAAATTCGTCAAAACGCTGTTGCCAGTACGCAAGAGCTTTATCGTTTGGCACTCGCAGGGACGTTGCTGAGATGCTGTTCACACCTTCGCGTGTCTGTCCTGCCATCGGAATTTCAAAGAAGGTAAGTTCGGTACCCGGATTTCCTTTTTCATCTCCATAGAAGAGGTGATAGACCGAAACATCATCCTGGTTGACTGTTTTTTTGATCAGTCGCAGCCCCATAATGTTGGTATAGAAACGATAATTCTCAGCGGCGTGTGCGGTCAGTGCGGATACATGGTGAAGTCCTTTGATTTGCATTATAAATTCCTCCTGGTGATGCATCTTATTTTATAATATTTCGTTAAGAAAGTTACTAACTTTTAGTGTGTTTTGTTCTTGGATTTATCTTAACATAAAGATATTTAAATAACAATCCTTATTTAGAATTCCATCTGGACAGTCCACTCATTCAATGCCAAAATGAAAAAGTTAACATTAAAGAGATATATTGTGTTTGTTTAACAAGAAGGAGAGAAGAGGCGCATGGCATATCCCCAGTGGCTAGACCCTTATGATGCGGAACCTTTTATACTGTTTTCAACTTCACACCTGTGGGCGATCGGCCTGATTGCTGCACTTATTATATTGATGTTCCTGTTTAAGAGCTGGCTACGCTCATCTTCATCCAACACACGCCGTACCATTCGAATTACGATGGCATGTGTCATGTTCGGCTGTGAGATTGTGCTTCAGCTCTGGTATGTGTATGGGGATGTGTGGAGTATGCAGACTTCATTGCCGCTGGAACTATGCAGTCTGTCACTGCTGTTATCTGCACTGCTACTATTGACACGTAGTCGACTGCTGCATTCTGCATTGCTGTTCGCAGGAATAGCAGGAGCCTTGATGGCAATCGTAACGCCTAATCTCGGTTATGCGTATGCCCATTTTCGTTTCATTCAATTTTTTACTGCTCACGCTTGTATTATTCTGGCGTTGTTCTATATGACTTGGGTAGAACAGCTTCGTCCAAGCTGGAGATCTGTGTTGGGTTCAATGATATTTGTGAATGTGGCAGCGTTGGTCGTATACGGTGTGGATGTCCTGCTTGACGCCAATTATATGTTTTTGAGACATAAACCGGATACGCCTTCAGTGCTCGACATGCTGGGCCCTTATCCCTTGTACATTCTTGGCGAAGAGGTGTTGGCTGTAGTGATGTTCTCCCTGATGTACGTCCTGCTCTTTGCGATTCCGCAGCGGCTAAATAACCGAGTGAAGAGAGGAAAGAGTTCCGCGCTCTAGTTAAAAGTCACCTGAAAGCGATAGGTAAGCACGGGACTCTCTTTTCTTTGTTCTTTTATAAAGTCATATATCAAGCCAAACATCCCGAAACAGACTGGATATCCAGACCGTTTGCGGGATGTTTGGCTGTTAACTGATCATTGAGCATGAGATGATGAGATGGATGTTATCCACGGAGCAAAGATTCTGCCCCATCCACGTAGATCCGGGTACCGGTCACATGGGAAGATTCATCGGAAGCGAGGAAAAGCACGAGATTGGCTACCTGCTTTGGCGTTCCTGGTTCACCTTTGAGTGGGTGTTCATGACCTTCCGGGAATTCAACCGGGATCTGTACTTCTTTCAGATCGTCCGAAGGATAGGTGTTGTCATCGATGTTGGTATCAATGGCTCCCGGACAGACGGCGTTGACACGGATCTTGTAACGGGCCAGTTCCAATGCAGCCATCTTCGTAAAAGCCGTTTGACCTGCTTTGCTGGAAGCGTATGCAGAGAATCCGATGCCAGAGAATACGCGGTTACCGTTAATGGAACTTGTAATAATAATGCTTCCTCCGCGGTCTTTCAAATGGGGTATGGCGTACTTCACGGTTGCAAATGTGCCACGCATATTGATGCCCATCGTCTGATCCCAGTCTTCAGGTTCCATCGTTTCAATCGGAGCCATCGTGCCGTTAATGCCAGCATTGGCAAATACAATATCCAGCTGTCCAGCTTGCTCTGCCACCTGATTGATGGCCTTCTGAACGTTGTCCGGTTTGGATACATCACATTCAATGACGTGGGCTTCTCCGCCTGCGTTCTCAATGGTCTGTTTGGTTTTCTCTGCATTCTCCGGGGTTCGATCCAGCATGAACACTTTGGCCCCATGCTCAGCGAATCGAATGGCTGTTGCCTGACCAATTCCTGAGCCACCTCCGGTTACAATCGCGATTTTCCCTTGCAAACGTTGTTCAGTCATCCTGATCCCTCCGTATCGTATGGATTGTCAGTATACTCTCTATCTCTACATACCCGACTAAAGAATGATGAATCATAAGCACTACCAAAAAAACAGGACCGTTAAACGGCCCTGTATCAGTAATTTAGATATAATAATAATCTGGATTGCTTCAAAGTTACTTATGTTTCTTCCAGTCCATCGAGCTGTTGTTCAACAGGTATTCAAAATCGTTATCTTTCCGCTTCTGTTCCGCTTTACGAGCTTCTTCCGCCTGCAGGCGTTCCTGCTCTTTGCGGTCTGCCTCGGCAGCTTTGGCTTCATCAGCCTGAGCTTTCAGTTTCTCTAGCACATCACTGCTCAGCAGATCCTTTAGTGTGGTCGGTTTATCCTGTGCTGCTTTGGGAGCAGGGGTGTGTTTTTTGGATTTTGCCATGGAATAGTCTCCTCTCAAAAACATAAATCAACTGCCATTATCGTTTAGTATTCATATTATATCAGGTTCACCAAACCCATTCCATGTAACTGCGGAACAAAAGCAGGATATAGGGGGTTACGTGACGAATGAAAACGGGTATAAATTCATATATTATTACCGATACTGCGACTATTCCCTGGAGAAAGGAGTCGTTGTTCGTGGAAGTAAACCGTAGTTTACTGAAAGGGCTTGCATGGGGTGTTGCTTTCAGCTGTCCGCTATGGATTGCGATCATCGGTTGGTTGCGTTTGATGGGATGGATGTATTGAGAACAGCGGGTTGCAGAGCTGCTGCATATAGAATTGTGCCAGAAGAGGGCATTTTTTATAAAGTCATTTTTGTAAACGCTAACAATAAATAAAGCTCTGCCTTGCGAGAATCGCATAGGACAGAGCTTTTGTTTGTCTTACAGGTTATGAATCAGAACGATGACTACGTTCTGTTCCAAAGGTTAAGGCATTTTTACCGGTTCTGGATACTCCAGACCGTGGGTGTCGACAGTGACTTTCTTCATCACCTGATCGGTGACTGGTTTATCCTGTTCGCCTATTTGTTGAGCCGCAATGCCATCAACGACATCCATACCTTCTGTCACTTTGCCAAAGGTAGCATAAGCGTTATCCAGGTAATCAGCATCCGCTAACATGATGAAAAACTGGGAGCCTGCGGAGTCCAAATCATTTGTCCGGGCCATGGAAATGACCCCACGCGTATGATTCAGGTGGTTTTTGTGACCATTAGACGTAAACTCGCCTTTAATCGTATAACCTGGGCCTCCTGAACCGTTGCCATCTGGATCACCACCCTGAATCATGAAGCCTGGAATGACGCGGTGAAAGATCAGGCCGTCATAAAAACCCTTATTCGCCAGTGAGATGAAATTGTTCACCGTGTTTGGAGCGATCTCTGGATAAAGCTCGATGACGATTTTCTGACCATCCGACATTTCAATGGTGGCAACTGGATTTGGGCCAGCAGGTTCCACTGGAGCCGGTGTTTCCGTCGCGCCGCTTGTAGGGCGCCCACAACCACTAATGACGATAAGCAGCATCGCTAGAACCAGCGACACAGCTGTTGTTTTTTTCCACCGAAAAGACATGAGAACGTTCCCCCTTGCATCTCTGCATAATATATTTAGTCAGAATTATTTTCGGATAATCCCTCAACTATCATACCGTTTTTGCGGACAAGATGGCAATGCAAGGAAGGATATTATGAGCGATAAGGGATGGTGTAAATGCTTACAGAGGTGTAAAATAAGGAAAATGCTTCCGCAGTCAGGGACGTACGGGTCTGTTCCGTCCGCTCCAATACACGGCAGTCCCGGCGTCAGTAACGGAAAGGGCGTGCGGGTATATGGACTTCTCGTGGAAGCGTAATCTGGTGATTTTGTGGATTGGTGTGTTTTTCTGCAGCACCGCTTATTCAATCTCCATCCCATTTCTGCCTTTATTTCTGAGTGGCGATCTGGGCGTTCGTAATCACCTGGAGTTCTGGTCAGGGCTTGCCTTTGGCATCACGTTTCTGGCAAGTGCGCTGGTGTCTCCCTTCTGGGGATCACTGGCTGACAAATACGGACGCAAGCCAATGCTGATCCGGTCGGGATACAGCCTTGCGGTTTTGTATTTGATCAATTATTTTGTGCAGGACCCATATTCACTAATCGTGGTTCGTTTGTTTCAGGGATTGCTCGCCGGGTTTGTACCGGCAGCGATTGCACTGGTCGGTACCAACACACCGGAAGAGAAGACAGGGTATGCACTTGGTATCATGTCTACAGCCGGGGCAACAGGAGGTATAATCGGCCCATTAATTGGCGGGGTGGTAAGCCACTATTACGGCAACCGGAATGCGTTTTTATTTTCCAGCATCGTAGTATTGGTCTCGGCGTTGATCGCAACCTTCTGGGTCAAAGAAGAGAACTTCAACCGGAACAAGGCACGTTCTCATGTGATGGATGACATCCGTGAAGCCAGGGCCAATCGATTGTTTATTACGGTGCTTGGCATGATGGGCATATGTACCTTCTCCGTCATGATTCTGGAGCCATTATTGACGGTATACGTGATGGAAATGGGCATTCAGCCTGATCGTGCTTCTCTCAGTTCGGGAATTATTTTCTCTGCGGTTGGTGTAGCTACGGTCATTATGGCACCGCGCTGGGGGAAAATTGGCTCGCGAATCGGGTATGGCAAAGTACTTATCATTGGCCTTGTTGGTGGGGCGATTGGTAACCTCCTGCAGTTTTTCACTACAGGTTATATCGGCTTCGGCATATTGCGATTTGTGTATGGATTGTTCTTCGCTGCGGTATTCCCGGCGATCAATGCGATGATTGTACAAGTGACTGAACCCGGTTTCCGGGGAAGAGCATTCAGCCTAAATCAGTCGGCTTCCCAGATCGGTACGATGGCGGGGCCGATTATTGGTGGAGTTCTGGGTGGCTGGTTGCCGATTCGCTGGATTTTTATCATTAATGGAGTTGCGCTGCTGATTACCGCCATTGTGGCGAAATGGTCTAGACTTGAGCAGAGGTTGCCGGGACCGGGCAAACCTTTAGCGAAGTAAACGCTATTGTTAAATTGCGAATCGAACAGCAGAGAAATGGGATGGCACTGTAGAAATACGGTGACCATCTCTTTTTCAGGATGAACTCTTTGTCATTGTGAAGGGCAAAACAAAAAGAAACCTCTTGGCAAAGAGGTTTCCTATACTCTCATTGGATCTGTAATGCGTTCCTACTCATCCTCAGATGAATCATTTCGGGTAACTTTCTCCTTCGGAATTGCATGTTCAACAGCATCAAGCTGATCCTCATCCGCTAGGGCTTCCGGAAAGGAGTCTTCCGTGAATAATCCAAAATTAGGATCAATATCCCGTTCGGTTACCAAATTATTGGGCTCATGTACTTGTCGCTTGTGATCATCCTTCATTGTGTCTGCACCTCCTATGTCCGGCTGTGGCGAGAGGATTTAACGCCGTGGTGGAATATCGTTCTCCGGTTTGGCATCCGCTCCAGCGCCGTTCAGCAGGTCCGTCCCGTGAAGGGCATTGGGGTCGGGTGCGGCGGGATCAACTGGACTATT
>NZ_LITU01000078.1:36681-143391 GCF_001280595.1 Paenibacillus xylanivorans
CGAGTGCAGGCTCCGCTGTCCGTGATTCCAATTCCGGCTCTTCCGTAGTCGCTAAAGCTACAAGGGGTGGATTCACTGTGTTTTCGGTTTCGATACGTCTTCCCGTAACTTCATCAAAAGTGTCAATGTCACCTTCAGGGACTTCGGTTTCCAGTGGAATATCACGGGACCTCTGATAACGGTCGTAGTAACGTTCGCTCTCTTCATTGCTAATTGGTCTGTCTGACATAAATAACACTCCCTTTCAGTGGATTATATTTAATGGTTTTTTTTTGTGATTGGGTAGTCATCTTGAAAAGGTTCTTATTTCGTAGTTACCCAAAGGGCTGATGTTGTAATCTCGCACCATTATGATTCCCTTGTGTTCCCCAAATATGAATATAAGATAAAAGTGAAAGATGTACAGATTACAAATTCAACTTAATATGCTTTAAAATTTGGGGAATACATATTTGACTAGAAAGTACAGGAATCCAAAGAAAATAATGATATAAGCCGCATATTTGATAAACGTGGAAGCGACCATACTTGAATCCGATTTATGCTGGACATCCTTATGCTCTACCTCTACCGTTCTGTGTGGCTCATTCATTCCAATCATCTCCTTAAGGATAAGTGTTTGCTTTGAGGAACCATTACACCCGGCAGGGACAATTGAATCGTACACGCCAGTTTTAGAGCTTTTCATCTTTTGCCTATGTTATGATGAAACATGGATATATGAGGGAGGAATTCCAATTGGATTGGCTTACGCTGGGTAATATGATCACTCGAATCCGAATCGGGCAAAAAGCGTCTACGCCCGGGTTTTCCCGTACCATTATACGCCGTCCGGACGGGCTGTTCTGGGTAGGCGGGATATGGTCAGGACAGATTGTCCAGTTGCGAGATTATCTTTTCTCGGATATATGGACCATCTATGACGATGAGGAAACGGAGCAGTGGTTGGAATATCGCATGAAGATTGAACAGAAAGAGCGCGAGATGATTGAGAACCAGTTTGAAGATCTGCGCGAATAATGGAGAAAAAAATCGATTTTTAACGATAAAATGGAAATAAAACTATAAATCTACTAAATTGTGAATTTTCATTTTTCACCAAGAAGGTGACACGTTAAACTGTGGCGAATGATAAATGAGAGAACTTGGGGATAGAGAAAATAAGAACTTTGAGGTGCTGTGAATGAAAAATGTGCCCAAAGCTATCATCATCTTATGGATAAGTATGTTGAATATTCTCTGCTTGCCGCATGACTTCGTTTCAGCGACTGCAGGAGAAGTTGACAGACCTGTATCCATTACGGGATGGGAAGTAAAATGGGGGAACGTACACGATCAGGGATTCATTAGTGAGGTTCAAGGTTCGGAGGAGATATGGGAGAAGCAAGGTGCAGAAAAGCTGGAATACAGCAGCGCTGAAGCTCCGTCAGGTTCCTTGTGGACTCGTGTGACCATTCCTACAATAAGCGAAGATAGCTCGGCAATCCGATTTGAGAATATTAAAGGAAACCACATTGTAATCTATCTGGAAGATCGTAAGGTGTATGAGAATTATCATTACAATTATGATAATAACGCTGTGTTGTTACCCTTATCGAGTGAGAATTCAGGCGGAAAACTGTATGTATGGACCGAGAATGAGAAAGGCAGACTTGGCATCTACGGAACGGTTCAGGTTGGACCTTATGCTACATTACAGGAGAAGTACATCCACAATGGACTGCTTGATGTGATACTGGGAGCGACCTTTGTATTTACGGCTCTTACGATGCTGAGTTGCACATTTTTCCTGGGCAAATTCCATAAAGGGTTGTGGATTTCGTTATGTATCGTGATGGGTTCAATCGGAACGATGATTATCACCTATTCGCAGTTTTTATATACGTTCTACCAGGTTTACGGTGATTTGTATTCCGTATTGTTTGATCTGGCTATGCTAATGGGCATGCCTGCACTCTGTTATTTTTTTGAACAAATTATCGGACCAGGTCGTTATGGCATCTTTACCAAACTGAGAAAATTTCAAGTCATCTATTCTATAGTTGCTGTGGCTGCCCTGATGATTGATTTTATTTCAGGTGGTCAATGGGATATGCTCTACAGTTTGTTGGTTCAGAACGTGATTGGATTCATTCTCGTCGTCCTTTTGAGCATCTTAATGATCGGAACCATCTCCAAAGCGCTTCAGCGGAGCCGGGAAGCTCTTTTGCTCGCTACGGGATTTGGCACGTTTGCCTTAATCAGTGTTGCTGAACTACTGTGGTATTACCAGCGTCATGGAACATATCATCTGATATGGTGGAAATGGTCTATGGTTGCTTTTATTATCTCGCTGATTGCCATACTGGGAAGCCGATTTGCTGAAAAACATACCAAAGTGCTTGAATACTCGAAAGAGTTGGAATTGTTCAATAATGAATTGCAGCGATCCGAGAAAATGGAGATTATTAGCGAACTGGCAGCGTCGGTTGCTCATGAAGTTCGTAATCCACTGCAGGTGACACGAGGATTCCTTCAGCTCATGACAGAGCAGGAAGACAACAAAAACAAAGGGTACGTGCGGATTGCTCTGGAGGAGCTCGATCGGGCCTCAGGCATTATTACGGACTTCCTCACTTTCGCCAAACCGGAGTTCGATCATATTATCTCTCTGAATATCGCAGATGAATTTAACCATATTGAAGGCATCCTTGTACCAATGGCTAATCTGGAGGGCGGTAAAATAATGACCGACATTCCGCCAGATCTATGGATTAGAGGGAACTCCTCCAAATTCAAACAGGCCTTTATTAATATTATTAAAAACAGTATTGAAGCTCTGCAAGGACAGGGTCAGATTGATATTTGGGCTTATGCCCAAGATGGGGTCATTAAGATACATGTTAGAGATAACGGCGAGGGCATGGATGAGGAAGCTTTGGTCCGCCTTGGGGAGCCTTATTTCTCGAACAAAATTAAGGGGACAGGTCTTGGCATGATGGTGACCTTCCGAATTGTTGAAGCCATGCAGGGGCAGATCAGTTTTACAAGCACAAAAGGGGTAGGAACAGAAGCCGTTGTATCTTTTGCCGCGTTCGTCGAATGACGAGCGGCAGAAGTGTGCAAAGGCTTTTTTGTTCGCTACCCCTGTGTCGTTCAATCACATATTCAATCTAATCCGTTTAGCTTCTCCACGGCCCGCAGTTTACGTCATAATCTACTTTGGATGGATTGGGCGGAATCACAAGAACGTAGTCGTTCTGTTGTTCTTCAACGGTACGGACTTGAATGTGTTCAGGAATATCAATGCCAAACGCTTCACGAAGCGCTTGCTTCGGGTTGGAGTGCAGTTGTTGTCTGAAGTGCTCATCGGTCCAGGCCTTTTCAATAATATCCTCGTGCAACGTTTTCTCTGATACCATCATCGTCAACATTCCCTTCATATTTAAAATTCAACTGTACCAGCTCTTCTTTTGTGATTAGGACAAATGTTGTTTCTCGCTGATCCAGTAATGAAACCCACCTTGAAGAAGCATTTTTTTGTGTTGTTCAATGTCCTGAACAGTTTGTCCCAGAATGCCGCATAAGTAAGAATTAAATGTTTCGAGATGCGAAATTCCCGAGTTAGAAGATGTTAGTCTGATGTTATATTGCTGAGCAATGTCTACATAGGAGTTCATGAATTGAGTGTTGTACACATTATCATGTACACATTCGCTTACAGGATGAGCCGGGTAGTTGTGCTCCAGTGCTGCAGATATGTGGGAGAGGAAGCTGTTGTAATTTCCATGCACAGCATCTTGTTTCGTGTCTGTGAAATCATCTGTCATCTGGAGAGTCATCAGTGCAATGTTGACGGCGGAACATACCGGAGTAATGCGATGCTTCTGTTCCAAAAGAAGGAGTGAGCCAGCAGCTCCAAGCTGAAGTGGGGCGGCTTTTTGGGCGATTAATAACGGGCTTCTCTTGAAATAATCGATGGAGTTCTCACCGGTGACGCTCATGGCCCAATCCTCCACATACTGTCTGAAATACGTCCAGAACGGGGAAGAAAGGCTGAATAGCTCTGAATAGGCACAGATCGCATCCACGTAGTAAAGATTACCCAGTGATAATTTCAGTGTCACATCTTCTGGCTGTTCGTCCATAACTTCATCCTGATTCAGAAAATATAGCATATGCAGGAGACAGGCAGTACTCAGTTTGTGTGCCTTTTCTGGAGGTAGTCCATTCGAGAGTTGCATCCATAATGGAATAATGTAGCCGATGTAGCTGTGACCCGAATCTCGTAACAAAGGATTGACCAAATGAAGTTGTTCTAGTGCATGTTTTGACATTGGTTCAGGATATTTCTGTACCAGCTGCTCTGCTGAAGCGAACACCACCTCCACATCGGATCTAAACGGATCAAACCATTCTCTCCGCATCGTTTGGTTACGCCCTTCCCATAATAAAGTAATTAAGGACTATTCGACTAGATCATGAAGTTACTTTCAGTATACCGGAAAAGAATAGAAAAAAATAGGAGGTTTTGTGATGAATTGTGAAAAAAACAATGACATTTTGTATTTTTATGGCATAAAAAAGCGGAAGTTAGGCTCAAACTAAGAAAGCACAGGATTTTGACATACGAAAGGAAGAAGAGAAATGAAATACAATTGGAAGAAATGGGTAGCGGCCGGACTGGCAGCCGTATTTATAACAGCAGCAACCGGCTATACGGCATCCGCTGATCCGAATGGATCTGTGGAAGATCAGGTAGCGACACCATCCTCCTCCACAAACCAGACCAAGCCATGCATGCAGGCAGGTCATGGCCTGTTTATGATTGGAGAAACCGCAGATCTGCTTGGCATTGGGCTCCGCGATTTGAAGGAACAGATGGAGCTTGGCAAAACGTTGACTCAGATTGCCAAGAAACGCAAGGGACTTAGTGAAGCACAATTGTTAGAGAAGTTGAAGCCTTCGCTCTCTCAGCGATTGGATAAAGCAGCCGAAGAAGGCTGTCTCACGAAAGAGCAGGCAGCAGCAGCCAAAGCGGGTATGGATACCAAGCTGAAGAAGGTAATCAATACACCGCTGCGGGAATTAAGACGTGATTTTGCTCACCATGGTAACAGACGTCCGATGATGGACAAGGGCGCTATTGCCCGCTTTATCGGCATCACCCCAGAACAGCTCCATCAGCAGCTTCAGAGCGGGAAGTCACTGGCTGAGATTGCTCAGGCAAAAGGCATAAGCGAAACCCAGCTAGTTGACAAGCTGAAGGAGCAATTGACAGGTGACCTGAAAAGGTTCGTTAATCAGAAGGGCAATGCACATCAAGCCCCTGGTCCTCATGAACCTGTACCCGGAAGATCCGCTTCTACAGAAGTGAAGTGAAAAAGAGCGTCTTCCACATAGGGAGACGCTTTTTCTATACGACTAAGACTAGCTAGTTCCCGGACTGCGATTTGCGCTGGCAGACGGAGTACGCTCGGCTGAACTTGTTCTAACCGTGCCCGGGATAACAGTATCATGCAAGCGTCGACCTGGGCGCTTCTTCCGTTGTAATCCTACGGTAAAGCGAGAACCAGGAAGTTTGGAGAGTCCCCAGCTGATGGCAAGAGCCGTTGCCACGGTAACGAGAAACGACAATAACGTTACGGGCAGATGCCACCCCGGTAGCGTAAGCGGCCGTGTAATATACGCAATGCAGTAGATAACCAGTGCATGAACAAGATAGGCTCCAAACGAATATCGGCCAATCCACGTCAGGAGACGCTGAAATGGTGTATCTTTACCTCGTAGCAGTACAAGGAACCCATAGAACATAAACATCTGAGCCATGATGATAATGAAAGTCGTCGGCTTCAGGTAGGTTGAGATATTCAGGTTAACGACATCCCCTGATCCCCGCAGCACGTCATATCCAAGCCAGATGTACATCCCGATAAACAGACAGACCATCCAAGGTAATACCCTTGCGGTCCAACTCCTCCAGCTATCCACTGACCAGGCACATACTGCACCAAGCAAAAAGTAAAACCAGTACATAAGCCATGAATAAGAGCGATATTGCAGCAAACCCGACCAGGGTTGGGGTAAGGAAGCTGTCCACCCGCCCATATCGTAGTAGGACCATTTCATAAGCAACGTGTATAGTGCCATTCCAATGAGAATCAGCGTGATGACGGATTGCATCGGGGTGAAGCGTGTAATTTTTTCAATACGTCTCTGAATGAACGTTGCTCCTGCAAGAAACAGGGGAAACAGAATATAGAACTGAAACACCATGATCACAAACCACAGATGATATCCCGTCTGAGGAAGGAACAGTTCACGAACAAGACTGCGGAAGTCCGGCATACCCGAAAGCCAGAACTCGGGGGTGAATATCCGGACAAACAACCAATAGATGAACGCCCATACCACAAAGGGCACATAGATGTCTCCGAACCGTTTACGGATAAACCGGGGGTAATCCGGTTTGGTGTGACTGTGATGATAGAACAGCATTACACCAGATAGAAAGACGAATGTCGGCGTACCAAAACGAGTCAGATGATAAATCATGGTCAGCATGACGGAATCAGGTTGTTCAATATCGGCGCGATATATATATTCCGCGATGTTATGCTGCATTACAATGGCGAGAAACGCAAGGCCGCGCAGTTGTGTCCATTCCACGATTCGCGGTTTATTCACGTGTATTCCTCCTTCGTGTAACCGGAATTCATCATTTAAGGGTACCTGTTAAACATTAAGGCTGCATTAAATGGGGAAAATAGGTACAAAAAAAGACGGCTGCAGCCATCTTTTGATCGAAATATGATTGCTAAACTGCTTCTTTTTGTTTTCATCCAATTTAGTTTAAGTCTTTTACTTTTGTCGATTCATCTTCTGAAGATTTGGCATCTTCCTCAAATAAATTCTGAATGTATGCCTGGAGTTTAGGTTTATTTACACCGAGTACCTGAGCAGAACCTGCAAGCTCATTGGTTAGCAGTTTGTTAGGAGGGATCTGCTGTTTATCGATTTCATTTACGTTAATATCAAATCCGAGCGAAGCCAGTTTTAACATTTGTGTTGGACTGAGGTCTGTCTCGATATATGGAGCGACAGCTTCCAATATTTCAGGAATTTTGAAGAGCGAAGTGGTGCTCTGCATCTTCTTGGCCAGCTCAGTCATGAAAATCCGCTGCCGTTCGGTACGAGTAAAGTCTGATGTGGCATCGTGCCGGAATCGGACATATTGCAGGGCCGTCTTGCCGTCCATATGTTGCAGTCCTTTTTTGAGGTCAATATCGTACATATGTTTATCTGCTTTACTGGTATAATACATGTCTTTCTCCACATCAATATCGATCCCGTCCACAGCATCAACCAGCGCCATGAATCCGATAAAATCGGTATACACGTAGTGCTGAATAGGGATGCCGAGCAAGTCACCGACCGTTTGTTTGGTTAATTCCGCTCCTCCGTAGGAGAAGGCTGCGTTGAGTCTGCTCTTGCCATGCCCAGGAATTTCAACATATGTATCCCGCAGAACAGAGAAGAGATGGGCTTTCTTGGATACCGGATCAATGGATGCGACCATGACTGAGTCTGAACGGCCAGCATCATCTCCTCTGGTGTCACCTCCAAGCAGCAGAATGTTAACTCGTTCCTTCCCTTCCCATTTGGGAATAGGGGTAGTTGGGGTGTCCGTATTTTGGTTTGTGTCAGAAGAGGAGGTCTCGGAAGCGGTTGAGATGCTATTGGCAAAATGAACGATCGAGTATCCGTAATATACAATGACACCAGCTACGGCAAGTGCCAGGGTTAGGGATGTTCCCCATAACCATTTTTTAAGCATAATCTTCACCTTTCTATGAATGAACTATTATGTAACCCAAACTAGTTTAACAAAAAGTAAGAGAAATGTCCTCTTTGATTTCGAAAGTTCGGTTACTGGGCGACATGTTTGACAAATAGTTAGTGTATATTTATTATGTAAAAAATAATCGTGTTTTGTGTAATGGAGGTATTAACGACTGTTATGAATCAATCTGTATTTAATTGGATCAACCAGTTTGCAGACCGAATTCCGTTTCTGGACTGGTTTATGATTACATCGGCTGAATATGCGGTTTGGGTTATGATAGGACTTCTTGTGATTGTGTGGTTTCTTGGCGATCCGTCGAAGCAGCGAATTGTGTTTTATGCGTGTGTAGCTTCGATCGTAGCACTTGTTCTGGCAAAATGGGGAATTTCACCTGTGGTAGGTCATCCAAGGCCGTTCATGGAAGGCACGGTGAATCAACTGGTTCCGCATGTGCCAGATCCATCTTTCCCAAGTAAACATGCTTCCTTTGTATTTGCGCTAGCTGCAGCTTCGTTTTTTATTGGACGTCGTTTCGGTATGTGGATGCTGTTGCTTGCTGTGCTGACAGGAGTCTCGCGTGTCTATGTTGGTGTACATTATCCTGGAGATATCCTCGGCGGATTTATTCTGGGTAGCCTGGTCAGTGTAATCTTGATTGCTACGCGTAATTATACCAAGTCGATTCCCGATTTCTTCATTAACATTCATCGGCGGATTTTCCGTTAGAAACGGTTGAATATAGTAGGGATTGGAAGATAAGTTTCATATATGAAAGCCTTAAGTCTTTGGTGAGCCAAAGACTTAGGGCTTTTTTTGTGTTTATTTCGAAGTTAACTGAAATTTACAAAAAATCGAATTCTCATATATACAATTCATGACGATACGTGTCGATATACTATAAATATGTACTAGTTGAGGAGTGGGGAACATGAAAGATGCGCGGGGAAACGTGACGGGGAAATTGAGATTAACAATTCGAATGAAATTACTGACTGGATTTCTAATGGTAGTGGCTTTACTGGCTTTTGTAAGCATTTATGCGTTAACCCAAATTCATGATATGTCCAAAAAGGCCGATGAGATCGACAAGATGTGGATGCCTAGTGTGAGTTTACTGGGGATGATGAATGGTGATGTTTCCGACGTTGAACGGCTTGCTCTTGCCGTAATTGTCGAAACAAATCCAACTGAAATCACCAAGATGAATGAAGCGTTGGAACAGCTCCAAGCCAAGATTGAGAATGAGCGCAAGGAACTGGTTTCACTTATCGCAGGCAATACCGAAGCAGTGGGAATGTACAATACATTTAGCACGAACTATGAGGCGTATTTGGCGAAAATGCCGGAATTTATGAAATTGGGCATGGCTAACAATTACGAAGAAGCCAGCAGACTGCATTCAGAGGCCTATCCATTATGGTATACAGCGAATGATACCATTGCTCAATTAATCACGATGGGAAATACTCTATCGGATGAAGCTACAAATACATCGGTTGAGTCGGCTGAAAAATCATTCAATGTTATTTTGGCAGTAACGATTTTTTCTTTCCTGGTCGCCATGTTTATTGCCTTCTTCATTGCAAGCATCATCTCACGTCCAATTCAGAAGATGAATGTAGCGGCAATGTTGATTGCAGGTGGGGATCTGACTAGTGAGAAGATCGTGCTCAAGAACAAGGATGAACTGGGAACACTGGCGGCTTCTTTCAATACGATGACAGGCAACCTGCGGGAGATGATTCAATCCGTATCGATGACATCCGAACAGGTAGCTGCCTCCTCGGAAGAGCTTCTCGCGAGCGCAGAGCAGAATACCAAGGCATCGGAACAGATTTCCGAAACGGTTGAGGAATTGGCCGTAGGTACTTCCGATCAAGTAGATATGGTGAAACGTTCTTCACAGGCGATGAGTGAGATGGCTCTTGGTTCGGAACAAATCGCTGAGCTTGCTCAAAGTGTATCCGTATCTGCTGTTGATGCAGCGAATCAGTCTGCCGAAGGAAATATGATTATTCAGCAGGCTGTTGAACAGATGGGTTCTGTTCGTAATTCCATTGCTTCACTGACAGAACTGGTTACAGGGCTGGGAGAACGTTCCGCAGAGATTGGCACGATTACCGAGGTTATCAACAATATTGCCCGTCAAACCAACCTTCTTGCATTGAATGCTGCGATTGAAGCGGCACGTGCAGGTGAGCACGGACGTGGTTTCGCAGTCGTAGCTGGAGAAGTGCGGAAGCTCGCAGAGGAGTCTTCTACATCTGCACAACGGATTACGGATCTCGTGCAATTGATTCAGAAGGATACGGATCATGCTGTGCAGGCTGTGAAAGTGAACAGCAATGAAACGGAGGCTGGAATTGAGATTGTAACAGCGGCTGGACAAGCATTTGAGCAGATTTCGAATGCAGTGAACAAGGTCGCTGGTGAAATCCAGGAAGTATCTGCAGGTTCGGAGGAAATGTCAGCAAGTACGAATGAAGTTGTAGGGTACGTGGATCAGATCTCCAACATTGCTGGAGAAGCAGCAGGTGGGGTTCATAATGTATCTGCCGCAACCCAGCAGCAGCTGGCTTCAATGGAAGAGATTGCTTCGTCAGCAGGCTCTTTGTCCAAAATGGCCGAAGAGTTGCAGGAGCAAATCAACAAATTCAGAGTGTAAACGATCCAAAAGACGGGTGTTCAAACTGAATAATGGAAATGATCATAATTCAGCCTGTAGCATGCATGAGTTATACGAAATGTCGGGACTGTTTCTCCTATTGCATTCATGCGATAGGAGAAACAGTCTTTTTTGTCATTTCACTACCCGAACATGTCACAACAATGTTATTTCAGAAGTCACCAGCGCTGATATTGCAACTGAAGCAAAAGACTATAATGGTAATTAATGGTGGAAATACACGGAGTCACACCATAGAAAGGAGCGGGTCATTACATCAGTGTAATTGGAAAATGACGAGACGACGATTGCAAAAGGAGATGAATGGTTGAAGATGAAGGGAAGCTGGTGGAGACGAGTCGTTATTCTTGCGTTATCGACAGGGCTACTGGCAGGAAGTACATCCATACAGGCATGGAATGGCAAGGCAGATGCGGCTGCCGGGAATCATAACTATGCGGAAGCATTGCAGAAGGCGATTTATTTCTATGAAACACAACGTTCAGGGAAATTGCCGGAAGACAACCGGGTGGAATGGCGTGGTGATTCCGGATTAAATGACGGAGCGGATGTTGGGGTTGATTTGACCGGAGGATGGTACGATGCCGGAGATCATGTGAAATTTGGTGTGCCCATGGCCTATTCAGCTACGATGTTAGCTTGGTCTGTTGTGGAGTACCGAGAGGGATATGAACAGGCAGGACAATTGGAGGAGATTAAGGATAATTTGAAATGGGCAACAGACTACTTTGTGAGAGCGCATACGAAACCGAATGAATTATGGGGACAGGTCGGAGCGGGTAATACAGACCACGCCTGGTGGGGACCGGCTGAAGTGATGCAGATGAACCGACCTGCTTATAAGATCGATGCATCCTGTCCGGGAAGTGAACTTGCGGGAGAAACCGCAGCGGCACTCGCTTCTTCATCCATTGTGTTCCGGGACAGTGACCCGGCTTATGCCAACAAACTGCTCCAGCATGCCAAGGAATTGTACAGCTTCGCCGATACGTATCGAGGCAAATATTCGGATTGCATTACAGATGCCCAATCGTTCTACAATTCATGGACAGGTTACTATGATGAACTCGCTTGGGCTGCAACATGGTTATATATGGCGACAAATGATAGCGCTTACTTGTCCAAAGCGATTGCTACGGCGAATCTGTGGCAAGCGGATGGACAGAGCGGAAATTGGGCCTATACATGGACCCAAGGCTGGGATGACAAACATTACGGTGCCCAGATTCTATTGGCTCGCATTACGTCGAGTCTGAACATGCCAGAAGCGGCACGGTTCATTCAATCAACAGAACGCAATCTGGATTATTGGTCTGTAGGCACGAATGGACAACGAATCAAGTATACACCGGGCGGGCTCGCCTGGCTTGATACATGGGGCTCGCTTCGTTATGCAGCGAATGCATCCTTTATTGCTTTTGTGTATTCCGACTGGGTCAGTGATCCGGTGAAGAAGGCAAGGTATCAGGACTTTGCCGTTTCGCAAATGAATTACATTCTGGGAGATAATCCGCGCCAGAGCAGTTATGTGGTCGGTTATGGACAGAACCCGCCTAAGCACCCACATCACCGAACCTCCCACAGTTCATGGACGAACAATGAAAACGTACCCTCAGAGCACCGTCATACGTTGTATGGAGCAATGGTTGGTGGACCGGATGCGTCGGATGCCTATACCGATTCCATTGGTGACTATGTCAGCAATGAAGTGGCGACCGATTACAATGCAGGCTTTACAGGCGCGTTAGCCAAGATGAATCTGCTATTCGGCCAGAATAATCAGCCCATTGCGAATTTCCCGGCACCGGAAGTGAAGTCGGATGAGTTCTTTGTTGAAGCATCCGTGAAAGCATCCGGTTCCAATTACACGGAAATCAAGGCTCAACTGAACAACCGTTCCGGCTGGCCTGCGCGAATGGGGGATAAGTTGTCTTTTCGCTATTTCGTGGATCTGAGTGAAGTTTACGCTGCAGGATATACCGTTTCCGATGTCCATGTTACAACCGCATACGCCGAGGGGGCGATAGTATCCCAACCAGATGTGGTTGATGCAGTGAAACGAATCTACGCTGTTACTGCGGACTTTACTGGAACCAAGATATACCCAGGCGGGGAAGGGCATTATCGCAAAGAGGTCCAGTTCCGCATTACCGGCCCGGAAGGTGCCTGGAATGCGAATAATGATCATTCATTCCAGGGCTTGGGCACAGGCAATGTGGCGAAGAGTGCATATCTTCCGGTCTACGATGCGGGAATACGGATATACGGCCAGGAACCCGGAATCACACCGGTTGTCACGCCTATTGCACCTTCGGGGGTGCAGGCTGTATCGGGGAATGCTCAGGTAATCTTGAACTGGATAGCATCACCTGGGGCAGAATCGTACACGGTGAAGCGTGCCGAGGTGAATGGAGGGCCATATACTTCTGTAGCAACAAACGTACTTGGATTGACATACACAAACACGGGGCTCACAAACGGGAAGACCTATTATTACGTGGTGACGGCTGTGAATTCAGTAGGGGAATCGCCCGGATCTGCACAAGCCACTGCCACGCCGCAGGCTGGAACATCGTTGCCTGGCGCACTGACATTAAGCGGTACGGCAGGCAATACCCAGTCGATTCTGACCTGGACGGCAGCAACGGGAGCTGTGAGTTATAAGGTACAGCGCGCAGCTGGGGGCAGTGCATATGCAGATGTGGCAACTGGATTGGCAGTGTTGAATTATACCGATGCAACAGCGGCAAATGGAACAGCGTACAGTTATCGAATCGCCGCCGTAAATGCGAGCGGACAGACGTTGTCTAACATCGTGACGTTGACACCGAGTGCGCCTCCGGCAACGACAGGTACGCTTGAAGTGCAATATCGAAACGGAGGCTCAGGTGCTTCCGGCAATGCGGTGACTCCGCAATTTAATCTGAAGAACACAGGGACTCAGCCGATCGATTTGAGTACCGTGAAGCTTCGATATTATTTTACGAAGGACGGCACAGGGGATCTGACCTTCTGGTGTGATTATGCCCAGATCGGCAGTGCCAATATTGAAGGCAAATTTGTCACGCTGAATCCGGCAAAGGGGACTGCGGATACGGTTCTGGAGATCAGCTTCCAATCCGGAGCTGGCAGCCTGGCTGCCGGAGCCGAGACAGGCGTAATCCAAGGGCGCTTTTCCAAGAACAATTGGAGCAATTTCGATCAGAGCAACGACTATTCCTATGACGCAACCAAGACGGCTTTTACCACCTGGAATCAGGTAATTGGGTATCAGGGAGGTACGAAGGTCTGGGGCATTGAGCCGTAAATTTAAAGGTAGATCAATATTACAAAACAGATCAACAGCATGCGCAGACCCAGAGTGATTCAAATTGAATTCACCATTCCAGGGAGGTATATACATGTTGAAATCAGCTGCCAAAAAAAGTTTGTCTGCCATGCTTGCAGGGACCGTTATGCTGACCGGGTACACCGGTTTGTGGGTAGGTCCCCAGACGGCTTATGCCGAAGAGCAGACCATTGATGCTCAAGCGGACGGAATAAACGAAGCTCGATTTTTGCAATTGTATGATCAGCTGAAAGATCCGGCGAACGGTTATTTTTCTCCAGAGGGCATTCCGTATCACTCCATTGAAACGCTGATGAGCGAGGCACCAGATTATGGGCACATGACAACATCCGAGGCATACAGTTACTGGATCTGGCTGGAAACGATGTACGGTCACTATACGGGAGATTGGTCCAAACTGGAAGCGGCTTGGGACAGCATGGAGAAATACATCATTCCTGTCAATGAAGGAGACGGCAAGGAAGAGCAGCCTACGATGAGTTATTACAATCCGAACAGCCCGGCCACTTATGCGGCGGAGAAACCTTTCCCGGATCAATACCCTTCTGCTATTAATGGGCAGTATACAGCCGGGAAAGATCCGCTGGATGCCGAGCTGAAAGCTTCCTACGGTAACAATCAGACGTACCTGATGCACTGGCTGCTGGATGTGGATAACTGGTACGGGTATGGTAATTTGCTGAATCCCAATCATACAGCGGCTTACGTGAATACGTTTCAGCGTGGAGAGCAGGAGTCCGTATGGGAAGCCATTCCACACCCATCCCAGGACAATAAAACATTTGGCAAGACAGGCGAAGGTTTCATGAGCCTGTTCACCAAAGAGACCCAGGCACCGGCAGCCCAGTGGCGTTATACCAACGCAACGGATGCTGACGCACGTGCAGTGCAGGCACTGTATTGGGCGAAGGAGATGGGCTACACCAATACAGCGTATCTGGACAAAGCGAAGAAGATGGGTGACTATCTGCGCTATGGGATGCACGACAAGTACTTCCAGAAGATCGGAAGTGCCAAGAACGGCACGCCCACTGCTGGTACGGGCAAAGACTCCAATATGTATCTCATGGCGTGGTACACCTCATGGGGCGGCGGACTTGGCGAGGGTGGCAACTGGGCTTGGCGGATTGGCGCCAGTCACACACATCAGGCTTACCAGAATCCCGTGGCAGCGTATGCCTTGTCTGATCCGGCAGGCGGCCTGATACCAAAATCGACAACAGCCAAGGCGGATTGGAATGCATCGCTGAAGCGCCAATTGGAATTCTACACCTGGTTACAGTCTCACGAAGGAGCGATTGGTGGTGGAGCAACGAACAGTTTTGATGGCTCTTACAAAGCTTATCCTGCAGGAACCAGTACGTTCTATGACATGGCTTATCAGGAAGCTCCGGTATATCGTGACCCCGATTCCAACACGTGGTTTGGTTTCCAAGCCTGGTCGCTGGAGCGTGTAGGGGAGATGTATTACATTCTTGCCGAGAGCGGGGACCTTAGCTCCGAGAACTTCCAGATGGCCAAAAAAGTCATTACCAAGTGGGTCGACTGGTCCAAGGATTATGTGTTCGTCGATGAGCGTCCGGTAACGGATGCACAAGGATATTATCTGAATGCGGCAGGCCAACGTATTCTTGGCGGTACCAATGCGCAGGTTGCGACAACACCTGCTCCAGGCGAGTTCTGGATTCCAGGCAGCCAAGAATGGCAGGGTCAACCGGACAAATGGAATGGGTTCAGTTCCTTTACCAACAATACGAATTTCCATGTGGTTACCAAAGATCCTGCTCAGGATACAGGTGTGCTGGGGAGCTATATCAAAGCCCTGACGTTCTTTGCTGCAGGGACTCAAGCAGAAAGCGGCGTGCTCAGTAACAAAGGACAGGAAGCCAAAGATATGGCCGAGAAACTGCTGAATACAGCATGGGATTACAACGATGGCGTGGGGATCGTGACCGAAGAAGTTCGTAAAGACTACTTCCGCTTCTTCGCCAAAGAGATTTACATTCCGGCGAACTGGACGGGAACCTTCGGTCAGGGAAACACGATTCCGGGCACGGCAGGTGTACCTTCTGATCCAGCCAAAGGGGGGGATGGCCTATACATTGGCTATTCTGACCTGCGTCCAGCCATCAAGCAAGATCCGGCATGGGCTTATCTGGATAATCTGTACAAAACGTCTTATAATCCAACAACGAAAAAATGGGAAAATGGCGCACCAACCTTTACGTATCACCGTTTCTGGTCACAGGTGGATATGGCTACCGCGTATGGCGAGTTTGATCGTCTCCTTGGTGACGCAGGAGGCCCAGTGGTCCAAGTGCCAGCAGCTCCAACCGGTCTGACAGCTGCAGCAGGCAGTGAGCAGGTTATTTTGAACTGGACCGCATCCACGGGTGCCGCTTCTTACACGGTAAAACGTGCAGAGGTGAATGGTGGCCCGTATACTTCCGTAGCGACAGGCGTTACCGGTTCGAACTTCGCGGATACAGGACTGACCAATGGCAAAACGTACTATTACGTGGTGACCGCAGTGAATACGGCAGATGAATCTGCACCTTCTGCTCAAGCGTCTGCAACCCCGCAAGCAGGAACGTCCGTACCGGGAGTGTTAACCCTTACGGGAACGGCAGGCAATAATCAGGCTGCGCTAACTTGGACCGCATCGACCGGAGCTGCAAGTTACAAGGTACAACGCTCGGCTGCAGGTGGAGCCTACGCCGATCTGGCTACAGGTCTGACCGCACTGACTTACACTGATGCAACGGCGGTGAACGGTATCGCATACAATTACCGAGTGGTGGCCGTAAATGCAAGCGGGCAGACATTGTCCAATGTCGTGACGGTGACACCAACAGCGCCTCCTGTAACAACAGGTGCACTTGAAGTGCAATACCGAAATGGCGGTTCAGGGACGTCTGGCAATGCGGTGACCCCGCAGTTCAATATCAAGAACACAGGCACGACGGCAGTGGATCTCAGTCAGGTGAAGTTGCGGTATTACTTTACGAAGGATAGTGCATCCGATCTGAGTTTCTGGTGTGATTACGCTCAGATTGGCAGCGGCAACGTTGAAGCTCACTTTGTGACAGTAGATCCGGCAAAAGGCACAGCGGATACGTATCTGGAGATTGGATTCAAATCTGGAGCAGGCAGTCTGGGTGTGGGGGCAGAGACGGGAATTATCCAGGGCCGTTTCTCGAAAAACAACTGGACGAATTTTGATCAGACCAATGATTATTCCTTCGATGCTACCAAAACGGCCTTCACTGCCTGGAACAAAGTGACCGCTTATATTGGCGGAGTCAACGCATGGGGCATTGAGCCATAATTGATTCCTATTGAAACAGAGTACAGCCGGGGAGAGATCTCCGGCTTTTTGCATGTTGGAGGCGTTTTTTGTTCTTCATGTAAGCAGCTGGATCGGGAAATGAACCATAGTAATGTTTACCATATATAGAATTTGAAAATTAAAATATAGGTCATATGACGCATGTCCTAAGTGATGCGAGGCTTAGGGCTATTTTCTGCGTAAAACGAAGCACAGCAAATAGTTACAATAATTTAACCTTTGAAAAAGAAGTGATTTACGGTAGTTTTAGCCAACTCGTGTGAGATGTTTCCCTGATTCTTAGTGCTCAAGCCTGCCAGATCGAATACAGGACTTTGGACTGATGATCGTTATGGACAGCCCGTTTTACAATGGGGCAAGCCCGGCGAATGAGGCCAGGTTAAAATTCTGTAACATCAGGGGGAACACGACATCATGAACTGGAAAAGCAAGATCATTACCGCAAGTGTAACAGCAACGATGCTGATGGGAAGTCTGACAACAGGAGCATTAACGACACCTGCATCGGCAGCCGCAGTTGAGAATTCAAAAGTTAAAGTCATCTGGGGAGTAAATTTGCGTACATCGCCATCTTCTTCCGCAAGCATTGTTCGTTTGGTGCCAAAAGGGGAGACCGTTACGGTACTGCAAAAATCCGGATCAGGCTGGTATAAAGTTACGGACTCTGGTAAACGGACAGGATACATATCTTCTTCTTCGAAATATACACAAGCTGTGAAAGGCAACACGACAACAGGAAGTGGCAGTACTAGTGGGTCTGGTTCTGGCAGCAGTACGTCAGTTACAGGCAGTGCTTCTGTGGAGAAAGTCATAGCTGCTGGTATGAAATATTGGGGAACACCTTATGAGTTTGGCGCAAGTCGTAACAGCACTTCTACGTTCGATTGTTCAAGCTTTGTCCGCCAGGCCTTTATTGATGCGCTTGGAATCAAGCTTCCATCCGATTCGCGTAAGCAAGGTGCTTATGTGAAAGCCAACGGTACCGTTAAGACCAATTGGAAAAATCTGAAACGCGGTGATCTGATGTACTTTATGTCCTACAAAGGTAGCTCGGCTTCATCATACTCTAGTGTGAACAAATCTACTGCTAAGATTACCCATACGGGAATTTATCTGGGTGACGGCAAAATACTGCACACCTATTCCAACGCTGGCGGCGGTGTAACGATTAGCGATATCTCCGGCAAACATTGGGAGTACCGTTTCTTGTTTGGTGGCAGTGCACTTTAAGTTCCAACATGCCTATTAAATAATGACCACATATTGAACCTTCCATCTCCGCTTATAGGGGGAATGGAAGGTTTTTTGTTGTTATTAGTCCTGGTAGTACAGGCGGAACAGAATATCCTGATCATAGTTGCCAAATCCTTGACCATACAGCGTTAGCCCGCCCACATGCTGCGCATTTTCCTCCACGGAGAGGCGCAATGTCCATTGGTTGCGTTCCACGGGAATATCCGCAAGCGTAACTTCGGACATATGCTGTCCATCAATAAATGTGCCCTCATGGGTGATCCGTAGCACCTTGAGCATGCCGTACTGATTGACACTATCGCTCCACCATTCCGGGGTGAACATTCCGCGTCCATTTCCCGAATCTCCAGGGCTTGTCCATTCACCGAGTCGAATTCCGTTGAGCATGAATGTAATATCCGAAGGCCAGTTTGGATTGACCGAAGGGGCCTCTGAACCTATCTCAAGTGACAATTCAATGGCACTGATCTGTTGGCCTGACAAGATATAGTTTGGAATTTTGTATTCCACGAATCCGCGTCCAAACCAGAGAATATGGGCGTGCATCCGCTCGGGATCTAGAAAATAGCGTGGGTCATCATATTGTCCAATGACCTGATTGGAAGTAGCCAGACCACATGTCGGATACACATCAAAATGGGTATAATGTCCGACAGGGATTGCTACTTCATGAAGCTTGCGGGAAGCTCCAGTTTCTTGTGGCATGGAGATGCCAATCCAGTCGACAGCCAGGCTGTTCATTTTGTGCGTACCACCATCCTTGCGAATCATTTTGGACTGAATAATGCCCACATCCTGAAGCTTGCGAACATGCATCGTTACGATTGCACTGCTCAGGCCGAGTGATGCGGCGATGTCCTTCACGTTCATTGGGGTCTCTGCGACAAGCCTGATAATCTGCAGACGGACTTCACTCGCGAGTGCCTCATATAGGGGCAGCCATTCTGCATCGGTATTTGCTCTAATCACATCTGTTCCTCCATTTTGATTTATAGAATTAAGTTAAACATAAATCCAGTCAAAAGAATAACATTTTGCAAAATTCATGTTGAAATTGGTGCTATAATCGATTTTAATATAAATATGAACGTTGATCCATAGATTATCAATTAATTTCTATATTAATCTTAGGGAGCTGAACTTCACGATGGAAAAAGCAAAAATGACGGTAGACAAGGATTTCACAATTGGCGTAGTTGATAAACGTTTATACGGTTCATTTATTGAACATCTGGGACGTGCCGTATACGGTGGAATATATGAGCCGGGTCATCCTACAGCGACTGAAGCGGGTTTCCGTGGGGATGTGTTGGAGATGGTGAAGGAGCTGCAGGTTCCGATTGTGCGGTATCCTGGCGGCAACTTTGTATCCGGTTACAATTGGGAGGATTCAGTTGGGCCTGTGTCAGAGCGCAAACGCAGACTTGAATTGGCCTGGAGAACAATCGAGACCAATGAATTCGGGTTTAATGAATTTGTGGATTGGTCCAAACAGGCGAATTCGGAAGTGATGATGGCCGTCAATTTGGGAACACGGGGAGTAGACGCAGCCCGTAACATCGTGGAGTACAGCAATCATCCTGAAGGTTCCTATTATAGTGATTTGCGTATTAAACATGGATACAAAGAGCCTCATGCCATCAAAACCTGGTGTCTGGGCAACGAAATGGACGGTCCGTGGCAGATTGGTCACAAAACAGCAGAAGAATATGGACGGATTGCACTTGAAGCGGCAAAAGTGATGAAGTGGACAGATCCAACGATTGAGCTGGTCGCTTGCGGAAGTTCATCCCTGGGCATGCCATCCTTCCCGGAATGGGAAGCAACGGTCCTGGATCACACGTATGATCATGTTGAATATCTGTCGCTTCACCAGTATTACGGCAATGCTGAACAGGATACGCCCACATTCCTTGCGCGTTCCCTTGAGATGGATCGTTTTATTGAGACGGTAAAAGCGACCTGTGATTATATCAAAGCGAAGAAGCGCAGCAAGAAGACGATGTTCCTGTCCTTTGATGAATGGAACGTCTGGTACCACTCCAATGAAAGTGACAAGAAGCTGGACCCATGGCAGATTGCTCCGCCACAGTTGGAGGACGTATACAACCATGAGGATGCACTGCTTGTAGGCTGTATGCTGATCAGCATGCTGAAACATGCGGACCGTGTCAAAATGGCTTGTTTGGCACAGCTCGTCAACGTTATCGCTCCAATCATGACCGATAATGGAGGTGCGGCATGGAGACAGACGATCTTCTATCCGTTCATGCACGCTTCTGTGTTCGGACGTGGAACAGCACTTGTACCGTTGATCCAGTCACCGAAATATGACACCAAACAAATTACGGATGTTCCTTATCTGGAAGGTATTGCGGTGCATAACGAGGAGCAGGGTGAAGTGACTGTGTTCGCCGTAAACCGTCATCTGGAAGAATCTCTTCCGCTTGAAGTAGATCTGCGCAGCTTTGGGAAGTGCCAGTTGATTGAGCATATTGTGCTGGAAAGTGATGATCTGAAAGCAGCCAATACCGCTGCGCAGCCGAATCGCGTCGCTCCTCATAATCGTGGTGGTGCAGAGTTATCGGATACACTGATCACGGCAAGCCTGGCAAAAGCTTCGTGGAACGTAATCCGATTGAAAGTTCAGTAATAGATCAGAAGTATCATGCGGGTTGCACCGGGAATAAAGGAGACATAGAACACAGGGCACTCCGATGGCAGAACAACGCCGTATTTATGGATCTCAATAAGAAAAAAGGGCTGGATGCGAGTTTATACGCATTCAGCCCTTTTTCGTGGTATTTAGTATTCAGCCTTTGCATGAAGCAAAGTGCGCATTCAACCCATTTTGAGTGCCACAAGAGGGTTCCTTATGTGCTTCGGTTTTTAACGAATCGTATACGCCTTATGTTGCAGATTAGTGTGGCGCAGCAAATCTAACGAATCCAGGACTCGCTATTCCGATAAAAACCTGCGACTGCAAAGAGGGTGTAAAAGGAGAAATAGGACGTCTACAAATCGTTAGAATGGTCAACATGAGCTAGTTCGCCATATAGAGCGTCCCAGATTCGTTAGACGTTTGGACAAACAGTAAATGAATTTTACTTCAACCCGGCCCCTGGTCCAAACTCAAAGCTCTCGCCATCGCGTGGAATGAGTACCTGCCCGTCCAACTGCTCGGATGCTAGATAACTGGCGAGGTCCACGCTGGACATCATGCAATGATTAATGGCATCCATATGCACAGCGATAACATGCGCATCCGGTGCATGGCGTTTCACGGCAGCTACGTCAGGCCCGTCCATCGTGATTGGATCTCCTTGCAGGAAGCGGGCCCCGCCAGCATTCACCACAATAACTTCAGGCTGATATTGACGAATGGCTTCGGCTGGCTCTTCACACCAGATGGTATCACCAGCGATATACAAGACAGGTTCTCCGTCCGCTTCCAATACAAATCCAGACACCTTGCCCATACGCTCGCCGATTTCCCCGGTTCCGTGTTGTCCCGGGGTGCGGGCAAAACGTACGGAGTGGTACTCGTGTTTGTCATCCACGGCGGTAACGTTGGTAAATCCGGCTCCTGTGAACACGGCCTCATCTCCTGGCTGGCATAACAGAGGTATATCTTTGCGGAGCTGTTTGGCTGCTGCTTCATCCCAATGATCGGGGTGGGTATGCGTAACGATCAGCAGATCCGGGTCCATATAATCCGTTTCCGTCTCGGGTAATGAGACTCTAGGATTGCGTAAATCATTGGGCGTGTTCGGAAAAGCAGGCATCACTTCTTTATCCATCAACATGGGATCAACCAGTATATTCAGACCCCCATATTCCAACCATAATGTAGCATTACGAATCAATTGAATTTTCATTGAACCTGCACTCCTTCGGGAATTAATGTTATTATCCTATATGTTATACAACCCGTTTATCGGCGTAAATAACACACTGAAAGAAAACAGACCACTTTAATTTCAAGTTGAAAGGATTGCAAAATAGATGAATGAGACGATCGATGATACAGATATACGTATACTGAAATGCCTGATTCGGGACTCCAAACGCCCCCACAAAGAGATCGGCGAAGAGGTACATCTGACTGGACAGGCTGTAGGTGCGAGAGTGCGCAAGTTGCATGATCTGGGCGTTATTGAAGGGTATACGGTAAAATGGAACCCGGAACGCCTCGGCTTGGGCCTCCAGGCATTTGTAACAATCTTTCTGAATTCCGGCGACAGACATGCCGCCTTCCGTGAATTTATGGCTACACGTGAAGACATCGTGGAGGTTCACCGTGTCAGCGGAGAGGGCTGCTACCTGATGCGAGTACGCACAGAAACAATGGAGCAGCTTGGCAGCTTGCTCGAAGCCATTTTGCCGTATGGGAATTACAGAATGAACCTGTCAGTCGGTATCGAAAAGTCGGAATGAATAGGGCCGTGTTCAGATGTCCTGCTGCTGTTTCTCGCGCAGTGTCTCCTGCAGAAGGACTATTGCTCGACTGAGCTCTTTTTTTGTAAGCAAATGATCGGTCTGGATGTGACGCCGGGTGCCGTCTTTCAAATACAGGGCAATCATGGGCGAAGCAGACAGTATCCATTTGCTGATGGCGGGAGAGCCAAGCTCGATTTTACGAATCTCATTCCAGGGAATGGTTCGTTTAAGGGTATGAAGTCCTTCGTCATTCCAGGATAATAACACGGTAGAACTTGCGATTACACGGGACAGAAACATAAAAAATAAAGGCCCGATAAACCACATGCCAAGAATGGCTGCGATGGAATAATACAATGTCTCCAGTTGTCCAGCGCGCTCGTCATAGATGATCCATAACAGGGTCACACATAACAGCAAGAATAGAAAACACAGCGCTCCTTTCCATATAGCCGTGAAACGGCGGTAACCAATCTGCGGATGCTCAAGCTCTGACTCTGATGATTTATATAATTCAGGTTTCATTAATACACCTCCTTATCATCATTTCCCAGAAAATATATCAAACATGCCGCCTGCATCGCAGAGCGGCATGTTTAACGTTTATTTAACCCCTCTTGGTTCGATGGACTATCCAGAGATAGCAGAATCGTTACCGGCTTCACGCGCATGGGTATAGAGATCAGCATATACCCCTTCAGCAGCGATCAGCTTCTGATGAGAGCCTTCCTCGACAATCTCACCATTCTCCATAACGAGAATCCGATCTGCATGCATGACCGTAGATAGACGATGCGCAATAACAATCGTTGTTCTTCCTTGAGAGACGGATTCCAGCGCCTGTTGTACCAATTGTTCGGTATGCGAATCCAGATTCGCGGTTGCTTCATCCAGGATAAGCACTCTGGGTTGAAAGACCACGATTCGGGCAAACGATATCAGTTGACGTTCTCCGGCGGACAGACCGCTCCCGCGTTCGGAAAGACGTGTATCATACCCTTGCGGTAAACGTGAAATCATCGCATGTGCTCCGACGAATCGGCAGGCCTGAATAGCCTGCTCCCTTGTAATATCCTCGCGGAACATTCGTACATTGTCAATGATGGAGCCCGAGAAGAGGAATGGTTCCTGCTGGATCAGACCAACGATCCGATGAAGATTGGCCTGCGGGAAATGACGAATGTCTATTCCATCAATTTCAATGCTGCCTTGATTCACATCATAGAAGCGATTGAGCAGGGAGATCAGTGTACTTTTGCCAGCTCCTGTAGTTCCTACAATGCCCACCATTTCACCCGGATAGAGATGCAGATTCATATGCTGAATCAGGGGGCGGTCTGCCCGATAGCCGAACGATACATCATTAAAATCAATCTGCCCCATCACGTTCCGTGGTTCAAGTGTGGAGGCATTCCCTGGTTTGGGATCAGCGACCTCCGGACGGGTACTCAGAATGTTCCAGATTCGATCCATGGATACGGTTGTCGACTGGAATGTGTTCCACTGCATGGTGATCTGGTTAATCGGCTGGAAGAACTGACGGATGTAACTGATAAACGCATAGAGCACACCCACCTGTAGTGATTCACCCAGCACGGCACGTCCTCCAAGCCAAACCATCATGACGAGGGCGGCATTACCGAGAATATCAAACGTTCGGTTGAAAATGACATTGGAACGGGCCTGCGCGATATTGGCCTTTAGGTGAAGCGTGTTCTGCTCCTTGAATCTTTTCTTCTGTTCTTCTTCCTGATGGAAGGCCTGGATCAAAAACATGCCGGACAGGTTCTCTGCTGTGAACGCAATCAGACGGGAGAGACGAGTGCGGGCATTCTGATAAGCTCTGCGCAGTCGACTTCGGAACAATACGGCCACAATCGCAATCACAGGCAACACGATGAGAGAGTACCCCGCCAAGACCGGATCGAGCTGGAACATAAAGACGATAATGAGCACCAGCATCATGCCATCCCGGATGAGACTAAGCAGCACCTGGGTGAAGAAACTGCTGATCGTCTCCGTATCACTGGATACATTCGTAACCAGACTGCCGATATGGAAGCGGTCAAAGAAAGACATCGACATTTTGGAGATATGCTTGAACAGGTCTTTCCGGATGCGAGAGACGATGTTCTGACCAACATGTTGCAGCAGATTGTTCTGTACATAGGTAAAAATAAAGCTGATTACAGCCAGCCCCAGAAAGATGGCTGCCAACTGGACAAGGAAGCCTACACTGGTCTGACCAATCGCCAGATGATCATCGATTGCGATCTTCACCAGATAAGGCTGAAGCAGATCTGCGGAAATACCGAGCAGTGAACAGAAAAAGATACCCGCAAAGGCCCATTTATGGGGTTGAGCGTAGGACATCATCGCTTTGAACGAAGTGCGCTTACTCTGGTCTGCGCCTGCATCGGAACCGGACCCATGCCTTGACGGTGCTTGTGCTCCCGCATCTGAACGAACTTCAGCGTTACGGTCAGTCATGATGTAATCCCTCCTCCTGCAAACGATAGGTTGCAGCATATAACCCTTTTGCGCCCATCAGCTCTGCGTGCGTTCCCTGTTCAACGATTCGACCTTCATCCAGAACGATAATTTCGTCGGCATGACGGACCGCGCTGATCCGGTGGGAGATGATCAGCGTTGTTTTACCTTTGCCGATCTCACGCAGGCTGCGCAGAATGCCACTTTCGGTGACGGCATCTACAGCACTCATACTGTCATCCAGAATGAGCACCTGAGCTTTTTTGATCAAACCTCGTGCCAGACTGGTACGCTGACGCTGACCGCCAGACAACGTGAGCCCACGTTCGCCCAGCAGGGTATCGAACCGATCGGGGAACCGGATAATGTTTTCGTAAATCATCGCTTGTCGTGCACTGTGCTCTACTGTGTCCAGCGGAACCTCACGGTCGCTAAAAGCGATGTTGTCCCGAATGGTTGTACTGAACAGGAATCCATCCTGGGGAACATAGGCAATACGGGATCGCAGACTCTCCAGCGAAAGCTTTCGAATATCAGTGCCGTTAATGCGGATTGTACCTTCAGGTGGCTCATATGTACGCAGCAACAGTTTCACAAAGGTACTTTTACCTGAACCTGTTTTGCCCACAATACCCACGGTTCGTCCTGCCTGGATGTTCAGACTGATGTTTTTGAGCGCAGGGGATGAACTGTTGGGATAGGAAAAGGACAGATTCTCAATCGTAATGTCGTTCACGGCTTTAAGACTTGTCGCAAGGGGAAGCTCGCGTACATCAGGTACTTCCGTCAACAGATCATTTACCCGCTCTAGTGATGCTCCAGAACGCTGCATGGTATTAATCACATTACCGATTTGTTGAAGCGGCCCCATGATGATCCGCAAATATAAAGTCAATGCAACAAAACTTCCGAGTGTAATGGAATTCTGCATCGTCAAAATTCCGCCGACAAGCAGGGAGACAACCAGTGAAATGGCACCCAGCAGCGGTAGCAGGGCTTGAAATAGAGAGGAAAGGCGAACGAGCCGCAGCTGCTTGCTTTTGATTGCATCTACTGTGATCCCAAATCGTTCACGAGCGCTGTCTTCAATGGCAAATGTTTTGGTTACACGAATACCGCCCAGCTGCTCCTCTGCAGATTCCGTCATGGTTGCAAGTGCATCCTGCACATCACGAGAGCGCTTGCGAATTCGCGGACCGAAAAAAACGACCAGAAAGGGAATGGCCAGCAGAGGCACGATACTGATCAGAATGAGTCTCATCGGGATTCCGCTGAGCAGCATCATCACGATGCAGGATAATAATAGAAATGTTGCATTGGTCATCATAGTGACGCCGTTGGAGATGGCTTCACGTACAGAGGTGACATCATTCATGACGTAACTGAGTAGTTTCCCATTTCCCTGTTTGGAGAAATAGTACTCGCTCAGCTCTGAAAATTTGCCAAAAATACGCTCACGTGTCATGAATTCGAAGCGTCGTCCAAGCTTCATGATCATGAATTGCCCGGTACCAAATAACAGATTATAAGCGATGGCTATAGCTAATAGCGAAAGACTGTACCGGATGACCGTATTCATCTGAAGTGTGTTTTGCATGAGCTGATCCGTGAAGCTGCCCAGTATTCGGGGCAAGGACGCCTGACCCACATTGGAGGCAATAATCAGTAGTACAGCGAACAGATATACCGGCCAGTTGGCAATGACATAGCCTCGTAGTAATCCTTTCTTGGACATAAGATTTGTTCTCCTTTGTTCAGGGTGAAATTTGTTCGCAAGCGGAGTCAAGAAAAGGGCCGACACCTGATAATAGCGCGTCGTGCCCTCTTACTTTATGCGATCCGGTTTGCTGTTTATCCGTCATTCGATAGAATTCTCTATTCTTATTTTTGCGCTAATCGGTAAGGATGTCAACGAAGCAAGTAAGCATAAATGGAAGAAAGCAGGCCTGTACCCATAGGGAAAGGGATATATGTAGTATTTCCGTCATTTATTCACCAGATGCCGATTTTACTGAAACATTTTCGGAGGGTCTCCCGTCTGTAGGGTTGAAGAGGTCAAAAATTGGATTTACTAAATATGGAGGTGCCAAGAAATGAAACATAAAAAAGGATTGGCTGCAACGCTTGCGCTCTGCGTGTCTTTGACGGCAGGAGGTGCATCGGTACTTGCTTTTTCGGATGTAAAAGATGAAGGACAAAAAACGATTGTGGACTCGTTGCATTCCAAGGGTGTTGTTAATGGAGTAACGGCGGATTTGTTCCGTCCGGATCTCGCATTGTCCGAGCCACAGGGTGTTCAATTGATCGTGAACGCTTTTGGTCTAAAAAATGAATACGCTACCGCTTCGGCACAAAATAAAATTAGTCCAACGACCTGGTACGCCGATGCAGTTCAGGCTGCAACACAGAATGGCCTGTCCATTCCGGTGGAATTGAATCCGCAGGGGAAGATGACGCGCGAGCAGTTTGCTATTTTGCTCCTTGAAGGGATTAATACAACCGGGGAATATCCGGTGATCATGCTGTATAATGATATTAAGGACGAAAATAAAATCGGTAAGGACGCCAAATCTGCGATCCAGAACCTGCTGAACATGGACATCATTGAACTGGATAAGGACGGAAACTTCCGTCCAGATCAGTCGCTTACCCGTATGGAGGCTGCAAGCATGATCTTCAATGCACTTGAATTTGTAGATAAGCACGGCAATGGCGGATCGACAGAACCGACTCCAACGAATCCAGGCGAAGGCCAACAAGCGATTGTACCTACCGTCACATCAACCAAAGTGGATGACAAGACGGTAAAAGTCAAACTGTCCGCGCAAATGCCTCACCCTGGCTATGGATTGAAGATTGAAGATGTGAAACTGGAGAAGGATGGACGTGCCATTGTGCTGTATACCATTATCCAGCCTGACCCGGACATGATGTATCCAATGGTCATTACCGATGTAACGGCTGAGACAGATATTCCAACAGGGTACACTGCTGAAGCGCAGCCTTCTGGAAAATAATCGTCTCTCGAGAAAAAATTGGTGAACGGTAATATGGAGAGCATCGGACAATATTGTCCGTCTTATGCATTACGAACAAGTAATCAATCATTTTTATGGAGAGAGTAAGAGGGAGCTGACCTGCGCGGGTCAGCTTCTTTTTCGTTACCCTGTAAACACGAGCGCGCAGGATAACGAGGCCGACGGAGCCCATCGCCGCGCCTCGCTTCTCGGGCGGATAAGCGACAAGGATCATATTGAATAAGAGCGGAAGAAGCAGGCTCATACCGATTGCTTGTACTTGTAGAACTCGGGCTGCCAATAATATCTCGAAACCGAACGCCAACGACGCGATTAAAGTGCCGGTGAACGGAAGATCCCCGCTCATAACGAACGGCAGAAGAACATCTACGTCCTGCCCAAGGGCCTTGCCTTGATCAATGACTTCGAACTATCCTTCCAGCGGGTAGAAGAGAAGATCGTTCAGAATCTCAACGAAGACGATCGGCAAGTTCTTCAACAACTTTTGACGAAGATCAATCAAAATCTGTAGTCAATGTTGAAATTATCCCCAGATGGTAGGCTCAAATTCTTGTTTGAATATCTTCTCTGGTGTGTTATCAGGTTTTTGTTGTGCAATAATGTTACAAATAACGTTATGAAAATGACTTAATAAGTTATATTAAATGACATTGTAATTTTGAAAATAAGTGTAAATCGATATTTGCATAGGTGAAAAAGCTGCTCCGTGTTAACGGAGCGGTTTTTTTTCTAACCTTATCTTGTTATTATTAATGATTCCAGATATCCATGTGAGGTGCAAAATCAACATATATGACCACGAATTCCCAGTGTTTATATGGCTTGTGGTCAAGGATAAAAACGACATATTTACGGGGCTGGGAAGAAACTCATAGAATAAAGCCAAGCAGTGAGAGAGCTTGAAGTAGGTGGTAAATATATGGTAGATAATATTACATTAATGTGATTGAATTATATCTATCCTTATTACCTTTCCTAAGAAAAAAGAGAGAAAACCCTTCCTTGCACATTACGAAAGCAGCCCGAAAAACAATGGAAAGAAAAATGCATGAGGAGGGGAGTGAACAGCAGCAAGGAAGGGCACCTCTATTTCATTTTGGATTGAGATGTGTTGAATATGATAAGGCCTTGCGACTTGACTTGTATAATTGAACTGGCCAGAATCCCGACGATGATGTCTGCATACGTGGAATACCTCTTTCCTAAACATATGTGGGTTTTGACTTTAAGGTCTGTTTCTCAGCTTCCGTTAAGATCTGGCATCTGTCATGTTCATGCAAAGCTACTCAAAATAACAACTTCAAGAGGTAAATGGGTCAAATTCCACATGTTTTACTTCTCCAAAATGACAATGACAAGCTGGAACCAAAAGCGTAAACCCCCGTTTTAACAGCACTTTCCGTGTTTTTAAGAGTGAAGATCGAAATAGCATATTTACGGATTCGGAAATGATCCATAAACTCAGTATGTAAGCGTTACCAAATGGAGAGGGAGCAAAAGCCTCCCATGATCGAAATGTGGTCCGGGACTCATTCCTTACAATTGAACAGGAGTGTTTCGCTCTTCTTACAAAACGGACGGATTTTCATTTAGAAAAGGAGGAAACAACTGATGCAGCCAGAAGGGAAGTCCGCCTTGTCGCAAAACCTATCGGTGCACACGATTCCGAACCGCAAGAAAAATAAATTAGGGAGAAGGATGATTCGAAACTGGGAGTTGTATCTGTTTATCGCGCCAGCATTTCTATACTTTCTGATTTTCCATTACGGGCCGATGTACGGCATACAAATCGCATTCAAAAACTTTATCCCGACGCTTGGTGTCACGGGAAGTCCGTGGGTTGGGTTCGATCATTTCATCCGCTTCTTTAATTCGTATTATTTTTGGGATTTGTTATGGAATACCCTCAGCATCAGCTTGTATGAGCTGGCTATAGGTTTTCCGCTACCGATCATTCTGGCGTTAGCCTTCAATGAAGTAAAGGACTCCTTCTTCAAACGTACCGTGCAGACGGTCACGTATGCACCGCATTTTATTTCGGTCGTTGTAATGTCGGGTATGATCATCACCTTCTTGTCGCCTTCGTCAGGCATGATTGTCAATTTGGTGGAGGCTCTTGGATTTCAGGCCCCTCAATTCCTGACGGACCCTTCGTGGTTCAAGACGGTGTACGTGTTGTCGGGTGTCTGGCAGAGTGCAGGATGGGGTACCATTATATACCTCGCAGCCCTCTCGGGTGTGGACCCGCAACTGCATGAAGCTGCCGTGGTGGATGGTGCGAGCCGGTTTAAACGGATTCTTCATATTAACATTCCAGCGATCATCCCTACGATCACCATTTTGTTAATTCTGAACATGGGCAGTATTCTGGGCGTCGGATTTGAGAAAATCCTGCTGCTGCAAAATCCGTTGAATATGGGTTCATCGGATGTCATCTCGACATTTGTCTATCGGTCCGGTCTGGTCGATGCGCAGTACAGTTTCTCAACAGCTGTAGGATTGTTTAACTCGGTAGTTAATGCGATTCTGCTGATTACAGTGAACCAAATTGCACGTCGCACCAGTGAAAACAGCTTGTGGTAAAAGGAGGGGAAAACACATGTCATCCGCGGTTAAGGAAAGCAGAAGTGATAAATTGTTTTTATGGTGCAACTACATCTATCTGACGATAGCGCTCGTCATTGTGCTTTACCCGCTGTTATACATCATTAGCGCATCAATCAGTGATCCTAAATTTGTAAGTTCCGGTGAGATGTGGCTACTACCTAAAGGAATTACGTTTGAAGGTTATGCCCGCGTGTTTGAGAACACCAACATCTGGATCGGGTACAAAAATACGATCATCTATACCGTCGTAGGTACACTCGTCAACCTGATGGTCACTCTTCCGGCAGCCTACGCGCTCAGCCGCTCGGACTTTGTGGGACGCGGATTCTTCATGGCGATGTTTATGGTAACGATGTTTTTCAGCGGAGGGCTTGTCCCGAGCTACTTGCTGGTTAAGGATCTTGGTATGGTGAACAGCATGTGGGCGCTTATTCTGCCAGGAGCTGCATCCATCTGGAATATTATCGTATGCCGTACGTTTTTCCAATCGACCATTCCCAAGGAACTGCAGGAAGCGGCTCACATCGACGGGTGTACCAACACCCGGTTGTTCATCCGAATTGTGCTTCCGCTCTCCATGCCGATCATTGCCGTGATGGCGCTCTTTTACGGAGTCGGACACTGGAACAGCTATTTCAGTGCGATGATCTATTTAAATGATTCCTCGAAGTATCCGCTGCAGCTCTTTCTTCGCCAAATCCTGGTACTTCAGGAGATGGCAGCACAGGGCGGGGGAGCTATCGATACCTCTTCAGCAACGGCGATGAATTCCAAAGCGGAAATTGCTGCGCTGGTCAAATATGCCGTCATTATTGTTTCAACTTTACCTATTATTGCAATTTATCCATTCCTTCAGCGTTACTTTGTGCAGGGTGTTATGATCGGTTCCGTCAAGGGATGATCTTAAACCATAATCCACACTAAAAAAGGGGAGTTGTCGTCATGAAAAAGCTTCGCAAGGCTTCATCCATTGTACTCTGCCTCACCCTATCAGCAGCATTACTTGCAGCTTGTGGTTCCAATGAAGATGGAGGTTCTGCGACTTCAAATGTCGAAGGGGTCAAGAAAGAAGGATTCCCGATTGTGGACAAACCACTTACGTTAAAGGTCATGTCCCAGGATGCGGGCGTAGCCGACTGGAATACGATGCCAGTCCTGCAAGAGATGGAGAAATTGTCAGGCATCAAGCTGGAGTACCAGCTTTCGCCGATAGACAGCTTTGAAACAAAGAAGAACCTGGTATTCGCGAGCGGCGATTTACCGGATATGTTCTATGCTGCGGATCTCAAGCCAGCTGAGCAGGTTACTTATGGAACTCAAGGCATTCTGATCCCGCTGGAAAAATACATTGATGAGGGCTATGCCCCGAATATTAAGAAAATTCTCGACGAAAACCCGGATGTCCGCAAATCATTTACAACGCCTGACGGACATATGTATGCACTGCCATTTATCGATACGGCTGCCGTGTGGTATAGAGGCCCGATGTGGTATAACGGTGAATTCCTCAAAGCACTTAATGTAGAGGAGCCTAAGACTACGGAGGAATTATATACGTACCTGAAGCGTGTTAAAGAAGAAGACCCTAACGGCAACGGACAACAAGATGAAATTCCGCTTACTTCTGTAAAACTGGACGATCTTCGCATGTTTTTCTTCGGCTTCTGGGGAATGTACAACGAAGGAATCTATGCGGATAAGGACGGAAAAGTCCACTATCCTTACCAAGAAGAAGGCTACAAAGGTTATCTGACGTTCATGAACCGTTTGTGGAAGGAAGATTTGCTGGATCATGAGACCTTCTCGCAAACTGGCGATCAGAAAAAAGCAAAAGGCGAAAGCAACAAGCTTGCGCTGTTCAATGACTACCATCCGTACTTCACGCTTGGCGGCGAGCCTAGCACGAAACATCCGCTGATGACACCAGTGAAGAGTGAGATTGCAGACTCACCTGTATACGGTAAGCACCCGGGCATATCGGCACGTGGTACCTTTGCGATTACTAGCAGCAACCCGTCCCCTGAGGCAACCATGCGCTGGATCGATTATATGTACAGCTATGATGGGGCCACCCTGTTCAATCAAGGTCCTGAAGGTGTGCTGTGGAAATTCAAAGACAAGGAGAACCTCGTGAAAGAGTGGCTCCCTGTTCCTGGCGGCGGGGATCGCGAAGAATATCGCGGTAAAATCACACCAAACTATGGTATTTTGACACCGGGCATTAATGATCCGGACATAGCGAAAGGTCTTCGCACCGAATTTGATGAGTGGATTGACCAGCAGAATCAAGAGAAGTTGGTACCGATCGGCAAAGCGCCATTCCCTAACGTTTATTTGACAAATGAAGAACAAAGCGAAGCGACCGCACTATTATCTGATCTGGATACGTACGTCAAGCAGATGGAAGCGAAGTTCGTAACTGGCCAGGAGCCGCTTGAGAACTGGGATAAGTATATTGCGCAAATTGAAAAAATGGGCAGCGACCGTATCGTTGAACTATATCAAGGGGCATACGACCGCTGGAACACTGGCCAATAAGAGTAATAACTCAGATAGAAGGACTCCAGAAAGAGGTGTGAACAAGGATGCAGAAATGGTTTGAAGAGGCCAAGCTGGGAATATTCATCCACTATGGGATCTATGCTGTGGACGGAGTTTCGGAATCGTGGTCTTTCTATAATGGAAGAATTTCCTACGAAGAATACATGAAGCAGCTGGACGGTTTTACGGCATCGAAATTTAATGCGGAGAAGTGGGCGGACTTGATTGAGAAATCGGGAGCCCGATATGCCGTGCTGACAACGAAGCATCATGATGGTGTTGCGCTGTGGGATACGCAGCATAGTGACCTCAATGTCGTCAAACAGACACCAGCGAATCGGGACCTCGTGAGAGAATATGCGGAAGCAATTCGGGAGAAGGGAATTCATCTGGGGATGTATTTCTCGCTGATTGATTGGTCGCACCCGGATTATCCTAGCGTGTATGAAGGTGGCAAGGTCCCGGAGGATCTGAGCAGCGTCAATCGGCATTCAAGTCCTGTGGATGGTGTTCAGGATGAGGAGAAATGGAAGAAATTCCTTGAATTCAATAACAACCAACTGCAGGAGATCTTGACGAATTACGGAAAGGTAGATCTGCTGTGGTTCGATGGCGACTGGGAACGGAGTGCCGAGCAGTGGAATCTCCCGGAGTTCAAGCGTTACCTGCAATCCTTTAACCCGGATATCATCATCAACTCCCGCCTTCAAGGTTATGGAGACTATAAAACGCCGGAGCAAGGTATTCCAATCACAAGACCGGAGGGACCGTGGGAGTTCTGCACCACAATCAACACATCTTGGGGTTATGTGCCAACAGACGATAAATACAAGTCGTTAAATCAGATCATTCGGATGTTCTGTGACTGTATTTCGATGGGTGGCAACATGCTGCTGGATATCGGCCCGCGCGAGGATGGCAGCATCGATAAGAGGCAGGAGGATATTCTGCTTGGGCTGGGAGCGTGGATCCGAACGCATGAAGAGGCTGTATTCGGAACGGGTGAAGGCATTATGCCCCGCTATTATCTGGGGGGGAGCACCGTATCCGAGGACAGAAAGACGTTGTACCTGTTTGTTTATGATGAGCCAAAAGAGAATGTATGCATCAAGGGACTGTGCAATAAGATTAAGAAGATTACCGTGCTGCATTCGGGCAAAGAACTTAACCATGAGATCCATGGGGGCGTGCCTTGGTTCAATATCCCGGGGACAACGTGGATCAAAATGACCCCGGAGGACACACATGAGCAGGTGACGGTTCTTAAGCTCGAATTCGATGAGGAACTGGAAATGTACGGCGGTTCAGGAGCCGTTGTTACCCATAACTAACATTACGGGAGGGCATGCGCCGATAGATGCATGCCCTCTCTCATAAAGGGGAGAGAGCGATATGAACCAAAGTGGAGTACCTGAGCCAAGGATGGAGTATGCTCCCAAACATTATATATGCAAGCGTGCGAAGGAACCGCTGGTGCTGGACGGCCGCGTCGATAAGGCATTCTGGGGTACGGCCGATTGGACGGATGATTTCGTTGATATCGAAGGGGATCTTCGTCCGAAGCCCGGGAAACAGACACGGGTAAAAATGCTGTGGGATGACGAATATTTCTATTTTGCTGCCGAGCTGATTGAAGATCAGATATGGGCTACGTTAACCAAGCGCGATTCCGTTATTTTCTACGATAATGACTTTGAGATTTTCATCGATCCCGACGGGGACACCCACCAATATTATGAGTTCGAGATCAATGCGCTCAATACGGTATGGGATCTGTTATTGGTGAAGCCGTATCGGGATGGAGGACCTCCGGTCAACGGTTGGGATATCAGCGGTCTCAAGACGGCCGTACATATCGATGGGGAACTGAACGCACCTGACGCCGATAACCGGAAATGGAGCGTCGAGGTGGCGATTCCCTGGACCAGTCTAAAGGAATGTGCCGAAGGCAACCGTCCGCCTGAGCCGGGTGAGTTCTGGCGCGTCAACTTCTCGCGGGTGGAATGGCAGACCGAGGTGCAAGACGGTGAGTACCGCAAAGTGCTGAATCCGGAGACAGGCAAACCTTATCCGGAGGACAACTGGGTCTGGTCGCCCATGGGCATTATCAACATGCATTACCCCGAGCTGTGGGGCTATGTCGTATTTTCGAAAGATGAGACGTTTCAGTCTTTTGAGTTGCCAGAAGACGAACGAATCAAGTGGGAGCTTCGCAAGCTCTATTATCGTGAACGTAATTATTATGAAGCCCACGGGGAATTTACGCAGGATGTGAAGCTACTTATGGGTGATGAATTGTGGAGCTGTAAGCCTGTAATTGAAACGACTCGCAGCCTGTTTCAGATTACTGCGCCTTCCTCGGACGGCACGGCTGTAATCTGTATTCGGGAAGACGGAAAGCTATGGAAGGAGTGAGCCAGCAATGACCAGTCAAACCTTGGTATTTTCCCTGGATGCACAGTCATTGGAGCAGATCGAGCAAAAGTTCCAGGAGAAGGTACGTTTTGCAGAGGCCCGCAAGGAGAAACTGTTTCATGTATTTCAGCAGCAATTAACTGAAGAAGAGACATGGGCCTTGAAGTATGTATATGCCTATATGCCAGTGAATGACATGGCTGATTATGATGGTGAGCTGTTCCTCAGCCATGTGCGTCGGGCACTGGACATTCGCAAACGTGTGCCTTGGGGCGAGCGTGTACCGGATTATCTGTTTCTGCATTTTGTGCTACCTTATCGAATCAATACAGAGAATATTGAGGATTTCCGCGGCATTATATTTGATGAGTTGGCTGACCGGACGGCGAAGTTATCCATGGCGGATGCCATTCTGGAAACCAATTACTGGTGTCATGAGAAAGCGACTTATATTGGCAGCGATCTGCGAACGATATCACCGCTGACGATGATTCGGAATGCTCGTGGCCGTTGTGGAGAAGAGTCCACGCTGGCGGTAGCCGCTCTTCGCAGTATCGGCATACCTGCCCGTCAGGTCTATACGCCGCGCTGGGCTCACAGTGACAGCAATCATGCCTGGGTAGAAGCTTGGGCAGACGGCCAATGGTATTACATTGGGGCATGCGAGCCGGAAGCCGGATTGAATCAAGGGTGGTTCAGTCCGCCAGCTCGTAGGGCCATGCTGATCAATACGAGGATTTTTGCCGACTATCCGGGACCAGAGGATATAACCCTTAACGAGAAGGGATTTACGGAGATTAATTTGCTTGAAAACTATGCACCGACGCGAACCATCTGCGTGAAGGTGATAAATGAGCAGGGAGAACCCGTGCCTGGTGCGAGCCTCCGCTTCGAGCTGTACAACACGGCGGAATTTTATCCGATCGCCGAAATCAAGACCGATGTGCTAGGGGAGGCTGCCTTCAAGACAGGTTATGGCGATCTATTGATTCGTGCGGTTAGCGGAGGCAAATGGAGTGAAGTCCTATTCAAAGCTCAGGACAGCGAGCATGTTGAGCTAGTGTTGGACTCGTCAGAGCAGCCATCAGGGAGTGTGGATTTCGAGATGGTTCCTCCTCCGGAAGGAGAGGGGGAAGTCCTGAATTCGTTACCGGAAGAGAAAATCCGGGATCACAACCGCCGCCTGGAGGAAGGCACGAAGATTCGGAGTGGATATGAGGATACATTCCTGAGTGAGGAAGAGGCGTATGCATTGGCTCATTCGGCTGGACTTCCTCGGGAGCGTGTATGGGATATTCTCCAGAAGGCACGGGGTAACAGCCGCCAAATCGCAGCTTTCCTAGAGGAACGTTCCGGTGAATTTGGGGAGTGGCCACTACGGTTGCTGGAGTCGCTGAACGAAAAAGACTTGATCGATACTTTTCGTCAGACGCTGGACGATCATCTTATAGGTGCACTCTCGCAGCGAGGAGCATGCTCAGAAGAAACGTTCGTGGAGTACATCCTGTGCCCGCGGGTTTCCTATGAAATGGTGGTGCCTTATCGATCCGTGTTCCAGAATGCCTATTCGGAGGAAGAGGCAGCGGCGTTTAGGAAGGAGCCTTCGACACTTGCCCGGCAGCTGGAACAGAGTTATGCGTATTATGAGGATCTCCCTAACTTGAAAGGCAAGGGAAACCCAGTAGGCACTTACAGCCTGATGAAGGGAGATCCGCAGTCGCTGGATATTCTGTTTGTCGCTGTGTGCCGCAGTTTGGGCATTCCGGCCCGGTTGCATCCGAGCGAGCAGAAGCCGCAGTACTTAGGTAACGGAGGCTGGGAAAATGCGGTGTTCAGTCTCACCTCTTCTCGTAATCAGGAGGGAGCAAGCTGGGGAATGCTGCAACTCCTTAGGGATGAAGAGCGGCCGCAGGAAGCACCAACAGCATCCTATGGTGAGAACTTCTCGTTTGCCCGTTTGGAAGATGGCGTGTACAAAACGTTGATATATCCTTATGGCAGCACGGATGTCTATAGTCAGCCATATGAGGTTGAACCGGGAGCTTATCGCTTGACGACTGGCATCCGTTTGAAAGATGGAGCGGTCAGAGTGCGCTTCATTTACTTTACCGTGCGCGCCGGAGACACTACGGAGGTTGTATTAACTTATCGCGAGACGGTGGTAGATATCCCCGTCTTGGGCAAACTGGCACCAGGCAGTCTACTGACCCGTTTGGATGGTTCAGAGGTGGTACTGGAGGCTCTTCTGGGATCAGAGGGTGCCATTGCTGCCTGGATTGAACCAGAACGGGAACCAACCAAGCATCTGATTCGTGAGCTGGGCGAACTGGCTGAGCCGCTGGATAAGCTGGGTCTACCCGTCGTGCTGCTGATTGGAGATACGGAATGGAACGCCTCCTTTGACCCTGCGGGGTATTCGAAATTGCCTGTACGTACGATTTTTGTAAGGGATTCGAGCTATTCGTCCTTATCCGGGTTCATTCCAAATCCTGCAGCTCACGAAGCTGGCTATCCACATCTGTTCGTGCTGGATAGCCAGGATCAAATCCGTTATTCGGCTTCCGGGTACAAGATTGGTACCGGGAAGGAAGCCTTGCAGATTGCTGCGGCGATATCTCAATCATTGAATGGATCGGAGTGAAGAGGGTGCCAAACTATATTGCTGCAGGTTATGTCGTCGATTCAGTTCTTCCCGATATGAGGCATGAGGATTTGTTGAAGTTAACACATCTGAACATAGCCTTCGGTCATGTCAAGAATGATGAAATTACCACCGAGAATCTGAAAAACGGTGAAGTTATCCGGAACATTAAGCGGGAGCATCCGAATCTAACGGTGCTGCTCTCTGTTGGCGGATGGAGCGCTGGCGGTTTCTCTGAAGCCGCATCAACCCAAGTAGGAAGGGACAGCATGGCCGCATCGGCGGTTAGGGTGCTGGAGGAATACCCGTTTGACGGGATCGATCTGGATTGGGAGTATCCTTGTTACGGAGAAGCCGGCATCGCCTCGAGTCCTAATGATAAACGGAATTTCACCTTGCTTCTCAAGACAATCCGGGAGGCGCTGTCCGCCAAAGGCTCCCGGGATGGCCGTCATTATTTGCTCACGATCGCGGCAGGGGCTGACCAATACTACGTAGACGGTACAGAGATGGCTGAGGTGCAGAAGTACCTGGACTTTGTGCAGTTGATGACCTATGATATGCGCGGCGGTTTTCAGGTTCTGACCGGACATCATACGAATCTGTATACGCCAACCGGAGATCTGTTCAGGATTAGTACAGATGCTTCCGTGAACCTGTTCGTTCGCGCCGGCGTTCCGAAGGAGAAGATTGTGATCGGTTCCGCGTTCTATTCCCGGATCTGGACTGAGGTTCCGGACCGAAACCACGGTCTCCACCAAATGGCTGGCAGCACAGGCGGCTACGGTCCAGCATTTGCCGAGCTGGAAGCGAAGTACATCAACAAGAATGGTTACGTCCGTTATTGGGATGATGAAGCGTGTGCACCGTTCCTGTTTAACGGGTCCAGCCTAATTTCTTATGATGATGAAGAATCAATTCAGTGCAAATGCGATTACGTGAAGGACCAAGGCCTGGCCGGGATCATGTTCTGGGAATATGGCTGTGACCCTACCCACCGTCTGCTGGGTGCAATGCATCAAGGGCTTCAAGGTATTTCGGCTGCAAAATAGAAAAAGCTCGGTGCACGAGGTCGTTCGGAACACTCGAAAAGTAAACTTGAAAATACGAAAACCTCCCCTTAACCATATGGTAAAGGGGAGGTTTCTATTTAATCGGTGAATCCTTTATCCGAGACATTCCTCTTCGTCATCATCCGGGGAATCGGCGGAGCCGTTGGGGCGGTGCATTTTGCGGTACTGTCCGGGCGTGTAACCCGTCTCTTTTTTGAATTTGCGGATGAAGTTCGGTGTATCCAGATAACCGACGCGCATGATGATATCTTTTAACGGATCGGTTGTATGCAGCAGTAGCCGGATGACCTCATCCATCCGTTTCTGCCAAATGTATTGGGTGAAGTTCATACCAATCTTCTCTTTAAATGAACGGCTGAAATACGATGAAGAGATCGTAAATTTAGATGAGATCGTACCCAGGCTGAGATCGTAATCCGAGAAATTGGCATCGATATAAGCAACGATTTCATCCATTAACGAGCTTTCTTCGGTCTCACTCTTCGCCTCAACATGGGCGCAGATTTCGGCAGCAAGGCCTGTCAGTTTTTTCTCCAAATCCTCCAACGAGTCATAGGAAGTAATCCGTGGAAGCTGATTAACCACGTGATGAATGCCGAGCTCCGAGGCAGTTTTCAGCATCGTATTCAGAATATCGAAGCAGATGCAACGCAACAGTGGTACGGATGGCATTTCGGATTTCAGGTTATTCAACGCGGTTGATACCATCTGAACGGCCACATCGAAACTGCCCTGTTTCAAGCTCTGAACCAGCTTCAGCAGCACATCCTTAGGTACCCAGAAGGAAGAATCCTGTGCACCGGAACCGGAAAGGGCGTTGAAGAAGGTGCTGCTGCCTTGTCCGTGCAGCATGGATGCTTCGAGCGCGGTTGATGCCTCGATGTAGGATTGGTTCAGCTGCAATGGAGAGCTGTAGCTGTTGCCGATCCCGATGGCGGGAGCGACTCCGACGTGCTCTGTCACCAGCGATTGCAGTGATTCAACAATAGACTCCATACGAGCAGCCGAGCTAGAATCATGCCCGATTTCGACATCAAATCCGACGATGAGGGCCACTTGGTCTGGCTGTGGAAGCTCCACACCATAAGCAAAAGCAGTCAACTCCGGCAGTTCCATATCGTTTATCATCTGCATGACAGTACGCTGTTCAGGGTTATCTCCGATGGGAAAAGCGTGCATTTCCCAGCCCAAGGTCATGACAAAATAATGGGATCGGTTAAAGCGTATGCCGAGATTGTCCGTAAACTCAGAAGGGAGTTCTCCGGTATGACCATGCTTGAGTAGCATGAGCAAAATATGATTGCGAGCATATGGTTCCTGAAGGTCCACGCGCTGGCTATAATCATGCAGCGTTTTCTTGATCCATTCCAGCTCGTTGCTGGATGTGGAAGGTTCAGGGTTATTCTTTAATCGAATGAACTCCATCAAGTCTGAAATCGGATGGTATTGTCTTCGGGCCAGCATAATGGCGAGGAAAGTGCCCATCACCACCACGAAGGAGAAAACCAGAACAATAAAAGTACGAATATGGACGATACGGCTGAAAAATTGATTGCTTGGCATAGCGGTTACATAAGTCCAGCCAGCATCTGATTTGACGGATACAACCGAATGTGGTTCTTGATTTAAGGAGAGGCTGTGCGTTCCCGGCTCAAGTGCAAACAGAGATTTGACTTCCTGTTCGGTAATAGTTTCCCCTTTATAGTTGGCGGCCAGCACCTGCCCATAATTATCGAAAATATAAGTCATCCCATGGTAGTCGCTGAGAATGGAATCAATCAATCCGGTCAGATTGGACTCGTGAATCAGGTACATGACAGTGCCGTGGGCGGGCGTATTGTTAGGCGCAATCGGTACAAGGTAGGCCAGCATGGAATTGGGTATTTTGGTTCCTTGAACGACTTGCTCGGCCGGTCGTATCGTGGGAAACTGAACGTTATTCAAATCCCGAATCATGTCCGTTTCGTTCCATGTATTAAATTTGTAGCGACCAGTGAATACATCTAGGTTCTCAGAGCCCTGAGACGAATAGATGCTATCATCTCCGCGGAAGAACAGGAATAGTTCATCGATAATGGAACTGGTCGCTTTGTATTTGACCAAGGCACTAATCGATTCTCGGCTATAATAAGGATGGTGGGTCCAATACCGGGTTAGCTGCTCATCGTAGGCGATGCGAAATGCGATGTCCTGCAATTCCTTCATCCGGTCATCAATGACCGTTTTTGCTTGGGTCAACTGATTGACATTGGTCTGTTCGATCTCTGAACGGAGCGTATCCACAGCATTGTGATAAATAATAATAGTTAATATAACAAGAGGTATAAGGAAAATGGAGATGTAGGATAGTGTGTACTTAAGCAGAAGCTTGGACTTGAAGTGATTCCATTTCATATCTGCAACCTCCCGTTTTTCTTTAGTGCTGCAGCGATAGCGCTCTCATGAAAACAGTAAAGCTATTGCTATGATGTCGAGCTCTTGATGTTCCTACTAAAAATACTAGGAGAACTTCTCTAATAAATCAATGGATCTTTCTAAATTTCAGAGGAAATATGCATAAAGTCTTATGTGAAAATAGATGTAATGAAGCATTTACACATCAAGGCATAAGACTTGTCACTTGAGTTTTACAGAAAAAATCAATAAGACTAAATCATGTTAATGATCTTAGGGCTGTGGATAACACTTCACTATGGTACGATAACAAAAGAAGGAGGGGGAACTTATGCGCGAAACCTGTGTTCCGACTGGCGTGGCACTAAAAGATACCGGCTTTGGACATACGCTGTCCCTGGTCAATGGTAAATATAAAATGGTTATTCTGTATTGGTTGGCTGAAAACAAGGTGATGCGACATAATGAGCTGAAGCGAAGTATCGGTACCATTTCCTTTAAGACCTTGAGCGTTATGCTGAAAGAGCTGGAGGAGGATGGTTTGGTGATACGTCAAGAATATCCCCAGATCCCGCCTAAAGTTGAATATTCATTATCCGAACGGGGCCAATCATTGATGCCGCTGTTAAATATGATGTGTAATTGGGGAGAAGCCAATATGGCTGCCCTGGAGCATGTAAAGTGATAGTAAGGCGGAATTATAAAAAAACAGGGTCTCCTGATTAGGGGGTCCTGTTTTGCATTGCAATAAAAAAATATAACTGTATTTTCAACGCATTTTAATAATCCAGAAGGCGTCCGTGGTCATGCCATTGACCGTACATTTTGTTTTCCTTTGTGTTTGTTATGAATTTATCCAGCCTGCTCTTGAATAACTCCGGTTGAGTTTTAACGCTTTGGATCGTGTCGATCCGAATCTTCTGATAAAGAGCAGGAAATGACAGAAAATTCGTATAAACCTGTTTGTCCTCTTGAAGCCTTTGCTCGATAACATCATCTATTTTGAAAGCCTCATGATCCATATCAGGGAGCATCATTCTTCCTGCGTCGCTCATGAAACCCAACTTCTCAAGACGGCGAACACGCTCTTTATTCAATTCAGTCCATGAACTTCGTTTGCTTCTGGGAGACAATCTCTGCGCAAGCTGATTTTCGGATGTTTTTTTCTTAACCCCATCGATCCAGCCAAAACATAATGATTCTTCAACCACGTCCAAATATAACAGTGTGTTTTTTGTTTGTTTCATGCTAACGACTACCCAACAGGATTTCTGAGTCTTTCCATGCTCCTGCAACCACATTCTCAAATCTTCTCTTGAACTTACAGTAATTAAATTTTCATGTTCCATTGATGAAATATCATTCATTCGCTTTATACCTTTGTTCAGGATGGTTCATTTGTATCTTCTCCTTTGGAATGAATTGTTTATAAAATGATTATAAAAAAAGAAGTATGACAACAGACTGTCATACTTCCTCAAATATAATCCCCACTTGTTAATCGATTTCGTAACACAGGTGATTATTATTACATATTTTCAATAAAATTCAAATATCCTTGTACACTTTGTTCCAATTCACTTGCTGCAGGCTCGTGTTCTGCCCCATAAAAGGCAAAGAATGATCGATAATCCGCATCGCAGTAACGCATGGTCGTCTCAAAAGGAGATAACAGTTGTCCAAGGGTATAGCCATATCCCTCATCCGTGTAATCCGCCTCTTTGATTCCGGCAGATACGGCCAAAGCGACTTTGCGTTGCTGTAATTTATCTCCCTTGGAGCCATAAGCCCAGCCATAAGTGAAAACTTCATCCAGCCATTGTTTAAGAAGAGGTGGGCTGCTAAACCAATAGAACGGAAATTGCAGGACAAGGCGATCATGGGATTCAATGAGTTGCTGTTCTTGCTGCACATTAATATGTCCATCGGGGTAAACATTATAAAGTTCATGTACCGTATATTTTTCCGGATATTGTTGGAGTTCTTCGGTCCACCTTTTGTTGACAACCGACGTTTCTATATTAGGATGTGCTACGATGATAAGTGTTTTCAAAATGAATTCTTCCTCCTTAAGCTCTAATATTTCTTGAGTATAAAGGGAGTGCTGCCAAGATGTAAGTATGCACTTTTAGTACAGGTACTTACCTCAAGGTAAGTACTCCATGAAGAATGTGCAGAAATTGATAAAGCCGCCAAGTGTAACAATTGGCGGCTAATGGTTGTTTTCTTATAGTATGACTTGACTGAAGGAGGAGGCTATTCCTCTTGCACATTATAGAGTACACGCGCAAGCAGGTTTTGCCCGTAATTGCCGAAGTTTTTGCCAAAGATCGTTAATCCCCGTTTGTTCACTGGTCCGTCAGTTACAGCAATCCGAAAGTGGATATCGCTTTTGTAATCCAGGCCGATCTCGTTCAGGGTAACATCTGAGATGCGGCAACCGTCGATATAGCTACCTTCCTGAGTGATGCGAATCAGCTTCAGCATCCCGTATTGATTCAGATGCGGTGGCCACCAGTCTGGATTGAATGTACCGCGTGTATTGCCGAAATCGCCTGGACTTGTCCAGCATCCAATCTCAATTCCATTGACGTAGAAATAAATATCCGAAGGGTAGTTATCACAATAACCCGGTGCTTCTGAGCCCAACTCCATGGATAGCTGGATCTCGCTGAACGTCTGGTTAGGCTTGAGATAGTTGGGAATCCGGTATTCCAGATAACCCTCAGCCAGCCAAATCATCTCCGCATCAATTCGCAATGGGTCCGCAAAATAACGCGGATCATCAAATTCCCCAACAATGCTGTCCCGGGTGGCGAGTCCGCAAGTGGGAGCTGCTTGATAATCACTGTAGTGTCCTACCTGAATTTCAACTTCATAACGATTGCTGATCTCCTGGGAGCGCAAATCAACCATCAGTTTTTCCTCATTCAGATAACAAATCTTCTGTATCCCGTGTTTGCCGACTGCGGTGTTAATCTCAATCAGGCCGCTTTCTTCCAATTTCTTAATATGCATTGTAATGGCGCCATTGCTGAGCCCCAGTTTGGTCGCGAGATCATTGAGGTTAAGACTCTGGTTCTTGGCAAGCAGCTCAATGATCTGGATTCGAATTTCCGAACTGAGTGCCTTGAAAATATTAACGCCAGACATCAGATCTTTAATATAAATCATAGGTGGGTTTCCTTTCCACGTTCTGAACAAAGCCCTTCTGATCCAGGCTTCTGCACATTTATATGGTTTGTTTTAGATAATTATAAATGATTCGTTGAAGGAAGGGAAGGGCAGAGAAAAGGATGTCAAATCCCTTATATACATAGCATAAATGAGTGTGTTATTCATAAATTGTTGAATATTTACTTTAAAAAATAACTTGAATCATTTCATATATATTTGAAATATACCATTGAAATGTAATGTAACCGCTTTTATAATCCTAGTATACCTAAATTGATTTAATACTTCATGAACCAAATTAACTATTTGATCAGGAGAGGTGGAATTCGATTTGGAAAAGTTTAATGGATTGACAGGATTCAGGAAGAAACGTTGGGCGTTACCTGCACTGCTTGTACTTGTTTTGCTATTGGCGGGTCAGTCTCGGGCATTTGCGGCATTCTGGAATCTGAACGGAGATATTGCCGTCCACGATCCATCCATCATCAAAGAGGGAAGCTCATGGTATACCTTCTCAACCGGTGCGGGCATTCAGGTACTGAAATCGGATAACGGATCTTCCTGGTACCGGGTTCCGCAAATCTTCCTAAGCAAGCCATCTTGGTGGGCTTCTGCCGTTCCGGGTCAGAGCGGCCTGGATGTATGGGCACCAGACGTTGAGCAGTACAACGGCAAAGTGTGGCTGTATTATTCCATCTCTACCTTTGGCTCCAACAGATCGGCGATCGGGCTTGCGTCTGCAACCAGCATTGGAGCAGGTCAGTGGAAGGATGAGGGGTTAGTGCTTCAAACCACAACCGCCAATGATTATAACGCTATTGATCCGAATCTGGTCATCGATGCCTCAGGCAACCCGTGGCTCGCTTTCGGTTCTTTCTGGAGCGGTCTGAAGATTGTGAAACTTGACAAAACGACGATGAAACCTACCGGAAGCATATCCTCTATTGCGGCACGTCCGAATAATGGAGGGGCCATCGAAGCACCGAGTATTGTGTACCGGAATGGTTATTATTACTTGTTTGCCTCCATTGATTCTTGCTGCCAGGGCGTGAACAGCACGTACAAAATGGTCTATGGTCGTTCAACGAGTATTACAGGTCCGTATGTGGATAAAAACGGTGTGAACATGTTGAATGGCGGCGGAACCCTGTTGGATTCAGGGAATGTCAAGTGGAAAGGACCCGGAGGCCAGGATGTGTATAACGGTAACGTCATTGCACGCCATGCCTATGATGCTGACGATAACGGCAATCCAAAATTGTTAATCAACGACTTGCTGTGGGATTCCAACGGATGGCCAACGTATTAGTTTATTTTAAATAAACATAAAATGTTTTAATAAAGTATTGACTAAAGTGATCTGGATTTGATAAATTTAACAACAGAAATCTTATTTCAGCTAATTGAATACGTTTACAATTCCAGATCAGGAGGGGTTCAGATGGTAAAGAAAAAGAGGTTAGTTACGATAATGCTTCTTATGTTTGTGAGTGCAATTGTGTTTGCAGGCTGTGGTGGCAGCAGCGGTTCAAGCGGGGACAAGGAACTGACGTTTATGTTCCGGGGTGGCACGGATGAACAGAAGGCTTATCAAGCAGTTGTTAAAAAGTATGAAGAAGAGCATCCCGGTGTCAAAGTCAAAATTATCGTAACTGCTGCGGATCAATACGCGACAAAATTGAGAGCTGCCATCACAGGCAACAGCTTGCCAGACGTATTCTATTTTAACCCTGGCGATGTGAAAGCCTACGTGAACAGCAATGTGTTGATGAATCTTACACCTTACGTTGAAAACAATGCGGACGTAGATCTGGACAACATCTGGAAATATGGTGTGGACCTGTACCGCTATGATGGCAAAATGGCAGGTCAGGGTGATATCTACGGCATGCCGAAAGATCTGGGTCCGTTTGCACTCGGATATAACAAGACGTTATTTGAAAAAGAAGGCATCCCATTCCCTGATAAGGACAAACCTTATACCTGGGAAGAATTCATCAAAGTCAACCAGCAAGCGACCAAGGATACGAATGGCGACGGCAAACCGGACGTATTCGGTACAGGCTTTAACGTACAGTGGGCCTTGCAATCCTTTGTCTGGAGCAATGGTGCAGACTGGCTGGATGCAAGCAAAACAAAAGTGACGATTGATGATCCGAAGTTTGCTGAAGCATTACAATTCTTTGCCGACATGCAAAACAAATATAAAATCACGCCTTCCATTGAGGAAGCGCAAACATTGGATACGTACCAACGCTGGATGAAAGGGGAAATGGCATTCTTCCCTGTAGGTCCATGGGATATGAGTACCTTCGAGAAACTGCCTTTCGATTATGATTTGCTTCCTTTCCCTGCGGGCTCTACTGGAAAATCCGCAACGTGGATCGGTTCCCTCGGTATTGGTGTATCTGCTAAAACGAAATACCCGGAAGAAGCCGCAGCATTGGTGAATTACCTAACAGCTTCCAAAGAAGGTATGCAGCAGTTGGTGGATGCTAAAGTACAAATTCCGAACCTGCTCGATATGGCTGACGAATGGGCCAAAGATACATCAACGAAACCAGCCAACAAACAGGAATTCATTGATATCGTAGAAGACTACGGCCGTGCGCTGCCAGGTAACTACACGTACAATGCGGAATGGTATGACCTGTTCTTCACCGACATTCAGCCGGTATTGGACGGTAAGATTACAGCCGCAGACTACGTGAAGCAGCAGCAGCCAAAAATGCAGAAATTGCTGGACAAAGCGGTAGAGCAAGAGAAGAAATCACAGAAATAATAGATAGGAAAAGGCGATGCCAGCGGCCTGCTATCATGCTGCTGGCATCGTTATTATTGGATGATTCCATACGGGTATGTGGCATCAGTTGATCGAATAGTTCCAATCGAATGATGCCACATGCTGATACTAGAAACAGGGGTGAATGCCGTGGTTACAAAATCGAGATTGTATCGCAAAGAGATGCTGTACGGTTACTTGTTCATTTTGCCTCCGGTTCTTGGGCTGCTGATCTTTGTCATGTTCCCTTTTCTCTACTCCCTATATGGTTCGTTTACAGACTGGGATGGACTGGGGCAGATGAATTTTATCGGTTTGGCCAACTTCAAGGACCTGCTGACCGATGACCTATTTTACAAAGCGATGTTTAATACATTCTATCTCATGCTTGGCATTCCGATCGGTCTCTTGCTGGCGCTGTTGCTGGCGATGGGGCTAAATCGTAAAATTCCGGGCACAACAACATTCCGTGTGATCTATTATATTCCGGTTATTTCCTCCCTGGCTGCGGTCTCCATCATGTGGAACTGGGCGTACAACGGAGATTACGGTTTGGTGAACCAATTCCTTGATCTATTCGGGATTGAAGGACCCAACTGGCTCGCCAATAAAGAAACGGTGAAACCTGCCCTGATTATTATGGCCGTATGGAAGGGGCTCGGTTACACGATGCTACTCTATCTGGCCGCCTTGCAAAGCGTTTCGCGTACATATTATGAAGCGGCTGAGCTCGATGGAGCGAATGGGTTCCAAATATTCCGCAATATCACCTGGCCGATGGTGAAGCCTGTTACGTTTTTCCTTGTCGTCACAAACATTATTGGCGGTTCGCAGATTTTTACCGAGATGAACATTATGACGCCTACTGGCGGTCCTGAATACTCATCGGCCTCCATTGTCTTTTATATCTGGCAAAAGGCCTTTAGCAACCTGCAAATGGGTTATGCGTCAGCCATGGCAATGATTCTCGGCGTATTCATTTTTGTCATTACGCTCGTGCAATTCAAAATGAATGAAAAATCAGCCTTTGATGGGGATTGAGGACAAGGAAAGGAGTGAACGGATATGTCTTATAGTCAAAAGAGAAAACTGACCAACTCGATCATCTTCATTGTTCTGGCGATTGGGGCCATTGCCATGATTGCACCGCTGATCTGGATGTTATCCACTTCGGTGAAGGAAAAGCAGGATGTATTTGCCCTGCCTCCCGTATGGATTCCAGAGATCATTCAGTTCGGCAAATATAAAGAAATCTGGGAAGCGGGTCCGCTGCTCAGCGGGATCAAAAACAGTTTGATTGTTGCACTGAGTGTGACGATTGTCGGGACGTTTACGTCCAGTATCGCCGCCTTTGCTTTTGCCAAATTGAGATTCCCTCATAAAAACAAATTGTTTCTTGCTCTGCTCGCATCGATGATGATTCCGTATCCGACAGTCATGATTCCACAATTCATCATGTTCTCGAAGCTCGGCTGGGTGGATACGTTGTTACCACTCATCGTTCCGGGATTGTTCGGCAATGTGGTCATGATCTTTTTCCTTCGTCAATATCTGCTCAGTGTGCCTGATGCGATTATTGAGGCAGCCAAAATTGATGGCAGTTCCTATTTCCGATTGTACTCCAGCATTACGTTCCCACTCATTAAGCCTGCGATTGCTGCGCAGTTGATTCTATGGTTTATGGGCATCTGGAACGATTATCTGGCGCCGATTATTTATTTGAATTCACCTGAGAAACAAACCTTGCAGCTGGTTATTGCCAACTTCAATGCCACCTATGCAATCCAAACGGATTATCCGCTCATCATGGCGGCATCCATCGTTGCGTTGCTTCCGGTATTGATCATCTTCCTGATCTTCCAGAAACAGATTATTGAATCGGTAGCGATCTCTGGAGTGAAAGGATGAATCAGCGGAGAACATTCCGCGGGTGGACGAATTCAGGTAAAGGAGTTGTTGCTTTCATGTTGCTGCTGCTGTTAGTCGGAGCTACAGGCTGTTCTGGAGATGGGGCAGGGGAAACGGTATCCCGTCTGGTCTTTCCTGAAGCACCCCAAGATACTCAATTGTACGACACCTCCATTCTGGACGACGAATCCCGTTGGACGGTGAACAATGCACATGATCCGGCCATTATCAAAACCGATCAGGGATATTATGTCTATTCGACCGACGTTCGGGTAGCGGGAGAAGCGAAACCCGGCGTCATGGCACGCAAATCGGATGATCTAATCAACTGGACATGGGTAGGTCAAGCGTTGCCAGGTATTCCGAAGGAAGCGCTCGATTGGACTGGAGCGGTAAATCTGTGGGCACCGGATGTAATTCAGGTTGGCGACACCTACCGTATGTATTATTCGGCTTCGACCTTTGGCAGTACGCGTTCGGCCATTGGTTTGCAGACCTCTTCGTCCCCAGAAGGACCGTGGACAGATGAAGGGTTGGTTGTTAAAACATCCGAGAACGAAAAGGATAAGTTGAATGCGATTGATGCCAATCCGGTAGTGGATGCCGAAGGCAATTCATGGATGGTTTACGGTTCTTTTTTCGACGGAATATACATTGCACCTCTAGATCCGGAAACCGGAAAATTCAAGGGGGAGGGCTATGGAACCCGCATTGCCGCCCGTGATCGTGCCACAGAAGAAGGTGCGGCGGAGGGTCCGTATATCGTGTATAACCCGGAGTTCAAAAAGTATTATCTATTCGTCTCCTATGATTCCTTGTTCGAAGATTATAACGTGCGTGTAGCCCGTGCTGATTCAATTACAGGCCCCTACACGGATGTAAATGGCATGAACATGCTGGATACGGAGCATCTGCCTCAATATGAAGTGGGAACCAAAATTCTGGGTGGTTACCATTTCACCGAAGGTGAGGGTTGGGTTGCACCTGGACATAACTCGGTCCTTAAGGATGGCGACGATTATTATATTGTGCATCATGCGAGAGGCGAGACAGATAAAAACTGGCCCTATCTGCATGTCCGCAAAATGCTGTGGACCAAAGACGGCTGGCCTGTGGTTTCGCCTGAACGATATGCAGGCGAAACCACTCAGGATATTCCGAAGTCAATGATTGCCGGGGAGTGGGAAGGCTTGGCCCTTGATCCATCGGTGGACGGACAGGTGCAGGCAGTGCCTTACACTTTGCAAGCCAACGGCAAAATGAAAAGCGAAAACGGTTCAGGTAATTGGACGTTTGACGGTAAACAAACACTGACGTTGGAGTGGAAAGAAAGCCCGTGGGGCGGATCTTCCACAGAGGAGTTGAAGCTGCTGCCGTCCTGGGACTGGGAGCGAAGCCAACCAGCACTGGTGGTTACTGGCCTGAACGACCGCGGCATTGCGGTGTGGGGCAAGCAGCTCAAAGCGGCGGAGGAATAGAGAGCCATAATTATGACTCGGAGTTAAGCCAGCCATGCATTTAGTGGGGAGAGTCGACCGGATGAAGAGGCCGACCCCACATATACCGAGCCACAACCATGGCTTGGAGTTAGATTTGTTTCAGCGGCGAGCGCGGGAAAGAGCGAAGCTGTTTCTTTCAAGGTGCACAAGCAGCGAAGGGGGAGGAAGGAGCCGAAGGAGCGTCTTTGGCATCCGATTTCAACCGCCAAGAGCGGTGGAAAAGGAAATCGGAGGACAAGAGAGCGACAAGGCCCTACCACCCCCGGAGCGTCTGCGGTGCACCAGCAATAGGCTTTATGTTTTCCGCACAAGGTTGCAAATCTTCACTCCGAGCCATACACACATTTGAAAGGGGAGCATTCCCATGACTGATTCCATTACATTTACCAATCCCATTCTGGAGCAGCGTGCTGATCCGTGGGTATACCGTCACACAGATGGCTATTATTATTTCTCTGCTTCCGTACCAGCCTTTGACCGGATTGAGATCCGGCGTGCACAGACTCTGGAAGAGCTGAGAAATGCCGACCCGGTAACGGCATGGCACAAACATGATACAGGACCAATGAGTGCCAACATTTGGGCACCTGAAATTCATTTTATCGATGGAAAATGGTACATATATTACGCAGCAGCTCATACCAGCGAGACGAATGAAGGTCTTTTTGACCACCGGATGTATGTATTGGAGAACGATTCTGCGAATCCACTGGAAGGTGAATGGGTAGAAAAAGGACAAATTCATACGAGCTGGGAGACGTTTGCATTGGATGCAACGACTTTTGAGCATAAGGGTATCCGTTATCTGGTCTGGGCGCAGAAAAATCCGGACATTGTCGGTAACTCGAACCTGTACATTTCCGAAATGGAAAATCCGTGGACGTTGCGTGGAGAACAGGTCATGATCGCTACACCGGAGTACGATTGGGAGATCATCGGTTTCAAGGTGAATGAAGGGGCAGCAGTACTGCATCGCAATGGACGGATCTTCATCGGTTACTCGGCGAGTGCGACCGACTATAATTATTGTATGGGTTTGCTCACTGCGGATGAAGATGCCGACTTGCTTGATCCAGCGAGTTGGGTGAAATCGCCTAAACCGGTATTCCAGACGTGTGAGGCAAATGGCCAATATGGTCCGGGTCATAACAGCTTCACGGTATCATCGGACGGTAAAACGGATATTCTGATCTATCACGCACGAAACTACAAGGACATCGAGGGAGACCCTCTTTACGATCCAAACCGTCACGCCCGCGCGCAGGTCATTCGCTGGAACGAAGATGGCACGCCTGACTTTGGAGTCCCTGTTCCGGATGGGAAGGCTGCGGCTGAAGCGAAATAAAAATACGCTAACGTTCTAATATAGTAAGCCCTTAGTCAGCGAGAACGCTGATTAGGGGCTTTTACTTATGTACACATTGAGAAGGGAGACTTGAAGACGAAGGCGATGGCCCTGCATAGAAGCAACCATCCCCTGACCTTTGCGTATGAGGAGTATACAAATGACTATACACATAACATTAGGAGGCCATATATGGATTCGCGCGAGACATTGGACCGGGAGCTGGAACAGATTTTAAAATGGGAAAAAGGGCAGAAGGACTTGTTTATTTGGGACAAAATTGGTCGTTTGCCATTTGCCATGCTGGATAAAGTGATGCCTAAAGCGCTGAAACAGAAGATTGGAGACTCGTTGAACGAAGTCGGTCAGTATGTGCAGAATGGTGGGAAATTTCTCGTTCAGAAAAAGAATGTGGCCAAGCTGCTGCAAGAGGAAGCCGCCAAATCGGGTTATGCCATGAAGGACGAATCTTATCACATTGAACAGGATGTAGAAGAAGATACAGCGAAGATCCACAGCGTGGAAGGCTTACCCCTTGAAGTGCTGGATCGCACTGCTGATAGCATTACGGACAGTCGAACCAAGTTTGCTGCCGCACAAGGCGCTGCAACAGGTATTGGCGGCATTGTAACGATTGCAGCGGATATACCGATCGTGATGGGACTTTCCCTAAAGGTGCTGCAGGAGATGGCTCTATGCTACGGATATGATCCCGACGAGCCTCAAGAGCGTATATTTATCGTTAAATGTCTGCAATTCTCCTCCGCAGATATTGTGGGCAAGAAAGCGATTATTGATGAACTCTCCGATTACGATAATCCTGATAAGCAGGTAGAGGTTATCTCTCAGATGCAGGGCTGGCGGGAGGTTTTTAATTCCTACAGTGAATCGTTTGGCTGGAAAAAGCTGTTCCAGCTCATTCCGATTGCCGGCATGGTATTCGGTTCGGTGAGTAACAAAAATACGATTCGTGATGTTGCCGAAGCCGGAAAAATGTTATATAAAAAGCGGCTGATTCTTAAACGTCTTTCACAATGATGTCCATCACCAAAATTGGGCATGGGACGCCAGCCACTTGGCTCTGATTCTGACGCTAACGAATCCATGGCACCCTATTATGGCGTATAGAAGGATGCGCCAATTCTAAGGAATCTCACCATCGCTATTTGCATGATAATCATACTAAATGATGCGAAACCACACAAAACATGAGGAATAAAGTATCTGTGATTCGTTACATTGGCGGATTGCCAGAAATGATGCCATTAAAGTGCGCTGGATTCGTTACACACAATGTGTTCCTACTGTATTCAATAATTTCTCGCAGGCTCAGTTGCTGCCGCTCTTGTTGGCTGACCACCCTTGTCATGAAGTAGGACACCGCGTGCTGGGAGCTGCACGCGGTTGACGCTAACGCTGACAAAACACAAACGGGATAAAGCCTAATGGTACAAGGCTTTATCCCGTTTACACAAGATGACGTTGGTTTGAGGATGGTTAACCTAACCATCTGACGTTACTTTTTGCCAGGCTGTCTTAACAGCAATCTTTTGTCTACTGTTTATTGGATGTTATTCAGAAATAAGATCTGTTATTCTTCGCTACCATTCTCTTCCGCCCAGCGGTTCAGCAGCTTATCCGATGGAAGCAGGAAGGTGAAGATGCCGATCAGTGGCAGGAAGCTGCACATTTGCATGACTGGAGATACACCGAACACGTCGATCCAGTTTCCTAGCACGAGTGCACCCAGACCGCCCATACCAAATGCCAGACCAGTAATCAGACCAGAGACGGTTCCGATTTTGCCTGGAATCAGCATTTGTGCATACACAACGGTCACTGAGAAGCTGGACAACATAATGAAACCAATAATGCTCAGCAATACGGCTGTCCAGAACAGATTGGCGTAAGGCAGCAGCAGGGCCAGTGGAGCGGCTCCAGCCATCGACAGGAAGATCATGTTGCGTTTGCCGAAGCGATCCGCCAGTGGCCCACCAAAGAACGTACCGAGTGCCCCGGCAGCCAGGAACAGGAAGATATAGATCTGTGCGTCTTCTGTGGACAAGTTAAATGTATCCTTCAGGTTAAACGCATAGAAGCTGCCGATCGAAGCGACATACCACGAACGGACGAAGACGAGCAGAATCAAAATGGTTATGGCAGCAGCAATCTTTTTACGCAATGCCGGATTGGGTGTACGACGGGCTGCCGCCTGCCTACGCAAATATCCTCCCGATTGCAGCATGCGTCCATACCAGCGAGCGATATAGATTTGGACTGCGATCCCCGCAGCAGCAATCCCTGTGAATCCGATGGCACCGAACAAACCAAACGGAATGAAAATCCATCTGGTGAGCAATGGGGCCAGAGATTGACCGGCGTTACCACCGACCTGGAAGATTGACTGAGCCAGACCCCTACGAGGCCCTGAGGCCATATGAGATACCCGTGAACCCTCCGGATGGAACGCCGCCGAGCCGAGACCGACAAAGATGACGGAGATCAGGACGGCCATATAACTATCGGCGAAGGCAAGCAACAGCATACCGGTGAACGTAAATCCCATGCCGATGGGCAGGATGGATGGCGTCGGTTTTTTATCGGCAAACCAGCCTACAACCGGCTGCATGATAGACGCAGTAAAGTTAATAGCGAACGAAATCCATCCGATCTGTGTATATGTGAGATGCATGGAGTCTTTCAGAATTGGAAAAATAGCTGGAATGACTGACTGAATCGAGTCGTTGAACAAATGAACCAGACTGATGGCAATTAAGATCCGATAAACGGTACCTTGGGCATCCAATCCGGGTGGAGCTTTCGAACGCGCAGCGGCGTCTTTGGGTAATGAATTTTGCATGGACATGTACAGTTCTCCTTTGGTCGCGGTCACGAGGGATCAGCGCCTGATGATGTGATGTGCCTAAGCATATTGTTACATAATAGGACAGATTTGCAGGGGCGACAAGGGGAACAGAAGAAATTAACGTACTCTATATAATGTAAAATCTTGATATACTCTACTGATTTCACTATTAAAGTTCTACTAAATCAGAAATGATAAAGGACTGATCACTATGAAATCGCTAGCGCCATATGTTCTTGCCAAACGCAATTTGGCGATGACCATTCTATTTATGGCAGTCATGACTTTTCTGACTATATATGTTGCTTCGACGTCTCTATACTTTGCTATCGGATTTTTTGTGGTTGTTCACAAACGCTCAATTTCTATACAAAAACAAAGCCGAATTTCTTCAGATAGAAGAGTTCGGCTTTTGTGCGCTCTATGATTTTATTTTATATATCAGGATAAATGTATCTACCAAATTAACGATTATCAATCGTCTCCGGATACATATCATGATTCATCATACGGTGCTCGGCCATTTGCTCGTACTTCGTACCCGGCTTGCCGTAGTTGGTGTACGGATCGATGGAAATACCGCCGCGTGGCGTGAACTTACCCCACACTTCAATGAAGCGTGGGTCCATCAGCTTGATCAGGTCGTTCATGATGATGTTCACACAATCCTCGTGGAAATCTCCATGGTTGCGGAAGCTGAACAGGTACAGCTTAAGAGACTTGCTTTCTACCATTTTTACATCAGGGATGTAGCTGATATAAATGGTTGCAAAGTCCGGCTGACCCGTAATCGGGCACAGGCTGGTGAACTCGGGACAGTTGAATTTGACAAAATAATCACGGTACGGATGTTTGTTGTCAAAATTCTCCAGAATTCCCGGATCATATTCAAACGTATATTTTACGCCCTGGTTGCCCAGCAGCGTCAAATCTTGCATTTCATCAGGTTGTCTCATCGATTCGTAAACTCTCCTTATTTCCGGCGAAGCAAGAAGCTTACCGGTATATATGATAGGCATTATTAGCCTCTGTTTGTTCCCAAAATTACATCATACCGCCCATTCCACCCATAAAGCCCATCAAACGCCGCGTTTGTTGCCCCACACCAAAGTATGCAGTTGTGGCAGTACACGAACGTCGTTCAGCTCATCCGATGCACTGACTTGATCAATCAGCCACTCGTAACGGGCAAGCAGTGAAGACGCCAGATCTGGTGTATCGGCAGAAGTCACATCCGGGTTCCCAGTCTGCAAAAATAAATCCGTGCCCGGATACCGTGCATGCACACGGCGGGCATAATCCAGGTCTGTCTCATCGAAGATCACGATCTTCAGACTATGGCTTCGTTCCACCAGACCATCAGCCAGTCGGTGGATCAGATCATCCAGTACAGCCCAGTCGGTGTTCATGCCTGAGCTGGGAGGCTTGGGCGAGACGGTGACTTCGTCAATGTCCGCCAGCCAGGGTTGCCAGCGGGAGCCCTGCGTTTCTACCGCGGTGCGAATGCCGTTCTCCCGAAGCAGCTTAACCAATCCACCCAGCGAAGCGAGCAGGGCGGGGTTGCCGCCGGAAATCGTCACATGAGAGAAGCGCGAGCCGCCAACGCGGCGCAATTCCTCCCACACGCCCTCCGGCGTAATCATCCGGATCAGGTCCTTGCCACTGCCGTCCCAGGTGAAGGACGAGTCACACCAGGAGCAACGATAATCGCAGCCCGCAGTACGGACAAACATTGTTTTCTGCCCAATGACCATACCTTCACCTTGAACTGTCGGGCCAAAGATCTCCATCACAGGAATACGAGCCTCTTTGTTTCGTTCTTGTCCGTGAGGAAGCTTGTTGTCAGCTAATTCCACCGCAGAAGCAGCATTTGTTCCATCGGTACGGGTCGACGTTGTGAGATTGCTTAGTCCTACACTACTCATCGATCATCCACTCCCGTCTTGCCTCGGCGTAGCTGGTCGGCGTCTCGTATAAGCGGACAAACTCCGTTCGACCACCCTCGGTTAGTGCGGTATACGGTTCGGTCTGCAGGGCATGTTCCATTTGTTCAAACAACCATACAACCATATTTTCAGCTGTTGTGTTCATGAGGGGAAGGGTTTCGTTCAAATACTGATGATCCAGATACCCTTCAATTTGTGTTTTCCATATCTCCTTGATGTGTCCAAAATCAACTGTAAGCCCGGTCTCACCCGGATAACCGCTAATGCCAAAAACAACTTTATACGTATGCCCGTGCAAATTCTTGCACTTGCCTTCATAACAATGCAGGTGATGTGCCGCGTCAAACGTAAACTCCTTGCTCACAAGCACACGTTTGCGATGATAGCGAAGCTGTGCAGGAAGAATATCTTCCCCGATCCGCTGCAACAGCTCCACAATACGAAATGTTCCCGGTTCTCTCATCGTATGTCCGCTCCCGCAGTTCCAACAGTAGTAGAATTAGTGCGTTGCTCCAGATAGCGATCCAGTCCGGCTTTGCGCAGTTTGCAGGCAGGACATTCACCGCAGCCATCGCCGATAATCCCGTTATAACAGGTTAGTGTGTGTTCACGTACATAATCGAAGGCACCGAGATCATCCGCCATTTTCCACGTCTGGGCTTTGTCCAGCCACATCAGTGGGGTGTGAATGACAAACGGGTAGTCCATGGATAGATTCAGCGTAACATTCATCGATTTCACAAACGAATCCCGACAATCCGGGTAACCGCTGAAATCCGTTTCGCATACACCTGTGACAAGGTGACGAGCCCCTTTTTGCTTCGCCATAATGGCCGCAAAACTGAGGAACAGCAGATTCCGTCCATCGACAAATGTACTCGGTAATTCGCCTTCTTCATGCGTAATTTCCACATCCATACGGGTGAGTGCATTGGGCGCGAGTTGGTTTAACAAGCTCATGTCTAGTACCGTTTGCTGCACACCCAGATCGCGAGCGATCTCTGCGGCGCATTCAATCTCCAGCTTGTGACGCTGGCCGTAATCGAAGGTAACCACCTCAACCTCGGCAAATTGCTGTTTGGCCCAGAACAAACAAGTCGTACTGTCCTGACCGCCGCTGAAAACAACGACTGCTTTTTCTTCGTTCAACATAAAAAACCTCTCCATCTTCTTAAGATCAATCCATGCGCATAGGCACAGAGTGTCGGAAGAACAGAGAAGTTCATGAACTGGCATCCATCAAAAAACACACCTTCTCGTTGGCTGCTTCAAAAAAAGCAGACACGATCTAGTGTCCTTAGTTTTTTACGTACGTTGTTACCTAAAATGTACGCAAGACTATTTTGACCTTAATGAAGGTCGAGTCTTATAGAGGGAGTTCGCGAACCTCTCCCATGCCATAGGCATGGATTTTCTTCTTCAATTGTCCGGTACAGTATAACACAATTTTATTATAGTAAGCATGCTTTCCATGAGAACCCATTTAAATCCGAGCGGAATGTCACTCGGACTTATTTGATCAATACATTTCCAAAAGGAATGACTTCCTTCAGAATGCGCTTGAATAAGCCTTCATCGTTCATATCCTGTTGCAGTCTATGGTTTTCACGGCCAGCCTGAAAGAGTACAGAGCCATGTCCTGTCATCTTCCAATGATAATTCATATGCTGGCTGGCAAGGTGATTCCCGTACACGGTAAGTTCAAGCTGCGCGTTCTCGGGATAGGCGATAATACTGCCTGCATCTACGTACAGTGGTGCAGTGGGGTGCAGTTCCTGCTGGCAGACCTGACCCTGTGTCAGCAATCCGATTTTGCCTTTGCCGGAAAATTTCATTTTCACTGCGTCCCGGGTGATCAGCATGTTTTTGATTTTCTGAATTTTGGTATGCATCGTTACGCCGTCAGAGTAGAAAAAAAGGTGGCGGAAGTCGTACAGCAGATCGCTGTTCTCGCTCAATTCAACTTCCTTCATGGTGAATCCGGGAGGCAGGGCGGCCACAAATTGACAAGGACCGGTAATTTCGGATTTGATCAGCTTTTTTTTGCGATATATCCCCGTAATATTCATGAATTTATCATTGCGACTGCTGCTTGGGCCGCGAAAAGCGACAATTTGCTGGGGGTGTAGAATATGCAGGCGGTCGTCCTGGATCAGCGAGAACGTGACTACTTGTCCGGCTCCGCCAGCTTCGGTATTGTTCAGGTGTATGTGCATGCGGTTGCTCCTGTTCTTTTATACTCGGCCTGAACGTCGACGCATTCCCCAGCGCATCACCCGAATCAGAATAAAGTATCCCAATATGAGAGAAACGGCTGTGATAATCATCGTCTGAATGCGTTTGGCAGTTGCTGATTTGGCATCCTGATCATTTTGCAATTTGCTTACCATATCGGTCAGTTTCTCGTTTTGTGCCAGCAGCAACTCGTTCTGAGCCTTGAATGCTTCGACATTAGCCTGGGCTTGTCCCAATTGGGCAGAGGTCTGATTTAATTGCTCCAGCGTCTGTTTGTAGCTTTCCTGCAAAGCATTTACTTCTCCAGGAAGCTCAGAAACCCGTTCCCATCCACTATAGATATCTGAAAATATATTGGCATTCGCTGCACTGACTGTAGAAGTCAAAGAAGCAGTAAACAATACACATGTGGTGAATAACACCCGAATGAAATAACCCTGAATGGATTTTGGCATGAATGGCACCTTCTTTCGGTTACATAATCGTTTGCCGATTTCGTCGTCATTTGTTGAAATACGGCTCTTACATTATACGTCAAAACCGGGACAATGGGTTCAAGATGATGTAGTTTTAATTACCCTATATGAGAATAAATCAATACATGAGGATATTGTTTAATTTTAAGAACTTCGGGGTAATAAAAGGACAGGGCGGCACTTTGGACGGTCTCCACATCATTCCTTTGCTCCAGCTCCGAGTGCATGCTATTCATAATAACGAAATCTGTAATTTAATGAGCGAAATCAATATATCCGATTTTTATAAAGATCGTGAATACGAAGGAGTAGAAACGTATGTACACAACTGAACAAGCTGCAACGACCAAAACAATTATGATCACTGTAAATGGTGAGCCAATCGGGCGTGAATTGATTATCGACAGTATTACTTATGCTCCAATCACAAAACCTGGATCTGTACAAAAATTACACAAAATGGGAATGAATTCATCTACGATTTAAGTTGGGACTTGTCATATAAAAGTGGTCTAAAAGCTTGGCATACTGCCAAGCTTTTTCGTCGTTTATTGTCGTAATTACGCGGATTTAGGGAGAAGAAACTAATATTATGGAAAAATTTCCTGCGAACATATGTTCCGTGACAATATAGTGTCCATTTACCCTGATAACTTAGAAGATAATACATATAAATCGGGGGAGAGACTACCAGTGAACTCAGTCTTTGAAGTATCTTATTCGTGGAATAGAGAGGCCATACCGACAGGGGGAGCCGACCCCGTATATATGATGGTGGAGTGGCGAAACGGAGCCCCTGCCAAAAGACTCAGGAAAATAGCACCCAAAATTGTGTCGAGAGACTTGGAACTTTTGCTCAAACCGGAATTTGGAATTCAGCTCAAGGGTATCTATGGCTGTCGTTCCAAAGAAACGGATATCGGTTGGGTTCTAAGACTCGGAGATGTATACAAGGGAGAGAGTAAACAAATCTTGCTCGAATTCGCCATGGGACCTCGTGTATCAGGGAAAAGTGCCGTATGTTCAGCTTATTGGAGTACACGAAAGCTGAAACAAAGCCAAAGAGTGCTGCTGCGCAGAGAACAGTTGTATATTCAATACACAAGTCATCTGGGCATGCTGCGCCAGCCGGAAGATCCCAAGGTAGAGAAGACGATCAAATTAAACGAAACCGTTCCTCTGATTAAACAAGCTTTGCGCGCTTATGAAAGAGGTCGTACACAAGAGGGCAGTGATCTGCTGCGTCGTCACGCAGATGCTTTGTTAATTGAAGCGGCTCGCAAACAGGATCTGGATTATTATGCGGAAGCCGAAATTGTGGAGAAACTTCGGCACCACTACGGAATTACTTTTAATTCCATGGTTCATAATCGCGGAAAAACGATGTTAGGTGAATAGGGATAAAGAACTAGGGATGATGGTAGGGCAAGGAATGTTTCTACATAATTTTTTGAAGGTGAAGTCAAGGAATAAGTCGAATGTACTAAACAACATAATAATAAAAAAATGGATGGAGTTGTATCGAATTTATTGAAACAACATCGTGGAGGGTCCGGCAAAATGACAGACCGACTGATCCGATTAATGCGCATTATAACTCTTGTGCAGGCCAAGCCGGGTATTCTGGCCCGTGAGCTTGCCGAGCGGTGCGAGACAACGGAAAGGACGATATACCGCGACATGGAGGCCCTCAGTGCAATGCATATCCCCATCGCCAATATGGGACACGGGAGAGGATACATGTTTATCAGCCATTTTGCCATGTATCCGCTGAATTGGTCTGATGAAGAAGCTCAAGCCTTTATGCACCTGGCAGAAGTCATGGAGAATATTCGTCCGTTGCTGAAGCCTGCTTTTGAGAGCGCGTATGAGAAAGTGGTTGCTTCGAGTCAGAAAAACAAAACAGAGCGAGTGGAATGGTCTGAGCAAATTAGCGGGTTATTCAAAGTGGGTACATCTGCATGGCAAAATGAAAGTACCGAACTTCTGAATCATTCACTGGTGAGTTTGCTTCAGGCCGGAATTTCCCAGAACACTATTGAAGGAGAATATCTGTCTCAAGGTAAAAAGGGGATTGCGCGAATGGATCCCTACTGTCTTATTCCTCGTGAATACCGATTTGATCTGTTGGCGTATTGTCACTTGTCAGAGAAACTGAGAATATTTCAAGTAAATCGTTTGCACAGGGTTCGAATTTTGCCACGCACGTTCCGCAAAGATGATTACCTTTTACAATCTCACTTCCGTACACCACAGGAACTTAGCAGCAGTACGGAGTGGACTGCATTCAAGATCAGATTTTCGCCGCACGCTGTAGAGCGTGTCATGCAGGAGCAGTTTTTTGCACGCCCCATCTTGACGATCGAACCGGAAGGCACGTTGTTGTTTGAGGCCATATTGAGTGATGAAGAAGGGTTTCTAACCTGGCTGTCCCAATATGGACCCGATGCCGAAATTCTGGAACCCGAGAAATACCGCCTCATAATGAAAGAACGTCTGGAACGCTGGAGGGAGATTTACAACTGAACTTCTGTGCAGGTCATGGCTGGTTCGCCTTTGTTCAACATGCGTTGTATGCAAATTACTCTTTGGTCTTGAACAGGTGTGCAAGGTTACCAAAAGGGGAATCATTGTCGTCATCTTCTGTACTGCTGGAATAGACCACTTTGGACGTGATGCCTTCATCATCTGCGGCGCAATTGGTTTCCAGGTTGAATTGGTCAAATTGATGCATGAATACTTTGGCTGTATTAATGGCATCATCCAAAGCACGGTGCTGGGTTCCATCGAATTCAATACCGCATAGTTCAAGAGCCTGAGCCAGTCCGAGTTGACGGAATTTCCCTTCTTTGCGCACCGTGCGCGACCATTGTTGCTGAAGATCATTGTGGTTAGTGATCCAGGCTACATCGAGCTGATGAGTGCGACAATGAGAGATCAGTTTCGTACGGTCATCCGGTCCCCAGGAGCACATATAATAGGATTCACTTCCCATCCAGGCAATAAATTGATTCAGCGCTTCTGGAAAAAGGGGAGCTGCGTCGATGTCTTTTTGCGTAATACCCGTAAACTGAATTGTATCGGCAGACAGCACCGATTTATTGGATGGACGAACATAAGTATGGAACGTGTCTGATACGCACAGGCCGTTCTCACCTTCCGTTACTTTGACGGCACCGATATCGATAATTTCAGAAGAGTAACGTGTATTGCGACTTACCGTGAATTCAAGATCGTAAATAATATATGGCATAGGACAAACTCCTTTATCAATTAATACATGGTTTCTATTTCTCTATATTACAGGGAACGCACGGCCATGTCAGCCATCGCTCAGGAATTCATGGAGAGTGAGTCATAACAGTTGGGGAGTTTTGAAGGTTCATTTTATATGAAATAAATAGGTTTGACATGGCTTTACATTACCTAAAGGGGTCTTTATAATGGATAAAGTTAGGATGCAGTCCAAGTTTTTGTTGTCATTGTTATGCACAATCGTAGGATCTTAATCATGACATGTGACCGATATAATCAACATTTCCTGACAAGGTGCAAACCGTTGGGGAGTGTTTTTTTTTATGGACATTTTTATGGTTAGAGAGGAGGACATAATAGCATTTCGATGGAAGAATATTGGAGTTAGTGATACATCGATAGTTTTGTGAATTTACATTACATAGTGGAGGATTAATTATTTGGTTAGCAAAAAAATGAAAGTAACAGCAGTTACGGCCGCAGTATTTATTATTTTATTTTGTGCAGCATATGCTGCCTTTTATATCTGGAACAAGAACTATAAATTCAATAATAATTATGTATGGCAACCACTGGAGATTATACAATCGACGACAAAGCTGTCCGACTCTTATAACGTTATTGTTGCTGGAACTGATCCGGAGGGAATTACGGCTGCGTTATCTGCTGCCCGCAATGGGATGCGGGTATTGTTGGTTGAAGCGAGAGATCGCAACATGCTGGGAGGGTTGATGACCGAAGGGGGACTTAATACGTTAGATTTGAATTACTCCCCTGATCAGCCACAATGGTTGAGCAGCCTGCGACAGCCTGATTTTCTGAATAAAGGGATTTTTCAGGAATGGTTTGACCAAATAGAGGGCAGTTCTTTTGATACCCATACAGCGGCTAACGTGTTCTATCGAATGATTCATTCCGAACCTAATATTGACCTTTTGATGAATGTTAAACATTTGGAGCCCATTACTGACTCTGCCTCGGAAGGGCAAACTACAATTATGGGGATGAACATAACCAAAGAAGACGGAACTATTATAAAAATTGCAACACGTTCAATCATTGACGCTACTCAGGATGCAGATATTGCAGCTGCTGCTGGGGTTCCATATTCCATAGGCAGACAAGACATTGGAGATGGCAAGTCCAAGATGGTCTCTACGCTCGTATTTAAGCTAAGTGGTGTTACAGATGAAGTATGGCAGAAGTTCAGGGAAAGAGAAGGTACGGGTGTTGATAAAATGAGTGCTTGGGGATACGGTGATGCGCGAAAATATGAATCGACCGATCCGCAACGCATCAAGATTCGCAGTCTGAACATTGGGAGACAAAACGATGATACCATCTTGATCAATACGATGCAGATCTTTGGAGTAGATCCGCTGGATCCTTCATCTGTGGAAGAGGGTCTGGAAATAGGGCGGAAGGAAGCACCGTTGATCGTTGATTATTTGAAGAAAAATTACGAGGAATTTTCGGGGCTTCAATATGCCGGAACGGCCGATGAGCTCTACGTGAGAGAATCACGTCACATCTATGGTGAGTACCGTCTAACACTTGCTGATGTTATGGAGAATCGTGATCATTGGGATGCTATTGGTTATGGTTCTTACGATATCGATATTCAGAGCACGAGTGTGGGCAATCCCGGCACAATTATGCTGAGTCCAGTTCAATATGGCGTACCTTTCCGTTCGCTTGTTCCATTGAAGGTTGATGGTCTGTTAGTAGTTGGACGAGCAGCAAGTTATGACACGATTCCACATGGCAGTGCGAGGGTTGTCCCTCTGGGGATGGCTACTGGAGAAGCTGCTGGAGCAGCGGTCAAATTGGCTTATGTACACAAGGAGTCCTTCCGGGAACTCTCAGCTTCCGAGGAGCGTGCAAACGAATTGCGTAAGATGCTGGAGAAACAAGGGATGGATCTATCGATGCATAATTTCGAGAAGCCCGAGTACATGGAGCATAAGGATTATAGGGGGTTACTCGCTGCCGCAAGTATGTACATGACTTCAGGTAATTATAACAATGATGGTTGGGATCTGGATACGGCTATGAATCCGGAACGGTTCTTAAGTAAATTGAAAAGACTGCAAGCCATGTTTCCAAGCTTTTATACAGCCAGTGCAGATAAAGTTGTTGTGAGCATGAAGAATGCTTCCGCTTTACCTTTAACCCTGGATCAGGCTGCGTATATGCTATGTTTGGCAATGGGAGCTACTGAAGCTGAAACTACACCTGAATTGGCACTTACTCAATTGCAAATGCAGAACTTCGTAAGCAAAGACACGCTTGCTGGTATAGCAAACACAAACAAGCTTACTAATGGAGACGCGTACATGCTCATCCGTGATGTGATGGAATATTATTCGGGGGTTGTATTCGAGTAAATGGTTGACAATGTCTTGTAAATACACTATGGTGATCAAAAATGATAACAGCGATCAATGAGGACATAATTACGTCAGCCAGCTTCTACAGAGAGGAAACTGCTTAGTGCAAGGTTTCTGTTGCTGTTTCGTTATTCCTACCTCGCGAGCTGCGGAGGAGAAGGCCCACACGGTCTGTAACCTCCGCCGGATGGGCCCGTTATGCCCTGAAGGACTGTATGTTCACGTTGCGATTAGGTTGCAAACGGAGAACCATTTATGGCGAATGCCTTGGTGATCTAATGCCAGGTCAGCCGGCAAAGTGCAGTTAAATAAGGGTGGTACCACGACACATTCGTCCCTTGACGGATGTGTTTTTTTTGCTGTTTATAACCTGATTCACAATAACAATTAGAAGGATAAGGGGTGTGACAAGATGCGTCAAAGTGAAATGCTTGTTCCAACATTACGTGAAGCACCAGCAGAGGCTGATGCAGCAGGGCATCGCTGGTTACTGCGCTCTGGCATGATTCGCCAACTCGCAGCAGGGATATACAGTTACCTGCCCTTAGGGCGTCGTATCTTGCTGAATGTCGAACGAATCGTTCGGGAAGAAATGGACCGTGCAGGATGTCAGGAAGTATTGCTGCCAATCATGCAGCCGGCTGAGTTATGGGAAGAATCCGGAAGATATACACAGTATGGCCCTGAGCTGATGCGTTTGAAGGATCGCCATGCACGAGAATTCGCCCTGGGTCCAACCCATGAAGAGGTTGTGACTGCACTGGCTCGTGATGAGGTTAATTCCTATCGGAAGCTGCCGTTTACACTTTATCAGATTGGTACCAAATTCAGAGATGAACGTCGTCCAAGATTTGGATTGCTGCGGGGACGGGAGTTCATCATGAAGGATGCGTACTCTTTTGCTTCCGATTGGGAAGAGCTGGATCGCACCTATCAGGCCATGAATACCGCATATTCACGCATTTTGGAGCGTTGTGGACTGGAATATATTCGCGTGGAGGCCGATGCGGGCACCATTGGTGGTCAGGGAGAGACCCACGAATTCATGGCACTTGCCGATGTGGGAGAGGATACGATCGTAACCTGCAAACATTGTGGATACGCCGCAAATCTGGAGAAGGCAGGATATGAGACTTCTGGATCTTCTGTTAATAATTCAGGACAAGCAGAAGTTTCTGCTGTTCCCACTACAGCTGATAAAGCTGATGGGAATGCCGAAGGGGACACATTGGTTCGTATTCAAACTCCAGGAGTACGTACGATCAATGAGTTAAGCGCCTTTGTGGGTGAGGATGCTCAGAATATGATCAAAACGTTGCTTTATCAAGCGGATGGTCAACTGGTCGCTGCGCTTGTTCGCGGGGATCATGAAGTGAATGATATCGCTCTGAAGCAGGTATTAGGTGCAGAGGAGCTGATCCTGGCTGATGAAACTGCACTTGCGGGTCATCCGAAATTAACTGTAGGCTTCCTGGGTCCCATTGGACTGGATCTACCGATTGTAGTGGATGCGGATGTCGCTGTTATGGAACATGCAATTACAGGAGCGAATGAAGTCGATGTACACTATTCGAATGTTCGTCCAGGTAAAGATTTTGCTTTGGACAACGTAGGGCGCATCCGTTTTGCTGCTGAAGGTGACGGCTGCCCAACCTGTGGAGAATCGCTTGTATTCACAAAAGGAATAGAAGTGGGGCATATCTTCAAACTGGGAACCAAGTACAGTGATGCCATGGGAGCATCCTTCCTGGATCGCAATGGACGGCAGTGTGCACCTGTAATGGGTTGTTACGGTATCGGTGTGTCTCGTCTGATGGCGGCTATTGCTGAACAATATGCCGGAGAAGAGGGTATCCGCTGGCCAGCAACTGTCGCACCTTATCATGTACATCTGATTCCAATGAGTTGGAAGGATGAGCAGCAGCGCGAGCTTACGCTGCAACTGGAACAACAACTTATAGATGCCGGATACAGTGTATTGGTCGATGATCGTGATGAACGCCCAGGGGTGAAATTCAAGGATTCGGAATTGATCGGGTTGCCTGTCCAGGTTGTTATTGGCCGAGGTGCGGCAGAGGGACAGGTGGAATTTGGATCGCATGTTCTTGCAGCACAAGGTGAATCCAAACGAATCAGTATGACGGCACAAGAGGCTGTAATTCAGGTGAAGGAACAGTTTACAGTCCGGAATTAAAAACAGTCATCCTTATGGAACCAAGCTACGTGTCTCTATATAATAGAATGACATATAATAGGTCCGGATATTATGCGGTAAGAGTGGATTGTTGTTATGTAACGGATTAAAGCGCTAAAAAGAGGGCTATAGTCACATAAGGATACAACAATATTTGCGTATTGTCATACAAAGTAACTAGAATTTGAAAAATTGTATTCTGTATACATTAGGTTTGTTCATAAGAGCTACAGATGTGGTGTGCCAGTAAAGTATGGATGTGCAAATATGCAAACCATAGACGATAAACATGTCGATTCAAAAGTGAAATATCCGCATGAGAGTGGCAATTATGAGGATATCTTCTATAGTCCATGGTTGGGGACAAGGGATGAAGGGATTTCTCAAAGTGAATCAAGAGATTTATTTTTGCAGCAAAGCTATATTCAAAAAAACGTGGAATGTTGAACTTAGTTAGATGACCATCTATTGATGGAATTAGTAAAATAGAAAAGGGTGTCCATCAGCCGGTTAAGGCATGAGGGACACCCTTTTGTTCATGTAGGTACAACTATCTGTTCCTAATACTGTCGCACCATGGGAATAGTCGATCTTATCTGCTCTTCTCTGATCTTAAGAGGCTGCAGGAAGTTTCAATTGTTGACCTGGATAAATCCAGTGTGGATTTTTGATTTTATTCAGCTTTTGCAGAGCTTGCCAAGTTGTGCCGTATTGTTTGGAGATGGAATACAGGGAATCTCCGGATTTAACAACATGCACTTTGGCTGGAGCTGGTTTGCTTGGTGTCGGTTTCGATGGTGTTTCTGGTTTTGGTGTCTCTGGTTTCGGTGTAGTTGGTGCTGGTGTTTCTGTTACTGGAGCTTCCGGTTCAACCGCAGGAGCTTTGGGTTCCTTGATTCGGCCGTCTGTTTTGATATCTACAGCGCCCAGTTTTTGCATGTATTCGATCAACGCTTCATCCATAGCACCGTACATGCCGGACGTTGTGTATTTCGCAAACATAGTGTACTCGTCACCACCAACAGCAGTGAAATCATTCGTAGCCATTGTGTACGTTGCTTTTGGATCAAGGGCTTTATCTCCGATCATGACGGAGTGTACGCGGCTGCCTTTGGCAGCGGAAGAATCAATGCTGAATGTCATGCCGGATACTTGTGGGAATCCGCCACTTGGTTCCGGATAGGATCCTACACCGTTTTCAAGGGCTGCGAGTACATCGGAGCCTTTTACTTCAAGCGTTACAACCTGATTACCAAAAGGAAGTACAGTAATAATATCACCTTTAGTTACGATACCTTTTTCAATGGAAGAACGAATACCGCCACCGTTTGTGAGTGCGATATCGGCTTGGCTGATGTCACGGATGGCATCTGCCAGCAGGTCACCCAGGTTGGTTTCACCTGCGCGTACTTGTTCACGTTTGCCGTCCAGCAGAATCGCTGTATTGGCTACTTCTTCTTTCAGAATGGGTTCTTGTTCTTTCTGAATGGAGTTCACCAATGTGGCAACTTTCTCATTCGGTTTGATGTCTTTTGCCTCAGTTTCATCAATCAGTGTTGCTTGTTTTTTCGTTACTTTACCGCCGTCAACCCACAGGTCGATCACGCCTACAAAGTTTGTATATTCTCCAGCGCTGGCGATCAATGTTCCGTTATCGGATACAAGTCCATCTTGCAGAACCGTATGGCTATGACCGTCGATGAATACATCAATTCCAGGCACTTCTTTTACAACTTTGAAGCTAGTATCGGTGCTGGACGCGTCTTGTCCAAGGTGTCCCAATACAACAACAACATCTACTTTGCTGCGAATTTCGTTCACGAGAACTTTGGCTTCCGCAGATGGGTCTGTAATATCAAGACCTTCCACATTTTTCGGATTCGTTTTGTACATCGTTTCCGGTGTAGTCAGCGCAATGATACCGATCTTCACGCCGTCTACTTCTTTAATGAGGTAAGGATCGAAGAGACGAGTTCCGTCTTTCTTTTTCACATTGGCACTGAGCATTGGGAAGTTCATCATATCCGCAAGTTCGATAAGGCGCTCGGAACCGTAGTTGAATTCGTGGTTACCCGGTACAATTGCCTGATAACCGATTTCGTTCATTACTTTGACAATGCTCTCACCGTTAACGAGTGTAGCAAAGGTTGTACCATGCACTGCATCTCCGGCATCCAGCAGAAGGGTATTTGGGTTTTCGCTACGGTATTTGTCCGCAATTCCAGCAACCTTGGCGAAACCCATCGCAGGTGAGGATTCAACTGCGCGTGCGTGCGTATCATTCGTATGTAGAATAGTAATGTGCTTACCTGTGCCCGGAGTGGTATCCGTTGCAGCAGCGGCAATGCCTACACTGCCAAACAGCAGACAGAGCGTTAACACAAGTGAGACGTAAGTCTTCCAGATTTTCATATGAATCAGTAACCTCCCATAAATAATAATCTCTTGAGCGTTTGCACAACTCATGTTGTATTTTACCAGACTACTATTTGGAAATCTCGTGATTTGCGTAAAAATAGGTAACCTGAAAGTGACATCTGATTTCCATAGTGGAAGATTAAGAGATAAATTGATTTTTAAGGAACGTATGTTCTTAAAAAAGACTAAAAAAAATGCTGCACTTCACGTGGCAGTCCTGTACGTAAACAAAATTTCTCCAGTGATTCATCCGGCTCAGGCATCAATCCGGAAGTTAGAAGCTGTATGGCAAAACGATTAGCCTGTCTTTCCAGCTTGCCTGGTGCAAAATAGGAGTGCTCCTCCAGAAAGAACCGATTTATGCCTTTGTGCAATCGGTCATGTCCAAGTTCATGCGCGCACACGAAACGCTGCCATTCCGGCGGTAAATCATTGTGAATAACGATAAATCTGCGACGGAGCTTGCGGAAATACAGTCCTTTGGTAGACTTGCCCAGATTGGTGAACCGGATCTGTATTCCAATGGCTCTGGCAATGCTGAAAGGGCAGTTTGTCCGGTGTTTTCGAATCAGCTTTGTTACAATGTCATCCATATCATCTCACCTGCTGCTTTAGTTTGTTCAGCTTGAAATGCTTCATGGGCGCTCGTCCGGATCATTCTTTTTTTTACGTTTGTTCATCTGTTTTGCTTCCCAGAACAGTCCTGTCAGGACATCCTTGATTCGTTTCTTATCCTCATCATCCAGCGGGATGCCGTCAAACATCAGATCATCCTCGTCCTCCAGCATCTTTTTGAAGTCCCGACGGTCCTTGTACGTTGCCCAATCCGGAGCTTCCTGCAGCTCGATTGCTGTATTTGAGACTTCCAGATATCCGGCCTGTTTCATCATATCAGCGTAAGGAACCGAGAGTGCGTCAGAGATTTTGCGGATGGTGGCGGGCTTGGGAACACCGCGAACCCCATTCTCAATGCGTGAAATTTGCGAGTTGCTGATTCCTGCTGCTTCGGCGAGCTGATTGATGCTGTATCCTTGTTGCTCGCGCAGTTGTTTCAGATAAGGACCAAAAGCGTGCTCCACAATTCATGCCACTCCTTTGATTCGTACAAGTGTATTACTAATTAATATTGAGAAGGTAAAGGCACAGGATCTGCAGATGCCCCGTTCCGGATACGGATCGTTCTTCCAATCGCTGTTATCCCCAGATTTCTTTGTTTCCCTTTCCTAAAAGGGAGAAATCCGGTGATAAAGGCGAACGCTTCGCTTTTTCAGAATCGATTCCGTCTCCTTCACTACTGCCACTCTCTTTGAAGTGCCAATACTGCCCTCATCGAATATTCAAATGTACCTTCTCAATATTAAAACTAGAGAATGACTTATACGAGGATCTTTAATTATCTGTACTATATCGTATATATACCATTAGGTAAAGGGATATGAAACAATTATGCCAAAAGGTAAAGGAAATGAGAGCGCGGGTTTTATTTTATAGTTAAAACGACCCAAAATGAAGGTTTACGCCGATCCCCAGAAAGTGGTATCCTCAAATAGAAATACGAACAAAATACGAACAAAATGTAAAGTTGAGACGAGTTGGGTGATCGGGAAAATGAATTATTCCTGCTTCATCGCTGGCTTAAATTGATTCCAAAAGGCAACAGGGAAAATTGAAAAATGCCGTTACTATTTCAGAGAACTGGATAATCCTAATAAAAGGAGTATTTTGTATTAATCCAAAGAGCGATTCAAATCAGCAATAGATAGATCGAAAAGGTTCTATTCGTCTACCTATTGTACCCGTAAGCGACTGGAATTGAATAATACAAAATACCAAAGATGAGATGAATGCGAGTTTAACTGACCCTTTAAGGAGGAGAATGAATATGGAACTGATGCTGCCCGAATTGGACCGACGCAAAACGCAGACAGCTGTTGAAGCCGCGCTGGAAAAATACCGGATTTATAAAACGATTGCTTTTGAAGAACGAGAGGTCATGGTGACGGCGAGTTACGCTGAGCGTTTCCATGGTGCAACGAATGTGACCGGGGATTCCACCGCCAGAACGGCAATTTATAATGTGGATGTGCAGCGCGCACGTCAGGCTTACTGCGATACGATTGATTTTGTAGTATCTCGACTGAGCGAGAAGGAACGTGTACTCGTCAGCGAACGTTATTTGAAGGATGACGATGTATTTGACTACAAAGTGTACAACCATGTGTTTGATCCGCCTGTCAGCAAGGATACGTATACGAAGATTCGAACGCGTGCCTTCTATAAAATGGCGCTGGCTCTGTCGGACCGTGGTCTGATTAATATGGAGCCTTTATCTGCATCTCGCAAAGAGCGACAGAAGCTGGGCTAGATGTGAAGCCAGAAGTTCATCCTTTTATATCCTTCGCTGATTGTATACAATAATTGAAAAACAAAACTAAGGATCAGTCAAAGGAGAGGAATCCGCATGACGGAACAAGCCGGAATGCAGGAGATGTACACACTGAAGACGATCGCGGAAACGCTCAACACTTCCAACGACCTGAATTTGATGCTGGATACGGTGCTCGGCAAACTGTTGGAACTGACGGGATTGACTGCGGGCTGGGTGTTCCTGATCGATACTCAGGGAGAATACGTCTGTATTTCTGATCACGGTCTTCCTCCTGCTCTGCTGCATAATGACAAGGAGCCGATGCGCTGCGGGTCTTGCTGGTGCGTGAATCGCTTCCGCGACGGGAGATTGGACAATGCAGTCAATATTATTAACTGCAAACGTCTGGAGGATGCCGTCGATCATCAATGGGGAGATACACATGACATTACCCATCATGCAACGGTCCCCCTCCGCTCGGGGGAGAAGATGCTGGGACTGCTGAATGTTGCTGCTCCGGGCAAAGAGCATTTTAGTGATAGTGAGCTGGCACTTTTGCAGGCGGTAGCCTACCAGATAGGCAGTGCAATGGAGCGGATGCGATTATACAGCGCGGAGCAAAGGCGAGCGGATCTGTATGCCAGACTGGGAGAGTACAGCAGATCGTTGGGCCTTGCGGTGAACGAGTGCAGCAATTCAGACGACATGGCGAAGAAGGTTGTACAACTGCTTGGGCAGCATTATGACTGGCCTTTTGTTGCACTGTTATCGCAGAAGAACGGAAGTTTTATGGTACAGGCCGCTCATATTCTTGGTAAGTTCGAAATGCCGACATTTTCTGAACTTTCTCCAGAGAGGGAGAGTCACATGCATCGTGTGATTGATACTCATCGTGCGATGGTATTAGCGGCAATGGAGATTCAAGAAGTTTCAGCACTTTGCAATACCCGCCTCCCTATGTCCGTTTTGGCTTCGGGCCTGGCCGCTCCTATCCCATTAAGTTCTCCTGGCGAAACGGCAGTACTGGTGGTTGGCTTGGGTTCTTCCAATGGTTTCCTTCAGGCAGATCGTGAGGTTCTTGATGCACTCGCTGAACATATAACAGCCTCGTGGGAAAGTCTGAGACTGGTTTACAAACGCCGGGAATTAACCCGACTGGAGGAACGAAATCGACTGGCACGGGATTTGCATGATTCGGTGAATCAAATTTTGTTCTCCCTGTCCCTAACAGCCAAAGGTGCGGAGAGCATGTTATCCGGATCACTACAGCTGCATCCGGCCGCGGAAGCGATGAAGGATATACGTTCCTTGTCACAGGAAGCCTTGAAGGAAATGCGTGCCTTGATAATGCAGCTTCGCCCGGCAGGTTTGGAGTCTGGTCTGCTCAGTGCATTGCAGGAATATGGTACAGGACAGGGGTTGCAGGTCGTTGTGCACCGGACAGGTATGCGATCCTTGCCTCAAAGTATTGAGGAAGGATTATGGCGTATTGGACAGGAAGCGCTCAATAATGTACGTAAACATGCGGGAGTTACTTCCGCTGAGATATCCCTCCACCTAAGCGATCATGAAGCGGTATTCATCGTTACAGATCGGGGGAAAGGTGGAGCCAAAAGGCGTGATGCCTTGCCTGCCAGTTCACTTGGTCTGTCCATCATGAGGGAACGGGCTCAATCGCTGGGTGGCAGACTTGAACTTGTAAGTTCAACGCGTAAGGGAACATCGGTAACGGTAGTCATTCCACTCCCGTCCGAATCTGTATAAAGTCAGGGGGAAGAAGACATGCCGATTACGATATTACTTGCTGACGATCATGCAATGGTGAGACGCGGGTTGCACGTTTTTTTGTCCACACAGCCAGATATGGAAGTCGTCGGAGAAGCCTCGAACGGACAGGAAGCACTAGAACAAGCAGAACAGCTGCATCCGAATGTGGTGTTAATGGATCTGCATATGCCCGTGCTTGACGGGATCGAGACGGCGAGAAGGCTTCGTTCGATTTTGCCTGGAATCCGTATCATCGTACTTACGTCCTTCTCGGATCAGGATCATGTCGTACCAGCCGTACGCGCAGGAGTGAAGGGATATCTGCTAAAAGATATTGAGCCAGAGGATCTTGCCGTTGCCATTCGCAATGTACACGCGGGACAGGTAGAACTTCATCCGGCGGCAGCCGGACAATTAATGCATGTAATGGCTTCGTCTGAATTATCGATGAATGAAGCCCATGGGCGTGCAATTCCCCATACGCCCACTCGGCCTCCAGAACAAGAGCTGGGTGGGCTCGGAAAAGAAACCTCTCATGGACCGGACATGCTCACCCGTCGGGAACGAGAGGTTCTGGGACTGATCGCACAAGGATTGAGTAATAAAGAGATTGCCATAAAACTAATCATTACCGAAAAAACGGTGAAAACCCATGTCAGTCATCTTCTGGACAAATTGGGACTGGCAGACCGGACACAAGCTGCGCTTCATGCCGTAAGAAATGGCTGGGTCGTCTGATCCATCTTTCAATATTCTCAGACTAAAGTCGTAGAAACTCAACCCAAAGGTTGAGTTTTTTTGTACTGCAAGTTAAGTCTATCTGCTGACGATTCCGAGACGGAAGCACGGTAAGATGAGAGTATCGAAATTTATAACGCAGTGAAGGAAAGTCTATTAACATTTAGGAGAGTGACATAAATGAATATCATGATTTTGGCAGGCAGTAATCGGAAAAATGCAACAAGTACACGTTTAGGGGAATATGCCGTGGAGGTTATCAGCGGTCAGGGACATGAAGCCAGCCTGTTTGATTTGTATCAAAGACCGCTCCCATTCTATGCACCGGATGAAAAACAGAACGATGATCAGAACCTCGCCGACCTGAACACGCGTATGCTAGCGGCAGATGCTATTATTCTGTCTACGCCAGAGTATCACGGCAGCATCAGCGGTGTACTCAAGAATGCATTGGATCACCTGAGCCAGGCTCATTTCAGTGGTAAACCAGTATTGTCCATCAGCTCAGCAGGAGGCGCGGTAGGGGTAAGTTCACTTTTGCAGCTGCAGGCGATCATTCGCAATTTGCACGGGATTAACGCGCAGGAGTGGATTTCCATTGGTGGTGCGCAGCGGAGACGGTTTGAAGCAACGTTTGACGGATACGAAGAGTTTGAAGGCAGTCAGGACATTGAAGATCGAATCAAACGCGTGCTTGGTTCATTTTTGCACCTTTCCGAGACGTTGACTTCAGTACGGAAACCGTCCGGGAGTTAAGAGAGGGAAGTAGGGTATGGGATGCTAACCATAGATAAAGAGAGAGAGAGAAAAGAGGTTTTCATCATGATTAAAGGCATATTTGAGACTCATCTGAACGTAACGGATTTGGAGAAATCCCATCATTTCTATGAACAGATCGTTGGATTACGGCATGCCTATGGGCAGCAGGAGCGTGGAAACTCCTTTTACTGGATTGGCGGTGAAGGCAACGCAATGCTGGGACTGTGGCAAAAGGACCCTGCTGAAGTGCAGCGTCAGCATTTTGCGTTTCAGGTAGCGTTGGAGGACATGAAGCAAGCGGTCACTTATCTGGACGATAAAGGGATCAAGACGCATAATTTTCTGGATGATGATATTGGCGAGTTGTATGTCTTTGGATGGATGCCTGCTGTGTCCGTGTATTTTACCGATCCGGATGGTCATTCCCTGGAATTCATATCGATGCTCCCGGATGAAGCGAAGCCGGAACTTGGCATGGTGCCTTGGAGTGAGTGGGAGAAGATGCACGGTCGGGTGAAGGAGGACACAGCATGATTTTTGAAGAAGTCAAATTATATACAGCACGACTGGAAGACATCAAACCATTTTATGTGGATACTTTGGGATTGGAGTTGCTTGAGGAGTCCGAGCATTCATTTACGATTCGAGTCGGTTTGACGAAGATGATATTCGCTGAGAGTGGAACGGAGCAGGAACCTTTTTATCATGTTGCCTGGATGATTCCAACAAATCGTTTTCAGGAGGCCAAAGCGTGGGCAGCGGCACGTGTCCGTCTCAGCGTATATGAAGGTAAGGATGAGACTTATTCAACCAATTGGAACTCGAATTCGCTCTATTTTGAAGATCCTGTCGGTAACATTCTGGAGCTGATTGCTCATCATACCGTTCATAACGAGAGTGACCGCCCCTTTTCGGAGAAGGATCTGCTGCAGGTGTGTGAGGTGGGGTTAGTTACGGAAGATGTGCTTTCCACGGTGGATGAACTTGAGCAGATGGGGTTGAAGCGATGGGGTGAGGCTAGTGATACCTTTGCCCCTGTAGGGGATGTGAACGGACTGTTTATTGTGGTGAAGAAGGAACGCGTCTGGTTCTTTTCGGAGCAACAAGCACAGATGTATGCATTTGAAGTGTCCATTCGTGATGTTGGGAGACTTCGAATCGGCTAAAATGCGCGGAACAGCAGGCAAAACGGTCATATGTGAACCATTTGCATCATCTTATAGAAGTAAACGCTTTAAAAGAAGTGTTTTGCTAAAATAACTGTCGCTGGTTGTTTGTGTATCAGGATTCGCATCGATGAAGGGTGGTGGCATGTTGGATCGACGTTTGTTGGAAGAAGGGCTGGATATTATGGTGTCCAGTCGGGAGCGTACAGGAGATTTGTGGCACGCCCATTATGGGGCGGGAGCTATTGCGGCTTATTTTTGGGTGCGTGAAAATCGTCTCACTGCCCTTGCGGCGGGCAGTGTTACGGCTGAAGCGAAAGCGATGCTTCGCCAGCATGGATTGAACGATGGCTTGACCTCCCAGAAGGGAGGTGTATTGCCAAGGGAAGAGGCCGAAGCGCTTATTACGGCGGCACTGGATCGAACGATCGGAGAGCTGCACTGGGTTGGCCATCAGGCCATCTACGGTGCCCTCAGCCTGAAAGCCATTCGGGAACTGGATGGTTGGGGCACGGAGTATGACATGGATCAAATGGTTGCACTTATTGATTCTTTTGAGCGAACCATTCCAGGTAGATCCTGGGTAAACACAACTGTGAAAGAAATTCGCAGCTTGAAGTTAAGTGAGGCAGACGGATTCCCTGATATAGAACGCCCGGAACAATTGTCCCGGCTGATTCTGGATGAGCTTGGCGCATTTTGTACCATCTATCAGGCAGAAGCACATCATGATCTGATCGGCCACATGCTAACCTACGGGCACGCGCTTAATATATTATTTGAACTCGATTATCCTGCTTTGTTCCATAAAGGAATACCGCCTTTTCTCAGGATGGTCAAGGCGCTGCGACTGAGCCGGGATGTGGATGTTGAACAGGAGATGCCAACGCTGCAATCTCCAGTTGACCGTCTGCCATTGATCCGTGCAGAACGCTCTGTTGCACTTCCACATGAACTAGAATACTGGCTCACCGACAGACGTTCCCGCGATTGGCATGGAGGCCATCTGTTCAAATTTCCATTCAGCTTCTACCATCATGCCAGAAACGGAAATTCAGTTCCGGAAAGCTGGGAAAACTTCCGCTATATTATTGCGTGAGAAACATACATTCAAGAGAGCATTGCCTGAGGAGGCAGTGCTCCTTTTTATTTTTTTAAAGGAGCCAAATTTCAAGGATAAACAGGATCAGAATAACTTTGGATGCTAACATGTAAGGTAATTTTCGGATGGGTTGACGAGCTGTCCATATTCCCCAAGAACTCATAAGTGCAATACTCCCCCAGAACATCCATAAGGGAATGCCCTCGGGCGTAAATGGAAAGGACAGCATGGGCAGTCCCGTGTTTCCAGCTCCAAGAAGAACAGTGGTCATATAGACGAGCACAAGGAAAAGTAACTCAAATAGCAGGGTTTGCAACCAGAAATAATAGATTTTGAACACTCGAAGCAGAATGACTGTGACCAGGATAAACAGGATACCAACAGATGAGAATGTTGCAGCGGTCCATCCAATGAGTGATGGAGTTATAACATCTGTTTCCCGATAAAAGGTGTACAATGTCAACGCATACATAACGGGGCCAGCCATATAACTGGTGACAGCGATCCACAGATAGAAGTAATCCGTTTTTTTCATGATCGTATCCATCCTTTATTGTAAATAAGGTTTGAAAGGCTACTTATTATCATATAAACAGCATTAGGAATGGATTGGTTGCATTATCTGTAAGAAATCACTGCAAGAAACCGACGTTTAACCACCGTGAGGGCGACAACAAATAGACGTAATCCATACGGATAACCGTCAGCGCGGCCGATTTAAACATGTAAGATTGTATTATCGGATCAGTAGCAAGTGACATATCCCGATAAGCACATACGCTAATGTACAGACCGGCCTGGGGGGCCGTTTTTTTATGCGGTGATTGCAAACTTGCTCTGATCGGGTACTAAAGAAAGACTGAATATATCTAACAGGAGGTTTTCGGATATGAAAACAGTATTGTATGTTCCACTGGATGATCGTCCAGCGAATCTGGATGACGTCGTTGTACAAGGAAAAGCAGCCGGTATCCATATCATTACACCGCACCTGGGTGACATTCAAAATCGTCTGGACTCCGAGAAAACGGTCGAAGGCACAACATTGCTTGGAACGTCTACGCCTACGTATGGCAATCCGTCCAACATTCACGATTTTATTCTGAAGCATGCTGCCAAAGTGGATGGATTCATCATCTCTTCGGATATGCTAGCATATGGTGGACTGATCGGCAGTCGTCAGCTTCGTGAAGATGAGGGTGGCGCATATCCGAACTATGATCAGGACACAACCCGTTTGCTCGATGTGATTAAAGCCATTAAAAAGAAATATCCGCGCAAACCGGTGTATGTGATGGATACCATTATGCGACTCGCTACCACTTCATTTGCAGATGGTCTCGCATTGGATGCATACAACGAATCTCGTGCACTGATGCAGCAGCCGCGGCAATCCTTTACGGCATTCGAGGATATTGTGAACGGGTACAACCTTTCTCCAGAGTCTACGGAATATGGGGAAACGACGCATTTTAATAAAGAACAGTACTACAGCACCAGACAACATAAATTCAAAACGAATCTGTATATTCTGGATAAGCTTGCTCGAAAAGGATATATTGACTTTCTCGCCGTAGGTGTGGACGATGCGAATACGCAAGGCGTTCAAATTAATGAGATCAATTATGTGGAAGCACGGATCAATGAATGGCTCGGTGGGACGGAAGGACAAAATCCGGATCGGGCGATTATCCTTCCAGATGCGGATGGCCTGGGTCACGCTCTGGTGGCACGCATGGCTAACCAATTGCTTCGCGGCGGGGCGAAGACACGTTATGCGGTTAAATATTTCGGCCCTCATGGTTCCACGATTATCAATGCCTACGAATATATGGATCTGCACAAGAATGTGGTGCGCCATGTGGATATTGTAGGTGGTGTGGTTGTAGCGGATTCGGCCTACCCTGAGCCTGATGTGGAAACGGATACAACTTCCGATAATCAAAATGAAAATGAATTGAGAAGTGCCTCATCTGTGGGTGAAGCTTCTTCGTTTGACATGGCGTCTGAGCTGGATCGCATGACGAACCGTCATCCAGGAAAACCGGGTAAAAGTCCGGTGGACATTGAGATTATTGCCATTACGGCGCTGGATCAGGTGCAGGCGGCTGTGGCGCAATTGACGAGTAATAGTGAGAAGGGTCTACCTTCGGTTTTGATTGATTTTGTAGGAAAAGGTCCAGCCAACGTCGATGTAGCCGAAGCACTCCTGAACAGTCCGCATACGGGTCGGGTTCTGGGTTACAGTGCATGGAATACGCCGGGAAACAAAATCGGTATGGCTGTGGGTATGGGACAATCCCGTTATGCTCTGATTACAACGGAAAAACATGCTCATGTGTTGCGAGATGCCATGAATGCACAGGGGTCATTGTTGTTCAAACGCTTCCTGAAAGATTACTACTATAAGGCAGTAGCGATTGCAGACATCCGTACGTATTCCAGAGCGCATGCGCTGTATACCAATGTGGCAACCCTAGCGGATCAGAATATGTCACTGTTTAACTCTGAAGAGGATTACGCTCATCTGCAGAATTTACTCAGGGATCTGATGCAGACCCATACAGCGACGCTGGAGGGAAAACCAGCTTTTGCCCAAGGGAATGTGGCGATCAAACAAATCTGTAATGGCGAAGCAGTCTATGCGGAGTATTGCAGCGCGCTGCTGGAATATACGAATCCCGATTTCATCTGGGGACGTGCGTTTGAGATTACGTTGAATCCCAAGGTTTCGCTGAAATAAGCTATATTTTTTAATTTGTGTTTTAGGAAGTGGAATGTGGCGAGCATCCATAAAGAAAGATTAGGATGCTATCTTTTGTATGAAAATGATCAGTATATTCAGGAATTAATTCAATTTATTTTTGTTCAATTCAATAATTGATTAAAGATTAGCACTTTTCTACTAAACTTCCACCAGGAAAAAATTAGTATAAAAGTGCTATTTTGTCTGTATTTTGTTGACACTTTTGTATGTTCAAGGTTATAGTTTTTTTTGTGGAAAAAAAATCCAATAACGGAGGAGTGGTTGTATGAAACATATTAAGAAAGCGTTATTATTATGCGGCTTAGGAGGATTATTGTTTAGTAACATACAAGCTTATGCGACTCCAGTAACTGGTTACTCTTGGGGAAGCAGAAATATAACTTATCAAAACAATGGTTTTAATAATTTCTACATAAACATATGGACAAATGCTAGAGATGAATGGAACTTATCTACTGATGTCTTTCTAAAAGCTGGTACGAATTCTAAATTTACTGCGGGCAATAAATCTGACAGTGGCGTTACTTGGGATGGACGTGCGGAATGGACATTTAGTATTATAACTGGAAACTATTCCACTATGAAAACATGGGTTAATACATACTACACAACGCAAAGTCATTACAATACAGACAATGTAGAGGGTATCGCAACTCATGAATTTGGTCATGCTCTTGGGTTGGATCATGCTCCATTTGGTAATCCTACAGTTATGACTCCAAATACATTTGAACGTAATTCTTCTGGAGCTTTAGTAGACGGGCGTCCAAACAAGTCACCAACTTCATGGGACATAAATACCATTAATGTTCTTTATGATAATAACTTTGCTAAAGCTCAGAGTGATGAACCTGTGCTAGATGTTCCCGAAAATGTTCTTCAAAAGGCTCAAATCACACAAAAAGATTTGAAAATAAATCATTATTCCTGGGCTATTGGCTATAGCACACTCGAAGCTCGTGCATATGATGCAGATCTTATTGTGAGTGGGATTGTTAAAAACAAACTTAGTCCTCTCATTAAAAATGATGGTGAAAACGAAGAAGCATTTCACCAATCGGAGGTAGCTATAGAAAATGTCATCAAAGGAGAAGGTTCAAAAGGAGATTTAATTAATCTACGACAAATTGGCGGAGAAACAGATACGTCTATTATTTACCATGAGAATTCTACCGAACTCCAAGAAGGTACAGAAGTATTGTTGTATCTAAAAAAGATCGATGATAATGTATACATTCCTATTAATGAGGATGAAAGTATCTTTATTAAACAGGGTGTACAATCATTTAAAACGGGTGACAGTTCGTTTAAAAACCTATACGATAATCGTTTAGTTACTTTTGATGAAGTTTCAGCTTCCATTAATTAATAGTCAAGGTCAAGGCCCCATCTAATTAGGGGCCTTAATCTATCCCTGGAGGTAATATGAAAAGAAAATTGTTATTTATTCCGGTCGTTTCTTTGATTTTACTTTTGATTGGGTGTTCATCTTCCTCAGGAAGTTTTGCTTCAGATAAAATGGTAAAACTAAAGGGAGAAGTCTATATTACAAGCAATGACATCATCTCAGAGGAAGAACTAGCTGAACAAATAGGTGAGATAGAACTATCCTCAACGAATGAGAGTGATCATGATGATGAGAACATTATAAGCTCCAACACATACAAAGTAGGCACAAAACTATTTAAAATCAAAAACGAAAACAGTATAGATATGATTGCTGTAGAAGACTCTACAGATAAATATCTCATCGCCTATAATAACAAGTATACAAAAAAATAGAATAATGTAATAACACGTAGAGGGATGATACATGTGGCATAAATTTTACTATTTATTAGTTCTGGATCAGTATATTCAATAAAAGATAAAATTAAAGATTGTTTATAAAATATTATGATAGATAGAACCAAGATAAGATACTTTAACTAAGTTATCGTCTTTTTTCCACCCCAGATGCAGCCTTAATCACACCTAAGTCGTACGAATCACCATCCGCGCTAGGGATGAAAGGGTGTAAGATTGTATTATCGGATCAATAGCAAAGGACACACACCGAAAGCACATACGCTAATGTACACAGACCGGCCACAAGGGGCTGGTCTTTTTGTTGCGGTGAATGGTGTCCAGCTATGACGCCGTAATACTCAGAGGCTGAGTCAAAGGGGGAATTCGCTGCTGCAACATTGTCGCTGCACTATGTGGAGCAGAACGCAAACTCGCAGCTGAAGGGGGCGAAATGAATGTGTCTACGAGTAGTGGGTTAAACAACACGGCTAGCACAGGGCAAATGAGCAACGTCATCAGGCGAACGCTGAAGCAGAAGCTTGCGGCTCTTGTTCCGGCATGGAACGGTCGCGTACAGGATATTCCTGCATCGGGAGAGGTGTTAACCGGACCCTGTGCCGTGATTGCTTTTTCGGAAGAAGTACCGAAGTCTGCTTGGGCGGGGTATAGGAGGATCATCAAAATCTCTCCATATGCACGCCCCGAAGATGGAGGTGCTGAACAAGTAGAAGTATGGTCAGCAGCGCTGATGGAAGGACTGCACCAGTTCAGGCTGGAGGATGAAGAGGGCGGGGCATTTACCTGTATTTATCTGGGTTCTTCGGATTGCGATCGTGTGGACGCCAGTTCTGGACTGGTTACGCGCAGCCTGCGGTTTGGGGTGTATGTTCCGGAAACGGTGGAACACGCTCAGACTGAAATAGCAGATCCGTGGATGGCTGCACTTCAGGGCTGGACACGAACTCAGCTCGGACAGGAATGGTCCATATATGGGGATGTCTGGCCTGGAGGTTATAGGGCCCAGTCCATACTGTGGCGATTGACGGGATGCAGTACAACTACTGCAGGGACTTCTGCGCTGGAGATTCGGAAGCATTGGATTGGGCATGTGCTGGCTGTGAATGTGGGCGATGTCCGACAAACGGTCACACTTCTGGTTGAACAACTGGCTGTGCAGACCCGAATTGCTTTGACGGATACAGGCGATACGCGATATGTGACGGTGGATGAAGTTTCTGCTGACTTGCAGGCAGATGCCTACTTGAACGGACAGATTCGTCTGACGCTGCAGCAGCGTATTCGCCGTCCAGGAACGGATGCACCTTTGATCCGCGAAATTCATCATAGCAAGGGGATAGAGTAAACGATAGTCGAGAGGAAATCTGAGTACAGGTTCCAGATTGTAGCTTTAAAAATGATAGCTTTAGCATCAAAATCGTAGGTTCATAGGATCAAAAATTCATAGTTCAAAATTATAGCTTCATGCTTCAAGATCGTAACTCGGAAGTCATAACGTGAAATTATCGTTTTGCAAAATCATAGTCAAACAATGAGGTGAGATGGCCATGGCAAGCTCCGTGAAAAAAAGCAAACAGGCTGCCCCGCAATATACGCGGGCCGAGCTGATGAATCATGCTGAAGCTCTCTTTGCCGTTCAGGCAGAGGTGCTGTACGGTGCGCTGTACGAAGCAGCGCAAGAGACGTTTTCCATTGAAGAAGCACAGGAACGTATCAACCAATTTATGAAAGCGAAGGTGAAGGGATAATGGCAGGCGGAACTTGGGAGCAAACGAATCGTCCGGTACTTCCGGGCTTATATATGAATTTTCAGGCGGCGGCATCTTCGGCCATTCAGGCTGGTAATCGCGGAACGGTTGTTGTGCCGATTAAGGCAAACTGGGGTCCGGTGGGCACTTTTGTAGAAGTCGGCAGTGAAGCTGCAATTGAACGTATTTTCTCGGCACATGCCCTGGATAACGGGACAGCTTATACTTCCTTGAAGCTCGCCCTGCTGGGTGGACCGAAAAAGCTGCTCGCTTATCGGGTGGTCGGAGCAACAGCAAAAGCAGCCACGCTTACGCTGAAAGACAGCAGTGATGCATCCGTTCTGCAACTGGACGCGAAGTATCCGGGTGACCGGGGTAACGGATTCTACGTCACGATTCAGCCGGGTGTAATTGATAATACGAAGCATGAGGTTCGCCTGTTTGAAGGTAACCGGATGCTGTATGCACTGCTGACTGCGGATATTTCGGCAGCGTCGCTGGCGAAAGAGATCAATGCGGATGAAAGCAACATTTGGATTAACGCTCAGGCGATTGGTGAGGGTACAGGTGTCGTGGCAACCGTTGCAGGAGCGGCGTTCAAAGGTGGCGCAAGTGGCAACGATGGTCTGACCAATGCAGAGTATATCGCTGTACAGGGCGCGCTGGAAGGTGAGCAATTTGACGTGTTGGCACTGGATCATGCGGCGGATGCACCTTTGCTGGCGAGCTTTGCGGCTTGGGTCAAACGTGTACGCAGTGAGGGTAAGCCAGTGATGGCTGTATTCGGCGGCACCACGGCGGATGATACTTCCGCAACAGCTGCACAGAAGGCTTCTGCACGTTCACTTACGTTGAATCACGAAGGCGTAATTAATGTTGGTACGGGTGTGCGATTGGGAGATGCTTTCTATAGCTCGGCGGAAACGTCTGCTTTTGTCGCGGGTCTGATTGCCGGACAACGTCTGAATGAATCCACAACATACGCACCTTCTCCGTTCGATGACGTAACACGCCGCTGGACGCGTGCAGAGCAGGAGCAGGCGGTACAGAACGGCGTATTTATTTTCTTCCATGATGGACGTCAGGTGAAGGCGCTTCGTGGAGTTAATACACTTGTAACCCCTGCTGCAGGACAGAATAATGCCTGGAAAAAAATCCGTTCGATTCGTGTTATGGATGCGATTAATACGGATTTGCAGCGCTCTGCTGAAGATACGTATATCGGCAAAGTGAACAATACGGAAGAGGGTCGTCAGGCGTTGATCGGTGCGATGAAAGCCTATCTGGCACTGCTCGCACAGAGTAATGTCATTGAAGCTGAGGGATACGATGTCGTTCTCGACCCGGCATATTATGGGGCTGCACCAATTCTCAAGCCGGAGGCAGATCAGGTATTCCTGCAATGGAATGTGAAGCTGACGGATGTGATGGAGCAGTTGTTTGGTACGTTTTACGTGCAATAAACAGTAGACGGAAGAACTTATAAATACATTTGAAATGATCCCAAGGAGGAATTGTAAATGTTGGATGCGTCAAGAGTGATTCTCGGTACCCATGGTCAGCTGCATATCGATGGTGTGTGGCAGACGAACATTAATAAGCTGGAGGCCAGCGTAGAGATTGAGAAACGAGAACTGAATCTGGTCGGTAACGACTGGAAAGTACACAAAAACGGTGCGAAAAAAGGAACAGGCACGATGACCGGTTACAAAGTGACGTCGGACATGATCGTACGTGGTTTCACCAAGTTCCAGATTATCTCGAAGCTGAACGATCCGGAGTCGTATGGACATGAGAGCGTCTTGCTGAAAGGCTGCATGGTGGACAAAATCCAGCTAGCCAACTGGACAGCGGGTGAGGAAGTACCGGAGGAAACAGGTTTTACGTTTGAAGGGTTTGAACTGTTGAATCCGATTGTTGCGAACTAAGGGTTGGAATGACTTCGTAATGAAGCTTGTCTGATCGAACGTGTGAGCAAGTTGACTTAACATGAGAGGGACACACATGCAGGCTGAGAGCATCTCGGTCTATTTGTTGTCCCTAATTGTTGAGATACATGAACCCAATTGTGAAATGAGAAGGAGATCGAGCCCCATGAGTATGAATGAAAATATGTCTGAAGAACAAATTTTGGACCAGTTGTTTGAAGCAGCGGAACGTTTGCCAGAGGAGAATGTGCGTATTCAGCGCCTGGATCTATTGCTGACCCTGCGTGGATTGACGTCCTCCAAAGTGGATCAGATCCGCGAACGCTGTACGATTCGCAAAACGGTCAAAGGCCGCACCGAGGAAAAGGTGGATACAGAAACGTTTAACGCGCTGCTGATCTCCGAAGCAACGGTGAAAATGAATGTGCGCGGACTCGAACTGTCCGGCTGGGGAGACAACCGTATCACGGGTCGTATGAAGCTGTCCGGTGGGGAACAAGCGGTTCGTCGCATGCTGCTCGCAGGTGAGCTGGATGCTGTAGGGGATAAAGTACTGGAGCTGTCCGGCTTCGGTGTGGAGATTGAAGACCTAAAAAACTGATTCACTCCGGCGGGATGACCACGTTCCTGTATCACATGTGGGTTCGTCATCATCTGCGGCCCGGAGAATTCTGGTCTTTGCCGCGTGGGGAACGCTCGCTGTTGATTGCTTTTTCGGAAGAGGAAATGGCAGCGATTACCTCGCAAATGAATCGATAATTTAGAAAGGGCAGGAGGTGAAAGAATGGCAGAAATGATTGTAGGTTTGTCCAAGTCCAATGCGGAAATGAAGACAACGCTTCGTTATCTGGATCAGATCCAGCGTTCGACTGAACGTCTGGGCAGAGTTCGCTATCAGAGTCTGATCAAGGTGAACAATGAGCTGAGAACGACCGGACGCAGGCTGGAGCATATTTATAGTACGGCCGTTCGGTTGAGCAGGCTGCGGATCACACCAACGATTGGTTTGAATGATCAATTAAGCCCTGCCTTAGATCGTGCATTGGCGAAACTGAACAGTTTTCGAAATCAGATGGTGAAGGCTTCGGGAACGGTATCAGTTGAGGTGAAGCAGAAGGTTGAAGTGGCGATGGGTAAGATGAATCCGGCGAGTGGGTCTTCCATGTCCGTTGTGATCGGGAGTCATAATACCACGATTAATAATGTGGCTAAAGAAGATGATAAAGGTTGGCTTGAAAAAGCACTAGAATGGACCATTACTGGATTGGATGCAGCAAATAATTTAACCGATTTGATTGGGAAAGGTAAAAAACGGTGGTCCGATAGAAAGGCTAAAAAGAATAAAGCGAGTAATCCGAGTGTGACTACAGAAGTGACCGAAGGTAAGAAAGGCAAGAGTCAAACACGAAACAGTTCAAGAACGGGTAGCGACACACCAAGCAAACCGCCTGCCCGGAGAGTATCTGGTGGACGAGGTGGAGGAAGGTTTACTTCCAGAGCAGCTACTCCAACTCCCGCACCAACGCCGAGCGTGTCCCAAATTCATACAGACACATCAGATCGTGCCTTTCAAGAAGCCAAAAACATTGCCAGAAACCGAATGTTTGGTCGTGGCAAAACATCCAATCTAGTCTCAGGTCTAATGTCCAGTTCTCCTATGGCAATGTCCAACATGCTCTCGGGTGATGGCATGTTGGGCAAACTGGGTGGCGGTCTTGCGAAAGGTGCTGGAAAATTGATTCGTCCGATCAGCATGCTGGCGGATGTGGCGAACATAGCTACCGCGCCCCCTGAAGAACGTGGCCGAGCTGTGGGTTCCATGATTGGTGGCACAGCAGGTACGGCGATTGGTAGCGCCATCGGCAGTGTCCTTTTGCCGGGAATTGGAACTTGGGTTGGGGGCGCAGTCGGCGGTTGGGCTGGCAGTGCAGCAGGCGGCTGGATCGGGGACAAATCCAAGGATATTGGAAGATTCATGTCCAATGCTACCGAAGGTGTGGGTAATGCATTGTCGGGTGCAGCGGATTACGTCTCTGAGAAAACGAAAAACATCACCGATGGCATATCCAGTTTCTTCGGTTTTGGCTCGAAGAAGGAGAACAAAACCGTATCGGCGGCAACGATGGCTTCAACGTCGCAAGTAGCAACAGGTCCGCAGATGCCACCTGCCTATATTCCACCGGCACTGACCATGACGGGGCCGGCGGCTTTTATGAACAATAAGGTCGGCCAGTCCACATCTGCTGCATTTATGGGAACAAGCGTGATGCAGAACCAAGCGATGGCGCTTGGTAACGGAGCTCAAACGAATGCCAATGGCAAATCGTCCACGATGACGGTACAAATATCCGAAGACCAGATGAGTAGTCTGTCCGGTTACTTGAAGGATTTTAAAACCGAGACGACCAACCAGATCTCCGTAAACGTACCACAAGGTGCTGTGCAGGTGACTGTCCGGGAGAACGCCATCGACTACGATGCGATCTCACATCAGGTTGGCATGAGATTTGCAGGCGAAGTGCGCCGTGCGATGGAAAATCGAAAAACGATTATGGCCTAAGCAGAAAGGAGGCCTGTCATGACTGTATTTAAAGATAACGTGGAAGGTATCAAGATGGAATTTACCCTGATCGACGGAAAAACGAAGTTTCAATTTCCGGTAAAACCGGAAGAACTGACGATCTCCCGATCCAAGGGATACGAAACGATTAATATGCTGGAGTATGGCGAATTTGATTTTGCGCAGGGGGAGAAGGTGAAGGAGATCACCTTCTCTTCTTTTTTTCCCAAAGAATATGATGCGTCCTATTGCATGTACGAGCCTTTGCCTGATCCACGTGTAGCGATGAATATGCTGAATACGTTTCTGGTATCGAAAAAGCCACTGCGCTTTATCATTACCAACACGGGAGTAAATGTGCCCGTGTATCTGATCTCGCACAATACGACCTTCCGAGGCGGTGAGAGCGGGGATATTTACTTTGACATTACGCTGCGAACGTGGCGGGATTCCAAAGTGGAGAAGGTTGGCGGTGCAACATCTGCGAGCAAGTCGGGTTCTCGTACTGATCTGAAAACGAGCAGCAAGACCTACACCGTCAAATCTGGCGATTCCCTGTCCAAAATAGCAAAGCTTGAGCTGGGCAGCAGTTCCAAATGGAACGAGATTTACAAGCTCAACGCGAAGACCATCGGCAGTGATCCGAATCGGATCAAGCCCGGACAAAAGCTGGTGATGCCATGACCTACAAGGTCATTGTAGATGACAAATATGACATCACCAAGTTGGTGGAGACAATTACGCTGAAAGATTCGCTCGACCAGATTGCCTATCAGGCCAACATCCGGCTGGCGGTGTCTGCGTCTTCGGGTCTGCCTGCGATATCACCGGGTATGGCGGTACGGATTAGCGGGGTTCCTTTTGGCGAAAAATCAATGGTTCACTTGCTGCATCCTGCGGTCATCTGGGAGGTGGAAAGCTCGAACAGCGGTACTAAGCGGCTATCTCTTACGGTGTACGACCGGATGATTTATCTGGAAAAATCAGAGGATGAGTTCCTGCTGCCGAAAGACCAGACTGCCACACAGCGTCTCAAAACGTACGCCAAGGAATGGAAAATTCCATACGCCGCTCTGCCGGATACCAAAACGAAGCTGAGCAAAGCGGTGTATCGGTCGCAGACGATTTTTTCGATGGTGTTTGCCGATCTGAAGGAAACGGTGAAGTCCGGTGGGGATATGTATCATCCGCGGATGACGCCGGGCGGGTTGCAGCTGTTCAAGGTGGGCAGTAATGCAAAGGCGCACGAGCTGGATCGACTGATCGATCTGACTCAGATGCGTACGCTCGAAGGCGCGGTCACCAAAGTTAAAGTGATGGCGGCCTCGGAGTCCAGCAGCGGCAAAGAGGTTCCTTCCAAAGTGCTCGCGATTGAGCAGGATGGTGTAGCCGAACTGGGCACGCTGCAAAAGCTGATCGAGGACGATCAGGTGAAAACAGCGACTGCTGCCAAGAAGCTAGCGAAAAGCCGCCTGACGGGTATTCAGGAGACCTTTACCGTATCTGCACCAGATGTGAATACGATTCGTGCCGGAGACGCGGTGCTGCTCAAAGGGTTGAAACTGATCGTCATGTCCGTTAGCCGTGATCTGTCCGCTGGACCTGGAACGATGACGTTGGAACTGGGCACGGTCGAGATGGTGAAAAGGAGGGTTTACCTTGAATAAAGAAGATCCGTACGGGCATTTTGCTGAGGTCATGCGGGGTGCAATGAGTACGCAAACCCGTCAGGCTGTGAGCGGCATGGGAGCGGTGCTGGGTACGATGACTTCATCCGGCGTGAAGTTGGATGATTTCAAGCACGAAGTGCAGGACTATCTCGTGGCCGAGTTGCCGGGCACGCTTGGATTGCCGGAGCGCGAGGCTGCTGGCGCGATTTCCGGTATACCTGACGTGGCAAACGGCGGAACGACGGGCACGGGACGGTTTCTTTTGCAAAAAGGGGAAGTGAAAGAAGCGGTGTGGTCTCTCGGTAAAGGATTGAAAGCGGGAGACCGTGTGCTGGCGATGCGGGTGAATGGCGGTAACGACATTGTGGTGCTGTGTAAGGTGGTGAGTGCGAATGCCTAGTTTGTTCCCGGAAACGGGTTTGGTATGGGGAGATGATGAGGAAGATCTGTCAGGAGTGGCTTCGGAAGAGGTACGATTTGGACGGAGCTGGCGATTCGATTACGAAGCGGGGGATTTTGTGCTGACCCCAAGTGGCAAAGTCGCTGTGGCAGGTGCGCATGAAGCCTGGGTGCAATGGTGCATCAAGGCGGTGAAGACGCCGCGGTACAGACATGTGATTTACTCCCGGAACTATGGTTCGGAGCTGGATGAGTTGGTCGGTCAGGGGGACAGCCGGGGCGTGATGGAAAGTGAGATCACCCGGATGGTTACGGAAACGCTGCTGGCTGATCCACGCACAGATTCTGTGGACCAGTTCACGTTTGATTGGAATCGGGAGCAGTGCATGTTCTCGTGTCGTGTGGCGAGTGTGCAGGAAGAGATGTTTATTCTGGAAAGTGAGGTGATCTGACGGGATGGCTGAGATTCCGCGTTATTTGGAGGACCAGACGGAGGAACAGATTATGCAGCGTATGCTGGATCGTCTGCCCGCGGATCTGGACAAGTCGGAAGGTTCTTTTCTGTGGGATGCGGAGGCTCCGGTAGCTTTTATGCTGTCCGAGGCGGCTTTGTGGGCGCAGGAATTACTGCGGCGCGGGTTTGCGAGTACTGCGGCGAGCAGCGATTCGAATTTTCGTTCGGAAGAAATGGATCTGCGGGCAGGAGAGCACGGCATTACGCGGCGGGCTGCGGTGGCGGCGCAAGGTGCGGTTAGATTCGCGGGTACGCCGGGCAAGGTGATTCCTGCGGGCACGGTTGTGGCTACTTTGGCCGATGAAATCTCCGGTGAGGCTTCACTCGAATATGAAACCGTTAGTCGGGTGGAGCTGGGAGAAGATGGTCTGGGCAGTGTTGGCGTGCGGGCGCTTATTGCCGGAAAAGAAAGCAATGTGCCTGCGGGCACGGTAACTGTGCTGTCCACACCAGTGAGTGGCGTTACGTCTGTAACTAATGTTGAGGTGATCAAGGGCGGTGCGGATATCGAGGCAGATACAGCGCTGTTGGAACGCTTTTATGCCAAAGTCCGCAATCAGGGGACAAGCGGCAACAAATCGCAATATGTGCAATGGGCCAGTGAAGTACCAGGGGTTGGTGCAACGCGTGTAATTCCGTTATGGCAGGGGCCGGGCACGGTGGGATTGTATTTGCTGGATACGGACAAACGTGCCGCGGGCAGCGATCTGGTGGCGGCTGTGCAGAAGTATGTGGACCCGACGCAAGATGGACAAGGGGAAGGCGTTGCACCAGCTGGCCCAGTGGTGAACGTGATGCCAGCAGAGGAAGTGCCGATGAACATTCAGGTGAAGCTGACGCTGGCAAGCGATGCGACGTTGGCAGATGTACGGGCGTTGATCGAACGCGGGGTGACCGCGTATCTGAAACAGTTGGCTTTTGCCGATCCACTTGTGCGCTACACCCGTATTGCCGCAATCCTGCTTGACATTCCGCCGATTATCGACTATTCGGAGCTGACCGTGAACGGTGTAAGCGACCAGAATATTGAGATGAAAGCGAGTCAGGTGGCCGTGCTGGGGACGGTGGATGTGCATGAGTAGCGTGCAGGGCCAGATGATAGATGATGATGCAATTCGTGAATGCGGCGATGAAGGCAGTATGGGACATCGGGAATGTTCTGACTATGCGGCATCCGGTTCAACTGGAAATGAAGAAAGTGGCGGGCAAGAAGAGTGCTTGGGTCGTGCGGTACGCCGCTCGGGAACGCAACATTTGAGCGAAGCATTTTGCATTGACGTGAAAGGAAGGGAGGGGATAGGGCATGAGTGCTCCTTCTGCTGTACATGTTGGACTGACGAGTGAGAAAGGGCGGGAGCTGTTCTCGTATTTGCCGAGCTATTATGAGACTTCACGTGTGATGCAGGCCGATATGCAGTCCAAAGGATCTGAGATGGATCTGCTGTATCAGGCACTGGATGAGACATTGGATCAGTTTTTTGTCCGTACGGCGACGTGGGGCCTGGAATTCTGGGAGCAGGAGCTTGGCATTGAGACAGATCGTCTCAAACCTGTGGAGCAGCGGCGTGCCGTGGTGGAGTCCAAGCTGCGGGGTGCCGGGAAGTTTTCGGGCAGACTGGTTGCGAATGTAGCTGAGGCGTACGCTGGAGGCAAAGTGGATGTAACGTTTCAGCCGGAAGCGTGGAGCTTCACGGTGAGCTTTGTGGATACGATGGGCATCCCGCCCAATATTGACGATCTCAAACGCGCGATTGATGAACTAAAACCGGCCCACATGGCCGTGGAATATGAGTATCGCTATCTGATCTGGGACGATCTGGACAAGAAGCAGAAAACGTGGGATGAACTAGACGCCGCGTCCCTGACGTGGAATGAACTGGAGGTGTGGGCGTAATGCCAAAAGAAACGGATCGATTGAAATTACCTCTTCCCTTGGGGAACGAGAATGTGACCCGGGAGAGTATTAACGGAATTTTTGAAAAGATTGATGCAGGAGTTGCGACGAAGACGGATCTGGATACGCTTCGTGAAGCAGTGAGCAAGATGGATATTCCTGATGCGTCTTTGACGCAGAAAGGGAAGGTTCAGCTGTCGAGTAGGACGGATGGGACATCTGAGACGTTGGCGGCGACGGAGAAGGCGTTGAATGATGTAAGAAAAGGAGCGATCAGTAAGAATCGGCCATCTAATCTTTTGCCTAATAGTTCAGCAGAATTGGGATTACATGGGTGGGCTAATTTTGGCGGAGTACCATTTTTAACATCTAACATGTTTGTGCCTGAGGGTGATGCATTTTACGTGTATCAATCGACACCGACGAATGTCGTAGCTGACTTACGATCTGTCGACGTCCCATTGATAAACGGATTTACTTACACACTTTCTGCCGAATTTTTGAATCAATTAACATCACCTATTGGTAGTTATATTGTGATACAAGTATTGAACAACGGGGAAGTTATCGCGCAAACAGGTGCTACTGAGATGGGGAAATGGCATCGGAACTCAGTCACATTTAAGGCACCAGCAAGTCTAAGTCCATACACTATTAGATTGTATATCGCTCCAAGCATACCTTCAGGTACAAAAGCTATACGACGAATCATGTTGACACGCGGGGACGATGCAACGTCATGGAACCAAGACGCTAACGATCAATTGCTTATTCGATCAATAGAACAATCAAAGCTATGGGGGGCGTTGTAGATGGCTGTAATAACACAAAAGTTATACGGAGGTTACACATCCACCAATTCGGTTAGCAGTATTTATACAGTCCCATTTGGTAAAACAGTAATCCTAAAATCGCTAACCATATGCAATACAAGTGCGACTAAACAAATGTTTAGTGTGAATTTACAAGGCATCGACTTCGCTCGATTACGCGACATCGAACCGGGTCAAACTTTGGTTATACCTGTATTAGATCAAGTTATGAAAGCAGGGGAACAAGTGCTTGTTTATTGCCCGACTGCAAATGCCTTATCAGTTAGGTTAAGTGGCAAGGTAACCGACAGGACCGACATACTCACCGCCAGAATGAATGTTAACACAAAAGATACTACAGTTATTCCAGCAGGAAAAATGATTGTTAAATCAATAGTCATATGCACGCTTTCAACGAGCCCGATAGATTTTTACATGAAACTGGGGAACGATTATGTCATTTACGGAAAAGCATTAAAACCGTTGGATACCTTGTTTATTCCATTTTTAGATCAGGTATTGGACAACGAATCAGTCGTTTGCCGAGTGTCTAACATGTCAACCTCTGTTACTGTTCATGTCAATGCTTTGGTGGTGAACTAATGCCATACTTAGATAATTATTATTTGGATAATTACGGGATGGATGGATTTCCAAAGGCGGTAGAAGCGACTTCGCTCACACCTTCCATTCTCAGCGCTGGTTCGACTTGGCAGAGTGGCATTAACGGAGTCGGCACGATCATCACAATGGTTCCAACCGGGACAAGGGTTATAAGCATAGCACCTATTTCAAACTCAGCCCGATTAAGTGTCGGATACTCTGGAGGTGGCAACGTTCTTATTACTCTAGGCTTGGAAGACGCCAAAGGGGTTGTTTGGTTTTTGAATAACTCTTCCGCCACTGACGGAGTGCCTAACATAAGTCATTCACATGTAATCGTGAAAACAGACGATTCTGCATTGGCTGGTTGGGTTGTGGGTAACTATAATCCATCTAGTTCCGGTTGGCAACAATCTTTCGTTTCCAAACCAGCGGCGTTCGACCCTGATGCCGGGCCTATGAAATTAGGTTTGAGTGTCAGAGGGAATTTTGGAACAGCGTTCGGGAGTTTGTACATGCAAAATTTCCGGGTTGATACCGCCTAGATAGATAAGATAGATAAGATAGAGAGATAGAAGCAAGGGGATAGGGTGTGATAGTCGTGAGCCAGAAAAGCTTATACCGCATACTCATTTTTGTATATCAAAAACAAAGACAGGGGAGCGATTAGATGGGTTTTCGCTGGGCAATAAAATACGGAAGGTAGTGGGAAAATGGACTAACAAGAACCGAAAATGAAAGTCGTTATGAAGGTATACTATGACCTGCAATATGGGAACGTAATTGTTATTACTCCGGAGAGTGCGGGGATCGTTGCCGAGACGACATGAGAGCAGGATTTCAAGTTGATAAAGCGTTGGACGACAAGGTACCGAATAGTGTCGGTACCTTGTCGTCCAACGCGAACAAGAGGCATTTGGTTTGGATCGTTCCGAGGGTGAGATTATCGAGCGTGTCGATCTTGAAACATTGAAGCCATTGTTATCGTATCCCTATCCAATCAATTCAGAAGTGCCACATGATCAAAACGGGGATACAGTGTAAAAAGCGTTCCCAAAATGGAACGCTATTTTTATGCCTTCTGGAGCAGATAGTATTAAAAATTAAAGGAGGTGAAACCATGGAACGATGGGAAACCCTATGGAAATGGGGGATAGCACTAATAACCAGCTCAGCAACCTACTTTTTCGGAGGTTGGTCCGGAGTGTTGGGAGTACTACTCGTGTTCGTTATCCTCGATTACCTAACCGGCATCGCGGCGGCAGGGATGACTGGCAAGCTAGAGAGTAATGTCGGAATGTTCGGTATCGCACGAAAAGTATTTATTTTTGCAATGGTATCGGTGGCTCATCTGGTGGACGGTGTTCTGGGAGACGGACATTTGTTCAGGGATGCGGTCGCCTTTTTTTATATCGCGAATGAGTTATTGTCCATAATTGAAAATGGGGGCAAACTGGGTGCGCCAATCCCTCCTGCGATCAGGCAGGCTATTGAAGTACTCAAGGGCAAGGGAGGAAACGGCGAACTCCCCGGAAATTTCTCTCCGAGTGCCAAAGAATCTTTTTCACAGGCAGATCCAGATGATACAGATCCACAAACAAGAGATGGCACGAAGTAGCTCCACCATAGCCATCCGAAATTACCTTTTACCAACAATCAGGGACACGCACACAAGCAACCCCTGATCCCCAATCATTAACTATATACAAACGGCAATTTGCCGCATAAAGGGTGTGAGAAACATGCAAACGAGAAGCTCGGGCAACACGCAGGGCATTGACGTCTCCCGTTATCAGGGCACGATCGATTGGGCCAAAGTGAAAGCAAACGGCATGACATTTGTGTTCATCAAGGCGACCGAAGGGCAGACGTATACCGATCCGAATTTTCAAACCAATGTAACCGGCGCATTGGCGGCGGGCATGCTGGTGGGGACGTATCATTTTTTCCGCGCAACGAATACCGATGGTGCCAAGGCTGAAGCGGCGCATTATGCCACGACATTGCAAAAAGTAGGAGGCGCGAAGGCGCTGCAATTACCTCCTGTCATGGACTATGAGAATAATCCGGGTAACCTGAGCAAAGCTCAGATCAACACGGTAGCTAAGGCTTTTTTAACGGAATTGCAACGTCTCACGGGTGTGAAACCGATCATATACACGGGCAATTCATTTGCCGGAAATTTTGATACATCACTCAGCTCATACGATCTATGGATTGCGCGTTACAGCAACACACGTGTACCGGATGACCAGCCGGCTTGGAAACGTTGGACGTTCTGGCAGTATATGGATTCGGGCAAGGTGAACGGGATCAGCGGCAACGTGGATATGAACGAGTTCCAAGGATCGGCAGCGGAATTGAAAGCAAAATATGCAACAGCAACACCAAAGCCACCAGAGCCTTCCGAACCAACCAATCCCACGAATCCAACCGAACCACCGAAAGGGGGAGAATCGATGACAGCCGAAGAGAAAGCAGCGTTTGATGCGCTCAAATCCCAGGTCGATAAACTGCAGGCGCGTCAGCAGATGGAAGTTCCAGTCTGGGCAAAAGCGGCCGTTGACGCAGCACTGGCATATGACACCAAAAATCCGCTGTTCAGCATCGATAATGGGGCGAGTTATGATTTTTACCGTTTTATCACGGTCATGTACCGCAGAGGTTTATTCAAAAAATAAGCTGACCTAACTTGAAATATACGATGGACCCGGTTTTAAAAGAGGGAACACAACAAGGGACACACGACGCTTTTTGTCGAACGGTGTTCCTTTTTTGTGTTTTATGTAAATGATATTAACATATATAATAAAGTTGAAGACTTATGTCCGTAAATCTCTTGTCTAATTGATGAATGTGATGTAAAGTAAGTTACACGAAATCGATTTTCACCACTGTTTATTTACACAATCCTCCTCATCATGACAAGACTTTAACATGAAAAGTTATTGTAATGTCTCCCTGTTGTAAAATCCAACATCTCTAGATCAATTTCACAATGTTTTGAAACAATTCAATCCAACCTGCTTGAGAAACCACTAAAATGTTCTGTTTACCAACTTTCTGTTCCAGCTAATCGCCATCATTAGATTTTAGCCAATGACACTTTAGCCATAACGATCTAACTCCAAGTCACAACCTAAGCCCAAATCCACAACAGACTACACTACTGCTCTCTCTAAATCAGCCATATTTGATCGCCACCAAGTCGGTACCATTCTACTGTTGCTTATTGACCTAAGTTCAATTTTTACGCAACAACCACAGGAATATATAACTCGTCACATCATCCGAAAAAATCTAACAAAATGTGTACGGTTACATCCCGTTTAACATTTTACATATATGCCTCAACTTATCCAGATTTACATCACAGGTATCGCAGGCATCTAAAGCCTTTCATATGATACAAAGTACCAAACCGAACCATTGTAATCATTGGAGTTTTTTTCACGCCAGTATCACACACATTATGAGCCAGGGAAGGGTGTTGTACGTATGCGAATGAGAAAAAAATGGTTATCCGGGGTCATGGCAATGGCCATGAGTACAGTAATGATTCTATCGGGCTGCTCCAGCGCAAGTAACGAGGGTACGGGCAATTCCCCTGCTCCGGCGGAAGGTAGCGAGCCTCCGGCAGAAGTGGCAGCACAGGATACGATGATTATGGGACGTGGCGGAGATTCCGTGGCACTGGACCCGGCAATTGTTACGGATGGGGAGTCGTTGAAGATTGGACATCAGGTATTCGACTCATTGCTGGACTACAAAGAAGGTGGAACCGAGGTTGTTCCTGGACTGGCTGATAGCTGGGAGATTTCGGCGGATGGACTCAAGTATGACTTCAAGCTGAAGTCTGGCGTGAAATTCCAAGATGGTACCGACTTCAACGCAGAGGCTGTGGTGTTCAACTTCAAGCGATGGAGTGACCCGGCCAGTGAATATAAATTTGAGGGAGATTCCTTCGACTATTACGATTCCATGTTTGGTCCGGAAGACGGACGTGTGATTAAGGAAGTGAAGGCGATTGACGAGACAACGGTTGAGTTCACCCTGAACCAGCCACAAGCGCCTTTCCTGCAAAATATTGCGATGACGCCATTTGGTATTGCAAGTCCAACCGCGATTCAGGAGAAAAAGGAAAATTTCAAGAGCGAGCCAGTAGGCACAGGCCCATTTGTATTCAAAGAGTGGAAGCGAAATGACTCCATCACCCTGGAGAAGAATCCGAATTATTGGAAAGAGGGACTGCCGAAGCTGAACAAAGTGATTGTGCGTTCCATTCCGGATAACACGGCTCGCTTCAATGCGCTGCAAAACGGCGAGATTGATATCATGGAGGACCTGAACCCGGACGATCTGTCCATCCTTAAGGGAAATAGCGAACTGCAAAAAATCGAGCGTCCACCATTTAACGTGTCATACATTGGTTTCAACTTTAAGAAAAAACCGTTTGATAACGTGAAAGTAAGACAAGCGCTCAACCATGCAGTTAACAAACAGGGCATTATTGATGCTTTCTTTGCGGGACAAGCGCAGCCAGCGGTAAACCCGATGCCGCCAACGCTTTGGGGGTATAACGACAGTATTGAGGACTATGCTTATGATCTGGAAAAAGCAAAAGCGTTGCTTGCCGATGCTGGCTATCCTGACGGATTGCCTGACCCGGTAACATTCTATGCCATGCCGGTATCCCGACCGTATATGCCTGATGGCAAGAAAGTTGCCGAAGCGATCCAGGCCGATTTTGAGAAAATCGGAGTGACCGTCAACATTGAATCACCAGAGTGGGCAACGTATCTGGATGATGCCAAAGCCGGGGAGAAAGACGACATTTACATGCTCGGCTGGACCGGTGATAACGGTGACCCGGATAACTTCCTGTACACGCTGCTGGATAAGGATGCTATCCCGGGCAATAACCGCAGCTTTTACGTCAACGAAGAATTGCATACGCTGCTGACGAGTGCACAGAAAGAAACGGATCAGGACAAGCGTGCGGATCTGTACAAGCAGGCTCAAGTGATTATTAAGGAAGATGCGCCATGGATTCCACTTGTGCACACAACCCCGATTTTGGCTGGTAAAGCGAACCTGAAAGATTTTGTACCGTCCCCATTGGGTACGGAATCCTATGCCAATGCCTACTTTGAATAAATTGTATACGAGCTGAAACTCATATTTACGATTCATTAGTCTAAAGCGCTGGCGAACACGTAATGCTTGGCAGAACCCACATCTGGACGTAACTATCTAAAGCATGCATGTTTGCTAGCGCTTTTTATACGTTAAAGGCAGGTGAATGAGGAGTGAACAGTTACATCGTCAAACGTGTACTCGTGTTACTGCCCGTGCTGCTGGGCATGACCCTGATCGTCTTTTCCATTATCCACGCCATTCCGGGTGATCCGGCAGAGACCATACTTGGGCAAAAGGCAACCGAACAATCCAAGCAAGCTCTGCGTGACCAGCTCGGACTGGACAAACCATGGTTTCAACAATATTTCGCCTACCTTGGCGATCTGGTAAAAGGAGATCTGGGTACATCCATCCGCACCAAAATTCCGATTGCCCAGGAAATAGTTCCTTATCTGACAGCAACCCTGGAATTAACGATGGCGAGTATGTTGTTTGCTGTCATTATTGGCGTGAATGCCGGGATTGTCAGTGCGTGGAAACATAACTCGTGGTTCGATTACTGCTGTATGGTCATTGCATTGGTGGGTGTATCGATGCCGATTTTCTGGCTTGGTCTGATGGAACAATGGCTATTCGCCAACAAACTTCACTGGCTACCGTCCATTGGCCGAATGAACGCGCGTGATCCAATTGAAGCCATTACGGGCTTGTATGTGCTGGATACGATGATTGCTGGACGCTGGGATCAGCTGTGGACGGTAACAAAACATTTGCTGCTACCAAGTATCGCGCTCGGCACGATTCCTATGGCCGTTATTGCCCGAATGACGCGTTCCAGTATGCTCGAAGTAATGAGTTCGGATTATATCCGAACCGCGAAGGCGAAGGGACTCGGTCCGTTTTTTGTCATATATGGACATGCGTTGAAAAATGCGTTTATTCCTGTGCTCACCGTCATCGGCATACAAACTGGATCCTTGCTAGGCGGTGCCGTGCTGACCGAAACAATCTTTGCCTGGCCAGGTGTCGGTCGCTATATATATGAAGCAATTAGTTCGCGAGACTATCCGGTGATCCAGAGCGGCATTCTGATCGTGGCATTCTTCTTCGTAGTGATCAATCTGATTGTGGACTTATTGTACGCCGTATTCGATCCTCGAATTAGTTATAAATGAACATGAATAGAAGGGAGACGCCGCATGGCCAAATTATCGACCAATACCGGAGCGTCCATGGACGCCGCGTCGGCACCCGCATCTGGTCCATGGCGGGAAGCCTGGAGAACGTTTCGGAGAAATCGGCTTGCGCTGGCAGGCTTGATCATTATCGTTTTTTTCATCCTGATGGCCTTTGTTGCCCCGTATATTGCCCCGTATGATTACAAAGAGCAGGTGCTCACAGATCGTCTGCAAGCCCCTTCCGCAGAGCATTGGTTCGGTACCGATGATCTCGGGCGTGACGTATTCTCCAGAGTGCTGCACGGAGCGCGCATTTCATTGTGGGTCGGTTTCTTTTCCGTCATAGGCTCTATTATTGCGGGCGCATTGCTCGGCCTGATTGCTGGGTATTATGGAAAATGGGCAGACATGCTCATCTCACGTTTGTTCGATATCTTGCTCGCTTTCCCAGCTATATTGCTGGCGATCGCCATTGTGGCGATTCTCGGCCCCTCGTTGCAAAATGCATTGCTCGCGATAGCGATCGTGAACATCCCGACATACGGACGGTTGGTGCGTTCAAGGGTACTTAGCTTGAGACAGGAGGAATTTATTACATCGGCACGTACGCTGGGTGCTGGCAATATGCGAATTCTGTTCCGGCACATTTTGCCCAATAGCCTCACCCCGCTCATTGTACAAGGCACACTTGGGATTGGAACAGCGATTATTGAAGCGGCTGCGCTTGGATTTCTCGGCATGGGGGCACAACCCCCTGACCCGGAATGGGGCAAAATGCTGTCGGATTCCCGCCAGTTTTTGCAAAAAGCGCCGTGGACGCTTATTTTCCCCGGACTTTCCATCATGTTAACCGTGCTCGGTTTCAACTTGTTGGGTGACGGCCTGCGCGATACCCTTGATCCAAAGATGGCTAAAAAATAATCACGTATGCAACAAATTTGAAGCTCAGTCATATACCAAAAGGATCTACGGCCATAATATATCTCAATAATGAGTGCTTTCACTGAATCTAAGCTTCTATTTTATCTCACCCAGACGCCGGTTCGAACCTCAGTTCGAGCTGGCTTTTTGTATTACTTGGGACATTACGTTAAAATCAAAAGTGCGCGTATAAACGGGATGTTAATCTACCATTTTGTTAAATTCGCACCTAGAGTATTGACACCCAATTTTCCCATATGTTATATAAAAGGAAGGGTTTAGCACTCTGATGACTTGAGTGCTAACAAATGAAATTTACTTTAAACGACTACATATGGAATGATTGTGTTTTTGAATATGGATTAAGTTAAACTTGAATAGGACATGAGAGTGGAATGAGCTAGAAAAGGCCTGGCACGCGCAAGATTGATCAACAGATTTTTACTTGATAAAAATCTAAATGTTTAAAATCAGTTCCTGATCAGATGCAAAAGTAGTGGAGGGGACGAAATCGATTTGGAGGAAGCGAAGTGTTCGCCTTTATCACTGAATTTCTCCCTTTTCAAAAAGGGAATCAAAGAAATTCGGGGATAACAGCGATCCGAAAAACGATTCGTAACCGGAACGGCTAGACCGCAGAAAATCATGCACTTATTTTAAATGAGCAATTGAGTGAATCAGAAAAATCTGGGGATCAAAGCGATTGAAGGCTTTTCTAGTAACGTAACATTCTGCAAGGGAGTATTCAAAGGTTTACTTTCTATATTCAACCAAATCATTCTATATCCAATTTGAAAGGAGACACCCATTCATGGCTAAAAAAGAATTCCAGGCTGAATCCAAACGCTTGCTGGATATGATGATCAACTCCATTTACACTCAAAGAGAAATCTTTTTGAGAGAACTGATCTCCAACTCCAGTGACGCCATTGACAAAATATATTACAAAGCACTGACTGACGACACACTCGTCTTCAACAAAGAGGACTACTACATCAAGCTGACCATCGACAAAGAGAACCGTACGCTTACGCTCACTGATACAGGAATCGGGATGACCCAAGAAGAGCTGGAGAACAATCTGGGGGTTATCGCGAAGAGTGGCTCATTGGCGTTCAAGAAAGAGAATGAAGCGAAAGACGGTCACAACATCATCGGACAATTCGGGGTTGGTTTTTACTCTGCGTTCATGGTGGCGGACAAGCTGACTGTAACCAGTAAAACACTGGGCAGCGACGAAGCCTGGAAATGGGAATCCGAAGGCGCGGATGGATACACGATCTCTCCAGCCGAGAAGGATTCTGTGGGTACGGAAATCGTCCTGACCATCAAAGAGAATACCGAAGAAGATTCGTATGACGAATTTTTGGAAGAGTACCGCCTGAGATCGATCATCAAGAAATACTCCGACTTCATTCGGTACCCGATCAAGATGGATGTGACAGGTCAACGTCCGAAGGAAGGTACGGAGAATGAGTTCGAGGAGTACAAAGAAGAGCAAACCGTGAACAGCATGGTGCCGATCTGGAGCAAAAATAAAAGCGAACTGACCGAAGATGACTACACCAACTTCTATATGGAAAAACGCTACGGTTTTGACAAACCGCTCAAACATCTGCACATCAGCGCTGATGGCGCAGTGGTATATAATGCGATCCTGTTTATCCCTGAGAACACACCGTTTGATTATTATACAAAAGAGTATGAAAAAGGGCTTGAACTGTACTCTAACGGTGTATTGATCATGGACAAATGCGGTGATTTGCTGCCAGATTACTTCGGATTCGTTAAAGGTATGGTCGATTCGGAAGATCTGTCCCTGAACATTTCCCGTGAAATGCTGCAACATGACCGTCAGCTCAGCCTGATCGCGAAGAACATCAAGAACAAGATCAAGAGCCAGCTGCAAAGCCTGCTTAAGGATGAGCGTGAGAATTACGAGAAGTTCTATCAAGCGTTTGGCCGTCAGCTGAAGTATGGCGTATACAGCGACTATGGCGTGAACAAGGACACCCTGCAGGATCTGCTCTTGTTCTCTTCTTCCAAAGAGAAGAAGCTGGTTAGCCTGGACGAGTACGTTTCCAGAATGCCGGAAGATCAGAAATACATCTACTACGCATCTGGTGAATCCATTGAACGGATTGATAAATTGCCACAGATCGAGGGTGTACTCGACAAAGGCTACGAAGTCTTATACTTCACCGACGACATCGACGAATTTGCGATCAAGATGATCACGAATTACAAGGAGAAAGAGTTCAAATCCATCTCCAGCGGTGACCTGGGCATCGAGGACAGTGCAGACAAAGAAGAAACAGACGCACAGGACAATGACAACAAAGAGTTGTTCAAAGCGATGCAAGCGCAGCTCGGCGGCAAAGTAAAAGCTGTTAAAGCTTCCAAACGCCTGAGAAGCCATCCGGTATGTTTGTCCACTGAAGGTGAGCTGACGATTGAGATGGAGAAAATCCTGAAAGCTATGCCGAACAGCGAAAATGTACAGGCGGATAAAGTGCTGGAGATCAACGTAAATCACGATGTCTTCAAATCCCTGAAAGACGCATTCGCACAGGACAAGGAAAAACTGAACCTGTACACCAGCTTGTTGTATCATCAAGCATTGCTGATCGAAGGACTGCCAATTCAAGACCCGGTAGAGTTCACCAACGATATCTGCAAGGTTATGGTCTAAACCATCATCTTCACCCGACAGGGCGCTTCCGTCCTGTCGGTTTTTTTTATTTTTACCTCTTTACCCATTACCGGGGAGGGGATGGGGGAGACGGACTATCATATCATCAAATTTCATATGATATTTTTATAATTTGAACTTGATCTTCACTATTTTTTTGCGAGAAAATGGTGAATACCATTATTGTATTTATGGGCAGCGAAAGTAGTGGAGGGGACGGAATCGATTCTGAAGAAGCGCAGCGTTCGCCTGAAAGCTTTCTGTAAGAAAGCTGCATCGGAAGCATAAGCTCTCCGGGTTTACCCCTTTAAAAAGGGAATTCAGAAAACCTGGAAACAACAGCGATCGGAAGAACGATCCGTAACCGGAACGGCCACTTTGCACAGCGAGTACTTATTTGGTTTCTGTCTGCGGAGTGATGTAATGTATATTATAATTTCTTTTTATATCATTACCATTTAGGTGCACGAATGATAGTCTGGCAGGGTATAATAAAAGAAGACGACTGTGCATCACAAGTTGATGTGAGAAGAGATGACAATCGCAGACAGGTTTTGCTTTTCGAAACTGCAGAATATGTGTATAATCACTCAAAATAGAGACAGTCGGCTAGGAGTGATCAACATGCAATGGAATGATCTGAGAGAACATAGACAATATCCTGAACTAACGAAACTGGATGGGGCTCGTGCAGCCTATGAGCGGGACTATTCCAGACTGATACATTCACCGACCTTCCGTCGGCTGCAGGGCAAATCGCAGGTGTTTGGTGCAGGAACGGGCGATTATTATCGCACACGATTGACTCACTCCCTGGAGGTGGCACAGATTGCGCGAGAAGCGGCAAGAAGTTTGCTGCGTCGCTACCCGGAGGTGGAGTTGAATCAGGCGGACAGCCCGGGACTGATTATTGATTCGGAAGTGGTGGAGTGTGCCGCAATAGCTCATGACTTCGGTCACCCGCCCTTTGGGCATAAAGGGGAAGAAGTGCTGGATGGCATCCTTGATGATCTCATCAACACGGAGGTCAAGAAAATCATGAAGAAAAATCGTGGGGCCAAATCACCACAACCGGAACAGGAGATTCGTGCAGAGCTGAAGCGGAAATATGAGCATTTTGAAGGCAACGCACATAACTTCCGTCTCATTATGTACTTGGAAAAACGGGAGGATATCGATGGGCTGAACCTGTCCGATGCGGTGCTGCTCGGCATCAACAAGTATCCGTATCCTGGCACGGAGAGCAAGAAAGGTATGTATCATCATGAATGGCAGTATATCCACGAGATTCGCAATCGTTGGGACATTCCTGCTGGTAAAAAGACACTGGAAGCGCAGCTGATGGACCTTTGTGATGATATTGCGTATTCCGCACATGATCTGGAAGATGGCATCAAGGCAGGCAAAATCGAAGTGCACGAGCATTTCCTGCAAGATCCGCATATCAATCGACTGATTGTGGATAAGATTACCACACTGGAGGATCTGTTCTGGAACGGATGGACAAGGGAAGCGATTGGGAAAAAGGTCGAAGAAGTCCTCGCTTCGTTCCTGCGCATCTGGAATGAAAAGATGCCGTTCTGCGA
>NZ_LITU01000078.1:143454-236805 GCF_001280595.1 Paenibacillus xylanivorans
TCAAGGCTTACTGGGTCAGCCTTTTTGTCGCTAGCCTGGGGGTTATTGATAACGGGGACTGGAAGAAGGTAACGTTTGTCCGTGAAGGTGCCGAGGACCTCGATATGCTACGTACGGTGAGTGTGCTTAAGAGCTTTGCCTGGGTGACCATGATTCGTGACCTGCGTGTGCAGAGGTTGCAAAAGCGCAGTGAATGGATGATTAAGCGTCTGTGGGATGCTTTCCTTGATCCGGAAACGTCCAAATCCATTATTCCGTCTGATTGGCTGCAACGTTATGAGAAGGATCAGGCGAAAGCGAACCCGATCTGGACCTGGGAGCACATGGTGATTGATTATATTGCCGGGATGACGGATGCTTTTGCCGAGAAAATTTACAATGAACTTTACGGTCTCAAGGTCGGTTCCATCTACGATCTGGACTAGAGATAAGCGAGACGAAGGGAGATGAGACGCTTGGGTGCGAACATCAGTGGAAAATACAATCTGGGCGTACTTGACCTTGTTCCAAGGTTGAACGGCGCCACAGCAGAACAGGCGCTTCAACAATCTGTTACACTTGCGCAGCATGCTGAAGAGTGGGGATATTCGAGGTACTGGACGTCAGAGCACCATGACATGGATGAACTGGCATCAGCATCGCCGGAAGTGTTGCTTGCCCATATTGGCGCGCGAACGAACACGATCCAGCTTGGCTCGGGTGCCGTGCTATTACCGCACTATAGCCCGCTTAAAGTAGCGGAGTCGTTCCGACTGTTGGCGGCGCTTTATCCGGGACGGATTGAATTAGGCTTGGGACGTGCTCCTGGGGGTGGCCCCCATGCGACGATGGCCTTGAGTGGCAATTACTTGCAACATGTGTCCAAGCTGCCTGAATCACTCGCAGCACTGACCGAACTGCTGGAAGACCGTTACACCTATGAAGAACATCCGGTGACGGCCCGACCGATTCCGGCGCTTCCGTTATCCTTATGGATGCTGGGTACCAACGTAAAGAGTGCCGAGTTTGCCGCCCGTTTTGGCATGGGGTATGTATTCGGACAATTCATGAGTGACGCGGATGGTACAGAGGCCGTGCGGCGTTATCGGGAGGGGTTCATCCCCAGCGCTAACAGGAAAGAGCCGGAGGTTATGGTTGCTGTCGGTGTTCTGTGTGCGGAGACGCAGGAAGAGGCGTTGTCCTGGAGCCACGAGATGGCGGAGAGACGCAAAGCCGGAGGGAAAGAGCATTCGCCCCAGTCTGACATCGCCAACACGAGTATCCGCACCAACGACGATACGGCCGATGCCAATGGAAATGAAGTACAACGGCATCACGCCGGTACACCTGCACAAGTCTGGAATCAGCTGCAGCAGGTGTGCCACAGACTGGACACGGATCGGCTTCTTGTGGTGACAACCGGGCCGGATTACGAGAGAAGGTTGGCTTCTTACAAGTTACTGGCGAACGCATAAGGGATGGCTGGTTAGTTGTTATGATACAAAGAAGGGCTGGTTCCATACCCGCCCTCTGCATGGATTCAAATCTTGAGAGCTGCAGATCGGATATTTGCCGTATGCTGCAGCTCTTTTTTGTTTCATTTTAGTTTAAATTTTTACATCGTTCGATTCCATTCAACAGGTAATGTGAAATAATCACAAGATTTTACAAAATAAAGCATGACTAAAACAAAAGAATGTTATAGTACTTTACGTCTCTTTTCCTATAGATATAATATAGAAAAGAGTAGTTTGCAAGATGCCAAAAGAAGGGTAAAACAACGACAAAAGCACCTAAAATATGGAAGTGGCCGAAGATGGGCACAAGGGGGAAATCATATGTTCAGCAGATTCAGGATCAAGAGTATCGGTCTGCGTATCAGCATCGCGTTCTATTTATTAATCCTCTGTTTAATTCTTCTTAGTGTCACGATTGTTACACGAATGAACTCGATGGAAAGAAACACGAATGAGATCACTAATAACTGGATGCCCTCACTCCAACAGATTAACCGTTTGAACTATACGACAGAACATATTTTGTCATTGAGTTATCGCCATTATGATGCACAGGCTGGGGACAAAGCGAGCCTCGCTGAAGAACGTACCAAGTATATTCGTGAAACGGCCCAGGCAATTAAAATATACGATCAACAGGAAAAGACAACGGAAGAAAAGGAACATTGGGATGCATTCAAAACGAAGTGGGCAGCGTACCTCAAGATTAACACACAATCCATTAAGCTGAGTGATGAAGGCCAGGAACAATTGGCCAAGGAAGTGTCCGAAAAAGGGGCCGATTCCTTCGATGCCATGCAAGTCGATCTGGATTATCTGGTGGAATACAATCAGGAACAGTCCAGCATCTCTGCTGCGCAGACGATCAGATCCGTCCAGGATGGCCGAATCATTATCATCATTGGTGTTCTAGTGATGATTATTATTACGGCGATTGCGATCCCGATCATCCGTTCACAAGTCGTAAAACCGCTGCTTCGGGTCATCAGTGCCGTGAAACTGATTGCGGAAGGTCAATTAAATGTCCAGGACATACATACCAAACATGAAGACGAAGTTGGTGTACTTGCCAAAGCCGTGAACGACATGAAAGGTAATCTGACCTCCATGGTATTGAATGTCAGACGGATCGCTGAAGCCGTCAACCGCCAAAGCAGCGAATTGGCCATTTCCTCTGAAGAGGTTAAGATTGGCAGTCGTCAAATTGCGATAACGATGGAAGAGTCGGCAAAAGCAGCAGAGAGTCAGGCGGAAACGGCTGTTGAATCTGCCCGCACCGTCCAGGGATTGAACGAACATATTCAGCAACATTCGGAGCAGGGAAACCAGCTTCGCCAGATGTCAGACCTCGTTCTGAAACAAGGACTGACCGGTCGCGAGTCCATGGAGCAATCCGTGAACCAGATGCAGCAGATTGCTGGCGTAGTTTCATCTTCCATGAACAAGATGGAACAGCTGGATCGCAAAAACGAAGACATATCGCAGTTGGTTCAAGTCATTCATGACATTGCGCGCCAAACCAACCTGCTTGCATTGAATGCTTCCATTGAAGCTGCCCGTGCAGGAGAGAGTGGTCGCGGATTTGCAGTCGTTGCAGCAGAAGTGCGTAAATTGTCCGAAGCCGTTCGGACTTCAGTGGAAGAGATTACCGTCATCACAGAGGATATTCAGAAGGGTTCCCAGGGTGTGGTTGAGGAATTGCGAACAGGTGTACTGGAGACGGAGCGCGGGCAGCAGCAAGTACGCAATTCCGGCAATCTGTTCCGTACCATTAGTGAGTCGGTAGAGGGCATGGTTCAGGTCATTGGTACAATGACGGATGGTCTGGAGAGCATGCAGGAGGCGAGCGGACGCATGAATGATTTCAGTCAACAAATTTCGACAGTATCGGAGGAATCCGCGGCCAGTGTAGAGGAAGTGTCAGCGTCGGCTGAGGAACAGGTGAGTTCAATGGAAACGATTAGCGGCAATATTCAAACCTTGAAAGATTTGTCCGAAGACCTGCTTGTTTCCATTGAAAAATTAAAAATATAAACCTCTTCTTATAATAGAAGAAACATGAAGGACGGCTACCATGGTGAGCTCTACAAACAACAAAGATTCAGTTGTCAGAAGTTACGTATATACCTTTGCTTGCCATGAGAATGAACGTGCCCTATGTGAACTGGAGTTGGAAACGATGCTCGTTCCTGGTACAGATATTCATTCAGGCAATCATGCTTTTGTTCGCTCCAATCTATGCATTCCACCAGGTAGAAGTCCGTTTGTCCGAGGCAGACTGGATGTGATGGCCGAAGCGGATACGGTAGAAGATCTGAAGCATGCCGCTTCACAAATCGATCTGTCTTCTGGTGAAACGTTTAAGGTTGTCTGCCTGAAAGAGGGCGATGACATGCCGGATTATGCGCATTCCCGTCTGCTGGAAAAAGAGCTGGGCATGTGTATTAGAGGAAAAGCCATGATGAAACAGCCTGAGGTGACTTTCGGACTAATCCATGCGAATGGGAAATGGCTCCTCGGTCAATGGACAGAGGCGGATCGTTCTTGGCAAACCCATCATCAGAAGCCGCAAAATTATTCCACAGGCCTTGGTGTTACGTTAGCCAGAGCGTTGGTCAATATTGCTATTCCTCAAGTGGAGGGACATCAGTTGCTTGATCCGTGCTGTGGAATGGGAACCGTTGTTATTGAGGCGTTGTCGATGGGGATTGAGGCAAAAGGGAATGATTTGAACCCTTTGGCTGTGCAAGGCGCGCGAATTAATCTTCCTCATTATGGTTATGATTCAGCCAGAATTACACTCGGGGATATGAATGATCTGGAAGGATCGTACGATGCAGCCATCCTCGACATGCCTTACAATCTGTGCTCGGTTCTTCCGGATGAGGAACAACTTGCCATGTTAACGAGTTTGAAGAGGCTTGCAGGTCGAGCGGTTATCGTTTCCACCGAATGGGTGGAGGGGCACATTCTGGATGCCGGATGGAACATCGATCAGTATCGAACGGTGAACAAAGGCACGTTTATACGTCACATTTGGCTATGTACTTAGAACGACTGTACTGAAAATAATAGAAAAAACCTCCATACCGGAAAAATCCATTTTCCGGTATGGAGGTTTTTGATTTTCGTAGGGAAACTACCTCACATGGATTTGTACAATTTCACATAAGAACATCAAGCATTTTTAGTATTTATGACTATAATTCACCAGATTAAGCGGAAGCTTTTTTCCGGCAACATAGGATTCCAAATTTTGTATAAAAATATCAAGTGCCCGTTCGGTGTATTGCTCTGTGCTGCCTGCAATATGCGGCGTAATCAAGACGTTATCCTTGCCCCACAGTCGATGATCGGCAGGTAGTGGCTCCTCCTCAAATACGTCAAGTGCAGCAAAGGCAATCTGTCCACTGTCCAGTGCACCCAGCAGAGCTTCCGTATTCACGCATGGACCACGTCCCACATTGACGAAACAGGAACCGGATTTGAAATGCTCAAATGCAGTCTGATTATAAATATGGTGGGTTTCATCCGTAAGGGGCAAAATATTGATGACGTAATCGCCTTGACTCAGTGCTTCGTGTAGGCCGGACATAGTGTACATTTGGTCTACATTCGGAACGTCTTTTCCGGAGCGTCGAACCCCAATGACGTTCATACCCAGTACTTTGAGAATGCGCGCGGTTTCTGATCCAATCTCTCCGACACCGACGATAACCGCAGTTTTGCCATGCAATTCCGGGAGCGGTTTGCCTGGTGATTTCCACTCCGCCTGTTGCTGGTACAGCATCGCTTGTCTGAGCCAGCGGCTGTGGGACAACATCATGCCCAGAATAATTTCGGTAATGGGAATGGCGTGTACGCCATTAGCACTGGTTAGCATAATTCCTTTTTGTTCCAAATCCGAGAATGGAAGGTTGTCCACCCCTGCGGACCAGACTTGAACCCATTTCAGAGGACTGTTTTCTTTCAGCACATGCTCGGTTACGAGAGGAGACCAGCCTACGACAATTTCGGCTTCTTTTAACTCCGATGCGTCAATCTCCTTGGCTTTGCCAACCGTAAGTGTATAACCTGGCGCTGCATCCAAAATACGTTGTTGTTGCTTCGTCGACAAGGATGGAAAACATACAATTTTACCCATAGTTAGTGGCCTCCTGAATTCAAATAAGTTGTGGTATTAGTTTAGCAGAAAAGAAGACGATGTGCGTAAAAGGCAGGAATACAGCCTCATGTGCAAATCCCAAAAATTGTGTCACTCTATACTTAACCAGCTTGAAACCATAGAGACGACTGTGAAATAATAAAATGAACTTTAGAAGAGGTGTATACCATGAATAACTATTCATATACGGATCTTCCATCCCGGCGGGAACGATTATTTATTGCACTTCGGGTGCCAGCACATATTCAGAATTCACTTCGGATGTCTGCAGAACAGGTGCAAGGAAAGCTTGATTTTCGGAAATGGACCGATTATAGAGATTATCATATTACATTGCAATTTCTGGGAGATACCCTTGTTAGTGACATTGGACATCTTCGGAAAGCGCTGCGCTCGGCAACGGCCTTATTCCAGCCTTTTGAGCTGCAATTATCCGGATGGGGAACGTTTGGTCTGGAAGAGGCACCAAAGGTGCTGTGGAAGGGTGTTGAAGGAGATATCGATCAACTTCATCTTCTGCAAAAACGGATCGTGGACGCAACTTCTTCCCTTGGATTCGAGGCTGAATTAAGACCTTATTCTCCTCATATCACGATTGCACGTAAATTTCTGGGTGGGGACCCAGGAAATGAAGATAAAGGAATATTTAAAGTGCTTCCTGCACAATTTCTAGGTGTTAATTCTTGGATGGTACAAGATTTTGTGCTTTATGTGACACAGCCAGGTCAGACGCCGATGTATGAGGTCGTGGATACGTTTTCTTTTTCCTGAAACTCATTGATATGACATAAAATCACATTGACATTACGTTATTCCCTATGTAATATTAGCCATCGTTATTCAAATTCTTTTTTTGTGGTTACTTAGATTAGGGAATTGTTTCGACAGGAGGAATCTTCGAATGGATATTATAAGCAAGAATCGTTGGGTGGCACCGATGTTATCTGTGCTGCTTGTATGTATAGTGGGGGCTAATGTCGTTCAGGCGACTGGAAAGTGGAATGAGGCAAGTGATAGCAAACAGATGACCGAACTCGCGGCTTCTGCAGAAAATAGCGAAAATTCTTTTAGCGAAGACAGGCGAATGATGAAAGACGGGACAAGTCTATCTACTGATGCGTCTATCCAGGCTGATAACTGGACCAATTCGCTCCCAGCCAAGAACTGGCTGACGGCTGCTCAGGAAGAGCAGGAACAGAAAGAAGCTAAGGCTAAACATGTGGCCCGAGCTGCGGCAGCGGCTAAAGCGAAGAAAGAGGCTGCTCTGAAATTGGCCAAGGTAGAGCATGCCAAAGCGGTAGCTGCAATTACCACTCCCCCCCAAAAACTTTACTTTACACGGACCAAACTTCTGAACCAGGAAGACTCAAAACTTGCAACCTGGTCATACAGTGTGTCCGATAAAGAGCTGCTTCTGCTGCAAAAAATCGTCATGGCAGAGGCGGAAGGTGAACCGTACGAAGGCAAAGTGGCAGTTGCCAATGTTGTCTTAAACCGGCTGCGGTCAGCCAATTTTCCCGATACCATTTATAAAGTAATCTACCAGAAATCTCAATTCAGTCCTGTAGCGAACGGGCGCTTGAAACGTGTTACTCCCAATGAGGACAGTATCAAGGCAGTCAATGCAGCGTTGAATGGGAAAAAGGAAGTCGCTGATGATACGTATTATTTCTTGTCATTGACGCTTGCGGATGATCTTACAGTGGCTCGCTCCCAGAAAAAAGTAAAAACGATTGGGCATCATACTTTTTATAAGTAATTGATCTGTAAATTCTGCAAACAGGCAGGGTAGTTAACTATGTATTGGTTACGTAGACCTTGAAAAGCCCTGTAATGTAGTTTTATTTCGTCGTTTTTAATTTAATTGGTGATGAGGGTTTGTTATTTAAATTACCCTTTTTTGCAGCAAGTCATACGGATATATGATTGAAATAAAAGAAGGTTCCCTTCCGAATCAATGGAGGGGAACCTTCTTTATGCATGTCCTTAAGAGATAGAATGCCCTCGTAGAAGGGCTGGAAGGGGTCACAGAGCTGCTAGAATGGTATTCGGGTACCTGACAGCGAAGTTGCCCCAATTCCGGCTGTGAAGCGCTCCTTGGGTGCGGATGTGACTTCGGCTGTAGCCGGGAACAATAAATCATGGACAGCCTGGGCACAACATGTTGGATCATAGGTGTTTCTGCTCCCAGGTTTGTGAACTGATTTCAGCTGGCTTTCAGCATAACGTGGTGCATAGACCTGCTCACTTAGGTGCTTGAAGCGATTGGTAATAACGTCAGCAGAGTGAATGACCTGGCCGTATCCGGCTTGTACAAAATATTCACAGTTTTCTTCTTCCTGCCCCGGCAATGGAGGCACGAATAACATCGGCAAGCCTTTAGCCAATGCTTCCGTACAAGTCATGCCACCGGGCTTCGTAATGAGCACATCGGATACGTCCATCAGTTTGCTAACCTCGCGGGTATACCCTAGAATGCGTATATTCGGATGCTGGAAGCAGGGCATTTCCTTCAACTTGGCAATCATTTTCTCATTGCTTCCCAGACAGAACAGCAGCTGTACCCGATCCGCCCAGGAGGCGAGAGCCTTCATATGCTCCTCATCAAAGGAAAGTCCCCATCCGCCACCCATGAGCAGAGCAGTCGGCATGTTCTGAAGCCCCATTTCCTGTCGGAGGCTTACCTTGTCTCCAGCTTCCCAGAAGTCAGGATGTACAGGAATGCCGGTGATTTGGATTCTGGAGGGCTCAACACCCCTGATTTCAAGCAGAGCCTTTACCTGTGGCGTAGATACCAGATATTTGTTAACCTCGGGATTAATCCACGTTGCATGTACGTCGTAGTCTGTGACGAGCGTATACAGTGGAATATTGAGTCCCTGGCGTTTCAGCCGGGAGATGACCGCATTCGGAAAAGGATGGGTACAGATCACGGCATCGGGTTTTAATTGGGATACGACTTGAGCCGTCTGTGTATAGAAAATCCGGTGCAAGGCCAGTTTGGTAAATCCGTTTAGTGATTTGTTGTATTGCGTCCGATACAGCAGACTGACCAGCTTGGGCTGAACCGTTAGCGTTTTCCGGTAAGCGGACAGAATTAGCGGAGCCATAGTTGGATTTAAAAATTTACCAAGCTCAATGACCCGACTATGCACATGTGGACTGACTTTCTTAATGCCGCTTGCGAGCGCATGGGCGGCCTGGGTGTGACCGGTGCCGAAACCTTCGGATAACAAGAGCACTCTTGGTTTTCGCATGAGTTCACCTTTATTCATCAATTTAAATTTAACATCTCATAGTCATACCGCACGTTGCATTACTACATGAATATACAGCGAAGCGGAAAATCATGTTCATTCGTTACATATTTACACTATAGTTAATGTTCTGATACATCGAAACTTCGTCTTTATCCGTGTTATTGGAGTCATCATACACTATAGACGACGATAGAAGCAGTTTCCACTGCATTTCGGTTAAAAAAAATTAACACAAATTTTTAATGTTAGGGTTGCAATCTGATGGTGAGAGTGGTAATCTTGGTTTTGACCGAATGACCGAATTGTATTTTTGGTCATTTAAAGAGAACGATCAACAAAAATGAGGAGGGGATATGATGGCTCCGATTGACAGGAGACAGCAGGTCATTCATGCAGCCGCGCAGTCTTTTGCCATGTTTGGATACAAGGCAACCACGATGGATCAGGTAGCGAAGATTGCGAACGTTGGCAAGGGAACGATCTATACGTTCTTTACGAATAAGGAACAATTGTTTGATCAGATTTTGGTGGAAGTCATTCAGGAAATGAAAAATATTGCTCATCGTGAAGTTCATCAGGAAAGTGCTTTTTTTGATAATCTGTTTCGTGTGCTTGATTCATTGCTGGAGTTTCGCCGTGATCACGATTTGCTGGTTAAATTGTCCCAGGAGCTTAAGGATTTTGGAACTCTTCAGGCCAAGGAAGGTTTGGAGAAAGTGGAGAAAGTCATCTCTGATTTTCTGGCACAGGAGCTAGAGAAGGCAAGGAGCAACGGAGAGATTCGTGACTGTGATCCACAGGTAGTAGCCTTTATGATGATTCGTTTGTACATTGCCCTCACCTCAGATTGGAGCAAGCAACACGAGCCGCTGAGCAAAGAGGAAATCAAGGATTACTTTCGCCTTTTCTTAATGGAAGGAATTGCTGCCGCAACGTAACCCGAATTTATTCTACTATAATATGGGTTAATTATAAGCATGCAGGCAGTGAGGCTTGTCGAGAGACAGGTTTGTTTTTTTGCCCTGAAGTGACCGTTTGAGGAAAGTGGTCACTTCGTGTTTCGGTAATTTTTCGTAACAAAACAAATTAATTTCATTTTGGTTATTCTGCTCATAGAGCAGAGAGAACAAGGGGAGAAAATAACATGAAATCTTTATCCGTGTTTTTCAAGGATGTGGGATCGGCCGTGAGAAACCCAAAGGTGTTGATCCCCGTTATTGCCATTTTGTTTATTCCGATTCTATATAGCGGTATCTATTTGGCTGCTTACTGGGACCCATATGGTCATGTCGATGAAATGCCGGTGGCAGTTGTTAACCTTGATAAAGGTGCAGAGCTGGAGGGCAAATCATTGCATGTCGGTAGTGACCTTGTCGATGAACTGAAGAAGAATGCAGATTTTAAATGGGACTTTGTCAGTGCCAGCCAAGCCAAAGAAGGCATGGAAAACGACAAGTATTATATGCAAATTACGATCCCGGAAAACTTTTCATCCCAGGCAACCACGTTGCTTGATGACAAGCCAGAGCCGGCTGATCTGATCTACGAACCGAATGGAAATTACAGCTTCGTGGGTGCGCAGATTGGCAAGACGGCCATCAAGGATCTGAAAGCGAAGGTTTCGGCCAAAGTAACGGAATCTTATGCGGAGACACTGCTCGACAAGTTTTCCGAAGTATCGGACGGATTGGCTGAAGCTGGCGACGGCGCAGGAGATTTGAATACCGGCGCAGGCAAGCTGGATGATGGAGCTGTGAAGCTCAAAGATAATCTGGCGAAGCTGGCATCCGGAACATTGGAGCTTCAGGATGGCTTGTCTCCATTAAGTGATGGTGTCAATGCACTGCACACGGGTGCAACCAAACTTGAAAGTGGAACATCGAACCTGGTATCCGGTTTGCAGCAGCTTCAAACGGCGGCAACAAGCCAGCTTCAGAGCGGTGCAGACCAGTTGAAGGACGGCAGTGCCAAGCTGGAAACCGGACTGAAGTCTTCCGTGGATGGAGCAGGCAAGCTGAAAGCGGGTCTGCAATCGTCTGAGCAGGGCAGTGCGAAGCTGTCTGAGGGTCTGCAAAGCGCAGTGCAAGGCAGCGGCACATTGGCCACTGGCCTGCAATCGGCAGTAGATGGCAGCAGCAAGGTTGCTGACGGTGCTCAGAGCGTTGCTGACGGGTTGAAGCAGCTTGCTGCATCCAACCCTGAACTGGCAGCTAGTGAGGATGTACAGAAGCTGCTGGCAGCCAGTTCAGCAGTTGCCGAAGGCAGTAAGCAACTGCATGAGAGCGAACAGAAGCTCGCGCAAGGTGCAGATCAACTGCACCAGGGCAATCAGCAACTGGCAGCAGGTGCGTCCGAGCTGCATGGAGGCCAAGAGCAGCTTCTGACGGGTGCGAATCAGTTGGTGGATGGCCAGCAGCAATTGCTGGCGGGCGCTGGACAGCTTAGCCAGGGCGGAGCGAAGCTCTCCGATGGTCTGAAGCAGTTTAGCGGCAAGTTGGGCGAAGCTGCAAGTGGTGGTACATTGCTCGCAGATGGAGCCAAGCAACTGGGCTCGGGAACCACAGCCCTGCAAACGGGTGTAGGTAAGCTGAGCGGTGGCGTGAGTTCACTCACGGACGGCTCCAAACAACTCGGTGACGGTGCAGGCAAGCTGGCGGACGGTTTAACTGAGCTAAAAGATGGCTCAAGCGAACTGGCTACCAAGCTGAATGATGCGGCTCAGAAAACGTCAGAAGTCAAAAAGACAGACGATGTGGTGAACATGTTCGCCGAGCCTGTGAATACGTCCGAGAACACAACAGAGAACGTAAGTAATTACGGTACAGGTTTGACACCGTTCTTCCTGTCCATCGGTTTGTTTGTTGGATCGCTGATTTCAACGATTGTTTTGAAAATGCGGGAAACTTCCGTACCGGGCGCAACCGGGTGGAACCGTTTTGTGAGCCGTACTCTCGTATTCGGATTTGTGAGCATTATTCAATCCGTGATCGTGGCAAGCTTCATGTTGTACGGTCTTGGTCTGGAAACACACAGCGTACCGCTGTTCTATCTGTTCACGATCTTCACGGGACTGACCTTTATGTTTATTGTTCAGGCTCTCGTAACCTGGCTTGACTTGCCAGGGCGTTATGTTGTCATCCTATTATTGGTCTTCCAACTTGCAGCAAGTGCGGGAACCTTCCCAGTAGAGCTGATTCCGTCATGGCTACAGGCATTTAGCCCTTGGTTGCCAATGACGCACAGCATCATGGGCTTCAAAGCAGTTGTATCAAGTGGCAATTTCGATGTGATGTGGCATCAGGTCGGCATTCTGGCAATCTATGCAGGTGTATCTGTGCTGCTGACATTGGCTTTCTTTCTTTGGAACGGCAGACGTCGCAAAAAAGAAGTCGAAGTGGCTGAATCCGGTCAAGTTGTGACGGCATAAGCTGAATTGGCTCGGAACAGGACAAAATATTGAAAATAAACATTGAACTCAAGTATCAAAATTATGCAATATAGTAGTCAAATAGTGCAAAGAGTCTGTGACCTGAAAATGGGTTGCAGACTCTTTTTGTATACAAATGTATAGGGAAGTAGATAATCGCTGGAATATGGCATGAGAAATTGGACGAACTATGGATAAACGCAGGCCACATATGGAATGATTTTCTTTTGTCAGCAATTAAAATTAGTTGTACTCTGACATAAAATGTGTATAATTATTCGAAAAAGAGATGAATTTTAGCATCATCACACTAAAGCTGTACTGCAAAACATTTCTTATCAGAGGTATTAAAAAGTTTAAATTGCGCTGATGTTAGGTCGGTGTTAAAATAATAGAACTATATCAAAAAACGTCGCTCCATATCAGTGACCGTGCCAGCGGTTGCGTGTTGTTATACCAAGCTGTTTGCCGGATGATCCGGATCAGCTCATCTCATGGATGGCCTCTATCGCAATAGCAGCACTTATAAGATTGACAGCTCTTATTGCTGTCGCCCTCGTTCATCTAGCAGGCGATTGTTCATATCGAAAACGCCCGCTCCTCCCGATTCATTGTTGCTTGTTGCCTATGTTCTTGATCTTTCCGAAATACTTCATTATAGAAAGGTTGCGTTCCATGAGACACATCGGATTACCTCCTAAACAGGGTCTGTACGACCCACAGTTCGAAAAAGACGCATGCGGAATGGGTTTTGTTGCCAACATCAAAGGAGTACCTTCACACGACATCGTTAGTCAGGCACTGACCATGCTCAGTAACATGGAACACCGCGGAGGACAGGGCAGTGAGCCGAATTCCGGTGACGGAGCCGGTATCTTGATCCAGATTCCACATCGCTATTTTGCGCAGGAAGCGGACCGTCTTGGTTTTGCATTACCTGAACAGGGTTTCTATGGCGTAGGGATGTTGTTCCTTTCACAGGACCCTGTCATTCGCAGTGCGCATGAAGAGAGCCTTAAGAAGATCATCGAAGAAGAAGGCCAGACATTCCTGGGTTTCCGTGACGTGCCTACGTTTGATGAGATGCTGGGACGTTCTGCGCTTGCAGCGAAGCCTTATGTACGTCAGGTGTTCATTGGAAGATCGGCAGAAGTTAAGGATGAATTGGGATTTGAACGGAAGTTGTACATCATTCGCAGACGTGCTGAGTTGGCTATTCGTTACTCGGCGGATGAAGCAGAAGGTGGTTCGTTCTACCTGCCAAGCCTGTCCTGTCGCAAAATTGTCTACAAAGGCATGCTGACAACTGAACAGGTAGGACAGTTCTATCTGGATCTTCAGGAAGATCTCGTGGAATCAGCGATAGCGCTGGTTCACTCCCGTTTCAGTACGAATACATTCCCAAGCTGGGAACGTGCCCACCCGTATCGCTTCATGATCCACAACGGTGAGATCAATACGATGCGTGGTAACGTGAACTGGATGCATGCCCGGCAGTCGCTGTTCGAGAGCGAATTGTTCGGTAACGACATCTCAAAAGTAAAACCGGTTATCAATCCGGATGGTTCGGATACAGCGATGTTTGATAACACACTGGAGTTCCTGTATCTGAGTGGCCGTTCGTTGCCACATGTGGCGATGATGATGGTTCCTGAACCTTGGAGTACAGATGAGGGAATGGACCCTGCCAAAAAGGCATTCTATGAATACCACAGCACAATGATGGAGCCTTGGGATGGACCGGCAGCAATGGCCTTTACCGACGGTTTGCAGATTGGTGCAACACTTGACCGGAATGGTCTGCGTCCTGCACGTTACTATGTAACGAAGGATGACCGTATTATTTTATCTTCTGAGGTTGGGGTACTTGATATTGCTCCTGAAGAAATCCTCTATAAAGACCGCCTGCGTCCAGGACGTATGCTGCTTGTCGATACACAACAAGGACGTATCATCGCGGATGAGGAAGTGAAGGCTCTCATTGCAGCCGAGAATCCGTATCAGGATTGGCTCGATGAGCATCTGATGGATCTGAATGAGCTTCCCGATGCACCGGAACTGCCTGATCCAAAACATGATAACGTGACCCAGCTTCAGCTGGCTTATGGATATACATTTGAAGAATTGCGCAAAGTGTTGGAGCCTATGGCTTCTACAGGTATGGAAGCTACAGGTTCCATGGGTTATGATGCACCGCTGGCGGTTCTGTCGGATCGTCCGCAACGTCTGTACAACTATTTTAAGCAGATGTTTGCACAAGTTACCAATCCACCGATCGATGCGATTCGTGAAGAGATTGTAACGTCTACGGCAACAACGATCGGGCCGGAGCGTAACCTGTTGAATCCTGAACCGGAGAGCTGTCGTCAGATTCGTTTGGATACACCGGTACTGTCTAATGAGGATTTTGCGAAGATTCGCCACGTTCGTCGTCCGGGCTTCCGCTCGATGACGATTCCGATCTTCTTTACAGCAAAAGAGGGCGCAGAAGGACTTCGCAAAGCGATGGAACTGCTCTTCGAAGCTGCGGACCGTGTCATCGACAAAGGTCATAACATTTTGATCCTGTCTGACCGTGGCGTGGACGCTGAGAATGCCGCTATTCCTGCATTGCTGGCTGTAGCAGGTTTGCATCACCATCTGATTCGTCAGGGGACGAGAACCAAAGTTAGTATCATGCTCGAATCAGCAGAACCGCGTGATATTCATCACTACGCATTGCTGCTGGGCTACGGCGTAAGTGCCGTGAACCCGTATCTGGCGTTTGAAACGTTGGATGACATGATTCAGCAAGGGCTGCTGCGCGGTATCTCTCATGATAAGGCTGTGAAGAACTATATCAAGGCTGCGACCAAAGGGGTTATTAAAGTCCTGTCCAAGATGGGGATCTCAACGATTCAATCCTATCGCGGTGCACAGATTTTCGAAGCAGTGGGTCTGAAAACGGATTTCGTTGACCGTTACTTTACTTGGACACCTTCCCGAATTGGCGGGATTGGTCTGGAAGAAGTGGCTGCCGAAGCATTGACTCATCACAACCGTGCCTTTACGGACAAAGATGGCAATGACAAAGTACTGGATTCTGGCGGGGAATACCAATGGCGTAACGACGGAGAAGAGCATCTGTTCAATCCGCAAACGATCCATACACTGCAACATGCAGTACGTACTGGCGATTACAAACTGTATAAAAAGTATTCCAAACTTGTGCAAGGCGAAAATGATCAGTTGCTGACCATTCGCTCCATGCTGAAACTGAAACCGGTCGGCCCTGCGATTTCTTTGGAAGAAGTGGAATCCGTGGAAGACATTATGCGCCGTTTCAAAACAGGGGCAATGTCCTTCGGTTCAATCAGCAAAGAGGCACACGAAGATCTCGCTATTGCGATGAACCGTGTTGGTGGTAAATCCAATACAGGTGAGGGCGGAGAAGATCCGGCTCGCTTCATTAAAGATAGTAACGGTGATTCTCGTCGCAGTGCGATCAAACAGGTGGCATCCGGACGTTTTGGTGTAACATCCAACTATCTGGTCAATGCCGACGAGATTCAGATCAAGATGGCACAGGGAGCAAAACCGGGTGAAGGTGGACAGCTGCCTGGACGTAAGGTATACCCTTGGGTTGCTGAGGTTCGTGGATCAACACCGGGTGTAGGTCTGATCTCTCCGCCACCGCACCATGATATCTACTCGATTGAGGATCTGGCTGAGTTGATCTATGACTTGAAAAATGCCAATCCACGTGCAGAGATTAACGTTAAATTGGTATCCGAAGTCGGCGTTGGAACGATCGCGGCTGGCGTAGCCAAAGGTCGTGCCGATATCATCCTCGTCAGCGGTTATGACGGTGGTACAGGTGCATCCCCGCAAGGCTCGATTCGCCACGCAGGAATGCCTTGGGAGCTGGGTCTTGCGGAGACGCATCAAACGTTGATGCTGAACAATCTGCGTGACCGTGTCGTTCTGGAAACAGACGGTAAAATGCTGAATGGTCGTGACTTGGCCATCGCTGCTTTACTCGGAGCTGAGGAGTATGGATTCTCTACAGCACCACTCGTTGCACTCGGCTGTATCATGATGCGTGTCTGCCAGATGGATACATGTCCAGTAGGTGTAGCGACACAAAACCCTGAATTGCGTAAAAATTACACGGGAGATCCTGCTCATGTCGTCAACTTCATGCGTTTTGTTGCTGAAGATGTTCGTGAAATCATGGCAGATCTTGGCTTCCGTACCATTCAGGAAATGGTGGGCCGTACTGATTGTCTTGAAACAGTAGAGGCAGTAGACCACTGGAAGAAGAAAGGTGTAGATCTGTCCGTATTACTGCATGTGCCTGAAATGCCGGAAGGCTCTGCACGTTACCGTACACAGCATCAAAACCACCAATTGGAAGAAACGCTGGATATGCAGCAGTTGCTCCCATTGGCACAACCTGCGCTTGAATCCGGTCAACCGGTTGAAGCGGTGCTTCCAATTACCAACGTAAACCGTGCAGTAGGTACCATTTTGGGTAGCGAAATTACGCGCAAATATGGAATTGCAGGATTGCCGGAAGATACGGTTCAATTCAAATTTGTCGGCTCTGCTGGACAAAGCTTTGGGGCCTTTGTACCTAAAGGTATGACATTGACCGTTGAAGGGGATTCCAATGACTATGTAGGTAAAGGGTTGTCCGGAGGTAAACTGATCGTCATGCCTTCACCAAAAGCCACATTTGATGCCGAAGATAACATCATCATTGGTAACACCGCTCTATATGGGGCAACCAGTGGTGAAGCCTATATTCGTGGTATCGCCGGGGAGCGGTTTGCTGTACGGAACTCGGGTGCCAAAGTGGTTGTTGAAGGTGTAGGTGACCATGGTTGTGAGTACATGACGGGTGGACGTGTCGTCGTTCTGGGTGATACAGGTCGTAACTTTGCAGCCGGGATGTCCGGCGGTATTGCTTATGTGTATGATCCAAAAGGCACATTCCTGAAACGTTGTAATCTGGAAATGGTACTTTTGGAGCGTATCGAAGATGTCTCTGAGAGTGCAGATCTGCGGGGCATGATTCAACGCCACGTTGCGAATACAGGCAGTGCGGCGGGTCAGCGCATTCTGGATAACTGGCAGCAATCTGTAGAGCAATTTGTTCGGGTTATTCCGAAGGACTTCAAACGAATGACCGAGCAAATCGAACGGATTCAGGCAACGGGCCTGACCGGAGAGGCTGCTTTGCTGGCTGCTTTTGAAGCCAACATGCGTGAACTTGCACGTGCAGGAGGTTAATATATTCCAGTTCGAGTGCATGAACGGGTTGTATTAAGAATAATAGGAGCTTTATGGCGGCCAATGAGGCGCTGTAGAGCTCCTATTTGGTTTTCGACAAAATTAGAACCCGTACAAAAAACGCTATCGCCATGAGACGACAACATTGAGGAACTTTCTCAAGTATAATAAGGCTAGTTTTGGAGTGCAGGGAAAGTATAAAGATAAGAGAGGTTAGCGGAATGAATATGAAGCAACCAAACAGGGGCGATCGTAAGCCGAAAGGTAAACCAGTCGAAGCAACCCAGATGGACATCATGAAAGTTTTACTGCAATGTGGAATCGACCCGGAGCGTTGGAACCATTTCGCATCCTCCGACAACAACAAGCGCGCTTGACAACACATTAACAAGCATAGAATAGATGGAGGAAAATCAAGACATAAAAAAAGCCCAGAAACCGGAGAATGATATTTCTCGGTACTGGGTCTTCTTTGCGGGTTTAATCCATACTGCGTTCCATGCGGACAAAAGCAATAAAACGACGTGCCTCTTCTTCTGTTAAGGGTTTGCCATCAATCATCAGGCCGAAGCGTTCCAACACTTCCTTATCTGATAATTCAAGGGCGTCGACAAATTCCCTTACGTCCTCATCCATCACGACATCACTTTGTTTCGTCCTTCCAATGAGATAATCAATGGATACGCCAAAGATGTCAGCAAGTCTCGTTAACACTTCGAAATCCGGTTTGCGTCGGTTTTTCTCGTAGTGGGAGAGAGCAGCTCTTGTAATATGAATGGAGCTCGCAAGTTCTTCTTGAGTAAGTCCCCGCTGTTCCCTTAATTCAGCAATGCGATTTCCGTAGCTCATATGCTATTTCCCCCTGAACGCCATCAAATATATATTGAAACAATCCTGAGCCAAGTGTTTGATCAGGGCAGCTTTCCTGCATCATCGTAACGCCTTATTAGTCCTAGTTGTATATAGGTCTGTCTAAGGACATCTCATATTGTCGTAAATCAAAAGAACCATGTCCAAATACTGCTTGACATGATACAAATTGTATCGTAAATTGGACGTATGGAGTTACAAAGTGTATCATTTGGGATATTTTAAAGTATGACCACGTTGCCTAGCCAATATACCTGTGAGAAGGAGTATAGGCAACTCTTGCAAGCTAATCCATTCTAAAGGAATGAAGCCATGAATTCAATGATTCAGGAATGGGCAGATCTCAAATTAAATGTCCATATGTACATTCAGGAGTTTCATGGCAAATTGGTAGACCGCAAAAGACGCCCAGTTCTGTTGCTTGGTATGGACACACGAGCGATCACCTTCCTGAGCGACCTGGACTTGCCGATATCATCAGAGATGCTGATTGGTTTGGATGTAGAAGATAGCCATGTATGTGTACGACTCCACGCAAGGTTGCAATGGAAACAGCCCTTCGGTGAGCTCACATTGTATCATTCAAACTTGCATATTCAGCAAGAGCAGACACTATATATAACGGGACAGTTAAATACAATGATTCGAGAAGTTCAGTTTCCGACCATTTCCCGGTTTCAGTATGAGAAGGCATCGGAACAACCTAACTTGCAGGAAACCTATCATTATATTGATTTTACCATATAGTTGTACACATTCTAAACATATTCTGAACAAGCATGTACTTAACGCCATTTTACTATATTTCATAGCGTTATGCATTAGTTCTTTAACACCAAAAGCATTTGCGCAATGAATAAAGGGGCGAGGGGGATCATACATTGAGGAAGTTTGGATATGGTTGAAATGCACTGCCACATTTTATCCGGTCTGGATGATGGCCCTGTTCATATGGAACAGTCCATTGCGATGGCTGAGAAAGCGGCAGCCTCAGGAATTACCTCGATCATTGCTACTCCGCATCACCTGAACGGGCAGTACAACAATAAACCCAACGTGGTCAATCAGGCAGTGGAACTGCTACATGCAGAACTTCGCAAACTCAACATTCGCTTGGAGATCCGTCCCGGACAGGAGATCAGGGTGCATGACAACCTGATTGCAGACTTATACGCAGGAAAGTGCTGCACACTCGCCGGGAGCCGTTACATGTTGCTGGAATTGCCCTTTGGTCATATCCCCTCGCAGTTCCCCGGGATACTCCAAGAACTTAAGTTAGCGGGTATCATTCCTATTATTGCTCATCCCGAACGAAACCGTCCAATCCAGAACAATCCCGATTTATTGGTTGAATATCTTGGGCAAGGTGCTCTATGTCAAATTACGGCTCAATCGGTCATAGGACTTTTCGGGCGAAAAGTTCAGAAATGGTGTTTCCATTTTTGCAAAGAAAACGGATTTCATTTCATTTCATCGGATGCCCATAATATGGAAGATAGAACATTTTCAATGAAAGCCGCATATCACCTGCTTGAACGCAGATTTGGAAGAAGTCTGGTTCAAAATTTGCAAAACAATGCGTGCTCGGTATGGAACAATCAAATCATAGAGCCGGAAGAACCCGTAATTATGAAGCGTAGATTGTTGTTCTGGTAACCAACTAAGAGGAAACGATCTTCATCATAATTTGCTGACTTGAATGGGAGGAATACAGTATGGAGCTAAAAGAGTATATGCAAATATTACGCAAACGAATTTGGATCATTATTGGCTTTGTAGCAGTTGCTTGTATAGGGGCAGGTGTTAAAAATTATTTTTTGACTGTACCTATTTACGAGGCGAATGCCAAATTAATCGTGAACCAGGCTTATAACGCTCAAGGTATTCCGAACCTCGATATTAGTTCAATTCAAACCAACATTAAAGTGATTAATTCGTATATTGAAATAATCAAATCTTCGGCAATCCTCGATAAAGTAGCAGCTACATACCCCGATCTTGGCATGAACGGTAATGAATTGGGACAGAGCCTACGGGTAACCACCGCGAATGAATCCCAGGTTATGAGTTTGACCGCCACTGGCTTATCTTCTGAAAAAGCAGCGAAAACGGTAAACGCTGTTGCCAAAGTGTTTAAATCCCAAATCCCCGTAATTATGAAAGTGGACAACGTAACGATTCTGAGTGAAGCCAAGCCTACGGATTCCTCTAAACCCATTAATGTAAATCCTGTTATAAACATCTTAATCAGTTTCCTTGTGGGACTTCTGTTGTCTGTAGGGTTTGTATTCCTGTTGGAATACCTGGACGATACGTTGAAAACAGAGGATGAATTAGAAAAAGAACTGGGTATACCTGCACTAGCCGTCATCTCGAGAATCCGAAAAGAAGACGCCCGTTTTTCCAAGCAAACAACAACATCTCAAAAACAGGTAGGTGATGGCCAGTATGCCACGGTTAACCAATGATAAAGGGAGCCTCGTTACTATGGCTAATCCCAAGTCTACATCATCTGAAGCATATCGGAAGTTAAGAACCAATATCCAATTCTCATCGATTGATAGTCAGATTCAAACGATCATGATTGCTTCGGCATTATCCGGTGAAGGGAAAACGACAACAATAGGCAATCTGGCAGTTACCTACGCGCAGGAGGGGAAAAAGGTTCTGCTTATGGATACGGACTTACGTAAACCTACTGTGCATCGCATGTTTAATGTTCCCAACCATGTAGGGTTGACTAGTGTATTGTCAAGTCAATATAAAGTTACGGAAGTACTACGAGAAACCGGAGTGGAAGGGCTGCATGTCCTGTCCTCTGGCCCTATACCTCCTAATCCTTCAGAGATGATTGGATCTCGTAAAATGACAGCTCTGCTTGAAGATTTGAAGGAAGAATACGATGTGATTTTATTTGATACACCTCCTGTTCTTGCAGTTACGGACGCTTTAATTATTAGTTCATTGTGTGATGGTGTCATTCTTGTCGTGAGCGCGGGCAAGGTGAAGAAGGATCTGGTTAAAAAGGCAAAAGCCCATCTTGAACATGTGAACGCACGTATCCTCGGAGCTGTCTTGAACAATGTACAGGTGCCCAAGAGTCGGAATGCGTACTATGGGGAAAATGCTTAACAAATGCACACATTTGATCCACAAATAATGTCGTCAAGGTGATGTCTACTATACCTTTATCAAGGTAGGCACTCGGTCACACTGTGGGTAGTGTACCTTAGACGTATATCGTCAAGGGTGTGATGTGAGGTTGGGTTTAATGCCCTTTTATGAAATTAAAAGTAAGAATTGCATCAATTTATTTCATGATTTCATGGATTTTAATAAATGATCCAACTCATGCTTTTAAACATAAAAAAATAATAATGGATAGGGTGGTATTTATGACTAAAGTGAGGAAAGCAATCATTCCCGCAGCCGGTTTGGGAACGCGATTTTTACCCGCTACAAAGGCAATGCCTAAAGAAATGCTCCCTATTGTGGACAAACCGACCATTCAATACATCGTGGAAGAAGCTGTAGCTTCCGGAATTGAGGACATTATTATCGTAACGGGCAAGGGAAAACGGGCGATTGAAGATCATTTCGATAGTGCGTTTGAACTGGAGCAAAATCTGCTCGAAAAAGGAAAGCTCAGCTTACTGGAAGAAGTCCGGAAGTCCTCCAACGTTGATATTCATTACATAAGGCAGAAGGAAGCGCTGGGACTCGGGCATGCGGTATGGTGTGCTCGAAACTTTATTGGCAATGAACCGTTTGCTGTATTGCTCGGCGATGATATTGTGGTTTCTGAAGTACCGTGCACGAAGCAGTTAATTCAGCAATATGAGAAGGTCAAACAATCTGTACTCGGTGTGAAAACGGTGAGTCCAAGTGAAACCTACCGCTACGGAATTATTGATCCCCTGCATACAGAGGGACGCTTATCCTCTGTAAACAGCATGGTTGAAAAACCCCCGTTGGGTACAGCACCTTCCAACTTGGCTATTATGGGCCGTTATATTTTGACACCTAAAGTATTTGAGTATCTGGAAGAACAAAATGTGGGTGCGGGTGGTGAGATTCAACTCACGGATGCGCTGCAAATGCTGAATCGGGATGAAGGAATTAGTGCTTATGATTTTGAAGGCTCCCGGTTTGACGTCGGTGAGAAGCTGGGCTACATCCTGACCACACTTGATTTTGCTCTCAAAAACAAAGAATTGCGTGCGCCGGTCCTAATGGCGATAGAAGAGATTCTGATGAAGGAACAATTGAACCAAATGCTTGTAGCAGGAGGGGATAGTCTGTGAAACTTTCAAGACCGGAATACTTTGGGAGTGGAGAAGCCCTTGCCAAGGATGGCACTTCGGCAGTATTGGAACAGCCTTACTCCCAGCGTGTTGGCGGATATGCTGACGTAATAAAACCGTTTATCGATTTTATTATTGCAGCTGTGCTGTTGCTGATTACATCACCGGTCATGCTTGTTGCAGCAATTATGATTAAGCTTGATTCCAAAGGACCTGTAATATTCAGACAAGAACGTTATGGGAAAAACGGAGTTAAATTTAGTATTTATAAATTCAGAACGATGCGTACGGATGCGCCGAAATATGGCGTATCTCCAACGACAAGCAATGATCCGAGAATTACACGGCTGGGTAGATTACTTCGTAAAACTAGCCTGGATGAGCTGCCACAATTGCTTAATATTATCAAGGGTGACATGAGCTTCATAGGTCCCAGACCTGAAATGAAGCGAATCGTAGAAGAAAGCTACACGGATCTGGAGCGCAGACGTTTTCTGGTGAAACCAGGGATTACTGGATTATGGCAAGTAAGTGATGTTCGCAAGGAACCGATTCACCATAATCTGCAATATGATTTTCACTATATCTCCAACGTCTCTATGAAGATGGATATCATTATCATTTTTAAAACCGTGGGCGTTATGATCAAAAGTAATACATTTTAACCAACTCTTTAGATAATATGGAGCGTGATCGCATTGAAACATGTTGTAGTGACTGGCGCAGCCGGTTTCCTAGGCTCACATCTAGTCAAATCATTAATTGATCAAGGACATCAGGTTACAGGAATAGATAACCTTTCAACAGGCGTTTCTAAAAATCTGCAAGAGGTGGCTAACAGCCCCCTCTTTTTTTTCCGTGAAGCTGATGTTACGCTACCCGACTCATTGGATTTTCTGGTAGATCAGCCAGTAGATGAAGTCTATCATCTGGCTTCACCCGCTTCACCCAAGTTCTATCAGGCAGATTCGATCGGAACGATCTGGGTGAACACTCGAGGAACCTATCATTTGTTGGAGCTCGCTCGTACCAAAGGAGCAAAGTTCCTATTTTCGAGTACGAGTGAAGCTTATGGAGATCCTGAAGTGCATCCGCAGCCTGAGAGTTATCGAGGTAACGTGAACACTTGGGGGCCTAGAGCCTGTTATGATGAGGCCAAGCGTTTGGGTGAAGTGTTTTGTTATGAATACTACACGAAACACAGTGTTCCCGTGAAGGTAGCACGTATTTTTAATACGTATTCCTCAGGACTACGAAACGATGACGGTCGTGTCATTTCTAACTTTGTAACACAGGCTCTGACAGGGCAGGATATTACGGTGTACGGCGACGGATCACAAACACGCTCGTTCTGTTATGTGGATGATAACATTCGAGGACTACAACAACTGATGGCTGTAGATAGTGCAAATGGGGAAATTATCAACATTGGTAATCCCACGGAATATAGCGTACTTGAAGTTGCTCGTTTGGTTAAAGAGCTTACGCAATCAGACAGCAATCTCGTTTTTTTACCTTTGCCAGAAGATGACCCTAAGGTAAGACGTCCGGTAATTGACAAGGCTCGAGAAATTTTAAATTGGGAACCTGAGATTGGCTTAGAAGAAGGTTTAAAACTTACGATCGGCCATTACCGGGCGATGCTGCAGGAAACCCCATGAAGCTGATTAAAGTGAGTTGAGAAGAATGGAAAAAGTATTAATTGCTCACAGTTTGTATCCACCCCATATCATTGGGGGCGCAGAGATATCAACACAAATTCTGGCGCAGACGATGAATCGTCATTATGATGTCAAAGTCATTACTGTAGGTGGACACGAGAAAGGGGAAGTACGTACAGAGTTGATTAACAGGATTGAAATCTCGCGGCTGCCCTATAACAATCGGTATTGGATCGGGAACTCCGTACAAGAAACGTCCGCTGCCAATAAGATTATGTGGAGAGTCCAGGATATCTTTAATGTTAAGCAATATCGATACATCAAGGCGTATTTAGCCAGAGTACAACCTGCTATTATTCATACCCAGAATATCCCTGGTTTGAGCCTGGCGATCTGGAAGGCTGCACATGAATTGAATATTCCAGTCGTGCATACGCTACGTGACTTTTCATTAATTGACCCGATCAAAATATCTGCCTACTCCAGGTTATATAGACGAATATCAAGAAGATACAGCCGAATGATATCTTCGGTAATTGGTATATCCAATCATATCCTTGGGAGTCATACAACGCTTGGTTTCTTCGAACGGTCCTCCAAACATGTCATTCATAACATTGTAGAGGAGAATAACAATGTTCAGCAGTTGTATGCACAGAAAGAGATTCACCATCATCAGCCATTGAATATCGGTTATTTTGGGCAATTAACGGAAGTAAAGGGTGTTCAATATCTAATTGATGCGGTAAAAAGTCTTGGACAGGATATTGTGGGCAACCTGCATATTTTTGGGGATGGTCCACTGCTGCATCATTTGAAACAGTTAGCAAGGTCAGAACCACGCATTATTTTCAGAGGGAAACTGGATAAATCTCAGATTGCCCCACAGATGAAAGAGATGGATATTACCGTTGTTCCCTCCACGTGGGCTGAGCCTTTTGGAAGAGTAGTGATCGAATCCTATCAGGTAGGCACACCTGTATACGCATCACGTGTGGGAGGCATGCCAGAAATTTTGGTTGAACCGGGGAAGTTTTCATTTCCTGCCTACAATTCAGAGGCTATTGCTCAAGGAATTCTTCAATATTATCATTTACCCGAACAGGATAAGGTTCAATTGAAACAACAATGTTATGCGCATAGCCAGACTTTTAATGAAGCCTATCTTCTTAAAGAACATATCAATATATACGATAAGTTAATCAGGCGTGGAGGGTAAAATGCAAATTACTTCCTTGAATTCCAGACCCCATTCGTATGTCTATGTGAAGCCAGAATCACAGTATTCACTATTCAATACAACCGTCCATATATTGCTGATCTATTTGTCCATCTATGGTTTGGTCTCTATTTATGTCGATAACATCATCATTCGTTCACTAAAGGACTTAGGCATGGCGTTGGTCGCGATCTTTGCTTTAAGGAAAGTATACCGAAGCCAGACTTTATTCATTAGGCCTTTTCTATTCATATTGGGGTCAGTTATTGCACTAGGTGCGTTAAATCTGTTGCTGGGTGCAAGTGTTGTAACACTTATATATGGGATTAAAATAACATTTTTACCGTTAATTATGATGTTTACCGGGATGCTCATCTCCCAATGTCAAGGCATCTATGCGTTTGCCAGAACAAACCTGATTATATTTATTTTATTAATCGTTGGTTGGCTGGTTCAGTACTCACTTGGGATTGAAAAGTTGATTTCGCTTGGTTTTATCTATGGAGTGAACATTAAAAACTATTTAGAAGGTGTACCTCGCCTGTCATCTATAACCTATTCACCTGACGGCTATGCGTATGCTTTGCTTATAACAGGCTTGATTGCAGAACGAACTAAAATGGCATTGAATCATCGTTTTTTTCGAGTAATCATTCAATTGCTGACAATCAGCTTCTTGCTATTGTCGACCATTCGATCAGCACTGTTACTGTGGCTTGTATATCAAATAATTATGTTTTTTCTCCAGATTCGAAAATATAGCAAAAAAAACACACTGCTACTTGCCGTTACTTTCATGTTGCTCCCAGCAGCTGTGTTCTTCGGGAGCAGAATGCTGGAATCTAAAAATTTGCTTTCCAGTTCTTCCTTATTGGATCGATTACAGACATGGGGGAACAGTCTTACTTCTCCGTTTACGATGAATGGAGCGATTGGCAATGGGATTGGTTCGGTAGGGGCTGCAAGCCGGAGAACGTATATGATCGGTGTGAACTCTAGTAATTTTGCGGTAGACAATCAGTATTTTTCCTTATACGAACAGACAGGTTGGATCGGAATCATTTATTTTATCGTTTTATTTATGTGGATTGTTGTCTCGCTTGTAAAGAAAATGAATACGTCAACTGACTCGAGCCCTTTGCGTCTGGCTCAGATGGCACTTGCACTTGGCGCGGGAGTGGCAGCTGCGAGTCTTACAACGAATGTACTTGAGTTGTTTCCTGCCAACGTTTTCTTCTGGATGCTCATTGGCATGGCTATTGATCAGTCTCGTAATTCAGGGGAAATATCACAGAAAGTGGGGTGAGAAGATTGAGGATTTTACACATCGGCGAATACGTCGTTGGTGGAATGGCGACCTATCTTAATGAAGTTGTTGGATACCAACGTGAATTTTTCGATGTTTATCTGCTGATGAGTGACTATAATTCGGCTTCTGATTTTGATTTGGAGCCGGATCACATTCTGCGTTATGAGTATACACGTCACCCCAAATACTTTTTCGCGGCCATGAGACAAATTCACCAAGCCATTAAGTCTATTCAACCAGATATTATTCATATTCATAGCTCATTTGCGGGTATTCTAGCAAGGGGCTTATTTTTTATTTTTCCACAAGAAGCCAGCGTTTTTTATTGCTCCCATGGCTGGGCTTTTCTAATGGACACCAAACCGTTGTACAGAAAAGGTTATTTTTTAATAGAAAAGCTTATGGAATATAAAACGGATGTCATTGTTAATATTTCCAAGTATGAACTGGAACAATCTTTACGTTTGGGTTTATCCGCTTCTAAGTCCAAACTTGTCTATAACGGTATACGTGAACGCGAAGTTAGTAACTTGATTCCCTTAAGCAAATCTTCAGTGGAGACGGATATCATTCAGTTGTTATTCGTGGGTAGGTATGACCGACAAAAAGGGCTTGATATTGTACTGGATATGTTTAAAAAATATCCGGAATTGCAGCAACACATTCGCTTGTATGTTATCGGAGACACCGTACTTGAAGACAAGGTATGGGAATTTTCCGAAAACATTATTCGTCTTGGCTGGGTGAACAATGCGGAAATTGATCTATATTATCAGCAATGTGATGCGGTCATCATGCCATCCAGATGGGAAGGTTTCGGACTTGTTGCTATCGAGGCTATGAAGAACCGGAAACCTGTTATCGGAAGTAGTCGCGGAGCTTTACCAGAACTAATTCAGCATGGGGAAAGTGGATATATTTTTGATATTGAACATTCTCATGAACTGTTGAACATCCTGAAGAACCTAGACAAGGCAGAATTGGTAACAATGGGTGAGGCAGGTTATGCCATCTATAAGGATAAATTTAACGCTGCTCGGATGAACGAAGAGATTGTGGGGCTCTATTATGAGGCATTTACAGGAACTTCTGTTCAGGAAATACCCGTGACGAGTCGCTTAGAATTTTCGAAGAGAGCTGGAGATGCACATGATTAAAATATATATTAATGCTCGTTTTTTGACCCAGACCATAACCGGAGTTCAGCGATATGCACTGGAGCTTGTGAAAGAAATTGATCAATTGATTGATCGGGGTGAAATTGACGGAAACCGTTATGAATTTTGCTTATTATCTCCCTCCAATATAATTAACGAACCAGCATTCAAGCATATACGCCACAAAGCGGTTGGTAAGTTGAAAGGACATCTTTGGGAGCAACTTGAACTTCCCTTTTATGCCAAGGGAGGATTGTTAATCAACTTGTGTAACACGGGTCCGGCTTTCAACAAAAATCAGATTGTAACCATCCATGATGCTGCTGTCTTCAATTACCCGAAGGCTTTTTCTTTTGCTTTCCGTGCTTGGTACAAATTTTTGATGGTTCGACTGGGGAAAACGTCCAAGAAGATTATTACTGTATCTCACTTTTCCAAAGGAGAACTGATGCAGCACTGTAAAATAGCGGAGCACAAGCTCGTGGTCACTCATCTGGGTATTGATCACATTCATCGAAAAAAGGCGGCTGCAGGAACGATCGAAAAATATGGTATTCAATCACCTTATGTCTTGGCCGTGAGTACGATGAATCCCTATAAAAACTTCAACTTGATTTTTGAAGTTTTACCTGAGATCGAAGCTCACAATCTGAACGTTGTTATTGTTGGGTCTAAAAACAGTAAAGTTTTTGGTGAACAGACATGGGCCAAATCCGATGCTGTTAATTGGGTGGGCTATGTTACAGATGAGGAATTAAAGGCGCTTTACGAGGATGCGGCTGGGTTTATATTCCCTTCCTTGTATGAAGGCTTCGGCTTGCCGCCTTTGGAAGCAATGGCGTCAGGTTGCCCGGTTATTGTATCTTCTCGTGCATCCATTCCAGAAGTATGTGGGGATGCTGTTTTGTATTTTAATCCGGATAGTCCGAAAGAAGCAGCTTCACAATTGATTGAAATTACATCAAATCCGGAATTGAGCAAGCAAATGTCTTATAAAGGAAAAGATCACTCGGGTCTGTTTTCCTGGAACAAATGTGCTAAAGACACGGTGAACATCATTATGAACACGATGTAGATACTCTTTCCATAAGACCTCTCAAGGGAGATAAAATGTATGAATAAGGTATTTGTTGCTATTGATTTCCCGCCCGAAAAAGGAGGGATTCATGATTACGCTTATGGACTTATATCACAGATTCCAGCAGAAGAGACCACGGTTCTAACGAATAAAATAAAGGATGTTGCAGCGTCAGAACAATTTGACCAGAAGACCGATTTCGAGATTATCCGGAAGCGAATCTTTTGGGATTCCAATAAGCTTCTGCTCATATTATCCCAGCTTATCCTAGTCTTCCAACTTATTATTTTGAAATGGCGCAATAAGACGGACGAAATACACTTTGTCAACATATTTCCAGTAGGCATCGCAGGCCCGTTTATGAAAACTTTTTTTGGGGTTAAATATTTCCCTTATGTTCATGGCCTGGATGTTATGGGGATGGTGAATAGCAGGTTGTTTCCACTCTTGTTGTTCATTTTGAGGCGGTCTGAAAAGGTGATTGCCAATAGTCAGTATACCAAGTCAAAGTTGGTGGAGCTCGGCATTCCGGAGATGAAGATTGTCATTATTCCACCGGGATTAAACGTAAGCAAACTAATTGCTGGTTCTGATTTCAATGAGGATATCCGGGATAATTATGATCTGCATGGCAAAAAAGTGATGATAACTGTCTCGCGTTTGGTTGAGCGCAAAGGACATGATGTCACTCTAAAAGCTATTAGTCATGTGATCGAGCGTATTCCTAATCTGAAGTATCTAATATGTGGAGATGGTCCGCACAGAGGGGAATTGGAACGTCTGGTGAGGCAGTACGGGTTAGATTCTGTAGTCGTTTTTACAGGCGGCATCACTGATCATGAGCTGCATCAGATATATGAATGTTCTGATCTATTTGTCATGCCTAGCCGTGATATTAAGGAAAAAGGTGATGTTGAAGGTTTCGGAATTGTATTCCTTGAAGCCAACTACTACAGATTGCCAGTGATTGCGGGCAATAGTGGTGGGATTCCTGATGCGGTAAAGGACGAAATAACCGGTTATCTCGTAGATCCTCTGGATGAGAAGGAAATCGCCAATCGAATTGAAGAATTGATTATGGATGAGGGACTGGCCAGAACGATGGGAAATAACGGTTATGACTGGGTTATCAATCATTGCCTGTGGTCGCATCGAGGTCAGCTCTTGAAGCAATTAGCCTGATTATATCCACAATCTTCATGTCCGAATCTAGGAGGATTAAGGATGAAAATATGTATTGTTACCCATAGGGTGGTTAAAGGAGAGGGACAAGGCAGAGTCAACTATGAGGTTGTAGTTGAGGCTTTGAGACAAGGCCATGAAGTTATCTTGATTGCCAATGAAGTGGAGCCACAATTACTTGAGAATAGAGGCGCTACATGGATTAAGGTATTTCCTTCTCTCAAGTTACCGCAGCTATTGCGCTATCAAATCTTTGCCTTTAAGAGTGCGATTCATATTCGCAAGCTAAGAAAGACAAAACAGGTTGATCTTGTCATGGTCAATGGATTTATCACCTGGGCTAAAGGGGACATCAATGCTGTTCACTTTGTACACAGCACATGGATTAAATCCCCCGTACATAGTTTTCGCGTACATCGCTCTTGGAAACGTTGGTATTTTGGTCTTTACACTCTTGTGAATGCGTATCTCGAACGGTACGCTTTTCGCAAAAGTGGTAAGATTATTGCTGTTTCCGAGAAAGTGAAGAATGAACTTATTAAATTGGGCATTAAGCATGATAAGGTGCAAGTCATTCATAATGGAGTGGATGTGCGTGAATTTTATCCCAGTGAAGCTGGGAAGAAGAGCAAAATGGATATCGACCCCAGCCGGGTTGTAGGTCTTTTTGCTGGTGATATCAGTAGTCCAAGAAAGAACCTGGACACCGTGCTAAAGTCAATGGTATCCGTGCCTGAGCTATCTCTTGTTGTAGCTGGTTCTACTAACAGAAGCATTTATCCTCAAATGGCTAAGGATCTGAATATTGAAGATCAGGTTCATTTTTTGGGTTATCGGAAGGATATGGGACATATCATGCGCAATGTGGATCTGTTTATCTTCCCTTCACGTTATGAGGCTTGCAGTCTAGTTGTACTCGAAGCTCTTGCTTCAGGGATACCTGTCGTTATTACGGAGGAATCGGGCGTAACTGAAATCATAAAAGGAAGTAACGAAAAGGCACTAGCGGGAATTGTATTGGATGATCCAAATGATGTGACACAGTTGACTACTATTCTTAATTCTTTATTACAGGATAAAGCATGCTTGACTGAAATGGGCCAGTCCTCAAGAAAAGTTGCTCTTCTTAACGATTGGAGGAAGATGTCCCATAAATATTTAGAGTGCTATGAAGATTACCTGAACCAAACCGGAAGTTTCACTACAAAAATTAAACGAAAACAAAGTATAGAGGTGGAATTATGAGAGCATCGGTAGTCATCTGTACACACAATAGAGCTGTCGACACTGTCGAAGCTGTCCATAGTGTTCTTGCTCAAAAAGACATCAATATTGAATTTGAAGTGCTGGTTATTGATAATAATTCCAAAGATAATACGAAAGAGTTATTTCATGATACAAACTGGCCCGAAAATGTGCGTTATATTCTGGAGAGTCGGCTGGGTCTCTCTTATGCTAGGAATCGTGCGATAAGAGAAGCTAATGGTGAATTTATTATGTTTCTGGACGATGATGCATTGGCGTCCCCATCATGGATTCAAGAAGTGATAAAAGTTTTTGAACTTGATGATCAAATTGGATGTGTCGGTGGGAAAATAGATCCTATTTGGGAAGGTGGAAAACCGGATTGGATACCTGACGAGATTATAGGTTTATACACACTGATGGATTTTTCCGATATGGTAGTTGAGATGAAGCCTCCATATTTCCCTTTTGGAGCTAATGTTTCCTTCCGTAAAAGTGTATTTGATAACATCGAGCCTTTTCGAGAAGATCTGGGGCGGGTTGGAAACAATTTGCTTTCAAGCGAAGAAAGTGAACTAATCAGTAGAATACGGGAGAAATACAAAATATATTACACTCCATATGGTTCAGTGCAACACAAAATCTCCAAAAGCAGATTAAATAAGCGATGGTTGTTACGAAGGATGTACTGGCAGGGAATTAGTGATGCAACAAGATATAATAAAAGTAGTTGGGGTTTGTTTAAGCACATTTTACGAATTGCACAGGCAGGATTGCTTATTTTGTTATGTATGAATAATGTACAGAAGGTTATGAGCCAGCTTGTAAAAATATCTTATCGTAACGGAACGATCGTAGGGTCTTTCCGGAACAGCAGAGGACTGAACACCTGATGAACATGGCAATTACCAAAAAGCCAAGGCAGCTTAGCATGGTGCAGACCATTTTTATGACCAGTGTTGCCAATATTCTTATTATGGCTGTGACGACTCTCACTTCTATTATTACAGCCCGAATGTTCGGGGCAACCGGTAAAGGTGAACTTGCTGCTGTATTGTTCTGGCCCGCCTTTATATCTGGTCTAGCTGCATTTGGTCTGCCAACATCGTTAATCTACAATGTGAAAAAGAACATAAATCAATTACCAACATACATCAGCATGAGTTTTGCGGTTCAAATTCCTATCAGCTTGATAGCTGGAATTGTAAGTTGGTTTGGCATCTCTTTCTGGCTCTCCGGTTATTCGGAATCGGTCGTTTCCATTGCGCGCTGGTATACCGTATCCATGGTTCCTGTGATGTTGTTTATGGGAGTGCTTGCAGCTGCCGCCCAAGGAACGGATAAATTCCATATTTATAATCTATCGAGGCTGTTTGCTCCCTTATTTAATCTTGTTGGTCTGGTGTTGCTGTGGATAACAGGCATATTGACGGTGGAAAGAGCAATCATTGTTAGTTTTGCAGCTAATATATTTGTATTAATCTGTTACATGTATGCCATGAGGCAGCAAATATTCAGTTCAGCAAGCAAGCTGGTGGGTCAATTTAGAACCTGTATTCATCTATTCAGTTATGGTATTCGAGTATACGGTGTGGAGCTGCTTGGTACTTTGTATAATCATTTCGATAAAATAATTATTTTGGCTTTACTTACACCCAAAGATTTTGGGTTGTATTCGGTTGTTTTTGCCCTCTCCAGAATGTTTAACGTAGTTCAGACTGCGATAACGAATGTGATCTTTCCGAAGGTCGCAGGCATGGAGCAGCAGAAGGTACTGACTCTTGTAGGTAGAGCCTTCCGTATAAGTATGGTTCTTATGACGATCATCATCATACCTAGTATGCTGATTGGTCGTTTTTTTATTGGAATACTGTTCGGACCGGAATTTCTTGAAGCTAGCGGTGTGTTTTATTTGTTATCGATGGAATGCATTGTTGGCGGAGGATCCTGGATTCTGGCTTCGGCATTCAATGCGTTGGGAAGACCTGGTGTAATCGTACTCCGGCAGATTGTAGCATTGGCAGTGACTATTACTTTATTCTTTGTGCTCACTCCACTACTGGGCTTATACGGAATAGGGTTAGCACTATTGCTCGGTTCTTTTGTACGCATGTTGATGTCACTTGCATCGGTATCCATTATTTTCAAAATGCCTATGCATAAGATGCTGTACAACAAGGAAGATATTACTTTTCTAAAGGAAAGATTGAGAGAGAAAAATATACTCAAAGGAGCCGGAAAAGATGCCAAACGCAAACGTGCAAAGGATTCATCCCATGGATGAGTTGAAAAAGCGGCTTGAATCCATACTGGAGATCATACCTTCTAATTCCAAAATTTATTATATTGATTATCCGGTTTATAGTAACGGCGGCGATATATTAATTATGAAAGGAGCAGAGGCTTTTTTTAAGAGCAACCACATTCACGTTTCTGCAAGATACAGCGTTCATGATTTTTATGAAAACATTCATATCCCAGAAGACCACATTATTGTTCTTAGTGGGGGAGGGAATTTCGGAGATTTGTATGATGCTCACCAGAAGGTGAGAGAAACACTTGTTCAGAATTATCCTCGACACAAAATAGTAATTTTGCCTCAGACTATCTTCTATAAAGAGGAAAGCAATATTCTTAAAACAGCAGCAATTTTTAATAAACATACGAATCTCCATTTATATGTACGAGATGAGCCATCTTATCAGTTGGCATCTACGTATTTTATAAATTGTCATGTTGCTCTTCTTCCAGATATGGCGCATCAGCTTTGGCCAATAGAAGTAAAGAATAACCCAAGCAAAGAGAGACTCAATTTTTATAGAACCGATATTGAAAAAAATTCAGAACAAACACAAATGGAAGTACAAGGCGATAATCAGGATTGGCCAACATTATATAACAGATATGAAAAGAAACTTATTTATTACATTAGTAAAGGACTAAAAAAACGGGCGTCACGAGCCATTTCACAGTTCTTATGGATGAAATATAGTGATTATCTGGTGAACAAGGCTATTCGTTGTTTCGCAGACTATCGCATGATTCATTCTTCCAGATTACACGGACACATCTTATCCTGCCTTATGGCAAAACCCAATGTGCTAATTGATAACTCCTACGGGAAAAACTCGGGATATTATCGGATATGGACTCATGAAGTTAACACGGCAAACATGGATACCTCCTCAAAAACGATCTCTCCACCTACACCTAAGTATATGGAAACAACCGCAACAGTATAAAAAAACCGGGCTCAATGTGTGTAAAATATAGAGAGTGGAGTGATAACCATGAGAATCGTACTTCTCTCCGGAGGATCAGGCAAGAGGTTATGGCCCTTATCCAACGATACGAGATCGAAGCAGTTCTTGAAAGTACTGGAGGGCCCTGAAGGGCAGACGGAATCCATGGTTCAACGGGTATGGAGGCAACTGCAGCATACGGGATTAAGCGAACAGGCCACGATTGCAACGAGTAAGCCACAGGTGGAGATTTTACGGAGTCAACTGGGCGATGAGGTTGATCTTGTCGTAGAGCCGGAACGTAGAGATACCTTTCCCGCGATTGCCTTGGCGGCTGTCTATCTGTACTCGGTACAGGGTGTCAGTCTGAACGAAACCGTTGCTGTACTTCCTGTTGACCCATATGTGGAGGAGTCCTTTTTCTATAAAGTTACGGAGCTTGAAGGAGTATTGGATGAGTCTGGTGCTGAGCTCGCATTAATTGGGGTAAAACCCACGTATCCTTCAGAGAAATACGGATACATTATTCCAGATCAACATGAAGCCGAAAAACACAACCATTACGCCAAAGTATCACGTTTTCAAGAAAAACCCTGTGAGACTGAAGCGGCAGAGATGATAGAGCAATCTGCCCTTTGGAATTGCGGGGTTTTTGCATTCAAGCTGAACTATCTGATTAATCTGCTGATCTCACTTGAACTTCCAATACAGTATGAAGAGATGCTCAAACAATACGGAAGATTACAGAAAATTAGCTTTGATTATCAAGTAGTCGAAAAAGCTAGTCACATTGTGGTTACACCTTATGAGGGATATTGGAAAGATCTCGGCACATGGAATACGCTGACGGACGAGATGAGTACCCATATTGTGGGCAAAGGTGTAATGACGAACAGCTCGGTAAACACACATCTGATCAATGAGTTGAATATTCCGGTGTGTGTGCTGGGAGTATCCAATCTTATTGTTGCGACCAGTCCGGATGGAATTCTGGTCAGTGAGAAAGAGGCAAGTCCACAGATTAAAGAGATTCTTAAGGATGATACTCAACGTCCTATGTATGAGGAACGCCGCTGGGGTTGTTACAAAGTGCTTGATTACACGCGTAATGCCAGAGGAGAAGAGGTATTAACCAAACGGATTATTGTTGGGGCGGATAAGAATTTTTCTTATCAATACCATCTCAAACGAAATGAAGTATGGACAGTTGTTTCGGGTCAAGGCGAACTGATTCTAGATGGTGAACTGAGATTGCTTAATCAAGGGGATGTCATTTCCATTCTGGCAGGTAGTAAACACAGTGTAAAAGCCGTAACCGAACTTGAAATCATTGAAGTTCAGATGGGCAGTGAACTGGTGGAAGAGGATATCGTGCGAATAGAGATGGAATGGACAGATATTATCCAAAATTGCGTGAATTGGGGGGAAACAAGATGAATATTGCGGTGATTGGAACAGGGTATGTAGGTCTTGTATCGGGAGTATGCTTTTCGGAGATCGGCAATCAGGTCATCTGTGTGGACAACAATGGGGCCAAAGTAGAGATGCTCAACGAGGGTAACGTTCCCATTTATGAGCCTGGCCTCAAAGAGTTGATGGTTTCCAACATGCAAGCAGGCAGGCTATCCTTCACCTCCAATATTGCTGAAGCAATTAGCCAGTCGGATATTATCTTTATCGCTGTAGGCACTCCATCTCTTCCGAGCGGCGAAGCCAACCTGAGCTATGTGGAGCAAGTAGCTATAGAGATTGGAAGTCACATTGAGAGCTACAAAATTATCGTGACCAAAAGCACCGTTCCTGTAGGCACCAATGATCGTGTTCGCGAGCTGATTAGCAGTATTTCATCTCAGCCTTTCGATGTGGCTTCTGTTCCCGAGTTCCTGCGGGAAGGATCAGCGGTCAAAGATACGTTGAATCCTGACCGGATTGTCATTGGAACAAACAGTGATCGTGCGATTAAAACACTAAAGAAGCTTCATCGGCCGTTGACGGAGAATCTGATCATTACGGATATTCGATCAGCCGAAATGATTAAATATGCCTCCAATGCATTTCTCGCAACTAAAATCTCATTCATCAATGAAATCTCGAATATATGTGAAAAAGTAGGGGCTGACGTTACTCGGGTAGCCGAAGGCATGGGCTACGACAAGCGTATTGGAGCTTCCTTTTTGAAAGCAGGCATTGGTTATGGAGGCTCATGCTTCCCCAAAGATACACAGGCATTAATTCAGATCGCAGGTATGGTCGATTATGATTTCAGACTGTTAAAATCCGTTGTCCAAGTAAATCAGGATCAACGCTTCCAAGTCATTCACAAACTGGAAGAGGCGCTGGGATCTTTAAAAGGAAAAACAATTGCAGTCTGGGGACTGGCTTTTAAACCGGATACAGATGACGTGCGTGATGCTCCAGCGATCGATATTATTCAGCATTTAAGTGATGCTGGAGCAGTAATCAAGGCCTATGATCCCATTGCGACTGCGAATTTCCGTAAAGAGGTAGATGTGGCCTCTATTTCGTGGGAAGAAAATCCACTTCAAGCTGCTGAAGGAGCAGACGCCTTGTGTGTGTTAACCGAATGGAAGGAATTTGCTCATATTGATTTGACAGAACTTGCCGAAATCATGAAGGATCCAATTATGATTGATGGTCGTAATTTGTATAGTGCTGAACAGGTTCAGGCATCTAATCTTCAATATTATTCTGTTGGTCGTCCAGGTTTGACGAAGCTGGAAGGGAAAGCGGCAGCCATTATTTAACTGCTATTCATCATCTTGAATGTGAGTGAGGACGAACCCATGAAAAAGTGGATGAAAGTTACCATTTGGATTGTTTCCTTTTTTGTAGTTGTTGTGTTTGGGTATGCCATGTATCTCTACCAATCTGTTAAATCAACCGCTGACCAAATATATGAGCCCCGAAATCCTGTAAAGCCCGTCTCGGTCACAGATACCAGAGGTGGGCTACCGGTGGACATCAACAGCAAAGAGCCTTTTAATGCGCTTATTCTTGGCGTGGATGAGCGTCCGAATGATCGAGGGCGCTCGGATACGATTATCGTACTGAGTGTGAACCCCGGGAAAAAACAAGTGCTCATGTTTAATGTTCCAAGGGATACACGGACAGACATTGTGGGACACAATACTGTAGATAAGATCAATCATGCTTATGCCTTCGGAGGCGTGGACATGTCGGTAAACACTGTCGAGCAATTTTTGGGAGTCCCCATTCATTATTATATGAAAGTGGATATGGAGGGGTTTTCCAAAATCATTGACCTGGTCGGCGGTGTGGATGTAAACAATCCTTTTGCATTTGATTATGAGGGACAGCGTTATGACCAAGGGAATATTCATCTGGATGGTGTTGCTGCGCTCGGTTTTTCAAGAATGCGCTATGATGACCCAAAAGGAGATTTGGGTCGTAATGATCGACAGCGTGAGGTTCTGAAGCAGATGCTTAAGAATACGATGCAATTCTCCAGTGTACTTAATATCCAAAATATGCTTGATGAACTAGGTACTCATGTTAGAACGGATGTTACTTTTGATGAAATGAAGGAACTCCTCCTCGATTATCGTAATGATTTGGAGAATGTAGATACAGTGGAGATCCAGGGTAAAGGCGAAAAAATTAATGGGATTTATTATTACATCGTGGATCAGCAGGAAAGGGATCGCATTCACGGAATAATTGAAGAACATTTGGAGAAATAAACAGAAACAATGAAAGGCTTATGAAAGTGGTGAGAGCCTTGCTTATGGAGGAGGAGTACGGGAAACGAAGACATAAACATAGACGAAAACAACGACCTTATGTTTATATCTTGTCACTGCTGCTGATTGCGGCCTGGGTTCTGGTGATCTGGCACTTTTCGACACAATCGTATCAGCAGCAGACCATCCAGCCTTGGCTGCATAAGTGGTCTGAAAAAGTGAAGATTGGATTTGCATTACCTGATGTGCAATTCACATACGGTGAGCTTGATTATTCCTTAAGACAACGACCTTATGATTTTGTTGAGTTTATATTTCGGAAGAGTGCACATTTATTTGTATATGCTGTGTTGGCGATACTTATCTATGGTGGGCTGAGATACAGGAAAATGCGAATATTGGCTTGTATCGGTGCTGCCCTGACCGTAGTAGCAATGATCGCCTCCATTGATGAATATATTCAGCAGTTCAGCCCTAACCGGACGAGTTCGATCCGTGATGTTGGCGTGGATCTGCTTGGCGGATGTGGCGGAATTGCCCTATATATGGGGGCTAATGCCGTTTTCAGAAGATTCAGGTCTCCAAGAGGATCTTCAATCAAAAGAAAGTGATTTCCCAGGAAATGCTGCTCGTTAGTTCCAGCTTCTACTTGCCTGCTATCCATCATAAGTATGGAAGTAGGACAAGGGGGACGGGGCATGCTGCGAAGAAGGAACCGGAATGCATTACTTAAAAAGATCGGATTCATAGCACTTGTATTGCTGCTGTTGTGGCTCATCGGCAGAACCATCCCATATCTGTTTCTTGCGGATGCACCAGACGAAGCTGCTGCTCTTGCCGAAGAGTTTTACAAATATGAGCAGACGGGTGACTTCGGCAGTTCATGGGAGTTGTTTCACCCATTAATGAAAGAACGCTTTCCAAAAAGCGCCTATTTACAATCCAGAGCGCATATTTTCATGCAGCACTTTGGGGTGGAAACCTTTGATCTGGAGATGGAGAAGCCGGAACGGGAGTTTGACGTTACGGTAATTGATGGCGTTAAGCCATTTGCAGAGGCGTATCGCATTGGTGTTACCCAGAAGTTTACGGGAACCTTTGGTCAATTTAAAATCGTGCAGGATTGTTATATCGTAAAGGATGGGGACGATTGGACGCTGCTTTGGTATTATCCGAAGAATGGGGACAACGAGACCGAGCATGACAAAACTGATTGATAGTATTAACCCATACTATGAACCGGATTGTATCATTTGAACTTGAAAAGGCTCTATGAATGCGAGACTTTAGTCGCATTTATAGAGCTTTTTTTGCATTTCATTTCTTTTTAAACCTGTAAGGGGTTGACATTAGTCCCGGTGTCAAGTAAATTACGAGTTAGATACAAAATGTATCAAAATTCAGCGTCTAACGACAAATAACAGGGACTTCAATGCTCCTTGTGAGGGGAAGGAATATCATTGATCGAAACGGACCGCTTTTACTGTGTCAGTTGTGGGATGATTGTGTCGGTCGCTAGGGGCTCTGTCGAACTAAAGGAAGAGGACTGTGGAGGCAATCACGTATTTCGCACCGGATTTTATCGGAGTGAGATGCCGCTTGGATGCTGTGAAGCGTGTGTAGTTCATACGAAACGTCAGGGGAGATCCCAGTTTGCGGGACAATATACTAAAGATTATGATACACTGTGTTCATATGAGAAACGGGCATGATGTGAATGTCCGTCGATGAAGGAGGAAATGGAATGCAGCAGGAGCCGGTCGTCCGTCTTCAGGGCGTCAGTAAAATCATCTCCTCCCGATCATTGGTCAGTGACCTGACTCTGGATATTTCTCCGGGGCAGGTTTTTGGTTTTTTAGGACCCAATGGGGCGGGGAAAACAACAACGATTCGAATGATGGTGGGACTGATGTCCATTAGTAAAGGAGATATCATCATCTCGGGACACAGTGTAAAGAATGAATTTGAGCAAGCGGTAGCTCAGGTAGGGGCAATTGTCGAGAATCCGGAAATGTACAAGTTTCTGACCGGATACCAGAATCTCGTTCACTTTGCCAGAATGTCGCCTGGCATTACGAAAGAACGTATTGCCGAGACAATTGAACGTGTAGGGCTTACAGCCCGTATTCATGATAAGGTAAAGACCTATTCTCTGGGTATGCGTCAGCGTTTGGGCGTTGCCCAAGCCATATTACATAAACCCAAGCTATTGGTATTGGATGAGCCCACCAACGGACTTGATCCACAGGGAATACGGGAACTTAGGGATTATTTGCGTCAGCTCTGTCAGGAGGAAGGCATCACAGTCTTTGTATCCAGCCACTTGCTGTCGGAGATGGAATTGATGTGTGATACCGTTGCGATTATCCAAAATGGCAAATTGATTGATGTGAGAAATCTCAGAGCTGAGGCGGGAGCGGATGTACTTGCTGAAGTTGCTTTTGAGGTAAATGATGCATCACGTGCAGCTGAACTAATTAGCGAAGCTACAGTTCAGGGGAATGCCATTGTGATTCGTTTATCCCGTGAGCAGATTCCGGACTTGAATGCGAGGCTGGTCAGTGAAGGGTTTCAGGTATACGGTATCCGTAATGTAACCCATACGCTGGAAGAACAATTTTTGCAGGTGACTGGGGGCGGCAGCATTGGGTAATTTTGGCAATCTCATTATGAATGAAAATATGAAAATTTTCCGTCGTCCGCGTACCTGGATTATGTTATCCATTCTGGCATTGATCGCATTGTTGATGCCGGTTCTGCTTAATGAAGGCATGGGGTCCAGTGAGGTTCCCTACTGGCAAGCAGCGATTACAACCGTTCAGGTCGTCTTTTTCCTGAATACCATCTTCTGTGTGGTCATTGCTGCTGAAGCGGTGGCCGGAGAATTCACGTGGGGAACTATTAAACTACTGCTGATTCGTCCGTGGTCACGCAGCAAAATACTGGCATCCAAATATTTGACCGTGATTGGATTCAGTATTCTGAGTACGTTACTCGTTGTTATTCTGGCAACCGTAATGTCGTATATGCTGTTCTCCCATTCCGTAACTCAGGATGGAAGCGGTGCTTCTGCATCACATGCATTTGCACTATGGGGATATCTGTACGTGGACTTGTTTATTACACTCGCTATTGCTTTTATGGTCTCCTCCGTGTTTCGTTCGGGAGCTCTGGCAATCGGTTTGTCTCTATTTATCATGTTTACACAGAATTTGTTCTCATTAATCTTCAATCCCGTTCGTTACGAATGGGCCAAGTATGTTCTGTTCAATAACATGGACCTCAGTCGATACATGGGTTCAGAAACGGACTTTGGATTACTTGGTGGAGGCAATGCAGGCATGACACTTGGTTTTTCTGTTGCCGTGCTAGCTGTATATTATGTCATTTTCATGGTGATCTCATGGGTTGTATTCAACAAAAGAGATGTGGCAGGCTAATCGCCTGCCTCTTTTTTTTGCCCAATTTCTCCTTCAGTGTGGAAAAGAGAGTATATTCAGCATCCGCTGTGGCATGACTAGCATTTAAGGGTACATATAATAATACATGAGAATGCGGCTTGGAATGGAACACGCTGCCTAAGCTGAAGTAAGTTGCAATACATACATATTATCGCCGCAGTCGTATTTGGCAGAGCAGCGTATGGAGGGATCACGTTTCTTGATAAACAACAAGTTTTACCGTGTATGCACAGCGATTATTTTGCTGCTGCTCATCGTGTATTTGGGGGATAAAGTCAACTTTATTTTCAGCCCCCTGACCTCGCTGATTCACATCATCATCATTCCGCTGCTGATTGCCGGTTTCTTCTATTATTTGCTGCGTCCGCTCGTCGACTATATGGAACGGCACAAAATGAAGCGTGCACTGTCAGTCCTTATCATTTACGTGGTGATCGCGCTGATCCTGGCAGGATTCAGTGTGCTTGTATGGCCTTCACTGCGTGAGCAACTGTTGAATTTTGTGGAGAATGCCCCGGTACTGGTTACTTCGCTCAGTGATCAGTTGGCTGAATTCGAAAGAAGCGGTTTCCTTTCAAAGTATCTACCTGAGGATTCCGACCTGTTCTCGCGCTTCTCCGATTTTCTGAGTCAAGGGATTGCCCAGGTAACTGATTATGTATCCGGGTTATTCTCGGTCGTATCCAATCTGGTTATCATTCTGGCGACGTTCCCGATCATGCTGTATTACATGCTCAAGGAAGGTAGCAAATTCGGAACCAATCTCACACTGTTGCTCCCGAGACGTTACCGTAAGGATGGAGAAGAGACGGTCCATGAAATCGATGAAGCTTTAAGCAGCTATATTGTAGGACGTGTCATTGTTAATGTAGCTCTGGGCATTCTGATGTACATTGGTTTTCTCATCTTGGGTTTGCCTTATGCGTTACTGCTAACCGCCGTATCCATTATTCTGAACTTTATCCCTTATGTGGGGGCTTTGCTCGCTGCTATTCCGGTTGTCATTGTCGGGTTTATTGAATCACCTTCGATGGCCATCTGGTCACTGGTCATCATTGTGATTGCACAGCAAATTCAGGATAACCTGATCTCACCTTACGTCTATGGCAAGCAGCTCGATATTCATCCACTGACTACCGTTATCTTATTGCTCGTGGGTGCGGACCTGGGAAACATCCTGGGTATGATTATCGTTATTCCGTTATATATGATCCTGAAAATTATCGTTCGCAAAATCCATTATCGGATTGTCGAAGATAAGACTGAACTTTGAATGGAATTTGAAATACAACTCTGTCATGTGCCTCCACTAATGTTTGCTCTTGAATCACATAGATAAACTCATCAGGGGATAAGCCGCATATCAATGGTGAAGGGTCAGGTAAACATGCCCTCGCGATGGATATGCGGCTTTATTCATAATAAACGACACAAAATGTGGGTGAGCCAAAATAACTCATATACTCGTGATATAAACTCCTGAATCAATCCCCCTTGTACACACACTTTATTATTTCCATACTTATTGCCCATTCATGTTCTATCTGTTATACTTGATATATAACAGAAGACGAAGAGAAGGTGAACTCTTGATTATTCAACTGGATATGCAATCCGAACTTCCCATCTATTCGCAACTTGTTTATCAAATTATTGAAGGCATTGCTAGTGGCGAGTTACAGCTAGGTGAGGCGTTACCTTCGGTTCGGAATTTGGCAGCAGATATTGGTGTTAACCTTCATACGGTCAACAAGGCTTATACACTACTCAAGCAAGATGGATACATTCTAATTCATAGACAAAAGGGAGTCGTAGTGAACCCTGATGGAATGCCTGATTTAACGGATGATTTTTTGAAAAAGCAGCAGAGAGAATTAAGACCGATTATTGCCGAAGCGATATGTCGCGGAATGACCAAAGAGGAACTATCTGCGGTATTAGACCAAATGTATGATGATGTAAAGATGGGTGACAACAAAGAATAAAGAATCAAGGGAGTGTTATGTATGCAAGTATTTAGTATATTACCTATCATTTTAATCTTTGCTCCATTAGCCCTACTTCTATCCTTTACACCATATGTGACAAGGGAAAGAATTAGCTTTGGGGTTACGATAAGTGAATATAATTACTACACACCAATCTTACGTAAGCTACGGATTACGTTTGCTACAGTAAGTCTGATCGGAAACGGGATGGTTATACTTGTCTGTCTGTATTTACTCCGATCTGCTAATGAAGAGTCTACCGCAATGATCACCGGTGTTTTCACAATGATATTCATTGTGTTCTGGGCAGCACTAAATATATTATTTCATTTCAAGATGAAAAAGATAAAGGGAACACTTACAACTGTAGAAGCACCTCAAAGGGTTAAAATCGATACCACCTTCCGCCAAAATAAACTCACCTATTCCAACTATTGGTTTCTCATTCACATTGCTATTATTGTAGCCATTGCGATCATTTCAATCTTGAATTATAAGTCACTACCTAACGTCATTCCAATAAAATATGATCTTCAGGGCAATGTCACTTCCAGTGTGCCTAAAACCTACCTTTCGGTATTGGCTATTAATCTTGTACAGCTAGGAATCATTGCACTTATGATGTTGGTGAACTGGAGTATTAAAACAAGCAAACAACAGCTTACCACTTCTGATCCAGCCCAATTTGCTGCTAAAAATATTCAATTCCGCCGTAAATGGTCCCTATTTACGATGATAGCAGGGTTGCTTCTTACCATTTTATTTGCCTTCATTCAGATGAATATGTTTGTCCTGAATCTGGTCTTGTTAACAGGTATTAGCTTCATTATCCCTGTCGTGATCGTTATAGGCGCTGTATGGCTGTCTCTCACAGGCAGACAAGGCGGTGGGAAAATTCGGAATCATCAAGAGGATCGCGAAAGATCCATGGAGCAGCCTGTGAATGACGATGATAATTGGAAGCTTGGTTTTATTTACTTCAATGCCAATGATCCTTCTTTTACCGTAGAAAAGCGTTATGGAATAGGCTGGACTATTAACTTCGCTCGTCCACTATCTTGGGTCCTGTTGTTATTCATCATTGCTATTGTTGTTATAAGTAGAGTCCTGAGCCAATAAATGCTCATATATCTATGCATATAATAAAAATTGATTAGGAGGAGTTATTATGATGAACCATTGGAAAAAGCTATTACTTTCTCTTATTTCTGCATGTCTCATCCTACCGGTGGCATCCATCTCAGCAGCTGCTGAAAAACCCGCTGGTAGTGAAAATCTAGTTCCTATTCGTGAGATTGCAGAAAAGAATGGGGCAGAGGTATCTTGGCAACAAAAAACAGGACATATCACAATACGAAAAAATGAGCTTGCTATTGTTGTCAAGGTAGGGGAGAAACAGGCGATGGTGAATGGGCAAGTCGTACCCTTAGACAATCCTGTTCAGTTAACGAAAGGAGTTACCTTTATGGATGGGGGATTTCTTACCGAGACACTGAAGGCAGCACCTGAGGATATATTCATTTCACTTATTAGTGAGGGCAATGGCAAGGAAGCTGCGAAGTATGTTCATACCTCTGTTAGCGGAGTGTTGTCACCCACGTTGTTGAGTAAGCTATGGGCAGCATTAGAAGGTCAAAATGGCAAAATTACAAATAAAGCCATAGCTAAACACGTAGAGAATAACTCAGTGCATCGCAATGTGACCTATACTTATAAGACAGAACTTACTCGTTTAAATATTACGGTCAGAATGAATCATAACGGACTTGTGGATGACTTGTATATTGCCGCCGCTACTCCAAATGTTTATCAAAAACCAAGCTACGACGACCCCTCTGCCTATACAGAACAAGACATTACGGTTGGGCAGGGTGATTTAGCTTTACCAGGGACACTAACTTTGCCCAAGGGAGAGGGGCCTTTCCCAGTTGTAATTCTGGTACACGGATCCGGGGCTAGCAATCAAGATGCTGCCATTGGTGGTGCAAAGCCATTTCGCGATCTTGCGGTAGGTTTAGCTTCACAAGGAGTTGCTGTATTAAGATACGATAAGGTCACGTATGAGCATACCTATAAGGTTGCTTCACAGCCTAAATTTACATTGAAACAAGAAAGCGTAGATCAGGTAACCGATGCAGTAGAATTACTTAAAAAGAATACACATATTGATTCTACAGCGATTTTTGTGGCTGGACATAGTCAAGGCGGGTTTGCCTTACCGTTAATCATTGCTGAGGATAAACAACATGATATTGCAGGAAGAATACTACTTGCTGCACCAAGTAGTAGCTTTGTAGATGTGCTTACCGAGCAGCAGGACGAATTGATAGATCGGATGAAGCAGCTTGGTTTAGACACGGAGATCATGAAAGGACAAGCAGATTTTTATAAAAATGTTGCTGCAATAGTTAAAGATCCTAAATATTCTGTAGATCATCTTCCTGAGGCGTTTCCACTTCAACCTGCTTATTGGTGGTTTGAGCAGAGAGATTATGTGCCTGCGGAACTGGCTAAAACACAAAATACTCCTATGCTTGTTATACAAGGCGAAAATGATGTGCAAGTGTCTATGAATCAATTCCAAAACTGGAAATTGGCTCTTCAAGGTCATTCCAATGTAACGTACAATAGCTATCCAAAGGTAAACCATATTTTATCTAGCTATGATGGACTTTCGATTGGTCAAGAGTACGCTGAGCCATCTAATGTCTCCAAAGCCATTATCGATGATATTGCGAAGTGGGTATTAAATTCAAACTAAAAACGGGACGGTGAGTTCCATTCTTGTTGAGTGATCACATGGAAAGTGACATATTGAGTGGGAAATAATAAGAAGAGCACTTACCTATATAGGCAAGTGCTCTTCTTATTATAGATTGAAGTTGCTTTATTTAGCTCAATTAGGCCTCTTTCTCATCTTCATCGGCGTAGTCGGACATAGTCAGTGGTTCCTTCGGAACTACAGCGACTTTGTAGAAACGATTCTTATCTTTTTCCAGCAAAACAAAGGTCAGATTCTCGAACTCATATTCTTCCTGTTCATTCATCTCTGGACGATGACTATAGAGCCATCCACCGATCGTGTCCCATTCATCTGCATCCAGGTGGGACATAAACATGTCATTTACCTTGGACAAGGATACCTTGCCATCCATAATCACATAGTTCTCATTAATGACCTGAATTTCTTCCACTTCATCTGCGTCGAACTCATCCCGGATTTCACCGACGATCTGTTCAAGCACATCTTCAATCGTTACGATTCCGGAAGTACCTCCATACTCATCGACCAGCACGGCAATGTGCACGCCATCTTTCTGCATCTTCTTCAGCAGATCCTTAACCGGAGTTGTTTCGTGAACAGCCGATACAGGCTGAATCAGGGAAGATAGATCGACGGGTTCTTCGTTTCCGTATAATTCCAGGAAAAATTGTTTGGTATTAATGATACCGATAATATCGTCTTTGCTTTCATTGACAACTGGAAAACGGGTATATTGTTCTTGACGGATAATATCCAGATTTTCCTCGTTCGATCTATTCACATAAAGGCAGACCATATCAGTCCGGGGTACCATGATTTCTTTGGCAAGCATTTCATCAAAAGCAAAAATCCGGCTTACATATCCAAATTCGGCCTGATTGATTTTTCCACTCTCAAAGCTTTCATTGATAATAAACTGTAATTCTTCTTCCGAATGCGCATCTTCATGCTCGGATGCAGGTTTGATTCCGAACAACTTGACCAGTTGATTCGCTGAGCTGTTTAACAGCCAGATAAAAGGATACATAATTCGGTTAAACCAGATGATAGGTGTAGACGTCAGCAGAGCAACGGCTTCGGCTTTGCGAATCGCAATCGTTTTAGGGGCAAGTTCACCAACGACCACATGCAAATACGTGATGGCAACAAACGCAATAACAAACGACAAGAATGAAGAAACTGTCTCAGGCATGCTCATGCTTTCGAACACAGGGTGGAGAATTTTCTCAACCGTTGGTTCACCCAGCCAGCCCAGTCCCAGAGATGTAATCGTGATACCCAACTGGCAGGCGGACAAATATCCGTCCAGGTTGGCAACGGCTTGTTTGACAGCCAGGGCACGCTTGTTTCCTTCTGCAATCATTTGGTCGATCCGGCTTGGACGAATCCTCACCAATGCGAATTCCACCGCAACAAAAAACGCCGAAAATCCTATCAAAATCGCAACCAATACTAAATTTAACGCATACCTCTCACTGTCCATTAACTAGTCTTCTCCTTTAAGTAATAAGTTTTTAACGAATATTATATCTAATTTTACGTAAGAAGACCACCTTCCGATCAAGAAAAGAGGAAGAGTCTGGAAGGCGAAGTGTGCGAAATGGCGATGGAGTGCCGATCCGCTGACTTGAAAGAATCATATGTAGAAGGGAACACAGTCAGAATATACAACATCAAATTATGGACTGAAATGGCTTGGTGCCTTTGCCGATCAGCTTTGTATGTAAAATTTTATCTAAGCAAACGTTACGAACAGGGCATACATTGGGTATCTAATGATTAGCTAAAGGCTTTATCGTCAAAGCTTGTACAGTGAGAGAGAACGGCAGGGTTACACCTTGCCATGAGGAGGAAGCCGAATGTTTTGGCTGGTCATTATATTGCTCGTATTTACTTTTCAGGCAGCCACTATTCTGTTGCTGGAATTCCGCAATCCGGCGAAAGCTGTGGCATGGCTTTTTATTTTATTCTGTGTACCCTTGATTGGCTTTGTCGTGTATTATTTTGTCGCCCAGGACTACAACAAACGCAAGAAGGTACGTAAGGGCGGTTCGCGTATCTTTCGGGAAATACGGGAAACGATCTGGGAGCAGGCTCATATTGTTGAGCATGCTGATCAGATGTCGGGCAGTCGATACACCCACCAGCACCGTTTGTTCAACATGCTGTCACACCTGTCTGAGAGCCCAATTACAGGCTGCAACCGGAGTCAAGTACTTACGAATGGTGAAGAGACATTTGAAGCCATGTTGAGGGCAATGGAGCAGGCAAAGCACCATCTGCATGTTGAATTTTATATTTTTCGGGATGATGTCATCAGTACAAAATTTCAGGACGTGATGATTCGCAAGGCGAAAGAAGGCGTCAAAGTGCGGTTGATTTGCGATGGACTCGGCAGTCACAAGATGAGTTGGAGCTTTATCCGCAAATTTCAGGATGCAGGAGTGGAGTTTCATTATTTTCTGCCACCGCTCATTGCAACGATTGACCGAAGGGTGAACTACCGGAATCACCGTAAAATTGTTGTGGTGGATGGAAGGATTGGATTTGTGGGTGGTATTAATATAGGAGATGATTATCTCGGACAATATCCGGAGGTTGGATTCTGGCGTGATACCCATGTACAGATCGAGGGGGATGCCGTATATTTCCTGCAAAATACGTTCTTGAACGACTGGAAGCTCGCTTCCGGCGAGCAGATTACTGAGCCTCAACTGACAGAACTGTTCCCGCCACATATTTGCAGCGGGAATGAGCGGATTCAGATTCTGGCCAGTGGACCGGATCAGGACTGGGATGCCATTCAGGAAATGTGCTTTGGGGCGATTTCTGTGGCATGCGAACGCATATACATCACAACACCCTATTTCATTCCCGATCCCGCATTGTACGAAGCGATCAAGACGGCTGCAGTCAGTGGGGTGGATGTGAAAATCATCATTCCGTATCAATCGGATTCCCGGCTTGTGCATCTGGCTTCTATGTCCTATGTGGAAGAATTGTTGCGTGCGGGAGTGAAGTTTTATCAATATCGCAAAGGTTTTGTGCATGCCAAGGTCTTGATTGTGGATGATTTGCTTGCGACGGTAGGCACAGCCAATATGGATATGCGCAGTTTTTTCTGCAATTTCGAGTTGACTGCCGTATTGTTCGAGATGTCATCTATGGAGAGACTGACCGAAGACTTTGAACGTGATCTGGACCAATGCAGTCAGATTGAGGTGAAGGTGTTTCAGCAGCGTTCACGGTGGCAAAAAGGGGCAGAAATGCTTTCTCGCATGCTTTCTCCGCTGCTTTAGCCGTTATAGGGCGGATTTATCAAGATAAGTTCACTTTTTGTGAATTTATCTTCTTTTTGCTAACTATTTTGCTCAAATTTGATCTTTTATGATATAATGTTTATATAAATTATGTCTTGGCGAAGGAGGGGAGTCTGCGGGAAAACAGGCTCCCTTTTGCTCTCTTTTGGAAGTGTCAACCGGAATTAAGACAACCTTGAATACATTTCATATAGCCTTTAGGTGCTTTTATAACGGGGTGCATAGAGCTTTGGAACGGTGTTGTTCCTCTGTATGCAGGGTTCCTCTTAGGTACTTAAATGATTTATGAAATGGATTCACATATTGATCAAAACGGGGGGGATACCATGTCCAATGTATCGGTTAAAGAACTAACATCCAAGCCGGACCGCAATGTTAAGAGCTCGGTGTTTTCATTGAAGCTTCTGCAGCGCATTGTGATGATTCTGGTCGGTGCTGCACTGATGGCTGTGTCACTCGAAGTATTTCTCGTGCCAAATGGCGTTATTGATGGGGGAATAACAGGGATCTCGATTATGGTGTCAGAGCTTACACATCTGCCACTCGGAATTTTCCTAACCTTGCTTAACTTGCCTTTCCTGATTCTGGGGTATAAACAAATTGGTAAAACGTTTGCGTTATCTACACTGCTCGGGATCGTTGTGATGTCCATTGGAACGTCATTGTTACACCATGTTCCTGCACTGACGCCAGGTGAACCACTGCTTGGAGCGGTATTTGGCGGATTGATCTTGGGTGTTGGTGTTGGTCTCGTCATTCGTTCTGGCGGTTCACTGGATGGTACGGAGATTGTTGCTATTCTGCTTAGCGAGAAGTCACCATTGTCCGTAGGTCAGATCGTACTGTTCATTAACGTATTTATTTTTGCTGGTGCAGGTTTTGTATTTGGCTGGCCAAACGCCCTGTATTCCATGATTGCTTATTATATTGCAATGAAGATGATTGATATTGTGAATGAAGGATTGGATCAATCCAAATCGGTATGGATTATTAGCGAGAAGTATCGTGATATTGGGTCAGCCTTGACCGACCGTCTTGGCCGTGGTGTCACTTTCCTGGATGGAGAGGGCGGCTTCAGCGGAGACGAGAAGAAAATTATCTTTGTCGTTATTACCCGTTTGGAAGAAGCTAAGTTGAAGTCCATTGTTGAAGATTGGGACCCACATGCCTTTGTGGCGATTGGTAACATCCACGATGTGAAGGGCGGACGTTTCAAGAAAAAAGGTATACATTAGCGAATCTCATCGCGCGTAAACGAAAAAATAGCCGGTACCCTTGGTTTGAGGGTACCGGCTATTTTTGTTTTAAATGCTGGATAATCAGTTCAACAGGTTGGGGTTCAACAGCTGCGATCAGATCCCCGGTCTGTATCAGGCGTTCCACGATGTTCATCAAGTGGTAATCCTTAATCGATACGTTGTTCCGAACCTCATCCCATGTGAGCGGAGTAGACACCGTACCGCCTGGTTTGGCGCGGGGAGTGTAGGGAGCTGCGAGCGTTTTGCCACCGTAATGCTGAAGGTAATCAAAATAAATACGGTCCCCCCGGTCTTTTTTTAGTCGTTCCAGTGTAAATAGATTCGGATGTTTTTGAGTCACGTATTTGCCTACAAAATAACCGATGTCCCTTAATTCATCGAAGGTTACACCTTGGCGGATCGGAACAATAATCTGGATACCTGTGGCACCGGAGGTTTTCGGTACCGATCTCAGACCCAGCGAGGTCAGCGTTTCCCCCACGATCAGGGCTGCCTGCATGATGCGAGGCTCTTCTTCCTGTGAAGGATCGAGATCAATCATCCACTCGCAAGGCAGGTGGCTGCCTATGGCATGCAAGGAAGGATGAAACTCCAGCGCGGCCAAATTGCCAAGCCATAGCAGATCAAGCAGGTCGTTCATCACCACATATCGTATCCCGTCATGCATCTCCGTTCGTACAAATTCGGGAACGGGCTCTGGTGCATTTTTCTGATAAAAAAACTCACCGCCTGCACCATGTGGATAACGTATCGTGGTGAGCAGTCGATTTCGGGTGTAAGTAAGTAGATAGGGAGCCAGTGCAGCCAACTTTTGTAAATAGATGGCCTTGGTTACACCTGCTTCCGGCCATAACAGCTTGTCCGGATTGGTCACGGTAAGTTCCATTCCATTAATGGTTATGGTGCCTTTTATCGTGCGGGCCATGAAGAACACCTCCTGTGGTGAACAAGTATGATTTATAAATGGAAAGCCCTCTTACTATCTCAGGCGGATGGAAAAAGTGGTCTATTGTTCAGGAACAAGATGACTGATCTGGCTGATCTGACACTCCTCATGTGTTACTGAAGCAAAAGTCTGGATACTGGGATGGCGTAGTGTTCGATGATGGGTAAGTTCCATGAATTGCACTTTGACACCGATCTGTGGTTCGATCCATGTCGTCTCCGCGCTTCTCTCGGGTACATTATAAAACGGTCTGTCCTGGCGAATGAGAGACTGTACTTCCTCGGTTAGTTCACGCCAGGAGTCCGAGTTCAGTTTACCAGTGCCGACATGACCAATATAGACAAAGTTAGGCCCATCGTATACACCGACTGCGATTGCATTGACGATACCGCTGCGGTAGGTGACCCCGCCAATCATCGCATATAGATCGTGGAAAATTTTGACCTTCTGCCAGCGTTGATCCTTACCGTTGATTCCATAGGTACTGGAAAGGTCTTTACATACAATTCCCTCCATCTGGTGCTGTCTCATCACAGTGAGCAGGGCGTCTGGATCTGGCGTGTTGGTCACCTCCTGAACATGGGGAGCAGCATTCAGAACTTGATGCAGCAAACGTTGGCGTTCTGCAAGAGGCTGATCTGTGACCCATACCCCATCGCAGAAAAGAATATCAAATACCATATAAGTCACCGGAATCTGGTTTACAGCTTGGGCAATGCCATCCGGTCTGCTCATGCGATCTCGCCGCAGCACGTGATAGAAGGACGGTTTTCCCGTATCCGGGTCAAGGGCAATAATCTCTCCATCCAAAATATAAGAAGGGACGGAGCACAGATTGCGTGGCTGGACCAACTCAGGATATTGTGCAGTTCGGTTGTGTAATCTGCGATTAATCAACTGAATTCCCTGTCCGTCCTCGTAAGCAAGCATGCGGACCCCATCCCATTTGATTTGGGCAATCCAGTTTGGCCCGATAGGAATCACATCTCGGGAAATAGGTTCAAAAGGAACCAGGGGATTGAACATGTATTGAAAACTCCTTTCCTCTATCAAATGTGTATGGAGGTTGATCCCCTAGTGCAAGTTTAACCCTTCCGCAGTCGTGTCTTTAGTTTATGTACCATAATGAGCAGCAAAGGAATCCCGATGCCACAGGTCAGGTCCCAATCAATCCAATACGGAATAACAACTTTGAGATAGAAATTTTCGTTGGGAGCTAGAACAATGGACATGGCCAGAATCAACATGGCACAAGGAAAAATGAGTGGACGATAGCTGGACAATTTGAAGAGATGGGTGATTCCGAGTACAAAGCTATAGAAGAACAGAATGCTTTTGAAAAAGACGGCAATAATCCAGACGGAAGCCATAAATGCCTCAATGCGCTGCAAAAAGTTGCCTATATTGATCTTCAGCGACAGATTAAATGCTGCGAACCAATGGTGCTGCGTCATAAATGGACCCATGACCAGCAGACAGATGGTTAGCGTTAGGGTAAGCATCAATCCTCCTATGATGGCTGCCAGAAGGATATCCTTTTCCCAATGTGCTTCCTTTTTGGCATAAGGAAAGAGCATAAGAAAGATGCACAATTCACAATAAGGATAGGTAAGCACAGCGACAAAGCCTTTAAAGGGATTTAGAAAGCCTTCCGCGAGAACGGGCTTGATGTTGTCCAGATGTGAATGTGGGAACAGACAGACAGTCAGAATGAGCAGGAACAGCACGATCAGGGGAAGAAATATCTCGGCACTCCTGCCGATAGGTTCCAGACCAGAAAGGAGTCCCAAAGCAAGGGTAGAAACAAAGAGCAAATTCACAATTAGGAGCGGGGATTCAGGCAGGATCTGTGTCGTCATGAAGTCCCCAATTTCTCTTATGAACGCGGAGGTACCCATTAGAAAATAGAATAGATAAAAACAGCTGATCAAAGCCCCGATCCAGGGCCCAAGAGTATGCAGTGCATGTTGAATCAGATTCATTCGGGGCTGCAGTTTGTATACAACGAGCATGATGGACAAGACCCCGGCTCCTCCAGCAACGCCCAATAATGCGGACAACCATGCATCCTGATGCGCATACGATGTGATCATCGAGGGGAAGACGATAATCTGTTCACCAATCGTGCATAAGAACATCAGGGAGCCCAGTTGTCTTACAGTTAAATGCCCCTTTTCAATCATGTGGGTTCTCCTTCGCATGTCGATCTAGATATTTGGTTAGGATGCACCAATTACACCAATTTTATTAGGAAATGGATAAAGGCATATATCAACATAAAAAAGGTGGGCAAAAAAGCCCGGACAACTAATTTCCCCAGATGAAGAGAGGAAATTTGTGTTCGGGCTAGTTAGAGTACTCTACGCACAGCATTCACGTCACGGATTCCCGTGTCAGCTCGTAGTGGTCAAGCGAATGCGAATATTCTGTGGATCTACAGTAAACCAGTCTTTACCTTGCTGTTCAATAGAAGTATTCGATTGACGCAGTTGTTCTACGGCTTGTTCCAATTGTTCTTTTCCGTCATAAATGATGGTGAAGTAGTCAATTCCCGTCGCATTGTCCGGATTTACAGGTGCACCTGCACCAGCCCAAATGTTTAGCCGGATGTGATGGTGATAACCGCCTGCGGACACAAACAGGGCGGACATGTTGGCGAAGTTACCAACGATATCAAAACCAAGCACTCCCGTATAGAAACGACGTGACTCTTCCAGACTGCGTACATGGAAATGAACATGACCAATGACTGTTCCGGCAGGCAGACCTTGCCATGGCTCGTTTGCGGCCAGAGCGAACAGGCTATCTACATCAATGGGATCACTTGACATAATGTAGTTATTGTCTGCATCCCGTTTCCAGGTGTCCCGGGCACGATCTGCATAGATTTCGATACCGTTCTGATCCGGGTCGGAAATGTAGAATGCTTCACTGACCAGATGATCACCCTGACCAATTTCGATGCCGGATTCAGCCAGATTACGGAGGGCAAGGCCCAGTGATTTGCGGTCAGGCAGCAGGATGGCGAAGTGATATAGGCCTGAAGTGGAGCGAACAGGCATCGTCACTGCATCGGTTAACTTCTCAAGGCGCAGAAGGGACTGCTTTCCATCGGCTGTCAATGTAGCGATTTTTTCACTGCGTTCAAGCAGTTTCAGCCCGACAACCTCGGTGTAAAATTGAATGGATCGTTCCAAATTGCTGATTCGCAGACTTACTTCACCCAGATGGGTTGTAGCAGGAATTTGATAAGTAGTAGTCATAATGAGTTCCTCCTGAAAACAAGTTTAGTTGGATTGTTTAGATTCTGTCCTAGGCAATGTAATAGAGCTATTGTAATGTCTTGCTCATGTTGATATGAGGCTCAACTGTACATTCATAAATAAGTTACTTTTCATAAGTTAATATAAAATATAAATCAACTTTCGTCAATTGTATTTTCGGTTTTGGTGTGATCATTTTGGTGTGAGTATTACTGCAATGATGGACTAAAAAAAATCCGGCTTCAGGGCCGGATCTCCAATGTTGATGTTGAGGCAAAGCGAAACTCTTTGCTGCTTGCCGCTTACGCCTTGGGCTTAGACGCAGCCTTCTTTCTTTTGGTAGGAGCAGGAGTCTCTGTTTCTCCCCCAGCTGTCGCTTGTACCGAAGTTTTCTTGGGAGCACGTTTCTTGGGTTTGGCTGTGGTGGTTCCGGGATCGGTTGGAATGGGCTTCACAGCTTCTATACTTGCTTGCAGTGCTGCCATTAAATCCATGACATTGGCTTCCGGTTTGGCTGGAGCGATCTTGATTTCTTCACCTGCAACTTTGTGATTGATCAGATCCAGCAGTTTGGCACGGTAGTCGTCTGTATATTTACCGGGTTCAAAAGGAGTAGATAATTGATCAATCAGCAGTTTTGCCATCGTCAATTCCTTCTCGTTTACGTTCAGAACCTCGGGCAGGTTGGGAACCTGAGAGACGGGACGGATCTCGTCCGGATAGAAAATGGTTTCCATGGAGAGGCAATCGTCCAGTACACGGATCGCAGCCAAACTGCTTTTGGAACGAATGGATATTTTGGCGATGCCAATCTTGCCTGTATCGCGCATGGCAGTCATTAACAGCTGATATGCATTTCCACCGGCTTGATCGGGGGAGAGGTAATACGTTTTTTGAAAATAAATCGGATCAATCTCTGTTAAATCCACAAAATCCAGAATGGTAATGGTTTTGCTGCTGGAATCATTTAACGCCTCAAGTTCGTCCTTCTCGAACAAGACGAATTTGCCTTTCTCATACTCATATCCTTTGGTGATCTCTTCCCATTGAACCTCAACTTCGCAGGAAGGACATTTACGTACATAAGCAAGTGGGCTGCCGCAGACTTTGTGAATATAACGCATGGAGATGTCTTTGTCTTCGGTAGCCGAAAACATTTTGACAGGAACATGAACCAGACCAAAGCTAATGGCACCTTTCCAGACCGTATGCATAAACGGCTCCTTTCCGAGAACATTTTATGAATAGTATGGGCATTTCACGGGCGGGATAACCGTATTTCCTCGGAAGCGGTATGCTTCACAAAGAGTGGGGGATGATAACAGAAACATCCTTAAGATCTGCGATGTAAAACGCTGGTTTTGAAAGAGGATGATGTTAGTTATCAACTATCACGTCAGGAGGTACTCCTATGAAGAACAAACGAGACGAAGCTGAAGCTCATGCCCATACGTTCTCTCCGTATCCTCGTGCCAAGTCGGAAGGGTCTGAAGGTTTTCATACACCTGCAACAGCGGTTAACTGGGAGGCTGTCACATCAGAAGAGCTGCCGCTTGACAGGGAGTCTTTCATGCTGGACATTGACCGGATGGTGAATGAGGGTCTGGGCGGTGGACAAGTCACGGAAGATAACGGTTATATCGGTGAAAGTACGACAGATAGCATGGTGCGGGAATCGCATGATGATCCGGAAGGGGAGTATGAATAATGTTGGATGTGAAACGCGCGAAAGCCATTTATGATTCCAAAGATACGATTGCAGTTACATTGGAAGGAGATCCGGTCTGGATCGAAAATGTGGATGAAGCCAATGGCATGGCAACGGTGCAGGTAGGCAGCAGACCGGGGAATACCCAGACTGTGCGTGTAGATCGTTTGGAAGAATAGAAGGCGAAAGGACATGCTGTGGGATGTCCAAGAAAGGCCGGTGCCGTCAGGGGCCGGTTTATTTGTCATTCGTGTGAATGTTGGCTTGGCTTCTGACCTTCTTCTGTTCCTTCGATGTTGCGGGGGAAGAATGGGACCGATATAATAAGGTTCAAAGTGAACTCAGGCGGCTGGACCGCCAAAGGTGGGGCGTATATTGAATCAGACGCATGAGCAGTGGGTGTATCATTCCCATGGCATTGCAGATACAGAAGTACTCGCGTCCGCACTCGCTGAACAGGCAACCGCCGGCATGGTGATTGCACTGGACGGTGATCTGGGTGCGGGCAAAACGGCATTTTCACAGAAGTTTGCCTGGCATTTGGGTGTACGTGATGTGGTCAACAGCCCCACGTTTACACTGATTAAGGAATATGAAGGGCGTCTGCCCTTGTATCACATGGATGTGTATCGCATATCGCTGGAAGAAGCGGACGAGCTTGGACTTGATGAGTATTTCTATGGAGCCGGAGTTAGTCTGGTAGAATGGTCCAGCATCATTCCCGAATTGCTGCCGCAGGAACACTTACATGTGCAGATTGAGACGACGGGTCCGGAGGATCGAACGATTACGCTGGATGGGTATGGCGAGACGTATGCTGCCATGTGCCGACAGTTCAGACAGAATGGAGTCAAATGATGATGGAAGATTTACAAAAAAAGCCGCGCCAGCGGTTTTTGGCGTTGGATACCTCGACTGCGGTGATGGCAGCCTCAGTAATGGAAGGCCACGCCCTTCTGGAAGAACGCAATGAACGGGCAGAACGCAACCATTCGGTACACGTCGTGCCTGTAATGGAGCAGCTGCTGGAGGCCAGCAGCACGCAGCCGGGACAGCTGGACGGCATTGCCGTCGGCATTGGCCCGGGCTCGTACACGGGCATCCGCATTGCGGTGACCGCGGCGAAAACGCTAGCCTGGGCGTGGGACATCCCCGTTGCCGGGGTGTCCAGCCTTCAGGCCCTGGCCTGGGGCGGCTGGCACAGCGGCCTCGCCGCCAAGGCCGAAGCTGCGGCAGAGGATGCCGCAGCAGGGGCTGGCGGAACGCCATCCGCGGACCAGGGCAGCACGGGTGCCGCCCCTGTCCACTGGATCGTTCCGCTTGTGGATGCACGGCGCGGTCAAGCCTATACCGCGCTGTTTGCCTCCGCCGGGAGCGCTGCGCCCCGGCGGCTGGCACCGGATGCCATCCGTCTGGTGGACGGATGGCTTGAAGCCCTCGCCACCCGCATGGCGGAGGCGGCGCCGGAAGAGCGGCCCGCTGCCGTCTGGATTGTCGGCGAGACGGGCCCGCATGCGGCGGCAGCGGCTGAGCTTCGCTGCCCCGCAGGAACGGCGCTCCAGCTCGTGCCCTATGAGCTGGAGGGCCGCTGGGTTGGGCGCCTAGGCGCCGAAGCGCTGCTTGCAGGTCAGCGAGATGACGTGCATGCACTGGTGCCCAACTATACCCAGCTGGCTGAAGCGGAAGCCAATCTGCTGCGCAAAGGCTAAAGGGGGAGGGGAAGCAGATGGACAACGTGGAGAAAGAAGAGCAGGAAGCAGCGCTTCAGTTCAGGTTCATGACTCTGGATGACATTCCCGATGTAATGATTATTGAACATGAAGCCTTCACCCTGCCCTGGACGGAAGAAGCGTTTCAGAATGAATTGACACACAATCATTTTGCGAAATATATGGTCATGGAATTGGAAGGAACGGCGATCGGCTATGCCGGCATGTGGACGATCATGGATGAAGCTCACATTACCAATATTGCGGTCAGGGAAGCCTATCGTGGACGCAAGCTGGGCGAGAAGCTGCTGGACGAATTGATGAGAACAGCGGCTTATCTCGGGATGGAACGAATGACCCTGGAAGTCAGGGTTTCGAATCGGATTGCCCAGAGCTTGTATCAGAAAAAAGGGTTTGAATCGGCGGGTCTTCGCAAAGGCTATTACTCCGACAATGGGGAGGATGCGATGATTATGTGGGCGAATTTGCCGCCCGCAGACCGAAGCGGCGAAGAGGAAGGAAGCGTAACGGATTCATGAATGATTTCAATGAAAAGCTAAGTTCGACACCATCTTATATATTGGCCGTGGAGACAAGCTGTGATGAAACATCCGTAGCGGTAGTCAAGGATGGACGGGAAGTGCTGTCCAATCTGATCTCAAGTCAGATCGAGACACATAAGGCATTTGGCGGGGTTGTGCCTGAAGTGGCTTCACGTAAACACGTTGAAGTCATTACATTGATGTTGGAGCAGGCTATTGAGCAATCGGGCATTCGTCCGCGCGATTTGAGTGCGATCGCCGTGACACAAGGGCCTGGTCTGGTTGGTGCATTGCTGGTCGGCATCGTTGCAGCCAAAACCATGGCCATGGCCCTTGGCAAACCGCTCATTGGTACACATCATATTGCAGGACATATCTATGCCAACAGACTTACCCATGAGCTGCAATATCCAGCGATGGCATTGGTTGTTTCGGGTGGTCATACAGAGCTTGTGCATATGGAATCCGAAGGCAAGTTCAAACTGATCGGGCGTACGCGTGACGACGCGGTAGGCGAAGCTTATGACAAAGTGGCGCGTGCACTGGGTTGTCCCTACCCGGGAGGACCACATGTGGACCGGATGGCTGCTGAAGCCGAGCAGGCGGTACCTTTGCCGCGCGTCTGGCTTGAAGCGGATTCGTATGATTTCAGCCTTAGCGGCTTAAAATCTGCTGTACTGAATGTGTTGAATCAAGCCAAAATGCGCGGAGAAACGCTTGAACCATCTGTTGTGGCAAGGGGCTTCCAGGAAGCTGTTGTTGAAGTGCTGGTAGAGAAAGCGGTAAGGGCTGTCCGTGAGTATGGATCACGTCAATTGTTGTTATGCGGTGGCGTTGCTGCAAACCGGGGATTGCGTTCAGCTTTGCAGGAGCGTTGTGCCAAGGAAGGGCTCGAATTGCTGATCCCGCCGATGGAGTATTGTACCGACAATGCAGCGATGATTGGAGCTGCGGCATATTTGAAGTGGCAGCGGGGAGAAATCTCGGAATTCGATGCCAAAGCAGATCCTGGACTTTCACTTGAGGCATGGTCTGTTCAATCGCTATAGACAGGCAGATGTATATGAAGACTTGACAGCCTCATGTGAAGACTGTATATTAATTACAAATTAAAACGGGAATTTAGATTCCTGAACTGAAAACGCAATGAACAGGAACAGTAGGGTATTTCCCGGTCTTAGAGAGCTGCGGGGTGGTGCAACGCAGTCGAAGGAAACCTGAAACTCACCTGGAAGCGGAACGATGGAACACGGTAACTCCCTGGGAGAAGCCGAAGGCCGATGATGGCCCAAAGTACATGGTTACGGGTTGCCTCCGTGAATGGGCCGTTGTTGATGGGATCCGGATGACATATCGGTAGAAGATCAACAATAACTGAGGGGGCTTTTGTCACTTTGGGCAATGATACGGTATGGACGCATACAGGATCAGCTCGAAGGAAATGAAAGTCAACAAGAGTGGTACCGCGAAGGTGAACAGCCTGTCGTCTCTTGCATTATTGCAGGAGATGGCAGGCTTTTTTGATTTTCAAAATGGTGATGAATTCATGATCACATATCATAAATGTAATGAACGGGAGCAGTAAAACGATAAAGCGCACAGAGAGCTGCGGGGTGGTGCGACGCAGTGGCTGGAATCGTTTGAATCTCGCCCGGGAACGGAGCTGTGGAAGCATGGAGACCAATGTCTCATCCCATTGTCCTTATGGACGAAAGGGCATGTGGTACACAGCAACGGCTAACCCCCGTTACAGGGTGTTTCTCCGGCTGTTGGTTGTACGTGTTGCATGTACGCATAGACAATCGATATGGCTGGAGATGACGAGGTGGATGGTGCCTGGCGCAAGCCTGGACCATCAAGCAAGAGTGGTACCGCGGAGGGATAATAACCCGCCGTCTCTTAGATGAGATGGCGGGTTATTTGTGTTTGCTGTCGGCAGCAGGGTGGGCGATGGAAATCCATAATCACGGTTAAAAAGAAATACACCGGGTGTGCAAGTCGACGTGCACGCCGGCATGGAATGCAAAATGAATAAACATAGAAAACGGGAAATGAATATCTCGTTCACATCCCCAATAACCAATATACATTCAAATTTGATGGAGGTTGATGAATATGACAACGAACAATAACAAACGAATGATTGAGATTTTTGATACAACACTGCGCGATGGAGAGCAAGCACCGGGAGCGAGTCTGCAGCCTGAGCAAAAAATTGAACTGGCACATCAGTTGGCTTCTCTGGGCATTGACGTCATCGAGCCTGGATTCCCGATCTCAAGTCCAGGTGAGTTCGCGGCGGTTCAGGCGATTTCCAGACAACTGCAAAACGTGGAGATTTGCGGATTCGCGCGTGCGGTCAAAGGGGATATTGATGCAGCCGTTCGAGCAACGGCTGACGCAGCACGCCGCCGGATTCACCTGTTTATCTCCTCTTCGGACATCCATATTGAGCATCAACTGCGCCGTCCGCGCAGTGAAGTTGTAGCTACTGCGCGGGAGATGGTCTCCTATGCGCGTCAGTTCACGGATATAGTGGAATTCACCGCCATGGATGCAGCACGCACGAAGATGGACGATCTGATTGAGATGGTTGAAGTAGCCATTGAAGCAGGCGCAAGTATTATCAATTTGCCAGATACGGTCGGGTACGCACTGCCGCATGAATATGGAGAGATGTTCCGTCAGGTACGTGAGGGTGCAAGAGGCGGAGACAAGGTTCGCTACAGCGCACACTGTCATAATGATCTGGGCCTTGCGGTTGCGAACAGTCTGGCTGCGATTGCCAACGGTGCTTCCCAAATTGAAGTAACCATTAACGGTGTGGGAGAACGGACGGGCAACTGTGCACTGGAGGAACTGATTATGGCTCTGGAAACGCGGGGAGACGTGATTGGCGCAACAACGAATATCAAACTGAACCAGATGTATGAGACATCGCGTCAGATTAGCCGTGCGATGCATTTCCCGATTGCCTACAACAAACCGGTGGTAGGACGCAACGCCTTCCAGCATGAGTCTGGTATCCATCAGGATGGTCTGCTCAAGAATCGGAGTACGTATGAGATTATGGACCCGGAAGCGCTGGGAATTCCGCGCAGCATGATTATTCTGGGCAAACATTCCGGTCGTCACGCTTTGAAAGATCGGGTTCGCAAATATGGTTTTGAACCGGATGAGCAGCAGATGGAACAACTGTATGAGGTATTTAAAGAAACCGCCGATCAACAAAAAGTGGTCAGTGATGACCAGTTATTGCAGATGGTGAGCCAAACCATGAATATCCCTGCGCAGGATTATGAGCTGATTGAATTGCAGGTAACAGCAGGAAGTATGACCGATCGAATGGCAGCAGTTCGCATTCGAACAAGTGCAGGAGAGCAATCCTACTCGGCTGTCGGCGGTGGTCCGGTAGATGCAACCATTCGTGCGATTGGTCAAAGTATTTCGGACGATATTACGTTTGTCGATATGGAGATGCACGCGCTGAGCGGAGGAGAGGCTGCAAGTGCGGAAGCTGCGGTTACCGTGGAGCGTGCAGGACGTGAATTCAGAGGGACTGCAACTCATAATGATATTGTCATGGCTGCGGGTCTGGCGTATGTTGCAGCTTGTAATGCTGCCGGATTGAAGGTAGAGACTTCCGAGAGTGATGAACCTGTGCATGCGTAGATAGTACTCCGTCAAATCACATAAATTTGTGATCAAAAGCCGACAAGAGGCAGGCCTTGAATACAGAGGTCTGCTTTTGTCCTTTTATAGGAGATGAAAATGGATGAACGACTACGTTTGTCAAGATGTGATTATAGTTATCCACATATCCAGTGCAATTTGTGGGTAACTATATCAAAGTCAAACCAGTAATGTTTTCGAAAATAAAAGGCGTTAGGGGATAAAAAAGCCTCTATATATCCACAAAGTTGTGGATAATGTGCATAACTCGGTGGATAAATATGGTTTTTGTGCAAAAAAAGCTATTCTACCGCCGTATAATTAAATGAAGTGAATTGCTTGCTATCTTTCTTTTTTGTGGATAAATATGAGACTGCCGAGTGGAAAAATATTTTTCGGAATTCGGGTAGATTTGACAAATATGAAAACAACCTTGTCAAATCTCTTTCGTTATAATTAACAAAAAAGCTGACCCCGTCAAGGAATCAGCTTTTACTGTTGTTACTTGTTCGGCACAGGAGAGCAGTCTGGATTAGAATGAAAAGAGTCATCTGCCTGCTATTCCAAAGCTAATTCTTCCCACTCTTCATACGCCTTGGCAAGTTGAAGCTTGTGATCCTCCGCTGATTCTTGGAGTTCTTGCAGCTTCATATAATCCTGATATATTTCAGGCAGAGCCATCTGTGCCTCAAGCTCCGTGATTTCCGTTTCCAGCTTCGCAATTTGCTGTTCCAGAGCCTCCTGCTTGCGCTGGCGATTACGTTCTTCCCGCTTGGCCTGCTTGTCCGCTTCGAATGAGGCGGCACCGGATTTTTCGGTTGCGGATAGGCTTGGATCAGATTTGGGCGAGTTTTTGGAAGAGGCCTGACGTGCTTCCGCAGCTTCGCGCGCAATGTCCTCAAGCTCCTGTTTCTTCTCCACATAATCATCATAATTGCCTAGATAATGCTCTGTACCTCCGGGATGCAGTTCGACAATACGCTCAGCCATTTTATTGAGGAAATACCGGTCATGAGAGATGAATAGCAATGTGCCCTCATAATCCATCAGCGCCGCTTCAAGCACTTCTTTGGCAAATAGGTCGAGATGGTTCGTAGGCTCATCCAGAATGAGCATGTTGGCTTCCTTAAGCATGAGCTTGGAGAGAGAGACACGTGCTTTTTCTCCACCACTGAGCGATGAGATTTTTTTGAGAACATCATCTCCACTGAACAGGAAGTTGCCAAGCACTGTACGAATCCGCGCTTCCTCCATGCCGGGATAGGCACTCCACAGCTCTTCCAATACGGTATTGGAAGGGTTAAGTCCCGTCTGCTCCTGATCATAATAGCCAATCTGCACCTTGGTTCCCCATTGGATCTCACCGCTTACGGGGCGTAAACTTCCAGTGAGGCATTTCAGCAAGGTGGATTTTCCGATTCCGTTCGGCCCTATCAAAGCAACCGTTTCCCCGCGTCTTAGATCAAAAGATACATTGCGGAACAACGGCGAAGCCTCATCGTAGGCAACCGAAAGCTGATCCACCCGGAGCACTTCCTTGCCTGACATGACAGCCGTCTCAAAAGAGAAGTGAGCTTTTTTCAGATCTCCCATTGGTTTATCGAGTCGATCCATCTTATCGAGTGCCTTGCGGCGGCTCTGCGCCCGTTTGGTCGTCGAAGCACGTACGATATTCTTCTGAACAAACTCCTCCATCTTGGAGATTTCATCCTGTTGTTTCTCATATTGCTTCATCTGGCTTTCATACTCGGCAGCTTTGAGTTCCATGTACCGACTGTAATTGCCCGTATATTTTTTGGAGCGGTGCCGTTCGATCTCCACGATGGTTGTGACAAGCCGGTCGAGGAAATACCGGTCATGGGATACAACGAGCAGGGCACCGGAATAACCTCTTAGGTAATCTTCAAGCCACGTCAGGGTGGCGATATCGAGATAGTTGGTAGGCTCGTCCAACATGAGCAGGTCAGGGGCTTGAAGCAAAATGCGAGCAAGCGCAAGACGTGTCTTTTGCCCGCCGCTCAGAGTAGCAATTGGGGTATTTGGTGAGAATTCACCGAACCCCATCCCGTGCAGAATACTGCGAATACGGGTTTCCATCTCATAACCGCCGTGATCCTTGAACCAGTCAGAGCGTTTGGCATAACGCTCAAGCAAATCGGCATATTTTTTTTCATCTTCCATCTGAGCCGGGTCGGCAATATCCTGTTCCATTTGACGCAACTCGGCTTCTGCCTGGGTCAGATGAGCGAACACATTCATCATTTCTTCCCAAATGGAGCGATCGGATTGCAGTCCGCTGTTCTGCGCGAGGTAACCAAGCGTTGTTTCCTTGGATTTGAAAATCTGTCCGCCATCGTAGGACATTTCCCCAGCCACGATTTTGAGCAAAGTGGATTTCCCTGCGCCATTAACACCAACGAGGCCGATGCGCTCGCGTTCTAATATTTGTAAGTTCACGCCGTCCAGGATTGGATCGACACCAAAACGTTTGATAATTCCGGATACTTGCAGCAGCATAAAATTAAGTTCCTCCATAGGTCCAGTTCTTGATTTGACAACTACATCCCAGTTTACATGAAATACTGAGCAAATGCACCGATTAGGAGTGCCTGGGGCGTGTAGTCTTTTTGGTCAATCAATGATAAACTGAAAGAAGGCATGTTATTACATGAGGATTTTGCAGAAAATGAATCATTTTAACGATTCCAACACGATGACAACTGGTGCATAACATATAAATTGTTTTAAATGAGAGCTAGTTTACCTTCCCGATCAACAGGAGGTTATTCAAGGACATGCAGGATCATACGGAACAGAAAAGCCGCCTTCGTTCCAAGCTGAGACAGAGCCGGGATCTGATGGATGAAAGTACGCGTCAGCAGGTGATGACTGAGATTAATGTGGTGACGAAGCGGGAGCTGGAGCGTCTTAGACAGGACAAATGGAAGCTGGGTAGCAAGCAGCTTATGATATTCAGTTATTTGTCTTATGGAAGCGAAGCATCCACAGCCTTTTTATTTGAAGAGGGCTGGAAGCATGGAGATAGGATGCTCGCACCGAAAGTGCAGGCAAATCCGGCTCGAATGGAATTGCGACGTGTCCTGGGTGAACAGGATATTCAGCCGGGAATATGGGGGATACCTGAACCCAAGAATTCCTGTGAACTGCTGCAACCTGAGAGCTGGCCTGATATTGATCTTGTCATAGTACCGGGGCTGGGATACGACCTTCATGGAGGGCGCATTGGTTACGGCGGCGGTTATTATGATCGTTTTGCCGAGACACTTGCAGCAAAGTGTGCGATGACCGACAAAAGACCACTGATGGCTGCATTTGTATTGCCGGGCCAACTACAGGACGAAATTCCGATGGACCCGCTTGATCTGCGGATTGACCTGTTGATGACAACCGAAGGTATATTACATATCGAATAAAGGGTTGTGATGTGATTGAGTTCAGAAGCGAATAACGACCAAGCTTCGGGCACTAAACTGACTCATTTTAATGAACAGGGACGTGCTCGGATGGTTGATATTTCGGGTAAGGAAAGTACCGTGCGCACAGCTGTGGCGGTATCCAAAGTGACGATGAATCCGTCTACACTTGAAGCCATTCGGGAGGGCCGCATCGGCAAAGGTGACGTTCTGGCTGTGGCTCAAATTGCCGGCATTCAGGGCGCGAAGAAAACGTCGGACTGGATTCCGATGTGCCATCCATTGGCATTGACGGGTGTGGATATCCGTTTTCATGACAACGGTGTCGATGAATTGCAGATTGAAGTTACGGTCAAAACCGAAGGAAAGACAGGTGTCGAGATGGAGGCGCTCACGGCGGCGTCGGCAGCGGCACTGACGATCTATGACATGTGTAAAGCCATGCAAAAAGATATGATTATCGGTCCAACCATGCTGAATTCCAAAAGTGGTGGCAAAAACGGCGATTTCAGCCGATAAGGGACATTTATTTTCATAGAGGAGAAGGGTGATCTTTATGGTGTGGAGAACAGCAATCCTGACAGCCAGCGACAAAGGGGCCCGCGGGGAACGTGAGGATACGAGCGCCCAAGTGATCCGGGAGCTTGTGGAAGAAGAACTGGGTGGGGAAATCGTGGAGTACCGCATCGTTCCGGACGAACCCGATGAGATTATCGCGGCTTTGATTGAGATGACAGATTATTTTCACGCTGATTTGGTATTGACCACAGGGGGTACGGAGCTTGCGATTCGTGATATTACTCCAGAAGCGACCCGGCGGGTTATTGAACGGGAAGTTCCAGGCATGGCGGAAGCCATGAGATACAGTGTCATTGGCAAGAATCGTTCTGCGATGCTGTTCCGTGGCGTATGCGGCATTCGAGGGCGTACATTGATTGTCAACCTGCCAGGTACGCCGAAGGGTGTGCATGAGCATTTGGCGGCCATTATGGACCAACTTCCAGAAGCACTGTTAATGGTTACGGGTCAGTTCAAGCAATAAGTGAGAAACGGCTATAGTAGCAGGTGTGAAATCAAGCTGGGAAAATGATTGGATGTCGAGGTCTCTTTTGTGAATAATGTGGGTTATGTAAGTGGTTACATCTATGGTATGATTGACATAATTCAAAATGAAGCAAAGACATCCATGAGCATATGGCCAAGCGTGTGCATCTTTGAAGCTTGAAACGAGGAGGAATAATATCAATGTTTAGTTCCATTGGACCAACAGGTTTTATTTTGCTGGCCGTTATCGCGTTGCTTTTGTTTGGACCCAACAAGCTTCCGGAATTGGGGCGGGCAGTCGGACGCACTTTCCGTGAATTCAAAGAAGGCGCACGTGAGATTATTTCGGATGATGATTCATCCAGTCGCAAGGAGCAGGAAAAGGCGAAGCCGCTGGCCTCTGAGATTGCATCAGCAGACAAGCCTGAGGATAAACGCCTGCCGGAATAACTTTGACGGCAATGAAAGAGAAATCCCTTCCTGCCGGAAGGGTTTTGTATTTTAAGCTGGCAACAATGGGGGGCAGGCATGACGCAGCAGAAGGAAGAAATGACGCTTACAGAACATTTGAGTGAGCTGCGCAAGCGGTTGATTTATGTGTTGAGCATTTTTATTTTGGGGCTGGTGGCAGGTTTTCTGGTGGCGGATCCAGTGTATCAATATCTGACGAAGGCTGAGACCGCTCAGGGTTTTGTCTTGCATGCATTCTCGTTCTGGGACGGAATTGGGATCTACATGAAGATTGCTGGTCTGTTCTCACTGGTCATTACGCTGCCATTTACGGTGTTTCAGCTCTGGAAGTTTGTCAGTCCAGGTCTCCGGCCTCGTGAGCGGAAAGCCACGCTGCAGTATGTACCTTATGTATTTCTGTTATTTCTGATCGGGTTGGCTTTCTCGTATTACGTTGTTTTCCCGATGGCACTTTCTTTTACTTCATCGATTACGGAAAAAATGGGGCTTGTCGAAACCTACGGAATGAAGCAGTATTTCAGCTTTTTGTTTGGAATTGTACTGCCGGTATCGCTATTGTTCGAACTTCCGTTAATCATTATGTTCCTAACAGGACTCCGGATATTGAACCCAATCCGGCTTCGCAAAATGCGCAAAGTCGCGTACTTTGTCCTGATCTTCATTGCGGTTGTTGTTACGCCGCCTGACTTTATATCCGATTTTCTCGTGATGATTCCCTTGCTTCTGTTATATGAGATCAGCGTGTTTCTGTCTGGCTTTGTGTATCGCAAACAGCTTGCAGCTGATGCAGAGGCTGAATCACGTTACATCCGTGCCGAGGATAAGCAGAGTGTAGTATAACAAGAGAGAAACTTCATCTCCCTTTTGAAACGGTTAATTATCTTGTATGATGCCCGGCCCGGAATAAGGCGATTAGTTCTTACCCGGGTCATAAGGGCAACAGATTATATTACAGCTTATATAATCAGATGGACGGGACAAGCAGGCATATTATGTTTAACAATGGATACAATGGAAAAGGGCTGCCTGAGAACGTTGCAGGAGGACCAATGGATTCTGTGGAATAAGTTATATGATATTTATGACATTTGCGCAGGCAAAACGGGTGTTAATTGGTCGGGTCGGTGTAAATACAACGTAAAATCTCGCAGGAATTCATGAAAAGGACTTGAAATCATGCTTCAAGTTGAAGTATCATAAAGTTGGTTGTTAGCACTGAACACTGTCGAGTGCTAATACATATGGCTACAACCTACAATGTAACGTTATATAATTTCAAAAGGAGGCTATTTTTCATGATCAGACCTTTAGGTGAACGCGTATTGGTAGAACCACTGGAGCAAGAGCAAACAACTTCTTTCGGGATCGTACTGCCGGACTCCGCTAAAGAAAAACCGCAAGAGGGTAAAATTATTGCTGTTGGCGCTGGAGTATTGAAAGACGGAGTACGTGTAGCTCTGGAAGTGAAAGAAGGAGATCGCGTTATTTTCTCCAAATATGCCGGTACAGAAATCAAGTTCGAAGGTAAAGAATATTTGATTATGAAAGAAAGCGATATTCACGCGATTCTCGACTAATTCAAATTTAATCGGTTAACCGAACCATATAGCAGTACCATTTTACAACAAAAACTAGGGAGGTTTTCTTAACATGGCTAAAGACATTAAATTCAGTGAAGACGCTCGTCGCTCCATGCTTCGTGGTGTGGATGCATTGGCTAATGCAGTAAAAGTAACACTCGGTCCTAAAGGTCGTAACGTGGTTCTGGAGAAAAAATTCGGAAGCCCGCTTATTACGAACGATGGTGTAACGATTGCTAAAGAAATCGAACTGGAAGATGCATTCGAGAACATGGGTGCACAACTGGTTAAAGAAGTAGCAACCAAAACAAATGATGTTGCCGGTGACGGTACAACAACTGCAACTGTATTGGCTCAAGCGCTGATTACAGAAGGTCTGAAAAACGTAACTGCAGGCGCTAGCCCAATTGGTATCCGCAAAGGGATCGACAAAGCAGTTAAAGCAGCGGTAGCTGAATTGCAATCCATCTCCAAACCAATTGATTCCAAACAATCCATCGCACAAGTTGCAGCAATCTCTGCAGCTGATGAAGAAGTAGGCGAACTGATCGCTGAAGCTATGGAAAAAGTGGGTAAAGACGGCGTAATCACGGTTGAAGAATCCAAAGGGTTCGCTACAGAGCTTGAAGTGGTTGAAGGTATGCAATTCGACCGCGGTTACATCTCTCCATACATGATCACGGATACGGACAAAATGGAAGCTGTTTTGGACAACCCGTACATCTTGATCACTGACAAAAAAATCTCCAACACGCAAGAAATCCTGCCTTTGCTTGAAAAAATCGTTCAACAAGGCAAACCGCTTGTATTGATCGCTGAAGATATCGAAGGCGAAGCACTGGCGATGCTGGTTGTGAACAAATTGCGTGGTACATTCAACGCTGTAGCTGTTAAAGCTCCTGGCTTTGGTGACCGTCGTAAAGCAATGCTGCAAGATATCGCTGCCCTCACTGGTGGCCAATTGATCACGGAAGAACTGGGTCTGGACCTGAAATCCGCTGTTGTGGAACAACTGGGTACAGCTCGTCAAATCCGTGTAACCAAAGAAAACACAATCATCGTTGACGGTGCTGGTAACAAATCCGATATCGATGCACGTGTAAGCCAAATCCGTACACAACTGGAAGAAACAACTTCCGAGTTCGACAAAGAGAAACTGCAAGAGCGTCTGGCTAAATTGTCCGGCGGCGTAGCAGTAATCAAAGTCGGTGCGGCTACTGAAACAGAATTGAAAGAACGCAAACTGCGCATCGAAGATGCCCTGAACGCAACTCGCGCTGCGGTTGAAGAAGGTATCGTATCCGGTGGTGGTACAGCGCTCATGAACGTATATAACGCGGTTGCAGGTGTAGCCCTGTCCGGTGACGAGCAAACGGGCGTAAACATCGTCCTGCGTGCTTTGGAAGCACCAATCCGCACAATCGCAGCTAACGCTGGCGAAGAAGGTTCCGTAATCGTGGAACGTCTGAAAAAAGAACAAACTGGCGTAGGCTTCAACGCTGCGACTGGTGAGTGGGTTAACATGATCGAAGCGGGTATCGTTGACCCTGCGAAAGTAACACGTTATGCATTGCAAAACGCTGCTTCCGTAGCAGCAATGTTCCTGACTACTGAAGCGGTTATCGCTGACAAACCAGAACCTGCAGGCGCTGCTGGAATGCCTGACATGGGCGGTATGGGTGGAATGGGCGGCATGATGTAAGGTCATTGACCTTATCTCATGTGTCTAGCAGAGCAAATTTTCGGTCAATTTGATTGAGGGTTTGTGAAGCAGTCACTGTTACAAATTATAAATGATACAATGACCACTTCTTAATATCTTATTAAGGAGTGGTTTTTGTGTTGTTGAAATTTGCATTTCAGGATTTTTTGGATGATCGTAAGTTTAAAAACACAACGAAAGTGAACATCCGTAATTACCTAACTATGCTGGGCGAGTTTGTTGAGTATTGCAATGAGAACCAAGTTGTTAATGTAGAGGATATTACGACTTCGACCATTCGAAGTTACTTATTGAAGTGTCAAGACAAAGGAAATAATGCAGGCACTATTAATACTAAGTTGATGAGAATTAGAGCGTTTTTTAACTATATGGTTGAATGTGAAGTTGTTAAACTCAGTCCAGCTAAGAAGGTTAAGTTACTCAAGGAAGATGTAAAAATTGAAGTGTTTAGTGACGAGCAGATCAATCAAATGTTGAATTTCTATCGAAGAATTAAGCGGAGAGAGAAAAGCTACTGTGCTTATCGAGACTACATGATTATTGTAACCATACTGGGAACGGGAATAAGACGTGGAGAGTTGATTGGGTTAAAATGGTCGGATATTGACTTAGAGAATCAGTCCATATCAGTTTTTGGTAAGACTAGAAGACGAGAGACGCTGCCGCTCACAAGTAAGCTGACGAAGGAATTCCTGGCTTATAGAACCTATTGTAAACAACATTGGGGTAAAGGGAATGAATTTGTCTTTACCAAGCGTGATTATACTAAACTTACGGAAAATTCATTAATGCTAATGTTTAAGTATCTTCGTCAGAAAATGAACTTTCCGAATGTTCGTGTATCGCCTCATACTTTCAGACATACATTCTGCCATAGACTTGCCATGTCGGGAATGAGTGCATTTGCAATTCAGAAACTAATGAGGCACCAAAATATATCGGTGACGATGAAATATGTAGCTATGTGGGGGAATGAGCTTAGGGAACAGAATGATCGGTTTAATCCACTTAACAATTTAGATATTTGATTAAATAAGTTTTTTGGCTATTTTGTGTGATTTTGTTCTGCTCTTATATAAGTATATATAGGATATTTTCTTTTTATATAAGAGAGGAGGAGCATTAGTGTTCGAGAGAGATTATGTTGTACTACAGATATGACTTTAATAGTATTCAATAAAGATGAACTAAGAAATTGGTTTCATTACCCTTTGACGTGCCAGAATGGATTCTAAAGCCACTAAAGTGTCCTGATCACATTTATGCTTTATTGCTGATAGGGCTCAAATGGATGAAAGTGAAAGCTTATACGTTAGGTCTTGTGAGTGTCCCCTTTACTTCTCATAGCAGATAAAGTTTCTTTCTGATCATGTTGACATAAAGGGATTGCTTTTTGTCTATGGCTGTTTTCTTTCCGTCTCTGACTTTAAGTTTACCACTTTGCTTGTTATTTCATGAAAATTCAGTCCTTCTTGTTGGTTAGTATTTTTTGATATGTATAATTTTTTTTATGATGCGTGGATATTAAAGTACATTTATATAACTATAATAGAGAGGTTTGAACTCGGGGGTGGTTTACAGTCGAAATTGACTCTCCATGCCCAATAATAGCCCCGAACTAATACACGCTAATTCTCTAGATTGATATTTCGCGATACGAAAGGGGGACAGCATTTTGATTCGATAATTAGAATCTTTCTATGGATTCTTTAAATATCTATTTAGTCAATTACGAAACTCTTTTAAAAAAGCTCGTGCTCTACGAAATACTAAGAAAGAGTTTCGTAGAGTTTCAGACTTTACGAAACTAAAACACTACGAAACTTTTCTAAAAAATCTCGTATTCCACGAAAGGCTACGAAAGAGTTTCGTGGAATTTCAAACATTACGAAACTGAAACCGCTCCAAAAATTAAATGTGATCCAAAAACCAGTAATTAATCTCTAAAAAAACACTATATAAAGCGAATGACTCCGAGAAATCGGAGTTTTTTTATTTTTGTTCCTTATATCACAGATTCACAAAATTATGAAAGAGAGATGATGGTTATGAATGACAAGAAATTAAGGGGAGCATTACAGAGACTACAGCTGAAATATGGGAAATCAACTACCTTCGTTGCTTACAACATAGGAATCTCGCGAAAGCATCTCTCTAAATGGTTGAACAACGAATCATGTGTGGTCTCTGACAGTTTAAAGACTAAGTTGAATAAGTATATTAAAGGAGAGATGTAATATGACAACAATAAACGTTATCGATGCTCCATGCGGATATGGTAAAACATCGTGGGCTATTCAGTATATGAACTCTGTTCCACTTGATGAATACAAGTTTATTTATGTGACACCATTTCTTGATGAGGTTACTAGAGTCAAAGAATCAGTAGTAAACAGAACTTTTTATGAACCACATGATAAACATGGGGACACTAAACTAGATGATTTACACAGATTACTTGGCGAAGGAAAGGATATTTGTACTACACACAATTTGTTTATGAGATCAGATGATCACACAAGAAAATTGCTTCAAAATAATAAATATATTCTTATACTAGACGAGGTGCTGAATGTCATTAAACAAGTGGAATTAAAGAAAAATGACTTGGAGCTATTGAAGAAAGCTGGAGCAATAAGTTTTGAGAAGAGAGAGAATGGATTAGAATACATTCAATGGCATGAGCATTTAAACCACGAAAGTAGATTCAATGATATAAAGAGGATGGCCCTATCTAATTCTTTACTACATTATCAAAATTCAGCCTTAATATGGTCTTTCCCAGTTGAAATTTTCAGCTTATTCCAAGATGTTTATATACTGACATATCTCTTTAAAGGGCAACTTCAAAGATATTATTTTGATTTATACCAATTACAATATAAATATTTATCTGTTGTATTTTCAAGTGGAGTTTACGATCTTGTACCATATGAAAGTAGGAAAAAATTAAATAAGACCTTACTGGCTGAGAAGATGGCAATATATGAAGGTGATCTAAATGATATTGGAAATAAAAGTAGTGCTCTGTCGTATAGCTGGTTTGGAAATGCTGAAAATAAAAAATACTTTGAAAAATTAAAGAACAATGCATATAACTATCTAACAAATAAAAGAAAGGCAAATAACACTAATGCACTTTGGACAACATTTAAAGGTGGAAGTAAGGAAAAGATTAAGAAGCTTGTTGCCCCAAAATCATACGCAGATTCTTATATTTCAGTTACGTCCAGAGCAACGAATGAATATAGAGAAAAATATAATCTAGTATATTTAGCAAATAGGTATATGAGACCGATAGAAACAGGTTTTTTTAGACAGAATGGCATTACAGTAGATGCTGATGCTTGGGCATTGTCTGAACTTATACAATGGATTTGGAGAAGTCGCATTCGTGAAAATAAACCAATAAATATTTATATCCCTAGTAGACGAATGCGGGGATTATTACAAAGGTATTTAACTAGTGAAGATTTTGAAGAAGCCCCAATGAATGCGATTATTAACGAACCACCAAGTGACTGGCATCTCTAACACACTAGGCAATAGTACTGCCTAAGTGCATAAGAAAAACCCAATAAACATAAGGGTTTTTAAATCGAATCCTTAAGAGAAAGTGTAAGTAAACATAATATGAGTAATAACCATGCGAGTCGATGAGCGTAGCGAAACGACTCGTGGACAAGGACAAACGCGGAGCGTTTGCCGCGGCAGGCCTTTTTAGTATACAGTACTTTCTTTAGTTTCTTTAAATTATATGCTTATTTAACAAAATATAGTAATTTTAAAGTATCTATGCTATCATGTCGTTATATGCATGCTAAAAGAAAGAGATGAGCGAATATGAATTGTTTCATATACCTATATTTCAAATCTAACTTATATGTTTGTGAAAAAGCAGAGAGGCTATTATAGCTTCTCTGCTTTTTTATTTGGATTATTGGTTCGCTACTTTCTTTGGCACCATAAGGAGGTGGCTCTAGCGGGCATAAAAACTAAATCCCAATAACAGTAATCTTGAAAGGACTGAGTTGTACATGGGAAATAATAAGAAAAACAGTAGTTTGAACTTTTTTAATGGGGATCAGATGTTTATAGGAGAAATATCAAAAACACCCGCTGTTGGCAAGATATTTACCAGAAGAAAAGATTATTTAATGGCTGTCCAGCAAGTCAGGGAATCAGGCGAATTTCTTGGTTTAACTAATGAACATAGAAGTTTAACTACGCTAAAACTTTTAACAGGACAAACTGAAGTTGATATCGTCGAAAGAGAAGACTGCGTTTTTCTTAGTGTTTGGCTGAAAGGAAGGGAAGGACATTACTGGATTTTCTGGTTTGACTGATACAAAAGGGCTTGGTTTTTATAGTTTCCTAGTGGGTTATAAACAGAATCCATCCATTCTTATTTCTCTGATATGCAATGAAACAAATGAAGAAACTCTTGTTTTAGGTATAAAAAAAGTCAATTTAAAAACTCTCCCATAAGGAGATAACTTTCAATAACTAAATAAAATCGGAATTTTATTTACAAGGAGGTAATCAAGCGTGACTAGAGATCAACATAATAAACAACAAGCAAGACATTCAAAAGCTAACAGAACTAAATCGACAGCATATGACTTTTTATTTGTAGCAGAGAATAACGAATATGATGAAATATACAAAGGTTATATAGATGAGCAAGAGACAGATCCTCTTCAAAGTGTAGAAGAAATATGGGGGATTCTTTACGGGGAAGTTGGTATTGAGAAACGAAAAGAAAAGTATCAAGAACACAGAGAAAACAATGATTATGGAAGTAGTGATATAATTGAATGTCCAATGTGCGGCAATAATGAAGTTCCAATTATTGATATTGAAGTTAATGTAAAATTGAGCGGGATTGTTTTCAAATCAATATCCTTGCAGGAAGCTAGATGTACAATGTGTAATGAATTGTTTTTTTCAGAAAGTACAGCTAATGCATTGATGAGACTTAGTAGTGTCTTTGATAAATTGTTTCCTAATATTGAAAATAAATGAGGTGAAATCATGGAAGATGACAGTGTTATTAAAGAAAAAATTAAGCAGCTCCAAGAAGAGGTTAGAATATTATCTGAAAATGTAAGTTTAGCTTCTTCTATTACTAATGAACGACTTATTGCTATTGAAAAATTAATGTGGAAGATTGAGAGGAAGCTGATAGATCAAAAGAATTTCTTGAAGTTACTATCTAGTAATGAATTGATAGATAGATTAGTGACGTCGAAATACGAACAAAGTAGAATCAAACCCTTCCATTTGGAAAGTGAAGAGTATCAACAGTCGAGTATAGATGCCATGTACGATGATGATGATGATGACTAAGTAAAATGTAGATCGTATAGAACGCATTACAAAGTTTCTACAGAAGATTATGTCAATGCACATTTTGGATTCTTTACAAAGTGTAATGATAGGCAACTTGAAGCTTTGTTGTAGAGGTTTTCAGGAGCGAATGGAGAACGAGCTGTGATACACGTTAAAGCTTGCTTTGTATGCTTGGTTAGTCTTGAATTAGAGAACGTCTTTAAAGGCTTAGGGGCTTTGAGAGTTGGATGTACAGTTACTTCTTAAGAAAGTTTACTATATACATCCATTCAAATTTGAGTGGATGTATGAGTTTTATAGTTATTGAAAATCTTCAGAACATCGTTAGCAATGCGGAACACTAACTTAATTTCCTCTAATGATCATTCTGAAAATTTTCATAGTACTAAATCAACTAAATCCCACGTGGGAAGCACTTTTTTCAATGTTTTCATTTATATGATATGTGCGCCACGTTCCATATCCGAAATGATGTAATGTGAAAACCTGATTTTTCCGATAATAATTACTGAGTGTATCCCTTCTCCTTTCATAGAGTTCTGATACATTCAAATTTATTAAGATCAGATGACATAAAACCACGCTGTTCATAATGAGCTTAGGTGAGAAGGAAGTCTCATTTACTCTACTTAAAACAGAACTTTAATTGAAATGATTATATGAACGATTTGGAGGAGTATAGGTGAAGAGAATTATTGTGTTATTCTTTATTGTTTTTCTTACTGCATGTGGTAATTCGCAGAATTCATCGCAAGTAATTGATAATATTGATGAAACGTATGGAATTACGGAGGAAGAAGCTTTATGTAATACAGATTTATCACTTAAAGATCAAGTTCTGTGTATGATAGATAATCAAATGTACTATGAAGCTATTGAAACTATTGAGTCAAGTGGTATTAAAGGTGATAAATTTCTAGAGGTAATGAGATCATACTCAAATTTATTTTTAGAAAGACCGTCATTAGAAGAATTGGAAGCATTCCAGAATGAGTTTCTATCAGTTCACTCTAAAGTCCTGAAACTTTTAGAAGCTAATGAAATTGGATTAAATAGAATGAGTACCATGACAGGAAATTTAAAAAGTCTATTAGAAGCTAGATCGAATCAAGCAATTAACGAGAATAACAAGGCGAATGGATACGTTGAAGTTTACATTGGAATGACAGCAGAAGAATTAAAAAATTCAAAGTTATGGGGGGAACCAGATACTGTGAATAGAACCACTACTAAATATGGTGTAAGTGAGCAGTGGGTATATGGTAACAGTAGATATGTATATTTAGAAGAGGGTATTGTAACTTCTATTCAAGAATAAAAGGGAGCACCTCCAGTAGATTAGATCAACTGGAGGCGTTTTAATACTTAGTAACAGATTTCAATCTACTTCAACAATCCTCTGTTTTAAATACTCCTCTTTTGTCCCGTCACAAATCCCCAAGTCAAGCTCAAGATGGAATAGGAAGTCCGTAATAGCTTGGTGTTGATCGTCAGTCAGCGTACTATCCGTTTGATACCAATTGAGCAGAGATACTAAACAAAAATCTTTCGGTATGAATGCTCCTGATTCGCTTTTTACAACTCCGAGTTCAGCAAGTATTTTGTCTGAGATCATTATTTCTCCTCCACAGTCTTTTCAATTTGAATAACAGTGAAGAGTTCAACCATTGTAATACTTAGATAACCACAGATATTAGCTAATAAGGTCGTAGGAAATCGCGCATCCTCGATTTTTCCATCAACCATTTTGTAAATAGTTCCTATACGTGCCCCTGTGTCTTTGGAGAGTCTATATGCAGTAACATTCTTCTCTTCGAGAATCGTTTTCAAATTACAAATCAAGGTGTACGTACTATCCACATTTATTCCTCCCAAGTGTATTAAAAACCGACTATTGACATTAAACGTCTATAGTCTTATAGTGGGTATATAGCATATAGTCATTAAACGACTATAATCGTAAAACGATTATATCATCTTATTAAAGGATTGTATATACATATCCTTACTTTCCTATTGCCAAAACCAATATTAGGAGGAAAAAATGGTCGGAATCGAAGTTGATACAATAAGTGGATTGTTATTGGAATTAGGGTTTAAAGGTAGAATATTACGCGATCTACGTGACATTATAGTAGATGAAGAAACATTGTACACATTCTATAACTTCATTCTAAAAAATGAGGAGGAAGAGGGGAGAATAACCAGTCTGCTGCTTGTATACAAATTTAAGAAGCTCATGCAGGACAAGCAGTCATTTGCTGATTACCATGATTTTGAAGAAGCTTACAACTCAGCACATGAATTAGTCGATAAAAGGAAAGTGCTTGAACGATTGTTTTGTTCGGAATCAAGTGATCTAGCGAAAATATTGCTGTGGCTCAAATATAAGATGATTTCGCGTAGAGAACTGTATCAACTGGTTGTTAATATAGAAGCAATTACTCAGTTGGGGAAATGCTTATTCTTATTGATTTAATTCATATTTCATTAGAAGCAAGTTTTTGTGGAGATAAATATGTAGTCGCCTTAGATTAAATTTTTTTCAGGTACTTACAATATGCTAAAAGAGTAATCCCTCTCTTGTTATAGAACAACGAAAGAGGGATTTTGCATTCATATATAATTAATTCAGATCAATTCTCGTTCCAACAATCTTTATGCCACGTGGAGTAATTTCTATATAATTATTCGAATCTACTTCAAGCGTTATCTTCGTGTCAGATTTAAGTTTGAGGTTATCGCCAATAGATTCAAGGATAACTCCATCTGAACCATCGCGATTAAACCAAAGTCTGCGACGGTTTCCGTTAGTCGCTTTATAATCAAATTTGAATGCATCGTTATCTTTGATAATGTAACCAACCTCGTTATCATTTAATGTATTGCTACCTAAACCCATTTTAATTGTAGGTATGCCATTCAGACTTCCTGTCGGGTTATCTAAATAAAGAGCCATTTTCTCTTCGTCGATACTTGTGCCGTTTCCTGAGATAAACTTGATAAATTGATCTTTAACCCAAACATAATCCTGCTTGTTTGTATTTTCTAGTGTGCGAACAGAAGATACCGTCAATTGGGAGATGTAGGAGCCATCAGAAAGTTTTACTGGGTCAACATCATCTTCTGAGATGATTAAACGTTTTGCCCTCAGAGAGCCATCCTTATTAATCCAAAATCTTGGTTCACCATTAACATCAATAGCAATACCTTCATTGGCATTTAAACGAATTTGTTCGCCATTCTTACCATTAATTGTGATACCATCAAGCCAGTCGAATACAATTGCATCTCCAAGTTTAGCATCGAGGATTCTCAGCTTTCTTGTACTTAGCTCATCAGCGAACAGATTGCCTTCAAGGTCAACGTAGAATCGCTTCTCCCATAATGGACTTCCAGCAGTACCAACATTCTTCTCAATCTTAATGCCTTCTGTTGCATTCAATGTGGTTCGATTCATCATGTTACCTCTCGTCACCACAATGCCATTCTCGGCGTCTATAACTGTGTTATTGTAGTTTCGACCCAACTGCAAAGAAGACTTCTCAAGGAAGTCTGCAAGTTTCGCTCTGGCACCTTCGTATGCTTTGAAGAAATTCTCCCAAACTGAATGGAACTGAAAGCGAGTTGAACGAAGGTCGTTTATGATATGAGTTGTTTTATTCATGTCTGCAAACACTGGATTCATGTATGAGTTTAGAGCATTATAAGATGAGACTAATTCACTACCAGAAGCTTGTAACTGACTTCTGGCATCATCCAGACCGTAGTAGGAAGAATCCCTATCATTATAAATGCTGGTTGTGTACCGATTTATTTGCTCGTTTAGGGTCACATACTGTTCGGTAATAGTCTTATACTGATTAGCTAACACGATCTTCTCTTGAGACATAATCACGTCATCTAGAATGATAGAATCCAATACGCTAAAGTCAAAGTTGAGTGCGTCTGCATCAAGCAGAACACCTCCAGCTTTTGTTTCAATACGAAGTCGTTTTGCAACCAAGTCTTCAGCAATCAAAGTTCCATCTTCGTAACTTGAGTTTCCGATCGATGCATACACTTTATTAGTCCACTTGTTGTTTTCCCACTTCTGTAACGCCAAACCATTGGTTGCATTCAAAACTGAGCGATACTTACCATCGTTTCTCAATGCAATGAATCCATACTCACCGATTACAACGTTGTTATAATATTGTCCCATGTTTAGACCGGAGTAAAATTGTGCATCCTCAATTTTGTTCCGAAGGTTCTTCTCTTCGTCATAATATGTTTTGAACTTCAAAATGAACTCTGCACGATCTGGAACCTCGCTTGTTTGTTCCGTTTTGGGGGAATTAACATTTATTTTCAAAGGTACTTGTGTCACGATTTCTATATACTGAGAGATATAATTCAACAAAGCAAAATAGGCATTTGTCAAAGGGTCAGTTGAATATAGATCAATCGTACTTGGAGACTTGGAAAAGAATTGAGCATTGATATCGAATACATCATCTCTTTGGGAGCGTTTGTATTTATCAGCTTGCTCAAGCATTCTGTGGTATCCAGCTTCAATTTTGTACAGTTCAGTGATGATCTGCATCTTTTCCATAGTGGTCAGCTTGTTGTCCATTACTATATTCTTGAAGTCTCCGATATCTAAGTAGTTATTTTCGGAATCAAGAATAACATCACCAATGTTGTTAACAATTTTAATGTTCTGAGCAACCAAATCATGTGTATATAATGTTCCATCACTTGGATCAGCCCACATGAGCTTTTCCCAACCATCAGGGTGTTTGGTTAAATCGGTTGTAGCTCTATCAATAACGAATCCTTCTCGATCATCAACTTTAACTCTTGTAATATCATTGAATGACCAGAGTCCGAATACATCTGGATTCTCGTTGACCAAACCAAGCTTCATGACAACTCTGCCATTTCGATCAAAGATTTCACCTTTGGAGCCTTGGAATTTCAGAACACCGTCCTCATCTTCGAGTGAGAGATTCGTACCCATGAAAACTTTTCCGTAAATGCGTTCGCCTACGATTAAGTTCTTATTGAAATAATTCGACAGAACATTTACGTTAAACATTTTTAAGTTTTGTGGCTCTTTAATATGATGTGTGAGGTAGGTTTGTATTCCTTCTTTATTTATTCTAAATACAGAAAGTTCCCCACCAATGCCTTCATATGCAATGCTGTCGAATACTCTTGCATAGGTTTCCTTAACAGTTTGACCCTGAAATATGTGTGTGCAAGCAACCTCATACGCTTCTTTGGTCTTAATTCCTGCGGTTAGAACATTCGTTCCACCTAAAGGAATATTACTATAAATCACTGGTATGAAGTCATTATATGGTGATAACTGATTAACTATAGTTTGTGTTCCATCATGCTCACAAACTACAATTTCAATGACCTGTCCAGAATACCTATGGAGGATAAGTTCTCTTAGCTGTTCAATGCCTCTGTTTACTAACTGCTGATATTGTTCCATGACACTGTAGCAGAAATTCAATTCACCACTGCAAAAAATCATTCTATTGTCTACCTGGTATAGCTTTACTGCCTTCGTATCGATTCTGTACAGTGCTCCATTACTTTGAACCGAAGTAGCGGTATCAGAGCCAATAAATATATCATTTTTTGTTTGGATAATTGTAGCGTTACTCATTCAATCACACACCCTTTTACTATATTTATACAAGAAAATGCCTATGAGTTTTTAACGCACTCATAGGCATTTTCTGTATGCTGTTTTTCTAAATCATTCTATTAGTGAACACTTTGAGTTTTGTTTTTAGCCGATCTGAGATTACATATGACTCATTGTGCAGCCACCGAGACAAATGCTCCCTTGAAACTCCTACATTATGAGCTATAAAAGCTGTTGGCGTTCCGAATCTCTTATGTACGTTAAATAATGCTTCTCGCAAATCCTTGTCATTCATATAAATCAACTCCCTTTCTTATCTTCGTGAACTTGTGATATTAACAAGAAAAAATAAAACCTTCAGAAACATCTCTGAAGGTGGTTCACTTTAAATAGTGATTCTTGATTGAGTATTTCAGCCTTTTGGCAAAGAATTTTTCTGAATAGAAGGTTTGCACCATTGTTTTTCCATAGCCTGGTCATGAACATGTCTAGTGGATAAGATTATTCAGGATGATTTTAGGAGATAAGTAGGAGGGGATTGATATGAGGACAGCGTGTAGCGCCTTAAAAAGGACCGCGGCACTTTTCTAGGTTCTGGAAATAGTGCAAAACCCAAAAGTGAGGAATTTCGCCCCTCTTATTTAAATAGAATTATAATATATATATAACATTATATTTATGATAGAGGGGCGAAATTCCTTACTTTTAGAAAATGCACTTTTAACGTCACATTTCTTTAACGATTCGCAACAATCAACTGTGCACTATTACTTAGTTGAGTGACTCTTTATGTGACACATAGGACGCGTTTCATTTAGTAGGCGTATTAGACGAACAGAAGTGGGTCTACATTCCATTGCAAGATATAAATAGAATGGATGGAGAGTGTGGGGCAACAAATCGATCTTAGAGGTCTTCAAACGCGTTGGGATTGTTGTAACATATTTTTAGGGTTTTTACTTTTGATGTGGAGTGTTGATGTTTTCGTATAGCTAAACCTAAAGGGAGATACTTCTACAAACCCTTGGGTGGGCTTGATATGATAAGAGTTCTCCCTCTACCTGTCCTCCGAACTGTTGTGAAAAAACTTCCGTATAAATTTTTATGCGATACGAAAGCGATACTTGCATCCTCAATGAAAATACAAGGACGGAGCCTTAAACCTTTGGATTTGTTTAAAGTTTTTAAAAGAGAGTTATGCGAGTCACACTTTGTTATCACTTTTCACATAATCACAATTATATGAAAAGACCTGACAAGGGGAGGGGATGGTTTACAGATGAAAACAAATTTTTGTGATTTTCAAACCCACTAACACATCCCCTCGGCAACTGACCGTTAAATTCGACTCCATAAACGTCAAAAAGCCCACTCGACGACACGAGAAGGCTCTCTCGTATAAATGCTGTTTAACTATATTCCTTGTCAAGAGCGTAGAATTAAATCTTCTTTCATTCTGCATAAGAAGTTTTCAATATGGTGGGCAGTCAGATTTTGTAATTCAATGGGAAAAGATTCCTTTGGTAAATAAGGATAGTTGCTATCATTACAAAAGTATTTAATCCTCTTATCAGATGGGGTTAAATTCAATAACCTTTTTGCTCCATCTTCTGCACCTCTATGTAGATAAACAACATCCGGGTATAAATGATAATATGCACCAAGGCGTAATGCCGTATCATAAACTGACAGCGCACCAAAGCCTTTTATTTTGATACGGTAAATGACAATAAGAATTTCATCAAAACTATTGCACTGATTAAGTTGATCTATTATTGCTTGGTCAAGCAACTGCTGGGTAACCTCTTCAAGTACACCCTTATCAAGCTGCGCTTGGTGAGAGTCACGTTTACGGTTAGGTAAATAACCCCAAACGGCATCTTTGATGTGTTCCTCTATTTTTTTATATTTACTTCGAAAATCACTCAACTTCCATTCTTCGTAACTAGCCATGTTCTTTTCGTATTGATTAACAAGAGTAGATAATATCATAAAATCACTCCTCATCTAAAAATACACTTATATTATAACTATAACTTAGGATAGAATGACATGCTCCCAGCAAGCAACAAATATATTTTAGGATACGAAGAGGTGTTTCATCTTTTTGTGTAGATTGAACCCTGTGAAATAAGTAACGTTGTTTGTTTACGTAGTAATACACTCTTTGTTTTAGTCATGCCGTGGCTCCTAATTAACGTTATTAGGTTTTATCCATAATATTATGGGAAAAGTGGAGTCGTATAAGGGGGGGGAGAGATTACAGTTGAAGTCGAATCTTTTTCTGCCAATAGCCCCCGTACACCTTCTCTCAGTAATCCGACCTCCACTTATGAACGAATTGATTTTTTTTGATAGTTATTTTGTACAGTCCTATAATTTGTAAAACCAATTAGACGACACAAGTAGCTAGAATATGGTATATTTTTGCTATACAACTCAATAATCTAGGAAATAAGACTTACTTAATTAATCTTATTTACGGAAAAAGGGGGCCAGGAATGACTATCAATTCTACTCAAATACACGGCGTTGAACACCTTTTGACTCATACTGAGTCATTTATGAATCATGTCCACATATTTAATCAAAGCTTTAATTTGTTACCTGACAAAAATCATTTTGGAACATGTATTAATTATGTTGATTTGCAAGAATTTCGCGAAGAATTTTTAGAGGAGCTAGTTAATACAATTTGTGAATGGGTTTATAGTGACGAAAAATCTAAATCAATAATAAATGATGTTTTTATTAAAGAAGAGAACAGAACAGTTCAGAATGCTCAATCAAAATTAAGAAAAATCGCTTTAAAGTATTTTAGAGATCGTGATGATAGAGATTTAAATCTTCAGGGTCAATTTGGTGAACTCTTGCTATTCAACTTCGTCCAACATTTTTTTCGTGCGGTTCCCTTGTTGAGAAAAATGCCAATCACTACTTCTACAGGTCATGAAAGATTCGGTTCTGACGCAATTCATTATAAATACGAAAATGGAAAAAATCTGATTTTTCTTGGTGAGTCGAAAATTTATACGAGAAACTATAGATTCAGGCAAGCTTTTGAGAAATCTGTTACAAGTATAATATCAACATATGCAAGTCATAGAAAAGAATTAGGCTTATATACCTATGATGATTTTTTAGATAAACAACTAGTTGAAATAGCGAGACAGTATAAACGAGGGGTGTTGAAAAATACTGAGATTCATATGGTTTGTTTAGTTGGGTATAATGAAACTGGTCATATTGGTGGTGATAGCGAAGATGCCATTAAAGCTAACATTGAACGAGTTTTAATAGATAAGTGTAATAATTTAGATAAAGCTTTTTTTGATGGAGTAACGCTACCTCTTCTTAATAGAATAAGTTACATACTATTCCCGGTCTGGGAACTCGATAAGCTTGTGGAAAGCTTTCAGAGTGAAATAAGATAGGAGAGTTTTCTTTATGAGTATTAGTTATTTAGTAGAAAAGCATAATCTTGAAATAATAAAGAGAATGTTACTTGTTGAGCATGAAAATATTGCATACCAACTTGGCTTAATTAATAGACCACCAGCAGAATTAGAAGATGAAGAATTATCAGAAGTTGTAGGATTAATTGATGAGTTATCAAGGGAAGAGGTAGAAGAATCACAAAAATTAACAACACTTTTATGTGCATTACTATGGAAGTATAAGAAGGATAAATGGACAGGTTTAAGAGAATTTTTTTTAGTGGTTCTTTCCAGAATCGGATTGTCACCTACAGCTAATATGGTCGATGATGAGTACGACCTTGAATCAAGAAAACATAATCGACTTAATAGTCTTATTTCTGAAATAGCTGTAGCCATAAATAAATTGAAATACGAAGTGACTATTGGAAGAGAAAGTTTTTCGCTTACCAAATTTCAAAAAGGTTTATGGGATAAAATTGATTCTCATGAGGTTATAGGGGTCTCTGCTCCGACCTCAGCAGGGAAGTCATTTACTATTCTCTTGAAATCAATTGAAATACTAATGAGTCAGGGAGGGACTTTAGTATATATTGTTCCAAATCTGAGTTTAGTATCACAAGTTTCCTCAGATTATAGGGGGATGTTAAATAAGTTCGGCTTAAGTGATTATAAAATAATGAATACATATTATGAAGGAGCAGACAATACTAAAACGATCTATGTTTTAACACAAGAGAGGGCTATTGGGGCTTTCGCTCATAAAGATAATCCATTTGCTAATTTAAGATTGTTAGTAGTTGATGAGATTCAAAATATAGAGAGAGCCTCAAGTGAAGATGAAGAACGTTCAAAGGTGTTATATGACTCTTTAATTGAGTTTAGAATTAACTCAAAGCCAAATAAAATAATTATTTCAGGCCCAAGGATAAATAAAATACAAAATGTAGCCGAAGAAATATTTGGCGAGGAAGCAGCAGAAGAAGAAACTACACAATCTCCTGTTGTGAATATCACATATTCAATTAACAAAAAAGGTGAAGTGTATTATTTAAAACAGTATTCGGATGCATTAGATGAGCCAACTGCAATTGTAATCACAAATATTGAAAATATTAATGGACTAGGCCAAAAAGTTTATAAACAACCATTTCACGATTATCTGAAATTTATATTAAAAGGTCTTGGAGAAGATTCCATAAATATAATCTTCTCTCCTACTACTACGCAATCGCGTAAAACGGCGTTGTCGTTAATAAGTGAATATCCGGAAAGCAATCGAAAGGAAGTTATAAACTTAATTAAGTATATAGAAGCCACCGTTCATCCGAATTATGATGTTGTTAAGACCTTAAGAAGAGGAGTGGTCTATCATCATGGACGGCTACCCCATCATGTTAGAAGAGTTATTGAGAAAGCTGTAAGTTATAAACTTATAAATAATATTGTTTGTACTACTACATTGATGCAAGGAGTTAATTTGCCAGCTCAGAATGTTATTATAAGAAACCCAAATTTATTTATTAGAAAGAAGCAAGATTTATCTCCAAAATTGTCAAATTACGAGTTTGCAAATCTTAGAGGGAGAGCTGGCAGGCTATTGAAAGACTTTATTGGGAGGACATTCATCTTAGACGAAGGTTCCTTTATTGATGAAGATGAGCAATTGACATTTTTCGATGATACTGTTAAAGATCTGGAGATTGGTTATTCTGAACGATTTAATCAAAATAAAAAAGCAATAATTAATTGTCTTGAAAATAACATATCCCCTAGCAGCGAAATGAAATATTCTTATCTATTGCCATATATAAGAAACTGTGTGTTGAAGTATGGACCGAAATCAAAAAAAAACTTGGAGACGGTTGGTATAAATTTATCTGAGGATACTTTGAACTCAGTTAGTAGGAATCTTGCTAAGTTAGAAGTACCTATTGAAGTGTGCATATCAAATCGTTACTGGGACCCACTTGTCCTAGATAAGTTGTATAAACAAAGACATGCGTTTAATCTTCCAATAACCACAAGGGATCAGAATGTTGTTCACAAATTATTTAGTGCTATAACTCTTATGGAAAAAAGTTATAAATATTATTTTGTAAAATATCTAAATATTGATAACCCTGATCTTATTCAATCTTTTTGTATAAATGCAGATAAATGGTTGAAGGAAACTCCGCTGAGTGAGATTTTAGATACTCCATATCATTCAAATCCAGATAATATTGAGAAGACAATAAGTACCTTGCAGAATACTGTATCCTTCAAACTACCAGCACTTTTAAAACCGATTTTTGATATTTTACACCCTGAAAATAATTTTTTATCATTTGTTGAAATGGGAGCATATAGAATTAAAACGCGAAGGTTAATTGAAATGGGAGTACCGAGAGAAACTGCAATCTATTTATCAACATACTTGTTACAGAACCTTAATGATAACGACGAAGATTTAGAGAAAAATATTATTAGTAAGTTGAAAGCTAATTATATGAAATTAGATTTTTGGGTGAAAGCACAGTTAGAAACCATCATTCCAATGATGTAGAAGAAATAAGAATACTATATTTGGATATTATACCATTCCATTTATTAATACTTTAAAATTGCTGAGTAGAGGTGAGATTATGAGTAGTATTGATAGCGTATACGATTTCATATTGAAGGATTTTCAAAAAACTCTTTTTCCATTGAGATCAATTCTTATTCTATCCAAATATAAATTAGAAGACATCTTAAAGTATATTAATAATGAAATTTTTTCTCAGACTTGGATGAGAACTATTTTGAGTGAAGACGAGTATACAAAGGTGTCCGAAGTTATAAGTAATAAGCAAATTCAAAAAGTTAATGAAATAGCGCAATCTTACTTTTTGATTCAACCTTGGGTCTATGCTTTGAAAGATAAAAAACACTATAGGCAAACTTTTCAATTAGATCCTATTGCTTATATATTCATATACGACTTTGTTTATAGAAATAGAAACAGTTTCCAAAAACAGGAGTATTCAGATCGGGAATGTTTTGGTTATACCTTTAATGGTGACACGTACAATTCTCAAAGTGAAGAATATAGAGAGTTTATATCGGAATTACATTACTTGAAAACACAGTTTGAGTACATGGGGAAAATTGATATTTCTAATTTCTTCAACAACATATATCATCATGATGTTGTAAGTTACATAGCTAGGGTAATAAATCAACAGGAATCAGAGAAGATTGGGAAATTTTTAAGAGAAATCAATGAGGGAAGAAGTACGAGTTGTATGCCGCAAGGTTTATTTCCTATGAAGGTTATTGGCAGTAATTTTCTTAGTTTCATTGAAGCCTCTAGGGATCTAAAAAGTGAAAAAATCATTCGTTTTATGGATGATATCTACTTCTTTTCCGATAGTGAAGAAACTATTAAACAGGATATATTCAGTGTCCAAAAAATATTGGGTGAGAAAGGTTTGAGCCTAAATGAGGAAAAGACAAGTATTATTATAGGAGAAGTTGAGTCAGAAAATGACATAGAAACAGTTAAGACATCATTACTAGAAAAGAGAAGATTGGCTATTAATTCATATACTGGTGAGTTTGATGACGATGAGATCGATCAATTAACAGGGGAAGAAACTGAATTTTTACACGGTTTACTTCACAATGAGAAAAACATCGAAGATGAAGATATTGAGCTTATCTTATCCCTATTAATGACCACGGAGGCAGAAACATTAGAACTTACGAGACTAGTTTTGAATAGTTCACCTCAACTAACAAAAAATCTATATTATAATCTAAAAAGAAACTACATGAGGATTACAGATTCAATTATAACCGAATTTGAGACTTATATTGATAAATCCTTTATACCAGAATACCAATTGTTTTGGATTACAAAGATTATTATTGATTTTACTGTGTTGAACGAGTCAATAGCTAATTTATTGGTGACTATTTACAGGCATCCAGCTGTTACAAACATTGTTAAATGCTTGATACTAGAAATTCCTGAAAACAATTATGGATTTCTTGAAATGAAAAAAAATGTTGCTCGCGGTCACGCTCCAGAATTGATAATTAGCGCAATGGTTGGACTACTTAGTCATGAAAAATCAAATAGAAATCAAATATACAAGTATGTTGGTAAGTCTAATTCAATGCTACGGACAATCACAGTTGCTTTGTCATCTTTAGAAGTAAATGCACATGAAAAACTGTTAGAAGATTTGGATGAAATAAGTATAAATAAGCATAATTATATTAGAAATGGAGTTTCTGAAAGCGAAGATACTACGGGGAAACATCTAACCACTCTGGATCCCGTCAGTGAGGAATTGAATATAGAATTTGATAATTTAGTAAGCCCATTTGAGGCAGAAATAGTTCCTCGTGATATTCACAATGGAGCTTCTACGATTAACGATCCTTTTAAGGACGACTCAGAGCCTATTGAAATAGACGACGATGATCTTCCATTTTAATTAGTTATTAGCTCGTCAGCTATAATAAAATTGGAGATGCAATAATCTTGGAAATCGAAATGTAAAAGAAGACCTTAGGAAAGTCAAGGAAAACATTTAATGGAAGGTGTGAAAAGAAATTAATATGAGTGTATCAATGCAGCGGATTAATCAATTTAGAGATGAGCGCGACTGGCGTCAATTTCATAATGAAAAAGATTTGGCCATTTCGATCTCTCTAGAAGCAAATGAATTATTAGAATTATTTCAGTGGAAGACATCAGAGGAAGCCAAGGGAAATCCCGAGCGACTTAAAGAAGAACTGGCAGATGTACTGATTTACTCTTATATGTTGGCCGATAATCTAGGATTTGATATGGATGAAATCATTGCAGAAAAACTGATTAAAAATGCTCGGAAATATCCAGTTCCCGAAAGCTTTGGTCAAAAAAAGAAATATAATGAATTGGATGAGGTAGATTAAGCAATGGCTAAGTACAACTGTATAACATTGAAAGTGAAAAATGGAGAATTGGAAGGTTTCGATAAACTACGCCCGCCTGTACAAAAAATTCTTAGAAACGGCAATGTCATTTATATTTACAAAGGTACGAACTCGAAAAAGATTTATATTGGACAAACTAAACAATTTACTGTGCGGAATAAGCAGCACTACAATGGTAAAGAGGAAAAATTCAATACTGCAGAATTTGACCAAGTATTTATTCTTATATCAGTCTATTTCAACGGTTCAGCCTTAGATGATGTAGAAAGCCAGCTAATTACCTACTTTATTGCTGATAATCCGAATTCTAAAAAGCAGCTGGTTCATTATGATGATGATGACATTATAAATCGGACAAATGGCAACAGCGTGAATGAGTACAGAGGCCGAGAAAAGATTGCTCTAGAAGTCGTTCTGCCTTTTTGGGAAAAAGAGCTATATCCTAATGAATGGGTAAGCACAGCGACTTTAGAGGAGTTGCGGAATAGAGCACTGGTCAAATATAGCCCAATCAAAGAAATAACAATCCAGCAAATGAAGATTCTTCAGGAGATTGTATCGAATCCTGATAAATGCTTTGTGATTAATGGCGATGCAGGGACTGGCAAAACCGTATTGCTGACTCATTTGGTGGCTAAGCTGTTAAAAGAAAAGCCTAATCAGCAAATAGCAGTTGTTTTGCAACCTAATTGGATTAAAACGGCAAAGGATATCTTTAGAGTATATGGAATGAATAACAGTAACCTGCAACTTGCTACCTCGACACAGCTGATTAATGCCGATAAAAATTATGACGTTGTAATTGTTGATGAATCTCATAAGCTTTCTAGAAAATTCCCTAAGCAAATGGCGTCTTTTAACAAAGTGTATAAAGGAAGATTTGTTGAGGATGAGAACCACTTGGAGGCTTTAAAGAAATTAGGCCGTCAAATCGTGTTAATGTATGACGTATTACAAGCTATTCGCCCTGCCAATATGACACGTGTACAATTCAATGAGGCAACTAAAGACTTTGAAAAGAGATACTTAACAACGCAATTTAGAATCCAAGCTCCAGCGGGAAAGAATTATACATCAGAAGATTTCGTAAACGGTATAAAATATCTTTTGTATAAAGATACAGGTCTATTAGAACAAACAAATTTTAACCCGGAATTTGATAGAGCTGTGTTTCAAGACAGTGATGCCGATGCTTATTTTGGATATTTTGAAATAGAACCTTTGAAGAATCTGATTGACTGGGTAGAAGAAGACAGGAATTTCAATCCTGAACATATAAACCGAGTGCTAGGTGGATTAGTTGAACCTTGGAAGCAGGCTGATGGCAAAGACCTGTCAATCACTCATTGGCATGAAGGAAATATCAAACGAAGATGGAATTCCACTCAAGAAAATTGGATTTATTCAGAGGATGCTGATGCTGAAGAACAGATCGGCTCCGTCTTTGCAGTTCAGGGGATCGATTTGAATAAAGTCGGTGTTTTAGTAGGTAATGATCTTCAAGTTGACGCAAAAGGCCGTTTATATGGTAATTCAAGGAATTTCCATAATATAAACGGAAAATTCTCGAGTGACGATGAAAGCCCTGAAAATTCACAAGAGTTTACCTTATTTGTATTGAATATTTACTATATTCTGATGACTAGAGGGATTGATGGGATTCGGCTGGGATTCTGGAAAAATGATGCATTCAAAAAGTATATGAAGGAAATATTGGAGATTAAATCCGTACTTTGGTCTTAATTTGAGAGTTGTTGGTGCCTTTAAGTAGGTATCGTTGACCCAGCTAAAGTAACTCATTCTGCATTGCAATATGCGAAGCGGGTTAAGGTATTCGTGCCGTAACGTCCATCGACGGATGACAGCTGAACTGGGCACGTACCATTGGGACGTATTGGAGAAAATCTCCGTGCGAATCGTTAACGAAGTGGATAACGTAAACCGTATCGTGTATGACGTAACTTCCAAACCATTAGCAACGATTGAGTGGAATAACACTCATTGTTTACATCCAACAACCACTGCTTTATACTGAAGTTGCTAGCACTTGTAAAAGAAGTGGTCATTGTATATCAATTTAATATAGTAAGAGTGACTAATCTGCATAACGTTCCTACAAACTGGCGTAGGCTTCAACGCTGCGACTGGTGAGTGGGTTAACATGATCGAAGCGGGTATCGTTGACCCTGCGAAAGTAACACGTTATGCATTGCAAAACGCTGCTTCCGTAGCAGCAATGTTCCTGACTACTGAAGCGGTTATCGCTGACAAACCAGAACCTGCAGGCGCTGCTGGAATGCCTGACATGGGCGGTATGGGTGGAATGGGTGGCATGATGTAATAACCTCATTTAACCCCTGCTATGTATGGGGTTGTGAGTAAGTTATCATGGAATGCTAACTTTCGAATTTTTACAAAAGACCTTTTGTGAGTTCACTGAACTTTAAAATGTACCCTATAAGATGGACAC
>NZ_LITU01000079.1 GCF_001280595.1 Paenibacillus xylanivorans
GCCCAGCGAGCATAGCGAAGGCAATAAGCCTTTAAAAAGCATGGCGAGCGTTGCAGCGAAGGAGGGCGGAATCGGAGCAGAGGGAGCGAAGCGTCCGCCTTTGGAGCGGGATTTCCCCTGCTGAGGGGGGATGAAAAGAAATCCCGAGCCAACAGCGGTCCACAGCCCGATCCGCCCGCCGAAGCGTCCGCACCGTGAAGCCATTTTATTCAGCGGGTTAACGAAGTAACGAGCATCCCGAAAA
>NZ_LITU01000080.1:0-6649 GCF_001280595.1 Paenibacillus xylanivorans
GATGAGCAACAGGCTGCATCATTCCAGATCGGTGAGACTGTGGCACTTATTGGTGATGATGATGGGGTAACCTATGGATTGTTGGAAGTGAAGAGCTTATACAAAGTAGATCAGGGTGAAGAAGCACGTCGTGTCTTCAAGACGGATGATCCAGAGCACCCGGGTGTGAAAAAACTGCTGGAACGACCTGCAATGTATGTAGGAGGTCCAATTCAAGTGCTGAATCGCCCCAAACCAGCCAAGTTCGAACAGTTCTACTATGATCCTGCTGAGACACGGAAAACGTTCCAGGATAAGGGATGGAAGACGGTTGTCGGTTTTCAGACGCGTAATCCGGTCCATCGTGCCCATGAGTACATTCAGAAGAGTGCAATGGAGATTGTGGACGCCCTGTTCTTAAACCCGCTTGTAGGCGAAACGAAGTCTGATGACGTACCTGCCGATGTACGAATGAAGAGTTATCTGGTTTTGCTTGAGAACTATTATCCGGCTGATCGTGCATTCCTCGGCGTATTCCCGGCGGCTATGCGTTATGCTGGCCCAAGAGAGGCAATTTTTCACGCTATGGTACGTAAAAATTATGGTTGTACCCACTTTATTGTAGGCCGTGACCATGCAGGTGTAGGTGACTACTATGGAACGTATGAAGCTCAGGAGATCTTTTCTAACTTCACACCGGAAGAACTCGATATCACGCCTTTGTTCTTCGAACATAGTTTTTTCTGCACCAAATGTGGCAACATGGCATCAAGCAAAACCTGCCCGCATGATAAAGAACACCATATGGCTCTGTCTGGCACCAAAGTACGTGGCTTGCTACGAGACGGCCAATGCCCTCCACCTGAATTTACGCGCCCTGAGGTAGCTGAGGTGCTTATTGAAGGAATGGCAGAGCAAGTCCGCTCCTAACGGTATATTTGTCCATCTTGTCCCATATAGATGATTAGAGTCATTTATAGGGACGAGGTGGTTTTTTTATGCGTAAAAATATGGGGAAGAAGCACTTTGTGGTCTGGATTAGGTTACGCACCATGAAGAGGGTCATGTTAAGCCTGTGTTTGCTTGCCATGTTTGTGGCAGTGGTAACGTATGAGTTGCCCTCCTCCAAAATGTCCAGTTACTGGGGTTTACCGTTAGCAGGTAAAGTCATAGCCATTGATGCAGGACATGGTGGCCCAGATGGGGGAGCAGTGAGTAAGCAGGGGGTCATTGAGAAAGATATCAATTTATCGATTGCGTTGTACGTACGAGATTATCTGCAGCAAGCAGGGGCCTTGGTTGTGATGACCCGAGAAATAGACACCGATCTGGCTGCTTCAGATACCAGAGGGTACTCCAAACGCAAGACGGAGGATCTAAAACAAAGAGTAAGAAGAATCGAGGACAAACAGGCAGATCTCTTTATCAGCATTCATATGAACAGTGTTCCTTCGAACCGCTGGAGTGGTGCGCAAGTGTTTTATACACCCAATCATCCCGATAATGAAGGATTAGCCAACCTGCTTCAGCAAGAAATGATTCGTAATCTGGAAAATACAGATCGAATTGCAAAAACGGTAAATACCGTTTATTTGCTCCAGGCACTAAAAATTCCCTCGGCACTTGTGGAGGTGGGTTTCCTTTCTCACCCTGAAGAGGCGCGTCTGCTTGCAGATGAATCCTATCAGCGCAAAGTGGCTGCATCCATCTATAACGGGATTCTCCGTTATTCCTCAGGAGAACGTCCTAAAAGTTAGTCACAATGAGAAAGGTAATGATATAATTGGTTCAGCATACCTAATTACATGCCAATAGATAAAGCTGAGGTGCTGTCTGATGTTATCAAAAGAACAGATACTTGAACTATTGCAGCCATTGCAGGAACCGCAATTGGGCGTAAGTTTGACTGAACTGCAGTGGGTCCGTGATGTCATGGTTAAAGAAAATCATGTTGCTCTTACTATGGTGACGCTGGAGAACCGCACAGAGGATACAACTGCTCTAAGCGATGCCGCTCGCAACCTGTTGTCCCAACACGGAGTGAATGATGTACATATTCGTCTGCGTGCAGCGTCTGAGAATGAGCGTGAGAGCCTGAATATAGGACAAGCGGATTATGAGGAGAATCAGGATGAAGTGCTTGTCAAAGGCCATGCAGCAGGGCTGGACGGGCATGAATTGTTAAGTCCTGAATCCGGCGTACGTTTTATTGCTGTGGCTAGTGGTAAAGGAGGCGTCGGTAAATCGACGGTAACCGTTAATTTGGCTGCCGCTCTGGCACGCCAAGGCAAGAGGGTTGGCTTGATTGATGCAGATATATATGGCTTCAGTGTACCTGATATGATGGGCATTGAGGAATATCCAGTCGTTGAGGACGGGATTATCCAACCTGTTGAGCGTTTCGGCGTAAAAGTCATGTCGATGGGATTCTTTATTCGGGAGAATAACCCGGTCATCTGGCGTGGACCCATGTTGGGGAGAATGTTGCGCCAATTCTTTACCGATGTAAATTGGGGAGAGCTGGATTATATGCTGCTTGATCTGCCTCCGGGTACGGGGGACGTCGCACTAGACGTACATCAGATGCTGCCACACAGCAAAGAAATCATCGTTACAACACCGCATGCAACAGCTGCTTTTGTAGCTGCACGTGCTGGCGCCATGGCCATTCAGACGGAACATGAGCTGCTGGGTGTCGTAGAGAATATGGCTTATTATGAATGCAGCAAATGCGGCGAAAAAGATTATGTATTTGGTCGGGGCGGTGGTGGTACTCTTGCCGAGAGCCTCCATACAGAGCTGCTAGCACAGATTCCACTGGGAGCGCCGGATAATCATATCTCGGAGCCTGATTTTTCCCCATCCGTGTATAAGGCGGATTCAAGCATCGGTGCGATCTACGATGAGGTTGCCCAGTCTGTTGATGCCAAGTTTTGATTTTCTTATGACGTAAAATATAAAATGGCCCACATCCAATGGATGCGGGCTTTTTTCAACATGTGATAGCTTTAACATTAAATATTTCTATGCTTCTTATGATCCACCATTACTTCCGTCGCCACCACTACTACCGTCACTGCTGCCACTTCCGCCACTTCCGCCATCTCCATTATCGTCTTTGCTTTGGCCTTCCTGTTTGCCGCCTTGTTCTGTTTTGGGTTGCAACTCATCCTGAACTACCTTTTTAAGCAAAGTCAGCACTTCCATCCGGAATAAAGGATTTTGCATGACTTCCTGCATAACGGTCATCGTTTGTTTACGATATTCTGGCGTTTTGGTCATATCCATGAACATCTTGGATACTTCCGGAGATTTCATGACATCCCCAATGGATTTTTGATACGTTGGATCTTTGATTAACTGCATATGCAATTGTTTGCTTTGGGAGTTAATCACTTTGGCGAATTCACCCGCAAATTGTGGATCCGTCATAATTTTTTCGAATTCCTTCTGGTATTCAGGAGCCGTGATAGTATCTTTTACAGCTATACGTATTTGTTCTGAAGATTGCATAGGCATTAACATTTTCATACCCACTGTTCCAGACCCACCGCCTGAAGCACCATTTTGGCCAGAAGCACCGCCTTCACCACCACCAGAAGAACTTTGTCCGGTGAGCGCTTCCTCGACCGCTTTTTTGCCTTCGTCGCTTTTGAGAATATCCACGACCATTGTTTTCATCTCTTTATAACCGCCCTGAGGGGGCGAATAATTCTGATCTGAGCCACAGCCGGCGAGCATGACGGATAGTCCAAGTACGACACAGCATAACTGCCACAAAGGCCGTTTCATATGCACAACCCCTCCTTGATTAGATACTGGATGTAGTATGTGATGGGAAACCGCTAAATATGTTGAATGATGATGGTTTTTTGCTGTGAAGGTTGGTAAAATAAACTCTCGGGGGTGGAAAACATTTGAATTTACGTAAATGGTTTTTCCTATTTTGGTCAGCTTTGCTTATTGGGGCTGCAGGATCATTAGTGACGGGTCTAATTATGATGTTGGTTAATGGAGAAAAAACGAATGGAATGACCGATTTTTTAATTTATCTCCTCATCTTGTTCGGTTCGGGTATTATGATTAGCGTGTATTCGCAAATGGGTTTTTTCGCATACTTGATATTGAACTATATGGGCAAAGGTGTATTTTCGAAACGCAGTTGGCAAATTGTACAGATGGTTCTAACGGTTTTGGCTCTGCTTGATGTAATGTTTTTACGTTTGTTTGTCGGTGGGGAACGAGAACGCCTATCCGATATTGTGCTTGGAATCATTATTTTGGCAGCTGGAATTGTTACCGCTTACGTAAAGGTAAAACAGACACATATTTCGGCGCTGGTGCCTACACTCTTTTTCATGGTGGCTGTTACTGTAGTGGAGACGATCGGTGTGTTGCGAATTGATGTGAATGCGGCTACCATCTTTATTGTGGTTCCATTGTTAATCTGTAATGCATACCAAATGCTGATATTGCACAGGCTGGTAGATGTCTCTATGGAGCAGCGGGTGAATGGAAAAACCGAGCAGATACAAGAAAGCCATGCGTAGCGATTATCTTACAAAAAAACGCCAAAAAGAGCTAACCTGGTTAGCTCTTTTCATTTATGGCGCTTCAGCGCCTTTTGCATGAAATGTCCCGAAGGTTTTTATGCAGTTGCAGTGGCGGGCGCATTACTGTGCGTTTACTGTACGCTGGCCTGATCGCGAACTTCCGTACCTTTGACGCTTGAATGGTTGAGTAGCTCGGAAACCGTCACGAATTCATACCCTTGATTTTTTAACTTGTCGATAATGACAGGCAATGCTTCGTGTGTTTGTTTCGAGGAATCACTGGCATGCAGCAACACGATGTCACCCGGATGTGCCTTGCTGACAACACGATCAACGATGGTCTGTACACCAGGGTTTTTCCAATCCTGCGAATCAGTGTCCCATTGGACAACTTGGTAATTTAGACTGCTGGCTACCTGGAGAACACGTTTGTCAAAGTCGCCATTAGGCAGACGTAGCAATTTCGGTTCTTTTCCCGTTAAATCGGTTAAAATGCTATGAGCTGTCGAAATTTCCTTGCGGATCTCCTCTTCAGTCAGACTGCTGTAATTATCATGCTTGTGACCATGGCTGCCAATTTCGTATCCTGCGTCTTTGATGGCTGTTACAATCTCGGGGTGTGTCTTACTCCAGGGGGAGGACAAGAAGAATGTTGCCTTCTGCACTTTATTATCTTGGAGGACCTTCAGAATAGGCTCTGTCCTTTTATCTCCCCAGCTAATGTCAAAGGTTAGTGCAATAACCTTCTTCTCGGTTGGAACGCTGTACACGGCGGATGGTGCATCCTCCGAGAATACAGAAATATTGCCGCTCTCCAGATAAATAATCCCGATAGCAAAGACGGCAGCAACCAGCACAATCAGGAAACGTTTGATCTTTTTGCCGCTAAATACATAGAACGAGTTCATTTCAATAAGCGCCCCTCTCCCATAAGAAATGCTTGTTTACTCTCCAATGTATGCTCGTACCTCGCAGTTATTCGTATCAGACGTTTGTTTGTCCAACATCTTGGTTTCACAGGAGGATATCATGTTAAAATTCAGTACATTTCTTAGAGCTTTAGGTTCCATTCGTGGTGCATTAATCTGGTCGATCGTATTGTTTGTTGTTGGAATAGGAACAGGATGGGTGAGTACAGGACCACTTGAGGATATATTGTTGAATCAAATTGGGGGACTAAGAGAGGTTAGTGAAAGGCTGGAGCAGGGGAGCAATGTGCAATGGAACTTTTTCCTCTTTATCTTTTTCAATAATGCCATCAAAAGTGTACTCGTGATCTATGCCGGTATCTTCTTTGGCATTCTGCCTGTCATTTTCCTGTTGATCAACGGAATGGTTATCGGTTTTCTGGTACACACCACAATGAACTATGGGGCCAGCCTCTTTGATATTGTTGTAAAAGGACTTCTTCCACATGGCATTATTGAAATTCCGGTAATTATTATCGCTTGTGCATTCGGTCTAAGGTTTGGTGGGCTAGTACTCAAAAGTCTTATTCAATTTGGCGGGGAGAAACGAAATATGATTGGAAGCCAGTGGAGTGCCTTTATGCGCACAACGGTAACTGCATCCTTCTGGATTGTTATTTTGCTTTTTGTTGCAGCGATTATCGAAAGTACACTTACCTACAGCCTGGTGCGAGGATAAATTTGTATGGGATGACATTCATAAATTTTCAGAAAGTTGACCATAACAATAAAACGGGTTTCAGTAGCAACCATAAAAGGACAAACAAAGATGATCCTGGGTTTGCTACTAAAACCGGCGTTGTCTGATATATAGCCTGAATTAAAGGGGCCCGAATATGACATACATGGGGACACGCCATTATCCATATGCAGAAAAAGGAGAACTCTAATGCTGGGTATGCTGTTTAACGAGAAGGAATGCAAGGAACTGGATTATGTATTGCGCAAAGAGCTCGATGAAATGTTGTTCGACTTAAGTGACAACCGTCTCGATCAAGAAATTAAATACGCCATAGCGAGTCGCTACAAGACAGTGTTCCGTATGTATGCACGCTTTGCGCCACCCAAAGAGCTCTCCAAATATGCTAGAGGCGGTAAATTAAAAAAATCCAAGCCGTAGTGATGTGGTCGGTGGGATACTGAAGTTAA
>NZ_LITU01000080.1:6683-7005 GCF_001280595.1 Paenibacillus xylanivorans
GCGGCCCGTAAAGCCAGCGCTGTACCTCAAACATCATGAATTATGAATAGCTTGAATATGCAGCTTTGAAAAGGGATATGAAAGAATTTGTCGAAAAAGGGTTGACCTTTTTTGTTCAATATGATAAATTAATTTTCGTTCCTTTTTTAAGGAAAAGTTAACCGGAACAAGCGCAGGAATAAAGCGATGAAAATTAAATCGAAAAAAAGTGCTTGCAAAGTAAACTCAAACATGATATATTATAAAAGTCGCCGCTGAAAACAAGGTGACATGAAAAACCGAAACAAATTGAATGTTTGATCTTTGAAAACTGAACAACGAG
>NZ_LITU01000081.1:0-36914 GCF_001280595.1 Paenibacillus xylanivorans
GTCCTTTACAAAGGGTACACTTTAAAAGGGGCCGGTCTTTTTTTATACCCGTAATTCGATGCTCCTATTATTGTAATCCATTTAGCGCGGTTCATTAGGAGAAAGGTGCGAGGAATGGGGTTATTTTCCTAAGGTCGTGTTATAATAGATACAGAATAGTACAGATGCATCTTCGGGGGTGGTACAGATGGACGGACAGGAAGAAAACGTGACGAAGCACGAACAGCTGCTTCAACATATTGAACAACTGAAGGTAGGCAGTAAAATATCGGTGCGCGGACTGGCAAGGGAGCTGGGCGTAAGTGAAGGGACGGCATATCGTGCAGTAAAAGAGGCAGAGAACTTCGGTTTAGTTGTGACCAAGGAACGAATTGGAACGGTGCGGATCGAGAAGAGACCTCGCGGCATGACCGAGCAGTTGACTTTTGCCGATGTGGTAACCATCGTCGAAGGTCATGTGCTGGGTGGAAGTGACGGTCTGGCCAAACCACTTCACAAGTACGTGATCGGTGCAATGAAAGAGCAGGCCATGGCCCGGTACATTGACGCGGGAAGTCTGTTGATTGTCGGCAACCGGGACAACGCACATTCCCTTGCCCTCGAACAGGGCGCCGGTGTGTTAATTACAGGTGGCTTTAGTACAAGTCGTGAAGTGAGAGTGATGGCTGATGAGCTGGGTCTGCCCATTATTTCCTCCAGACATGATACGTTTACGGTGGCTTCAATGATTAACCGTGCGATCTTCGATCGACTGATTAAGAAAAAAATCATGCTGGTTGAGGATATTATTGGTCAGAAACCCCGCCTTCAGGTGCTTAAGGTAACCAGTTCAGCCGCGGATTTTCACCTGCTGGTTTCTGAGACGGGCGAACATCGCTTCCCGGTAGTAGATGAATGGAACCGGGTAATCGGCATTGTAAGCCTGAAAGATGTAAGCGAGTTAAGAGAGGATCAGAGTATTGAGAAGTGTGTTGTACGCCGTCCGATCACAGCTTCGCTGCAAACCTCACTGGCTTCGGCTGCACAAATCATGACGTGGGAGGGCATTGACTTCCTGCCGATTGTAGATCGGAACCGTAAACTGATTGCATCCGTCACACGTAAGGAAGTACTGCAGGCGATGCGTGATGCACAGAAGCAGCCTCAGCTTGGAGAGACGTTTGATCATTTGATCTGGAACGGGTTCGCCGAGGAGCGCGGAGAGCAGAACGAATTGTTTTTCCACGGGTTTATCATTCCTCAGATGGCGACAGACCTCGGAACCATCTCGGAAGGCGTTCTGCTGAATGTGATGACACAGGCGGGACGGCGTGCAGCCTGGGACGTCACAGGAAATGACCATGTGGTGGATAATGTAACAACGTATTTTGTTCGTCCGGTACAGATTGAAGATCAGATTCTGGTTCGTCCAATAATTCTGGAGACGAGTCGTCGGACTTGCAAAATGGATATTGTTATTACCCGTGATGGGAATGTGGTATGCAAAGCGGTGATGACCCTGCAATCCATTGACCATGCCTAGAAAAGCGAGAGTTTCTGGATTCGAAAATATCATGAGTTCAGAAAAAAAGAGAGTATTCTCTATTTCGAAACAGTGCACTGTACCCCGATAAAAACGTGGTTCAGGCTTGTTCGATAGATGAGGATACTCTCTTTTTTGGCACAACGCATTGACAGCCCGCTAGAAGCATCAGGCAGATTGTCCGGATGTCTTGCCAGTTCCACCGTCTGCATGCTGCTGCAGTCGGGCATAGTAACTGCGGTTGCGTAACCCGGCGAACACATTGTACGCTCCCATAATCAGAAATAGCGCTTCCACAACGACGGATAACGTAGAACCGGTAAAGACAAACATTAGGATAAGGGCAAGAATAACCAGCATGCTGCCCATCCAGATGTTTGTCCATGAACGATAAAGACCTGTAGCGATGGGATCAGTGGCCCTGTGCGAACGAATGCTGTTCAGAGCTGAACAGACCATGGCCAGTGCAAAGATGGCGATCAGGGCATATTTGAGTACATCGATGAACACAAAGACGCAGCTCCTTTTCTGGAAAGCATTTACTGCCCTTATTGTACCATGCAGGCAGAGGGCAAGGGCAGTTTTTTTCTGGGGCTGTCATCCGCTTTCTATGCAGGAACGTGCATCCGAATCTGGACCCAAACTTGCAGAACACCTTCCATTACCAGCATCGTTTTAACCTGAACGGTATATTCCTTTTCTCTGACCGTGTACACTTTTTGATTCAGCATGATGCGCGTCATTTTGCTGTACTCGTCAATGTTGAAGACATCGCGGCCCCGGAGAACCTCAAGTTCATCCCCCAGTTTCTGCAACATCACTTTCAGTGAGGCCTCGTCCGGCCCCTTATCAGAATCTTCTGCGCGGACCTTGATTTCCTTGATGACGGTTTGGCGTTTACTATATTTTTTCAGCGTTTTAATATCCTCCTCATTCTGATGCAGCTGAAGCTGCAACTCCTGATTGTTGAGCCACAACTCGTTGTAACTCAGGTGAAATACACCGTTGTACACGACACAACCGACGATCATTCCCAGAACAAAGACAGCAGTCATGCGCATAAGCGGGCGGTAACGCGCAAAAGGCGGGATTCTCATGGGCGCTGTCCTGGAGTCATGTTAACCCCGTCCTCCACCGCAAACCCATTTCACCAGTTCAGTACCCATGTGGGCGCCCATAAATGCGGATATCAGGTACAAAATTTGTTTGACTGCCGGAGACAGATTGCCGTCCAGCACGTTGCTTTCGATCACCCGCATCGGATCGATTGTACCGCCAACGGCCGCTGCGAGCGCCCAAATTTTTATTTTGCCAGCGACATCAAGCATCGTCTGTGTCGGAGGCTGGAGAGAGACCACCGCTCCTATACCTCCAATCATCGCGCCGCCCAGCACGATCCCAAACGCAATGAAGAAATCAAGAATAGCTTTGGACAAAAATGTGCTCATCCGGCAACACCCCTTTCAGACCCAGCAGCACACCTCCTGTCTTCGGTCCGTAACAGGGGGAGCGGCTTGTACTTCTATTGTATGGGCGTGCCCCCGAACGTTATGATAAAATAGAATAATAAAGCACTCTTCATTAGGATGAATCCTTATATTTCATTCATTTCATTTATAGCAACATTTTGCATGAATACAGAAAGCGACTTTCGGTACGAACCGAAGGATGAAAAATACGGATAGAAGAAGATAGTGCAGCAACCAACTGATGCAAGACGTTTGCTGCGACTGTCCATGGCGAAAGGAAGAAAAAAACATGAGTTCTTTTGTGCATTTGCACGTTCACAGTGAATATAGTTTGCTGGACGGCGCTGCGCGTATACCGGATCTCGTGAATAAGGCCGCGGATCTCGGGATGACTACGCTGGCATTGACCGACCACGGTGTAATGTATGGCGCTATCCCTTTCTATAAAGCATGCGTCGAGCAGGGAATAAAGCCAATCATTGGATGTGAAGCTTATATGACCGCCGGGTCTCGCAAAGAGCGGGGAAGCCGCAAGGATCAGCCGATCCATCATCTGATTTTACTAGCCAAAAATATGACGGGTTATCGCAATCTGATGAAGCTATGCTCCATAGGACATTTGGAAGGCTTCCATTACAAACCACGTATTGATATGGAGAGTCTGGCCGCCCATCACGAGGGGATCATCTGTCTAAGTGCTTGTCTGGGGGGAGAGGTTCCCCAGCATCTGCTGCATGGACGAGAGGAAGAGGCGAAGCGTGCGGCGCTCCGTTATAAACATATTTTTGGTGCCGATTTCTATCTGGAGCTGCAGGATCACGGGTTATCTGAGCAAAAAAGAGTGAACCCGCAGCTAATTCGTCTGGCAGCAGAACTGGATATTCCGCTCGTGGCGACCAATGATGCGCACTACCTGTCCGAAGAGGACGCCGAGCTTCAGGATGTGTTGATCTGCATCGGAACAGGGAAAACGGTAGATGATGAGAACCGGCTGCGCATCGGGACCAACCAGCTTTATCTCAAGAGTGAGCAAGAAATGGCGCGTTTGTTCCCCCATGTGCCCGAGGCATTGGAGAATACGGTTCGCATCGCGGAGTCATGTGAGTTGCAGCTGGAATTCGGCAAATCCATTTTGCCGGAGTACAGACCGCTTCCTGAAGGGAAAAGCCCTTCTGACTATCTGCGTCAGTTGTGCGAAGAGGGAATGGAGAAGCGCTATACTGAAACATCGCGTTGGACGGACACGGAGCTCAGAGCCGAACTTGAACAGCGGCTGGATTATGAGCTCCGGGTTATAGACAGTATGGGATTCTCGGACTATTTCCTGATCGTATGGGACTTTATCGCTTATTCTCACAGGCAGGGAATTGTCACCGGACCGGGCCGTGGCTCCTCGGCAGGTAGTCTGGTTGCATATACCTTGCGTATTACAGACGTTGATCCTATGAAGTACAATCTGCTCTTCGAGCGGTTTTTGAATCCGGAACGGATCTCCATGCCGGATATTGATATCGACTTCAGTGATGAACGGCGGGACGAAGTTATTGAGTATGTTGCGAAAAAATACGGCAAAGCCCATGTTGCTCAAATCATTACCTTTGGTACGATGGCAGCCCGTGCAGCCGTTCGAGACGTCGGACGTGCACTAAATGTGCCTTACGGCGAGGTGGACAAGGCAGCGAAGCTGATTCCTGCACAGCTTGGTATTAACATTCAGCGGGCAATGGAAGCAACACCTGAACTAAAGGCTCTATATGAGACCAAGCCCAAAACACGTGAATTGCTCGACATGGCGATGAAAGTGGAGGGCATGCCTCGTCATGCTTCCACACATGCGGCGGGGGTTGTCATTTCCCGTGATCCGCTGACGGATGCCGTTCCGCTCCAGGAAGGCAGTGAGGGGACAGCCTTAACGCAATATTCCATGGAAAACCTCGAGTCTATTGGACTGCTCAAAATGGACTTCCTCGGTCTGCGTACTCTTTCGATAATTGAACGCTGTCTGCGCTGGATTGGGGAAAATGGCGAGATTCCAGATTTTCGTCATATTGCGGACGACGATGCACTCACGTATGAGATGCTTGGTCGAGGCGACACCATGGGAATATTCCAGCTTGAATCCGCAGGGGTGCGTCGTGTCCTGAAGGAGCTGAAACCAAGTGTATTTGAAGATATTATTTCCGTACTGGCCTTGTATCGTCCAGGCCCAATGGAATTCATATCCAAATACATTCAGGGCAAACATGGACAGATCGAAGTGGATTACCCCCATGCTGATCTGGAGTCCATCCTCAAGGATACGTATGGCATCATTGTATATCAGGAACAAATTATGCAAATTGCTTCCCGGATGGCGGGCTTTTCTCTCGGTGAAGCGGATTTGCTCCGCAGAGCGGTTTCCAAGAAGAAACGGGAAGTACTGGATCTTGAACGTGGACATTTTGTTCAGGGCAGTCTTAAGCAAGGGTACAGCGAAGCGGAGGCAGACCTGGTCTATGACATGATCGTCAAGTTTGCCAACTACGGTTTCCCGCGCGCCCATGCCGCAGCGTATGGCGTGCTGGCTTTCCAGACGGCTTATCTCAAAGCACATTATCCCATTCATTTTATGGCATCGATGTTAACAGCCGTAATGGGCAGTCACCGCAAAGTAGCAGAGTACGTTGTGGAATGTCGGCGTATGGATATTAATGTACTTCCACCGGATGTGAATGAGAGTGGCATTCTGTTTACCCCTGTGCTTGCATCATCCAGCAGTACGGAGGCTGGAGAATCGGTGGAAACCCAACGTGTAGGGGGAGAACATGGTGAGGACGGTGCAGCAAGTCCGACTATGGGACATGCCGTACATGATGATGATCATTATTCGGGACACGAGGAATATGGTGAAGCACCTTTGCCGGATGACCCGGGTCCCGCACCGGACGAAGATGGTGGTGCATATGAGTGGCAGGCAGAGACGTCTATGCCAGAGCACTCCGAGGATCGAACTGGTTCGGGTGTGATGACGGTTTCTACAGCAGAACGCCTGCATGGGACTGGGGAAGAGGAGTCATCGCACGCTGAAGAGCGTGGAATGTCTGCTGTACAGGTGCAAGATGGATCGCCGGATCACAATTCGAATGCAGGTAAAGCAACCGGGGCGATACGTTTCGGTCTGGCTGCGGTGAAAAATGTAGGTACCCAGGCGATGGAGAGTATCATGATTGTACGGCAGGAAAGACCATTCGATAGTTTGCTCGATTTTTGTCGACGTGTCGATTTGCGTGTATGCAACAAACGTGTGATTGAATCGCTTATTCAAGCGGGAGCGTTTGACACATTGCCTGGGCACCGTGCCCAATTACTGGCGATGCTGGATGAGACCGTGGAAGCGGCTCTGAAATGGCGCAAGGAACGCGAGGATCTGCAAATTCAATTGTTTGATTTTGTCGAGACGCCAAACTGGGAGATTGAATATCCTGAAATTCCGCCTTATTCCGGAAGTCAACAGTTGGAGCTGGAGCGTGAATTATTAGGTTTGTATCTCTCTGGTCATCCATTGGATGACTACGAAGATGTGCTCGAATCTAGCGGCGCAGATCGCATTATGGAGCTGACGGAAGCGGTTGACGATACAATGGCCGTCGCAGCCGGGATGGTTGTGTCTGTGAAGTCGATTACGACGAAACAGGGCAAGGCTATGGCGTTCATGGAGCTGGAAGACCAGATCGAACGCTGTGAAGTGGTTCTCTTTCCCGAAGTATGGCGGCGCAGCCAGCAGCATGTCGGGAAAGGTGAACTGCTCGTCGTGCGTGCCAAGGTGCAGCAGCAGGACGAAGGGTTTAAGCTGCTGGCTGAGGAAGTGGCGCCGCTGTCACCGGCGGCACTGGAACAGCAGCTGCGCAGCCGCGAACGGCGCGGCAAGCCCGGCAGCGGCAGCACTTCGCGCCCGGCGGCTCAGCCACGGCAGGCGTCCGGCGCGGGAGCCGGAGCGCAGCGCAGCAGCGCAGGCGTGAATGCTGGAGCTGCGCGCAGCAGCGGAAGCCAGGGCCCGGCAGCGACGCACGGCGCTGCGGGTGGGCCTGGGGCGGCGGCCAATGCCAATGGGGCCGCTTCCGTGGCTCGTCGGCCCGCTGAGGCCGCTGGCGGTGCAGAGCAGAGCCGTGGCCCGCGGGTGGTGGAGCAGCGGGTGTTCGTGAAGATCACCCCGCAGGCGGAGAAACCAGAGCTTTTGGCCCGACTCAAGCAATTGCTTCAGCAGCATTCGGGTCCGGTAGCGACGGTGCTATTCTATGAACAGCAACAGAAGCTGCTCGCATTGAGTGATGCCTATCGGATTAAACCTTCGCCCTCTTTGTTCTCCGAAATGGAGAAGATGCTGGGTGAGGGCACGGTCAAAATAAAATAATAGGGTCTCGGGCCATGCTCAAGACTTTAGGACACCCTCATATTCCCAATGATAAAACCTGTTCGGACAACTGCCGAGCAGGTTTTTTGTATTTATTTTACCAATTTCATCAGGTATACAGGCGAAGGAGATAATGAACGCACGCAAGAATGTAATATGTGAATCTTTTTACATAATTTATAGGATAAGCAGACTGCCACAGCGAATGTGCATTCCGCATTTTTTATGAACATTTTGCGAGTTTGCCGCATACACTTGAGAACACCGAAGGACCTGGGGGTCCTCGGGGGAGCGATGCGGGAGGTCGAGATATGTCATATGAAATCGTAGAAGCCATGCTGGCCCGGCGGGGTGTACAGATTGATGCAATCGCGGAAATTGTATATCGTCTGCAAAAAGGGTACCACCCGGAACTGACTATGGATGACTGTGTCACCAGTGTGAAATCAGTACTGCAGAAACGTGAGGTGCAATATACGTTGTACACAGGTATAGCCCTCGACGAGCTTGCTGAGAAACGCCTTTTGCCGCAACCATTGCAGGCGATTATGGAGGCGGATGAATCCCTGTATGGAGTGGACGAGACTCTTGCTCTTGGCATTACCCATGTGTATGGTATGATCGGTTTAACCAGTTTTGGTTATCTGGATAAAGAAAAGATTGGTGTCATTCATGATCTGAACGAAGCAGGACCTGCTATACATGTTTTTCTGGACGACCTGGTTGCCGGGCTAGCCGCAGCCGCTTCTGCCCGAATTGCTCACAAAAATATTAAAGCCAAGAAATATCCATCGGATATCTGATTTCCTTCATCTGTGTTCTCATTCATTTGTGTATTTGCTGTCTTTTGTTTGTTCAATTGATGGTCATCCAGGGCGGCTATCGCTGCCCTGAGGGGCCAGAAATTTCTTTTTGAGAAGGAAAGTCCTAGGAACATTGCATCAACCATATCGGTTATCCTCGCGGGACAAATGTCCCTCTAGTTCTCGTTTTCTCCCCAAAGGTCCCGAACCCTTCCTTGCAGAAAAAAAGTGAGGTATGTTATCATTAGTCCAATATACGGGCTCTGAACATTAGCTTAGGGGGCGGACATGGCATGTGGACGGTGATTTACATTGCACCGACAGCAAAGGTTGCGGACAAGATTAAGACCAAGCTTTCGGAAGAAGGTTTTCTGGTACAGACCCGTCCCATCAGTTTATCCAAGCAGCAATTTGAGATTCGCGTCCCTTCAGGGGAATTGGAAGAGGTTCAGGAAGTGCTGAATTCGATTCTGCATTCCTGATTCATTCGATATCAGACGTGCCTTGGCAGATGAAGAAGTACCAATGGTACATAAGGGACTGACCGCGTAAGCGGAATGAGGAATCGACTTGCATGTATTGTATGCTGCTGTCCTTCCTTCTTTTTTTGTTAGGACAAGGACTGACCAGATTGCTCCCAGAGACCCTACCAAGACAGATTCAAACATCAGCGCAACAATCTTTCGGTTATTGCAGGTAACATCAATCGTGCTGACAGAAGCCGCTGATCCTTGCCTTATACCGGCGGATTTTTTTGTTGTGAATGCTGGACAAGGCCCATGGCAGCGTATGGGTCGTAAGCGGTTTACCGCAGCGCGCGGATGAAGTTGCTACATGCAACGGACTGCAGGTTGCGGCCATCAAATCAACGGCTGGAGAGGTGTAGTTGTGTTCAAAGATATATTCCAAAAAAAACGGAAGTACGCCACCATACCTTCCGAGCGTGCGCTTCGTGGCGAAGGTCAGGAAGCTGGAGAACGTCCAAAACGGGAAATACCTGAAGGGCTTATGAACAAGTGCAGCAAATGCGGCACGATTCAATATAGCAAGGAATTGGAAAAAAACCTGAAAGTATGTCCGGCCTGCGGTTACCATATGCGTTTGAACGCAATGGAACGCATTGCCATGGTTTTAGATGAGCAAGGGTTTGTGGAGCATGACGCTGATATGATATCGGTTGATCCGCTTGACTTCCCTGGATATAGCAACAAACTGGAACAACAGCGCCTGAAGTCAGGGCTGAAGGAAGCTGTCATTACGGGTGAGGGAACCATAGAAGGTTTGCCTGTGGTTGTTGCTGTCATGAGCTTCGACTTCTTCACCGGTAGTATGGGTTCGGTTGTAGGGGAGAAAATTACCCGTGCGATTGAGCATGCAACAGAGAAACGCTTGCCTTTGATCATTTTCTCAACATCTGGGGGTGCCCGGATGCAAGAGAGTATTCTTAGCCTTATGCAAATGGCAAAAACAAGCGCGGCTTTGTCCCGTTTGGATGAACAGGGCGGGTTGTATATTTCGGTCATCACTGATCCGACGACAGGTGGAGTTTCGGCCAGTTTTGCGAGCCTTGGTGATATCATTATTGCCGAGCCGGGAGCTGTATTTGGCTTCGCCGGTAGAATCGTCATTGAGCAAACAATCCGTCAGAAACTGCCTGATGATTTCCAGACGGCAGAATTTAATTTGCAGCACGGCCAGCTGGACATGGTGGTCCATCGCAAAGAACTTCGAGCCACCCTTGGCAAGCTTCTAGACATGCATAGTGAAAAAGGAGGGGTCTAAATGGCGGGTGAGTTGCCATATGAAGCGCCTCTGGTTGAGATGCGCAAAAAGATCGAAGAGCTCGTACAGTTTGGACAGGAAAAAGGCATCGACTTCACCGACGAAATTGCCCGCCTGGAAGAACGTTATCATAGACTCGAAGAAGAGATTTATACCGGCATAACGGCCGCACAGAAAATGCATCTGGCGCGGCATCAGCAGCGTCCGACGGCACTGGATCTGATTCAGCTGATATTTACGGATTTCATTGAGTTGCACGGTGACCGCATGTTCGGAGATGATCTGGCGGTTATTGGCGGACTGGCGAAGCTGGACGGACAAACAGTAACGGTCATAGGCCAACAGCGGGGGAAAGATACGAAGGATAATATCGCCCGCTTTTTTGGGAGCGCACATCCGGAAGGATTCCGAAAAGGGCTGCGTCTGATGAAGCAAGCGAACAAATTTGGTCGTCCAATTATTACATTCGTTGATACTAAAGGGGCATATCCGGGTAATACTGCTGAAGAGAGAGGTCAATCGGAAGCTATTGCCCGTAACCTGCTGGAAATGGCGAAGCTCTCGGTGCCTGTAATTATAGTGGTCATCGGCGAAGGTGGAAGCGGCGGGGCCTTAGCTATGGCTGTGGGGAATCGTGTGTTGATGCTGGAGCATGCGATTTACTCTGCGATCTCTCCGAACGGTGCTGCATCCATTCTTTGGAAAGATGCATCCAAGGCAGATCAGGCGGCCGAAGCGATGAAAATAACGGCCAAAGACCTTCTGGAGATGGAGGTCATTGAAGAAATAATCCCTGAGCCACGCGGCGGTGCTCATCGCGATTATGAAGAATCTGCGGCTGCAATCAGCGAGGCTTTGGTTCGTCATCTGGACGAGATGAAAGGCTGGAGTGGTGACCAATTGAAACAGGATCGGTATGAGAAATTCCGTAAAATTGGATCAGTCACGTTTGAACCTGAAGTGCAGATAGAAGCCCCTCAAGTGCCTGTCGAAGTCGATACAGCAGGTAATTTGTCGGGAAATGCAGAATGATGTGACGAATTTCCTATACAAATGAGCAAAAGTATAGTAAATTTAATAGTTGGAAAAAGAAAAAGAGATAAAAAGATAGACCTTTAAAATCGGAGGAAACCCAAAATGCGCAAAACAAAGATTGTATGTACGATTGGTCCATCCAGTGAATCATTGGAGAATACCAAAAAATTGATTATGGCCGGTATGAATGTGGCCCGTTTGAACTTCTCCCACGGTGATTTCGATGAGCACGGCGGACGGATCACAGCAATTCGCCAAGCATGCGAAGAGCTGAACAAGACAGTAGCGATCTTGCTGGACACCAAAGGACCGGAAATTCGGACAGGTAAACTCGAAGTGGAGCCGATCGAACTGGTTCAAGACGAGTACATCACTTTGACAACAGAAGAAATTCTGGGCACCAAAGAACGTCTTTCCATTACGTATACAGATCTTCCGAGTGATGTTGAACCGGGATCTACAATTCTGATCGACGACGGTCTGATCGGACTGACTGTGGTGGAAGTGCAAGGCACCGAGATCAAATGCCGTATCGTTAACGGCGGTACGATCAAAAGCAAAAAAGGTGGTAACGTTCCGGGCGTTGCCATTTCTCTGCCGGGTATTACCGAAAAAGATGCCAACGATATCGTATTCGGTATCGAGCAAGGTGTCGATTTCATCGCGGCTTCTTTTGTTCGTAAAGCAAGTGACGTTCTTGAGATTCGTGAATTGCTTGAGAAGCACAATGCCGGACATATCCAAATCATCTCCAAAATTGAGAACCAACAAGGTGTGGACAACCTGGATGAAATCCTTGAAGTGTCCGATGGCCTGATGGTTGCTCGTGGAGACCTGGGTGTAGAGATTCCTGCGGAAGAAGTGCCATTGGTACAAAAACGCATGATCGAAAAATGTAACGTTGCAGGCAAACCAGTTATCACAGCTACACAAATGCTGGATTCCATGCAGCGCAACCCGCGTCCAACGCGTGCAGAAGCAAGTGACGTGGCTAATGCGATCTTCGACGGTACAGATGCAATCATGTTGTCTGGTGAGACAGCTGCTGGTAAATACCCAGTTGAATCCGTTCTGACAATGTCCCGTATTGCCGAAAAAGCAGAATCCGCTCTGCCTTACCAAGAGCTGTATCTGAAACAACGTGTTGCTCAACAAACAACAGTTACTGAAGCAATCAGCCAATCTGTTGCCCTGTCAGCTCAAGATCTGAACGCTAAAGCGATCATTACTTCAACTGAATCCGGTCATACAGCACGCATGATTTCTAAATATCGTCCAGAATCTCCAATCATCGCGGTGACAACGGAAGACAGAACTTCCCGTCGTCTTTGCTTGGCTTGGGGTGTAACACCAGTCAAAGGAAGACTTGTTGATTCCACTGACGCTTTGTTTGAAAATGCAATTGAAGGTGGCGTGAAGTCCGGACTTGTAAAAGAAGGAGACCTGGTTGTCATTACAGCGGGTGTACCTTTGGGTCGTTCCGGTTCCACCAACCTGATCAAAGTAAGCCAAATTCCAAACAACGCATAATTGTTTGGACGAGAAGCAACAGGAATGAAGCAATGGGGCGTTTGCGTCCCGTTGCTTTTTTTCCATCTTTTTTGACACTTTAGCATAGCTGGATACGTAAGAAATGGTATATCGAAGGAGGCCGGTAACATGCAACAACAAAGCAATGGTGATTGGTACTCGGCACGCCTTCGCGTGCGTTATCAAGAAAGTGATCAGATGGGTGTGGTCTATCACGCCAACTATTTGAATTGGTTTGAAATCGGTCGAACCGAGATGATTCGCCAAATGGGGTATACATATCGTAAAATGGAGGAACAGGGGTTACTGCTTCCGGTAACCGGATTGGATGTGAAATATCATAAACCTGCCCGGTATGATGATGACATCATCATTTTCACCCGTATTGCTGCATTTAGCGGTCTGCGACTGAACTATGACTATGACATAAGGCGCATGACTCCAGACCTTAATGAGCAGATAGGCATCGGGCAACGAGTATGGTCATCGGATGAGTCCCTTCCTGGTGAACGATTGGTTACAGGCTCTACCCAGCATGTATGGGTCAATGGGGACTGGAAGCCAGTCAGGCTGGATAAGGCAGCTTCTGATCTCTACAGCGCGCTTGAGAAAGTGTGTCTTTCAGGAAAGGGGTAATACGTAAATGCGAAGATGGATGTGGGCCTTTCTATTAATCATTCCGGTGATTGAACTGTTTGGTTTCATTCTTATGAGTGACTGGATTGGAGCCGGAAAGACATTGCTTCTCATGATTCTCACGTCCTTGATCGGTATAGCAATGTTGCAGTTTGAAGGACGAAAAGTACTTATCGATGCCAAATCCGAGATGGAGCGCGGTAAGGTGCCCGGAAGGAAAATGGTAGATGGCCTTTTTATTTTTGTCGGTGGTTTCCTGCTGCTGATTCCGGGATTTATCACAGATCTGATCGGATTTACACTGTTGTTTCCAGTAACACGTTCAGTGTACCGTCTATTCTTCCTGGGCTGGCTGGAGAAAAAAATGAGAAACGGAAGTATTAAGTTTTATCGCGGTCCGAAACAATAGGATATATCAGAATCAGTTAAAGAAAGGCACAGCTCATCAGATTCAGTCTGATGAGCTGTGCCTTTTTTAATCTTGATTATATGCGGATGACAGAAAACAGAAATCATGAATTCATCGGACACGCCCGTTAATAATGTACGTTCGGAGATCACGGAAGACGTTCGCTCGATTAAATGCATCAAGAATAACGAGACTAACAGGGCCGATGATCAAACCGAGTACACCGAACAGTTTCAGTCCGACAAACATGCCAACCAGCGTGGCGAGAGGGTCCAATCCAACACTGCTGGCAAGCACCTTGGGTTCAATGATTTGGCGGGCAATCAGCACAATGAGATATACAATGCTGATGCCGATCCCCAGGTAAAGGTCTCCATTCATAAGCAGGTATGCCGCCCAGGGAACCATCACCAGACCAACACCGAGATAAGGGAGCAGATCCACCAGACCGATGAGCAAAGCGATCGTGAAGGCAGACTTAACCTGTAGCACAAGCAATCCGATCATGACAAATAATGCGGTGATGGAGATCATGATCAACTGGGCCCGTGCATAACCGAACAATGCTTTTTTCAGATCATTCCATATGTCACTAATCGGCTTGCGAACGGAAGAGGGCACCCAGCCCGATACGGTAATACTATGTCTGTTCCAACTTTTGCTAATAAAGAAAGCTGACAGTAGAACAACAATAAGTACTGCCCCCATATTGGGTAGAGAAGTAAGCAGGTTCAGGATCATATTGAAGAATCCGGTGACCAGATCCGTTACAGCTGTACCTACCGTTTCGGTTGTTTTGCTAATATTGCTGTTGATAGTTTCCTGATAGTTGGGATTTTCCTTGTAAAATTCATTAATCTGTCCAATTAAACTCTGAATCGTGTCATTCTGGGTCCAGCGGACGAACGTAGCCTTAATCTCATCGACATGAAGATCGAAGCTCGTCGTTAGTGAAATGACTTCTTTTACCATACGGGTTACAGCTGCGGACAATACGACCACAATGGCCCCGAAATAAATGATTAGTGACAAGGTCACAGCTAGCCAGCGAGGAAATCGGGCCTTGTATTGAAGTAACTTCACCAGAGGGTTCATCGCATAAGCAATAATCCAGGCAATGGCAAAAGGATATAACAGCGGGAACAGCAGGTATATGGCAACGGCTATGAGGATGGTCGCGATAATAACCCATAAGCCGCGCAGCAGGCGTTTCATTATGATTCTATCCAAGCATCAACTCTCCTTATTCCATTTCAAGCTATCCAGAAAGAAGGCGCAGGAAGCTATCTAGTTAATATAGAGCAAATACACTGATTTGAAACGCCAGGATGTGGTCGAATTATATCTTTTCTTTTGCCTAGAGTATGCCTGATGTTCACAAAATATAGCAATAGAAACTTGATTAATAGCATGGATTTATATAAAAAGAATAAAATGTCAACCTTGTTTTTGTAAAGGTTTTCAAAAATGCTTTATCAGACCGATAAAGAAGTTTGATGTGCGGATGACCTCGCATCATGTTCACATAAACGACAAAATCCAGTATGATGAGAAAAGGAAATACCGATTGACAGATATGAAAATCGGATTTTGAGGTATTTATTAATTTTAAAATGTAAATGGTTACAAAAGAAGGACGAGTGCGTTTGAAGCACGTAGATGACACTCTGGATGGGTTCTTGATTTCGTTTATTAAAGGAGAGATGTAATATGACAGCTACCAAAGGTCTGGAAGGCATCGTTGCAACAACCTCTTCGATCAGCTCCATTGTAGACGGTGTGCTTACATACCGTGGTTACGATATTGACGATCTGGCTGAACATGCAAGCTTTGAAGAAGTTGCCTATTTGCTGTGGTTTGGTAAATTGCCAACTACGGATGAACTGAAATCCCTTCGCAAAAGCCTGAGCGATTACGCGCCGATTCCGAGCGAGTTGATTGCACAAATCCAATTGTATCCGAAAGACATGAGTACCATGGCAGCACTGCGTTCCGCGGTATCCGCACTGGCTCTGTACGATGAGCAGGCTGATGAGATGACAGCGGAAGCGAATGAGAACAAAGCGGTTAAGCTGCAAGCGCAATTACCAACCATTGTGGCAGCCATAGCCCGTATCCGTCAGGGCAAAGAACCTGTGGCTCCAAAAGAAGGCGCTTCCATCGCAGAAAACTTTTTATATATGATGACTGGAGAACAACCAGAAGAGACTGCTGTTAAAGCCCTTGATCAGGCGCTTGTCCTGCATGCGGATCACGAGTTGAACGCTTCTACATTCGCAGCACGTGTAACCGTAGCTACGCTTTCCGACATCTATTCGGGAGTAACTTCTGCGATTGGTGCATTGAAGGGACCGTTGCATGGCGGTGCGAACGAAGCCGTTATGAAAATGCTGAATGAGATTGGTACACCTGATCGTCTGGAGGCGGCTATTCAAGAAAAATTGAACAACCGTGAGAAGATCATGGGCTTTGGACACCGTGTATACAAAAATGGAGACCCACGTGCCAAACATCTGCAAAAGATGTCCAAGGAACTGGGCGAAATGAACAACGATACACGCCTGTATGATATGTCAGTGAAGATCGAAGAGCTGGTGACAGGGCAAAAAGGCTTGAAGCCAAATGTAGATTTCTATTCTGCTTCCGTCTATACCCAATTGGGTATTGAAGAGGTACTGTTTACACCGATCTTTGCGATTAGCCGGGTATCAGGTTGGACTGCTCATATTCTGGAACAGCTTGCGGATAACCGTATTATTCGCCCGCGTGCCGAGTACACAGGCCCAACAGATCAGAAGTACGTTTCGATTGAACTTCGCTAATGCCATCAAAACCAGTATAATAAACAAGGACGGGGTGAAGGGGTGAAACCTGTCGGCTAAAAACTAGCCGTATGTTCATAACCCTTCCTCCAAATAAGACAAGCGGTGTGTTACCACACTGCACATACGAATCTCAAGGAGGAATTATACTAATGAAATTAGAAAAATTTGCTCACCCAACTGAAGGCGAAAAAATTCAAATTGATAACGGTACACTTCAAGTACCTTATAACCCAATCATTCCATTTATTGAAGGTGACGGTACAGGCCGTGATATCTGGAAAGCTTCCAAGCGTGTATTGGATGCAGCTGTTGAAAAAGCATATGACGGCAGCAAAAAGATCGCATGGTATGAAGTGTTTGCTGGCCAAAAAGCATTCGATACATACGGGGAGTGGCTGCCAAACGACACGCTTGAAGCCATTCGCGAGTATATCGTAGCAATCAAAGGACCACTGACTACGCCAATCGGTGGCGGAATTCGTTCCCTGAACGTAGCACTTCGTCAAGAGCTGGATCTGTACACATGCTTGCGTCCTGTTCGTTATTTCGATGGTGTACCTTCTCCGGTTAAACGTCCTGAACTGGTAGACATGGTCATTTTCCGCGAAAATACAGAAGATATCTATGCGGGTATTGAATACGCAGAAGGTTCCGAAGAAGTGAAAAAAGTAATCCAGTTCCTGCAACAGGAGATGGGTGCAAACAAAATCCGTTTCCCTGAAACTTCCGGTATTGGTATCAAGCCAGTATCCTCTGAAGGTTCCAAACGTTTGGTACGTGCAGCAGTACAATATGCCATCGATCACAACCGTAAGAGCGTTACCTTGGTACACAAAGGCAATATCATGAAATTTACTGAAGGTGCCTTCAAAAACTGGGGTTATGAAGTTGCTGAAGATGAGTTCGCTGACAAAGTGTTCACTTGGGCACAATACGATATTATCAAGGAAAAAGACGGTACGGATGCAGCAAATGCAGCTCAAAAAGCAGCTGAAGATGCTGGCAAAATCATCGTGAAAGATGCGATTGCCGATATCGCTCTGCAACAAGTACTGACTCGTCCAGGCGAGTTCGATGTAATCGCAACGTTGAACTTGAACGGTGACTATCTGTCCGATGCACTGGCTGCACAAGTTGGCGGAATTGGTATCGCTCCAGGAGCGAACATCAACTATGTAACAGGACATGCTATCTTCGAAGCTACTCATGGTACTGCACCTAAGTATGCAGACAAAGACGTCGTGAACCCTGGTTCCGTTATTCTGTCCGGCGTTATGTTGCTTGAGCACTTGGGATGGCAAGAAGCGGCTAACCTGATCTACAAAGGTATGGAAACATCCATCAACAACAAAACAGTTACTTATGACTTTGCACGTCTGATGGACGGCGCTACTGAAGTGAAATGTTCTGAATTTGCTGATCAAATCATTAAAAACCTGTAAGGGGAGATGTGAATCGTGACTATTCAGCGCAAAAAAATCACAGTAGTCGGCGCCGGATTTACCGGAGCTACAACGGCTTTGATGCTTGCCCAAAAAGAACTCGGGGATGTTATTCTGGTTGATATTCCACAATTGGAAAACCCGACTAAAGGTAAAGCGCTCGACATGATGGAAGCGAGTCCTGTTCAGGGCTTCGACAGCAATATCGTCGGTACTTCCAACTACGAGGATACTGCAGGTTCGGAGATCGTTATTATTACGGCAGGTATTGCCCGTAAACCGGGTATGAGCCGTGATGATCTGGTCAACACGAATGCAGGAATCGTAAAGTCCGTTTGTGAAAATGTGAAAAAATATTGCCCTGATTCCATCGTCATTATTCTAAGCAACCCGGTAGATGCAATGACATATGCGGCTTATCAGACGCTTGGTTTCCCTAAAAACCGCGTAATCGGTCAGTCCGGTGTCCTGGATACTGCACGTTATTGCACATTCATTGCACAAGAGCTGAATGTATCGGTTGAAGATGTACGTGGATTCGTTCTTGGCGGCCACGGAGACGATATGGTACCACTCGTTCGTTATTCTAGCGTTGGTGGTATTCCAATTGATACTCTCATCCCAGCAGAGCGTATCGAGTCCATCGTACAACGCACACGTGTTGGCGGCGGTGAGATCGTTAACCTGCTTGGAAACGGCAGCGCATATTATGCACCAGCAGCTTCATTGGTGCAAATGACCGAAGCCATTTTGAAAGACAAAAAACGAATTATTCCGGTTATTGCTTACCTTGAAGGGGAATATGGCTACAATGACTTGTTCCTTGGTGTACCAACCATTCTGGGTGGTAACGGAATCGAAAAAATCTTTGAACTGGAACTGACTGCTGAAGAAAAAGCGGGACTCGACAAATCTGCGGATTCGGTTCGTAACGTCATTTCAGTAGTTAACCTGTAAGTTTGAAAACTTTTTGACAGGAACAGAAAGAAAACCTTCGGATCATCCGGAGGTTTTCTTTTCTTTGGATAAGTTCCCCAGTATAATGAGATGTGATGTATAACACACTGAACTGAAATTTTGAGGAGGATGGACATTTTGACTATGATTATGTATTTGCTTCATATTATTGGAGCACTGGCGATGGGATTCTATCTGATCTTGCCATTCGTGGTTGGCAAAATCCGTACCCTGAGTACTGCGGCCCAAGAAGGAGCATTTGCATCACTCCGTTCATTGAACCGTATAGCACAGTACGGACTTGTGATTCAGCTTCTTACGGGTGGTTATTTAATGACCAAGGGTGAGTATTCCTATCTGTGGATGGGCGTGGTAGTCGTTCTGTTGCTGGCTATTGCAGCAATCGGTGGCATTATGGGTAAACCGTTACGCTTGGCAGCAGAGGCTGTGAAAAGCAATCGTGACGTCAGTGCAGAACAAAGTAAGATTCGTACGTTCAGCACATTGCTTGCCGTATTCCTGCTCATTATGGTGTATCTGATGGTGAACAACCAGGTTATCTAAAAACAGTGCGAACGAATTTTATTTGCGAGCTGAACTTAAAGCGTTTGAACTTCAAACGCTGGGACAAGCTGAATAAAGTAAGGTCTTGAAACGTAGTGAAATAGACAGCCCAGAGGCTGTCTATTTTTTTTCACCCGGTCTGGGATAATGTCTGATATCCAGCAAGGTGTATAGTACTGACTAACGGCATAAATGGCGACGTAGTATACTTTACATTTTAGTTAACCCAGACTCACAGCATGGGCAAATACGGTGTTACGACCGTTGCGCTTGGACTCATATAGTGCCGTATCGGCATCGCGCAGCAAGGATTCCAGAGAGTCAGACCCTCCATTATATTGTGCCACTCCGAAGCTTGAAGTCAGTGGAATACGAGTACCTTGCACGTCTAACGGATCATTCAACAAAGCCACGCGTAACTTCTCAGCGAGCTGCTCACCATCTTGGAGGGATGCATGAGGAACCGCGATGACAAACTCTTCTCCTCCATACCGTGCAAACAGCATCTCCGAGTTCAGAAAACGATTACATACAGAGACTACATGAATGATGGCCTGATCGCCAACGTCATGTCCATAGGTGTCATTAATTCGTTTGAAATGATCAATATCAAATAAAATAAAGGCTGCAGGCCGTAGATTAAGCTGAGCGTCACTCAGTATCTCTCGTCCTCTAAGCAGGAACTGCGTACGGTTATATATTTTGGTAAGACCATCGAAGTAAGCCAGTTGCTTCAATTGTTCTTGCAGGAAACGTTGTTCTGTAATATCAATCAGCATAATGAGAGTGCCAACGGCCTGTCCTTCTTTGTTATAAACATAAGATGTTCTGACCTGGTAACAGACGGTCTCTCCGTTTAACTGCCAGTATAAATCAGTTTGCAGACCTTCCCGGCCATACTCTACCGGAAAAGTCTCTCCCGCAAGAGATAGCCAAATATCGTTCAAATATTGACCCACCATGCTCAAATCAAGCTCAGGCAGCATATTACGTAGAGATTTGTTGTAATCGACGAGACGATTGGAGCTATCCAGCACGATAACGCCTTCACGCATGCTCTCAAAGATACTATCCTTGGCAATAGGTACGATGGTTAGGAGACGAGAGGATAGAATAGCCCATATATACATTGCAGATGTAATACACATAAGTACCGGAACGGGGTCCATTCCACCTGGTGTCAGACCAAGCAAGTACACGAAGGCTGCTACCATGGGAATAATCTGTGAAGTAATCAGAGTGAGTAGCTGACGACGATACATCTTTTTGGTATGTCGCCATTGTCCGATGAGAATAAGGCAGGCACATAATAGACAGGAAAAGGTGAAAGCACCATGAACGACGTACCATTGCCCTATGGCAATATCCATTAGAGGGACGGAACTGTCTTCTCTTAGCCATACTCTTTTATAGAAAAGATGATGAAAATCATTGGTTGCCACCATGAACAAGGTAATGGAAGGAATCACAAACAGTGTCGCAGTCCATTTTTTGGATAACGTTCTACCTGTGTATTGTATCATGAGCAACAGCCCGAGAGAGGCGGAGAAAGGCATGCCGATGTATTCTACGGTCGTCCAGAATTTCATCTGCTCCAGGGTGCTGCTGGCGAGTTCAATCGCGTATCCGAAGGTGTACACAGACAGAGCTGCCGTATAGAGAATAAATATTTTCGAACTGGGGATTTCAGCTCTTCTAATATAAGTATATAAACACAGAAAAACATTCAGCACAGCTGAAGTCGCTACAAGTGTTATATAAGAATTAATGTGTGATTCCATGGGTTAGGTCTCCATATTAGATCAGAATATTTGCTTGATTGGGAAGTATGACAGCTTCATTCAAACTGGATTAAAGTTGTTTAAAAGCTTATCTGTATACTGTACATTGTACATCAGCCCATACGGCATAGGAATACAATTTGGACGTTGAAACAGTCCAATTTCGAAAAAAATTCGAATGTTTGGCATAATAGGTCAAATCCAATTTGGCTTTATCTCAAATGACAGCATGTTTGCCAGAGAAGGAAAAGAAACGACATTACAATAATGGAATTTTTCTGTTTGACCTCTAAAAGGGAGTGGTAAGTAAGTATCGAGACGAAAGACAGCGACTTTGGAGCATGTCGGTTGGAAAAGGGAATAATCTGTACTGTTCATGCCATCCTACAGAACGAGACTAGATAAGGAATTCCATTTTGAGAGGAGAAATGTAAGATGTCAACCAATAACCAAAACAAAAAGACGATGCCTGCCCAACATCAGGATCAGCGCCCCGGTATCGAATCGGAGATGAACCCCAAACCAGAGTTTGAGAAACCTCAATATAAAGCAGCCGGCAAGTTGTTGGATAAGGTTGCATTGATTACAGGTGGAGACAGTGGAATTGGACGAGCGGTTGCCGTTACATATGCGAAGGAAGGCGCGGATGTAGCGATTGTATACCTGAATGAGCATAATGATGCAGCAGAGACAAAGCGTCAGGTCGAACAGGAAGGACGCAAATGCATATTGATTGCCGGTGACATTGGTGACGATGCTTTTGCCAAGAGCACAGTGCAGCAGACGGTGGATCAACTGGACAAACTGGATATTGTCGTGAATAATGCAGCCGAGCAGCATCCCCAGCAGCAACTGGAGGATATTACACCAGAGCAGTTGGAGCGTACATTCCGTACAAATATTTTTGGCATGTTTTATATTACACAGGCTGCTCTGCCACATCTCAGGCAAGGCAGTACAATCATTAATACGACCTCCATTACCGCATATCGCGGAAATCCGACATTGATTGATTATTCATCTACCAAGGGAGCAATCACTTCATTTACACGCTCCTTGTCGATGAACGTTGTGGAGAAGGGAATTCGTGTGAATGCCGTTGCTCCAGGGCCTATTTGGACACCGCTCATACCATCCACGTTTGATGAGAAAAAGGTGAGTGAATTCGGGGCAACTCAGCCAATGAAACGTCCCGGGCAACCGAATGAACTGGCTCCAGCTTACGTGTATCTCGCTTCGGATGATTCTTCCTACGTGAGCGGTCAGGTTATGCACGTCAATGGCGGCGAAGTGGTGAATGGATAAGCGATCGACGAAGTGATCCAAATGAAGGCGTATCGTTCCAGCATGACTGGTCGGTACGTCTTTTTTTAATGAGCATATATCGGAATGGATATGATTTTGATCCGGTTTACAAAAGTCGGGATCGGCGTTGATACAACCATGATATTTTATCATTAGGCTTTCATGGAGTAGTCCTGTATCAACTCGCCGCTTAACTCTCTTATCAAAAATGGCAGGGTCCCCATGCTATCTGTGATATGATATAGACCGAACAAGTAAGCTTCGGAGGCGATCACATAAAGATTAGCAAACAAAATGCGGTATTTCTTGTCATTTTACAGCTACCACTCGTGGTGATCGAATAGAAATGGATATGTAATTATAATTTTATAATAAAGGAAGAGATAGATGAGACCGTTTCGAATTCGCCTTGCCATCATCATGATGGTGCTGATCGGTATTTCCGTCATTGTGGCTGGTTATACGATGGGCAGAGTTTTTAAGAATACTCACATTACCGCACTGGAGCAAACGATGGTGCGTGAGATCAACTTGCTGAAAGCAACATTCCCATTTCATGATGCGTCCGATCCAACAAATGCAGAGACACAGAAATATTACTCAGAACGTGCTGTCGAGCTGGATCGACTGACGGATTCACGGGTAACCTTTATTAATAAAGACGGAACGGTCATTGGCGACTCAGAGAGCGATCCCAATTCAATGGACAACCACTTGAACCGTCAGGAGATTAAAGAAGCGGTTGGGCAAAATTATGGTCAGTCGATTCGTTATAGTGCAACATTGGGGCAGGACATGCTGTATGTGGCGCTTCCTGTGAATTCGGATCAAAGTGACATGATTGAGTTACCCAATGGGAAATTTGATGGTTACATTCGGCTATCCATGAGTCTTGAAGCTGTAGATCAGGGTCTCCAGCAGGGCTGGATTTTGATGTTCTTCACCTTGGGCCTTCTGTTCCTGATTGTGGCATTGGTTAGTTATCGGGTTGCGCGGGGACTGACATCACCCATAGAGCATATAACAAAGGTGGCTCACCGGATAACCAAGCTGGATTATGATGCGAGAGTAGATGTAACCCGTAATGATGAGATTGGTCAACTGGGGCTTGCCATTAACGGAATGGCAGACAGCCTACAGATGCAGCTGAAGACGATCAGAGATAATGAAGCACTGCTGCAAAGCGTACTTGCCAACATGACAGGCGGCATTATCATGATTGATGCAGGTCAATCCATTGCACTGGTCAATCGGGAAGCGGAACGTATGCTTGGCATTCAGGCAGAGCGGGTTACTGGCAAACTATATATTGAATTGAAGCGGCATTATGAGCTGACGCGCACGATTGAAGAGAGTGTGGCATTGCGAGAACCGATGCATGAAGAAGTGAGTGTATTTAATCCGGTGGAAAAATTGATTCGTATTGATGGAGTACCGATGTCTGAAGATGATGGTGCTTATCGGGGGATGCTGTTCCTCCTGCAGGATGTAACGGCGATCCGCAGGCTGGAATCGATGCGCAGTGAGTTCGTAGCGAACGTATCTCATGAACTCAAGACGCCTGTGGCTGCTGTCAAAGGTTTTGCTGAAACGCTTCTTAGCGGCGGGGTACAGGACAAAGAGACGGAGCGTTCATTCCTGCAGATCATATATGATGAAGGTGACAGACTGAACCGATTAATCGGAGATATTCTGGAGTTGTCCAAAATTGAGTCCAAGCGGGCTCCGCTGCAGTGTTCACCTGTGCATGTGCATTCGTTCTTCGAGATGGTCCTGGGTACCTTGTCCAAGGTTGCTGAGAAGAAAGAGATTCGGCTAGAGATGAATGTCCCCGAAGAATTATATATTGAAGCTGATGAGGATAAAATGAAGCAGATCTTTATTAATCTTTTATCCAACGGCATCAACTACACTCCTGAGGGGGGACGGGTAAAATTACAAGTGACGGTTGAACATAATGAAGACGAAGAAGAAGTTGTATTTGCGGTGTCCGACACAGGAATTGGTATTCCGAAGAAAGATTTGCCGCGAATTTTTGAACGTTTCTATCGAGTCGACAAAGGCAGATCCCGTAATTCCGGAGGGACTGGACTTGGGCTTTCAATTGTGAAACATCTGGTTGAATTACACCATGGCAAACTGGCTGTAGAGAGCGAACTTGGCATGGGAACGTCGTTTCGTGTTATCCTTCCATTAATTCAGGATGAAGAGATCTAGTGCGATGGAAGTGAAATGTAAAAAGGTATATGCTGTTTTACACAGAGTTAACAATCAGGTGCTATGATGAAAAAAGTGTTGTGGCAACAGACAACCTATAGGAGAGAAGGGGTATCATGGCGCAGCGTTTGCTCGTTATTGAAGATGAACCAACATTATCAAGATTGCTTACGTACAACCTGACACAAGAGGGCTACGATGTTATTGCTGAGGATCACGGATCTTCAGGTTATGATCGGGCATTGTCCCAGGAGTTTGATCTGATTCTACTGGATCTGATGCTTCCTGGAATGAATGGTCTGGATATTCTGAACAAGTTACGAATTCAGGGTGTCAGCACACCGGTCATTATTCTCACAGCCAAGAACGGTGAAGCCGAAGTTGTGCAAGGCTTAAAATCAGGTGCCGATGACTATATTACCAAGCCATTTGGTGTATCCGAATTGCTTGCCCGAGTGGATGCGGTGTTAAGACGCTATTCGAATGGTGAAGATTTGCCGCAACCAGAGGACAAAGATGGTTCCCGAATTATCTTGGGAGAGCTGGAAATATATCCTTTGAAGTATGAGGTTACACTTGGTGGACAATCCATCAGTCTTCGTCCCAAGGAGTTTGAGGTTCTGCTTTATCTGGCCAAGAAACCGGGCGTCGTACTAACACGGGATGATTTGATGAATGCGGTCTGGGGCTTCGATTATATTGGAGGACAGCGCACGGTGGACGTTCACGTCAGTTCATTGCGGAAAAAGCTGGAACTGGACCCGGAGTCGGTGCACATTGATTCGATTCGCGGTGTAGGTTATAAATTGGTTGTAAAAAGAAAAACTCCCCATCATTCGAGTTAACGATGATCGGGGAGTTTTATTTTACATTCCGTTAACATAAAGAATTATTTTCCTTTACGTATAGGGAGTAGGATGAAGCTGTCTGAGTGATACTTTGTACCTACACATTCCACCTCAGGACGGAGCTCATACGTAAAGGAGATTGCGCATTTATGCCCATGTTGCTCGAAGTGAAGCCCGACCAGCCCAAAGAAATGATATATACGCAACAAGAACAAGCCACAACGCCCATTTCAGAACTCACAGATGAAGTTGGAGTTGCGGACACCAAAGGCACTATTATCTCATTACGGGACCAGTGCCGCCAAGTTCCCGTAGTTGGCGTTCATACTACCTGTGGGGAAGCGGCAAGCCTGTTGAATCAGGATCAGGAGTACCCTTGTATTGTATTATGTGATGATCAGATGCAGCCATTAGGATTGTTGATGCGAGAGACGTTATACCGGATGCTGAATGGACGCTTTGCGGCAGATCTTTTCTACCGGAAGCCGGTTGTGCTCGCAGCGGACTCTTCTCCTGTCATTGTCGATGTGCATGCAGAAGCGACCGCGATAATTGACATTGCTCTGGTTCGCAGCGAGCAAAATTTCTACGATTGTTTGATCATTACGGAAGAAGACCGATTGCTGGGTGTGTTGACGATGAGGGATGTCATGTCCCTTTCCCGTAAGCTGCAGCACGTGGCTTCGGAAGAACGTGTACATATTATTACACAGAGCAGACAGGAAATAACAAGAATCAACGATTCCGTCACCAGACTGGTTCAGGCGGCTCTAAAGGCGGGGGAAGAAGCAGAACAGATCATGCAGTTGTCCCAACAGGGTGCGAGCAGTCTCAGTCAGGTCAATGCTTCCTATAACCGTGTATATCAGCATATAGAGGGACAGCAGAAGCACGCTGATGACATGCTGCGCTCCATCGATATGGGTTCGGGAATGGCACGTTCCATTCGTTCTTTGGCCGACCAGAGCGGGCTACTTGCTATGAATGCTTCCATTGAAGCGGCACATGCGGGGGAGTACGGACGGGGTTTCCAGGTCGTTGCTGGGGAGATTCGTGCACTTGCCAAACAAACCCGTGAAGTTGCGGGAAATATGTCCTCTTTGCTGGATGATATCGGCGGGCTAACCAGACAGACTGTAGAACTGGTGAGAGCAAGCGCGACAGAGATTGACAGCAGCTCCGTTCATGTAAACGATGGAGGGGCTGCATTCAAACAGCTGAACACGGCTGTAGCGGGCATGTCCCATATTGCAGAAGATATTGCCATGGAAGGCAAAACGACAGGGGAATTGGCAGAGCATATTCGGGAGAGACTGGAAGATATGGTGCAAGCGGATGATTAATCGAAGGTAGGATGGGCATCATTCATACGCAATGATCGGATGGGAAGGTCATGAGTGTGAAAGATGTCTCTTTTTACATTCCGTTAACATGAAAGTGATACTGTTTTTACAATGAGAGGGTAGGATATTATAGATGGCCGAGAGCCAAGTTCAATCATTGGCATCGGTCTACGTAAAGGGAATCTGGTTGTCCCTGCCGCGAAGGAGAAGTGAACATCCATGAAGGACCTCATTCATATTGAAGGACTTAATCTATACTATGATACGCATCACGCGCTTAAAAATATATCAATGGACCTGCCGGAGAAGACGGTTACCGCGTTTATCGGCCCGTCGGGTTGCGGTAAATCCACCTTGCTTCGTACATTGAATCGGATGAATGACATGATTCCAGGCGTACGTGTGGAAGGACAAGTTATGTTGGACGGTTCCGACATTTATAGCAGTGACATTGAAGTTGAGACGCTGCGCAAGCGGGTCGGAATGGTGTTTCAACAGCCTAACCCTTTTCCAAAATCCATCTACGATAACGTGGCCTATGGGCCACGACTTCATGGGGTGACACAAAAAGCGGAACTGGATCGTTTGGTTGAGCAGAGTCTTGTCCATGCTGCACTGTGGGATGAAGTAAAGGATGTGCTCAAAAAATCGGCACTCAGTCTCTCTGGTGGACAACAGCAGCGCCTCTGTATTGCACGTGCCTTGGCCGTGCAGCCTGACGTTCTGCTGATGGATGAAGCAACGTCTGCACTTGATCCGATCTCGACGCTCAAAATTGAGGAACTGGTGAAGGAATTGCACCACAAATACACGATTGTGATGGTAACCCATAACATGCATCAGGCTGCGCGGGTATCGGGTCGGACTGTATTTTTCCTGAACGGGGAAGTGGTGGAGGCGGCGGATACAGAAACATTGTTCTCCACACCGCAGGATTCCAGAACCGAGGATTATATATCCGGACGGTTCGGCTAAGCAAGCTGAGTTCGAACGATCCCGGTGTGTCCGGAGATGATGGATAAGGAGGACATGGAATCTATGATTCGCAGAAAAGAATTTGATCAAGAGCTTGAGGAACTGCGCACACTGCTTCGGCAAATGGGTGAGCATGTAGGAACGGCGCTGGATGGTGCCATTGAAAGTTTGCAGACGATGGATGCCGAGAAAGCTCAGGTCATCATCAAGAATGATGCGAATCTGAATGCCCTGGAAGACAAAATTATGGAACTGGGTTCCAAACTCATCATTACACAACAGCCGGTAGCAAAGGATTTGCGACGCATTATTGTTGCATTCAAAATCTCAAGTGACCTGGAGCGTATGGGTGACCTTGCCCTGGATGTGGCGAAAGTGACCCTTCGTATGGATGGACAGGAGCTGATTAAACCGCTTGTGGATATTCCAAGAATGGCGGAAATCGTCAAAGCCATGGTTGATGAATCCATCGAATCCTTCCTGAAAGAAAATACGGATCTGGCCTACAAAATGGCTCAAACTGACGATCAGGTTGATCAATTGTACAGTCATATGATCAGTGACCTCTACGCGTTCATGACAGACCATCCGAACAAGGCTTCCCAAGCGATGCTCTTGATGATGGTAGGGCGTTACATCGAACGGATTGGTGACCATGCAACAAACATTGGTGAGAGCACGGTGTATCTGGTAACAGGAAAACGCCCTGACTTGAATCAATAGGTAAGCGCAGCAGTGAATTGGGGTATTATTTATAACGAAATGGAGGGACTTTCTCTCGGGTGGCCTGTATACTGGCCGTCTGTGAAGGAAGTTCTTTTTTTTGTAGGCAGATTATGACCTGAAAAAATGACTGATTTTTTTGTTGTAACTGGTGTGTATGTTATCATGAGAGTAGATGTAATTGAAGGATTGACCATACGATACGCGAGGTGCTGGAATGGACAAGTTTATTCTAATAGATGGAAATAGTATTATTTACAGGGCGTTTTTTGCAATGCCGCCGCTAACTAACTCGAAAGGCTTGCACACCAATGCGGTGTACGGTTTCACCACGATGCTGCTGCGTTTGCTGGAAGAACATAAACCGACACATGTGATGGTGGCATTTGATGCAGGAAAAGTCACGTTCCGACATGAAGGTTACCAGGAATATAAGGGTGGCCGGGAGAAAACACCACCGGAGTTGTCGGAGCAATTTCCGCTGCTGAAAGAGCTGCTTCATGGCTTCGGTATTGCCCAGTTTGAGCTTGCAGGGTTTGAAGCGGATGACATTATCGGAACATTAACGAAACGTGCAGATGAAGCGGGAAGACAGGTTCTCGTTGTGTCAGGTGACAAAGATATGTTGCAGCTCGCTTCTGAACATGTGCATATCGGGCTTACGCGCAAAGGGGTAACCGATATTGAGCTATACGATCCTGCTCAGATTAAGGAACGCTATGGTCTGACTCCGCTTCAAATTATTGATCTCAAAGGCCTGATGGGCGACACATCAGACAATATTCCGGGCATTCCTGGTGTCGGAGAAAAAACGGCTTTGAAGCTGCTGCACCAGTTCGGTTCGGTTGAGGAAGTTCTTAACGGCACAGGCGAGCTAAAGGGAAAAATGAAAGAAAAGATTGAGGCTCACGCAGAAGATGCCCGTATGAGCAAGCAGCTTGCTACGATCCACCGTGAAGTTCCACTGGAACAGACGTGGGAAGATATGCAGTTCGCTGGCTTAAAAGAGGAGCTGGCAGGCCCGGCTTTGGCCAAGCTTGAATTCAAGTCTTTGCTTGAGCGCCTGTCATTCCGCGCAAGTGTAGTTTCTGAACAGGAAGCCGTTCCGGCTGCCGTGGTGGAATCCTCCATAGCAACAGAAGAAACGATTAGTGAACTGTTCGGTTCACTTGAATCCATTGATGTGCTGCATGTGGAGACACATGGCGATAACCCGCATCAGGCGAAACTGATCGGACTTGCGGTAGGTTCGGCTGGAACCTATACATTTCTGTCACCCGAATTGCTTCAGTCAGAAGCTGCTGCACCAGTCCGAGAATGGCTCGGCAATGCAGAACAACCCAAGCGTGGTTATGATCTGCATCGTGTTGATCTGGCGCTGCATGCACATGGAATTGAGTTTGCAGGAGCGTCCTTTGATGTGCAACTGGCTGCCTATTTGCTTGATCCAACCGAAGCGAATCAGACGATTAGCGGCCTGACCACGAAGTATGGTCTGCCTTCGCTTGTTGAGGATGATACGGTTATGGGCAAAGGTGCAAAATACAGGGTGCCTGAGGCAGATATACTCGGAGATTTTCTGTGTCGCAAAGCTGCGGCGGTAGCAGCGATTATTCCACTCCAGGAGCAGGCGCTGGAAAGTAATGAGATGAACGCACTCTTCCATGAACTGGAGATGCCTTTGTCACGTATTCTCGCTGATATGGAGAAACAGGGAATTAAAGCTAACACGGCAGATTTAAAGGCTTTGGGTAGTGAGTTCGAAGAAAATATAAGCAGGTTGATGGCGGAAATCTACAAGCTTTCCGGTACGGAATTCAATCTGAATTCACCGAAGCAACTGGGTGAGATTTTATTCGATAAACTCGGTCTGCCTGTGGTGAAGAAAACAAAGACAGGATATTCAACGGATGCCGAAGTATTGGAAAAGCTGGCTCCTTATAACGATGTGGTCAAGCATATTCTGCAATATCGACAACTCGCCAAGTTGCAGTCCACATATGTAGAAGGACTGCTCAAAGAGATCTCAGATAAGGATGGCAAAGTGCATACGTATTACCGGCAGACCATTGCAGCTACCGGACGTCTGAGCAGCCAGTTCCCGAACTTGCAGAACATTCCGATTCGGATGGAGGAAGGTCGTAAAATCAGGAAGGTATTTGTTCCTTCCGAACCGGGATGGTCCATCCTTGCGGCAGACTATTCGCAGATTGAACTGCGTGTACTCGCCCATATTTCAGATGATGAGCGACTGAAAGAAGCTTTTGTCCAGGACATGGATATCCATACGAAGACGGCCTCCGATGTATTTGGCGTAAAGGCTGAAGAGGTAGATGGAGACATGCGTCGTTCTGCAAAGGCGGTTAACTTCGGTATCGTATATGGAATCAGCGACTACGGTTTGTCCCAGAACCTGAATATTACGCGTAAAGAGGCAGCGCAGTTTATCGATCAATATTTTGAAGTATTCCAGGGTGTGCGCCGATATATGGATGATATTGTGAAGGAAGCACGTCAGGATGGTTATGTCAAAACGTTGCTGGAACGCCGTCGTTATCTGCCAGAAATCAATGCCAGCAACTTCAACCTGCGTTCCTTTGCTGAACGGACAGCGATGAATACACCGATCCAGGGAACTGCAGCGGACATCATCAAGCTTGCCATGGTACAGATGGATGAAGCACTGCGTGAACGCAAGCTGAAGAGCCGTATGCTGCTTCAAGTGCACGATGAACTTGTATTCGAAGTGCCTGCTGATGAGTTGGAACTGATGAAAGAGCTGGTGCCTTCGGTCATGGAAAAAGCATTGGAGCTTTCTGTGCCGCTGAAAGCGGAAGTTAGCTACGGGGCAAACTGGTACGAGGCTAAATAATAGATCCCAAGCGGGTTTTCCGTTATTTTACAAAATGTTTTTCAACTGTTTTCGACACAAGAAGGGGTCCCACTGAGCGCCATCTTCCGTTATAATATAGGGGAGGTGAGAACATCATGCCGGAATTACCGGAAGTCGAAACAGTCAGAAGAACTTTGAATCAACTTATTGTTGGTAAAACCATTGACTCAGTTACCGTTAGCTTGCCGCGGATTATTCAGCGGCCAGACGACATAGATGCATTTGCAATGGAACTTGCGGGACATACCGTGATTGGTGTGGAGCGCAGAGGCAAGTTTTTGCGTATTTTGCTGGACGGGCTGGTGCTTGTCTCCCATCTGCGGATGGAAGGAAGGTACGGGGTGTACCAACAGCATGAGGAAGTGGAGAAGCATACCCATGTCATCTTTCACTTTAACGATGGTACAGAATTACGTTACAAGGATGTCCGTCAATTCGGTACAATGCATCTCTTCAATGCAGGGGAGGAACTGGTATCCAAACCTTTGTTGAAACTGGGGCTGGAGCCGCTTGATCCTGCGTTTACCGTAGCTGCATTCCGGGATGCTGTTGGCAAACGGATGACCAAAATCAAGGCCGTGTTGTTAAATCAGGCATATGTGGTCGGCATCGGGAATATTTATGTGGACGAGGCTTTGTTCCGCGCAGGCATTCATCCAGAGACCATTGCCAAGACATTGACAGCAGCCCAGTTAACCGTACTGCATGAAGCGATCGTGGTTACGTTGCAGGATGCGGTGGATGCAGGTGGATCCTCCATTAAGTCCTATGTCAATGGACAGGGCGAGATGGGAATGTTCCAGCATCAGTTGAAAATATATGGACGCAAATCTGAACCCTGTGCAACTTGTGGTACATTAATCGAGAAGAGCGTAGTAGGCGGTAGGGGCACGCATTACTGTCCGAAGTGTCAACCGCTGCTCTAAATCGGTGATGGGTTTGGCAGCATGAACGAAATCGTCAAATTGTAGCACCCTTGGATTCCTCCCTCCATATACTGATATGGCAGAAATAAGCGGGCGTATACCCATACTGGCAGCCGCCAGTTGGAACGAGTTCCGCACAGGGGAGGAATCCGGGGTGCTGCATCATTTTATTTCATTACTGGCGCTTGCTTTGGCGCTTAGTTTAGATGGTTTTGGAGTCGGGATTACATATGGGCTGCGGAGGACTAAAATTCCGCTGTTATCCATTGTCGTCATTTCCATCTGTTCGGGTCTAGTTATTGCGTTATCCATGCAAGTAGGTGTGCTTCTGTCTCATGTGGTATCTCCGGACGTGGCTTCGATTGTTGGAGCGGTTATTCTGATCGGTATTGGCGCATGGTCGTTGCTGCAACTCATTCGAAAACGAGGCAAGGAACAGCTGGAAACGGATAATGGAGTGGGTGAGGAAACGGGAGCAGGAACAATCCGCAGTGGTACGCAAGCCTCACAAGAAGCTCAATCGAAGGGCAGAAACCAGGTGCTCGCGCTTGAGCTTGAGCCATCTGCTTCTGGAGGATCTCTAGAACGAATGGTCTTTACACTTGAGCTGCGGAAGCTGGGTGTTGTTATTCAAATCCTGCGTAGTCCCTCGAAGGCGGATATGGATAACTCGGGCAGTATATCCGTCCAAGAAGCAATGTGGCTGGGTATAGCCCTTTCTCTGGATGCTTTCGGTGCAGGACTGGGGGCAGCATTATTGGGATTCCCAACTTTGTGGACAGCATTAGTTATTGCGTTGTTTAGTGGGGTATTTCTGTCACTCGGTATGAAAGTTGGATTGCGCTTTGCTGCTCTGCGTTGGATGCGAAGATTATCCGTGCTACCTGCGCTATTATTAATGTTTATGGGAATAATGAAGTTGTTGTGAGGTGAAATAATGAATATTGGCTTAACCGGCGGGATCGCGACAGGCAAAAGCAGTGTGTCCGCTTTTCTCGCCAGTAAGGGAGCGTTGCTCATTGATGCAGATGTTATTGCCCGGGAAGTAATGCTGCCCGGGCATCCCGTTTTGGCTGCGGCTGTTCAGCGGTTCGGACAAGCCATATTGAATGAGGACGGAACACTGGATCGGAAAAAGCTGGGCAGTATTGTATTTCAGAATCCAGAGGAACGTAAGGCACTGGAGGCTATTACACATCCTGCGATCCGCAAGGAGATGCGCAAGCGCGCTGCCCTTTATGAGCTTGAACATCCGGACAAGCTGGTCGTATCGGATATTCCATTGTTGTACGAGTCAGGGCTGGAGGATGGCTTCGAAGAAGTGATGGTTGTATATGTTCCGAGGTCTGTGCAGCGGGATCGACTGATGAGCCGGGATGGAATGACGGACGAACAGGCAGATGCCCGTATAGACGTGCAGATGGATATTGAAGATAAGAAGCAGCGTGCTGACGTGGTTATCGACAACAGCGGCTTGTGGTCAGAGACGGAGCAGCAAATCATTTCATTTTTGCATCGTAAGGGCCTATTATGAGATTGCTGCGTAAGAAACGGGTATTGTTGTTGATGTTTGTGTCTTTTGTATTGGTGCTGTTCCTGAATACCAATTGGATGTCATGGTTCTATCCGATTCATTATAAGGAAGAGATTCGTGCCCAGTCTCAGAGTTATGAGGTTGATCCGTTTCTCATAGCTTCCATCATCAAGGTGGAGACCAATTTTAAGACAAGCAAGGAATCCAAGAGAGGTGCCATCGGATTAATGCAGCTGATGCCCGACACCGCGAACTGGATTATGGAGCAAGCCAAAATTCCGGGCACCTCACTGGAAGAATTGAAGCACGAGCCTGAAAGGAATATCCAGTTGGGTAGCTGGTATCTACGCAATCTGTCAGATCAATTTGACGGGAATGAAGCGGCTATGATTGCTGCGTATAACGCTGGTCCCGGCAAAGTAAACTCATGGCTAAGGGATGGTGTTTGGGATGGCTCATTCGAGACGGTCAAAGATATTCCGTTTGGTGAGACCCGGCACTATGTACAACGCGTCATTTATTATTATAATCAATATGTAAAGATCTATAATACGTTCTAAGATAAGACACTCTGGCTTCGTGGTCTGAAAATAAGTAGAAGCACCGAGCAGGCCGGTTATTCACCGGCCGCTCCATGCTCCTCTATGTTACCGTATTACGATGCAGATATTATTGGTATTGACCTGCCAATTGCTGTTCTGCAATTGTTACCAGACGCTTCGTGATGTATCCACCGATCGAACCGTTCTCGTAAGAAGTCATGTTACCTTGGTATCCGTCTTGTGGGATGCTGATTCCGAGTTCTTGAGCAACTTCATATTTCAGTTGTTCCAGAGCTGCGGAAGCTTTAGTTACCACCAGGTTGTTGGAGTTACCATTGCTTTGTGCCATTGCTGTTCACCTCCTCGCGGTTGGTAAAAGTATTATGTGTCGGCAATACGATTTTCATAACTAAATACATGCAGGGAATTTATGGTAAAAAGTAAAACGTGGGAAGTGATCTGATTTGAAATGTCCTTATTGCGCCTATCTGGGCACAAAGGTGCTTGATTCAAGGCCGGCCAATGAATCGAAATCGATTCGTCGTCGTCGTGAGTGTGAGCAATGTAGCCGTCGATTTACAACTTTTGAAATGGTAGAAGAAACGCCGCTGATCGTCATCAAGAAAGATGGCAGTCGGGAGGAGTTTAGCCGGGACAAGATTCTTCGTGGTCTAATACGGGCTTGTGAGAAACGTCCGGTCTCGGTAGAGACGCTGGAGATGATGGTATCCGAGACAGAAAAGTCGCTGCGGAACACAGCCGATGCTGAAGTGGAGAGCCGCCAGATTGGCGAGCTGTTGATGGAACAGCTGTTTCCCGTTGACGAAGTAGCCTATGTACGTTTTGCTTCGGTGTATCGTCAATTCAAAGACATTAATATGTTCATGAAAGAATTAAAATCTCTGTTGTCCAAAGAAGACATCGAGGAGTAATGAAGCGGGTAAGGGAGAAGAGCAGTCTGGGGTTACCGTAACGTGTTCCAGGTAAAAGGATGTTCTTCTCCAATCACTTGAAACCCAAGAAAAAATTGTTGACAGCAAAAGCTGTATTTTATATGATATAGGAGTCGCCTGCGGAATGGAGCAGAGATGGACAACCGGTTACATTCATATTTTGGGGCCTTAGCTCAGCTGGGAGAGCGCATCGCTGGCAGCGATGAGGTCAGGGGTTCGATCCCCCTAGGCTCCATAATTAAAAGCCTTTAAACACAAAGATTTCTGTGTGTTTAAAGGCTTTTTTCTACGCTTGGATAATTATGATTTGGATCATGGTCATACGTTTCGCACGGACGTAGCACATTGGAGGAGAACAGCATCGATATTTACCAATGAGGTCAATGAGAAACGAGAGACTGTGCTAAAATAAAATGGAATATGCGATTGCTGAAGGCGGTGACGGAATTTCAAAGTTTCTAGGCTGGCGTAAAAAGCTTGCCGTCTTGGCAGGTTTGATCCTTATAGTGGGAGCCTTGTTTTTACCTATGACACACCATATTTCTGCCAAGAAGGATCCTCGGGCGGTTGATGGAATAATTGATTTAACCAACTGGAGTCTGAAGAATGAGGGTCCCGTCCAGCTAAACGGTCGTTGGTCTCTTTATTGGAACAAGTTACTTACGAAACCGGAAATGGCTCAGGCAGATTCCTTCAAACCGATATTCGCTGAAGTGCCCGGTGAGTGGGAAAACAATGGACTGCCGGGGCGTGGTTATGCGACTTATCGTCTGACGGTACATACATTAGGGAACGATGGCCCTTTAGCACTACGAATCCCCGCGATAGCTCCGGCTTACCGCCTGTTTGTCGATGGTCGGTTAATCGCAGAGACTGGTGTCGTGTCATCCGAACAATCAAGCGTAAAAGCGGCTTATTTGCCTCAAACTATTTTATTCAGTCCCTCAGGGAACACCTTTGACCTTTATATTCAGATTGCGAATGAATTGTATCCTCAAGGCGGCATTTGGTTTGGATTAACGCTTGGTACTGAGCCTTCGATGCTCTCTTTGAAGCAGCGTACAGAGATTGTGGAAATAGCCGTATTTGGTGGCTGCGCGTTGCTCGGTTTGTATCAAATCGCGTTGTTCGCCATGCGTCGTTCTGATCGCTCGACCTTATATTTTGGCATCTGCTGTCTTCTGGGAGCCATTCGAATTGGTGCTGTCGGCGAGATGTACATCGTCCACTTCTATCCTCATGTTGATATTCGGATGCTTATCTTCATGGAGTATTTGACCTATTACGGCGGCGTAACCGCAGCGCTGTTATTTGTGAAGGAGCTGTACCCGAAGGATTATCACCCGACAGTTATGAAATGGCTTGTGGCTATAGGCTGCGGTTTCATTGTCAGCGTTTTGCTGCTGCCAACCGAATGGTACACTCGCTTGATTGAAGGTTACAAATATATCTCGATCTTGAGCTTAACGTATATTTTATTTGGTATTGGACTGGCTTATTGGCGGGGAA
>NZ_LITU01000081.1:36978-135810 GCF_001280595.1 Paenibacillus xylanivorans
GGCAGCTCTCCATGATATTTTGTACAGTGTCGATCAAGTCATCTGGAGTGATATTCAGCTTGTTCCGTATGGCTTTATCCTCCTTGTGTTTATCGAAGCACTAGAGCTTGCCCGTCGGTTCACCAACACCTATCGCATTATCGGCGAAATGTCGGAGCAACTGATCGCTTCGAACCGGATGAAGGACGAATTTCTCGCCAATACGTCTCATGAACTGAAGACGCCGTTGCACGGTATTATGAATCTTTCGCTTGCTTTGACTGAAGAGAGATCCGGGCCGCTGAACGAGCGTCAACGAGAACAACTGGAAGTCGTTGTTGCCGTTGCCCGTCGCTTGTCCAATCTGATTAACGATATTCTTGATTTGTCTCGTCTCAAAAACAGTGGACTGCAATTGGAGCTCGGTGCTGTCGATATTCGAACGGTCGTATCGTCGCAACAGGAAGTATTCCATCATTACATCGGGAGCAAGCCTGTCACCTTACGTTTTGATTGGCCGGACACGCTTCCCCGTGTTCTTGCTGATGAGACTCGTCTGCTGCAGATTGTGTATAACTTGATCGGGAACGCAATTAAATTCACTCCCGAAGGCGAAGTTGCGGTTTCGGCTATGGTTGAAGGCGGAATGCTGCATATGATGGTTGCTGATACGGGTATCGGTATCGAGGAGGATAAGCTTGATACGATTTTTCAATCATTCGAGCAAGTAGGCACTTCTGTAGCGAGGGAATATGGCGGTGCGGGATTGGGTCTCGGCATCACGAAAAGGTTGATTGAGCTACACGGAGGCCGGATTACGGTAAAATCAAAAGTAGGCCAGGGCTCCGTCTTTACCGTCTCGCTTCCGTTGAGCGGCAATCCTTTTGTTCAGAAGGCAGAATGGCGTTCATTCGAGAACTTACAAGCGGCTTCCATCGTATCATCCGGCTTGCGGGAGACAGCGGTAACGGTAGCCACCGTGCCGAAAGATGCACTAAGATCGGACCATGAGCATGCCATCCTTGCAGTCGATGATGATCCGGTGAATCTACGGGTGCTTCAAGCGGTATTGGCGGACGAGCCCTATGAATTTATTGCAGTGTCCAGCGGTCAAGAAGCGTTGGATACGTTGGATCGTTTAGGAAATAAAGTCGGATTAGTCATTCTTGACGTCATGATGCCTGGACAATCCGGCTTTGAAACCTGCAGGCAAATTCGAAACACTTATACACTCAGCGAGCTGCCTGTTCTGCTGACGACCGTACGCAATGATCCAGCCGACGTCATGGTTGGGTTCGAGGCGGGAGCCAATGATTACTTGACCAAGCCTTTTCAGCCTTACGAATTACGGGCGCGCACGCGGACACTGCTGCAGATGAAACGCTCCGCCGAGGACGCGGTTCGTTCGGAGCTCGCATTTTTACAAGCGCAAATCAAGCCTCATTTTCTCTATAACGCCCTGAATACGATTGTCACCTTCTCGCTTGAAGATCCACAGACAACGCATGATCTGTTGTTGAATCTCGGACGATATTTACGTGGCAGCTTCGATTTTAAGAGCAAGGAGAGACTGGTTCCTTTACGTCGTGAATTGGAATTAACCGGAGCTTATCTCCGGATTGAACAGGCCCGGTTTGGTGAGCGGCTTCGTATCCGATACGAGGTAGACGAGGATGCTGATTGCTTGCTTCCCCCGCTTACGCTGCAGCCTCTTGTTGAGAATGCGGTACGACATGGCATAACGACGAAAGAAAACGGCGGTACAGTGAAGATATCGGTAAGAGCAGATTCTAGCTATACACTTCTAACCGTTGAAGACGATGGCAAAGGCATGCCCGATGGGTTCCAGACTCTATTTTCCAAAGAAGAAGAGCATAAAGGCGGCGTAGGGCTGCGGAACATCCATCTTCGTTTGGTAAAGCTGTTCGGTACAGGCGTTGAGATCGGTTCGGGAATAGATGGAGGCACGAAAGTTGTTATTCGTATTCCAAAAGCGATTGAAAAGGAGGGAAACCGATGATTCGAATCATCGCAGTCGACGACGAGCAGCCGGCGCTTCGCAGAGTTGGGAAGCTATTGGAACAATTCCCGCAAGTTCAGGTGTCCGGCTTGTTCGATAAGTCGACGGCTTGCTTGGAATATATTTTAACGGAGCCTGACAGAATCGATTTGGCCTTGCTTGATATGGAGATGCCTACGATGCATGGACTGGAGCTGGCGCGACGGCTTCAGGAATGCCGGCCGGAGATTCATATCGCATTTCTGACGGCCTATGAAGGATATGCCAAGAGTGCCTTTGAGGTGGAAGCAATCGATTTTCTATTGAAGCCCATTCTGCAGGATGACCTGGATCGCACCATTGGAAGGTTCGTGAAACGGACCGGAAGCAAGGATGAGGCAACAAATCAGCCAAAACGGGGAATAGCAGTTCAACGCTTTGGCCCTTTCAACGTTCTAACAGAGAATGGCGACATGATCCGTTTTCGCAATTCCAAGTCCAAGGAGATTCTGGCTTATCTTCATCATCATCGGGGGAAACCGGTAAGCAAAGCGCAAATGATGGAAAACATTTGGTATGGTCAGGATGAGCAGCGGACGCAAGCCAACTTGTATACAACGATTTATCAACTTCGCAAAGATCTGGAGGCTTGGGGGTTATCCGATCTGATCTCTCAGACGAAAACGGCGGGAGGCAGCTACAGCCTACATTGGCAGACATCGTTCGATGATGTCGATTCCTACGAGGAGGAGTTGAGGTTATTTAAGCGTAAATCGTCGTTAACGCATGCGCTTAAGGCCAGCGTGCAGAATTCGCGGTGATGCTGATGAATGCGTTGAAGCCGCAGAGTGAAGGAGTCGTGCTTTCTTTCACGGACGAGGCGAAAATCGATGCATGGGCAAGGACGGCAGTTGCACAGGCAGTACAAGCAGGTATTATTGCAGGATACCAAGATGGTGCTTTTCATCCAAATGATCAGATTACTCGATCAGAGATGGCAGTCATGCTTGCTAAAGCTTGAGGTGAGTTAATCGAAGGCAACGCTGCAACCCGCTTTGGGGACGACAAGAAAATAGCAGCTTGGGCTAGAGGTGCCGTCCTTTATGTGCAACAAGCAGGGCTGATGCAAGGAAAAGGCAATAACCAATTCGCGCCTCAAGATAAAACGACTAGGGCAGAGGCCGTAACGGTTTTGCTGAATAGTTTAGCTCCAAAAGAGCAATAACGTTTAGACTTGTCCGTAAAAGTTGTTGTTACTCGGCAATAATTCATGTTTGGCGCCCTAATTCAATTAGGGCTTTTTTTATTATGGATGATATATTTGTAGTGAAATATCTAATAGCGGGAGAGCGCATCGCTGGCAGCGATAGGTAAAGATTTTTGAGTACGGTAATATGACGGGACAGATGTCTGTAGAAGATTCATCACAGAGCAGTAAAATAGAAATGGGAACGGGAGGAAGACCAGTGTCAGTGTCCAATACAGAGCAACGTAATGCTGATTATCCCATGATGGAGATACCTGCAGGTCAGATCGAGTTAAGGGATGATCGGATTAAGAAGACTTGGACCACAGAAGTGAAGTCTTTTTTACTTGCACCGGTTCCGGTTACAAACGATCTATATACTACGATTATGCAAAAGACAAATGGACCTCTTAACGCGCTTCAAGCTCCGGTAGTAAATGTTTCATGGAATGAGGCGATTCTCTTCTCTAATTTGTTATCCCGGCAATGGGGTCTGAGAGAATATTACTCTGTCAGTGCAGAGGGGGAGTCAGTGAACTGCAACTTGGGCGCAGATGGCTACCGTCTTCCCACCGAAGCAGAATGGCAGTATGCATGTAAAGCAGGAACCACCGGATATCGGTACGGCGAACTGGATGAGATCGCTTGGTATGAAGAGAATTCGGAAGGCGGGGTCCATGAGGTTGGCAAAAAGTGCCCCAATGCGTGGGGACTGCACGACATGCTCGGAAACGTCTGGGAATGGTGCTGGGATCTGTATGATGAAGAAGTATACGGCTCCTATAGAGTGTTCCGTGGCGGTAGTTGGGCAGAAGAGGACAGAGGCTGCGGAGCGACATGTCGTCGCCGCAGTCATCCTACGTTTGGCATTGATGATCTCGGCTTCCGTCTTGCACGGTCTTTGTAAGAAAGAAAAGATCCAGAGCGGACAAAAGATGCCGATTTATGGTGCTTCTGGAGTCGTAGCGCTTCTGTTCAGCTTGCCAACCATGGGCATAAATTGGTCAATGTCGTTATTACGCTTGGACATGAGAGATGAGGATTTGAAACAGATGTAAAAAAGAGAAATAACTAAGCGAACACGCCTTTCGGCGTGTTTTTGTGTTGAATTTTCAAATGTTGGCCTTCTTGGGGCCTCTTACATAGTTATTGCGACAATCGTATAAGCTATTTATACCCGGAATGCTAGTATTCTGCAGCAAGACACAATGTTAAAATAGTCATACATAGCCGTTTTTCAGGCATCATCAGCAAGAGGACTGAGTGACCCCAGAACGGAACGATCAAATAGTATTCCGATATCAGTCATCACAGTCACGGAGGATAAGAAAATGAACAACTCGGAATGGGCAGAGTCCTATTTTCCAATATATACAGCAGACAGCATTCAATCACTGTATAGCACATCAACGATGCCGATCCATCGAATCCATGAGAACCTAACCGTTCTGATGGCCGTTGCCAGTGGTAAGGGTTCACTTCATCTCGTCGACCACATGTACGAACTCACCGATAGCATGGTAATCCTTATTCCAGCGAACAGCGAGGCTGTCATAAAGGCGGATCTCATGTACCCCCTTCATATGTACACGCTCACCATCAGAACGCACGAACAGACGAGATCACTGCCGGTGGGAGCTATGGGACGGTCCAGTGTGCTAGCTTCAGGAACCTCTATTCAGCTCTTCCCATATGAACCTGCAATTGCAGTACAGCTTGAAGAGCTGTATATTCATCGTTTACCTGGTAACGAAGTCAGGCATATGCGCAACCAGATTCTTTTTCATCAGGTGCTTATGAGTTTATTGGAGCGAATGGAAGCAAGATATGCTGCAAGTGAGCAGCCGTCCATGGAACGCAGTATTACCTATATGGAGAACCATTTTAGTGAGAAAATAACAACGGAAGGACTCTCCGAAATTGCCGGGGTCAGTCGTTCTCACTATTCCATTCTATTTAAGCAACTAACCGGATTCTCACCCAATGAATACCTTTCACGCTTACGTGTTCACCGCGCCAAAGAGTTATTAATTAGCGGGACCGCTTCCCTTCGTGAGATTGCGCTGAAGGTCGGATACAAGGATGAATTCTATCTTAGCCGCCGCTTCAAGCAGCAGACGGGAGAGAGTCCTTCAGGTTACACGCGCCGCAGGCCATTTCAACGAGTAGCTGTGTGGTGTGCACCTTACGCAAGCCATATGATGTTACTTGGCTTGGAGCCAACGATTATCATCTCGGAAAGCAGCGAATATGTGAGTACAGAGGGGATGCCCTCACCTCAAACGATACGATTTATCCATTCCGACAGCTCACCTGAGCTAGTAAAATCCGTATTGCTGGACGCTGATATTGAACTCGTTATCGCAGCAAATCTGCATCTATCCCTTAATGGATTAAGCTCTGACCGCCTTCGATCTGTCGCTCCCATTGCCGAAATTGCATGGATGGAGCTTGGTTGGAAAGAGCATCTGCGTTTCATTGCACAGGCAATTCAGAGGAGTGAACAGGCAGAGCAATGGCTGGCAGACTTTGAAGAGGAGGAACATCAAGCACGCGAAGCCATACAGCAGACTGAGCTTGTGAATGAGACGTTGACCATTCTCGTTATCAAACCGGATACCCTGCAGATTTATGGAATCAGAAATGTAGGATATGTGATGTATCATTCCCTCGGATTACGTCCTCCGGCCAAGATTGCCCAGGAAATACAGAGGTTTGGCGATCAATTTCATTCGGCTTCTATCCAGCTGTCTGAGCTTCAGGATTACGAAGGCACACGTATGCTCGTCATTGTTTTTCCAGATGAAAAAGGCTCAAAGGCCCATTCAGAAAGTATATTTAACTCAGAATACTGGAAAGGACTTGAGGCTGTGAAACAAAACCGGATCGTTCATCTGGAGCAGGAAGAGTGGATACCCTACAATCCGGTTTCTATTCGTCTACAGCTTGGGCGGGCGCTATCCTTATGGACAGGCATCCAATAATCCAAAGGTTTTCTCAAACAAAAAGGCATGGTTAGGTTCATCCTGCATGCCTATAATAAGCTATGGTAATGAGAATGATTTTCATATTCAAAGAAAAAAGGGAGAGAGTCATCATATGAGAAAGCTTTTTGTTCCATTTATATTGGTTCTGGTTTTATTGCTTAGTGCTTGTGGAGCCAATTCTGCCAAAGATACAACGGGGGATGCAGCTTCATCCAACGAATCCACTTCATCGAGCACGGATTCATCAGCTTCTTCATCTGATTCAGATTCGGGCACATTCACTTATCAATCGGAGACAGGTCCTGTCGAAGTTCCTTCACATCCGCAACGTGTGGTTGTGCTGACCCGATTCCTGACAGGCAATGTGATGGCACTGGATGTGCCACTGGTCGGTGTGGATGAAATGTCCAAGGAGAACCCGAACTTCAAAGAAAAACTGGCCAATACAGAGGCAGTTACCGACGAGAGTCTGGAGAAAATTATTGAGTTAAACCCAGATCTGATTATCGGCCTGTCTGATATCAAGAACATCGATAAACTGAAGCAAATAGCTCCAACAGTCACCTATACATATGGTAAGGTGGACTTCCTCAAGCAACAGCTGGAGATCGGAAAGCTTGTGAACAAAGAAAAAGAAGCACAGGCATGGGTTGACGATTTTGATGCCCGAAGCAAAAAAGTAGGAGAAGAAATCAAGGCCAAAATTGGCGCAAACGCAAGCGTATCGGTTATTGAAACATTTAATAAACAACTTTACGTTTATGGCGAAAAATTCGGACGTGGAACGGAAATACTGTATGATCAATTCGGTCTTGCCATGCCGGAGAAGGTGAAGGAAGCCACCAAGAAAGACGGATTCTTTGCTGTATCGAACGAAGTGCTAAAAGACTACATGGGAGACTATGTGATTTTTAGCAAAAATGCCGATGAAGACAACTCATTCCAAAACACCGAAACTTACAAAAACATTCCTGCGGTGAAAAATAATCAGGTATTCGAAGCCGATGCCAAGGCATTTTACTTCAATGATCCACTGAGCATGGAATACCAGCTGGAATTCTTCATCCAACATTTTCTTGGCAAGTAAACATTGAACGCGATGAAAAATAAACGACTTCCTTTTCGGTTTGCAACCAAGCTGCTGGGTAGTGTACTCGTACTTATGGTGTGCTTTATCATGGCTATGATGTTTGGCGCAGAAGAAACGACATTCCGCAATGTGTGGCTGACCCTGACCTCTGCGACCAAGAGCGATAATATTCTTATTCTGCGAGAGATCAGACTTCCGCGGGAACTGGCTGCCATGCTGATCGGAGCCGCACTTGCAGTCTCTGGAGGCATCATGCAGGGAATTACTCGCAACCCGCTGGCCGATCCTGGGTTACTCGGTCTGACTTCAGGGGCCAATATGGCACTTGCCCTGGCGTTTGTCTTTATGCCATCGCTCGGATATTTTGGGATTATGGTCGCTTGTTTTGTTGGTGCTGCACTTGGAGCTGCTTTGGTTATTGTGCTCGGATCGATGTGGAGAGGGAGCTTGTCTCCCATCCGTGTCGTGCTGGCCGGGGCAGCTGTATCTGCTTTTATGTATGCCATCTCGGATGGCATCAGTATCTTTTTTAAAATTTCCAAGGATGTGTCCATGTGGACTTCGGGAGGACTCATTGGAACGACATGGGGCCAGATTCAAGCCATTGGGCCTGTGATACTCATTGGTCTAGCCATAGTTCCGTTTCTTTCCAACCAGATCAATATTCTTAGTCTGAGCGATGAAGTGGCGACTGGATTGGGGCAAAGGCTTGTACTCGTCAAAACCGTTCTGTTCCTGCTCGTCATCGTGCTTACCGGAGCGTCGGTTGCATTGATCGGTAATATGGCCTTTGTCGGATTAATGATCCCCCATATTGTCCGTAAAATGGTTGGCACGGACTATCGGTATATTATCCCCGTATCCATTTTTGCCGGAGCATCGTTTATGCTGCTTGCCGAAACGCTGGGACGAACGATAAATGCACCTTACGAAACACCAGTGGTCGCCATTGCTGCCATGCTTGGTTTACCTTTCTTCCTGTTCGTAGTGCGTAGAGGGGGCAAAGCGTTCTCATGACGATGTCTGCGCGAATTCGCAAGCAACGACTGGTTCTTCTGATCTGTTTGTTGCTGATTCTCATCACGGCTGTGGTTGGTATGAGCTGGGGATATTCTTCATTGTCCTTCAAAAGGGTAATTCCGGTGTTATTTGGTCAAGGTACATTCAAAGAGGACTTTGTTCTGTTTTCTGTCCGATTGCCCCGGATTTTTATTACGTTATTGTCCGGTATGGCGCTTGCGCTGTCAGGGTCCATTTTGCAGAGTGTTACGCGCAATGACTTGGCCGATCCAGGCATCATCGGGATCAATTCCGGTGCAGGTGTAGCCGTTGCGATCTTCTTTCTGTATTTCCCGATCGAACCTGGTACGTTCGTCTATATGTTGCCGTTAGCTGCTTTTATAGGCGCATTGCTAACTGCGGCGCTTATCTATGCGTTCTCCTATAGTCGAACAAAGGGACTTGATCCCATAAAAATGGTGCTGGTCGGGGTTGGATTTTCGATGGCGCTGTCAGGCATCATGATCGTCATCATATCTTCAGCTGAACGCTCCAAGGTTGATTTTATTGCCAAATGGATATCCGGTAACATATGGGGGGCAGACTGGCCGTTCATATGGGCCTTGCTGCCTTGGCTTATTATCTTGATCCCGCTCACCTTGTTTAGAACCAGACGGCTTGATTTGCTGGGACTGAACGAAGAAACGGCAATCGGAGTGGGGTTAAAGCTGGAGCGAGAACGGTTGGTACTTATTGTGATTGCTGTTGCTGCCGCCGCTTCTGCTGTATCCGTTACTGGTGGAATTGCGTTTATCGGTTTGATGGCTCCGCATATCGCCAAAGCGCTGGTCGGTCCACGTAACTCGTTATTTATTCCTGTTGCGGTTCTGCTTGGGGGCTGGCTTCTGTTAATAGCCGATACGGTTGGGCGTAATCTGGTTGATCCTGACGGAATTGCCGCAGGAATTATGGTATCCCTGATCGGTGTGCCTTATTTTGTTTATTTGTTATTGAAAAAGTAATCCAAAAAACGTTAGACTATTTGAACCGTAGCTAATCAGGCTATCTTTTGTCGTCAAGACAAGGGATAGCCTTTTATTCGAGTTTTGACGTGGAGCTACTTAAACGTACTTATAGATCCATGCTAGTTTACTAACGTGAAGCTCAAGCTACCCGGTATGACTTGATTCGTGTGATAAGATAAAATGAGATCAGCTTAAACCCATGCTAAAAGAGAGCAGGTGGAAATGACCATGACAGATGTGGAACAATTAGCTTCAATATTTGCTGAAAATTCTTTTAAAATAGATGGAATCAATCGGCTGGTTTTGCAGCCCAAAAGTATATTGCGTGAATTCAGAACATTAAATCATGGATTTCTTTTTGTGGTACGGGGAGAAGCCAGCATGTCAGTGAATGGAACGGTATACGAGTTACAGCCCGGGTCCGTTTTTCACGCAGCACCAGGCATGCAATTGGACTCACAAGTGAATGGCCATTCAGAGTATGAATATTATTTACTGTTTTATAGTTTTGACCAATTGGAAGAGGGCGACAGCGTGCAGGAGTGCAGCTCTCATTTCAAATTGGACTCCGGGGCCAATCCAAGGGTGGTTGAATTACTGGTTATGCTGCAGGAACAACTGCACGCGCAAGGAGGGATTGGCAAACTTCGAGTCAAGGAGTTATTTTTGAGCATCATGGTTCAGGTTTTCACAGGCTGCAGTCAACGGGAAAGTGGAACTTCGCTGAGTGAGAAGGTGATTGAGCAAGCCATCTCTTATATTCATGGACATTACATGAATCTGCTGACACTCGACGAGTTAGCAGAGTTACATGGCATGAGTTCAAAGCGTTTTTCCTACTTTTTTCACAAATACACGGGATTCCGCCCCATCGACTATGTCATCCATTACCGCATGGAGAGGGCGGGGGAGCTGCTGAAATCCGGTAGCTACTTGATTCGCGATGTTGCAATCAGTGTTGGTTATACTAATCCGCTCTATTTTAGTCGTATTTTTAAAAGTAAATTTGGTGTTTCTCCTTCGGAATACGCGCATCTGGATTAAGTAATCATACATATTCGCGCCTTGAAATTATACAATATATTCCATCTGTTGATCTCAATGAGATTTACCATTTTGCTCATGCTTCATGCTTTCATTAGACAATAATACATCTCAAATTGGTGATTTGTGCATTCGCATTTCCAATGATCCTTGCTATAGTATTAAATGATAATGAGAATCATTATTATAAAGGTTTGAAAGGTTGATAGAAGTGCGTTCTCGGCCGTTCAAACCTTGCAGCAATAAATTGGATAAGATTGTTGGACAAAATCAATTCTGAAATGAGGGTATTCAAGATGAAAGACCATGAAGTGTTTGATGTAACAATTATTGGCGGTGGGCCTGCCGGATTATTTTCAGCTTTTTACAGCGGTTTGCGTGAAATGAAAACCAAAATTATTGAATTCCAACCCTATCTGGGTGGGAAGGTGCATGTGTATCCTGAGAAAATGATCTGGGATATAGGGGGGTTACAACCCGTTCCTGGCGCACAACTGATCGAACAAATGGTCAATCAGGGGCTTACTTTCCAACCAGAGGTTGTTCTTGGAGAAAAGGTCACGTCTATATCCAAAGATGAGCAAGGATACTTCGTACTGCACACCGCCTCAGATGAAGAACATTACTCCAAAACTGTGATTTTAGCTATTGGTGGAGGAATTCTGAAGCCGATTAAACTGGAGATTGAAGGCGCAGAACGCTTCGAGGTTACAAACTTACATTATACAGTCAAATCGCTCTCCCGCTTCAAGGACAAAACGGTTCTGATCTCGGGTGGTGGTAATGCGGCGATTGATTGGGCGAACGAACTCGCCCTTATTGCCAAGCAAGTCTATTTAACGTATCGGAAAGATACGCTGAAAGGTCATGAAGCTGAAATATCACGTCTGGAGAACAGTCCAGTGGAATGCTTGCTCAATACAACGATTGAGAAGCTGGTCGCCACAGACGATCATCAACAGATTGAGACGGTTGTGCTGAAACGTAATGAAGACGGAGCTTCACTGGAACTGGCCGTGGATGAGGTCATCATTAACTACGGCTATGAGCGAGACAAGGAATTGCTGGTAAACAGTCATATTAAAATAGATATGAAGGATCATTGGATCGCAGGCACACCAGTCAGCGAGACATCCGTACCGGGCATTTTTGCTGCGGGAGATATTTTGCATCATGAAGGAAAGCTTCATTTGATCGCAGGAGCGTTCCAAGACGCCGCCAATGCTGTGAACAAAGCCAAACTGTACGTTGCACCCGAAGCCAATACACACGGGATGGTTTCCTCGCACAATGACTTGTTTACGCAGAAAAACCGTGAGCTGATGAAACATCTATACACCAAATAAAATACACAAACCAGAATGGTCATCATAAAGTTTTTCTTTCAATATCAAAAAAACCGCTCACCCGTCAGCATGACGAGGAGCGGTTTCTTTTTCACAAGCCGACGATTTCGTCGGTCTGCTTAACTAATTAATGTAAGGCTTCGTATTTTATCGTTTAACCGCTTCTCCGGCAAATACTTCAACGTTCATAGGAGCGGCCATGAATGCTGCTGCTTGTTGAACGAAAGCCTGGAAATGGGCACTTGCATTATGGGAAGCTGTAGCGGCTTCGTCCTTCCACAGCTCAATCATTGTGTAATGATGTTCGCGTTCAGTACTTTTGGCGAGATCATAGCTGATGTTGCCTTCTTCGTTGCGTGTTGCAGGGATCAGTACTTTTGTTGCTTCCAAAAAAGCTTGTTCCTGGTCTGGTTTAACTTGCAAGTGAGCGTGAATGATAATCATAATATTCAACCTCCATTAGTGTATTAAAAATGTTGTTTGATCCTGAACGTAAATGCTGCTTAACATGTAAAATGTTGCCTGATATTATGCCCAAGTCGTAATTTTCTCAACAGGCAGACGGTAGGAAGGATGACCTTCTTTGGCCGCTTTACCGATCGAGATTAGCATTACAGGCTGGTAACGATCTTTGTCCATGCCGAAAGTTTCAGCAATTTGATCTTTCTCATAACCACCGATTGGGTTAGTATCATACCCATGAGCACGTGCAGCGAGCATCAATTGCATGGAAGCCAGACCTGCGTCAATCAGATTGACATCGCGAATAGCGGAAGCGGGCATGTTATCGTAGTATGGTTTAACAGCTTTCATTTGCATATCTTTGACTTCTTGTGGCATGTAACCAAGCTCAACCGCTTTGCTGAAGATTTCGTCCATGTGTTCCGCATTGTTCATGTCAATGAACACACCAATAACAGCGGCGGAAGTCAGTACCTGATTCTGATTGAATTTGGCAAGGGGAGCAAGCTTTTCTTTTCCTTCAGCCGTATCTACGACCAGAAAACGCCATGGTTGCATATTAACCGAAGAAGGTGCGCGTGAAGCTTCAGCCAAAATCTCTGTCATTTCTTCACGGCTGATTTTGACTTCAGGATCGTATAGTTTTACAGACCGGCGGCCGTAAGTAATTTCGTTAAAATCATTTGTCTTTTGAAAAGTGCTTTGGAATGTACTCATGTATGGTTCTCTCCTCTATATATGGGTTTAGAAATTGTTTTGCATGCGTTCCAGGAAATCAGCAAGCATATGAATTTCTTCATCACTAAAATCCTGTAAAATCTGATTGATAAAATTGGTTTTCTCGACTTTATAACCCTCGATTTGCTTCCGTCCTTCATCCGTAAGGCGGACAAAGGTAACTCGGTTGTCTTCCGGATTTTTACGTCTGGTGACCATCGAATCGGCTTCAAGCTGCTTCAGATGGCGAGTGATCGCCGCACTGTCGATATTAATGATTTTTTGCAACATGGACTGATTAATTTCGTCAACCTGATCCAACTCATGTAAAATCTCAAAGCGAGATGAGCTGATGCCCGTACAGCGTTCGAACTTGGGGCTGATCTTGTTTCCCAGCCCGTTAAGCAGATTGATGATCTGCTCTTCCTTGGAAAAAACACGTGTCATGACTAGACCTCCCGGGTGAATCTCGACCATGAACAACGGCTTATGTGAACAAAATACATAAAGTTGCCATTACACAGTGCCATTGCTTAGTCAGTGAAATCTGCTAAGTCAATCTTTGACGTATCAACTATTGACGCATCAACAGTTGATGGCTCAATTAATATATCATGGCTGTTTTGATTTTGCAACAGGGTCGTCATGAGAAGATAAAACAATCTATTCCACAGCGATAGTCTTCTTGATTCCACAGATGTAGGATATCCATTCAAGCCACTTTATAACGATTTACATTGTAATTGAGAATTATTATCAATTATAATGAAAGGTAATGTACATATGGATGAAATTGACGTCACAGAAGTGCCTATCTATATGTGATTGATGGATCTGCTGTAGTAAGAATGGATCAGCAAAGGTACATCGTGGATGGGTTCATATTGTTCACGGGGGAAAGCTGGCTAACGTAAACATCAAGACCGATTCAGGTCTTGTTTATTATATGATTCTGTACAAAGCGATTCTGGCGCTTCCCTGTCGGATGGAAATTCAGCATTTGATGGAAAATGAACGTCCTTTCCAAGATCAATATTCGCTTATACCGACCAACCCATTGGTTAAGTATCAATATATCAGAACGCTGTTTGGCTCATGTTACTTTGGTATGTTGGAATAACATGTGTGCGAAGGTACTCGCGATATTGTTTAATGTTCTGTTTGGATATATGAAAGCTGAGTGCAACGTAATTGGTGTTATCAAGGGATTTCATAATGTATACTCATTACCTGGATTGGAGTGATGACTCATGGTTGATGTTCTTGCTCTTTATATGTTAAAACCGTTTAGCATCCATCACTACCCTAATCAGGAGTATTTATATCACATTAAGGAGGATGTCCAGTACTGGCAAGTGGGCAATTCAGTGTAACGGAAGCTGCACATCAGGTGGGGTATGCCAACTGCAGTTATTTCATCAGCCGATTCAGGCAAACGTACGGGTATAATCCAAGCAAACTCAAGAAATAAGAGGGGTAGGTCTCTTTGCAATGAATTAGACTTTCCTATATACTTCTAGCTATTGATCAATTAATTACTATTGAATGGAGGTGTGATTATCATGGCTAAAGATGCAGCGGTGTCGGTTAATCGACGTAGTGATATCATATCCGCAGCGATTGAAGTGTTTGCTGAAATCGGCTATTTCCGAGCGACCACAGCTCAGGTGGCAGAAAGGGCCAACATTTCGCAACCGTATATCTTTCGTTTTTTCAGAACCAAAGAAGCTTTGCTGTTAACAGCACTGGAGGTATCCTGGACACGAGTAATTGATTCATTCCGATCGGTGGTGGAGACAGCTACTCCAGATCAGTTGGAGAATGAGTTGACTGAAGCTTATGAAGAGATTATTCAATCTCACAAGAACGAAATTTTGCTGCAAATGCAAGCGCAGACGGTTCAGGAAGAAGTCATCCGTCAAGCAATGCAAAAAGGATTTACTGAGGTGCGAGATATGGTATTGGAAGCTTTCACAGCGGCAGGCGTTGCCAATCCAAAGCAAAAAACGTTGATATTTCTGGCAATAGGCATGTTATGTAATGTATCGAAGGCACTGGATTTGCCAGCGCTTATGGATAGATAGAAAGGGGAAGTGTCCCTTTTTTCATTTTAGTTATTGATCAATCACTAATTTAGGTTATATTGTGCTTAAGTAAGTAATTGATCAATAACTAATTGAGAGAAAGAGGTTGAGATGAAATGAAAAGAGCAATTGTGGTTGGGGCAACAGGTGGAACGGGTGCAGCAATTACAGAGGAATTGATTAAACGTGGCATTCCTACAATTATATTTGGCCGCTCACGTCAAAAACTGGAGCAACTTGCTGTGAAGCTGGGATCTCCTGATTACCTACAGATCGCTGTGGGGGATGCGTTCCGACCCGATGATGTTGCAGCTGCTTCACTAGGAGTCGATGTAATGTTTCACTGTGCGAATGTACCTTACAACGAAATGGAGAGCAGATTGATCCCTCTGGGTGAATCCGTCATGGAGGCGGCAGAACAATTGGGCCTGAAGGTGGTCGTCATTGACGGGATTTATCCTTATGGCAGAAGACAAATGAACGAAGTGACTGAAGAACATCCAAAGCAGCCGCATCTCGAAAAGGAAAGACCCGCCTTGCTTATGAGCAAATGTTATTTAGCAGCCAATGGCGTAAAGCGCAAGTCATGATTGTTCGCTTGCCTGATTATTATGGCCCAACTGCCAATCAGGCTTCTTACCTGGGGTCCACGCTTGAAGCAATAGCGGAGGGGAAAATGACTTTTTTTGTCGGAACGATGAAAATACCACGAGAATATATCTATTTACCAGATGCAGCGGTCATGGTTGTGGAGTTGGCACGCAGAGATGATGCCTATCGGCAAAACTGGAATATCCCTGGTGCTGGCATAATATCGGGCAAGGAAATCGTACGTATTGCACAACAGGCCGCAGGTAAGGCGAAACCGGTGATAGCACTTGGAAAAACAGGACTTTCGCTGCTTGGTTTAGCCGTACCGATAATGAAAGAAATTGTTGAAATGTTGTATTTGACAGAAGAACCGCTTGTGTTGAGTAAAAAGAAATACGAGGCCAGCATTGGGCCGGTGAAGATGACTTCTTTTGAAGAAGGGATTGCAGGGACGATAGGTGAGCTGCAAAAGAAATAAATGTGTTATGTAGATTTGTAGTTTTGTAATTAATCAATCAATAAATAAAATGTATTAGGATTCCTTTGATGCTCACGACCTAAACTAAAATGGTGAATGCTGACTTGACTTCATTAATGGGCGGCATTCCATTTATCTGAACTAAAACAACACGAAAACAGATCCGGGTTGGATCGACCGTTAATATCCAACCTGATCTGTCTTTTTTACATACAGGACAAAGTCTTTAAAATTTGGTGTTTCGTTATAGTTAACAAGTATGTTAGAAATTTTTAGGTGTTGTGACAAGAAATCTGCCGTCATATTCAAAAAAATGACCCTAACTCTTATAATAACGCTAATCCTTATGAAGATGATGTAAGGAATTGAGACGGAGTCGTCGTCTATATCCATATGGTAACGAAATTAGAATGCTTTGAACTTACGGATTATCGATCAATTGAATAGATTCTCACATAAAACTGACATTTAATAAGGACTCCGTATTCGTAAATATACAGTAGAAGTTGAAAGGGTTGAGGGATGATGAGCCTTGAAGCATTAAACCAACGAGTACTTGATGATTTGGCTTATCTCGCGTATGGAGGTTCGGATTGGATTCGCCCGCGAGAACATGATGAAGGTCATATCTATGATGTTGTTATCGTAGGTGGTGGACAGAGCGGCTTGGGTGCCGCTTTTGGATTTCTGCGTGAGCGAATATCCAACATTCTGGTTATTGACGAAAATGCCTCAGGGTTGGAGGGACCTTGGGAGACTTACGCCCGTATGGTCACTTTACGTACACCGAAACATCTGACCTCTATTGATCTCGGTATCCCTTCGCTGACTTTTCGAGCATGGTGGGAGGCACAAGCAGGCCCCTCCGGATGGGAAGATATTGATAAAATTCCTCGCAGCGAATGGATGAATTATCTGCGCTGGTACAGACAAGTGCTTCATCTGCCAGTCGTGAATGAAGTGAAGCTGACACTGATTGAACCTATAGATGGAGGCGTTCACAGACTGCACATCACAGGCGCAGGGGCTCCAACCAATATATTGCTGGCACGCAAGGTTGTTTTGGCTACTGGCATTCAGGGAGGTGGGGAGTGGCATGTACCATCCCTGATCGCTGAGCAAGTACCTAAACATCTGTACGCCCATACGTCGGAAACGATTGATTTTGAACGGTTACAAGGAAAAAGGATCGCCATACTTGGCGGCGGGGCTTCTGCCTTTGATAATGCCAACTTTGCACTAGTCGCAGGCGTGGCTGAGGCACACGTATTTGTACGGCGGGAACAATTACCGAGCATTAACCCGATTCGTCAGATGGAACAATCCGGTATGATTGAACGGTTTCATGCTCTGCCGGACGAGGATAAGTATGCGGCCATTTCCCATTTTTTTAACTATAATCAACCACCAACCAACGATACCTTCAACCGGGCTGCTTCATGGTCAGGCTTCCAATTGCATCTTCATGCGCCTTGGCTGGATGTACAGATGAAGGATGGGAAAGCGTTAGTGAGTACACCACAGGGCCTGCACTCCTTTGATTTTCTGGTCATAAGTACAGGGATGGTCAGTGATCCGGCACTGCGTCCCGAGCTCAGAGTGGTGGAGGCACACATTGCACGCTGGGAAGACCGTTTTCAAGCCCCGGCTGCACAAAGGAATGTGATGCTTGACGCCCATCCCTACCTTAGCCCCGGGTTTGCAATGACCAGCAGAGATGAGGAGGGGGAGGATAAGCTGCGTGGCCTGTTTGTCTTTAACTATTCTGCACTTGCAAGTTGCGGCCTCTCTGCCTCGGCAATATCGGGGACACGTAATGCTGTGCCGAAGTTGGTTTCAGCGGTTGCTGACCAGCTTTTCCTGGATGACCGGGAACAGATCCTGGAGCAATTTTTCAAGTATAACGAACAGGAATTTACTGCTATTTGGGTGAAAAGTGGAATTGGAATCTGATTATACAAAATGACCGTACAGCAGGTTAAGAGGCTGTACGGTTTTTGTTTTCCGAAAGTTACATTTACGGGTGCTTATATAATGCTGTAAAATATCGAATTATACAGCGTTAAGGCAGGCGATAGATTATTGTGAGAATCATGGATTATGAGGGGTTCAAAACCCATTTGAAGAAGGCGTCACGCAAACGAAACGAACCCTTGATCAAAATTGTGGCTTTTCAGGAAAAGTATATGAAGATTGATGAAATCCAATATTATGATGTAGAGCAGAACTATATGAGTGTTCAAGCGTGTAATACGCTGTGGATGAACTTAAAAGATAAATCTTTCCACAATCTGGTGTCCCATGATCTGAAGTTTTTCCAAACCATGGACAACCTCGGACGTCATTCATTGGAGAATCTAATCAAAGAACTATACGATATGGCTGTTCCAATCCTGCTCGATTACGATCCAGCTGATTATTATAGTTTGCAGCAGTTGTCTGAAATTCTGGTACTGGATGAGATGAAGCTAATTGAGAAATTGGAGATGGGACGTTTCAAGGGTGCATTTATTAATGAAGAAGGAAATTGGGTGAAACCCAAACCAGACAGGGCTGATCTATTCCTATAAATGAAAAAGATAAACTCGTGTCAATTACATAATGACCGAGCATCCATTCTGCAATGGTACGCCGAATATGGCACATTGCAGTTTTTTTCATTAACGAACCTGCCAACGATAAGGCTTAGTCGTTTCGTTTCACGATGAAAGAGTCCCCTCGTGGCCCTGGTGCTCTTGGAATGGAAACAACCTGTTTTTGCTGAATCATGATGCCTTTTTCTTTGGCGACTAGTCCGGGGGAGCGGCCGTTCAGGCGACAACATTTGAAGGTGACAGGAGTGTTCCTCGCCATCCGTGAGATGGAATTTCCTACAGAAGGTGCTTCTACAATCCACTCCGCTGATGATTGCTGGCCTGTATATTGCTGAACGGTACGGAAAGTCCAGCTTTGGGTCAGGTTATGAAGCGTGATACACCATCGAGTACGATTGATTCTGTATATGGTAGCTCTAATCCGATCTCCTGGAGACACAGGGAAAGGGATGACTGTTTCAACGTCCGGCAGGATTTCCCACCAGGCATAATAACTAGCTTTGCCGTTAACCCAATCATGGCCTGTTCCAGTCTGAATCAGGTTGGAATTCTCGAATCCATCAATTCCGATCCAAGCTGAAGAGTATGAAGATTTAGATGATGGTAAAACAAAGGGCACGTTCCATTCGGCCGAGATGCGTCTGAATTCACCTTTGTAACCCGCTCGGGCATAACCGCTCCAGTTAGAGGAAATCCACCCGAAACGTAGTGAATTTGTTTTGCCTGTATGAATACAAGGTTTTCGGCGTTTGTTACGATTATTGGCCATAAGGCCACCTCCCATGAAATATAGAGACGAAATTATTCGTTCGATATTATCAAATGCATGGAAGACGAAAGAGGACATGGACAATCTGAAAAAGAAATAAGTAATGAACGATTTTGAAAGATATTCAGGGCTGAATACGATGATTGATGATCGGAAGATGTCGAATGTTGATGATTTTTGGATGTTTTTAAATTAATTTGAACGAAAATGATTGTTTTTTATGAATAATATGTTACTATAAAAGCAGTTGGAGGAATGAAAATGCTAACTGAAGAACGATATGCTGCAATTATAGAGCGCTTACAAGAAAGAGGGATTGTGAAACTGCAAGAGCTCGTCGATGTGCTCGGTGCTTCTGAATCAACGATACGGCGTGATTTGATTGACCTGGAGAGCCGACATATGCTGAAACGTATACACGGTGGTGCTGCTCTGGTAAATGAAAAGACACCAGAACCAGGTATGGAAGAAAAAACGTTCAAAAACATTCAACAGAAAACGGCAATTGCTCGTTTAGCTGCGCAGGAGATCAACAATGGTGAATGCATCTATCTGGATGCGGGGACGACGACATTAGCCATGATTCCCTATATTGAAGCCAAGGACGTTACGGTAGTGACCAATGGACTTTCTCATGTAGAAGCGTTGGTAAGTAAACGAATACGCAGCTATCTGCTTGGCGGCATGATGAAAATTCACACCAAAGCCGTGATTGGCAGTATCGCATTACAGAACATGGACAACTTCCGTTTTGATAAATGTTTTATCGGAACCAACGGAGTGGACCCCGAAATGGGGTATACAACTCCTGATCCGGAGGAAGCCTTGATTAAAAGGCGTGCACACCAATTGTCCGGGAGATCTTATGTGCTGGCTGATTCCAGCAAAATTGGGGAAATCACTTTTGCCAAATTGTTTGACCTGGAGGAGGCAGATTTGATTACTGAACATATGCCGGAACACTGGCGTTCTGTAATCGCCCAGAAAACTAAAATAATTGAGGGATAGCCATGATATATACCGTAACACTTAATCCTTCCATTGATTACATCGTGGAAGTGGATGATCTGAAGCTTGGTGATTTGAATCGTATGAATCGGGACCTGAAACTTCCTGGTGGAAAAGGCATTAACGTATCGCGAGTGCTTAATCAACTGGGAGCCGAAAACACAGCACTTGGATTTCTGGGAGGGTTCACGGGTCGTTTCATTAATGACAAATTGCAGGAAGATGAAATCCAGACGGATTTCGTTACCATCGCAGATGATACCCGGATTAACATTAAGCTGAAGCATGGGGAAGAGACAGAGATTAACGGACTGGGACCAGCCATTCGACCAGAGGAAGCAGCGGGGTTGCTTAACAAGTTATCCGCATTGCAAAAAGGAGATATCGTCATACTTTCGGGAAGTGTACCGCCTTCGCTGGGGGCAGATTTCTACGATCGACTGATCAATGTGTGCAAACAAACGAGTGCCGAATTTGTAATCGATACGACGGGACCTGCATTGATGGATGCTCTGGTACATGAGCCGCTGCTGGTGAAGCCGAATCACCATGAACTTGCTGAACTCTTCGGAGTAACCATAGACACTCAGGAGGAGCTGGTGACGTATGGTCGCAAGCTTTTGGAAACAGGTGCTAAGCATGTGTTGATCTCCATGGCAGGTGAAGGCGCGCTGTTGATTACCAAAACAGATGTCTACCACGCGAGTGTGCCAAAAGGTGTCGTGAAGAACTCGGTTGGTGCTGGAGACTCCATGATCGGTGGATTCGTAGGGACATTTGGATTAAACGAAGACCTGCTTGAAGCGTTCCGAATGGGGGTTGCTTCAGGTAGTGCAACGGCTTTCTCGGATGACCTGGCAACTCGGGAACTCATTGAAAAGCTACGTATTCAAGTCATAATAACCAAATTATAGTCCGTACAAAATGAATGGAATGCATGCCCCTTTATAGAAGAGGGGATTCATTGAATCGCAGATAACAGCGCAAGAAGTACAATTATAAGTCGGTCTGCATCACACGGGCCGACTGAATTTAAGGGAGTGTACCAAAATGAGAATAACAGACCTGATGATCCAGGAAACGATGATCATGGACCTGCAAGCCACGACGAAAGAAGAGGCTATTGATGAACTCATTTCTAGTTTAAACCGTAGCGGACGTATTAATGACCCGGTATTGTTTAAGGAAATGATTTATAAACGCGAAGCTGAATCGAGCACGGGGATCGGTGGCGGTATTGCCATGCCTCATGCCAAGACAACAGCTGTGAATGAACCTACAGTTGTATTCGCCAAGAGTCGAAAAGGACTTGATTTTGAAGCGCTTGATGATGAACCGGCTCATATATTCTTCATGATTGCAGCTCCAGAAGGGGCGGCCAATACCCATCTTCGTACGCTTGCGGCTCTTTCCAGGCTGTTGATTGATAGCGATTTCATCTCACAGCTGATGAGCACGGACACTCCTGAAGAAGTGACTGCATTATTCGATGCCAAGCAGGCGGAGGAAGCGGAGAAAAAAGCTGCCAAAGAAAAAGCTGAAGCGGAGAAAGCAGCAAATGCTGCAAATGGAACAAACGCTGTATCCGGCTCGGGCCATACGAATGGTCAGAAACAGAGCACATCTGGTGTTATTGTTGGCAATGCGGCATCTGAAGATTTTGTCGTAGCGGTTACAGCTTGTCCAACGGGTATTGCTCACACGTTCATGGCTGAAGATGCTCTCAAAAAGAAAGCACAAGAAATGGGCATAAATATCCGAGTGGAGACTAATGGTTCCGAAGGAGCACAGAACGTACTGACAGCTGATGAAATCGCTCGTGCCAAAGGGGTTATCATTGCGGCGGATAAAAATGTGGAAATGGCCCGCTTTGATGGCAAACCGGTATTGCAAAGACCAGTGAGCGATGGTATTCGCAAATCCGAAGAGCTGATTCGTAAGGCAGTTAACGGCGACGCTCCGATCTACAGAAGCCAGGGCGGCAGTACTGGCAAGGCTGAAGGAGAAAGCCAAGGCAAAGTGAACGTGGGCAGTAAGATTTATAAAGATTTGATGAACGGAATCTCGCATATGCTTCCATTTGTAGTGGGTGGCGGTATTTTGCTCGCAATATCTTTCTTGTTTGAACAAATTGCAAGTCCTGAAAATCCCATCGTGCAACTATTGCAGACGATTGGTGGCGGAACCGGTGCGTTCCATTTCCTGATTCCTGTCCTTGCCGGATTTATTGCGATGAGTATCGGTGATCGTCCTGCCCTCATGCCTGGTATGGTCGGCGGATTGCTGGCCGTGAACTCAAACGCTGGTTTCCTTGGTGGTCTTGCTGCCGGTTTCCTGGCAGGTTACGTTGTAATCGGTCTGCGCAAACTGTTTAAAGGATTGCCTAAAGCCATTGATGGTTTGAAACCAATCCTGCTGTATCCTGTATTCGGATTGCTTATCGTGGGTGCAATAAGTTTCTATGTCTTTGATCCGATTTTTGGTTCCCTTAACACATGGCTTGTGGATGCACTTGGAAATTTGGGTACTGGAAATGCTGTATTGCTTGGCTTGCTGCTTGGCGGCATGATGTCCATCGATATGGGTGGACCGTTTAACAAAGCGGCTTATACGTTTGCCATCGGTGTATTCACATCGAGTGGTAATACAGATGGTGCCTGGATGGCAGCTGTTATGGCAGGTGGTATGGTGCCGCCACTGGCAATTGCCCTGGCTACAACGTTCTTCAAATCCAAATTTACGGAGCAAGAACGCAAATCAGGTTTGACGAATTACGTGCTCGGATTTTCCTTCATCACGGAAGGTGCCATTCCATTCGCTGCAGCTGACCCGCTGCGCGTCCTGACATCCTGTATTCTGGGTTCCGCTGTTGCTGGCGGACTGACTCAACTGTGGAGCATTAACGTACCCGCTCCGCATGGTGGAATTTTCGTTGCAGCACTGGCAAATCACGCGTTACTCTTCCTGCTTGCTGTAGCAATTGGTTCAGTGATCTCCGGTCTGATCCTGGGACTATGGAAGAAATCGCCGACCCTTGTGAAATAAATTAAAGGATGCAATTTTATCCTAAGGTATAAACAAGATCTATCTCATAGCTTTGTAAAATAAAATGGCATCTTCTGAGTGAAATTCACTGGGAAGATGCTTTTTTATTTCGCTGTTAGTCATTCTGTGATAAAATAAACAATATTATTTTAATGAAACTTAGTTTCATCTGTTGAAACTAAAAGGAGGAAACAGAATGTCTAATGATCAGATTAAAGGGCAGGTGCGCAAACAATTTGCTAAAAATGCGGATAAATATGTGACCAGTGTCGGCCATGCCAAAGGTGACGATTTGGCATTACTTGTAGCTTCATCCCAAGCGAGTACTGACATGAAGGTGCTGGATATTGCCACTGGAGGAGGACATGTTGCCAATGCATTAGCTCCACTTGTGGAGCAGGTTACTGCATTGGATTTAACGGAAGAGATGTTACAGGTGGCTGAACGCTTTATCCGGGGGAATGGACACCAGAATGTGGATTTTGTAGCAGGTGATGCTGAACACATACCTTTCAAGGATGATTTATTTGACCTTGTGACCTGTCGGATTGCTGCACACCATTTTCCAGATGTACCTTCCTTTGTATCAGAGGCGTTTCGAGTAATGAAACCTGGTGGAAGGTTGTTAATGATTGATAATGTGGCGCCTGAGCGCGATGAGAACGATCAATTTTACAATGAAATTGAGAAGTGGCGTGATGCAAGTCATGTTCGGGCATGGCGCAAGACGGAATGGATTCGGATGCTGGAGCTTGCCGGATTCCGCATGGAAACGATGGTTTCTTTTGAGAAGGGCTTCATATTTGAAGATTGGTGCAATAGGGCTGGACTTCCTGAGTCGGAGAGCAGAGAGCTGGAAGCAAGCATGCTGAGTGCGCCATCTGTGATTAAGAAGTATTTCAAGTTTGAAGAGACGCAATTGGGCAGACTCGTTAGTTTCGAGGGAGAAAGTGTATATATTCAGGCGGTAAAAGCGAAATAAAGATTCACTGTGGTTGAATGATTCGTTGGAGATGAGGAATTAAAAAAGGCAGAGGTACCCGTTAGAGGGACAACTGCCTTTTTTTGATTCGTTACACAATTTACACAATCAAGGTTTTAGTATAACTTTAGTACATTCGTGTTCGTACAAAATCCGTTAAGCTTCCTTCGCATTCTCCAGAGCAATACGGTGGGAGATGACCTCGGTAGAGTCGAATTCGTCGATGGTGATTTTGCGAAAAAGTTCCGGCATATATTGAATGAGACAGGCGCTTGTCCCATTCTCAAGTTAATGCTACTACGTTCAAACAGACCGCCTAGCTGAAACATGTTATAGGACGCCCCGTAAACCCGGGTTAGCTGCATCGTCCCGCATTTGCGCACAGCCTTGATGCCGATCTCAATCGTAATCAATGAACCGCCATGACATTTCGGCTTCTGTCCGATTTCCTCAGCAATACCACGCGCTCTCTTTTTTCCTCTATCTGGTAGCGATGTATACCTATTACACGACAGGCCATTTTTCTTTACGCAATGCATGAAGCAGTTCGGGGGAAGCGTTCAGGTTATCCCGTACAAGCTCTTCCGGAGTTAATGCCATCCATTGATTTAGAGAGATATCCTCAAAGCGATCGCTTCTGAACATTTCCAAAAACCATAACGTGTCGGCGCCCGTATTCTGAATATAATGCCCCATGGCTACAGGTACATATCCAACATCTCCAGCCCGATAGTCAAAAGTGCGTGCAATGCCATTTCCTCCAAACACCGTCATCCTTCCTTGCCCGGTCAAATAGTATTGCCACTCATCAGCATTGGGATGCCAGTGAAGCTCGCGCATGCCTCCAGGCTTGATTTCGACCAGTGCTGCGGCAACCGTTGTGGAGATCGGGAAGTTGGTGGAATCCACGATGCGCACACTTCCTCCCGGTGTAATGATCGGTTTCTGGGCTAACAGCCGATGCTTGAAAGAGAGAGGCACCGTACCATAGGGGGACTGCACTTCTTGGCTTGCGAGGGAACCAGGGACCTGATCCTGGAAAATGTAAATCTGTTCCGTTGGCATGGATTGGAATGCAGATTCGGGAACGCCAAAATTGACGGACAATACTTCCGGTGGTGTATGCGCAAACCAATCAGAGATGGATAATGTGTTTAGATCGGAGAAGGACCCGTCGTCAAATACAAGCAAGAACTCACACCCATCTGCCAGTCCCTGAATGGAATGGGGTAGACCTTTCGGGAAAAACCACAAATCTCCCGGTCCTACATCGGCGATAAAGTTACGACCATTCTGATCCACGGACGTAATCCGTGCCGTGCCCCAGATCATATACGCCCATTCAGACTGTTGATGCCAGTGCAACTCCCGAACGCCTCAGGTGTAAGACTCATATTCACACCAGCCAGTGTCGTGGCGATGGGCAGATCCCGTACCGTAATTTCACGGGACCAACCGCCATGATTCAACTGCATATGAGTATCGGAAAAAGACATTCTTAGGTTAGGTAATAACCCGTTGTCGGTCACTGGAGGTACCAGCATATCCGGATTTTGTAGATCTCTCATCACATCCCGAGGTCCCAAATCGGGTCCTCCGGCACCGTCTTTTCGTATCGGCTGAGGTATAATTAATGGCTTGCTATTATTGTTGTTTTCATTTTTCATATGCAGATTCCTCCAGTTCATCACTTCATCCCATGACAGATGTCGGTATAGTGAAGATTATGAACCAGAGCTTGGCTATTATGAGGGACGGGAATAATCTGCATTGACGAAGTGGAAAATAACGTGAAAAGTCAAGATGGGTGGTGAGCCGAATGCGTAAACGTTTCAGGTTATTGCTTTACATCGGTTTGATCGTTGGGGTTGTATCCGCTTCGATCGCGGCGAGGCCACTGGAGGTTCTGGCCAGTCCAGATCACATAAGGAAAGACAATGCTGCTTCTTCTCAGGAACAGTTGGCTTATTCGCTTGGGGTCCAGGCCTACATATACGGCTATCCGCTGGTAGTTATGGAACAAACGAAACAGATGGCTCTAAAAACAAGGGCTCCGCTCAATCAGTTTTATTACTCCAGCATGCTGGCTTCTCCGCAATATCACGATATTGTAACTCCCAATAGCAATACGCTTTATTTTAGTGCCTGGCTGGATATTTCCAAAGGTCGGGTGGTCCTGAACGTTCCGGCAAATACGGATGACCGTTATTACACCGTCCAAATGCTTGATGCGTATACCAATACGTTCAGGAATGTGTCCAATCGTACGACGGGAAACAAGGCAGGGCAATTCACCATCGTTGGACCGGGTGAAGGCAGTGATGTAACCAAAACATCCATCCATGCCCCAACGCCAACCGTTATTGGCGCCCAAACCGGAATAGGCAACGATCAAAATGCGGAAAAACTGCATGGCACGCAACGTTATGTGTTGCATTTCAATAAGAATGATCTTCCGCAGGTGACCGGATTTTGGTCTCTCACCCTGTATGGCTCGGATTTTTATCTGATCGATAATGAAATTGGCAGATATTCGATTGGGGATTTGACAAAAGGGCTCGTGTACAACGCTGACGGTTCGCTCGACATCTATATCCAGCCATCTGCTCCTGAAGGGAAAGAATCCAATTGGCTTCCCACACCATCAGGTGAGTTCAATTTGGTGCTGAGGATGTTTGCTCCGAAACCTTCCATGCTGGAAGGGGGATATGAAGTACCTCCGGTCGCCCGGATACAATAGGAATGGATGAGTACCATAATGCACGGAGTGGTATGACCAAGGAACAACAAAAAGACGTGACCGATACGCTTGGTCCCGTCTTTTTGGATGCGTACAGAATGAAAAATAAGAGTAGATAGATTCCATATCGGATTAAATGTAGAGCGAATTCCACATCAGCTCAGTAAAAGGATCAGACACTTTTTTTACTTACTGGGTCAATTTTGGAATCAAGCTGCAAAAATTCATGCTCATAAATTTCATGTACTCTGTTCAGAATTGCTGAGCTTTGCTCCGCAAAACGAAGATTGGTGGGTTTGTTTTTCATCAGGAACGTACCGGATGTAAGTCTGATTTGCGCAACAGCAGCGTTATAAAGTAGAGAAGCTCCATGGCTTGGATGTGGGAAGAATAGCTTCATGATTGGCTTTATATAAAAGGGCAGTCCGGAAGTTTTATTGCCTCTGAGTGTATTGTTGCCTCCGGGGTCCACACTCAGTAACTGAATTCCTTTAGCCGCAGGGGTAGAAGCAGCTTCATGTGTCCATAAAGATAGTGCGAGCTTCGAAGTCGCATAAGGACCGAACAGCTTTTTGAACTCTGCTGGATGTTCCAGAATGTCCAGGTTAAACTGTTTGACCATATTGAACGCACTGGTGGATGTATTAATAACGGTTTTCAATGTGCCTTTGTGAAGAAGATCCTGTAGTTCCATGTAAATGATATATGGCACCACGGTCTGTAATTCAAAGTGCATTTCATGCCCCTGATCCGACAAACGAAGATCGTAACCACTGCCCCCGGCATTATTAAACAACACATCGATGGCATCCGTTTCCGATTTGATTTGATTCAGCGCTTTTCTTAGACTGTCGTACTGGGTAAGATTAGCTTGAACCCAACGGAGCTGGCCGGAGCGCAATCCGTCCTGAATATCGCTGTCTTCCTTCGGGAAAGCGGAACGATTAAGGCCGATAACTTGCCAGCCTTCGGATAACAAGGTGCGGGTCAGTTCAAGACCGATTCCCGAAGTTGAACCTGTAATTAAGGCTGTACGAAGTGTATGTTGTTTTGAATTCATATGAATACCTCCTGAGTGATGGGGTGATAGAGCTAATCTATCTAATGCGCTCATTCTATAATTTGGAGTCGACTCCAAGTCAAGCGTACTGTTGGTTTATATTTTTATTTTTAGTAAGTGGAGTGTTTGAACTCATAACAACCTTGACTTGGAGCTGACTCCAAGTTGTAAGATAGAGAACAATGAAGGTGGAGGAGGTCAACGATGATGAATGATACTGTAGTGTTCTCTATTAAAGAGACGTCAGAACAAGCCGGACTATCGGAAGATACCATTCGTTATTATGAGAAGATTGGACTTCTTCCCCGGGCTGAACGCAAGGCCAACCGCCATCGGGTATACCGTCCGGAGGATATCCAGACGATGAAGCTTATTACTTGTCTAAAAAAAACAGGCATGTCTCTGGAGGAGATGAAGCCTTATCTACAGATGTCCATGGATTCGGACCTGGATGATTTCCCGGATGAGCGTGAAATGCTGCTAAACCATCGGAAGAAGATCGAAGCGCAGATTATCTCCTTGCAGCAGATCGTCGATTTTATCGACGAGAAGATGGAGAAGCGAAGCATGTTTCCAGATGAGTGTCCGATTACCGGGGAGAACCAGATGTCTGTATTTGAAAAAAAGAATATCTTCTCCTGATTGTTTAATCCATCAGTTGAAGCGAAGAACCCACGTCAGGTTGACGAGGGTTCTTCGCTTATATTTAGCAATCCATATGGAGTGTATGACGAAGGCGTTTGATATCACTTTTGGGAGGGAGGCCATACATGCGGGCGTACTCCCGACTGAATTGGGAAGGACTCTCGTAACCAACCTGGAATGCAGCATCGGCTGCATCGGTTGAACCATCAAGCAGCATTCTCCGAGCCTCCTGCAATCGAATCTGTTTTTGATATTGCAGTGGGCTCATGGCGGTAATGGCTTTGAAATGATAATGCAATGAGGACGTACTCATATTGATCATGGAGGCCAATTGCTCGATTCGCACTGGAAGCGCATATTCGGATTGGATCACTTCAATAACTTGGGCGATGTGCTGGGCATGACTGTTCTGAACTGCAAACTGCCTGATGGAATGTCCGTGTTCATCCTGAAGCAGGCGATATAGGATTTCCCGAATCATGAGCGGAGCAAGTACAGGAATGTCTTCAGGTGTATCCAGCAGTCGAACCAAGCGGATTACGGCTTCCAGAAGCGGGAGCTTGGTTGAACTTACAAACAATCCCCGACTTGACGAATTGTCGGGTTTGGTTTGTGAGGCAGGAGAATCCTGGGTAAGATCAAAAATCTGCCCTGAATCAAAATCTAGTCGCAGACAGAGATAGGGCTGATCTGGTGTAGCCTGTACAACCTGCCCTGAAATAGGCAAGTTTATGGAAGCAACCAAATACTGTGAAGAGTCATAGGTGTAGCTCTCCTGTCCGAGAATAACCAGTTTGGACCCTTGGGCCACAATGCACAGGGCGGGTTCGTGCACGGCATGAATGGGCCCTGAAACCTGGGAAGCACGGATCAAAGCAAGCGAAGGAATTGCTGTTAGGTGAACCCCGTCTTCGTGGGTAAAACGCCCGATTAAGCGGGCCAATTCCTGCTGCTGCTGAATAATAGCTGTATCTGGTTCCATTTTTGAAAGCATGGATTGCAGGCCTTCCTTTCCTCGTGCTCGTTTAACTATTTTAGAATGTGCTGGACGAATAGGCAAGAATACTGTGGGATTCTTCTATCGTACAGAGATTGATCCCTTACATAATGAAGGTAAGCAATTGAATCTGTTGGCAACAGAAAGGAGTGTCGTGGAAATATGGTAGGCAATAGATCGGGAAAAAGACAAGAAGTGGAACATCCGTATGTTGGGATGTGGGTGACGAAGGACGGGTACATCAGACATGAACTTCTCCCTGACGGTCGCTATGATGAAGCGCGGGGAAATAGGCAAAGTGCATATCAAGGTCGATATGTAGTCGATGGAGACCATATTGAATATGTGGATGATACTGGCTTTACCGCGGATGGAGACTTTAAGGACGGCGTGCTTTATCATGCGGGCATGGTTTTGTACAGAGAAAATGCACAATAAAATACCTAATAGGGAGAGAAACAATATGTTTAATGTAAAAGGGAAAGTCGTTGTGATCACTGGTGCAAGCGGCGGAATTGGGGAGGCAACAGCGCGTCTGTTGGCAGAGCATGGTGCACATGTTGTCATTGGTGCAAGACGGTTGGATCGTCTAGAGGCGCTGGCGTCCTCCATTCGCTCGGAAGGAGGTTCGGTGGAATATCATACCCTTGATGTTACACAGCTGGAAGAAATGCAAACGATCGTAGGGGTGGCGCTCAGTCGTTATGGACGCTTGGATGTGATTATAAATAATGCCGGAGTCATGCCGCTATCGCCACTAGAAGCATTAAAAGTGGACGAATGGAACCGTATGATTGATGTTAACATCCGCGGTGTTCTGCACGGCATCGCAGTTGGGCTGCCAGTTATGAAAAAGCAGGGTTCCGGCCAGTTTATTAATATTGCCTCCATCGGAGCTTATGCCGTGACACCAACGGCGTCGGTATATTGCGCAACCAAATATGCGGTCCGTGCGATCTCGGAGGGTCTGCGACAGGAAGTAGGCGGAGATATTCGTGTGACCCTTGTATCGCCAGGAGTGACTGAATCCGAACTTGCCGAATCGATCTCTGATGATGAAGCACGCGAGCTTATGAAGGATTATCGGCGTATTTCCATCCCGGCCACGGCTATTGCTCAGAGTATTCTGTATGCGATTAACCAACCGGCTGAGGTGGATGTAAATGAAATCGTGGTAAGACCCACAGCAAGCATGGCTTAAACGCCGCTGAAGGACTAGAGAGATGTTCCCATCCATGGACGGAATGGGGACGTCTTTTTGTACCCTGAAAGAGAGAGCTTGCCTGGGTTGCGATATGGTATAGTAATGATCAAAGTACTGCACCAGAGAGAGGGGAATACTACATTGACGCTGCAACAGCTAAAATATGTAATTGAAGTAGCCACACGTGGCTCGATGAATGAAGCCGCCAAGCGGCTGTTTATTTCCCAGCCCAGCCTGTCGAATGCCATTCGGGATCTGGAGCAGGAGCTGCGGATTACCATTTTTGAACGCACAAATAAAGGGATTACCTTGTCCAAAGAAGGTGTGGAATTTCTAAGTTATGCACGCCAGGTGGTGGAACAGGCGGAATTGCTGGAAAATCGTTATTTGAATGCCAAGCCGTCTCCGCAACATTTTTCCGTCTCCACACAGCACTATGCTTTTGCGGTGAATGCATTCGTGAAGCTGGTGCAGCAATATGGGCAGGATGAATATGAATTGGCTCTGCGAGAAACGAAAACGTATGAAATTATCCAGGATGTAAAAAGCCTGCGCAGCGAGATTGGCATTCTTTATCTGAATGAATTTAATTCCAAGGTCATTAACAAGCTGCTTAAGGATGCGGGTCTGGTGTTCAACAGTCTGTTTGTTGCCAAGCCACATATCTTTATCAGTGTGCAAAATCCGCTCGCGAAGCAGGAGTCGGTTGCGATTGAACAGCTTCAGGATTATCCATACCTGTCCTTTGACCAGGGGGAATATAACTCCTTCCATTTTTCAGAGGAGATCCTAAGCACGCTTTCTCATCCCAAAAGCATACAGGTTAACGACCGAGCCACGCTGTTTAATTTGCTGATCGGTTTGAACGGATACACCATCTCGACAGGTGTGCTTAGTGCAGATCTGAATGGGAACGAGATCATCCCCGTCCCGCTGGAGTGTGAAGAGACCATTAATGTCGGTTGGATCAGCCACAAAAATGCCTCGCTTTCCAATCTGGGCGTGGAGTATGTCCAGGCTCTGCATGAGGCGATTCAGTCCTAAATGGTCATGAAAAACCGCTTCCGTTCAGCGGAATCGGTTTTTTTGTTGGTTTTATATCATTCTGGTTTAGTGTACGATACTATCTTCACGTATAATATAGGAACACACTTATAATCATTGCGTAAAAGTACGAGAGGAGAACGGTTAGTGCGAGTTTTATACCGAAATAAGAGTGAACAGCATGAGTTGACGATATATGACACATCCAAGCTTTATGGGGAAAAGGGCAGCTTTCGTGTGCTGGAGTTCTCAAATGCAGCAGTTCAGGGAGCAATGGATCTGGATGATCCATCCCGAATGGTGCTGGAGTATCCAAGAGCGATGGTGCATCTGATGGAACGAAATAATCCGGAATATGAATCGGTTTTTGTGGTGGGACACGGTATTGGAACCTTATCAACCTATCTGTCTAACCGTCAAGTAAAAGTCGCCGAACTCGATGCTGAAGTCGTTGAGCTGAGCAAAACTTTCTTTGGATATAGTGGAGATCATGTGCTGGTTGGTGACGGACGTGAACTATTGGAGCAGGAAGCCTCAGGCTCATACAATTATATTGTTGTGGATGCTTTTACGGCTACGGGAACTCCTGCACAGTTCACTTCAAGTTCATTTTTCACGATGCTGAAAGATAAATTGCATTCTGGTGGTATCGTATTGCTGAATGTATTCGGACGTGTGGGCAATGACAGACTGGTGAATGCGATTCATACCACGTTACAGGAACACTTCGCTTATACACGCTCATTTGCATTGCCAGCTGAAACATCCGATGAAGTCCAAAATCGCATCTTGGTGGGGTGTGACGAGCCCATTTCATTTCAATCGCGTCATATGGCAGGGTTTGTAGAACAGCAGCCTGGAGAGGGATATGTTATTGTGGATTCATAGGCAAATGTCATTAAATTGTCAATCTTCCTATGTAATTATTCGAACTTCATAAACTATTTATTTCTTCTTAACAACTTTCGTATAAGATAGAAGGAATATGCCTTTTCATGAAAAACCGGGGGAAGCAATAATGATCGCAGAGAATAAAACACCCAGATTAAGAAGAAAAGTAAGGGAGTTCAAAAAAATCAGCCTTACCGCCCTGTTGAGTGGATTGGTCACCATTGCCGTTTTGATGACATTGACCATTATGTTTATTTCATCTTATACATCCCAGAAGCAGTCGCTGATTAATAATACACTCTCACTTAATTATTCAAGTGCCATGCAAATGAGCCAAACACTGGACTCGTTGTTTCAATCCATGCAGGGCAGTTTGAAGTATTCAGCCAATTATTTTCCGGAAATAGACTATGCGGATGCCAATAAGCTGGATTCCACACTGGATTTGATTCGAAACAGCAGTAATTATTTCAATTCGGTTTCTCTGATAGATGCATCGGGAATAATTCGGGGCTCATCTCCTTATTTGGAAAAAAGCCTCGGACAGCCTATCACTTCAGATGCAGCCAAAAAAGCGTTCAAATCCAGAGATTCCTATATATCTGAAGCATATCGTGCACCTTATTCGGAACGAAGAATTGTTTTTGTGAGTGAACCGATCTTCAGTCCGTCAGGTGAATTCAAAGGCATGATTAGTGGGAGCATCTATCTGCAGGAAAACAATATCTTGAACCTGTCATTTGGCAGCCAGCTGAAGACCAGTAATGGTTCTTATTTTTTTATTGTTGATGCCAAAGGAACATTGCTATTTCACCCCGATAGGGAAAGAATCGGTGAAAATCTAAGCGAAAATCAAGTTGTGCAGAAATTGCTTAATGGCCAGACCGGTAAAGAACAATACAAGAATCTGGCTGGTGTGGATTCACTCGCAGGTTATTATAAGGTGCCGACAACCGATTGGGGAGTTGTTGTTGTATCTCCAACCCAGATGGTATACGATCAGCTGAATCAACATATTCGCATGTTGCTGCTGTACACTTCAGTGCCGTTCATCATTCTGACGCTTATCGTTATTCGTGTAGCACGCAAGCTGGCCAGTCCGTTTGTTTATCTTGCGGACTTGGTTAACCAGGTGGATCAGGGCAAAGTAGATTTGCCTGTAATGAAGCCGCATTGGAATAGGGAAGCTGACCTGTTAACGCGTACCGTGTTAAGCGCATTGGCAAATTTTCGAAAGCAGAAGGATCAGCTTACTTATGATGCCAGAACGGATGTATTAACTGGAATGACCAATCGCAGAACATTTGAAGAAGTCATCCAGCACTGGATTGATGAAGAAGTTCCTTTCTCCATTGTCGTCCTGGATATTGACCGTTTTAAATCCATAAACGATACGTATGGTCATCATGCGGGGGATCAGGTTCTGAAGCATATCGCGAATATCATTAAACTGTCGGTTCGGACGCAGGATGTATGTTCCCGGTTTGGCGGCGAGGAGTTTGTTGTGTTATTGCGACATACGGAATCCAAAACAGCGTATCAAATTGCCGAGCATATCCGCGTATCCGTGGAACAAAGTATATTGCCTATTGATCGTTCTGTAACGATTTCGGCAGGCATTGCCGAATATCCGTTGCATTCCACAACACCGACAGAGTTGTTCCATCTCGCGGACAATGCGTTATATCAAGCCAAGGAAGAGGGACGTAATCGTACCATTACCATTCAAACGGTCACTAAATAAGGTTTGCGCACCTTCCATTCGAAAACAAAAAGAAGCTAAACCCATCTAAGCAGGGGATAGCTTCTTTTGTCTTTTGTTTAGACCTCTTGTGATCTGGCGAGGACTTCATTCGTATACTGTTCTCCCCAGTCTCGCATGCTGTAGATAATTGGCCGGAGCGTTTCTCCAAACGGCGTAAGGGAATATTCTACTTTGGGCGGAACCTGAGGATAGATTTCTCTGTGAACAATTCCGCTGCTTTCCAACTCTCTTAGCTGGAGAGTTAACATCCTTTGGGTAATATCAGGAAATAATTTTCGGATCTCGTTGAATCTTAACGAACCAGAGAATAGGTGATAAAGAATCGCACCTTTCCATTTGCCTCCGATGACGCTAAGTGTGACTTCAACGGAACAGCCATAAGGCGAGGGGCGCGCATCGTTCGAGTTCTTTCTCATTATAGTTGCACCTCCAGTTCGTGGTGGTTATTTATAGTATCCATTTCAGTAACTACAGCACATAAATGTATATATCACTTACATATGAGCATATCACTTCTCCACTGGATTATAAACCCCATGCATCTGCATGAGGTTAAATCAACAAAGAACCCCGGTTTCGTATCGCGAAACATCGAGGTTCTCAGGATTGAAAAGCTTGATTATAGTAAAGTGTCTAGGGAGTACGCTCCTGCACCCGCAAGTGCAACACCGATCAGCGATCCGAGCATAACCAGATTGTACTCGAACCCTCCGTTCAGATTCCAAAGTCCTTTACCAGCATGGACTTTCACTATGGCAATAACCATAGGAATAATGAGCAAAATGACAGCAACACCAGTCCAGAGCCCTGCTCCAAACAGGAACCCACCGATCAATTCAATAAGCCCTCCACAGACAGCCATAACTCTCGCAGGCTTCAGACCAATTGCGCCGAAAAATTCAGCTGTTCCTGATATGCCTTCTCCACCAAACCAGCCAAACAGTTTCTTGCATGCATGACCCATCATAATAAAACCAATAACAAGTCGAATGATAAGTAATCCAGCGTCTAACATATGTTTATTTCCTCTTCTCAGGTTGTATAAAATGATTGGCCTCATATCGTATAAACGTCAGATCAGCGACGCCAGAATGGTATCGCATAGGGCCATGGTTTCAATATTATCCTTACCACTGGAATGTGGAACTGCCTTGTTCTGGCAGCATTCCATGAAATGAGCCATCTCACCTACAAACCCTCGTAAGTAGAGGTCACGATAAGCTCCTGACATGGGAGAGCCGGAAGGGGTGAAAACAGAATCCTGCTCCTCAAGGGATTTCCAGGGAAGGTTATCCCCTGTACGAGAATGATGAACCGTGAGTGTGTTAATCTCATCTGCTAACGCAAATCCGTCGTCAAAGGTGACTAGTACACTTTCGCTCTCGCGTGACCATGCACTCATGCCAGCAAAGTACGCACTTCCTACCACACCATGATCAAATTTCAGGGAAATGCTCTGGTTAATATGTTCTCCGTCTTTAATTGTTGTGCCTGTAACTTGTACGACTTCCCCGAACAGAAAACGCATCAGATCAACCATATGAATGGCAGCGAGCTTCATGAATTGTTCCTCATCCTTGCAAAATGGTGTGCTGTCTACAGCGAATTTCATTTGGAAAGAACATGCTCTGCCCATTGATCCGCCATCAATCAGTTCCTTGAGTTTCATGTAGACTGGAGCATATCGTTTCATAAATCCAACCATGACAACCACACCGGCCTTTTGGGCAGCTTCAGCCACAGCAGCAGCTTCGGCAGCGTTCCATCCGAGAGGCTTATCCACGTATACGTTTTTGCCAGCCCGGATGCATTCAAGGGCAAGAGCTGTCTGATCCTCTGGTTGCGCCACAACAACGACGCCATCACAGTCTTCATTCTGCAGCATCAGCTCAGTATTGTCATAAGCTTTCCCGCTGCTCCCAAAACGAAGGAGCGCCGCCTTGGACCGTTCAATATTCCGAGTGGCGATGGCCTGGATTTCTGCTCCTGCTTCAACAGCAGAAGGATATATATTTGTGGATGCATGAAAACCTGCACCGATAAAACAAAGTTTGGCTTTTTTCATGAGGGATCTCTCCTTTAAATTCATATCACCATTCACAATGATTAGATCTTGTAGCTTAAATGCTTCAGCATCTGTCCGGCAATGGTGTTGTTAACACTATGAGGGACCGGCTGTGGCCCGAAGATGAGATGTTGGCGTTGTTGTACAAGATATAGCAGGGAGGCCGCTTGCAGGGACAAGCCTAGATCCATCGTTTCGGCAGGGTTGCCGCTGCCACCAGCCAGATTCAGCATCTCTCCTTGAGTAAGTAACATGAGTCGACGTCCGTTGGCTAATGTAAATTGTTCGATATCCGCTGTCAGTTGTTCCGTATGCTGCGCATCCTGACGGAGACTTTCCAAATCCATCTCCCATGAAAAATGTCCGGCATTGGCGAGGATCGTTCCATCATTCATCTGGCTAAAATGTTCCTTCAGAATGGCGTTGGGACGGCCTGTAACAGTAATGTACACTTGGGCAAATGCAAATGTATCCTCCAGTCGTGCCACTCTGAATCCATCCAGCGCGGCCTCCAGCCCCGCGATCGGATCGGTTTCAATGACGACAACTTGGCTTCCCAGATTGCGTAAATACCTCGCAATGCCTCGTCCACAGGTTCCATAACCTACGATGACGAAACGACGTGTGGGCAGAATCAGGTTCGTAGTACGCATGAAACCTTCAATAATGGTCTGTCCGACGCCGTGTTCATTTTCCATAATGCGTTTGAGTGGACTGTCATTAATGACAATGATCGGGAAAGGAATATTCTCACCTGTCTCTTCACGCAGCAAATTGGCCCCGGTCGTCGTTTCCTCCGTACCACCAATAAGAGAGTTATTGTCATAGTGTTGGATGAGGGTTCGCGCCAGATCGGCTCCGTTATCCATGAGGAGATGGGGGTGGTGCCGAAGTACATTATGAATATTTTGCAGGTGTTCATTGCGCCTGTCCGAACGTTGTCCATACACCGTGATACCTTCTTCTTGCAGTGCTGCTGCGACGGCGTCTTTCGTTGTGCCCGGGCTGCCAGTCAATACAACGTTGGCTCCACCAGCTTGGAGTGTTCGGCATAACACAGCAGTTTTGGGCTCCACATGAATACATACACCGATGGTTAAGCCAGCAAAAGGCTGCTCTTTGGCAAACTGCGATTTTAATTCACTGAGCAGGGGCATATGCATTTCTGTCCAGTGAATGCTGCGTTTTCCTTCTTCAATACTTCCATGTGTTGTGTTGTTCTTGAGATTCATGCAAACTCTCCTTTTCTGTGCAAGGTACAGCGTGCCCTGCGGGTCACCTGATCTGCTAATGTCTACGATAGGGAGTTTGGATGTGTTAAAAAAGGACATATGTCCTTTTTGTTGAAGTTTGGAAAAAAGATGTTGCAAACTTATTTTAGAGCATGTATACTCTTAATTACGGTAAAACAAGCTATTGCTTGACCGAAATGCTTTTCATCTATGATGAGAAGATACATATTATGCGGTCGTGGCGGAATTGGCAGACGCGCACGGTTCAGGTCCGTGTGGGCTAACCCCCGTGGAGGTTCGAGTCCTCTCGACCGCATTGAAGAAAAAAAAGCTCGTGAAATTGCTCTAAAGGCAATTCGCGAGCTTTTTTTGTTTTTTTATTTATTGAATATGAATTGTTGCACACATAGGCCTGCAACCGCTCCGGCAATACCGAAAAGCGTAACACTGGTCATGAGCTCATACGCCTGAAAGTGAAATAAAAAGGCGACGCCGCTTCCGAATGTTGTTCCTGCGAGAAATCCGAGAGAAATCCCTATTTCTTTGGTTAATTTCATAGGTTCACCTGCTTGGGAATGTGAGTTTAGGATTTGCAAATTTTTAAAACAGGAAGTAAAGTGTGATCAGGAAAATACTCACATTTTATTTCCTTTTTTCATTTTGTGGTTTTATCCATGTAATTATGCATGATATTTCTCAAGGGAGGTTAAGAGCAAATGAATATGAACGAACGAATTGCAGTATGGAACGAAGAAGCGCAGAATTGTACTTGTGGGCATGATCACCGTTTGGTGCAAATGCAGGTGTACTTAGAGCATGGAGCTATTCAGCGGTTACCTGGCCATTTGTCCGAGCAAGGGTACAGACATGTGACAATTGTTTATGATCGATATACGGGATCGGCAGCAGGATACGAAGTGGTAAATAAACTTCGACAAACGGGCGTTCATGTGGATGAGATCTCCATGCCAGAGAACAAAGCAGGGCATGTTGTCGCCGACGAGGTGGGAATTGTGCAGGTTCTACTGGGTGTGAAACTGGGCAGTCAGGCGATCATTGCTGTTGGTTCAGGGACCATTCATGATCTGGTGCGACTTGTTTGCTCCAAAATGAACAAGCCCTTTCTGTCAGTACCCACGGCAGCTTCGGTTGACGGATTTACCTCGGCAGGTGCACCTCTTATTGTAAGCGGCGTCAAACAGACTTTCCAGGCGGTTCCACCTGAAGCTATATTCGCGGACATCGATATTTTGGAGCAAGCCCCCCAAGAGATGAATGCCGCCGGATTCGGGGATATGCTTGGTAAATATACATCACTGGCGGACTGGGTAGTTTCCAGGGATCTGGGCGGGGAACCGTTCTGTCCAGTAGCTTATCGCATGACGGAGGAAGCACTAACGACCTGTGTGCAGCATGTACAAGGTATCGCCGAAGGGCGGGCTGATGGTGTGACTGTATTAATGGATGCGCTGATTGCTTCCGGCATTTCCATGCTGATCATTGATCATTCCCGTCCTGCATCCGGTGGAGAACATCATCTGTCCCATCGGTGGGAGATGGATCTGATGGAGGCAGGGCACAAGCCCGTTTTGCATGGTGCCAAGGTGGGAGTGGCCTGTGCACTGCTTACGGTAAAATATAAAGATCTTGCACAAAAATCCAACGAATCTGTTTTCCGTGTATACAATAATCTGCCGAATGCATCTCAGCTTACAGATTGGCTTGAGCAAGTTGGGGGCCCTACAACAACTGAACAGTTGGGCGTATCCATGGAGATGGTAGAACATGCGTTGACCACAGCTCATCTGCTTCGTGATCGTTATACAGGACTGAAATATATCAACGAGATTCTTAATGCGGGTTCGAAATAAGGGTGAAGAAATAATATGGACAAGTGTTATCTCATGCGTTTAGTTGTACGTACAAATTAGGGAGTCATCATGTAATGTACGAGACAAGGAAGTGCCGTTGTTTACAATTGAGCTGATTGTGCTTGATGCGATAGCAACATATCTTGATGAATTACTGAAAAACACGGTCATACAAGGGACTAGGAAGGATCGGGACAAACGTTATACAAGCTGAAAGCAGAGGATAAATTAAAGCCTATTCCATTGGGGAACAGGCTTTTTACTTTTTTATAAAAAGTGTGAGATTAAATTGTTCGTACAAATATAATATGCAAGCGAAGCTAGCAATGACGTTCTATTCTTTTAAATGATTAATGATTAATGATTAATGATTAATGATTTAATGGAGTGGTTTGTAAGCATCGATAAGGAATATATGTGCATATGTAGCCGCTCCTTCCGTTAGAGAGATTTTCGCCTCGTTCAGAGAGCGAGCTGTTTTGGCTCAGGGAAAGGAGTGACTAAGGAGGAAGGGGATGTGCATACAAAGGTAGTTGGGGGGCAGGGAGGCTACTTATCGTCCCGGAGAGACGATACTGAGTGCACGCGACTGGAGAAATGGTAACTTAATATAACCTATACGATGAAAGTTGTAACTTTGTACTTTAAAAAGGCTCTGTCTTTCCCCATGAGGGAGGACAGAGCCTTTTGGTTGTTCGCTAATTTAGTTATTGTGACGATCTTTCAAGATGACATCTGCGAACAAAATAGTTTTCGGGATGCGGAAAAATTGTTCCGCTTGTTCCTGAAACGCAGCAGAAGGCAGCGTTCCCTGATGCAGCCATTTGCGGAAAGTGCCAGGGTGAACCCCGATCCAGTGGCTGACATCTGTCACCGACAAATCATGGACCATACACAAGCCTGTCAGAATACGGTTGCTAACCGGAGAACGGGTCACCGTACGCTTCATGAAGCGGGAAGGCTCGGGCTGACAAATAACAGGGCTTTTGCGTACCACTTCTTCATTAAAAAGAATGTGGCGCGGGTAGCCGAGTAACTGACATGCCTTGTCCAAATTGGTACTGCCGGGTATCCGTCCTTCATACACCCACGCGCTGACGCTACGTGAAGAGATGGATAGATCTTCGGCGAGCTGGGACAACTTGATATCATTGGCCATCAGCACGGCAAGAAGAACACGGTTGCGGATTTGACAGCGTGTCGGTTTTCGGAATCGTTTAACACGGACGCCTTTTCCCAAATATTTACGGTTGATCAGAGACCACGCCTGGATGGAATGTTGTTCTGGTTGATTAGGCATATTTCCTCCGATTTTTTTAACCAAATACTACAATAAGTACGGGGGTACTTTCAAGTGCCGGGTGCACCTGTTTCAAATGAACGGATGCGTGAATCCGCTACAAAGGAGGAATTATGAACTAGACCAGACGCAATTCACATCCTAGTATATTCCTAGATTACAATGTTTCACTAAATTTAAGGGATCAAATAGATAATGAATAAAAATAAAATGAGTCTAATTACCTATTAGTGAGACTATAGTACTTTTATCTATTTTTTGTTGATATGATGCGGTTTATTTCCCTGATTTACCCATAAATACTCGTTTCCCGTTAAAGGAACCAATTTCCAATGTGCACAAATCTGAAATTAGAAATCCGCGGGTTCAGCCAGGCATGTGACCTGTCAAAATCTCTTATTCTTACATATCTTGTATGGAGATCAAGTGAGAGGGAGAGGTGAGAAACGTGAGTCCATCCGTAAGTACCTTTGCTGCCATTTCAGGTGCGTTCATGACGTTTGCTTTTGGTGGATGGGATCAGCTGCTTAGCTTGCTGGCGGTTGCAATGGCTGTGGATTATATTACGGGTCTCGCTGCGGCAGTAAGAACGGGTAAAGGATTGAATAGTAATATTGGATTCTGGGGGCTGGCGCGAAAAGGTCTCATGCTGACGGTTATTCTGCTTGCCCACCGAATTGACCTGCTCATGGGGACTGACATCATAAAAGGGGGAGCCATCTACTTTTATCTGGTGAATGAGCTAATATCCATTACCGAAAATTATGCCCGCATCGGGCTTCCACTGCCTGACAAGCTCAGACAGGCTATAGCGGTGCTTAAAAAACAGGAGAATTTGTCTGACCGGGAGTGGCCCCAACCACAGCCGAATGTGGAAAATAAAGAGACAAAAGAAGAAACAACGGAAGTTGTCTCGGAAAAACAGACAAACCAAAGTGAACAGATGGATAATATGTCTCAGGAGAATTCAAAGGCGAATGAAAGCAGGCCCGATTAGATTATCTTTTAAGAGAACGTTTCCAAGTATCCTTTCGTAATAGAGGACGTTATGATATATTTTGGATACAAGAAAATTCATTCATACCAATTATTATACTCAAATGAGGTGCTTGTCTGATGATTAAACATATTGTTCTGTTTAAAATGAAAGATCGTTCTTCTGAAAGTATCGAAGCGGCTGCGAATGTTCTTCGCAATCTGCAAGGGAAAATTGATGTTCTGGTCTCGCTTGAAGTGGGTATTGACGTGCTTCGTTCGGACAGATCTTTTGACATCTCACTGACGGCAGAATTTGAATCACTGGAAGATCTTCAGGCATATCAGGTACATCCGCTGCATCAGGAAGTCATCAAGTATATGAACGAGGTCAGAGAGCAGTCGATTGCAGTGGACTACGAAATCTAATCTGTTATTCATTCTACTTTGGATAAAGGGGACTCTGTATGAGCGATTTAAGAGACGTTATGGAATTTTTATATATTTTTGTCGTGTTTCTGATCGCTTGTCCTGTGATGTTATTTTGGCTTAAGCGAAGAGGAAAAAGGAACCGATAATTCACTGAACGGGAAGTGAACATATTGTATTATGTAAACAGGGAACAGATTGCACGCAGGCTTGCTGCCGTACCGGAGGTGGCTGAAGGTCTTCGCCGCGCGTCACAGGCTTGGGATGGCAGTCTCATGCTGGGTTTGGTACAGGAGCGTTGTCTTCATCTAGCCATTGAAATCGTTACGGATGTGGGGAGTTACCTCATAGACGGCTTCATCATGCGTGATGCGAGCAGTTATGATGACATTATTCAAATTAATCACGAAGAGAAGGTTTTTGATCATGGAACCTATGAGGTGCTTAGTCGCCTCGTATCGTTGCGCAAGCCGCTCGTTCAGGACTATTACAGCTGGGAGCGGTCTGAACTGCATCCGCTGAGCAGTGACTTGCCGGGCGTGCTTGAACAATTTTCCCATCAGGTCCATACCTATGTGGAAAAAGAACTCGGACCTTTCCAGACTGCACAGGCCGAGGGACAGAGCAAGGAATGAGGGGAAGCAGCATGACGAACGAATGGAAAGAAGAGCAAGAAGGAAATAATGAAACAAATGACATACCTTCCGGATTTCATCCGGTATATATGATTGAGCTGTTATTTCAGGAACGTCCCGTTATAGACCAGGGGCGTTTGCAGGATGCGCTAAGCCGTCACACCGGACAAGTTCGGCTTGATGTGAAGCAGGGCAACGCAGAGCATAATCCTGAGATGCTGGTTTTCTACCATCTGGACCATAAGGTTTCTTTTCAGGAAGGTAACATTCCGGCACAAACTTGCATGCTCCCCATTATTGAAATTGTAGATCGTGCCCGCTTTGGAGGGGCTTTGCAGCAAGCCTGGCATTGGCCAGAAGCAGGACAAGCTATGGAAACGATCCGATATTCCATCCGGCTTCACGATATGTTCACTGCTGCCATGCCGCGCAAACAGCGACTTGAATTGTTCCAAAAGACGATTCAGGCTGTCATGGAAGTGTTGCCTTGTGAGGCGTTGTACTGGTACGGCAGTGACAAATTGGTTGAACCGGAAGCCTATGTGCTGTCACAGGAGCGTGAGGAGCATCTCTACGCTGCGATGAATGTGCGCATGTATCAGGCTGGAGGCACGGAAGAACAGCGTCAGCTGGTTATGGACACGGTAGGATTGTCGGCACTTGGCGTGCCTGATGTACAGTGTCATTTCATTGGACTCGATCCGGATACGGTAGCCCAGACATTACTGGGTGCCGCCTATTACATATTTGATCAGGGAGATGTTCTACAGGATGGACAGACGCTGGGATCCTCCGGCGGACGACGCTGGCGCTGTGAGCATCAATCGGCGATGATTGCACCGGGACGATATGTAATTGATCTGGATCCTGGGGATGAACATGCGGCTGCTCCGCTTGAGCCGGCCCGGCAGACCTGAGGCATATCACTATAACGTCAGAAGGTGCGGGAACGGAATCCAGAATTTTTTTTGGTATCTGAGTGTCAGGTCAAGCCCTTGCTGCTTATACTGCATCAACAGAGTAGGCATTCGCCCGGATTGACGAGCAACAGGCCGTTGCTTGGTTATTCGGTACTTCATTTAAGGTAAAGGGAGAGATGCGACGTGAAGGATTCTAACAAAAGTTTGTTGTGGGGAGCATTAATCGGCTCGGTTGTAGGTTCAGTGACAGCTCTGCTGCTGGCACCAAAATCAGGGCGCGAACTGCGTCAAGATATTTCAGAAGGTGCACGTCAAGTGAGTGAGAAGGGTCAGGAACTGGCTAGCAAGGTAGGCGAACAAAGCGCACAAATCGTATCCAAAGTAAAAGAGACGGCGGATGTCGTTATCCAGGATATCCAATCCTGGCGCAATTGCGCTGAAGGTAAAGAAGTGCGTGTATCCGCAGTTATTACGGATTCCGATTCTTCAAGCGATTCAGCTGCGGACAATGCAGTGGAAGAGTCAGGCATTGAAGTCATCGCGAAGTTTCCTGCCGATGATTCCAAAGATAACATCTAAAGCTAAGCTTGAACGCGAGCAGGCTTTCCTCCATCTGGAGGGGAGCCTGCTTTGTTGTGCGTGATCGTGCAGGAGCTGTACGATACGGCATTTTGTTTGAACCCTGCGATGAAATCGGGTAAGATGTAGGTACCTTTTTGCCTGGAAAATCATACGGTAGGAAGAAAGCTCTGGGAACCAATTTGTTAACAGAACCAATTCAATGAAGAAGGAAGCGGTGTGTTCGTGCAGCAAGCAATCGCTATATTAGACTCCGGTGTAGGGGGATTGACCGTCGCCAAAGAAGTGATGCGTCAGCTCCCACGGGAAAAGATCATATATTTTGGAGATACTGCCCGGACACCGTACGGACCCCGTTCGTCCGAACAAGTTAAACAATTCACGGAACAAATCGTTGATTTCTTGATCCAGTTCGATCCGAAAGTTATCGTTATCGCCTGCAATACGGCTACGGCAGCAGCGCTCGACTATATTCGAGCCAAGGTGAATGTGCCTGTGATCGGTGTCATTCATCCTGGAGCACGAGCCGCCATCACAGCCACACGCACAGGACGCATCGGTGTCATTGGCACCGTGGGAACGATTGGAAGTGGTGCATATACCTCAGCACTTAAACAGTTGTCTCCTTACATTGATGTGGTCAGTCAGGCTTGTCCGGCATTTGTGCCACTGGTGGAGCAAGGCGAATTCCGTTCCGAGCAAACGACAAGTACGGTGGAGCAATCTTTGGGCCAGATCAAACAACAGCCGATTGATTGTCTTATTCTGGGTTGTACGCACTATCCTTTTCTCATGGATACCATTCAGGAGGTTATGGGGCAGGAAGTGAAGCTGATTAGTTCGGCAGATGAAACGGCGAGGGAAATCAGTACGATTTTGTATGATAAACGAAAGCTGGCCAGTGGGGATGAGACTCCTGTCCATCAGTTTTTTTGCACAGGGGACCCACGCATGTTCCAGAATATTACCCGCCAATGGTTGGGAGAGCAGATCTCCAAAACGCCAGTTGTGTGGCAGGTTACGAAATTATCATAGCTTTTTTTGATTTCTATGGCTTATAAGAGTCCCGGAACCTTTAGTGTTCCGGGATTTTTTTTGTTCATATCATAAAGTAGAAGAACTTCGGATGATCATCACGTTTTTCTTATGTTAAAGGGATTTACGCGATTCATGTCACATGACGGACAACCAGATCGGCATACATATTACATACAGTAAGGACACAGGCGAGAAAAGGACAGGAGATTACAAAGTTTCCTAAGGGAGAGGAGATCAACATGGAGCTGCAATGGATTATTGTTCATCAGGGAGATACCTTGTCGCGTATTGCGGCAGCAAACCATATGACCAAGGAGCTACTGGCCGCTCTCAACCCGGAAGCGGCGTCCCAGCCCTATTTGCTGAGAGGGCAGATGCTGCGCATTACGCCGGGAACAGGGCGCAGATATGCAGTACAACCTGGGGAGAAAGTGGCCGTGATTGCATTACGATTTGGACTGAATGAAGAAGAATTGCGCGAGGCCAATCCAGAAATAGCGAACATTACGGACTGGTGCGGGCGATGTATTCATATTCCGGATTCAAATGGAAAAACTATCGTAAAGTTGCAGGGAGAGTATGGTTACCGTGAAATGAACCGTGATATCGGTTTACTGGAAAAGAAGTATCCATTTATCGAGATTGGCTCGATTGGCAGCAGTGTCATGGGTAAGAATTTGCCTTATCTGCGTTTGGGTCAAGGTCCCAGACATATTCATGTCAACGCATCTGTTCATGCGAATGAGTGGCTGACATCGGCGGTTCTGATGCGGTTCATTGAAGAATATGCCAAAGCCTATAGCACGCATACGCCATGGCATCAATTTCAGACGGAGCGCTGGATGCAGGAAACCACGCTGTGGGCTGTGCCCATGGTCAATCCGGATGGAGTTGAATTGGTGCAAGAGGGCGTAGTCAATGATCATCCCCATGCAGAAGAATTGCTCGAATGGAATGCCGGGCGCTCCCACTTTACGCATTGGAAGTCCAATATCAGGGGGGTAGACCTTAACGATCAATTCCCGGCTTATTGGGAGGAAGAGGCAGCTAGAAGAGGGATAACGTCTCCGGGACCCAGAGATTATGCAGGAACCTCTCCTTTATCGGAACCAGAGGCGTTGGCACTTGCACGGTGGACCGAGCAACATCATTTCGATGCTGTCGTCTCGCTGCACAGCCAGGGACAGGAAATTTATTGGAACTACCGCGATTTGGAGCCAAAGGAGAGTGCTCCGCTGTCACGCAGACTGGCAAGGGCTTCGGGGTACAAGGCAGTCAAGCTGGGGGGAAGCGATGCAGGATACAAAGACTGGTTCATTCAGAAGTTTCGTAAACCAGGGTTCACGGTAGAAGTGGGACTGGGGGTTAACCCACTCCCCATGGATCAATTCGATGACATCTGTGTGGAGGTTGGCATGTTATTGGCTGAATTATTATCAGATAGAGAGCACTGACAGGGAATACCGCGAATTCATGAAACCTGACTTAACATAATCTGGATAGGAAGACATGAAACTTACGGGTTGTCCACTCGTATAACAGGAACGGGCGCTGTCACCAGCGTTCGTTTTTTAATCTGCAAGTTGCATCATTCGTTCCGGATCGCTCTGGAACGGGTAATGATGGGTGTTACGATAACGTGTACTGTTTTATTTCGGTGCAATAATAATACGGAGGGGTTCATATGAAGTGGAGAAGACTGCTGTCGTTCAAACGATGGACACAAGTATTCAAACGGCTTCCGCGTCTGTTGCGGGCTCCGCAGATCCCTTTGGGAGAGAAGCTGCTGTTCATCATCCCGGCGTTGCTCTACTGGGTTCTTCCAGACGTGATGCCGTTTATGCCTATAGATGATATCGGGGTTACGCTGTTGCTGATGAACTGGTTTGTAAGTCGTGCGGAGCGCAAATATCCGGTGCTTACAGCGGGGGAATCGTCTTGATCCGACGCAAAAAGTGTGGTTTTAACATCGGTTTTGCATCATGTTATTGCGAAGCACAGTAATTTTCTTTACAATAGATGCTGGAGTTTAGAAATACTAAAAAATTGTTGGAACCAGCAATTACGATATAGGAGATGAATGGAATGAACTGCAAAATTACACGTAATGCCGCGAAAGTATTGAAACTTGAACTGGACAAGCCTGAGAACGAAGGTAAATTGCTGCGCGTTGTGATTACACATGCGCATGGAGATCATGCCCACTACGGACTTGATATCGATACGCCAAAAGAAAATGATACGGTAGTATCTACGGATAAAGAGATCGACGTTATTCTTGAGAATGATCAACCTTTGCTGGATGGCGTTAAAATTGATTACCTTTACTTCCCTGAAGAAGGATTCGTTATTACGAACCCATCCAAAGGCAACCACGGCGACCACTAAGGGAGCGAAGAAGGGGAACTCATGGCTAACGATATCCGCGTATGCGAAAAATGTAATCATATCAGACTAAAATCGATTGTAGCCAAGTTGGAGAAGATGGCTCCGGATACGGAGATCAAAATTGGTTGCAAATCGTATTGCGGTCCTTGTGCGAAACGTGCTTTTGTGTTCATCAATGGTCGGTACATCAGTGCTCCGACAGAAGAAGAAGTGCTTGCGAAAGTAGCGAAATTCGTGAAGTAATTGTATACATTTACAGTGGGCAAACTTGTCCACGAAGGGAAAAGAGAGGCTGTAGCCTCTCTTTTTTAGTTGTGATCGGAAATGGTAAAAGGTCAAAACGTGAAGCCCGGCATCATTTCAACAATCTCAAAGGTATCCTCTTGAAATACAATGGCGATGATAGTATCGCTTTTTTTCAAATAATGAACATGCCCCATTCTCTCTTCTTCCAACTCAACCCATCCGGCCCCGGCTAACTTCTCAAAATAATCGGATGGTACATATAACCCTTGTTCTCCTCCGATATGTTTCAATTCATATTTAATGCCTGCTTTATAGTTTGGATTGTCTGAATATGCCGTTAGGCTCAGCTGCTTTGCATTCACTGGAACTGGAATCTCGTCATTAATGGAGGAGCCCGTATATCCTGTTATTTCATACGTCGAAGGTGTACAGCCACTGGTAAGCAGCAATAAAGGTGCCAGAATGAAAAGAATCCAAAAGTTCTTCAAATACAAACCCTCCTTGTGAAAAGATAACTTATAAAATAAACGCAGTCAGACCGGAAAAGGTTATACATATCATTGATATTTATCTTTAATCTTACTGGGGAACAACGAAGATCCGTCATTGTTTCAGCAAAACAAGAATAAGGAAGGCCGATGTCAACCATCCTAAAGGGGTAACAGGAACATGATCCCAAGGAGGAATACTCATGCCGAAGCGTTATGATTCCAGTTTGCAAGCCGATACGACCGTATCCCAGGCGCAAAATGCAGTGAACAAACTTCATTTTGCCGTTTCACAGGCAATGTCACATCCAACAGAACAGACCATGGAACAGGCAGAACGCCGTTTGGCGCATACCGAGCAGGCCATGCGTCAAGCTGAACATTCGCTTGGAGGTCAGGGCGTTGAGCTGGCAGAAGAGATGTTCATTGAGGAGAAGAGAAGATTAAACTCGATCCAGAGTCAGAATGGGCAAGGGGATCTATAGGCGTTCCTGTCACACCAGAACCCGCAGAGCAGCAGTGCTTTGCGGGTTATTCATGTCTCTTTTGAATAATCTTCGAGAAGTAGATCTATCCAAACTGTATGAAAAGTGCCGCTTAAAATTTTGTGAGAAGGTTAATAGACCAAGAGCAGGCAAATTTCACACAGGAGGTACAGAATGACAAAACATATTACAGATTGTACGATTCTGAACAACGGCGTGACGATGCCATGGCTGGGATTTGGGACTTATCGAGCAAAGGGTAAAGAAGTACAGCAAGCGGTGGAGACTGCATTGGAAGTTGGATATCGGAGCATTGATACGGCGTCCGTTTATGGAAATGAAGAGGAAGTTGGACAAGCCATTGCGAGCAGCGGTATCGCCCGGAATGAGCTATTTGTAACAACCAAGCTATGGAATGAGGATCAAGGATTCGATTCCACCTTGAGAGCATTTGAGGCCAGTCAGAAGGCCCTTGGATTGAATGTCATTGATCTATACTTAATTCACTGGCCTGGCAGAGACCAGTATAAAGAGACGTGGAGAGCTTTCGAACGTCTATATAGCGAAGGAAGCGTACGTGCCATTGGTGTGAGTAATTTCGAAGTACACCATCTGCGCGATATCATAGATGAAGGTGGAACAGTGCCTGCGGTGAATCAGGTGGAACTGCATCCAGGTTTGATTCAACAGGAGTTGCAGGATTTCTGTGGGGAACAGGGTATTCAACTGGAGGCATGGAGCCCGATTATGAGAGGTAAACTGAACAAGGAATCGGCTTTGAAAAGTCTGGCCCAGAAATACGGAAAAACACCCGCACAAGTTATTCTGCGCTGGGATATTCAAAACCAGATCGTGACGATTCCGAAGTCGGTTACCCCGGAGCGGATTCGTGAGAATGCGGACATCTTTGATTTTGAATTGACTCCGGATGAGCTGAAACTGATTGATGCGCTGGATTCGGATAAACGGACAGGATCGCACCCGGACCAGCTGTTTTGGGATTGAGCGTGTAGCTCAATTCCCAAATGAGTGTTTGATGATCTGCGTGTAGGTGTTCCGGTTACGGATCGTTCTTCGTGATATAAAATGAAAGCATAATCCTTTACACTAGGCCACTACGTGTGCAGAACAATCTTTCGATCGCCTTTATCCCCGGATTTTTGGAATTCCCTTTCTTCAAAGGGTAGAATCCAGTGATAAATGCGAAGTATATGCTTCCGTTGCAGCTTTCTTTCAGAAAGCTTTTATGACTTCATCTTATGTGGATGGATTTAAAAGGGAAAAGTAAAAAAAAGCAGCAGGACCAGGGATAAACCTTGATCCTGCTGCTTTTGTGTTATTTGGATTGATCCGGTTGCGGAACCTCGCAGCCGTCTTCTGTGCATACTCCGCTGCCATCTGCGTCAGCTGAGTTGGACTCTACCATGGTGAAAGGGGAGCGCTCGTCCCATGCTTTCTGGATAGCGTCAAGGAACACCTCATCCGGTTGAGCGCCAGATACAGCGAACTTGCGATCAAATACGAAGAACGGTACACCCCGGATGCCTAACTGTTCGCCTTCGGCCTGGTCGGCACGAACCTGTTCTGCAAATTGATTACTGGACAACACTTCTGCTGCAGCATTGCGATCCAGACCAACTTCTTCAGCCAACTGAATCAGTACATCTGTATTACCGACATGTTTGCCTTCAATGAAGATCGCTTGAAATAGCCGTTCGCTCAGCTCAAGCATTTTCCCTTGTGTTTCCGCCCAGTGAGTCAAACGGTGAGCAGAGAAGGAGTTGGTAGGGATCATCTCATCAATGTTGTATTCCAGTCCGGCCGTACGTGCATTATCATTCATCTGGGCATTCATGCCCCGTGCCTGCTCTATACTCATATTGTATTTGGCGGCCAGATATTCTGCATTGGTTTTGCCACTGTTCAATTCAGCATTTGGATCGAGTTCAAAACTTTTGAACTGCAATTTTACTTCATCGCGGTGTGGGAATTGTGCCAGTACATTCTCCAGACGACGTTTGCCAATATAACAGAAAGGACACATAAAGTCGGACCATATTTCAATATTCATTCAATAAAACCTCCATCATTTATAAATGAAACCAATACAGTTACAATTATATAGCGACTTTCCATCATTCGCAAGGTTGTGGTTATTTCCAGGCTTCAAAAAAAACAAGTGCTGAAGCATGCAATGGATTGCAGCCTCAACACTTATAGTTTAACTTCTTACTTATCCCGGTATGCCTTGGTCCAATGGTAAGGCTGAATTTCGTCTAGTCTCTTGAAAATTAATGCTCCATCTGGATCGTACACGGCAGCCTTCACGTCTTCTCCCCAAAAAAACAATCGTTCCTGACACACACCGCAGGGGGTGAGAACCTTAAATTCAGAGTGCTCATCATCGCGTGCCACACAGATCGAGTGGGTGACCCGTTCGTTTAATTTGTGGGCTTCCAGATAGGCGCCTGTTTCCATACACAGATGCGTGGCGTCATTAATCACCTCTGGAGCTACGCTGATTAAGAGCGAACCCGTTTCGGTATATACAGCAGCCGCGCCGCCCCAGCCTTGAGGGTAGCGATGTTTGACAAAGTTAGCAGCTTCTTGGAACAGTTTTTGTTCGATATTGAATTGATCTTGATGTGACGTCATGGTATTGCACTAGCTCCATTTCATTGTAGTGTCGGGTTAACTTTGAAAAATGAATTATACAGTTCCGTCAGCGTACCGTTCCATATCTGTTAGGATGGGGATTCAGACGTTTGCTCCTCGCGAAAACGCGAGATCAGGTCAAACGTATTGACCGTATCTGACACATGCAGTCGCTTTGTCGCTTCATCGTGACCAGATCGGCAAGCATTAATATCCGTTTTGGCGCCGGTAGACAGATCGTAACAGGAGCCGCTGTCATACAAGTAATCATCCGAAGGGATATAGAAAAAGGAGCCATCAGTGAATGCACCACTGCGCAATACCACCATGCGGGAGGAACCGTCGTACACATCGTTGCCCATATGGTAATAGAGTTGATCTGAAATACCCAGCAGATGCAGTACGGAAGGTGTAACATCCAGTTGTCCGGCAGGCTCGTCAATCGTTCCGGCTTCTGCTCCGTCGGGAAGATGCACCAGCAAAGGCACTTCGTTCATAATTTGCTCCATATCCAGATCGTTCAGCGAACGTCCGAGAAATTTCTCGTATTGTTGCTGCTCCTTGATGGAATTATCGTGATCTCCATAGAACATGAAGATCGTTTTGTCCCACAATCCCCGATTTTTCAGGTCTTCAACCATGCTGCCGAGCGCAGAATCCACGTAATGAACGGATTGCAGATAGTCTCCAAACATCGTACCTTTGAATTCCCCAACATCCAGCTGTTGTTTGTCTTGGGGTAATGCGTATGGATGATGACTGCTAAGTGTAATCAGGAATGAATAGAACGGCTCAGTAACCTCGCTGCTCATTTTCTCAACCGATTGGCGGAAAAAGGACTCATCCGACAAGGACCAGCCAAGCGGGTCATCCTGTTCAAAATCATTTTTACTGTAAAATTTGTCATACTTCATATTCTGATACATCGTATAGCGATTCCAAAATCCGCTCTCATAGGCATGAAATACATTGGTACTGTAACCATGATCCTTCAAGATAGAAGGCAGGGAATCGTAACTGTGGTCTGCGTAACGGACAAATGCTGATCCAACCGACAGTGGATGCAATGAAATATTGGCCCCAAAGTCAGCATCCGATGTTCGCCCCTGACCTGTCTGATGATAAAAGTGACTGTAGTATTGGCTTTCCTTCATCAGCTCGTTAAAATGGGGCGTAATTTCCTGACCGCCAATGCTCTGGCCGATCATGAAATTCATGAAGGCTTCACCTTGGACAATGATGACATTGCTATCTTTGTACTTGCCAAACATCGCATCCTTCAGTGGTTCCGCCTGTTGTCTGTTCGCAAAATAAGCTTCCGCCTGTTCCAGATCGACAGGGTCGACTTCCGGTCCAAAGCCCAGATGGTCTTTGGCATAGTTGTACAGATCATAGCCGTGAAAAGCAAGAAGTCCGGTAACATTATACATGGACACGTTCCACCAGTTGTTATCGAACAAGCCTTTTGCCCAGGTTTTACTATAAAAATAAATCGGACCTACCGCGAGCCCAAAACCCAATACAAGAGCAATGCTGCCTGCAATGAGTCGACGACGCATGCTTGATTTGCCGGGGGTTAAAGTGTAAGAGTTCAACCCGTTCGAATATGCGCTGGAACGTCCACCACGACGGTAACGTTTACTGAACAGCAGGATCGCTGCATATGGGATGATCACTAGCCAATCGACAAAGAACCACAGATCACTGGCATAGATGAGCGTAGCGATACTGTCACCCAAAGCATCAACCTGTCTGGCTTGCATCAATACAGGAATCGTCAGAAAATCCTGAAAGTAGCGATAATAAACCATATCGGCATAGATCAGTGCAGTAAGCAGCAGATTGAGCATAACGAGCGATATGATCATGCCTCGTCGAGGCAGCCACCAGGTCCAGAAGGACAGAAGCAGTACCGAACCGATGGCAATCACTTTGTCCAGAAGCCCCATTGTGATGTTGTAGGCGTGCAGATTGTGGTGAAGCCATATTAATTTGAGTAACATGAGTACAAGAAAAATAAGATATAACGTAATTGGATGATTCAGAAGCCCGCGCGGCGTAAGGCTGCGTGTTGGCTTAGTGACAAACATATATATGTCTCCCCCCTGATGAATGGTTTTGTTAACGGAATGTAAAATAGGGCTCCATCCATTATAGCGTGGTGTCATGGCTTTTCAACTATGCCCAAGGGAGAAAAACTTCATGCGGAAGCAATGTCGCCAAGATCAACCCTACTTCTACCAGAATACATACAAAAAAAGCGCCCACGCCGTGGAAGGCAGGAGCGCTTGATCATTCCAATGTTGTTATTGTTGTGGTGTTTTATTCCGTGGAGGCAGTGGGCCCAAATACTGATAATATTGGGTTTCAATACGTCCATTGAACAACTTACGGCGTTTGTCTGCCTTGTGGCCAAAGTCTTCCTCGAAAGATTTGGTCGACGTGATGGCAAAAAAGGACCATGTCGGCAAATCGAGGTAACTGCGCCCTAAAGAACGCAGCAGCTTCTGCACTTCTTTCTCTTCACTCAAACGTTCACCATATGGAGGGTTGGTAATAATGACACCATATTCGCCCTGTGGTCTGGCACGATGAGCGGGCAGGACGCTGACTTCAATATCTTTGGCGAAGCCGGCACTCTTGATTGCTGCCTGTGCAACTTCAATGGCTTCCGGATCGATGTCGCTGCCCGAAATTTGCAATGGAATATCGTCGCGAACCGCGTCAAATGCTTCTTCGCGCGCCTGTTCCCACAATTCTTCAGGAATGACAGCCCAGTTCTCGGAGTTGAAGGTTCGACGAAGTCCTGGTGCAATGTTCCAGCCGATCATGGCGGCTTCAATCAGCATTGTGCCTGAACCGCAACATGGATCATAGAATGGACGGGATACATTCCAGCGGCTGAGCTGAATAAGTGCCGCAGCAAGCGTTTCTTTGAGTGGTGCTTCGGTTACGAGTTTACGATAACCCCGTTTATGCAGACCTGGTCCCGTCGTATCTAAAGTAAGCAGGGCGCGATCGTTCAGCAGAATGACCTCAATCACATAACGAGACCCATCCTCTGGGAACCACTCCGTGTCATAAGTCAGCTTCAGTTTCTCGACGATCGCTTTTTTCACGATTCCCTGTGATGCAGGCACGCTGCTTAGCTGGGATTTGTGGGAGCGACCTTCAACCGGGAATTCGCCATCGGCTGGAATCCATTCCTCCCAAGGTAATGCTTTGGTACCTTCAAATAATTCATCGAAAGTTGTCGCCGGGAATTCACCCATTTTGACCAATACGCGGTCCGAACTTCTCAGCCACAGATTACACCGGCAAATATCAATATAATCTCCAGTGAAGAAAACCCGGCCATTGTCGATCGTAACATCCTCATACCCCAGTTGTTTCAGTTCCCGGGCGACAACAGCCTCGAGTCCCATCGCCGAGGTCGCAATCAATTGCAATTGAGCCATGTGATTCATTTCAACTCCATTTCAAGCTGGAGAAGGAATATCCTTCTCTCAGCTGTATAGTGACGGTGCGGCCTTGCCGCTTTCCGTGAAAAAACTTACAATGAGAAATGCGGTAAGCTAATGCATTCATCCTAGTGGTGAACTACATGCTGACCGCCTGTGTTTGACAACAAACATTTATTATAGAACATTGGCATCCATATGGAAAGCAGTCCAAGTGTCCAAGGAGGATTTTAGCGGTGAATCTGACCCCTGACGAATATGTAAATCAATTATTTCAAGAGGATGATCTCTTGTTAAAGGTAAAAGAAGCCATCCGATCGAATGGCATGCCGGAAGTTTCGGTTGCTGCGGCTTATGGCCGTTTGCTCACTTTTCTCGCGAAGACATCGAAAGCGGAAGCTGTACTCGAGATCGGCGTGCTGGGCGGATACAGTGGCATCTGCCTTGCTCGCGGTTTAAGTGACGGGGGGACCCTGACTTCGCTGGAACTGAAAGAGGAATATGCAGCGATGGCTCATGGCCATCTGGAGGAAGGTGGCTTTGGGGATAAAGTTGAATATCGAATTGGCCCCGCAGCCGACAGTCTGGAGCAATTGGCGCAGGAAGGACGCACCTTCGATTTCTTCTTCATCGATGCGGACAAGGAGAATTATCCCGTTTATCTCGATTACGCCATTAAACTGGCGCGGCCCGGGGCGGTCATTGTGGGAGATAACTGTTTCCTGCGCGGCCGTACGTTAAATCCAGACAAGCAGGGCCCGGCTGTGCTTGCCGTTCGCCGTTTCAATGAACAGATGGCGAGTGATCCGCGCCTCGTAACGACGATGCTGCCGGATTATGATGGTCTGGCTCTGGCCTGGGTGAAGTAAGAAAGCTACCGATGGCTTTTCGTTGAATGGAAGGTCGGCATATTGCATCATTACGGGTTGAAAAAACAAGAGACGATCACCCCCTGAATAACAGGGAACGTGTCGTCTCTTGTTTTTTTCGGAATATATAAGGATGAGACCTTCTTATACTTCTGGCGTTCCGTATGTTTCAAACCATTTTTTGATCGTATCAAAATCATCGCTGAAGGAAAGCCCGAGCATCAATAAAATGCGTGCTTGCTGAGGACTGAGGTTGTCACCGGCAATAACGCCTTTGCCTCCGCCATATACACTGCCTGAACCTGTCCGAGTGGTCGTTACGAAGATTACGCCATCCTCCACCGCTTTGGTACGTGCTTGTCCCATCGCTCTGGAGATACCACCTGCTCCGGTACCGGACGTTACGATTCCCGTGGCGCCTCCCTTCACAAATCCTTCAATGGCTTCGCCGCCAGCTTCCTGATAGGAAATCGCAATTTCCACCTTGGCGAGATCTGCCTTCGTGATTTTGCTCAGGTCAAAGGCCGGTTTCAATGTACCTTCAGGCTTCAAGGCACGCGCAGGGGCGCGGTAAATTCGAATGTTTTCTTCATCAATATAACCTACTGCACCAAGCATCGGGGTTTCGAACGTGTCTGTTCGATAATCATTCGTTTTGGTCACGCCGCGTGCCAGTTGAATGGTATCGTTCAACATCAGCACGGTCCCAAATGAAGTGGTGCGCCCGCTGCCTGCGAGCTTGATGGCGTTGTACAGATTGGCTTGTGCATCCGAGCCGATAACGGTCCAAGGGCGCATGGACCCTGTAATGACTACGGGTTTATCACTTTGTACTGTCATGTCAAGGAAGTAGGCGATTTCCTCCATGGTATCTGTACCGGTGGTAACCACAACGCTGTCATACTGAGCCAGAGCCTTGTCTACCGTCTGGGACAAGTCATAGAGATCAGCCATGGTATAGGAGCCTGAACCTGAATTTCCGAATTGGAGTGTGCTAACATCTGCAATCTTCTGTTTGTCCGGTAGAGCGTCGACCATTTCTCCAATTGGGAGTGTACCCGCCTTGTAGTTCTGGAAGCTGGTCGCATCCTCGGATTGACCTGCAATCGTACCACCCGTTCCAATGACCAGAACATTAGGCAGAGCGGATTGTTTGAACAAATCCGATAAGGCAGGGATGGATGTGTTGCGAGCCGGAGTGGATGATGCGGTCTGAACTGCACTGGTTGTACCGCTCACTTCTACCGTAGCCGCCTGAGCCGCGTAGGTTCCGATTGGGGACAGGGAGATGGTTAGAGCCGTCAAAGCAGCTGTGCTCCACACAGCCCAAGGACGAAGATTTGAAGTGTTTTTCATGAATAGCACTCTCCTTCAGGTTAGTTTCGTGTGATGTTTGTTGAGGATGGTATGTATATGAATTCAAATTTATTGTATTTCATGTTAAATAATATGACAATCGTAGGTATAGATAGAGTAATCGGTTACATTGATAGATATATAGAGTATATTTTGTGTTTATGAGGTTTTATGGACAAATATAAAGAGATGAAAAAGAGAGTCTGTAATATATAAAAATATAAAATGGATTTTGAAGTCATATTTTATAACATATAAGTCTTTTGTCCTGATAGGGTATAGAAAGATTTTGGGGGAGTGTTGCAGGAACGTCCATAGCAGAAGTGATCTTATACAAAACGAATATCGGGGGTGTAAGTTAGCAAGTCTTGACGATTTTTGTAATACGTTCTAGGAAAAGAGGCTCAATTATTGCCAAATATTTGTATACGCATAACGTTGAGTCTATAATATATGGTGATTTCAATATGTAAATATGTATATATACTAATGATTGGAGGAGAAACGATGAACCGAGCACCGAGAAAGTATGCCAATTACATTCCGATCCGGGAACTGGGAGCGGTCGAACAACAATTATCTCCCTTCCAGGTGTACGCTGAACTTCGTGACAACACTCCAGTCCGCTATGACAACCATCGAGAATGCTGGGATGTTTTCCGTTATGAAGATGTGCAATATGTGTTGAAAAACCCCAAACTGTTCTCTTCCGAACGTGATCGCGCAAACGCCAGCATGCTCACTACCGATCCGCCAAAGCACAAGCAACTGCGGGATCTGGTTAATCAGGCGTTCACACCTAGGGCGATCGAAGCGTTAGCTCCGCGTATTCAGGAAATCGCTGATGAATTATTGACTCCGCATTTTTCAGAAGGTCGTATGCGTCTTATCGATGATCTTGCCACTCCACTTCCGGTTATTGTGATCGCCGAATTGATTGGAGTTCCTGCCGCAGATCGCCAGAAGTTTAAAGACTGGTCTGATGCACTCGTGAAGGGTGCGCGTGATGACAGTGATGATGCTTTCCAGGAATTAATGGAAGAAAAGAAAAGGAACCAGCAGGAGCTAGCGAGCTACTTCACGGCCATTATGGAAGAAAGACGTCAACGGCCGAAGGATGATCTGATCTCTTTGTTGCTTGCTGCGGAGATTGAAGGGGAGAAGCTAACGGCAGAGGAAGTGGTCGGATTTTGCATCTTGTTACTTGCTGCCGGTAATGAAACCACGACCAATCTGATTACCAATGCCGTTCGTATTCTGTCAGAACGACCTGAGCTTCAGCAGCAGCTGCGAGAAAATCCTGAACTTATCCCCAATGCGGTAGAGGAAACGTTGCGTTATTATCCGCCGATTGTGGCTATTGGGCGTATTGCCAAAGAAACCGTAGAATTGAACGGGCAAACGATTCAGACGGGGGAACAGGTGATTTCCTGGGTAGGATCGGCAAACCGGGACGGTGGTAAATTTGAACAGGCAGAAGAGTTTGTGCCCGACCGCAAGCCGAACAGACATATGGGTTTTGGATTTGGTATTCACTTTTGTCTTGGTGCGCCGCTTGCACGGCTTGAAGCAAGGGTTGTACTTCAGACGATGCTTCGGCAAATGGATGACATTCAGCTTGCGCCGGAAACCGTTTTGCAACCGATTCAAAGTGCGTTTGTATTTGGTGTGAAGGAATACCCGATTCAATTCGCAAGCCATCTGACACAATGAATCCATGTTGAGGTTTGAACAAATGAATGCCAAAAGCCGCTTTCACGCCTAATGGGCGCTGAAAGCGGCTTTTTTCATAAGAACAAATAAAATTTGGACTAAAGTATCAGGATTCCCTGATCAAAGGGGGTTTCTTGTACAATTTGAATCTTACCCACACCATATTGAGCAACAGCAGCCCACCGGAGACGATGAACAGGCCTTCTATGCCGATAAACCCGGCCATAAAGCCGCCGATTACGGCTCCGAGCATGTTACCCAGCGCGAGTGTGCTCGTATTAAAGCTGAACGCCCGGCTAATCATGCTATCTGGCGTATAGGAGCGAATGAGCGCGTTGACACTTGGAAGCAGGCCGCCCATGAACACGCCCATCATGAACCGGACAATGATGAGCTGCCATACCGTCTGCACGAAAGCTTGGGGTATAAGCATGAGCCCGGTTCCTATAAGAGAAAATGTAAGTACCTTGTGTGAACCTATCCTATCACTGAGCTTCCCGAGAATCGGGGACATGGCCATGTTGGATAGTCCCGTTACTGCACCGACAAGCCCTGCCCAGAAAGCCACATTGACATCCGAAGCATGTAATTTCTGTACATACAGCGGCAAGAGTGACATCGGGCTGATCATGGCAAATTGCAACAGGAACGTTACAGCGAATAATGCAGGTAACTGGGGTGACTTGTTGAGTTCTTTCAGACCGGACAATACGGATTGTTCTGGCAGTTTGGCCGCTTCCTTGCGGTCAAACTTCTCTCTAACCAGGAACATGGCGAGCATCGAAGCCGCGAAGATCAGTCCACCTGTAATGTAGAAGATAGGGCGGAAGCCCACTGCATCAGCAAGCAAACCGCCGATCAGCGGACCCAAAATTGTACCGGCCACTTGACCGGACTGGCTGATGCCCATGGCAAAACCCATGCGATCCTTCGGCGTTGTACCCGAGATCAGCGCGACGGCTGCGGGGTTGAAACCGGAGATCGTACCATTCAACAGACGTAATAAGAGTAGCTGCCAAGGGTTCTGTGCAAAACCCATCAGAGCAATAACAATCGCCATCCCGAATCCGGAACGCAGCAACATGATTTTTCGGCCGTATTTGTCGGACAGCTTGCCCCACAGCGGTTGGAACAAAAATGAGGTGAGGAAATTGGCAGCAAATATAAACCCGGCCCAGATGCCAATTTCATGTTCACCAACAACCCCAAGGTCCCTGGCAAGATAAAGGGACAAAAAAGGGGTAATCATGGTCATGCCCGAATTGACCAGAAATTGTCCGAACCAAAGCACAATGAGGTTTACTTTCCACGTTTTCAAAGTGCTTTCACATCCTTTCCGATCGTTTCTGCAACGTTTCAAAAAAACACGATTCTTTCATTATAACATAATTTGCATATGGAGGAGGGGATGTAAGGAATGTCATAGTATTGTCATTGGAACAGATCGACACGTGGTTGTTACCGCTCTTTAAAAAGGGCATAATGTTATTTATGAGTCCAAAAACTATTGGAGGCTTCTTACATGAGCTATAATGATCGTCTGATTCAGGCCAGCTTCAAACAGCAGGTGGACCGTGTTCCCGTGTGGTACATGCGTCAGGCTGGGCGTTATGATCCCGAATATCGCAAGATTAAGGAAAAGTATTCTTTGCTCGAAATTTGCCGTCAACCTGAGCTAGCAGCTGAAGTTACACTCATGCCGGTACGTAAACTCGGTGTGGATGCGGCTATTTTGTATTCCGATATTATGAATCCGGTTGCTTCCCTCGGTATAGATTTTGATATTGTTAAAAATATTGGACCTGTTATAGACAATCCAATCCGCACGGCGGCAGATGTGGATCGTTTGCGTCCCATTGATGTTGAAGGAGACCTGTCTCATATACTTGAGACGATTCGAATTCTGGACAAGGAACTGGATGTACCCCTGATTACGTTTGCCGGTGCACCTTTTACCATCGCCAGCTATTTGATTGAAGGCCGTCCTTCCAAAGGGTACATACGGACCAAAACGATGATGTACAGTGAACCGGAAGTATGGCATAAATTAATGCAAAAACTGGGCGATATGGTGATTACATATGTCCGTGCACACATTGCGAATGGCGGCAAGGCATTCCAACTGTTCGACAGCTGGGTAGGCGCGCTTTCGCCAAACGATTTTAGAACGTATGTGTTGCCGACGATTACTCGTATCTTTACCGAATTATCGGATTTGAATGTACCGAAAATTTATTTCCCGGGTGTGGCTTCTGGTGAATTGCTGCCAACCCTGCATGATCTGCAAGCCGATGTGATTGGGCTGGATTGGAGAGTATCGATCTCCGAGGGACGTAAACGACTGGGCGGAAAATTTGCTGTGCAAGGTAACTTGGACCCTTATGTGCTGACTGCACCGATGGATCTGATCAAGCAGCATGCCAAATTGATTATTGACGAAGGTATCAAGGAGCCAGGGTATATTTTCAATCTAGGGCATGGACTATTTCCTGAAGCATCTTTGGAAAAATTAAGAGAACTCACTGCGTATATTCATGAATATTCTGCTGAAGCATTGAAGACTGGGGTGACGGTTACAAATGACTAATACGGTAGGTGTACTGGTGATGTCGTATGGCACACCTGAGAATATGGAAAGTATTGAAGCGTATTACACACATATCCGGAGAGGACGTCCGCCTGAACCGGAACAACTGAAGGAACTGACCGACCGTTATGAAGCAATTGTTGGGGGCGTATTCCCTCTTCGAGAAAACACGGATAATCAGGTTAAGGCCCTCCAGGAGACGTTAAACAAGGACGAGCGTTCCAATGAGGTTGAATTCCGTTGTTATCAAGGGCTGAAGCATGCGTATCCGTTCATTGAGGATGGCGTGGAACAGATGGCGAAGGATGGAATTCAGACCGCAATAGGTATCGTACTGGCACCACATTTCTCCACGATGAGTGTAGGGAGCTACATCAAGCGTGCTCGTGAGAAAGCAGAAGAATTGGGTATCCAGATGTCCTTTATTGAGAGTTACCACCTGCATCCGAAATTGATCCAGGCTCTCTCCACACGTGTTAGTGCCAAATTGGATGCTTTCGAGGAAGCGGGAGCCAAACGCGGAGATGTACGCGTGCTGTTCAGTGCACACAGTCTGCCTGCACGAATTGTGGATATCGGTGATCCATATCCGCAGCAACTGCTGGAGACTTCGGAAGTTATTGCTTCCCGTTTAGGAATTACCAACTGGCAGTTTACGTGGCAAAGTGCGGGACGGACGGCGGAGCCATGGCTGGGCCCTGATATTCTGGACACGCTTCAGGAGCTTGCTCGTGAACAGGTAGAAGATGTACTTGTAGCACCGATTGGATTCGTATCGGATCATCTGGAAGTGCTCTATGATCTTGATATTGAGGCCAAAGCGATTGCCAAAGAGATCGACATGCGCCTCATGCGTATCGATTCTCTCAATAGCGACCCGCTTTACATGGAAACGTTAAGTGACGTCATTATTAGCCAATGGCAGCAAGGAACGGATGTTTAATGGAAGACCATAAACGTCGTGTTGTTGTTGTCGGCGGAGGTCTGACCGGCCTAAGCGCGGCATTTTATATCCGGAAGCATTACCGGGAAGCCGGGATCGAACCTGTAATTACCCTGGTTGAGAAGAGTTCTTCCATGGGTGGCATGATTGAGACGCTACACCGGGATGGATTTGTTATCGAGAAGGGGCCAGATTCTTTCCTTGCCCGCAAAACGGCGATGATTGACTTGGCTAAAGAGCTGGAAATCGATCATGAACTGGTCAGTCAAAACCCGGAATCCAAAAAAACGTACATCATGCAGCGTGGCAAGTTACATCCCATGCCGGCAGGACTCGTTCTAGGTATTCCGACGGAGTTGAGACCGTTTCTGAGAAGCGGTCTTGTATCTCCGGCAGGCAAGCTGCGGGCATTAATGGATTTTGTCATCCCTCCCCGTCGCACAACGGAGGATGAATCGCTCGGCTATATGATTGAGCGCCGCCTTGGAGCGGAAGTGCTGGAAAACCTCACTGAGCCGTTGCTTGCGGGTATCTATGCAGGTGATATGCGACGATTGAGTCTTCAGGCAACGTTCCCGCAATTCGGAGAAGTGGAGCGGGATTACGGTAGTTTGATCCGGGGGATGATGACTGGCCGCAAACCGGCAGAGACTCATACGGGAACGAAAAGAAGTGCTTTTCTGAACTTCCGTCAGGGCTTGCAGAGCTTTGTTCACGCGCTTGTACATGAATTGCAGGACGTGGATCAACGTCTGAACACTTCGGTGCAATCCTTGGATGTTCAGACTGGAGAAGCGGCCAGATATAGCATTCAACTGGATAACGGCGAGCACCTTGAAGCAGATGATGTAGTCATTACCGTACCTACGTATGTTGCATCCGAACTGCTACAGCCCCACGTGGATACAACGGCTCTGGATGCGATTAACTACGTATCGGTAGCGAATGTGGTGCTAGCTTTTGAGAAAAAGGATATCGAACATGTATTTGATGGGTCTGGTTTCCTCGTTCCGCGTAAGGAAGGCCGTAATATTACAGCATGTACTTGGACATCAACCAAGTGGCTGCACACCAGCCCGGATGACAAAGTACTGCTTCGCTGCTATGTTGGTCGTTCTGGAGACGAACAGAATGTGGAACTCCCGGATGATGCATTGACGGATCTGGTACTCAAGGACTTGCGTGAAACAATGGGCGTAGAGGCCGTTCCGATCTTCTCGGAAATTACTCGGCTTCGCAAATCCATGCCACAGTATCCGGTAGGTCATCTAGAGCAGATTGCAGCACTTCGGGAGGAACTCGGCAGCAAATTGCCGGGGGTATACATTGCGGGTGCAGGTTATGAAGGGGTAGGATTGCCTGACTGCATTAGACAGGCAAAAGAAATGTCCGTTCAAGCTACGCAATTAATTGCTGCAAAATAATTAACGTACATGGCTGTCTCGAACGTAGAGTTATTCTACAGGGGAGACGGCCTTTTTTACGCTATAAAGTGAAAAGTAAAGATAAGTGAACTCTTTCAATGTTTACAGTTCCAAGGAATTATGGAAATCCAGAATATGCCTGATATAATATGATAAGGATTGCTGTGAAGAAGAAGAGGAGTTGCCTATGTATCCCCCAAGATCAAAACGAAGTGTACAGAAGAAAAAAGTAAAACGTGCTCGCAAACGGTTGGTCTGGATCATTAATCTGGTATTGATCGTGGCGATTGGACTCGTCTGCCTCTATTACGCAGTAGGTATGAAGGAACAGCAGGCGGACCCGGAAGTGAAAGAAACGATTGTGAATCAGGAACCTGTGCATGAAGAGGGGTCCAAGGGTGGTAACCAGGTAAGTTCACCTGATACGGATTCGGAGGCAAGTAATACTTCGGATGAAGGATCGGATGGTTCTGATGAAAAGGTAACTGAAAATTCCGACGATAAGTCGGGTGAGAAAAAAACGGATGCTGCAAGCTCCGAGACAAATGGGAAAACAGATACAGCAACGAAAACACCGACCGATAATTCTGCTTCTTCCGGCTTAAAGGGGAGCGAAGCTGGGGCGACACAGCCATCTAATTCGGCGAAGGATGTAACTATTAACTTTGTTGGGGACATCCAGTTCTCGGGCAAAGTTGCTGAATTGTTGGATAAGAACGGGTATGATTATCCCTTCTCGAAGCTTGGAAACCTGTTCAAGAACGATGATCTCACGATCGGCAACCTTGAAACGCCTGTAACTCTTGGTGGGACTGATGCATTGGATAAAACCTATGTATACAAATCTTCGCCAAAAGCGCTCGCAGCGATGGCTTCAGCAGGTTTTGATGCGGTGAATCTGGCCAACAATCACATCCTTGATCAGGGCGTTGAGGGTCTGGTCGATACACTGGCGTACCTGAAGGAATATGGTATTGCACATACTGGTGCGGGAATGAACCAGGATGAAGCTTATACACCAGCTTATCTGGAACGCAAGGGCATGAAAATTGCATTTCTGGGCTTTAGCCGGGTAGTACCGAAACCCAGTTGGAAAGCGGAAGGTAATCGAGCAGGTGTTGCCGAAACCTACGATTCTACAGGTGCAGTCAAGGCGATTCAGGAAGCCCGTCAAAAGGCTGATCTGGTCATTGTTGTTGCACATTGGGGAGAGGAACGGGTCAGCACACCGAATAATGATCAGACTCGACTGGCACATGAATTTGTAGATGCCGGAGCCGATCTGGTCATAGGCGGTCATCCCCATGTCTTGCAAGGGGTGGAGTACTACAAAGGCAAGTGGATCGCATATAGTACAGGCAACTTTATTTTCTCGAAATCAACGACAGAGGAAACGTGGAAAACAGCGATTTTTCAGGCGAACTGTAGTAAGGATGCCAAATGCAGTATGAAGGTTATTCCTTATGAGGCTGCGCTGGGTCAGGCGATTCCGATGCTGGACGAAGCTAATAAACTGCTGCTGGAGCAGATGACGCAGCTTTCACCAGGTATTCGTTTTGATGCGAATGGAGTTGCGTCGCCAAGTTAAGATGCATTTTATTTAGGAGGGGATGGAATGAACAACCTTTGTGTAGCGCACCGTGGATTTTCGTCCATTGCACCAGAAAATACGATGGCTGCATTTCTGCTTGCCATGGAACAACCTGAAGTTCAGTGGATGGAGCTGGATGTACAGTTGTCGCGTGATGGTGTTCCGGTGGTTATTCATGACTTTACGTTGAATCGGACAACCAACGGTAAAGGACTCGTTCGAGAGACGGATTGGTCAGATTTACAGCAGCTGGATGCGGGATCATGGAAAGGAAAAGCCTATAAAGGGGAGCGCGTTCCCGCTCTTATTGAAGTGCTGGATCGTTGCTGTGGCAAAGTTCGCTTGAATATCGAACTGAAAACGCAAGGAAACATGTACCCTGGTCTGCCGGCAGCGGTTATTCATGAGGTAAGGAAAAGACATATGCAGCATGACGTGGTGATCACTTCGTTTGAACCTACGGCTCTGGTTGAAGTTAAGAAACTGGCCCCGGAGTTCAAAACGGGATTGATTATTGATGCACGCCCAGGTGATCTGGCAGCAGTTCTGCGACAGATGAATTGCAGTTTTCTTTCGATCGGATACACGAATGTGGACAAATCGCTGATGCGGGAAATGCGTAATGAAGGTATTCAGGTGATGGCCTGGACCGTGGATGACAAAACCATCATGAAGCGGCTCGCGGCGATTGACCCGGAGTTGATGTTATGTACGAACCGGCCTGATGTATGGGAACAGGCTTTTCAGGAAACGAGCAGCCGATTTTTCAGGCCATAAACTCCAATTTTTTGAATAGCAAAAATATGATATGTACTTATATAATAAAAAAATGAATATGCTCCAACTACGCTAATGAATCCGATAAAGGTGGTCGTAAACCGATGCTGACAAACATTCGCAATGTATATTGTGTAGGACGAAATTATAAACTTCATGCAGAAGAATTGGGCAACGCGGTTCCGGATGAACCGATGATCTTTATGAAGCCTTCCCATGCGGTCGTGCCCTTGAATGGCGATACGCTTCAATTGCCTGCTACAAAGGGCGAAGTACATTATGAGGCTGAGCTTGTCGTTCAAATTGGCCGGGGCTATGAGCCGGGTATGACTGTGGATGAATTGGTTGACGCGTATGCATTTGGCATTGATTTTACGTTACGTGACGTACAGACGGTCATCAAGAAAAAAGGGCATCCGTGGACAGCAGCCAAAGGGTTCAAAAACTCCGCTCCGATTACTGCATTCCAGACATTTCCTGGTGCTCAGGCTCTTCTTGAAAAAGACTTTACACTCACCAAGAACGGTGCCGAAGTCCAACGGGGCAATATTCGTAACATGATCTTCAGCCTTCAGGACATTGTAGATTATGTAGGCCATCATTACGGCCTGGGGCCTGGAGATGTCATCTTCACAGGCACACCAGAAGGGGTTGGACCAACGGTAGCAGGGGATGTGCTTGAACTGGCCTGGGACGGCGAATCCTTGGGCAAATGCACGATTGCAGCAGCAGTTCAGTAAGCATCATACATCATAGAACCTGCCTACTTAGAGTATATATGAAATAGGTGAGGGGCGTCTCGACGCTCCTTTTTGGCATGCCTTATTCTCTGCCATATCAGAGGTAAAACCTTTCATTTATGTCAAGTTGTAGGCAGTGTTAGCACTCTCTGTAACCAATTCTTCCAGTTCACTGCTTTGTACTGCGTGTTGCTCCTGACTAATACTCCCACTTGCGAGTCGTTGATCTAATTGCTCCTTAAGCTGCCTTATTTGCAATGCGACAACCTCGTTGAAGTCACCATGATTTTCGTCCGCAATCATTCTCAGCGATTTACCCGCATACAGATCCTGCACCAAATCGTCTTCTGACTGTTGATTCAGAGCACTCAGCAACTCATCTCCGCTCTCGTCTTTGGTATCTATGTTAACGATGGACCATTTAGCCAAGGGGATAGGGGATATAGCTGATCTGCCCCAAGCTGTTCCGGCGAAGGACATGGTGACAACCATTGTTCCTACAATTATTACGCGCTTCATGTTCATGTGTGTCATCCTCATTTCAATGGTTAAGTACGAGTTAAATCGCAACTGGTCTTGATGTAACGTTCTGAAGATAGTGTAACCGGGAAAGCTGAAGTGAAACTTAAAACCGGATAAGTAATCTAAATATGAGGGATAACGAACGGTGAAAAACATTTTAAATTCACACTTGACAGGTTGGGTTAGTCGGTTATATGATGAACTCAATTATTTTAACACTCATTAAATGAACAGTGAAATAAATTGAATTGAAACGAGCTGATTGGATCACCAAAGGCTCCCGGGACTACTCCACTATGGAATTGTCCACGGGAGCCTTTTTTCATATTTGCTGCCGTTTCAGTTAGACAGGGAGGATGAAATGAGCAATAGGGACTGGGACGCGTTGGAAAAGACAGATTGGTTGTTTCGTAAAATGGTCAGACGATTCGTGAAAGAACGAGATCGCATATCGGTAGAGGGGGTCAGTTTACCGGGCATGCTCATCCTGCACAAAATCATTCGTGAAGGGGAACAGCGGTTGGGGGATTTGGCTGAACAACTGGACTTTACTTCAGGTGCCATCACAGCTTTAACAGACAAGTTAGAGAAAAAGGGGCTTACAATCCGCAGGCGCAAGGAAGATGACCGCCGGACGGTTTTGCTGGACATTACTGCCAGTGGACGGGAGATGTTTGCTCGAAACAGCAATATCGGTGCCCGATGTATCACGCTTCTGTTTGAGGGCTTTACGACGGAGGAACTGGAGCAGCAAAGCCAATTTTATGAGCGGGTGATAGCGAATCTGGAGGGGTTCTCGGATACGTTGCTGGAATTGGCAGAGAACAACGGGAAGCAGGAACACGATCCGTCCACCGAAAGTGACCCTGAACAGAAGCAAAGGGAGAATACCGGGAAGAGCAACTATCTCAGTTATTAACGTTTGATCAGATAGTGCAAACAAACAATCCAAGGGAGAGATGATCAACATGGGACATTCAACAATATATCCAACCGGGGCAACTGTATATAACCCTGATAAGGCGTGGGGTGGTTTTACCGTTTATCAGGCAGGCGAGGAAGGTGTTGTGCTGATTGATATGAATGGTAAAGAGGTTCACCTATGGAAAGGACTGCTGGGCTTTCCGGCCAAGGTCTTTCCTGGCGGCTTTGTATTGGGCAGCACGGGCCGAAGAGATCCGAAGTTCGGTATCCAGGACAACGTCGATTTGGTTCAGGTGGATTGGGATGGCAATATTGTGTGGAAGTACAACAGCTACGAACACATCGAAGATCCGGGATATGAGCCGCTGTGGTACGCTCGTCAGCATCATGATTTCCAGCGCGAAGGCAATCCGGTAGGCTATTACGCCCCTGGGCTTGCACCAAAGACACAGAGCGGGAAGACACTGATTCTTGCTCATAAAAATGTGAATAACCCATCCATTTCGGATAAGCCCTTGCTTGATGATGCGATTATAGAAGTCGATTGGGAGGGAAATGTTTTATGGGAATGGCTGCCAAACGAGCACTTTGAGGAGTTGGGATTCGATGAGGCCGCCCGTAATGTTCTGTTCCGTGACCCGAACACACGCTCATTTGGACATCTCGGTGGTGGTGTGGGCGATTGGCTACATATTAATTCAGCTTCTTATGTTGGTCCAAACCATTTCTATGAAAATGGAGACGAGCGGTTTCATCCCGATAACATTATCTGGGATGCCAGAGAAGCAAATATTATCGCAATTACCGACAGACAGAGTGGAAAGATCGTGTGGAAACTGGGACCGGAGTATTCGTTGCCTGAAGTAAAGCATATTGGCACCATTATTGGACAGCATCATGCACATATCATTCCCAAAGGTTTGCCTGGAGAGGGGAATCTGCTGGTGTTCGACAATGGGGGCTGGGCCGGTTATGGACTACCCAATCCAGCTTCTCCATACGGCTTGAAACATGCCGTTCGCGATCATTCACGGGTGCTAGAGATCGATCCGGTGACCCTGGAGGTCGTTTGGCAATATACATCGGCTGAAGCGGGATTTTCCGTACCGACGGATTCCTATAAATTTTATAGCCCGTATATTAGCTCCGCTCAGCGTTTACCTAACGGCAACACCCTGATTACCGAGGGCTCCAATGGCAGACTGTTCGAGGTTACATCCGAGTATGAGCTGGTTTGGGAATATGTTTCCCCTTATAAGGATGGACGGAACACTAATATGGTCTATCGTTCGTATCGCGTGCCTTATCACTGGGTACCACAGCTGGAGAAGCCCCAAGAGGTTGCCATTGAAGCCATTGATGTTTCCGTCTACAGAGTGCCGGGAGCAGCGCCCAAAGGTTCTGCATCCGTTGTAAGTGTTGAGATAACACTGCCGTTTGTTGAAGGTGCAGCCTGCGTGGCAACGTCAGATGAAGGCAAGTAAGGTGGCGAAGAGCGACGAACAATGATTAGAACGAATGGGGTGCATATTGTGAAAAAACCATCCACCTTAACGGGTGCCTTAATAATGCTCTTATCCATAGTATTGATATTATCGGGATGTTCTGCAAACGAAACGTTTACCGAAGCCAAGGGCGCTCCCGGCATAGAGGCCAAAAAAGTAAAAATTCGGATCGCAGATACAAGTACTAACCCAATGTTCAGGGTAGCCATCGCCAAAGGTTTCTTTGCAAGCCGCGACATTGATGCAGAAAGCATTACGTTTGGTTCGCCGGCGGAAGGTGTAAATGCCCTTTTTATCAAGCAGGTGGATATTGCCTACGGAGCTGACTTTCCTGTATTAAACGCTTTGGCGAAAGGGGAATATTCGGTCGTTGCTTCCGCAGGTCAGGCTACGAATGAAGCAGCAGCTGCGTGGAAGCTGTATGCCAAGAACGATATTCAAAGTGGGGCTGATCTGAAGGGTAAAAAAGTAAGTTTTATCCGTGGTACGTTTATTCCTTATTTGTGGGATGAATATTTGAAGGATCAGGGATTGGAACTAAGTGATGTGACCCAGGTGGGTCAGGGAGCATTTGACGAATCCTACATTGCACTAAAGCAGGGCGATCTAGATGCCACATGGGTCATTGGTTCCGCTTTGACTGATAAATTTGATGCGCTTGAAGGGGTACATCAACTCACCGATATGTCCCAAACTCCTGTACGCCTTGGAATGGGGCTCGTAGCAAGCAATGAGTTCATCCAGACGAACCCTGAAACGGTGAGTGGTTTTCTCTCGGCGCTGAATGAAGCCTCCGTGTATGCTCAGGCACATCCTGAAGAGGTTGCGGACCTGATGTATAAGGAAACCAAGCAACCCAAGGAGGCTACATTGAAGGATCTGCCGATTAATCCATGGGAAGTTGGATTTACACAGGCTGCCTATGGCAGTCTGGCAGGGCAGAAGCAATATATGGTGGATAACGGAATCATCGCACAGGATTTTGATCTCGATAGCAAACTGAACCTGGAGCTCTTGAAGCAAGCACTGCCAGATAAAGTGACTTATAGCAAATAACTCGCAAATTGCATTGGAGGTGTTCTCATGTCCTTACCTGCAGATCAGCATACGATTCGTATCGAGCAGCTTCGGAAAACATACAATGCCCCCACCCATGGGGATGTACACTATATTATCAAGGATGTCGATCTGGTCATCAAGGGAGGAGAATTCTTTGTTCTGCTCGGTCCTAGCGGCTGTGGCAAGTCCACGCTTCTAAATATGATTGCAGGCTTTATCTCCAAGTCGGGCGGACAGCTCAAGGTGGATAATAAGGAGATCGACAGGCCGGGCAAGGATCGGGCCATGGTATTCCAGCAGGCTGATTCTTCTCTCTTCCCGTGGCTTACCGTTAGGGAGAATGTGGAGTTTGGACTTCGGATGTCCAAGGTGCCGAAGTCTCAGCGTCGCACGATATCAGACCGATACATCGAGCTTGTTGGACTGGGTAGTCATGAAGCCAAATTTCCGAAGGAACTGTCAGGTGGCATGAAGCAGCGGGTGCAATTGGCCCGGGTGCTAGCCAACGATTCGGCCATCCTGTTAATGGATGAACCCTTTGGAGCGTTGGATGCAATGACTCGGCGTACGATGCAGAAAGAGCTGGTGAATATTTGGCAGGAAACCCACAAAACTGTTATTTTTGTCACCCATGATATTCAGGAGGCACTCTTGCTGGGTCAGCGGATCGGAATCATGTCAGTCGGTCCTTCTTCCAAGATAACGGATATTTACGACAACGCTCTTTCTTATCCGAGGAACATGGCCTCAACGGAGTTCAACACCCTACATGACCGAATTCAAAGCCATTTTGAAGAATAATTGAGGTGATAGTAAAATGAGATGGTTGGAGAAAAAGTGGGTGTCTATCCCTCTACTGTGGGTAACAGTTATTCTGATTTGGCAGCTTGGTGCCATGCTCTATGGACCAGACGTGATTCCCGGTCCGTGGGATACGATTCTTGGTGCTCGCGAACTGATTGCAGACGGTACACTGATGCAGTATATCGGAATTAGTTTTACACGTGTGCTTGCGGGTTGGGTACTTGGAAGCGTGATAGCTATCCCGGTAGGGCTTATCATCGGCAAGGTTCATATGATTCGGCTGTTTGCCGAACCATTCCTTAATTTTATTCGTTTTATCCCGCCGATCGCGTTTATTACCTTATTCCTGGTTTGGTTCGGCATTGGGGAGCAATCGAAGATTGCACTCATCATGTATGCAACGTTCTTCATCGTTGTGCTGAATACGCTGACAGGTGTACTCTCCATTGAAGAAGACAAGATCCGTTCAGCCCGCAGTATGGGAGCAAACGAATGGCAGATTTTGTTGCATGTCGTTGTGCCGGCGACCACTCCGTATATTTTCACGGGAGTGCGACTGGCGATGGGAACTTCCTATATGGCTATAATCGGTGCAGAGATGATCGCTTCGAATGAAGGCGTGGGTTATCTAATCTGGAATTCCCGATTATTCTTTCGGACGGATTGGATCTTTGTCGGCCTGATTTCCCTGGGGTTTATGGGCTTTCTCACCGATCGGTTGTTCAATTGGTTTGGTCGCAGCGTACTCTACCGTTATGGTGTAATTGGTAGGACGAAGCGGGTCTGAACTGGAACTTGAGGTGAGGTAATCTGAACCCTTGGTCAAACGGAAGTAGAATCACATATACCAGTTTTATCGCAGTATCAGTACACCTGATTTGGTAGCTTTCAAAGTTGCCGAATCAGGTTTTTTGTATGCTGGCATAGGCAGTTTCGGCATTGGGATCAAACCGTGGTATAATTGAATTTCAAAAATATAAAACGTCATGTGGGCCATAGATGTTGCCACATGCAGGAGAACTTATGGACTGGATTATTGGCGCGGTATGCGCTTTTATTGTGGCGGGTGCTGCTTACGCGAAGAAGTCGCTAACCCTGTCCGGCTGCCTGGCGGCTGTGATGATGGGTACGATATATTACGGAGCGGGCAACCTGTTCTGGTTTGGAACACTGCTGTTGTTTTTCATTACCTCAACGCTGTTCTCCAAATTTCGCAAGGATCGCAAACAGGAGCTTGAGAAATCGTATGCCAAGACAGGCAATCGTGATGCGGGACAAGTCATGGCTAACGGTGGAATTGGCATGTTTCTTGTTCTGGGGAACTGGATCCTTCCACACCCGGCCTGGATGTATGCTTTTATTGGTGTCATGGCTACCGTTACTTCAGATACATGGGCAACCGAGTGGGGAAGTCTCAGCCGTAAGCCGCCACGCTCTGTCGTGACGTGGAAGGTGCTTACTCCAGGTACCTCTGGAGGTGTTTCGTTACTTGGGACATTGGCTGCTGCCATAGGCGGAGCTTTAATTGGCGTAGGGGCGTTCTTCTTTTCCTGGATTGCCGGGATCGGAGGTTTGAGTCTGCTCAGCTGGACGTGTGTCGGCCTTGTAGGCGGATTGGCAGGAGCTTTTGCCGATTCCTATCTGGGCGCAACGGTTCAGTATATGTATCGTTGTACCGTGTGCGGACGTGAAGTCGAGGTAAGTGAACATTGTGGACACAAAACGGTTCGATCGCGTGGCTGGTCTTGGATGAGTAATGATCTGGTGAACGTGCTCAGCTCGGCGATCGGCGGAGGTTTGGCGATCGGTTTGGGTATCATTTTGGCGTTGTAGGGAGGGAGTGCATTTGAGCACTGTGCAGGGAGACAAATCGGAGGCTATTTTGGATGCAGCTTACGGTATTTTCGGTTCAAAAGGATTCTATGAGACGAAAATGTCTGATATTGCGGACGAAGCAGGCATCGCGAAAGGCACCATTTATTTATATTTCAAAAACAAGGAACAATTATTTATTGCCGTATCCAAGCGGGACTGCAACGGTTTTATCAGTCGCCTTGATCATGCATTGAACTCACATCTGGGTACTGGGGATAAGCTTGGTGCGATCGCCAAGACTCACCTTACGTATTATTATGAGCGCCGCAATCATACCAAGTTGTTTTTTATGGCACCCAATAATGATCCGGACCTGATGAAATTCATGAAGGCATTTATGAATGAATATATGAGCATGGTGCGTGAGGTATTAGAGAATGCTGGCGTACCTGAGCCTGTGCTGCTCGCTGAAGCTTATATCGGGATTCTCGACCGGCTAAAGATGGACATCATGCTGAATCCGGAGTTTAACGAGGAACATCTGAACAAACGAATTGCCTTTGCAGCAGCTCTGTTTCTGGACGGATGTCGTTCCTTTTTGCAAGTATAAAGAGAGTGTACGGATGGCTATTAGATATTGAATTTTAATCTACAGAGAAGTGGGTAACGTGCAATGAACATAATGACGGTAGAGCAAGTTGCAAAAAGTTATGGCGAGAAAATATTGTTTAAAGACGCCTCATTCGGCATGGGCGATCAGGACAAGATTGGTGTCGTTGGTGTCAATGGAACCGGGAAGTCTACATTTTTGCGTGTCATTGCAGGCATGGAGCCGGCAGATGAGGGGCAGATCTCAATTGGGAATGACGTGCGTATACAGTTCCTTGCACAGAATCCTCAGTTTAACCCGGATAATACGGTACTGCAACAAGTGTTCGAGGGCGACAGCCCGGAGATGAAAACAGTACGTGAGTATACGGAAACGATGGAGCTGCTGGAGCTTAATCCTTCCGATTCGGCACTGCAAGAACGTTTGTTGCGCTTGAACCAGCAGATGGAGCAGCTTCAGGTCTGGCAGATGGAAAGTGAAGCGAAGAGCATTCTGTCCAAACTGGGAATTCGTCAATTCGATGCGCTGATGGGCACATTGTCCGGTGGACAACGCAAACGGGTAGCGCTTGCCTCTGCGCTGATTCATCCCTGTGAATTGCTCATTCTGGATGAGCCTACCAACCATATTGATAATGATTCTGTAGTTTGGCTGGAACAGTATTTGCAAAAACGGCGCGGTGCACTGCTCATGATCACGCATGATCGTTATTTCCTGGATCGTGTAGCGAATGTGATGCTGGAGCTGGATCATGGACGTTTATTCCGGTATGAGGCCAACTATACCCGCTTCCTGGAGCTGAAGGCAGAGCGTGAAGAGCGTGAATCGGCTTCGGAACAGAAGCGGCAAAACCTGCTGCGGACGGAGCTGGCCTGGATTCGTCGTGGCGCGAAGGCCCGGACTACGAAACAAAAAGCGAGAATTGACCGCTTCGAACAACTCAAAGACCAACAGGGACTTAATCGTTCGGGCTCATTGGAGGTATCCGTGGGTTCCACTCGTTTGGGTAAAAAAATACTGGAGATCGAGCATCTGTCCAAATCGGCAGATGGCCGCAAATTGATTGACGATCTGAGTTATATTGCGGTACCTGGTGACCGGGTTGGCATCGTTGGCCCGAATGGTAGCGGTAAATCAACCTTGCTGCAAATGATCTCTGGCAAGCTGGAACCCGACGCTGGGGAGGTTGTTGTCGGCCCTACAGTTAATTTGGGCTACTTCACACAGGAGCATCAGGAGATGAATGAATCTCTGCGGGTTATTGAGTACATCAAGGAAGTGGCCGAGAATGTGAAAACGGCTGATGGATCTATCATTACAGCAGCTCAGATGCTGGAACGATTCCTTTTCACCCCTGCATCACAGTGGACACCAATCTCCCGTTTGTCTGGCGGTGAAAAGCGTCGTCTGTACCTGTTACGTGTGCTGATGGCTGCACCGAATGTCCTGCTGCTGGATGAGCCTACGAACGACTTGGACATTCAGACACTCGCTGTACTTGAAGATTACCTGGATGATTTCCCGGGTGTTGTATTTGTCGTATCCCATGACCGGTACTTCCTGGATCGGACTGTGGATAAAGTGCTGTCTTTTGAGGGTGGCGGTACTGTACGCGTGCATGTCGGGGATTACAGTGAATATGCAGAATGGATGCTGAAAAATGCCCCTGCATCTTCTCAGGAAAGTGCGACGGGAACAGCAGCTAAAGTGAAATCGGTAACGGAGGAAAGTAAACCTGCTGCCTCGGCGGCCAAACCTAAGCTGAAGTTCAGCTTCAAGGAACAGCGTGAATATGACCAGATTGATGAGAATATTGAGAAAACTGAAGCCAATCTCGCCCGCATTAATAAAGAGATGGAAGAATCATTCAGCGATTCAGCCCGTCTGCAGGAGTTAATGGCAGAGCAGGCCCAGGCGGAGCGTCATCTGGACGAACTGATGGAACGCTGGACGGTCCTGAATGAGCTGGCAGAACAGATTGAAAACAGCAAGTCTTAATGTATACGCCAAAGCTATATTCCAATGAATTGTCCTCTCTTCAAAAAGTGACTTGCAGTCGCCTTTTGGGGGAGGACGATTTTTTTGCATAGATATAAATAAATTTATATGAAACGTTAACCATATTCAAACCGTTTATTAAATAAAGAATTCCATTGAAGGGGGAGAACACCACATCCATGTACAGAGAACTGAATGAACAACTGGCAGTGATCAAGGAAAAGGGAAGAATGTACGAGAAATGGAATGATCGGCTTGAGAAACTGAATCAGGAGGAAGCAGAATGGAGAACGAAAGTACAGCAGCGTCTGGAACACCTACAGAAGGAACAAAATGATGTGGATCGACTTAACAGCATGACGTTATCAGCATTCTTTTATCATATAATCGGCAAAAAAGAGGATCGACTGGAGAAAGAAGAACTGGAGTTGATGGAAAGTAAGGCAGAGTACGATACGGCTTGCCAGATGTTAACGGATATCCAGGAGCAACGCTTGCAAGTACAGAAGGAACTGGACGGACAGCGGCAATATCAATTCTGGCAGAGTGATTACAAGGTGTTATGGGGCAAAAAGGAAAATGATTTGCTGGAGAAAGATGCAGAATTGCAGCAAATGGCTGAGGATCGGGAACATCTCTCTGGTGAGCTTCAGGAGCTGAATGAAGCGGATCGAGAGGGACAGTATCTGCTCCTTGCACTTGAACGTGCTGAAAAGGCGTTGTCCTCTGCGGGAAATTGGGGAGTATACGACATGATGGGCGGTGGTGTAATCTCCACCCATATCAAGCGCAGTCGAATGGATGATGCCCAGACTGCCATTATGGATGCCGGAAGACGTCTTCGCCGATTTCAGAAGGAGCTGGAGGATGTAAAGATGGCCGTAAACACGGAATTACACCTTGGAGGCCTGCTTTCATTCGCAGATTATTTCTTCGACAATCTCTTTGTGGACTGGATGGTTCAAGACAAAATTCGTAAAGCTGAAACTCAGGTGAAGGATGGACTGAGTGCAGTGCGAAGCACGTTGCGTGTACTGAATGATGAGATTCGGGAGCACAAGGTGAAGCTGGAGCTTCTGGAACGCAGATATCGCGAACATGTTGAACAAGCCGATTAAGACATGTCAAAGAAGAAGGACACGTTCAGCGCGCCTCTAAAAGGTGCTGAGCGTGTCCTTTCTTTTACATGTTAGTGGTGAATCATATATGATTCAAGTTGTCGTGCGCTACAAGATCGACAACGCGACTCTTATCATTCATTCAAACGATGTACTGCTTACCACCTGTCCATAATCCAATTTATTTGGTCGTAATATATGCAGCGAGCAGTCTCGCTGTATTCAGGACGGCGTCTTTATGCGTACGCTCCATGGAATGGGAAGCATGAACGCCCGGACCAATCAACGCAGCGCGGATGTTATTTCCTCCACGCAACGCTGCGCTTCCATCGGAGCCGTATTGTGGATAAATATCAACGACATAATCAAGGCTTGCTTGTTTGGCCAGTTCGATCAGCCGAGTGGTCATATCGTAGTCATATGGTCCTGATGAATCCTTGGCACAAATGGATACATCCGTTTCCTTACAGCTAAGGTCATCGCCCATTGCGCCCATGTCTACAGCAATCAATTCGCTGATTTCTGCAGGAATATAAGATGCGCCGTGTCCAACTTCCTCATAGTTCGAGATGAGCAGCGATACGTTATGTAGTGGTTTCCAGTTTTCGCGATGTGCTGATTCCAGGATACCGAACAAAGCAGCTACGCTGGCTTTATCATCAAGGTGACGTGATTTGATATATCCACTAGGCGTGATGACCGCACGAGCATCGAAGGAAATAAAGTCTCCGACAGAGATACCCAGTGCCAAAACATTTTCCTTGGAAGAGACTACCTCATCAATACGCACTTCCATATGGCTCTCGCTTCGCTCAAACGTACGTGCATCTGGATAGACGTGTACAGAAGGGTGTAGAGAGAGGATCGTGCCTGTATAGGTCTTTCCAGCGCGTGTGTGGATGGTGCAATACTCATTCTCGATACTGTTCATGGTAAATCCGCCGACAGAGGTAAGCTTCAGTGTGCCGTAGGAAGTGATGGAACGCACCATGGCTCCCAATGTATCCACATGTGCGCTCAGTCCGATCGTTCTGGATGAATCCTGCCCAGGCAATGTGAGTACAGCTCCGCCTTTGTTATTCAGTTCAAAAGCGACATCGAGTGATTCGGCTTCTTTGCGGATCATCTCGATAATATCGTGGGTATAGCCGCTAGGGCTGGGAGTATCCAGTAATTTTTTCAGAAAAGACAGGACATAAGATTCGTCAATGTTAAAACTCATATGGGAATTTCCTCCTCGTTAATGAATGTGCAGAAAGTTGTTCTTAAAACAGAATACAGCCTGTCTGGCAGAATGTACAATCCCATTCTTATGGCCAGCAGGCTGCCTCTGATGTGTTACAGCGTACCCGAAGGGTTTCCTTTGGAATCGGACTCCACAGAAGCGTTGTCCGAATCGTTCGTGCCGAAGGTATCCATCGTTTTAAACGAGTCAAGAGTGGAGGAAGAGCTGCTTGCTGCGGAGCTCTCCAATTCGGATACACGTAACTTCAATTGCTTGTTCTCGCGTTGCAGTCGATATTGGCGGAAGATGCCATAAGACCCTACAATGATTCCACCGATTAGGGTGCAGCCAAGAATGAGCAGGATCAATGGGATCTGAACCGTGTTAAACAGCAGGTTGACTTGCACGGAATCCACATTAATGACCGCAAAAATTCCGGTAAGCAATGCAAAAACGAGACCTGCTATGAGTGCCCATTGCATTTTCATGGTGGTGCCTCCTTGTTGAACAATTCAGGACTATGTATGCAATTACCCTTATTCATGGATCTTGCATCTTGCTTGATTATAAAATCCCTTGCCCGAATGGGCAAGGGATACAGGTCACATGGACGAGAAAGCAACCTTATTTAGTTAGTTGTTCCATTTGCTCAATCAGTTCCTTGAACACGCTCATAGCTTCGCGAATCGGCTCTGGCGTAGACATATCCACTCCTGCTTTTTTCAGGATGTTGATGGAATAGTCACTGCCGCCGCTCTTGAGGAATCCAAGATAACGGTCCACAGCAGGTTGACCCTCTTCCAGAATTTGCTTGGAGAAACTAGTCGCTGCTGAGAAGCCGGTCGCATATTTGTACACGTAGAAGCTGTTATAGAAGTGGGGAATACGCGCCCATTCCATTTCAATATCTTTGTCCACAACCATGCTGTTTCCATGGTATTTGACATTAAGGTCGTAATAAATTTCCGAAAGCAGCTGAGGTGTGAGAGCCTCACCCTGTTCAGCACGCTCGTGAATAATTTTTTCGAATTCTGCAAACATGGTTTGACGGAATACGGTGGTACGGAACTGATCTGCGTAATACGTCAGCAAGTACAATTTTTCCTTCGGATCCGTCGATTTATTGAGCAGATAATCCATCAGCAAGGCTTCATTCGTTGTGGATGCAACCTCAGCCAAGAAAATGGTGTACTGTGCATCCCGATACGGAAGCGTAGTGTCCGAATAGTGGGAATGCAGTGCGTGGCCCATTTCATGTGCCAGTGTAAACATGCTATTCAGGTTATCTTTGTGATTCAACAAGACGTAAGGGTGGGTGCCGTAGGCTCCCCAGCTGTATGCGCCTGAGCGTTTATTCTCATTTTCGTAAACATCAATCCAGCGGTCATCATAGCCGGCTTGCAATGCGTCTGCATAATCCTTACCAAGCGGCTTCAAGCCATCTTTAACCGTTTGTTTCGCTTCCTCGTAGGTAATATCCATTTTGTATTCATCCACCAGTGGGGCGAAAAGGTCATACATGTGCAACTTATCAACGCCGAGCAATTTTTTGCGTAGGTCCATGTAACGGTGTAACAACGGAAGGCTTTCGTGAATCGTATCCACAAGATTGGTATAGACATCATTCGGAATGTTGTCGCCGTATAGGGACATTTCCATGACGGAAGGATATTTCCGAACATCGGCATAAAACATGTTTTTGGTTACATTGGCGTTCAGGGCTGCAGCAATCGTGTTCTTTTGCTTGGCATAGGTTTCATACACCGCTTTGAAGGCACGTTCGCGAACTTCCCGATTCGGATTTTCCAAGAACTGAATATAGCTGCCGTGGGTGAGCTCCACTTCGTTCCCATGCTCATCCTTGATTTTCGGGAACTTAAGATCGGCATTGTTCAACATGCTAAAGATGGTCTGTGGTGCCTGGGACAGGTTGCCCACCTGTGCGAGCAGTGCTTCCTCTGCTTGGCTCAGTACATGAGCCTTTTCACGTTTCATCTCTTCCAATGTGAACTTATACGCAGAGAGTTTCTCGTTGGAGATGAGTGCATCCAACTGATCATCTGGAAGGGACAAGATTTCGGGTGTAACATAAGATAGTGCTTCACCAACCTGCACGCTTAACTTCTGTGCTTTTTGGGACAGGTTTTGATATGTAGGGCTAGCTGTGTCTTCATCCTGATGCATCCGGGCATATACAAAGAGGCGTTCGGTTTTGAGACTGATCTCATCTTCAAGTTCAAAACAGTTTTTGAGTGCCTCAGGTTTGTTCAATTTGCCCTGAAACTCGGAGGCTTTCTTGGTCAAAGACGATACTTCTTCATATTCCTGATCCCAAGCTTTCTGATCGGCAAATAGATCTTCCAGTTTCCAGGTTTGTTCAGTAGGTACCTCGGAACGTTTCAATAGTTGACTCATGGGAATCCTCCTTTGATGAAGTGATGAATATATAGACGAAGCTGCCTTCGTCCCACTCGCTTGTGCGGAGAGAGACGAAGGAATCAGACTAAGTACCAGCAGAATGAACAGCGATTTGCGGTATTTCAACGGCCTTCCTCCTCACTATACGAATAATCCCGTATAGTATGACCTGAGGGGCAATGAAATATTTGAAGAAGCTAGGCTCCCATGTTGACCAAAAAGTAAACGATCAGGAAAAATGCGAAACAAATCAGTAGGGTGGCAATCAGAGCCATGCCCCGTCTCAGACGATCCGGGATGGAGTTGCGTCCCAGAATCAGCACGATTCCCAGGGAAAAAGCAAGAATAATAAAGATGACAACATTGCTTGAGTCAAGCTGCATGGGCTAGACCCCTTTGAAGGCAGCCATCAGTTGACGCCATTCGTCCTCACGGTTCTCGAAATCGGCTTTTGGGAAGCGACGTTCGGCCCAGTGCATCAACGCAGGTCGGCTGAGGAATGTATGGCATTCTTCGCCCCACTCTTCCGAAATTTCACGAAGCACCAGATATTTGCCTTGAACTTCTACGGTCATCATATTCCACTTGTCTGTTTTGTATATTTCATGTTTTTTTATCATAGGTAGTCTCCAAACTAACGGTTTTGGTAAAATGATACCGTACCCTTGGATTCAAAGCAAATTTTTTCGACTTTTATGGAAAAGATAAATTGCAATGTATAAGGTCATACAGTATAATGAGGGTATTCGCCATAGATGGCGATATTTTTAGGAGGTTGTTCATTTGAAAGGTACAGTTAAATGGTTTAACGCAGAAAAAGGCTATGGCTTTATTTCAGTTGAAGGCGGCGAGGACGTATTCGTACATTTCTCCGCAATCCAAGGCGACGGCTTTAAAACATTGGAAGAAGGTCAAGCGGTAGAATTCGAAATCACTGATGGAAACCGTGGTCCTCAAGCAGCTAACGTAAACAAATTGTAAGAATATTTCCGGTTAAACGGATTTCTTATAAATGATTGGCTTCTAGCTGAATATATGAACCCAAGCACAGTCCCCCATGGGAGGCTGTGCTTTTTTTGATATGTTGAGTTCCGGAAAGAAATCCTTTTTGTTGCTTATGCGCGGCTTGTCATGCTTGACCAAAGCTTCATGGAAAATCCAACAAGTGCAGCGAGAGAAAACGCCATTGCGGTGAGATAGAAGGTGTTTCTGTTGGTATGCTCCAGCAGCAACCCGCCCAGTGTTCCGCTAAGCAGACCGGAAGCGCTGGACCACACAATGGTGAATAGGGCCATGCCAGTGGCGCGATATCCATCAGGAACAAGGCGCGTAATATAACGGACCGCAGTCACGTAGAAGATGCCAAAGGTCACGCTGTGCATCGTTTGAATGGCAACGACTGCCGCAGGTGTATCCGAGATGGACATCAGAAATAAACGAATTGTATACATCAGCGCAGCGATCGTGAGCAAAGGAAGTTCCTTGTAGCGATTGCCGTATCTGCTTAACAGTAGAAACACCGGAATCTCACTGACCGAGGAGATCAACAGGGACCAGCCGATCAGTCCTTCACTGGCACCTAAATCTTTCAGCGTAATGGTAAGAAAAGCTTCGTTCATCCGGTGACCCAGAGCGAGCAGGAAAACGCAACCGAAAAAGGTGATTACATCTCTTCGTTTCAAGATGGACCATAGCCCGGAGAGATCCATTTTAGTGCTGCTGGCTGAAGGCTGATCTTTTAATCGAAAACCGATCAGGAGTGTAGTCGCGGCCAGCGCGATACATACCCACATCGTCCATCCCGGTCCGAAAGATCCGAGAAAGTAGCCAATGCTTAATGCAAAGAACGCATATCCGATCGAGCCAAAAACACGAATGGAAGTGAAATTTCGTCCATACTTGCTCGCGGTTGTAATCGCCATCGTATCGGAAAGTGGATAAACCGGGTAGTAGAAAAAGTAAAACAGGGTGACCAGCACAAATACCTCGCCAAAGGTTGTGGCATTGGCGAGCATGACACCTGTGATCAGTTGTCCGGCAAGCAAGATGATCATCACTTTGCGTACGGTTTTGTAGCGGTCACTGGCCATACTCCAGAACATATTGGAGAATACGGAGACGAGAGGACCAATTCCGTACAGGTAACCGATTTCGGCCCGACTGAACCCCAGATGGCTGAAATAAAGCTGAAAATACGATACCACCAGTACAGTGGAACCGAAGATGGTGAACATAAGTGCCCGCAGCCAGGTTTGATCTGGCCGGGCGGTATGACTTGATTTCATGATGAAAGGCTCCATTCTTGATTACAGTTCAATTTTATTATCCTTAGAGGGATGATGATTTCCCGGATGAAGGAACAGACATCGTAGGTTCCTTTTGCGTACGCCGGATGACCAGCCAGACAATGACAAGCTCGGCAAGCAGACCGAGGGATTGAGCCACTGCACCGATCATGCCGTTCCACGCCGGGAATATGCTGACCAGAATGAGCAGGACGATAACCGTGCATATGGCATTGGCCGTCTGGGAGCGAAACATCGTTTTGGTCTGTCCGCGCAGCAGGATCAGGCCATTGCTGAAGTCGAGAAAAGGTGAAATCAGCGGAAAAAGTACAAACGCTCGCAGCGTCCACAAACTTTGCTGTAGCAGATTACCCTGCACGCTCATTACATTTTCCAATATCCACGGTCCAAGTGGGGTGTAAGCAATGGAGACGGTCATGGCAAAAGGAACAAATCCGGTGACAAGAGCGAACTTCTTCACAAGTTTGGCATCAACAAGATAGAAATTCAGCACGATCTGGTGGATGTATGTAAAAAAGCTTAGCATCAGCTGCATCAGGCTACTCGCAACGGCAAAGGAAGAAATGGCTAGAGCAATTCCGGTCGTTTTGCCAAGTACGATATTAATGACGGGTCCGATAAACAGGGCCACAAAACTGGATAATAACAGCGGTTTGTAGAAGCGAAAGACGTCTGCCTTGTTTTCAACGGGATGATCCTCCAGCTTGGCTGGCATCTTGCGCTTGATGCTGTTTCCTTCGAGAAAACTGACCAAAGCCTCAATCATCATGCCGGCGGCAAAAATGATAGCGCCTACACGTCCGCTGTCAATACTGTCAGTATATATGAAATACAAGGACAGGCCGTACATGCCGGCAAGGCGGAATAACATGCCGATCGTCAGCCATTTTGTACGGTTATTCGTAATAATGATGCCCTGATAGATGTTGCGGATGACTGAAAAGATGCTGACATACATGAGAATCTCATAAACGTCGATTACTTTGGATAACAGATCCGGGCTTACGCCAAACAGATATTTGAATACACCTGTACCAACGGGAGAATATACGATGAGGAATCCGATCAGAAGCACACAAGCGAGAAATATTTTGGTCACAAACGTGAGGGCCTGAAAGGAAAGGCGATCCCGAACCAGCGCCGAACAGGTCTGACGCAGCAGGGTTGAGGGGCGCTCAGTGAGGGTCAGCAGGCTACCGGCGATGGCGTAGCTGGCAATGACTGTCTCGGGATGAGCGGAACGTGCGAGTGTACTGTTAATGATCACATGAGAAATGGTAACGAGAGAGGCGGATATGCCCAGCGGCACAAAAAATGCAAATAACCGTCTCCACGAAAGTGGTTCACTTGACGTCATGTCAACGACTCCTTTGATGGAAGAAATAAGGTAAGTATTCAGATAAGGCTTACAGAAAAGAGATGCCCGCCAGCTAATGAATGCCAGCGGGTCAAGAATTCCGATACTTTAAAAGATTAAAGACATTATATGCTTGTAGGGATGTGATGTAAATAGATGGGATTCTGTTGTTTGCGTTTAGAAGGAGACATTCGGTCTGGGTTTATGTATGTGTTTGCCAAAGGGACGGTTTCAGCTTCTCAGGCGATAGTGAATCAACAGATAGCTCACATTTAACAGGAAAAATAGAAAAATGCTTGGAAGAATCGCGTAATTTCCCCAGTATACAGGCAGGGTGGTCCACTCCCTCAACCAAACCACTAACGCTGAAATCACTATCACGACCATGAAGTGTACAGTCAGACTGCTGATGCGAACACCTTTCAGCAAATTTCTTAATCCGATCAGATTTCCAGACATGATGATAAATTCCATCAGTATGACACCCGCCACTCCACCTTTAAGATGAACTCCATTTAGAGGAATCAGGAAGTAGTGGGAGAGGGTCGCTGCAGTAATACCGATAGCCGTTCCGATCAGACTGATTTTTTTGTTATCCTGTGCCCACAATATACTGGTGGATACCTCGCGAAGTCCAACAAGCAGGGGTATGATGCTTAACCAACGAATCAGCTCTGCAGTTTGTCCGGAATGGAATAAGAGCTGTGCCAGGTCACGGTTGAAAATCCACAAAAAGGAGCTGGAGGTGATCCCCCAAATCCAGACGATCTCCATCGTTTGCCTGCTTTTCTTTGCAAAATAATCATAACGAAGCTCCTGCCAGGAGAGAGCGAGCTTCATCGTCAGGGTATGTGATATGGCCGCGGTTACAATAGTTGGCATATATACAACCAGCATGGCCATACCCATTAGCAGACCGTACATTGCAGTGGCTTGTGTGGAGGTGTAGCCTGCGATTTGCAGTCTTAATGGGATAATGACCGCATCTAACATATCGGAGAAGGGAATAAGTAGCCGTGTGAAGGAAATAACCAAGGAGCTCTTAATAAACCAAAAGCCGTCCGATCTCTCTGTGGAAACATAAGGAGGTAATTGATTCTTTTGACCGGTATAACGCAAAAAAAGAAGCAGCATCACAAAAGCGGCAATTCCGCCCATTGCTGTTCCGATCAAACTTCTCCCGACCGCATACATTACACCCTGAGGAAGCCACAGCCAAGTCATACCCAGCATCAGCCCAATACGAACAGCTTGCTCTATTAACTCCGAGACAGCAATGGCGCTGTAATGTTCAAGACCTTGTAAGTACCCCCGCAACAGGCTTAAAAGAGGTACGACGAATATGGCAAGGGACAGAGAGCGTATAAACGGCTCCAGAACAGGATTACCCAACCACGTGGAGATGGTTGAAGCGTAGGCGAGTGTTAGTAAACAGAGAGTTGCACCAATCATTGACAGCAAGGTGGACAATCGCTTGAACCAGAACCAGCCAAGTTCAGGCTGCTTGGCTGTGTACATTCCCAAGGAGGTAGGAAGCCCGCCTGTTATCAGCATAAGCATGAAACCGAAATAGGAATAAGCGATTTGGAATAATCCTATACCTTCAGGACCCGCCATGCGGGTGAGGATGATACGTCCAGTGAGACCCATTACTTTGACCAGAGAGACAGCACCGATACGGATACCCGTCTGCTTGAGACCGGGAGGGATGTTCATCTATTTCACTCCATCCAACACAAACACTTCTTGTCCACCATTTATATGAGCAAAAGGAGGCAAGTATGTGTGTTGTGAAGCGATCAGTCTCGAATATGAATGAGGATATACGTCGTTTTGTTATCCCAGCCTAAGTCAAACGGTGCCTGAAATCGATCGGCGGTGTGGGAATTGACGAGGGGATAGCCGCGCTGATCAAATCCGGTAACAATAGAGAAATGGTCTACATCATGATTCATTACATGAGCGATCAGATCGCCAGCTGCTAGCTCGCCTATCAAACCGTACGGGTGAGCCTCCGTTTTTTCGACTAGCTTCGAAAAGGATTCCGTCGCGATTTTTTTCCCATACCCGGAGTAAAGAATGAAATCTTTGAATGCATCCGTTTGTACCCATGTTTTGGTACCACCCTTGGGAAAATGGTATCTCCATGCTCCCATCATCGGTAACCCGCCGCCTTCCGTCTGATCTCCAAGAGCTTGGGAAGCAAAATTGGTACAGTCGCCCCCTAGATTATTGTAATTTTTATATTTGGAATTATACTTGACCTTGTCGTTTGTTCTCCATGCGATCCCCGCGTATTTATTTGCATAGGCCACCGCTTGTTTTCGTTTGTAGTTTTTGCCGTCCTTTAGTGCAGGCCGATGAGGGGGTGAAGAAGGCATTCCTGCTGCAATTAGTCGAGGATTCTCTTCCAGCGGATCGAGGTACCATTCCTTCCAGACGATCCATTGATCATTGATTTTTTTCAGTGTGACAGCATGCCAGGTTCCCAGTCCAAACGAATGGGTTGAAGATAATTGGTCTTTATAGGCATATGTGATTTGCTGCGAATGGCCCAAAGAAACCGTCGCTGTATTATCTCTGACACGAATTTTGGAGATATGGATTTTGGACTGGCAATCGGTAATCTTCATGTTACGATGTTGGGTCCATGCATGAAGATAGGTTTTACGATTGACTTCCATCGTGTAAGCATGACGGCTTAAGGGAGACTGTATATCATAATAGCGATCCATATTATTATTTTGTCCGGCTAAGTATTTCGATCTTTGCGCAAAAAGAGATTCAAGATTTTGACTGATCTCAAGTTGTGACGTAGTGGAAGAAGCCTCGGCAGGCCTCAAATGTGGCACAGTCATAAACAAACAGCTAATCAGGAGTACGGTTATCCACTTATGCATGGTTATCTCCTCTTGAATGTTATTCAACCAATCGGGTATACACGACAAGGCGCTTATTGTGCTCCTTTTTTTTGCGATCGTACGTTCCTGTACATGTGATCAGATTCAACTGCTTTTCAGCGGTGTCGCCGAATATTTTATCCAAAGGCGCTTCCTGCGTGAAATAGGATTGGACCTCCAAAATCTCATATTTAAGATAGCGGTTGTTCTGGTCAAATAAAAAAACAAAAGTACCCGGTTTCAGATGTTTGAGCGGGTAAAATATGGCTGGACCTGTGTAGTTGTCTACATGACCGGCAACAATTGCATTTCCGTTTTCTCCAGGCAAAACTCCATCTACATATAGTCCAGCGATTTCACTGGACTTGGGTACTTCCAGTTGTCCATTCTCTGACAGATGAATAGGAGTGATTGAAGTACTCAAATGCACCGATGGAATGCACAAACGGACAGGCTTACTCATGACTATGGATTGCGGAATCCCTGTTTTTATCTCGGGATCAGTACCAGTTTGATCTTTAGGAGCGGTTGTTTGGAAAGCGATCTGGTCCTTCATGCTATGTGCTGGAGATAAGATAAGGCATGCAATGATTAAGAAAATTACAATAGCGGCTAATGAAGTGTTGTTTTTCATACGTTCCTCATCCTTATAAATAAATTGAAGAATAAGAGAAAAGAAAAATCGTTTTCTTTTCTCTTATTCCTTTTTTTACTGGCTTACGCCGCCATATCCTGTTTTAGGAAGGGCTTTTGGTGTAACGCTTTTTGCATGGATTTTATGCTCTTTGTTAACGGATTCTTGATGCAGTTTGTGTTCTTTGCCTTTATGCGACTTCATGTGCATTTTGTGCTCCGCTTTGTGCTCTGCTTTGTGTATGGATTTCTCCATTTTGTGCATCGGTTCAGTTGCAGCGGATGCAGATGCAGAAGCACCGGATACAGCCAGCATTAGGCAAGCAGACAGAGAAACAATGGTTGCTTTATTCATACTTGAATTCCTCCCAGTGGGTAATTTTGCAATGCAGAATTTAATATCCCCAGGGTCTTACATGATTATCGATTGTATTTTTTTACAGCGATTATGGAAGTCGTAGGGGTTTATTGTTGATTTGGTAAAATAGAATGACGTTTGATGTGAATGGAAGGGTTATTTTGCAACAAGTCGTTCATAGATGTGATTTTTTGCCGTGATTATGAGGGAGATCATTTGTACAATTAAGGGGATCATATTATAATAGGATTGGTTAAAAATCGCTCTAATACGTATTCAACCAAGTGGAGGCACATTTATTTTGAGCCAATCAAATCGAAATCGTCATCAATATCCGCGTGGACCGTTGGCATTGATGAGAGGGGTGTACAAATACACCATTCCGGAAACGCGGAAGGAATTGGATGGATGGCGTGCCCAGGCCGAGAAAATTCCGAATGAGGAATTGCGCAATCAGGCACTGGCCAGTCTCAGGGACAAGCAGTTCCACTGTGAAGGCGGGACCGTTTATGCTTTACCTGATTTGCCGAACAGGCACATTCTGATTCCTCTGATCGTTTCATATCAGACTATTAGTGATTATTTGGACAATCTGTGTGATCGCAGTACATCGATGGACCCGAATGACTTTCGGCTTCTCCATCAATCTATGCTTGATGCGGTAGACCCCGAAGCAACCCCTGTCAATTACTACGCGCTCCGTGAGGAGCAGGATGACGGTGGATACCTAAGGAATCTAGTAACCTCATGTCAGGAGCTGACCCGTCAGCTGCCAGGCTATGCATCCGCCAAGCCTCAAATCCAGGATCTGGCAGGCCTATACACGGACCTGCAGGTATATAAGCACATCAAGCCGGAACTGAGAGAAACGGCATTGCTGGAATGGTGGTCGGAACATCGCCACCGCACACCTCAGTTCCGTTGGAACGAATTTGCCGCCGCTACCGGCTCTACGCTGGGCGTATTCATGCTGTTTCTGGCTGCGAGTGATGATCAGCTGACAGAAGAGCAGGCGGCTTCGATCCACACTGCCTATTTTCCTCATGTATGCGCATTGCACATTATGCTCGATTATTTAATCGATCAGGATGAAGATCGTATCGGGGGAGATCTCAACTTCTGCAATTATTATGAGAATGTGGAGACAATGCTGGACCGAATTGCTTTTATTGTGGAGATGGCCCGCAGTGATGTGCAGAAAATTCCGGGGAGTGCGTTTCACCGGATGATTATCGAAGGACTGCTTGCCATTTACCTGTCTGATCCCAAAGTCAGCGAACAACAGGAAGTTCGCGTCGTTTCCAAGCGTCTGATGAAGAATAGTCCGATGACAAGAGTATTTTTCTTTATCTTTAGCCGCTGGATTCGTAAGCATATGTAAGTCAGGCGTATTTGGTGGGAGCCTGAAGTGAAACTAGAGGAGGAAGAAACATCATGACAGCAGTAAAGAAAATCGCAGTTTTAACGAGCGGTGGTGATTCACAAGGGATGAACGCGGCTGTTCGTGCGGTTGTTCGCAGCGGACTGTTTCACGGTCTCGAAGTGTACGGGGTTCAACGTGGATACCAGGGTCTTTTGAATAACGATATTTTCCCAATGGACTTGCGGAGTGTAGGGGATATCATCCAGCGTGGGGGAACGGTTCTGCAATCGGCACGCTGCAAGGAATTCTATACCGCTGAAGGTCAGCAAAAAGGCGCAGACATTCTGCGTGCACGCGGCATTGACGGCCTGGTTGTTATTGGTGGGGATGGTTCATACAACGGCGCCAACAAACTGAGCAAGCTGGGCATCAACACGATGGGTCTTCCGGGAACGATTGATAATGACGTTTCTTTCACCGATTATACGATCGGATTCGATACAGCAGTAAGCGTAGTGGTAGATGCAGTTAACAAATTGCGCGATACCATGTCTTCACACGAACGTTCTTCCATCGTTGAAGTTATGGGTCGTCACTGTGGCGATATCGCTTTACACGCAGGACTCGCATCTGGTGCAGAAACGATTCTTGTGCCGGAAGTTCCGTTTGACATGGACGAAGTGGCAGACCGCATGAAAGCCAATTTTGCACATGGTAAACGTCACAGTATCATCATCGTTGCTGAAGGCGTGGGCAAAGGTGAGGATGTAGCGAAAGAACTGATGGAACGCTGCCCAACATATGAGCCACGGGTAACTGTTTTGGGTCACATTCAGCGTGGAGGTACGCCAACTCCGTTTGACCGTAACCTTGCCAGTCGTCTGGGAGATTTCGCTGTTCGCAGTCTGATCGCAGGTGAGACAGACAAAGGTTGCGGTATTATCAAGGGAGAACTGACCCTGACCGATATTGATAAAGTTGTTAATACGAAAAAAGACTTCGATATGGTGACTTACGAGCTTGCACAGCGTTTGTCCCAATAATCCAGTCAAAACCAAAAGAGCACAGTCCCTTCTTGCGAGGGCTGTGTTCTTTGTTATATCCTTTATTTTTTTTCTGACATACGTACCGAGGCTTGCTTCTGTACAAGGAACAATCTCCAGAGAAGCGCCGTTGCTCCAACAGCGAGGCCGGCAATGAGTCCAACCCAGTATCCAAAGGCTCCGAGTGAAGTATACGTAGCCGTGATGTAGCCGACAGGTAGACCGATGATCCAATACGCGACAAACGTAATGATCAATGCAGGATTCACGTCCTTGTAGCCCCGAAGTGCTCCCTGCGTTGGGGTGGCAATGGCATCAGAGATTTGAAAGAAAATGGCGTAGATCAGGAAATGCTGTGTCAAAGCAATAACCTCGTGATCATTCGAGTACACGCTCGCAATTTGTTCCCCAAATAGCAGTAATACCACAGCTGTTAACAGAGAAAGCCCAATGGCACCTCCGATACCCAGGAGACTGTATTGCTTTGCGTCTCTCACACGCCCTGCACCCGTCTCATAGCCCACAAGAATCGTAAGGGCCATACATATACTCACAGGTAACATATACAGCGTAGAAGCGAAATTCAGGGCCGCCTGATGGGCAGCAATCGTGATCGTGTCGAACCGGCTCATCATTAATGTGACCGCTGCAAAGATGGAGGTTTCAAAAAAAGTAGCAAATCCGATGGGAACACCAATCTTTAGCAGCTCTTTCCATTTGGTCAGTGAGACCTTGGGCATCTGCCGAAAGATGCCATACTGGGCAAAAGGCTCTATCCGATGTACAAAAAAGAGGCTGATGAGGAAGATGAGCCAATATGTACTTGCTGTAGCCACACCTGCTCCGACACCTCCCAGTTGAGGAAAGCCCCAGCGCCCGAAGATAAGTAAATAGTTCAGGAGGATGTTTACAGGCAGCGAGACCAGCGTAATCATCATGGTAATGCGCGTCTGACCGAGTGCGTCCATAAAGCTGCGCAACACTGTGTAGCCGAACAGTGGGATGACTCCAAAAGCCAAAGCACACAGGAAATAGAAGGCGACTTGGCCAACCCGCGGCTCTAAAGGCATTCCATTCAGGATGGGTTTAAGCAGCAACGCACCTGCTGCAAGAACGACGAGTCCAACCGCCACGCCAAGATACAAGGCTTGGACGACACTATGACCAATCTTGTCATTCCGCTTCGAACCGAGCAGGTGGGAGACGACAGGTGTGATCCCGATCAGAATACCACTCAGTCCAGTTTGCACCGGCAACCACAGACTTGTACCAATGGCCACACCCGCGAGATCTGCAGGGGAGAACTTGCCTGACATATTGGTATCGAAAAACGACATGGCAGAGAGGGCAATTTGTGTGGTGAAGATGGGCAAAAATATAATCAGGAATTGCTTAACTTTCTGAGAAAAGCTGGTGGTGGTCATGTTCACTGGCAATGCCTCGCTATTCTAAAGAGTTATCACTAAACTGTCATGTACGGACAGCTATTTATTGTAGTGGATTTTGCCCCATTTGAATAGGGAGGGGATCATGATTGTGCGGAAGGTAAGGGTAAGAGCATAGTAAAAAAACCTCGCTCCGTATGGTACGGAACGAGGTCATAGGAATAAGAGCGATTAAGAATAAGAGTGCATTATTTATAGTTTACGTCTGGCGTATAACGGTTGGAGGCATTCCAGAGTAAGTACTCATCCACATCCATATCTTTCATCGCCCGAATCTGGTCCTCGACTTGTTTTTTGCCGTATTTGATGTAATGTCCACTGCCTAGCCAGCTTGCTGTAAAGTCCTGAATCCATGGGCGGATAACGGGTTTAAGCTCCTTGGTTGGATCAAGTTTCTTATGTGTATCTTCCATGGAGCCTTTGATGGTGGCATATGGATTTTTGTCAGGGTCTTTCACACCGTACCAGCCGGTGGAGTAGTGACTCGGGTAAACCATCGGCGAGATGACATCCACGTTTTCAGATATTTTCACAAAATCCTGTCCAATACCCTCAGCTGCTGGTACAGAGGCAGCGTAACCGAATATATCAACCGAGACTCGAACCCCCAGCGGTGCAAGCTCTTTGCGTGCATACTGCACGAATTCGGCTACGATGTCGACCCGGGACTTGTCGGATTTGGTGTATTTCAATGCGTCCGCACGCGTTTCAAAGCCTTCCGGGAAACGAACATAGTCGAACTGAATTTCCTTAAACCCCAATTTGGCAGCTTCCTTGGCAATCTCTATATTGTAATCCCATACTTCCTTGCTGTAGGGATTAACGAAGCTGTCGCCTTTGCCGTTGGCCCATATGGAACCGTCCTTGTTGCGGAAAGAGAGCTCCGGATTTTTCTTGGCCAGAATCGTATCTTTGAATACTACAACTCGTGCGATCGGGTAAACCTCATGTTTTTGCAGACGTTTCATCAACGCATCTATATCGCGGATAAAAGGTTGGGATTTGCCCATTTCCTGTAACGTCTTGTTCTCCGTAGGGTAAGTTATGTATCCGAGATCGTCCTTGATATCAATGACCATGGAATTGAGCTCCGTGTTATCCATCAGATCGAGCAATGATGTCATGCGTGCACCACCAGCGCTGTAGGCCGTCACATAGATGCCTTTGACAACGGGTGCATCGGGTTGTGGATCAACTTTTGCAGGCGGGTTATCCGCATCAATAACGACCTGATCTTTTTGAGACTGAATGATGGCTGTGTTGAAACTGTTTGTTAATGATTGAAAAGGTTGATTCCCTTGATCTGCTGTGGCTGGTGTACCACTGAAGGTTCCCCAGGCCATAGCCAGTAAAGCCCAAAACATGTTCATTCATTTCCACTCCCCTATGTGCATTCCATGTTTGAATTATACAATAAAGCCTCTGGGCTTTTAACCATATTATTCAAGTGATGAAACACATGGGAAAATGAAAACCGCTTCCTGTTGAGGGTAACCTCACAAGAAGCGGCGTGATCAATTAAAAAAATTATTGAATGTAGATCTCATTTTGATGCTCACAAATACTGTACTGAATGATTTCCATTGCGTCTCCCTGTTCCAGGATGCCCAGCCCATCCCGGAGAACAATCAGTGAGTCGAGCTCATTCGGTTTTAAGAAAGGGAGCATTTCCGGGCACCATTTGTTGACGATTTCAAACAGTTTTACCGTTTCCATATCCACAATAATCACCCTTCCCTACTCGAATTCCAAAATGGTAAGTCATTCGGCGCGATTCGGAAAAGCACATGGTTCTGTGAAATTGAAGGGCACATCCTGCTATACAACATATTTAGGAGCCGTACACCGTTATTATACCACAATGTTTAGAATTGTTAACCGTACATCTGTCTCAACTTCGTCGGAAAGAGCCCATAACTCCAACCGTTTCCACAATATTAACAAAGGCGTTCGGATCCGTTTCCTTGATAATTCGTTTGATTTCAACGAGTTCGTAGCGAGTAGTCACTGTCATTAACATGTCCTTTTCGATGTCTGTATATGCTCCCTGGGTCTTGATTTTGGTGACCCCACGAGGGCGAACAAGCAATTTTTTCAACATCGCTTCGGTTTCATTGGTAATAATGTACAATGTGACTTTGACATGGCTGATGTGAATCAGATCCAGTACTTTGCCTGTGATATAGATCGATACCATGGATGCAAGTGCGATGTTCCAGTTATCATTCAGATAGCCTGCGAGCATAATAATGGCTCCGTTCATGCCAGCCATTACCGTACCAATCGGGAAATCACGATTACGGGTGAAAATGGAACCAACAATGTCCAGCCCGCCCGTTGAGCCGCCGACTCGGAAAGAAACTCCGGTACCCAGTCCCACTAACACGCCGCCAAATACACAGCTCAGAAGGGGATCTGTTGCCACAGCAAAAACAGGCAGAAGCCCGATGAACCATGAAGTGGCTGCTACCGAAACAATACTTAATGTAATGAAGCGTCGTCCAAGAATAAACCAACCTGCAATGAGCAGAGGGATGTTCAGAACAAAATACATTATACTAAGATTCAAATTTGTAAAATAGCCGAGAAGCATGGAAATACCGGATACCCCGCCGCTAAGAAGCTGATGGGGAACCAAAAACCAGTTGAAGCCGCAGGCAATAGCTGCAGCACCCAATACGATCACTAAAAAGTGCCAAATCATTTTGGGCAATTTAATCACCTCATTTATATTTAAAACCAGATTGCTGGTAATCTTGATTTGTTTTGTGATATAATGATTTGTGGATATTCTTGAGTAGGAAACTTTTCCCCAAATGGAACGATAAAATTTGAAATGTTTCAAACGCATGTATGTAGTTTTAGTCTTATGTTGGGGACCCATTCACGAATTATGATGGTTTATGAAAATAAATTCGACCTGATGGGATAACCTATAAATATTAACGCTACTTAAGAATACAGACAACAAAGTGGATTGTCCACCATGTCCACTATATAAAAGGAGTATGAATAATTTTGACAAATTTAAATTTCACAGATTTCAATCTTGAACCACTGGTGCTGCAAGCCATCACTGAGCTCGGGTTTGAAGAAGCAACACCGATCCAATCCCAAGCGATTCCTTTGGCACTCGAAGGCAGAGACTTGATTGGTCAAGCTCAAACAGGTACGGGTAAAACAGCTGCATTCGGTATTCCGTTGATCAGCAAAATCACCAAAAGTGATGAGAAAATCCGCGCCCTCATTATGGCACCTACACGTGAACTTGCAATTCAAGTTGCTGAAGAGATCGAAAAACTTACTCGCTTCAAAGGTCTGCGCTCCCTGCCAATCTATGGCGGACAAGATATCGTTCGTCAGATTCGTGCACTGAAAAGAAAACCACAAATTATCATTGGTACACCTGGACGTCTCCTTGACCACATCAACCGCAAAACAATCAAGCTTGATGATGTACAAACTGTTGTATTGGATGAAGCAGATGAAATGCTCGACATGGGTTTCATGGAGGATATTCAATCTATCCTGAAACAAGTACCGGACGAGCGTCAAACGATGCTGTTCTCAGCAACAATGCCTCCTAACATTCAAAAATTGGCTCAACAATTCTTGAACAATCCTGAGCACATTTCTGTCATTCCGAAACATGTTAGTGCACCATTGATTGACCAATCCTATATCGAAGTACCTGAGCGTCAAAAATTCGAAGCATTGAGCCGTTTGTTGGATATGGAATCTCCTGAACTGGCGATCGTATTCGGACGTACAAAGCGTCGTGTTGACGAATTGGCTGAAGCTTTGCAAAAACGTGGATATTCTGCAGACGGTCTTCATGGTGACTTGTCCCAGAATCAACGTGATGCGGTAATGCGTAAGTTCCGTGACGGCAGCATTGATGTACTCGTTGCAACAGACGTAGCTGCACGTGGACTTGACGTATCCGGCGTAACTCACGTTGTGAACTTTGACCTTCCGCAAGATCCGGAGAGCTATGTTCACCGTATCGGCCGTACAGGTCGTGCGGGTAAAGAAGGTGCTGCATGGTCTTTCGTTACTCCGCGTGAGATCGACCACCTGCACTTTATCGAGCGTGTAACACGTCACCGTATTCCGCGCAAACCACTGCCAACAATGGCTGAGGCTGTAGAAGGAAAACAACGTTTGACAGCTGAACGTTTGCTCGAAATCGTACAATCTGGCGAACTGAACGAATACAAAGGTATCGCGATCCAAATGCTTGAGCAATATGATTCTGTTCAACTGTTGTCGGCTGCTCTGAAGCTCCTGACAGGTGACAAAAAAGATGCTCAGGTTGATCTGACTCCTGAAGATCCGATCCGTGCAAAACGTCGTAAACCGGATGTTCGCTCTGGCGGACGCAAACCATCGGGTTACAGCGGCAACCGCAGCAGTGGTGGTGGCGGTGGTTACAACCGTGATCGCAACAGCAGTGGCAGCAGCAGCAGCGGACGTGGTGGATACAACCGCGATCGTAACAGCAGTGGTAGTGCAACTGGAAGCAGAGAAGGTGGTTACAACCGTGACCGCAAACCGCGTCCAAGCAACAACGAAGGACGTCGTCCTGCCAAAGATTCTTCTTTCGAATAAAATATAAGCTTGAACTGGAAAATGGGGCAGGGCGACTGCTCCATTTTTTTATGTGCAGAATATGCCAAACCAGTGTATGGTCGATCTCTTTTCGGGAAGTACTGGCTTTTCCTATCTATAATAAGGTATATTAATATTATTAGACTTCAGGTTAGACGCAAGGCTGCGGAGGAGGAGAATTGTTTGGAATTTAAAGGAGCTATGGGTGGGATCTACCGACTTACAGAGTGGATTACGAGACTGGCCGCAACCAATCTGTTGTGGGCTATTTGTTCGTCTCCGTTCTTGTTTTTCTTGATTATGAAACTGCTCGTGATGCAGCAGAACCTCGCGAATGAATCACTACAAATGAACTGGGCTATAGCCATTGTGGCACCGCTTACACTATTCCCGGCGACATCGGCCTTGTTTACGGTCGTACGTAAATGGAATATGGGTGATACGGACGTGCCGATCTTCCGTACTTTCTTTGTAGGTTACAAAGAGAACTACAAACAGAGTTTAATCGGAGGCATCTTCTATACCTTGCTGTTTGTCATCATGTATCTGGATTACACAGTATATATGACACAATTCAAGAATATGCAGCTGGTCGGAATTATTATGCTCGTACTGTTGCTGCTGCTGTTTGTTTCTCTCTTTAACTTCTTCTCGATGGTTGTGCATTACCACATGTCCATCGGATTGATTATCAAAAATGCGGTTCTATTGACGCTGATTAGACCATTCCGTGTATTTTCCACGTTGCTGGGAAGTGGATTGTTGTTCTATATCGGTTTTCGTTATCCGGTCTTGTTCATCTTTTTCATTATTAGCATTGTTGCCTGGTTTGCTTTCTTCAACTTCTACGCAACGTTTAATAAGATGCAGGAGCAGATGGAGAAGATGCAGCTGAAGAAAGAAGAAGAGGAAGCTGCACAAGCCGCTGAACAGGCAGGGGATTCGGTTGAGATGATAGAGGCGGCTGAATCAGCTGAGCCTAAGCCATCTGACGAAAAACATGATAATCTCCAAAAATAAAACATGAGCTGTCACCATTTACTTTTTACACAGTTAGGGATATAATAATTGTACATCCTGCGATGTACGTTTCGGTTATTCGTTGTTTTGAACCAATGATGATGTCTTCGGGAGATCAATACAGAATGTTGCTGAAACGCCCTGTCTATATGACATGGGGACTTCAAAAAACATTTTTGCGGCCACCCACCTGCCAAGCAGGTTCATAAGACAATGTAGCCGGACGGCATAGGCGGGTTT
>NZ_LITU01000081.1:135895-170397 GCF_001280595.1 Paenibacillus xylanivorans
ATTTCAGGGTGCTTTTTATTTGAACTTATTTTGTTGAATGGGCTGTATTTTGTTAAAAGTGTCGCTTACCCTTTTGTTACTACATGAACAATGTTACACTAGTATACATAAATGGAACGGTTACATTCAAAGGAGGAAGGGTCTTGACCTTAAAGAGAACGCTCGTCGGTATCATCCGCAGCATGGAGGGAACCAGCGATCGAGCCAAGGATCCCAAATTAAAAACACGGTATTATAACTTATCCAAAGACAGAGCCTGGGAAGAGGTTTCTTCGACACTCAAAAAAATTCCGGGTTATAAAGTGCTGCATGAAGTGCCTTCTGTGGGAGAGGTCATACTGGAGAAGCGGACTACCTTTGGACGGACGATGGATATTACGGTTTCCATTATATCGGTAAGTCCTGTACGCAGTGCGGTCGATATGTATTCGGCTTCACGTGGTTCACTTGGGGACCTGGGTTCTAATTATCGCACGATCATGAACTTGTTCTCCGTATTGGATAAGAAGCTGAGCAAGTATAAGTCAAATGATTGAAATAGATGGGTGAATAACAAAAAGCGAGAGAAGGTTAACCTTCCTCGCTTTTGTTCTGAACGTGAACTACCTTTTACAGCAAGGCTTTTACAGCGGAAATCGCTTGCTCGAAGTTAGGGGAGTCTGTCATTTCAGGCAGATATTCCACATATGTAATTCGGTCTTCAGCATCCACCACGAAGATGGAGCGCATGTCCAATTGGAATTCTTTGATCAGAACACCGTAGTCTTCACCGAATGAACGTGTTTTGTAATCAGACAGTGTTACGACGCGGTCAACTCCGGCTGCGCCACACCAGCGTGCTTGTGCAAATGGAAGGTCAACGCTTACTGTCAATACGACAACATTGTCTCCGAGATCTCCTGCTTCAACATTGAAGCGCCGGGTTTGGGCATCGCATACGCCAGTATCCAGTGAAGGAACAACGCTGATTAATTTGACTTTACCTGCGAAGTCTTTCAGGGATGCATCTTCAACCAGGTTTTTACTCAGTGTAAAATCGGGTGCTTGATCGCCCACTTTCAATTCGGGTCCGATCAATGTAATAGGGTTGCCTTTAAAGGTAGCTGCGCCTGTACGTTCTTGTGCCATAATAATGTTCCTCCTTATAAGTTGGTGATCCGTGCCAAAATCCATTATAATCTTTTATGAAAGGCATTGTCCAATTCGGACGAAGGATCATTAAAATGGGTCAGACTTGCAGGCCGATCTGAACAGGGTGGAGTGAAAGTAGAAACTTATGATATTTATAAGGTATGAGAACTGGAAAAGTTATTTAAAATTTTTCCCTTTGACGTCGATTCTTTTAATTGCCAATGTTGTTATGTTTATTGTGTTGAGTGTGAACGGCGGTTCCACAAACAGTATGACGCTGCTTAAGTTTGGAGCACTTGTTAACCATGAGTTATTTGCAGCAGATTGGTGGCGTTACATTACGTCCATGTTCTTGCATGCTGGTTTCAGTCATTTGTTGTTTAACAGCTTTGCTCTCATCGTATTTGCACCACCAATGGAACGGCTGCTTGGCTCGGTAAGATATGGTGTGTTGTACTTGGGTGGAGGCATTCTAGGCAACATTCTGGCTGTTGCATGGTATAACTCGGTTGGAGCGACGACAATCTCAGTAGGTGCTTCAGGAGCAATCTATGCAATCTATGGTGCGTTTCTGTATGTAGCCTTGTTCCAGCGGACAATGATGGACGAAACCTCACGTAAAACGTTGTATACACTGCTTGTATTCGGAATTATTTTTTCCTTTGCCATGACAGGCATTAACTGGATGGCGCATTTGGGTGGGTTGTTAGGTGGATTCTTCATTTATGGACTTCTCATCCGCTTGTGGAAACCCCGCAGCTTTAAGCAGTAGTCGGATTGATCTGAAGACGGAATGCAATCAAGGATAAGTAGGGTATAGCAGATTGGAGAGATCAGGGGCAGTGGAATTAAGACAGTTGCATTACTTTTTGAAAGTGGCACAGAAGGAGCATGTTACGCAGGCGGCGGAGGAATTGCACGTAGCGCAGTCTGCGGTGAGTCGTCAGATTCATCAGCTGGAGGAAGAACTTGGAGTAGACCTCTTTATGCAAAAAGGGCGAAATCTGCAGTTGACCGCAGTCGGGCAGCTCTTTTGCAAACGGGTTGAAGGCATATTGAAAGATCTGGACAAAGCGGTCGGGGAGGTTCATGAGTTTCTCGACCCGGAGCATGGTGAAATTCGTATCGGTTTTCCTCATAGTCTCGGTATTCACTTGATTCCTTCGGTTGTAGCAGCGTTCCGTCAGCGTTATCCTAACGTCAAATTCAGATTCAAGCAAGGTATGTTCCCGACGCTCATTCGTGATGTGTTATCGGCTGAAGTAGACTTGGCCTTCATATCTCCATTTCCGGAAAAGCACGACCAGGTAGATGGTGACATTGTGCTTACGGAAGAACTGCATGCAATCCTTCCGCCCAATCATCCATTGGCTGGTGAAGATAGCATTGCGTTAGAGCAACTTAAAGATGATAAGTTTGTATTATTCAGTAAAGGGTATTCTCTACGTCCGATTGTCTGGCACGCATGTCTTGAAGCTGGGTTTACGCCCAAGATTGCTTTTGAGGGTGAAGAGACGGATACCATTCGTGGGCTGGTTGCCGCTGGCATGGGTGTGAGTTTACTGCCAGAAATGGCGCTTTTCCAGACGAACCCACTGCAACCGGCGCATGTAGCCATTTCTCATCCAAAAGTGACGCGTACGATTGGGTTGATCCATCGTGCGGATGACAAGCTTCCACTTGTTGCGCAGTCATTTCGTTCATTCTTGCTTAATTATTTCGGTTTACAGCAAAACAATACCCCATCCGATTAACGGTGGGGTATTGTTTTTTGTTTGTGTATTCAATTAGTCACGGCTATTGAAAATTCCGATGTAACGAACCAGTTCCAGCAATGAGATTAACGCTGCAGCGACGTAAGTCAATGCTGCGGCATTCAGTACTTTGGCGACTCCTCTTTCTTCTTCGTTCCGGATATAACCTTCCGATACCATAATCTCTCTTGCGCGATTACTAGCATTGAACTCGACCGGCAACGTAATGAGTTGGAACGCAACAGTTACGGAGAAGAAAATAATACCAATACCGACCAGGTTCATTGCATTAAAGATGAATCCGGCAATGAGCAAGAAGGGCGCGAGTCCGGATGCAAAGTTGACGATCGGGAAAATCCGGTGACGTAGTGCCAACATCGGATAACTTTCCTTATGCTGGATCGCATGGCCAACTTCATGACACGCAACGGAGACAGCCGAGATTGAATTTTCATAATATACAGGCTCAGACAACCTCACGACACGATTGATTGGATCGTAGTGATCGGAGAGTGCTCCACGCACCGGTTCAATAGGGACGTCGTGTAGGCCATTAGAGTCCAGCATATGACGAGCAGCATCGTAACCGGTCATTCCATTCAGATTTTTAACATCAGACCAACGGTTGAATGTACTCTTAACGCGAAATTGCGCCCATAAGGAGAGCAAAAAGGCGATAATGATCAAAACGAACATACCGTTATTAAAACTCATATTCATTCCTCCGCTTTCTAAATAATAAGCTACATCATGGTGTTTTCAAGCAAGATTTTCAAAGCTTCCATCGTACCAGCACTTTTGGCCAGTAGTCCGGCCATCATCTTACGTGCTTGTACAGGTTTCATCTCGCCTAGCAGCGGTTTAAGCTCATTTACCTCTCGCTCAAGCTGTTGCACATGGAGCTCCAATGTTGTCAGTTTGCTGGCAACCTGTTCTTCCGTGCTCACCAGACTCCACTTCTCAAGAGATTGCTTAATCTCGTCGAGACTATACTTCTCTTGTTTCATGTGTACAATACGTTCGAGCCTGGTTAAAGTTTCATTACTATAAAGACGATAATTTTTTTCTGTGCGCTCTTCAGGAGCGATGAGACCGAGCTTTGTGTAATAATCAATCGTCCGTTCGCTCACACCTGCAGTTTTGGCAAGTTCGCCAATCCGAAACAATTTCATATCCCCAATGATATTCACCTCGCTTGCAAGTTCAAATGTAGGGAATTTTAGATTCCAGTTGCGGCTTTGCATAACCCGCCCAATTTTTTTCTTACTAATAGTTATGATACATGATCTTTAACCATACAGTCAAACGTTACGCTTTGACGGCTGTCAGGCTGCGTTTCTATATCTATGTGCTCATAGGACATGAATATGTACTTAAGTGCAAGAAAAAGACGTAAGACTTTATTCCCAGAAATATTTTTCATTTTCGCTGAAAATACTCTTGTCAACTTTCCTGTCTTCTGCTTATAATGGCATTAAGAGTTTCACGATATGTGAAGAAACTTAACATAAGAGGGAGTGGGGTATATGAGAAAGAAATGGTTGGTTTCGGTGTTAATAATGCTTACTTTATTGGCTTTCCCGGTCAGCGCATTTGCAGCTGCGGAGGGGCCGACTAACATCGAGCTTCAAAGCGGTCTGAACTCAGCCTTTACGTTTCTGGCTGTTGTGCTGGTTTTCCTGATGCAAGGGGGATTTGCTCTACTAGAAGCCGGTTCGACTCGAATGAAAAACGCAGGACACATTGCGGGTAAAACAATCCTGACATTGGGGATTTCGGTTATTGCCTTCTGGGCTCTTGGCTTCGGTCTTGGTTTCGGTAATGGTAACAGTTTCTTCGGAACAACCGGATTTTTCCTGAGTGGGGACGGAATGGCTGCTTCGTTCGAATCACTGGCATTCTCTGATGTTCCGCTAACAATTAAATTTGTATTCCACCTTGCCTTTGCAGCAGTATCCCTGGCTATTGCCTGCGGTGGTATGGCAGAACGTGCAAAGATGAGTGTATATATCGTTTTCGGTACGCTGTATACCATTATCATGTATCCGGTTGTTGCTCACTGGGTATGGGGCGGCGGCTGGTTGGCTGAGCTTGGTATGCAAGACTTTGCAGGTTCGACGGTTGTCCACTTGACGGGTGCAACTGCTGCATTGGTAGCTACTATATTGTTGAAGCCGCGTATCGGCAAATATAACAAAGATGGTAGACCTAACATCATTCCAGGTCATAACCAAGTTTACTCCGTACTCGGTGTAATTATCCTATGGATCGGTTGGTTCGGTTTCAACCCAGGTAGTACATTATCTGCCATGGGTGATGGATTCTTCGGTTATGTAGCATTGACTACAAACGTAGCTGCGGCTGCTGGTGGCGTTGCGGCACTGTTGATCTCATGGGCTGTATTGGGTAAATCCGATATTCCTAGTATGTTGAACGGCGTGCTTGCCGCACTCGTTGCCATCACAGGTGCTTGTGCTTTCGTAGAACCATGGGCAGCGCTGGTTATTGGTGCTCTGGCAGGTATTATCACATTCTTCACTGCTCAATTCTTTGAGCGTAAAGGAATTGACGATCCAATCTATGCTTTCTCTGTACATGGTATTGCTGGTATGTGGGGAGCGATCTCCACAGGTTTGTTCGCAACACCGGAACTTGCTGAGAATGCAGGCGTAGGTCAAGCGGGACTGTTCTACGGCGGTGGTTTCCACCAACTGGGCGTTCAGCTTCTGGGTCTGGCAGGCGCATTTGCCTTCGTACTGATCATGTCCTTCATTATTCTTGGTGGTATGAAAGCTGTCATGGGAATCCGTGTAACGGAAGAAGAAGAAACGATGGGTCTGGATTTAAGTGAGCATGGTACTTACGGGTACCCTGAACAAATGAAAAATGTAGAAACGAAATCCAATGGCGGTACGTTCAGCTCCTAAGAGGAATGATTGCTGAATCATGCTTCAAGGAGGCTGGACATGATGGAACCCATCCCGTATATAAATCAATCCTGGTCCTATCAGGGAATAGATGGTGCGGCATCTTCTCAAGAACTGCGCCAGGCACGTGTGATATTGCAGAATGAGCTCCAGGAACTGTTGTCCGCTTCCTTGTCGCCGATTGAATGGTACCAGACGGTAAATGAGCTGCATGACCGGGTTGCTCGGCGGGCAGTAGAGTTATGCATCCAGGGGATGGTAGAGGAAGGCTTAGGCCGACCTCCCGTCCCCTATGCCTTTATCGTTTTTGGCAGTTCCGGCAGGCAAGAAGCGACGTTATGGAGTGATCAGGATAATGGCATGATTATCAGTGATATCCCTCATAAGGGGAAAGAGACATATTTTGCCGAACTCGGACTTCGAATGACCGATATGTTGGAGGCACTTGGTTACGCCAAATGTGAAGGCAAAGTGATGTGTTCAGAGCCTCTATGGAGGAAAACGCTGGAATCTTGGAAGGAACAACTGATAGCGTGGGGATCGGACCTGTCATGGGAGCCGGTTCGCAATCTAATTATCGCTTCAGACATGCGTTTTGTTGCAGGTGATCCAGAGCTTGCGGAGGAATGGATTTCTGCATTTTATGAAGGGTTCAGATCGGTTCCTGAGCTTTCCGATGCTGTGCTGCGCAATACCGTTAAACACAAGGCGACACTGAACATTCTTGGAAGGGTCGTAACGGAACGATTCGGTGAACATGCAGGTGGATTTGATGTGAAATATGGCCTGTATATTCCTCTGGTGAACAGTGCGCGTTTTCTGGCTTTGCAGCATGGTATCAAAGAAACGTCTACGCTCAAGCGGATTCAGAGGTTGGTATCGCTTGAAGCAGTTCCGCTTACTTTGCTGGATGCAGCTCAGCGTGCATTTATGACGGCTTTGAGGCTGCGACGCAGTACACCCATTGTGGTCAAACAAGGGTTGCAGCATAGTGGCGGTTTCCTGAACGAGAAGCAATTGAAGGAAAAACAAATACATTATGAACTCCGGGATACGTTAGGGTTGGTGCGGCGAGTACATCGTGCGCTGCAAAGACAACTTCGTTTTGCAGAAAGGAGACGTCCATGAGAGAGCCGGCAAGGGGCAATACTGGATTCTGGAATTCGCTGCGCCAGGGAGGGGTTCCTTCCGCCATCGCTTCCATAATGGGAGCCCCTACGGCGCAACATATGGCGTTTATCCGTTCGATGATGAGAGAACAGCGCAGACCCGAGGTGCTGCACACGCCCTTGAACGAATTGAATGCTGTCGTATTCGATCTGGAAACGACGGGCTTCTCTCCCCAGCATGGGGATGAGATCCTTTCCTTTGGGGCGGTGCGTATTAATGGTGGTGTGATGCTGGAGAATGAGCAGTTCTACACGTTGGTTCAGTCCAAAGTCTCCGTTCCGGAACACATTACCGAACTGACGGGAATTACACAGGAAATGACGATGGATGCTCCGTCGCTCCTGAAAGGCTTGCATGACTTCATGTCTTTTGTTGGCGGAAGTGTATTGGTTGCCCATGCAAGCGCGCATGATCGGGCTTTTCTGAATGCGGCCTTGTGGCGGACATCCAAAGTAAGGTTAACGCACCGGCTCATCGATACGATGATGCTGGCACGATGGCTTGAACCGAACAGACCGGGTTATGGTCTGGATGAATTGCTGGAATCCAAAAGCATTCCCATCTATGGACGCCACCACGCTTTGGAGGACGCCAAAATGACTGCACAGTTATGGTCCTGTTATCTGGAGGATATGTCTCGCAAAAATGTAGAAACATTAGGTGATCTGTACACTCAGTTAAGTCACGCATAACTGGGCGGGCTGTAAGCTGTATGATTGGACATGGCTCATTCCAATGCTTGAATCAATACTTGCATGAATTTGATAACCCTTTAGAAGCATCTTTAGTTGTGATTCAGCTGTAAGATCGGGCGAGCCTATAAAATATATCTGGAGTAGTCCGGCAAAAATCGGTAGGTTACGCAGATCCTCATTGGAAGGTATGGGAGTGGTTCGTGGGTGGGAGTGAAAGAGCCCGATAAGTTGTGGCTCATTGAACACACACCGGATCCATTCTGTATCTTCCAATGAGAAATGGTGCAGCGGGTCAGGCGCTACGTTACGAATGGGCTGAAACCGACTGATTCGTATGCCGCCCGCTGCGGCTTCACCCAGCACAACCCCGCAGGCTTCTTGTGGCAGCGAAGCGAACATGTACTTAGACATCTCCTGCTCTACGGAGGAAGGGATGTAGAAGGTGTTTTGCTGCCCATGAGGTGCTGCCATTTGTATTCACCCCTCTCTCTTTGGCTCCTGCTTCGGCAGGAGTCCTTTTTTATTTTATTTTGTGTGACCCGGATTGTAAAATTTTAAAGGAAAAGGGTACAATATGAGAGAGAGCCTGAAATATCTCACATGTTAGAAGAGCGTGAATCTCGATATGTTTGATTATACAAAAGGGTGGCTGGCCATGAAACGAAATATATACATACTGCTGGGTGTTGTATTGCTTGTGGGCATTGCTTTGGCTCAAAATGCAGACAACGGAATCGCAGCCGTGTTTAAACAAGAGGAGCCAATGCCGACGGAGACTGGGCCGAAAGCGGGTTTACTGGCACCAGCGTTCTCTTTGAAAGCCATGGATGGGAAAACCTACTCTGTAGGTGGTGCCAAGGAAAAAGCCATCTTCGTCAGTTTCTGGGCATCCTGGTGTGAACCGTGCAAGCAGGAAGCTCCTGCGCTTAATACATTGGCAGCGAAATACAAAGATAAGCTGGATCTCTACGGTGTGAATGTAACTACGTACGATAAAATCAGGGATGCCAAAGCTTTTGTGGATGAATACAAACTGACGTTCCCTATTCTGCTTGATGAAGATGGAACAGCATATGCCAAATATAACGGTTTAGCTTTTCCGACGAATGTACTGATTGATTCCCGAGGTGTCGTTCAGGAAATTATCTTGGGGATTTTACCTGAGAAAGAGCTGGAGCGAAAAATCAAGGAGTTAATTGAGGATTAGCCGAGCAAGAAGCTAGCCAAGCGAGAAACAAAAGCGCCTGTCTTCCAATGTTTTTTGGAAACAGGCGCTTCTTTTATTTTCCGGGAAATATGCATTAATGGTTGCTTAGACCGTGAGCTGGAATGTTGACTACATCAGGCTCGTCCTGCAATTTTTCTTGAAGAAGGGCATAACGGAAACTGTGTACGAGGGCTTCCCAGCTCGCTTCAATCACGTTCTCGGACACACCGACTGTATTCCACGTGTTTTCTGTGTTTTTGGATTCAATTAATACACGAACCTTCGCGGCAGTAGCATCTTTTTCATCCAGAACACGTACTTTATAGTCGGACAGATGCATGTTGGCAAGGGAAGGGAAGTACTGCACAAGTGCTTTCCGAAGTGCGTTATCCAGTGCGTTGACCGGACCGTTGCCTTCAGCTGCGGTATACGCACTTGTTCCGCCTACGTTAAGTTTAACAAAGGCTTCCGAAACAACTGACTTGCCAGCCACTTTTTCAACAAGCATCTTGAACGATTCAAAGGTAAACAATTCTTTCATGTCACCGTTGGCTTCGCGGATCAACAATTCAAGAGAGGCATCGGCGCCTTCGAACTGATAGCCCTGATGTTCCAGATCTTTGATTTTCTCAATGATCTGACGTGAGTTGGCACTGCTTGGATCAAATTCAAGACCAAGTTCCTGTGCTTTGGACACAATGTTACTTTGTCCTGCCAGTTCGGAGACGAGCACACGCTGTTTGTTACCAACCAACTCAGGGACGATGTGTTCATAGGTCCGGGAATCACGCAATATGGCAGAGACGTGAATACCGCCCTTGTGAGCGAAAGCGGCATTTCCGACATAAGGTTGGTTGATTGGCATATTTACGTTGGCAATCTCACTGACATAACGGGCAACATTCGTGAGCTGTCTCATCGAATCCTCAGAAACGCATTCATATCCAAGCTTCAGTTGCAGGTTAGGTATAATCGAAGCCAAATTGGCGTTGCCACATCTCTCTCCATAACCGTTCATCGTACCTTGCACCTGTCTGGCACCAGCTTGTACCGCGCTTAAGGTGTTGGCTACAGCAAGTTCACAGTCATTATGTGTATGAATGCCCAGATGGGCTTGCGGAAGCCGTCCAGCGAGTGTGGATACGATCTCGTACACCTCATGCGGCATCGTTCCACCGTTGGTGTCACACATTACAAGCCAGTCCGCTCCAGCTTCATGGGCTTTGGTTAATACAGCCTGTGCATATTCTGGGTTGTGCTTAAATCCATCGAAGAAATGCTCTGCATCAAAGATGACTTCCATACCGTTTTGTTTCAGATAGGCAATGGAGTCGTAGATCATAGACAGGTTTTCTTCCAAAGTGGTCTGCAAAGCAGTGTGTACGTGGAAATCCCATGACTTGCCTACCAGAGTCGCTGCCTGAGCACCGGATTCAATCATGCGCTTCAAGTTCGCGTCTTCACTGGCGATGCTGCCTTTACGACGTGTACTACCAAAAGCGACAACCTTCGCGTTCAGGTTCAGTTCCTTGACTCTTTTGAAAAACTCAATGTCTTTGGTATTGCTGCCTGGAATTCCGCCTTCAATATAATGAGCACCCAGGTCATCGAGCTTCTTGGCAATTTTGAGCTTGTCATCTGCCGATAAGCTGACTCCCTCCCCTTGTGTGCCGTCACGTAAAGTCGTATCGAAGATGGAGATGGCCTTTGACATGAAGATCCTCCTTTAAGATGAAGCGCTTTTTTTAGAAAGTTTAATGGTGTGTTTAAAAAAATGGTTGAACATATTGGTGACGAATCCTTCGATTCTGTACCGCTACACTGTATTAAATTCAAAGTGTAGATTTGTCCTAAAATCGTGAATTTGTATAATTAATTATTATAGCACCATTATCGTCAAATGCTACATCGAATTCACCATTTGGTGTAACAAATGATGGATTGTAGAGTAGAGTGCGCTGTAAACGGCTTCTTGTAATATGTTATGCTTCATCTAAATGGGTGTATTCCAGGATTGAATATGGATTCATATCATGTCTATATAAATGGAGGAAAGAGAATGACTTTTGTGTGGGAGAATATAATCATTTCATTCATTTTGATCGCTATTTTCGTCGTTGCAGTGTGGGCTGTTATTCGATCGGTCGTTAAATTTTTCAGAAAATAAGGGATCGTGAATGATTTTTACATAAAGTATTTTGATATAATAGATTAGAGAATGCGTTTGAGGAATAGTGTATACGGAAGGGCGGTGGTGGATCATGTCTTCAGACCAAACGCATAACAACATAAATGTAGATCGATACTATCCTGCCGCCGGACGAGTGATTCTGCATGTCGATATGAATGCTTTTTATTGCTCTGTACATGAAGCCGAGGAACCGGAATTATATAGAGGAAAAGCGACGGCCGTTGCTGGCAGTAGTGAAGTGCGCAAAGGTGTCATTGTTACTTGTTCGTACACAGCTCGCAGAATGGGAATCTCCACAGGCATGGTCGTTCATCAAGCGTTGAAGAAATGTCCTGACTTAATTGTGATTCGACCGGATTTTCATTTGTATCGAAAGTATTCGAGAGAATTCATGAAAATAGCTTACAGTTATACGCCACTGCTCGAAGCGACCTCCATCGATGAGTGTTACCTAGATATTACAGGATCCAGACAGTTCGGTACGCCGCTGGAAATTGCAGAGAGTATTCAGAACAGAATCCGGGATGAATTGGGGATGCCTTGTTCGATCGGAATTGCACCCAACAAGCTGCTTGCCAAGATGGCCTCTGATTTAAAAAAGCCTAATGGCATTTCGATTTTGCGGATGAGAGATGTACCTCAGATTTTGTGGCATAGACCGTGTAACGAGATGTTTGGCATTGGCAAAAAAACAGCCGAAAAGCTGAAGAAACTGGGCATTGAAACGATAGGGCAGCTGGCCAAATCAGATGAGCGGATGTTAACCGATATGTTTGGAATTAATGGCTCTTGGTTAAAAAATTCAGCAAACGGCATTAATCATTCAGCAGTTCAGGCTGAACGTGAAGCGAACAAATCGATTGGACACACGACAACGCTACCTGCGGATATATCTGAAATGGATGCTGTGCATCGGGTGTTACTGAATATAAGTGACCAGGTTGCCAGACGGTTGCGCAAGCACGAAATGCTCAGTCAGGGTATTCAGATTACGATTCGTACACCGGATATGAAGACCATTACAAGATCGCGCATGATGGAAGTGCCTACTGAAGATGCATCCGTCATATACCGGGAAGCCTGTGCTTTGTTTGCGAAACATTGGGGCGGGGGCAAACCGGTTCGCATGCTGGGAGTTACCCTTCAGACGCTAATCCCACGCGAGGAGTCGGCAATACAGCTTGATCTGTTTGAATATGAACAGAAGCCGAAGAAGGAAAACCTGATTCGCATTATGGATCAGTTACGTGACAAGTTTGGCGAGAATGCTGTCGTTACAGCTGGAATGCTGGGGGATGATCCTTCCGTATTACTGCGTAATCATAAAGTGCGGGGAACTTCACTGCAAAAAGATAATTTGCAAAGTCTCGATTAAATAGGGCATAATGGAGTCTTGAGGCTGTTAAAATGATTTGTAATAACTCTTACTTTGTATTAATATGTTTCTAGATAAAAATACTGTACGTTTTTGAATAATAGGAGGAGAGATTGGTAATGAGTAAATTTACTTGGGTTGAAAAGGATACATGTATTGCGTGCGGAGCATGTGGAGCAACGGCGCCTGACATTTATGACTATGATGATGAAGGTTTGGCAGAAGTAATCTTCGATGGGGATGCCAACCAAGGGATCAAAGCAATTCCGGATGACTTGTTCGACGACATGCAGGATGCTTGCGACGGCTGCCCTACGGACTCCATTAAAGTAGCGGATGAACCTTTTAATAAAGAAGGCTAATTCCTTTCATATGAAACTTGTAAAAGCACATTCTTCTGTCTCTAGGGACAGGGGGGCGTGCTTTTTTGTCGAATGTTGAGGCTTAGATCCGGGTACTCAAGTCCTATGGATTTCCTGTCATCATTTGCCGATATATAAAGAAACGGAAAAAGGCGAAATGATGGAGGATCGGATGCAAAATACTCATCTACGAACATATGTAAAGAAACATCCCGATAATAAAATGGCCTGGTATTTACTTGGTAAGGAATATTTGGGTGAAGGGCAGGAGGCCAAGGCGAACTATTGTTTTCAGCAGGCGGGTGAAGTCTACGAGGCTTTCGAGCGAAGCAAGGCACCGGCAGATATATGGGTGGATTATCAAGAGAAGCTGGTCGAGATGGCTGAGCAAAAGGAGAAAAAACATCGTGTTCGCAAGATGTGGCTTACCCTGCTGATGTTGCTTGTACTGGCAGGGTTACCGCCTGCAGATGCTCCCGGTTTCAATCGTGATGCAGCCGATGCTTTGGCTTCAGCGTTGGAATCGACGGATGATTCCACAGATAACGAATCTGGGGATAGCCCGGCAGATGATCAGGCTCCTGTGGCGAAATCCAATGTGTTTACAGCTGGGGCATTCGGTGGAGGCGACCAGGGTGAGGCTGCATTGGCAGCTGCGTGGTCGGGCTCTGGTCCGAAAGTGCAGACATCGGCTGTACTTGGAATGCAGGTCGCTGGTAACTGGACATTATGGAAGCGGAATATGTCGGTGAAATACATCGTTCAGACGAACAGCAGTGGCAAATTAACGGCACAGAGTTATGATGCCAAGCAGTGTAACTGTGAACCACCGGAAGTATCAACGGAGATCAAGCGGCTGGCACAAGCCTGGACAGCGAAACAGGAATCCGCGGCAGCGCTATCGAGCGCAATGATTACATATAAAAAACAAAATGGAAACTGGCCGAAAAGTGTGGCACAGCTTGCCCAGCCCTTTCCCAATAATATTCTGGGAGAGACTGCACCAGGCATGACCCGGATGTTCCCGGCACTACTAGCCATGCATCAGCAAGGGGAAATGGGAAAAGGGAAGAACACAGCTGAAGGAACGGGTTCGATTTCAGATTCGCCGCAAGGCAAAAATGCTGCATTTGTGGATACGTTAGGCGAAAAGCCTTTTTTGCAGGATCGCCTTGAAATTATTGTGGACAAGAGCAGGCATAAGCTTGCACTGATTAGTGGCAACACCATTATTCGGAATTACGAGGTGGGGCTTGGGGGAGATCGCACGCCAGAGGGTTCGTTTGTAATTTCAGACAAGGTTGTTAATCCAAATGGTCGCTCAAATGGCGAATTTGGAAGTAGGGGCATGCAGCTATCCGACACGAATTATGCCATCCATGGGACCAACGAGCCAAACAGTATCGGGCTGGATGAATCCCTTGGATGTGTGAGAATGAGTACTGTAGATGTGGAAGAGCTGTTTGCTCTTGCTCCTCAGGGAACTCAGGTACGCATCGGGAAAGATTTGCTGCCAGAGACAGCTATGGTTCCAGAAGCGAAGGATCGCTACCGGTATACACTTGTTCTCAAGCAAAATAATCCGAATAAGACGTATCATTGGTTGAATTAAACGAAAAAACAAGTGATTCAGACCGAAGAAAACGTAAAATCCATGCTGGATTGGTATGTAGATGCATAAACAGTCGGTTGGAGCATTTACAGGTTGGCGATAATAATAAGCGCACCAATGATAATGATCAGTCCAACGACGCTGGCTGCGGTCCAGATAATGGCTTTCCGGTTGACCTCATCTTTCTTTTGCTGCAAAGTGGGTGGTTTGCGTTTGGGAGCCATGGGCTGTTCCTCCTTCATGGAATAAGGCTAATATAGATGTAGCCATGCTCCCATTGTAAAGAATTCAACTCGTCATTTCCAGTAGGCGGGTGGATTTCTTATGAGCTCTTAGGGTTTATCCAAAAAGCTTCTGTCTATGCTCAAACTACTTTCCTTTTGAAGAAGAAACGGATAGACTTGTGTATAGAGTGTTTTTTTACATATGAAAAAGACGGAAAGCAGTTTTTTCAGCGTACCGGACCAGAACGGAGTGAGTGATTTGTTATACAGAAGTCTTGCTAAACCCTTGTTGTTCAAAATGGACCCTGAGCAGGCCCATCATCTAATTATCGGCGGCCTCAGTGGAATGGGGAGTATTCGCCCGGTTCCGTCCGGTTTGCGTGTCATGTATGGCGTGCGTGAAACAGCGGATCTGGCTGTGGATATGTTTGGCTGCCACTTCCCTACACCTGTAGGCCTTGCTGCTGGTTTGGACAAAAACGGACAGGCTGTAACAGGCTTTTCTTCCATCGGGTTTGGCTTCATGGAAGTGGGCACAGTCACACCGCTTGCACAGCCAGGTAACGACCAGCCACGGTTATTCCGCCTGCCTCCCGATGAGGCATTGGTGAACCGGATGGGCTTTAATAACCTTGGAGCCGAAGCGATGGCGAGTGAATTGGCACGCCTCACGGAGCGCCGAATTCCAGTGGCCGTGAATATAGGTAAAAATAAGGCAACATCAAATGAAGAAGCGCATTTGGATTATGCAAAGTGCATTCGGGCGCTATACAATTATGCAGACCTGTTTGTGGTGAATATCAGTTCACCAAATACACCAGATTTGCGTAATCTGCAACATGGGAATGAATTGAAGGAATTGCTTGCCGCTGTCATGAATGAGATGGAGACGCAGCATAAAAGAGTGGGCGGTGCCGTTAAATCGGTGCTGGTCAAAATTGCACCAGATGTGAATGACCAGGAGCTTGATTATATGGTGAGTACCATTGCAGATAGTGGTGTTGCTGGAATCATCGCAACGAATACAACGATCAGCCGAGACGGACTGTCCCATCAGCATGCCAAAGAGACAGGTGGACTAAGTGGCAAGCCACTGCGTGACCGTTCCACGGAAATCATTCGCCAGATCTATCGCCAGACTGAAGGCAAACTGCCGATTATCGGATCGGGTGGTATTTTTACAAGCGAAGATGCTTACGAAAAGATTAAAGCAGGGGCCAGCCTGGTTGAAATATATACGGCATTGATCTATGAAGGACCTGAAGTGAACCGGCGCATTCATGCCGGACTTCGTGAATTGCTGCGCAAAGACGGTTACAGTCATATTTCGGAAGCTGTTGGTGCAGAGCATCGGTAAGCATTGTTTCGGAGTTCCCCGGATTTAAAATTAGAAGCGTGGAAGAGAGTAATGTCGTACGGGACTCTTCCCCCCGCTTAACATCATGTATAATGGATAAGAACAGGGGAAGCTATAGAGACAGGAGGCATAAGCATGGACGGTAGAGACTGGGGTACATTTTTACTTCCTTATGAACAAGCGGTAGAGGAATTGAAAGTTAAGTTTAAAACGATGCGGGCGGAGCTTAAGAAAAGGGAAGAATACGCCCCGATCGAATTCGTTACCGGTCGTGTCAAAAAAATATCCAGCATTTTGGAGAAATCCAGACGCCTGAATGTGCCGCTTGATCAGGTGGAAACAGGCATTGAGGATATTGCAGGTATCCGCATTATGTGCCAGTTTGTGGATGATATTCGGCGGGTAGCCGAGTATATTCGTGGTCGCAAGGATTTGACGGTATTAATCGAGAAAGATTATATCACCAATTTCAAAGAGAGCGGCTACCGCAGTTTCCATATGATTATTGAGTATCCTGTTCAGACAGCTCTTGGGCAGAAGAACGTGCTGGCCGAAATTCAGATTCGGACGCTGGCGATGAACTTCTGGGCTACGATTGAACACTCCTTGAGTTATAAGTTTCGGGAGAGCCTGCCGGATGATATGCGGGCAAGGTTGAAAAAAACGGCTGAAGCCGCTTTTGTACTCGATAATGAAATGTCGGCGATCCGTCTGCAAATTCTGGAGGCGCAAAAGGCATTTGAGGATGATTCCAATATCGTATCAAGAACGCTGAACATCATACATCAGTTGTATTTCTACCACCTCGTGAACGAAGCGATAGAGGCACAAAAGCGCTTCAATGACTGCTGGGAGCGTCATGATATGGAAGGGTTGAAAGACCTTTTGGATGATGTGAAAGCACTTCTGAATGCGGCCAGAAAGGGCGAAAACCCGGATGAGCAGCTATGAACCGCTGTATGTTGACTATCTGATCTACTTCAATCGCGATCAGGACTACTTTGAATGCCATGAGGTATTGGAAGAGTTGTGGCTTGAACGGGATCGGGATTCTCTGTACAAAGGATTACTGCAAATCGCAGTGGGACTGTATCATTTCAGGAATGCTAATCTTCGCGGGGGACGCATGATGTTACAGAGTTCGGTAGATCTGTTAAAGTCTTATCCGGAAACTTCGCAAGGCATTGCTCTTGAGCCGTTGGTGCAAGAAGTACAGGAACTGGTTGATGGACTTTCGGGTGCTGAGCCACAGAAATTTCCTTACAGAGACCTGCACATTCAGATTCAGGATGAGGCGCTGGTCCAGCAGATTCGGGAACGAGCTCTTGAACTGAAGCCCAATGTTCCCCAACGCCGAAGTCCTACACGTGGACGAATCTATGAAGAGAAGATGAAAGCATTGCAGCACGAACAGAACTTACAGAGCGAGTAAGCTTGGAAATTCATCATTCACTTGTTTATTAACATAGTGTCAAACATATGATCTGATAAAAAACACCCCGACAGCTCCTCTAGAGGAATTGTCGGGGTGTTCGATATTATAGGCTATCATGAAAATTTGGAATGATTCCAGAGTTTGTCCATGCAAAGGACAACATGATCCATACGGAGTACATCGCATCTACGAAAGCATCTACGATTAGCTTGCCGATGGAGTGGCACTGCCTTTATATTTCTCGAAAAATTGCTTGTAGTCATCCAAAGTATAACCGTTGTCACTGCCATTTTCCTGCAGCCCGCCAACCATTCGGTCTTTCTCCACACCATCCTGATAATATACCAGAGTCGGCGTGTACTCAATGTTATAATCAGTCCAACCTGAATCGAATTCCCGCAGATTGAACTGAGGAAGATCGATGCCTTCACTGTCCACCAGTGGCATTAGCTGAGGTGTTGTCGCACGGCAGTGTGAGCAGTCGGAGGCAAAGAAATAGACAAAGAAGCTATCTTTGTTATCAATTCTGGTTTTCAGATCATCAGGCAAAATAATTTGTTGGTAATTCGGATCATCCAGTAATTCACGGGTTGCCGGATTAAGCTTGGATGCTGCAATGCCATAAGCGTTCCCCACAGCGTCCATTTGTTTCTTGGATTGCTGATTCACCAGAACGAGTACTGCAATCATTACGATGAAAACCCCCAGGAAAATAAGGATCGCAGCGCTTTTCTTTTTCTTCTTGGATTTCATTAAGACATCCCCCATCGATCATATCGAAATATAGTTTTGGCAAAAATACAGGATGGGATAATATGCATAAGCACCCGAATTTTTGCACATCAATCAATCTACTTGCCATTATACTACATTACACGCTGTAGTGGAATATGTATGAAGCAATAGGAAAGGTATGCCCGGATATGATAACATAGTACTATATGCAATTTTAACAAGACAGGATGAGTGCGATTATGGCTGTACAGCTGCCTTCGATATTTGCCGAGCGAATGAAAAGCTTGTTAGGCGATGAATTTGAACAATTCATGAAATCTTATGAGCAGTCGCCACATGCGGGGCTGAGAGTGAATACGTTAAAAATATCGCTGGAACAATTCGAGGAAATTGCTCCATATGATATGCGACCCATTCCGTGGTGCGGAACGGGTTTTTATGTGCCTCACGGGGTTAAGCCGGGGTTACATCCTTATTATCATGCGGGCTTGTATTATATCCAGGAACCAAGCGCCATGGCCCCGGTTGAATTATTAAATGTGAAGCCAGGGGAACGCGTGCTGGATCTATGTGCTGCTCCTGGTGGGAAAACAACCCAGATTGCAGCCAAGCTGCAGGGCAAGGGTGTGCTCGTTACGAATGATATTCATGCGGAACGAACGAAGGCACTCGCCAAAAACGTGGAATTGTACGGGGTACGTAATGCCGTTGTACTGAATGAGTCACCGGAGCGGATTGCGAAAGCATTTCCTCATTATTTTGATAAAGTGTTAATCGATGCGCCTTGCTCGGGTGAGGGTATGTTCCGCAAAGATGAGGACATGGTGAAATCCTGGGAAAATCATTCGGTGGAAAAATGTGTGCTGATGCAGCGCGATATTCTGGAGACGGCGGCCAAGCTGCTTGCTCCAGGAGGAACCATAGTATATTCGACATGTACTTTTGCGCCAGAGGAAAATGAAGCGATGATTGCGGAATTTCTGAACATCAATCCTGACTTTTTCGTGAAAGTCATCCCGGAAACTGCTGGATTTGCACCGGGGCGCCCGGATTGGGTGCGTCAGATGTTGCCTGATACAGCAGAAGAGAATGAATCCGTGCTGGATCAGACTCGTGGCACTGCAAGGTTGTGGCCTCATCTATTGGAGGGAGAAGGACATTATGTTGCTGTATTGCAGCATCGTGCGGAATCTCCTGCCGAAGAAGACGGAAGTCGTGAAGCGAACAGTGAATTACAGACTGGACAGGCAGTTGATGGAGACTTCACGCAAACCATTGAATCCGAGGACCGATCTATCCGGGTATCAATATCTCTTACGAAAGAAGAACGGAAACAGGAACGTCTCATGAGAACCGAATCCAGGGAACGCAATGACAGGAATTCACGTGGTGGCAAGGCTCAGGGAAGACCGGGTAAAGGAAACGAACGTGGTGGCCGCAAAAACGAACGGGGTCAGGGACGTGGAGCCGACCAGACGAGTATCGATCCAGGAACGGTCTATGCTCAATTTTTACAAGAAAATTTGGAGATCGAGCTTGTTGGCGAAACGGTGTATTACGGCGATCGGGTATATCAATCTTCTGTGGGTGCTGCCCGTCTGGAAGGGCTAAAGGTTATACGACCAGGGTGGTTTATGGGTAACATGAAGAATGGGCGATTTGTGCCCTCTCATCCGCTGGCATGTGCTTTGAATACAACAGAGGCGCAGCGATTCATCAATCTATCTTCCGCTAACGGAGAAGCCGTAAGGTATCTCAAAGGAGAGACGTTGAACATCGAAGAAGCGCGCGTGGAACGCAAAGCAGATACGGCGGCCAAAGGTTATGTACTGGTATGTGTGGATGGTTTCGCTGCCGGCTGGGGGAAATGGCTGGATGGTGTACTGAAGAATGAATATCCGGCAGGCTGGAGGTGGACATCTGTATGAGTGGAAAAGGCAAACAAACCCTGCGTCTAGATAAAATATTAAGCCATATGGGTGTAGGGTCACGGAGTGAGCTCAAAAAAATGGTGAAGCAGGGCAGAATTCGTGTGGATGGGAAACCGGTGAAAGACAGCGGCGTGCAGGTTAATCCAGACGTAAACGTTATTGAAGCTGACGGAGAGCGGATCGAGTATCGGGAAATGATCTACCTGATGCTGCACAAACCACCTGGCGTGGTGTCGGCAACCGAAGATAATCGGGATAAAACGGTGATTGATCTGCTGAGTAAAGAGGATCGTGTCTTCAAACCGTTCCCTGTCGGACGACTCGATAAAGATACCGAGGGTTTGCTCATTCTAACCAATGATGGGCCACTTGCCCATGATCTGTTATCCCCGCGTAAACATGTACCCAAGACGTATGAAGCTCGTGTGCTCGGGAACGTTGATGAAGAAGATATCGAACGATTCAAAGCCGGCATTCAACTGGATGACGGATATGAGACATTGCCTGCGGAACTGACTGTGTTTCACCGTGAAGAAACCGAAGAGGGCGTATTCTCTTCCATTTCATTGATTATTCATGAGGGCAAGTTCCACCAGGTGAAAAGAATGTTTCAGGCTGTAGGCAAGCGCGTGGTGTACTTGAAACGCGTAGCCATGGGTGAGCTGGAGCTGGATGCCGATCTGACTATCGGCAGCTATCGCGAGCTAACCGCAGAAGAATTAGACCTTCTGCGGAAGTAACAGCTCCCGCCCTTCGCAAAGCGGAGCAGGGAGCTTGGGCAGGGGGCGAAGCCCTGGCCATCGCGCCCAAGGCGCAACGGCTCCCGTCCTTCGCGAAGCGGAGCAGGGAGCCCGGGCAGGGGGCGAAGCCCTGGCCGTAATGGTCCCGCTTGAGCTTGGGCGGGACCGCCGCTGTCAAGCGGAGGACCCGGCAACCAAGCGCTCCCACGCCAACCGTCACATAGCAAGATCCCACCAGCCGCCGGTTAACAAAACGGGAGTCCAGAGGGCAGAGCCCTCTAGGGCTCTCCCTCGGAAGGGAGGGTTTGGGTGGGTGCGACTCTCTTACAGATAAGGAATGAAGACAATGACAATTAAATTAATCGCACTGGATGTCGATGGAACGTTGCTTAATGATCATCATGAACTTACCGAAAAGACGCAAGAGACCTTAATTCGTGCTTCCCGTCAGGGAGCCGAGATTGTCCTTTGTTCAGGCAGAGGTCCAGCGAACACGATTCCGTTTATGGAGCAGATGGGACTTGACGGATATGTCATCACACATAATGGGGCGGTAACTGCACAGGTCGAGACTCATGAAGTGGTGCACCATTTTGCCATGGATGGACAGGGATTGGAGCCATTCATAGCTTACTGCCGTACGCAAGGTGTACATTTTGATATCAACACGGCATTTGGACTCTATGTGGATCAGCCGGAAGGCTTGGAGCTGCAGGTGCGCGAGATGTACCAAAATTTCATGGCAGAGCCATTAAAGCTGCCGCAATGGGCGGATATGACAGAGCCGCTTGCGAAATTCACTGCGTTTGGACCAATCGAGCAGATGAACGCGGTGCAGCAGGAGTGGTCGACCTGGAATCTTCCATATTATATGACGCGTAGTGGTGATTTTTTCATTGATCTGATGCATCCTGAAGCCTCCAAAGGTGCAGCTCTAAAAAGACTGGCCGAAGCAAAAGGAATTCTATCTTCCGAGATCATGGCGGTAGGTAACTACTACAATGACATCACAATGTTGACCTATGCAGGCAAAGGGATTGCGATGGACAATTCCCCGGAGGAAGTCAAGGCTGCTGCGGATGAGGTTACACTTTCGAACAACGATCAGGGTGTGGCTCACGCTATCCAAAAATATGTGTTGTCCATCTAACGGGGCACTCTTAAATCTGAATAGAGGCTTTATCTTATAAACTGCCGCTCTCAAGGGTAACCTAACAGAATAACGTTAGGAACTGAGGGGGACAGGTACATGGAACTGAAAGTAGAACTGATTCCTGATCTTCGTACATCAGGTGGCGAAGTGCAGGATATTATGGTGGACGGTCAATATGCGGGTTCGCTGCTGCTTGTGTTCAGGGAAGGGGATCGGGTATCCGGCAGCCTTCAGATTGAGCAGGATTCGCTACCTGACGAGACAGAACAAGTTATTGTGGAGCAGGTGCACGAATATATTCGTTCTCTCGCGGATGCAGTAAGTGCTGCTGAATATGAAGTGCTGGTAAGCTGCGGTACACTGTATTCTGTGTTACAGAAACCAGAGTCTCAAACTGATGTATTCATTCAGTCGTCACGGTCTGAAGATACGTATAATCACGATGGAAAGAATGATCGGGCTGGTGTAAATGAAGTACACGTAATCCCCGGTTCACAAGGCGAATCATTTACATATGAAGACCCGGAACATTTGCTGGAGATGGAACTGGTAAGTGCCGGACGCAGCATATCCACTTATGTATTTAATGATGCCAATGGACAGGAACTGGCCGAAGCCTCTCTGAAACAATATGGTGCTGATGTACAGGGTGAGATTCATTGGTATGATGAACCGGCAGAGAGTTATCAGGATGCGGCTGCCGAACTGCTGGTACGAGAGCTGGATGAAGAAATTATTGATACGATTACCATCCGCATGTGGCATCAAGGGCAGGAGCTGGAATCAGCGGAATGGGTGCATCGGGATTTTGCAGATGAGGATGAGATAGAGTCCGAGGAAGATCTCGAAGTGCATGAAGCTGCTGAAGAAGCCTGTTACGTAATGCTGGTGCGCAAAGATCGGGAATTCCGGGTATATGAACTTTTTCTACAAGAACGCGGAGGATTACCTGTAGGTACAGCAACGATTGATACCTCATATGCGGATCTGTCAGGTTATATGGATTACGAGGTTCCTGGCACAAGTGCTCAGCGAAAGAGTCTGGTTGAAGTTCTGATGCGGGAGCTGGACAAAGAACTTGAATTTGATACATTACATCTCACGATGTTATACCGAAATCAAATTATCGATGAAGCGAAGATTGAAGGGTAAGAGGCACAGCCTCTTGCCTTTTTTTTTTGACGAAAAAGCCATTTCCCGGTATAGTACCATTAGTTTAAGAGAGACCTGGAAGTGGAGGAGAATCATGAAGCACTCATTCAGTATCACAACAGACTACATCAATGATGAATTTAAAGCATTGCAGGCTCAGCCGGAAGACACAGAAGATGTGATGTCTCTGCTCATGGAAACAGCCGAATGGCTGCGGGGCCAGGGGTCTTCTCAATGGAATGCGTTGTTAAAAGGTGAGGATTCCCATAATACGGTGGAGGCCATTCAGCGTGGTGACGTATTTGTATTTAAGAAAGGCGCTGAAGTAGCTGGCATGGTTATTTTGATGAGCCAGCCAAGCGCATGGGATGTGCATTTATGGGGAAGCAAAGCGTATGCCGGGGATGGAGCACTTTATCTGCACCGATTAGCAATTCGCAGAAAATATGCCCAGAGTGGATTGGGACGCGCGATTTTGCAATGGTCCAGCAGCGGGATACAGTTTGAGGCTAAACATATCGTCCGATTGGATTGCGGAGCGGACAACGCAACATTGAACAAATTCTATGTGCATAACGACTATACCTTTTTGGGAGAGACAGACGGCTTCAGTACGTATGAAAAGGCGGTCACACGCCTGTCTGTATAATTAGTTCTCAACAGTATGCAACATATGAGTACACTTAATAAGCCGGGAGCTACCAATATGCTCACGGGCTTTCTTTTGTATGTCGGCAAAGAGGTTTAACTCCCCATTCATACATCCGCTTCTTAGCCGAGCATCTTCTGAATATGTTGTATATACGACTCTGGAGTGAAGGCTTACGTTCAAACAAGAGGAAAAAGATGAACGTGCAGCAGGATAAAGTCGGCCAGAGAGCGATTATCTACAGTGAATTTGCCCCGGTACCTAACAATATTCGTAATGTCGTCAGCGTCAGAACCAACATGGTACAATTGATATTGAAATGAATTCTATTATTCAGCTGTAAATGTCGGAGTGATAAGGAATCTCATTTTGCACCTTTACTGAACATATGTTCTGATATATCATGATGGAAGATGCACTGAGAAGACTTATGCTAGAAAGGGGGAAACTAACGGTGAGATTGCTGCAGGCGCTTTTCTTTCCTCCGGAGCAGCCCGGAGGTGTATCCTCTATGATTCCGTATATGCAAGAGAGGTTTACAACCCCGAGGTGGGAGATGGATCTGTTCTCGCTGCCTAAGCGAATTCGTAACAAGGGCAGAGAAGATATCCAGTTTGAGACGTTCGATTGGACTCAGTATCAGGATAGTCCTGTCGTGCAAAAATATATGCAAACCTACCGGGATTATTTGTGGTGGACCAAGCTGCGAATTCAGAAGCCTTACGATCTGATTCATGCCCATCACCCTATTGCGGGGCTTGCAATGAAGAATGTTTTCCCGGATCTTCCCCTCATTCAAACGATCCACTCCAGTTATGAGCGAGAGCTGATTCTAAATGGACGGATTGAGCCAAATGGACCGGAGCATCAATTTCTTCTGGCGATCTATGGTGAACTGGAGCATCAGGCAGAGCGGCTATTAACGGTATCGGATTCTTTCCGTCGTTATCTGGCGCCTTATGTACAGCATCCCGAGGTCATTGATGTCATTCCGAATGGTTTTGATGAGAAAAGGTTTAAGCCAATTCCGCATGAGAATGCGATACCACAGCTGGTCACCGTATGTCGTCTGGTTCCGGCGAAAGGGCTGGATATTCTGTTCAAAGCCTGTGCCGAGCTGAAAGCCCGGGGACATGATTATGTGCTTCATATTATTGGGGACGGACCGATTCGTCCGGATTTGGAAGAATTGGCCCAGCGGCTGGGTATTTATAATGAGACTATTTTTTATGGTTACACGCTGCATCCGGAGGAATTCATGCCATTTTTTGATATCTTTGTACTTCCTTCACGGGCGGAGGCGTTCGGGTCTGTATTCGCGGAAGCAGCGCTTAGCTGTCTTGCCCTTGTAGGTACAGACGTCGGCGGCATACCAGAACAGATCGAGAACGGCAGTAACGGCTTGCTGGTGCCCTCAGAAGATCCGTCTGCACTGGCAGAAGCGCTGGAGAAGGTGATGGTTGACCCGGCGTACCGTTATGAGCTGGCCCGTTCGGCATGTGAGAAAGCCAAAACACATTACTCTTTGGGCAGATCGGTCAATGAACTAAAAAAAATGTATTTGCAATTTCCGAGCCAGGTGTAGGTTCTGGAGAGGGAAAAGAAAGAAGCCGCTGTGTTAACAGCGGCTTTTGCTATGTTAAGGGAAATGATATATGCAACAAAAGAGTTCATTGTTATAGATGTTTTTTTCGTCCGCGAAAGCTTCCCCATCGATCCATTACTAATTTTGCACCCCAGACCAGTGCCAAACTGCCGAAAATGGGGTAAAGGATAGAGAGCAGTGAACTGAATCCAAACTGGCTGAGCGAATAACATAGCAGCATGATGGCCAGTATGATTAGTTTGGGATGTACTCGGACATGCTGCCTGAGTTGGAGGGTCATTCCATAAATATCGGCTACAAACGTACTGAAGATTTCCATGAAAATCAGGGATACATAGATAGACTGGACTACCCAGCCAAGTTGAAAGGCAATGCTGCCCATTGGAATTTCAAATTGTGTGATGCCAGGCATTTGAGCTGACATGGCGAAGTGGGCTGCCATAAGCATGAATCCAACACCAATCCCGCCCAGAACGCCGCCCCACTTCAGTACCTTTCGGCTACGAATCTGATTCCCCACCGGAACGAGTACAGCTTGGGCAAGTGCGAGGTTGAATGAAGTATACAACAGAGGCGATAACCAAACCTGAATTGGATTGCTGTCGGTCGTTAATGTGATAAATCGGTTTGCGCCGGGATGATGTATGGTGCTGGTAATCATAAGCAGGGAGAGCAGAAGCATCATTGGCACCACAATACTGTTCATCTGCAGAATGGCCTGAATGCCCCGTCCAAGCAGCAAATATGTACCAATTAGGGTAACAATCAGACCTGTCTGGTAATGGAGCCCCAGATGCTCTACAAAGACCGATCCGGCTCCGGCCAGCATGACACTGTTTACTCCAATGAGAATCAGGAGAGTAACCCAGGTAATCCAATTTCCTGCTTTATGACCGAATAGATGCTTGTTAAGATCTTCGTAAGAGCGAGAGCCGGTATCATGGGCAATCAGCATCATTTTTGTACCTAACCAGACAAAGAGCATGGTCGATAAGCCAATGGTAATGGTGGCCCATTTGCCATACTGGGTAAAAAACTGCAATATCTCCTGCCCTGTTGCAAAGCCGGCTCCTACTACCGTTCCAATGTATGTAAATGCGATCTGCAGCACCCGAAATGCCTGTTTCATGCGTTTCCCCTCTCAGGCCCCTGAATAGTTTGGACATGCGGGTGCCATGGTACAAGGTATGCTTGACCCTTCAAAGTCATGACAATTGAAGTGCAGCATGGGGTCATTTACATGCTCTGGACAAGAGTAAAGGCAATTTCGCTTGAACTGATGGCCGGATCTATGATACTTTTACGTCATAGGATAGGCTTGGGAGGTCAAATTATGGAAGTATTGAAACAACGAATTTTACAAGAAGGTGTAGTCATGTCAGATCAGGTGCTTAAGCTGGATGGTCTGCTGAATCACCAGATTGATCCTGCATTGACGATGGAAATGGGACGTGAATTTGCTGCTCGTTTCCGTGAAAGTGGTGTAACTCGGGTCATTACAGTGGAGTCTTCCGGGATTCCGGTCGCCTTTGCTGCCGCACATGAACTGGGTGTACCGCTGGTATTTGCCCGTCGCAAAAAAACACTTTTGGCTGACCCCGACGCCTACTGTGAAAGAGTTCCATCTTTTACCAAAGGGATCGTAACGGATATTATGGTGTCCCGTGAATATATTCATGAAAATGACCGTATTTTGTTTATTGACGATATCATTGCGAATGGCGATGCCGCTCGTGGTGTCATCAAAATTATCGAACGTTCAGGTGCGGAACTGGTTGGATTCGGAGTCGTGGTCGAAAAATGTTTTCAGGCCGGAGCGCGCACCATTCGTGAGCAGGGCATCCCGGTTGAAGCGTTGGTGCGCATTCGTTCACTGAACGATGGCACCGTGCAATTTGACGATAACGAAATGTGACTTTTTAAAGGAAATAGTGCCTATTTTTATAACAATGCCTTTGCATGACCGCTGATTTCATTTATAATGGGGTTATGTTAGGGAGAGGAGGCAACACCATGGGTAACCAACCGGCAACAGAACAATTTTTTAGTGATAAGCTGGCGGAATCGAAAGTACATTTTGAGCGTGCCCTGGATTGTAAACATACGGAATTCGATGACCTTTATCCCTATATGATTGAACATCCTCAATTTTTCTGGTACAAACGCTACGTTGCCTGGTCAGAATTGCTGACGATTGTAGGCTTGTGCGAAGAGTTGTCCTTCTCTTGGAAAGAACAATTTACACCGCATCAAGTGGAGTACCTTGAAGAACGTGTGATGTCCGCCAAAGTGCTTGATTTTTGGTTTGAGAAGAACGACAGCAAAGAGCACGCGCAGCGGTAACTTTCAGTCGGGACATACTTTCGAATGACATGACAGTCCAATACAGTCACGTGAGACCTAAATGACTTTTCATTTAGGTCTCTTTTTGTAAATAATTTTTTTGGAGAAAGTAGGCGTCGGGAATATGATCAGTGATGCAGAATTGGATGCACTGCGTTTATCGGGTGAAAAAGTAAGGGTGGTACGGGACGAGATTCAGTCCAATGATGTAACGGGCATTGTCGTAGCCTGGGACGGGGAGCAGGTGCTCATTCGCCGCCAGAATCGTCGTGTGGTCAAGCTTGACCGGAATTATCGGTATCAGCTGTTCAGCGAACCACGTAAGAGCCCTCTCGAAGAATAGGACATGTGTTTTAGGTTCATTTACCATGGATGTTTTGGCATAATTGCACCTCTCGGGAGAAAAGATAGGTACAGTGAGAGCTTGTAACATATCAGCCGAGAGGATGTGCGGTAACCATGACACTGATGAATGATAAGGTACATGCCTATAAAGATCAGATGGGTGAATTAAGCGATGTGCTGCCAGCTGTGGTGAAATCTTATCATGAGTTCACTGGAGAATGTTTTCAGGCAGGAGCGATTGATGCCAAGACCAAACAGCTGATTGCCTTGGGCATTGGATTGTTTGCCAACAACGAGGTATGTACGTTCTACCATGTGGAAGAGGCGCGTGCCAAAGGAGCGACTGATCAGGAGATTATGGAGACGGTTGCTGTGGCTGGAGCCGTAGGCGGAGGTCATGCGCTGTCTCAGGGAGCAATGAGAGTACAGAAGGCTTTACATTAACATATGTATTGCAGCATCATTTTGTCCAACTTTCTGTAGAAATTCAATGTAGACAAAGAAAAGGCTCCGGTTATAACCGAAGCCTTTTCGTGTTCAACTTATATTTTGCCTAGCATTTTATTATACATAAACTGTCCTGTTACCCGGCGTGCTGTTACATACCGATCATTAAAGTAAGGATTGGATAATTGAGTGATGCTTACACCCTTGCTGCTTGAAGCGTGAGCGAACTGTCCGCCACCGATATATACACCTGTATGTGAAATGCCATTACCCATCGTATTAAAGAACACCAGGTCACCTGTACGCAGATTAGCTTTGGATACCGAAGTGCCGGCCTTGGCTTGCTGCTGCGAAGTGCGTGGCAATTCAATGCTGTATTTGTTGAAGATATATCTCATAAATCCCGAACAATCAAACCCGGCGAGCGTAGTGCCACCCCATTTGTAAGGTATGCCTGTCATGTTGTTTACCACGGTGTTAATACTGCTTGCCTCAGTGCTTGTTGCCCCGGATGTAAATAGAACTGCTGCTCCAAAAATGGAGATGATAAGCTTTTTCAAAATTTATGTTCTCCCTTCGATGCCTACGGAGTTAGCTAAGGGTTCGGTAGAAGGTTCCCTATATTTCCTATGTATAAGAATAATTCACCCAAAATGGTTCCCCCGTTTTCAAACATGAAACTCGGCAAATGAATAATTAAGTTTTTGTAACCTTTTGAAACTATATTGCATAAATACGAAAATGTCAAACCTGTTTTTATGTTTTCTTAGCATCTCAATGTTAACGGAATTCTGGCTTTTTATGTAGAAATAACTCGAATGGTGGATTCTAATCGATGACAAAAAAGTAACTACTGTTTCAACGGGTGAGAAATTGGACAATTTATTGGTTGTATCACATACGTTTAGACGATATCTAGACAATATCTACAGGTTAATTCAAATGAATTATTATATATTCTTTGGAATATTGAATTCATATTTTAGTTGTTGACACTAATTACCTGCACATGATATATTATTTCTTGTCGCCGCGATATAATTTCTCGGAGATATGATATACGCGGTCGTGGCGGAATTGGCAGACGCGCTGGCTTCAGGTGCCAGTGGTAGCAATACCGTGGAGGTTCGAGTCCTCTCGACCGCACTATACTCATCATCAATAAGGTTCTGTTCTGCGTTTTTATGCAGATCAGAGCCTTTTTTATTTGTCAGGATATTCAGGCTTCCGCTCATCCCTGTGTGGATGATATCTTGGACGTGTATTCCAAGTGGGTATAGATGTTGGTGGTAGTCGAAAAAATGGCTGTGACCAAGCTATTCCTGAATGTCCTTCATACCACCGCCGTTTGCCAAAAGTAAGCTCGCACAACTATGCCGAAGATCGTGAAACCGAATCCGACGCAATTCACGTTTTTCCAAAACAATTGGAAGTGCTGCGTATGTATCCCGGTTTGATCCGCTGGCTTAGCTTGTCCACGTAAATATAATCCGTGTAGTCGTCAGAGTAGGACGATTTGAAGAGCAGCCTGTTTTTATGATGTTCCTCCAACAGCCGCAGCAGCAGTTCTACGCCCGACATGTCCTCTGATAATAAAGTTGTTTAAGTACTATGATGGAGGGATTTTCCGTAATCGAATTTGATGACATAAGTCTTATTTACTATTAATGGGACATGTTTTCACATCATTATACCTCTGTGCTAGATGGAGTTTTCTTTGCTTGCATCTTTTGATAATCAAGCCCCCAATCATACATCGCAAGAATAATATCCTTCATTGAATGCCCAATATCAGTTAGCTGATACTCTACTTTAGGTGGAACTACAGGATATATCGTTCTAGAGACTAAACCGTCTTTTTCTAACTCGCGAAGCTGAAGGGTTAATGCTCGATGTGTGATTCCTGATAAGCGTGATTGCAATTCATTAAACCGAAGTTTCCCATCTAATAAATAATATAGAATGATAGGTTTCCATTTCCCACTAATTAATTTAACCGTAACTGTTACTGAACAGGTAAGACATTCACATTCATCAGCATTCATAATTGCACCTCTGGTAAAGTATATTTTTTATACTAATTAGCTACGGAACTATAGCGGTCAGGAGAGCCTAACCTCGGCAAGCGCTTCCGTACAGAGTCATCTCATTGCGTTTGCCGCGGAAGAATCCCGTTTGAACCGGGGTAAATCGATTAATTTAAATGAATATACAAAAGAAATAATGGCTGCACAAGAAGTTACCGAGCAGCAAAAGATATAAGCAAAGATTTAGTAGCGATTGCTTCCGGGAATGGGGGAAGCAATCGCTATGTTTTTTTGCGGATATTTTTATTTTTTGTCCACCACCTGTGTACAAAGAATAAAAAAGATGATACATTGAAATTAGTTTAATTCCTTTTATAACAGGGTTTTTGGAGAAATACTATGTCTCGTGTACGAGGACATATGTATATCGAGGAGGGAATGGAATGTCAAGTCAAGCATTGGACCAATTTTTAAGTTCGAACATCGAAGATCTAAAGACTAAAGGTCTATATAACGTCATCGATACGCTGCAGGGTGCAAATGGTCCTGTTATTCGTATCGACGGAAAGTCCATGATCAATTTGTCTTCCAATAACTATTTGGGACTGGCAACAGATTCCCGCCTGATTGATGCTTCAGTTAAGGCGTCGCAGACATACGGGGCAGGCGCAGGGGCTGTGAGAACGATCAATGGTACGATGGATCTTCATATTGAGCTTGAAGAAAAACTGGCCCGTTTCAAAAAAACGGAAGCCGTTATCGTGTATCAATCCGGTTTTAACTGCAATATGGCTGCCATATCCGCGGTAATGGACCAGCATGATGCGATTTTATCCGATGAGCTGAACCACGCTTCGATTATTGATGGCTGCCGCCTGTCGAGAGCCAAGGTCATTCGCTTTAAGCATTCGGATATGAATGATTTAAGACAGCAGGCGAAAGCTGCCAAGGAATCCGGTCAGTACCATAAAATTATGGTCATCACCGACGGGGTTTTCTCCATGGATGGTGATATAGCAAAGCTGCCCGAAATCGTGAAAATAGCAGAAGAATTCGATCTGATTACTTATGTGGATGATGCCCACGGTTCGGGCGTTCTCGGAGCAGGTGCGGGAACCGTGAAGCATTTTGGATTGTCCGACCGCATTGACTTTCAAATTGGTACTCTTTCCAAGGCGATCGGCGTTGTCGGCGGTTATGTGGCGGGTAAAAAACAACTGATCGAATGGTTGAAGCTGAGAAGCCGTCCGTTTCTGTTCTCGACATCGCTACCTCCGGCTGCAATCGCTGCTTGCAGCGCTTCTGTCGACATTCTGATGAATGACAAAGAGCTGATCGAGAAGCTGTGGGAGAACGGCAATGATTTGAAAAACGGCTTGAGCCGGCTTGGATATGATGTAGGCCAAAGCGAAACGCCGATCACACCTTGTATCATTGGCGATGAAGTAACCACCCAACAGTTCAGCAAACGGCTCTATGAAGAAGGCGTTTACGCCAAGGCAATCGTGTTTCCGACGGTTCCCAAAGGAACCGGAAGAATACGCAACATGCCGACAGCTGCCCATACCAAGGAGATGCTCGACCAGGTGATCTCCGTTTATGAGAAAGTTGGCAAGGAAATGAAGCTGATTTAGCTGCATTCGCGGGAGTATATTTCGGGAGGAATGTCTTATGAACAAGATTTTGGTGACCGGAGCACTGGGCCAAATCGGTTCTGAGTTAGTTGTTAAATTACGTGAAATTTATGGTGCGGATCACGTCGTTGCTACGGATCTCAGGTCATCAGCCCACGAAATTACCCGATCCGGGCCATTCGAGCTGCTGGACGTGACGAATGATAAGGCGATGTTCGAAATCGCCAAGCGGTACGAAGTTGATACCGTCATCCATTTGGCTGCGCTGCTGTCGGCTACCGCAGAGGAGAAACCGCTGCTTGCCTGGAATTTGAATATGGGCGGATTGATGAATGCACTTGAGGTATCCAGGGAGCTCGGCTGCCAATTTTTCACTCCAAGCTCCATTGGATCTTTTGGTCCTTCGACTCCGAAAGTCAATACCCCGCAGGATACGATCCAGAGGCCCAATACGATGTACGGCGTGAACAAAGTGTCCGGCGAACTGCTTTGTGATTATTATTTTCACAAATACGGCCTGGATACCAGGGGGCTGCGATTCCCGGGTTTGATATCTTATATGACGCCTCCCGGCGGCGGAACGACGGATTACGCGGTGGAAATTTATTACGCAGCCGTGACGGCTGGCTGGTATACATCTTATATCGCCAAGGACTCAAACATGGACATGATGTATATGCCGGATGCCCTGACCGCTATCATTGAATTGATGGAAGCTGATTCTTCCCGGTTGACGCACCGAAATTCATTTAATGTCACCGCGATGAGCGTGGATCCGGAGGCGATCGCTGCAGCGATTCGGGATGAGCTTCCCGGTTTTATCCTTGATTATGACGTTGATCCGAAGAGACAGGCGATTGCCGATAGCTGGCCGCATTCCATTGATGCGACGGCAGCGAAGACAGAATGGGGATTTCATGCCCGCTACGATCTGAAGGCCATGACGAAGGATATGCTTTCACAGCTAAGCGAGAGACAAATGCTCCGCAAGGCTTAAAGTTATTATGAATTCGCGGTGCAAAGCGAGTAGAAATACAAAAGAAGCTGCATCAAGAGGTTTGGGCGTTACCCGGACCTTTTGTTGCAGCTTCTTTTTTTATACCAACGAACAGCCGTTTCTAATGTGGCATCCCCGGTTCTTGCTTAGGTTTCGGAAGGTTATGCTTCATTTGGCAAATCTAGCTGCCATGATACACCAAACTTGTCCGCGATCCAACCGAACTTTTGGCTAAAGCCGTAATTGTCCAGTGGTATCATCGCTTCTCCGCTGTCCAGCAAGATAATGCAGTTTATTAATCTCAGCTTCCGATTCACAACTCAGAAAGATGACGGATTGTCAAGCCAAGTGACACTTCCTCTGAAAAGGATTCGTGAGCGGTCCTCCAGCCCAGACATGTGGCTTATCAGATCAAGAACACGGTATAAAGCTTCGTCTGTCAACTGAGCGAAATCCGTGCCTTTAGGAAAGAATTCTCACAAAAGGCATTCTCATTTGAGCCTCGTTGCCAGGAGGAATAGGGGGCTGAAAAATACACCTGTACACCATGTGTGGCTTTCAGATTGGCAGGTTCGGGAACAGCGTGTCCATAGATCTGGCAGCGTGCATCCGCAGCGAGCTCGGTCGTCGCGATGTGCTCGTGAACAACGCGGGTATATCGCACGTGGGTCAGCCGGGCAGGCCTCTCGAGGAGGTCGGGAAGTCGGGGCGCCCAAGCGTAGCCTCTCTTGACGAGGTGCGAGCAGTTTTCGAGACGAACGTGTTCGGCGTCATCGCTGTCACGCAAGCGATGCTGCCGCTCCTTCGTGAAGCGCCGGCAGCACGTATCGTCAACGTATCGAGCGGCTCGGGCTCGCTAACATTGAACGCGGATCCGACTAATTCACATCGCGAGATGTTCGGGGCCGTTTACAGCCCTTCGAAGACGGCTCTCAATGCGATTACGCTCGCCTTCGCCATCGAACTTGAGTCGACAGGCATTAAGGTCAATGCGGTATGCCCGGGCCTCACCGCGACGGATCTCAACAACTTTGAGGGCACGGGCACCGTCGAGCAAGCTGCGCGTCATCCCGTGCGCCTTGCGCTCCTCGACGGGGACGGTCCGACGGGCACATTCTCAAACGAAAGACGCCAACTCCCGTGGTGATGTAGTCTCGAGCACTGGCACTCGAGATATGTGTAGACAACCTGAAGGCGTGAATGCCTTCCCAATATTCTTAAGGAGTGTGTTATCACATGGAATATGTAAAACTTGGACGCAGCGGCTTAGAGGTTTCAAAGTTAAGCCTTGGAACCATGAGCT
>NZ_LITU01000081.1:170407-197430 GCF_001280595.1 Paenibacillus xylanivorans
TTCCGACGGAACAAGCGAAGAAATTCTCGGGCGTGCCTTAAAGGACTTCACTAATCGTGACGAAGTCGTCATAGCTACAAAGGTATTTGTTCCAATGCGTAAAGGCCCAAATGCAATGGGACTTTCCCGCAAGGCCATTATGACCGAAATTGATAATAGTCTAAGACGACTCGGAACAAACTACGTCGATTTGTACCAGATTCATAGGTGGGATCCTAATACGCCAATTGAGGAGACTATGGAGGCTCTTCACGATTTAGTTAAGGCGGGCAAGGTCAGATACATCGGAGCATCCTCCATGCTGGCATGGCAGTTTGCGAAAGCTCAGCATGTCGCAGAGCGCAACGGCTGGACACGGTTCGTTTCCATGGAAAATAGATTAAACCTGCTCTATCGGGAAGAAGAACGAGAAATGCTCCCCCTTTGCAGAGACGAGGGAGTTGGCATCACTCCTTACCTGCCTTTGGCTGCAGGCCGGTTAACCCGGGATTGGAATGAGCAGACCACGCGATCAGAGAAGGACCAGGTAGCAAAGGCCTTGTTTAATAAAACGGAAGAGGCAGATCGTAAAGTCGCGGAAAGAGTTGGACAAATTGCTGCTAACCGGGGAATTTCGCGTGCACAAATTGCACTTGCATGGTTGCTACAAAAAGAAGAGGTCACCGCGCCGATTATGGGTTCGACGAAGATCAGACATCTGGAAGATGCGGTTTCGTCGTTGTCGGTTAAATTGACTTCTGAAGAAATTACCCGTTTAGAAGAACTGTATATTCCACATCCATTTATATAAATTTGACGCAAGTAAGGCATGCATCTGCTAATCATGCAAAGCCTGATTACTTATATGGTCAATTCTATGAAAAGAACTCTTCATGCTATGTCTCATGAGAGTTCTTTCGCTTTTGTGGTGATACACTGAACCGTATCACAAATAACGGTGAAAAAAGATTTAAGTTGTAACTCTAAGACTAGAGCGTTGTAGAGATTATATATTTACACCGTTGAATTGCCCGATAAAATACAGGTAATTCATATGGCATTGCCGAACCGCAAAGCACCCGTATATCTGTATTCACGAATGTCTCAGACTTACGGCGCTTGGAAAAGACAGAAAAACCCGCGAAAAACCTTGATCCTACAAGGATTTTCGCGGGTTTTATGTTCCTCATCCTTAACTTGTTTTCCGCTTGGTTCTCAATCGCGCACACGGTTCAGGTCCGTGTGGGCTAACCCCCGTGGAGGTTCGAGTCCTCTCGACCGCATCATATGTAACACGAAAAAGGTTCCTAGAGTGGCATTAATGCCATTAGGAACCTTTTTTATTTGTTTACGGATTTTGATATTTACTAATCCTGATTCTTCTCAACCCAATCCCTCGACTTGAGCAGAGTAGAAATTCTTATTTGTTTTTTTATCCAGTAATGGAAATATGTTTGTTCTTCGACGATTTGCCCCTGTATTTCAGGTTAATTGTACGTAAAATACCGAATTGTACCTATTCTAGGAATCCCCCATCCACTATTCTCTTCTCGTATGGAAGCGCTATCAACAAGGATTTGAACGACCAAATTCAGAGGGGGTAGGGATAATTTGAAACGAATCGGAAAAAGGATGGCAATGTGTTTTATGGTATTCATGATTGCAGCAGCGCAGTTCGGGATTATGGGAACGACAGGCAATGTGGCACAAGCAGCAGATAAGAGTCTGGCCCAAAAGCCGTATATGGGCTGGAGCAGTTACAGTATGCAGGTATATGACGGGGCAGGTAACTGGACATCGGCCGAGAGCATTAAGAAGCAATCGGACGCCATGCGTGAGAAGCTGCAAGCTCATGGATATGAGTACATTAATATTGATGCTGGCTGGAACGGTGACGAAGATGAGTACGGCCGTCCTATTCCGAGTACTGTTCTTTATCCGAACGGATTTCAGGAGGTCATCGATTATGTCCATAATAACGGACAGAAGATCGGGATCTATCTGATTCCGGGGTTATCAATCACTGCTTATGATAAAAATCTTGAGGTTTATGGGACGGGCGGAGCATGTCGTATGCAGGATATTGCGGTAAAGCCGCTCGTTGTAATGGATGCTTGGGATTCGTACACTTACAAAATTGATTTTTCGAACCCTTGCTCACAGAAGTACATTGACTCCATCGCGGATCTTCTTGGCGAGTGGGGCATCAACTTTGTCAAATTCGACAGTGTGACTCCAGGATCAGGAATCAATAACCTGAGCCGGGATGCACGCGGTGATGTGGAGGCATGGTCCAAAGCACTGGATAGAAATAACATCTGGTTTGAGCTTTCCTGGGCGCTTGACCACAACTACGTGGACTTCTGGAAAAAGTATGCAAATGGCTGGCGGATCGATTGGGATATTGAAGCCTACGATAGCAGTAAGGGGTTGACTGAATGGTCGAGTATTTCACGCTTATTCCCCATAGCGGCCATCTGGTGGCGTGATGCAGGGCCAGGGGGTTGGAACGATTTCGACTCCCTGAATGTGGGGAATGGCTCGATGGATGGTCTGTCCAAGGATGAGCGGAAGACCGCTACCACGTTCTGGGCGATCTCATCAGCACCGCTTTATACAGGTAATGATTTGACCAGGCTGGATAGCTATGGACTGGAATTGCTTACGAATGACGAAGTTATCGCGGTCAATCAGGCCGGACGTCCAGGCCATCCGGTATCCATGGAAACCAAGCAGCAGGTTTGGTATGCCAATAATGGAGATGGTACGTACAGCGTAGCTTTGTTCAATCTGGGCAATCGGAGTGCCGAGGTCAAAGTGAAATGGAGTGATATTGGCCTTGAAGGTCCGGCTTCTGTCCGTGATCTCTGGAGCCATTCCGAGCTGGGGGATTTTAATCATGAATTCAGTGGCGGCGTACTGGAACCCCATGCTTCCCGGATGCTTAAGGTAACCGCACTGAGCGGCACATCAGCCGTAAATGATGATGATACGGGCATGCGCTATAGTGGGGATTGGAAGCGTAACGGAGGCAAGGAGCAAATCGATGGCAGACAAGATCTGAGCATCGCCATTACGGATTCCTCGACCACTGGTCCAGCGAATATAAATACGCAGCAAGGAGCTGACTTGGAAGCTGGAGATGACCCAACCGCGAATGTAGAAAATGCAGCAAATGCTGCTGCCGTGACCGATGTGGTTTACATTAATGATGATGACAGCCATATTCAATACACCGGTTCATGGAGTTCAAGTTCAGGGAGAAATTTTGGGGATTACAAGGGAGATGTACATTTTACTGAGAACGACGGCGATTATTTTGAATATACCTTCACGGGCACAGGCATTGATCTACTGACGGAGAAGGATCAAGAGCAGGGAGACATGATAGTCACACTCGACAATGGAACACCTGAAACGGTTAGCGCTTATACCGATGGAGAACGAGAGGTCCAACAGGTGCTGTATAGTGCGGCCGGATTGGATAACGCTTCGCATACCTTGAAGGTAGTCAAAAAATCGGGCCAGTATATGCTGCTGGATGCGCTTAGAGTAACAACGGAAATAACCACAGGAGGGCAGAACAGCACCATTAGTCCGGCTTCTGTTGACTTTGACAAGGCAACAGAACAACAGAAGGATATTGCTGTCACACTGTCATTGAACGGAAACACATTAACTGGCATTGAAAATGACGGAGTAACGCTCAATGAAGATGACTACACGGTGGTCGATGACAAGCTGAACATCAAGAAAGAATATCTCACCCAATTGCCTGTAGGAACTACAGACTTAAGCGTCACTTTCAGCGCCGGTGATCCGCAGACTCTTGTAGTTAAAGTCAGTGATACAACGGGCATTCGTTATGCACTGATCAATAATGACGATCCAGCCATTAAATACAATGGCTCATGGTCCCGCAGCACCGGCAGAGGCATGGGCGACTATAAGGATGATGTGCAGTATACCGAGACGAATGGTGATTCTTTTGAATATACCTTCAGAGGAACAGGAATCCAATTATTCACGGAGGTAGACCAGTCACAAGGAGATATGGATATCTATGTGGACGGTCAATTCAAGGAAACGGTCAGTGCCCATAGGAACGGACGATTGGCACAGCAGAATCTGTACAGCATCTCGGGGCTGCCGGATGGACAGCACACGCTAAAGGCCGTCAAAAAGTCGGGTACCTTCATGCTACTTGATATGCTCAAGGTTGAGCTTCCGAATATGATTAATCCGGTGAATGCGAGCTTTGACAAATTAGCTTCGGATCAGGCTGACATCGATGTAACGCTGCTGATCCAGGCGGGAAGCTTCAAGGGCATTACCAATGGCTCCAATGAACTGGTCCGGGGGACTGATTATACAGTTAATGGAGATCGCGTTACACTGAGCAAAACGTATCTTGCTGCGCAGCCCGTGGGAACGTTGAATCTCAGTTTTTCCTTCGGCGGTGATTATCTCAATGACGTACATTCTACGACGGTGGATGGAGATTTCTTCGAATACACCTTCAAAGGGACCGGAATAAGCTTGATTACACCTACTGGACCGGAGCAGGGAGAAGTGGATATTTATGTCGACGGACAACTGAAGCAAACCGTGAACGCATACAGTCCGAGTCGACAAATGATGCAGGAAATTTACAGCATTTCGGGACTGGCAAAAGGCCAGCATACACTCAAAGCTGTCAAGAAATCCGGCGACCTCATGCTGGCTGATCAACTGAAATTTACTGTCCCTACCGGAAATAGTGAACCAACAAATCCGTCGAATCCAGGTGGGCCATCCAATCCGGGTGCACCATCAAATCCAGGCGGACCATCGACTCCAGTCGTCCAGCCTTCAAATACTTCTGTGCCATCGCCAACTCCGGAATCTGGCACACCAGAGGGGGGACCAGGTACTGGCAATGGTCAGGATATTAAGTATAAGGCCTATATTCAAGGATATCCGGGCGGTTTGTTCAAGCCGGATAACAAGTTCACCCGTGCAGAGATGGCAACCATACTGGCAATGGTATCTGAGAAAGAAGCCACAGGATCTGCTATTTCATTCAGTGACGTTAAGTCTGAATATTGGGGAGCTGACGCCATTGCCAAGGTAAGCCAGATGGGGCTGATGAATGGTTACAAGGATGGTACGTTTAAGCCAAATCAGTCAATAACTCGGGCGGAGCTGGCCAGTCTTGTAGCCCTTCTTGGTCCGGATGCCGGAACTCCAGGCAATGGATTCTCTGATATCAGCAGCCACTGGGCCAAGGAAGCCATTTTGAAAGCGCAAAGTGCAGGCATCCTGAAAGGCTATAGTGATGGAACTTTCCGACCAAATGCCGTACTGACAAGAGCGGAAGCAGTTGTTGCCATCAATCGAGCTATAGGCAGAGCACCACTCACGAACATTTCGCAGCCGCAGTGGAAAGATGTTCCTTCCACACACTGGGCTCTTGGCGATATTGAAGCAGCATCGGCCGATCAGGTTGTAACACCCCGGACAGAGGGGGAAGAACCAAAGAAGAAATGAAGTGAAACTAGGATTGGGGGGGCCATCATGGCCCCTTTTTTCTGAATGATAAGGAGTTATTGGAGGGCTGGCTTGTTGTACCGGATAATGGGCTATTGATGTCACGCATCATCTCAAACCAAAGAACTTCGGAAATGTTAAAAAAAGCAATGATAATCTTCTTTTTATCGTTGCCTTTTATTCATTCCCGAATGAAACACGATGGGAAAATGAGATAAAACAATTGACTAAGCCGCAAAATATTATTATCTTTGATAACGCTACCAATACCTCAAGGAGGGGGAGGAGGGTTACCCATTAAATATTCCAATGTTTTTCGTAAATTTTTAATTTCCTACGTGATCATTTTGGTTATACCCAGCATTGGCGGTTATATGTCTTATCTGACTTCCATCTCCGTAACACAGTCCATTTCCATTGAGAATAGTGTTACCCAACTTCAGAAAAGTCAGGAAATACTAGAGGGCCGCATGGCGGAAGTGGAGGGCTTCACCCGACAGCTTGCGGTCAATCAGGAATTGAACGTTCTCATGAATGAAAGGGACAACGAAACCAACGTATATGGGATATGGAGAACGATGGAGAATGTGTTGACCTTTGGACAGACCAATGATTTTCTGCAAAATTATTATATTTATCTTGCGAATTACAATCTAATTTTGACACCGGGCTCTTCTTACAGACCGAATCATTATTACACTGATTTCCGTTATAACGATCTTTCGTTGGAAGAATGGATGAAGGACGTGTTGGGGAAGACACACCGGAGTGAGATTAAACCGCTTAGTTCCTATGTCAGTAGGGGAAAGCAGACCTCGGTAATCACATATATGCAGTCATTGCCTCTGGACAGCTTCAATGATTCTTCACCGGCTGTCGCCGTTGTAATCATTGACGAGAAGATGATTCTCAGTCTGTTGTCCAGCCTGAATGATCGATACGGTGGCTGGGTTCATATCAGCGATGCGGAGGGCAATACCATTGCACTTCAAGGGAGCGCAGAGCCTGATATGATGAAAATGGCCTCTGACTCTCATTTTGATCCAAGTAGAGTCAGCCAGTTCTATGGGGATGATCTCGTGATCACTACAAGATCCGATAAGAACGGATGGGTATATCAGGCGGGGATTCCCCGTCATGTCCTGATGGAGAATGCAAACAGGATCAAGGGGATGACGCTACTGATTACTGGCGGCACACTGCTCATCGGACTGATTGTTGGACTCGTGCTGGCCTATCGCAACAGCGTACCAATCAATCGACTGTTAAGTGTAATGAAAGAGCAGTTTGGGAAGGATGGATCGGCTCCCAAAAATGAATTTGATTTTTTGAGTGGAAATATCGCCGATATGCTCACCAAGAACAAGCTGCTTGAATCCGAATTGAATCGCCAGCTCCCACTGGTCAGGGATGCCTTCCTGAAGCGGTTGATCTCCGGCGAATTCAAATCGCGGGATGAGATTCTTTCCGCCGCCGAACAGGCAGATATTAATTTGTATCAAGGCACGGGATATGCAGGAATTGTCCAGATTAAGGGGTATGCCAGTATGGACAGCGTTGAGATCCTGAATGAACTGAATGCCTCCCGACTACTGTTGAAGCAGGCTTTGGCTGAACTTGGCGTAGATGTTCTGATGACGGATATGGGTTCGGATAAAGTGGTCATCCTATTCTTTTCCAAGGAAACCGATCCCGAAATAGATCGTGAAAAGGAAGATATCACGCATACCATGGAGAATCTGGCACTGTATGTGTTCAATGAATACAGGATCACCATCCAGTCAGGTTTCGGAAATCTCTTCACATCGTTGACAGAGGTCAGCCTTTCCTTTGATCAGGCGAATCAGGCACTGGAGTATGCAGTCTACATGAACAAAAAAGGCATGGTGTGGAACAACGAAACCCAAACCGAAAATACAACTTATTATTACCCGCTGGATTCGGAGCAGCGACTGATTGGCACGATCCGTGCAGGGGAACTTGAAGAGGCCAAACGGATTGTCGATGCAATCATTGTGCAGAACATGGAGCAGCGTGAACTGTCCATGGAAATGAAGCATCAACTTGTCGGAGAAATGAAGGGGACTTTTCTCAAGTTGCTGGATCAAAAGGCGTTTACCGAGTACGCCTCCATCGAGAATGTGAAACGGCGAGTCATTGATATTGGCTCCTCGGAGCCTCTCGAAACGATAAAAGCCGAGTTTTATGAAATTATGGAAGAGCTGTGCTCCGTTATTGCGAACAAGAAGAAGGATGCCCATATTCAAATGATCAAACAGATCAAGGAATATACTGCGAAAATGTATTCCGATACAGAGCTGACTCTGTATCGGGTAGCAGAGCATGTGGAGCGGCCCGAGAAATACATTTCTCAATTATTCAAAGAGTTTACGGGTGTCAATTTCTCCGACCACCTCATCAAAGTCCGAATGGATCAGGCTGTAATTTTGTTAAAAGAGAGCAATTATACGGTGGACGATATTGCGTCACGGGTAGGTTACAATAGTTCTCACTCTTTTAGGAGGGCCTTCAAGCGATTGAATGGCATTTCGCCCAGTGTATTTAGACAATCAGTTGATGATTAAATGAATTCAGGACCCTTAGGCTGTGTTGTTCGTGCTCCGGACAATGCAGTCTTTTTTTTATGAATTCGCCTCTGTTATGGGGAAATGGCTGTCGTGCTGCGGATTTGTGCCCCCAAAAACGGGATAACTGTACGTTTAAAGGCGCAGGTGTACCTGTTTATAGGACATCAAAATCGACTATGATCAGATCTAAGAAAGCGCTACCATAATTTACGCATCACAGACAGCTGGTAAGGGGGGATTGTTCTGGAGAAGGAAATCGTATTTAATCACAAGACATCAACACAGCCAAAGGGACCTGGTTTTCTGACCAATGCCCGCAAAAGAATGATGAAGCACTGGCAGTTACATCTGCTGGTGATTCCGCCCTTGCTTTTTTTTCTCATCTTCAAGTATTATCCGATGATCAATGCGGTCCTTGCCTTTAAGGACTATAACGTCATCAAGGGAATATGGGGAAGTGATTGGGTTGGTTTTCAAAACTTTCGTCTGTTCTTTGAGAACCCATTATTCTGGACCCTGGTGAAGAACACCATTTTGCTTAGCGGTTATTTAGTGCTGGCCGGATTTCCAATTCCGATTGTGCTCGCACTCATGATTAACGAGGTACGTGGAGCCAAGTTCAAGAAATTCGTCCAGCTCGTATCTTTTGCTCCCTATTTCATCTCAACGGTCGTAATGGTGTCCATGATTATGCTGTTTCTGGCACCGCGGCTTGGATTTGTGAACATCGCCCTGAATTTCTTTGGACTGGATTCCGTGAATTTTCTGGGTGAGCCGGGTATGTTCCGCTCGATCTATGTATGGTCCGATATTTGGCAGACTGCCGGGTACAGTGCGGTTATTTATTTGGCAGCACTGGCCGGAATCGATCCCACATTGTACGAAGCGGCCAAAGTCGATGGAGCCTCTCGTTTTCAAAAAATCCGTCACGTGGATCTGCCAGGGCTTGTGCCAACCATTGTCATCATTTTGATCCTGAATGTTGGGAATGTCATGGCGATTGGCTTTGAGAAAGTCTACCTGCTACAGAATCCGCTCAATCTGGCCAATTCTGAAATCATTGCAACCTATGTCTATCGTATCGGCCTATTGAATGCCAACTATAGCTTTGCGACTGCGGTGGGGCTGTTTAACTCACTCATTAATCTGGTCTTATTGGTTACGGTGAATGGTTTGGCGAAGAGAGTAACTAAGAATAGCATTTGGTAGGAAAGGAGTTCACCTATGGCTGCAACCGTTCAAACGAAGATTAAAGAGTCCGCTGCGGACAAAACGTTTCTGGTTACAATCTATATTTTGCTCAGTATCGTGGCGCTGGTGGTCATTTACCCGCTGATTTTTATCGTCAGCAGCTCAATCAGCAGCCCGGCAGCAGTAACTTCCGGGCGTGTATGGCTCTGGCCCGTAGATATTTCCTTTAACGGCTACAAGGCATTATTCAATACACCTGAAATTCTAATCGGCTACGGTAACTCCATTTTCTATACGGTCGCGGGTACGCTGATTAGCGTAGCGCTGACCATCATGATTGCCTATCCGTTGTCACGCAAAACCTTTTTCGGCAGGAACACCCTGATGATGATCATCACCTTCACCATGATTTTCAGTGGCGGGCTGATCCCCACCTATATGGTGGTGAAGCAGCTTCATCTGATTGATACCCGTTGGGCGTTGCTGATCCCGAACGCAATCTGGGTATGGCAGGTTATTATTGCCCGTTCGTTCTTTCAATCCTCTATTCCCGGGGAGCTTCTGGAAGCCAGCGAAATTGATGGGTGCAGTGATATGCGGTTCATCTGGAGCGTTGTACTTCCATTATCGAAGCCGATCATCGCCGTGCTGGTTCTCATGTATGCAGTGGGGCAGTGGAATGCGTACTTTGATGCCCTAATCTATCTCAAATCGGCAGATCTGTTCCCGCTACAACTCATTTTGCGAAGTATCATCATTCAAAACAACGGTTCGGGCGCCATGGACGTGGCGAAAATGGTGGAAAGACAGCAGCTTACCGAACTGTTAAAATATTCGTTAATTGTGGTCGCCACTTTGCCTGTACTCGTCATTTATCCATTTGTACAGCGTCATTTTGTACAGGGGATGCTGGTCGGTTCCGTTAAGGGTTGATCCTTCGTTTCGGTGTATGGAGAAAGAAGATATAGAGCGTTCATACGTAAGGGTTCATTGTCTCAAACTGGTAAACTACAAAAGGGAGTGATCAGATTTGAAGAAAAGTATGGTAACGTTATTGATGCTGGTAATGGCATTCACAGTTGTCATGAGCGGGTGCTCTAATGGCAGCTCATCTACTGCACAACCGGGGAGCTCGGAAGAGGGCGGCAAGGTGAATATCAGCGTGTTCGCGGTTCAGGACTCTAGCATTGATATTCCGACCAATAAATTCACAGCATTTGTGGAAGACAAGTTCAATATCAAATTTAATTGGGAGATCAACCCATCGGACGGAGCCAAGGAAAAGCGGCAAATCTCGCTGGCAAGCGGCGACTATCCTGATGCCTATCTGCTTACCCACTATATAGACCAGTTCTCTCAGGCCGATCTTCTGAAGTATGGCAAGCAGGGGGTGCTCGTTCCTTTGAACGACCTCATTGATCAATATGCGCCCAACATCAAAGCGGCCATGGAGAAGAACCCTAATCTGAAAACGCTTAATACGGCACCTGATGGCAATATCTATGGACTTGTTGCGTATACGGAATGTTTCCACTGCTCCTACCCGAGCAAGATGTGGATTAATACCGAATGGCTGAAAAAGCTGAATCTGGAAATGCCAAAGACTACCGAAGAATTTAAAAACGTGCTGCAAGCATTCAAAACGCAGGATCCTAACGGAAACGGCAAAGCAGATGAGGTGCCGCTGAGTGGTTCCATAGAGGAGTTCGGCGTACGGATTATTCCGTTCCTGATGAACGCATTTGTCTATGATGATGACAGAAACTATCTGCAAATGGAAAATGGAAAAGTTCAATCTGCGGCAATTACACCAGAATGGAAAGAAGGATTGACTTACATCAAGTCCCTCTTTGATGCAGGTCTGATTGATCCTGGTGCATTCACACAAAACGCAGAAGCGTTCAAGAAAATCGGTGAAAATGCAGATGCTGAAATTTTGGGCGCTGGTGCAGCCATGCATCCCGCGATCTTCGTAAACATCGATGAAGGCAATACTCGCTCGGCGCACTATAACCCGCTGCCACCGATTTCTGGACCACAGGGTGTGTCCTATGCGACGCATGATGCGGGCGGTGTATCTCCGGGAGCGAAGTTTGTAATTACGAACAAGGCAAGTGAAGAAGCACAAATTGCCCTGATCAAAATGGTTGACTACATGTTCACACCAGAAGGCCAAACGAACGGTGCAAGTGGCATGAAGGGAATTGACTGGACTGACCCAGTCGATGGTGATGTGGCACTGGGTAAAGATGTTAAACCTGTAGTCAAACAAATCCCGATGGCTGAAGGTGAAGCACCGCGTAATGCGGGCTGGAGCGGTATGGCTCACTTCTATATGCCCAAAGAATATCGTGATACTTTCGTTCAGGGCACAGATATTTATGGATCCAATGGTTATGAGCGCAGATTATATGACGCATCGCTGTTGTACGAAGGGCATGAGCCCAAAGAGCTGTTCCCTATCTGGTCCGTCTGGATTGATCCAAACGAAATTGACGAAGCCAGCTTGCTGCAAACCAATATTAGAAATTACATCGAGCAAAATGAACTGCAATTCATCACAGGTAACAAGGACTTGAATAAGGACTGGGATGCTTATGTGAAAGGTTTACAGAACCTGAAGCTTGATCGTTATCTTGAAATCTTGCAAAAGGCATATGATTTGACGAAGTAAACAAGTTAGAAATCGAAATCAGGTGCTTATGATAGATCCGGCACCTGATTTCCTTGTATTTAGGGAGAATCCGAGTTTTAATAACGGAGAAACAAAAAAGAAGGGCGGGATACTTATTCATTCTGCAGAACATGGCACAACAGCGAATTCCACCATTGTAAGATTGACTGATTACGGCGCCCAGCCAGACTCGGGGCGGGATACCCAGCGGGCCATGGCCCGTGCGATTCAGGCTGTGGCCCAAATTGCTGGTCCCGTTGTGATGGAATGCGCGAAAGGCACTTATCATTTCTACCCGAATGAGGCGATTCGGGCGCCCTATTATATCTCGAATACGGCCAGTGAGGAAGAAAACGCGGATATAACGAGGACTATTGGCATTTTGCTGAAGGATTTGGACCAGTTCACAATGGAGGGCAACGGCTCCCTGTTTATTTTTCATGGCAAGCAGACCATGTTCCTGTTAGACGGCTGTTCAAATGTGTTGATACGTAACCTACATACCGATTATGACCGACCAACGGTAACCGAAATGAAGATTGTCGGATGTAGCAAAGATTACTTCGATACGGAGGTTCATCCCGATTCCCGTTATGAAATTCAGGCTGGGAGATTGACCTGGGTCGGACAGGAATGGAGCTTCGCAGAAGGCCCCATGCAAACCTTTGACCCGGTGCGGAATACAACCTGGAGAATGGACAATTGGTTGGAAAAGGCGAAGTCTGTCGAAGAGCTCGAACCGATGAAGATACGTCTTCATTTCGATCATCAACCGATGGTTGTTCCGGGTCATGTCTTGCAGAACCGCGATGGCATTCGTGATCAAGTGGGTGTATTTATTACCCAAAGTTCGAATGTTACTTTTACCGATGTCGGCCTGCATTTTCTGCATGGACTTGGTATTGTAGGTCAATTCAGCGAAAATCTCACCTTTCGCAGAATGGATCTGTCTCCGCGTCCTGAAACGGAAAGGACCGTTGCTGGTTTTGCAGATTTTATCCATATGTCCAGCTGCCGGGGCAAGGTGAAGGTAGAAGAGAGCCGTTTTTCCGGTTCTCATGATGATCCAGTCAATGTTCATGGCACCTACCTGCGAATCATAGAACAGCCAGCCGAGAATTCCGTGAAGGTTCGCTTTATGCATCCTCAAACGTATGGACTGCCAGGATTTTACCCAGGTGACAAAATTGAATTTGTTCGTTCCGGTTCCCTTACCACTTATGGAGCCAATGAAGTGCTTGACGTCGTGCGGCTGAATCCGCGCGAGTTGCTGTTGACTCTGGTCCATCCGGTACCGGATGGCATTGGCAGGCACGATGTAATCGAGAATGTGACGTGGACGCCTGAAGTCGACATTATAAATAATCACTTTGCCCGGGTGCCCACGCGAGGTATCCTTGTGACGACGCGGCGCAAAGTGGCAATTGTCGGCAATACCTTTGAACGGATTCACATGAATGCCATTCTCATCGCCGTCGACGCTGAATCCTGGTATGAGTCTGGGCGGGTGGACAATGTGACTATCACGGGCAATCGTTTTGTCGAGTGTGGTAGCGGGGAACATCCTGTGATCTTCATTTCACCGGAGAATGTGGACGTGGATGCAAGCGCTCCAGTTCACCGACAAGTTACTATTCGGAACAATCAGTTTGAAACCGACTGCGATATACCGGTTCTAAGCGCCAAATGTACTGGCGGGCTAATCTTCAAGTCGAATGAAATTCTGTCCATGCACGAATTGGGGAAATTACCCCGCATGGAAGAGGTAACCCATTTAATCGCCTGCAGTGAGGTAGACATAGCGGACAATATGATTAGCAATGCAGTAAAGGTGTCTGATTAATTTTTGAATGAGTGATTGGGAGGGAGAGGTAACATGAAATTACAATATGATAAACCGGCAGACGTATGGACAGAAGGGCTTCCCATCGGAAATGGCCGTCTGGGCGGCATGATTTTCGGCGGAGTGGAGCTGGAGAAAGTCAGCCTGAACGAGGACACCTTGTGGTCTGGATATCCAAAGGAAAGCAATAACCCTGGTGCTAAGGACATTCTGCCCCAGGTCCGCAAGCTGATACAAGAGGGCCGTTATACGGAGGCGGATGTACTGACGAAAGGGATGCTGGGACCGTACACCCAATCGTATCTACCTTTCGGGGATTTGCTCCTCCGTTTTGACCACGGGGGCATCTATCATTCCTATAAACGTTCGCTGGATGTAGAACATGCGCTGCACAACCTTGAATATCAGGTTGGCAATGTCCGGTATACCCGTGAAATGTTTGCCTCACATCCCGATCAAGTGCTCGTGCTGCGTCTTACCGCTAGTGTAGCAGGAGCGCTGAATGTGCATGCCTCGCTGGACAGTCCGCTTCGTCACACGATTTCTGTGTTGGAAGACAGCATCGTTCTGCTAGGAACAGCTCCGGAGCATGTAGATCCCAGCTATGTGACAAGCAATGATCCTATCCGATATGGTGAACCCGGTGATAACAAGGGCATGGCTTTTGAAGGCCAGTTAGCTGTAACGGCAGAGGATGGACAGGTAACGGTGGATGGCAGAGGAATTCATGTGTTGGGTGCAACGACGGCAACATTTTATTTCAGTGCGGCTACTAGCTTTAATGGTATTCACAAGATTCCGGGAATCGAAGGGGAAAATACTTCCCTCATTGCTGGCTCCATACTGAAAAAGGCGGCAAGCCAACCATACACTGGACTGCGTTACTCCCATATTGCGGATTACCGATTGCTGTTCGATCGAGTCAAGCTTCACCTTGGAAAATCGCCTGCTTCGGAGCAAATGTCCACTGAGCAGCGAATTACGACTTTTGGGGCAAAAGATCAAGGACTTGTGGAGCTGCTCTTTCATTATGGACGCTATTTGCTCATCTCTAGCTCACGTCCTGGAACGCAGGCCGCGAATCTCCAGGGGATATGGAATGCGTTAACTCGTCCTCCTTGGAGCAGTAATTACACGCTGAACATCAATACCGAAATGAACTATTGGCCAGCTGAAATATGCAATTTGGCAGAATGCCACGAGCCGCTGTTGGACATGATCGGCAATTTGGCGAAAAACGGAGCCGAGACAGCTCGGGTCAACTATGGCACACGCGGCTGGACAGCGCATCACAATACGGATCTGTGGGGACAGACTGCACCGGTTGGCGATTACGGAGACGGCGATCCAAGCTGGGCGTACTGGCCAATGGGAGGCATCTGGCTAACCCAGCATTTGTGGGAGCACTATGCCTTTAGCAGAGATGAAGCATATTTGCGGGATTCCGCCTATCCTGTGATGAAGGAGGCTGCCCTCTTCGCACTGGACTGGCTCATTGAGGATGGCAGCGGCAGCCTTGTGACTTCGCCGTCTACTTCGCCGGAGCATAAATTCAGGACAGCGGAAGGTGTAGCTGCGGTCAGTCCGGGTTCCACCATGGACATCTCGCTGATCTGGGAGTTGTTCACAAACTGCATCGAATCCTCCGAGCGGCTCGGAATTGATCAGGATTTCAGGGAAGAGCTGAAGCATGCTCGCGAGCGGCTATTGCCACTTCAGGTGGGCAAATACGGCCAATTGCAGGAGTGGTCGAAGGACTTCGAGGATGAGGATACGTACCATCGGCATACCTCGCATCTGGTAGGCGTGTATCCTGGACGACAGTTGTCCGAAGAGGAGACACCGGAGCTATTTTCTGCTGCCAAAACCTCACTGGAACGCCGCGGAGACGAGAGCACAGGCTGGAGCCTGGGATGGAGAGTGGCTCTATGGAGCCGTTTCCGGGATGGCAATCGATCCCTGCTTCTGCTCTCCAACATGCTCCGGTTGGTTAAGGATGGAAGATCGGAGCAGTACAACCACGGCGGCGTATATGCCAATCTGCTCGGTGCGCATCCGCCATTTCAGATTGATGGCAACTTTGCAGCATCTGCGGGCATTGCCGAGATGCTTCTGCAATCGCACCGTCCATATTTGGAGCTGCTTCCCGCATTGCCGGATGCATGGCAGCAGGGAAGTGTGGAAGGACTGCGTGCACGCGGTGGATTTGAAGTGGACATCCGGTGGGACAAGGGGCAACTTGCGGAAGCGAAGATCACTTCTCTGCAAGGCACAGACTGTGTGCTCCGTTGTAATTCTCGAATTTCCGTAACCTTGGATGGAGGCGTGGTTGAGACTGTACGTAACGATGAGAATAGCGTAATTTTCCTGACATCTGCCGGACAGACTTACCACATTAAGTTTGACGGGGAGCTATAGAACAGCAAGGTGAAGATGTGTTAAATCGCGATATGGATCGGAAGATCGTTGCATGGAAAACGCTCTATTCTGTCTCTATAATGAGGGCAGACTTGGGTAGGGCGGACATCCGACATGCGGTAACCAGACATTACATCGCATGAGCATGTGCTCACTTCAAGTTACAGCATGCAACAATAAGGAGGCATATTATGCTAACTAGTGATACATCTGTACAAGTGCAGCAACAGAGTGATAACTTTATCCGCGTGACGAACGGACACCTAAGCCTGGAGATTGATCTGGGTAACGGGGAAGCAGCCTGCATTGCCAGCAATTCATCCCATGTGAAGGGTATCCGCAGCGCTTTTCGCTGGCAGGGACGTGAATACAGTACGGATCACTATCAGAGCCATGAACTGACGACACAAGAAGCGATAGTTCAAGAGGGTTTTGGGAAAGGTATCCGTCTGGTTGTCCTGCATAAAACATCGATACTGCCGCAACTGGAGCAGCATTTCTATATGTATGAATCGTCGCCGTTTGTACTGGTGCAAACCGCTATAGCCGGGGATGTAGAGCTTAAGGCGAACCGCATGGCTGTCATCCAATCCAAAACCGTATCCCTCGGTGGAGAATCCGGCGAGGATGAACCCAGCATTCTGCGTGTACCCTTTGATAACGACAAATGGGTTAGATATACGGTAGTGAAGCCGCCGCTGGATGTAGAGAGCTACGAGGCAACAGCCTTGTTCGCGCCCAACAGCCGCCGGGGAATTGTGATGGGTTCTCTTACGCATAGGGTATGGAAAACAGGGATTCGTATCCAAAGTGAACAAAGGGGACATATCGAGGGACTTGATCTGTACGGCGGCGCTGTGAGTGAATTGACTCGCGATTCTCAGCCTCACGGTTATGTGAAGGGGAAAAGAGTGGAATCTCCCCTGGTATTCATCGGTTTCTATGAAGACTACCGTGAAGGTCTCGAAGCCTACGGTCAGGCCAATACCTGGATTGAGGCTCAGTTGCCTTGGGAGGGCGGTGTTCCGATCGGGTGGAACAGCTGGTCTGCCGCCATGAGCGATCTGGACTATGATCTGTATACAGCGACCAGCGATTTTCTCAAAAATGAAGTGCAGCCGCTTGGATTCCAGAATGAGGACACCTTATACATCAACTTTGATGCTTTCTGGGACAATTTTACGCCGGAAGAAATGAAGAGTGCACTGGAGCGGGTGCGGCAAAATGGACATAGAGCGGGCACGTACTGGACACCATTTGCCTTCTGGGGAGGGCCTGATCAGTTCGGTCAGGCAGTCGAAGGAACGAATGGAAGATACACCTATGAGGATATCCTGCTGCGTGACAGTGAGGGCGAGATCCTGCCGGATGTAGACGGTGGTCTGGCTATCGACCCGACACATCCCGGTAACCTGCAAAGAATCGACTGGTTTACGGACAAATTCATCACGGAAGGTTTTGAATATATCAAACTGGATTTCTTGGCACATGGCTCACTGGAAGGACAGCACCACAATCCGGATATTACAACAGGGATTGCGGCTTATCACTATGGCATGTCTTATTTGCAGCATAAGCTCTCGCCAGAAGTAATCGGTCGGCCGTTTTTCATTAACTTGTCCATCGCTCCATTATTTCCATATGCGTTTGCCCACAGCCGCCGTATTTCCTGTGATGTCTTCGGTACACTTGCGGATACGGAATATCTGCTGAACTCGTTGACACACGGCTGGTGGATGAGCAATACGCTGTATCGCTACAATGATCCGGATCATTCCGTGCTGTACAAGAGCTTCAACCAGGAAGCCACTGGCTGGCATGAAGGGCGCAGCCGCCTGACCGCTTCAGTCATTGCAGGAACAGTGCTTCTGCTCGGGGATGACTTCCGCAAAGAGGAAGCTGCTGAACGAGCAAGAGCGTGGCTTGGCAACAAGGATATTATGAATGTCGCCCGAATGGGTAAAACCTTCGGTCCTCTCGAGGGGGATCTTGGCAAGCTGTCTTCTGACGTATTTGTCCTTGAATCGCTCGAAGAGAAGGCCGTGTATCTGGCTGTTTTCAACTTTGACGCTTCACAAGCCGCGCACCGATCCATATCACTGGAGCGTGCAGGGCTGGATACGAAGACTGTTTATAGTTTTCAGGATTTGTGGGAAGGTTCGAAAGGGGAAACGTCGGATGAGCTTACAGTATCCTTGGAACCGGCAGAATCCAAAATCTTCAGATTGACCCTTAAGGAAAACTGACTAGCAGCAATTTATCCGGCAGTTATGAAGAAAACATGTATAAGTCATCGGGTATTACCATCGGTTTTATGATAAATACAAAGTCAAACGCGCGCTTTTGTCTCTTGCAATCGCGCGTTTGTCTGTTTTCGGGAATGTGGGCTATATCTGCATCATGCAAAGATGATCATTTAGGACTGGAGGATATGATATGAACGATTTTACATTGTGGTATTCAACTCCTGCTGCGGATTGGTCCCAAGGCTTGCCACTGGGCAATGGAAGAATAGGGGCGGTTGTCATGGCTGCGCCGCACCGTGAGGTATGGAGCTTGAGTGAGGTTACCTTTTGGTCGGGGCAGATTGATCTGGAGCCCCCCTCTGTTGGGGGGAAAGCCACACTGGAGGAGATGCGTCGTCATTTTTTTTCAGGCAACTATAACGAAGGAGACCGTTTAGCTAAGCAGCATTTGCAGCCGCAGAAGCAGAATTTCGGCACAAACCTTGGATTATGCGAGGTGGTTATTGATTTTGCAGAGGAGAGTCCAGACCTTGGTGAAGGCGGAAGATTTCGACGGGAGTTGGATTTGACCTGTGCAGTGGCGGGGGCAGTCCGGGAGGGGGATGGCACAAAGCTGTATCGTGAGGTATTCGCCTCCCATGCCGATGATCTGGTAGCCTCCAGAATTTGGAGCGATGTCCCGGGTGGAGTATCCTTCACGCTTGGCTTGAAGGGGGGCACGGAATCATTCAAGGCTGTAGCCTTAGACGACACCACGCTTGAATTTCAAGGGCAGGCGACAGAAAATGTCCACAGCAATGGGACTTGCGGCGTATGGGCCAAGGGCTTGATGAAGGTGGTTGTAACTGGGGGGGGCATTGCCAGAAAAGATGGGCAACTGATCATCACCAGAGCGGATGAGGCAAGGATTTATTTGACCGTAAGTACGGATTATCGGCGCACAGACTCGGATTGGGAGACGGAGAACGATTATACGCTGGTGAAAGCTTTGAACAAAGGTTATGCCTTGGTGAGAGAGGATCATGTCCGCGATTACAGTGAGCAATATGACAAGGTAGACATTCAGCTGGGGAAGGGCAAATCCGGTCTGTCTACAGATCAGCGCATTCGTATACTGGAACAGAGTGGTGGGGATGAAGACCCTCAACTTTTCGCATTGTTTCTACAGTATGGACGGTATCTGACCATCGCCGGATCTCGCGAGAATTCCCCGCTACCGCTCCATCTCCAGGGAATCTGGAATGACGGTGAAGCGTGTAGAATGGGCTGGAGCTGTGATTATCACCTTGATGTGAATACCCAGATGAATTATTACCCCACAGAAATTGCGAACCTGGGGGAGAGCCATCTTCCACTGCTTCGATATGTTGAAGATTTGGCACAGGCGGGCAGATCAACGGCCCGTAATTTATATGACTGCGACGGATGGGTTGCGCATGTCTTCTCCAATGTCTGGGGTTTCACGCTGCCGGGATGGGAGACCTCGTGGGGATTGAACGTTACAGGCGGATTATGGCTGGCTACACACCTGATTGAGCATTATGAATACAGCCAGGATAGTGTGTTCCTAGAAAGTGTGGCCTATCCAGTACTCAAAGAATCCACGGCCTTCTATCTGGATTACATGTGTGCTCATCCTGATAATGGTTGGCTGGTAACCGGTCCATCCAATTCACCGGAAAATCATTTCTACTCAGGTAATCCGGAAGATGGGGTGCAGCAGCTGTCCATGGGATCGACGATGGACCAGATCCTTGTGCGCCGGCTCTTTGAATTCTGCCTCACTTCAGCAAGGCTTTTGGACAGAGATGAGGATTGGGGAAGGAAGCTGGAGGAAGCCATCAGCAAGCTGCCACCTCTACAGATTGGCAAGAAGGGCCAGCTGCAGGAGTGGCTGGAGGATTACGAGGAGGTACAGCCGGAGCATCGGCATTTATCCCATATGTACGCTCTGTATCCAGACAGCCAAATCACACCTGAACGGACACCCGAACTTAGCGCAGCTGCAAGAGTGACGTTGGAGAATCGGATGCTCCAGGAAGGGCTGGAAGATGTGGAATTTACAGCTGCCCTGTTTGGCCTGGGTTTTGCAAGGTTGCATGACGGGGAAATGGCCTACAAACATATCTCCCACTTGATCAGCGGTTTATGCTTCGATAACCTGTTCACTTACTCCAAGTCGGGCATTGCCGGAGCGGAGAGCAATATTTTTGTCATTGATGGAAATTTTGGCGGTACAGCTGTCATTGCGGAAATGCTGCTGCAAAGTTATGAAGGAGAGATTCACCTGCTGCCAGCGCTCCCTCAGGCTTGGAGCACAGGATCTGTCTCCGGTCTGCGGGCCAAAGGGAATGCCGAGGTTGATATCGTCTGGGAGAACGGACAGCTGACAGAAGCCGTGATTCGCACCTTCTCACCAGGCAAGTTGACGGTTTGCTGGGGGGATCAAAGAACTACTTGGCAGGCGGAAACAGGCGAAATATACAGATTCAATACAAGGGTAGAGCAGGTGTAGTTAAAATCAACCTTCATCATTATTAAGCATAATGTGCTTTCATACCAGTACCTCTCTGGTTTCTTGGAGACGTACTGGTATCTTTTTATAGTGTTCTAAAGAGCGAAAGAAGATCTCGAAAAGGCATTCGTTGTGTTTGAACTGCGCGACAAAAAAAGGACGTCTCATCAACCAATGCATGGCAGATGGGACATCCTGAAGTCCAGATCATAATTCGTTTAGCTCTTGATAGCGCCCATCATGATACCCTTCACAAAATACTTTTGCACAAAAGGATAGATCATGATAATTGGAAGGGTCGCTACCATGGTGACAGCCATACGGATACTTTCGCTGGAGACCGGAATTTGTTTGGAACTTTGCGCGAGCTGCTGGGCGTCCGACATCATACCGTCAGTCTGGAACTGATTAAGGATTTTTACAAGAACGGCTTGAAGTGTTTTTAGGCTAGGTTTGTAAGTGTACACATAAGAGTCGTACCAGGAGTTCCAGTGACCAATGGCCAGGAATAAGCCGATGGTTGCCAGAACAGGTACACACAGCGGCATGATGATCCGGAAGAAAATCTGCAAATCGTTGGCACCGTCGATTTTGGAGGATTCCTCTATTTCACCCGGAATCTGTTCCATGAAAGTGCGAACCAGAATCATCAGGAAAACACCGATCATCCCAGGGAAGATATAGACCCAGAACGAGTCAATCAATCCCACGGATTTAATGACCATATACGTTGGAATCAATCCGCCTCCAAAATACATCGTGAACACAAAGAAAAACGAGAAGTACTTCCATCCCAGCAAATTACGTTTGCTGAGCGCATAAGCCAACAGTGAAATGAAGAACATGGAGAAGGCGGTTCCGATTACAGTCCGCAGCACAGTCACCTGGATTGCGCTCCATATTTCCGGGTTGCGGAAAATGGTAATATAACTATCTACTGTGAATGACCGTGGCCAGAAATAGAGATTTCCACGCAAGGTGTCCGTTGCGTTATTTAAAGAGATTACGAGAATGTTCCAAAATGGATAGAATGTTACCAGAAAAATTCCGGCAAGGAAGATGTACAATGCGGCATCGAAGAGATGCTCAGCACTCAGTTTTCTGCTTTTCATATATGTCCCTCCGGTGTTCTAGAATAAGGATTGTCCATTAAGCTTCTTGGAGATATTGTTTACGGTGACTACGATAATGAAAGCCACAACCGAACTGAACATTCCGACTGCGGAAGCATAAGAGAACATGCCGTTCTGGATACCGTAACGGAAAGAATAGGTGGACAATACATCCGAATATCCCCGAGTGAGATCATTACCAAGCAGGAAATGCTGGTCAAACCCGGCATTCAAAATACCACCGAGTGCCAGGATGAGCAGGATGACGATGGTTGGTTTTAAGTGAGGCAGCGTAATATAACGAATTTGCTTGAAGCGGTTGGCACCGTCAACTTTGGCAGCTTCGTACAGCTCCTGGTTAATGGATGAAATGGCTGCCAGATACATGATAGAGCTGTATCCCATGTCTTTCCATGTGTTGCCCAGCGCTACGATCCACCAGAAGTACTTGCCTTCCTGAAGGAAAAGAACACTCTCGCTTGTGATGTGGAAAAATTTTAGAAGACCGTTGATTGCCCCGTCTGAAGACAGCAGGGTAACGATAATATTGGCCGCGATAACCCACGAGATAAAGTAGGGTAAGTAGGAAGCGGTCTGCACGGTTTTTTTAAATTTGACGCTTTTAATTTCGTTGATCGCAATGGCTATCAAAATAGGCATTGGAAAGGAAAAGAGCAGTGTGATCAGTGTAGACGCCAGCGTATTACGCATAATGATCAGGAAATCGCCGTTCTCGAAGAAATATTGGAACCATTTCAACCCGACGAATTCACTGGTGAACAGCGTATGCCAGAAGCCTCCCAACGTGGGCTGGTAGTTCACGAAAGACATGTACAGTCCGACCATTGGGGTATAGGCGAACACTACGGCCCATATCAATGCGGGAAGCATCATCAGGAACAAATATTTTTGCTGTTTGAAAATCGCCCACCGGCTCTTCTTCGGAAGTCCCAGCTTCCGTCCTGTCTGTGGTATTGTAATGGTTTTCATAGTTGGGCACCTCGCATCTCAAGTTATCTAAAATTATAGTGCCCGCAAAAAGAGGGTGTCGATAAAACAAAGTAACGAACAATGCCTGAAAATAACTTTCATTCATTTGGACCATAGTCGGGCATGAGGAAAAGAATATAATAGGAAATAGACAACATAGAGGAGGGGTCTTTTGGTGTATAGTATTTTTCTGGTGGATGATGAAGAGCTGGAGCTTGAGATGATGAGAGACTATATTCGCTGGGAAGAGATGGGCCTATATGTCGCTGGAACAGCTAGCAATGGCAGAGAGGCTTTGGAGAAAATAGAAGTGATTGAGCCCGATATTGTATTGACCGATGTGCAGATGCCAATCATGAACGGGATTGATCTAGCCAAGAAAATACGCGAGCGTTATGACTGGATTCAGTTGACGTTTCTAACCGGACATGACGAATTTAATTATGTGAAAGCGGCCTTGAATGTGGGGGCTGTTGGATATTTGCTGAAGCCGCTTGACCTGAGTGAAATTGAAAGCGTTATCGAAAAGGTGAAGCAGCGCTGTGAGGAAGTGCGATTGAAAAACCGATCCATGGAGTCTACCAAAGCGAATATGCTGAAGGAATTATCTTATGAAAAAGATATAGTGCGCACTATCCATCTGGTTGATGATTACCTGAAGCTTACCCGACAGTCGGAGCAAGGTCGCTATGCCATGGCCCTGTTCAGCATCGACCCGAAAGAGGCAGAGGAAGAAAGGCAGAGTATTGAGGACTGCATGTCTCGGCTGCTCACTTTTCTCGGCCATTTCTTCAATGACAAGAAAATGGAGACGATAATGGTCTCTTACAATGAGGGAGAGACTGGGGTGTTCATGGACGCTGCACAGCAGCCCGGTCATTATGCTTGGGAGGATCTATCCGAGGCCATTCGCAATGCGTTGGATTTCACGGTAACGGCTGCCGTAGGCGGACATGAAGTGCAGTTATCACATATTCATGACTTGTACGAACAGACCAAGATGATACTGAACGAGCGTTTCTATGAAGGCACGGGAAAAATTATTCATGCGAATGCGGTCCGGGGGCAATTTTATAGCGAGCAAGTCCCTCCTTTTGAGAAGAAAAAGTGGTTCGATGCTATTAACCAATTGGATTTTGAGCAAGCCGCGCAGCAGCTTCATGGTCATGTTGCTCGATTGGCGACACTCCGGATCAAGAAAAAGATCATATGTGATTGGGCTATTGATCTGCTTGATGAGCTGTTAGAGCAGCTTCATAAACCGGTTCTTGAGGGATTCAAGCGAGCGGAACTGTATCATTCCATTTATAATGCCCTGACGTTACACGAAATTGAAAATCTGATCCTCGGCACGGCAGGTGATGCGGTGAGCGTGTTGGGTGAACGTTTTATGGATAAGAACTCCAAAATGGTTCACCTGGTTCGCACAATGATTGATCAGAATTATAATCAGCCCATCACGATCAATAGCCTGTCCGACCAGGTTTATTTGTCGCCGAACTATTTACGTTCCATTTTTAAGGAGAAGACAGGAATGACGATTCACGATTATTTGACAAAGATTCGGTTGGACAATGCCAAAGCCATGCTGGCCGATGGTTCGCTCAAGATTCAGGATATCGCTCAGAGAGTAGGTTATGAGAGTACATCTTACTTTATTTCCCTATTTCTAAAGAGCCAAGGAGTTACGCCCAATGAGTACAGAAAAAATATTTGACCGTTCCGGACCATGGACCAGACTCTACCACAGAATTCCTTTCGTTCCGAAGCGGGCTTTAACCAATGTGCGCCTTAGAACCAAGTTTTTCTTTATCTTTCTGATCATCAGCATTATTCCGTTCTCCTTGCTAATTTACTATTCGTATTCATCGACGAAGACGACCATCACGGATCAGGCCTATACCAGTCTGAAAGGAACGCTTGCCCAGATTAATACCAACGTAGAGAACCGGTTGGAATATTACAGCCAACTGACAAACATTCTGTATATGGACGCGCAATTACGTAACTATTTATCCAATGATTATGAACAAGCCTTTTATTATTTGGATGCTTTTCAATATATTAACCGTACATTGCAGGCGCTCATGATTCTCAATACCAACATTCAGGGCATTACGATATATACGAACAACAAGACGTTGTACACAGACGCTCAGTTCGTGAGATATATGGAGGATCTGCCAGATAATCTGAAAAAAAATACGCTTCAGGCCGCGGGCAACGTAGTGTATAGCCACGCCAAAGATTTCAGGGGGCCTGACGCACATATCACTCTGTCCCGCTCATTAAGCTATTTCAGCTTACAGCAGCCTTATGGCATCCTGACACTGGATATTAGCGACTCCGAGCTGTATTCCCTTATCGAGATGGAGAGCAATAATAAAAGCGTATATATCATCGACGAGACAGGTAAAGTCATCAGCACGGGGGATGAGAAGCTAGCTTCTAATCTTTTGTTTGACGTGTATCCTATTCAGAAACAGCTTGAAGGTACCTCTGGAAGTTTTGATGCGCAGATAGACGGTCAGGAGCGATTCTTTACCTATGAGAAGCTGAGCAATGGATGGTCAACCGTTATTACAGTCGCCTATGATGAATTACTCTCCGATACAAACAATGCCACCAAGAAAATTGTTTGGGTGTCCAGTATTGCCATTGTGGCAGCCATTCTTCTGCTGTATGTAACAACCAAAATCATGACCAAACGAATAGAGGTATTACTGCAGCAGATTCGTAAAATGGAGCGCGGCAATTTCTCGCAATCGGTCACATTTATGGGTCATGATGAGATCGGTCAACTCTTCTTCGCCTTCAACAAGATGTCGACCCAGATTCAATCGTTGATTCATGATGTCTATGTCAAGGAAATCGGGATCAAGGAATCGGAGTTAAATACGCTTCAGGCTCAGATCAATCCGCATTTCCTCTACAATACGCTATCCTCGATCTCTTCACTGGCGATGAAAGAAAGCGCGATGCAGGTCTACCAGATGGTCAATTACTTGGCGAAGTATTACAGGGTATCACTGAACAAGGGCAAACGCGTCATTCTCATTGAACAGGAGATCAATCTGGTGAAGAACTATATTGCGATTCAAGAGATCCGGTTCAGAGACAAGTTGCATATGCATTACGATCTGGATCAGGAACTGTTCGGCAGGACGACGATCAAGTTGATTCTTCAGCCTTTCATTGAGAACTGCATTAATCATGCCATGTGGGATGAAACGGGGGTTAACATCATCGTCAAACTTCAACAGAACGGCAATGATATCCTGTTAAAAGTGATTGATGATGGTATCGGAATGACCGCCGATCAGTTGGAACAGGCACTCAGCAAAACCAATAATCTGTCCGGGTATGGCATCAAAAATGTGAATGACCGGATTAAGCTAACTTATGGAGAGGTGTATGGAGTTGAGATGTACAGCAGACTGGGGGTTGGCACTTCGGTAACCATCCGCATACCGCTGGATGCTTCCTATACCAGTTTATCCACCTTGCAGCCGGGCGAATAGCAAATGAAAGACGTTTTCCTTTATGAATTGTAAGATTGCGATATGGATAAGTGAACCCTCCCTTTTTACAATTAGGCATGTATTCATAACTCAGCACAAAGAGAGGGGTTAATCAAATGAAGGCAATCAAAGGGATTCTGTCACTCATTTTAATTGTGGTAGCGCTTTCAGGTTGTGCAAGCGGTAATCAGAATGCAGCATCCACCGGGAATGGTGAAGATGCAGGAACAGATAATACACCCATGACATTGACGTGGTTTGACAAAAATACGGGGGATGCATTTGATAACCCAGTTGCAAAAGCGATTACAGAAAAGACAGGTATACAGGTAGAAGTACAGCAGCCGACAGGCAATCCTGTGGAAAAGCTGAACCTCATGCTGGCGAGTAATGATCTTCCTGACGTTGTGATGCTGG
>NZ_LITU01000081.1:197440-204406 GCF_001280595.1 Paenibacillus xylanivorans
CATGAATAAATACATTGCTTCGGGGGCTGTAATTCCCCTGAATGATCTTATCGACAAATATGGTCCAAACATCAAGGAAATGTATGGCGATACTCTGAAGAAAACCAGAGCCGAGGACGGCAATAACTATTACCTGTCCAACTGGTACGGTTTGGAGAAATATCCGGTGTTCGGATTTTTTATGCGCATGGACATCATGAAGGAGCTTGGTGTAGGCGATAAAGTCAATAATGGCGAACCGTTTACCGCAGAGGAATTTGAGAACCTGCTCGTTAAATTTAAAGAAAAATATCCTACGATTGATGGGAAGCCCACGATCCCGATGACCCTGAACGGTGAGAATATTGGCAGTGTGACGGGTACCCTGAAGGGAATGTTCGGCATGATGCCGTATTACGAGGAAAATGGTGAACTGAAAAAGGATATCCGTGATCCGAAGTATTTGCAAATGGTAGAGTTTCTAAACTCGCTTTACCGTAAGGGCTTGCTGGACAAGGAATGGGCAACGATGAAGACCAAACAGTTCGAGCAAAAGCTGTCTGTCGGCAATGTATTTGCCACCGCAGAAGCGTTGTGGAATGTGGGTAATGCCAACACCGTGTTAAAATCGGATGCCAAAGATCCAGCAACCCAGGATGAGCGTCAGTTTTATCAATATAAAGTGCTTGCGCCAGGGGTAACTGCGGATCAAACAACCTATGGACCGAAGAGCTCTCTCGGTTGGGATGGCATCTCAATCTCCAGAACTAACAAAGATCCGATCCGAACCATCAAAATGATGGACTATCTTGCAAGTGAAGAAGGCCAGTATCTGCTGATGTGGGGCATCGAAGGTAAAGACTGGGATATGAAGGATGGAAAGCATGTACCAAGACAGGAAGTGCTGGATACCTTCAAGAAAAACTGGGATGAAGCGACAAGAACGACAGGGATTCGCAAATGGACTTGGCTGATCAAAAACGGCCCGGGTTCAGACGGTACACCCTATGATTTGATGGGTCGATACTCAACGGATCCGGTGACTGATCTCGCGATTAAGAACCTGGCCGATACATCCTACGATACTTCGGAATATGACAGCCTGGGAACCGCTGGAGGCACACCAGAAGCGATTATGGAGACCAAGGTTAATGATACGATCAACAAATATTTCCTGAAAATGGCCCTGGCTCCAACCGAGGAACAAGTGCCTGAATTATACAACCAAATGATGAAGGAGGCTGAAGCGGCAGGCCTTTCCAAGATAGAGAAAATCTACAGCGAGAATTACAAGAAGCGGATGGAATTGTGGAATAAGTGACCCGTTTCGAGTACTGGAAGGCCAACAAATTAAACACATATACGGAGGTTTGATATGATCGAGATGGTGTTGAAAAAAACGATGTTGCTCTTGATTATCGTCTGTCTGGTATCCAGCGGCAGCGGTTCGTTTATGAAAATGGCATATGCTGATGAAGTAGGCGCAGTGTACCAAGAAACTTCCTCGCAGTCAAAAGGTGGAGAAAATGACTGGAAGCAGGACTTGAAGGGGGTAGTCCTTGAAGCAGAAGCGCCTGAGAATATTCTTACAGGAAATGCAAGTATAACCGACAGCCCGATCAGCTCTGGCAGTAAGAAGGTATCCAATCTATATCAAGGTAGCTCCCTGCAGTTTCCTGCGGTCAACGTACCTGCAGCCGGAACGTACTTGATTCGAATTTCTTATATTTCCGGTGACCTGCGGCCTGTCTACATGAAGGTGAACGAGGGTCCGGATGAAATGATTGACCTGCCAAAGACAACCAATTGGGATACCCTCGGCATGTATGATGTGGAAGTGGCGTTGCAGGCTGGTTCCAACACCGTTACTTTCTCGGATCATGAGTGGTATTCGCCGGATTTTGACCGGATTGAAGTCATCCCGTATTCGATCAGTTATGAAGCAGAGGATCCGGACAACACGCTTGGCGGTCAAGCCATTGTTGCTGATAGTCCTCATGCTTCCGGCGGGAAAAAGGTAGGGTATCTGAACAATGGCAGTTCCCTAACCTTTAACAATATCACAGCAGCAATGACTGGAGACTATCGAATTACAGTCGCTTACATTTCCGGTGATCCGCGCAGTTTCTATGTAAGCAGTAATGGCGGTGCAGAGCAATACTATGAACTTCCAAAGACGGCGGACTGGGATACGGTAGGCACATATGACCTCATATTGCCGTTGAATGAAGGCAACAATACGATTGCTTTTACGGACGGTAACTGGTATGCGCCTGACATTGACCGAATTATTGTAGAGCCAGCCAAAGGCTCGGAGCCCGAAATTCCTGGTGAGGAAGAAGGCGACCTTGGCAATCCAGAGGGTTCGCGAAGCTACGGATCTATTACGGTTACCGATTATACTTACGGACTACTCGTATCGAATGGTCAATATGAGATGACCTACAACACCGGCTCTGGATTTGCAGGCTATAGCTGGGCGGACGGACAAAAGGTAAAAGGGGTCTATGGCACCATGAAATTGGGAAATGACCTCCTAGAGACCAAAGGTTATGAAAGTCATATTAACGAAGCACCTATAGAACTTGAGGACGGATTCGGCAAAGGAATAGAGCTTACCTTCGTTCATATGTCAGCCGGCAAGCCGACATTGAAGCAGGTCTACAAATTCTATGAAAATAAGACGTATTTTCTGACCCGCCTGGATGCAGTCAGTGATACGGAGATGAAGACGAACTATATGTCTCCTGTAACGGTGAAGCGCACGGGAGGTGTAGATATTGGTCAAAGCGCAGATAACCGTGTGCTGACGGTGCCTTTTGACAACGATGCATGGATTCGTTATAAATCCCAATCGTTGAACCGGACAGATACCAGCTACGAAATGACTGCGGTATTCAACAATACGTCCCGCAACGGACTCGTACTTGGTTCGGTGACCCATGACGACTGGAAAACAGGCATCGATTGGTCTGGATCTTCCAATCGGTTAAACACCTTGTCTGTCTACGGGGGTGTAGCCACTGATGTAACCCGTGATACCCAGCCTCACGGGAGCTTGTCGGGAACTGAATTGTCTTCACCACTGATCATGGTGGGCGGATTCAGCGATTATCGTACAGGATTGGAGGAATATGGGAAGGCCAACGCAATCGTCACGCCTCCGCTGGAATTGAACCCGGAATTACCGCAAGGTGTACCGGTCGGTTGGAATAGTTGGGGGGCTTACGGAAGCTCGCTTTCGTATCAAAACGTAGTTGACGTTTCTAATTATTTCAAAAAAAATCTGAAGGATTTTAACAATAACGGCAACGTATTCATCAACATGGATTCCTATTGGGATAATCTGAGTGATGAGCAACTCGCACAGGCAGTATCGGTTATTAAAGGTAATGATCAGCACGCGGGAATCTATTGGGCCCCGTTCGTTTACTGGGGCAACAACATGAGCCAGCCTGTGGAAGGCACCGATAACCAGTATACGTACGGTGACATTGTTTTGAAGGATGCGGCGGGCATTCCGCTGCCAACTCTGGATGGAGCCTTTCCTTTGGACGTGACGCACCCAGGTTCCAAAATGCGCATGGATTATTACCTGGACAAATTCAAGGACCTTGGCTTTACCTTTATCAAGCTGGATTTCCTTACACATGGATCGTTGGAAGGCCAGCACGATGATCCTAATGTAACAACGGGGATTCAGGCTTACAATGTAGGTATGCGTTATGTTAAAGATCGACTGGACGGGAAAATGTTCATCAGTGAATCTATTGCACCGATCTTCCCGAGCCAATATGCCCATAGCAGACGTATTTCCTGTGACGCCTATGGCAAGATCAATGAGACGGAATATGTGCTCAATTCACTGACGTATGGCTTCTGGCAAAATGGAACCATCTATCCGTATACAGACCCCGACCATTTGGCACTGGGCCATGCGACTTCCTTGATAGAAGCTCAAAGCCGGTTGAACTCTGGCATCATCTCCGGAACGGTCCTTATGGATTCCGATGATGTAAACGACCCGAAATCACAGGAGTATATGACAGCTTTGTACAACAATACGGAAGTATTGGGAGTGGCATTGAAAGGGAAAGTTTTCAAGCCGCTGGAAGGAAACACGGGTGCGAATGCGGCAGATACCTTTGTCATGAAGGACGGGGATGACTATTATCTGGCTGTGTTCAACTACAGTGCGAATCAATCGGTGAACAAGACAATTGATCTGGATCGAGCAGGGCTCAGTACAACGGAAGCCTTCACATCTAAGGACCTATGGACTGGTCAGGTATCATCCTTATCTAGTTCGGTTACGTTGCCTCTGCAACCTGCCGAATCGAAATTGCTCAAATTAACAGCCAACCCTAAAAAGGTAACAGGTGTTGTGCTTGACAAGACGACGGTGGAATTGACTGTAGGTGAAATCGTAAAGTTGACTGCTACGGTTGAGCCGGATGCAGCGGCAAACCAAGCGGTGACTTGGAGTACGAACGATTCAGCGGTAGCGACTGTGGATAATGGTACGGTAACCGCTGTGAAGGCAGGAAAAGCGACGATCTCTGTGGAGACCGTTGACGGGGGATTCAAAAGGGCAGCAGAAATCACGGTCAAGGCTGCTTCGACTGGGAATCCGGAAAATCCCGGAAATCCAGCACTACCCGGAGATAACGGCAATAACGGTAATACAGGAAACAGCAGCCCAAGTAATGCTAACGGATCAGCACATACCAATGCAGCAGTAACGTTAATGATCACAGCGGATATGTTAAAAACAGATCATGCGACTGGTAAAATGATTGTTGAACTTACTGCGAATACACAGGAAGTACAATTATCGTCTGCTGTGATTCGCCAGCTTAAGGACAACACACTGGAAGTGAGGTCAGGCAAGCTGTCGCTGGAGGTGCCAGCAGATCTCATTCGGCAGTTGCAAAGTAAGGTGTCTGCAGATCAGTTGGAAGGCAGCGTGATTTCCTTGAAGCTGGTTTCCCTAGGTGACATTGCTGACAAGACAGTTGCCGCCATTGAGGAAACCACCCATGCCAATGTGAAGCTGAAGGGGAATCTCTTTGAATTCGACCTCTCCATTACTGCAAAAGATGGACAAACGAAAAAGCTTTCCACGTTTGAGCAACCCATTACACTGAGATTTAAAGCGGTGGAAGACTTTGACTCCAAGCTGGGAGGCATCTATTACATTGGGGACAATGGCAAGTTGGAATATGTTCCGGCCGAATTTGATAATGGTGTATTAAAGGCCGAGATCAGTCATTTCAGCAAATATGCGATCCTGGAGCTGAATCAGACATTTACAGATGTTCCTGCTAGTCACTGGGCGAGTGCTGTAATCAAGGAATTGGCAGCGAAGCTTATGGTTCAAGGAACTGGTAAGGATAACTACGAACCGGGACGGCCGGTCACTCGTGCCGAATTCACAGCTCTGCTGATCCATGCGCTGGGGCTGAATGAAGCAGGAGATGTGGACTTTACGGATGTAGATATGAATGCCTGGTACGCTAAGCCGGTTTCTATCGCTTATAAGTCAGGTATCGTGAGCGGCAAAAGCACAGCTAAGTTCGAGCCCGATGCACAAATTACTCGTGAAGAAGTTACAGTAATGTTGATGAAGGCATACCGATTAAAGAATGACAAGATGACGACACTTACGTCTGATCCAGCATTCGCGGATATGAATGATGTGTCTTCCTGGGCGGTTGCTTCTGTGCGTGAGGCCGCCAACCTGGGTCTTGTGCAAGGGCAAAGTAAAGGGAAGTTTGTACCAAAAGATTTAACCTCCCGAGCGGAAGCGGCTCAGGTGATCTACAATTTAATTTTGAAATAAACAGTTAGGCTGTGGATCCATACGATCCACAGCTTTATTTTGAAACAATGAAAGATGTTTTCCTTTATGAATTGTAAGATTCCGATATGGATAATTCCCCCCGCCCTTTTTACAATTATAATTGTACTCACAACATAGAACGAAGAGAGGGGTTCAACGAATGAAGGCAGTCAAAGGGGTTATCGCAGCCGTTTTAGTAGCAACAATGCTCGCGGGATGTAATAGTGCACCTACGGAAAGCGGCGATAAAAATACGAATGGAGACAGTACTGGACCGATTAAATTAACATGGTTTGACAAAAATACAGGAGATGCATTTACCAATCCGGTTGCGAAAGCGATTACGGAGAAGACAGGTGTTACCATTGAGGTTCAGCAGCCAACAGGCAACTCTACCGAAAAGCTGAACCTTATGCTGGCGAGCAATGATCTTCCTGACGTTGTGATGCTGGATCGTGGAAGCGATATTATGAATAAGTATATTGCTTCGGGCGCTGTAATTCCCCTGAATGATCTCATCGACAAATATGGTCCGAATATCAAGAAAATGTACGGTGATACCCTCAAGAAGACGAGAGCCGAGGACGGCAATAACTATTACTTGTCCAACTGGTACGGTCTGGAGAAATATCCGGTGTTCGGATTTTTTATGCGCATGGACATCATGAAGGAGCTTGGTGTAGGTGATAAAGTCAACAATGGCGAACCTTTCACCGCGGAGGAATTTGAGAACCTGCTCGTTAAATTTAAAGAAAAATATCCAACGATAGATGGAAAGCCCGCGATCCCGATGACTCTGAACGGTGAGAATATTGGAAGTGTGACGGGTACCCTGAAGGGGATGTTCGGTATGATGCCGTACTACGAGGAAAACGGTGAACTGAAGAAGGATATCCGTGATCCGAAGTATTTGCAAATGGTAGAGTTTCTAAACTCGCTTTACCGTAAGGGCTTGCTGGACAAGGAATGGGCGACACTGAAAACCAAGCAGTTCGAGCAAAAGCTGTCAGCGGGCAATGTTTTTGCCACCGGAGAAGCGTTGTGGAATGTGGGTAATGCCAATACCGTATTGAGATCTGACGCAAAAGATCCGGCAACACAGGATGAGCATCAGTTCTATCAATATAAAGTGCTTGCGCCAGGGG
>NZ_LITU01000081.1:204416-242399 GCF_001280595.1 Paenibacillus xylanivorans
GGGCTGGGATGGCATTTCAATTTCCAAAACCAACAAAGATCCGATCCGAACCATTAAAATGATGGACTATCTGGCAAGTGAAGAAGGGCAGTACCTGCTCATGTGGGGCATCGAAGGTAAGGATTGGGATATGAAGGATGGCAAGCATGTGCCAAGGCAGGAAGTGCTGGATGCCTTTAAGAAAAACTGGGATGAAGCGTCCAGAACAACGGGGATCCGCAAATGGACCTGGTTGATCAAGAACGGTCCTGGATCTGATGGATCGCCGTACGATTTGATGGGTCGATACTCAACGGACCCGGTGACCGACTTGGCGATCAAGAACTTGGCCGATACATCCTACGATACTGCAGCATTTGACGGTCTCGGCCCAGATGGCGGTACACCGGAAGCTATAATGGACACCAAGGTCAACGATACCATTAATAAATATTTCTTGAAAATGGCTCTGGCTCCTTCTGAAGAGCAAGTGCCTGAACTGTACAATCAAATGATGAAGGAAGCTGAAGCGGCAGGTCTGTCCCAGGTAGAGAAAATCTACAGCGAGAACTATAAGAAGCGGATGGAACTTTGGAATAACTGATTAAATTAAGAAAGGATGATAGGAGTGGCGATTCAATATCAAGAACAACACCGCATATTTGCAATTCATACAAATAACAGCTCTTATGTTTTTGGAATCAATGAGAGAGAACGGCTACAGCATCTGTACTGGGGTGGCCCGATTGGAATTGAGGATTGTATCCCTTTACTTGAATTGAAAGGCCATAGCTCCTTTGATGCGGAAGTAGAAGGGGAGGTAGAAGAATACAGCTTCTGGGGAGGCGTAAGTTATACAGAACCATCCCTGAAGGTTCGCATGTCGGATGGCGTTCGTGATTTGTCCGTGCGTTATGCAGGACATGAGATTCTCAAGCAAAATGGCAAGGACACGTTGGTAATCACCTTGAAGGACGAAGTATACCCTCTCGTGACACAACTTGTCTATCAAGTTATTCCAGAGTACGATCTGATCGAGCGCTCGGCTAAAATCACAAATACGGGAGATCAGGATATCATTCTGGAGAGTACGCAATCGGCGGCTTGGACCATTCCGTACCTGCAAGATTACCGTCTGACTCATGTTACCGGTAAATGGTCAGGAGAATTCCAGCTTCGCAACACGCGACTGACTGAAGGGAAAAAAGTGCTGGAATCCAGAAGAGGCTTTACCGACGGTCATGCGAATCCGTGGTTTGCCATAGATGACGGTCTGGCTACGGAAAGCGTTGGCCAAGTCTGGTTCGGCGCGCTGGCCTGGAGTGGTAACTGGAAAATTGCTGCGGAGAAAACCCCGTTTAATCATGTGCGAGTAACGGGCGGCATTAATGATTTTGACCATGAATGGGTACTGAGTAGTGGTGAAATTTTTGAGACTCCTGTATTCTTGGGAGGTTTAAGCACTCAAGGGTTCGGGGGCATGAGCCGTCAGTTGCATCAGTACCAATACGACTATGTTCTGCCGCGCAGTGAGACTCGTAAGGTACTATACAACTCATGGGAAGCAACTTACTTCGACGTAAACGCACAGGATCAGACGGCACTCGCCGAGCGTGCGGCTAAGATGGGTGTTGAGCTGTTCGTTGTGGACGACGGATGGTTCGGGCAGCGCAATAATGATCGGGCTGGGCTTGGTGACTGGAACGTAAACAAGGAGAAATTCCCGAACGGACTGGGTGAGCTCATCGACAAAGTGCATGGACTGGATATGAAATTTGGAATCTGGGTTGAGCCGGAGTCCGTCAATCCGGATAGCGATCTCTATCGGACGCACCCGGACTGGGTGTATCATTTCAAGACGCGGGAACGTACGGAACTGCGCAACCAGCTTCTCCTGAACATTTCTAAACCGGAAGTCAAACAGTACATTATAGATTTCATGACGGAGCTTCTTGGTAACCATGAGATCAAGTTTATTAAATGGGATATGAACCGGACAATAACAGAGCCGGGCATGAAGAATCATCCGCTTAATCGTCAGAAGGAAGTATGGGTTCGTCATGTGCAGAGTCTCTATGACATCTGGGCTGAGCTGCGAATCAAGTTCCCGCACGTGGAATTTGAGACTTGTGCTGGCGGAGGTTCACGAATTGACCTGGGAATCTTCCGATATGCAGACCAAGCCTGGCCGAGTGACAACACGGATGCCTTTGACCGTTTGAGCATTCAGGAAGGTTTCTCCTATACCTATGCACCACGAATGATGACCTGCTGGGTTACGGAATCACCTACTGGCATGAATCACCGCAACGTATCGCTGAAGTACCGTTTTCATAGTGCGATGATGGGTACACTAGGGATCGGCTCCAACTTGAATGAGTGGAGTGCTGATCAGATTGAGCAGTCTGCTGAATACATTCGGCAGTACAAGGGGATTCGTCATCTAGTGCAATTTGGGAAGCAGTATCGTCTGTCGGAGCTCCGGGATAAGGGAGTCACGGCAGTTCAATATAGTGATGCCACAGGTTGCGATAATGTAGTGTTTGCTTTCCTGCATTCTCAGAAGCTGGGCGAACCGCTGCCAAGGCTTCGCCTGAATAATCTTCAGCCTGACAAAACATATATGATCGAGGGTCTGGAAGGTAATTTTAGTGGCCGGTCTTTGATGAATATTGGAGTTGTGTTGCCGCTACGTGGTGACTTTGACAGTCTGATGTATCGCATCCGGGAGCATATTTAAAATTTTTCATTCAAGCATGATGGGATTGTATACATGTGGAAGGTCCTACAACGACGAAGTGCATCTATTCCTTATTCTTTGTATAAGTGCATTCTAAGGACGACCTGCTGCCGATAATCTATCGGCGACAGGTCGTCTTTTTTTCTGGAAGCGCTCCTTGTTGTCACAGAGAAGGCATCTGAGCTGTATATTCCGGTAAACATATCTGTCCTGATTTAGCTACGCATCATTACCCCTTATGGGTATTCCGGTATTCGGAGGGGGAGAGCCCCATAATTTTCTTGAACAATCTTGAGAAGTAGTATGGGTCCTGAAATCCCAACCGATGGCTAATTTCCTTAATGCTGTGATCGGTCAGGTCAAGGTGCTGACAGGCCAGTTGCACTTTGAGACGCAAGTAATAATCGATTGGCGAATAGCCGGTCTTTTTTTTGAACATATGAGTGAAATGCGGGATGGAGAGGTTGCTCTCTGCTGCCAGTTCTTTGAGCGACAAGTTTTGTTCCAAATGCTCGGTCATAAATTTGACGGAGCGATCAATATCATGACTCTGTCGTTGTTGGTGACGGGTAAGCGGTTGAAGCTGCGAGAAGCTGAGAATGGCCGCTAGAAGGCAGGCGAGTTGTGAGACGTAGATGATGTGATTCAAGGAGTAACCTTTCTGTAAGAGCTCATAGCATTCATCGAATAGTTCCACAATCTTCAGGGATTTCTCAACCGGAACCGGAATTGGCTCACACGCCCCGTTACTTCCCGAGAAGAAGTCAGCGACGTTCTCTCCTTTCATATGCCACCAGTAAATACTCCATGGACGCTTCGAAGAAGAGGCATATTCGTGCGCCATTCCTGCAGGGATGACCACAGCGGAACCTTTTTGCAAAAGCTGTGTCTTCTGACCTTGCACCTGGTACCAACCTTCGCCGCTGATGCAGTAAATAATGATATAGGCCGCGCTCCCTTGCGGGCGTTCGCGATAGTGGTGTTGCGCCAGCGGAAAGTAGCCGATATCGGTCAGATGCAGAGGGCGAATCAGCGGGTGCTGGGCATAGTCTTTAATAATATGATCCGGTAGGACAATTAATTTCTGGGCATTGAACCCTTCTTGAATTCGTATATTTTCCATACCTATACTATGCTTGCATGACATAGCTTTGTCAAATTCATTAAACTCATAAAATCATCATATAGTCCATCATCGTCATGAGATATTCAATGGTGTCCAAGACAGTTCATTCGTATGATAAAGGTAGCAAGTGAAACCCTTACAAGAGAGGATGGGCGCCTGTGTCAACGATGCCATCAGTGAAGATTTGGGAGGAACGTGTAGAGATTCCTACCTATGAAGTTGGACAGCCGGACAAGAATCCGATGTTCCTGGACAAACGGGTCTATCAGGGAAGCTCCGGACGTGTATATCCGCTTCCTGTCATTGATAAGATTTACGATGAGAAAGTCATGAAGGCTTACCAAATGGTTTTTCTGGAAAATGAGTTTGTGCAGATCCAAGTTATGCCGCAGATTGGGGGAAGGATTTATCGGGCAATAGACAAAACCAATGACTATGATTTTGTCTATTATAACCAGGTTATCAAGCCCGCACTGGTCGGCCTGACCGGGCCATGGATCTCCGGTGGCATTGAGTTCAACTGGCCGCAGCATCACAGGCCGAATACCTTTGGCCCGGTGGAGTGTCGGCTTGATCAGGGTGAAGACGGAAGTGCTACGGTCTGGGTAAGCGAGATTGATCGAATGAACGGTACCAAGGTGACCGCAGGTTTTACATTGCACCCTGGCAAAGCCTATCTGGAAATTACAGCGCAGCTCTACAATCGGACTCCGGAGCCACAGACTTTCCTGTGGTGGGCGAATCCGGCCGTTGCCGTCAACGATGATACCCAGTCCGTGTTTCCGCCAGACGTGACAGCGGTCTTCGACCACGGTAAACGTGATGTCTCCCGCTTTCCTATTGCGACCGGCACCTATTACAAGATGGACTATTCGGAAGGTGTGGATATTTCCCGCTACAAAAACATTCCGGTACCGACCTCATATATGGCATACAAGTCGGACTTCAACTTCGTGGGCGGCTACGACCACGGTGTGCAGGCAGGACTGCTGCATGTGGCCAACCACCACGTATCACCGGGTAAGAAGCAGTGGACCTGGGGCAATGGCGAGTTCGGCCAGGCCTGGGACCGCAATCTGACGGATGAGGACGGTCCGTATATTGAGCTGATGACGGGAGTGTATACCGACAACCAGCCGGATTTCACATGGCTTCAGCCGTATGAAGAGAAATCATTTAAGCAGTATTTTATGCCCTATAAAGATATCGGCGTAGTCAAGAATGCTTCAATCGAAGCGGCTGTGAATTTGGATGTCAACGAGGAAGAGAAGACTGCGACGGTGCTGGCTTATGCCACTTCGATCTATGAGGGTGCCGTTATTGAGCTGAAGGGCCGAAGCCGAACCTATTTCTCCGATACGGTGACAGTCTCCCCAACTCAGACCTACAAGTCGGTCATCACGTTGGACGAAGTCGACCTTCCACATGATCTAACGGTCACGGTGCGGAATGCTTCAGGACGTTTGCTGATTGCCTATCGTCCAGCGAAGCCATCCATTGAGCAAGTACCGGATGCAGCCAAGCCACTTCCGAAGCCGGAAGAACTGCTGACGAACGAGCAACTCTATTTGGCTGGCTTGCATCTTGAGCAGTATCGTCATGCCACCTTCGATCCGGAGGCGTACTATATTGAAGGGCTGAAGCGTGACCCGTTCGACATCAGGATCAACACAGCTTACGGGACGCTGTTGCTGCGCCGCGGCCGATTCTCTGAGGCAGAGTCGCATTTCCGCACTGCGGTGAAGTCCCTGACCTGGCGTAACCCAAACCCTTATGACAGTGAAGCCTATTATCAGCTTGGGATGTCCTTGAAGTTGCAGGGTAAGAGCGAGGAGGCTATCGCTGCGTTCTACAAAGCGGTATGGTCAGCAGCATGGCAGGACAGCGGATATTTCTCGCTGGCTGGTATTGCCTGCGGACAGGGGTACTATGGCGAAGCACTGGAGCTGGTGGAGCGTTCCCTCATCCGTAACAGTCATAACTATAAGGCTCGCCATCTGAAAGCGGCGCTGCTTCGCAAGCTTGGCACACCTGCGAAAGCACTGGCTTTTGCGGAAGAGACACTGGTACTGGACCCTGCTGACTTTGGAGCTGCGAATGAACGGTGGGCAGCATTGCTGGCTCTGGGTGAAGCTGGTCAAGCAGAAGCAGCGCTGGCTGAAATGCAGCGCTTCATGCGCGGCGATTTCCATAACACGTTGCAGCTCGCTTCGGATTATATCGGCTCCAGCCTGTATGAAGAGGCAGTGCAAGTCATGGCAAGGCTCGCACCGGATGCCAATACATCAGCCTATCCCATGCTGCACTACACGCTGGCTTATGCCTATGCGCAGCTTGGCTCACCTGAGCTTGCAGCATCACACCGCCAAGCCGGTAACCAAGCGTCTTCAGATTACTGCTTTCCGAACAGTCTGCTGGATTTGGCTGTATTGGAAAGTGCCATTGAAGCTAACCCAGCGGATGGCATGGCGAACTATTATCTTGGCAACTGGCTATACGACAAGAAACGTCATACGGATGCCATCGCACACTGGGAAGCCGCAGCATCGCTCCAAGGTGATTTTCCGACGGTACACCGCAATTTGGCGCTAGCTTATTTCAACAAATGCAACGATCCGCAGGCTGCACTTCGGTCGCTGGAATATGCCTTTGAACTGAACCATGCAGATGCCCGTGTCTTCTACGAATTGGATCAGCTCTATAAGAAGCTGGGCCGTCCTGCCGAATGGCGCTTTACCAAAATGAAGGCTCATTCAGATCTGGTCGACAAGCGCGATGATCTGTATGTAGAGTTGGTTGCTTTGCTCAATTCCATGGGCCAACACGAAGATGCAATTCGGTCGCTGGAAACACGCCATTTTCATCCTTGGGAGGGTGGAGAAGGAAAGGTTACCGGACAGTACGTGCTCGGTCACGTGGAGCTGGGCAAGCTCAAGCTGAAGGAAGGAAAATACGAGGAAGCAGTATCTCTCTTGCAGAAGGCGTTGGTCTACCCTCAGAATCTCGGCGAAGGCAAGCTGGATGGGGCGCAGGAGAACAATATCCTGTATTATTTGGGCAACGCATACGAGGGCCTGAACAACAAAGATCAGGCGAAATTCTACTGGAATGCCGCTTCGAAAGGGCTTGAGGAGCCTGCCGGAGCGATGTATTACAACGATCAGCCACCAGATATGATTTTCTATCAAGGGCTGGCCTGGATGAAGCTCCAAGTGGAGAAGGAAGCCAAACGACGTTTTAACAAGCTGGTGGATTACGCAGAAAAGCATCTGTTCGATGAAATGGAATTTGACTATTTTGCTGTATCACTTCCTGATTTTCTCGTCTTCGAGGACGATTTGAACAGACGAAATGAGATTCACTGCCGTTACATGCTTGGACTCGGTTTACTCGGACTTGGACGAAAGGTTGAAGCCAAGATCCGCTTCCAAGAGGTGCTGGAGCTCGAAGCCAATCATCAAGGAGCTTTGATCCATTTTAAAATGTAGGAGGCAAGCGAAGACGATGGTTCACTGGCGGGAAACGAAGGTGGAAGGACAGGATGTATGGATCGGCGAGTCACCACAGCTCTCAGTCTGCATTGTGCCGAGTCTGGGGGCCAAAGCAATCTCGTTGTGTAATACGCGAACCGGACGGGAATGGCTGTGGCGCAGTGGCAAACCACTTGGAAATGCAGGGTACGGCTCCTCCTTCGCGAGTGGAGATGAGAGCGGTTGGGATGAGATGTTTCCCTGTATCGATGCTTGTGAATATCCATTGGCACCTTGGCAAGGCCGAGCGATCCCGGATCATGGGGAGGTATGGTCGCTTCCTTGGGACGTTCACTTCACAGGTTCCGCCCTGCACTGCCAGGTAGAGGGGGTACAGCTCCCATACTTGCTGGAGAAAACATATTCTTTCACATCGGGCGGGACGCTGCGGATGGATTATTCCGTCACGAACATTTCTGATGGGCCGTTTTCTTTCCTCTGGGCAGCCCATCCGCTGTTGGCAGTCCATGAGGGCATGAAGCTGCATGTGTCGGAAGGTATGAATGAGATTGAGGTTTCCTTTTCGGCGGGCGGAAGGCTTGGAATCTTTGGGGACAGACAGCCTTGGCCTCTGGCCTCCACCTTGGGTGGATCCGTGGATTTAAGCGTGACTGAGTGCCATGAGGGACGCTTTGCAGAGAAGTACTATTTCACTGGCACAGTGAAGAAGGGATACGCGGGGCTCAGCGATCCTGTGACAGGGGAATCCGTAACCTTCAGTTTTCCGGTTGAACAGGTTCCTTACCTGGCTGTCTGGGCGAATTATGGCGGGTTTGGAGGCCATTATCAGCTTGCACTGGAGCCAGCAACCGGACGGATGGATCATCTTGGGGAGGCCGTACGGCGAGATGAAGTTGCTGTCGTTGAAGCGGGTGAAGTGTACACTTGGCATCTTGAGGTTAGCCTTATCTAAACCTCACTTGAGCCAAGTTCAAGCCCAAAGCTGGAACGGATTGAAGTTGAATCTCAAGCGTCCAAGCTGATCATCTGACAGCCGGCTTTCCGATTGAGATGCTGCAGTATGTCTTCTAGCAGCAGTGCAAACGAAACGTTAAGTCTGGGTATTGCAACGATATAACGGAACGTAAATAAAGCAGCGCCCAGGATGATTACCTGGGCGCTCTTGTTGTTGTATTTTAATTTGTATTGTTGGTATTAGCTGAGCTACTGAACGTAACGGACTGCACTAATCGTCGTAACGTTTAACGATGGTGATGGTTTCTCCCGGTGTTGTACTTATCCGACCTATTGAACCGGACAGCACATACTCTTTGCCAGAAGAGACCGTGCACAACGCACCTTCTGCCCAAGGGATATAAAAGGAAAGGGAGGTACCGGCTTCGCTCTCAATCTCGATCCACTCCGTCTCTCCATTGCTGAAAGCTGCGCTGACAAGGAAGGCACCCACGGCACGGAGGGTATGGAATTCTGCCTTTTGTCCGTTCGGCCAGTTGGGGAAGAAACGCAGGTTTCCATTATAGCTTTGAAGAAGGCATTCATTGATCACAGCCGGCAGAGCGAAATTTTCGAACCAGATACCCATGCGTGACATGAAGTCAAAGTTGTCCGTGTCATCATAGCGTCCACCGCTCATCAGAACCCGATCTGTGCAAGTACCGTTTGGCAGCAGACAGTACTGGATCTGACGCTTGAAGCGTTCCAGATCCAACACCCCAAGCCGGGCTCCGGCAAGATGATAGAAAACCAGTTCATTCCCACCTTCGTTGCGGTGGTTAAGGTAAGAGTTTACTGCGGTCTGGTATTCCTCCTCTGGCGAATGAAGCCCGTGATCTTCACCAGGAAATACGGTCGTAATAGGAATCGGGACGTTATACACCACGTCAGGATCCTCGCCCTCCACCGACACAAAGACTGGACCGTTGCGGGATTCGGCTGTGGGATAAGAAGGGAAATGGCTCAAAATCTCTTTTACATTCTCTAGCAGTTCCTTCTCGGATTCTATCCTTTCAAGGACACCGCAAGCCTGGGTGAACGCATTGAGCAGAAATCGTGTCAGTGTCAGGTCGATCAGGCAGTCTTTGTTTTTGGCAAAGCCGGGTGAAATCTCATATAGCTCCGGCACCACCGTCGGAAAAATGTGATAATGGTCATCTCCCCAGTGTTCGCCCTGTGCTTCTGGGCGTTTCATGTAATCGACAATGAACAGCACGGCTTCTTTCATTGGTTGAAATGCACGATCACGAAGGAACGTCTCGTCCATGGAATAGAGATAGTGCCACCAGAGACTTTGCACCGTCCAAGGCGTCTCGCAGATCTCCCATCCCCAGTGCGGGACAGGGTAGGGCATCATGGACATCTCAACAGGATAGGCTGAGTGGGGGAAATACGCTCCGCTCAGTCCGTAATAATCCCGTGCCCACGCTCGGCTGACGGGAAGTACATGATCAACCATATCCACGTAAGGAAGATGTTTGTCGAGATGATTACTGGAGAATGCAAGCCAGAACGGCTGCTGTGTGTTGTAATTCATGTGGTAATCCCCATGCCAATCTGCACCGATGGTTCGATAGCTCCAGTTGGCGAAAAGGCCCGGACAGGTAACGCCCACTTTCACTGCACAATTGTAAAAGTACAGATTGTGGTACCAGATCTGCTCCAGAAATTCATCTTCCAGTACGACGGAGGAGCGGCTCCAATAATCCTGCCATATTGCAGTCGATTCTTCCTTAGCTTGGTTGAAGGAGGATAGATCTGGCGGGAGGGCCTCATCATCGATTTCGTTGTAACGGCCTTCCCATAGCTCTGCACAGGCCAAAAAGCCGTGCTCATGTATTCCCAGGGGAGAGCGGTTGGCTGCGGGCGTCTGATTGAGCAAGGGATGTTCTTTCATCGCAGATAACCCAGACGCACTGACAGCAAGCCGGAAAGCTTTATCTTTCGGCTGAGTTATATAAGGCGCAGAAGGATTCTCCACAAACGGCAAAATTTGCGTGAAAGACTGTATACCCGTAATTTCCCTGGTTACCACTGCCGCTTGAGGGAATTCTGGCGGTGTTTCGGGATCAGGAATCAGCTTGACCTCATCGAATAAGGCAACCAAAGCTCCCGTCGCAGCATCGCAGACGTTCATCCAGAGCCGGTCGTGCTCTGCTTCCACAAAAAGTTCGAATACGACAGGTTTACCATCCATCAGGAAATCAATGGTACATCGGCCATTGGCAATATCAACCGTATGGCCGATGAGTTCGGCTTTTCGCCGATCATATCGAAGCAGCAGCGATCCGCAGGGCATTGGCTTGGGATAAGATTTACTGTAATTTTGCCCTGCAAGCTCACAATACGGTTTGTACCACGGATGATCCGTCAATCGCGACAAATCAGCTGGGAGAGCAGCAAATCTGTCATATACCTCTTGGAAAGTCATGAGCTCATCTCGGTGTTCTTCAGCGAGGCGAATATCCCAGACATTGTTGTGCCCAAAATGGAGCATCACGGCGTCAGGGCGGGTTGTTACCACAATGCCCAATCCTCCATTGCCGAGCAGTGCACCTTCGAAGAAATCGGGTGCAGGACCATTGAAGGAAATGGGATGCTTTTTGGCACGTTCATAGCCTCTGTTCTTATTTATCTCGTTCCTTCTCTTCGTTTGCATATCCTTCTTCTGCACAAGTCATCCTCCTCATGAAGTCATTGCGATGTACAGTTATTACTGTATCTGAACAGCAGTTTGCTGTATTTAGCAAGACGTCCATGATTTGCACGATCGTCAGATCAATTGGTGCTCTGCTGATATGTACCTCTAGTCCCCAATTGTACCTTTCGGTGATGGAGATGAAAGGTTAACATCGAGAAAAACGGAGTCGGAAAGGAAACTTTCAATGAATTTTGCTTCCTTGCATCCCTATGTATATCTGGCGACCCGATACTCTTTTGTGAAGGGACAGTCGAGTTCTCCGCGAATTTGCTATACCAGCTCCATTTACTTGATTAGCGAAGGACATGGGATATTAAGTACAAATGGTCAGAGCAGCAGGCTTGGTCCTGGTTCCATGATCTATATTCCAGCGGGGCAGCTGCATGAATGGGTGGCTGATTCAGAGAACCCCATGGTACACCTGTGTTGTTATTTTGATTGGCACTATGTGGAGCGAGAAGCTGTATTTGATACGGCCTGCCCGATTTGTTATCCGCCGCAGGTGTTGCAACAAGCTTTTGTGGGCCCTGCCTTTCCGTATACACTTAGGGAGATTTCAAAGGTGGAGTCGCTGCGAATTTGGCAGGATCTGTTCCAGAATTTTTACAAAAGCGGGTCATACACCAACGAGCAAACCTTTATGCGCAGCTTGATGACTCAGCGTAATTTTCAGACGTTTATTGACTATTTTCTGAACTGTTGCATGCGGAAGTACCATGTAATCCCAGATCGCCGGATAGGCCATATGCTTAAGATGATTGAGCAGGATTTACTTCACGATGCGCCTAAGCCGCTGCAGATCTATTACAAAAGCCTTAATATGAGCCGTGGACATTTTTTCGAGTTGTTCAGGAAATCAACCGGATATTCTCCAGTCCAATATATGAATCAATTCCGCATTGGATTGGCGAAGGAGGATCTGCAACATACGACACTAAGTATCACACAGATCGCAGAAAAATATCATTTTAGCTCTGTTCATTACTTCTCCCGACTCTTTCATCAACTGACAGGTCAGGCCCCGCGTCAATATCGCTTACATCATTCCAACACTGTGGCCTCAAGCCCTCCATTGGAATGAACAGGCTTTTTTTGTCTACATATTCCCCCTTCATTGTTCAAATAATGATGGGACAGAACAAAGGAGGGAACGATGCATGAATAAGGCCGGACGAAAAGGGTGGTCCTGCACCTGGAAATTTATAATGTCAGTGGTGTTGACAGGTACGATACTAATGGTTTATGGCACGGGCCTTTCTGCCAGCAGTGCGGAATCACAGCTTCGTCCAGGGCAGGCGCCAGAGCAAATTTTAACGGGGCAATCCTCAATGCAAGTGCCTGGGGGTCCAGCTTCAGGTCATACATCATCAGGAACTCCAGCAGACCCATCGCAGCATAAACGAATGGCGATCATCATTGATGATGCTGGAAATGACATGAAAGGTACTTCTGAAATTTTGGCAACTCCGGTTAAGTTGACGTTGGCCGTGATGCCATTCCTGCAAACGACGAAGAAGGATGCGATTGCGGCACATGAAAAAGGAATGGATGTGATTGTTCACATGCCGATGGAGCCCAATAAGGGAAGGCCCGAATGGCTCGGTCCAGGTGCAATCACATCCAAACTGACGGATGAGGAAGTGCGTGATCGAGTCGAGAAAGCCATTGATGAGGTTCCTTATGCCGTCGGAATGAACAATCACATGGGTTCCAAAATTACGTCTGACAAACGTATCATGTCCATTGTATTGGATGTATGTCGAGAGCGGGGGCTGTTTTTTGTGGACAGCCGTACCAACTTTCGTTCCGTGGTTGGGGAATTGGCCATCACCAAAAACATGCCACCTGTCGGCAACGACATTTTTCTGGATGACCATAATTCCAAACCACATATTCGCAAGCAAATGGATCTGGCGGCCAAGCGTGCTCTGGACAAAGATGTGTGTGTCGTTATCGGTCATGTTGGCCATACCGGATTAAATACATCGGCTGTAGTCCATGAATCTGTCTCCCGACTCAAAGGTCAGATCGAGTTCGTCGGCATTAGCGATCTGGTCCGTGATGTGTGGCATTGGCAAGCCGAGCCTAAACTGCCGACAGATAATAAATAATGCCATTTGCGATGGACTGTGCGATCCGTTTCTGTTCTTTAGGATCACTGATCATCGCGCGATCATGTGCATTGCTCAGAAATCCGGTTTCAACAATTACAGCGGGTTGCTTTACATGATTTAACAGGTAAAAGGGCTTGCCCCATACTACATCGCGTTGTGTCTCGTACAATTGATTAAGTTCATTCTGAATGGAACTTGCGAGCATGTAGCTGCGTCCTTCGTTCTGGTGTAAAACAACTGGACCTCGTGCAGACGATCTTGGACTCCAGTTGGCATGAATACTGACGACGATATCGGTGCTGACCTCTTCGCTAAGGCTTTTGCGTTGTGCCAAATCTCTGCGATGGCGTGAGCGGCTGTTTAACCAGCGATTTTCGTCACTCAGCGCATAGTCTCCGAGTCGGTTAATGATGACCGCATAACCCTTGCTTCGAAGCAGCAGATACACCTTTTGGCTAATGGCTAGGTTGATGTCTTTTTCCAGTACACCATGGTCTGTTGTTCCACCGTCAATGCCGCCGTGACCGACATCCAGAAGGATTACAGGTGCTGCAAACGCATGATGCGTGGAATGATAGGCATCTCCATCGGTTACCGGCAGCATGGATGGGCTTATGGGAGAACGTTGTGAATACAATATAGGCAGATCGGTTGGTGTGAATTTCGCCGCGCTGGCGTGGGAAGTCAGGGGGATGCAACTGATGCTGATTAGTAATGCCATCGATGCGGCCAGCAGCTTATACATGAGAATACACGCTCCTTCTTGAAATAGGCATCTTATGCCCTAAAGTAGTGGATGGATACCTTTGGCATTAGACTGTGCATTCTTCTGTTTTTCATACTCCTTCCAGCAAAAAAAATGTTTATCGGTGATCGCTTCTGCACACAATAGAGGTAACATAAGCCCCGGATATGCCGGAGCTAAAGGAGGCAATGGTTATGGCCAAAAGTGATGAGTTGGTGAAATACATTACAGAGCGAGTCGTTCACTATATCGACACACCGAAGGATGAACGTAAAGGACGCACCAAAGCCAAAGAGCCGTGGACAATGAAGTGGTTTGGAATGATTCCTTTTGCCGTAACCCTGTGGGTTGGCAAAAGGGAAAAAGCAATGAATTCGCAGGGAAAAATGCAGAAACGAAGTTCTTCAGGTAAAGGGTGAATTAAGAATTAGCATCGTGCTTTTCCCAAAGAAAAGACGCATTCCTATGAAGAACCAGAGGAAGGCGTCTTATTTGTTGTTTGAATTCGGTCATGGTTTCATGACATAGAAATCCCCATCACGTAGCAAGGTCTGAAGAGGCACAAATCGTCTTACCGAAGTCTTACCGCCAATAGCTACATACTGATTCTGAATTGATCCACGGTCGTTACGCCAGATCTGATAACCACTGACAGGCAGAGGCCCGCCATACAGGACATTTTGTTTATCCGCAGAGAAAACGATCTTTTTATGTTCCTTCCATTGCTGATTTAATGTTTTCACTCCGGTGATTGAAACTGGCTTGGACGTGATCCATAACAGATTGTCCGCGGGATCAAACAGCGGTTGCAAGTCCATGGAGTCAACAGACAATGAGGCGTCTTTAGATGAATCATCGGGCGTTATGACGACAGCTTGTCCAGATATTGACCTTATGGACTTCAATCGTTTCGTAGACTGCTGTGAGTCCGTATCCATTGCCTTCAGAACACCGATTGGCAGGGTATCACCGTTGGTCGCGTCAATGTAGATTGCATCCTGATCATGTCTTTCGACTTTCCAATAGGCCAGCAAAGGAGGTGCGTAACACAATTGAAGCTCTCCTCCATCAGAAATTAGCTCTTGCAAGTCCAGCTGCTGCTTATTCAAGGTTTGATCCAACAAGGAAATGTTGTACGGACGTTGTTCTCCCTGACCATACTCGCTAAGCTGCAAGTGCCCCTGGTCGTTCGCTGAGATAATCATATAACCAACGGGTGAACCTTCAACATTAGCGTATACAAGCCAGCTGTGTGTGCCTGGACCGAGGGGATAAAAGTCCAATTGAGCCTGATCCCAACGGTTTCCTGCATGTTCAGTAGCGAGAACGGTGGTTTGCTTACGTGCAAACTGTTGTACTACATCTGGGGCGAATGTGTCGGAATGATGTTCAGCCGTACTTTTGGCAGATGTAAAGGGTTGAAGCGATTTAGACGCATTTTGAATTCCAGCACCTTCAGCTTGCAATAAGGGGAGCAGAGTAATTACACATAGAAGGCACACAGCAATGCCTGTAATTCGTCGTAATACGTTCCACTCAGGGTGGAAGGGTCGTTTCATGGCTAACACCTACTTTTCTAGGGTACATATCATGACAAAACGGACTCAATATCCCGTTGCATGATCGTTTTCTAGTTTCATTCTAGAGGACAAGCTGTGCAAAGGTTGCTGCAACCTGTCGGGCTGCCACTCATGAATAAACACTACTTTTGCCGTCATTTGCGGGAAAAGTAGTGTCCTCGTCGTTTATCTTAAATGAAACATGCCGCTGCTAATGGCGGTCACCTTCACTTTAGGCTCATATTGCCAGATCATCTCGGTACGGCGCGTTTCGTATTGCAGCTTCATGGCTTCACGGTCTATGACCGCTTGGCGGGCTTTATCCTGTTCCGGGTCTGTTTCTGATTCTGCTTGAACAGCAGCTTCAGCCGCGAGTTCGACATCTGATCCGATCGTCACGCCAATTGGTTCTATGGGCTGTAGATGTACATTCTGGATACGAGAAGGGCCGATGCGAGAAGTCTGACTATGGGCAGAAGGGTCCGCCTGATCCTGATTAGTTGAACTCTCCTCCATGCTGGAGGCAGAGGTCATATCTACGTCGACCTCAGGGGTATCCTCTCTAAGAACTGCTTCGTAGTACGTATCCACGACAGCCAGTTCCAGATCAAGCCGTTCTTTGGCTTTCTCTGCCCAGCTATAGTCGAGTTCCAGCAAGCGATTTGTCAAATGAGATTCCAGAGCTGCTCCGGCTTCGGCTAGCGATATTTTGGCAGTCTGTACATGCATGTTCTCAGCCAGTCTTGGGCTGAGGTCACGTCTGTTCAGCTTGGAGCCAAACTTCTCGACAATTTCCCCTGTTCTGAGAGAGATGCCGATAAAATGAAGTTCCTCCCGTTTCAAATCACAGGCAAATTCCACTTTAAAACACACACCAAGCCATGGCTCATATACTGCTGGTGCGGTAGCGCGCAATTGTCGTTTTGCAGCCTGTTCGAACAGGTTTACAAATGCGCCGCCTTCACGCGCTGCATTGAAGATCTGTTGCAACCTGCGGCTGCCGTATACAACATCTTCTTTTAAAATTCGTCCCGGTCCCAGCTGAGGCAGAGAAGGGACAATGCCGAAGTACCGACCTAGAATGGTATCTTTGGGAGCCTCGGGGGTACCGGGATTTGCACCTGGTGAGGCTGGAGGAGCTAACTGTGCAGCTTTTGCTTCTTCAGCTTCCAACGCCTGCTGATGAGCATCCGGATCAAAGACGAATGTAAAGGACATTGTCTCTGCAGGTGCACCGGTTCGCTCCACAAATCCCCAATAATACGGACGGTTGGTTAATGCTTTGTCGGCTTCAGGTGAAAGCTTTACCGTAACATGAGCAGGGGAACGCTCCATAATCTGACAATCGAGTGTTTCCAGGTAAGTGAGCACATACGCCTGCACTTCATGGGGAGACATGGTCATGATCAGAGGCCTCCTTTGCGAAGGTCAAGCCCCGGTACGGCTGGTGGCTCTTCTGCAACTTCACGCTGAATGGAATTCAGCGATTGTCCAAGCGAATCCATTTTACGGCGAATATCCTCTTCGTTCTGTGATTCAAGCATGATTTTGTACAAACTTTTTTCGATGGATTCCTTCTTCTCCAGCCGTTCCAGAATGACATCCAATCCACCAATGACCATCTCGAACATATTGATCTTCTCATGAAGCAGGTTCAGAATATGTTCCTCGATTGTACCTGTCGTCGAAAGATTGTAGATATTAACATCATGCTGCTGTCCCAATCGGTGTACCCGTCCGATCCGCTGCTCCACGCGCATGGGATTCCAAGGTAGGTCGAAGTTGATCATGTGATGGCAAAATTGCAGGTTGATGCCCTCACCGCCCGCTTCGGTGGCGATCATCGCCTGCACACGGCCACGGAAGAGGTCCATCATCCAGTCTTTTTTACCCCGGTTCATGCCGCCCCGGTAGGGAACAGCCGTCAGGCCGTTATTGCGAAAATAATTGAGCAAGTACTCCTGCGTGGCACGGTATTCGGTGAAAATAATAACTTTCTCATTCATGTCACGAACGAGTTCCATCGTTTTTTCCGCTTTGGTATTTTCCTTGATCGCTTTAATATGGGCAACGAGCTCCCAAATCTTGTCCCGCAGCGGGGAGTCCAGTGGAAGTTTCTTCGACAGATTGACCAACGTAACAAACACGGCATCCCGGCTGCTGCATACTTCTCGCTGCAACGTCACCAGGGAAAGCATGCTGCTCAGGTTGCCGCCAGCTTCCTGGTACTGATCCTTTACAAAGGAAGTCACCCCATCGTATAGGGCCTGTTCTTCGGGCGAGAGCTGCAAATTCACATTGGACACGTTCCGTTTCGTAAATTGAACAGGTCCTTCTCCGCGTCGGTTACGGATCATGACTTTGGACAGCTCATCCTTGAGCTGATCCTGATTTTTCGGAATGCGTTTGTCGACGACAAAGTTGGCTGCAAAATCACCCTGACGGCCAAGCTGTCCCGGCTTGAGCAAGTTAATGAGATTGAACAGCTCACTCATGTCATTCTGAACCGGCGTAGCCGTGAGCAGCAGGCAGTACTTTTTTCGCAATTTCAGCATGAATTGATAGTTGGTTGTTTTTTTATTTTTGAGCTTATGCGCTTCATCGATAATAATCATGTCGTAATCCGTATTCAGCAGCAAATCCTTATGCGGGTCACGCTTCGCTGTATCCATGGAGGCAACCACGATTTCACTTTGCCAGGAATAGGCCTTTTTCTGTGCAACCGCAGGGATGCCAAATTTGGAATTCAGCTCCCGGACCCATTGCAATACAAGGGACGCAGGCACGAGAATCAGAACTTTGGATACGAGTCCACGAACCATATATTCTTTCAAAATCAGGCCAGCTTCAATCGTTTTGCCAAGTCCAACCTCATCGGCGAGAATGGCACGGCCTGACATTTCAAACAGTACTCTGCGTGCAGTGTCCATCTGGTGTGGAAGAGGGGTGAGTCCCTGTAGATGCTTCAGACACTGAATTTCATCAAAGTTGGGAATCAGATTCGTCTCTTCCGCTTGAATGCCAAGTTGAAAGAGTCTGTAATCGCCCCAAGGGCCGCCTTTATCGAGTCTGGATTCCAGTTGGGTCAGCCAGCTGCGATCGAATTCAAGCGGAACGGGTAGTTCTGCTGCAGGTTGATTGAGATGTTGCGGGTTTTTCCGGTTCATGGTGCTTCCTCCCCTGCCATACGTGATGACGTTTTATTCGTAGGTCATAGTATGGACGAATGAGAGGTAGTTCATAACCAACCTTCGAATAAGGGGCGGTTTCAGTGAGGGAATCTGGAAAGCTTATAAAATAACAGGTATTCACGTATGTTGATGAATAGTGACTTTACCTAAGTAGAGTGACGAGTTGATCTCAAGATATATTCTGAAATAAAGGAGGGGAAATGACTTATGCTTTCATTGATTTTTGATATGGATGGAACGCTATTTCAGACAGATCGAATATTGGAAACTTCTCTGCATGACACTTTTAATCATCTGAGATCAAAGGGGTTATGGGAGCAGAATACGCCAATAGAAAAATACCGTGAAATTATGGGAGTTCCTCTGCCTGTCGTCTGGGAGAATTTGTTGCACGGCTACTCGGATCAGATCAGACAACAAGCCAATGAATGGTTTCATGAGAAGTTGATTGCGAATATTGAGGCAGGCCATGGTGCACTGTATCCGTACGTAGAAGAGTTCTTTCAATCCTGCAAAGAGAAAAGCATACCGATATACATAGCGAGTAATGGGCAAATCGAATACTTGAATGCCATCGTAAACTATTATCATCTGGATGAGTGGGTAACCGAAACATTCAGCATACAGCAGATTTCATCACAAAATAAGTCTGATCTCGTACGCACTATCGTGGAGAAATATAAGATCACTAAAGGGATGGTAATCGGGGATCGATTGTCTGACATCAATGCTGCGAAGGATAATGATTTAATGTCCATTGGATGTGATTTTGACTTTGCTCAAGCCGATGAATTAGCTCAGGCGGATCAGGTTATTGATAGCATTAGGGAGTTGAAGGCCTTAATCGGTGTACTGTAAAATGGATGCAACAAAAAAAGCGGCCCATGTGGCCGCTTTATTATTTAAAGAGATTAACTCCAATATTTTTTGATAATTTCGTCCCGACCGGAATAAATCCGGGATTCTTTATAATATTTCGGGTCTTTGCGATGGAAATTTTGATGATATTCTTCTGCCGGATAAAATACGGAGGCTTCCTCAATGGCGGTAACGACAGGTTTATCAAATCGGCCTGTTTTGCCCAGTTCCTCTCGTGATTTCAGGGCCAATTGGCGTTGCTCTTCATTGTGATACAGGATGGCAGCCCGATATTGACTCTTGCGATCATTACCCTGACCCGTGGCATCTGTTGGATCGATCTGCGGCCAGTACAATTCAAGCAATTTCTCGTATGGGAAAATGGCTGGATCAAACGAGATTTGCACGACTTCCAAATGTCCCGTTTCTCCAGTCAATACTTGCTCATATGTAGGGTTTTCTACGGTTCCACCCATGTATCCGGATATAATCCCGTGAATGCCGGGCTGCTCTTCAAAAGGACTTACCATACACCAGAAACATCCTCCGGCAAACGATGCTTTTTCAATCACTGCTATTCCCCATTTCTCAGTTGTGTTTAATCAAGATTACTATGAAAGCTAGTCATAACGCAATCCATTTGATAGTTCATCCAGCCGCTCCCAATCCAGCACAACAAAACCTTTTCTTTTTTTGCACAGGATTTCCAGATCGGACAATTTCTGAATGAGGCGATTTAAATGTCGGGGTGTTGTACCGATCACTGATGCTATTTCCGGAATGTGGGGTGTGCTGATTTCCTTGCCAAACTCTTTGGGCAGACGAGTGGACATCAAATAGATGGCAAACCGTTCTTCAACGGAGGCAAGCGAATTGATTCGGGATGCTGCTGTACATGTCTGCAATTTATAGGACAGATGTTTGAGCAGTTCATTCAAAAAACGATAATCCTGCATTAAATTTCGTTCAACGGTTTGTATGTCTATAAACAGGAATTTGGAGGGTTTCACAGCCTGAACCTGTGACTGTACAACAACTTTCTGAATCAATTCAATATCACCAAAGATAGACAAGGGGTGGCAGAAACGAAGCAAAAGAGACTTGCCAGTCTCGACACTTGAGGAGACCCTGGTTAGACCTTCTACCTGAAAGTAAAGCCCATCTAGTTCATTGCCTTCCGCAAGAACATATTCGTCTGAATCATACTCCCGAAGCTGAAAGGGAAGCGAAGCAGCATCGGCAAAGATTTGTTCCAAATTAAATAGGGACATATAAGGTTGTATTTTTTCGTGTTCCCTGTACATTTTCATATTTCTCACCTCGAATGGACAGCGGTCCTTTTCATTATATAGGAACTTGATATGATTAGAAAAAAGAGGAGGAATGATGATGAAATTTGTGTTTGATCTGGATGGAACGATCTGTTTTCAGGGGAAACCGTTAACCAGAGAAATGGTTCAGACATTGGACTTTCTCGTGGAGAAAGGTCATGAACTTATTTTTGCATCTGCACGACCGATCCGCGATTTATTGCCTATTCTGCCTGTTCATATGCAGCATTTTCCGATGGTAGGTGGGAATGGAGGGTTTGTGTATCGCAGTGGGCTTGAGATTTCCACAGTTTATTTGGAAGCCTCCATCGCGGACCATATACTGGCTTTATTGAAGCAGCATGAAGCAGAATATCTAATTGATTGTCAATGGGATTACTGTTATTCAGGCAACCCGGAGCATCCCATTCGAAGAAATCTGGACCCCGAGTGCAGAGCGAAGAACGTGCTGCTGGAGGAATTAACCGAGATTGTGAAGGTAGTTGTCTTAAGCAGCCGGAACCATCAGGAAATGCTGAAGGCATTGCACAACCTTCCTGTGGTTACCTATATGCATGGAACAGAGAATATCATTGATATCAGTCCTGAAGGTGTGAATAAATGGGCAGGTTTGCAAGCACTCGGGGTATCTCCCCATGACTTCATTGCTTTTGGCAATGATGCGAATGATATTCCCATGTTCGAGTATGCCAGTCGCTCCATTTGTGTTGGGCAACATGAGAAACTTGGTCAGATTGCGAGTGAAATGGTAGCGAACCAGGAGAAGGAAGTCATCGACAGAATCATTGAAATTGCAGAAAGATTGCAAGAAGAGAGCGGCGTATTTGGAGAAGCAATGGCAGAGGTCGAAGACGTTGCCACATGATTATAACTATCGGGGTTTAGCGTAGAGGCCGTCTAAAAATCAGGAAGGAGTCTACCACTGGCAGACTCCTTCTTCATATAACAAGTATCCCACTTCTAAATGTAAGCGATGATCCCCATGATGAACTCATAGAGGAAGTATAGGGGGAAATCCAAACAGCAGTATTCCGGCTATGACGGAAACCCAGCGAAACATAGAGCGGCTCATCACTCTTCTGGTGACTGACACCACTGATAAAAGCCCCAGATCGTGAATTGAAATACCACTCATAACGCCGCATGCTGCGATAGCAAAGCTGCCTGAATGTGCTGAGCTATAGGAATCAGATAACACTGCACCAAATACGAAAAAAAAAGTGATTTTGTGATAAAGGAAGTAATTCTTTTTCATCCTTTACTTATATTGTATAATAATGGATGAGGAAACGGCCTGTAACAGCTTTGGGGCCAATTGAAAACGAAGAGGTGATCAGATGCGGAAACCGATAGATGAACCTATGTTTTATTCGTATCCCGGCATGGTGGCGGTAGTGACATCCCGTCATAAAGGCGTGCAGAATGTGATGTCCTCAGGCTGGCATACCTATATTGGATCGTCTCCCGGAATTTACGGGATATCGCTGCGGAAGGAAACGTACTCTTATGAATTGATTGAGCAGAGTGGAGTATTCGGGGTACACTTCCTTCCGGGTCATCATTCGGAGTGGATTCAGGCTGCGGGAACCTTCAGTGGAAGAGACACAGACAAATTCTCGAAATTCGGGATTACATACGAAGAAGGAATCAAAGTGAACATACCAATTCTAACTAAAGCTTATTTTGCTTACGAGTGTAAGGTTATGGATATCACAACGTATGGAGATCATGAATGGATTGCAGGCGAAGTGTTACAACGATATCAAGACCCCGAATACTTCCTGGACGATGGAATGGTTAATCTGAATAAATTGCAAATTCCAATGTACATAGGACGATCCTCTTATCGAATCCTCGATGGAAGGGCGGAAGAGAAGATTCATCCGTTTTACCTCTAGGGTCCTAGGCACCAAGATGCAATTATGAGCAAAACTTTCAATCCGGCAAGAGATAGGTTTATAATGGATATTGGCTGCTGAGCAAGTCGGCAGCCTTTTGCTATTGTTCTGTTTATCTATTTCAGTCCCAATAGGGGGCTGCTCATATATGAAATAAAAGGCAAGGTAATATTAGCCATTCCATGAAAAATGCTGTATTTAACAACAAAATTAGAGTATGATTTTACAGCTGTATAAGCTTGGCAGGAAAGGTTACATCGTTTCACTGGATTGTAACTATTGTTGTAATTTGTAATTATTCTTTCGGGCGTATAATGCTAAACGGGAGATAACGACCAAGATATAAAGAAATCGTAATCATAAAAAATAATGGTTAAGTAATACGTCTTCTTTATGTTGTAAATGAATAATGGAAGGTGCAATACGTATGTTAATGACAACCAGAACCACAAGGAGTTCTCGAACGCCCCAGACATGGATGATGGCGACTCGCATTGTCAAGGAGGGGCTCTCATGTCACAATCGTTGAAAAGCAAGCGGCATATGAACGGACTGGATGGTTTGCGAGCCATCGCTGTGCTTGCAGTAATAGGGTACCATCTGAATTTAGGTTTTATTCCGGGCGGTTTGCTCGGTGTAGGGATTTTCTTTGTTCTCTCAGGGTATTTGATTACAGACATTCTTTTGACGCAATGGCAGGAGCATGGCCGGATATCTCTCGGTGATTTCTGGGTGCGAAGAGCAAGACGCTTGTTACCTGGCATGATCACGATGACAGCAGTGGTGATGATTTGGCTGCTATGCACAGATCCTTCTCGACTCGCTGCCTTGCGTGGTGACATTGTCTCAGGATTGTTATACATAAGCAATTGGTGGTATATCTTTCATAACGTTTCCTATTTCGAAAGTTTCGGCCCTCCATCCCCCTTTGGGCATTTCTGGTCACTGGCTGTGGAAGAACAGTTTTACATCGTATGGCCTCTTCTATTGGTCGCAGCAATCGTCTTGTTCAAAAGAAAGGGATGGCTGGTCGTCTTTATTGTCGTGGCAGCTGAATTGTCTGCTGGTGCAATGGCCATCATGTATAATCCGGATCTGGACCCGAGCCGTGTTTATTATGGAACAGATACAAGAGCGTTTGCTCTACTGGCCGGTGCTGCACTGGCCGTGGTATGGCCGAGTCGCAAGCTATCGTCGTCCCTTGCCAGCATGAATCGAATTGTTCTGGACGTGACAGGCTTAGCAGCGCTGGCTTTGTTAATTTACATGATGCTGAACACCAGCGAGTACGACCCTTCATTATATCGAGGAGGAATGGTGCTTCAGGCCATAGCGACGACATCACTCGTAGCTGTATTGGCTCATCCTTCATCCTTCCTGGCACGGCTTATTGGCGCTAAGCCATTGCGCTGGATCGGAGAACGATCCTATGGATTATATTTGTGGCATTATCCTGTCATTATTCTGACGAGTCCAACGGTAGATACAGGTGGAGTGCATCCTGTCCGAATGGTTTTGCAGGTTGCAGCAACGGTTGCACTGGCATCCTTGTCACTTAAATATATTGAAAATCCAATTCGCCACAACGGATTTCGTGATTCCTGGTCCCGGTTATGGGGCAGAGGGCGCAATGCAACAGGTATTCGCAACGTATGGTGGAAGCGCGCTGGATTGCTGATGAGCATTCTGCTGATGTCGTTTACCGTGTCACAGATGATGATTACGTCAGCAGCGAACTCGGATTCCCATTCGGTATCGATGTCGGCCACATTGAATGGAGATCATTCCGTAACGGAGGAAAAAGGGCAGGACGTCCTCCCGGCAACAGTGAGCACTTCGGGGGCCGACAACAAACCTGTGCCACAGAAAAGTGATAAACCAACGGAGAATGCTGGAAATCTACCGGGCAAAGGAGAGCAGCAAACGACGAAGCCAGATAAAGCTCCCAAATCTGAGGAACCAACTTCAGGTGAGGAGAAAGGATCAACTCCTGGCGACTCGAATCACGCTGTTGGTAAACCCAAAGGTAGCACCGACAATCCGGGAAATCCAGAACACAACGGTAATGAACAACCGGATGATCCTGTCAATACGTCAGATTCGTCCAAAGAGGAGGGGGAAACAGCCCCTCCAGCCAAAGACGGCAAGATTCATTATACGGTCATTGGAGATTCGGTTATTTTGGATGCGAAGCCTTATCTTGAACAAACCATTTCGGGCGTGCACGTGGACGGTCATATCGGCCGTCAGATGTGGGAGGCTGCCGATGTACTGGATGGCCTGAAAAGAAATAACCAAATGGGCAGCAAGGTCGTACTGGAACTTGGAACGAACGGTTCCTTCAATTCCAAAAGTCTGAATTCCGTGCTGGATTATCTGAAAGATGAAGAACATGTTTATCTGGTTACTGTGCGAGTTCCTCGCCCATGGGAACGAACGGTGAATAAAGCACTGAACGAAGCGGCTTCCGATTATAGCAATGTATCTCTTATTGACTGGCACACTGCAAGTGAAGGGCATGACGAATATTTCGAGAAAGATGGCGTACATCTGACGAAGGAAGGTTCGGAAGCTTTTGCAGCACTTGTGAAAGACAGTATGAAATAAAACAGAACTTATCTATTCATTTATTTATAGTGCATGAATGGTTCACGAATCCGAATTGGTAATGACATTCAGGTTAACACATATATGAAAAAAACAGCCGATGCTTCCTCAACAGGGAGTAATCGGCTGTTTGTTGATTAAAGGGGTGTGTAAATACACGCTCCATTATTGAAAAGATTCGTACCTCTGCTGGAACGAAGACTCCATTTCCAGTTGTCTAGCCAACTGCTGCTTCACTTTTTCTTCACGACTGGCCTGCAGCTCATGCAGCCGTTCAGTGGAAGTAAATTGATCGGCGGCCATTTCAATGAGCAGATCAGCGAGCGCATCCGCATCTTCCAATGCTGCATTCAATCCAAAAGCGCCAGTCGGAGTCATCGTGTGAGCGGCATCGCCAAGCAATACTATGTTGTCCTGCGCCCACGATTCGGCGAAACTGCTTTCTACGGATAACAAAACAAAATCACTCCAGGTCTGGATATGTTCAGCTACCGAATCAGCGAGACAGGGGAAGGCTGCCACCAGTTTCTGTACAAAGGGAGCGAAAGGCTGTTCACGCAGCTTCGAGAAGGACCCTTGCGGAATGTTCCATCCGATCTGTACGAAACCTCCGAATTGTGAGAATAATGCCAACTGCTGACCATCCATACTGGCCATCCGAACAGCAGGTTCCCAGCCAGCTGGAGCAGGAATTCGAGCCCATAACAGGTCGTACCCATGTTTACGGGTCTCCGGGGTCAGCCCAGCATGTCTGCGTACAGCTGAATATCTGCCATCCGCACCAACAATAACAGCGGCTTCAATGGAAGCTGGCCGTCCTTCTTGCCGAATGTTGATGCCGATCGTCTTGTCAGCCTTATTCCGTAACAATCCAGTCATAACCGTATTATAAAGAACTTGTTCGTTTCCCTGATTCTGTGATTGTGACACGATGACTTCCAGCAGATGATCCTGCGGCACATGAATTCCCACATGGGATTCTTGCTCTCCCGGGAAAATAGTGTGAATGATCTGACCATTCTCCCAATATTGAATTTGCTCCAGGGGTAGCACGCCACGCTGGGTGACAGAAGGGTATAACCCATGCTTTTTCAGTACAGCCTCACCATCTGCATTAAGCACTTCACCACGAAACGACTTAAGCAGATGTGGCTGGCGCTCGATCAGAATGGTGGATATACCCTGCCGTTTAAGCAGGAATGAGAGTAGAGCCCCTCCTGGGCCTGCTCCCACAATACAAATATCAGTTTTTAAATGCGTATTTTGATTCATGTGTAAAATTCCCTTGCAATATAATGGATGAATATCGTATTACTTTATAATAACAAATTTATAAAAATAATTAAGTAACTAAAAGTAACTTTAAAGATATACGTTATTATAAACAAATCCAATTCAATAATGCAATAGGTTGATTCTTTTTCTCTATATGATTGGGAGTTCAAGCCTGCATTACTGCTTTTCATTTTATGAGCGCAGGCTTGATAAGAACAGCAATTTCTTCTTTTACGGGGAACTACTCTGATTCCTATGTGATCAGTCGGTTGGTTATGCGAGCCACGCGTTCTCCCAGAGCTTTACCCAATGCTATGCCTTGTTCGCTCAGCAGATCATCACTGTCCACCGGACAAGTTACCCCAACACCATAATAGGAGCCATATAAAGCATTATCTGCAAAGTTGCCAGGCAGTCCGGTAATAATCATGCCTTGATGGAGCATAGGTGTCAGCAAATGAATCAAGGTTGACTCCAGTCCACCATGCTCGGTGGCGATGGTACAGAACACCGCACCAACTTTGTCTACAAGTTTGCCCTCAGCCCAAAGGTAGCCCAGCTTATCGATCCACTTTTTCAAACCAGAGCTGATGGAGCCAAAATGACCTGGGCAGCCCCAAATAATGGCGTCCATTTCCACCAGCTTGTAGATGTCGGCTTCTTCTGTGGAATGCAAATGAACGGTTGCACCATGCACGCTGGCTGCGCCAGCAGCAATCGACTCGGCGAGCGCCCGTGTATGCCCGCCTTCACTATCGAAAACAATATAAATGTTCATTGCTTGATTCCTCCTTGTGTGGTTATCTGTTCATGCTATAAGGTAGCTTGTCACATGAAACCGCAAAATAAGCATGAACTTTACAGACAAGTAAAGGGTTTTGGGACAAGCGCATTTTTCACAAACAAAATAGTACAAATATGTTACAATATAAGGTAGGTTAATGATCAAAGGTAGGAGGAACGTTTATGAGCCCGGATACGGAGCGAAACTCTCAATTGGCAAATGTCGATCAATTGTTGGAGGCCTTCTTCAGATATAAAAATAAGGTATTGGATCAGCAGCAAAGGAATGAAACAAACTGCAAATTGAATCCGACGAAAAGTCATATATTGGGCATGATTTTACGTGAAGAACGCTGCATGGCTGTAGACGTGGCAAGACAACTTAGTCTATCCTCAGGAGCAACCACAATTGTGCTGAATCAACTGGAGAGCGAAGGTCTGATCCAGCGGGTGCGCAGCGAAGAGGATCGAAGGATCGTATGGTTGTCCTTATCGGAAGATGGGAAGCAGCTTGCAAGAACGTTGATTAATAATCGTGGTCGGATGACGTGGGAACTTTTGCAGGCGCTTACGGAAGAGGAACAACTGCAGATGTTCGGCATGCTGAAGAAGATTGAGTTGAAACTGCTGGAAAAAATGAAATCATTGGAGCAGACGCATCGCTAAATATATGGTGTGTAAAGCGCCAGTCTTCAAGAATTTGAGCCCGCTTTGGGACTTGAACCTTGAGGGCTGGCGTTTTATTTTTTTAATCAGATATGGAAGCGTTGAATGTGATCGGTCAGACCTTCCTGCATGAGAATTTCCTTCTGCTTTCGACCGAGCAGATCAAAATGGGGAAAAGGCTGACGCCGATGAATGTATCGTGGGTCCAGTCCATGTTCGGTACACCAGTGTTCAAGCCGATTCAGATCAGCACAGCCCACTTTGGTCACACTGGTAATGCCCGGAAAACGGTTGTCGATCCAAAAATGAGTGAGATAGGCCAGGTCGCCACGAGATACACGTTCTTTCCACTCGGTCAGCTCCTGTCGTTTAATTCCAAATGCCATATACACCAAGTTCCTTTCCAAAACGGGTATTGTCCTGAGCATATTGTAACATCTTATAAACAGAACCAATCAGAAATCTTCAACCGGGCTATTGCCCAATCGCTCTAGGCGGGGTGTTGAATATGACAATATTTTTATAATCAACTTTGGTTTATGTTAAAATAAGGCTACACAAAATGGTTTCACCACTTCATTACTCGGAAAGGGATTGTCATCATGGAACTGTTTATTGCCGTGCTTGTTTTGCTGGTATTGATCGGTTTATCGAATATTTTGAACCGGTTTGTACCCTTTATCCCCATTCCGCTAATTCAGATTGTTCTTGGTGTAGCCATAGCTCTGTTACCTGCGGGTGTGCATCTGCCACTGAATCCGGAATTGTTTTTCGTGCTCTTTATCGCTCCGTTGCTGTACAACGACGGGAAGCGAACGCCTAGGCACGAGCTGTGGAATCTAAGAGCGCCCATCCTGTTATTGGCCTTGGGCCTTGTATTTGTCACGGTTGTCGTTGCAGGGTACGCCATTCACTGGCTTATTCCTACCATTCCGCTACCTGCGGCTTTTGCACTCGCGGCGATTCTGTCCCCGACAGACGCTGTGGCTGTAGGCGCCATGGCAGGTCGTGTGCATTTGCCCAAGAGCATACATAGGCTTCTTGAGGGAGAAGCATTAATGAATGATGCATCCGGTCTGGTTGCATTCAAATTTGCGATTGCCGCCACGGTTACGGGTGTGTTTTCCCTGGCTCAGGCGTCTTTCAGTTTTATACTTATCGCGATTGGCGGGCTGTTGATTGGTGCCTTGTTATCCTTACTGTTGATCCGATTGGGTGTCTGGATTCGGCGGTTGGGTATGGAAGATGTCACCATTCATATGCTGTTGCAAATTTTAACGCCATTCGTTATTTATCTGGTAAGTGAAGAGGTCGGGGTTTCGGGCATTCTGGCGGTAGTCGCCGGGGGGATCATTCATGCGATTGAGCGTGACCGGACCGAGTCCGTACAACTGAAGATGCAGGTGGTATCTGCGAGCACCTGGTCTGTCATTTTATTTATTTTGAACGGGTTGGTTTTTGTCATTCTGGGGGTACAGATCCCGGATGTGCTAAGTACCATCTTTGAAAATGTTTCATTTGATAACTTGCAAGTACTCGGCTATGTGGGCCTAATTTCAGTGCTATTATTAGTACTGCGTTTTGTCTGGATCTATCTGTTCTGGAAAGGAAATGAAAATTCCGGTGAGGAGTTGTCGAGCGGGAAGCCCCGGCTGAAAGAAATTACGATCATTACCCTTTCGGGTGTGAGAGGGGCTGTGACGTTGGCGGGGGCATTCTCCATTCCTTATGTTCTCCAAGACGGGTCTCCTTTTCCTGAAAGGGATCTGATCATTTTCCTGGCGGCAGGTGTAATTCTGTTCACTCTGATTGCTGCAAGTGTGTTCCTTCCTGTTCTGGCAAAAAACGAAGAAAAAGTGGAAGAAGGCACACCGCAAACGACGGAACGCAAAGCGCAGGATATTATGTTGAATGCCGCCATTCGCGCAGTCAAGTCGGAAATGAACGACGAGAACAAAGCTGCTGCACTTGCAGTTGTTTCGGATCTGTCGAAATATATCAGGCAGGCGGCTGGCGAGCTTACTGCAGGCAAGCGCAAAGACATTTTGAAACAGGAAACAGCAATTAATCTCATCGCTACCCGGGCTGAACGCAAGGAAATTGAGAATATGATGGACGAAAATGTAATTGCTTCGGAAGCGGCCTTTAGATGTAACAGCTGGTTGGATCGTAAGGAAATGATGCTTGCGAACCGTACGAATACCCAGATGATGTTCTCGCTCAGTGAAATTGGGCGAGTGTTTGGACATGTGTTTACGAATCGTTCGCAGAAGCCGGAACAGCCGTTTATGATCGAGAATGCGGAGTTGTTCCGTCAAGTGAAGATGCGTACCTCGGAAGCGGCGATCAAGGCGATTCGTGCTCATATGAATGATAGTAACCGGATTGTCTCTCTCTCGGTCATCTCTAGATATGAACGGGTCATTGCCAAATTACGTACCTGGAATCAGGGCAAAACCGAAGATCCATTTGATCAGGAAAAGCTGGAATTGCAAATGGTGGCGATGCAGGAGCAGCGCAATACCATACAGCAATTATACGAAAATGGCGAAATCAACCGGGATGTGGCCGCAAAACTCCGCCGATTTATCAATGATGTGGAAGCCACAGCGCTGAAAAACACCTAATCCGATAAACCCGATATTTTAAATAAGCTTAACCCTCTGATATAATATATTTGAGTTACCAACGCTCAGAAAAGGAGATGGATGAGACATGGCAGAACAACGTACTCGCTTGGGCAATACCGATCTGATTGTTAATCCGATTGGATTGGGTGCAAATGCAGTAGGAGGACATAACATCTATCCGAATATGCTGAATGATGAGACAGGCAAGGATGTCGTTCGCGCAGCTTTGAAACAGGGAATTAACTTTTTGGATACTGCTTTCATCTATGGACCTGAGCACTCAGAACGGTTAATTGGTGAAGTGCTGAAAGAAACAGGTCAGCGCCAAGATACCATCATTGCGACGAAAGCTGCACATAAATTTGTGGATGGTAACGTAGTTTTTGATAATTCACCTGCTTTCCTCAAAACCTCTGTAGATGAGGCATTGAAACGTCTGCAGACAGATTATATCGACCTGTTCTATATTCATTTTCCGGATGAACATACACCGAAGGATGAGGCTGTTGGCGCGCTGAAACGTTTAAAGGACGAAGGTAAAATCCGGGCCATTGGAGTATCCAACTTCTCCATTGATCAGTTGCGTGAGGCAAATCGTGATGGAGATGTAGATGTACTGCAATCTGAATATAATTTGTTCAAAAGAGAAGCGGAGAAGGAATTACTGCCCTATACGGCAGAGAATGACATTTCTTTTGTACCTTACTTCCCTCTGGCAGCAGGTCTGCTGGGCGGCAAATATAATCATGATACAACCTTCCAGGATGGACGGGCGAAGAACCCGTTATTCACTGGAGAAGCCTTTATTCAGAATTTGGACAAGGTGGAACAACTGCGCAGTATTGCACAGTCCAAGGATGCCGAGGTCGCTCATCTCGTTCTGGCCTGGTATCTGACTCAGCCGTCCATTGATGCACTCATTCCTGGGGCCAAGAAACCGGAGCAGGTCATCAACAATCTGAAAACACTGGATGTTGAGCTTACAGCTGAGGAAATTGCAGTCATTGATCAGATATTTCGTTAAATAGTTCTGGTGAATCGGGAGATGCTAACAGGGAGTTTACGTTTGAAGATAAAGAGAGGACATAAACATGAACCTGAAGGCAGCCCGATGCATCGGATTGTGTACGCTGATTATTCTGCTGGGCAGCAGCTCTGCCTACGCCAAACCTGTGCAGAAGAATCGACAGTATTATGAGGAACGGGGAGAGATTGTGTGGGAGGTTCCCACGCATGACAAGCTCATCGCACTGACCTTTGATGATGGACCAGATCCGGTCCAGACCCCGCAGATCCTGGCTTTGCTCGAGAAATATCAGGCCAAAGGTACTTTTTTTGTTCTTGGCAAATGGGCGGAAAAGTTTCCTAACCTGATCAAGCAGGAGCAGCGGGAAGGACATGAAATCGCCAATCATACGTACGCACATACGTACGCGGTTAGATCAACAAGGGCGGATAAGTACAGCCATGAAATGAACATAGCGGAGAAATCCATTGTTGGAGCAGGGGCGCATCGTCCCACGTTGTTCAGACCACCGGGGGGCTATTACAATGACATGGTCATTCAGGTCGCCAAGCAGCAAGGATATACGATTGTGCTATGGTCCTGGCATCAGGACACACGTGATTGGGCTTCACCAGGTGTATCAGCCATTGTGAACAAAGTGCTGAAAAACGCACGTAACGGGGATATCGTTCTCTTTCATGATAAGGTGGAGGGCAAGTCTCAGACGGTTACCGCGCTAAAAACGATTCTGCCCAAGTTGCAGGAGCAGGGATATCGTTTTGTTACCGTATCGGAACTGCTTGCCGTCAAGGCGAGAGAGGCTGCCAAGGATGACAATTCATCCTTACCCCAGCATCCATAGTGCAAGCCAAAAACCGCAGGTCTCTGGATTGAAGAGACTTGCGGTTTTTTTTGTTTCAATATCAGAATGTAGCTTGCGGATTTGTTATACAGGGTTGTATAGAGAATTAGAGGTTACCAAGCGCAATTAGCGTTCAGGCTTGATTTTACGAGGACGGGAGCGAGCCCGTCGCAGGAACAACGATAGAAACAGACCAATGATTGAAATCCAGGTTGCTACAATGAAAGCATCATTAATACCTTCAATCGTTGACGTCTGAACAGCAATACCATAGAGCTGTTGTAATGCGAGACTGGAACCTTGTTCAGGCGGCATTCCAGCAGCGGTAGCCATCTGCGTACCGAGCATGCCCACTTGTTCCGTCAGTGCTACATTGGTTGTGGTGACGGTGTTACTGTAATCCGCCAAATGAATGCCCGCACGTGTCGCCATCACGGTGATAAGCAATGCGGTCCCGATTGAGCCTGCCACCTGCCTGACTGTATTGGACATGGCCGTCCCATGACTTGTGAGATGAGGCGGCAATTGGTTTAACCCCTCTGTCTGTACAGACATCATAAGCATGGACATCCCGAAACTACGGAAAGTATATAGCATCATAATGTGACCGTAGGGCGTCTCCCCCGTCAACTTGCTAAACTCAAAGGTGGAGATGGCGGTAATGATCAAACCGACAATGGCGAGGGGGCGAGAGCCGATCCGGTCAAACAAGGCACCTGAGATGGGAGACATGACGCCCATTAGCAAAGCGCCGGGCAGTAGCAACAAACCGGATTGCAGGGGAGAGAATCCCCTTATATTTTGCAGATAGATCGGTAACAGCAGCATTCCGCCAAAGAGTGCCATGTTAATCGTTGCACTGACCAGCGTCGAGATGGTGAAGATATCGTATTTGAATACACGAAATTCCAGCAAAGGGTTCTTCATGGCCGTCTCTCTGAGGACAAAGAAGACGATGAAGAGTACGCCAATTATTAATGTCAACAGCACAGTCGCGCTGGTCCAGCCTTTATCCCCGGCAGAGCTGAATCCATAGAGCAGAAAGCCGAAACCAATAGTGGAGAATAACGCGCCAAATCCATCAAATTTCGGTGAAGTAAGCTTGGACACATTTCTTAGCCATATAAAGGCAAACAAAATATCAAGCAAGGCGAGCGGAATGACCATATAGAACAGAATCCGCCATGTGTAATGTTCCACGATCCATCCCGATAACGTCGGGCCAATGGCCGGAGCAAACATCATGGCAATGCCCATCGTGCCCATGGCCGTTCCCCGTTTCTCTGGAGGGAAAACAGTCAGAAACACGTTCATAACCAAAGGCATAATAATACCAGCCCCACTGGCTTGTACGATACGACCGATGAGCATGACCGTAAATCCAGGACTGATGGCACAAATCAACGAACCTAACGTAAACAACAGCATCGCAGTCACGAACAATTTACGGGTCCCGAACGACTCGATCAAGTAAGCTGTAATCGGAATGAGTACCCCGTTCACCAGCAAATAAGCTGTGGACAGCCACTGCACGGTCGTTGCTGAGACGTTAAAGTCATTCATCAGATGGGGGATGGCTACATTGAGCAAAGTCTGGTTCAGAATGGCGATAAATGCGCCGAGCAGCAGGACAGCGATGGTTTTCCCAAGTGGCACTTGATTTTCCATCAGCAGCCTTAAATATGAACGCGCACGGTAGCGCTCATGCCGGGAACCACACCCAGTCCTTTATATCCTTCGATCGTAATGATGATCGGGATGACTTGTGTTACTTTGGTGTAATTTGCATTCGTATTGGACGAAGGCAGCAGCGAAAAGGAGGACGCAGTGGCAAGTCCGATCTGGTCCACTTTGCCAGTCAATGTGGTGTCAGGAAAAGCATCGACATATACGTCGACGATCTGACCCGCTTTAATTTTATCAATCGCGGTCTCATCCACATTGGCCGTTACGTACAGGTTATTGAAATCATAGGCCCGCGCGAGGGGCGTACCTGCAGATACTAGCGAATTTTCGACAGCGGTCTGTTGTACAATGGTGCCATCAACAGGCATCGTCACGGATGTTGATTTGCCCGCAGCGGTAACGGTGGCGACAGTATCGCCTGCATTAAAGGTTGTACCTACCTTGCCTTTCCAGGATCGGAGCTCACCGCCTACTGCGGAAGCCACGGAGATAGGCTGCCCGGTAACTAACGCATTATCGGTTTTAACGTAGCTGGTGGATTGGTTGTAATAGTAGATCCCGGCCGCCCCGGCTCCCAAAATCACCAGTATTACGATGATATTGATCAAAATGGCACGTGAATTCATGCTGATCATTCCTCCTCAATTCGGTTATCTTTAAACCTTCTCTTTAATCAATGCTGAAAGTCTTCTGCTGACAATCCTGTTTGGAGCATTCCCGCTACTTTGTCGCTCTATACGAAACAAGGTGAAATATTATTCGCAGAATAGGGCACCAATATATTGATTAAGGTTGCCTACAGGCGGATGATAAGGAGGATGCTCATATGTTGATCATTTTGGTGGTAATTGTTGTTATTGGGGTTGTGTTTCTGATGATTTATAACTCCAGATCGTCCCGCAAGGCTGCAGAAGCAAGAGCTTCCAAAATAGCAGAGGTGGATGAAGGGCCTGTCCTGCTTCATGAAGAAGATCATGCCCGGAAGGAAGAACGAATTAGCGAACAGGCCGAGCATACAGAGGTTTTAGAACATGAGGAGCGCAGGCAAACGGAAATTCACCAGATGGATTCCACATTGGATACGCCTCCTTCACCTCAGAAAAGAGAGACGCAGACGACAGATGGCGATCAAGCTTACCGTCAAGCATTGCTTCATTTCCGTAAACCTGCTGAAGAGGAAGCTGTGCTGACGGATACAACTGAACCTGAAAAGAGTGCAGATGAAGTCTATCGATCAGCGCTGAAAATGATGAAAAGCAAATCTTCTGATCCCTCTTCAAAGCGGAAATAACCATTCAGTTATGTTTTTGAACATTGGACATGGCTTTCGTTTTCATTCCAAAACGTCTACAATAGATGAAGCTTTGTGAATTATGGCTGCATGACATGGAATACGTTGAAGAGGAGAGAGAAACCCATGAACGGACAACAACGAGTAAATATCAAACCGGGTCTTGAAGTGGATATCGTGCTCAAGCAAGATCAGCCTACAGGCAAACTGACACGTGGTATCGTGAAGGATTTATTAACCAAGTCCCCCACACATCCGCATGGAATTAAAGTGCGTTTGACCAATGGACAGGTAGGTCGGGTGAAACAAGTCGTTACAGGAGCGTCGGAATGAGCCGGTGCCCGAGGTTGTGACATGCTTACAACTGCGGATGTAATGGCACATCTGGCCTCGGGTAACGAGCGTCAGCAGGATGCTTATGAAGTGCTGCAATCTAGTGGATTGTTAAGCATATTGGCTGACTACCAGCCTTATCTGGCCGGAACAGTGCCGATTGATATTGATATTCCCGGAAGTGATCTTGATCTATTATGTGAAGCGACAGATTTGGGAGCATTCGAAACCTTAGTGCACCGACAACTGGGCGGCATGCAAGGTTTTCGATGCAACCGGGGGGATGGCCATGCAGACCAGTGTCCTTATGTGACCTGTTGTGTGGATATTGGAAACTGGCCTGTAGAGATTTTCGCTCAGTCCTTACCTGTACGCAGGCAAAATGCTTATATTCACATGTGGGTAGAGTGGGAATTGTTGCAACTATGGGGAGTAGCAGGACATCGTGAGATTCGCAAACTGAAGCTGGAAGGCTTGAAGACGGAGCCTGCATTCGCTGCTGTACTGGGACTTCAGGGAGACCCCTATGAGGAAATGCTTCATCTGGCCGCAATGAGTAAGGATGAGCTTTGGCAATGGGCCCGTTTGCGTACGTCTTTTCAGTTTGAATAAAATGGTTTCCGCAATCAGATTAAAAAGATAGCCACAATCGTAGTAACGGTTAGTCCCAGCAGTACCGGTTTCAGGTTACGACGTGCCAGTTCAAATGGACTGACCCCGCAGATGGCAGCAGCTGGAATTAAGGCCCATGGAATTAAGGTCCCACCGCCTACCCATATGGCGGCGATCTGACCCAGTGACGTCAGTACAGGTGCGGAATCTGCCGAACCTGCAAACATGGACGCAATGGAGCCGACCAGGGATATTCCCGAGAACCCCGAACCATCCATTCCCGTGACCGCACCGGTCACAGTCATCGTTATAGCCCCTACCGTATTATTCAGTGGAACCAACCCGGCAAGAGCAACCCCCAAATCATTCACAATACCGTGCGAACCAGCAGGCAGCGGGTTGTTGAACAGCTCTGTGATCGCAGCATCTCCAAGATAGAAGAAAGCGGCAATCGGTATGACTGGACCAAACACCTTGAATCCGAACTGAAATCCTTCAATTAAATAGTTTGTTGTTTCTTCCGGGCCTGTATGACGATGTGCTGCAAGGGATACGGCGATCAGAATGAGCACGGCTGTTCCACCAATTAACGCTGTGGCATCACCGCCTTGAAGATTAAGTAAAAACATCAGAATGACATCGACTAAGAATAACAATGGGATGATCAGGGCGAATGCCTTTTGAAGACGGGCCGGCATCGATTGACGTTGAACGGCTGGCTCCTCGGAGATAGGCGCAGAATCTGATGAAGGTGGGAGGACGGTTACTGCTTCACCAGAGATCGGATCACTAAGTTTAACGTGGGAACCTGACTTCATCTCCTTGCGCAGCATCCAGAATGCCGTTACGGTAGACACCGTCCCCATCACTATGACAAGCGGGATACTTGCGGTCATGACGGAGGTAACTGGAAGTCCTGCCGCATCAGCCGTCAGTTTGGGTGCACCTTGAATAATGTAATCCCCTGATAAGGCGATTCCATGCCCAAATAGATTCATGGCAATGGCAGCTCCGATGGGAGGAAGCCCGACTCGTACCGCTACCGGAAGAAGTACGGCCCCAACCAGAGCAACGGCAGGTGAGGGCCAGAAGAACAACGATACGATCATCATAATGAATCCAATTCCCCAGTACGCGACCTGTGGAGAATGGATGAACCGGGTGAGCGGCTTGACCATGACTTCATTGATTCCCGTCCGAATTAACACCCGGCTCATCGCGACAATGATGGAAATGATAAAAATGGTGCTGAGCAGCTCCTTGGCTGCGTAGATAAAACTGCTGAAGATTCCGGATACCGATCCGCTTAATGTTTCAGTCGCGAGGAATCCAATGGTCATGATACCTGCGACACAAATGATCGTTGTGTCTCTACGCCGAACCATGACGGCGATAATTAAGACGATAAAAGCCAGATATACATAATGCAATGGGACGAGTTGAATATTCATCGGACATGCCTCCTTCCATCCTTGGTGTCAACCCAAGGAGTGATATATCGTATGC
>NZ_LITU01000081.1:242460-459365 GCF_001280595.1 Paenibacillus xylanivorans
GGGCAGGATTTTTTTTACAGATGGAGAACTTAATTAGAACATGGAACCTCGAACACATACTGTAAGCCAAGGTGCTAGTCATCAGAATTGATATTGACAGGTCACGGAACCTCATAGACAGACGCAAGCGAGTATGATTAAAATAAACATGCCGTTATAAGGAAGAAGATGGAATAAATACAGAGGTGAAGCATCAGTAGACAGGAGGAATTGCTTGTTATTGATAGCGTTTACAACAATGTGTAAAAGAACTGAAATCCAGATAAGACAAAAGGGCGGGAATACATGAATTTTATCCGTTCACTGCGCTTTAAGTTTATTGTGGGTCTGACATTGATCATGCTGCCACTATTCATGCTGCTTTATTACAACAACGTATACGCCATGAAAGTGGTACGTGATCAAGTTTCTCTCACCAATATGAATCATCTTGCGAAGAGTGTGGAGCAGAACGAGCGCGTACTGCAGGAGACCAATCGTTATTTATACAGTCTGGGCGAGCGAGACCCGGATATTATCTCCTTGTTTTTTCTCAAATACGGCAGCGGCGATTATATTATTGCAAAGCAGCGCATTATGAACAAATTCATGACTGATATCGGATTTTATAATCTGATCGATTCATTTTTTCTGTACGATGCCGTGAATGATGATCTGTTACTGGCTACCTCAGGCAATTATGATGTCAAAATGTCGATTGTGCAGGAGAGCATGCCGGTCCAGATGCAGCAACTGGAAGGGGAGATCCAGAAGCCAGAGTGGAGCATCGTTCGGGGGGACACATGGAATGCCTTGGTCAAAACGGTGCGAATCAACGCCCAGTTCTATGCGGGGGCGCTTGTGGACATGAATGCACTGAATCACCCCGAGCAATTCACGGAATCCGGTGACCGGGGAGGTGCAGTTATCGTGGGGGGAGATGGCGGAGCCCTGTCCGATTCAGCCCTGAACTCGGCACAAATCAAACTGGCCGCAGCCCACATCACAGGGTTAAATAATCCCTACCAGGTGATCTCTGAAGTGACATCCACAGGCAGTGCACGTCAGTACCTGATGCTTGGAATTCCCTCAGCCATGTCTGAGATGAATTATATTGTCCTGCTTCCGGAGGAGGACATGATGCGAAACCTACCATTTTTTCAGCAGATCATTCGCCTGCTTCCAATTGGTGCAGCGGTCATCCTGATCACAGCTATGATTTTTCTCAGGCAGCTTTTGTTTCGTCCAATGAATGTGCTCATACGTGGGATGAGGAGGGTTAGCCGAGGGGAACTTGATGTGAGGCTGGAGACGCCGTCTTCATCTGAACTGGAGTTTGTTACGCACAGCTTCAATCAGATGACAAGTGAGATCCAGCATCTGAAGATTGATGTGTATGAGGAGCAATTGCGGACGAGGGAAGCAGAGTTCAAACAATTGCAGATGCAGATCAATCCTCACTTTTACCTAAATTCATTGAATATCATTCATAGCCTGGCTTCCTTGCAAAAGCATGAGCTTGTGCAGCAGATGGCTGGTCACCTAGCGGATTATTTCCGGTTCAGCCTGCGTGCAGGCAAACGTGTCATTCGATTGGATGAAGAATTGGAACATATCAGTCATTATTTAAAAATCCAGAAGCTGCGGTTTCCAAACAAGTTGGATTTCGTTCTGGATGTTGGACCGGATCTCGGGCATTATGTGCTGCCGCCCTTAACGATTCAGCCTTTTGTGGAGAATGCCATCATTCATGGGTTTCAGCGGCGCACAGAGCCTTTTGTTATTCGCATAATTGCCCGGGAAACGAAAACGTTATCTGGGTCTGATTCACATATGGGAAATGAAGATGATTCGATACTTCAACTTTCCATTACGGATAACGGTGTTGGATTTGAGAAGGACATACTGGAGCGTCTGCAACAGGGGCAATACGCCGAAGATCCGGGTGGGCAGCACATTGGCATCTGGAACGTTATCCATCGGCTGCTTGTGAAATACGGCGAACATGCCGGATTGCAATTCAGGAATCAGACTGATGGAGGGGCAGCAGTCGTTATTCATATGCCGGCCCAGACGGAAGAAGAAGAAGGGAGAGCCTATGCGGAACCTGTTGATCGTGGATGATGAAGTATATGCCCTGCAAGCGATGGTGGAAGGGGTAGACTGGAGCTCGGCCGGAATTGACCAGGTATTCAGTGCTGGTGATGCGGAAGAGGCGAGACTGCTGATGAAAGCCCATCCTATTGATATTTTGATCTGTGATATTGAGATGCCTGGTGAAACGGGACTGGATCTGCAGAGCTGGGTGTTAAAGCATGATCCCGGCATGCTGACCATCTTTCTTACAGGCCATGCCTTATTCGATTATGCACAAACGGCAATCAAGTTGAACAGCTTCGATTATTTGCTGAAGCCTGCTCCCGCAGACCAGTTACTCAAGGTTGTGACCCAGGCAATAGACAAAATTAAGGACGGGGAGCAGCGTTCCCGCACCAATGAAGTATATGAGTCTGTGTACAAACGCTGGCAAACTCATAAACCGCTGTTGACCGAGCGTTTCTGGAAAGACGCCATCTCACAGCGCATAACCTTAACCCAGCAAAAGCTTCAGGAACTGGCCGAAGTATACGGAGCCGAGATTGATCCGCAAGCGCGCGTGTTGCCGATTGTCATATCCGTCGAAGAATGGGTGCGAGACTTCGACCTGCGTGATGAGGAGGTGCTGGAATATGCGCTCCGCAATGCTGCCAAGGAAATGCTGCTTGGTGACAAACCCGGTGAAGTATTTCAGGACCACAGTGGACTGAATATTGTGCTTGTATACGAGCAGGACGGTGTCGTGCCAACAGCGAGTGAAGTGGTGCAAGGATGCCAGAGCTATATCCAGGAGTGCGGTACCTATTTTTATTGCCGATTATCTTGTTATGTCGGAATCCCGGTAGCTGTTACGGATATTCAGGGCATGTTGAATGAGCTGATGGACATGGAGCGTCGCAATATCAACGAGCTTGAAGGGGTCTTCATTTATGACGAGGCGGGCCGAGATACGGAGGATCGCTTTCTACCCATACCGTGGTTTTCCGAGCTGTCCATCCTGTTCGAAACGGGAAAGTTTGATGACCTGCGCGAGCGTGTTGATGAAATCTTTGAATTACTGGCTGCCCAGGAGCGGCTGTCACCAGAGATTCTCCGGCTGTATTACCATGCAATGCTGCATGTGATCTACCCGCTGCTCCATCAGAAAAATGTATCCGTACGCAGCCTGTACCCTGGCGAACGCGAGCCGGAAGAAAGCGTTGTGACACGTTCATTGCCCCAGCTGAAGCAGTGGACCTCAGACCTGATCAGTCGTGCCATCCCGGTATTGTACCCGGACGATCACAGTCCAATGACCATTGTGGACCAGTTATGCATTTACATTGAAAATCATATTGGTGAAGAGCTGATGCGAGAAGAACTTGCGTCCTTTGCCGGATTTAATCCGGCCTATCTATCCCGCTTGTTTCGTAAAGAAAAGGGCATGTCGCTTTCCGAATTCATTCTCCAGCGTAGAGTAGCCAAAGCAAAGACCTTATTGTCCCAGTCAACCGTGAAGGTGACGGATATCGCAGGCAAGGTCGGGTATTACAATTACTCTCATTTTACGAAAATGTTCAAAAAGTGCACGGGTATTACCCCACAGGAGTTTCGCAAACAGTCCCGAACGGTACAGATTTGACGCAGCATGCTGCGTCTTTTGTTTTTTTGTGCCCTAAAGTCATAATTTGATAAGTGAACAGGTCACCACAGCAGATAGTGGACCTGAACGCCCCGCCGTATACTTGAACCACAGGAGACACAGCGGTGTTTCATCCTGAGGATGAAATTCAAGAGGAGTGAGGGAGAACAAGTTATGAAGACACAACCCCAGGCGGGTAAGGGAGCACGACTATCGGATAGAAGGGACATACCGGATATACCGGTTCGAAAACGAAAGTCTGTCCTGTACAATCTAGGTAAATTCAAAGTTTTGTATCTCATGTTTTTGCCAGGCATTCTGTTTCTGCTGGTGAATAACTATATGCCGATGTTCGGCGTTCTGATTGCGTTCAAAAATGTAAACTATGCCGACGGTATTTGGGGCAGCCCCTGGAGTGGCTGGGATAATTTCAAGTATTTGTTTTCCACCAGCGATGCTTGGGAGATCACCCGGAACACGCTCGCATATAACACCGTATTTATTGCGCTGAATTTAATCGTAGGTGTAGGATTGGCAATCCTGCTGAATGAAGTAAAGAACAAGGCGATGTCCAAATTGTATCAGTCACTCATGCTGCTTCCGTATTTTCTGTCGATGATTGTAGTCAGTTATCTGGTGCTCGCATTTCTCGGCAAGGATTCGGGCTTCATGAACTCGACGATTCTCCAGCTCTTTGGCGGACAACCAATTGACTGGTACTCGGAGCCGAAGTATTGGCCGTATATTCTGCCGCTGGTGAATACATGGAAGAATATCGGTTACTATGCCGTCATTTATCTGGCAGCAGTGGTAGGTATCGATGAGGAATATTATGAAGCGGCCGTGCTGGATGGCGCGAGCAAGTGGCATCAGATTCGCTACATTACCGTTCCGTTTCTCGTGCCACTGATTGTGATTATGACATTGCTGCAGATCGGTCGTATTTTCTACGCGGATTTCAGTCTGTTCTACCAGGTTCCGTTGGAGTCGGGTGCATTGTTCCCGGTAACGAACGTTCTGGATACGTATGTGTACCGTACCTTCCTCATTGGGGGCGATATCGGAATGTCATCGGCAGCCGGGCTGTATCAGGCTGTTGTCGGATTTGTGCTTGTTCTTGTATCCAATACCATCGTAAGGAGAATGGACAAAGATAATGCATTATTTTGAGAGGGGGCAAGCCAGCTGTGAAATCACGTGATCCATTAGCTGTGTCGCGGCGTTCCGCGTCTATCATACACGCTATGTTTATATTCTATGCTATTGCCTGCATCGTGCCGATCCTGCTTGTCTTCGCGATTTCATTCTCGGATGAGACGACGGTCATTGCGAACGGGTATAAGCTGATTCCGGAGAAGTTTAGCCTGACTGCCTATGAGTTTCTGTTCAAGGACATGGATCAGATCATCCATTCATATGGCATTTCAATTATCGTAACCGTGATAGGTACGATAACGAGTGTAGCACTGACTGCATTGTACGCGTACCCGCTTTCCCGGAGGGATTTGCCGTATCGCGGGTGGTTCGCCTTTTTCATCTTTTTCACCATGCTGTTTAATGGCGGGCTGGTTCCTTGGTATCTTGTTTATGTGAACGTACTGGATTTGAAAAACTCGATTCTGGCATTGATCATGCCGCTGCTGCTGTCACCGTTCTTCGTACTGGTCATGCGGACCTTCTTCGCCAATTCCATTCCGGTATCGATTCTTGAATCGGCACGGATTGATGGAGCAGGTGAATTGAGAACCTTTACACGTATCGTGCTCCCGCTCTCCCTACCGGTGATGGCGACCGTTGCACTGTTCAGCACATTGAATTACTGGAACGACTGGTATCTAAGCATGATCTTTATATCTGATAACCGGACGATCAGCCTTCAGTACCTCATGTACCGAACGCTGCTCGATATTCAATATTTAACATCCAACTCCAACGTCTCTTCACAGATTTCATCACAGGGCGGATTGCTGAATCTGCCGAATAAAACACTGCAAATGGCGATGGCTGTTGTCGGTATTGGTCCAATTGTACTGGCATATCCATTCTTCCAGCGTTATTTCATCAAAGGCCTTACGGTGGGCGCAGTGAAGGGGTAACTCCGGCCGGTTAGCGGAGAGGGCAACGGATAATTGAAGATGGACCTGAGAGGGCATATACAAAAAGCAGCGAGTACAGACACGCCGGAGGGCCGGCAAGCGAACGGACTTTTGCAGATTGGGGAACATTGCGAATTGGGGCAATCGGTTGCAGGGTCCAACATATGACGGGAGGGGTTCATTTGATTAGAACGTTTAAGGTATGGCCGCGTTTCGCGGCAGCAGTTATGGCGCTGAGCCTGGTGCTGGCAGGTTGTTCGTCAGACAAAGGCGGTACAACACCGGAAGCACAGGGTGGCGGTGCAGCGGAGAGTGGGGGCAAGCCCTATGAAGTGACCTTGTATTATCCAGGGACACCACAGAAAGATGTGGCTCTGGTCGAGGCCGAGATCAACAAAAAGATGGAGCCAAAGATCGGGGCCACACTCAAGATCAATGCCATCGACTGGGGGCAGTGGGATAACAAGCTGAATCTTATGATCTCTTCCGGCGAAAAATCGGATATTATTTTCACGGCGGCTTGGCAGAATTATACCGTCAATGTGGCGAAAGGCGCGTTCTTGCCGCTCAATGAGCTGCTTGACAAGTATGGGCAGGATATCAAGAAAAATCTCGATCCCGCCTTTCTGGAAGGCTCCCAGGTGGATGGCGTAAATTATGGTGTTCCTACCAACAAGGAGTTGGCGGCAACGCGTGGTGTACTGGTACGCAAAGATCTCGCTGACAAATACAAGCTCGATCTGACCGCAGTGAAAACGTGGGCTGACCTGGAGCCACTGCTCAAAACAATTAAGGAAAACGAACCTGGTATTACTCCGTTCTATATGTCCAATACTAATGGTAACGGGCTGCTGGAAAACCTGGACTGGGACTATCTCGGTGATGCATCCGTTCCGGGCGTAATCTCCAAAACAGCGGGTACAACGACTGTACTGAACGAAGTGGAGACCCCTGAATTCAAGGAGGCCGCTGAGCTTGCACGTAAGTGGTATCAGGCCGGATACATTAACAGCGATGCGGCGACCTCCAATGTGTTCCCGAAAGATCAGGCGAAGGCAGGCAAGGCTTTCCTGTGGACCGATGGCATGAAGCCGGGCAAGGATAAGGAAGAAGAAGGGTACGTTGGATATCCACTGACTCAGATTGAGATGACGCAGCCTACGATTACAACTGGGGATGCTTCCGGTGCCATGCTGGCGATCTCCCGTTCCTCCGAGCAGCCGGAAAAGGCAATGCAAGTCATTAACCTGCTGCATTCCGATAAAGAAATCAACAACCTGCTTAATTTCGGAATCGAAGGCACACATTATGTGAAAAAAGACGGACAGGACAACATAATTACCCTCCCGCAAGGGGTGGATGCCAACAGTCGCACATACAATCCTGGTGCACAATGGCAGCTGGGCAACCAGTTCCTGAACTACCTCTGGGATAATGAAGATCCGCAGAAATGGGAAAAGTTCAAGGAGTTTAATGCCAAAGGCGTCAAGTCACCTGCACTGGGCTTTACCTTCAACAGTCAATCCGTCAAAAACGAAATTGCTGCGGTCAACAACGTGAACAAACAGTTCAAACCAGGCATGACCTCGGGTGCAGTAGATCCGAACGAGATGATCCCGAAATATCTGGAGAAGCTGAAAGCTGCAGGTATTGATAAAATCATTACAGCCAAACAAGAGCAGCTCGATGCATTCCTGTCCAAGAAGTAGATTGAATTACAAAACCTAAGACGTTTCGGTTAAAACCGGAGCGTCTTTTTTTTATTTGGATCGCAAACCATAATAAGGAAAAATATGATATAATCAGGTGGTTGATTAGGGGGTGTTCGTGTGTCGAGAACCAGACTTGTGTTCTCTGCGATGTTATTGCTGTTCGGCATCATCTTTACGTTTAAGCATCACCTCGGTTTTTCTGTGGGGGACACGATGTTGTCTGCTATAGGAATGTCGCCTTATACCACATCCTACGTAAGTGGTGTGCATATCACGTTATTTTTTGGCATGGGTATATTAGTGTGCAGCTACTATCTTACACGCAAAGAAATCATGCCATTATATCCGGTTCTGGCCAAACGGCTCTGGTTGATCGTGCTTGCGATCGTTCTCAGTTATTCCTACATGACGGATAAATTAATGTATGTAGCCAAATGGGGAGTTTCCGGTATCCATGGTGTTTCCTATGTCCAAAATGATAGCTCCTGTACCTATGATGTACTGGATAATGGGATCACACGGGTAAATTGTGACCTGACACTCAAAAATTACACCAGAGAGTCTGTAGCAGTTGTGCTCTTGCCTGACTTGGCCCGCAGTTACAAACACCAGGATGATCCGCTCTATGAATCACTGCAATCTGTCCAGCTGAAGCCTGTGCATATAGAGATTGAGCCGCATGGAACATTTAAGGGTCAACTGGCGTTTTCCGGATTGGCTGACTCTCCACTGCAAGTGAAAGGAGAGTTAACTGATATTGTCCTGGATGTCGCCGTGGATGGAGAGAACACCGTATTTGACTACGATATTCCATAATGATATTGCGTTAGCAAGATAGAATGAATACATAAGACGAGCATTGCGAATTAGAAGAATTTAACCTATATATAGTGTTTAGAAAGGAGCTGGCGGTTGTCGGCTCTTTTTTTTCGTGGAAGTTGCAATTAGTGCAGAAAAGTTGGTTTTGTCACCTTTATGTATGTATATGGTAACGCTTACGATATATAGACAGTCTCTTTAAAGAGATTAGGTTCGGAATAACAGATAAGCTGTATAGCGGATTTGCCGAGAAAAAAGAGTTTATGTTTAACGCTTGCATCGTTAAAATTAGATTCACTGACTAATGAAGGCAAGGTGAGGTAAGAAGATGTCATACCGGACGAATCTATTTTCCAAAATGGTCATTTTAATTCTAATTATGCTGGTTCCAGTCGTACTGCTGTACTGGTATTCCAACCATAAAACAACAGCAGTTCTGCGGGATGAACTCAATCGTTCCAACAGCAACCAGCTTGAATTTTTTCAAAATCAAGTGAATACCCACATCGAATTGTTATCCTCGTGGCCGAATCTGCTCATCCATGACCCCGATATTGCGAGCTTCCGGCGGATCTACGCCGACAGTAAATATTTCGATCTGGATACGATCAATTTGGTTAAACGCATTCAGAACAAGCTGAGCATCCAGGAAAGTTCATCCAACTGGACAACGAAACTATATCTCTATTCGCCGACGCTGGGCAGGGTCATCTCTGAAAGAGATGCTGGCTATTACGATCAGGAGACGCTGCGAGGCAACATGTCATCCGGATGGAATGTCCGAAAGACTCAGGAAGGGGAAGATGAAAAATTCATCTTCAGCTGGATTACCGTATCTCCATACGGCATTAGTGATCCCGCAGCCAATGCGCAGACCGTGATTAAGCTGGAATTCGATAGTGACAACATTCGCGATATGCTGGACAAATTCAAGGACGACGGCCGCCATGATCCATTTTATTACCGGGAAGAGTCGGGGGTTATCTATAACCGAACTTCGGATCGTACGCTGACAGGTCAGCTGATGGACAAGCTGGCTATTGATAAGCTTAAGGATGTGGATAACCGGACGGTAGTCATTGACGGCGAGCCATACATGGTGAATACGGTAAAGTCCAGCACGACAGGCTGGTATCTGGTCGATTACATGCCACTATCGGCGATTCTGAAGCCGATTCATCAATCCAATATACTGTTTTATTCGGCCATGATCTGTCTGCTATTGATGAGCTTTGCCGTGGCCTATCTGTTATATGTCCAGGTCCAGGTCCCCGTCAAACAGTTAATTCGTGGATTCCAGCGATTGAAGCAGGAGGATTATTCAGTTCGAATTACGCCCAAAGGACGCAATGAATTCAGCTTTTTGTCCGAACGATTCAACTCCATGGTGGCTCAGATTCAGCAGCTGTTTGAACACGTGTATCTGGAACAGATTCATGTGCGTGAAGCCCGGCTGAAACAGCTGCAATCGCAGATTAATCCACACTTTTTCTATAATTGTTTCTCGTTCATTACGAGCATGGCAAAGTTAAAGCGTGTGGATGCCGTCGTTGCCATGTCGCATAATCTGTCCCGATACTATCGGTATACAACGAGGCAGGAGCGTGATGTGGTGCCGCTTACGGAGGAAATTGAGTTCGTCACCTGTTATCTGGAGATTCAGCAGATGCGTATGGACCGAATACGTTTCAAAATTGACTTATCGGAAGAGATCCTGAGGCAGGAGGTGCCTCCGCTAATCGTACAACCCCTGGTGGAGAATGCGGTTATTCATGGGATTGAAGCCGATGCCGAAGCTGGGGAAATACGGGTTTCGGGAGAACAGAGAGATGGCATGATGATTCTTACCGTAGATGACGATGGGCAAGGCATGGATGAATTGGCCCGGCAGATGCTGCTCCACAAACTTACAGGCGGTATGGATAAAGAGATGGGATGTGGACTATGGAACGTCAACCAGCGTCTTCAGCTCAGATATGGGGAGCAGGCGGGAATTAGCGTCACGGAATCACCACTTGGTGGGCTTCGTGTTACCTTGTTCTGGCCTGTTGACGAGGAACATCTTCTTGAATAGAAGGATAGAAATAGAGACGCCATATGACTACAGCATGATAACCATGGAATGCCTTGCATAATTAAGCAGATAGGGAGTGACTGTCTTGATAGATATCTTACTGGTGGATGATGAAACATATGTGACTGAAAGTCTGGAATTAACCATTCCCTGGGGAGAGCTAGGGGTTACGACAGTTTTCCGTGCGGCATCTGGCAAGGAAGCGCTGCAGATCCTGGAAGAGAATGCAGTGGACCTCGTGGTGACCGATATTCGAATGCCGGGCATGTCCGGACTGGAGCTGATTGAGGAGGTAAGCAGTCGATGGGCGCATATCCGCTGCATCCTGCTGACCGGGCACAGTGATTTTCAATATGCCAAAAAAGCAATTCAGCTGCAGGCTGCCGATTATATTCTCAAGCCGGTGAACGATGAGGAATTCATGGCTTCGGTCTCCGCTGCCATCATGTCCCTTCGGGATGATTGGGATGAATTTGATAAATACCATCGGTTGTTATACAGCCGGAAGTCAGATTATAAAATTTTGCGGGAAAATCTGATGCATGATCTGTTGCTGGGCCGCGAAATTACAGCACGGGCACTGGGTGAACAGCTGGAGAAGTACGAGATTGTACTCCAGCCGGATCAACCTGCGGTCATGATGCTCATTCGCCTTACAGGTCGGTTCTCGTCAATGGATCAGCAATCACTGGATTTGATGGAGTTTGCGGTTGGCAATATCGCCGAGGAAGTATTCGGTCCCCATTTCAACGTGTGGTTTGGACGAGGTCCCCATGAGTGTCTGGTTATGATTATACAGAGTCAGGGCTGGACGGAGCCTGCTCAGACAAATGTGGAAGAACTGAAGCAGCCAGTTGGGACTTTCCGCGAGCATGTTATTCGATATCTGCAAGGTGATTTGTCCATGGTGGTCACAGCACCGTTTCAATTTGCCGATCTGACGACCGCTTATCGTAAAGGTCTGGGATCACTTGTATTGTCGGGTCCAGAGGAAAGTACGATCATTTACATGGATAAAGAGCCGTCCAAACGACCGGAGAACGATGCGGCACAAGCGCTTGAAGAGCTCTATAAGCCACCTGTGCTGCCTCAATTGCTCGAAACCAAACAGTGGGAGGCGGCGGCACGCAAACTGAACGCCGTCTTTGATGCTGCGGACCGCGTATGTCTCTCCAGAGAACATGTATATGAGATGTATTTGTCTGTAACGAATGCTTTTATGTATATCGCGCATAAGCAGGGGCATCTCGTGCATGAGATCGATCATGCGGGATTTGACCTGCTGCTCGCGCATCAACTGATTCAATCGCCTGACAAGCTTCGTCGCTGGGCGACGGAGATGCTTGCCAAATTGCAGGAGGAGTTATCCGATCAGGAAGGCGTACAAAGTCGCAGACACGTCATCAAGCAGGTTCAGGAGATGGTAACGAGGGATGCAGGACAGGATCTGTCCGTGAAGATGATCGCAGACAAGGTGTATTTGCATCCCGTGTATTTGTCCAAGATCTACAAAGCTGAGACAGGTGAGGGGCTGGGCGATTATATGATTCGCATGCGGATGGAGCGTGCATTGTATTTGCTCAAAAACACCAACAAAAAGATATACGAGATTACCAGTGAGCTGGGGTACCAGAATCCGCAATATTTCAGCAAAATGTTCAAAAAGCATTACGGAATGACACCGAATGAATATCGGGATCAGGCATAATTTCAACATCATTCCAATATATAGGTTGCCAAAGGTGCAGAAATCTTGTTTTCGTGACATAGGCTGAAAGACCCGGCAGGCCTATAATGAAAGGGTAACCAAAATGATTGAAGGGGGAACAACATTGAGAGCGAAATCCACGAAAAAGAGATTACTGTCGCTTCTCGCAACGGCGGTGTGTCTGACCGGCGTCCTTGCAGGCTGTACAGGAGGAAATAGCGGAGGAGACAGCGAGGCATCAAGTACGCCTACTGTTGAAAACGAATACAAAGAAAAATATGATCCGGCAGTAACCCTTACAACGGCATGGGGAATTGACCCAGAGCTCAAATTCAAAAATGGCGAATCGATGGAAAATAACGTGGCAACCAAATGGGCCAAAGAGCAATTTGGCATCGACATCAAATCATTGTGGTCTGTAACGGATACAAACGGAGCGTTTGCAACGAAACTTCGTCTTGCGATGTCTTCCGGTCAGGAGATGCCTGATATTGTAACAGTAGGGGATAACCTGCTTGCCCAGGATCTGATTGATTCCGGCATGTATCAGGAAGTAGGCCCGCTGTTCGACAAATATGCTTCCGACACATGGAAAAAAGCGATGGAGCAGGACCCCAATGTATGGAACCAGTACAGCCGTGATGGCAAAAGAATGGGTATTCCCGTACTGGACTATGCGTACAACAATGATTATCTGCTGTGGATTCGCCAAGACTGGCTGGACAAGCTGAATCTGGAGACGCCAAAAACGATCGATGAGCTGGAAAAAGTCATGGATGCGTTCAAAAACCAAAATCCGGATGGCTTAGCTCCAGATAAGGTCATTCCACTCAGCATCGGTTTCAAAACATCCATGAACACATGGATGGGAGATCCATCCTGGATCTTCGGTGCATACGGAACACTGCCGTTCCAATGGAATGTGGCTGAAGATGGCAAGCTGGAGTATGGTTCCATCAATCCTGGCATGAAGCAAGGTCTGACCAAATTGAGCGAATGGCTCAAAAAAGGATATATCCCGCAGGAAGCAGCATTATGGGATGAAAACAAAACAGCAGAGCCAGCAGTGGCAGGTACAGCTGGTATTATTCCGGGTCCTTACTGGATGAGCGGATGGCCGCTTCTGGATACAGTGAAAAATGTGCCAAGTGCGGTCTGGAAACCGATTGAAATCCCGTCTGGTCCAGAAGGCAAAGCGATGCGTCACGGTACACAGTTTGTCAACGGCGTCATTCTGATTAAGAAAGACATGGAGCACCCTGAAGCGTTCTTCACGTATGAGAACTACCTGTTCGACAATTATGCAGACCCGGCACCGGGTAGCCCGTATGATAACGGTCTGTTTGAAAAGTATGATTATCAATTGGATGCCAATGGTAAACAAATGCCGATTGATCAAATCGAAGGCGGATATGTGAACGTTGTACGTTATTTGCTCGTTCGCGACGGAGCTCGTATTCCGGATGCTCAGATGAAGGCCCTGCTGAATCTGGCAGATGGCAAAGAGCCTGAAACGAAGCTTGAGAAGGATGTTGCCGTCAACTACGGGAAAGAGACACCTGCTGCTGCGAAAGTGCTGCTCGGTCAGGAAGAAATTTCTTATAAAAACATGTTCACTGGTCCTACAACAGCAACGATGAAATCGAAGCTGGACTACCTGAACAAAATTGAGAATCAGGCATTCAATGAAATTATTTATGGCAAAAATCCGGTAGATGCGTTCGATACATTCGTACAAACGTGGAAATCCGGTGGCGGTGATCAAATCACACAAGAGGTCAACGATTGGTATGACAGTGTGAAAAAATAAGTTACAGAGGCGTGCAGACGATATAAGTCTGTGCGCTTTTTTTGTCGTTGTGAGAGCATGATTTGCTTGGGAGAGGTGCCAGTCAGCAGAGAATGAAGGACTGGAAAGACAGCGAGTCCAAACTGGTTGCTTTTGTGCCATTTATATTGCTTTTATGTGCTGTTTGACCTATGTAAACGGTTGATATAATCGCAGTATAAGCCACTCAGGGAGCACTTGAGTAGGAAGAATTACAGGGGGAGCAATCATGAGAACTTTAAAACGAACTTGGCCATTTCACGTAATGCTGCTGCCAGCCATCATCTTTCTGATCATATTCAGCTACATTCCCATGGGCGGCATTGTCATGGCATTTCAAAACTATAAGCCATGGATGGGCATTAGCGGCTCCGAATGGGTCGGGCTGGATAACTTTCGATTTTTATTTGAGCGTCAAGACAGCTTGCAGGTGATCTGGAATACACTGATCATTGCTGTGCTTAAACTGATATTCAATTTATTTGTTCCTTTTGTTTTTGCCATTCTGTTGAATGAAGTCCGCAAGATGGCTATACAGAGAACCATTCAGACCCTTGTCTACTTGCCTCACTTCTTGTCCTGGGTCATTCTGGGCGGGATTTTGATCGATTTGCTGTCCACCGGAGGCTTGGTTAACCGGGTTCTGGGAACCTTCGGACTTGGGCCCTACTTTTTCCTCGGGGATAACAGTTGGTTCCGGTCTACGGTCATTCTGACGGATGTGTGGAAGGAATTTGGCTATAACATGATTGTTTTTCTGGCTGCCCTTGCCGGAATTAATCCCGCATTGTACGAAGCAGCAGAAATTGACGGAGCTGGACGCTGGAAACAAACGCTGCACATTACGATTCCTTCGCTTGTGCCAATGTTGATGGTGGTGGGTACGCTGGCGCTCGGAAATGTGTTGAATGCCGGGTTTGACCAAATCTTCAATCTGTACAATCCGCTCGTCTATCAAACGGGTGACATCATTGATACATTCGTATATCGTTCTGCGATGCAAAATGGTGAGATGGGCTTTGCCACTGCCATCGGATTGTTTAAATCGGTAATCAGCATGATTTTGATTCTTGTGTCTTACAGTCTGGCTAAGAAATACGCCGGTTATCGCATATTCTAATCGAATGAACATAAGAAAGAAGGGACCACGATGTACCACAAATCATTGCCTTATCGCGTGTTTAATATAATTAATACCTGCTTTCTGATTTTGGTCGCCATTATGTGTATTATACCGATGATTCATGTTCTGGCTGTCTCCTTCAGCACGAAGGCTGCGGCCGATGCCAATCTAGTCAATCTTTGGCCCGTGGGTTTCTCGCTTGAGGCTTACAAAAAAACGATGAACAATCCGATTTTCCTGAACTCGCTCTGGATCTCCCTGCTGCGTACGGTCATCGGCACAGCAATTACGTTGCTCATTACCTTTTTGGCGGCGTACCCGTTGTCGAAAGAAAATAGTGAATTTAAAGGCAGAACCATATATTCATGGATATTTGTTTTTAGTATGATCTTTAATGGCGGACTGGTTCCCTTCTACATGGTTATCCAAAAGATTGGTCTGATGGATTCCTTCTGGGTGCTGGTCCTCCCGGGGGCGGTCAATACCTTCCTGGTCATTCTGATGCTGAACTTCTTCCGCGGCATTCCAAAAGAACTGGAGGAAGCGGCTCTGATGGACGGAGCCAACCATTTCAGAACGTTGTTCACGATCTTCCTGCCGATTTCCATGCCATCCATCGCAACAATTGCCTTATTCAGCATGGTGTTTCATTGGAACTCTTGGTTTGACGGACTGTTATACATGAACAATGCCAAGGATTACCCACTGGCTACGTTTATGCAAACCGTCATTATCGGTCGGGATATGAGCAGCATGAGCATGAACCCCAAAGAAATGGAAGCTCTTTCTCAAACCACGGTAAGAGCGGCACAAATCTTCATCGGAAGCGCACCCATTCTGATCGTGTATCCATTCCTGCAGCGCTTCTTTGTCAAAGGTATGACCTTGGGTTCGGTTAAAGGCTGAGCCTGCATCTAAATTAAACGGAGGTTGATAAAGTGAGCCATTTAAAGGAAGAGGCATTCATTCTCGGAATGGATGTGTCGTTTATGGATGAAATTGAGCAGCATGGTGGGAGCTATCGTGATGAGCATGGGCAGCAGGTAGACTTGCTGACCCTTCTCAAGCTGGGTGATGCCAATGCAATTCGATTACGAATCTGGAATGATCCTGCAGGCGGATTCTGTAATCTGGAGCGGACGGTAGCGGTTGCCAAACGAATCAAGGAAAAAGGCCTGCAATTCTTGCTGGATTTTCATTATTCCGATCGCTGGGCTGATCCAGCCAATCAATGGAAGCCGAAGGCGTGGGAGAAGCTGTCCTATGAGGAACTGCAGCGTGAGGTATGTACCTATACGGCAGATGTACTGAGAACACTCAAGGAGCATGATTTATTGCCGGACATGGTGCAGGTGGGGAATGAAATTACACCGGGCATGTTATGGGATGAAGGGCGTGTCGGTGGGGAAGAGCATGATACCGATGAACAGTGGGAGCGTTTTGCCGGACTTGTGAAGTATGGTATCGCTGCTGTTAAATCGGTTGATTCGGAAATCAAGATTATGATTCATATAGACCGCGGTGGTGATAATGCGGAAAGTCGCAAGTTCTATGATCGATTTGAAGCACTTGGTGTAGAGTTCGATATCATTGGGCTCTCATATTATCCTTGGTGGCATGGAACACTGGATGCACTGCGGGATAATCTGCATGACCTGGCTGACCGCTACGGCAAACCAATCAATGTTGTTGAAACCGCTTATCCTTGGACATTGGAGCAGCCTGAAGGTCACGAGTGGATTTTGAATCAGGAGGAGCTGTTACTGCCCGGGTATCCGGCAAGTGTTGAAGGACAGACACGTTATCTGAAGGATCTGCTGCAGATTATTCGTGAAGTTCCCGGCGGTCTCGGAGCAGGATTCTATTACTGGGAGCCCGCCTGGATTCCTAGCAAGGAAGAGTGGTCTGTTGGACATCCGAATAACTGGGGAAACCTGACGATGTTTGACTTTAAGGGACAGAAGTTGCAATCGTTTTCAGCGCTGAAGGCTGGAGAGGAAACGGACACAGAATTGCATGAGCAGCCGAATGCTGCATTGATTAAATAGATGGTTCTAAATGAAATAAAAACGAAATGAATGAAGGAGTTGTCAGCATGACATACACATATCCACCCGTAAGTTCCAAAGCGCCCCGCATGTTACATGGTGCAGATTATAACCCGGAGCAATGGCTCCGCTATCCTGAAGTACTCGAAGAAGATATCCGCCTGATGAAGCTTGCCAAATGTAACGTGATGTCCGTCGGCATCTTCTCATGGGTATCCCTTGAACCGGAGGAAGGCGTATACACTTTTGAATGGCTGGATCAGGTACTGGATCGTTTTGCCGCCAATGGAATTTATGCATTCCTGGCTACTCCGAGCGGTGCAAGACCTGCCTGGATGTCGGTCAAGTATCCCGAAGTACTGCGTGTTGGAGCCAACCGAGTCCGCAACCTGCATGGCTTCCGTCATAATCACTGTTATACGTCCCCTGTATACCGGGAGAAGGTTACGGCGATTAATACGAAACTAGCAGAACGTTATTCGGATCATCCGGCAGTCATTGGCTGGCACATTTCTAATGAATTCGGTGGGGATTGCCACTGTGATTATTGCCAGGATGCTTTCCGCGGCTGGGTGAAAAACAAATACGGCACACTGGATGAGTTGAATCATTCCTGGTGGACGACATTCTGGAGCCATACCGTGACGGACTGGAGTCAAGTGGAGTCTCCTGCCCCACACGGGGAGACACAGGTCCATGCGATGAATCTGGACTGGCGTCGATTCGTTACGGATCAGACCGCAGATTTTATCATGCACGAAACAAAACCGCTCAAGGCCAAGAATCCTGATCTGCCAGTTACGACAAACCTGATGGAATTTTATGAAGGATTGAACTACTGGAAGTTTGCCGACATTCTGGATTTCCTGTCCTGGGACAGTTACCCGACATGGCATGATGCGGACGAAGAAGATACGCTGGCATCCAGAGTAGCGATGATGCATGATATCGTTCGTTCCATCAAAGGCGGTCAGCCGTTTCTGTTGATGGAGAGCACGCCAAGCTCAACCAACTGGCAAGAGACCAGCAAATTGAAACGTCCAGGTATGCATTTACTGGCATCTCTACAAGCTGTAGCGCACGGCTCGGACAGTGTACAGTACTTCCAGTGGAGAAAGAGTCGGGGCTCCAGTGAAAAGCTTCATGGAGCGGTTGTAGATCATGTTGGGCATGAACATACCCGTGTATTCCAGGATGTAACTGACGTAGGATCCGCACTGGAAGGGATGCAGGCGGTGGTTGGAACATCTGTTCCGGCTGAAGTTGCCATCATCTTCGACTGGGAAAACCGCTGGGCAGTAAAGGATTCCCAAGGGCCACGTAACATTGGAGTGAAGTACGAGCAGACGGTAGAATGGCATTATGATGCTTTTTGGAAAAAAGGTGTGCCTGTAGATGTCATCGACATGGATGCTGATCTCTCCAAGTACAAACTGCTCATTGCACCTATGCTTTATCTGGTACGTGAAGGAGTTGGCGAACGCATTGAGCGATTCGTGGAAAATGGCGGTACATTTGTAGCTACGTATTGGTCAGGTATCGTAAATGAGAATGATCTATGCTTCCTTGGAGGCTTCCCAGGACCACTTCGCAAGACGCTGGGAATCTGGTCGGAAGAGATCGACGGCTTGCATGACCGTGATCTGAATGGGGTTGTGCCTGTGAAGGACAACGAGCTTCAACTGAATGCCGAATATGATGCTTTCGAATTATGCGACCTGATTCATCTGGAAGGTGCGGTATCGCTGGCGACGTATCGCTCCGACTTCTATGCCGGACGCCCTGCTTTGACCGTTAACCGTCTTGGTTCTGGTAAAGCCTATTATATGGCTACACGTTTCAAAGCTCCATTTTACGATGATTTCTATGGCAGTGTAATCGCTGATCTGGGTATTGAGCGTGCACTTGAAACTCAGCTTCCTGCTGGAGTTACGGCACACATTCGTACAGATGGCACATCGGATTATGTGTTTGTGCAGAACTACACACCGGAGACGAAGCAAGTACAACTGGACAACCAGTCCTATCGTGATCTGCTGAATGGTAATGCTGTAGAAGGCAGCCTGGATTTGCAGCCATATGATATCAGAGTACTGCGCAGAGCGGCTGAGCGTAAATAATATAATATTACTCATTGGGCTGAAAAATCTGAGGATAAGCAGCGATCGGAAGGTTGTTCTGTCATCGGAGTGGAAGTGTAAATATTCTTTAGTTCAACTTATATAGCATGCAGAAGGGTCACCCTTAACGTCTCGATTAGACGGAGAGGGTGGTCCTTTTTGTCGTATTAAGATCAAGTTGAGTACTTTTTCTGAGCAAGATAAAGGATAAACGTGTCCGCGCAGCGAAGACAAACAGGTAACATTGCAACTCAAGACTTTCAGTCTGGGAGGAATTGGAATGAATCAAAGGAATCTAGACGGTAACAGCTTTATTATTCGGCTGGAAATGACAACAAAAGACATCAAGTTTGGGGAAGTGGCGTCGGCCATATCGGAAGCCGGCGGGGACATCATTGCCATCGACGTGATTTCGACCAATCAGGATGTAAGTGTGCGCGACTTAACTGTCGCTGTAACAGATGCACAAGATAACAGCAAAATTATAGAAGGGGTGCGCCAGCTTAAAGGGGCAACCATCATAAACGTATCGGACCGGACGTTCCTGCTGCACTTGGGCGGCAAGATCGAGGTTACCCCGAAGACACCGATTCATAACCGGGAAGACCTGTCACGGGTATATACACCGGATGTGGCCCGGGTATGTTCGGCCATTTCAGAAGAGCCTGGAAAGGCATTTTCGCTGACGATCAAGCGGAATACGGTTGCCGTAGTATCGGATGGCAGTGCCGTGCTTGGACTTGGCAACATCGGACCGCGTGCCGCGATGCCGGTGATGGAAGGTAAGGCGATGTTGTTCAAACAGTTTGCAGGGGTGGACGCTTTCCCAATCTGCCTGGATACACAAGATACCGAGGAAATCATTCGAACTGTGAAAGCGATCTCACCAGCATTTGGCGGGATTAATCTGGAGGATATTTCTTCACCGCGTTGCTTCGAAATTGAGCGTCGCTTGAATGAGGAGCTGGACATTCCGGTATTTCATGATGACCAGCATGGTACGGCAGTTGTATTGTATGCAGGTCTGATCAATGCGCTCAAGCTGGTTGGCAAGTCCATCACGGATGTAAAAATTGTCGTTTGCGGTATCGGCGCAGCAGGTGTGGCATGCAGTAACATTCTTCTGTCCGCGGGAGCGAGTCGGGTTGTCGGGGTAGATCGTGAAGGTGCGCTGGTACGGACGAAGGCCTATGAGAATGAAGTGTGGAGCGACTATGCGGCTCGAACCAATCCCGAACTGGAGACAGGTTCACTTCGTGAAGTGATTCGCGGAGCAGATGTCTTCATCGGTTTGTCCCGTGGCAATCTGTTAACCCGGGAAGATGTGCAAACCATGGCAGCCGACCCGATCGTTTTCGCGATGGCGAATCCGGTACCGGAGATTATGCCGTCCGTAGTGGAGGATATTGTGGCTGTAATGGCGACAGGTCGCTCGGATTATCCGAATCAGATCAATAACGTATTGTGTTTCCCGGGTATGTTCAGAGCGGTTCTGGATTGCCGCGCCAGTGAGATTAATGAGGAGATGAAGCTCGCTGCAGCTCAGGCGATTGCTTCGGCCATTTCGGATGAAGAGCGCACCCGCTATTATATTATTCCGAGTGTGTTTAACGATAAAATCGTTAAATCGATGCGTAGTCGCGTGATTGAGGCAGCAGTCAAGACGGGTGTGGCAAGACGTATACCGCGTGAACAAGCTCGCGAAGGCGGGGAAGTGTAAGATGCAAGAGAAATCCCCTCAACATCCGAATCAAAGCGCGCAACAATCGGGGTATGAGGATCATGTTGATGGAACGTTAACAGGAGAGGCCATTCTTCGCGCTGCCCGGGCTTTTGTTCAGGGAGACACTGCCGCACATACGGATGGTCATGACTGGCCTCATATTGAACGGGTCACTGCACTTGCAGTTGAACTGGCACACCGTATGGGCGCCGATCCTTTCATCTGTGAACTGGCTGCATTACTGCATGATGTGCCGGATGAGAAGCTGAACGAAAGCCTGGAAGTAGGAATGGCGAAGCTGAATGCATGGCTGGATACCCAGCCGCTGGAAGCGGGTACGCGTGAAGCCGTAGTAAACATCATTTGTTCCATTTCCTATGCAGGAGGACAGCGCCCTGCCGTCACAACACAGGAAGCCCAGGTGGTGCAGGATGCGGACCGTCTGGATGCGCTGGGCGCTATCGGTATTGCGCGTACGTTTGCTTTTGCTGGCGCGAGAGGTCGGGAGATGTATGATCCCACCCTTCCGCCTCGAGAGCAGATGACGCGGGAGGAATATCGGAATGGACGCAGTACAACGATCAATCACTTTTACGAAAAGTTGTTTAAGCTAAAAGATCTGATGAACACGCCCTATGGCAAAGAACTGGCAGAACAGCGTCATGACTTTATGGTGCAGTTCGTGGAGCAGTTCAAGCGTGAATGGGAAGGAAGGTTTTCATAACTTTCTCCGTATAAGTTAAACATACAATACCCCCTACTTCCGAGAGTGGAGTGCGGGGTATTGTTGTGTATACATAGAAGTAGTAGGGAATTTAACTCACCAACAGGATACAAGGCATGGTAACCCAATGGCTTCCATGATACAATAAATCGTTCTCCTGAATTGATTCGGGCAAAAAAAGAAATATGGGGTAATAATGATAATGATCATCCAACGAATGAAATCAGTTTTGAAAAAGAGGAGGGGTCACCATGTCATTTGGTGCTCGTGTACTTAAGACAGGGATTGCGGTTACGCTGGCCCTGTACCTTAGCAGCATGTTCCTGAACCCGCAATCTCCCGTTCCCGCCGCGATCGCGGCCATCTTTGCCATGCAGCCATCCATTTATCGTTCCTGGAAGTATTTTCTGGATCAGCTGCAGACCACTACACTTGGAGCAATTGTGGCCCTGCTGGGAGGCATGGTGCTATCCAATGAGCCCATCGCTGTCGGGCTAATTATTGTGCTGGTTATTATGATTTGTCTTAAATTGAATATGGGCGAAACGGTTGGCCTGACGCTGGTAACCGTTGTATCGATTATGGAAGCGTCGGGTGACTGGCATTTTGCATTGAATCGTTTCCTGCTGACACTTGTCGGCATTGTATCTGCGTTTCTTATTAATATTACGGTATTTCCACCCAAGCCGAAGATTCAGTTCGTGAAACAGATTCAGAGTGTGTTTAGTGGCATGTCACTGCTGCTGCGTACGTCCATCTCAGATGAGATCAAGGAAGTGGTGTTCCGGGAAGAGAAAAATAATCTGGGCGGCTCCATTAAATCATTGTCGGATAAGTATAACTTGTTTGAAGAAGAACAGAAGAAGATGAAGCGGTCAAAATTCAGCGAGACCCGGCAGATGGTCGTATACAAACAGATGCTGCTGAGTCTGCAAAAAGGATTCGATGTTCTGGATTCGGTAGAACGCCACTATTTCCAGGCACAGCGAACACCGGAAATGGATCAGTTCTTTGATACACATCTGGAGCTTGTCATCAAATTCCATGAACATGCGCTGCTCAAGTTCGAGGATAAGCTGAAACCGAACGGTGAAGAGGCGGCACAGTTCATTTTGGATAATGATCGTTTCATGGAGCAGGCCATTTCCCAGTTTGATATCAATCAGGAAGGGATGCTGAGACTGTCCATCGTAGCTGCAGCGATCTATGATTACGGCTATCAGTTGGAGCGGCTGAATCGGCTTGCCGAACATGTGCACAGTGCCAGTGAAGACAAGGATTCACAGGATAAAATTCTGAATTGGCTTAAATGGCCGTAAACATTGCAGTATGGATTGCGGTGATGTGGTTTCATCATATACAATGGAACCACAACCAGCCCGGACAGCTTGTCCGGGTTGTTTTGCATACATAGCGCAAACCTTGCACAACCAACTCAATCGAACCGAGGTAGATACGAATGAATTTAACACAGCTTGGCCCTGAATGGATGAAGTGGTTCAATGGAGAGAATCTGGAGCAGAAGCAGCACGAAGCGATGCAATTGCTGACCGTGTCCGAAGATGGATGGCCGCATCAAGCGATGGTCAGTATGGGGGAAGTCATTGCCGTCACTCCCAACCTGATGAGACTGGCTTTATGGTCGGGAACACAGACAAGTATGAATATGAGTCGAACAGGCAAGGCTACCTTGATTGCGGTTTATCAGCAAAGTTTGTTATCCATTCGTCTGGATGTGACTTTACTGCCGGCATTAATGGAAGCTGTCCATCCGAGAGATCGTTTCGAGGCTCAGGTGATTAACATTCGTGTAGATCATGCACCGTATGCGGAGATTACTTCAGGGATAACATTTCAACTAAAAGACGAGTCTGGGGCCATTACACGCTGGGGTGAGACCATTGAAGAATTACGACAATAGAATGGGAATCGTTCTATATTCATCCTATTCGAGGGTAATGATAGAATGAAAACAACAAAAAACGCCTCCGCTTGCATCGGGACGCTGTCACTGGTACAATAAAAAATGGTTTTCAGAAAATTAGAACTAATTAACATAAAATTAAAATGTTTACTTTCTAATTAATTATACCATAGCCTTTTCGGGCTTGTCAAATGGGCTTTTGAGGACACAATCCGGGGAAAGAGGGGCGTATTAACATATGAGTACAGACCAGCAATGGAGCGAGGAGCAACAGCGGGTCAACATGGTAACGGAACAGATTGATCGGAAAATCGACATTTTGGAAAAAGAGGTAGGTTCCTTCCGGGACGAAGTTGTGGGGATGAGAAAAGACTTCTGGGACGAAGTCACCATGAACTTCAGCGAAGCGGATGATGTAGGGGAAACCTCCACCAGCATGCGGCAGCAATCACAGGTCCTGTCGGATCGGGAGCGCAGTCATCTGAATACGGCAGCAGCACTGGACAAAATGAAACGGCTGCATCATTCACCGTATTTTGGACGTATTGATTTTAAGGAAAATGGCTATCCGAATGCAGAACGAATCTATCTGGGGATCGCATCATTGCTGGATGAAAAGGAGGAATCCTTCCTTGTCTATGACTGGCGTGCACCCATATCCAACCTGTATTACGATGGTGCACCAGGTCCCGTCACGTATCATACACCGAGTGGTGAGATTAGTGGCGATATTGAGATGAAGCGGCAGTTTGTCATTCGGGATGGACGTATTCGTTTTATGTTCGACACCGGGGTTACGATTGGGGATGAGCTATTACAGGCCGTCCTCAGTCGAACCTCAGATGCACAGATGAAAAGCATTGTGGCGACAATCCAGAAGGAGCAGAACCGGATTATTCGTAATGACCGGACTCGCATGCTGATCGTCCAGGGAGCCGCTGGCAGTGGAAAGACATCCGCTGCGCTCCAGCGTGTAGCGTATCTGCTCTATAAATACCGCGAGCATCTGCAAGCGGATCAGATGGTTCTTTTTTCGCCAAACCCGATGTTCAACAGTTATGTTTCCACCGTACTGCCTGAGCTTGGAGAGGAAAATATGCTGCAAACGACCTTCCAGGAGTATCTGGAACGCCGTCTGGGTCGTGAATATCAACTGGAAGACCCATTCATTCAGCTTGAATACGTACTTACGGGAACAGAGGATCCTCAGTACGAAGTGCGTATGTCCGGCATTCGATTCAAGTCATCCGATTCTTTCCTTAAGGTGATAACGCGCTATAAGGACAGCATGATGTCTGAAGGCATGAAGTTCAAGCCGGTTCGTTTCCAGGGGCGGGCTGTTGTTACGGCTGAGGCTATGGCGGAGAAATTCTATAGCTTCGAGCCATCCGTCAAGCTGGTGAATCGACTGGAAATACTGCGGGACTGGATGCTGAAAGAGTTATCGGCCTTTGGCAAAGGCGAATTGGAAGCACCTTGGGTAGATCAACAGCTGGATATAATGGAGCCGGAGGATCTACAGCGGGCCTATCAGCGCCTGAAGCGAAAGCAAAAAGGAAAGTCGGACACGTTCGATGATTTCCAGCAGGAACGAGAGATACTTGCCCGGATGGTGGTCAGTGATCGGCTTAAGCCATTGCGTAAATGGATCAAATCCCTGCGTTTTGTCGATGTCCGTCAACTGTACGCCCATCTATTCAACGACCGGGCCCAGATGGTTCGCCTTTTGGGAGAGGAAACCCTGCCTTCACACTGGGAAGAAATTGGTGATATGACACTTCGCAGATTGAAAGTACAGGAGTTGGCCTATGAAGATATCACCCCTTATTTGTATCTGCGTGAATTGCTGCTTGGTTTCCATATTAACTCCAATATCCGGCATGTGATCATTGACGAGGCACAGGATTATTCTGCCTTCCAGCTGGCTTTTATGAAAAGATTGTTCCCTAGATCGAAAATCACCGCACTTGGAGACTTTAATCAAGCCATCTATGCACACTCTTCCGTATTGAGTGGTACGGGGCCGCTGACTAACCTGTATGGACCGGAAAATACAGAAGTAATTGAGCTGACGAGAAGTTATCGATCCACACAGGAAATCGTGGAGTTTACGCGCGGCATGGTTCCGGGTGGCGAAGAGATTGTTCCATTTAACCGAGGTGGGGAGAAGCCGAAAGTGATCGTTTCCGCCAATGAACAGGAGCATCTGGATGTTATTACAGCTGATCTCAAACATCTGATTCAGGAAGGGTATGAATCGGTTGCGGTCATCTGCAAGACGGCGGAAGAGAGCAAGGACGTACATGAAGCATTAAGCAAAGTACTGCCTGCTGCGCCGAAGCTGATCAAGAAAACAACACTGGCCTTTGAACGTGGCGTACATGTCATACCGGCGTATCTGGCCAAAGGTGTTGAGTTTGATGCGGTTCTGATCTATGACGGATCTGCATCGCAATATGCGCAGGAACATGAACGTAAGCTGTTCTATACGGCATGTACCCGTGCCATGCATTTGCTGCATGTTTATTGCATGGGTAAACCGAGCCCGTTCATTACAGCCCAGTCCGAAGAATTGTATAATATGGGCAAGGTGTCTGCGGCTCAAGCCGATTAACTTCGTCTTTCATGTTCATGAAGAAGGCTTCCGTTCGATGGGACGGGAGTCTTTCTGTGTATTGCGGAATACGATGTGGGGAATAAGAAGCTTCATGAGGGTGGCCTTTGATGTGAGAAACACGGAGAAAATGACTGGAAATAGAAATCTCTTCTAACATGAGACCAGATGAAATTAGGTTTCGTGGATAAATAATGATCCATCATTTGTGTTCACGCACAATAGGTGTGAATTTTCTTTACACATGACGGTGAGACTCATATAATCGTAACAATCTATTTTTTTGGATCGTTTATTTCATGAAGGAGGCAGCAACATGAACACACCATCTTATGAACGCCGATTAATGGCGGATTGCGTACCAGATCTGGTGGCAACAGCAAGGGGAGACTTGCCGGCGACCTTGGTTATTCGGGGCGGAACGCTGGTTAATGTGATTTCGGGTGAAATTTTGCCGGGCATGTCTGTAGCGGTACAGGGAGCCCGGATTGCATATGTTGGTAAAGATGTAAGCCATACGATCGGAGAGCATACACGCATTATTGAGGCGGAAGGCAAATACATTGCTCCCGGACTGCTGGATGGGCACTGTCACATTGAAAGCACACAAATGAAAGTGACAGAGTTTGCAAGAGCCGTTCTGCCTTCCGGTACAACAGGAGGGTTCTTTGACCCGCATGAAATCTCTAACGTGCTTGGGCTCAAAGGTCTGCGATTGATGCTGGATGAAGCTCGAACGACACCTATGGCTGCTTATATGCAGGTGGCTTCCTGTGTTCCTTCCACACATCCTGGACTGGAGACCACAGGCGCTCATATTGGACCGGAAGAAGTGGCAGAAGCCCTCTCCTGGGGTCCGGATATGATTGGTCTCGGTGAAGTGATGAACTTCCCTGGAGTCGTGTATGGGGACGAGACGATGATTGGCGAGATTCAAGCGACGCTGAGAGCAGGCAAGGTGGCAGACGGTCACTTCACCTGGGCAGCGGATGACTGGCGTCTGCCAGCCTACGCAGCAAGCGGCGTTACGGGGGATCATGAATGTGTTACGAAGGAAGATGTGGTGGAACGCCTGCGGCTTGGCATGTACGCCAAAATGCGTCAGGGCTCTGCGTGGCATGACGTTGCGGAAACAATCAAAGCCTGCACAGAGCTTGGCCTGGATACACGCCGCATGATGCTGGTGACCGATGACCGCAGTTCCGAATCGCTGCTCAAAGAAGGTCATATGGACTTTGTTGTTCGTTTGGCCATTTCTCAAGGGGTGAAGCCGGTTACCGCCTTCCAGATGGCGACGATCAATACGGCTGAACGTTTCGGTGTAGCACGCGACATTGGTGCGGTTATCCCGGGAAATATCGCCGACATTATTTTGCTGGATGGACGCTTGGCAGATGTTCGTGTAGGCATGACGATTGCGGCAGGGCATGTCGTAGCAGAGAACGGTAAAATGACAGCGGTCTGGGACAGCTTCACGTATCCGGAAGAGGCGCTGAACACCGTGAAACTGGAAGCCAATATCCAGCCGAAGCATATGGATCTGTCTGCGCCAATTACCGAAGGTACAATTGGAGCGAAAGTCATTCATGTGACAGAGAATCATGTGGATACCAAGGAGAAGCATGTTAATGTCACGGTGGAACATGGCAATGTAGTTATCTCAACATCAGGTGAAATCTGCAAAATTGCAGTGCTGGAGCGTCACAAACAAACGGGAAATCGTGCGGTGGCTCTTGTTGGGGGGATTGGCTTCACAGGTCCTGCAGCCATTGCGATGACCGTAGCGCATGACAGCCACAATCTGCTCATTATCGGTAATGATGACGCATTGATGGCCGAGGCGGGCAACCGGGTCATTGGAATGCAGGGCGGTGTAGCTGTTGTGACTGCCTCTGGTGTGACCGAATTTCCGCTGCGTATTGCAGGTTTGATGTCCACGGAGTCTTTTGAAGTGGTAGCAGCTCAATCTGCAGCGATCAGTGAGGCGTTACAGTCTGCTGGTTGTACGTTAAATAACGCATTTATGACACTGTCTCTGCTGGCACTTGTTGTTATTCCGGAATTGCGCTTGTCTGATAAAGGCTTAGTACGCATTTCGGCAGAAGGCATTGAGCTGGTATCCCTGTTTGATGAGATGGTGGAGAATACACCCGCTGCTCCAGCTGGGAACTAACGAATAACGTCGTATCCGTTCATCCTTGAAACCGGTAGGGAATTGAAGGTCGCCTTAGGGCGGCCTTTTTTTATTTTTACAGGAAAACGCTTACTAGGTCTTGAGTCGTCTGTTTTACATATGCAAAAAATGACCCATGTTGAGGTGGAAGGTAGCTAAAATTAAAATTTTTTTCATAAATGAGTCTTTAGAACTATAAATACAGAAGTGTGAATACCCGAAATAATATTATATGATTCTTTCGTCGTGAGTCTAAGAGATGATGTTGCATATAAAAGCAATGTAAATAGTCGTGCTTTGAAATAGTGCTTATGGAATGAATATAAAACGACAGAATGTCATCCGGATTTGCACGTTAGAGCTGCATAACATTATAAGGAGTGTATAAATATGAAAAGCAAAAGGGGTTACCATTTTATTTTATTCTTTAGTTGTTTCCTGCTGTTTACAGGGAATGCGTATGTTTGCAAGGCTACTGCACTTGGTTCAGTGGACAGTTATGAAACAATTCATGGAACGGTACAGGGCACCGTCAGAGCAACCTGGGTATGGGACACCACGCAGATTCAAAGCAACCCTCAGCTAGTGCTGAAGTTTGCCACTACGAACAAAATCAATACAATCTACCTACAGATGAATCGGGATGTAAAGCTTCCGTACTATACGGATTTTATTCGTATGGCCAGAGAGAAAAATATTGCCGTGGACGTTATGGATGGAAGACCTGCCTGGGGACTGACGGAGAGCCGGAGTCAAATTGCGGATTTTCTGGACTGGGTTGAAGCGTATCAAAATCAAGTCGAGCCCAATGAGAAATTTGCCGGCATCCATTTGGACATTGAACCTCATGTACATCCAGAGTGGAAAACCAATCAGGCCAGTGTGATTACGCAGTGGCAGGGGAATGTTCAATATATCGTCGATCGGGCCGCACGGATGAAGATACCTGTAGCCGCAGACTTGCCTTTCTGGCTGGATGGTTACAAGATTCCGGGTTCCACGATGAATGTAAGCAGCTGGATGATCCGCAAGTTTGACTCGATCACGATTATGGCTTATCGGGATACGGCTGCGGCCATCTATAAGGTTGCAAAAGATGAGCTTGAGGAAGCTTCACTTTTGGGCAAAACGGTATCGATTGCCGTGGAGACCAAGCAGAGCAAGGAAGGCGACTTTATCACTTTCTATGAAGAAGGTACAGCGTATATGGAATCACAGCTCCAATTGGTTGAGGAAATGGCGAGTTCACATTCGTCGTTTAACGGTTTTTCGGTCCATGAGTACAGCTCATGGGAGACATTGAAGAAGTAAAATGAAACTCCATTCATCAGCATGATAAAGAAGGTGCTTACAGCAGAACGGGCTGTAGCACCTTCTTTGCATCTGCTATAAAGGGAGAACAGTGAACTATCGTTAGTTCGGAGTGCCGGGTGCCGTTCCTGATAGGAGTTTAACCTTAAACCAGCGCAGGTTCTACCGCCACTTTCTCATAAAACATTTTGCGATATTGGGACGGAGTAATATTTTTGTGTTTTTTGAATGTTGTAATGAAGTAGCTCAAATGCTCAAACCCGACGTCCATGGCAATATCCACAATTTTGTGATCGGTATTCTCAAGCTGATAACAGGCCTGCTGGATGCGATAATAGTTGATATAGTCGACTGGACTTTTCTGCACCATCTGTTTGAAAAAGCGGCAAAAGTGTCCTTCGCTCATATTGGCTTCATCTGCCAATTCTTTTAACTTGAGTGGTTCGGGGTAACGCTTGTGAATATAACTTAACACTGATTTCAGACGCTCCACTTTATCATGACTGCCTGACGGAACGGTCCCTTTAAGTGCAGCGGGTCTCATATGTTCAAACAATTGTGCAAATATTAGATAGAGGTAAGCTTTTGTTGTCATCTCGCAGGTTGGTGTTCCGGCGGCATGATCGGCAAAAATCCGTTTCAAATGATAAATGATTTCTTGCCCCCACGCTTCATCGGTTTGGATATGGTAAGGGGGAATTGCCGTTTTGTGTACAAGCGGACCAACGAATTTCTCCTGGACAGCATCGAACGTACGACTGCCTAACAGCTCCGGATTAAATACAATGGATGAAAAAACGCAGGGGACATCGCCTTTCAGATAACCTGCGTGAATTTCCCCCCGATTGATAAAAATGGCTTCTCCTGCCTGAACCTCTACCGTATTCATATCAATTTGAAAAACAGCACTGCCCTGAGTCACCATGGTAAACTCCATCTCGTCATGCCAGTGGCAATCGAGAATGCTGTCGCCATTCAGCTGCTGAATATCCGGGTACACACTGACAGGATACATGGCATTGCCGTGAATCCGGTCTTCCCGTAAACGTTCACGTTCCATATGCGTTCTCCTTTTGCATCATTATTAATGTAAACGTTCCCATAGATTGGTGGTGTTTATAAGGAATCGGATAAGAAATATCAAAATCGTGATATATTTGGTCAAAATATGAGAAGAAATTCGTTATTAATGTCAATATTATTATAGTATAACCGAAGGGGGAAAGAAAACATGAAATTTACTGATGGATTCTGGATGACTCGTGAAGGGTACCACATTCAAAACCCGACTGACATTCGTGATATTGTGCAAAAAGAGGATTCTTTGACCGTATATGCGGCAACTAAATATATTCGCACCAAAGGCGACACATTGAACGGTACATTGCTTAAAGCAACGTACAGCTCACCTATGCCTAACGTTATTCGTGTAACCTTGAATCACCATAAGGGCGGAATGAAAAAAGGGCCTGAATTTGAGCTTAACCATCAAGATGAGAAAGTTGACATTTCGAAAAATGAACAAGGCGCTGTTTTGAAAAGTGGTAATCTGGAAGTTCAAATCGACAAAACGAACGGTTGGGACGTCAGCTTCCTGTATGAAGGAAAACGAATTACAGGTAGCGGTCAAAGAGCGGCTGGTTATATTACAGGTCCGAGTAAGGAAGCATACTTCCGTGAGCAGCTTGATCTCGGCATTGGTGAATACGTTTACGGACTCGGTGAGCGCTTCACGCCGTTTGTTAAGAATGGCCAAGTGGTTGACACTTGGAATGAGGACGGTGGTACAAGCAGCGAGCAGTCCTATAAGAACATTCCTTTCTATTTGTCCAATAAAGGATATGGCGTATTTGTAAACCATCCTGAACGCGTATCGTATGAGATTGCATCTGAGAATGTATCTAAAGTGCAGTTCAGCGTAGAAGGAGAGACTTTGGAATACTTCATTATCGGCGGTGATAATCCAAAGGATGTACTTGATAATTATACTAAATTAACAGGTAAACCAGCGCTTCCACCGGCATGGACATTTGGTCTGTGGCTGACAACATCATTCACAACAGATTATGATGAAGCAACGGTTAACCATTTTGTAGATGGCATGGCTGAACGTGATCTTCCGCTTTCTGTATTCCATTTTGACTGCTTCTGGATGAAGGAATACCAATGGTCTGATTTTGTATGGGATGAAGCGATGTTCCCAGATCCGGAAGGCATGCTTGCACGTCTGAAAGAAAAGGGTCTTAAAATATGTGCTTGGATCAATCCTTATATTGCTGAAAAATCCTACTTGTTTGATGAAGGTATGGAGAACGGTTATCTGGTAAAAACAGCGGATGGCAGCGTATGGCAATGGGATATGTGGCAAGCAGGTATGGCTCTGGTTGATTTCACAAATCCGGATGCTGTTAATTGGTATAAGAGTAAGCTGGAAGTCCTGCTTGATCAAGGTGTGGATTCATTCAAGACAGACTTCGGTGAGAGAATTCCGACAGATGTCGTGTACTTCGATGGCTCTGATCCGGTTAAAATGCACAACTATTATACACAGCTCTATAACAAAGCTGTATTTGAATTGCTCGAAGATAAGATTGGCAAAAACGAAGCTGCCCTGTTTGCACGCTCTGCAACAGCAGGTGGTCAACAATTCCCGGTTCACTGGGGCGGAGACTGCTCTTCTACTTATGAATCCATGGCTGAATCACTTCGAGGCGGCCTCTCGCTTGGACTTTCCGGTTTTGGATTCTGGAGTCATGATATCAGCGGCTTTGAAAGTACAGCGACCCCTGACGTATACAAACGCTGGGTACAATTCGGACTTTTATCTTCTCACAGCCGCCTACACGGAAGCACTTCGTATCGTGTGCCTTGGCTGTTTGACGAGGAATCCGTGGACGTTGTTCGTGACTTTACCAAACTCAAAATCAGCCTGATGCCATACCTTTACAATTCTGCGGTGGAGTCGACTGTAAGAGGTATTCCGATGATGCGCGCTATGCTGCTGGATTTCCCAGAGGATCCAACAACATACAACCTGGATACCCAGTACATGTTCGGAGATTCCATTCTGGTTGCGCCAATCTTCAATAAGGAAGGCGATGTGCGTTACTACCTGCCTGAAGGAACTTGGACAAACTATCTGACTGGAGCTAAAGTACAAGGTGGACGCTGGATCAGTGAAAACCATGATTTCAAAACACTGCCAATGATGATCAAACCAAACAGTCTGATCGCAGTTGGTGCGGTGGATAGCAAACCGGATTATGACTTTGCAAATGATGTAAGCCTTCACTTGTTCGAATTGGCTGACGGCAACTCCGCTCAAGCGGTTGTTGTGAACCAAAGTGCTGAGCAGGAACTGGTTGTTAACGTATCCCGTAACGGCTCTGTTCTGGAAGTTCGTGCTGAAGGTGCAGGCAAACCATGGAATCTCGTACTGCGTGGTATGGAGAGTGTATCCGGCGTAGAGGGCGGTTCCCAAGCCTCTGGTGCAAATGGTGTTGTCGTTACGGCTGCTGCAGGTGCAAGCTCGCTTACAATTCAACTGTAATGTTTATTGGATAAACAGAAGGACGGTACCGCAAGGTGCCGTCTGTTTGTCTACTGTCGTGCCATGGAAAATATGGTTTTGGCAATTAAATGATTGTATCATTAATTGCTAGTGACAGATCAAGATAGGAGATAGATTGCATGAGTAGAACAAATTCCGGTTTACACCAAGCCATTACAGCAGAGATGCTGCATCAGTTAGTAGAGAACACTTTTGGAACCGCTACCATTTTGAAGGGGTTTGCACTTCTGCAGGGTGGGCTTTTTAATACAACGTACCGTATTCAGCTTGAGCATGCACCGGTTGCAGATGTGATATTGCGTTTGGCACCAGAGCGGGTAGAGATGCCATCCGGCTCTGCCGGCGATCCGTTATTTTCATTTGAACGAACGATGATGTCTGCTGAATCTGTTGTTTATGAATATTACCGTAAAGCAGGCATTCCCGCTCCAAATATTATCGCCTGTGATGACAGCGGATTAATCATTCCGAGAACGTACATGTTTATGGAGTTTATCCCCAGTAAGCAGCTGGACCACCCATCGATTTCGGAGTCAGATAAAGAGCGATTGTATCATCAACTCGGCGTTTATACCGCTGCCATGCATCAGATTGAGGGTGCATCGTTTGGCTGGCCGCAAGGCGATGGTACGATTAAAGGCTCGAATCACTGGTCCGAGGTGCTGCACTCTTTTGCTCAGGAAACGGCTCTTAAAGCCGCCCAAGTCGGGTATATGCCAGGTGTGGGGGAAGAGATCGCAAATATGTTCATAAAGAATAAGGATTTATTTGATCAGGTGACTGTTCCGGTTCTTGTTCATAACGATCTGTGGGAAGCCAACGTGCTTGTTCATGAGAAAAATGGTGAGTTAAACATTGCTGCCATTATTGATGGGGATCGTTCGATGTCTGCGGATAGAGAATTTGAAGCTATTTTATCGACTGAATCATCAACTGCTTTTCATAAAGGTTATGGTCAACCAAAGGATATGTCCGATGAGGGACAGGCACGCCTTCTTGCTTACCGAATGCTGTCCTCTTACTTTAACGCATATGTCCATGAACATCAGGTTAATCAGCCGGAAGCAGGGCAGAAGTATTGTGAACGTACACTGGATCTATTGGAAGAATGGAAGGGACTTAAACTTAACGAATAAGTAGGGGGGTTTTAGAATGAATGAATATCATCAATATCCGATGTGGGACGCAACATTGCCCTTGGAAGAACGATTGAATGACTTGATTGCGCGTCTGACAACGGAGGAGAAAATCAGATTAATTCCTACACGCGAAGCCGCAGTACCCCGATTGGGAATACCCGGCTACAATGTGGGAGGTGAAGCAGCTCACGGGGTGGCCTGGATAGGCGAGGCTACGGTCTTCCCGCAACCGCTTGGTTTGTCGAGCACCTGGAATACAAAGCTCATGCGTGAAATTGGTTCTGTCATCGGAGACGAAGCCAGAGCATACCATCATCGTGCACCCGAGCGTCACGGCTTGACCTTATGGGCGCCTACCGTCGATCTGGAACGTGATCCGCGTTGGGGAAGAACGGAAGAAGGCTATGGTGAAGACCCCGTACTGACGGGTGAAATGTCGGCAGCTCTTGTGAAAGGCATGCAGGGTCATCACTCGTTCTATTTGAAAATGGTAGCGACGTTGAAGCACTTTTTTGCCAACAATAATGAGAAGGATCGGTTGAATTGTTCATCTAGCATCGATCCGCGGAATTTGCGTGAATATTATTTAAAAGCTTTCGAGACACCTTTCGTTGAAGGCGGAGCCTTGTCGATGATGACAGCGTACAATTCCATCAACGGCACACCAGCCATAGAAAGTTCCTATGTGAATGATGTGGTCAAGGGTGAATGGGCCATGCCAGGTTTTATCGTGTGTGACGGGGGTGACTTGTCCCAGACGGTCAATTATCACGGTTATCATGCCAAGCATGCGGAATCGGCAGCAGGGGCATTAAAGGCAGGCGTGGACTGTCTGACGGACGAGGTCGACTTGGTCGTATCTGCCTTGGAAGAGGCGCTTGAGCGGAACTTGCTGGAGGTCGAGGATCTTGACCGCGCCATTCGCAATATTTTTGGTGTGCGGATGCGGCTTGGACAACTAGATCAGACGGGACTTAATCCGTATGCTTCGATATCGGAATCTGTATTGTGTGCGCCTGAACATGCCAAATTAAGCTATAGAGCAGCGGCCGAGTCTATCGTTTTACTCAAAAATAACGGACTGCTTCCGCTTCAATCGGAACGATTGAAGAAGGTTAGTGTAATTGGCCCCCTTGCAGATGTGGTCTATACCGATTGGTACAGCGGCACACTGCCTTATCGTGTTACCGTTCTGGAAGGATTGCGCAAGCAGCTTGCCGGTGCAGAGGTTTCTTTTACAGACGGGAATGATCATATTAGCCTCAAGACGATCGATGGAAAGGTATTAACACTTGGTGCTGAAGGAAAGCTTGTGGCCGTGGCGGAGGGCAGTGCGGAGTCCGCAGAATTTGTACATCAGGATTGGGGCTGGGGAAGTCATACGCTGCGCAGTGTGAAGAATAATCGCTATGTTTCGTTAACCGAACAGGGCATCTATCAGGCGAATGCACCGGAGATTGGTGGATGGTTCGTCAAGGAAGTGGTACAGATTGATTCACAAGCGGATGGAAGCAGTACGTTGCGTACGTGGAACGGATTGCCGCTCGGACTGAATGAACATCAGGGGCAACTGGTGCTGTCCCCAACACCGGAACAAACAGACGAGGACTTGAGTTCTTCTGGCAATCTGGAAGCCATAGTGGAGACGCAGGAACCTGCTGTGTTCAAGCTGGACGTTATTGCTAACGGAATAGAGCAGGCGAAAGAAGCTGCGCAGAACAGTGACGTTTCTGTCGTTGTAGTTGGCAATAGTCCATATATTAACGGCAAAGAGGAAATCGATCGTCCAAGTCTGCTGCTTCCTCCAGATCAGGTTCGGCTGGTGAAGGAAGTCTGCCAAGTGAACCCTAATACGGTCGTCGTCATTGTGGGTAGTTATCCATTTGCACTGCAAGAGTTGAAAGATGTGGCTCCGGCAATCGTATACCTGACGCATGCAGGCCAGGAATTGGGGAATGCGGTTGCCGATGTTTTGCTCGGAAATTATGCTCCTGCTGGCAGACTGAATATGACATGGTATGAAGATGAATCGCAGCTTCCAGACATCATGGATTATGACATTATTCATAACGGTACAACTTATATGTATCATGAAGGTCCAGTCCTGTATCCCTTTGGTCATGGGTTGACCTATTCGGAATTTGAGTATAGAGCGATTCGAGTGGAGCGAGCACAGGGATCTTCTGGAGACGATGTGTTGAAGATTGAAGTACAGATCGAGAACAAAGGGGAACATGACAGCGATGAAGTGGTGCAGCTGTATGGGCACGCCCAAACTTCAAGGGTGAAGCGCCCGCAAAGTCAGTTGATCGGCTTCCGGCGGATACATCTTGCCTCAGGCGCAGTAGAGAATCTTTCTTTCGAGATCCCTGTTCAGAAACTGGCCTTCTGGGATGTCACTCGTGACAGATATTGTCTTGAAACAGCCACCTGGTTGATTATGGCTGGACGTTCCTCGGCAGATATTCGTCAGACGGCAGAAATCCACATCGAGGGTGAAACCATTCCTGCACGCGCACTGAATCTGCCTACCTTTGCGGAAAATTATGATGCATATGCAGGCGTTCTATTGGATGAATGTCAGGAAGGACGATCAGCCGTACGTGCCATTGCTTCAGATGAACCGCTGTATCGCGAAGGGCGCCCATCCTGGATTTCATTCCACGATAATGCTTTCCGGCAACCTAGCGGATTTGAGGGTCGGGTGGCAGCCTTCAGTGAAGGTGGCGAATTGGAGATTCGAGCGGAAGGTCCGGAAGGCCCGCTGCTCGGCACTTGTGTCGTTCCCGGTTCCGCTGGGACAGTCAACGGGAAGAATCTTCAGTGGAGCACTGCTCGCTGTTTCTTGAAGCCAGAGCGTGAGATCGAACAGCTCTGCATTGTTTTCAAGGGCGGTGCAGCCCTCCAGCAATTTGTACTGAATTAGGCTTTAATTAGTAAACCTTCATGAAGCATAGCAAAAAGGCTGTCCTGACACTGATTTCAGTGAGACAGCCTTTTTGCGCTGTCATCCCAAGTGATCTTTTTTACATAGGCCGTATATTCAACTGCAGAACAACCCACAATAACGTTGTTGTTTTCTGATTCTGTAAAGGTGGTTGAGGTATGAACGATAAAAAGTGGGACCTCGTTGCACTCGCTTCCATCCCGGTTATTATGACACTGGGCAATTCCATGCTGATCCCCATCCTTCCACAGATTGAGCGTGAATTGAAAGTGTCCTCATTCAAGGTCAGCATGTTAATTACGGTTTATGCGGTCGTCGCGATCCTGCTCATTCCACTTGCAGGATATCTGTCGGATCGTTTCGGCAGGAAAGCCGTCATTATTCCCAGTCTCATCATTGCAGCCGCAGGAGGCGCGGTAGCAGGTGGAGCAGCCTGGATGCTGAATGGAAATGCGGCATACTGGACCATTCTCGGTGGCAGACTTTTGCAAGGGATAGGAGCAGCAGGGGCTTTCCCGATTGTCATTCCATTGGTTGGAGATATGTTCGATGATGAAAACGAAGTGAGTAAAAGCCTTGGAATTATTGAAACCTCGAATACCTTTGGCAAGGTACTAAGTCCGATTATGGGTGCGGCTCTGGCTGTATGGATTTGGTATTTGCCTTTTATGGCTATTCCGGTACTCTGTTTGCTTTCATTGGTTCTGGTTATTTTCCTGGTGAAAACACCGAAGAGGAAGGAAGAACCAAAGAGCTTTCCCGAATTTGTTACTTCCATTCGTAGTGTGCTGAAAGAAAAGGGCCGCTGGCTGTATGCTATTTTTGCCATCGGCGGTATTTGCATGTTTGTTCTCTTTGGCGTGCTCTTTTATCTATCGGAGACATTGGAATCGGAGTTCAAATTAAAAGGCGTACTTAAAGGACTTGTGCTTGCCATACCGCTGGCAGCCTTGTGTCTGGCATCTTTCTTTGCTGGAAAGTGGATTGGGAAGAACAAGACACGGATGAAATGGCTCGGTTTTATCGGACTTGCTGTTTTAACTGTATCTCTTGGTGTGATCGGGCTTTTTGACAACATTTATGTCGTTGTCGGTTTGTTTACTCTTGGTGGAGCAGGAATAGGTGCTACACTGCCATGTCTGGATGCTATGGTAACTGAAGGGGTGGACAAGGAACAACGCGGTACCATCACGGCATTGTTCAGCAGCATGCGTTTTATCGGCGTGTCTCTCGGTCCTCCTGTCGTGTCACTGTTGATCGGGTCCCACCATTTCCTTCTGTTCGGTATTCTCGCCGCCTCCGGGGCCGTGGGAGGGTTACTCACGTTATTGGCAGTCAAGCCGGAAAAGGGAAACCAGCCAACATCAGGCGGTGGTCAAAATCATAATGAACATGATTATGATGATGTGAAACAGCCAGGTGGTTATCTGCCAGGGCGGAGAAAGAAAAGTCCACTCTGATAAAGACTATAAAAAAACGCGTTTACTCTGGGGGAAGTATTTTTCCTTTACAGAGTAAACGCGTTCTAATGAATCGAAGTATAAAAGTGCATTTGTATCAGTTATCTTTTCGCTGAATAGGTGTGTCATTTTCGCTTGCAGTTTCGGTATGCTCATTCCGATCTGATTCCTGCCCAGTAATATGTGTATGAGTCAATAGCGGATGGACAGGAACTGCAAAACCTCCACTTCGTTTCCCTTGAATCAGGTATATCAGGAGAAATAGGATCATGAATATAATGGAATAACGGTACATATCGGTATAACTGGTTATAGAAGCAATAGCGCCGAGCAGAAGTGCTCCCAGAGCAATCCCCAAATCCAGCGTGTTCAGAAACATGCCGTTAGCCATACCGCGTTGTGAAGGAGAGACAATCTGAATCATCCAGGTCTGCATGGAGGACTGGATGGAACCATATCCGATTCCGTATAAAAATGCAGCGACAAACAAGATGGACATAGAAGAAGCATATGAGAGCGTGATTAGTCCAGCAGCGATGAATATCGCTCCGGGAATCAGTAACGCTTTTGGACCTTTACTGTCATAGATCCGTCCTGCAAACGGTCTGACCAGCAGTACAGCAAGAGCATTAAACAAAAAGAACAGTGCAGGGTTAGCCAGGTTGGCTTCCTTTCCATACAAAACGATGAATCCGACCAGTCCGCCATACGTGATGGACAGCAAACAATTCAGTACACTTGGCAGAATCAGTTTGCGGTTGAAAGGCGTCTTTACCTTGGTGCCTGATATCGTAGCTGTTCCAACGGGTGGAGTCGGTACCACCTCATCATTGACCCTCCTAGCTTTTTTGCGTGTCAGTGAATAGCTGAGTGGATAGATGACCACAATCACACCTGCCGTACATAACATGAGTGTCACGAACCCGGCGCCCTGGAGCACGGTGACCCCAATAATGGGACCCATGGACATGGCTAGACTTGTGGACAGGCCGAAATAGCCCATACCTTCACCCATCCGTTTCACAGGGACAATATCCGACGCCATAGTCGGGAAAGCCGTGCTGCTCATGCCAAATCCGATACCAAATACCATGCGCAGCAATAACAGGACAGCAATTCCGGCAGCAAAGTAATATCCAAGTGTCGCAAGCAAGGCGACGGTCAGGCCAATATAGATCATGGCATTGCGAAGCCCCTTCTCCAATGCTTTGGCTGAATAAAGTCGGGCAGCAATGGCGCTAAGGGCAAAAAGACAGGTGAAGAGGCTGACTTCAAAGGCATTGGCGTGAAAACGGTCCTGCACATAGGAAGGCAGTGGGGATACAATCATGTGAAGTTGCAGAAAGAGTAGAAAGTTACATAACATGAGCAGGATAAAATCGGTGGTCCATAGTTTGACTTGCGATGATTGTGATTTCATTTTTTGTTCATTCCCCCTGGTGTGAAATTCGTTACAAGTTCCTGTTCATGAGGGAAAGAGTATGTCTAAATGCTTCCATCTGGTCTTCGGGAATACCTTCAATCAGATTTTTATTCATTTCTCTTTCGAGCGGAACAAGCTGGTCAAGCAATCTTTTTCCTTCTTCGGTTAAGTAGAGCAAGTAGGCTCTGCGATCATGTTCGCTGGTTCGGCGATCGACCCAGCCTTTTTTTTCCAACAGATCAATAATGCGGGCAGTTGTGGGCTGGTCCTTATAAACGCGAGTGGCGACTTCCTTCTGATTCACGCCTTCGCCTCTTCCGATATTGAACAGAACGGAAAATTGCTCTGTCGTTATATCATAAGGTTTGAATCGTATGGCTAGTAAAGCCGACGCCTTGCGGTGTGTCATGCCCAGCATGAATCCAATGGATTGATCGAGTGAATAGTCGGTCCCCATAAAATCCTCTCTTTCTTTAAGCAAAATAGTCCAATTCATATACTTGTTATAACAACTATATGCCAAACAATTAATTTTGTCAAAACGGATTTAAGAATATTCGCGCCATGACGAAATTTTTCATATGTGAATTGAAAGTGCAATAATGTTTTATGCGAACATTGAAATATGCAAAGGTTGGAAAATACTGATAAAATAGAAGTGCCGCTGTATAGCGGAAATTGGACTACATGATGGTGAAGTTACGAAGACGAATCTGCTCCAGCTGATTATGGAGCTGACTGAGGAGAGCTGAGTATGCTGAAGAACATTCCCGCAATAATACCTCCGGAACTTCTGAAAATGATGTCCGAAATGGGTCATGGAGACGAACTGGTACTGGCTGATGGCAACTTCCCCGCAGCCAGTCATGCCCAAAGGCTGATTCGATGTGATGCGCTAGGTACCGTGGAATTACTGGATGCCATTTTAAGTTTGTATCCACTGGATACGTACGCTGAGCGGCCGGCAGCCGTTATGCAGGTCGTCAAGGGGGATCAAGTGGTGCCTATCATCTGGGAAGATTATCGAAGGCTTATCCTTGATCACGAGGGCATCACGGATGCCTTTGATCAAGAAGAGCGCTTCGCGTTTTATGAGAGGGCTTCCCGCGCCTATGTTATCATTGCAACCGGTGAACGTGCGCAGTATGCCAATTTGATTTTGAAAAAAGGGGTCATTTTTCCAGATACAGATCCTTATTCACAAGCGAAAAAACTTGAATTGAATTGAATCCAAACTTAAGGCGACGGGGCGGCAGAGGCCTCGTTCGTCTTTTTGCGTTTCCCGAAGCGGAGCCAGTAAACAACAACATATAATATAGGCATACACTCGATAAGTACAGCATAGGTAGCGATGGCGTAAGAACGAATGGCTAATTCATAGGATGCCGCGTCTTTTGCATATTGAAGAACATAAGAAGCAGCGGTTCCCGCCAGCAGATAGACTACCGTTCTATCCTTTCGAACTCCGGTAAGTTTGGCAAGACAAACTGAGGCTACGTATAACAGAAACGAACTGCGAGTAAACATGGTCGTAGACCAGATGGCAATCAGGAAAGGGTCCAGGTTATCCAGAAAATCGCCGTAACGGGCAAAACGTATCATTTCCAGCAAAGGGTAGCGGAGACTGCTGGCTTCGTAAGGTCCAAAATTCATTAAAGTAAACATCCAGAATACGATAATGAATAATGCAAGCGTAGAGCCTGCAAATAACATACTTCGTAAAAGCGGCCGCCTGAAAGCGATGGCAGGGGCAAGGAACAGGAACATCATCCATTCGGAAAACCAGGGCATAGTTGAAATCGAGCCCGTGAAAATTTCTTTCAGATCATGATGAGTGAGCATGGCAAGCAGTACATCCGGATTTCCCCCGCCTGTTACAGCAGGCATGAGAAAAGTAGACGTAAAGATTTGCACCAAAAATATCCCTTCTGATAAATAGACAATGGTAATCAAACCTGAGCGCGCGGAGAGGCTGATACATAAAATGGTTACGGTTGCTGTCAGCCATATAGGTGTCTCAGGTAAGTACATGGATTGCAGGAAAACGATGAAATTCTCTACGTCAACGGATATCAAATACAGGCACAGTAACACAATGAGACAGAGGAACAGCTTGTGAACGACCTTGCCCACAATTTCGTCACCAAAATCAACCCAGGGTCGATCCGGGTGAACCGCCCCCAATCTGTATGTGAAGAAGAGAAGAATCAGACTGATCGCAAACCCGCCAAGGATGGATATCCACCCTTGATAACCGCTCATTTTGAACAAGCGCTGCAGGAGGAAAGCTATGGGTTCGGAATACAGGTAGACAAACATAAAACGGTACGCTTGTCCGGCAGACAATTTGATCATGGCGTACTCCTTTCTTAGCCAAATAAGCGGTCTGCCCAGCCAAAGACCAGCCTGATGACATCATTGGGATTAGGCCAGCCCGGTACAGAGACAGCCAGGGTATTCCACAGAAGAAATAGGCCCAGCAGAACGAAATAGGCCCTTTTTATTCCCTTTTTGCTGGACTTGATCATGGGCCACTCGAGTATGTACAGTACGGCAAACAGAACAACAGCAATCATTGGTTTACCTCCTAAAGTGGCCTTATCAGTAGCTGGATTCCGATCCTACGAACTGGATGTTGATTTTGGCATGCACGTTAAACTGCAAATCGTTTTTGACATAATCATTCCAAACGGGACGCAACTGTTCCCAGATGCGAGGATAGGCCCATTCCAGACGATAACCAAGCATCAGAATATCAGCTTTTTTTCGTTGGCCGGCCTTTATTGCGTTTGTTAAATAGGCACTCGCCTTTTCATTGGCCTTTTGCTGTATTTGTTTAACGCCCACCACATCCTTCACCTTTAGAACGGGGATCACGGAATTCAGTTCTGCCTCACCCTTTAAAGTAATGTCAAAAAAAGGTTGTCCATTTACAAGTTTGACCTTGATTTTGGAATTCATATTATAGACGGTCATACTCGCTTTCTCGTCATCGGTTTCCACGGAGACGGACAAAGTATCCAATTTGCGATTGGCCCAGGCTACCGTTCTTGTTTCTTCGGGTGAGATCGAATCAACCATCTTCATCTGTTTGAAAAGAGCACCGCCCACCTGACTGGTCCATTGCTTTCGTTTGTTCTCCTCACTTGCCATTGTGGTTGCTTTCGATTCCAGCAAGGGGGCGGCAAAGCCCTGATTCATTTTGTCAGCCATAAGTACACTGAGCATTTGCGTCTTTAACATGTTTTCTTCGGTTGCAAATTCTCTTAACACATCGCTGGGTGTTTCTTCGAAAACCGGAGTCAGATCAGCCACGTCTCGGGCTCTGCCCTTAGAAACCATGACGTAACTGCTAAGATGGAACAAAGGTTCACGTGAGATCCATTCCATCGCATCTTGAATTCCCTCTCTGGCGTATGCCTCACCGAATACCACTACCCGTGTGTGCCCCCAGGAAATCTTTCGTGTGAGATCTGTTTGGATTTTCTCCATGGCGTCAGCGATGGTGGATGCGGTAGCCGAAACGAGAGCATATGGATTTTTTCCGGGCCCACCCGTTCCTTCCGGAGAGAGACGGTTGGGCAGCGGCATACTTAGTGAAATATCGATTTCACCCGTTTTTTCACCCTTATCAACATACATGGCTGTAATAAACGTACGTTCATTTATCTCTACTTTGGACCAGCAGCCACTGCACAGTAAAACGCATATCATAACGACACTCAGTTTGGTTGTAACCATCAACGTTTTCATGTTTTTTGCCTTTTCTTATTAGCCTCTTCGTAAGCTGCTGGTCGCTTCTTCATCAGGAACCAAGGCACACGAACGATAGTATCCTTGATATCACGCAGCACGAGGGGGGCAAAGGGCTGCATGTATGGTACGCCAAATGAACGCAGACTAACCATGTACCAATAGATCAGATAGATTGAGATCACAATGCCGAACAGACCCAGCGTTCCGCCCATAAACAGTACCGGAAAACGAAGCAGCCGGAAAGCCAGTCCGAGCTCGAAGTGCGGGATGATAAAGGCGGCAATACCTGTGATGGATACGACAATAACCAGTGGTGCTGAGACTATCCCAGCCTGTACAGCCGCCTGACCAATAACAATCCCACCGATAATAGACACCGTTTGGCCCAGCGGCTTCGGAATACGAATCCCCGCTTCGCGCAAACCTTCAAAGGTTACTTCCATAATGAGCGCTTCAATCAAGGCAGGGAAGGGAATGTTTTCTCTCGCAGAAGCAATCGTAATCAGCAGGTTGGTCGGAATGATTTCCGGGTGAAATGTAGTAACGGCGACATAAAAGGATGGCAGCAGGAAGGCTATAAAGGCAAACAACAGACGAATAAGCCGGATAAAGGAGGCAGAATAAAATCGTTGATAATAGTCTTCCGAAGACTGCATTAAAGAGAAAAAGGTTACGGGAATGAGCAGGGAAAACGGTGTTCCGTCCTGCATGACCCCGATCCGTCCTTCAACCAGTGCAGCAGCCACCGTATCCGGCCGTTCGGTATATTGATATTGCGGAAAAGGAGAGAGCGGATGATCCTCCAGAAATTCAGATAAATAACTCACGCCCAGGCTGCTGTCCATATCAATATTACCAAGGCTTTCCAACACATTTTCCAGAATGTCCGTTTTGCATAATCCTTGAATATATACAACGAATACCTCGGTTTTGGTGTATTTTCCAATGGTGAATTTGATCATCTTCAAATCAGGATGTTTGATTTTGTGCCGAAGCAGAGACATATTCACATGAATATCTTCGATAAAGGCTTCCTGGGGCCCTACAATCACGACTTCGTTGGTTGATTCCGGTACGGAACGTCTTTGATAATTTTGGAGGGCGAAATGGATCATGCCCGAAATTCCTTCAATGTATAAGGCTGCATTGCCCGATACGATATCAGTAACGATAGCTTCTGGTGAATTCGAGTGGTGGCTGTTAAGAGTGAAAAATGATCCGGTCACGACACGAGTAATGAATTGATGATCTATTTCATTTCGTGAGGCTTCCTCAAGCAATGGTTTGACGATGGCTTCCCGCATGGTAGGGGTATCCACAATGGACTGAATATAGATGAGTTCACAATGGAAAGGTCCAACTTGAAAAGGCTGATAGATCATGTCGGCAACACCCAACAGATTAGCCCTAACCTGTTCATAGATATTGTCTTTTTCCATTTCAGTTTCGCCTCCCTATGCTGTAATCCTGAGTCTCTAATCTGACTATAGTGTGCGACGCTTCCAATGAAATATACTTTTAAGTTTGGATTATCGAAATATATTACAAACTTTGATGCAGATGATGAATGGGGAGAGCATCAAATTTGGCTTAAAATAAGAGGGTGGAATGAAGCGGGTAGACATTTTATATAAGGGGTTGAGGGAAGATGACGTATCGGATTAGACGTGCCGAGCTTGGGGATGTTAATGGCGTTGCAGAGCTGTTCAATGAATATAGGATGTTTTACAATCAACCTGAAGATCTGAACGGAGCGAGTGAATATATAAAAGAACGAATGGAACGCAATGAATCCGTTATTTTGATTGCAGAAGCGGAAGTGGATGCAGAAAAGGGAGATGAGCACAGCTTGACGGATAAGCTTTTATCCAGTGAGTTTGGCGGATATGTACAGCTGTATCCCAGCTTTAGCTCAGTGTCCATGCGGCCAATCTGGGTGCTTAATGATCTGTACGTACATGGGGATCATCGCCAGCGAGGAATTGCGCGTAATCTGCTGCAAGCTGCACGACGATTGGGAGATGAGAGTGGAGCTGTGCGAATCGTGCTCTCTACGGCGATTAGCAACAAGAATGCTCAGGCATTATATGAGTCGGAAGGCTATACGTTGGACACCAATTTCATGTATTATGAACTTCATATATAAGAAAGACTTGGAGAATCCTGAAGTTAGGAAAAGCAGGAGGGATTAGCACAAAATGATGCAATGGATAGCCATGATCACGATGTTGATCGATCATATAGGAGCCGTCTTTTATCCGCAGGTGGCGGAGCTGCGAATTATTGGGCGAATTGCTTTTCCAATCTATGCTTTTGCCGTTTATATCGGTTATAAACATACTCGCAACGTACAAAAATACATATGGCGGTTGTTCTGGATTGCTGTTCTCTCACAATTGCCGTTTATGGCGGCTTTTAATCATTTTTCGCTGAATGTGGTATGGACGTTGTGGTCTGCTCTGCTTGTGTTGCTCGTGCTCGATAAACTTCCGGTCCGTATGCTGGGAATTCCGATTGTTGCCTTAGCCGGATTGGTTATGGAGATCACCCATATGGATTACGGCATGTATGGCTTGCTTCTTGTATTGCTGTTCCGGTACTTCCAGGGACCGATTCTGGTCATGGCCCATGTGCTTTTAAATGGACTGTATATTATGCTATACAGTGGCTCTGTTCAGATGTACAGCGTGGTTGCCACCGCAGGAATTGCAATTGCCCAGTATTATAACGCAGGGTTCCGTCTGAAAGGTCCGCGTTGGATTTGGCGTTATTTTTATCCTGCACATTTGGCGGTCATTGTCTTGATTCGCTGGATTTAAGATCCTTCTTGAAGAAAGAGCCTTCATGAAGAAAGAAGCCACCTCAACGTCAGTGATGACGTTGAAGTGGCTTCTTTATATTTATCAGCGGATGCACTAAATGTATTCACTGTATTGAATTTATTCCATTGTTGGAGATGTACCAAAATGCGGTCGAACTGCCTTAGGGAAATAACCAATCTCAATGGCATGCTCTAGCATTTTTGAGATGAAACGATCATCCGTTTTGGCGCATGTAATTCCGGCGGGTTCCACATAGGCAGTTGTTACAGGAGAAGCATACACATATGCAGAATCCTTGGCACCGTCTCCTTCAAGCTGAGCGATCGCCAGTTGAAGCGCCTCAGGGTCCTTGCTGACACTGCCATCGAATAACCAGTTGGTGTAATCTGCAAAAGGCAAAGTCTCCACTTCATAGCCGGCCCGATTCACAGAACGAATCAGATCATTGTAGCTAATGGGCTCCGGATTACAGATATGGAACACACGTCCTGCTGTGTCCTGGCGTAATGCCAGATGTACAATCGACTGACTAGCATAATCAATAGGTGTGAAATCAACCATCCAGTCGGCTGCCGGAGCCTTGCTGAGCAATAACATTGCTTTAATCATACGATAAAAGGCGTTGCTATCGATGTTGGACTGGAAACGTCCCGTCTCAGAATGACAGGTCAGATTACCTGCACGATAGATACTCACAGGCACACCCTCTTCGGCAGCAATCATAAGCACTTTCTCGGCTTCGAGCTTGCTGTCCGAGTACAGGTTGTCCACATGCAGATCCTCTGAGAAGCGATCATATTGCAATGAGGATTCCCACTGTCCGCTGAGTGCCAGATCTTCCGGTATCCCCATCGTGGATACATGGTGGAAGGAGGCACCTGGTTTGCTGCGAATGAGCTTAAGCAATGCGATGGTTCCATCCACATTGGTTTTGGCAAATTGTTCCGCATCCCCGAAATGTCGTACATCCGCGGCACAGTGTATCACGCGGTCAATTCGTTCTTGCACGTAAGTCGTCTGCTCGGCTGAAAGACCCAGATTTGGTTGCTCCAGATCACCTTCGATAATCTCGACGCGAGAAGCGAGGAGAGGTAGCAGTTCAGATCCAAAGTAACCTTTCATGACGCTGCTCAGTCGCTCCATTGCAGAGCTTCCGTCTGCCGGGCGGCGAACAAGAGTATAGATGCGTGTATTCGAAGTTAGAATCAACTGCTGCAGGACATAGGATCCAAGATATCCGGTAGCCCCGGTCAGGAGCACATGCTCAGGACTCAGAATATCCGGGTAACCAATCTGGGATCTCAGCTCTACAGGATGTTCTGACAATTGGGTAATCACACCTTCATGCACTGAGGAATAGGCAGTTTCTTCTGTAACTTGAGCCAGCGTCTCCACGCGTTGTGCCAAGGCACGAACCGTCTTCTCGGCAAAAAAGTCGGCAATCTTTAGCTGCGGATAATGTGGCTTCAGAATAACCAGCACATGGATGACCCGAAGGGAATCGCCACCAATGGCGAAGAAGCTGTCCTCCACACCAAAGTCATCGTGCTGAAGAATTTCTTTCCATGCTTCCAGAATAATCACTTCGGTTTCCGTCTCCGGCAGTACCCGATCAGGACGATCTTCATGACGCTCTACGTGAGGCAGAGATACCATCGCTTTGCGATTGATTTTTCCTGTCGGTGCGATCGGCATTTCGTCGAGCTGGCAAATCCATTTCGGTACAAAGTAGGAAGGAAGCTTCGCCGTTAGCTCAGCTTTAATATCCGCAACGGAAAGTGTACTGCCATCTTTGGATGTAAAGTATCCTACAAGCATGTTTTGACCATCCGATTCCTTCTTGGGAATCACGGCCACATCCTGAATCTGATCCAGACGTGCAAAATGATCCTCGATCTCTCCAATTTCAATCCGGTGACCCCGGATTTTCAACTGAGAGTCGCTGCGTCCGACATATTCCAGCAGTCCGCTATCGAGCATTTTGGCAATATCGCCAGACTTATAGATTTTCTCATCGATGGCAAATGGATTATCAATGAATGCCTGCGCCGTACGCTCCGGCTGGTTTAGATACCCTTTGGCCAAAGCGGGTGTCGCGATATATACCTCTCCAGGGACACCTACGGGGCAGAGTTGCTGTTCTTCATTGACGATATACACTTTATAGTTATGAATCGGTCGGCCGATTGGAATGTTAACGACACCTTCCGGAACTTGCTCACTAATGCGGTGAGTCGCTGTCGCTACTGTACACTCCGTAGGTCCGTATACATTGACGATATCAATCTGGTTGCCGAATTTGCGCTGGAAGGCACGAACTTGCTCACCATAGAGAGCTTCTCCAGCTACGGTAATGATTTTGACTTTGGACAGCTTGTGGAATCCTTCATCAGATAGGAAGGAAGCAAGCTGATTGAAAAAGATGGTTGGCAGTATCGTAATAATCGTTGTGCCTGTGCGCTCAATTGCATTCGCAAATTCTTCAACGGAAACACGTTCTTCCGCTGACAACAGGTACAATTCTGCTCCGTAGAACAAGGCGCCAATCGTATCCCACACTGATGCATCGAAGCTGTATGTAGCAAACTGGGTTAATACGTCACCTGGTTGAATATCGCAATCCCGCTGCACGACACTACCGAGATTGGCGACACCCCGATGGGCAATAAGTGCACCTTTGGGTTTGCCGGTAGATCCCGAGGTATAGATGATATACGCCAGGTCATCTGACTGAATATCCAGGTTGGGGTTGCTTGCTGCAAATCCGGCAAGGCGTCCGTCCACGGCCAGGATTTGGCGAACGGTAGTAATCCCTGAGAATAAACGTGATGCTTCAGGTAAAGAAGACTCTTTGGTCAGGACAAATGATGAAGCTGTATCTTCGACAATATAACTGTTGCGCTCTTGTGGATGCTCAGGATCGACAGGAACGTATACTCCGCCCGCTTTGAGAATCCCGAGCAAAGAAATAATTGTTTCCAGACTCCGCTCCATAAAGATGCTGACGAATTCTCCTTTTTGCAATCCGTTGGATAACAGCACACGGGCAACCTGATTGGCACGTTCGTTCAATTCTCTATACGTGTACCGACCAGTTGATGAAGTAATTGCTGGCGATTCCGGATATTCGGCTGCTGTTGCTTCGAACCAGCCATGAATTGTCTGATGCTCCGGTTCGAGTACGGCGGTATCATTCATTTCTCGATATAGCAATCGATCTGAAGCAGATAAAATGTCTACTGTGCCGATGGCCTTGTTTTGGTCACGCAACATGGCCAGAAGAAGAGTCTGATAATACTCTGCATATCTTGTAATCGTAGATTCATTAAGAAGTGAACTGTCATAGAACAAATCCAGCGTGAGCATATCCTGATCATCACGAATATTCCAATTTAACAATTGAGGTGCTTTAGGCAGCTGCACACTATTAAACATGAACAGCGTTTCCGGATTACCTCCCGTTTGGAGCGTGTAGTGAAGCTGGAGTTGATCTGAAATCTGATGAATCAGCTCTTTAAAGGTTAACTTGCCTTGAATCTGTAATAACACAAGGGAAGCTGCTTGATCGGGAGCCAGCGTGCCGATGGCAAGTTCCTGCTCGGATGATAATCGGAACAACAAGGCTGCATACGCAGACAATAATGCTGGATATACGCTCTCTGAGCCGAATTTTTGTTTCAGTTCCCGACCCAGGGACGATTCCAGTGAAATATGAGTAGACTCATAAGTGAATGATTGTTGACGGCGCCCAAAATCCAGTGGAATCTGAAGAACCGGCAGGCCAGATTCCACTGTTTGGGGAGATAATGATTGATTTTCGACCACTTCAGTTGTTCCTCCTTGGTTCAAACCGTTCAAGTTTTAGGTTGAATTATAGTTTGCTTACATTAAAATGCGAGATCAGTTCTTGCAGTTCCTCAGACATGGTGTTCAAACGAGTAGAAGAATCAACAAGTGTAATCAGAGATCCTTTTTGCTCATCAACGGATGAAGAGATGCGTTCACTGTTGTCAGCTGTCTTACTCACACTGGCAGACAAATCATCCGCAGTTGCGGTCATTTCTTCTGTACCTGCAGAGATTTCTTCTGTAGCGCTGGATACTTCCTGAATCTGATTGGATACTTTTTTGGCTGCTTCCAGAATCTCCTCGAACAATTGACCGGTTTGATCAGCTACACTGAGTCCGGTATCCACTTCAGATGTACCTTGTTCCATCGCACGAACGGCTTGTCTGATTTCAGCCTGAATCTCCTGGATCAGTACAGCAACCTGGCTCGTGGATTGTTCGGATTGCTCAGCAAGCTTGCGTACTTCACCAGCTACGACTGCGAATCCTCTGCCTTCCTCACCAACACGTGCTGCTTCGATGGATGCATTCAGCGCAAGCAGGTTCGTTTGGCTGGATATACCTGAGATGATATTCAGAATATCGCCAATTTCCTGAGAGCGGCTCTCCAGAACCTGGATGGCAGAAGCGGTATTCTTAACGGACTCCGTAATCAGATTCATCTGCTCGGAGACCTGACGGACAACACTGTTTCCTTGTTGTGAACGGCGTTCCATCTCATAGGCTTCGTCAGCTACGCTAGCTGAACTGCTGGCAATAGTCTGAATGACGATAGCCATCTCGGACATTGCACGGGCACTATCTCGTGTTGCCTGTTCCTGTGCACGAATGTTGGATGTAATCTGAGTAACGTTATTGTTGATAGAATCAGCATTCTCGCTATTTCTCTCGGAGACTTCATACAGTTCCTTGGCAGACTCGTTAACTTCTTGCGAAGTGATTTGAACTTTGACGATGGTATCATTAATCTTGCGTACCATTGTATTGAACTTTTCATTCACAATGCCCAGATCGTCTTTGCCTGTTGGAATCTTGACATTCAAATTACCCCGACTTACGTCATCAATCCCTTTGATCAGGTGACGAATAGGGGAGAGTGTGTTTTTGACAACAAGATATTGGATAATCAGGAACAACAGCAGGAACGCGACCAGAATGATAATTCCGTTCTTGAGTAATTTGTTCAGTCCGGCAGGTACTGCTGATGCGTCTGCATCGACTGCAAAGTAAGAGTAAATCTTGCCGTTACTATCCTTGATCGGATAAGCAATGGTTGTCCAGGTTCCGAAATCGTCGGAATAAAACGTGGTGAACGTCGGGCGATCGGTATTCACCATTTCTTTCAGTGCATTTGCCACAACGACAGGCTGTTCATACATGTCACCGATATTTACATTTTCACTCTGAAAGGCTTCCTTCAGATTGGTTGGCATGGCAACAAGGGAAGTTAACCGCTTGTTATCTCCTCCGAGCTCGACACCAAAGATGTAAGCTTGTGCAATGTTGGGGTAATATTTCTGCATTTCATCGAAATAGGCACGCAATTTTGTTTGTGCTTTTCCATCATAACTGCCTTCTGAAATAGCAGCCTGCACTTCGGTGGAATCAATACCTTCTGCCCATTGTTTGGTGATCTGTTCCACTTGACCATGTAGTTGGTCTACGAGGATTGTTTTTTGAAAGTAATAGCTGCTGGCAATAAGTGCCACGCCGATGATAATAATGTTAGTAAATGAAAGCAACAGATTTTTGGAGAAAAAAGACATGCTTTTCCAACTTAATGATTTCACTAAAGTCCACTCCTGATCTTCTTTGAATTGATAATATGTTGGTATCTTCATGATGCAAATTAAGTCATTTCCCTATCCCCTCCAAAGGCATAATGTGCGACCATGGTCTTGGGTTCCTGGTCGCTATGTAGAGATATTTTTACCTCAATACCCATAGGTGTCTAATTATTAAAACACATCTATACTTAATATGTCGTATAAAATGTCGTCAAATTGAATAGTTTTGTTAAAACTTTTTTAATATTTTACGTATTTATGGACATATGAAAGTAAGACATAGGTATTTAGAACCGTTTATTTAAAATAATTCCCATTTTTTAGTTTCATTCTGTATTCTATAACATGGTGGGTTAAAAAACATCCTTAAACTTTGAAGAAAATAAGGCAAATGAAAAGAAATGACCTTATCATCAGCCTATTCAATCGTTCACCAAGGAGGAGAATATAAAGGAAATGATGTTTGGATTCGGCATTTAATCTAACCAAGAACATACATAAGCAAGAACAATGTTGCATGTGAAGCAGAGAAACAGGCCAAGTTTCCCAGTGGAATACATCATTGCACAGATATACATCGGAAGCGGTTTTATCTATAATAACTACAGTATGCATTTCTTAAATCATGAGCAGCGGGGGTTTATAGATGAATCTTAAACAGATAGCAGCTGAGCGCGCGGCAGAATATGTTCAAGATGGAATGAAAGTTGGGTTGGGTACGGGTTCAACGGCCTATTACGCTATTTGTCGAATTGGTGAGCGGGTACGTGAAGGGTTAAACATTCAGGCTGTAGCTACTTCGGAAGCATCGGACAAGCTTGCCAAGGAATGGGGAATTCCGATCGTTCCATTTGATCAAATTGGACGTCTGGATCTGACTATTGACGGTGCAGATGAAGTTGACCCCGAATTTAACCTGATCAAGGGTGGCGGCGGTGCGCTTTTGCGTGAGAAAATTGTAGCTGCAAACAGCGACAAACTGATTATTGTGGCCGACGGCAGCAAAGCAGTACAGAAGCTGGGGAAATTCCCGTTGCCGGTTGAGGTTGTTCCTTTTGCGTCAGAGTGGACCTTCGAGGCACTTGAGAAACTCGGGTGTAACCCGGAATGGCGCATGGATGGGGATCAACGTTATCTTACGGATAATGGAAACCTCATTGCGGATTGCCGCATGGAAGCCATAGATCATGCTGCGGAGCTTAACGTTCAGTTAAATATGCTGCCAGGTGTTGTCGATAATGGACTGTTTATTGAAATGGCGGATACCGTCATTCTTGCGAAGGATGATGGTAGCATCGATGAGCGTCATCGTTCATGAACTGAAAGCGAGGTCATTGCATAGTAGATGAGTGAAAACCCGTTAGTGGATGGTGAAATTTCTCTTCGATGTGTGGAGAAAGAGGATCTGACAGAACTCTATGAATTGATCTACAGTGAAGACGTACCGGAATGGAAACAATGGGATGCGCCATATTATGCTCTTGAATATGAGAGCTACGAAGACTTCGAACGGAGTATGCTGAGACGACTCGAAACGACTCAGAGCAATTCTGACCCGGACTCCATTCGAATTATTGAGTTGAATGGCCGAATCGTCGGTACAATCAGCTATTATTGGGAACATCGTCCATCCATGTGGCTGGAAATGGGAATAGTGCTATATCGATCAGCCCAATGGGGGCGCGGGATCGGCACGAGAGTACTACAGATGTGGTCCAGTCACTTATTCGAGCAATTGCCACTGGCCCGGGTAGGATTGACAACATGGTCAGGCAATGAACGAATGATGCGTTCAGCTTCGAAGGCGGGGCTTCAGGTGGAAGGTCGCATGCGCAAATGCCGCATCGTGGATGGCAAGCATTATGATTCAATTCGTATGGGAATGCTGCGTGAAGAGTGGGAGCAGATGCGATCTTCAGACGCAGGTCGAAATGTAAACAAGTGATGGAGGATTATAGAAATGCCGAACAACGAGGACAATCGGGAACTGTCTTTACAATTATTTGTAGTTCTCGCTCGCGCATACAATTCCGTTACATCCAGGTCCAACCGGGATATCCAGAGTCATGGACTGAATACGACAGAATTTGGCGTGCTTGATTTGTTATACCATAAAGGGCCGCAGGCGTTGCAAAAGATCGGTGAGAAAGTGTTAATGTCCAGCGGCAATATCACGTATGTTGTGGACAAGCTTCAGAACAAAAATCTGCTGATTCGTCGAGCATCCAAGGAAGATCGGCGTGTCATATACGCTGAATTGACGGAGGAAGGAAGACATCTGTTTACACAAATCTTTCCTCAGCACCATCAGGTGATTATTGATGCGGTGGATGGACTGGAACCTTCGGAAAAGGCGGATGCGATTCGTTTGTTAAAAAAGCTTGGACTCGCTGCAGAGGGGAAAACTGACTTGCGTTTATAACGCAGGTCAGTTTTTTTATATATGGAGACAGAGTTTAGCTCGTTAAATCACTTAAGGACTATTAAAATATAGGAAAAATGTCGAGATTAATGATTGGACTGAATGTATGCTCATTCGTGTTCATGTATAATGATAGATGGGTTGTATTTGAACGGGAACGATCGAGGCTATTGAAGCTGCTGAAAAAAATTGGATGAGTGAAGCCTTCGGCCTTCGTATACGCGGTATGGCATAATCCGCGATTAGGAGAGTGATCATGTGATGTCTAATGAACATGGCGAGATGAAATCATTGCGCAGTACGATTGAACCGTTATCTAATCAGATGATTCGCGGTAAGGAAAATCAGGAGCAGGTGCATACATTCCTTCCGATATCGATCTTGCTGGCTGAGGATAACGTCATTAATCGACAGGTTGTGCTGATGCAACTTAAAAAGCTGGGCATAACCCAGGTGGATACCGTCTCCAATGGAGAAGAGGCTAGTGAGGCTTTTCTCAGCAAAAAATATAGTTTGATCCTGATGGATAACATGATGCCTATAATGGACGGATTAGAGGCGACACGCAAAATCAGGGCCATAGAAGAGGATGAGAAGTGGCAACCCATTCCGATTATTGCGATGACAGGAAATGTTATGGATGAAGAGAAAGAGAAATGTTTTGAAGCCGGGATGAATGACTTCATCGGTAAACCCTTCACGATTGAAGCTCTAAACAACGTGATTCAGAAGTTGCAGCAACCTTCCCAAGAACCATCTCTGTCCAGAGAAATCACGAAACGATAGGTAATATACATACATGTTTCACGTGGAAGATCGACTGAAAGAGAGGGAAATGTTCATGTTATTTTACGGCCTTGCCCTTCTGGTGCTGATCGTTCTTGCTCTACTATGGTTAGGTGGACTTTATTTCTTCAAAACCGCCATTCGGCGTGCTCCAAAATCATTTCTGGTTGATAATCCGAATCTGATGCCCGAGCCGGATAACGAAATTATCAGCAGTGCGTCTGACATGGCGTGGCTTAATACGCAGCCAACCGAAGACATATATATTGAATCACATGATGATTTAAAGCTGCGTGGAACATGGCTTCCGTCCCACAGCGGATCGCAACATCGAACGGTTATTCTAGCGCATGGCTATTCGGGAAAAGGCAGGGAAATGGCGGGCTTTGCTCGCTTTTATGCGGAAAAACGGGGCTTTAACGTGCTGATGCCGGATGATCGGGGTCATGGCCAAAGTGAAGGTAACATCATCGGATTTGGCTGGCTGGACCGCAAAGATTATGTTCAGTGGGTCCATTGGGTTCTCGACAAAATCGGCACAGAGACAGAGATCATATTGCACGGAATTTCAATGGGAGGCGCTACTGTATTGATGACAGGCGGTGAAGCTCTCCCTAATCAGGTGAAGGCCATCGTATCGGATTGTGCCTACACCTCAGTTAAGGAGGAGCTAACTTTCCAGCTCAAGCAGCTATACAAGCTGCCCGCATTTCCGTTTATTCCTGTTACCAGTCTTATCTCCAGATGGAAGGCGGGTTACTTCTTTGGGGAGGCATCCGCACTAAATCAACTCGCCAAAGTTCAAGCCCCGGTTCTTTTCATTCATGGTGAGGCGGATACGTTCGTACCGACGGAAATGGTCTACAGACTACATGAAGCTTGCCCGACAGAAAAGGAACATCTAACTATTCCCCGTGCGGGTCATGGAACATCGTTTCAAGTGGATCGTGCCCGATACGAGGAGGTACTTGAATCCTTTTTGACGAAGAGCCTGTCACATTCTTCTCCAGTGCCAGCGAATGACAAGTAAGTGGCGTGCTAGATCGTCCTACGTTGGATATATGTTCCTTTAGTTAGTGGAATGTTAACGACACTTGTTTCCAATAAAGCATCCTGGGTATTAAGTAGAAGATGTACTTAAGGGGAGGTGCGATATGCCACATACACCTAGAGTTTGTTCGTATTGTCATGAAAAAATGGCGGAGGATGAGTTCAAATGCAAATCCTGTGGCAATCTGGTAGCTACCAGAACAATTCTGCCTGAACAACCATACATGATTGAAAATGATGAATCTGTACTGGATCGATATTCAATGGTGTTGCTTGTTTTGATGACACTGTTTCTTCCTCCGGTAGCCATGACCATTGGCGGGGTAATGTTATTTGATGACAATACGTATAAGCAGGATACAGGTAAATTGCTCGTCACCGGGGCATTTGTAGTGATGTTCATTCTCACCATTATTCTGTTCGCAGGTTCGGGGACATTGACGATTAACTTCTAAGCTATGGAGGTGCTTTTATGGGAAATGAACAATTTAAGGCTGCACGGAAAGCAGAGGCAGGTTACCATTCTAACTTCTATCAGAATAATGAATTATTCGCGTCCGGTACCTGGATGGCGAGGCCCATGCCTATGGTTATGGATATGCTTGAGCGTTTACTTACCCATAAGACAGAGCTGCGTGTTCTCGATTTGGGATGCGGTGTAGGCAGACATACAATACCGATTGCACAGCGTCTCGGGCAAACGAACAGTGAAGTTATCGGGGTGGATTTGCTGGATGAGGCTGTAGACGGACTTCGCAAATATGCGAAAGAATATCAGGTTGATCATATCGTGCAAGTTGAGAAAGCGGATGTTGAGCATTACGCTATCGAGCCGGATCATTTTGATTATATTGCTGCTTGCTCTTGTCTGGAACATGTTTCAAATAAAGAAGCCTTAGTGGAAGTTATTGAACGTTTGCAAGCGGGAGCCCGTATAGGCGGCATTCATTGTATCACCATGAGTACGAGTGTAGAGGAAAAGGAAGTCAACACAGGGCGGGAGATTAAGCCGTTGATTGAATTGAATCTGCCCACAGCTGACGCTATCGCACTACTGGAGAAAGCTTATGCTGATTGGAATATTCTGCATCAGGAACATGTAACACAGACGATCGAAGAGGAAAAGTATCATGAACCGACACAGTTCCGTTGTGAACTGCTTCGTTTCGCAGCACAGAAGCAATAACAGCTCTGTCGGGATCGAGTAGTGAGGTCCCGGCAGTTCGTATGACTTGGTAGCGTAGCCTATAAACCGGGAGGACAACAGATTCATTACATTACCAGTAATGTGCCGGCAGTCGGAGGTGCGCTGCTGAATGCATATCATTTGGCAGGAATCCAGGTGCCTGAAGGTATCACGTCTGAACTCCAATGGGAGTTGAAACGTCATACGACTTGAACTTTTAAAGGCTAACGACTACAATACGATAACGGAATCAAGCAAGTTATAGGAGGAATCAGGGTGTTAATTCATTTGAAATCACGCATACAGGAGCCGGAAGTGCAAGAGCTGTTGTCCTACTCGGTCTTTCCTGACCCGGATCATCTGAATCGCGCGTTACAACAATATGTTGACAAGGACGAGCTGCATTTGGACGGTTATGAAGACGAAGGCCAACTGATTGGCCTGATTGGATATGAGAATACAGGAACGAGTGAGGTCACCATTCATCATATCGCAGTTCTGCCAGAAAACCGTTTTAAAAATTATGGTCGTGGCATGATTTCACAGGTGCTGGCCAAATATAATCCCGACAGGTTGATCGCGGAGACCGACGTGGAAGCTGTAGAGTTTTATCGCAATACGGGATTCGTGGTATATAGCCTGGGTGAATTATATCCGGGTGTGGAGCGATTCCGTTGTGTACTGGAGAAGGACGAGGGGCAAGACGAAGACTAGTATCTGCCTACTACTTTGTAACATAAAGAGAGCATATCATAACAGGATGTTGGATTTGGCGAAGCAGCTGAGTCGGACGTCCTGTTTTTTTGTCGTTTACTTAAAAAAATAGGAAAAACGTATTGCTTTGCAATATAGTTTCATTATAGAATAGTTTCATTGAAGAATAGTTCTATGAGTGAACTATATTTTAGGGGAGGAGAAATCAAGGATGAACACACCGGATGCCAAAAGTTTGGTTAACCGCTATTTGGATGCTTCTTTCCTAGTAACCAAACGGTTTGATACCCAGATACGTGAACGCCTGGGCCAAACCATTACCACAGATCAGTTCTGTGCACTTCGTATGATTAAGGAGAAACCGCTTTGTACGCCCTCCGATCTGGCAGAGCTTCTGTGTGTGGGCAAGAGCAGTATCACCGCACTGGTCAACAAGCTGGTGGATCGGGATCTGGTCCATCGGGCCGGGGATGAGCGCGACCGCAGAGTCGTGTATTTAACTCTGACGGATAACGGACGGGAAGTATACAGGGAAACGGAACAGGAAATACAGCAGCTTCTGGAGCCATATCTGGTTCATTTTAAACCGGAAGAGGTCCAAAATTTCATTGAATCATTTGAGAAGCTTGCAGCTTTGTTAACGCATGAAGGAGGACAGGAGAACGAATGAGAACGATTTTGAAAGCGCGATGGTGGTTGATGGGGCTATGGGTCGTTGTAGCCGCCGTATTGATGTTCACCGCTCCTAACATGAGTGAATTGATTCGGGAAAAGGGACAATTCTCGGTTCCTGAAGGACACTCCTCCACCCAGGCAGCGGCGATTCTGGACGAAGCCGCAGCACAAAAGGGAGAGCAGCAGGGTAGCCAGCTGGCTCTTGTATTTTATAATCCGGATGGTTTGGGTGCCGATGGTAAAGAAGAGGCAGAACAGGCCGTTAAGAAACTGGAGGCCGAAAAAGAGAAACTGGGCATTCTGTCCATACTGGAACCATTCTCTCAGCCTGAGTTGTCAGACAAAATGATCTCTGCCGATGGCAAGACGATCTTAACATCGCTTTCCATTGATCAGGGAGACCGTACAGTCAAGGAAATGCGCGAAGACCTCAATGGAGCGCTGTCATCGGTTAATGTGGAGCATTACATAACCGGTAAAGGCTTAATTGATGAGGATACGGTGGAGAGTTCCCAAGAGGGGCTCAAAAAATCGGAGTACATTACCGTTGTATTTATTTTGCTCATTCTGTTCGTTGTATTCCGCTCTTTTGTAGCTCCATTTGTTCCACTGCTTACGGTGGGGATTAGCTACATTGTTTCACAGCAGATTGTCGCGTTCCTTGTGGACGGACTAGACTTCCCTATTTCGACGTTTACGCAGATCTTTATGGTGGCGGTCATGTTCGGGATTGGTACGGACTATTGCATCCTATTGATTAGCCGGTTCAAGGAAGAATTGGCTCATCATGAAAATACGTGGGATGCCATCATTGCTACCTATCGCACAGCAGGCAAAACAGTATTCTTCTCCGCACTCGCCGTGCTGGTTGGATTCATTGCCATTGGTTTTGCACAGTTTATGCTGTATCGTTCCGCGGTAGCTGTTGCTGTCGGTATTGCCGTGATGATGCTGGCATTAGTCACGATTGTTCCATTTTTTATGGCAGTGCTGGGCAAAAGGTTGTTCTGGCCTTCCAAGGGTTCACTGGAGCATGCCGAGAGCCGGATTTATGGTGCAGCCGGTCGTTTCTCCCTGAAACGTCCTTGGGCAGCACTGCTCATCGTTGCAGCGGTATGTGTGCCATTACTGGCGACTTACGACGGCAAACTGTCGTTTAACAGTCTCGATGAAATTGGTGACAAATATGATTCGGTCAAAGCATTCAATATCATTTCGGACAGCTTCGGTCCAGGTGAATCCTTGCCGGGTCAGGTCGTAATCCAGAATGATGAAGCAATGGACAACGCCAAGTATATGGCGCTCGCCGAGAAGATCAGCCGGGAAGTGGAGAAGGTGCCAGGCATCTCTGGTGTCCGCAGCATGACACGTCCAACCGGTGATGAGATCAAGGATTTTGAAGTAACACAGCAAGTGGGGACATTATCTGATGGATTGGGCGAAGGTAAAACGGGTCTGGATAAAATCCGTGATGGTCTGAGCGAAGCCAGCAGTCAGTTAAGCAAAAATGAACCACAACTCAAAGAAGCTGCTGACGGAGCAGGAGAACTGTCGAAGGGTACTTCCCAGCTGCAATCGGGGATTACACAGTTATCTGAAGGACTTCAGCAGATTGAAAAAGGAATCCGTGACGGCTCTTCAGGTGCCGGTGAACTGAAAGCAGGACTTCAGAAAGCCAAAACGAGTGCAGATCAACTTGCACAGGCGAACAATCAACTGCTTCAAGCCTATCGTCAGGCAGGAGCAGGTGTCGCTGCGCTGGGTGATGGTGTAGGTGAACTGCAACAACAGCTCACAGGTGTATCTACAGCGTTGACCAGCCTGAACGAATCGTTTATTGCGCTTGAGGAGCGCTATCCTGATTTGTTGCAAGACGCCGATTATCAGCGTGTCAAAGGCACCCTTGGTGAGACGGGTACCGGAACGGCACAGCTCGCTCAAGGTTTGGGTCAAATTCAATCCAAGCTGGGCGAAGCCGCGGCTGGAATCAATCAGGCTAACAAAGGCTTTGCCTCCGCAGCATCCGGACAGAAGGCACTTGCCGATGGTTTGGGTCAGATTGTGACGGGAATCAGTCAGTTGCAATCCGGTCTCAAACAGGCCGCTGACGGTCAAGGTAAAGTCATTAGTGAAATTCCTTCCATCCAGAACGGACTTGGCCAGCTTCAGGGCGGTCAGGAGAAAATTCAACAAGGCTTCTCGGATCTGAGTGGTCAACTGACTCAATTGACGGATGGTCTTAATCAGAGTGTCGATGGAATCGAACAGGTTTCAGGTGGACTCGATTCAGCGCAGGACTACCTGACACAATTGCAAAATTCTCCTGATTCCGACCTGGCAGGCTGGTATGTTCCTGAAGAAGCTCTGAACAGTAAGGATTTCACGCAGGTATTTGATACGTATCTGTCCAAAGATCGGAAAACGATGACGATTGACGTTATTTTTGCCGAGAATCCATATGGAACAGAAGCCATTGATCGTGTTCCGGATATCGAAGCTGCTGTACATCGTGCCGTACAGGGAAGTGCACTTGAAAAAGCGGATATTGCCATTGGCGGGGTAACCAGTACGTTTGCAGATCTGCAGGAAGTCTCCAACAACGACTACACACGCACGGTTATGCTGATGCTTGCAGGAACGTTTATCATTCTGGTCCTGCTGCTCCGTTCGGTTATTATGCCGCTGTATCTGATTGTTTCGTTGTTGCTGGCTTATTTCACATCCATGGCCCTGACTGAAGCGATATTTGTGAATATACTTGGATTCTCGGGTATCAGTTGGGTTACGCCGTTCTTCGGCTTTGTCATGCTGATTGCACTCGGGGTGGATTACAGCATCTTCCTGATGGATCGTTTCAATGAGAACAAAGGCATGAAAGTACAGGATGCCATGCTGTATGCCATGAAAAACATGGGTACGGTCATCCTGTCTGCAGCCGTCATTCTGAGCGGTACCTTTGCCGCGATGTATCCATCGGGAGTTCTTTCGATGATGCAGATTGCGACGGTTGTACTCAGCGGTCTAATCTTGTATTCTCTTCTATTCCTGCCATTCTTCGTTCCTGTAATGGTGAAAATGTTTGGCCGTGCCAACTGGTGGCCATTCCCGAACAAGGAGCAAGCAGATTCCGTTGAATCGGATCGTAATATAGGCATGTAATCAAATGATTAATGAACAGCTCCGCTGGCATTGCCGGCGGGGCTTTCTGTATTGTTTTATGCAAGAAAACCGTGAAACGACAAATAAATGTGTATGCCTACGGACACCATCCCGCGCCTTGTCTGCGTTCCTCTCATACGATATATAGGAATTGTATATGGAGTGGTTTATAACATGGCAGAGAGGGGCGGCGGGATGGTATATCGATATGTGGCTATAGGAGATTCATTAACGGTAGGTACAGGAGCGCTGCTGGGCACCGGCTTTGTTCCTTTATATCGGAGAATGGCAGAAACGAATGTACGTACGTTTGTATCGATGGATAACTTGGGTGTGAATGGACTTACGTCAGGGGAAATGCTGCAGATGATATCCAACAATCCAAGAGTACGGCAATCACTGCGTGAAGCAGATATTATTACGTTATCGATTGGTGGAAACGATCTGATTCGTACGTTCAAAGCGAGTGGCGGGATCCCGAACGCAAGTAAAATGACACAGGTGCTTGGCGAAACGCGTAGTAACGTGTCCCAGATAATGAGGCACATCCGGCAGTTGAAAGGGAACAGTGTATATATGGTTCGTACGATTGGGTTGTACAACCCGTATCCGCAAGCAGCCGAAGCATCATATTGGGTGCGGCAATATAACTCCTTTCTGAATGGTGTGGGATCAGGGAACTATGCCTGTGCTCAGGTCTATGACCGGTTTGAAGGACGTGAACGTGAACTGTTATTTTGGGACAGGGTTCATCCAAATGCAAAAGGCTATCGCGTAATTGCAGAACAGCTAAATCGTACAGGATACTATCCTTTTGCCTGATCAGCAGGGAAGAAGCGTAGAATAACGAATATTACCTCGGAGCCGACTAGACCGAAAGAAGTACTTCCGTTAAGATGAGGACATATAGGGGTTGTATTACGTGAGACAAAGGAGTTATTTTTGGTGCACATCATCGATTCAGGTTCCCTAAACGATCCAGAACAGCAGCTCATATCCACTGTCTTATCCTCATATGGTTTCACGTCCAATTGGAATGCTCAGCGCGGAAGGGGAGGCATGAACAACTCTACCTTCATGGTAGAGATAGACCAAGGATGTTACGTGCTGAGGCAGTATGAGACGCATAATGATCTAATGAAAATTGCTTTTGAACACGAGGTGCTGGCTGCATTGTCACGTTCAGATTTTGAGCTTCATGTGCCTGCGCCCGTTAACCTTCCTGATAATAAGGATGCTACATTTCTTGTTGTGCAGGATCGTTCCTCGGGCAGGAGCAAAATTGTGACGTTGTTCCATTATCGTGTGGGCCATAATCCCGTGTGGAATACACCCGAGCAGCTGAGTGGGCTGGGCAAGGCAGCAGGCAAGTTGTCTTCTGTTATGGCGAGCCTTCCCATATCTCTGGCTCCCGTTTACCCTCCCTATTATCAAATTCAGGAGGCTTACCCGCTCTGTTCGCCTGAGAAACTGTTACAATTGTGTACCTCACCCCCGGATACGCTGATGGCATGTGCGGATGACCTGCAGAATCTAAAAGTTGTGTTACCAGACTTGTTCGATACGCTGCGAGGTATGGAGGTTTTGCCGCATCAACTGGTACATGGGGATTTGAATGCATCCAATGTATTGGCAGACTCTCAGGAAGGCATATGTGCCATATTGGATTTTGAATTTGCTACATGGGATCTGCGGGTGATGGAGCTTGCTGTTCCCATGTCTGACCTTCTGACGATGGACAAGGAGGAGGCATGGGTGTGGGCTGCTTTGGAGGGATTGATCCAGGGATTCAGACAACAGGTCAGCTTGGAACCAAAGGAACTGAGCGTGATTCCAGAGTTGATCTTGCTTCGAAGTCTGGATGTGGTAATGCATTTTATCAGTCGGTTGTTCGAAGGTACAGATGAGCCTGAAGTGGCTGTGCAGCAAATCAGGAAGCTGAGAGAACGGGTACACTGGATGAAAGTCAATGAGGAACGGCTGCGTGAGCTGCTAATCTAACTCGACAAGTTAAACGTTGTGGTGGTATTATTCGAATCCATCCGAATCTTCCTATTAAATTGGAATGGATAACAATTGGAATGAATTTTCAATGTGCAAAAAAGTGCACTGGCCCTGCCTCAAGGCAGGAACCAGTGCACTTTTATTTGGTGAAATCGTTTATCATGTGTGGTTGTAGACACTCATATCACGTAATATCTAACTGCTAAATCTAGGGAATTCAGCAGCTTTACAGTCCGCGCTTGCGGAACCAGCTGCGTACAGCCCAGCGACGCTCCTGACGCTTCTTATATTTTGGCAGGGAACGATATACGTTCAGTGATTGCTCGTAGGCTTGTTTTGCATCTGTGTTACGCCCAAGGGAGCGGTACACAGAGCCGAGCAAATAATACGCTTCACTGGATGAGGAATGAATCTCCTGGAACTGCTGAACGTATGCCAGCGCTTTGTCCCGGTGAGTATCCTTAAACGCACCTGCAAGTGTCAGATAAGGACGTCCATATTTTACTCTTGGATTAATATCCAGTGCCTGCAAAATATGACGCTCACCTTTTTCTGTTTGGCCCAGATGAAGTTCAGTTGTGCCCAGCGCCTCCCAGTATTCGGCTGATTGCTCGTAAGGACGCTCCAGTTCCAGCAGCAAGGCATGAGCTTCGCTATAACGTTTGCGTTCAATCAACAGACGGGCCAGATCCAGCTTGGAAGAGACTTCATTCGGACTCATGGCAAGCTGTTGCCGGAGCCGTGAGATGTTACGCATACGCTTAAGTGGCTTCATGAAGCTTGGCATCACCCCAACATAGCGACGATCCAGGAAATACAGAATGATGAGGAAAATAAGAACCGCCAGGAATGGATTGCCTACAATCCGCCATAGCAGGCCAAAGATTAGAAATTTAATCAGCACGACAAAGTCAACTCCAATTATGATGTAATCGCATTCCGAACACTTAAAATATATTTGGATTGGTCCAGCGGGTTAACTCCTCTGCGTTTGCGCGTATGGGTCACATCCGAAGGACAATCCTGATACCCGGCAAAAGAAGTGGTCAGCACCCCACGGCCGCTCGTCTCTGAACGCAGCTTCACCGGATAATCCATGGAGGTCGCCAGAGGCATGCGTCCTTCAACGATGCATCGTCCGCCTCCGATAATCGGTGCTTCAAAGGTTGCCCGCATATGTACCAGATCACTGAGCGCTTTGCCACCGTACTCCTCCGGGACCGTTAACCGGAAATTCAGAATCGGTTCCAGCAGGGTTGTACCTGTGCTTGCCAATCCGTCCATAATCCCCATCGGGGTGGCTACCACAAAATCAAGTGGATGGGTATGCCAGACATGGTGCTCTCCTTCAATTAGCGTGATGCGCAGGTCGGTAACTTCCCATCCCGACAACCCCTGAGATAGTGCTTCGGGAATGCGGCGCTCCACTTCATTTTGATAGCGAAGCAGGAGATGATCCGTCCGGACTGTTGATGAATAGATCAGACCGCTGCCACGCGGCAAAGGCTCAATGCTGAATCGAAGAATGGCCCAACAGGGCTTGGGCATCGTATACGCGATGAATCCCTCCCCAGAAGAACGGGGAGTTTCCTTATAGATGACGGACGGCGGATCGAATATGACATCCAGTCCGAAACGACTCATTAGCAAGCTGGACAGAATCTCAAGCTGAATGGTTCCCATGACTTTAAGATGCAGTTCCCGTTCTTCAGGCAACCATTGCAGATCAAGCAAGGGATCTTCATCCGTCAACTCCTGCAATGCCGCTACAAGGTCAGGATAACGTGCCGTGTCTTTACCATGGACCTGCACGGTCAATAAGGGAACAGCCATCTGAGGTATAGGGGGCACACCTTCGGGGTTGCCAATAATGTCACCAACATGTGTTTCGCTTAGTCCGTACAGGGCAGCGATTTGCCCGGCATGAACAGCGCCCGTATCCATCCATTTCCGACCATCCATCCGACGAATCTGTGTCACTTTCTCTTCCAGTTCCCGAGTAGAGTTATAGATCGTATCCCGATTATGCACGCTGCCACCATACATGCGAACATAGGCAGTACGGCCCATCGTTTTGTCCCGTTCAATTTTGAATACAACCCCGGATACCGAAGGTTCTTGAGGCTGTGCAGGTGCAGGAAGAAATTCGATAATGGCATCCAGCAGTTCAGTTACGCCGATCCCTTTGCCCGAAGCACCATAACAAATGGGGAACACGTCGCCCTTATGCACATGTTTGCGAAACGCTTCATTTAACAGGTGAGAAGGAAGCGTTTCACCATTGATGTAGGATTCCATCAGATCTTCGTCCAGTTCGGCAAGTAATTCAAAAAGACCGGGTATAGATGAAGGGGAGCCCATTACCTCCGTTTGGCTTGTGTTCCAGAGGGTGTCAATGCCGTCGAACACATCTTCATTCATCCGATAGGATTGAATTCCGCATACGAAGGGAGAGAGACTGGAGCGGATCTGATCGATAACCGTCTCAGCAGAGGCGCCAATCCGATCCATTTTGTTAATATAGATCAGGGTAGGAATTCCAAGCGAGCGGAGAGCATGCCAGATGGTCTCGCTCTGGGATTGAACCCCTTCTACAGCGGACACAATCAGAATGGCTCCATCCATAACACGCAGGGATCGCTCTACTTCAGAGCTGAAATCAATATGTCCCGGCGTATCAATCAGATCAATAATCGTATCTTTCCAGATCAAAGAGGTCATCGCCGCTTGAACGGAAATGCCTCGTTCCTTTTCAATATCCAGAGAATCCGTTGCTGTTGTTCCGTCATCTACGCGACCTGGACTACGTACGACACCGCTTTGAAATAACATATGTTCCGTCGTTGTTGTTTTCCCTGCATCGACGTGTGCGAAGATGCCGATATTTCTGCGATTCAATTCGTTTAACATGGGGTGTAAGGCTCCTCTGGAGGCAGAAACACATCGTTTCCGACTTTGTAATTCAGTATTATATCATACCACATGAAGGGTATGGAAAAATATGTTACACTCAGGCAATTCTCTACATTTCAGGATGTCATGATAATCACGTTTGATCCTGACTCTTCATGGTTTTACGGTAGGCAGCCGGTGTGGTACCCGTCAGTTTCTTGAATTGTCGATAAAAATGGGGCAGGCTCTCAAAGCCGCAGGCATCGGCAACAACGGCCATCGTCTCATCACTTCGTAGCAGGTGCTCTTTCGCCATAATGACCCGGCGGGCCAAGGCATAGTCCGTTAGCGTCATGCCGGTATACCTTTTGAACGCACGGCTGAAGTGAGCCGGGGATACGGCTGCCTGTCGTGCCAGTTCCGGCAAGGAAAGGCCACTGCGCAGCTCCTCATCCATATGAATCAACGTAGAGGAGAGCCAGCCTGGTCCAGGAACACTTCTCGCAGGACTCGCTGGACCGACTGCCTCCAAGCGCTCCAGATAAATAAGTAAGAGCTGTAACCGAAGCAGAGCTGCGTGGGCACTCAGGTGATGTTCCAACTGGAATTCTGCATGAATGTCGTCAATGAGTACAGCAACCTGGGCTTGTTCCTTGGTGTCCAGATGCCTCTTGTACACCCTACGTTTGCGACAGCGTTCAAACAGAGAGAGCATGGCTGACGCGCTGCCTCCCGCTGTGGAGGCCAGTAACCCTGGACTGAAGAACAATGCCGACGAAGTCACCGGATTCCCGGCATCCGGCAATGCGCGATGTACCGTGCTGCCTGGAATGATGAATAAATCACCCTCCTGCATATCTTCAAGACTGGCATCAATGAAAATGGTGCCCTGACCCCGATATACATAAATAATTTCATGCCAGTCATGAAGATGATCCGGCAGCTCGTTCTGGGGGGACTTGGTATCTGTATACACCAGACGAAAGGGTATCCCCGATTCCGCCTGAATGGTCTTACGAACGGGCAAACGTTCCATCCGATCTCCTTTCAAAACATTGGTCCCAGAAAAGATAGTACACCTGGTCATGAAAGAGTACATTTAACGCAATATAAGCAATTAAATTTCCTTTTATTGATGATACAATGAATTTAAAGCGTTTTCAATGGAAGTGTAAGCGGCTGTATGGCGTGCAGCGGCACATCTGATGATGACAAATAAAACGATGAGGTGAGTGTTCATGTCGGCGAGCACGAAAAGACCAAGACTAAACCTGAATCTGCTCGGAAATGATAGCCAGCGCAAGTGCAAAGAAGTGATGGAACGTCCCGTAAAGGTACTACAGATTGGGGAAGGCAACTTTTTGCGTGGATTTGCAGACTGGATGCTTCATGAGAGTGCCAGACAAGGCAAATTCCATGGCAGTGTTGCTGTGACCCAGCCTCGGCCTGGGGGAAAGGCAAAGCTGGAACAAATTCGTGATCAGGACGGATTGTATACGATGATTACCCGAGGTCTTTCACAGGGCAAAGCGGTGGAACGCACGGAAATAATCTCGATTTTTTCACAGTGTATTAACCCTTACGAAGAATGGCAGGATTTTCTGAGACTTGCAGAATTGCCTTCCCTGGAGTTTGTCATCTCCAATACAACCGAGTCGGGATTGAAATATACGTATTCAGAGTACTCGCAGGGTGAACCGGTACAATCGTTTCCGGGTAAATTGACGGTCTTTCTGCATCAGCGTTATCTGCGGTTTGATGGGGACCCATCCAGAGGATTGATTCACCTGCCGTGTGAGTTGCTTGAAGGCAATGGGGATGTACTGCGTAGTTGTGTACTGCGGCATAGTGAAGATTTTGGTTATACTGAAGGGTTCCGTTCATGGATTGAGAACCATAACTTGTTCTTGAACAATCTGGTTGACCGGATTGTCACGGGTGCACCGACCAAGGAAGAAGCCGATTCCCTGACCAATCGCTGGGGGTACGAGGATCAACTGATCAATACGGCAGAGCCATATCATTTCTGGGCCATTCAGGCAGATGAAGCACTGGACAAAAAACTACCCTTGAAACAGGCGGGACTCAACGTACACTGGGTGAAGGATCTGAAGCCTTTTCAGCTGCGAAAGGTTCGTATTCTGAATGGTGCCCATACACTCATGTCATCGCTCGGCATTTTGCAAGGCAAGGTGCATGTGAGAGAGACAATGGAAGACCCGCAGTTTGGCTCATGGGTCAGAGAAGCGGTACATCAGGAGATCGTGCCTGCACTGGATATGCCGGATCATAATCTGGATGAGTATGCAGCAGAAGTGTTTGAGCGTTTTCTCAATCCGTATATTAATCACAAGCTGCAGGATATTGCATTGAACACAGTAGGGAAATTCAAGGTTCGTGTACTGCCGACACTTTTGGCCTGTGAACAAAATCAGGGATCCTGGCCTGTTCGGCTCGTGAAGGGATTTGCCGGATTATTGTATCTTTATCGTCCGGTGAACACGCCAGATGGTTATATGGGACAGCGTTTGAACGGTGAGTCCGTCCTGCTTCGGGATGATGTGGATGTATTGGCTGCACTCGCCAAGCATTGGGACAGTTATGAGCCACAGAAGAGGGATAAGCAGCAATTAGAACACCGTGTAGCTGCTGTGTTGTCTGATGTATCGATCTGGGGAGAGAACCTGGATGATCGAGAGGGACTTCGCGAAGCACTCGTTCACGAAATAGGTTTGCTGGAAGGTGAGAGTTGATGAACACAACACATACAGTCAATGACTGGATTGCGATTCAGCCGCAGGATGATGTCATTATAGCCCTTCGGGATTACGTAAAAGGGGAAAGCATCACGCTGCCAGACAGTTCTACTTTTACACTAAGGGATGATGTGCCCAAAGGCCATAAAATTGCTGTGCATACCCTCGCACCAGGCGAGGATGTGATGAAATATGGTTTTTCCATTGGGATCGCCAAGGAACAGATCGAACAAGGTAGCTGGATTCATAGCCACAATCTGAAAACAGGACTTCACGGATTGCTGGAATATCAGTATCAGCCAGCACCGCCTGTTCAGACAGACATGCCTCCGGAACATCTGCGCTCCTTCGATGGATATTTGCGACCTAACGGTGAAGCAGGTATCCGTAATGAAATCTGGATTGTCAATACGGTCGGATGTATTAATAAAGTATGTGAGGCGTTGGCTCGTATGGGGCAGTCCCAGTTCGGCAGCAGGGTGGATGGTGTTTACCATTTTCCGCACCCGTTTGGATGCTCGCAATTGGGGGATGACCTGAAATATACACAGCAGGTACTGGCTTCCCTGGTGGAACACCCGAATGCCGGCGGCGTGCTGGTCATTGGGCTGGGCTGTGAAAACAATCAGGTAGACCAGTTCCGCGAATGTATCGCACCGGAATATCAGGAAAAAGTACGTTTTCTTAAAGCGCAGGAAACGGATGACGAGCTTGAAGAAGGACTGCGTCTGATGGAAGAGCTAGTGATACTCGTCGAACATGAAGAGCGTCAGCCGCTGCCCCTGAGCAAGCTCAAAATTGGATTGAAGTGCGGCGGTTCGGACGGTCTGTCAGGGATTACGGCAAATCCGCTAGTTGGCTCCGTTGCGGATATGCTGGTCGCTGCTGGAGGCACGGCCATATTGACCGAAGTTCCCGAGATGTTCGGTGCAGAGACCATTCTGATGAATCGGGCGGCCAATGAGCAGGTATTTGATGATTTGGTAGACTTGGTCAATGGCTTCAAACAATACTTTGTGAACCACGGTCAGAATATATATGAAAATCCTTCACCAGGGAATAAAGCAGGCGGCATTACTACGCTGGAAGAAAAGTCTTTGGGATGCACGCAAAAGGGAGGGCGTTCTGAAGTAGTTGATGTACTTCGTTATGGCAAACGTGTCAATCAAACCGGCCTGAACATTGTGGAAGCCCCGGGGAATGATCTCGTGTCTGTTACGGCACTGTCTGCTGCGGGGGCACACATTGTTCTCTTCACAACAGGTCGTGGGACACCGTTTGGAGGCCCGGTGCCTACGGTCAAGATTGCAACCCAATCGGATCTGGCAAATCGGAAAAAGCACTGGATCGATTTTAACGCAGGTCAGCTGCTGGAAGGCAAGACGATGGACGACATGAAAGTACAGCTGTTCAGCCAACTGATCGAAATTGCTTCAGGACGGGCGCATACGCTCAGCGAGCAGCATGGATTTCGGGAAATTGCGATATTCAAGGATGGAGTCATCCTGTAATCATGTGTCGGTTCGTTGCCATGCTCTTTGGCTCATCCATTATAAACGTAGCAAATCAAATCCCGGTAGCCCTCTCTGGCTTCCGGGATTTGTCGTATACACATATTTTAATCAATGTATCGCAAAGGCCTTTTTGATTTTGGTCAGTGCAGCAGCAGAAGCGTGTTTCTCCAATTGTTGTACCAGGAGTTCGTTCGCGTCCGCAACGCTGCCCTCAAACGGCTCAATACCTTGACGCTTCATCCAACAGCCTGAGGTCTCATAAGCAGAGCTGTTCCAGGCGACCTTGCCTTCAGCAAGGCCTTCTTTTTCTTTGGTGCCACAGATGACAATGGCGCCAGCGCTCTGGAGGTCCAGCAGCCCCTGGTCAAATGCCTTTTTATCCTCTTTGGCTCCAAAACCTGCCTGTGAACGCAGCGTCCGTCCATCAATCCCTTCTTGGTTCTCGATTATTTCATACAGTTTGAATGCTTCTCGAGAAAGCAATCCCACGTCATATTGTTCTTCCATGGTTCTGGAGTCCGCTAGCAGACGGTGCACCCATGGGAAATATTCGCGTGAGACCAAGATGGCTTTCTTTTTGACAAATTTGCCATAGGCAGCGATCCCTTCCTCGGCCAGACGTGAACGCCACAACCAGGGATCAAGCGCGTTATCCTTGTGCCAGTTTTCTTTAGGGGTAATGGAGGACAGTGACGGGTATTCAGGGAATAAAGGTGCGAGTGGGAGCAGTCCCACAGCTTCTATTCGCTGAACAGCTTCTTCGTAAGTTACGATGGATTCATTCTCATTCATCATGAATTTGGCAAGCTCCTTTTTAGCGTGTGTTACAACGATTATTGTTGGAAGCGAGATACATCTGGCTTACTTCCTCGGCATGTTGGCGAATCTCGCAGCGAAGGTTCTCGGGTTCAAGTACTTCTGCCTCACGTCCAAGTCGATAAAAGAATCGTACGGCCCAAGCCCACTCACCAGGAGGGCACAGAAAGGACAGTTCCCAGACATCCGGAGCAATCTCGGTCATCCGTTCGCCAATATGCTTGTCCTGTTCTGCCTCGATCATTCCGCTGTAACTCAAACGTGCCGTAACACGCGTTGGAGAACGCTCGGTAGATTTCGGTTTGCTGCGCTGCCGTTCAGCCTGTTCAGCCAGCTTTTGTGATTCGATCAGCTCAACCGGCGTAACGTCCAAAATTCGGTCTGCCCTGAACAGGCGCTGTTCACCATGCTCCTCCGAATACGCTTCACAATACCAGAAACCGGCAGAAGCATAGATTCGAATGGGGCAGATCGTAAGCCAGCGTTGGCGGGAAGCAGAGCGGTATAACATACGCAGCCACCCTTGTTCCGGGATACAATTCAGAAGCGGTTCCAGATGATGAAGGATGTAGTTCCGCTCCGGAACATCATGCTTTAGTTGTTTGAGCATGGGGTCCATCCTTGCCTTGACATCATCTGGAATAATACTTTTGATTTTGTCCATCAAAGTCCAGCGTTTCTCTTGAAAAGGGGTATCTGCATAATGGCTTAGGCCTTCAAGAGCAAAGATGAGAGTAGCTGCTTCAACCGGGTCCAATTGCAGTGGGGGCAGTACATACCCCTCCATAAGTCTGAAGCCGCCTCCGGGACCGGAGATAGCAATGATCGGGACATTCATCTCCGAGAGTGATTGGATATCCCGCAGGATGGTACGGCGGGAAACTTCAAACTTTTCTGCAAGTGAATGTGCCGTTTCGTGACCGTGCTGCAATGCCATAACGATGGCGGCAAGCCGATTTGTTCTATTCATGTCAGCCACTCCGTTTCGAAGGTTGCGCCGCCGGAAAGGATGCTGGAGTGTTCCTCCCATTGTAGCAGTGTATAAGTGACATCATGATTGTCACCAATATTTCGCAGCATTATATTATCTATTCAATATAGCGCAGCGCCTGCATACAGAGGGGCTGCTTCCTTTTTCCGGCAGGGCGTCGTTAAATTGTGTGTCTAGTCCAATTCGCTTTGCTTCTCGGTATTTCCTTCTAACCGAGAGCCTCACAAATAATGACAAAAACCCGTATCCGGTCTAAACGGATACGGGAAGTAGCAGATTGAAACAAGTTCATCCATATAATACTTTAAATTTTAACAATTGACACGCTTTTAATCCTCAACTATGGATCAATGCGATATACATGTAACATGTTGTATCATCTGTTATATCATCAATTTTCAAATATTATTTCATTTCAAGCAGTTGTACACCGCGGCCTTCAATCTCAATCATGCCTGAAAGGGGGCGATCTGTGAGCAAATCATGAGCCTCACCCTTGCCCAGATCATAGGATTGAGCAGTAGCATTGTGATTCATGACAAACAGGTACTGCTGTCCATCCTTGGTACGAGCAGTCACTTCAACACCTTCCGGAGTATCCAGAAGGGAATCAATATTTTTGTTGGCAGCCAGTTGTCCCAGCAATCCGTCCAGGAATCGATCTTCCGGATCGGAAGCTACATACCAGGCTTCACCTTGACCAAATGTGTTACGAGTTACCACAGGCATGCCTTTATAGAAGTCGTCACCATATTCGGCGATAATTTCCGCACCTTCACTGTGCAGCAAGTCACACAACATGCCGCAACCATATTCTCCTTGAAGATCGCCAAAAGCCTCTTTCAGGATAATACTGTTTTTTTGCTCAGGCAGCAGGGCATCAATTTCTTCGACCCAGATACCGAGCAGTTTGCGAAGCTCACCTGGATAACCCCCGGTAGTTACGATGTCACTCTCATTGACGATACCACTGAAGAAGGTTGTCAGGAATGTACCGCCTGCTTCAACGAATTTTTCCAGTTTGGTCGCAAAGCCTGGTTTGACCATATAGAGTACCGGAGCGAGCACGATGTCGTATTTGTTGATATCCATATCCACGCTAATGATGTCGACCTGAATGTTGCGGCGGAAGAAGGCAGCGTAGTATTTGTGAATTTGGTCTACATAGTTCAGTGCAACGGTAGGCCCACTTGATTTCTCAATTGCCCACCAGTTTTCCCAGTCGAACACAATTGCCACTTTGGCATCAACGGTGGCATCCAGCGTCTTGTTACCGAGCAGCTGCAATTCCTTGCCCAGCTCTGCGACTTCACGGAACACGCGCGTATTCTCATGGCCTACATGTTCAATTACAGCGCCGTGGTACTTCTCGCAGGCGCCGATGGAACGGCGAAGCTGGAAGAACATGATCGTATCCGCGCCGTGAGCGACGGACTGGTAACTCCACAGGCGCATGACACCAGGTCGTTTCAATGAGTTATAAGGCTGCCAGTTCTGCTGGCTTGGTGTCTGTTCCATCAGCATGAACGGTTGACCGTCCTTCAGTCCACGCATCAAATCATGGGCCATAGCAGTGTAACTTACCGGAGTTGCCAGGCCGGGATAACTGTCCCAAGAAATGATATCCATATGCTTAGCCCATTTGAAGTAGTCCAGCGGTTTGTAGAAGCCCATCAAGTTAGTCGTAACAACTGAATCCGGAATATGTTTTTTGATGGCATCATACTCCAGACGATAGCAGGCGAGGATGCTGTCAGAGTTAAAACGAGAGTAATCGAGCGAAATCCCCTGAAATGTGGAACTGTTGTTGCCCGAATGCTCGCTAAGGTTACTTGGCAGTACGATCTCGTCCCACTCGTAGAACGTGTGGCCCCAGAAATTGGTGTTCCAAGCCTTGTTGACCTGATCCAACGTCTGGTAACGTTCTTTCAGCCACACGCGGAAAGCTTTCTCGCAGTTGTCGCAGTAACAATCGTCACTGTATTCATTGGAGACATGCCAGACAAGAACTGCGGGATGATCTTTGTACCGCTCTGCGAGTTTGTCTGCAATTTTCTCCGAATATTTGCGATAGGTTGGACTGTTCGGGCAGGAGTTGTGACGTCCTCCGAATTTACGCTTGCGTCCATTGGTATCCACGCGGAGCACATCCGGATATTTTTTCGCCATCCATGCCGGATGTGCAGCTGTACTTGTTGCGAGGCAGGTATAGATACCGCTTTCATAAAGATTATTGATATATTGGTCAAGTTCTTCAAAATGGTAAGTGACTTCATCTGGCTGAATCAGTGCCCAGGAAAATACGTTGATGGTTGCAATATCAATACCTGCCAATTTGAACATGCGCAGGTCTTCAAGTTGGGTCTCATGATCCCATTGTTCAGGGTTATAGTCGCCGCCGTAGAACATTTTGGGTAATTTGCTGCTAATCAAATGTGTTCACCTCTTGTATAATAATAATTCTATATTATAGGATTCATAGGACTTTTAAAATATAATAAAAGTAATGAAATATATAAGAATATGGAACTAGAATTGTGGATTTTGTTCAAAGGAGGAATCCCTATACTTATCTCACCCGACCATCGGCGCTATTTAATGACCTCGCGGGATCAGCCGCTTCCGATCTATATCGAGAGTATCGGATATAACGGAAATCAGGAGAGTGTCTCCAGACCAGCGGGATATCCCTGCTATCACTGGCTTCAGACGGTGAAGGGAGCCGGAGAGTTCAGATTTGCAGGTTCAACTGTACTGCTGGGAGAGACATCCGGCATTTTGCTTCCGCCGAATGAGCCGCACGAGTATGTACGCTCGCAAGGAGAGTGGCAGACACTTTACATTACATTTGGAGGTTCCCAGTGTCCGGCCATCACAGAATCACTTGGTTTGGGGGAGGCTGCCCTTCATCAATGGGATTCAGAGAGCCCGCTTGAATACTATGGCAGGGAAGTGTTGGGTTCCATCAGCAGTGACCAGGATTTATCCGGCTTGGAAGCGTCAGCGGATATGTACCGATTTCTGATTTTGCTCAAAAAGCATGGCATGACCGGCAGTCGTTCTTCGATCTCCCATGCCGTGGAACGGCTAGCTCCGTTAATTTCATTTATGAATGAACACTACGCCGATCCCGAAATCGGCCTTGAACAGATGGCAGCCATACCGGGCATTACGCCCAGGCATTTGAATACCCTTTTCAAACAATCCTTTGGCATGACAGCCTACAGTTATTTCATACTCCTTCGCATCCGCAAATCGAAAGAATGGATGACAGGGAACAGTAAACTGACTGTCAAGGAAACGGCAGCGAAGGTTGGTTTTCGGGATGCGAGCCATTTTGTGGCTACATTTCGGCGGATTGAGGGCGTAACTCCGGAACAGTATCGAACGTTATATTAATCATTCAGAGATAATCAATGTGCTATAAAACACTGTTCAAGTAGGAACATTCGGTGTAACCTGTTACAAATTGAATAAAAAGTGATGCCAGGAAGGTATTGATGCGTAAGGGTGCTTCCCGTTATGATGGTATCGATTCCTTAGATTGGAAAACGATTATACGGATCAATGTATCCGTTCAATTTAGAGAGGATGATAGAAGTGACATCAACTATACCATTGTGGGACCATGCAGCACCTTATGCGGCCAAGGGGCATGAGGATGAAATGCCCCATCTGATTCCATTTATTCAGCCTGGTTCCGAGAGCGCTGTCATTATATGTCCCGGTGGAGGCTATGGATTTTTGGCTGACCATGAGGGAGCTCCAATCGCTGAATTGCTGAACCGTGCGGGAATTAGTGCATTTGTGCTGAAATACCGTGTGGCGCCTCACCAGCATCCGGCACCAATGACAGATGGTCAGCGTGCGATCCGTTATGTACGCGCTCATGCCGAGCAACTTGGCATCCAGCCTTCCAAAATTGCCGTGCTTGGATTCTCGGCGGGCGGTCATCTTACAGCGACGTTGGGAACTTTGTATGACGAGGGTCAACCAGATCATGAAGACCCTATTGAACGCGAGAGTTCACGCCCGGATCGGGTTATTCTTTGTTATCCGGTAATTACGATGGACTCCTATGGACATGCCGGTTCTCGTGAAAATCTGCTTGGGTCAGATGTGACTGCCGAACAGATCAAGGCCTTCAGTGCAGAGCAGCAGGTGAAAGCCGACGCTCCTGAAACATTCATCTGGCATACGAGTGATGATCAGGCAGTCCCTGTGGAGAACAGTTTGCGTTACGCGCTCGCCCTGGGTGCACACGGCATTCCCTATGATTTGCATGTATTTGAAAAAGGTTCACATGGTCTGGGATTGGCAGAGGATGACCATGCCGTTCGGGCCTGGTCTGATCTTTGCCTGACCTGGCTTAAGAATCAAGGGTGGTAACTCTGCAGCTGGCGGAGCTCTGTCTTTCCTGATTATGAAATATGAATATGAGTGATCTCACATATTTTAACGCTTATGAGAGCGAAGGAGAAAACGACAAAATGAAATTGCAAAAGAATGATAAGCTGCTTTTTATCGGAGATTCAATCACAGATTGTGGACGTGAGCATCCTGTTGGTGAAGGGAGTTCTGGACTGGGGCACGGCTATGTGGCGCAAGTGTATGCCTTGCTGCGTTCCATCTATCCGGAATTGATGCTGCGGATTCAAAATGTGGGCAATAGTGGGAATACGATCCGTGATTTGAAACAGCGCTGGGACCGAGATGTGCTTGATCTCAAACCGGACTGGTTAACTATCATGATCGGGATCAATGATGTATGGCGCCAATTTGACAATCCGTTATCTACGGACTCGCAAGTTTTCCTGGAAGAGTATGAATCCACACTGCGTGATCTGGTTGCTTCTGTTCGTCCTGGCTTGAAAGGACTTGTTCTAATGTCTCCTTATTATTTGGAAGCCAACCCGGAAGATCCGATGCGGGCTACGATGGACCTATACGGTGAAGCTGTTCGCAGAGTAGCCGCGGAATACGATGCCATTTTCGTGGATACACAGGCTGCATTTACTCCATTCTGGGATCATTTCTATACGTCTGTGCTGACTTACGATCGGGTTCATCCCGATGCAACAGGCCATATGGTGCTTTCCAAAGCGTTCCTGGATGCCATTGGTTTCGAATGGTCAGGCGGCGTCAAATCATAAAAGGATGTGATAGCATGGGCAAATTGAACATTGCGGTACATACCCCGGCTCTGCTGGGCGAAGGTCCAAGCTGGGATGCTGAACACAATCGATTATTATGGGTGGATATTGAAAGCTACAAGGTCCATGTATATATTCCGGCTACAGGAGAGGATCGGACTTATGATGTTGGCGAGCATGTAGGTGCGGTTGTTCCATACCATGGTGATGAGGTTGTCGTTGCTTTGCGCAGTGGTTTCCACACCTATAACCTGCTCACGGGAGAGCTGCAGCCGATTGAGGATCCGGAGAAAGGCAAGGACAACAACCGTTTCAATGATGGGAAATGTGACGCGCTCGGCCGCTTCTGGGCAGGGACGATGAGCTTGAAGAACGAAAGCAAGACGGGGGCATTTTATTGTCTGGAGGAAGGAAAGCCTGTTCGAACGATGTTCAGGGATGTGTCCACGTCCAATGGATTGGGCTGGAGTCCGGATCAGCAAACGATGTATTACATTGATACGCCAACACGTTCTGTTGATCGATTTGATTTTGATCTGGCTGCTGGAGAACTTACGAACCGGACAAGTGCTATTGCTATACCAGAGGAATTTGGTTTTCCGGATGGAATGACTGTAGACAGTGAGGGAATGCTGTGGGTTGCCCACTGGGGCGGAGGAAGAGTCACACGCTGGAATCCGCATACGGCAGAGCTGCTGCAACAGATTGAGATACCTGCAGATCAGGTAACTTCCTGCTGTTTCGGAGGACCTGATTTGGAAGACTTATATATTACGACTGCAAGAGTTGGTATTCGAGAAGAGCGGCTGACGGAGACGCCGAATGCTGGATCTCTATTTGTGATTAGACCGGGTGTGAAAGGGCAGAAAACCTACGCTTTTGGCGGGGGAGCACAGTCTGATACAAAATAAATGAAGGACCGTGTTACTGGACTGTGTTCTTCGTTTATAAAGTATTATCAATGAAGAAGGGTGCTGGTTTAAGCAGCATCCTTTTTTTACGTTTTCAAAAGCGATATGCAGAAAAAATTACAAAAAATAGAATTTAGGCAGAAGGGGTTTTTTAATTGCCATCGAATGTTATTTATTGAAAGTATAGTCCAATGAATGGTAATCGAAATCAATTTATGAAAGCGTTTTATAAAATGGAAAGGGGGTGGGGCTGGTTGTCTGATCCAATGCATTAAATCTTTGACACTGCACTCATGAACATGATGACACAGCAGGGTATACCGGATGCGATGAACATATTGAAGAGGAGGCTAAGAAATTATGAAAACGTTTTTGGGAAAACTGCGGGTGATGAGTTTGACGGTTGCCGTTGCAGCCGTTTCACTGGGCGTGCTCGCTGGAACAACAGATGCGGCGCCGAGTGATTCATACCAGTGGAAAAATGTCGTGACCGGGGCTGGTGGTGGTTTTGTGCCGGGGATTATTTTCAATGAGTCAGAGAAAGATCTGATCTATGCCCGGACAGATATCGGGGGAGCCTATCGCTGGAATCCTGTGAATGAGAGCTGGATTCCGCTCACCGATTTTGTCGGCTGGGATGACTGGAACAAAAACGGTGTTGATGCGCTGGCAACAGATCCGGTGGATCCGAATCGAGTGTATATGGCTGTCGGCACGTACACGAATTCATGGGACAAAAACAACGGCTCCATTCTGCGTTCTACGGACCGCGGTGATACTTGGCAGACAACCACTCTTCCGTTCAAAGTCGGCAGTAACATGCCGGGACATTCCATGGGGGAGCGCCTGATCGTTGATCCGAATAAAAATAGCATTTTGTATTTTGGTGCACGTAGTGGCAACGGACTCTGGAAAAGTACGGATTACGGCGTAACCTGGAACAAAGTAACGAGCTTCCCAAATCCGGGTACGTATGTCGAGGACCCGTCTTATGAGTATACCAGTGACATCGTAGGTCTTTCTTGGATCACGTTTGACAAATCAACAGGTTCTGCTGGACAGGCAACACAGACCCTCTATGTCGGGGTAGCCGACAAAAATCAAAGTATATACCGCAGTTCGAATGGAGGCGCAACGTGGACTGCTGTCGCTGGACAGCCTACAGGCTATCTGCCTCATCACGGGGAACTGGATGCCAATGGAAATCTCTATATTTCATACAGTGATGGTGCAGGCCCTTATGATGGGGAAAAGGGAGACCTCTGGAAATTAAATACGACTACAGGGGTATGGACCAACATTAGTCCGGTACCAAGCAGCAGCTCGGACAATTATTTTGGATACGGTGGACTGGCTGTAGATGCGCAGCATCCAGGTACACTCATGGTGGCCTGATGCGAATCTGTTCCGCAGTACCGACAGTGGAGCTACTTGGACCCGCATCTGGGAATTTGAAGGATATCCAAACCGCAAAATGCGCTATACACAGGATATTTCGGCTGCGCCTTGGTTGACCTTTGGGACGAATCCTGCACCGCCTGAAGTTTCTCCAAAGCTGGGCTGGATGATTGGTGATCTGGAGATTGACCCATTTGATTCTGACCGTATGATGTATGGAACAGGCGCGACCATCTACGGCACCAAAAATCTGACAGACTGGGATAACGGCAATAAAATCAATATTTCAGTGATGGCCAAAGGGGTCGAGGAGATCGCGGTTCTGGATCTGGTCAGCCCGCCAAGCGGGGCACATTTGTTAAGTGGAGTAGGGGATGTCTCGGGATTCCGTCATAACGATCTGGATCAGGCACCAGCTACGATGTTTACCAGCCCCAACTACTCTTCTACCGAAAGTCTGGATTTTGCAGAGTTAAGTCCGAATACCATGGTTCGCGTAGGGAAAGCAGATTATACTGCTGATCCGAACGCAAAATCCATTGGTTTATCCAGCGACGGTGGTACCACATGGTATAAGGCAAACGCAGAGCCTGCCGGTACAACCGGAGGAGGAACCGTAGCTATCTCTGCAAATGGTAACCGACTTGTATGGAGTACGTCAGACAAGGGTGTGCATTATTCCACTGGCGGCAACTCATGGACAGCGAGTTCAGGTATACCCGCACAGGCCAAAGTGATCTCTGACCGGGTAAATTCGAACAAATTCTATGGATTTGCTGCCGGTAAAGTCTATGTGAGCACCAATGGTGGTGCCTCCTTTACCGCATTTCCTTCTACCGGGCTTCCGGTAGAAGGAAATGCGGATCTGGACGCTGTTCCAGGTACGGAAGGCGAACTTTGGTTTGCAGGCGGCAGTGAAGAGGAAGGGCCATATGGTCTGTGGCATTCCACCGATTCAGGATCGACCTTTACCAAGCTTGCGAATGTGGAGGAAGCGGACAGCATCGGTTTTGGTAAAGCGGCACTTGGGCAGAACGTGGTCGCGCTGTACACGATTGCAAAGATCGATGGAACACGTGGATTTTTCCGTTCCGATGATGGTGGGGCAAATTGGGTACAGATTAACGATAATCAGCATCAATATGCACGTGTAACCACGATTACAGGTGATCCACGTCTGTATGGAAGAGTGTATCTGGGTACGAATGGACGGGGCATTTTATATGCTGACCGTATTGGTGGGAACAATGGAGGTGGAGAAGGTGGAGGCGAGTCTCCGGTGACCAGTTCGGCCATCACACCAGTCACTGCGGAATTTGACAAGAACACAGGCAACCAGACCAATATTCCTGTAACGTTGACACTGAACGGAAACACACTTAATGCAATACGTAATGGCAGTACAACGCTGGTTCCAGGTACGGATTACACATTATCGGGCAATCAGGTTGTGTTGAGTAAAACCTATCTGGCTTCGTTGCCCAAGGGAAGCGCAGCGTTAACCTTCCATTTCAGTGCTGGCAATGATGCGATCCTGAATCTGACTATTAAAGACACGACGGCTGTACCCGCGGGAGCCATTCGAATTGAGATGTTTAATGGAACGACTTCAGCAACGGGTAACACCATTAATCCCAAGATCAAATTAACGAATACAGGCACTACGGCGATCAATCTTTCTGATGTTAAAATTCGTTACTACTATACGATCAATGGCGCTCAGACTCAAAACTTTTTCAGTGATTGGGCAACAGCTGGAAACGATAATGTTACAGGGGCGTTTAGTACGCTGTCGACCCCAGTGACCGGAGCAGATTCCGTGCTGGAGATTGGGTTTAATGCTTCTGCGGGTTCACTGGCAGCGGGGCAAAGTACTGAAATTCAGGCCCGTTTCTCCAAAACCGACTGGACCAACTACACTCAAACGGATGATTATTCGTTTGCTCCAAGTCAAACAACTTACACCGACTGGACCAAGGTAACGGGATATATTGCGGGAAGTCTTCAATGGGGTATTGAACCTTAGACTTAAACATGAAATGAAAGTTTGAGTTAATCTAAACGTACATCAATAAGAAGTCCTAGCTCGCCGAAAATGATTCATGGCGGGCCGAGGCTTCTTATTTTGTCGAAATATAGTGTACACTAAAGAGAGTTTCCATACGCATTTTGCATCATTGGATTTAACTCGCTCCCGGGTACAAGAGCTAGACGAATAGAAACATTTCGATCTATATCTTGCTAATTGAAAGACGCTCTTTGGATTTATGCAAAATGCTTACCATTGCTTAAACGTTCGTTTTGAGATATAAAAAGAAGTACAAAACTTTCAAATTAATGTAACCGCTAACACGGGGAGGCCATTCTATCCGATATATGATGGTATATCTTGCACAGACATAGAAGAAAGATTAGACAAGGGGGTCAAGGGTCATGAACCGGTTGTGTAAGGTGCTGATTGTTGACGATGAGTTTCTTGTAAGGCAAGGCATTAAGCACCATATGAACTGGGAAGCTGAAGGTTTTCAGATTGTAGGTGAAGCTTCCAACGGGGAAGAAGGGCTTGAACAGGTACAGTCGTTACAGCCGGATATTGTCATTACGGACATCGTGATGCCTGTGATGGATGGGGAAACATTTGTCCGGACGTTAAAAGCGAGCCATCCGCAGATTGAGGTTATCGTACTTAGCAGCTTCAGTGAGTTCGAATATGTACGTTCAACGCTCCAGAATGGAGCAGCAGACTATATATTGAAACCGAAACTGGATACCAATGAATTATTACAAGTGCTTCAACGTACCGCTGGCAAAATTCCAGAATTGCAATTTGAGCCTTCACTTGATGGGTGGAGGCTCGGGCAATTGATGGAAAAGATGCTGTCCGGTTTTACGTTGGATGATAGTAACGAGATGGATATCATTAGCGAGACGTTTCCTCACCGATGTTTCCGTCTACTCGTATATAAGCCGCAGGATACACAAGTACATGTGCACAAGCTGGATAACGATCAGTTGGAGTCCAGGTTACGAGATCTGCTCCCTGATGTGGAGTGCGCAATCGTTCCGGCCGAAGGCACGTCGCCAGTGGTGCTTCTTAATGTTGAGCCTTCGAAGGATAAATGGATGGTGCAGCGGATTAAGGAGTTGGCGAGCGAGAATAAGGACGGGCAGGACGGACCTTGCTGGGTGCTGAGCGACAGCTTCTCTTCATTTGAAGAGATGGGGGACGTATATCGAACACGTCTGATCAAGCTAATGGAATATCGCTTTTATTATGAGGATCGATCTATTCTGGTGTATGGCGAACTTCCGCCTCTTCACCCTGCCGGGTATCAGTTCAATGTGAACATGTTTTTGCAGCATGTGAAGCGAAATCGAACAGAAGCGGCAAGGGAATATATGCAGGAGCATGCTCTCACGTTGGGACGGGATTATATTGCAGATGTGTTTGAAATCAAGTCCTTTCTGGGCAATCTGATCTTTAACGTGACCATTACCCTTGCAGATATGGATGTGCAGTCATCTGCGCTGGAAGAGAGCAAGTATGCCTATTTCAAACATGTGGATGGTGCTTCCAGTCTGGCAGAAGCGATGAAGGTACTGGATCAGTTCATGGCTGAGGTACAGGAGTGCACGACTGGAGAAGGTGGACGACGAAGTGATCCGAATATGAAAATGCTGCTGGAATATATGCATGAGCACTTTGATCAGCCGCTCGGACTTGCCGAAGTAGCCAAGCATTTTCATTTTAATCCATCGTACTTGTCCAGTTATTTCTCTTCACACAAAAAAGAAGGTTTTAACGAATATTTGAATAAAATTCGGATTGAAAAGGCAGAGGAACTTCTCCGCTCAGACGATGTCACCATTTCCGAAATTAGCAGTAAGGTAGGGTATTCCGACCACAGTTACTTTTGCAAAGTGTTCAAAAAATTTACCGGACTGTCACCGAGCCGATACCGGCGAAAATTCTGGGCATAACGTCAGAAGGAAGAAATAAATGAAGAAATGGATGAATGCATTTTCAAGGCTTGGACTTTTCCCTAAACTGTTCCTCGTTATGTTCGTTAGCATCATTCTTGTCTCTGTGCTCATCCTATGGACATCGATTCATATGTCGACCAAGCTGTTTACCGAGACGTTCAGTATTACGAACTCCAAGGTACTTAGCCAGATCAAAACGAACTTTGAATCCTTTAACGATGCGATCGCTGCTGTATCCAATAATGTTAGCCAGAGCGGGGCGATTCGTGGTTATCTGTCCGAAGGAGAGGGTGACTCCCTCACAATGGCAAAGTCCTATTATAATATGAGGGAAACGATGGACCGGATTCAGTCGATTACAGAGTCCTATGAAGTCGGTATTACGATTAGTGGTATTAATGGGCGTACGTATTCGACCGATCGGTCTCATCTTCGTTTATCGGCGGATGAATTGAAAGAACAGCCGATAACGCTAGAAGCAGCTGCAAGTCCGAATCGGATCATTTTTGATGACTATCAGACGAATGATGAGACAGCCGGGCAGATGATCTCAGCGACCAAGGCATTGACGGATCGTGCCCAAAACCGACTCTACGGTACGTTGTATGTCACCATGAGAGAGAACGCATTTCGTCAGTTTTACAGCAGTTTCACGAGCAGAGGCAACGATGTGGTTATCCTGAATGATGCAGGTGAGATTGTATCGTCCAATCGGGAAGAGTGGATCGGTACCACTCAACTTGAATTGCTGACCTATGCCAGAGAAATGAATAATAACGAAACTGCAAAAGGGTTAAATGCACGAGTCATGGATCAGGACAGTGTGGTATTGTCCGAGTACTTGCCATTTTACCGTTTTTATATCATAAACGTCGTGGACAAGGATCTCGCAATGGGGCAGCTGATTGATATGAAGACGGTTGCTCTGATTTGCGCTGGCATTGTGGCTGCTGCGCTCATACTGGTATTTCTAATTACGAATCAAATCACCAAATCACTGCGCAGACTCGTGAAGCAAATGTCGAATATTACTAAAAGTGATCTGGACAACTATATTCCGGTCAGCGGAAGTTATGAGAGCCGACAGCTAGGTCATGCCTATAACTACATGCTGGATGAGCTGCATGACTATGTGGATCAACTGGTACTTACACAGCGAGAGCAGCGAAACGCTGAGCTGGCGGCGCTGCAAAGCCAGATTAATCCTCATTTTCTATACAACACTCTGGCTTCCGTTAAAGTTCTAGTGCAGCAGGGGAACAAGGACAGGGCTGCCGAAACCATTAATGCGCTAATCTCTTTATTACAAAATACGATTAGTAACGTGAGTGAGACAATAACGGTGGAGCAAGAAGTCGAAAATCTGAAAAACTATGTATTCATTAATCACGTCCGATACGGAGGACGCATTAAAGCAGCCTTTTACGTAGCTCCGGATTGTACGCATTATCATGTGCCCAAGCTGGTGATTCAGCCCTTTATTGAGAATGCCTTCTTCCATGGATTCATTTCCAAGGAAACAGGCACCATTCATGTGATGGTCTCCAGAGCCGGAGAGTCATTGATATGCGAGATTATGGATAACGGCGACGGGATCGAAGGATTCTCCATGGGTGAGTCGCTGCCCAATCCGAAGAATAATCGGCAATTGTTCAGCGGTATCGGTATACGGAATGTACATGATCGCATAGAGCTGTTGTACGGGGCACCTTATGGTGTAACGATAATGAGCAAACCGGGAGAGGGGACAAGGGTTACCGTTACACTCCCGTTGATTACGAGCTAAACAATAGGGCTTAAGTGAAAGCAAGGACGTTATTTAAGTGAAAGCAGCTTCAATAGGAGACCTTCCTGTTTTGTCAATGACAACACGGGAGGGTCTTTTTGGTGCGCAAAGCCTGAGAATGAAGCCTGACTTGTAAAATATTCAGATCAAAAAAGTACAAAATCAAAAGAAATTACAAAAAAACAAATTTAATGCAAGCGGTTTCTGTAAAGGTTTTCATTGTGGCAATAAGATGACAAATCCATACAAAATTATTACTAACGAATGAAGATTTGGGAATGATAAGATGAATATATCGAAAGCAAACGCTTTCAGAAAACGTAAACAATTTACAAACAAAGAGGTTAAGGGGAGTTGAATGGTTTGAAAAAAATGTGGGTATTGATGCTCGTAACTGTTCTGTTATTGTCTGCATGTTCTTCCGGTGGTGGAGGAAATACGGCAAGTGAAGGTGAAAAAACCGCTAATGAAATTACGATTTGGGCTTGGGACAAGGCATTTAACGTTGCTGCAATGGAAGCAGCAAAAGAAGCATATCAGAAGGGAAATCCTGATCTGAAAATTAACATCGTTGAGTATGCTCAAGATGCTATTATTCAGAAGCTGAACACCGGCCTGAATTCTGGAACAAGCAGTGGTCTTCCTAACATCGTTCTGATTGAGGACTATCGGTCACAAAGCTTTTTGAGTGCATATCCTGATGCGTTTAAAGATATGTCCTCTACAATTAAAGCTTCCGATTTCGCAGAGTACAAACTGGGACCTACGGCTTTTGATGGTAAACAGTACGGTGTTCCGTTTGACTCCGGTGTAACAGGTCTCTACTACAGAACTGATCTGCTGGAGCAAGCAGGCTACAAAGCAGCTGACCTTCAGGACATCACATGGGATGATTACATCAAAATCGGTAAAGATGTGAAAGCCAAAACAGGTAAGGACCTGATCACACTTGATCCCAACGATTTGGGTCTGATCCGCATGATGATCCAATCCGCAGGTTCATGGTATTCCAAGGAAGATGGAAAAACACCTGATCTTGCTGGCAATGCAGCTCTGAAAGAAGCTTTTGTAACCTACAAAGAACTGATGGATGCAAACGTCGTTAAACTGAACTCTGACTGGAGCCAATTCGTGGCAGCATTCAACAACGGTGATGTAGCTACGATTCCTACAGGAAACTGGATTACACCATCTGTTCGTCAAGAAGCATCCCAATCCGGCAAATGGGCGGTAGCACCGCTTCCTAAAATGGCTGGACAATCGAATTCTGTACATGCTTCCAACTTGGGTGGTAGCTCATGGTACGTCATGAACAATGTTGCTGGTGCAGACCAAGCTGCTGATTTCATGGGTAAAACATTCGGTTCTGATAAACAATTGTATCAAGATTTGCTGAACAACATTGGTGCGATCGGTACGTACAAACCGGCAGCAGAAGGCGAAGCATTTGATAAAGCCGATGAGTTCTTTGGCGGACAAAAAGTATTTGCTGATTTTGCAAAATGGACACAAGAAATTCCTAGCGTAAACTACGGTATCAACACATATGCCATCGAGGACATTCTGGTTGTTGAAATGCAGAACTTCCTGAACGGCAAAGCGATTGATGACGTTCTGGCTGATGCACAGAAACAAGCTGAAACACAATTACACTAAGATGATCCACGGTAACTTATAGAACCCAAGGAAGCATCGGAGCCGTTCCACTGTCTGGCGCAAGCAATAGCCGACCCGGACATGGTGGAAGGCTCCCTGGGTTCTATCTATGTTGCACGGGAGAGAGAGGAGCCATACTGTGAAAGCCATGAATACAGGAGACAGTCTCCAAAAGAAAAATAATTTGACTGGATGGGCTTTTATTTCGCTCGCTGTTATCGGGATCGTTGCATTTTACTTCTATCCGATGCTGCAAGCGCTGCTCTTATCGTTCAAGTCTGGTGTAGGAGCCAATCTTGAATTTACGGGCCTTGATAATTATAAACGATTATTTATTGACACCACGTTCCGCACTGCCGTATCCAATACATTTCTGTACTTGATCATTCAAGTGCCTGTCATGATTATTCTCGGCTTGTTTATTTCCGTCTTGCTGAATGATAGTACATTGCGCTTCCGTAGCTTCTTCCGTACTGCCATTTTCCTGCCTTGCGTAACCTCATTGGTTGCCTACTCTGTCGTATTCAAATATCTGTTCTCTTCTGACGGAATGGTGAACCAATTCCTGATGAATCTGCATGTGATTGCTGAACCGATTCAATGGATCACCGACCCGTTCTGGGCTAAAATTACGATTATAATCGCCGTAACTTGGCGTTGGACCGGATATAACATGATTTTCTATCTGTCATCCCTTCAGAACATTGATCAGTCGATCTATGAAGCTGCACGGATCGATGGCGCGAATGCTTTCACTCAATTTTTCAAAATTACCGTTCCATTGCTCAAACCGATTATCCTGTTCACCTCCATTACATCGACGATTGGTACATTGCAAATTTTCGATGAAATTATGAACATCACCAAAGGTGGTCCGGGTAATGCGACGATGTCCATCTCTCAGTACATCTATAACCTTTCGTTCAAATATTCACCGGACTTCGGATATGCGGCAACCGTTTCGTATTCTATCGTGCTGATGATTATCGTATTGTCCATAATCCAGTTCAAAGTGGCAGGTGAGAGAAATGGCTAAAGCAAAAGCGAAACGTATATTCACATATGTCTTTTTGTCCATCGTTGCATTTGTGTCCATATTTCCGTTCTTCTGGATGCTCGTCAGTTCGACAAACGCTTCTGTAGATGTCACCAAAGGCAGATTGCTTCCGGGCTCATTTTTCCTTGATAACTTCAACAAATTGCTGGAGCAGACGAACTTGGTACAGGCTCTGGGGAATTCGGCTATCGTTTCAGTCATTTCCACGATCCTTGCCCTGTTGATTGGTTCCCTGGCCGGTTACGGATTCGAAGTGTATCGGACGAAATCACGGGATATCGTATTCAATATTCTGTTACTTTCCATGATGATTCCGTTCGCAGCGCTGATGGTTCCGTTGTACCGGATGTTTGCTACGATCTCCGGTTTTGCTCCATTCATCGGAATCAATACGATGGCAGCGGTGATTCTGCCTACCATCACAACAGCGTTCCTGATCTTCTTCTTCCGTCAGAACACCAAAATGTTCCCGAAAGAGATGCTTGAAGCAGGCCGGATTGATGGTCTGAGCGAAATTGGCATCTTCCTGAAGATCTACATGCCAACGATGAAAACAACATATGCAGCTGCTGCGATCATCACATTCATGAGCAGCTGGAATAACTACCTGTGGCCTCTCGTGGTACTGCAAACGCCAGACCAACAGACGATTCCGCTGTTAATTTCGAACCTCGGTTCCAGTTATTCACCGGATTATGGAGTCATTATGACCGCCATCGTCATCGCGACATTGCCGACAGCCCTTGTATTCTTCATTATGCAAAAACACTTTGTGGCAGGTATGGTTGGTTCCGTTAAATAAAGCATCATCATCAAACCGTCTGAATGGACGTCAATGCAGAAAAGAGAGAAGAGGACGCCTGGAATGGCGTGCCTCTGTCTTTCTGTTTGTTTATGTTTGTTTCGTAAAAGGGAAATAAGAATCTGTACTGAATAAGTAATAAATATATTTGTTTCAAGAGGGAGAGAGAGCCGAATGAAAGCAACATATGCAGATATCAACTGGCTGGGCGATGTGAGCGTATTTGAAGTAAATCGCCTGAACGCTTACTCGGATCATCGCTATTACCGTACTATGGAAGAAGCGAAAGCATCTGATGCAATGACTATGCGATACGACCTTAACGGAACGTGGAAATTTAATTATGCGATCCGTCCGGATTGCCGCCCTGAAGCTTTTTACAAGCAGGACTTCTCCAGTGACGGTTGGGATGATATTGAAGTGCCGGGGCATATTCAGCTCCAAGGGTACGGTCAGATCCAATACGTAAATACTCAATACCCTTGGGATGGGTTAAACGATCTGCGTCCACCTGCATTACCACAGGACCAAAACCCGGTAGGCAGTTATATTCGAACATTCCATTTACCAACAGGCTGGCAGAACAATCCGGTATATATTTCGTTTCAGGGTGTGGAATCTGCATTCTATGTATGGCTTAACGGACAATTTGTCGGATATGGGGAAGACAGCTTTACGCCATCCGATTTTGATCTGACACCATTCCTTCAGGACGGAGAGAATAAACTGGCTGTGGAAGTGTATCAACGCAGCACAGGCAGCTGGCTGGAAGATCAGGATTTCTGGCGGTTCTCCGGCATTTTCAGAGATGTGTATCTGTATACTGTACCGGCTGTGCATATTCGCGATGTGCGGGTTGTAACGAATCTGGACAAGTCTTATACCAATGGTACGTTAAACGTTGATCTCAAGCTTGAAGGGAAAGCTGCTGCCGGAGCAAAGGTGGAGGCTGAACTACGGGATGCTGAAGGCAACACGGTGAAAACGTTTGGTGGTATTGAAGTTACTAATGGTCTAGCGAGTCTTCGTGAGGCGATTGGCAAAGTAAACCTGTGGAGTGCGGAGATTCCTTACCTGTATCGTGTGTACATTCATGTGTATGATGCAGCAGGCGAGCTGTTGGAGGTTGTACCTCAGGCCGTTGGCTTCCGTACATTTGAAATGATTGATAAAGTGATGCACATCAACGGTAAACGTATTGTTTTTAAAGGGGTAAACCGTCACGAATTCAATCCGCGTCGTGGGCGCGCTGTAACCAAGGAAGACATGCTGTGGGATGTTCGTACAATCAAACAAAACAATATGAACGCTGTTCGTACATCTCACTATCCAAACCAAAGCCTGTGGTATGAACTGTGTGATGAATATGGATTGTATGTGATTGATGAAATGAACTTGGAGACACATGGATCGTGGCAGAAGCTGGGTGCAGTTGAGCCGTCATGGGTTATTCCTGGCGATAAACCGGAATGGCACGACATTGTCATGGACCGAGCAGTGTCGATGGTAGAACGGGATAAAAACCATCCGTCCATCCTCATCTGGTCTTGTGGTAACGAATCTCATGGTGGTGAAGTCATCTATAAAGTGTCTCAATACTTTAAAACAGCAGATCCAACCCGTCTCGTTCATTATGAAGGGGTTTTCCACGACCGTCGCTTCAACGAAACGAGTGACATGGAGTCCCGCATGTATGCCAAACCGGCGGACATTGAGGAATTCCTTAACGCTAATCCGGAAAAACCTTATATCAGCTGTGAATACATGCATGCTATGGGTAACTCTATTGGCGGTATGCATAAGTATACGGAACTGGAAGATAAATATCCGATGTACCAAGGCGGCTTCATTTGGGATTACATCGATCAGGCTATCTACAAAAAAGATCGTTACGGCAAAGAGTTCCTTGCTTATGGCGGTGATTTCGGTGATCGTCCTTCGGACTATTCGTTCTGTGGCGACGGCATTGTGCACGCAGATCGCAAAGTGTCTGCTAAGATGCAGGAAGTCAAATTCCTGTACCAAAACATCAAGTTGTTCCCGGATCGGGAAGGTGTGAAAATCGTTAACGGTAATTTGTTTGCGGACACGTCTGAATTCGAACTCGTATACAGTCTGAATTGTGAAGGTCACGAAGTGCTGCGTGGAACGCTGGAGGTAAACGTGGGCCCACAAAGTGAGACGATTGTGAAGCTTCCACTTGATGTGGAATCTCTTGCTGGTGGGGAATATGCGGTGGATACCGCGTTGGTATTAAAAGCATCAACATTGTGGGCAGAAAAAGGCGAGGAAGTTGCCTTTGGACAGTTTATATTCACTCAGGGCAAGTCGGATTCCCAATCAAACGATACTGTGGCGTCAGATCTGAATCTGACAAATGAAATTCAGGTCGTTGAAGGGGACGTTAATATCGGGGTAAGGGTAGGCCAAACCCATGTCCTGTTCTCCAAGGCTTTCGGAACATTGGTATCCCTTAAGCTGTCAGGCCGCGAGACGATTGCACAGCCTCCGATGCCGTTGTTCTGGCGTGCGACCACCGATAATGATAAGGGTACAGTCATGGGCTTCGAGCTTGGGGCTTGGTATGCTGCAAGTCTGCTGCCTAGATGTGTGAACTGGAAAGCGGAACAGAACCCGGATCAATATCGGATCGAATTCACGTACAAACTTAATATTTCGGCAGATGTACAGGTGAAAGTGGCTTATACCGTGCGAGCAGATGGTAGTGTGCATGTGCATAATACGTATAAAGGAACGGCAGGTCTGCCAGATCTTCCGATTCATGCTCTTTCCTTCAAGACTTCGCCGGACTATGAAAACGTGGAGTGGCTGGCGATGGGACCGGAAGAAAACTATGCGGACCGTGCATTTGGCGCTCGTCTGGGTATCCATGATAGCAAGGTAGCTGATACCGTTGCTCCATATCTTGTACCACAGGAGTCGGGCAACCGCACGGGTGTACGTTGGGCCAAATTGACCGACAACGCGGGACGTGGCTTCAAAATCGAATCTTCTGCAGCTCCAGTCGAGCTGAATGTATCTCCATATACCGCATTTGAGTTGGAGAATGCACAACATGCGTATGAGCTGCCTCCAGTGCATTATACGGTTGTAACGGTAGCTGGCAAACAAATGGGCGTAGGGGGCGACGATAGCTGGGGTGCACCGGTTCATCCGGAATACCGCATCGCCTCTGACGGCGAACTGCAATTTGAATTTGTCATTCGTGCGCTGTAATAGCGCTGTATAAAATGTAGCTAAAGGACAGAGGTCTCCGCAAGTTGGGGCCTCTTTTTTTGTGATCTGAGGATGGTCTCTGAAACCGCTACCGCATCTACCTCGTACAGTACTGAACATGGGTAAAGGAGGGGCTTATTTTGAGTAGAAAAGCAAAGACGGGTGTATGGGTAACGCTGCTTGTCATATTAGGCATTATTGTGGGGTGTTTCATCTGGTATTTCAACACGGCTTCAGGTGAACGTGCGTTAAAAACGATGAGATCCAATAACTCCGGCGGTCTGGAACGCGTGGTTAAAGTGTACAGTGACTCGGGAGAATTGATCCATACGTATGAAGGTAAGATTGATTTGCAGGATACAGAGTATGGGAATAAAGTACTTTTTGATCTGGATGGCAAACGGATTGTGATCTATAACGCGACCGTTATAAGTGAAGAGAAGTAAATGGGGGGCGGTGTGGAGAGTTCAGGCAGGATCATTCCGATGACACTCTTTCGCTCATATGGTAAAATTAAGGGGATTAGGTTGAGAGGTGAGAGGCATGTTCTTGGAGATGTTGTTGGTGCTGATTGCCATACTGGGAATGGGCGCGTTTTATTGCTTAATCGCTTATTTCCTGATTCGTCTCATTTCCAGAAAAGCATTCAAGCGCACGTTAACCAAGTATGAAGCAATTGAAATAATGGTATGGGCAGCTATGGTGTTTTTCGCTATCGTGATGATTAAGAATCAGTCATGGAATATCTTTTTGCCTATAGTTCTCCTTATGATTACAATGAATAACTTGCGCCGTTCAAATCGGAAATACAGAGAGATGAGCAAAGAGATGAACAAAGAGGGGCTTTAACATGATACTGGTCAAATCTACTGATACCTCAGGATTAACGAAGGTTGCGGCACTTTCGGATGAATTACAGCCTGTGTTTGACAAAGCAGAAGGTAAATATCAAGCGTGTGACATTGAGCTGTTCTTTGTTTTTAGATGTCTGCCTGAAGAATATGAGAGAAAATCGACGGTCAGGTATGCAAAGAAGGACCATACGATTTACTTTGATATGACGGTCAGTGAGGATCAGTATAAAACGTTCAGCAAAAGCAGGCAGCGATATGAGCTGAGTCATTATTTCTATGCTTTTCTGAACGACAAGCTGAAGAAATATAAGATCGAACACTTGAATCGTACAGACTTTATGAATGACATGGAAGAATGGCTTAAAGATATTGGATGGCTGGAATTCGAATGGGAAGCCAGTATGGATGAATATGGAGAGTAGTGTTACACAAGGCAGCAGTTTTGTGATTGGTGGTGCAGTCTGATACATAATATGGGATAACAAAAAGAAGCCCTCTTTCGAGAGCTTCTTTTTCATGGGAGAGGAGAAACCGGACGAAGAGCTTATGGGGAAACGTAAGTCTTCTCCGCGGTTGTCTACGACACTTGTGATGTCGATAATTACAGGATGGCCTGGAAGTTTCCTTTTTATACATATCCGTCAACAATTGCGTCAACAATTTTCTTGAGCGAAAGCAGACGCACTATTTTTCAAACTGAACCCGATTGTGGTACGATAGCTTTATCAATAAACTTACATAGAGAGAAAAGGTGACTCATCAGTGAGAGTGGTATCTGGGAGTGCGAAAGGCAGACCGCTGAAGGCTGTTCCTGGCACAGGAACGCGGCCGACCACCGACAAGGTGAAGGAAGCGTTGTTTAGTATGATTGGCCCTTATTTTGAGGGCGGTACAGCATTGGATCTGTTTGCAGGCAGTGGTGGTCTCGGTATCGAGGCACTGAGCCGCGGCATGGACAAGGCTGTTTTTGTTGACTTGGAATCGAAGAGCATTGAAGTGATCCGTGCCAATCTGAAGGCAACCAAGCTGGAAGATCAGGCGGCCATATATCGTAACGATGCCGGTCGTGCATTGAAGGCGCTCGCCAAGCGAAGCACACAATTTGATCTGGTTTTTCTTGATCCGCCCTACCGTATGAAAAATGGGGATGAGTTAATGCTTACGATGCACGAACTGGAGCTTCTTGAACCGGAAGCGACCATCGTGCTTGAATATGAATCCAAATATAGTTACCCTGAGCAATTCGGCCCGTTTGAACAAACGCGCAAGGCATTGTATGGGGAGACAGCTGTATCCATCTATCATTATGCACCTGTTGCAACAACAGAAGATGGAGAACCTAGCACAGCGGAAGAGGAGGCTCCTCATGAGTGAAATGATACATCGTCAGGAACGAATTGCCGTATATCCAGGGAGTTTTGATCCCGTAACTATGGGCCATCTGGACATTATCGCCCGGGCATCGAAGCAGTTCGATCGCGTCATCGTGGCTGTATTGAATAATATGAGCAAGAATCCATTGTTTACGGTGGAAGAACGCAAGAGTCTCATTACGGAAGTCACGAGTCATCTGCCTAATGTGGAAGTGGACAGCTTCCGTGATCTGACGGCAAATTATGTACGGCAAAAAGATGCTCAGGTCATTGTCCGCGGTATTCGCTCGGTGACGGATTTTGAATATGAGCTGCAGTTGGCTTCCACCAACAGCAAGCTGAACCCGGATGCGGAAACCATTTTTATGATGACCAATCCGAAATATTCTTATCTGAGCTCCAGCATCGTCAAGGAAATTGCCCACTACCACGGAGATGTCACTGATCTGGTCTCACCTGAAGTGGAAGCTGCGCTTCGTCAGAAGATTAGCGAGAAAACCGGCGGTTAAACCAGAAGGTCAGCCCGGACAGGCTGATCATGATGGTGAGCAGCAGTGCCAGACCGATACAGGCAGCAGGAAAGCCGCTCCATACGGCCTCGATGATGTCTGCGGTGTTCATGCCAACCAGGGATTGCTTGGTTAGGAATGGTGCTAAACTATTGCCTGAAGTGGTCTGGAAAGTGGCCCAGACCTCGGAACTGTAACGCCTGAATGGCAGCCACAGCAGCAAACTAATGAGAAATGCACCCAATGCATGAAGCAGGCGGATTCCGGCAAAATACAACATGGACGTTGTGGCAAGTCCGGCAGCTTTCAGCACGGCGGAGACTTGCAAATGGGAGCACAGACCTCCCCAGCCAAGAACGGCTGCCAGCAAGGACATTAGGAGAACAGGTGTCAATGGGCTCTGACTCAGGTGATAGGTTCCCAGATGAAGCTCCAGCAGTGAAGGCCAAAAAGCAACTGAAGTACCGGGGGTGATATAGAGAGTGAGCAGCCGAACAAACACGGCAAACACAATCATATATCCTCCGGTCATCATTAAGGTTTGTACAGCTTGGGAGACCGTGTCACCAAGCAATTTGCCGAACCCGCGCCCGTCACGTTCCTGGGCATCGCGTGCTGCAAGCATCATTTGGGACCACAGACTACGCTTTTTAAGTGAGGCAGCGTGGCTCGCAGCTGTGAGTTTTTTGGGATCGGACGCAACCTTATTGCTTTGCAAATCAGCGGATGAAATGGCGATACGTGTACTTTTGGATTTCACAGGCAGGAGACGTACTCCGATCATGGTAGCGATCCAGCCACTAACCCAGTGAACGATCAGAAGGAAATATCCAGCCGCAGGCTGGTGGAGAAAAGCTGCACCAATGACAAGTATAATCATCAGTGGATTGGCGAAATGAGCTGCTGCTGCCACAATACCCGCCTGTTTGGCGGTAATTTGTTGATCCTGCGCTAATCGAGATACGGTATCCGCTCCTGCTGGAAAACCGCCGCACATGCCGACAGCAATAGCCAGTCCGGCCTTGCCGGGCAGACGGAACCAACGTTGCATCAAGGGTCCTAGCAAGACGCCAAGCGCGTGGGTGAAGCCGAATGCAGTTAGCATTTGGGATAACATCAGGAATGGAAGCATGGCAGGAAAGATGATTTTCCACCAAATATCCAAACCTTGAATAGAGGCATCAAATGCATCTTTCGGAGATACAACTACTGCAACTACCAGTAATAAAGCGCCGGTACTCAGAAGTACCGTTCGTAACGGTCCAGAGCCCGTAACTTCGCTCTGCATTGTCATTGTTTCACCTCATATGAATAGTGCCGCATACACTCGGCCTGGATTAGTTGTGGACGGCCGAATGACGTCCGTGGACGCTTCGGCCTTGACCGGATAGGCTACTGTAAAAAGCGGCCTATCCGGCCTGTACCATTGTATGCAAAAGCATGAGAGTGTTAGACTTATAATTATTGAAAAGATACGCAAAGAACGGGGGCTCATGCAATGAATCGGATTCGGAAATCTGGCGGATTCAGAGCTTCGATCTTTGTGATCGTGGTTGCTCTAGTCGTCTATGTTGCGGTATATATGCCAACGCCATATATCATTTATATGCCTGGTAGTGCCGACGAGGTAAAACCCATGGTTACCGTGAAAGAGGGGGATAAGGAAGAACGTGGTGTGTTTATGATGACGACAGTGTCGGCAACATATGCCAATGTGTTTTTGCTAGGAACCTCCTTGTTTAATCAAAATGCACAAGTCGATAAAAAAGAAGATCGGCTGCGCGGCAAAAGCGAAGCGGAATATTCTGCCGAACAGGTCTGGTTCATGAGTGATTCGCAATCCTCGGCAATGGAGGCGGCTTATGAGCAGGCGGGAGTGAAATACTCCATCGTTCCTGATCATATTTTTGTATTTGGGCTGTCCGAAGATCCCAAACCTAAGGGAGATATTGAGCCCGGAGATATTATTTTGGGTGTAGACGGAACGGCAACCCCGGACAATACGGTGCTGTCTGAGCGGTTAAAGAACAAAAAGGTCGGAGATACAGTTGAGATGCAATTGGAGCGAGGCGGAGAGACCATCAGCCGCGACGTTCAACTGATTGAAGTGAAAGACAGCAAAACGGGTGAAACTCGTCCGGCATTGGGTGTCATGATCGGAGCGGTTCAAAAGGTCAAAGCAGAAGATCCGGATAAACAGATATCTTTCACGGATACTCAGGTAGGTGGCCCATCTGCCGGACTGATGTTCACCCTGGAGATTTACAATCAGTTGACCCCTGGAGATTTGACGAAAGGTCACCGGATTGCTGGCACGGGCACCATTAACAAAGAGGGTGTGGTTGGCGCAATTGGTGGCGTTGTACACAAAATTGTTGCGGCGGACCGGAAAGAAGCAGAATTTTTCTTTGTGCCGAAGGACAATTATAAGGAAGCTGAAGCCAAGGCTGAACAGATTGGTACCAAAATGAAACTCGTACCTGTTAGCACGGTGGATGACGCACTGGCTTATCTGAAAACCTTGTCCGTTAAATCATAAAAGGATCATTATTTGTGGACAGGATGGCTGAAAGAATACTAGAATAATGTAAAAATCCCCTATTGCAACGATGCCGAATCGGTGTGCAATAGGGGATTTTTGGTTGAGTAATCGATATCAAATAACGCATCCTCAACAGAGTGTTATCACTTATTGTATTGGTACAACGGAATTGCATTAATTCAGTTACAAGTGTTGGCACCTGACGAAAAATTGTGAGTCGATCCAATTGAACAAAGTGGAGGGCTTCGAAATGGTTATGTTCATTAAGCTATGGATATGACTGAATGTAGAGCTAAAGCCTCACAGGTGGTTCATAGTAGTCGCTGTACATCATGCGTGTATCGATGTGTTTGCAGGCGAGTGCGTATGCTGCCTGAGCTTGTACATCCAGCTCCAACTGGTTATGGACAAAGGTCGATGGTTTCAGCAGAACAGGCAAAGAAGCCGTCTTTTTCATGTGTTTCAAGAGGCTCTGCCCTTGTGCGTTAAACCCTAGCACCCGAAGGTATGCTGGCCCTTCAGCCAGTTTCTCGGGTGAACACTCGGCCTTGGTATGATTTAGCAGTATATGGGTCAGCATGCGCTGCAGCTTTGTGCGTGTGTACCTTTTCGTCTTGAGCGCGTTCAGCAACGCTTCGACTGAAGGCTCTGGCAGCTGAGCAAGCGTGCGGCTCAGCCGGTGCTCGAGTCCTTCCGTGACCTCGGCGATCTGCTCCAGCTCGGAGGCACGGCGTGTGGCCGCAATGTGCAGCAGCGGCTGCGCAAAGCGCTCCCAGTGCACGGGAGCGCGCCCTTCCTGCCATTCGCGTCGAAGAATGGCAAGGGTTGCCGCCGGCACGTATGGTGCGGCGGCTTCGGGCCCGTCCGCCAACAGCAGGCGGCGGACGGCGGTTGCACTGGCGATCGCCCCCGGTCCGGGCGTCGCCTCGTGATACGCGGCACCGGTACGCGCCGCCGTAAAGGGCTTGATCGCGCTGCCTAGCCGTTCCAGCGCGATCAGGTAGTGCAGCCCAAGCGAATTGTTGGGCTGCCCCAGCAGTGCAGCGGCGTCGTCCGCATCGACGCCGCCAGGCGCCAGTGCTGCCGCCGCACCTGCGTACGCGGCGGGGTAGCTGGCGCCTTCCCGCAGGCGGCGCGCGATATCCTCGCGCAGCCCTGCGGGCTCCACAGCCAGCACGCGCGCAATGCGCTGCAGGCTGTCCAGGTCGCCGGACTCGCTGCCGAAGCAGAGCGAGTCTACAGCGCCGGTGCGGTGCAGCAGCGAAACCGCACCAAAAGCGAACCACTCGGCCGGTTGTACAGCATAAGCAACCGGCAGTTCAACCACAAGATCGGCGCCAGCATGCAGCGCCATCTCGGTGCGTACCCTTTTGCCCACGATGGCGGGTTCGCCGCGTTGGAGGAAAGGGCCGCTCATCACAGCCACAACAACATCTGCTCCACTGAGCCGTCTGGCTTCAGTCAGATGGTAGACATGTCCATTATGTAAAGGGTTATATTCAACAATGACGCCAACGGCTTTCATATGGGAACACGCTCCTTTCGGTAATAATACAATTAGGAAGAACTTCTTCACTTCCTGGCCCGATAACATACGAGCTCATCTTGTTCCATAATAGGACATGGATACACCTTTGTTCAAATCATAAAGCAATATAATAAAACGAAATAGACACGAATTCTTCTCATGGATAGAGCCCAAACCTGCTATCAAAATGCATGACTTGTAGTTTAGCCTATAGTAAGCCTATAATGTACCAGAGATTGAATGCGGTTCGGGATCTTCATTTTCTAAAGGGTGTAAAGTTAAAAGTGTTGACAAACGTCTTGGAAAATCGGTATAATGATTTTTGTTTGTTAAGTCAATTTCATAATACTTTTAACGATGATTCGTCAGAATACATACAGTCAGGAATATGATGTGTTGCAAGAGTCAGGCTTGACCTGTATAACTGTCGTAAGGCGTTTAACTTTAATTATGAGATTGGTTTCGTTTGGAGTGATGGGAAATGTTAATGCCATTTCGCAAAGTGGCTACCAGTGACCGACCCCTGCAGTTCAATGAACAGTGGGATATAAAGGAACTGGTTTCTAACCGACAGGATATCACAGCCGTTACCCCGTTGACTGCAGATTTATCTGCAGAGTATACAGAGGGCGACGTTGTGGATGTTCATGGCAAACTGACAGCAGGAGTGGACATGTTATGCTCCCGATGTCTCAAGCCGATTAATGAACATTTTCATATTGATTTTCATGAGCAATTCAAGCAGGGGAAACAGCCAGAGGAATTGCCCGAAGACGACGATACTTTCTACGTGGATGGAGAGAGCGTTGATCTGAAAGGTTATGCCGAGGAAGCTTTTCTGCTGGATCTTCCGTTTATACCGCTATGCAGCGATACATGCAAAGGGTTATGCCCCAAGTGTGGCCATGAGCTGAACGAAGGTGACTGCGGTTGTGATAACCAAGTTATCGATCCGCGGCTTGCAGGGCTCAAGGATTTTTTTAAATGAGCATGAGTGAAAATCGAACATTGTAACAACTACCTGCAAAGGTTGATTTTGATAAGGAGGTGGGAATAATGGCAGTACCTCAACGGAGAACGTCCAAGACGCGTCGCGACAAACGTCGCACTCACTTTAAATTGGCTGTACCGGGTATGGTGAAATGTGAACAATGTGGCGAACTTAAACTTAGTCACCACGTGTGCAAAGTGTGCGGAACGTACAAAGCAAGAGAGATCATCTCTCAATAATAGCTAGACATCAAGTAGCACTTCATTTCGATGAGGTGCTACTTTTTTTAGACTGTAACATCGCAAGATTGACCACCCCTACCTGTATTCTATCTCCTTGAATTTAATTCAAAAAAACGATTTTCATATTTTAGTAATGCACCGTACTGGCTGTGTTCGGGACTGTAAAGCCAGACTCTACAAGGCGGGATTGTTTTTGTTCAGCCAGCCTTTCTTTTTGACACGGGATGAGATATACTATAGTTTAGTACCAGGTTCTAAGATTTGACGTTACATAAACATGAGCCATGATTCGTGTGAGAACGACCCTGCTGAACAGGGATGCAACTATAGAAGCACGTGGAAGAATGTTGAACTGACCGGATCGGGCGGTTCCTTAAACGATACAGCGGGGGGTGTCAGGCATCGAACGTGTACCGAAGAGACAGAGGCAGCAGCAGTTGACCAAAATGATCGAAGACAACCCGTTTGTGACGGATCAGGAACTTACACGCCAATTGAAGGTGAGTATTCAGACGATTCGTCTCGACAGGCTTGAGCTTGGGATTCCCGAGCTGCGAGAGCGGATGAAGCTGATGGCCGAGCGTTCCTACGATCAGGTGCGCTCCTTGCCCCTGCATGAGATTATCGGTGATATTGTGGACTTGCAGCTGGACAAGAGCGGCATTTCATTGTTTGAAATTAAGGAAGAACACGTATTTTCGAGAACGGGCATCGCTCGGGGGCACTATGTATTTGCACAGGCCAATTCCCTTGCAGTAGCGGTTATCAATGATGAGATCGCTTTGACGGCTTCCGCAGACATTCGTTTTGTCCGTTCGGTTCATTTGGGAGAGAAATGTATTGCGAAGGCATATGTGAGATCGATCCCGGGTCAAAAGGGTAAAGCGAAAGTGGAAGTTTTTACTTACGTGGGTGAAGAAATGGTGTTTCAAGGCAACTTTGTAATCTACCATTCAGGTGGAGAAGACAGCGTAGAAGGAGGTCATATGGAATGAAAATCGTCATTGATGCCATGGGAGGCGATAACGCACCTGCGGCAACAGTAGAAGGCGCGATCGCCGCAGCTACGGAATGGGCGGATACACAGATCGTTCTGGTCGGCGATGAAGCCAAGCTGGAACCTCTTCTAAGTAAGTCAGGCGCTAAACCTGCCAATCTGACGGTTCGGCATGCTTCCGAAGTGATTGGTTCGGATGATGAGCCAGTGAAGGCTGTCCGGCGCAAAAAGGATGCCTCCATGGTAGTCGCAGGCCGGATGTTGAAGGAAGGCGAAGCAGATGCCATGATCTCTGCGGGCAATACCGGAGCGCTGATGACAGCCGGATTGCTTGTGGTTGGTCGTATGGAAGGCATTGAGCGCCCGGCACTTGCGCCCATGATTCCAACGATCGATGATGTGGGTGTACTGGCACTTGATCTCGGCGCGAATATGGATGCGAAACCGGAACACCTTGCACAGTATGGTCTGATGGGCAGCTTGTATCGGCAAAAAGTGCAGGGAATTGCGTCGCCAAGAGTTGGCCTGCTCAATGTGGGGACGGAGCCTGGTAAGGGGAATGAGTTGACCAAACATGCATATCCTTTGCTGGAGCAACTTCCGATCCGTTTTGTTGGTAACGTAGAGGCACGTGACGTGCTTACAGGTGCGTGTGATGTGCTTGTATGTGATGGGTTTGCCGGAAATATATTGCTGAAATCGCTCGAAGGCACAGCAGGTGCCATTTTCGCTCTGCTTAAGGAACAATTCTCATCGTCGCTCAAAAGTAAACTGGCTGCCGCTGTGCTCATGCCTGAGCTGCGTGGTTTGAAACGGAAACTGGATTATACCGAGCATGGTGGTGCACCGCTCCTCGGTTTGAGCAGACTTGTGGTGAAAAGTCATGGATCGGCTGATGGCAATGCCATCAAAAATGCTGTGCGCCAAGCACGGATTGCAGTACAGAACCAGCTGGTGGAGAGCATATCTAAGGAAATTAGCGGGAAGTGAGTGACGACATGAATAATTTGCGCCCGGTAGGGGTTATCGGTACAGGTAAATATGTACCTGAGAAAATTTTGACAAACAGCGATTTGGAAAAAATGGTTGATACGAATGATGAATGGATCGTCAGTCGTACTGGAATCAAGGAGCGTCACATTGCTGCACCGGATCAGGCAACTTCGGATCTGGCATATGAGGCGGCCATCAAAGCACTTGAATCTGCTGGCATGACTGGCAGTGATCTTGATCTGATTATTGTGGCAACCATTACACCGGATTCTTCGTTCCCATCTACTGCTTGTATTTTACAAGATAAGCTTGGTGCAAAGGGCGCTGCGGCATTTGACTTGTCTGCTGCTTGCTCTGGATTTGTATATGGTCTGGCAACAGCAACGAGCTTCATCCAAAGTGGTATGTACAACAATGCACTTGTTATTGGTGCAGATTGCTTGTCTCGCATTACTGACTACACTGACCGTAATACTTGTGTGCTGTTTGGCGATGGCGCGGGCGCGGTTATCGTTGGTGAAGTGCCGGAAGGCCGTGGGTTCAAATCATTCGATCTCGGAGCCGAAGGTGCGGGCGGAAGCCTGCTTCAAATGGAAGGCGGAGGTTCACGTCTGCCTGCATCCGCAGAAACGGTTGAGAACAAAAAACATTACATTTACATGAATGGCCGTGAAGTGTTTAAATTTGCAGTACGGGTGATGGGTACAGCGACAATCGAAGTACTGCGCAAGGCGGGTCTAGAACGTACGGACGTGGATCTGTTTGTTCCTCACCAAGCGAATATCCGGATTATCCAATCTGCAATGCAGCGACTCGAGCTTCCTGAAGAGAAAGTTGTAGTCAACGTGGATAAATACGCGAACACATCAGCAGCTTCCATTCCGCTTGCTCTGGTAGAAGCTGCTGAAGAAGGCCGCATGAAAGCCGGAGATACCGTTCTAATGGTTGGTTTTGGCGGCGGATTGACGTGGGGCGCATCGGTACTCGTTTGGTAAACTAGACAGCTGGGAGAGATGAATGGGATGGGTAAAATAGCATTTGTATTTCCCGGACAGGGATCGCAGACTGTAGGCATGGCTAAGGACGCGTATGAGTCTGTGCCTGCGGCAACAGAGATTTTCCGCACAGCAGATGAAGCGCTGGGTTTCTCGCTGAGTAACCTTGTTTTTGAGGGTCCAGAGACCGAGTTGAAACAGACATCGAATACACAACCGGCTCTGCTGACAGCAAGTATTGCATTGCTTGAGGCTTTTAAAGAAAAAGGAATTCAGCCTGATTATACGGCCGGACACAGTCTGGGTGAATACAGTGCACTGGTCGCGGCGGGCGTTCTTTCGTTCGCGGATGCAGTAAGCATTGTGCGGGCACGTGGTCAATATATGGAACTGGCTGTACCTGGTGGACAGGGTGCGATGGCTGCAGTATTGGGTGCGGATCGGGAAGCGCTGGGGGTGCTTTGCCGGGACGTATCCGAAAGTGGTCATGCAGTTGAACTCGCCAACATAAACTGCCCGGGACAAATCGTGATTTCCGGTGTGAAGGAAGGGGTAGCTGCTGTCGCTGAACGGGTCAAGGAAGCGGGCGGCAAACGTACCATTACACTTGAAGTAAGCGGTCCGTTCCATTCTTCCTTAATGAAGGATGCAGCAGAGAAGCTGGCCGAGAAACTGAAAACTGTTTCGTTCTCACATGGAACGGTCCCTGTAGTTGCGAATGTGACTGCAAGACCAGTGAAGGACGGTAAGGTGCAGGATTTATTGACAGCTCAGGTCTATTCTCCGGTTTTATGGGAAGACAGTGTGACATGGCTTATTGAGCAAGGTGTGGACACCTTTATCGAGATTGGTTCTGGCAGTGTGTTAACAGGTTTGATTAAAAAAACAGATAAAACCGTTAAACTGTACAATGTGAACAGTCTTGAGACGCTCGAAGCAACGGCAGCTGCACTAATCTGATTAACCATGATTAGATTTGGGGAAAGGAGGAATGATTATGTCTAAACCATTACAAGGCAAAAATGCGCTCGTTACCGGTGCATCCCGTGGCATTGGGCGCAGTATTGCGCTCGCTTTGGCCGAGGCAGGCGCCAATGTGGCCGTGAATTATGCGGGCAGTCAAGCAGCAGCTGAGGAAGTAGCGGAAGCGATTCGTGCCAAAGGTGCTCAGGCAATTACGATCCAAGCGAATGTGGGCCAGATGGACGAAGCCGAACAAATGGTCAAAGCTACGATTGAAGCGTGGGGCAACGTTGATATTCTTGTCAACAATGCTGGAATTACCCGTGATAATCTGATCATGCGTATGAAAGAAGAGGAATTCGATCAGGTAATCGAAACCAATCTCAAAGGGGTGTTTAACTGCCTTAAGGCGGTTACGCGTCCAATGATGAAGCAACGGTCTGGAAGAATCATCAATATCTCCTCTGTTGTGGGTGTGCTCGGAAATGCTGGACAAGCCAACTATGTTGCTGCCAAGGCAGGGGTCATCGGTTTGACGAAGGCATCTGCACGTGAGCTTGCCTCTCGCGGCATCACAGTTAACTGTGTTGCACCAGGATTTATTGAGACCGATATGACGAAGGAATTGTCCCAAGAGATTGTGGACAACATGTTGAATGGTATTCCGTTGTCCCGTCTGGGCCAGCCGGATGAAATCGCCGGTGTTGTCACGTTCCTGGCTTCAGAAGCTTCATCTTATATGACAGGGCAGACACTGCATGTTGATGGTGGCATGTACATGTAATTCTTCCCGGACTTGAACAATAGTCGGGGAACAGGCGCTGGACGATCCGAAATGCCGGAAAAAGGCCGGGTTCCCCGGCCGGGAGCCGCATATGTCTTCTATGGCATTTTGCCTGCGATTCTCGTATAATACCAAGGAGGAGGTGAACCGGATGTCCGATGTATTGGAGCGTGTAAAACGCATCGTCGTCGACCGCTTGGGCGCAGACGAAGCTGAAGTTACACTTGAAGCATCTTTCAAAGAAGATTTGGGTGCTGATTCTTTGGATGTAGTGGAATTGGTCATGGAATTGGAAGATGAATTCGATTTGGAAATCTCTGATGAAGATGCAGAAAAAATCACGACCGTAGGTGAAGTTGTAAACTACATACAATCTCATACCTAAAGTCAATTCAGTCCCGCTCCTGTTTTCGAACAGGCGGGACTTCTCATCATTCATTGGTTTTTCTCATTCCGTAAGAGGCGCCGGTCAAATGGATCTTCGGATCTGCTTGGCTAGACGTCTGCTTGCGGATATTCCCACAAAATACTTGCGTAATGCAGTCGATATAGAGGTGAGTCGGTTTGAAACAAAGAGTTGTAATTACCGGAATGGGCGTAATGACATCGCTCGGAAAAGATTTGGAAACGTTCTGGGGCAGTTTAATGGCAGGCAAGTCCGGAATCTCTCAGATTGAGGCGTTTGATGTAAGTGAATACACTACTCAAATTGCAGCCGAGATCAAGGATTTCAACCCGGAAGAGTACATGGATCGCAAAGATGCACGTAAAATGGACCGTTTTGTTCAGTTCGCTGTAGCAGCTGGTTTCAAAGCCGTTGAAGACAGTGGTCTGAAAATTGACGAGAACATTGATGCAGAACGTTTCGGTGTGTCGATCGGATCGGGTATCGGTGGATTGGGTACTTGGGAAGACCAACATAATGCATTGTTGCAAAAGGGTCCTAAACGTGTAAGCCCATTTTTCATTCCGATGATGATCTCCAACATGGCTTCTGGCCAAATGTCGATATCTCTCGGGGCAAAAGGTCCTAACATCAACGTGGTAACAGCCTGTGCTACAGGAACGCACTCCATTGGAGATTCCTTCAAGCTGATTGCAAACGGTGATGCGGATGCGATGATTTGTGGCGGAGCGGAAGCAACCATTAGACCAACCGGTCTGGCTGGGTTCTGTGCGATGCGTGCCATGTCTACACGTAATGATGATCCGGCTAAGTCGAGCCGTCCTTTTGATACAGAACGTGACGGGTTTGTTATGGGCGAGGGCGCGGGTGTTTTGATCCTTGAATCACTTGAACATGCACAAAAACGTGGTGCCCGTATTTATGGAGAAGTAATTGGTTACGGTCTCACAGGTGATGCACATCACATGACAGAACCTGATCCGGATGGAGCAGCTCGTTGTATGAAGATGGCATTGCGTAATGCGGGAATCGAACCAGAAGAAGTGGATTATATCAATGCACACGGAACATCAACACCTGTAGGTGACAGATCCGAAACGCTTGCGATCAAAAAAGCGTTTGGCGATCATGCGTACAAGCTTGCGGTGAGTTCGACCAAATCGATGACAGGTCATATGCTTGGTGCTGCTGGTGGCGTGGAAGCCGTAATCTGCGGATTATCGCTGACACATCAGACGCTTGCTCCAACAATCAACCTGGAAAATCAAGACCCGGAATGTGATCTGGACTATGTTCCAAACGTTCCACGTCAAACTAAAGTCAATATTGCCATGTCCAATTCATTTGGGTTCGGCGGTCACAATGCCACCATTATTCTCAAAAAATTTGAAGCATAAGGGGCTAGTTCGTTTGAGTGAAGATCTGAAGCAGTTACAACACAAACTTCAAATCAAATTTGACAACAGGCAGCTTTTAAAACAAGCGTTTACCCATGCTTCATATGTAAACGAACACCGGTTCAGTCAGCATCAGGATAACGAGCGTCTGGAGTTTCTAGGCGACGCGGTACTGGAACTGACTGTGTCGGAATACTTGTATCACTTGTTTCCTAACCGGCCGGAGGGTGAATTAACTAAGCTGCGGGCATCGATTGTCTGTGAGCCTTCCCTCGTCAAATTTGCTGAAGCGTTGGGTTTTGGGCAGTATGTACTTCTTGGTAAAGGTGAGGAACTGACGGGAGGACGAACAAGACCGGCTTTATTAGCGGATGTGTTTGAATCTTTCATCGGTGCATTATATCTGGATCAGGGGTTGGCGCCTGTCCGGACATTTCTGGATCAGCATGTATTTCCGTTAATCGTTCTGGGTAGCAAGCTGCAAATGAGCGATTACAAAACGGAATTGCAGGAACTCACTCAGCATCACAATATGGGAGCTCTTGAATACCGTATCGTTGAGGAACGGGGCCCTGCCCATGAACGGGAGTTTGTCTCCGAGGTCCATATGGGTCAAGAACGGCTTGGCAGAGGTACAGGACGTTCCAAAAAGGAAGCCGAGCAACAGGCTGCATCCGCAGCACTGGATCGACTGAAGCTTCCGGAAGCCTGAGCTTTACCGTAAGCGCATAGACAAACGAAGAGCAAAGAGCAGCCCGCGGGTCCGCCTGGCGGAATTTATCGGCCGGACTGCTTTTTGCTCTTTTTTTTGTAAGGAGGATCAGGATTTTCTTTTTCTGATCGATAACTAGGCGCTGAATGCAACACTTGAAATTTGCAAGAGGAGGTGACGGGAAACCCTATGTTTTTAAAACGGATTGAACTGGGTGGATTCAAGTCATTCGCCGACAAAACGGAAATGGAATTCGTTCGTGGCATAACCGCTGTTGTGGGACCGAACGGAAGTGGGAAAAGTAACATTTCAGACGGTATACGCTGGGTTCTTGGGGAGCAAAGCGCGAAATCACTGCGTGGCGGCAAGATGGAAGATATCATTTTTGCCGGTAGTGATGCACGGAAGGCTGTTAATTATGGTGAAGTTTCGTTGACGCTGGATAACGAAGATCATGCGCTTGCTTTGGATTTTGGTGAAGTGACGGTAACGCGTCGTGTACATCGCAGCGGAGACAGTGAATATTTTATCAACAAGCAGTCGTGTCGTTTGAAGGATATTACGGAATTGTTTATGGATACCGGCATCGGAAAGGAAGCTTACTCGATTATTGGACAGGGACGAATCGAAGAGATTCTGAGTACCCGTTCAGAGGATCGCAGGGGGATCTTTGAAGAGGCATCAGGTATTGTTAAATATAAATCTCGCAAGCGGGATGCTACTCGTAAACTGGATGAGACGGAACAGAATTTATTGCGCATTCATGATCTGGTCACCGAGCTGGAAGACCAGATTGGTCCGTTAAAGGAACAATCGGAAAAAGCGATCCACTACAAGGAATTGCGTGGACAGCTGAAATCACAGGAAATCTCCATGTATGTGTATCAGATCGAACAAATTCACGCTTCCTGGAGCAAAGCAAATCAACGACTCGAATCGTTGAAACAGGAAGAAGTCGGGTTGGCTGCCATCGTCTCGACTCATGATGCCAAGCTGGAAAGTGATCGGAATGCACTGCGTACGCTGGAAACGGAGACAGAACAGCTGCAATCCGCCTTACTGCAATTCAGTGAAGCAACGGAGAAAAGCGAAGGACACGGGGAACTGCTCAAGGAGCGTTCACGTCATCTGCAGACGAACCAGGAACAGCTTAGAGTGACGCTTGCGGCGAGTGAAGAGAGACATCGGGAGCGTGAAGCCGAGTTACTGGCATTACGTGAAAAGTTTGCCAAACTTGAGCTTGAACTGAGTGATGTGAGAAATCGACTGTCCGAAGAAGAGGCCAAACTCATCGGTGTCACGGGCGGCATTAGCCAACAGCAAGAGGAAAGTCTCAAGGGCAACTTGCTGGAGCTGATGAATCAGATGGCTCAGACACGAAATGAAATTCGTTACGCGGACCAACAGAAAGAGACGTTGGAGCGACGAATGAATCGCGCGACGGAGGAATCCGGCAAGTGGGAAGGCCAGAAGGAAACGCTGGAAGCCCGCAAAACGGAGATTGAGAAAAAGGTCGTTCGCTTGGGCAAGGAAATCAGTGATCTGCGCGGTGGATATATTACGGAAAGTGAACGTCTCCAGTCGTTGCAGAAGTTGCTTGAAGAAAGCCGGGGAACTGTCCGTAAATGGGAACAGAAGCGTGAAGCTCAGGTTTCTCGCCGCGATACAATGAAAGAAATGCAGGATGATTTCGACGGTTTCATGCTGGGTGTCAAAGAAGTTCTTAAGGCATCACGTAAAGGTACACTGAACGGGGTTCATGGAGCCGTTGCAGAGCTCGTTAAAGTGCCTGAGAAGATTGAGCTTGCGGTAGAGACAGCGATGGGAGCTTCTTTGCAGCATGTCGTTATGGAGAATGAATCGGTTTCCAGACAGGCGATCGCTTTTCTGAAACAACGTCAATTGGGCAGAGCTACGTTCCTCCCGCTGGATGTTATTCGTCCACGTACCATTGGTGCGGGTGAACGTTCAATGATTGAAGGCATGGATGGGTTTGTGGGCATTGGTGCGGATCTCGTACAATACGAATCCCGATATGCTTCGATCATTGGAAGCTTGCTCGGAAATGTCATTATTGCGGAGAAGCTGGAGGATGCCAACAAGATCGCGGCTCGCTGCCAATATCGTTTCCGGGTCGTAACTCTGGAAGGCGATGTAGTGAACGCGGGTGGTTCAATGACCGGTGGTAGCCAGCACAAGAAAAATGTAAGTCTGCTCAGCCGAAAACGGCAGCTGGACCAGCTGGATCAGGATATTTTAGACACCGAGAATCAAATTGTAAAACTGCATCGCAGTGTGGATGATGTGAAAACTCAACTGGAGCAGTGTCAGGATAAGCTGGACGAGCTGCGTCAGTCTGGAGACGACACCCGGAATGCAGAACAGCAGGCTTCAATGGAAATGAAGCAGGTTGAGCATGAGCTGCGTCACGTGCTGGAACAGGTTGCGGTAGCCGGGCAGGAAAAGAGCGGGTTTACCGAGGAAATCAAAGAGATGGATACAGCCCGTGATGTCGCTGTGAAGAAGCTGGAGCAGCTTGAGGAAGAAGAGAAAGCGACCCATCGTGCCATTCATGCCGCAGAGTTTGCCCGTAAAGCGAATGAATCCGCGAAGGAGGAATTGCAGACCCAGCTTACCGAACTGAAAGTACGAGAAGGTAAACTGGATCAGGAGCGATTCTCCAACGAGGAGCAACTGCGGCGTCTGGAGCGTGAGGTGGATTCACTGGTGAAGGATCTTCGTCAAAATCGCACGCTACTGGCCTCCATGGAAGCCGATCTGAAGAAAACAGAGACTGAGAGTGTCAAACAGATTGAAGATCTTAACCAATACAAGCTGAAAAAAGCAGAATCTGCGCAGGAGCTGGACTTCAAGCGTGCTGCCCGAAGCGAGCTCTCGAAGAGGCTTGAGCTTGCCGAGAGTGAAACCAAGGAACAGCGCACACAACTGAAAGCTGTGGAGGAACAGATGCGCCAAACGGAGATTTCCGTGAACAGACTTGATGTTGAACTGGAAAATATTTTGCGCAAACTGATGGATGAGTATGAGCTCGGCTATGAACTTGCCAAAGAGCGTTATCCAGTACCTGAAGATGTGGAGAGCACACAAGCTGAGGTCCAGAAACTGAAGCGCAGCATTACAGCTCTCGGCGACGTCAATCTCGGAGCCATCGAGGAGTTTCAGCGGGTTAACGAACGATATGAGTTCCTCAGCACGCAGAAGAATGACCTGGTCGAAGCCAAAACAACGTTGTATCAGGTCATTCGAGAAATGGAAGACGAGATGGCTAAACGGTTCAAGACAACGTTTGATGCGATTCGCCGGGAGTTCGGCACCGTCTTCACCAAGCTGTTTGGTGGGGGACGTGCGGATCTTGTCCTGATGGACCCTGAGCGATTGCTGGACACAGGCATTGATATCGTCGCCCAGCCACCAGGCAAAAAGCTGCAAAACCTGCAGCTATTATCCGGTGGGGAACGAGCTTTGACAGCGATGGCACTTTTATTCGCTATACTGCATGTTAAGCCTGTACCGTTCTGCGTATTGGATGAAGTCGAAGCAGCGCTGGATGAAGCCAATGTGGTTCGTTTTGCCCAGTATTTGCGTGAGTTCTCGGAACAAACACAATTCATCGTCGTTACACACCGCAAAGGCACGATGGAAGAAGCGGATGTGCTGTATGGAGTCACGATGGAAGAGGGCGGAGTATCCAAACTCGTTTCGGTTAAACTGGAAGATGAGGAAGCTGTCATTGCCTAATCTTTGATTGATTGTCACACATGAACTCATCTAATATCATTTAAACTAAGAAATGTACACGATGGAGGGGCTTTATGAGTTTTTTTAAAAAGCTGAGAGACAGCATTGCAAGCAAAACGGAGTCGGTTACCAAACAGTTCAAGGACGGTTTGGAAAAGACACGTAAAGGCCTTGTAGAGAAAGTGTCGGACCTCGTCATCCGTCGCAAAAAAATCGACGAGGAATTCTATGAAGAGTTGGAAGAGATTCTGATTGGAGCCGACGTAGGTGTCAATACGGTCATGAAATTGATCGAAGATCTGCGTGACGAAGTCAAAAAACGCAAAATTGAGGATGCGGCTGAACTACAGCCTGTATTGTCCGAAAAACTGACGGATTTGCTTCGTGGTGAGCAGAATAATGAACTGAAAATGAATCCGGATGGGATCACGGTCATTTTGTTTGTCGGTGTTAATGGTGTTGGTAAAACAACAACGATTGGCAAGCTGGCCCATCGCTTCAAACAGCAGGGTAAAAAGGTCATCATGGCAGCAGGCGATACGTTCCGCGCCGGAGCGATTGAGCAGCTCGAAGTATGGGGACAACGTGCTGGTGTGGAAGTCATCAAGCAACAATCAGGTTCTGACCCTGCGGCTGTAATGTATGATGCGGTACAGGCTGCGAAGCAACGGGGTGCTGATGTGTTACTCTGTGATACAGCGGGCCGTCTTCAGAATAAATCCAATCTGATGGACGAACTTAACAAAATCTACCGTGTCATTCAACGTGAAATTCCGGAAGCACCTCATGAAGTATTAATGGTGCTGGATGCAACTACAGGTCAGAATGCACTGAATCAGGCCAAACTCTTCGGAGAGAAGAGTGGGGTAACCGGATTGGTACTGACGAAGCTGGATGGTACGGCCAAAGGTGGAATCGTTGTTGCCATCCGTCAGGAGTTGGATCTGCCTGTGAAGCTGGTCGGACTCGGTGAGAAAATTGATGATCTGCAACCATTCGACTCGGAGCAATTTGTGCATGCGTTGTTTGCCGGATTGATTCAGGAACAGCCAGAGCAAAGCACAGAAGAAGAGGAATCCAATTCGTAGTCGTTAAATAAATCAATATTTTTGACCGTATTGCCACTGATATACGTGATAAGTGTCACGTGTTATATCAGTGGCAATACGTGTATAATGAAATGAAATAGGCAATTCCTCAGGATTAGAAAGGACGGTTGAAATGGCCAATACCTATACCTATTCCCGCCGTGAAGAAGTCGCCAATGCGGTGACACATGGTATCGGCGCTGCGCTCAGTGTAGCTGCACTGGTGCTATTAATTGTATTTTCCAGTATGAAAGGCACAGCCTGGCATGTGGTCAGTTTCACGATCTACGGGATCACGATGCTGCTGCTTTATACAAGCTCAACACTCGTGCATGCATGGAAAGATGGAAAAGTAAAAGATTTATTTGAAATTTTTGACCATTCTTCAATTTATTTGTTTATTGCGGGATCATACACTCCGCTTTTGTTTATTGCTGTTCGCGGCACGCTCGGCTGGAGCTTGTTCGGTGTGATCTGGGCAATTGCATTATTCGGCGTGATCTTTAAGGCGTTTTTCACGAAAAAGTTTCTATTCATGTCCACGATTTTCTATATTGCGATGGGCTGGCTCATCATTATTGCTTGGCAACCACTTGTGGCTGCCATTCCTACAGGCGGAATCGTGCTGCTGGTTGCTGGAGGACTGATGTATACGCTAGGTACACTTTTTTATGTGTGGCGTGGTTTTCCGTACCACCATGCGATCTGGCATCTCTTTGTGCTGGCAGGCAGTATTCTTCATTTCTTTATGGTATTAATATACCTGACTCCTCTTCGCTAGGGGCGTGGTAGGTCATGTGAAACGAATCGGCTCCACCTGGGGAGACGCATTCGTTTTTTGTTCTATATAAAGGACAAAGCAGGCTGTAATTTACAGTAGATGAATGGCTGAGATCAACCGTGTAGGCACGAAATATGAGCTCCAGATGGACGTTTTTATTGTGACAAGTATTTTTGCTTGACAACCTGATTTGTTTTAGGTATTATTAGGAACGTTGCAAGAGTGTAAAGTGTTTTTCCTTGACGAAGGGAGTGCCCCGATATGAGTCAAGAAAACCGGCTTGAGAAAACAAACCGGATTAACTTGCTGTTTGCTTTCTATGAACTGTTGCTTACCGAGAAACAGCAGACTTTTCTGAAGTACTACTTTCATGATGATTTCTCACTTGGTGAAATTGCAGCCGAGTTCGAGATCAGCCGCCAGGCGGTATACGAGCATATCAAGCGTGCCGAACAAGTGCTGGAAAATTACGAAAGCAAGCTTGGCTTGCTGGAGAAGCACGAACGACGCAACCGTAATCTTGAAGATTTGCAAAATGCATTGGAGCGCGCAGGCGTTTCCATTGATAACAACCAACAAATAAACGATATTGTTCATCAGCTTAGAGAATAGTTCGTAAGAGTTGAACGAAACGTATCGGTCCTGAAAACAGTATTACAGCTTAAGGAGGTGGGATCATGGCATTTGAAGGATTAACGACCCGATTGCAGAATGTGTTCAGCAAGCTGCGCGGCAAAGGCAAGGTGTCTGATGAAGATGTGGCCGAAGCTATGCGCGAGGTACGTCTGGCATTGCTCGAAGCGGATGTAAACTTCAAAGTGGTCAAGGAATTCATCGCCAAGGTGAAAGAGAAGGCTGTTGGCAAAGAAGTGATGGAGAGCTTCACGCCCGGAATGGTCATTATCGACATCGTAAACAAGGAATTGACGGATTTGATGGGTGGAAGCCAGTCGAAGCTGGCCAAAGCCAACAAACCGCCTACGGTACTGATGATGGTTGGTTTGCAGGGTGCGGGTAAAACGACCACATCCGGTAAACTGGCTAAGATGCTGCAAAAGCAAAATAGCAGACCGTTACTTGTTGCAGGAGATATTTATCGTCCAGCAGCGATCAAGCAGTTGCAAGTGCTCGGCGAGCAGATCAAAGCGCCAGTATTTACACTGGGCGATCAGACAAGCCCTGTAGAGATCGCACGTCAGGGTCTGCAGCATGCCAAAGACAACGGCAATGACTACGTCATTATTGATACGGCTGGACGTCTGCATGTCGATGAAGAACTGATGGAAGAGCTTCGGCAGATCCACAGCGCAGTAAATCCCGATGAAGTATTGCTTGTCGTGGACAGCATGACAGGTCAGGATGCCGTTAATGTGGCAGAACACTTTAACCAGCAGCTTAATCTGACTGGAGTGGTTCTGACTAAGCTTGATGGAGATACTCGTGGTGGTGCTGCGCTTTCTGTTAAAGCAGTCACTGGTTGTCCAATCAAGTTCGCTTCCCTTGGCGAGAAACTGGACGCACTTGAACCTTTCCATCCAGAGCGTATGGCTTCGCGGATTCTCGGTATGGGCGACATGCTCTCTCTGATAGAGAAGGCGCAGTCCAACATTGATACCGATAAAGCCAAGGAAATGGAACGTAAGATGCGTAATGCAGAATTCACGTTCGAAGATTTCCTGGAGCAGATGGATCAGGTGAAGAAGCTGGGGCCAATCGATCAGATTATGGATATGATTCCTGGTATGGGCAAGATGAAACAAGCCAAGGACCTGAAGGTTGATGATAAACAGATGGGCCGGATCGAAGCGATCGTGTACTCCATGACGACCGAGGAGAAACGTAACCCGGATATGATCAACCATAGCCGGCGGAAGCGGATTGCTACAGGTAGTGGAACATCCTTGGCCGAAGTAAACCGTCTGATCAAGCAGTTTGATGAGATGCGCCGCATGATGAAACAGTTCTCGGATATGATGGGACCTAAAGGCGGCAAAAATAAAGCGATGAAGCAGCTTAAGGGTCTGGGCAAAGGAATGAAGTTTCCTTTCCGTTGATTCCAATCGCAGCTGAACGATATACAGATTTCATTGAAGGAGGTGAATTTTCAAATGGCAGTTCGTATTCGTCTGAAACGTATGGGTGCTCACAAAGCTCCTTTCTACCGCGTAGTGGTATCGGATTCCCGTTCCCCACGTGACGGTCGTTTTATCGAGGAGATCGGTTACTACAACCCGGTTGAACAACCGGCTGTTGTTAAGATCGATGAAGATAAAGCATTGCAATGGCTTCAAAACGGTGCACAAGCATCCGACACTGTCCGCAACTTGCTAAGCAAAGCGGGCGTGATGAAGAAGTTCCACGAGTCTAAATTGACTAAATAAGGTGCTGATTCGGAGGGTCATCTATGGAAGAATTAGTAAGCATAATTGCTAAGGCTTTGGTCGATCATCCGGAAGATGTGGCGGTTCGGACGGTTGAGAAAGATCGGCTTGTTGTATATGAGTTAACCGTTCATCCTGACGATGTTGGGAAAGTGATTGGTAAACAGGGACGAATCGCAAAGTCTCTTCGTACGGTCGTCACATCAGCAGCAGTTAAGATGGATAAGCGGGTAACCGTCGATATCATATCTTAAAGATATACGAAAGGGGGTTAGGATGCATGTCCTAGCCCCTTTTCGTGCATGCTGAAACTTAAATAATAGAATTGAAATAGCTCGTCAAGTATGATTATCTGCGGAAGTAGTGAGGGTACGGAATCGATTCTGAAGAAGCGTTAGGATAACAGCGATCCGAAGAACGATCCGTAACCGGAACGGCCGCAGGGATCACATATGAGTACCAATATGAATGGATTGTAGGAGGAAAGTATGGCAGAGTTTATGAATGTAGGTAAAATCGTCAATACGCATGGAATTCGCGGCGAGGTGAGAATCATGCCTTTAACTGATTTCCCGGAAGTGCGTTTTGCGAAAAATGCAGAGTTGTTTTTCTTTACACCAGATAATCATCCAGTCATGGTTAACGTGGAATCTGCACGTTTGCATAAGAATATGTATATTCTTCGTCTGAAAGAGTATGGCAATATTAATGAAGTAGAAAAGTTTAAGGGTGGCATGGCCAAAGTGTTGAAAGAAAATTTGGCTGAGCTGGAAGAGAATGAATACTACTTCCACCAAATTGTTGGATGTGCGGTCATTACAGATGAAGGTGAAACACTTGGAACCATCTCTGAGATTTTGACTCCGGGCGCGAACGACGTATGGGTTGTCAAAACACCGGCAGGCAAAGAAATCCTGCTTCCGGTCATCGATGATGTTGTTCTTGATGTGGACGTTGATCAGCAGCAGGTCAAGGTTCACCTGATGGAAGGGCTGCTGTAACATGAAAGTGGATGTATTAACCCTATTCCCGGAAATGTTTGACGGTGTGTTTGGAACCAGCATTCTGGGCAAAGCCCAAACCAAGGGTCTTGTATCCTTGGGGGCATCAAACTTTCGGAATTTTGCGACCAATAAACATAATACAGTCGATGATGCACCTTACGGCGGAGGTGGGGGTATGGTATTAAAGCCAGATCCAATCTTTGCTGCCGTTGAGGATGTGTTAAAGCAACGGGGCGAAGCCGCGGCAATGATGAAACCGCCACGTATTATTCTAATGTGTCCACAAGGTGAGACGTTCACACAGAAAAAAGCAGAGGAACTTGTACAAGAAGATCATCTGATTTTTATTTGCGGACATTATGAAGGCTACGATGAGCGTATCCGTGAGTTTCTCGTGACGGACGAATTGTCGATTGGTGATTACGTGCTGACGGGTGGCGAGCTGCCTGCGATGGTGGCGATTGATAGTATTGTACGCCTTATTCCTGGTGTACTTGGTAATGAGACAAGTGCTGTAACGGATTCATTCAGTACCGGATTGCTCGAATATCCGCACTACACACGTCCTCCGGAATTCAGAGGTATGAAGGTGCCCGATATGTTGTTATCTGGACATCATCTGAATATTGAAGCATGGCGCAGGGAGCAGTCCTTGCTTCGTACGCTGGAACGCAGACCGGATATGTTGGAGACGGCGGATTTAACAGACAAAGAACGAATTTGGCTAAACAAGTTACGTTTCGAACGTGAAAAGAGTTCAGAGTAATTTGATATATCGTGTAAGCACGGAATATAAACTAATGTAAAAGCTTGAAAGGTCAGCCTTGTGATATAAAGGTTGGCCTTTTTCTGTATTAAACACTTTTGCCGCATTGGACTTTTTTGCATGTTCCGAAATAGGCTTGTTTAAACTGGGGAATTTCTTTATGGTGATCTCAGATAGAGCTTATAAACACGAGATGCTGAGGAGGAATGATATGAATCATCAGCCTTATGAAATTGGTAAAGTGAATATTAGCGAAGCAGGAGAGCGCTGCAAGATGCTTCTGGGGGATCTGAATGGAGATGGCAGGCTTGAGATGCTGTTGGTGCAGGCAGATGGAGGCATAGACGATCGCTACGTTCCGCATCAGGTATGCTGTTTGTCGGCATATGATCTGGATGGAACATTAATTTGGCGGGTCGGAACACCGGATCCGGATGCAGGGGGCCCAGGGTCAGACTATCCTGCTCAGATCGCAGATTGGGATGGAGACGGAAACAATGAAGTGCTGTGTGTGATGAATAAACAATTTCTTGTCCTGAACGGAAGAACGGGAGAGATAAAGAAATGTCATGATCTGCCTGGAGAGCAAGCGCATGACTGTATTATTCTTGCCAACCTGACTGGTGACCAACACACAATGGATATTCTAGTGAAAGATCGTTATAAAATGTTGTGGGCTTTAGATCATGATTTCAAAGTGTTGTGGAAGCATGAAGGTAATATAGGTCATTTTCCGTGGGTGTACGATATTGATGGGGATGGCAAGGATGAAGTGATGGCCGGGTATGACATGCTGGATCATGATGGAACATTATTATGGTCCTGTCAGAATCTTGATGATCATGCAGACTGTATATGGTTTGGAGATGTGGACGAGGACGGGGAAGTTGAAATTGTTATTGGTGGCAGTGTCACGGTGATGATGGATCGGTACGGTAATGAGAAATGGCGTTATGAAGATTCGATTGAATCACAGCATATCGCATTGGGGAAATTTTGCGCGGGAAGGCAAGGACTACAGATTGCAGGCCTAGATCGGATAATTCGTGGAGATGAGAATGGCAAAGATGGAATGTTTATGCTGGATAGCGAAGGAAAAGAACTGTGGAAAGAAGATCGTAAAACTCGTGGATGGTTAACGATTATCGAGCCTGTAAGCAACTGGGATGACAGCGGGCTTGACTATATTCTGGCTTATCGCCGAGGTGGGGGCGTCCTGCCATCATTGGTCAATGGTCACATGCAAACGATTGCAGTGTTTGAAAAGGAGGGCTACGCCGTACATGCAGACTTGTGTCAGAGCGGTAGGGAACAGGTCATCATCTATGATGCACATGAGGCCGTGATCTATTCCAGCTCAGTGCTGGATGTAACCACTCCAATCTTTTTGGACATAAAAAGAGCCCAGCTTCAGCCAAAAAGGCTGTATAGCTCGACTCTTTATCCAGGCGGGGAAGTTTCAATTTAACTTAATGACTGATTTCTACGACAGGAAGGATTTCCTGTTGGTCTGATTCTGGATGGAGCAATGCAGCCAAATCGGTTCCTGTCGTAACCGTTAATCGTGGAAGCTTCATAGGATTATCCCCAGGTCGAACAAATCCTGAACGCACGGAAAAGGCCATGCGGTACCCATTTTGCTGCAGCTGATAGATCATCTGCGTGCTGGTATAACCGAAAGGGTAGGCAAGATATGGTGTATCGATACCAGTTTCTTTCATTAGCTTGACGTCATCATTCAGAAGGCTTGTATCGAGTCCGACTGGCACGTTGTCGCCACAACGCATATATCCCTTGTGATGCAGATTATAGGTATGGCTATTGAACTCAAAGACGTCTTTAGCGGCCTGCATCTCTTGTTTGGAGATAAACGTATTTTTGGCTGGATCAAAAGCTGAAGGCTGATCCTGAATTTTGCTGCCGATCACAAACAGGGAAGCGTGGAAATTATATTTTTTGAGCACAGGGTAGGCTAAAGTATAATTGTTCTGATACCCATCATCAAAGGTGATGACAATAGATTTTTGGGGCAAAGAAATCTGTCCATTCACGTATTGCTCAAGCTGCTCCAGTGTAATTGTGTTGTAGCCTTCTTCATGCAGATATTTCATGTTTTCTTCGAAGTCTTCCAGATTAATGATCGATTTGTTGTTTGTTTCATGATTGTTGATTTTGGGCTGTATGTAATGATACATCAGTACAGGTACTTCAGTAGCCGAACCTTGTGCGATGTGAAAGGTAGCCAGATCAAGTGCAGGTTTGCTGGAATAGTCGGAGTGTGACATTAGAAATGCCTTACGTTTTACCATGTCCCAGGACGTGCATGCTTTGTGAGACATTGCATTGGTAGGATGAGTTACCGCATACGCATACATTGTAATGGTACAAGTGAGTACAGCGAGTGCAGCAAGAGCGATTTTTTTAATGAGTTTCATAAGTCAATGGGTTCTCCTTTTGCCATTTCATTTCTTCGTAGAATTACATTTTAGATGTATCAGCACGTAATCCAACAAGCTATATCATAGACGATCTTTCTTGACAGAAAGTTACAGTATTTTTTCCGTCTAATGCTTGACTTATTCAAGAATACTAATTATGACAATCCATAAGGGTGGAGCTTCTATGTGCTTAAAGGAATCGTGTAGAAACGCGGATGGACAGGTGTATTTTAATGTGATTGTAATGTGACTATAATAGAATTCAGTGACGTGCTGAACACGATCGTTATCGTGGTTAACGAAAATTGGAGTAAAGGGAATTAAAGAGGATTGAAGAGCTATGGAGCTCCGTCAGCAATTTGTTTATTTTTCCTTGTGTTTTGTTAGGGTGCGTGATACAATAAGTCTGTTATGTGGAATACGGCGGTCCTCTATGGATAATGAAGGAGACAAGGTGTTCTCTGGAAGAAGTATGAACGCCTGTACGGAAGGAGGGAGTCATAGATGAATATCGTTCAAGCGATTACACAAGAACAACTTCGTAAGGATATTCCGAGTTTTCGTCCTGGTGACACTTTGAAAGTGCACGTTAAGGTAATCGAGGGAACTCGTGAGCGTATCCAATTGTTCGAAGGTGTTGTGATTAAACGCCGTGGTGGTGGAATCAGTGAGACTTTTACAGTTCGTAAAATTTCTTACGGTGTAGGTGTGGAAAGAGCTTTCCCGCTTCATTCCCCTAAAATCGATAGAATCGAAGTGGCTCGCCGTGGTAAAGTGCGTCGTGCGAAGCTTTATTATCTTCGTGAACTACGCGGTAAAGCAGCGAGAATTAAAGAAATTCGTTAATATAACGGATACCGGGGAGGGCTTGGAGACAAGCCCTTTTCGTTTTTGTCCGGGAAAAGTTGAACCGGAGGTGCACTTCCGAGTAAAATGGTATGGCGGCACACGCGCGAATAGTCCGGGAGGCTTGTGAAATCAGTTATTGAAGAACATTTGAATTGTGGATTAAATGTACTGGTAATGCTTGCGTGTAAGATTACATAACTGATGATGTGTATAAACTGCTATAACATGTACTGTGAAGAGAGGAAGATCATTAATGGAACAGGAAGTTCAACAGGACCAGGGCAATACTGTCGAAGAGAAAGGCAGTCGATCCAAAAAAGCCAAAAATGAAATTTTCGAATGGCTCAAAGCCATCGTGATTGCATTAGTACTTGTCATCTTGATTCGGTGGTTGCTGTTCAAACCGTTTGTTGTGGACGGGCCTTCCATGCAGCCGAATTTCCATACAGGTGAACGTGTGATCGTCAATGAAATTTTATATGATATCAGGGAACCACAGCGCGGAGAAGTTATCGTATTCCACGTTCCAACTGAAGGCCGTGATTTCATTAAACGTGTCATTGCTGTCGCTGGTGATACTGTTGAGGTTCAGGACGATACGGTTCTCGTCAATGGTAAAAAAGTCGATGAGACTTACATTCAGGGAGCAATCGATGCTGCTGAAGCGAACGGTGGAACCTACAACGTGAAGGACTTCCCTAATGAGCAATTTCCGGATGGGAAAGTACCTGAAGGTCATGTTTTTGTAATGGGGGATAACCGTCCGAACAGTACGGATAGCCGGATGATCGGTTATGTGTCACTGACGGATATTGTAGGTCGTGCAGATGTGATTTTCTGGCCGATCGGCGATATCAAGTGGATTAACCATTAATATGAATGCAGGATATATGAGCAAAATATAAAATGTACACCATAACGTAGAGGGCAGAAATAATCTGGGGATAATAGAGGTCGGAAGATTGTTTTGCCAGCGAAGTGATGCGGTGTGGCTGTTATAGGTAAAGCTTGTATATCAACAAATAATGAGGTGAAGACAAGGTGACGATTCAATGGTTTCCAGGTCATATGACCCGAGCCAGACGCCAGATTCAGGATAAGTTAAAGCTGATTGACGTGGTCATCGAACTGCTGGATGCCCGTCTGCCTGTCTCCAGCCGCAACCCGATGATTGACGAGATTTTACAGGGCAAGCCCCGGATGATTTTGTTGAATAAGTCCGACTTGGCGGATGCGAAAGTGACGCAAGAATGGATTGAATATTTCAAAAAAGAGGGAATCACTGCTTTCCCTGTGGATGCTTCAACAGGTACCAACGTGAAAGACATCCCAACACAAGCGAGGCTTCTCCTAAAAGAAAAAATTGACCGTCAAATAGCTAAAGGCATTAACCCTAGAGCGGTTCGTGGACTGATTGTTGGTATTCCAAACGTAGGTAAATCCACGCTAATTAACCGACTGGCTGGACGGAACATTGCGGCAACGGGAGATCGTCCTGGTGTGACGAAGGGGCAACAGTGGATCAAAGTTGGTAAAGAAATGGAACTGCTGGATACCCCGGGTATTCTTTGGCCGAAGTTTGAAGATCAAAACGTGGGTTATCGTCTTGCGGTAACGGGTGCAATTAAGGAAGAGATTCTGAATGCAGAAGACATCGCCTTTTTTGGCATCGGTTATCTGATGCGTTATTACTGGGATTCTCTTGAAGAACGATATGGACTTCAGGAGTTCTCCAAGGATGCGGATGATTCAGACAGCGTTATTGCGATTATGGAACAAGTTGGTCGTATACGTGGTTGTGTTGTAAGTGGTGGGCGTATCGATTTGGAAAAGGCTTCGCGAGCATTTCTGCGTGAACTGCGTGCAGGCAAAATGGGACGTTTCTCTATGGAAGCTCCTTATTAAATACGAAACAACTGCCGAAAGAAGCGGCCGTTACCGGATTACCGGGAGCGGTCGCTTTTTATTTGTCATACTGGAATTTAAAGTAGAGGAACATTGACTGATCTGGAAGGTGAATCTAGAAAATTGCACTTTATGGGATTGTATTGTACGTATATCTGGCTCTCTTAAATCATGCTATGATGAGTGATGAAGATTTAGCCTGCTCAATGCTGAATATCTTCAATTTAAGCCATCAGATACCGATAAAATAATAACTCACCATCGTCTAATGATATATATGCTTCACAGAAGTTTATTTCTTGTTTAAATGGATCTGGTAGAACAAAAATCGGGAATCTACGTCTATATAATAAAATGATATAAAAGTGATGTGTTGAAGCAAGAGTGGGCAGAGGAGATGACATCGTAATGAATGAAATAAATGAGTTAACTGAATTGACGCAACTGGATGCCCTGGTTGAACCGAAAAAGAAGAAAAAAGAATTGGCAGAGCCCAAAGATCTGCTGATCTATGAGCGTGAATATTGGGAAAGCGGATTTGAACGTATTGCCGGAATTGATGAAGTGGGACGCGGTTGTTTGTTTGGAGATGTCGTAGCGGCAGCCGTCATTTTACCTCGTGATCTGATTCTGGAAGGGGTTAATGATTCCAAGAAATTAACGGAGAAAAAGCGTGACGCATTATATGACATCATTATGGAAAAGGCATTGTCAGTTGGGATCGGTTATGCGGATGCAGAAACGATTGATCAACTGAATATTAAACAGGCTGCAAGGCTTGCCATGAAACGTGCGGTAGAAGCGCTTGAGGGCGTGCCAGATTATCTAATGGTGGATGCCGAGAAGGTGGATGTGAATATACCACAGTTGTCCATTATTAAAGGCGATGCAAACAGTCAATCCATTGCGGCAGCATCCATTATTGCGAAGGTTACCCGGGATAGGCTTTGCAAGGAGGACTGGGATACGTTATATCCGGAATATGGTTTATCAATACATAAGGGATATGCAACGAAATTTCATCGTGAACAAATCATGGCTCTGGGTGCTACACCCATGCATCGTCGCAGTTTTCTCGGCAATCTGCTCGGAGAACAGCACACTTTATTTTAATTAGACCACACACGGAGGGAGAGTGAAGGGTTTGAATATAAGTTCCGTGATTCGTGGGTTGCTGGGGGATAGTAAACCGGGAAATGCCAAGCCGCTGGAGTTAAAGGAAGGTCAGGTGGTCCGGGGATCCGTGGTTAGTGTATCCGATGATGGAGCAGATGCGGTTCTTCAGATTCAGGGTGTACAGGTGCGTGCAAAACTGGAAACCCCGCTTCGACCAGGTGAAACAACACTACTTCAGGTACAGCCTCCAGGTGAAAATGGCGTAACGGTCATGAAGCCACTCACGGGTGCATTGGCCGAACTTCCACAGGCGTCTTTGAACAATTTGCTTCAGGAGGTAGGTTTGCCGGATACCAAAGGTAATCGGGAATTATTGTTAGCCATGCAGCGAAGTGGGTTACCTTTAACCAAGGATAATGTAGCGATGGTTCAAAATATGATGACAGCGAAACCTGCACAGGTGCCTGCTGAAGAATGGGTGCAGGCGACAGGTATTGCTTTTCAGCGTGGTCTTCCGGTTACAGCGGAAACGGTAAAGGGCTTGCATCAGGCTGTATTTGGTCCGCCACTGCATCAGTTGTTGAAGGGCTTGGCTGAACAGCTGGAGTCCATGCTGACCCAAACCGCGGGGAAAACGCTGCCGACTGGTGAACAGGCAGCTACAGTGAAACCAACCGTAATGGGTGGAATGACTGTACCGTTAAGCGGAGAACAGACGGGAGTAACGGTAGCTGCGTCAGGCGGTGGGAGAGTGACAGGAGGAACTTCTGGCTTAGCAGGGCAACTCATGCCTGGAGCGCCCGCAGGTGCTGCTCCAGTGGCTGATGGATCGCAGGATAATGCTGGTAATGCGGTGAAAGGCAATGGGCAGACAGGTACGAGTACGGGTACGGGTACGGGAAGCGCTGAAGCTACTGGAGTGAAGTCAGGGGCCAGCAACATTGAAACTGCTGGCAAGGTGGGTGCAGGTATTCCTGCGGGAACCGGAATTCCTGGCGAGAGCCCGCGCACAGCTGACGTGGGCGTTGCTGGGAGCCGCCCGGGCACGCCAGGGGCGGCAGTGGATGCTGCGGCTGGACGAGTGATTGCGGGCCAGCCTGACGGCCGCAGTGAAACGCCTGCTGCTGCGGGGCCTTCTGCAGCAGCAGGGCAGGTGGCGCCAGCAGCTCCATCAGCAGCACAGCTGGCGCCCAAGCTGCTGGCGCTGCTGGACGCGCTGCGTAGCGCGTCCACAGCCGCACCGGCACAGCCCGGTGCGGCGACACAGGCCGCCCCTGCATCGCAGGGCGGCCAGGCGGCTGCGGCTGCCGGAGGCGTGCCGCAGCCTTTGCCAGCCGGCGCGGATGCGCTGCCGGCTGGCGGTAGTGCCGCAGCACCTGCGGGAGCTGCGGCGGCGCCTCTCACCCACGAGGGGGACCCGTGGGTGGGGCGCGTGTTGAAGCTGCTCGGTGCGGAGCACGAGCAGCAGGCAGTGCACGGCGCGGCTGCGCAGGCGCGCGTGGGGGAGGTAGCGAGTCCGGGAACGGCGGACTCGCTGAAGGGCTTGCTGCTGCAGCTTGCCAGCAGCGATGGTGCACCGGCGGCGCTCAAGGATGCCGCCGGACAGGCCGTGCAATTTCTGACAGGTCAGCAGTTATTGCTGACAACGGATCGCAGTGCTGCTTTTGCCCAGATGCACTGGTTTATCCCCATTACCGGACCCGACGGAGAAGAGACAGCTTCCGTCCAGATTCAATCACGCCGGGGACAACGGGGTGAATTGGATGCATCCAACTGCCGCCTGTGGTTTGATCTGGATATGAAGAGTCTCGGCCCAACGCTGGTGGATGTGCATGTTGTCAATAATATCGTCAGTCTTCGCGTCCTGAATGATCGTGAAGGAATGGGGTCGCTTCTGGAAAGTGGGCGTGAAGAGATCCACCGGGCGTTGGACAAGCTGGGCTATCAGTTGCTGACCTTCAAGGCAGAACCATGGCCTGTTGGCCAGGAACCAGGTGCAGAACGGAAAATGACTGCCTCTGACTACAGTCCTGAACGATACAAAGGGGTGGACATGCGGGTATGAAAGAGGATTCGCAACCGGACCTGATTTCCAAAAAGGCCGTTGCATTAAAATATGTACCTGGTGAGAGTGAAGCGCCAGTCGTGGTGGCCAAAGGCCGTGGCAAAGTGGCAGAAGCCATTTTGGATAAAGCCAAGGAAAATGGTGTTCCTGTTCAGGAGGATGCTGCACTTGTCGAAGTGTTATCTAAGCTGGATCTGGATGAACAGATTCCGTCGGAGCTGTATCAACTGGTGGCCGAAGTGTTAACCTATATTTATCGAGCCGACCGTCTGGCTTCTGGACGAGAGGAAGAAGATTCATGGTAGAGCGCAGATCAGATCAGGGTGCAGCTTCAAAACTGACACGTCAGCAAAAAGGACGATTGGGTGAAGAGGCTGCTTGCGACTGGCTACGGGAGCATCATTATCGGATTCTCCGTCAAAATTGGCGTTGCCGAAGCGGAGAGATTGATATCGTTGCTGCCCATGAAGGCATGATCATTTTTATTGAAGTCCGCAGTAGAAGCGGAACTGGAAAGTATGGTACACCCCAGGAGTCGGTAGATATCCGTAAAATGCAGCAGGTACGTGCAACCGCATCTGTATATTTGCAAATGACGGGAGAGACCAATCATCAAATCCGTTTTGATGTGATCGCAGTAATGCTGGATAAAGCGGGCGAAACCGTCTCGCTCAATCATATTATTAATGCATTTTGAGCTGCTACTATATTCGCGATTTATTAGCTGTGTTAACCCACGAGAAAGACACTAGAAAAAGTGTCTCTCTCGTGGGTTATTTTGATTTGGAACAGGTTGAGGTAAAAATGAACTTAAGAGCAGCAACACATTACATTTCATAACATAGATACATTTTGTATCGATTTGTTGGCAAAATTATTCATTTATCCCCGTTGTTTTTACTTCCCTATCTGAGTGTAAACAAGCTATGTCTAATAAATAATTTTCTAAATAAAAGTTCAAACGATGTGTTTCAATTCGGGCTATGCTACTAAGTTACCTGTTATAAAGTGCCCTCTTTCTCCTTACCATGTATATGTCCTTTTCAAAGTTCGTTTTAATTCAATAAACAATGAAGCTTCGCTATGTATCTAACTTGTTTCTAGACGACGAAAAGAGATTAAAGTTCTTAAAATAATTAGATACAAAATGTATCATTTATAATAAAATGAAAAAAGAAAATCAAAAAAAGAGGTGTGAACTATGAGAGAAATTCAATCTGCTGCGGCAAAGAAAGAGAAACAGGTGTGGGAGACCCCTCGAATGGAAGTGCTGGATATTAGCGAAACCATGAACGGCGGTGAAGGAATTTGGCAATATGTATGGGGCGGGGAGTTTTGGAAGCTCGAAATGCTAGTTAGTTAGATAGATAAAACGAGTTCATAGGGTCACCGGACTTACTACTATATATGGATGAGGTGAACGATTGTCATGAGTATTCAATGGAAATGGATGATTCGTTTAAGTGTGTTTTTATTATTTTTAGGGGTGTGTGGTCTGTTGCTTTCTGGGACGACATATGCTGCCTCCAAAGATGCTTTTGCGGAGGGGCAAGTTAATCAACTTGCTCAAATTTCAAGAGTTTTTGGGAAAATTACCGATATGGATGGTTTTCCGTTGAAAGATGCAAATGTAAATATCAAGATGTACACCTTCGAAAACAGCGAAATAGCAACCAAAACAATTAAAACCAATTCCAAGGGAGAGTACAATTTTGAAACAACGTTAAGTGAAGGCATACGCATCAATATTAGTACGGTTGCCAAGGGGTACTTGGATACCAACAAGAATTATATTAGCTATTATTTGATTCCGGGAGAAACAAGGGAATTTAATTTTTCCCTCTATGAACCAGCAACAGTTGTAGGCAAAATTACTGATCAATCAGGAAAACCAGTTGTGGGTGCTGTAATTAAAGTAACAACTGTCAGCCAGTCTGTAAAGACGGACAAGGATGGCAACTACGCAATTACAGGTATTAATCCTTATTCCGCCCCTGATATTGTGGTTTCGGTTGATGCAGATGGATATGTTCCTTACACAAAATATCTTTTTCTATACACCGCCGGTGTTACAGAGAAGTTGAACATAACACTTCAAGAGGCCGCCAAGGTGAGTGGCTTGGTGCAAGATGAACAGGGGAGGCCAGTGGCTGGGGCCACGGTATCTATTAATAATCTTAAGATGATAACAGACAAACAAGGCAAGTATTCCATGGATCGACTGTCTCCGGGAATAAGCATAATCTCTGTCGAAGCGGATGGTTATATCAACCAAACGATTAGGGTAACTTTGGTCAAAGGACCTAACAATACATTTGATTTTTTCCTTAAAAGTAATGTGGACAAAACCCCGCCTGTAACCAAATATGCTTTAGTTCCTTTGACAGAAATATCCAACGGAAAACAATATATTAATGGATTTAATTTTAAGTTAAAGGCAACGGACGAAGTTAAGGGATCAGGTTTGAAAATGACCCAGTACAGAATCAATGGGGGTGAATGGATCACGTTTACCGTACCAATAAAAATTTATGCACCTGATGTCAAAACAGTGGAATATTTCAGTACAGATGTCGCTGGCAACCAGGAGAAAATCAACAAAATGGATTTTGTGAATGGGAAGTTTGAGGGAGCAGGATCATACCCCTATTGATTAAATAGCTATTTATAATGAAGAAAGGCGACGTCACTTGAATCCCTTCGCGGGGTAAGAGTCGAAGTCGTCTTTTTAGATCTAAAATAACTGAACGAAATAATGTTGTAAGCATTCCTTTGAATCCAATGAACCGATCAGTGTATAATCAAGATTGTAATCCAGTTTGCTGCACTATTTGTTTTTTTATAAATGAGTCGATTCACATCGCAGGTTTGAACTGCGGTCACGGATAATTTTTATAATCTGGGAGGCATGGTCATGAGTAAATCTACCCAAACGGGTAACGCTGTAAGAGAAGCCATTGAAAACCGTCGCACCGTCAAAAAATTTAAAAAAGAAGCTGTTCCCACACAGCAGATTGTTGATCTGTTGGACACAGCCGTATGGGCACCCAATCATAAACTGCGTGAGCCGTGGCGGTTTTTGCTATTTAGCGGAGATGGACTGAACAAGCTGGCAGACGCTATTGATGCAGAGATGGGAGAGGATAACAAGTTCTCTGCCAATATCAAGCAAGTCCCAGCCGTTATGCTTGTAGTCATGGAAGAAGATCCGCGCCAGAATGTCTGGGATGAAGATTTTGCAGCAGTGAGTGCGTTGGTACAGAACTTCCTACTCGCAGCATGGAGTGAAGACATTGGTACCTTCTGGGTAACCAAGCCGTTCCTGTATGGACCCAAATTCCGTAAGTCCCTTGGTATTCAGGCTGGGGAAAAAATTATCGGCATGGTTTACATGGGGTATCCAGAGGTTATTCCTTCTGCCAAAGAACGTACACCAGCCAAGGACAAGCTGACTATATTTGAATAATTGATATCTTGTTGGCTATACTTTTGAACGTGATGCGTATGCAAAGCCCCTGCACGTATGCCTCTCATAAAGAGGATATATGCAGGGGTATTTGATATGTAAATCTATGTAATCTTGAATTTGAAATCTACAGATTTCTCGTTTGAATGTATCAGGATTACTGAATAGTGAGGACAGATATTTCCCTTTAAAGCTTTATTGCTGGGTGACCCTCAAAATAAATTCAGATCCAACTGCCGATACTGAATCGCCTCAGCCACATGAGCTGTCAAAATGACGCCATCATGATCCAAGTCTGCGATCGTCTGGGCCATCTTAATAATACGATCATGTGCACGCATGCTCAGGTTCAGTGCTTGCAGTGTCTGCTGGAGCAGTTGGTCTGCTTCTTCAGGCAGACGGATCGTTCGACGCAGAAGGGTTCCTGATAGCTGGCTATTCCAGCGAACTGAACTATTAGCATATCGTGCAGCCTGAATTTGATGAGCATGAATGACTTTGCCCTGCATTTCCGCAGATGAAGGAGAAGCGCCTGCCTTGCGCCACTCGCCTGGGGGAGGAACTTCGACCTGAAGGTCGATGCGATCTAGCAGTGGTCCCGAAATTTTGGCACGGTAGGCGGCAACACGGGCAGGACTGCATATACAGCGTTGATCGTCTGACTGGGCAGAGAGATATCCGCAAGGACAGGGATTCATAGAGCAGGCGAGCATGAATTGTGCTGGAAATGTGAACGCGGCTCTCGCCCGGCTAATGGTGACTTTACGATCCTCCAATGGCTGCCTCAACACTTCAAGGACTTGCCGCTGAAACTCAGGCAGCTCATCCAGAAACAATATACCCCGGTGGGCAAGACTCACCTCGCCCGGCTTGGGGATTCCGCCGCCTCCAATTAGTCCGGAAGTGGAGATCGTATGGTGTGGAGAACGAAAGGGTCTGTCTGCGATAAGACCATTCGAGGTATCTTTCAGCTTGCCAGCGGCACTTAGTACTTTGGTTACTTCCAGCGCTTCGTCTTCAGTCAATGGGGGAAGAATCGTAGGCAGCCGTTTAATTAACATGGTTTTCCCTGTTCCTGGCGGGCCGACCAGCAAAATATTGTGCATCCCTGCTGCGGCAATCATGAGTGCCCGCTTCACATGATGCTGTCCCAAAACATCACTATAATCATCATCCAGGAACGAAATGTGTTTCGAGCGCTCGCGGTTATTCGAATCTTCGCAGTCTGGAATTCGAACAGAAAGGTGGGCGTAGTCTTTTAAAACAATAGGCCCCGTATTTTGAATTGTTCCATTCGTGCTCTTTGCAGCTGTTACACTCTCTGGAACGATATCTTGCAAATGACGAATGCCATATACCTGAATACCCCGAATCAGCGAAGCCTCTTCCAGATTATCGGCAGGCAGAAGAACGGAGGTAAAGCCTTGGCGTTTTGCCAAATCTACCATAGACAAAATGCCAGGCACGGATCTCACTGAACCGTCCAATGCCAGCTCACCCACCACCAATGACCGTTCCTGTACTGGAAGTACCAGCTGACCACTTGTTGTAAGTAAACCAATAGCAATGGCAAGATCAAAAGAAGATCCTTCCTTGCGCAGATCGGCAGGGGCGAGGTTAATCGTAATCCGCTGTAAAGGATACTGGTAGCCACAGTTTTTTATAGCTGCACGAACGCGTTCAACCGCTTCACGAATAGCTGAATCCGGTAATCCGATAATAGACGTCTGGGGTAAACCATTCGACAAATCTGTTTCCACTTCAATTAAAACACCGTCAATTCCATATAAACAGGCACTATGCAGTTTTCCGTACATAATAAAAGAAACACCTCACTTCGTCCTTGGCGCGCATAATACGGGCCAGTCTACGAATTAAGGTGCTTCCTCAGCTTCTAACAAGCATTTTATATAAAAGGAATCAGGGCGTCAACCCGTCATCGCTGCTGCTGTATCTATCCCTGACTCTGGATTGTTACAGTTTAACGCACGAAGTTTCCCATAGAATTAAAGGATGTTCAGTTCCGAATCAATGTCGCGCTGTTGTGGTGGCGTAAGTAGACGAGTGGTGAGCTGTTGCAAACTATTAAGAATTTTTTGTAATGTGGTCATATATTGATGATTATCTATGCTTAAATTATATTTTATACAATTAAATTTATTGCTATTAAATATAAAAGTAAAATCATTTGTGCTCAATTATTCTGTTTTTTTTCTAATTTATGATAAGATAGATGAAGAGTTCCTTACAATTCCCATGTTCTAGCAGTTATATTAGGGGGGAATCTTTATTATAAGGAATATAGAATGCACAATAGGTAGGTGAGTCAGTTATATGCAGAATGAAAGTTTGAAGCTGGATAATCAATTATGCTTTGCCATATACGCTTGTTCACGTGAAATTACGAAGATGTATCAGCCCTATCTTGAGGTGCTTGGTGTAACTTATTCTCAATACCTGGTCTTGATGGTGTTGTGGGAACGTGAAGAATGTACGGTTAAGGAAATCGGAGAGGCACTTTACCTCGATTCAGGCACATTGACGCCTCTTCTGAAACGTTTGCAGTCAGCAGGACTTATTCATCGCGAACGTTCAGCCCTGGATGAACGAAAAGTATTAATTACACTTACAGACTCTGGGCGGGAACTTCGCCATAAAGCCTTGTCTATACCTGAAGCAATCCAGGAAGATGCGTGTCTGAACAGCTCAGAGTTCGAATCTTTACTGGGACAGTTCAAGGGCCTGCTGGAGAAAGTTCATCAGACCAACACCAAAGAAGTCAGAAAATAAAATGTATCGTCGTATTACAATCAAGAAACCTTGGCTTATTAGCTAAGGTTTTTTCCATTAATATCCAAGCATTCACAATATGGGATCATACTCATATCAAAATACTGTCTATTAACCATTACTTTTTTAAGGAAAGCGTTTTAAAAACATGTTACAATGAATTGGGTTTAAGTGAAAATAGTCAACATTTGTCTTTTGTTAGTCTACCAACCCGCCTTGTTGCAGTCATGTTGATAGGAGGATTCGAGAATGAATATCCATGAATATCAAGGAAAAGAAGTACTGAAACAGTATGGAGTCACCGTTCCAAACGGAAAGGTTGCTTATACAGTCGATGAAGCGGTTGCGGCCGCAGAGGCACTGGGCAGTCCAGTGACTGTAGTCAAAGCGCAAATTCATGCAGGTGGCCGGGGGAAAGCCGGCGGCGTGAAAGTAGCAAAAAGTATCGACGAAGTTCGTGCTTACGCATCCGAAATTTTGGGAAAAGTATTGGTAACACACCAAACTGGACCTGAAGGCAAAGAAGTGAAGCGTCTTCTGATTGAAGAAGGATGCGATATCCGCAAAGAGTATTATGTGGGTGTTGTTGTGGACCGTGCCACAGGACGCGTCGTGATGATGGCTTCCGAAGAAGGCGGTACAGAGATCGAAGAAGTAGCTGAAGCTACACCTGAGAAAATTTTCAAAGAAATTATTGACCCTGCAATTGGATTGCAAGTGTTCCAGGCACGTAAACTGGCCTACAGCATTCGTATTCCGAATGAGTTGGTGAACAAAGCAGTTAAGTTTATGCTTGCGTTGTACAAAGCATTTGTCGAAAAAGATTGCTCCATTGCCGAAATTAATCCACTCGTTGTTACCGGAGATGGAAACGTTATCGCGCTGGATGCAAAATTGAATTTTGATTCCAACGCCTTGTTCCGTCACAAAGACATTCTGGAACTGCGCGACTTGGATGAAGAAGACGAAAAAGAAATCGAAGCTTCCAAATACGACCTGAGCTACATAGCACTTGATGGAAACATCGGCTGTATGGTCAATGGTGCGGGACTTGCGATGGCGACGATGGATATCATCAAATACTATGGCGGCGACCCGGCCAACTTCCTCGATGTTGGGGGCGGTGCGACAACAGAGAAAGTGACCGAAGCTTTCAAAATCATTTTGTCTGATGCCAAAGTAGCGGGTATCTTCGTTAACATTTTTGGCGGCATTATGCGTTGTGATGTCATTGCCAATGGTGTTGTTGAAGCCGCGAAGCAGCTTGGCCTGACTAAGCCGCTGGTTGTTCGTCTTGAAGGAACTAACGTGGAACTTGGTAAACGTATTTTGGGTGAATCCGGCCTGAATATCGTTCCTGCTGATTCTATGGCCGATGGTGCACAGAAAATTGTTGCCCTCGTAAAATAAGTTCATTCCTGGGCAAATTGCTGCCTTAGTTCCGGAGCTGTCCGGCACTTGAAAAATAACCGTAAGGATGTGAAGCAACGTGAGTATTTTGATTGATAAAAATACAAAAGTCATTACGCAAGGCATTACGGGTTCAACGGGAATGTTCCACACGAAGGGCGCATTGGACTACGGAACCCAGATGGTAGGCGGCGTTACACCGGGTAAAGGCGGAACCAATGTTGATATTACACTGGAAGATGGCAAAGTAGTCAGTCTCCCAGTGTTCAATACGGTACAGGAAGCGAAGGAAGCTACGGGCGCAACAGCGAGCGTCATCTACGTTCCTCCGGCATTTGCAGCGGATTCCATCATGGAAGCTGTGGACGCAGAGCTGGATCTCGTGATCTGTATTACCGAAGGTATCCCGGTACTTGATATGGTCAAGGTTGACCGTTTCATGGAAGGCAAAGATACCGTTCTGATCGGACCAAACTGTCCGGGCGTTATTACACCAGGCGAATGCAAAATCGGCATCATGCCAGGTTATATTCATATGCCTGGTCATGTTGGCGTGGTATCCCGTAGTGGAACACTCACGTATGAAGCTGTTCATCAATTGTCTGCACGTGGAATTGGACAATCTTCTGCTGTGGGAATCGGGGGCGACCCGGTTAAAGGCTCCGAGTTCATTGATATCCTGAAACGGTTCAATGAAGATCCGCAGACACATGCGGTCATCATGATCGGTGAAATCGGCGGTACGGCTGAAGAAGATGCGGCAGAGTGGGTACGCGATAACATGACCAAACCGGTAGTTGGTTTCATTGGTGGCGTTACTGCGCCTCCAGGGAAACGCATGGGTCATGCAGGCGCTATTATCTCTGGTGGTAAAGGTACAGCCAAAGAAAAAATTGCGAAACTGGAATCTTGCGGAATCAAAGTTGCTCCAACGCCAGCTGAAATGGGCTCGACTCTTGTGAGCGTACTTGAAGAACGCGGTATTCTGAATTTGTGCACGACACACTAATTCTTTTCCGTTATAATAGAAGAAACGGTTCAGGAATTTAATTTCCTGGTGAACCGACTATTGATAATGCGGAAAAGGTAAGCAACCTTTTGTCCTGAACAGGGCGAAGGGTTGCTTTTTTGCGTTTTTTTACCGGGTGAAAATGAGCTTGGTTATCTGCCTGCGAGAGTAAACGCTTGCATTCCGTTGTCACATAACACACAATATGAGGGAAGATTTTCTTCCCGATATGGGAGGTTTTTGATATGGAAGAAAGATGGATTTTGATTGGACTGCATGAAACGGATGGTATTGGTAAGAAAACAATCTCCAAACTGTTATCAGGACAACATCAACTGACGGATCTTCTGCACTATAAAGAAGGAGATTGGATTGCTGCGGGATTACGCAAGGATCAGGCTACACGTTTAACCAAACAATTCAATGTCGACTGGATTGAGCAGAGACAAGAGAGTGTTTATAAACTAGGAATTGAGGTCGTTACCTATCTGGATCAGGATTACCCCATATTAATGAAGGAAACCGTTCAGCCACCCTGGGTAATGTACGGTCGTGGAGATCTGAATCTGTTGCACACCCAATCCATTGCAATGGTAGGAACCCGCATGCCCACGGTATACGGACGCAAAATTGGTGAGAAGCTAGCGGAGCAATTATGCAAGGCTGGTCTGACAATTGTAAGTGGGCTAGCCAGAGGAATAGATAGTGTGTGTCACGATGCGGCACTCCGTTCAAATGGCAAAACCATTGCGGTATTTGGGACAGGAATTGACAACATCTATCCTCCTGAAAATACAAGTCTTGCCGAACGAATTGCCGAAACAGGGCTGCTCTTGTCAGAATATCCTCCAGGTACGCGTGCACGTCAGGGATTATTTCCGGAACGCAATCGGATCATTGCTGGGTTAACTCTGGGTACGCTGGTCGTTGAGGCTGATATCCGAAGCGGATCACTCATTACTGCAGATGCTGCTCTTGAAGCGGGAAGAGACGTGTTTGCAGTCCCAGGTCCCATTACATCTCCCAAAAGTCGAGGTTCGCACAATTTGATTCGTCAGGGGGCAAAATTGGTGACCTGTGCCGCAGATTTATTGGAAGAGTTTCAATTGGACTTGCCAAATATGGAGCAACTTCCTTACAATAGAGGACGTTCAACGGAAAGCAGTGAAACTTCGAATCAAGGAATATTCCCTGTCGTAAAACTATCTTCAGATGAACAACGTGTTATTTATCTGCTAGAGCGGGAAGAGCAATCCCTGGATCAACTTGTGGAACAGCTCAAATGGGATTTTGGACATTTGCATTCAGTTCTGTTATCTTTAATCATAAAAAAGCAGATTAGCCAATTACCTGGAACGAAATACGCAAGGGTATGACGATGCTGCATTAAGGCAGCATGTGAAAATAGATTATTAGCGGAAGTTAGTCCTGCTGCTAATGAAGTATGAATCATAAAAACAAGCAGCAGTTTCATGACTGAGAGGAGGATGAACCTATGGCGGATGCACTCGTAATCGTGGAGTCGCCCTCAAAGGCGAAGACGATCGGCAAATATTTAGGCAGCAAGTTCATCGTAAAAGCTTCGATGGGACATGTACGCGATTTGCCAAAGAGTCAGATCGGCGTTGAGGTAGAGAATAATTTTAATCCGAAATATATTACGATCCGCGGCAAAGGTTCAATTTTGAAAGAACTGAAGGATGCACGTAAGAAAGTGAAAAAAGTGTATCTCGCAGCTGACCCGGATCGCGAAGGTGAGGCTATTGCATGGCATTTGGCCCATGCACTTGAACTGGACGAAACCGCGGACTGCCGAGTAGTATTTAATGAAATTACGAAACAGGCTGTCAAAGATGCGTTCAAAACGCCACGCAAAATCAACATGGATCTGGTTAACGCGCAGCAGGCAAGACGTATTCTGGATCGGCTTGTAGGATATAAAATTAGTCCGTTATTATGGAAGAAAGTCAAAAAAGGGTTGTCCGCTGGCCGCGTTCAGTCCGTGGCCGTCAAAATCATTTTGGATCGTGAAAATGAAATTAATGATTTTGAACCGGAAGAGTACTGGAGCATTACTGCCAAACTGACAGCGGATGGAAATCCGTTTGAAGCCAAGTTCCATCAGTTGAACGGTACAAAAACCGAACTTGGCAGTGAGGCAGAAGTACAGGCCATTTTAAAACAAATCGAAGGTGCTTCTTTTACAGTCAAAGAAGTTAAAGAGAAAGAACGCAGCCGTAACCCTTCTGCTCCGTTCACAACGAGTTCATTGCAGCAGGAAGCCGCACGTAAATTGAATTTCAGAGCTTCCAAGACGATGTCTGTCGCGCAACAGCTGTATGAAGGTGTAGACCTCGGAAAAGAAGGCACAGTAGGTCTCATTACGTATATGCGTACAGACTCTACCCGAATTGCAGCATCGGCTCAGGAAGAAGCAAAGGAATACATTATTGGCAAGTACGGTGAACCATTTGCACCAGAAACGCCTAGAAACTATTCCAAAAAAGCAGCCAATGCTCAAGACGCGCATGAAGCAATTCGTCCAACTTCAATTTTGCGTGATCCGGATTCCATTAAATCGTTTATGAGCCGTGATCAATTCCGGTTGTACAAACTGGTTTGGGAACGTTTTATAGCGAGCCAGATGTCATCTGCCGTTCTGGATACACTATCCGTAGACATTGCTGCAGGAGATACGATTTTCCGGGCAGCGGGTTCCAAGGTTCGTTTCCAGGGATTTATGAAGGTGTATGTAGAAGGTAATGATGACGGCACAACGGAAGAAGATCGTCTGCTGCCTCCGCTGAAAAATGGAGATGTGCTGGAGAATCGGGAGATTGAGCCGAAACAGCACTTTACACAGCCGCCACCACGTTATACGGAAGCAAGGTTAGTTAAAACGCTTGAGGAACTGGGCATAGGGCGTCCGAGTACATATGCGCCAACGCTGGAGACCATTCAGAAGCGCGGATATGTTGCAATTGAAGAGAAGAAGTTCATGCCAACGGAATTGGGTGAACTGGTTATCGAACAGATGGAGGAGTTTTTCCCTGAGATCCTGAATGTGGAGTTCACCGCGAACATGGAAGGTGATCTTGACCATGTGGAGGAAGGGTCGGAGGACTGGGTCAAAGTACTCGCAGAATTCTATGAGTCCTTTGAGAAACGCCTTGAGTTTGCAGAAGAAGAAATGAAAGAAATCGAGATTGAAGATGAAGTATCGGATGAAATATGTGAGAAGTGCGGCAAACCGCTCGTTTATAAGCTGGGACGTTTCGGCAAGTTTCTCGCATGTTCCGGATTTCCGGATTGCCGGAATACCAAACCGATCATCAAGGACATTGGTGTAACTTGTCCGAAGTGTAGGGAAGGGCATGTTGTTGAACGCCGCAGTAAAAAAGGCCGTATTTTCTATGGCTGTGACAAGTATCCTGAATGTGATTTTGTATCGTGGGATAAACCATCAGCGAAACCATGTCCAAGTTGTGGATCATTAATGATTGAGAAGCGGAACAAACAGGGAACACGATTGCAGTGTACTTCATGTGATCATCAAGAGCCGGTAGAGGAACCGGATGAAGAATGAGCGGATTAGCATAATGGGGGTAAATGATTTTGACGAATGAACAACAAGTAACCGTTATTGGTGCCGGGTTGGCAGGAACAGAAGCAGCTTGGCAGATCGCAAGTCGCGGTGTGCGCGTAAAACTATACGAGATGAGACCGGTTGTGAAAACGCCGGCTCACCATACAGATAAATTTGCAGAACTGGTATGCAGCAACTCACTTCGTGCCAATGGCTTGACCAACGCAGTTGGAGTATTGAAGGAAGAAATGAGAATGCTTAATTCTCTGGTTTTGGGTGCAGCAGACCGTCATGCCGTTCCAGCAGGTGGGGCACTTGCTGTGGACCGGGACGGATTCTCAGGAGAGATCACATCTACGCTTCATCAGCATCCGCTCATCGAGGTTGTCAATGAAGAGCTGACTAATTTGCCGGAAAACGGAATCGTTGTTGTTGCAACCGGACCATTGACTTCACCAGCATTGTCAGAGCAAATCAAGGCTCTAATGGGTGAGGAATACTTCTACTTCTATGATGCGGCTGCGCCGATTATCGAAAAAGATTCCATTGATATGGATAAGGTCTATCTTGCTTCACGTTATGATAAGGGCGAAGCAGCGTACTTGAACTGCCCAATGACAGAAGAGGAATTCGATGTGTTCTATGAAGCATTGATCACAGCGGAAGTTGCTCAGCTGAAAGAGTTTGAGAAAGAAATTTACTTTGAAGGCTGTATGCCGATTGAAGTCATGATGAAGCGTGGTAAACAGACGGCTTTGTTTGGTCCGATGAAACCTGTAGGACTCGTCAATCCGCATACTGGAGAGCTTCCACACGCTGTTGTTCAGCTTAGACAGGACAATGCGGCAGGAACGCTGTACAATCTGGTGGGATTCCAGACGCATCTGAAATGGGGAGAGCAAAAGCGTGTCTTTAATTTGATCCCTGGACTTGAAAATGCGGAATTCGTCCGTTATGGCGTAATGCACCGTAATACATTTATTAATTCTCCCAAACTGCTTCGTCCAACGTATCAGTTCAAAGAGCGTCCGAACCTGTTCTTTGCAGGTCAAATGACAGGAGTAGAAGGTTATGTAGAGTCTGCGGCATCCGGTTTAATCGCGGGTATGAATGCAGCCAAAGCAGCCCTTGGACAGGAATTGGTAGTATTGCCGGTGGAGACAACTCTGGGCAGTATGGCACAGTATATTACAACCGCTGATTTCAAACACTTCCAGCCAATGAATGCAAACTTCGGATTGCTGCCGAAACTGGAAACCAAAATACGTAACAAAAAGGAAAAAAATGAAGCACTTGCGCAGCGTGCACTGGATAGCATTGCTCGTTTTGCAGCAGCTGAAGGTCTAACCGTTCCAGAACGCGTGTAAATTAATCGTGGGAGGAGGCTGATATCATGGATATGTCATTTCATGCTACAACGATCTGTGCAGTTCGTCATAATGGCAAAGCAGCGATTGCCGGTGATGGTCAGGTTACCATGGGGCAAAGTGTTGTAATGAAAAATACAGCCAAAAAGGTAAGACGTTTATATCGTGGACAGGTTGTGGCGGGTTTTGCCGGTTCCGTAGCGGATGCCATTACCTTGTTTGAGAAGTTCGAAGGCAAACTGGAGGAACACCATGGCAATCTGCAGCGCGCAGCGGTAGAACTCGCCAAGGATTGGCGCCAGGATCGGATTTTGCGCAAGCTGGAAGCACTCCTTATTGTTATGGATAAAACGGGTATGCTGCTGATTTCTGGCGGGGGCGAAATTATCGAGCCGGATGATGACGTTATTGCTATCGGCTCAGGAGGAAACTTTGCCTTATCTGCTGCGCGTGCGTTAAAACGTCATGCGGTGGATCTGGAAGCGAAAGACATTGCTCGTGAATCACTCCAGATTGCTTCAGAGTTATGCGTATATACCAACAATAATATTATTGTTGAAGAGTTGTAAGGAAAAGCAATCTCCCGTGATGGAGCATGATGATTAAATCGGCTTCAGCTACTTCGTGGAGATTCTTTGTCCTTGTAGGTAAGATTAATAACGTTCTATCTCATAAACAAGGTTCGCATACTGGTAGGAGGGAATCTATATGCATACTCAAGCGTTAACGCCAAGACAAATCGTTGCAGAGCTTGACAAGTACATTGTAGGTCAAAAACAGGCTAAAAAATCGGTAGCGGTTGCCCTTCGCAATCGTTATCGTCGCAGCCTCTTGCCTGAGCATACCCAGGATGATATTGTGCCTAAAAATATCCTGATGATTGGACCTACCGGTGTCGGCAAAACGGAGATTGCACGCCGACTGGCGAAGCTGGTAGGAGCTCCATTCGTAAAGGTGGAGGCGACGAAGTTCACGGAAGTGGGTTATGTTGGCCGTGACGTGGAATCGATGATTCGTGATCTGATTGAAACATCTTTGCGGATGGTCAAGCTGGAACGTACAGAAAAGGTGAAGGACAAAGCCGAAGAGGCTGCCAATGAACGGATTGTACATATTTTGGCACCTTCACAATCCAAATCCAAGAATCAGCGGAATCCGTTCGAAATGATTTTTGGCAACAATGGCAATAACGCGCCAGAAACCGAAGAGCAAGAACCGGATACGGGAGTAGCCGAGCGGCGACGTAAAATCAAATTCGATTTGTTATCTGGCAAGCTGGAAGATGACGTTATCGAGATTGACGTGGAAGATACCACGCCAAATATGATGGATATGTTCGCGGGTCAAGGAAATGATCAGATGGGGATGAACATGCAGGAGATGTTTGGCAGTTTATTGCCTCGTCGTACCAAAAAACGTAAACTGGCGATTAAAGAAGCTCGCAAAGTGTTGATCCAGGAAGAAGCCGGCAAGTTGATCGATATGGATGATGTTACTCAGGAGTCCATCCGCCGGGCGGAACAGACAGGTATCATATTCATTGACGAAATTGATAAAGTGGCCAGTCAGGGACGCGGTAGCGGCCCCGATGTATCCCGTGAAGGTGTACAGCGTGATATTCTGCCAATCGTGGAAGGATCTACGGTAATGACGAAGTATGGCCCTGTCAAAACGGATTACATCCTGTTTATGGCAGCCGGTGCATTTCACGTAGCAAAACCCTCGGATCTCATTCCAGAGCTTCAGGGACGTTTTCCAATCCGTGTAGAACTGAACAGCCTGACGCTTGATGAATTTGTATCGATCCTCACGGAACCTAAAAATGCATTAACCAAGCAGTATGTGGATTTGCTGCGTACGGAGAATATTGAAATTGAGTTCTCGGATGATGCCATTCGTGAGATTGCCAAGCTGGCTGAGTCCGTGAATCAGAATACCGAAAATATCGGTGCACGGCGTCTGCATACTATTCTGGAGAAACTTCTTGAGGATCTATCTTTTGAAGCGCCAGAACTTACATTGGATCGCATGGTAATCACTCCGGAATATGTACGTGAGAAATTGAATGACATTGCACTGGATCGTGATTTAAGCCAATATATCTTGTAACATAGGTGTATTGCTCTGTTCAGAGCATGTTTGAAGTATGAATGACGGTATACACTGGATGAATGAAGATCAAACGACTACACGGAAATAGGATATTCGGTCCTGGTTCTGACTCTCGTAGACTTTATTCAATCCAAGGGTATGCCGTTTATTTTTGTTTCAGTCTAATATAATGCAGTATTATAACCGATAAAAGAGTTGGAGTTGTATAAGACGAAAGACAATCTAGGACTTGTGCCGCAGAGATAATGTATTTACACCCTAAAGATGCACTTACAACTCATATTCAATAATTCTATAAATCCCAATAAAAGGATTTATTTTTTCCAAGTCTGGTGATCGGTTTAATTAGAGGAGTAAGAAATTTTTGCGCAAATGCGCAAAAAAAGAATTTGTTCACATTGCAGATGTGACAAAATTTTATCGGTTCATTAAAATCTGCATACGAGGTATAAATGTTAAAAAAGTGTTGGGGAAATTCAGTAAAATCAAATAATCCAATATGGATATTTTGTCAATTATCTATTTCATTGAAGATCAAAGAGTATAGTTGAATTGATAAGAAAGCTTATTATATCGGTAAATATTTCTAACAGAAAACGGATTGAAGCCTCTCAATGTATTTCAGGTTTGTATTAATATGATGTGCTCAAACGTACGGGAGCATAGTACAAATTTTAAGAATGTTTAAGAGCTCATATAGAGTGCTTAAGCTTATTTTTGTTTTGGGCCCCGACATTTACGAAAAAATTCATAATTTGCAGAAAATACACAAAAAGCTCTGTCTTTCAGAAAAGATAGGGCTTTTTTCTTATTGTAATATATCCCAATCTCGAAGAAACTTATGTTATACGACAACATCAGAGTTAATTCTACTTAAGTCCTAGAAAACCGTGTAAAAGCGAATGTTTTTTGTCGAAAAAACATAAGTATCCTGACGGAAAAAGATTGAATCTATTTCCATAATTTCTAAAAGAGAGGAGGGCGATTATGAATCTTTTGAATGATATTAGTTTTCAAAGGTTACAAGGTGCACTCGATGCCTCCAACATTAGACAACGAACGATTGCTGACAACATCGCGAATGCGGACACCCCGTATTTCAAGCGTTCGGACGTTGCTTTTGAAGAAATGCTGCAGGAACAAATGAATGGAGATATGCCTGTTCTTAAAGGGAAAGTAACGGATTCAAGGCATTTTGTCATAGGTCCTTCCTCTTCCATACCTACACCAGTAGTTAATATGGACCAGTCAACCTCCATGAATAACAACCAGAACAACGTCGATGTAGACAAAGAAATGAGTCTTCTGGCGGAGAACCAGCTGCGTTACAACGCTTATATTCAGCAAGTAAATGAACAGATTAAAATGATGCGTGTTGGAGTCGAAGGGAGATAACTTAGGTGAATATTAGTAACAGTTTCAGTATCAGTGCATCGGCTCTAACAGCTCAGCGTTTGCGAATGGACGTTATATCTTCCAACATTGCCAACGCCGAGACGACTCGCGCGAGTGTAACCAACGGTGAGGCGGTTCCTTACAAACGCAAGATGGTTGTGCTTGAACCGAACAAGTCCTCCTTCAACAGTTTGCTTCAAAATCAAATGAAAAACAGTGGGTCTGGAGAGGGAGTTCGAGTATCAGAGATTCGTGAAGATCAATCGCCTTTGAAACCGGTCTATGACCCTTCACATCCGGATGCCAACGCTGAGGGGTATGTTTACATGCCTAACGTGGATATCGCGAAAGAAATGGTGGACATGATCTCGGCATCACGCTCATATGAGGCAAACGTCACAGCTTTGAACTCAACCAAAGCAATGATATCAAAGGCATTGGAGATTGGAAGGTAATAATTAACGGCTTAAAGGTGGAAATATCCATAAAACCAAAGAACAGAGATGAAAGGGAGGGACATTAATGATTCAGAACAACATGTTTAGCACACAGGGGATTCAACCGCTTCAGATGCAAAGTACGGCACAAAGCAAACCATCTACACCAGCCGAAACCATTCAGAGCTTCGGTACATACCTACAGGATGCGCTAGGGTCTGTAGCTGCACAGGAGACCCAAGCACATGAAATGTCAAACCAATTCCTGGTTGGAAAAGTGAATGTTGATCAGGTGATGATCGCTTCCGAACAGGCCCTGTTGAGTCTGCAACTTACGACTCAAGTCCGAAACAAAGTAGTCGAAGCATATCAGGAGATTATGCGTACGCAATTGTAAATTGGCTTACATGCGCTTCGACAACAGCGCTGATTACTACAACAAGCAGCTGCGATGCTGCTCCTGACCGTTAATCCTTTAGAATTGATAGAGATTGCGGAAGGACAGACCAAGCAAAGTTTCGGATGGGGTGACAGAGTGAATGAGAGAATTGCCCAGTACAGGGATAAGGCATCCCAGTATTGGAATAGTTTTAGCAAAAAGCAAAAAGTATTATTTATTTCCACTTTCCTGTTTTTAATTTTGGCTGCACTCGTACTAACCATGCAATTGTCAAAGACGGAATATGAAGTTGCTTTCACGGATTTGAATGCAAGTGACTCTGCAGGCGTCATTAATTATCTTGATTCATCCAGTATTCCATACAAATTAAGTGCAGACGGCAAGACCATATCTGTACCGAGCACGGATGTTGCTATTGCAAAAGTAAATATCGGATCACAAGGAATTATTCAGAATGGTTCATTAGGATATAAGTCATTCGAGGAGTCATCGTCTCCCATCGGGATGACGGATAAAGAGTTCGATGTGAAGTATAACAATGCATTGAACGGAGAAGTGGAGCAGTTGCTTCAACGGATGCAAGGCATACAGGATGCTAAAGTACTGGTCAATATGCCAAAAGATAATATCTTTGCTGGCCTGGAAGAACAGGATAAAGCATCAGCATCGGTGGCCCTGCAATTTAAACCAGGTTATCACCCCAATCAGGCTGCGGTAGATGGATATTTTAATTTGGTCAAGACTGCTATCCCCAATCTACCTATTGAAAACATAACAATTACGAACACGGATGAAGCGGAACTGATTCCAACGGCCCGAGGGGGTAGCGGAGGATTATCTTCTGAGGTCCAGGAAAATATGGCGTTACAGAAGAAATTCGAAAATGATGTTCGCAATAACGTGAAACAATTTCTTTCCCAGATTGTCGGTGACGAGAACGTCAATGTTTTGGTTGCTTCCAAGCTTAATTTTGACAAGGAAACGCGGAAAGAAAACCTGGTTACACCGGTCGATGTAGATAATATGAAAGGCATCGAGATCAGTGTGCAAGAGATTCAAAAGAGTTACACTGGGGCAAGCAATCCGACAGGCGGTGTTGCTGGCACAGGTCAAGAGGAAGTTCCGGGTTATCCATCATCGGATGCATCAGGCAACTCAACCTCGGAAGAAACATCCAGCACTAAAAACTACGATGTCAACCGAATTGTTAAAGATATCGTTTCCAGTCCATATACTGTAAAAGATTTAACCATTAACGTCGCGGTTGAACCACCGGCAGGACAAACAGAATTACAAGCACCGGTTCAGGATGCAATTGAAAATATTTTGGTTAACATTGTTCGTGCATCATTGGCGGACTCAGGCACTGTAATAAGTGACGCAGATTTGGCCAAAAAAGTTTCGGTAATGTCTCAAGGTTTCCAGACTGCTGCGGCAACAAATACTGGTTTCCAGCTTTCCACCGGAATGATGTGGGGCATAGGAGCACTGGTGGCAGCACTGATTGCAGCGGTTGTTATTTTGTTAGTACGCCGTCGTCGCAAGCAAAACGAAATAGAAGAAGAGGACATTCCTCTTCCGGTAGCAACAGAGTTTCCGTCCATTACGTTGGACAGTGTAACGAACGAAAGTCAAGTGCGCAAACAATTGGAGAGTTTGGCAAAGAAAAAGCCAGACGAATTCGTCAATCTGCTGCGTACGTGGCTGGCTGACGAATAGAGGTGAACGCATTGGCGAAGGCAAGCAGTCAAGGTCTGACTGGAAGACAAAAAGCAGCAATTTTGTTGATTACATTAGGTCCGGAAGTATCCGCGCAAATCTTCAAACATTTGCGTGATGAGGAGATCGAACAACTGACGTTGGAAATTGCCAATGTTCGCAAAGTGGATGCTTCCGAAAAAGATATGATTATGTCTGAGTTTCACCAGATCTGTCTGGCACAGGAATATATCTCTCAGGGTGGTATTACGTACGCGAGAGAAATTCTGGAGAAAGCACTCGGGTCGCAAAAAGCACTTGAAGTTATTAACCGTTTGACGGCTACGCTGCAAGTTAGACCATTTGACTTTGCGCGTAAGGCGGATCCGAATCAAATATTGAACTTTATTCAGAACGAAAGCCCGCAAACGATTGCTCTGGTATTATCGTATCTGCAATTTGAGCAGGCAGCAGCGATCTTGTCCTCGTTACCACAAGAGAAGCAGGCCGATGTAGCACGCAGAGTTGCTGTTATGGACAGTACTTCTCCGGAAGTCATTTCTCAAGTGGAGCGGGTGCTCGAACAGAAATTATCTTCAACTGTTACGCAGGATTATACAAATGCGGGTGGTATCGAATCCATCGTTCAAATCTTGAACGGCGTCGACCGTGGTACGGAACGTACCATTCTCGATTCGTTGGAAATACAAGATCCGGAACTTGCAGAAGAAATCAAAAAACGCATGTTTGTATTCGAAGATATCGTCAATGTGGACGATCGTTCGATCCAGCGTATTATCCGGGATATCGACAACGCAGATTTGCAGTTGGCACTCAAAGTGGCAAGCGAAGAAGTACGGGATGCTGTATTCCGAAATATGTCGAAACGGATGTCCGAGACATTCAAGGAAGAGATGGAATTCATGGGACCTGTTCGGTTGCGTGATGTTGAGGAAGCTCAAACTCGTATCGTAGGAACGATCCGTAGATTGGAAGAAGCCGGTGAGATCATTATCGCTCGCGGTGGAGGAGATGATATCATTGTCTAATTTGATTAAATCTTTCCAGTATGTACCGGTTGATGACCGCAAACGACTCGAAAATCATCATCATTATGGTGGACCGCAGTCTGATGCGGAGATAGATGGTGAACGTGCTGAAGGTTCCGAAGCTGAGATGCTTCAGGCACGCGTGGACGAAGAAACACAACGTCTTACCGCGGAGATGCTGGAGGATGCCAAGGAGTTTGCAGAAAAGCAGGTACGTGAAGCTTCGGAGGAAGCGGAGCGATTGCTTCAAGAAGCCCGTGAACAGATTGATAGCTGGTGGCAGGAGCAGCGTCAGCAGGATGAACATCTGACTGAAGCGCTTCGTTCACAAGGTTTCCAGCAGGGTTTTGAAGAAGGCAAAGTACATGCTGAACTGGATCTCCAGGTGAAGATCGAAGAGATGATGAAGGAAGCCCGTGGGGTGCTTGAAGAAGCTTATGTTGCCAAAGAGCAGATTATTCAGGAAGCAGAGCCTTTCCTTGTGGATCTCGCCTGTGGTATCGCTGAGAAAGTGATCGACAAACAACTCTCGGTTGAACCAGAACATACGATTGAACTGATTCGTCAGAGTTTGTCTCGCAAACGTGAACAGGGGATGATCACCTTATGTGTGGCGCCTGATCAATTTGCTTTTGTACAAGCCGCACGTGAAGAGTTGGCTATGGCAATTGACTCTCAGGCAGAATTGCAGATTTTGCCTGATGCTACGGTAAAAGACAAGGGATGTGTTATACGGTCGTCGTTTGGAAGCGTAGATGCCAGAATTGATACCCAGCTCGCTGAAATTAAAAAAGAACTGATCCGCATAGCACTTGAGGATGAGGGGCGAAAAAATCAACATGAAGATTCTTAGCTCACAGAGATACATGGAACATCTCAAGCAATTTGATCCCGTTCGCATTAATGGTAAGGTCACACAGGTCATTGGTCTTATGGTTGAGTCTGAAGGTCCGGATGCTAGCATTGGTGATGTATGTTACATCTACCCCGGAAAATCTGCCAAGCCACTTCAGGCAGAGGTTGTCGGGTTTAGGGATAACAAAGTATTGCTCATGCCACTCGGTGAACTTCAATCCATTGGTCCTGGATGTGATGTGGTTGGAACGGGTAAACCACTTGGGGTTCAGGTTGGATCAGAATTGCTTGGTAAGGTGTTAGATGGATTGGGACAACCTTTAGATGGTTCCTTGTTGCCTTCCAGAATGCCGATGTACTCCACATCCAATACGCCTGTGAATCCGATGGATCGTCCACGGGTACTTGAGACGATGAGTGTAGGTGTGAGAGCCATTGACGGGCTGTTGACGGTGGGCAAAGGACAGAGGGTCGGCATATTTGCCGGATCGGGTGTTGGTAAAAGTACACTGATGGGCATGATTGCCCGCAATACAGCAGCAGACGTCAATGTAATTGCTTTGGTGGGTGAGCGGGGCCGTGAGGTTCGTGACTTTATTGAACGGGATCTGGGTCCGGAAGGGCTGGAACGATCCGTCGTTATTGTTGCTACTTCTGATCAACCTGCTCTGATTCGTATCAAAGGCGCGGTCATCGCAACTACGATTGCGGAGTATTTTAGAGACAGAGGCATGAATGTCATGTTGATGATGGACTCCGTTACACGTTATGCCATGGCACAGAGGGAAGTGGGACTTGCCGTGGGAGAACCTCCGGCAATGAGAGGTTACACTCCTTCTGTTTTTGCGAGTTTACCCAAGTTGCTTGAGCGAGCGGGGACTGGGCCCACAGGTTCGATTACGGCTTTTTACACGGTTCTTGTCGACGGGGATGATATGAACGAACCGATCGCAGATGCGGTGAGAGGTATATTGGATGGTCATATTGTACTGAACCGGTCCATCGCGAATAAAGGCCATTTCCCTGCCATTGATGTGCTTGCAAGCATTAGTCGGGTTATGAAGGATATTGCTCCTGAAGAACAGCTGGAAGCCGTTAATAATATGAAGAGACTGATGGCTGTGTACAAGGAATCAGAGGATTTAATCAACATTGGGGCTTATCAAAGAGGTTCAAATGCAGCCATCGATGAATCGATAGACCAGATTGATAGCATATGGAATTTCACGAGGCAGAAAGTCGATGAAAAAGTAACGCTGAGTGAAGTACAGGAACGTTTGATTCTTGAATTTGCAAGGAGATGAATGGGTAAACGATGAAATTTCGATATCATTTCCAGAAGGTTGTTGACCTGAAAAGCAATGAAAAAACGCAAGCGGAGTGGATGTTATCCACAGCGATCGGGGAACTTCAGACGGAGGAAGAGCATCTTCTACAACTATTGAATGATAGAAAGGAAATGATTAATGTCATTCAATCCGCTACGGAAAGTAGTGCTTCTGTATCCAGCCTTCAGGAGATGCAGCGGTATGTCCATCACCTTGACGAGTGCATTTCACGCAAAAGTAGTGATGTCAGACATGCTCAGGTCAATGTGCAACGGAATCAGACGTTTCTGAACGGCAAAATGATGGACGAAAAAGTATGGCTTGGGGCGAGAGACAAGGCCAAGATCAATTTTCAGCAGGAGATGCTCCTCCGGGAACAGAACGATCTGGACGAGATGGCTACTGTACGCTTCGCTGCCAAAGCCGGACGCGCGAATTGATGTGGCCGGACGCGAAGTTGTCTCGTGAAGGAGGAATGAACAATGGCTGTTAAAGACACAGATATGGAAAAAGAGTCGAGCGGCGGTTGGGAGAAGTTCTTGATGATTTCAATCCCAATTGTGTTCACTGTGGTTTTGTTGGGTGTTTTGCTCACTCTATTTAATGTAGATATTCGCAACAACCTGCTTGAAGTAGCTAACAAAATTCCTGTCGTGAAAGACTGGGTACCTGATCCAGTGCTAGATCCGGAGAAAAAGAAACTGGAGAAGAGCGAGCAGCAGGTTGAAAGTGCAGAAGCGACAATAGAAAAGCTTAAGGCACAGGTGAATGCAAAAGAAACTGAGCTCAAGGCAGCACAGGAAGCCACAACGACTGAGGCCAAAAAAGCAACTGATTTGCAAAAGAAATTGGATGATGCGGAAAAAGCTGCTGAAACCGCTGTGCAGAATCCAGAGACCGAGTCTGATTATCAGAAACAGATTAAAGATTTAGCTAAGATGTATGCGAACATGAGTCCCAGCAAGGCTGCACCCATTTTGCAAAATATGACGAATGAAGAGATGGTTTTGCTTCTGAGTGCAATGCAATCAGCTGCACAAACCAAGGTGTTGGAAAAGATGGACCCCAAAACAGCAGCTGATGTCACGATGATGATGAAGGATGCGAAACCATCCGGTGATCTGGCCCTGGATGCACTGCAATCTCGCTTAAAGAAAGAGACTGCAACGACATCTACGGCGTCTACGACTAATTCCAAAAATTTGGATAAAAATCAACTCAGTCAAACGTTTGCTTCCATGTCGGCCTCAAGTGGAGCGAAGCTGTTGCTGGAAACATATAAGCTGAGTCCGGACAAAACCTTGACCATTTTGAATTCTGTTGACGATGCTACACGTTCTCAATTGCTTGAAAATATGTCGACTGAAAACTCGGTTGAAACTGCAAAAATATTAAATAAATTAATGGGTAACAAGTAAGATTAGTAGCGTCTGTTTACTACGGAGAGGAGGTGAAAACAAATGTCGATTGTATATCAAATGACATCCACATCATCCGCCAAGACAACAGGAGCAGCTCAGACAGCTGGAATTGGATCCAAAGGTGCAACTGCTGGTAGTGGTGATTTTCTACAAACTCTTGCCCAATCATTGAATGGTGGTGCAACGGCGGAGAACAGCTCGGCTGCAGCAGGGAGCTTAACAGCGAATCCGCTTATGTTTACCTTTGCAGCTAGTGAAGACGGAGAACAAACATCGATCATCGATATCTTGAGTTCGTTATTCGCAGATTTGGATTCGCTAGATGAAGCTTTGGAAAATGATCCGTCACTACTAGGGGATTTACAAAGTCTGATTCAGCAGATGTACGCTCAATTAAATGCTAATTCAGGCACTCAAGTTGAAGGTTCTGAAGAGCCCGCAACTGAAGCGGGAAGTGCAGCATCAGCAATTGATCTGGCGGAGCATCCTGCAGCAGTGCGTTTTGTATTACAGGATGTGCTTACACAGTTGATCTCTGGAATGAATGAGCCGGATAGTACAGTTGCCAAGAATGCTCCAGAATTCAAGCACCTGCTTCAATCTCTTCAAAGTCAGCTGCAAGACGCTGGCGTTGATACGAGTCTTAACAAAGGGTGGTCTGAACTTAAATCCATTCTGGATACATTAGTGGTGGCTAAGGATCAGGCGGTGCAAGTGGCTCCAACCAATCCCGTTCAAACGTCCAAGCAAGATTCCGTGGTACCGCAAGTTCTTGTTGCGGCGGCTTCAAATACTGAAACTAAAGTTACAGTTGATACGGATTCAACACCTACTGCAAATGAAGCTGGAGAAGTGGATCATTCAAGTATCATCACGGCAGGAGAGTTGTCTCTACGTTCATCAGGTACATCAGCAGGTAAACCAGCTGAGCCTGTCATGCAAGCATCCCAGTTTGCAAAAGAGATGACAGAGTTTGTTGTGAATAAGTTGGATATTGTGCAGCAAAAGGGATTTTCGGAGGCGACTATCTCCCTCCGTCCGGAGCATCTGGGTAAGCTGGATGTACAGATTACTTTGCAAAACGGACAACTGGTTGCACGTTTTATGACCGAGCATACGATGGCGAAAGACATGCTGGAACAGCAAATGATGCAACTGCGTAGCTCGCTTCAAGCTCAAGGCATTCAAGTGGAACGACTTGAGGTTACTCAGAACAGCTCACTTGGTTCACAAATGTACCAGGATGGTGGACGCCAGCCAGGAAGTAATTCTCAGCAGCAACGGCGCTCACGTGAACGTGAAGAACAATCGGATGATGCTGTAACTACAGCAACTCTGCAAGAAGAATTACGCAACTGGCGCAGTGAGCATGAAGAAGGAAATGACCTGCGAAGAGACACGTTTACAGCAGAGGCTTAAACAGAAATGAGGTGAAAATATGGCTAATGAAGCGATTTCTACCAATAATACATGGCCTAACTATTCGGCAGCGAATAGAGCTACAACAAGCGCTGCAACAAAAGAGCTGGGCAAGGATCAGTTTCTTAAAATATTGATCACACAGCTACAAAATCAGGATCCGATGCAGCCAATGGAAGATAAGGAATTTATCGCTCAGATGGCTCAGTTCAGTTCGGTAGAACAACTGGTGAATATCTCGTCTCAGCTCAAGACTTTGAATCAGTCTCTTGGGACAGTGTCTGGCATGATTGGCCGCGAGATCAGTTGGCTTTCTTCTAATAAAGAGGATAACGGAACCCTCCGTCAAGGTATTGTGGATTCCATCATCGTACGAGACGGTGTTCAGTACGCAAAAGTGGGCAATGACGAAATCAAACTGGATGAAATTATTCAGGTAACCAATCCAACACTGGCTGAGGAAAATGAAACTCCAGTTCAGGACGCTGCAGATTCAGCTGTAACGAACGAAAGCAAGGAACCAGAACCATCAGCGCAGCCTGAAGACAATGGAAACACGTTATGAGTGATCGGATAACAGTAGGCCAACTGTACACAGGTCCAATTACACCCAATTTGCTTAACCGTTCCAAAACGGGAGAAGCGTCCAATTTAACTGAACGCCCTTTTGCACAGGTATTGGAAGACAATCTTCTAAAATTGAGTAATCATGCTGCCAAAAGATTGGAACAGCGTGGTATTGAACTCAAGACTGAGCAGATGCAGCAGATTGAAACTGCTCTGGATAAGGCTGCTGCCAAAGGAGCCAAGGAATCCTTGATTTTGATGAAAGATATGGCTCTTATCGTTAATGTCAAAAATCGCACTGTCGTTACAGCCATGGATAGTGAAAGCATGAAAAATAATGTATTCACTCAGATTGACAGTGCTGTAATCATTTCTTGACCGGCTGGCCCTTCTCGGGAGCCGGAATGCCGCTGACCGACTGACGCGGTAACCAAATTAAGACTGGGAGGATTTTTAAAAATGTTGAAATCAATGTACTCAGGCGTTTCCGGGATGCGGGGTTTTCAAACGAAACTGGATGTAATCGGTAATAATATTGCGAACGTGAATACGGTTGGTTTTAAAGGTAGCCGTGTCATGTTCAAAGATATTATGAGTCAGACCACTGCAGGGGTGACTGCACCGACGGATACTCCAACAGGTGGTGTGAATGCGAAGCAAATCGGTTTGGGTGTAACTGTAGGATCTATTGACACATTGCATCTTGCAGGAAGTCCTATGACAACAAACAATCCAACAGATTTACGTATTAATGGAGATGGGTTCTTTCTGGTTTCCATGGGAGGAGATCAGGAGGTTCCATTTCTAACTCGTGCTGGGGATTTTCACGTAGATGCGGCTCGTAATCTGGTTACATCTGACGGCCTTTTCGTATTAGACAGTGAAGGGGAACAAATCACAATTGCTGATGATGTCGTTTCCTTTACAATCGGCCAAAACGGTATGATTAACCAGACAATGGCTGATGGAACAATCGAAAGTGAAACTCAACTGGGGATTGGGAAAGTGGTCAACCCTGAAGGCCTAGAAAAAATAGGGGGTAACCTTTACCGGATGACTGCCAATGCCAATCCTGACGGCACACTTGTTTCTTTAACAGCAAATGATGCCGAGAATGGAACAGGCTCAATTATTGCAGGACAACTTGAAATGTCCAACGTAGATCTGACTGGTGAATTCACAGAGATGATCGTGGCTCAGCGTGGATTCCAGGCGAACTCACGGATTATTACAACGTCGGATGAAGTGCTTCAGGAAGTTGTTAACCTGAAACGTTAATAACTGATTAGCAATTTTTAATGCGTGGGGGAGCTTGCTCCTCCACTCTGATCGAGGGGGCTTAGCATGATTTCGGTTACGCGGTTAAATGGTTCTCCCATGTGGTTAAATGCGCTGATGGTTGAAATTGTGGAAGAGACACCAGACACGTATATTACTCTGGTAACCGGAAAGAGACTTATTGTGCTTGAAAAGGCCGATGAAGTCATTTCCAAAATTAAAGATTACAACCGTGAAATCGGGGTTCAGGCAGCCACTATTAAAGTGCAGCAAACGGAGGAGTCCTGATGAAAAAGATGTTGCCTTGGCTTGCAACAAGCTTGCTAGCTATAACACTCATTGTGGTGGTTGTGTTTGTATTTATGCAAGGACAGAACGGGAATAAGCTTGATACACATACGGCAGCTGCTGCAGAGAAGAAGATGACTGCGGATGAGATTGTTGCAGTTTCCTCAGAGCTTGGAGAAATTAAAACCAATTTGGCTGATATAGACCATATTGTCGTTGTAAGTTTTTCTTTCAAATTATCCGACAAAAAAGCCAAAGAAGATTTTGAGAAAATCAAGGAAATCACGGTGAAGCCTATTATCATCCAGACGTTTGCGGATACCAAGTCTGATGAACTGGCTACAGCAAAAGGTCGTATTCAATTTAATAAAAAATTGACCGAGCTCATTAATGAAGCTTTGCCAGAAGGTAAGCTGACCAGCACTAATTTTTCTTCTTTTGTGATGGCGCCAATGTAATGAACAGGACACGCTGTAAATCTGTAAGGGGGTGAGAACATGGTGGATGTATTATCACAAAATGAGATTGACGCCCTATTAGCTGCCCTTTCCTCTGGTGAGATGGATGCTGAGGAATTGAAAAAGGAAGAAACTCAAAAGAAAATTAGATCGTACGATTTTAAGCGGGCGGTTCGTTTTTCCAAAGATCATATTCGAAGCTTGACCCGTATTCACGAAAACTTTGCACGCTTTCTCACCACTTATTTTTCAGCCCAACTGCGGACGTTCGTTCAGATCAATGTCGTTCAGGTTGAACAGTTGCCTTATGACGAGTTTATCCGTTCTATTCCGAAGATGACGATATTGAACATATTTGAGGCGGAGCCATTACAGGGACGGATGGTGATGGAGGTTCATCCCAACGTGGGTTATGCAATGCTGGATCGTCTGCTTGGCGGAACAGGAAATGCACCGACAAAGATCGCATCGATGACGGAAATTGAGACGACGATTATGGAGCGGATTTTCAGCCGTGCGTTTGAGAGTTTGCAGGAAGCATGGAAGACTGTGTTGGATATTTCTCCAAGGATGGAAGCGCTGGAGACCAATCCGCAATTTATGCAGATTGTTTCCCCCAATGAGACCATTGCTTTGATCTCACTGAGTACCAAAATCGGTGACACCACAGGCATGATCAATTTGTGTATCCCGCATGTCGTTCTTGAACCTATTATGTCCCGGTTGTCGACTCATCAGTGGTTTGTTTCGGAGAAAAAAACGAGAGCTCCGGAAGAATATGATGCTCTTAAAGAGCGTGTGAACAAAGCCAAATTGCCCGTCGTTGCGGAATTGGGAGAATCCAGGATTTCGATTGCTGAATTTCTGGGTCTGTCTGTTGGCGATGTCATTACGTTGAACAAACCCGTTGATGAGGGACTGTCCATTAAAGTTGGAGACAGGCTGAAGTATATGGGAAGCCCGGGAACGATCAAGGATCGTGTGGCTGTGCAAATAGACAAGATTGTCACCGAAGGAGTTGAAGAATTTGACGAGTAAGGATTATTTATCCCAAGAAGAAATCGATGCTTTGCTCAGACAATCGGAATCGATGAACAGTTCGGAACCGGCTGAGAAAACAGTTGATGATTTTTTGACCGAGCTGGAACAAGATGCCTTGGGAGAGATTGGTAACATTACATTTGGTAGTGCAGCGACAGCTTTGTCCACGCTTTTGGGCCTAAAAGTAGATATTACAACACCTAAGGTGTCCATCATTAGCCGGACACAGTTTGATGAAGCATTTCCTAAGCCTCATGTTGCAGTCCATGTGAATTATGTAGATGGATTTGAAGGGATCAACTCGCTAGTCATCAAAAAACGGGATGCTCAAGTCATAGCCGATCTGATGCTTGGTGGCGAAGGAAATCCGGTCGATGAAGAACTGAATGAAATCCATATCAGTGCAGTGCAGGAAGCGATGAATCAGATGATGGGTTCGTCAGCTACATCCATGTCCACAATCTTTAACCGTTTCGTGAATATTTCTCCTCCGGGAATTGATATTCTCAATATGGAAAGTGGTGAAGGAGTCAGCAATCTTCCAGAAGATGAGACGTTGATTCAAGTATCATTCCGTCTGTTAATTGGCGATCTGATCGATTCCAATCTCATGCAGCTGCTTCCAGTACACTTTGCGAAAGAAATGGTAGAGATGTTGATTGGAGGCGCCCAAGAGTCTACTGCAAGTGCGCCAGTTGCGTCAACACCTGAGCCAGCACCAGCAGCAGTACCTGTTGCCCCTCAGCAACCTCCGGTTCAGCAACAGGTGCCGCCACAGGCGCAACAACCGCCTGTTCAAGATTATAATGGATATGGACAGGCTCCTATGGGGATGCCTCAAGGAATGCCGCCACAGCAGCCTTACAGCATGCCTCCGCAGCAACCATATGGTGTGCCGCAGCATTACGGGGGTATGCCGAACAGGAATGTAAACGTACAACCGGTTCAATTCGCCAATTTGCAAAACGGGGCGTTTGGTCAGGTAGACGAAAACAATTTGAATTTATTGATGGACATTCCCCTTAAAGTCACCGTAGAATTAGGAAGGACCCAGAAGCAAATTAAGGATATTTTAGAACTGTCACAAGGTTCAATTGTCGAGCTGGACAAACTGGCCGGTGAACCTGTCGATATTTTGGTAAATAACAAATTGATTGCCAAAGGTGAGGTTGTCGTAATCGACGAAAACTTTGGTGTTCGTGTTATAGATATCGTAAGCCAATGGGACCGAATTCAGAAATTACAATAAGCACAATTTAGGGAGGACTTGAATCAAGATGGCAAACCGAATTTTAGTCGTGGACGACGCTGCATTTATGAGAATGATGATCCGGGACATTTTGTCCAAAAACGGATACGAGGTCGTTGGCGAAGCACAGGATGGATCACAAGCAATTGAGAAGTTTAAGGAGCTTCGTCCTGATCTGATCACAATGGATATTACCATGCCTGAGATGGATGGTATTGCAGCATTGAAAGAAATCAAAAAAATTGATGCCAACGCAAAAGTGATTATGTGCTCTGCGATGGGTCAACAAGCGATGGTTATTGATGCAATTCAAGCCGGAGCCAAAGATTTCATCGTGAAGCCGTTCCAATCTGACCGGGTTATTGAAGCAATCAGCAAAACGCTGGGCGTTTAAGAGACATGATGATGGCTCAGGATAAGATTCCAAATGATGTAGGCGCGGGAGTCAATTATTATTTTCAGCTTGTATGGGTGATTGTTGTCCTGGCCGTCATTCTGGTTCTTATAGTCTATCTGATTCGTTTTCTAAACAAACGGAATCAGCGATGGTTCCGGAACGGCACAATTCGTATTTTGGGTGGAGTCGGACTGGGACCAAACAAGTCGCTGCAAATTATAGAAATTGGCGGTAGCGTTTATCTACTCGGTGTGGGTGATGACATACAGCTGGTGGATAAGGTTTCGGATCTTGAAGAGGCACAGCGAATCATTGATTCATTTGAACGGGATGCTTCAGCACAACAGGGAAGCCTCTCGCCTCTCATTGCGAAGCTGGCAGCCCGCTTGCGCAAAGATGAACCGCCGCGGGAAATGGAACTTGAGGATACAACCTCTTTTCACGAACTGTTTGAATCTAAACTTCGGCAGATGCCTAACCGTAAAGAAAAGATGGAGAAGGTTCTGGAAGAAGACAATACTACAGATCGGTCGAGGGATTCATGAAGAAAAAGATTTGGTTAGCGTGTTTTTTCATAGGGCTCTTCAGTCTGGCCTCCGTCACTGCTGCCTTTGCCGAACCGATTCCGAATATTGACATTCAAATTGGAAACGGGGATGGGAGCACACCAAGCACGAGTTCACTGTCGATTATCCTGTTGATCACGGTACTTAGTATAGCGCCAGCTTTGCTAGTACTGATGACCAGTTTTACCCGGATTGTTATCGTTCTCGGTTTTGTGCGGACATCCTTGGGTACGCAGCAAATGCCACCCAATCAGGTGCTGGTCGGTTTGGCACTTTTTCTGACACTTTTCATTATGTCACCGACGTTGTCGTCCATCAATCAGGTAGCGCTTCAGCCCTATCTCAAGGGAGACATCACACAAACCGAGGCGTTGGAAAAAGCTGCGGATCCCATGAAGAAATTTATGTTCTCCCACACCAGGGAGAAAGACCTATTGCTGTTTATGAAGTACAATCAAACCGAAAAGCCCAGCACATATCAGGATATTCCGATTACTGTGATGGTACCGGCATATGCAATCAGTGAGTTGAAGACAGCATTCCAGATGGGATTCATGATCTTTATTCCATTCTTGGTTATAGACATTGTAGTGGCGAGTACACTCATGGCTATGGGGATGATGATGCTTCCACCTGTCATGATCTCATTACCTTTTAAAATACTGCTATTTGTACTAGTCGATGGCTGGTATCTGGTTGTGAAGTCACTGTTGCTGAGTTTTAACACTTGAGCCGGAATATTAAAGGAGGACGGTCATGACTTCGGAGTTTATTATCGGTCTGGCCGGGAAAGCGGTCTATACTTCACTGCTGGCCAGCGCACCCATGCTTATTCTAGCTCTGGTTGTAGGACTCATTATCAGTGTGTTTCAGGCAACAACTCAAATTCAGGAGCAAACGCTGGCCTTTGTACCTAAAATCATTGCCGTACTTCTGGCAGTACTTTTGTTTGGTCCTTGGATATTGAATATACTGGTCGATTTCACGTATAACATTCTCGATAATTTATACAGATACATAGGGTAGGCTGTTGCAGATGGAGACATTGTTGCAAAGTTTTCCTGTCGCTCTGCTTATGTTTTGTCGAATAGCATCATTTTTTGTAACTGCTCCTGTCTTCTCCGCTCGGAATGTGCCGAATTCTATTAAAATTGGTTTATCGGCATTTGTAACCTTGACTGTGTATATGGTATACGGCATAGACCAGGTTGTACCAACGGATCTGAGTTATATCCTGCTGGTCATCCGAGAGATATTGATTGGCTTGCTCCTAGGCTTTGTTGCTTATCTGTTAATGACCGCGATACAGACAGCAGGAACCTTTATTGATCTTCAGATCGGTTTTGGTATGGCTAACGTATATGATCCAATGACTGGTGCTTCTGCACCGCTTACAGGTAACTTCAAATATGCCTTTGCTATACTGCTCTTTCTGACAATGAACGGACATCATTATCTGCTCGATGCCATTGTATACAGTTATCGCTGGATTCCGTTGTCGAACGTATTCTATCTACGATTGGCAGATGGAAGTATTGCTGAATTTTTGGTGCGTACATTAGGTCAATCTTTTATGTTGGCTTTTCAGATGTCTGCACCGATTGTAGTTGCCCTGTTTTTGACGGATGTAGGATTGGGATTCTTGGCGAAGACGGCTCCTCAATTTAATGTATTTGCCGTCGGAATGCCGCTTAAGGTACTCGTTGGGCTTGCTATTTTGCTTTTGCTGGTTCCCAGTTTTGCCTTTGTGTTTAGTCAATTGTTCGAAGTAATGTTTAGCTCCATGGAAAAATTGCTTGGGACCATTGGACAAAGGCCGGGCTGAGTGAAACGGAGGACAAGATTCGAATGAAATATCAACTCGACCTCCAGATGTTCGCAGGGGAAAAAACAGAGAAGGCGACCCCGAAAAAGAGGCAGGATACGCGAAAAAAAGGACAGGTTGTCAAAAGTATGGAGCTGTCCGGCGCATCCATTCTCCTATTCACCTTTTTGATCATGATGATGTTCAGTAACTTTTACAAAGAACGTATGGTTCGACTGTTTACTGACATCTTCATTAATCGGCTGAGTATGGAGGTCACCGGGGAGAATGTCGTAGCCTTATTGATGCGTTATGGCATTGAGGTGATGCTATTGCTTGCTCCTGTTTTGCTTGGTGCAGTACTTGTTGCGTTAATCGTCAATTACATGCAGGTAGGTTTCCTGCTTGTAGGAGAGGGGTTAAAGCCGAAACTGGAAAAGTTGGATCCGATTAAAGGGTTCAAGAACATTTTTTCTCTTCGTTCTTTGGTGGAGTTTGCTAAATCCATTATGAAAATGTCGATTATCGGCTTTCTGGTTTACAGTACGATCACAGGTTATCAGTCAGATATTGCTTCATTGTCACATTTTTCATTGGATGCGATTCTGCATTTTGCTGCTTCAATCACCTTAAACTTGGGAATCAAGATTGCAGTAGCCCTGTTAGTACTTGCCGTACTCGACTATATGTACCAGAAGTATGATTACGAGAAAAACATTAGGATGTCCAAACAAGACATCAAAGACGAATACAAAAAAATGGAAGGTGACCCACTGATCAAAGGGAAAATCAGGGAGCGCCAGCGTCGTATGGCTGTTCAGCGCATGATGCAGGAAGTTCCCAAAGCGGACGTGATTATCACCAACCCAACTCACTTTGCCGTAGCGCTTAAGTATGAAGGGTCTGAGATGGAAGCACCGCAGATTATAGCCAAAGGTCAGGATTACGTCGCCTTGCGCATTAAGGAAATTGCCAAAGAGCACGGTGTCATTACAATGGAAAACAAGCCGCTGGCACGGGCATTGTTCCAGAGAGCCGAGATTGGTGACGCTATACCGGCTGATTTGTTTCAAGCGGTAGCCGAAGTGCTGGCTTATGTATATAAATTAAAGGGCAGAACGAAATAACAGGGGATCGGAGGCCGTACATCCATTGAAAACAAAAGATATAGCTGTCCTTGCGGGTATCATCGGCATCGTGTTGATGATGATTCTCCCGATCCCAACCTGGTTGTTGGACATGCTGCTTGTCATCAATATCTCACTTGCACTGATGATACTGCTTGTTGCGATGAACAGCAAAGAAGCACTGCAATTTTCTATCTTTCCTGCATTGTTGCTGATCACGACGTTGTTTCGATTAGCACTCAACATATCGACAACGAAACTGATTCTGGGACAAGGAAACGCGGGATCTGTTGTAGCCACCTTTGGTAGCTGGATAGCCGGCGGACAGATTGCAATCGGATTTATTGTGTTCCTAATTCTCGTCGTTGTTCAATTTATCGTTATAACCAAGGGTTCCGAGCGTGTAGCTGAAGTAGCAGCACGATTCACCCTCGATGCGATGCCTGGTAAGCAGATGAGTATCGACGCAGATTTGAATGCCGGTCTGATCAATGAGCAGCAGGCGCGTGAACGTCGTTCCAAAATCGAACGTGAAGCGGACTTTTACGGAGCCATGGATGGTGCGAGTAAGTTTGTAAAAGGGGACGCTATTGCGAGTATCATTATTCTCCTAATCAATCTGATTGGCGGCTTTATCATCGGAATGACAGTACATGGTCTTGCTTTTGCTGATGCGCTGTCCACCTATTCCGTATTAACTATCGGGGATGGACTGGTAAGTCAGATTCCTGCACTCCTGATATCTACAGCAGCAGGTCTTATTGTAACAAGAGCATCATCGGAAGGTAATTTGGCCGATGACATTACGGGGCAATTGTTTACATACCCGACGCTCCTTTATATTGTAGCTTTTGTAATAGCAATGCTCGGGTTTTTCACCCCGATCCATATTATTACAACGTTGCCTCTTGCAGGTTTGCTAGCTTTTTCGGGTTGGAGGATGCAGAACAATCTGAATCAGAAGCAAGTGGCCGAGGAGCAAATGGAAGAGGAGCAGCAGATAGAAGAAGTGAGAAGTCCAGAGAGTGTAATCAACTTGCTTCAGGTTGACCCTATCGAGTTTGAATTTGGTTACGGTCTGATCCCTTTGGCTGACAATCAGCAGGGAGGGGACTTATTGGATCGAATCATTATGATTCGTAGGCAGTGTGCTCTTGAACTGGGGCTAGTCGTCCCGGTTATCCGGATTCGCGATAATATCCAACTAAGACCGAATGAATATGTCATCAAAATTAAGGGTAATGTGGTTGGCGGCGGGGAACTGTTGTTAAATCATTATCTGGCGATGAGCCCGGGTTACGAAGAGGAGTCTGTAACAGGGATCGAAACGACAGAGCCAGCCTTTGGACTTCCAGCGTTATGGATTGATGAAGTAACCAAAGACAGAGCTGAACTTGCAGGATATACAGTTGTAGATCCTCCTTCGGTTGTAGCAACACATCTAACTGAATTGATTAAGAAGCATGCGCATGAGTTACTTGGTAGACAAGAAACTAAAGCACTTGTGGATAATCTCAGAGAGAATTATGCTGCGCTGGTGGATGAACTCATCCCATCCGTTCTCTCTATAGGAGATATACAGAAAGTACTCGCCAAGTTGCTGCGTGAGAAAGTTTCCATTCGTGATATGGTTACAATCTTCGAGACATTGGCTGACTATGGAACGTATACCAAAGACCCGGATGTACTGACGGAATATGTGAGACAATCCCTCTCTCGTCAGATTACTCAGCAATTCTCTCAAAAAGGGGAGACGCTTAGAGTAATCACTGTTGGACCTGGTCTGGAGAAGAAAATTGCAGAGAGTGTACAGCAATCCGATCAAGGCAGTTACCTTGCATTGGATCCAGCCTCAACGCAGAGTGTATATCAAAAGTTGACTGAACAAGTCAATCGTCTAATCCAGTCTGGCCAGCAGCCTGTTGTATTAACTTCTCCAACCATTCGTATGTATCTGCGCCAGGTGATCGAACGCACTATGCAGGATATACCAGTGCTTTCCTATAGTGAGTTGGAACCGAATGTTGAAATCCAAAGTGTCGGGGTGGTGAACTTATGAGAGTAAAACAATACGTCGTTGAGACCATGCCCGAAGCTATGCTTCAAATTCGCAAAGACCTGGGAAGGGATGCTGTCATTCTGTCCACCAAGGAAATCAAGGTGGGCGGTGTGCTGGGGATGTTCCGCAAAAAAAGAATCGAAGTTGTAGCAGCAGTAGATAAGGAAGAAAAAAAACAAGTAACAAAGCAAGTAACAAAGCAAGTGCAAAACCAATTTACACCCGTGCCTCGCGCATTTGTACCTGAAGCATACCGACAAACGGCTCGTTCGTTTGTCGCCGCTTCTGATGAATCAGCTGTAAATACAGCCGACAAAACTGTGCAAGATAGAACGATGGATGCCCCAGCTGTGTCTGAATTGAGTGAAATCGGTTCAGACATGAGCAACGGCAGACCTTCTTTGAGTATCGAGCATAAACCGCGACCGCAAGGGGCGGATTTTTCGGGTTTACCATCTGCCAGTGGGCAGCAGAAGCAGGAGATCGATCCGCAGCAAGACCAGCTGATGTCTGAATTGCAGGAGCTCAAACTGATGATGACCAAGTTGTCTAAACAAGGGGCTTCGGCAGACCCGGTACCAGAGGAGCTTCATGCTCTTCGAGAAAGGTTGATGGAGCAAGACATTTGGCCAGAAGTATGGGAATCATGGTTTGACGTTGTTCAGACGGTGCTTTCTGAAAAAGGTTTAAGTGAAGTAGAAGCAGTTCAAGCAGTTCAATTGGAAATTTCTCATTTTTTGGAGAAACGTATCGACGCAGGTATTTTGCCGACCACACGTATTGTATATGTAGCTGGGCCAACAGGCGTTGGTAAAACAACAACGATTGCCAAGCTGGCTGCGGAACAGATGTTCAATAAACAGCGGAAGGTAGGATTCATCACTTCAGATACGTATCGGATCTCAGCGGTAGAACAACTAAGAACGTACGCATCCATTTTAAATGTCCCGCTTGAGGTCGTACAATCCCCAGGTGACACACAGCGTGCGATCTCCCGTCTTGAGCAATGTGATCTGATCTTTATGGATACAGCCGGAAGAAACTACCGGAATGAGTTGCTAGTTTCAGAACTGCAAAGCTTACTCGCGCCTGTGGAAAATAGTGAAACCTTTTTGGTTATGAGCATGACTTCCAAAAGTGCTGATATGGTTCAAATTACGGAGCATTTCAGCAAATATGGGCTGGATAAGGTCATTTTTACGAAGATGGACGAGACCGGAAGCTGTGGGCCGATGTTTAACCTACTGCACCGTTTTCCACTCAAACTTGCTTATGTGGCTAACGGACAAAATGTGCCAGATGATCTGCTCAAGCCTGATGCGGATTCTCTGACCAAACAATTGTTAGGAGAGCTTGTACGATGAAGGACCAGGCAGCCTCACTCAGAAGTATGGTCCCCATGCCTAGCGGAGTGGAAGGAAGGGAGCATAATTCACGTTCCTCCAAAATCATAACCGTTGCCAGTGGAAAGGGAGGGGTTGGAAAATCCAATTTCACACTTAACTTTGCACTGAGTTTACAGGCAATGGGGCAAAAGGTATTAGTATTTGATGCAGATATAGGGATGGCTAATATCGATGTTCTAATGGGAACTTCTTCTCCCTACAATCTGTACCATTTGTTATACCGACAGAAATCCATACAGGAAATCATACAGCTTGGTGCAAGCGGGTTGCCTTATATCGCCGGAGGTTCGGGGATGAAAGAATTGTTCTCATTGTCAGATCGAGATCTGGAGTTTTTTGCTGGGCAAGTTGAAGAGATTGCTCAGGAGATGGACTATGTCATTTTTGATACAGGAGCAGGACTTTCCAAAGAAAACATGAAATTTATCGGTGCAGCCGATGAATGCCTGATCATCACCACACCTGAACCAACTTCAATAACCGATGCTTATGCTTTAGTCAAAGTTATGCATGGCCAGGAAAATGCTACACCCTTTCGGATGATCGTTAACCGGGTTGAAGACCAGCAAGAGGCGGAACGGGTGGCGGATAAAATAGCTGGAGTGGCAAAGAGATTTCTACAGATCGATATCCCGCTGCTTGGATACATTTCCGAAGATGCCCAAGTTGTAAAGGCAGTTAAAAGGCAAGTGCCATACAGTCTGGCATATCCGAATGCAAAAGCTTCCAGGGATATAGAGAAACTCGCACATCACTATTTGGCTGCACATGCTGCTCCGGGATCGGGAACCGAAACCTTGACAGGAATCAGAGGTTTTATGAAAAAGTGGCTAAAGCGGACAACATGATTTCTGAATAAAGGAAACAGGGGTGGAAACAACATGGCGGTGTATCAAGTATTGGTTGTCGATGATTCCGCTTTTATGCGTAAAATTGTTTCAGATTTAATTGAAGCAGATTCGGAGTTTAAGGTTACGGCAACAGCATCAAATGGTAAAGAAGCCATTCAAAAAGCAATAGATTTGAAGCCCGATATCATCACAATGGACGTTGAGATGCCTGAAATGAATGGATTGGACGCATTAAAATCGATCATGAAGCAATCTTTCGTTCCGGTAATTATGCTCTCGGGTATTAATGAACAAGGCATGAAGGAGACCATCATGGCACTTGAGGCCGGTGCGTTTGACTTTATTCGTAAGCCATCGATTGTGCATGATCAGGATATTGCCCAAGTAGGTAAAGCTCTGGTTGAGCGGATGCGAGCAGCTATGAATGAAATCAAGCGAAAGGCCGATCGTGAAGCATCCATGAAGAATCGGGATGAAGCGCAGAGCAAACTGTTGCATCAGCCCCAGCGAGTTCAGGTAGATCCATCTTTACAAGACCGCAAAGGTCTTTTGAAGAAAACGATAGAGCCTGCCCAGTCAGGAACACGACTTGTCAGCGGACAAACCGAACCCTTGCGAGCAAAACCGAAGCAGCAGCCAACTGTTCCATTAACGAACCAGAATGATGGACGTCTGGACAAAAAGCCGGAGCGTTTGCGAGATGCAAATGGAGTCTTGGATGCCAGCACTGACAAATTAGCAAAGGCGAACAAGCCAACGCAGCCTGTCAAGGAAAACCGTTTGTCCAATGTATCTCGATTGGCAGAACAGGAGACAGCTGCAGCTGAACCATCCAAGGATATTGCCAAGGTAAACGCATCTCATAAGGGAGCAGGAGGACCGGAAGGATCATTTAACAAACTTGTAGCTATTGGTTGTTCAACTGGGGGACCGAGGGCCCTCAAGACTTTGCTGGAGCAACTGCCAGGTGATTTACCGGCTCCAGTCATTATTGTTCAGCACATGCCGCCTAATTTTACCCGGTCCCTTGCCCAGCGATTGAATACGTTCAGTGAACTGCATGTGGTTGAAGCTGAGGAAGGCATGGTTCTACGAAAAGGAACAGCTTATATTGCTCCAGGCGGCTTTCATGTCAAAGTCAACAAAACGGCAGACGGAAGGTTCAACCTAAAGCTGACAGAGGAAGAACCAGTCAATGGTCACAGGCCTTCAGTAGATACGATGTTTGAGTCGCTACTGCCGTACACGTCATTGCAACGACATCTGGTTTTGCTGACAGGGATGGGCAGTGATGGCGCTCGTATGATGAAAAAATTGTATGAAGCGGGTGTCACATCAACCTTTGCGGAGAATGAAGAAACTTGTGTTGTGTATGGTATGCCGCGTTCAGCTGTAGAGCTGCAATGCGTGCGGCATCTTCTGCCATTGCAGGAGATTGCGCCTAAACTTGTTCAAGCTGTGAAATAAACGGAGTGTAACTCATGGAGGAGGTGCCTCACAATGGACATGAATCAATATTTATCTATGTTTATTGATGAGTCTAATGATCATCTGCAGTCCCTTAACGAAAATATGCTTCAACTCGAAGGCAGTCCGGAGGATTTAGGAATTGTTCAGGTCATATTCCGCTCTGCTCATACGTTGAAGGGTATGGCTGCTACAATGGGTTTTGAGGATTTGGCATCATTGACGCACAAAATGGAAAATGTACTGGATCTGGTACGTAATGAAAAGTTGAAAATGCAGGATTTCATTTTTGATACCCTGTTCAAGAGTTTGGATGCTTTAGAAACAATGGTTCAGGATATTACCGGTGGTGGAGAAGGTAAAGCGGATGTATCCTCCATCGTGGCTTCTCTCCAAGCAATTGAGAGTGGTGAATGGACGGGGAGTACTGCTCCAGCAGCTGCAGTAAATCAATCATCAAGTACAGTAACACCAAGTGCGGTTGAACTGGACGAATTCCAGTACTCCGTATTGGATCAGTCCATAGCTGAAGGTCACCGCGTTCTCTATATTGAAGTTCTTGTCAGCGAGCAGAGCCAGCTAAAGGGTGTACGTGCATATATGGTCTTCGATCTGTTAGAACGCTCAGGTGAAATTGTTAAATCGTTCCCAACAGTTCAGGATATCGAGCAAGAGAAGTTTGAGCGCAGTTTTTCGTTGTATTACATAACGACCAAAGAAGCGCAGGAACTTGAAAAGGGCATTATGAGCATCTCTGAAATTGAAAGTGCCAAAGTCATTCAGCTGGATCAAGAAACTCTTCAGCAAATGACTAATCAGGCAGCGGCAACAGCTGAAGTGGAAGCTGCACCTGTTCCTGCTCCAGTAGACGCATCCCCGGAACCGGATTCTTCATCGAAAGAGGAACCAAAGAAACCGGTAGTGACCAAAACTGTTGCACCTAAACAAGCTGCTGCACCTTCACGTACCATTCGTGTGGATATAGAACGTCTGGATGTACTGATGAACTTGTTCAGCGAGTTACTGATCGATCGTTCGCGTCTGGAACAGTTGGCCAGCGAGACGGGCAATAATGATTTATCAGATACAGTAGCTCATTTGAGCAGAGTCAGTACAGATTTGCAAAATATTGTACTGAAATTGCGGATGGTTCCTGTGGATACGGTATTCAACCGTTTCCCACGTATGATTCGTGATCTGGCTAAAACACTCGACAAAAAGATTGATCTGGTTATTACAGGTGCCGAAACGGAACTTGATCGGACGGTAATCGATGAGATTGGTGATCCGCTGGTGCATTTGCTGCGTAACGCTGTTGACCATGGTGTTGAATCGATCGCAGAGCGTGTGGCAGCAGGTAAACCGGAATTGGGAACAGTTAACCTTCGCGCCTTCCATAGCGGAAATCATGTGTTTATTGAAATCGAAGATGATGGTAAAGGTATTTATCGTGATAATCTGTTGAGAACAGCTGTTAAACGTGGAGTTGTTACCGAAGAACAAGGTGCCAAGATGAGCGATGATGAAGTCAACCAGCTGTTGTTTGCACCAGGCTTCAGTACCGCAGATAAAATCTCGGATATCTCCGGCCGTGGAGTAGGCTTGGATGTTGTAAAATCCAAAATCACTTCCCTTGGTGGTAATGTAACCATTCATTCGACACCGGGTAAAGGCACCAACTTCTCTGTTCAGCTACCATTGACCCTGTCCATCATCGCTGCGATGCTTGTGCGACTTGGATCCGAGAAATATGCCGTTCCTTTGTCTTCTATTGTGGAGACAGCTATTGTACAGCGTGAACAGGTCCGAAACATTCATGGCAATAAAATGATCACGTTCCGTGAGTCTTTAATTCCGTACCTGTCATTGAGCGAAGTTTTCGGAGTGCCTGATTTTAATGATGCGGACGAACAAGAAACTGAAATCGTGGTCATTCGCAAAGGTGAACGTCTTGCAGCTGTAGCCGTTGAAGAATTTATTGGACAGAGTGAGATTGTTCTTAAATCGATGGGTACTTATCTTCCTTCCATTGAAGGGATCTCTGGAGCAACAATTCTGGGAGACGGACAAGTAGCTCTGATTCTTGACCCTAACGCGTTTATTAAATAAGCACACAAGATAAGTCTTACATTTAATAGGGAGGTTTTATCCATGGAAGAAGAGTTGAAAGTCATTGTCTTTAAATTAGGTTCCGAAGAGTATGGTATCGAGGTAGACAAGGTTCAGACTATTGAGCGCATGATGCCTATTACCCGTGTTCCCAAGACCTTCTCTTTTGTAAAAGGAGTTATTAACTTACGTGGTGTTGTTATTCCAGTCATTGACCTGCGTGGTCGATTCTCTTTGCCGGAAACAGAATATACCGATCAAACACGTATTGTCATTGTAGGTGTGGACGACATGCAAGTTGGCTTTATCGTTGACTCTGCCAATGATGTTATTGACATCAAGCGTGATGCTATTGATAGTCCGCCTGAAGTGGTTGGTGGAGTTAAAGCAAGATACCTGCGTGGTGTAGCCAAGCTGGAGGATGCGCGTCTGTTGATTATGCTTAACCTCAACGAAGTATTAAATAAAAGCGAGATTGTACAGCTGGAAAGTATTGAGGGCTAACACCGTGGAACTGTTCAACCGATTTGAGGGATTCCAAATGGATGTGCTCAAAGAGGTCGGTAACATTGGAGCAGGCAACGCCGCAACGGCGTTGTCTCAGCTTCTCAATAGACCGATTGACATGGGTGTACCTACAGTACAGATGCTTCCTTTTGAAGAAGTTGCTGAAAAAGTGGGCGGAGATGAACGTATTGTTGTTACCGTATTTCTTCGTGTTGAAGGCGAAGCACCAGGCAATCTGTTCTTTATGATGGCACCTGAGGCTGCCAAAATGCTGCTGAACCGGCTTGCCGGCTTTGATCTGAAGGAAGGTCTTGCATTCACGGAAATGGAACAATCGGCTCTATCCGAAATCGGGAATATTTTGGCGGGTTCGTACCTTTCTTCTTTAGCAGATTTTACGAAACTATCTATGTATCCGACCGTTCCTGGACTTGCTATTGATATGGCTGGAGCCATTTTGAGTTACGGTCTGCTGCAGTTTGGTGAAATGGGCGACGATGCATTATTGATTGACACTTCTTTCTTTGAAGGCGAAGATCAGGTAGAGGGTCAATTTTTCCTAATTCCGGATCCTCCTTCATTTGCTAAGATATTTGAATCTTTAGGGGTGCCACTGGATCATGATTGAAGACAAAAGCGTCGTTAAAGTCGGTATGGCGGATTTGAACATTGCTCATCTTCCCGGCGTAATCCGTACGACTGGCTTGGGCTCTTGTGTGGGATTAACGATGTATGATCCACATTTGAAACTTGCCGGAATGGCGCATGTCATGCTCCCCACTTCAGAGATTGCTCGTGAAGGAACTTTGAACAAAGCCAAATATGCAGATACGGCATTGCCGGAATTGCTACAAAGAATGATACAACTCGGTGCATCTCGTTCACGTATTGTGTCCAAAATGGCTGGAGGGTCTCAGATGTTTGCCTTCTCGGGGGCAGGGGATACGATGCGTATCGGACCGAGAAATGCGGATTCTTGTCGGGAATGGTTAGAAAAGCTTGGAATTCCACTTCTTGCCGAAGATACCGGTGGGAATTATGGACGAACAATTGAAATGGACTGTGAAACTGGACTTTTGACTATTCGAAGTGTCCAAATGGGTGTAAAGGAACTATAAGACATGATAGGAAACTACCGCATTAATCTTGGAGCAGGCATAGTCGGATTTATTCTGACTTTTTTTGTAGCATACAGCAGCAATGTGTTGATGACCAGTTTAATTCGCGGGTTGATCGGCTTTGTAGCCTGGTTTGTCCTCGCTTATGGTTTACGCTGGGGACTGGGATTGCTGCTGAACCCTCAGGCTGAGGGGAATGAGTATGGATATGATTCACAGGGCGCTCAAGAACTAAGAGGTTCACAGGTGGACATTAAACTCGAAGACGATGGACAAGAGCTGAACGACTTGCTCAAACATGGACAGAACGCCTCCTCTGGGGAGAACCTTCCACCATCTGAGACGAAAGCTCCAACGGGATTTGCCCCTTTGGATCCGCCTAAACTTGTCCGGACCAAGGAGCCGGAGGAGTTGGCGCAGGCCGTTCGTCACCTGACAGACAAATAAGGAGGGTGAAAGCAATTGAACGAGCGTAAAGCTTCACATTTGAACCACGCTGACTTGTGGGAAAAGTGGAAAGAACAAGGCGATCTTGAAGCCAAGAAAAGTTTGATCGAAAAGTATCTTCATATTGTAAACTATGTATCCGGGCGTTTGGCTGTCGGTCTGCCCAAAAATGTCCCGAAAGATGATCTGGAGAGCAATGGAGTCATGGGGTTGATTGATGCGTTGGAGAAATTTGACTATGAGCGTGGTCTGCAATTTGAAACGTACGCATCCTGGCGGGTGCGTGGTGCAATCCTTGATGGTTTACGACAGGGAGATTGGGTGCCTCGTTCCGTTCGGGAGAAAGCAAAGCGGATTGAAGATGCTTACCAGCAACTAGAGCAGACCTATTTGCGTTCCGTTAGTGATGATGAAATGAGTCAGTATCTGGACGTGTCGACGAAAGACTTTCAACATATGCTTCAAGAAGTGGCAGTTATGTCGCTTTGCTCTTTAGAAGATCCGATCCGGGAAGAAGAGTCTGAGACTCGACTTTCCTTAATGGTCGACGAAAAAGCCAAAAACCCGGATTATAAAGTAAATGAGTTCTATTTAAAAGAAGCTTTGGTGCAAGGGCTTGATAAATTGACTGTCAAAGAGAGAACAGTTGTTTCACTTTTATATTATGAAGATCTGTCTCTCAGTGAAATTGCTGAGGTCATGTCTCTCTCTCCGTCACGTATCTCGCAGCTGCACTCAAAGGCCATTTTACGGTTACGTGGAACGCTGGATAAACAAAAAGACTTGCTTATGCGTAAGGATTAGTATGTTAATATATTAATAGAGAGCTTTAATATAGGATTTGGGGAGTGGAAAGTCTAAAAGGGGGAAGAAATGCATTGACACAGCGGACTGTTTTGGAACAGTGTTTGAGCATTGTTTTATCAGATGATAAAAGTACGGCCTACCTTGAATTTTCCAAACAGGAAGAAGGTTTTGCCTGTACACCGGATGAGCTCGAAAAATATATAGCCAGTCAGGGTATTAAGTATGGTGTACTGCGCGAAGCATTGCTTGTTTTTGTGAGTCATCCTGAGACGTATGTGAAGGATCGATGCAAGATTGCGGAAGGTATTAAACCAGTACAGGGAACGGATGGATTCATCAAGGTACTGGTGGACATGGAGGATTCCAATGAACGGCGCCCTCTGGAAGCGGAAGACGGAAAAGTCGATTACAAAGAAGTGACTCGCTTAAACAATGTTCGAACAGGTCAAATCATTGCTGAGCGAATTCCTCCTGTGGATGGCACAGTGGGTAAGGCTGTAACAGGTGAAGAAATTCCTTTTCGTCCAGGGAGAGAAGCCCGCTTCAAAATTGGGAAAAATGTTGTTGTTAACCCTGATGGATCTGCGATGTATGCTGCTCTGGATGGATTGGTTACCAAAACAGACGGCAACAAACTGAATGTGTTTCCTGTATACGAGATCAATGGCGATGTGGATTATAACATCGGTAACATTGATTTTGTGGGTACAGTTGTCATTCGAGGTAATGTGCTCACCGGATTTAAAGTAAAAGCGGCGGGGGATATACGTGTCGTCGGAGGTGTCGAGGGAGCAGAGCTGGAAGCAGGAGGCTCTGTCGAAATTACCGGTGGTATTATTGGTTATAACAAAGGACTTATACAAGCTGGACATAACGTGAAATGTACTTTTATTCAAGAAGGCAACGTCGATGCGGCGGAAAATGTTCTGGTATCCCAAAGTATTATGCATTCCACAATTCGTGCAGGAAATGCGGTAATCTGTGAAGGCACAAAAGGACTTATCGTTGGCGGATCGATCCAGGCTGGTGAAAACGTCTCAGCACGCGTTATTGGCAACAGCATGTCTACTGTGACTTCCATTGAAGTAGGCGTATTACCTAAGCTTCGTAACGAGCTGAATGAATTACGTAAGGAAGTCAGGGAACAGATGGATGCTTTGGATAAAACGAAAAAAGCTTTGACAATATTGGATCAGTTAGCTGCTGCAGGGCAATTAAGCCCGGATAAAATGTCGATGCGGATCAAACTGAGTGCTACACAAAAATCTGCCCTTCGTCTTAGCGAGGAAACGAAAACTCGTATCTTTGAAATCGAAAAGGTACTTGAAGATACAAGCAGGGCACGCGTCGATATTCATAAGATGATTTATGGTGGCTCTAGAATAGTTATCGGCAGATACACCAAATTTATTAAAGATCCGGTAAGTCGAATATCTTTTTATTATCATGATGGGGATATAACGATGGTTCCATTCGTATAAGTACAGCATTCAAGCACAAGAAGAAATCCATTCGATACCGTGAGGTGAGCGTATGAGTTTCAAAGCGGTTGAGTTGCAGATTGCCGTACCAAGAACAAGTGAGGCCGGGCGTTATCAGAGTGAAGCTCAGCAGAGACCGGTTATTGACCAGAATCTACTAGCAGAACAAACGGCCAAAGAAGCAAATGAAGCAAGGCAACGGAGCGAGGCGCTGGATGAGACAGCGCACACCAATGTACGCGATGGTCAATCTAGCAACAAAGAGCAGCATAGCGGCTCCAACGAACCTGAATCTACTTCAACTTTAGAAACCGTCAAACCTGCTGAGCATCCATACAAAGGAAAACATATTGACCTGTCGCTGTAATGGATGACATGTGACTCACATGTAGTCTTATGCATCGATGGCTGCATTAAAAGGAGAGAACCCAATTTGTCACCATGGATCATTATTGTCATATTAGGAGCCTGCGCAATTGCATATGCGCTTATCATGCCAAAGAAAAACAAGGTGCAGGAGCCTGAGCATCACCTGGTGCAAGAGATGGAATCTACGCTTGAGCACTATATGGCTGAGATCGAAAACGACAATGATGCTCTCATCCAGCGTGTTGCTGAGATGAAGGGTGAGGCGACGGCAGCAGATCAGCGTATGCAATCGCAGCTTCAGGAATTACAGCGGAGGCTGGATCAACTGGAAGAAAGTAAAACGACAGAAACAGACATATCCTCCAATACAATTCCGGTACATAGCACAAGCGGATTGCAAGCTCAGGCGCTTGTAGACAGTGTGCGAGCAGATTTGGCCCAACAGGCGTCAGAAATAGAACAGCAGTCCACTGAGCAAGAATCTAAGCCTGTACCTGAATCCATTAAGGATCGATATGCAGAGCTGTTTAATTTATATGCTGAAGGAAAGTCAGTAGATGCCATTGCCAAGCAGACAGGCATACAACGTGGAGAAGTACAGCTGATTCTACAGCTGGCAGAACGGGAGGAGAGCTAACAGATGGACAAGCGCTCCTTATGGATTGGACTTGGAAGCGGCATGATTGTTGGTGCCGTATTGCTGCAGCTTGCAACAGTTGGACAAAACGCATTGTCTGAGAGTAATCTCGACCCGGGGCTGGCTATAGCGAATCTGTCGAAAGAACAACTGGAAACGGCTGCGAAGAGCATGGATATGAAGCTTGTAGCTTCTGAAGATGAGCTGTTTACGGAAACTGAGTGGGTAGAGAAGAAGAAACAGGAAAGCACCGAAATGCAGGGGGAAGCGGCAACGGCTCCAGAAGCGGCTAAGTCGGCTGAGAAACCGGAGCAACCCGAGAAACCACAGCAGCCTGCCACCAATGAAAGCGGAAAACAGAACGAAGTTAATCAGCCAAAGACGACTGATCCGTCAACTCCTAACAGTCCAGAAGCTGCGGCTACCGTATCTTTTAAAGTGCGTTCAGGCAACAGTCTGGCCATTGTGGCGGGCAATCTGGAGAAAGCCGGGATTGTCGATAGTGCACAAGCTTTTATAAAGGCTGGCAGGGCTGAGCGAATTAATACAAAAATACAAGTAGGCACCTATGACCTGGAGAAAGGCGAAAGCTTCAAATCCATTATTGCCAAGATTACAAAAGAACCGTCAAACTGAGTGCGCTCAGACAGGGCGGTTTTTTTATTATAAATAGTGACAAGTTTTGCATCGCTACAATGGATATGAAATTGCTTGGAAAGGGCGCTTTCTTGTACAAAGCATTTTAGTTTGAAAGACTGTTGCATCAGGCAATCAGTTATGCTATATTAGATAACGGTGTTAAAACACACGCATGTGCTAATTTTGTTGAGGGTGCTTTCCTGATGGAGAGTCTTGGCGAAAAATGATGCCGGCGGAGGACACAATAAAAACCATATTAGGAGGTGTGTGAAGATGGCAGTAATCTCCATGAAGCAGCTTCTCGAAGCTGGGGTACACTTCGGTCACCAAACTCGTCGTTGGAACCCAAAAATGGATCGTTATATCTTCACTGAAAGAAACGGAATTTATATCATTGACTTGCAAAAGACAGTGAAAAAAGTCGAAGAGGCTTACAACTTCGTTAAAGGAATCGCAGGAGAGAATGGTACAATTCTTTTCGTGGGTACGAAAAAACAAGCTCAAGATTCCGTTAAAGAAGAAGCTGAACGCGCTGGTCAATTCTACATTAACCAACGTTGGCTCGGCGGTACCCTGACTAACTTCTCAACTATTCAAAAACGTATTGATCGTTTGAAACAGTTGGAAGCTTGGGAAGAAGACGGTACATTCGCTGTATTGCCTAAAAAAGAAGTAATCTTGCTTCGCAAAGAGAAAGATCGTCTGGAGAAATTCCTCGGCGGTATTAAAAATATGAAAGGCCTGCCAAGCGCCCTGTTCATCATCGATCCACGCAAAGAGCGTATCGCTGTTGCGGAAGCTCGCAAATTGGGTATCCCAATTGTAGGTATCGTTGATACTAACTGCGATCCGGATGAGATCGATTATGTTATCCCGGGTAACGACGACGCAATCCGCGCCGTTAAGCTGTTGACAGGTAAAATGGCTGATGCCGTTATCGAAGCTAACCAAGGCGAAGAAACATCCGCTTAATAGATTCGAACATATCTAATGAATTAAATGAAAAGGGTGGTTGGCAGGTGGATAACCTCTCACTGCCCTTTTTTTAGAGTGTACGTACAATTACTTATTTTTGGAGGGAATTAATAATGGCAGTTAATGCGAGTGCAGTAAAAGAACTCCGTGAAAAAACGGGCGCAGGTATGCTCGATTGCAAAAAAGCACTTGAAGAAGCAAACGGTGACATCACGAAAGCAGCTGAATTGCTTCGTGAAAAAGGTCTGTCAGCAGCAGCAAGCAAAGCTGGCCGTGCTGCAACTGAAGGCGTTGTAGAATCTTATATCCACGCTGGTGGCCGTATTGGTGTGCTGGTAGAAGTTAACTGTGAAACTGACTTTGTTGGTAAAACAGACCAATTCAAAGAGTTCGTTAAGGATATCGCTATGCAAATCGCAGCAGCGAGCCCTAAATTTGTTACTCGTGAAGAAGTTTCCACAGAAGAGCTGGAAAAAGAGAAAGAAATCTTGAAAGCTCAAGCTTTGAACGAAGGCAAACCAGAAAAAATCGTTGAAAAAATGGTTGAAGGCCGTATCGGTAAATATTACGAAGAGTTCTGCCTGTTGGAGCAACCTTTTGTTAAAGATCCAGACAAAACGATCTCCCAACTGTTGAATGAAAAAATTAGCCAAATCGGTGAAAACATCTCCATCCGTCGTTTCGTTCGTTACGAGCTGGGTGAAGGTCTTGAGAAAAAAGTAGACAACTTCGTAGAAGAAGTTATGTCCCAAGTAAACAAATAAGGCGGTTTTCAAACAGGCAAGCAGAAATGATTTTCGAAGATATAAGAATGATGAAACTTCGAAGCGCTACTCCCTTATATCCTAGGAAAACAATGCCTTACCGGTTGAATGTTTTTCCTAAAAGAGCGGAACACAACTGTGTTCCTTTCTTTTTAAGCAGGAGGCCATGCGCGAGAAGTTTTGTTGGTTGAACGCCTAGGGTGTTCAATTCAAAGTGGAGGGTGAATAATTGGAACAGCCAGTATTTAAACGTGTTGTCTTAAAGGTCAGCGGAGAGTCTCTTTCCGGTCAAAACGGCTACGGTATTGATGCAGAGACAATCTCGTCGATTGCCCAGCAAGTAAAAGAAGTAGTTGAACTAGGTGTACAGGTTGCTATCGTATGTGGCGGCGGAAACATCTGGCGCGGAATTGCCGGTAGCGAAAACGGCATCGACAGAGCGACTGCGGATTATATGGGGATGCTGGCGACGGTTATGAACTCGTTGGCACTGCAAGATGCACTGGAACAGATTGAAGTGCCAACACGTGTACAGACATCGATTGCCATGCAACAAATCGCAGAACCTTATATTCGTCGTAGAGCTATTCGTCATCTGGAGAAAGGCCGGGTCGTTATTTTTGCAGCAGGTACAGGTAACCCGTTCTTCTCCACCGATACAACAGCAGCACTGCGCGCAGCGGAGATCGAAGCAGAAGTCATCTTGATGGCCAAAAATAAAGTCGACGGTGTATACTCAGCAGATCCGTTTAAAGACAGCACGGCTGTCAAGTTTGATCAGTTGACTTACATGGATATACTTAACAAAGATCTTGGTGTAATGGACTCAACGGCGTCCTCGCTTTGTAAGGACAACAACATTCCGTTGATCGTATTTGCCATTACGGAACAAGGTAACATCAAACGCGTTGTTCTTGGTGAACGCATCGGGACAATCGTTAAAGGGAGTGTAGATTAATGCCACAAGCGGTTAAAAAACATGCCGAAGAACGTATGGATAAAGCGATTCAAGCGTTACGACGTGATCTTGCCACTTTGCGTGCAGGTCGTGCAACTCCGGCTCTTCTCGACCGGATTCAAGTGGAGTACTACGGTGCAATGACACCGCTCAACCAATTGGCTAATATCAGTACACCGGATTCCCGGACACTGATGATCCAGCCGTGGGATAAATCCTCCATGGGGGATATTGAGCGTGCGATTATGAAATCCGATCTTGGCCTTACGCCAGCGAACGACGGAACTATGATTCGTCTGTCCATTCCAGCACTTACGGAAGAACGCAGATCAGAACTTGTGAAGTTGACGAAAAAATTCGGTGAAGAAGGTAAAGTAGCTATTCGTAATATTCGCCGTGATGCGAATGATGATATTAAAAAAATGGAGAAGTCAGACATTTCCGAGGACGAGTCCCGGAGACATCAAGATGACATCCAAAAATCGACCGACAAGTTTATTGCTGAAGTCGATAAGGTACTCGCTGCCAAAGAAAAAGAAATCATGGAAGTGTAAGACAAGCGCAGCCCCTCCAATACGGTGGGGTTTTGTCTCTTTTTCCAAGCTTCAGGTGAAGAAACTTCAGGGATTTTGGAGGAACAGGAATGATCAAACGGGTTCGGTCGTGGTGGAATGGGGCTGACAAGCAGGAAACGCTGACTATATCCGAGGATAATATCCCGCAGCACGTCGCCATCATTATGGACGGCAATGGACGATGGGCGAAACGTTTGGGTCTCCCACGAATAGCTGGCCACCAGAATGGGATGAAGGCGGTCAAACGTGCGACCATCGCGGCGGATGAACTGGGCATCAAATATCTGACGATGTACGCTTTTTCGACAGAAAACTGGACGCGTCCAAAAGAAGAAGTGGATTTTCTGATGCGGCTTCCGCAAGAATTTTTGGCGATAGAGCTGGATGAACTTATAGAAAAAAATGTACGCATTCGTATGATGGGCCAGGAGGAACATTTGCCCTCCCATACCATTAATGCTTTGCGTGAAGCTATACGTCTTACGGAACATAACACAGGGCTTGTTTTGAATTTTGCAATGAACTACGGAAGTCGCCGCGAAATGACAGACTGTGTCAAACAAATCGCTCTGCAGGTAAAGTCGGGGGAACTATCGGCAGAGGATATTACGCCTGAACTCATTGACAGACATATGCTCACTGGGGATATGCCTGATCCGGATTTGCTGATCCGGACGAGCGGAGAGTTGAGATTAAGCAATTTTATGCTTTGGCAGCTTGCTTATAGCGAATTATGGTTTACGGATATATACTGGCCCGAATTTGGCAAAAAGCATTTGCTTGAAGCAGTAGCCGAATATCAGCGCAGAACAAGGCGTTACGGCGGTTTGAAATAGATGGAGGATGAAGCCGTTGAAACAGCGATTAACGACAGGAATCATAGCAGGTGTGTTGTTTTTGGGTTTTTGCATGCTGGGCGGACCCTGGTACCATGGTTTGGTATTGCTTATGGCTCTCATCGGTTATTATGAATTTGTGAAAATGACCGGGGTACAGCCTTTTTCAGGTGTAGCCCTAATCGGTTATGCAGGTATCTTTGCCATTGTGTTTCCTTGGGAAATGGTTTGGGAAGCCAGGCCGCTAACGTTATTCCAGATCGGCTGGATAGTGATGCTTGTTCTAATGACGGCCTCTGTAGTAACTAAAAACAAGATTCCTGTGAACACTGTAGCCATGCTCTTTCTGGGAGTAATGTACATTGGAATCGGTTTTTATTACATTGCAGAATCCAGACATTTGCATCACGGATTGTTCTGGACGTTTCTGCTATTAGGTTCCATATGGGCAAGTGATGCTGGTGCCTATTTTGTAGGGAAACTTATCGGAAAGAACAAATTGTGGCCCTCGATTAGTCCTAACAAAACGGTAGAGGGTGCGCTGGGCGGTATTGTAATCGCGGTAGTCACTTCTGTTGTTTTTGCATGGGTGTCAGACGGTTTGTTGTCTTGGCAAAGAGCGGTATGGATTGGGATTGCTTGCGCGGTTGTGGGACAGATGGGAGATCTGATCCAATCTGCTTACAAACGTGTGTATAAGATCAAAGATTCCGGCAATCTGCTCCCGGGGCATGGTGGTATTCTGGATCGGTGCGACAGCTGGATTGTCGTTTTTCCATTCGTACATATACTAATGCTTCTGCCCTATTAAAGATGAGCACAAGCCACATGACGAGATGTTCGTCATAGGCATTGGATAAATAAAGATGAGGTGCAGCATGAAAAAAATTGCGATTCTCGGGTCAACGGGTTCCATTGGAACCCAGACACTGGATGTGGTCGATATGCATCCCGAACGCTTTCAAGTAGAGGGACTGGCTGCTGGGGGCAATATAGAACTGCTGATTGAACAAGCGAAGCGTTACCGGCCCAAAAAGGTATCGGTTGGCTCGAAAGAGCTGGCGGAGACCGTGGCTCCCCACTTGCCGGTTGAAACGCAGCTTTTTTATGGTAAAGAAGGACTGGTGGAAGTTGCTGCTGGAACGGATGCGGATACGGTTGTTACTGCTGTAATGGGAAGTGTTGGGCTTGAGTCGACCCTGGCTGCTATTGAAGCAGGTAAACAGATCGGGCTGGCTAACAAGGAGACGCTAATTACAGCGGGACACATTGTTACTGCCAGAGCCGCTGCGAAAGGGGTACCGCTTCTGCCAATAGATAGTGAACACTCGGCTATCTTCCAATGCCTGAATGGAGAACCTCGCGAACGTGTGATGGGAATTACGCTTACAGCCTCTGGAGGATCTTTCCGTAATTTGACTCGTGAACAGCTAAAGGAAGTTACCGTGGAAGATGCGCTCAAACATCCGAATTGGTCCATGGGATCCAAGATCACGATTGACTCAGCGACGATGGTGAATAAAGGTCTGGAAGTTATTGAAGCGCATTGGCTGTTTGGACTAAGATATGATCAGATTGACGTGTTGCTTCACCCGGAAAGCATCATTCATTCCTACGTGGAATTCAATGATACGAGCATTATTGCGCAGCTTGGCAATCCGGACATGCGAGTTCCCATTCAGTATGCACTGACCTATCCAGACCGCTTGCCATCACCTGCAAAACGCCTATCCCTAGCGCAAGCAAGCGAGCTGCATTTTCGTGAAATGGATATGGAACGGTTCCCTTGTTTAAGAATGGCGTACGAGTGTGGTAAAATGGGAGGGACCGCAACAACGGCGTTTAATGCAGCCAACGAGGTTGCCGTAGCCCGTTTCTTGCGTAAAGAGATTTCGTTCCTTAAAATAGAGGATATTATTGCTTCTGTGCTGGAAGCACACCGCAATGAGGACGAGCCTGATCTGGAGGAAATCGCAAGATGTGATCAGGAGAGCCGTCAACTTGCGTTCAGTCTGTAATCTCTTTTTTCAAGATAAAATGGAAGAAGTGATTCTCTTGTGCAGCATCAGAGAATAATGATAATCTAAAGGGACAGACTGCGGTTCGTGCCGTGAAGGAGGATGGATAGGGATTGGAAACCATACAAGTGGTATTTCTAACGGTGCTCATGTTCTTTGTCATCGTGACGGTTCATGAATGGGGACATTATTATTTTGCCAAACGCGCCGGCATTCTTGTACGGGAATTTGCGATCGGTTTTGGTCCCAAATTGTTCTCATATAAAAGAAACGAGACCCAGTTTACACTGCGTTTGCTGCCCTTTGGCGGATATGCACGTATGGCTGGGGAAGACCCGGAACTGGTAGAGATTCAAGAAGGTCAGACCATTGCAGTAAGAGCGGCTGATGACCAGGTCAAAATGATCTACCTCGATCAATTGGATAACCGAAAAAATGTAATTCGTGGTGAAGTGATCTCCATAGATATGGAGACTGCGCTGAAATTGCAACTCGATGTAGATGGCGAAGTTCAACAGTACCGGATACATCCGCAAGCGATGTTGGTGAGTCGGGGCAAACAAACCCAGATTGCACCGAAAGATCGTCAATTTGGCAGTAAAACGGTGGGTCAACGGGCCATGGCTATTTTTGCCGGACCACTCATGAATTTCATCCTGGCATTTGTGTTGTTTGCCGTATATGCGCAAATGGCAGGTGTTGCAGTTGAGAATCCAAAAAATCTGGAAATTGGTGAAGTGCTTGAAGGTGGAGCTGCCGACCAGGCGAACTTGCAAAAGGGAGATATCATTGAGACAATCAATGGTACTGCTATTGGTACGGATTCGCAAAAAATGGTGACGATGATTGCCGATTCCAAAGACAAACCGATGGAATGGACACTGCGTCGGGGGGAAGAAACGTTCAACATAACGATTACACCTCGTGCCGTAGAAGGACAAGAGGGCGGCAAGGTGGGGATTGTACCAACATTGCCAACCCGATCCGTTGGATTTGTAGAAACCTTCAAAGTGTCTGGGATAGCGATGGTTGATACAACCAGAGTGATCTTTGAAGGCTTCAAACATCTGATCAATCAGTTTAACATGGATGATATTGGTGGTCCAGTTCGTACATTTGAAGTAACAGGCCAAATTGCGAAACAAGGAATTGAACAGTTAACGAGATGGGCAGCCATTTTGAGTCTCTATCTCGGTATTTTCAACCTGTTGCCTATTCCTGCATTGGACGGAAGTCGTCTTGTATTCCTAGGAATCGAAGGACTGCGCGGCAGACCTGTTGATCCCAACCGGGAAGGCATGGTTCATTTTGTTGGATTCGCCATGTTGTTTGTACTGATGCTGGCAGTAACATATAATGATATATTACGATTAATTAACGGATAATTATGGTTTGACTACGCTCTGACTATTCAGAGATAGTCGTTATGGGAGGACGCTGGAGTCTTATGTCAAAGGAAAATGATAAACAGTTCGTGACTGAAATTACACCTCAGGGCGAGGATTTCTCACGCTGGTACATTGATGTTATTAAAAAAGCTGATCTCATGGACTATTCACCCGTGCGGGGTTGTATTGTTTTCAAACCAGACGGCTTCGAAATCTGGGAGCACATCAAGGATGAGATGGACCGTCGTTTCCGTGAAACGGGTCATCGCAATGCTTACTTCCCAATGTTCATTCCTGAGAGCTTTTTCCAAAAAGAAAAAGAACATGTGGAAGGGTTCAACCCTGAATTGCCTTGGGTAACGGAAGCGGGCGGAGAAAAGCTGGAAGAGCGTCTGGCGATCCGCCCAACCTCGGAAACCATCATCGGTCACATGTACTCCAAATGGATTCAGTCGTATCGTGACTTGCCAGTACTGATCAACCAATGGGCTAACGTGGTTCGCTGGGAGAAGAGAACACTGCCTTTCCTTCGTACAAGTGAATTCCTTTGGCAAGAGGGCCATACGGCGCACGAGACAGAAGAAGAAGCACGTGAAGAGACGATGAAAATGCTTGAAATCTACCGCGAGGTTTTGGAAGAATATCTGGCGATTCCTGTTATTACAGGTCAGAAAACAAAATCCGAGAAATTTGCAGGTGCTGTAGACACCTTCTCCATCGAAGCGATGATGAAGGATGGACGTGCGGTTCAAGCCGGGACTTCTCATTATATGGGTACAAATTTTGCGAAAGCATTTGAGATCCAGTATCTTAGCCGCAACAACGTGCTGGAACTGGCTCACACCACTTCATGGGGAACAAGCACACGTCTGATCGGTGCATTGATCATGGTTCACGGAGATGACCGTGGTCTGGTTCTTCCTCCTAAAGTTGCACCAACACAAGTGGTTATGATTCCGATTGGACCTCCAAAAACGCGTGATGCCGTTGTAGGCCGTGCGGATGAGTTGTTCGCTGAACTGAAACAAGCGGGAATCCGTGTGAAAATGGATGATCGCAGTGATGTTCGTCCAGGCTGGAAATTTAACGAATACGAGATGCGTGGTGTGCCGATTCGTCTTGAAATTGGTCCGCGTGATATGGAGAACGGTGTATGTGTGCTCGTTTCCCGGATTACTGGAGAGAAGAAAGTCGTAGAACAAGCCAATCTGGTGGAAGAAATCCAGACCATGCTGACTCAAGTGCAAGCCGATATGCTGCAACGTGCTCGCACGTTTATGTCGGACAACTTCTACTCTGTCGATACGCTTGATGAGATGAAGGAATTGATGGAAAACAAACGCGGGTTCACACTGGCTGGATGGTGCGGTTCAGAAGCTTGCGAAGATAAAGTAAGAGAAGTAACAGGTGCAACAAGCCGGAATATTCCGTTCCAGCCTGCGGAAGAAAAGCATACGTGCCTGGCTTGTGGTGAACAAGCGAAACACACGGTAGTGTTTGCAAGAGCGTACTAAGTCAGGAAGAGTTGACTAACAGCACTTATTCACCGTAAGAGTAAGGAATGGAGAGCTTCTGTCGGATAAAATGAGTCGGTGCGGGTTCGGATCGGGGACATTTTTGAATGCAGAGGCTTTTGCTGTTTTAAGGGGGTACAAGGAGGAACACGATGAGTGGATTCGAGGAGAAGAGAAAACGGTTTGAGTTGTTGATGAAACAGACGGAGCTTCCGGCTGGCCTGATAGAGCCCTACTTTTTGGATGGATGGATTGAACGGGTGGAGACGAGCCGTAGCAACCGCGATTGGACTATTGTGATTGCAAAGGATACCTTGGTTCCTGCTCCAATCTATCGTACATTTTGCCTGCATATCCAGGAGAAAATGAATCATATTTCCAAGATTACATTTGGTTTTAAATATAGTGAGCAGGTTGCGATTGGTGATATTGTCAGTGAGTATTGGAATCTGTTCCTAGAATGGGTTACACGGGAGATTCCATCCGTTAATGGTTGGATGAGTCGTACCAAGTTTGAATGTGAGGCGGATCTGCTTCAATTGACTATGAGTGATGCCATGTCGATGGAGCTTGCGAAGAAGAAGCAGATCGATCAGGCTATAACCACTTTTTATGATAAGTATTTTCAATTGTCCTTGCGGGTCAAATTGCTGGTTGGTGAGGTTGAAAGCAACAAAGAGGCGATGGAACAATTCCAGCTCAAGAAGCGGGAAGAAGAGCTTCAAGTTATCGAACAGATGATGAGTGAAGTGGACTCCGAAATGCCTGAAGAGGAAGAACAGGGCGATGTTCGCTTACAGATGGGATATGATATCAAGGAACCACCTGTACCTATGCAGGAAATTCAAGATGAAGAGAAAAAGGTTACGTTGCAGGGAACGGTCTTCGGTCTGGATCGTAAGGAATTGCGGAATGGTAATACCTTGTTTACTTTTTATCTGACGGATTTCACGGATTCCATGCAAATGAAGATGTTTGCCAAAACAAAAGAGGATGTCAGAATCCTGAGCTTACTCGCCAATGGAAAATGGGTAAAAGTCCGTGGCCGTGTAGAATACGACCGGTTTATGCAAATCCCGGAACTTGCTATGATTCCGTCAGATTTAATTGAAGTAAAAGCACCGCCATCCCGTAAGGATAATGCAGCAGAGAAACGGGTTGAGTTTCATCTGCACTCCACAATGAGTACAATGGATGCCGTAACTTCGATCGATAAATACGTAAAAACTGCAGCGGAATGGGGACACAAGGCAATCGCGGTAAGTGATCATGGCGGTGTGCAGGTGTATCCGGAGGCGTCCAAAGCGGCCAAGAAAAATGGAATTAAAATGATTTACGGCCTTGAGGCCAATGTGGTGAACGATTCGGTTGCTGTTGTTTTGGCGCCGCAGCCGTTGGAGCTCAAATCAGCGACTTATATTGTCTTTGATATTGAGACCACAGGTCTATCTGTAACACAGAGCAAGATCATCGAGATTGCGGCAGTGAAGGTGGAGGACGGTAAAGAGATTGATCGCTTTGCTACGTTTGTAAATCCGCATGAGCGCATTCCATATAACATTCAGCAGTTGACTAACATTAACGATGAGATGGTGAAGGATGCACCTGAGCTAGAACCGGTTATCCGTGATTTTGTACAGTTTGCCGGAGATGGCGTATTGGTCGCGCATAATGCGCGTTTCGATATGGGCTTTATTCAAGCTTCGTTGAAACAGCTTGGTATGCCTGAACTTTCGAACCCTGTCCTTGATACGTTGGAACTGGCACGTTTGTTATATCCAAAAATGAAGAATCACCGTCTGAATACGCTGGCGGATAAATATAAAGTAGCACTGGAGAGTCATCACCGGGCGATTGATGATACGATTGCGCTCGCAGGTATACTGAATGGATTGGTTAATGATGCTGCCCAGATGAAAGGCCTGACCATGCTTGATCGGCTTAACGATTATGTCGGAGTTGATCTCTCAAATACGCGTCCTTTCCATTGTGGAATCTATGCTTTGAACGATGTCGGCAAGAAGAATCTATATAAACTGGTAACACTTTCCCACACAGAGCATTTCAAACGGGTGCCTTGTATTCCGAAATCTAAGCTGGTCAATTTGCGTGAGGGCCTCATTATTTTATCCGGTTGTGAAAAAGGTGAGTTTTTCGAGGCTGTGCTCAACAAATCGCTTGAAGAGGCGGAAGAGATAGCGCATTTCTATGACATTCTGGAGATCCAGCCATTAACGATGTATATGCACTTGGTGGATAAAGGGCTGGTGGCTACACCAGAGGAATTGAAGCTCGCTGTTCGCAAAGTTATTGACATTGGTTCAAAATTGGGGAAACCAGTCATAGCCACAGGTAACGTGCATTATCTGGAACCGCGCGACAAGCTATATCGGGATATCACCATTCATGGAATTACAGGCTTCAGCCCGCTCAAAGATCAACGAAAACCGGATGCTCACTTAAGAACGACGGATGAAATGCTTGAAGAGTTCCAGTACCTGGGCCAAGACAAAGCTTACGAAGTAGTTGTTACGAATACAGTTGAATTGGCTGATCGATTTGAGGAAATCAAACTGTTCCCGGACAAGCTGTTCACTCCAATTCTGGAAGGTGCGGACGATGAAATCCGTAATACTTGTTATAATACCGCCAAGTCCATTTATGGTGAGGAACTGCCGGAAGTAATTGTGGCACGACTTGAAAAAGAACTGAAGCCAATCATCAAATACGGTTTTTCTGCCAACTATCTGATCTCGGAACGTTTGGTTAAAAAATCGAATCAGGACGGCTACCTTGTCGGCTCCCGGGGATCCGTTGGTTCGTCTGTAGTTGCTACTTTCCTGGGGATCTCTGAAGTTAACCCGCTGCCAGCGCACTATATTTGTGTGAATTCGGAGTGTAAGCACAGCGAGTGGTTCCTCGACGGTAGTGTACCGAGTGGATTTGACCTTCCGGAGAAAGAATGCCCTGATTGTGGAGGCCGATTAAAAGGCGAAGGGCAGGATATTCCGTTTGAGACTTTCCTTGGCTTTAAAGGGGACAAGGTTCCCGATATCGACTTGAACTTCTCGGGTGATTATCAGCCGCATGCTCACAACTATACCAAGGTGCTTTTCAGCGAAAAGAGTGTGTTCCGTGCAGGTACGATCGGTACGGTAGCTGAGAAAACGGCGTTTGGTTTTGCCAAGAAATATGAGGAAGAACATCATAAGAAATGGCGTGGGGCTGAGCTGAATCGTTTGGCTTCCGGTTGCACCGGGGTTAAGCGTAGTACCGGACAGCATCCCGGTGGTATTGTCGTTGTACCGGATTATATTGAAGTGGAAGATGTAACGCCTGTACAATTCCCGGCCGATGACGTTAATGCCGAGTGGAAAACAACTCACTTTGACTATCACGCCTTTGAAGAGAACTTGCTAAAACTCGATATTCTGGGGCACGATGATCCAACCATGATGCGGATGCTTCAGGATTTGACTGGTATCGATCCAACGACTATTCCGATGAATGATCCTAAAGTCATGAGCATGTTCAACTCGACGGAGTCGCTGGGCGTTTCGCCAGAGCAGATTCGTTCACCAGTTGCCACTTTTGGTGTACCAGAGATGGGGACGAAGTTTGTACGTCAGATGCTTGTTGAATCACAGCCTTCATCTTTTGCCGATCTACTTCAGATCTCTGGATTGTCTCATGGTACGGGGGTATGGCTCGGTAACGCACAAGATCTAATCAAAAATGGAACGTGTAACATCAAAACGGTGATTGGTTGCCGGGATGATATCATGTTGTTCCTGATCTATAAGGCGGGTATGGACGCCAGTCTTGCCTTTAAAATTACGGAGAGTGTTCGTAAGGGGCGTGGATTGCCGCAAGAATGGATTGATGAGATGAAAAATTGCAAGGTGCCGCAATGGTACATTGACTCCTGTCTTAAAATCCAGTACATGTTTCCGAAGGCCCACGCGGCAGCTTATGTTATCTCGGCAGTACGTACAGCTTTCTTTAAGCTGTATCACCCAATTGAATATTACGCGACATACTTCACAGTTCGTGCGGATGAGTTTGACATTGGACTGGTATGTCAAGGCTATGAGCCCATCTATAGGAAGATCGTAGAAATTGAACAATTAGGTTTCCAGGCACCGCCAAAAGAAAAAAACATGCTTCCCGTCCTTGAGATGGCACTGGAAATGGCAGCACGCGGATTCTCGCTTAAACCGATTGATCTCTATCGTTCGGAAGCGACGAAGTTTATCGTCGACGGGAATACACTCATTCCTCCGTTTTCGGCATTGGGAGGAATCGGGGATAATGCTGCACGCAACATTGCTGCTGCAAGAGAGCATGGAGAATTCCTGTCGATTGAAGATTTCCAGCAGAAGTCCAAAGCAAGTAAAACCATTGTTGAGCTGCTGACGGGAATGGGATGCTTCCGTGGTTTGCCGGAAAGCAATCAATTATCCTTGTTCTAAAATGGCATTTTGAGTATCCAATGTTGGTCTGTGATGTGATTGCGAAATTTTTCTTCATTAGTAACGGAAATGCCTGAATGATCGCTTACTTGTCACTATTACCAGACTATGTTATAATTTTTGAAGTGAACGAGATAGTACGAATTTCTAAAGAGTGGGGAAACCCACTCTTTAGTCTTTGGTATACAAGAATCTTGGGTAATGAAGAAATTGCCAGTCATTATTTGCTGGTGTAACCTAAGTTGGAGGTTATCGGTTTTGAGCACAACGAACATTAAATCTACCGTGGAAGAAATGATCCAACCCTACTTGAACGAACAAGGCTTCGAGCTGGTTGACATCGAATACGTCAAAGAAGGCAGCAACTGGTTTTTACGGGTGTATGTCGACAAAGAGGGTGGCATCGACATCGATGATTGTGTCTTGATCAGTGAAAAGCTAAGCGCCAAGCTGGATGAGAACGATCCGATTCCGACCATCTATTTCCTTGAAGTGTCTTCTCCCGGTGCGGAGCGTCCACTGAAAAAACCGGAGGACGTTACCAAATCCGTAGGCAAAAATGTATTTGTTACAACCTACGAGCCGGTAAATGGTATAAAGGAATTTGAAGGCAAGCTGCTTTCCTTTGATAACGGGGAACTTGTGATCGAAGCAGGCAAGAAACAGCATGCCATTCTTTATGACAAGGTCGCGAGTGCGCGCCTGGCCATTCTGTTTTAAGTGCCTTGTTCACTTTATTAATGAAAAAAGACACATCTCACGATAACGGCAAGGTGCTCATGAGTATAGAGCCTTTCGCCGTTTTACGTATGAGATGCCATGTTTGAAAGGGGGATCAACATTCATGAGTATGGATTTTATTGAAGCAATGAATGAATTGGAGCGGGAAAAAGGGATCAGCAAGGATGTGCTGTTTGAAGCGATCGAGGCAGCGCTCATCTCCAGCTACAAGCGAAATTTCAACACCGCCCAGAATGTGCGTGTTGACATGAACCGCAATACGGGTGTTATCCGGGTATATGCCCGCAAATTGATCGTGGAAGAAGTCCTGGATTCACGTACCGAAATTTCATTGCCTGCTGCACGAGAGATCAACCCACACTTCCAGCTGGAAGATATTGCGGAGATTGAAGTTACGCCGCGTGATTTCGGACGTATCGCCGCACAAACTGCCAAACAGGTAGTTACCCAGCGGATTCGTGAAGCCGAACGCGGCCTGATCTACAACGCTTTCGTTGATAAGGAAGAAGATATCGTTACGGGAGTGGTGCAGCGTCAGGATTTGCGCAATATCTACATCGATCTGGGCAAAATCGAAGCGGCTTTACCGCTGACCGAATTGATGCCGAACGAGAAGTTTGTTCATGGTGACCGTATTAAAGCGTACATCACCAAGGTCGAGAATACGACCAAAGGGCCACAAATCATTTTGTCCCGTACCCATCCGGGCCTGTTGAAACGTCTCTTTGAACTGGAAGTACCTGAAATTTTTGATGGTGTAGTTGAGATTCGCTCCGTCGCACGTGAAGCAGGCTTCCGCTCCAAGATTGCCGTTAATTCCCGCAATGAGGAAGTTGATCCGGTTGGATCATGTGTAGGTCCTAAGGGAATGCGCGTGCAGACCATTGTGGGTGAGCTGCGCGGTGAAAAAATTGACATCGTTCGTTTCTCCGACCAGGTAGACGAATATGTGGCTAATGCACTTAGTCCTTCCAAAGTATTGGAAGTTCAAGTATTCGAGGAAGAAAAGATGGCTCGGGTTATTGTTCCTGACTATCAGCTGTCCCTCGCCATTGGGATCAAAGGCCAAAATGCCCGATTGGCAGCCAAACTGACCGGCTGGAAAATCGACATTAAGAGCGAGAGCCAGGCGGAACAGGAATTCGGCAGAGAGAAAGATTCTTCTTTGGAAATGCACCAAGATTCCGTCTCCGTCGACTAAAGTAAAGCACGGGGGGGGGCGCTAACGTATGAAAACCAAAAAAGTACCGCTGCGCAAATGTGTGGCGTGTCAGGAAATGATGCCCAAAAAGCAGCTGATCCGTATCGTTAAAACGCCAGAGGATGAAGTGCTGATCGATTTGACTGGCAAAAAGTCCGGACGTGGTGCCTATTTATGCGGCAAAGAGTCCTGTTTTAAGCTTGCACTCAAAAACCGGTCTTTAGATCGGGCGCTAAAGGGCAAAGTCTCACCGGAAATTTATGAGCAATTGGCAGCTGATTTTGTCGCGGTAGAGGACGAATTCATAGCAGCACAGGAGCGTGAACATGATGAATAATAAAACATTGTCTTATCTGGGACTCTCCATGCGTGCAGGCAAACTTGTAACAGGTGAAGAAATTGTACTTAAAGCGATCCGTTCTTCCGAAGCTAAAATGGTTATTGTTGCGGGTGATGCCTCGGCCAATACACAAAAGAAATTTCGCGACAAATGCGGGACATATAAGGTTCCACTAGTGATCGGATTTGACCGGGATAGTCTGGGTTCAAGTATCGGTAAAGAAACGCGGGTTGTTCTTGCAGTAACGGATCGAGGGTTTGCAAAAATGATCTCCAAGCAAGTCGGTATAATGTCGGAGGTGGAGTATATTGAGTAAACAGGAAAACAAGGATAAATTGCGAGTTTATGAATATGCGAAGTCCCTTAATATGAGTAGCAAAGAAATTATAACCATTCTTAAAAAGCTGGATATTCCCGTAAACAATCATATGAGTGTTATGGAGAATGGTTCAGTCGGTAAGGTGGAACAATTTTTTAAAGATATAAAATCCACTGCCGCTTCCAAACAAAACAACGAAGCAAAATCCGTTGCTACTTCGTCAGTGCGCAGTGACAAAACAGTGGACAGCAACAAACCGGCCGGCGGAGTGAACACGCCGAAAAGCAGTAACACATCCGGTAGTCCCGTACAAACAAAAATACAACAGGAAAAGCAGGTAGGTATGAACAATAGACCAAATTCCAACAATAACAATGGCTCCCAAAGACCTAGCGGCCAAGACAGCCGCAACAGAACGAATTCTTCCCAAGGCTCAAGCCAAGGAGGACAATCAAGTAATCGTCCAAGACCTGCTCAAGGTGGACAAAGCAGTACAGCATCCCGCCCGCAAAGTACGGGGCAACGTCCATCGAACAGTGGTGGCGGTCAAACAAGAAGCGCAGGCCCGAACAGCGGTGGCAACACTGGCACTGGCGGCAACCGTACTGGTGGCCAAGGACAGAGCTCGGGACAAGGCCAACGCAGAGGCGGCCAAGGTAATTCCAGCAATAACAACAATAGCGGCAATCGTTCGAACAGCGGTGGCGGTGGACGTCGTTATGACGACAACCGTGGCGGCAACTTCCGCGGTAACCGTGGCGGCAAGAACAATCGCAATAGAAATCAACAACAGTACCAACAACGTGAGAAAATTGATAACACACCTAAGAAAATCATCGTACGTGGTGACATGACTGTTGGTGAAACAGCGAAGTTGCTTCATAAAGATGCTTCCGAAGTCATCAAAAAACTCATCGCAATGGGTGTTATGGCAACGATTAACCAAGAGCTTGATATCGAAACCATTCTGTTGCTTGCTGGAGAATTCGGTGTTGAGGTCGAAGTGAAAATTGTCCTTGAAGATGACCGCTTCGAAACACTGGAAGAAAATGATGAACCTGCTGACTTGCAAGCTCGTCCACCAGTAGTTACGATCATGGGTCACGTTGACCATGGTAAAACAACATTGCTCGATGCGATTCGTTCAACGAATGTAACGGGCGGAGAAGCCGGCGGTATCACACAGCATATCGGTGCTTATCAAGTTGAAATTAATAACAAAAAAATCACGTTCCTGGATACACCGGGTCACGAAGCGTTTACCGCTATGCGTGCACGTGGAGCACAGGTTACCGATATGACGATTATTGTTGTAGCTGCAGATGACGGTGTTATGCCACAAACCGTTGAGGCGATTAACCATGCTAAAGCTGCTGGGCTGCCAATTATCGTAGCTGTCAACAAAATTGACAAGCCGGGTGCAGATCCGGATAAAGTAAAACAGGAATTGACCAACTATGAACTCGTTCCGGAAGAGTGGGGCGGAGATACCATCTTTGTTAACGTTTCGGCGAAACAAAGAATGGGTCTGGAAGGTCTGCTTGAAATGATCCTGCTCGTTGCAGAAGTGAACGAGTACAAAGCGAACCCGGACAAACGTGCCCGTGGTACAGTGATCGAAGCCGAGCTGGATAAAGGACGTGGCCCAGTTGCCCGTATTCTCGTACAGCACGGCACATTGAAAGTTGGAGATGCTTTTGTTGCAGGTAACTGCTTCGGTCGCGTACGTGCGATGGTGAATGACAAAGGTCGCCGTTTAAAAGAAGCTGGACCTTCAACACCTGTAGAAATTACCGGTCTGACTGAGGTTCCAGGTGCGGGAGATCCGTTCATGGTGTTTGAAGATGAGCGTAAAGCGCGTTCCATCGCTGACAAACGTGCAATTACACAACGTGAATCCGATCTGGGTACAAACACTCGTGTGACACTGGATGATCTGTTCCAGCACATCAAAGACGGAGAAATCAAAGACCTGAACGTAATCATTAAAGGTGACGTACAAGGTTCGGTTGAAGCATTGAAAGGCTCCCTTGCGAAAATCGAAGTTGAAGGTGTACGCGTGAAAATTATTCATAGCGGCGCTGGTGCAATCACGGAGTCCGACATCATTTTGGCTGCAGCATCCAATGCTATCGTAATTGGTTTCAACGTTCGTCCTGATAACCAGGCGAAATCGACTGCAGATCAAGAGCAAGTAGACATTCGTATGCATCGCGTAATCTACAGTGTCATCGAAGAGATTGAACAAGCGATGAAAGGTATGCTTGATCCGATCTACAAAGAAAAAGTAATTGGTCATGCTGAAGTTCGGAGCACATTCTCCATCAGTAAAGTGGGTACCATTGCTGGATGTATGGTTACCTCGGGTAAAATTACGCGTTCAGCGGAAGCACGCGTGATTCGTGATGGTATCGTTCTTTACGAAGGTAAGTTGGATTCCCTGAAACGCTACAAAGATGATGCCAAAGAAGTAGCTCAAGGCTACGAGTGCGGTATCACGCTGGATAAATACAATGATCTCAAAGAGGGCGACGTTATTGAAGCCTTCATTATGGAGACCGTACAACGATAAGCAAGGAAGCATGAGGTGAACAACAATGGCTAAGGTTCGTACAGGTAGAGTGGGCGAGCAGATCAAGAAAGAATTAAGTCTGCTCATCCAGTCTGAACTGAAAGATCCTCGTATCGGTTTTATTACTGTAACGGGAGTCGAAGTAACAGGCGACTTGTCGCAAGCCAAGGTTTATCTGAGTGTCTTCGGTGAACAGGAACAAAAGGATAACTCGCTTAAAGCGCTGGCAAAAGCAAATGGATTTTTGCGTACCGAACTGGGCAAGCGTATCCGTTTTCGACATGTTCCCGAGTTGATATTCAAGATCGATGAATCGATCGCATATGGCAGCCGGATTGAGAAGCTGCTTGGTGATATCGGTACCGACAAGAACGAATCCGAGTAACAGAATAAAGGAGACGGCAATGCACACTTATGAACAGGCGCTTCAGGACGGAAAGAAATTTCTGCTGGAGCATGATGATTACCTGGTCGTGTCGCATGTACAGCCGGACGGTGACGCAGTCAGCTCGACGGTAACGGTGGGCTGGCTGCTGTCATGTCTGGGCAAGACATTCACGATGATTAATGAAGGTGAGATTCCACAGCGCATGCATTTTTTGTGGGAAGCTGGCAAGATCGTGAACATGACCGAACAACCACCGGAGCGGAAATATAAAGCGATAATCTGTGTGGATTGTGCAGACTTTTCCAGAGTAGGCCTGACTCGTCATTATTTCGAAGAAGATGCTGTCATTTTAAATATTGATCATCATCCGACCAATGACGCGTATGGCACAGTAAACATCATTAAGCCAGACGCTGCAGCAACGGCTGAAATTCTGTTTGATTTCCTTAATCTTTTCCCAGTGAATTGGAATAAGGATGTGGCTACAGCAGTCTATACGGGATTGCTAACAGACACAGGTGGATTCCGATATTCTAATACGAGTCCTAATGTGATGACCACCGCATCCAAATTGCTTGAACATGGTGTGGACGGGCCTTATCTCGCACAAATTTTGCTTGAGCAGGTGACGCTTCCCCAAGTTCGTATATTGAATCAGGCACTTTCAACTCTGCAAATGACTGGCGATGGCAAGATTGCTTGGGTTGTCATTACACCAGAAGATATGATCGCTTGTGATGCGGCCAATGAAGATCTTGAAGGAGTAGTTAATTACCCGCGTAACATTCAAGGTGTGGAAGTGGGAATCTTTTTCAAAGTGATCAATGACAATGCCGTCAAAGTATCTCTCCGGTCAGCTGGCAAGGTTGATGTTGCCTCGCTCGCACAGAACTTTGGTGGAGGTGGACATGTCCTCGCAGCTGGATGTCGCGTAGAAGGCAAGTTGGAAGATATCGTCGCACTAGTGCTGAAGCAGGTGAATACTCAATGGTAAAACCATTTGAAGGCGTACTTCCGGTGTACAAACCAGCGGGATTTACGTCTCATGATGTAGTAGCCAAAATGCGTCGCATTCTCAAAATGAAACGTATTGGTCATACAGGCACATTGGACCCGCAAGTTACTGGCGTACTTCCTCTTTGCCTTGGACGGGCAACACGTGTGGTGGAGTACATGCAGGAGCTTCCCAAGGAGTATCTGGCAACGCTACGATTGGGTCTGTCTACAGACACTGAGGATATGACGGGTGAGGTTATTGAGCGGTCGGAGACGGCTGTTGAGGTGACACAGGAGCAGGTTCAGCAGGTGCTGGAACAATTCTTGGGCACCATCTCTCAGGTTCCACCTATGTATTCTGCGGTCAAAGTGGATGGGAAACGTCTCTACGAGCTTGCTCGTGAAGGGAAAACGGTAGAGCGCAAGAGTCGTGAAGTTACGATCTATGAACTGGAATTGACAGGGATTGAGAATCAGGGTGACACCACGGATATATCGTTCCGTGCTTTATGTTCCAAAGGGACATATATTCGAACATTATGTGTAGATATCGGCAGGAAATTGGGATATCCGTCCACAATGCTACAATTGGAGCGCACGATATCGGCTGGCATTTCCGCTGATCACTGCCTTCGCTTTGAAGAAGTGGAACAACGCATGATTGATGGAACGTTAGCCGAGGTGTTGATTCCGGTTGATGAAGCTATCTCTTCCATTCCGGCTCACACGGTTGGTGCTGATCAGGCCAAAGGAGCACTTCAAGGCCAGAAATTGTCGGCGCGTTTGCTCGAACCGCCTGCAGAGCAACCTGGACTACTGCGGTTATATGATCAGGATGGGACTTTTCTGGGGATATTTGAGCGGGATGAATTGAAAGCAACGGTGAGAGCTGTTAAAGTCTTTTTGCCGGAATAAAGAGGTTCCTGGTTTGAGTGGTGGTACTCAAGCCTGACCTATCAAGTGAAATGCAGGTGAATGATTGTGAAAACCGTAATGCTAACCTATCCGCAGACGTTACATTCGGCTGTTCAGGGCACACATCCCCAAGTGCTCGCGATTGGTCAATTTGACGGGCTGCATCTCGGACATGCAAGTGTCATTTTGTCAGCTGTCCGCATTGCACGCGAAACGGGCATGCAGGCAGCGGTGATGACCTTTCATCCTCATCCGAAGGAAGTTATGCGCAAAGGGGATTACGAGGGTTATCTAACTCCCTTGAGAGATAAAGAAGACATCCTGGCAGAGATGGGTGTAGACGTACTCTATGTGGTAGAATTCAATGAGGAGTTTTCAAGATTGACGCCGCAGCAATTCGTACATGATTTGCTGCTTCCGCTTCAGACTCGAACAGCGGTAGTTGGTTTTGACTTCCGCTTTGGTCACAAGGGAGCAGGGGATGAGCAGCTTCTTCGCACATTGGGAGAAGGCGAAATGACGGTGGAAACTGTACCTCCGTTCCTGTTAAATGGTGAGAAGGTAAGCAGTTCTCTCATTCGTGGCCTGTTGAAGCGTGGAGAACTGGACGAAGCCAGTCAATGGCTCGGACGACCTTACAGCATCAGAGGAACCGTAATTCATGGGGAGAAACGTGGACGGACCATTGGTTTTCCTACCGCTAACCTTGATCTTACAGATCATTATGTTACGCCAGCGAAAGGCGTTTACGCTGTTCGAGTACAGTATGGGGAGCAGGAACTGCGTGGCGTCATGAATCTCGGTGTGAAACCTACCTTTCATGAAAACGGGATGAAACCTACGTTTGAGGTGCACTTGCTTGATTTTGATGGGCAGATATATGACCAGGAATTAAAGGTTGAGCTCGTTCACTATATTCGTGCAGAACGAAAGTTTGAATCGATTGATGCCTTGATCAGTCAGATTCGTGAAGATGCATTAACCGCCGCCCGCCTGCTTTCTTAAGGCTCAGGACAAAATACAGGTTTACATTTACTTTGTCTGGGCAACTATGATATAATGTACTACGTTGTCGTTTGAGACGACAGATAACCTTGGCTTGGTTGCTTGCTCTCACCGGCGGTGACGAGGCTAATGGCGATTATAATGAAGGAGGTGAATAGGATGGCATTGACTCAAGAACGTAAACAACAACTGATCGACGAGCACAAAACTCATGAGTCCGATACTGGATCACCTGAGGTGCAAGTTGCTATCCTTACGGAAAACATCAGAAGTTTGACTGACCACTTGCGTACGCACAAGAAAGACCACCACTCACGTCGTGGACTTTTGAAAATGGTAGGTCAACGTCGTAAGCTTTTGGCTTACGTGAAAAACAAAGATGTTAAACGTTACAGTGTACTGATCGAAAAACTCGGATTGCGTCGTTAATTATCGTACATGTTTTCAAAATCAACCTGGCTGTTATCCGTCATTCCTTTGTCTAAAAGGACAAGCGGAGCTTACAGCCGGGTTGTTTTGTAGATGAACATGTTGCCATATATTTGTAGCTAATGGCTCCGCAAGGAGCTTTTGTTTTGCAAGTGAGCATGTTGCTGTGGAGTTAATGAATGCAGGACAAGCAGGAAATACTGTGAAAATGCAGAATCCATTGTGTTAGGAACGAATAAAAGGAGGGATTTCATGGAACAGCGTGTTGAAATGCAGCTTGGTGGAAGAACGCTTACGCTTGAAACAGGGCGTTTGGCCAAGCAGGCTAATGCTGCCGTTAAGGTAACGTACGGGGATACCGTTGTATTGTGTACCGTAACAGCATCAAGTGAGCCTAAAGATCTGGACTTTTTCCCATTAACGGTAAACTATGAGGAAAGATTGTATGCCGTAGGTAAAATCCCAGGTGGATTTATTAAACGTGAAGGCAGACCAAGTGAGAAAGCTATTCTTTCGAGCCGTTTGACAGACCGTCCGATTCGTCCTTTGTTCCCGGAAGGTTTCCGGAATGATGTACAAGTTCTTAATATCGTTATGAGTGTGGATCAGGACTGCGAACCGCAAATTGCTGCCATGATCGGTACATCGGCTGCACTGAGCATTTCGGATGTTCCATTTAGCGGACCGATTGGTGGCGTGAAAGTTGGACGTATTGATGGCGAGTTCATCATCAACCCAACGATTGCCCAGCTTGAAGTAAGTGAGATTGAACTCGTTGTTGCAGGTACCAAAGATGCCATCATGATGGTTGAAGCGGAAGCGAATGAAGTTCCGGAAGAAGTAATGCTTGAAGCAATCATGTTCGGACACGACGAGATCAAAAACATTGTTGCAGTGATTGAACAACTCGTCCAAGTGGCTGGTAAAGAAAAAATGGCTGTAAAATTGCACACCGTTAATGCTGAAGTTAACAGCAGTGTACGTGAGTTCGCCAGTGCTCGTCTGGTTGAAGCTGTCAAAATTGCTGAGAAACATGCACGTCAGGATGCAATCGATGTCGTGAATGACGAAACCGTTGCTCACTTCGAAGAGAAGTATATTGAGGCTCCAGAACTTCTTAAAGACGTGAAAGAAGTGCTGCACGATATCGTTAAAGAAGAAGTTCGCCGTCTCATCACGCATGATAAAGTTCGTCCGGATGGACGTGGACTCGCAGAGATCCGTCCAATTGAATGTGATACTTCCCTGCTGCCACGTACTCACGGTTCAGGTCTGTTCACTCGTGGTCAAACACAAGCGCTCAGCATTTGTACACTTGGTGCACTGGGTGATGTTCAGATTTTGGACGGCATCAGTCTTGAAGAAACGAAACGTTTCATGCATCACTACAATTTCCCGCCGTTCAGCGTAGGTGAAGCTCGTCCATTGCGTGCTCCAGGCCGTCGTGAAATCGGACATGGTGCTCTTGGTGAGCGTGCTCTTTCCAAAGTAATTCCTTCCGAAACGGACTTCCCATACACAATTCGTCTGGTATCCGAAGTACTGGAATCCAACGGTTCAACTTCCCAGGCAAGTATCTGTGCCAGCACATTAGCTATGATGGATGCAGGTGTACCAATCAAAGCTCCAGTAGCGGGTGTAGCTATGGGTCTGATCAAAGACGGAGATCATGTATCCATTCTGAGTGATATTCAAGGTATGGAAGATCACCTCGGTGACATGGACTTCAAAGTAGCAGGAACACCTGATGGTGTAACAGCTATTCAAATGGACATCAAAATTGATGGTATTGATCGTCAAATTTTGTCTGAAGCATTGGCTCAAGCCAAAGAAGGCCGTATGCACATTTTGAGCAAAATGACTGAAGTGATGAAAACTCCACGTGAGCAATTGTCACAATATGCCCCTAAAATTACAACCATGCACATCAATCCGGACAAAATCCGTGATGTTATCGGTGCAGGTGGTAAAATTATCAATAAAATCATCGAGGAAACCGGTGTTAAAATTGATATTGAACAAGATGGACGTGTCTTTATCGCTTCTTCCAACCAAGAGATGAATGATAAAGCCAAATCGATCATCGAAGGCATTGTGCGTGAAGTACTGATCGGCGAGATTTATGTCGGTAAAGTAAAACGCGTTGAGAAGTTTGGTGCATTTGTTGAAGTGTTGCCGAACAAAGAAGGTCTGGTACACATCTCACAACTGTCCACAGAGCGTGTTGCTAAAGTGGAAGATGTGGTTGCCATTGGTGATTCCATTACGGTAAAAGTAACGGAAATTGACCCACAAGGCCGCATCAACTTGTCCCGCAAAGCCGTATTGACTGCCGAAGCTCCGGCTCAATCCTAGGCTGCGTGCCACCGTTTTATTGAAAAGATAGATTGAATGAAGAGACAGAATGTGAATTTCTGGCTCTTTTTTTAACGTTTAAATACTTTTTTGACATCGCTTGTTTATCCATAAAGCCTTTGAATCCCGCTTTGAAGATCGTTTACATGAACAGCCTGTTTTATTCATATTCTTGCCCTTGTCCTCATATGATGGGGACAAAGACGGCGGGAGGATGGAGCTGTGGGAAACCAATCCAAAAAGCTGGCGGCTGTTCTGGTGGGTATGGCAGCTGTCATACTGGTCGGACAAGTGGGCAGTGTACGTACATACATTACGGAAATCCGTGATGGGCCAGGCACGCAAAATGCATTTGATATGTTCAAAGAGGCAACCGGAGAAGATCAGCTGTTGTCGGCGATCCGGGATAAAGCGGCCGAAACGAAAATCGCTCCGGTAAACGCCAGAGTGGATCGGGTCTGGAAAGCGATACCTGGGTATAACGGGATAGAGATTGATGTGGAAGCCACGTATCGCAAAGCACTTGGTGGGACGCTGAATACCAAGATAGCGTATGTCTATCGGCAGACTGAACCTGAAATTCAGCTTAAAGATCTGGGTGCACACCCGATTTATCGGGGAAATGCCGAAAAACCAATGGTATCATTCATGATTAATGTAGCGTGGGGCAATGAATTCATTATCCCGATGCTAGATACGCTTGATGCCGAAAAAGTCAAAGCTACTTTTTTTCTGGATGGCAGCTGGTTGAGCAAAAATGAGGAACTGGCTAAAGAAATCCAAAAGCGAGGACATGAGTTATCGAATCATGCATACTCACATCCCAACATGAGTCGGTTGAGTACGGAGCGGGCCAAGCTGGAAATCAGCAAAACCCAGGACCTGCTCAAAGAAAAGCTGGGTGTGGAAAACCACTGGTTTGCTCCACCTTCCGGTGATTTTAATCAACAAACGGTCGATATTGCTTCCGGCATGGGACTGCAAACGGTACTGTGGACACTGGATACCGTGGATTGGCGCAAACCGAGTTCTGATTCTGTTGTAGCCAAGATCGCCAAAAACGTGGAAGCCGGCACATTAATTCTGATGCACCCCACGGCTGCTTCTTCAGGAGCTCTAAAAGGAATGATTGATTCCATACGGGCCAAGGGTTTGACGCTTGGAACAGTTAGCGAAACATTGTCATCCGAGCGGGTGAAGGGTTCAGTGGTTGAGTGAATGACGTTTTTTTGTTAATATCAAACAGTTGGAACCAAATGTCGATTTCGATTTTGCGTTGAAATCTAGGCAATTATAGAGATGTAGGAGGGCCAACCGTGAAAAAAATTCAGCTGGGCAATGGCCTCAGAGTTGTCATGGAACAGATTCCGACCTGTCGTTCCGTATCATTTGGAATATGGGTCAAGACAGGTTCTCGTAATGAGCAGCCTGCAAGCAACGGAGTATCCCATTTTATTGAGCACATGCTGTTCAAGGGAACGGATCGTTATGATGCCAAAGCGATTGCGGAGCAATTCGACGCAATTGGTGGTAACGTGAATGCGTTCACTTCGAAAGAATACACTTGTTATTACGCCAAAGTGTTGGATGAACATCTGCCAATAGCAGTCGATGTGTTGTCGGATATGTTCTTCCGCTCTAAAATGGATGATGGTGAATTGCTCAAGGAGAAAAACGTTATTCTGGAAGAAATATCGATGTATGAGGATACGCCGGATGACATGGTCCATGATCTTATGGCTTTGGCCGCTTATGGCGAACATCCGTTGGCTTATCCGATTCTGGGTACCGAAGAGCGTCTCAAAACGATGGACTCCAGCCATCTGCGTGCATATATGAAGGAGCACTACACGATTGAGAATACGGTTATTAGTATCGCTGGTAACATTGATGACAGTGTGATCGATTTGATGGAAAAGCATTTTGGTGCTTTTGACGTCAACGGTGTAGCTGAACAAGTCACGCTGCCTGCATTCCAGAGCGGACAACTCTTTCACAAAAAGAAAACGGAACAAAACCACATCTGTATCTCGTTCCCGGGATGTAAGATTGGAGATCCGCTTCAGTTCGCTATGGTCGTGCTGAATAATGCGATAGGCGGAGGAATGAGCTCCAGACTGTTCCAGGAAATTCGGGAGAAACGCGGTCTTGCTTATTCCGTTTATTCGTATCATAGTTCCCATGCGGATAGTGGACTTTTCACCATATATGCAGGTACAGCGCCGAAACAGACGAAGGAAGTGCTGGATCTGACCAAAGAGGTCTTACACGATCTGGCTGTAAATGGTTTGTCTGAAGATGAGCTGCGCAAAGGAAAAGAACAGCTGAAAGGCAGTCTGATCCTCAGTTTGGAAAGTACGGGCAGTCGGATGAACCGCCTGGGCAAAAACGAGCTGATGCTGGGCAGACATCACACGCTGGACGAAATGATTGCCAAAATTGAAGAAGTGACGATGGACGATGTTAATGCTGTGCTGGACCTGATGTTTGCCGAGCCGTTTGCGCTCGCTATGGTCGGTGCTTCGGATCGTACGATCGCTGGATTAAGAAGGGATGATTTTGTTGCATTACGTTCAAATTCAAAAGTTACCGGGCAATGAAGATATCAAGTTGCCTCAAAAAATGTCAGAGCTGGCCTCCGGCTTTGATGTAGTTGCAGCATTGCAGGAAGAGGTTGTGCTGCAGCCGGGTCAGCGTACTTTGATTCCTACTGGACTCGCAATGGCTATGCCAGCTGGGTTGGAGGCACAGGTTCGCCCTCGCAGCGGTCTGGCTTTCAAACACGGGATTACTTGTCTGAATACACCTGGCACCATTGATGCCGATTATCGCGGTGAAGTTAAGGTCCTTTTGATCAATCTGGGTCAGGAGCCATTCACGATTGTACGCGGAGAGCGTATCGCTCAAATCGTCTTTCAAACGGTTCCAGCCGTTGAATTAACAGAGGTAGCTGAACTGTCGGAAACGGTACGTGGAGAAGGCGGATTCGGTCATACCGGAAAATAAAGGTTCCGAAACTAAACTGTAAATAGGTACATCTTCTGTAATAAGAGCTTCACAGTTTAATTTAATGAGCATTTTATCGAAGAGTCGTCCCCGAGGGGCGGCTCTTTTTTCTTTTTTTTGAACGATAGAGACAATGTTTCTTCGGATGCTTCAATTTTATTGTTTCACCCCCCTGTGGGCCACTGCATACGATAAGGCATACATGTGGTGAAAGGAGTGACGTCCCGATGCTGACCGGTGTCCGGATTATAGTCCTGGGCGGAGATGCGCGGCAGCTTGAAGTCATTCAAAAATGCGCAGAGCTGGATGCTACGGTAAGTGTGGTGGGTTTCGACAAGTTGGAGCGTTCGGTTCCGGGTATCGAACACCAGGAATTGGAGGACGATGTATTTGCTTCGGCAGATGTGCTGGTGCTTCCTGTAGTCGGGTGTGATGATCAGGGAAAAGTGAGTACTTCGTTCAGTGATACACCGATTTTTTTGAAAAAGGAACATGTTGCGGCATTGCCGGAGCATTGTATTGTGTTCACGGGCATGGCGAAGCCTTTTTTACGTGATTTGTGCCGGGAAAATGGTCTGCGGCTTGTTGAAGTACTCGATCGTGATGATATCGCGCTCTACAACTCCATTCCGACAGCCGAAGGCGCCATTGCGATGGCGATTCGGGAGACGGACTTCACGATCCACGGCTCGGAATGCATTGTGCTCGGCTTGGGTCGAACAGGGTTCACTATGGCCAAAACGCTCCAGGGGCTTGGGGCAAATGTACGGGTGGGAATCAGACGCGAAGAGGATGCTGCTCGAGCAGCCATAATGGGCTGGAAGCCTTTCATGACAACGGATTTGGCCGCTCAAACCGGGGAAGTTGACTTGCTTTTTAATACGATACCGACTATGATAATCACAGCACAAATCCTGTCCAAAATGCCGCAAAAAGCAGTCATTATCGACCTCGCATCCGCTCCTGGCGGCTGTGATTTCAGGTATGCCGAAAAACGCGGTATCAAAGCGCTGCTTGCGCCTGGCCTCCCCGGCATTGTTGCTCCCAAAACGGCTGGCGGCATAATTGCCGACGTATTAATCCGTTTGCTTTTGGAAGAACAAAACGCACGGGAGGTTGAACAATGAACTGGCAGGGAAAAACGGTAGGTTATGCAATTACAGGTTCTCATTGTACGTTTGAAGAGGTTATGCCGGTGATTAGCCGCTTTGTGGCCGAAGGTGCCAATGTTGTCCCGATTATTTCCAATTCGGTTCTAACTACGGATACACGCTTCGGGACAGCGCAAAATTGGCAAAAACAGTTGAAAGATATAACGGGGAATGATATCATTTCTACAATTGTTGAGGCAGAGCCGTTAGGCCCTTCCAAGTTGCTTGATGTGCTCGTAATTGCTCCATGCACAGGCAACACGACGAGTAAGCTCGCTAACGCGATGACGGACAGTCCGGTTTTAATGGCAGCCAAGGCCCAGATGCGAAATCAGCGTCCGCTGGTACTCGCCATTTCCACAAATGACGGTCTTGGGTTAAATGCTGCGAATATCGCCAAGCTGCTTGTGGCCAAATATTTGTATTTTGTGCCATTTGGGCAGGATGATCCGGTGAAAAAACCAAACTCGTTAGTAGCTAAAATGGAGCTGATTCCGGAGGCATGCTGGAGTGCGCTTGAAGGCAAACAGTTACAGCCAATGATTGTGCAGCGTTCTGCACAGGCTTGATAGTTCTTGGGTCCACCGTAGCATCCGTTTGTTTTCAGACACGTTTCTGTACAGACTTAGTTACGGGGATAACGGTTATACGCTTGAAGAAATGAAGATGGTTCGAGAGACAAAGAAAATCATGGGGACGTTATGCTGGAGAACAGCTACCTGTGTCCATGTTCCTTTCATTAAAAGGGCATTCCTGCTTGCAGCGATTAGGTCAGGCAAGCGGGATGAGTGCACAGGAAACGTGTGCGTCATGATCTCGATAACAACCGCGGCCTTCATAAGGGGTTGTTCCACACAATCCTTAATTGAGGAGCGGCATGAAATGCCGTATAAATTGCTGAAATTATCGCATCGGAACGCTCCCTAGGGTGATCCATTTGTTGATTTGACCCGTGTCCAGTCTTCTTGCGTACACAAATGGAGGAATAAAGATGCGCATCATGGTACAGAAATTCGGAGGTACGTCTCTCTCTACCGTTCAGGCGAGAGAGCATGTGCTCCGTCATGTTAAACGTGAACTTGAGGCAGGATTGAGTCTGGTCATCGTTGTGTCAGCGATGGGTCGCCGCGGCGATCCTTATGCTACGGATACGTTACTGGATTGGACTGCACAGAACGGAAATACACTATCTGCACGCGAAAAGGATTTACTGCTGTGCTGTGGTGAAATTATATCTGCGACAACTTTGAGCAGTTTGCTCGAACATGAAGGTATTCCAACTACAGTGCTGACCGGTGCACAAGCAGGTTTTGTGACGGACGACAATTTCGGGAATGCCCGAATTTTGGATGTCCGTCCTGTTCGTGTGCTGGAGCAGCTTCAGGTTGGGCGTGTTGTCATTGTTACAGGGTTCCAGGGGCAGACCGAAAACGGTGACTTTACGACACTTGGTCGTGGGGGAAGTGATACGTCAGCAACAGCTCTTGGTGCAGCATTACACGCTGAAATGGTGGACATATATACAGATGTAAATGGGATATTGACAGCAGATCCACGTATCGTGGAAGACGCTCGCCCGTTGACTGTTGTGAGCTATGCCGAGATATGTAATATGGCACATCAGGGGGCCAAGGTGATTCACCCCCGTGCAGTCGAGATTGCGATGCAATCCCAGATTCCGGTGCGTGTACGGTCTACCTTTGCAGATAGCGAAGGGACGCTGGTTACGCATCCAGAAGGATTTCAGGATGTGCAGACAGGCATTGTCGACCGATACGTAACAGGGATTGCCTATGTAAGTAATGTTACGCAAATAACGGTGGAAGTGCCGGGCGGTGCAGATCGTTTACAGCTGAAAGTGTTCAAAACGATGGCTGAAAATTCGATTAGCGTAGATTTTATTAATGTTACCCCCTTGGGAGTTGTCTATACCGTTTTCGATAGTGATTCTGAGAAAGCCATACAGGTGCTGCAGGAAATTGGTCTTAAACCGCAAAGTCTTTCCGGATGCGCCAAAGTTTCCGTCATCGGTGGAGGTATTAACGGAGTGCCAGGCATTATGGCACGGATCGTGGAATCCCTGACACTGGCGGACATCCAGATCCTGCAATCTGCAGATTCCAATACAACGATTTGGGTACTTGTGAAAAAAGAAGATATGGTTCAAGCTCTGAGGGCGCTTCACGCCTCATTCGAACTTCACTTGTAGGGAAGCCGAAGTCAGCGGAGCCGGACCTGTTTTGAAGGAGGAATCGAATTGGACTTTGGAAGATTGATTACTGCAATGGTCACTCCGTTCAACGAACAAGGGGGGATTCATTGGGACGAAACAGCACGTCTGATAGACTATTTGATTGTTAATCAAAAGTCTGAGACGCTCGTTGTTTCCGGAACAACTGGAGAATCTCCCACGCTTAGCGACGAAGAAAAAGTAGAGCTATTCGAATTCGCTGTAAAACATGCGGCTGGACGGTGCAAAATCATTGCCGGAACAGGTAGCAATAACACCGCCCATTCAATCCATCTGACTCAGGACGCTGAACGTGCTGGTGTAGATGGGGTTTTGCTGGTTGTTCCTTATTACAACAAACCAAGTCAAGAGGGAATGTTTAGACATTTTGAAGCGATCGCTAACGCGACGAAACTGCCAATTATGCTCTATAACGTTCCTGGACGTACGGCAGCCAGTCTTTCGGCTGCAACAACGCTTCGTTTGGCTCAGATTCCTAACATTGTAGCTACGAAGGAATGTGTATCTTTGGAGCAAGTCGCGCAGATTGCTGCGGGTGCACCGGATCAGTTTAGGGTGTATTCCGGTGATGACGCTGCTGGCTTGCCTGCCATTGCTGTAGGTGCTTATGGGATTGTTAGCGTTGCTAGTCATGTGGTAGGTGCTGAGATGAAACAAATGATTGATGCGTTCTTCGGTGGGGCGCCTGTACAGGCGGCTCAGATGCATCAGAAGCTGTTTCCAGTGTTCAAAGGTCTGTTCGAGTGCCCGCAGCCTTTACCGAACCCTGTAGCGGTGAAATACGCTCTTACATTGCGAGGTCTGAACGTAGGATCCGTACGTCTTCCGCTTATTGCCCCAACAGAGGATGAACAAGATTTTATTCGTACCCTGTTTAATTAGCAACCATACGGATATGGAACTGATTTGTTAACTTTTATAAACCCATAAAAATTACAGAAGAACCGCTCCGCGTTTAAGAGGAGGCGGTTCTTTTTTTGACGATGATTGTTAGGTTTCTTTTCACAACTGTAGGCGAACGGGGGGGTTAACGAGAGAGTGACTTGTTTTTTTTGTTTTTAATCATGTATAATGATGTCAAGTGACTGGGTGCGGTATTTTTTTGAAATTGAAAGCGACATCGTTTCTTGGTGTAGCTTTGTGGTGAAAAAGGAAGGAACGGCTAAGAAGGATCATTTCAAAATCCATCTTGTTGGAGAAGGGGAATAACTTCGAAGAACTTCTTCCAAATATCGTGAATAAAGGTGCTCTTTTGCATTCATCCCTATTTACGGGCATGGGTGTAATGGACTGCTTTTCTTAACTTACAATAAAATAATAAGGTACGACGTCCAACTACCATAGGAGGTTTAGATTCATTTGTCTAAGAAAAATAACAACGATAAACTGATGATTTTTGCATTGGGCGGCGTAGGCGAGATTGGTAAAAATATGTACGTCATCCAATACGCGAACGACATTGTAGTCGTAGATGCTGGTCTTAAATTCCCGGAAGAAGATATGCTTGGAATCGACATTGTCATTCCTGACATTTCTTATCTGACTGAAAACCGTGACAAAGTAAGAGGAATTATTTTGACTCACGGACATGAGGATCATATCGGCGGTCTGCCATATGTTCTGAAACACTTGAATGTTCCGGTATACGGAACAAAGCTAACTCTCGGACTTGTAGAGAACAAGCTGAAAGAAGCCAATTTGCTGGGTGAAACAAAACGCATCCTGATTGATGCGGATTCCGAGATCCAACTCGGCTCTGTATTGAAAGCAACGTTCTTCGCTACTAACCATAGTATTCCGGATTCCGTCGGCGTATGTGTCGAAACACCGGAAGGCGCAGTTGTTCATACAGGTGACTTCAAATTTGACCACACTCCAGTCAATGGTCAATATGCAGATCTCCAGCGTATGGCACAGATCGGAACCAATGGCGTACTCGCCCTCTTGTCCGACAGTACCAACGCAGAGAAACCTGGATTTACACCTTCGGAGAAAAATGTGGGTATCGTTCTGGAAGATATCTTCCGCAAAGCAAGTCAACGTGTCGTTGTAGCAACGTTTGCTTCCAACGTACACCGGATTCAACAGGTGATCAATGCAGCTGAAGTAACTGGACGCAAAGTCGCAGTTATTGGACGCAGTATGGTAAATGTGGTAGGTATTGCTTCTGAACTGGGTTACCTTGAGATTCCAGACGGCATGATCATTGAGCCGGAAGAAGTAGGCAAAATGGCTGCTGACCGTGTAGTAATTCTCTGCACAGGTAGCCAAGGCGAGCCGATGTCAGCATTGACACGTATGGCTCGTTCAACTCATCGTAAGGTAGATATTCTGCCCGGTGATACAGTAATTATCGCGGCAACACCAGTTCCGGGTAATGAGAAATATGTAGGCCGTACGATTGATGAGCTGTTCCGTTTGGGTGCCAACGTGCATTATAGCGGAGCAAACAGTGGCGTTCACGTATCCGGTCACGGTAGCCAGGAAGAGCTGAAATTGATGCTTAACCTGATGAAACCGAAATACTTCCTGCCGATTCACGGTGAATTCCGTATGCAGCGCCGCCACGCGGTACTGGCTGAATCTGTAGGTATTGATCCAGACAACATTTTCATTACGGATATCGGTGAAGTAGTAGAAATTCAAGGCGGAGCAGCACGCAAGGCAGGTAAAGTTACTGCAGGTAACGTGTTGATCGACGGTTTGGGTGTAGGCGATGTAGGTAACATCGTATTGCGTGACCGTAAATTGCTGTCACAGGATGGCATTCTGGTTGTCGTAGTAACACTGAGCAAACAGGATGGCAAAATTGTTTCCGGTCCGGACATTATCTCCCGTGGATTTGTCTATGTACGCGAATCGGAAGGACTGCTTGATGAAGCCAATCGCATCGTCAGCAGCACATTGCAGAAGTTGATGAGTGAGAACGTTAACGAATGGGCTTCACTCAAAACGAATGTTAAAGATGCACTCGGACGCTTCTTGTATGAGCAAACTCGTCGTAGACCGATGATTTTGCCAATCATTATGGAAGTTTAAAATAAACCAAACAAAAACATAAATTCAGGCACACAGTCGCCCCTTCTCTACGAGTAATATTGGACGGTTCCTCGTAGAGAAGGGGCTTTTTTTGTTGTTTTTTAGCCCTAAACCAGATTATGGAGAAATTGATGATTAATCGGGTATAAGGCAGCTGAAACATTCCCCATACTAAGGAAATACATTACATGTTTCTGGAGAAGGGGATTAATCGAATGAGTGAATATATGAAAAACAAGCAAACACCGAAATCGGAACAACCAAGCACCGAGGCACCGGAAGTACCTGCACAAGAGGAGAAGACCATGTCTCCTGTAACGGAGGCTATCCAGCAATTTGGACAAACGCAGTCACCCGCAGCTGAATCGAATATTTACTGCATGACCATTATAGGTCAGGTGGAAGGGCATTTAATTTTACCTCCGCAAAACAAAACAACAAAGTATGAACACATCATTCCGCAGCTGGTTGCAGCAGAGCAGAACCAGCGAATCGAAGGCATTCTGATCATTTTAAACACGGTAGGAGGGGATGTGGAGGCGGGCTTGGCTATTGCCGAAATGATTGCTTCACTCAGCAAACCTACGGTTACCGTCGTCATTGGAGGAGGGCATAGCATCGGGGTTCCGATCGCGGTTGCCTCAACCTATTCCCTGATCGCGAGTAGTGCAACAATGACCATTCATCCGATCCGTATGAACGGACTCGTGATAGGCGTGCCTCAGACGTTTGAGTACATGGAGAAGATGCAGGAACGTGTCGTGAGATTTGTTACGTCACACTCGAATATCTCTGAAGACATGTTCAAGGAACTGATGTTTAAGACAGGTGAGCTCAACCGCGATATCGGAACAGCTGTGGGAAGTGCAGATGCGGTCAAATATGGATTGATGGATGCCATAGGCGGAATTGGTCAGGCCATCGCCCAGTTGAATCAGCTTATAGGAGACAAAAGACAGACGTTGCAGGCAGGAGGTTATACCCAATGACACTCTACACAGTGATGCCGCCTGAACTGCTGTGGTCAGGGATGTGGAATGAGGGAGAAGATACACGGGAGATCAAGATGAATGGATTATTGATGCAGGTCAGACCTGTTAATGACAATGAGGCTGTCATTGTACGTTTGCTTGAATGCCCCTTGGAAGCTTATCTGAATCCCGCCAATATGCCCGGATCTATCGTTCCGCTTTCAGGTAACCCGGGACCAACATAACGCGACGAAATAAGACAAATTGAGCAAAAAAGAACATATGTACGGATTATATTTGTATGGTATAATATTCTTCTGGGGGTGACCTGATTTTGGCCAGAAGAAAAAAGAGGAAAAAAAAGGCTGCAGCGTTTAGCGGCGTTTTAAAATATGAAATTTACGGCATTGTGCTTATAACCCTTGCCGTCATTGCTTTGTCGGGCGAAGCAACCGTAGGACGATCGCTTTCCAAGATGTTTGGATTGATGCTTGGCAAGTTCTATTTTGCGATTCCGCTTATAGGGATTTATTATGGCTTAATGGTGATGATTCATCGAAAATGGCCAAGCGGTTGGACAACGCGCAAGACAGGGCTCGTTTTGCTGGTGTTTGCCTTAACCCTGATGAGTACCGTCTCTGCCATGCACCAGAAGCTTATACCGGTTGGAGCCCTTGAGCCTGGTGCTGTAATTACACAGATACATAATGATATGCAAACCGAGCTGCTTACGCCTGCTGCGCCAGGCGAACGGGATTCGATGCTCAATAAGGACATTAGCGGCGGTTATATAGGAGCGGCGCAATTTGCCTTGTTCTTGTGGTTGTTTGGCAGCTTGGGGGCACGATTGATTATGATCGTGATGTTCATTATCAGCTTCATGCTGGTTACCAATCTTTCTTATGTCGATCTGATTCGCATTTTCAGAACCAAGATATGGGATGCAGGAAGTGCGATGTACAAAAAGCTGGAGGCTAGACCGGCAGCACGCGCTGCTTCAAGCTCTGCGGGCAAGAAAAACGGGAATGTCCGCAAAGTGGTGCCTGTTCCAGTGGACGACGAGGAAGATGATGACGATGAAATGCAGGATCAGCAACTACCGAAACGAAAAGCGCCAATATTTTTCCAACTGTTTGGAAAATGGGGCTCTGATCGGGAACGGACGAAGACTGAGCGTGAGTTGGATCGGGATGATTCTTTAGACACAGAACATGTTGTCTACCGAGCTGAGCGGGAAAAGCCTGCAGATTCATGGCATGACCAGCCAATTATCGCATCAGATGCGTTGGCTCCCGAGACAGTTCCTGTGCAATCAAGACCTAATTCGGCTCCAATCATCCGTGACTTCTTCGAACATGTCAGATCCGAGGATGCGAGTAAAGATGATGATCTGGATGATGCGTATCCTTTCCCAGATGATCTAACGGATAACATGCAGGGAGAAGAGCTTCCAATTAAGATCTCAGATGAACTTGTGGATAACAATGAGTGGCCTGGAGTAGCGAATGCTGGAACAGATGTGATGGATGATGCTGAGGCTAGTTCAGACGTTAATTCTGCGTTGAGCAATGCGGCTCAAGGTTCGGTTGCTTCGGATACGGAGGGGCAGGAAGTGCAGCCTGTTAAGCCGCCTCCACCACCTCCGAAACCTTATAAACTTCCATCGTTCCGACTTCTTTCCAAGCCGAACAATGGAGGCAAGGGTGGCGACCAGAAGGATTATATGCAGACTGCACGGAAGCTGGAAGCAACGCTGGAAAGCTTCGGTGTTCGCGCCAAAGTACTTGAAGTGGTCAGAGGGCCTGCTGTTACACGATATGAGATCCAACCTGATATAGGTGTGAAGGTCAGCAGAATTGTAAGTCTGACAGACGATATTGCATTAGCCCTGGCGGCAAAGGATATCCGTATGGAAGCGCCAATTCCCGGCAAATCCGCTATCGGTATTGAGGTGCCGAATGGAGAGGTATCCGTTGTAACGATGCGGGAGGTCATGGAGACTGCCACATTCCAGGAAGCCGAATCCAAAGTGACTATTGCATTTGGACGGGATATCTCTGGACAGACAATCATCGGTAATCTGGCTCGTATGCCCCATTTGCTGGTTGCTGGTGCGACGGGTTCAGGTAAATCCGTATGTATCAATGGTATTATTACCAGCATCCTGTACAAAGCGAAGCCGGATGAAGTGAAATTTCTGATGGTCGATCCTAAAATGGTCGAGCTGAACGTATATAATGGTATTCCGCATTTGATGGCACCTGTCGTAACCGATCCGAAAAGAGCTTCACTCGCTCTCAAAAAGATCGTCGTTGAGATGGAGAAAAGGTATGAGCTATTCTCCAAATCGGGTACACGTAACGTTGAAGGTTACAACAATCTCATGAAGGATAATCCAGCGGCAGTTTTGCCTTATATCGTTGTTATCGTGGACGAGCTGGCGGACCTGATGATGGTTGCAGCAGGTGATGTGGAAGACGCGATTGCACGATTGGCTCAGATGGCGCGTGCAGCCGGTATCCATCTGATTATTGCCACACAGCGCCCTTCTGTGGATGTTATTACGGGTGTAATCAAAGCCAACATCCCGTCCCGGATTGCCTTCGGTGTATCGTCTCAAGTGGATTCCCGAACAATTCTGGATATGGGTGGGGCCGAGAAACTGTTGGGTCGTGGAGATATGCTGTTCATGCCAATGGGAGCCTCGAAGCCAGTGCGTGTACAAGGAGCTTTCATGAGTGATGAGGAAGTTGAAAACATCGTGAATTACGTGCGTGGTCAAGGTGAAGCGCAGTATGACGAATCCATTGTGCCTGAGGTGGATGATTCCGTTCAGGCAGCAGATGAAGTGCAGGATGAGTTATATGAACAGGCAGTGCAGATTATTTTGGAGGCGAAGCAAGCCTCGGTTTCTCTGTTGCAACGCCGAATGCGAGTAGGTTATACTCGTGCCGCACGTTTGATTGACTCCATGGAAGCCCGAGGTGTAATTGGTCCTTACGAGGGTAGCAAACCAAGGGAAGTACTGATTTCGCTGGAGCAGTATCAGCAGAATAAAATAAGCTCGTAATACACAGCATGTGTAAACGATTAAAGCCCTTAACCTTATTGGTTGAGGGCTTTTTGCATGCCATTGGACTGAAGATTTGCCATGATGTCCAATGATCGGAGGATTTGGTGCATAGGAACGAAGTATGCTTGTCATAATAACCTTAGCGATTCTGTTAATCCCACAAGAGAAAGGTAGAAGACAGTCGATGCAAAAAATGAACATATGGCTTTTCACTGCTATTTTGCTGATGTCCGCATTGGGAATTCGTTATTTGCTTCCTGGGAATACAGCAACCGAAAGTCCAAACCCAAGTACTCCTCAGATCGAAGAGAAGTCCTTACCCACCTTTAGCACCAATGCTGTGAAATATGGAAGTTACGGTCAGGATGTATACGAGCTTCAAGGCCGGCTGAAGTATTTGGGATTTTACAATGGTAAAATCGACAGTAATTTCGGCAGCACCACACTGAAATCGGTAAAATGGTTTCAATCTGAATTCGGCATGAAGGCAGATGGTGTGGTTGGAGCCAAAACCAAGCTGAAACTTTACAATGCTTCAAAACAATGGTCGCCAACAGAAACGCCGTTGCACAAGGATCAAGGTTCAGGAAATAGTGGCAGCAATAACAATACTGCAGATAAAGAGCAAGACAATATGGGCTCAGCCAATTCCATGGGGTTGTCGGAGAACGAAATCAAAATTATGGCTAACGCCGTATATGGTGAATCTCGCGGAGAGCCGTTCGAAGGTCAAGTGGCCGTAGCGGCAGTTATCCTGAATCGCGTTAAATCGCCGAGTTTCCCGAATACACCGTCAGGAGTAATTTTCCAGCCGGGTGCGTTCACCGCTGTTGCAGACGGCCAGATTTATCTGGAACCGAATGCACAAGCTAAAAAAGCAGTTGAACAGGCGATGAATGGTTGGGACCCATCCGGTGGATGCCTCTATTATTTTAATCCGAAGACAGCTACATCCAAATGGATCTGGACACGTCCTCAGGTGAAAACAATCGGGCAGCATATATTCTGTATGTGATGATCTTGGAAGCAACCAGAAGGCGTGACTTCGGTTGCTTCTTGCCTTTTGAATGGGTTAAAATGGTTGATACGTTTAAGCTTCACTTATTGCACAACAAATGACGCCGTAAAGGGGTTTTAACATTTGAATACATCAGGATTTGAACGAGGAAACCGGAAAGAATTCCGCATACATGTTCTTCCTACGAAACGGTTTAAGACATATGCGATATCGCTTTACGCGGGGGTTCCCCTGCAAGAAGATACGGTTACCAAAGTAGCCTTAACACCTTTCGTGCTTCGGCGCGGGACCGAATCTTATCCGGAAACAACGCAATTTCGTGAACAGTTGGAACATTTGTATGGAGCGGGTTTTGGCTTTGATGTCTATAAACGTGGTGATTACCAGATCGTACAGTTCCGTATGGACACCATTAATGATTCCTTTGTTGGCGGAGACGAGCAGCTGTTGGATCGTTCCTTTGCTTTCCTTGGAGAGGTGCTCACACGCCCTGCACAGGAGGATGGTCATTTCCGAACCTCTTATGTACATGCTGAACGGGAGACCGTTCGCAAAATGCTGGAATCCATCGTCAATGATAAGATGCGTTATGCAGCGGAGCGCAGCATTGAGGAGATGTGTAAAAACGAACCTTACCGCTTGCACCCGCTTGGTGAGCGCAAAGATTTGCCGGGCATTGATCCAGAAACATTGACAGCTTCGTACCACGAGTGGTTACAGCAGGCGAGTATGGACTTGTATGTAGTGGGCGATACCACGCTGGAAGAGGTAGAGAGCCTGGTACAGCGATATTTCAATGTAGACCGTGTGACCTCTTCCGACTATCACACAGGGGAAGCTGTTCGTGGAGATAAAGAAGTGGAAACCGTGGTAGAACGGCTAAATGTTAATCAGGGTAAGCTTAATATGGGACTTCGTACGTCAATCACTTATAGTAATCCGCAGTATGCAGCAGCATTGATGTATAACGGTATTCTCGGAGGATATCCTCATTCCAAGCTGTTTGTTAATGTTCGCGAAAAAGAAAGTCTGGCATATTATGCCTCTTCCCGTTATGACGGACATAAGGGTATTGCAACGATCCAATCCGGGATTGAAATCCCCAATTACGAAAAAGCGGTCAAGATTATAAAACAGCAGCTGGATGAAATGAAGAATGGGAATATCACTGACCTGGAGATGTCTCAGACCAAGGCGATGATCCGGAATTTGCTTAAGGAAATGCAGGACTCTGCATTTGAGCTGATCGCTTATGATTTCAATCGGCAGTTATCTGGCAAAGACCGAACCGCCGAGGAACTGCTGGCCCAAGTAGAACAGATCAGCAAAGAAAATGTTCGTGAGGCGGCAGAACAATTCCGTCTGGATACGATTTATTTCTTGCGTGATGAGAAGGGGGAATAGTCGGTGGAGAGCATAACTTACGATCGTTTGCAGGAAACGCTGTATTACGAAGTGATGGATAACGGGCTGCATGTTTATATTTTGCCTAAACCGGGTTTCCAGAAAACATATGCCACGTTTGCAACCAAATACGGTTCGGTTGACAATCATTTTCAGGTTGAAGGACAGGAAGAAGTGAAGGTTCCGGACGGAATTGCTCATTTTCTGGAACACAAAATGTTTGAGGAACCGACTGGCGATATTTTTGCCACATTTGCTTCTCATGGAGCCTCTGCCAACGCATTTACCAGTTTTGACCAGACGGTTTATTTGTTTTCAGCGACAGAATACGTCAATGAAAATATACAAACATTAGTTGATTTTGTGCAAAATCCTTACTTCACCGATCAGAATGTGGAAAAGGAAAAAGGGATCATCGCTCAGGAAATTAATATGTATGCTGATAATCCGGATTGGCGCGTTTATTTTGGCTTGATTGAGGCGATGTATCAGAAACATCCAGTGCACATTGATATCGCCGGAACCGTTGAATCCATTGGGACCATAACCAAAGAAACGTTGTATACGTGCTACAACTCTTTTTATCATCCAAGCAACATGCTTCTGTTTGTAGTGGGTGGAGTAGATCCGCAGGAAGTGCTGGATATGGTTCGTTCGAACCAGGCGGAGAAAGATTACAAGCCTCAAGGGGAAATCGAGCGGATATTTGAACAGGAACCTGAGCCAGTAGGAGAAGCTAGACGTGAATCCAAATTGGCCGTATCCCTGCCCAAATGTTTGTTTGGTTTCAAGGAAACGGATGTGGGACTTACTGGAGAAGACCTGTTACGTCGGGATATGACAACCAAACTGATGATGGATTTGCTATTTGGTTCCAGTACCGCGCTATTTCAAAAACTGTATGATGAAGACCTGATTTCGGACAGCTTTGGACATGAATATAACAGTTCACCGCAATATGCTTTTTCTGCTATTGGCGGGGA
>NZ_LITU01000081.1:459426-519468 GCF_001280595.1 Paenibacillus xylanivorans
TTCGATGTAATCGACTTTGAGCGCGCACGCAAAAAGAAAATAGGTGGATATTTGCGCTTGCTTAATTCACCAGAAAACATTGCAAATGAATTTACGCGGCAGCAATTCCGTGGTGGTGATTTTTTCAACATGCTCCCGTTGTATGAATCGCTCACGCTGGAAGAGGTAAACCGCAGATTGAAAGAGCATATCCGTTGGGATCAGCTGGCGATATCGCTTGTCGTGAGTCCTTAATATGGAGAGGGGAACAGGACAATTGAAGCCAATCGGGGAAATGACGGTACTTGTAACGGGCGCTAGTGGAGGCATTGGAGCAGCTATTGCAGAGCGCTTTGCCAAGGTGGGCATGAATGTAGTAATTCACTATATGAAATCGCATGAAGCAGCCAATGAAGCTGCGAGAAGATGCATGGAACAGGGCAGTGGTAAGGTCATGACGGTGTCTGCTGATCTTCGCAGCAGGGAACAAATTGAACGTATGCGTGAGAAGCTGGAATCACATGGGCTGATGCCGGATATTTTGGTGAACAATGCAGGGATATCACATTATGGAATGCTGTCCGATGTTACGGAAGAGATCTGGGATGAAGTGATGGCGATCAACCTGAAAGGTACATTCATGTGTACACAGGAAATGATGCCTCACATGATCTCCCAAAGATATGGTCGAATCATTAATGTGTCGTCTATTTGGGGACTTTCGGGTGCCTCTTGTGAAGTGTTGTATTCTACGACCAAAGGCGGTGTAAATGCATTCACCAAAGCTCTTGCAAAAGAGTTGGCTCCATCTGGAGTAACGGTGAATGCTGTAGCTCCGGGTGCCGTTCAAACATCCATGTTGAACCATCTGGATCAGGATGAACTAAAAATGCTGGAAGAGGAAATTCCGGCAGGAAGACTTGCCCAGCCAGATGAAATCTCATCACTGGTCTACTTCCTTGCACTTCCCGAGTCCGGCTACATTAATGGGCAGATTATAAGTCCAAATGGTGGCTGGCTCACGTAATATATTGAGTCAAATTCCATTTTCATTTATCTTCGAGGTAGTGTCTTGATGGAAATTAATGATTTGCAGATGATTTTCGATTAATTCAAAAATGCTCGTATATAAAATGCCAGGGAAGCACATATTACAACTGTTGATTTTAAATCTCATGCGTCAAGCAAAGGAGGATTTATCATGTCAACAGACAAAACGGTGCTCACAAGTTTTGACACTTGGAAGAAGTTTTTGGGTGACCGCGTACAGCAAGCAGAGAAGATGGGGATGAATGAAGAAACCATCAACAAACTTGCGTATGAAATTGGTGACTTCCTGGATGAGAAAGTAGATCCGGCGAACCCTTCCAACCGGGCATTGAAAGAACTATGGGAAGTCGGCGACGAGAATGAACGTCGTACGATTGCGTGCCTGATGGTCAAATTGGCCAAACAAAACGCATAAGATTACAGATGGAAAGCTCCCGCAAGGGGGCTTTTCTCTAATGATTACACATTGATTACAGACCTGTTCTTGTAATTCATTTTCATTTTATATATCATTAACGTGACCCATTTTTAGAAGATATCTCAGATTGTCGTCCAATGGACGCGTTCTGTTACTGTCGAATAATGTGGAATAATGCTTTACGGGGTGTTTAAATGGAATCTAAACAATGGTATATGGAGTATAAAATACATAAGAACAGACCTGGCCTGTTAGGGGATATTGCCTCGATGCTGGGGATGCTTGAAGTAAATATATTGACCATTAACGGTGTTGAAGGCAAAACCCGGGGCATGCTGCTGGAATCAGACGATGACGAGAAGATTCGTCTGCTGGGTGAAATGCTTGGCAAAGTGAACAGCATAACTGTGTCTGCTTTGCGTCAACCGAAACTGGTAGATATTCTGGCTGTACGTCATGGTCGATATATTGATCGTGATTCGGATGATCGCAAAACATTTCGTTTCACACGGGACGAACTTGGGTTACTTGTGGACTTTTTGGGTGAAGTATTTAAGAGGGAAGGAAATCAAGTCATTGGATTACGTGGAATGCCGCGTGTAGGTAAAACGGAATCCATTATTGCGGGCAGCGTATGTGCGATGAAACGCTGGACGTTTGTTTCCTCCACACTTCTTCGTCAGACCATAAGAAGTCAGCTATCCGAGGACGAATTGAATCCAAACAATGTTTTTATCATTGACGGAATTGTCAGTACCATTCGTTCCAGCGAACGGCATTATAATCTGCTACAGGATATCATGACGATGCCTAGCACCAAGGTCATTGAACATCCGGATATTTTTGTCCAGGAGTCCGAATATGATTTTAACGATTTTGACATTATTATTGAACTCCGCAACAATCCGAATGAAGAAATTATTTATGATACGTTTACGGCCAGCTACACCGACGAACTGTAATGCTCCGTACGGGATCATGGAATAGATAAGCAACAACCACAGAGATAAACATAAGGAGGAGATGGCATGTCTGAACTGGGTCAGCAGTTAAGAGAGGCCCGGCTGCAAAAAGGGATGAGTCTTGACGATGTACAGGAAATGACTAAAATTCGCAAGAGGTATTTGGAGGCAATAGAGGCAGGGGACTACAAAGTGCTGCCTGGCAGCTTCTATGTGCGTGCGTTTATCAAAACCTATGCGGAAACGGTGGGACTGAACCCTGATGAGCTGCTGGAGGGACATAAGAAAGATGTACCTGCAGAAGAAACGGAAGCAACAATGGAGCCGGTTATTCAGAAGCGTTCAAGTCGTCCGGTAGAGCGAAGTAACCGCTGGATGTCTGTTGCATTAATGTGGACTTTCCCGGTGTTAATTCTTGTGCTGTTGTACGTGTATGTAGTGATGAACAAGGATGATTCGAATACCCAAGGGCTGGATCAGACGAAGATCACAGATAGCCAGCAGCAACCTCAAGATAAACCGGATGAGCCTACAGATAATGGCCAAGCTTCTAATCCTCCAGCTAATGAATCGGGTAGCGGAGAAACGAATGAAGGCGAGGCCGGTGGTAACGGTGGCGGAACGGCAGAGGGACAGACTGACGGACAAACGGATGGGCAAACGACGGGTGAAAATGAAGAGAACCCTACAGATAATTCGCCAGCTTCTGTAACCGTTGCTGAAGACGGGAAATCAGGCAATATTACGAACTTTAAAGTGAACGGCAGCGCAGGGCAGCCTGTAACGGTTACGATTAAAGCAACGGGGCATAGTTGGCTGGAAGTATACAAGGGCGAGAACTCTAGTGGAGAAAAGTTGGAGTACGGAAACACCGCTGAGGGAGACAGCTATACCTTCGAATTGGACAGTGCAGGAATGTACATTAAGTCCGGTTACGCGGCAGCGACCACTATTGAGGTTGCAGGGCAGGTTGTGACCGACGGGAAAGCGACGAACCGCATTCGGTTAAGACTTGGTGAGGATACGTCCTCCTCGGGTACTGAAGGCACTTCGACGAATGAATCAGGAAGCACGACCGAAGGAACCACCGGCACTAGCGGCGAATAACCAAAGTTTCTGCGGGAGACACTAACCTTGTCTTAACTTGCAGTCAACTTTTGGTGAAGTGAGGTGGATGGCTGTGACAGTCAGCTGGATCGTAACAGGTTTGGGGATCATTGTCAGCCTCCTGGGTTATTACTTGACTCCCACTGCCTGGGGTTACGGAATTTTGGGTTTTGGACTTGCGCATGTGCTTCTGGGTGTGCTTGACATGTTCAGACAGCCTAATCGCAGCCGCTATTAGAAGGGCAGCCGCACGGCAAGCATTTTTGGCAACCATTTCAAGTGGCAGCCAAAAATGCTTTTTTATTTTGAAAAACCTCATAAAATTAGACTTTTGCTTGGCGTATCCTCTATAATGTTACAGAACATATGATTAACTGAAAGGGTGACTGGTTTGAGTTCAGAAAATTCATTTGATATCGTGTCCAAAATGGACTTGCAGGAATTGACAAATGCCGTTACACAAACGGAAAAGGAAATTGGCACGCGTTATGACTTCAAGGGCAGCAAGAGCAGTCTGAAACTGGATAAGGATGCGTTAACGATCGTATCTGATGATGAGACCAAACTCAAGGCTGTTATCGATGTACTGCAATCCAAGATGGCTAAGCGGGGTTTACCTTTAAAAAACATTGATTATGCAAAAGTAGAGCCAGCTTCTTCAGGTACAGTCCGCCAGCGTTTGAATTTCAAGCAGGGGATTGATCAGGATATCGCTAAAAAAATCAATATTCTGATTCGTGACTCCAAGATGAAAGTGAAGAGTCAGATTCAGGGAGATCAACTCCGGGTAACAGGTAAAAGTAAGAATGATTTGCAAGCAGTAATGCAATTGTTGAATGGTGCCAATCTGCCTCTGGACCTGCAATATACAAATTTCAAATAATATCTCCTTACTGTAGCTAGATGTGTTTTTTGACACTGCAATTGGCGTATATTATACTAAGTGTGCATTGCTGGCAGATAAGCATCAAAGCCCAGTCATCATCGTTTGCTGACTTTGTGAAAAGCAGTACATCTTCTGAAAGTCACCGGAACGTTTAAAACGGTTTTGCGTTTGAACGGTTGACTTTATTTTTTGCGTTTTTACATAGTGAGAGCACTTTAGTGCTGATTGACAGTGAAACTGTAAATTTCATGTTCCGGATGATGAATACGGAATTAAGATGAATGTTTGGAGTAATGGAGGATAAGAGGGAGGGCGTCTTGTGAATTTACCCAACCGGATTACGCTTGCACGAATTTGCTTAATCCCTTTTTTGATGGTGTTCCTGCTCGTGGATTTTCCGTTCTATCCAGAGCCGTTGCAATTGGGAAGCTTATCGCTTCCGTATAATCAATTGATTGCTGCTGTCATTTTTATCATTGCAGCAAGCACGGATGGAATTGACGGCTATCTGGCGCGGAAAAATAATATGGTCACCAACCTGGGGAAATTACTTGACCCGCTGGCTGACAAATTGTTGGTTACTGCGGTGCTGATTTCGCTTGTAGAAATGGGTAAGTTAGATTCCTGGATTGCTGTGGTCATTATTAGTCGTGAGTTTGCGGTTACCGGCTTGCGTCAGATTGCATTACTGGATGGTTCGGTTGTTGCGGCAAGTGCCTGGGGCAAACTGAAGACTGTCGTGCAAATTGTGGCCATTGTACTGCTGCTGCTGAATAATTTCCCGTTCTCATTCACGGGTATTCACATGGACGTTATCGCCGTTTGGGCTGCAGCAATTATTACGATATGGTCAGGTATTGATTACTTTATCAAAAACAAAGATTTGCTTCATTTATCAAAGGCGTAACGGTTTGAGGTTAAATGGGGAAGCATGAAGAAATCATTTGTATGAAGGGCAATAGGAAATTATCCTATTGCCCTTTGATCACTCACCACGTGTACAGGAGGATGCTGAATGAAGGCAGAAATCATTGCAGTTGGCACAGAATTGTTGCTTGGACAAATTGTGAATACCAATGCCCGATATTTATCCCGTGAATTGGCTGCGATCGGGATTGATGTATATTTCCAAACGGTGGTTGGTGATAATTTAAATCGACTTAGTGACGCCATTCGCATCGCTCAGGGTCGTGCTGACGTCATTTTATTTTCAGGGGGCATCGGTCCTACACAGGATGACCTGACCAAGGATGCGATCGCGGCGGTCTTGAACCGAAAGCTTCATATAGATCGAATGGCGATGGATAAAATCGAGAGCTTCTTCCGAGATCGCAATGTGGACATGACTGAAAACAATCGTCGTCAGGCGATCGTTATAGAAGGCGGGACACCGCTGGCGAACGAAACAGGCCTTGCCGCAGGAAATGCAATTTCCGACAATGGCAAGCACTATGTAGTGATGCCTGGACCACCGAAAGAGCTTATTCCTATGTTTGAACAGGAAGTTAAGCCTTGGTTGTTCCAGCATGTACTGACAGAAGAAATGCCGATCTACTCGAAAATGCTGAAGTTTGCAGGAATCGGCGAATCGGCATTGGAAGACCGACTCCTTGATCTCATTGATACACAGACAGATCCTACCATTGCTCCTTATGCAAGTGAGGGAGAAGTTACGGTACGTGTATCTACAAAGGCTCCAAGTGAGAGTGAGGCGATGCTGAAGCTGGATGCAATGGAAGTTCAGATTCGGGAACGATTGCCAGAGCATCTCTACGCGAACGAGGATGTGCCTATAGAGTACACAATTGTAACTATGATGTCTGATATGGGTCTGACCCTTAGCGCGGCTGAGAGCTGCACAGGAGGGCTCGTCATGCAGAGTCTGACATCAGTTCCTGGCAGTGCGTCGATGCTTAAGGGCGGAATTGTATGTTACTCCAATGAAATTAAGGAAAAGCTGCTCCATGTGCCGCATTCCTATCTGGAAGGTGAAGATGCACCGGGCGCAGTGAGTCCGGAAGTGGCCAAAGTGCTGGCAGAGCAGATTCGCATGATTGGGGATGCGGACTTCGGTCTGTCGGTTACAGGTGTTGCGGGACCTGGTTATTCCGAACGCAAACCGCCAGGACTTGTCTTCATCGCTCTTGCCCAACGTGGTAAAGAGACAGAAATTCATGAACTGCGCATTAATGGCAATCGGGAGACGGTTCGAATTCGTTCAGCGAAAGCGATTCTTTACCGTTTGTGGCGCAAGCTTGTGGAGATGGACTAGTTCACAGCTCGGATTGCATTTGCCAAGGCAAGCAAGTATAATAAAGGAAGACGGAAGAACCGTAGAATCAGGCTTAACAGCCTTGTTTACGGTTCTTTTTTCTGTTTATTGGAAAGTTTCCTTGAGGAAGAGGCGCCTCGGCCTTTACAAAAAAAACGAATGTATGTTCGAAAAAAAGCTTGGCAAACGTGTTAAAACAAGGTATCATTATCTTATAAACAGTAAAGGGTGTGAGCTTATTGTCAGACCGTCGTGCCGCGCTTGATATGGCGCTCCGTCAAATAGAGAAGCAATTTGGTAAAGGATCCATCATGAAACTGGGTGAGTCGACTCACATGAATGTGGAAATCATACCCAGCGGTTCCTTGGCTTTGGATATTGCATTAGGAACAGGCGGCTTGCCTAAAGGCCGTATTGTTGAAATATATGGACCTGAATCTTCTGGTAAAACAACCGTAGCATTGCATGCTATCGCTGAAGTACAAAGAGTGGGTGGACAAGCTGCATTTATCGATGCCGAGCATGCTCTTGACCCACAATACGCAAGCAAACTTGGTGTTAACATTGACGAATTGCTTCTGTCTCAGCCAGATACGGGTGAGCAAGGGCTTGAAATTGCAGAAGCGCTTGTACGTAGTGGTGCTGTGGATATTGTCGTTATCGACTCTGTGGCTGCACTGGTACCAAAAGCAGAAATCGAAGGCGAAATGGGTGATTCCCATGTCGGTTTGCAAGCACGTTTGATGTCTCAGGCGCTGCGTAAACTGTCTGGTGCAATCAGTAAATCCAAAACGATCGCGATCTTTATCAACCAACTTCGTGAAAAAGTCGGAGTTATGTTTGGTAACCCAGAAACAACACCTGGTGGTCGTGCCCTGAAATTTTATTCCACGGTACGTCTGGATGTACGCCGTATTGAGAGTATCAAATCAGGAAATGACATGATTGGTAACCGTACACGTATTAAAGTGGTGAAAAACAAAGTAGCACCTCCGTTTAAACAAGCGGAAGTGGATATCATGTACGGTGAGGGTATTTCGAGAGAAGGCAGTATTATTGACATTGGTACAGAGCTGGACATCGTCAATAAAAGTGGTGCATGGTACTCATACGAAGGCGAGCGTTTAGGACAAGGCCGTGAGAACGCGAAGCAGTTCATGAAAGAGCATAAAGATATTGCTGAAATCATTGAACAAAAAATTCGTGTAGCCAGCAACTTGACTACTGCAGTTCCTGCGCCAACTAGCGAAGAGCAACAAAAAGAAGCAGCAGAAGAACAAGAACTATTTGAAATTAACGAGTAACCTCCCAGGATTCCTGAAGCTTGTTTGATTGAGCTTGGCTCGATCTAGCTTGGGGTATGGTGTGTGCGTTCGCGCTGTCCAACAGCCTCTGTCCGAATGGGCAGGGGCTGTTGGCACGTTTACTGTTAGGGAAAGGCCGGACATTGTTTCCGGCCTTTTGTATTAGCGTCAGCTATCTTCAGTGAGAAATGCAAAGCGTTTAGTGAAGCTTCGTTGTCTCCATCGGAGATATGCTGTCCGTATGTGAAGAAGTCTTTTATTTTGCTATGTACTTGTCAGTTAGGCCATGCAGTTCAGACACACAAAATGACATGGAAGGAGAGACCGAAATGGATCAACATGAAGATGATTTATATGAAGAAGCCGAGCTGGAGGGAATCTCCCAATTCCCGGATAACGAAGAACTTACCATTACACGAGTTGAACGAACGAAGAGCAGGGAAGCTCGTTACCGGATTACCTTTGGTTTATATTCAATCACGGTGCTTGAAGATGTAATGATTAAATATCGGATGACCCGAGGAAATACATTTCTGAAAAAGGACTTGGAAGATATCATTGTAGCTGACGAGCGACAGCGGACGTATGTGCAGTCTTTGCGATATCTGGAGCATAAACCCCGCACACGCCACGAATTAAGTCAGAAACTTCGTCAGAAAGAGTTTGCTGCATCGTTGATTGAAGAGGCCCTGGATCGGCTTGAGCGGGAGAATTTGGTCGATGATGAACTGTATGCGAAGGAATGGACACGTCAGCGTATGGAGGGCCAGCGGAAGGGGAAACTGTGGATAAGGCAAGAGCTGCGTCAGAAGGGCATTGCCAGTGAGCTGATTGCTGAAGCGCTGGAAGGTGTAAGTACAGATACGGAATTTGAGACTGCTCTAACCGCCGGACGAAAAAAATGGAATCAGGTCAAAGGAGACATCAAGGAGAAGAAACGTAAAACGCTTCCCTTCTTGATGCGACGAGGTTTTTCCATGGATATGGTGCGTCGGGTCGTGAATTGTTTAATTGAAGAAGACGAGGCGGGGGACCCCGAAGAAGACGAAGCGTTGTTATGGGATTAGCAGACTGTACTCACTATACTGCATTCTCTTGACAATTTCTTTCGTCAAATACTAAAATGGACATGAGTCTGTAAGAAATGGACAACCCTTTTTCCTTCCAAAAAAGCGGTTTCTGTTTTTGAAGATTTATACCATTCATGATTATGGGTTCGCTGGAGACGGTGAATAGTACGTGGCAACATGTACACTTGAAATGAAAATCGGCGGGGGATCGCCGTGAGTATTCGTTATTCCCAAAAATATGTTAGGTTTGAAAACTGCAAATTGACCCAAGGAATGCCTTGGAGGAACCAACGAGGAGGTGAACAGTATGAATCCTGCAATCACGATCGCTCTCGTTGCAGCCGCGCTATTCATTGGGTTCGGAGTAGGATATTTTATTCGCAAATCTCTTGCAGAAGCTAAGATCTCCAGTGCGGAAGAAGCTGCTGTACAAATCGTGGAGAACGCGAAGAAAGAGGCAGAAGCACTGAAGAAAGAAACGGTGTTGGAAGCGAAGGATGAAATCCATCGCATTCGCGCCGAAGCTGAAAAAGACACTCGTGAACGTCGGAACGAAATTCAACGACAAGAAAGACGATTGTTGCAAAAAGAAGAGTCGCTGGATAAAAAATTGGAATCACTCGAACGTAAAGAAGAGCAAGTGGCTAACAAAGAGAAACGAATTGATGAGACACAGCAGCAGATCGAGATGATCTACAAAAACCAGGTGACGGAGCTGGAGCGCATATCCAACCTCACCATGGAAGACGCACGCAGCATCATACTGTCCAACGTAGAACAGGAAGTTCGTCATGAGACGGCTCAAATGATCAAGGACATTGAACAGCAAGCGAAGGAAGAAGCGGACAAAAAGTCCCGCGAGATTATTACACTCGCCATCCAACGTTGTGCGGCTGATCACGTGGCGGAGACAACGGTATCCGTTGTTACTTTGCCAAATGAAGAAATGAAAGGCCGGATTATCGGTCGTGAAGGACGTAACATCCGTGCGCTTGAAACCCTTACCGGGATTGACCTCATTATCGATGATACGCCAGAAGCTGTTATTCTGTCGGGCTTTGACCCGATTCGCCGTGAAATCGCTCGTACTGCCCTCGAGAAATTGGTGGCTGATGGACGTATTCACCCGGCACGGATTGAAGAGATGGTGGAGAAATCCCGTAAAGAAGTGGACGAGCGTATCCGTGAATACGGTGAGCAAGCTACCTTTGAAGTGGGCGTGCATGGTCTGCATCCGGACTTGATTAAAATTCTGGGCCGGTTGAAGTTCCGTACAAGCTACGGTCAAAACGTCTTGAAACATTCGATGGAAGTTGCTTATCTGGCCGGATTGATGGCTGGCGAACTCGGAGAAGACGTAACCCTGGCAAGACGTGCAGGTCTATTGCATGACATCGGTAAAGCGCTGGATCACGAAGTGGAAGGATCACACGTCGAAATCGGCGTGGAACTAGCGAAGAAATACAAAGAACATCCGGTTGTAATCAACAGTATCGCGTCCCATCACGGGGATTGCGAAGCGACTTCGGTTATTGCCATGTTGGTTGGTGCAGCAGATGCGCTTTCCGCAGCAAGACCAGGCGCACGCCGCGAAACGCTGGAAACGTATATCAAACGACTGGAGAAGCTGGAAGAGATTTCGGAATCGTTCGAAGGTGTCGAGAAATCGTATGCCATTCAGGCCGGACGCGAAGTTCGCGTTATGGTACAGCCTGAGAAAATCGATGATGCTGAAGCATTCCGCCTCGCGCGTGACATCACGAAGATGATCGAGAACGAACTCGATTATCCGGGTCACATCAAGGTCACCGTCATCCGGGAAACCCGTGCGGTTGAATACGCAAAATAGAGCATTACGGAAAAGTGGCCGCAGTAGTGGGCCACTTTTCCTGTTGATAGCCTGTTAAAAGGCATTTTCATAATAAAATGAATGAGCAAGAGATAGAGGTCCTGCGAAGTTTCGGATGCTTTGAAGAAGGCTGCGCTTGGTAGGGATTAAGGAGGCAGTAAAATGAAAGTTTTGTTTATTGGTGATATTGTGGGGAACGTGGGGCGTAAGGCATTGAAGGAAAACCTCCCCTACCTCAAAACGAAGTATAAGCCACATGTGGTCATTGTAAATGGTGAAAATGCAGCGGCAGGCCGGGGCATTACCGGTGCAATTGCGAATGAATTTTTCAACTGGGGTGTGCATGGTATCACCCTCGGTAACCATACCTGGGACAATAAGGACATATTTGATTTTATAGATGATGAGCCACGTATGATTCGTCCTGCGAACTTTCCTCCAGGAACACCGGGGCGCGGTTACACGGTAGTCAAAGGCGAAGGCAAGGAGTTGGCGATTGTGAATCTGCAAGGGCGGACGTTCCTGCCTGCTCTGGATTGTCCATTCCGCGTTGCCGATGAAATTGTGGATGAACTGCGTCAAGACCATAAATGCATTCTGGTCGATATGCATGCTGAAGCAACGTCAGAGAAGATTGCTATGGGTTGGCATCTCGATGGACGTGCTTCGCTGGTCGTAGGTACACATACACATGTGCAGAGCAATGATGATCGTATTTTGCCAGGAGGAACAGCTTATTTAACCGATGCGGGCATGGTAGGGCCGCGTGACGGCATATTGGGCATGGAGCGTGAAGCGGTGCTTCGCAAGTTCTACACCCAGCTTCCGGTACGATTTGTTGTTGATGATGGCAAATGGCATTTCCATGGTGTTTTTGTGGAGATTGATGAAGCCACAGGTGCTGCAACACGCATTGAGAAAATTCGTCTGATGGAGGACGAGTGGCGCATGGAATAGGGGTTTTGTCTCATTTTGCAGGGAAACCCATCTAAAAAGAAGGAATTTTTTTGCCTCCCGCGAATAACATCTAGTAAGTGGAAACAAACATTCAACATTCCCAGGGAGGTACTTACCATGGATGTATTAAAAGTTTCAGCAAAGTCCAATCCTAATTCTGTAGCCGGCGCTCTTGCAGGGGTTCTTCGTGAACGTGGAAATGCTGAACTGCAGGCAATTGGAGCAGGAGCACTGAACCAAGCCATTAAAGCGGTAGCGATAGCCCGGGGATTTGTAGCACCAAGCGGAGTTGACTTGATTTGTATTCCAGCTTTTACAGACATTGTGATCGACGGTGAGGATCGAACAGCCATTAAGTTGATTGTGGAGCCCAGATAATACATGCACTTATGCATTGAACCTGTTTACGAAGTAGACAGGTTTTTTTGCGTTTTGTTTTATTACTGTGTAGAAGGAGAGATTGTGATGCATAACTGGCAAGTAGCCGATTTTCATTGTGATGCTTTAAGTAAAATGCTGATGAACCCTAGCTTTTCATTTGAAAATGCTTCACAGCTGGATGTAAATCTGGACCGAATGAGGGCTGGCAACATTGGTTTACAGGCCTTTGCCATCTATTTGCCCGAAGTGCTTGGCAGAGGCAAGTTTGAACATGTGATGGGCCAGTTGGACATCTACCGAAAGCGAGTGGAGATGACTAAAGAACGAGATGAAGGCACACATACATTGTTATGGAGGGAGCAACTTACACAGGTAGGCCAGACGGACAAACCATGGGGATTAATTACACTTGAAGGTGTCGATGGATTGGAAGGCAACCTCTTTTATCTGGAGTTATGTTATCAGATGGGTGTGCGGATCATTGGGCTTACCTGGAACTATGCCAATTGGGCAGCTGATGGTGTATTGGAGAAACGTGGGGCGGGACTTACGGAGAAGGGCAGGGAGCTGGTTCACCTTTGTAACCAAATTGGCATGCTGCTGGATGTGTCACATCTGACCGAAAAAGGGTTCTGGGAACTTGCTGACCTTAGTGAGCGGCCTTTTATCGCTTCTCACTCCAACAGTTATGCCATATGCCCGCATGTGCGCAATTTGAAGAATGATCAGATTCGGGCCATTATTGCCCGGGAAGGACGTATCGGATTGACGTTTGTACCTTGGTTTGTGAAGCAGGAAGGCGAAGTGCGTATCGAAGATCTGTTGCCACATATTGAGCAGATTTGTTCCCTGGGTGGGGAGCATCATCTGATGATGGGGTCTGATTTTGACGGGATTTCTACGTATATCCATGACCTTGAACATACCGGGCAGTATCCTAAACTAATTAATACGCTGCTTAAGCACTACGACGAATCACTGGTTCGCGGTTGGATGTGGGGCAATGCCATGAATTATTTAAGGGAAAACTTGCCTGAGAAAAACTTGAAGATGGAACATTCAAAATGATGAAGCTGTTGGTATCTTGAAGAGTCTCCTGAAGAGTCTTCTGAAAAAAACGGGATGGAAGCAGAAAGCGTCCATGTCCAGATGGATTTACTAAATTCAGGAAAATAATGATTGCAAAATAAGTGTATTTCATGAATTTTCAGCAGTTCGTTTTCATTTCACTTCAAAAAGGGGTATAATACCATAGGAATGTTAAGAGCCTGGCTACAGGCCATAGATAAACAAGGAGTGAAATTCACAATGAGCAAAACAGTACCTGTGGGCGTATCTGCCCGTCACATTCATGTATCTCAAGAGCATGTAGAAATTTTGTTTGGTAAAGGCTACGAATTGACTGAGTTTAAACCTCTGTCCCAACCTGGGCAATATGCTGCTAACGAAACAGTAGCGGTTATTGGTTCGAAAGGACAGTTTGATAAAGTGCGTATCCTTGGACCTGTTCGTCCGGAAACACAACTGGAAATCTCGATGACAGACTCTTTCGCTATTGGTGTTAAGGCACCTGTACGTGAATCCGGAAGCATCGAAGGTACTCCAGGTATCACGATTAAAGGACCTGCTGGCGAAGTTACCATTGATAAAGGTGTTATCGTTGCTGCTCGTCACATCCACTTCCATACTTCTGATGCTGCTAAATGGGGTATCGAGGACAAACAATTACTGAAAGTTCGCCTGGGTGGAGATCGTGGTCTGGTACTGGAAAATGTACTGGCTCGTGTATCTGACTCCTTTGCACTGGACATGCATATTGATACGGATGAAGCTAATGCAGCTGGCGCGCGTAACGGCGATACTGCTGAAATCATTGATTAATCACATAGAACAACATTCAGCTGTGATCCTGGCGGCTTGATGAACTTATAAACCTGAGTATATCCACAGCGTCGACTACATTCGATCTGAGGGTAAGCTCAGGTTTTTGTGTATTTTCGGGTTGTTTAGCAGACTTGCACAAATTTCAAGATAGGCGAAGGGGGAGCGGCTTTGGATGTGGAACTACAGCCCAATTCATGTTATAATTTGCTGTAATGCTCTTTTGATGTATAAAGCGTGCAAATCACGTGAAACAAGATGAAATAACGATTTTTTATTAATAGAGGCTGTAAGGAGTGACCGAAGGAAATGGCTAAAGACTCAAAAAAGGATTACTCCCAATATTTTGATTTCTCCGATGCCAAAGTAATTTCGCAAGATGAATTCAGCAAAAAAATAAGAATCCGGGGCCGGGAGATTAACATCAAATCGGAACCCAATCATCGTCAGGAGAAACAACGGGGCAAGCAAGACGTTCAGGTGCTTTACGAAACGGCCTTACCCGATGAACTGAAAAGCGTGGGGAAAGGCAAACATTATATCGTATATACGTATGGATGCCAGATGAACGAGCATGATTCGGAGACCATTAAAGGACTGCTTGAATCGATGGGGTATCAGGCTACCGAGGATCGCAAAGAAGCGGATATCATACTGCTGAACACGTGTGCGATTCGGGAAAATGCGGAAGATAAAGTGTTTGGTGAGCTGGGTCACCTGAAAACCCTAAAAACCGAGCGTCCAGGCTTGTTGCTGGGTGTCTGTGGTTGTATGTCGCAGGAAGAAGGCGTCGTCAACCGGATCATGCAGAAGCATGGCTTTGTGGATATGATTTTTGGTACACACAACGTACATCGCTTGCCACATCTGATTCAGGAAGCGCTGTTCAGTAAAGAAATGGTTGTTGAGGTATGGTCCAAGGAAGGCGATATCATCGAGAACCTGCCGAAAAAACGTGAGGGCATGCGCGGCTGGGTGAACATTATGTATGGTTGCGACAAATTCTGTACATATTGCATCGTCCCGTTTACACGGGGTAAAGAGCGCAGTCGACGTCCGGAAGATGTCATTGCCGAAGTTCGCGAACTGGCAAGACAAGGCTTCAAGGAAATCACACTGCTCGGTCAGAACGTCAATGCCTATGGCAAGGACTTTACAGACCTGAAGTACAGCTTCGGTGACCTGATGGATGACATTCGCAAAATCGATATTCCACGGGTACGATTTACAACGAGTCATCCACGTGACTTCGATGATCATCTGATCGAGGTGCTTGCGAAGGGCGGGAACCTGGTGGAACACATCCATTTGCCTGTGCAGTCTGGCAGCACGGAAGTGCTGAAACGTATGAGCCGCAAGTACAGTCGGGAACACTACCTGAAGCTTGCTGACAAAATTAAAACTGCGATTCCGGATGTCGTGTTAACCACTGATATTATCGTTGGTTTCCCGGGGGAAACGGAAGAACAGTTTGAAGATACGCTGTCACTGGTCAAGGAAGTTGGTTACGACTTTGCCTATACTTTCATCTACTCTCCGCGTGAAGGTACACCTGCTGCAGTGATGGAGGACAACGTGCCAATGGACGTGAAGAAGGAACGTTTGAAACGCTTGAACGAGACGATCAACGCATACAGCCACAGCAGCAATGAAAAGCAGCGTGGCAAGGTTGTTGAGGTACTTGTCGAAGGTGAGAGCAAACGGAATTCTAATGTTCTGGCAGGACGTACACGCAGCAACAAGCTGGTGCATTTTGAAGGACCTAAAGATTTGATCGGTACTTTTGTACATGTGGAAATCACCGATCCAATGACTTTCTATATTCGGGGCAATCTGCTCTCAGAGCCAGTAGCCGCCAATCAGTAATACACAAACCTAATAAGATGAATCTTGGTGGCTTAATATAAAGGTTTGGACATACAGCGCAAGTAGCGAAGGGAACGGAATCGATTCTGTAGAAGCGAAGCGTTCGCCTTTGTCTCCGAATTTTAAACCTTTGAAAAATATAATCAAGAAAATTCGGAGACAACAGCGATCAAAAGAACGATCCGTAACCGTAGCGGTCATGGAGCAATCGTCTGAATTTATATTGAGCCAGGTTTTCATCTTATATCATCTCATAGAATGGAGCGATTTCGAGTGGCGCAGGAAGAAGTGCAGTACAACCATTATGGAATGCCTACCTACGATACGCGCAATCTGGTCATAAGCGACGACATTATGGGAAAAGCCAAAGAATTGGCTGATATGCTTGGAACGAGCGAGGAAGTTAAACAGTTCCAACAGGCGGAGTCCAAAATTCGTGATCATGAACGCATCCAGCAATTGATTGCAACGATCAAGAAGAAGCAAAAGGAAATCGTTGCTTTTGAAAGCTTCAAAAATGCAGACATGGTCAGCAAAATTGAACAGGAAATTGAGGATCTGCAGGGAGAGTTGGACGGCATTCCACTCGTTACGGAATTCCAGCAAAGTCAAAGCGATATCAATTATTTGCTTCAGCTTGTTATTTCTGTAATTCGGGATACCGTCTCCGAGAAAGTGAACGTGGAGGCTGGTACGGATTCACCTCCGACCAGCTGCGGGTAAATGAAGTGAAGGGTGCGGACGCAGTCCGTGCCTTTTTTGATCATATCATGCTCCACGTTGTGGGGTTATTTTGTGTGGTGGTCTGTTCAAGACAACTTCACTGGATAAGACCTGTTCCGTAAGAGCAGGCTTAATATAATGACGAAGCACTTTAGATCAACTACGAAGAGAACCAATGCTGGGAAAATCATCATAACAACATACATCATGGGCTTTATACTTAAAGTGCACTAAAGGGGAAATCATAATGGGTATTTTGGACAAAATGGTTGAAGAAGGAAACGGAAGATTTTGGGGTTTTCTCGGTTGTCGTTTTATTAAAGGCGACGGAAAAGAAGTTCAGATCGCGTTGACAGCGGGCGAACACCACACCAACTCCATGGGGATTATTCATGGTGGTGTGTTGACATCCCTGATGGATCAGGCGATGGGCATGGTAGCTACAGCCGCAATGGAGGTAGACAGTTGTGTGACGACCAATCTGAATGTACATTTTTTGGCACCTATGAGACAAGGTGAATTAATTGTGACGTCCACGATACTGCATCAGGCTGGCCGCAGTGTGACGGCACAATCCGAGGTGCGTGATGCATCAGGTACGCTGGGATGCATGGCGACTGCGACATTCCGCATAGCGCGAGCAAAAACGCAAAGCACGGAATCTCAAGGTTGACAAAAGATATTATTATGTCATAATGAAAATATCAAAATGAGAATAGTCGGTGGTGCCCATGAGCGAAAACTACGAACAATTCAATGCTGAAAGCGATGAACAGGCAGCACGTGCCTATAGTTCCAAGAAATATCGTACTCCCGATGGCGTTCCCGCCGATATCGTCATGTTCACCTTGACCAAGCGGGAGCGCAAGACGGTAACCAAGACACTTCCCATCCGGGAGTTGAAGGTAATGCTGATCAAACGCAAAGGTTGGCCTTTTGCCGGAAGATGGGCATTGCCGGGTGGATTTTGTCAGGAAAATGAATCCATCTATGGGGCTGCTAAGCGCGAGTTAATGGAAGAGACAGGTGTGGACGGTGGACATCTGGAGTACTTGAATGTATATAGTCAGCCTGGGCGTGACCCCAGAGGATGGATTATCTCACATGCGTTTTTTGCGCTGGTAGAGGAATGGATGCTGGAACACCGTCAGGCAGCGGATGATGCTGAGGATGTTGGATTGTTTTCGATTCAGGAAGCCTTGCAAGAGCTCGAGCTTGCCTTTGATCACCGGACGATTATAGAAGATGCGTACCGGCGTATTCAGCAGCAAATGCTGGAAACGACGATTGCACGACAGTTCCTGCCTCGTGACTTTACACTAAGCGAGTTATACCAAGTGATTCAGAGTGTTGTACCTGACTTTGAAGAGCCGAACTTCATTCGTAAGATCACTTCAACTCGCAGCCGCAAAGGCATAGTGGAAGAGGTTAGGGATGAGGAGGGCAACCTGCTAAGCTCCAATCAATACTCACAGCGGCCGGCGCAGCTATACCGTTTTACCGAGCTTGTACCTCGTCTTTCCATCTATACTTAATTCGCAAGCGAATCATGATGAATTGAATCAGGATCAGCCTATTCTCAAAAAGGGAGTGTGGACGATGAAAGCACTGATTGTAATTGATTTTACACGTGATTTTGTGACAGGTTCGTTGCCTGTAGGCCAGCCTGCTGTGGAGATTGAAGAGACGATCGCATCGATAACGGAGGCTTATTGCAATAATAAACATGAAGTTATTATGGCTGTCGATTTGCATGAAGAGAGTGATCCTTACCATCCGGAAACTGCCCTTTTTCCGCCCCATAACATCAGGGATACGGAGGGAAGACTGCTTTATGGTCGTCTAGCTCAGGTCATGAAAGAACGGGAAGCTCAGATCCGATGGATGGATAAAACAAGATACAGCGCATTCTGCGGCACAGATCTGGAGCTGCGACTGCGTGAACGTGGAATAACAGACATTGCACTGATCGGTGTATGTACGGATATTTGCGTACTGCACACGGCAATGGATGCTTATAATAAAGGTTTTCACATAACGGTATATGAAGATGCTGTAGCGAGCTTCAATCAAGCGGGACATGATTGGGCGCTTGGACATTTTCGTTCCAGCCTTGGGGCTCAGGTAATCAAAGCGAGCGATACCGTTATCGCAGGCTTGAACCTGTAAACGAACCTTTCATCATATCCTGCTGAACGAATGTTATGTTGCTGAGGAATATGGTGAATAGGAATAAACCGGAGACTTATGCAATGGTACGTTTACCAGAATCATGAATCATGAGGATTGAGTCTCCACATGTTGACCCGTGTCTGCAGGCTGGGCCTGTGGCACAAGCGGAAGTCAGAGAGGATGAGACAAATGCAGACGACTAGCCTGGCTTTACATACGGATAAATATCAAATCAATATGATGTACGCTCACTGGGTGAATGGAACTCATAAACGGAAAGCGGTGTTTGAAGCCTATTTCCGCAAGCTTCCTTTTGGTAACGGATATGCCGTTTTTGCCGGATTGGAACGGATTGTGAATTATATCAGCCAGCTTCGTTTTACGATGGAGGACATCAAATATTTATCCAAACAAGAGGAAAATTACGATCCGGTCTTTCTGGAAGAGTTGCTCCAGTTTTCATTTCAGGGGACGATTCATTCCATGAAGGAAGGGGCACTCGTTTTTCCTGACGAACCGCTCATTCGGGTAGAAGGCTCCATTATGGAGACACAACTGGTGGAGACGGCGATACTTAACTTCATGAATTATCAGACGTTAATTGCAACGAAGGCATCCCGGATCAAACAGGTGGCGAGTCAGGACACATTGCTCGAATTTGGAACACGACGGGCACAGGAAGCGGATGCGGCCATTTGGGGGGCGCGTGCCTCCTATGTGGCAGGATTCCATGCTACGTCCAATATGCTGGCTGGAGAGCGCTTTGGAATTCCAACAGCAGGGACACATGCCCATTCATGGGTGCAAAGTTTTATGAGTGAGCAGGAGGCGTTTGACGTCTATGCCAAAGTGCTGCCAGATCAAGTGACACTGCTGGTGGATACTTTCGATACATTAAACAGTGGTGTTCCCCATGCAATCAAGACAGCCAAGAAGCTGGAAAGCCAAGGCAAAAAAATGAACGCGATTCGTCTGGATAGCGGTGACCTTGCGTATCTTTCCATTCAAGCCCGGCAGATGCTGGACGACGCTGGACTGGATTACGTCAAGATTGTAGCTTCCAACGACCTGGATGAAAATACAATTTTCAACCTTAAGGCGCAAGGAGCTCGCATCGATACATGGGGAGTAGGTACACAGCTAATTACAGCTTCCGACCAGCCTTCTTTGGGTGGTGTGTACAAATTGGTGGAGCGTGAAGTGGATGGTGCCATGCTGCCTACGATCAAAATCTCGGCCAATCCTGAAAAAGTCTCCACACCAGGTAAAAAAGAAGTCTTTCGGATCATTGATCCGAAAGATGGCAAGGCGATTGCAGATTATATCTGCTATCCAGGAGAAGAGCAGCCGCTACAGGGTGGGCCGCTCAAGCTGTTCAATCCGCTACACCCTTATCTGAAGAAGACAGTAACCCGCTACGAAGCAGTGAATATGCTGGAACCGATCTTTGTGAATGGGCGCAAAGTGTATGAACTGCCTACCCTTGATGAGATCCGCAGTTATCACCGGGAGCAGATGGATCTGTTCTGGCCTGAATATCTGCGTAAACTCAATCCTGAGATTTACCGTGTAAATATCAGCCCTGCGGCCTGGAATATGAAGCAGAAGCTTATTGCTGAACACGTGCAGTCCACGGAAGAATGAACAACTAAAGGGCATAACCGGAAGAAAGTATACCGTGTTATGCCTTTTTGCTCTTCCGCCATTATGTCCAACAGGACGTCGGACTGTGTGTGAAACATCATGGACAGACTGTGCATGAACTGCGGTATACTATACCTTCAACGGACGCAGGCTCACAAGGGAAATTTAAAGCAATTATTTCTCGGGAAAGCGCAGGAGACGCCAAATCCCGCATCTTTCCGAGCTTGCCTTTCGACATAATCCATTTCTGTGGCTGTTTCAACAGCGCATCGGCCGGGGATGAAAGAAAGAGGAGGTGCAACCATGAGATGGATGTTGGCATTGATCTGGGTGGCCTTTATTGTGTATGCCTGGTTGTGGGTACCTGGGCAGTCACTTGGGAGTGACCCTGTGTTTTAAAGAGCTGGTTACACTGCAAAGCAAGGAACCCTGGCTGCTGACCGTATTTTCGTGGCTTGGGATTTATCCGGCGATTTTCGCTTGTCTTTTGTTAAGGAAGTCAGTGAAAGCGAGAGGATCTCATGTACCTGCTTGGCCCTTTGTACTGCTGTCTTTCGGTTTGGGAGCCTTTGCGCTGCTGCCGTATTTTGCATGGTCCTCGCCAACGTACAGAGGTTCGGGCTACGAATGCCTCTCCTTTGGCAGTCAGCGTGAATCGGGTATTGGACGTGTGGCAGCTCATAAGTTGACCCATGTGATCTTGTTGCTGCTTATACTGGGTACAGGCTTCTATGCAGTGCAGTGACTCAAGGCAATCCTGATGTATACATGGAAGCGTTCAGGGATTCTTCCTTTGTACATATTATGACGATTGATTTCGTCATGCTGACATTACTTTCCGTGATCGCATTGTTCAGGGATGCTTCTGGCACTCGTCGTTCTCGCGGGTGGGCAGTTGCAGGGGTAATCCCATTGATAGGCCCACTCATTTATTTAATGACAAGCCAGAGAGCTTGAGTTTGACGGATTCCCTACTTATGCTTGTTTAAGCTGAAGGCGAACAATTCACCAAGTGAATAGAAATATATGTAAATTATAACTAAGGAGAGGATATCGAATGGAAAATACTTTTCCTGCCTATGTCGTACGTAAAGAAGAACAGGGTGGCGTAAAGGCTGCTATGGAGCAGCTGACGAAAGAGGATTTGCCTAATGGTGACGTAACCTTACAGGTTCAATACTCAAGCGTCAATTTTAAAGATGGACTTGCCACAACAGAAAAGGGTGGTGTGGTTCGCGCATATCCGATCGTGCCGGGAATCGATCTTGCAGGGATTGTAGAGGAATCCGTGAGCGGTCGGTTTGCACCGGGGGATCGGGTAATCAGCACAGGTTTCGAGCCGGGCGTGTCTCATTTTGGCGGGTATAGTCAATATGCGCGTCTGCGCAGCGAATGGCTCGTTCCTCTACCGCATGGACTCAGTGAGAAGGAAGCGATGGCGATTGGAACGGCAGGGTTCACGGCAGCACTTTCGGTAGATGCATTGCTGCGGGCTGGAGTGACTCCGGAAATGGGCAATATTTTGGTGACGGGAGCAACCGGAGGGGTAGGCAGTATGGCGGTGGCTATTCTGGCGAAGCTGGGATTTGAAGTGACAGCAAGTACAGGCAAAAAAGATCAACAGGAGCAATTGCTTCGGGATTTGGGCGCCTCACATGTCATTTCACGCGAAGAAGCGGATGCGCCAGCCAAGGGTGCGATGGGCAAACAGCTCTGGGCAGGTGTTATTGATCCAGCCGCAGGTCCGGCACTGGCGGAGCGTCTGAAGCAGATTCAATACGGAGGCGCTGTCGCCGTATCAGGCTTAACCGGAGGAGCTGCATTCGAGTCCACCGTATTTCCGTTCATTTTGCGGGGGATTCAATTGATTGGGATTGACTCTGTCTATTGTCCGATGGAACGGCGGGAACGGATATGGAAGCTGCTTGGCGGAGAATGGAAGCCGGACCGGGCACTGGAGCTGGGGATTCGGGAAATCTCATGGGCACAGCTGCCTCAGACACTGGAGACGATCCTCAAGGGCGGTGCTGTAGGTCGTACTGTAGTCAATACGATGTCGGATACGTCTGCCGAATAAGATTCTTTTCTCCTAGACATGCTAACTCTACCTGAGAGCGTCACGGTGAATGTGGCGAGAAAGGAAGGATGAGTATGCGTGTTGGCGGAAAAGGATTGCACCCTAACTCTGGCCGTGTGAAGTCTGCCCTGTTCAGTATAATCATGGTGATGTGTGTATTATCCCTAGTGGCTTGTTCAGCATCATCTGTTGAGCAGGAGCGGAAAATATATACCCGACAAGCGACAGATGAAGGCATTGTACGGGCAAAGAGCCAGGGCCACGGGTTAAACGGTCCATTGATTCAGGAGCTGGATGACGCTTTTACTGCAAAAGGCATCAAATTGATGAATAATATGTCTGCAGATGATGGTGAGGACGGAATCTCTTACATGTACTTGCTGAATGGAAGTGGCAGACATATTGTAAAGGTCCACATTTTCAGGGATGTCGGTACACGAATTGCGCGGATGAATGAAATGTATGGTAATGATGGCGATGAGGCTGTGATGGAAAATGTTCTTGGCAAAACAACGATCCGCAGCAAAGATTACGTTTCACTGGTCTATACGGCTTCAGGTGGAGAAAAGGACGATTATGAAGAGAACGTCATGCAGGTATTCCAGCATGTGCTTGAGCAACTGAAGTGATAGAGACGTCTAAAATAAACCCGAAAAACCCGTCTGATCATTCAGACGGGTTTATATATTTCACGCATAACATGCCTAAGCTCTGGCAAAATGAGTTTTTCCATTGCCAGCTTGACCGCTCCTTTGGAGCCTGGCATGGAGAATACGGCCGTACGCCCAATCGTTCCGGCAACCGCCCGGCTAAGAATGGCAGCAGAACCGATATCCTCGGTATAACTGAGGAAGCGAAAGATTTCTCCAAAGCCCGGCAGCTCCTTATCGAGTAGTGAGGATACAGCCTCATATGTTGTATCACGGGGTGCAATTCCGGTTCCGCCACTGAGCAGTACGGCTTCGATATCGTCACGAACCGCTGCATCTTGCAGGATGCTTTGAATGGTTTCGGTTTCATCCGGTGTAATAATATAATCAACGATTTGATAGCCTGATTCAGTCAACAGCTTATGCATAAGCTGTCCGCTTGTATCAGTGTCCTTGGTGCGGGTATCCGATACGGTTACAATCATGCAGGATACCGTGTCAGGGGCTTCCTGACGATGTTGTTCCACTGAATTGGTCATAACGCATCCTCCTCCAATCAACATGTTCTCATAGCATAGACCATTCAGTAGAATGAGGCAATGCACTTACAAATAGAAGGCCAGGATTGCACAAAGATTGCAGGATAGTGTACACTCGCTAGGATAGAGATAGACCAGTTTCATTGGACAAATAGAGAGGTGAACAACGATGAGTGAATTAAAAGCAAATGAATCATCCATACCTGTATATATATTGTCAGGCTTTTTGGGAAGTGGCAAAACGACACTGCTTGTTCAACTGATTGAACATTGGCAAAAGCAGGGTCTCCGTCCCGCAGTGGTCATGAATGAATTGGGGGAAGTCAATCTGGATGGTCAGATGGTGGATTCTACCGTTCCCATGACGGAAATGTTAGGAGGATGCATCTGCTGTACCGTGCGCGGTGACTTGGGGCTGCAACTTGCCGATCTCGTGCAGGAGGAATCGCCAGATGTCATTATCATTGAAGCAACGGGAGCGGCGAATCCGATGGAGATTCTGGATGCAGTAACGGAAACGTCCCTCTATATGCGACTGGAGCTGAAAAGCCTGATTACCGTGGTGGATGCCGCGCATCTGTCAGGGCTGTACCAGGAGCAGAAGGGACAAACCTTCAAACTGATGCAGGAGCAGATTCGCTGTGCTTCGGTACTTCTCCTGAACAAAACGGACCGGGTGAACGAGCAGCAGTTGGCAGATCTACGGGACCTGTTGGCACGCTGGAACGGTTTCGCTCCGGCAATATCTACGGTGAAGTGTGAAGTCGACATGGATATGCTGCTTCGCAGTGGAGACAATGTGCATGCCTATCAATCTGTTGATGAAACGAGTAAACATGCGAATAAGGAACAAAACGTGCATTCCGAAGCTTGTGCAGAGCATAGCTGCAGCCATAATCATGGACATGAACATCATGAGCATGTGGATCATAATCACGAAGCCCATCAACATTCCGACGTGAATGTCCATGGTCATCCTCATGATCACGACCATAATCATGCCCACTCCCACGCTTCGCATGAGCACGTCATGGTGTACACCCACTATTTCACTAAGCCGGTGAACAGTGAGGCCTTTGAGCGTTTGATATCCGAGTTACCACGGGACGTGTACCGGGCAAAAGGGATTTTAACTTTTAGTGATACGTCCAGTCGGTTCTGGTTCCAATACGCCTATCGGGAATCGGATTATATGAAGATCACCCCTCAGGGTGATGTACCGAACGTAGCTGTGTTTATAGGTGAGCACTTTGATCAAACGGTCATTCGTAACCAATTGCTGGAATTAGAAGCGACAAATGAGGCTTAAATGATTCAAGGTTCCTCCAGACGGGGTATTAAGAAGCATAGCAAACTTAGTCTGGGAGGTAACTTTAAATGACACAACAACAATATCAACAATGTATCGATGCTTGCCTGGAGTGTATGAATGCTTGCAATGTATGTTACATATCGAGTCTGAAGGAATATGATCTGGCAATGTTGCGTGATTGCATTCGTTTGGATCGGGAATGTGCAGAAATCTGCAGCTTTGCTGCTCAATCCATGACACGCGGAAGTGATTTCATCGCCGAAATTTGCGAACTGTGTGTGAAAGCATGTGAAGCTTGTGCTGCTGAGTGTGGTAAACATGAACATGATCACTGTCAGGCTTGTGCAGAAGCTTGCCGCGAATGTGCAGAGGCTTGCCGTATGATGGCTGCAGTAGCATAAATATATTCCCATTGGATTAAACATAAAAAGCCGAGTAATATGCATGATATTAGGCTGATCCCCTCATAGTAGGAAACGAAATAAGGACATCCGATAGATGGACTTCAACGTTGCTTGCTAGAGGGGATTTTTTACGAATACATCATGGTAAGGATTTTCACAATCAGATGGTCAGAACAACTACCGCTAGCACGCTCTTCATTGGAAAATGCATGTAACAGGTTGCCAAAGCCGAACTTGATCTGTATAATGATGGAAATGAATTGAAATGATGAATATCCGTGATCGGGAGAGTAGCCAGAATTCATGCAATGACAGCGAGCCGGGGTAGGTGGAAGCCGGTATGACATGACCTGAGTGAAGCGCACCCGTGAGATGGTTGTCCGAAGCAATGCCTGCATCCTTGAAAGGTGCAGATCATGGGACTAGAGGGCAATCCGGCAGCGGCCGTTAATCGCACCGAGCGGAGCAGGCTGGGAATGCATTATAATGTGCATTTCGCAACCTGCTCACCTAGAGTGGTACCGCGGGAACTGTGAATATCAGCTCTCGTCTCTGATATAGAGACGAGGGCTTTTTTTTGTTTTCTATATTACGGCTAAATACGATAATGACTAGGAGTGTTCAACATGTTGATGAAACAGGCAGCAGCACATCTTGCTCCCTTAACGGGACTGGAGCAAGACGAGGTGTTGAAATTATTGGAGGTTCCACCACAGGCGGAGATGGGGGATGCGGCGTTTCCCTGTTTTACTTTGGCCAAGTCACTGAAGAAAGCGCCCACGGTTATAGCGGCTGAAATCGCAACTGGATTGCAGAGAGTTGGGCTGGATGCTTCACCAGCAGGGCCCTATGTGAACATACGTTTCAATCGGGAGGATCTGGCGAAGGAGCTGTTGCAAGAACTGGGACATAAAGCATTTGGCAAGTTGCAACTGGGTGCAGGTGCACGCGTCGTAATCGACATGTCGTCCCCCAACATTGCCAAGCCATTCGGAATTGGTCATCTGCGCTCCACCGTGATTGGGGCGGCATTGTATCGGTTATATAACGAGACAGGCTATACTTCGGTCAGTGTGAACCATCTGGGCGATTGGGGAACGCAGTTCGGCAAACAAATTGCAGCGTACAAACGTTGGGGCAATGATGAAGCGCTACAAGCTGAGCCGATTCGGACATCATTGGAACTGTATGTGCGTTTTCACGATGATGCGGAGAATGATCCATCTCTGGAGATGGAGGCAAGAGATTGGTTCCGCAAGCTGGAGCAAGGGGATGAAGAGGCGCAGCGGTTATGGGCCTTTTTTGTAGAGGTGAGTATGAAAGAATTCAACCGGATGTATGAGCGTCTGAATGTACAGTTTGATCATACGTTGGGTGAGAGCTTTTATAATGACAAGATGGGTACGGTGGTCGAAGAACTGAAAGGCAAAGGGTTGCTGGAAGAGAGTGAAGGGGCTTTGGTGGTACGTTTGGAGGATGAGAATATGCCGCCTTGCCTGATTATCAAAACCGATGGAACAACCATCTACCCAACACGGGATCTGGCGACAGCCGTTTATCGTCATGATGTGATGAAGGCGGATAAGATGCTGTACGTGGTTGGGGGTGAGCAGAAGCTTCATTTCCGTCAGGTATTTGCGGTATTATCCCGGATGGGGTATGCGTGGTCTGAGATTTGTGAACATATTCCGTTTGGTTTGATGCGTTTTGAAGGACGGAAGATGTCTACCCGCCGGGGGAAAGTCGTCTTTTTGCAGGAGGTACTGGATGAGGCGGTTGCTCGGGCATTACAGATTATTCAGGAGAAAAATCCGAATCTTCCGAATTCGCAGGAGGTTGCGGAAGCGGTTGGTGTAGGTGCGATTGTATTCGGAGATCTGCGCAATAACCGGTTGAACGACGTCGATTTCTCGCTTGAAGATGCGGTGAGCTTTGAAGGGGAGACAGGACCTTATGTGCAATATACACACGCCCGGATTAACAGTGTGCTTGCGAAGGCAGCAGAGGTGGAACGCATGGAAAATGAAAACCATTCGGAACAGGCTAACAGCATAAATGCTGCAGCCAGCGCAGAGAACAAGCCAGTCATTGTCGGTGACACTTCATGGGCATTGCTGAAACTGCTGGCGGATTATCCGCAGCATCTGGAAAAAGCAATTCTTCGCAACGAACCTTCGGTCATTGCCAAATATGCGATCGATGTTGCCCAAGCATTCAACCGCTTTTATCATGCAGAACGGATTGCGGATGCGTCGACTGACGTGAAACCCTTCCGGGTGGCGCTAACAGAGCGTACAGCGGAGCGTCTGGCCTACAGCCTATATTTACTTGGGGTTCAGGCTCCTGAACGGATGTGACGCCTATGGGATGGAGGGAAAGTGGAATCTTCGATAAAGCAGGAAAAGCCGCAACGGGCTCAACAGGACGAGATATATCACTTCAACGCGTGAGCAAACGACTTGGGGATGTGCAGGTACTGAATGATATCAATTTGGAAGTAGGTCAGGGAGAGTGTATCGTCCTGGTCGGCAGAAATGGCTCAGGCAAAAGCACGTTGCTACGTGTGCTGGCGGGGATATTACTGCCTGAATCCGGTTCGATGCGCAAGCCCATGCATGGGCGGATTATGTATGCACTGGATGGTCTGCCGCGCCTACCCTTCACCTCAAGAGAGTACCTGTGGGAAATGGGACGTATCCGTGGCATGCACCCTGAAATATTGCATGAACGGATCGGCGAACTGAGTGAGCTGTTATTCTTGGGCACGGCGCTGGATCAGAACCTGCCACAGTTATCCAAAGGTACATTGCAGAAGGTGAATCTGATTCAGGCTTTGCTACCTGGCGCTGGTGGGTTATTGCTGCTTGATGAACCATTGTCCGGTCTGGACGTTCCAGCACAGGAAGCAATCGTAACCTTGCTCGGACAGTGGAAACAGGAAGGCAGCTCAATTGTTACGGCTTGCCATGAGCCCTTGCTGATTGAACGTCTGGCCGATCAGGTCATCGTGTTACAGAAGGGAGCAGTGCTGCGTCGCTGGAGTCAGGAAGATTTGCAGCAAGCTGGTGAGCCTGTTGTGAGCATCCAAAGTGTGATGGAAGGGCAGGAACAATCCGCTATCGATACGCTGCTTATTGAACAACCGGGAGTCATTAATTGCAATCGCAGCGTTGTTCATCAGGATTATGGACGCGAAGTATGGAATTGGAAGGTTTCACGAAGTTCGACAGACCGGTTCATTGGAAAGATTCTGGCTGTGGGCGGTTCCATCGTGTCTGTGCAGCCGGAAGAGAGCCGATTAAATATGGAAGGATTGATGGAGGGGCACCATCCCGGTGAATCCGTAACCAGGGAAAGGAACGACCAAAATTCCTGCCTGTCCCCTGAAGGAGGTGGCCTCCAATGATGCACTTGACCCGTTATTTGTTAAAACATTACATACGTTCACAAAAATATGTTGCGCCGGTGATCTTTTATATCATTACGATGCTGCTCATCTATTCCTACAAACCTAACCCGGTTGCGGACAGTTACAGCGTTACGGCCATGCTGCTCTTCTTTGGCGCGGCTTGGCTAGGCTTAACGGTAATGAATACGGAACCTGCGGGGCAGTATCAATTGCTCGTTCTGCATGCAGGAAGCAAACGCAAGGTTGTCTTTGCACAATTGATCTGTGCGTTAATCATGCAATTCGGGCTGACTGCAATTACCGTGTTATATCCGGTTGTTACGGGTATGTTTGCAAGGCTACCGAGTGCTGGGGAGTGGATCATGGCTTGGGCCGGGCATCTGGCGTTGTCGCTCTTGGGTCTGGGGCTCAGTGTTTTCTTTCAAAAATCATACATTCCCATGCTGAGTCGCAGTATGCCGCCTTTCATTGTTGTGTTGTTATTAGCGTTAGTGCAAGGTTCATTAAGCGGACATTTACCTGAATCCATGCAATGGGCTGTCAAGGTTCTGCCTCCGGCATTTTATCTGGTTCGTGAAATGATGTTATTTGAAGAATCGAAGTTGGGGGCTGTTGTTTTGACGACAGTGTGGGCTATACTCTATTCCACAGTTCTACTCATCATTCATATATGGTTATCGGGAAGAAGGGATTTGCGGAGTTAGAGGCTATTATAATGCTTAACTTGAATGTTGGTCTATGTTTCGTTACCATAGAGGGACGTTGGAAGGTAAGTAATGTACGGAGATAAAGGGGGCGCTCGCTTATGCCAAATACAGACATCCAGCATGGTGACATGCTGGACAGCGAACACTCCAGGGAATTGTTTGCCTATTACGGATTGGCTGTATATTATGGACAGGCGCTTGAACAGCAATTGGTCAATCTGATTTTATTAATGAAAATGTCTCAGGGCAAGGTTGTATCCGAAGAAGAGCTGGAAGATCTGTACGAACGGAAGATGAGCAGTTCACTCGGACAACTCATTCATGAGGTGCGCCATCATTTCACCTTTTCTGAGGAAGAGACTCGTCAGTTGAATGAACTATGGAAGCAGCGTAATAGCATTGTACATCACTATTTTAAGGAACGAATTCATGAGACATTCAGTCCTGAAGGACGATCACGCATGATCAAGGAACTGGAAGACTTCAAAGACCGTGCGCAGGAGCTGGAGATTAGTCTTCAGCAGTACACAGGTGCCTGGATTGCAGAGCTGGGGCTGGATGCCGAATCCGCGGCAGCATTGCACACACTCGAACGTATGCATGCAGAGAGTATACACGCCCGGGCACTGGAAGAGGATGAATCATTGTGATGGAAGGCAAGTCCCGGATACGTAAAATAAAAAGCAAACACTGGCTGGTAATCTCCATTGCATCCCTCGTGTTGATTGGGCTCATATGGACTATAACTACGGCTTCGCTCATCTGGGCTTACACCGATGAGGAATCCTCCAGACAGAGTGATGCTGCCATTATCCTCGGTGCAGCCGTAGAAGGGGATAACCCTTCACCCGTATTTCGCGAACGTATTGAGCACGCCATTTTATTATATCGTCAAGGGACGATCAGCCATCTGCTCTTTACTGGTGGTTCTGGTCGGGCTGGAGAGCGCCCTGAAGCCGAAGTTGGACGAGATTACGCCGTTGCACATGGTGTAGATCCGGCAGATATTCAAATGGAGACGGAATCAAGAATTACGGAGGAGAATCTGGTGAATTCGATAAGCGTCGGGGAACAGGTGGGGTTTCACACCTACACGATTGTAAGTGATCCGTTACACATGAAACGGGCGATGAAACTAGCTAACGGACTCGGTATAGATGCTGTCCCATCCCCGACACAAACGACGGCTTACCAGACCTGGCGCAGCCAATTTCCCTTTCTGGCAAGAGAGACGATATTATACATGGGATATATGGTCAAAGGATGGATAGACAATCTGCAGCAGCACGGAGAGTGACTGACTGCAAGATTGTCTTTTTTTTGTGCAAGTTGCCCATCGTATCTATGTACCGGGATAATTGATCGCTGCACTAACCAGCGCAGCCACTCCAAAACCGATGAACCACCAAGGCCAGCGCCGATTATTGCTTTTACGTATGCCGATATACAAACTGATAATCCCCGCAAGTAATACTGCGGTAGCCAAGCTGCTGCCAACGATCCAGCCGATGCTCATATATTTACCTCCTCTATGTGGAATGTAATGAATAGTTGCCTATGGTGAGCTTTCCACCTCTGACCTCAGCTTGAAATGGATAAGTTCCGTTACGATACGTGTGTTGATTGTGATTGGATTGAAGCGGAAAATCACTGCTAAATCGACCACCGGCCTGCTTGAAGTCTAACTTGAATCCATCCTTGTCTGGTGGGATTCGCACTTCAACGTTACAGCCTGTGGAGCGACTATCCAGAGATTGAAGCATCGTTGATGAGTTTATGCTAAGTTGGCTGCCTGTCACTCTGGATTGAATATGTGAGAACTGACCGGATAACTGGATAGGTGAAGAAGTGGCTTTTAGTTGGATATGGTTTGCATGCAGGTCTGTTGCTGTAACCCGACCGCCCACTGATTGCAGACGGATATGTTGGGCATGCCCGGATAAGGTGAGATTGCCGGATGTACAGTGACAATCCCAGTGTTCGGAAGAAACGTTATCCACAACAAAGCGGGAACCCACCCCGTTGATCGACAGTCTTTTCAATACCGTAGGCGGCAGTACAATGTGGAGCGATGTGAGATGGAAGTTTATACCCAGGGGAAAAGCTTGTTTTCGTCCATCGATGAGATGTAATAAACCATTGCTGACTTTAGCTTCAAAACATCGAGTCCTTGGGAACCGAGCGGAGCCCCGTTGAGTAACACGGATAACAGCTTCTGTACCCTGGCTAATATGCACTTCGCCTTGCATCCATTCCAGAGAAAGGGCGTGAATGGGGGCTTCAGATAACCATTCTTTGCAAATCATATGTCCATTAGGTTTCAAAACGGTTATCCCTCGTTTCTGCCATTGTCTTGATCATCCAACTTAGGGTAAGAGCCGATCGCAGCATGTTGGTCCAGAATACGTTCAATGAGCGATTCACTCACAATATCCGCACCAAGCATATTCATCAACCGCTGTAAAAAATAAAGACGCTGCTTCGTTTCGCTGGAATTGCGGCCGAACAGTGTGGGATTAATCCATATATTGACCAGCATCATGAATACTTCTGCACAAGCTTCGGGATCTTCAGTATGGATAGACCCATCTGCAATGCCTTCTCGCAAAATCGTTGCAATCACCGGAGCATCTATTCGCACGGCCTGTTGAATACCGCGTACAATAAATACCGGATTTTTAATCTGGGTTCGAAGTACGCGATCCAGGGAATGGGCCTGCTGATCAGAGACGACATACTCCAGAATTCGAACTAACTTTTCTCGTGCTGTAGTGGCCGTTGTATTTGAAACTAATCGATCCAGCATCTGAGCTGAATAGTTGAATTGTTGCTCCATGACCGCGTCCAATATATCCTCTTTAGATTTAAAGTGATGATACACAGCTCCCTTGGACATGCCTAGGGCAACAATGATGTCCTGAATACTTGTCTTCTCAAATCCTTTATCTGTGAACAACTGGGCAGCGACGTTCAGAATCTGCTGTACCGTTTGTTCAGGGTGCTTGTTTCTTGCCATAATAACCTCCTTATATTTAGATACCGACCGTTGGTATGTATAATACAGGCAGATGTTTCTATTGTCAATAAGAGGAAACAGACAAAATAAAAACCGATATGCCGCAGACCAAGAGGTCCGCATGCATATCGGTTTGGTTAATGAATTATATGTTCATTTATTTCTGTTCTACTTACACGCCGCCTCCAGCAAACGAGGAAGTGGTTCGAATAGCCTCGCCCAGTGCGTTGTTTCCACTCGTATCCGGTGTTGATTGAGCACCTTGCTGTAACTGATACATCTGATAATAGCGTCCCTTGAGTTCCATCAGCTCATCATGTGCACCTTGTTCCACAATACGTCCGCGGTGTAGGACCAGAATCTGGTCTGCTGAACGAATGGTGGACAGACGGTGGGCGATGATGAAGGTGGTACGTCCTTTTTTGAGGACTTCGAGCGCATTTTGAATTAAGGCTTCCGTTTCGGTATCAATGTTAGCTGTAGCTTCATCTAGAATCAGGATCGCTGGATCGAAGGCCAGTGCACGAGCGAAAGAGATTAATTGCCGTTGTCCGGCAGATAACGTGCTTCCTTTTTCGATAACCGGCTCGTCGAATCCTTGCGGAAGATGGGCGAGAATTCGTTCTGCACCTACGTCTCGTAGCGCCTGTTCAATCTGTGCACGCGTAATCTGCTCATCCCCGAGACTGACATTGGAAGCCACGGTACCCGTGAACAGGTATGGGTCCTGAAGTACAATGCCCATATGTTCGCGAATCCACTGTTTAGGCAGATCCTTCACGTTCTGACCGTCAATCGTGATCTTGCCTTTCTGTGGATCATAGAACCGGAACAGCAGGTTGATGATCGAGCTTTTACCGGAACCAGTATGGCCCACGAGGGCGACCGTTTGACCTTGTGATGCTTTGAACGAGATGTTGTTCAGCACATAATCTTTTTTGTAAGCAAAGGATACATCGTCAAACACGACATTACCCTTGTATCTCGGCATCGAGCCATCGGTTACCGGTTCACCTTCCTCATCCATCAACTCAAAGACACGCCCGGCAGATACAAGGGAGGAATCCAGGTTAGCCAGTTGGTTCACCATACCCGTAATCGGCTGGAACAAGCGACCGAGGACGTCAACGAATGCATACAGCACACCCAGCGAGATGATACTTGTGCCGTCCAGCACACTGGAACCGAAGTACCACAGGACTACCGCAAAAGCCATATTCCGAAGTACGTTAACCAGGTTGTGTGAGGTGAAAGCGTTCAGGTTGAGCATTTTGTTCTGGTGTTTCATATAATCATCATTCAGATCCTCGAATTCCTGCTTGGTCTGCTTCTGATGACGGAATACCCGGATAATGGACATCCCCTGGATGGATTCATTAATAATGGCATTAATCTCACTTAGTCGTGAACGGATAATCGTATTGTAACGAGTCGCGATTTTACGATAGAGCACAATCCACAGAATCAGCATCGGTACAACGAATAGTGAGATCAACCCGAGGCGGAAATCGAGCAGGAAGAGTGCAACATACACTCCCACAATGGTAATGATCCCTGAGAAAAAGTTAGACAGAACCGCAACGAACAGATCCTTGACGGCTTCGGTATCGTTGGTGACCCGGGAAACCACTTTACCCGCGGGCAGATTATCAAAAAAGTGTACCGGCAATCGTTGGATGTGTGCATACACATCGTTACGCAGTCTTTGAATGACTTTGTTGGCAGATGATTGCAGCCAGTATGTTTTACCAAACTCCATAATGACCGAGATGACAAGGAAGATCATGTAATACACAATCAGTTGATAAATACTTGGCATTTCTGGTTTGTAAAAGGCAAAGAGTTCACCAGCGGATAAAGGCTCCGCCGCATATTGACCCGTCACTTGTCCTGCGCGTATAACCGTCAGTGTTCCGTCTGCAAAGGTTCGATCCCCATCTGGGGCACTAACGGGTTCATTCACAAAATAAAAACTTCTTCCGGCCTGCAGTACGCGTATCTCTGTACCTTTTGTTTCATTTGGTTCAAACCGGCCTTCACGTTTGTAGTTCTTTCCATTGTAGACCGCCGCTTCGTCTGAAGCAGTGGTCTCATAGAAAGGCTGCTCAATGGCGAGCAGATGATTGTCGATCATGGACTTGGCGATGAAAGGGCCGGCAAGCTCAGCCGCAACCCCGATTGTAAGCATAATTAAAGCGGCAATAAACGTACCTTTGGCTTTTAGAGCGTATTGAAGCAGCCGTTTGCCTGTATTAGACTTCAAAGCGTTGACCTCCTACGTGGACAAATTAGACTCCACCTGCTGCCGTTCATACTGTTCACGGTACCAGCCGTTCATAGCAAGCAGTTCCTGATGGGTTCCTTCTTCCGTAATTTTCCCGTGCTCCAGTACGATGATCCGGTCAGCGTGTTCGATAGCGGACAGGCGGTGAGTCGAGATCAGCGTTGTTTTGTTAGAGCGTTTGTTGCGTATATTTTCAATGATTTTGGCTTCGGTTCGTGCATCAACGGCAGATAAGGCATCATCCAGAATCAAAATGTCCGGATCAGCGATAAAGGCACGCGCCAGCGATACCCGCTGTTTCTGTCCACCAGACAGCGCAATTCCTTTTTCACCAACGAGTGTGTCCAGACCATCGGATAACGTACCCAGATCCCCATCAAAGGCTGCGGTACGAATTGCTTCCATAATTACGCCATCATCTGCACCCGGCTTGCCGAATTGAATGTTCTGACGGACGGATTTGGAGAACAGCACCTGTTCCTGAGGAACGTATCCAATCCAACTGTGTAAGTCGTCTTTGGCGATATCCTGAATTGGATGACCGGAGATGCTTAACTTACCTGATCCGGCCGGGTATTCATGAAGCAATTGTTTGAGCAGGGTGGACTTGCCGCTACCTGTACGTCCCACGATACCAAGTGTCTGCCCGCGTCGAAGCGAAAAGCTGACATGGCTGAGATTGTCGATGGTAGAACTAGGGTAACGGAAGGTGACGTCCTGCATCGCAATCTCTTCCGGATTCGTAATGTGAGCAGGCTGCTCAACATCTTTTACGGCAGGTTCTACAGATAGTGTCTCGTTAACACGATCGAGTGAGGCGCTACCACGCTGCATCAAGTTAATCAATTCGCCAATGGCGAACATTGGCCAGATCATCATCCCCAGGTACATATTGAACGATACGAGATCCCCCAGGGTAATTTCATTATGAAAAACAAGATAAATGCCGTAGGCAAGTGCTATCACATAACTGAGTCCGACAAATAACCGGATGGTGGGTTCGAACAGCGCATCCATCTTGGCAACCGCCAGATTTTTGCGGTACACATCTTCGGTGACATCGGCGAATCTTTTCTCGTCCAGACGTTCCTGCACATATGCCCGCACGACTCGAATGCCGGCAATCGATTCAAGCACCTGATCGTTCATGTCCCCGAATGCATCCTGTGCCAGTGTGTATCGTTGATGCACAGCTTTACCATAGATCATCATGGCGATGGCGATAAAAGGCAGAGGCAAAATTGCAGCCAGGGTCAGTTTCCAGCTAACCAGAAAACCCATGGCGAATAATACGGTCGCCAGAAAAGCAGTGGAGTCGGTTAGCGTCAGCATGCCGAAGCCTGCTGTGGTGGCAATGGAACGAAGATCATTCGTAGCACGTGCCATCAGATCGCCAGTTCTGTTTTTCTCAAAAAAAGGCGGGGTCATCCGCAATAAATGGTCCATAAAGCGTGACCGCAGCAAGCGTTCAACCAGATTGGCACCGCCAAACAGTTTGTGCATCCATATGTACGTTGTCAGATAGATAATGATGACCGATCCTAGAATAAGTAAAATGTAACGTGTGAGTGAGGCGCCGGTAATGGAACCGCGTACAATCTCGTCAATGGCATTGCCCAGAAGACGAGGTGGCAGCAGTTCAATGATGCCCACCATAATAAGCAAGGTGACACCAATGAGGTATCGTTTGCGTTCCAGCCGGAAGAACCAGGCCAGATTTTTAAGTACAGAGAACAAGTGGTATCCCTTCCTTTCAAGTTCGTGAAATGTATGTTCCGTTCATATTCAGCCATTTGAGCCCACAAAAAAAGACATACCGCACGCAGGCGGTATGTCTTGGGTATCATTCATACGGCAGCATGGCTCCGAGAGCAGAGCCACCACCGTAGATAAAGTTCAATTGTGAGAGTGCAAAACAGTAAACCTGATTCGAGGCTTCTGTGATGCGGTCTTATGAACGGAATAACGATTTCATGGGTGCTCCGGTATTTAGTTGTATGTTGAATTGATGTAGATCGTCATAGTTAAACACCGTAATCACCCTTTCTTTTTTGGTAATAAATTGCATGTGGTTCTCGTATGTTTGCATCTTAACATCGGCTTTTACAATCTGTCAAACGTTTTTAAAAAAACGAAGATGATGCGGAATGTGATGGAATAATGACAAGTGAATGAATTTTTTTTGCGTATTTAGGGTGGTTGAGGTTTGTAATCAGGCCATTGTAGCGATATGATGGAACATATATATAGAGAAGGAGCTGACACCAAATGAGTACCATACATGTATCTGACCGCGCTGCTCGCTGGTATAAGGAAGAACTGAATTTGAACGAAGGAGACAGCATTCGATTCTTCGCCCGTTATAGCTCCGGCGGAGGTCTTCATCCCGGCTTTTCCCTCGGGATCGCCGTGGAGGAACCGAGACATCCTGCTGATCAAACGAAGGTATCGGGTATCCAATTTTTTATGGAAGATCATGATTACTGGTATCTGAAGGGTCATCAACTTCATGTAGATGTTGTTGAAGAAGGGCAAGATATCGAATATCGCTACACTGAGATTTAACGTGATATCTCTGCGTATATAGAATGGCTCATCACCGGACGCACCGATTTTCGAACAGGAGGAGATACGAAGTGAATCCGCCAGCCCGAGATTTGGCCCAGTATATCGCGAACCGCTCTCATATTGTTGTAAAAGCGGCGGTTCGGGCCGAGAATGAACAAGGGGAATTATTGCTGATCCAGCATGCTGAACACGGACATTGGCGTATTCCTGCGGGACAGATGCGCCCGGGAGAAGCTATTGAGGACACCGCGCACAGGGAACTGTGGGAAGAGACGGGGTGGACCACGGACCATATGACACTTGAAGGTCTGCACTCCGGTCCGAATCTGAGACATTTGCATGCCAGTGGGGATGAAGAATATTTTGTCATTGCCATGTTCAGGGCACACATTGTTCAGGATTCGCTCGTAGAATCACGAGTGAATAGCGAAGCAGGACTGAAGTTTTTTGATCTCAAATCATTGCCCAGGCTGAATGATCTTAGCCGCTTATTGCTGAGGTACTCCGAGATAGAATAAATACAACAAAGAAAGAAGCCTTTCCTGCCGGGAAGGCTTCTTTCTTTGTTGTGGAAATCAGCAATCTATGGACCAATATCCATGAGTACGATGACCCTTCTCGTGAATCAGGGTTCCTGTCATACCTAGACTTGATCAAGTGGTTCTTCATCATCCATTGCAAAATCAAAATCGTCAATATCGAATACCTGTACAGGGGAAGACGATTCAATAATACGTGCAATCAATTCGACCTGATCGGTAAGTATGGGGGTATCCAGACGCTGTGAAGTGAGAAGTAGTTCGGTCTCAATTGGATCAAAATATTCACCATATTGTGCGGTATCAACCGCATTAATGATAGCGATGGACACCTGATCACCAAACAGAATGGATGGACTTTTGGCCCAGGGAACAGCCAAGGCACGCTCTATTTTTTTCTTATTCAATGGTTCTTCAAAATAAGAAATGATTTCGTTAATTTTCGATTTTACATGTTGGTCATCTGCCGGATTATCCATCAAAGGGTCAGGGCTGGTCTGAAATTCATATAACTCAAGGATGGTGGTATAAGGAACAATATATTCAACAGGCGCCGGCGGCGCGAGCAATTGACCGTAAATTGCCACCATCACGGCTTCTGTAACAAACTGACGTGACATGGGTTCCTGAATCCTCCTGCGGCCATTAATAGTTGCGAGGTGAATCAATTTTATTCTGAATGAAGGATCATCCAATTGATTTCTCTGCTATGGACTTGGGTGCTTGAATTGCATGAATAGAAGTATATCATACAACGGTGGGAAAAACAGCCAGTCGGCAGAAGGATGTCAAGTCCCAACTTTGATCATGATTTCCCCAACAGTAAGGATAAAATTCCTGCTGCAATCAGGGGGCCGACCGGCACACCCTTGAACAAGGCAACTCCAAGCACAGTACCTATAAGCAGTCCGGCAACGACAGTAGGCTGTGTACTCATTAGCGTAGCTCCTCGTCCTCCCAGATGGGCCACGAGTAATCCGACACCAATGGCGAGCAATGATTTCCAGTGCAGAAAAGACTCTCCAATCGTCTGCAAACTAATCTTGCCGCTGGCGAGTGGTGCCATAACACCAATAGTCAGGATGATGATACCGATCGTGAGACCATACTTTTCCAGCCAAGGAAAAGCCTGATTCAGGTTCAGTACCCGTAGCAACAACAGAAATACCATGGCTACGGTTACGGGTGTATTACTGCTGATAATACCTAGCGCGGCAAACACGAGCAACAGCAGTGAGGTCATATCCATCGATTTCATTCCCTTTCGGTCTGCCCGCGATGACGACCTACGATATGTTCTGCAATATATCTTCCATGCCAGCGCCCTGATTCAATAAATACTTCATTGGCGTTGCGCCCGGATGCGATTACTCCGCCAACGTATATGCCTGGAATGCTGCTCTCCATTGTCTGCGGATCATATACCGGTTTATCCATATCCTCGGACATCTCAACACCCACGGAAGAAAGCAGCTTGCGGTCAGGACGGAAACCGGTTAAGGCGAGCACAAAGTCATTGTCCAGTTCACTTGTTGATCCATCAGAATGCAGCAGACGAATCGAATCATCCAAAATTTCATTTACACGTGAGCCAAGATGAAGTGAGATTTTGCCTTTCTGTACCATGCTTTCGAACAATGGACGAACCCACGGTTTAATGTGTTCCGAAACACCGCTCCCACGATAAACCATGTCAATATGTGCGCCGACACGAACCAGCTCCATGGCAGCATCGACAGCTGAATTACTGCCTCCAATGATGGCGACACGTGTACGTGTATAAGGATGAGCTTCGCGGAAATAATGCGTAACTTTATCCTTGTCTTCTCCAGGGATGCCAAGATAGTTAGGGTGGTCAAAATAACCTGTAGCAACAACGACATTTCGTCCTTCATGAACGACTGCCTGCCCACGCCGATTGACCGTATGTACCTCGAACGTGCCATCGTTCTTGTGTTTGATCTCTTGGGCTTCCTCATAGTTATGAACACGCAGGCCGAAATGTTCGACTACCTTGCGATAATAGGCGAGTGCCTCGTAACGAAAAGGTTTGTCGTTCGGTGTGCTGAACGGAACATTCCCAATCTCAAGCAATTCCGCTGTACTGAAAAACTGCATATGGGTTGGATACAGATAAATAGATTGGACGATATTGTACTTCTCAACAATTACAGCGGACAGTCCCAGCCGTTCGCATTCAATGGCAGCAGACAGACCGCATGGGCCTCCGCCGATAATAATGACATCTTCCATGTTCTTAATCCTCCTTATTTCAAGCATTATAATCCTACCGTAAATACGGGCTCAATGCCAGTTCTAGAAGGATTCTGACGTAAAGAAATGATCCTGATCCTGGGGAATTGACTTGGAAGAGGAAAAAGAATAATATCAAATTAGATAATTATCTAAATGAAAGTGAGTGAACATAATGCAACTGGAGAAGATCGTGGCTTACCATAAAGCTCTGGCTGATCCGACCCGGCTTCGGATGCTGCTGCTGCTGTCCCAGAGAGAACTTCATGGTCAAGCGCTTGCTGAGAAGCTTAACCTGTCACAGCCAACCGTTACACATCATGCATCCAAGCTAAGAGAAGCGGCGCTAATCAAGGAAAGAAGAGAGAAAAATACGGTGTTTTTCTCACTCAATCCCTATTTTATCCGTGAGCACGCACAGGCTTCAGTTGATTTTATTTTTAGACAAGAGGAGGTTGCCGATATGAGTGATGTGAATGAGACGCTGAAGGCATCCGTGATGCGGAATTTTTTCTCGAAGGATGGACGATTGCGTCAGATCCCGGCTCAATATAAGAAAAAGCTGATTGTGCTGGGTCATTTGGTGGAGCAGCTTGAATTCGGACGGAAGTATACAGAGAAAGAGATCAATGCATTCATTCAAAACTATCATGAGGATTTTGCCACCATTCGTCGGGAGTTTATCATGCACCAGTTCATGTACCGTGAAGATGGGATCTATGAGCTAAATCCGAAGGAGATGTGGACACGGTGGGATCAAGTGAATTAAGTGAAAAATAATTAGACTTGACAAAAGCGGTTGAAGCTGTGTAACATGATGGATAATTCTACAAGGGAGGCGATGTTAAATGACAAATCTAATGGCAGTATACGTTAATTTGAATATGAACAGCGTCTCCGGAACGGATCAATGCATGTAATTTTACGGTAGAAGGGCAGTATTGTTCGCAATATTGTCCATGTACGTAAAATACAATAACATGCACAGATGAAGCCACGGGTGACGTACCCGTGGCTTTTTGTATGCCGAAAATGGGTTGTTTCTGGATAACGAGTATTGGATTGTCGTAATGATGTATCCGATATGAATGCCATACAAACAACCGTCTATTCGGCTAACTTCTTGTTGCCGCGGGTGCAGTGCTGCTCGTGGCTTATTTGGTTTTGATGCCGGACCGGAGCGTTCATTGTTGATTGTTGTCAATGTCATGAAGGATAACACACCATTTATCGGGAGGAATTTTTATTTTGAATAACACAATGGAGAAATACGGCTGGTCTGCAAAGTGGCAGGAGCTGTGGCAGCAGACGGGTACGGAAGAACAATTAAGAAAACCGGCAAGAATTATTGCGGATCACGGGCAATTGCTTCGCCTGATTACGGCTGAGGGAGAATGCTGGGGACGGGTATCCGGGCGGATGCGTCATGATAATGTGGAGTCAGGCATTGTACCGGCCGTTGGGGACTGGGTCGCTGTTACAGGGCAAGCTGGAGAAGAAGCCATCATTCACAGCATTGTGCCACGTCAGAGCAGGGTATCCAGACAAGCCGCTGGTCCAGTGACCAAAGAGCAATTGATTGCGGCGAATGTGGATACATTGCTAATTGTTGCCGCTCTTAATCATGATTTTAATCTGAGACGGCTCGAAAGGTACATTATGATGGCCTGGAATGGTGGCGTCAGACCGGTCATCATTCTAAGCAAAAGCGATCTGTGTGAGAATGTGGAAGAACAAATTTCGCTGGTGGAGGACATTGCTCCAGGGATTGAAGTGTTGGCACTGTCAGCTGTTCAGGATCAGGGTAAATCTTTACTTGAAAAATTTCTGTCTCCAGGCACAACGGTTGCCTTGACAGGTTCTTCTGGTAGTGGCAAGTCTACTCTCGTCAATTGGATGATGGGCGAGAGTGTACAGCTCACGCAGGCTGTTCGTGAGGACGATAGTCGTGGCCGACATACAACCACTCATCGGGAAATGTTTGTACTGCCGCAGGGAGCGGTATTGATTGACACGCCAGGAATGCGTGAACTTAATCTGTGGGATGAAGGTCAGGATGGTTTGTCACACGCCTTTGGTGAAATTGAGCAGCTCGGTACGGAATGCAGGTTCCAGGATTGCACACATACCCGGGAAGCCGGTTGCGCTGTGAAGGAGGCCATTCAGGAAGGTTCATTGGATGAAAAAAGGCTGGGTAACTACTTGAAAATGCAGAAGGAACTGAAGTTTCAGCAACGCAAAGAAGAGATAGCATCCAAACGACGGACCGCTTCAAGCAAACCTGTCAGTTCCCGCAAACCGAAACATGTCCGTAGTACAAAAGACTGGGAAGAGGCCTGAGGCCAGGTGGGCATCCCTCTGTATCCTGCATAGGATAGTTCAGGAGGGATGTCATCATGCCAGAGTACAGCATCATCGTGGACCTATCGGAACACATGTTATATCTTTCGGATGGCTCTCAGGTAGTTAAAGGCTATCCTGTAGCTATAGGCAAGATGCTTACGCAGACGCCTAACGGTGTGTTTACGATTATTAACAAGCAGGAGAATCCTGGAGGGCCATTTGGCGTTCTGTGGATGGGGTTGTCTGCGCCGCATTATGGGATTCATGGAACCAATGATCCTTCATCCATTGGCAAGTCCGTTTCTCATGGATGCATACGGATGTATAACTCGGATGTGCTGGACCTGTCTTCCAAAGTATCGGTGGGTACACAGGTAACGATCCGGCCCTAGGGCCGGATTTATCTGAAGAAGGGGATTGTAAAGCCACGGAAGTGATAAGAGAAAGTGAGTGATTACATGTGGATTAGACCGGCGCGTGAAGGGGATGCGGAAGCTGTAGCTCATGTACATACAGAGAGTTGGAAGACGACATATCGGGGGATCGTGCCTGATGATTTTTTGGATAATCTGACTACGGAATCAAGGCTGTCTCAATGGAAGCGAAATATCCGCTCTGGCGAAAAGGATCAGATTCTGGTGGTGGCTGAACAGGACGACGGGGAAATTGTCGGATTTGCCTGCGGTGGAAAAGAACGTGAAGGCAAGTTGCCTTATGATGCTGAGCTGTATGCCATTTATTTACTGAAAGAAGTGCAACAAACGGGGATTGGCCAGCAGCTGGCAAGGCATGTCGTTCGTTATCTCCATTCCCTAGACATGAAAAGCCTGTTAATCTGGGCACTGGAGCAAAATTCAGCCTGTCGTTTCTATGAAAAGATGGGCGGAATCCCTGTCCAAACACAGCAAATCCGGATTGGCGGTCAAGATTTGGCAGAGATTGCTTATGGATGGGATGACTTGGCACTTTTTGGAGGGAATGACTTGCCCCGACAATTGAATGATTGAAAATATGGCTGAATGTATGGGCTATTGATGCTTTTTCCCGTGAGAGTCTGGAAGAGTTCATACGTTCTTCACGTTTGCGTAATCCTTAACAAGGTTAATGAACTACTACACCGCTTTGAGGTGTGACATTCAATCTTGATTGGGAGGCGTTATTCAGATGACTTTAATGGAGACAGAACATACAACATGGACGAAACAATTTATTAATGGCGAATGGGTAGAAGGCTCCGGCGAGAAAACAGTGGAAAATAAAAATCCGTACACGGGAGAGGTCATCGCAACTTGGCGATCCTCCAACAAGGAAGATATAGATCAGGCATATGAGGCGGCCCGAAAGAGCTCGGTGGAATGGAAGAAGTCACTTCCAGCGGTAAAAGAAGGTGTACTTCGCAAAGTCTCGGCTTTAATGGCAGAGCACAAAGAGGAAATTGTAAAACTTCTGATTACGGAATCCGGGAGCACACGCATCAAGGCCGAGGCAGAGTTTGCTTCAGCAAAACGGATTGTGGATGAAGCTGCTTCGTTCCCTTATCGGATGAAGGGGGAAATTCTGCCTTCAAATACACCAGGAAAAGAGAATCGTGTTGTGCGTGAGCCCAAGGGAGTCATCGGTGTCATCGGCCCTTGGAATTTCCCTTTGCATCTATGCCTGCGTTCCGTAGCTCCGGCTATTGCTTTGGGTAATGGAGTCGTTATTAAGCCTGCGTCCGATACCCCGATTACAGCTGGCTGGCTTATTGCGGATCTGTTTGAGCAGGCTGGATTGCCTGAAGGCGTACTGAATGTGGTTGCTGGAAGTGGGAGTGAGATTGGGGATTATTTTGTAGCTCATCCGGTACCCAAAGTCATTTCCTTTACAGGCTCCACGGAGGTGGGGCAGGGCATCGGCAAACTGGCGGGTGAGCATTTGAAAGAAACCGCGCTTGAGCTTGGTGGCAACAATGCAATGGTTGTCCTGGAAGACGCGGACATTGAGCGCGCTGCCGAGTCCGCCGTATTCGGAAAATTTCTGCATCAGGGGCAGATCTGTATGGCCCTTAATCGAATTATTGTGCATGCTGATATTTACGATAGGTTCGTAGAATCTTTTCTCGCTAAAACGAAAAAAATTCAGGCTGGTGATCCTGCTGATGCCCAAACGCTGGTAGGCCCGCTCATTCGTGAGAAGGAAGTGGCCCGCCTGCTGGACTTGATTAAGGGAGCCAAGGCGGAAGGAGCAAGATTGCTGCTGGGTGGCACAAGCAAAGGCAGTGTGCTGGAGCCAACTGTGCTCGCGGATGTGAAACCTGATCAGCATATTGTACAACAGGAACTTTTTGGACCTGTCGCGGTAATCATGAAAGCGCAGGATGAGCAGGAGGCCGTGCGCTTGGCAAATGATACGCCTTATGGATTAAGCGGCTCCGTATTCACCGGAAACCTGGAAAGAGGATATCAAGTTGCCCAGCAGATTGATTCGGGCATGGTACATGTAAATGATCAATCCGTGAACGATGAGGCTCATGTCATGTTTGGGGGAGAAAAATCATCGGGTATTGGTCGCTTCGGTGGCGATTGGGCTATTGAAAAGTTCACGCGGACACGCTGGATCAGCATTCAGCATCAATATCGGGATTATCCTGGAGTGCAATAGTTCGACAGTGAATGAATATTGGGAATCAGTCTGTTTTATAATCAGATAGGGTTCGAGAAAGAGTGACAAAGATTGCGCAAAGTTCGCCTCAAGCTTGATGGGGCGGTCTTTTGCATGTTTTTACACGTTTGAAAAATAGGTGAGGAAATGATGTGGAAAAGCTGTTTGGCGTACCTGCAATCTGGTTATTTATGGATACACGGGCAGAACAGATCCGTAAATCCAATAGGTAAAGGGGCCTGAACTTCATGTCCATTGACCGTTTCATTCTGAGAAAGCTGAATACCTGTCAGGAAGAAAATACACGTGATAATCTGGTTCGGTTGTTTGTCATTCGAATCCAAAAGGCCGAGATGGAAGAAGAACACGAAACCGCCTATATCGTCAGCAGATTGCATTAGAAATAGATAAAAGAGATTTGGTACACAAAAAAAGGAAGCTTGTCCTTAACGGCAAGCTTCCTTTTCCTTATGTTCGCGAATGAATGAATTCGCAGTTTCCAAGTTGAAATAAACAACTGACTCATCTTAATAAAGCGATAAGGCGAGGGAGTCATTTTCGCTACGGCTGTGAAGAATGGCTTCACCACCGACAATCTCAATACTAATCAATGATTGCAGACATTTCTGTAAAGCACGTTTACCGTTGCTAATCTTATGCTCAAGGGCACTGCTAAGCAATCGGAGTGTCTTTTGCACAGGTTGTTTGTTTTCTTGATTGAAATATACAGGGATTGATTTGTTTTGAAAAGTTATTAGTGTTCTCACTAGAAATCACCTCACGAGAGTTATTTCTTACTGGTTATATTAAATTCCAATGCTTAAAATTACCTTAAAATCAGCTTATGAAAACATAAAGGTGGGCAATGTTTGAAAAGTGTTCACAATTCAATTGTGGGCGAAGCAATAAAAAGTCCCGAAAAATCAAGCTTTAAATTCCATTTATATGGAAGAAACAAGTATGGTTTCGCATCCTTGCAATAATTAACGTGACTACTGCCTCGAAAGTTCTGAGTCGAATGGAGGATATTTTAATATATACGTGGGTCATATGTAACAAAATTACAGGTTGCACATTGCAAACAGGGTGTTTATGTAAGAAAATAGGGATGGAATAGCGTTTCATCTGTTTTTTTTTAATTTAATTTGGCACTAGGACAATTTACATATGAGACCATGGGAGGGATTATTTTGATTCTTACCGTGTATTCCGGCCGGGAGGAAGGCGAGTGGTTCGACATCGAGGTCCCAGATGAATGTACTATTGAACATCTGAAGACATTGTTGGGAGTTCGTATTTTCGGCCAGGCACCGGGAGAGGGCATTCAGTATATCCTTGAAGCCAAATTTCCGGAAGGATTGTGGTTCTCGCCACAGAACACTCAACAGTTAATGGAAACAGGGCTGCGTCAAGGAAGCTGTGTACGAGTCCAGCGGGCATTCTCCACCACTTCTGAAGAAGCGCCTGTGTATGGAAGACGTTCATTGTTTCAGCAGGACAGCAACGAATGAACAATCTGGACGTATATATTGATTACGGCAATGAAATATAAGGAGGTCTTCTCTTCGTGAATGTGTTATATCAGCGTTCTCCAAGAATGACACCGGTTCTCAAGGAAGAAAAGCTGGAGATTCTCAGACCTCCGGCAGAACCCAACAAACCTACATTTTCGATGATTTCTATTATAGTACCCATCATGATGACGATGGTTAGCATCGGTTTCTACGTATATATCAATATGAGTGGCAAAATGGGCAATCCCAATTATATGATGTTTCAGATGATGACGGTTATGATGATGCTTACTTCATACACGATTCCGTTTTTTGTATATCTGAGCAACAAGAAGTCCTATCGCAAAAAGTTGGAAGAGCGTACTACCATGTATCGTGCACAACTGGAGAAACATCGTGAAGAGCTGAAGGAAGCTCAAGCGGAGCAAGTGAAGAGTCTGTATGAAATTCATGGGGATCCCAATGTATGTCTTCAGTTGGTGAAGAATCGCAACAGTTCGTTATGGGAACGTTCCCCGGAAGATGATGACTTCTTGCAGGTGCGAATCGGCACAGGCGAAATTCCGTTTCGAATCAAACTTCAGGTTCCTCGTGTGGACGGTTATGAAAAGGATGAGTTAATTGAAGCGGCTCATGAATTGGCAGCTGAGTTCGAGACGGTGCCCGAAGCATCGATTACACTGCCTTTATTTCAGTCGAAAGTGATGGGGTTGGTCGGCAATCGTGAGGAAGTACTTGCTTCATTGCGCGTAATTATTTCACAACTGACCGTCCGTCATTCACCGGATGAATTAAAGATTGCTGCCTTTTATGAAGAAAAGGAATCAAAGGAATGGGATTGGCTGCGCTGGTTGCCCCACATTTGGGATGAAGATCAGGGACAACGCTATATGGCCGACAGGCACAGCGGTGCGCATCAATTGGCGGACAGCTTGTTTTCCGTGTTGAACCGACGGCGCAATAATAAGGAAGATCGCTACAAGAAAACCGTGCAAACTCCATGTTATGTGGTGGTTCTCTCGGATACGCAATTAATAGAAGAAGAGCCGTTGCTTCCCCTGCTGCTGGAATCAGCTCAGGAGATCGATGTATGTACCATCATATTGGCAAACCGTAAGGAATCGCTACCCATGCATTGTCAGTTAATTATGGAGGCTTCCAAAGGCAAGGGGCTTTATATCAAAAAAACTGAGGATGCCGACGTGATCAGGCAAACGTACACGCCGGATATGATCTCCAGAGAGTCCGCAGAGGCACTCTCTCGTTATATGTCACCAATCCGTCTGAAACGTTCCTCGGCTTCGGATATACCACAGGTGCTTCCACTGTTCGATATGTTAAGTACATCACGAGTGGAAGATCTGGACGTGGTTACACGTTGGGGTCAGACACGATACCCGGACACCCTTCCCGTACCTATGGGCGTGCGAGCTGGCGGCAAGAAAATTGCAATTAACTTACATGATAAAATTGAACGTCAAGGTCATGGACCGCATGGTCTGATCGCAGGGACTACTGGTTCAGGGAAAAGTGAAGTCATCCAGTCAATTGTGGCCTCTTTGGCTGCCGAGTTCCATCCGCATGATCTGGCCTTTATGTTAATTGACTATAAGGGCGGCGGGATGTCGAATACATTTGTGGGCCTGCCTCACGTCGTCGGCACAATCACCAATCTGGATGGAAATTTGATTGAACGAGCGAATATTTCACTTCGGGCCGAGTTGGTAAGAAGGCAAAAAATATTAAATGATGCAGGAAATCTTCAGCACATTGATGAGTATTACAAAATTCTGCGTTCCAGACATGAACAGCCGTTGCCGCATTTAGTTATCATCATTGACGAGTTCGCGCAATTGAAGCGTGATCAGCCGGAGTTCATGGATGAATTAATCAGTATAGCGGCCATCGGCCGGACACTGGGCGTACATCTGATACTGGCAACCCAAAAGCCAGCTGGTGTGGTCGATGATAAAATCTGGAGTAATTCCCGTTTCCGTATCTGTCTTCGCGTTCAAAGTGAAGGGGACAGCCGGGATATGATCAAAATTCCTAATGCGGCCTGGATCACCAAGCCGGGTCGTGGATATTTCCAGGTAGGCAGTGATGAAGTGTTTGAGGAAATGCAATTTGCCTGGAGTGGTGCGCCGTATAATCAACAGGAAGATACAACGACTGTATTGCCTGTTATGGAAGTCCGTTTGAATGGGAAACGGGAGCCACTGTTGACTGGAGAGCGCAGGGCTGTGCTCAAAGGGGAAGATGTGCCCAAGCAACTTCAGGTATTTATTGATTATGTGGCAGAAGCGGCAGCAGAGGCAGGGATTACCCGATTACCGGGGCCTTGGTTGCCACCCTTGCCTGAGACACTGGAATGGGAAAGCCTTAACGACTGGCAGGAAAAAGAGAATCGTGAGGCATTGCTTGACGGCGGTGCCAGTGGCCTGAAACCTGTGGTTGGCCTGCTGGATGATCTGCCTAATCAACGACAGCAGCCGCTAGCGCTTCCGGTGGATCAGGGACATTTGGTTGTATACGGTATGCCTGGTCTGGGGAAAACGACGTTTGTGCAAACTTTGCTGATGTCGCTGGCCCGTTCTCATCGAACTGAACCTTGGCATGGCTATATAATCGATATGGGCAGGATGATGAAGGATTTCGCAAGCTTGCCTCAGATCGGCGCGGTAATGATGTCTGAAGAGGAAGATCGGATCAAGCGCTTATTCCGATACATCCTGAAATTGTCTGCACAACGCAAAGACATGATCTCGGAAGCGGGGGTTAAAACGATCTCAGCCTACCGTCGCACAGCCCATGCAGCTGTGCCGCAAATTGTAGTTGTTATTGATGGTTATCTTTCTTTCCGCAATGCGTATCCCGAGGAGAATGAACTTCTGGAAACGATCCTTCGTGAAGGCGGTAGCCTCGGAATCACATTCATCCTTACGGCCAACCGCGTCACGGATGTATTCGAGAAATTCAGAAGCAATATTCCCAATGCGGTTTCGTTTGAATTATCTGATCCAAGCGACTATTATTACGCAGTGGGACGACCGTCCAAGGCACCTAGCCAGCTTCCGCCTGGTAGAGGACTGGTCAAAGGACAGGTTCCTCCATTGATGTTTCAGGCGGCTTTGCCGTCATCCGGGGCAGATGAAGGTAAGCGTTCGTCCGCTCTGCGCCGTACGATTGCAGAGATCAGAGAAAGCTGGAACGGAGAAGAAGCGCCGCAGATTGCACCGCTCCCAGAAGAGGTTAAACTTAAAGATGTGCTTCTTCGCACAGGAACCTTCGGGCAAGTCGGAGATGTCTCTACCTTAACGGTGCCCGTAGGTTTGTTGACCGATGATCTGGAACCCTTCCAGCTGAATCTACGCGAAGGGCCGCATTTCATGGTTACGAGTCCGATGGAAGGCGGCAAAACGACATTTTTGCTAACCTGGATGTTATCACTTGCGTATCATGCGTCTCCTGAAGACGTGCAAATATACACGGTAGATATGCGGTATGGTTCTGGAGGACTGGGGGAAATCAGCAGTTTGCCCCATGTCCGTGGACATGTATCACGTGAAGAACAGCTTGCACCTGTGATCCAACAGTTGTACGATGAAGTTCTAAAAAGAGGCGAGCTAACCGGTGGTCCGGAGATCGTTCTCGTTATCGATGATGCGGATACGTTATCCAAGCAATTAAATGATTTTAATGTGAAGGATCAATTGGGGGCGATCGTTCGTCAAGGCAGGGATCGAGGCATACATGTAATTCTGTCAGGTGTTCCGGCAGACTTCCCAACCTTTGGTTCTGACTGGGTGAATGATGTGAAGGCTTCCCAGAGCGGATTGCTGTTCGGGACTTTAGACCCTAACGATCTCTCGTTCTTCCGTATACCTTATTCGGAGTCCGGGGGGAGTTCAACTGGGCTGAAGGTACTGCCTCCGGGTCAAGGTTATTATGTAAAACGTAAATATTCCAGGGTTAAAGGTGCAATTCCATGTGATGGCACCTGGAAAATGACCGATTGGATTTCTGAAATTCGTGACCGATGGCATGTTGTAGTTTGAGGGGAGGTGGCTCATAATGTTGACGGTTCATGATTCCAAGCAAAAGGTAGTCACTTTGCAAATAAAAGAGCTTTTTTTCCTGGCCGGTATTCTCGGTTCAGACCGATTGCTTGGCGTGGAAGATCCGTTCCGCGGATATATGGCGGAAGACATTGCTTTGGAGTGGGAACGCGTAAAAACATCCCTGCTCGACAAAGGATATCTGATTCAGGATCAGGACAGCAATGAGCTGATCATGACACCGACCGTTTTCTCCAGGGTAGCCATTGCGGGACTGTCCGACAGGGCTTGCTGGATTCGCTACACGCACAGCGGCAAGTCGTATGAAAGTTATGTGCACTGCACGGATGAACGTGTCGTTGAAGTATCCCGTGTTGCAGACGAACCGGATTCGTTCCGGCTGAGTGATTTGGGAAACGTTCGTGAAGCAATTGATTTTCTGATTCAAAGGATGAATTGGAGTGGTCATTCTCCGGCGGAAAAGCCGGCCCTAATGTGCTCCAAGAAAAAATTCTATGATGTGATGAATGATCTGAAGAACAAAGAATTACAGGCAGTGGCTGATGAGTTGGTACAGGAAACGAGCGATCCCGAGGGGGCACTGGCGCTTGCACGCTGTCTGGTAAACAAGGAATCAGAGGGGGAACTGCGGTTGCTCGTATGGAACGGAGAAGGATGGAAATCACAGTCTGCGGCTTTCGCTGCAAGCACGGTATCCAACTGGCTCTTCCGCATGAGTACTGCGGCTTCAGATGATTGGCTTGTTGCAGCACTGACGACGAGAGAACAGTTTCACGAGATGCTGCTGGACTGGCTTAAACAGCCTGCAGGGGAAGAGGAAAGGTGATGGTAAATGCGCATTCGTGTGGAACCGGATGTGCTTCGGGCACTGAGCAGGCAGATTCAGTATGCGGCGGAGCAAATACAGCAAAAGATGACAGTATTGGATCAGGCCATTCATTCGCTGGAGTGGGATTTTGAAGCCCGCGCCGCGGTAATGAATGAATGGAATCACAGCAAGCGACTCTGTGAAGCAGCAGTACGTCGTTTTATGGACTTGAGCGTACAGCTGGGACGCAAGGCGGTGTTATTCCAGCAGGTGGACATGGAGTATCGTACAGTGTTGAGTCATGTGAACACAGCCTATGGCAATGCGGTCAATATGTTGAATGTTCTTCAGACGGAGCGTGCAGGAGAGATTATGCCTGCGCATTCGGCAACTGCTGCTGTTGTATCCGATCCATTTTCCGCGGTAGCAGCAGTATACCGTGTACAGGATGCCGCACCGCCTGACGGCTCACCGGCGACTCTAATCCAGGCGATGCAGCCTGAACCTGTGGCGTGGAGATTCACAGATCCCTCCTTTCGTGGGAGAAGAGGAACCGAACCTGTGGTTTCCTGAGCTCACGGGGGATAAGGCTGAATAAGCACACAGCAGAAAGTGATTTTTTTTATAAACAGGATGTTAAGTGAAGTTTAGAATGCCAAAAATGGGGTAAATAGGATTAGGTCCTTCGGCTTTTGTCCGATCGATCCTTGTATAGTACAATTTGAACAAGTGAATTTAATTGCACAAACCAAGGAGGAATTTACAAATGGCAGGACGTATTTTAGTTACCCCAGAACAGCTTGATCAGGTTTCCAACCAATTTAAACAAAGCGGTGAGCAAAGTCAGCAAATCGTTTCTACATTGACTCAATCCATCACAAGTATGGAAGGACAATGGGAAGGTATGACGAAACAACGCTTCTTCCAGGAATTCCAGGAAGCTAGCAAACAAATGCAATCTTTCGTTCAAACGCTGAATAGCATCAGTGCGGAACTGACGGCTATTGCCAACAAATTCCGTACGGCTGACCAAGCTCGCTAATCTGCGATACATAGTTCGGGCAGGTTCCATATCCGAATTCGCCCAGAATCATAAGCAGGAAGCAAGCTGAAGATTTACAATTACAGCAAAAACCGGGCGTTTTCACAACACCCGGTTTTTGTTGCACTATGACAGAATGACAGAGAGAGGGATGAGCATGTCTTTTCAACCAAATCCCGGGGATGAAGTGGTGATTAATGACATTGCCTATACCATTGGGCAGCATCCAGCTGCACCCGGTCTGGCTTACGCCCAAGCCGGAAGGCAGGGGATCGTCTATCAATTGTTGCCCCGTAACGGTTCCATAAGTGGGGCCAAAGCACTAAAAGTATTTTTTCCGAAATTTCGTATCCCGGCTATGGTGTATCAGTCTGAGCATATGGAGTCTTATAGTGAACTGCCAGGTTTGCAGGTATGCAAGCGTGATGTGCTCACTCCGGAAAGAAACGGAGCGCTCATTGGAGAACATCCCGATCTGTTGTATGCGGTATTGATGCCATGGGTGCATGGTCTGACCTGGTTCGATGTAATCAGCGATCAGAAGCAGCTGACAGCAGAGGAAAGTCTGAAGTTGGCGAGAGCCCTGGCCGGGACCGGTTCGGCCATGGAACAGCGTGGACTGGCTCATTGTGATTTGTCTGCACCCAATGTGATGATTCCGTTTTTTTCCGAAGTGGAGAACCTGAGAGGGGTTTCAGCAGTTGAACTGGTAGATGTAGAGCAGATGTACGGTTCCAGAATGGATCGTCCGGATGCATTGCTTGCCGGTTCACCGGGTTATGCGGCCCATCGGACAGTGCACAGCGGTTTGTGGAGTGCGTATGCCGATCGTTTTGCCGGAGCAGTTATCATTGCTGAAATGTTGAGTTGGTCTGATGCAGCGATTGTGGAGAAAGCATGGGGAGAAAGTTATTTTGACCAGCACGAAATGCAGACGGTAAGCGAACGTTATTATGCGATGCGAGAGTCGCTTCAGAAACGATGGGGCTCCAAGGTATCCGATCTGTTTATTCGTGCCTGGGAGAGTCATGATCTCAGCAGTTGCCCTACGTTTGGCGAATGGTTTGTGGCGCTGGCTGCTGTGGACATCAGTCTAGCAAGCGCAGCATCTGTTGAAGATTCTATAGACAAGGCTTCAGACCAGACGGATGCGGTGGAGACGAATCAGATCAAAGGGACAGAAGCAGCAAGCGGTACATTGGATAAGCTGGGATATTCGGATACGAACGTGACCGCTGCGGAACCTTCGCCAGGTCAGGAAGCGGTCGTAAATCGTCTCTTCATTCAAGCGAGAGCATTGGAGGATGAAGGCAAACCGGCTGCGGCGTTGGAGGTATATCGTTCACTGTATCATTTCATTCCGGACAACAGTGCGATGCAGATGGAAGTTGAGGCTGCGATTCAAGAGCTGAACGCCAAGCTGAATCCCAAGAAGGATGAGGCCGCTCAGCCAGCCAAGGTTCCTTTTTACCGCTCTAAAAAGTTTATGATTTCTTCGGCTGTGTTGATTGTTCTGCTAGCTGGAACTGTGCCGACGGTTAAAATACTGGCCGATCAGGCCGAGGTTAAACAGAAGGAGCAGGAGGCAGCTGCCAAACAGGCAGAAATGAAGGCTGCGGAAGAAGCTGAAGCTGCGAAGGCGACTGCTCTGAAGCAACAGGAAGAAGAAGAGAAGCAAAAAGCGGCAGATGCGGCGAAGTTTGATGCCGAGGAAAAGAAAAAGCTGGCTGAAGCGGAGAAAAAGCAGGCAGAGGCCAAGAAGAAAGAAGAAGAGCGTAAAGCGCTTCAGGCCAAGTATGATAAGCAAGCGAAATATGAGGCTTATCTTGCCAACCAGAAACAACAGAAGCTTGATGCAGCCAAGAAGGCGGAACAGGAAAAGTACGACAAACAGGCTAAATATGAAGCCTATCTGGTGTGGAAAAAAGAAAATGACGCCAAAATTGCGAAGCAGGAAGCGGAGCGTAAGGCAGCAGCCGAGGCTCAGCGCAAACAGGAGGCGGCCCAGAAAGCTGCGCTCAAGAAAAAACGTGCCCAGAATGTCGTCACACTGATTGCCCATTACAATAAAACGTATAATGCGCAAAAAGGCAGAAAAATTGAGAATGCCGAATCCTACGCGCGTGATTTCAAAAATCTGTACAACACCGATGCGACCTATTTCAAAGGTGTCGGTAAAGTGGCAGCACGAATGAATGCGATCAATAAGTTCTTGAGCAATACCGATTATACATTGCCAAACTTGTAAAATAACGTGAACGACGGAGGTGACACATCCCAGATGAACTACACGATTCAAGCATCCCAGCGCACACCCGCACTGATTATCTATTTAATTGATATTAGCGCCTCCATGAACATGGTTCTGGACAATCGTCGGCGGATTGATGTCGTCTATGATGCCTTATCTCTGGCTATTCGCCAAATGGTGTTTCGTTCGACCAAGGGGAACCGATTGACACCCCGCTACAGGATCGCCATTCTGGCATACAGCGACGATGTGTACGATCTGATGAACGGGATTAAGGGCATCGACGAAATCGCTGCTGTGGGCTCTTTGCCCGACTTGACGCCGAAAAGATTCTCGGATTCAGCGAAGGCTTTCCTGCAAGCCGAGAAAATTCTCCAGGCTGAAATTCCGAATATGCAGGATTGTCCTGCGCCGTTAGTATGTCATATGACCGATGGGGTAGCCACAGGCGAAGATCCGGAGCCGATTGCCAAAAGAATCATGGGCATGAGTGTGCCTGATGGCAATGTACTCGTTGAGAATATTTTTATATCCGATCATCTGCTGGAAGGCCCTATTGCGGAGCCGAGAAGATGGAAGGGCATATCCCAGGAGACGGTCCTTCAGGATGAACATGGGGAGAAGCTGCGTAATATGTCCTCGGTTCTGCCGGAAAGTTATCGTGAAATGCTGGTTGAGGCTGACTATTTGCTTGCACCCGGCGCACTGATGATGCTTCCTGGTACTTGTGCAGAACTGGTATCCATCGGGTTTCAGATGTCCGCTGCTACGCCTGTGAGATAGGAGGGGAATCATGAGAGCGATGCGTTTGGCAACGTTGTCTGCTGGAGATAAGGGGGGCCATGCCGACCACTATCAGGGCAACTTTCGCTATGTGAGTGTCCAGACGGGGGAACAGCCGCTGACCCGTTATCAAGGTGCATTCAAGTGCAGGTATGGTTATGGAAGAGCGGCGGAGACCGTTAATCAGGGAGACACCGGCCAGGATTTTGCTGCTGTTCGCATGAATGGTAGTGTGTGTACTTTCGTATTATGTGATGGGGTAGGCATGAGTTATCTTGGTGATTTTGCTGCACGCTTTCTGGGGAACGCCTTGCTGGAATGGCTGGAAATGACTCAGCATCCTTCTTTGGGAGCTATGGAGCGTCTGCTTCAAGACTTGACAAGTCCGGCATCCGAACAGCTGGAGAAGTTGCAGCCTTTGGAAAACTCGCCGTTACTGCTGCGGGAAGTGCTGATGGAGAAGCGAAGCAGGGGAAGTCAGGCCATGTATGTGTGTGGACGCATCGAGCTCTCTGCAGGCAATCGAAAAAGCAAGGTGTGGATAGCCTGGCAAGGGGACTCCCGCATCCGTCTCTGGCGTAACGGTCAGGAACAATCGGCAGAGTTTCAGGTGAACTGCCGTACGAATGAGCGTTGGTCTACATTGGAAGGGCCGGTTGGTGGTAAACCGCATTTCTATGAGGCGAAACTGTCTGCTAATGAAGCGATTCGTCTTCAACTGTACACGGATGGTCTGAATGATCTGGATGCCATTCAGGCTTATATTCCCGATGAAGACATCCAGGTGCTGCTGGATGCCAGACATACGGGTGGGCTTGAAGATGATGCCGCTTTCATTGAGCTTGAATGGTGAGGTCGGGTGTAGTATTAGAGGGTAACTCTGATCAAGCTGCTGAAAATGGTGAGCATCACCTGCGAAAAAACTTGTCCTTGTTGATTTAAAAGACACTCTTTTTGGGTAATCTTGTGAAGAATCTACTTACAGAAATTGCATAACGTACATTCTTACATAATTACTGAGCGAGAAGGAGTGGAATGGATAATGACACAACATAACGGCAAGTCTCGGTTCGAAGGCAAGGTCGCCATTATTACGGGTGCTGGTTCGGGGATTGGCAAAGCTGCAGCGCTCAAACTGGCGAGCGAGGGAGCGTATGTTGCGCTGCTCGATCTGGTTAATGATCGGATCTCGGAGACAGAGGCAGAAATCAATAAGATTCGTGAAGGTGCGGCAAGAGCATTTGATGTAGATATCTCCGATCCTGCCCGGGTGGAAAAGGCAGTTCTGGAGACCATCGAATTGTTCGGCGGTCTGGATATTGTTTTTGCCAATGCTGGCATTAATGGCGTATCGGCTCCGATTGAGGAAATTCAGGTTGAGGATTGGCAGCAGATTATTACGACGAATCTGAACGGGACTTTTTTTACCATCAAGTATGCACTACCTCATATGAAGAAACGCGGGGGCGGAAGTATCATTATCACAAGCTCCATAAATGGTAATCAGCGCTTCTCCAGCTTTGGCATGTCGGCGTACAGTACGTCCAAGGCAGGACAGGTTGCTTTTGCGAAGATGGCTGCACTGGAACTGGCGAAGTTCAAAATTCGTGTCAATGTCATTTGTCCTGGAGCGATTGCAACGAATATTGACCAAAGTACGGTCAAAACGGATGAGTTGCAGCAAATCGTCATTCCGATGGAGTTCCCGGAAGGCCAACAGCCGCTTGCGGATGGGCCGGGTCAGCCTGAGCATGTTGCTGATCTGGTAGCTTTCCTGGCTTCTGCCGAGTCCAGACACATTACAGGTGCGGAAATTGTCATTGACGGTGCAGAGTCGTTGTTAAGTTAATGAATATAACTGTGAAGTCGTTCCTTTGGAACGGCTTTTTTTGATATAATACTAACATTCGAATAGACGCGTGGTACATCAATTAGGAGAGATGAGATGAAGACGGATTTACCGATACAGCAGATTATTCCTGAGCTGAGGCAGTTATTTCAGGATAAGGATACAGGTGTATTAATTGCGGAGCCGGGTGCGGGCAAAACGACTGTTGTTCCGCTGGCTTTGTTGGAGGAGCCATGGGTTGAAGGACGGAAAATTATTATGCTGGAGCCCCGCAGACTCGCCGCTCGCTCGGCAGCTGCACGAATGGCGGCTTCACTTGGTGAAAAGGCAGGACAGACGGTAGGGTATCGGGTGCGGATGGATACTCGGGTAAGCCAATCCACTCGTATTGAAGTAGTGACAGAAGGTGTATTGACCCGAATGCTTCAACAGGACCAGGGACTGGAAGATACGGCGATGATTATCTTTGATGAGTTTCATGAGCGGCATCTGCATGGTGACCTTGGTTTGGCGCTTGCACTTGAATCCCGGGCCATGCTGCGTCCGGATCTGAAACTGCTGGTGATGTCGGCCACGCTGGACCCTGCTCCTGTCTGTGCTTTGCTTGGCGAGGGAACCAGATGGATTGACTGTCCTGGACGAACGTTTCCGGTGGAAACTCGATATGTATCCAAACCGGCATACGAGCAGATCGAGACTTTTACAGCTCAGGCCGTCGTTAAAGCACTGGCAGAACAGGAAGGGGATGTGCTGGTTTTCCTACCGGGTGCAAAAGAAATCCATCGCACAGAGCGAGAACTGTCAAACCTCATGCTTCCTGCTTATGTTCAGGTACATTCTCTATATGGCAGCATGCCTGTAGAACGGCAGGATGAAGCTGTGCGACCCGCAAATGAAGGTGAACGTAAGGTTGTGCTGTCCACTTCCATTGCTGAATCCAGTCTAACCTTAGCTGGGGTCAAAGTCGTGGTGGATGCGGGGCTGAGCCGTGCATCGATGTTCTCGCCGCGGACAGGCATGAGTCGGCTGGTTACCCTGCCGGTGTCCAAGGCGTCAGCCGATCAGCGGCGGGGGCGCGCGGGAGGGGTTGCACCGGGCGTGTGTTACCGGCTATGGAGCGAAGAGGCCCATGGTGCGCTGCCTGAGGCAGCAAAGCCCGAGATTGTCTCCGCGGACCTTGCGCCGCTGGCGCTGGAGCTTGCGGCCTGGGGTGTACAGTCCCCTGCAGAGCTGCAGTGGCTGGACACCCCGCCTGATGCCGCCTACGGCCAGGCACAGGCGCTGCTGCGCCAGCTGGGCGGCCTGGACGATGCAGGCCGCATCACGCCCTTAGGGCGGCGGATGAACACGCTAGGCGTGCATCCGCGACTGGCCAGCATGCTGCTCCGCGCGGCGGAGCTTGGGCTGGCCAGCTACGCCAGCATGCTGGCGGCACTGCTGCAGGAGCCTGCCGGCCTCCGCAGCAGTGGCAGTGCAGGCGCGGGCACCGACCTGCGCTCGCGCGTGGAAGCGCTGCTGACTGCGGACAGCAGCGGCATGCCGCAAGCGGCAGCGTCTGTCGCAGACGTCGCTGCCGTGCGGCGCATGCTCCAGGAGAGCCGCCAGCTGCGCTCGGCGCTCGGCCCGGCGGCCGATCCGGTACGGACGGATGAGGACAGCTGCGGATGGCTGCTGTCCTTCGCTTATCCGGACCGAATCGGGCAACGCCGGGAGGACGGCCGCTATCTGCTGAGCAGCGGCCGCGGAGTGCGGCTCGCAGCGACAGAATCGCTGAGCCGTTCAGCTTATCTGGTCGCAGCCGAGGCCGACGACCAGGGCGCGGATGCGCGCATCCTGCTCGCTGCGCCAGTGCAGGAGAAGAGATTGCTGGACTTTGGTCCACATCTGCTGCATGAAGAAGTGGAGGTAGCCTGGGATCGAAACACTCGCAGTGTGCGTGCGCATAAAAGGCTGCGAATTGGAGCCATTACGTTGAAAGAGGGCAGCATTGCACACCCATCCGAAGATCAGGTGCTGGAAGCACTGCTCTCAGGAATACGCATCGAAGGGTTGGATTGTCTGCCTTGGACAAAATCATCGCGGCAGTTGGCGGACAGGATGCGGTTTTTGCATCATCATTTGCCGGAGTGGCCTGATCTCATTGAAGATGATCTGACGGAAGAATTGGCCGAGCATCTTAGCCCTTTTCTGACAGGCATGCGATCTGCTGCAGATCTCAAGAGATTGTCGATGCAGGATGTATTGCTCGGCGGACTGAGCTGGGAACAGCGACAGCAATTGGATCGTGAAGCTCCTACACATATTCAGGTGCCCAGTGGTTCGCGCATTCCTGTGGATTACAGTCGTCCTGAAGATCCTACGTTCGCGGTGAGACTGCAGGAGATGTTTGGACAGCAGGAGACCCCGCGTATTGGCGGTGGTCGAGTACCACTGACCATACAATTGCTGTCCCCA
>NZ_LITU01000081.1:519549-530734 GCF_001280595.1 Paenibacillus xylanivorans
GGAGACTTATTTTGAGGTGAAGAAAGACTTGAAAGGCCGTTATCCAAAGCATTATTGGCCGGATGATCCGCTCGAAGCAATAGCGACTAACCGGACCAAACCGCGAGTTTAGCAAGAAAGGGTCTTCAAACCTCGTCTGGAAGCTGGGTGTGAACGCGTCTTGAACGGGGGAGGTGCGATCGGCGGATAGGTGGTGGGGCGCTAACGAACATGAGACGTGTTATACAGGGGCTTGAAGCACCTTCTAAAGAGTAGCGAACCTGAGTCACGTTATATTGGAATTTGGGGCCGTTTGTGACATTTTTTAAGGGCGTTTTAGGGGAATAACGTGTCTGGTACTCCTTAAAATTGAAAATTAGAGCACATGGTCCAAATAAGTCATCCTATGTTCTTTAGAAAAAGTCGGCGCGGTGCCCCGCTGCATATTAATGGTCGTCAGCCACCTAGGTGTTCCAAAATATGATATTGCGTTGGAAACGTTTGAAAGAAAGCAAGGCGGGTAATAACATAGCGAACCACTCAATTCGATGAGGAGGGATTCACTATGCAGAAGAAAATCGTAGGTGTGTTTAATACAGAACGTGAGGCATCATCAGCAATCGAGGGACTGAAAGCCCAAGGATTCACTTCAGACGAAATTTCGGTAGTCACACAGGATCGGGATGAACTGAAGGCCATTCGCGAAGAGACGGGTACAAAAGCACCCGAAGGTGTAGCTGCAGGTGCGGCAACAGGAGGGGTGCTCGGCGGAGTAGCCGGATTGCTCGCAGGCATTGGGGCATTGGCGATTCCGGGCATAGGTCCTATTCTGGCCGCAGGCCCCATTGCCGCAGCATTTACGGGTGCCGCTGTAGGCGCAGGAGCAGGCGGACTTGTAGGTGGACTCGTCGGTCTCGGCATTCCGGAGGAGGATGCCAGACAGTATGAGGAATACGTGCAAAGTGGCAAAATTCTGTTGCTCGTGGACTCTACGGATCGGGACACAGATGTTTATGACGTGTTTAGCAATAACAGTTATGTGAACCGGAACAGTATTGATGTCCATCGAGAAGATGTGCCTGCTGAGCGTCCGGATCTCGATATGGAAGAGCGCAGACTGGAAGCCCAGAATAAGGCGGCTCGATTTGGCAACAATACTTTTCTATAATTCGTATCCCCAAAGAAGGATTCTTCAACTGGAATGATATATGTGAACCACCAGATGGTCAGCAGCCGGTTTCCTTAGAGGAAGCCGGCTTTTGCCCCTATATATCATGCCTGAATTAACGGATGAGCAGGTGTTAAACCTGCCAGGCAGGGAATAACAATACATACAGTAATACGGCCAGGGCCAGTCCAATCACCAGCAACATTAGTGTCAGGAACCGAATCAATTTCGTGGATGCCTGGAACGTCTGCAAATTAATCTGATTGCGTTTTCGGTGGTAAGCGGAAGCAGAGCATAGGATAATCAAAATACCGCTGACCAGGGAAGTAACACCGATGATAATTGCCGCAATATGGGCCATCCGATCATATGCTGTTGAATTGAAGCCAAATCCGGCTGCAAGAAAGCCGACTCCGACCATGGCAATACCGGTACGAACCCAAGCCAGAAAGGTTCGTTCGTTAGCCATATGCTGTTGTACATATTTGGAGTCAATGGTGGTTATGTCTTGGTCTGTATCTGAGATGTGAATCACCCCGTTCATAATATATGGCTTTATTGTACGTTTTTTTCATAGCAAAACCAAGAAAGGGGGCTGTCTGTTTATGCCTCGTAAAGAACGAATTGCAGAAATTGAGAGTCTGAGGGGAATTGCTTTTGCAGCAGTCGTCCTTCAGCACTCCATAGCTCATTACTCCCTAGTCCCTGAAGCGGGACTGGAAGACGGCGTTTTGCTCGCGATGCTGCTGATGCTGTCCAAATTTGCTGTACCCCTGTTTATTTTTATCACAGGCATGGTGCTTTTCTATAATACAGGAGACAAGTTGAACTATGGACGTTTTATGCAAAAGCGATTAACCGATGTAATCGTTCCATATATCATCTGGTCACTAATCTACTTCACACTCGCGCCTCGCGGATGGAACGGATTTGGTTGGCAGGATATCCCCGACCTTGGTTTAAAACTAATTACGGGTAAAACAACCTCGCATTTTTGGTACATTATCATGCTGATTCAGTTTTATCTGTTGTTTCCCCTTTTTTTGCGAGCAATCCGATATGTCTATAACAGATATGAGGCGAAGGGGCGTACAATATCTCTTCTGATCTCCGGTGTGGTGTACCTTGTGCTTGCGGATCAGTTGAGAAATATCGCCAAGTTTATGGAATGGCTGAATGTGCCGGTGCTGACCGATGCCTTTACAACCTATGCCGATCGTAATTTCCTGTATTTCTTTTTTTATTTTGTGCTTGGTGCGGCAGCAGGGCTATCGGTCCAACGCTGGAACGAGTGGATTCAGCGTTTACGCTGGGTATATTGGGCCGTGTTTATTGTACTTGGTCTTCGGTTTATATATATGTTAATGCAGGAGTTCCAGAAGCCGGAGGGCATACGGATCACGTTCTATACCGTCAGTCTCATCCGGCCGGATATGATCTTATTCCTCATTGCTTCCATCATGGTGATGTACCAGCTGGCTGGCAAGCTCCGCAATATTAGGGTAACACGATTGCTGGCGTGGATTGGCGGGGTTTCGTACGGGGGTTACCTGATGCATATGCTTATGCTGCGCTACAGCTATATTCCGGATGAACAGTTTTATGTGGCACTGGGTTTAAATCCCGTAGTGCGCATGATCATCACCTGGTTGCTGGCACTTACGTTATCCTGTGTACTCACATGGCTTATTTCCCGCGTAAGCTGGGGCAAGTGGATTGTGGGAACCGTACCGAAGTCCAGACCTGATTAACAGGTGAGTACATCATTATATGAAAAATTCAGAACAACTCACAGAAACTCACAGAAACTTACTGCAAGGCATACCCAAAAATCGATGCTTACAACGTATGATCTTGCGCGCCTAGCGGAGTTCTTTATGTCTCTAAGTTCTTTAAGTCTCTAAGTTCTCTAAGTGCCCGCAATTCTCAAGTGCTCGAAGTGCTCTAAAAGTTCTAGGTGCTCGTCCATTTGTAAAAAAGAGAGTTGAGGGCCGATAAAATGGAAGCAACAACCTGAAAAAAAGTGACGCCAATACCATGACGATCACTTTTGAAATAAATTTTAAAATTTCATTACATGAAAAATTCATAATAGAAAGCCCAAATTCTCGCTCTACCTTACGTTCCTGCCTATCCATTCATTTCTCCTTCTTGCCTTCCAACGCCGATCGATTAAAGGGAGAAAGACGGATAAAGATGGCAGAAGGGGAACATAAGTTTTATAATACTAGATATATAGAGCTGACAGGAGGGGAATGAACGTGGCTTTTATGATTGCGCAGCGGGCATTTATTAAGCTGTATCTGATTACGATGGTTGAGCAGCACAGGGGATACGGCTATGAAATGCTGGAGGCCATGAAGCAGGAATTCAAAGCCTACGGTTATGTACCACCCCAGAGCGAGATTTACCGGGCGCTGCATGAATTGGTTCAACAGGGTGTCTTTTATCGTACGAAGAAGCTGAAGGGCAGTGATCCCAAAGTCGATTTTCAGGAAATCGTTTTATATCACTTCACGGATGATGGTGCGGAGAAAGCTGAATTATATAAAAAACAGGTCAAAACCGATCTCGATCGTTGTCTCGGCATGTTACACAAGGCAGAAGAGGACAATTACGGAGCGAAAGGAAGATAAGCATGGACAGACACTTACAGTGGGGTGTACTCGGTACATCCACAATCGCGAAAAATGCAGTCATTCCGGCGATCCAGCAATCCGAACGTGGTGAGGTGCTGGCGATCGCCAGCCGCAGCAAGGAAAAGGCGGAAGCTCTTGCGAATGAACTCGACATTGCCAGAGCGTATGGCAGCTATGAAGAACTCATTGCCGACCCGGATATTGAAGCCGTATATATTCCTCTACCGAACCATATGCACAAGGAGTGGACCATCAAGGCTGCTCAGGCTGGAAAACATGTTTTATGTGAGAAACCGGCTGCGCTGAACGCGGATGAAGCAGCGGAAATGATTGAGGCATGCCAACAGCACGGTGTTCTTTTTGCAGAAGCGATCATGTATCGATATCATCCCAAGCATAGACGTGTGCAAGAGATTATAGCCAGCGGGGAGATTGGTACTGTCAGAGCCCTCCATGGCAATTTCACCTGTAATACCGCTGATGACAAAGACAATGTAAGGTTCAAACGGGAGATGGGCGGAGGTTCATTATTTGATCTTGGCGTATATCCAATCTCGGCAGCCCGCATGTATCTGGGGCAGGAGCCAGAAGCCGTAACGGTACATGCTCTATTTTCAGAAGAGCATGATGGCGTCGATATGATGGCTTCGGGACTGGTGGAATTTCCGAATTCGGTAGCGTTAACGTTTGACTGCGGCATGTGGGCCTCCGGGCGAGCCGAGATGGAGATTCTCGGTACCGATGGACGGATTGAACTGCCTAAGGTGTTCGGCTGGGAGAACAGTGATATTCCACCACAGATTATCGTGCATACCGATTCCGTCAGCCGTGAGGAACGTGTATCAGTATCCAACTCCTATGTTTTGCAGGTGGAAACATTTGCAGCCGCGGTGCTTGAAGGAGAAGCGCTGCCGTTCAGTCCGCAAAATACAATTCAGAATATGCGTGTCATTGATGCATGCCTGGAATCCGCACGAACCCGTCAACGGATACAATTAGTCGATTAAAGCAGGAACTAACATGATATTTTGATAGAACATGATAAACATGATCGAAATAGTAGACTCCATCCTCCGGGATGTGAGTCTTTTCGCTGTATCATAATGTCATATTTATATATTTTTACAAAAATAAACTTTAAATTTTATATTTCCGCCAAAATGATGTGATATAAATAGTAAATAGATGGATTGTTCACTATAATCTAGCAGAACGTACATCCTGGCAGATTTCATATCTTACATCACTTACATAGTGGCAACGTTCATCCATTTTAAGTCATTGGGAGGCTGGATTTATGAAAAAGTTTATGTCCACAGCTCTGCTCGCGGTTATGTTAACGATTGTCTTCTTCACGGGTTCACAGATCGCTCCGGTTGGACAACAGAAAGCTTCAGCTGTAACGTGTACCATCATCAACACGTTTACTGGTGTGGCTAACTATCTCAGCGCCAACGGGAAACTGCCATGCAACTACATTACCAAAGCGCAGGCAACGGCACTGGGCTGGGTATCGTCCCAAGGTAATCTTGCTACGGTTGCTCCGGGCAAAAGTATCGGTGGAGACGTGTTTAGCAACCGGGAAGGCTTGCTTCCAGCAGCGAGTGGCCGTACTTGGCGTGAAGCAGACATCAACTACACTTCTGGCTTTCGTAATTCTGATCGCATTTTGTATTCCAATGATGGCTTAATCTACAAAACGACAGACCACTATGCATCCTTTACTCGCTTGAAATAAGGAAGGACAACACAGACATGAAGAGGGTAATACTGAACGGTGAGGAATTTTCCAGCACGGCAGAGCTGCATGAGCTATTGAAGCAAAAGCTCGAACTGCCAGACTTTTACGGTACGAATCTCGACGCCTTGTGGGACTGCCTAACAGGCATGATTGAGCTGCCGCTTGAATTAACCTGGACAAACTACCAGATTAGCAAGGAACGACTGGGGAATGAGGCAGAGAAGGTATATCAGCTGATGTTTGAGGCGGAAGAAGAGGGTATTGGATTCCAATTGAAGACTGAGGACTAGTATATGGATCATAGTTGCAAATTTGAGTACAAAGTGAACAGACCCTGGGGTCTGTTTTTTTGTGTTTTATGGGGATGAACACATCGTTAAAAATATTTTCACGAAAGGGTTGATTTTCGCATATCATACGTTAAAATAAAATTAACATTAAAAATATTTTCACGTTGAGAGGCGGAGTAATCATGAGCGAAGGTACAGTCGCACGCAAACAAGGGATCGGGGAATTAATTCGGATTAAACCTTATGTGCAGTTTATGGTGAGCAAGATCGTCTCCAGATTCGGCGATTCGATTGATTCCATTGCCTATAGCTGGATGGTGTACATTCTGACAGGTTCAAAGCTGCTGATGGGGACATTGCTGGCTGTCAATTTTTTGCCAAGTATTTTTCTGGGGTTGTTTGTCGGTGCACTGGTGGATCGTATGTCGCCCAAAAAGGTAATAGTACTGACGAATACTGGTCGAGGATTATTCGTTGGCATTACAGCCCTTTTGTTTGGTCTAGGTGAGCTGCAAGTCTGGCATCTGTTCGTCATCACCATCCTGAATTCCCTTTTGGAATGTTTCGCGTCACCAGCCGAGGTATCCAGTGTACCGCGATTGCTCCCCAAGTCGATGCTCCTGTCCGGTAATGCCATGGCCTCTTCCGCAACCCGGGTTGCGGAACTCGCAGGACTTGCAGTGGCGGGTACATTAATTGCAATGGCAGGGATCACATGGACGATTCTGATCGATGCTGGTTTGTTTGCCTTAAGTGCACTCCTTATGAGCCGTGTGGGTTACCCGAAAGCTTCAACATCATCTAACAATGAAAATATGATATCCGATTCATCTGATTCTCCTCCAGTAAGAAAAAGTATATTCTCTGAAATGACGGAAGCCTTTCATTTTATGCGTAAACATGTGTTATTGCTGATCGTCTCGATTCTGTTTGCCTTTGTTAACTTCTGTCTGATGCCATTCAATGTTCTTCGCACGCCATATGTCATTGAAACGTTGCACGCCGGAGCGGGAGGATTAAGTCTGCTCAGTGGGCTGATTGTGGCAGGCATGGTACTGAGCGGCTTGTGGCTGTCTCACCGAGGATCGAATTACCGTAAAAGTGTGCTGGTCATCGTAGGCATTGTCATGTTGGGGCTCAGTTATGCCATGACTGCACTGCCGGCTTACATGACGTCCTACCAGCTGCCTGTTGCTGCTGTCTTTTGTCTGATGATGGGCCTGGGAATTCCACTCGCTACAACACCCCTTGCGTCCTATCTCATGGAAGTTACGCCTTCCGAAATGCTTGGCAGGGTGTATGCCCTTCAAAGTATGCTCGTCGTGAGTGTTGCTCCATTAGGGAGCTTGATTTCAGGAGCTCTTGCAGATTGGGTGGCATTGCCGATTCTGTTTATGGTGTTTGGTGTTTTGCTTGCCATGTCGGCCGCTCTGGTACTTTTGAGTAAGACTTTCCGCACTGTTCTATAATAAGGCTTCATGAAACGTGTTATCTCCAGCCTGTTTTGACCGAAACCCTGTCCGGACGGTATAATATACACATGATGGGCAACAGGTACCCCGGAAATGAGGATACAGGTATGCAGCGCAAAGTACTTTCAACAATTGAAGAAATCAAGGTCTACTCCGATCCGTATCGGATACAGATCATGAATATGTTTAATAAACAGGGCAGACCCTCTACGGTCAAAGAGATCGCGGACCAGATGGGCGAAGTGCCAGCCAAGGTACATTATCATGTGAAAAAACTGGAGAAAATCGGTCTGCTCACCATCGTATCGACTCGTGAAATTAATGGAATCATCGCCAAATATTATGAGCCCTTCAAGGGGGAAATCCAGCTCCGTAACGAGGATGAAGAGAATTCACCTTTGAAGGAGGTATTTCGTTCCGAAACCCTCAAATTGTTAAATGAAATGTTCGAGCAGAGCCGTCAGCGATTTATGAATCAGGCGGAAAACGGGGATCGTATGTTTATCTCGGATATGACATTGTATGCTAGCCGTGAAGAAGTAGAGCAGCTGTACAACAATATTACGAAGATGTGTGAACCCTATTTAACGAAAGACAGGCATAATGCGGACCAGGAGGTCTTTCATTTATTCAGTTCCCTATCCAGAGATACGGTGAATAAGCCCGCTAAGAGCACAGATGTGAAATTGAAAAAGAAGGCTTCATCCGATAAGGGCAAGTCCGTTGCAAAAACGTCAAGACCTGCTACAAAGCGGGAGGAATCCTCGTCTGGTGGTCAGTTGGAAGAGTAACCGGAGCATATTTCATCGCGATATTGAAGTTTCAACTGTATAAAGATGATATGCTGGACCAAGAAAAAAGCCGCCATTGGCGGCTTTTTCATGCGCAATTTGGCATGATGGATGACATGTACATTATTTTGCTTAAACGAATTAAATTCGTTCATAAACTACATGTTTTCATCATAGTCTTTCACGTCACGTTTGGCTGCAGTTGCGGGGGAGTTCGATGTGCCATATTCCTCGACGGCTTCCCAGGCGTCTGCGTTATCGAACTTGCCAGCATTGCGCTGTCTTACTTCTCCGGCACCGCTTGGCGGCATCGTCATAACTTCTTCTTCAATCGGCCGTTCGTTGCTTAACTCGCGGTTTGGGGTATCATCGATACAGTAGGCTGTGTAAGGGATCGCTTCGAGTCGTTCAAAGGGAATTTCCTCACCACAGGTTACACATGAGCCATACGTTCCCTGTTCCATTCGTTCCAGAGCATCATTGACCTGATCGAACTCGTCAGTTAACGTATCATCTATCGCCAAGTCACGGCTTCGCTCAAACGTCTCCGTACCGGCATCTGCCGGGTGATTATCGTATGATGACAGCTCACCTGTTGAATCTTTCAGGGACTCGGCTGGAGCACCGTCCTCCATGCTGGATTCAAAATGGCGCTGTAGGTTTTCACGTTGTTCCAAAAGAGCGTTTTTCAGCTGTTGAAGTTGATCTTTGGTTAATGTACTCATAAGGACATGCTCCTTTCCCGCAATGGGGTTGTAGTCAGTCCTTACCCGAATTTCCTAAGAAGCAATCAGTTTCGTATGTAAAGAGGGTCGTTCGATTTTATATCTGACGGATAATGTGTTATAAAAAATAGAGAGAGAAAATGCGGCGGTATCGAAGATCTTCTTGATGCATACCGCGGCGCGTTTGATAATGGAGGGTTGTCAATATGGATGAGCATATGAAACGAAGATTGGACAAACAAAGACAATTGTTCAAGCAATTGGGCGTGCAGCTAGACGCTTTATCGATTCATGAAAAACAATTCAACTATAAACTTCGTGGTTATGATCCGGATGAGGTAGATGCCTATCTTGATTTGGTTATTAAAGATTACGAACGTTTCTATGCCAATATAGCGGATCTGATGGACAAGTGGCAAGAGCAGCAGTTAACGATTCGGGATCTGAAGTCATCGGCGAAGCCAGTGGAGGATCCAACGAAGATTGATCGCAAACAACTGGATGATATTGTGAAACAACTGGATGATATTGTGAAACAACTGGAATACAGCGTTCGGCAACTAAAAATCCGGGCACGCCCTGAACAGGACCTGTTCTCCGAGTAAGCCTGCACATCCGGGATGATCCGGGTTGATATAAAATCAGCATTTTAATGCTCAACTAAAAGGTGGTTAATCATGAGTACTCATTTTTCGGTCAGTGTGCATTGTTTGTTATTGTTGTCTTTCAGCGCGCCTGAACGAATCACTTCGGCACTGATTGCAGGTAGCGTGAATACCAACCCTGTCGTGGTCAGACGTATTCTGGGCGGGCTCAAAAAGGCAGGACTGGTAGACTCCTCACCGGGAACAAGAGGATTCTATCTCGCCAAGCCGTCAAGCGAAATCACATTAGCCATGATCTATCAGGCTGCCAAGGATGAAGGCCCATTGTTTCCGATTCACGGTAACTGCAATCCAAATTGTGATGTTGGCCTTCGTATCGATAGTCTTCTGACTAATCTGTACCAGGTTGCCGAAGCTAAAGTGGAACAGTTCTTCGCATCCATTACCCTTGAAGATATGGAGCGTTCCTGTTCCCAGATGGAAGTTCTTCCAACACATGTTGAATAAAGCGTAATGTAAGGGAAAGGGAAGGTGTGCTGTACTATGAACATTATTGTCATCTCGGACACTCATTTACCTCGAAAAGCACGTACGTTACCCGAACCCCTGCTTGAGGCGCTAGCAAATGCCGATCTGATTCTCCATGCGGGTGACTGGTCGGACTGGGATGTATACAAGCTGCTCAGCGCTTATGCACCCGTTGAAGGTGTTGCAGGCAATACAGACCCGCCTGAAATAGGGCAAAAACTCGGGTTCTCCCGCATTGTTGAGGCGGACGGTTTGCGTCTTGGTCTGGTACATGGACATCTGGGAGCAAAGTCTACCGAGCAGAATGCGATTCACACCTTTGCAGGGCAGCAAGTGGATGCCGTGATTTTTGGACACTCACACATTCCGGTGATGCATACGGTCAATGATGTATTGATCTTTAATCCAGGCTCACCTACGGATCGGCGGCGCCAGCCGCAGTATTCTTTTGGTATCATGACGACAGAGTTGGGGAAATTGCAGGCGGAACATGTTTTTTTTGATAAAAAATAGAAGTTGAAACACGGCATTTCGAATCAGAAGGATCTTCTGTTATTCGGGGTGCTTTTTGTTATATGTGTGTTTAAAAGGAAACCTGCAAGTTATCTCTGAATGGGGAATATGGTCTGCTGTTTATCTGTCATTCATCTCTTCGCGTTGACCCCTATGGAGGTATTCGTAGTAATGATACAATGCGTTTACAACAATAAATTGAATACGTTTACATAAGGAGATGAATGTTGATGAAATTGTCTGTATTCACTGTAGCGACACCGGACTTGACGGGAGATGAATTGGCTTCAGCTGCAGCCGCAGCTGGCATCGAAGGAATCGAATGGAGATATCGCGGAATACCGGCAGATGCTTTGTCCGAAGAACCTTCCTATTGGAGACATAATCGTTGCTCGATAGATCCGGACCAGTGGGAAGAACAGGTATCTGCATTCCGTGAAGCGGCAAAAAAGCATGACAGACAATCGATTGCATTGGTGCCGTATCTGAGCTGTGGGGATCTGCTTGCTACAGAGCAGGCGTTTCAAGCGGCTCAAGCCTTGGGCGCATCCGTGATGCGTGTTGGAGTGCCTGGCTATGATCGCAAAACCAGCTATCCTGAATTGTACAAACAAGCGGTGCATTATCTGAGTGAAGTTCAAGAAATGGCCCAACAGTATAAGGTAAAGGCTGTAGTAGAAACTCATCATCAAACAATTGCACCCACTGCATCACTGGCTTATCGGCTTGTACAA
>NZ_LITU01000081.1:530794-534404 GCF_001280595.1 Paenibacillus xylanivorans
ATGGTGCATGAAGGGTATGAGAACCATCGTATGGGACTGGAATTGCTGGGACCTTATCTGGCGCATGTACATGTGAAGAATGCGGGCTGGTTCAAGGATGCATCGAACATGAATTCGAATTCCAGTGTGAATGAACAAAATACAGAAATTTCGCTAACATCAGCCTGGCATTGCCAGTGGACCCCTCTGACTGAAGGCGTGGTGAACTGGTTACAAGTATTCCGTGACCTCAAATCGGTTGGATATGATGGATATTACGGGATTGAGGATTTTAGCGGAGTCTTGGAATCGAAAGCGATGTTACAGCATTTTGCAGATGTTTTTGCCGAAATTGAACGTCGTGTGGACGAGGAGGTACAGGTATGAGTTTGGTTCGAGTAGCCGTCATTGGAATTGGGAATATGGGTGCAGCCCATGCCAGAACGTTGGTAGCAGGAGAAGTTCCTGGTGCAGAACTGGTGGCTGTGTGTGATGTGAGACAAGAAATGGAGAGCTGGGTATCCAGCAACCTTCCGGCTTCAGTCACCTATTGGCAGGATGCGGAGCAGATGATGTCATCGGGGACGATTGATGCGGTCATTATAGCAACACCGCATTATGACCATCCCGAAAAGGCCATTCAGGCTTTTCGGGATGGCTTGCATGTCATGATCGAGAAGCCTGCCGGAGTATACACCAAACAAGTACGCAAGATGAATGAAGCGGCTGCTGCCAGCGGCAAAGTGTTTTCCATGATGTACAACCAACGAACCAATCCTTTATATATCAAGCTCAGGGATCTGATTGCCTCGGGGGAACTGGGTGAGATACGGCGCACCAACTGGATTATTACGAATTGGTATCGGTCCCAAAGCTATTATGATTCGGGCGGCTGGCGTGCAACCTGGGCTGGTGAAGGGGGCGGTGTCCTGATCAATCAGGACCCTCACCAACTGGACCTGTGGCAATGGACCATCGGTATGATGCCAGTTCGTATGCGTGCCTTCTGTTCATTCGGCAAATACCGGAACATTGAAGTGGAAGATGATGTAACGGCATATGTCGAGTATGAAAATGGAGCAACAGGTGTATTCGTGACCACGACGGGTGAAGCACCGGGCACCAACCGATTCGAGGTTAATGGGGATCGCGGTAAAATTGTCATTGAAGATGGTCAGTTGACCTTCTGGCGACTTCGTGAACCCGAGCCTGAATTCAATCAAAGATTTACCGGAGGATTTGGACAGCCGGAATGCTGGAAATGCGAGGTGCCGATTAGTGGTGTAGAAACCGGACATCCTGGACTGATTCGCAACTGGATCGATGCGATCCTGAATGGAACCCCCCTCATTGCTCCAGGAGAAGAAGGCATCCATGGCTTAACTTTGTCCAATGCGATGCTGCTGTCGACCTGGACCGATAACTGGGTGGATCTGCCGATCGATGAGGATTTGTTCTATGAGCATTTGCAGCAGCGGATTGCCAGTTCAAATACAAAGAAAGACAAGGCAGGGAGCAGCAGTCAGCCTGCCGATCTGTCACAGACATTTAAGTAAGCGTAATTGGGTAGCTGGTTATACAGAAATCCCAGACGGAAGGACGGAGAAGACATGGCAAAAGACGGAATGTTCTATGCTCCAAAGAGTCTGAAAAAAGAGGTCGTATGCGGTCCAGGTGAGTTTACCATTGCTGCTGTGGCGTTGGACCATGGACATATCTACGGTATGGTTGGCGGACTGGTGGAGGCTGGTGCAACGCTCAAATGGGTATATGATCCTGACCCGGTTAAGGTCGAGGCTTTTCGGAAACAATTTCCGCAGGCACAGATAGCGGCATCTGAAGCGGATGTACTTGCTGACGATGAAGTGCAGCTCATAGCCGGAGCAGCCATTACATCGGAACGTGCGCCACTTGGCATGAGAGTCATGGCCGCAGGTAAAGACTATTTTACAGACAAAGCCCCTTTTACTACACTGGATCAACTGTCCCTTGCGCGTGAAGAGGTTAAACGCACTGGGAAGAAATATATGGTCTATTACAGTGAACGTCTGCACGTGGAAAGTGCGATCTACGCCGGACAACTGATCGAACAGGGAGCCATCGGCAAGGTTGTACAGGTTATGGGGACGGGTCCGCATCGATTGAATGCGGGTGGTCGGCCTGATTGGTTCTTCCAGCATGAAAAGTATGGCGGCATCCTCTGTGATATTGGAAGTCATCAGATCGAACAGTTCCTGACCTTTGCCTCGTGTACGGATGCAGAGGTAGGCTTCAGCAGGGTGCATAACTTCAATCATCCACAATTCCCGGAACTTGAGGACTTCGGCGAAGCATCACTGATCGGCAACAACGGTGCTTCCGGTTACTTCCGGGTAGACTGGTTTACACCAGATGGCCTGGGCACATGGGGCGATGGGCGAACAGTTATTTTGGGCACAGACGGTTACATTGAGCTGCGTAAGTATATCGACGTGGCGAGAGAGCCTGAAGGCGATCAGGTGTACCTGGTTAACCATGAAGGGGAATATCGCTATAGTGTCAAAGGAAAGGTCGGTTATCCATTCTTCGGTGAACTGATCCGGGACTGTCTGGATAGAACAGAAATCGCGATGACACAGGAGCATGCGTTTAAGGCGGCAGAACTATGCTTGATTGCGCAGCATAAGGCAATGAGTGAGAGAGTGGTATGGAGTAGTGGTGCGAAGTAAACGGTTTTATATAAGATAGTAATAGAATATGTAAGGAGAGAGTGGCCTGGTGCAGGCTGCTCTTTTGTTTGTTGTGGTACCTTCGCAAATGGAACAATATGGTTTATTATGAAGGTAGTTCAGAAATTGACTTGAATGTGTGGTGTTTACGAAGTACATAAATTAGATGTTATGCGAAATTCCTGAAGAGAGGGAAAGTACTTGATTTTAGAATATTTAGATAAATATGCTCAGAAGGCTTATCGAGAGGTTACTTCAATAATAACTTGTCCAACTTTTTTGTTTTCTAATGACCCTACTCTAACCAGAAATGAAGAAATTATAATTACGTGTACATCCATGGATTCAATAGACTTATAAAGAATAATAGAATATCATCAGATCAATTGATTGAAGTGTTTTCTTTTCTTGAGAAAGAAATTGAGATATACCTCATGAAGCACTACACAGGTAAAAATTTTATGTATTACTTGAAGGCGGATGCTCTAGTCCCTGCATTTACAATAACAATTGTATCGCATTATGAAGATAAGGAAGTGCAAGAAAGTGTATCTTTATTTGAATTAATTGATTGGTACAAAGAAAATGCATGTTTTGATGGATTGGAGATAATTGCGAGACAGATAAATGATGAAAGTAAAGAAGCAGAGTCTAAAGGAGCTTTTCCGGATTCAGAAAAAACATATACAAAGACAATTAATACCTAGATAGCAATTCAAAGAGGTCCGTAACTCCACTTAACATAATATTCACACATCGGGCATACGCCCTCGGTGCGGCAGAGGGATTTCAGGGAAGCAGAGGCAGCCGGACACAACCGACTCCGACGAACGTCGTGAATACAGTAACGTTATATGTAATAGCCGCAAAAAAATAATAAAAAAATTTTAAATTACTTTGGAGGTAAGTCGAGATGGAGAGCA
>NZ_LITU01000082.1:0-29094 GCF_001280595.1 Paenibacillus xylanivorans
AATGTCCTTCACAAAGGGTACACTTTAATTATGCGAGGCCTTTCATCTCTATCTAGTTATTCATACCAAGCTCCGTTCCGTTCTTGGCAGAGAATAACCTTCATAACTGTTATTTCTGCCAAGGCAGGCTTGTGTACGACGGAAGATCTACTTCCCATTTCGCATCACGATACTCTCGATTAACTACGGTTCGTTTTAAGGTTAATTTCGTTCCATCTTCTTTGTAAAAACCACGGATAACCAATTTCAGATTGTCTGCAACGTATTCTCCGTCATTATTAGGCTGGTCTGGAAAACCGATTACTTGAACAGGATACTCTTTTCCTTCCGAATCTACGGCCACCCAGCGATCGCCATTAACAGCATTTCGGAACTTCCCTCTTCCCTCCAGGACTAGTGAGTAGTTTTTGTCATAAGATTCCCACACCGGTTTGTAATTGAAGTCAGAAAATAAAATTTCATCTCCATATTGTTTAAATTGCAGTACGTAGGTGTAAATTTCAGCATCCTTACGCATCTTTTCCAGATCCACTTCCACGGACTTCTCCTCCCACACCGGGATAGTGTAGCCATCCAGGACAAAGCGAATCTTCTTCGCATCCACCGTAACATAAGCAGGGTCCCATGTCTCAGAAAGCTTCATCTCACCATCATTATTCTCACTCAGTCTGCTCATATCTCGGAGCCTAAATTTGGCTTGACGGGCATTGGGCCTACTCTCGTTAAAAATTCGATACTCATTCGTTTCCGGGATTTCGATATGATACATGATGTCCATATCTTCCGCCCAATCTTCGCCGACTTTGGCACGCAGTTGATCATCCAGACTCACATTCATGTCGAGCCGGGTCCCGTTTGGTGTACGTACAAGCTGTGTCATATCCAGTTTTAAGCCCTCTGGAGTGGTGTAGGTGTTGTTCATGGGAGCCTCAACAGCCATTAATTTGGCTTTGGTCATATCGATGTTGAATTGGAAGCTCCAATCCACCGTTGTATTACTTGCTGTAATTTTTCCAGTATCAATATTATAATGATCAGGGATTTTTAAATAACTTAATTCTCCCCGTACAAATATTTGATCTGGAATATCATCATTAAGTTGGAATACGAATCTTTGATACTTCCCACTGCTAAGCCTCGTATCTACCGCCATGGAAGCAACACTGTTCCCTTTTTCATCTGTAACATGAATTCTTTCCGCCTCCGGATAAACAATCGGTATCAAGCTGCCTTCAGGGTTGCTTTGTTCTGTTATAATAATAATTTGTGAACGATCCACTAGGACATCGCTAATCTTGAGCGTATACCCCTGATCTACAATTTGTATTTTCGGGTTAATGACAAGATCAAGTGGTTTCAAACGTTTGTAATCGTCCGTCAGATAACCAGATCTTATTTCTTCTGGTACAGGTATGTCGGGAAGCCGCTGATTTACGGCATTTACCGTGGGTTGCGTCGATTTTGCTGTGTGATCAAAAGCAAACCAAGCCCCTCCCGCAAGGATCACAACTGCCGCCGCTGCGATTCCTGTACGGCGCATCCAATGAGATTTGGAGGCTTTTTTCGTAATTGGATTCCCGTGCTCTGCGCTTTCCATGGACACCCCCTCCAGTTTCCGCATCACCTCAAGCGTAAAGTCCGCATCCGGTTCCTCACGGAACAAATGCTGTTCCCACAATCGATCCTCATCATTTGGAATAGGCTTCATACGTTGATAAACCTCCTTTGCGCTCCATTTGTTTCTTCAGCGTTTTCTTCCCCCGGTAAAGCGCATTACGTACTTGTGCGGTACTCATCTCCGTAATATCTGCAATCTCTTCGTAGCTCAACCCATTCGTATATTTAAGCAGCAGCACAAGCCGATACGATTCAGGCAGTTGCTCCATCTGCCGATAGATTTCACGCTGCATCTCCTTATGCAGTACATGTTTCTCTGGTGTTTCACCATTGGTTTGTTCCAAACCTGTATGAACAGCGGTCATCACAGGTTTCTGTTGACGCATAAAATCCCGCATCCGATTAACAACAATGGTGTACACCCAGGACGAGAAACTGCTTCCTTCCCTTCGTGTCGGAAGATAGCGGTAAATCCGGAGAAACGTATCCTGAGCGAGATCCTGTGCATCCTGATGACTCGCACCCATTCCGCGTAAAATGCCGAATACTTTATTTTTATATCGATCCACGAGCACAGCAAAAAGCTGTTTGTCCCCCGCGACAATACGCTGAATGAGCTCCTCCTCTGGTATGTGTTGAGTCATGTAATCCCCCTTCTCTACAGCTTCCATGCATGGTTCTGTACTATATAGACGGAAGCACTTCCTGAAACCTCTCACTTTATCCAAAAAAAAGAATTCGCCCTTTCCGGCCAAGCCGTATGGGTGAACTCTGCATACCAATATATTGTTATTGTTACTACACACTCTCTACAGGCTCCAGGGTGAATTTTCTGGCATCCTGAATCACTCATTCCGTCGCAGCCGAGTACCTCTTATCTCTCAATCTTCCCTGCTTTTCTCCGATACAAAATCACTAAGCTGTGAATAGATCGCTACAATCTCGTCCATCGACATGCGGACCAATCCACTGGATGACGGGGCTACAAACTCATGAATTTCCTTGACGACCGGGTTGTCCTGAAATCCCCATTCCGCTTTGGCACGCTGACTGTACTGGGTGTATACCCCTTTCCCAACAAAACAGGCGATGTCCGGTCGGTATTCCTTCAGCTTTTGCCGTAAAATCTTCCGTCCCTCTGCATATTCTTCCTTCGTAATATCGTCCATTCCTCTTGTCGGCCGGGCCACAATATTCGTAAACCCATATCCCAGCTTCAGCAACTCCCCATCCTCTTTTGCATCATATAAACGAGGGGTCAATCCGGAGCGTTCAAGAATGCGCCAGAAACGATTTCCTTTGTAAGCATAATGATGACCCGTCTCTCCAGACGTGATGCTGGGATTAAAACCGATAAATAAGATCGATAAACCATAATCCAGATGATCTGGAATCATAAAGAAAAGCCCCCTTATCTTTTTTAGTCATTTACATCTTTCATCTGTGTATAAAATGATATAATGGTTGAAGTATTTTCGAATCGGACTGAAATTTTCATGAAAAAGGAAGCTGAACTGATGATTGCAGACATCATGCTTGAAGTCGTCCTGCCCGTCTTTCTCCTGATTGCCGTCGGGTCCTGGATGCAAAAGGTGTTCAAGTTAGACTTGTACACCCTCGCCAAAATCAATTTCTATTGTATTACCCCCGCAGCCGTCTTTATGAGCATGTATCACTCCGATATGTCGGGCGAGTTGCTCGGAACCGTTACGCTTTTTTACGCTTTATATGTAGTTATTCTCTATATTGTGGGGTCTGTGTTCGCACGTTCGCTTCGGATGAATAAAGGCATGAAGGCCGCCTTCAACAACAGTATCATGCTGGACAACGCAGGCAATTATGGTCTGCCCATCAACTCCCTGGTGTTCCGTGGCGATCCACTGGCCTCTTCCATCCAGGCATTGGTCATGTCTTTACAGGCATTGCTGACCTTTACCTATGGTGTGTTGTCCATTCAGGGTGCGAAGCTCAAAGGCAATTACCGTGCGGTGATCATCGGATTTCTAAAAATGCCCGTTCCTTATGCGTTGTTGCTCGGCATTTTGTTTCATATGGGAAAAATCCCACTGCCAACCTTCCTGTCCATGCCGCTGACCTATGCGCAGCAAAGTATGGTGGCTGTAGCTCTGTTAACGCTCGGAGCGCAAATTGTAAAATATCCGATCCGCCTGTATCGTCTTGATGTGTATATTAGCACATTTCTGCGTTTGCTGATTGGTCCAGCTATTGGGATCTCCATCGTGCTGCTGCTCGGTTTGCAAGGCATCGCCGCTCAGGCGCTCATTATTGCATCTGGTATGCCTACCGGAGTCAATGCGTCCATTCTGGCGGAGGAATATGATAACGAGCCAGACTTTGCCGCCCAGACAGTTCTGATCTCGACGCTGCTTAACATCATTACGATTACTGCTCTGATTTCATTTGCGAAGACGTTCTGACCTTATACGCAAAAAAACTAGTCCACTCTCCCTTATGGAGCTGTGGACTTTATTTTGTCTGAGGAGAAGCCAGCATAACCAAAAAAAGTTCGAACGCAGCCTTATTTGGATGCGCTTGAACTTTCTTTGTTAATGAATATTCCATCTAATCAAGTCTATTGTTTAACTGACCAGCCCTAAGAAAACTAAGATTCACATGTCGTCCGCTCAGGGAACTTGCCACCTTCTCTGAACAAACACCGCACCAGTCGCTGCGCGGCCTTATTGAAGTAAAAACTCGGACTCACACCCTCCACCTGAACAGGCTCCAGTTCCTTCACACTTTCCTTGACCTTATTCATTTCAATGAGTCCCATCTTCCGCTCATTCGGTCCGAATCGATAAATAACCTTTTCATCGTCTTCCGTCTGTTTCACCAGCAGAATGATTGACGCCATACAGGTTACCCCCTATCGTTACGTTGTGAGATTATGATGACCACTTGCTTACTATTAATTATTACCCAGAATAGAATGGAAGGATATAGGGCTTTAGTTATTTATATTGACGTTAAAACTCCTTATTTTAATTATCTTAATTGAAATATTTTGACGAAAAATAAACAAAAGCAGGCTTGGATGTACCAAACCTGCCCAATTACCTTGCATCCAAAGGAATCAGAAGTCTCATGTTTCACTATTTCAGTTACAAACGTGGGTCCACCGGTTCAGACTCCAGAGCCAATGTCGCCAGCACGCATTCATGAATTCTTTCCACAGGCTCCATGCGTACAAAACGCTCAATTCCCTCCATGCCCAAGGCACTCTCCATCAGAGCGTGGCGCTCTTTTTTGGACGTTTTGCGTTTGCTGAGCCGGGACAAATTTTCCGGTGCGAGGTAATCCATACCATAAATGATGTGCAAATACGCACGACCTCGTACTTTAATCGCAGGTTGGATCATTTTGTTGGCGTTCCAGGCACGGAATGTTTCCGGCTTGATGACAATGCCCTCATGTCCTTCAGCCGTGATCTCATCCCACCAACGAATGACTTCCTCTTCATCTGCCCTACTGGTGATTACACGGTATTCCGTTTCCATCATCATCGTGGACATCCGGGCGAACTCACGATTTTGCTCCATATGCCACTCATGCGTCTGATCCCAAAACGCCCCAGTGCTATGTGCCAAGGTATGAAACGGTGCAATACGAATATCTCCGATATCCTCTACATCCCAGCAATATTTCTGAAATACATCGCGGAATGTTCTAGCATTGGCGAGCTTACGTTCTGTGTCCTGCAACCACTCCTCCACATTTCGGCCGGCTGCTTCAGCATCACGCAGCTTTCCAAGCACCAACTCCCGATCCATCAACGAAGCCTCAGCTACATGTGCATACTGCGAGGAGATTAGCTCCCGCGCTTTCAGATTCCAGGGTACGATCTCTGCATCGAGTAATACGAACTCCGTCTGGTGACGGTCAAAATAGCCCGCTGCGATCAAATCCGTGTGTAATCTTAATAACACATCCTTCTCAGTTGTCCGGTCAAAAAAGGAACGGCCCGTCCGGGTCACAATGTTCCCCAGCGCTGGTCTTCCTATTCGCTTCTCAGCTACCTGTTCGTCCCGGAACAGGAGCACAATGGCACGGCTTCCCATATGTTTTTTCTCCGCTACCATCCGGGTAACGCCCTGAGACCGGTAGTACTGGAACGCATCCTGTGGATGTTCCAAATATCCTTCTATCGAAGAAGTTGTTGGTGGTGGACTCATCGTGGGCGGGATATAAACCAGTTCCTCCAACGGTACGGTAAAATGAGAAAAGGTATCGATCGCCGTTTTTGCCACCTCAGAATGAATGGATACATCCATCCGGGATCCGGTTTGCACTGTGAATCCTTCCTTGAACTTGCGCAAGTTAGGTGGAGCAAATCTCCGCCGCTCCCATCGTTTGAGCGGACTGTCCGGATCTTCAGCGTAATCCTGCTTCGCTGGAACACTAATTGCCTCGCGTTCCGGCATCCGCCACGCCGTGAGCATACCCCCAAAGACAACGCCTTGGTCAATATTGACCGTATCATTCACTATCGTTGGATATGGATGCGGATCGTGTCCCCAGACAATGCATTCACCGGAAGCGTGATCTACGTACCAATCCTTGCGAATCGGTCTTCCGTGTTCATCCGTTCCCTCCACATCGCCGTAGCGGCAATAATCCTGAATGCGTTTGGACTGTTTTCCGATAAAGTGATCCCGAATCCCGGCATGTGCTACAACCACCTGCCGCACGTCATTTCGGAAAAAAATCAGATGAGATGGTGCCTCAAGCAGAAACGCCCTTAGTTCCACGCGCACTTGCTGTGCCGTCTCCTGGCCTTGCTCCTGCTCCAACTGAATAAGCTCGGCCTCCACACGTTCATCGCCATGGCTCAATGTAACGTCACGACCGTCCAGATAGCGTCCTATTTTCCACCCATGATTGCTGTCGATCATGTAGGCAAGTCCGGATTCACAATGCCGCTGCCAGAACAGCAGACACTTTAGCGATTCAGGTCCCCGGCTAGTTACGTCACCAACCGAGACTAGCTTTCTTCCTTCTGGATGACGGTACAGCCCACTTCCATCCTCATCTACATATCCGAGTCGGAGAATTAATTCCATCATTTCATCGTAACAGCCGTGAATGTCTCCAATAATGTCGATACCTGTATCCATGTCGATTAAAAGTGGGTTGGATGTACGAACAAACGAGATGTCTTCCGGATGCTTCAGCACATAATTAGCGTCGAAGCCATCTTCACGAATGGAGCGTAGAGTGCGTTTGAACTGCTGCACCTGTTGTTTCACCCGCTGACGTCCGCGCGGATATTCTCGCTGAGCATCACGTTCGAGCAGTTCTTTTTCAGGGATATCCAACACCACAGCAATCACGGGCACATGAGCTTTTCTGGCCAGTTGAATCAACCGCTGACGATCTTCCGAATACAGATGCGTGGCATCAACCCATGTCAGCTTGTTCAGACGGCAACGGGTCGCGAGCATGGCTTCCATTGCTTCAAACGCCTTGGCCGATACCTGCTGGTACTCGGCATAGATTACATCTGCTTCGCTGCGAGGCCGATGTTTCCAATCCACATACTCGTCATCTCCAATTAGCATTCGGAATTGGTCAGATGATACCGCTTCGGTTCTACGGATGATACCTTCTACAACGAGACGATCCAACAACGTGCTTTTGCCACTGTTCGAAGGCCCTACCAGAACGACGATGCCTGCATGCGGCAAGCGAATTTCACGCTGTACTTGATCCAAATCATTCGCACCATCTACCTGGCGCCTGACTGTATCTTCTATTTCTTTAGGCTCTCTGTTGTTCTTCATAGTTGATTCTCCTTTCTCCGTTCAAAAATGACCAGTTGTGTAGGTTGTCCGTATCCCTCTGCGTACTCACCAATACCCCTTATTTCAAAAGCATAATTCCCTTTATGTGCCCATTTCTCACATCGTTCAACCAATTCCGCCCGAGTCCACTCGAAACGATGATCATGGTGACGAAAGCTCTCCTGCTCCATCGCATACACTTCGTTGTACTCCTTGTTCGGAGTTGTAACCAGCAGCACATCGGGTCGATAATCACTCATAATGGTATCCATGATCCCGTTCAAGCGATACGCTTCGATATGTTCTATTACTTCGCACAGGATCATGACATCCTGGTTTTGCATCTGTTCATCAAAATAAAACAACGAACCGATCACAGGCTCCGGCATAGCAACAACTCCACTGCGATCTTCCAGCTTCGCAAAGCGCTCCATGGCCCGAAGCCTTGACTGACCTGATGGCTCAACGGCCAGAATGGTTTCCACTCCCGAAATATAGGCCAAGCGGGCAGAAAGTTTACCTTCCCCGGCTCCCATATCGACAATACGTCGCTTGGCTGGAAGAGCTGCAACTAATTCCGTTATTGCACGATAACGCAGTTCATTTAACCTTACTGGTGACTCAGATCGCTCAAGCTCACCTGCGGAGGCATTTTGAATCCCCTTATCACTCTCATTGATACCCTTATCCGAAATCTGATTCACTCCACCTACCTGCTCAACCGAAACGGGCAAAGCCCCTTCCTGAAGCTCATACTTCCGAATTAATTCAGAAAATCGCAGTGTGCGTCGGACAATAAGCTCTTTCAGCGGATGGGTTTCCAGCCAACCTTCGCCATAACGTTTGATCTTATCAATCTCATCTTCACTGATGAAATAATGCTTGTAGTTGTCCAGCACTGGAATTAACAGAAATAACTGACGCAGTGCATTTTGTACTGTAACCTGTCCGCTCAGTCTGATACGGCGGACAGTACTTTTCTTTTTCAGATCAAATGTATAAGACAGCTCATCCCGCTCAAGGGTAACCGTGTAGCCTAGTGACGAGAATAGTTCCTCCACAACCCGATCAGGGAGGTCCGATGCCACGGGTCCAAATGACAGCTCCATATCGAACGAGTGCTCCACCCATTGCAAATAGTCTTCCTTCGGTTTACCATTCAACGCCGTCCCCAGCGCAGAGCGTATGTAGGAGCAGAACAAACTGCTCGTTACAAATTCACGGTCGTTAATATATTGTGTAATGTCGTAACCGTTCGGAGTACCTCTTACCAGATCAACAGGATCAGGCTCGGCATGAATCAACACTTCGGTTTCGCTCTCTGTGTCAGTGATATAAACAATTCGTACACGCGCATCCTTTTCCGTCCTGTCATATACGTTATGTGGATTCTTCGCCAGCAAGCGCGATACAGCTCCTGCCCCTGCTCCTCTTACTTTCAATATCAGATGCATCAGATCTCCTCCTTCTTCTTATACCTTTACCTCCCACACCTCTTGCAGTGCAAAACGGAAGATCCGGTCCAATTCTTCATATTGAATAACCTGCTCATTCTCCATCTGAGCGGCCATTTGTTCAAAATGCGCGATCTTCTCCGCCAAAAAAGCATGTATTGCCGGCAACTGCGGTTCCAGATCAAGTTCCTCGCCTGCCTTTTTCCGGCGTAACAGTTCATGGATTTCCGTATAGAGCGACGCGCTCTGTGGAACGATCTCTTGCACCAGCTCTTCGATTGCCATCGGCGGCATCGCATCATAACTTTCGATCCAGCCACAAGCGAGCAGTGGGCGCAGCACATAGAAGTACTTTTTGATCTTCACCTGCTCACCCTGCAAATAATCCCGGAAGTTTCCCTTCGCCATATTCAAATAATGGTACATACAGGACTTTGGTGAGAAGGTCAAAGGCGATAATGCACGAATATGCTCTGCCACGCTGTACGGTTCGTCATACTGAATCGGGGATTGCAACCACTCCAGCAGCGGTGGATTCGACTTGCGAAACAGCTTCAGGGCTTTGCGCAAATCCCAACCATTGATATCAAGCTGATCACTGATCGGGCGTTCGATGACATCCCTTTTATCCTCAATGGACAAGTACCATTCCAGCGGTCTCACATACAAGAAACGAACATCGTAATCGCTGTCCTGTGAAGGGAAACCCCACGCCCGGCTGCCCGATTCACAGGCATAGATGATCCGTACGTTCTCCTCCTGTTCAATCTGCTTCAGCTGCTGTCTAATCGTATCTCTCATTTCTTCATGAACATGAGTCATCTCCATTGCCCTCCACACTTCCCAATTTAAATTTGCATCGCCCGCACCCGGTTAGCGAGTGTATCATATCCCGCCACAGTCTCGGCAATATACGTCAATACCGTTTCACTCCAGCCATAGATATAAAAGGTTTTACCATCACGTGGTGGTACCATTGCCTGCTGATAAGGTGCAATATCCACGATAAACGCCTTCAACTCCGGATTCATCAGCCGGCGATAACGTTCAAGCTCGGCATATAACGGACTGCCTTCATTCTGCTGTTCATCGGTGATCATAATGATCTGATCCACTTTTCCTCCAATATCCCGAAGCTCACGCACAGGCCGCCCCGTGTCGGTTCCACCTTGTGCCCGAATACGATGAGCCTGGGGAAGAATGCTTTCATTCATCTTCGGACGAGCATCTTCAACCATATGGTCGAATAACCAGAACAGCGAGTTGCCTCGGGTTTGTTTATAAAGCGCCAGTGCCAGCACCGAACCGATTCGCAGATAATCCCCTTGCATAGAGCCGGAGCGATCCAGGAAAATGGCCGTTCTTCCAGGCAACGCTGGCAGATTTCCAATCGATAGCTCCACGGCCTGCCGCAAAGCCTCCCGCAGCTCTTCCCTTGCAGTCATTTCATACGCACTGGCGAATCGGAAAGGTAAAATGCGCGACTTACGCAGGGCTTCCGCATCCGTTAGACGACGTGTGACGTAATCCATATTTTTTGATTTTTCAAAAACTCCCGCCCGATCCATTGCATTCAGATGACGCAACAACGCAAAGGTCGGCATTTGTAACATCAATGCCTCCCATACCGTACGTGTTGGCTGCATGATCGATGTGACCACCGAATACGGCAGTTTGCCTTTTTCGATCAGATGCATCTGACTTGCCGGGTTCGGGGTAGCTTTCAGCTTCTCCAGCGCCTGCAACTGCGGCAGGTCCGTAAGATCTACTTCAAGCCCCCGTAAATAACGGAACAAGGCTTGCTGTTTCATATCTCTCGGCTTGGGATGTGCTGTAGCGATCATATCGCCCAAACTGTACCCACGCCCACGTCCGTTGTATTTGATGGCCCAGTATTCGCTGACTCCATTCAAAAAAAGGCTCACTTGCCGTTTCACTGCACGACCACCCTGCCCCCGGCCTAGTCCTCTTAGAATGGTCAGAAAATCGGCCAAGTCAGCTGGTGTCTGTACCACTTGAGAGAATACTTTTGCAAACTGATCCGGGTCCACCTTAGACAACAGTGTCAACCCGAATAAGGGCTGTAACCGCATCATGCCTTCATTACGCGCATAGACCAGCGCCCGCGCCATAAAACCCGCATCGACCTCAGCCATCTCCTGATGACTCACCATCGCATCGTCCATTAGCTGCTGTGTATCTGCATAAAACGTATTGTTCAATGTATTGGTCAACAACAACTGTATATATTGTTCCTCCACCAATCGCTCATAGGCTCCATAGCCTTCATGATTGCGTGTGGTTGGCTGAGGTTGATTGAATAATTGTTTTGCTCTGCTCATCACTCATGACCTCCCGGTGTGAGTCTATTCATTCATCTTCCATAATAAAATGTTCCGAGGAAAAAGGTGGGAAGGTATAATACCCGCTCTACCGCTGAGCTACACCGCCATGGACGGCGGCGATTGGATTCGAACCAACGACCTGGTCGATTAACAGTCGAAGTAACCCTCCCTGGCGCCTCGGAACCTTGATCCGCAGAGCATGTTGCTGCCCCGCTTCACAACCTTATTATGCCTCACGCATTTACACGCGAACATGGCGAAAGTATGGCGACGAATCCATTTCATAACTTATTAAATTATCGCTTTGTAACAATTGAAGCAGCTAAAGGTATTATGAAATTGATTCAACCTCCATAAGTTTAAAATGAAACCAGCCACTCATCCTGATACAATGAAGGGATAACAAGGAGTGAATGCTCATGGCTAAAGAGAGCTTTGACAAAGAAATTCAATTTCTGCGTATGTTGTCCCTGACAAGCGGCGCGTACAACCGTAAACAATACGCCGAGCGGCTCGGCATATCCGTACATACTTTTGATAAAACCCAACGCAGGTTAAAAGAAATCATGCAGACCGTCGCCGACCAACGCACCGGTTCGGAACAAAATAAAGAAATGGCGGAGCTCGTACGCTTCCAGTATGGGGAATCCGCTGAGCCGATGCTACTCTTCCTATTCCGTGCCAAGTCAATGAAAGAGACTGAAGTTCAGCGTCTATCCGTCCTTTTGCATACCTTACAAGATCAGGCTTTGACCGCTATGGAATTACTAGACGCCTGCTGCGCTGAACTTCCGGAGGAACTGGCGTTGCCTGACGAAAAGACGATTCGTTCAGATCTGAAGTATCTGGAAGAAGTCGGGGTGATCCGTAAGGAACCCGGCGGCAGACCTTATCGTTACCTTTTGCAGCAGGACGTACTTACGGGGTTAACCGTGGAAGAACAGCTGGAGCTGTATGATTTTGTGGATATTATGGCGAACACCCAGGTTCCTTCCGTACAGGGGTATTTATTACGCGACAGTCTCAAAAAAGCCATTGCTGCAAGCTATCCGCAGGAAGAAGCCACCGAACCCTTTATATACAAGTACCATTATTATTCCCGCATTCTGGACGAAGCGCATCTGTACACCCTGCTTAGTGCAATTCGACAACGAAAACATGTGCAGTTTCTGTATTATTCACCCAAAAAACCGTCCAGCTACAGCTCGCAGAATACGAATCCACGCTTTGAACGGGAAGCAGGCGGACGATCCAACCGGATCGTACCCCTTGAAGTGGTCTATGATCATCAGTATGGCCGCTGGTATGTCATTGGATATCAGGGGCGCCGTGGCTTTGTGAAATTTCGGATGGAAGGCATTACACAGCTCGAGGAGCAGGATTCGATTGAAGAAGAATATATGCTCGAATTGAAGCAACAGTGGGCCGAGATCAGCCGCTACAGCTGGCTGGTGGATACGGGAAACACAGTGACGGTTCAAGCCCGATTCTTCCATCCACGGGATGGTCAGCGTAACTTCATTCTGGATCGGGTACGTTTGCAAGGTCAATGGGGGACGATTACACCCGAAACGGAACATACCTTTCTGTATGAAATTCAGGTCAACGGTACCACCGAGATTAAGCCGTGGCTTCGGAGTTTTGGCTCAAGCTGCGAGGTAATCGCTCCACAGAGGCTGCGTCAGGAGATGATTAAGGAATGGAAGGAGATTGCGCAATATTATGAATCTGTTCGAGAAGATGTTCAACTATCAGATGATGACGAGATTGAATGAAACCGGACTATTCACCTGGACCTCACAGGAACGAGCCTGGCTGCGCATGATGCTGAATCACCCTGCTGCACCGGAAGCGCTGAACCCCGACACGTTGCACAAGATGCATGACATGCTGGATGCTGAGCAGGATTTGGACCTTCAGGATTACCTGACGGAAAAGGCAAAAAGTGAAGAAAACAGTGTCTTTCATCCACTGCTCAAACCATTACGGCAGATGATTCTGCATCATCAGGGGTTTCGTTTGACAGGGCGTGTCCGCAATGGACGAATCAGCCAGGATCAGTTTGGATTTCCCTACAAGCTGGAATATTCCATGGTCAAAAAAGAATGGTACGTGCTCTGGTATGCTCCACGCTTCGGCAAGCTGATGTCGACCAAGCTGCACAGCATTATTGCGGTGGAGGCTCAGAATGTTGAACCAGAGATTGCCTCTCAATACGCTACCAAAATCGCTAATTTGACGGAGAATCGGAAGACAACCGTGACCATTGAAGTACTGCCTGAATTCAACCAGGAGTTGTCGCGGATTCTGTACGCCTTCTCCTGCTTCGAGAAGCAGGTTGAATATGAAGAAGAACAACAAACCTATCGAATTGAGCTGACGATTCCTCGGAATGAGATGGATTATGTGCTGTCCAAAATGCGTTTTCTGGGCAAACGGGTACGGATCGCAGACAATGCTGCACTTCGAGCACGAATGTCTGAGACAGCCGCCAAAGTGTTGGCACGCTATGATGAATCCGGGCCTGAAACACAACCTGAACGGACTTATGGAGGAGTGCGGAGCCAGCATGTGGAGGAGCCTTTCATCAAGGCAGACGGCAGTGACTCTGCCTAACGTGCAAGTCAACTGATGGGCCGATAAGTTGCTGATAAATTCCCACAATACACAAAGGGGCTCCCCATAGTCATGAAGATGACAGGGTAGCCCTTTTGATGATTTGCGATACGAACGTTTAACGAATTGAGCAGGCTCTATTCGAGTTCCTAGCACTATCCCACTCCACTCGTCTACTTCTACGTGCCGCTACTGGCAGCTGAATTCCTTCTTTTGTTAATCGTATGCACGCCCATCACAACGGCAATCAATTCATACGTATCCAGATGTTCTGATTGGTTGTCTAACACAAACGCACCTGAACCGAACCAGCCACTTGTACGCCTGAAGCTGGCCACCGTTCTGCCACCCATCCCGGTAATATCATATTCCTGTGAAAACGCCGGAGCGGAGACATCATACACACCACGCGGTCCGGCATCGTACTCATACTTTTTACTGAAGAAGCTAATCCTCGCCCGTAAAACACCCCATTCCCTTCCATCGGCTGAGGTCACATCCCAACGGTTACTTAACATGCGGAATTTACCACTGCAAATGAGTCCCGAGTTATCGAATACATCAAGAGATGAGCCAAAGGCACTTTTCAAATCGAGATGACCCGCCTGTTCCTGTTCATGGTTCATAATCTCGGTGTACCCTGCATTAAAGAAATTATCTCTGAAATAGAGTTCCATGGAATTCCTCCCTCATAAGAAATAAATCTTCTCCCTTATTGCAAAAGACATATATCCCTATTTACGTATAAGAACTGGGAAATGCTTCAAAATAAAAAAATCTGTCAGCTCAACCTGCAGCTGACAGAACTTTTACTTACACTTCCACTTTTTTATTATTCAGGTATACGGCAGCTGCAACCAAAATCATAGCCACGATGATTTCGAATATAACACTCCACCATGTTCCCTGTGACCACAAGATCCGATTGGACGTAATGGAGATCCCTGTACTTTTTTCCGTGACCTGAAATAATTCATTCGGGTTAAAACGACCTGAGAAGATAATATTCTCCAACCAGCTAATGAGATTGGTTAATACGAAGAATGCAATGATACTAATCCAGGGCCCTGTTTTAAAGCGGAAGCTGCCTCCAATGGATATGGAGAGAAAGATGATGACGGTTATGAACAATACTGCCCACCAGACAAACAGCAGCAAGGAAATCATCTCCGAAACATGAATGCCCGACATATTAATGCCACTGGCTAAGTTCATATCTGTGTGCGTTGCACTGAAGATGAAGTAATGAATGGTAGCTACAACCATCACTCCCAGCCCGCAAAGCGTTCCGAATATTAAAGGAGACAAAACGTGAGACAGTCCTGTTACGGGAACGAGACGGCGATTATACGAACGGATATTGGACCAGTACGTCTTAATCATCTTCACATAAATAGACACGCCTACACCGACATATGCCATAACACCTATAACGCTGCCTGTTATATCTGACATGAACATTGCCAGCCCAATTTGCACGATAATCAATACTGCCAGCCCGGCAAGCAGCGTGTTCCAATTCCTTCTAAAGTCGTACTTCAGCAACGTCATCATTCTGCATAGACCTCCTTGAACATTTCATCCACACTTTTTCCGTACTTGAGACGCAGGGTCTCAACCTCTTCCCGCATCACCATTTCACCTTCACGAATGAAGATTACTTCATCAAAAATTCGTTCGATATCCGTTACAAGATGCGTAGAAATGATCAGACTGCTGTCTTCATCGTAGAACTTTACAATGGCGTCCAGAATTTTGCCCCGGGCAACCGGGTCTACCCCGCCAATCGGTTCATCCAGCAAATAGAGGCGAGCCTTACGGGAAAGAGCCAGTGTTAGTTGTAGTCGTTCATTCATGCCTTTCGACAAATGCCGTACCCGTACTCCCTCTTCAAGCTTCATAAATTCAAGCATCTCTCTGGCTTTAACTTCATTAAAATCAGCATAGAAATCACGGTAGTACGCAATTGCATCCCGGACCTTCATCCAATTCTCGGTCAATGGCCAGTCCGGCATAAAGGATACCAGCGACTTGGTTTCCAATCCAACCGGTTTTCCGGTTACGCGAATGTCTCCGCTGCTGGGGTGCAGCAAACCTGCAACCAGCTTCATCAGGGTACTTTTGCCACTTCCGTTGCTGCCCAGCAAACCTACAATTCGGCCTGGTGCGATATCCAATGTGATGTCATGAAGGGCCTTCTTGCTGCCATACGTTTTGTTTAAATTGTTCAGCTCAAGAATATTACTCATTCAATGTTCCTCCTCTTCCATCGCGACCCAGTGACTGCTTTCCAACTGCAACAGCATCTGCCACGATGGTTACGATATCCTGTTCATCAATGCCCAGCTCCTGCATTCCTGTTAGAAAACGCTCCAGCAATTCGCCTGCCATCTCTTTTTTGATCGTCATAATTTTCGACTCCTCACTTGTCACATATCGGCCCAGACCCCGTTTGGTTTCGACCACTTCTTCACGCTCCAATTCCTGGAATGTCCGTTGTACCGTATTGGGATTGATCTGTAATTCGGCCGCCAATTCACGAACCGAAGGAATTTTATCGCCTGCCTTAAGAGTGCCTGTTACGATCTGTCTTTTGATGTACTGCATGATCTGCAGGTAGATGGGCAAGTTGTTGTCAAATTCGATGCTCACAATATTCTCGCTCCTCTCTGTATCTGTGTGTTAGTTACATAGTACACTAGTGATTTGGTGTTGTAAAGCCCATTTATTTAAATTGCCTTCTACACACAAAAAAAGAACAGATCCTGAGATCTGCTCTTGATTCTTCTGACTATGATCATGATATGAGGTGTCCAACCTAATCAGAAGTCATCTATACAATATCCAAAGGCACTTTGCCCTTAGGTGCAGGGAATGCCTCATTCAACCGAACGACTTCATCCTGTGTCAAAATAATGTCCATTGCCGTAGCATTTTCTGCAACATGTGCCAGCTGTACAGCTTTGGGGATTGCCAGTATGTCTCCTTCCCTAATAACCCAGGACAACGCAATTTGCGAGGGACTGACTCCTCGATCCTTAGCAATCTCGCGGATGACTGAATGCTCCAGCAATTCTTTACGAAGTCTGCCACCTTGGGCGAGCGGACAATATGCCATCACAGGAATACGGCATTCCCTCAACCAGGGAAGAAGCTCATATTCAATGCCACGAGAAGCTGCATGATACAGCACCTGATTCACTGCACAATGCTGACCATCTGGAATGTTCCATAGCTCCTGCATGTCCTCTTTGTCCAGATTCGAGACACCCCAGCGCAGAATTTTGCCTGATTGTTTCAGCTGTTCCATGGCTTCGACCGTCTCTTCCAACGGTACACCTCCACGCCAGTGCAGCAAGTACAGATCCAAGCGATCTGTACCCAGACGTGACAGGCTGCGCTCACAAGCGGTGATCATTTGCTTGCGATCCGCATGATGAGGATACACCTTGGATACCAGAAACACATCATCCCGACAGTCCATTATCGCCTCACCAGTAACCTCTTCTGCCCCGCCTTCTGCATACATCTCGGCCGTATCAATCACTGTCATCCCGCATTCAATCCCATAACGCAGGGCCTGAACTTCTTCTCTACGACTGGATTGCTTCTCACCCATGTACCAAGTTCCCTGTCCAATTGCAGGCAGTGTTGTCCCATCGGGTAGCTGGATCGTGCGAGCCTGATTTCCTCGTTTCATCTGTACTCCTCCAATCTGAGAATACTCTTCTTCCCTATCTAATCATTATTAAGCGGATCAAAGCTATCGCCCTCATTCGCCCTTTCATTCGATTGCTTCCAACGCTCCACCATCATGATATACAACTGATCCAGTAGTATCGTGAGGCTGTTCTGGGCAATGCTTACCGTAGCATCGACCATGCTGCTGTTTGCCGTCATTAATTTGCGTTTCATCCCATTCTGGCGATCCAGAAAGGTTTTCTCGTCCCACAATTTAACCCCAATCATCTTCTGTCCCATGAATTCATACATAAAAATATTCTCAACATCTTTCCAGGCAATTAGCCCTCCCGACGTGTAAGAAGATGAATCCACAAACCCATGCTCATCGACAACAAAGGAAGGTTCCTTCTTAATCATCTTCACTAGGCTGTAGCAGAGACAAAGCCCAAAAAACAAAATGGAGAACAAGCCTATAACGGAAGAAATGGCAGATCCCTTGGCTGAAGAATCATCAAACATCAAAAAAAATCCGGCCGCTACAAAAAGTGCCGCCCCCACTGTTAGCCATGCCATACGTTTCCGGCTCGGGTATTCCACGTGCTGTTGATTATAGGATGTGGACAAAGTGATGCTCCTCCTTCATGGTGACTGAGACATGAATGTTCTATATAAACGGGGGTCAGCTCATTAAATGAGCTGAATTACCAAATGTACTTAAATTGCATTGTTCATTAAACAGAATGAACTAACATAAAACATCATTTTCAGACACATTTCGTCCATTTCATGACTATTCAACATTAGGATTCGTCATGCTTCCAATAATTCCTTTTCGGCGCAGGTGATATTGTTAAGAAATAGGAATACGTTCGTTCAGAATCGTATTGTCCTGCCTCATGCTTTCCGTTAATATAAATGGAAAGGTTAGGAAATTAAAACATTCTGAATCGTGGTGGGAGGACAAACCAATGAATAGTCTGCGCGGCATAACATCGGAAGATCTTTTTCAGATTACATGGGTTAATGATCCAACTCCGTCTCCTCAGGGCGGACAGCTGATATATGTAAGTCGGAAAACAAATGAAGCACGGGACGGTTATTCTTCTCACCTGAGACTCCTCAATCTGGAGAATCAGAAGGACAGGCCTTTCACATCTGGAGATAAGGATCATGCTCCTGCATGGTCACCGGATGGCTCACAGCTTGCTTTTTTACGAGAGCATGAAGGCAAGACACAAGTGTGGCTGATCGCCACAGATGGTGGAGAAGCACAGCAAATCAGCCATTTGAAGCATGGAGTCAGTTCCCTGCTCTGGTCGCCGGATGGACTTACTTTACTGGTTAAATCATCGGTGGACATGAGCGAGAAAAACGAAGATGAAACCGAAGATTCAGATAAAAAACTGCTGCAAGAACTTGTTGTGGATCGTATTCGAATGAAGTCAGACAGTGGCGGACTGTGGAATGGCAGACGAACCCATCTCTTCTGTGTTCCAGCCGAGGGCGGAGAGGCTACCCCTGTAACTACAGGCCATTATGATGTTGGGGACTATGCTTGGGCACCGGATGGAGAGTCCATTGCCTGGATTGCTCAGTTGCCGGAAGAGGGCGAGGAGCATAACGATTACACCCTGACGAACCATGTGTATCGTGCCAAGGCTGACGGAACTGACATGCAGCAGTTGACCCCGGAAGGATACTCTTTCGGTCGGCTGACGTACGCACCTGATGGACAATCCCTTGCACTGCTTGCCAGCGACCGCTCCTATGGAAATGCTACGCTGGTCAAGCTCTATACCCTTCCGATCTCAGGCGGCAAGCCCGTATGTCTGAGCAAGGATTGGGATGTACAGATGAATCACAGCCTTGTTGGTGATATGCGCTCACACTTAACCAATACGGGGCCGGTGTTCAGTCGTGATGGTTCATCCATTCTCTGTCTTGCCACTATAGAAGGCAGTGTCCGAATTGCCCGATTTGCAAGGGACGGCAGTCATGCCGAATATATCTTGCCGGATGAGAAAGAGTTCTATCAGTTTGCTGAGCTGGAAAATGGACAGATCTTGGCAGCCGTAGCAGCTGTACTTAGTCCTGGTGATCTCTTTCTATATACTCAACCTGATGAGGTCGGGGCCAAGCCTATACAACTAACACATAGCAATCCTCAACTGGAAGAAGAGATCCAGCTTAGCACACCAGAGACCTTCTGGTTCGATTCCTCTGACGGCCTGCGACTGCAAGGATGGATGCTGAAACCGGCTGGCATGATGGAAGGAGTCAAAGTCCCAACCATCCTTGAAATTCATGGCGGTCCACATATGATGTATGGGTTTACGTTTATGCATGAGTTCCAGATCCTCGCAGCACAGGGATACGCTGTAGTATACATCAATCCGCGGGGTGGCCTCGGATACGGGCAGCAATTTGTGAATGCCTGCCGTGGTGACTATGGCGGCGGGGATTATCGTGATCTGATGGAAGTCATGGATTATGCGTTGTCCCGATATCCGTTTATCGACGAGTCCCGTCTGGGCGTCACTGGTGGTAGCTATGGTGGCTTCATGACCAACTGGATCGTTGGACATACCGACCGTTTCAAGGCAGCCGTCACTCAGCGTTCCATCTCGAACTGGCTCTCGTTCTACGGGGTGAGTGATATTGGATTCTTTTTCACGGAGGACCAGATTGGCGGTAATGCATGGGATGACACCGAGAAATTATGGAAACACTCCCCGCTTGCATATGTCGGTAACGTCAGCACTCCACTGCTGATTTTGCATGGTGAGCAGGATCTGCGTTGTCCGATTGAACAGGCCGAACAACTGTATGTTGCCTTGAAGCGGCGCAAACAGACCACTCGGTTCGTACGTTTCCCGGGAGCCAATCACGAGTTGTCCCGCGGAGGTCACCCGCACTTAAGGGTGCGTCGTCTGGAGCATATTGCTGGATGGTTCAATGAGCATCTGTAATGCCATCATAAGATCACATGATATGATATGAAAATAAAAATAACTTCTTCCTACTTCTCTTTTCTGCCTGAGCGAGAAGGAATAATGGATTAACAAAAACCACCAGTAGAAGGGTCATCATCTTGACCTTTTCTGGTGGTTTTTTTACTGTTTGGACTTTGGGAAATGGGACAATTACTGACATCGGTATCTCTTTGCACACTCAAATCATTGTTCTTCCATGAATAGAGTCCTTGATGTAGCCCCGTACAAAATGGAATTCATCTGCTGGTTACAAGTTGCGAAATCAGCAAAATTATTAGATAATAATCTGTCGATTGTAGTCGAAGGAACGGATATCAAGGGGGATTTAAGTCATGAGCAAGAACAATAATCAACCATTTGACGAGTCGATTAGTCGGCTCTCCACAGGATCAGAAAAATGGGATGCGCTTGAAGAGATTTTTGGCGTCACAGATGCGCTCCCCATGTGGGTTGCTGATATGGATTTTGCCGCTCCACCATCGGTCATTCAGGCGCTGAAGACTCGAATGGAACATGGGATTTTTGGCTATACGGTGCGAACAGATGCGTATCACGCAGCGCTATCGGGATGGATGGAACGGCGTCACAACTGGAGCATTAACGATGATTGGATCGTATTCACGCCGGGTATTGTGCCTGCACTCAGCATTGCTGTACAACGTTTCACTGAACCGGGAGACGCGGTAGTGATTCAGACTCCGGTATATGCCCCCTTCTATGAAGTGGTACGCGGTCAGGGCAGAGAACTGATGACCAATCCATTGGTGGAGAACGATGGACATTACGCTATGGACCTGGAGCATCTGGAATCCTGCCTCAAGACGGGGCGGGTCAAAATGCTGATTCTGTGCAGTCCTCACAACCCGGTTGGACGGGTATGGACTCTTGAAGAACTTCAAAGCCTTGCTGCACTCTGCGTGCAATATGATGTGCTCATCGTTTCGGATGAGATTCATGCCGATCTCGTCCACCAACACGGCATCCATACACCGCTGGCTCTTATTTCCGAAGCTGTCGCTGATCTCAGTATCATCTGTACAGCACCAAGCAAAACGTTCAACATTCCAGGTCTCTGTACTTCCAATATCATCATTCCAAATGCCAAGCTGCGGGACTCATTCATGCAGGGCGTGAAAACGATGGGACTTGCCAACATCAGCACGCTGGGAGCAGTTGCAGCCGAAGCGGCCTACAACGGGGCTGAAGAATGGCTGGATGACTGTCTTGCCTATATCCACGGAAATATGGAGTATGTGCAGGAGTATGTCGGGGAGCATATGCCGCAAATCGGAATCCAGCTTCCAGAAGCGACTTACCTGCTGTGGATGGATTTCCGGAAGCTGAATATTCCGCATGCGCAACTATGTACGATGCTGCTCAAGGAAGCGGGACTCGCCTTCAATGATGGAAGCATCTTCGGAGCGGAAGGCACAGGATTCATGCGCATGAATGTAGCCTGCCCACGTTCAACGGTAGAAGAAGCCATGCGCAGATTGTCTGTGCTGGTGAGTAGGCTCTCGGCGGAATAAGTTCAATCAGGTGCAAAGCTATATTTTCAGAATTTCGGCTAATAGAGCCTGTATAGTTCGTTAAAATTGTAAAGAGGGTGTCCCGTAGTCATTTTCATGATTAATGTCATGATGGACTACCCGGACACCCCTTTTATAATTTGTACCCATTAGTGATAGTAATCGAATGATGCAAAATACTGATATCCAGCATACTACGATATTGGCATTGGAATAATCCGATCACATAACCTGTCCAGTAACTCTCGATCATGGCTGATGACCAACAGTCCCAGATTGCGCTGACGGGCGATGTTCATCACGGTATGCCAGATCTGTGCCTGGGTAATCGCATCCAGCATGGTGGTCATCTCATCAGCGATCAGGTAACGGGTTGCTGTGCCGAGTGCGCGTGCAACGCAGAAGCGCTGCAATTCGCCACCTGACAATTCACCGGGCTTACGCTCCAGCCAATTCGTTTGGATACCCAGGTCATTGAGCAGCTCCTGATCCTCGATTGCCGCTTCCTTCAAGACACGGCGCATTCGCCAGCGTGGATTCACCGCTTTCTCCGGATGCTGGAATACAAGCTGAACCGGACAGGCACCGGCTTTGGGAAGCGACTTCCCATCCAGCAACACTTGACCTGCCATCGGTTCCACATACCCTGCAAGGATACGTCCAAGACTTGTTTTTCCACAACCACTGGGACCCCACAAGCCAACGACTTCCCCCTGCTGTACTTTCATATTTATATCCTGGAACACCCAAGCGTCTTTACCATAACGATAACTTGTCTTCCGAGCCTCAAGTGGCATGAATGCACCTCACTTCCCCACCGCGCACCTTGCGCAGCTCAGGACGTTCGTTCGTGCAATCCGTGGTCGCTTTGATGCAGCGTGGTGCAAATGAGCATCCTTCTACCCGTTGCCAACCTGCTACAGGCTGGGTACCCGACAGAGGTTGGAATTCGTTTTGCGGCAAAGCGCTCCAGAGCGCTTTCGTGTATGGATGTCGTAACCGTTCGCCCTTACCTGTAAAATCACAAACCTGCGCCGTCTCTACATTGAAGCCTGCGTAAAATACGGATATGCGGTCTGCTGCCGTCAAGGCAGTCGTAATATCATGGGTAATCCAAAGGATGCCGACGCCTTCATTCGCCAGTTGACGAAAATGCTTCATCGTTTCAGACAGCACTTCGGGATGGATGCCAGGTGTGGGCTCATCTGCAATAATGAGTTTCGGAGCACCGGAGGTGGCCGTTGCCATCAACACCCGCCGAGCCATACCACCTGACAGCTCAAACGGATATTTTCCCGACGTGCCATGTGGCAATCCATAGCGTCCCGTCAGTTCCTGCTCTGCCTTTTGCATCGTGGATCGGAGCGTCGATCCGTGCTTACGCCCTGTCTTTTGGCTTACAGGATGAACCTGCCTGCCTACCTTCAATAACGGGTCCAAATAACTGACCGATTGTGGAATGTACACCAGTTCATCTCCACGCAGATGAAGCTGTCGCTCCAGGGTTAAGGTTTCGCCCGCATAGCTTATCCGGCCCTCCAGCTTGGCATTGGCAGGAAGAATGCCCATGATCGCCTGCGCCAACACACTTTTGCCAGATCCACTTGCCCCTACGACCGCTACAATCTCGCCTTCATTCACAGACAGATCCAGATCCTGAATTACAAGGTTCTCCTCGTGCCCAAACCATCCCCGGGCACGCCGGAATGAAACCGATACGCCCTGCACTTCCAGAAGAGCCATGTTATCCTACCTCCCTTGAACTGCCGGTACCCTTTAATGTCTTCAAACTACCGCCCAGTACATCAAACGCACGAACGACCAACAACAATGGGAGTCCCGGGAAAAAGGCCAGCCACCACATGCCTGCGGACAAATATCTCATCGACTCTGACAAAATAATACCGATCGCTGGCTGCTGCGCCGACAGCCCCAGCCCCAGAAACGTAATCGCTGCCTCATGCAGAATGGCATGAGGGAAGATCAGCAGCACACCCACGAACAGCTGCGGAATCAGATGGGGCAGCATGTGCTGCAACGCAATACGTATTCGCGAATGACCCAATCTGTGTGAAATGTGAATATACTCTGCTGATCTCAGCTGAATCATCTCTGCCCTTACAATGCGGGCCAGATTCGGCCAATGGGTCAGGGCAATGGCTAACGCCACTCCAGGCAAACCTCCACCGAACACAAAGGCCAGCATCACCAGCGATACCAGGTGAGGAACACTCAGGAAGAGGTCAATGATCCAAGAGATGACCCGATCAGCAGTCTTTCCCGAAGCAGCAGCCAGACCCAACACCAGCGCGATAAACCCGCCGCCGCAAGCCGCAAGCAGCCCCACCTGAATGCTCGTTGCCAATCCTTTTAACGTACGCATGAACATATCTCTTCCCAGCCAATCCGTACCAAAAGGATGTGCCCAGGATGGAGCCAGATTCCGATCCATCAAGGAGGTCAGCGTCGATTCAGCGGGAAGCAGTCTGCCTGTCAACCACACGATGGCAATCCAGATCACGCCCAGGCTGCCCCAAATGAGCGCCCATTTGCGCGGATTACGGAAACGTGGAATGCTGACGCCGGGATCGGGATACCCTTTCCGACCATGAGTACGTGGATGTACTGACCTCCAATTCCTCTTGTTCCCCGCCTCACTTTTGGCAGAGTTAACTTTCGGATGCTGTGCAGTCTGAGCCGCAGGTCGGGAGGGACGTTCCAATGTTTGCTTCATCCTCTCGTCTCCTCCTTCATACGCGGATCAATGAACCGGTACAACATATCAGCCAGCATATTGCCAGTAAACACAAATATCGCACTGCACAACACCAGTCCCAGCAGCAGCGGTACATCACCGCGCAATCCCGCCTGAACCGTGGCCTGCCCCAGGCCGGGGTAGGAAAACACCTGCTCCGCGAGTACAGCCCCACCGAACAATTCACTAAATGAAGCCAATTGCAGCGTCAGAGCTGGCAGTACCACATGCCTGAACCCATGACGACGAAACAGTTGCACACCTCGCTCACCTCGCGCCCTCGCAAAAAGAATATAATCCGAGTCCAGCACATCCACCAGCTTCTGCCGGGTATGCAAGGCAATGGCGGCGACGCCCGTCAGACTCAACGTCAGCGCAGGCAGAATCATGTGTATGGCCCGATCCCCCCACGTCACTTGATCTGCTGCCATGCCCGCAGGTACACCAAGTCCAATTGGCAACCAGCCAAGCCATACACCGAATACCATGAGCAGTAACAGCGCAATCCAGAATACCGGTGTGGAAGCCAGTGTGTAACAGTACCAACAGATCAGACGATCCAGCCGCGAATCCCGTCTCATGGCAGCAACGACACCCAGGCCGAATCCAATCAGACCAGAGAACATCCATGCCACTGCCATAAGAACGACAGAATTCATGAACCGTTCCTGGATGATGTCTGCAACCGGCTGCCTATAGATCATCGATGTTCCCAGATCTCCTTGAATGAGTGCCTTTCCCCAAGTAAACAGCCGTTCTATTGGTGAATCATTGAGCCCCCAACGTTCTTCAATCAGACTGCGCTGCTCTGCACTCACCCTAATCATGTCTCCACCAATATAGGCCTCCACCGGGTTCACTGGAGAGAATTGCATCAATATAAAAGACACCACGCTGACTCCTGCCAGCAAAGATACAAGCCGCAGCATTTTAAATCCGACAAATCTGGCCCACCCCATCCTGTCCTCCATCCAATCTCTCCCCAATCCAAGCTAAAGCTACCGCAGAGTTTCTATTTCGTATCGTCTTCCCAGGACCATTCCTCCAGGTTGGATGTCACCGGCCACCCGTGACCATGTGGATGGATCTGCTGTTCACCGATATTCAGACCATTCTTCACCAGATACAGATGATCAATGTTCACCAGCCATGCCCATGGCGCATCACCCTGGTAACTGAATCCTGTCGATCCATCCCACTCCGCTTTCTGCCAGAAGGGCAATGCCTCTTCTTCCGTTGTCGCTTGGAGGGCCTGTTGCATCCAGTGGTTCACGGTTGGATTACTGTACAATCCAGTGTTGTAATACCCTTCGCCTTTATGTGTACTGCTGTAGAGGTTGTAGGTTTCCAGCGGATCATGACTGCCCCAGCCAAATAATACGGCATTGGTGTAGGCCAGCTTTTTCGTCTCTTCCCGGCTCTTTCCCTCTACATTGATCTTGATCCCTGCCTCGGCTACCATATCCGCAGCAGCCAGAGCCAGTGATTGTCTCGTTAAATCCCCTGCAAAATAAAGCAGATTGAACTCGGCCTTTGTGCCGTTCTTCTCCACAATTCCATCACCATCTGTATCTACCCAGCCGCCATCAGCCAAAATCTGCTTCGCTTCAGCCACATCCGCATCTGCAAATACAGAACCCGGATTGCCCCAAGGCAGATCATCACTGACCGAATAAGCCGGACGACCATGTCCCTCCAGCACCCCTTCCACCAAAGCAGTTCGTTCAATTGCCACATTTACCGCCTTGCGAATGGAGATGTCGGACGTAACATCGTTACCTGCTGGCAGACCGTCACCAGACTGGGCGCCTGCAGGTTGCATCGGGAACATGATGCCCCGGTTATCGACTGTTTTTACCGATTCCAGCTTCATTCCGTTTACCTGCTGCTTGCTGAACGCCGCCGAGATAGCCGCGATATCGACTGTACCGGCCTGAGCAGCCGCAAAAGCTGCATCCTCATCAAGATAAAGAAACGTCAGTTTATGGAATGTAGACTTTTTCCCGTAGTATTGCTCGTTCGCCTCAACGATCGCCTGCTGACCCTTATCCCACTGCACCAGCTTGTATGGACCGGACCCGACTGGATGCTCGGCATAATCAGGACCATAGGCGTGCTGAGGCACAATGCCGAGCGTAGTCAGAAGACTGATAAACGTGGACTGCGACGACTTTAATGTGAAGACGACCGTTGTTGCATCTGGGGCTTCCACATTAGCCATATTGGTCAAATCGATGACCGATCCGCTGTTGGCAGCCGTTTCAAACGTAAACCTGACATCTTTGGCCGTGAGTGGCTCGCCATCGGAGAACTTTACATCATCTCGTAGTGTTACGGTCCAGGTCAGCCCATCTTCACTAACGGAATGGTCTGTCGCCAGATCATTGACCAACTGAAGCTTGGCATCCCTTTTCAGCAAGGTACTCTGGAAGAGCGGCGAACCATACTGTCCCCAACCCGTAGTTGGATCAAATCCACCTTCCGGTTCCGTACCAACAGCCAGCACTAATTCGTCTTTGGGAAGAGAAGCCGCCTGCTGGGCGTTCTCTATTGTTGATGATTTCCCCTGTGTACATCCCGATAACCCAACTGTACATATAAGTAAAATGCCTAATCCCGCTCTAACCGATCGTTTCCCCCATGAAAATCCGCGCATCTACGCTGTTCCCCCTTTAATTTTCACTATCCAACCCAATTCCGTGTTACTTTTTTTGAAAATTGTAGCACAGAACAGTTTTGTTGTGTCAACAAACTTAACTTCAAAATCCATTTATTTTCATTTACAGGGGGTTTAAATGAGATTTACAGGGTAATCGGTAGATGAATCGCTTTTTGAAGTTAGGTATTTTAACAAAATAAAAGAACAACAGATTATCGGTAATGGACCAATAATCTGTTGTTCTAAATACGTGCTATGGACAAAGTCGGCTAAAGCCAATGAATCGGTTATTGAAATTTTGAAAGTTAATCCGTTGAAGAATCAGGAGAATTGTGAGGATTATGATGACTTTGTTGATTTTGGCTGTGATCATGATTGTGAGGACTGTGGTGGCTTGCCATTTTGTTAAGCTCATCCACATACGTTACGGACAGCTCAGCATACAGTACTCCTTTTTGGACCTGGATCTGCTGATGCAGATGACGCAATCGTCCTAAGTTGCCCCGCACCGCAATGACCTCCAAACACTGATCATGGTTCAGGTGCACATGCATATTGGAGATGATGTCATGGTGTGCCTCGTGCTGCAGCTCCATTAACCGAATAGGGAGATCACTGATATGGTGGTCATACACCATCACAATGGTTCCGGCTACATCCTGCTCGGAATGCAATGCAGAGGGCTCCAGCAATGTTTTACGGACCAAATCACGGAAAGCTTCCGAACGGTTTTTGTATCCCTGCTCTTCGATATAGCTGTCAAACTGTTCGATCAGAGGCGTGGGAAATGCCACACCGAACCGGGTCAAATCTTCTTTATCTGCCATTCATATCCTCCTGCCGCCTCGTTTGCTTCGAGTGTACCACAGTCCTGTCTTCTCATCGACTATACTGTTGTTTATCGGTAGTGGTAAAAAGGATCATGTAGCTCGCTTTTATTTAGGTCTCTTGATCAGTTCCTGTCTGACTTTGGCATAGGTAGCACTTACCTTCTGTTCCAGTGTATAGATATGTTGTTTGGAGCCTGCCCATTTCTCTGCCGCTGCAGCCAATGAGTTCAACGAGCTTAATATACGTGATGACTGGCCTTGCTTCGTACTCTGCTTGAACTGCTGCAATGCGTTTGAATATCGCTCTCTCGACAGGCTCGCCTGTTTTTTGCCCGTTTGAATCTGCTTCTTCACCGGATCAGCTCCAGCCAGTAAAGTACGCAACCGTTTCACTTCTGTGCTCTTTCGTTTGCGGGCTTCCGCAAGCTCCTTTTTCTTGAAACGAATGTCTTGTCGGGCAAGCTGAACAACAGGTTTCAACGTATCCGCTTGGGTGCGAATAGCGGCACTCCATTCCTTGTTTTTGATCGCTTTGGCGGAGTCGAGCTGCCTATTCACTGAACTGTACAAGGCAAACAAAGACTCATACCGGGCCTCGGTTTGCTTTACCTTTTCGATTAGACCTGCGATCTTTGCATCATCGATTTGCCTTATACTTATACGTAATTGTTCCAGCTCCTTGGTATTAGCGGCATGAATGGTCTTTGTCTTTTGTTCCCAAGTTTGTTCCTGCGTCGTCCAGTTTCCAACGTTCTCGTACGCTCGTTGCAGGGACAACTTGGTCTGCGAATCGGCCTTGCTCAGCACGGTC
>NZ_LITU01000082.1:29159-90182 GCF_001280595.1 Paenibacillus xylanivorans
CGCTTCAACAGCGGAGGAATAATACATCACACTCATACTGAATATGATGATGAGTCCCAGGCTCATACGCGTCCAAACGTTAGCGCGAAGGTTAGGGCGTGACCCGTATCGGTTGCTCATGAAACTATAATCTTTCATGCTCCTCATACGGGATTGGTTCATGATCTGTTGCTTGTCTTCATCCCCCTCATTGATGCCGTGCTTCCTGATTCGTGTTGTACATGAACAAAGACTCGCTTGATGATTTCCCTTGTCCTCCAAAATTCCAGTTTGCATTCTCTTCTGCTCCCTTCAAATTGAATTGATAGTTAGAACCTACTGGAGTGTCTGTGCGGTGATTCGATTACAATCCCTGATATACAAACTGGCAAAAAACAAAAAAAGCACCCGTAAGTCAGGCGTATTGCCTGCTCTTACGGGTGCTTCCCTCATAAGCCGTTCCATATGGGATTCGCCGAAATAGTCATCATTTCGAATCGAACCACTACCTTTTTCTAATATATTCCATACGTTGTATCTGGTCAAGCCAGATAGAGAAATCAGCATATTTACCGGGAGAACCCTTCCCGCTTGCAGATTATCTTACTGTCCGGCCAGGATGGCTTTCATTTCTTCTGTCAGGTCTTCTTCCTTCAGTATCATGTAGATATTCTCCCCCTGGGTAACATTCAACTTGATCTGATAGATGGTATCTCTCTCTGTTTGATAACCGGACCGTTGACGCTTGAGCAGTTGGCTGATAATTTTTTTATTTTTGGTTGCGACCTGTTTATTGCCAGTAGCATTCCCGTCTACATACTCTGACTGAGGATAGAGCAACTGAGGATTCCCGGGACTGTTGACCTCCTGCTTCACAAACTGCGCGGAAGCCACCTCATCTACTGAAAATTCCAGTTGTTCGTATAATTTGTTTTCTTTCAGCCAATCCAATACTCGATCATAGCTTGGTTTGATCTCAAAATTCCACATCTCCTTAGGCTGAAAAGGATCATTCGATGAAGAATCCTGATTCATTTCCGCAATTGCAAAAGACTGCCACGGGGAACGTTGCTCCTCGTATGTCTGGTCCATAATATCCTGCTTCAGCAATTCCTTGAACTCACGAACTTGCTGCGGATTACTGATATACACCTTCAGATAAGGACTAATGGTTGAGCGAATTCCAATACTCAGCGCGTCCTCTTCCAGCTTATACGTATCATATGCAACTCTTTTGTAGTCCTGGGTCTGTTTCAGAGTCATTAATTCCTGACGGAACTCAGCTTCGGGAATGTAGTATTTGCGTTTCATCACCTTGCCGTTATCCAGCTTGTAATTAATAAACACATACTCGTCATTACGCATACCTGGATTGATGGGATCATCCAGCAAAGACAGATCAGAATCCACGATCTTCTGATGAAGAGCAATAACGGCTTTCATATATTCAGAATCACTTAAATAAAAAGGACCATCATCCACCTTCAATGAGACACCGTTTGTATAAGTGTATCTCTCCCCCCCAAGCTTGATACTGTTGACCTTGTTCAGTTCAGGTACTCGGATAACATATCCATTCCAATTGGCAACAGGGACGTACAGAATCAATCCAGCCACGATACCATATAAAGCAAACTTGGGCAGCAGTTTGCTGCTCCAGATCAACCACGTCTTGCGGATAATCATCTCGGCACCAATATAACCGACAATTCCACCGAGGATATATCCGAAGATTCCCCACCCCGATGATCCTCTTGGAGCAATTATGGTAAAGTAGGCACCGCCAATTAAAACCAGCGTAAACATTAAACCAAATCGGAATATGGGTTTAACCAGCGTAAACGTCACCGCTTGGGTAGCAGATTCCACCTGTCTCTTCGCATAGAATACGTAAGACAACGGGATGAATAACAGTGTCAATATCGAATAAATAATGAGTTCCCAACCGATCACAGGAGCCCCACTAATCGAAGCCATGCGAAGGACTAAAGATATTTTTTCTGCATTTCGCCCAATCTCATCGTACGGATATCCAAGCAGGTAATGCTGAAGATGCAAGGAAAAAATGAACCATACAACAACAGGCAACAATAGAAGCGCGTACACGGTGAGTCCCTGCAACACGGACTGTCCAATGCACATACCAACCACCACGGTCAGCATGAACATAAACAACGAGTAAATGCTCATACTGAGGCCCCACATCCAGATTGAACTACCTCCGAATATAAATGCGGGCTGATCCAGTGCTGCCCATACCCAGCCTGTAATGGCAGTCGTTATCCAGATCGGAAGCAGGATCATAATAAATCCTGTCAACAAATTAACGGTTAACAGATGCTTGCGGCGCAGCGGCAAACTGTGAAACAGATCTGAAGGTGCACCGGATTGCACATACCGGAACAGAAAAATGCCCGCAGCTACCGGGAACGTAATGGCAAACAGAATTTGTACTTCTCCATTCGCCTGGAACAAACTCGTAATCTGCTGTGGTAAATCCCGGTACTCTGTACCGATATGGAGCGGTAGCGAAAACAACAACGTGATCAGGTACAAGATGCCGATCCATCCATGCTGCCTGAAATTTTGGAACAGGATGCCCCGGTTACAGAACAATCGGTTGAATATCATATCCTGCATCCTCCATTTCATAGATAAATATTTCTTCCAGCGTCAGCGGCAGCACATCCAGCAGATAGGGATCAAATGCACGGAATCGTTCCGTCACAGCCTCGCGATTGCCTTTCACAATAAACAGGGATACACTTCCACGCTGCTCTTCATGCAAAATATTCACCTGTTCATCCATTGCCTTGGCATGATCAGGATGGCGGAAAGCAACCTGAATTTTATGCGTATCAGCCTTCAGATCATCCAGATCTTTCTCTACGATAATCCGGCCTTTATGCATGATGGCAACATGGTCGCACAAATCTTCAATCTCGCGCAAATTGTGAGACGAGATCAGAATCGTCACTTGACGCTCCGCTGCTTCCTGGAACAGCAGATTCTTGATCTGCTGCCGCATGACCGGATCAAGTCCATCGATCGGCTCATCCATGAGCAGCACTTCAGGCATACAGCTGAGCCCAAGCCAGACGGCTGCCTGACGGCGCATGCCTTTGGACATGCGATGCAGTTTACGTTTCACGTCCAGTTTAAATACACTGCCGAGCTGCACAAAACGCTCCTCATTCCAGCGCGGGTATACCGAACGATAGAACTCAGCCATCTGATGGATGGACGATTGCGGGAAAAAGTAAGGCGCATCCGCCATAAAAATGGTGCGTCCCTTGAGGTCCATATTTTCATATATTTCTTGTCCCTCAATGCGAACCGTTCCGCTATCCTGACGATAGATGCCTGCCAGTATTTTGAGCAGCGACGTTTTGCCTGCCCCGTTGGAACCGAGCAAACCGTAGATCGATCCCTTATGTACTTGCATCGTGACGCCATCAACGGCTTTTTCCTGTTCAAATGCCTTAATGACCTGATTCAGCTCAATCATGCGGCTCCCCCTTCTCTATACGGGCCATCGCTTCCTCAAATAAAAGCGTCATATCGGCTTTGCTCAAACCGGAATATGAAGCTTCCGCAATCAGCTTCACCAGAGCGGCTCTGATTTCATCTCTCATGGCTGCATTCGGATGTTCCACGGACGATGATACGAAGCTCCCTTTTCCCTGCAATGAATAGATATAACCTTCACGTTCAAGTTCCCGGTACGCTTTCTGAATCGTATTCGGATTAACCGTGAGTTGCCCGGACAGTGTGCGAACGGAAGGCAGCTGCTCATCAGGTTGGAGAACACCGTACACGATCATTTCTTTGATTTTGTCCACTAGTTGCTCATAGATCGCCTTACGGCTGCGTACATCCAATTCGAACATCCCGCACCTCCTCTCTATAAAAGTTGTAATACCCTATTGATGAAAGATGACTGTATTTTGAAGTGTATATATCCAACACTAAGGTGTATTAACTGTACTATTATTATTAGTACAGTTAATACAGATTGTCAACCATTTACTTTGACTTCTCGTATGATTCGCGTTAGGTTTATATATATGATTAAAGTGACATATAGACAGATGGAAATAGATCACTCTGTTATATAAAACGCGTAATTTCGGGGTTCAGTTTGGTTCGGGCGGGTTGCTACTGTTCGTTAAATCACTTATCCAGCTAAATACGTTCAATGCTTGTTCTGATCTTTCCTCTTCCGTTATGATGGAGAAGAACGTTGTGCACATTCACTGGTTCACGCGCTCGCTTCGCTCGTTGTCTGTACAGTTGTCCTAACGTCTGACATATGCGTACATATTTTATAGATGGCTTTTAAAAACCTCATAAAGGAGAATCCGGGATGAATGAACAGAAACAGAATGATTCTATAGAACGTAATCGCCCAGAAACTACAAGCTTGTCAAGTAGCTTTGAAACAAACTCGACATCCACAGCTTCGACACAGCGTGTATTAATCGTAACCGCCGTTGATGCGGAAAAAGAGGCTGTACTGCGCGGCCTGGGTGACCAGGCAGCGGAACGCTTTGATGTGATAGCTGCGGGCGTAGGCCCTGCCTCGGCCGCTGCAGGAACCGCTGCCGCGCTGGCGCAAGGCTCCGCTGCGCCAAGCAAACCCGATGCGGCACAGGCATCTGCCGCATCCTCAAGGCCGGGGCCCCTTGCCGGGACCGGACTGACCCCAGCGTACACGCTGGTGGTCAGTGCCGGCATCGGTGGCGGGTTCCCCGGCCGGGCGGACGTCGGCTCCCTCGTGGTGGCCGACGCCATGGTTGCCGCCGATCTGGGCTCGCAGACGCCAGACGGCTTCCTCAGCGTGGACGAACTCGGTTTCGGCTCGTCCCGTGTGGCGGCGGACGCGGTGCTTGCCGCGCGCCTGCGCCATGAGCTGCAGCGGGCAGGGCTCGCTGTCAGCGGAGGCACGGCGGTCACCGTATCTACGGCGACCGGAACTGCCGAGACGGCCGCGGAGCTGCTGCGCCGCGTGCCGGATGCCGCCGCCGAAGGCATGGAAGGCTTCGGCGTAGCAACCGCAGCCCAGCAGTTCGGCGTGCCGGCACTCGAACTGCGGGCTATATCCAACGCGGTCGGTCCACGCAACCGCGACGCCTGGCGCATCAAGGACGCCCTGGATGCGCTCCAGGCTGCAAGTTCCATTTTACGGGAGGTACTTACATCATGAAAATTGCATTTTCCCCTTGTCCCAACGATACATTTATCTTTCACGCCTGGGTGCATGGACTGATTCCAGGTGCACCTGAGCTTGATGTCCGTTATGCGGACATCGATATTACCAACGGCCTTGCGGCAAATCCGGATGGACCAGATACACCTGAAGTCATGAAAATATCCTATGCAGCACTGCCTTATGTGCTGAATGATTATGCGCTCTTGCCTGCGGGCGGCGCACTTGGCAGAGGATGTGGTCCACTGGTTCTGACCGCTAACGGCACAACCGATCCGGCCTATCTCTCGGGACGCCGAGTTGCCGTGCCGAGCGAACGTTCAACAGCCTACCTGTTATTCCGTCTCTGGGCAGCACAAAATGTTCCCGGCGGTGTAGGCGAGATTGTCGTTATGCCATTCGACCAGATTATGCCTGCTGTCCGGGACGGCAAGATCGATGCCGGCTTGGTGATCCATGAAGCACGCTTCACGTACCAGAATTATGATCTCAAACTTATGACAGATCTCGGTAACTGGTGGGAAAGCGACACTGGCCTGCCAATCCCTCTGGGTGCAATCATCGCCCGTCGCAACCTGGATGCTCACGCTCTTGCAGGTTGGGCACGTGCCTCGGTGGAATACGCATGGGCGCATCCGGATGAGTCCAAAACATACGTCATGGAACATGCACAAGAGATGGACCCTGATGTAACTGCGCAGCATATCGGCCTGTACGTTAACGAGTTCAGCGCCGACCTGGGCGATGACGGTTACGGTGCAATTACAGCGTTGCTTGGTCGAGCGATGAAAGAAGGACTTGTTCCCGAGTTCGATCTGGATTTGTTGCGGATTTAATTCGCACGGCATCAATACAAAACATACATCACTGAGGTCTGTGCCCAATTTCGTTTTTCTATTTTCTGCTGGGTACAGTCTCATTACTGATACTACCGATAACTAAAAGGGCTGTCCTATAAAGTCATGTTCATGACAATAGGACAGCCCTTTTTAATTTATTTCAACAACAAACCGAACCCGTATCACAATATTGTTCCAAACTCCATCATTCCGCCACTACCGTGCGAATCATAATCCGCAGAGCATCCAGCATCATGGGAATGGGTAGTGACGACACGGAAGGCTGAAGCACAGCCATCTCCGTTGAAGCCGGAAAATGTACAAATCCGGCACGAATCGGAAGCTGTTTCAACCGAATATGATCCAGCACCCGGTACATCGTATTGTTGCAAATATACGTACCTGCCGTATTGGACACTGCAGCCGGGATGCCTGCTGCCCCTATGTTACTCACCATCGCACGAATCGGCAATGTAGAGAACAGGCCGTCCGGGCTCCCTTCCACTATGAGCTCGTCCACGGGATGTTGGCCCTGGTTGTCCGCGAAGGAGCCAGGAGGAACGTCTTTGACATTGACAGCAATCCGTTCAGGTGTAATGGCTGTCCTGCCTTTGGCCAGTCCACAGGCGATGACGGCATCCGGTTGATAGGATTCCATCTCTGCGATTAGCAGATCCGCACATTCATCGAAGTGCACAGGCAGCAGTACTGTTTTCAGCTCTGCTCCCTCAATCACTTCATGCGCAAGTGCTTCCATCAGTTCTCCCGTCGGATTCACCGCATCCCCGCCAAAAGGTTCAAATCCGGAGATCAGAATTTTCACCATCGCTTCTCCACTCCTATCTATTTATTTCGGATTTGTAACGCAGGCCCCACTGACCACGAATCGTGTCCATCAGCTTCATAATTTCCAGGGATTCGTCCAGTTGGATCGTTCTGCTCTCTGTACGTCCCTCCAGGATGCAGCGCCCTGCTTCCTCCGCTTCAAACGCATATCCGATACATGTCCGGTCATCGGTAAATTTCTCCGGTTCATCCTGACCGTTCACGTGCAGATAGGCTTCCTTGCCTGCCAGGAAGAGCGGCAAACGAATGTATCCTTCTGTGCCATATATGACCGCTTCGTTACTCAGGTTAAGCCGAATGGCCCCATTCAGCGATGCAGAACGACCTTCGGAATAAGACAACAATACGGAGAATTGTTCATCCACACCCGTCTGTCCAATGTTCGCCGTACTCCACACATGCTGAGGCTGCTCGCCAAAAATCATGGACGCAAAGGAGATCGGATATACCCCTGCATCGAGCAAAGCACCTCCACCCAGATCCGGGTTAAGCAACCTGCCTTCCGGCTCCCAGCCTACACGGAAACCAAAGTCTGCTTTGACCAGACGTACCTCGCCGATTCTGCCTTCCGCAATCCATGCTCTGGCCTGAGTGATCGGCGGCAGGAAGCGTGTCCACATGCCTTCCATGAGAAAAAGCTTGCGCTCACGCGCCTTCTCCACCAGTTGCTCCAGCTGACGGGCATTCATCGTAAACGGTTTCTCACAGAGTACCGCTTTGCCCGCTTCCAGACAGGCAAGCACATTTTCCTTATGTAACGGATGGGGGGTTGCCACATAAATAATATCCACTTCAGGGTCCTGCAGCATTTCATCATATGAACCGTAAGCGCGTGCAAAACCATATTCAGCTGCAAACTTCTCTGCGCTTTCGGCTGTTCGTGAACCTACCGCTGCTTTTACGGCGTTCCCGGCATGCTCCAAATCCCGCGCGAACTGAGATGCAATCCATCCTGTGCCCATAATGCCCCAATTTACTTTGTCCCGTCCAACAACTTTCGTCATCGTAAAGCCTCCCCTGATATCAAATATTTTAAAAAGATCACGATCTTGATTAGGCCAACACGGAGTCTTCTTTATTTTACCAAAAAGAACCGCTTGCGTCAGACCGGTTTCATCTCCCCCATTCCATCATCTAAATTCAACAAACGAATTGAGACCCACTCTCATTTCAATTATTCCGTATTTTTGCTAAGATAATTGCAGATCACGGATGAAAGGACGACCCGACTTTGTCCACACTTTTAACCATTAATAAGCTAGTGAAACGTCTCGGTTTAACCGAACAGCGTATTTTATTCGAACAAGTGAATGCAGCAGTGGATCAGGCAGAACGTATTGCGATACTCGGTGCATCCGGCCAAGGGAAAAGCACATTGCTCCGCATTCTCGCCCTGCTGGATGTTCCTGATGAGGGAGATCTGATGTGGAAAGGAATTTCTTATCGGGATTCGGACCCTCGTATATGGCGCATGCGTATGACTTATGTGGCGCAGCAGGCTGTCATGCTGTCAGGCAGTGTGGAGGATAACCTGAAAATGGTACACCTGCTTCACCGACAGCCATATGATCAGGACTTGGCCCAACGCCTGCTTGCAGGCATGGGATTGGAGAACCTTGATATTCAGAAACGGGCCAGCGACCTCTCCGGTGGGGAGAAACAACGCATAGCCCTGATCCGTTCCATGATGCTTCGTCCTGAGGTGCTGCTGCTGGACGAAGTGACTGCTTCCCTGGATCGGACCAACGCCCGCCTGGTGGAAGAGCAATTGACCCGCTGGAGTCAGCAGGAGGGCACTTCCCTCGTCTGGGTTACCCATGATCAGGAACAGGCACAATCTTTCAGTACAACCACCTGGTTCATGGGCAACCAGACCTTGTTGGAACGCCAGCCGACAGCTCATTTTTTTGACAATCCGGCTACTGACCTGGCCAGACAATTCATTATGCACCCTGCCCCTGCGGCAGAATAAGGAGAAATCATGTCACTCATCGCTCTGAGTTTTACCATTATATTTGTGATGTTCACCATGCTCATCTCTGTCTGGCAGAAGCTTGATCTGGAAAAGGATATCGCCATCGGCACTGTTCGTTCTGCAGTACAACTGTTGCTTGTCGGTTATGTACTTCAATTTATTTTTAACTCGGACCACCCCGCTCTCATCATTGCCATTGTCGGATTCATGATTACAGTAGCTTCCATTAATGCCGGCAAACGCGGAAAAGGACTTCGCTGGATTTCCTTATATATTGCGGCTGCAATTACGGTTACGGAGCTGCTCATGATGGGGTTATTGTTAGGTCTGGGTATTGTGGAGCCTACTCCCCAATACATTATTCCATTGAGCGGCATGACCATCGGTAATGCCATGGTGGTGTCCGGGCTGTTTCTGAACCAGATGAAACGCGAGGTCGAATCCTCCAAAGGAGAGATTGAATCTCTGCTTGCACTGGGCGCAACGCCAAGACGCGCTTTTCAGGACGTATTGAAACGCTCCGTGAAATCCAGCATGATTCCCACGATTGATGGTATGAAAACGGTAGGACTCGTACAGCTTCCTGGCATGATGACAGGCATGATCATTGCCGGTGCCGATCCGGTTGAGGCCGTTCGTTACCAGATTCTGATCGTATTTGCTTTTACCAGTTCAGCCGCTATTACCAGCATCCTGCTCAGCCTGATGACGTACCGACAGTGGTTCACATCGGATATGCGGTTGCGCTCGCTATAACACATCAATCCCGCCAGGAAAGGAGGTCACACGATGTTAACCCATCCCAGCACCAATAATAACCGCAATACCTCCCACACGTTGAACCAACCGGATCAGCCGAAACGCACTGATGAATCCATTTCACGAACGGAAATGGATGCTTTTCTGAAGAATGCGTTGCTCGAACTTCGTCAGGCAGAGTTGATCACCGTGAATACGCATTGGCAATGGAGTCAGACCGAGCTCCCTCACCATACCTTTGTCTACTTGCACAAATTCACGGGTAAACTGGTGGCGAACGATATCGAAACCCTTGTCGCCCGTAAGTCCGCCTTCCTGTGTACTCCGGGAACTTCTCTGGAGCTCTTCTCTGATGCTGACCATGAGATTGAACTGTACATCATTCATTTCGATCTGTTTCGGGTTGCTGAGAAAACGGAAGAACGGCGAATATATGAGCGAGAGCTTGGTTCACCTTTAACAGGGTGGATTCAAGGCCCTTACTATGGGATACAGCGAATTGCCGCACAATTAACAACCGAAGCTTCACAGACCAGCCTGAAAGTGCAGCTGCTCCTGACCGATCTACTTCATATGCTCTGGCCGCAGGAAGGTCAGTCGGCTGCGGAAGGACAGGATGAGCCTGAACAATGGCTCAGATCCACCTTGCAATACATGCGGGAAAACTATATGAACGAAATCAAGCTGGAAAAGCTGGCCGAACTGGCCGGCATGCATCCGTCGTATTATTCACAGCTGTTCAAGAGCCGGATGCAGAAAAATCCTATCGAATATATCACTCATTTACGAATGAATCGGGCCAAGGAACTGCTCATGACTTCAGATCTACGTATTCGTGATGTGGCCCGCCATGTAGGCTATCGGGACGAATTCTATTTCAGCCGCAGGTTTAGGAACCATGCTGGTTATGCGCCAACATCCTACGCCAAGCAGGTCCATCGAAATATCGTCTCACTCTCCTATCCATACACCGATCACCTGATGACACTTGGCATCACACCATGCGCAGCTCAAATCCAGGGTCATCTGCCCCATGTTCCCAAATCGTTAACGCTGCCATTCCATGCCTATGAACCCTGGGAACAGGGACGCCAGGCATTCCTTGATGTGAATCCCGATTTGATTCTAACCAAGGATAACGCAGCGGCTAAAGCGATGGAACATATCGGAGATGTCGCTCCAATCATCACCATCCCTTGGAATCAGACAGACATCTTCGGTCATTTGCAGAAAATCGCCTCTATCGTGGATCGTACTCAAGCGGCGAAGGAGTGGCTTGATCGGTATGAGCGCAAGACAGAGCGGGCTCGCAAAAAGATCAGGGAAACGGCAGGTCAGATCACCGTCGCTGTCTGTACCTTAACTGCAAAAGGACCGCGCATGTACAGCAATCGCAATTTCGGTCATGTATTTTACCGCAGCCTGCAACTGGCCGCTCCTGATCGAATTCAGAGGGAACTGGCGGGAAAAACTGCCGGAGTGGGATTCAACTGGATGTCTTTCACGCCAGGAGAATGGGATGGTCTTGAAGCGGATGTGCTCCTGATTGCAGTTATGTCCATGCATGAACGTGTCGCACTGCTGCAGCAGATTACTACAGATCCGTTGTGGAAAAAATATCCTGCAGTAAAAAATGGGCGAGTGCATGTCATAGACTGGAATTCATGGGTGGTATACGCTCCGTATTCCATCAACATCCAGCTTGATGAAGCGCTCTCCATGTTGACGAACAAAGCCGTATTTCTGTAATCTAAAAAATGTCCATCTCTAGAATCTTAATTTATGCCATGTACGGGCCTGAATTAAGATTTTATAATGTTCACTAATTGATAATGATAATCAATAACAACAGCAATGCGTTGTTGGTAACAAAGGAGTGACCCGCATTCAACATCCGGGACTGTCACAACGTCCGTCCAAATCACGAAAATCCGCAGTGACGGTTGGCCTGATGTTTTTGGCGGCTATTGCCGCGCTGCTGCTTAGTATGTTTGTCGCCATTTCTCTGGGGGCCAAAGGGTTAACACTGGAGACGGTATGGACTGCCATATTTCAGTACAACCCGGCTTTGACGCCGCATCAGATTATTCACGAGTTACGGTTGCCACGTGTAATTGCTGCTGCTGTCATTGGCGCAGCCTTTGCAGTAGCTGGAGCGCTCATGCAGGGGATCACACGCAATCCGCTGGCAGACACCGGCATACTTGGAATCAATGCAGGTGCTACCTTTGTCGTGGCGCTCAGCTTCGCATTCTGGCCGGGATTACCTTATGGCTGGATCATGTTCCTGTCATTTGCAGGGGCTGTTCTCGGCACATTGCTCATTTTCCTGCTGGGCATGGCGGCCCCCGGAGGACTAACATCCATAAGGCTAACCGTTGCGGGTGCCGTTATTGCAGCGATGCTAAGTTCACTCAGCACTGGTGTAGCCATATATTTTGACTTGAGCCAGGATTTGGCCTTCTGGTATGCGGGTGGCTTCGGGGGGATTGAATGGCGGCATCTAAAGCTGATTCTGCCTGTGCTGCTGGTTGCCCTCGTGCTCACCATGCCCATGGCCCGTCGTGTCTCCCTTATGTCGCTCGGAGAAGAAGTTGCGATTAATCTCGGGATCAACCTCCGCTGGACCAGGCTGTTTGCCTTGACAGCGGTTGTAGTGCTGGCTGGCGTATCCGTATCTGCTGTAGGCTCGATCGGCTTCGTTGGATTAGTTATTCCACACATCTCTCGCAAATTGGTTGGCGTGGATTATCGACTTATTATTCCGATGTCCTCCCTGCTCGGAGCCGTCTTGCTGGTGCTCGCCGATCTGGGATCACGCATTGTGAATCCGCCTCAGGAACTGGCAGTAGGCATTATGGTCGCCTTTGTCGGTGTACCCTTCTTCCTCTATCTGGCCCGTAAAGAAAGGAGGGCCCTGTAGCGATGAACTCCAATACACACTCACGAGGCAAACGTTCCATAGCGGTCAGTGTTACGCTGCTCTGCATCGCCTGTGCCGTCATCGTGATCAGCCTCAACACGGGAACGATTCGCCTGTCACCAATGGCCGTGCTTCACACCCTGCTAGGCAATGGTACGCCGGATGATCAGATTGTATTGTTTGACTATCGACTGCCACGCATTCTGGTTACTGTACTGGCTGGAGCAGGCCTCGGCGTCGCTGGTGCTGCGCTGCAAGGTATTACACGCAATCCACTTGCCGATCCAGGCATCCTCGGATTGCATGCAGGAGCGGCCTTTGGATTGATGGTATTTGTAAGCTTCTCCCATTCCATGAATGGCTCGGTTGCCTTGCTGATTCCGTTGTTTGCTTTTGCAGGCAGTGTCGCCGCGGCGCTGATTATCATGCTGCTATCCTATGATCGTCATAACGGAGTAGCCCCCATTAAGCTTATTCTGGTGGGCATTGCCGTAGCGGCCGGATTCCATGCCTTGACGCTGTATTTGTCCCTCCGTTTGGATGAAGAAACCTATTCCTTCGCCGCTCGCTGGCTGGCTGGCAGCGTCTGGGGCAGAGACTGGGTTCATGTCCAGGCGCTGCTTCCATGGATTGTACTCTGCATCTCGTACATATGGAGTCGCTCCAAAACGCTGGATGCCTTTAATCTGGGAGATGCTGCCGCAACCAGTATTGGTACACCCGTCAGATCCCAACGTGTTATTTTGCTATTGTGCACGGTAGCATTATCTGCCGTCAGTGTGTCCATGGCTGGCGGGATTGGATTCATTGGTCTGGCGGCGCCGCATCTGGCCCGCAGACTGGTTGGCCCGATGCATCGCCATCTGATCCCAGCCGCCGGACTCATCGGTATGGTTATTCTGGTCGCCGCCGATACGGTCGGGCGAACGATCTTTCAGCCTAATTCCATTCCGGCAGGCGTCGTGGTCGCGGCGATAGGCGCACCTTACTTTTTATACCTGTTGGTACGAACCAAGTAATGGTTTTAAAGGAACAATACAAATAATTCCACCGGTACACCAAACATAAAAACGACATCCATGAGATGTTCAAGGAGATTGAGATTACCCATGTTAAAGAAAAACCTTATGCTCTTCATGAGCATCTGTCTGGTGCTTGTACTCGCAGCCTGCGGGAACGCCAATAATTCATCCTCTGCTTCGGAAGGTTCCACTACGGACACTTCGAACGCTACACAGGACACCAATTCCGCTTCTGGAGACCAACGCATCGCATCCATGTCGATCCATCTGACCAATGACCTGCTGTCTCTCGGCATTACACCGGTTGGTTCGGTGATCGGCGGGGAAGCTAAAGCCTTCCTGTCCCATGTTGCTGACCGTCTTCAAAATACAACACCGCTCGGTCCCGTCAAGGACCCGGACATGGAAGCCTTGCTTGCCCTGAAACCGGATGTCATCTACCTGGACGAAGAATTCTCCGGTGATGATATTGCCAAATTCGAGAAAATTGCCCCCGTACACGTCTTCAATCTGGATGATGGCACTTGGCGCGACCACTTGAAAGACATTGGTAAACTCGTGAATCGCGAGAAGGAAGCCGAGCAATACATTCAGGATTATGCGACAGAAACGGAAGAAGTGAAATCCCTGATCCATGACACTATTGGTGATGGTACCGTAATGGCTATCCGTGTTACCGCCAAAGAATTGCGTGTATTCAGTACACGCCGTCCGATGGGACCGATTTTGTATGAGGATCTGGGTCTGACCCCATCTAAAGGCATTGAGGAATTCGATTCGTCCAAACCATATCAAGTCGTTTCCCGTGAAGTGCTGCCCGACTTTGATGCAGATGCGATCTTTGTTGTCGTGAACTCGGATGATGAAGCTCAGAACATGTTCAAAGAGCTGCAAAACAATCCGATCTGGCAAGGGCTTAAGGCTGTCAAAGCAGGCCATGTCTACCCGATCGGTGCTCAACCTTGGCTGGATTATTCTTCAATCGGCAACAAAATGGCCATGGATGAAGCCAAAGAAATGTTCTCCAAGAAATAAAATAATCCTTACTCACAACGCATAATAAAACACAAAAAAACTCTCTTTGTAGATCGGAACAGAGTCAGGCAACACGCTCTCTCCATCCGCTCAAAGCAGAGTTTTTTTATATTCATATTTGTATCTCCGGATGGACGATGTCCTGCATTCCCCGTATACTCACCCGTTTCGATGACCCAATCGGCGTTTTTACGCCGGAAAGCGGCAGCCAGCAGCTTTTTGCCACTGATGGTCTCGTATACTTTCTGAAGAGAGGTTAGTGTAAATGTCTCCGGCATCAGATTAAAAGCAATATCCGTATATTCCACCTTGGCCCGCAGACGTTCCAGCGCGTAATGTATGATCTTCGCATGATCAAAAGCAATTCCTTGAACCTCATTCACCGAAATATTGCTGCCACAAACGTTCATTATGCCGCGCTCACACATGATTCTTTCTGGATATCAAAAATCACTTGACGATATGTCAAAGGGAACTTATCATTTAGTTAGTCGACTAATTAAAAGGATGGAAGCGCTTATGAAATCAGCTCGAAATGAACGGTTAATGGGCCAGTTATCAGAACTCGTCAAGCTACAGCGATACAAGGTGCATGAGAAGCTTGTCAACCACCCTGAGTTATATCCTGGACAACCGCCGCTGCTGTTCCAGCTTGAACGGGAAGATGGTCAGACCCAGAAGCATCTGGCCGAACAGCTGCGTCGCGCCCCTGCAACGGTAACAGTTATGCTGAAACGCATGGAAAGCTCGGGCTTTGTACGGCGTGAAGCCGACCCGAAGGATCTGCGCAGTCTGCGTGTCTACCTGACAGATCAGGGCCGTGATGCGCTTAAGGAACTGAGAGAAGTGTTCCAGGAGCTTGATTGCCAAGCTCAGAAAGATTTTACACCCGAGGAATCGCAGCTGATGTCAGCGCTCGCCCAGCGGATGGTCCAGAATCTGCGAGAATATTAAATGAGGTGCTTCTGTCTCATGAATATTTGCAACATGATTATTTCATAACGAATGAGGTGATTTTTCCCATTGTGGACGTTAAAACGATTCCTTACCCCGTATAAATCAGCGGCCATTCTTGCTCCGCTGCTCATGGTCCTTGAGGTTGCCATGGACCTGCTTCAACCCAAGCTGATGTCCAGCATTGTGGATGATGGTGTTCTTGCAGGGAACCTGTCCCACATCGTGACTACAGGTTTGTTTATGCTTCTTTTTGCGTTAATCGGATGGGTTGGCGGTGCAGGATGTACGCTGTTTTCAAGCAAAGCCGCCGTTGGATACGGCACCGATCTGCGCCAGGAGTTGTTTGATCATATCCAGAAGTTCTCGTTCCGTAATCTGGATACCTTCGAGGAGGGCTCGCTTATCACCCGCCTGACGAGTGATATCACCCAGATGCAGACCTTTGTACAGATGCTTCTGCGCATGTTCATTCGTTCGCCAATGCTGATTATCGGCAGTATTATTATGGCGTTTACGATCAGTGTCAAACTGGCGTTGATTCTCATTTTGTCCGTGCCGATTCTGTTTATCATCTTATATATCCTGATATCCGCTTCCTATCCGCTGTTCGCCAGTGTTCAGAACAAGCTCGACAAGGTGAATGCTGTTCTTCAGGAGAATCTTGCCGGCATTCGTGTCGTCAAGGCTTTTGCACGTGCACGTCAGGAGAAGAAGCGTTTCCAGCAAGCCAATGAAGATTACACCCATACGGCAGTGAAAGCCTGGCGTATCGTTTCACTGAATGCACCGGTATTAAGCCTGATGCTGAATGCTACCATTGTAGCGGTGCTGTGGTTTGGGGGCTTTCAGGTGGTGGGAGGCGATATTGCCGCCGGGGATTTGATTGCTTTTATCAACTACGTGACCGTTGTACTCTCGTCCCTCACCTCAATCGGCATGATGATGATGAGCTTCTCCCGAGCCAAGGTGTCTGCTGCACGGATCAATGAAGTGCTTCACACCCAGCCTGATATCCAATCCGGTCATGATGTGTCTCATAAAGGAGCAGGTCAGGTGGAATTCAGGGGCGTATATTTCCGCTATGATGGGGAGCATACACTATCTGGAATTACACTGACGGCTCGGCCTGGGGAAAAAGTGGCCCTGCTTGGCTCTACAGGATCGGGCAAAACCTCACTGGTACAGCTGATCCCCCGCTTGTATGATACCTCTCAGGGTGAAGTGCTTGTGAATGGAGTGAACGTGCGTAACTGGGATCTCCAGGACCTGCGCAGCCGTGTATCCATCGTATTACAGGAATCCATCTTGTTCAGTGGCAGCATTCGGGATAACATCTGCTTCGGCAGACCTGATGCAACAGAATCCGAACTGCGTGCCGCAGCTCAAGCAGCGGCAGCTGATGATTTTATCATGAATCTGAAAGATGGGTACGACACGGAACTGGGCCAGCGCGGGGTTAATCTCTCGGGTGGGCAGAAACAGCGGATTTCTATTGCCCGTGCCCTGCTCATGCAACCGGAAGTTTTGATTCTGGACGATAGCACCAGCGCCGTCGATCTGCGCACGGAAGCGAGCATTCAGAAGGCGCTGCATTCACTAATGAAAAACAGCACCACCTTCCTGATTGCACAACGGATAACTTCCGTAAAGGATGCAGACTGCATTTACGTGCTTGATGAAGGTGAGATCGTGGCAAGTGGTACACATGAGCATCTCATGGCCCATTCGTCACACTACCAATCCATCTATTATTCGCAGCAACGGAAGGAGGATGTTCAATTTGGCTAAAAACACTTCTTCCTCCATCCATCAAACCGTTATTCCGCCGATTGGAAGACCTGGGCCACCCGGCCGAGGCCCGGTTCCCAAAGTAAGAGCCAAGAATGCCCGGCACGCCATTATTCGAGTGTGGTCATACATGGGACGTCATCGCAAAGGAGTTATCACGGCTCTGGTACTGACGGCTCTTGGAACGTTGCTTAATCTGGCAGGACCTTATCTGCTCGGCCGTGCGGTCAATGAACATATCGTTCCCAAAATTACGGATGGCCTCCTGAAAGACTGCATGCTACTGCTGACTGTTTACGTCCTCGGCTCGCTCATGATGTGGGCTCAATCCTATGTCATGATCGGCGTATCTCAACTGACCGTAAAGGATCTGCGTCATGCTCTGTTTTCACGGTTGCAGCAGCTGCCGATCAGCTTTTTTGACAAAAATCAGAGCGGTGATCTGATGAGCCGGGCTACCAATGATATCGATAACGTATCCACGACGCTGAACCAAAGTGTAACCCAACTGATGTCCAGCGCCATCTTGCTGGTTGGCTCCCTGTCCATCATGTTTGCACTGGATGTCCGACTGACCCTGCTCAGTCTGGTGACGGTTCCCCTGATTACGATCGCTACTCGCCTGATCGCTTCAAGAACACGCAAGCATTTTACTGCCCAGCAGAAGCTGCTTGGTGAGCTTAATGGCTACGCTCAAGAAACCATTGCCGGACAAAAGGTGGTCGCCGCCTACAACCGTCAGGAGCAGGCACATAAACATTTTCAAAACCTGAACGAGAAGCTTCGCACTTCCAGTACCCAGGCTCAGAGCGTATCCGGTCTGGTTGGCCCAACGATGAATGTCATGAACAATATCGGCTTTGCCATACTGGCAGCGGTAGGTGGATGGATGGCTTATCATAATCTGACGTCCATCGGGCTGATTGTGAGTTTCCTTGCTTACTCCCGCCAGATTGAGCGGCCCATCAATGATCTGGCGAACCAGTACAACCTGATTCAGGCAGCCATTGCAGGTGCTGAACGCGTGTTCCACATTATTGATACACCAAGTGAATACGTGGAAGAACAGAAGAAACAGCTGGAGCAGATTCAAGGTAAAGTTGTATTTGAGGATGTATCCTTTGGATATAACCCAGAGAGAGAAATCCTGAAAAAGGTCAGCTTTACCGCGAAGCCAGGCGAGATGATTGCGCTTGTCGGACCGACTGGTGCGGGTAAAACGACCATCATCAACTTGCTGCCCCGTTTTTACGAGATTACGGGCGGACGGATTACCATTGATGGCTGCGACATCTCCGAACTGGAGAAAGATCAGCTTCGGCGCGAACTTGGCATCGTGTTACAGGATGCTTATCTATTCTCCGGAACCATTCGAGACAATATTGCCTACGGCAAACTGGATGCAACGGTTGAACAGATTCAGCAAGCGGCGAAGCTGGCCAATGCCCACTCCTTCATTCGCAAATTATCGCAGGGTTATGACACTAAGATCATTTCCGGTGGCAGCAATCTGAGTCAGGGACAGCGACAACTGTTAACCATTGCTCGTGCCATTCTCGCTGATCCCGCCATTCTTATCTTGGATGAAGCGACCAGCAGCATAGATACGCGCACCGAGATGCAGATTCAGGAAGCGATGCGCACCTTGATGAAAGACCGGACCAGCTTCGTCATAGCCCACAGGCTAAGCACGATTCGTGAGGCCGATCAGATTCTCGTCATCGATGACGGCAAAATTGCCGAACGAGGCAGCCATGATGAGTTGATGCAGCAGCAAGGTTTCTACTATCAGTTGCATCAGGGACAACTTAGTTGATTGGGTTCATGTTCATTGATTGATTAGGATACACAGCCAAAAACGCCGCAAACGGTTCTTCTGAACCCGAATGCGGCGTTTTTTATGATTGGAATTACGCTTACGTTCCCATAGGTAGATGAAGGGTGAACGTAGAGCCAATCCCCATTTCACTATGAACGGTGATTTTGCCATGATGGTCCAGAGCGATTTTCTGACAGAGCGCCAGTCCAAGTCCTGTACCTTCTTCCTTGGTCGTATAAAATGGATTAAAGATCGTTGCCAGAGATTTCTCCGGAATACCGCTGCCCGTATCGCTAATCGAGATAAGTGCTTTATCTCCATCATGCAACAGATCAATATGCACCTCACCGGGGTCTGTCATCGCTTCAAAAGCATTACGAATCAGATTAATCAGAACCTGTACAATCTTGTCCCGATCCATGTTGACCACGACTGGCTCACCAGTCATTTCAAGCGTAATCCGATGCCCCCGTGATGCTGCATCCGACTCAGTTAACGACATGACTCGTTCAAGACAGTGCTCCACTCGTTCAGGTTTCATGTGATTGGCATGTGGCTTGGAGAACTGTAGAAACTCCGCTGTCAGCTCTGTTACTCGTGTAATCTCACCCATAATAACCTCATACCATGGTGCAATATTGAAGGCCTGGCCCCGAGAAAGCTGTAGAAAGCCTCGAATGGCAGTCAGCGGGTTGCGAATTTCATGAGCCATACCTGCGGCCAGCTCACCAACAGCCCGGAGTCTTTCGGAACGGAAGACCTCCTCTCCGTTTTTCAACCATTTGCTGCGCTGCTGCTGAAACAAACTTTCCTCCGCCACCGTAATAAAGTGCTGCAACGTCTCGGACACCCCCGGATATAGAGAAATACTATAGTTCACCTGCAACCCCCGCAACTCCCCTGACAGCAGTGATGTCATGCGTTCTTCGATATTTTGTATTTCAGGCAAAACGACAGCATACCGATCCCCCGCATACCGAGATACGCCATATGCATCTGCAAACTGTTTCGAAACACTCTCACCTGTCGCTTTGATTACATGACTCCAGTTGTCTTCGACCTCTTTATCAAACCCATTGAAATTCTGAATGTTCATGATAATCAGCAAAAATGATCGTTGCTCGTCCGCCGTTTCCTTCAGTACATTCATATATCCCTCGTAGTTTAGCAATCCGGTGAGCGGGTCATGGAGAGTGAGAAAATGATTTTTCTCCCGAAGTCTACGCTTCTCTGCTTCGCTGTTAATCAAGGTGTGGTACAGAAAGATGATGACAATTGCTGTTAACATGTCAAACAGGGATACCAGCAAAGCATATGTATCGATCGGTACATACGAAAGCCGAATTACGGTATATTCAAACACAATTAACATTGAAATAGGTAACGTCTGCGTAACACGCTGTTTATCCTGAATCATGGACATGATGAGCAGATAATACAGCATATTGCACCAGTTCAGTTCACTGAAATAGTGGAATATCCCAAGAAAGACCCAGTGGAAGTTACGCAGTGCAGGATAACGTTTCTCCCCGTATATACTTGCTACAAATAACACACCACCACATATCATTAACGTGAGATGGGGAGTAAGCCCTAGAAAATAAGAGGACAGGATCACAAGCAGACATCCCAGCGGGAAAATAAGCATTTTCATCGTGTAACTTAGCAAAAAGCCTCGCCCCCTTTGACATAATTCTCACATCCAGATTCTATTTACATGTATTATATAGATTATGATTAGCTGATGTTGTCGATATTTGGAGGCTCGTCAAATTCACATGGATGTATAAGTTTATAATTAAAGTAGGACAAACGGTTTATAGGAAATCAGATAATGCGAAACAATCCTTCAATCACAATGCTAAGAACTGTGTTACAATACATTAATGGATTTATTTAGGATAAAACCTTGGTTATGGAGGGATACGAATGATTCATCAAAGAAAACCGTTGGGCATCGGTACACTTTCTTTGCTTGTACTCGCAATGGGGTTGGCCTTTAATTTCCCCTGGGGCACAGAAAAGGTGCAGCTCAGCCACTATTTATTTAATCTGCTGAACTTGCCTATCTATAGCAATGGTCATCAAGGATTTCACATTCCATTTATCGTAGCTATAATCTTTTGGTTATCTACCGTTTTGATCGCACGCAAATATCATTCTCACTATGGTACAAAGTTGGCCTACAAGGTCGGTGGTTTCATGCTGATCTTTAGCGTCATGATCTTTCCACTTTACGGAATAATATGGACTGTATTTCATTAAAAGAGAAAAATAAGCATAAGGCCAGCCCCTGTCATTCCAGGAAGCTGGCCTTATGCTTTATTACAGCATTTCTATTTTTTCGCCATATACTTACGGATATCAAATGCCACCGCAGCCACAATAATTAATCCTTTAATAATCAGCTGCCAGTAAGGACTTACCCCAATAAAGGTCAGACCATAGTTGATGACTCCAAAGATCAGTACCCCCGCCATAACACCGGGCACCGTACCAATACCACCCGCAGTGGAGACTCCTCCCACAACGCAAGCGGCAATGGCATCCAGCTCATACATGTTGCCGTAATTGTTCGTTGCCCCGCCCGTACGCGCGGATTCCAGCACACCGCCCAGTCCATATAATGCACCTGCAATGGCATACAACGCAATCAGGTTGCGTGCCACGTGAATGCCGGACACATGCGCAGCCTGAATGTTGCCACCAATGGCATACATGTTCTTCCCGAGGCGAGTCTTGTTGAAGACGACCCAGCAGATCAGCGCAACCCCTATAGCAATCAATACGATATACGGAATGGAATAACCACCACCAAGATCAATGTAACCAGATCCAATAACGGTAAAATCAGGTCTCAGTCCACCAATTGGTTGTGACTGATTGGGCTCCGTATCAAAATAAATCGAGTTCAGACCGTATACCGCAACCATTGTACCCAGTGTCGCGATGAAGGGTGGAACATGTAATTTGGCTACAATGATTCCGTTAACTAGACCCACTGCCAGGCCCGCGATGATTCCGATAGCGATCGGCAATCCCACCCAATATTGTGGCAGATCCGGAAAGAAACGATTGGCATATTCGTCAATTTGCAGCATCGATGCAGATACGACAGCCGTCAGACCAACGACCCTTCCTGCCGACAAATCGACCCCACCCGTTACCAGGATAAACGCAGCACCCAGCGCGATGATGGCCCGTGTGGAGGACTGTTGTAATATATCCCGAAGTGTAGAGAAAGCAAGAAAGTGTGGGTCGGCAATGGCAATACCAATGACGAGCAGGATCAGCACAATAAAGATCGCGCGCTGCGCCACATACTGCTTCACCTGATTGATAACCTGTGTATTCATGTGTTCCCTCCTGACTAAGCCATCCGCTGCTGTGCGGCCAGCCTCATGATATCCTGCTCTGTTGCCTCGGCTCCGTCCACGATTCCGGTGAGCCGTCCTTCGCTCATGACCATAATTCGATCCGACATGCCCAGCAGTTCGGGCATCTCCGAGCTGATCATAATAATGCTTTTGCCCTGGCGGGCCAGTTCCGTAATAATCGTGTAGATTTCAAATTTGGCGCCCACATCAATCCCTCGTGTCGGCTCATCGAGCAGTAGAATTTCCGGGTCAGTCAACAACCATCTAGCCAGAAGCACCTTCTGTTGATTACCGCCGGAAAGGTTTCGAATTAGCGTGTTAACCGAAGGCGTTTTAGTTCTAAACTTCTGAGTCTGCTCAAGTGCCTCATCTCGGCCTTTCTTCTCGTCCAGCAGACCCATCCGATTCCGGTAACGTCCGAGACTCGCAATAATGGTGTTTTCATACACAGACAACACTGGAAAAATTCCCGTGACTCTTCGCTCCTCGGTCAGCAACGCTATGTTATGGCGCTTCGCTGCGGCGGGCGACTTGATCTTCACCTTGCGTCCATGAATCGATATCGTCCCTGAAGCAAGTCCGCGTAAGCCAAACAACGACTCAATCAATTCCGTTCGCTGTGCCCCAACAAGGCCACCGATTCCAAGTACTTCACCTTTCCTCAGTTCAAACGTCACGTCCCGGAAAGAATTCGGCTGGCTGGAGGTTAAGCCTTCTGCCTTCAAAATCACTTCCCCAGGTACGTTCGTCCGTTCTGGGAACCGTTCATCCAGATCACGGCCAACCATGCGGGTAATGATCAGATCGGTCGTTAAATCGTTAGCATCCCAAGTACCCACCACAAAGCCATCCCGCATAATCGTGACCTCATCCGAGATCGTCAGAATTTCCTCCATCTTGTGCGAAATGTAGATAATAGACACGCCGCGACTGCGCAGCTGATTAATAATGGCGAAGAGCTGGTCCACTTCCTTGCCCGTGAGCGATGATGTTGGCTCATCCATCACGATGACTTTGGATTGAAAAGAGACCGCTTTGGCGATTTCCATCGACTGTATTTTGGAAACGGATAGAGTTCCGGCCAGAGCCTTGGGATCAATGTCCAGATTGAGATCCTGGAACAGGGCCAATGTATCAGCATACATTTGTTTCTCATCCACCAGCAGTCCCCACTTGGGAAACCGTCCGAGCCAAATGTTCTCCATCACCGGACGATGAGGTACCGGATTAAGCTCCTGATGAATCATCGATATGCCATGCTGAAGCGCCGCTTTCGAGCTCGGAATCTCCACCTCATTGCCGTCCATCCGAATCGTTCCTTCATCCGGGCGATACATACCGAACAGACATTTCATTAGCGTGGATTTGCCCGCTCCGTTCTCTCCCATCAGCGCATGAACCGTGCCCGGCTTTACCTTCAATGTGACCTGACTCAGTGCCTTCACACCCGGAAATGCTTTGGATATTCCGTCCATCTCCAGCAGGTAAGGTGATTCCATCTTTCATCCTCCCCTTCCGTAAACCCGGCAAAAAAAGGACGCCATCTCATGACGGACGTCCCTGTTTGCTGCTGTTATTGGGCGTCGGCAATGTTGTCTTTCGTAATTTTTTTGTATGCAATCCAGACGTATTTGCCATCCGTAATGTCATAACCCGTGTTTTCCTTCGTAGGTGTCTCACCCTTCGCGAGTACGGAAGCGAGTGCAACCGTCGCTGCGCCCTGGTTCTTGGCATCATTCAACACCGTGCCCAGCATCGTTCCGTCCTGAAGAGCCTGAATGGCTGGAGCGGTCGCATCTACACCGACAACCGGCATCGTTTTGCCGTCCTTGAAGTATCCGGCTGCTTTCAACGCCTCAATGGCTCCAAGTGCCATGTCATCGTTGTTAGCCAGTACCGCTTCAATCTTGTCTCCGTGGGAGGCAAGGAACGCCTGCATTTTTTCCTGGCCTTTGACCCGATCCCACATCGCCGTATCTTCCGCCAGCGCCTCCACTTCGATACCGGCATCCTGAATGGCCTGAACGGAATATTTGGTCCGCAGCTCAGCATCCTGGTGGCCCGGTTCGCCTTTCAGCATGACGTATTGCAGCTTGCCGTCCCCGTTTTTATCTGCCTCTGGGTGAGCCTTCCAGTAATCCACAATAAGCTGACCCGAGATCGTGCCGGACTCTTCCGCCTTGGCTCCAACGTAATACACTTTATCCCACTTGTTCATGTCTTCGGCAACCGGCTCACGGTTCAGGAAGACCACCGGAATGCTTGCCGCTTTGGCTTTGTCAATAATGACGCCTGCTGCGGTCCGGTCCACCGGATTCACGGCCATTGCGTTGTACTTCTTGGATACAAACAGATCGACTTTCTCATTCTGGGTTGGCTGTGCGTTCTGGCTATCCACGATATCGAGTGTGGCTTTGCCTTCCGCTGCTGCGGTCATCGCATTCCGTACCCCCGTCATGAACGTATCATCGAATTTATAGATCGCCACACCAATCTTCGGCGTTTCCGTTCCTCCTGCTGCCTGACCTCCCGCGTCTGTTCCGGTACTTCCACCTGCGCTGTCTCCGCCACCGCTGCAACCCGCCGCTGCAACCATAAATGCTGTAAGTAACAGTGTCATCCAAGCTTTCTTCATATCCTAATGACCTCCCCCAAGTTCATTCGGCTTTACCGATATCTTTATTATGAAAGGGTTTACAAATAATTCGAATACAATATCTTCCTCTGTTTTATCGAAATCTTCCTCAAATATCTTCCTGTCTTCATTGTACAAAAGGAAACAGCAGCTTCTGGTTATCCATCCAGAACATATTGTCCGTACTGACCAGCTTCGTTTCCAGCGTTACTCTGGCTTGCACCTGTTGATTGTTCAACCGTGCAACGGCCTGATTCACGCCAAGATATCCTGCGCTGAATCCGTTTTGTACAATTAAGTGCTGAATTTTACCTTCCTGTAACTGCTCTAACTGCTGCTGTTCACTGCCAAATCCCACAATCTTCACCTTATTCCCATTCTTCTCGGAAGTTCGCCGGTTCAATTCATCCGCTGCACCCAGAGAGGCTGGTTCCTGAAGGGCAATCAATCCGTCCACCTGATGCTGATCAAGCAGTTGCTTCGTCGCCTGCCAGCAACCATCCCGGGTGCTGCACACGGATTGTGTCTCCACATGAATGTCCGGATACTGGGCTAGTGATTCTTCTACCCCTTGCTCTCGGTTAATCAGACCCGGATTTACAGGATCAGGACCGAGCAAGGCAACGCGCCCTCGTCCTCCCAGCAGTACAGCCATGGCCTGGCCCGCCTGCCGTCCAGCCTCAACGTTATCCATCGAGATGACACTCGTTATGCCTTTGACAGGAAACTCATCATTCAACAAAATTACGGGGATAACCACCCCGTTGACACCCATAGTCTGTGCCTTCTCGATGATGTCGATGAGTGCCTTCTGACTTAAGGGGTCGATCAACAGGGCAGAGGCCCCCTGTTCCAGTGCCAGCGATACTGCATCGACCTGGGCTCGTTCACGCTCGCTCAGTGGATAAATCCCATTTTGCAAATGCTCTTGCTTGACCTTTATCTGTTCTGCTGTGAAGTCGGGGTTAGATGGCGCGTAAGTTAATCCCTCGGAGGGAAAAGCCTCCACCGTGATTAGCTCTGCCCCCGCTTCTTTGGCAGCCGCTTCAGCCCCAAGACGTATCGCTTCAGCGAGTTCTCCGGTTCCCGCTGGTGTAATCAGTGCAATACGCGGCGGCGACCCAGCCGGATCAGCGTTCGACATACCACACGCTACACATAACAACAGGCAGCAGATGGCTGCTGTCATGGCCATATAACGAAGTATAAGGACTCTCACTCGAATAACTTCCACACGGATGCAGATTTTTATTTTCATAACCAAATACCCGATCCAGTCAGTTCTATTGATCTTATTCGCCTTGTTGATTCGCTTGGCGCACATGCTGTTCCCTTTATTGTTCATCGTGAGCATCGTCCTCCTCCCGTTCCCATTGGATCGGAATCCGAATCCAGACCGTTGTGCCTTCTTCCAGCTCACTATCGAATTCAAGACCGTAAGCTTCGCCATAATAGAGCTGAATCCGATCATGCACATTGCGTACAGCTACACCTGATCCTGCACCACTTTTCACGATAGGACTGCCCACCAGGAGTTTCGACATCTGTTCTTCCGTCATGCCGACACCATTATCCGTAATGCGGAACACTAGCTTTTCTTCCTCCCGATACACACGAATCTCTATGCATCCCTCGTCCATGTGATACTCAATGCCATGCACGATGGCATTTTCAATGAGTGGTTGAAGCACCAGCTTAAGTGTCAGGCAGTCCAGTGTGTCCTCATCCGCATTCATGCTGAAATTGAATTTGCGCTTGAATCGCATCTGTTGAATCGTCAGGTAATGGTGGGCGTGCTCCAGCTCTTCCCTGACCGTAATAATCGTTTTGCCTTGACTGAGACTGATGCGAAACAATCGGGATAACGAAGTGATCATCGTAATGACTTCCTCATTCCGGCTCATGCCCACCATACGCACGACCGAATTCAACGTGTTGTATAGGAAATGCGGATTGATCTGAGCCTGCAAAGCTTCGAGTTCGAGACGCCGTTTCTGCTCCTGTTCATGGATAATTTCACTCATCAGGGTACGGATTTTATAGACCATCAGATTAAACCGACGGGATAAACGTTCCACTTCAAGCGGGCCTTCTATAGGTAGCTCCACGTTGAAATCCCCTCGCTCCACGGCCTTCATCTTTCGTTCCATGCGTCGAATCGGACGTGTCAGACTGGAAGAGAGGAACAGCGAGACGAGAATGACCAATACCAGCACAACCAGCAGCACCCGAATCAGATATCCATTAACCTCCTGGCGGGTAGTCATAATCTCATCCAGATAGGCAACACCAACGATCTTCCACCCGATATTAGCGACGGACTTGACGGTATTCAGCCTCTTCTGTCCGTCCGCCTCATCTTCATAACTGCCCGTTGCAACCAACGCCTGTTCAATATTTTCACTTTTGAGCCCCATGTACATCAATTGCTGCTGTGGGTGGTATACGATATTACCTGCACTCTCGTCGATGATATAGACGTATCCACGTTTCCCCAGACTGACCCGGCGGCTCAGTTCGTCCATTTGTTTGAAGTTGATATCCACCAGCAAAATGACCTTCCGATCCTGACCATTTTGCCGTATAGTAATGCCTTTGCTCATGGAAACGACCCATTTGTATGGGCCTGTGTACATGTTCTGAATATGAGGCAGCGAGAAACTAAGGTGATCCGGCACTCGGAGCGCAGATTGAAACCACCCTTGCTGTGTCACATGGGCACTCGGTTTTAATTCGGCTGAAGGTCTGTTCTTGAGCAAATGCCCTGTCGAATCCAGCAAAGTAATAGAGATGATATCTTCACGGCTGCTGAGCAGTGTGTCGAGCTGTTTATCTACCTGATCCCCTTCCCACGTGCCATCCCGCAGCATATGTTCTTCGATGGCTCGATACAGATGTGACATGCTGCGGACATAATCCTCCAGATTGTAACTGACCTGATCCACGATCTGTCTCGTCGTCAGCTCCGCACTTCGCTCCGCAGCCTGTGTGAATTTGTCATGCAGCAGCAGCGCCATGATGGTTAGCACCAATACGATGAAAACGGAGAAAGACCACGTAATAATAAAGCGGATACTGCTGACTCTCGATGACCTCAACCTGGACCGTAGCCTAAGCCAAAGGGATCTCACCCAGCCGGCAAACGGTCTCATCGGATTAACCCTTCACTAGCTGTTAGTGCTGCCTGTTTGCGATATTCTTTAGGAGAGACGCCGATATGCTTTTTAAAACAAAAACTGAAATAATTCGGTTCGGCGAAGCCTACCTGACCTGCAATCTCAAACGACTTCAGCTCCGTGGAGCGAAGCAGTTCCTTGGCCGCTTCCATCCGAATCTGCATCAGATATTGCAGGAAGGTAAGCTGCACTTCTTTTTTGAAAATGCCACAAAAGTAACCCGAGCTGATATGCAGATGACCGCATACTTTCTGAATGGACAGATCCGGGTCCGCATAGTGTTCTTTGGTAAACGATAACGCCTGCTCCACAATATCCTTGTACACATGCTGCCGTCCGCTGGCGATGCGATGTTGTACAAGCAGACAAACCTCTCGCACCTTGCCCTGTGCCTCAGATAACCCTGGCAAACGGAACAAATCGGCGTACAACTGAAACCCCGCCCCAAAGATGTCCTCCATCGCCTCACCTGATGCCTGAGCTGCCTTCCAGACGGTCGTTAAAACTTCAATCAGATAGAGCTGAATGTCACTTCGCCCATGCTCTACCGTAATTTCCCGGAAAATGATCTGCAGCGCTTCTTCCAGTTCCGTCTGCGTGCCCGCCTTCAGACAACGTGTCAGCGTCTGCTGCTTCAACTCGTCAAAACGAAGCTTGCCCGCCGTCTGCCGCTCGACATCGGCAATATAGATGAGCGGATCAGTCCCCGGTACAAGCCGATAATCCAGCGCCAACATTGCATCCTCATAAGCATGCTTTACACCCGCCAGTGTATTTACAATCTGTCCTGATCCTACGGTAGCCGGAATGCGCAAATAGTGGTTTATGCTGCGCATGACATTTTCGAGTGCCTGCTGCTGGCGTTTCTCCCCCTCTGCTCCACCCCAGCGGTCCACGTAAAGTAGTACAATCGTCTCCTGATGCATAAAAGCATGTCCGGCCCCGTGTTCCGTCCACACTTCTGCTGCAATGTTCAGCGCAGCAAATTGCTTCAACTCAGCATCCTCCGATTGACGCAAGGACTGTCCTGTTCCTTGTCCAAGTTCAAGTGTATTTTCACGTTCAGCACCAGCCCGCTCGCTATCCACTCCTTGCTGTACATTTTCTGCATTCCGTCCCTGTGAAGTTTCCGCTTGCTCACGCCGCAACGTTCTCTTCCCTTCTCCATCCATATGGAGGGTCAGTACAGAAACACCATACCGTTCACCGAGTAGATCCAGTCCGCATTGCTTCGCTTTGTCATGAATATATTCCGGCGATTTCTGCCGATGCAGCAATGTTGCCATCAGATCGGCCTGTATCAGGGGTAGGCTTGTATAATAATGGTCGCGCAGCTGCTGTACATCCTCTCGCTCTGCTACTTCAGCCGCCATCTGCGCACGCAATCTGGTAAGCAGTTCTGTCAGATGTCCTGCCGAGAAAGGCTTCAGTAAATATTCATCCACACTCAGCGAGACCGCTTGCCGGGCATAGTCGAATTCATCGTATCCGGTCAAAATCACCACTTTCACTAGCGGATTGCGCTCCCGTAACCTTTTTGCAAGTTCAAGTCCATCCATAAATGGCATGCTGATGTCCGTCACCACAATATCCGGTTCCACCCGTTCAGCCATCTCCAGTGCTTCCCGGCCATTCTCCGCCAGACCAACAATGCTAAAATCCAGCGCTTCCCAATCTACTTCTACGACCAACCCTTCGCGTACATCCTCTTCATCATCCACCAGCAATACCCGGTACACGTTCGGACTCCTCCTTTATTTAACGGGCCATATGCCCAAGCAATAATATATATGTCGATATGATCCAAGGTTGCCATCATAATATACAATATAAATTTAATTATGTAATCGCTTACTTTTAAGGCGATAAGATTGATATAATGAGCGCTCTCAAACGAAATATATGGTAAATTATTGAAAGGAGTTAATTATAAAATAGGAAAGGAGTTTTTTAAAACATGATCATACAAAGGCGGTACAGTTCTGGGAAAAGCATGATGGAACCTATGCCATGATTGTGATGGATACCCGAATCAATGAAAATGGCAAAGACAAGTGGTATGTAAGTCGTTCGAAGAAATAAATAAGCCCTAATCCACTTAAGCGGGCTAGGGCGTTACTCATCCTATATCAGATAAACAAAGAAAGAACTTCTCAGGTACCGTTCTAACAACTGCGATGTGCTTTAATATAGTTCCGTTTCTCCATCCTCTTCTACTGACGAAGATAGATTGGTATTTAACCCCTTCACATAAATCATCGTGGTATCCGGATTGGTATGCCCCATCATTTCTGCCAAGCGATGCAGTGGTGTATGCTCGGCCATGGCGTATCCGAACCGATGACGCAGATCATGGGAACTGAGTCCTTCCAGTCCGGCTGTGGTCATCGCCTTTTTGATCAGATGGCGCAACGCCCTCTCCGTTAAGCGATCACTGGTTTTCTCGGAAGGAAACAGGTAAGGACTATCCGCAGCCAGACCAGCCATATACATCTTCAACAAGACAATACACGTCATGTTCAGCGGGATTTTCCGTTGACCGTTTCGTTTATCGGCTCTCACCGTGAGTTGCCCGCTTCGTTTTCCCAATTCAATATCACCGGGAGCAAGATTGCATACCTCCATCGTTCGCAAACCCGTATGAAACATGAGGGTAAGGATGGTCTGGTCCCGAAGCGAATTGCCGTTCTCGGCCGCAGATATGAACGATTGTTCTTCCTCGGTTGTCATTCGGCGTGGGCTAACCTTGTCTTCCGGAATGAATTTCAGAGGTTTGGAAGGATCATTGATGATCCTGGATTCCGAGGCAGCCCACTTGAAAAAACGCTTCAATGTAATCAGTCTGCGATTAATGGTAGATGGTTTCAATTGCATTACCTTTTGTGAATCTTCCCGGTAACGGACTAAAGTCGATGTATGCACGTCCTCGATTTGGAATGAGATCCCTTCACCCCGAGAATCATTTCCTTTATACCATTCGGTAAAATGCTTCAAATCACTCGCATATTCCTTCAAGGTTTTGGGAGTCAACTCTCCCTGAATCGTAAGTATATGTATGAATTCCTGAACAACCATTTCCCCTTGTACCGAAGTACCAGATACCTTATCCATTAGAAAATACCTCCAAATCTTGACTTATATTAGCGGACATGGTATTATCATATTAATCGATACATTAGCGGACATCAAGTCTGTGGGTTTGAATATACCTGATTAGCGTTGATTTTCTAAATTAACCTTTTCAAAATGGTCGTTAAAAAACTTATTTTTTTGGAGGAATCACATGCAAACAGGTACAGTGAAATGGTTTAACGCGGATAAAGGATTTGGCTTTATCGAAACTGAAGAAGGAACAGACGTATTCGTTCATTTCAGTGCAATTCAAGGCGACGGCTACAAATCTTTGGATGAAGGACAACGCGTCCAATTCGAAGTAACTCAAGGTAACCGTGGACCACAAGCTGAGAACGTTACTAAAGTTTAATTATATTAAGGCTGCCTTGTACAAGGCAGCTTTTTGTTTTATTTCATCCAAAAACGAAAAGTGAGGTATGACAAATGGACAAAGAACAATTGATCACAGAAGTAGCCAAAAACGGCGGATTCTCCAAAAAGAACGCTGAAAAAGCCGTTACCGTTGTACTAGATTCAATTTTGGAAGCCCTGAAAGAAGGCAAAGAGGTTCAACTGGTCGGATTCGGAAAATTCGAAGTACGTAATCGTGAAGCGCGTATGGGCAAAAGCCGGAGAACGGGCAAGGAGATTCAACTTCCAGCAGGTAAGGTTCCCGTATTTACAGCAGGATTAACGATGAAAGAAGCTTTAAACTAAACAGCAACAACAGGATTGGAAAAGAGGTTTTTATTCAAACACACAATGAACATTTTGATGTAAATGTCGTGTTTTCTACGGTTGATGATATCATTAACTTTTATTCCGGCAAGCAGACAGACCAGAATAACGCGGAAGATCACACCCATTCAACACCCCCATTAGAAGAGTCTGCACAGACGCCACAACCACCCACTCGCTAAAACGAACCTTTCATCTTGGACAATAAGAAGCCCTGTTCCGCTCAACACGGTCCAGGGCTTGATTTGTGTCAATCGAGCACCCAGGGAGAATGGATTTTGGGTACGTCGTTGATTAATTGCTTGGTATAGGGATGCTCTGCATGGTGAATGACCTCCTCTGCTCTCCCTGCCTCCACTATTCGTCCATGCTCCATAATGCAGATCGTGTCGCTCACATAATAAGCCAGCCCCACGTCGTGCGTAATAAACACAATGGTCATGCGGTTCTCGTCACGCAGCTTGAGCAGCATATCCAGAATGGTTGAACGCGAGCAGGCATCCACCATGGAAGTCGGTTCATCCGCGATTAGCACCTTGGGATGCAGCATGAAAATGCGGGCAATCATAAGTCGTTGCATCTGTCCACCAGACAGCTCAAACGGATATTTGTTGTATAATTCCTCGAACTTCAGGTTAACAAAAGAACAGGCTTCCTTCATTTTGGCATATTCCTCGTCTTTGTTCAGCTTTAGTCCCTGAAGTTTGATACAGTCCACCAGCAGCTTTTCCACCCGGTGAAATACGTTGAAAGAAGAGAAAGGGTCCTGGAAAATGGCCTGAATATCCTTCCAATAGGCTTTACGCTCACGGTAACGCTTCATCTGTCTGGGCTTGCCATCGTATTCGATTGCTCCACCCGATTCCTTGAGCAATCCCATAATCATTTTCGCAAGCGTGGTCTTGCCACTGCCGCTCTCCCCCACAATGGAGATAATCTCCCCTTCATGAAAATCAAAGCTTACATCGTCCACCGCTGCCTTTTTGCGATTGCCTGTACCGTACACCTTGGTCAGATGGCGGCCACTGATCAGCACCTTGCCCATCGCCATACTACCTCACTCCTTTCAGGGAGCCTTGATCAGAGCCCATTACGCCCAGTAGGAATTATTTCATTGGTCTGCAATATCGTCTGTGGCAGTTCGAACATCCCGGACTTCTTCTGTGTTTGAAGCGTTCTCCTCTTGGTTCTGTTCCCTCTCCTGGGACTCTTCGTTCACACGCTCCTGCTCTAAGTGGCCGTCCTGCTCCTGTACCCTGATCTGCTCCAGCATCTCCGGTGTCAGGAGACAGCGATATATACGCCCATCGATATGAATGTTCTCAATTTTTCCCTGACGGCACTCGTCGGTCACCAGTGTACAGCGCTCTGCGAAGCGGCAGCCCTCCGGCACATTTTTCAGATTCGGTGGAGCACCGGGAATTGCAGCCAGCTTGTGCTCCTTCATGCCCTCTTCCGGCACAATGATGGAGCCCATCAGCTTGCGGGTGTAAGGATGCAGCGGATTAAAAATCATCTGCTCTGCCGTCCCTCGTTCGACGATCTCCCCGGCATACATGACCATAATTTCATCCGTCACATGGTACAGCAACGGCAGCTCATGTGTGATGAATACCAGTGACTTGATGACCTTTCGGTTCAGCAAATCCTTCAACAGACGGATGACCGCCTTCTGAGAAGTGACGTCCAGTGCGGAAGTAGGTTCATCTGCAATTAGCACATTCGGATTCAGAATCGTTGAGATAGCGATGACCGTTCGCTGCTTCATACCGCCGGACAATTCATTTGGATACATATCCAGCACATCCGGCGACAGATTCAATGATTGGAAGCGCTCCGTAGCCATCTTCCGCACATCCGGCCGTTTCATCTCAGGACGATGCTCCTTCATAATATCTTCAATAAACCTGATAATACGCAGCGTTGGATTCAGTGCATTCATGGCGGCCTGCGGAATATAAGCAATTTCCTTGCCCAGAATACGAGAACGAAGCTGCTCTTTGTTCAGCTGCATAATATCGGTACCATTGATCCGGATCGAACCACTGCCATAATGAAGCGGCGGGAAATAAAAGCCCATCAGACTGAGCGCCAGCGTCGATTTGCCACAGCCCGATTCACCTGCAATACCAAGAGTCTGCCCCTCTTTCAGTCCGAACTCCACCCCGTCAACGGCAAAGACATTCTCCTTGAGCCGGGTACGGTAATAGGTTTTGAGACCGCTGACCTGAAGTATAGGTTGGTTCATGGTCTTAGCTCCTTATTTTCGGATTGAAAATTTCGTCCATGCCCGTATTCATCAGATAAAGCGAGAAGGTAATGACGGCAATCGCCAGTGCCGCAGGAATGAATGCCCACCACGCCCCTGCTACTGGCGCTTCAAACACCAGTGCCCAGTTCATCAGAATGCCGAGCGAGATCGTATTATACGGTCCCAGTCCCAGCATGGAGATGGAAGCTTCGGACAGAATGCCCGAGGCTGTCTGGAGCACAAAGGCCATCACCACATAAGACGCGATATATGGCAAAATCTCATGGATAATGATACGCGGCGTACTGTGTCCCGAAATTTTCGCAATATGCACATGATCGCGGCTGCGCAGAGATGTCGTCTGGGCCCGCACAGCCCGAGCTGTCCAAGGCCAGCTTGTTATACCGATAATGATCGCCGTCACCAGAGAACTGCGTGAATCAATACTAACCGAGATCAAGATCAGGATGATGAACGAAGGTATAACGATGAAAATGTTTGTGATCGCCGTCAGAAAGTTATCCAACATTCCTCCGAGATATCCCGACACCAGGCCCATAACCAGACCGATAACGGTAGCAAAAATACCTGCAATCAGTCCCACGCGTATAGACGTCTGGATGCCATACATCAATTCAAGGAAAATGTCCCGTCCAAAATTATCCGATCCAAGCAACAGGCCATCACCCGGCGGCTGGAACGCCATCGCAATCATCTCCAGGGGATCACTGCGATTGATGAGCGGATAGATCGTAACCAAGAGCAGCATGCCGACAAAAGTCACCGCACCGATCATGAATTTGGGTGACTTCAGCAAAATAGAGATCGAATGCTTCATATCACTGTTCCTCCATTTGAGCGGCCTTGATACGCGGGTCAATGAAGCCGTAGATGACATCGATGGTAAAATTGGCAAGCAATACAGCAATGGCAATCAGCAGTGTGCACCCCGAAATTAGAGGGTAATCCAGCTGCCGTATAGCCGTGAACAGCCAAGTGCCGATGCCCGGATAACTGAACACAATCTCACAGATCAGTGATCCGCCAACCATCGTGCCGATGGAGAGCGCAAGTCCCGTAATTTGCGGCAGCATGGCGTTGCGGAAGACGTAACGGGAGATCTTTCCGTCGCGTATGCCCAGCAGTTTGCTGTACAGCACATAGTCGGAATTCAGCTCATAGATGGACATCTCCCGCATGCCAATAGCCTGACCGCCAATGGTCACGAGCACAATGGAGAGGAACGGCAAGGTATGGTGTCGAACCACGGACATGATGAAGTCGAAGCTCAACTGCGGCACCATCTGGAAGTCATATCCCCCCGACAGCGGGAACCACTTCAGTGATAACGCAAAGACATACAGCATAATAATAGCCAGAGTAAAAAAGGGAATGGAATTGATGAACAACGCTACCGGAAACAGCACTTTATCAAAAACACCCTTCCGGTACGCCGCAATGGCGCCGAGCAAATTACCAATCAGCCAGCCGACCAGAATGGCCGGAAGTTGAAGCCCCACCGTCCAAGGGACGGCGGAGGCTAGAATGTCCGTCACAGGCTTCGGATACAGTCCAAAGGACGTACCCAGATTGCCTGTGAACAGATTTTTCAAATAGATGCCGAATTGGGTCCATAGTGGCTGATCAATGCCGAATTCAACCGTAAACGTCTCATAGACCCGCTTGATGGAATCCGAGTCGGTCATCCCTGACGTCATTTTGGAAGCGATCATGCTCACCGGGTTGCCCTCAATCATTCTTGGCAAAATAAAATTCAGTCCGATGGCAATGACCAGGGTCAGGCCATACCAGAATACTTTTTTGGCGACATATCTGGAATAGGCATTCATAGGATTTAGCACCCCCGAGTTTAGCGGATAAGGGCCTTATGTCTGAAGTAGCGTGTTACTTCATCGTGTCCTGATTCAATATGAGTTCCTTAATTGTGAATCTGATACAACGCCTTGATGCCGGCTCCGTCCATCGAGATTTGCGGTGGAATGTTGGTGCCATCTCCTTCGGTCGGGAAGCCTTTCCAGACCGATTCGTTCACGGTGTCAAACACCCATGGTCTGTACATCAACGGAATGGAAGGAATGTCTTTCAGCCAGATCGTATTCAGTTCGGTGTACAGTGACTTCAGCTTCGCCTCGTCAGACACGGATGGAATCTCTTCAATAATGGCGTCTGCGCGGTCATTCTGGTAACGTCCCCAGTTCCAGAACGCCATCTCACCCATTGGGGCAACCCCTTTGGAATACATGATCGTCATCGCACGGTTCCATGGCTGGCTTGGGCTGACCCCGCCTGCAGGTGTGTTCATGATGATATCGAATTTGCCGGTTTGCAGATCATTGGTCCATACCGGTGATTCCGGGAATTTGGTGCGAATCTCAATCCCTATGGCCTTGGCGCTCTGCGCTACGATCTCCAGGGCAGCGTTCCAGTCGGACCAGCCGTAAGGACATTCAACCTCGAAAGGTCCAAGGCGTTTGCCGTTAAGAACACGGATGCCGTCTTTACCTTTGGTTGCTCCAATCTTGTCGAGCAGGGCGTTGGCTCCTTCAATATCCATCGTCCATTGCAACGACTTGATGGCATCTTGGTCAATATATTTGGACTCGGCGTCCGAGTTCAAGGTCAGAGAAGGCTGCATAGGTGCGGAATATCCGCTCATGGCCAGCTCCGAGATTTTGTCATAGTTGATGCTCATGGCTATCGCACGGCGAACGTCTGCATTATCCAGTCCAGCCTTGGACAGATTGAAGAAAATGCTTGGCATGGAACCGGGCAGATAATACGGCGCATCCTTCAGATACGTTTTGACGGCAGCCCCGCCTTCCCACATCTTCCACACTTGAGGGATAAACTGCTGGGAGACGTCCACTTGCCCACTCTTGAACGCCAGATCACCTGCGGCATTATCCTTGTAGATCACGTGGGTGATGTATTTCGGTGCGGGCAATTTGCCGAACAATTTCTGACCCCAGTAGTTGTCGTCACGGACAATCGTAATTTTCTGGTCGTTGTAAAAGTGAAGCTTATATGCTCCGGTGCCCACCGGATTGTCATTGATCTCTTTGCGAATCGCGGTCAGATCATTATTGTTCTTCTTCTCAATTTCTTCCCAGATATGCTTCGGCAGCATCGGAATCAGTTCAATGCTGTCCAGTACGGTCAGCTTGTTTGGGTTATCAGGGTTCAGCTTAATTTCCACGGCCTGCGCTCCATCCGCTTTCACTTCACTGATGTAGGTCCAGAAGCTGCTCCAGTTGATATCGTATTTTTTGCCCAGTTCATAGGTGTATACAACATCATCTGCTGTAAAAGCCGTCCCGTCGCTCCACTTCGCATCCGCATTCAACTCAATGCGCAGAGTGGTTTCATCCGTCCATTCATACGAATTGCCCAAGAGAGGTTCAAGGCCACCGTCCAGCTGGTTTACCATAAACAGTGTCTCGTACACCAGCTCCCTGGAGTTGCCGTAATTCACTGGAAATGCGGGATTTCCGCTCAACAGATTGAAGTTGGTTGGTGGCCCCCATTGCAGCCCATTGATATACAAAGTCTCATTACGCGGTGTCTCCTTGTTGGTCGCAGGTTCATTCTGGGTTGTCGTGGTTGGTGTATCCACCGTCCCTTGTGGTTCACTTACTGATGGCGGCTGAACACTTTGGCATCCGGCAAACAATGTGACCGACATGAACAGAGCGACGAGCGGTGTGGCAGCTCTCTTAAATCGCATTCTGAACCCCTCCGTGAATTCATATTGATGTTATTGGAAGCGCTTACTTAAAGTTATTCTATGACTTATCTCACACCAAACATTCCATCTCTTTTCTCAATTTTGAGACATTATTTATGGGGACATACGAAATAACCAGCTCCGCACAGGGCAGCTGGTTATTTGCTAAATTACGATTACTACTCCACATAAGATTAAGAACGGTTTACTTGACGAATCCATTACGAATGGCAAAGACGACCGCCTGTGTGCGGTCTTCCACCTGAATCTTTTGCAAAATACGATGCACATGAGTTTTGACCGTACTCTCCCCGATAAAGAGCTTGCGAGCAATCTCCTCATTCCGTAATCCGTACGCCATCTGCTGCAAAACCTCCAATTCCCGTCCGGTAAAGCGTTCCGGCAATTGTTCGTTTGCTACCGTCTCCTTCATCGAATCCGAATGACTCGGAGTTGAACGAATGGCAAGACCGATCACCTTGGCTGCCACCGCCGTGCGGTAGATGGCCTCCCCCCGGTATGCAGCACGAACCGCATCAACGAGTTCGTCCGGCGCCGCATCCTTGAGCAGATAACCGACAGCTCCGGCACGTATTCCTTTGTACACATAATCCTCATGATCGAATGTGGTCAGGATGACCACTTTGCAGTCAGGCAGTATCTTCATCAGCTCCGCTGTCGCTTCCAGTCCGTCTCCTGCTTCCATCTGTACATCCATCAATACGACATGTGGACGAACCTCAGCTGCCAGACGGACTGCTTCATGTCCCCCGCCCGCTTCGCCTACCACTTTCATATCCTGCTGTGCATTAATAATAAAACGTAATCCATGCCGGACCAGATGCTGGTCATCTACGAGGAGTACACGTATTTCCTGTATGTCCTGCTCCATTATTGTTCATCACCTCCCATAATCTCCTTCACATCTTGAGGAATGGTAAGGGTTAACCTCATTCCATGTGGATCGACTGCATTAATGGATAAGGAACCGCCTGCCCTCTCACACCTTGCTCTCATACTCGATAGTCCGAAACCGGGAGAGATCGAATTTTCTTTGCGATACATTCCGTTATCCTCCACAATCATATGTAGCTGGCTCTCCTTCTCCAAGATATCCACCTTCACTTGCGAAGCCTGGGCATGACGAATGATATTCGTTAACGCTTCCTGAAGTACACGGTACAATAGTTCGGACGTTTCTGGCGTCCAATGACTCGTCTGCTCCTGGGGAGTGAGTTTGATCGTAAAACCTGCCATCTCGCGTATCTCATTCACCAGACTCGTCAAGGCAACAAGCCCGAGACCTGCTTCATTACTGCCCATCTGATGAGCAACGGTCCGAACCTCCTGGAGACATTGTCTGACTACTTCAAGCACCGTACCCATCGCTTTGTCCGCTTCCGCTGTGTCCATCTTCATCATATACGGCAATGCCTGAAGCTGAACAATAATGGAGGTCAATCGGTTGCCAACACTGTCGTGCAAATCCATGGAGATCCGGCTTCGTTCTTCAAGTACAGCATACTGCATCAATCGCACAGTAGCCTGCTCCAGCTCCTGATGTGTATCCTGAAGCTCCTGATGGGCATGTGTCAGTTCAGCGTGCACCTTCTGCAATTCCTCATAATGTCGTTTGCTGTCCTGTCTGCTGTCCCGCCTGATTTTCGCAGCCCAGCATAGAATATAGGTTACAGCGTGAGCCATCGAATACACCAGAATCTGATTGGGTTCGTATTCATCCATATAGAGCAGCGCCGCATTCCCAATGAGGATAATGATGCCTAGCAACGAAGAACGATGAATGGGCAATTTCAGTGCAGTATATCCGATGAGATAAAAGCTTAATTCAAATATGCGATCCTCGGCTTGGAAGAACTGGGCATAGAGCAGCGTCACTATCCAAATCACCAATATCCCTAACGTTCGCATCCGCTCATTTCGAAGTGACTGTGGAACCCAAACCAATATAAGGTATGGCAACCTAACGATGAGTCCTGCACCCAACTCGACCCACGCCAATTCTTTGAAGGGCTCGATCAGACTGTAAAGCAGCAGCAACGTTAAAATAATATCTGCTGTATGATCCAGTACCACCTTTCGAATCTGCATCCATTTCGAATCGTTCTGCATAGCTATCCTTTCCAATCCTAAAGTTTGAAAATATTATACACATCTGCCTTGAAAGCGCTGGACTTTGGCATACAGAAAATAACGCCGGGCAGCAATACTTCCCAGAGGCAGAAACAACAGAGCATTGCTCAGTGAAACCACCGTATGATGCACATCCCATTGGCTGGCGAGCTGTCTCAGTACCATAACCGCGATCAGAAGCAAGCTGCTGGCCAGCGATCCCTTGGACATCATTTTGCCTGTAGTTGGATGGATTCGAAGCTGTTCCAGATGTACCCGCCACGCACCAATCCCGCAACCTATGATCAGAAAAACAATATATAACAGAATGTTGCCCACCATTAATGGTGTATTTACTACGCTCGAAAGCACCCAATACGCAATGATCGCTGGAAAGACCCATAAACGGGATGTCTTCACTTCCTTCTCCCTTAGCGATAACAATAGAACAATGACGGCTACAATAACAATATTCATCATGTTTTTTTCCTCACCTTCTCCACGTGTTCTCTGATCTACATTCAGTGTAGCCGAATTCAACGGGAGTTAAGTCCACCTACAGATGGATTGGCTCTCTTAACTTCTTCCATCCAGGGGCTTAGTGTGGATATGCAAGGTTCCATGAAGTGTGATGATGATGAGCATATGGAGTTCAAAATAAAAAAAACTGGCTCCATAAGGAACCAGCGATAGTCTCGTTTTTTTTGCATATCAATTCACGTACATCAACCTACTTGCTCTTCAGAAGCTCACGCAATGTCTGGAGATCGTATGTAGAGACCAGTCGTTCCAAATGTGTGTCCAGCCACACCTCATCCTGATCCCACCATTTCAGTTCCAGCAGTAAAGCAATGATCTCCTCGTCGAAGCGCTTTTTGATTGGCTTGGCAGGATTACCACCCACAATGGTGTAAGGCTCGATGTCCTTGGTGACTGTCGCATTGGAAGCGACGATGGCACCGTCTCCAATGGTGATACCCGGCATGATGGTTACATTCTGTCCAATCCAGACGTCGTTCCCCAATAAAGTGTCTCCCTTAAAAGGCAGCTGATCCAGCGTAGGGGTCACTCTCTCCCAACCACCACCAAAAATATTGAAGGGATAGGTCGTCATGCCCTCCATCCGGTGATTGGCGCCATTCATAATGAATGTCACACCTTCGGCAATTGCACAAAACTTACCGATCACCAGACGATCACCCAGGAAATCATAATGATGCTGAATGCGGTCATAAAATTGCTCGGGTGGACGACTGTTGTCACTATAATACGTATAATCACCGATCAGCACATTAGAGCGCGGCGGCAAATTTTGAATGTAACAAACGGTACGAATATTGTCGTTAGGGAAAAGTTTTGTTTTATCGGGAGCCATATTTATCCCCTCCTTTTCCTCATTGTACCAAAAAGGGATTCGATCTGACCATCGAATCCCTTTTCTCATTCTCCCTAGAACAACGTTGCTTTACCGGGGAGATTTCTTATTTGGTTGTAAGTGTTACTTGTGCAGCCGTTTGATCCCAATCCACGGTCAGTCCCAGTCCTTCAGAGATGAAGCGTACCGGTACAAGCGTGCGACTGTTTTTGATAATGGCTGGTGCATCAATTTCGAGCGTTTCACCATTCACTGTAGCTGTGCTGCTTCCGATCTGGAGCACAAGTGTCTGGTCATTTAGAACGGCGGTTACAGTTTTCACTGTTTTGTCCCATGTCACTTCTGCACCCAGAGCTTCAAGGATGGCATTCACAGGAACCATAACCCGGCCGCTTTGTTGCAATGGGTCTTGATCCGGGAACGTAATTGATTTGCCATCCAAGGTTACAGTAATCGTTTTGTCCGTCGTTGCTGTTCCGTTATCCGTGCCTGTATCTTCCGAAGTCTCAGGCAACGGCGTTACTTCACGTCCAAGTTGCTCTTGCAGGTTGGCAAGTCGGTTCAGTGCAAACGTGGTCAGCGATCCTGCTGCCATGGAGCCCATACCCCCACCTCCGCCAAAGTTACCGCCAGGACGTGTCTGGGTATTGCCTGTACCCGTTGTTGTGTCTGTAGTTCCTGTTCCAGTTGTACCATCTGGCTGTGTCGGTGGTGTTGTTCCATCCGGTGGTGTCATACCCTCAAAACCTTCCGGAGGTGTCATGCCTTCGAATCCTTCTGGTGGTGTACCACCCATGCCACCCATACCGCCTGTTGCATCAGCGTTGGCAGAGTATGCAATGTTGGATTCAAACTGTTCTGTTGTGTAGAACTTCGTAGGATCTGCTTCTACATAAGGACGAATGATGTCAGCCAGACCTGTGATGCGGTCCTGGATGCCTTCCAGATAATCCGTCAATTCGTTGACGTAGCTCAAGTATTTTTCCTTATACTCAGGCACTTCAAGCAAGTTGTTTATCATCGGTACATTTTCCATGCTAATGCCCAGTACTGGCTCGTCCACAGATACATTCGTTGCGTTGGTGTTGGTCGTCGTTGATCCTGTTGTTCCACGTCCGCCTCCACCAGAATATCCATTAAAGGACATGTTAAAGTCCCAAGGTACAACCGTGAACTTGCCATCTGCATCGCCGTAAAGCATATAGTTATGCCCTTTGTCGCCGTTATAGCTGTCATAGTTGCCAAAGACCATATTACCCGCGATGTATTTCAGGGCCGAATCAACGTCCAGCACACTCTCAATATCGCCTTTTTCACCTTCAGGCATGTCATTCAGCGTTTTGATAAAGTTTTTGAGCTTGGTTTTGTTCTCGTCTGTACCCAAATCTTCCGTGATGGTGCTGTAGTCGCTGCCTTCTGAATATTGCAGGTAACTCTTCTCATCCGTATCGTAGAGGACGCCGTCCTCATAATCTTCACCGTAGTTGCGTTCCAGATAGCTGTCATCTACCGCTTCAACCCCGGTATAGAAACCAACCAGTTCGCCGTTTACATACAAGTTAACGTAGTTCGTCATCGGTACATCCATACCAATGCTGCGCAGCGCTTCATAATGAAGAACTTCACGCATGTATGATGGATCGGCGTAGTTGTTGTTCAGGACCATTTTGTCCAGACCGAGCAGGGTTTGTGTTTTGTCGTATTTATCGAACTTCAGTCTGAAGCTGTAACGGTCCGAATCATCCATCGAAGCTACGGATTTCAAAGTCAGATTACCCTTGGTGGAGAAACCAACGTTATCCAGCTTGTTGCCATCCACTTCTACACTGACCTTCTTATAATCCTTATCCAGCGGGCTTTCGAGCATGCTCTTCCAGTCTGCATCATCAATCGTAACATTCACATCAATGACGTTGTCCGTCTGGAACAACGATTCATAGGCTTGCGTGACGCCTGTGCTGGTGCTCGTATCCTCTGCGGCATACGCAGCGTTCGGACTTCCTACCAGGGCAAAAGATGATGTTACCATCGTCACGGACAAGGCCGTTACTGCAACTTTACGTAGTAAACTATTCAAATGATGAATCCTCCTTCTTGGTTTCTGTTAAGCAACTTAGGCTTATGAAACCATGGTAGAGGACAAACCTTTAATGAATCTTAAATAAATGATTCACAACAAAAAGTAGCCCGCAGGCTACTTGTTCTGATCATTTATAACTCGGTAACTGTCACACCTGCTGCTTTGTAATAATTCTCATTCACATTGTTTAGCATGTTAGCCTTCAGCAGAATGCCGACTCCGGCAAAGAGTCCGATTCCGTTTGTGTTACCTTCAATTCGGTTATTTTCAATCAACACATTCTCGGGGTTTCCTTCGCCGATATTGCCCGCTCCGGAATCGCCTTTGTCGCGCTCAAGCCGCACACCCCAGTATCCACTGGCGGTATTGTTACGGATCGCATTGCCTCGAATCACCGTACCCGGTCCGTTTAACACTTTGATTCCTGCCGCATCTGCAATCGTGGTTGTATTCTCGATGAGATTATCCTCGATTAATGTATCGGGGGTGCCCATGGTTACCGAAATGCCAATTTGGCTGTTCGTGATTGTGTTGTCATGAATATAGTTTCCTTTGCCGGACTTACTGTGGTTGCTGGGTGCTGAACCTCCGGTATTGCCGAGTCCGATACCTGCACCAGTAAGAACATCCGTAATGATATTACCGGAGATTTCATTGAAATACTCCAGTTCACCATGAAGATCAATAGCATCCAGCTTCGTTTCGTTAAATGTATTGCCACGCAGCACGTTGTTATGGGCCACAAACTGGATCAACGCTCCATGTCTGAGATAAGGACCCTCAAACGTACTATCCTCCACCACATTCCATATCGTATCATTGTCAAAGCCAAGCCGATCGGTCTTGGCCGTTCCCTGAATGGAAATTCCATAGCCTGAACCTCCAGGGCCCAGATCTGTTGCGTTGCGGAATGTTGCATGCTTCACAACGACATCGCGGCTGTGCTCGATGCGGATAGCCATTCGTTTGAATTTCTCCACAATCACGCCATCGATCGTAATGTTATACGATGGAGCCTCGCCATAGTTGGCGATGTGAATCATGCTATCCGGCCCCCCTGCGGAGGGATTATTGGATTTGTGGTCAGTCGTGTAGCTGCCGGACCAGGATGAAGTTATGGTCATATTGGTTACGAGAATGCTATGCTGAGCCGATGCTTTCAGGACAGTGCTGCCGGTCACCTGATCCAGCGATGTCTTGAGCACGGTTCCTTCACTACTCTCACCTCTCAGGTTCACCCCGGATTTGAGCATCAGATTGGTGGTTCCATCCGGCCCAGATAACAAATTGTACACTCCATCAGGCAAAAACACTTCATCACCGACGTTAGCCTCATCAATGGCAGCCTGTATAGCGGGCCGGTCATCGCTCGTATTATCTGCCAAATCTGCTCCGTAATCTCGTACATCAATCGTACGTCCGGTTACGACATGTGGAGAATGGACAGCATGTGGTGTTCCATCTGTCTCCGTTAGACCTGGAGCAATAAATGGCACAGTCCCCTCAGGAGGTTGTGGCTCAATGTATGGAATGAGTGCAACAGGTGTCCCACCCCCTGCGAATGGTGCATACAAGTGCACATCGGTCAGGCTCGTATAAATACTTGAATCGGAATTCCCATGCCCGGTGATCCGTACATAACGTGCAGAAGTGTCCGGGATATCAAATGCTTGCATCTCTGTCGTATCCCCGCTGCTTTCTCCGCTGAACACCTGCGTCCACAGTTCACCGTCAACAGACGTTTCAATTTCAAAGAAAGTCTTCCTTACATCCCCTTTGTAAAAGCCAACACCAACATAGCCGACTTGCTGCGCCTGCCCCAGATCAAATGTGATCCATTGCCCTTCTCCGGCAACAGACCAGCGTGTATAGCTGTTATTGTCGATGGTATTGGTCGCCAGGTTGCCGTCGCTGCCGCTTGCCGAGACGGAAGCAACAGGCAGGGACGATATGGGAACGACAAGGGTGGTCATATCGGTTGATAAAGCACTGCTGACGTTGCCCGCCTCGTCAATCGCCCTCACTTGAAATGTATACGGCGTTCCGTCTGCAAGTCCGCTGTCCCGGAATGACTGCTTGCCTTGTTCGGCCAACAGAACTCCATCCCGATAGATTCGGTAGGCAGATACAGCCATATCATCATTGGCAGCAGGCCATCTCAGTTCCGCAAAATCCGTTCCCCAATTGCGAACTGCAAGCGCGGCGCCCGGCGCCCACTCTGGCGCTTGTGTGTCGCTTCCATCTTCGATTAAAGCGATGACGGATAACTGCGGACGCGGATTGCTCGTTCCATTGGCTTCCTTGGTGTATACGTTCACGGAAACGCCTGTTGATTCGGCGTCCCCGAGCAGAAATGCCACCTGTCCCGCCGCTGAACGGCTCTTCACATAGTCGGTCACATCGACTTCGTAGACTGCCGGGCTTCCATTACGATCTGCTGTGACCTGGAATGTACCAAGTAGCGAACTTTCACTGAGACTTTTGACTGGCGCATTCGACCAGGTTAACGATGATTCGCTCCAGTCTGTTGCATCCAAACCGTACACAGACAATTCCGTATCCGTATTGGACGTGCCTTTCTTTGCGGCAATCCGCAATCGATACCGATCTCCCTCAGGCTCATTTCCGGTCATGGCAAACTTGAAATACACATATTTTTTGGTGGACGAAGTCGAGGAAATGCTGAGTAACCCGGTGCTGGAGCCTGTAGCCTGATTAAAATTCAGGTCAGGCTTACCGCTGTCAATCGCCGCATCGTCGCTTGGCAGCTTGCTGGCGATGATCTTCTCTATCAACGGTTTCTCTTCTTCACCTTCTTCCTCTCCAGGCGAAGTGTCATCTTTGAAAATAATTGGCTTCGTAACGATCCGGTTCTTCACATGTTCATCAAGAAAGGCCCACGCCTCCGCATTGGCAACCTCGGAAGCCGTCCCTGTAAATCCATGGCCCTGACCGGGTACGACTTTCATATCCACAATCGGGACACCCGCAGATTGAAGCTGTCCCGCGAAAGTAACACTGTCGGTATAGGGAATGGTGGCATCAGCATCACCGTGCCGAATCCAGAACGGTGGATCTTCCGGTGAAGCATACGTGCCAGGCATGGCAAGTCTGGCCTGCTCCGGAACATCGAACGCACGATGCCCGCCAAGCAGAGCCGTGACCGAGCTATAGTTATTGGCAAATGTCGTCGTAAAATCAGCGGGTCCGTACCAGTCGGCGACGGCCTGCACTTTGTCGGAATACTCAGGCCATCCGCCAGAACCTTCAAGATCAGGTACATCTACCGTCACTCCTGTATCGAGCATTACGGTGTCACCAGCGCCCATGTCCCCTGTTGTACCGAGCAATGCAGCCAGATGGCCGCCCGCAGATGATCCCCAGACGCCGATACGACTCGGGTCCAGATTGTACTGCGCCGCATGGGCCCGCAAGTATCGGATAGCAAGCTTCACATCCTGAATCTGGGCAGGGAAAGGCGCCTCAAGCGTCAGCCGGTAGTCCAGAGATACACCGATATAACCGCGTTTGAGTACATAATTGCATATGGAGTTCAATGTCTGCTTTCGGTCCCCGTGATTCCATCCACCTCCATGGATATAGACCATGACCGGCATCGGTTCAGCTGCCGCTGTCTCGGGAACAGCAATGGATGAATAGATTGCTCGCCCACCAGCCGTGCCAATCTCCACATCCTCGTATAAAGTCACTCCTTGTGGTGGCGTAAATTCAGTATTCTCCTCTCCAGGCGGAACTGGCGATGGGGCAGGCGTTATACCGGGAATAGCCTGACCGTAAATGGCAACATTGTCGATATACATGTTGGCCTGCATGGCATCTCCTGTTCGAAAACGAATTTTTATCGTGCTGTTATTGTTCGCTTCCGAACCCAGCGTCCAACTTTTTAGCGTATTTCCTTCCTTATTCTTCACGTCTGGAGTGCCTGGGGGAAGTTCAAATGTCTCCAGCGTTGCCCAGGAAATGCCTCCGTCCTTCGACCATTCGATAATAATGCTTCCGCTGATATAGGACGAGGCGCGTGTGTAGTAGCTCAGCCGGATATTTCCGTATCCAGTCAGATCAAGTGGCAGGGCGAGTGCATCGGTTCCGTCAATCTTGATCATGTTGGGTAGCGAGGGTGCGGTTGTGGAAGATGACGTTTTGGCCTTGCTCCCACCTCCCCCTTCCTGCAGCCAAGGGGCTCTCAGTGCAATTCCGCCTGTAGAGCCAAAATTGTCCGGGTCATCAAAATTTTCCGCGTAAATCTCCAGCTCCGGGCCCTCCGGAACTGGGATATTCTCCTCCTGCGTAGCATTTAAAATAGAATGAGGAACAGCGTCTTCCATCGCCCGGACTTCATGCACGGGAACGGCAATACCGCTAATGAGTATGACAGACATGGCAACAAGTACAACGCGCTTTTTCCACGTTTTGAACAAGTTTTTCACTTGTATCCCCTCCGCACGGTAGTCAAATCTCCTGACATTATGCCCTTGCGATCTGCCGTTCTCTGGAGCTGCTGCTTCTCGTTGACGTGTTTCATCTGCACGGTGAGCAGGACATCCTATTGCTAATTGTAGTCATTGCTTATCATGCACAATTCTAGCGACGCGGCAAAGATACGCCTTCCCCGTCCTTGAATTTCTGCGTGGCCTCCTCAATCGCACGATCGCCGCCTTTGGATTTCCATTCCTCAACCACTTTCGGCCAATCGGAGATCGGCTCCTTCCCGTACACCATCTTGATCATGTGCGTGAGCAATACCTGAGGAGGGGTGTCCGAATTGGGAGCAATATCGGGATTCTGTACAAAAGCTTCCAAACGCGGATCAAAGTTGATGCCATCCCGGCCTTCTTTTGCTAAAACAGTATCGTAAATATTCATCAGCTTTCTGCCTTCTTCTGTCAGCGATAACGAGCCTTTGTTGTACGTCGTGTCCTGCACGAACCATAAGAACGACTGACGGTAACGCTCTTCGTCCACGCCAGCAGAGTCTGTCGGAGCTGTATATGAAATCACGCCATTATCCTCCGTGTAGGTCTCTCCTTCTGTACCGTACGTGAAAAATTTCTCCGCTTCATCTGACACCATCCAGTTAAAGAAACGGATAATGGACGCCGGATCAGCCGCATCTTTGTTAATAAAGTAAGCCCGTGTCACCGGACCGTACAGATAATAACCACCTTTTCCGTCCGGGCCGACAGGCGAAGGGATAATCTCAATTTTGGCATCGGGAACCGACGCTTTAATCTGCTTCTCCCACTGGATCAGTTCGTTGGCGTTCATGGACCACATGCCCGCTTTTCCAGAGAGAATCGTATTTTTAAATACCGTTGAATTGATGGTCGCGAACTCTTTGTTAATGAGCCCTTCCTCGTACATCGTCTTGTAGACGGTCAGGGCTTGCTGCATATTCTCATTATCCATAAACTTCGGTACAATCTGATCACCCTGCTGCTCCATCATGGACAGGAACTGCTGAACGTCATAGGCGCCGAAAAAGGTATCTGCATACTTGAAATCTTCACGCCCCATATATGGATTCTCCACGCCAAGTTTCTTAAAGGCGCGTAAAACGTCCATAGTCTCCTCAACCGTAGTGGGCACCGGTAGTCCCGTTTGATCCAGTAAATCCTTGCGAATCCAGGTTGCCCGGCGAGATGGATTGGATAAATATTCGGGGATGGCATAAATATGGCCGTCATGGGTTACCTGGTCCCAGGCTTCTTTCGGCACGGCTTTGAGCAAATCTTGCCCGTACTGCTGCAGCAGTTCATCCAGCGGCTGAAATACCCCGGCCTCGACCGAGCCAGCCATCTCTTTGCCGTTGACGCCGCCGTCACCCTGCACCACGTCAGGAATATCATTGGTGGCAAACATCTGGACCATTTTCTGCTCATATTCCTTATGGGGCACCAGGACGATTTTCAAATCGGTATTGGTCAGATCCTCCAGCTTCTTGACCCATTTATCCTTGTTAATGTCCGGCGACTTCTCCACATACGTATACGCCAACGTACGCAGTGACATGGAGAACTTCGTTTTGCCGTCTCCCCCGCTCTCACCGGATGCCGCTCCGCTCCCCTTGTTGCACCCTGTCATGACAGCTGCCACCAGCAATAGCGCCATGCCTGAGACCATCCACTTTTTCATGCTACCCCTCTTTTCATCCTGATTTAGATTTAGGTACCACTCGTTGGTAAAGCGCTTTCAAGTTAGATGTTAAAACATCCCCACCGCCTGCAACAATGGGGATGTTTTAGATGAGGTTGCGTTTTCTTTAGGTCAGTACTCTGCGTTCCGCAGCATCCAGTCATATAGCACTATATAAATTGAACGTACAAACTTTACACTCAGCCACTGCGATTGCAGTACCCTCTTCCGATCGCTGTTATCCCCAGATTTTTTTGATTCCCTTTTCAAGAGGGAACAATCCGGGGATAAAGGCGAACGCTTCGCTTCTTTAGATGGGTTCTGCACTCTTCGTTCTTGTGTAAATATTCAGTTCATTTTATCTAGTACGTCTTGGATACCTCAATCTTCTTCGTTACACCGTTGTCGGTGAAGTAGAGATGGATACCGTGATCCTGGTCATCGATGAAATAGGGGACATACTTCGGCTCCTCGATCTTATACGGCACAAGCAGCGTTACAATTCTATGGCTTGAAGCGGACCGCGTTTCCGCGCTTAGATGATAATGCTTTTCCAGCCCTTCATACTCTGCCGGGTCCACTCCTGCGAATTGATCCGTCTGACTGAGCGATAGCTCACCGGAGGATGCATAGACAAACGTCCCTTCTAACCCTGCCTTATTTCCGTTTAGACGGAAGCTCTGCCCTTTCAGCTGTAGCGGGTGCAGTGCATGGAACAGCCATTGAACGCTGTCCGGCTTCTCCAGATCAATGTGGTCCACAATAACGAAGTAGGATGACTGCAGAAAATGGATTTCCCGTACAACACGCTTCACATGGGGTACGGTGCTGGCATAGGCATCGGTCGCTACCGCTCGCACATAACCATCGCCGTCCCGCCAATAGGCCTCTTCAATCTGTCCAGTTGCGGCCATATTCAGCACCTTGTTGTTCTCAGCATACTGTCCTGCTCCACCAATCAGCAGGTTGTTTTTGGAGCGCGTCTGCCTGCGCCATTCCCGGTGAAAGGAGCTCCCGTGCGCTATATAGTAGCCAGTATCCGCGGCGAGCGGCTCACCGAATGCATGCAGAGTGAAGCTGTTCTGATCCGCATGACTGTGGCTGATCGAACCGTAGCGGCTCGACTTGAGCAGCAGCATCATATGCTCATCCGGATCATCCATCCGGTGATGCATGGCTACCCACCCCACATCCCGGAACCACTTGAGCGGCGCGATGTCTACAGGAGACTCTTCCTCCACCTGCGGATAATCGTGGCGGTATACCAAGTCGTCAAAGTTAAAGTCCCACCAACCATAGTTATAAAATGCTCCCTCTGTCCCCGGATCGGATTGGCGTACACGCTCAAAGTACCACTGGTACCAACGATTGCCTGTAACACCTGCCAATTGGCGGACAAGATAGCCTGTTTTCAAGTTTACCGGGTCACCAAGCGTAGACTGATCGCCAAAGCTGGCGCGCCGTGCATCGGGTGGATATACATAGAGCGGAAAATCCCCAGTACGCTGAAAGAACGGCCGGCGGAAGAAGTCGATGCCCGCATAGTTTCGCAACAAATTCATTGCTTCGGTCACATAGGCCATGCCTGTTGTCCAGTACATCGGACCCTCGGCCCAACCTCCATCACTTCCTCCCCAAGGGGAGTACAGACAGGCATAATAATCGATCGCATAATCCAGCCACGCTGCGGCCTTTGGTTCCTCATGCAGCAAGGCCATACAGCAAGGTACAAGCACGGAGGACAATGAACGCACCGCATGGCTGTCGTAAGGCACATGATGGATCTTCGAGCGAACCATCACATGCTGGGCCACCTGCTCTGTCCGCCGCAGCAAACTGCGCCTTACCATATCTTGCTCTTCGCTGTTCAGCTCATCATGCAGCCAGTCATAACCCCAAGCGAGCGCGGCGGCAACCCGAAAGGCTGCCTCGTCATTATAATCGCGGGATGTCGTTCCCTCCGTATCCCAGGCCGCCACATGCAGCAGCCAGGTTTTCGCCGCTTCAAGCAACCGTTCGTCATGAAGCACCCGGCCAGCGATGCTCAGATGACGAATCGCATATAACACTTCCTGACAGTCAATGTACATTCGACGCCATAATGGAGCGACGCGTTTGTTATCCGGGTAAGGTAGCGGTTCACTAATCGGCTCGCGATTTGCCCACGGCTCAACGGAATTTGCCATAAATACATCCCAGCCGCAATATGAGGGATCGGACGCAATGCCATCTGCAAGTGCCTGCAGCCCACTTTCTCCGAGCCATAGCCGGGGATGAGACGTGTCCGCGGAAACGTACCGCTGTGCCCGAGAAGGTATCGGTGTCTCGGGTAATCCTGCTGGTACCGTAAACTGCCGGACCTCACTCCATGCCGACATTTCCTGCTGCTTTCCCAGAACGGCGTCCACTTCTGCTTCGCTTCCTTGCTGAACTCGATGGTCTACAAGCAGCGCATAACGCCAGTAATAATCCCCCGGTTCAAACACCCGGTCTGGCGTGAAAAAGTTATACGGGAGCGGCGCAAAGGTCATCGTCTCTTCTTCCTGAAAAGAAGGCCCCACCGAAACCTGCAGTATATAGGCATTCTGATCCTCCTGCTGTGCCGCCATCCAGGTAAACCTCGGCGGATTCTCTGCCAGAACGGTATGTTCATCAGGCGCATAATCCACATGGAACGGCCCGCTAATTGGTTGGTACAACGATCTTTTTGCAAGCTTCCGCTTCACTTCCATCGTATCGTCCCCTCCTTATCGCAATGGTGTAGCATCAACGCATATACATTCCGCCATTGATTTCAAGCGTTTCCCCCGTTATAAAAGAACCCAGCTCCGAACACAGGTACAATGCCGCACCTGCCACATCCTCGGGATTGCCTTCCCGTCCAAGGGGAATGCTGCTTACCGCAGAAGATCGACCTTCCTCCGAGGTGAACGTTGCATGGAACGCCGTTTGCCCGATGAAGCCCGGTGAGAGGGCATTAACCGTAATCCCGCCAGGAGCTAGCTCTTTGGCAAGCCCTTTGGTTAACGCGATGACTGCTGCCTTGGAGGCTGCGTAAATAGCTGCACCCGGACCGCCACCATTATGAGCCGCTACCGAAGTCAAATTGATAATTCGACCGCCTCCAGCTGCCTTCATGCCTGGAATGACCGCTTTGGAGACAAATACAGCGCTCTTCAAATTCACATCCATAATTCGGCTGTAAAGCTCCTCGCTCATCGTTTCAATGGGGCTCCGCTCCACCAGATGCCCCGCATTATTGATCAACAGGTCAATCGGACCGCCGAAACGGAGCGTAATATCCCCAACCATCGACTCTATGGCATTTGTATCGGTCACATCTGCCTGAAATGCCGCTGCTTCACCGCCAGCATCCCGGATTGCGGCCACAACCTCCTCCGCCCGATCCATATTATGCAGACCATTCACAGCCACCTTTGCACCACAACGAGCCAATGCGCCCGCAATGGCAGCGCCAATTCCTCCGCTTGAGCCCGTAACCAACGCAATTTTTTTCTCCAAGTTAATATTCATTTTCTATCGTCCTCCCTGTTATAGGTTTAATTAAATCCGCTTGCTGTGCTGATCCGCCGGAAGCGCCATGGTAATGGTCGTTCCCAAGCCTTGCTCACTCTCAATCATTAAGCCATACATTTCTCCAAATACCAGTTGAATTCGACGATGGACATTCATGAGCCCAATGCCCCCGCGATGGTAAACATCATCGGAATCTTCACCCGCCAGACGATTCAATTCCAGACGGCGACGCAGCTTCTCCAAGCGTTCCTCGCTCATGCCCATTCCGTTATCCTGGACGATGACAAGAAAGCGATCTTCAAGACGCCGAGCGTCGATGCGGATAAAGTGGCCGGGCTCCATGCCCTGTGGAAACGCGTGTTGTAACACATTTTCCACCAGCGGCTGAAGGGTTAGACGAACCATTTTTTCCAACAACAGATCCGGCGCAATGATGACCTCCACTTCGAGCTCCCGATCCATGCGATGCTTCATGATGGAAAGGTAGGCCAGCACATGTTTAAGTTCATTCGCAACCGTGATTTCCTCCAAGTTCGTCTGAATGGAATAACGGAGCATATGGGCCATCGATTCCACCATTTGCGTAATTTCTTCGGAGTCCTGTACGACGGCATAACATTTGATCGTTTCCAGGGTGTTGTAGAGAAAATGCGGATTGATCTGCAATTGAAGTGCCTGAAATTCCGCACGATGCCGTTCCAGCGCCTCCTGCTGAAGCTCGATCTCCGATTTCTGACGGCGCAGTTCCGATTCATACACACTTTCAATCATGTCCGACAAGCGGCTGACCATCAGATTATAACTGCGGATCAACACGCCGATTTCATCGCGCCTTTCCTTCATTTCCACCTTGTTCCAGATTCCCTTCTCGGTCTGTCTCATTCCGTTCATCAGCACACGAATCGGTTCCACCTGAGAAGCTCCGATCCGGTAGGCCACGACCAGTGCAGCCAGCAGCGTTCCTGCACCAACCCACAATGTGGTCGAGCGAATCGTTGCAATGGGTCGTTGAAGCTCCTCCAGGGGCACGGAAGCAACAAAGCGCCAGCCAGAATAATCGGAAAGCTCCGAAATGAACAGCCGTTTGGTGCCATCCGTGTTCAGTTCAAGCGAGCCTGCCTCCATTTGCATAAGCCTGTTTACGCTGCTGGATGGCATCGCTGTCTGCGCCTCTGCCTCACCGGGTGTGTAGATAACCGTTCCGTTCTGATCTATCACATACTGATAGCCGCCCTTACCGAGGTCGAGTTCTCCCCATATTTTGTCAAGCTCCAGCACATTCACTTCCATCGCCAGTACACCGTTTGGGGTATAGGAGGACACTCCTCTGATCCGCCGCGCAATCGTAATGACATTGGCACTCTGCTCGCTACGAATACTGCGTGTAAGCAATGTGGATTCGCCGTTTGCAGGCGTTGCGGCCAGTAGCTCCTTATATTGAAGAGCCGCGTCCATATCCGGTATACCCGCTGAATTCTGGTTGTCGTCAATCACAACACGCCCGTTTTCCCCAATAACATACAGAAACTTGATCTGCGGATATAACATAAAAACAGGCGGGAACACGTTCGTTTTAATCTGACGACTGTATTCGTAATAGGCATAACTATCCTCCGGATTCATGTCCAGAAATTGCTTTACACTTCCGTTCGACAGAATGGAGTACGTGGCCCGATCATAATTTTGCAAATACAGGTCGGTCTGGTACGCCGTATTGCGCATCGTTTGGGCGATGTTGTCCGCAAGCTGGTCGTTCATTTCGGTTGAGGCATAGGTATAGGTAAACACGCCTATGGCAGACAAGGATAACGTAATCACAATGGCAAAATGAAAGAACAGGCGGATCGACAGGCTGCGCTTCATCAATCAATGCCCAACTTGCTGCGGTACTCGGACGGTGTCAGTCCGGTAATCTTCTTGAATGTCTTCGTAAAATGGGGATGATCCGCATACCCCACTTCGTAGGATATATCCGTAATCCGGTTACCCGGCTGTTCCAGCATGCGCTTGGCCAGTTCCATTTTGCTGCGTATCCGGTATTGGATAAAGGTCTGCCCTGTCGTCTGTTTGAACAGCTGGCTGAAGTAGGACGGGTTAAGCCCCAGCTTGGCCGCAATCTCATCCAGCGACACTTCACGGCGCAAATGCTTCTCCAGATAGGCTTTTGCTTCTTCTACCGGATGCTTGCGCTTGCCGCTACGCTTTTCCTTGATCGTTTTCATCAACGTGTGAATCTCGTTGCCCAGAGCCTCAAAGCACTCTTTCGAGGAAGCGCTTACATTAATCTCGCATGACGTACTCATCGTTCCGTTACCACGTGCATTCATTCGGGCCACAATCAATTCCAGCAATTCCTGAAAAAGCTCTGCTGTCTGCTCAGGCATCAAGGCGTATGCCGGATAACGACCAGACCATGCTGCGAGCAGTTCTGTCACATCGGACTGCCTTAGCTCCCATATGGCCTCTTCCAGACGCATCGCCCAATCATTAAGCTCCCTCACGGGAACAAGGGAAGCCGTTGGCTTTTCCTCTTCAGACGCCAGCAATTTGAGCAACAGCTCATGAAGCTCCTGTCGTCCCACAGGCTTCAGCAGATAGCGCTTTACTCCATAATCCATACAGGCTCTTGCATATTCAAAGTCCGAATAACCGGAGACCACAATAATGCGCATCGTACTTCCTTGCTCGGATAAACGTCGACACAGCTCAATACCATCCATCGTCGGCATACGGATATCCGTAAACAGGATGTGTGGCCGAAAGTCCTCCACCACTTGAAGGGCCTCTTCCCCATGCGCTGCCTGCCGAATCTCACAGTCGAACAGCCCCGCTTGCTTGATCATCTTCGCCAGACCCATCCGAATCATCGGTTCGTCATCCGTAATCAAGATTCTGAACATCGCCATTCCCCCGTTTCCGTCAGATCTGTATACTTCTTGTACTTAAGATTTGACGGAGCCGACCATGATTCCTTTTACAAAATGCTTTTGCAGGAAAGGGTAAATGATAATAATGGGTAAGGTGGCGATGATAATCGTTGCCATTTTGATGCCTTCCGGCGATGTATGTGCAAGAGTGCTATAGACGGCTGAACCCGGATCGACGGAAATATCGTCACTTTCAAACAGTTTCTTGAGTGTTACCTGGATCGGCCACCAGGCCGGATCATTCAGATAATACAGCGCGGTGGAGTAGGCATTCCAATGACCTACCGCATAGAAAATGCCGAGTGATGCCATGGCCGGTTTGGACAATGGGATGACGATACGCCAGATGATGCCGAATTCTCCGCAACCATCGATGCGGGCAGCGTCGATCAGTTCACCCGGCAGCTGTGCGAAGAACGAGCGCATGACGAAAAAGTTAAAGGCATTAATCGCTCCTGGCACAATCAGAACCAATGGATTGTTGACCAGATGCAGTTCCTTCATCAGGATGAAGTTCGGAATAAGCGGCGCCGAGAATACAACGGTCACCAGAACAAACATGACGACCAGCGAGCGCCCTTTGTACTCTGGACGGGAAACGGGATAAGCCAGCGATGCCGTTGCGGCGAGATTGATCAGCGTCCCGAACAGTGTCACCCCAACCGATACCGCAAATGCCCGCCAGAACGAAGCATCGCCGAATACATATTCATAATTGATCCAGGTAAAAGCAACAGGCCAGAAGCTGACCTTTCCGCCCATTATCGCTTCCGAGCTGCTGAGCGATTGGGCCAGTACATTAATGAAAGGCAGAATCATCGTCAACGAGAGCAGCGTAAGAAAAACGAGATTTCCAATGCGGAATATACGGTAACGGACACTGGGGGTACGCATAGAACTCGCCTCCTAATACAGGCTTTCGCCGGTTGTTTTTTTGCTGAAGAAATTACCCAGTAGAATAAGCATCAAACCCACGACGGACTTGAACAACCCGATGGCCGTTGTATAGCTGTATTGCTGTGAGAGAAGCCCGGCTTTGTAGATATACGTATCGAGAATTTCACCGGATTCCAGATTGAGCGGATTCAAGAAAACAAACACACGCTCAAAGCCCAGATCAAGGAACTTCCCGATGTGCAGCAACAGCAGAATCATAATCGTCGGTAGCAATGATGGCAGGGTAATCGACCATATTTGCTTCAAACGTCCGGCTCCGTCCACCTCTGCCGCTTCATACAGGTCGGGATTGATCCCCGCAATGGCAGCCAGGAAAATAATTGTGCCGTACCCAGAATCCCGCCAGATCCCGGAACCGATTAGAATGGAACGAATGTATGAGTCTTCTCCAAGAAAGTAGATCGGCTGCATCCCCAGAAATCCAAGTGCTTTGTTCACCACCCCGGCATCCATCGAGAAAATACCCATGAAGATACCACTAATGACGACCCAGGACAGAAAGTGAGGCATGTATACAATCGTTTGCAGCAAACGCTTGAACACAATCATCCGCACCTCATTCAGCAGAATCGCCAGCAGGATGGGTACCGGAAATGCAATCACCAGATCATATAGTCCGAGCAGAAGTGTGTTATTGAGGATTCGCAAAAAATCATAATGGCTGAACATCTTCTGAAAATGCTCCAGGCCTACCCAATCACTTCCGGTGATGCCTTTGAAAATGTTGTAGTTCTGAAAAGCAATGACCGAGCCGAACAGGGGTACATATTTGAAGAGGAAAAAATACAGGATGCCCGGTACCGAAAGCAGATATAGTATCCGGTATCGCCACAGATAACGTCCCGCATCTCCTAGCCGAGTGCCCAGACCAGACGAGTGAAGTCTGGCTGTTCCCCGGCTTGGCGGCGCGATATCCGCGGGCTTCACGTCTTCTCCCCTCCCTGCTTTTGTGATTGCATGTTTCTCAAATTATCAGGAACATTCTCGTCCCATGGGATTTCATTGAATTCAACGGAAATATACTCCGGCTCACGATCGATAATACGTGAAAGCTCGCGTGTGAACACCTCCACGATCTCCTGCTTTTGCTCATCCGTCCTGCCTTCATACAGCCTGATTGAAATTTCCGGCATCCGAGTCATCTCCCTTTCACCACGTAATGTAAACGCTTTAACAACTTTATCTTAGCGTTCCTGTGAGAGGGCAACAATGGACTGTCTTTTCGTTCACTTGTGTTTTCTTTAGGTGAGAGCAGCGCTGGTGTTCACCACTTCCGGGCTTAAACAATGTAGTTTATGTAAATTCAGCCTATAGCGGTTTTTCCCACTATAGGCTGAACATGCTTGATATTATGGTTTTTTCACCTCGTTAGAAAGCCCTTCTACTAGTCAGCTCTCTAGGACTACATTTATTTTCCTACATACTCATCCAAAAAACGATCTACTCTTTGGAAATATTCAGTAGGGTAGTGGTTGATCGCATCGATGTGCTCCGTATTTTCCGGATACCATACTTCTGCGCTTGGATTATCTTTTAAGGACTCATAAATCACTTCTGTATTTTTATAACTAATTTGCTGATCTCCAGTACCATGGATGAGCATTACTGGCTTGTCTTGCATCTTTTTTACCGCATCCATAGGAGATACGGAATCAAGATCAACCTTATAGACCCAATTGGCCATCCAGGTCGATGTATAACTGAATGGGAACGCAGGTAAACCTGAAAAGAAAGGCAGACCCTCTCTCAGAAATAGACCGGCATTGCGAAACGGACTATCCGCGATTACAGCTTGGATGTCATCACTTTCACTCGCGGCCAGCAATGAAGTAGCAGCGCCCATTGAAAAGCCGATCACTCCAATGTTATCACCCGCATGATCCTTGGATTTTAAATAGTCTACAGCTCCCAGCAAATCGTATTTTTCATTGAGACCAAGTGTAATCAGATCACCATCGGATTTACCTTGCGAGCTGAGGTCAAATGCCAATACATTGTAGCCTTTTGGAACAAAATGCTCTACTAACTTTGGCGTCCGCCCTTTGACTAAACGATTGCTCGTATATCCATGGACGATAATAATCGTCTTATCGCTTGATTTAACACCAGCATTTGCAGGAAAGAAGGTACCTCTAATCGTATTATCATTTTTCAAACTCTTGAACTCGACCTCTTCGTAGGGAGTTTTATCGATATTCAATTCGTAGCTGACATTCGTGTCTCTAGGATGGTGCAACAAGGTGTCTACTACTTTATACGATATAAAAAATATAAGAGCCACCACAAGCAAAAGCACGATTCCCAGGCTCCATAGAATTTTGTTCCGTTTTTTCACACGAACGTTATGATTGGTTTCTAATGATGGTTGATTCAATCTGACTCCTCCAGTTTTTCTATAGGTGTGTGGGTGCGAACAAATAAAAGGCATGCGCCTTCAGATTTTCCCATTCGGGATGATGAACAATACTTTCTCCAAGAGTTAAAGGCACTCCATTTAAGAAAGAGATATAGGCACGAGAAATCATTGCTGGAGAAAAGCTTTTGTTGAATTCTCCCATTAATTGTCCCTTGGCAAAGACACCTTCGATTTCATCTGTCATTACCTTAATACTCTCAAGGACCTCCTGTGTAAGTTCAGGGAATCTTTCTCGTTGTCCTAAAACAGATTGGGCAAGCCGCAATTCATTGGTATAGAAGTAGATATGGTTGAATTGTTCTTTCACCATGTTCTTAATCAATGCGCCCGGCGTTCCCTCTTGTTGTAGACAAGCAAGCGATTTGCCCTGAATTTCAGCAAGCGGCTCAAGGACAGCGGCGTAGAATAAAGCTTCTTTGCTAGGAAAATATTGAAAAATGGTTCCAGGAGTCACTCCCACATTCTTCGCAATGATGGCCGTTGTGGTATTCGAATATCCACTTTCTGCGAACAACACAACAGCTTCTTTTAGAATCCGTTTACGACGCTCCAGCCTTTTTTCTTCATTGATGGGTCTTGCCAAATGTATTCCCCTCTCTTTAAACTAAATCTCAATTAATTAAATGATCAGTTAATTAATTAATAATATATCTTTAATTATGGCTTATTGCAAGAGCAAATTTATCTTACTTACGAGCAGGATGAAACTCAACAAATACAAACAAGCCGGAGTGCGGCCCAACATGCGCCTCCGGCTTGTTTGAATCAGGTTACTTTGGATGATGAGAGCTTCTACAATAATGGATTCACGCAACCATCTCAATAATGACAAGTTGGCTTTTCTTGAACCAGGTTAGTATCTCTATGTGAAACGTACGCGTTTACATAAACATCTAGTGAACACTTAAATATGTAAACCGAAAAAATTGATGGTTCATAAAAAATAAATAGGTCCTCTGCAACCAAAAGCAATCCACGCACTCCATACAGAGTGCGACCAGGATTATTGTAGGCAGCTTCATTCATCAGGTTGATTTCAATCCACGCACTCCATACAGAGTGCGACCGGGCAATGCTCCTGCGCCTGGCATCTCCAACCAAGATTTCAATCCACGCAATCCATACAGAGTGCGACGTATCATTTACATATGGCGTTGTTGTTCCAGATGATTTCAATCCACGCACTCCATACAGAGTGCGACTTTCTTTTCTTTAACTTTTTTCTCCGGTTTCCAATTTCAATCCACGCACTCCATACAGA
>NZ_LITU01000082.1:90192-90389 GCF_001280595.1 Paenibacillus xylanivorans
TACCTTCTGAAGAGGTAAGGGGCCAAGAGTAGGATTTCAATCCACGCACTCCATACAGAGTGCGACCGTGCTCGTTCTAATTTCACAACTTTCAGTTCAGACGATTTCAATCCACGCACTCCATACAGAGTGCGACCGTAGTGAGGTCATAACATACACTTTGACTCCTGAAATTTCAATCCACGCACTCCATACAG
>NZ_LITU01000082.1:90464-90659 GCF_001280595.1 Paenibacillus xylanivorans
GACCTGTACGCTCAAATAGAGGCAATGGGAATGATTTCAATCCACGCACTCCATACAGAGTGCGACTTGAAAAACGGTTCAGGTTTTACGCCCAATAGAGTATTTCAATCCACGCACTCCATACAGAGTGCGACCAGTATGCTCGGCAGCTCGTGCAAGACAAGCAGGTATTTCAATCCACGCACTCCATACAGA
>NZ_LITU01000082.1:90803-90932 GCF_001280595.1 Paenibacillus xylanivorans
TATAATTTTCTATAAAAATGTATGGGTGTGGAAATTTCAATCCACGCACTCCATACAGAGTGCGACTTCCGCTCCTTCCTTGGGAGCCAACAACTCTTGAATATTTCAATCCACGCACTCCATACAGAG
>NZ_LITU01000082.1:90942-91135 GCF_001280595.1 Paenibacillus xylanivorans
ATTGGTATCGTTTACGTACAACTGCGGAGCTGATTTCAATCCACGCACTCCATACAGAGTGCGACTTCATGTCTTGCTTGGCTTCTTCAATACCCTTTTTATTTCAATCCACGCACTCCATACAGAGTGCGACTTATTACATTTTTAATCTTATCAACTGCTTTATTATTTCAATCCACGCACTCCATACAGA
>NZ_LITU01000082.1:91145-100121 GCF_001280595.1 Paenibacillus xylanivorans
CTATCTGCGATCAACAATCCCTTATCTACCTTAACATTTCAATCCACGCACTCCATACAGAGTGCGACCGAAGTCATATACACGATCACGGACTCGATAGTTCTATTTCAATCCACGCACTCCATACAGAGTGCGACCGCGGTTTGACAATGTAGCCGCGACCACCAAGGAGATTTCAATCTACGCACTCCATACAGAGTGCGACCAGGGACAAGATTGTCTGATTTATAAAGAAAGGAATTTCAATCCACGCACTCCATACAGAGTGCGACCGCGAAAAAGAACGTACATACAGCAATTCACTAGTATAATTACGTTTTTTCGATACTTTTATAACAAACGCATAGCGAGCAATCCCAACTGCCCATAAAATCGTTGCCAAAAGGTCACAAAAAAGAGGATTTCGACAAAATCTGAGGTGCGAATCCCCCGGGAAAATCATGTGAGCTTGGCATTCGCACCTGCTACAGGATGAGGGGATCGCCCATATCGTAAGATGCTTTCGTTCCAACATGCTGCACCTTGCTTTTATAATTATCGCCGAGATTGTAGAACCGTAAGCTGTCTGTTTTCTTATCAATCATCGCTTCCAGCTCCAATTGCAATTTCTTGAATTGGGCCGCATCCAGCAAACATTCGAAGACTGAATTTTGCACCCGCTGACCATAATCAACACATTTCTTGGCTATTCGGGATAATCGTCTTCGGCCTTCACTGTCTGTCGTACTCACATCATATGTAATGAGCACCAGCATTTAATATGTCACCTACTTCCACAGAAATGGAGGATACTCATCCAGATCACCACGTATATGCCTTGCCAGCAACAAAGCTTGTGAGTACGGAACCAGCCCCCATGGGATCTGTTCATTTAGATAAGGATGCGTTATTTTCTCCTGCTTACGATCCTGCCAAGCCTTAATTACGACTTTTCTGGTATCATCATCCATGATGACCGCTCCATTTTCTTTTACATAGAAGCCCTTGCCATCCACGATCTTTTTGTTAATCAGCGACAGCACGAAGCGATCCGCGTAAACACCTCGAAGCTCTTCCATCATATCGAGGGCAAGCGATGCCCTTCCAGGACGATCACGATGCAGGAAACCGACATAAGCGTCCAATCCTACTGATTCCAAAGCAGATTTCATGTCATTGGAAAGCAGCGTATATGCAAAGGATAAGAGCGCGTTTACCTTATCGAGCGGCGGACGCCGGGTTCGACCATAAAAATAAAACGACTCCTTCTGCTGCAAAATCAGGTCATCAAACACCGAATTATACTGCACAGCAGCCGAACCTTCCAAACCACGCAATACATCCAATTGCTCCACTTCGCGCAACAATTTCATCGTTTCACCCAAGGAAGCTGTTACCTTCTTCATTCGTTCCGTATCTATACGCAGGGCGTAATCCCTCGTTGCCCGTTCCAAAATCCATTTGTTGTTGTACAACTTGCCAATGATCATATTGCGTGACAGGCGCGCACTCCGCACCTCATCATCTGAAATGCGATATTGTTCCTTACGCAGTACTACATTGCCCCGATCTTCACCAATCACCCGGGCCAGAAATCGTCCTGTCCGCGTCATAAAGGTTAGATTCACATTACGTGACGCACAAGCCCCCATAAGAGCTGGACTTACTCCCGCATACCCAAAGGTACAGATGGCTTCGAGATTATGTAGCGGATAACGTGCCAATATGGTCTCTTCCTGCTTAATCACAATATTCTCCCCGTCCAGCGCCAGATAAGTATCCGGTAGAGTAACAAACAGGGTGTTCAGCAGTTTTTTCATTCAGATAACCTGCTTTCGATATAGCTTGATACAGATCTTTTGCTCAAAATGTCAGGCACACAAATGTTGTTCAGAGAACAACTCTTGCAATGGGGACCCGCTTTGGCTTTTGGTGTATGGTTTCGCTCATAATAATGACGCATTTCCTGAATACTTGCTCTTACCCGCTCCCGGTCTGCCTCTGTAATGACTACCTCCACTCGATGCTTAATCTCATCATAATAAAAGTAAGCTTGAGAAATATCGCATACGAGCATTTCTTCCAAACACATGACCTGGGCCACCAGCTGCGAGTGATCGGAATCATTACGTTTCGGCTTTCCTCGCTTGTATTCTACTGGATATGGAAGGTATAATCCTTCTTCACCTGCAAGAGGGATTCCAGACGGATCACGAATGAATTCAACTACATCACATATGCCTGTAATTCCCAGTTCCCTCGATTGCACCGGAAGAGCACGAACCACCAGTTTATCGCCTCTTTTCTCACGGATCGCTGGTTGGTCTGCCTTTCGGTGCAAATGATCTCCTTCAATCGTACGTACATTGTCTTCCCACTGCTGCTCAATATGAATTAACGCCCACTGCCTTCGACAAAAGTTAAAATGTTGAATGCCTGAAAGCAGCAGGTAGTCTTCTTCATTATAGTCCTTCATATTCTTGAACGGCCAAGCCTTCCAGGGGTATAACGGTATAATTGTAATCGTCGTACGATTTGGCTTCGGTTAAATCAGGTTTCAATTCGATCTTCAGGGAACGGTGCACCTTCGCAGATGAATATTGCCCCATTTTGGAACTATGCTCCCACCAATACAGTTGGTGAACCTCCATACTGCCGTCAGGACGGGCAGAAGAAGTATCATTTTCAAATATTGTTCTCAACGCTTCACGAATCTTCTCTGCGTCTTCATATGTAAAGCCTGTCTTCTCAGCCAATTGAGTGTTGATACTGCCATAAAATACATACACTCCAAAATCTACGCGGTGTTTCATTCCCATAGTGTCTGAGCCTTTTTTGTCCGGGTCCTTGGCTGTAGTTACAGAGTTAACGCTCTTCGTAATTTGCATGCTGGAGATATCGATCCGATCCAAACTAACCGCCGTATGAATGGATACCGGGCCACGAATCCCAACGGATACACTTTCTCCTCCACCAAAAGCAAATACTTGCCCGAAGCTTCGTACATCGATCCACGACTGACATGCAGCATCTGCATATAATTCTTTATTCGCTTTTTTACCTTTGCCATGCTCTTGTACATTCTCATTAGCATCAACACGGTCTTTAATAGAGCGGTGACCATCGTTACGTTTTTCATCGGACTGAACCAGTATCGCTTCTCCCATATCTTGCAGGCGATTTCGGATTTTGCGTTTGATACATACATCCGAGATTTCTCCCAAGCCATCATAATTCTGACGAGGACGGTTTCCGTTCAACGGGTCACCGTTGGGATTGGCATTACGAACGGATAATACAACAGCAAAATCAATTTTGTGATCGAGTGTACTCATATTTAGTTATCTCCTTGTTCATTCATTTGATTTTCATTGTTGATATCGGATACAGCGAGAGCTTCCTTGTCTTTTTTACTGGTGTACAGATCATTACGCTGGCTGTAAAAACCAAGCAGATATAATCCTGTAAGTGGTTTATCTGTGAAATCGTCCATCTTCAACTTATCCCCGATTTCATCCAACAGGGAATTATAGTATCTTGCACTCGTGCCCATTCTGGCTTGATAAGGTTGCAGATTGGATTGAATAATAATCCAGGTTCTCCCAGGGCGTTGTGCAAAAGCATTCATATATCGAATGGCGTTCGTAGCTCGTTTTTCTTCCTTGCCAAGAGCACTTCTCTCCAATACATCGGCCACTGCAAGCAATCTGCCAAACAAATAATTGCGATCTTCCGTCTCTGTATTCAAACTCAATCCATACCCCTCCTCTTTATTAACAAGTGCACACGTAATACTCAGTGTCTTCTCCCACTCCCAGTTGTTCTCCATACCTACCGGATTAGAAGCACGATTCACCGAGCTACGGACAATATCTAGCGGAACAGGCTGCATATCCACGATACACGGGAGCATTCGCTCCATTAGACCTTTCACGATCTTTTCACTGGCCCTTGGGCCATAGGCTGCATAAGCAATGTCTTTGGTCGCAGGTGCTCCGATAAAAGAGACGTATTGGTCGTTTTTATTCTTCCGATACCGATGCAACCAATAACAACTCTCATGCCAAGCCTGTAGTTGATCCAGGTACATGTTCTGATCCAAATTCCGATAATACATGATAGCCATCCTGCCTGGTGTGGCTGCATCGAGTATCATAATCGTCACTTCATGTTTGGAGTTGTACTCTCCGTCATATCGAAAGCCACCAAGGGCCTTTCTAATCTGCAAAGCAAACTCCTTGTGAGTCCTGTCACCACCAGTAGCTACCTCATCTTCGTCTTCATCGTACAAGCTGAATGAATCCTCCTGAGGTTCTGGCATCTCAAGACGTGTACTTCCCCACACCAGAAAAACTTTGCCATCAATCGTAGTCCCTTGCCGATCGATGAGCCATTTCAGCGCGTTATGTCCCTTCTGTGATGCTGCGTAACTAACAACCGCTGCGTCACGACTAGTACGAAAACGACCTCGGTAAGTAAACCCACTGGAGTCATTGGCTGAGATCAGTTTGGATTTGTCCCCTGAATGCCTGATTCGTGAAGCATGTTTATCTGCAACAGGTGACTGTTCCCCTGTTACAAAACAGAGATCCGTATCTTGCAAACTCGTTTCGTAAAACTGGATAAACGATTGTTGTACGGAAGCGTCACGCCATAATCTTGATTCGGGTTCCCCCGGAAGATCTACGGCAAAACGGACAAATGCCCCACTCTGATCCGAAGCGATTACATTGAAAATATCCGGTTTTTTACTCTCCGGGTCTCCAGATTCAGTTGTCCATTTATCCAGAAGTTTCCCGTGACGATCTGCATGAAGTATACCTCTGTCCACCAGATCAGCGATGAGCGTGCCTTTGCTGACATAGTGAAGTACACTCTGAACTTTAGGGTGACTAAAGGGAGATTCGCACCAAGCTTTCAATTGAATCAAATAATCCTGATAAGGCGTTCCCTTGACCTCACCGCAAAAGGAAGTGTAATCTCCGGCAACATAGACTAACTTGTCAAAAAGCGGATAAGGTACTGGCGCACTCGTTCTGCTCGCAGCCGCTTCCGTGCAAGGGATAATGGTGCTGCCATCATTCTTGTCCACGACATAGGCGTTTACGATATTTCCTTTTCCATTCAAATGCACTTCAATATGAGCAGTCTGTGTCGTGTGCGAGATCGGAATTAGGGCGTACTCCCGACCATTTTTTTTCGTTTCAAATTGCCCCACAACATCGACATGGTCATCATACGTTTTGCTTAAATTAGCAAGCCAGCTCATTCGCCCACCTCACTCCCTAACATGTCTGCATAAAGTTCATCTACAGACTGCATGTTGCCTGCACCAAATACTTTGGCTTCACCTTCTCCAGCCTTTCGTACTAATGTACATTCATCAGGACGGATAAACTGAATAACTCCATGCTGCATTTTCGCTCTCCACAGGCGTATCTCTCGCTCATTGCTGCCTGTCTCATCCGGATAACTGATCCCATGAAGCATGGTACCAAAATCAATCTCCGCTATCCGATCGTAGCAACCCTCTTCTTCGCCAAAATGGCAAGGTTCAACGTAAGCCTGACATTCACGTGTTCCCAGAAAGATATCACGGCGCCCTCCGATCTGGACTGCCCGTTTCGCTATATTGTGATGTTTGTGTTCGTTCTGGTCATGTACCAGATCTTCGCGATGAGGATTAAATACAAAGTGAGCTTTCACCTGATATCGTACATTTCTTAAATAGGTGTAATACGCCAGTGTGTTACCACCGCTATATTCAATCGGACGCATTCCCTTGGATTCCGTTTGGATCGTATTCATAATTCGAACCTCGTCCACAATCCAAATGAGCGTAGGCTTCCAGTAAATCGATTCAACAATGCCTTTGAGAGCTTGGTATGTAGGGACTTGATAGGAAAATTTCTCTCCCCCAAGCTTGGTCAGTGGATCGGTGAACAGCGCATAGTTTCCAGAAACCTCGAATTCGATTTGATTTCTCAATGGTTCAACTCCTTTCGATCTACATGATGTGTCTATGAGGAGAGCATGCACCATGGATCTCCCCGGTTTCAAAATGCTATGGGTCAACCATTAAATAATTGCTTTCTCCCAAGCACCCTCACCTTTGGCTTCCACACCAAAATCATCAGAATATGCGGGTTCTCGTAAAGCCAGAGCATGTCCATGCAAGAGTGGGTATACATCTCCGTTTTTCTCTAATGCCCGGAGTTCATGATCATAGATATTCACTGTGTACTGTTGAGCTTTCCGCAGTAATTCCCCCATTTCACCGGGTTCGAGCTTACCATTCAAATCCATAATCAGTTCGTTGCCTTCTTCACCATATGGAACAATGACGGGAGTCGCATTCGTTGATATAGCCTCAAAATACTTCTCAGCTGTAGCAATAGCCGATTGATTCACCACTTCCAGTTTCTGATCATGTCTCTTTCTATAGGCGTCCACATAATACCGATTCCGATCCATGAGATCGAACAGGTTCTGTTCTAGCTTAGGAATGGGATAGTGCATCTGATCTGCGATATCATTAAAGTAATATTGGAAATAACACGTCATCGCCTTGGCAGATAACAAATCATACCCGAGTGACTCAGGGTCATCCTGGAACTGTTGCAGTACACGTTCTGTTTTTGCTGCACCCGTTTTGATCTCGGGTAGATGGGTTAGAACTTCATCTGAGGATTTAATGATATACACATTACGAATCTCATCTTTCCCATGACGATTACACCTTCCAGCTGCCTGTGCAATGGAATCCAGTCCTGCGAGTGAGCGAACTACACATTCGAAACTGATGTTAACGCCAGCTTCGATGAGTTGTGTGCTGACACAGATAATGCGTTCCCCTTTTGCCAACCTTTGAATGACACCATTCTCACCAGATAACATCTCTTTACGATGTGCGGCACACATATTCGTACTTAGATGCACAACCTGTGCCCCACTATCCTGTAACCATTCAGCTGCATTCAGTTGCTCGAAGAGTTTGCGCACGGCAGTCTTGGTATTCAAAATGACCAGTACACTATCTACTTCCCTCATCTGTTCCTGCACAAATGAAGACAATTCCTCCGCTCCCCAGCCTGATGGTGAGTCCTGTGTGCGGTCGTGTAACTCTACTCGTTTAAAACTTTGTTCCACATGCTCTAAATTCTGGATAATCTCAGGCTCTACTGAAAAATGAAGCTTATGCTTCACAAAATCAAGTGCAGGTTGAGTCGCTGTACATAGCAACAAACTTGAGCGACCCACAACATGCAAAAAATTAAGCGACGCATTGAATAATGAGATGCATTTCACAGGCACGGATTGCACTTCATCAAATACGATGACGGCATTAGATAGTTGATGCAATCTGCGAACATTTCGAGTGCCTTTGGCGTAGAAGGTATTCAGGAACTGAACCATGGTTGTAAAAATAATGGGGCGATCCCAGTGATCACGGGCGAGCTTGAGGTTCTTTTTGCGCTGATCATAGGTCTCACCCTCGTCACCATCTTGGCGTTCATCGTCCTTGTCATCTACCACGTTCGAATGATGTTCCAGAATCATATCATCTGCCCTCAGAATGTTGCGGATCTCCGCGGCGTTCTGTTCAATGATGGTGGTGTACGGGACGATGTAAATAATCCGCTGTTTGTTATACTCTATTGCATGCCTTAGCGCGTATCGCATACTGGCGAGTGTCTTACCTCCACCTGTGGGAATAGATAAGGTGTACACCCCTGAAGGGCGAAATGCGAATTCTTCACATTGCCGGGACATTTCCCGTCGCAATTGGTTAATCGGAGTGTTCGCGGTACTCCCTTTCTTAAGATTAGTTAGATGTTGCGATAGCAACTCATAGGATTTTTGGAAGAACGATGAATCATCTACTTTGGCTGCCTGTGGCTCATTCTCCTCAAATCGTCTTGTGTTGGTTCGATCTGCGTCAATTAGACAACTAAAGATGTATTTGATAAGAAGAGATCCCGCGATGGGGGGAAGTTTATGCTTCTTGATGATCTGTATGTATTGTTGAAGTTCGTCTGTTGCTTGCTTGAACATCTCGTCCAATTGTTCAGGCGAATTGTGCTTGAAAAACTCTTCTTCCGCTTGCTCGTATTGATCCAATTGTTTCGTAACCACTCGCTCAATGTACGGTGAAGTCTTCTCTGGTGATACGTAGTCTCTTAAACCCTGATGATGTGAAATGATACAATTGGCAATCCACTCGACCGTTGATTTAACTTCGGCTGACGCAGCCTTATGATGATAACGTCGATGTAACAAACGTCCACCAGCGGTTGAATGATCGACCGAACCTTTTCGAGGAGGAGCATCCGGATTTGCGACAGCATCCTGAATATAATCCCTGAACTGGTCTGTATTTTTTCCTAAATCATGTAACAGTCCCGCAATTCCTGCTAAATATTTGACGCCAATCTTCTCACCAACTCGCTCCGCTCCCTGCTGAACCTCAATCAAATGATCTTGAACCGTCTGAATGGCTCCATCTTGTTGACGAATATGAGCAATATAGGTCATACCCTCTCACCTCCACCGAATTTCAAGACATTAAACCCATATATATAGGTAAAAAGACTTATGATTTACTTTCGACACAATAATACATATTCCTTTTATAAATACTATATTTTTAGAATATTATGTAATTTTTCGAGAAGGAATAAGAATATGCAAAAAAAACTTACCTCATGCTACAGGTTAATGTAGAAAGTGGTAAGTCTGTTAACTTTAACATCCAAAGGAGTAAGGCATATTTCGATCCATGCACTCCATACGGAGTGCGACATGTCGGTGGGTCAGGAAGGAGAGGGTAACCAATATTTCAATCCACGTACTCCATACAGAGTGCGACTTTGAAGAGACCTTAGTGCCTGTCACTTCTTCAAAATTTCAATCCACGCACTCCATACAGAGTGCGACCGAAAAAATAGAGTGCAACGCAATTTGCGAAGGTAATTTCAATCCACGCACTCCATACGG
>NZ_LITU01000082.1:100131-100460 GCF_001280595.1 Paenibacillus xylanivorans
TCAAGCTCAACAATTCGAAGATTCAATTGCTATTTCAATCCACGCACTCCATACGGAGTGCGACAGCGCGAATATTGAGTTTCGAGTGAGATCCATTATATTTCAATCCACGCACTCCATACGGAGTGCGACAGGTGAAACAATGGATCGGGGAGATCGTTAGACGATATTTCAATCCACGCACTCCATACGGAGTGCGACAAGTGATGATGGGGGAGTCTTGTATACTTTACCTATTTCAATCCACGCACTCCATACGGAGTGCGACAGGACTCCATGGAAGCTGATCAAAAAGCATCCTTATTTCAATCCACGCACTCCATACGGAG
>NZ_LITU01000082.1:100539-100808 GCF_001280595.1 Paenibacillus xylanivorans
TGCAAAAGGGCGTCCAATGAAACGGCAGGTAGCATTTCAATCCACGCACTCCATACGGAGTGCGACAGGTGGAGTTATTGATATCAATTACGGCCTGCTTGGCATTTCAATCCACGCACTCCATACGGAGTGCGACAGGTTGCCGATCGTTGAGGCACGTTCGTTTTACCTAATTTCAATCCACGCACTCCATACGGAGTGCGACAGGTGTATGACTGGTGGCCTGCTGTACTTCGCTGATAAATTTCAATCCACGCACTCCATACGGA
>NZ_LITU01000082.1:100883-101009 GCF_001280595.1 Paenibacillus xylanivorans
GACTTCGAGCGCGGGTGCTGCGAATGTAATCGGTCGCACTCCGTATGGAGAGCGTGGATTGAAATTTTACTGAAGACTGAGCGTTTATTCTCAAGTAAGGGGTCGCACTCCGTATGGAGTGCGTGG
>NZ_LITU01000082.1:101019-105505 GCF_001280595.1 Paenibacillus xylanivorans
GCACTCATGAATGCGGGATACGAAGTAATTTCAATCCACGCACTCCATACGGAGTGCGACAACGTATACCGTTAGAACTTTGACATACGTTTCGATTTCAATCCACGCACTCCATACGGAGTGCGACAGGTACCCAGTCCACCATAAACAGATAACAAGTAAATCTCAATCCACGCACTCCATACGGAGTGCGACAGGTCCATCGGCAGAGCAATTTGCTCAGGCGCAAGCGATTTCAATCCACGCACTCCATACGGAGTGCGACAGCGAAAATAGACGTAATAATACGATTTTGCGTGTATCCATTACGCATTTCCGTTTGTTCTTTTGAATATTATAACCATTTTAGTATACTTACCCCCAAAAACTCAACAATACCATTACCAAAAGGTCACAAAAAAGACCATTTCGACAAAATCTGAGGTGCGAATCCCCTAGGGTTTTCATGTGAGCATCACATTCGCACCAGCCTGAGCTGCTTTCTTCCCCGATCATTCCTAATTTTTTATGCAAAATATGATATATATCACTTTCTCCCACCCCCACAGGTGATACATTTGATATCGACCAATTGACCAAATTAGTAAACTGGTCAAAAATCATTTTAACTTCATCATCATTTCACGAAGCAAAGGCGGTGTATATCCCCTATGGCTGCTGTTGATCGAAGGCAACAAGTCATCGAGTCGGCGGAAAGATCGTTCGCCCTGTTCGGTTACAAGGCTACAACTATGGAACAGGTCGCAAGAATTGCCAATGTGGGCAAAGGTACGATTTATACTTTTTTCGAAAATAAGGAAGAACTGTTTGGTGAGATCATGCACTCGATTATTTCCGACATGAGACAGATTACGGAAGAGATTGTACAGGACGACCAACCCTTCCTTGAAAATGTGCATCAGAGCATGGACGCCTTACTGGAGTACAGACAAGAACATGAATTGCTGATCAAATTATTCCAAGAGGTAAACGAATTTGGTACGCCTCAGGCGAGAGAAGGATTGCAGAAAGTGGAGTCAGCGATTCTTGAATATCTGGAGCGTCAGGTTAAGCGAGCAATGGAACTTCGGCAAATTCGCAGGGATGATCCCAAGATCGTCTCCTTTGTCCTATTGAAATTGTATATTAACTTGACCTCGGATTGGAACAAAACAAATCCATCACTGCATAAGGATCAGATTAAAGCATTTGTGAGTCAGTTTCTCCTAAGTGGATTGTCACCAACCTAGAAACTGACCCCGAGCAGGTGTAACGGCAAACCAATATAGAGATATAGCAACTGAGTAGCGTAATGATGGGGAGAGAACATGATGAAATCATTTACTGTATTTGGGCAGGATTTGAAATCCGCCTTCAAGAAACCGAAAGTATTTATTCCGATTCTCGTGGTGCTGTTCATTCCGGTTCTGTATAGCGGCCTGTTTCTGAACGCATTCTGGGACCCTTACGGCAAAATGAATGAATTGCCTGTGGCCGTGGTCAACAAGGACCAGGGTGCAACCTACAACGACAAATCGCTGGAAGTCGGACAGAATCTAGTCGATGAATTGAAAAAAAGTGACGACTTCAACTGGCAATTCGTGACCCGTGAAGAAGCCGAACAAGGCATGGAAGAGAACACGTATTATATGACGATTGTTATTCCAGAGGATTTTTCCGCGAAAGCAACCACGCTAATGGATGACCATCCCGAGCCGGCAGAGCTGATCTATGAACCCAATGAAGGATACAACTTCCTCGCGGGTCAGATTGGCGGGACGGCGGTCAAACAGATCAAATCCAAAGTCTCTGCCAAAGTGACGGAATCCTATACCGAAACGTTACTGGATCAGGTGGAGAAAATCTCTAGTGGTTTGGCAGATGCCGGAGATGGCGCAGGTCAGATCAACGAGGGTGCGGTCAAGCTGGATGAAGGTGCTCTCAAGCTAAAAGAAAACCTGTCCAAACTGGCCGATGGAACCGACAAACTAGAAACAGGCATTGCCCCGTTAAAAGAAGGCACTAGCACCTTGGCTCAGGGAATTGATGAGCTTCATACGGGAGCCAGCTCCCTTTCCAATGGTTTGTCCCAATTGGCGGCAGCCGGTACGAAGCTCGGTGACGGAGCAGCACAGGCTGAAGCAGGCGGTAAACAGTTGCAGGTTGGGATTCAATCTGCTCAGGAAGGAGCCGCAAAATTGGATGCAGGGCTGGCAGCATCCGAGGAAGGCAGCGCCAAGCTGACCACAGGACTGCAAACCTCAGTCGAAGGCAGTGGCAAAGTAAGCACAGGCGCTAAGGCCGTTGCGCAAGGTCTTGCCCAATTAGCTGAGGCCAGTCCAGAGTTAGCTGCTAACCCGGCTGTACAGCAGCTGCTGGCAGCAAGCCAGGCTGTTGCCGCTGGTAGCGAACAGGTATATCAAGGCGGACAGCAATTGCTCGAAGGCAGCCAAAGCCTGCAAGCTGCACAACAGCAGCTGCATCAAGGCAGCAGCCAGTTAGTGCAGGGTGAGCAGCAGCTTTTAGAAGGAGCAACGCAGTTGTCCGCTGGACAGGGTCAGCTTGCGACTGGCCTTCAGCAGTTCAACGCCAAATTGTCTGAGGCTGCCGTTGGCGGAGCCAAACTTTCAGAGGGTTCCAGTCAATTAAACACAGGTGCAGGGAAACTAGTTGACGGGTTGAACCAACTTTCAGACGGAATCACCACCATTGCCGATGGTTCCCGCAAGTTGGATGACGGCGCAGGTGATTTAAAAGAAGGCACCGCCAAGTTAACCGACGGCTCTGGTGAGCTTGCCACCAAGTTGAATGATGCCGCGGATCAAACGGGTAGTGTAAAAAAGACGGATGAACTCGTAACGATGTATGCAGAGCCCGTTCAAGTGGATGAACATAAACATAATGAAGTACCCAACTATGGAACTGGATTCTCGCCATACTTCCTGTCATTGGGGCTGTTTGTCGGGGCATTGATTGCAACATTAGTCGTGCCCACACGCGGCAGTTCGGTTACCGATGCGAGTGGCTGGAATCGTTTTGTGAGCAGAACACTCGCGTTCACGATCATGAGTGCCGTGCAGTCCCTGCTCGCTTCATGGCTTGTCATGTCCGGTTTGGGACTGGAAGTTCAAAGTGTGCCGTTGTTCCTTTTATTCAGCTTTGTTACCAGCCTGACCTTCATGTACATCATTCAGGCTTTGGTTACTTGGTTAGAGAATCCCGGACGCTTTCTGGCAATCCTCATGTTAATTTTCCAATTGACCACCAGTGCAGGTACGTTCCCGTTGGAGCTCATTCCAAACTGGCTGAAAGGTTTTAACCCATGGCTGCCAATGACCTATTCGGTAACCGGGTATAAAGCTGTTATTTCGAGTGGACAGTTCAGTGTGGCATGGGATCAGATCGGAATTCTATGCATCTTTGCCGTGATTGGCCTGGCGGCTACCTTTACGTACTTCATGGTACATCGTACGAATGAAGGTGAGGAAGTTAGTGGTGAAGTCGCTCTTCACGTGTAAAATAGAAAAATAAAAAGCAAGGCGTGTTATAAGCACCGTCCTCGTCTGAAATACAGCGAGTGTTTGCTTATACACGGCCTTGCTTTTTTTAGCGAAGAGACAAATGTAGTTCGCCCTTCCTCATTCCTCATGATCCTAATATGTAGAAGAAATCTCACCGCTAGAGAATGCGGCAAATGCAACCAGAATGAACAAAAAGATAATCGCATATATCGCCGTGCCAATGATGCCACAGACGAGACCGGCAATCGCTAACCCTCTTCCCTGTTCCATGCGAAGCCTGATTTCCTTAAGAGAAATAGATGCGAATACGATAGCGACAATCCCAATCAGAAATCCCAAGTATGGAATCATGATTGACAAAATCCCCAGGACAAGAGCTGCGATAGACTTGCTATTGGTTTTGGGTACTACATAAGGTGGTGGCGGAAGCGGATCGCTATAATAACGATCCACATCATTCTGACGTTGATCCAATGGTGAATCCTCCCTGTTGGTTAAGTAGTCTCATTATACTTGATTAGTTGGGAAAATATGCTCCATTATTTGTAAATATTCCGATTTTATTAAGTTTATTTACTTAATTGGCCAAAAACGTGAAGCATGCATGTTTAGAGCAGTTTAAGAATAAGGAGATCATACATAGCGAAAAGATCTGAAATAACCTAAGAAAATCCTTGCCTTTAATTCCGCCCTTCACTCACCGATTTCAATCCATACACTCCATACAAAGAGTGAATCGGACGGCAGCCACTCAGCTCTGGGACTTCCTCATATTTCAATCCACGCATTCCATACGGAGTGCGACACCTTCAACTTTACGATTACCGAGGCGGATGCAAAATTTCAATCCACGCACTCCATCCTATTTTGAATTTTACCTGAGTCATTTAATTTCAATCCACGCACTCCATACGGAGTGCGACAGGTAGCGTAGCCCCGAACCTAAATCGGAGGCGATGCATTTCAATCCACGCACTCCATACGGA
>NZ_LITU01000082.1:105515-105851 GCF_001280595.1 Paenibacillus xylanivorans
CCGTAGCGTACTTGTACATGTAGTCCAATGTATCATTTCAATCCACGCACTCCATACGGAGTGCGACAGGTTATTTTTTTATGTTATCTCTTATTGGTAACATATTTCAATCCACGCACTCCATACGGAGTGCGACAGGTCACGTATCAAAACAGGCTATGGTGCGCCGTAGGATTTCAATCCACGCACTCCATCCTGAGTGCGACAGCGCCAGGAGCCTGTGGCCGGACTGCTCATGCAGATTTCAATCCACGCACTCCATACGGAGTGCGACAACATATATCTATGCCAACCATGCATGAGAGCAGAATTTCAATCCACGCACTCCATACGGAG
>NZ_LITU01000082.1:105861-106120 GCF_001280595.1 Paenibacillus xylanivorans
GCGGCGATCGTCTGCAATACGGACTGGATATTTCAATCCACGCACTCCATACGGAGTGCGACAGGTAAACTGGGGAGGATCTTTTGCTACTCTAAATATTTCAATCCACGCACTCCATACGGAGTGCGACAGCAATATCCGCCTTGAGTTTTCGATCTTTCAACATTTCAATCCACGCACTCCATACGGAGTGCGACAGAATGTCCTTGGTCTTCTGATACATGTGATAGCCATTTCAATCCACGCACTCCATACGGAG
>NZ_LITU01000082.1:106130-106326 GCF_001280595.1 Paenibacillus xylanivorans
GTACTATAAAGGTATCCCCCTTGGAGCTTAATTTCAATCCACGCACTCCATACGGAGTGCGACAGGTCATGGATTCCCATGTCAGCCGTACCGCCGTACAATTTCAATCCACGCACTCCATACGGAGTGCGACAGGTCGCTCATGATCACGTATAACATGCCTTAGCGAAATTTCAATCCACGCACTCCATACGGA
>NZ_LITU01000082.1:106336-185533 GCF_001280595.1 Paenibacillus xylanivorans
TGCTCTCCAAATATGGTACTAACCTTTCTGATTTCAATCCACGCACTCCATACGGAGTGCGACAGCGAAAAAAGAACGTAACAATACTACTTTTAATAATATCATTACGTTCTTTCACTATTTCTTGCTAATCATACAACCATTTTAATATATCAAACCCAATATATTCAATAGAACCGTTGCCAAAAGGTCACAAAAATGACCCTTTCGACAAAATCTGAGGTGCTAATCCCCCGGGGATTTTATGGGAGCTTGGCATTCGCACCTGTCTACTGCCCCATACAACCACTTTCTACCCTTCCACTTCCACCCGCTGCAAAAACGTGCGCGTACGCTCCAGCTTGGGATTGCCAAAAATCTGCTCGGGCGGTCCCGCTTCGGCAATTTCGCCGTTATCCATGAAGAAAACACGATCCGCAACATCGCGGGCAAAGCTCATCTCATGGGTGACGATCATCATCGTCATGTTCTCCTGCGCCAGCTGCTTGATGACGCGCAGCACTTCTCCGGTCAGCTCGGGATCGAGTGCCGATGTCGGCTCGTCGAAGAGCAGAATGTCCGGCTGCATCATCAGAGCGCGAGCAATCGCTACACGCTGTTTCTGTCCACCCGACAGATTGGCGGGATAAGCATCCGCCTTCTCGGACAGCCCTACTTTACCGAGCAATTCCAGACTGCGCTGCCGGATGATCGCTGAGCTTTCTTTTTTCAACGTCTTCGGTGCCAGTTCCAGATTCGCCTGTACCGTCAGATGCGGAAACAAGTTGAAATGCTGAAAGACCATGCCCATGCGATCCGTAATCTTCCGTATATCAGCTCCACCTGCATACGTTCCGTTCTCAGCCAGCGTCTGGCCTTGAATGCGAATGGTACCACCCGAAATATCCTCGAGATGAATCAGGCTGCGCAGCATCGTACTTTTACCAGAACCAGAAGGTCCGATGACGGCAATGACTTCACCCGGCTCCACGTGGAACGATACCTGCTTCAGCACATCAAGTGTACCGAATGATTTTCTTAATTGATTCACTTCTATAATATGTGTCATATGCAGACAGTCCTTTAATTGATCAGATTGGATAACTTCGTAAACTTCTATTTCGTGCGTGTTTACTCAAATGTGTAACGTTTCTCCAGTGACTTGAAGAACAAGGTGAGTACCATGGTCAGCAACAAATAAATAATACCGGCAATCAGGAACGGTGTCAGACGGAAATCACGGTTTACCGCGGCCTGTGCGTAATGCAGCAGCTCAGGTACAGCCACAGCATACAGCAACGCCGTATCTTTGATTAACGTAATCGATTCATTCGCCGTCGCAGGCAGCACAACCCGGATCATCTGTGGGATGACGACTTTCGTCATCGTCTGCCATTTGCTTAGGCCCAGTACCTGTGCAGCTTCATGTTGTCCTTTATCAATGGAGAGCAATCCACCTCTGAAAATCTCGGCAAAGTACGCACCATAATTCAAAATAAAGGCCAGTGCCGCCGCCGTGAAGCGGTCAAATACAAGATACTCTCCTACGCCTGGAAGCAGCGGCAGACCGAAGCAGAAGAACAACAGCTGAAGCATCAGCGGCGTTCCCCGCATCACATATACATACGTATGAGCGATCCAAGCCAGTGGCTTGAACCGGCTTTTCATCAATAAGGTTACTCCAAATCCAAGTGGTACAGACACTATAATGGCCAGCAAAAATAAAAAGATTGTGGTCTGTGCCCCTTCAAGCATGGGCTTCATAACGCCCAATAAATACTCCCAGCTCATCGCAATCGGCTCCTCTAATCTGTTAACCCCGCATTCCGCAGGAGACGTGCTCCTTTTTGGAATCCGGGGTCATGTTGTTTACTACATATGTCAGGCAAATGGCCCGATCTTATTTCAAAACTTCATCTTCACCAAACCATTTGGTGGAAATCTCGGCTGCTGTACCATCTGCATTGAGATCATCCAATGCTTTTTGCAGCTGGTTCAGCAGTTCTTCATTGCCTTTTTTCACACCAATACCGTATTGTTCCGGAGCAAGGGATTCATCCAGCAATTTGAATGTGCCCTCTTCCTTGGACATGTAATATCTCGCGACCACTTCGTCAATGATGACTGCATCCAGACGTTTTGTTTTGAGATCGGTCAGCGCGAGTACATTGTCCGGGAATTCGGAAGCATCCACTTTATCCTTCAGAGGACTTGCCGCTAGTGCATCTGCCGCAGAGGACAGCGCCTGCAATCCTACATTTTTGCCGTCCAGTTCATCCAGCTTCGTGATCGGCGAATCTGCGAGTGTGACTGCAACCTGGCTGTTCTCCAGATACGGCTTCGTGAACAGCACTTTATCTTTCCGTTCATCCGTAATTGTGTACCCGTTCCAGATCAGGTCGATCCGGCCACTGTTCAGCTCCGATTCTTTGGAAGACCAGTCAATTGGCTGGAACGTGATTTCTTTACCCATTTTCTCCGCTGCGGCTCTGGCATAGTCAATATCAAAACCAACAATTTCATTCTTCTCATCCCGGAAGCCCATTGGAGCAAATTTATCATCTATCCCTACAATAATGGCATTATCATCCTTGCTTCCCGAGCTGGAACAACCCGCAACAACAATCATGCATATGCTGATCAATAATAGAAATATCGCTTGTTTTCTCATCTCTCTAACCCCTCCATGTCTATAACCAAAACCCAAACGCTTTAGTTCGTTACCACGTTATCAGAGTATTATAATAACATAGCATGGGAGAAGAGTCGAGCATGTTGCCAAGTTCATTCGTATCTATTCCGGTCAATTGTAAACAATTTGTGAAAAAGCTTCTTTCACTTGCGCCGGTTCCACCAGCTTCTTACGTACGGTTGCATCCCACTTATCCGGTTCCTGAAGCGTCTTCATTTCAGTACCGGCCCATTGCTGGGCAGCCTCACGGCTCAAGGTATATTGAATATCCTCAAATGTATAAAGCACATGCTCCAAATTATCAATCCACACAAAATTGGCAGCAGCGTTATATACAAGTATTCGTTCCAACTCTTCGGGCTTCATATCACTGGCGTTCATCCTGTATTTAATTTGAGCCGTAAATGTCTCTGGATACAATTGATACCCATTCAACTGGTCGTTTAGAGGCAATGTCTGATTTAAATGGCTGAGATTGGAGAAGTCTCCCATATAAGCACTGCGATATTTCGCTAATGCCGCAAAATCATGGGTTAACGGATCTTGCTGCTCTGCTTCGTACTGCGCCTGCTTCGCCTCTATTCTCGGATTAACGACGCCCTCAACCACAATAACACCAAAGATACCGAGCATGACCAATGCAATAATCCATTTGTTCTTTCCCGTCATATGACATCACCTACATCATACTTGCCCACGATCCGATACGCCCTCTGCACGATCAAAGGAATAATAATACTTAATAAAGGTATGGCAAAGGCAATCGCGATTACAGTAAATTGATAGGGCCCCTCTACCTGAATCGGTCGACTATACCAGATGTTGCTTCCAAATCGCAGCGCCGCCTGTGTACCCCACAGCACAACGATGAGACCTGCCCATAACCACCACAATCTGCGCGTCCATTGCAAGAATACAGGTATACGGATAACGGTGATGTCCTCTGGATCTGCCGAAGTATTTTTATTTTTCAACATATAAAATACATACGCTCCACCCACGATCACACTCATGAGCATGAGCAAGTTGTTAATGGTTGCGCCCTGGACCATGACTCTCATTGGAATAGTAATGATCCAGGCGATAAGGCTATAAATCAATGCAGACTGCAACACCGCAGTCCAATAAGGAACGCGTTGCACCCTGCGATGATCACTCATGATGTGATCCATACCAGCTACATGTTGAATGGCAGTCTGAAAAGCCTGCTCCTTGTCCATGCCCTGCTCCATATAATCCTCGATTCGTGCAGCGAGATTACTGTGAATCTCTTCTTTTAACTCCCGATTGGCCAATGTATCCTGCGCATGATCGAACAGACGATTCACATGTCGGGTAATACGAGCTTCCAATGTCATATCCCTTCATCTCCCTTTTCCTCGGAAATAATCATGCAGTCAATCAATGTTTTGGCTGCGTGCCAAGCCTGAACTTGCTGTTTATAACTTTCCTGCCCCTCCGTTGTAATCCGGTAATATTTGCGTCGTCCTCCCTGTGTCTCTTCTCCCCAGTAGGATTCAACATGCCCACTCTTCTCCAACCGTTTCAAACTGGAATAAAGCGTCGGTTCCTTCAATTCAAACCGTTCTCCACTCTTGCGATAGATTTCCTTAATAATGCTGTAGCCGTAGTTATCCTTCGGTATAAGTACACTCAGAATAATGGGGTCAATGTTGCCTCGAATTAGATCACTGTTAATCGCTTGCTCATCCATCTGCCCTACTCACCGACTTTCTTTAATCCTGGGTATACTATAAGACATATTACTATGTCTGTAAAGGTAATATGTGTCGATTGGTAAATATGCATCACAATGGGCAACTTTCCTCTCTCACTTTGCGTCTGGAAGATATTAGGGAGGTGGATAAAATAAAAGTCTTCAATACTATGAGAACGATAACTTCACTCGTGTTCCTTACAACTTTGCTGATATTATCCGGCTGTAATCCTACTCCAAGTAACGGCACAAACGAACCTCCCTCTCTCCCATCGCCAAATACAAAGGAAGCTGAAGTGGGTTCACTAGAGGAGAACGCTAAGGAACCTGGACCAAACTTACCCCAGGCACTGCCTACGCCAACTATCCAGAGCGAAAGCGGCATCTCTATTCCAGCTGTACAGGGCAGTTATTGCTGGGGAGGTATGTGTGCTGACTATGCAAGTGATGTGGAATTGCTGGAAGGTAAAGTACCTGTCTCGGTTTTGGTGGGCGAGAACATATCTATTAAATTGAGTACGGATGTACCACCTAACGAGTTCACTCTGGTTGAATATGTGAACGGGGAGGCACGTCCCATCTCTTTGCGAGAAGGAACATTCCAGTTTGCACAGGAAAAAGATACTCATTATTATGGAGCCTTTGTCGGCTGGTCTTCCCCAAAAAATTCGCAGGTTTCCTTGGGTGATACCTCTTTTGCCTTTGTAATCCGTGGTGTCGAAAAAAAATAGAACCAAACAAGGCCCCTCCAATTTTGGAGAGGCCCTACTCATTTTTATCTATTGCTGCACTTTCTCGCGATCTTTCCCTTTATCCGATTCACCCGCATTTTTGTTGGCGGCATCGCGATCCTGCTGCATTTCTGCAACGGTTTTCACTTTGAGACGTGCAGCACCTTCGTATTCCTTCGTTGGAATCAGATTGCCCGCAGCGAGTCTTGCTTCTGCCGCGGCAATGGCATCACCATATTGCGGCAACCACTCGGCTTGAGCGACCAGCATCTCGTCAACCATTTGCCAGATTTCTTTTGGATTACATACCGCACCCACGAGTGGGTCCATCATAAACGCCTGACGCAATAGTTTGTCATCACCATGTACTGCAGCTTCAACCGCAAGCCGTTGTACGGAAATGCTCACGTTACACACGGCAGCCGGACCGAGCGGCAGATCGCCCACATGCGGCATCGAAATGCCGTTACGGTCCACATATCCCGGTGCTTCGATGATGGCATCATCTGGCAGGTTGGAGATCACACCATTATTAACGGTATTGAAATGTCCGCGGTATACGCGTCCCGTCTCCAACCCTTCTATAATGTAGGAACCATGTTCTCCACCTCGTTTTTCCGGGGCAAATTGCATCGGTTCATCCTTCATCCAGTTCGGGAAATCGGTCTCAAACCAATTTCTGCCCTCTGTACATACACGCAGATACCCGCCTGTCTCGCCGTTAATCCAGTTGCCCAGATCAATCCAGTCCTTGATCTCTTCCGGACGTTTGCGGTACCAAGGCACATATTCGCTAAGGTGACCATTCGATTCCGTACTGTAGTAACCAAATCGGCGCAGCATATCGATCCGTACTTTCTCGGTACGGCTATACTCTGGATGTTTCTCGAAGGCTTCGAGCAAATCACCCGTAAGATCTTTGCCTTCATGGGAAGCCTTGATGTACCAGGTCTGATGATTAATTCCGGCACATACAATATCCACTTCATTCATTTTCAGCCCAAATGCTTCCGCAATCTGGTGATGCCCGTGCTGTACGCCGTGACATAGTCCGATCGTACGCACGCCGCCGTACTTGTTGCAGGCCCAGGTCAGCATGACCATTGGGTTGGAGTAATTTAGAAGCAGTACATCTGGTGCGCTTTGCTCACGAATATCTTTACAGATGTCGAGCATTTCGGCAATTCCGCGCTGTCCGTACATAATCCCACCTGCACACAATGTATCGCCGACACATTGATCTACCCCATATTTGAGCGGAATATCCACATCGGTTGCAAAAGCTTCCAACCCGCCCACACGGATTGTACATAGTACATACTTCGCGTCCTTGAGCGCTTCTCTCCGGTCCGTTGTCGGCTGAATCTGAATATTCAGTCCATTCTCGCGGATATCCCGCTGACACAGCTCGGTAACCATGTCCAGATTGTGCTGATTGATATCACAGAAAGCAACCTCAATATTGTTGAACTCCGGTACCGCGAGCAAATCCCGCAGCAACCCCCGTGTAAATCCGATACTGCCCGCCCCGATAAATGCCACTTTAAACGACATGTACAGTTCCTCCCGTAATCCGAGTATATTCGCCCCGGTTAATGATCTGACTTCATGAAATCATTGTAGCAACGGGTAGTAAGGAAGCGTTATCAAAATCATGACCTCTTCACAACGAGGTTGTCAAAAATCCTCACTTTTGCATCCACCGCGCCGTACTTTCCAGATAAACTGCACGATTTATTCTTCAGCGGGATAATGACTGACATGTCGTTCCATCGAGGAACGGAATTCAACCGGAGTTCGGCCTGTATATTTCTTGAACAACATATGAAAATATTGTCTGCTCCCCACGCCCACGTAATCGGAAATTTCGGAGATTGGAATATCTGTCTGTTGCAGCAGCATCTTCGCCTTTTCCATTCGGAGCATCGTGAGATAATCGGTAGGCGTGCGCTTCGTGTGCTGGCGAAAAATACGGTGCAAATAGCCTGGATGCAGATTCACCGCTGCCGCGATATCCTTCATTTGAATATTGCGATCCATATTGTGATGCATGAATTCAATCGTACGTTTCACGTACAGCTCCGTCTGATCCAGCGCACTTCGGTTGATTTCCCCGCGAAGTCGTGCGACCCGAACGAGCAGTTGGATAAACAACGTGCGTACCAGCGTACCTTGCTCAGGCGACTTTAGATCACGGGCTTCGCGATGATGCAAGCGTTCCTCCGACGGGATGATCCGCATAGGTGCAGAAGATCGGCCCTGTTCCATCAGACCACGCTGATCCAGCTCCAGCACCAGGCTTTTCATAATATGGTACACCTCCTCCGGGTCAGGCAAAACTAGATAAGGCGAGGCTTGTGTTAGAAAAGCATGGACTTCATCCTCTTCCAGCGCGAGCTGGCGAATGGAAGGCTGGCCCGGCTCCGATCTGGCAACTCCAAATTCAACATTCAGCATGCGGCACGGGACCCCATCCTCGACCAGCAGACGGTGCGGAACCCCTGCATCCAGCAAAATGAACTGCCCTTTTTTCAATACAACCTGTTCCGAACTGCCATCCGGCATCTGTACATCGACCCGGCACATTCCCGAAATGATGTACATGATCTCCGTGGAATCATGATCGTGATAGGACATCTGGTAGTTGTCCCATTGCTTGTAATAATACGCGTAGAAACGCGGTCCATAGTCCTCTGTGCGCAGTTCCTCCTGAAACAGACTGCCTGTCCAATGTTTGGCTTCCAATGCCTGCACCTCCGTTGCTGCAACAATCCTCACTTTTCTCCATTGTAGCAAGTCTCCGCGATGTATTTCACCATGTAAATGAAAAATCATAACCAACCATGATTTTACATCCATAGAATAGCATTCATTCGTTTCTTGACGTACGCAAAAAAAGCCCTGGATACCCCCAACGCACCGAGGCACATTAAGGAAATACCAGAGCTTACCGACTATTAACGTTCAGTCATTTCCCACCCTTACCCGACTCGGGCGTGTGGAACTTCGGCAGTGTAACCTTCGACCAGTCGATATCCGATGCCATGTAGAAGGAAGGGTAGGATGGTTGATTGTATCCACTGTTCTGTCCAGCAATTCCGACACGATACATCGCGTCATGCATCAGCGTGTACAATTTGCGATCTGTCTTCTCGGTGCTCAGATAGATGCGGATCGCCGAGCTGTCCTCCGTTCTCACCAGCATCTCTTCCCGCCAATCCCCGAAGATATCCGCTACGAGAGATGGCGTACCCTTGGTATAATTGTTGGTCAACGTTCCGGTTGCGGTCAGCAGCGTGCCTCGATTCCAATCCTTGATCGTAGGTGTGACATCGATGGCACCATCCACGATCTGAGTTGTCATATCGGCGGCCCATCGTATATTCATATTCGTACCAGGGGCTTTATCACTTATTTTCTCACCGCTGGCTGTCCACAATCCCACGGCCCATGTCTCCAGCCCACGGCGGGTCGGGTCCACATCACCAATCATACCGCGTCCGGTATCTTTGCCTGTATAGCCGCCATAGATGACTTCACCAGTCTTCGCATCTCGCAGGGAATATCCGTACGGCGCCCAAGGACCACCCTCATGCACCATGAAGATTTCCAGTCCTGGACGATCCGGATCAATATCCGCTACATGAAGCGCATCCCCATGGCCCAGACGTGCAATCGTTCCCGGAGCGGCGCTCTCTGCAGGCATCAGGTCCTTGGAGCTGTACAGCACACTGCCATCATGATCAATCGTGGCCGAGCCGTACACGATCTCATGTTTGCCATCTCCGTCCACATCAGCGACACTGAAATAGTGCGCGCCTTGGGTTGTAATCGAGCCATACACTGGATCTGTACCATCCACCCCATGTGGACCGTCATTGAACGGGTTCTTCATCGGTGTCCAGCCGCTGTCCACTTTCCATTCACGCTTGAGCTTTTTGCCATCCCAGTTATAGGCGACCATTGTGGAACGTGTGTAGTACCCGCGTGCAAAGATTGCTGACGGTTTCTTCCCATCCAGATATGCCACGCCTGCCAGAAAACGATCTACCCGGTTCGCCGGTTCAATACGCGCCATCGCGTAATCGCCCCACATCAACCCATCATCCTGCCGTCCGGGCTCGTAAGGAATGGTCTCCAGCTCTTTGCCTGACTCTCCTTCGAACACGGTTACATATTCAGGCCCATCCACGATAAAGCCTTCGAACTTGCGCAGCTCATTCTTGTCACTGCGGCTCGGTGCATACACATCGATGAAGTAATCGGCCAAGCTCTCAGCATCCTTCTGAGACAATGGATAACTATACTTTTTCTCTATCCCAAAAGCTTCCTCCAACGTTGCAGGCCAGTTGCCCTTCACGACCTCTTCATGTGTATGCCAATTCTTGAACATATCCACGACATGATCATAGTAGCCATCTGCACTTAAACGGAAATCATCTTCGTTGGAGTAACCTGCTTTGCGATCCTGCTTCGGAAGGGTGATGTACTTCTCGGATGTCACTTTTCCTTTTTTGTTATATTGGATTATCTTGGTGCCTGGCGCGGTCTTAAACATCATCTCGGCCTTGCCATCCCCGTCAAAATCATAAACGAGCATCTGTGTATAATGAGCACCCGAACGGATGTTGACCCCGAGATCGATTCGGTATAACAATTGTCCGTCCAGCGTGTAACAATCTACGTAAGTTTTACCGGTGTAGCCTTTTTGCGAGACATCCTTAGCGTTGGAAGGGTCCCATTTCACAAAAAACTCATACTGTCCGTCCCCATCCACATCGCCCACACTCATATCATTCGCAGAATACGAGTAGGCTTCTCCTACTGGCGTCACACCATCAGCCGGTTTTTGCAAAGGGATATCAACGTAGCCGTTCGCCCAAGGTTTGACGGATGCACTGCGTTTGCTCTCCTTGCCCTTCTTGCTTACCGCTGCCACTTCATAACGGGACGACGATTTGCCTGCGGCATCAACATAGTTGGTACTGTCGGTGACCGTAGCAATCTTCTTGCCATCGCGATATACGTTAAAATCTGTACCTGTCAGACCTTTATCGCTATACCCTGTGGCCTCGTCACCAAGCAATCTCCAACTGAGAAAAACACCCTCCGAAGTAGACGCCGCGACCAGACCGCGATCAAGATATTCAAGCTGAATGTCTTTCACGTTACCGCCTCCCTTATGTGACTGCAGGCTGGCTTCAGCCGCGCTGTTCCCATTGGAAGCTGCTGCTCCGCTCACTCCCGCAGTTCCCGCAACGAGCAAAGCAACGCTTAGTGCCGAAGACAGCATTTTGGCTGCAAGTGGCAAACGTACTTTTTTACGATTGGAGTGCATACCTGAAACCGATCCTTTATGTATCGGCGCTGTTGTTTTGAATTTCATCGACCTTCACTCTCCCTGAGACAGAATGGGTGATGCTTGTCGCTGTGCTTGGATCTTTGCGACATCCTTCAATCGATACAAACGTTCATATCCTTCAAATTTTACTGAATACGCTTACAAAATTAAAAAAGAATAACCTGCTTAAACAGACTTCTTCGACTCCGTCCCCCTTTCAATTCCTCTCCATCCAGAACAGCTCAATCCTGCCCATCGGGTATTATTATAGACATCCTACCTGTCATGACATAGGCAAATATCCGTCCAAAACGATTAATATTCAGTGTTGTTAAGGAAGGCTCGATGCGAAAATATGTACTTGCTGTTCAGCGGAGCAGCCGATCCGTTGTTATTTCCGTCCCTGCGATCTCCGAGTATAAGATTGTTCAGGCACTCATGGCTCACGCAAAATATGTTCAAGTTTGATGCTCTAACGAATCGGTTACACCTTATTCTGAACATTAGCCGACAATGAAAAATCTAACGAACTTCAGTAACGTTATCTCGGTAAAAACAGCGAAAATAGAGTGAAAACATAGTAATAACTTGTCTACGATTCGTTAAACTGCCGCACCTACTCCATTGCTCTAAATAAGACGCGCTCATTTCGTTAAAATGAGAAAAGGGGCGTTCCCAAAGTCATACACATGACTTGGAAACGTCCCTGCTCCTTTGTTGTGGTATGAAAACGCCCATATGGCGTTCTCCACGACATCAAATAATCTTACTCACATTGATCACTGACCACAGCGGCCATCATCTACAGATCCCTTTAATCTTTCAATCCGTTCGATCATCTTGAAATTCCTATTAAGGCTCAATGCCCCAGACCAGAGTGCCGCCTTTATAGAGGGTCACCTTGTTCCAGTCCTGATAGGATGTTTTGGTTGGATCATAGGAATAATCATTGGATTCATCAAAGTTGCTCCAGTCCGTCTTGTATATGCGGAGTTGGATATCCCCGGATTGTGCACCTGCCTGAATCGCGCCTGCTCCAGCAGTGAAGCTGAGCTCCACATAGGAATCGGTGAACGTGCGCTGGATGTTGGCACCACCGACTTGTGCCCAGTCGATTGCAGAGTCCATCCCTGCGGTGCCTTCTTTGGAGAAGTAATAACGAATTTTTAGATCACTCAGGTTTACAGCCGTGTTGCCTACGTTTTTGATGTTAAAGAACGGCTTGATCTGATTGTCTGCCGCGTTGGTATCTCCCGCACGATATTGCAGAACCAGATCACTGGTCGGAACAACTACACTTTGTGGTGTTGCGGAAGCTGCGGCAGAATTGGCACTTTCCCCGGCAGCGTTCACGGCACTAACCACATAATGATAGGTCGTTCCATTGGTCAGACCCGTATTTGTGTAGGATGTTCCGCTCACGTTGGCAGCAACCGTAGTGAATGGACCTGACGCACTCAACGCCCGCTTCACATTATAACTGGTCGCACCTGTGGAGGCGGTCCAGCTCAGTGAAACCTGTGCATTGCCTGCTGTCGCAGTCAGTGTTGACGGAACTGCTGGAGCTGTCGTTTCACCCCCTCCACCATTGCTGGCAGGAAGAACAGGGAATGAGTTTTGCACCAGCATGACGAATTGATCATGGAACCAATGACCCGAAACCGGTGCGTTAGGCAGTGCACCCGTCAATACTCCATCACTAGTTGTAAACGTTGGATCACACATCCGGTCGAAGCCCTTACCTTCGTTATTCGGAATTTCCGAGCTGGAGCCATCAGACTCCCCTGGAGGTTTGACCCATACATAGGCATCCAGATGGGCTGGTCCTGGTGCTGCTTTAGGTGCTTCACCTATGCCTGCTCCGCTGTTGTTACACCAGTTCCCCCGGTGATCCCGCTTATCCACACGCCCGGAGTTCACGTACGTGTTAATATCACTGCCTGTGGCAGACGTTGGACGGTTAATCCCGCCCCATCCATTGCGGCTGGTATCAATCAGGAAGCCCGTGCTGGCCGGCCAACCAGCTTGTACAAATCCGCTATAAAGTGCCGCAGTGAAATCGGTTTCGTCAAAGTACGGATTCCACTCATAAAACTTGGAGGACTTGATCGGTTGTCCGCCAATGTTCAGATCCGGGTTGGTCAGATTCGGTTCGTTCAGCGGTGTGCTGTTCGCTGTGTTCGTGATGAACCCGTCTGCGCTACTAAGACCTGCTGTTGTTCCTTGGACAACTTTGGTGTACAGCGAGATTGAACCTGTACTGTTATTATCCCAACCAAGCCAGCCGGAGTGACCAATATCCAGGTAGTTGTACACATTTGGAATGGCATGCAGCTTGTCCAGTGCATATTCAACGCCAGCTTCATAGATGCCTGTTGAACTCGCCTGGGCACAGGCTGGTGTACTGAGATTGGTTACCAGATTGGGCAGACTGTCCGGCTCAATGATGGCGATGATGCGAATGTCCTGATACTTGGGTTTGGCAAAAATATCGGCGATTACATTGATATAATCATTTTTATACGTCTGCAGGTCCGCCTGTGTTAGTGGAAGTTCACCATTGGACGCAAGCGCATGACAATCCCGGCCCGGCAGGTTGTAAATAACGAATGAAGCGGTAATCGGAGTTCCTGCTTTCTTTTGTGCCAAGGCCGCATCCAGATGCTGCTCCACACTTTTGCGTCCGGCATTGTCTGCTCCACCATGAATGGCGGCGATACGGTCGATCCAGACTGCCGTTGGATAGGATTTGACCGTTTCCATCTTGGCTTTTAACGACGCATCACTGGTGAGAGCAATGGACGTATCCACGAGAGCGGAATAATCCTGGTTTAAATACGCCGTAGCTCCGACAAACGGATTATCCACATGCGCTTCAGCCGCCTGACCCACTCCTGGAGCCATGCCTGGGAAAATGCCCGCTGCGAGCAGCGTTGCTGCCAGCACTTGTCTCATACTTTTGCGAAGGACCTTTCCGCCTCTCGATAAGGTTTTCGATTTTGTCATTAGGGTTCCACCTTTCCTGTGGTTGGATTGGGTATATACTCATGTCTGATCCTCTGTGTCGGCAAGATGCTATGCACGGTAGAGAACGTATGGATGAGCTGTAGGAACTTCACCTCCATGAATGCAGTCAAATTTGGACAAGCGTAGGTCAACAACAATAAGGTGAAAAATAAGAAACAGAAATGGTGTCTTACACTGGGGTTAAGTGACACGGCAAGGGGAAACATCTGTAGGTGTGTGCGGGTGATCTTCGGTGAACGGCTTTCAAAGCTTTACTCAGACTTCAATTTAGTAAGCGCTTACTTTCAGAGATTTTAAAAAAGGCTTACCCTCGATACAAACCTCACATCGCGTGTCCACCTCCTTATGAATCAGATTATACTCTATGTAAATATTACTGTAAATTGAATTTATTAAATTTTATTATAATTAATTCCATAAATCAGGCAGGAATTTTGAGATGTGCCTGCCCAAGCCATAAGAAAGGCTCATCACGGACTTATCCCCCGTAATGAGCTAATTCACATAGTATATTCTCATACTCTCTTTTTATGGAAGCACTACAATATCCCCCGGTTTCAAACCGTTCAGTACTTCAGTCTTGTCATCCGTCTCGATGCCTGTTTGAATTGTCTGCTGAGCATATTGCCCGTTGCCTTGATCCAACATTACATATGCCATATCCTGATCACGCATAACCGCCAGCGTGGGAACCACCGTCGCTTGCTCCTTACGCAGCGTTTCAATCTTGCCCTCCAGACTTAATCCACCGATCAACTTGGCGTTTGGCTTCAGATCAATGACAATATCGAATTGGGAAGGCTGCTTCAAATCTGTTTCCGTTCCCTTTCTGGCAAATTTGGAGATTTTGCTGACCTTTCCGGTTAACGGAACCTCCTTATTGCCCGTCATATGTACGCTTACAGGCATGCCAGTTTGAATTTTGAAAATGTCCTGCTCACTAATGGTCGCCACAAATTGCAGTTTGCCCGTATCCACAATGGTACCCACATACTGACCTTCGCTCACCATACGTGTCTTGGTCTCCGCATCATTCATCAGAAACACGCCGGATACCGGCGCATACACGGTGGATAAACCGATGGCCACCTTCTTTGCCTGAACCTCCTGCTCCTTCACAGCGATGGATTCCTTGTTCATTTCGTTGGTCAGTCGTTTTGTCTCCCGCTCGGCGAAGGCTTTCTTCCGCTCTTCTTCGGTGACCCCTAATGGCTCGGAACCGTTTCCCTGATTAAGACCAATCTCATTTAATTGAGCTTCCAGCCTCGATTTCTCAATATCGGTCTCCAACTGCTGCACTTCTGTCTGAAATGCTTTCGAATCAAGCGAGAACATAACAGCTCCCTTGCGAATGGGCTCCCCATTCTCCACATTCCACTGCTTTATTTTCGAGGCAAAAGGAGCATACACATCTGTCTGTTTGGCATAAATCGATTTGCCTTTGACCTGAATCTCCTGCGTAATTGTCTCCTGAGTGACTTCAAATGTAATGGGCTGCGGTGCCTCAATGGGTGCTTCGGGCACCGGTTTATATTGCTGGTACAGAAAATATCCAGCGCCCGCAAGCAGGCCGATCATGATGATTCTCTTTATCCATTTGCTTATTGCCGAGTTCTTCATTGCCGTATGTCCCTTCGTTAAATCTGTCTGTTAATTCTGTCTTGTTGATGCTGTCTGTCATTCCCAATTTGATTCCCTGTATCTCTGCTGCATTTATGCCGATTTGATCACCTGTAACGCATTCGTACGCGAGGCACTAATCGCCGGATAGATTCCCGAGAGCACTCCGGTCAACACCGCAAATGCTATACCAGCAGGCAAGGTCGACGTCTGAATAACCACTTGGAGAGGTGTGCTTGCCTCCATCGAGACTTGCCCTTGAAGCAGTCCGTTTACCCCCTGGATGGCTCCATAAGCGATGAAGACACCGACAATCCCGCCCAATACCCCGAGTACAGCAGCTTCTGCAATGAACATCTGCCGGATCTGCCACAGATTGGCTCCCAGCACCTTCATGACACCGATCTGTTTGCGTCGCTGATGCGTAGACATGATCATCGCAACAATAATGGACAGCGAAGCCAGCAGCATGACGAATATCCCAATGCCCATAGCGGCCTTCTGGTACATACCGAGCTGTTCCTTCATCGCCTGCTCCTGATACAGATTGCTGTCTGTCATCAGCGTCAGCTTCTGAATCTGCTCCTGCACCTGTGCCACATACTTTTTGTCCTCCACCTTTACGAGCGCCGAGTTCAACCGTCCTGCTGCCGCGGCCTGTGCCTGACTGCTCTGGAACTGTTCAGCGAGCATCCGGGCGGTTTCGAGGGAAACATAGACTTTTTTGTCATACATCGCATTGTTCTCACTCATGCCGCCAGGTAACTTCAGCACACCTGTTACCCGCAAAGGGGAGCTTGTTTTGACTTTAGACGAATCATTCATGTCCTGATATTTCAGGTTAAACTGTGCCTGAAACAGCTCGGTTTGGGTAGACATCAACGCCATGTACTGCTGTAGAAACTCGTCATTAAACGAATCCTCCATGAGCTTGTCGTTCAGTTCACGTATCACCTCGGCGTCCACAAGTCCGAAGGTTGCACCGTAATTCGCAATAGCGGCTCCGCTAATTCCCGATGCACCACCTTTGTCAAAACGGTAGCCGAAACGGCTTAATGACCCAAGCTCTGTACCAATGACTTCCACATTAGAGCTCTTGCCATCCAGCGTTGCCATCTCCAGCATGTCCAGCTTCAGCATCGGAGCAACGGCGACGACATGCGGAAGACTGGCGATAATATCGATTTTTCGAGCTGTCAGTGCTCCGCGTTCAAAGGTAGACGTCTGCCCACTGCTCCCGCTCCCACCCGAGTTGATGCCTTCATTCGGAGATACCGTAATCTCATCCATTTTGTAATTCTCGTTTAACGTCTTCTCTCCATATACCTGTACCGACTGCCCCACGCTTAGCGCGATAATCATGGCGGCACATCCGATGGACAGGCCGATCATGCACAACAAAGTAACGACCTTCCTGCGTACAATCTGTCCCCATGACATTCGCAACACATCCAGAATTCTCACAACCGCGCTCCTTGCTCTACTGCCTTGGACTGGCCACTCTTCACCAAGCATCCGTCCTGCAATGTAATGACAACCTGCATTTGCTCTGCCACTTCCGCCTCATGCGTAACAATGACAAATGTCGTATCCATCTCCCGGTTCAGCTGTTGCAAAATGGAAATGATCTCTTCCTCCGTGCGCGTATCCAAATTCCCGGTAGGCTCGTCCGCAAATATGACGGACGGCTCCGTTATCAGTGAGCGCGCAATGCTGACGCGCTGCTGCTGCCCTCCCGACAGCTGGGAAGGGAACAATTCGGACTTGCCGACAAGGCCTACCTGTTCCAGCAGGTGCATCGCCTTTTGTTTACGTCGTGATGGGCGAATGCCCTGAAATACGAGCGGCAGCTCCACATTTTCCCGAATCGTCAGGTTCGCCAGCAGCTCATACGCCTGAAAAATAAAGCCAATATGTGTCCGGCGGAATTCTGCCAACCGGTTCTCACTCATTCGCACAATATCCTGGTCCGCAATGAGGATCTTGCCGGTGTCCGGTTTCATCAGACCTGCCATCAGATGCAGTAACGTCGATTTGCCTGAACCGGAGCTTCCCAGCAATGCAACCATCTCGCCCTTGCCCACGGATATGTTAATGTCCTGCAATACGGGAACGATCCCTTGTGCATTGCGGAACGTGTGTGACACCTGTTCTACTCGCAGCATGAATCCGGCTTCCTCTCATCGATGTAATAGAGGTAATTATAGCCATCAGATGTATCGGTCCAATCTGGACTTGTATCCAATTTGTAAAATCATCCTTTTACACCATTGGATCGAGATGCGATTGAAATGCCCTCTTTGGATTTATGCAAAATACTCGAATCACAAAAAGGCCCTATGGGTTGAGTCCTTGCGTAGCGACTGCATTCCATAGGGCTCTTATGTCTGAGCGTTCCATATTCACATCTTTACCAAGCTCGGAAGCTAAACCGGTATAACTCACTTTTTTCCATGGAGCTCCCGACAACAAAGAGATTGCTGTCATTCCATTTCAACTTGATAAAGTAATCGATATTCCGGTAGATAACCGTATCGGACCCCAGCTTGTGGTCATTCAGATAGGCAATATGCACCTCATTCTTCTGTCCTTCAAGTGTCAGAAAATAGGCAATACGGGACTCCTCCTCATCCAGATCGAAGCTCCAGATGGGCCCTTTGACCAGCAGCTCAAACTTCTTGGTATCCGCTCGGTGCCTGTACAATCCCTGTTCGTTGTTCATCATACCTTGAATCAGCATATCCCCATTCTTCAATACTTTGAACTGCTGTATATCCTGGGCAGGAGGGTATGCGGTAATATCATTTTTGTCGTTAAGAGAGAAGCTATAAACTGCGTAATTTTCTTTCAGTTTGACCAGCACATACACCTTGGTCAGATCCCGGCTGATCTCATACGAATCCAGCATGATTAGGGTATCATCCTGACTTGAAATGTTGCTTTTCTGTGCAACCATGGCAACTAACTCATCATAACTGTACAATTCGCGTTTCTTTCCTGTATTCAGATCCACCATGTTGAATACCAGGTCATCATATCCGATGTAGGATTCATTGCCTACAAAGACGCGTGAATAGGAGTTGTCATTCTTCAGCTTGCGATGTTCTCCTATTTTTAAGTCATATTCATAGGTTGTCTTCTGCGCCTGAGTCGATCGGTATTGGGAATAAATCAGCTTGCTCTGATCCGGACTCAAGGCAATGCCATACTCTGTATTCGTGGCGATATCCTTCAAGAGATTATCATCCATATGCAGCTGTGAAAGCTTGATCCCGGTATAGGAACGATCTGGCCGATTCAATATGACGGTGTTGGGATCAGCTACCTCAAAATCATAGATAGCAAAGTCATTGGGCAGCTTGGTAGCCGACTCAATTTGAATTGTGCTGCTCGGCGGTGGGGTCAAGCGACTGTTGAACTGTTTATCCGGCAGAATGACGGTTCTGGGCTTCGCATGTCCAATGCTGAAGAGACTGCCAATTCCAAAGATGCCTCCGACAAATACAATCAGCAAACCGGATAACATAAGCATATCACGATGTCTGCTCCAAAATCCTCGTTTCTTCATACGTCCCATTCCCCAGGCAGACTGATATTCACCTGTGTTCCCTTGTTCAATATACTCTTCATTTCCACTGTTCCCCCATGCTGCTCTACCGTGTTTTTCACAATGGACAAGCCCAGTCCAGCGCTTCCCTTCTCTGTCCTGTTCATCCCGTTATCCCGGTAAAAGGGTTCAAATACCTGCTTCAAAGCTTCCTCCGGGATGCCTTCTCCTTCATCGCGAATCAGTATGGCTACCGAATCCCCCAGTCGAAACGATTGGACTTGAATGATGGAATTCACATTCCCGTATTTGACTGAGTTATCCAGTACATTCAGAAAGACTTCTTTGAGCTTGTTCCAATCCCCCTGAACATACAGCGTTTCTTCCAGCTCATAACGAATACCGATATTGTACTTGCCCGCCTTAATGGACATGTCTTCGCAAGCTTCCCGAATAATATTCGATACATTCACCCGCTCAAAGCGATAGGTCTGAATCGGTGTGGATGATACGGTCACTTCCAGGATATCGGCAACCATGACGTTGAGGCGCTGGCTCTCATTGATAATATATTTTAACCCTTTCTCGAAGAATGCCTGATCCGTAAAGCCATTATCCCGCAAAATCTGGGCATACCCAAGTATCGTGGTCAGTGGTGTCTTTAATTCATGGGTCACATTGTCAAAAAAAACCTTGTTGCGTGCCTGCAAATGCTTGACCTCATCCCGTTCTCTCTCAATCACATCAATCTGCTCTCTTACCCGATCAATCATGACCGTAAAGCTGGAAGCCAGCTCTCCAATCTCATCCTTCGTTGAGATGTGGATGTCTGCATTCAGGCTGCCTTGTGCAACTTCGGCTGAACGTTTCGTCAGCACACGAATGGGCTTCGTAATCTGCCGTGATATAAAGACAGAACCAATGAAAACAAACACAAAAATGACGGCTGCAAAGCCCTTGATAGTGTTCTGAAAACGCAGATGCCGTTTGAACAGATCCGTATAATCCCTTTCCAGCTGGATGATGCCAAGGATGCTCCCCTCTGACAGTACGGGGAAAGACAGATTCCCTGTTACTTTGCCCTTATCCACCACTGTTGTATAAGCAATCTTTGACTTCATGGCAGCCTGTAGGTCAGAGGTTTTGGCAGCACCCGGCTTCGCCTCAGCACCCACGGTACTAAACGGGGTGGCATCAGATCGATAGACTATGACCTTGCCACCTACAGCGGAACCGATCTGTTCTGCGAGTTCTCGATTCCCTGTTCCCAGGGAGTTCTCACTAATCCGTTTGTTATGAATCAGGAAGTATTGATTGAGCGCGATATCCAGATTTTTTTTGGATTGTATCATGTCCTCCTGCACTTCCCTGTACATGTTCTCCTCACCCACTTTATTCGAAATAATGAGCAAGGCCGAAAAACCGATAAATACGATGACCGAGAAAAGAACGACCATTTTGAACTGGATCGTCCACTTCATGTATGCACCTGAATATTCAGTTTGTACCCCACGCCGAAGACCGTCTCAATAAGTGAAATCCCCTGCTCCCCACTATCCAGCTTTTTGCGGATGCGCTGAATATGAATGTCTACCGTCCGGGTATCTCCGGGAAAATCAAATCCCCACACTTTATCCAGCAACTCAGACCTTGTATGTACCTTCCGGTGATGGTTGACCAGATACAGCAGTAAATCATACTCCTTATTGGTCAGTCCGGCGCGTTCCCCATCCTTCCAGACTTCACGCTCATCCTTGCGAATTTCAATGTGTCTGCCAAGCCGTACCACTTCATAGGACTGATTCTCCAGCGTCTCGCTGATTAGATCAATCCGGCGGAAAATGGCCCGAATGCGCACAACCACCTCACGAATGTCGAATGGCTTCGTAATATAATCGTCTGCCCCCAGCTCCATGCCGAGCACCTTGTCCAGCATATCGGACTTCGCCGTAATCATAATTACGGGAATCTTCGAATTCACGGAAAGCTGTCTACATACATCGAACCCGCTCATGTCAGGCAGCATCAGATCAAGCAGAATCAAGTCTGGTCTGGACTCCCTGAGCAGTTCCAGTCCTTCTCTGCCTGTTGCCGCTTCTGTCATCTCAAATCCTTCCTTGCGCAAAGAATAGGACAGGATGTCGCGAATGGACTCTTCGTCCTCAATAATCAAAATCTGTTTCGGTCTCATGATGAATCTTAATCTCCCTGCTCTATGAATTTCATCTGCCTATATTCTGTATCCCTGCTCTATGAATGAACAGAGGTTCACGGAAAATGTTACAACTCGGATACAAGTCTGGCTTCTTTGGAAACATCATCCCGATATACTTGGAACATAGGGAACAAACCAGACCGGAAAAGGCCAGATCGGTATCCAAAGGGGAAACATCACGTGAACAAAACAGCCATTCATGATGCTTATGTAAACTATAAATCAGAAGTGACACGGTATCTATCTCAGATCGTCAAAAATCAACAGGATGCAGAGGATCTCACGCAGGAGTGCTTCATTCGAATGATGAATGTATCGGCAGACATTCCAGAAGAACGTCTTCTCTACTACCTCAAAAGAATTGCTCGTAACCTCGCCATGGATACATTCCGCAAGCGAACCCGTACACTGAAACGAGACAGTAAGTTGGAGATGCAGACCTATCACTGTGATACATCCGAGTTGGAGATCTCCGAAGGTGTTAACGACCTTGTGTCGATCATCAACAATACAGAGCATCGCAAAATTCTTGAATTACGCGTGATTCACGGGTACAGCATCAAGGAAACCGCACAGCTCGTCAACCGCAGTGAAGGCATGATCAAATCCTCGGTATTCCATGCTGTGAATCGTATTCGGGCCAAAGTCATCTCATAAGAGATGGCTTTTTTTATCCGTAGGCATGACGAAAAATAAACATTTAATGTTATAAAGAATCAAAATTTGTTATATCAAGCGTGACAAAGGAATCATTTTTACAAAACTCGAGTTCGTTTTTACAAATTGTTATGACTATGTGAGATTTTGGTGTGTTAGAATATGGACGAACTCATGTAGTAACTAATATTTGGGAGGGATTTGGTTGGGTAAATTGACACGTATGCGAGGAGTATGGTTAAAATCACTCCTGGCATTGTCCATGGCATTGCCGCTTCAGATCGGATTATGGAACGGAGATGCATCGGTTCAGGCGGAATGGGCTACAGACCCTGCCCCGTTCATTCAGGCGAAGGTTGTTAACGGAAATGCAGGCAAGAAAGTATTGTTCGACAATACTCATGCACAGACAGCCGGAGCGGCTGACTGGGTCATTGACGGAGGTTTCTCTGACTTCGGCAATGCACTCGCGAATGATGGATATGATGTAAAGGAACTGCGCAAGACGACCCCTTTTACCTATGACGATCTGAAAGAATATAACGTGTTTGTCATTGCTGAACCCAATGTTCCCTTCAAAACGACAGAACAGGCAGCCATGAAAGAGTATGTGGAAAAGGGCGGCAGCATCTTCTTCATTGGAGATCACTACAATGCTGACCGTAACAAAAACCGCTGGGACGGTTCCGAAGCGATTAACGGCTATCGCCGTGGCGCATTCGAAGATCCAGCCAAAGGCATGAGCACAGAGGAGCGTAACTCTGAGGCTATGCAAAATGTTTCCAGCACAGACTGGTTGTCCGATAATTTCGGAGTACGCTTCCGTTACAACGCATTAGGCGATATTAACGCTACTAACATTGTGCCTGCTGGACAGGCATTTGGCATTACGGAAGGTGTATCTGCTGTAGCCATGCACGCAGGGTCCACTCTTGCGATCACCGATCCAACCAAAGCCAAAGGTATTGTATACCTGCCGAAAACGAATGCGGCTTGGCCCAATGCTGTTGACCAAGGCGTATACAACGGCGGCGGAGTTGAGGAAGGTCCTTACGTAGCCGTATCCAAGCTGGGTGCAGGTAAAGCAGCGTTTATCGGGGACTCTTCTCCGGTTGAGGATGCTTCACCGAAGTATCTGCGCGAAGAGAATGGCGCTCGCAAAACAACCTATGACGGCTTCAAAGAAGTTGATGACGGCAAATTGCTGGTCAATACAGTCAACTGGCTTGCTACTCAGGAAAATTACACTAACTTGAACCAAGTGAACGGACTTCAACTGGATAATGCAACAGCATTGCTTCCGTTCGAACAACCTGCGGCTTCCACAGAACCACAGGCTGAACCTTGGGCCGCACCAGCTGCAGGATACAAATGGTATGATCGTTCCACGTTCAAAGCAGGTTCTTATGGTGGACCAGCTTCAAGCGCGAACGCTTCCTACAGCTTCGTGAAGCAGGAAACCCTGCCTAATGCGGAGGATTTCCAAATCCGCGTAGTTGTAGAGAACATGCCTGCTAACACAACCGTTTCCGGTTACAGTGCAGGGATTTACCTGACTGGCGGAACACAGGTCGCCATGATTCAGAATGAAGGTGGTACATGGCCGACTTCGTACGGCTATAGCTCCAACTTTAGCGTTACTTCCGACAGCAAAGGTCGCGCAATCAAGGACCTGAATGTCCGCATTAAATCAGGTACAACGGGCGCTGCCAGCCTGCGTCTGCGTCTGAACGGCAGCAACCTGATCACGACTGCAGTTACAGTCGGCAATGTTCCGGCTGAGCAGCTTCCAGAAGAAGAAGGACCAATCCCGGCAACGATCAGCATTGCTGATGCACGCACCAAAGCAGCTGGTTCAACGGTTACGGTTGAAGGCGTAGTCACTACAGAGCCCGGTGCTTTTGGTGGACAATCCTTCTATCTTCAAGACACAACTGGCGGCCTTTATGTTTTCCAAAGTACTGGCGGCTTCCATGCCGGAGATGTGGTTAAAGTAACCGCAGCAACGGCGCTGTACAACAGTGAATTCGAGCTTACGGATATCGTAGCGATCGAGAAAACAGGAACAGCCTCCGTCCCTGCTGCCGTTGAGGTTCCAGCAGTAACGGCTGCAAACCAGGGTCAACTCGTTCAATTGAAAGATGTGACTGTTCAAAATATCATTAGTGCAACACCTGTAGGTTCGTTTGAATTTGACGCGGTTGCAGCAGACGGAACAAGCACGCATGTACGTGTGGATACACGCACAGGTGTAACGCAAACTTCCTTCCCTTATGCGGCAGGCGATAAAATCAGCGTGACCGGTGTTGCCGCTATTTTCAAAGATGTATTCCAACTGAAACCTAGAAGCTTGAACGATTTTGTGGCAGTTGAGGAAGTTCCTTCTACGCCAGCTGTTGGCGCACCGGGTAAACCGGCGCTTACATCCAACAATGGTTATAGCAACGGTCTGTCCGAAGGATCTTACACCGTTAGCATGAATCTCTGGTGGGGTGGCAATGGCACAAGCTATAAGCTGTATGAAGATGGCGTACTGATTGACACACAAAAGCTGACAGATGCTACCCCAGCTTCGCAATCAGCCCAAACAACAATCACTGGCAAAGCTAACGGTACGTATACGTATGTAGCTGAGCTGACGAACTCCAAGGGCTCAACTCGCAGTGAAGCACTCACTGTAAAAGTAGCAAATGCGGTCCCTGGCAAAGCAGTTCTCTCCCAGGACAATTGGGATGGGGACGGCAACTACAAAGTGACAATGAATCTGTGGTGGGGAACAAATGCAACAGAATACCGTCTCTATGAAAATGGTCAACTGATCGATACTAAAGCGCTGAACGCAGTAACACCTAATGCACAAAGCGCCGTGACAGATGTATCCGGTCACGCGAATGGAACGTACACGTATCGTGCCGAGCTAATCAATGCAGCAGGTGTGACAAGCACTGAAACCATTACGGTACAGGTGACAAAATCCGTATCTCTGCCAGCAGCAAGCTAAGTCTCAGTAAGGAATATCTAATGTTTAACCAAGCATAGAAAAAGCGAAGCAAGATCGCCGGGATTCCAGGCAACCTTGCTTCGCTTTTTTTTCGTACCGTAAACACTCTAAATTTTAGTTGAAAATAATACCGCCTGTATAGTAAAAAACGTAAGACGCCGAAAGATTTGAAATGGTTTACATCAAACCCACATGCAATAGCTATTTTGGTTCCTGCAGTAATTGGAACACTCAGTCCAGTCTGTGATCCCGAAAGTATCGTATTAGCCGGGTATGCGGTACCTCCGATATATTGTCGCTATCTTTTATTCTAGCTATCTTGCCCTCAGCTTACTAAAGATATTAAGCCCGCAATGGCAAACGAAAGAGCTCCAGCTAAAGCCGACCATGTGCCTATTTTTTTTTTAATATTACGTTCTTTTCCATGTTCTGAATGAAAATTCCCTCTTTGTTGTGATCCAGTAGTCCATGCTCCAAAGCAAAGACCAGATACAAAAAGGAGTGCTATCCCACAATAGATAAAAAAATCCATTAGTTGATTCTCCTTTTATCATAATTTTCCTACATTACTAAATTTATAACTATACAGTATCATAATATGAGCCTACTTCTAAACAGTAATTTCATATAGGCTTATATATTTATACATAAGAATATGAAATAAATACAAAAAGCAGCACCTGCTATTGCATGGGCTGCTCTTCCGGTAGATCCACAATGAATTGAAACATATCCATCATGTTTTTTATTTTATTCGTCTTTATTAGCAAACAAACTTTACCCTTTCTTCTTTACACCAGCTTCTTGCGGATGTATCCCGAGATCAGATCAATGATCGTAATCATCACGATAATACCCAGTAAGATGATCCCTACTCGCGGCCAGTTCCGTGTGCTGAGTGCGAAGATCAGCGGTGTACCGATTCCCCCTGCCCCGATCACCCCCAGAATGGTTGCGGAGCGCACATTAATCTCGAACCGATACAACGTGTAATTAAGGAATCCAGGCAAAACCTGTGGCAGTACAGCAAACCACAGCTGCTGCATACGAGTCGCTCCGGAAGCGAGCAACGCTTCAGAAGGACCATAATCAATATTTTCTACTTCGTCAGCGAATAGTTTACCAAGCATCCCGATGGAATGCAGTCCAAGTGCAAGTACACCCGCAAAAGAACCTGGTCCTACCGCTTTGATGAATAGCAAAGCCATGATGATCTCAGGAAAGGTCCGAATGAAGCTCAGGACCATTTTTCCTGTACCCGATATCCCACGTAAGCGGCTCATATTTCTGGCAGACCAGAAAGCAAATGGAATACACAGTACAGCGGAAATGACGGTACCCAGCACCGAGATCGCCAGCGTATCCAGCAATCCTCGCAGCAAATCCTCTCCCTCAGGCAGATAAACAAAGTCCCAATCCGGGGAGAAAATCCCGGCGATAATCGCCTTCATGATCTGGCCGGCGGTTTCCTTAAAACCGGTAAACGGTATACCGGCAAGTGCCCAAGCGTACACAAGTATAAGCAAGATTACAATGACCCAGCGAAGCGGGTTCTTCCGTGGTTTGCGCCGGATTACGCTCGTTTCATTTTTCATCATAACAATTTCTCCCGCAGCTTAGTACTTACGTAATCAATGATCAGAACAATGACAAGGGTAAACAGAATGATCACACTCGTTTTGTCATATTCCAGGAATCCAAGAGTTGCTTCATAATACAGTCCGATACCCCCTGCACCGACTAATCCGAGAATCGCAGCGGCACGCACATTAATCTCAAAGGCATACAACACATAGGAAGTAAACTGGGCAGCCAGTTGTGGCACCACGCCATAAATAATCAGCTGAATCCGGTTCATGCCGACAGCGGTCATCGCTTCAAGCGGTCCCTGATCAATCGTTTCCAGCGTTTCGTAAGTCAGCTTGGCAATCAGTCCCACCGAGAAGACAGCAAGTGCCAAGATACCAGGAATCGGTCCCAGTCCAAACACAGCAACGAACAGTGCCGCCAGCAACAGATCTGGCACGGTACGAATCAGGTTCAGTACAAAGCGGGCCGGATAGTAGATCCAGCGGCTGGGCATCAAGTTGCCTGCACAGATGATGGAGACCGGAATCGCGATGATCGCACCAATCGTTGTACCAATCAGAGCCATTCGAATAGTCTCCAGCATGCCCTGAACGATATTATCAAAGTATGTCCAGCGCGGAGGAAACATCTCCTTCAGCAGATCCAGCATGTTCGGGAAACCTTCAATCAGTTCGCTGAAGCTGGCATCAGTCTGTTTGGCACTTGCCCACAAAAGCAGCAGAATGATGACCAACGTGAGCAGATGTTTGGTGCGCCCAGGTGGTTTGGGACGGTGGATAGTCGAACCTGAGCCTGTGCCAGGACGCTTGCCCTTCCCTGATTCGTTCTGCAATGATCCATCTATCGATACGTTTACGGGTTGCTTCATACCAGAACTTCTCCCCGCTGTTCCTGTACAGCCTGTTTATCCAGCAGCTCGTCTGCCAGAATAGGTCTGCCATAAATTTCTGCAAAACGCTCATCCGTTGCTTCGGATACCGGACCATCAAACACCACTTCGCCCGCACGCAATCCCACAATACGGGTAGCATACTCTCTGGCCAGGTCAATAAAGTGAAGGTTAACGATGGTTGTAATGCCGAGATCCTGATTAATGCGTTTCAGATCATCCATAACCTGTTTCGTTGTCAGCGGATCGAGTGAAGCGACAGGCTCGTCTGCCAGAATGATTTTGGCTTCCTGTGCTAGTACGCGAGCTATGGCTACCCGTTGCTGTTGACCACCGGACAATTGATCCGCACGGGAATAGGCTTTCTCGGCAATATTCACCCGCTCCAGTGCTCCAAATGCAAGTTCGGTATCCTCTTTTGGAAAACGACCCAAAATGGTACGCATTGTGGAATGATATCCCACACGTCCAGCAAGCACGTTGCGAAGCACACTGGAACGTTTTACGAGATTGAAGCTCTGGAAGATCATGCCGATATCCCGACGAATCATGCGAAGTGACTTGCCATGGGCTTTCGTAATCGACTTGCCATTAATCAAAATCTCCCCTTCACTGATATCATGAAGTCGGTTAATGGAACGCAGAAGCGTCGATTTCCCCGCACCAGACAAACCTACTACGGCAATAAACTCTCCCTGTTTAAATTTCAGATTAATATTATTCAGGCCCTTGGTGCCGTTAGCGTATGTTTTCGTTACATTGTGAAGCTCAATCATGGCAGTAATCCTTCTTTCATTAATATGGTATTTCGCAGGGTCACGCTGTAATGGGACAAGCCAGCGCAGCGTATGTCACGCTGAACTGGCCTGCCCGCTAATACGATGAAGTTATCCAATGAAAAGATAAGCAATGCAATACGATCATTAACTATCTTTCTTTTAACAGAAAACTACTCGGTTTTTACTTTTTCGTTGTATTGACGAACGATATCAAACTTACTGTCATCAGACTCTACATAACCTTCGTGTGTGTAGATTTCTTTGATGATTTCGTGACCTTGTGGATCTTTACCGATGTCGATGAACGCTTGTTTGATCTTCGCTGTCCAATCTGCATTCATGTCTGTACGTACTGTGATGGTATCGTTAGGAATCGGCTCAGTGAACGCCAGTACACGTGTATCTTCAAATACAGTCGGATAGTCTTTCGCTACAGTGTTACGAGCATCCTGGAAAATCGCTGCGGCATCAACGTCGCCGTTCAGCACTGCCAGCACGCCTTGGTCATGGCCTTTAACCGTGATTGCCTGTACATCTTTCAAAGGGTCAATGCCTCTGTCCAACAACAGGGCTGCCGGCCATACATAACCTGCAGAAGAAGTTACGTTTTGGTAGGCGATTTTTTTGCCTTTCAGATCCTCAACGGATTGGATCGGTGAATCTTTCTTCACAATAATCATGGATTTATACGAATCTGCCAGTTGCTCGGTAGGAGCGCCAGTCTCATCATTTACACCAAAACGTTGTGCCTGAAGAATAACTTCAGCTGCGCCTTTTTCTTTGGCAAGTACATAAGCCGTCGGAGGCAGGAAACCTACGTCCACTTTATTGGAAGCCATTGCTTCAATAATTGTGTTGTAGTCTGTGGATACGCTAACCTTCACCGGGATACCCAATTTGTCACCCAGCAGCTTCTCAAGCGGTTTTGCTTTGGCTTCGAGAGTATCTGCATTTTGTGATGGAACGAATTGTACAGTCAGCTCAGTCGGCACATAACCTTCAGCGGCTTTTTCTGTCTCTGCCGTGTCAGTACCGGAAGCATTTGAACTCGTATCTGCCCCGTTAGCCGAACCTGTTGTACTACTGTTAGACCCACAAGCACTTAGAAACAGAACCAAAATCAACAATGGTAAAAATAAAGCAGACTTCTTCAAGCGAACACCCTCCAAAGAGTTTCTATTTTTCATTACTTGTCTACTATAGTCTTCGAATATTTGCGCGATGTGAAACGAAATTTGGAGTTTTGTAAAGTTTCCTGTCAGGCTGTCAGAGTGGCTTTGATCTGTTAGAATAGCCTCATTACAGTTGATGATACTAGTAGAATCGGTGAATTCCTTTGTACTCCGCCTGTAATTTACTATGTTTAAACTTATATAGTTAGAGGAGATTGTAAAAATGACATCCATAACAACTACGTCAAGCTTCGACATCATGGTAACCAGTGACCTTCATGGGGCCATTCGTCCCATACATTACAATACCAATGCCTATCGTCCAGCCGGACTTGCTTTGCTCGCTTCGCTGATCCGGCGTGAACGAGAACGTTCACCTGAACTGCTGCTTGTGGATAACGGTGATCTGTTGCAGGGTTCTCCTTTGGCCTCGTATGCTGCGTCCTTTGTTTCAGATCATGAAGTGCATCCCTTCATTAATGTTCTGAATGAACTGTGCTATGATGCTGCCGTGATGGGCAACCATGAATTCAACTACGGACTGGATTTGCTGCGTAAAGCAGTTGAAGACTCCCATTTCCCTTGGCTATCCGCCAATATTGTTGTGGAACATCATAAGGAAGATTATGAAAAGTTGCTCGATAATCACAACGCCGACGATCAGTCGTCGTACAAAACTTATCAGGATGACACGATCGTAACCCATTCATATGGAGGGAATTCTGAAAAAGAAACACGGCCCGTTGCACCCTCAGGTGCAGGCATACCCGCCTTCGGTCCTCCGTATCTGATCAAAACCTTGTCTTCAGGCGTCAAAATCGCTTTGCTGGGTGCAACGACACACTATATCCCAAACTGGGAGCATCCGAAGAATATAGAAGGATTACATTTCCTTGATGCTTTGGAGACCATTCGCGCATGGGTTGGCTATATTCGTGAACATGAACAACCAGATGTGCTCGTGGTCAGTTATCATGGTGGTTTTGAGAGTGATCTGGAGACAGGTGAACCTGCCGAGCGGTTAACCGGGGAGAATCAGGCGTACGCCATCTGCCGTGACATTGATGGGATTGACGTTCTTCTTACCGGACATCAACACCGTCAGCTTACCGCTGAAATACATGGTGTGACCGTGGTTCAGCCTGGATTTAGTGGAAACGGTGTGGGTCATGTATCCGTTGAGTTGGACCGGTTATCGAATGGGAAGTGGCAGATTGCAGGAAAACAGGCTCGCTTGTTGCTTTTGGACGAAAATAGTGATGTACAGCCCGATGGGGCTGTTATGAGACTGACGGACGAGTTGGAAGAAAAAGCACAGGCATGGCTGGACCAGCCGATTGGCGAGGTGGCCGGAGACTTGTCCATCACCGATCCTGCCGCATTGCGGCTTGCGGCGCATCCCTTCATTGCTTTTGTACATCAGGTGCAGATGGAAGCAACAGGTGCTCAAATCTCCAATACGGCATTGCTCAGTGAAGAAGCTCGCGGTTTCGGTTCCCTCATTACTGTTCGGGATGTCTTGTCCAATTTTATCTATCCCAACACACTGACGGTGCTGGAGCTTCGTGGTCAGGACATTCGGGATGCATTAGAGCAAACGGCGCGTTACTTTGAAGTGGAGGCTTCGGGCGAAGTTATCGTCAATCCCGCTTACATGCAGCCGAAACCACAACATTATAATTACGACATGTGGGCAGGCATTGAATATGAGCTGGATATCTCCAAGCCTGTGGGAAGTCGTGTGGTGAAGCTGGAACGTGAGGGCATACCTGTTGCAATGGACGCGACGTATTCTGTAGTGATGAACAGTTATCGCGCAGCAGGTGGCGGTGATTATGCGATGTATCCAGGCAAAAAGGTACTTCACGAAGGCGCCACCGATATGGCGGCACTGGTGGAGGATTATATTCGCAGGCATCAACCACTGACCGTGGAGCAGGCGAATAACTGGCGGGTTGTTGGATCGTGTGAGTAATTACTGTAATTGAAAGAAGTAAAATCATTACCCTAAGTCGTACTACTTCAGAAATGCAAAGAGCAGAACCTGCATCACAGGTTCTGCTCTTTCTACTATAATGAAACCAATGCCCCACGCTCATCCGCCGAGCGCATCTCGGCTTCAATTAACTCAAGCGTGCCCGTTGCGCTCTCCGGTGTACATACAGATACAGGCGTACCTGCTTGAACAGATTGGATAAAATATTTGAGTTGGTGATAATATCCCGAGTCGGGTGACAGTTCAGCGACGAAGCCGGGAGCATTATTCGGATTTACTTTTAGCTCACCATTCTCAAAGACTAGATTGCCCTTCTCCAAATTAACGCGATACGTCATCGAGAAACCGTAATCTCCTTGCAGCGTCCAGTCTGCCTGAGCATTTAGCACTTTTCCATCAGGATACACATAATTGGTGGACACCGTATCATAGCCACTTCCCGGAATGACGTTGCGAGCCAGCGTAGATACATGATCCGGTTTGCCAAACAGCCAGTGAATAATATCCGCATCATGGATGTGCATATCTAATATGCAGCCACCGCTTTTCTCCCCATCCAGGAACCACTCTTGAGGCAAACCTGAACCCCGGAAGAAATAACCTGCGTTTACCGCTCCGTAACGACCATCTTCTACAACAGATTTCAGGTAGCTATAGGCTGGCCAGAAGCGTAAACATTGACCAATCATCAGTGTTTTTCCGGTCGCTTTAGCGGTCTCTGCCATCTTCCAGCCTTCCGCCGAATGACGCGCAACCGGCTTCTCGCACAGCACATGCATGCCTTTCTCCAGCAAGGAACACGTTAGTTCAGCATGTAATGGTGTCGGCAGCGTAATATCAATGATATCCAGCTCCTCTTGCTCCAGCATTGCGTCGATGTTGTCGTACAAACGATAAGGTGTGAGATCATATACCTCTTGCTCTGTCGCCATATTGCCGGCTGCTTTACCGTTCTTAAGTTCCTCTATTTTCAGATCGCAGATGGCTACCAATTCCACGGGCTCTCCTTCGGAAGCAAGGCGCACATAATTATCAAAATGCATACGTCCCATAAACCCAAAACCGATCAATCCCACTTTTAACATGTTTCTACCTCCCAAATAAAAGTTGTATTCGCATAAACAGTTAGCTGTATCTTCTATTCCTGAGAACGTCCAAGAATGGCATCCATCGCTTTGGATGTGTTGAATATGATCTGCTTCGAATGATGAGTGTATGGCGGAATCATCTCGGCCGTCACGTAGTTGTCGTAACCAATAGCTTGCAATGCCTCCATCACCGCCGGATAATTCACATCTCCAGCCAGCAGATCCACAAACCCGTGAAGTCCTCCCGCTTGACGGCGGTAATCCTTGAAATGAACCTTTTTGATCCGATGACCGAGAATGCGAACCCACTGCTCCGGGTAACCGTTCTGTACCACATTGCCCACATCAAAATACGAACCTATATAATTGGAGTTAAATGAATCAATAAAGGTACGCAGCTCTAGCGGCGACACCAGAAATTTGTTCCATACGTTCTCAATGCCAATCGATACGCCGGCACGTTCCGCATACGGCAGCAGATGCGCAATGGCTTCTTGCGCCCGTTCATAGGCGACCTCATAATCCGTCACTTCACTGTCTGGAATAAAATCCACACCAACTGCACCCGGAATGACCAGAATGGTATCCACACCAAATGCCGAGGCAAGCTCCAGCTGTTTTTTACACACATCCAGTGCTTTCGTGCGAATCTCCGGACGAGCGCTCGTCATCGGGTAATCCCAGTACAATCCGGTTGCAAGTCCCGCGATCTCAAGTCCGGCTTCTTCGAGGCGCCCCTGAATATCACGAACCTCCTGATCCGTGGCAGACAGACTCAGCTCCCCTTCTCCATTAAGCGAAAGTTCAATTCCCTCAAAGCCAGCTTGCTTCGCCGTCTGAATACAATCCGCGATTGAGGCATCTCCCGGAAACGACCATATATTAATCCCTTTTTTCATCCGAATACCCTCCTTCAAAATTTAAAAGCCTGTTCTTCAGCAGTGCATGACTATCCCAATCGAAAATGACCAAATCGGGCAGGCAAATGAAAGTTTACAGCGCCAGTAGGCTGCCATGCCTGATACTCCCGTTCTCCTTGCACATTCTCGTCAATTCGGTAAACGTTGACCCTCCAACATAACCCTTTGGTTAAGGGAAACTTAAAGTTACTAGCGGGAATGTGAATCAAATACACCCGATTGCCCTGGCAATCCACTTCTACAGCCGTTTGCAAACCTTCCATCTGCCAGGTTACATCAGCTTTCAATTCGGAACTGTCTCCGTTATTGTGGATGAGTGCATCAAACACCACATTGTGCGGACTGACCTCCAGCTCCATGTAGTTCCTGCCATCTCCCTGTTCATCAATGAACAGTTCAACCACATCCTGCTCATACAATGGCTGATCCCTTTCCGTGAAATCAGATAGGACGTGATCATCCTGGCATAGAAAGCGAATATGCAGGAATTCGGGGCTCCATCCAAAACGGACCTCCGTGGACTGAAGAGGTGGTCTGCCTGTTACCGTGTCCACCAGTTTCACTGGAACACACCGTTCCCAATCCGCAGCCGTGGGGAATCCACTCTGTGCAACTGAACTGAGTGGTTCGCAGCAATAACTCGTGCTCCGTTCCATAGGGAGAGAGCGCATCTTAATCCTCTCCTTTTTAGCTTAATCCGTGATGTTGTCTCTCTCGTAATAACATGTGATAATACATATATTATAAATAACTTACGTGATCATTTATTTAGGAGATAAAGAGATTATTTGCACAATTCCGTTCAGTTTTAACTAGATATATTTTTGTCCAATCTCATTGAGAAAGGGATGGGGTTCATGTCTCTCCAACAATCGGTATATCCTCTGCAACGAACCTCCACTTACAAGGAATGGTCTCCCAACGTGCATTATGCTCAGTTCCAGAGCCTCCCTCCCGGCAAGCTGGCCAAGCGGCGTCTGTATGATTTTGAACTTCTGTACGTCTCTCAAGGTGAAGCTGCAACTTATATGAACGATAAACATCATATTTTGAAGGCAGGTCAGCTCATCATGCTACCTGCCGGGGTTTATCACCAGAATGAAGTGGTTTCCAGCCCGGAAGCACGTTTTATTGGCATTCATTTTGATTTCTTCAACGAATTGACCATTCAGACTGAGGCAGACATGGTTGTGAACGAAGAGACGGTTCAGCATCATAAATTCGCAGTGGAAGCGTGTGCAGAGGGCATGACGCCACTATCTTTCAACCCGGTGTATACCCCTTCTCCAGCTTCCGTGCAGCTTATGGAGCAATTGGTTCATGAATTTACCATGCGCCCACCGGGATATGAACTAGTATGTAAAGCCTTGATGCTACAACTATTAACCCACCTGCTACGTTCATCCTGGCGAAGTTCGCCACGCCATGATTCGGTGCACGGAGATAAACTGCTCGAACTTATGAAACGTATAGAGGTCGCCCCATCCGACCCCTGGACCAATTCGAGCATCGCCAAACAATTGAACCTGAGTGTGGATCACATGGCCAAATTGTTCAAACAGATGGCGGGCATGCCGCCCAACGAATATATTCAATCCATCCGCCTGAGCGAGGCACGCAAGCTGCTACGGGAAACCGATTTTTCCATTGAGGCTGTGGGTGTACAATGTGGTTACCCGGACATTCATTATTTCAGCCGCATGTTCCGCAAATATGAAGGCATTTCACCCCGGGAATACCGGAAGTTGTCCAGAATGCTGTGAAAAAACGGTCATCTTTAGCCCGATAAGCGAAAGACGACCGTTTTTTTTATATCTTCTATCAATTATTTGATTCATTTTTTTATTGATTATCATTCTGCACTAAAGCTTTTCGCCCATTCAGCGACCCTGCGACTACTTTCTTCTTCCGACAAATCCTCAATTCGAGTCAGAATGGACCACCATACCCCAAAAGGATCTACTATACTTCCGAATCGATCACCCGAAGCAAAGTTTATAATCGACTCTCTTACTTTGGCTCCTCTTGATACTGCGTTCTCAATTACTTTATCAACATTAATGACGTAAATCCCCAAAGAATAACATGCATTTTCTTCATCTGGCGGCAGAGCCAACTGATATGCTGGATTCGCTGCTCCTAGCTGTAAAAAACCATTTCCAAAATCTAATTCCGCATGAACAATCATTCGATTTCCGTTTCCATCAGAATGTTCAGTAATGTCCTTTACCCTTGCATTGAAAACATTTTTATAGAACTTTATTGCTTCAGTAGGATCCTTCACTGTTATAAACGGGGTAATAGATGTAACGCCATTAGGAGTACCGTTCTTTGTATAATCACCTGATATTGCAGTGTATTTTGTGTTTTCAGTCATGTTTACTCCACCTTTAAATGATCTTAATATATTGATTCTATGCTTATAACTTCATTAGACAGCTGCAATCATTCCGAGTTCAGTTTCGTTTGCACTCCTTCTTTACAATTGATCAAGTGATACCCAATATCCATCTCGGTAATCCATGATTGTCATCATTATAAAATAACTACACTGACATCTACTGTCAGTGTAGTTATTAAAGTTGATAGTATTCCATTAATTCAGACACAACCGCAACAAGTTTGTCCTTCAAACTCGGTGGTTCGATGACTTGAATGGATTTCCCGTAGGATAGGAGAAAATACGGGACATAGGTATGAAGTGATTTTTCCTCAAGTAAAAAGATGGCTTGATTTGAAGTCCGCTCTTTCAGATGGTGTCCCATAAACCAATGCAGGCATAAGTCATCCAATGCCTCTGACCTTCCTGCGATAATTAACTGAATTAATCCATCCTTGCCCACTACATCAGGTAATAAATTATTCATAAAAAATTCACGAGCTGAGAAAGCTTCAGAACGCTTAAATTTAAGTTGAGTCCGCTTGATTTGTAGAATCCGTTCTGCCCGAAAGCTGCGGATCTCATTCCTCAGATGGCAAAATGCAATTGTATACCACTTATTGTTCCAGTAAACCATTCCATAGGGATCGATCACCCTATTCTCAGGTTGTTCTTTATGTCTTGCGCGATAATCGATTTCTACAGAGAAATCGTTTGCCACAGCCTGCTCTAATTCCACCAACACAGGCTGAATGGAAGGATCCCCCTTGCGGTTGATAACATCAAATCCGGCTAAATGACGACTAAGTATACTTTCTTGTTCCTGATTCGAATACATTTTCAATTTTGATGTCGCATGGTCTAACGCCTCACTCAAAGGGTATCCCGATTCTTTTGCATAAACAGCAGCTTGAAGAAGCGCTTTTTTCTCTTCAATATCAAATAACAGAGGTGCTGTGATAAAATTATTCAGTAAGCTATACCCGCCATTATGACCTGCATCTGAAATTATAGGTACTCCACTGGCACATAATGCATCAATATATCGATAAACGGTCCTTATATTTATTTCTAACTTTTCAGATATTTGTTTTGCAGTTATTTTGGTGCCAGAATTCAGCATCCATAGAATTGCCAGCATATTATCGTTTTTTGGCATAACATAGCCCCTCAGCTTTATTAATTTTCACTCTCTTTTTATTGATCAAGGTTAGCAAAAAAATATTAGTATTGCGAATTATATGAGGGAACCTGCATCAACTGGTATATCAACAGCCCTTTTTAGTAAAAAAGAGTTCCCTTCGTCCAACCCTGGACACGGGAACTCTTTTGTTGATAGCTATTATATTTTGCCATTGGAAGACTGGCGAAATATACAGCGATACGGAACGATCATTTTGACAGCGACTTCATACGGATGATCCAGATAATCGAGCAGCAGTTTAACCGCGAACATGCCCATCTCCAGCTTAGGTACATGAATGGTCGATAACGGCGGAGAGGTGAATTCGGATATCTCAATATTATCTACACCAAAAAAGGCGATATCCTCCGGAATGCGGAGTCCCTGTTCGGTTGCAGCCCGCATGGCCGCAATCGCCATCATGTCACTGGCTGCAAAAATGGCGGTAGGCCTGTTCGCATTGTTGGTAAATGCCTGCTTGGTGAATTCGTAACTCAGCGAAACATCCCATTTCACATCAATCACCCAGTCATCATCAATAGGTAATCCCGCATCAGTCATTGCACGTCGATAACCAAGATAACGTTTTTCCTCAAGAAAATCATTCTTGAATTCTGCTCCTCCTATATAAGCAATGATTCGATGCCCTTGGGCAATCAGATGATTCGTGGCCTCTCTGGCTGCCTCTTCACGATCGTAACCGACGACTGGAATGTCCGGGTCCGTAATATCCACACCTACAACGGTTCGTACATTGGCCTTGAGCCAGCGATAGGCTTCCGGATCAATCCGTTCCACGACAATCATGCCGTCAATTCGATGTTCCTTCACCAGAGACTGCAGCTGCACGATATCTCCGTCGTTCTCGATGCTGTACACAAATTCCAGCCGCATGCCCGCTTCGCCAAGCTGTTTCTCAATGCCTTCCATAATGACTGAAAAATAAGGGCTGTTGTATTTGTTCTGCGGAATGGCGACCACACAACCAATTGCATAAGCCGTTTTAGGTTCAATCTTCTTTTTCTTGGCTGGACGCTGTGAACGATAGCCCAACTCCTCGGCCGTATCCCAGATCTTTTTGCGGGTTTCATCGCTGACCGAGCGATTGACATCGTTCTTCATCACACGTGAAACGGTAGAAATCGATACACCAACACGGTCTGCAATATCCTTCAATTTAGCCATGTGAAGTCCCCCACCTTTTCTCTAACTATGTATTTAAACCCCATTCGTATTGGGGCAATTTCATCCCAGATAACACAAATTTGCGGCAAATATAATTCTATATTTCTACTCGTCAGAAGTCAATGAAATGGTGCACAGACGCAGTCTTCTATAAAATAATAGCGGCAGTCAGGGAGCTTGCTTTCCCCCATAACTGCCGCAATTTTAATCCTTTTAAGAAAACGTATGAAGCTTTGCCGCCTCTTTATCTGCTTATTGCATCTTGGAGGCCAAATCCTTAAGCGCTGCGTTCAGATCACCATCTCCGGCAAGTGGAAGTTTGAGTGATTGCTCACCATACGTCCAGACCAGATCGGTTTTCTTGGTTGTAAAGGGAGATACAATGCCATACTGCTGCGCATCCAGGAAGATTTTATTATCCTCGCCTACAGTAGCAATATAGGCATCCGCTGCGGCCTTGTTAGCCGGAATGGAATATCCCTGCTTCGCCAGTTCTGTCTGTCCTTCCGGACCTGCTAGCCAAGCGAGCAGCTTGTAGGCCGCCTCTTCATGCTTAGTATTGGAGCTGATTGCAAGACCTGCTGGCTGAACAACAGTCTGGTTGGTTTTGAATTTCGGCAAATAAGAGATGCCGTAATCCACACCAGCCTCCTGGTAGTTGGTTGTATTCCAACTGCCACCCGGATTCATCGCTACTTTAGATGTAGTAATCGCAAGATTCACCTGTCCACCCAAGCCTTCAATCTGTGCAGGTGTGGTGTTGATCTTTTTGTTTTTGGTCAAATCGATAAAATAGTTCAGCACTTCCATCGCTTCGGGTGTCTCAAGCGCAAGGGAACCATCGTCATTCACCAGCTTCGCTCCGTTGGACCACAGCTCTGGCTCCAGGAACCAATCCATCGTTGATCCTGGCGAAATGGACAAGCCCCACTGCACGATGTTACCGGCATCAAAACCCGCTTCGTCTGCGCTTTTCCCGTTCTTATCCAGCGTTAGCTTGGTTGCAATGTCGGTAATTTCATCCCATGTTGGCTCAAGCGATGGAACGGGAGCTTTATGAGGATTGGTGGCTTCATTCTCAAAGATAGCTTTGTTGTAATACCATACGATGACGTTGGCATCGATCGGCAAGGATACTTGTTTGCCCTGATACTGGTGAAGTCCCAGAAGACTTTTGTCCACGTTGTTCAGATCAAACTGATTTTCAGCCAATAAGCCATCCAATTCCTTAAAAATGCCGAGCTCGGCATACTTTTCGACATACGCGTAACTGGTTTTGAACACGTCCGGAAGCGTGCCACCCGCTGCATTCGCTGTCAGTCCATCCCAATAGCTGCCCCAATCCTTGCCTTCTAACTTGACCTTAATATCGGTATTCGCCTTCATGAACTGATCCAGCAGTTCCTGTGTACGATGAAGCTCTTCTGCCGTCCCCCACTGGGAGTATGTGATCGTTACAGGTTCACTCTGGCTGCTGCCGGAACCAGAAGAGTCGGCGTTTTCGGACGATCCCCCATTTCCACATCCACTGATCACCACCATTGTCGCAAGTACAAGTGCCCATACATTGAATAGCCGTTTACTTTTCGCTCTCATATACACAGCTCCCCTTTAAGTCATATCAATAAGTCCTGTTCACCCGAAAACTGGAAAGCAGCAGGCAGCCACTCTACCCTTTGGTGCCCGTAAGCACCACCCCCTCGACGATATAACGTTGTGCAAACAGATATAGCAGACCGATAGGCACAATACTGATAAATGCACCCGCAGCAAGCGCAGGCAAATCCTGACTCGTCTGACCAATCAGCAGCTGCAAGCCAACACTCAGCGTGAACATCTCTGGGTTTTTGATATACAGAAACGGCCCCAGAAAATCGAGCCAAGAATTCACAAAGGCAAAAATAATGGTCGTCATAATAATTGGTTTGGACAGCGGCATAATGACTCGTGCGTATACCGTCCAGCGATTGCCTCCGTCGAGATATGTAGCCTCGTCCAGCTCCTGGGGAATAGTCATGAAAAACTGTCGGAACAGGAAGATATAATAGGCTCCTCCGAGCCAGGCTGGCACAATGAGCGGCAACCAGGTGTCAATCCAGTTCAGCTTGGAAAAAAGGACGTACGAGGGAATCATCATAATGGATGGAGGAATCATCAAGGTAACCAGCACAACCGGGAACAGAATATTCCGATATTTGGTTGCAAAACGGGAGAAACCGTAAGCGACAAGTGAACTGGACACCACCGCTCCCGCTGCAACAAAAAAGGAAATGATAAATGAGTTTTGGATCCACTGCCACATCATCGGCTGTACGGCGAATAACCGTTCAAAGGCTTCCAGACTGAATGTATCCGGCAGAATCGTTGGAGGAACCTTGTAGGTTTCCGCTTTGGTTTTCAGCATGGTCGAGAGCATCCATACAAGAGGCCCTGCGAACAGCATTAATGCTACGATCAGCATTGTATATTGGGATGCTTTTACCGCTATTTTTCGGCTGTTCATGTAACTCTCCTCCTATCGTTCTCCCTCGTAATACACAAAGCGGTTCGATACTTTCATCAGGATCAGGGTGACAAGCGAGATCACAGCGAACAAGAATATCGATTGCGTCATCGCCATGCTGAATTTCAGATCGGTAAAGGCCGATTTATAAATGTTGTAGACAAATGTATAGGCGGAGTAGTTCGGTCCACCTTTGGATAGCAGCAGTGCTTCTGTAAACATCTGAAAGTTATACATCGTCTGAATAATGATGACAAACAGGATGGAAGGACTGATCATCGGCAGTGTAATTTGGAAAAATCGGCGAATTCCGCTTGCCCCGTCAATTGCAGCAGCTTCATACAAATGTCTGGGTACATTTTTCAGTGCAGCCAGGAAGATCAGTACCCCACTGCCTGAGATCCAGACTTGAAGCATGATGATGACCGGCTTGATCGTATGTTCGCCGCCAATCCAGTCCACTTTGCCTATACCAAGCGCGCCAAGTCCGGCGTTCAGGATGCCAAATTCGGAGTTGAATACCAGCCGCCAGATAATGACCGTTGCCACAATGGGCACCAGGGTAGGCAAGTAGAAGAAGGTGCGGAACAAGGCAATGCCTTTGACATTAAAATTAAGCAGCATCGCCAGAACGAGCATACCCGCCGTAACGATCGGAACACCGAATACAACGAAAAACATCGTGTTCATCAAGCTTTTCAAAAAGATCGGATCATCCATCATGTGTGTAAAATTATCAATGCCGACAAAGTTGAAGTTGGTTGCTCCCGGAAGCCTTGCATCCGTAAAGGCGTAGAAGACCGAGGTTCCGAAAGGAAACAGGAAAAAGGTAATAAATCCGATGATCCAAGGCAAAATGAAGAGAAAAAACAGCAGTGTGTCATATTTTCTCAACCTATTCATGATGACACCCCTCAGCCTGAAATTTCTTCTAAATAGACATATCGTTCTTCCAAAATGGATTTCTCTGCCGCCAGGGCAATAAGCAACGCGTTACGACCAACCTGCGCACTCGCAAAAGGCTGTCTGCCTTCCTCTATACATTTCAGAAAATCAATGCGCTGGGTCTGTCCTCCGGTATGTCCACCCATGATGGAATCCGACGACACATCAATTTCCAAGTGGTCTTTCGTCCAGTCCTGCCCGCCAACGATATCAATCGTCTTGTCATTCCGTGCCACCATCTGACCGCCATTCTCTCCAATCAGGCCGATCTCAAGCCCTTCTCCCATCAGATTGCGCGGTTTCAAATACATGCATAGACCCAAATTTGCTTTGCTGCCGTTATCATAATCAATGGTGATAAAGGCGTGATCGACGATGGAGGTGTCCGAAATTTCTTTCGTCGGATAGTGACTGTATGAATTTTGAATCTGATTAGGCTCCCCTTGCTTCATGACATGCTGCCCTCCAGAGGCAAACACACGGACTGGCTTCGCCTGAATCATCCAGTTAAAAATATCGAAGTGATGACAATCCTTTTCTACAATCGCTCCCCCAGACTTGGTCTTGTCATAGAACCAATCCGCAGGCGGGAACGGGTCACGGAATTCCTTGCACCACATTAATTTCACGTCGCCAAGACGTCCGTTCTCCAATTCCTTTTCCATCCGACGATATAAATTCGAATAACGATAGACCAGTCCGATCTGTAAAATCCGTCCCGATGCTTCAGCAGCTTCTATAATGGCATCGCAATCCTCAATGGTATGGGCGACCGGCTTCTCCAGAAATACATGCTTGCCAGCTTCCAGAAAAGCTACCGCCACTTCACGATGCAAATAGTTCGGCACACTGATGACCACCGCATCCAAATCTTCCTTGGTGAGCAGTTCACGATAATCGCTTACGATTGTGGGGTTACTGTTCTTGAGTTCAGACATCGTACGTGCCACATTAGCCTCATTCATGTCACAGATATAACGAACCTCACTATCTTCAAGCAAATCAAAACCAATGCAATGATGTGACCCCATGTCTCCTACACCGATAAAAGCCATTTTTATCTTCCCCATGCTTACACTCTCCGTTGCTCATAAATTTGCGGCAAATGCCATGAAGCCAATTCGATGTTAAGAAATCTAACAGGATGGTGACTATGTAACGATAGTAAAATAGTTTTAGTTGCTTGTCAATTAATTTTGGCTAAATTCTTAATTATTTTGCGGCAACATATTTGCGTTTTATTTTACATACTACTAAACAGTATAACTCTTTATTCATCACAAATTAAGCGTTTACATTTTTATTTTATTATCATATACTTTAATGTGAATTCATTTTTATTTGCGGCAAAAGTTAAAACATAATCATAATAAATTATGTTCAAAATCCAATGACACACTCCTATTTTCAATAGAAAAATCAATAAATCCTGGAAAAAAACCTGTTGAATCTCCTTTATTCATCACCTATAATGCAATTTAGACGCGGAACTCCAGATATAAAAACATATCTTATATTTGCCGCAAACCGAAATATGATCTTTTTAGTTGTTTATTTCTCACTTACTACCATGACTCTTACATAAAACGTCATTATTACGCCGCATATGCGGATCTGAAAGGAGTTGAACTTTCCTAAACTCTCCCTTATGAAGACAAGCGGGGTGGGAAGAACGAGTTATCATTTAAAATTCATTATTCAGGAGGTATACCATGACAAGATTATTTGATAGAAGCAAGCGGAGCCTTGGACTGTTTTTGGCTTTTGTCCTCATGATTACCCTGCTATTGCCCGCGGGGGCCTTACCAAAAGCTTCTGCTGCGACCATCACCATTGATGGCAATGTCAGCGACTGGAGTAGCGTTAGTGCTCTCGCAACCAATAGCGGCACAGCCCAGACGCTCAAAGTAACCAATGATGGAACCAACCTCTACCTACTCGTTCAGGGTTCGGGTCTGAGTACGGCGATGGGCAACTTCTGGATCAATACCGATAACAATACTGCAACCGGCTACCAAGCTGCGGGCTGGGGAGCTACAGGTGTGGAGTAGCTACTTGAAAACACGGGGTTATACCGCTATGGAGGCAGCGGTACTGACTGGAGCTGGAATTCTAACAGCACATTAACCACTTCCCAATTCTATCGCAGTGCTTCCGTCATTGAGGTTGTAATCCCTCTCGCTACATTGCAAATTAATGCAGGCAGCACGGTACGAGTTGGGTATATCGACAATAGCTCGGATACGTCGAGACTACCTGCGGCGGGACAAACGCTGCCTGCTTACCTTCTGACCTCGGCTGGATCGGGTGGCGGGACAGGGAACACCGTCGTGAATCCCGTTGAGCTGGACAGCCCACTTAACAATCCGTTCAAAGGCTGGGCGCCTTCGGCCAAGAGCACGACTTATGCACAACCGCACAAGCTCGTATATGCCGGAGTAACCTGGAAGGAACTCGAATCTACCAAAGGCACGTATGATTTTAGCGCGATTGAGGCTGCCAACAATTTAGCCTACTGGAAAAGTAAAGGCGTCAAAGTGGTATTTCGCTTCATTCTGGACAGCCCTACAGGACAGGCTCATCGGGATATTCCAGACTGGCTCTACAATGACATGATTGCCCGCGGAGAATCACCCGGAACAGCTTACAACGATACAACTGGAGGCATGGGTACAGGCAACAACATGGGCTTCTCTCCCAACTACAACTCCACCTATCTGCAAGATCGGCACAAATTAGCCATCGAGGCCATTGCGGCAAGGTACAACACCAATGATCGCCCCGTCGCTTTTATCCAGATCGGTTCTCTCGGACACTGGGGCGAGTTCCATACTTGGCCGTATGTCGGACCGAATGGCGAGACCAATTACACAGGTGCTTTCCCTACCAATGATATTTCAAACAAGTACGTTCAGCATTATATCGATGCCTTTGCCGGCAAAGAGGACAAAATGCAAGTTCTGATCCGGCGCAGTATTGCCCTTGCCAAAACCAATAACAAAGGCATGGTCATGGGCATGTTCAACGATGTGTTTGGACATAAAGACAGCTTCGATGCCGATTGGGGCTGGTACACAGGCACACAGAATGGCTATTGGGATGACATCGGCCAGCAGCAACCAGCACATGCGAACTTCTGGGAGACACGCATCTCCGGCGGCGAATTTTACGGGGGCGCTTCTGGCATGCTTGCAGCATTAACCACGGGTAGCGGATTTACGGAAACGTTGCGTCAAACGGAGCTCAGCAAACCAAGCTGGCTGGGACCAAATTCCCCTGCCTCGCTTCCTCTGAATCATGCGTTACAGGCCAACATTGATGCACTCAAAAAAAGAATGGGTTATCACTTTGTCGTGAAGGAAATCTCGCATCCCTCCACCATTAGCGGAAGCACGTTTACGACAACGATCAAAGTAGAAAACAAAGGCGTACAGCACTTCCCATTTGCCTGGCCGGTTGAAATTCAACTGCGCAGCGGCAATACCGTGGTCGCCAAGAAAACAACAACCGTTAATCTGACCACGTGGAAAACGGGTACCTACACCCTGACCGACTCCATTCCAGTCTCCAGTCTTGCTGCCGGAACCTATGATATTGCGATTGCGATCATTGATCCGGAAACGAATAAACCTGGCGTGGACTTTGCCAATACGAACAAGCTCACCGACGGCTCATTCAAGCTGAGCAGTGTAACGAAGTAAACGGCATGACATGAAAAGAGCAGGAATAAGGGCCACAGCCTTCATTCCTGCTCTTTCTTTTTTGGGAAGATAACTATCTATCAACCGAACACAACAATCAGTAAGCCCCAGCAACTCTCCTCTATACGTGAGGCACAGGTGTCATTTGATTGCGTTCCATCAGAATCCATAATTCATCAACCAATTCTTCTGTGGAGTACGGTTCGGCTGAGGTAATCCACCATTCAATCATGCCAGCCAGCGCGGAAGCAAGGAATTGAAGCATAATCTCCTTGTTCCTTCCCTGATTGATGCCACTCATGTCGATTTGTTTATCCAGTCCTCTCAACAGAGCAGCCTGCAAGCGAGTTCGAAATTCCGGGACACTTTGATCAGCCAACACTGCACCATAGAATAGGGCATGCTCTTTCAGATACCGAAAACTGTGCAGCAGAGCTTCTTTGGAAGGAAATATGCCAGTGACTCCGCAGAAGAGACTGCTCTCGATCAGTTTCACCAAATGGGATTTTATACACTGATCCAACAAATCAAACTTGTCCATAAAATGCAAATAAACCGTTCCGCGACTTACATTGGCTCGCTCTGCAATTTGATTAATCGTGATTTGCTCGAAATTTTTTTCGGACAGCAGTTGAATAAAGGCCTCTATAATCGATTCACGTGATTTTTGTATTCTTCTGTCCATACTTACTCCTTTTATTATCGGATCTGAGATTGAACAAAACAGTGGATTGTGTTCAATATTATACACATTCCACTGTTTTAACAATTGTCGTCCAATCCCATTATAAGTACGATCATTATATTGAACGGCTGGAAACAAATCAACTGACAGCCAGCAATACCGAATGGAGGCCTATGATGAAAACAGTAGTGATAGAGAATTATGGAGGCTCAGAAGTTTTTGCGGAGCAGGAGCGCGATATACCACATATTAGTGATACACAGGTGCTCGTGGAGATGAGGGCAACCACCGTATCCTCAGCGGATCAACTGATCAGAACCGGAGCATTCCGGCATTTCATGCCCGTCCAATTCCCTCATGTTCTTGGAGTCGATATAACCGGAATCGTCGTGGCCACAGGGAGTAAGGTTACGCGTGCACAAATCGGGGATCGCGTTATTGCGGTGTCTCGTACAGGCGGTGGTTACGCCGAACATGTCGCTGTGGAAGAATGCGATCTTGCTGTGATAACGCAGTCCCTTTCCGATACAGAAGCTGCTTCGGTCTCTGCGTCCGGCATGACGGCCTGGCAAGCCTTATTTCACTATGGCAAACTGCAGCCGGGACAGCGTATTCTGATCCACGCCGGTGCAGGTGGCGTAGGACACATCGCCATACAATTAGCCAAACAACACGGCGCTTATGTGATCACCACAGCTCGGGCCCATAATCATTCATTTGTTCTTCAGCTCGGTGCCGACGAAGTGATTGATTATACAACAACCGACTTTGCTGAGACTTTGAGTCCTGTTGATGTCGTGCTGGATATGGTTCGTGACCCGGTTGTCGATAAAGTCACGGGAATCGGAGCAACAGAACTGAAAAATTACAGCATATTAAAGAATAATGGAACGTTCATTTCCCTTGTAAATCCGGTGATTGCGACGCAACCTCTCATCCGTGGAATTGATGCCCAGTTTGCCTTGATCAGCCCCAATGCTAACGACTGGGAAGCGTTTATCCAATGGATTCAGACGAATAAGCTCGATATACATGTAGACAACGTATTCCCCTTTACCCGCCAAGGTGTAGCCGAAGCTCATAAATATTACGACACCCGGAATAAGAGAGGCAAAATAGTTATTCAGAGGGATGCTATAACAGATAATCTATCTTCCATAGTTGCTCAAGAAACTGGGATGTCCCACTTGTAGCAGCAAAAAGAGCAAGTAATCGAACACTTTCAAGGTTCAGTTACTTGCTCTTTTTTTTACTATTGTGCCTTGTTCCGCAGCTGACTGTAATACAGCTCGCTGTAGAAGCCGCCCTGTTCGAGCAATGCGTCATGCGAACCTTGCTCCAGCAGCTGGCCATCCTTCAGTACGAGAATCCGATCGGCTTGACGGATCGTGTTCAGTCGGTGCGCGATGACAAAGCTGGTGCGGCCTTGCATCAGGCGCTGCAGTCCTTCCTGGATTTTGATCTCCGTGACGGTATCAATACTGCTCGTTGCCTCGTCCAATACAAGAATGGACGGGTCGGCCAGAATTGCCCGGGCAATGGCGAGCAACTGCTTCTGCCCTTGGCTGATGCCACTTCCGTCGGCTTGAAGCACTTTGTCGTACCCGTCCTTCATCCGCATGATAAAGGAGTGAGCATTCGCCAGCCTTGAAGCAGCTTCTACCTCTTCATCGGTCGCATCCAGACGGCCGAAACGGATATTTTCCCGAATCGTGCCCTGGAACAGGAATGAATCCTGGAGTACAAAAGCCATATGGGAGCGCAAATTCTCACGCCGAATGGTTGTAATGTCGCGTCCATCCACTGTCAGTGCACCGGCTGTAGGATCGTAGAAGCGGGACAACAGCTGAATCAGGGTTGTTTTCCCGGCCCCTGTTGGACCTACCAGAGCAATCATCTCACCCGGCTTCGCTTCAAAGTTAATCTCATGCAAAATATTGCGCCCTTCATCGTATCCAAAGGATACCTTGTCGAAGCGAACAGCTCCCTCCACCTTTTCGAGGGATACTGCTGCGCCTTCATCCTTCGCTTCCTCATCCTCATCCAGCACTTCAAACACCCGCTCTGCCCCGGCAATCGCAGACAGTAACGTATTCCACTGATTGGCCAGATCGTTAAGTGGACGGGTAAACTGACGAGCATATTCCACAAAGATGATAATTACCCCGACTGTAACGGAACCTTGAATCGCCAGGATCCCGCCGATGCCTGCGACAATCGCAAAACTAAGGTTATTCAGACCATTCATCAGCTTGGGAATAAAACCGGAGATCGTCTGTGCCCAGAAACCGGACAACCGGATTTTCGTATTTCGTTCCTCAAACCCGCGAATGACCCGTTCCTCCTGGGAAAACGCCTTGATAATCTTCTGTCCGGACAACGTCTCCTCAATGTAACCATTAAGTTCACCCAAATTGCGCTGACGCTGCTTGAACAGCGGCCCGGTTCTGCGTGTAATCCAGCGCATGCCAATCGCCATCAGGGGTACAACGATAAATGTAAGTAAGGTCAGCAATGGACTTAACCAGAGCATCACGCCAAACGTTCCGATCAGTGTTAACACACTGGAGAATATCTGGATGGCCGAGCTGTTCAACGTACCGCTGACATTCTCAATGTCGTTGGTGACCCGGCTCATAATCTCCCCCTGTTGTCGCTTGCCGAAGAAAGGAATTGGCAGTTTGTGCAGATGGGAGAAGAGATCATACCGCATGCGGAACACCGTCTCCTGTGCAATTTCAATCATCCATATATTTTGCAGCCATGACGTCAGGGAAAACAGAACATAGACTGCCAGCAGTCCATACAAAAATGTCGTCCAGCTGGAACTCGTCGCTTCTCCATCAATGAATTTATCCACAGCGACACCGACCATATAAGGTCCAAGTAGGGCAAGTGCGGAACTGGCAAATACCATCAGCAGCACCATCGTCAGCTTGACCTTTCGACGGGCCAAATACGTCCAGATCCGGCCTAACGTACCGGACCAGTTCTTCGCCCGTGCCTTCGGCTTGCGACCTCCACCTGCCTTCAGCGTCTCGGGATCCAACGGCGGTGGAGGCTGACGGAAAGGTTCAATGAATGCTTTGAACATGTGGTGTACCCTCCCCGTATTGTGATTCATAGATTCGGCGGTACAGTTCGGAGGAATCCATCAGATCCTCGTGTTTCCCCTGTCCAATCAGACGCCCATCGTCCAACAACAGAATCAGATCCGCAGAGGTGGTCGAACTGATCTTCTGCGTAATAATGAACGTTGTACACGACAACTCCTCCAGTGCATCCAGCAAGCTTGCTTCGGTGGCTACATCGAGAGCACTTGTACTGTCATCCAGAATCAAGATGCTTGGACGACGAATCAATGCACGGGCAATCGAGAGTCGCTGCTTCTGTCCACCCGACAGATTGACTCCCCGCTGACCCAGCTGTGTATCGTAGCCATTCGGCAGCTTCTCAATGGTCTCGTGAATCTGGGCACGCCGTGCTGCTTCCTCAATCTCTTCCAGCGTGGCGTCCTCCCGGCCCCAGGCAATGTTATCCCGTACCGATCCGGTAAAGAGGATCACCTCTTGTGGCACATAACCAATAGCTCCGCGCAGTGTGGAAATATCCAATCGTTCTGAATCATTTCCATCAATACGCACCTCGCCTTGATCCTCGGTATAAAGCCTTGGAATGAGCTGTACTAGTGAGGATTTTCCCGAACCTGTGGCGCCCATGATGGCAATACGCTCACCTCGTTTGGCTGAGAATGTAATATCCTCCAGCACGGTAATCTCACTGCCCGGATAGCTGAACCCTACACCTTGAAAATCAACTGCGCCCTGGATAACAGGATTCCCTTTCCCAGTTTGCACAGAACGACCAGTGTTCAATGATTCACCTGGTTGTCCCGATTGTCCTGATTGCTGTCCTACTTGCTCAGCTTTTCTTGATCCTTCATCTTGTGCTGAGTCCGATACATCCTCTGTATCAAAAACTTCATTAAGCCGCTGCGCCGAAGCACTTGCTCTGGAGAAGGTCACCAGAATCCAGGACAGCGCAGACAGCGCACCAATGGTACGAAGCAGATAGTTAATGACAGCGACGACTTCACCCACGGTTGCACTGCCGGTAGTGATATCACGTCGTCCAAACCACAGAACGGCGATGATACATCCATTCATCATGAGCAGCATGAATGGCATCGTTGTCTCCGTCAGGCGCAACGCGGAGATCGTGCCCTTCATCAGCTTGCCGCTATACCCGGCAAAGCGTTCAATCTCATGGCCCATCCGGACGAAGACACGGATCAGCCGAATGCCTGTCAGATTTTCCTGGATGACTCCGTTGACGGCATCCAGTCTGCGCTGCACATTGCGGAACAGCAGCGCTGCCTTTTTGATCATCCAGATCACAAACACAAGCAGCACAGGCACCATGACAACGAGCAGCAGACCCAGCTTCGGATCCCCCACCACCGCCATGATCATGCTGCCAATCACGACCAGCGGCACACGCGTCATGAATCGCAGACTCATAAACACCGTATCCTGCACCTGTGTGACGTCCCCGGTCAATCGGGTAATCAGGGATGATGTTGCAAAACGGTTAAACACTGCATAAGAGAACGCTTGCACTTTGTCATACAGCTTCTCCCGCAGATCGTAACCGAAGCCAAGACTCGCATGTGACGCAAAAAACGAGCTTGCAATACCCGCGGCAAATGCCACAACGGCACTTCCCACCAGTACGCCCCCCCATAGCCAGACCACCGACAGGTCGCCTTGCTGGATACCGTTATCAATGATCTTCGAGATCAAATAGGGTTGAGCCAATTCGACCGTCAATTCAATCAGCATCATGACCAGTGCTGCGATGGCGGCGACTCGGTACTTCTTCAGGTAGTACAACAGCTTGATCATAACCATTCCTCCGGCCCGGAGCGCTTTATCTTCGTGACGATTTGGTATGTTCACGCAGCCAGCTCCGTTAGTCTCTTACCATAACTCTATGTAAAATTTCACGTATCCAATACGCTTATTATATCGCATTTTGAACCTTCAAATCGCTAATATCTTCATTCCTTTTCTTTATTAACCTGAAATGGACGGTGAGGGAACAATCATTGGCAACAAAAAAACCTGGGCAGATTGCCCAGGCTTGTTGATTTAACATACGATAGTATCACGTTTATTTGCCGTATGTCTGTTCCAACCGTTCTTCCTCATTGGTGGATAGCAAAATGTTCAGCAGCCCCATCGTGTTATTCGCTTCCGTTCTGGCTGACTTATACATCTCGGCAAATGCCGCCTCGTCCTGGACCGGATCGATTACAGCCAGCTTGCCCCACACATCGCGGGCTTTATCGTAGAGTTTCGTTAAGGTGATATCATACGTATGCTGCGCGACAGGTGCCATGGAGTCGAACTCCGCTGCCGTCTTGAAAAAATCCATCGAGTCCGTAAAGGTCTGACTCGTGTAATCCTTGTTTTTCATGGCGTCCTCCGTGAGTAGCAGCGCCTGACGAGAAATAAATAACGTCTTGACCATGGCACGCTCCAGATTGGTTGCTTCTTCCCAGGTAACATAAGAGACATCGGGTGCCTGCACGGTTGTGAAAAAAGGAAAGGCGTCATCAATCAACCGCTGTGAATCGGAGTGGATCGGAATGCCTGTGTTCATATTGACTACTGCATCGCTATAGTTGGCGATATTAATATTTTTGGAACCTTCCTCACTGACTCGACGCACCGGATGATCTTTAATCGGAATACGAATATAGCCAAGTTTGTCGGCGTACTTCTGCTGTAACTCTTGGAGTGTGGAGTCCAAGCCAATCTTGCCTTCATCAGATGAGGAACCTGTTGCAGCCGAATTCGAGGATGTGTCAGTAGTGTCATCTTCATTCGTATCTGCTGCTGACGTTTCAGTCGTTGATGTGTCGGGGCTATTGGTCGCTGTGGCTACTGTACTAGTCTCCTGAGTAGGTTCCTTCGCTGTTGTTTCCTTCGCCCCACCGCCACAAGCGGTAAGAACGGCTGCCAAGCTGAAAATAGCCGTGAACATCTTGATTCTATGATTCCATCTCATCTCGTATAATCTTCCCCTTATCTTATGTATGTACCTGAATTACATCAACCTCTACTTTAAATCGTGAACAGCCCATTCCATAAATCCCCTTTCGGATAACATGGATTATCCAGGATGAAATCTGGTCTTTATTTTATCATAAGTTAAATACTGGATGTATACAACTATATGCCTGCATCCTCATGTAACCTTAGCTATTCCCTAGTTCACGGACAAATCAAAAAAAACACGCTCATCCATGAAAGGATAACCGTGTTGATATGTATCCTGTGCTCTTCATCTCATCCACACTTTACAACAAGTGATGAACCGAAATGAAGAGCACAAATCATTCAATTCCAATTCGTCGCGCTTGATTGATGTAACAGGTTCAAGCTCCTCTTATTTGATACCTTTGGCTTTTTCCATATGCTCAGCCCGGATCTGGGGATCTGTGGAATTGACTGCGGCCAACAAGTTGTAGATCGCCTGAATATCCTGCTCTTTATATAACGTTTCGGGGACTTCGGTCTCAAGCCTTTCCGTTTTGCGCAGAATGGTCTCAACCAGTTCATGATCATAGATAATCAGTTCATCCGAATTGACATACCGTACAGCAGGATCAACGCTGATTCGGCAGCGATTGGTGAAGGTCACAATGGAGACGAGACGAACTCGTTTATAATCACCGAGGTGTGCCTGAATGGCCTCTACATGCCCCCGGTGCTGCATCAGTGGGTTATACATCTTGATTCGGCTGCTGCTGACGGTCCAGTTGGCCTCTCTTCGGCCGCCGCGGATCTCACCCGTTGTCAGGTTTCGTGTCTCAATTACAAAGATTCCCCGGGGACCAATGACGACATGATCAATGGATGAATAACCCGATCGGGACTTGGTATTGGCAACGAGTAAGTCATTGAGAACTTTGTATTCACCAGGAAGACCATGCAGCTGCTGGGCAGTGGTAGGTTCCTCTGGCTGACGGGTCCAATCCCCGTCCGATTTCGTTTTGCGTCGACTGCGGACCATACGTGTGGGAATGGGGGCCGTTGACGGTAAAGATGAAGCGGAAGCTGTGATCTGGTTCGCGAGCTCTGGCTGTGACTTGAACAGAGACAGGATTTTTTTGAACATGGGCAAGCTCCGTTCTATGTAGTGTGGGTTTCGCACATCCATTATGTATACTTCTATTACTTATGTCGGATAAAGAAGGGCAAAAATAAAGGGAAGAGGACCAAAATTCCACGGCTTAACTAAAGTATATACGATTCTTTAACCAATACTGTGACTTTAGACGCATAGAAGAGGGGGAGATTTTAAAAAAACAGCGTATTCCTTTCTATTGAAGAAAAAGAACACGCTGCTTGTCTGGTTGTGGCGATTATGCCTTTAAATAGTAAGTGTAAAGCACCTGTGTACCCTTCTCATCCAGACCGTTCCTTGAGATTTCCTGATACAAGGATTCGGCCAGCGCCAGTCCTGGCGTCTTCATGCCCATGGCTTTGGCGGATTCGAGAGCGATACCCATGTCTTTGATAAAATGTTTCACATAGAATCCAGGCTCGTAATCGCCTGCGATCATGCGCGGACCGAGATTGCTAAGCGACCAGCTTCCGGCTGCGCCGGTAGCAATGCTCTTGAGCACGTTCTCCGCGTCCAGACCCGAGGTCTTGGCATAGGCCAGTGCTTCGCACACACCCATCATACCTGAGGCAATGGCGATCTGGTTGCACATTTTGGTATGCTGTCCCGCTCCCGCCTTGCCTTGCAGCACAATATTGGTGCCCATCTGCTCGAACAATGGACGAACTGCTTCAAAGGCCTCCGTACTACCGCCAACCATAATGGACAGTTTGGCATCCCGAGCTCCAATATCTCCACCGGAAACAGGTGCATCCAATGCATGCAGTCCTTTCGCTTCCGCGGCTTCATAGATCCGTGCAGCCAGCAGTGGACTGGATGTGGTCATGTCAATCAGATACGAACCCGGTTTGGCGTTGGCCACGAGACCATCTTCGCCGAGATAAATCTCCTCGACATCCTTCGGATACCCCACCATCGTGATGATGACATCACACTCGGCTGCCAGTTTGGCTGGTGTGTCATGCCATAGGGCACCTTCCTTCACGAGCGCTTCCGCTTTGGCGGACGTGCGCGTATAAACATGTAGCGGGTAACCTGCCTGCTGAATGTGACCTGCCATGCTTTTGCCCATCACGCCTGTACCGATAAAGCCAACTTTCGTCTCTCCAGGTGCCTTTGTCGTATTGGTCATCGTAGGTCTCCTCCTTATTTCTCTATCCTTCGTTTGGAGCTTGTCTTCTAAACTTACTATATCTGTATGTTAATGCTTTCTGTCTCTTCCGTCTATCTTGTTTCGTCTTCTATTGTGCAAAAAGATAAAACAGGAATCGAAAATCCATTTCCTGTACAACCTAACGGAAACTTCCTTGAACGGAAAGGAGGATTTCCATGAGCCGTGAAAAGGGAGAAATTACGATATGGCTTTCCTTTTCCATCATTTTGTTAAGTGCAGGCCTCGTGTGCCATGTTCTATCCATTCCGGCGATTCTGGATTACGCAGGCAGAGATGGCTGGCTATCGGTAGTGGCTGCTGCCCCATTCTTTATGTTGTTTCTATGCATGATGTTCGTGATCATCCGGCGGGTACGCGGGCAGCGTTTGACGGACTGGATTACGCGGGAATTCGGCGCAATTCCTTCATGGATTTTCCGTATTACTGCCTCACTTATGCTGCTTTCACTTGGCTCACATACCTTATATGAAACAACGAACTGGACGGTATCCACCTACCTGCAATTCACCCCACCCTACGTGCTCGCAGGCGGAGGTGCACTGGTTGCTGCTTGGGCGGCTGCCAAAGGCATACGTTCCATTGCTATGACTTCAAGCCTTCTGCTTCCCTTTGTGATCCTGCTTGGATACTTTGTAATGTCAGCCAACATGAAATATAAAGACTACGGACAACTGTTCCCGATCATGGAATATGGTGCAGGTCCTGTCCTGAGAGGCATGATTTATTCGCTTGCTGGACTGATGGAAATCTGGATATTGATGCTGTTTCAACATGATGTCAAAAGCAAAATTCGTTGGTGGCATCTGCTGCTGCTCGGGATATTCATGCTCAGTATGGCGATCGGCCCAACGCTGGGAGCCATCGTTGAGTTCGGTCCGGAGGAAGCCGCGAAACAACGAAATAGCCCTTATGAGCAATGGAAGCTGGTGAATATCGGGAAATTGCTTCAGCACGTGGATTTCCTATCCATATACCAATGGCTGAGCGGTTCTTTTGCCAGAGTGGCTATCTCCATTTATCTTATCGTGGACCTGCTCAATTTTCGCAGACCGAAGAAAAGGTACATTGCCGTTCTAATCGTCACCTTCATCATGTGCTCCATAGCTGTACAGTGGTGGAGAATTGATTACGTTGACTATTATGTAAACCATATTCAGTTTCCCGTCATGCTGGCCTATGTATCTACGGTTACGGTCCTATTGACCCTCGCTGCATTGATACACAAAAAAGACAAGGAGGCTCCCGCTCATGCCGCTCACAACCACACCAAAAAAGAACCCTCATCTGGCTGAACCTTTTCGAATCAATAAACATAATTTGACGACGTTTTTTGCAGGCTCGGACGATGTCATTATCAGCAGCCATATGATCGGGGAGTCTCCGCAACAGATCGTTATCGTGTATTGTAGCGGTATGGTCAACAGCAAATCGATATATGATATTATTCTTCCTGAATTGACGCGAACGTACGAGAGTACCCACTTTGTTCGTGCATCGGATATCGAGAAGTCCATAACCCTGCAATGGACAAGCATGGACTTGCAGGACCCGGCATTGGGAACGGACCTCATGTCCCTGCGAGTCTTTGAGGGACATATGCTCATCTGCATTCCTTCCCTTCAGAAAATGTGGAGTATGGATATATCCAACATCCCTACCCGGACCCCGGATGAGTCCACCACGGAAGTATCCATTCGCGGGGCCCGGGACGGCTTTATCGAACGACTGTCAGTCAATATTGCCTTAATTCGTACACGCCTGCGTACAAACGAGTTAGCCTGTAACATCGAATTAATCGGTTCACGTTCTGTGACCAAGGTAGCCCTGATGTATATTAAAAATATTGCCAATCCCGAGCTGATCGATGATGTTAAGGATCGCCTGCGCAAAATTGACACGGAACGAATCATGACCGCCAATGAACTGGAGGAATTATTATCCCCCTCCAAAATCACCCTGTTTCCGGTGACTCATTACACGGGTAGACCCGATTTTGCAGCCGAATGTCTTCTGAACGGCCGCTTCATCCTCATCGTGGATGGCAATCCCAGCGCCATCATCGGCCCGGTAAATCTGTTTCTACTTCTCAAATCACCCGAGGATGCCAGTTTCCCGTTCCTTCCGGTGAATGTGGGCCGTATGCTGCGCTTTATCGGGCTATTGGTGACCGTATTCCTGCCCGGCTTCTATATTGCGCTAACTTCATTTCATATGGATCAGCTGCCTTTTCCGCTAGTAGCCACGATCTCGGTTGGACGAATGGGCCTGCCGATGGAGTCCGGTGTTGAGATGTTTCTCATTATGCTTCTGATGGAGCTGTTCCGGGAAGCGGGAGTAAGGCTTCCGAGCGCCATCGGTCAGACGCTGACCGTTGTTGGCGGATTGATTATCGGGGATTCAGCTATCCGTGCAGGGATGGTCTCCCCACTCATGATTGTTGTCATTGCCGTTACCGTAGTGGCCGGGGCAACCATTGTGAATCAAGTCATGACCAGTTCTGTTCTGATTCTGCGCTTTTTCTGTTTTGTACTGGGGGCATCCCTCGGCATATACGGGTTCATTCTGTCCATCATCCTGTTCCTAATCTATCTGACCGATCTGAAATCGTTCGGCATCCCCTATCTGACGCCGTTAAGTCCGCTTCATTTCAAACAGGCTCTGGCTTCCTTATTCAAGCTGCCGAAGGGATGGATGAAACGCAGACCTGTCTATCTGGAAACTCAGAATCCGCGCAAAGAAGGCAACGAATGATGAAACTGATCATGCACCGATTGTTGCTGGGAGTGCTGAGCCTCTCTCTTTGTTTGGTGACCAGCGGGTGCTGGAGTGCCTATGAGATCCAACAGGTTGACTATGCGAAAGCAATCGGGATCGATTACAAGGACGGGATGTACCACATGTATGTTCAGACCATGGACTTTGCCAGTGTAGCCAAAAGCGAAAGTTCAACCAAAACTGCGGAAACCCCGCCCGTATGGGTTGGACATGCATCAGGGAAAACATTGAATTTGGCGGTAAACGAACTGTTCCGAAGTTCCCAGCTCCATATCGCCTGGGGCCATGTGACGGCCATTGTCATGGCCGAAAGTATCCTGACAAGCAAGCATATCAAGGAAGCGTTCGACATGCTTGGACGTTTCCCGGAATCACGTTATACAACCTGGGTGTACGGCACTCGTGATCCTTTGGAAAATATTCTGAGTGCCACGTCCATTTACAATATGTCGCCGCTGGACAGCATTCTGCATAACCCTCTTCCCTCATTCCTGGAAGAATCGCTGTACCCTCCTGTGCTCAGTTTCAAGCTCATTGCCACTCATAACGATGCATCCACGACAACCTATCTGCCTTGCATCGCCATGAACAAGGATCATTGGTCACAGAACAAAAAGAATCATGAACTGTTTATCATTGACGGCGCTTTTTTTGAAAGAACCGGGGATGATTTCGTATATTTCCCCCACAGTAAGCTTTCTGGATACCCTTGGCTACTCAAAGACATGCGGCGGGCGCCATTAATTATTGAAAATGAGGGAACGATCTATGGCGTGCTCAGCGTGGGTTTGCCCAACGTCAAGATTGTGCCGGTCATTCGTGGGAATGAGGTTTATTTCAACATTGATGCGAAGTACCTGACCGCCTTGTATGAATATCTCACCCCTATTTCCTATGATGAAATGGTCCAATTCAGCGAGAAGACGTTGCGGGAGCAAATCTTGCAAACGTATCGCGAAGGTCTGAAAAAAGGGGTCGATATCTATGGACTTCAGGAGAAGGTTTATCGCCAAAATCCAAGTCTATGGCGCAAGCTGTCCAACAACGGTACAAAAATGATCCTGACGGAAGATTCCATTCAGAAGCTGGACATTCATATTACCATTCCGTATACGGGTAAATTCCGTAGGAAGGTGTAACCATAACAAATCCCCTGTCGTAACGGACAAGGGGATTTGTTGGTTGATGCTTCGATTATTTTGTGTAGGGAGATGAGATTTTACATAACATTCATGTGATCTTCTAATCTTCGTTATCCAGGGATGTAAGCATCCCTCTTTTCTTTAAAAGCTAAATTTCAATCCTAAGTATTCGACTATGATCCATGAAACAGGCCAAAGTAATGGAACATGAACAACCCAATAAGGGGCTTTATATCGTCCGTTCTCGTAACTAATCCCACAATAAAAAATCGCAAATAATACACCTAAAGGATAGGTAAAGAGAATTTTAACCAATAGATCACGGGAAGTATCATATGTATGTGGATACGGTGCCGATAAGGACATACCAAGTCCAAAAAGAGCCATAGGCCAAATGAACAAAGTAACTCCATACAAAATCAAAAATAATAATAAATAATTGTATAACTTCTCATTCTTCCTCTTGCTCATATGCCCTCCTGAATGCCTAAACGTAATCGCCCAACGTGAATAACCTTATCAGAAGATTTTACAGGATGGATATGGAAATATAAATAGTTTATTCCTTACTGATTAATAAAAAGACCTCCAACCAATTAGGTTAGGAGATCTTTTTATGATGTTAAATTATCGTATTTACCCTATGCAGAAACCGTCTGTCATACTAATTTCCATTCTGCCTATAGTACTCCATTATTCGCATGCGTGTGGTCAGTATCAGCGTCTGTGGCAGTAGCGCCACAAATATAAAAAGCGGCACGATCAGTACCAGATGAGCGGCAAAATTCTCTGCGCCAAACGATGGTTTGGGAAGTTCAATGAAGTACCACCAGGACGGGATGGCAACCATCCAGGTCAGTCCGGTAGAGATGAACATGTCCTTGATACCACTCCACAGAAAGCAGAACAATGCGACAAATACAATTGGAACAGCCCAGGAATCCAATATTGGTCCCCAGCTCTGGAAGACAAAGATAATGGCAGGATACAAAAGATTAATGGTCCAGCGCCAGATCGGATTGTGGTAGATAAACATATTACCTCCTTGCTCGGCAAGTGCACTGATTAATAAGGAGACTGCGCTTTACGCCGATCTTCGCGGTCTGCCTCTTCCATCTTCCTTATATATCGATTTAATCGCTCTTTGTGTGCTTCTAACTCTGCTAATTTGGATGTAGTCCCTTCAAGAAAAGTCGACATTTTTGCAGACAACTGTACTGCAGACTCTCCCTTCCAATCTTGCAGCCTTCCATAATTTTAATTACAGTGTCTTTAGAGTTTATTTCCATAAAAGGAGAATTAATGCCCTATGAAAATAAAACCTGTAGCTCTGATCATACTTATTTTTTTTATTTTTATTAGGAGGATGTTCAAGTATGTCTACCTCAGATAAGCAAAATATTGTAGAAACAGCTACACCAGTAAGTATTCAGTACATAAAGAAGTACTACAATGCGGACTTTATTGTAACGAGTCATGATATTGACGACCCTTCCATCCATTCACGCCTATATCTGTACGGTCATATAACAGGACATGAAGATGAACGTATCACTGTTTCCTATAATTATGATACACAGGAGGTTCTCAGTGTAGAAGGACCAGGCTGGTTTATTGATAGCCGAAATTCGAAAAAGGAAGTACCTTCTTCCTGAGAAAAATCTGCAAAGAAATACACCGATGTATTTACACTTCGTTATATAGGATTGGGAGAAAACCTCCCAATCTTTTTTTTCAATCTCAATGAGCTAAATATATAGAGTGCTTATAGGACGTTCTTACCAGTCTGATCAGAGATATGCTTATTTCTGGGAAAGAAATGAAGAATATAAGCATGATTATGGATATTATAGCTCATACTACCTTCAGGAAATTATTGAAGGAGTGACAACATGAGGTTAAAAAGCATTATCGCTGTTGGAACGGTGTTAACTTGCTCGACGCTGTTATGGGGCTGTGGCAATGCCAATATGAACCATGCTTCGCAGCAGAAGGATACCGTTCAAACCGAGAGCTGGAGCGATCCCAAACGACTTGAAGCTTCCCACCTAGAAGCGTTGGAACGGATGGAAAAGGATCATATTCATCGCATGGTTTCGCTGAATGCGAGCATGGATGAAGACAAAGTAATGACCACCCTTGAACGGTCCACCCAGAAGCTGGAGGAAATGAGACCGCTCGCTGAAATGCTGCAACATGAGGGTCATCCAACGCTGTTACAACGAATTCAAGAGATGGCTGGAGATATCCAAAACTCGAAACAAGTGGTTGCTGAGATGAAAAAACTGCCTCAGGACGGTAAAATTAAGATCCAGTCTGAAAACTCTGATTCCTTGCACCACGTCGCCAGTTTTCGCGATTACCACCAGTACATGCAAGAGAAGATTCAAACTTTAAACGAGGCGAAGTCAACTACACATTAATCTGTATCGGCTATTCGTATGACGTTGGTCTATAACAATTCATAAACAAAACAAACTATAGTTAGATGGGAAGTCTAATTCCTGTCTAACTATTTTCTTGTAAAGAGGTATTACAGTACCCTGCTGCGATCTTCTCTGTCCGCTTCCTCCATTTTACGAATATATCGCATCAGTTCTTCTTTATGAGCTTCGAGTTCAGTCAGCTTTGCAGATGCCCCCTCCATAAATGACTGCATCTTACGTGTCAGCTCTGTTGCGGATGTACCGATCCAGTCTTGCTGTAATCTTCCATGAATGGAGCGCATTTTCTGTTCCTGCTGCATGAGCCGCGTCATCCCAGATACATCCTGACGAGCAGCTACATATTGAGCCAAACCGCCACCCAGGCAATGACCCGTCAATGAAATGTCTGAATCAGGGTACGCCTCATTCACCGCCTCATACAATTCCTCAGCTTGGTGAAACTGATTATTTTCCCAATCCATGTTATCCTTCATAAGCTTAAAGGGACTATTTTTAAATATATTATGGCGTTCTGGATCGGTTATCGCATCTTCAAGCCTTCTGGTTCAACTGCTTTCCAATCTTTATATTTAGCATCTTCCGAGATAACGCTACCCACAGAAATGTCATTTTGGTAAGCGATTATCGATATTTTATGATATAGTTCATCACTGATGTAATCCTGCATAATCAGCCTCCTAATTCAATGCATTTTTATGCTTATATGTAATCTAGTTTAAATTAAGTGTCTATAATATATTTAGACCATCATATGAAAGCCGAGGTGCTATTGATTTGAAAAAAAGATTACTTTTCTTTTTAACCTTGGGACTAATTTTTACTATTCTAGGAGGGTGTATGTCTACTCAAGAGAAAGCAATTCTTGCTGATGCAGAGCAGTTTGCCCATAAATACATATTAGATAATTATGGGTTGGAGGTTGATTTTACTGAGCATAAGTTTACCCCCGTTGATCTCGATAAATCTGTAGGAATACATGGGCATGTCAAAGGAGACGATGACCAAAAAGTATTTGTACTTGTAAAATACGATCCTCTGAAGGTAGAAACGCTTTCTCTCCCTGAAGGAACGGAAAAGAAATAATGCATCATATTTGATTGGTACGGGCCTGATCATATCAAACCTCTTAAATAAATCGATTCATTTCTCACTAAAAAGCAAGATATTGTTTAGAATTTATTTTTTCTTTTGTTTAAGCAGTTCTTTGGGAACAATGGCTGTTTGGACTTCAAACGTATCATAATCAATAAGAATAGAGATTTCCGTTTCTTTTTCGTCTTGGACATGTCCGCTTAGACTAACATTGTGACTCAGATCTTTTGGCATGAACTTATGATCTGTAAACTCAACTTCCGTATTGTATTGATCTATAAAATACTGTTGACCAATTTCTGTGGCCTGTTCAATGATTTTGTCTTGATTGGGCATAGAATTGCATCCTCCAAGGATAAGTAATAGAAGTATAGATATCATAGATAAACATTTAAGCTTTTTAAAAATATTATTCACCCCCTATATATGTGAACTTATACCAAAAGAAGTAGAATCATTATAGTGCATCTTTGGTGTAACGTGTACACAACCACTGAAAAATGAGCAGAAAGTCTTTATCCTTTTGGGTAGTAGACAGTAGGCTCAATCAACTGCATATGCAGTTGTTACCAGAAGCGAATCCCGCCTTTGCGTGTATACGTGAGGAAATAAATCTAGCTTTATCCTAATGAAGTTATTAGGCAGTGTCTGTACACATGATTCCTCCATACGCCACTGCCCTCACTTTAAAATGCTATTCATTCATAGGTATTTACCCTAAACATCCATCGTTCATTCCACCCATAAAGATACCCATATAAAAATGCTGAATAACACAACTGGCATAAGCGCCCCAGTGGCTAACATGATCCAAAGTGTTGCTGGCCTTACTTCCTGGACGTACCGATCAAACCTGCGGAATCGTTCTTTCCGCCATCGAGCAAACTTAATTTGCCTGATCATTTGCTTCAGCATTTTATGCCGCCGTTCCCCTTCTTCCACTTCTTCCAGCGCCAGTCGCAACTCGTCATACAAACGGGCCTCTTCCTGCTCAGCCACTGTGCTTGTCGTCATTTTGCATTCCCTCCCTTACTTAATTAACACGGTAACGACTCCAGAGTTTGAAATTTTATAGGGAAATGAACATAAGACTGCTCACGTTCCACAATCATCTTTGCCAACTCCTGATCTGAAGTTATTTCTGAGAACGGGGCTCCCCTCAGAAGTCCAGATCAAGCCACAAGAGGATAGCAAAAAGCGGTTCTCTTGCATGACCAGCGTCAAGTCGGAGAACCGCTATAATGTACCGTTTGATCCTTTTCGGACGAATTAAACATCGCATTGTGTTACAACGACTACGTTAGCCCACGTTTTCAATCAGCGCATTCAAACATACCGCACCCTGTGCGCGCACATTGACCACAATAATTGGCGTATCCAACATGCCGTGCATCCAGGACATATATTCCTCTACCTTCTCGTTGGGAAGGATAGTGAGAATGACCCCTGCGAATCCACCGCCGTGTATACGGCAAGCGCCATCACCCAGATTTTGCAGATAATTTTCCGTCAGTGCCAGTGCGATGCCAATCTCCTGTTCCTTCACCGAACCGCTCTGATATACATTCTGGAGCCACTTCCATGAAGAATTCCCGGACGCCGTAATCAGATTCAGGAAATCAGCAAAACGTCCTTCGCGCAAGGCCTGCACCTGACCGTCCACCCGATTATTTTCCTCCAGGAAATGCAATGCACGTAGCACCGCACGATCCCCTGCTGCTTCACGTACCTGCTTGAGATTGGCGTAGATCGCCTCGGCTGTAATTTCACGGACATATTCGCTGCCCAGCGCCTTAGCAACCGCTCTCATCTCATAAGGCACAGCAGCGTAGTCTTCTGTCAGATCAGCATGATTCCCACCTGTGTTTACGATGACCAATGAGTAACCGTTTTGTTGGAAATCCCATTGTACAGGTTCAATGACAGGCTCCGCCGGATTTTCAAAATCAATCGCAATCAGCCCACCATAGGCACAAGCCATCTGATCCAGCAGACCGGACGGTTTATTCCAATAGTTGTTCTCCGCATACTGGCCAATCTTGGACATCACCACCACATCCAGCGTTCCTTCATTGTAGAAATGATTCAAGATCGTACAGATCAGCATCTCGAACGATGCCGACGAGCTCAGCCCCGATGCCGAGAACACATTACTGGAGATGTACGCCTGGAATCCGCCTACTTTGTATCCAAACTTACCAACTCCCGCAGCCATACCACGGATCAAGGCCGTAGTCCCATCGTCTTCTGCCTTCGGTGCCAGATCTGTGAGATCGATTACATATTTCTGCTCATAGCCTTCTGAATAAAAGGTAATCACCGAATCCGTCGTTGACGCAGCCACCGCAATCGTATCCAGCGTAATACTGCCCGCCAGCACCTTGCCATGGTTATGATCCGTATGGTTGCCCCCAATCTCACTGCGTCCAGCGGCACTGAATAGCTTGCTACCCTCTTGTACGCCAAAATACTGTTCGAATGATTCATTGAGCTTCGTGTAACGTGCCGTTTGATCTTCCAGTTGCTGCTGACCATACATTTGGGCAAGCAACGTCTGGCCTGAAGTGGATTGGATCAGTTCCAGTGGTTGAGTGTTCATTAATAATCCTCCTATGGGTATGAAGCATTTATTTTTCTATTGTGGATGATGAACAATTACGGGGAACGATTCATGCCCGTTTATCTCCCATTATCTCAGCTTCGTTTCGGAAAAGGTAGGGCAGAATTGAAAGTTTGTAAGCGTTTTTTGAAGCTAGTTGGATAGAGATGATTTAAGAAGAAATGAAATTCGAGAGTGGTTGTAAAATCAGATTCTCATTTCTCTTTATATAAAGAACGCCACAAAGGCGAATAACATTCTAATGGGGGTAATATTTATGGCAATTGGTGATCCACTAACTTCGAAATCTCAGCTTTCTGGACGTGACAGCGTCGATTTGTTAGCAAGGACTCTATACGGAGAAACCCGGGGGGATTCCGAATCTCGTGTAGGTGTTGCTTATGTCATACAGAACCGTAAAAACAATAAAACATATAATGAGTTTAAAAATCTCAACTCGATTGAAGATGTAGTGCTTTATCCATACGCTTTCAGTTGCTTTAATGATAATGATCCTAATTTGGCTCACTGTCTTAAACCTGACACAAGTAGCGCCGTTTGGAAAAACATTGTTAACCTAGCCTCAAACTTAAGCAGTTTTACCAATCCAATCGCCGCGAAGTGTTTCTATAATACTAACACAAGGTTTGCAGAACTGAGTTATACTCAAAATGGAAAACTATATTATAAATTTCCGGGCGGAAGCACGGTAGAAATCAGCTCTAAAATCTCTATTGGTGCGCATATGTTTTTTGACTATATATTTAATTAATTCGATTGCCCAAAAAGCTTGCCCCAAAATTGGGACAAGCTTTTTTCTATTTTTCAATAGGTTCAACTTCAATTTGATCAACAATGAATTCCTTCTTAACACTATCAAATTTATATGTGACATTGAAATCACACACATATGTGGGGGATACTCCAACAGATCCCGGAATATTTAATATTATTTTTTGATTCTCCAATGCATAAATAACTACACCACCGAAAGCAAGCTCATCTTGACTGTAATCTGGCGCTGGATCAGAACCATAGTCAAATTTATATTCTTTTCCTTGGGTTTTAACTGTAATCGCTAACGAACCATCACCATTTTTAGCAACATGCGTTTCAATCTGTTCGGCAACAATGTCATCATAACTTTGTATTTTAATCTCCGATAAATTCTCGGCATTAATTACATGAATATCATAATTATCTAAGCCTGTACCCCGGCCGGTCTGGATTATAATTACGGCTTCTTCCTTACTATCACCCGTAAGATCAGTATAGAATACCTGGGGTTTAGTTCCTGTATCAGGGACTTCCCAATCAAAATCTTTTTTGTTACCATTAATATCCAACTTTATACCTTCGGTTACATTTCCCACTTCTTTAATTGCATAAAGTTTTACTTTTTCATTCTCTGAAGTCTCTATCAATTTGGCATCAGTCCCTGGTTCCGGCTGCGTTGTTACCTGTTTACTGGGAGACTCGCCTGACCCTTGCGTTAACGTGGCCGGCTTATCAGAGCCGCATCCCAAAAGTAAAACCACACTCAACAACATCAATGTACCAATTTCTTTTTTCAACTCCATATTCCCCTTTCATCGTACCTAGCAGAAATTATATCAGAGCAAATAAGATGATGAATTACATAATAATAACAATAATTAAAAAAATAGTTAAATTAATGTTAACAAACATATGCCTTTACCTCATTCTGCTGGTTCAGTATCGTTTGATGAAGCCACTATCGATTCTTGTTTTAAAAACAAAAATACCCTGTCTTTATTTCACGATGACTTAATGACACCATGAAATATGAACAGGGTTCCGGTTTCCGTTTTTTAAATATACACGTTCGTTTTTCATTCGGCATCAAACAGTTGTTTGCAGAACTCTGAGTAAGTAGGTACATGCTCCAATTTATAATTCATGATCTTAATGATCAATCCTTCAACAATGGTCTGTGACAGATCGTCACGCTCTTGGGGTCTGACCTGATATCTCATCCGTTGAATGATAGGTTGAAATGCACTAATAATTTGAAGCATGCTCTCCCGATCCCCACTCTGTGCCCTCTGCACTGCATCATAGAATTCAACGTTGTTTTGATTCATCTTTAATCACCGCTTTAATTACCTCTATAAGGGTACTAATATTCACTGAGAGCTGATCCAGCTTCTTCTCGAATCGGGTAAATAAATATAATGTAATCATGATGGGAAAACCGACCTGACTGATTCCCCCTATAAAAGTCGCAAATGCGCTATTATCCATTGCTTACTCCTCTCTCTCCAGTACGGTTTTCATTTTTTTCAGAGCTGTATTTCTTGTCTTCGCTATGGCCTGCTGGCTGACCTGAAGCCTGCTCGCAATTTCATGATCGTGGTAGCCCTGTCCATAATATAGCGTGGTGACATGTTTCTGCTTATCCGTTAAACTCTCAAATGCTGATTCCACATGCTCATCAGCAAAACCCTCCTTGAAATGCATAGACCGTTCATCCGATTGTAAAATATCCACTGAAGTTTGATAGGCACTCATCGTCTCACCGATACACACACTGGACTCGTCCGAGGATGGCCTGTCATAGATCAGTACATTTCGGGTAGCATAACGCTGATTACGCCGCATCTGATCGATACTCATGAACTTGAGCGATGATGTGACATAAGTGATAAACCGAAATTGAAAGAAATATTTGCGGAACGCCTCATTTAACTCTTCTTCCTTACCAGCCTCCCCTCTCATGGACTCCAACAATAACTTCTGGTGCTTCTCCTGTTCGAAAAAATTTAGAACAACCCGATTATGGAATAACGCGGGATTCTGATGCTTATACTCCTCAAACTGTGCAGTCACCGAATGTGTTGGGTAATGACAAATCTTCTCTAAGGAACTCATATGACTCCCCCTCCTTTAACTTTTTATATTTAAGAAGGCGTTTTTACCCAGAGAAAAAACAACCACAAATAAGAACATTTGTTCGTTTTATTATACTATATTTTTTTCCATATCGTACAAAATAATTAAAAGATCATCCTTTAGGATGATTATCCTCATGACCTATAGATATAAAAAAATAAAACACCAGCACAATTAGGCTGATGTCTCATTATCACTTTTAGGGTGGAAAATTCTTATCTTTGTACGATGGATTCATCAAAAGTAACCGAAACCGAATGAAGAACCTTCTCTGTGTCCGTTTCCTCATCGAATGTTCCATTATGATCTTCATCCAGATAAAAGTTTACCGTTCCATTGCCATCGAAGGAGCACTAAATTCAACCGTCTCATCAAATTTACCTACATCTATAGCAATCTTACCGCTACCAACAAAAGAATGCCCATCTTCAATCTGATAAAAGCAATAGGAAATATCCTGATCAGAAATAATCCCAGCTATATGCAATTGAGTTGTTTCAAGTTTGGCACCTTCTACTGGTGAGGATAAGGTCAATTCAACCTTTTTGGTTGAAGAGCAGGCAGAGAGAGAAATTAACGACTGAGAGAACAAAAAGATAAGTATTTTTTTCATCATATAATCCTTATTAGGTTGTTTTTAGATAAGTTCATCACGCTTTATGAAGTAGATTGGCGCCAATCCAAATAGAGGTGATTAAACACATATTTAACCAACGCAGGAAGTGGAGTACATTACCAACGAGACGGCATTAACCAACCTAGATTATCCGATGTATGAAGCATCGCTTGATTTTGCCACAGGAGTTCTTAACGGTTCGAAAAATTATTTTGGTAATTAAATAGAAAGCTGGGAGAGTGATCTCCCAGCTTTTTTAAGTTATTTTTACATATATATATGTAAAAATTTCAAGAAAGAAATAAAGGCATTCGACTGTTAGTCTGTCATTCTCTGTTACAGCCAAACTGCGTTTTACATCACTTTTGGATATTCATCAAGGCGTTTGTTCACGTCAAGCCCAATCGTGACCTTCCTGGTTTTGCGATTTTCGGAAGAAAACCAGTTTTTCAATGCTGAATACTTGCTTGTTTCCAACGCAGCCGTTTCAATGGTGAATTGGTTATTATCTATCCAATCATATGAGATGATGGGCCAAGTCGGCTTCAACATAAATGGCTCTTCAAGAGCAGCTGATGTATACGGAATGATTTTTAATTTTTCGAGATCCACGGCAACAAGAATTTGTCTCTTGACTAGGCTACCTTCATCATAAGCGTAACGAATTAACACCTTTTTATGATCTGAAGAAACTTTATAATCCTGAAATATGCCGACAGGCATGGTTAGACTTTCGCTCTTATTCCCATTTGTTTTGACTAAAATGGTGGAACAATCCTTGGTCCCACAACCATATTTCAGCATCGCAAACATCTTAGAAGAAGGGACATCCAGCGAAGTAAACTGAGTACGCGCAATCTCCGTTTGAATATCCCCTTCATTCAATAAATAATTCTTATACTTAGGAATGTCGTTAAGGGATAATTTTATGGATTTCCCCTCACTTTTGATTTCAACGATATCAGGTAAAGTGGATAATTCGGCATGCGGGAGTTCCGTCTCCGTGGAAACTGTTTCAGTTGCCTCACTCGCGGATGAGTTGATTAAGTACAACCAAACCGTACTCCCTGAACCGACAAGCAACAGGAGCAAGAAAGGGATCAAATATTTTTTCATTACCGTTTTCCTCATTTCAGGTTGTTTTATAGTCGACTTCGTTCGCCTTATGAGTATTCCCAAACATAAGGAGATGAAGTTATATGGCACTTACAGACAGCTTGAAAGACAAATTGTTGAGAAATACCGGATTTTTTGAAGGAAACGATGGTTATTCCACCGTTTCAGGTAATTTTGATGGACAAGGACTTTCGTTCGGCATTATCCAGTACAACTTTGGTCAAGGGACCCTGCAACCTTTACTAAAAGAGTACATTCAGAACAACGAAACCGAGTTCAAAGCCGTATTCGGTACTTCCAAAGCCGCGACCCTGAAAGATGTGGTCAACAACAAAACGAAATCACAACAAATTGATTGGGGCGCCAGTATCTCAACAAGCGGTGGTAATGTGGTATCTGAATGGAAGACACTGTTTGAGTCCATGGGGGCAAAGTCTGCGAACCAGGCACTTCAACGTAAATACGCCGAAAGTTATTTTGATCGCGCCGTCACCTTCGCTGGCAAATTCGGTATTATTAGCACTCAGGGGCTTGCCTTCTTATTCGATCATTCCGTGCAGTCCTGGAGCCTTTCCGGAGAAAGCTCAATCATTTCCGAAATTAAATCTCTCGAAAAAGCATGGAGAGATATGGGAGAGACTGGTCGTTATCCCGACAAAGAACGATTGTATTCTGTCTTGAAAGGAGTTAGCGGTTCAGATCCAATTGCCCGTAGAACAGCTATTCGTAATGGATCAGGCACCGTACACGGAAAGAGTTATAACATTTCAACATTTGGATTGTCATACTCGACCAACTTTTAATATGGTAAAAGCGGGACACCCCCTTGTGGGGTGTTTTTCCAATTTAAAAGCATTATATAATAAGGATCTTTGGTGGGGGTTTCAGTTCTGTCTCAAAGTTCAAAGGAATTGAACCAAAATTGTAACAATTAGTAAATAAACTATTTAGCGATCTCTCCTTGACTGTTACGTAAAGTCATACTTGATAATGGGCTCAAGTTCACCTAAAGGAGAGATTAATGATGAAGATTACTGCGTTACGCTCAGATAAAATCTATGAGGAGATCATTCAGGCTGAGCCTGATGAGAAATTGGAGTTATACCTCGAGCACATGATGAGTCCTTTCATGAACAAATGGAACATACAACAGATCCCGTTTCGATCTCATGAGCCTCACGGCTTCGACGTGATCATGATGAATAACTTTATGAATATCGCTCCTGCAGATATAACTCCTGAGATTAACGAATCGTTAGCAGCGATTTCGTCAGAAGCATTTTGGCAAAAGTGTCATGAAGCCATTAGTACGAGTCTATCCACTTTTACTGATAATGGCATTGAGCTATCGGTCTCCGAATATCTATATACGATTTTATTAGGCGACAAGAATAGCCCTTCACTCATGATGAACGAAGGTATCAGCGGAGATGGTGGAATTCCGGGTTATATTATTGCGAATCTGATCCCCAATAGGTATACTCTACCTCGTATGCAATCCGTGTTAGCCCACGAATGCAATCATAACGTGAGGTATCAATATATCCAGTGGAATCCACAGATTACGCTCGGGGAAATGGTTGTTAGCGAGGGGCTAGCCGAGAGCTTTGCAACATCCCTGTATGGAGAAGAGTTGTTAGGACCTTGGGTAGCCAAAACGGATATGGAGACTTTGAATACCGTAATCAAACCAAGAATGAAAGACCAGCTGCATGTCACAGGTTTTGATCAGATTAATCCCTATCTATACGGCGATGAACTTGCCAAACTGCAAAACTTTACGCCCGTAGGTATGCCCTATGCGGCTGGCTATGCCTGCGGTTATCACTTAATCCAATATTATCTGAACAAGACAGGTACACCGATTACCGAAGCAACCATCACTCCGGCAAGTGTCATCCTTGCTGAAACAAAGGACTTTTGGAATGAAGACACTCTATTTCACCGTTAAAGATATCATTCAGATTACCGGCGTCACCAAACGCGCACTACATTATTACGATAAAACGGATCTATTGAAACCGAGCAAAGTCGAGGACAATGGCTATCGGTATTACAATCAAGAGGCACTGGGGAATCTGCAAATGATTCTCCTGTTCAAAGAAATGAATTTCTCATTGAAAGACATTGCAACCATGATGCAACTTTCAAAAGAAGAACAGAAAAATATTCTAAGAGAGCATCGCAGTACACTCGTTCAACGAAAACAAAAACTCGAAACCATCATCGACCAGTTGGACGAGTATGTGGATGGGACGGATATTGTTCATCTTAATCTGTTTGGTGATTCTCCCATTCTATCCATCCAAGAACAATATGAATCCGAGGCGAAGTTCGTCTACGGAGATACCGAGAAATATCAGGAATTCGAAGCTAATGTGAACCAACTGTCTGCGGAAGAGCAAGAACAAGCTTACCAGCAGTTCTCGGTCAACATGGAGCAGGTATTTCGGGAATTGGCGAAACATCAGGATCTGTCCCCTGCTTCTGGTGAGGTGCAAGCGTTAGTGCGTGAATGGAAGAGTTGCCTGGAGCAGTTCATGGTCTGTGATGCTGAGATTCTGAGATGTATCGCGGAAGCCTATACGACGGATCGTCGTTATGCGGGTTATTTCGATCAGTTTGGCGATGCGGATTTTTTGAGGTTTTTGTATCAAGCGATTATGATTTTTGTTAATGTGGAGGAAATATAACTTCGAGTAAGTGGATACACCACTGAGATTACAAAGAATAAAAAGTATCTTCATTGCAAAACAAAATGTGTGAGATGTACGTTTCTTATTACAAAGATCATTTTTTCGTCTGAAAGCCTCACTCTCATACTGATACTTTTAATGCTATCCCTTCTGTATTGAAGCCTTAATTTAGTAATGTCAGTTTTAATAAGTAAAGAGGTGATTCTTGGATGCGGATAAAAAGTGAAAAGCTTTCAAAACTCTTTTTACTTATTTACTCTGTTATAATGCTTTTATTTTATTGTTGCTATGTATTTCTGGAAAATTATCGATTAAAGCAATCACAACAGTGGATATCCAAAAACAACTTAAGAGAAGAAGATGTTAACTCGATCAGCCAGATCGGAACATGGACAACGATCATAGAAACGACGTTCCTCATTTTATTTGTGATTACAATCATTTTTGTGGTGTATCGATATCAAAAGACACCAATAAAACATTTTATCATTTTGAATGCAGGATTGTTCGCTGGAATTGCATTAGTTAGTTTCGTGATTTCCCTTACAACATCGATGTTAGTTGGAAACCTAATCCAACCTGTAATCATTCCTACAATTTTACTTGCAGCCTTATTCGTCTACAGATTGTGGAAAACAAGAAATTGACTGCAACAAAACAAACGGCGTACCATTTTTTAACGATACGCCGTTTGTTTTTATATTAAGGAAATTTCAAAGTACCCTTAAATTTCAGATAGCAACACAACGCCTTGCCATTCCGTAGCCTATCTATTCATTGCTTCTTCGCTCGAAATATACGTGCAACCGATACAGACAAATTTCCTTCGTCCAGCGATAAAGTTTCGCCCGTTCTTCCGGATCCTGCACCTGCACATCCAGTGAGAACACCCCATCCTCGAATCGCGTCATGCTGCCCTTCGCGCCGCTCCACATAGACATCGGCATGTCGATAATCAGTTTCTCAATCCGTATTGCCGTCTTCTCACTCCATTCCCAGAGCGCTAGCTTGTCCTTGTCCGAAAAGTCCTTCCGTTTCCGGTATTCCTTCTCTGTCAGATACGTATGAAAAAATTCAGCCATCTCCCCCGGCGTGATCGGGTCCATCCAGTGAGCTTCGCCTCGCTCCAGCATGTACAGCAGCACGATCATTTTGTAGCTTTTGTTCATGATTGTCTTCTCCACATCACGCAGCCACGCCTCATGCCGGACGTACACCTCTCCCTCAGCCGGGGACAGCAGCTCCACCCAATAGAGAAAACCAACATAGGAGCCAAATTCGTTCCGGTACCCGATACTCTTCGAACGCCCCATCAGATGCAGCTCCAGATACGTCGGAATACGCCCCAGCTCTCGTTTCACATCCAGAAAATCCTGATGCAACTTCTCACGGCGCGGCAGCCGTTTGCGGCTTAGCTCCTGAAGCAGGTTCACCACCTGCGTCTCCAGATGAATCCCGCAGTTGTCCGGAACTTCCGGCACAGCCGAATCCCGGTCTTTCGCGGTTCCCTCCAGCTCCCCGCGCACATCCAGCAGACTCAGCTTCACATCCGCATTCCGGTAGTTTCCGATCAGGTCGATGATGACACAATGCGATTTGCCTTCCGCCAGCCGCAGACCACGCCCCACCTGCTGTGTAAACACCGTGAGCGACTCGGTTGGACGCACGAACAATAGCGTATCCACACGTGGAATATCCGTCCCTTCGTTGAACAGATCCACCGTCAGCACAACCTCCAGATCACCCGCATCAAGCTGCCGAATGGCTTCCTCCCGCGATATCTCCGATGTGCGCGAATGCAGACTGAGTACCTTCACGCCCTGACTTCGGAAATATGCAGCTAAAAAGTCTGCCTGCCGGATCGACGAGCAAAAGCCAATCGTTCTCGTCTGCTTGTGTCGGACCCAGGCTGCATAGATCGTCTCTACATGCTCCTCTTGCAACTGAACAGCCATGAGCTGTTCTTCATCATACTTCGTGCCAATCCAGCGAATAATCCGTATTGTCGAATACCCCGTAATATTGAAATGGCGCCAGCCAACCTCGCCGGATCGCTTCAATAAAATGCATCTGGTACGCCACATTCCCATCACAGAGCGCATACACATCCTTGCCATCCAGCCGATCCGGGGTAGCCGTGATGCCCAGAAGGAACTTAGGCTGAAAATGCTCAATCACCAACATGTACGTCTTCGCCGCCGCATGATGGAACTCATCCACCACGATCAGATCAAATGCATCCATCGCAAAACCATCCCGGTGCTTCTGCATACTCAGCGTAAAGATCGAAGCGTACACACAATTCGCCTCCCCATCCTTATACTGCCCGTTATAGATTCCATGACTGCGCTCCGGCATGATCCGTTGAAAAGACTTCTTCGCCTGGAACAGAATCTCTTCCCGATGCGCCACAAACAACACCCGCTGGAACCGCTGGGCGAAGAAACCCGCCAGATACGTTTTGCCAAGCCCGGTCGCCATGATGACCATCGCCTTGTCGTACTGCTCCTCTATCGTGCCATGAAGTGCTTCGAGGGCATCCAACTGCGCAAAGCGCGGTTGAATCGGGACAAGCGACAGCTCGGCGGCGGTTTCTCCCTCTTTTTCCCCCGGAAGCCCCGTACCGAACTCCACTTCTTCCATCTCCATGATCCGCTGGATCATCTCCGGGTTCTTCTGGTGATACTTGCGGTACTCTTCCTCATACAACGCAATCGAATCCGGGTTCACCGGCAATGTTGTCTCGTGGTAGAAGCTCTGCATGAACTTGTCCAAAGCCATCTGAAACGTATACGGCTCCGCCTCCGCATTCATCGCGAGATTCCATTCATACCCCGTCTTCAGCGCAGTGAACGAAAAGTTCGATGAACCGACGATCAACAATCCTTCGCCGTTGTCATGATCGAACAGATACGCTTTCGGGTGAAAAGAAGTCCCCATACTTCGCCACAGCCGTGTCTCAATTCGTAGATCAACCTCACACAGTGCCCGCAAGCCCTCCGGCTGCGTGATATACAGATAGTCTCCCGCGAGCATCCGTACTTCTGCCCCACGCTCCGCCGCCCGCTTTAAGTGCGGGGCCAGCAGTCTCACCCCGGACTGCATAATAAAGGACGTCATAATATAAATCCCGGATGCATGCTGCATCCGGGCAATCAGTTCGTCTGCCAAGTTATCTGTAATGAGTTTAACGTTAAGCTTCGTCGACATCGATCAGATACACCCGTTCCTGGAATCCACCGCGTGCCTCGGCTTTGTCTGCCCGCAGCTTATCGAGTTGGGCCGCATTCGCCCCATGCACTTCCGCCAACGCTCGGATGACCTCAAGCATGTCGGCCAGTTCTTCCAGCGCTTCCTGATCGCTTGCTGCACCCACGTACTCCTCCGACTCTTCTTGCAACTTCGTTCTTAATTCTTGCTTATACTCCTCCGGGTCCAGAATGCGTGTGCGGCATTCCTTACCGCTGGATGTAATAATATGCGGGATCTTGTCCCGCACCAATTTGTTGTATGTAGGCATGTGGTATAACATCCTTTCTGCTGTGAGAGCCTTCAAGCCCCGCGCCAGAATCTCCCTTTTTGCCATTATACCATTTGCTATGGGGAGGGATGGGTTGATTTAATAGAAAATAATCAACAAACACACCAACGGGCACAACGTCAACAATGCCGCTGTCAAACTGATCTGTCCCGCGACTCGTCCTCCGGTAAATTCTTGCCGTGAAAAGAACATCCATATCGAGAGGTACGTAGCGCATAGTGGGAATGAAATTATCCCGCTAAACGTACTCGGTTCCATGTACCCATTCATCATGCTTTTACCAATTAGGATTAGAGTAACCAATTCCAATATAGATAATATGAAAAACGCGATAGCAATTACTCTTTTCAAAATGTACACCTACTTTCCAGATGCAAAGCAAAGGGCATCCTTTGTAACCTCTGCATCATATATCCTTTATTTGGATGATGTCATCTTGTAAGCGTAACACAGATAAATCAAACATTTAACCCAAATGATCAATTAAAAAACATCTTACCCTGATGAATCATCCTTCAATCGAGTGGCTAACTCGTCCAATATCTCTTCTGTTCGTTGAAGAAGCTTTTCGATGTTGTTTAGTTGTATTGGTTGGTCATACGGATAATCTGCTAGGGAAGACATATGTTGTATCGTGCCGATGAACAAAGCGATATCCAATCCGGGTTCAGTGTCCGTATGCACTAGAGGCAAGATTTCGTTCATGGTGAGTTCCTTGGGTGGATGAACTGAATGATACTTATGGATATATAACGCCTTGATCATGGAGGCTAGAGCCCAATCACATAGAATCAGGCAGGCTTTGAACTGATTGTGATTACGCATGATTACAGCAAGTTTGAGATGATACTTAGCATGTTGGTGATAGGCCATTATTGTGGTACGTAGCATTTGGTAAGCAGGAATATGTTTGGATCTAGGTTGTGTGGAGATATCATGGTCTTGCAAACGTGGGGTAAAATCTACTTGGTGATTACAATGTGCATCGGTTATGGACCAATTTTTTGCCATTGCCATCCCTCCAAAGAGTTAATACCAGTATTATACAATAAAATGATACCTATAGTAATCAATTAAATTATTTGTATTCTTCGTTTGGTGTTTACCTTGAGGAAACTTGTCTACACTTTTGAACATAGAGAGGTGAATACCATGAACGAGGACAAAGAAGTTTTGAAGCTGGTCGGAGCCAGAATTCGCGCACTACGCAAAGAAAGAGGGTATTCACAGGAGTCCCTCGGAGAAAAAGGTGGATTTCATTTTTCATACATAGGACAGATTGAACGTGGAGAAAAGAATGTTTCTTTGGTGAACTTGGCAAAGATCGCTGAGTCACTGGATGTTAATTTGGTTCAATTATTTGCTTATATAGAAGAAGAGTTTGAGGTAACTGAAGATGAGAAACAAATCAAAGAAATTGTACAACTGCTAAGAGATGCTTCTCCTGATAATATTCGTGTATCCAAAAATGTTATTAAAGGGATATTGATGTGAAACAGCAAACCCTATCCGTCCATTTATGGATTGATAGGGTTTCTCTATACTTTGCATAGCACAGCTCATTATTTTGAATTTGCTCTGCTACATAAATAATTCATCAATTCTTGATCTCGACAGTAAACATAACAACCTTTCATCCCCCGAGACATCAAGATTTTATAAATATTTTTGATAAGTTTTGTTAGTTCCTCATTCTTAAATTTAAGCCCTCGTTTTCCCATTCTATCTTTGTACTCATCATAATCTGAATAAAGTTCCATTTTATCCGAATCATATTTTAGATCATTCCCTATAATTACGCCTACATAATCAAACTCAAGACCTTGAGATGTATGAACACATCCAATCTGGTCTATACCACTCTCATGGATAGCCCAAGTACTTGATATTGAACGAGCATTCCAAGGCATAGCAAAACGATGTTCTTCAATAGTTACATCCGGAATTTCCCCATTGCGATTACCTTCTTTATCAGCTGTCCAATTCCAAGCAAAACCTGCCAACATCCTCGCCTTATACCCCTGATCGTTTTTACTTTTGATTAGATCGTATACTTCGTTAGGCGTGTCTACTAATTTAAATTCAAAAGAATCTTGATCCCAACCATCGAAATTAGCGGTGGGACGAATCTGTAAAGCATCATCAACCCAATTCAAAAATCCTTCTGCTCCAGAACAACGGAACTGTGCTGCTAGTGAGTATTCATGCACTTCCGAATCATACAGGGCAGCTAAACGTCTAATCTCGTCAATAGAATTTATATCTTCAGGACGAATACGTTGAAAATCATCTATGAAAAACACATTCACTTTAGATGCCTTTATGATATCTTCGATCTGATTCTCTCCAAGATATTGATATGCTCCTTTGCCTTTTAATCGATGCGCCTCATCCACAACTAGTACGTCATACATATCAGCTGGCTCTTTGTAAAACTGACTTGATCCTGTAAATAACATCTTTGTCCTAGTCTTGTTTCTAGCTTGTCGCTGAGTCAAGGTCTCTACCATAACTGTCCGAAATGAAGCATTCGGGGCAATGAATTTAACATTTAACTTGTTTTTAAGTAATCCGCCAAGTGCATTCATAGATATCACTGATTTACCTGTTCCAGGCCCACCTTGTACAATGATTGTGCGTTTTACATCTGTTTGCTTGGCAAGGCTCATAATGGCCTCGTATGCAACCTTCTGCTCATCAAGTAAAACAAAATCAGAGTTCCCTTGAAATAATCCATCGATATGATCAATTAGTTTCTTAGAAGGACGAATCTTACCATTCTCAATTAAATAAAGTAAATTAACTCCATTCCCTTCACCTACATGCCTTTTTAGAAAATCTTGAAGTTTAGAAGCATCATCAGCTAGAAACAAAGGAGCTTCACGGATGATATCCTGATATTGATTATATTGAAGGGGGTCCGGCTGTACTGTCCTGTAGTTATGTAGATATGCACATGAGTATCCGTTAATATCTTTGGAATATACGGCCTCATTCATATCACTCAGATACTGTTTGTATGACCATGCTTGATATGAAGGATGCGGTGTCTCTCTTGTTCTACCTCCAATAAAGGCCCTTACAACATCCTCCCGATCCATAGCCTCTACTGCATCCCATTGTTTTAACTCAACGATCACAAAGTTATCATTCTTTTGTTCATCCTGACCTGCAATGATAAAATCTATTCGTTTGCTTGTAGAAGGAATGTTGTACTCAATTAATATCCCGCAGTCATCTGCTACTTTCGAATTACGGATAATTTTCTCCATAAACTGCATAGAGTTGTTCCAAGCTCGTACTTCCCCTTGATTAGGTCTTTTCCCCATCCCTTTAATAAATGCTTCTTCAATCTGAACTGTAATTTGGTTGTTATCAACTGATTCACGGAAAGCTAATGCGTTACTGCTGTAGATAATCATGATGCACCGCCTGAATTATATTAGTTTTTCAGTGTCACTTTTATATATAGTACTCTATTGAGTCTTCTGTGTTTTTTAGTATTTTTAAAAGATGTATTTTCTCAGAAAGTATCTTTGAACGTTCGTCTGTACGAAAGATTGTTGCGTCATGTATATACTCACTATTCCCAAGTAAAAAATGCTCTTTATCAATAAGATGATAAATAAACCATTTCATGTCTTCATATTCTTGATCTAAAACGTAAAAACACTCATACTCGTACTTACTAAATTTTTCACGTAGTTGAGAGAATGTCATTATTATCAGTAATACAAACATTGAACTCGTAAATAATAATGAAAATAGAGTTAAAGTTAAATTAACTAATAATACTTCTGGTTTGTCTAAAGTAAGCTCTAAACTACCTTCTGCTATACTATTGGCAAGAAAACTTGGAAGCACAGAAAAAAAACATAATATTTGTACCATAAGTATGATTAATGAAAATTTAAAATTCTTCAATCTTGAAAACCTTTTATCAAAAATGCTATTTTTTGTTAGGCTAATATATACAATAATAAAATATAAACAAGTTCCAATGATTGAGATAACGAGTGTAACATATTCGTTCATACCAAGATTAAAGTACAACAGTGTAAGGAAAACAGAAACAATGAAGCCTAATATCACATATACAATGTAATTAGATATTTTTATCAAAGTCCTCTTTTCTTTTGATGAAATTAACCTTTCGATCTTGGATGAAGTTAACGAAGTTATTACCTGATTTTTCTTTAAAAAAGTCCACATAAAGCTAAGAATAGCAACAATCCCGCCCACTCCGCCTAATTTAGATAAAAATTGTCCATCCAAAATTCTATCCCACATGACCTTGCCTCCATACATATTCTAATACCGCTAGTTTTCAAACAATACACTTATTCGCC
>NZ_LITU01000082.1:185543-186046 GCF_001280595.1 Paenibacillus xylanivorans
CCGTAACCGCCATACAAAGCTCATCGGCTTATTCCCCTCGTGACTCACATAATCCGCTTCGCCTAAGAAGACAAATGGAGATGTATAGCCATGCTCTTCCTTATACTCCCGCACGAATAGCGCGATCCGATTGCCTGTCTCTCGATGATGAATGTACCTCTGTGCGGTAGCCGTATGCTCCGATAACCTGCTTTGAGTCTGCCAGTGGAACAAACGCTCATTGATCGCATAGTCCTCGTACAGCGTGGAGGGGGAAAAGTCTTTGTCCGATTTGTTCAGTGTAATGAAGAAGATATCGGTCTGTTCATCTGCAAAATACTTCACGCCTTCACGGAAGGCGGGTGATTGCTCAGCGTTCCAGTAGCCAAAGGCGGCAAGCACTTGGTCGATGGAGTACATACAGTGGATATCCAGTGGACAAGTGTACGGGAACGAATTACTTTTATCCACAAATCGCAGATGAGCCAGATTATATTTGAAAATATCCACAAGCTCTGCTCGGA
>NZ_LITU01000082.1:186056-235224 GCF_001280595.1 Paenibacillus xylanivorans
AATGAACGTGCCGCGTGGCAGGTTCGAGAAGCCGTTCTCGACGTAATGCGAGATGGAATGTTTAGTCGTACCGATCAGGGCGCGGAATTTATCCTGAAATCTGTATTCCTGCTGGCTTGTCCGATGAAATCGAGCCGATTAGGTACTCTTTGCCCTCGCTATACGAAGTCCACGACCTAACTGTTACAGGAATAAGGTCAGATGAATCTCGGCGGCAATCATATGATCAAAGAAGGCAGTATTGTCTTTGGCATCCATTCATTCCGGGGTGTGGTTAATTCAAGCAGGATTTTCGGTTCGTAGAGTAACAACAGCCTCTATAAACAAAGCTGCTGCCTCCTGTTAGAATTCATCCACAATGATAACATTTTTATATGGAAAATAAATCATATAAAAAAATTATTAAGCGCAACTTTTCCCGCACTTATTGAGTCTATTTAATTGTAAGGTTTATCCAAATAAAATCACAAATGGAAGGGGGTACGAACAAAATATCACATTATCTAAAAAACCTTACAATTAAATAATGAAGGGATGCAACCGGAATATGGCCAAAAAAATGACAGTTCTATTCTCTTTCTTTTTTGCTTTTATTCTAATTGTTGGTTCCAGTTCTGCTAATGCAGATAGCTGGTATGCGGGTGTTACCAAGCCAGGAAGTACTTATTTAGGTATGTATGCGTATATTACAACACCAACATCTCTTCCTAGTCTAGGCGATAGCGGTGAATCAGCATGGGTATCAAATGTTACTTCAACTAGGGATTGGATTCAAACGGGTATCCGCTATTATTCGGGATACTCAGGCTTTAGAACTTACATTGAGCACACCTATAATGGTGTTCATGGTATGGAAGAAGTAGGAACTCATCTTTTGGACACCTCAATCCAATACACCGTGCAGTATGAAGGAGCAGATAGTAAATGGCACGGATATATTGCTGGTTATGATAAGGGGAGTTGGAATCTAGGTACGTATAACAATGTTCAGGCAAACGCAGAAAGTCATGCAACAAATACGCAGATGGGGCCGTTTAGATTTACAAGTGTATCTTATAAAAATTCAAGTGGAGTTTGGACTGTAAATGACACAGCTCCAACCGCTAAAAGCCCTTATTCAGTCAGTAAGACCAGTAATGCAAATTTCCGAGTCTATGGGCCTTAAATTTAACTATTTATATGGAGGATAATTATAATGAGAAATAAAAAGTGGTTTCTTGTCGCAGCAGCAGTTATCGTCCTGAGCGGAGCGTTTTACATGAACTCTATTTCTGCTGAAAGTCCTACCCAACTAATCCAAGATCAGCTTGTTAAAGAAGGAGTGGCTATTTCAAAAATCACCTCCCAAGAGAGGAATTTAAAATTGGAAACAAAATCAACTTCTACTTCTGGAGAAGCAACCATAGAGGATATTAAAGCCATCCGAAAAATCCGGAATGAAGTAAGAAGTGGTGTTAATGGAACCTCTCAAATCAAAAATATTGATCTCACGATCACGGGCAAAAATGGTCAAAATATATACAATGGTGTTTCTAATGACATTACCCAAATACCAGACTTCTCATTTAAAATTGTAGGTAAGCTCGATTCTGAATCAGTCCAGAACGCTATATATAGTGAACTGAAGGCAAACGGTGTAAGTGTGGAATCGACAGAAATTATGGATAACCAACTGGGTGGAAAGCTGGCCTCGATCGTGCTTACAACGGAAATCCCAGAGGTGAACAGTCTCGTTCCTAAAATTGAGCAATGGATCACAGCGCTTAATGATTCTGATGGTATTGGAGTTTCTCAATATGAACTGACCATTAATGATAAAAGTAATCATTCAACGTTGTTATACTTGACAACAGATTTAGTGTATCGTGATTTTTATTGGTGGCAATCCCCAGCTCTTGGCGATGAAGTTTGGACAAAAACTAAACCAGAAAGCCAAGAATCAGCTGCTAGTAAAGACAAAGTTCCGGCGACAATTGAAGAAGGGATACATGCTGGGCCCTCTGGAGCAGATAACAATGGATATGAAGGGCCTCAATTTAAAAAATAAAAAAACTGAGTTTATCTAAACTCTCGTTTGAAAGACACAACAGAATCTCTCTGAATTTGAGGAGACTCTGTTGTGTCTTTTGGTAATTAACCCCTCAAACAATACATTTATTCGCCACCGCCACCATCTTCGCGGGCATTTCTTCTCGCAGTCGCCACACAAAGCTCATCGGTTTGTTCCCCTCATGACTCACATAATCGGCTTCGCCCAAGAAAACAAATGGAGACGTGTAACTATGCTCCTCCTTATATTCCCGCACGAAGAGCGCAATCCGGTTGCCTGTCTCCCGGTGATGGATATACCGCTGCGCGGTCGCCGTATGCTCCGACACCCTGCTCTGAGTCTGCCAGTGGAATAGACGCTCGTTGATCGCATAATCCTCATACAGAGTAGAAGGAGAGAAATCTTTGTCCGACTTGTTCAGCGTAATGAAGAAGATATCGGTCTGTTCATCTGCAAAATACTTCACGCCTTCACGGAAGGCGGGTGATTGCTCAGCGTTCCAGTAGCCGAAGGCTGCGAGCACTTGGTCAATGGAGTACAGACAGTGGATATCCAGTGGACAAATGTACGGGAACGAATTGCTTTTATCCACAAATCGCAGATGAGCTAGATTATACTTGAAAATATCCACAAGCTCTGCTCGGAATGCTTCGCAAGACAGCACACGCTGCACACCCTCTTTGATGCTGCTCAACCCTAGTTTCTCAGGTGCGGCCCGGTGGAATGTTTAATAGAACATAATGAGCATGCGCTGTTAATCCTGCTCCGGCTAACATACCGCAGAGATACCTTTTACCCGTTCGTCCACCATACAATTGATACATTGTCATCCCGTGATGTTCCACCAAAATGAGCCAAGGTCAGCGGCAGTCAGGTATCTTGCTGGAACATTTGCAGCTTCTCGATCAACGCTCTGCGGTTGCGACTCATTTGCTTGAGGTTACGCATGATGTAGTCTTTCGCCTGTTTCTCCAACTGGATGAACGTGCCGCGAGGAAGATTCGAAAAGCCGTTCTCAACGTAGTACGAGATGGAATGTTTCGTGGCGCCGATCAGGGCGCGGAATTTATCTTGGAACCTGTACTCCTGATGCGCTTGCCCGATGAAGTCGAGCACGGTCAGGCACTCTTTGCCATCCGCCATCCGTAGTCCACGTCCCAACTGTTGCAGGAATACGGTCAGACTCTCGGTAGGTCGCAGGAACAGAATGGTGTTCACCTCAGGGATATCCACCCCCTCATTGTACAGATCCACGACAAAGATCATGCGCAGTTCCCCGTTCACCAGCTGTCCTTTCGCAGAATGACGTTCCTGTTCGCTGGACCCACCATGCAGGGCCATGGATGGAATGCCGGCTTCGTTAAATATTTTTGCCATATACAGCGCATGATCCACCCCTACGCAGAAACCAAGGCCCTTCACATCGTCCAGATCGGTTACGTATTTGTTCAGACTTTGGATGATCTGGTTGGCACGGATTTTGTTATGAGTGTAGAGCTTTTCCAGTTCGTTCAGGTCATAGCCTTTACGCGACCACTTCACCTGAGATAGATCGACAGTATCGGTGACGCCAAAATACTGAAAAGGACTCAGTAGCTTCCTGTCAATCGCATCCGTTAGACGGATCTCGGCGGCAATCGTATGATCGAAGTAGGCGGTAATGTCTTTGCCATCCATCCGTTCAGGCGTGGCAGTGAGTCCTAGCAAAATCTTAGGTTCATAGTGGGATAACAGCTTCTGGTACGAAGGCGCTGCGGCATGGTGGAATTCATCCACAATGATGTAATCGTAATAGTCTGGGCTGGTGATCTCCGTCAGCTTCATGGAGTTAAGACTCTGAATACTAATAAACAGATGGTCCAGCGCCTCTGCTCGGTAATTCGCGACATGTAGCTCACCAAAGTTCATATCCTTCAAGATATACCGGAACGTATCCTGGCTTTGCTTCAAGATTTCTTCCCGATGGGCGACAAAAAGCAGCTTGGCTCCCGCATGGCTTGCACGGAATCGCTTGTAGTCGAAGGCTGAAATGACCGTTTTGCCAACGCCTGTGGCGGCGACGATCAGGTTACGGATTCGTCCATACAGCGTACGCTCGGCGTTCAGCTGTTCCAGCACTTCTTTTTGGTAATCGTAAGGCTGGATGTCGAGGTGAAAGTGGTTGGACTGATCTTTTTTGCGATTCAGAGCCGCTTTCAACTGTGCCTCATGGCCTTCATCCTCAGCCATATACCGGGTAAATTCACGGTCATTCCAGTAACTCTCGAAGGTCGCTTCAATCTTGCGCAGCACATCGAGTGAATCTTTCTCTGTCACCTTGAGGTTCCACTCCATACCACTGGTCAGCGCCGGGTTGGATAGGTTGGAAGAGCCGACATAGGCTGAAGTGAATCCGGTATCGCGGTGAAAAATGTATGTTTTGGCGTGCAACCGGCTCACTTTGGTATCATACGAAATCTGGATTTCGGTGTTAGGTAATTTGCTAAGTTCAGTGATGGCTTTAAGATCGGTTGCTTCCATATACGTGGTCGTGATAATACGCAGCTTGCCACCGCTCGCCGTGAATTGTTGAAGTTGTTCCAGCAGCAGGCGAAGCCCGCTGAACTTGATAAATGACACCAACCAGTCGATCCGATCGGCAGTCACGATCTCCTTTTGCAATTCCAGTAACATACTTGGTTCGGACTTCGCACCTGTGAATAAAGAGCTTTGGGAGATGGACGTATCTGGACGAACGATTTTGGTATCCCGGATCGCACGAATGCTGTTCAGTTTGGAATACACATGGGTCAACACTTCCCCCTGCTCATCCAGTTGCAATTCGTTGTACTCTTCTTCCCCCAGTGTGTCTTTCAGGGTGGCAATAATCTCATTACACGTTTGGATCTGCGCCAACACTGCCGTCTTATCTTCCGTCTGTTCCCGCACAATCTTGAGCGCCCGCCGGGTTACCGCCGCCAAATACGTGGACAGCAGCTTGCGTGCCTCCTCTGCATCCAACTTCTCAGTCCCAATGTTATACACATCCGGGTCCAGCGCCGAAATCTCCTGCCTGGTGATGGTGTTGATAAGCTGTTCATATATGCCTTGTTTCATGAATGTACCTCGTGTGGGTGTAGGATGGTTGTGGATAATTCTCTATGTATAGGGTGCGCTAAAAATTACTTCTTCTATATTATCGACCAACCTGTGGAAGATTTCATTAGTTGTTTTGATTTCATAGAAAAGCACCTCTACTTGTGGTTTGATAATATACGTATAATAGTTTAGTTTTGAAGATCCGTTTCTATTAGAAGTTAAACCAAGTACCCCGGTAAAACGATATAGTCTTTTTTTCCTGTTTGTTCACACCAGCTAAGCCGCTCGAAGATGACACTGTAATTCTGATAACATTATAAAAGGTCGCCAGTGAGGCGACCTTTTATGTACATATGTTTTTTTCCATATACACCTGAAGATTAAACCTTCTTTGAAAGAATCGTTTTACTTCATTCTTTGTCCTTTTATTATATTCTTCACATCTGACAAATCTGTTCCAGAGATGTTATCAATCCAATTATAATTGGCTTCTGATGTAACGTTTACAATTTCCTTGGTATCCTCAAATTCATAAGATTTTTCGATAGATGACTGAAATTCATTTAGATTTGTCTCTACATTCACTTTATTTTGAGAGTCTACTATGAGTTTGAACGGTTCAAACGGCGTGAAATACATATCCAAATCTGTATCTTTACTTAAAAATAATATATAACTTGCACTTGTGTTTGGACTCTTAAAGAGAGGATTATCTATACTTATTCTTTTTTCATTTCCTTCTTTATCTGTAAAGAGATATTCGCTATCGGATCTCAATCCAATGTCAATTATTGTTTCACTAACATTGCCTGAGATAATTTCATCTATTTCAAAATCATAGATAAGTCCCTTTTGATATCCTAGTGTACTTTCTTCTTTTGGATTATTTGGATCTCTTAACATGTTTATAGTTCCTTTTGAGTTATTAAAATGTCCCATAACTATTACATCAGCGTTATTGGCCATTTGCTCTAAACTATTAAAAGTAAGAATATCAGAAGAAACAAATATGTTATTTATGTTAAAATCAGATTCTTTATTTAGTATAAGCTCATCTAACACATTATTTTTAAAAACAGGATACCGCGCGTTAATACCATTCACATCGTCAGTCTGTGGCAAGTAAATTGTAGCTCTATCTCTATTAGAGTTCATAACTGAAGTTCCGCTAACATGATCAAGTCCCATTGCATGAGCTAATTCGTGATTAGCAGTACTCCTTGCTACATTTGTTGTAGTAATATTGTTTGCATTGTTATTGATGTAGCCGTTGAATTTAGTTACAAATTTTAAAAGATCGGAGGTCCATTGCATTTCACCATATAAAGTTTTATCAGCACTATGATAAGAGTGTAATTTACTATCTGAACTGCTAGAATATACAAACTCAACTTTACTTTGTTTATTTTTCCAATCACTAACTGCTGACTGCCACGCCGATTTAATTACGCTTGATCCTCCCATGTTATCTCCCCATGAATATGAAGGGTATGCTGTTTCGCAAGTAGAACATTTGAAAAATCGGTTATTATCGTCATTAAATTTGTAGGCAGATGCTTCTAAGCTAAATGATATTGAGAGTACAAGGACAACCGGCAAAACCAGATATTTTTTTACTTTTTTCAATTACAAAACCTCCATTTACTATATTTTCATAGACCAAAAAGGTATATAATGGATATAATAACATAAGGAGGTGTGAAATGGTAACTAAAGTTATTTACTTTTTTCTATTATCTACTGTCACAATATTTAGTATAGTTGGCTGTACAGCAGAAACTAGCGCTACCCAAGAAGTAGCCCAAACCTTAATGAAAGAGGATAATAATAGTGATATATTTTTAATCGAGTCCATTCTCTATAAAAAGGTCAAAACCGTTAATGAAACAGAATTTAAATCTGTAAATACTACTTCATACGGACAAATATCTATGAACTATAATAAAAATAAAAAGTTTCAATCTGGTATGGCTTCTGTGTTGCCTATAGGTACAAAATTATATCGTTCTGTAGAAAATCCTGAGTATGTATATTCCAGTGAAGAACGCGGTTATACGATGTATAAGTCTGTCCCTGAAGGTTAATCTAAAAGCGTCGTCGAACTTATGAACTCGATGCTAATCTTTCCTTCATTCGCATTTTTATGATCAATTTTCCCCTCGAATAGACTACTTTATCCAACTTGACAGTCTGAACTAAATTTGTTTTAACTCTTATGAAAGTGCAGTGATTCTAGCTAAGCTGACTCCTTTTAGTGTAGTTACCCATGATAGAGAATTATCACGGGATATTTCTGAGCATCTAACTTAAATTGCTCTCTATGTCTTTTAATTAGATTTATTTCTATCTTCTAATGGATTTTACAACATACTTATCAATTATTTATCATTATTTTGGCTTTGGTAACTTACAATCTCCTTAATATGTACTCTAAGTATTACTGTATTAACTTTATCTAGATGTCACCACCAACTGATTGAAGGCCTGTCTTATTTCGTTACCTGCTATAATCAATATGTTACCATCATCTATATAGTCTAACTACACACCATTGAATCAGATTAATAATGCAAGTATTCTAGAACTGATTATGAAAATAAGCCTATTCCTACTTAGTAACCAAGTTGGATTAGGCTTTTTAACAATTTATTGCACAATAATAATCTTTAGGGTCGCGGATTCTTATAACACCAATCCGGGTCGTACTGTAGAGCCTTTAATTTTTTCATATCCTCCCAACTGTAAACCCAGTCATAGTCTGCTACCCAAAAATAATCATCAGGATTTAACTTGAGGTAGTGGTATATAAACTCAAAAACAAGTTCCTGAACACCGTATATCTCTTCTATGCAGCCCACCTGAAAAAAATCTCTGTCTGCTTCTAGTCCAACATCATCATTATAGTAAAATTCCAATCCCGAATTATCTGTTGCATCCACGTAGAAGATAAACGAGTAGTTATTTTCTTTCACTAATTTATGGCTTATGTTCATGGTAGTTGAGAGAAAATGGCCGTCTGTTGAATAATTTTTACTATTGTGAAAGTTGAGTATAACATCTGCATTAAAAGCTGCAACTATAGAATCTGATAGTAACTTTTCAGTTGTATATTTTTTTCGATCCGTTAATATAAATGCGGAAGTTCCCATTATTTTAATACTCCTTGCCGATGCCTAATCCTTATTAATCCCCCGTTATTTTTAAATGTATAAAACTAGACAATCTTTTCACTGCACCACTTAGAGTCATATGGCATCTGACTTAATTTTAGAATATCCTCAGCCGTGTAATACCATTCGACATCATCAAACCATAAATAATCCTCGCCGTTATCTTTGAAATACTCTACAACGAATCTAAAGATAAACTTGTACTCATGATTAATATTTTCGATATCTAAAGCCCAGAAGTACTTTTCGTCTTGAGTAAGCCAAGTGAAACTATCAATTGAGTCTGCTTCTACTTGATTAACATTAAATGTGAAGTACTTTAAGTTGTCTTTATTATCTATGCTTTTAAAAGTACATTCATCAACTTCTGAAAGTGTCCCTTCAGCAGATATAAAAAGATCATCTCGGTATTTATCTTTTATCAAAATGCAAAACATATTCGCTTTTTGCGCTGCTTTCTTAAAATCCTCAATGGCTTTTTCAGGTGAATACTTTTCTAACTTTTTTAGGAAAATGACAGAACTCATCTCAAACAGCCCTCTTTCAATTCTTCTCGATTAGCTTTCCCGCTCTCATAGTTCGTCTTCGAAGTTGATTTTGTAACTTCTAAAATTTAGATCCTCTACCCTATAAAAACAATTACGTCCTGTCTTTGAAATGGAAGTGGCAACTTTTCTCGAAGTCCGTCTATTCTTTCGACTATTTTATTTATTTGCTCATCTTTTAAATTCTTTACAGCCCATTCCTTTACCAGAAGTAGTTCCTCAATAATCATCGGCACATCTTCCTCCTCTACATAAACACCAGTTGAAAAGAGATCTATCCATTTTAAATCTAATACTTCAACAGCGGGTTTCCAGCAATCCTTAAAAAAGATTCTGTTGCAACTGGAACAAAAAACTCTTTTCAAAATCACTTTGTAGTTCAAGTATTTTCAATTTATTTCTATTAATTATTGATTTTAGAACATACTTATCGATTATTTATCATTATTTTGGCCTTGGTAACTAACAAATCCCTCCTTGATATGTACTTTGAGTATTCCTGAATCCACTTTATCAAGATGCCACCACCAACTGTTAATAGGTAAATCTCTATTCTCATCCCCAGCAGTTATCAATAATTTTTCATCATCTATAACCAATAATCTCAAAATCAACTCATCTACATGATTTATCTTTTCTTTAAGAGACTTATTTAAAGATTGAACTTTTAGATCGTCTCTCATCTCAAAAAGGTTCCTAAATAAATCTAAGTATTGCAACTCCTCTCCATCCCATCCACCGTCTTCTTCAATACACTCTATTCCACCGACAAACTCTTCGTTTAAACATTGGATAATACCTTCGATTATTTCATCATTAATTAGTCTAGAGTCATAAAATTGTTGAGTGTTTTTAAATTTCAGATTCTCTATCTCATCATTAACAAATAATCCACTATCACCATGATATATAAACACATCTTTGCTTTTATCAAGGATTGAGTAAATCTCTTCACAAAAAGATAACGCCAAAAACGTAGCATTTCGATCCTTGCTAGGTTGAATAAATAATGCAGTTTTCAGATTAGTATTTTTAACCTTATCCTTAGAAATATCAAACCACATATTCCTTATCTCATCATTATCTTTAAGAATATAATAGTTAACCCATATCCAACTGTTGGATCTTTCTATTCCCCAAGAGGATATTTGATCTTTGGCACCAAACTCAGACAGCACACTGTTTAATTTCTCAATACTAAGTTCTTCTTCCATGTACATTACTATATTGGATTGTGACATTATCTTTTGTCTCCTTTTAGGGTATTAATTAATTCCTCTGGAGATGTTACAATTTGAACACCAATTGAACTTATATTTTTTGCTTTCACAGTATCAATACCATTTGGGGCATATAGAATAACTCCTTTATGTTCAGGATTTATATGTGGCTGCTTAACATCGCCTTCAAAGTATTTATAAAAATCACTGTTACAGGATAACTGGGTATGTCCAGTCTCTCGAACGTCATTCGCATGCGGTGAAGTGTAGGTGGCATTACATCATCTTGACCTAAGCTATTTGTAAATAATGCTGCGGGTTGTACCAGCCAATTGGCTTCTTCACTGAAATTTAGATTCATCAAGTTATACTTATCCATAATCTGCGTCATATCTGTAAAGTTGTAATAGAGCTGGCTGCCTTGTTCTCCATCCTCAACCATCTCGTTTGTTATTTTCTCATTCTTAAGTATTCGGTCAAATAAAATATCATTATTTATAATCGCACTCTTCATATCAACCATATCTTGTCGTACATTCATCGTTAGATACTCTTCATACATTCTTTTTTCTTTATAAAAGCTATAGGTTAGAACAAGCAAGAATACAAATCCAATGCAGCAGCCAATCATTACAAATCGTTTCTTTAATATCATGGCAATTTGTTCTCCTAGGATTTTGAAAGTAAGAAGGACCTCTACGTTGTCTGGTAGAGCCTTTATGCATTATCTGTAATTCAGTTGTGAGGTTTTGTAAAAACCGAATACTCGATATTTTCAAGAAGTTCTCCATAATGCGTCTGGAGCAATTCAAGGTATGTTCCGATCAAACTCATGGATGAACAATGAATTGTGTTGTCTGGTTATATAATTCACTTCAAAGTTCTTACTTTCAATTAATTTCTCCAACCATAACGCATCTTGTTTTCCATTCAACCTCAATGAATATTCCATAACCTTTTCGCCTTTACTTTAATTTGTGGAATGTTTAGACTAGTATACTTCCAGATAATTTCCCTTATTGTTCCAGCCCCCTTTCAACATAAGAACAGTTAAGTAAACAAAGTAGGCTTGAAGTTAAGTACTTCACTTGATACTGATTTAAAGAATTATTAACCATCAACTGACCACTTTCCATTCTAAGTAACTGAGCTGAACCATCTTCCAAGAATAATAGATTTCCATTGACATGTCTTATTAGCTTTCCTATGACTTTAAATAATTTCTCAATACCTTTATAAAACGTACTCCCATACAATTGAACCCTAATACATACATTAACATCTAAGTTATAATGCTTTTTAACAAAAGCGATGTCAGAAATATCCTCTATCTCAAGTGTCAATGAGAAAAAATCAGAACCAATTACAATCTCTTCATCGTTACTATTAAAAGAAACCGATCCGTTAACAAATTCAGTGGTATATCTTTGTAACAGTTTCCCTAAAGAATTAAGATCTAAATTAGATCGTAGAAATAATTCGTAATCCATTTATTTATCTCCCCCAAACCCGACTTTGTAGCCCACGCAAACTTCTGAGCATCACCTAGATTATATCTCCAACCTGATAACTTAATCCTAATCCACGAAAAGGGAATTCAACTGATCCATTTAGCTTATTATCATCCACAGTTATTACACTGTTTTTTCGCAATAATATTGGTTTATCATTCAACTCTAGAAGACAGTCTCCATCCATACCATTAATTAATTTTCCAATGAAGACCATTAGCTCGTCTGCCCAATTACTATAAGAAGATATAATATCAATGTAACAACTAAATTTTAATTCAATATTATAATCTTCACTTGCAAACATAGTACCAGGCCCTCCCTCATTAATGGATAGTGTGAACCCGTCGCAAGGGACAGTTAGCTTATTATTCTCTTCTATTATTTCAACATTTTGAAATAATTTAGTTAATGAGTTCTTTAATTTTTTATATTCAAAGTAACCTCCAAAATAAAAATTACCAAACATATTTTTTCTCCTTTTCTTAGGTTTTAATCTCGTTATCTATCAAATCTAGTTGTTTTGATTTTATAGAAAAAGCACCTCTACTTAGGGTCTGGTAGAAGTGCCTGAATCTTAATTATTGTGTTTCACTTAAATGTTTTTTGGATCTATATAGCACCAATTATTATTGTAGGATGCCTTTATCTTTTTCATATCTTCCAAATTGTAAAACCAATCTTCCTCAATCCATACTCTTGCATCGGGGAATTCGCTCAGAAAAGCAAAAAGGAATTGAAATAATAAATCCTCATTATCATCAAAATCATCAGATACTACTTCTTTAAAATATTCATTTTGCGTATCATCCCAGTCATAAGTAACGGTTTGAAATTCATAAGGTTCATCATATACACTAAAGCTAAGCGTCCTTGAGTAATTCTCCTTGAATGGCGTGTCGCTTATATATAGTCGAGTATATTTTAATGCACCTTCGCTATTGTAAGTTTCTTCATCATTATCAAAGAAAAGTTTCTCTTTTGTACATATGTTCCGAGCAGCACTCGATAAAAGATAAGTCGGCATGCCCTTTCCATGTTTAAATAGTATACAAGATGATATCCCCATGAATTAAATCTCCCAATAATAAGATGATACAACTCTTCACTGCTTGCCGACCATGATTAGGAATGAGCTTTACATCATCTATTGTATAGATTCATTTTCTATACTCTCAACTTCTAAAATCTTTTGTTCAACCCATTTCATAACCATTTCTGCCTCCTTTAAAGCAATCACTCCCTTTTTACTTTTAAATTTGTAAGTTTCGTAAGCCCATAGTAATATAATTTTCACAAATTCAACTGTCTCTAATTTACAGATCGGTTCAATTTCATCTTCTTCCTCATCATAAAATGGATCTTCAATTATTGTATAGTCTTTATGTGATATAACGCTGGATGCGTTTCCTCCATGTCTGTATTCGGGTATCCCCCCCCTTAATAATTCAAAATAATTCTCAATATCTTTTTTCAAATCTTTAAATCTCCAAGGTATATCAGATCCTAAGGGATCACTTATCATACTAGCGAACTCTAGTGATTTTTCCTCGTCAAAATCCAATACAACCATATTAAATTCATCCATATATTTTAATTTATATTTATATTTTATCGTCACTAATTTACCCTCCAATTCAGTATATTGGGTATGCTGAGATTATCTTATCATTTCTTAAAATAAGCTCTATTTCCATTCCTGTGCTTGTTTTCCCTATATATTTATTGTTTTTTATATTTACTTTATTATTAAAAGCTTCATTTACTGAATCAATTACCTGTTGTGGTGTCCATTCCTTTGGAAAAAATGTGGATTTGGGTCCTTTTGGTACTCCATTAATTTCAACATTGGCTTGATAGACACCAAACTCATTAGGTGTATCAACTTTCCCGACAATTTTACCGTTACTATTTGGGATCCCTTCATAATGAAAACCATTGGCATTCCCATTTTTGAGTATTTCACCACCAAAAATATGGCTTAATCCGTTTTCTTTAGTTCCTGTTTTAAAGTTTTCTGTATTTTGTAGACTCCCGAGCCACCTCTCTTTATCTACAACAGGTTTACCATTTTGTCCAGCCCCTTCTTTACCCTTATCCGATTCTCTCTTACCTCCCCCTAATCCCCCTCCCGATCCCATATCCTCTTTCGAACGAAGCGCCTTGCCAACAAAAGCATAGGCCAACACCTGACCCATCATGGAGCCACTGTAATAACCAAGCCCGTTCTCATCCACCTGTTTCTTCTGCTCATCCACAAATTGGCCTACATCAGACCTGGCTGTTCCGTTTCCCCAGGTTGCATCCCAAGCAAACTTAATGCCTCGCCCAACATCGACCACTCTACCCAAGGTCATAGCATAAGCCACACTGGTCACTGTACCGAATGGATCATAAAAGAGCGCCTCTGCTGTCTGTCCAATTCCAGTTACGGTCTCTCCAATCGACTTGTCGAGCAGTCCAACACCGAAATTTCGTTTCAGTTCTTCAGGTATATATAGAGCAACCTCACCCGAACCATCCGCTGTTCTAAAATTCTTCGCTATAAAAATAAATTCATTCTGAATTTTATCCAAAAGACCCAGTGTGGCAGGGAAAACTTCTTTCAACTGCATAAAATCCCAAAAGAAACGTTCCCCCGTCACACCCGACCATTCCGATTGCAACAGATAAATTGATTTTTCTAGTTCCCGTACCATCCGCTCCAGTTTCAGTTTCTTTTGCTGGACCAACCGGGCTTTTTCCTCTAATACATCGGGATGTATCTCGATTCGTTGCATTCCGTCTTCACCGCCAACCTGACCGTAGTATATGTACCTAAATTTTAACAAGTAAGAAGGACGATTGGAATCAAACGGAGGATTCATTTTTTACGGGTGATCCGATAGGTGGACCATATTCCTTAGGCAACTATTTTGCGTATTCATGTATTTTCAGCACCGCTTAAACACTACGTCTATAAAGTGGAACCTTGAGTCGATGGATGTCTTATACAAAAAGAACGACTTCTATCTACGATAGAAGCCGCACAAGGTAAAAGGTAGAATGGTTCTGGCTAGTTTTAAGACACTACGAATTGTACGACAACTGGAATTCCTGCATTCAGTGCATCTCCTCCGGGAATCGTAATCGTGGTGGTTGTAACGGTGGATGTATCCGCTGTTTGCATAATGCCATTAATATAAAGATTGTAATAATTGAACGTGCCCGGAAATGCCGTTGCGGCTGTACCCGCGTCATTTGTAAAAGTAGTCGCGGCAATTGCAAACGTTGCTCCGGTTCCCGTTCCATCACCAATTGTTGCAGCAAATCTTAAACTGTTCTGAAAGGGTGTCACGAGTGGCATGTTTCTCACCTCCTACCTGACATAGTATATGTGGTAGATTCGAGAGTAGTGAAGGCAAAGTCACGAGGAGGTTCGACCAATTTTAACCATTAGTTATTTTGGCTGTTAACTGAATCGTCTCAAGAATGATCGGTGTTTCTGCAAAGAGTACACCGCTTTGTGACGGAAAAAACAACATGTCATGACTTACGTCGTATGAGTTGCCCGGCTGGACGATCCCGTTTATATAAAGATTGTTGAAACTGGTAAGCCCTATTCCGGCAAATTCGGTTACGCTACCGCCTTCGTCATTTATAAATTCCCCGGCAGGAACCGTAACCGGGTCCGATAAATCCAGATCGGTGTCCGGAAAAAAGAAGTAACGGTTTACCGTAGGAATAATCTCAATTCCGGGAACGCTACCCGGTGGTCCTTGCTCACCAGGAGGGCCGACAGGCCCTTGCGCTCCAGGAGGGCCGACGAGACCCTGGGCTCCGGGAAGACCCGGCAGGCCGTGCTCGCCGTGAGGACCGGCGGGACCTTTAGCGCCTTGCTCCCCCACTAGCCCCTGCATTCCGGGCGGTCCGACAGTCTTCGTTTCATGTTCTCTCACCGGAGCAAGCCGGGGCCCGGGCTCTGCAAATGCCGGGTTGACGCCAATCCCCCTCGGCAAAGCAATGACTTTTTTGTCCCAGATGATCTTCAGTTGTCTTATTGGACGCTGCGGTCGGAGGGAGCGGCGTTTTCTCCGGCAAGGTTTACAGATAATATGGCATTTCTTGCGTTTTTCCGGGGATTTTTTTCTGCTTTTTGGTGTTGGACGTCTGGACCTTAATTTACTGGACGTAGCTATCCTCTTATTCAGATACCTCAAAACGGTCACTCTCCTTAGGCCAAGGCACACAGTGTGTATGCCCTATGTATATGTCATTCGCACATTCAGAGAGTGTGCTAATAACTATAGAGGAGGCCCAATAAAAAAAGACAGAGTTGCTCCTAATATATAGGAGTCTGACATGAAGCGATCTACGCCGAGTAGGCGCGCCATGCCTTCCACCGGAATGACATTGTTCGGGATGGTGGTCAGCGTTGCAGCCAGCGTTATATCGCCATGAGACACTTTCTTCTACCATCTATCGTAATACTTCGCACTCTGAGCTCTGAGGTATAATAAACGAAATACTACTATAAACAACCCTCGTTTCACAGGAGCTAATGTTCCATTTCAAAGGAGGCCTCTATCCATGAAAATAGAACGTCTGGATCATCTCGTGTTAACTGTGGAAAATCTGGAAGCGACGATTGTATTTTATACGAACGTATTAGGCATGCAGGTAGTCGAATTCGGCCAGGGCCGGAAAGCGTTACAGTTTGGACAGCAGAAAATTAATCTGCATGAGCGAGGAAAAGAATTCGAACCCAAAGCTCATACGCCCACGCCCGGTTCAGCAGATCTTTGTTTTCTGGTCAGCACACCGCTGGAGCAAGTCATTGTGCATTTAACACGACAGAACACGAAGATCGAAGAAGGACCGGTAAAGCGGACAGGTGCACTCGGACCAATCTGTTCGGTATATGTGCGTGATCCTGATGGAAATCTGATTGAACTGTCCAACACTTTATATGGATAACCATCGGCTCGTAATGTTCACCTAGCGCAAAAAGATCCTGCAAAGCCTCGGCTTTGCAGGATCTTTTTGGTTTACAGCCTTAATAATTACATATCTCAAATATTTACGGATAGATATCACTCTCATAACTTGGGAATAGAAAAGGCGTCCCCTTCCTTCTCACACCCTGTTAACACATAAAACACACGTCCCTGTTCACTCTTAATCGTACCGATCCCTTTGCAGATGTTGTTCGGTCTCCCCTGTTTTGAGCCGTAAGCATCTCTTGAGTTGTCATAAGTCGTTTGAATGGCTGTGCCATCGTAAATCAATTCTTGGATGATGGCTCCGCTTGCTCAGGGTTATGTGGCTCAATAATTTCCGGAAATGAATTCATGATTACTGGAGAATCCACTGTCTGAACATTTGTTTCACAGGCTGTTAACATCATTAATGCTAACAGTATGATGATGAACATACTTTTTCTCATCCTATCACCTCATGTTTATAACGCTATAGACCTCCGTACATGTTACCTATGTGCTGTAAGTAAAAACTTAAACAACACTCAGCGCCGATCTTCAATATAAAGGAAATTTTTATCATTTGTATGTAACTTCAATCCTCCATAAAGTGTTTATATAGAAATGCATCATTTACGTCCATCTCATCCGAAAAAGAGGCGATACCATGCGCTCGGTTAACCCATCCGATGATACAGCAAAAGAAAAACGACGCTCCACTTCACGCTTGAATCATAGGCCTAATGGTAAAGGTAAATCATCCCGACGATTCGCCATTGCAATGGCTGCCGCATTAGTTGCATCAAGCCTGTTGTTGGAGCTGACAGCTGAGCCAAACGCTCACGCAGCCACTAACGTACAGCATTCCGCCAGTAACACTTCTGTTCAATCGAATGCAGCAAACACAGAGAAGAAACTCCACTATATCGCTGTAGAGGGGGCTTATTATTACACAGTCGCCTTGAGAAGTGATGGTTCGGTCTGGACTTGGGGCCGCAATCTGTTGGGAGAGCTGGGTGTGAGCGAGAACATTCGATATCGTCATACATTTAGTCCCATCCGCGTACCGGAACTTTCTAATGTAATAGCTATTTCAGCCGCCGGTGGTGGAATCAACGCAGCCGTTCAGGCGGATGGAACGGTCTGGGAGTGGGGTGCTGGCAAACTACCAAGCAAAGTCGAAAGCATCAACTCTGCGAAGGATGTAGTGACTGGTTCTTTTACCGTCGCCCTTCTCCAGAACGGGACAGTATGGTCATGGCAGCGCCCTACCGCTCAAGGAAGCGATTCTGATCTCATACGGAAACCGCATGCGATTAGCGGACTGAAAGATGTTATCCAGGTTGGATCCGCAGGTCTGCATGGATATGCCCTGAAGAAAGATGGCTCCGTATGGACGTGGAACGAGCCCGACGAATCCGGGAATGTCCTGTCCAAACCTACCAAGATAAAAGGTCTGACCAACATATCTTCGATCACAAGAACAGATACGTCCCTGCTTGCACTGGATAAGAACGGGAAAGTCTGGGGTTTGGACGAGACAGGGAAAGCATTCGCCTTTCATTACGACTTCAAGGTGAAAAAGATGGATGGAAATTCGCAATATATGTTATTACTCACGACATCCGGTGAGGTGTATAGCTACGGAAGGAGCGTGAACGGCAAAGAAGGAAAAGTAAACCATCTATCCGGGATTACCGATATTTCAGCAGGATATTACCACAGTCTTGCCTTATCCTCGGATGGAACCGTCTGGGGCTGGGGAAGTGATAAATACGAGGAAGCGGGTGCACCTGCAACGTCATCTGGAGGAATGGTCTACAAACCCGTTCAAGCCAAAATTGGTACAGATGTATATCTGAACGGTGAGCTGTTCCAGTCGATGTATGCCGCTGTTGAAACGCCTAAGACCGTGCAACTGCCAATCAAAGCCATCGCCACAGCACTTGGAGCAAAATTTGAGATTCATCAGGTGGAAGGTAGCCTGAACCACTATACGTTGAATTATGACAATCGGACAACCACAATCCGACCTAACGAAACACAGTATGTTATAACTTCCGCAGATGCATCTGGGGAGCGAGTCATGCAGCTACCTGAACCCATAAATAACTACTCGGGAGCAACTACAGTGCCTTTTGAGGTATTGCGTGGTTTGGGATTGAACGTGTCCTGGGATTCAGAGAAAGCTATGCTGACCATTGACGATGCTGATAAGAAAGATTCAGGAAGCTAAACGAATCGCTTAACATACAAAAAATCCCCTTCAGGTAAACGTCCTGTTCTTAACGAACACCGTTTACTTGAAGAGGAGTGTTATAATTCATCTCTATCCCTGACTGTTAAATCATGTGTCCTACTTCTCGAACCGGAACCAGCCAAAGTCAAACTGACTACCCGGCAGGAAAATAAAAGTCACCTTCTGCACACCTTTAACTTGCTCAAGCTCAAACACCCGCTCCTCATATCCTTCGGATTGTGTGAATTCGACCAGCTGATTGCTCTGTCCGTCCTCACCTGCAAAGCGGATATGAATCGTGTTTTTATCAATCGGCGAACGGCCATAAATCACAAGCTTCGATGTACCTTCTGCCGTGAAGTCCATATTTTCAAACTCCAGCGACACATTGTTCCCGATCCCCTCAACATGATCGCCCTCGATCTTGAACGTATCCCCGTAGAGATGATCGCATGATGCAGCCGTATTCTGTTCAAATGCCCGGCTTTGGCGCTCGAATGAGAAGCCTTTGATATGAATCTTCTGCTTCAGTACAAAGCAGATCGACGTAATCCCGCTCAGCCGCTTGGAGAGATGATACGTCTCTTCCTGATATACATTCCATCTAGACTCTTTGTCATATACCACATCTGCCAGCAGTATACTTCCCTCTTCATCCGGCATACCTTCCCAGATCTGAATGAAGTACTCCTCACTGGACAGCGCAAAGATCGGAATTGTAATGGTGTCAGATCCGTAAGGCCCGAAGTCGATATTGCGGAAGCCCACATGCGTCTCCCCATCCCGGCTTGTCGCTACCCCACGTTCATTGCCGTTACCGACATCTCCTTTAGTGTAATCGTACAGTCCTCCTGTAATGAAACCATATGGATCTTTGTAAGCCGTGCCCAGACCTGTTGCTTTGAACTCCAGTTGGGAGATCAGTTTCGTTTTATCGGTACCGTTACTGCTCGTCGCACGAAGACGGAATTCCCCATCGCCCAGAGCGGATACGTTGACTTCCAGACCATTGGCTTCGACCTTGGCAATGTTAGATTCGATACCTGCATCGTTCACAACTGCCCACTCAATATCCCGATAGGATGTGTTCTCCGGATAAAGCTTGGCTTTCACCGTCATTTGTTGTTTCGATGGATCGAATAGCTGTCCACCTTCGCTGATAATCTCGATTTTCCGTAAAGGAATCTCCTGCGCGCGTCCCGTCAACACCGGACGTTCCGTATTACTCATGAGTAGAGTTTGTTCCTGACTTGCAGCGGCCCCGGAATCACTGAAGGTACGATCTCCTGTGCCTTCAACAGCTAGCGATTCGAACTCTGCAGCTGCACTTTCCAATCCTTCGGAAGTCACCTCGATCTTCACCGTTCCCGATTCGTTCGATGCCCCGATGATTGCCATCAGTTTGCCGCTGAACAGCCTTCTGCTGAGACCCTTGTATGGATCATAGTCCGTGCTGTCTCCATTATCCAGACCCAACAGACGGCCTGCACCTGTCACTTGGACCTGCACACGGTTGTTTGCATTTTGCACGGGATTGCCAGCTTCATCTTCCACTAGAATTTCCACGAAAATAAGATCTGTACCATTCGCTTGCAGCTGCTCCCGATCTGCTTGCAGACGAACCTGCTTCGCATCTGTATAGGATCTTTGCACATCCGTTGCAATAACGTTTCCGTGTTCATCATAAGCGATGGCTTTGAGCTCGCCTTCTTCATATGGCACTTTCCACCAGCCTGCTAGCTGCGTTCCCGTTGCATGGTCGATATCGTACGTGCCGATTGTCTTACCATTCAGCTGCAATTCAATCTTCGGCGCATTACTGCACACGCGTACATCGATGAGCTGACCAGGACTGAAATCCCAGTAAGGGAACAGGTGAACCATCGGACTTTTCTTGTAATCCGTCCAGGCTGCTTGGTAGATATAGTAGGAATCTTTCGGGAACGTTGCTGTATCCAGCTGTCCAAAATACGAATTCTTCGTATGATACGGTGTCGGCTCTCCAATATAATCGAATCCCGTCCACAAGAACTGCCCCAATGAATACGGAGTATCCCGTTCTGCCAAAATGCAATATTCTGCCGACTTCGCTCCCCAGCTTGTCGTGCTGTTCCCAAGTACCGAACACTGCTCGTCATCGTCTGCCAGTATGGATTGCTCAAACGGGAAGTGATAGATTCCACGGCTCTGCACGACAGACGACGTTTCACTACCATAGATAATCCAGTCCGGATGTTCTTCATGATGCTTGTCGTAATATTTTTCCGCATAGTTATAGCCTGCCAGCTTCACGATATCGGCGCATTTTTGTGCGTTTTCCCACGGCATGTAGTTCGAACCGATGGTCACGCCTGCATTCCCTTTTGGATCGAATTCCAGTACATATTCCATCAGCATGCGAGTCACTTCCTGCCCCCGCTCATCTGCATGGGTATCATAAATTTCGTTACCGATACTCCACATGATCAGACTTGCATGGTTACGGTCACGCTTCACCCAGCTCTTCACATCAGTATGTGCCCATTCCGGGAAAAATCTCGCATAGTCGTAAGGGGTTTTGGCTCTCTCCCACATGTCGAACGCTTCCGAAACGATCAGCATACCCATCTCATCCGCAAGTTCCATGAACTCTTTGGCAGGCATGTTATGAGCGGTCCGAATGGCGTTAACGCCCATCTCCTTCAACAGCACAAATCTTCTGCGCAGCGCTGTCAGGTTAAAAGCAGCCCCAAGCGCCCCGAGATCATGGTGTTCACACACGCCGTTCAGCTTCATCTTGACCCCATTCAGGTGGAATCCTTCGTTTGCATCCAGCTTAATATCCCTGAAACCAATCCGCTGTGTGACGGTCTCGATCGTCTCATAGCCCTGCTCACCTGTAGCTACTTGTAGTTCCGTTACCAGATCATACAGATTCGGTTCATCCGGGCTCCATAACTTCGGAAGATCGACCGTCAGCTGTTGGCTGTTCGATTGTATCTCTCCATGTCCGGTGTCTTTACCCGCTGTAGCTGTAACGTCCGCTTTGCTGGATACGATCTGATTACCCTGATACCAAATCGTGTGCACAAGTTGTGCATTCTGATTGAGACTTAGCTCCGTATCCACCTCAACCTGCCAGCCTTCTGGCTGCTGCTGAATCGATACATAGGTACCGTCTGTGACGATGTGATTCCGATCTCTCGTTTTGAGCCACACATTGCGGTAAATTCCAGCCCCGGAATACCATCTGCTGTTGGGACTCTGATGCACGACTTTGACTATAATTTCATTGTCACCTTCCACCAAAGCACTCGTGATCTCATGCTCAAAAGCCGAATAGCCGTACTTCCATTCCCCCACAAGCTGACCGTTCACATATACGGAAGAATCCATGTACACCCCGTCAAAGCAAAGCAGAAGCTGCTGCTCATCCTTCGTATATGGGAATGTCTTGCGGTACCATCCGATGCTGTCCTCATACAGTTCAAGCGTATTATAGATCAGCCAATCATGGGGAAGCTCAACCGGTTCAAACGTTAACCCCGCAGGCTCCGTAACCTCCAGCTTACTTTTCGCAAATTGCCATCCATCCGTAAAAAGCTTTTTCTGATTCATCTCAGCTCTCACTTTCTGTGTGTATTTATGATTGCGGTTACAACCAAAAATAGATAACTCACCGAAAACCTTTTCGAAATTAGTCTGGTGAGACGATAACCTTCATTCGATTATATCATCTGACTGCTCTATGTACGTCCATTTTGGGCAGATTTAATTAAAAAAACAGTCCCGCTTTAGCTTTATCCAAATCGGGACGTTACGAAGTCTATTTTATTCATCTAACTACATTAATCATTTATTAGAAAATATGGAAATGCTTTCGGAACTACTATCCTCCCTTTTTGTTGATTCACAACACTATTATAGATTCCATGTCTGTCAATCGATTCCTGTAATTTCTTGTCGTGCTATGTTAGATTATCCATTGGAATAATATCACATATATAGATAGGGGAAATTAGAACGTGAAGAAATCATGGGTACTATCAATCATTATGAGTTTTGTTTTGCTCGGCGGGGTATTCGCACCTGCAGGGTCGTATGCCGCTGCTGCGGATGACTCAACCACTACATATTCGGATGACGCATACTCCGAAGTTGACACAACAGAAGAAGAGCCGGAACTTACAGCCGAGGAAGAGGATTTCCTGAACTACCTGGATCAACTGGATAGCGCATCTATATATGAGGAGAAAGCCTTTGACGCTTTGGGAGGGGGATTTTACATTACATCCTCTAATCGCAAGTCCGTTTTCCTCAAATTGACCAACACAGCGATTCCTAACTACACCAAATATGTATCCAAGCTGAAGCTGATTAAACCGCAGAATGCGGAACTGCAAAAAATCCATGCCAACTTGATCAAAGGTAGCTATACACAGCTGGAAGGATTCCAACTCGCTAAAAAGGCTGTCTCCAAAACAACGGTAAACAGCGCTGTCCTGAAACAAGCCAACGCCAAAATTGATACCGGCAAGAAAAGCATCGAGAAATATCATAAAGAAATCTCTGCTTATGCCAATAAGCTTGGGTATGATTTTTAGTAAATAGACCACCAAAATGTGTGTTGATTTTGAATCATTCTACCCTCACACATGAAGCGGGACACACCATTTGTTCCCAAATAAACAAATTGAGAATTCAGGAAAAAAAAGTGTTTTCTTTTTCCAAATTAGTTCGTATAATAGCACTATAATCAAAAGGCTATGCTGCCGAAAGGTACAACCTCGTAAACATTGGGGTTGTGCCTTTTTTGCGTTTATAGCCGTATTATCTATCCCAAACAAGGAGTGAATGTCATGTTACTTGAAGCTATTTATCATCGTCCCAAAATGAATTGGTCCTACGTGTATGACCGTTCGACCATGCATCTGAGACTCCGTTCCAAACGGGGCGACCTGGATGCTGTTATCGCTATTATCGGAGATAAATACGCCTGGGATCGTACGGTCCTCCACCTTCCTATGCGGATCTTTGCCCGTGATGCCCTGTTCGATTATTGGGAAGTGGAAGCGCAACCACCTTACCGCAGATTGCGCTACGGCTTCCAGCTGATTGAGGGCGAGGAATCCGTCTGGATGACCGAACGGGGATTTGAGCAGGCGCTGCCCGATCATCCGCTGGAATTTTTTGATTTTCCATTTATGAATCCGGTAGATATCTTTGAACCGCCAGCTTGGGTTAAGGATGCTGTGTTCTATCAGATCTTCCCTGAACGTTTTGCCAATGGTGATCCTTCGATCAGTCCGAAGAACGCAGAGCCCTGGGGCGGTAAACCGACTCCTTTCAATTTTTTCGGGGGTGACCTGCAGGGGGTTCTGGACCATCTCGACCATCTAAGTGCGCTTGGCATTAACGCCATTTATTTCTGCCCGGTGTTCCAGGCTACAACCAACCATAAGTACAATACCGCAGACTATATGAGGGTCGATCCCCACTTCGGCACCAATGAGAAATTGAAGGAACTGGTGGATGCGTGCCATGAACGTGGCATAAGGGTTGTTCTGGATGCGGTGTTTAACCACTCCGGAAGAGAGTTTCTTCCATTCGCAGATGTGCTTGAGAAAGGGGCCGCTTCCCGTTATGCGGACTGGTTCCATGTCAGAGAGTGGCCGGCGCGTATTGAGGATGGCATTCCCACTTACGAAACCTTTGCCTTCGAACCCCTTATGCCCAAACTGAACACGGAGCATCCCGAGGTCAAAGAATATTTGCTGGAGGTGGCCCGCTACTGGATTCAAGATATGGGTATCGACGGTTGGCGGCTGGATGTTGCCAATGAGGTAGACCATCAATTCTGGCGTGAATTCCGGCAAACGGTCAAAACCCTTAATCCGGATGCCTATCTGCTCGGCGAAATCTGGCATGATTCCATTATGTGGTTGCAGGGAGACCAGTTCGATGCGGTTATGAACTACCCGTTCACCAATTCCGTCATGGACTATGCCGTGCTTGGCAAGCTGGATGGTCTCGGATTCGCCAACGAGATTGGCAAACTGCTTGCTGCTTATTCACAGCCTGTAACCGAGGCAGCTTTCAACCTGCTCGGCAGTCATGACACGCCGCGACTCCTCACCCTATGTGAAGGGGATGTTCGCAAAATGAAGCTGGCTGTCATGCTGCTGCTTACGTACCCAGGTGCTCCTTGTATTTACTATGGTGATGAAGTAGGGCTTGATGGAGGGTATGATCCAGGTTGTCGCAAATGTATGGAGTGGGACGAACAGAAGCAGAACAAGGATCTGCTCGACTTCTTCACCCAAGCCATTGCCCTGCGCAAACAACACGCTGCATTGCGCGGTGCGGACATCACTATGATTTACGCTGAAGCCGGAGATCCATGCATTGCTATTGGACGCAAGGATCAGGAGACTGGGGAACAATTCGTGCTCGTCCTGAATGCAAGCGAAGAACCCCGCAGTATGGAGTTGCCACTACACCAAGGAACTTGGCGTAATGTGTTCACAGCCACCTCCAAGGAGACTCAGCAGAACAAGCTGAAGCTGGACTTGGAAGGGTACGGTTTCTCCCTGTTGCAGCTGAATGTGAAATCACACGTGAAAGCATAACATTCACTTTAATCAAAGCCTCTCTCGATGCCTTCCCAGGTCATTTGCACGGATAATGAACATTAATATGTGCATTTTGCATAAATCCAAATAGCGTCTTTCAATCAGCAAGATCTAGATCGAAAAGCTTCTATTCGTCTAGATCTTATACCCTGGAGCGAGTTGAATTAAATGATGCAAAATGCTGATGTAGATATGTTTATTTCTCCAAGTCAAAAAAGGGGAACCGTAGATGCGTAATGCATCCAACGGTTCCCCTCTCCAATTACAACTCACTATTTCCCATCCTGCATTGGCATTCATGAGTCACTTCATTTATACGTTCATTCATTTTTACGGCCCTTCCGAATCTTCCTCCATGCTTGCCGCAACCTCATCCCGAACGGAAAAGCTTGGACCGGGATTTCTTATTTTCTTCATTCTTGGGCTTGTTAAGGTTTCATGAGTAACGACGATCTTTTGCGGGATTTTGTATGGTGGCAGCTTGTCTTGGCAAAAGTCCCAGATTTGTCTGCGCAGTTCTGTAAGAGACTGCTCACCTGTAAGTCTGACCGTGGCCTTAACCATCTGCCCCGTAATTCCACTCGGCTCCCCGCTGACGACAGCCGTTTCAATGGAATCCATTTGCTCCAGAACGCTCTCCACTTCCGCAGGATAAACCTTACGTCCGCCTACATTAATGATCTCCGAGCGGCGACCCAAAATGCGAATGTAACCATCCTCCATCTCCGCTTCGTCTCCGGTCTGAAGCCAACCATCTTCCGTGAAAGGAGATGGAGCGTTCAGATACCCGATCATGGCCGTTTCACTCTGGATCTCAAGCAACCCGTCTACAATCCGATAACGAACTTCTTCGTCACGCACCGTAAATAGCAATGAACCCGAGTCTTTGGAGCGTGTCGGCAGAATGCCAAGCTCAGACATGCCATAAGCTTGGACCGTGCGTACATTCGGGAACTGTCGATTCCATGCTGCAAGCAGCGCCACTGGCATAACCTCTGACCCATAGGAGACCACTTCGAGACTGGATAGGTCGAACTCCCGATAGATTTCACTAAGGAGCATTAGATTCATGAACGTTGGTGAGACCGGCAGCGCCTGAACGCGATACTTTTCAATGGTTCTGCATACTTCGACGGGTGAGCGATCCGGTATAACGCATAAACAGCCGCCGCTGGACAAGGATTGCAGCATCGTGTTTAAGCCGCCAATATGGTCAAACATCATGAAAGGGATCGTACAGAGAGGACGGACTTGCCGCTTGAACCCGTCCAGCAAACGATCCGCGCTGTGAACAGCAGCTTTGCTTCGTCCTGTCGATCCGGAGGAGAAGATCACCAGACCTGCTTTCTTTTCCTGACCCAGCCCTGCCAATATCGGGGACCGACTGTCCTGCACGGAGCGGCGTCTGGCAGTAGCTTCCCCTTCCCCGACACTCATGCGCCATTCTGCCTGTGCGAGCGCTGTATATTCATTCCGTTTAGCCTCAACCAAGTGTCGATCCAGCGGAACCACAATACAATTCCGTTCCAGAAGAGCGATTAATGCCGCTGCCGCATAAGGAGAATAATCCTCTTCAAGCACAACGATCCCTTCTTCAAGCCCTTCTCTGGTTATCCACTGGCTTAGAGTGTTCACCTGTTCCAATAACCAGTTATAACTATGTTGCTCGTCTTTCCATATCAACGCAGGGCGACTACCATACGCGGCGAACCGTTCCAGAAGAAAAGTGATATTCATCCCTCATCACCTTTCGGGCAATATTTCAATTGCGCCTCCAGATAATCAATCAGTGATTCCACAGTTCGGTAGGGACTTTCCGGCATGGAAGCAGCAGCCATTTCCGCGAGAGTTATCCCTACACCAAACGCATCCTCAACCCCTTGCTCTACAACCGCAAGTAAAGTGACAAGTTCAAGGGAGTCCAGTCTCCCCCGACTTCCATATAGAGGCGCCTGCAAGCCTTGCTCTAGAGGGATGGGCGCGTTATGGAACCGATTAAGCTCATCGCAGCTATCCAGCACAATCCGCTCAATGACTTCCCAACGTGAGGGCGTGAGATTCTCCTCAGTCGAAGAGGTCTGTCTGAAGCGCTCGGCATGCTGATGTGTCGTCATCAACGCCTCGTACCAACGCAATTCGTCCTCCGCCAATTGTTGGATAATATCCGTTAACTGCTCCCGCCAATCAGGGCTTCGTTTCATTCTGGCGATCTGGAGCAGCTTGTGTGCCTGTTCCCACCGGGCTATCATTGCACCGAATTCCGCAACATATTGATCATGGGGAGAATCGAGCCATTTGGCCGCTTCTTCAAGCAAATCGCGGAAAAAGTAGCGGCTCCAGCGCATGTCGAACAGGAACGCGGAAATGGCTTTCTCCTGTTCCCGATCCGACTCGGCATCCGGGCGCAGTCTTTGTAACAATTGTGAGGATACAGCCTGTCCGAAATAATAGCTTCGATTGCCCTGCCAGACCGTTCTGCCCGTGATGAACTCATGGGCCTGCGTCGCCAGCGCAGAGCGCAGCATGTTTCGGTAGCCTGCCGCGTCTAGTGTTTCCACAGCACGGATCTCCATCGTGCCGTATGTCCGTAATGTTTCTTTTCGCCGGGCTATTTCCAGCTCGGAGATATTTTTGTTTCCTTTCCAGAACTCCTGGAAATCAGTAGCCGATACAGCTCCCATGTATTTGGAGGGAACGGGATCATAGACATAGATCTGCTCCTCATCCATCCCGTACACAGCCAGCCAATGATCGACCAGATGAAGACGCGAGCCTTGTTTAACGAGTTTATGAATATACTCCGGATTTCGATAATCCTCCCCATAAGGCAAGCAATAACTTGTGCCTGTGACGATCAAAAGCCCCTCATTTTCAAGGCGCTCCCGCATATATGCCTTTCCTTGTTCGAAGCTGTCAAACTCCCGTTCTCCAAACACTTCCCACATCGGCTCCTCATAATTCAACTTATGAAAGTAAGGCTTGATCAGGCCACGATCCGAACAGGAAGGCAGACTATACAAGCGGCTGGAAGCCAACAGGCCCAGACTGCTTATGGAGCCCTGACGCTGAAGGATTTCGTGAACCAAAGGAAAATTGCAGGGATAATAATACGGAATATCCATCGTGGGTTGAAATGGTTGACTGATCATGGCTACCTCCTGTTCCCGGCTTTGGCAGCCGTGCTGCCCCAAGACTGGATTTTGTAATGTAGCGACAGGTTATCATGGGCACGAAACACCCGATTGGGTAGCGCCTTGCCATCTGCATCGGTTTCGAACTGCCGGAAGCCTCGCGTGAACCTGAACCGAAATCCGCTGTCACGCGGAACTTCGAAGCAGCCCTCATAACGGCCGCCGCCTGCGTGCAGAAGCTTCATGCCCATGCCTCCGTAGATTGAATCATCATATATGTCCTGAAACGGTACCTCCGCACTCATGCAGACTGTCACATGACCCGATAATTCTTCCACAACCGTGTACATGTGTGATGCCGACAGCGCTCCTACCTTCAGGGTAACCACTGCATTACCCGTCTTGACAGGAACCAGTCCCCCATTGGGTCGTACTTCAAGAACATCGGGTTGATCGGACTTATATTCCCCTTCAAGTACACTCATGGTGAACCCACTATCATAATGAAGCAGCGCATTGACGTGACCGCTCATTCCGCCCCTCAATCCGATCACGTCCCTTCCCTTGAGCTCCAGAGATACCGGATTACCGATTCGGCCAAACATGTACAGTAGCGGAAGATGAACCCGCTCTCCCCAATCCGCTTCCTGATGACCTGCATCCGGCTGTTCCAGAAATGCGATGTCCTTGCCAGGTTTATACCCCAGTTCAAGCATCTGATGGGTTATTCCCCTTACCTGGGAAGGGAGAAACAATCCTTCGGCGTCCCCAATATCCATCCACATTTGAATCGGAGCACTGCTCTCAGGCATGAGGTACATGTTCTCTTCCTGTAACCTGCTCTCCGACGTTTCGTCCAACTGCACGTCCACGAAGAAGGGAGAGAGCATGATTATTTTCCCAAAAATTTCGGGATGACGTGTTCCCATATGAAAGGTGCTGAGTGCCGCTGCGGAAGAACCAAGCAGTCCCGTATTATCCTTGTCCGGAAGTGTGCGGTAATGCTCGTCAATGAACGGTTTCAGTTCATGAATGATAAAGTGTTCATAATCCAGGCCTGAGCAGCCCACGCTTACCGCTTCTCTTGCAGGCGCAATGAAATGATAGAATTCATTGTGTGTAACTGGACGAACATGGGCAATTCCGACAATGATCAGCCCATCCATTAAGCCTTGAGCGATCAGTTGGTCTGCTGCCTGATCTACGTGCCACGTTTCATTTCCCGCAGTCGAATGGCCGAAGGCCCTCTGACCTGCATGCATGTATAACACCGGATAGCGATGATCCACATGCTCCTTATAGCCTGGTGGCAAATAGACAAAAATCTTTCTCGTGTTGTCCAGCCTGGATGCCTTGAAACCTTCCACACATTCGATAACAGAATGAGTGTTCACTGATCCATCAACCGCCTCTCCTATAGATTTCGTTTTACATACTGAGATTTTTCCGTTATATCTGCTTCGTTCTTCCCTCGGCTAACATCGACAAACAACCCCGTCTCTGAAGAGACGGGGTTGTTTTAAAACACCGAAATGTTCTAAAATGCATAGCCCTTATATTGGTGGGTCTGCGAATAGTTTAAATCTGTTGAGGCTGGTTTGTAAATATGGAAATAGAAAAAAAATGCTCAGGAAAAAGTTATTGACAACCAAACCATTATTTAATTATCATAACGTTGTGATTATAACTAGAGGGCCATGCTTTTAAACCCAATCGGTTTAGGACAACCCCGGTAACTCCAGCAGGAGGTGCCGGGGTTGTTGGCATTCATAAGGAGGGGATATCGTTAAGAATAACCTGCCAACGTCTAACTTGAAAGCGCTTTTCTAAGGAAGAGAACACACATCTATATAAATTGACTAAACATTTACACGAGAACGGAGAGGACAGAAATAACCTGAAGAAGTGGAACGTTCGCCTTTATCCCTGGATTTTCCCCTTTGAAAAAGGGAATCAAAAAAAATCTGGGGATAACAGCGATCGGAAGAGTGTTCTGTCATCGGAGTGGTAAGTGTAAATATTCTTTAGTTCAATTTATATAATAAACGAAGGGTGGATTACCATGTTCAAATGGACCAAGCGAATCATCCTCAGTACCACGCTGACCCTCAGCTTAATGGCCGGAAGTGCACTGCCATTATTCCCTGTGGCCTCCGTATTCGCAGATGCGGATACGGCTGTAACCAACAAGCAGAACTTTAGCACCGATGTTATATATCAAGTATTTACCGACCGGTTTCTGGACGGTAACCCCTCCAACAACCCTACTGGGGCGGCCTATGACGCCTCCTGTTCTAACCTGAAGCTCTATTGCGGGGGCGACTGGCAAGGATTGATCAACAAGATCAACGATAACTATTTTTCTGATCTCGGCATTACGGCACTCTGGATTTCCCAGCCTGTGGAGAACATTTACTCGCTGATTAATTATTCCGGTGTCAACAATACGGCTTATCACGGCTATTGGGCACGTGACTTCAAGAAGACCAATCCTGCTTTCGGTACGATGACCGATTTTCAGAACCTGATCAATACTGCACATGCCAAGGGCATTAAAGTCATCATTGATTTTGCTCCCAACCATACCTCTCCTGCCATGGAAACCGATACCTCATTCGCAGAGAATGGAAAGTTATACAATAACGGCACGCTGCTTGGTGGCTACACCAATGATACCAACAAATACTTCCACCACAATGGTGGCTCCGATTTCTCCACACTGGAGAATGGTATCTACAAAAACCTCTATGATCTCGCTGACTTGAATCACAACAACAGTACTATTGACACCTACTTCAAGGATGCGATCAAGCTCTGGCTCGATATGGGCATTGATGGAATCCGGGTGGATGCGGTGAAACATATGCCGATGGGATGGCAAAAGAATTGGATGTCCTCCATCTATGGCTATAAACCGGTATTCACGTTCGGTGAATGGTTCCTGGGTTCATCCGCCTCCGACGCGGACAATACCAACTTCGCCAACCAATCCGGAATGAGTCTGCTCGACTTCCGTTTCAACAACGAAGTACGTAACGTTTTCCGGGATAACACGTCCACGATGGTTGCCCTGGATTCCATGATCACCAGCACTGCGGCTGATTATGCCCAGGTGAATGATCAGGTAACCTTTATTGATAACCATGACATGGATCGCTTCAAAACAAGTGCCGTTAACAACCGTCGTCTGGAACAAGCGCTTGCATTTACACTCACCTCACGGGGCGTACCGGCCATCTATTATGGCACGGAGCAGTATATGACAGGTAACGGTGACCCGGATAACCGTGCCAAAATGCCTTCGTTCTCCAAAACAACAACGGCTTTTAACGTCATCAGCAAGCTTGCTCCATTACGCAAAACCAATCCAGCCATCGCCTACGGAACTACCCAGCAGCGCTGGATTAACAATGATGTGTATGTGTATGAACGCAAATTCGGCAACAACGTGGCTGTCGTAGCGGTTAACCGCAATCTCTCGACTTCCACTTCCATCAGTGGCCTTACTACATCGCTCCCTTCTGGAACATACAACGATGTACTTGCAGGTGCATTAAGCGGCAATAACATTACCTCTACAAGTGGTAACGTCTCTACCTTCACACTTGCCGCAGGAGCCACAGCGGTCTGGCAGTACACAGCCAATACTACAACGCCAATCATCGGGCATGTTGGCCCTACAATGGGTAAAGCCGGTAACACTGTTACCATTGATGGTCGCGGATTCGGTACTACCAAAGGCACGGTGTATTTCGGTACAACCGCTGTTACCGGTTCAGCCATTACATCATGGGAAGATACTCAGATCAAAGTGACCATCCCTGCTGTTGCCGCGGGCAACTATGCAGTTAAAGTCGCAGCGAGCGGAGTCAACAGTAACACCTATAACAACTTCACGATTCTTAGTGGCAATCAGGTTTCCGTTCGTTTTGTTATCAATAATGCATCCACCACGCTTGGTCAGAATCTCTATCTGTCAGGTAGTGTCGCGGAGCTGGGCAACTGGTCCACAGGTCCTCTCGCCATTGGTCCAGCGTTCAATCAGGTGATTTACTCCTATCCAACCTGGTACTATGACGTCAGTGTACCTGCCGGAACGAAACTAGAATTCAAGTTTTTCAAAAAGAACGGCTCTACCATCACGTGGGAAAATGGCAATAACCATACCTTCACCACACCAACCAGCGGAACAGCAACCGTTACAGTGGACTGGCAATAGTCATTCCTTCATCTTCCTATCATTCAACCCGGAGTCAGACGCGATAAGCGCCTGCTCCGGGTTCTTTGATTGAGCTTGTCCCTACATATGACATACATTGCTATCGATAGGTTCGAATGGATTTTAATCCTGCTGCTGCGATCACCCCTACCACCAATAGCAACGCGCCCAGGCTCTCCAGCACCGCTTGGGCACCCCATTGATCAGCCAGAACCGAAACCACCGTTAATCCCAGGATCGGGGCTGTACTTGTTATGGTTCCGAGCACACCGTAGATTCTTCCCTGCAGCTCATCAGGAACCTCGGCACGCATCATAATCTGGGTTAACATCGTACAGCACGCAAACATCGCTCCTCCCCCAATGATCAGCGGCAAGGCCAGCAAAGGAGAAGATACATTGGATAACAACATGTACAGCGGGCCAAGAACCAGTAAGCCGATAAACACCCATCGCCCCCTTCGTTTCAGCCGTTTACCGGAGGCAATCAGAATTCCGGAACCTAGCATATACCCCAGAGGAATACACGTCTCGATCAGTCCGAACTGGACTGGATTTGCCTGCCATACTTTAACGGCCATGACCTGAACTAGCATGATGGCTGACATGAAGAAGAGAATCAGCAGCGGATTAAGGATCACGATCGAGCGAATCAGGGGATTGGCAAAGATGTAGGAGAACGAACCGCCCCACTCCTTGACGAACGATCCTCTATGCATGGAAGAACGTTGTACATCCGGGAAACGCCCGGCCAACATCACACATATCGCAGACAGCAAAAAGGTCACACCCGTAATCATTATGGCTGTAAACCCTCCAAATGCAGAAACTGAAATCCCCGCTGCGGCCAGTCCGCTGATACGGGCAATATTATCGACCAAATGAATGGTTCCTGTAGCTTGTTGCAGATGCTCCCTCCCCACCAGACTGGTTACCGAAGCATGAAATGCAGGCGCCTGAAACAGGCTGGAGAACATGGACAGGGAAAGCAAGAGCAGCACGAATGGAAAAGGAGCGTGCAGTACAAACAGACTCACCGCGATGATAAACGCCATAGCTCCACGAAACAAATCCGACGACAGCATCAATGTTCTGCGATCCAGCCTGTCGGCAAACGTACCCGCGAACGATCCGAACAGAAAACTGACGACCATATTACATACTTGTACAGCTGCCATGCTCTTCGCACTTCCCGTGGTCTGCAACACCCACAGACTGATGGCAATGCCGTTGAAACAATCACCGAATACAGAGATGCCGTAGCCGCATAAAATTCTGCGATAAGCAACATTGCGCCAAAGCGCCCTGTTGGCCATTTTCTGACTCTCCGCAGCAGTGCGAGCCCCGTTCGGCCCCAATTCTGGTTCTGGGGACTGTAGCGTTCCCATCGATCTTTTCCTCCTCTTATCATTCGGTCTCAAACAGCAGACAGGCGCTTCCGATGCAGTTCCAGCGATGAATGGAACCTCTCAGAAGCGCCTGATTGGTGGCCTGGGTATGTTCTACAGGCTGTCTATGCGGTTAGGTGTCTATCATTTTATCCTTTGGAGGCACCAGAAGTCAGCCCCTGCACAAGGAAGCGTTGCAGGAATACAAACAACAACGTAATCGGAATGGCGATCAGCACGGCCCCGGCAGCAAACATCGTAAAGTTACTGTCCTGATAGCGGCTCACCAGATCCCACATGCCAACCGCAAGTGTCCAGTTCTCTTTCGTCCGGAGTACCAGCCGGGCAAAGATAAAGTCCATCCACGCACCGGTGAAGCTGGTTAAGGCTACATAGGTCAGCATCGGCCGGGACAACGGCAAAATGATACTGGTAAACACGCGCAAATGACTGGCACCGTCAATTCGTGCCGCTTCATCCAAACTGCGCGGGATGGTATCAAAGAACCCTTTGACAATAAATCCACCCAGCACGGCCCCGGACGAATAGACCAGAATCAACGCGGCATGAGTGTCCAGCAATTTGATCTGAAGCAAAATAATATAAATGGCAATCATGCTCATGAAGCTGGGGAACATCCCGAGGATCAGCATGGTGGATAGAATGGTCTTGCGACCGCGAAACCGGAACCGGGATAAGGCATACATGCCCAAAGTGACCATGAGCGTTGAGAAAATCATGGTGAAAAAGGCGATCTTCAACGTGTTCAGATACCACGTTCCATACATGAACGACGGGTTGTTAAACAGCTCCCCATAATGTGCCAGCGTGAACGCTTCAGGCCACAGACGTTCACTGAATAGGGCCGCACCTGGACGCAGTGACGAGAGAAATATCCACAAGACGGGATACACCGATACGATTGCAATGATGACCAGCAGCACATAACTGATCGTCAGACGCATGGGATTGTTGCGCTTTTTCATTGAATCATGTCCTCCTCCTTGAACGATTTGGAACGACGGAAATTCCAGATGGAGAACGACGCAATAATCAGGAAGATAATGATGCCGACCGCCGAAGCCATATTGAACTTGTTGTTATCCAACGTCAGTTTGTACAACCAGGTCACGAGAAGGTCGGTTGATCCCGCATATTGATAATCGCCACGCAGCGGATTACCATTCGTCAGCAGGAAAATGACATTGAAGTTATTGAAATTTCCGGCAAACTGCATAATAAGCACCGGTGTTGTGGCGAACATGATAAAGGGAAGCGTAATGATGCGGAACTTCTGAAAGCCAGATGCACCGTCTACCTCAGCTGCTTCATACAAATCCCGTGGAATCGCCGTAAGCACGCCCAGTATGAGCACCATGCTGACCGGGATTCCGATCCACATGTTTACAATGACGACTGTAACTTTCGCCCAGAACGGATCGGTTAACCAAGGCAACCCCTCAAGGCCAAAAGCCTTCATATACGTATTAATGGGGCCAAACTGTCCGTTGAACAAATTACGCATCAGAAGCAGTGAGATAATCTGCGGAATGGCATAAGGAAGAATGAATATCGTCCGCCAAAGCTTTTTGAAGCGAATACCCTTCTGTTCAATGAGAAGCGCAACCAGCACCCCTCCGAAATACGTGGTGACCGTTGCCAGAATGGCCCAGATCACGGTCCACGTTAATACGCCAAAGAAGGTATGGCTCCACGATTTAAGCTGGATCAGATCCGTGAATGTCTTGAAACCGACCCAGTCCACCAGCTTGGCGGGCGGAATATGATCCGGTGCCGAGTAGTTGGTGAAGGCAAGCGTAATCGTAAACAAAATCGGCATAATCGTGAAAAACAGGATGCCGAGCGCAGGGATGGACAAGAAAAGATACGGGAATTGTTTATCGAGCAGATATCTCAGGGAAGCAGAAGCTCCGGTGGCCTGCTTTCCTTCCTCTCTTAATTTTCCCGTGAGGTAAGCATCCCGGATATTGAAGATATACAGAAGAAGAAAAACAAAAAATACCAAAAGCACAATAATTCCATTGAGCAGCAAAAAGATGGAGTGGTCGCCTTGTTGCAGCACCGTTGATCCATTCACTTTGACAAAACGCTGCGTCTGCTCGCCCAGCGTCCATACTCCCCATACGGCTTGATTCAATCGAGGAATCAGATATGCGAGACCAATTCCCTCCAGGATCAGAAAACATATTCCCTTGATCCATTGACGGTTATACAACTGTCCAAGTCCTTGGAGGACAACGGACAACACAGCCGCTGTCATGCGATGCTGTCTTTCTCTATTCGGCTTAACAGTGACTGGAACATGCTGCTGTTTCATTCATTCCTACTCCTTCCCGGCAAGCGAAGTTACCGATCAGTTATAGCAGAGTGCAGAGGAAATGTTGGCTTCCTCTGCACCTGCTCTTTCTTTATTTATTGGACAGTTGCAAGGCTCTCCTTAACTTGGTTGACTGCGTTATCCAGAGATGTTTTTACATCCTTGCCTCCATCCCATATGTCGGTAATTGCCGCGCTGATGGGACCCCAAACGCTGTCCATGGCAGGAAGCGAGGGCATTGGGGTGGAATTGTTGAATTGCTCAAGGAATGCCTTCGTAATTTCATCCCCCTGAATCTTCGGATCTGCCGCGACGTCTTTATTAGCCGGGAGAGTTCCGTTCATCTCAAAGTTAACCATCTGAGATTCGGCACTGGAGAGATATGCCGCAAACAGCTTGGCAGCATTCGGATAGGTTGTAAATGCATTGACATAATATGCCTTGACTCCAGAGAAGGAGGTCATCGGTTTACCTTCAATCGCCGGGAGTGGAGCAACACCAAAGTCAATACCAGCATTGCGATAATCGGCGATAGACCAAGGTCCGTTGATATCCATAGCCAGTTTTCCGCTTGAAAAGAGACCTTTCTTGATGTCATAGTTCACATCGCCCATTTTCACAGGCAGTACTTCCGATTTCAGCGTTTGCAAGAACTGTCCGCCCTTGATGGCTCCCTCATTGTTGAGGCCGATATCTTCGCTGTTCATGCCTTCATCACCAAAGATATATCCGCCCTGGGAAGCCAGATAAGCGAAGTTGTAATAGAACTGCTGAAGCTCCCACATCAGGGTGTACTTGTTGTTTTTAGTGTCATTAAAAGTTTTGGCAAAGCTGATAATGTCATCAAATGATTTTGGTGCTTCAGGATAAAGCTTTTTGTTGTAGAACAACGCATAAGTTTCTACGCTGTAGGGATAGCCGTATAAGATGTCTTTGAATGTTACGGCTTTAACCGCATTTTCACTCGTGGATTGTGTGGTCTTTTGCTCAAAAATATCGTTCGGCAAGATCAGTCCGGCTTCTGAAGCGCTGCCAATCTTGTCATGCGGGAAAACGACCACATCCGCAGCCAATCCCGCGGGTCCATCCGTTGTCAGCTTGGTCACCTGATCGGTCGGCGGCAATTCCTCGATCTTTACAGAAACGCCGTACTCCTCTTCAAATTTCTTCGCTCGCTCCTCGATAAAGCTCCGCTGATTTTTATCCTCCCATATGACAAGGCTTGCGCCCTCTTCTGGCTGAATATTTTCCGCGGTCACTGTTGTTTCTCCAGTTTCACCGCTGTCTGTTGTGGTTGGCGCAGCGCCTCCACCTCCGCTTGAACATGCGGTAAGTGTGAGTGCCATGAATCCTGCAAGTGCTGCTTGCTGCCATCTTTTCATTGAATTTCCCCCTTTTCGTAGTCATGAACGATGCTGTACTTGCGCTTTTCACCCGTTTTTCTGTGTACTGTTCCTGTATTCTGAAGTTCGGCGTATATCCGTTTGAAAATAGTACAAACGTTTGCCCATATTAACCTCAGACTGGTCCAATCCTTATGTAATCGGAATGAATTTTCTTAGATGTATGTTGATTCAAGTCATGTAAGCGCTATAATAACAATCACATCATACAATAGCTAACTTTATTTGCACAAACGTTTGCACAAGTCATTTTCGCTCATTTTCCTTCATTTTTACGGCATATGTTCCTGTAATTTCCGATTTCCTTGATCTCCCGCCGTCTTCCTTTATTTCGCTACCTCTTCTTTCTCATGGTGCAGTTAGCAATTGATTTATCAAAGTCTTTGAATTAACATAGGAGACATGTTGAAATGCTTGTACAGAAGGGATTTTTCACATGATTACAATCAAAGATATTGCCAAATTGGCGGGTGTATCCCCTTCTACGGTCTCACGGGTTATTTCCAACCATCCCAGAATCAGTTCGGAAACATCACTCAAAGTGAAGCAAATCATGAAAGAACTGAATTATCATCCAAATATGATGGCCAAAAGCCTTGTTTCCAAAACGACTCATACCCTGGGTATCATGCTGCCCCGACCTGCTGAAGAGCTGTTTCAGAACTACTTTTTCGGAGAATTGCTTCGGGGAATCATTACGCATGCCACCCGCATGAATTATGAACTTCTTCTCTCCACCGAAACGTCTTCCAGCGATGAATTGAATGCCATATCCCGTCTGGTACATGGGCGGCGCGTGGATGGCATTTTGCTGCTTGGCTCCAAACGGGAAGATCCGATCATATCGTTTTTGGAGGCGGAAAAGTTCCCCTTTGTACTGATTGGTCGCAGCGAAACGCATCCCGATGCGCCGATGGTCGACAATAACAATGTACAAACGGCATTCGATGCAACTACACATCTGATTGCCCAAGGGCATAAACGAATCGGATTTGTTAGCGGACCACCGGATTTGACGTTGTCTCATGATCGCTTGCGGGGATACAATAATGCGCTTGAAGAAGCGGGTCTTGACGCAAACAATGACTGGATCGTGGAAGGAGAATTCCTGCAGGAAAGCGGCTTCCGGGCGATGTCCCTGTTCATGTCGCTGCCGGACAGACCAACCGCCCTCGTTGTTATCGACGACAATGTTGCCTTTGGAGTGCTCCGCGCTCTGGCCGAGCTGGGATATAACGTTCCTGAAGATATAAGTGTTGTGAGCTTTAATAATATTGCCTTATCGGAACTTGCTTCACCACCGCTAAGTTCCATTGATATCGGAACTTATCAGCTAGGCTATACTGCGGTTCAGGTATTGTTGAAAATTTTGCATGGTGAACATCTGCCTCAGAATCCGGTTATTATCCCGCACCGCTTAATTGTTCGGGATTCGTCCCTCTTTACGTTATCCGGGAATGCGTAGACATGCTTGTGCAAACGTTTGTCCTACTACCCTGGTGTCCCATATTCTTGCCTGTTGTGAACAACAAAAGAAGCCCATACACTGGTATGAGCTTCTTTGCACATTTCAGATACTTTACTCACAAGCAGAACAGATACAACCAAGCTGTATGATGACATCTTCCCCATTCCTGACCGTTTCTGCCCTAAACGATAGATTAGTATGAGCTCCACCCTGCATCTGCTGTTACGACTGTTCCGTTTACGAAGCTGGATTCATCCGAACCCAGGAACAGGGCCACCTGTGCAATTTCTTCACTTTTACCTGCACGCGGATTAATCGCCATTCCCAGCTGTTGTCTGCTGGCACCGAAGTGGTTAATGTTTGTCATTGTGGAAGCAATATTGGTTTCAACCCCGCCCGGAGCAATCGCATTACAGCGAATACCTTGCTGAGCATACATGAAGCCTGTATTTTTAGTGAATCCCACAACCGCATGTTTGGATGCCGTATACGCCGCGCCTGCACGTGCGCCATGCAATCCGCCTGCTGAGGCAATGTTGACGATAACGCCTTTTTGTTTTTCCAGGAAGATTGGCAGTACTTTGCGGGTAGCACGCATCACACTTGTGGTGTTGATTGCAAAGATCCGCTCCCACTTGTCATCCACAATGTCACCAGCTGGTTCCATACTGTCCATAATACCTGCATTATTGACCAGAATGTCCACTGTTCCATAGGTGTTAACCGTCGTATCAATCAGATTCTGAATATCCTCTTCCTTCGCCACATTGGCAACCACAAACGTTGCTTCTCCACCTTTTGCCTTGATATCCTCAGCAACCGCCTGCGCTGAAGCCTCATTGATATCCGATACAACCACCTTAGCACCTTCTTGCGCGTACAGTGTTGCAATTGCTTTGCCCATGCCTGAACCTGCACCTGTGACTACAGCTACTTTATCTTGAAGTCTCATATTGTATCATCCTCCATGTATTCGTTCACAATAAGTTAACAAACAAATGTTCATTAACTCTTTTCCTTAGTATAATAAGTCATAGCATTCCTGTTCAATCAGTAAAAGCTTGCCCAATTGTACGTTAAACAACGCTTTTGCTTCAGAATGTACTTTATCTTAAAATTCCCATTTACGAGGAGTACTGTATATGACCGAAATTCCCAATTCCATGGATCGAAGAATCAAAAAATCCAAAGCGGCGCTGAAGGATGCCCTTATCCATTTGATGCAAAAGCAATCCTTCAAGGAGATTTCTATTACCGATATCGTACAGCTGGCCGATCTGAATCGCGGTACCTTTTACAGACATTATCAATACAAGGAAGACCTCTTCAATGAAATGATTGATGACGTGATCAAGGATCTGGTCGCTTCTTTCCGTGAACCCTATCAGGATATGAAGCTATTCCGAGTAAGTCATATGCCCTCTTCTGCGATCAAAATATTTGAACATGTGCACCAACATGCGCAATTTTACACTCTTGTGGTGAAGTCCGACGCTGCATCCAACTTTCAGCAAATGATCTGTGAGGTCCTTCGTAATCTAGCTTTACAGGATCTGACTGAGATTTTCCCTTCTCACATCAACCAGGAGTTGCTAGCCAGTTACCAATCCCATGCGATTTTTGGCATGATTCTAGAGTGGATTCGGCAAGAATTCAAGCATAGTCCCGCGTATATGGCAGATGAGTTATTTAAAATCATTAATTTCAAACCTGCCAATGCGGTGGTCCAGCCCAGCCATAAGGCACCTTGATTACAAGATGTTTAGACAAACCAACATATAGGCTGAATGAAACTCTCTCTTTTGCCTCATATTAATTAGGAATCCATTGAATAGTTTCGCAAAATATGGGTAAAAGGTAGGAACGCCATATTTAACTATTTACATGTGCACCTAATAAAATATGAGGAGGAATTATAATGACATCTTTCAAATATCGGCTTGAACAAAAAGAACCCCGTACGGGCCCAGGCGGTATTACCCGCGGCGCTTCCGTTCGGGATTTTCCTGCGTCCATTGGCATTGCAGGCGTATCCATGCGCCTGGAACCGGGAGGCATGCGTGAACTACACTGGCATGCCAATGCAGCAGAATGGGCTTATGTAATCAGCGGCTCCTGTCGCACAACGGTCATTCATCCGGACGGGCATGCGTACACCGATACATTTGAGCCAGGAGATGTGTGGTATTTCCCACGTGGTTACGGACACTCCATTCAGGGACTGGGACCGGACGAATGCCATTTTATTCTGATTTTTGATAATGGCGATTTCTCGGAAGATCATACGTTCAGCATTACCGATTTCCTGTCTCATACACCTAACAACATCGTTGCCCAGAATCTCGGAATCACCCCGGAGCGTGCAGCGGAGTTGCCACAGGGAGAAGCGTATTTTGTCAAAGGACCTGTTCCCAATGACAGCTCCTCTTCTGGAACCTATCGCCGCAATTCGGAACTGACAACTCCCCACCGATACCCGCTGCATGCCAAGCAGCCAAGACGTGCGCCAGGCGGCGGAACTCAGCGCACAGTTACGGTCGAAGATTTCCCCATCTCCACCACGATGGCCGGATCATTGATCGAGCTGCAACCAGGCGCATTACGAGAAATGCATTGGCATCCCAACGCTGACGAATGGCAGTATTACATTAGCGGCACTGCCGAAATGACGGTATTTCTCGCAGAAGGTCATGCGGTGACAGAGCAATTCGAAGCAGGCGATGTGGGTTATGCACCAATGGGCGCAGGTCACTATATCAAAAATACGGGAGATGAGGTCTGCCGTGTGTTAATCGGGTTCAACAGCGGACACTATGAAGCTATTGATCTGAGCGAGTGGCTTGCAGGCAATCCGGATGATGTGCTGTCCACGAATCTGGAAATGTCCAAAGAGGAAGCCGAACAGCTCCCCAATGATACCCTATTTATCGCACCAGACCCGAATAAGCCGAAGTCATAGTCCAACTGCTACCGAAACCTATTGAATATAGGTTGGGATTATTGGTCCTTCTGTCACCTATCACGGAACCATTCCGTTCTCATGGAAAAGGGGTTGGACATCATGGCTTCTGCTTCCGATTCGACCAGTGACCACAGACGTGTGGGACATACCGTAGAACGATTGGAGCCGGGTCTTTCCCGGCTTCTGCTGTCATGTGTGCTTGTGCTGATCTCCGGTTTCATTGATGCTGTCGGTTATTTGCAGCTGGGGAAAATCTATCTGTCTTTCATGAGTGGTAATAGCACCAAGCTTGGCATCGCGCTATTTGAGGGAGACACCGCTGTATTAACGAATATAGGTCTGGTCATTTTGTTATTCATTGTAGGTGCCTTTATTGGTACGATGATTACAGAATTATCGGGAAAATGGCGACTGACGGCGATCTTGGGTATGGAGTCCCTTCTGTTTGTCGGTGCCATTGTACTGTTGCTGTTCCTCCATACACAGAGCGTGCTTTTCCCGATTGCTATTGCCATGGGTATGCAAAACACCATGCACCAGATGGTTGCTCATGCGGACGTAGGCAAAGGCTTTGTGACAGGTACATTGTTCGGAATAGGACAGGCACTGGCCAAAGCCGTTCGAGGCAAGGCCCCTGCTTCCGAATGGGCAGTACTTGCTCTATCCTGGGTTATATTTGTGATCGGTGCAGCGCTGGGGGCACTGCTGTTAACCCTAGGTAGCCTGCTGCTTGCCCTAATCGCCTCATTGGCTCTGCTTCTTCTGCTGATCCCCTACGTCCTCCATGTTCAACGCGATTTGACCTAATCAGCAGAACGACAGCTTTCATATTTAGCGTCCGTAGGAACCTTCATTTCTTCAAAATAAGATCAAAAAAAACGGTTGAACCAGAGCTTATCTGTGTTCAACCGTTTTTTAGTGTCATGCATGCAGCTTCCATGATTCTTCTGGCTGCCTTTCAGACTACAGTCCCAGCTTCTGCCCTTTCTCCAACCGCTGAATCTGTTGCTCCCCGGTATCCGCCAGTTCACGGAACTGGTTAATGGTCTCCCGCATCCGTGGCAGCGCCTCCTGCTTATAGACACTGATCGAGTCGAGCGCAGAAAGTACATCTGTGAACGCCTGCTTCATCGTATCCACCGAAATGCTGGCATCATAAGCTTGCTTCTGGATGGCAATACCTTGATCCTTGAGCATTTTGGACGTACCTGCGATCAGGTCGTTGGTCGTCCGGTTGAGCAGTTCGATTTTCTGCAATACAATCTTCTGATTGTAGAGTGCACTCGCCACGGTGACGGCAATTTTCAGCGCGGAGATCGTTACATTTTTAGCCCGATCCACACCGCGGATCAGTTCCTTGTTGTTGCGGATGACGACTTCAATCGCCATGATGCCCTGCTGGTTCACAACCAGCATTTGCTGCAAATCCATGACCCGCTGACGAAGCGGGAACAGCACTTCTTCCGTGATAAAACGAACTTTCTCCGGGTCCTCGTTACGCACTTTGGCAGCTTCGATCTGCCCGTCGATCGACTCATCCATCAGCACGCCAAGCTGGATTTCCTTTTGTAGTCGCTTGGTCAACTCGCGCAGGTTCTGCTGTTCAATCTCTAGTGTAGTGTTGTCGTTTCTTAATGTGGCTCTGCCTTTATCCAACGAAATCACAATGTCTGCGATGACGGTATCGGCCTTCTGGTATTTCAGGAAATAGGCCCGCAGCGGATTGAACAATTTGCCGAGGAATCCGGTTTTGGCAAAATCGACCACGCTCGGGTCGAGATCCTTCAGCTGCATATGCAGCTCGGTCAAGCCTTTAGCGACCTGACCGCCCTCGTCTCCCGTCTTGGACAGATGTCCAACGGAGACTTGAAGCAACGCGTTTTTCTCCGAAGAGGATCTCATCGTGTTCATGCCAAAGCCGTCAATGGATTGCAGTATCTCCTTGCGTTTCTCCAGTGATTCGAGATCCAGTGTCATGATCATCTCCACGTTGGCATTCGCCACTTGCTGCAGCTCTGCCACTTCGGCAGGTACGGGCTTTATTTCCTCCTCAATCACCTTCTGAATTTCCTTCTGGCTAGGTATCTCCATCGAAAACGACATCCAAGTTCCCCCTTAAATTACGTGCTATATAATTAAAATAATGAACTTACACTAGATCACTTCGAGTGCATCAACCGTATTACATCTGCACGTTGAACAGGTTACCGATTTTGTACACCACATCGTCGGTATCCGCGTTAATGCTCGCCGCTTCGTTAATGCTGGAGATGCTCTCCAAAGCCTTGATGTCCGCGTTGTAACCAATCGTGTAGATCGGCACTTTGTACGTCTCGACCAGATCACGAATATCCTTTAGGGTATGACCTTCGTTGGTCTCTCCATCACTTAGGACAAAGATCAGTGGCTTTACATTCGGATTGGTAGCCATGTAATCTTCCAGCATCTTCATCGCCACAACGATACCATCGAAGGTTGCCGTACCTCCACCCGCTTGCAGGCTATCCACCGTACCGACAAACATGGACTGCTGATTCGTATCATACTTGGCAATCGGAAGGTTCACGGTTACCCCGCTGGAGTAGGAGACGAGGCCGATACTATTGTCTGTGCCCAAGAACTTCTGGCCTTTGCGCAACGATTCCTTGAGTCGGTTCAGCGGTTCCCCGTCCATGCTTCCGGACACGTCGGTGACGAATACGGCTGCGATTGGTTTGCTGCCATTCTTTTTCTCTTTCCATACTTTCTGAGCGGACAACAGGGTGCCACCATCCACTGTGTTCAATTCAGATTTGTAATCCTGCAAGCCGTTGAAGCCGAATTCCTCAGCCGATTGCTGATACTTCGCTTGGGTTACGAATTCCGCATACTTCTTAATGATCTCTTGCTTGTTCTGCGGCAATTGTCCCAGTGCATACAGTGGGCTGTCATGTCTTACACCAAAAGGCGTAAAGACGTATCCGCTTTTCAGATCTGCGGTGTTTACGTAAGTCTGGTATTCCAGTACAAATGCGTCCAGACGCCCTGACTTTGCTGCTTCACGCATCTGAATGGTTGTTGATGCTGTAAACGGTACGTTCGCCTGGAACTTCTCAAAACCCACAATGGCTTTCTCACCGAGCGGATTGGAGCTATCATATGTGTTGAGTGCCGTCACGAGAAAGTTCAGCCCCGTGGAGCTGGCAAATGGATCAGTGTACCCCATCGCGAGCTCATTGTTCGCAATCGCTTCAGTCACGGTTTTTACATTAACCGAGCCGTACGTGTCAACCAGCGCATCATATTTGGCTTTGGAGATGACGATACCGGGAACGTTCCCTACCAGCCTTTTGGATACCAGGTCTGTCTTTACACCACTTGCGGCTACCATCTCGCCCCATAACTCATTCGAGGGGGTAAACGCATCAGGCACATATTTACCAGACTTAATATAATCGGTCGCCGTACCGGATGCGATATTGCGTAATTTCACCGAAACCTGTTTGCCGCCAACAGTAATGTTAGCCTTGTTGAACTCTTCGGTTACTTCGGTTAACCAGCCATCCGCTCCGGTTCCCGCCTTTTCGATGGAAGAGAATATCTCTACATAATCATTCGTTGTATTCTCGACAGTGATCGGGAATTTGGAGATGTCTGGCAGAGACTCTGCCACATCGACCGGATCGAGATCAATCTGTCCCTTGACCGGTTCAGCTGTTGCAGGAGCAATGTCCGCATACAGCTTGCCTAATTCTTTGCCTGCATTCTCTGTCGTCACCTGTGTACTGGATTTACCAACGTTCGATGTCAGTGTAATACCTGCATATACGAGGCCGAACACGAGCACCAGCATCAAGATCGATATGAAAAAAAACTTTCCCTTCTTCGCCATAAGGCAACCCCTCACTGTCTGTATAATTTGGTGTGCTTGATTAATTGGTCAATTTCCTGCATACAAGGCATCTGTTCGATATCTCCAGCTTCAAAGCTGTCCAGGCGGGAGATTTCCAGCATTAGCTGGTCAAGCTTCAAAAGAATTTCCTCATTGCTATGAAGCGAGTTTTTCACGTAGCTGAGATAGTCGTTATATACTTTGGTCTTTTCCTGAAAAAGCTTCTGGGGAAGTGTAGCGGATTTGGACTTCATCAGGCTGGCGTACTCCGCTTCATCGAACACATTAAGTCGGTTTAGTACGCTTCGGATGTTGAGGTATAACAGCTTCTCCACTTCGAGGGTGACCGAAGCAAATTTCTTGTAGCTCAGTTCCCCCGGATCAAATCGCTGATTCAGCACGTTCAGGAGGGTTTCTTTCTTTTTCTTCATGCGGCTCAGTTGGGATAATCCCAGTGTGATATCTTCCTCAAGCACTTTGATGCGTCGATAAAAGGATAACGCTTCCACATAATCTTCATGGGTTTCGATATTCTTCACGGGCAAGACTACAGGCTGTCTGAACAACAAGGTGTAGCTTCCATAGAAGAGCGTCATCACGCTGCCGAACAGAAATGTCACCGAGAGCGCTGTCGTAAATGCTCCCCCGCCAAACTCCAGTCCGATGAATCCTGGCGAGAACAATAGAACATCCATGACCACAACGCCGAAGATCAGCCCCAGCAGTTTTATGTACTTTATCATGTAAATCATCAGACCTCCTTTCGCGCTATGTGTTGGACTTTTATGTCGATATTTCCCATTGGAACTTTATTTCATTGTACATGATGTTGCTGCATTCGGGTGGATTAATATGGATATTCATAATATACGTGGCATGGGCTTATCCCATTTCATCTTTAGAGGGACAACGTGGATAAGATTTTGTAACCTCTGGGAAACGAGCCGAGTGTCTTGAACCGTCAGTGGCGGAAAAAGAAATGTTATCAGGTAATACGTGGAAATTTGCAGTGCGTGTCATTTTTTATATAGGGCTTATTCGATAAAAAGCAAAAAACACCCCGACGCTAGCGCCGGAGTGATTATGAAGTTAGTTCTCATTTCATTTACGAAAAGATGGACTCCGGTTTGCTCCGCGTTGTACGTACCTCCACGACTTTCCCGGCACAGCCGTTGACGTCCAATGCCTGAAATGCAACCCGAACGCTGTCTTTGCCTGACGTAACTGTCTCAGGGATATCATAGATAACGTAGAATACTTCACCGATCTTGTTCATATGAATCCGCTGTTCTCCGACCACATTTCCATCGACGGCGATACTAAATACTCTCTCATACAGCGTACCTTCCCGTTCAAAAGGAGAATGATCCCCGCCCCAGTATGCCACGCATACATAGTTCGGTGCAGAACCATCCACTGCCAACTGGTAGCTGAAGTAAGACCCGCTGACACCAAAAGCTTCCCGCCACATATGCAGTTTGTTGCGGCTGTCTGTATACGAACCGTTATGATGTTCTGCACGGCAATTACTATCCAAATGATGTCCAATCTCATCCTGCTGACCGTCAGGCTGTACCCTGTCGATGGTGATATCGTTCAATTCCTTCTCCAACGCATCCCCTTCATCGTTAAACGGCCAATAAACCGTATAGAACTCATGATGCACATCATAGAACGGGATCAGCTTCACCGGGTTGCCATGCGAGGTGACATCCTCGCTGATCTCAAACGTCAGCGTACTTGCGTCCACGACTTTGATCCACTCGCGCACATCCTCCTGCTCTGTCCAAATCACTGGTACAGGGGCAGTTTTGGGATTCAGTGCCGTTTCGTCCACGATGGTATCCTCGGGCAGCCCTTCGCTTCCCAAAGCGCCTGCCAGTACAATCGGCCCGTACAGGAATGCCACCTTGTGTACATCATCCCGGGACGTGTATTGGTGGAGCGACATCGGCAGCGTGATTGTGATGACATCGCCAGCGATCCATGTGCGATCGATGTCGAGGTATCCGGCTTCCATCCCGGTATGCGGATGGGCCGTATCTCCGTTGACCGTTGCCGTCATTGGCTCCTGCAGCCATGAGGGCACACGTAATCTAAGATTGGCCGAGGCGCTGCCTTCGGTGATCGTAAGGGTCACCTTTTCCGAATATGGAAAGTCGGTTTCGAGCTTCAGCGATATGCCTTGGGATCTCCAGTCCAATTGGGAAGCGATATACAGGTTGACGTACAGATTCTGTTCATCCTCGAAATAGATTGCCTCGGCGTATTTGCCCGGGTTCTCCATGCCAGATCCTGTACAGCACCACCAGGCGGTGTCGTGCGTACCGTAAATTTTGTAGTGACCTTGCAGCGTTGATGAAAAATACGTTTTGTTCCCTGTATCCGGGTCCTGTGTGCCCAGGATGTGGTTGTAGATCGCATTTTCATAATAGTCCATGTAAGCACTGTCGGGGGTCCAGGTGTAGAGCTGCTTCGTCAGATGCATCATGTTGTGGGTACAGCAGCTTTCCCCGGTTTTGATGCCCAGACTCTCCATGCCTTTCGCTTCATAATGCTCCGAAATGCTCGTTGCGCCAAATACGTAAGAACGGTGATGAATCGTGGTGTCCCAGAAAAACTCCGCCGCTGTCCGGTAACTCTCGTGAGTATGGTCCTGATTGTAGATTTCGGCTGCACCGATGACTTTTGGAATCTGTGTATTCGCATGTTTGCCCTGAAGATCGTCCTGCTTGTTCTCTAATGGTTCGAGGATCAGTTGATGTGTGAATTTGTTGGCTATTTCAAGATATACAGGCTTCCCCGTGATGCCATACAAATGTGCAAATACTTCGTTCATGCCACCGTGCTCACATTGAAGCATGATCTGTATTTGTTCTTCGGTCATCTGGCTCAGGCCGTCCACCGCCCAATCAGCAAACCGTGTTACCACTTCAAGGGCCTGCCCATTACCCGTTAGTTTGTAGGCGTCAATTAGCCCGCGATAGATTTTGTGCACGCTGTACCA
>NZ_LITU01000082.1:235294-299575 GCF_001280595.1 Paenibacillus xylanivorans
TGCCCGAAATGCAATGTGGAAAGCTTCTTCGGATAATCCGCCGATATACCCGCTACCTGTATGCTGTTGAATGGATGCAAGCTCGCTGACGGCATAATCCAGTGTTTGCTTTAGCGTTTCATTGCCTGTCGCCTGATAGGTCACAGCCAGGGCAGACAGATAGTGTCCCAGGGAATGCCCGCTGATCGAGCGTGCCTCCCAACCCGCGTACCGTTCCTTTTTCGCAGGTAACCCGTGGGCCTCAAAGCATGGAGCCAGAAAACGATCCATGTCCAGTGATAACAAATATCGTTCTCCAACTTCCTGTGACGTTTGAAAAACGCCATTTAACAGATTGACATGCTCAGGTCCCAGAAATCCCTTTTTGATTTCAATCATTCTGCTCGCTCCTCCTCGGTATGTAGTGGATATTTAGAAGTACTTTTATAGATGTACAAAGGGTAAAATCCGTGTTGCGATTCATGCATCCCTTGCGATCTTTCTTCATACATGCCTTGAATATCCTCATATTATCAAATAAAATACAACTACATCAGACTCATAATCCAAGAAAAGGTGGAGAAATCCGTCCTATGCACAAGCGATTGGAATATTACCTGTGCGGCAAGTTCATATCCGAAGGCAACTGGAGCCACATGAAGCGCAGCATGCCTGTTCACGAGGTCATTTTGATGCTGGAAGGCGAGATGTACATTGCGGAAGAGGAAGAGCAATACGTGATTCGTGCAAATGATCTGCTATTTCTGAGGGCTGGACGCACCCATTATGGCTATCAGGTCAGCGATGCTCCCGTCAGTTTTTACTGGGTTCATTATGATTCAATTGAGGAAGAGTTCGACCAGTATCCCACCCATGCGACAATTCAGGTACCATCCACGGCTAATCAGCTGTTCAAGCAGCTGCTGCATAGTTCATCGTTCTCACCGGAAGAAGCAGACGCGGCATTGCTGCTGCTGCTCAAAGAACTGGAACGCAATACACAGGCGGGTTATCGACCGCACAATGCGATCGTTGACCACATCTGCAAATGGGTGGATATCCATCTCCATACCGACATTACGGTTGGCAAGATTGCCAAGACCTTTAATTTTAACAAGGACTATATCTCCAAAATGGTGAAACGCGAGAAAGGCATCGGCCTCAAAACCTATATCCTCACAGAACGGATTCGTCGGGCCAAGCAGATGCTGCTCAATACCAATGCCAGTGTAAAAGAAATTGCAGGACAATGCGGTTTTTCCGATTACAAACTATTCCTGCGCATGTTCAAACAATACGAAGGCAATACACCTACCGAATATCGCAATAATTTGTATTCCACACAGCTCAATCGCCTATAATGAAGCTTAACCGTGCGAACCTTGAATATGCTTGTGCGGATATACCAACTCATAGAAATTCATGAGTCATATATAGAAAATTTGAATTAATCCAGTACCATTAGGTGTGATACAATTCAAGTCAACTATATCTCTTATTAAACCAAGATCAGAAGGAGAACTTGAGATGACAACCGCAGTAACGATTCATCCCGCTACAGAAGCAGACCATGAAGAAATTGTAGATATTCTCATTGAAAGTTACTCCGAGTATCGGGACACGTTCCAACCACAGGAACAATGGGAAAATTATTTGAAGGATATTCGGGAATCGCCGACTAATCCTTACATCAAGCAATTATGGATTGCCAAAATAGATAATCAGATTGTTGGAACGGTCCAATTGTTTGAGACCGCGCATAAGGCCTATCCGACCTTCGAGCTGTCTATTGATTATCCGTTTATTCGGCTGTTGGGCGTTGATCCGAAGTGGAGAGGTCACGGTATTGCCAGAGAACTGCTTCAACAATGTGTTGAATCTGCCAAAGATATGGGCAAAAATACGGTGTATTTATATACAGGCGGTCAAATGGTTAATGCAATCAGACTATACGAACGTTTCGGTTTTGTAGAAGACCCGGAATTTAGTTCCGAAAGTAGTGGAGGCAAAGCGATCTGTTACCGTTATGATTCATAACTCTTGCAAACGGTAATGAGCGTGGATAGCACAAAAAGAGGGTGCCCATAAGTCATTAACATGACGGAGGACATCCCTTTTTTTGCGTTATTCGGATCTATCGAATCGAGCGAATGCTATTCGCTTCAATGTTCACACGATTAACCGCCGATTTCCACCAGAATTTTCGCATGACTCTTGTCGCTCATCAACAGTTCAAGCCCTTCCTGAACGATGTCGTCCAGCTTGATTTTTTTGGTAATCACCTGTTTCACATCCAGTGCTCCCTCAGCAATCAAAGAAATGACTTCAGGGAAAATATGGCGGTAGGCCAGCGTCGCTGTAAGGTTCGCTTCCTTCACCAGCAAGTCGAAGAAATTCACCTGTAGCGGATTCGGAATGGCTGCGATAACAACAACCTCTCCACCTTTTTTAATTACGGCTACGGCACTGTCCATGGTTGGCTGTACACCAGCCGCTTCAAATGCGATATCAATTCCGCAAGATTGCTGCAAAATCACTTCTGTAGCGTTAACTTGGGCACTGTTCACCGGTATGGCACCCAGCTTGGCTGCCAGATTCAGGCGCTCTTCAAACACGTCTACCGCATAGATTTCGGAAGCTCCTGCAGCTTTGGCTGACAGGATCGTTAGCAGTCCAATCGGACCTGCGCCATACACGGCAACCTTCTGGCCCACTTTCAGCTTGCTGTGGCGAACCGCATGAAAGGCTACAGCCGTAGGCTCGACCAGTGCGCCCTCTTCGAAGGATACATTATCCGGCAGTTTGTGCACCATATACGCCTCAACCACAACGTATTCAGCAAAGCCACCATCCCCATTTAGTCCGACAAATCCGAATTGAGTACATTGGTTATAACGCCCCTGGATACAGTACTCACACTGTCCGCAGTGATACAATGGTTCAACAACAACACGATCGCCTATGCTGATACCGCTTACATCACTTCCCAGTTTACTAACGGTTCCTGCAAACTCATGACCGAGTGTCAGCGGCGCTTGCTGTCCTGAAAGCGGGTGGTTCTGCCCTTCCTGAATGCCTACGCCATGATGGTAAGCGTGCAAGTCACTGCCACAGATTCCTGCGTACTCGACTTTGATTTTAACCTGTCCCGATTGCGCTACCGGTATTTCCCGTTCTTCGACCCGAACATCTTTTTTGGCGTACCAGACTGCTGCTTTCATGAGCTACATCCCCTTTGATTTATGCTATCCATATCTGCAATTCAATTACTGTCTATTAATTATATCGCTGTTCACGTATTATTCATATTTATAGATACTAATGTTAATATTACTTGTACTAATGCTAAAACGGAGATGAACCCATGAATCTGGAACAGCTTGAATATGTCGTTGAAATTGCCAAAACCCAATCGTTCTCGGCTGCCTCAGAGCACCTGCATGTCACTCAGTCGGCAATCAGTCAATCCGTCCATCGTCTGGAAAATGAACTGGGCATGATCCTGTTTGAGCGCTCGCGACAGGGGACATTCCCCACTACTGAAGGTAAACAGTTTATTGCCAAGGCACTCGATATTTTGCAGCGAATTGATGAATTGAAATCACTGAATGCCGAGACATCCTCTTTAACCGGAGACCTGCATGTTGCCACCTTTCCAAGTGTGATGCCTTACCTTGTGCAAACAGCAGCAGATATGAAACGCGAGCATCCCCAATTGAATATTGCCATTGAAGAGAAAGGTTCCATGGAAATTATCGAGGATATTCGAAACAACAAGACCCATTTGGGCTTCATCGCCATCTACGCCAAACAATTGCGGGAATTCGACGGACTGCATTTCAGTCCGATGTATTCAGGTAAGCTCGTGGTCTGCACCCATCACCAATCCGAACTCGCCAAGCTTAGCCGTGTTACTCCCGAACAATTAAAAGAACATAAACTTGCTCTGTACCGTGATGGATTTATTGAAGATTTCCTTCAGGAATTCACGTATGATTATGGCCCTCTGTCCATCCTGTTCAAAACCAACAACTCGGAAGCGATCAGCACCGTCCTGAGAAACAATATCGCTGCCACCATTGGTCATGACTTCTCCTTCCACCAACATCCGCTATGGAAAGAAGGCATTGCAAAAATGGTAGAGATCGCCTCGATCGACCAGCCAAAAATGCAAATCGGCTTTGTACAGACCGAATCCAAGGAGGTTGCTGTAGCCGCGGAACGCTTTGCCCAACGCTTCAGACAGGCAATTGAGCTGGATCAATTATGATGGCAGAGTTTGAGGCATAATTGGGGGTGTAAAAAAACACTCCGGTGCTTGCACCAGAGTGTTCCACATATGATATGGGTTCAGCTTGATTCCCTTATACCTTTACTTTTCTTACAGCTTCGCTCAACTCAATCGTTTGCTGCCTCAGCAGGGTAGACGTCTGTGCGACCTTCTGGAACATGCTCGACTGTTCCCCTGTCAAACGATAAATGTCATCTGAATGATCTGAAACGCCCGATGAAATTTGCGAGATCGTATTGACCGACGCTGCTGCTTCCTCGGAGCCTGCCGATATCTCTTCCGCTGCAGTGGAAACCTCCTGGATACGATGTGTCACCACACGAAACGCATCGACCATATGCGTGAAAGCAATTTCTGCTTCTGCTGTGCTCGTCACCCCCTGGCCGATCTCATGCGAGGTAACATCCATCTGTGATCCGATGTGCTGGGATTCCTGCTGAATACCGAGTAGCAAATCCGATATCGTCTGCACAGATGTGCTTGAAGCCTCCGCCAACTTTCGTACTTCATCCGCTACAACGGCAAATCCCTTTCCATGCTCTCCTGCATGAGCGGCTTCAATTGAAGCATTCAGCGCCAGAAGCTTGGTCTGACTCGCAAAATCCCTCACCGTATGTAACGCACCGCCGATTTGCTGTGAGAAGTTGTTAAGCACTTGGATCATGGCTACAACTTCAGCCGATACAGTGGAAATGCTCTCCATCTGTTTCTTCATTTGCGTCATGCTCTGCTTACCCGATTGTGCCGTAGCAAGCGCACTTGTCGCAGCGTCGGACACAGCTGTAGAAGACTCTGAAATATCGGTAATGCCTTTAGCGATTTCTTCCATCGCATTTGCACTGTCACCAGCACCCTGCTTCTGGATGTGTGCCCCCTGTCTGATCTGCTGTACGGACTGGTCAACGCTCTTATTCATCACTAGCATATCTTCTGCATCACGACTGAATTCTTCCGTTGATTTGGCGAGAATATCAGTGGTAACCGAGACACCCGCGACCATATCGCCGATCATCTTATTTAAGTCCCCGGACATATGGATCATCGCCTTGAATGTGCTGCCAATCTCATCCTCACTCTTCAGTCGATACGCTGTCAGAATCCGGTTGGCTTCCGCTAGCTCACCTTGCGCCATTTGTTCGACGCTTGCCTTCAACGGTTTCAGCGGTCGCAGTCCTCTTACGATGAACCACAATACAACCGCTATCCCTGCAAGCGTAATGAATAACAACAGGGCATACAGCGGAATGCTGGATTTCATAATATCTGACTCAATACTTCCAATGACTGACACAGCCGTATCAATTCCAATCACACCTGTCAAAGCTCCGTTGCTGTCCAAAATCGGAGCATAAGAGGAAATGTATTCGCCATACTCCTCATTATGAATGATGGGAGAACTGGCTGTTTTCCCTTGCAGGAGCTTTTGGACTGCATCGCCTGGGATATCCGTCACTTCATTGATTGGCGATGCTTTATCCGCATCTTTCATGCCGTCCACCATAATGAGAGGCGTGCCTGTATCATCTATCTTCACAAAATACACATACATCGCACCGATGCTTACGCGAAAGTCATCCAGTTCATCACGAATCTTCAAGAACACGTCATTTTCCTTGGGATCTTTGGCAAATTCCACATACGGCCCTGCATCCAGCTGTTTCACATAACTCTCGGCAATTTGAATATTGTAACTCGATATGGCCTCCTGCGCGGCTAGCTTCATATTCGCCAGCTGAAGCAGCATGCTTCCCGCAGATATAATCACAATGACCAATGTAACAATGGCAACAATGCGAACAACCAAACGTTTCTTGAAAAAACCGACCATACGAGATCCTCTTCCTCTCGCGCCTGCATGTAAGCCTTTTCGACTACCCTGTACCCAAAGGAAACATGCTTGAAGCACTATGTAATGTGAAAATAGTATATGAAGTTGTCGAATTAGGCAAGAAAATATTGGATGAAAATGACGATAAAAAAACACCCCGGCGAGAACGCCGAGATGTCATTTCAGCCCATGGGTGAGGTATACCATGTTTATACAACTTAACTTTTAACCTGTCCATTCGTTTTCCTGAATCGGATCAGGGACCAGATAATCAGCACAGCGAGTACAGATAAACAGATGCTGATGCTGAAACGGTTGCTTTCATCAAATACGAACATGACTGCAATGACACCGAGACACAGCACAGCAGCTCCAGTGACATAAGGAAAACCCCAGACCTAAAATGAAGGTTGTACCGGATATCTCTTGCGCAGCTTCAGCTGTGAGGTGGCAATACAGATCCACACGAGCATCACGACAAACCCCGGGACCGCCAGTAACACGCTGAAGAGCTGATCTTGTGCGAACAGCCCCAGCATGGAGCCACCAAGCAGAATTACAACACATACCAGCAGTGTATTTACCGGACTGCCGTTGCGATTCGTTTGAGATAATGCCTTGGGAGCTTCACCACCCACCGCCATGGAGTGCATCATACGGGATGCACCGTAAATGCCCGAATTCGCAGCAGACAAAACGGCGGTCACCAAAATAAAGTTCATAATATGTGCTGCACCCGGCAGCCCCGTGGAAGCCAGTACCTGCACGAAGGGACTGCTCTCTGGCCCCAGCTCATTCCACGGAATAAGCCCACAGATGATGAGAATAGGCAGCGTGAAGAACAAAATAATTCTCAGCATGAAGTTCCCCACAATTTTAGGCATCACCTTGTCCGCATTTTCTGTCTCCGTTAAGGTTAAGCCAATAAGCTCAGATCCTCCATACGAGAACATGACGACCAATAGTGCCGAAAAGATCGATGACCATCCATTAGGGAAGAAACCGCCTGCTTGCGTGTAATTTTGTAGATAAGGCGTGTTGTCACTTGGAATGATCCCGAAGATCAGACCAGCCCCGAGGAAAATAAAAATAATAATCATGGCGATTTTAATGCCTGCCAGCCAAAATTCAAATTCCCCAAAAACGCCTACACTCAGCAGATTAATCAGTATAATAAACACCGCACACGCCAAACTAAGCATCCACAGCGGCACTTCCGTGAACCAGTACTGCAAAAAGCTCCCTGCGGCAATCACCTCAATTACACATACCGATAACCAGAGGAAACAGTACATCCATCCCATAATAAAGGAGACTCTGCTACCAAATGCTTCCTGCACAAAGTCTTTCATATTTTTGTTCTTGTACACTGTAGCCATCTCCGCCATCGCAGCCATCACAACCAGCAGCAATAATCCTGCAAAGATGTACGTCACAATGACTCCTGGACCTGCGAGTCCAATCGTTTCGGCACTTCCTTTGAAAATTCCGGTTCCAATGACACCGCCCATAGCCATAAAGCTAATATGTCTTGGTTTAAGTTTCTTCTGCAATGTTCCTTCTGTCTGAGCCAAATCAAATCCTCCTGATGTAAAAAACGTCTGCAATCCTGTTTCATGTTTATATAAACATAATGTCCAGTATACCCTATTGTGCATGCCTCAGCCCAGCAGTTCCGTACGGCCAATTCATCCCAAGCCTATGCTGACATGACGTATGTTTTATACCCCACAATGATACGAGCCAATCGGTATGTATCTTAAACTATTCATTAAATATATTCTACTCTTCTTGCGCTCTCCAATATGTATGATTTGTTGCAGTCCACCACTTCGCAAAACAATCGTTACACGCAAAAAACCAGCGGTCTGTATACAACAGAATGCTGGTTTTCTGTATTCCTGCTATGCTTTTCTGCTTATCATTCCATTTATAATTCCTTCGTCATAAAAGCGCTGTTCGGGTCCAAACTATACTCAGCAAATGGCTCACAGTAAACAAATCCAAAGTCCTCATACAGCTTCCGTGCCGGGATAAACGAATCCATCGAACCCGTCTCCAGACTGATTCGTTTATAGCCCCGATTCTTGGCAACCTCGATAATATGGGCAAGAATTTGTCTCGCCACGCCTTTTCTCAGGTGAGTCGATGCTGTACGCATAGATTTCAATTCTGCATGCTCCAAGTTCAATTCTTTCATGGCACCGCAGCCCAGTAGCTCCTCCGCTTCCCATGCGCACCAGAATGTAATCTCCGGTTTCTTCAATCCATCCAGATCCAGGGCGTGAATACTTTCCGGCGGCGAATCTGCAGCCATCCCCTGCAAATGTTCTGCAATCAATCCAATGACTTGATGACCGCTCAAATCATCTACTTTGATCTCCATATCTACCACTCCTGCCGACAATTTTGATGTGTGTGTATCACTGAATACATGTCTATTGTTTATATAGTACTACCATGACAGGTTTTCTGACAACAGGTTCGAAGACACGAATAAAATGTCTATTGTGATACCCTTAAATTTCCATTATAGTGAGGCTATCTGATCACAAAAGGAGCGAAGAATATTGCGTAGCAGCTATGTAGTTCATTGTCGTATTGAGGTGAAGCGAACTTAATTTATTCAAAGGAGACCATCATGACACTAACAACTGAAAATCTGTTTTATAGCAAACGGTTGAAAATGACTCCACCCCATGCAGAAGATGTACAGACCATGCTGCAATGGAACGAAGATCCCGAATATTTGCGAAATGTGGATACGGATATTGCCATTCCTTATTCGGAAAAACAGCTTGAAGATGAGGGCGAAACAAAGGACAAGGAAGTTTACTTCCGGCTTCGAACGCTTGAAGATGAACAACTGATCGGATTCGTTGTCATTCACAGCATTGAATGGAACAACCGCTGCGGACAGCTTGCCATTGGCATCGGACTCGCAGAGCATCGCAACAAGGGGTATGGAACGGAAGCGTTGAATCTCATTTTGCGATATGCCTTCCATGAATTGAATCTGGATCGGGTAGGTCTGGATGTCATCGCCTATAATGCAAAGGGCATCCGTGCCTATGAGAAGGTCGGCTTTCAGCTGGAAGGTCGCGCCAGATCAGCCGTATATCGTGATGGCAAGCGCTACGATCGCTTATTGATGGGAATTCTAAGATCGGAATGGGAAGCACACAATCAGATCATTGTGGAGGGTGGACAAGCATGAATATGAATGCAGAAGTCACTGAATTTATCGAACAGATCACGGTTCCCTGGCAAGTCCAGGTTGCAAGTAAACTGCGGGAGTTGGTACATGAGTCCATCCCTGAAGTACAGGAACGGGTGCAATACAAGAAACCTCATTTTCTGAAAAACGGTAAATATGCAGCGGTCATCTCCCCGTCCAAATCGGCAGTATCCTTCACGATCTTCAATGCAACCGGGCTTGAGCTGCCAGATGGGATATTTGAAGGTCCAGCGGAGCGCAAAACAATCAAGATCAAGGAAAAAGATACGCCCGATTATGAATGGCTGGCTGGCCTTCTGACACAGGCATCGGCAGAACTGTAAGCGTTAAAGAACAAGGCCAACCAGCATATGGTTGACCTAGTCAAACAAAGGGGCCTCCCATCATGTCGAGGACATGTGGAATAGCCCCTTTTAGGTATGCAGCTGGCATTACAACTTCTGAATCGCATTTATGAAAAAATAGATCATTGCTTTCTCTTCATCAGGACTGTTGATAAGATACCGCCGTCATCTGACACGGCTCGCAAATGAACATGTAATACATGCCATCCCCGTATTCCTCAACCTCGCTCCATTCCAGTTGACCAACGGCCCTCATCCTTGAAGCGCAGCATGGACAATTGGGATACTCCGCATCCTGGACCCATCCGGGATGGCCCCCAATCTGGGATGAAGAAGGCTCCATCGCCCACTCACTGGCATGGAATGCCTGACGCGGTGCAGCCGCAATCCGGAACTGCCGACCTGCATCCGGTGGAAGCTGAGCATAGTCGTCCAGGTCAATTTCATCCGCTCCCATCGGCATCACATTATGTGCACTCCAGAACGGTTCACCTGCTGAATCCATCTCCATATAAACTACGCCATAACAGCTGCAAATCACGCAGGTCTGCACTTGAAGTCGCTCACTGTTCCAAGCAACGTTCTTCAGTGCTGGATGCTGTACATCCAGATCAATTAAGGTCGTTAACGGACTGCCACACCACTCACAGTTATTGGCACAGGTCAACAGCATGGAGATCGGAGCGCCAATTGACGTGGCGTCAGCCCCTTCATTCTCTTTTACTTTATAGAGTGAATAACTTGGAGTGATGAATAGATCCCTGCGCTGGCCTTCATTCGTCAACTCCCAACCGGCTTCGGTTGTATAGTACTCTGGTGCGACATGCAGCTGATCTGCCCAGCGAGGCGGAGACTGCCTCCATTGCTGGAACTGATCTACGACAACTTCATCTCCAATATAGGCGAGCATGAGCAACAGATTATTCCGATTCTCATCATCGGTATTCACCTGCTGCAAGAGCTGGTCACGTACTTCGGCGGAGGTACTCTTATACAAAATGACAGGGTAGTATATTTCGTACTCCAACAGCTCAGGAATCTGTGCAGACAACGAAATATCATGGTAACAAACCAGGTATACCAAAATATCTTTACCTGTATCGTCAGCCCCAGTACGAATCAATTGCATCGCATAATCGATCATGAGGGCTTGCTGCTCCATAGACAAGGACAGATACACCTGTTCTTTGGATTGCTCATATGCAACATAACGGATTAACGGATCATGAACCTGGCGGGTATGTATGATTTTTAGAATCTCCACAGGGTCCGTCATTCCCTCATACAAGTTCACGTCACGCCGATTGGCTTCAATGTATCTTTGATGTGCCTCGCGTTCCATCTCCTGCTTGCAAGGCATGCAGTACCCGCCTGTTCTGGCAGCCGTTGCTGGCAAAATCGTATTTGGGCACCCCTCTCGTATGCACGGAATGCGTTCTGTCATCTGTGGGCAGCTCCTCTACTTTTGATTCCACCTTACGATCCACTGAGACCGATCCATATCGATTAGCGAAAAATCGTAGATTAGTGATGTCCCAGTTGGTCCTTCGTAAATTCATAAAATGCGATTGCATCTTCGCTGCTGGCAAAGCCCGCCTGAGCCATCTTGTCGCTGCCTCCGCCTTTGCCCTGGTAGGCTCCGAGATTGCCCTTGAAGAAAGGTCCACAAGCCCACTCCGGCGGCTGTCCGTTCTGTGCCAGAACAACTTTGGCCTCCGAGATGCTCGCAAAGAGTACAAGTCCCTCATGTTCCGATGTCAGCTTGGTCGCCAGACTCTGCATATCCTTGAGCGATTTGTCCTCAAAGATTTGAGCAATGACAAGTCCTTCCCGTGCAGATAAAAGCTCTTGCGCATAATAAGCGTCATTGGAAGCTTTCACAGCGTTCAGCTCGGCTTGCAGCTGCTTTTGTTCTGCTTCCATTTTGTCGATTCGATCCGCCAGCTCGTCTCTACTGGTCTTCAATTTGGCCGAAATTCCGGTCAGCACGCTTTGCGCGGCGTTGAACTCATTCAGTGCCCGGTATCCGCATTTAAAATAAATCCGGGTGCTGCCCTTCATTTTCTCGGTTTTCAACAGTTTAATGATCCCGATCTCACCTGTGGCTGACACATGTGTTCCTCCGCAAGCGTTATATTCCACACCCTCGATCTCTACGATGCGAATATCTTCGGTTACGGAAGGCAGTTTCACCAGTGGCAGTCGTGCTGCTTCTTCCGCAGTGACCCAGGAACTGCTGATTCTGGCATTCCGGTAAATCTGCTGATTGGCCTCCAATTCAATTGCAGCCAGTTGATTCGCTCCCAGTTCGACTGCAGCCACATCAATCGAGATATAATCTGTCCCCAGATGAAAACTGAGCGTCATCGCATCTGCCAGCTTCAGCGTAATAGCCGACAGCAAATGCTGCCCGCTATGCTGCTGCATATGATCGAATCTGCGCTGCCAATCGATTTGGCAATCCACGTCATTCTGCTCGGGTGCACGCTCCAGCTTATGCAGTACCTCACCGTCTTCACTGATCACATCCAGTACGGCAATGCCACCGATCTGTCCCAGATCACAAGGCTGTCCACCTCCATGGGGGTAAAAAGCCGTCTCCGCCAGCGTGACATATATACCGTCTTCTTTGTCCACTCTGTCTGTAATTTGTGTATGCCACTCCCGTGTGTATGCGGAGTCATAATAGATTTTTTGCGTCATCGAATCATCCGATCCCTTCTCGTTCAAAGTAGAGTGTGGCTTTAGCATTTTAACGAATTCATCGTCACTTTCTGATCTATGCAAAATCCTTATGTACCTGATCTCCAGATTACACTATCTGGCATAAACAAGCCAAGTTTCAGCCTGCATGCATCCCTTTTTCATATCAAAAAAACCGCTCTGCAAGTCAAGCTACAGGGCGGTCATGTGAATATCAGTAGCATGACGTTACAACTTACTGACCCAAAAACTCTTTTTCCGTTCTTAGGGTGTGATATCATTTTGACTTAAAAATTTCAATAAATCGTTATTCAGCTGCACAATTTCGTTGTTTGCATTACTCGCATAGTCCGGCAACATCATATCCTTCACCATTTTAGTCCGTAGCCATATCATAAAGAACAAATCCAAAATCAAATCTGGACATTTAAGCACCATTTTAAATGCAGATGGATTAATAGTAACGCCAGCTTTTTGTATTGCCCTTAAATACGCTTTTAAAGTGAACGTTATTTGGTGTGCCGTTTTTCTGGTTCTGGCTGTTTTTTCGTCAATGATCTTATTTTCAAAATGTAAAACGCTAAACATTGCTACGTCTGATACTGCATGTGTTATTAGATAAGCTTTCATATCCTTATTAATCGCGTAAGGAAGGTTTGCTGTTTTAAATAATTTTACGAGGTTTTCTACACGTTCTGTCACTCGCCCACTAATTTCTCCAAACGTAGTAGCCACTAGAACCTTAGGTGGAAATCGAGCATACAATATGCCTTCTTTAATCTGTCCACCGACACCGGGAAAAGCTGGTAAAAGTCTATCTCCAACCATATCTAGCCACGAAGAAAATCCAATTGGGTTACTAATCAATGTAACAATATTTTTGCTTTGATTATCTTTGAGCGCTAACAACGCTGATTCAGATCGATCATAACGGACTGTAACGAAAATAAAATCATAAACATCATCATTTTCAAGCGTATCAATGACATTGACTTTTACAGATTTAACCGCACCTTTTTCATTATATTGCAGGCCATTTTCTTTCAATGTTTTAAATCGATTAGAACGTGCAAACATAGTAACGTCAAGCCCTGCTTCAATGAATTTAATTGCGTATATGCTCCCTATAACACCAGCACCAAAAATTAATATTCTATTTTGTTTTACTGACATAATAATCACCCCTATTTTTTAAAAACATTCCCTCTTGACTATGCAACAACGTGTTGTATGATGTAATCATAAAGCGTTATTATGCCTTTATCAAACATCAGTTTTTAATTATTTGTCGGATGATATTCTTGTTTTTAATAGGAGAATAATAAAATGAAAAAGCAACCCGAACTAACGGAAAAAACAAGACAAACGTTTATCGATGTTTTTTGTGAGTTATATAGTCAAAAGCCAATTGAAAAAATTTCGGTTCAAGAGATTGCAAAAAAGGCGGGATATAATCGCAGCACATTTTATCAATACTTTACTGATATTTACGAACTGTTAAACTTTGTTGAAACTGATCTATTGAAATACATAAAAGAAGAATTGGCGAATAAAGAGCTATCCACACATACTGTTCAAAATGCGCTTCATTGTTTGGAAAAAAAGGAATACCTCTCGGTTCTCAATGCCCTCTTGGGCGATTATGGCAGTATTCGTTTTTTAGAACGCTTGAAAAGAGAAATCACCCTTGGAAGATTGGAATTAAACTTACCGTCAAACAGTTCCATAACGCCATACTTAATTGAGTTTCACATATCAACATCACTTTCTTTGTTTCGTCTTTGGCTCCAGCGACAAAAGGATTTATCGCCAGAAGAATTTTTTGAGTTAGTGGATACTCTATATACAAAAGGGGCAACGCCATATTCGAAATGAACCTGCTAAGATGCATTTAAAAACTATCGGTTACCCTATGTTCCTGAAAATGCAAAACGAGCCCTAGAAGCGATTCTAGAGGCTCGTTTTATTGATCATTTTTAAGTTACGGACTGCACACACACATTTATTTCATTGACTCGGATAGCTCTGTGAAAATAACACCCAGCGCATATGCGCCAGCATCCGGGTATCCGAGACTGCGATCACCAACAGCACCCGCGCGGCCCATGCGTGCCACAATGTCTTCTGTTTTCTTCGCGCCTTCTACCGCGGCTTCCGCACCTTTGGCAAAAGCTGTTTTGAAGTCATCTCCAGACTTCGCACTTTGCGTCCATGAGTCTGCACAAGGCACGAGTGCGTCAATTAATGTCTTGTCACCCACAACGGCACCACGTCCGAAGGAACGCTCGCCTGTGGACTGGATCCCTTGTACTGCCGCGTGCATCATATCAGCGAATTCTGCAACATTCAATTGCTGCTTGTCACCTACGGCTTTGCCTGCTGCCCGGAATGCCGAACCCCAGATTGGGCCGGATGCACCGCCGCAGTATTCCATAATGACAAGAGAGCATGCATCGAGGAATGAACCGATATTCTTTTTCTCTTCGTTCACGACATGGTTCCATTCGCGTTTGAGTTGTCTGAACCCTTTCGCTACGCTCATGCCGAAGTCCCCGTCACCCGCATGGGAATCCAGTTCACAGAATGGCACTTCATTCTTGATGATGATCTCACTCATTTTATCGATCAGATAGACGATATTATCCAGTGAGAATTGATTGTTGTTGATCACCGCAGATGTTGCAGGTGTCTCTACTTCATAGGATACAGGCCCATCTTCAGTCACGAGGGCTTCCACCGCTTCGGAATATGCAACTTGCGCTGCCGGAGGACCAGACACTTTGAACGCCGGTGTGTCACTTTCCTTGAACAACAACGTTTTCAGTTCCTCGTCCAGTTTTAGGATGGTTACTGATGCACCTGCCATATCGATGCTCGTCATGTAATTGCCAACAAACGTAGTGGCTACATTAAGCCCTGTACGCTGTGCCAGCTCACGCTGAACCGAGTTATTGAGCAGATAAAGCTCCTGTAAAGGTGTAGCGCCAAATCCATTGACAAGCACAGCAATCTCAGCGGATGCATCGTTGTCCAGCTTCATGTCTGCAAGCAGCGCTTCAACCATGCGTCCTGCAAGCTCATCCGCAGACACCAATTTCTCGCGGCGAATGCCTGGCTCACCATGAATCCCTACACCGAATTCCATCTCATCTTCAGCGATTTCAAATGTCGGTGTACCTTTGGCAGGCACGGTACAGGAGGCGAATCCAAATCCGATGCTGCGTATATTCTGTGCTGCTTTCTCTGCAACGGATTTGACCTCTGCCAGACTGCGGCCTTCTTCGGCTGCTGCACCAGCGATTTTGTGCACCAATACGGTTCCGGCAACACCGCGGCGTCCTACCGTATACAGACTGTCTTGAACAGCAATGTCATCCTCAACTCGTACATATTGCACGTCAATGCCATCTTCCTCTGCAAGATGCGCCGCGTTCTTGAAGTTCATCATGTCGCCACTGTAGTTCTTGATGATTAACAGCGTGCCCTTCTTGCTGGCTGTTGCCTTGATCGCCTGATACACTTGAATCTGGGAAGGAGATGCGAATACATCTCCACAGACCGCTGCGTCCAGCATGCCTTTACCAACGTAACCCGCGTGAGCCGGTTCATGGCCGCTGCCGCCGCCGCTGATCAGGCTGACTTTATCAACATTAATCTCTCTGCGTTTAATGACCTTATATTTCTTCAAAAATTCAAGCTCCGGGTGCGCCAACGCAATTCCGTTGCACATTTCCATGACCACATTTTCAGCCTGATTGATGATTTTCTTCATGATTTCGCCTCCCGGCGAGCTTTGTATTCCGCACCGATCCGGTCAGCGGTAGCAATCGCACCGGCAACTTCAGTCACGGTGATAGGGAAAGGCATCGCGTGAATCGATTCTTCCGGAATACAAGCAATCTCAGCCACTTTCAGCAGCTCTTCCTGGCTAATGGTATCTACACCGATGTCTGCGAGACATACCGGCAGACCAACTTCAAGACAGAAGTCGAGCACCTGGTGCAGCTCTTCGGTCGGTGCATTTTCAAGAACGAGCTGTGCAATCGTACCGAAGGCTACTTTTTCCCCGTGGAAGAAGTGGTGTGTGCCTTCCAGAATGGTGAATCCGTTATGGATCGCATGGGCTCCCGCAAGACCGCCACTTTCGAATCCAAGACCGGACAGCAGAATATTCGTCTCTACGATATTTTCCAGCGCTTGGGTGACCATGTTGCTATCACTTGCCACTTTCGCTTTTACACCGTCGCTGAGCAGCATTTCGTAGCACAATTTGGCCAGCGCAAGTGCAGCATTCGTTCCTACTGCGGATGGTGTGTATCCTTCACGCGAACCCATCGGCAAACTTGCATTCACACGAGAGTATGATTTTGCTGTAGCTCTTGCCTCGAAGTACGTAGACAATGCATCACCCATACCCGATACGAGGAAACGTGTTGGTGCGTTTGCGATAACCGTTGTATCCACAAGAACCACACTTGGACTTTGTTTGAAATAAGCGTAGTCATCAAAAGCACCTTCCGGCGTATACAACACGGCAGAGTGACTCGTTGGTGCATCTGTTGCTGCGATGGTTGGACAGATGATCAACGCCTCGCCTTCTGCTACACATTTGGCTGCATCAATCGCTTTACCGCCACCGAGACCGATGGTGCATGTACATCCTTTTTCCTTCGCAATGTCTTGCAGACGAGCGACTTCCTCGCGCGAACATTCTCCTCTAAAACCGCTTTCAACAAACGTAATATTAAATTTCTGTGCCGTTGCATCGAGCTTCGCTTTTACACGATTTACATCATCGGGATGCGCGATCAGTAATGCAGATTCACCAAAAGATTTCACAAAGTAACCCAGGTTCAACAACTCATCTTCACCTTGCACGTACTTCGTTGGACTAATAAATGCTTTTCTCATAATGATATGCCTCCTATGGATGATATAAGTTCGTTAACAGTATCAATTACCGACATGCCTTCAACAAGGCCACCTGATGTAATTCTTTGATGAACTTATACATTAAATTTTAATTACTCTCAATTAAATCTAAATATAACTCATGCATGTACGGGTTACAGTGGACTTTGATAACAAATTATTATAATTTGCAATCGTAATTTTTTGCTTTTCAACGGAATCATGGTATCTTATTGTCATGAGATGGATGAATTTTGACATCATCTATACATTACCCGTCATGAACTCATCTTAATATGTACAACTTGCTAACTTTTAACGAACGTAATCATTCATCAGGTTAGCTATGGAGGTTTCACCCATGATTAAAGAATATCTGCATATTAATAAAATCCTCGACCTGAATAAATGGAAGCGTCTACAGGATTCTCTTGCCACCGTGACCAAACTGGCTATTCTAACCGTCGACTATAAAGGCATTCCCGTAACGAGTCATAGCAGCTGCCAAGCGTTTTGCCAAAATGTACGCAAAGATCCCGAACTGCTCCCCTACTGCCAGAAATGTGATTCTCGAGGGGGTCTGGAAGCAGTTCGCTTGAATGAGCCTTATGTCTACTTGTGCCATTTCAATATCGTGGACATCGCGATTCCAATCACGATCGATGGCAAATATATCGGCGCCGTAATGGCAGGACAAGTGAAGCTCGCTGACCCGGAGAAAGGGACGGATCTGGAACAGATCGTCACGTCCAAGAACGTGCCTATGCATGCTGCGAAGCTAAAGGAATTACAGGACGATTATGACCAACTGCCTGTCATGACCTATGAAGAGGTTGTGAAAATTTCCAACATGCTTTCTTTACTCTGTAATTACATTGTGGAGGAAGCTCTGAACAAAAATTTGCTGGTGGAGATGTTCGAGAAAGCTTCGGGGAACCAGGAGTCTCTGAATCTGTCCACCATTCTGCCCGGCTACTCTATCCGGAATATTGAGTCGATCAAAAAAGAAATGACCAATGCGATTGCGGATGCCTATCTTAAAAACAGCCCAAGTGATACAGAGAGTTCCAGCCCGGTGCTCCAACCTGCTTTTGAATATATTCACAGTCACAAGAGTGAGCAAGTCTCGCTCAAACAAATGGCCGACCTGTGCCACCTGAGTCCAAGTTATTTCAGCAGGCTCTTTGCCAAGGAAACGAGTGAGAACTTCACGACTTATATTGCACGTCTCAAAATCAAATGGGCCAAGCAATTGCTGGAAGTTACGGACATGCCCGTGTCTCAGATCAGTGATGAACTGGGGTTCAATGAATCGGGGTATTTTATCAAAAAATTCAAAAAGTTTGAGGAGATTACGCCTGCCCTCTATCGCAAATATATGCAGGAGCAATGAGCAGTCCTAACTACGAGTTTTAGTTACCAAGGGGAGATTCAGTAATATCTTTTTCGTATCAAAGATGGGGTTAAAAGATATTTCACCTATTAATCTGCCATTGCTACAATGGAGTCCAGATTACTTAGGGAGGCGTCACAAATGGAATATCGCAAATTGGGAAACAGCGGTCTAACCGTCAGTGAAATTTCACTGGGCAACTGGATCACACATGGGGCACAAGTGGATGATGGAACAGCGAAAGCTTGTGTCCGGGCTGCTTTGGAGGCTGGCATCACGACATTTGATACAGCAGACGTCTATTCCAATACCAAGGCAGAAACCGTGCTGGGACAAGCACTTAAGGAGATACGCAGAGAGAGTATTGAACTTTGCACCAAAGTCTGTCATCCAACCGGCTCAGGTCACAATGACAGAGGACTTTCCCGCAAACATATCATGGAAGCCTGCAACGCTTCATTGCGTAGATTACAAACCGATTATATTGATGTGTATTACGCTCACCGTTATGATCCACATACTCCACTGGAAGAGACATTTCTTGCGTTTGCGGATCTGGTTCGTCAAGGCAAGGTTCACTATATTGGAGTTAGTGAATGGACTGCTGCTCAGATTGCACAAGGTTCCGCATTAGCTAAGGAGCTTCGCGTTCCCTTTATTGCGAGCCAACCACAGTATTCGATGTTATGGCGTGTGATTGAGCAGGAAGTTGTTCCTGCAAGTACGCAAGCAGGTCTTGGCCAGATTACATGGTCTCCCCTTGCTCAGGGCATACTATCCGGTAAATATATTCCGGACCAAGAGCTTCCAGCTGGATCACGTGCAGCGGCCGAGGCTGGAGCACCCTTTTTCAACAATCTGGCTGGCCAGTGGTTACGTGACGATGTTCTGATTGCTGTGCAGCAGCTTATTCCATTGGCGAAAGAGATAGGCCTAACGCTCCCTCAACTCGCAGTTGCCTGGGTTCTCCAGCATCCGTATGTGTCCTCGGTCATTATCGGCGCATCCCGTCCAGAGCAAGTCCTCGAAAATGTAAAAGCCGCTGGGGTTAAACTGGATCGGGACTTCCTTTCCCGCATTGATGAAATACTGAGTGAGTGGATTGAGAGAGATCCTGCCCGGACAGGGTAACCTCCACTTTGAGAGTCTTCTGCAAATTAATTCAATAAGATACGCTCAAAATTAAGAAGATATCTTACATTTCCACAACGTCATCTACAATTTTCATAAAGCGTAAGATGACTTCCTGATTCACGTCCGTCCGCCATGCCGTGTATAACGGTACGGAGGGCGGATTTTCTGTTAATGGGAGAAACACCACACCCTTTCGTTGGAACACGTCTACCGAAGAAGGAACGATCGAAATCCCCATGCCCGCTGCAACGAGATTCACAATGGTGTACATCTGAATGGCTTCCTGTGTAATACGAGGATCTACGCCATGCTCTCTGCAATAATCCAGAACAAGACGATGGAATGGAGAGCCTAGATGCCGTGGGAATAAAATAAAATCCTCGTCCTTTAGCTCGGTTATCGACACCTGAGTCTGTGAAGCTAAAGGATGATGGTCCGGCAGCACAGCGATTAATGTTTCCGACTGACAGACCCTGAACGACACAGATCGAGTATGGTCTTGATATCGCAGAAATCCAATATGGATCTGTCCATCTTCCAGTGCCAGCAATTGTTCGGAAGAGGTCATCTCACGCAAGGTTAGTTCAATCTTCGGGTACGCTGCTCGGAACTTTCTCAGCACCTCGACCATAATGCTCCCCGAAGCTGAATCTACAAAACCTACCGTTAAATGTCCAATGATTCCCTGGTCAGCCTTCTGCGTAAGCTGGATGGATCGTTCAAGTTGGGCTATAATCAGCCTCGCCTGTTCCAGAAACACGGCACCGGCCGGCGTAAGACGAACCATTTTTTTTGTGCGTTCCAACAGCTTCACACCAAGCTCTTCTTCCAGATTCTGAATCTGTTGGCTCAGCGGTGGCTGGGTCATATTTAATTTCTCTGCCGCACGGTGGAAATGAAGCTCTTCTGCCACAGTAATAAAGTATCGTAATTTTCGAATATCCATACGTCTGGTGTACATCCCTTCCGACTAGCCTGTTACTTCATCTGTTCCTGAACCCAAATGGCTGATTCAGCCAGCATCGTCATTAATTCAATAAAGTCCACGGCAATCTCCCGAAGAGGTTGTTCTCCCGCATCGTGGATCAACATCAGCACCTTGCCGGAAGTCTGATCCAGTACAGCGATGCTTCCTTCGCCAAATAAACCAATCGGAAACGGTTGTAGCTCAGGTGGCAACTCGTATTCCTTCTCATATTCACGATACACATCTAGGAACTCAGGATATGCCCAATTCAATTCTTTTACCGAATACAAGGCAGGATCACCAAAGTTACATGCACCAAATTCAAGCAAGAGCTTCCGATAAGCTACGGGCAATTTTACGTTAAGCTTTTGCTCAAAATCCTCAATGCTCTGTTGCGTTTCAGGAGTACACCCTTCTCCCATAGTTGTATGGTAAGCTTCCACCAAAAGATCACGAATGGGTTCCAATTCTGTAAGCTTCACTCGAATTCCTCCTTTATAAATGACGGTTAACAGGGTTGCATTAAAGTACCTTTCGTCGCCTATCCTTCTATTCCTGCAAAAAAATGCCCTATCCAGTAGTGGATAAGGCAGAATAAGAATAAGCTTAACTTTTTTATTTCACCTGTTTACGCAGCTCTCCATCCAGCCATTCCAGCGCTGAACGTAGCTTGTCCTTGGGCACATTCTGATAACGATCCCCCGTCGAGAATTCAAAGGCACAGCTATGAGCACTGGTCTGTTGCAAATATGAAGTCATCCCTATGCCGAATTGCTGAGCCATGGATGCCAAAATACGTTCCACCTCGGCTTGGGCCAATGGGAAATGTACGTGAAACATATTGGAGACGGGCACTTCTGGCAATGTACGTATACCATGGCACGCATTCAACAAGGAGGCCAGTTCCTTGGCCTGCTCATAATAAAGCCCCATTTTGCCAATTCGTTCATTGAAATAATATTGAGAACTCAGAATATATGGATAAAGGCCGATCAGATCGCCGCCGTGACGCCGTTTCCATATTTTTGATTCTTGCATAACATCCGTATCCCCTGCCAATATGGCCCCTGCAATACCACCAATGCCTTTGTAAAACGACACATAGACACTATCAAACAGACTGCAAATCTCGGCTGGTGTCTTCTGATAATAAGGCGTGATTTCGAACAGGCGTGCCCCGTCCAGATGAAGCTTGATCCCACGTTCACGACAATACGCCGAGATTGCCTCCAACTCTTCATAGGCAGGTAATTGTCCGCCAATCTCGCGTTGAGGCAGTTCAAGCAGCAGGCAAGAAATTTCCTTATCGATCCCCTCAACATCTTCCAATCGAATTAATCGATCCTCGTCCGCCAGCAAAATGGATTCAATCTGGTGCAGCTCCTTCAGTCCGTCTTCCTCATGGATTTCCAGATGAGATAAAGGGTGGTAGGCTACCCGCTTGATGCCTTTGCGGTCACACCAGATACGCAGCGCGATTTGCTGTGCCATCGTACCACTGGGGAAAAATACAGCCGCTTCCTTGCCCAGAACGTCAGCCATCTGCTGCTGGAATTGATCAATAATTTCGCCGTTGCCATAATGATCGCTATATTGTTCCCCATCCACATGCGTCAGCACTTCCTGAAGCACTTTGACTTTACGGCTGCCATGGCCGCCTATAATAAACTCCGCCTGACCAAATGCTTCCGCTAACGTTAACTCTGTATCCTTCAAGGTTATTCACTCCTTTATTGTTGTTCTGATTCTTTTTTCATCATCATCTGTACCAATGCATCCAGTGCTCCGGATAGATGCTCACTCCGTGAGTAGACAAACCCTACTTCCAACCTGCGATACGGATCAGGCAAAGATAACACTGTAACCTCGCCTCTATGTTCTGCTTTGGAAACCGAGGAGCGCGGGAGTAATGACACCCCCAACCCGGCAGATACGCCATTCATAATGGTGTGCAGTGTTCCGTATTCCGTGACATTGAGGGTGTGGACGCCTTGATCTTTCAAAAAGGCTTCTGCTTGATCGCGATGGGTACAGCCTACTTCAAAAAACAACATTGGTCTGCGCAATAAATCATGCATTTCATGGGTTCCGAGTTCGGCAATCAGTACCAACTCTTCGTCGTACACTCTGATATAGCTCAGCTCAGGATGGTCCACCGGCCCATATATTAAAGCACCATGCAGCTCATGTTGAATAACCTTCTGATTCAGTTCATGTGTACCACCTGTGATTAACGATTGCTGAACCTCCGGGTAATCTAAACGGTATTTAGCGAGTATCGGTGTCAGGAAACTGGAGGCCGCTGTCTCAATCGCGCCAAGACGAATCATCCCTGCGGGTGGACTCCCATTCTGAGTTGCCTGCTCCGCTTCATATAACAAATGTAATATTTTATCCGCATACCCGAGCAAATTCTCACCCGCTGGTGTGAGCGACATGCCCCGGTTGGAGCGGTGAAACAGTGGCACCTGCAGCTGATCTTCCAGCTGTTTGATTCGCGTTGTTACATTGGATTGCACATAATTCAGCGCTAATGCGGCTTTGCTGATACTGCCTTCACGGGCAACCGCCTGAAATATTTTCAAATCTCCTGCATCCATGCTCGATCACCTGCTTGTTATCTATTATCTAAATTGATAATGACATTCATTTTTGTTCATTTTACGTGAATCTGCCCCATCTGTACAATAAGGCTCAGTAGTGAAGTTTTATATAGACAGGGAGGAATTTTGAAAATGAAAGCGATTATACATTCCGGCCAAAGCGGCCTTGAAGGTCTTCAATATACAGATTCAACATCTCGGACACCAAAATCCGGGGAAGTGCAGATCCAACTGAAATCTGCTGGAATCAACCATCGTGATCTGTTCATCATGGCAGGACGTACATTCCAGGACACACCACTCATTCTTGGTTCCGATGGAGCAGGTGTGATCGTAGCGATTGGAGAAGGTGTAGACGGTTTAACGGTTGGGGATGAGATCACCATTCACCCTACTCTCGGTTGGGAGCATGCAGCTGAAGTCCCCATCGTGCCCGATATTGTGGGCGGCCCTACGGATGGAACTCTCGCACAATATATTACGCTGCCTGCCAGAAATGCCTTACCCAAACCCTCTCATCTATCATGGGCGGAAGCAGGGGTGTTGTCCCTTTCGGCTTTGACAGCATACCGCGCCCTATTCACTCGTGGCGGACTTAAGCAGGGTGAACACATCCTCATTCCCGGCATTGGCGGCGGTGTGGCGACCTATGCCCTGCTCATGGCCGTAGCCGCTGGTGCGAAAGTGACCGTAACGTCCAGAAGTGAAACCAAAAGAAAAGAGGCTCTGCGCTTGGGCGCTACCCGGGCATTGGATAGCAATGCCGATTGGAGTTTGCAGAACGATCTGGAACCTGTTGACATGATCTTGGATAGCATAGGACAAGCCATGTTCCCGAAATATTTTGATATAATCAGACCAGGTGGACGTATCGTAATGTACGGTGCAAGCTCGGGAGATGATCTGAATATTCCGATCCGCTCGATCTTTTTCCCTCAAGTTAGCCTGCTTGGAACTTCCATGGGCAGCCGTGAAGAGTTTGTCCAGATGCTGCAATGGGTGGAGCAACATGATTTACATCCTGTAATTGATGGCATATATCCGTTGCAGGACACAGCGAAAGCATTCGAACGCATGGAAAAGGGAGAGCAGTTTGGCAATCTTGCTATACTTATGGAGTGACATCTGATAATAGATGGACCTTCATTACTTGGTAAAATAATTTTTTACGATAAAGGGGTGAATCCATCTGACCCGTCTCGCTAAACGTACAGCAATTGTTCTTGTCGCTATTATGCTGCTGGCCCAAATTCCTATGTTGAAAGAAACCTTTGCCCGAGGGGTAACTACGTTATATGTGAACATAAAGTACCCCGAACGCTCCTATCAATACAGGGATTTCATCTATGAATCTCATTTTGGAAGCTATTTCATTTCTTATGCTGATCAAGACGAACAACTCATAAGCCTGATGCTAGAGCCCAAATTTTTCCCGGTAATCGTTACGTATGACCTACTGGATCAGCCCATGACAGACTAGTCTGTTCACTCTATGAATCATTCAGGAGGTATCATATATCCAACCATTTGCATTTAATCGATTTGGTTCGAATGGATCTGCATCCTTGTCTTTCTTAAAGGAAGTTTGGGTACAGGATAGTTACACATTTTAGGATTAAATGGCGCTGATTCCTTCAACACAGGGGCGGACATTTACAACCTCTTCCGTGCAGCGCCAATCAGCATCGGAATGGCAATCACAAGACCTAGGATCACCGTAACAATAGAGCCCTCCAGACCAAAATCCCCTCCTGTGAGCAGCGCTTGGCCACTTACCTCCACAGTAAACAAGCCGTCAGCAGGGAATCCCGAAACAGGAATGCCAAGCAAAGCTTCCAATGCATTCCAAGCAAAATGCAATCCCATGGCGAACCACAAGTTTCGCCGCCACAAGAATGCAGCTCCGAGCAGTACCCCTGCTTCTAAGGTGATGGCAAACGCGCTCCATAGTGTTGCTCCTGGATTGCCAAGATGAAAGGCTCCAAAGGTAAGAGAGGTTACAGCGAGTGCAATCCAGCTCCCCCCCAGTTTTTGAATGGCTTGAAGCATCAATCCCCGAAACACCAGTTCCTCGACAATGGCTGCACTTAATGCTGTTTCAATAGAAGTCATAAGAACAGAAACCGGATCTGCAGCATGTGCCCATTGAAAGGAGTAGCCTCCCATTGCCACAATAATAAAAGTGGACATTGTGACAAAAATCGCCCCGGTTAGTACGCCCCACACAGCTTCAATCCCTGCACTCTGCTTTGATAGCTCTGGCGTTGCTCGCCCCGCCACGTATTTCAATATGAACTTATACAACAGGATAGCCACGAAGCCTAATATTATTGTCAAGAACAGGGAACCGATACCCTCTACTCGTTCAGTTAGCAACAGGAATAACCCCTGCACCAGAATAATAGCGACCGCCCCTATAAGCATCCAAATGATTGGAAAGCGCAATAGCCTCTTTTTGCTTATGTTCATTTTTTTCTTCATGTCTTTCTTCAACTCCTCTGTGCTTGATAGCTCTGAGTATATACCGAAAAAGTCATAAAGAAATAGTGCGCTTTTGTCATGCTTTGGCTAGTTTTAATCCAGAATTCCGGAATCTCGAGCTTTGCGGGCGGCCTCCCGTCTTCCCTTCACATGAAGCTTCGAATAAATCGTTGATATGTAATTTTTAACTGTCCCTTCACTAAGAAACAACGCCTCCGCAATATCCTGATTGCGAAGACCAGAAGCCAGCTTGTGCAGCACTTCAATCTCACGGACGCTAAGCCCGTATTCATTACTTTTCTCGAAGGTGGTATTGTTCGTGTTCATGTTTTTGATCATTTTACTCGCCATCTCTTGCGTAATTAAGGTTCCTCCGGCATGAACCACCCGTATGCCTGCAGCCAGATCCTTAGGGTGAATGGCCTTGAGCAGATAACCTTCTGCGCCATGGCTTAACGCCGCAAGCACATATTCCACTTCCCGATAGGATGTCAGCATTATTATTTTGATACCAGGCATTCGCTTCTTAATCAAGGCCGTTGCAGCCACGCCGTCCATGACTGGCATATTAATATCCATCAGCACAACGTCCGGCTGAAACTGCTCGCAGCCATCAATAGCTTCCTTCCCATTTTTGGCTAACCCGACAATTTCGATATCTTCATGCATGGACAGCACGATATGTAAACTCTCCAGTATCAATTCTTGATCATCGGCAATCAGCACTTTAATGTTCGCCATGCAGCAACACTCCCTTCAGCGGAATTTCACATCTGACTTCGGTGATCGCCTCAGCTTCCTCCTTAGAATACACGGACACGCTGCCTCCCAATTGCTCAATTCGATGCTTCATCGTGGTCAAACCGAACCCGTAATTCAGCTTATCAATGAGTTGCCCGTTATTTTGAACAATTAATTGTATCGTGCTCTCGCCAAACTCAAGCTCCAAATACAATTGAGATGCTTTTCCATGCTTTAATGCGTTCGTAAAAGATTCCTGTATGACCCGAAGAATCGCTTGCCGCACTTCAAAACGCATTCTGGGCTCTGTCCCCAATAGATTGACGGTCAATTCAGTTCCAGTATGCTCCTGGAAACGGGTCACAAAGGACTCGATCTGTTGTGTTAGACTCGACTCCTCTTCTTCCCCCATCTCATGAACAATGTTTCGCATGTCGTCCAGATTTTGTTCAGCCAATGCCCTTAAGCGGATTAACCGGTCTCTGACCTCTTCAGGCTTGCGATCCAGAAGGGCAATCGAAGCATCAAGGCTCATAATGAGTGAGATAAAGGAGTGCCCCAATGTATCATGAAGTTCCTTGGACATGCGGTTACGCTCTTCATGCAGCGTCATTTTCTCGATTTCCGCAGTGTAGAGGGTTAACAGCTTATTTTGCAGCTCCACTTTAAGGGCCAGTTCATTCTTCTGCTCATACGCTTTGGCTACGGAGCTCGCCCATATACCGATGAAGCAGAACAACAGATTGTCTGTCGCGAAACTAAAAGCCTGCTCCCAAGGTAGTTTTAAGTAAGACTGCGATAAAAAAGGAATGATCGCCACCGCAGGAATAGCCCAGAGAGTCTTCTTCGTTAATAAATATCCCATTATAAGACTCAGCAGCAAATAGTCAGCTCTTGATGTCAGATCCGGATGAATGACTGAATTCACATAATAAGAACCGCCCAGCAATAGCTCCATTATGCAGAACCAGGCCTTGTTATTTCTCCACCCCGGGAACCAGAACAGAAGAGGGACGACAAGCGCTAAGATTAGCCAGATGATGTTCACTACCGTTAGCATCGAAAACTCAGTTTCTGCAAATAGACGGGAGGCTAGCAAAAAATAATGATAAAAACGAAGAGCAAATATGCTCCAATCCATAAAAGGCAATATCTTTTTCATAACTTCATCCTACAGGAAATTCGGAATCCAAGAAATAAATGAATTACGCAAATATTCGATATGTTTGATCTGGGGACGTCCAAATAAACGGGATTTTCACGCACTCAAATTGGCTAAGGCCATAATAAAAAGCCCGCACATTACGTGCGGACTTCACGATTAGTCATGAAGACAAATCAAAAATTCAAATGTAATTGTTTCGTACCAACCCAAGTTCCTATAATTGTTAGCCACCTCTCCCCAACTTCCATATTTTCGTTATAATGTAAACAAGACATCAGGAAAACAGGAGGCGAATTATGGAAACGGAAGGTTTACGCAACGTAGAGAAGCTGGCGCTGAAGAAACACAAGATTTACAAACAAAGCTTGATCAGGTACCTTGCACGCTCCATGCTCGCCAGCATGTTTATCGGGTTTGGCGTCATCGTGGCGTTCAAGACGGGTAACTTCTTTTATATGGAGGATTCCCCTTTTACATACCCTATGGCTGCCCTCACGTTCGGCGCGGCAATTATTCTGATCGCTTATGGTGGCGGTGATCTGTTCACTGGAAATACGTTCTACTACACCTATGCCGCCTTACGCAAGAAACTGAAATGGTTCGAAGTGGTGAAGCTGTGGATTGCAAGTTACAGTGGAAATCTGATGGGTGCGGCGGTATTTGCCCTGTTAATCTACCTGACGGGTCTGTTCGATTCATCTCAGGTGAATGGTTTTCTGCTGAGTGTCGTAGAGCATAAGATGGAAGCTCCGGCCATGCAGCTCTTTTTCCGGGGTATTCTGTGTAACTGGCTCGTATGTCTGGCGTTCTTTGTGCCGATGTTCATGAAGGAGAATGGCGCGAAAATGTTCGCCATGATGCTCTTTGTCTTCTGTTTCTTCATCTCGGGATATGAGCACAGCGTCGCCAATATGTGTACGTTTGCGATTGCGCTGGTACTGAACCATCCGGGGACTATCTCATTCGGCGGGGTTATTCACAACCTGATTCCGGTGACGCTCGGCAATCTGGTGGGTGGCGTGCTGCTGATGGGCTTCATGTATTATGCAGTGAATAAACCTTTTCTGGACGAAGAGACACACTAATCTTTGGGCAAAAGGAGCCCCCTTACTGGCCCGGTCAACTGACCGTGGCTGGCGGTAAGCTAAACGATAAACGCCCCTGCAACCTTTCCATCCTGTGATGAAGGTTGCGCGGGCGTTTATTTATGGGCAGGTTCCCTATATGCCTGCCCTCGATTCTACCTGCCTTGTACCCGGATGGAGCTACAAGGCTTGGCTCCGTGGCTTAGTTGTACTCCCGCCACGGAATATATTCAATATCGTTGTCGCCACGCGTGACCACGATCATATTTTCAATTTTGCCCGTATCCTTGTTGGTTCGATAGATCATCGTACGCGTCTCGCCTTCCTCCGGCACGGAGAACAGGAACTTGTCCGCAACAAAGGAGGAACCGAGGCCTGTTGCATGCTCTGTAAAGGCAGATCCGCTTTTGCTGGTCAACAGCAGGCCGATTCCATAAGCTGTAGCCGTTTGTGCTCCTTTACCAAAGAGATGCTCCCCTTGACTTGTCGTATGGGTTTGTTCCCAATACTCGTATTTTTTCGTATCCTTGTTGTAATCCACTACGTTACCCTGTTTATCCAGACTGATGCTGGTCGTTTCACCCTTGTCACTTTTCACTTGATACGTTCCTACAATGGAATCCTCGGTAATCTTCACCGTCTTGCCTGTGTTTGGATCGGTTTGATAGATTTCATCCTCATATTGAAGCCGAATAATGTTCATGCTGGCCTGAAGCTGCTGCGCCAGTTTCTCGTCACCCATTTCCTCGGCTTTCTTCAACATTTCCTCATAATTCTTGTAATCTTCGGCGTCCTTCTTCTTCCAATCATCCATATTTTCTGGAGGACCGGACGTTTTGCCCGAGCCATCACCTTTATGTTTACCGAGGGACGTAAGAGTCTGTGCCGCGGTTAAAGCCACCATAATAGCCTTGCTCAACGCGTCTTCATCCGTTGTACGGAAACGCTCGGCAATTTTCTTGAGCTCAGACTGAATGGACAGAATCAGCTCCAGGACGGACTTCATTGTACCTTGGGCCGTTGCATAATCATTATAAAAGCGCTCCCGCTCCATTCCGTCCCAATTACTGCGCATGACACGGATCTGGCTGTCCAATGTGGACATGAACCCCGACAATTGCTGATGTGCCTGGGCGAATTGCCCGCTGACTGTGTCCAGTTGCTCCGGTGTTACCTTAATCTGTGTCATCCTGCATGCTCCTCTTCGTCATATTCCTCCTGTTTCGTGGTCCACCGATGATTATCTTGCAGTCTGGTCTGCCTTGATCTCCAGATGCAGCAGCGGAAACGGATTACCGGAACCATCCAACTCGGAACGACCAATTTGTACAAATCCCATTTTTTCGTAGAATCGGGCTGCTCCAGCATTCTGCTCATTGACATCCACTTTGAGGTGACGGCCTTTGATATTAAGGGTATGGTTGATCAGAAGACGTCCCAGACCCTGTCCATGCTGACTGACATCTATAAACAACATCTCAATAAAGTTATCATCCAAACCAATAAAACCAACGGGTTCATTGTCAGCATTCAGCGCTTCCCATACCTCGACTTGCCTTTGCTGCAACACGTCGCTTACGACTGTTTTATAGAACTGGATGTGATGTTCTTCCAAAAACGTGTGTGTTGCGCGAACGGCTCTCTCCCAAATCTCGATCAACTTCTCATGATCCTGTTCACGATATGAAACGATTAACATGTCCAACGTATTCTCCTTTTCTAGAAAGCGATTATGTAAACATCCGATCCTATGCTTGGACTTGATTAATACATCAAATTTTATATAATTCCACGTATATTTTACCATGCCCAACACTCAATCTGTACCCACCATTACCAATCTTGAGTCAACTTTTCACTGCTATTTAAGGATTTCTTACCAAAAAAACAGAAATAAAAAGCAGCTAAAGTCACCTTGGACTGGTGCTTCAGCTGCCTGCTATTCAAAAATTCATTTCGCATCGCCAACCTAACACCACTTGGCTACAGCATCATTTCAACATTTCTAATCAATGCTGCAATTGTGCAAGGATTTGTGGGTCCTTGATCTTCTTGTCCTCAGCCAGTAACATCACTTTGGATAGAATCTCAGCTGTTCTCGGATCTTCATCCAGGAATGGCAGGAAGATTCTGCCCCGATGCTGACTGTGCACCGGTACAATGTGAAGCGCGCCTGTCGCCTGCTTGAACACATTGCCACTACCAAGATGAACGGCATACTCGCCCAGTTCACCATCAATTCGCGCATAATTTCCATCCAAACGTACGTTATCAATTTTCAACAGACGCAGCGACTCGTTCACGATCACATGACGCATCTCAATCGTGGTCAAGCTGGCTTCCGGATCTACTCCGCCAACATGCGCAACGCTAACGACCAAATCGATGTCACGCATGACTTCCGAGAAGAAGACAGGTGGAACATCCTTCAACGCAACAGGTTTATACGTCTTCCTATCATAGAACTGTACCGTCTCCAGCGTAGGTGCTTCTGTATCTGCAGGTGAGAACCAGTCTGCCATGGCATAGAGATTAGCAATCAGATTATGCTCATAGCTAACCTTTTGCAGGCCTTCCTCATAGCTGACGGTCCATTGGCGTCCTTTGAGCAGAGCAACTGCTTTTTTCGGCTGAATCTGATATCCCGCATATCGCCGGGACACAGTACCATTAGCCAGCTCATCCTCATTCGGAAGATAGAGTTCACGGAACACCTGCTTGAATGGCTGCCGTTCCTGACGGTTGAACAGATCCCGTTGGAATTCGCTCCAGCTTCCACTCTGGAAGAGATGCAATGGATGTGCAATGAGTAGCCGATCCTGATCCGTCAAGGTTTGAATCGTGCTTTCCGAATCATCCGAAGCCGGAGTAATCAGCCCACCGGACGTTACATCGAATCGTCCAAGCTTGTCATCTGCTTGGAACACAAGGGTGCGAACCAGTGGACGAAGAACCGGATTCTGCAACAGACTTGAAACTTCCTCACTCGTAAAGGAAGTTCCTGCCGTCATGGAACGCTCCAATTCCAGTCTTGCCCGGCGATACTGATCAACCAGATCCGTCTTTAATTCCTTCAATTCGGCGATGTATCCATCTTTCTTGAACCGGGCAGGTACAGACTTGAGTGTTTTCCCTTTGCTAACGATGAGCAGTTCTGGCTGACCTTCTTCATCAATGACCAATTGGGCTGTGGTCGCCTCATCCAGTTCATGGGGCTCAAAATAGGACTTCATCTCATCCAGCTTGCGAGCTTCCATATCCCACATCAACCGGGTAACATCGGCATATCCCGCATTACGGGCAAGGTTGCCCAGCGCAATCTGGGATACCAGACCTTCACTGGCCCGGCGCTGTGCGCCAAACTGCTTGCTCTGCATCAGAAACTTCTGAATGAAGTCGTATCGCTCGCGCAGATCCTGTTCCTTTTCTGCTGCAAACGGAATCAGGCTGTAGGTCAACAAATGATCCTTATTGCGCTTATCTTCCACGGACTCACGCATGTCCTCTAATTTCAGCTTACCCAGTGCCGCATCCGCGAATAATTGTGATCTGCGGTGATTGGCTCCCCCGGAGATGTATTTAGCACAATCGTAAAGCAGACTGAACCGCTCCTCACCGACGGCCTCATATGCCTCCTCGAACCAGGCAATATCAAATGCGCCTTCGTTAAAGTCCTGGGGCGAGATTGGGGAATAATGCGCAACAATGGTTTCTTTTTCAGCAGTGAATCGTTCATTGATATGAGCATGGAAGTACCAGGCTGCACTGCGCAGACCTTCCCATCCCAGATTCTTCGCAACAATCTCCATCCATTGCGGCGCGTACATCGCGGCTTCCAGGAGCTTCTTCTCCTGAATGGGATGCTTCGCCAGCAATTGCCCCAGCAACACTTCGTCCTCTCCATCACGCGGATGGCATACCTGAATTAGATGGCTGAACGTTTCTTTACGTGTCGTATTGTCACCGTAGCTGTAGATATATCCACGGACAAAGGTATCCTGATCCATGGCAGCAACAAGATGCACCCAATGCTCCATACCTTCAATGCGCTCAAGCTTCATCGCCAGGGTACTTACTTCTGTAGAGAGCTCTCCTCGGGTCAGCTCAATCTCCAAAATTCGCTCAACGACTGTTCTTCGCAGTTCTGCCAACACCGGTTTATCTGCAATCCAGTCATTTCGGCTGGATGTCAATTCCCGAATAAATAGAGCACGAGATTCTCCTACAAGCAGCTGCTTGTATACTTCCTGTGCATCAATGAAGCCCAGTTCATAGGCACGCAGGTAATCGTTCAGCGTAAGGAAGGAGCCTCGGTCACTGTCCTTGTTTAATCTGTCGAATTGGCTTAACGTCTGGAAATACCGTTTGAAACTGTTATCGTCATGTACGCGATCCCGCACAATATAGAACCATGGACCAGACAAGAGAGCGAGCATGCCCGATTCCTTTTCCATTTGTTCCTCAGGCATCATTTTCATCAGCGCATACAGTGTCCGCTCAGCAATTTCAAATGTATCTGATCTCTCACTGTCTTCATAAACAGCCTCAATCAGCGTTTTCACCTGATCTGCGTAACGAAGCTCACTGACCATCTTTTTCATGTCCTGGATATGCTCAACCGGATAGACCTCTTCGGCAAATTCCTTACGCCAGCCTTCCAGCAGCCAGTGTTTCTCCAATTCACCATATTCGTATACAGTGGAATAGTATCGGTAATAATCATCCAGCTTCTTGTTAAGATCCTCCAAACGGATCGCAAACAACATTTGCAGCAGTTCCTCGCTATCCAGACCACTTTTCTGGACATATTCCCCCCATATATTATGGAGAGGGAATTGCTCCAATAACGCTATATCTTGCCGCTGATCATAAGGGGTGTAGACCACAGGGCGTAAAGTCGCTCCTACAAGCAAGGTTTCTTTGTAGCCCGCATAATATTCAGCCTCATATTCATGGTCTCTGTGCTCATGTAGCAACGCATCCAAACCTTCAAGAAACTGCTTCGCTTTTTCCAGGGAAAGGGTGAACAGATCCAGTGGCTTGAAACCGCCGAGATCACGTTCTTCATGAAGCAGTGGATTTTCCCATGAAGGATCATACAAGTCGAATCCATTAGCCGCCGTATACCTGCTGCTCTGCTCTGTAAGCTTGTCCAGCAGCTTCTGCTCCTTGGCTGTTGGTGTCTTGATTAACGCTATGATTGGCTGTATCTGCTCCTGCTGCTCCATGTGTTGTGGATCTGCGGAGATCTCGGTCAACAGTTCCAGCGCACCCAATCGTTGCAGTTCAATTTTGGATTGTACGAGTCGTTTCAGTGACACCATCAGCTGATCGGTTGGCTGAAGCAATAACACCTGAATGATCTTCTGACGCAACGATCCCGTTTTCAGTTTGAGCAACGCCTCCATTTGCAGCATCTCTTCGAGCGTCAGCGTCAACAGCTTGGCTTTGAGCAGAGCATTCTCACGGTTGTTCATGCTCTTATCCGACAGGCTGTCAAAAATAAACTGCCTTTGTACTTCATTCTCGGGATGATGGACAAACTGGGACAACAATTCTCCTCGCAAATCCGGGCTTAGCTTGTCCTTGAGCGCAATGACCTCGCCAATCCATTCCGGGTCCATGTCATACGCAGCAAGGTACAGCATTTTTTTCACTACATCATCTGGATCGATCCGATATTGAACAAATTCAAGCACACCGGATGGTCCACCAGCCCCTCCCTGCGGAATGTGGGCCAGCATCTGCTTGAACAGATCATAGTCACGCCGACGCACGGCTTTATCTTCAAAAACAGGCAGTGGCCAGACATGAACACTACGTTGATTCTCTCCATTTTTAAAGCTCCAGTTAAACATGTACATGGCATCATAATTCTCAATCACCCAATGTAGTAATTCCATATCCTGTACTTCAAGATACTGACGTGCCATATGTAAGCGCAGCCCTCTGTTCTGACTGTTAGCAAGTACGTATTGTGCAACAATTTGCTGATATGCTTGTCCGTGATCCATGATCTGGATGACTTTTCGCTCTAGCTCATTCTCTTCGATGACCGCCGTTGCCCAAAGACTAACGAACAATTGGTTTGCATTGGCACTTTGCTGCCATTCCTCTCGAACCGCAGGTTCAGTCAATGCTTGATGCGCTTGTGAAATTAATTGCGCAGCAACACGCTGATTCGCCGCTTCAATTCCGATCCCTGTCCATACGGCGAGCGCTCTCACCACCGAACTGAACCGAATCAGGTTGTTGTCGATAATTATTTTTAATATGTATATATACGCCTCAAGCGTTCCTTCATCCATCCGCTCCACAATGCTCTGGCGCAAACCCTCCTGCAGTCTGGCTGCAATCAGCAATTCCCCAACCATCTGGTAAGCATCCACCTGATCGCTCATAAAGATACCTTTGATCATTTCAGTGGTCAGCAATGCATTCTGATTGTCGCCATAGATAATATCATGCAGCGCCTGCTTCATATCGCCGGTTTCATGATCCAGTTCATAGGCAATGCAATCCGGTAAAACAGCTCTAATCTCATGAAGATAATCAAATTTGTACTCCCGCATGGATACATATTCGTTCAGAGAGAAGCCATGCATCTCCATGCGGAACAAAGCAATCATTTTACGAAGAACCTGTCCGATATGCTGTTCGGGATCGATCGTACGAAAGGGTCTGCGCTCATAATTTTTGCTATAGGGAAAATTCGCGGCACGTTCTGCAATGTAACGGAACCGCGCCAGAAATGGTTCACTGGCCAGTTGCTCCAGCACATCCAGCAATGGACGGAACAATGGAGCTTGCGTCTCAGCAGCCATGCGTTTCAATAGTACATCTGCATTCAAATAGGCCTTTTCGTCTTCACGCAAATAGGTGAATCCAGCCATCTCTGCAACATAGCCGGCGAGTTCCTGCTCCACACCATTCAGCGATTTCACTTTTTCCTGTAACTCTTGTTGATACTGTTGAGCTTTATCTTCCTGATTCATTCCATTCTCCTCCTCGTCACTCTTTACCACAGACGCCCGGCAAGCATTGTAAAGCGGATAAATACCACGTTATCGTCTTCCTGTATAATCAACGGCTCATCCAGTGCCTGCAACTCTTCATCATTGAGAAACACTTTAAATAAGCCATCTTCATATGCGGTTACAGCTGTATCCATGGCGCCTTCTATATCAGGAACCCCTTCGTTGTAAATCGCGCCAAAGCCTACTTTGCCTGCTGCCCCTTGCTCCTGAATGTCCTGAGGCATCAAGTAGGCAAGCCATTCCGCTTCATTATTCTTGTCCTGAAGACCCTTGAGCTGCTGAGCCACCATGTTTTTAATAAGCTGTCTCAGCGTATCGGTTGTTTCCGGAAGTTCGGCAGCTTGTTTGGCAAGTGCCGGCTTGCGTTTACCCAGACTTTTCACCGTAATCCATACGTTCACTGCGTTCCCTCCTATGTATTGCTTTATGTTAGAAGAAGCTACAATCTGCCCTTATATCTATACCACCATGGAAAATGGACCAAACTTAAGCTTCGTCCTAGTTCGTTATTCATTTAAATATGCGTACATATGTGCCCCTATTGAATATTCTAACGAATATCCCGACCATATTCATGGGCCAATCCTCATATTTACATGCAACTAGCGAACTAATGACCTATAAAGCACTTTCACAGCCGGATCAGTCTTCCCACAGCAAATAAAAAGAGAACAGCGCGCCTTCGGGCAGTCACTGTTCTCTGTATGTTTAAGATGAATATTTCTTCAAAATAATGACTGCGTTATGACCACCGAAGCCAAATGAATTGGACATCCCGATCTGCATGTCAGCTTCTCGTGCAACGTTGGGTACATAATCGAGATCGCATTCAGGGTCGCTCTGCTCTTGATTAATCGTTGGCGGAATGATACCGCTCCGCAAGCTTTGAATAAGTGATATGGCTTCCGCCCCACCAGCCGCACCCAGCATATGCCCGGTCATTGATTTGTTTGCCGTTACCGGAATACGATAGGCTTCCGCACCAAAAAGCTGCTTAATTGCTCGGGTCTCAGAAAGATCACCTGCCTCCGTACTGGTAGCATGAGCATTAATGACATCAATTTCATGCGGCTGGAGCTGCGCATCCGCCAGAGCGGCTTTCATGGCCAAGTATGCACCCCGCCCTTCCGGATGGGTGGCCACCATATGATACGCATCTGAACTGGCACCATACCCAACGATCTCCGCAAGGATGTTTGCGCCTCTAGCGAGGGCGTGGGATAGGGACTCGACAACCAGAACCCCGGCGCCCTCAGCCATGACAAAACCGTCTCTGCCTGCATCAAATGGTCGGCTCGCCCCTTCATACGCTTCGTTTCGTGTAGATAGCGCCGTTGCATTGCCGAAGCTTGCCAGCGATATTTCGGTGACAGCAGCCTCCGTCCCTCCAGCAAAAATCACATCTGCTCCACCATGACGAATCAGCCGGAAAGCCTCACCTATCGCGGTATTACCGATCGAACAGGCCGTTACTGGCGAGAGAGTTGGTCCCCAACAGCCAAACCTCATGCTCACCATGGCCGCAGCCATATTGGATATCATCATGGGCACCAGTGTTGGACTGACTCTTGCAGGCCCACGTTCAGACAGGATTTTTCCTTGTTCCATCAGGGTCTGTATTCCGCCGATGCCGGAACCGATATACGCCCCAACCCGCTCCCTGTCCACATGATCCATCACGAGACCGGAGTCAGCTAGAGCTTGATCTGCTGCCGCAACAGTAAATTGCACGAACCGGTCCATACGCCGTGCTTCCTTTCGTCCAAACCGTTCCTCTCCGTCAAAATCACGGACCATTCCTGCTATCTTCGTTTTGTAGGACGTTGTATCAAACGCTTCAATTGGCGAAATTCCCGATTTCCCTTCCACCAATCCATTCCAAAATGTATGCACATCATTCCCCAAAGGAGAGATAATCCCCATTCCAGTAATAACTACACGCTCCATAATGCATCCTCCTTCAGTGCTCTTTCCATACTTGTTCAGTTAAGTTATGCACTTATATTGCCATTCGTATTATACTATTACAAGTTGTCAATTATAATAGTATAATGACTACCATGATAAACTCAGGAACGAAGGTGATGGAATGAATCATGATGTCAGGCTGCAGGCACTGTCCGCTTTTCTGAAAAACCAACGCTCCAAAATTTCTCCGGAGTCCATCGGATTACCCGCAGGCACCCGGCGAAGAACGCCTGGATTAAGAAGAGAAGAAGTATCCCAATTGGCTGGTGTAAGCACAACATGGTACACCTGGCTTGAACAGGGCCGGGATATTCAGGTATCTCATTCCGTGCTGGATAACATCGCTTCAGCTCTCAAGCTGACTGCGGATGAACGGAAGTATCTGTTTTCCCTTGCCCTGGAGTACCATTCGGAGCTTTACATCCTGGATGAGAAACCCCTCCAAATTCACCCCTCCTTGCAGAAAATATTGCAGGAACTTCGTAATTGCCCCACAATCATATCGGATCGACGCTACCACATTGTCGGCTGGAATGACGCAGCACGGCATGTGTTTATGGACTTTGAACAGATTCCTGCTGAACAGCGGAACATGATCAGCTTGTTGTTTGAGCGAAAGGAATTTCGAAGACTGGCCGTCAATTGGGAGGATTTTGTTAGTGGATTCCTGGCTATTTTCCGAGCTTATTACGGTCAATATGTTGATGATGAATGGTATAACTTGTTTTTGGATGACATGATGGACCGATATCCTGATTTTCACACCCTTTGGAAACAAAGCAGTGTTAGCAGCGCCCCGGACGTGTTGATTGAATTTAGACATTCCCGAGCCGGCAAAATGCTTTTTGATCTCACTTCGTTACAGGTTCAAGGAAATGCCGATTTGCGGTGCAGCATCTACACACCTGCAACAGACACCGCTACCGAGCGGAAACTGATACGCCTCATGGAGCCAAAGGTAGAACACAACTCTGACAAAAGCTGATCCTGCTCTTGCTCGATTACTCGTAATACAGGTTAACAAAAAAAGACCCAGGCGATGAGGCCTGGGTCTTCGTATTTGTCTTGGATCATATGTTTAGAATCATTTCATTTTCAATTGAACTGGGATCTTATTTAAAAGCCGGGATCGCAATATCCGCATACTTCTCTTCAAAGAAAGCTTTCACTTCTGGACCCGCCATACGCTTCGCCAGCTTCTGAATGGCTTCCGAATCCTTGTTATCTTCCCTGGCAACCATGGTAATGGCAAAATGAGAATCATCCTTCTCCGTAAACAGCGCATCCTTCTTCGGCGTAAGTCCAAGCGGACTCGCATAGGCCGGAGTCATGGCAACCAGATCGGCATCATCCAACATGCGGGCCAGCATCAACAGATCCACCTCTTCGAACTTGAAGTTTTTCGTATTCTCCGTGATGTCTGCTTGCGTTGCATTGAAACCGACGCCTTCTTTCAGTTTGATCAGGCCGTTCTGTTCCATCATCACCAGCGAGCGTCCAATGTTCGACGGATCATTGGCAATTGCTACCGTTGCACCTTCAGGCAATTCTTCAATGGATTTAACCTTTTTGGAATATGCTCCGTAGATGGCATTGTAGATCGGTTGCACAGCTACCAGATTAGCGTTATTTGCTTCATTGTACTGATTCATGTAAGGTACGTGCTGGAAGAAGTTTGCGTCCACTTCTTTGTTCGCCAGTGCAGTATTCGGTTGAACGTTATCCGAAAGTACAACTACTTCCAGATTAACGCCATCTTCTTTCAGCAATGGCTTCACAATATCCAGCACATCCGTCATTGGCGGAATCAAAGTAGCTACTTTCAACGTCACTTCTTGTCCGGCTTGAGTTCCTTCCTTGTTTCCCTCCGCCGCAGGTGTTTCTTCTTTTTTGCCGCATCCGGCTGCTACCAGCGTCACTGCCAGCAGCATGAGCATTAGTTTTGCCTTCATCTGATATATACCCCTTCATCATGTAATCTGTATTGTTCTTGCTGTAATTCAATCTTTCTGCATTGCTTGTCCTTCATCAGGATCTGCGATCGAGCCAACGGGACAGTCTGCTCCCTGTAAATTGAATCATCTGTACCAGGATAATCATAATGATAATCGTAAATACCATGATTTCCGTCTCGAATCGCTGATAACCGTAACGAATTGCAAAATCACCAACACCGCCACCACCGACAATACCCATGACCGTAGAGTAAGAGATAAAGCTGATCGTTGCCGTTGTTAAGCCGAGTACGAGACTTGAGCGAGCCTCCACATACAGGAATTTCACCACAAGCTGCAGCGTCGATGCACCCATGGAAGAAGCAGCTTCAACCACACCCTTCGGTACATCAAGCAATGCCTGTTCTACCAGTCTGGCGTAATAAGCAATTGCGATGACCGAGAGCGGCACGGTTGCCGCAAGCGTCCCGATGGATGTTCCAACGATCAGACGTGTGAACGGAATCATAAATACGACTAGCAGTAGAAACGGGAAGGAACGAATGATGTTGACCAGACTTCCCAGAATCGTGAACAGAGGTCGATTCTGATAACGTTGCCCTCTTCTGAACAGATACAACAGTGTACCCAGAGGCAACCCGATTAACACCGCCGCCGTGATGGAGATCCCCACCATGACAAACGTCTCTCCGATGGCCTGCCAAATTTCATGCTGATACTTCACAACGGATTCAGGTATCATCGTAATTGTCCTCCTGACCGCTATGAAGAGAGGTATTTCGTCCGAAAATGGATGTATCCTCGCCCATCAACAAGGATGTCAGAAGATCAGGCTTCGGTGCTGGTATGCTGCGTACTTCCGCTTCCGACAGCGTTTTGATGATCCGTCCCTCTTTCATCACCGATATTCGGTCGCAGAGTTTTCGGGCAACCTCCATCTCATGTGTAACGAGCACAATAGTTACACCCAGCGTTTCATTGACATGACGCAGCACATCCAGAATTCCACTCGTTGTCTGCGGATCAAGCGAAGATGTTGGTTCATCACAGAGCAGCACATCCGGCCGGCTGGCAAGTGCTCTTGCGATGGCAACACGTTGCTTTTGCCCTCCGCTTAACTGTGCAGGATACTGATTGGCCTTATCTTCAAGTCCGACAAATCTCAATACCTCAAGTCCCCGTGCAACCCGCTCGGAACGGGAGAAGCCAGCGAGTTCCAAAGGCATGCAGACATTGCCGCTAACGGTCCGATTGTTTACCAGATTGAAGTGCTGAAAAATCATGCCAATGGACCTCCGTGCCTGACGCAGACTCCGCTCACTCATCCGGGTCAGATGCTGTCCATTCACAATGACTTCGCCGTCATCCGGCTTCTCCAATCCATTGAGCATGCGCAGAAGCGTTGATTTCCCTGCACCACTGGAGCCAATAATGCCGTGGATCTCTCCCTGGCCTACTTCAAGGGAAACCGAGCTTAGCGCCTCGAATCCCTGATCCTCACGGGAACCACGCTCGTTATAACGCTTGCTTACCCCGTATAATGAAATCATGGGAGATTCCTCCTGCGATTAATCGTACATGGTCCTTCAAGAACACATGAAGAAAGCCCGCACAGCCGATAACCGGAGCGCGAGCAATCCTGTTTATTTATAATAAATCATCATTCGACATGAAACAAGCTTTAACGTGAGATATCTGTATGCAAACCACTTGCTTCATATATACCAAACCGTCCGTTGGACGACCCAATATAGACTTCATTTCCAAGCCGGTTCATGGTTCCGTTCTTCGCATCCCGGCCACGGTGTTCCGGGTTACCCATCACAACGTCATGCACACGGCCGATCAAGGTACCATCATGTTTATCCATGACCAGAAGATCCTCACCCATCGGCAGTAAAAGCTGATCACCAATCACCAGGTAACTCCCCTGATTGGTAGGAAATCGAAGTGAAGAAATCGTGTTTTGTGCATTCCAACGTGTCTCTCCTGTATCATATGCAAGGGCTGTTGGATAACCGTTTTTGATTACATATAGTTGATCGTTCTCCACAAACCCTCGTTCAATCTTGCCGTTCATTACCCATAGCTTTTTACCACTTTTCGGATCGTATAGTGTCGTTGTAAAATCTGCAAATTCTCCATAATGATCACCTTTCTCCCGGATCAACATCATGCCATCATTCAGCTCCTCGAATCTCTGTCCTTCCCTAGCAGGGAAGTTCGCTAGCTGTGCGCCTGTGTCGAGATCAAGCAATACCCACTGTTGACCTTGCAGCATCCAGCGTTCGGGTTGAGCTGGCGCAAACGAATCTAAACGTTCGACTCCGTCAAAATATGGATCATTCACAAGTTGTTCTATGGTGGATCGTTTGGATTTCAAGCTCCACATGGTTCGGCCAGACTTTGGATCCGCTGCGACTAATTGATTTTGCTCCCAATATAACACATAAGGGTCTTCTGCACTCTGGTTCAACAGTTGATAACCTGTACTAAGCTTCCGCGTCCACAACGTTTTTCCATTCAGACTGTTCAGTACCGTTATTTGCCCATTACTTGAGCCTTCAGCAGCTGGGTTATCTACAATCAATACGTTCTTCGCAGCAGTAATGCCTTTCAATCTGGTTTGTTTCTTTGGGGTGTACTCCCAAGTGACCTCTCCATCTTTCAACCGGAGATGGCGTATACGATCCACGTATTCTTTCTGGTCAGGGTCATAACTTGTATATATCGTCACAGCTTCACGGTTGGTATCTATATATGCTTGCAGCGCACCATATCCTGAATTGATCTGCCATAGTTTCTGGCCTGAATGACGATTAAGGGCGTATATGGAACCTTCGTAGTAGCCCCCACTAAATCCACCGTCATCCCCTTTCATCAGGAGCACATCATCCGTCGCTGCTTGCAAAAAGGTATAGTTGATATCCCCTTGATTCGTCCATATTGGTTTCCAAGGTAGTGTTATCGGCAATGATTTGCCTGTGATTTTGGTTGTGAATTCATATTCATCCGAACGACCGAAGCTCCAATCGGACACCACATTGTTTCGATCATCTTGCGGTATATTCCAGCGTGTTCTAGCAAGTTTGCCGTTCTTATTGAATGTCACCAAAAATTGGGCGTCTGCTCGCTCATATCGCCAGGTCTGTCCAATACTCATCGCATAACCCGTGTCATTCAAATTGGCTGAATTCTCTTTCCAATCCGGTTCACCGAGCCATTGTTTGACTTGTTTGGAGGTTGTCTTTTTGTTCAACATGATATCCGTCAAATGGCGTATAGCCAAAGCGGACTGCAATGCATCCTGTTGAAACCAACCATCCGCTACAATGGCTTGCTGCTCTATACTCTGTGCCTTGATCCAGAGCAGTGCAGGTCGATAAGTGAATGATTCCTTATTCCAGATTCGTGGAGCGATGGAAACGCCATACCAATCCTTCGTCACTGCAACAATCACCGCCTGGTCAGTAAGCGATGGACTTGGAGACCAACTTGTTGAGCTTCCCGGAGCCAGATACAGCTTACTTCCGGGACGAAGACTGAAAGTCTGGGGAGTTATAGTCTTCACGCTTCGACTTTCCTTGGATGCGTACCATCCGGGAATCCAGAGTTCCCCTCTGCTGTAATCCTCGAATTTGATCCATTCGCCGCGAACGGTTTGTACTTTAATTTTCTCATTGCTGGAAGTGTAGTACTGTATTCCCATCAGATCAACGGGCACTTTGTTATCTATAACTTGGGTGTACAGGGGTATACCTGCCTCCAAATTCAAGGTATCTCCCTGTTTATAAGTCGTTTTCGCTTGTGCAGACAAGGCTTGAGTTGTCGAACCGAAGCCCTGTCCTGCCCGTGTTTCCATATTTATATCCAGCAGCATGAACCCCGTAACTAGCACGGCCGATATTCCAGCTACAGTGATCCATAGGTACCCCGTCTTTTGCCACTTCGACCCTGTCTTCACGCTCGTTCACCTCATCTATTTGAAGTTATTTCCATTAAAGACGTTTTGAACAAGGAAAAGTTACTGTTGCTCCAAATATATTTATAAGGTACAAAATAATTACAGGCCTCACCTTACATCCACCAGCGTTGAATTATAAGGGAATGTGATTCCCAATATATAAGCAGCCGTCAACATGATGATAAAATACCCCACAAACCATACATCCGCTTGGGAATACCCGATCTGAATGTAATAGGTCCGGCTCCCGGCTTCCTTGAATCCTTTCGCTTCCATCGCCACCGCCATACGCTGCGCACGGCGAATACTCTGTGCAAGTAGTGGAATAGCATATCGTTTCAGGATGCCGTATACATTCCAACGGGAGCCGCGCTGCCTCTTTCCCCGAATGCGGATGGCATAACGCAGCGTCTGGAATTCCTCCAGCAAAATCGGAATCATGCGCATGGCCGCCAAAAAGCTATAGGCATACTTGGGTGGGAGCCTCCACTGCTGCATGAGGGAATAAAAGAGACGAACAGGCTTGGTCGTAAGGCCGAACAACAATCCAGCAGCCGCCATACTTAGCGAACGAAATCCCAGATGTAACCCACGATAGAAGCTCTCCTCGGTAATATGAATTAATCCCCACTTAAACCAGGTGGTCTCTCCTTTACCAAACATGATCATACCTGTGGAGGTGGAGATAAATACCAGAATGAACGGAGACGCATACAGCAATAATCTGGGCCATGGGTGACCTGTCCAGCCCAGCAATAACAGCATGACAATTGCCACATTAGCCATTACATTCAGGTTGTGTACAAGAATGACGAAGACAAATAGCAATGTCATGAAAATCATTTTTAACCCCGGATTCACCGCGTGAAGCCAAGTCTCACGATGAGGAAACGAGAGTTGCATCGGTTAACCTCCCCTTATCCACCGTCCAGACTTTTGTGCAATACCTGTTCACGATTTCACGGTCATGTGTAACCATCACAATGGCGGTCCCATCACGCCGCAACCGCTCCAGCTGTGACAGCATGGCAAAGGTATTGCGCGCATCCTGTCCAAATGTAGGCTCATCCAGTAACAAAATACGCTGTTCGCGCACCATTGCAGACGCTACACTCAAGCGGCGTTTCTGTCCCATCGACAGTTGGTAGGGATGCCGCTCGGACAGCTCTGTCAGTCCGAATTGCTCCAGCATATGATCAGTTCGAACATCTCTTTCTTCGGCAGTTAGTTTGCTGCCCAGCAAGGAAAATCCCACTTCTTCCCGGACCGTATTCGTCACAAATTGAAATTCAGGATTCTGGAATACAAAGGCAATGCGATCTGCAAGCTGCTCGGTTTTTCCGGACGATTGTCCTTCCACAATATAATGACCTGTCGTTTTTAGGATATTCATCATGGACAGCAATAATGAACTTTTACCTGCCCCGTTAGCTCCGACAATCCCCACCCAATCTCCATGCCATATCTTGGCCTGTTCCACCTGAATGAACGGCGTTTTCCCGCGCCATCCAGTGAATTGCTGCATTTCCAAGGCTGGCTGGATCAGAGCAGCAGCTCGCTCCTTCTTGTTACCTATACTTTCAGTTTCTATGTCCCCATAACGATTAGGCTCTCCTGTGACCGACACCTGTGCCTTCGTCTGGCCTCGCTCTTCCCAAACCCCTGGATACCAGATTCCGTATTCTCTCAGCATCTTCCGCTCATCTGTAAACACCTGATTCGCCGGGCCATCCGCCACAAGCTTTCCTTCAGGCGACAAAACGATGATTCGGTCTACCCACTCGACAATTTCATTAATTTTATGTTCAACGATAATGAGTGTTTTGTCCTGTGCAATCTGTTTCACCGTATCCCATACCTGAGAGGTTCCTTCATCATCCAGCAGTGCCGTTGGTTCATCCAAATAGAGAACTTCTGGCTCCATGGCCAGAATCGAAGCCATCGCAAGACGCTGCTTCATGCCCTGAGACATGGATTGAATGAGTGTACGATTATGTTCAAAACATAACCCTACCTGTTCCAGGTATTGATGGATAAGAGCAGGCATCTGCTCACGTGGAATATTCCGGTTTTCCAGTACAAAAGCAATCTCTTCATCCGTATATGACATACAGAACTGGGTATCCGGATCTTGAAAAACAATACCGGGCTGCTCAGGAACCTGAATGTCATCACATTTCATCGGAATTTCCACAGATCGTGGAATCAGACCACTCAAAATTTGCAGCAAGGTCGATTTGCCAGAACCGCTTGGTCCAAGCAACAACACTTTTTCCCCCTGACGCACAGAGAGAGACAAGCCTTGAAACACCAAGGCCTTCTCTCCCGGGAACTTGCATCTTAGATTCGTTACACCTACCGCCTGCGCATTCCCCACATCATTCATCTAGTCCAGTGCCTCATAATCCTGCTTCGACACCGGTCTGAGGGAGCGCGTTACACCTGTAAGCTCCAGCGCCTTGGCAAGATAATAGGCGAATACACCCGCAATCAGAATGCTTCCAATGAAGCGGAAACCGATAAACAGTGTATAGTTCCAAGCCGAGAGGGAATCAATGTATCCGTACTGGTAATCCAGTACAAGCGAAGCTGCCGCTGCACCAATAGCCGCAAGGCAGGTGACGAACAGATTGCTTTTTCGATACAGAAATGCGGCGAAGAAGATCTCTGCTCCCAGGCCTTGCAACAACCCATACACCAGTGTCGACATGCCCCATTCACTTCCGAGAAAAGCACTCACCGTTGATGCTGCAACTTCAGCCAGAATGGCTACACCCGGCTTGCGAATAATGACAAAAGCAAACGTGCCCGCCATAAACCACATACCGTAAATCATCTGCTCCGCATGTACTCCGAATGGCTTCATCAGGTCATACGTAGGTCCCCATATTTTGTAGATCACCCCGAATACCACCGCAATCACAATCGTTACCAAAATATCGGTTAACTTCAATCTGTTGCTGCCTACTGCTGTTGACATGTTCTCTACTTCCTTCCTCTGTTTCCCTTGGTTTATAAAATAAACAATAAAACAAACAAAAAAAGCCTCACCGGTTCCCAGGCAGGCCATACGCACAGTTTACAATGCTCACGATGCTACGGATTAGGCAGATATAGAGAAAGTTGAAAACAAACGACACCATCCCCGTCACATCAGAAAAAATCCCGCTGCACCCAAGAAACGCTGACATTTATCATTTATCCCTTATCCTTACCATTGCACACATCGCAAATTCATGTTCTCTACGCTGGCATTACCCAGATCAGATATACGGTCAGCGGCACAAGGCCGCTCTCTCAGCCCAACTTCATTGAGCTCCCGGTTCACTTTTTTCTTGTTTCTACTGTACAACACATGGGTATTTGTGACAATCCCGATAACAGAAAATCAAGTTTAGCCTAGCGGAAAGAGTGATTAAATATATGTTTTTGCTTGTGGAAATATGCTTCTGACATCTCACAACAGTGCACATGGGGAGCGAATAACGTGTGCCATGTTCATTAGACCAAAATAACGCCAACAAGGGATGTCCTCCGTCATTGTCATGACTTATGGGACAGCCCCTTTAATTGTTAGCTTCATATCGTTTATAGGATAATTATTGCGGACCGATACGCTCTGCTTTTAATATTGTATATTCCCGGATTGACTTGTTTTGCCTGATGCAAAGCCTTTAAACAAGGTCGGTACTTTGGAGTAACGGGTATTTGTAATTTTCCCTTGTGATGTACTACTGTCCGTACGCATAATGGAATCTTTGACATTGGAAATGTCCGAGTTATCGAGTGTCATGTTTACCGCGAAGGTTGTTCCGCCATTTTGACGCACCAGCTTGCCAATATCGTCTGCACGGAAATTTTTAATGTTAATCGTCCCCGCTGCATTGATTTGAAACACTTTATCATAGGCCTTGTAAGCTGCCCCGCCCGTAATGTTGACCGTTCCGGCTGATTTCAGAGTCAGAGCATCCTCCCCCACATCCTCCCAAACCACATTTGAAATCGTGCAGTTACCGTAACAATGAACACCGTCAGCTGCAGGAGAACCGATAATCACATTTTTGAGTGTGGCACCTGCCTCCAATCGAAATACCGGCTTCTGATCTTCCGCTTGGGATCCATCTCCCAGTGTGGAGGGATTGGCTACATAGGTTTTGCCTTTGCCATCAAAAGTTTCACCCTTGGCTACAATAATCGTTGAGTTTACAACGGTAGGTGCAGCAAAAGCTGGAATTGCACCGAATAATGAAGCGACCAGACCGGCGGACAGCAACAACGTCAACATTTTTTTCATAATATAAATCCTCCCTTATTCTGATGAATTGGCGTACAAGCATGGGCTTGTCCTCAAGGAACCGATCAGAGGTGCACCTCTGGCTTGGAACCTACCCTGATCCTACCAAAAAAGGAATGTTACGATAATAATCATTAGCTTAGATATAGAAACGACAGCATTATACCTGTAATCTCGGTATTTATTGCATCGTTCTCCATTGTGCAATGTGCTAATCTCAACTTCGGGTATGCTTCATTTACAACTCGTAATCTATGGTCATATGCTCCTTTATCGCTCTAGAAAAAACGAAAGACCACTTCATCTGTTTCCAGACAATGTGATCTCTATTATTTTGAATCTAATTATATTTATTAAATTACGCTTTAGGCTCCAAACCGTTGACGATATCCGCACTTCCGACATAATTCCTCCACCGCTTCCCGTTTGGAGAAACCATAGAACAGATTGTTGGCTCGTTCACCATCCACAATCTCGGAGAACGACTTTTCGTGAACGTTGCCCAAGTTAATTACACCCTCACCATCGAGACAGCATGGAACCACAGTTCCATCGACAAGCACAGCTGCTTGACTACGAAGCGCATGACAGAAGCCTTTACCGTCATCTTCCGGTGCATCCAGACTTGGCCACTGGAATTCATGATCCTGATTGAGGTACACATTCTGCGCAATTTTCACACCGCTGCCTGGCACAACCTTTTCCTCAATACGGAAATCCAGATTGAACTCCTGTTCAAGAACCTCCAGCGTCTCACGGTTTCGATTCATCTGGGCATTCGTGAAGTTATCCTGTGTCAGATTCCAGAGTCGGAACGAAATAATAACATTGTGCTTCACTGCTTCCCGTACAAAAGACAACACATTACCCAGATAACCCTCGCGGTCCGTGGAACCTTCGTGTCCATCAAAGCTGTGCAAGGAAAAGTTCATCTGACGCAGCGCCGGTTTGCCGAGCAGTTTGTGCTGGGTCTTGGGCAGCAGTGTTCCGTTCGTCGTAATGTTGACCTTGAATCCCTTCTCATGCGCGGAATCCAGTAACAGATCAATTTTGGGATGAAGTAACGGCTCACCTTTGACATGTAAATAAATATGTTTGGTATGGGGTTTAATCTGATCCAATATATTGTTGAAGACTTCAGGGTCAATGAAATTTTTGGCACGTTTGGTCTGCGGGCAGAAGCTACATGCCAGATTACATATGCTTGTGATCTCAATATATACTTTCTTGAACGTTTTCAACTCGGGGTCCCCATTCTGCTCAGGAGGGAGAACAGTCCCACCCTCATTTGTGATCCGGCCCATATGTGCCACCACTATTATATCGGGTTAGAGAGCAGAGGTAAATCGACCAGTATGTTTAATTCCTTTTCTCCTCAAATCCATTAATTACGTTCACCTATAGATTCTTTCAATCGAAGTATAGGATGTATTGATTGTCCGGGTTATTGTGGTTGCTGAAACGCAATGCTAGAATTTAAACAATTTAAAACCAAGTTAAAACGTAAGAATAATAAGCTATAAGGAGAGTGTATTCATGATTACTGTTAAGGCACCCACAGTATATGTTCAAGAGGCTAATATTCTTGAACAAAGCGGTTCGCGGATTGCACAACTTGGACAGCATGTTCTCATCATCGCCGGTGAGTCTGCATTGAAAGCCGTACAGCCTTACCTTCTACCTTCACTGGAGGCGCATCAGGTCAAGTTCCATGTGCAGTTGTTTCGGGGCGAGGTTACAACAGATCAGATTGATGCTTTCACACAGCAAGCTTTCGGGCTGAACGTCGATCTGATTATCGGTGTCGGGGGCGGGAGAGTACTCGATCTGTCCAAAGCCGTTGCAGAGCAAGCTGATCTACCGGTCGTAACCGTTCCAACCATTGCAGCAACCTGTGCCGCATGGTCTGCCTTAACCGTGCTCTATGACGATCAGGGGCAAGCTGCGGGATATCGACCTCTTCGCCGTTCTCCGAATCTGATTCTGGCCGACAGCTGTATTCTGGCGAATGCGCCCAAACGATATTTGGCCGCAGGAATTGGCGATACGCTTGTCAAATGGCATGAGTTCGCAGTCAACCTCAGCGGAAACAGCGCCAGCCTTACCCTGCGAAACAGTGTTAGCACAGCCAAACTTGCACTCGACATTCTTGAAACGCACGCCATCGATGTCTATGAATCCACGGATACAACCGGTAGTACACCTCAATTCCGTGATGTTGCCGATGCCATTATCGTCCTCGCAGGCCTTGTAGGCAGCATTAGCGATGGATCGCTTCATGCCGCGATTGCTCATGGGCTACATGATAGCCTCACCAAATTACCCGAAACACACGCTTCGCTACATGGAGAAAAGGTAGCTTTCGGACTGTTCACCCAATGGATTCTCGAAGGCAAAGCAGAGGCCGAGCTGCATGAGCAGGTCAACCTGCTGCACAAGCTAAATCTGCCCATTACCCTTGCCCAGCTCGGCATACAACAACAGTCTCAGGAAGCTGCTGCGCGCATTGCAGCAGGACTACAGCTGCGGGAAGGCAGTGCGGCACATCTGTCCTTCGGGGTTAGCACAACGCAGGTAACCGAAGCCATTCTTCAGGCAGACCGTATCGGCCAAACATTCATAGAATCCTGTCAGTCCAGTGAAAGTAGTACATACACCAAGGAGGTCTCCTCCCTATGATCCGTCCAAACCGCCACTACTCTCTCCCTTTAACTTCCTTTCTGAGCGTGCTTCTGTTGTTGATGATTTCCGGCTGCTCTACCGGAACTGACAATCAGGCCTCGGGTACAGGCACAACCCCCACAGCAGCGTCAGCCGCTTCGGATCGTGATGTTACCATACGGGTCGGTCAGACTGGATGGGGCAATCTCGAATTGGGGCTGAAAGCCGCCGGACTCGATGATACCCCCTATAAAGTTACTTATAACGTATTCCAGGGAGGTAACCTGATCCTTGAAGCGATGGCTGCAAACCAATTGGACTTTGGCGTAACCAGTGAAATCCCACCCATTTTTGCATCTCAGGCTGCCAATGGTGGAAACTTCAAAATTATTGCGGTACAACAAGGCAGCACCTTAAATCAGGAGGTCGTTGTTCCCAAAGGTTCATCGATTAAATCGGTTGCTGACCTGAACGGCAAGAAAGTTGCTTTTGTGAAAAATACAACAGCCCACTATTTCCTGCTCAAAATGTTGGAGGAAGCCGGATTAACATGGAGCGATATCAGTCCTGTCGAACTTTCGACAGCTGATGGTCTAAGTGCGCTGATTAGTGGTAAAGTCGACGCTCTCGCCAGTTACGGCAATGCCATCATCTCCGCACATCAGAATGAAGCGACCACACTTGCCAGCGCCAAAGACATTCTGTCTGGCAGCTTTCTAGTAGCTGCCTCAGATCAGGCCCTTGCCAATGAGGAACAGAAAAAGGCGCTTGTCGATTACCTGGAGCGAATCAACAAATTCAATGATTGGGCTCGTGCCAATAAGGATGCATGGGCTCAAATTACAGCAGACAACACCCACCAGCCGGTGGAGCAAGCCCTTAAAACCTATACAGATGGAGAGGCACAACGGCCATCACGTATTGTTGCCATTTCTGACGAGGCCATCAAGTCGGAACAGGACGTAGCAGATACGTTTCAGCAAGCGGGAATTTTTGAGCAGGCAGTCGATGTAAGCACATTCTGGAGTGATGCACTTCAAGATCAACTTCCAGCTCCAGGTAGCCAATAAAGTACGAAGCAAGGAGGTATGCATAACGTGCGGTCCAACACATTTAAGCGGACATGGTTTAACCGATTCATTCCTTTTGTTGTACCACTACTCATTCTGGCTCTGTGGCAATGGCTCACTACATCTGGCGTCGTTGCAGCCAATATTTTGCCACGTCCCGCTCAGGTACTGGAGGCTTTCATTCGTCTGCTTGGGAACGGTGAACTACTTAACAACATCAGCATCAGCGCCAAGCGGGCTTTGGGAGGATTCCTCATTGGTGGAGGTCTGGGTTTCCTGCTGGGTGTGCTGAACGGTATCTCCTCCCTTGCGGAAAAGATCGCCGACTCCTCAGTGCAGATGATCCGCAATATTCCACATCTGTCCTTGATTCCTCTCGTTATTGTGTGGTTCGGAATCGGTGAAGAAGCAAAATTATTTCTCGTTTCCCTGGGTGTATTCTTTCCGGTATATCTGAACACGTTCCACGGCATACGATCGGTCGATCCCGGTCTGATTGAAATGGGCAAAGTATATGGCCTCAGCCGTTGGTCCCTTTATAAGGACATTATCCTGCCTGGTGCACTGCCTTCCATTCTGGTGGGCATTCGCTATGCACTTGGCATCATGTGGCTAACACTCATCGTAGCCGAGACGGTTGCGGCGGATGCGGGAATTGGGTATATGGCGATGAACGCGCGGGAATTCATGCAAATGGATGTGATCGTCTTAAGCATTCTGCTGTATGCTCTGCTGGGCAAGCTGTCCGATACCATCGCCAAATGGCTGGAACGGCGCTGGCTACGCTGGAACCCGGCTCTATCTCGCAAGTAAAGCCAAAGGAGCGTGAATTAATTCATGAGTACAAGTCAGATCAGTCCTTTTCTTCAAGTAGATGGGGTTCAGAAATCGTATGATCAGCGGACGATTCTATCCGACATCAACGTCAATGTAAGACAAGGGGAATTTGTAGCCATCGTCGGACGAAGCGGTTGTGGCAAAAGTACTTTACTGCGTCTGATCGCTGGGCTGGAAGCCCCCTCTTCCGGGAGCGTTATGCTGGACAACAGAAAGCTTGGCAGTACGGCACCCGAGACACGGTTTCTGTTTCAGGAAGCTCGGCTGCTGCCTTGGAAATCCGTGCTCGACAATGTACGGCTGGGCATCCCCGACAAGAACAAGGAAGATGCACGCCAGTCGCTTCGCAATGTAGGTCTCGGAGAGCGTGAAGGCGACTGGCCGGGGGTATTATCTGGCGGGCAAAAACAACGTGTCGCCCTTGCGCGGGCACTCGCAAGTCATCCGCGCTTACTGCTGCTGGATGAACCGCTGGGTGCATTGGATGCATTGACCCGAATTGAGATGCAGCAATTAATCGAACGCTTGTGGGTAGAAGAAGGGCTCACTGTCATTCTGGTCACTCATGATGTCAGCGAAGCGGTTGCGCTTGCAGACAGAGTACTGTTAATTGAGGATGGTCATATTACGATGGATACCCGAATTACGCTGGAACGGCCACGCATTCGGGACAGCGGGTTTGCTCATTTTGAAAACCTGATTCTGAATCGGTTGTTGACTCCTCCACAAGAGACTCCACAGCAGATTGCCCAGAAACAGATATCATTCTCGATCTAATTCCACTGGAAAGAAGGCATGATTATGCAATCCCTTTCACCCGTTCCCTCTCCTCCTGTTAAAAATCTGTTAAATCAAATTCCAGCCTATACTCCTGCCAAATCCATGGAACAGATCCGTCGGGAGTTGGGATTGGAAAGTGTCGATCGACTTGCAGCGAACGAGAATCCGTTTGGTTCTTCTCCCCTGGCAGCGGAAGCGGTCAGATCGCTGGGCTCCGATCTTTTGGCACAATACCCCGACGGCTCCAGCCAAATGTTGCGTGACAAACTTGCGGAGCGACTGGGTGTGCGTACATCCCAACTGGTATTTGGTAGTGGATCATTCGAGCTCCTGACCCTTACCGCCCAAGCCTATCTAAATCCCGGCGAGGAATCGCTCATTCCTGTGCCCTCCTTTAACTGGTACAAGGGTGCTACGCTGCTGGCAGGCGGTTTCATCCATGAAGTGCCTTTGGTCAACCATTCGCTGGACCTGGAGCAATTCCGCCAACGTATCAATGCTTGTACCCGAATCATCTGGCTGTGCAATCCGAATAATCCGACCGGTACCATTTTCACGGCAGATGCCCTTCTTGGTTTACTCGAACACGTTCCCTCCCATGTCGTGGTTGTCCTGGACGAAGCGTACTATGAATTCGCGGAAAGTGAGGATTATCCTGATACGGTTAAGCTTCTGGAGCAGTACAATAATCTGATTATTTTGCGGACCTTCTCCAAAATATATGGACTTGCCGGCCTGCGAATCGGATATGGCATCGGGAATGAAAGCATCATTGAAGGCATTAACCGGGTCAAGTTGCCCATCAGTCTGACAGCCACATCCCAAGCCGCTGCTTCGGCCAGCTTGGATGATCATGAATTTGTCTCTCATTGCCTGCACTATAATCGTCAGGGACGGGAAACGCTAATGCAATCCTTTGATCAGTGGAAATTACCCTACATCCCTTCTGAAACGAATTTCATCATGGTTGATCTGTTACAAGATAGTGGCCCGATTACCAAAGACTTGCTGAACAGAGGCATCTCTGTCCGCGGCGGTGCTGAATTCGGTATGCCTACCTGGCTTCGGATTACGATTGGCACACCTGAGCAGATTACCCGTCTGATCGGTGAACTTGATTCGCTGTTACATTCAAACGTGTAGATTCCAGTATTCTTTCTAACTCACACTTCTTTCAGGCCACCCTCTTTACATTCTACTTGCATGTGATATATGCTGAACACACAACTGCATATCTTTAACATTGCACTAGGGGAGCCTTCCGGCTGAGACGAATCGAACGATTCGGACCCTTTGAACCTGATCTGGATCATACCAGCGGAGGGAAGTGGAGCGGCCTATCAGTAAGCGGATTTTTTCATGTTGATGTTGAAATTTAATGTGAATTGAACTTACAGACCCACTCATTTCTCCGGAAATGGGTGGGTCTTTTTCGTGTTCTGCGAGCAGATCAGAAGGTGTAATTAGAGATCCCGCAGTTTGAAATTTGAGTTACAAGGGGGAACGGAACGAAATTATGGATAACGATATAACCATTCACAACATGAGCTACGCTTTCCCAGGAAAAAGGGATTCCCCCGTGCTCTCCAATGTGTCGATGCGTGTAGCAAAAGGCGAATTCGTCTCGATCATCGGTTCCAGCGGATCCGGTAAAAGCACTCTCTTCAAGCTGCTGGCAGGCCTACTTGATCCAACTCACGGAACCATTGAACTTCCATGGATTCAAGACGGAAAGCGACTGGGGCAGGTGGCCTACATGCCGCAAAAGGACCTCCTGTTATCCTGGCGAACCGTCATGGAGAATTGCCTACTCCCCTCCGAATTTGCTTCAGGGCGGCAGGACAAAGTTAGGGTGCAAGCAGACATTCTGGCTGACCTCGAAAGATTTGGCTTATCCGGTTACGCGCATGCTTATCCGGACGAGCTGTCAGGCGGCATGCGACAGCGGGTCGCGCTGCTGCGTACTTTGCTGACTGGCGGCCAGCTCATGCTGCTGGATGAACCATTCGGCGCACTCGATGCCTTAACCAAACGGGAGATGCATCGCTGGCTAATAGAACTCTGGGAAGGCCTGGGCAAAACCGTGTTGTTTATCACCCATGATATTGAAGAAGCCTTGCTGCTCAGTGATCGGATTATCCTGTTAACTCCAGGGGGCCAAAACCAACAGCTAGAGGATATGACGGTACCTTTGCCTCGTCCAAGACATTCGGACATGATCTACGAACCGGCTCTCGTTCAGATGAGACGATTACTGGAGGAACAATTGCATGCGAAACGGTAACTTGAGAGACAGCATGAAGGATAGTGTAAAGCTTTGGCTTGCCCGTTATGGTCTGTTTCTTTTGCTCATGATCTTGCTGCTTGTCATCTGGGAGTGGATTGTGCGTATGGGATGGGTGCCCTCCTTCATCATTCCTGCCCCTACGGCAATTGCCAGTTCGCTGTATGAGCATCGCCGCCTCTTGTTGGCAACACATCTGCCTGCTACCTTGATGGAGGTTGTCATTGGTTTTGGCTTGTCCATTGGTGCCGGTATTGCACTTGCGACAGGCATGCATATGAATCGGTCTATTGAAAAGGCGTTATATCCCTTTATCGTGATCAGTCAGACGATCCCGTTAATCGCCTTGTCCCCCGTCTTTATCCTGTGGTTTGGCTACACGCTGTGGAGCAAGGTCGCGGTGGTATTCCTAATCGCGTTCTTTCCGATTGTGGTAAGCACCTATGATGGACTGCGCCAGGGTGATCCGGAGCAGCGTGAACTGCTGCTGACCATGGGGGCCAGCAAGTGGGATATTTTTCGAAAACTCCAGATTCCGCTTGCCCTGACCTCCTTCTTTTCAGGACTAAAAATGTCTGTGGTCTACTGTGTGGTCGGGGCAACGATTGGGGAATGGCTCGGCGGAAGCAAGGGACTCGGCTATTTCAGCCGCAGAATGTCGAGCAACATGAACACGGATGCCATGTTCGCCGCTATTGTACTGTTATCTCTGCTTGGTATTGCCCTGTTTGTACTTATTGCATGGCTGGAGAGAAGATTCGGTACACAACGTCATGCAGGTAGAAGAAAAGCTAGATAAGTCCTGGAGGTAGACCCAGTGCGACGGACTCAGCGTAATTCCCCTGCTATCGGCTGTGCATTCATTGTGCAACGCAATCATTTTCATTTTTCCTGAATATAGAACTTATAGATTTTAAAACAGAAAAAAGGAAACGAGGAACTTTAAATTATGAATAAAAAGCATATCTATTCCCTGATCCCCCTCCTTCTTATAACCCTGATGCTGATCGTTAGCGGATGCGGGAATACGGGTACCAACACACCTGCCACTGATTCAGCTCCCGATGCAAAAGATACAGAATCATCTGCGACCGAAACGTCATCCGATTCCAAAGATAAGCTGTCCATCATGCTCGATTGGTACCCGAATGCAGTGCATTCCTTCATCTATGTTGCCCAGGAGAAAGGTTACTTCACGGACCAAGGTCTGGATGTTGATGTCCAGATGCCCGCCGATACGAATGACTCACTCAAGCTTGTTGCTGCCGGGAAAATCGATCTGGCACTAAGCTACCAGCCGCAAATTTTGCTCGCGCGTGGGGAGAACATTCCTGTACGTTCGATTGCAGCTGTCGTTCGGCATCCGCTCGTGCATCTGTTGACTGAAGCAGATGGTAAAGTGAAGTCGCCAAAAGATCTGGAAGGCCTGACGGTCGGCTATTCCTCAATCCCTCTGTATGAAGCGATGGTGCGTACGATGATCAGCCAGGATGGTGGAAATCCCGCCAAGATGAATCTGGTGGATGTGGGATTTGACCTGATTCCTTCCCTGGCTTCCGGACAGGCAAATGCCATTATGGGTGGTTTTATTAACCATGAGCAATTGATTTTGGAAAAAGAAGGCCATGCCATGAAATCGATCAATCCCGTCGATTATGGTGTACCTGATTATTATGAACTTGTCCTCACTGCAAGTGATGCGGGCATTGAAGCGAAAAAGGATCAGCTTACCCGCTTCATCAAAGCGATGCAGGAAGGACAGAAATATGTGACAGAGCACCCCGAGGAAGCGCTTAACATTCTACTTGCGCATGAGAACGAAACGTCTCCACTTGACCCGGAGATCGAAACCAAAAGTCTGAATATTTTACTGCCACTGATGAATGAAGAAGGTCAGCTGTTTGGCGGGCAGGACGCCTCTTCTTGGGAAAACGTACGCGCATGGCTTGTTCAAAGTGAACTGATTCCAGATTCCGTGAAGGCTGAGGATGCTTTTATCAACTTGCAGGGGGAGTAAGGAAATGGGTTGCTGGATGAGATCAATTAACAACATATATAAGGTGAATCCTACCCTTCCTACTTCTGTTGATCAAATTGCTTATTAATAAGGAGGAACTCATATGTCTTATCTGGAACGTGTTCGTACCCAAAATCCACTTATTCATAACATTACGAATATTGTCGTGGCTCCCTTTACAGCCAACGGTTTACTTGCACTCGGTGCATCTCCCTTTATGGCCTATGCGCATGAAGAAGTCGCTGATGTCGCCAAGATGTCGGGAGCGGTTGTACTGAATATTGGCACTCTCGAAGAAAGGGTTGTGGAAGCGATCCGCCTGGCTGGGCAATCGGCTAATGCAAATAACGTACCTGTTGTGCTCGATCCGGTTGGAGCTGGAGCAACTGCCTACCGAACGGAAACCGTTCAAATGCTCATTCGTGAGCTTCGCCTCACAGTGTTGCGTGGCAATGTGGCTGAAGTCTCCAATGTTATCGGTGAGAGCTGGAGCATCAAAGGCGTGGATGCAGGTCAAGGCGAGGGGGATCGAATCGGAATAGCGGAACGGGCAGCACAAAGACTCGGCTGTGTTGTCGTCATTACCGGACGAGAGGATGTCATTACGGATGGACAAACGACGTTCCTGACGAGTAATGGACATGCCTTGCTTACCCAAGTGACTGGTGCAGGCTGCTTACTCAGCTCGGTGATTGGTGCTTTTGCAGCCATAGCGAGACCGGGTGAAGACTTGCTGGGCAGTGTTGTGGAAGCTCTTGCTTTCTATGGCGTTGCAGCAGAGATTGCGGCGGAACGTACCGCTGACCAGGGTCCGGGCAGCTTCCAGATCGAATTGCTGAATCAACTGGCCCAAGTAACACCTGACATTCTCGCAGAGCGGGCACGGGTTCGCCAGATTGATGGAGGTGCGCAATGAGTATTGCGCAGGCTTTGACGATTGCAGGTTCCGATAATGGTGGCGGCGCCGGAATTCAAGCCGATCTGAAGACCTTTCAGGAGCTCGGCGTATACGGCATGACTGTAATTACAGCCATTGCTGCCCAAAATACAACAGGTGTGCAGGGCGTCTTCCCTATCTCATATGAGGGTATCGCTCAACAGTTGGATTCCACCGGGGATGATTTTCAACCTACATCAGTAAAGACGGGCATGCTCTACAGTGCCCAAATTATTCGATTGGTCGCCGAGAAATGGCAGCAATATAGCTGGTCCAATCTGGTCATCGATCCGGTTATGGTTGCCAAGGGAGGTGCCCCCCTGCTACAACAGGAAGCCGTTCAGGCGCTAATTACAGAGTTACTGCCTCATGCACTGATCACGACACCGAACATTCCGGAAGCTGAGCTGCTCACCAAGATGTCCATTATGAATTTGAGTCAGCGTGAAGAAGCTGCAAAGCGGATCGTGCAGATGGGCTCCACGTATGCTTTGGTGAAGGGTGGTCATGATGAAGGAAGTGGCATGATTGTCGATGTTCTCTATGATGGGCAGTCTTTTCATTACCTGGAGAATGTTCGGGTGGTGACACGACATACCCATGGAACGGGATGTACGTATTCTGCGGCCATTACTGCCGAATTGGCGAAGGGCTCATCTGTGCTCGCTGCCGTCACGACCGCGCGAGCATTCATTCAGGCAGCCATTGAAGATGAGCTTGGGATTGGGGCCGGGCATGGGCCGACGAATCATTTTGCGTATCAGCGCAGACTGCGGGGTGAGCAGTGATGCTCCATCTGGATGCAGAAGCGATACGCCGTGCGATGCAGGTGTATTTGGTGATGGGCAGCATGAATACGACGCGTGACCCGGTGGAGGTGCTGCGCCAAGCCATCGCTGGCGGCATTACACTGTTCCAGTTCCGGGAAAAAGGAACTGGCGCTCTGGTTGGCGAAGCACGCATCACGCTTGCGATGCGGCTTCGCGAGGTGTGCAGCCAGCACGGCATACCGTTCATCGTGAACGATGATGTGGAGCTGGCTGTGGCGGTGGAGGCCGACGGCGTGCATGTCGGCCAGGACGATGCGGACGCGGCGCTGGTACGCGCCCGCATCGGAGAAGCGCGGATGCTTGGCGTATCCGCCCACTCCGCGCTGGAAGCCCGCCGTGCGGTGCAGGCGGGCGCCGACTATCTTGGCGTCGGACCCATGTACCCGACGCGGTCCAAAGCGGATGCCCACGCTGTGCTGGGCCCCGCCGGGGTTGCCGAACTGCGCGCCGCAGGCATCGCAGTTCCGGTGGTGGGTATCGGCGGCATTACGCCCGATACCACGGCCGCCGTGATGGCGGCTGGAGCCGACGGCGTAGCCGTCATCTCCGCCATCGCGGGCGCGGCCGATGTGCGCACAGCGGCTGCGCAGTTCGCTGCGGCGGTGCGCGGGATGCAGGCGTAGCCATGCGCTCCCTGCACCGCCAGCCCGTGTGCTGCACCAAGTGCATGGTGCAGCCTAACAATGCCCTGCTCTCTCCCGGCCATTCAGTCACCCAATCCATTCTCAAGATGCGGTTTCCGTGCTCGCATCTTGTTTTTTCATTTTCTCCTGTTGACTCTCACGTAACGTGACGCTGTACAATCGGTGGTGTAAGGAGGTTTCAATCATGGCCATGAAAGTAAAAGAACTGGCCGAACTTGTCGGGATCAGTGTGCGCACACTGCATCATTATGATGAGATCGGACTGTTAACACCGGACGAAGTGACTTCTGCCGGGTATCGACTGTATTCAGATGCCAATCTGGAAATGCTGCAGCAGATTTTATTTTTCAAAGAACTCGATTTCTCTCTGAAAGATATCAAGGAGATTATAAACAATCCCTCTTTCGATCAGGAGGAAGCCCTAAATATGCATCGCCGTATACTGCTGGAGAAACGCCAGCGATTGGACCAAATGATTGCCACCATTGATAAATCGGTTCAACACGTGAGAGGAGAGATTAAGATGACAGCCAAAGAACAATTCGAAGGTTTCAATTTCAGTCATAATCCGTATGAACAGGAGGCGCGAGAACGTTGGGGAGACCACGCGGTGGACCAGGCTAACCAAAAATTGCAGAACCAGCCTCCTGAAAAGCAAAAAGCTCTATCCGATCAAATGAATTCAATCTACACCCGTCTTGCAGCAATTCGTCACACGGCCCCAACCTCTGCCGAGGCTCAAACCGGAATCTCGGAATGGTACAGCTATCTGAACACTATCGGCACTTATTCACCTGATGCCTTCAAAGGGCTGGGGCAGATGTACGTGGACGACGAACGTTTTACACGTAACATTGATCAATTCGGCGAAGGCTTGGCTGTATTTATGCGGGATGCCATGACTGCCTTTGCAGATCGACACAGCTAATCAGGCGATAAGCTTTAGTTACATTTTGCATCATCCGATGTCCACCGCCATTAAGTATTCATATCCTTTCTTGGGCAATTAGGACATCACTCGAACCCACCTATTGCTAGATGCATTCAAAAAGAGACGTACGCCATTGGCGCCACGTCCCTCTTTTCGTATCTCAGCCGCAATGTGAACAGGCCTTTTACAGCCAATCACTCTGAGTACTTTTTTCTTACATCCATAACTACAATCCAAAGAGAATTTCTGAGTTCTCCAGTCGGATCAGTTAAGCTCTTGGAGCGTGATCAGACGAAGATGCATCCGATGCCAGACTGGTCTTCGCCATTCGTCCTGGAATCTGCCATGCCGATACAATCGCCAGTACGATGAATAACAGGTCAACCGGCTCGCTGAAATAATCCGTAAAGGTTTCCACAAATGCACTTACCATCTCACCATCGAACACCAGATCCATCATGCTCGCATCGCTGAACAACTCGGATGTAAAATACACCACCGTCAGATACTTCCCAAGCAAAATGCCGATAAGTGCAAAGATGACTGCGATAACTTTATGTACCGTCGCGATCTGTTTGTTCGAGAACAATACGACCGCGTAGCCTGTAAGCGCCCCAATGACAATAGCAATGAGCCCAAGCTCTCTTTCTGTCATGGCAGCGATCACTGCCCACACAATGCCCCCTATAACAGCTGCCAATAATCCACCAACGATTGGCATGCCGATCTTGATCCCTTGTTTCTCTTCCACGTCCACTTTCCCTCCTGAGTCATGCTTATGCTTATTTTCCAGAATTGACCTATCCTATGAAACCACAAATTCTCCTTTTATTCAACAAATTTCTCTTTACTTTTGTTTCGTCCACTCACTGTTTAAGAAATAGGAACATCTGCCTAATAACCGCATATTCTGTTTAAAATGTGTTTGGAAGGAGTACTCCCTATGTATTATGTTCCCTATTACCGGAATGACAACATGCTGTTAGCACAAATTTCCAAAGCCATTAATGGAGAATCCTCAGCGATTGCCTGCTACGCAAGACTGGCAGAATTGGCACCCACAGAAGCGGAAAAAGCCCGTATTCTAGAGATACGTCTTGATGAAATAGAGCATCTTCAAAAATTCATCGCCATTTATGTTTCGTTAACAGGTACGCAACCTACGGTCCAAATCTCTCCGGATTGTCCGTCCGAGTATTTCGCGGGAATAGATTATGCTTTTAATGACGAGCAAAACACGGTTGAGTTCTACTCACAAGTTGCAGATCAAGCAAATGACCCTTACATTAAGGAAGCGTTTCGGCGTGCAGCAACGGATGAGCAGAGACATGCCGTCTGGTTCTTGTATTACTTAACAATGCATAAGTCAAAAACATCTTTTGAGAATTCTCCTCTTACAAAATGACGAAAAATATCCCCTCTAGAAGCTTTCGCTTGCGTAGAGGGGATGACTATATGAATCTAACTAATGGCATCTTGAGATATAAAAAAATTTACAATTGAGCTTCCTTGGAAGGATTAATGACAGCAGCAATCTGCGCCAAAATAGCATCCACCGATGCTGGATCATTCACATCATACTCATCGATGTTCAAACGCAGTACCGGACAGGCTGTAAATTGATTAATCCATACCGAATAGCGCTCATGCATATGCTCCCAGTAGGAACGGTCCGTCTGGATCTCCATTTCCCGTCCGCGTTCCGTAATTCGATTCAGAATGGATGGCAAGCTGCCTTCCAGATAAATTAGTACATCCGGATGAGGGAAATACGGTGTCATCACCATAGCTTCAAATAAACTGCTGTACGTTTCGAAATCCGTAGCCGACATTGTTCCCTGATCCGCATGCATTTGCGCAAAGATGCCTGTGTCCTCATAGATGGAACGATCCTGTACAAATCCGCCGCCCAGTTCAAAGATTTTCTTCTGTTCCTTGAAACGCTCTGCCAAGAAGTATATCTGCAAATGGAAGCTCCAACGTTCGAAGTCATGATAGAACTTCTCCAGATATGGATTGTGGTCGACTTGCTCAAGAGAAGTCTTGAAATTTAAACGCCCTGCCAGTGCCGCTGTTAAAGTGGATTTACCCACCCCTACGGTACCTGCTACCGTAATTAATGCATTCGCCGGAATGCCATAGTTGTTCATGTGATATACTCCTTTACCTGATTAACAATCTGTTTGAAATGTTCAGGATGTTCTACAAAATCGAGCTGTTCCGCATTCACCTTAATGATGATCGGCGGATTCGGGCTGCTAGCCAGGTAGGTCATGCCTGTTTTATAATCTGCAATTAACTGTTCCATGTAAGCCGGGTCCATATCCTGCTCAAAAGACCGTCCACGTTTGTTGATACGGTTCATCAATGTATCGAGTTCAGCTTCAATATAAAGCACCAGATTGGGTTTCGGCAGATCATCCGTTAAGAGATGATAGATTTGACGGTATTTGTCCCGTTTCGTTCCCTTTAAGGTACGATCGGCAAAAATCATATTTTTATAGATATGATAGTCCGAAATAACGGGAGTGTTCTGTTTAATATAGTGAGCACCCGTGTCTTCCAGTTGCTTGAATCGATTGCATAGAAAAAACATTTCAAGCTGGAAGCTCCACTCATCTATATCCTGATAGAAGGAAGCCAGAAAGGGATTCTCTTCTACAATTTCCTTGACCAGCGGAAGATTCAATTCCTGGGAAAGCATCGTTGCCAACGTTGTTTTCCCCGCTCCAATGGGACCTTCCACTGCAATAAACGGTGCTGATTTCATCGTGTTCCAGTTCCTCCTCGTACTCATGCGTGTTTCCGTTTCTATATAGACCTCACCTATTGTATCACAGCTTCAATGATGGGAAGGCCAGTATTTTATGTATAAAATGAGTTTTATCTCTACGGACTGAGATAAATAAGACAGCCTATGGTAGTTATAATTCCTAAAATCATAATAACAGAAAAAGACACGATCGCTTATATACGATCGTGTCTTTCGATTGCTTGGCGGCGTCCTACTCTCCCAGGACCCTGCGGTCCAAGTACCATCGACGCTAGAGGGCTTAACGGTCGTGTTCGGGATGGGTACGTGTGGAACCCCTCCGCCATCGCCACCAAACGCGATTTGTCGAAGCATAGCTTCTTAAAATCATTGTGGAACTGAAAACCATACACACATTCCGTGATGTATCGATTTTCATTTCAGAGATTATTCTCTG
>NZ_LITU01000083.1:0-26603 GCF_001280595.1 Paenibacillus xylanivorans
TCGCCGGAGGAGCGAAGCGTCCGGCAACTCCCCCCACGTAGTAAGGCCCGGCGGCGTTCCCGGAGGGGACAGCCGCAAAAGGGCCGACTCCAACATACACACCTTCGCAAACGCCGCCGAAGTTCCGCCAAAGACAACCCATCCCGGGTGTCCAGAGGGCGGAGCGCCTATGGGGTCCCCCTTGGTAAGGGGGATTTAGGGGGATTGAAACGCTTTTTGTGGACGGTCCACAATTTGACACAGTTGAAAGGAAGATGATCATCATGCAACGAGTTGACGTCAAAGAGAAAGCGCGCGCCAGAGAACTACGCGTGTTAAACAAATGGAAAACCGAGAATACATTCAAAAGATCCATCGAAAACCGGGAAGGCAAGCCGAACTTCGTATTTTACGAGGGACCGCCTACAGCCAACGGTAAACCGCACATCGGTCACGTATTGGGACGGGTAATCAAGGATTTCGTGGGACGTTATAACACCATGAAGGGTTACCGCGTCGTTCGTAAAGCAGGCTGGGATACACATGGTCTGCCTGTAGAACTGGGTGTTCAGAAAAAGCTGGGCATCTCCCATAAGTGGGAAATCGAAGATTACGGCGTGGAGAATTTCATTAACGAATGTAAAGCGAGCGTGTTCGAATACGAACAACAATGGCGCGATCTGACAGAGGGTATCGGTTACTGGACGGACATGAATAATCCGTATATCACACTCGACAACAATTATATCGAAAGTGTGTGGAACATTCTGGCGACGATTCATGAAAAAGGCCTGCTGTACCGGGGTCACCGTGTGAGTCCGTACTGTCCGTCTTGTCAGACTACACTTAGCTCCCATGAGGTAGCACAAGGGTACAAGGACGTGAAAGACCTCAGTGCTACGGCCAAATTCAAACTGGATGACAGCGGCGAATTCGTGCTTGCCTGGACAACGACGCCTTGGACATTGCCTTCACACGTTGCGCTTGCCGTGAATCCGGATATGGACTATTCCCGTGTTCGTCAGAACAACGAAGTGTATATCATGGCGACCAATCTGGTTGAGAAAGTTATGAAGGATGCCAAAGGTGAATATGAAATCATCGGTGCTCTGAAAGGTTCCGATCTGGTTGGCAAAACGTATGATCCTCCGTTCAACTACGTACAGGCTGAGAAAGCAAACATCATCTTGGGCGCGGGTTTTGTAACCGATGCAAGTGGTACAGGGATTGTACACATGGCACCTGCTCATGGTGAAGATGACTATCGTGTATGTCGTGAAAATGGCATCAGTTTTGTGAACATGGTGGACTTGGAAGGTAAGTTTGTGCCACAGGTAACTGATTTTGCCGGACGTTTTGTCAAGGACTGCGATATTGATATCGTGAGATATTTGTCGGAAAAAGGACGTTTGTTCAGCAAAGAAAAATATGAGCACAGCTATCCGTTCTGCTGGCGTTGTGATACACCACTTCTGTACTATGCAATGGACAGCTGGTTTATCCAAACAACAGCAATCAAGGATCAACTGATCGCCAATAACAGTGAAGTAGAATGGTACCCGGGCCACGTTCGTGATGGGCGATTCGGGAAGTTCCTTGAAGATCTTGTGGACTGGAATATCAGCCGTGACCGCTATTGGGGAACTCCGCTGAACATCTGGGTGTGTGAAGAGACGGGTGAACAATTCGCCCCACATAGCATCGCTGAACTGCGTGCCCGTGCGATTGGCGACGTGCCTGAAAATCTGGAGCTGCATAAGCCGTATGTAGATGACGTCAAAGTCATGAGCTCTTGTGGCAAATATGAAATGAAACGTACACCGGAAGTGATCGATGTCTGGTTCGACAGCGGCTCCATGCCGTTTGCCCAGCAGCACTATCCATTTGAAAATAAAGAAACATTCGAACAGCAATATCCGGCAGATATGATCTGTGAAGGAATTGACCAGACGCGCGGCTGGTTCTACAGCTTGCTGGCCGTATCTACACTTTTGACAGGCAAAGCACCTTACAAAGCGGTTATGGCAACAGGACACGTTCTTGATGAGAACGGACAGAAGATGTCCAAATCCAAAGGCAACGTTATCGATCCATGGGAAGTCATCGAAGAATACGGTACAGATGCATTCCGTTGGGCTTTGCTGTCCGACAGCGCACCGTGGAACAGCAAACGTTTCTCCAAAGGCATCGTGGGCGAAGCGAAATCCAAAATGGTGGATACGCTGGTCAACACCCATGCATTCCTGACGCTGTATGCTACGATTGATGGATTTGATCCACAGGAGCATCCGTTCAAACTGTCTGCACACAACCTGGATCGCTGGATCTTGTCGAGACTGAACAGCCTGATTCTCGTTGTAGAAAAAGCGCTGGCTGTTAACGACTACCTGAACTCTTCCAAAGCAATTGAAGCATTTGTGGATGAGCTCAGTAACTGGTACATCCGTCGTTCCCGTGACCGTTTCTGGGGCAGTGGATTGACAGAAGACAAACTGGACGCTTACCGTACACTTACCGAAGTGCTGGTGACTACAGCCAAGCTGGTGGCTCCGTTCACACCTATGCTTGCAGAAGATATCTATCTGAACCTGACTACAGGTGAGAGTGTACACATGGATGATTATCCGGTTGCCAATGAATCGCTGATTGATTTGGAGCTGGAACAGGATATGGAAACAGCACGCCGAATCGTTGAACTTGCCCGTAATGTGCGTAACGAAACAGGTATCAAGACACGTCAACCGTTGTCCGAACTAATCGTTTCTCTGGATAAAGGCTTCGATCTGGCAAGTTATGAAGAGATCATCAAGGATGAGATCAATGTCAAAAGTATTCGTACCGAGCATGATGATGCGGATTTCGTTGATTTCACTTTGAAGCTGAATCTGAAAGTAGCGGGCAAAAAATACGGTAAAAACGTAGGTTTCTTGCAAAACTTCTTCAAGGGAATGTCAGCGGATGAGACTCGTAAAGTGGTGGCAGAGGATGGTCTGAACGTCGTTTCTCCTGAAGGCGAAGAGCTGCAAGTGACGGGCGAAGAACTGCTGGTGGAGAAACAAGCCAAATCCGGTTTTGCCTCGGCATCCGGCTATGGTCTGACGGTAGCTCTCAATACGGAGATCACAGCAGAACTCGAACAGGAAGGCTGGGTTCGTGAAGTCATTCGTGCAGTTCAAGACACACGGAAGAAGCTGGATCTGCCGATTGAGAAAAGAGTACGTTTGACGCTGGATGTTGACGCTGCTCTTCAAGAAGCGATTCAGGCCTTTGATGATGTGCTGCGTGATAATGTGCTCGTAACCGAAGTTACCTTCGGAACGAACGAGTCGATGCAACGCATTGAAGCCGGAGGTAAAGCCTTCGGTGTATATATCGAGGGGTAATACAGAGATTTTCACTTAAGGCCGTCCTGTAGAAAAGATAGCTTTGTCAGACTTTAACGGGGACAGAGTAACTCTATTTCAAATAGGACAGTATATAAAGACAGAAATGCCAACGAGCCTCAGATGCAGGAGAAGAATCCTGTGTCCTGGCTCGTTTGGTTTTTCAGCAAATGGGCAATGATTTCTATTGTGCAGACACTCTATATACATCAAAGGAACTGAGTAAATTATGAACGAACAGGATAGCCAATCGCCATCTAATTCAGAATCCACGCATTCCAAGAATGCGGAGGACAAAATTGAAGAACTTCATACGCTCACCAACCGGCTTGCCAATGAACTCGAGCGTTCACGGATCGCGCAGTACACAGAATTGCTGAACCGTCCATGGAAGCTGATTGGGCTTAATTTGTTGTCCGGAGCAGCACGCGGCGTGGGGATCGCAATCGGGTTTACCTTTTTTGCAGCCACGATCATTTATGTGTTACAGGTTCTTGGGGCCCTTAATCTGCCCATTGTAGGTGATTATATTGCTGATATTGTGCGAATTGTGCAACGACAGCTGGAGTTAAACACATATTAGGCTCCCAAGCGATCAAAACGAGTCGTCCGAATCGAAATCCGGTTCTAACAGCCCTTCGCCTTCACGGTTCTCCAGATACTGCCGATATTGCCGATTGCGCACTATGGACACATCATGACCATAGATATCAGTTGCGACAAAGCTCTCATATGCCTCAACGCAACCCTCGACCTCGTCTGTGGCTTCAATCGCCATAACATCATAACTGTCAATGTCCCGACCCTCAGCCATGGCCGGAGTGTTGGAGGTACCCCAACTTTCAACAATCTGCCACGCATCTTCGCCGTCGAAGCCGTTCTGGTCATCACGTTCATCCAGGCTTGTGCGGCCAAAGGCAGGAGCGAGGAATTCTTCCTCTACAGGACGATTTTCGGAGACAACGGTTTCGGGTTGATGTTTTTTGCAGTACTTGGTGTAAGGAACAGCTTGCATGCGTTCATAGGGAATAGGCTGCTGACACACGGCGCAAGTTCCATAATGGCCTTCTTCGATGGAATGCAGGGCAGAATCAATACGCTCCAGTTGAAATTCATCATGTTCCAGCAGCGAAATATCCTTTTCCCGATCATACATCTCGGTAGCTAAATCACCCGGATGGTTATCAATCGGTGATAATTCACCTGTCTGGAGTTTCATGGAGTCACCGAGACCATAATGTTCGTTTTGCTCCAGTCTATGTTCAATATCACGCTTTTCGGTTGTCAGTTGGGAACGTAACGATTGCAGTTGTTTGGCAGTGAAATGTGACATCATTTTCCCCTTTCTGTTCCGTGTGGACTCCGGATTTGACTCTGTTGTAGGATGTACCATTTCGTGCAGAATTACAGAAGGGAAATGTTATCGTTTTTGCCATCCGGACTGCGACGAACCGCGTCGTGGACGATTTCCAAACAGCTGTGCTACAATGAACAAGTCTGGCGTTAAGCCTGGTATCGTTTGGAAAAGACAAGAACGGAGTGACAAACAAACGTGGTGTATTATATCCTCGCTTTTATCGTATTTTTAGTCGATCAGGGAACGAAGTTCCTAATTGCAACCCGGATGGAACTTAGAGATGAAATTCCGGTGATTGGCAATTTCTTTGTCATCACATCACATCGCAACTCAGGTGCAGCTTTTGGTATTTTGCAGGATCAACGCTGGTTCTTTATTGTGGTTACACTGGTTGTCGTGGTGGCTTTGGTTTGGTATTTGCAAAAGGTAAAAGATACTCCGCACAAATTGCTGCCTGTGGCGCTTAGCTTGGTGCTTGGCGGAGCCATTGGTAACTTCCTGGATCGGGCATTGACCGGAGAAGTTGTCGATTTTATCCAGCTTAATTTTGGAAGCTACACGTTTCCCATTTTCAACATAGCCGACTCGGCAATCTGTATCGGAGTGGTACTGATCATTGTGGAAACGTTGCTTGAAGGACGGCGCGAGAAAGCAGCCGCAAAGATCGAAGGGAATGAACATCATGAGTAAATCGCAAAATGAAGAACAGACTAACGGAGACACATCAACGCATGACGATGAACTCTTGAATGGCAATGATCGTATGGAATGGACGGTTGCCGCTGAACATAATAAGGAACGAATTGACAAATATATTACAGAATCCATGGATAATGTATCGCGCTCTCAAGTTCAATTGTGGATCGGAGACGGATTTGTTACGGTGAACGGGGCTAAAGTCAAAGCCAACGCCAAATTATCTGAAGGCGATATCATAGAGCTTCAGATCCCTGAGCCGACTACTGTGGAGATTATTGCTGAGAATATTCCGCTTGAAGTGGTGTATGAAGATAGTGATTTGATCGTTATTAACAAACAGCGTGGCCTTGTTGTACATCCTGCACCTGGGCATACGTCCGGAACACTTGTTAATGCACTCATGTATCACTGTAAAGATCTCTCAGGCATTAATGGGGAGCTGCGTCCCGGCATCGTGCATCGGATTGATAAGGACACTTCAGGTCTGATCATGGCCGCAAAAAATGATCGTGCTCACGCCTCGCTAGCCGCTCAGCTCAAAGAGCATAGTGTGAATAGACGATATATTGCACTCGTTCATGGGCACCTTAGTCACGATCAGGGAACCATTGATGCACCGATTGGTCGAGATACCAATGATCGCAAAATGTACACCGTTACGGAGCGGAACAGTAAACATGCGGTCACGCATTTTACCGTCACGGAACGCATCAATGACTACACGTTGTTGGAATTGAAACTGGAGACAGGCCGCACCCACCAGATTCGTGTTCACATGAAGTTCATTGGTCATCCGCTTGTTGGAGATCCGACGTATGGCCGTAACAAAGGGATCAAAATGCACGGACAGGCTTTGCATGCCGCGATTCTCGGTTTTGTACATCCAACAACCGGGGAATACCTTGAATTTACAGCTCCGCTTCCGCAGGATATGGAAGATGTTCTGGCCTCACTACGTAGTCGCTGATAGCTCGAGAAAGTACAAATGTTCGGAACATTTGTCCATGGTTTTGAACGCGCAAATGCTTCATATTAAAGTGTAGAAATTTGCGTCAAATGAGGAGATGAACAAAATCATGAGTATCGATAAATATCAGGAAACGTACATTCAGACTAATTTTGCCGACCGTATTGGCGGCTCCAACTATGGTAAAGACACCAACATCTATAAATTCGAGAAAATCAAACGTGCCAAAGCTTCGGCTAAAAAAGATTTTCCCAATGTAGAACTGATTGACCTCGGCGTAGGTGAGCCGGACGAGATGGCAGATGCAGGCATCGTAGCTGCATTGGCGGAGCAAGCCTCCAAACCAGAAAACCGTGGTTATGCGGATAACGGTATTCCTGAATTCAAGGAAGCGGCTGCTGCTTACCTGAAAAATGTATTTAATGTAGAGGGTATCGACCCATCAACTGAAGTCGTGCATTCCATCGGTTCCAAGCCGGCTTTGGCTATGATGCCTTCTTGCTTCATCAATCCAGGTGATGTAACGATCATGACGGTGCCAGGGTATCCGGTTATGGGTACACATACCAAATACCTGGGTGGGGAAGTATTCAACATTCAATTGACCAAGGAGAACAACTTCCTGCCTGACCTGACGGCCATTCCGGAAGATATCGCAAAACGTGCGAAGTTGCTCTATCTGAACTATCCGAATAACCCAACGGGTGCGAGTGCAACGGTGGAGTTCTTTACGGAAGTGGTTGAATGGGCGAAGAAATACAGCGTTGTTGTTGTACATGATGCTCCATACGCAGCTCTGACATATGACGGCAAAAAACCGTTCAGCTTCCTGTCTGTACCTGGTGCGAAGGATGTTGGCGTGGAGCTGCACTCCCTGTCCAAATCCTACAACATGACAGGCTGGAGAATTGGTTTTGTAGCAGGTAACCCGCTTGTTGTAAAAGCATTCAGCGACGTGAAAGACAACAATGACTCCGGTCAGTTCATCGCGATCCAGAAGGCTGCTGCCTACGGTCTTAACCACCCGGAAATTACGGAAAAAATCGCCGAGAAATATTCCCGTCGTCACGATCTGCTGGTAGCTGCACTGAACGAGCTGGGCTTCCAGGCTGAAAAACCTAAAGGTTCCTTCTTCCTGTATGTTGAAGCACCAAAAGGGATTGTGGGTGGACGCCGCTTTGAATCCGGCGAAGACTTCTCCCAATTCCTGATCCGTGAGAAACTGATCTCTTCGGTTCCTTGGGATGACGCGGGTAACTTTGTTCGTTTCTCCGTTACCTTTGAAGCTAAAGGGGAAGAGGAAGAGAAACGCGTTATCGCTGAAATTAAACGCCGTCTGAGCGACGTGCAATTTGAATTTTAATTGAAATTCACATCATCATAATGAGGTAGAGAAAAAAGAGACCGGAAACGGTCTCTTTTTTATGCATAAAAATATAAATTCTCCCTGTAATCCCTTTACAAAATTATACAAGCAACATATGATTAGATCTTTACGTTATTTATTTAGTCAGAAGTTGCTTTTGAAGGGAGTTATGGAAATTGTTATCATCACGTACCAATACCGTGTCCTCACCTGCTGCAGGAACAGGCAATACCGTCTCAGGATTGCTTAAACTATTGAGGCCCAAACAATGGACCAAAAATTTGCTGTTGTTTGCCGCGCTGCTTTTTTCATTTGAGGAAATTCGGACGGAGACCATTCTATCGACTTTGCTAGGTTTTATTTTATTTAGCCTGGTTGCAGGCTGCGTTTATATTTTAAACGATTATGTAGATCGCGACAGAGATCGTCAGCATCCAGTGAAAATGTTCCGTCCCCTTGCTTCTGGACAGGTCAACCCGGCTCACGCCTTGCTGTTCGGAATTCTGCTGTTGATTTTTTCCGTCGGGACAGCCTTTGTGATGAATCCGTTATTCGGAATGTTATGTATCCTTTATTTTCTATTGAATGTATCGTACTCATTTGTACTGAAACATCTCGTTATTTTGGATATGATGACCATTGCGGCTGGATTTGTGCTTCGTGCGATTGCGGGTGGCGTGCTGATCCATGTACCATTTACGCCGTGGTTCCTCATTTGTACGATGCTGCTGTCCTTGTTCCTGGCCATCGGCAAACGGAGGAATGAACTTACCTTGCTTGAGGGAAATACCGGTTCGCACCGTAAAGTACTGGATAACTATTCGATTACGTTATTGGATCAGTTCAATACCATTGTCACAACCGCGACCATTATCAGTTATTCGCTTTTTACGTTCACATCCGATCGCACTATTCATTTAATGTGGACGATTCCATTAGTCATATACGGCATGTTCCGTTATCTGTATCTGATTCATATGAAGAACCAAGGTGGTTCACCGGATCGAGTTCTGTTTGAGGACAAGCCTATCTTAATCACGGTCATTTTGTATGTCATAAGTGTTATTTCGATTTTTGCTATTTTTGAATAAAAGTGTCTGAAAGGTAGAGGGGGATCAGGGTGAAAAGCACGAAAGTCGCCATCTTTGATATTGATAAAACGATTATACGCAGAGATTCCATGTTTCAGTTTGTACATTACGGCGTTCGGCGTTACCCATGGCAGGTATGGAGATTGCCTGTAATTGCATTTCATACTGCACTGTTCAAGGCAGGGCTAATGACCGTTGAACGTGTCAAACGTTCCTATTTCAAGAGCATTGAGCGCATGTCCGAAAAAGATCTGGAGCATTTTTTTGATACACGACTCCGTGCTGCCATTTTTGCGGAGGCAAGTGTAGAAATGCAGCATCGCAAGGAAGCAGGCTATCATGTATTGCTGGTGACCGCATCTCCGCATGCCTATATGAAATATTTTAAAAACTTCCCCTGGGTGGATCATGTCATTGGTACCGATTTGGTTCGTCACTCAAATGGTTATACCTGTAGGATCGAAGGCAGCAATTGCAAAGGGGATGAGAAGGTTCGCCGAATTCAGGCCTATCTGGATGAGAAAAAAATGGTGATTGATTATGATCAATCCTGCTCCTATTCCGACTCCTTATCCGATCTTCCAGTAATGCAGTTGGTAAGTCAGCGATACTTTATTAACAAGCGCGTACCAGAGATGGAGGCATTGTCGTGGGGGAGATAAAAGGGCGCCATACAGGCAAGCTATTGATGCTGGTCTCCGCCTTTCTTACAGCGACGGGTCAACTGTTCTGGAAGTGGGGTCTGACTGAGTGGATCTATCTGGGCATCGGCTTTCTGTGTTATGGACTGGGTGCCATTTTGATGATCAAGGCTTTTGCTTTGGAAAAGCTGTCAGTGGCCTACCCTTTGATGTGCGCAAGCTATGTGTTTGCGCTGATCTATGGATACTTTTTGCTAGGAGAAGAAATTACGGTGCAGAAGCTGGCCGCTGTTGTGCTGCTTGGAATCGGGGTGACGTTGACCAGTGTTGATCGATAGCTGGATGATTGCTGTACTGATCGCAATGACTCTGTGTGGAGCGATGGGAGGAGCGGGTCTGAAAGCCTACGCCACCAGCCGCAAAAAGCTGCATGTTCTAATGGGGCTTGGATTCTACGGTACAGGTGCGCTGCTGAACATTGTATTGTTGAAGTTTCTTCCCTTAACGGTTGTACTGCCTGCCAATGCGTTAACGTATGTGTGGACGCTCATTATGGCGCGGTTTGCATTCAAGGAGAACGTAGGCCCTTTGCGCTGGATAGGTATCGCTTGTATTATGGGCGGGTTGTGTTTATTGGTTTTCTAGAATAAATGAAACTGGATGTGAACGCATGAAATTTTTGGACTACATATTTTATAATCGCAGAACCAATTGGACGGCATTTGGCCTGTTTGCGGGTTTTGCTCTTTTTTACGGTCTTATGAACGGATCTTACGTGACGTACATTGCAGATCACGCTGAGCTTTTAGGGTCATACACGCCATTTAGTACGATGCAGTTTCCGCTTAATATATTTAACTTTGATCCTTCCATGTATTATGGAGACAACAGTTCTTCGGTTATTCATCCGTTAATTTCATTTCTGGCGGTTACGCTTGAAGCAGGTGCTCAACTGCTGGGCGGAAATTGGTTCTTTCTTATCTTGCAGTCACTTGTGAATGCGGGCTCGGTTGTGCTGTTATTTCTGTTCTTGAATCAAAAAGATAAACAAATCACGACATCGTTACTTTTCGCTTTATTGTTCGGTTTCAGCTCCTATCAGATGTTTACCGCGTTGATTCCGGATTCTTATCCGTATGTGCAGTTTGTTATCCTGCTCTCTGTACTGTATATGCAATACACCCGTGAACACAAAGATGTTCGCTACATCCCAAATGCGCTGCTCGCATCCATCAACTTCGGACTGACGTCGACCAACATTGTGCCATTTGCGGCCGCGATGTTTTTTAATTTGCGCACGTGGCGTAACAAGTCTGGTTGGAAAAAGTATATCGGAATTATGGCGCTGGCCGTTGCCTTCATCGTGGTGCTCACAGGGATTCAGTACATCGCGTTTGGCGGCCGCAGTTGGGTCAGCAATTGGCTGCTTGGTATTCAAAATGGGGGAACAAGTTATGCCACTCCATTCCAGTTTGCAGTCCATTGGAAAGCTCTAAGCTTGCTAACGATTAATCCGATGCTGTCACCAAAAGTATATTTGCTGGACCCGGGCATGGTAGCATTTGTTACGGACCTGTCCCGTTCCAATCCGATCTATGTTCAACTCACTGGTATTTTCATCCTGTTGCTGGCGCTCACTGGGTTTATCAAGGGCATCCGTGAACGGGAAGTGTGGACTCTTGCGCCATACATTCTGTTTGCATTTGTACTTCATATTGTTGTTGGTTTCGGGCTAGCGGTATTTCAATACGATATGTATCTGTATGCAGGACACTATCTGTTTGCGTTTTTCCTACTCGGTGGGGGATTCGTCATCAGTCTTCGTCCGGGGCTCGGCAAAAAAGTGCTAATAGGCTTGATCATGCTATGTGTTCTTGTTACCGTAAGTAACAACATCTATCGTCATGTAGAAACATTAACAACGATTAAGCAGTCCTATGAACAGTTGGAACAGGAACGTACAGTGAAATAATAAGACGTTTTAATGATCTATATAAAGAGACAAGGCCATTGGATTTACATTCCAATGGCCTTGTCTCTTTGAGCATGATTCATTCGGCATGTACAAGTTGGTTTAAAACAAAAGACCCTCTGCGTTCATGACGCAGAGGGTCGCTCGGGCGATTTAAGCAATAATTTTGGTCTTCTTGGCATTCTCGGCTGAGCGTTTGGTCAGACTGCTCAGTGGACGTTTCAAAGCGAGGGCAACGATGAGACTCAGCGCGATGAACATACACAACCACAGAATATCCTTGATGGCAGTAGACCACAAGATGCCGCCTACCGACTCACGCAGCAGACTGATCGCATACGTGAAGGGCATGAACGGATTCAATGCCTGGAAAAAGGGCGATGTCATACTGATTGGAAACGTGCCGCCAGAGCTGGAGAACTGGAACACCATGAAGATGATCGCTATCCCTTTTCCGATATTCCCAAAAACGGACAGCAGGGTGTACGTTATGGTGACAAATACGGCACTCACCAGCATGGCAAACAGGACAAACCACAGTTTATCTGCGACATAGGTTCCGAGGATCAAGATATCTCCCAGGCTGACACATACGGCTTGAAGCAATCCAATAGTCAGAAAAGTGGCAAGACGCCCAAGATACAACTCGTATCCCCGGAACTTGCCCTCTGGATTTTCAGCTTCGGCACGAAGCAGGGAAATCAGCAGCGTTGAACCGACCCATAAGGACAGCACGCCATAAAATGGTGACATTGCCGATCCATAATTCGGAATCGGGTAAAGCTGTTGTTCCTTGATTTGCACCGGGCTTGCAAGGAAGGCACTTTCTTCTTCGATGTCGCCGCGCAAAAGCTTGGCGAGTTCGGCGAACTGGTTATTGCCTTCGACTTCTCTGAGCTTGTCTGCGGCCTTGCTGATGGCACTTTCCAATGCGGGCAGATCATCACGTACAAGCGAGGCAACACGATGTACTCCTTTTTCGACCTCCGGCAGCTGGTTCTGTACAAAATCGGATGCCTTGCCTATCTGTTTCTCGGCATTAGGCAGATCGTTCCGAACAAAATCAGCTGCTGCGTTCAACTTGGTCCCCAGCTTGGGCAGATCGTTCCGAATTAATGAAGACACTGTGTTTAAAGCTTGGATAAAGCCTTCACTTTTGTTCGCGAGTGTCTCCGATATCTCATGGATCTTAGATTGTATTTGAGGCAGATCGCTCTGAATTTTCGTCAACTCGGTCTGCCCAAACGCAATCCCTTCTTTGGCTGAAGCAAGAATATCCGTTATATCCGGAATTCGATCCCTTGCTCCTTGTAGTGTATCTGCTGATGTGGATAGGATAGACCTGAGTTTATCCGCACCAGCCGCAAGTGCAGGTGATATTTCACTCTCGTAGGTACTCAGGATATTACCAATGCCGTTGCTAATGTCCTTGGAGAGGGCATTTAACTGAGCGATGACATCTGCAGGCGGAGTTGTATTACGACGCATCGCATCACTGATGATCCCAGCCAGACGGATTTGCAGCTGAAGTTTATCTGAAATGGTGTTCAGTTGTGTAATTTTATCGGCAAGTGGATGGCTTGGAAGCAAGTTGTCAATTTTGCTGAGTAGTTCTTCCATACTGTCGACGAGTTTCACCGCAATCCCCAAGCGGGCAGCGATCCGGTCCAAATCTTCTGCTGTCGGGAGCTTATTAAGATCCGCATTTTGCAATTGTCCGAACATGTCACCGGCAGCGTTTGTGATTTGCTGCACCAGCAGCAGGTTTTGCCGGATCGCCGGGCCTATAGCCTGAAACGCTTCTTCACTGGAATCGACAAACTGATTCAAGCCTTCGGCCAGCTCAATCCCGTTACCAGCGATTTGGGATACTTTGTCCAGATCTTGCTCTGCGGCGGTTACGATAGACAGAGCCTTGTCGGTCTTGTCCAGGGCAGTTTGAATCACACCTGATACCTGACCAAAGTTTGCATCCACTTCCCGAATACGTTCTACGGCTTTTTGAATATCGGGAATCCGTCCCTGAATAGCCAACACCTCGGAAGCTGCATCATTAATCTGTGGCCAATACTCCTGAACCTTGAGCACATATTGTGCGGCTTCATTAATTTCGGGCAGTTTTTTTTCGATCTCGACGATCTTTTGAGCATCTTTGACAATACCAGGCATGGCTTTTTCCACTTCCAGTACCTTTTGACCTGCGGCTTGTATAGCCGGAAGATTTTTCTCCAGCGTGAAAATGCCATTCTCCATCTTGCGCAAAGTTGGAAGCTGGGCATTGATTTCAACTCCGGCTTCCTTCAACTTGGTTAGAACAGCCTGACTGACGGCTTCAGTGAAATTTTCATTGATTTGTGTTGTTATCGCAGATACACCGGAGCCTGTGATTTTTGGAGCAATGGCATTAACCTTTTCATTAACGGTATAGATTACCTCTGGGCGCTCCAGCTTCCCGTCAACAATGCCTGTAATTTTGGATGAAAAGTCCCCAGGAATGAGTAGGCTTGCATAATAATCTCCTGTTTGAACACCCCGATCAGCCTCAGCCTGATCCACAAAAGTCCATCCCAACTTTTCATTCTGTTTCAGGCTGGATACCAGTTCATCTCCGATATTGACGCTGGTTCCTGCAACAGTCGCACCCTTGTCCTCGGTTGTCACCGCAATTTTAATCCCCTGGGTGTTACTGTACGGGTCCCAGACGGATTTCACATTCACCCAGTCATACACCCCGGGCAGTAAAATAATAGCCACAATTAGAAATATACCTGTGGGAACCTTCAAAATATGCAACCAGTCTGTTTTGTAAACGTGCCAAATGTGACGCATAACTTCCTCCTAAATGTAAATAAATGTAGGTCTTATCTTATTTCTATGTCGCATATTTGTAAATCCTTATGTATATCGGCTTTATTGCAGCTTCAATGAAATGTTTCATGTTTATAAACTTTACCCATTTCACTGGGTACTAATGCAGAGCCTTCATGTATTCTGTGTTTCTGGACGTTGAACTCTAAAATATAAGATGTCGATTATGTTAAAACTGCCTTCAGAACTGAAGGCAGTTAAGAGCAAACTCACTGCAAGTTCCAAAGGAGAGAATTCTGTCTCGACGTTGAATATGGTCAGAGGATTATTTTGGCTGTAAGGATATCCGCAATTTTCTATGGATAAATATACAGAATTATTGTATAATTATGAATAACGAATGAGATGTGATGTGTTTGGATGTTTTTCAGCCGAACTGCTGATTCTAAGAGGAATACAGTAGAGGAATTTCGCCTGTGATGTTGAGGTGTTGACAGAGGGTTGTCTTTCTGTCATAATTCATGAAGACAAACGGACATATTGATTACAGAACACTGTGAGGTTCTGCAATATGAACGACATGAATAGCACCTTTAAATCAGTCCCGTGAGACTGGCAAGGTAACGTGAACGATACATCGTTTTTTTGCTGCGGCAAATGAAGCGATGCATCCCGAGAGTAAACTTTCTTCAGAGCGGTCTGAAGTTCGGAGACTCCTTGCCAATTAACACGGCAAGGAGTCTTTTTTTTGTTCTCCTCGTCACGGGGCCATGATCTGAAAGGGAAATCCTGAGGAGGCTGAACGCATGAGCACAGAGACACATGTCATTATGGATGAAACCGCGATCCGCCGCGCATTAACACGGATTGCCCATGAGATTTTGGAAAAAAACAAAGGGATTGAAGGCTGTGTACTGATCGGCATTCGGACACGGGGGGTATACCTCGCAGAACGGATCGCCGCCAAGATTGAAGAAATCGAAGGTACACCGATCCCTTGGGGAGAGCTCGATGTGACCCCTTATCGCGATGATCGCTTGGATGAGAATAAAGCGAATCGCAAGGAACTGTTGACGATGACACCTGAATCACTTTCGATTCATAACAAAAAAGTGATTTTGTTCGATGATGTGCTCTATACCGGACGGACGATTCGCGCAGCGATGGATGCCCTGATGGACTGTGGAAGACCACAGAACATTCAGCTGGCGGTTCTCGCAGATCGCGGACACCGGGAACTTCCGATCCGACCTGATTTTATCGGTAAGAATGTGCCGACTTCCAAATCAGAAGAGATCGAGGTTGCACTCATCGAAACGGACGGACAGGACGAGGTCAAAATCATTCAGAACCGGGGGGAACAAGCATGATGATTACACAACCAGCATTGAAGGACCGGAGCTTGCTTGGCCTTAAGGAACTTAGTCGAGATGAGATCGAATCCATTCTGAACAGAGCAGCACACTGGGAAGCGCAGAAGGAGAAACTGGTTCCAGTACTGGAATCCCACTTCGTAGCCAACATGTTCTTCGAGAACAGCACGCGCACTCGCTTCTCGTTTGAGATGGCTGAGAAGCGTCTGGGTGCACAAGTACTGAACTTCACGGCGGCAGCATCAAGCGTGGAAAAAGGTGAATCCATCTATGATACGGTACGTACACTGGAGTCCATGGGCATTGACGCTGGGGTAATCCGGTTGAAACCATCCGGTGTTTTGCAACAACTGGCTCAGAAAGTGAATGTACCTTTAGTGAACGCCGGAGACGGGAATAATGAGCACCCTACACAGGCGTTGCTGGATCTCTACACGATGCGGAAGGCATTCGGTGAGCTAAAAGGTTTGCGTGTGTCGATCATCGGAGACATCCTGCACAGCCGGGTAGCTCGCTCCAATCTGTGGGCACTGCAAAAATTTGGTGCGGATGTGCGCTTCTGCGCACCACAAACGATGCAGGCACCGGAGCTCGCAGAACATGCGCCTTATGTAGGTTTGGAAGAAGCAATCGATGCGGATGTAGTCATGATGCTCCGAGTTCAACTTGAACGTCATAAACACGGCCTGATTACTTCGGCTGAGGATTATCGCGAACACTACGGATTGACGGAAGAACGGGCGTCACGCCTGAAACCAAGCACAATTATTATGCACCCTGCTCCTGTGAACCGCAATGTCGAGGTAGATGATGCGGTAGTGGAGAGCGCAGCATCGCGGATCTTCCCGCAGATGGCAAACGGTGTTCCAATCCGCATGGCGGTCATGGAACGCGCGATGAAACTGTAAGCAGGGTCTGGCTGTGGGTCATAGGCTGACGAGACGAAAGTTCTTATAGAGCAATGTGAGGGTACACGATAAAGAGAATCATCCGGCTTGCCTGGCAAGTTGGACAGAACCGAAGCGGAGGGCAATTATGCTACAGATTATAAAGAACGCGAACATCTTGAATCAACAAGGGGAACTTGAACGGAAAACGATCGTTATAGATGAAGGAAAAATTCAAAAGATCGCTGGAGTGGAAGATGAAGCGGTACTGACAGCAGAGCAATCAGCGCATAACGTCACCGATGCTTCAGGCAAACTGGTTATCCCCGGTTTGATTGATATGCATGTGCATCTGCGTGAACCTGGATTCGAGCATAAAGAGACGATCGAGACGGGTGCCCGTTCTGCAGCGCAAGGCGGTTTTACAACGATTGCCTGCATGCCGAACACAAGACCGGTAACCGACAATGCGGATGTCGTTAAGTTGGTTTTGGATAAAGCCAAAGAAGCCGACCTGGTTAAAGTGCTGCCTTATGCAGCTATTACGAAGAATGAGCTTGGACGTGAACTTACGGATTTTGCCGCATTGAAAGAAGCGGGCGCGATTGGATTCACGGATGATGGCGTGGGCGTACAAAACGCTCAAATGATGAAAGATGCCATGAGCCTTGCAGCAAGCATGGATATGCCAGTCATCGCTCACTGCGAAGACGACTCATTGGTAGTCGGTGGATATGTGACGGAAGGCGAGTTTTCGAAGCGTCACGGTATCAAAGGTATCCCAAATGAATCCGAGGCCATCCACGTAGGTCGTGATATCCTACTTGCAGAAGCAACGGGAGTTCACTACCACGTCTGCCACGTAAGTACGGAACAATCGGTTCGCCTGATTCGCCTGGCGAAATCCATCGGTATTAAAGTTACTGCTGAGGTATGTCCGCATCACCTCGTATTGTCGGATGAAGATATCCCGGGCATGGATGCCAACTGGAAGATGAACCCGCCTCTTCGCTCACCACGCGACGTGCAGGCTTGCATCGAAGGTTTGCTGGACGGAACGCTGGACATGATCGTTACCGATCACGCCCCGCACAGCGAAGAAGAGAAAGCAAAAGGCATGGAGCTGGCACCCTTCGGCATCGTTGGATTCGAAACTGCCTTCCCGCTGCTGTACACGAAGTTTGTGGAAACAGGGCTTTGGAGCCTGGACTTCCTCGTGAAACGCATGACAGCTGACCCGGCACGGGTATTCCGACTGGATACTGGTAAGCTGGAAGAGGGGGCACCTGCGGACATCACCATGATTGATCTGAATCAGGAACAAGCGGTTGATCCGGCAAACTTTGCTACCAAAGGAAGAAACACCCCATTCACAGGCTGGAAGCTTAAAGGCTGGCCGGTACAGACATGGGTTGACGGCAAAAGCGTGTGGAACAACACGGTACAACAATAAAACAGTAACTTAGTAAATCAATAAACTTTACATCTTTAATTCTTTATAAACAATAAGTCTTAATATCTCTAAATCTACAACCTATACATCAGTAACATCTTACAACTAACTCGAGGCAGATCATGCCGAGAGTTCAATATACGAAACAAAGAAAAGTTGAATAATGCTTTTGAACATGGACACCAACGTAACTGCGGAGTGGGCAGAAAGAACCCGAAGAAGCAAAGCGTTCGCCTTTATCACCGGATTACTCCATTTGAAGAATGGGATCAAAGTAATCCGGGGATAACAGCGATCAAAGGGTTTTCTGCCCACGGAGCCGCACCGAACGTAACGTCCCCCATGTTCAACTGAAAGTATTCAACTTTGATAAACACAGAGGAGTGAAATGGGATGCAGGCACAGGCAAGATTATTGTTGGAAGACGGCACACTGTTCACCGGGAAAGCGTTCGGTGCTGAAGGTGAAACAACAGGTGAGGTCGTTTTTAATACGGGAATTACAGGCTATCAAGAGGTGCTTTCGGATCCTTCTTATTGCGGTCAAATCGTAACCATGACGTATCCACTGATTGGTAACTACGGCATTACTCGTGACGACTTCGAGTCCATTCGTCCGTTCGTACACGGTTTTGTGGTACGACGTCATGAGCCGACACCAAGTAACTGGCGTGCGGAATACAGCGTAGACGATTTGCTTAAAGAGTATGGCATCGTAGGGATCAGCGAAATTGATACACGGATGCTGACTCGCCGGATTCGTCACCACGGCACAATGAAAGGAATTCTCACAACAGGATCGAAACCTGTGGAAGAGTTGCTGGAGATGATGGGAGACACCAGCATCGCTGAACTGCGTAACCAGGTTCCTATGACTTCTACTCAACATGTTTACAACAGCCCGGGAACGGCTGAACGCATTGTATTGGTTGACTACGGTGCAAAAACAGGGATTTTGCGTGAACTCAGCAAACGCAACTGTGACGTTGTCGTAGTTCCGCATGATGTAACAGCGGACGAAATCCGCCGTATGAACCCGGATGGCATTCAGCTGTCCAACGGCCCTGGGGACCCGAAAGACGTACCTCACGCGGTTAAAATGATCAGTGAACTGCTCGGCGAATACCCGATCTTCGGGATCTGCCTGGGTCACCAACTGTTCGCACTTGCGGCAGGAGCCGATACAGAGAAACTCAAGTTTGGACACCGCGGCGGAAACCACCCGGTCAAAGAATTGGAGAGCGGACGTTGCTTTATCACATCTCAGAACCATGGTTACACCGTAAACGAAGAGTCCGTGAAAAATACGGAGCTTGAAGTGACACATATCAATAATAACGATAAGACCATTGAAGGTCTGAAACATAAAACATTCCCGGCGTTTTCCGTTCAGTATCACCCGGAAGCAGCACCAGGACCATATGATAACAGCTATCTGTTCGACCGCTTCATCGAGATGATTCGGGAGCACAAAATCACTCACCCGCAACAGCCGCGTCAAGCCGTACTGGCAGCCGCAGTGAAAGGAGCACAATAACATGCCGATTAACAAAGATCTCAAAAAAATCCTGGTGATTGGTTCAGGTCCAATCGTCATCGGTCAAGCGGCCGAGTTCGACTATGCCGGTACACAAGCATGCCAGGCACTGAAAGAAGAAGGCGTGGAAGTTGTACTCATCAACAGCAACCCGGCTACGATTATGACGGATACGAACATGGCTGACAAAGTATACATTGAGCCCATTACACTGGATTTTGTAACGCAAATCATTCGTCAGGAACGTCCAGACGGTTTGCTGCCAACCCTTGGCGGTCAAACGGGTCTGAATATGGCCGTGGAACTGGCACGTGCTGGCGTCCTTGAACGTGAGAATGTCAAATTGCTCGGAACACAGCTCACATCCATCGAGAAAGCAGAAGACCGTGACTTGTTCCGTGATCTGATGCGCGAACTGGAACAGCCTGTACCCGAGAGTGTAATCGTAACAACACTTGAGGAATCTCTTGATTTTGCCAATGAGATTGGCTATCCAATCATTGTTCGTCCAGCCTACACGCTTGGCGGAACAGGCGGCGGGATCTGTGCGGATGAAGAGGAATTGCGCGAGACCGTAGCAGCAGGCATTCGTTACAGCCCAATTGGGCAATGTCTGGTCGAGAAGAGCATTGCAGGCATGAAAGAAGTCGAGTATGAGGTTATGCGTGACAAAAATGATAACTGTATCGTGGTCTGCAACATGGAAAACTTTGACCCGGTAGGTATTCATACAGGTGACAGTATCGTTGTGGCGCCAAGTCAGACGCTGTCTGATCGTGAATATCAAATGCTGCGCTCCGCTTCCCTGAAAATCATCCGTGCCCTCAACATCGAAGGTGGATGTAACGTACAGTTTGCGCTTGATCCGCACAGCTTCCAATACTATGTTATCGAAGTTAACCCACGGGTAAGCCGCTCTTCGGCACTGGCTTCCAAAGCAACGGGCTATCCAATTGCCAAGATGGCTGCCAAAATTGCCATGGGTTACACACTGGACGAAATCGTTAACCCGGTAACAGGCCAAACGTATGCATGCTTTGAGCCAACACTGGACTATATCGTGAGCAAAATCCCACGCTGGCCGTTCGACAAGTTTATCTCGGCGAACCGCAAACTGGGTACACAGATGAAAGCAACAGGCGAAGTTATGGCGATTGGCCGGACATTCGAAGAGTCAATTCACAAAGCTGTTCGTTCACTGGAAATCGGTGTACACCGTCTGTATCTGAAAGATGCTGAAACACTTGATGAAACAACGCTGAATGAGCGTCTGGTCAAAGCCGACGATGAGCGTATCTTCCTGATTGCTGAAGCATTCCGCAGAGGGTATACATTGCAACAGCTTCAGGATCTGACGAAAATTGACTGGTGGTTCCTGGATAAACTCGAAGGACTGATTCGCTTTGAGGATCGTATTCGCGAGGAATCGGAACTGACGTCCGAGACATTGTATCAAGCGAAGCGTCTGGGCTTCACTGACCGTGCCATCGCTGAGCTGCGTGCTGAAGGGCAACCAGGTGGTACGCTGACGAAAGAAGCTGAAGTCAGAACACGCCGTGAAGAGGAAAATCTTCGCCCAGTGTACAAAATGGTAGATACATGTGCTGCTGAATTTGAGGCAACAACGCCATATTACTACTCTACTTACGAAACTGAGAATGAAGTCATTCCTTCAGATAAGAAAAAAGTAGTCGTACTTGGTTCCGGTCCAATCCGGATCGGTCAAGGGATTGAGTTCGACTATTCCACGGTACATGCGGTATGGGCTCTGCAAAAAGCAGGCTATGAAGCAGTTATCATCAATAATAACCCGGAGACGGTATCTACGGACTTTAATACATCGGATCGCTTGTACTTTGAGCCGCTGTTCTTCGAAGATGTAATGAATGTTATCGAACAGGAACAGCCAGTAGGTGTTATCGTACAGTTTGGTGGTCAAACGGCAATCAACCTGGCAGCACCACTGCGTGCCGCTGGTGTAACGATTCTCGGAACAGATCTGGAAAACATTGATGAGGCAGAGGATCGCAAGAAGTTCGAGCGTCTGCTCTCCCGTCTGGAAATTGCACAACCCAAAGGCAAAACAGTCATTTCAATAGATGATGCGGTTGAAACCGCTCAAAGCCTGGGTTACCCTGTACTGGTTCGTCCTTCCTACGTACTCGGCGGTCGTGCGATGGAGATTGTGTACTCCGATGCCGAATTGCTGACATATATGGAACAGGCGGTTAAAATCAATCCGGAGCATCCGGTCCTGATCGATCGTTACATGATGGGTAAAGAGGTTGAGGTTGACGCGATCTGTGATGGTGAAACCGTATTGATTCCGGGCATCATGGAGCATATCGAGCGCGCAGGGGTTCACTCCGGTGACTCCATCGCGGTTTATCCGCCACAGCATCTGTCTCAGGATCTGAAAGAGAAAATTGTAGAAATTACAATCAAGATTGCAAAAGAACTGAAAACGATCGGTTTGGTTAACATCCAGTTTGTTATCCATGATGGCAAAGTGTACATCATCGAGGTGAACCCGCGTTCATCCCGTACAGTACCTTTCCTGAGCAAAGTAACCAACATTCCAATGGCGAATTTGGCAACACAAGCCATTCTGGGCGTGAAGCTGAAAGACCTCGGTTATGTCGATGGTCTGTGGCCTGAGTCGGATCATGTTTCCGTCAAAGTTCCGGTCTTCTCCTTCGCGAAGCTGCGTCGTGTGGAACCAACGCTTGGACCTGAGATGAAATCTACAGGTGAGGTTATGGGGCGTGACCCGAATTACGCCAAAGCGTTGTTCAAAGGTCTTATCGGTGCAGGCATGAAGATTCCGGCCACCGGAGCAATCGTGGTAACGGTAGCGGATAAAGACAAAGAGGAAGCTGTTCCACTGCTTGAAGGTTTCTATAGACTGGGATACAAAATCATGGCTACCGGAGGCACGGCGGCTGCGCTTGAAGCAGCGAACATTCCGGTGACGACGGTGAACAAATTAAGTGAAGGTTCACCAAACATTCTCGATATGATTCGCAGCGGCGAAGCAAACTTTGTGTTCAACACGCTGACCAAAGGCAAAACCCCGCAGCGTGACGGATTCCGTATTCGTCGTGAGGCGGTAGAGAACGGTATTGTATGTATGACCTCACTGGATACGATCCGTGCCCTGTTGATCATGCTGCAAACGATCAACTTCTCCTCTGAGGCTATGCCAGCTCTTGTACAATAAATAAGACGATTTGTCACTGATCAAGGACATCAGTCAGCCTTCGGGCTGGCGGGATGTCCTTTATATCGGGCAAAAACGGAAAAATTAAGCTTTTGGAAGGGGCGCTGGTTTATGAATCACCCGAATTTCAACGAAATGGCTGGCCGTCTGATGGTGGCACTCGATTATCCCGGAGCGGAGCAGGCTCAAGAATTGGTACAAGCACTCGAAGGTATCCCCTGTTATCTGAAGGTGGGCATGCAGCTCTTTTACGCTGCTGGCCCGGACTTCATTCGGGAACTGAAGTCGAAGGGGTACTCGGTATTCCTTGATGTGAAGATGCATGATATTCCAAACACGGTTCGTGGGGGTGCTGAAAGCATAACCCGTCTGGGTGTGGATATGTTCAATGTGCATGCAGCTGGAGGCGCAAGCATGATGCGTGCTGCCCGTGAAGGGGCAGAGGCGGCTTTGGCTGCTGATCCTTCCCTACGCAGACCTGAGATTATTGCAGTTACCCAGCTGACCAGTACCAGTGAGGAAACGATGAATGCCGAGATTGGCATCCAGGGAAGCGTTGAGGCAGCGGTAGTCCGTTATGCAGGACTGGCCCATGAGTCAGGTCTCGATGGTGTTGTTGCTTCCCCGCTGGAAGTACCTGCGATCCGCGCAGCCTATGGCAGTGATTTTCACACGGTCACCCCAGGCATTCGTCCAGCAGGAAGTGGCCTGGGAGACCAGACTCGCGTCTTGACGCCGGGTGAAGCCATTGCCAGAGGCAGCCATTACATCGTTGTAGGCAGACCGATTACGGGCGCTCCCCATCCGCGTGAAGCGGCAGAAACCATTTTGAAGGAGATGTTAAACGCATGATCGAACTTAACGAGATTCCTAACCATATTGCTTCCCAACTATTAAAAATTAAAGCGGTGGCGCTGCGTCCGCAGCAGCCATTCACTTGGACATCCGGCATCAAATCACCAATCTATTGTGATAACCGCTTAACAATGTCTTATCCTGAGATTCGTAACGACATTGCTGAAGCCTTTGCTGCGATCATTCGTGATCAATACCCCGATGCAGAAGTCATCGCAGGTACTGCAACCGCAGGTATTCCGCATGCTGCCTGGGTCGCACAGAAGCTGAATCTGCCGATGGCATACATTCGTGATAAAGCCAAAGGACATGGCAAAGAGAACCTGATTGAAGGTCTGATTACCGAGGGACAGAAGGTTGTTGTCATTGAGGACCTGATCTCGACAGGTGGAAGTTCAATCAAAGCGGCTGAAGCGGTACGCGTAGCTGGGGCGACTCCACTGGCGGTACTGGCGATCTTTAGCTATCAGCTGAACAAAGGGATTAAAGCCTTTGAAGAAGCGGGAATTCCGCTTCAAACCCTGTCCAATTACACAGCTTTGATGGATGTGGCATTGGCTGAGGGAACGATCCAGGAGAGTGATTTTGAACTGCTCAAATCCTGGCGTGAAGATCCTTCTTCATTTGGTAAATAATATCATTCACACCGGATTGAACGGTTTGCTTGTGAACGGTATCAAAATTGTAATGATTGCCGCCATAGAGGCAAATTCATCGAATATTCAAGAGGCATCCCGCACTTTGGGGTGCTTTTTTGGTTTGTTCATCAAAATATTAACTTTTTCACTGGAACGTTGTAAAAAGCTTGTAACTTTTAGTTGTGATCCGTCGTTTATAATGCAATGTAGTATGGAATAGATTTCTATTTTTAGTGTCTTGATGAAGTGAACGGGATATGAAGAAAGGATGAGCGTGATTGTTGGCATGAAGAAGTTATTTTCCAAAATCAGACCTGCCAAGAGCCAGTCAGGCGAGGACAGTGCAGTCGGACCAACGGAGCAGCAGGAACCAGTTGGGCAGGAGGAATCGGCATACATAAGTGAACCACAGAACCCATCCATCGACTCGCACGACATAACCAGTGACACAAGCCAGGAGGAGGTTGCAGTTGCAGCAGCTGAACCTGAAGTGAAGTCCAAGTCTTCCAAGAAGGACCTGTTGCCTCCATATGATGGGCCTGTGCTGGAAGTTCGCAATGTTCATCGCAGCTTTCAGACGGGAAGCCGCATTATTCATGTGCTCAAAGGCATTGATATGGAAGTGAACCCGCAACAGTTGGTGATGTTGAAAGGGCGATCAGGCTCAGGGAAAACGACGCTGCTCAATATGCTGGGCGGGCTGGATCAGCCTTCAAGTGGAGATATCCTGTTCTCCGGCCAACCTCTTCAGGATTGGGGAGACCGGCGGCGGACCGCTTTGCGGCGCAAGGAAATTGGTTTTATTTTTCAGGCGTATGCGTTGATGCCCTTGTTGTCTGCCTGGGAAAATGTAGAGCTGTCGCTGCGCATGGCGGACGTGCCGCGTTCTGAATGGAAGGATCGGGTAGGTCATTGTCTGGATCTGGTTGGACTAACCAAACGGGTCAAGCACCGTCCATTCGAGATGTCCGGGGGAGAGCAGCAGCGGGTGGCCATCGCCAAGGCGATAGCCCACAGACCGAGATTATTGCTCGCGGATGAGCCGACAGCTGAACTCGATTCCAAAATGGGAGCACAGGTTATGGCTGTATTTCGCAATATTATTGAAGTTGAACAAGTAACGATCTGTATGACTACACACGATCCTACGATTTTGGAGGTTGCGGACCATGTTTATGAAATGGCGGACGGCAGATTTATCAAGTAAAGGGGCCGCTCCGAAGAGGGGGAAACGCGCAGCGCTTATTGTGCTTAGTGCGATAGTGGCTGCAACGATGTCCGGCTGCTCTTTGCTACCGGCAGAAACAGAGGAAGAAGTACTTCCGCCAATCACACCACCAACGATCTCCAAGAAGCCGGAATATGAAGTTCGGACAGAGACGCTGGAGAAGAAAGTAAGCGGAAGTGGCAAGATGATGAGCCAGCGGGAAGAAAAGGTATATTTTACGCTGGACGGTATGCATATCAAAGAGTTGAATGTAAAACCAGGGGATAAAGTGAAAAAAGGTCAGCTTCTCGCTGTTCTTGATGTAGAGAGCGTGGAGAAGGAAATCCGGGCCAAAAACCTGCAGATTCGCAAATCGGAAGTTCAAATGAAGGAAACGCTTCGTAAACGGGATGAGATGGACCCGGTGGAGTTCGAAGAATCCACGATTGCCTTTGAAGAACTTCGTCAGGAACTCGCTGATCTGGAGGATAAATTGGGTAAAGCCACTTTGACCGCTCCGTTTGGTGGAACGATTATTGCTGTGCAGGTGGAGAAAGGTGCGGCTGTCAAAGCCTATGACCCGATTGCGACCATAGCAGATACATCCAATCTGGTTGTCGCAGCTACGTTTGCCAAAGAAGATCTAGAAAAGTTCTCGGCTGGCATGAAGGCGGATGTGGACATTAATGGCGCAGGCAAAGTGGCTGGCAAAGTAAAAGTGATGCCTGTAGCCCAAGCATCGGGAAGTGGGAATGGTAACGGCGGAGGTTCGGGGGAAGGCGGAACGCCTCCAGCGAAAGAAAGCCTGGATCAATATGTTATCGTCTCGCTGGCGAAAATGCCCAAGGGTGTTGAACGCGGTACACCTCTGACGGTGTCCATTGTCACCCAACGTACAGAGAACGCGATTGTTATTCCGGTATCTGCACTGCGCTCCATCGGTTCAAGAACGTACGTGCAAGTGGTGGAGAGTGATGGAAGCAAGCGTGAAGTGGACGTAGAAGTCGGGCAGCAGACATCTACGGATGTGGAGATTCTGAAAGGTCTGACCGTTGGACAGAAAGTAGTGGGCCGCTAATGGGGCTGCCATTGCTTCGACTGTTGTTCCGCAAAATGTGGAACACTCGCTGGATGACGTTCAGCACACTGATCGGACTGATTGTGGCGGTCG
>NZ_LITU01000083.1:26662-101782 GCF_001280595.1 Paenibacillus xylanivorans
GCTGAAGCGGGTCGTGGCCCAGACGCTGCAGGATAACAGTGAGGGACTGCCAGCCGGCTCGTTGCTCATGAGTTACCAGGCACCTGGTGGTGTGAAGACAGACACACGTGGTCTGGAAGAGGTGGATCGATATATTCGCGAGGATGTGCCCCGTGATATCGGTTTTCCTTTTCATACGTATGTGAACTCCCGTTCCATCCGCAGTACAGAGGTGAACCCGGAAGATCCAACCAAAGTGGATGCCAGCCGGGTCCGCAGCATGAGTCTGGGTACAATGACTGGCCTGGATGCACAGGTTAATTATTCTGCGGGAGTGAAGCCGGGCAACCAGGTCAAGGACGATACTATTGAAGCGGTCATGCTGGAAGAGGGCATGTATCGTAACGATCTGCATATCGGAGATGTTCTGGAATATCCGATTTACAGCGGTCTCGATATTACGTTACGTGTGAAGATTACAGGTTCTTTCAAAGCCGATGATCCTAGTAGCCCGTATTGGGTACAGGGATTTGACGGTATGATGAACGGACTATATGTGGATGAATCAGTATTTAATAATGTTTTGCTAAAGGAGAAAGGTATCCCTCTTCAGAATTCACGTTGGTATTATGCATTTGATCTGAAAGAGATTCAAACGAGCCAGCTCTCGGGACTGACCTCTGTGCTGGAAAGGCTGGATATCGATCTGTATCAGCGGTTGAAAGATACGAAAGTGGACATTACCTTTGGCGATCTGCTGAAACAATTCCGCAGTCAGAGTCTGCAATTGCAGACCATGCTGTTCACACTGGCAGCACCGATGATTGCGATGGTCTTTTATTTTATTGCCATGAATGCCAGACAGTCGTTACAGAAGCAGGAAAGTGACATCGCGGTTCTGCGCAGTCGCGGAGCTTCTGCCCGGCAGATATTCTCTCTTTATCTGCTTGAAGGCATATTCCTGGGAGCGATTGCTCTTGTCATCGGACCGTTTCTTGGATGGTTTATGGCGAAAAGCATCGGTTCAGCCAGCGGATTCCTATCGTTTGTGGATCGAAAATCCATTCCGATTGGAATATCGAAAGAAGCGATTTTGCTGGGTCTCATCGCCGTGTTGGTGGCCATCATAGCTTCGCTCATTCCGGCAATAACCTACGCGCGGGCGACGATTGTATCAGCCAAGCGTCGGCAGGCACGTACGGACCGTGCGCCGGTATGGCAGCGCTGGTTCCTGGATATTGCGTTGCTGGGGCTGGCGGGATATGGATACTACTTGTTCTATGAACGGCAAATGTTGACGTTCCAGACCGGAATGACGACAGATCAGCTTCAGGTACAGCCGTTTCTGTTCTTTGTACCGGCACTCGCCATCTTTGCACTGGGACTGTTCTTCCTGCGTTTGTTCCCGTGGATTTTGAAGCTTATTCAGCTGATCGGGCGCAAGTTTCTCCCGGTTCCATTGTATCTGACACTGACACAGCTTTCACGTTCATCTTCTTCTTACTATCCTTTGATGATCCTGCTTGTATTGACACTCGGACTTGGTGTGTATAACTCGGCAGCGGCTCGTACCATTGATCTGAACTCGACCGAGCGCACGTTATATCGATATGGTTCGGATGTTATTATGCAGACGGTGTGGGAAGGTACACCTGAGGTTAAGCCAACGGGTTCCGGACAAAGCGGCGGCTCAGGTGGTGGACAGCAAGGTGGAGGAAATGGTAGCGGTGGTTCTGGAGGCGGAGGAAATGGCGGCGGAGGTGGATCAGGTGGGGGCGGTGGTTCTTCACAACCTACCAAGATGATCTATTCCGAGCCACCTTTTGAAGTATTCCGCAGCTTGAATGGTGTGGAACATGCAGCAAGAGTGTTACAGACGAAAGGTAATATTATTGTCTCTGGCAAATCGGGTGGACAGGGAATGCTGGTGGGGATCGACAATGTGGATTTTGCTCAAGTGGCTTGGTTCCGCAACGATCTGTTCCCGGCACATCCTTACAAGTACCTCGATTTGCTTGGCAAATATGAAGGGGCCGTATTGATCTCTTCCAAATTTGCTGACAAATTCAAGCTCAAAACCGGAGACCTCGTCTCCATTGGTATACAAGGTCAGGCAATTGAATTTGTAGTTTTTGGCATAATACCTTACTGGCCTGCCCAGTATCCGGATCAAATGCCGTTTTTCATTGCCAATCTGGATTATATCTATGATCAGGTGCCTCTGATTCCATATGAGGTCTGGCTGAAGATGGAGCCGGATGCCAAAGTCGCACCGTTGATGGAGAAACTTGCAGCGGAAGGCATTGAGTTATCTTCAGTACGCGATGTGCGTACAGAGCTGGTGACCCAGGGCAAACATCCGTCAAGGGGCGGAGTGTTCGGCATACTGAGTCTCGGATTCTTAGTGTCGGTGATTATTTCCCTGATCGGATATATCCTTTACTGGTTCTTCAATCTATCAGGGCGTGTAGTACAGTTCGGTGTCTTGCGAGCGATGGGGTTATCCCGGGCGCAATTGAGCGGTATGTTGCTGCTGGAGCAGGTGTTCACGGCGGGTTTGTCCATCATTCTCGGTATTGGCATTGGTCAGGTATCCAGTCGTCTGTTCCTGCCTTTCCTGCAAACCACAGATAATGTGTCCGCACAGGTACCTCCGTTCCGAATTGTATTTGAAGAGAAAGATATGCTGCAACTGTATGGTGTGACCGTGCTCATGCTGATCATTGGAGCAACAATGCTGCTGTGGCAAATCCGCAGGCTGCGGGTTCACCAGGCAGTCAAAATGGGAGAGGAGAGGTAAACGTGATCCAATGCGAAGGACTTGTCAAAATTTTTAAATCCAGCGATGTGGAAGTCGTTGCCCTTCAAGGTCTCAATCTGACTGTCAATCAAGGTGAAATGATGGCTATTATCGGTAACAGCGGCAGTGGTAAGTCTACCTTGCTCAACATTCTGGGAGGACTTGACCGTCCAACAGCCGGTACGGCCGTTGTCGGAGATTGGGATTTGTTGAAAATGACAGATGCCCAATTGGTAGAGTACAAACGTCATACCGTAGGGTTCATTTGGCAAAATAACGGTCGTAATCTGCTGCCATACCTCACAGCACTGGAAAATGTGGAAACACCCATGATTTTGGGAGGCAAGCGAGATCGTGCCTATGCCATGCAGTTGCTGGAGTGGGTTGGACTGAAGGATCGGATGCACAACAAGCTGCATCAATTGTCCGGTGGGGAGCAGCAGCGGGTGGCGATTGCCATCTCGTTATCGAATCGCCCCAAGCTGCTGCTTGCGGATGAGCCGACAGGTTCGGTGGATTCGGAGACCTGTGATACAATCATGGGCATTTTTCGCAAAATGAACAAGGAGCTCGGGGTCACGATTGTGATTGTTACTCATGATCTAACCCTCGCTGGCAAGGTGGACCGGATCGTGGCGATTCGGGACGGCTTGACCAGCACCGAGTTCGTGAAACGCAATCCGAATCTGGATGACGAACATGGCTTGTCTGAGGCAGGAGCCGCGGATATTCATGAAGCTTTTGTCATCATTGACCGGGCTGGGCGACTTCAAGTGCCCAAGGAGTATTTGGAGGCACTGTCCATTGATAATCGTGCCACATTGGAATTTGACGGTGAGCGTATTGTTATTACACCGCCAAGATAATTTTAGAGGGGGAATTGGGAGATGAAGAACAGGTTTTGGGGAAAACGGGTGCTGGCTGTGCTGGCTACAGCCAGTCTGGCATTGCCGCTGCTTGCGGGTTGTACAGCGAGTGAGTCCAAGGATAACGAGCAGCGTGTACTGCGTGTAGCGACGTTATGGGGAGGCCAGGATGACAGCTATTTCCGTCAGCAGTTTACCGATGCATTTGAACTGACTCATCCGAATATCACAATTGAAGTGGTACCTGCGGTAGATCAGGGCAGCATGTATGGGTATGGTAACCAGGAAGAGCAGAAGGACGTTCCAGATACGATGGAAAGCTTGAAGAAAATTATGACCGGGGATAACCCGGTAGACGTTATCGTGGCGGATACGGCGACAATCAAGTCGTTAATTCAGGAAAACATGGTAAAACAACTGGACCCACTGATGCAGGAAGACAAGTTTGATACTACAGATATTGTGCCAAGTGTTCTCGAAGGAATCAAGGATTTGGGAGATCAGAGTATCTATGCTTTGACGCCAACGTTCTCCTCTTCGGCATTGTTCTACAACAAAGGCATGTTTGAGAAAGCAGGCGTAGAGCCTCCAACGGACAATATGACTTGGGACGATGTTTTCAACCTGGGTACTCGTCTTACCAAGGGTGAAGGCAAAGACCATGTGTTTGGCTTCTCGTTCAGTACCTATCAAGGTGGTTCTCCGTACTATACGATGTCGCAGTATTATAACTCTCTGCAGCTGAAAATTTTTGATGACAAAGCAGAAAAAATGACCGTAGATTCTCCTCAATGGGAGAAAGTATGGAGTACAATAAGCAAGCTTGCCTTAGATAAAGTCATCCCTAAAGGAGACGAACCGCAGGATCAGGATGACAGCGGACGTTATAATCCAATTCAGGGTGATCTGTTCCTAGGTAGCAAAACAGCCATGGTCATTGGAGATTACAGCTACATTAACCAATTGATTGATGCCAATAAAAACGCGGATAAAATGAAAGACTTTACGAAGGTAGACTGGGATGTAGTCACACCTCCGGTTCATCCGGAAGCTCCTGAAATCGGAGGCAATATTTATCTGAGCAACCTCATGGCCATTAATAGCTCAGCTCAGAACCCTGATGATGCATGGGAACTGATCAAGTATATGAACAGTGAAGATTGGGCGAAGATCAAAGCACGCAGCAGTTATGAGATGGTTTCCCGGAAGAGCTTCATTAAACCGAAGGATGGTATGGATTACAACATCCAGGCGTTCTATACGCTGAAACCTGTACCTCCGACCAACAGCAATGCAGATAAACTTTATCAAAAAATGCCGAACCTGTGGCAAGTAAGTGACAAGGGCATGGAATACTTCAATCAAGTGCTTGAGAACAAAAAGACACCAAAAGAAGCGCTTGGTGAATGGGCAGCCAAAGGAAACGAAATGCTTGAGAAGTTGAAAAAGAATCCTAAAGCCACGTTTCAATAAGGCTAGATGATATTGTGATAAAATCATAGATGTAGCCGCTGGAGATTTAGTTCTTTGGCGGCTATTTTTATGGAATTGGGGTATTCTACAAAAGCAGGGATAAATGATGACTCCAAGAAAGGACGAGTAGAATGCACTGGGTATATTTCAGCAAATTGTATGCAACCAAATTTCAGGCAGGGTGTCTTGCGAAGCGAATGGAGCAGGATGGATGGATTTACGGTCATAACGAGCCAGCTGAAGTGGAAGTATATCGTTCAAAAAAGGGCCGGTATGGGGTACGCTTCATTCCCTAACATTACCCCTTGACTTATGGCATAGGAATGGTGTATATTAATTAAGTCGCTGTTTTAATATTTCTTACTGACGCGGGGTGGAGCAGCCCGGTAGCTCGTCGGGCTCATAACCCGAAGGCCGCAGGTTCAAATCCTGCCCCCGCAATTTAGTTTTACTGGATGATTCACAGCCATCATCTGAACGTTATACATTTTTGTTCAGGGCCCTTAGCTCAGTTGGTTAGAGCGGTCGGCTCATAACCGATTGGTCACAGGTTCGAGTCCTGTAGGGCCCATTCTCTCAAAACCCTTGCGATGCAAGGGTTTTTTTCTGTCCACAAGTTGATAAACAAGATTGCAGAGCTAGAATAACGCGTGCAAAAGATCGAAGGAAATGTGAAATAATATATAAAGCACAACCACTTATTGTGTTCATGAACATACAAGCTCTGCTGTTACTGTAGGGCTTTTTTGTTTTATTCCCTTTTCTGCATAGGATCTGTACTAATTTAAAGTAGGAGATCGTACAAATATTGTAGGTGATCTGCTGTTTTAAATGGGGGGATGATTCGATTGCCAAACTCTACAGGATTGATTTACAACTCGCCTACAGGTGGAAGTATGGCTACTCAGATTCTTGTGACTTGTTTAAATGATTCTCTTAATATTCCTGTGAATATCGAGATTGAAGTGTTTAAGTGGGATACCACTCAAAATGCTAGAATTCCAATAGGGCATGATTTATTTCAAATCGGACCCCTGGCATCTCGAAGTTTGATTTATGCTCTAAGCTCAGCGGCTTTTTATGAGGTTCAAAGTGACTATTTCAGTGCTACGAGTACGATCATTCATGCATATGGTATTGATTCAACGGGGGGGATTATTCAACGCGTCTTACAGTCTGAAATGATATGGGTTGACCGATTTACGAATATTCCTTAATTTATAAAATGGAGGTGATCGGTTTGCCAGTGGTAAATATTACGGGGGCATTAGGAGGAAATCAATTCGAACCTTCGATTGCTGCCAATGAGTTGCTTCCTAATATTATGTGTGCTGTTGCTGTAGATACAAGTACAGGTCCGACACTCATTGGATTTTATCGCTCCACGGACACGGGTCAGACATGGTCAACGACAATTTTAACTCAGCCTGCCGGATATGCTGGCGCAGAAGCGCCAACCATTGATTACACATTTCCGAGTACATTTATAGTGACAGTTCACATATTTAACGGTGATAATGACGGTACGATCATCAGTTACACATCCCTGGATGATGGAGTGACTTGGACTCCTGCCGTGTTTGTGAACAAGGGATACGGGCTTATCGTTCATAATGATGAACCGTATATTGCAGTGGATCGGACACCTGGAAGTCCTTATCGGGGCAATGCATATGTGGGTTATACACCTCTTGCTACATTGGCATCGTCCATTTTTTTGCAGAGGTCATTGGATCAGGGCACAACGTGGGAGATACCAAGCCGAATTTCAAGCCCAAGAGGATTTCATGATAGAAGTGCTATAGCTATAGGTTTTACAGGTGAAGTCTACGCAGGGTATATTACTACCGGTCCGGACAGTCCGTACGCCTTACTTCGCATCTCGTACGATGGAGGGGCTACATTTCAGCCACCTATTCAACAACAATCGACGTTGATCGCTTCTGTTGTGCCTGCACCATCTCCCTTGCCTGTGACGAATTATGCTTTTCGAGTGCAGACGAACCTGGGCTTGGGAGCTGACATATCCAATGGAACCTATAGTGGTACTGTTTATGCAACCTGGAATGATGCGCGGAATGGATATACCGACATATTTTTGTGCAGTTCACCGGATGGGCTTCTGTGGTCAGATCCCGTTAGCATTACCGGAGCACCCGCTGGTTCGCAAAATTTCTTCCCCTCCATTACCGTATCTCCATTCACGGGAACGGTAAGGGTTATTTATTATTCCAATCAAATTGATGGGTTTCTTCTAGATGTGTTTGTTGCTGAATCGTTTGACGGAGGAGCTACCTTTACGAATCGCAGACTCACGACAACTTCGTTTAATCCCAACGGCAATTCCCCGACACCCACAGTATTAATTGGTGATTATATTACCGCTACAACGTATGCTCCCGATAATTTGGCTGCAGTTTGGATGGCGACGACTCCGCCCACTGGAAAATTGGATGTTTATTTTGGAAGTTGATTACTCCCATGTACTAAAGTATAACAAATAATTCACTGAGAGAAAGCTCTGCTAGCCTAATGCTACCGGAGCTTTTTTTGTGGCAGACAAGCGAGTACTAACGAATTTGTAAACGAACCTGATGGAGTGAATGTTATGGTATAATTTTGAAATATATGCAGTAAAGGTGGTGAGATTTAAAACGATGGACGGTGCAAGTGCAGTGAGTTTTGCAGGGATTTTGATGATATTTATTTTCATCGCTCTGGTTGGTTTGATATTATATGCAGTGTTCTCATTGGCTATAAAAAGATCTGGTTTAAGAAAGGAAATCTCGGGCTTGAAGCAGGAGATTCGATTATTAAAAGAAAGAATGGAGAAAAAAGAACATAATCTTGATTAAGCCATTCGAATAGAAGATCGTTTGAAGCTGAGAGAGAGGCGCTGCCGTTATAGACGGGCAGTGTCTTTTAATTGCCCTTATTTCCAAAAAAATGTTTGGACTAACGTTGAGCGCTCTTGCCACAGTTCGGTTATCGTTTAACCATGGATGTATTAACGAATAGTGCCTGCCTTGAAAGGCAGGTTTTTTCTTTTTAGGGGAGTACAATATTGGCCTTGATTGGACCAGACGAAGTTTATGTTATAATGCGTTAGAGATTGAAGGGTCGGTCTATGAAATTAGAATGGAAAGCAGGGTTACAATCAATGACGCAAAACGAAGGACAGCGCTTCCGTTTCAGTGAAGCTCCGGTATGGGATTGGCAACGGGCTTATTATGAACAGAAAGGACTCCATGCTTGGACAGAAAATCAGGTTCCGCAATACATAACAAGTAACCCGATGATTGCAACGGCATATGCCGAGATGATTTTTGGATTTCTTCAGGACCTCGCAAGTAAGGGGCAGACAACCGAAACGGTGACCATTCTGGAGCTTGGAGCAGGAGTAGGGCGTTTAGCGCACCAAATTCTACTTAAACTGATGGCGTTGAAAGATTTCGCAGGCTTGGAGTTGCCTGCTTTTCGATATGTAATGACCGATCTGGTAGAAGATAATGTGTTGGGATGGAGAGAGCATCCGTCCATGCAATCCTTTATTAATCAAGGGATACTGGATTTTGCACGCTTTGACGCGATACAGGATATCGAGTTGAATCTGGTGGTGGCGGGTACAGTTATTCGACCAGGAGATCTGAAACAACCTTTGCTGTTGATTGCCAATTACTTTTTTGACAGTATTCCACAGGAGTTAATCTATGTGGGCGAGGGCGAGATATATGAGTGCGACGTACTCGTTCAATCTCCAGAACGTTCTCTTCGGTCGGAACCTGCCCAGTTGCTGGAAAACATGACACTGAGTTATGAGTACCGCCGTGCACCTGAGTACAGTGCAGAGAACTATCCGTATCAAGAACTTATCGCACTGTACAAGGAAGAGTTGGAGGACTCGCACATTCTGTTCCCGGCAATTGGCCTGTCCTGTCTTGAGAGGTTGAACACGTTATCAGATTCAGGGTATGTGTTAATTACTGCGGACAAAGGGGATCATCGGCTGGACAACTGGAAGTTTGCCGAGCCGCCTGAATTCGTTCTTCATGGGAGTTTTTCTTTAACGGCGAATTATCATGCCATTCAATATATATTGGACCGTCAGGGAGCTCACACAAGTTTCACAACACATCATTATAAGGATCTGAACGTTGGATGTATGTTGATGGTGGACGAACCACTGGGATACGTGAACACGCGGCTGGCGTATCACCGATTTGTTGAACGGTTTGGACCAGATGATTTTTTCAGTATGAAAGAATGGATGGATGATCAGGTAGAGCGGATGGAGCTGAAGCAGATTATACCTTTTTGGCGTCTGGGCGGGTATGATGCTGAGTTTTTGATCCATAGCGCCAACCGGATTTCGAGTCTTCTACCTGATGCAAGCGATGAGGAAATACTTGATATTCAGTCTGGAATTCACATCATGTGGTCTTCATATTATGCAATGGAGCTGCAAGGAGGTGTAGCGTTTCTGGCAGGTCAGTTGTTATATGGGATGTATATGTATGAGGACGCTAAGCGGTTTTTGGAACTGTCCTTAGATGCGGATTCGAGAAAACAGAATTCAGCTGTGCTGTATGACTTGGCCGTGTGTTGTTATGAACTTGAGCTGGAAGAAGAAACGCTGTCTTACACGCGGAAAGTATTGGCTCTGGAACCTGAGCATGAAGAAGCGATGGATTTGCTGAATAGCTTCGAATGTTTTTAAAGATGATTGAAAATCACTTCTCTTCATCGTATTATTAGGATAATCACACAATAATTTCCTGTAAACGGAAGAGGAGATGAGTATATGAAGAAGGTTCTGACCATTTTACTTTATCCATTTGCGGCGGTTTTGGGAGCGCTGGGCGCAAATTCAGCTGCGACTGCTGATGTGGTACTTTTTGCGAAAGATATAGCTACAGAACGAGGTTATGACGGGCAGGCGCTTTATGATAGTATTGAACACAGGAATTCCTAATTACATATCATGTGAACTGTAAAAGTAATTGTTAGACGGAGCGATACACAAAAGACAATTACTCTTGAAGCGCGAAGTGCGATGGGCAGGAAGCCTGCCTGCCTGTACAACCTTTAAGCCGGTTTCGTACCTGATTCAGGTATGAACCGGCTTTTATTCATGAATGGGGGATAAACGTTGAAGATTATTATTGGACAGCCCAAGCTGGAACAACAGTTGCTACAGCTGGAAGCGGAATTGAAGCAACATCCGGATGCGGATGTATTGTTCTTTCCTGAAGGTTATCTGAATCAGAACGTGAAAGAGGCTAGCCGTCTGGCAGCTGCACATGGAACGATGATTGTGTCAGGTCATCGCAGGTTGAATGAACGCCCCAAGGACCGTTCTATCATTATTAACAAGGCTGGGGAGACTGTGTTGGAGAAAGCGAAGTATACTGCTGCTGAGGTCGTTAAGGAACAGGATTGGACCATCAGCACTTTGTTATGTGACGAGCTGGTTTTGCAAGGTTTTCGCAACGAGAATATTGGCAGAGTGGATATGATTATGCATTCCATTGGTGTAGGGATGTTCAGTGAAGTGCAGTATACAGAGTGGATGGAAGAAGCGCGGCAGATGGCGGTCCAAAATCAATGCATCGTTATGGGGACCAGCCATGCGGATGGTTCGTATCGTGATAGTGAAATTTCAATTCCAATCGCCTATTGTATTGCTCCGGATGGGCAAGTGGTCTTGGCGTCCAGAAACGATACACGTACTCGTTTGATTATCCTGGACAAGCAAAATACAGCAGACTGCTGTCATGGAGCACCAGGAGATGATGTGAACATCCAAGTCGTTCCTTCGGCTTAATTCAACTTACAGAGTATACAATAATTAGGCACTTGAGCTTGACGATAGCCCGGACATTGGTATTAGAATCTACATATGTTATGGCATACCTTGAAATTCAAAGGAGGCCAATCAAATGAGTAATGTTGGATATGGTTGTAATAATGTTGGAGGAGTAGGACACGGTATTTGTACTTCCACTGCCGCAATTCTGGTACTCTTCATCCTGCTCGTCATCATCACTAAATCTTTCTGGCTGTAAGCCAGAACAGACAAGGTGAGGACCGGGTTACGTGTACGCTCCGCTGAGACTTCAGCGGGGCTTTTCCACGTTTCTATGAAAGAGTGATATGATGAAAGAGATTTGACAATCGAAAACAATGTGCTTAAAATCACATAAGAGACTATTAATAGAGATTGAAGGGATAGCAATGCCGTTTATTCGTTTTAAAGGATTCACAGGACCTCAATTGGAGGAAGTTGTACCCCGTATCACGGAGCAATTTGCGTTGATTACCAATATTCCGCGGGAGAGAATGAAGGCAGAACGTCATGACGTACAAGCTCTTACTCCTTCCCCGGCTTCAGTAGAGATCCTGATGTTCCAACGTGATCAGGAGATTCATAATCGGATTGCTTCCTCAATGCAGGCTATTTTGGAAGAAGCGGATTTACCTGATGTGCATATTTTCTTCAATATACTGTCACCAGCGTTGTATTATAAACAAGGCAAGCCGTTGACAGATTACCGATTGGATTGAGAATAAAAGGGCTGCTCCGATGATGTTCGGAAGCAGCGAAGACGAGCAGATGTGTGCTCGTCTTTTTTGATTCAATCCTATTACGTAGCAATGTCGTATAATTACTTCGCTTTTATTCGATTTAATCGGAAAGAGCAAAGGGAGGATACCATGAATAAGGCACCGCCAATCAAATACACCAGACGAACCCCCATTTGGTCAGCAATCAGACCGAAGATTACCGTAGATATGCTCATGGCAGCTGAGAGAACAATCCCATGCACTGCGTATACCTTGGATAAGGATTCGACCGGCACACTGCTCTGGAAAGCCGTTTGCTGAGCAACATCTCGGATCTGATAAGCAGGACCCATAAGCGCACACAGTACCAGAGCAAGCCAGGGAAGGCTGTTTAAACCGTAGGCGATGGTCAGCAAGCTAAAGAGTAGAGAACCTAATGCCATACTGGAGATCAGGTGCTTCTGTATGCGGGTGGCCAGGGCGATGGCCAGAATTCCCCCGAGTATGGTGCCTGCAGAATAGCTGGAGTTGATAAGCCCCCACCAACCTTCTTCTTGGCCCAAAGCTTCTTTCACAAAAGCAAGCGTGATAGCGCCGATCCAGATAGAACCAGCAAGACCTTCAACCATGTCCATGAACGTAATCAGACGCAACGACCGATTTTTCCAAAGGATAAGCCATCCTTCTCTTAACACATCCCATCTGGAAGTGGAATTCTGGACTTTTTCCTGAATGTCACGGGTAAGTGAGCTGATCGTAATCATCAGAATCAGGACAACCCAGGATAAGGTTGCAGCCGCCCAGAATGTTTGTGAAGCCCCCCAGTACATAACGATGAAACCTGTCATCGCATATCCAATAATTGTCACGGTCTGAGTAGAGAACGAGAGAAAACTATTCGCTTTGACTAGATCTTCTCCTTGAACCAATCGGGGAGTTAACGTGTTTATTAATGGAGATTCCCATCCGTCCAGAAACGACAGAATCGCTATTCCCACGAGAAGAAGAGGAATGTGAGCAGTGAGATCGGTAAATGCGATGGCGATCCCGGTAATCATCAATGTTTTGGCTAAAGGAATACTAACCATTAGTCTGGAGAATGCGAAACGGTTCACAAGCAGTGGTGCAGTAAACCCTGCCACGATACGCGCTGACATTTGAATGAATGGAAACAGCGCAGCGTAAAGGACAGACCCGGTCTGATCGTAAATAAACGTCGTAATAACCATGATATATATAACATTAATGAGGGAGAGCAGCGTTTTGGCAGCCCAATAAGGATAAAATGCGATGTTCATGCTAAGGTGTCCTTTCCACAACGATAATTATATATTACGGGTATCGTTGTGAACGCACCACAAACAAAGTTGTCATTTTCCCGTCATTGAAGCGGCAGAAAGACAGCCGTCCCAAGGGACAGCTGTCTTTCTGGTTTCTATAATTCAAGCCACAACGAGCGTAAAAGCGATAAGTAGCATTAACAGACTGGTCATTCTGGTCATAGCCATATAAGGTCTGCTGGGCTCAGCCTCTCCCCGAGAAATCCAGCCATAACGCAAGTACCATCCAAATTTCGGGAAGCACAAATTGATGATACAAAGTGTCATGAATATAAAAAAGAGGGTTCTCATACCCGATCTTCCTTCCTCATTTTACATGACCGCCTCAAAATTAACGCTTACGTCTCGTGAAGAAGAAAACAATCAAAATAATAATAATGACAATTAATAGAAATTTCATGAGTGACCCTCCTGATGACATGATAAGTATTTGTGAATGTATTTATCAGATATTACCCAAGGAACACATGACTTGAATAACTATGTTACAATTAATTATATTGTTTTTATATAAACACATACCATCGGGTTATCGATAGCTTCATTAGGAGAATGAATACATTACAGTTTGGTGAGATGAAGGAGGAAGCATGACTAAATACAATCAACTCGCTATACAATGGGAATTTATTATCTCTAAAATTAAATCTTCCGTGACCGTAGTCGATGCTACCTTGCCTGATTTTCCTCTAATGTTTGTAAATGAATATTTTACTCAATTAACCGGATATAGTGCGGAAGAGTCGATTGGACAGAATTGTCGGTTCCTTCAAGGGCCGGATACGGACCCGGAAACTGTACAGCATATTCGCGAAGCGTTGAAAAAGCAGCATTCGATCAAGACAGAGATTCTGAACTATACAAAGGATGGACAGAAGTTCTGGAATGAACTGAATATTGATCCTATTTTCGATGAGTCAGGGGAATGTTTGTTTTTTGTGGGAATTCAATACGATATTTCGGAGCGGAAATATGCCGAGCAGCAGTTGCGGATGGCAGCTTCGCTGACTGAAATGAACAGCAGGGGACAGCTGGAGTTCATTGGTAAGCTGAATCATGAACTTCGCACGCCGCTGAACGGGATTATGGGCATGATTGAACTTGTCAGCATGGGTGACAACAGTAAGGAGCAGAAAGAGTACCTGGAGCTTGCGCGCCAGTCGGGGGAAGCACTTCTGAACATTGTCAACAATAGTCTTGATATGGCCAAGCTGGGCAGAGGGAAAATGAGAGTGGAGCAAATCGAATTTCAGCCGTTGAAGCTGATTCAACAGATTATTAAAACGCATGAACCTGCGGCGCGGAATAAACAAATTCGCTTGCTCTGTCATGCGGATCTGACTATTCCTGATGTACTTACGGGTGATCCTCTGCGTCTCCGGCAAGTGCTGGATAACCTACTCAGTAACGCCATTAAATTTACGGAACAAGGTGAAGTGCAAATACAGATGGATGTTCAGGAGCGACGAGGAAATACCGTTATTCTGGCATTCACTGTACATGACACGGGAATTGGCATTCCGAAAAATAAAATGAATCAATTGTTTGAAGCATTTACGCAGACAGATGTCTCTCATGCACGCAAATTTGGCGGCAGTGGACTTGGACTTACCATCTGCAAAGAGTTGCTCGAATTGATGGACGGTCAAATTTCGGTGGAGAGTATCGAGGGAAGAGGAACGAAGTTTGAGGTTACCTTGCCTTTACTTCGACAACAGGCGATTCCTAACGTGGGGTAGTCTATACAGAACAGCCGGGAAATGTCGGCTGTTTTTTTATATTTTTTTATATTGTTTAGCGAACTGGCGTTCTGGTATAATGCAATTGTTGAATGGGGGAGAAACAGCATGAGTAAAAGACGCAGAAGCAGAAAGAACAAGGGCGTGCAACGATTTAAAAAGCAAATTTTGACGTTGGTGGCAATGTTAATAGTCGCTCTATATGCATGGGTTGGGGGAGAATGGTCTCTGGACATACCGTCTCAGTTCGGGGGAAGTAACAGGAGTGTGGATCATACCATCACATTCCCTGGCGAGCGATACCCTGAAACGGCCAATCATATCAAGACGGCGATCAAGGCAGGACATTCGGATGTATGCACTATTGATCGCAGTGGGGCTGAAGGTAATCGGGATTTATCACTCAAAGGTGTTCCGGTCAAAAAGGGGAAGGATCGGGATGAATGGCCAATGGCAATGTGTGCGGAAGGTGGAGCGGGTGCGGATATCCAATATATTAGTCCCAAAGATAATCGTGGTGCAGGCTCATGGGTGGGTAACCAACTAAGTACATATCCGGATGGAACACGAGTCAAGTTTGTAGTGAAATAAACGCAAGACTATGAATAAGAAAGTAATGGATACAGAAATGCCTTGGCTTCGAAAGAGTGAGGGATAGAGTAAAGGACAAAAATAAAACCAGACGTCTATGCGTCTGGTTTTATTGTATGAAGAGCGAAATAAACACGTCTAGTTCATGTATAAATACATGAAAGTACTTGTTCCCTGTTTACAGATCAGCCGTACACAACTGCATTCCACTTAAATGATGAGAGCGAATGCTTAACAGACGTGTGACTTGTTCCACTTCGTCGAATGGAATCCATAGGCTTCCGTGGACTGTCCGTAAGGAAAGAATGGAAGCATCGGCTGTACGTTCCGGAAATCCAGTTACCGTTTGCCCGCTTGTATTACGAACGATGATCTGTTGTTTGCGCCGAATGGCAATTTCTACCTCTTTTTTCATATGTCATTGCTCCTGGTTATGGAATAGTAATTCGATATGTCAATAATTTCAATGGTTAATTTGTCTTCTTTATCTAGTCTATCAGAACTAGGTATAGATTTCCAGATCAGAAATTATATTTTACATAGGTTAAAGGACTTATTACGTACAATCCGTGTCTGAAGAAGCAACCAGGGTTATATAAGGGTAAAAGGAGGGGGACGTAAATGACACAATTGCTGATCGGACTTGTACGCACGGAGAATGAAGCCATTATCATGCTAAATAAACTGAAAGAGGAAGGCATAGCAGATAAATATTTGGGAGCGGTAGCCAAGGAACAGGTCAATCTAGAAGTGGTAAGTGAGAAGACAGGTTTACCCATGCCTCTGAAAGGTGCAGGAACAGATGGTGCACTAGGGGTGCTTAAAGGGGTACTTGCTGGTCTGGGCAAGCGGATGGATCAGACGATGTCCATTGGGAAAGCGGTACGCAAACTCGCAGGCAATGAGATTGGAAATGATACGGATGATCTGGTGCTTACCTTGACAGAAGCAGGGGTCTCCGAAGAAGATGCTAATTACTATGAAGATTGGTTGGTGCAGGGGCATATCCTGGTGGTTGTAGAATGCAGCGAGGAAGAGGCGGGCCGAATTGCACCTATTCTTCTTTTTTAGTTTAATTTAAGCCTGATTTTAGGTTTCTTTAATGTTGGGGATGTATTCTTATTTCACACCTCCCTTAATATAGATGGTTTAAAGAAAGTTCGGGACCGCAACTCGATCTTTCTAGGCACTGCTCGCTAACGCTGGCAGTGCCTGTTTCATTTTTTAGATTATTTTATGTTAAGGTATTGCAAAGTTATAAATTTCATGGTAAGATATCTCTTGTCGCCTGAAGTGATGAAGCAATACATACATATGCCGGGGTGGCGGAATTGGCAGACGCACAGGACTTAAAATCCTGCGGTAGGTGACTACCGTACCGGTTCGATCCCGGTCCTCGGCATCCCGCGGTTTTATCCCGCAAACACAGCGTTAAATGAGCGTCAAAATGCGATGGGTCCTGCGTACTTGTTTCGGAGTAATCCGCAGGTACACAGGAGCCGCGCAAACACATCGGAGCATCCCACCGTTTACATTCGGAAGGGGTGCTTTTTGCATTGGCGCGATTACGCGAAATTAAAAAGAGTTACGGTTACAAACGACGGGAGTGGCCGGAGGTGTTATCGGAGTTTCTTGTACACAAACGACTAGAGGACGGAGTTGGCGAGCAGACGATAGCGGATTATACGCGGACTGTAGAACTACTGTTCAAGCGGTTTCCTGACGCATGGGAATCGGATGCTGCGCTTAAGAACGCGGTCATGACACACTTCTCTGACGACATCAAACCAGCAACGTTTAATAACCGACTGGTCTATCTGCGCGCATTCTTTAAATACTGCGTAAGTGAAAGTCTGTTGGCGGTGAATCCGCTTGAGAACGTTAAAAAGCGGAAGACAAGTGATCGCGCAGTAGCAGTCGAGACCGAGGTTCTGCAGGCGCTACTCGCAGCTCCGGATCAGCGGACATTTGTTGGACTCCGCGACTATACGTTAATTCTGTTAACGCTGGATACTGGTATACGTCCGTCCGAGGCTACAAAGCTAGTACCGCAGGATTTTGTACTATCGTTGAAGGAAATACGCGTGCCTGCGGAGATAGCGAAAGATCGGAATACGCGGACGTTGCCGTTATCGGATATGACCGTTAAGGCTATGCGGAAGTTGATTTCTGTACGCGATGAAGAGTGGAAAGAGAACGTTCCGATATTTTGTTCGTACGAAGGGCGGCCGCTTAATCGACACACTTGGGCAGACCGTATGGAGATCTACTGTAAGAAAATCGGAACTAAGATTCGTCCGTATGACTTACGGCATGTGTTCGCTCTCGAATTTTTGCGTAATGGTGCGAACTCATTTGCTGTTCAAAGGTCGCTCGGGCATTCTACGATGGAAATGACGCGGCGTTACGTGGCGCTCGTAAACAACGATTTAAAGGCGGAGCACGCGAAGGCTAGTCCGGTTGACCGAATCTTATCGAAGCCCAAAGCGAAACGTAATATAAAATTATAATGATGAATAATGACGCCTGTCTCACAAGTGTGGTAGCCTTCTTGTTGAAATGACAAGGAGGTGTGATGCAATTGAACTATAAGGAAAAAAGGAAACTGATCCTTGAAATGCGCGAGGAAAAGGAAGAGCTGGATATGCAATCAGCTATAAGTATGTTTATAAAGTCGCGCAAATTAAAGAACCTAACGGAAAATACAACTGCTTCCTACACACAGACTCTTAACAAATTCACTGCGTTTCTTGAGGAAAATGAAATAATTAAAGTGAATAAGGTAATAGTTGAGGACGTCCAGGAGTTTATCCAGACAAGAATTGAGGAAGGGAACAGCGCGCCAACAGTAAACAAGTATATAAGGAACTTACGAGCGTTCTTTAGTTTCCTATGGAGCTCGGGTTATTTGATCGAGAATCCCATGGAAGCTATTGATAAACTTGTGGAAGAGAAACGAATACTTCGTACTTTAAGTCGTGAACAAGTTCTAGCCCTGTTGGACGTACCAGATCGAGCTACACCAGTCGGGTACCGCAACTATGTATTCATGCTGTTAATACTCGATACCGGATTGCGTTTAGAGGAAGCACTATCGTTTAACATCGATGATATTCATTGGAAGGAACAGGTGGTTCAGGTTTTCGGTAAGGGACGCAAGGAGAGGCTTGTCCCGTTCAGCGCTACCCTTGCCGTTCATTTACGCGAATACCTAGAGTTACGGGGAGAAACGGATACATCCATATTCTTTGTTACTATCGACGGATTACCACTAAAACGCCGCACCGTTCAGGAGGAGATATCTGATTACGGACAGCTCGCGAAGATAAAAAGAGTCCGCGTTTCTTGTCACTCGCTAAGATTTACATTCGCACGGAACTATATTATTAATGGTGGCGACATAGTAAGTCTCATGAGTATTTTAGGCCATAAATCTTTACATATGGCTCAGTTATATTCGGAGATGTTCCAAGCAGACATCTCCAAGCAACACAACAGGTTTTCGCCAGTTCATTCATTTTTTAACTAAATACAAGTGAATTACAAAAGGCGCAGTTCTCGCGGATTAAGTTCCGTTGAGGACTGCGCCTTTTCTGCGTTTATTGGACTGCTGCGAATCCTTTGCGTAACTCATACTTCGTTAACAACGCGTCCATTTCCGCGATTAACTCCTGCGTTGCTTCGTACGCGTTTTTACCGGATATACCTAACGATTGGTTGACTTCAAGTAGCCCCGTCTTAATCTTCGCGTTCGTGAAGTCGCTGGATTTCACAAGCTGCCCTATGTAGAATCCTGGATTGTCGTTTGAAGAAACATCGAAGGCTTCCATTTCAGTTAGTATCTTATTTAAAGTCTGCGCGTACTTAACTGCTTCCGCAGGCGTGTAAATGTTCTTGGCTGAGGTGCCTGCGTCTTTAATTCCATTATACATACGCATTACTTCCTTAATACGCTCGACCTCGCCTTTTATTCGTGTCGATTCCGTTCTAACTTCCGCGTCTTCTTTTTCGTCGAGTGCTTTATTGTAAACGGCAAGCGCTGAAACATAGTCCCCGACAGCGTAGTGAGCTTCGGCTTGAGTTTTCAACTCATCAAATTTTGACGTGCCACTACATCCGGAAACAATAACTAAAACTAGCCCAAACAGTAATAATAATTTCTTATTCAACCGCACACCTCCGCTTAGGTAAATATACCCAATTATACCGTGGATACGAAGTCCCGACAACTATCGCTTATGTGGTAACGACGTCATTGCGGAGGCTCAACGCAAGATCACCGCAGACATATTAAAGTCTACGAAGAGGTAACGGATCATGACGGAGTAGTGGCGCGCTATAAATGTCGCGGATATGAATCGGAGATGAGGCTGCGGTGGTCGTCGATGGTTCCGCAGGCGAGCGTAGTTATGCGGAAGTACCTCGGGTTGAATACGGATAAGTACGTGGACCCTACGTTGCCTCCGGAGTAGACAGGAAAAAGACGCAGCTTAGGAATCACTGCGTCCGGGGGTCTTGCGAGTATCGGCGGTAAGGTTTATGATAATTACATAAAGTTGATCGCGGTAGCAGCTCTTGGCGGGGAGGCTATCGCTTTTTTTGTGTCAATGAAAGTAGACCAATAATGACTAATCCAAATTGCAACATAATCGTGAGGGCTTCGTATGTACTCATTCAATCACCTCCCGTCTCTATTCTAAAATTATACAGTAGATTTTAAGTTGGTCAATGTTCGCATAAAAAGGGGAACAAATTGTAATAGGTTTCTCGACGAATTCAAAACTAAAATATGTGTATACCCTTAGCTAAGCGTCCAAGGCTCAATCGTCTCCTCTCACAGCGTATGATCCGCGAGACCTTCGCGCTGTTTTTCGTGTAAATCTTGTAACACCCGTCCGACACCTCCGATTATAATTTACATGAGTTAGATAATACAAACATCTCTATGCCTGATATTAGGCGTTTTGAGCCGATTAGCCTTGAAATATATCACCCTCATAAAAATTCCTTTTTACCTGAAAACTTCGATCTAAAATTATTTACGTGATGCTAGGTTCGAGTGACTTTAACTTAAATACGATTTTTCGACTTACTAATAAAACGGGATTTACAAACCGTACTCTTTATTTCGTGGGATAACGTCAATTTTCGCCCGCCACGCGTTTATATGTGTTGATTTCGGCGGTTAACGTGGGGAGGTCGGATATCATATCGACCTATGTTTAACATAGCACGTCATTATTGCATGTCAAACCAGAAGGGAAATAGTCTCTGTATGACGAATAAGTGCTGTATATAGGAGCTAAAGGAGGCGGGACGTCGTGGAAGATTATAGTATTGCAAGAGCAACTAATCGTGGTTGGATAAACATTAACGAGCAAAAACTTCGTAATGAGCTCAAAAGGAAAAGAGTTATTGTAGAGACGTTAGGTGGAGAAGGTGAAGTGGTCGCGAAAAGTGAACTATCTTGCGCCGATACTGATGTGGTTCTTGCTGCACTATACGCAAAGTACGGAGCGAGGTGGATAATTGAAGAATCTTATCCAGGAGTATTTAGTAACGAGGAACTAAAAACAGCCGTAGATTTAATTGAGATGGAATATTCAATAATTCCCACGCAAGATGATATTGTTTCGATAAAAGAACTGTTCGATAATTATGGTTACACAAGGATAACGATGGCTTTAAATATGAGCGAGAGTTGTCAGTTCGGAGGACAATGCTTCTATGTTACGCCTCAAAGTCCATATTTCAGCAAAAGATTTGATTTTAGAGAGGCCTTGGCGTTTCTCGCTGACCGAAAAAGATTCTATTATGCCGTTAATTCAGAGGGTAAGAGAAGCTATGATTTTGTTGACGAACCGACTAAAAAACAAGTTACATATCAAAGAAGTAAGAATGGGAATGCCACAGTGTTTCTGGATTTGGACAATGGAGAAGAATACAATATTTAAATTTGTTGAAACGAAAGGATTATGCTTATGAAACGCTTCAAGCGCCCGTTGAGTACTGATATCACGCGTTTACATCGTGCGAATGGACTACGTACCCTTCGTCGTACTCATTGGGGTCGAACTATGCTACGACAGAGTGGGCGAGGACGCTGCGGAAGACAGTGTACACGGAGAACAACACACTCAAAAGGAATGTGCGTTAAGGAGGAAAGACTCATAACTAGCCATTCCCATCTGACATCAAGTATTGCAGTAAGAAGCTACATGGCTGAGATGCACAATGACGGTTTGTATTTCTTGGAACAAGCGAGACAGGCTGAGGATGAGTTTGTAAAGAGACGGTTCCTCAGAGCATCAATTATATATCTTTGCTCCTCTGTAGAGGCAGCTATATCAAAGATAGTATATGATAAGATAACACAGAATGAGTATGACAATGGGCATAATTACGATAGATTAAAAACAAGTCTAAATGATCCGAATTCAGTTCCGCCGAGGTTCTTTAGGTCAATTGATGGTAAAATTGCAGTTCTGGAAGATTTATTTGAGACGACTATTCCTCAGCCAATTAAATCCAGATACAAAAACTTGACCTTATTGCGAAATAAAATAATTCATTTCTCTGTATCATATACAAATGAAGTTTATGCTACAGGGGAGATTGAAAGAGTCGCAAACGAAGCTCCCGATATTGTGGACGAGATTCTTAGCTTAACGTTTGGATACATCAATCTGTTTAACGGATTTCACAAGAATCGCTCATCAAATTACTAAACTAATGCAAAAGAACCGCTGCCCACACGGGGTTTGCGGTTCTTTTTCGTTCTCTCCGCTAAATCCCCGTACAAATAGCGCGGCAAGCTCGTCCAGGTACGTTCCCCTTACCGAAGCCATGACGCGCTGATTCAACGGTAAATCCACGCAAAAAAAAGAGCCGTAATGATTAACGGCTCTCTTCGTTGTCTTCCTGTATGTATTCAAGGATATCGCCAGGAGTTACCCCAAGTCCGCGGCACAATGCGCCTAGTGTGTCATAATCGATACGTTTGGTCGCGTTCCCAGCTAGTGATGTAATCGTGTTGCGGCTAACTTTAGTTAAATCAACAACGTCTTTGTTGGTCAAACCGCGTGTTTTCATAATATCACCGAGACGACAACGGATGAGTGGTTCGCTCAAAAAAATTCCTCCAATAAATTTATGCACAAGATGTTGACATATTGAAATGAGAGTAGTAATATGAACTTATCGCAAATGCACAAGATGTTGACATATCGATATGTCGACAATAAGTAATACGTAAATCATATCACTTGGTTTCAATTTTCGCAATTGTAACATCGTACTGGTCCGCATTAAATCCCGCAAGGAGGAACGCAATCATGTCTAACATTACCGTAGTTACCAAGATCGACGATTTTGACGGACCATTCCGTATCGAATACGCCGGCACACTTATAGATGATAATCACGCGATTTACATTGATCCTGATTACAATATCGCAGTTATGGAGCGGGTTGATTTCGACGGAATAGAGTACGTTACATCGTACGGAGAGCCTACTATTTTCGACCTGACGGTTGATGGCCTGAGCTTCATTGAAAACATCCACAATATGAGCGCGATCGAACTACTATCTAAATTTATCCGAAAAGGAGATACACAACATGCAACTAACCGTTAATAATACTCAAACTACGTCTAACAACATTAAATCAAACGCCTATGGTCGGAGGTTTCTGAAACTACTTCGCGCAGTATATTGCCTGATTATTATTACGAAGGAGATCGTAGCATGAGCGAGCAGATGAATCTAGAACAGGCGTCGATGGTCCTGGGGCCTTTCGATAATGACTGGGAATTTGCTTTGTACACGGGGTATATGCTCAATGAAAGATTTATCTTTATCGTGGATGATTCTCAACTCTGGCTTAGACACGTACATAAAACTCACATGGATCGTCTATACGTTGATGGTGAATCAGGTGGGATGATTATCGCGAATATTGAAGGTGATGGCCGCGAACTTATAGACATTATTATAGAGCGTCTGCAGGGTATGTCGGCTTTGGACTTTCTATTGGACACACTGCTCTGGACGACGGACCGAGGCGATATTAATTTGAAGCTCGAACGATTACGATAACATACCGCCTGACGAGTCTGTGCGCGGAGCCAGACGAAACCTACGGACTATGTCCGGACGGTCGCGGTTCCATCCGCTTGTATCATGTAACAACGTACTGTAACGATGATATCTGCTTTACAACTAATAGTCGCGCGGACTGAAAACGCTAGGAGGTTATTCATGGCACAAACGACGGTAGTTCAAATCGGTTATGTACGCGATCACCGTACCGGAAATTTCATCGTATCGCTAGTTAATCCTGCAATTAAAAGCAATCTTCGTCGTCAGGAAATCATCGTTCTCCCTGGCGCATTCTTCCGCATCTTACCCAATTTAGACCGCAGATCCATCGCTAACAACGCTAATGTCACGATGGAGCAAGCGGCCGACCTCGGATTTATTGTCTCAAACTTCCCTACATTTGTTGAAGCAATCGCCTAATTTCGTTATACCATCCGTACCGCCAGCGCTAACTGGCGGATCGCTATGCGGATAATCTGTACTTTCTGACGCCAATCGGAAGGATCGCCATTCAGACGTTTAACACTGATTTACTTTCGCCGGTATCGCGCCAACGACTCCGGCTTTCCTTTGAACATTCCGCGTCACGAAGGCGGGAACCTTCGTTCAGGCAGACGCGTTCACATATATCGAGTGTAAGCGGAGGGAGCGGCGATTGGCTATCGCGTGGCGCGCTCTTTTCCGTTGTTATATCCAGTAATACGCAGGTGATCGAACAAGGTTTCAATATTTCAGAAAAAAGTTTTAATTGCGATGTCCCACTTTTGCGGAAAAAATGTGCCTTTATTAAGTATAGGGGGCTCTCCGAAACAATAAGTCGGAAAAGGGCGCAGATAAAATCAACTTCACAAATTAGACACATATCTCGTAAAAAGCACGTCGCAAATCATTGAATTAACGTCCTTATAAGATATAGAGGGATTTTACGGACTGGAGGTGTCCGACATTCTACTCGACGGCGTCAATATTCGTAAGGGTGTTTATTCGGAATACACCCGAGATTCTAATCGGTCGGCACTATAAGAGTATACGGAAATTTTCCGTGGAGCGTGTCTGAAGAAGTTGGGAATCGTTAATCCGGTATAGAGAATTTTTTCGTAAAGTGTGCGAAGGGCGATAGGTAGTTGTTAATTTAAGTAAGGCGGTGTGGGAAAACCCGTTGATCGGCAATAAGGTAAATAGAAGGAGGAGAAGCCAAATGAAAACATTCAAAGTAACTGTTCCGAAGGGATACGCTCCTGCCACGTACGAAGAGTTAGCGAAAATGGCGGGGCTGCCTACCGACGAAGCGGAGAAAGCAATCCACGAGATGGAGGAGGTCGGCATTGTTAATATCATCAAATTCGGAGACGTAATGTTCTACAAACTCAATCTAGGAGGCCAGAAAGGAGCATCGCAATGACAATCGATGTATCGAAACCACTCGCCCACGATGACGGATTTGCGCGCTTACCGAATATCCTATTCCGGATGTACCCGTTACTCGACGGGTTCACTCTGGAAACGGCGGGTTTATACGGATACTTGTTGTCCTGGCGTCAGAATAAGGCGGACCACGCAATGTACGGTATGGCATGGCTCAGGCAGGCGGATATCACGGCAGAAACAGGCTTATCCGCGTTCAAGATTCGCCAACATACGGAGGTTCTGCGTCGCTACGGGCTGCTAAACGTCACTAAGTCGGATCGAATCGCTAACAAACTCGTGTATGAACCGCTTGAGCCGCTGACATACGAAGAGTTCCGTAAGACATATTGGAGAGAGGAGGCGAATATCTCATGAGTAGCATAGGTGAACTTGCACAAATTGCGGTCAAACAGAAAGCGAAGGTGCTTGAGAGCGAACACGGCGGATACTCCCCGTCGTTACACTCGTTATTCCGCGTTCACCTAAAGGAGCTCGGCGTTAAGTATCAAAAGAATGACGCTCGGGATGCAATATTCCTGCTCTTGTACCTTCACGCGTATGTGAACGGAACGGAGTCGAACGACTTCTATATGTGGGCGTTTCCTACCGTAAAGCAAATTCGTGAGGATACTGGCATACATGGCGATCGGATCAAACCGTTATGCAGGTTGCTTGAGGTCGAAGGACTGTTAATAACGAAGAAGATTCCGTGGGCAGGGAATACGAAGAAGCTCTACCTTCCGCTGTTCTTTCCGCTAGAGGAGCAAGCACTAGAGGCAGCGATTCCCGTAAACGGAGCGGCTTAAATCCCGTATTCAGGAATCGTCGCGATCCGTTTATAGGAAAATAATAAGAACGAAGTAACAAGAACGAACTAACAAGAATAAACATTACCGCTCGGTTAAATTCGCATACGCTCATTGAACCTCACGGGACGATGTTCTGACGCGCATAAAGGTATGGAGGGGATGGATAGCGCGGGAAAAGAAGAGTAAGAACAAACGATACGCGGAAGTTAAACTACTGAACATCCACAAGGAGGTACTCACATGCAAGCAGCCAAACAGCTAGTCGAATACACCGCCGGCCCCGCCTTACAGCTCATCGTCACGCCCGACGTCGATCGCTACGATTATTCCGGTAACGCCTGCGAACTGTTCCCGAATTGGACGCGTACGAACTACCGGACCTACGCCAAACAACCGTTCGCTCAGCGTCTGCAGATAGCGGAGACTATGGCGGAGTTGTACGACGAGTATTACTATGATAACCACCTAGGCGGTGACGGCCGCTTCCGTACGCAGCTCGAATACCAGCGCTTGGAACGCTTGGCGGACTATATTCTCGCGGAGGATCACGCTAAAGGTCTATCTATCATGCGCGATCCGTACGATATGCCTCGCGACCGTGACCTTATCGTTCCGCCAGGCTCAGGAGCGCGGGAGTTTATGCGGAAGCACAGTATCCGAATATACTGCGAGGCTGACGCGAAGGGCGCAGTGGAGAAGTTCGGCGGAAAGTTATGCCAAGCGTGCCAGCATCCATTCGAAGGGCGCGGAAATCAGCTCAATTGTGGTCCGACATGCCGCCGCCTGTATAAGACGTTATGGGAGCGCAAGAAACGGTATGGAACAATCGAATTTGAAGGCGAGCGGAACCGGATGCAACTGGAATACGGATTCTATAGTCCACAGGAAATGGAGAACCTACAGGAGCGATCGGAGCAATCATACGGCGCGTCGAAGAAGCTTGCGAACATGGCTGACGCTAAGAGACGGAAGGAAAGTCATGGCCGGAAGAATACGGTTCAGCTCATAGACAAGAAAGGAACGGAAGGCGCGGGATACTTGGATGGTGTATACGGATGGACGAGTGATCGTAACCAGTACAAGGGAACACATCACGATATCTGGTGGGGAGAGATGGTCACATATAATATGTACGAACAGCCATTGACGGAGAAGTTTGTAGACTGCCGAAAGCCTCGTACTGTCCACATCTCCGCTTAAGTAGGGAAGGGGACGAAGATTAATTATTTCGGACTTATGCGTTAATCCAAATGAGCGAAGGAGGTATGTGATATGGACGGATCAGGAGTACGCGGTATCCGGGTAATGGCCGGTATGACGCAGGCGCAATTTGCGGAAGCACTTAACGTCAGCCAGTCGTGTGTTAGCGATGTGGAGAACGGAAGACGTAATGTTTCGCGTGATCTGAGGATCAAATTGGCCCAGGTATTCGGAACCGGAGATGACGTGCTAATGGCAATCCAAAGGGCAAAAGAGTCCGACAAATTGGCGCTTTAAAGCGTCTTTTATTTTGCACACTAACTTTAATGATTTAAAACGTTAATTTAAGGGAGTGAACCGAATTGTCCAACGTAATATGGCGGCTAAGCACTGATTACCTCGCATGCTACACGGAGGAGCCGGAAGTCATAGCGAAGATCCGACGCAGCTATCCGGATTTTACCGTCATGGCAACGTACGAACGAGAAGGCAAGGTAACCGCTATGCAATTTTGTGTACTAGCCGCACGGAAGCGCGTAGCTAAGAGGCTATTCAACGTGGTACAGATTACGTAGATTTCACGTCAATACAGAGCTTTGAACAGGCGGAGGAACGCTAACACCTCGGCTTATTTTGCGTGTCTAAAATCAAGCGAAATCACGGAAAAGGGTGCGATATATGCACGTATTTAACGGGAGGTAGGGGAACGGAATGAGCGAGGAGACTAAACGCGAGTTATACACTCGAATCAATCATACACAAGAGGACGGAATCGACACTGTTGTCATCACGGCGGGTGACGGATGGGTTACTTACACGGCTAAAGAATCGATTTATACCGAGATGACGCCGTTCGAAAGCGCGGTGTCTTCGTTGTGGAGCGGTTACTTTCACGCTACGGACCATATCCGCGAATTAGGTGCGTATCCATTATCGATTATATCGAATGTGGCTGGCGCCGTTGATGCGTTTATTAAGGAACTTGAAGCGGGTGCGAGCGATGGAGGCGACGGGCAAAGTTGAATATTACGATGTAGACCGCGGTTTCGGCTTCGTTGGTTGCGCGGGAATTGACGGTACAGTGTTTGTTCACGCGTCCAACGTACGCACCGAAGGAACAACGCTGCAGGTCGGAGACACCGTCGCGCTTGATATCGTACCGGGAGATCGGCGGCCCGTCGGAAAACGGGTGACATTAATTTACGGAGGGTGATGGGATGGACGAACGATTATTACCGGATAAAATAACTTACGCTCATGTTGCAATACTTAACACGGGTAACGGCCGCATTGTCGCCGGTGTTCGCCTATCAAAACGAGATCCTAGCGTCGAAGGAACCGTATGGTATACGCCATATAGAGTTCTTTCCCTTCATTATGATGAGCGCGATATAAAGACCGTCACCATGCGGCAAGTGATACCGCTCATGATCAAGGACATAATCCGGAACGTAGACAGCCGCACGAAGCTCGTTGTCATACGAGGGAACGCGCCGCACTTTCAGAGATATCGTCAATACGAGCAGCATGTCCGATTGTTTGCGGAGAGTCATAACGTAGGTATCCGGATCAGTTGGAAGCCGAATATTGAAAATCGCATACCTGAGCTCAAGGAATTAGCAAACGATGCTTTACAGCGCGGCGAGTCTTTAGTCGCAGCTATTTAAAGGAGGAATACAAATGACAGACATTAACACACATATTCAGTACGCAACGAACATGATCCATGGAGACGTTACGGTGAGTGTAGCCAAAGACATTTTTGAGTTAGTTAAAGAGGAGCTCAAAGATATCCAACGTATGGAGGATTCGGGATTGCTCGGTTATCGCGGTCGCTTTGAGAAAGAGGACGCAGCTCGGAAAAAGGGCGCGCTCCAGCTCGCGCAAGCACTCAAAACCAATCAAGACATGGTCAATGAAGCACTTGAAACTGCCGAGAAGCAAGCTCACGAAGTCCTCGGCCAAGCTGCGACACCTCCGCCTGAGTATCAACTTCGCGAGTTTAATGATAGGTATGCAGAGTTGAAGGCGAATCTCCAAGTTAACGCAAACCAACGGTCAGCCGGTCAGCTACTTGAATTTATGCGCGGAGTCAACGATCCGTACCTCGCGGATCTTCTGACACAGGACTATGCAGAACTTGGCGGCGCACTGATTAATCATACGCGCGACCCGATCGGCGTTAATACACTTTACGGAACCCTGCGAAGCGGTAGAGATACCACGGAACAGATGCAGGCTCGCACAGCACTCCAAGAAATCGCGCAACTTAGACAGACAAGATCGTATAACTCACTGCTTGAGCTTGGCGCGGACAAAGCGCTCGGCCCAATCGGAAGATCCGCGATGAATGATCCGGCTGGCTTCGTTCAGGCCAACGAAGGGAGTGCGTAACCATCCGATATCAACTGTACATTGCGGCTGCCGCTGATAATAAGCGCGCGGCCTATTCGTACGTTCTCGCCAACTACGCCGGCATTGTCGCGCAGGGAACGTTCCTGACGGTAGGTGAGCGCAAGTTTGACGACTCATTCTGCGGCCACGTAGCTATTCAACGCGCATTAAGAACAGCGGCGAACAAAGCGGAGAGCGTAGCGGACGTTACCGTTGTGCTTGACGAGAATATTGCGAACGACGTCGGCTTTGAGTTGCTCGGCGTTAACCCTCCGCTGTATCCGCCGCTCTGCAGATCAACGCAGCGCATCATGAAACGGTTCAACTCGTGCGAGCTGGCAGCGATGAAGAAAGGCGACGAGCTTAATCCGGAAGAGGCCAGCGTGTTCGACGAGTGCTTGGCGGCACTAGAAGAGGCAAGGACACCGCGTGGTCAATTCAGACTGGCGTGGGATACAGCGATTGGTTCACAAAATATCATTCGATAAGGGAGAAATGACAAAATGAAAATGCCACAAAAGGTACAAACAGCGATCAAGACTTATCAGGAGGAGCATGCGAAGTCTAGTAAGGCGGCGGGGCTCCATCACGAAAGCGCGGCAAAACTCAAAGCGGAGCTCGAAGACGTACAGGCTCAACTCGTAGTAGCCGAAGATAAGACGCTATCCGATCCGACTGAGGAGAACGTACAACGAGAGACGGGCCTACAACGCAAGGTTGCGGAACTGACGATGAATATTGCCGCGGCCGAAGAGCGTGCGCGGACTATTAGCGGGAAGGCAAGCGGCCGCCTCATCACACTAGCCGACGAAGCAATCGAAGCTGCTCGCGATGAAGCCTATCGCCACTTTCACGATAACTACGAAGCGAAGTTGAAAGCGATCGAGGACGCCAAGTATGCGTACCTCCAAGCTGTCACAGGTCTGCACACGTTGCGTATGGAATCATACAACCTCTGGCACAACACAGGCCAGGAAACGAACGTGAACCGATTGGAACGAGGCGGCAATCTAGTGTTTCCGGAGCCAGCCCTACATTATAGAGGCAATGCGCGCCAGGTACACGGTGTTTCTGAACAGGAGGTAGCGCTTGCGTACCGTGATGGCAAGATTTATAGATCAAGTGTTGCAGAAGGGAGGGAAATGGAATGAGTAATCCATTTGCACACAGCCCTTTTAGATTCTCGGGCAATTTCGAGGAGAAATTAATCTTCAAGTTTCCAAGGACGGCAAGCTCGTTATTTATCAGAAACAATGGAGATACTCGCATTAAATTCAGTACAAGAGCAGGCGGCAAGTACTTCAATGAATTTACTTTGCCCGTAGGCCAGAGTTTCGATGAGGTTCTTGCTCCTTTCAACGAACTAACAGTCGAGATTGACAGAGATGACTCTATCGAGCAGCACTTAACGTTTTATGGGCATATACGTAGCTAAACGCGAGGGGCCTTCGGGCCTCGTTTCTATTTTAAAGGAGGAATATGCGATGAGTTTGTGTGTATCAGCGTTTATAGAGGGCAGTTTCTACGTTTGGGCTGACGGGCGAGTTTGTGCTCAGGCTGGGGAAACCAATTACCTTGTTACAGATGAGTACATGAAGGCGAGGGTCTTTGGTAAACGTGTTGTTTTCGCAACTGGGATGCTTGAGATCGCCGAGTCGGTATTCGGTATGATTAGAGAAGATAGCAGTATCGAAGACATACAGAGAGTGGCGCGAGAATGTTACTTAACGTTCAAGGCGGCTAATGAGAACGACCCGTTATATCAAGTTCTTGAGCATGGAATTGAGCTCGGCGTAATCGTCCATGAGTTTGAGGAGGGAGTCCCGCGTTATATTCAGATGGTTTATGACACCAACTTTGATATTCGCGTCACTCAGCCGTCTAACCTGGACTTTTTCTCGTTCGGCGCGCACTCTGACGATATCCTTCCGATCCTTATCGCAAAGGTAAACGCCGGCATCGAGGTAAGTAGCGCAGTCGAACAGTCATACGCGGAGATCGCCGATGCCAGTGTTGGCGGTATGTTACTCGGATTTCGGTTTAATAGCGACAACCTAGCGCATAGCTCCGTTTGGATAAATGACAAAACAGCGTATCCGGTGTGGAAGGGCGAGCGATTACCGTGTCTCGCGGATATGCAGGGTAATGCCGTAATGAATAAGCTGACCGCCAACTCCGCGCAGATTAACAGCTCGGATTTCAATAATGGCGCGATTGTGGGTTCGTCCATCAACGTTGGTAACGGCAAATTTAAAGTAGATACATCCGGTAACATGTATACCGAGGGAAGTACGACAGTTGGCGGTACAATCACCGGTTCACTCATCCGCACAGCAGCGAGCGGTCGACGCGTGGAGTTGGATACGCAGGGGCTTCGAAGTTACGACGCGGCAGGTGTGAACCGTATCCGGATTAATACCGGTTCAGATAACGGGATTGCTGCGATTTCATTCTATGGTTCAGGTGGTGCGAGTGCGGGCGAGATTAATTCGTATCAGAACAGCGGCGGACTCTCGATTATTAGTAGCGACGTGTTTATCGGATCAAACAATACCGGTAATCCTATCCGTCTACAAGGCGCAGTGACGATTGATGGTAACGTTGAATTCCGCCGTGAAGTAACCGGCCTTAAGCTGAATATCGGCAGTGTTACCGGGTTACAGACGCAGCTTGATGCAATATGGACCAAGCTCAATAACCATACGCACGACATTACGTTGCCTACGCATAACCACGGTAACAGTGCGAATCAGAATTGGGGAGGAACGTTCACCACTTCGAGATCCGCGTAATCAAACGTTATGGGTCCGCTTATTGCGGGCCTTTTTAATACAAGGAGGTATTATACGAATGAAGTCACGTACCTTAATGGAATTTACCGTTGATGTCGCGCATCCAGTCGGAGAGCTAAGCGCAGTGATTAGCGAGATATTAGGAGTACACGCAGACAGCCGCCTAGATATACTGCGCGGCCTGGATACGGTTATTGGCGAGGCAATCGTGCAATTAGAACAAAGCGAAGGGACGGATATAAACGATGGCAATGACTAACGCAGAATTGCGAACAGATAATACGCGTTTGGCGGAACGACTACGTCAGATACGAATTGAACAAGGGAGAAAACCCGAACCGGAACCGCGTCCGAAAGTTGTGGATATTCCGTTGTCGGTAGCGCTAGTTGATCGTCTGCAGCCGCTTAAAGTAATCGCTGTAAAGTACGCGGGGGTGCTGGCGGTGGGCCAAATAACGCGGATTGACATAAGTAAGCTCGCTAAATACGAGGAAGCTGCGAAAGTCCTACGTTACTCTAAGGGATTTTGGTGCGGATTACATGGGCTTGGAGCTGGCGGGTTCCTGCAGATCATTAGGCGCGTGAATGAAGCAATTGATACTGGTAAGACGGACGAATTGGACATCAACGGACTTATGCGGAAGGTGCATTTCAGCATCGGACTAATGACGAAGGATTCCGCGTTATCCTACGAGATTAGAGGCGCGACTGTTATAGCGGAAGATGACGTCGATACCGCGATTGCTGATGTGCTGCCGGAGATAAACAAATACGAGGAGGACGATAGTTATGAGTAGACAACGTAACGTATTAGAGGCGCAGCTTACCGTACAGCAAAGGAAGGCCGCGCAGTTACTGGTGGCTAACGAATGGGGCGAACTGCTGTCCGAGGATGGCCGCAAGAAGAGTATGCAAGAAGTAGCGAATGAGCTCGGCATCGCGCGTTCAACTCTATACGAATGGAAAGCGCAAGAACGTTTTATTGATTACGTTAATTATCTTACGGATATCAATCTGAGTGGAATGAGAGCGGAGGTCAACGTTGCTTTAATGAAAGCTATTCGCGGAGGAAATAACGGATTGCCGAGCGTGAAAGCCCTCGATCTTTATATGCGTCGTTTCGCGTTGTTGTCCGATCGAACTATCGTAGAAGATAGACGCGAAGAGAACGCAATTAATCGTAAGACAGACGAGGAAATCCGTAAGGAAATCGAGGAATTGAACGAATTAGTTGGCGGAGAATCTTCATAAGAATAGCGGACGTTACCGGACAGGATAGCGGTGAGGAGGCGTCAAAACCTGCACCACGCAACTGGCGGACAGCCACGCTAAAACTTCGGGGTTGAGCGGTGTATAAACGATGCATACTGCGCGGATGATCGGTTGAATAAACTGCCAGCGGTTATTAACGTGGTGGTCGGATTATCCGCGTGGTTATGCGGTTTATTAGCGAATAGAACTGGAATTGTATATACGGTGAATAGAGCGCGATTATACATACGGATAAGAAACGTAGGAGTGGCGCGGGTTTTGCGTAACGGTATGCGCGTGTAACTATTATTATACGCAGTTATTTTTGCATGCGAATGTATAAACGGAAGGCGGTGCTGGCGGCCCCCCCAAGGCCCCCTTCGTCAGCCGCTGGATCAGGTGCCTGAATAATCCACGCAATAAAATACACCCCGGGAGTTGGTGCTGAGTTGCAGAGAACGCCCAGTTTACCGTATAATGAACGAGACCTAACCGCACAGAAGCGGATGGGCAAAAACGGTAACACAACGTATAAATGAACGGTGGGTCCTCGTGTAGTTGGACGCACATTTAACGATAAAACTGCGTAGGAATGCGGGTTTATAAGCGTAAATATAGCGGAACGACTTAAAATCCTGCGGTAGGTGACTACCGTACCGGTTCGATCCCGGTCCTCGGCATCAATGAATTGATAATTTTTTTTGGAAAATATTGGTATTTAAAAATGCTGGGAGACAACTTTTCAGTGAGTTCTCTCCTTGCAGTTCTCTTCTTTTTCACGAGGAGAGGACGAGGAAAAGATTGCATACTCTCACGTAGTATTGAGGGGAATGTGATCTTTTTTATTTAAAAGACTAGGACATTGCTCATCGTTGATGCTGAAGATACTTTGGAACGTATTTCAAATGAGAAAAAATGTCTGCTGTTGTAGAATAGTTGCTGTGTCTCAACCATTCTTGAATTTCTTTCATACCGACAATATTGGCGAGTAAAGGGCTTGCGCAACTATGACGCAGGTCTTGAAATCGGATCCGACGTAGGCCATTTTTTTAAGATTTCTAGTAAAGTTCTGTGTGATATAGCCGGGTTTAACTCGTTGTCCCAACTTATCCAGGTAGATATACTCCTCGTAATCAGTGCAATAAAAGTTACCACATATGGCCTTATTAAGTGCATGCAACTCACGAATATGCAGCAGTAATTCCTCAAAGGCTGGACTCGATTTGTTTTTAGTTCGATCACTTCACTTCTTCGTAATCCATAAAATGCAGCAAGGATGACCGCGAGCTCAACAAATTCGCCTTTTACTTTTTTAAACAGTATATTAATCTCCTGCTTGTTGTAAAAACTGCCTACAAAATCATTTTTCTTTGGGCGCTCAATTTTATCAGCCGGATTGGTGTTAATTAAATCATTTTTGAGCGTATGTTTTAATGTTTTGCGAATATTAGCGGGATATTGGAGAATTGCGTTGGTTGTCACGCCATTTTCGTCAAGCTCGTACTGATAGTAATCTTGAATATGACTCGGTAGCAACTCTTTGAGGAAGAGACCCTCTTTTTCAAAGTAAGGTACAACATGATTAGTTATGACATTGTGGTAGGAAGCGTAGGTGATAAACTCAACCTTGTGCTTCATCAATGCTAGCCATTGAAGCATAAAGGCAGAAAATAATGGTCCCTGATCGACCGACTCTTCAACAGGTGTTTCTTCGCAATTTCTTCAACTATCGGTTCTTCCTCTACAGCATTAAGATTAAGGCTAAAATTTACCCTTGTCTCTAACAGCAACACTTGAACCCGAAACGGCTTTGCATCTAGCTAAACGGCTTAAAATCCATTACACCCCCAAACATGGCAGTTGGCTGAACATTGCTGAAATTGAGCTGAGCGTAATGACTCGTCAATGTTTAGCAAGACGGATTCCATCGATGGAAGAATTAGCAAGCGGATTGACGGAATGGCAATGTACTCGGAACACTTCAAAAAGGAATAAGAACTATTAATAATTACACCATGGAGAAATGAAGACGATGCGAAATTTGGAAGAGGGAAACGAGAGCTACCATCATAGTGGGATCAATAGAATGGCGAAAAAGGACAAAGCAGCATAAAGCCAACCAGAAACTAGACTATTTCACTTACAGTCATTGCCTGTGTCTCTATTCTGAAGGTTCTTTGAACTTATTTTGCACTATTTATTAAGTTGCTTATATTCACGGGGGGCGAGTCCTACTTTTTTCTTGAAAAGCTGATTAAAGAAAGCAATATTGTTATAACCGACAGAAGAGGCGACATAGCTTACCTTATAGTTTGTTGTACGGAGTAGTCGGCAAGCTGCATCAATTCTAATTTGTTGCAAGTAATTTAAGAACGTCATTCCTGTATATTTTAAAAACAATCGTTGAAACTGCCGTTCTCCCACCCCGAGTTCGGAAGCCAGTTCTTGAAGAGTAATGGTTTTATCGTACTCACTATGAAGAATAGCCAGTATATAGTCCATTCCATTCTGAATGGAAATAGTTTCGTCTTCTGTCTTCAACCGTGCGATATAAGTCAGCAATTGCAATACACTCGCATGTAGGGCAACATCTCTACCTATTCTTTTAATCGAGAATTCACGATAAAGACGTTCAAACAAACTGTGTACTTCACCATTTAGATCTCTTAAATGCCAAATTTCTGAGGGGGCTAAGAGGTGCCATAACTCCTTCCCACCTGGTACAGCTTGCAGCATTTGAAGGGCAAACTCTAGAGGCATGATGCAGTTATATACTACAAGCTGCTTTTCTTTCGAAATCGATCCCGGCCGGAATACATGTGAAGCACCGACTGGTATTAGAAAAAAATCTCCTTTTGTTACACGTATGACCTCATTATTAATATGATGTGTGCCGATGCCCTCACACACATACGTCAGCTCCAAAAAATCGTGATAATGCTCAATTACTTCATAGGATTCTATACTCCGATTGATAAAAATGGAAGTAATGTCATTGAAGTAGTTTGTTCCGCTAAATAATCGAACTGTTCTCTTTACCATATAATCACCTTTTTTTGTCTGGATACCCTCTCTAAATGTCGTGATCACCAAGATATACTGTATTGATTTTTATTTTATGATGATTTTAGAAGTTTAACAAGTCAAAACCGATGGGAGACCAAAAATTGATAAAAAACACAAAGATGGTGGAAGTTGCCGAGCAACTTATCCCGGAATTATACACTCGGGAGGTTAAGCCTATGGGGAGTGTTTCTATAATAGCGGATGAACAAGCCCTTCAAGGCTGGAAAGTTGTACCCGATATAGAATCAGACAATTGGTGTGGCAGAACATACGGGAAAAGAGATAGCTTTGTGCTGGATTTCGGTGATCACTTAGTCGGTTATGTAACTCTTTCAATACAATCCGTCGGTAGTCCTCAGGATGCGCCGCTTAAACTAAAGATGACATTTGGGGAAATGCCGTGCGAAGTTGCTGAATCTTTTGACAATTACAACGGCAATATCAGCAGTTCATGGCTTCAGGAGGAGACGCTGTACGTCGATGTCCTGCCTGCAGAACTTAAGCTTCCAAGACGGTATTGTTTCCGATTTTTAAAGGTGGAAGTATTGGATACTTCTCGTAGGTATCAGGTTATGTTTAATCAGGCAAGTTGTACTACGGTTAGCTCAGGGGACGATGCTCGGGTTGAACCTCTGCCAGCGAACGTTCCTGAAGATATCAGAATGATGGATTATATTGCAGTGAAAACGCTCCGAAACTGTATGCAGACGGTATTTGAAGATGGTCCAAAGCGAGACCGGCGCCTCTGGGTCGGAGATTTGAGGCTTCAGGCGCAAGCCAATTATTATACGTTCAAGAACTATGACTTGGTTAAACGCTGTTTATACCTGTTTGGTGGTATGCGTCTAGAGGACGGCACCGTTGGTGCTTGTGTATATGAGAAACCGAATCCGCAAGTAGATGATATTAACCTGTATGATTACGCGTTACTCTTTGTAGCATGTCTACATGATTATTACGAAGCCTCTACAGACCTCAGCACGCTGGAGGAGCTCTGGCCGATTGCCATGGAGCAGCTCGAAATCGGCCTTGCCCGTCTGGATGTACGCGGTATTGTGCGCGATGACAGCACCTGGTGGAGCTTTACGGATTGGCAGGATGGGCTGAATAAACAAACGCCGGCTCAGGCGGTACTGATTTATTGTCTGAGGCGCGGCAAAGAGCTTGCCGGCATACTGGGACTTGACAAGGAGCGCCATTATATTGAAAGCAAAATCGAACTGACGGTCAAGGCTGCACTTGAACATCTTTGGGATGATACACAATGCCTTTTTGTCAGCGGGGAAACGATGCAGATATCATGGGCTTCCCAAGTATGGATGGTGCTTGCAGAAGTAATGCCGCAGGAAGTAAACAGGAGTCTAATGGACCGGGTGTTTGAGCAGCCGCCAAGTATTGGAATGACTACGCCTTACATGTACCATCATTTTATTGAAGCCTTAATTCTTGCCGGTAACTATGATCAAGCGGTCAGCCAGATCCGTGCCTATTGGGGGGGGATGGTGAAAGACGGGGCAGATACCTTCTGGGAATTGTACAATCCGGCTGACAAAAAACTTTCACCGTATGGAAGTTTTTTGATTAATAGCTACTGCCATGCCTGGAGTTGTACACCTGCTTATTTTATTCGCAAATACATGTTATAAATTTGGCCAAGGGGGCAAAGTGATGCCGAGTACAGATTTTAAGGGAGCAGAGTGGATTTGGATTCATGACAAACAGGTTGTTTTGGAAGAGAATCAGGTTGAACTGATTTATTTTCGCAGAAATTTCGTACTGGAAAATATACAAGAACTGAAGTTAAATATTATGGTTTCGGCAGATAGCCGATATCGCCTATACGTTAATGGATTCCCGGTATCACACGGCCCCAGCAAGGGGGATAATCATACCCATTATTATGAAGAAATTGACTGCTCCGCATATTTGCACAATGGTCATAATGTGATAGCGGCCAAAGTTGTTCACTACAATGATAAGGAAGGCTCTGTATCCGTCTGGCGGTCGAGTAAAGGGGGCTTTTTTCTTGCGGGAGAAGTTACAGACGGGGAGGGCAATGCGATTGTCAACCTTAAAACCGACAGAAGCTGGCTGTGTCTTCAGGAAACAGCAATCACCAATGTGGACTCCGGAATGGGCACCGGGCTGGTGGGGAGTACGGAAAAAGTGGATGGCCGGAAGCTCACCTATGAATGGAATGCTGTGTCGTATGATGATGAAAAATGGAGTTGCGCCGTTAAGGTCAGTAATTATGAAGATGCCCTTTACGGCCAGTTATCACCGTGGAACCTGACTCTGCGCAATATTCCTCAGCTCTTTGAACAAGAGCGGGGTTTCAAGCGTGTAATGAAAATGAACAATCAAGTTATTGACGAGCAGACAGGCTCCAGCAGGTTTCAAACACCATTTACCATAGGCCCTAACCAAAGCATGAAGATTGAGCTTGATGCCGGTGAGATGACCACGGGTTACCCTGTATTGAAATTGGGAAAGGGAAAGAGCGCTAGGGTAAAGCTGCTGTATGCAGAATGCTATGCGAAAAAGGATCCTGTGACCGGATTTCCCGTAAAAGGGATCAGAGATGATGCAACCGGTGAGTTATTCGGAGTATATGATCTCTACGAAGTAGGCGGCTATGGCTCTATTGATAAGCATGAGGAATATGAGCCGTTCTTATTCAGAACCTTTCGTTTCGTCTCCTTAGAGGTTGAAACGGCGGATGAGGAGCTGGCTGTTTATTCTTTCAGTTACAGAGAAACAGGCTATCCATTAGACATCATATCTAACTTTTCCAGCTCTGACGATAGTTTGCAGCAGCTTTGGAACATTAGTATTAATACATTGAAACGTTGTATGCATGAAACCTACGAGGATTGTCCTTATTATGAACAGTTGCAATATACAATGGACACCAGGTTACAAGCCCTGTTTACTTATCAGCTTAATGGTGATGACCGGTTGGCCCGTAAGGCGATTCACGATTTTCATAGCTCAAGGCTGCCTAACGGGTTGCTTCAAAGCAGATACCCGTCAATACTCCCGCAAGTAATACCGGGTTTCTCATTATATTGGATTATGATGGTGCACGATCACTATCAATATTTTGGAGATGTATCCTTAGTTAGAACCTATTTGCCAACAATTGATGGTATTCTGGAATGGTTTACTCAAAGAATTGAATCCAATGGGCTTTTAGGGGGGATGCCTTCCCAATACTGGTCATTTGTAGACTGGGTTGAAGAGTGGATGGATCAGCGCGGTGTACCTACGGCTTCTCAGCAGGGCAGCAATACAATTTATAATTTAATGTTTATTACGACCTTGAAGCTGGCTGCAGAACTGCAAGATGCTTTAGGCAGAAGAGATACCGGAGAAGAATACAGGGTACGTGCAGCCGAGCTTATTCTAGCTGTGAATAGAACAAGCTACTCAAATCACACGGGGCTGTATCGTGATGCTCCACAAGCAGAGGAATATAGTCAGCATTCACAAATATGGGCGGTTCTTGCAGGTGCGATTGAAGGAGAAAGCGCTAAGGGATTAATGGAACGTATGTTGGCCAATAAACAATTACCGGAAGTTTCCTACGCTATGTCATTTTTCTTATTTAGAGCGTTAGAAAAGACAGGTTGTTACGACAGGTCCTTCAAGCTATGGGATATTTGGAGAGGGCTGACTATACTTGGTCTTACGTCCTGGGTTGAGGATCCTGTGAAACAGAGAAGTGACTGTCATGCTTGGGGGGCTGTACCTATTTTTGAATTTAGCGCTAGTATATTGGGGGTAAAGCCTGCTGCTCCTGGTTTTACAAAAATTAAAATAGCTCCGCAAATAGGTTCTCTAAAGCAAGCATGTGGCGATGTAGCAACTCCAAAGGGAATCGTGAATGTAGCATGGGAGTTAAATGATCAGAAAAATTTCAATATGCTGGTTTCAACCAGAGTTGAGGCTGGGCTGGAAATTATTCTTCCAGATAACTCAGTATATATGTATCAGGGAAGTGGAGACTATAGGCTTTCATGTCAGATGTAATACTTGTTTGAACATAGTTTAGACGGAATTGAATTTCTGAAGGTTAAGACGGCTTAGGAGCTGTTTTAACCTTCATTTATTTTCTTTCTATATAGGCTTAAGGCAAGTAATTCGGTAATGTAAGGACAGCCTTTGTCCCATCAGAACTTGAATATAATCGAATACCGTAATTAAAGTTTGTTTTTAAGCGTATTCTTTCATTAACGTTACGCAGACCATATCCGTACATACTCTTTGCGAACTCGCTTCCTCCGTATTTTTCATATAATTCCTTACCGTTATCGCTGATACAAATGTTATACTTCGATTCATGCACTTCACTTTTTATAACAATTACGCCATTACCCTCACGAAGGGTATCAATTCCATGTTCAATGGCGTTTTCAATAATGGGTTGTAATATGAAGTTGGGGACAATACATTGCAATAAACTTGGTGAGACATCGTAAACAACGTCGAAGCTTTCATCGCGTGCTATTTGCTGGAGGGCAATGTAGGATTTGATGTTATCCAGTTCTATTCCTAACGTGCTGAGATCTTTTCCATGATTTAACGCCGTACGATAGTATGTTGCCAAGTTATTTGTAATATGTGATATTTTCGTCTGATTATTCTCAATTGCAATCCAGTTATAGTTGACAGCATGTTGTACAAGAAGTGAGGAATTATTTTTTCTTGTAGAAGACGAATTTCCAAGCGTCTTCAGTTCAGGGAAATTGGTGGCGACACAGAACAAGATCATGAATGTTGAAGATGCTCGCGCTATGCTGGAAGCGGCCGAACGGAATAGTCGCTAGCTGTTGATTGGTTTTGTTCGTCGTTTCGGGAATGATGCGGCCATCGTCAAAGATTTCAGGGGCAATGATTTCTTTGGCAACATTTATTATGGAAAAGCAACTTATTTACGCCGAAATGGCAACCTGGGTGGTTGGGCCGGAGATCATTCCCTGAATTGGAACTCTACACCAACCTCAATGGATACATGAGTAATATTCAGCTGGACGTACAGACAGCGTTGTCATTCAATAATCTTTTCTATAATGTGGTTCGTCATTTCGTTGAAAATTTTGTGATTCTCTGCCGTGCCATTCAGGTTCATAAACATTAAACAACGATAATACATATCAGATGACGCCTGTGGGGCTGCCCATTATGAATTACCAGGATCGATGGTGTATACTATCCGTAGGCATAAATTACCTTTATCTTTGAACTTGAAGAACTCAAGGTTGCATACCAAACTAAACAATTTTATGGACGGAGGACTCGACCCATGTTGAAACAGCTTAAGCCCTATAAGGTGCTTCAGGAACGCAGAATCGAAGAGTTGAAGTCAGATGCGTATCTCCTGGAACATCAGAAATCCGGAGCCAAAATTGTACTCTTATCTAATCAGGATGATAATAAAGTGTTCAGTATCGGTTTCCGTACTCCTCCGGAAGACAATACAGGTGTAGCTCACATTCTGGAACATTCCGTGCTTTGTGGTTCCAAGAAATTTCCGGCGAAGGATTCCTTTGTTGAATTGCTAAAGGGTTCACTTAATACATTTTTGAATGCGATGACATATCCCGATAAAACGATTTATCCGATTGCGAGCCGGAATGATCATGATTTCCATAACCTGATGGATATTTATCTGGATGCGGTACTTCACACGAATATTTATAATAATGAAAAAATATTTCTGCAGGAGGGTTGGAATTACAACCTCACCTCCGCTGAAGATGAGTTAACCTATAACGGCGTTGTATATAACGAGATGAAGGGTGCATTTTCTTCACCGGAACGGATTGTGCGCAGAGAAGTTCTGAATTCACTTTTCCCGGATACCACGTATTCCTGTGAATCAGGCGGATTTCCCGATGCCATTCCCGATCTGACCTATCAAGGGTTGCTGGATTTCCACTCCAGATACTATCATCCTTCCAACAGCTTCATTTATTTGTATGGGGATATGGATATGGAAGAGAAGTTGCAGTGGCTAGATGAGAACTATCTGAGCGAATATGATCGAATCGAGATTGATTCTGCCATTCAACTCCAGCCTGCATTCGGAGAAAGAGTGGACGCCGTCAAGACATATTCTGCCGGAAGTACCGAATCGGAAGTGGATAACAGCTTCTTGACCTATAATGCGGTCATTGGAACAAGTCTGGACAAGGAATTAAACATCTCTTTTCAAATTTTGCTGTACGCACTGCTTAACGCTCCGGGAGCGGTTCTGAAGCAGGCCCTGCTGGATAAGGGAATTGCGAAGGACGTGTATGGCACGTATGATGACAGCCTGTATCAGCCTGTGTTCACCGTTGGATTGAAGAAGAGCAATCTGGCGAGCAAAGAAGATTTTCTGGGGACTGTAAAAGAGGTGCTTGAACGTGTTGTGAAGGAAGGCTTTGATCCAAAAGCGCTACTCGCAGGCATTAATTCCTATGAGTTTAATCACCGGGAAGCGGATTATGGAAGAATGCCCAAAGGATTAATCTACGGCTTCTCCTCATTGCAAAGCTGGCTGTATGATGTCGAAGCTCCATTTACTCATTTGGAAGCAAATGACGTATTCGCCGAGCTGAGAACGAAGATGACTGAGGGTTATTTCGAGAAGTTGATTGAGACGTATTTACTGCAAAATACTCATACTTCTTTTGTTGCTGTCACACCGGATAAAGGGTTGAACGCCCGTAAAGAGGAAGCGCTGAAAGCACATCTGAAATCGGTTCAAGCGGGACTGAGTCAGGAAGAGATTCAGCAACTCATTCAGAGAACCGAGGCCCTCGCCGAGTACCAGAATGCACCTTCAACCAAGGAACAACAACAGGTGATTCCGACGTTGTCGATAGAGGATATTGAGCCGAAAGCTTCCACCCTGTATCAGACGGTAAATCAGGTCGAAGGTACAACTGTTCTGCATCACAACATCTATACCAATGGGATCGGTTATCTGAGACTGTTGTTTGATATTAAGGAAGTCCCACGGCGTTTGCTACCGTATGTTGGATTGTTGAAAAGTGTACTGGGTTACGTCGATACTCAAAACTTCTCATTTAATGAATTGTCGAATGAAATTCATATTCATTCCGGGGGCATTCATAGTGGAATTGGTACGTATGCCAACGCGCATGAGCCTCATGATTTCAAGGCTACCTATGAATTTAACGCCAAAGTGCTATATGACAAGCTTGGATTTGCTTTTGACATGATCAAAGAAATTGTGTTTACATCCAAATTCGATGATTCGAAGCGTTTATACGAAATTATTGCCCAGTTGAAGGGCAACCTGCAGCGCAATCTGATCAGCGGAGGGCATTCAGCGGGAATTGGCCGATCTACCTCTAAACACTCGGCTGTTGCAGACTTCAGGGAAGCGGTTAGCGGCATCGCCTTTTACCAGTGGCTTGAGGATCTTCAGGCGAACTTTGAGGCAAGAAAAGAAGAGCTGTCGACCAGCCTTCAATCGTTGACTAACTTTATTTTCAGACCTGAAAACTTGCTTGTGAGTTACACTGCGGATGAGCAGGGATATGCGGGCTTGGAGCAACAGGTGTCCAATTTGAAAGGAAAGCTGTTCACACAAGACGTTGCGAAGGAAAAAGTAGCATTTACACCTGTACAGCACAAAGAAGGATTCAGATCACCATCTGAAGTCCAATATGTCGTTCAAACAGGTAATTTTATTGATAAAGGGTATGCATACACCGGCTCGCTTCGTGTCTTGCAGGGGATTCTATCCCTGGATTACTTGTGGAACAATATCAGGGCCAAAGGCGGAGCATACGGCTGCATGTCAGGCTTCAGACGTAATGGGGACAGCTATGTAGCATCGTACCGCGACCCGAATCTCGAGAAAACATACAAAGTTTATGAAGAGATGCCGCAATACTTGAAGGGTTTCAAAGCAGATACACGGGAAATGACAAGATATATCATTGGTGCCATCCAGGACCTCGATACACCAAGAACACCTTATGGCGAAGGATCATTCTCGCTGGAATGTTATCTGTCTAATGTCACTGAAGCCGATCTTCAGAAAGAACGGGATGAAGTGCTGAGCACAACGGAAAGTGATATTATTAGTTTTGCTGAACTGGTATCCTCCATATTGGAACAGCAGCAACGCTGTGTTATCGGTAATGAAAACAAGATTGAGGACCAAAAGCAATTATTTGACGAAACCCTTGATTTGATCAAGAACTAATGCTTGAATTGAAGGTTGCAACAAGGCTGAAGGCTTAGCATGGATGCACAAACAACTGATTTTAAAGGGCGCTTTTATGAGCTGTAATAGCTTATAATTGCTGCCCTTTTCTTGTTACATGGGGTTCTTCTCAAATCAAATCTGCTCAAGCTTATATTGAAGGTTTAGGTGACCGCGAGCATATTATAGATCTTTAACGTGCGCAGGTCTTCCTTAGAAATTTTTAGCTCATTATATAACTCCTGATTTTCTGGCAAGGGTATTCTGGAGAATAGCATTTTCAAGGCGATGGGCATAAAGGGACGGAAGGAGACACCTGCCATCAACCCCCACTTTTTCTCAGATTCCTGAAAAGAAGCCAGAATGTTAATGTACAGCTTTTCCAGCGGTGTGGCCTGATTTTTCAGAATTAGCGTGGTAAGTGTGTCGTAATGCTCGGTGTGACCCCAATACATATTTTCGCATTCCTGATAATTCTCAAAGTTCTTCACATTCATATACATTACGGTTCGATAACAATTGGCATCTGACTGTGCCATCATGTCAATGACACAACGGATAAGGCTGTTGTTGCGCCCATCATAAAAATACGAATAAAATCTGGTGGAATTTTTGAAAAAGCTGGACGGTACTGTATTCATGAGGGGAGATGCTTGTTTGGGCTCGATATACAGCAGTTGCTCCACTTGAATGTTCAATGAATCAGCAATTTGATGCAATGTGACCACATCAAGCGTAATATCTCCGCTCTCATATTTGGACAGAGTCGCTTTGCTTTTGTGTATCTGATCCGCCAGCTGCTGGACCGTCAATCCTTTCCATTTGCGAAAATTACGGATTTTCTTGCCCACTTCTTTGTTGATGGTGTTCATATCCGGATCTCCTTCTGCTAAGTTTCTTAAGAATATGAGAAAAGGTGAAACCCATTAGTAAAATCAATCTCTACGAAGAATATAACACTTTTTTCATGAAAAAACCTATTATGACGAAACAATAAGATGAATTTGTTTCTTTTGAATAGATTGTATTGCATTTGATGTAGCTTCCGTGCCATGAAATAATACATCTAACAGAAACTCATCCAAGGATGGAATACAGAGAGAAAGAGGCGCAGAAGGCTATGAAGTATGATTTTGATGAGATAATCGATCGCACAGGAACCAATGCTATGAATACGGATGGTTTCCGTCAATATATTTTTAACGCAACAGAAGATATGAAATTTCCCTTCAAGGATGAAGAATTTATTCGCATGTGGATTGCAGATATGGAGTTCGCCACACCTCCCGAAATACGGGAAGCAGTCAAGGAGCGCCTGGACCGAAAAATTATGGGGTACTCCCAGGTGTTCGATCCTGCATACTACGAAGCTGTCTCCAACTGGATGAACAGATACTATGACTGGTCTTTTCCCAAGGAGCATCTGGAAACATCGCATGGGATCATTCCTGCTCTATATGAATTAGTTGAATATATTTGCAAACCGAATGAGAAGGTGCTTATTGTGACGCCCTCCTATGGTTTTTTCAAATCGGCTGCGGAGCACAATCATCTAGAACTGGTTTGCTCAGATTTGATCAACGAGCAGGGACATTATTCGATAGACTTTGCAGATTTTGAAGCCAAAGCCAGCGATGAACAAGTCACGTTGTGTATTTTCTGCAATCCGCATAATCCGTCCGGACGGGTATGGACAACAGAAGAGTTACAACGTGTGGGCGAGATTTGTCTCAATCATAATGTGTGGGTGATCTCGGATGAAATCCACTGTGATTTGCTGCGTACAGGAAGGAAGCATACACCTCTTTCCAAGCTGTTCCCGGATACGGATCGAATCGTTACCTGTATGTCGCCAAGCAAAACATTCAACATGGCGGGTCTGATGTTTTCCAACGTGATTATTGCAAATGAAGGTCTCCGAACGATCTGGCAAACCCGGCATTATGGATTCAAGAATCCGCTTAGCATTGCTGCGACTCAAGCTGCTTATGAACATGGCGACGAATGGCTGAAACAGTTGAAAACGTATCTCGACGACAATTTTGCCTTTGTGGATCAATATGTGAAACGTTATCTGCCACAGGCGGTCTTTCATATTCCGGAAGCTACGTATCTGGCATGGATTGATATTGCGGCATACGTCCCCCAAAATGTAAACCTGCCTTTATTTTTCGCTGAACAAGCGGGGGTATTACTCGAAGATGGTCATATGTTTGTAGCTAATGGAGGTGGGTGTATCCGTCTAAACTTGGCTTGCCCGCGTTCAGTTATTGAAGAGGGGCTCAGAAGAATAAGCACCGTATTGGTCCATAAAAATGAGGGCGAACCCGTTCAAGTCTGATCTTAGTATCTGTAGAAAAGGTTCAGGGTTACTTGAACTCTGAAGTATAGATTCGAAGCGTGTAGATGCACTAATGAAGTTTGAATAAATTCACAGCGATAGCCATTCCATGGTTAGACTGGAGCAATGATAGTTATACAGGCAACCCTATCCCCTGATGTACACTTCTGGTCTGCCGTCCCCGGTTATGTTAAAATGGTGGATAGTCTATGAGTCGTAGGACACGGCTCTCGCAGGTGGCAGTTCGTGATGTGGACTGCACGGATATGTATTTATGAAGGAAAGGAGCCTTTACATATGTTTGGAAATGATTGGGACACTGTGCTTCAGGAAGAGACTGAAGCCGAGTATTTCAACAACATTCGTTATGCACTCGCCGCCGAGTATAAAACACAGACCATCTTTCCACCCAAGGAAGATTTGTTCTCGGCTCTAAAACTGACCCCGTATCATAAGGTTAAGGCCGTTATTATCGGTCAGGACCCTTATCACGGAGCGGGTCAGGCTCAAGGGTTAAGTTTTTCGGTCAGACCGGGGGTACGTATTCCTCCTTCTTTGAAAAATATATATAAGGAGCTCCACGCGGATCTGGGACTGCCGATCCCTAAGCACGGATCGCTGGTTCATTGGGCAGAGCAGGGTGTGCTGTTGCTTAATGCCGTTCTGACGGTACGGGAAGGGCAGCCGAACTCCCATCAGGGACTGGGTTGGCAGACGTTTACAGACGCTGTCATCCGGGCATTGAATGAACGTTCAGAACCGATGGTATTTATGCTTTGGGGCAGTCATGCCCAGAAGAAAGGGGCATTCATTAACCGGGATAAACACCTGGTGTTGGAGTCTACGCATCCAAGTCCGCTTGCAGCACATCGTGGCTTCCTGGGCAGTCGTCCTTTTTCCAAAGCCAATGAATTTTTGACCTCCAAAGGTATTGAACCGATTGATTGGACGATACCGGAAAACTAGACAAACGGGGGGCGAAGGCATTGCGACATTGGGTAGGACGGAAAGTAGCCGTATATCGTGCAACCGGCATACGAGAGCCACTGAAAGGAACGCTGGTCGAGTGGGATGAAGAAGCGGATTGTGTACGAATCGGACCCAAGCGGATCAAGGTATCGTTCGACAATATCGCAATGATCCGGCCTCTGCCTGAAGAGAGCCTTCCCTTGAAAAAAGCGCGTTCCGAGGTGCATAAGGTTGGATATGTGATGAAAAAGGCCGTACAATTTGAAAATGCCATCTATTTCAAATCACAGGTTATGATTTGGCGTCGGGCCAAAATTGTAGCATTATCCACAACGATTATACGTGATGATGATGATCAGGTTGAGCTTGCAGACGGCCGGATTCTTCGCAAGGACAAGCATATGTTTGTGGTGCGCTCACGGCGTGGGATACGATAATTCCACTGATATTTAATATTCATTTCATGCAAAGATCATATGGATTTAATATTCAGCCTTTATAGTAAACAGTAACAACCCCTTCTAAATGATGTGTACTAATTATGGGAGCCCGGCCGGCTGCAAACGGTCGGGTATTTTTTTATTCTTTTATGTATGATGAGTGGTGTAACATAGTATTTACATTCATGTTATACACTAATGAAATAGTTAACGAGAAGGAGTGAAACCCATTGAAACGTATATGTGTTTTTGCAGGCTCCAACCCGGGAAATCACCCCGATTACACACAGCAGGCTATTAAATTGGGTAAACAGATCGCGGATAGCGGGTATTCACTCGTCTATGGCGGTTCTTGTATGGGATTAATGGGTGCGGTCGCTGATGCAGCTCTGGAACAGGGTGGAGAAGTGATTGGCGTCATGCCAACTGGCCTGTTCCGGGGAGAGGTCGTACATGGAGGCCTTACACAGCTGATTGAAGTGGGAACAATGCATGAGCGCAAGGCGACGATGGCTGAGCTGTCCGACGGATTTGTGGCGCTCCCTGGTGGTATGGGAACATTTGAAGAATTATTCGAAGTTCTTTGCTGGGCACAAATCGGCATTCATCGTAAACCCGTTGGTTTGTTAAATGTAAATGGATATTATGAGCCACTGATGAAAATGGTTGAGCACAGCGTTCATGAAGGATTTTCCAATACCTCACATCTCAGTCTATGGAGTCTGGAATCTGAGCCAGCTGAACTGTTGAACCGGATGTCTTCCTATATTCCGGCACAGTTAACCCAGAAGTGGTCACAGCTTCACGATAAATAACTACCCGCTCCAGCGGAAAACTTTCCGATGTGCCCAAGCAAGCTCCCTCCCCAAACATAGTCTATAGTGTACTTTCTTAAAAAGAGGGGAGTGTCACTCATGAGCGAAATCAAAGGCACAGGATACGGTTACGGAGGCTTTGGCGGTGGAGCATGGACATCAACAGGCGCAATTCTGGTGTTATTCATCCTGCTCGTTATCATCTCTCGTACATTCGTTCTGTAAATCGATCAGCCATTCCGGGACGGTGACTTAGTCACTGGGGCGACGCCCGATGAAGAAATGGCCTTTCCAAAGAGACGCCGGTGCTGCCGGCGTTTCAGGGGAACGGTTTTTTTCTGTCTAAAAAAAGAACTCTGCCTCGATGGACAAGAGACAGAGAGTGGGACGTAGCGTTAGATGATTACCTCCGGACCACCAGGCAAACTGAGTGTTTTCAAGGCAATGTATACTCCAATGACGGCGGAAATAAGGAGAAGGATGGCAGAGATAAGAGCCAACTTATCCAGTTGACTTTGTTCATCAAGAACAGATGATTGATTGCTCGTTTTGTCAGGAACAGCCAGCCCTCGAACGGAGGCCTTTTTCATGTGTTGGCGTGGTCCAGGGGGAGTTCGTGTTTTACAGCCGGGTTTGCCGGATCTGCTTTTTGCAGAAATTCTAGGTAAGGGAGCTTTTTTGGAGGAAGATTTGGGAGATACCGATCTCTTCTTCGTTAGGGGTTTCAATGGGCGACCTCCTTACAGCGGAGTGCAGTTGTCTATGACTGATACTATATTATGTCTGCTTCACAGATTGAGTTCACAAAATGAGTGAATCCCCAGCCCTCCAAGATGTTGTCCTATACACGGACGTAGCATACAATTAAACGCTCTGTTAATACAGATATGACAAACTGCGTTTATAGTGAGAATCATAGAGTTAATGTTGAACTCAGGAGGCGCTGGAATGAAAAGAATTGAAAATATCGCCCATAGGGGAGCATCTGCCGTATGTCCCGAGAATACGATGGTTGCTTTTGAACGCAGCTTGGAGCTTGGAGCGACAGGCATTGAAACGGACGTCCAGCTATCCAGTGATGGAAGACTGGTGCTAATACATGATGAGACCTTAAGCCGCACTGCCGGAGCAGAAGGTTGGGTCAAGGATAAATCGTTTGAAGAATTGCGTAATCTTGACGCAGGCGCTTGGTTCCATGCCGATTTTGCTGGAGAACGCATTCCATCTCTGGATGAACTATTCGATCTGGTTCGGGGGAAAGACATCCTACTTAACCTGGAATTGAAGAATGGTATTATTAGTTATAAGGGAATGGAAGAAAAGATCATACAAGCGATTCGGGATTGGGATATGGAGCAACAGGTGATTCTATCCAGCTTCAATCATGCCTCATTAGTGAGATGCAAACGTCTTGCCCCCGAGATTCGAACAGCACTTCTATATATGGAAAAGCTGTACCGCCCATATGATTATGCTGCCAGATTGGAAGCCTCCGCTCTGCATCCCTACAAGCAGGCTGTAACACGTGAAGAAGTTGCTGCTGCGCTGGCTCAGGGAATTGCAACACATCCGTTCACGATAAATGATCTTGCCAAAATGCAAGAACTGATCGACATGGGTGTGAAGGGAATCATTACGGATGTTCCTGATGTACTGGCAGCATTGACTGCTGTACATAGTCATTAATTCATATATTTAAAACCAAGGTGCTGCATGGGAGTTTTATACTCTGTGCAGCCCTTTTTACGTACGAAAATTCATTTATGCAATAAACTTGTCCCATTTGTCCATTGCCAGAGACAGTTAGTTGACATACAATGATCTATGGGAATGAGAATCAATATCATTATCAGTTTTGTATTAATAGAGAGGTGATTGTTATGTACATAGGATCTGTCTACGCCACTCATAACAAGGGTGGAGACATATGAGTTCGAAAGTTTCATCGGCAAGTCAACCTACGGAATCACCGACAGCCAAAATACACACTCGTCCCTGGGCTGCCACATTGATCCTGACCGGGGGGATTCTGCTGCTCGCGCTGGGTATGGCGTTGTCCATTTCGTTTGGTGCCGCAGATATCAAGCTGGGCGTTGTATGGCAGGCGATTTTCCACTTCAATCCTGATCTGACTCCGCACCAAATCATATGGGAGATTCGGTTACCGCGTATTCTGGGCGGAGCGATGGTCGGTGCCTGCTTCGCTGTAGCTGGTGCCATCATGCAGGGGATGACCCGTAACCCGCTGGCAGATTCCGGGTTGCTCGGACTGAATGCTGGCGCAGGATTTGCGCTTGCTGTCTGCTTTGCCTTTTTCCCGGGCATGCCATATATGTATATCATTCTGTACTCCTTCGTCGGGGCAGGACTTGGGGTATTGTTGGTCTATGGTTTTGGTGCAGCGTCCAAGTCCGGACTTACACCTCTCCGGCTCGTTCTTGCGGGAGCGGCAGTGTCTGCCATGTTGTCAGCGCTGAGTGAAGGGATTGCACTATATTTCAAAATTGGACAAGACCTCGCATTCTGGACAGCTGGCGGTGTAGCCGGGACGAAGTGGTCCCAGTTAGAAGTCATGTTCCCATGGGTTTTGGCTGCGCTTATTGCAGGGATTATTATCTCTCGTTCCATTACGCTCCTTAGCTTGGGAGAAGACATCGCCGTTGGATTGGGTCAACGTACTGGCCTGATCAAGCTGGTTGGTCTGATTGTTGTACTGATCCTTGCAGGTACAGCCGTATCCGTGGTTGGTGCGGTTGGTTTTGTAGGACTCATCATTCCCCATCTGACTCGTAAATTGGTTGGGGTCGATTATCGCTGGATTATTCCATGTTCCGCAGTGATGGGCAGTCTTCTGCTCGTATTCGCGGATCTGGCTGCACGTATGATTAACCCGCCATACGAGACGCCAATTGGCGCACTGGTTGCCCTGATTGGGGTACCTTTCTTCCTCTATCTGGCGCGTAAAGAAAGGAGGGCTCTGTAACGATGGAATCCTCAACTCTGCTTGGAGCAGAACGCAAAAAGAGAACAAAAAGCACCATTGTCATGATTGTGCTTGGTGCATTGATTATTACGGCTTTTATTATCAGTATGAATACAGGATTCACTCGGCTTTCTCCACTTGAGGTCATGCGTACCCTGTTTGGGGGTGGGACGGCTAAGCAGGAACTAATCCTGTTTGAGTTCCGTTTGCCACGTATCGTCATTTCGGTAATGGTCGGTGCGGGACTTGCGCTGTCCGGCTGTATTTTGCAAGGGGTATCCCGAAATCCTCTGGCTGATCCAGGTATTCTCGGCATCAACGCTGGAGCCGGATTGGTTGTCATGTTGTTTGTTTCCTTTTTCCCGACAACGACGGCGGCTCCCGTATTTTTACTGCCTATACTGGCCCTGATCGGGGCAACATTTTCTGCCTTTCTGATTTATGTGCTCTCTTACAAAAAGGGAGAAGGTCTCATGCCTACTCCCATGCTGCTTACAGGGATTGGTGTAGCGGCAGGAATCAGCTCGGCTATGATCGTGCTTACCCTTCGGCTTAGCCCGGAGAAGTATCAATTTGTGGCGACCTGGATGGCAGGAAGCATCTGGGGTTCGAATTGGAAATTCGTAACGGCGCTGCTGCCGTTTCTCATTATTCTTGTGCCGCTTGTTCTGTATAAGGCTCGTGTGCTCAACGTACTGAACCTTGGTGATCAAACAGCGAGCGGTCTCGGCGCTCCGGTTGAGCGTGAAAGGCTGATTCTGTTAGCTGCTGCCGTGGGACTGGCCGGATCATGCGTATCCGTCAGTGGCGGAATTGGTTTTGTGGGTCTGATCGGCCCACATCTGGCACGTCGTCTTGTGGGGCCGAAACATCAGTTCCTTTTGCCTGCATCCGCACTGGTCGGTTCATTGCTTGTGCTTGTTGCAGATACGCTCGGACGTGTCATTTTACAGCCTTCAGAAATTCCGGCAGGTATTCTGGTCGCTATCATTGGTGCCCCGTACTTCCTGTATCTCTTGAGCAAAACGAAATAGAAAGCAATCATGTTTTATGATTGTTAAAAGGAGGGCTTTAGTCCATGCTTCGCCGTTTCTTTGCCTATTACAGGCCGTACAAAAAGCTGTTCATTCTGGACTTTAGCTGCGCGATTTTCGTAGCTCTGCTGGAACTGGCCTTCCCGCTGGCAGTTAATAGAGTCGTGGATGACCTTTTGCCAGGGGGACGCTGGGACTGGATATTATGGGCATGTCTTGCACTGCTCGCGATCTATCTGTTAAGCTCGTTCCTCAACTTTATTGTTACATATTGGGGACACAAGCTTGGGATTAACATCGAGACCGATATGCGTAAGGCGCTCTTCAATCATGTACAGAAGCTATCGTTCCGTTTTTTTGACAATACGAAAACCGGGCACCTGGTCTCCCGAATGACCAATGATTTGATGGATATTGGGGAGATTGCCCACCATGGTCCGGAGGATGCCTTTATTGCGGTGATGACCTTGATCGGTGCATTCAGCATCATGATGAGCATTAACGGAAATCTGGCCGTGTTAACATTTATCATCGTGCCGCTCATTATTTATCTATCGCTGTATTTTGGCAGCAAGATGTCTAAGGCATTTAGCCGAATGTTCGGGGATATTGCGGACTTCAATGCACGTGTAGAAAACAATGTAAGTGGTATTCGCGTTGTTCAGGCTTTTGCCAATGAAGAACATGAAAAAGCTCAATTCGCTGTAAACAACAGTCGTTTCCGTCAAACGAAGCTGATCGCGTACAAAATCATGGCCTGGAACTCTTCCGTCAGTTATATGCTGATGAAGTTGGTCTCCCTTTTTGTACTCGTATGTGGAACATGGTTTGTCATTCAAGGCAGTATGAGCTATGGTCAATTTATCGCATTTATTATGTTATCCAATGTGTTCCTGACACCAATCCAGAAGATCAACTCCGTGATTGAGACGTATCCCAAAGGAATTGCGGGTTTCAAACGTTATACGGAATTGCTCGATATGGAACCGGATGTTGAAGATCGTCCGGGTGCCGTTAAGGTATCCCACTTGCGTGGAGATATCCGTTATGAGCAAGTGACGTTTAGTTATTCGGATCAGGAGCCTGTTCTCAAAGGAATCGACCTGAATATCCAGGCTGGTGAAACGGTGGCTCTGGTTGGACCATCGGGTGCAGGGAAAACAACGTTGTGCAGTCTGCTGCCTCGTTTCTATGATGTGCTGGAAGGTCGCATCACGATCGATGGTCAGGAGATTCAGGACATGACGCTGGATTCATTGCGCAGCCAGATCGGAATTGTTCAGCAGGATGTGTTCCTGTTCGATGGAACCATTCGTGAGAATATTGCATATGGCAAGCTGGATGCAACAGAAGAGGACATCTGGATGGCGGCTCGCCGTGCGCAGATGGAAACACTCATTAATTCCATGCCGGAAGGATTGGACACGTTGATTGGTGAACGCGGTGTGAAGCTGTCCGGCGGACAGAAACAACGTTTGTCGATTGCGCGTATGTTCCTGAAGAATCCACCGATTCTCATTCTGGACGAAGCGACATCTGCACTCGACACCGAGACCGAAGCTGCAATCCAGCAATCGCTGGCTGAATTGTCTGAAGGACGGACCACCCTGGTCATTGCCCACAGATTGGCTACCATCAAAAATGCGGATCGCATTATTGTCGTTGCCGAGCAGGGAATTACGGAGCAGGGGCGTCACGAGGAATTGCTTGCAGCGGGTGGAGTATACAGCCGCCTGCATTATGCACAGTTTGGTGCCTGAACCTAACATGGTGTGTTTATACTAGCTAATCAATAATGAAAAAATAACGCCTTCGTTTATTACTCTATATGAGTAAGAACCGGAGGGGTTATTTTGCATTTTAATCCAGCTATATGTTAAATTTTAGTGTCACTTTGTTCTGATTTGGTTTAGTTAGGTTTAAGTTGATTAAATTACCCGATCTTCCTTTAGAGGTCACACTGGATGGTTCTAATTTCCTGACACAGGAAGATAGCAGCGCACCAATTGGGTAATATTCATTAAAGGGTACCAAATTTGCGTGCTGTGTTGACCATTATGATTCCTGCATAAAGGGAGGAGACAACAATAATGTTGTACATTTTCATTACCTGGCTGATATTGATTTTATTACTGATAATCCTGGCTCAAGGCATGCAGAAGAATTCCAAAGTTGGAGGGGAATCTATTTTCAAACGTTGGGGTGGATGGTTGATCGGATTTTTTGTTGTAGGCAGCGTGCCTTTGGGTTTTGCGTTATATACTGAGTTACGCGAGGGCTATATTGGGGCCAACATCGGGTTGGGACTGGCTTTGTTTTTTACCTGGGGATTTTGTGCACTTTTGTTATGTGTGGCATTGATTATATGGGGAAGGTACTGGTACAAGAGGGATAGATCAGAGTGATATATGTAGCCAGTGCGGTTGTGTTAAATGACATCTACTTACAAAAAATTACCATATATTAAATGTTAGAGTTAGAAAGAGGAAGTGAATAGAGTGGAATTACACATGTTCAATCTTCGTATAGTGCTCATATCGTTCTCGGTCTTGATAACATGTCTTACAGGGTGTACTGGGCAAGACGAATGTGAGACGTATGTTCAAGCGGTTGCACATAGAGAAGAAGGCTTCACAGGTTATGTGGTTGACCGCAAAGAAGATTCCATTCTTGTTGTTGATCCTGTATATGAAGATTTTAGTGCCAATGGGGGAGCAGATCGGTATTATCCAGCAAAATGGTTCTCCAATGCGCCTGATCCGCAGATCGGCTCCTATGTTGAAGTCTGGACGGATGGAGGCCCGGAAAACGAGCCATACCCTGGACAAGCCAGAGCGGAAAAGATTGATGTATCTTGTCCTGCCACTCCAGAAGGTGCTCAGATGAGTGAGACAGACGCGATTCGGGGTGGATTGTATTCATCAGATGGAAAGAAAGTTCGTATTCCCGTGATCGAAGATGTCAATTTCGATGAGAATTCAAAAATATGGACCATTCGGATACGAGATGCGATGTCAACGACGGATACGGAGAATGAGATTGACGTGACGTAGATGATGTAGAGCCAGTGGGGGAGCTGGAGTAAGCATGAAGGGATTCTGGAGATAGAAGTAGAAGAGAGGAAATATGTATGGATATTAGGGAATGGCTTCCACGAGACAAGTATGATGTTAAGGCCGTACGTAAGTTAAGTGAATTTAGTGATGCAGAATTAAAGGAGATCATTCCCGAACTAATGGAGTGGTTACAAGATGGAAATTGGCCCATTTCTAAACCAGTCGAGGACTTACTATTAAGATTCGGTGAAGAACTTATACCGCATATCCATAATGTTTTTGAAACAAAAGATTCAACATGGGAATATTTTATGCTGGTTGGCTTGATCAGTAGACTGCCTATAACGTATTTAGTTTTGTTGCAGACTGATTTCGAAAGGATACTGAAGTTTCCTACGCCATGTGAGGTGCTTGAAGAGTTGGATGAAATTATAATAGAGCTTATGGATAAAATAAAATCCTATCAATTAAAATTGTGATGGTGATCATGTTAAGGATACATAAAATTCCATAATTATTTTGGACAGGATGCTTTCTTAACAAAACAAATATTTCAATAAAAAGAGGTAGTTACATTGGAGACGCTAAAATGGCTTCAGGATTGGTATAAACAAAACTGTAACGGAGATTGGGAGCATAGTTATGGTGTGAAAATCGAAACGGTTGATAATCCGGGTTGGTATGTTGAAATTAACTTAGTTGAAACTAAGTTAGAACATAAGTGCCTTGATTTAAAAGAAATCGAGAGAGATGAACAGGATTGGTATTACTGTAAAGTAAGAGATGGAGTATTTCATGGTGCAGGTGGAGCGGGGAATTTAGAGGAAATACTGATTTGTTTTAGACATTGGGCCACTGAAGAGTGAGGGGATTAATGTCGAGAAAATATGAACTAAAATAGAAGATCCCAAGGCAACCAATTAATGGATTCGACTTGGGATCTTGCTGGGTTATTTATGCAATGTAAAAGTTTAATCCGCAATATTTCCCGCCATCTTCAGACGACGTGCAATTTCCTGGAAGTCTTCCTGCGAAATGCCTGGTGCGAATTCTTCCTCGACCGCAGGAGCTTCCGGAATCGGGTACCCTTCAGGTACACCTTGAATGACTTCCAGTGGTTGTCCATCTTCGGGGTGTGTCCCTTTCCAGATCTGACTGATCGCAGTAAAGTCTTTATCACTATAGGTATATAGCTTTGTGTGTAGCCCTTTTTCTTCGTATTTCCACGCCTCGTTAAAGGATTTGTTGCTAAGGGATGGAATCGGCACTAATTTGGTTACATTCACTCCAGTTGCAATCTCAAGCGCTTTGGCATAAGCAACCACATGAACACCGCCGCGTACCAGCAAGTAACCGACAACAGCCCGGGCTGCAGGGTGATCAGTCATTTCGTAAACTTTCATCTTGTGAGTACGTGCTCCGCATTCGAGGAAAAAGTTGTGCAGCAGATCTTCGACCAGATTCCCGCTATTAAAGACGTTCGCTCCTGTCCAGGGGTTGCCCATGGAGTCGAAAGGCATAGCTCCCTGTGCTCCAGCCAGGAAATGATAGGACAGACGCACATCCTTCACGGAACCAAGCGGTGTATTGTCAGGCTCTTTGTAATCGGTGGAACCTCTGAGGCATTTGTTAATGCCATGAGACACAAGCTCCACATGACCCAATTCTTCGGCGGTGATACTCATCACCAGATCGTAGAAGGGTTTTAATTTTTCCTTGGAGCGAAAATTAAACGATTGATAGAGGTAGTTGTTCAACGTTGACATCTCTCCGAATTTACCACCCAGTAATTCTTGTATCGCTGCCGCTGCATTCGGGTCCGGTCTCTCGACATTGGGGATTTCAATTGCAATTTCATCCATACGTTTGAACATTCGGATGTAACCTCCTCGAAATGATTGTTCAGAATAGTGAAGTGATGCTGTCATGTCCTATTACACGTTTATCGAACACGCTAAACCCATAATTATGCAATTGAGGCTTAAGGCGTATGCAATGAGTCTACATTTGTTATTTCCAATCCCGTGTTATTTATGTACAATCAGGACGAATGAAGGAAAGTATGGTTGCTAAGATCTGATTTAAATGAAGGAGAAACCGAGAGTGCGCAAACGTTGGATTATGGTGGGATGGGTTTCCCTCCTGCTCGTCGTTTTGGGATGTAGTGATGTCACGTCAGCATATGCAGATGTTCCGAGTGAGTTGGATCAACAAACACGAGATGCGCTAGCAGAAAAGTACGGTTTGGAAAAGCCGGAAGATCCATCCCCGCGAAATCTGTTATTGGAGGGTGACTGGGGGATAAGCTTCAATTCTCCAATCGAACGATATAAGATGGCGATACGTACAGTTCAATCGCTCCAGCAACCGATTACGTTTATCATTCATCTACTGGTGTAAAATAAACTTCTACAGGGCAGGCTAACGTAAACGTTGCCCAAGGAGTGAATGATATGAGAATGCTCATCGTTGCCCTAATGACGGTGGTACTAAGTTTAAGCGGACTAACAACAAGTTCAGCAACAGCGATTCCTGATTATGCGAAGTGGGGAATCATTGCAGTGAAGGAAACGCAAACCAAGTACAACGTGGACATTTTGGATTACAAGCACATCGGCCGCACTTCACTAACAGCAGACCAATCCCGTGAACAGTTCAAGTTATGGGTACGTAACAAAGACGGCAAACAATTTGCTGTATATGTGAATGTTGATTTTAATCCGTCTACCCAGCAGCTGAAAAAAGTACAATTCACTGAATCGGATCGACGTTGAACTGAACAGGAACTGCATAGCAAGCAGGATAAGAACCAGACTTCCCTTTGAGAGGGAGCTAGTCTGGTTTTTTAATTTCAAAAAAATCCTTTTTTTAGTTGTTGAATAAAGAACTTATGTTCGCATATAATAATAAAACAAACACATGTTCTTATTGGAGGGATGATTATGCTAGGGAAATATATTGGTCAGATGGTGGAGCTCGTCTACATGGATCGTGCAGGGCATATTACACAGCGGCAGATTCGAATCAACAGTGTACGAGGAGGGATGATTAGAGCATCCGCAGGAAAAGAAGGGGCACCCCGAACATTTCTGGAACAAGGTATTCTGGCATGGCGTCCCGTACTCCATAAGGAAGGGAAGGAAGAAATATGCTGAATGATTTTGAACGCAAAATTTTGCGTATTATTGTTAATTATGCGGGGCAGCGTCGCCGAGTGCCACGAATGGATGAGCTGGAGAATAAGACGGGAAGAAGCAAGGCGTTCATTCATGAGTCATTGCTGGAGCTTGAGCGCAGGCAGCATATTATGTGGGAGAACAAGTCTACGTTGGAAGGCATACTAATTCTGCAAGCATGGGAGCAGGATCCACAGCCCATTCGCAAAAGCCAGCCTGCTGGCGATGCCGTAAAATATTTTACCGAATATTAAAATGTAAAAAACGCCAACCCGGAAAGCCGGATTGGCGCCTTGTTAAGCAGCAAGCATCTATTTTAGAAGATTGGAAGTTGATCGAGGTTATTGGTCGGGTCGCCGTCTGCGTCACCGCGAATGTACATTTCCCCATCTTTACCTTTAAAGACGTTCACACCTGCAATTGATCCTGCTTTGACTTCCGCCAGTGCCTGTTGGTAATCCAGCACACGTCCGGATGAAGTTTGGAACGCCGTCAGATCGCCGTCACCATTTTTTTGTACTGCTGTGAAGTTTTCGCGTGTCGTTTGATCCATGATGTCACACTCTCCTTATCTGACCAAATAGGAATCTGGTTTCCTCTTTAGCTTGTCCCGGAACAAAAAAAGTATGCACAACATGGCTTCATATAGCACGCCGGGGTTATTTACAGGCTCTTTTGCATACGAACATGCAGAATGTCTGCATCATAAAAAGGTTCTTCCGAGATCACTTCATATCCGAGCTTCTCGTAGAACTTCTGCGCCTGGCATTGGGCATCCAAAATGGAGTAGGCCAATCCCAATTCGCGCGCTCTTTCTTCCATGGCTAACAGAAGCACACGTCCATAGCCGAATGCACGATGAGATTGGAGCACAGCGATACGCTGCATTTTGGCAGTATCCTTGGTGTAATAGATCAGACGCCCGGTAGCTACTGCCTGACCATCTGTACTCAACAATACGTGATGTACGTCAGGACTAATGATATCATATTGATCAATCTCAATGTCAGCAGGCACCTGCTGTTCGATCACAAAAACATGATTGCGAATCCCCAGTGCTTCCTGGAGTTGTTCTTCAGTGGTTACATAACTAATCTCAGCTGCCAATTCCATTCCTTCTTTCTGCTCTACGCTATCAGTCTGAATTATACAAAAAAATGCTTTTCCTGTATAGTTGAGTCTGGAACATACTGGGAGAGGAGGTGCCAACCATGGGCATGGCAGGAGTGATGGTAATCACCCTTTTGATGTCGGTCGGAATGATTGCTTTGTTGTATTATGTGACCAAGAAGGCGTACTCCAAAAAGTGGGACGAAGACGAGTGAAATGCGACGTCATGTTCCTCAGGGTAACACTTCAACATTACCTTGTGGGGAGTAAACGTCATGCACAACAGACTTGGAATACACATCTAGCCATACGGGCAGGTCATCATTAACCTCATTGGGCTGTTTTAACTGTTGGAATTTTACCGTATGTTCATCTCGTTCCAAACTGCAACCGACAGCAGCGCTAATTAGTATAACAAGCACAAGTAGACAGATTAAGTTTTTGGCTGTTATATATAAACGTAGTTTGCGTTCTCTCATGTTTCTCATATGGAAGTCACCTCGTCATCGAAATGGTAATCATTCCTTTATTGTGCACCAATTCGAATAAAATATTACCAATAAAACGATTGACAATGAACACGGTTACTTGGTATGATACTGTTACTTGATTGGAAAACAATTAGATATCATGATCTGTTAGCTCAGCTGGGAGAGCACTATCTTGACAGGGTAGGGGTCAGTGGTTCGAGCCCACTACAGATCATAACAAAAAGTCCTTGCGTAGCAAGGGCTTTTTTCTTTTGTCTGGTTTTAGAACAAGGCATTATGGAAGACTTGGGGGACAATTGGGGGACGTAAAATTAAAAGGAATACACCCTTCGCTGCAGTTCTTTCACTGGCTCTTCTGCAAATCAGCAAGATTCTGTTTTCCCCAATCGCAGAGAATCTCCAGCACAGGCATCAGCGTTAATCCTTCACGAGACAAAGAGTATTCTACTTTTGGCGGTAATTGCGGATACTCTGTACGGATAATTAATTGATCTGCCTCTAATTCCTTCAGTTGAGAGCTTAGCATTTTATGCGTAATGCCTTCCAAGGCTCTTTTCAATTCTCCATACCGCAATGTCTCTTTTTTCCACAACCAAAACAAGATATGCATTTTCCATTTTCCACCGATCAACGACATGGCATGTGAAAATGGTTTAACGTTTACTTCCTCAGCAGTTTCCATATTTCACTCTCCTTTTAGATAGTATCTACCTTTTAAGTGCATACTATACTCTTATTTCACCCTACTATACAATAACTCATGAAATAGAGACAAGGGCGAACAAGCCCAATAGAAGGAGAGAATAGATATGGAAAATAGTAACCGTAATTTCTTGCAGCCTTATACATTTGCGAATGGTTTTACGTTGAAAAATAGAGTGGTCATGGCGCCGATGACAACGATGTCCAGTTTCTTCGACGGTTCAATCACCAATGATGAAGTCGATTATTATGCTGAACGGGCTGGTGGCCCTGGTATGATCATTACGGGTGTTGCGTACGTAACCGAAGGGGGAAAGGGCTTCGAAGGTGAGCTTTCCATCGCAAGTGATTCTACCATTAAAGGACTTTCCAAAATTGCGAAGGCCATTCAGAAAGACGGAACAAAAGCGATTGTGCAAATCTTTCATGCAGGGCGCAAAACGAACTCCAAAACACTAAGAGGTGTTCAACCCACGAGTGCGAGCGCAATCGCTGCCGTACATCCAACAGGCTCTGAAACACCGCGCGAATTGACTTCCGAGGAAATCGAAAGCATTATCAAGGACTTCGGCAGAGCAACCTTACGGGCGATTCAGGCCGGTTTTGACGGGGTAGAGCTTCATGGGGCGAACACATATCTGTTGCAGCAATTTTTCTCCGTCAATTCCAATCAACGGTCCGATCAGTGGGGTGGCAGCTTTGAAAATCGCATGCGATTCCCGCTGGCGGTCATTCAGGAGGTAGCATCGGTTATCGATGCCCATGCGGATAAACCCTTTATCCTCGGTTACCGGATTTCACCGGAAGAAATTCATATGCCGGGCATCCGGCTCGAGGACTCCTTGGCTTTTGCCCAGGCCCTGACAGACACTCGGGTTGATTACATTCATCTGTCGATGGGAAGCTACAAGCGAACATCTTTAAATCAACCTGGTGACAAGGAGCCAATCTTAACCAAATTCGTCCGGGTTTTGGACAACAAGAAGCCTCTGATCGGCATTGGATCAATTGAACGGCCGGAAGATGCGGAAGAAGTCATCAACGCCGGGGCGACCTTGGCTGCACTCGGACGGGAATTGATCCGCGAGCCTAAATGGGTACAGAAGGTGGAAGCAGGAGACCTTGGCAGTATTCGTTACCAAATATCCCCGTTGGATATGGATGAATTGCGCATTCCATTGGCGATGCAAACTTATCTGGAGGGTTCGTTCCGGGAGGTCATGCACTTCACCACCGATGGTCAGGTCGATAACGACTACCAGAATTCACTTGCACCGATGGAGGGTTTCGAGAAGAAGATGTAAGGGGTAGTATATAAATTACGTGAACTCAAAATTGAATAAGTAATAAATTTATGAATGACGGAGCAACCATTTCCTTGTATTACAAGAGGGGATGGTTGTTTTTTTAAATTTTATAATAATGATTTACAAACACAATTAAATTGCGTACAATTTAATTGTTGGTAATTAAAGAGTAAATATCATCTTTACAAAATAAAATCTAAACATACAGAGGAGCCAATACTCATGAAAACATTATATGAAACTACAGTAATCAATACAGGTGGACGTCAAGGGGTTGTGCAATCGCCGGATAATGTATTTATGCTCGATGTCGCAGCTCCACCTGAACTGGGAGGCAAAGTAACGACAGCTACGAATCCAGAGCAATTGTTTGCAGCAGGCTACAGTGCTTGCTTTAATTCAGCGCTGGAGTTTCAGTTGAAGAAACACAAAGTCGAAATTGAGAGAAGCACGGTATCTGCAACGGTTATGCTTGTGACGGATCCTACGGATAATGGTGTGAAGTTGGAAGTGGAACTTGAAGTTAAAATTGAGGGTCTGGATGAGGAGACTGCACAGAAGTTTGTCAAACTTGCTCATGACTACTGCCCGTACTCCAAAGGCATCAAAGGAAATGTTAATGTTTCCGTGGAACTGGCGTAATTACTGCGTTGGTCATATTTGAAAGTGTGAAGTAATGCTTAAACTAACTGAATGAGTTTTGTTGTTCATTCTAAGCCTCCGAGAAATCGGGGGCTTTTCGTATTCTGTTACTCCATCGGCAATGTCTCTGGGCACTAGGGAAATAAATATAGAACTCAATTTAGATTGAGATATACCCATATGGGGTATATTATAAAGGTAGAATTAAAAACCCAAAGGAGTGCAACTTATGAAAAAGTATGCAATGATATTGCTGACTACGGTGATCACGGGCAGTCTGATGTTAAGTGGGTGTGGCAAGAATGCTGAGCAGGATAATAGCAGTAGTGACAGTCATGCAGCGAGCACAGGAGAGATGCACCACTCTGATTCGGGAGAATTACCGGAAGGAATTCAAGTAAAGAACAATCCTACATATCCAGTAGGAAGCCAAGCCGTAATGAGCGCGGACCATATGCAAGGAATGAAGGGTGCAGAAGCGACGATTGTGGGGGCTTATGAGACGACGGCGTATGCTGTCTCGTACACACCAACCACCGGGGGAGATCCAGTGAAAAATCATAAATGGGTCATCCAAGAGGAAATTCAGGACTATACGGATCAACCGTATGCAGCAGGAGCTGAGGTTGTGCTTAACGCTGACCACATGCCAGGAATGAAAGGGGCTAAGGCAACGATTGACTCGGCTGAGCAAACCACTGTATATATGGTTGACTATACTCCAACTACAGGTGGAGATCCGGTGAAGAATCATAAATGGGTCACGGAAGAAGAATTGTCTGCTAAATAAGAGAGCTTGAAGAAATACTTGTTAAGCCTCATATCCATGCGTATAACTTGTGTTAATCATCATGTGAATACCAAAACCACCCAGTCCTCACTTTTTAGGTGAAAGGGTGGTTTTATATATATTAACGCAAAACTATTTTTTGAAAATCTCCGTGAAAAATATAATTTTCTTCAAATAAACAAATGTAGGCTCTACGATCTGTTACCGTTACCAGACAATCGTCTCTGGAGTAACACCAACCGGGAACGTTTCCTCAGCTTTATTTTTCTCCACGTACATCTCATACCAAGCGTCAGCAATGTATTTAGGATCTGTTGGTGTATCCGGCTTGATGAATACACCCAGGGAGAGGTGACCCACATAAATGCCTTTCGGAGCGAGGTCCGTATGCAGATTGTTGGCATAGTTTCGTAATCCGCCCGAAGCGATTCCCACGTTACCCATCATCGGAATTGGATATATAGCAGAAAGTCCGGTAGTGAACAGAATCGCTCCAGTCTGACGTTCCAGCATAGCCGGTAATACCTGTTGCACACTATGAATTGCACCAAGTACCAGACCCTGGAACTGATCCAGTGCATTATCCGCAGTAACATTCATGGCAGGTGTCGGAGGAAACTGTCCAACGGTAGGACTGAATTCCAGCACATCAATAAAACCATACTTCTCTTTGATTTGGTCAAAAGCTTGTGTCAAGTGTTCCGGGTTATATAAATCGGCTGCGAAGCCGGATGCTTCAATACCTTCTGATTTTAACTGGGCTGCCAGGTTATCGAGTTTGTCTTGGTTTCGTGATACCAGAGCTACCTGAAATCCGTTTTGTCCAAATTTCTGTCCTATAGCCATCCCGAGTCCGGGGCCTGCGCCAACAATGACGATGGTTTTCATATCATGTTTCTCCTTTTCATTCTCTGATTGTAAATAGACTAGACAACTAGAGTAATGTAAACAACGATTGTTGTTAAGTGTGCTATACTAATCCAATCAGGCTTACAATCAGCAAAAGTGCAGAATCGTTGCGTAGACAACAGTTCCTATATTTTTGTTGCGAACATTTTGCAATAAAGCGAGGAGACATTCGAATGACGATCAAAAACAACCAGGATCCTCGTGTCATACGGACACGTCAGCTACTGCAGGATGCGTTCCTATCCCTATTGCAGCATCAGGACTTTGATTCTCTGACCGTGGGGGATATTACCGAAAAAGCTACGGTGAATCGAGCCACATTTTATGCGCATTTCACCGATAAATTTGCCATTCTGGATTCGACCGTTACTTATTCATTCATGGAGAAATTGAATGATCGAATGGATCAGGATGATACATTTAATGAAGAAGTCTTGAGAAAAATATTAACAGCTCTGTGTGAATTTCATGCTGAAGTCAGTACTCGCTGCGAACGAAGTTACAGGTCACTGGGACCCGTACTGGAACTTCAGATTAGAGAAAAAATCCAGATTATTATTTTGCAACTGCTGAACCGTCAGAAAACCTCCAACCCGGAGCAAAACTCTCGTAAAGAGACAGCAGCAGTCCTTTTAAGCTGGGGGATGTATGGCGCGGCTTATCAATGGAACCTGCAGGGGCGGAACGTTCCTATGGAACAATGGATCAATGACACGCTTCCTCTCCTGTTGTATGGAAATAGCCTCTTTTTTGAGAATTAATAAATTTCTGCTCATTTATGGGTTATAATGGAACGATAAGATTAAAGCTGCTGGAAAGGGGAATGTATATGATGGACTTCAGCAAGCCGCCCCATGCCTCCGAATCACATACACACAAACAGCGCCATGAAGAAAATGAACAACAGCTTTTAGCCGGAGGGAAAAGCATTTGGTGGGAAATCAGTAACTGGCTGATTCTCGGTGGGATACTTGCGGTGATTTTCGTATTGTTTAAATTTGTTTTTTAGAAAAAGAGAAACGTAAAAACTTTGGATAAGGGCCATATTAAATGGGCTCTTTTTTCTTTACGCTCTTACATATAAATCATCAAGCCCATGACAAATGACAAAAATAAATATTTGTCATTTGTCATGGGCTGTGTTAATCTATTTTCAACGGAGGTGACTTGAGGATGGTATAACCATCTTATTCATATGGAAAAGGATAAAACTTCTGAATTTTTAACCAAAGAACAAATCATCGCAGCATCGCAGGAAACGCTCAGACGTTTCGGTGTTGCCAAGACATCTGTTACGGATGTCGCTAAATTGCTCGGGGTCAGTCACGGAACCATTTACAGGCACTATAAAAGCAAGAAAGAATTACTTGAAGGTGTGACTGCACAATGGCTCGAAGATGAGGTTATCGCGCCTTTGACAGCAATAACTAAGGATCAGAGTTATAGCGGAGAGGGAATACGTCATCTTAAAGTATATATAGAAGCATTAATTCGTCTTAAACGTCATTATGCCGAATCCGATGCAGAGTTGTTTGAGATGTACGCACGGGTGACACAGGAATCGGCAGAGATCATCGATAAACATGTGCAGCATCTTATACGTCATTTGAGGGAGATCATCCAGCAGGACAACCAGTTCAAATTCAGCAATCCAGATGTAGTTGCAACGGCGATTCTTCAAGCTACAGCTCGTTTTCACCATCCGGCACACGCCTATGAGTGGCTAAGCCCTACCATTGATGCGGAATTTGCACAGGTATGGTTGTTGTTAGAAAAAGGATTATTACATTTGGACCAAGAGAGGGAGTAATCGCAAATGAAAAAGCTAACAGGTAAAGTGGCCATTGTTACAGGCTCATCCCGGGGCATAGGACGTGCCATTGCGGAGCAGCTCGCTGAATTGGGAGCGGATGTCGTCATCAACTATGCGAGCAGTCCCGACAAAGCAGAACAAGTGGCGGACATTGCTCGCCAAAAAGGAGTACGTGCCATTACCGTTCAGGCTGACTTTGCCCGGAAGGATGATGTGGAGCGTTTATTTTCCCAAACGATGAGTGAGCTCGGTAAAGTCGATATTCTGATCAACAATGCAGGTATTATGAAGACGACGCCTTTAGCGGATGTAACAGAGGAAGAATTCGATCAGCAGTTTGCAATCAATGTGAAAGGTACGTTCTTTGCCTGCCAGCAAGCGCTGAAATATATGGAGGACCAAGGACGAATTGTTAACTTCTCCACCTCTGTAACGGGACAGATGTTTCCGGGGTACAGCGTGTATGCAGGAACCAAAGGAGCAGTAGAACAGATCACCCGTCAGCTTGCCAAAGAATTTGGTTCAAGACAAATCACCATCAATGCCGTTGCACCAGGCCCGGTGAATACCGAATTGTTTTCTGTTGGCAAGACGGAGCAACAGCTTGAAGGGATGCGTAAAATGAATGCCTTTGGTCGTCTGGGTGAGCCGGAAGACATCGCAAATGTGATCTCTTTCCTCGTCAGTGCAGAGTCTCAGTGGGTTACAGGACAGACGCTGCGTGCAAACGGTGGCTTCATTTAACGATATCATGCACGAAGTTTATTCCTTTTGACACACAACCGGGCGAATCCCCATATGATGCATTACATCAGCAAGTAATTGGGGAAATGGGGAATCCGGGATGGCAAAAGCAAAGGCAAAAAAGGCTCCCGTGTTAAAGAGTGACAAACTTCGTGTATCCATGAAGTTGGTCACTTCGGATGTATGTGAGCGTTGCAAGACCCCCTGTACACGAGGAATGGATTATGCAGCACGGATGCGAACCGATGGAGCTGTAGGCAAGGGCGTACCTTGTATATTGACTCGTCATACTTCGTAGTCAGCAGCATAATAAAATCGACCTACAAGTAGTTCGTATAATTACGTATTGTCAACAACTATACTATAGGGGCGTCCTTTAACAGGCAACGCCTCTTTTTGATCGTTCCAAGGGGTGGAAAATATTCTGGATAAAAAATGAAAAATGATGAAAAACAGCGCAACTTTGTGGATGAATCTGCAGTATAAATGTACAACAGCTAGCAGCAGGGGAGGGAATATTGACGGAATGAAATGGAAAAGAATTTTGCTGTGTGTCACGGTATTCTCCTTGCTCGGCGGGTCTTTATTGTTTGCAGATTCAGTGAACGAGAAGATTCGGGTTCTCATAAACGGCAAGGAAGCAGCTGACGGTGGTTATCTAATTGATGGAACAACCTATGTGCCTGTAAGGGAAGCGGGCGGAATCGCCAGATGGGATAGCACAAACAAGAGAGTAACGGTTATCAAACCGAATGTACATATTTTTCTCTTCAAGGGAGATACCGTGTTTGGCAACGTAAACGTGGGTAAGCTGAAATTTAATGTGTTCTCACAAGTCGACAGTTTAACAACGGATATAGCTGCCGTGAAGGTGACGATTACCAATCCAAGTGGCGAGGTTAAGGATATACAGTCCCAGGAACTTAAGACACAGAAGGATAACTTCTGGTTCCGAACGTACGATTTTACGTATGACTTCAGCCGGGCTGGCAAGTACCAAGTCGGTTTTTATATTAAAGAAAATGCAAACAGTAATTATGTGCTGGCAGCTGAGAAAATCATTACCGCGCTGAACGAATGAAGCAAAAATAACCTTGTCGGTTAAATTGACCTGGCCCTATGAACATGTTACGATATGCAAGGTTACACAATATCTATTTATAAAGCGAGGTATTTCAATGAGCGATCACACACATGAACACGGCGATGCCTGCGGTCACGACCACGATCACGACCACGACCACGAGCATGAAGAAGTTCTTCTGACACTGACAGACGAGAACGGAAATGACGTGGAGATGGTTTTGGTGGAGACGTTTGACGTGGAGAAGCATGTTTATGCGCTCCTGCTGGAACGTAACAATCCTGAAGCTGACGGCATCATTCTGCGTATGGAAGAAGAAGACGAGGAAATGGTGCTCTACAATATTGAAGACGAAGAAGAGTGGACCCGTGTTGAAGCGGCGTACAACGAACTCGTTGCAAGCCAAGAATAGTCATCCTTTTGGAATAAAGCAAGAAGGCTCCTTGATCACAGGGGGCCTTTTGTTTGCTTTTTATTAGGCTTAAATGCTGCTTTTTCTTGCGATAGGGACAGTGGAATAGGTGGAAAAATGCAAACAATACAGCGATCATAAGCCCATGGCAGTTCAATCTTCTTGGAGAAAAAAATAAAAAGGACCAAGCATCCCGCTTGGTCCGTAGAGATCGATTAACCCCATGTAGAAATGGCTGTTTTAGAAAATGGCATCTGCTTCCACAATGACTTTCACGTTGGTTACGCTGCGGTCCTCGGGTCCTTTTACAGGAAGTCCCACTTCAACATGATCAATGATGTAATCGATGTTTTCCTGAGTGATAACCTCACCTGGCAGCAGAATGGGAATTCCCGGTGGATAGACATAGATGAATTCCGAAATAATCCGGCCCGCGGATTCCTTGAAAGGAATGACTTCGGTATCACCGTAGAACGCATCACGTGGAGTCAGCATCAACTGTGGTACATCAGGTACCTTGACTACCAGCTCATGGGCTGGATTCACCTGATAATACGTACGGGATAGATCTTGCAGGGCGTTCAGCAAGATTTCTATGGAATCATCCGTATCTCCAGGCGTGATGAGGCACAGAATATTATACATATCACTGAGCTCCACCTCGATTTTGTAATGCTCACGTAGCCAGTTCTCTGTTTCGTATCCAGTAATTCCAAGGTGGCGAACATGAATGGTTACTTTGGTTGGGTCATAATTAAAGGTAGCCTCTGTGCCCAGCAGCTCTCTGCCGAAGCAATATAGTCCGTCCATATCATTAATGGAGCGTCTTGCAAACTCAGCCAGATCAATGGCTTTCTGTGCCATCTGGTGACCATTCAGAGCCAGATTACGTCTCGACGTGTCGAGCGAAGCCAGCAGGATGTAAGAAGTCGACGTTGAAGTCAACATACTCAAAATGGTTTGAACACGTTGCGGATTCACAAATCCATTCTTCGTGTTCAGATTGAGTACAGAACTCTGTGTCATCGAACCACCCAGCTTGTGTACACTCGTTGCAGCCATATCGGCCCCGGCGGCCATGGCAGAGAGCGGCAGATCTTCATGGAAATGAATGAGTACGCCATGCGCTTCATCCACAAGTACTGGGACCTGATAGCTATGCGCCAGTTCAACAATTTCTTTCAGATCGGTACATACACCGAAGTACGTTGGGTTAATGACGAGCAATGCCTTGGCATCGGGATGACGCTCAAGAGCACGTCGGATCGCGCCCGTAGTGACACCGTGATCGATCCCCAGATTGGCATCCTGCGCAGGAGAGACGAACACGGGTTTCGCTCCTGAGAAAATAATGGCAGACATGACCGATTTATGCACATTACGGGGCACAATAATCTTGTCACCCGGTTCACATACCGACAGAATCATGGTCATGATGGCACTGCTTGTGCCTTGTACACTAAAATAGGTATAATCGGCTCCGAAGGCATCGGCTGCCAGAATCTGCGCTTCCTCAATGACACCGGTTGGCTGATGCAAATCATCTAGCGGTGCGATGTTAATCAAATCTATGGAGAGGGCATTATCGCCGATAAATTCACGAAATTCGGTATCCGTTCCCAATCCTTTTTTATGTCCCGGAATATGAAATTGCACCGGATTGAGTGCCGCGTGATTTTTTAAAGCGGTAAACAGCGGCGTACGGCGGTGATCCATCAGTGCTGTCACAACCTTTCCTATATAAAATGGTAAACAAAGATGAGTATAGCAAATTAAGAACCGAATGCAAGCAGTATTGCTTGACAATTTTTCGAATTGCTGAGATTTGGACACATCCCCGAGGGTTACAGTAAGGATAGGAGATGGGCAAGCAAGCATCGAAAGGGGAAAAAGAATGCAAACCAATACAAAACCAGCCAAAATCCTGCGATCACCTTTTTTTATCGCCATGTGGCTAACACTTTTTCTAGTTGAAATTATCAAGGGTGCTCTGCTGGTCGCTATTTTGCCCGTGTATATGGACAATATCCTGGGTCTGTCCGCTGGCGTGATTGGTGTGGCCTTTGCCCTTCAATATTTGGGTGATAATCTGTTCCGGGCTCCCTCTGGCTGGGCAGCAGAACGAATCGGGTTCCGCGCGACAATGGTGACGGCCCTAATTTGTACATTAGTCGCGGTAATCATGATTATATTTTTCAAAAGTGCATTTGGACTTGCTATGGCTTGTCTCATTCTTGGAATTGGTACGTCCCCCCTTTGGCCTTGTGCCATGACAGGTGTGACGGCGATGTCGGGACCACAGAACAAGAACGGTACAGCCATGGGCGCGCTGGAGATGGCAGCTCTAGGGGGAACCGGGCTTGGTCCGGTCGGCATGAACTGGCTGCTGGAGCGGACGCATCACGATTATCGCACCATTTTCCTGGTGTTGATGGGTGTTGCCATCCTGGTCATTCTGGTCGCCCTGATTCTGCCCGGACGTGTCGTTGTGGAGGGAGTGCATGCGGAGGGTGAGACTAAGCCGACAGATATGAAATATCCGGCTAAACCGAATTTGCTTACACCTCTCATCCGACTCAAAAAGAGTGTCCAGGGTACACTGCAACGGGTACGTAGTACCCTTAATGTGAATCCGCTCGTATATCCTGCACTGTTCATGCAGTCCTTTGTTATTGGTCTGCTCAGCCCGGTGATCACGCTATACACACGCACAGACCTGCACATCTCGCCCAACCTGTACAGTCTGTTACTGATAGCAGGGGGTGGCATTACGGTCATTGCACTGCTGCCTGTAGGGAAAATGGTAGACCGGTTTGGAACGGCACCGTTCCTGAACATCGGTTTTTTGATGGCAGCAGCAAGTCTGTTTGCTTTTTCTTCCATTACGACTATTCCTGTGGTGTTCGGCGTCGTTATGCTGGTTGGAGTCAGCTATGCGATGATTCTTCCGGCTTGGAATGCGTTTGTAGCCACATTGATTCCTCAGGGAGAACGTGGAGCGATTTGGGGGTTCTTCCTTACCCTTCAGGGGTCAGGCATGGTTGTAGGACCGATTGTATCCGGATTGCTATGGGATCACATTAGTCATCCGGCTCCATTTATCGGAAGTGCTGTTGTTATGGCTGGACTTGCCGTTGTGCACTATGTGTTATCCCGTAAACCGTATCGTACAGCTCCTGCTAAATGATGCGATTGAAGTCTGATGAGGATGATCTAATAAGAAAGGGAGTTCCAGCAACCATACAGGTTGTGGAGCTCCCTTTTTGTGTAGCATGGTGCATCTATTCAACTAACGACGGGAAGGTTATTCTGCCCGGCGTAGTGATCCGTTTTAGCAACTAATCGTTCACCGTACTCCATGTCTGTCTAAGACAAAGACATCTTGTAGAGCGGCAGCAGCGTTTTGAACGTTGAACGAACCGTTTCCATGAACTTGTCCCCATCCGCAGCAAGCGGATCATTCCGATCAATTCGCAGTCCGCACATAACCTCGGCTTTTTTCATCGTCTTCAGCTTGGTGATGATTTTGTCATAATCCTCATCCTGCATGTCCTTTTGCAGTGTACCGTGAGGCGCCATATGATCCATGGACCAATAGTACTCCCCTGGCAGCTTGCTGCGCACTTCATCCAACTGACGTTCGAGCCCTTCGGCGAATGCAGCCTTGTTCGGACTTTCGTAGATGATGGCGAAAATGACAAAAAGATGTGTATCGAACATGCCCACTTCAAAGTGAGGCAGTGCTTTGTATCCACGTTTGGAAGATGCCCAGGCGACCCACGTATCCTTCGGAGGATTAACAGTACGCCGTGCGTGTTTGGCGACATGCACAAACATCTCTTCCCCGCATAAATCTGTCAGGTAAGGCGTAAGTTCAGTACCGAGCTCTTCCAGCTTCGGACGAACGCGTTCAATCAGCATCTCCATACGCGGTTCCAGCCCCGGAACCTGAAATACATCAAAATCGTTGCTGTTAAAACCTGAGAAAGTCATCTGGATACCTCCATTTCGCGTCCATTATATCATGAAAAACGGGGGCTTGCCCCTGTGCATCTGCGGAAAGCTGCGATCCTCCGGATCAATCGGTGAAAAATAGTCAAATAACCAAGTACCCTTACATAAAATGAAGTATAAAATAGGGTAAGCCGATTGAGTAGAAGCGATTGAAGAAGAGGGCCGGAGCATATCCGGTACAGATGGAGGGAGTGCCGTGAATAAGAGTTATGAAGTTGAATATTGCAATCTGGAGCTGCGGTTCAACCGTCGGCATATCCAAAATTTGATCAAAGACCTTATTCGTGAGGGGTATTCACTATATTGGAGCGAGGACGAATCCTTTTTTATTCTATCAGTCCGCACCGGACGCAAGCTGGTAAAGCTCCGTTTTCAACAGACGCGCAGTGGGAATTACAAGATGACGGGGGATTATATTATCAAGGATGCAAAGCTTGCGGAATGGTTGGAGAAGCTGATCGGGGATACACGCGGGCATGCGGTTGTGAAACGGTTTAAGGATCAGCAGATGACCGTGGAGAACATTTTGTTTGGTGAAGTCATTCGTCTCGTTGAAGTATCCGGGTTCAAACAGCGTGTTATTTTTCAAAAGGAACCTGCGCCAACGGCGGAAGAAATGGAAGAAATGTTCCTCTCGAGCGAAGGCGAGGAGCGACTCATGCTGCTGCGCATGGAAGTGGACGATGAACTCGAGCGTCTGCATGCCGCCATTCAGATGGATAATATCGAAAAAGCAAATGCCTGTCGTAAAGTCTTAAAGCAGTTGTCAGGGCATATGTTGATGCTGGAAGGTTGAAATATAACGCTGTATTTATGAAAATACGATGAACACCTCAGGCAATTGGGGTGTTTTCTCGCTGTGCGACCATGGTCCGGGGTTCACTTCTATGCGTAAAACCGTTAAAATGAGGGTATTGTTGAGAATTCATTTCAATAAAATTAATTGGAGCAAAGGATGGAGGACCAGATGGCGAAACAACAGATCGGTGTCATTGGACTTGCAGTAATGGGCAAAAATTTGGCCCTTAACATTGAAAGCAGAGGTTTCTCGGTATCGGTATTTAACCGTTCCCCGGAGAAAACCAACGATCTTCTGAAAGAAGCCGAAGGTAAAAACCTGACAGGCACATTCTCCATTGAAGAGTTTGTGGCATCCCTGGAATCCCCGCGCAAAATCCTGATCATGGTACAAGCCGGTTATGCAACCGACGCAACCATTGAACAACTGCTTCCTCATTTGGATGAGGGCGACATCATTATTGATGGCGGTAACGCATACTTCCCTGACACCCAACGTCGCAGCAAAGATCTGGAAGACAAAGGCATTCGCTTCATCGGTACAGGCGTATCCGGTGGGGAAGAAGGCGCGTTGAAAGGCCCGGCAATCATGCCAGGTGGACAAGAGAGTGCGTATAAACTGGTTGAACCGATCCTGACAGCCATTTCGGCCAAAGTCGGTGACGATCCTTGTTGTACATATATTGGACCAGACGGTGCCGGACACTATGTGAAAATGGTGCACAACGGTATCGAATACGGGGATATGCAGTTGATCGGTGAAGCTTACCACCTGCTCAAATCCGTGTTGAATGTTTCCGTTGAGGAGCTTCATGCCATCTTTACAGAATGGAATCAGGGTGAGCTGGACAGCTACCTGATCGAAATCACGGCAGACATCTTCTCCAAAT
>NZ_LITU01000083.1:101792-106779 GCF_001280595.1 Paenibacillus xylanivorans
CCAAAGCGCGCTGGATCTCGGCGTACCCTTGTCTATGATTACGGAATCCGTATTCTCCCGTTTCCTGTCTGCGATGAAAGACGAGCGTGTGGCGGCTAGCAAAATCCTGAACGGACCTGCAACTGAAGCATTCTCCGGTGACAAAAAAGCGTTCATCGAGAATGTGCGCAAAGCGCTGTTTGCAAGTAAAATAGTATCCTACGCGCAAGGCTTTGCCCAAATGCGTGCAGCTTCCGACGAGTACGGCTGGGATCTGAAATACGGCAACATCGCGATGATCTTCCGTGGTGGTTGTATCATCCGTTCGCAGTTCCTGCAAAACATTAAAGAAGCGTATGACAAAGATGCAGCGCTGAAAAACCTGCTTCTGGATCCATACTTCCAAAACATTGTTGAATCCTACCAAGGTGCATGGCGTGAAGTTGTGGCTGCTGCGGTAACTCAAGGGGTTCCGGTTCCTGGATTCTCCAGTGCATTGTCCTACTACGATAGCTACCGCACAGAGCGTTTGCCTGCGAATCTGTTGCAAGCACAACGTGACTACTTCGGTGCTCATACGTTCAAACGTCTGGACAAAGAAGGCAGCTTCCACCACAACTGGATGGAATAGCAGATATACGGGAGTCGGCGAGATGTGGCTAATGCGTCCTGAATGAGGAGCCTTGGCCTGTTGAAAGGCTCAAGAGAGGCTTGGAGATCCGGTTAATGCCGATCTCCGAGCCTCTCTTTTTTTACCGCGGTGTGTGTATGGTAGTGTATGTTTGAGAGCAGATGGGGCTGATCTTCCCTAACGAACATACGACGCTCTATTTCGAGAATATGAGACATTTCTATGTTTTAACGAACTCAGGAGGTTTTATTTTGATTTTTTTTGTAGCGAAGGTAGGCTGTTTGATGGTGTTTTTGTGTAATAAGCTTGCTGAGTTTCGTTAGAAAACCACATTGCCTATATTTCGAAAATAAGCTCATCTGAGTTCGTTAGAACTCTGTGGAGTAAACGGACATGCTTTGAGATGCCTTGAAAGTGCTTGCGACTGCTGGGAGGAAAGTCGGGATTAGGATGGCCTTCCCCAGTCCGCAGGGCTGTGTTATGATAGGACAAAAGTGCTCACGAATTGCTTGAATTAAAGGAGTGTACACCTTGAGCAAGTCTAATAATATTATTCTCATCGGCATGATGGGAACTGGCAAATCAACCGTCGCTGACATGCTCGCCCGAGAGCTGGGTTACCGACTGATTGATGTGGACGCTGCGGTGGAGAAAGAGGAAGGCTGTACGATTCCTGAGTTGTTCACAGGCAAGGGAGAGACGTATTTCCGAGATGCCGAGAGCCGCATGCTGTGCTCGGTGCTGGAGAAGAAGTCGCAGGTAATTGCAACCGGAGGCGGTGTAGTTCTGCGTTCCGACAACTGTGATGTCATGTCGAAGAACGGCTGGGTGGTTGCCCTGACTGCTGATCCGGCAGTGATAGTAGAACGCGTCAGCGGTTGTGAGAACCGTCCGCTTTTGGCAGGCAATGCGAAGGAACGCATTCAGACCATTATGCAGGAACGGAAGGATGCATACCGGTTTGCGCATTACACGGTGGATACAACCGAGTTATCCGCTTCTGAAGTGACTCGTTTAATTTTAGCGCATTACCGCGTCTAAGCTTGTAATCATTTCATTTTCTCTTCAGTAAGTGTATGGATGGACTGTGCACATGAGTGAAGGGTTGATGCATGGAGAGGGATACATTTCGGATGTGGAAGAAGATAACCGAAGGAGTTAAAGTGGTGAATGGAGCCGTGTAATTCTGGCGGATAGATGTGAAAAACGGGCCGATTGGCCCGTTTGACTGACTGAAAGGATCAGGATGTACAGTGGTTATGATGAACTGCCGATTGCAGCTACCCTAACGCTTTTACCCCGATCCTGATGTTTTTTAGTCTTCCTGCTGCCATTGCAGCATGCCGCCAACCATATTGGTGCAGCCATCATATCCGAGCTGTTGCAAATACTCGCAGGCCCGCTCGCTACGGTAACCACTGCGGCAGATCAGAACAATCTCACCGGACTTTTGAATTTCGGACAGTCTGTCCGGAATCTGTCCAAGCGGGATATGTTTCGCTCCCTCGATCATGCCTTGTGCGACTTCATCGTCCTCACGGACGTCTATCATCTGCAGCTTCTCTCCCGCCTGCAAACGGCGACGCAGCTCAGAAGGTTCAATTTCAGCAATTTGTGTCATATTCAGGTCCTCTTTTCTGTATGGACTTAACGCCTATAATGATACCCAAGCGATGTATGGAATGTCAATTTGGCAGTACAGCATCACCACATGTATCCTGAATCAAATACGTTACAGATTCATCTAACGAAGCACATTATATCAATGAAGGAGAATTTCATCCATGGACGTTATCGTTAAACCGACCCCATCCCTGAACGGGGAAATTGGAGCTTTGTCTTCCAAAAACTACACTACACGCTACTTACTAGCTGCTGCGCTGGCAGAAGGAACGAGTACAATCCATTACCCCGCTCATAGTGAAGATAGTGACGCTATGCGCAGATGTATTCGTGATCTTGGAGCGGTGCTTGAAGAAGATGACAGCAAAATCGTCATCCAGGGCTTCGGCAGCCATCCACGTGATGTGCGTGAATTGAATGTAGGCAATGCGGGGGCAGTACTCCGTTTCCTGATGGGAGTAACTGCACTTTGTCCTGAGGTTACGTTTGTGAATACGTACCCGGATTCTCTTGGCAAACGCCCGCATGATGACCTGATCGATGCACTTGGTCAGCTTGGTGTTGAAGTGCAGCACGAACAAGGGCGCTTGCCAATCACGATCAAAGGTGGCCAGGCCAAGGGTGGGCATATCCGTGTATCCGGATCGGTCAGCTCCCAGTATTTGAGCGCGTTACTGTTTGTGACCCCACTCCTGGCAGAAGACAGCACAATTGAAGTATTGAACGACCTGAAATCCAAAGTGGTCATTGGTCAGACGCTGGAAGTACTGGAACAGGCGGGCATCGTCATTCATGCCAGTGATGATTACATGTCCTTCCGCGTACCTGGTGGTCAAGCCTATAAACCACAAACATATACGGTTCAAGGAGACTATCCTGGTTCAGCAGCTGTTCTCGCGGCCGCGGCTGTCACCCAATCGGATGTTAAAATTTTGCGATTGATGGAACAGAGCAAACAAGGTGAACGTGCCATTGTTGACGTTCTGCGCATGATGGAAGTACCGTTGACTCACGAGAATGATGTGGTACACGTTCAAGGTAACGGTACATTGAAAGCCGTGGAATTCGACGGAGATGCCGCTACGGACGCGGTTTTGGCGATGGTAGCGGCGGCTGTGTTTGCGGAAGGCACTTCTCGGTTCTATAATGTAGAGAACTTACGTTACAAGGAATGTGACCGAATTACGGATTATTTGAACGAACTGCGGAAGGCAGGAGCCAACGTAGAAGAACGTCAAGCCGAAATTATCGTACATGGTCGTCCGGAAGGCGTTGAAGGCGGCGTTGAGATCAACGCTCACTACGATCATCGCGTAATTATGGCACTGACCGTTGTCGGTCTGCGTTCCAAAGAACCGCTTCGTATTCGGGATGCACACCATGTAGCGAAGTCTTATCCGCAATATTTCGATCATTTGCAGGCGCTTGGCGCCTCGGTTCAATGGGTAAAAGAGTAAAATAACACGTTAAGCAGAAAAGGATGGTGCTTGAACATGGAATTTAACAATCCTACTCGTGAAGAAATTGGACAACTTTTGCGCAAGGCAGGCAACATCGCAGTCGTCGGCTTATCGGACAAATCAGATCGCACTTCCTATATGGTAGCGGAAGCCATGCAAAGCAGAGGGTATCGCATCATCCCGGTAAATCCACAGGTACAAGGTGAGATTCTCGGTGAGACGGTATATGCGACCCTCGCGGATATCCCTGAGCCGGTAGATATCGTGAACGTATTCCGGCGCGATGAATATTGCGCGGATGTGGCTCGTGAAGCTGCGGCGATCAAAGCGAATGTATTGTGGCTTCAGCTTGGTATCCACAGTGATGAAGCTGTACAGATTGCTGCTGAGAACGGCATGACAGCAGTGACGAATCGTTGTATCAAGGTAGAGGATTCCATCGTTCTGCGCGGTGCTGGACGCGGTTAAATCTCGATCAATAAAAAATCCCTTCAACGTTGAGTTGAAGGGATTTTTTATGTTGTATAATTGAAAAATAAAATATACTTTTCAGATTAGAGGATCGAATGAATTAAAATTAAAGAGGTGTACCGCTCCATTTAGTCATTGGGCGACCAAGGAAGTACGCTCCTTTTTGTCATGCCTGGAGAGAGAGAAAACCAAATTGCCAACAGGTTACTGTTTTGCTTTGACAAAACGTTGCGTAAAGCTTACCATCTAGGATAGAAAGGAGAGGTCGCCATGAATTGGCTCGGATCCTTGCAGCAGCTCGGACGAGCGGTAATGCTGCCTACAATGGTCCTGCCCGCCGCCGCAATTTTGCTGAGTGTTGGCAGTTTGCCCTGGGACGCCTGGGGATTGAAAGTTGTTGGTGAAGTGTCTACCGTGGCCGGACACGGTATTTTTTATTTTTTGCCGTATTTGTTTGCTGTCGGCGTAGCGCTGGGACTCTCCAACCAGGCCGGACAAGCGGGACTCGCCGCTCTGGCTGGTATTGTGATATATGATCAGGTGACTCGCAACTTCGGGGATGGCACCGTTCAACCTGCTTCCTTAATCGGAATTATTCTCGGCGCACTTGCCGGGGTGACGCATAATCGCTTCAAAAGTATTAAACTGCCAGAAATCTTACAGTTTTTCGGTGGTTCCAGGTTTGTTTTGCTCATTGTTGGACTCTGCTCGGCACTGTTCTCCTTCTTTATGTTATGGATTGCACCCATTCTGCAACATGGATTAAACGCCATCGCCACCTGGGAATACAGTCTCGGCGGTTTTGGGCTGTTCATTTATGGGG
>NZ_LITU01000083.1:106828-135687 GCF_001280595.1 Paenibacillus xylanivorans
GCTCAACAATGTGTTCTGGTTCCAACTGGGGACATATGAAACAGCAGACGGAAACATTGTTCAAGGGGATTTACCGCGATTTTTTGCAGGTGATCCAACAGCGGGATTTTTTATGGCCGGTTTGTTCCCGATCATGATGTTTGCGATTCCAGCGATTGCCTTTGCGATTATTCAGGAGGCAAGGGAAGACCTGAAGCCGAAAATCAAAAAAACATTTCTCACTTCCGCACTCGTTTGTTTTCTGACAGGGGTATCGGAGCAGATTGAGTTTGCCTTTTTGTTTGCGGCACCTTATCTGTTCATCGTGCATGCAGTTATGTCGGGACTTGCGATGTGGATCAGTTACTGGCTCGATATACGCCATGGTTTCTCCTATTCGGCTGGCATTATTGACTACATACTCAATTTCCATCTATCGGAGAATGCTTGGAAGCTCATACCGATTGGCATACTATATGGGTTGGTCTATTATTTCCTGTTTAGGTGGGCGATTCGCACGTTCAAGATTCCAACCCCAGGGCGCGAAGAGGGGTCCATGCTGGAAGATTGGGTAGGTAACATTCCTTATCAAGCTCCTCTCATTTTGGAAGCATTGGGCGGGAAAGAAAACATTGTGCAGGTAGAGGCCTGTATTACACGACTTCGACTCACCGTGCATAATGATCGGTTAATCGATACAGGTGCAATGAAGAGTATGGGGTCCGCAGGGCTCATCAAGCTGGGTGGCGGAAACGTACAAGTGGTATTTGGTACCTATTCGGAATTAATCCGGGAAGAGATTGCGAAACTGCTCGAACGGGATCTGCAGCAGGTTCTGTTCTGTGCTCCGGTGCAGGGTAAAATGCTGCCGATTGAAGAGGTTCCGGATCAGATATTTGCAGCCAAGCTTGTGGGCGATGGCGTAGCCTTCGTTCCGGAAAAGGGGGAGCTGGTCTCACCCGTGTACGGAACGATTATGCACATGTATCCAACGATGCATGCCTTGGGCATTTCAACCCGGGAAGGACTTGAGGTTCTGTTGCATATCGGTATCGACACATCCCAACTGAAAGGCCATTTTGAAGCCTTTGTTCAGGAAGGGGATACGGTGGAGCCGGGGCAGCTGTTAATCAAGTTTGACCTGGCTGTATTGCGAGCTGAAGCGGCATCGCTGACGACACCGATGGTGATTACGAATCCAGATCGTGTCAAATCATGGAGTTTTGCTCCATTTAAGCAAGTTAAGAAAGGTCAGGCATCCGTTATGTCCGTGGTGCTCTATGACAGGAACGTTGGAGGGGTAGAATGAAGATACAAGGCATCAACGGCGCTGCAGGCATAGCCATCGGCAAAGCATTTGTCCTGCCCAGTTGGGAATGGGATCTGCCGGATCAGAAGATGGATTCGGTGGATCTTGCCCAAGAGTTCGAACGGCTGTACGAGGGCATACGGACATCAAAGGATGAGATTGAATATATCAAGAACGAGTTCAAGGAAGTGGTCGGTCCTGAAGAGTCCAGCATCTTTGATGCGCATCTGGCCATTCTGGAAGATCCGGTGTTTATGAACGAAATTCGCGGCATTATTGAACGGCAGTACAAAGCAGCAGAAGTAGCCGTCAAAGAGGCCATTGATCATTTTGTCACCATGTTTGACCTGCTCGACGATGAGTATATGAAGGAGCGGGCCATCGACATCAAGGATGTGGGTAACCGTTTGTTAAAACATCTGTTAGGCGCACCGGAAATTACGCTCCCATCGGATACCCAGCCTTATATACTCGTGGCCAAAGAGCTGTCTCCCTCTCAATTGGCGCATTTGAATCCAAGTCACGTGCTGGGTATTGTGACACTCATCGGAGGCAAGACGTCACATTCGGCAATTATGGCTCGTGCCCTTGGTATTCCTCTCGTTTCCGGTCTGGAAGCGAGTCTTGGCATGCCGGTAGAGACCGGAGATATGTTGGTTGTCGATGGAGATAACGGCCTCGTATTTACGGAGCCGGATCGCAAGACGATTGAACGTTACACGATGATTCGCAGCAAACAATTGAAGAAAAAAGAACAGTTGCAGGTACTTGCAACTGTGGATGCCGTAACCAAAGACGGCTCCGTTCTGCATCTGGCTTCCAATATCAGTTCCGTTAAGGAACTGGATCTGGCACTGAAACAAGGTGCCAAGGGAGTCGGCTTGTTCCGGACAGAGTTCCTGTACATGGACCGGGCCACGTTTCCGGGTGAGCAGGAGCAGTATGAAGTTTATCGTCTTGTCGCCGAGAAAACTGCAGGTCAGTCTGTAGTTATTCGTACGCTCGATATTGGTGGTGACAAGCAGCTCGACTACTTTGAACTGCCTGAAGAAGATAATCCGTTTCTGGGATATCGTGCAATTCGGATCAGTCTGGACCGCAAAGATCTGTTCAAAACACAGCTCACAGCCATTCTCCGCGCTAGTGCTGCGGGCAATGTCAAAATTATGTACCCGATGATCTCTTCGGTAGAAGAACTTCAGGAAGCCAATGAAATCCTGCGTGAAGCGATGTCTGATCTGGATGAGCGCGAATTGCCGTACGATCCGCATATTCAGGTGGGTATCATGATTGAGGTTCCGGCAGCAGTGATGATAGCCGATTTGCTTGCAGAAGAAGCTGATTTCTTCAGTATCGGTACGAATGATCTCGTGCAGTATGTACTGGCTGTAGACCGAATGAATGAGCAGATTGCACATATGTATCATCCGTATCATCCGGCTGTACTGCGCATGCTTCGTGCGACAGTGGATGCAGCTCATACGGCAGGGATTGATATCAGTGTGTGCGGTGAGATGGCAGGAGACGAGCGCTCGATTCCCCTGTGGCTTGAGCTTGGGATCAGCAATCTGAGCATGTCCCCACAATCCTTGCTGCGCGTGAAGCACAGGGTATTGAATACGACAGCTGCTGCTGCCAAAGAGGCAGCACATGATTGCTTCACCCTGCGGACAAGTGCAGACATCGAACAGCGCCTGCAGGTCTTCAATGATTCGATGGGCAGTCCGGATGAACAGAGTGGATCGAACGCTTCATGAATGTGATATTTTCAAATAAATACCTTTAAGTGAAAATATTAACTTTTGTACAATTTTGGAAAATAGTCTTATTTCAACGACAAAGCCCCACGCCATATTGGCGCGGGGCTTTGCTTTATTTGTCAGCAAGTGCATCGCAAAATGCTTTGCCGTACGGTGGAAGGTCAGGTGGACGACGAGCCGAAATGATGTGTCCATCTACAACAACGGCTTCATCTTTCCAGATGGCTCCGGCATTCTCCATGTCATCCCGGATACCTGGTGTAGATGTGACCGTAACTCCGTCCAGTATTTTGGCGGATATCAGTACCCAGCCTGCGTGACAGATCTGTCCAATGGGTTTCTGATCTGCATGCATTTCCTTGACAAGCTCAATTACTTTGGGATAGCGACGAAGCTTGTCCGGAGCCCAGCCCCCGGGTACAAGAATACCATCATATTGTGAACTATCCAGTTCATCAAAGCTGTATTCTGCCTCTGCGGGAACACCATATTTACCAATGTAGGTTTTACCTTTTTTCTCTCCGGCGAGATGCACCTCAGCACCTTCTTCACGGACACGATGCACCGGATACCACAGTTCCAGATCTTCGAATTCTTCATCGACCAGGGCGATGACTTTTTTTCCTGTTAATCTCATCATCATCTCTCCTTTTGCGGTAATTAGCACATAGCGTCTTTATTGTAACAGATTCTCATAGTGACTTCATTGTCATGCATTTACTCCATCACGCAAGCGATTACAACTCAATGAACGCCTACATTCGACAACCTTCTTCTGGAGACGGTGGTAATTTGTGCAACCTATGGTTTATAGCAGGATTTGAGCGGAAATAGGTCGAATGGTATCTGTATAAGAGTATAGAACGAATGAGGTGATGACTGTGCGTAAGACGTGCAGATGCGGACATGTAATGGAACTGGAATTAAGAACAGTGGTATATGCTAAAAGGGTGGAGATTCGTAATGTACCTGTATTTGCTTGTACAGATTGCGTTTCCTATGAAGTGCTTCAGCCGGTCAAGCCGGATTTGAAAGAGTGCATCAGTACACTCGGTGAACAACCTTCGAAACAGGATGTATCGTTTGGAGAACGTAATGAACTTGCGGACCTCTTTCATGAACAGTTGTTGGCCTGGCCCGACGCTACGGATCGTGAGATGGAGCATCGGATGCAACATGCTGTGGAAGAGAGAATTAACCTGCTGCTGGATATTATGGGTTACGCCCAAAAGTCTAATGATGAGGAATGGATCGAAACAACACAGCGCAGATTGGGTCAATTATCCGGATTTGTATGGCAGGCGCATTTCTCGAATGCTGTCTAATTTTGACGTGCAAAATGCTTGTTTTCATGAAAATTGGCTTTTTCGCCCGCTTTTTGTTAAGATATCGTAGAGTGAAAACGCTCAACATAGCGGTATTCCTGGTAAAGGGGGATGTATATCAAATGGCTGACATGACTAAAATGACAAGTATTGAACAGCTAAACTCCGCAGTGGAGGCTACCGAGGATCAACCCTTGCTTCTGTTTAAGCACAGTACACGCTGCCCCATCAGCGCGAACGCTTATCAGGAGATGAACGATTATTTGCAAAATAGTCCAAATGAACAAGTGAAATACGGTATCATCTATGTAGTGGAAGATCGCCCTGTATCCAACGAGGCAGCGGACAAGCTGGGAGTTAAGCACGAATCTCCGCAGGCGATTCTAGTCAAAAAGGGAATTCCTGTATGGCATACTTCCCACTCGGATATTAATTCAACCACAATCACGAATGCACTGCGTGAGTCCTAAAGCCTATTTTAATTGATTAATGCATAAATTTGTCGTAATATAAATCTTAATGAAAATGGTATGAAAATTTACTGGTAATGGAGAGAAGTACTGTGACGGTAACCATTTATGATGTGGCACGTGAAGCCGGTGTCTCTATGGCAACGGTATCACGGGTTGTTAATAATAACCCTAATGTTAAGCCACAGACGCGCAAAAAAGTATATGAAGCCATCGATCGGTTGGGATATCGTCCGAATGCGGTAGCCAGAGGTTTGGCGAGCAAGAAGACAACAACGGTCGGGGTCGTTATTCCGGACATTTCGAACTCAACCTTTGCAGAGATTGCCCGCGGGATTGAAGATATCGCGAATATGTATCACTACAACATTATTTTGTGTAACGCGGACAAGAAGAAAGAAAAAGAAATTCGTGTAATTAACACACTGTTGGAAAAACAGGTAGACGGTCTGCTCTTCATGGGTGGAACGGTAACGGACGAGCATATTCAGGCGTTCCAGTCAGCGGCTGTGCCGATCGTTCTTTGTGCAACAAGTGACGAGAAGGGCACGTACCCTTCTGTAGATATCGATCATGAAGCTGCGGCATTTGACGCTGTAAACACGTTGATCCGTCATGGACACAAGGAAATCGCAATGATCAGTGGTACTCTGCAAGATCCAGCCAACGGTTATGCTCGTTTCCAAGGCTACAAGAAAGCACTTGAAGCAGCAGGTATGGAATATCAGGAAGATCTCGTACGCATTGGCAACTATCGTTATGAGTCTGGTGTGGAAGCGATGAAGTATTTCCTCGGATTGAAGAAAAAACCATCGGCAATTTTCGCTGCAACAGATGAGATGGCGATCGGTGCTATTCACAGCATTCAGGATGAAGGTCTGAAAGTACCGGATGACTTCTCCATCATTAGTGTGGATAACATTCGTATGGCTTCCATGGTCCGTCCTCAGTTGACAACTGTAGCTCAACCGATGTATGACCTGGGCGCTGTAGCGATGCGTTTGCTGACCAAACTGATGAAGAAAGAAAATGTGGAGAACCCACGGGTTATTTTGCCGCATGAAACGATTCTTCGTCTATCTGTAAGCCACGCAGACGTAGTCTAAATAAGAAAGGGAGAAGGCATTCTCTCTACATAGTGGAATTACAGAAGCTCCGGAAACGGAGCTTTTGTGCTGAATGAGGCTCTGAACTCAAACGGAAAAACATACTTGGATGGGAACAAAGCCAGGTTCAGCATGCCGAATGTATACAGGAGGTCAGAACATGCGTGAAACGATCGGCATTATTGGTGCAATGGATGAGGAAGTAGAACTTCTCTTGGCTGGTATGAAGCAACTGGAGACTGTACAACAAACCGGAATTACCTATGTCGCTGGCGAATGGTTGGGTAAGCAGATTGTGGTCTGCAAATCAGGCGTGGGTAAAGTGAATGCGGCTGTGACGACACAGATTTTGATTGATCGTTTTCAGGTTAACCGTATTATTTTCACAGGTGTTGCGGGTGCAGTTAATCCGGAATTAAACATTGGAGATATGGTCATCTCGTCGGTATGTGTACAGCATGATATGGATGTGACCCCACTTGGATTTGAGCGCGGGGTTATTCCTTACCAGGAGACGTCTGCCTTCCCGGCGGAAGCATCACTTATCGGATTAGCTGAAGAAGCCTGCAAAGCGCAGGGAGCGAACTATCTGATCGGCAAAGTGCTGTCAGGAGATCAATTCATTGCAAGCAAGGATATCGTGAAAATGCTGTATACTGAAATGGATGGGGCATGTGCGGAGATGGAAGGGGCTGCAGTAGCGCAAGTGTGTTTTATGAACCGTGTTCCGTTCGTTATACTTCGCGCAATGTCTGACAAAGCCGATGGTTCAGCGCATGTGAACTTTGCAGAATTTACTGTGGAGTCTTCCCAGCGTTCTCACCGTATTGTGGAACATATGCTGGAACATATGTAAACCACCCAATCCCATAAGGTATGGGTGGTTTGAGCGTGATAAAGGGTTAAAAAAAACAAAAACCGCTTCTTCGTTGCAGATCATCCATGATGAAACTGTTCACGAAGAGGCGGTTTTTCTATGTATACATATTCCGAAATCATCCATGTGGATTCATGATCAGTACATAAAACGATGGCGGAATCGCACGCGGTCAAACTGTTCTTCTGATTCCAGGGGCACTTGGCTACCAATGCGGACCATGAGGCAGTTTGCCGGATGTGAACAGATCTCGGGATCGTCGGTGGCGTACCAGGTCATTTCTACGGTTTGCATTAATTTTTCCATCATCTTGCGGTAATCCCAGACGGAAAGAGCGCTGCCTTTCAGATCCCAATGCCAGTAATATTCCGTTGTGAATATGATATATTTCTCCATCTGTCCATTTTCAAACGCGGTGAGCAGCATTTCGCGTCCAATCCCGAGAGAGCGATAGGAATCGGCAACCTCAATGGCGCCCAGCTCAATCAGATCGGTCATGTTGCCTTCCGACCACCGCTCGCAATCATCTGCATAATGAAAAGTCACATAACCGACAATGGTCTCATTTTCCCGTGCAATGATGATTCGACCTTCGGGCAATGCGGCAATTTCGGCCAATGCCTCCTGTTGTTCCGAAGGGCGCCTGAAGGCATCCAGATCGGTATGGAATTCAAGCTGCTTAATCGTCTCGGCCTGAACGGGTCCCTCTATTATGATTCGGTGGCCGGACTTGAAGATGGAACGCACATGATGCTCCTTAATATGCTCCATGGTTCATGCTCCTCTCTCCCCCTACTTATAGCAAAAAACCAAAAATTTGAAAAGCCATAGACGATGATTGAAAAGATTTGCTATAATTGCGTAGACAAAAAATGTTCACAATTCAACTGCAGTTTGGGTTCATCGGTTTGGCCTGGCAAGTACATGATGAGAAGTTCTCTCTACTAATGTAAGCGCTAACTGGAAGTTCAGTCAACACAAAGGCAATCAGAAGTGACCCATAATGGGAATCGAAATGTCGAGTTGAAGGAGGCTGGCAAGCATGAGTCAAGCACATGGTGAGATGCTGCAAACGGTTGTGTCTGAATCTAATCTGGGCGATTATACGGAGGCCCGAAGCCGGTTTGATTGGGAAGCGGTTGAAAGGCACTTTACATGGCACGCCAGCGGGAAAGTCAACATGGCGCATGAAGCGATAGATCGTCATGTGCTGGAAGGAAGAGGCGGAAGAACGGCACTATTATACAGTGATGCCGCGCGAGAAGAGGCATATACGTTTGCTGACTTGAGCGAGCAGTCGAGTCGCTTCGGTAACGTTCTGCGCAAGTATGGCATAGCCAAGGGAGATCGGGTATTTATTTTTATGCCTCGCAGTCCTGAGCTCTATTTTAGTCTGTTGGGCATTTTGAAGGTTGGGGCTATTGCAGGTCCACTATTTGAAGCCTTTATGGAGACTGCGGTGAAGGATCGGTTGGAGGATAGTGGAGCTGTGGCACTGGTTACAACCCCTCAATTGCTGGGACGAATTAAACGTTCCGAATTGCCGGAACTGAAGCATATTTTTGTTGTGGGTGGCGGTCTGCAGACGGAAGAAGGACTCATCGACTTTGATGCTGAGATGTCGCAAGCTTCGGACGATATGGAAGTGGAATGGCTGACTCGTGAAGACGGTCTGCTGATTCACTATACATCTGGCTCTACAGGTAAACCGAAAGGTGTATATCATGTGCAAAATGCGATGATTCAGCATTATTACACCGGCAAGGTTGTGCTGGATTTGCGCGAGGATGACGTATACTGGTGCACAGCCGATCCAGGTTGGGTCACAGGTACATCCTACGGGATCTTTGCACCCTGGTTGAATGGCGTGACCAACGTTATTCGTGGGGGACGATTTAGTCCAGGAGACTGGTACAGCACCATTGAGAAAAATAAAGTCACCGTATGGTACAGTGCACCGACTGCTTTCCGGATGTTGATGGGGGCAGGCGAAGAGACCATTGCCCAGCATGATCTGAGCAGTCTTCGTCACGTTATGTCGGTCGGTGAACCACTTAATCCGGAGGTAGTCCGTTGGGGCTGGAAAGCCTATGGTCAGCGAATTCACGATACCTGGTGGATGACGGAGACGGGTGGACAGCTGATCTGTAACTATCCGGGCATGCCGATCAAACCAGGTTCCATGGGTCGTCCAATACCGGGAATTGAAGCAGCCATTATTGATGATCAAGGACAGGAACTGCCGCCATACAGCATGGGGAACCTGGCTATTCGCACATCCTGGCCGTCCATGATGGCGAAGATATGGAATAACCCAGCCAAATACGAGGAGTATTTCCGACTTTCTGGTTGGTATGTATCCGGTGATTCCGCTTATATGGACGAAGATGGCTACTTCTGGTTCCAGGGCCGGATTGATGATGTCATTAACTCTTCAGGGGAGCGCATTGGCCCCTTTGAGGTGGAGAGCAAGCTCGTAGAGCACCCTGCGGTAGCAGAGGCAGGTGTTATCGGCAAACCGGATGTAACTCGTGGAGAGATCATCAAGGCCTTTGTGGCACTGCGTGAGGGGTATGAGCCGACACCAGAGCTGAAGGAAGAGATCTATCGATTTGTAAAAGAAGGCTTGTCCGCCCACGCCGCTCCGCGTGAGATTGAGTTCAAGGATAAACTGCCCAAGACCCGCTCCGGCAAGATTATGCGCCGTGTGTTGAAAGCTTGGGAGCTGGATCTGCCGACAGGCGATCTATCAACCATTGAAGACTAAAGAATAAACCAGCGGATGCAATGCCACTGTCTGTCCCATGATTCCAATTCAAAGCCTGATCCGTGTTTCATTGCGGATCAGGCTTTTTGCTTTTGGGTATCAATGAAAAACCCCATCCTCATGATGCAAGGATGGGGTTAAGTTTGAAATCTTGATAAATGTATTACGGTTGGAAATGAACGGCCCCGGACGGCTCAGATTCGCCTATACTGTTGCTGGCGGATACCTTGAACCATCCACTGGTGGATGCAGGTACTCCATAGTCCATGGAAGTGCCTGAAGTAGTGCCAATTTTGGTGTAAGGGGCTGCCCCCGTTTCACTAAAATATACAGCATAACTTTGAACGCCATCCGCTTCCGAATTGGAGGCCCACTGAATGCGCAGTCCTTGGGAGAGAGCAGACACGCTGACCTGCCCCGGGGTAGCCGGAGCCGTAGTTGTGGTGTTCTCATTCTGGGAATCTTCCGGCGTAACTACCGTTCCCGGAACATTAATCGGTTCGTTTACATCTTCATCTGAAGGTGGCTCTGCCGTTCCTGCGCTGCTAACTGCTGCGCTAGGAGCAGACTCACGACCAGCTACATCTACTGCTGTAACGTAGAACGCAAAGTTTCCACCTTGTGCATATGCGGTGAATGATCTGGACTCACCTGTCAGCACAACCTGCCCCTGATTTTGGAATCCGGCACCATTTACTGAGCGATACAGGCGATAACCAACCACGTCACTTTCCGGTGTGGCATTAAACGTAATGACGGCGTTCCCGTTGGCAACGGAAATTCTCACATTGCCTGGTGCATCTGGTGCTTTGCCGTTATCGGTTCTTGGGTCGATCTGTGTCGGCATGTCTGCATCGGCATCTTCCGGTAGGTAATATGCAAGTGATTCGTGACGACTCATACGTGAGAATGCACTTTGCAGTTCCTTGATGAGATCAGAGATCGGTTTCTTGCGTTTGATGACCGTTTTCTCCTTCGTCATGTCTCCAGGTGTTTCATCACGCGGAATGTAGTTGACACCATTGTAAGTGATATATTTGGCTTTTGCGACGCCGTCATCGCTATCCTTCGGCACAAATTTGCTATTGAAAATATCAGTGACAAATTTGTCGGTCAGAGATGTTGGCAATTTGCCGCTATAAGCTGATACGGTTCGGGTCTCGATTCCGGATGGTTTCTTGAACGAATCGGTTACGAACATCTCTTTGTCTGTAGCAATCACCTGATTCATGATTTGGGTCCACAGTTGCTGGGCACGTTTCTTCTGTGATCTTGTCTCCAGGGTGTTTACCGGCTGTTTGTATCCAACCCATACACCCAGTGTGACATCCGGCGTATAGCCTTCAAACCAGACATCCGCATAGTTTTGCGTTGAACCCGTTTTGCCTACGATCGGCACACTCTTGGAGTATTTGTAATTTTCACGGACTTTATCGGCTGTGCCTTCCGTAATTACGGTACGAAGCATATCTGTCATAAGATATGCCGTCTGTTCCGAGAAAGCCTGAACAGGTTCTGCATCGTGTTTATATACGATATTCCCATTGGAGTCTACAATTTTGCTAATCATATAGGAATCATTGTACACACCATTGTTGGCAATGGCCCCGTAGGCATTGGTGAGTTCTTCAACGGTTACACCGTACTGAAGACCTCCTAGAACACCGGTCTGGGCCTGATAGTCTTCCTGCTGAATGGTGGTAATCCCAAGCTTCTTGGCAAAAGCCCATGATTTGTCGATACCAACTTCCTCGTTGAACAGCTTCAGCGCAGGCACATTCAATGAGTAATTGAGCGCTCTACGGGCAGTCACAAGTCCCTGGTAGCGATTGTTGGCATTCTTTGGAATATGGAATCCATTTGGGCCGTCCTTCAGAATAATCGGTGAATCATCAATAATAGAAGCCGGTTGAACTAGTCCTTCGTCCAGTGCAGGCAGATAAGCGGCAATAGGTTTCATGGTTGAACCTGGCTGACGCACCATCTGGGTTGCATAGTTCATCTGTTCATCCTGGAAACTACGGCCTTCAATCATGCCGAGAATAGCTCCTGTTTTGTGATTGATCAACATGGCAGCAGTCTGTTCTTTTCCCTTTACGGGATCGTCAGCAGAGAAATTACTGTCATCTTCAGCTATGGTACGCATCGTTTTGTATATGCTCTTGTTGATGGTCGTATAGATGCGATATCCGCCTGTACGCAATTGCTGCTGAGCTTCTTCCAGCAGGGCACTGCTTTCTTTCTGCGGCGTATCGGTACCCGTATCCGAATCCGTACCTGTAGCTGTCTTGGCATCAGTGCCGTCAGCTTTTTCCGAATTCAATTGCTTCATTAGAATCTGTGCAGCTTGTCGTTCCGTTTCCATCATAAGGTATGGATAAGTATTGTAAGCTTTGATGGTTTTGGGTGCGAGTGAGCTCTTAATGTCAAAAGCAAGAGCTTCATCATACTCGGATTGATTAATTTTGCCCAGTTCCAGCATACGGCGCAATACCAGATGTTGACGATTGATTGCACGATCAAAATTTTCCTCAACAAAGTCGCCTTTTCCATTAAAGGCAGAGTAAGAGGAGGGGAGCTGAGGCAATCCTGCAAGATAAGCAGCCTGAGCTGTGTTTATTTTGCTCAAATCATTGATATTGAATAGTCCTTTGGCAGCTGCCTTGACTCCATATACATTATATCCACTGGAGCCGTTACCAAAAGGAACCTTGTTCAGATACGCTGTCATAATTTCGTCTTTGGTCAGGAAACGTTCGAGTCGGAGCGAAAGTAATATTTCTTTCACTTTCCGATCCTCTGTTCGATCCAGATTGAGGAACACACGCCGAGCCAATTGTTGTGTCAGTGTGCTTCCGCCGGTTTGAACCGATTCTTTCAGCACTTTCTGTTTCACGGCACGGAGCGTTCCGCTCATGTCTACACCTTTATGTTCGTAAAAATGATTGTCTTCAATCGAAATGACTGCATCAATAACCTTCTGCGGGATCTGGTCAAAGGTGACCGGACGCCTGTCTTCTTCTGTTCGTAATTGACCGATCGGGCTACCGTCGGCAAAGTAAGCAAAGCCTGTGATGGAGTTTTCGCTGACTTTCTGTTCAATCAGCGCCCTTGAACGGACAGGTTCGTCTTTAACTATGGAACTGACGTATCCCATCAGAGCACCGCCTACAAATAGTACCCCCATGAATCCCAGGATAACCATCCATTTGACGAAACTACCCAGTCTGCGGCCAAAACTGCGCTTGCGGGCAGGCTGTTCATCGGGCTTTTTCTTATTAACATCAACCATTCAGTGTCTTCCTCCTTTTAACAGCACTTATTATAGCATAAAAAGGCTGGTTTGCATGCCTGAGAAATACAAGCAATGGTCGAAAATTGCCATTCTTTATTGGATTATGATATATATCATGCGGAATTGAATTACATATCATGAGAAGTCATGGAGAATTTCAGTAAATCGTTGGAAGCATTGAGCGTCTAAGTGTGGATGAATATAGATGACTATGTATAGAAAGGAGGCCATATCCGTGAATTAGGTGCAGGTACAACCTCATTTTTTTGCTCTTTGTTTCTCTCGAAATAAAAAACAGCTGCCGAGAAAATCTCGGCAGCTGTTTGATGTGAAGCTTAATGAAATTCCAACGATTAACGGTTGTAGAACTCGACGATTTGTTTTTCGTCGATGTCTTGGGACAATTCCGAACGCTCAGGCAAACGAATAAATTTACCTTCCAGAGCAGTATCGTTGAATTCTACGTATGCCGGAAGATGCGAACGGTTTTCAATAGCTTCCTTAACGGAAGAAAGACCGCGGCTTCTTTCACGCAGGCTGATAACGTCGCCAGTGCTTACTTGGTAAGAAGCGATGTCAACTTTTTTGCCGTTTACAGTTACGTGACCGTGGGATACCAACTGACGCGAACCAGCGCGGGAGTTAGCGAATCCAAGGCGGTATACGAGGTTATCAAGGCGGCTCTCAAGCAAGAACATGAAGTTTTCACCTGCGATACCTTGCATTTTTTGCGCTTTAGCAAAGAGAGTGCGGAATTGCTTCTCGCCCAAACCGTACATGTGACGCAGTTTTTGTTTTTCTTGCAATTGCATACCGTAGTTGCTGATTTTTCTCCGTTGGTTAGCTCCGTGCTGACCTGGAGGGAAAGGACGTTTCAATTCTTTGCCTGTTCCGCTCAGGGAAATGCCGAGGCGACGGCTCAATTTAAATTTAGGACCAGTGTAACGTGCCATGTTTAAAGTAGCTCCTTTTTAGTTAAAGTTCATATAGGGCTCTGTTTGCGCTCCAATTTGTTGATGCGGGCTAAGCCACACATAAAACGATCAGGAAAGTTCAGCCGCTGTCCTGAAAGCAACAAAAAGAATGAGGGTGACACAACCGGTAATGCCCAAATTTAAAGACCCATTAGTAGTCTTCATCAACAATTTATTTTACAGTTTACTAGAACCAAAGTCAAGCATGTGATAAAAGCAAAAAAACGTCTAAATTTGTCGATAGGTCCTTAGGCCCAAAATAATGGGACAATTTTCTGAAATATGGATGCAAAAAAGCTTTAAAGAGAGTAAAATAGATTGTATCTTAACTTTAAATGATCTAGTACATTAAGGTTATCGCATAGAATTTGCAGGTTTGCGATAACGTCTGCAGATTAATGCATCCGAGTGGATGCAAAAACGGTGCAAAGGAGCGCCTGACATGTTAGAACATCTAAGAAGTAAACCAGCCAGCTTGAATTCGCGAAGTTCGGGCGATTCCGCATCTTCTGCGGCTCCTCACGAAGCGCATGTATTCTGGATGCAAAAAATGGACATCACACCTTTTGATTTTTCATATTTGGGAAGCCTGCTGCAACAAGCATACACCGACTGGCATACCCAACGGCGGCCACACTCAGACAGATCATCAATAATATACAACGTATGGAATACAGAAGGGATCTGTATGGGGCAAGGGAATGAAGGGGCTCCATTGTTGGATGTACATTCGACTGTGATGCAATGCCTTGAATCGGGACAGGCCCAGTCGTTACGTGGAACTACTGAAAATGGAGAGTACCATCTAATGGCTGAACCTCTGTTCTCCAGGACAAACAAGGATATGTTTGCTGTCTTCACTGCTGTAACCTACGAGCAAAATCGAGATGACACGTCTGAAGCCGTTGTTCGATCGGAGGCATTGCATTATCGTACCTGCTTTTACCGAAGATTTGAATACATATTTATGACGGACCTGTTACATGCTCATGAACAAACTGCCCGTGAAGAACACCGAAGATCGATTCTGTTCCAAATCGTTCAACGGATGCATGACAAAATGGATGTGGACGCCATTTTGGATGAAGTGTTTGACAGCATTGACTACTTATATCCAACGACGCGCATGACACTGTATATGTCTCAGGATCAGAGCAGCCTCAACCCTCGCATCAAACCGTTGCTTGTTCATGAACGTGGAGAAGACATTTGTGTACAATCGTTCATGGAAGGCAAGCTTATTGTCGTCCGATCCGATGAAGTTGAGCATCGCATTCTGGAGGTTGGCCTTCCTCTAAAAGGCAAGCAGGGGATCTATGGTGTATTTCACATTAAGATGAATGAGGAGTTAATGGAAGATTCAGATCTGCAGCTCATTACGATGATGGCGGATACAGCAGGAACTGCCTTTGAAAATGCCAAGCTGCACGAGCAATCGAATATGTTGATCCAGGAACTTCGTCTAATCAATGATCTGACACAACGTTTGAATAAGAGCCTGCAGCTGATGGAGATCTATCAATTCTCCGAGCAGGAATTGAAGGACATTTTTCAGGCTGAATCGTGTTGTATCCTTCAACTGAATGACAGTACGAATCACTTCGAAGTGATGTCATCCAATGTGAATGAGTTATGCCGCAAATCATTTCCAATGGACTACGGAATCGCAGGTTTGCTGTATCAAACCGAAGAACCGCTCATTCTATCCAATTATGCGAAATATGATAAAGTATCCTCAGTTTTCATGGATCTCACCGGCTCGATGTCATTGATAGCCTCACCCGTTCGGGTGAATGGTGAAGTGAAGGGTGCCATTTTGCTGGGACATCCGAAAAAACAGTATTTTTCGTACGATAATTACCGTCTGCTTCAGATGCTGTCCATTCATATAGGACTTGCACTCTCCAATGCAACGCTTCATGCCGAGGTACGGCGCTTGGCAAACCTGGATATGCTGACAGGACTGTATGTGAGGCATTACCTGGATAGTGTGATCCATGAACGTCAGGCCCATGAATTCTGTGGATCACTGGTTGTCGTGGACATTGACCAGTTTAAGCAGGTGAATGACACGTTTGGGCACCAAACAGGTGATCAGGTATTGAAACAGGTGAGCGACATTGTAACGAGTTCTGTCAGGCCTGAGGACATCTGTGCTAGATGGGGCGGAGAAGAACTTGCCATCTATATGCCTCAGATTGGTGCTCGTCAGGCACTGGAATATGCCGAAATCATTCGCACGAGAGTTGCTGAAGAGACAAGGCCTTCCGTGACCGTATCCAGTGGTATTGCTGAATGGAACTGGATGGATGAGAAAGTCAGTGTGGAATCGTTATTTTATCGGGCTGATATGGCTCTGTACGATGCGAAGAATGGCGGTCGAAACCGGATCGTCATGGAAGAACAGGAAGTTACACGTTAAGAGAGGACTATTCCGATTGCGGAGTCGTCCTCTCTTTATTTTTTTGAAGAGGCGCTGCCAAAGGAAGGAAGTATAAGCAAATAAGGGAGGGGCAGGCTATGGAGAAAGTTGACGGAAAGGTGGAATAGAACTTGTTGAAGCGTCGGTATATACGTGGGCTATTGTTGATACTGAGTATTGTTGTGTTATGTGCTCCTGGTTGTGGATTGTTAGAGCGAGATCGAAGTCCCGAGGAATTATTTTCACTGGCTTTATCAGGAATAGCAGGGAAAGAAAAGCTGAGTTTTGACGGGGAAGCGGGACTGCGACGTGAAAGTAGCGGGCTGTTCGAAAATCAGTTCAAATTTGAAGGCAAGCTGGAGAATCACGACCGCCTGACCTTGCAAACACGGCTTCCCGGAGCCGTAACTGCTGCAGGAACAGGAGTAAAAGGAGTGAATGCCACGACTGTTAACAATAACGGTCAACCGAGCGGATTCAGTGCATCTTTTGAGCGTAAACAAGGACAGTGGATGGCTTTAACTGCCCAGCATGAGCCTCTTCGCGGCTCGCTGTCCCGTTTCAATCCCATTGCTCAAATGGAAAGTATTGATCGGTTAAACAAAACGATTAAGTCCGAGTACGGTTCAGGCCGTCGAACGAAAATACTGCGGATTGAACTCGCACCGAAAGACGCCAAAACCTGGGCGCTCGCGCAGCTTAACGACGAGATGAATGCAATCCGGGCAGAGTATATGCACAAGGCAACTGCGGTTAAGGGAGGCAGTCAGGAGAAACTGGAGAAGGATTTGAGCAAAGTGTGGCAGCAAGGGGAAACATCGATGCAAGAGATGATGAAACAGGCCGAGGTACATACGGTGTATCATCTAACCGTGGATCGGAAAACCAGCCTGCCCTTGCGGCTTTCCTCAGAAAGCCAGGTGAGCTATAAGGATATGAACAGCAAAAAGAATAAAGAAGCCCTTGTCACAGATGTAAACTTCAGGGCTTATGAGTAAATGAGTTGTGGGACTGCCTGCTGACGGGATCGTTGTAGCGTGCTACAATAGTATCGTAATTTACCGTTGTTCAATTCAGGAATGGCAGATGACAGGAGGAGTTTACAAGATGAAGGACCCAAGAATTCAGAAGCTCGCAGCCAATCTGGTGGGCTATTCTGTAGATGTACAACCCGGCGAGAATGTGCTGGTAGAGATGATCGGTACAGAACGTGATCTGATTAATGCAATTATTGAAGAAGTAGGCAAAAAAGGCGGTAACGTCTTTGTTCAGCTGACTGACAAGACGGTACAGCGTGCCATGCTCAAAAATGCGACAGAAGAGATGATGAAAACCTGGGCAGAGATCGATCTGAACCGGATGAAACAAATGGATTGTTACATTGGCATTCGTGCAGGGGAGAATGTGAATGATCTGTCCGATGTACCGGAAGAAAAAATGAAAATGTACAATTCACTTTATTCCCACCCGGTACATAGCGAGCAACGGGTAAAACATACGAAATGGGTTGTGCTTCGTTACCCGAATGCAAGCATGGCACAGTTGGCTAATACAAGCACAGAAGCGTTTGAAGATTTCTACTTCGACGTATGTAACCTGGATTACGCCAAAATGGACAAAGCGCAGGATTCACTGGCTAACCTGATGAACCGCACGGATAAAGTCCGTATCACTGGACCAGGAACAGATCTGAGCTTCTCCATTAAAGATATCGGTGCAGAGAAATGTTCCGGCCAAAAAAATATTCCGGATGGCGAAGTGTACAGTGCCCCTGTACGTGATTCCGTGAACGGAACCATTAGTTATAACGCACCAACGCTTTATAACGGGATCACTTTTGAGAATATCAAATTCACCTTCAAAGACGGTAAAATTGTTGAAGCAACGAGCAACGATACACAACGTCTGAATGACATTCTGAATTCAGATGATGGCGCTCGTCATATTGGTGAATTCGCGATTGGGTTCAATCCACATATCCTGCACCCGATGAAGGACATTCTGTTTGATGAAAAAATCGCAGGCAGCTTGCACTTTACGCCAGGGCAGGCCTATGAAGAAACAGATAATGGAAACCGCTCCTCCATTCACTGGGATCTGGTGTTGATCCAGCGTCCAGACTACGGTGGTGGCGAGATTTATTTTGACGATGTATTGATTCGTAAAGACGGAATTTTCGTTATTCCTGAGCTGGAGTGCCTCAATCCGGATCGTCTGAAGTAGGAACAGTATTTTGCTGTTGCTAGGAAAGCGGATTCACGGTATCATGTAGTGGTAATTAATAGATGATACCAAAAGTGAAAAGACGGAGGGATTCCTATGTCGAGTAATAATGCGGCGGTAGTGGAAATTGCTCAAACAGCGAGCAAGTTTACTTCTTCAATCGTGCTTCATTCAGAGAACAAGTATATCGATGTAAAAAGTATTCTCGGGCTGTTTACAACGCTGATCAGCACACACAGCTATGAACTGCACGTTCATGGCCCGGATGCAACTGAAGCCAAAGCAGCTATGTCAGAAGTATTTGCCAAGCATGGACTGAATGTGAGTATCGCATCCGAGTAATAGCTCTAAGAAGCATCTCTGCCCATTGTGGCAGAGATGCTTTTTTTGGCCTGCGATCATTCAGGTGTTCGCCAAGACCTAGGTAAAATAAGGGGATTACGCATGAATAAGGGTCTTCACTTTGTATGGTTATTTTGGTCAGGTTCTTGTATTAGCTCCTGATTTCGTCTAATATTAGAGGTAGAACGTCTTTACGCGATTTTTGGGACATAGGGGGGAAAAATGCATGACTTCATCTGATCTGCAGGACCAGTTGCACTTGAAAGCGATCAGTCTTCTTCAAGAAGATGCAGATAAAATACAGAAGCTTATTGAAGTACAGATGGAGAATCTGGCTACCCGCTACTGCCCTCTCTATGAGGAAGTATTGGATACACAGATGTATGGGTTCTCCAAGGAAGTCGATTTTGCTGTTCGTGCAGGGCTTCTTCCAGAAGGTGCTGGTAAGCAGCTGGTAAGCGCGCTTGAGCGGAATCTGGCGATTCTATATGAAGCTTTGAACAAGAAGAATGAGCAATAGCCTGCAATAGCGTGGGTCAGAATAGAAGGCATGCAGGTGTTTGCATGCTTTTTTTGTGCGGTTGAATTGGAATAGATAGGTTGATGTGATAGAGGCAGAGGGATAAAAGAAAAAACAACCTGGAAAATGCGATTTCCAGGCTGCCTCTTACGCTAAATATCTATCACTTAGTACGATTGAAGTAATGTTATACCAGGAAGAACGATACACCCAAAATAATATAAACGACCATCAGGAGCAGACCTTCGTACCAGTTTGTTGAACCGTCCTGGGTAATGGACTTGGCGATAAATACGGCTACGCCAATGGCTACAAGCTCAATCGTTGTAAACACAATGTCCATCGTTCTACCTGTGAAGTAGCTGACAAAAACGAGCACGGGAGCAACAAAGAGTGCGATTTGCAAACTGCTGCCGACGGCGATCTCCACGGCGGCGCCGATTTTGTTTTTCATGGCAAGCATAATGGCTGCACTATGCTCCGCGGCGTTACCGATAATGGCAACGAGGAATGCACCGACGAATAGTTCGCTGAGTCCGAATTGTACGGTAAACACCTCAAGGGTGCCAACCAGCCATTCACTGACGAAGGCAACCATGACGGTTGCAAGAACGAGATAGAGAATTGATTTTTTCTTGGACCACTCAGGTGCATGTTCATGCGGCAATTCTTCATCTTCATCCACAGTGACATCTGAGAGATAGTTCTTGTGTGTGACCATGGAGAACACCAACCAAGCTATGTAGGCAAGGATCAGCAAGCCTGCGACAATGAGACTGAGTGTATTCGTATCCTTCTGTGTGATGGAATGGGTATTCAGGAAGACGGCTGGAATAAACAGGGCAATGATGGCTACAATCATGAGAGAGCCGTTTAGTCCGGCAAGCGATACATTGTAATTCTGAATTTTGAACTTGAGTCCTCCCGCAAAAATACTTAAACCAAGCACCAGCAGCAGGTTACCAATAATGGAGCCTGTCAAACTGGCCTTAACCATGTCGAACAGTCCTTCTTTGACGAGAAAAATGGCGATGATCAATTCGGCGGCATTGCCGAATGTAGCATTCAAAAATCCGCCTAACCGCTGTCCGGCATAATGGGCTACATTTTCGGTGGCTTTTCCTAAAAAACCGGCCACAAAAATAACCGAAATGGCTGAAATGACGAATTGCAGAATCGAATCCCAGTTCATGTAGTGGGCGACGGCGCTGAGTACAAAGGTGGCAATCAGCAAAATGGATGAAATTCGGTTTCTCACAACAAACACCTCGGTAACTTATTATTTTGTTTTGAACGATATCACGAAACACTTATGAGATTATTTTCATATTTCAATATAACCAAATCATGGTAGGTTGTAAACGCATCTTTTTGAGTTTAATTTGCTTTTTGGGGTGGAAAGGATTTAAAATACGAGTAACGAAGTGAAGGAGGATGTGGCATGGCAGAACAACTTCAACTAGAGGGCGGAAACATCCGGATTGCCGATGACGTAGTGGCGAAAATTGCCGGAATGGCTGCGATGGAGACACCCGGAATTGCCGCAATGTCTGGAGGATTGTCAGAGGGCTGGGCGAAGCGCCTGAGCGGTAAAAACGTACAGAAAGGCGTAGGCGTGGAGGTCGGCCAGCTGGAAGCAGCCATTGATCTGCGCATCATCGTCCTGTACGAGACACCGATTCATGAAGTTTCCCGCATGCTCCAGCAGAATGTAAGAGAAGCGGTAGAGACCATGACCGGGTTACGTGTTGTTGAAGTCAATGTGAAGGTAGAAGGCGTATCTTTCAGAGGCGACGATCTGTAAACTTTAGCAATCCGTGGTGGAAGAACAGCGGTACATTGACCAGGTTCTTCATCTAGATAGACAACACCAAAAAGACTTCGCATCGAATCTGATGCGAAGTCTTTTTGTGTTTCCTTCATTTTGTTTCCAAAACCATTCTTATAACGTTCCTTCTCATTATCGAATTCGGCGAATGGATTCACGTGAACGAAGTGCGGGAGAGGTACGTGATGTCTGAACCGTCACCGACTTTGTTTTTTCTTCCTTGATGACGTCCAAATTATTGGTGCGTGAGATGCTGAGCAGGATGCCCATGGCCACCATCATGACAAAGAGTGAGGTACCGCCATAACTGATGAACGGAAGGGTAACCCCTGTCACCGGAATGGTCTGGGTCACGCCACCAATGTTGATAAAGGCCTGGATTGCAATTAATCCCATAATCCCTATACCAACCAGAGTCCCAAATGGATCGGGACAGCGAAGGGAGACGATAATGCCTCGCCAGATGAAGTAGAGGTAGACCAACAGGAACAGGGCAGTTCCAACAAAGCCTAGCTCTTCCCCAATGACGGAGAAAATAAAGTCGTTATAGGCATTTGGCAAGTAATGCAGCTTCATCGTACCTTGTCCGATCCCGGAGCCGGTGATGCCTCCATCCCCAATTGCAACAAGGGATCGATAGAGGTTAAGGCTTCCGCCTGTTTTGTCGGATAAAGGATCAAGGAATGCCTGAATGCGCCCGATTTTGTAGTTCTGTGTAGCTTCCGTAGTTGTGGTGCTGTCTGCAATATCTGAAGAAGACATGGAAGAAAACAGGGCGTTAGCTCCCAACGCCAACGCTGCTCCCAGCACAACCAGTAGAATGGAACCCATAATGTGTTTCATGCTGGCGCCACCTGCATAGATGACCAGACCGCACGTAGAAACCAGGATGAAGCACGTACCAAAGTCCGGTTGCAGCATGATTAACCCGGCAATGAAACCGACTATGATCAACACAGGGAAATACCCTGTCTTAAGATCCCTGAAGCGTTCCCCTTTTTTCGTAATCAACGCCGCAAGGTACAGAATAATGGCGATTTTGGCAAATTCGGCGGGCTGGATACTGAAGCCGACAATTTCAATCCAGCTTCGGGCACCGTTTACCTTCTTGCCTGCAACTAATACAATTAGTAGCAGTACCGTGGTGAGCAAGAAAAATGGTGCATAAAGTTTTTTGTATTTGTTAAATCGGATATTCATGGCAAAAAACATGCCCACTAAACCGATAACCGCCCACATAAGTTGTTTTTTCGTGAAGAACAGGGCATCATTATTAAAACTTTTGTTTGCAATTGCAATGCTGGAACTGGAGCTGAACACCATCACCAGTCCGAAGCCCACCAACAATAAAGTGAGGATTAGCAGTTGAAAATCCGGCGTGCCTCTCTTCGTTTTCGTTTGGGCCGTTTGTTGTTTCATGGTTCGGCCCAGCCTAAGCTTCCAGCAGTTCTTTAAGCTGCTGTAATTTTTGGGCCGCCAGCTTCACGACTGGCTGCGGTACGGTAGAGTCATAATCCAGACCATGTGGAAAGGTTGCTTTTCCAAGATAAACAGCTTCAACTGCGAGAACCGTATCCGGCTTTTCGAGTTTGCCATCTATCGCACGGGTATTAATACGTACAAAGTATTCCGATTTGGTTTGTTCATCTTCAATTTTGTAGTCATATGTAGCACGATAATATTCCCATTGCCACCGGACAAATCCGACTTTCTCGGCGCTCTCATCCAGGTATGCCAAGTCGCTCTTCAAGCCATCCAAGCCTGTATTCTCAAAAATCATAAGCGTCTGATCCTCCTCATAAGCTTCCGAGAGTATAATTCTCGTTCTTTTATCTATTTTATGATAGTATGTTTCCCCTTCCCGTGCAAGCTTTCAAGCGGTCATTCGTATCGGTTTTCTTCCAATTCTGCTACAATATACAGCAATAGGTTTCAAGAGGAAGGTTCGGGCTTGATGAAAGTCCCGTTCAGAGAGCGAAAGGATGGAGAGACATGACAAATAATATATGGTGGGATGATCTTCAGATCCACATGGTAGAATGGCGTCGTCATCTTCATCGGAATCCTGAGATTTCCTTTCATGAGGAGAAGACATCCTCTTTTGTAGCGGGTATGCTGGAGAGCTTTGGCGTTGAAGTGAAACAACACGTGGGCGGGCACGGGGTTATAGGCACCATTCGTGGGGACAAGCCAGGGCCTGTCGTAATGATTCGTGCGGATATGGATGCACTTCCGATCCAGGATGAGAAGGATGTGGAGTACGCGTCACAACAAGCAGGAGCCATGCATGCCTGCGGCCATGATGGTCACATATCCATTTTGTTGGGCACGGCATTGTACTTCAGTCGTCATCAACATGAGATTAAGGGTGAGATTCGCTTTTTGTTCCAACCTGCAGAAGAATTGCTTCCAGGTGGGGCGCTCAAGGTCATTGCAGACGGTGGACTGGAAGGAGTAGATGTCATCTATGGTATTCATCTGTGGACTCCGCTACCTGTTGGCGTAGCTGCGAGCACCCCAGGCCCGATGATGGCAGCAGCAGATGATTTCTATATTGAAATCAAAGGAAAAGGCGGACATGGCGGCATGCCGCAATCTACAGTGGACAGTCTGGTAGCGGGATCTGCTCTTGTGATGCAATTGCAGACGGTTGTCAGTCGCTCGGTGGATCCGTTGCGTCCAGCGGTGTTGACGATTGGTACGATGCAGGCGGGATCTGCACAGAATATCATCGCCGAGTCGTGCAAAATGACGGGTACGGTGAGAACTTTCGACGAAGAGACACGCAGTATCATGAAAGAACGTGTGCATACAGTCGTTGCCCAGACAGGAGCAATCTACGGTGCAGAGACGCAATTAAACTATATTATGGGGTATCCTCCAGTCGTGAATGATGAGCAGGAAACGGCACGGTTTTTCAGGGAAGCGGTGGACGTATTCGGCGCAGATCATGTACAGAAGTCACCGATGCTGATGCCAGCTGAAGATTTCGCTTATTACCTGCAACAGATTCCGGGGTGCTTTATGTTTGTCGGTGCAGGCAATCCGGAGAAGGATGCAATTTATCCGCATCATCATCCCAAGTTTGACTTTGATGAGGATGCCATGCGGAATGCTGTGAAACTATTTATTGCAATGGCTAAAGGATATGCAGCCGAATGATTTGATTATAGTTGGGCATCCTATTCATACGAAAGTATGAGAAGGGTGCTTTTTTTGTAGGGTTTTTGTAAAATCTTAAGTTTAGTGAGAACTGTTGTGCTATATAGGTTCAATTTCGGAAGACACCGGAACTGGACTTTTTGTGATGCCTGTTATTCGGAAAGAACAGATCGTTCATTTTTAAAAATAGGGGAGGAAGCGGAGTGGGAAAAACGGACGCCTGTATTGTCCAAAGGGATTTTACAGTATTGCTTGAAGTGGGTCATCCTGGATTTGATCAGGCCAGAGCTCAACTGGGGATGTATGCCGAACTGGTGAAGACACCAGCGGCTTTTCATACATATCGAATAACTGCATTATCGCTGTGGAACGCTGCTGCACTCGGATGGAGTGCTGATCAGGTGATCGAGAGTCTGGAATCAGTATCTCGTTGGAATGTTCCTGCTGCCCTCATTCAGGATATCCAACGGATCATTGATCAATATGGAAAATTAAAATTGCAGCCAGAGGCCGATCACATGAGGATGCGTCTCGTGAGTGAAGATGAGGGATTGCTGGATGAATTAAGCGGTATGAAGACCATCTCGGCTTTTCGGATGGAGCGTGTCCATCCCCATGAGCTCGTGCTTGGCGGGGAGCAGCGCGGACTACTGAAGCGTGAATTGACCCGTTTGGGGTATCCGGTGCTGGATTATGCGGGATATCGAGAAGGAACAAGCCTTCCGTTTGAATGGCGAGCGAATACTCCAGGCGAAAGTTCAGAAGGCTTCAGGTTGCGTCCGTATCAGCGAGATGCTGTGGATGCTTTTGAAGGTAGTGAGGGCATGGGAGGAAGTGGTTTGCTTGTTCTTCCCTGCGGTGCAGGCAAAACGGTTATTGGGATGGCCGTATTGGAACGTCTGCAATGTGAATGCCTTATTCTGACCTCGAACACCACATCTGTGCGGCAATGGATTCAGGAATTGCAGGACAAAACAACGATAACGAGTGAACAGATTGGTGAGTATTCCGGTCAGAAAAAACAGGTGAAACCTGTGACTGTGGCCACATATCAGATCCTTACGCATAGAAAATCCAAGGATGCTGATTTTACGCATATCAAATTGCTCAGTGAACGTCAGTGGGGACTCATCATTTATGATGAGGTCCATCTGCTGCCAGCACCTGTATTTCGGGCTACTGCAGATATTCAGGCTACAAGAAGACTGGGATTGACAGCAACATTGGTTCGTGAGGATGGCTGTGAACAGGATGTATTCTCACTTATTGGTCCGAAATTATATGACATGCCGTGGAAAGAATTGGAGCAACAAGGTTGGATTGCTGATGTACAGTGTCAGGAAATACGTATCCCGTTCTCTCCTGAACTACGATTAAACTATTTGGAAGCGGAGGTAAAACATCAGTTTCGTCTTGCAGCTGAAAATCCGGCCAAATTGGCTGTGATCAAACGGATATTGGAGCATCATGAAGGGGTGCCGGCACTTGTCATCGGACAGTATTTGGATCAGCTTGAGAGCATTGCCCGGGAAATTGAAGCACCGCTCATTTCGGGTGCGATGTCCCAGCAAGAACGGGTGAAATGGTATGCAGCGTTCCGACGTGGTGAGATCAAAACGATTGTGGTATCCAAGGTTGCCAACTTTGCCGTAGATCTGCCGGATGCGGCTGTTGCGCTCGAAATATCCGGGAGTTTCGGTTCAAGGCAGGAAGAAGCCCAACGATTAGGGAGGATCCTAAGGCCAAAGTCTGGAGAAAATAAAGCTTATTTCTATGCCCTTGTATCTGAGGATAGTAAGGAACAGGAGTTCGCATTACGCCGTCAGATGTTTCTGGTCGAGCAAGGATATGAGTACAAAATTGTTCATGAATTGCGATGAAAGATCTGTTCACATCTCCAACTAAAATAATGGGAAAGGCATGATAAGCTATGCATACACAAAGTAATCTGGATGTGAATTCATTCAAAGAGCTATCATGCGTTGAAAGAACGGTACTTGGAGTGGTATTTTGCAAATATGCAGGACAACCCTTTTCCAACATGATGACACCAGCAGAGTGGGCGACGGAAGGTCTTAGCAGAGCTGAAGCGGTGACAGCATTTATAGCGCTTCGGCATAAAGGATGGATTAGAGCTGTGCGCAAGTCGTGGGGCGAACGCCTGTATTACATACCGGATTCACTACTTTCTTTGTTAACAATTCAATATGCAGCACGGGTTGGACAGTTTGCTCAGCAGAAGGAGAATGTAATACCGGATGAAACTACACAAAATAATTCCAAATCCATTAATGAAGTCCGGAAAGTGAAAATTGTTCGAGAGGGAAAGCCCCATATTGCTGCAGAGCTTCTTCATGTATTGGCTTGGATGATAAGAGAAGGTCGAGCTCAAGGAGGACTTCCATTAACAAGTAAAGGAACTATCCACAAGAAAATGGTGCAGCGATTAAGTCGGATGACAGTTCTGGGACCGGAAGACTTCGCGGAACTAAATATTCGCTACAATCACGCAGATGTGTATCCAGTCCATGTGGCCATTATTATTGATGTGCTGCTCAGTCTGGGTTTGATTGAAAAGAGTCACAATCGAATGTATGTGTCACCTGACCGTCTAGATCACTGGTTAACATTGTCATGGTCTTCAATGCATCGAGAAATTTATTGCGTGTGTATGGACCGGTACGGTATGGCAAAGCCAAAACTTCAGCATTTTCGCCATCAATTGATGATGTTTGCTTCACGGGAAAATGAATGGTTGAGTATTACGGCAGAGACCTTAGATAACGATGGGTTGGAAGAAGCGTTTGAGAGCAGAGAGAGTGGAGGTTCTTCAGGATCATCCTTCTTAACACATATCCGGGGATGGCTTAATGTTCTGGCAGGTTTGGGATATGGTGAGGTAGGGGAGTCGACTGAGGGAAATTTATTTTATCGTTGGCAGATTGAACCTGAAATTTTATTAAACTTCGCGAATGACGAAGCAGAAAATCCGGGAAAGAATATGATTTTTGTACAGCCTGACTTTGAAATTATGGTTCCGCCAGATGTAAACCCACAGGTCCGCTGGAATCTGGAAATGGGTACAGAGCTGATAAGCCGTGATCGCATGTCCATATACCGGATGACAAAGGAACGAATCATCGCTGCATCAGAGATCGGTATTACAGCCGATGTAATGATAAACTTCCTTAGACGGTATGCCGGATCGGGAGTGCCTGAGCATGTGAAGCTAGCGATCCAGCAGTGGGGACAGGAGGCAGAAAGACTTCGCATGGATGCTGGGCAGAACGTTGATCAGGATGAACCAATGGATAAAGTCAAGAAAAGGGATACATGGATATATGAATCGAGAACTGAATTACCTGAGGAGTTGAACGGGACAGAGTCGGAGGCCATTCCAGATGAGTCCATTGTCGGAGTAAATGGGTTCAATGTCGGACTTGAGGTCCAGAAGGAACTCTTTTATATGCGTGGAAGAGAGGGGCTCATTCAAGGTGACACCAAACTGCACACGTATGAACAGGATCATTCCATCACGGAGCAATCGGGTCTGTTTCCCGGATACGGAGAGATCCCGGAGATGTGGCATAACGAGTGGCGAGGGTATCATGTGTCCACAGCTCGTCAGATTGCTACGAAAGCCATTGAATGGCAGACAAAACTGGGTCTGAAGCTGGACAGTAATATCGTTTATGTTATCCCCGATCAGATTCACGGTCATGAAGATTGGACATTAACGGGCTGGTCCATATCGGATAGTGGTACAGATCCCGCAGAATGCTGTACTTTTTCGCCTAACGAATGGAACCAGATACGCCTGATTATTCCTGACCATGCACAAACTTGAGTCGACTTTACAAAAGCAGATCCCTTGTTCCCCTTATTTCTATTTGCAGGAAAAACTCTTCTTAACTTTTCGGGGATATGATATGATGAAGTAGTCTACGTTAAGTAGAACTTTATATATAGATAGGATGAATTTCATGAGCGTAGCGGAAATGAACACGGTCGATATGGCCCAAGTGTTAACGGGCGCATATGAACTGGGCGACATGATTAACCAATCAGCCGAAGTATCGGATTATTTATATTGGAAGCAGCAAGTGGAGACGAACCCTGAAATTCAGGGGGGAATACGCAAGCTGAACGCCAAAAAGGAATTATTTGAAGAAACCCAGCGTTTTGGGCATTTTCACCCGGACTATCACGCGGCAAAAGATCAGGTTCAGGCTTTGGAGCTGGAGTTGGAACGTTTCGAGGCGGTAGCCCGCTTCAAACAGGCGGAAAAGGCTCTGGACGATATGTTGTTCCAGATGTCGGAGACAATTGCATTCGCCGTGTCAACGACCATTAAGGTACCGAGCAATGATCCGAATCCGAAGGGCGGCTGCGGTAGCGGAGGTAAGTGCGGTTGTAGCTAAGGTTGGATAAGAAAATAAATTCATGACAGACCGGACCTTTCTGAGGATCCGGTCTCCATTATAGAGAGGCGGGGAAAAT
>NZ_LITU01000083.1:135774-136923 GCF_001280595.1 Paenibacillus xylanivorans
TGTTAATGCAGAGCGGGCTGAAGATACGATGAAAAATGTGAATAGACTTTCCTATGTGCGCAAAGTCGAACGTTCTTACCGGAATGAGATTAAAACAGAGTATGCTAGCAAAACGATGGACAAAACGAGTTTTTACGGGATATAACAAAAGGGTTTGGGAATGAACAGTGAACTTGTTGCTACTGAACATTTCGAAACGATTAACCAGAGGGGTCCTTCGGGGCCGCTCTTTTATTGAATTAGGCATAAACTGGATTTTGTGAAAAAATCTGAACTTACGCCTTGAGGTTGCGGGACTTATGTTGTAATATATTGGGTAAATAAATAGATAGAAAGTCCTATCTGGTGGAGAGTGATTCCCATGCGTGATAAGGTGATGCAACGTTGGAGCACGTACGAGCCTTTTTTCGTGGCTCTTGGAGACAAAAAAGTGGCCGACATCGTCATTACCCATCATGCCAAGATGCGGTATGCAGACCGTATTGAGCCGGCACGTAATGATGATGACCATATTGCGGCATGGTTATGGGAGTGTCTGAAGCAGGACCGTATTACACCATACTACCGTAATGAGCAGGATGTCTACCTGATCGACGAGGATCTGGTCGTGGTTGCTGAATTTTCCGAACTTGAAGGGGAATATGATATTGCCGGCAATCCGCTTCATAAGATGATTGTAGTTACATTTCTGGGGAAAATGTCCGAGACGATTGAACTGCGGGATTTAAAATCGTATTATTCCTGGCTGAGACATTCAAGACGAATGACTCTTGTCAAGAACAGTCGCAAGCATAAGTGAGTTTGGAATAATCCATATTTTCGAGTTGATAGATTCAGGTTACATCGCATGCAGACAAGCTGCATGCTTTTTTTGTTGGAATTCAGGAAATCGGCTACAATGGGGAAAGCGTACAGAAGAGGGGCGAAGATATGAATTTTCATCAATTGCATATTTTTTATACCGTAGCAGAGAAGGGGAGTTTTTCAGCGGCTGCGCAAGCACTACATATGACACAACCTGCGGTGACGATGCAGATCCAATCGCTTGAGGATTATTTTGGGACCAAGCTGCTGCACCGTTCTACCAAGAAAATAGAATTATCCGAGGCGGGGCGGACATTATTGCCTCATGCCAAACGCAGTGTAGAG
>NZ_LITU01000083.1:136933-206139 GCF_001280595.1 Paenibacillus xylanivorans
TGAGGCGATGTCTGCGTTTACACAGATGCTGCAAGGGAGATTGCAGCTCGGGGCAAGTTTGACGATTGGTGAGTATGTGTTGCCGCGGATGCTGGGTCCATTTGCCCGCCAATACCCGGATATCTCGATTGTCATGAAAGTGATGAATACGACGCAGATTATGGACGATATTTTGAAACATCAGCTTAACTTTGGACTGATTGAAGCGCCAGTTCACCACCCGGATATGATTGTTGAGCCGATCATGCAGGATGAATTGAAGCTGGTTGTTCCGGCAGGGCATGCATTAGCAGATCGTGGGGCAGTAGAGCTGGAAGATGTGCTGAACTACGCATTTGTGCTGCGGGAAAAAGGCTCGGGCACCCGTCAGGTGATGGAAGATCAGTTACAAAAGAGAAATATAGATCCACAGGACATGAATGTGGTGATGGAACTTGGCAGTACAGGTGCAGTGAAATCTGCCGTGGAAGCGGGTGTGGGTATCACGATGTTATCTCCGTCATCGGTTCAGCACGAACTGGCCCTTGGCTTGGTTCATATCGTGGATATTCGTGGGCTTGAGTTTAAAAGACAGTTCTACGCTATACATCTGAAATCTTCATTGCTTCCCCTGTCAGCAGTAGCTTTCCTGAATTATTTGCGTCAGCATGAGCAGACAACATCAGAAGGACAGGCGGAATAAGAAGATCAGGTTCATTTTAAATCTGTTTCGCTAATCACTCGATATAAAAAAGGAGCTGTTGTTCATGCAACAATTGAACGGACGTTGTGATCTTCATACCCATAGCCAAGCTTCGGACGGAATGCAGCCACCTGCCGAGAATGTGAAGCTAGCCAAACAAAGAGGACTGTCTGCGGTTGCGCTGACGGATCACGATACAGTAGCCGGTGTATCTGAGGCACAGCGGGCTGGCCGTGAGTATGGGATTGACGTTGTTTCAGGAGTAGAGATCAGTACTCGCGCGGGCGGCAAGGATATTCATGTGCTGGGGTATTATGTGAATACTGAAGATGAGCAATTTCTGGAGCGACTGCGCGGGCTTCGGGAAGCGAGGGAAGAACGCAATCATCTGATCATTGCCAAGCTGCAGGAGCTTGGACTTGAAATCAGCTGGCAGGAGGTCATTGATGGCCTTGGCCGACCGCTGAAACCGGATGAAAGCATCGGTAGACCTCATATGGCCGATGTGTTGGTACGGAAAGGATATGCCGCTGATATGAGGGATGCGTTCAATCGTTATCTGGCTGAAGGCCAACCGGGCTTTGTGTCGGTTCCCCGAGTTGCACCGGAAGATGCATGCCAGTGGATTAAAGATGCGGGTGGTGCTGCTGTTATTGCCCATCCTGGTTTATACGGAGACGATGAATTGGTTCGTAGCATTCTGGTGGACGCTCATCCTGACGGGATTGAAGTGGTTCATTCGGATCATGGACCGGAAGAAGAGCGCAGATATGCGGAGTTGGCACGGGAATTTGGGCTCATTCAAACAGGTGGTTCGGATTACCATGGTGTAAGACAAGGAGTAGTTTTCCACGGGGATCTGGGTAGCAAAACTGTAACCATTGACGTGCTCGTTAAACTCCGGGCTGCAGCCGGAAAGTCTTGATTTCGAAACTTTTCATATGTTATGTGACGCTGGGCTTTGCCTTCATCGTGCTATAGGTAAAGTAGAGTGTAGCGAACCCGATAAGTTTGCCGTCCTGCTCTGCAACGAATTGAACACCCATCTGCTGATTAAGCAGGTTTTTGATCAAAAGCTCGATTGCCTGATCACCGGGCCAGGGGTTGTTGTAAAACCCGACGTCATACTCGTGCATTAATGCACTCAACAGCAGCAAATCATTAGGCTGAGTTTGTCTGATATGTAAATTTATGTTTATTTAAAAAACAAAGAAAATCCCCCGAACAGTCCTTTGTTCCGGGGGATTTTACATTGTCTAACAGGATTGAAAGCAGACATCCTATCCATTTTTAATGGTGGATGGCAAACTCTTAACCAGTTCTTCGTTCGGCGTCACAAACAAGGTCTTCTGGTGGTCATAAATGACAAAGCCTGGTTTGGAGCCACTTGGCTTGCGTACATGTCGGATATAGGTGTAATCCACGGGAACGCTGCTGGATTCTTTGGCCTGACTGAAGTACGCCGCGAGTTGAGCAGCTTCCTCCAGGGTAGCTTCGCCAAAGTCTGTACTGCGAATGACGACATGTGAACCCGGGATGTCTTTGGTGTGCAACCAGGTGTCATTGGAAGAAGCTAGACGGTTGGTGACATACTCATTTTGCAGATTGTTTTTGCCTACAAGAAGTTCAATTCCCTCCGAAGAAGTAAACTGATGCACTGTAGGGCGGTCGTTTTTCTTTTTCTTTTTGCCTTTTTTGTTGCGGTCACGAAGATAACCCTGTTGCACAAGCTCCTCGCGAATTTCCTCAATGTCGTTCATGGATGCGATAGACAGTTGCTGGAGCAGATTGTCGAGATAGTCAATCTCGTCTTTCGTTTTTCCAAGTTGCTCATGAATGACAGCCAGACTGTTCTTATATTTGTTATATCGCTTGAAATAACGCTGTGCGTTGTCAGACGGTGTAAGCAATGGGTCAAGCTGAATGATAATGTTGGCTTGATCTTCATCATAGAAGTTCACAAGCTCTACACTTTTGTCCCCTTTACTAACCTGATGCAGTGAGGCAAACAGCAGCTCACCCCATAATCTGAATTTGTCCGCATCATCGGCTTCCAGCAGATCCTTGTTCAGGTTGTCCAACTTTTTGATGTTTTTGCTTCGCTCATTTTGCAGAAAACGCAGCAGATCGCTCACTCTTTGCTTTACAGTATCGCGCTCGGCCTTGTCTCCGTAATAATCCTCCATGCACTTGCTCATCGTGTCATATGTTTTCTCCGCGTCCTGAATGCTCTGAAGCTGAACGGCAGAGAAAATCATTTTGCCTTTGGCATTCAGCCCTGTCACAGGAGTGAAACTGTTATCTCTTACTGGCCCCATAACGGATTCAAAAGCATTCCAAAGCACGTCGGCTTCGATTCGAGCATCACCTTCGCTTGCAGCTTGATCGTTTCCTTGAGCGGCAGATCCCCGTGAGGTAATCTCTCCGGCGATTAGCGGGCTAACACCGCTGAATGAATTTACCAGCCAACGTGAGGCCTCTTCTTCAGCAGCAGTATAGCTATTTTCGAATTCAGTGCTGTTCACTTTCAGCGGATTGCTCTTATGCTGCTCTGGTGGTTCAGTGTACGAAAAGCCAGGCATAATGACCCGGTAACTACTGATGGACGGAGTTACGTGGTGAATACCATCCAGAATCGTTCCCGTTATCGGATCGACCAAAACAATATTACTGTGACGTCCCATCAATTCAATGATGATCCGTTTAACCGAAACATCACCCAGTTCATCGCGCTGACGCACGTCGATATGAATAATCCGCTCCATACCAACCTGACGAATCTCCTCAATGATCGCTCCCTCACAGTGCTTGCGCAGCAGCATGCAGAACATCGGAGCTTCAGTAGGATTAACAAACGTTTTTTCTGTAAAGTGCACACGGGGATATGTTGGGCTGGCCGAAATTAGCAATTTGCTATTTCCACGCTGAGCACGGAGGGTCAGAACAACATCATGGCCGTTAGGCTGATGTATTTTGCTGATGCGTCCGCCCTTGCAGACTTGCAGTTCATGTACGATGGCTCGTGTTACGATGCCGTCCAATGCCATTTTTTTCAACGTCCTCTCTATCTATAACTGAAATGAACACCGGGATATGTAAAAAAGAACCCGTTGCAGATTCGTATTCGTTTACATAGCAAAAACTCGGATTGCCACTGCGTATGACCGCAGACCTTTATTTTAGCTTATTCTGTCCATCAGGGAAAGGATTCGCCTTCGGGTGCTAATTAGGGTCCTGTCGGAATACATATAGAGCAGGTAGTTTGTCCGGCATTGCGTACAACCTGTTGATTAGCATAGCCGGTGAAGTAAGAGTGACGTTTTACAGAGGAAATACAGACTGGGAGGGAATTTTGAAGCATGGAACATACCAAGTGGCACCAACTAAGCGTTGAAGAGCTTCGCAACACTCTTGGCGTCAGTCTTGAGGAAGGGCTAACCGAAGAGACTGCAACAGAGAAGAGGATGGCCGCCGGTTCGAATGAGCTGAGTGAAGGAAAGCGCATATCTCCAATTACATTATTGCTTAATCAATTTAAGGATTTCATGGTTCTGGTGTTGATGGGGGCCACACTGGTGTCCGGATTGCTTGGAGAATACTTGGATGCTGTAACGATTGTTGCCATTATCGTACTTAATGCCATTCTTGGTTTTGTACAGGAATTCCGGGCGGAGCGCTCCCTTCGTGCACTGAAACAATTGTCGGCACCACTAGCCAAAGTGCTCAGGTCGGGTCAGGAAGTACATCTTGCAGCAAAGCTTTTGGTACCAGGGGATATTGTGCTGGTGGAGAGCGGCGATCGCATACCTGCCGATGTGCGCTGGTTGGCCACGAACAGCCTGGATGTGGAGGAATCTGCACTTACTGGCGAATCGGTTCCTGTAAGCAAACATTGCCTTCCCATAGCAGCGGATGACGTACCGCTCGGAGATCAGAAGAACATTGGATTCATGGGGACGATGGTTACTCGTGGTACGGCTAAGGGCGTTGTGATTCGGACGGGCATGGATACCGAGATGGGCAAAATCGCCGATCTGATCCAGAATACGGAGGAACAGGAAACACCGCTGCAACACAGGCTGGAACAGCTGGGTAAAATTTTGATTTTTGTCGCGCTCGGATTAACCGTCATGGTTGTTGTTGCGGGTATTCTGCACGGACAACCGGCAGTAGGCATGTTTCTGGCGGGGGTCAGTCTCGCAGTTGCCGCCATACCAGAGGGATTGCCAGCGATTGTAACGATTGCACTAGCCCTGGGCGTACAGCGTATGATCAAGCGCAAAGCGATTGTGCGCAAGCTTCCCTCCGTCGAAACCCTTGGGTGTGCCTCGGTCATTTGTTCGGATAAAACGGGTACGTTGACCCAGAACAAGATGACGGTTACGGACGTGTGGCTGGAGGGGCGCAGTATCAAGGTAACCGGGGATGGTTATGCACCGGACGGGCAGATGCTGGAGAATGGTCGTACCTTGGAGCTGAAGAGTGATCAGACATTGCGTAGAATGCTCCAGATCAGTGCGCTATGCAATAATGCCAGTATTATTGAAAGTGTTGCGGATGACACGGCGAATAAAAAGAAAGGCAAAGAGACCAAAAAGGATAGCAAGAAAGAAGCAAAGAAAGAAACAAAGAAAGAAACAAAGAAAGATCATGTTAATGAAACGGTCAAGGAAGAAAGGGTAGTTTGGGAGCTGAAAGGCGACCCTACGGAAGGAGCGCTTGTAACACTGGCCTCCAAAATGGGTCTTACCCCTGCTGGGCTCAAAGAGTTATATGCACGTGAGCAGGAATTTCCGTTCGACTCTGATCGGAAGCGGATGTCTGTTCTGGTTCATCATCAGGGTGGGCGCGTGATCTACACTAAAGGTGCACCGGATGTGCTGATTGGGCAATGCAGCTACATTTTGTGGGAAGGCAATGTTGTACCATTCACGGGAACGCTGCGGCAGAAAGTCATGGCGGCGAATGAGAGTATGGCTGGGGCTGCGCTACGGGTTCTCGGGATGGCTTATCGCGATGTACGGCCGGGCGAAAAAGTGGAGAATGAACATGCTGCCGAGAACCAACTCGTCTTTGTCGGGCTTGCAGGCATGATTGATCCACCACGGCGTGAGGCACGGGATGCAATTGCGACTTGTCGCAGAGCAGGCATACGTACCGTCATGATTACCGGCGATCATGGCACGACGGCAGAGGCTATTGCCCAGCAGTTGGGTATCCTTCCACGGGGTGGGGCTTCCCTTAACGGCCAGCAACTGGCGGGCATGACGGACGAGCAACTGGATAAACAGGTGGAGGGCATCTACGTATTCTCACGAGTATCGCCTGAGCACAAGCTGCGGATTGTAAAATCATTGCAGCGCAAAGGGCATGTCGTAGCGATGACCGGAGATGGTGTGAACGATGCACCGGCCATCAAAGCGGCAGATATCGGTATTGCGATGGGGATTACAGGCACGGATGTGACGAAGGAAGCATCGGCATTAATCCTGAGTGACGATAATTTTTCTACTATAGTAGCTGCAATCGAAGAAGGACGTAATATTTATGAGAACATCCGCAAGTTTATCCGGTATTTGCTGGCATCGAATGTGGGTGAGATTTTAACGATGTTTTTCGCCATGATGATGGGCTTGCCTCTGCCACTCGTGCCGATTCAGATTCTATGGGTCAACCTGGTGACGGATGGATTGCCAGCGATGGCGCTCGGTGTGGATCAGCCGGAAAAAGATCTGATGGAACATAAGCCGCGTGGCTCCAAGGAAAATATTTTTGCCAGACGACTGGGCTGGAAAATCGTCAGTCGGGGGGTATTAATCGGACTTTGTACACTCGGGGCGTTCTGGCTCACCCTACAAGCCGCACCGGATCAACCAGGTCAGCTCATTAAAGCTCAATCTGTGGCCTTTGCTACTCTCGTTTTGGCACAGCTCATTCATGTATTTGATTGCCGGAGTTCCCGCTCCATTTTCCACCGGAATCCACTGCAGAACAAGTACCTGGTGTTTGCAGTCATTTCATCCATTGTGCTGATGCTGGCGGTCATGTATGTAGAGCCGTTGCAACCTATCTTCAAAACAGTACCACTGGGTATGCGCGAATGGGCCATTTCCATCGTTGCTGCAGGTATCCCAACCTTCCTCATGGGAGTGGGCAGCGTGTGGGGAGGTCGTCGCAACCGTCGCCGGATAGGCCCTGGGCGCTTCGTACCGAAAAGTACAAAGTTTTCGGCATAAAATCAATAGCAATTGCTTATCGTTTTCGTTATGCTATCCTCAAAATGATTCGAGGCGAGAATCCTCGGCATTTTGCAGGATAGTTTTTTCTATTGGGGAATGTTGGATATGAATTTTCCTGGGGTATCCTGTAGAGGAGCAAGAATAACGCTTTGGCAGCAGACTGCCAAAAGGAGTGAGCAAGATTATGGAATTTACGAAAATGCATGGACTTGGCAACGATTTTATTGTTGTGTTTGGAGAAAAACAGCTTCCGGCTGATGCAGCAGAATTGGCTGTGAAATGGTGCAACCGTTTCTTCGGCATCGGTGCGGATGGCCTGGTTTATATACTGCCTTCAGAAAAGGCGGATTTTCAGATGCGCATCATGAACTCGGACGGTTCGGAAGCAGAGCAATGTGGCAATGCCATACGTTGTGTATCCAAATATGTATATGATCACGGTCATGTGACACAAGAACAGATTACGATTGAAACCATCGGCGCGGGTGTACAACCAGTCAGCCTGAACATTCGCGATGGTAAAGTGGAAACCGTTCGTGTGGATATGGGAGAGCCCATCCTGAATGGACTTCAGGTTCCAACAACCGTCGATGCCAATCCGGTGCTCGATCATTCCATTGAAGCAAACGGACAAGAGTTCAAATTCACAGCCGTATCCATGGGCAATCCTCATGCGGTCATCTATGTAGATGACGCCGTGAATTTTGATCTCTCAACATGGGGACCACTTCTTGAGGTTCATCCCATGTTCCCAAAAAAAATCAATGTGGAGTTCGCAACGGTTCGTGATCGCGGATATGTGGACATGCGCGTGTGGGAACGTGGTGCTGGACCGACACTCGCCTGTGGAACCGGAGCCTGCGCAACCCTGGTATCATCCGTTCTGAACGGACATACAGATCGAACAGCAGTGATCAGCCTCAAGGGCGGCGATCTTCATATTGAGTGGAGCGAAGCAGACAATCACGTGTACATGACTGGTCCTGCTGAAGTTGTTTTTAAAGGAGTCACTTCGTAAAGAGACGTTTAAATGAGGAGGCCTGAGGGCCTCTTTTTTTTGCAGTCATATGAATTCCTACTTGTCCAGATGGTTATAGAGATTGAATTTCACGAAAAACCTGTGTTTTTCTTCGTTTTCAGATGTTTTTTGTGTTACATTAGTATGAAATGATCAGTCAGGCGGGGGGAAAAGGGATGAAGGCGGATTTGCGCAGTGTAATGCAGGAACGGGTCCTCATTGGGGATGGGGCGATGGGAACATTCCTGTATCAGATGGGATTCCCGGTAGGGATTTCTTATGAAGAATTGAACTTGATTTCACCTGAAGTAGTGGCAGATGTGCATCGTCGTTATCGCGATGCGGGTACGGAAATTCACGAAACGAATACGTACTCTGCCAATTACGATAAGTTGTCCAAGTTTGGTCTGGAGTCCAAGGTGGAGGATGTTAACCGTGCCGGTGTGCGCATTGCCAAAGAAGTAGCTGGTCCGAACGGTTATGTTCTGGGTGCGGTTGGTTCCATTCGTGGAGGAAAGCGGACGAACGTATCAACAAGCGAATTGAAGCGTTTCTATCAGCAACAGATTTTTGCACTGCTCGATGAAGGAGTGGACGGCATTCTGCTCGAAACCTTCTATGATATCGAGGAGATGGATATCGCCCTTCTGCAGGCGCGCAAGCTGAGTGATCTGCCGGTAATTGGACAGTTCGCTGTTGAGGATGTAGGGCACACACTGGATGGATATACGATGCCTGAAGCTTTCCGTATCATGCGTGAGCAAGGGGCTGACGTCATTGGTTTCAACTGCCGTTCCGGTCCAAACGGAATTATGCGGGCGATGGAAACAGTGTCAGGCCGTATCGGCATCCCAATGTCTGTATACCCGAATGCGGGTGCAGCGGACTACGTTGATGGCCAGTTCCGTTATGGAGCGTCCCCGGAATACTTCGGACAGACTGCAGTGCAATTCGCTGATCTGGGTGCGCGTATCATCGGAGGCTGCTGTGGTACGACACCTGATCATATCGCAGCAATTGCCCAGGCTCTTGTTGAATATACACCTGTACCGATACTGGAACCTGATCCATCCGAGTCGAAACCGCGTATTATCCTGCATGAGAATGTAGATGAACGGTCTGGACGGGGTGGGCAGCCTACGATTGTGGATCTGGTCAAACAACGCCATACGGTCATCGTCGAACTTGACCCGCCGCGTGATCTCGATATTGCGAAGTTTATGAAAGGTGCCGAGACACTGAAAGCGGCTGGTGCAGATGCGTTAACATTGGCGGATAATTCCCTGGCGGTTACCCGGATGAGTAATATGGCTCTAGGCCATCTAGTTCAGGATCGCACAGGATTGCGCCCACTGGTGCATATTGCATGTCGTGACCGGAATCTGATCGGGACTCAGTCGCACATGATGGGGTTTGATGCGCTTGGCATTAATCATGTACTCGCTGTAACAGGTGACCCTGCACGATTTGGTGACTTACCCGGATCAAGCTCGGTATACGATCTGACTTCTTTTGAAATTATACGTATGATCAAGCAGTTGAACGACGGCGTGTCCTTCTCCGGTAAACCACTTAAGCAGAAGGCAGGCTTTGTAATTGGTGCCGCATTTAACCCGAATGTGAAACATCTGGATAAGGCCGTACAGCGGCTTGAGAAAAAGATTGCTTCCGGAGCCGATTATATTATGACGCAGCCGATATACGATCCCGAACTAATCGTAGCCATGCATGAAGCGACCAAGCACCTGGATGTGCCGATCTTTGTAGGGGTGATGCCGCTAGCCAGTGGCCGAAATGCAGAATATCTGCATAATGAGGTTCCGGGTATTCAGCTGTCGGATGAAGTGCGCTCCCGGATGGCTGGTCTCGAAGGCGAAGAAGGTCGGGCCATGGGTGTGAAGATAGCGAAGGAGCTTCTGGATGTAGCGACAGCACACTTCAAAGGAATCTATCTCATGACTCCATTTATGTTCTATAGTATGACGGCCGAACTGACCCAATATGTCTGGGAGAAGTCGGAGCATCAATGTCCTACTTGTTTCAACCCTAATAATCAATTACAATAGTATAACGGATGTGATGCCGATGTCATTCAGTATGACCGGATACGGTCAATCCGCCTTTCATTTTGGAGGCTATAAGGTACAATTGGAAATCAAGTCTGTCAATCATCGTTATTGCGAAGTGATGATGCGTCTCCCGAGAGAGTGGACGTGTTATGAAGATGGATTGAGGAAAAAGGTACAGAGCCGATTAAAACGTGGGCGGATTGATGTTTATGTAATGAAAGAAAAAGATGAAGACCAGGCTCTTCCCGCTGTTCTGAATGAGCAGGCGGTCAGGGCCTATCTTCAGGCCGCAGAGCAATTGGAGAGCCGCTATGGTATGCAGGGCAAACCGAGCATTATGGATATGCTGGCACTTCCAGAGGTCATGGTTCATTCGGAGGGGACGAGTTCGCTTCCGGAAGAGCAGAAGGACGAATGGGAGCGTGTCCTGCAGCAGGGGTTGGAAGAGGCTTTGTCCGGTCTGGAACAGATGCGCGCCCGCGAGGGTCTTCATCTGGCCAGTGATCTGGAACGACGAATCAGTCGTCTGGAATTACTGCATACCGAGATGCTTGATCTTGCGCCAACTGTGGTGAGTGATCATCGCAACAAGTTAAGACAAAGGCTTACGGAAATGCAGGAAGAAGGCTCTTTCCCTTTTGACGAGCATAAATTGGGTATGGAAATTGCTATGTTTGCCGATCGTTCTAACATAGAGGAAGAGCTTACGCGTCTACTGAGTCACTTTGGACAGAGCAGGGAACTGCTGAAAAGTGATGAGCCAGTAGGCCGCAAGTTGGACTTTCTTATTCAGGAGATGAATAGGGAAGTCAATACGATTGGATCAAAAGCCAACCATTTGGCTCTGGTGAACCGTGTTGTCGAGATGAAGGCGGAACTGGAGAAAATTCGTGAGCAAGCGGCGAATATCGAATGAACGGTCATATTTCGGCAAAGAGTCGCATGTATAGGGGGAAGAACCTGATTATGGCAATCAAACTCATTAACATTGGATTCGGTAACATCGTATCGGCGAACCGGATTATATCCATCGTGAGTCCGGAATCGGCGCCGATCAAGAGAATTATACAAGAGGCAAGAGACCGTCATATGCTGATAGACGCAACGTACGGAAGACGTACTCGTGCCGTTATTATTACGGATAGCGATCATGTCATTCTGTCTGCGGTTCAGCCAGAAACGGTCGCCCATCGTCTTTCTTCGAAAGATGATGACAACGACGAATAAAATGGAGTGTAATATGTCTAAGGGATTACTGGTAGTGTTGTCCGGCCCATCTGGGGTCGGGAAGGGTACAGTATGCAGCGCTTTGCGCAAACGGGTGCCGGAATTGATTTATTCTGTATCGGCAACGACTCGTCAGCCTCGTCTGGGTGAGGAACATGGCGTCAATTATTTCTTCAGAAGCCATGAAGAATTCCTGAACATGATTGCTGAGGATCAATTGTTGGAACACGCAGAATATGTAGGGAACTATTACGGAACACCGCGTGATTTTGTGGAGAAAACGATTAATGAAGGCCGGGACATCATTCTTGAGATTGAAGTTCAAGGCGCGTTAAAAGTGAAAGAAAAGTTCCCGGAAGGGATCTTTGTATTTCTGTTGCCTCCTTCATTGGACGAGCTTAAAGATCGCATTCAGGGCCGGGGTACGGAAAGTCAGGCGACGATTGATCATCGGATGTCCGTCGCGGTAGATGAGATCAGTCTGCTGGAGCAGTACGATTACGCTGTCGTTAATGATGAAATTGATTTGGCGTGTAAACGAATAGAAAGCATCATTATCGCCGAACATTGTAAGATCAATAAATAATCCATTTCCCGCCGCAAAATGCGATAATCAGTGGAGCTGCTGTCATAGGATATATAGGTAGAGCAGCTCCAGTCTGGTTAGCGTGATCAGCGGTGCACGATGATTCCGTCAGGCGGGTAATTGTGATTATACTAATGCAAAGAGGTGTTTTGTAAATATGCTGTATCCTTCTATTGATGAAATGATGAACAAAGTCGACAGCAAGTATTCTCTTGTTGTTGCCGCTTCCCGCCGGGCAAGACAGCTTCGTGAAGGTGAGAAAACGGATTTGAGAAATGCCAGATCCCATAAACAGGTTGGCGTTGCCCTTGAAGAAATTTATGGTGATCTGCTCGTTGTCATCAAAGGACAGGACGAAGAGGAAGAAGAGTAAGCCGCCTGCGGCTGCTCTTCAACTGCATACGGCGCAAGCCGGATTTATTTGACAACCGCGAGGTTGTTATTTTTTTCTCTATTCATCCTTATAATTGCGTGTTCAAAAAGTCTGTTTTTCAGAACCGAGAAGATGGAATGAAGCTAGAAATGGAGTAGCGGAGCGTAGGGAAAACTACGTGAGCAACTACAATGTTTCCGAAGGAAACATACTTCGAAAGCATATACTTAATTCGGCTGAATTTCATATTCGATGCTGATGATGCCGCTAGGCATGATTCGTAATCAAAAGCGGACTTTTTGAACAACCTCTATAAACGTCGTATATATCGGGGGGATAACCATGTTGAACGGTAAAAAAATCGTGCTTGGTGTGACTGGCGGTATAGCCGCATACAAGGCGGCTACATTATGCAGCAGGCTGGTGCAAAAAGGAGCGGACGTTCATGTCATTATGACGAATTCCGCCAAACAGTTTATTACCGAATTAACGCTGCAAACCTTGACCCGAAATGTAGTATATAGTGATACATTTGATGAGCGGGAGCCTTCAGTGGTCTCGCATATCCATCTGGCCGATATGGCCGATCTTGTGTTAGTTGCTCCGGCAACAGCCAATGTGATTGCCAAAATGGCACATGGCATGGCAGATGATATGCTCTCAACAACCCTGCTCGCGACCACTGCTCCGGTGATGATTGCGCCAGCGATGAATGTACATATGTATGATCATCCGGCTGTACAGCATAATATGTGCCTGTTAACCGAGCGCGGAACCATGATGATTGAACCGGGTGAAGGACAACTGGCGTGTGGGTATGTGGGTAAAGGGCGTTTGGAAGAGCCGGAAACGATTGTCGATGTGGTTGAACGTTTTTTTGAACAGCAGGAGTCTGGAAAAAGGGAACGTAATGAACAGCTTTCTTTGTTGAGTGGCAAGAAGGTTGTGGTCACTGCAGGAGGTACCATTGAACGCATCGATCCAGTTAGATATATTACCAATGATTCTTCTGGGAAAATGGGTTTTGCCATTGCAGCGGCAGCGCGTGATCTGGGAGCGGATGTGACCTTGGTTATGGGAAATACTCAAGTTCAGCCACCGGCCAATGTACATGTGATTCCGGTAAAGTCAGCGCAGGATATGTATGATGCGGTAGCAGGTCAATGGGATGATGCAGATATCGTTGTTAAGGCCGCAGCTGTTGCGGATTATCGCCCCAAGGAAGTGTACACGGAGAAAATCAAGAAGAAAGGCGATACATTATCGCTTGAACTTGTTAAAAATATAGATATTCTTGAAACATTGGGCAAGCAGAAGAGCCATCAGTTTTTGATTGGTTTTGCTGCCGAGACGAATTCGATGGAAATGTATGCACGTGAGAAACTGGAACGGAAAAACTGTGATCTGATCGTAGCCAATGATGTCACCCAGGCGGGTGTCGGATTTGGAACAGATACCAACGCGGTGCACATCTATGACCGTGAAGGTTTGGTGGAAGAGCTTCAGGTGGTGGCCAAGGAAGAGGTCGCTCGCCGGTTGCTTTCGATTGCGGCGGAGCGCATTGCCGGGAGGAATTAATATGGAGATCGCCAAAGTTATTGTCGATGTTCCTGTGAAGCAGACAGACCGTCCTTTTGATTATCTGGTGCCGGAATCCATGCGTGAATGGATTGAGATCGGCAGCAGGGTAGGTGTGCCTTTTGGTCATCGGACGGTGCAGGGGTTTGTCATTGATCTGGTACCTCGCACGGGTACGGAGTCTTTCAAGCTCAAACCGATTCAGGAGCTGTTGGATATCGTTCCCCCGTTGTCTGAAGATTTGGTGGAATTGGCCGAATGGATGAGTGAGCGTTATGCCAGCAACCGGATTATGTCTTTGCAGGTGATGGTGCCGACCGCGCTGAAAGGCAAAGCGGAACGGTATATTTCGCTTGGAGATGCCCTTGACGGACAAAAGGCTGCTTCGGACTCTGGTGAAGAAGTCCTTTTTGTTTGGGGAGAGGAATCGACATCAGAGAAAGTACAGCAAGATATTATTCGTTTTGTGAAGAGTCGTGGGCAGGTTCCCTTACAACAACTGAGTCGCAAGTATCCCAATCATGCTGCACTGATCAAGAAGTTGTTGCTCGGCGGTGTCCTGCTGGAAAGCCAGGCGATCAAGGACAAGCTGAATAAAAAAACGATGAAGTCCATTGATCTGGCTGTGGATGTGGCAGCTGCGGAAGAGGCATTAACTTCGTTTCCTGCAAAGGCGCAACGGCAGAAGGAAGTTCTTGCTTTTTTGCTGGAGATGAAAGAACTGTTGCCCATGGCGATGAAAGAACTACTGTCCACACTGCAGGTATCAGCGGCTACAGTCAAAGGACTGGAGGAGAAAGGGCTGGTTGTAACGGAGGACGTCGAAGTCTTTCGTGATCCCTATCAGGGCCGTAAGTTCCGTGCGACCGAGCCACTGAATCTGACCGATGAGCAGCAGCATGTGTATAACAATATCAATGGTCGATTGCAGGAGAGACGCCACGGCGTCTTTTTGCTTCATGGTGTAACAGGCAGCGGCAAGACGGAAGTATACCTTCAGACCATTCAACGCTGTATTGAACAGGATCGACAGGCGATTGTGCTTGTACCTGAAATTGCACTGACACCGCAGATGGTTGAGCGTTTCAAGGGACGCTTTGGCGATCAGGTTGCTGTGATGCATAGTCGTCTGTCTGGTGGAGAGCGTTATGATGAGTGGCGGAAAATCCGGGAAGGTCAAGTGAAGGTCGCCATTGGCGCCCGGTCAGCCGTTTTTGCTCCGTTCAGTCGTCTTGGCCTGATCATTATGGACGAGGAGCATGAGACTTCATATAAACAGGAAGAAACCCCGAAATATCATGCCCGTGATGTTGCGGTAAAAAGAGCACAGCAGCACCAGGCGGTCGTTGTCCTTGGTTCGGCGACACCATCGCTGGAAAGTTACTATGCTGCACGTTCACAGAGTAATGATGAATTTGCACCACTTTTACTGGAGATGCCTACCCGCGCACTGGGGAATAAGCTGCCAGAGGTGCGGATTGTTGATATGCGCGAAGAGCTGAAGGATGGAAATCGCTCGATGTTCAGCCGTGCATTGCATAAAGGGTTGGAGGAACGGCTGGAACGCGGGGAACAGACAGTGCTTCTGCTGAATCGACGCGGATATTCCACCTTTGTGATGTGTCGCAGTTGTGGATACGTAGCAGGCTGTCCCGAGTGTGATATTTCACTAACCTATCATCAGCGCTCCAACAATCTTCGTTGTCACTATTGTGGATATGCGGAAGCAGCACCGGAAGTGTGCCCTGATTGTGGTAGTGAGCATATTCGATATTTCGGTACGGGTACACAGCGGGTAGAGGAAGAGTTGGCCAAGCTGTTCCCCGGTATTCGCGTCATTCGGATGGACGTGGATACAACGAGCGAAAAAGGGTCCCATGAGAAGCTATTGAAGCAGTTTCGCGAGAAAAAGGCAGATGTATTGCTGGGTACCCAGATGGTTGCCAAAGGACTTGATTTTCCTGATGTCACCCTGGTTGGTGTAATAACAGCAGACTCGGCACTCAATTTGCCCGATTTCCGGGCTGCCGAAAAAACATTTCAGCTGCTCACTCAAGTGGCGGGCCGTGCAGGTCGACATCAACTGCCGGGCGAGGTGTTTGTCCAGTCCTATACACCAGAGCACTATTCGATTGGGCATGCAAGCCAGCATGACTATGTTTCGTTTGTCCGTGAGGAATTATTGCATCGGCGCAATTTGCAGTACCCGCCATACTGTCGTCTGATTCTGGTGACGTTCTCGCATGAGCAGCTTCCGGTACTGATCCGGCTGGCTGAGAACTACACACGAATATTGAAAGAACAGGCGAATGCGGCTGGCTGGTTGGGAAGTCTGGATCGTTTCAGCAATGACGCCTTTGACGTGCTTGGTCCGGTAGCATCGCCCATTCCTCGGATCAAGAATAGATACCGATTCCAATGTATGATAAAATGGCGGGGGGATGTCGACGCCATTGGACTGGCGCTCGCGACGGCCCGGCGCATGGACGACGATGTTCAGGCGCAGAAGCTGCAAATTAGTCTGGATGTAGACCCGCAAATGTTAATGTAAGCATTTTGTAGTAAAATGCGGATGCAAACAAGCGGTATAAACATAGATTAAAAACAACATGAATGATGGCTCGATTTTAAAATCAGTTTTTGATACCTGCTACATAGCAGAAAATCAGTACTTATTTTTGAAACATGAGCCTGATGTCCTGAAATTATGATGAGGATTAGGAAGGTGCTTACAACATGTCGATTCGTATTATCGTGAAAGAACCGGATGAGGTGCTTCACAAAAGAGCTAAAGAAGTAACCAAAGTTACACCGAATGTACAGAAACTGCTGGATGATATGGCAGATACAATGTATGACGCAGAAGGCGTAGGTCTTGCTGCACCACAGGTTGGTATTTTGAAGCGCCTCATTGTGATTGATTGCGGAGACGAGCAGGGCCTGATCAAGATGATCAATCCGGAAATCATTTCGAGCGAGGGAGAGCAATTTGGACCCGAAGGCTGCTTGAGTATCCCTGGCATTAACGGTGATGTGCGTCGTTTTGAGACGGTTACCGTAAAGGGACTGGACCGTGAAGGCAAAGAACTGATTATTACGGGAAGTGGCTTGTTGTCTCGTGCTTTCCAGCATGAAATTGACCATTTGGATGGCGTACTCTTTACGGATATTGCTGAAAAGGTGTACGAAATTGCAGCCGATCAAACCGGGCCGCGTCGTAACTAAGGAGTGATTGATTTGAATATTGTTTTTATGGGAACGCCTGAATTTGCAGTTCCGTCTCTCGACATGCTTATCGCCGAGGGATATAACGTGGTTGGTGTAGTGACACAGCCAGATAAACCACAGGGCCGCAAAAAGGTGCTTACGCCAACACCAGTCAAGGCTGCGGCAGAACGCCACGGTCTGCCTGTATTTCAACCAGTGAAACTGCGTGCTCCAGAAGCTGTGGCCCGATTGGCTGAATGGAAACCGGATCTGATTGTGACTGCGGCTTTTGGGCAGATTCTGCCCAAAGCTGTGCTGGATATGCCCGTTCGTGGTTGTGTGAACGTGCATGGTTCTCTTTTGCCCAAATATCGCGGTGGTGCCCCGATTCAACGTTCCATTATTAATGGAGAATCGGTGACGGGAGTTACTCTGATGTTCATGGCGGAGGGCTTGGATACAGGGGATATGATCTCACGTGTGGAAGTGGCGATTACGGATGAAGATACATCAGGGTCCATGTTTGTAAAGCTCAGTGAAGCAGGCTCTAAATTGCTTCAGGAAGAAATGCCGCGGTTGGTTGCAGGCGAAACGACGGCTGTCCCTCAGGATGAAGCCGAGGCTTCGTATGCTCGCAATTTGACTCGGGATGACGAGAAGATGGATTGGAATCGAACGTCGCGTGAGTTGTTCAATCATATTCGCGGTCTTGTGCCGTTCTCGGGTGCATTTACGATGTGGGATGATCAAGTCTTCAAGGTCTGGGCAGCAGCAAATCCGGAGCAGGCGGATGTACTCGCGTCTTCGGATGCTGGACAAGCCGAGCCGGGAACGGTATTGCAATTGGGCAAGAACGGCATTGAAGTTCGCACGGGTGACGGTTCTCTGTGGCTTACTGAGGTCCAACCCGCGGGCAAAAAAGTAATGCAAGCCGCTGATTTCGCCCGTGGCGGAACCCTGAAACCGGGAATGGTGCTGCAATGAGCGGAAATACACCGGGCCGCCCGTCAGGAAATGGTCATAAAGTCGCAGGAAATGCGTCCGGGCGCGGAGGAAGCCAGGGTCGTCCGAACTCCGGGAAATCTGGTGGTACAGGGAATAGATCTGTATCCCAGTCTGCCGCTAATAATGCATCACGCTCCCAACGGCCCAAAACATCAGCTCGTGCACTCGCTGTAAAGGTGCTCAGCGCCGTCGAGCAAGAGGGGGCTTACAGCAACCTTGAGCTGAACCGGCGTTTGAAGGAAGCTGAGCTTAGTTCGGCAGATGCTGGACTGGCTACAGAGTTGGTCTATGGTACGATCGCGCGACGGAATACCCTTGATTATTTCCTGGAACGTTATGTGGCCAAAGGTGTATCCAAGCTGCAACCGTGGGTGCGCAACCTGCTGCGCATCAGCGTGTACCAGATGTTATATCTGGATCGTATTCCGGAACACGCGGTGGTGAGTGAAGCTGTCAATTTGGCTAAGAAATTGGGACATCAGGGCATCTCCGGTATGGTGAATGGCGTTCTGCGGAACATGATTCGCAATCGTGATGAGCTGAACATTCCCGAACATCTACCTGCTGCTGCACGTATCTCACTGGAGCATTCTCACCCGCTATGGATGGTCGAACGCTGGATCAGCCAATATGGTGAAGAGACAGCGGAAGCGATCTGTCGTACAAATAATGAACCGCCTGCGGTTAGTGTTCGTGTTAACACGACAATGACTACACGTGAGAAACTGATACAAGAGATGGAGAGTACTGGGGCGATCGTAGAACCTTCCCGGCTTAGTCCGGACGGTATTCTCGTTCGAAGTGGTGGCAATATGGCACTTACGTCCTGGTATCGGGATGGCCTGCTGTCCGTTCAAGATGAAAGTTCCATGCTTGTAGCCGATGCCGTTGGACCTGAAGAAGGTCAAACCGTACTGGACTGCTGTGCAGCCCCAGGCGGAAAGACAGCCCATATGGCGGAGAAAATGCAGGACCGTGGACGGATTGTGGCCAATGATGTACATGCCCATAAACGTCAGTTGATTATGGATCAGGCAGATCGTCTGGGACTCAGCTGCATCAATGCTGTGACAGGTGATGCCCTTGATTTGGATGAGCGTTATCCAGAGGCATCGTTTGACCGCATCCTGCTGGATGCGCCGTGTTCCGGTCTGGGGGTTATTCGCCGCAAGCCGGATGTCAAATGGACCAAAACTCCGGAAGACATCCAGGATATCTCCAATCTGCAACGTGAACTGCTGGATCGGGTTGCACCGCTATTAAAGCCAGGTGGTATTCTGGTGTATAGCACGTGTACAATCGAGCCTGCGGAGAACGAGCATATGGTCGCTGACTTTTTGGATCGGCATCCGGAATACAAGGCGGCTGAAGAGTCTGTGTCTGTCTGGTCCGGTCTGGAAACTGCCGAGTGTAAGGTTGTGAACGGTGGTGTGCAGATCCTGCCACAGTACGCTCACAGTGACGGTTTTTTCATTGCCAGGTTGACAAGGATAGCGGATTAACAGTTTAATAGAGCACTGAAGGATAGCCGCCGAGGGGAACTTCGGCGGATTTCTTTGTGATAAGACAGACGGATAATCATCAGTGAAAAGTGATGATAGGGTGCGATGTAGGCATTGAGGTGTTATAATGCATGAAGTAAAGGCATCAAGGGTATACATGGATGTAAAGTGGTCTTTGTGATAGAATAGGACGAATGGAACGAAAAAAAGGAAGCCAAACGAAAAGAAAAGAAGGAATAGGTGTTGACAACAAAATGAAACCTTTTATATATGATTATTCCCTGGAGGAGCTGCAACAGTGGGCTATTGAGAACGGGGAACCGGCTTTTCGCGGTGGCCAGATTTTCGACTGGATTTATGTGAAACGTGTGAATGATTTCAGTGAAATGACGAACCTGTCCAAAGCGTTGCGTGAAAAGCTGACTGAACAATTTGAATTTGTTACACTTACTGAAATTACGAAGTTTGAATCCAAGGATGGAACAGTGAAATTCCTGTTTGGTCTGCATGATGATCATGCGATCGAAACAGTTATTATGAAGCACAACTATGGTAACAGCATCTGTGTAACGACACAGGTTGGATGCCGGATTGGCTGTACGTTCTGTGCATCCACGCTGGGCGGACTCAAGCGTAACCTTACAGCTGGCGAAATTGTCGCTCAGGTTGTGCAAGCCCAGAAAATTCTGGATGAACGCGGTGAACGGGTCAGCAGCATCGTGATCATGGGTTCAGGTGAGCCTTTTGAGAACTATGAAGCAACGATGACGTTCCTGCGTATCATGATTCACGAAAAAGGGCTGAATATCGGTCAGCGCCATATCACAGTGTCCACAAGCGGAATCGTACCAAACATCTACAAGTTTGCAGATGAAGATACGCAGATTAACCTAGCGATCTCCATCCATGCGCCAAATGATACATTGCGTTCCAAATTGATGCCGGTAAACCGCCGTTTTCCTTTTGAGGATGTAATGGAGTCGTTGCGTTATTATTTGGCCAAAACGGGTCGCAGAATTACGTTTGAGTACGCACTTATCGGCGGTGTGAATGATCAGCCGGAACATGCGGCAGAATTGGCAGGCGTGCTTAAGAACATGCTGTGTCACGTAAACCTGATTCCGGTCAACCATGTACCTGAGCGCAAGTACGTAAGAACATCCAGAAGCGATATTTTCAATTTTCAGAAGATTCTCTCGGAGCAGGGTGTTAATGTAACCATTCGTCGTGAACAGGGACATGATATTGCTGCCGCTTGCGGTCAGCTTCGTGCAAAGCATATGGAGTTGAGGTGAGAACGTTTTGATCAAAACAGTTCATGTGAGCCATATCGGACGGGTGCGTTCGGTGAATGAAGATTCAGCCTGGATTCGAAATCTCGATACAGGTTATATTCTGGGTATTGTTGCCGATGGTATGGGCGGTCATCTTGCAGGAGATACGGCCAGCCGCCTGGCGGTAGAGACGTTGGTGCAAGATCTGGGGACACTTGAGCCAGGTCTTTCACATGCGTCTTTGTCAGCCGCATTGAGCGATGCTATTTTGCATGCCAACGAAGTGATCTTCCGCACCGCATCTACCGATGATAATTACCATAACATGGGGACCACCGTGGTTGCGGCATTGTTGAATGATACGGAAGGTGTTATTGGTCACATCGGTGACAGCAGGGCATACAAAATTGCAAACAAACATGTGATCCAGTTGACTGAGGACCATACACTGGTGAATGAATTGTTCAAAAATGGTCAGATCAGCAAAGAAGATGTCTCTCATCATCCGCGTCGCAACGTACTCACACGTGCACTTGGGACAGATGCTGAAGTGAAGGTGGATCTGGATACCGTCAAGCTGGAAGAAGGCGAAGTTCTTCTCCTGTGCAGCGACGGGCTTAGTAATCTGGTCAGCAATGAGCAGATCATTCAGGTCGCAGGTAATCTGGAACTAGCGTTGGAAGATCGAGCTGATCGTTTACTTCAGTTGGCTTTGCTTGCGGGTGGAGATGACAATATCACGATAGCATTGTTTGAACTGCAAAAGGAAGGTTCCGTGATATCGGAAACGGGGTGTGAGTCATGATTGGGCACCAGCTAGGCGGACGCTATGAAGTGATTGAGCGTGTCGGCGGTGGCGGCATGGCTCTTGTGTATAAGGCCCAGGATCTGTTGCTCAACCGAAATGTTGCCATCAAAGTGTTAAGGCAGCAATTTGTGCATGACGAAGAATTTATTCGCCGTTTCCGCAGGGAAGCACAGTCTGCAGCATCGTTGTCCCATCCTAACGTGGTCAGTATCTACGATGTGGGACAGGAAGATGAAGTTCATTATATTGTCATGGAGTATGTCGAAGGCAAAAACCTGAATGAAATTATTAAAGAACGGGCGCCTTTGCAGGTGGACGAAGCGGTACGGATCGCTTCCCAAATTGCAGATGCTCTCGATCATGCACATCATAATCAGATCATTCATCGGGATATCAAACCCCATAATATATTGATTGGTCGTAATGGCCGTGTGAAAGTAACGGATTTCGGGATTGCCCGTGCGGTTACGTCCACAACAATTACTCAGACCGGCTCAGTGGTCGGTTCCGTACATTATTTCTCACCTGAGCATGCCAAAGGTATCGTGACTGGCGAGAAGTCGGACTTATATTCTCTTGGTATTGTACTCTATCAAATGCTAACTGGGCAGCTTCCGTTCCTGGGAGAAAGTCCGATCAGCGTTGCTTTGAAGCATTTACAGGAAGACTTTGATGAACCGCGCAAATTCAATCCGCTGATTCCACAAAGCGTGGAGAACGTTATTCTGAAATCCATGCGCAAAAATCCGCAGGAGCGTTACCAATCTGCGAAAGAAATGCAGACGGATCTGGAAACCTGCCTGATGCCGGAAAGACGTAATGAAACGAAGATTGATTTTCCGGATGAGGATGATATCGATCAGACCCGTGTCATGCCAGCGATCAAGCCGGAGCCGCGTGGAGTTACATCTACAGGTGCTGTGCCCGTGATGGAGTCTGACGAAGATAACAATAAGGGAAAACCCAAAACAAAGAACTGGAAGAAACCAGCGCTGTTGATCTCGTTAACTGTCCTTATTCTTATCGCGATGGTTGGAGTTGTGTGGTACGTGAAAGGCATGCTTGTTGTGCCTGATGTGAAGGTGCCCAATGTTGTGAGTCAGACCGAAGAAAAGGCACGTCAAATGTTGCAGGACAACGGGCTTGTTGTCAGTGATAATGTCATCCGGGAATACAAGGAAGGCATTGATCCGGGTATTGTATTCGATCAGAGCAGGGATGAAGGCGATATCGTCAAAGAAGGATCTGAGGTCCAGCTGAGTGTCGGGGCGGAAAAAGCATTGTCCAAGATGATTGATCTCAAAGACCAATCTTATGATGAGGCGGTCAAACAACTCACCGAACTAGGCATTAAGGAGGATCAGATTCAGCGTAAGGATGAATTTTCAAATGATAAATCTGCGGGGACGGTTCTATCCCAAACTCCTGGGGTGAATGTAGAATACGATCCGGCAGAGGTTCAGATTGTTCTGACTGTGAGCCAAGGCTCCAAAACGATAAAAATGCCTGACTTGAAAAATCTCACGCGAAGCGAGGCGGAGAAAAAGCTCCAATCCGCCGGGTTAATCCTTGCTCAGGTTCAGGAAGAGTTCAGCTACACCATAGATAAAGGCAAAGTGACACAGCAATGGCCTGTGGAGGCTGGTGCAGAGGTGAATCCGGGTGATAAAATCACCATTTTCATTAGTACAGGATATCCGCCAGAGGCATTGAACTACGCCTATAACATTAACGTTTCGCCAAAAGAAGAAGGAAAGAGCAGCAAAATTCGAATTACTTTCGAGGATGCTCGTGGCAAAAGTCAGGAATGGGGAACCCGGACAATCAAGTCTGCCCAAATGCTGACGATTCCGCTTATTCTGGCTCCAAACGTCGATGGTGTTGTCTCTGTTTACCGGGATGGACAATTCCTGGATACGTATCTGGTGTCCTACAGTGATGCCAAAAATGGAACGGTAGTTGTGCCTACCATTGAGCCCGAGAAGGGTGCAGAGCCGCCTCCAACAACGGAGGAGCCTGAACAAGGCGGTGGTGGTGATGAAGGCACCGTGGATACACAACAGGAAGGTGAACCGGATACACCTGTTGAGGGTGAAGGGGAAAATGGCGAGGCAGATACTTCTGCGATGAAGAACGGAAATGGTCTCGCCAAGGGAAAAGATAAGAAAAAGGAAGTCGTAAACGCATCAAGCCGTCCATAAGGGCGGCTTATTGCCGACGTTCAAGGTAAATGTACTGTAAATTAAAGGAGGGCGACGGAGCTATGCCAGAAGGTATCATCGTTAAAGCGCTAAGCGGTTACTATTATGTCATGCCACTGGAAGACAGCGGGGTGCCTTCGGTTGAAGGCTCCGCCGTTCAATGCCGGGCCAGAGGCATCTTCAGAAAACGGGGTACCTCACCGCTTGTGGGTGACCGAGTCGGCTATATGCTGACAGAGAACGGGGAAGGAACAGTAGATGAGATTCGAAAACGTGAGACGGAGTTAATTCGTCCACCTGTTGCCAATGTAAGTCTGGCTGTTCTGTTATTTTCCGTTAAGGAACCGGACATGAATCTCAATCTGTTAGACAAATTCCTGGTACATATCGAACAAGCCGGACTGGATGCACTGATTGTGCTCACGAAACAGGACCTGGCTGATCCAGAAAACGATGCCCGGGATACAGTGGCTGAAGTAAAGGCTTTGTACGAGCAAATTGGATATGAAGTTATCTCTACCAGTTCACGAACTGGTGAAGGTAATGAACTGCTCAAGGAGCGTCTTGCCGGCAAGATTAGCGTATTCTCCGGGCAATCCGGTGTGGGTAAATCTTCGATGCTGAATGCCTTGATGCCAGGTCTGACCCTGGAGACTAGTGCAATCAGCATGCGCCTTGGCCGAGGGAAACACACCACCAGGCACGTGGAGCTCATACCGCTGGATAATGGTGGCTTTGTCGCCGATACGCCGGGATTCAGCCAACTGGACTTTCTGGAGATTGGTGTGGAGGAACTATCCACTTGTTTCCGGGAGTTCGCTCAATATGCAGATCAGTGTAAGTTCCGAGGCTGTACCCATACGCACGAACCAGGTTGCCGGGTGCTTGCAGCCAAGGCGGAGGGAATGATCTCCGAAAGCCGTTATAAGCATTACGAACAATTCCTTACAGAAATGAAAGACAAAAAGCGGAGGTATTAATATGATTAAAATTGCCCCATCTATTTTATCTGCGGATTTTGCCCGTCTCGGCGCGGAAGTGGCGGAAGCCCAAGCTGCTGGCGGAGACTGGATTCATGTTGATGTCATGGACGGTCATTTCGTCCCTAATATTACGCTTGGACCTGCGATTGTAAAAGCGATCGCTCCACATACAAGCTTGCCACTTGATGTGCATTTGATGATTGAGAACCCAGAACGTTATGTGGAGGAATTTGCGAAAGCTGGCGCGGCTGTTATTACGGTTCATGCCGAGGCTTGTGTGCATCTGCACCGGGTTATTCATCTGATCAAGGAACAGGGAGTTAAGGCAGGGGTTGCTCTTAATCCGGGAACTCCCGCGAGTGCTATTCAGGAAGTGCTGGACGATGTGGATATGGTGCTTGTCATGACCGTAAATCCCGGTTTTGGTGGACAGGCTTTCATCTCTGGCACGATGAACAAAATCAAGCAAATTCGTAGCTGGTTGAACGAAAAAGGACGTCATGACGTGCATATTGAAGTGGATGGCGGTATTGCTGCCGACACGGCTCCGCTTGTGGTTGAAGCTGGAGCGGATGTGCTCGTTGCGGGAAGTGCTGTATTTGGACGTGAAGATCGCGCTGCCGCGATTGCCGAAATTCGCAGTAGTTACGGAGGCTGAGCATGAGCCTCAAGGAAACGCTGTGGACAATGGCTGCGAGTCTCGTTACGGGACTGGTGCTTGCTTTGTTTGCGGTTATTCAATCCCCATACAATGCGATTACGTCATTGATCGGGGTTGGTGTTGTCATTATGTACTTCCGCAAATTTGACCGTACAGGACTTCGGGTTACTTTTGTGATATTCAGCATACTGTATTACTTATTGAGTGTGTTCATGATTGCTGTCTATCAATATATCCCTACCCAAACCTAAATGACCTGATAACCAGGCTCGTCATTGTGGAATAGGGACAGAGGGTTCCGCATAAATATGGTTACATGAGCAGGTTTCTCATGTAGCCTTTTTTGTCGTGTTTAACGTAAAGAAGGCCTGGAGCATAGGATACGGCGGATGCATGAGCATGATGGGGAGGGTGAAGTATGAAATTTTACACATTCAAACTGCCGAAGTTTTTGGGAGGGTTTGTAAAGGCAATTCTTAATACGTTTCAAAAGAACTGACATGATTAAATGGTTCCATTGGCGAATACCGCCGCTTTGGCTTCAGGATCATCTGGAATTCGGACCTGCGAAGCGCCATGCGGCGGCCATTCACATGCTGATGTGTGTATTCATGATTTTATTTCTGAATACCAAAAAAGCACCTGCAAGGAACAAGGTGCTTTTTGCTTACCCGATTTATAGTAGCTGTGCGTGATTATACGCGAGTCACTTTACCGGCTTTCAGTGCACGGGTGCTTACGTATACACGTTTTGGTTTACCGTTCACGAGAATACGGACCTTCTGAACGTTTACGCCCCAAGAACGACGGTTACGGTTGTTAGCGTGGGATACGTGGTTACCGGTGCCCGGTTTCTTACCTGTCACATAACATTTGCGAGACATAGATTACACCTCCTATCCTAAAATAACCAGTTGCCCTCCGGAGACACGAATGTCATTCCATACGGACTAAAATTGTTCTTCCTGACCGCAATGGTCAGGTTCCAGTAGCTAATGGTGTGTTCAAGCCGGCATAGCCGGATCATTTCCATTACTAAACCTGCATAAAACAATACTTGAATATAATATCATATTGAAAAAAGCTTCGTCAACTGATCCAAAAACTTTATTTATTTCTCCTGTCTAATATAGTACAATGTTGAATAGTCCATAATACAGTGGTGAACAGGCTGTTGCCGCGGGGAAGCCGGAGAAAAATCGGCCTTAGAGGTCGGTGGTCTGCTTTTTTGGCAACGCTGTGAGCTGCGGCATTCCATCATTGGCACCAGTCTCCATGCGGCATTCATGCCGGCTCTTGATACCGGTGCATATCCGTATGCCCCGAATTAGGGGTTACAGAGCAATTGCAGGATATCGGTTGCCCGGCCGCCCAGACCGTTAATCCGGCTGACATTATGTATTGTATGCCTGTGCCGGACAAGGTATGGACGAAGAATAACGCGATAAGCGTTTGCGCATGAACAGACCAGATAACATCTTGGTGCAAGATGTTCGTGTATCAAGCTAGGAAGGGGAATTCTCACTTGAGTATACGTTCTTTAAATGGAACAGATTTCACCGCAATGATACTTGCCGGAGCGGAACAACTTGGACAGCATGCAGAGCACGTCAATTCCCTGAATGTTTTCCCTGTGCCGGATGGCGACACGGGAACGAACATGAATTTGACAATGAGTGCAGGAGTCGCAGAGATTAAACGCAAGAGTTCTGCCTCCATTGGAGAAGCTGCCGGTATTTTATCGAAAGGCCTGCTTATGGGCGCACGGGGGAATTCTGGAGTAATTTTATCTCAATTGTTCCGTGGATTCAGTCGTTCAGCTGCTCCTTACGAGGAACTGAATACACTCCAGTTCGCCGCAGCCCTGCAGAACGGTGTGGATGCAGCTTACAAAGCTGTAGTGAAACCCGTTGAAGGGACCATTCTTACCGTAGCCAAGGAAGCGGCGAAACATGCCAGCTACTACGCAAGACGGACGAATGATATAACTGAATTAATGAATGAAGTTTTGTTAAAAGCAAAAGAAGCACTGGCAATGACTCCGGAATTGCTGCCTGTATTAAAACAGGTCGGCGTTGTGGATTCAGGCGGTCAGGGGCTTGTATATATTTACGAGGGCTTTATGGACGTTCTGTTGCAAACGGACGGGGCGGCTAGTCGCACATCCTTCCAGAAGAGCGTACAGCCAACCGTAGCGGCATCTGCATTGAAACTGCCTGCACCGCCAGAAGTGGTTTCTGCGAAGCCTGCACAGCAGGTGATCGTGCCGGAGATGCCAATGTCTGCCCAGGCGAGACTGGAAACGGAAGATATTGAGTTCCTGTATGACATGGAGTTCTTTATTAATCGCGAGCTGGGAGAGAACGCAGGCGTTGCATTCGATGACGAGGGTTTCCGGAAAGCGTTGTCAGTTAACGGAGATTCCATCATTATTATTGCTGACGATGAAGTGATTAAGGTTCACGTGCATTCCAAGACACCTGGGGAGGTATTAAACCTGGCTCTTCGTTATGGAGAAATCACACAAATTCACATTCTCAATATGCGTGAGCAGCATCGTGATCTGCTGACTGCTGGCATGGACATAGCGCCTTCGCCTGAATTGTTCGCAGAGATTCCGCCTGAAGCAACGCGTATTCTGGAGCAAGCCGAGCCACCAGCAGATGAGATGGCGCCATATGGCTTTATCGCGGTATCTTCCGGTGACGGCATTGCAGAGATTTTCAAGAGTCTCGGCGTGGATGTTGTTCTGTCTGGTGGACAGACGATGAATCCGAGCACTGAAGATTTTGTGAAAGCTGTGCGTTCAATTGCAGCGGAACAGGTATTTATTTTGCCGAACAACTCCAATATTGTACTTGCTGCGCAGCAGGCTCGGGAGTTGCTTGAAGATGAGCGCCGAATTACTGTGATTCCGAGCAAGACGATTCCTCAGGGCATGGCAGCGGCTTTTGCTTTCCAGGAGGATGAGTCTGCTGAAACCAACCGTGACCATATGCTTGAGGCAATTAGCCGGGTACAGTCCGGTCAAGTGACTCATGCGGTCAGAGATACGCAATATGATGAGCTTGATATCAAAGCGGGACACTACATCGGTATCCACAATTCCAAGATCGTGGCAACAGACGAAAGCATGCTGCACGCATGTGAAGGCTTGCTGCAACAGATGATGGAGAGCGGAGATGAAGTGATTACCATTCTTGAAGGGGACGAGGCGACCCCTGAGATTACTGATGCGCTTGTAGCTTGGATCGAAGAACAATATCCTGATGCTGAGGTAGAGGTGCATCTTGGAGGACAGCCGGTTTATTATTATTTGTTCTCTGTAGAGTCCTAATAGAGGTTGTTCAAAAAGTTCTCAATGGATCACTTTTTGAACATGCACTAATAGCACTTAAGCAAAGAGGAGGGATCTTATGAGCCACAAGGTTGCAATTGTAACCGACAGTACCGCGGATATACCTGAAGAATTGGTGCGTAAATACGGGATTCATGTTGTTCCGCTGCGTGTTCTGTTCGGGGAAGAAGCTTTTGCAGACGGTGTTGATCTGACTTCAGAACAGTTCTATGCAAAGTTGGAGAAGGCATCTGTGCTGCCTACGACCTCACAGCCTTCCCCCACCGATTTTATGAATATCTATAACACACTGTTGGATGAAGACCCGGAACAGTCCATTGTATCGATTCATTTGTCTTCGGGCATGAGTGGAACCTATCAATCGGCACTGCTCGGTAAGTCGTTGCTGGAACGTGAAGGCGATATAACGGTACTGGATTCGAAGTCTGCATCCTATGGATATGGTTTATTGGTCGTACAGGCTGCCGAGCTTGCCGAACAAGGCAAATCCGCTGCGGAGATCGCTACGGCTGTAGCAGCCATGCAGCAGAGCCGCAAGCTGTTCTTTCTCGTAGATACATTGGAGTATTTGCAGAAAGGCGGTCGGATTGGCAAGGCTGCGGCCATTTTGGGAACACTGCTGAATATTAAGCCGATCTTGTCCATTGATGAGGAAGGCGTTATTTACGCAGTGGAGAAAGTCAGAGGTCACAAAAAAGCCATGGCACGCATTATTGAGCTGTTTCAGCAGGATCTGGCGGGTCAACGTGTTAATCTGGCGGTAGGTCATACCGCGGACCCCGGATCAGCGATCGCTTGTGCAGAGCAGTTGCGTGGACATTTTACACTGAATGAAGTGGTATATACCAATATTGGGGCCGTCGTTGGCAGCCATGTTGGGCCAGGCGTAATTGCCATATTTATGTGGCCTGTTCCGGAATGAGGGATTAGACATGAAATGGGAAGAAATATCGGTTAAACAAATTAGCGGCGTGAGTGCTCTCAAAGAGGGAGAGCTTCACGCCTTTGGCATCTCTACTGTAAAAGACCTGCTTGAATATTATCCGTTCCGTTATGAGGATTATCGCCTACGTTCGCTCAGCGAAGTGAAGGACGGGGACAAAATTACGGTACAGGGCAAAGTGATGGGCATCCCGGTGTTGCAGCGTTATGGTAAAAAGTCACGCCTTACCTGTAAGGTGATGACGGAAGAGTGGATGATTTCAGCCACTTGGTTTAATCGGCATTTTCTGAAGGAGCAGCTTACACCCGACCGGGAGATTGTTATTACTGGGAAATGGGAACAGAAACGTATGCAGATGACCGTAACAGATTCGGAATTCCCGGATAAAGGGGAAGGGCGATCGGGCACGCTGCAGCCTGTGTATTCGGTAACTGGCAAGCTTACGCAGTCCTGGATGCGCAAAACGATCAATCAGGGGTTAGTCCAATTCGGGGACATGATCCCCGAAATTCTGCCTCAATCACTCATGAAGAAATATGGATTCATGCCCCGCAAACAGGCGATTGCCGGAATTCATCGCCCACAGGATAACCGGGAAGGTCAGCAGGCCAGACAGCGGATGGTGTATGAGGAACTGTTTTTGTTTCAACTCAAAATGCAGGCTTATCGTGCATTGAACCGGGACCGCATGGATGGCGTAGTGCATACAACGGATAATACGACGATTCGCGAATTTGTCCGCAGTCTGCCATTTGAACTGACGGATGCACAGAAGAAGGTAGAGCTTGAAATTCTGCATGATATGCGTTCGCCGTATTCGATGAATCGTCTGCTGCAGGGCGATGTAGGCTCAGGTAAAACGGTTATTGCGGCAATAGCCCTGTATACGACAGTTCGTTCCGGTTTTCAGGGGGCTCTGATGGTCCCTACGGAGATTCTGGCAGAACAGCATATGCGTTCACTGCAAAAGCTGTTTGAACCTTTTGGCGTAACTGTGGGGCTGTTAACGGGCAGTGTGAATGGACGGAAGCGCAAAGATCTGATTGCATCATTGCAGATGGGTATGATCGATATCGTTGTGGGTACACACGCTCTGATACAGGAGGATGTATTTTTCCGCGACCTGGGTCTTGTCGTTACGGATGAACAGCATCGCTTCGGTGTGAATCAACGCAGTATTTTGCGGCGTAAAGGGTATAACCCGGATGTGTTAACGATGACGGCTACGCCGATACCGCGCACACTGGCCATTACAGCTTTTGGTGATATTGAGGTATCGACCATCTCGGAACGTCCAAAGGGACGGATTCCAATCTCGACGTACTGGGTCAAGCATGACATGATGGACCGGGTACTTGGATTTATTTCGCGAGAAGTGGACCAGGGACGCCAGGCCTATCTGATCTGTCCGCTCATTGAAGAGTCGGAGAAGCTGGATGTACAGAACGCGATTGACCTGCATATCCAGATGCAGCAGAACTTTCCGAAGTACCGTGTAGGTCTGCTGCATGGACGGATGACGGCTGGCGAGAAGGAAGAGATGATGCGTGACTTTTACAGCAACGACATTCAGCTTCTCGTCTCAACAACGGTTGTGGAGGTAGGGGTCGATGTGCCCAACGCAACGCTGATGGTCATTATGGATGCGGACCGTTTCGGTCTGTCGCAGTTGCATCAGCTTCGTGGCCGGGTCGGTCGGGGCGCTCATGCATCCTATTGTGTGCTCATTGCTGACCCCAAGACGGAGGTAGGGCAGGAGCGTATGAAGGTCATGACAGAAACGGAAGATGGATTCGAAGTATCCCGTCGAGATCTGGATCTGCGGGGACCGGGTGATTTCTTTGGCACCAAGCAAAGTGGCTTACCCGAGTTCCGTCTTGCCGACATGGTTGCAGATTTTGCCGTATTGGAGCAGGCGCGAGATGATGTGTCTAGCCTTATTGCGGATGCGAGCTTCTGGACGTCTGTTGACTACGCTCCTTTACGTGACTTTTTACAGCAGCAGCAAGTATTCCAGGGTGATCTGATCGATTGATTGGAGCTACGGAGGTGTGGTTTTCCACATTTTCCGTGGGAATATGTCAAGTGTACAAGCCCTCCTGTCATATGAATAAGAAGTGAGTTCATTATTCAGGAGGTGCTGTACGTTTTGGGTTACCAACAATATGGAATCAGTCCGCAGCTGGTGGAGCGGATCAAAACAAAGATGAAAAATCCCGCTGTCAAAGAGCGTATCAAAAAGTTGATAGATGGGGTCACCAAGTCTGATTTGCAGGATAAGGCCAAGGTGAGAAGGCTGGTCAAGTCGTCAGCGGTCATTTTGAATGAGAATTTTTCTACGACTCAGGAGGAACAATTTGTTGCTTTTGTTCTCGCCCAGAAGATCGATCCGAACAATACGTTTCATTTGATTAAGCTGTGGGGCATGTTTAGGTAGGATTCGATGTAATGTTGGGTGGTATAAAATGAACCATAGGGTGTTACTCGTGGCCACTCCGAGTGCAGTACCATCTTCCGATCGCTGTTATCCCCGGATTTTTATATTAGAATTTCAAAAGGGTAAAATCCGGGGATAAAGGCGAGCGCTTCGCTTCTTCAGATTGGTTCTGCACTCTCCGTTACTGTGTACCTGGGAGTTCAATTTATAAAACCAAATTACATCGAATATGTATGAAGTAATTTAGTGGAAGGGGGGTCCATAAGTCAGGAAGATGACTTATGGACCCCCCTTTTTTTGATTTTTTAGCAGCTTGATACTGAACACTGTAGTGGGAATTAATCTATATTTTCAATACCCCATACCCCTTTTTCGTTTTTAGTAAAGAAGTAAGTAATACCTTGATTCTCAATACTCCCGTCCGAGGATTTTCTTGCAAAGCGCACGCCTGCTCTAATTTGTCCTGGATGATCGAGTTTTTCTAAAAGATCTAACTCATAAAACATGAATTGGTCGGCTGTGTTTTTGTAATAAAACCCTTCTCTGATGGATTCTAAAGACTTTTTATTCAGATTCTGTTTAAAATTCTTTTCGTTGTTCTCTACAACCGATTCGAGATTGTTACTTAACTTGGAGATAATCTTTTCGTCAAAGAAGCTGCTTTTATATTTGTCGAAATTAATATAGACACCCTTCTTAAAATCGGCCGCTGTGATGTCCTTAATTGCTTCAATCTCTGCTGGCCCAATCAGACTTTCAATGTTTGTTGATGTAATGTTGGTTGAAGGGGCTTTGCTTGTTGTGCTGTTAGGTTTTTGGCTATTGTTAAGGCTGTTATTTTCGTCTGATTTTCCGCATGCTGAAAGAAGTAAAGCTCCAATTAGACATAGAGATAAAATACCACAAGAGAGGTTTTTCATTAAGTAAATTCCTCCTGGAATGCGAGATAAACGAAGCATGTTGATTATAAGGCAATTTTAAAAGGAGAACTCTAGATAAGTTCTTTATGATTTCGCAAGTATAGCTTGAGAAAAAATTTGTGCCATTTCATCATTCTTTATTCTTAACAAAAAAAGAGCTGGTAGCTAACAAAGATGCAATAAATACTAAAATTAAAATGTTGTTAGAAGGGACTGTTTTATATATGTAGTTTTCAGCTATTAGTACGAGGGTCGAAATGCTTAAGATCATTCTCAGCACATGAGCAGACGAGCGATTAGGGTTTTTAGTACGCTTTGAGATAAAGTAGATGATGTACCACAAACCACTAAAAAGCAGGAGTGAGCCTATCAGTAGCATTATAAACATTTAAATACACCTTTCTTAAATAAATTACTTTGAACTAATTAGCAGAATGTTCCAATTAATTATAACACAGGTAGATTCTTGGAAGTGGAGTTTTATGTGTAGGTAAGTGGAGTTTTGTTGGTAGGGCCTTTGCCTCTCCTTTTCACAGGATTGACTTTGCTTTCCTCCTGAGGGAGCAGTAAACTGTTGCATACGAGCATACATGGATTTTAAGGTGAGAGAAGCGCTGCTGCGCTGAGGGGCGTTTATTTTTGACGGATTGGAGGAAGTCAGGTTGACGGAGATGTTTACGATGCTGCTGGGGTTGTTTGAACGGGCGGCACTGCTGATTATATTTTTATTCTTTCTGTCGAGGATACCGCGGTTTAGACAGATTTTGCAAAAGGGAAAATTGAGATGGCAGGAGTACATTGCGGTTACGTTGTTATTCTGTGCGTTTGCCATCTTTGGTACCTATACCGGTATTAATGTGGAAGGCTCGCTGGTGAATGTGCGTATTATTGCGATCATGTCTGGTGGTATTCTGTTCGGGGCGCCTGTGGGCATCATTACGGGGATTGTTTCGGGGGTACATCGGTACTTGATTGATATGGATGGGGTCACGGCGATCCCTTGCCTGATTACGAGTATCCTTGCAGGTCTGGTGTCCGGGTATATACATAAGTATACGCCTAAGTCGAAGCGCTGGATCATCGGCATTGCGGCCGGAATGATCTGTGAGGGGCTTACGATGCTGCTTATCCTGCTGTATTCCTATCCGGATCCACTGGGGGCGGATATTGTCTCAAAGATTGCGCTGCCGATGATATTGGGTGAGATGAACATTGGGCTGATCGTACTGCTGGTGCAGAGTGTGGAAGGGGAAAAGGAAATGATTGCGGCTCGTCAGGCCAAGCTGGCGCTGGAGATTGCCAACAAAACCTTGCCATACTTCCGCTCCATTGATGAAGACTCCCTGCGGAAGATTTGCCGGATTATTCAGGAGGATATTCAGGCGGATGCGGTTGCGATTACGGATACCCGAAATGTACTGGCTTATGTGGGATTTGGTGAGGAACGATATCATATCGGCAATGAAATTATTAGTGAGATGACGAAGAAAACGATCTCCAGCGGAGAGATTACGATCAGCAATGATGTAATTGACGAAAAGACGCCGGATATCCACTCCCTCCTCATCATTCCGCTCAAAGAGCGGGGCGAAGTGACGGGTGCCCTGAAAATCTATTACCGCAAAGCGTACAAGATTACGTATCCTTTGCAAACGATGGCTGTGGGCTTGTCGCAAATTATTTCCACCCAGATGGAAGTATCTCGTGTGGAGGAGATCAAGGCTGCGGCCAATAAGGCGGAGCTGCGTGCATTACAGACCACGATCCATCCTCATTTTCTATTCAATGCGCTGAACGCGATTGCTTCATCCATTCGCACCAAGCCGGATCGGGCGCGCGAGCTGATTGTGAATCTGTCCGGATATATGCGATATAACCTGGAGCTGTCGGATGAGCTTATTGATATTCATAAGGAGTTGGAGCAGGTCCGCAATTATGTGGAAATCGAGAAGGCACGCTTCGGTAGCAGGCTCAACGTCATCTATGATATTGATGAGGTGGCTGTGCATATTCCAAGTCTGGTCATCCAGCCGCTTGTGGAAAATGCCATCATCCACGGCATTCTCAAGGTAAAAGGACCCGGGACCGTACGGATTCGGGTACAGGATTATCCTGAGTTTGTGCGAATTGGGGTCAGTGACACAGGAGCAGGTATTGGAGCCGACATTATCGAGCGTGTATACCATGACCGGATGCCTGCCAACCAGATCGGATTGTATAACGTACATCGGCGGGTGAAGCTCATTTATGGACAGGGGCTAACAATTACGAGGCTGGAGCAAGGAACCGATATTTTATTTGATGTACCCAAAGGAGATGTAGTGACAAGGTGATGAACGGTCAATGAGAGCCCTTATTGTTGAAGATGAAATTCCGGCAAGTGAGGAACTGAATTACTTGATACAGGAACATAGCCAAATTGAAGTGGTAGATTGTCTGGAAGATGGACTGGATGTGCTGAAGTTTCTGCAGGAGCAGGAAGTCGACGTTATTTTTCTCGATATAAATATCCCTTCGCTGGATGGCATGATGCTGGCACACCATATTGGGAAGTTTGCGAGCAAGCCATATATCGTATTTACAACGGCGTACAAGGAACATGCCGCTGAAGCGTTTGAGCTGGAGGCGTTTGACTATATTCTGAAGCCCTATGATGAGAAACGAATTGCCGCGATGCTGAATAAACTCGAAACGGCGTTCAGACGGGATCATGAGCAGGAGGAACGTGAACGTGGCATTGACGATGGACAGGCTCACAATACGACTCAAGCAAACGATGAATGGTCTGCATTAAATATGCAGGTGCGGGAATCTAATGCCCAGAACGAGAGACGAATCAATCTGCTGCGCAATGACAACATTATTGTGACAGACACCGCCGATATTTATTATGCGGAAGCACAAGAGAAAGTAACGAAGGTGTATACCAAAAACGGTGAGTTTACGATGCCGGTCAGCATTTCGGATTTTCATGGCCGATTGCCCCAGGAAGCCTTTTTCCGCTGCCATCGTTCTTACGTGGTGAATTTGTCCCAAATCCGTGAAATTGTGCCCTGGTTCAACAATACGTACCTGCTTCGTTTGCGCGATCTGGAGGCTGAAGTGCCTGTTAGCCGGGGCAAGGTTAAGGAATTCAGGCAACTCATGCGCATCTAGAGGCATTTCATTCCGCATCTGATGCAACTCATGCTCAAAACGGTGTAATGAATCCCCTTTCATGTATGATTAGCTTGTGAACGCATTCATATATATGACATCGGCAAAGGGGAGATCACGATGAAAGCAGCTATTTCATCCACACCTAATTCAGCATCTACTTCTATGAAAATGAACCGCTGGCTTATTGTACTGGGCACCATTATTGTACAAATGGGTCTCGGAACCATCTACACCTGGAGTTTATTTAATCAACCGTTGTCTGATCGTTTCGGATGGGACGTCAGCTCGGTCGCGATAACTTTTTCGATTACCAGCTTTGCTTTGGCATTTGCCACACTGTTTGCAGGCCGACTACAAGAACGATGGGGGCTTCGTCGCCTGATTCGGGTAGCCGGTGTGGTGCTTGGTCTGGGACTCGTGCTCAGTTCTCAAGTGAGTTCGTTGACACTGCTCTACATTCTGGCTGGATTTGTGGTTGGATTCGCGGATGGTACGGCGTATATTACTTCCCTGTCCAACTTGATCAAGTGGTTCCCTGAGCGAAAAGGTTTGATCTCAGGTATTTCGGTCGGGGCCTTTGGTACGGGCAGCCTGTTGTTCAAATACGTGAACTCGGCATTAATCGGTGCTGTTGGTCCTGCTCAAGCCTTTATGTACTGGGGTATTATTGTATTGGTATTGATTGTGGGCGGCTCGTTCCTGATCCGTGAAGCGGTTGTTCGTGAACAGGCTCCAGCAAGCAGCACTGAAGGTGTGAAGAAACAAGAAGCACCTCATGATTATACGGTCAAAGAAATGCTGCGTACGAAAGAAGCTTATATGCTGTTCGTTATTTTCTTCACGGCATGTATGAGCGGACTGTATCTAATTGGTATTGTCAAAGATATCGGCGTGCAGTTGGCAGGTCTTAACGTCGCTACAGCTGCCAATGCAGTGGCAATGGTTGCGATCTTTAACACCGCTGGACGTATCATTCTGGGGGCGCTGTCGGATAAAGTGGGACGGATGAAAGTTATTGCCGGAGCACTGCTGGTTACGGCTGTTGCCGTAATGACGCTTAGTCTGGTACCTCTGAGCTTTGGCATCTTCTTCGCCTGTGTGGCTGCTATCGCGTTCTGCTTTGGTGGCAATATTACGGTCTTCCCTGCGATTGTGGCTGATTACTTTGGACTGAAAAATCAGAGCAAAAACTACGGCGTCATCTATCAGGGATTTGGATTTGGTGCCTTGGCTGGATCGTTTATCAGCGCCCTGCTGGGCGGATTCCATCTTACCTTTATTGTGATCGCTGTACTGTGTGCCGTCTCGCTCCTGCTCGCGTTAATTATTACGCCTCCGGGTCAAGGACGTCGTACACGTCAACGTGAACAGCAGATGAATCTTAATCCATCATCCCGGGCAAGCTGAGTGTAGCCAGGCACGAAGTTCTATTTTATAAAAAGCAAGTTGGGCGGTCTCTGCGGAGACCGCTTTTTTGGTACCAGCTCGACCGGAGGGGAATGGGATTCCTTGTACATGAAGCGGTTGTGTGCAATGCATACTTTGCTTCTGGTATACTCTAGGTGAAATAAAAAGAGCAAGTCCTTGTTAGCCATTTGGAGGAGGTATGCGCGTTATGAATTTCTTGAAATATGCACCATCTGATTTTGCTGATTATTATGCTCTTGTGTCCAATATTGAAGTCATGCAACAGATTACCGAACGTGCTCTGCCTGAGCATGAAGCTACATCGGAATATGAATCCATGCTGAATTATAATCTCGGCAACAATTGTGGCTATTATCGGATATCTGGTGAAGATGGGGTAGGAATGGCCTACGCCAAACTGATCCCGGATGAATCTGATCCGTCCCGGGCAGAAATGGGTTACATGATTCTGCCGGAGTATTGGGGGAAAGGACACGGGACTTCCATCGCAGCTCGGCTGATTATTCAGGCACAGGCGGCGGGGATTGCTGTACTCTATGCGGTTATTGATCCGTCCAATGCGGCATCCCGTCAAATATTGCTCAGACAGAACTTTGTATCCACATGGGTGGGGGATTATGAGGGGTTACCTGGCGAGATTCTGGAGTTGAATCTTCAGGTAAAGCGCTAAGGGATCAGGCTTGCGGGTAATACATAATATCCCGGGCATTTTGCATCACTTCGATGGAAACTCGTCTTCGAATGTATGCGAAATGCTCATACAGAGATTTGGAGGAGATCGAGATGAGCAATGCTGCAATGGAACAATTGAATTTATTGCTGCCAGAATGGCTGGAGACCAGCCGTCTGCACACCGGGCAGGGGAAAGTTGCTTCTTATATTCCCGAGTTGTTCAAGGCTTCGCAGGACGAACTGGGTATACATATCATGAACGCCGAAGGCAATCATGTGTCAGCCGGAGATTGTGGTATCCCGTTTACGATGCAAAGTATCTCCAAGGTATTTACACTCATTCTGGCCCTGATGGATCATGGGGAGGAAGCGGTCTTCTTTAATGTAGGAAAAGAACCTACCGGGGATGATTATGACTCCATGATCAAGCTCGAACTGGTGGAACCGGGCATTCCTTTTAATCCATTGATCAATGCGGGTGCGATTACGGTATCGTCCCTGATTGGCGGGGACTGCAAAGAGGAGAAATCCCGGCGCATTTTGGAATTTTTCCGCAAGCTGGCGAATAATGATCGGCTGGACTATAACGAAGCGGTATATCAGTCCGAATCGGAAACAGGCCATCTGAACCGCTCGCTTGGTTATTTTCTGAAGCACAATGGTGTGCTCAAAGATGATGTCGAAGATGTGCTTGCCGTCTATTTCCGCCATTGCTCCATAGAGGTGACTTGTGCGGACCTGGCTCGTATGGCACTGGTGCTTGCTTATGACGGGACAGATCCCATTACCGGAAATGAGCTTATTCCTCGTCGGTATGTACAGATCGCCAAAACGTTCATGACCACCTGCGGTATGTATAATGCATCCGGGGAATTTGCGATTCAGGTCGGGCTTCCTGCCAAGAGTGGAGTATCGGGTGGAATTCTGACCCTGGTTCCAGGCCAGTTTGGCATTGGTCTCGTAGGTCCGGCTCTGAATCGGAAAGGAAACAGCATTGCAGGCGTGCATCTGCTTGAGCGTCTTTCCAAGGAATTTGACTGGAGTTTATTCTAATGAAGTCATATCATTACCCTCTTGAATAGCCGATGAATCACTAATCGGTCCTTTTGCTTCTTTGGAACGAAATGGTCCGATATGAATGTAGCTTGTCGGCTACTTCAGTCCTGCAACAGAATGTGTAGGAAAACGGTCCTGCATGGCAACGGCCATGCTGCATCTATACCGGTATACCCGCAATGCCAGCCCGCATCATTCATTCGCGAGTACCACATCCGTAATAAGATTCATCTGAATGTCCCGGGTCCCACTCTCCATCAGCAGCTTAAGGGTACGGGCATGAGAGTCCAGTCGGAGCACCTGTCCGGTAAAGCGGATATCATCATGTTCATGGAACAGGGTGATGGTGACTGCATCCCCAAGCAGCATGGAGTTACTAAGCAAACGGGACATTTCTTCCGCTGCCTGGGCATCCAGGGATGGACGGGTACGGGGAGCAAGTTGTTCCTGATGAATGATGTAGGCTTCCCGGTGTTCTGGAAGCATCATGCGCGACGACTCAAAAATCCCGTTTTGCTGTAATTTTTTACTCATTTATAGTGACCTCCAATTTTATGAGAACGGTCCTGTGCCTGTGCGGACGAGCAGAGCGAGGAGGCCCGCATGATCGCGGTATCTCCGAACTTGCGCTTGATGTCATCCGTGGCACGTTCCAGTTCTCTTTTGCGTTCACGGTCATCGAACCAGGACAGCTGTACTTCGGAATCGGGCACGAGTCCGGTCAATGACACGCTGATGCGGCGAATGGGTAATCCGTCCCAATGGCGCAGAAACAGAGCTGCTGCCGCATCGTATACTTCATCGGTGATGTTAGTAGGTTCATTCACCTTCATCTGGCGGGAGAAGCCGGTTGGACGATCGTAATCCTGTCCCCGACATCCCACAGAAACGACATTACCCATGAGTGATTTGTCCCGGGAACGCCTGCTGACCAGCTCTGCCAGTTCAAGCAGCACCACCTTGATGTCTGCCCACGATTCATAGTCCCGAGGCAATGTCATCTGATGTCCAATGCCCTGCTGCTGGTGAGCATAAGTCCCGGGTTTTACCGGAGAATCATCGATCCCGCGGGCAATACGCCACAATACCTCACCGTTTACACCCCAACGCTCTCTCAGCCGGGACAACGGAGTCTGCGCCAGATCACCGATCGTATGAATCCCCATTTTATAAAGATGCTGCCCCATCCGGGAGCCGACCATAAACATGTCTCGAACAGGTTTATCCCACAACGTTTTCTGCATGTCCTTGCGGGGCAGCGTATAGATGCCTCCTGGGACTTTTTTGGCATACAGGTCACAGGCCATCTTGCTGACAACCTTGGTGTCGCTGATGCCGACGCGGATATAGACGCCAGTCTCTTCCATGACCCTGTCCTGAATGCTGCGGGCAATGGTTTCAGGACTGCCGAACAGGTCCAAACTTCCGGTGACATCGAGAAATTGCTCGTCAATACTATACGGTTCAACCAGATCGGTATAGGACTGAAGTATACGGGTAATGTGTAGGGAAACACGAATATATTCGGCCATCCGAGGACGAATGACGACAACATCGGGGCATTTGGCGAGAGCCTCACCCAGCCGTTCTGCTGTAGTAATTCCATAAGACTTGGCGAGTGGACAGGCTGCCAGAATAATGCCCGAACGGCGTGCAGGGTCTCCCGCAACAACAAGCGGACGGTCTCTGTATTCGGGATGTGCAGACTTCTCTACACTGGCATAAAACGACTGGCAATCGGCCAGCATAATGACACGTCCGTCTTTGCGGGGCATAGTACTTCTCTCCTTTTATTCATAATTTGGCTGCTTCTGTACAACGATGAGATTCATTCAGCCAACGTTATTTTACAGTTTACTTACAGTATGGAACAAGTGTTCTTGTTTTATAAGCATATCTGACAATGTCAGATGCGGCAACCGGAATTATTTTGCAAATTGGACACAAATATTGGATGGACCTAATAGAGTCAAAATTTAGGAAATAAGATGTGTTTTTTTACATTTCATGTAAGAGATCCGTGACTTCCGGGTGATGACCGGGTGTTCATTCAGCTTTATGTAAAAGGTTTATAAATGGGCACAGTCCTATAGGGGGGGACTGATGTCCTTTTTTCATTTTCTGCACTTTTCAGAAAACCTTGATAGGACGCGGGTTTTCAAGGATACGTTATCGGACTATAGTATCAATTTTGTAATCTTTATGGTTAATACTGTAAAAATGTCCGCAACTTTAAAATATCCCTAGCGTTTAATAGGGTAAGCGTTCGAGCGGAAACAGATCTCACAATCCGCGTTGCATATAACAATAACGGGTAGAGATGTGCAAGGCTGGAAGAACATCAAACGGACGGTTAAAGTAGCCTATATTCGTGTTTCTGGAGGGTAAGGGCAGAAGGTCTCCTGGATGCTAGTTGATGGCGCTTTTTACGAATTATGGGCAGAATGTTGCAGTTTACGTTTGCTTCCATCAGCCTAGTTACAAATGCAGAGACTTAGAGCTATAGTGAGAACACACCGCTGACATCTCTACCCAAAGCGGACATCCGAAGCGGGATTCTCCGCAGACCTTCATGTCATTCAAGATGCGAACTGAAGCAGGATGCATACTAGAGAGGTGAGCAATTAAGAACCATGAGCAGACGAAGACGGAAGCGCTGGTTGTTGACGATGTTGACCGGAGCGGCTGTAGTGACGGGCGGAATATTTGCCGGCTGGCACTACATGCAACCCCAGCTCGTTACGTACACAGCGGAGAACGGTACGGAGATGAAATTCAGAACCGATGGAGACCGGTTCATGGAATATGGACCCGATGGCACATGGCGGGAGATGTTCGTCAAAGGGGTGAACCTGGGCGCCACATCACCAGGACATTACCCGGGCGAATTTCCGTTGATCAAAGAGGATTACTTGAGGTGGTTCCAGCAGATTGAGGATCTTGGAGCCAATGTGATCCGGGTGTATACGGTGCATGAGCCGATTTTTTACACAGCATTGGTTGATTATAATCGCGGCAGGGAGCAACCGTTATATTTTATACAGGGCATATGGTCGCCGGAAGAAGAACTGATCGAGAAGCAGGATGCCTATGCTGACCATATTGAGCAGACGTTTAAGCAGGAGATTGAAAAGGCGGTATCCGCTGTATATGGAGATGCGGACATTCCCGATAAACCGGGAGAATCCAGCGGCAAATACAAGACAAATGCCGGGAAATACCTGATGGCTTGGCATGTGGGTACCGAGTGGAACCCTTCGATGGTGAACAACACCAATGAGAGTCATCCCGATGTGCCGCAGTACAAGGGCGTTCATTTTTCCGGGACGCAGGATGCATCACCGTTTGAAAATTGGCTGGCGGAGCTGCTGGACTATACCGCCGTATTGGAGAAGAAATACGGATGGGAACATCCGATGACCTTCACCAATTGGGTAACAACTGACGTGTTGGATCATCCGGGCGAGCCGCTATTCGAAGAGGATCTGGTCAGTGTGGATGCGCGCCATATTCAGCCGGAAGAGTGGCAGGGCGGATATTTTGCAGCATACCATGTGTACCCCTATTACCCGGACTTGTTCCATACGGACAAGACACTCCAGACGATTAAGGATGAGAACGGTGAGTACAACACGTACAAAAGTTACCTACGCAAGCTCAAAGCCGAGTTTTCCGATATGCCTGTAATGATTACAGAGTACGGTGTACCGTCTTCGCTTGGGATTTCCCATCTGGGAATGGGAGGTCGGGATCAGGGCGGACATAACGAGGTGGAGCAGGGCGAGATCGACGCATCGCTGACTCAGGATATTTATGATGAAGGGTATGCGGGAGCGATTTTGTTCATGTGGCAGGATGAGTGGTTCAAGAAAACCTGGAACACGATGCCGCTGGAAATTCCGGCTGATCGGCGGGCCTACTGGCTGAATGTGCTGACGAATGAGAAGATGTTCGGTCTGCTCGCCATGGACCCTGGTAAACAGGAACAGCTGAACATAGACGGGAAACTGGACGACTGGAATGCATTGAAGAAGGAAGAGGTCACCGTCTGGCAAGGCAAGGTCGATGGCATCAAGGAAATGAAGATGACCCATGATGAAGCCTACCTGTACATTGGCATGACGCTGGATCAGCCTTTTGACCCGGATCAGACCTTGCTGCGCATCGGAACGAATACGCTGGATGGTGGTAATCAGCCAGGCACGAGGCTTCCGGATCGAACATTCAGTGATGGTCTCGAAACGGTGATCACGCTGGGACAGGATGCTGAATCGCAAGTAGAGATCGCCAAAGACTATGACTTTAACAAGCGACTCTATGGCAAGGACGGTTACGGAATGCTGCCGGAAGAGCAAGAAAATGCGGCAGATCCATTCCATCCATGGAATCTGGCGGTCAGCCTGAGAATGACCCCACCGGATACCCGGTCCGCCCAACCGTTCATGAATGAAAAGGTCGGTACATTGAAGCGGGGAACGACAGTTCCAGATCAGTCTGATACCGATTCATTAACTGCCTGGCAATATAACGGTAATCAGGTCGAGATGCGTATTCCCTGGATGCTGCTTGGATTTGGTGACCCAAGTTCACTGCAAGCAATCAAGTATGGAGCGCTGAAAGGTGGACGGGAATTCGAAACGGTCGCAGTCAAGGGCGTAACCCTGATTCCCTGGCTAATGGATCGTGCAACGGGCAACATCTCTTGGCCTGGTGGTGAACAGAAGACACTGGATGTGAAGACGTTGCCTGTGTACAGTTGGCAGCCATGGGAGCAAGTACAGTACAGTGAGCGACTGAAACTGAGCTACGAGGAAATGCAGAAACGGTATGAACAAATTCCAAGTTTTCAGACCGAATAAATGAGTATAAAGGAGGACCTTTTCACATGTTTCCGAATTTGGCTTTGGCTTATCTATTTCTATACATCTGTACAGCGCTCGTCGTTGTGGGGGTGATCCTGCTGTTTGCCATGAAAATGTCCCACAACGGCAAACGGCGCAAGATTGAATTTTATAAATTAAAGCAGCGTGATTACTTTACGTATCTGCAGACGGCGCTGACAGAGGACAGTCCCCTGCGATTACCACCTGGGAAGCTGGCTCGACTCGAGCGTCGGGTCATCCAGAGCAAGCTTATTGAATGGATTGATCAGTTCAAGGGAGAGTATCGCAACAAATTGATTGTACTCTGCCGTGAAGCCGGATTTGTAGAGCATGATCTGAAGGAACTGAGCCGCATTAGCTACGGACGCCAGATTGATGCGGCTTATCGATTGGGCGGCATGCGTTGTCCAGAGGCCGTTCCAGGTTTGATGGAATTGCTTAAGGATGAGAAGCCTGGCCCGATGGCGATTATGATTGGTCGTTCGATCGCAAGATGTACCACACGTCAGGGTGAACTGAAAGACATGCTCGCGCTGCTGTTAACCAAAGGAAAATCGATTCATCATCTGGCAGCAGATATTTTGCTCGAAACCAGTTTGGATACAAGCCGAATTCTCATTGAATTGCTGGAAGACCGTAATCCTGACTTTGTCAAAGTGGGACTGGTTGCGATGTGGGGACAGGCTGTACCGGAAGTGATGCCTGCACTCGACAGACTCGTTGGCGCAGAACATCAGGATGTACGGGCAGAAGCGGTGAAGCTGTATCTCAGCGCAAGTCCGGCACTTCAGGACGAGACCATCCTGAAGCTCATGCAGGATTCGGAGCCGGAGGTACGTGCCGAAGTAGTTCTGGCGCTCGGTTCGAAACATGCGGCAGGCAGCATTCCACTGCTGCGCAAAGCGCTGCGTGACGAAGACTGGGGTGTACGCTATAACAGTGCGGAGAGCCTGAGCAAGTTGGGCGAACCGGGATTTGAAGCCTTGTGTCAGGCCGCCGTGCAAGGTACAGGTGCTGAAAGAGAGATTGCAATGCAACAGATTGAGAGCACGATGCAGCACTCAGGAACAGACCACAAAGCCGTTGACCAGATGATTGCACATAACAAAAAAAGGCTGCTGTATGATCGGTACTTCGGTCCTGTACGTGGGAACCGGACAACAAGCAAGAAACGTACAGGTGTGGCTGCGGTAGGAGGGGATTACACTGCTTAGAGATCTACTATTAATCTATGGCATGGTCGCAATCTACTATGTCGTTGCTGTAAATACGCTCTATTTTTCCATTCTGGCCTTATCATTCCGTAACATTTGGACGATTTTCAGGCGTTCGCACTATTCCAAATACAATACGTTGTCAGGCTCGGAGCTCGTGCCATCGGTTTCCTTGCTGGTGCCAGCATACAACGAGGAACTGACCATTATTGAAAATGTGAACTGCCTGATGACGCTGAATTATCCAACATATGAAGTCATCGTGGTGAATGATGGCTCCAGCGATACCACCCTAAAGGTGCTGTTGGAAGAATATCGTCTGAAGCCGGTACCGAACACGAAGATCCGGGGCAAGATTTCTTGTCAGAAAATTCGCGGGATCTACCACAATCCGGAATTCCCGGACCTGTATGTCATTGACAAGGAAAACGGCGGAAAGGCCGATTCCCTCAATGCAGGAATCAACCTGTCCCATTATCCGTTGATCTCTTCCATCGATGCCGACTCTTTGCTGGAGAAGGATGCCCTGATTCGTATGGCTCGCATGTATATGGAGAATCCGGAAGAGACGGTTGCTATTGGCGGGGATGTACGGATAGCCAACGGCTGCAAAATCGAGAATGGGGCAGTGCAGGACGTTTCACTGCCTCGCAAGATTTGGCCGATGTTCCAGTCCATCGAGTACCTCAAAGCATTTCTGGGCGGACGGATCGGTTGGAGTCACATGAATGGTCTGATTATTGTCTCGGGTGCCTTCGGTATGTTCCGCAAGGATGCGGTTATCGCCGTTGGGGGATACCGGGACGGTTATCCGGGTGAAGACATGAATATTATCATCAAGCTTCACCGTTATATGCTGGAGAACAAATTGAAATATCGTGTAGCCTTCTGCCCTGAAGCCGTGTGCTGGACACAGGCGCCGGATTCCTACCGGATCTTGTCCAGTCAACGCAAGCGCTGGGGACGTGGAAACCTGAAGAACATGCTCGAGAACCGCGGCATGTTGTTCAACCCTAAATATAAAGTCATGGGCATGCTGACCATGCCATATAACATCCTTTTTGAAGCGCTGAACCCGTATTTCCGAATTACAGGACTTCTCGCTCTCACTGGATATGTGCTTATAGATATGACCCAGTGGCCGATACTTTTGCTGTTTGGATTGCTCAACGTGGTGAGTGGTTATCTGCTGAGTGTGGGAGCACTGGTGCTCGAGGAAATTGCATTCAAGCGGTATAACAAACTGTCCGATCTGGTCAAAATGCTGGTCTATTCCGCTCTGAAATTCGTCGGCTATCATCAGCTCGGCGTGCTGTGGAGATTGCAGGGGCACATTCAGTTCATGCAAAAAAACAATTCATGGGGAACCATGACACGCCAGAGCTGGTCCGAGGAAGAGAAGACAAGCGAGGCTGCTTAAGCACAGCGTAATCCAAGTAATACAGCAGAAACAATATAGATAACCGAGGGAGAAGGGTGGAAAAGAACATGCCAAATACGGCGACATTGCAGCGTGAGGCTGCCGTTAATGTGTACCGCAGTGTAGAACAGGGATTGAAAGAAACGGGTGCCGAAACATGCGGCTTAATGTTCATCCATTGCGCAGGGCATTCTCAGCCGGAGCAGCAGGTCAGGACACATCTGGAGCAGACCGGTGAGTCTGCGTTCCAGGTGTGGATGGATGGAGCCACACAGGCCATTGCTGTCCTGCTGCCAGGGCTGACACTGGATGAGGTTCATTATGAGGGGCTTCGCATCAAGCATGAACTGCAGGAGACGGTACCTGGTGCCGATCCGCAAATCACGCTGGCAAGTTTCCCGGCAGGTGAACGTCCTTCCAAGGCAACCATTCAACATATGGCTGAGTCCGCGAAGCTGGTAGACCCGTCGGAAATTCATATCTACACGCTGGACATCACGGCAGACGAGCCGGAACGAATTTTGATTGTGGACAACGATCCGACGGTACGCGAGTTTCTGCAATTGCGACTGAAGATGCAAGGATACGAAACCTATGAAGCGGTGGATGGGCTGGCTGCATTGGAGCTGATTGAGAAAATCACGCCCGATCTGGTGCTGACCGAATTGAATCTGTATGGCATTGATGGCCTGCCGTTCATTCAACATATCCAGAACCTTGATATGGAGCAGCCGCCCAAAATCGTCGTTTTGACGGAGCAGCGTGTAGAACAGACGATCAGCCAATGCTTTCGCAGCGGGGTCGATGATTATATGACCAAACCGTTCTCACCTGTGGAGCTGGATGCCCGAATCAGGCGTTGCCTGCATTAGACGTAACCACAACCAAAACGAGGAGAAACAGTAGCCTATTAATCTCGATCAGACAAACAAGTATATCTACAGACAAACATCTATCAAATGGATTCGTCAATCAACCAAACAAATACACTGTTGGAGGGAATATCATGGAGAATCAACAATTCCACACATTACTAAATGCGATTGAAAATAAAGAAGCGGTGCTCGGCGTGGTCGGGCTCGGTTACGTAGGATTACCACTTGCGGTGGAAATGGTCAATCAGGGTTTCACGGTAATCGGAATTGATCTGGATGCATCCAAAGTGGAGAGCATCTATCAAGGAGATTCCTATATTCACGACATTTCGTCCGAAGAATTGAAAACAGTTATGCAAAGCGGCCGCTTTCAGCCAACAACGGACTACAGCATGCTGCGCGTGATCGACGCACTGAGCATCTGCGTACCTACACCGCTTAGTGAAAATCAGGACCCGGATACGTCCTATATCGAGACGGTTGTGGATCAGATCAAACTGCACATGAAACCAGGCATGCTGATTACGCTGGAGAGTACTACTTATCCAGGTACAACCGAAGAACTGATTCAGGATGAGCTGGACAAGATCGGACAAGAAGCAGGCAAAGATTACTTCCTGTGCTTCTCGCCTGAACGTGTGGACCCGTCCAACGGACGATTCACTACCTTTAATACACCGAAAGTAATCGGTGGAACAACGGAAGCTTGCCTCAAGTTGGGAACAGCATTGTACAGCAAGTACGTTGAAACGGTTGTACCCGTTTCTTCGCCAAAAGTGGCTGAAATGTCCAAACTGCTGGAAAATACGTTCCGCAGCGTAAACATTGCCTTTGTTAATGAAATGGCGATGATGTGCGACCGTATGGGCATCGATATCTGGGAAGTTATCGATGCGGCTGCGACGAAGCCGTTTGGCTTCATGCCATTCTATCCGGGCCCTGGCATCGGCGGTCACTGCATTCCGCTTGATCCGATGTACCTGTCCTGGAAGGCGAAAGGATTCCGTTTCTACAGCAAATTCATCGAGCTGGCGCAATCCACCAATGACAACATGCCATATTATGTACTGAACAAAACATCAACGATCCTGAATGAGTACGCGAAATCCGTACGTAAATCCAACATTCTGTTGCTCGGTATGTCGTACAAGCCGAATATTGCCGATTTGCGTGAATCTCCAGGATTGGAAGTCTATGAACTGTTCAAGGAAGGTGGAGCTAATGTCAGCTATTATGATCCACATGCTGAATCGTTCCTGGACAAGCATGGAGAGACGGTATATAGCGAAGTGCTCAACCTGGAGCAGTTCAAGAAGTACGATTGCATCGTGCTGATCACCAACCACAGCGATTTGCCTTACTTTGATATTGCCGAGATGGGTGTGCCGATTCTGGATACACGTAATGCGTTCAAAACGTACACACATCCGCACATTTACAAGATTGGTCATTCGGTACAGCACCCTGTGCTTGAGCCAAGTGAAGCGTTGCTCGTCTGAGGAATATAACGAACAAGTGGGGCAAACTGTCGGCGAAGGCAAAATGGGCCATTCTGGCCCTGCTGTTCTGCCTGCTGCTTCTGCCCTGGCTACTCAAATGGTTCTCACATGAGGAACACAAAGCGACCTGGCTGTGGGACGCTTCCATTATTGCAGAGCAGACACCCGAGATTATCTCCTTCTCCAAAGCACAGGGCGTGGATACCATTTTCCTGCAAATTCAGGATGAGGTACCCGATGCGACATACCGCAAATTCATTGTGGCTGCGCGGCAGGCTGAGATCGAAGTGCATGCCCTGAATGGTCATGCAGACTGGGCCTATACGGAGAAGCGGGAAGAGGGACTTGCGTTTATTGAAAAAGTACGAGCCTATAATGCAGCTTCGGCCAAAAATGAACGCTTTGAGGGCATTCAGCTGGATGTGGAGCCTTATCAGCTAAAACGCTGGGAGAACGAGCAGAACAGCGTGATTGCGGAGTGGAGCGACAACATGAAGGCTTGGACCAAAGCCGGATCTGACGCCGGACTATACATGAGCGCCGCGATCCCTTTCTGGCTGGATGCACGCGAGTCGGCAGAAGGCGGAGGTACATTCAGCCGCTGGGTGATTGACCATTTTGATGCAGTGGCCATTATGGCTTATCGGGATAGTGGTCAACAAATGTATGATCTGTCCAAGGAAGAGCTGGACGAAGCCGATGAGCTTGGCAAGAAGGTATGGGTTGGAGCCGAGCTGGCGGACACGCATGAAGGCGATCATCTAACCTTTTTCAGCAAATCCATCACCAATATGGACGAAGAAATGAAGAAAGTGTTTGATCTCGGCGCTTCTCATTCTTCTTTTGCAGGTGTGGCGGTGCATCATTATGAAGCATGGTATGCGAAGGAAAACGGCATTCCACTGGCTCGAAAGAGCGAGGAGAAGAAGTAGCAGGTGCAGGTGGCTAACAGAAAGATCGTTGTGAATTGTAAACGGGAAAAGGCAAGTCTCCGTCAAGGAGGCTTGCCTTTTTGCTTTTGGTAGCTTTCAGCAGCGTGCGGTTGGCGACAAATCAGCTTTTGTTGTTTTCGGCTGTTCGATAACGATTGGGAGGCAGACCGACCTGCTTTTTGAATGCCTTAGAGAAGGAAAACAGGTCAGGGTAACCTACCGAGTGTGCTACTTCAGTTAACGTTAACGGGGTCTGCACAAGCAGGCGTTTGGCTTGGTTCATTTTGAGACGTTGAATATACTGGACAGGAGACAGACCATAGGCTTTGCGGAACTGTTTGGCAAAATGGGTCCGATCCACACCAGCGTGTGCAGATACACCTTCCACGGTAATGCCGCCAGCAAAGTGAATATCCATGTACTCTTTGCCCTTTTGCAGCCATGGTGTGGCAGAGTCTGGTTGAAGCACTCGGGTAGCGGGCGATTTGGCAATTCGATCAAACAATCCGAGAAAACGGGTAAGTCGTCCCAGGTCGCTTGCGCCTCCCTGAGGTTTGCGAACCTCCTCCAAAAAGGCACGCATGCCACTTGCTGTCTCCGGGGTGAGTACACCTGAACGATGCGGCGCGTCCGGAGTAAGCCCGATTCGTGCCAAAAGTTCGGCTGCATGTTTTCCATCAAAGGCTATGAAAATTTTATGAAGAGACTCCTTCGGGTCAGACCAGTACTCATGGGTAACCTGTGGGTACAGGCAGAATGCATCGCGGGCACGCAGGGAATAACGATGTCCGTTCTGTATGAATGTTCCCTCGCCTTCCAGAACAAAAATCAAATAATGAAAAGGCGTCGTTCGCGGGCCAATATGATAGTTGCTCTTGGCTATATTACGGCCAATTCGAATCGGCCAAGCTCCACCGGCTTTCTCGAATTCAGACGGAGTAAAAAAAATAATATCCAAAAACTCGTGGTGGTCCTCCTTCATGCTCTCGATCATCAGGAACACCTCTTTAATATAAGTATAGTTTGTAATCTCGAAAGTTTCTCTTATAACCTATTATACAGGTGGGTTTTGTAAATATTCAAGATGAGGAAGACCTATTCCTGTGAATTCACCACAAAATGACAAAATAAAATGGCCGCGAAATGACATTGATCACAGACAAATCAATTGTTATGATGTCCATACCTATTAAACCAAGTTAATTAATCGGCATTTGGAAGTATTCGTACTTATAAAATGATTAGAAATTAGGCGCACTTTAAAAATAAGGTTTAACGAGTGCGAACGTAGTGGAGGGTACGAAATCGATTCTGAAGAAGCGAAGCTAAAAGCTTTCTGCAAGAAAGCCACTTCGTAAGCATTATCTCACCTTTACCACCGGATTTTTCCCTTTAAAAAGGGATAAAAGAAAATCTGGGGATAACAGTGATCGAAAGAACGATTCGTAACCGGAACGGCTAAGTTGCAGAGCAGTGACCTTATTTTTAACATGAGACTTTATTTATTCATAGAAGGGAATGACTTGCGTGAGCGAACAGGAAGAAATGAAGTTTGGATGGTTTTTGCCTACAGCAGGAGACGGAAAATATGTAGGGGTTGCCCCGGAGCGGGAACCGAGTCTAGATTATATGATCCAAGTGGCGCAGACAGCGGAGACGGCAGGATTTGAATTCGTATTGATTCCGACAGGTGGAGCCTGTCTGGATGCGTGGGTTGTGGGTTCGGCTGTCATGAGTCACACGAAAACACTGCGTCCGCTTGTGGCTATTCGCCCGGGTCTGGTCACCCCTGTATTGGCTGCACGAATGGGAGCGGCACTGGATCAACTGTCTGGTGGTCGTGCCATGATCAATGTGGTGACAGGCAGTTCGGTTCGGGACCTGGAGGAACTAGGAGATCCACTGGCTCATGCCCATGATGAACGTTATGAACGGGCGAGCGAGTACATGGAAGTGATGAAGCGTTCATGGACCCAATCGACCGGGCTCAATCTGACCGAGTTTGCTGGAAGTGGTGCTCAGTCGAATCGGGAAGCATCCGAAGACAATCAGGAGTTTAACGGTAAATATTACAATTTCAAAGCTCCGGTAGGCATGCCTGAAACGGTGCAAAAGCCGTATCCGCCATTCTACCTCGGAGGAAGTTCACCGATTGCGAAACGGGTAGCTGTTGAACACGCAGATACATTCCTCATGTGGGGCGAGCCGCATGACTGGATTCAGGAGCAGATCGAAGAAATTGAAGTCATTCGCGAACAAATCAAAGAGGAAACGGGAAAAGATCGCCAGTTGCGTTACGGCATGCGGGCACAGGTACTCATTCGGGATACCGAAGAAGAAGCTTGGGCGGCGGCTTGGGAGATTATTAGCAAAGTTCCACCTGAAGCGATCGAGAAAGCTAAGGCAATTTTTGCGGAGACGGATGCGACCAACCAACGCAGACAGAATGAGCTGCGGGAACTGTCCGAGAAGCAGCAATTCGTCGTAGGTCCCAACCTGTGGACAGGGTTATCCGTTGTTCGATCCGGCGGAGCGATACTCATTGTCGGTACAGCAGAACAGGTCGCAGAACGATTGATGGAATATGGCGATCTGGGCGTGACCACATTTATATTGTCAGGATATCCGCATCTGGAAGAAGCCGAGATTTTTGGACGGACGGTTATGCCAATCATTCGTGAGAAGTGGAGCTCCAGACAGAAGCAGCATCAAGTTACTACCAATTAAGTGAGTTAACCCTTTTTTACACTTTAACGGAGAGAGCAGAACCGTACATTAATCATCCTTCAGGAGGTCTTCTTTCATGAGAAAAAAACAAAAATATATCCTGCCCCTTGTCAGTATGCTGGTGATGTCCATCCTGCTGTCTGCCTGCGGTGGAGGGGATAATGCGACATCAGGAGGGAACGATTCCTCTGGTTCGGGCAAAGTAACGATCAGCTTCATGCACTGGCGTGGAGAAGATGTGGAAGCACTGAACAAGACGATTGATGCGTTTGAAAAGGAAAACCCGAACATCCATGTGGAAATGCAAACTCTTCCTTCGGACCAATATCAATCCACTGTACAATCCAAAATCAGTGATGGTTCTGTTGGGGATGTATTTGCTTCCTTCCCTGGTGCACAGTTCGAAGCGTTCAACAAAGCCGGATTGTTTACGGATCTGACCGGCTCGTCGTTTCTGTCGGCTTACAATCCAAAACTAATTGAAGCAGGCCAGCACGATGGCAAACAATATGCAATTCCTTATCAGCTTGTATACAACGATCCGATCTATAATGTGAAACTGTTTGAAAAATACGGACTGACCCCGCCAACGGATTGGGATGGCTTCCTTGCGCTTTGTCAGACGCTGAAAGACAACGGCATTATTCCGATTGCATTTGCTGGAGCGGACATTGGTCCGGGCCAATTCATGAATACGATGGCGATGAACAATGCACCGAGTGACGACATTTTTACCAAAGTGGAAGCCGGAGAAGCGAAACTGACGGATGAGTTTTGGGTGAAAACATTAACTCAGTTTAAAGAACTGAACGACAAAGGTTACTTCCAGCAGGATGCACTTGGAACGAAAGACCCGGCAGCGGGAGCGCTCTTCATCCAGGAGAAAGCAGCCATGCTGGCGAGCGGATCTTATCAGTTAGCTCAGAACAAGCTGCAAAATCCGAATCTGGAGCAACAGCTGCTTGCACCCATTACCGTAAGTGCAGATCAGGCGAAGTATGAAGGCGTTCATACTACGACATTTATGCTCGCGGTGAACAGCAAGTCCAAACATCCGGAAGAAGCGAAGAAGTTCATCGAATTCCTGAGCAATCCAGAAGTGGCTGGCGAATATGCGAACCAGACGGGACAGAATGTAACGGTGAATGATGTGAAGTACGATACACCTGAACTTCAGGTTGCCGGAGATTGGGCGAGCAAGAAGACCGTGTTCCAGCCACGGTTCACCATCCTGAACGGAGATAATCAGAAAGCAGTAACGAACTCCATTCAGGCTGTACTGAGCGGCACTTCTCCTGAAGAAGCAGCGCAGCAGGCACAGGCGATCATTGATCAGCATATCGGGAAATAAACAATGAAGAACCGTATTCAGCTATCCCTGTTTCTGTTACCCGGGTTGCTGCTGTACGTTGCACTGTTCGTATTTCCTACATTGACGGGGCTGTTCTACTCCTTTACGGATTGGGATGGGGTATCCCCGTCGTATGCATTTGTAGGGCTGGATAATTACAAGGACAGTCTCAGCAGCATCGTATTTCGCAAAGCCTTTGGCAACAACGTGGAGTTCATGTTAACGGTTGTCATTGCGCAAACCTTTATTTCACTTGTTCTGGCGCTGCTCCTGGTACGTAACACAAAGATACGCATCGCGCTCCGGGCGCTCTATTTTCTGCCTGCGATTCTGTCCTCCGTATCGGTGGGTCTGATCTGGGCATTTATGTATGATCCTTCGATCGGGCTGATTAACTATGGATTGAACGAGGCAGGTATGGGAAGCATTGCCCACAACTGGATTGGTGATCCGAAGATCGCCATCTACTCGATTGCTGCGGTACAGGTCTGGGCACATGCGGGGCAGATGATGATTGTGTTTATCGCAGGTCTGCAAGGCATTCCAGCGGAGCTGTATGAAGCAGCACGTATGGATGGCGGCAGCAAATGGCAGGTATTCCGTACCGTGACCTGGCCGCTGCTGGCACCTTCGGCAACAATTGTTGTGGCCTATACGACCATTCAGTCGTTCAAGGCATTTGACCTCATTTTCACGATGACGGACGGAGGCCCGAACTACGCGACTGAAATTTTGACGACATATATCTATCATACCGCCTTTGGCAGCTACTCATTTGGCCTCGCTTCAGCGGGTTCGATGATCTTCCTGGTTCTGCTGGCGCTGCTGACACTATTACAGTTCAAAGCGCTGCGTGCCGACCGGGTAAGCTATTAACGATTGGACGGATTGATATGTTCGCGAATTGTTAATTTTATTTTGCCCGGCAACGTCCAAGCAACCAAAGGAAGAAGGGAGGAAATTTATATGTTTTTAAAATGGTTCAATCGACTGATCTTATTGGTATACGCGCTGCTGATTGTCGTGCCACTGTACTTTGTATTTGTATCATCGTTCAAAACGAGCAGCAACTTCTTCATCAGTCCATTTAGCTGGCCGGACCCGTTTACGTGGGATAATCTCACGGGCATGTTCCGCAACCAGCCGATGTGGCAGTATTTCGGAAACAGTCTGGTCGTGACGCTGGGTACGGTTGCGATTGAGTTGTTGCTCAGCAGTATGATAGCCTATGCTATTGTTCGCTGGGGCGGCAGCGTGGGCAAAATTGTGTTTGCCCTGTTCGTTGCGGGACTGATCGTTCCTTCCCAGGTGAGCATGCTGCCAATCTATTCCCTGACGCGCACGCTTGGGTGGTCGGACAGTCTGACGGGACTCATTGTAGTATCAGCTGCGATGCTGATGCCGGTCTCCGTATTTATGCTGACGGGCTTCATGCGCATGTTGAATGCGGAAATACTGGAAGCGGGCAGCATGGATGGAGCAAGCGAGTGGAGGCTCTACACACGGATTGCGTTACCACTGGCTGCGCCATCTTTGGCAGCTACAGCTACGTTCCTGCTTGTGATGGTGTGGAATGATCTGCTCATCCCGATGCTGATGCTGAGCAGTAAGTCCAAGCTCACATTGCCTCTCGCTCTCATGCAGTTCCGCGGGGAATACGTGACCAACTATCCAATGATGCTCACGGGTGTGCTGGTAACAGCCATTCCGATGATCGTGCTGTTCATTCTGCTTCAACGTTATTTTGTAGCAGGTCTGACAGCGGGTTCACTCAAGGGGTAAGGTATGGGAAGAAGATCAGCGGATATGCGTATTTTACATTGATTTCTGGATCATTCTGCATAATAATGGTTTAGTGTCAGAATGACTACATAGAGATCAAGGGAGCTATAGGACATGAGCAAACTGGAAGTATTGCGGAATCCCAAGCAGCGCAAGCTGCTGTTCAGTGCCGGCATGAGCTGGCTGTTTGATGCAATGGAAGTCGGCATGATTTCCTTCATCGTGGCTGCACTTGCCAAGGAATGGAGCCTCAGTCCCGGACAAGTCGGGGTGCTTACAAGTATCAACTCGATTGGTATGGCGGTAGGTGCATTGCTTGCGGGGGCACTTGCGGACCGATTCGGCCGAAAGGCCATTTTGATGTGGACATTACTAATCTTTACGATTGCGAGTGGTCTGTCAGCCCTTGCCACCGGATTCGCCGTATTGTGTGTACTGCGTCTGATTGCCGGTATCGGCCTTGGCGGAGAGCTGCCCGTAGCATCTACATTGGTATCGGAGTCCATGCCTACGGCAGAACGCGGACGTGCAGTTGTACTGCTGGAGAGTTTCTGGGCAGGCGGCTGGATTGTATCGGCACTCATTGCCAATTTTGTCATCCCGGAATACGGCTGGAGAATTGCTTTTGCCATTGGTGCGGTTCCGGCGTTCTACGCGCTGTATCTGCGCCGTGCTATTCAGGACCCGCCTCGTTATAAGAACAACACCAAGATTAAGAAAATCACGTTCCGTGAAAAGGTAGCCACGGTCTGGTCGGCACCGCATCGCCGCACAACGTTGATGCTCTGGATCTTGTGGTTTACCGTCATTTTCTCCTATTATGGCATGTTCCTGTGGTTGCCGTCAGTTGTTATGGCTAAAGGTTTTACGCTTGTAAAGAGCTTCCAGTACGTGCTGATTATGACGATCGCACAGCTGCCAGGTTACTTCACAGCGGCGTACTTCATTGAGCGGTTTGGGCGCAAATTTGTACTTGTCGTTTATCTTACATTGACAGCAGTAAGTGCGATTGCTTTTGGACTGGCAACAACGGAAGCGACGATTCTGACCGCAGGCATCTGTCTTTCCTTCTTCAATCTGGGAGCATGGGGCGGTCTGTACGCGTATAGTCCGGAATTGTACCCCACTTCCGTTCGTTCAACAGGTGTGGGTCTTGCCACATCGGTAGGTCGGATTGGGGGCGTGCTTGCTCCATTAATGGTTGGTATGCTGGTTCAGCGTGAAGTCGCAATCAGCCTGATATTCACGATTTTCTTCGTGACCATCCTCATTGGCGCAGCCGCTGTGCTGTTCCTGGGCCGGGAAACGAAGGGTCTGGAACTGGCCGAATAAATGTCAATAAATACAACGCAACTTTTGTACGGGTCAACCTGCCTACGGAAATAATGGGCTGGACAAGCGGTAGAAGGTTGATACAAGAAGAGGCATGACCATGGCGTGACCATGGGCTCATGCCTCTTTTTGCTATGTTTGAAGTGGGTTTTCGCCTGCGCCATCGGTCCGATAGACGTCACTTTTTCTATATCCTATAATGACACTCGGGATGTCCAACCGTGAGAATACAGGGGGAAGAAGTGGGATCTGGATTCAGAAAAGTGGAGGTTAATGGAATGATGAAGAATAATTTTGAAATGGATCAGACGCGTGAAATGAATGAAGTGAATGCAGAGAATATGATGAATGAGAAGAATAGAATGAATGAAAAGTATATGATGAGTGGACACAATAGCGTGTGTGAACGGGTACGTGTGACTGATAATGTCGGGATGAATGTGATGTACAGTTATAGTGGCAACGATAAGATAAGTGAGATGAACGGGAGATATGATGTGATTGATCTTACTCCTGTTAAAGAGATGAGAGAAATGAAACAGATGAAGATAAAGAGCTATATCTACAGCCTTGATGAAGAAGTTAGTTTAAATCACGGGGATGAGAGGCTTGAATTGCATAATCTGTATGATCTGTATGATCTGCACACAAGCACTGACCACATGGAACCTATTACCGTCAGCCGGAAAGTCACCCATCGCAGGGGGAAAAAGGCTGGCAGAAGAGCAGGACGAGTCAGTGTGCTTCTCGGTGCCTTCGCGATGGCTCTCGGACTTACGATGGCAGCTCCGTCTGCCGGGGCGCAGAAGCTGGAGCAGGGCGTTCGCGGTGAACATGTGCTGCAATTGCAGGAGCAATTAAGCAAACTGGGGTATTTTAAGGCCGGATTAACGGGGTATTATGGTTCTATTACCAAAGGCGCTGTACGTAAGTTCCAGCAGGCGCAGGGGCTGAGTGCGGATGGGATTGCAGGTCCGGCAACACTGAACAGACTGAACAAGAAGGCTGCAGCTCAAGGTAACACGCTGCGTCAGTTGGCGAAGCTAATTCATGGGGAAGCGCGTGGGGAATCTTTTGAGGGACAAGTTGCTGTAGGCGCGGTCGTCTTGAATCGTGTGCATTCGAATGCATTCCCGTCATCAATCCCGAAAGTGATTTTTCAAAAAGGGCAGTTCACGGCCATAGATGATGGACAGTTTAATACAAAGCCAACCCAGACTTCCTACCAGGCAGCACGTAAAGCCTTGAATGGCACTGATCCGACACACGGAGCCCTCTATTATTACAATCCGAAGATTGCGACGTCGTTGTGGAGTAAGAGCAGACCGACATTGCTGACGATTGGGCAGCATGATTTTACAAGGTGAGTTAGGTTAAGAGATATCAGTAATAATTAAAATAATGGTGAACCCCGACTATGCACTGCTCAATGCAGATGTGCTGCCGGGGTTCTGTTGGTTCTGGAGGGGGAATGATAGGGATTTCTTCCTCACCTTTATGTCGCTTTCTAATTGACAATGATTATCGTTATCGAATATAGTCAAAGTGAATTATAAAGGGATTTCTTACTGAATATTAGGTTCAGTATGCGGTCAAACGGGGGAGAAAAATAGTGAACTGGGAAGAGTATATTCAAATGTGGGACAATTCATCGATTCAGCTGGTAGATATTCGTCAAATTGTAATAAGTAGCGGGGGGAAGCAGCAATATCATCTCCCAGTCAGTGGTTTTATATATATCGTGCAAGGACAAGGCTCCCTTTGGTTGGATGATGATATACATATATTTAAACGGTTTTATCTTCTGCATGCAGGAAAAGGAAGCAGGATCAGGTTTGAGGCTGGACAAGATGAGGTGACGTACTATTACATTTTATATAGAGGTAGTATGTCCCCCAAAGCTAGCAAAGAAATCCAGAAGAACTATCTCATGAACAACCCTTTTCAGCTACCGTATGCCTATCAGCCTCTTGCTCCGGTTAATCTATATCGTCATGTCGATTCGATGTATGAGGAATGGAACCGAAGACAGATTTTTGAACGTTTTCATGTGAAAATCTTTTTTTACCAGTTCGTATATACACTTGTCCAGCAACTTAAGCTTCAAGGAGTTACTTCAAAGGAAAAGGATATGGTAGAAGAGATCATCCAGTACATTCACGAACATTTTAATGAATCTATTTCTCTGGAGTCCTTGGCAGAACAATGGAATTACAGCATTCAATATCTATCGAAGCAATTCAAACTTCGTACGGGCAGAAGTCCTATCGAATATGTGATTCAGGCGCGGATGGCTAAAGCAAAAGAATTAATGATTCGGACAGATGCCACTGCACAGGAGATAGCTTCAAGTGTAGGTTATAGTGACGTTTTTTATTTCACACGTTTGTTCAAGAAGCAGGTCGGGATGACGCCAGGGCAATATAAAAAGAAAATGAAGGAAAGCGCAGGCGATTCAGATAGTCCATGGGAAGGGTTCGTATCCTCTATGGGCAAACATTCTTCTACTTGTTATGTTATTGATGATAATCATTATCAATACAAAACAGAAGGGGATAGACAGATGTATAAAGGAACAAGATCGAAGATGGTATTAACACTTATGTTATGTTTTACGTTAATGCTTGCAGCGTGCACGAATGGGAACTCCAGTCAAAATAATACCCAGGGATCAGCAGGTGGAAATTCAAAGCAGAGTGCAGAGTCTACTCAAAATATGCCTTCCAATGAGGCCAAAGAAGATACGAGCATGCGTAAAGTATCAACGGTCATGGGAGAAGTTAGTGTTCCGACACATCCCAAACGTGTTGTTGTTGACTGGGACTTAGGGCCAGTCTTAGCTGTAGGGGTAACGCCAGTTGGAGCGTCCAGTACACAAATGAACTTTGCAAAGTTTCTAAAACCTTATTTACCTGACACGGTTCAAGATATTGGTTTGGAGGGAAGTATCTCTTTAGAGAAGGTATTGGATTTGTCTCCAGATATCATTATTACTTGGAATACCGCAGCCTATGAAAGTTACTCCAAAATTGCACCAACCGTCGTGTTTGAGACAAGCAAGTACTCCACGATTCAGGAAGAAATTACGGCGATGGGCGATATTCTGGGTCGACAAGAAGAAGCTAAGAAGTGGAATGAAGATTTTGAAAAACGTACGGAAGCTGCCCGCAATAAAATCAGAAATGTAATTCCTGAAGATGCAACGATCTCCATTGTGGATTATATTACTGTAGACAAATTTTTGATGGTAATTGGCAATGCAGGCGAGCGTGGGGGCAGAGCTACATACGATATTTTGGGACTAAACCCGACGCCTAAAGTGAAAAGTGAAATTATCGACAAGAAAGAGGATCGTATTGAAGTGTCATGGGAGACTGTAAACGATTATGTAGGCGACTACGTCATTGTGCTTAAAGTTGAAGGTAAAGAGCCACCCAAGCTCCCGGTGACGTGGACATCCTTAGATGCTGTCAAAAATCATCATGTAATTGAGATTGAAATGGAAAAATATTTTGCGGCGGATTCATTCTCATCCCTTTTACAGGCAGAAGATATTGCCGACAAGATCACGAAAATGGCTGCCAGTGCTAAATGATTAAATGCTCCAATTGGATTTAGGCTTTCAATGGCAAACTTGAAACAACGCACACCGATTGAACATCAATGTCTATCGTAGCTTAACTATTTTAGTTAGAGGGTACCATCAAAGTCGCCTACATGGCGGCTTTTTTGGCAACATATTCAAATGTACAATAGTAGAGATTTAGAGATTCTATCCAAATGGATATGGGGGGAAGAAAAAAAGGAATAGAAGATACTATTTAATATGGACTATTAACATAATGATGCTCAAATAAGAATCCAAAGCGTAGGAATAAAGGAGGAGTAGCAAGCGCGCTGCTCTTTTTTATTCGCGTTTAGGAATTTATGGAATATGAGTAAAGCCTTATTTTATATCCTTTTTATTGAATTTAAGGATAATGTATAAACAAACATATGTTAAAAGTCGATAAATAGTAAATTAAAGCATCAGAATAAAAAAAAGTAAGTAGGTGAGAGGTCATGACACTCGCGACAATTAGTTACGAGCAACTCCAGATACAGCCTTTTGAGATTCGAATACATCAAGTTGCGATACATATGAAAGTTCATGAGCACGGGAAGTTAAGATTCACTGGGGTCATTCCAGAGGAAAAAGAAGAGCAATATGTACGTATGGCCGATGAGAGCACTCCCGTGGAATTGTTTTATACCGATGAACATGGACAAAAACAGCGGTTATTTCACGGTGTCATTCTGAAGCTCCAGGTCAGAGTGGAGAATCAGGTGTACTGGCTAGAGGCGGAAGCCGTCTCGCATACGCATGCCATGGATATTAAGCGCGAGACACGTTCCTTTCAGAATGCTGCCAGTTTGATTCCAGATGTCATGCAGAAGATTAGCGGGCTCTATCCAGACGGTCAGACATTCAATACGTTTATGGAAAAGAAAAAACTTGGAGCTTATACACTCCAATACCAGGAGACCGACTGGGAGTTTCTGCAGCGATTAGCATCCCATTATCATACGGTATTGATTCCTGTATCAACGGAAAAACGCATTCGTATCTATCTGGGTATACCCGAGCAACGGGATGCAGGCAAGCTGGAAGCAACGCATTACCGCATGTATAAGGACATGCTGGCCTTTCAACAAGAAGCGCAAGGTGCTAGTGGCCTTAGTGAACAGGATTATATCCGATATGAAGTTAAGGTACATGATCGAGTTTTGCAACTTGGGGATGAGGTACAGTTTAAAGGGCAAAGACTCAACGTCTTTGAAATTCGGACCGAAATGCAGCAGGGGCTACTTATCCACCATTATGTGCTCGGGCACATGAAATCTGCTTATCAGCGTAAGCGATACAACTCACGCCTTGTCGGTGCATCCATTTCAGGACAGATTATGGGCGTCGTGAGAGATGAGGTTAAAGTCCAGTTGGACTGTGATCAGGAATGGAGTCTGGCCACGGCCAATCTGTTCCCTTACTCCACCATGTATGCTTCGGATGATCAGACTGGGTGGTACTGTATGCCTGAGCAAGGGGATAGTATCCGTCTTTACTTTCCTAATGCAAGGGAGGCGGAAGGCATTGCACTGAGCTCTGTTCGCAAGAAAATACCGGAGGAGGCCATGTCATCACCTTCTTCGTCGCCTGCATCGGCCCAAACTACCCAAACTGGAGGTGGTGGAGGAGGGATCACCACTACGGTTGTTCAGCAGGAGCAATTGCAGCCCATTGTGCAATATGACAAGGATTTAAAAGAAGATCTGATGGCCAATCCCAACACCAAATTCCTACTTACACCGACTGGACAGAAGATTACCTTTGAAGAAGACAAAATCACCATTACTGGAGCCACAGGAGGAGCGACTCTGACGCTGACCAGTGCAGGAACCATTATCCTGAACTGTGAGAACAAGATTACCCTTCAGGCAAGTAAGCAGATTGAAATGGTATCCGAGTCCGTCGTCATGCTAGCTAACCAAATAGATCTGTCAACCAAGGATGGAAACGGCGGCCTAACCATCGACCAAGGCCAGGTTGTCATTAAAGGGATTGAGATCTTAATGAACCAATAAAGACAGTGAGGGGCTAGATCATGCATCAGATGGAGCTGTGGCAGCAGTTCTTGGAACAGGAAGTGCTGCCACTTCGGAATAGCAAGATACAGGAGTTGCACGCCTATTATGTTAGGCATCGGCAAGAGATAGTACAAGGAATTGTTCCTCTATTTGACGCCTTCTGTGAACGGGTAAGATTGCAACAAGAACAGGGTGAGCTACAGGCATGCAGTACGCTGCACGTATCGTTAATGCGGACCAGGCTGAATCAGGGAGATCCGGCTTATATGCTACACGCGAGTGATCGGTACCGTGAGGGGGAGATGCCCGCGAGCGGGTTTCTATACGATGCAAGCTGGATTTATCGTTATATGGAACAGTGGTTCGAGGAATGTGAGAGCAGTCGCAAGAGATATATGAACCGGATTGATCAGGTTGCCCTTCATGCATGGCAAACAGGACAGTTGTATCCTTTTCATGTCTATATGGTACATGCTGTCCGTTATGCAATGGATGACATTCGTAAACTAGATTCATTTCAGAACTTAAACAAGGACATAGAATTTGAAGTTCGTGTTGGTGAATTTCAGGATCATGAGGTGACTGAATCGGTACACCGAATGAATGGGATCCAGCGCAGCTCGATAACTTGTAAGGGTTGGCTGGAGAGCAAGCTGACCAGTGAATACATCTATGAACATATTGCGAGTGTAGATCTTACGCAGGGGGATTATGGGGAAATAGATTTCAATTACGCTCGGTTCGAAGAAGTGAGACTCAGCGGTAGCCACATGGAGGGGACGAGCCTACTGGGAACTCGGTTTATGCGGTGCCAGTGTGATCATGTCAACTTTGGAGAGACGCTTTTGTATGATGCGGACTTTCGAGGGTGTGATCTGAGCAAGGCAAGATTCGATGGTGCTTTGGGTGGCCGCGATACCTTCGTCGATACACATGGACTGTTCTACGGTATGAACGGTGTCCAGTTTCAGGGAGCCAATCTGAATCATGCAAGCTTTCGATATGCGAAAATTGCGGGTGACTTTACAGGTGCACAGCTGGAGCAGGTAGATTTCACCGGGGCTGATCTGGCAGGAAGCCAGATGCTTGTACAAGATCGATTTCGGGTGCAGTTGACTGCTGAACAGCGCGCTGCTATTGAATGGGTGGAGAAGGATTCATGAGTGAAACAAATTACTACGTGATCGAACATGACAGACAGCTTTCTTCCAACGGAGCCAGCCTTCAATGGCCAGAGCGAATGCTTCAAGGTTATGACTATGCTGCTGAAGAGGAAATCGTTTATGTGAAGAGTGGTCAGCCCTTTTCTTCTTCCAGTATCCTTGCGCAATATCCTTTGCTGCTGCTCAGTGATGAGTTATCCAAGTTCATCATGAAGCTTGCACCTGAGATTACTTCTAAAAGAGTTGTGGTGATGAACCTGGAACAGTATAACCAGTCATTCTATCACTTGATGGATCTGCCGAAGGCGACGTGTATCGCGCCTGATCAAGCCTTGATCCAGAGCGGGCAGGTTATGAGCATAATGGCTGATCTCAGCGGCCTTGAACAAGAACCTGCATTCCTCATTCCGTATTATCGGACTCAGCTGGTGATTGTTCGTCTTGAACTGGCAGAACGTCTACTGCGGGCAGGTATATATGGTTTGAACGTCAGACCGATTCAGATCACAGAAGGAGACATGTAAATGGGAGTTACAGATACAATCTTAACGAAGGATACGCTAAACAAGCTGCTTTCCTCCCCCTGGAGGAGTGAAGATACATATGTAACGGCAGGAGCCTATATGCATTGTACGTTTGGAACCCATGAGGAGGTACTGAACAAGCTGGAGCCCAATGGGGTGTACATAAACGGTAGCCCGATGCTAACGGTCGAGGATTGTGCCACGTCCACTTCTGAGCCAGGGACGATTCACGGTATACCTTATACAAAAATGGGACAGGAAATCGACGGAAACTTCTACTCCTTCGGGTATTGCCGGAGTGAGCTGCATCCGATGAAGTTAGCTGAACGTGTCGCAGGACCCAAATCGGATCCTTCCTACATTATTGACACCGATCCAACAGAACCAACATGTGGACAGGCTATCTACCCTTGTGCACCTGGAATTATGCCCACCGCCTCGGCTTCTGCTCAAAGCACATTGATGTCAAAACCTTCGTTAAGTGCACTGATCGAGGCATTGGCAGGGGCAAAGCCCCAGTGGACCAATGGAAGCCCCAATGTGTCCATTCAGGGAGTACCGGCCCTGACCAGTAAGTCCTGTCTGTTCTGTACGTGTGGAGGGCAGATACGCTTGTTAACCAATGGCATGGATCCGGCTCCTCCGGAGTTTGCTGTAAGGTGAGGTTGGCATAACGGAGGAGGATATCGAAATGGATGTTAACTATCAGGGAGATGGTTTTGAACTGCAATGGCCTTACAAGATCAAGGACCTACGCAGTTTTCGAATTGAGCGAGCGTTCAATGCACATACACGATGTGTTTTTACAGCCCGTATGAGCGAAGAGGAGGCCGAGCAATGCCTCCTTCACAGTTCCTTTAACGACAGCCTCGTTCTGCAGAAGCCAACGGATGCCAGACCGGAGGGGTGGTTCGCCGGAGGAATTACCAAAGTCGATATACAGATGGAAGACGGGATCCCCCTTTTAGAAGTGGAGGCTCTATCACGTACATATATTATGGATATGAAGCCGCGGAGTCGCTCGTATCAGAACAAGCATCTGACCTATACCGATGCGATTCGGCAGCTGGTTCGGAATTATGCCTCAGGGGATGCCCAGAATATGGCGACAAGTGACCAGGCTTCCATAGGTGCTTTGTTGGTTCAGTACGAAGAAACAGATTGGAAATTTCTGAAGCGACTGGCTTCTAGAGTGGGAACCGTCATTTTACCGGACGTCTCCATGGATGCACTTCGTGTCTACTTTGGTGTCCCGGACTTATCCTGGGGTAAAGAGCTACATGTCCGGCGTTACAAGGCCATGAAAGATCGAGCTGTTTATGAAGAGCTTCGAGCTAATGCTGAAGGCAAGGATGCCGAGCGGCTAGTGGAAGCCGATTTTGTTAGCTACCGAGTAACCAGTGATCAGTATTGCCAAGTCGGCGATGATGTGTCATTTAAGAAACAGATGTGGGTGGTTTCCGAGTCCGTGATCAGCTACTCAGCAGGTTTGTTACAGTATGAATACTTGCTGGTAAAACGCCAGAGTCTGCGCCGAAAATCCCGCCGTAATGATAAACTCCAAGGGATGTCTTTGGAAGGACGCGTGATCAAACGGGCCAACAATATGGTGAAGGTGCATTTAGATATCGACGATGCACATGATCAGCAGGGTAATTGGTGGTTTCCTTATTCGGGAGAGGGCAACAATATCTTTCACTGTCTGCCGGATGAGGGGGCTCGCATTAAGGTCTATTTCCCCAGTGGCACAGAGAAAAAGGCGATGGCTATTAATTCGGTTCGTGGCGGCGGCGAGGAAATGAAGAGCCGGACGGTGTTCCAGAAACCTTCCACAAAAGTATTCGAGATGCCTGGCGAGGCCAAAATGCAGCTGGGCGATGATGGGGTATTATTTGAGAAAGGGACCGTTAGCCTGCATCTGGATGGAGGAAATATCACGCTGAATGCCAGCGAGGATCTTCTCGTTGTAGCAGGAAATCAGATTGAAGCCGGCAGTGGGGGCGAAGAGGGCGTTCTCGAATCTCTTCGAATACGTGCTGAGCAGGAAATTGTACTCCAGACGAATACGGACCAGTATGTTATCCTGAACGGTAACCGGATGGGGATCCAGAGTGCCAAGGTTGACTTCGAGAAGATCGAAGTGGACTTTGTGGATCTTCTAACCGAAGAAGAGCTGGAAGAGTTGTATGTAGATAAGCTCGCTCAAGGAGAAATTGCGAAACAAGAGATCGATCTATCGCTCCAACTCAAGGCTGCAGTTCAGCTAACGGATGGTCAACGAGCGGATATTCGTAATCAAGTAGCCGAGACGGCTAAGAGTGATCCGGGAATGAAGGATCAAGCCAAGAACTGGCTGAGCACCATGTCTTCCGATGAACAAAAAACAATTTATCAACAAAAATATATCAATCAGCCCGCTGCAGAGCCGGAAAAGAAAAGCAAAGCAGAAAAACAGGTCGAACTGGCGAACTAGCAGAAGGTTTACAACCAGATGGACCAGGATCGAACGGCGATGTACGATTGGAGGCAGCAAGCCAAACAGGTGATGGAACAAGGGGGGCAAGCAGGCAAGTCATCAGAGGAAATCCATGCGATGATGCCAGCTCCTCCAGTGCTGAGCGGTCAAGGATCCTCCCGACCGGCTGGATCGAGTGGAAAGCCAGGGATGATCCAGCAGTTCGTGGAAGCTACCGGAATCGGGGGCGTATTGGAAAAAATCAGTCCTTGGCTGGAACAGATGGAACTTGCCTATAGCATACCGCAAAAGCCCGACTATTTGAGCAAGCAAACCCAAAAAACGGTATACTTATCCCGATATACATTCGAAGAGCTTATTATCGGCCCCCAAGTATTGATTGCAGAATTCAACATCATATTCGGGGTAGTTGCAATTATAGCGGCGATACCAACAGGTGGAGGATCTCTGTACATGCTGGCTGTAGCCGATGCTGCGCTGGGCGTCTCCATGATCGTGGTTAACGCGGAGAAGTTGAATGATCTGAAGAACGGAAACGCCAATACGAATCCAACGTTTCTTGGAATGGATCAGGATTTGCTGGATAAGTTGGGCATTACATTGATGGTTGTAAACCTGGCTATGCTAGCCAAGCATGGGTTAAATAAGGCAGCGGACAAGCTGGTGAACAGTAAGAACAGTTCGGCGCTCGGAGATACGTGGGCAGCCTGGAAGCAGCAGGTTCAACATGATCCGGCGGCAGCTAGCGGTAAGACTGGACCGAAGACTGCTAAATCCAAGCCTTCCAGAGGGACGTTGGGCGGTCCTGGTAAGAATCGGCCTTTCGATGAGTTTGATGACTCGCGTCTATATGATGAGGCTAGTAAGGGACGGACAAGCGCAATTAATAAGGTGGAATCCCTTCCTAAAACTGAAGGAACGGGTAAAGTTGTTACCAAACTTGAACCAAGAGGTAACCCGATCGATTATCCAATTGAAGTAAGACAAGACCAAATTGCTGTTCAAACATATAAAAAGTTAAGATTGACAGGTTTAGATGAACAGGAAATTCAGACATTCGCTAAAAATACAGGATTGAGTACCGAAGAAGCGAAGGCTTTAAAGGAACATATGATTCTAACAAAACATGAAAATCTTGTTAATCAGTATGAGGGAACGTATTATTCTGACTATTTTCATCCTGTTTGGGATGTTGCACATGGATGGGAGCGTGCTTTAAAGGGAGAGCTATCAGCAGATGAAAAAGCGTACTTTAGAAAATTGGCTGATCATGAATTAGCGGAATCGCAATTAATGCAACAAGGTGTACCTTATAGAAATGTAGGGGGAATTGAAAATCAAAAATTTACAGGCGATCCTCCGGGTGCTCATGAACTGGCACCACCTCAGCCTGATGACTATCCTTATTTTAGACCTGATATGCGTGATCCAAAATGAAAACAGATTTCAAACACACCTTAAAGAAAGAAGTGAGAACTTTGGAAAGGTTTGAAAAAGCAGTACAAAGAATTATAAATATTGATTGGAACGTCAGGAGGCAAGACCTTCCTTCACATGCATTACTTGTAACTGAATATATTAATAGGGGTAACATCTTTAGGGATGTTTATTGCCCTGATAATAAAATACGTAAACCCATATACAGTGCAGCTCAGATTATTGGTGTTAAAGAAGAAATACTGCTTCATATTCAAAAAAAAGTTGAGGAATTGGAATTATTGAAACAAGGTTGGACAGTAGAGTTCTTGTGCAAATATTTTTTAGAGTGGGAGTGGATAATTAGCGTTGGAGAAAAAATTGATGCACGTTTCGAAGCTCTATATGAACCTATAATATTGTTGTTTGAGAGAGGGGGGAGAGTTAGTTACCACCATAATGAGCTTGTTTGTGGAAAATATGGATGGCCTCAAAATGTTTATTCTATTCCAAGAACAGAATTTAGTGAATTAAACATGGAGAGACTAGATGAAATAGATAGAGTAGTATGATTTATATATTTTTGTTTCTATAGCTGAAT
>NZ_LITU01000083.1:206436-207930 GCF_001280595.1 Paenibacillus xylanivorans
CTAACAACAAAAGTATATCAATCAGCCTGCTTGCAGAGCTGGAAAAGAAAAGCAAAGCAGAAAAACAGGTCGAACTGGCGAACTAGCAGAAGGTTTACAACCAGATGGACCAGGATCGAACGGCGATGTACGATTGGAGGCAGCAAGCCAAACAGGTGATGGAACAAGGGGGGCAAGCAGGCAAGTCATCAGAGGAAATCCATGCGATGATGCCAACTCCTCCAGTGCTGAGCAGTCAAGGCTCCTCCCAACCGGTCGGATCGAGCGGAAATCCAGGGATGATCCAGCAGTTCGTGGAAGCTGGCTATGCTAGCCAAGCATGGGTTAAATAAGGCAGCGGACAAGCTGGTGAACAGTAAGAACAGTTCGGCGCTCGGAGATACGTGGGCAGCCTGGAAGCAGCAGGTTCAACATGATCCGGCGGCAGCTAGCGGTAAGACTGGACCGAAGACTGCTAAATCCAAGCCTTCCAGAGGGACGTTGGGCGGTCCTGGTAAGAATCGGCCTTTCGATGAGTTTGATGACTCGCGTCTATATGATGAGGCTAGTAAGGGACGGACAAGCCCAGCTACTGAGGGAACTGGTAAAAATGTATTCACTTATGCCGCTGATTTCGAGGATCATATAATTAACGTGCAGGGTATTGTGAGAAAGAAAAATAAAGGAGTTGTTGGGGGGCATAATAGGGAAAACTTCGAAAAGGCATTTACTGATGAAGGATGGAATCTTGAAGATTGTATAATTTATGAAAGAAAGCACCCTTACATTGATGGAATTACAGAGATGAAATATGGAATTCCGGCTTTAGATAGAGAAGGGAATATTATTGTGGGTGAGTTGAAGAGCATTCCAAAACCGAAAACCGTATATGATCCCCAAAAGATATCGGATGCAGATATTATCAAGTGGGGGAAAGAGGCTATGGAAAATGGTGAAATGGATGGACGTGTAGTTAGAGGAAGTGCATCTAATGGTTTAGAGTTTGAGGGATATATAGATGAAACGACAGGAGAAATAACGAATGTATTTCCTATAGTTCCAAGAAATGAGTAGAGGTGAAAATGATGGGACACGAAATGGACTATGATAATGAAAAAAATAGAAAAATGGTATTGAGTTATTATAAAGTGCTAGGGGATGATAGATTTTTAACGATTTTAGACAGTTACTCTAAAGCAGAGGGATATGGAGTGGAAGCAGTGTGGTGTGTATTTGCTCATGAATTCAAATCATGGGAGGAAGATTACTTCGGTGATACGGGGGTTATATATTTTTTTGATTATCCTATTGTGCCAGAAGAAGAATCTGTTATTTTAGATAATGAAGTTTTTATTAAGTATTTGAAAGAAGCCTCCGCCGAGTATCTTACTCGTCACCCTGATCAGCTTGCTACTGTAGAGGATTATATAATAAGGATTGAAAAAGAATTTGTTTCAAACTAAGATGAAATAGATAGAGTAGTATGATTATATATTTTTGTTTCTATAGCTGAAT
>NZ_LITU01000083.1:207940-261431 GCF_001280595.1 Paenibacillus xylanivorans
GGAAATTGCAAAACAGGAGGTCGATCTATCGCTACAACTCAAGACTGCAGTTCAGCTAACAGATGGGCAACGATCCGACATTCGTAATCAGGTAGCCGAGACGGCTAAGAGTGAACCCGGAATGAAGGATCAAGCCAAGAACTGGCTGAGCACCATGTCTTCCGATGAACAAAAAACAATTTATCAACAAAAATATATCAATCAGCCCGCTGCAGAGCCGGAAAAGAAAAGCAAAGTAGAACTGGAGCCAAGAGGTAACCGATCGATTATTCAATAGAAGTGCGACCTTCACACATATGAAAAGTTAGATCGACAGGTTAGATATAGATGGAATTTAGACATTTGCTAAAAATACAGGATTAAGTCTTGAAGAAAGCAAAAACTTTAAAGGAACATATGATTCTAACTAAACATTAAAATCTTATTAATCAGTATGAGGGAACTTATTATTCCGACTATTTCCATCCTGTTTGGGATGTTGCGTACAGTTGGGAGCAGGCTTGTATGTCATAAAGCGAGGAAGCAAAACAAAACCTGTAACGGATATAGCATTTCATACATGTCCGCACTGTAATTATATTCTTTCTGGCTTTAATGTTCTTTCTGACTTATAGTATTTTATTCAGTAGGGGGGAGTGCACAACAATGGAGGAAATAAATATACTCTCGAAGGAAGAAGTTCTTTTAAACGGTTTAGAATTTACAGGAGATGTTTGTTTTGATGGAGAGTACGGGGACCAAGTTTTTGATAGGTCTATTGAAGATGGAGGAAATCCAGTAACAGGACTTGTTTACGAAAAGTATAGCAATGGGAATTTGGCTCACTATTGTTACTATGTGGATGGAGTTCCTGATGGTGATTATGTCACGTATTACGTAGATGGTAAAATAGAAGGATTTAAACGTATGCGTAAGGGAGCAATTGCTGGAAAGTCTATTTCTTGGTTCAAGAATGGTGAGATTAGATCAACATCAGTTTCTTGATCGTTTTAAAGTTACTTTCAAAAATGGAAAATAGGAACTGTGAGTAAATTCATTCTCGCCAACTTCACTACATACTACTTACTTGTGGTTACTCATCTAAGGGAATCAATGATTACTTGAACAAATAAATCAATAACAGGATAACAAATTGAAAGGTGATTATAATGGAGCAAATATTAAATCATCCATGGGAAATAAGCGAGAAAGAGGCCATTGTCCTTCAATATAGTTTAGCTGAAAAAGTCATTAAACAAGATGAATTTACAGAGGTGAATTATGTTGCTGGAGTTGATGTAGCATATAGTAAACGAAGTGATAGTTTAATTGCTGCAGTAGTTATTTTGGAGGTTAATTCGCTAAAACCAGTAGAATCAGTAGTAATTGAAGATAAAGTTAGATTTCCATATGTCCCTGGATTATTCTCATTCAGAGAGTTACCTCCAATTGTTAAGGCGTTTAAGCGAATAAAAATTAAGCCAGATCTAATTGTTTGTGATGGACAAGGCATCGCTCATCCAAGAAGGTTTGGCTTGGCTTGCCACTTAGGAGTACTTTTAGATACACCAACGATCGGGTGTGGGAAAACTAGATTGATAGGAACATTTGTGGAACCCGAATCCCAACGCGGTAGTTATTCACCTTTAATCGATAACAGTGAAGTAATTGGCAAGGTACTGAGAACTCAAAACAATGTTAAGCCTATTTTCGTGTCAATTGGTCACCGTATCTCTTTAGAAACTTCATGTAAATGGATACTGGAACTTTCACCTAAGTATCGGTTGCCTGAAACCACTAGACAAGCTGACCATCTTGTTAAAACTACTCTAACTTAGGATTATTACTGTACACAGAATGCTAACTGGGCGAATATTCAAAACGGAAAGGTCATCACCAAGTCAGAAGGGGTCAAGAGGTAACTTCAGTCCGCTGGATGTCACAAGAAATATACTTCCAGTGGTTTCTGATAAATGAATATGAACAAGTTAGGAGGATCGTATATGGAGAAAACGAATATCATGGCTGAATTTATCATTACCGGAGATCATTTCGAACCGAAGTTAATCACAGAACAGATTGGAATCGAACCATCAGGAACCTATATAAAAGGAGAAAAGGTTGATGATAGAGATTTGTATCGAAAAGAAACCTGTTGGTTCTTGGAGACGGACTATCAGGAATCTTTTGATGTCAATCAGCAATTGAACTACTTACTCAATCTTTTGGAGCCCAATATTGAAAAGTTGAAAACCTTGAGAATAAAGCATAATTTGAACTTTCTGTTTAGCTTCTCGATCAGGGTCATGAATAATGAAAGCCCTGCGATTTCTATCGAGCAAAAGGCAATCAGTATAGCCTATGACTTGAAAGCAGAGTTTGATTTTGATTTGTATATTCTATAGCAATAGGGATAAGCTTTTTATAAAAATACATACGTATAAAGAGTGTCATATTATATCATTTGCATACACCTACAGAGAAGAGCAATGGGTACAACTTACTTCTGATTCATAATACCCAGATGAATTGTTGATCACTTTCTTGATAGGGATAACCGGGTACTGGACGTCTCTCACTCACCCTAATGGTAGTTCAAGCACTGGATATCATTGAAACCGAATACGATTTTACAAAGTATATATAAAGGAGGATATAATTAGTTGCTATTTATAAGTTTGTGCTTGGTTACATCCATAGAGGGGAGGACGAATATGCCATTTATTGGGGGAATCATTTTAATCTTTATCCTAGCATTTATTCTATGGTCATTAATGTTCCCGCTATTCAATAAAATAGGTAGTAGAGTGTTGAAGAAATATAATAAATTCAAACAAGAGGAGAATGTAGATGAAAAATTCAAAGACGTTTAGAGTAGGGGCAATTGCAGTTGCATTAGTTATTATTGTGGGAGTGTTACTGGTGACCTTCTTTTTAACACGAATTCCTAATGGATATGTTGGGGTCGTTTATTCACCAAATGGAGGCGTAAAAGATAGTACACTGAGTCAAGGGTGGAAACTAGTTGGAGCGTTTGATAAAGTGACGAAATATCCTATCCGAATTCAAACTGTTGAATACAGAGATATTCAGATTGCTACTTCTGACGGGAAAAACATCACAATCGATTTTGCTTACAACTACCAAGTAGAACCAAGTAAAGTATCTTCTATCTTTAATACATTTGGGCCAATTAGCATTCAAGAAATTGAGGATACATATCTCAAAACACGTTTCCGTGATGCAGCTCGTAAAGGTATTTCTAAGTTTACAGTCATTGATGTTTATGGTGAAAAGTCATCCGAAGCTGGCGTAGATGTCCAACAACGTTTTTCTGATGACGTTAAAGAGTTAGGCTTTATTGTATCAAACGTTACTGTAGGTGTTCCTCAACCTGACGCTAAGACTCAGGAAGCAATAGATAAGCGTGTCGAAGCCTCTCAAGAACTTGAACGTAAAACGACTGAACTTGAGATCGCCAAGAAAGAAGCAGATCGTAAGCGCGTTGAAGCGCAAGGTAATGCAGACAAACTATTGATCGAAGCAGAAGGTCAAGCTAAAGCAAACAAAGAGCTTCAACAATCATTATCGAGTCAACTCGTTGAATATGAAACCATCAAGAAATGGGATGGAGCACTTCCATATGTAAGTGGGTCAAATACTCCAATGATTCAATTACCGACTACAAAAACAGAGCAAAATAGCGGCACGGGGAGCGTAACACCCTAATTAGCGGTTTGAAATGCACGTTTTGCTTTTTCAACAATTTAATGTGTTGAATTCCAATGAACAAGCCGGTCCAATCGTGGGCTGACTTGTTCATTTTTGAGTCTTTTCAAAGGTACCATGAGGGATTTATTTAAGCCTTGACATTGGATTCACCTAGCCAATCCTGTACAATGAATAACGACAATAACAACGGTAGATTAAGGATGGATCAGCACGATGAGAATTATTATATCACCAGCCAAAAAGATGAAGATTGATACCGATCTTATGGCTATCGCACAGATGCCGCATTTTATAAACGAGTCAGAACAGCTGTTGAGTCTGCTTCAAAAGTTATCCTATGACGAACTCAAAGCGTTGTGGAAGTGTAACGATGCAATCGCCGAACTAAATATGGATCGGATTCGGAATATGAATTTAAAGAATAATCTGACGCCAGCCATCTATGCCTATGAAGGTATTCAGTATCAGTATATGGCTCCGGGTGTTTTTCAAAATAAGGAACTGGAGTATCTGGAGCAGCATTTACGTATATTATCCGGTTTTTATGGCATGTTACGGCCTTTGGATGGGGTTACCCCTTATCGGTTGGAGATGCAGGGCAAGCTGCAAGGTCCGGGGTTCAAATCCCTTTATCAATTCTGGGGTAGCAAATTGGCGGATCAGCTTCAATCGGAAAGCGACTGTATTCTGAATCTGGCTTCCAAAGAGTATAGCAAAAACATCTCGCCTTTTCTGAGCGAGGAAACCCGGTTTATCACTTGTGTATTTGGACAAATGGTCGATGGGAAGCTTGTTGAAAAGGCAACGCGGGCCAAGATGGCCAGAGGTGAAATGGTACGTTATATGGCAGAGCGGAAGATTACAGATGTAAAGTATGTCAGGAGCTTTGATCGGTTAGGTTTTGTTTTTTCAGAAGAGCTATCCGACGAGAGAACGTATGTTTTCATACAATCAGGGGGAAAGTAGACTGCTGTACAACGGGTGGGTTTAATGTTCATAAACTGAGCATTTTTTTATTGCAATTCGAAGATTTCTACTTCGATATCGATATGAGTAAGAGTAGGCCGAAGTTGCTAACGATTGAGCAGCATGACTATTACTTGATGAGGTAGGTAGAAATTTGCAGGAGAAGAAAATGAAATTATAAATTATGAACCCCGGCACTGCTGAAGTAGCATTTGCCGGGGTTTATTGGTTTGGTATCTGGTACTTTAAGAGGTTCACTTTACAAGACAAAAATTAATAAACGTAACGTGGGTTATTTTGGCTCTAATGAGATTCAAATACGCAGGTACTGTTCCCGCTACAGTAGCATAGTCATCATTTCAAAAAAGATACCATGGTTACTGCTGATTGGGGTTGGAGAATGAATTTAATAAATAAGTTGCTGCCACAATATCCAGAAATGGTCTACGTGCGGATCAGAATAGATGATACCGGTGTAGGTGTTGGTGTTGATGTAACTGATCGTCTAAATGAAATTATAGCAGAAGAAGGACTTACGTATGAAGTCATTCCAATCAACAATGGATCATCGTCTTTGGATGAATATTACGGAAATGTGGGCTTATATTAAGGGACTTCTGGAACAAAAATATGAGCAAATTATATAAATAATGACTCTACAATTACCCGATGACAATGTATTTACTTCCCCAATTGACTGAAAGAAAATGGTCAATGACCAGTAAGGGGGAAATACTCCTTGAAAGTAAAAAGGACATGAAGAAGCGCGGATTAAAGTCGCCTGACAGAGCAGACGCATATGTTCTTACCTTCGGTGAATATTTGCTGGAAGCACCTCAGTCTATCATGCTTCCAACAATAGGCGGCGTGTCAATAAAAGGGTAAAATGAAACAACTACCTTCCATTCACAGGGAAGCCCCACTCATAAGCATGGATTGATAAACTTACTTTTGCAATGAGCAGACTCTCCAGATTCAGCAGGAAGTAATTCAACGGAGCTATCTGGATCATGAAGGGGAGTTTGATTATATCTATTGCGGAGAGAAGGGAATAAGAGATAGCACCTTCCGTGGAATAAAAAAGAAGGGGTAAAGATCCTGGCATTAGTACTGGATTTACAGAAAACCTTTACTATTAATGATAATTATTGTATAAATAGTTATTAAGATTATCTTATGTGCAAAGGAATGATTTTTCTGATCAGACTTATTACGGGGAGTGTATTCTGTTTAATCTCTGCCTTGATGTATTCAACCTATTTTATTTGTCGTTCAATATTAGGTGCAGGCAAACTTGAAATATTTAATGATCCTGCTTTAGAAATATTACCTAAATTATCACTGATATCAATATTGCTAGGCGTAATATACATTATTGTTGGAGAATATCAAATAATAAAAAAAAGGAAGGCATAGAGCCTTCCTTTTTTTTATTGATAAAGTTTCTCCACAACAACAACCACACCTTTTGTCTTACCTCCAGGCAGCGTAACGGGTGATTTAATAGTTACATCGCTCTGTCTAGAAAGTTCGTTACCGAATCTATTGTACCCTACAAGATCTCCTTTTGTTACGTTATAAATTGGAGTGAATGTAAGTTTAGCCATTGTACGTGGCTGTACTTCTAAGCCTGCACTGTAACTGTAACTTTTTTTGTCTTCCCATCCCCCTCCTAATGCAACTTCAACCGCTTTATACCAGGTACTTGTAACAGTGGCACTTGCTACCCAACCCCAATCGCGTTGCCAATTCACATTTGTAGTTGCGATGGTTTTATAACCTGGATTTTTGATCCAATCAGTCATATCAGTTTTCATTCCAGTTTGTAATTGTGCAGGCCAATATCCACTCTGCAAAAATTTACGGGAGGTAACAATCAAATTAGGGTTATCAGCCATTGGACTAATAACACTATCATTATTTCTGAAATTATCAGCAAAATTTTGAGCGTATGGAGTTATTGGAAATGTCTGTTCTGAAGCAATTAGCCCGTTGTATTCATCAAGAGTAATCTCTTCTAAACCGTTCTCTGTAGTAATAAAAGCTTTTACGATTTGCTCATTTTCATTGTTAGTTGCAGTTATGCTGATTTCAGGTTGTATAGGTTGTGCTTGTACTGCTGAAGAGATAGGTAAAGAAAGAATTGCTGCTGATAAAGCGACACTAGTTATAATTTTTTTTTTCATGTTGTCTTCCTCCAGAAATTATGAATTGGTAACTTTTCACATTGTATAGTAAAAATATCAAAAAATAAACATATATTTTTATATTATGGTTAAAAATAGTACATTTGACCTGATATTAATTGGGTATTTCTTTATTATTTTCTGAATGATTTTTAACTTAATTATGATAGTTTTATGATCTTTAGTTGAACATCAGACGGGATATATTTGTATTGTGGATATCGAGCGAGAATGAAACGCATAGCTGCAATAGCGGCAGATGACTGGGGCGTTCCTCTTTCTCGCTTTTTCTATTTAAGGAAAGACATAGTGATAAGTACTCCTGATTAATTGCAACTTTTTCTGTGACTGTTGAAGTTGAATAAATTGTCGATATAATGGTATGGGACATTTTTCCTATAACATACATAAAGGAGTTGCAGAGAATTGAAATGGTTTAAAGGAGTGCTATGTTCGGTTTTGATATTAGTCATCGGATTTACGTTGACTACTAATGAAACTCAAGCAGCTTCAAAGAAGGTATCATTGAAGCTTTCAAACGGAGGTACATACTACGGAGAAGTCAAGAATGGTAAGCCTCACGGAAAAGGGACTGCTCGTTGGGGAGAGAATAAAACTTATTCTGGTGACTGGATTAATGGGAAGAGATCGGGGGTAGGTAAGTATGTGTTAAAAGATGATGTAAGTTACGAAGGGGCAGTTGATATCATTACTTATACAGGTTCATGGAAAAATGATAAACAAAACGGACAAGGTACTTTGACTCGTAAAATTGATGAATCGGAGACCATTACCGGAATATCTTCTATAGAAAAAGGAACTTTTGAAAATAATCAGTTCAAAAAAGGAACTAGCTTAAGTGTAGTTTATGATTATTATATGTTTTCGTATGAAGATGACGCAAAATATGTTTATTTAATAACTTTTGAAGAAAATTTAAATAAAGTGCTAAGTGGTAAAACTGGGAAAGATCTAATCACATCAATTACTTACTATAAGAAAAAGTCAAATGGGTTGTATGAAGGGTATGATTATGGCTATGAACCCGAATCATCTGGGGCAACTTACTCAACTGGTTCATACAAGAAGACATCAAGTTATGGGTACATACCATATAATAGTGTTATTAATTCGATTGAGGATGATCACTATTTGCAAGAAAAGTACACAAATGGAAAACTCTCAAAAGCAGAAAAAAAATATGACACAGATAAATTTTTCAGTACTATAAATGCTAATTTGGACAAGCGTCTACCTGACTTGAAGCCGATCTTAAAAGCATTTGCTACAATGAAAAAGGAAATTGAATAATGAATTTTAGTCACCAGTGTCCAATAATTGTTAGTATGGCGTATGGTCTTGATGAGAGTGAGGAGAACATAAGTTGCAAAAAGCGGGAAATTGACTTGTTGTTCTTCTCTCTTTTGTATTCCTATTAAGTCATACTACAGCCAAAGTCGTTCCTTTACTGGATCGGCTTTTTGTATTAGAGAATTGAAGTGATCAGCAGTATGAGACGAAAATGGAAACGAACTCGACCCAGAAAGCAGCGGGAGAAGTGCAAAAGGTTGTATGGGGAAGATGGGATGGAGTGAAACAGTTTTATAGTAGACCTGTTTGTCCGAAAGAGGTAAAATAAACCAAAATGATTGTAACGGGGTGACTGAATGTATATTGCTCAACCAGAAGATACTGATATGGCAATTCAAGAGTATATAGATCAGATTAAAGAGAGACGTTTTTTTATCGATAAAGAATCTCGTCTTTTGGATATTTTTATTAGTTCATTGAATACATTTAATATTTCTAAGGAAGATGTGTTCTATAGAGGTCGTATTTTGGATGAAGGTAAAACGGAATATACTGACAGTGAGTTGCATGCACCACCGATTAATTTAGTTGGTGTTGGGAGGCTGAATCCTCGGAGGGTCAGATATCTGTACGTTACAGATACTGCTCATACAGCAGCTGCAGAACTTAGGCCGTGGATTTCAGCAGTGGTTGTTGTTGGTAAAGCCATACCTAAACGTGAATTGAAAGTTTTGAATTTCGTCCCTACAGAAGAAGAGAAGAACAAAGAGAAAAGTTATAGAAGACAAGTGAGTCAAATGTTTTCACAGCCTGTACGTCCTAATATCTCTGATGTAGAATACCTTGTAACACAAAGCATCGCTGAGTACGTAAAGTTAAAAGGGTTTGACGGTATACGATATCAAAGTGCTGTGGACTCGAAAGGAGTTAACTATTGTTTATTCGATCCTGAATCGATGAATATTGAGAATAGCCATAAATTAAAGATTAATCATATTGATTATGGTATTTCTGAAGCGCCTTAAAGGGTGCTTTTTTCTTTTGCTCTCATATGACGGAATGTAAGCCGTTCTGAGTTTTTAACATGAGAACTTATGTTTGCATTAATCAGTCCATTGAAGAGCGGAGAACGGCGTCTGAGTGAGCGTACGCATGCATATGATGGTCACCCAAACGCGGAAACCAACTCAACTTAATTAGGGCAGAAGGAATGGGCCAGTTTATGTCGAATTGTGATATGCAAGTGAGGTGAAAAATGAATTCAATTCCTATTCCACTATTGTCCGCAGGTGTCTCAGCTCTAATAGCAGTAACAACATTTTTAATTCTACATTTCTTTATTGAACCATACAAAGAAAAGAAGAGGAGGAAGTTCGATAGGTTACATATCTTATATAGTCCTTTGTATGCATTGATTGTTGCCCGAGCGTATCTTTTCGAAACATTTAATGTTCCTTCCAAGAGTCCGGTTGTGCTCGGAAGTATCAAAGACCATGAATTTTTAACCAAAGAATTCACAGATAAGCTTATGTTTGATAAATCTGCATATGCTTCTACTGAGTTATTGGATGCCTGGGGCAAATATGTTTCATCTATAGTAAAAACCCCAGACGAGGTTGTAGAGCGCTTCGTTAAAGTAGCTGTAAAAGATTATAATGAATTGAAAAAGGAACTAGGCATGGACTATGACAAAGAAGAATATAAAACCGGATTACCTAAAAATATCAGACTCAGAACATCCAAGTAATAACCTTGGGTGTTTTTTTGTGGAGTAAGTGTAGTTGCAGAACATGAACATTGAATGATCAAGGCAGATCATAACGATCTGCCCTTCTTATTTACTGTCCTTGGCCGTGTCTGAGTTTGGCAGTTTTGTAGTTGCAAACAGCATTGATACTAAAAGCTGTGGCTACAAAGATTACCGAGATTGCGAATAGAATTGACAACAACATGGCGTTTTCCCTCCTAACTGTTCATAGTGCGCCCTAACTATCGGAATAACCAACCATTTAGTTGGGGTTGTTCCGAAAAAAAGTTGAGATGATATAAATAAACATCTACAATAGCGTTTTTCCCACTCCTTATAGTAGTCGTCCTAAGATCGATAAAAGGTGCTGGTGTGTTTTGAATTCCCCACAGGAACCTTATACGGGAGCCGCTAATATGAAAGCTTTAGGAGGCTTTTAAATAAATTATTTATGGAGGTATAGACATGAACATCAGAATCGTGCTAGTCGATCAGATTAATGCAGCAGTCTACAACCCTCGTGTGTACTTTAACCAGGGGGTGTTGAATACGAGAAGCTTCGCCGCAGCATAGAGGAATTTGGTTATGTTGAGCCAATCGTCTGGAACGAACAGGGCACGTGGTCGGTGGCCATCAACGGTACAAGATCATGGTTATTCATAAATTAAAAATGAATTTAGCTCAAAAAAAGCAAGGAATTTGACACTGTTTGTCGAATGAATAATTCGAGGTGGCTAATTATGGATGAATTAATAGAGAAGATAACAGCATTTAGAGATGAACGAAACTGGGGACAATTTCATAATCCAAAGGACCTTGCAATTTCTTTAAATCTGGAAGCGAGCGAATTGCTTGAGCTCTTCCAATGGAAGAACAGTGAGAAAGCAATCGAGCAAAATAAAGACAAGCTTCAGGATGAGTTGGCAGATGTACTTTATTATGTGCTACTGATGTGCCATGATCTTAATATTGATCCAAAGGAAGCATTACTTCATAAGTTACAAAAAAACGCCGAAAAATATCCTGTAGAAAAGTCTTATGGATCAAACAAGAAATATACAGAGCTACATGGAGGTACCAATGAGTAAGGTGATTTTACAGCCATCAGGAAACAAAGACGCTCGAGAACATTATGAAAACACAATTCAGAGTCCAGTACCTATCCAAGTATTATCGGAGTATCTACCCGAGGAAACTATAGAGCAGTTAAAAACTTTTTATCCAGATGGATTGGTTCCTACGTGGGGAGTGACTCCAGGCAAAAACAATGTTAACGTCCATAAGTGGGAAAAGATCCAAACAGGTGATGTTACAGTGTTTTCTGCTAATGGGCGAATATTTGCTTCCAGGTGTGGTTGTATTGAAGTTGCAACACAAAGAACTAGCTACTAGGTTATGGGGCTACGATAAGTCCGGTCAAACATGGGAGTATGTTTATTTTCTCGATGAGATCAAGCAACACGCAATACCCTACATAGAATTTAATCGAGCTGTTGGATATGCTGATAATTATATTATTCAGGGATTTAATGTAATGAGAGAAGAATTAAGCGAACGAATGTTATCATCATTCGATTTGAAAAGTGAAATCTATCTACCAGATGTTTCTGAAGAAGAGTTATGAAGAGGAAATACTCCAGTTCGAAGATCATGATAATCTTGACACATATCGTACGGGTAAAGGAAGGAAAGAACAACCTTTCCTTAGGAAACAGCTCTTCAAGAATAAAAAAGTAGGCACATGTGGTATTTGTGGGAACCGGTATCCGGTGGATCTCTTGGTTGCAGCACATATCAAAAAGAGATCGAAGTGTTCCAGGGAAGAGCGTCTAGATTACAAGAACATTGTTATACCAATGTGTAAATTTGGGTGCGATGACTTGTTTGAGAAAGGTTATATTATAGTTGTTGATGGCAAGGTACTTAGAAATTTTAAAAAATCTTATACTCCGCATCTATTGGAGAAAATTGTTCAAATTGAAAGTAGACAATGCCAACATTGGAACGACAACACTCGAATATATTTTGAGTGGCACCAGCAACAGTAATTACAAATATATCATGTTGATTTGTCTTAAAGAGAAGGAGTTTTATTGAATGAAAGATAAAAAAGATGAACGTTTTCCAGATAAAAAAGATCTAACGTACTGGATTCTCATATTATTAATTTTGTTTACTGTCGTTGCAACTTGGAAAACAGAAGATCCTGGGAGATTATCTGCTGAGTTGGCATTGGGTGGAACAATTCTGTCAATATTATTAGGTGTTGTAGCAATCATTTTCTCATTTATCCAATCATCAAGTAGCTCTCGGCAATCTGAAAAATTGATTGATAGAATAGCGAAAATGACAAGTACAGTCGAAAGTCTTTCGAGAGTAAGTGATTCTTTGGAAAATGTAAACAAACAGCAGATCGGGAAAATTGAAAACATAGAGAACAAGCTCCAGAGTTATTTGAAAGAAATAGGAACTAAACTTTCGGCAAGCAATGAGAAGTTTGATTTTTCAGAAATTGAGCAAGTAGTTGAAAAAATTAATAAACTAAAAGAGTCTGATTTAGACTCAGGTTTAGTTATATTTGGCCCTCAGGCACTACTTAATACAATAAAAAACTTGGTTGGAGAAGATAAAACAATTCATATCCAGGTGCTCTGGATGAACTTATTCGAAAATGGTGTTCGTATAGAAATTAATGAATTAGAAGAAGTGCTGAAGGGATTAGAGAAGTCTAGACATATAGAACTTATAAAATCTGATGACCAACTCTTTGTAAAATTAGCTGAAAGTAAATAGTTCCAGAAAAGAGTCCGAGATATCGGGCTCTTTTCTTTTGGGGGTGGTGATGAACATATGAGGTTTGCTGAGTAAATCCGTAGTAACTATCCATAGAAGTATGAAGAACTTTAGAAGGTAAGGAAACATTTCCTGCCTTCTATTTTTGTGTCTGGGGGTGAAACTTTGAAATGGTATCATAAAGCCATTTATTCATTTGCAAATTCAGTTCTTCCGGCTGCTGTAAAGCGACAGATGATGGGTTTTGGCAGGATGACTTCACCAAGATCGTCAAACGGATGGGATATATTCAATTGGCTCCCGAAAAAGTACCAGAGCGCTCATAATATTGATCTGACCAAACTACAGAATCACACAGCAGAGGAACTACTTGCGATTCTTGTATCTGTTCATCCTGATATTTCGCATGCGCTCTACAACTTTCTGCGTATGGGAGACACGCCACTTACATTTACAGCAAAGAAGCAGAATGGTAGTGACGATAAGAATGGACAGAGGTCTTTGGATGCAATTAAGAACTTATTGGATTCTCCACTTCCTTCATCTGGTTATCAGCTTGGAAGGTCGCTGGATAAGCTTGATACGATTCAGCGCATTATAATCATGGTACGTGGGGCTTGTGCTGGTGAGGTGGTTCTTAACGAGCACTGTAACGATGTGGTTGATATTATGCTATTGACCCTTCGACGATTTGGTTCAGGAGAGAAGAGGGTACGAATCAACTTATTCCTTGGAAATACGTCAAAAATCCACGTCCTCTTGCTGGTGAGGAATGTTTTGCTCAATGGTTGATGACCCTTACAGACGAACGCCTTAGCAAAATTGAAAGGGTGAATTCATTACCAGGGTACTATTTTAGCTCTACTTTCATCATGAAAGGACTTAGCCACGGGTCTGTAAAACTCAAGCCGAATTATTTGATGGATATGGTCTTCTTACATCTGTTCGATTCAAAAGATAATCTGTGCTGGTCTGATGATAATCAGCGAGCTTAATCAATATAGCCGTTGGAATGTCCAGCTCGCCACGTTCATAGTTGCTATATACACGTTGGCTACAACCGAGATAAGCGGCCATTTGTGTTTGGGATAAGTCTTTGTCTTCACGCAAATTGCGTATACGAGCATACATGATCATCACCTCACCACTATCATACTTTAGCGTGTTATCCGCTATTGATTTTTAGCGGAAAATCCGCTAAAGTATAGTGAGAATAGTTGGTAAAAAGACTAGGTGGGGATAACATGTCAAACCTGATCGAAGATTTGTTTCACGGGAACCTGCGGTTGGACGAGTCGATTCATCCTGAGCACTCCGAATATCAGGAGATCAATCGCCAGATATCAGACCTGATGCAAGACTACAAAACACAGCTTACCGAGAGCGAATACGATGCTTTGGAGCAACTGATAGACTTAATCGGACAATCCACATCCATGTATGTGGAAGCGGCATTCGAGCAAGGTTTTCGCACAGGCGGCAGACTGATGATTGAGGTTTTGAGTAAACCGTGAGTATCTATCAGCCTAGAAACCAGCACACTACGAACTCAAACCTAAAAATCCCCTTCTCTATTACCACCGATCAGGCTGGCATGGGGGAGGGGAGTTTGCTTTATAAAATATTCTTTTATCTTACTATCTTCAACCTACCGCGCACCAATATTTGTACCCGATGGCGTACCCGAGCCGATTAGATCACTGCCTGTGGCAAGCTTCAAGAAGTTACCCAGTACAGGGGTGCCATCGGCGGCACGGGTTACCGAAGGCACGAGGGAGACAAAATCAGCTGCGCTGGCGAGCAGGCCTTTGGCGTTCTCGCTTTTTTTGTTCTTCCACCAGACGTTGGTGCTGCTGACGTCGGTTCCGCTGGTTTTGTCACTGGCGCCGCCTTCGAAGGACAGGTTGTTGGTGAAGATATGTGTGCCTACATCAAAGGCAAAGTTGCTTTGGCCATTTTGCCAGGACGTATTGTTTTTCATCTGGATTGAACCGGGATTGCTGTTATAGGTGAAGCCGTGCTTTTTATTTTGAAAAGCAATGCTGTTCACCACGATGTGATTCACCGCGATTTTCTCGCCGCCCAGCTTGAAGCCGTTACCGTCACTATTGGAGGTGGATGTACCATCCGAAGTCTGCCCATTGTGATGGGAGATGCTGTTGCGAATCGTTACGACGCCAATGGCGCCCGTATCTGTTTTGCTGTACAGATCCCAGCCATCGTCTACATTATAGGCAGCGATACAACCGTCGAACAGGTTGCCCGGGCCAACCGTCAATTTGGCGGCAAAGCCGTCCGCATCTTCTCCGTCATCCGGATCATAGTTATCATGGGAATAGGAGCGAATAATTTCATTATAGGCAGGCCATTCGCTGTTTGCCGCAGTCGAAGCATAACGCCCCAGTTGGATCCCGGTATCCCGGTTATGGTGAGCCTCGATCTGTTCTAGGCGGTTGTAGCTGCCCCCGATAAAGATACCGTTGTCACCAGCACCCTTTACTTCAAGTCCTTTGACGAGCCAGTAGTCTCCGAACATTTGCAGCCCGCGATTGGTGGAGGTGAAGGTTTGGGCCGAGAAATCAAAGACAGGCTTTTCCGATCCATACGCCACCAGATTTTTGCGTTGTCCCGATGTACCACTATTGCCTCGCTCAATCGTAACCGTTTCCGAGAAGCTGTAGGTGCCACCGCGCAGATATATTGTTTTACCCGGTGCGATTTGTGTCAGCGCGTTAGCCAGTGATGTAGGACTCGCAAGGGTTCCGGGATTGCTGGCCGAGCCGCCAGGAGCGACATATAGATCACCTGCAGCGAGTGTAGTACTGGAGGCAGCTACAGAATCAGAGGGATTTTGCAGTCCACTCTCGATCAATTCCGCCGCACCAGCCGATCCACCGCCGAGCAATAATAGAGGGAACGCGGCACTTAGGCAGATGTTAGTCATTTTCGATTTCAGCGAACGTTGAGATGAGGAATGAGCAGAAGTAATAGGGAATAATTTCATTAAGCAAACCTCCTTAGTAATTGGGAAATGAAGTCCTAAAGGACACAGGTTCATGGTAAATGTTGTAAACGTTATCATCAATAATCATTTGATCAGATGGACTCAACCTGCTGACAAGCCTCGTATAACTGTTCGGAAATGGAAATTCATATGAGTAACGCATAATCTTGCGCTCAGTTCATGTCCCTCATTTAACAGGGGATCATCTGAAATGAACGTAGAAAGAGCCTCTTTTCCCAGCAAACGGCATGATCCATACCTCCAATCCGCCGAAATCAACTTTATAAATTTTTTAAAAAGAAGGACCTCACATGTTCAGCTCACAGGCTGCATGGGTTGGAACGCCAAATACCCCCGATAGCAGGGCTGCATCAAGCAGTCTTAGCTACCAGGGGTTATGAAACGAACCTATATGTTGCTATAAAACATATCCGTTGCTTTTAAATAAGCATTAGCTCAATCAGCCAGTCTTTTAATACGGATCTGCTTCATGGCTGTCTTTGGCAGCCTGTTCAATAGTAGGCTCATGTTTGGGTTGAACAGTAGCGCTGTCATCGGTTGAAACGGAAGATAATCCTTCGGCTACCCGACGTCCATAATCGGCATCCGCTTGTGTAAAATGGGAGATCATCCGCTCACGAATATCCGGTTTGCATGTAGCTAAAGCATCTACCAGATTGCTGATCAACTCGTCTCGTTCCCAATCCTTAAATGAACGGTAGGTATCACCGGCTTGTCCGAAGTCATTGGTACGCTCAATTTTTTCACGAACAAGACGACCTTCAATAAGAGGTTCATGTTCCTTGCCGCGTGGAGTTGCCTCCTTCAAGCCACCCAACGAGGAAGGTTCATAATTGACGTGTGGATTCTGACCTGGCGCACGATCGACCTGATATTGCATCTGCCCGCCGCTCTGATTGGTGGCTACCCGCTTTTTCGGTGCATTGACGGGCAGTTGCAGATAGTTGGCACCCACCCGGTGACGCTGGGTATCGGAGTAGGAGAAGGTGCGTCCTTGCAGCAGCTTGTCATCCGAGAAATCCAGTCCATCCACCAGCACACCTGTGCCAAACGCTGCCTGTTCCACTTCATTGAAGTAGTCCTCGGGATTACGGTTTAAGGTCATTTTTCCAACCGGCAAAAATGGAAACTGCTCTGGCGGCCATAGCTTGGTTGGGTCCAGCGGATCGAAATCCAGTTCGGGATGCTCGCCATCCTCCATAACTTGAACGCATAGTTCCCATTCGGGATGGTCTCCGCGTTCAATGGCCTGATACAGGTCCAGTGTCGCATGGTTGAAGTTCTGTCCCTGAATATCGCTGGCGTCCTTCTGAAGAAGATTCCGTATTCCTTGATTGAGCGGTTCCCAGTGATATTTAATGAGCACGCCAGTGCCTTCCTGATTCACCCATTTGTATGTATTGACGCCTGACCCCTGCATTTGCCGATAGTTGGCCGGAATTCCCCAAGGGGAGAAGAGAAACGTAATCATATGGGTAGCTTCAGGACTGAGGGAGACAAAATCGAAAAACCGTTCCATATCCTGTGCATTGGTCAACGGGTCCGGCTTGAAGGCATGTACCATGTCCGGGAACTTGAGCGGGTCACGAATGAAAAAGATTTTCAGATTGTTGCCCACCAGATCCCAGTTGCCGTCCTCAGTATAAAATTTCACAGCAAATCCGCGCGGGTCCCGAAGCGTCTCCGGGGAATGTCCGCCGTGAATAACCGTGGAGAACCGAACGAATACGGGCGTTTCTTTGCCTTTTTCCTGAAACAGACGTGCGCGAGTATACTTCGATACCGGTTCATCCCCAGCCGTTCCATAAGCCTGAAATACGCCATGAGCGCCAGCACCGCGGGCATGGACCACCCGTTCTGGAATACGTTCGCGGTCAAAATGGGTGATCTTTTCGAGAAAATGATAGTTCTCCAGTGTAGTCGGTCCCCGGCTGCCGACGGTTCGAACATTCTGATTGTCTGTAATGGGATGGCCCTGCCGATCCGTTAATGTCTCGGGAGCCGCGTCTGAGGAATGCTCAGGTTGTGAAGACTGATGATTCATGGAGCACCGCCTTTCCTTATGATGGATTCGAATATATATTTTCCCTGCAAGGCGGTTCTATACATCGTTTTCATTAAAAAAAGCTTGTCACCCACCTCATGGCGTGGGATAATTAACTTTTGCCCAGCGGCCTTTTTGAACGGAAAAATGAAATCGGACCGCTTGTCTAAGAATGGAGGCTGACCTAGGATTGTCTACACAACGTTATCCTTTTGCATATGATCCGGCAGAGCCCTTTGTATCCCGTTTAGGGGAATGGGTTGCCGATGTTTTTTACGATATTTTACCTGAGTCCGGCTTCGAGGTACGGGATGAACAGATTTTTATGGCGTACCAGCTTGAACGGGCCTATGGAGATAAAAAGACCATTATGGCTGAGGCCGGTGTAGGAACAGGCAAGACGTTAGTCTATCTGCTCTACGCGGTCTGTTATGCACGTTATACGGGTAAACCGGCGGTGATCGCCTGTGCCGATGAGTCCTTGATTGAACAGCTCGTTAAGCCGGGCGGAGATATTGCGAAGCTGGCTGCACATCTGGACTTGGAAGTGGACGCACGTCTGGGCAAATCACCCGACCAATACGTCTGTCTGAACAAATTAAGTGCGGTGAGATTTGCGGATGAAGATGCGCCTGTCATTGAAGAAGTGCATGAGAGCCTTCCGGACTTTGTGAATACACCGGGTACGCTTCAGGCATTCCATCCGTATGGTGACCGCAAACAGTATCCGCATCTGAACGATCGCCAGTGGAACAAAATTAACTGGGACCCTTTTCAAGACTGCTTCGTTTGTCCAAAAAGACAACGCTGCGGCCTGACGCTATCGCGTGACCATTACCGTCGTTCCAAGGACATCATTATCTGTTCCCATGATTACTACATGGAGCATGTGTGGACCTATGAAGCGCGTAAACGTGAGGGTCAATTGCCACTGTTGCCAGATCACAGCTCGGTTGTATTTGATGAAGGACATTTGCTGGAAGAAGCAGCCCTGAACGCATTGAGCTACAAATTGAAACACCGTATCTTCGAGGAACTTGTGACTCGCCTGCTTGAAGGAGAGATTCGTGAATCCCTCGCCGAGTGTGTGGATGAAGCCATTGAGAGCAGTGAACGACTGTTCGCGCTGCTGGATACGTATACGGTGGCTATTCCCGGATCGGAACGGAAAGAAGTAAGGGTAGAACCGCCGCTGCTGCGTGAGATTGAACGGCTGACCAGCGTATTGGATGCGATCGGCGAAGAGTTGGTATTTGAGAGCGGCTTGTTCTCGCTTGATGGCTATCAGATGCGTGTCGTGGAGGAACATCTGGACATGATTCAGTCCGCACTTGCGCTGTTCCGTAAGGAAGATGGGTACATCTGTTGGGCTGAGGAGAGCGAAGACGAAACGACGTTATCCATCATGCCGCGTACCGTGAAGGAAATTCTGAACGAGCGTGTGTTTAATACAGGCATTCCGATTGTCTTCTCATCAGCAACGTTATCCGTGGACAGTTCATTCCGTTATGTGGCAGACAGCCTGGGGATTGATGATTTTGTATCGTTCTCGGTAGCTTCACCATATGACTACGCGGACAAAATGCAGATGAAGATTACAGATGAAACGGTACCCGGTCACCCGGAAAATGAAAATCGATTGCGTGACGCCGTATCGCTGCTTCAGGAGAGTGGGGGCCGTGCGCTGATTCTGTTCCGTACGATGGAGGAGCTGCGCGCATTCAAGCAAGACATCGCTCAAGTCCCTGAGGCTCAAGAGTTACGCTTTATGTATGAAGGAGATCGGGAGATCAGTGACCTGATTGCCGCTTTCCAGCAGGATGAGGAGAGTGTGCTATGCTCCGTCAATCTGTGGGAAGGTCTGGACGTTCCAGGACCGTCATTATCCAATGTCATGATCTGGTCGCTTCCATACCCACCGCAAGATCCTGTCTTTAATGCAAAACGCAGTGCATCGGCAGCGCCTTACGAGGAGATCGATCTTCCGTACATGCTGCTGCGCGTGAAGCAAGGTCTGGGACGTTTGATTCGGACGAGCAGTGACTCGGGGTCAGCCGCGATTCTCGACGAATCGTTGTACAGCAAAAAAGAAGCCAAAGACCGCATTGCGGCCCTGCTTCCCGAAGGTGTAGAATGGACAACCCTGACTCACTAGTTCACATTCATATTTAGAATATTTAACTTAACTGGCTCCCTTTCCAGAGTAAGTACTTGTACGCTGCGGATTCAACGTCCGGCTGTGATCAAGCGCTCATTTTGGAGGGGAGCCTTTGACTTGTTGTAAGAGTTTTTCTTTGTTAAAAAATACCCATGCTCAAATACCGTTCCCCGGTATCGGGCGCAATGCAGAGCACTCGGTAACCCGGCCCCAGTTCCCGCGCGATGCGCAGGGAGGCCCACACCGAAGCGCCAGAGGAAGGGCCGAGCAGCAACCCTTCCCGGGCAGCAAGCTGCCGCATCGTATCCAGTGCATCCTCATCGGACACCTGGATAATGGCATCCCACACGTCGGTATTCAGAATATCCGGAATGAACCCCGGACTTGTACCGACGAGCTTGTGAGGTCCGGGCTCGCCACCGGACAACACCGGAGAACCTTTCGGCTCCACTGCATAGATGCGAATGTCCGGCAGCTGCTTGCGCAGTTCTTCTCCCGTTCCGGTGATCGTACCGCCAGTTCCCGCCGTGGCAATGAAGGCGTCCAGCTTGCCTTCCATCTGCTGCATAATTTCGGGAGCGGTGGTGATCCGGTGGATATCCGGGTTCGCCTGATTCTCGAATTGCTGGGGAATGAAACTTCCCGGAATGTCGGCCTGAAGCTCTTTGGCTTTGCGGATCGCACCGGGCATCCGCTCTGCGGCAGGGGTAAGTACCACATCTGCGCCATAGGCTTTCAGAATATTGATGCGTTCCTTGGACATGTTATCCGGCATGATCAGAATAGCCTTATATCCTTTGGCTGCGGCGTTCATCGCAAGACCGATGCCGGTATTGCCGCTGGTCGGTTCGATAATGGTTGCGCCGGGAAGCAGCAGTCCTGCCCGTTCAGCCTGAACGATCAGGTTGTAGGCGGCACGGTCTTTGACGCTGCCGCTGGGATTGAAATATTCCAGTTTGACGTATACGTCAGCGGAATCGCTGCCTGTAAGTCTGTTCAATTTAACGGCAGGTGTCTGGCCGATCAGTTCGGTCACATCTGCGGCAATGCCTGTATGTGCGGGTGATTGATTTTTAATTAGATGCGAATTCAAGTCCATGAAGTCCAACTCCTTGATTGATAAGACGTTGAAAGCTAATCCCAATGAACAAGTCTGTCCGCCGTTAATGGCTGGCAGGCTTGTTTGCTTATAGGAATCAATTTTCATTACAAGTCTGAACGGAATGTACAGACAAGTCTATTCCATCTTAATGAACGCAGCCTCCCGGGGTCAACCTGTTTCAATTAGGCACATGGGTGGGGAGCCGGAGGAGTAAGTGGACTAAATATGTGAATTCAAACTATGACGGGTACATCAAGCAGATGAATCAGCTATAACGGCTGCGCCAAATCCATATCCAAATGCCGACTAAGCTCTTTTTTGACTTCATTCCGCGCGAACGTCCACAGCATATAGAACCGCTGCAAATATCCTCTGCACAGATACTGGGTTTCGATCCCGTCCACCTGCCGTTTCTCCTCCAGAACCTTGACGCCACGAGTTCTCATCTGTTTGCGAAGCGTCAGCATTTCCTTGAGCACTTCATTCTGAATACGGGTCAGGGACAGGATGTAGACTTCTGGCATCTTGAGCTGCAACGTATCCAGCGTGCGAATATCCCGTTCAAGTACATCCAGCAGCAAGGTGCGTACAACCATACTTTTAATCAATCGGTGGTCTTCATCCGCAGGGGATGGGGCGGAAGGGGAGGATGACATACTTTCACTTCCTTAACCTTGAATATAAATCGACTAATTAAGAACAAATGTTCCTGTTCTGTATTATAGTCAGCATAAGCTTGACTCATACTGGTTTCAACCTGAAATTTTTTACAATCCCTTTATTTAACATAGGCTTGATCGCTAGAAACCCTTATATAGTGCGGGTCCAAGGTCATATTGAGAACACCGTTATGTATTAGAGAACTCACCACTTTAGCATAATGTTCAGAATCGGTTCAGAATCAATCGTTATAATGTCCGTACATTATCTAGTTACACTGGAGGAGGAGGAGAGCAGAAGTCAGAGATACATACCAGAAGAGTATAAGTAGCTAATTCGTCTACCAGCAAAATAGATAGTTTTTAGTGGATTTCGTAGGATGTGTATGCAGATAGAGTACTGGTTGTGGAGTAACTCATGGATGGTATAAAGGGAGAGGATGAGGGTGATGATCAGGAAGGTGCTGAAGGTTAAAAAAGCGGTTACCATGCTGTTGGTGTGTCTGTTAATTTTCGGAGGTGTTCCCGGATTTCAGACGTTGAGCGTGGATCGCGCCTATGCCGCAAGTGGGACATGGACAGATGTAGGCGGAGCCGGCTTCACATCAGGACAGGTAGAAAATATTACTTTTGTTTTTGATCGGGAGGGTACACCGTACACCGTTTTCAGGGATATAGGTAATAACAATAAAGCAACAGTTATGAAATACATTTCTGGCGGATGGCAATCCGTTGGACCACTCGGCTTTTCTGCTGGGGAAGCTTGGACTTCATCGCTCGCATTTGATTCTCAAAATACTCCATACGTTGCTTATCAGGATGTTGATAATGGAGATAAGGCAACTGTTATGAGATTCAACGGGAATCAGTGGGAGGTTGTGGGCAGTGCTAGTTTTACAGCTGGAGCTGCGGTGTACGTTACGCTTGCATTTAGTCCTGATGATACGCTCTATATTGGTTACCGGGATCATGCTGCAGATACTAAAGTGACGGTTAAAAAATGGAATGGAAATCAGTGGGAGACAGTTGGAACGGCCGGTTTTACGACAGGTGGTATTGCACTCGAGATGTCCAAACTGATTTTCGATGCTAACGGAATTCCCTATTTTGCTTTTATAGATTCAGATAATCGTAAAGCCACTGTAATGAAGTTTACAGGCAATCAGTGGGAAATTGTAGGAGCGGCAGAATTCACACCAGGACAAGTGTCATATCCTTCCCTAGCTTTTGGTCCCGATAATGTGCCTTATATTGCTTTTCAGGACGAGGCCAACAGTTACAAAGCAACCGTAATGAAACTGAATGGCAGCCAATGGGAAGTGGTAGGGAGCGCGGGTTTCTCATCAGGAGCATCGTATAATCTGTCTTTGGATTTTGATCCGCAAGGTGTCCCTTACACAGCTTTTAGAAATATAGTTAATCATAGCATGGAACCGCAGGGTGTAATGATGAAGCTTGACGGAAATCAGTGGACTATGGTTGGCGGCAAGCCGTACTCTGCAGGTCAAATGGACGAATCTTCGCTTGCTTTTGGTCCGAACGGAATGCCATATGTTGCTTATGCAGACAACACTAAAGGGAATAAAATGACTGTCATGACGCTTTCTACGGAACATTCAGTGGTTTACAATGCTAATGGTGCGACCACTGGAAGTGTTCCAGTAGACCATCTAAAATATGAAAAAGATACAACAGTGACAGTGTTGGATAACACGGAAGCACTTGAGAAGGAAGATTATCAGTTTACAGGGTGGAACACAGCCGCAGACGGGAGTGGCACCAGCTACAGCGCTGGGGATACTTTCTCCATGAATGATAATGACGTTACGCTGTATGCACAGTGGCAACCCCTTTATGTAAATATCAGTTTTGAATCTAACGGGGGAACAGAGATTGAAGGTCAAAAGGTGAGCTATAATAGCTCGGCAATCATCCCTACCGCCCCGGAAAAGACGGGTTACTCGTTCTTTGGTTGGTATAAGGATGGTCAGCTACAGCAGGCTTTTGATTTTAATACCAATTTGACGAAAGATATTATGCTTTATGCAAAGTGGAAGTCTTCCACAGCAATTCTCTCAGGCCTGACGGTAAGTTCAGGGGTTTTGACACCGGACTTCTCTGCAGAGGAGCTTGATTATCATATGGATGTCGAATCTGACGTGACGAGTGTGAGCTTCTCCTTGGGTAAAGCAGATGCAGGACAAGACGTAACCGTGACAGGTGCTACGTATGAGTCGATGACGGATGATATATACACATATAACGTTTCGGAGCTGGCATATGGGTCGAACCCCGTAGTCATAAACGTTCAAGCAGAGGACGGCAGTAGTAATAGCTACACCCTTAATATTAACCGCATCGACATCACTAACGCCAAACTGAGTACAATGAATCTAACTAACGTCACATTTTCTCCGGTGTTCAGTTCGGATGTGGAGTTGTACGAAGCGACGGTCAGCAATTCGGTCAGCGCGACTGAGATTAGCGTTGAACCGGATCAAACAGGTGTTACTGTGAAAATTAATGGTGTTAGCGCCAATAGTACAGTTGTGCCATTAGTCAGTGGAGTGAATACAATCACTATTGAAGTGACTGCACTGGATGGAGTAAGCAAGAAAACCTATACGCTGAACATCAAGCGCAATAGTAATAGTTCAGGTGGATCGGGTGGAAATGGAAACTCCGGTGGGGGATCTGGCGGCTCGGGTGGTTCCAGTTCTGGGGGAAGCAATGCAAGTACACCAGGGACAAACACAGTCGTAACTCCGCTATCCACAGGTGCTCAGGTGCTCGTGAACGGTAAAGCCGAGAACGCTGGAAGTTTGACCACTACTGAAGTGAACGGACGAAAAGTCGTAACCCTTGCAGTGGACGCACGCCTTATTGCACAAAAGCTCCAAACCGAGGGGAACAACGCCATCGTCACGATTCCCGTGACAGGCAACAGCCAAGGAGATCAGATTGTAGGTGAGCTGACGGGTCAGACGGTCAAACTCATGGCTGACAAACAAGCAGTACTGGTGCTTCAAACGGATATTGCTTCTTACACGTTACCTGCACAGCAGGTTAATATTGAGCAACTCGCCCAGCAACTTGGTTTGAATTCCAGCACTTCTTTGGAGAACATCAAATTGCGCATCGAAATTTCACAGCCATCAGAAGTTGTCATACAGACAGCACAGACAGCAGCTCAGCACAATGGATATACTCTTCTGGGATCACCGGTTGATTTCAAAGTAACAGCCACCTTCGATAACAAATCTGTTAGCGTGGATAAGTTCAATAGCTATGTATCCCGTACGATTGCATTACCAAGTAACGTAGATCCAAATCAGATCACCACGGGTGTTGTAGTAGATGAAGATGGTACTGTACGTCATATACCAACGAAAATTACACAGGTCAATGGAATATACCATGCACAGATTAACAGCTTGACCAACAGTGTGTATGCCGTTATCTGGCACCCGCATACCTTCACCGATGTTGCCACACACTGGGCCGAGATAGACGTGAATGATATGGGTTCACGTATGGTTATCGAGGGCATTACGGACACCACATTTGAACCGAACCGTGGAGTTACACGTGCGGAATTCGCTACCATCTTGGTACGTGGATTAGGATTGAAACCTGAAGAACAGATTAACTCCTTCAATGACGTGAATGGAAGCGAATGGTACGCAGATGCTGTGAAAACGGCGTCCAGCTACGGTTTAATCGATGGATACGAAGATGGAACATTCCGTCCACAGACACAGATTACACGTCAGGAAGCTATGGTGCTCATTAAACGTGCTACGAAACTGACTGGAATGGATACAACTGTGAGTGGTCGGGATGTTAAGGATTGGTCTGATTACGCAGACGCCGAGCAGGTAGCAAGTTGGGCGGAGGAAGCAGTATCAACCAGCATCCACACTGGACTTGTGTCTGGACGTGGAAAAGATACGATTGCCCCGAAACAATCGATTACCCGTGCCGAAACTGCAGTGATCATACGTAGGTTGCTTCAGCAGTCCGGTCTGATCTAGGTTCATAACAATATATTTTCTAAATATCTTCGGTATTCATATGTGGAACAGGCAGCGCGAGATATGCGTTGCCTGTTTTTTGCATATGGTATTGCACTATAGATAGGATACAAAAAAACTTCTCTTCTACACACTTGTCGATAAAACTATAATTTGTTATTTACAGAACATATGTTCTTATATTATAATTGGAAATAGGAATGGAGAGGAAAGTGTTAGTAACAGCCTACATTGTCTCCTTTTTTCTCTTCTTTTAAAAACATCATTCAGGACAAGCCTTCTCCAAAATAAGGTATAATTTTTGGGTTTTGCAGGAAACCTAAGGGCATAAAGAAAACAACTTGATGTAACAGAGGAATGGATGAAGTGCCTTTGGGACGGTCCGTTGGTACTACCGACGGTTATGAAGAGGATTGCCAAAGCATTGCAACAAAAAAGGCCCTGCCTTGGGCGGCGGGGCCAGATGATCTGCCGAACCAGACGGCAGAGTTGTATATGAGCATAAAGCGGTTAAGCCAGATACTGAGGTTTCTCGTAAAGAGCCTCTTTTTCCAGAATCACTTTGTAAGGTCTTTCCTTACCCTTCAGGGAAGGGCCAATCGTAGTCAGCGGTACGGCCGGTTTGTGGAAACGATCTTCTTCCTTAGGTTCCGGAACCGGTCGTGATGCTTCGGGCGCAGAACTGAGGCGTACCTTTTTCTCGCTGCCCCAGCGCTTGCTTATTTTTTTCGTTTCCGGTTTCATTCCGGTTCGCCTCCTAACAAATCGTTGATGGCGTTGAACAGATGACGATTCTCCAAGTCAATCTGCTGAAATATCGCCTCATCCGCTTCAATATGTCCAATAATGTGGACTGTAATTACATATCTCTTGGCTACAGGATAGCATAGCAGATACTCTTTCTCAAGGTAATCGTCGTAGAGATTGATCTTGATTTTGTTCTCCAGGTAAGAATCAATGACCAGAATACGCTTCGGATCATTGGGCTGCTTGTCGTCATTGGCGGACAAGTTATATTTTCTCCCCGGTTCCCCAACATTACCACATAATTGCTCAATATGACCACTGTCATCTGTACGGTATATGGCTGTTCCGCGTACAGCGAATGGAGGATGAGAGACAAAGGCACTGCGGAGTGCGTCGCTCATTCGCTCCAACATTACCGAGTCTGCTTTGCGGGTTCGCAGCAATTCCCTGAAGAATCGCAGCAGCTTGAGCAGTTGTAACCGTGCCTCCCCCTCAGACCTTTTGTGCTTCTCAATGATTTTTTCCACTTCGGGATCGCTCCAGCGTCCCTGTTCTTCGATGCTGTCCGCGATTTTGGAGCAGGCCACGGAGACGGCTGGCGCCCATTTCCCATCTGAACGAATTTCATAAACGAGTGGATTTAATCCCAGCAGGTCTGTAGGCATGCGTAAACCTTCAATTTTGGAGGCGTCTTTGATGTCCGTAATATCCTCAGGAAGAATGAAAAAAATGCGCTTTCGTCCTAGCCGGCCCATAAACAAACCCATTTCCAGCATTGTATTATCACGAACAGAAGCATAGTACTTCCCACGAATTTTCGATATATCATCCGGATGAAAAATAAAAATGGCAAAGTCAGTCGTACGAACTTCTGCTTCCAGATCGTCCATGGTATAACTGCTTGGATTAAAAACTCCGGAGTACCAAGGGGTAACTTCGGCCGAGAAACGTAAGTTTTCGTGTACTGCGGCTGCAATCGGCTTCGCTTCCAGCGAGCAGCCAATAAAGACTCTTGGCTTTAACGTTTTCATCAATCCGCCTCGCTTAAACGGTAGTGGGAATCAATTGTTATATTATACCATAAAAAGCAGAGTAAGTCTGGAAACGTTTCGCTGAACCAAAGATAAGCCGATTACATCTGCTATAGTGTATGTGCAAGAGGGAAATGATTCCTTTAAAATCCGCGGAAAAATAAAAAATGGACCCAAATTGTCACAGTTGGGTGACTGGACAGTTATATTTGGAAGCTTCAATCATAGAATGAAGGAGCAGATTGCACCATTAGGTAGAGAAGCTTGTCCTGGTGTGGCTGTTTGGCGACTTATGCAGGACAAAGTGTGCTTTTTGCGCATTTTTGAAGGGTCTGCTGTTTCGACCCAATCACATCGGTGTTATATAATAGAAGAATAAGCAAGTTAGCTTAGATTTTTAAACTAAACCTTTACACGGTAACGGAGAGTGTAGAACCCGTCTGAAGAAACGAAGTGTTCGCCTTTATCACAGGATTTTTCCCTTAGGAAAAGGGAATCAATAAAATCCGGGGATAACAGCGATTGGAAGAGGGTGCTACAATCGAAGTGATTAGTGTAAAGTATACGTTTAATTGGCATAGCTAACCACCAACAGACAGAAAGGATCAGGATACCATGAGTTCCCGAAGGATAATCTCCCCAAGGACGATCTGGAAACGTTACGATCTCTCTTACACTTAGCGCCCCTTGTAGAGTACACCACCGTAAAGAAAAAAAACGGCTGACTCTGCGAAAGAGGGGATTGGAATGAATAATATTCGAAGGACAAATACGATGATTTCTTCCAGGCTTGCCTTTTGCAGGGTACGGTCGGTGCAAACCAACCTTTACAAACTGCGAGGGAACCTGAATGAAGAGAACATCGTTAACCTTACAACAAGTTAAGACAGAGGCGGGTAAATTCGCCATTATGCTGCTCGGAACGTTTATTTTGGCATTTGCCTACTATCACATTAATTTTCAGAATCATTTATCGGAGGGCGGATTTGTCGGTCTGGCCCTGCTTGGAAAATACGCGACAGGCTTATCACCTGCCATCGGCATGCTGCTGCTGGATATTCCAGTTATGATTCTGGCCTGGTTCATCAAGGGCTGGAAGTTCATGATTCAGGCGCTGCTAGGTGTGGCTGCATTCTCATTGTTCTATGACGGGTTTGAGCGGTACTCCACCCTGGTCATTCCGTTTCACGGTAATCTGTGGATTCCGGCAGTCCTGTCCGGTGTTATCACCGGTGTGGGAGCTGGCATGGTGCTTCGATTCGGAGGAGCGACAGGCGGAGACGACATTCTGGCGGTGCTCATTAGCCGTTGGAAGGGCTGGAAGCTGGGAACGGTTTTCTTTGTCAGCGATGCGTTTGTACTCGGATTGTCGCTTTTCTTTCTACCGGTAAAAGAAACTTTATATACCATTCTGGCGGTATGGATTGCCAGCAAAGTTATAACGTATATGGTCAGTTTCCCGGCTCGTCGGACAGTTACGACTTCTGCTGTGAAGCTACCCGTGTCAACTGCAGCCAAAGTGGTCAGCGGTGCCTCACAACGAGCTCCGGTGGCTAGAGGGGTTTCGCATTAAACTTAACCCTCACCCTATCCGGAATGAATCTTGTTCGGGTAAGGTGGGCTTGCCTCATACCAAACATAAAGCCCTTTTGCATGCTTGATGGGAATCATTCCATTAGCGGCGAAGGGCTTTTTGCTTGCTCTAGTATATAAATAGACGTAGTACATTCACATATATCCTATTTTAGAACAGATCCAATTAAGGCTTGATGGAAGAAGCAATTTGACCATCTTCATTATGGATAATAGCCCGAATGTTCTGTTTTTCACTCTTTTCTTTGGCAGCATCCACAGCCTCGGTTTTGGTTCGGAACGTAGCCAGAGATTTGGATTGACCTTCTTCCTTGATGGCCCAGCCAGAGTCGGCAGGAACGACATGAATATTATCATGGGCTCTTGGAAGAAGAGACAGGCTCGGAATGACGGCGTGGAGATGAGGATTTTCCATGCTCCGATTTGCTGTCTGATGAAGAATGTTTCGTATCCTGCTTCGAATTCTTCGACGTGAGATGATTCTCATCCCATTCTTCTGCTTTTGCAGTAGCGATCGCAATGGAGCGTCCTTCCTCATAACCGTCATCCAGCAGTGCATTGGCAATTTCGATGGCCTTATGTCTGACACGAGGCTCCAGATTTTTCATGGAAACGGGATAATCCTGTTTGTTCCACGGCATATTGATTCCCTCCTGTACAATATAAGTTATTTGTATATTACCCTGTACCCGGATGAATAAACGATTGTTTTGGAGAACCTCGAAGCTTTTGCTGTGGATTTTGTACATTCTACCGTTCAACTTCTCTGCACTTTTCTATACTTTTTTATGTGGATGAGGAGTATAATGCTTCCATACTTAAAGGTACAATAGAAGCACATTAGGAAAAGACAAGGAGATTTACATATGTTTAGTTTGAGCCTAGCCATCCCTATGTTGTTTACCATGCTTATTCATGCTGCTGACAGTCTGTCCTATGCGCTGCGCCTTGGGGGATTACGTACTCGCAGAATAGCGCTGGCCTTGTCCCTATCCGGAATTTTGCTGCTGGTCTCGCGTACCTCCAATATGGCCCAAGGGCCGATGGTAGGTAATCTGGTGGACACAGCGACAAGTGGAGGAAACCCACATTTTGCAGCGCAGCTGCACTGGCTAATGGGTGCGGCTACGGTAGGAACAGCCATAGCGATATTATGTTTTCCAACTATGGTTAAACTCGCTTCCCGGATGGTTGTTCATTTTGAGGCGGCAGGGTCGATTCCTTCCATGGTTAGAGGCATGCTGAAGCGCAGCAAGATCAAAAATGCAACGTATTATATTACCCCACCATCTTGGAAGATGGCGAAACGATTAGTACAACATGGCATGCCCAGACGTCTAATGATGTTGAACATAGCGGTGACAGCAATTTATACGACCGGAGTCCTGTCCAGTCTTTACGCTGCGTATCTTTATCCGGGGCAGGCTGTAGCTGCTTCACAATCCACCGGACTCATTAATGGAGTAGCGACCATTCTGTTAACGATCCTGATCGATCCTCGTATTTCGTTGCTCAGCGACAAATCACTGCGCGGTGAAATCCGGCTGGATCGAATGAATCAGATCTATGGTTGTATGCTCATATCTCGTTTATTCGGCACATTGTTGGCTCAGTTGTTATTGATTCCATTTGCCTATTGGATCGGCTGGATTGTAAGTATGATGTGATAGCCGATGTGAAGAGGTAGGTAAGAAGAGAAGTAACCCTGATTCCGATCTATATACAAAAAGGCACACTAAAAAGGGGATTTCCCATATGTCATAAACATGATGGGAATCCCCTTTTTGGTGTATTGCGCAGCGGTCGATTCGTTAGCGCTTCATTCAATTCCGTTACTTTATTGAACCGTTACTTAATTAAACAGTACGGCGTATTCGGCGTATCCTTCTTTTTCTAGATCTTCTTTGGGTACAAAACGAAGCGCCGCGGAATTGATGCAATAACGCATTCCACCCGCTTCGGCAGGGCCGTCGTTGAACAGGTGACCCAGATGGGAATCTCCTTCACGACTTCTCACTTCGGTCCGAATCATGAAGTGGCTGAGATCCGTTTTTTCCTTCACATTGTAGTCCCGGAGTGGACGGGTGAAGCTTGGCCAGCCGCAGCCGGAATCGTATTTGTCGGTGGAACTGAACAGCGGCTCACCGGATACGATGTCCACGTAAATTCCGTCACCGTGGTGATCCCAGAACTCGTTGTGGAACGCTGGTTCGGTTGCGTTGTTCTGGGTAACTTCATATTGCAGCGCCGTCAGACGCTCTTTCAGGCCGTCTTTATCCACTTTGCCGGACCACGTGCGTTCGATAAAGTCTTCGCGTCCAGAACCTTTGCGGTACCGTTTGTAGTGCGCAGGGTTTTTGTGGTGGTAACCTTGGTGATGCTCCTCTGCTTCATAGAACGTTTTCGCTGGCAAAATCGGTGTGAAGATGGGTTTGTCGAAGCGTCCGCTTTGTGCCAGAGCTGCTTTGGAAGCTTCTGCGATCTGGCGCTGTTCTTCACTATGATAGAAGATGGCCGTCTGATAAGATGATCCACGGTCGTGGAATTGTCCACCCGTATCTGTTGGGTCGATCTGTTGCCAGAACAATTCAACGAGCTTCTCATAAGGGAAGATGGCCGGGTCAAACGTAATTTGAACGGCCTCTACATGACCTGTCGTTTCCGAGCAGACCTCCTCATACGTTGGGTTCTCGGTATGTCCTCCTGTATACCCCGATACAATCTTATGAATGCCGGGCAGTTCCTCGAAGGGGGATACCATACACCAGAAGCATCCGCCTGCAAAAGTTGCTTTTTCACTTGAATGTTGTTCCATGCTATAGTCACTCCATTTCTGATGAAGATCGATATTTTGGCTTACTCTTCTATTATATCCTGAATTGGCAAGCCAACCAAGCAGGATCGTAAAGAGGATGAATCTGTACTGTTTCTGACTGGCCCGATTTAGATTTTTTTACGAGAGCGCAAGCGAAACAAGAGCAATATTATCGTCATGAACACCAGATAACCGGCAAGGATCAACAGACTCAGCCAGATCGATGATTCTGCTTGCGCACCCGCGTAGGCAAAAACAAAAATTGCAGGCAGTTTGCCAATCGCCGTCGCGACCATGAATACCCAGAATGGGGTGTAGGTAATGCCCGCGTAGATATTAACCGCCATTTGGGGCACGATGGGCAACAGTCGCATAGACATGATACCCATGAAGGGATGAGCCTCCATCCATGTTGTAAATCGATTCAAACCTCGAATGCGTTCGAGATAGGACCTGGATTGATTTCTGAATATCGTTCTTGCTCCGGTGTATACCAGCAGTGCAGCAAGCGTGGTTCCAAGCCAGCATATCCAGGCAGCTGTTGTGGTACCGTAACTGTAGCCAAAGGCAATAATGACGATTTTGTACGGAATTACGGGTACAAGAGCAAACAACGTCGCCATGGCGAGTAAAAGTGGAATGGACTGATGCAGATCGGTCCAGGCCAGCAGTTCATATCTGTAAATAAACGTGACTCCGGCAAGTAAAACATATAAGAGGAGCCATAACCATTTTCGCAAAATCCCAAACGCTCCTTTCAGACCAGGAAAGCCCACCTTCATCCCAATCCGTATGGCTTTCTCTCTAAAGTTTACCACGTTCGACCAACGGATGAACAATTCGTGCTGGCTCTGGCTTCAATCACTGGCATGTTGCTGCCTGAAGGGTTACACTATAGGACGTAGAAATATAGAACTCATCTGAAGGTGGAATGATCATAATGGAAACAACCAAGCGAACCCGTGCTGCGATCATCGGACTCGGGGATATTGCACGTAAAGTATATTTGCCGCTGTTGACTGCCCACTCGAACGTGGAAATCACGGGGATTATGAACCGTTCTCCCGAGCCGGTGAAGGAAATTCAGCATACCTATAGATTGAATAATGGCACAACGGATATGAAAGAATTGTTGTCCTGGGATCTGGATGCGGTGTTTGTACATACAGCGACAGAAGCCCATTTTGACATTGTCATGCAATGTTTGGAGCGGGGGCTGGCTGTATATGTGGACAAACCTCTGTCCTATACATTGCGGGAGTCGGAAGAAATGACCGCTTTTGCCGAAGCGCAAGGCCTATTGTTGGCCGTAGGATTTAACCGGAGATTTGCACCATTGTATCAAAATGCGAAAGATTGGATGCATGCTGGACAAGGCTTCGAATCCCTGACAGTCACCAAGCATCGGACAGGTATTCAGGATCGTCCGGCTGCGGAAACCATTTATGATGATCTGATTCATATCCTTGACCTGATGTTATGGTATTCCGATCACAATGTGCAGCTGCTCCATCAGTGGATACGCAAAAATGAACTGGACCGATTGCTGCATGCGGCAGGATCAGCCAAGCTGGGCAGAACGGCGTATGGTAGATTTGATATGGTACGCCAAGCTGGAGCAGATTTGGAGAAACTTGAATTGTACGGCGGGGGGCGATCGGTAGAAGTGGTCAACATGGACATGGCGAAGTATGAGGAACGCGGCGCACAGGAACGCAAGGTAACCTTTGGCAGCTGGGAAAGTATTTTGAACCGAAGAGGATTCACAGGAGCCATTGATCAATTTTTGGCAAATCTTGAAACCCCGGATGACTGTGCGATCAGTGCGAGTCACGTCATGGACAGCCATGACTTGGCTGAACAGCTGATCCGCGGTTGATTTTGCAGAAGGGTAGTGCGGGAGTGTGAATGTAGGCTTCCGCACCGATGATTCATTAAACGATATTGGAGGAACAATAACACCATGGATGAATATGAAAAAGAACGCAGCAAACAGATTGAGGAAGTGGTAATCGAGACGTATAAACAGGAAGAGGAAATGATGATTCTGGTATTTGCCCAGTGGTGTGTAAATCAGGAACTGGATCCGGAAGAGATGTACCGGCAAGCCTACCCGGAACAACTGAGCAACGAGCGTTTGCAGCAGGTGCTGAAGCTGGTTGTATCCAAGGAGGAAGCCGGTGACATTCCGGATGATACCGTATTGGGCGTACTGTCCATGTTTGGCAACGAAGATCTGGCTATGGTTGTATCCGAGGCGATTGCCGCGCGCAAATAAATTTCGGTTACGAATAATACGTATTAATGAAGCGATTACATCTGTTCCCGGTGAATGACGCGGAATTCTTTGGGCGACATGCCAAACCGGGAGCGGAACACCCGATGAAAATACGTATAATTGTTAAAGCCGGAAGATTCAGCTACATGTTCAAGCGTCATAGGACTAAAAATAATCCGTTCTCTGGCCATGTTCAGCCGTACATCAAGCGTATACTGCATAATACTTTTACCAAACGCTTCTTTGAAGAGATGAACTCCCCGTGAAACGCTGATTCCAATATGGGTAGCTATATCTTCAAGCTTGAATAGAGAAGAAGCGTTCTCCTCGATGTAACTTTTAATCTCATACGCCACATAGTTGGTATTGGTATTGGTCGGATGCTCCGAGAGCAAACGATCCACTTCAAGACATAGAATGCGCATATAATAACTGGAGATTTCAGGGTAAGGATTGGAAATACGGCGCTGCTCCAGTACGAGCTGACGAAACAGGGTGAGCAGGCTTTCGGTCAGCTGCACCTTGATCCGGTTCGGCCTCTTGTGATGTTTCCACCACTCATCCACCCAGTCCCCATTGAAGAAAATGTGGTAATCACCACTCTCCACAACTCGTTCACCCATTGGGTTTTTCTCTTTGTCTACTCTTAGTTCATACGGTTCATCGGGATTATAAAGAAGCAGATCACCCGCATCAACAAGCGACATGACGCCGTCTACACGGGCTCTGCACCGTCCGTCCGTCTGGAGCCTCATCAGGTAATTCTTTACTCCCTCAGGATGCAAGCCTATATATGGTTTGCGATGAAACGAGAAGCCTGCTGTAAGAACCTGGCAGGAATAATCAGTCGGCATTGGCATACTCCTTGCAATTTGAAAATTATGACCAGATAGTTCATGTTTCGATCATATTATTCATTTTAATTGAAGCCGAAACGGAATACCATAGTATTAAATTCAAGTGCAAACAATCAAGTGCAAAACCTTCAATTACAAACATGCGAGTTACAGGTTCTCACCATTCATAAGGAGATGAACACCACTGTGGAGAAAATGAAAGCAGGCATTATTGGTTGCGGTAACATTAGCGCCATTTATCTGGAGAATTTAAAAGATAATCCTCTCATTGAAGTGGTGGCTGTTGCGGATCTGATCCGTGAACGGGCACAAGAACGAGCTGATGAATTCAATATCGCAAACGTTTACAATGTAGATGAGTTGCTGCAAGATAACGAGATTGAGCTTGTGCTAAACCTCACGGTTCCTGGCAGTCATGCCATGACGGATCTGGCTGTGCTTGAAGCAGGCAAACATGTGTATGCCGAGAAACCACTGGCAATCTCTCTTGAGGATGGTCGCAAGGTAATCGAACTGGCCGAGGAAAAAGGATTGTATGTCGGTTCAGCACCGGATACGTTCCTTGGATCGGGCATTCAGACTGCACGCAAGGTGATTGAAGAAGGACTGATCGGCAAGCCGATTGCGGCAACTTCATTCTTCATGGGTGGAGGGCCGGAGGCCTGGCATCCGAATCCAGAGTTCTTTTATGTCGCTGGTGGTGGACCAATGTTCGATATGGGGCCTTACTATTTGACCGCTTTGATTACTCTCCTTGGACCGATTCGTAGAATCAGTTCCTCGGCGGGTGTACAGATCACAGATCGCGTTATTGGTTCCGGACCGAAGGAAGGTACACTTCTTCAGGTACAGACGCCAACACATCTGGCAGGAACGATTGATTTTGAGGAAGGTGCCATTGCAACAATGATCACCAGCTTCGATATCCGGGGCGCTTCGGATTTGCCGCGAATTGAAATTTACGGTACCGAAGGCACACTGAGCATACCGGACCCCAACTTTTTTAATGGGGAAGTGAAGCTGCGCAGATTCGGTCAGGACACATGGGAGACTGTGACGCCTGCTTTTGAAAGCAGACAGAACGAGCGCGGGATCGGCGTTACTGAAATGGTTGAATCCATTCGAGCCGGACGCGAACACAAGGCCAGTGGCAAGCTCGCCTACCATGTGCTTGAAGCTATGCATGCGTTCCAGCGCTCCTCGCTTGAGGGCAAACACATCCAGCTGGAGAGCACTTATGAAGCAGGAGCAGGAAACAATACAGATGAAAATCAGTCAGAGGCTGTAAAGTCAAACTAATTGATTTCGGATGAGGTGAACCAGTAAATGTTGAAGGTTGGATTACAGCTATACACGGTACGTGATGAACTGGAGCTCGATTTCAAAGGTACACTTGCCAAGGTTGCAGAGCTTGGATATCAAGGCGTAGAGTTCCACAACTTTTACGGGCATAGTCCGGAAGAAGTAAGGGCCATTCTGGATGAATTCAGTCTGGAAATCGTTGGTACCCATGTTCAGTACAATAGTCTGCTTGAGGATCTCGATGGCGTGATCGCTTATCACAAAGCCATCGGAAACAGAAACCTGATTGTCCCTTATCTGTCGGAAGAACAACGGCAATGGGATAACGTATTTGCTTCCATGAATGAGATTGGTGAGAAATGTGCAGCCCAGGACATGGTGTTAATGTATCACAATCATGATTTTGAATTTACGGAGCAGGTTGAAGGTCAGCCGGCGTTATACGCGATGTATGATACCGTAACCGCTTCCCATCTGCAAGTAGAGCTGGATTCGTGTTGGGCTCACGCCGCAGGATACCCTCCAACAGAGGTCATCGCGAAGTATGCGGGACGTCTGCCACTGGTCCATTGGAAAGATATGCGCCGTTCAGAAGGTCAAGTCCTGACAGTGGAATTTGGCCAAGGCGAGATAGATCTGGGGGCTGTAGCTACAGCGTCAGATCAAGCGGGAGCCGAGTGGCTTGTTGTGGAACAGGATGTATGCCAGAATCCTCCACTGCAAAGCATCGAGAGCAGTATGAACTGGATTAGAAAATATGCCGCTAATGGAGGACTTGTTCATGTCTAAAGTACTTAATATCGCCATCGTAGGTTGTGGCGGAATCGCCAAAGGTAAACATATGCCCAGCTTGTCCAAACAATCTCAGGGCCGTATGGTCGCTTTCTGTGACATTGTGAAGGAACGTGCGGAGGAGGCCGCAGCAGAATTCGGTGCTGAGGGAGCCAAAGTATATACGGATTATAACGAGATGCTGAAGGATGAGAGCATTGATGTGGTACACGTGTGTACACCAAACGACTCCCATTCCGTCATCACGGTCGCGTCTCTTGAGGCGGGCAAACATGTAATGTGTGAAAAGCCAATGGCGAAGACGTCTGCACAAGCGCAGGCTATGCTTGAAGCCGCACAACGTACAGGCAAAAAGCTGTCCATTGCATATCAAAACCGTTTCCGCAATGACAGCCAATACCTGAAACAAATGTGTGAAGAAGGCGAGCTGGGCGAAATTTATTTCGGTAAGGCGATTGCACTTCGCCGCCGTGCTGTACCTACCTGGGGTGTGTTTCTTGACGAGGAAAAGCAGGGCGGAGGACCGTTGATTGATATCGGTACTCATGCGCTGGACCTGACGCTTTGGTTGATGGATAATTACAAGCCGAAGAGTGTTATGGGCTCCACATTCCATAAGCTGGGTCAGCGTGAAAATGCGGCGAACGCTTTCGGACCGTGGGACCCGGAACAATTCAAGGTGGAGGATTCTGCATTCGGATTTGTGACGATGGAGAATGGTGCCACGATCATTATCGAATCCAGCTGGGCATTGAATGTAGCTGAGTTCGGTGAAGCCAAATCACTGCTCTGCGGTACAGAAGGTGGCGCGGATATGAAGGATGGTCTGCGGATCAATGGCGAGAAGCGCAGTCGTCTGTATGAAACCAAGGTGGATCTGGACGCAGGTGGAGTTGCTTTTTATTCCGGCAGCGCAGAAAATGAAGCGGATCGTGAAGCGAGAATGTGGCTTGACGCGATTATTGAAGACAAGGATCCAGTTGTAAAACCTGAGCAAGCCATCGTGGTTACTCAAATCCTTGAAGCAATCTACGAGTCTGCTCAGACAGGCAAAGCGGTTTATTTCGACTAAACCGGCAGGGTATCATTTCCAATGAAAATAACCAGTATTCTTACGATTAATTTCAGGATAGAATAGCTCTTGATTTTCCACAATAATGATACAATTATGTGATCTGAACGGTATATTTATGCAGTTCATTGTTCATAAAACCAGCAATTAATATGATATCTAATCTAGGGAGGAATCGCACTTGAAACTCGGCGTATTTTTGGTACTATTCGGAGGACGTAAATTGGAGGATGCACTCGACTATGTAGCATCCAAAGGCTTGAAAGCAGTAGAAATCGGAACAGGTGGACATCCAGGGAATGCTCATTGCAAACCGGATGAGCTGCTGAGCAACCCGACAGCATTGAAAAACTTCAAAAATGCAGTAGAATCCCGCGGTCTGACCATCAGCGCATTGAGCTGTCACGGTAACCCGCTTCATCCACAAAAGGATATTGCGAAGGGATTTCACGATGATTTCGTTAAGACGGTAGAACTGGCTGAGAAACTGGAAGTTCCTGTTGTAAATACTTTCTCCGGTTGTCCGGGAGACCATGAGGATGCCAAATATCCGAACTGGCCTGTTGCGCCATGGCCGAATGACTTCCAAGAAGTTCTCAAATGGCAATGGGACAACAAAGTTATCCCTTACTGGACAGAGTGGGGCAAATTCGCTGCGGATCACAATGTGAAAGTGGGACTGGAGCTGCACGGTGGATTCTCGGTGCATACACCAGCTACCTTGCTGAGACTGCGTGAAGCAGCAGGTGAAGTGATTGGCGCCAACCTGGACCCAAGCCACATGTGGTGGCAAGGGATTGATCCGGTACAAGCGATCCACATTCTGGGACGTGAAGGCGCGATTCATCACTTCCACGCGAAAGATACAACTATTGATCCAATTAACGTGAACAAATATGGTGTAACGGATATGCAGGATTACACAAACATGCTTGATCGTGCTTGGCAGTTCCGCTCGGTCGGTTACGGTCACGATAACAAGACTTGGGCTGATATTATTAGCGCTCTGCGTCTGGTCGGATATGATTATGTTGTAAGTATTGAACACGAAGATGGTCTGATGTCGGTAGAAGAAGGATTCTCTAAAGCTGTGCAAAATCTCCAACAAGTATTGATTGAAGAACCGCTGGGAGATATGTGGTGGGTTTAGAGTTACACTAGGGGGAAATTGAATATGATTAACGTCACCATTTGGAATGAATTTGTCCATGAGAAAATTCACGATGAAGTAAGGGAAGTCTATCCAGACGGTTTGCACATGGCGTTGGCAAACGGACTGGGAGGCGAAGGCTTTGCTATTCGTACAGCAACACTGGATCAGCCCGAGCATGGATTAAGTGATGAGGTGCTGAATTCTACAGATGTGCTTATATGGTGGGGACATATGGCGCATGATCGTGTGAGCGACGAGATCTCACAGAAGGTTGCACAGCGGGTCCTGGATGGTATGGGGTTGATAGTGCTGCACTCCGGTCACTTCTCCAAGCCATTCAAGGCGCTGATGGGCACAAGTTGTGATCTGAAATGGCGTGAAGCCAATGAGCAGGAGATTATCTGGTGTGTGAATCCGTCCCATCCGATTGCCGAGGGCATCAATGGCAAGATTATTCTGGAAAAAGAAGAGATGTACGGGGAATTCTTCGATATTCCAGTGCCGGATGAGCTGGTGTTTGTAAGCAACTTCCAAGGCGGAGAGGTATTCCGGAGTGGATGTACATTCCTCCGCGGTTCAGGCAAAATCTTTTATTTCCGTCCAGGTCATGAAACATACCCGACCTTCTACAATCCGGAAATTTTAAAAGTGATCAGCAATGGAGTGAAGTGGGCATATCCTGCGCGCAACGTTAAGCCGGAATTTGGCTTTAGCGAACCTGTAAGATCACTTGGTAACGTGCTGGTTTAAGCCACAAATTGGCTGTGTGAACGCATATAATAAAACCTATTCCAGAGAACCCTTCTCCAAGTCAAATATGACTGTGGCAGCTGGGTTCTTTTTGGGTAAGATAGCTACATGGGAGTTAGACGATATTTTCCCATGGTTCCTCTGTCCCATGTGATGTATACTGAGTTGTATCATCGAAGTTGAGTTATGCTTCTAAAATTTTAACTTTTTAGCGGCAGACGTTTTCTTTGAGACTTAAATATGTTATTATGAAATATACTAACTAAACGTAAGTTGAGTGATCTCTAAAGAGGTGATTAATGTGGAAGGCCAAGATCTGCGGATGTGTCCGCGCTTTGAGACGGCGTTTTCTTTTTTGGGTAAGCGCTGGAACGGTCTGATTATTCAAACGTTGATGAGTGGTTCGAAGCGATTCAAGGATATCTCCAACCTGATTCCATCGATGAGTGATAAGATGCTGTCAGAACGGATGAAGGATCTGGAGAGCGAAGGAATTCTGATCCGCCATGTCTATCCGGAGACGCCAGTTCGTATTGAATATGAACTGACAGAGAAAGGCAAGGCGCTGCAGCCCGTTATGAATCAAATTCAAGACTGGGCAGAGCAGTGGGTTGATTAATAACAGCTTCCCCGGCTCAAACTAAAGGAAGTGATGGGATAAAGGCTCTTGATTTCCAGTGGAAATCAGGAGTTTTTGTCTTAAGGGTTCTGCACATGTTGTCGCGAGTTGTAGTATAATTGTAAAATAAAATGGCCGCAGGCGGCCGGAGCGAGGAGGCCACTTGTCATGAGAGAAGAAAGCTTATCCCGTGAAGTACGCTACGGCAAACAAGATATTGCAGAACTTGAGAGCGCATCCATCCAGGTACATCTGATCTACAAAAAAGCTGCGGAGCTATTTAAGCGAATTTCATATTCCCCGTCGGTTAAGGATGATGTTGCAGGAGAGAAGACTCATTCCAACAATAGCAATGGTCAGGTAATGGCTCCGGCGGTACTGCAAAAATGGATTCAGACAGCAAGAGGTTGGAAATGTATCGGATGTGAACTGAGACAACCCGATTCCATCGGAATTCAGGCCGAATCCAACTTTCATGAAGAACCTGTATATCTGAATGTGGGCGAAGGTCGTTTTGTTCAAGCGGAGATGCTGATTCAGGCGATTGTATGGTCACAATATGAGAAGATCCGTATGTTTGCGCCCTGGCTAGGTGATGACACCTTTTACACTGTACAGGAGCTGGATGTGATTGCCCGTTATATTGTACCTACCTATTTCTCTGAACGGCCGCTGCATGAGCAGGGCAAGGCATCCAAGGTACACCATTCAGCTGGTCAGATTCCGCTCTACCAGGAATATGTGGATGCACCTTCATTCTGTGTACAGGTGGATGGTGGATTACTTGAAGGGCGTTTGCTGACAGGCGTTTATGTGTCGGAGGAACAGTTCTTTGGGCTCAATCCGTATCTGAAGGATGGAGACGGAGGCCGTACCTATATGCAGGCTTGTGTCCAGTAATAACGTAACCAGTTGACTGTAGTGATGATTCGAGCCAAAGAGCCTGCTTGCAGGCTCTTTGTGTTGTACCAACCACTTATGGACGCTGCTGGATGAAAAGTAACGGCATTGACACTTTTTTTGCATGAATTTTGTGCCATAATAGAGGTTATGGACAACAGGGTGAATGATTTTACGCAGGGTGGTGTTACCTACATGAAGAAGAGAATCCCCGGTTACATAGGTATATGTCTGTTTATTCTGGTTATATTGGCCGGGTGCAGCGAGACACAGCCTTCCGAACAGCCTATCGTCAAAGAGACCGAATCACAGAATACAATTACAGTGGCAGTGGATGGCAGTACTTTTTTACCTGACGCAACAAAGTCCATTAAGCGAGATTTCAGTGAAGGTCTGACGCTCAAGAAAGCACTAATGAACAGTGGACTTGTCGATTTTACGGCAGATGGTAAGCGGATCCAATCCGTTGGGGAAGTTTCGCTGGATTCCTCACTCAGCTGGGCTGTCAAACTGAATGGCAAGGATATTGACCCCGAAAATTGGGACATGGAGCTTCATGCCAAAGATGAAGTGATCATATATGTTAAAGCCGCTGACAATGGGGGAGACGATGTTGCTTACCAAACAACATTGCTCAAGGTGAGCGGCGGAAATATTATGCCGAATCTCAATCGTCAATATGCCGGGGTGTATGTTCAGGAGTGTACGGTGCGTGATGTATTAAAGTCCAGTGGAATTGTAAGGATGTCGGAGAACAACAAATTTGTTGTTTCAGTTGAAAATGTAATTCCCCGGATGAACCAACGCTGGATGATCATGGTGAATGACAAGGAACTGATGGAAAACGGTTTGGACATGAAGTTGAATCCACGTGATGCAGTAAAGCTCGAATTGACTACTGTATCCTGAGCATAACAGAAGCCCAATCTTCGACTCAGAAGATGGGCTTTTTTTATTTGCATATAAGATGGTTACAGGACGGGGAAAGCGTCAGATCCGGCAAATCTCGTTAGGACACAATTCGCAGTGGCAGATACCTTGCAGCATGTTCAGATCCTTGATGACGATCATGCCGTTGTCATATTCAATGGCGTCTTTTTTGCGCAGGTCGCTTAACATGCGATTGACACTTTCACGGGTCGCTCCAATCATATTGGACAAATCCGTGTGGGTTATTTTTTTATGAATGATGACATGATCCCCATGAGGCTCGCCATAGGAATTGGACAACCGAATCAGCGTAGAGCAGAGCGCGCCCGGTTTGCCATATAACATCAGATCGCGGAATTTCGTCTGGGTCAACCGGTGATGGATACCCATCCATTTCATAAAATCGATGGCGAAGTCACAATGTTGGCAGATCAGCATCTCCAGGTCTTTGTGCTCCAGTACTCCGATCTCACTATCCTCCAGCACTTCCGCCGAGAAGCTGTGTTTGGACCCAAAGAACGGGTCAGCCTGACCAATCATATCCCCGGACTGATACATGTACATAATCAATTCCTTGCCTTCATCCGTGGATTTGGTAATCTGTGCCCGGCCCCGTTTCATATAATAAAGTTTGTCAGAGACATCTCCTTCCCAATACAGATGGGTTCCTTCCGGATAGGTTCTGTCCTTCATCGTTACGAGCAGATGGTTGAAATTCGCTTCCGAGAAACAGTTGGTATTGCCGCGTTTTTCCAGTACACTCAGTTGTTCTCTCATAAGTCTATCTCCCCTTTTGTGTCCATCGGACGGCCTTCTGCAGCTTGGACTGGCCCCCGTGGTTCGCCGCAAACCGTTGCCGTCCTGATCAGGGTCATCTCTCGGCCGGGAAGGACGGTACAAATTGCGGTGGTTCAATTTTTAAGTTCAGTATATACCTTATCTTGCCGTTTGAGGGGCATGGAAAGGGTGCAAAAATGGCGAAATTTCAAACATTGTGATTAAATTCACTTTCTAAAGGAGAGGATGAATCTAACAGCCCTATAGTTTAAATAGGAAGTGTAAATGGCAAGATGAGGGACACTAAAAAACTTAAATTAAATTTGTTATACTTTGTGAAAAAAATCACATAATTTACCCTTTCCCCATGATACGATGTGAATGTAAAGAAGAGAGACAAACCAATACGAACCTTTAGGAGGATGAGGGAGATGGCTGTAAAGAACGAAGTCGCCCCAGTAAAAGAACCGACAGCAGGTCAGTATATTCAAACGTTAATTGACAAAGCGAATAAAGCACACGCAGCATTCATGTCCATGGATCAGAAACAGATTGACCGCATCGTGCAAGCAATGGCGCTGGCAGGTCTGGACAAACATATGATGCTCGCCAAAATGGCTGTGGAAGAAACAGGCCGGGGTGTGTATGAGGATAAAATCACCAAAAATATATTTGCAACAGAATATGTGTATCATAGCATCAAATATGACAAAACAGTAGGGGTTATTGAAGATAACGAATACGAAAGCTTCCAGAAAATTGCGGAGCCTGTCGGCATCATCATGGGGATTACTCCAGTAACGAATCCGACATCCACCACGATGTTCAAAGCACTGATATCCATCAAAACGCGTAACCCGATCATCTTCGGCTTCCACCCATCTGCACAGAACTGTAGCCGGGAAGCCGCCAAAATTCTGCTTGAAGCTGCGGTGAAGCATGGCGCTCCAGCGGACTGTATCCAATGGATTGATGATCCTTCCATGGATCGTACAAACGCCCTGATGAATCATAACGATGTAGCGCTCATTCTGGCGACAGGCGGATCAGGCATGGTACGGGCCGCTTACAGCTGTGGTAAACCGGCACTGGGCGTAGGGCCAGGGAACGTACCTTGCTTTATCGAGAAAAGTGCAGATATCAACCAAGCGGTAACGGATTTGATTTTGTCCAAATCGTTTGATAACGGTATGATCTGTGCTTCCGAGCAAGCGGTCATCATTGAAGAACCGATCTTCGATCAAGTGAAAAAGAAAATGATTGCCAATGGCTGTTACTTCGTTAACAAGGATGAGGCTGCCAAACTGACCGCAGGTGCGATTAACGCTGAGAAATGTGCGGTGAACCCGGCGATTGTAGGTCAATCTGCAGTCAGCATTGCGAAAATGTGCGGCATCGAGGTTCCTGCTGGCACCAAAATTCTCGTTGCCGAGATTGAAGGGGTAGGCACGAAATTTCCATTGTCGGCTGAGAAACTAAGCCCGGTACTGGCTTGTTACAAAGTGAAAACGGCAGCTGAAGGGATTGAGCGTGCAGCAGAAGTGGTTGCTTTTGGCGGCATGGGTCACTCCTCCGTTATTCATTCGACGAACGAAGAAGTGATTGGCAAATTCGCAGATCGTCTGCAAACCGGACGGATTATCGTGAATTCACCATCCACACACGGCGCCATCGGTGACATATACAACACCAACATGCCGTCACTGACACTGGGCTGCGGATCGTACGGACGTAACTCGACTTCTTCCAACGTAACCGCTGTGAACTTAATTAACGTGAAAAGGGTGGCTCGCCGTACCGTGAATATGCAGTGGTTCAAAGTGCCGAACAAAGTCTACTTCGAAAAAGGTGCAACACAGTATCTTGCCAAAATGCCGGACATCACACGTGTAGCCATTATTACGGATGCGATGATGGTCAAACTCGGTTATGTGGAAAAAGTAGAGCACTATCTGCGTCAACGTCAAATGCCGGTAGCCATTGAAGTGTTCTCAGATGTAGAACCCGATCCATCTACAACAACGGTAGACCGCGGAACGGAAATGATGCGTCGCTTCCAGCCAGACTGCATTATCGCACTTGGCGGGGGATCACCGATGGATGCTGCCAAAGCGATGTGGTTGTTCTATGAATATCCGGACACGGACTTCAACGACTTGAAACAAAAATTCATGGATATCCGCAAACGGATCTACAAATATCCACGTCTCGGCGTGAAAGCGAAATTCGTCGCCATCCCTACAACTTCGGGCACAGGTTCGGAAGTAACATCGTTCGCGGTTATCACAGACAAAAATCAAGGAAATACCAAATATCCGCTGGCCGACTACGAATTGACACCAGACGTCGCCATCGTAGACCCGGAATTCGTATATTCTCTGCCTAAAACCGCTGTTGCGGACACAGGTATGGACGTATTGACTCACGCGATCGAAGCGTATGTTTCTGTCATGGCGAATGATTACACGGATGGTCTCGCGATCAAAGCGATTCAACTGGTATTCCAATACCTCGAGCAATCGGCGCTGCAAGGTGACAAATTGGCTCGTGAGAAAATGCATAATGCTTCGACGATTGCCGGTATGGCTTTTGCCAACGCATTCCTGGGTATTAACCACAGCTTGGCACACAAATGGGGCGGTCAGTACCATACCGCACATGGACGTACCAATGCGATCCTGATGCCGCACGTCATTCGCTACAATGCGAAAAAACCGACCAAGTTTGCATCGTTCCCTAAATATTCGCACTTTGTTGCAGATGAGCGTTATGCCGAAATTGCCCGCATTCTGGGATTGCCTGCACGTACGACAGAAGAAGGCGTTACCAGCCTCATCAATGCGATTCGCAAACTGAACAAAACATTGGGTATTGAAGAGTCGTTCCAGGAAATCGGATTTGATGCCAAAGACTTTGAAGCACATGTGGATTATTTGGCAGACCGTGCATTCGAGGACCAATGTACAACCGCCAATCCAAAAATGCCGCTCGTAACTGAACTGGCAGATGTATACCGCAATGCTTTCTACGGCAAGTTTGAATAACAATTAAAGCAACAGCAGGGTTTAGGCAGATATACTCAGGGTTCCCCGTAAGGGGAGCCCCGATTGCCGTCTTTCCCGTAAAAGGTAAACGGAATCCTTGGGGTAGCCATTGAATTTAACGCTTTACACGACAACGGAGGGGTAGAAATAACCTGAAAAAGCGAAGCGTTCGCCTTTATCCCCGGATTTTACCTTTTTCAAAGAGAATCAAAAAAATCTGGGGATAACAGCGATCGGAAGAGTGTTCTGCCACGCAGTGATCCTGTGTAAATTGTTACCTTCACCTTGATACAGCATAGGTGAAGTGAGGATGGTCACGGACTTTGTGATATAAATCACAGATGCTGAAAGAACGAAGAAGTATACTGAAAATGTAAGAAAAACATTCATCCGCGGTTCCGGTTCCCAAGTAGAGAGAACATGTTCCGGCTCACATGTGAAATTAATCACATTAATCGCGGCTCTGGGCACAGATGAGACGAGTGAAGCATCCTGTCATGTGTCCGGAAATCCAAATTTGTGGAGGGATTACTATGTCGGTGATCGAAAAAGATGTCAAACAACAAACAGGCTGGAGAAACTTTACCAAAGGAACATGGACGAAATCCGTAGATGTGAATGATTTTCTGGTACGCAACTTATCACCTTACTATGGCGACGAAGCATTTCTTGCAGGTGCAACCCAGAATACGAAAGATTTATGGGATATCGTATCCGATCTAACCAAAAAAGAACGCGATAACGGCGGGGTACTCGATGTTGATGTAAACACGCCAGCAACCATTGTTTCTCACCAACCAGGGTATCTGGATCAATCCAAAGAGCAGATTGTTGGTGTTCAAACGGATGCTCCATTCAAACGTTCCATTCAGCCATTCGGCGGAATCCGCATGATGATTGATGCTTGTGAAGCATATGGCTTCGAAATGCCTCAAGGCGTCATTGATATATTTACGAACATCCGCAAAACACATAACCAAGGCGTATTCGATGCTTACACATCCGACATGCGTGCAGCACGTAAAGCAGGCATTATTACCGGTCTGCCAGATGCTTACGGCCGTGGCCGCATCATCGGTGACTATCGTCGGGTAGCTCTCTATGGCGTAGACTTCCTGATTCGGAATAAAAAAGGCGAACTGAATGCACTTGAAGTCGACGTGATTGATGAAGATGTCATTCGCCTGCGTGAAGAACTGTCCGAACAGATTCGTGCATTGCAAGAGTTAAAACAACTGGGCGAAATGCACGGTTTCGATATCTCCTTGCCAGCCACAACCGCAAAAGAAGCGTTCCAATGGCTCTACTTCGGTTACCTGGCTGCGATCAAAGAGCAAAACGGTGCGGCGATGTCCCTTGGACGTGTTTCTTCGTTCCTTGATATCTACATTGAACGTGATTTGCAAGAAGGCTTGTTAACTGAGGAACAGGCTCAAGAGTTGGTTGACCATTTTGTTATGAAACTGCGGATCGTCAAATTCCTGCGTACGCCGGACTATAATGAATTGTTCAGTGGAGACCCAACATGGGTAACTGAATCTATCGGAGGCATGTCCGTAAATGGAGAAACCCGTGTTACGAAAAACAGCTTCCGTTTCCTGCACACCCTGAACAACCTTGGTCCTGCACCTGAGCCGAACCTGACGGTACTCTGGTCCACCAAGCTTCCGGAATCGTTCAAACAATACTGTACGAAAGTATCTATCGAAACGAGTTCCATCCAGTACGAAAATGATGATCTGATGCGTCCGATCTACGGAGACGATTATGGTATTGCTTGCTGCGTATCTGCAATGAAGATCGGGAAACAAATGCAGTTCTTCGGCGCTCGTGCAAACCTCGCAAAAGCCTTGCTGTATGCTATCAACGGCGGTCGTGACGAGAAATCGGGAGCACAAGTTGGACCTGAATATCCGGCAATCACAAGTGAAGTACTGGATTACAATGAAGTTATGAAACGTTTCAAACCGATGATGGAGTGGCTTGCCAAACTGTATATGAACTCACTCAACGTCATTCACTACATGCATGACAAATACAGCTATGAGCGTATCGAAATGGCCCTGCATGACCGCGACATCGTTCGTACGATGGCTTGTGGTATTGCCGGTCTCTCGGTTGCAGCAGACTCCCTGAGTGCGATCAAATATGCCAAAGTTAAACCGATTCGCAACGAACAAGGCATCGCAATTGATTTTGAAATTGAAGGCGAGTTCCCTTGTTACGGTAACAATGAAGACAGTGTGGACAACATTGCAGTAGAACTGGTAGAAAGTTTCATGGGCATGATTCGCAAACACAAAGCATACCGTAATGCGGTTCCAACTCAATCCGTACTGACGATCACATCCAACGTGGTGTATGGCAAGAAAACAGGTACAACACCGGATGGTCGTAAAGCGGGCGAACCGTTTGCACCAGGGGCAAACCCAATGCATGGTCGTGATAAAAAAGGTGCATTGGCATCTCTAGGCTCTGTAGCCAAACTGCCGTATGAACACAGCCTTGATGGAATTTCTAACACATTCTCCATCGTGCCTAAGGCACTGGGAAAAGAGTCAGACACACGCAAATCCAATCTGGTTGCCATGATGGACGGTTATTTTGGTCAAGGGGCACACCATCTGAACGTGAACGTATTTGATCGTCAGCAGTTGATTGACGCGATGGATCACCCAGAAAACTATCCACAGCTGACTGTACGGGTATCCGGTTATGCGGTTAACTTCATCAAACTGACGCGTGAGCAACAACTCGATGTTATTAACCGGACCTTCCACGGTTCGATGTAATTTGGACCTAACTCAACGGTTCAAAGCAGTAGAATCTCCATAATAACGCACAGCGGATGCGGATACAGAAAGGAAGAGGCAGCATGGTTAACGGACATATTCATTCACTCGAAACTTTCGGGACGGTTGACGGCCCAGGCATCCGCTTCGTGCTTTTTATGCAGGGATGTCTGCTCAAATGCCAGTATTGTCACAATCCGGATACATGGGCATTGGATGGTGGCAGGGAAATGAGCGTGGAGGAGGTACTGGCTGAAATCGAGCCATACTTGTCCTACTATCGCAGTTCTGGCGGAGGACTTACGGTATCCGGCGGGGAGCCGACATTGCAGGCTCATTTTGTAGCCGAAGTTTTCAAAGAAGCGAAACGCCGCTGGGGATTGCACACTACACTGGATAGTAACGGTTTTAATGAACCGGATCGGATTCATGATTTGTTAGATAACACGGATTTGGTTCTGCTGGATCTGAAGCACATCAATGATGAGAAACATATCAAGCTGACAGGCAAATCCAACGAGAGAACGTTGCGAACCGCACAGTGGTTATCAGACAATGGACGAAAAATGTGGATTCGCCACGTGTATGTGCCGGGGATTCACAACGAGGAAGAAGATTTGCTCAATCTGGGGCGGTTTATTGGAACGCTAAATGGAGTCGAAAAGTTCGAAATCCTGCCTTATCATCAGATGGGTATTTACAAATGGCAGGCGCTTGGGAAAGCATATCCGCTCGATGGTGTTCCTTCTCCAAGTGATGAGGAAGTAGAGCGGGCGTATCGTTTGATTGAACAAGGTCGTACGGAAACAGCTGGCATGGTTTACTCCAATAAGTAAACGTAACATACAGTTTTACCAACCAAGCAGTCTTTGCGAACATGTTTCGCAGGGGCTGTTTTTTTGCTGTTATCAATTGTAAATGCAAGATTATTTGTCCAGTGAAGGATTTTATCCCTCAATTGATGAATTGTCATCCTTACGATGTAAGCTACAACTTTTTATAATCAGAGTGTAAAGCCAAATGCTCAATATCTTGAGGAGGGTCATACGAATGAAAAAAGGAATGACATTACTGCTTTCATTATTGCTTATCACTTCATGGACGCTGGCGGGATGTTCAAGCTCAAGCAGCGAACCACAGCAGGGAGCAGGCAATACGCCTGCAGAGACAAGCAAGGAACCGGTTGAGATGCTTCTCCGTCACACTCAGGTGGGTGCCGACAAACAAAAAAGGCTGGCCATTCTGCAGGACGTCGTGGCCAAAGTGGAGAGCGAAGTACCTAACCTTACCTTTACACTGGACGGAGTTGAATCCGATGTAAACCGCAAGGAGAAACTTCGTGGGGAGATGGCAGCGGGCAATCCGCCGGATATCTTCGAATTGTTTGGTAGTCCGGACTCCAAAGTATATGCCAAAGAAGGCATGTTGTTGGATCTCACGCCGATTCTGCAAGAACTGGGCATTCAGGACCAATTTTCATCACTTGAACCATTCACCTATGAAGGCAAAGTGTACGGACTGCCTATTGGGGGATCGGGTGAAGGATTCTTCTACAACAAAGAGTATTTTACGCAAAAAGGTTGGAAAGCGCCTTCAACAATGGCTGAGATGGATAATATGCTCGCTGAAATCAAGGCTGATGGCAAGGTACCACTTGCTTCTGCTTCCAAAGCAGGCTGGGTTCCACTCATGTTAACGAACCATCTGTGGTCCCGTTACGCCGGACCTGATATTACAGCGAAGTTTGCTACAGGTGAAGCGAAATGGACCGATCCAGGCGTTGTAGCTGGATTTGCGAAACATAAGGAATGGGTGGATAAAGGTTACTTCAAAAAAGGCGAGCTTGGCTATGAATATGCTGAATATACAACTCAATTTACGAGCGGTGAAGCGATTCTGATGTATGACGGAACGTGGAAATCATCTGTATTTAAGGAAGGGCAGAGCGGAGAGTCGCTCATTGGCAAAGTTGGTTTCTTCAATATGCCTCCGGTAGAGAACGGTGTAGGAGATCAGACAGCCCTGATGCGTGACGTCAATAATGGATACGGTTTCTCCGCAGCGGCTGCGGATGACCCGCAGAAGCTGGCGGCTGTTAAAGCCTTTATCAAAAACTTCTACAACGAAGATATGCAAGTACGTGGGCTCGTAGAAGATGGTGTGTTACCGGCGATGAAACTGGATGAAAAAGTGCTGACAGACAGCATCACCGACGATTTGATGAAAGAAATCGTAGCTGTTCTGAATGCATCCCAGACTTCGTTCCCGGCATTTGATGCACTCGTTCAAGCTGATGTTACGACAGAGATCGGCAACCTGCAAATTCAGAAGCTGGTTGGTGGACAGACGACGCCAGAGAAAATGGCTGAAGAATTGCAAAAGGTTCAGGAAGAGGCTAATGCTTCCGTAGAATAAATGATCTTTCAAGCAAAGAAGCGTACCTATTAACACCATGCTGGTTTACCCCGGTTGGAACACGGCCGGGGTATAACCCTTGGTCCGTTCTAAAGAATTACTGCTGAGGAATCTGCTCTATATATGAGCATAAGAAGTTGAAGTCACTGAAGGAGGTAGATCATGAATACTTCACTCCGCAGCCCGTTGATCTATACGTTGTTTGTGTTGCCGGCACTGATCTTGTTTATCATGTTTTTCCTGTATCCTATCGGCAGTTCACTCTATTACAGTTTGACCAGTTGGAACGGGGTATCCGCAGAGCCGCGTTTTGTGGGACTGTCCAATTATGCAAAAGCACTGACAGACGAACGTTTTTGGATTTCTACTCGTAATAACGGTTTCTTTATCGCATTTTCCGTTTTGATTCAGGTGCCTATCATTGTGCTGTTTTCCCTGCTCATTGCGAACGTAAAGAAATTGAAAGGATTGTACAAAACAGCCGTTTTTTTGCCGTCCATTATGTCAACGGCAGTCATCGGTATTCTGTGGGGCTTCATCTACGAGCCTAACATCGGCCTGTTGAATCAGTTACTTGGAACCGTAGGCATTTCGCCGGTCTATTGGCTGTCTGATAACCGGTTCGCAATGATATCTATTCTCGTAACCAATGCTTGGCAATGGACGGGATTCTATATTGTCATGGTTTTGGCGGCCATTCTGGCTATTCCAAAAGATCTGGATGAAGCGGCAGCCATTGATGGTGCCACAGCTGTACAAAGAGCGTTTAAAATTACATTACCACTAATCAGACCTATCATTTCCGTCGTCATTATGTTGTCCATTGCCGGAGCGATGAAGGCAGCTGACATTGTTCTGGTTATGACCAAAGGTGGACCCGCAGGCTCTACCGAAGTGCTTGCTACGTATATGATCAAATATGCGATTACCAACTTTAAATACGGCTATGGCAATACGATTGCGGTTCTGATCTTTGCTCTGACGCTTGTGCTCACCGCGGTATATCAGTTGCTGGTGGCGAGACACAACGAAAGGGTGGAATATTGATGGCAAAGAGCATAAAAGGCAGTATACCTCATGTGTTGTTGATGTTGTATCTACTTGCAATTCTGTTTCCCTTTTTATTCGTAATCTTTTCTTCATTTAAGCAGGATAACAACGAGATTGCACTGAATCCGTTTGGTCTGCCTTCCACCTGGGAGTTTAATAACTACGTGGAAGCCTGGGTAAATGCCAAGATTGGAACGTATTTCTGGAACAGTATGTACATTTCGGTCTTGTCCTCAATCGGAACCATTGTGCTTGGTGCCATGTTTGCTTTTGCTATAACACGTATGAGACACCGTAAATGGAGCATGTTTTTCTACAGTCTCATTCTGGCGGGCATGCTGATTCCAAACAATGCGCTCATGCTGCCAATATACTTACTTGTACGCAAGCTCGGCATATTGGATACCCATCTGGCGTTGATTATTCCATATGTTGCGAATGCAATTCCGTTCACGATTATTATTTTGGCTGCCTTTATGCGGTCGCTCCCTGGAGAAATTGAGGAAGCGGCGGTTATGGATGGGTTGAGAGCTCCGGGTATCTTTGCTAGAATAGTGATACCCCTTACAGTTCCAGCCATTGTTACGGTGTTTATCGTGAATTTCCTCGGCAACTGGAACGAATTTTTACTCGCCAACTATTTCTTATCCACTGATAAACTGCGTACACTGCCTGTCGGCATGGTCCAGTTTCGTGATCAGTATCAGATGAATTATGCCCAGATGTCAGCAGGCATTGTATACAGTGTTGTACCGGTTGTTGTGATCTACGCCATATTGCAGGAGAAAATCATTGAAGGCGTAACGGCAGGTAGTGTTAAAGGTTAATTAACGATGCG
>NZ_LITU01000083.1:261472-408620 GCF_001280595.1 Paenibacillus xylanivorans
ATATAGGGAGAACGGGAAATGAACTTGCGGATGAAGCTGGCCATGGCATTTCTGTTGCTCATCATTGTACCGATGTGCACGCTTGGAATCGGCATGTTCTTGGTCACATCACATACGATTGAGAAAAAATATAATCAGCAGTCTGAATATGCACTCCAGGCGATTAGCTATAATATCGAGAATGTTTTTCAGCAGATCAACAATGTCACGGACAACGGCATTGCCACATCGGTGTTCCAGATGGCCTTGAACGCCAAAGATCCGAGCAAACAGGATCTTGGAACCGGTAATCAATTGTCGCTGAATGCCAGCCAGCGTAATTTCCGTTCCCTTTTATACAACTACCCTTTTATCAGTTATGCCTTTTTGTATGATTTGCGTTCGCGTTCGTCTCAGGATAACCAGATTGTCTCTATATTTACGAAGGAAAACTTTCAAGCGCTTCCTTTTCAACAATTTAAAGTTCATCCAATATTCAAAGAAATCCAGGAACTCAACGGCGTACCCAAATGGCTGGCCCCTCTGGAATATCCTGAACTGACGGGCGTAGAGCCTGTCTTTACTCAGATTCGGTTGGTCAAGGAACTCAGTTATTTTCAGAATATCGGGGTCCTGGTCGTTCAGATTAAAAAGGGGGAGATGGACCGCATCTTCCGCCATTTGAAAATAAGTGATCCTGCACAAGATACTTCGTTTCTGCTGATCAATGAAGAGGGTCTGATCGTATACGATCCTTCCGGACGATACAGCGGAGAGAAGATGGAGAATCTGGGTGTGCGTTCTGGAATTTACGGACCGGGGTTCAGCAGCACCAGAGCAGTGTTCGATGGCAGTGAAAGCATCATTTCACAATATCATCTGAAAAACTATAACTGGAGTCTGGTCAGTGTCACTTCATGGGAAGCGTTATCCGCAGAGACGAATGTGTTCGCAGGCTGGTCGATTATCATCATTCTGCTGTGTCTGCTTGCTGCGATGGTTTTCAATGTGTTCTTCATGAATAGGATTACAGGTAACATTGCGGTTCTCGTACGATTCATGAGACGTGTAGATGACGGGGACTTTAATGCCCGGGTTGAAGGAAGTGGCTTTGACGAGATGCAGTTGCTCGCCCAAGGGTTCAATGAATTACTGGATCGCATCGGAGGCCTCTTCCGACGTGTGCGTGCAGAGCAGCAACAGAAGGCCAAGGCAGAACTGCGCGTGCTTCAAGCCCAGATCAAACCTCATTTTCTATTTAATACACTGGAGTCCATTAACGGACTAGCCATGAGGGGAGAAGGGCGTAAAGTAAGTGAAATGGTGACGCGTCTTGGCAATATGCTGCGAATCAGCATTCAGGATCAGGAGGAAATTTCGCTCAGTGAGGAGCTAAGGCACTTGCAGAGCTATCTTGAGATCCAGCATTACAGATTCAGTGATTTATTCCGTTATGAGATCGACATTCCATCTCATCTGTACACATCATCCATGCTTAAGCTAACCCTCCAACCTCTTGTGGAAAATAGTATTCAGCATGGGTTTGAGGGCATTGAATATCAGGGTGTACTTCGGATCAGCGCATTTGTGGAACGAAATAATCTGGTGCTGCGAGTTGAGGATAATGGTATCGGTATTCCCCAGGAAATGTTGGCTCGATTCGAATACATGGCAGAAGACCCACCTGAATACATCATGGCAGAGGGGACGAAGCCCCTGTCTTCAATGGCAGAGCGCCGAGGGCTGGGATTAAGAAGTGTGGCAGATCGGATACGGATTCAATATGGCGCCGCATACGGGGTGTTTATATGTTCATCTCCGGGGTATGGCACCATTATTCAATGTATTATTCCACAATATGAGCAGGGGGAAGATGAATGAATCTAACCGCGTTGCTGGTTGACGATGAGCTGCCGATTTTGGAGAATTTAAGTTTTATTTTGCCGTGGGAAGACATGGGCATTGAAATTGTGGGTACGGCCAGAAGTGGGTCAGAAGCACTGGATAAAGTTGAAGAATATCACCCTGATATCATGTTGTGTGATATTCGCATGCCCTCCATGGATGGTCTTGAACTAATTCGAATATTGCGGGAACAAGGTGAAACTTGCGAGATTATTTTGCTGACAGGATATCAGCAGTTCGAATATGCCCGTACGGCCATTCGTTACAATGTCCATGAATACATATGCAAGCCAATCGATTACCTGGATCTCGAACATAAATTGCGTGAGCTTGCTAGTCAGATTCAGAAGAAACGATTGGAAATGGAGGCAGAACGCCACCGCAAATCGGAGATGGAAGTATGGGTAAAGCACAAACATATTATTGATCTGATGCGAAAAGAGGAGGACTCGTTATTTCCTTTCCCTCCTTCTTCCCCGGAAACACAGGCATCCTCGCTACGGTATATCCTGCTGCTTATCGATGTGTCGGGTTATTTCAAGCATTCGATTGGGTGGTCTGGGGCCCGGCACCAAAGCTGGCATGGAATGATCCGTTCGAGGCTTAGGGAGATTACAGACCGGATCTGTGAAGGAACGCTGCTAATTTCGGCCCGTAAGGGAGAATGGTGCATGTTGGTGGAGGCGTCAGATGAATGGAGACTGCAGACCGATGCATTGGCTCAACAGGTTCTGTTGGAATTAGATGCAACGTTTGAGCCGGGTTCAGGTATGAAGACAAGGGTCATTCAGGATGTTATGCCTGTGAAGCTGGATGATCAGATGGCTGAGCGATACCGGCACTGTCAACGATTGCTGATCATGAATGATTCTAATCAGCGCAGCGATGCGCTGGAATCAGAAACTGCTGAGCAGTCCAACATATCATCCAAAGAACCTTCCAGAAGGGCAACAATGTGGATTACAAAAGAAGATTTGGACTTGATCACCCGCTGGATCAGACAGGGAAACAAACAGGGATTGATTGACCTGCTCGTTACGCTCAAACATCGGATGAACGAGCATAAGAGTGCGCTGGACGGCATAGCTGAAAACAGCCTGCGTTTTTTGCTTGTACATATGCTTCGAGAATTGCGCGAAGTACATGTCATGGCTGAACAAGACGAAATGCATTTCTGGAGTGCATTACATTCAGCAACTTCCATCAAGGAATTAATCGAACTGGCGGAGGCACTTGCTTTTGCTTGTCATGATAAGAAAAGTACGCCTCGCCCTTCTGTATCTGAACTAATCACGTCTGCGTGCGAGTATATGAACGCCAGGCTGGAATGTGATCTGGGTATTGATGAGGTAGCTGATTGGCTCGGAATCAGTCCGGGCTACTTTTGCCAGCTGTTCAAAAATCAGATGGGTGTAACCTTTGTTGAATATATGACCCATAAGCGGATGGAGAGCGCAGCCTTATTATTAAGTACAACGGAATGGAGTATTACAGCCATCGGAGAAGCGACGGGATATAAGGAACGGCGATATTTCTCTAAAGTGTTCCATAAACATTTTCACATGAAACCATCAGAATTCAGGTCAAACCAAAGAGCAGGTTCATAATGGGGAGGAAAGCATGCGTATGAATTCGATCGATCAGCTTTCGTTGGAACAGCGGGTAGGACAGATGTTTATGTGTGGATTCCATGGACAGCATGCGGATGAACAGATCAATCAACTAATCCGTGATTACCATGTTGGAGGCGTCATTTATTTCAGACGGAATGTGGAGAGCGTAGACCAGTTGAATCAATTGTCTGCTGAATTGCAAGCGATTGCGGCTGAAGCAGGGGAATTGCCTCTGATGATTTCCGTGGATCAAGAGGGAGGCATGGTGGCCCGGATTGACAAGGAGGGAGTGACCCAGGTGCCGGGAAATATGGCGCTCGGCGCAACCGGCAATCCGGCGTATACCCTCGAATGTGCCCAAATTCTAGGTCATGAGTTGAAAAGCATCGGTATTGATATGAACCTTGCTCCAGTGGTAGACGTGAATAATAACATTCTGAACCCGGTCATCGGCGTGCGTTCCTATGGCGAGAATGCGGAGAGCGTAGCTGCTCATGGTGCAGCAGCCATCAAAGGATATCAGTCCCGAGGCGTTGCTGCGACAGCCAAACATTTTCCTGGACATGGAGATACAGCAGTAGATTCGCATCTCGGTATGGTCACTGTACCTCATGAACGTAACAGACTGGAGCAGGTGGAGCTTCTGCCGTTCCGTCGGGCGATTGAGGCCGGAGTGGATGCCATTATGACTGCTCACGTTATCTTCCCGACGATTGAACCGGAGCCGATTCCAGCTACATTGTCTCGTAAAGTATTGACGGGTCTATTACGCGAAGAAATGGGCTTTGACGGCATTATTATTACAGACTGTCTGGAAATGCATGCGATATCCAAGCCATATGGAGTGGCCGAGGCAGCCATTCGTGCCGTGGAGGCAGGGGCTGATCTAATTCTGGTCAGTCACACACTGCAAGATCAAGTTTCTGCTGTGGAAGCAGTTGTGGAAGCAGTTCGCACTGGGCGAATTGCTGAAGCAACCATTAACCAGGCATTGGAACGTATCCTTTCATGGAAGACAGCACGCTGTGGTCAGTGGGAGCATACGTTTGTTTCCATGGAAGAGGATGATGCTGTACCCAATGGATCTGATGATGAAGATGGTGTCGCTTTCTCAACAAAAGAGAAGGATGAATTACCAAGGTCGCTGGCCTCAATTGAATCCACGTTGGATGAGATTGCCTCCAACAGCATTACTGTAGTTCATAATGATGGATTGCTTCCCTTAGACCCTGAAAAGGATGTGTATGTCATCTGGCCCGAGGTTGTGCAGCGGACAGAAGTGGATGAACCATGGTCTCATACAGATTCACTTGGTGTGGCGTTATCGCAGCTGAGGGGCGGAGTTCGGGAGCACAAAATAACGACACAGCCGACTTATGATGAAGCGGACCGGATACTGAAAAATGTGTCGGAGGGAGATCAGATCATCGTATGTACTTACACTTCTGCAGGCCATCTTCCGAAAGGGCAACAGCATTTGGTTGAAAAACTTAGTGAGAAGTATTCCCTGATTGTGGTCGCATTGCGTAATCCATATGATCTATTGGAGATTCCGACGCCTGGAAGTTATGTATGTACGTACGAGAACACTCCTGCAGTGGTTCGCGCATTGTCCCTTGTCTTAACAGGTGAATTGCAGCCAACAGGAAGCTTGCCCGTCAGTTTGCATTAGCAAGTTCGAAACCCCTAAATCTCTCTGTAACATGGTGCTTATTCAACCATGTCCTGGAGGGATTTTTTTTATTGGATTTTTGCGGTGGGTTTAAAAGCCGATTTCACTCCAAATCGAAAGTATAATAGATAACTATTTTCATAGTATTTTCGCTCAATTAAAAGTTTACAATTCTTATAAAGTATTTTTAGCAACTTTTCCCGGTAGTAAGCGTCTAATAGTATGACTTTTTGAGGGGGATATTTATAAAATGGGAGCAGAAGGAGCCAAAGACAAAGAATGAATTTGAAGAAGAAATTATCCATACTTACCGCTTTAGCTGTATTCCAAGCGTTTGCAGCGATTCCAGCGAATGCACTGGCAGCTGATCAAAGTGATACAACAACAGCAAATACAGCCAACGTTAAATCCGTGGAGGTTGTGAAGAAAGAACAAACCATATCGGAATCGGATGTAAAGTCCGGGTCAGATACCAAGTCTGATACCGATGCAGTCGAAGGAACAAACCCGGTGACCGATGTACCTACAGGTACAGACGTTACTCCGGTTGACCCTGTTACAGACCCTGCTGATGAAGAGGGTTCGGAAGAGGAAACAACACTACCTACGACTCCAGTTGAGGTTGAGCAACCATCTACAAGCGGTCAATCTGTAGCCGGAAGTAAAGGCGGAGATCTGACACTTTATATGAACAGCAACAAAATGGTGCAAGACGGCAAAACATATCTTGCCGGACAGCCGATGGCTGTTAAAAATGGCGTATCTTATGTAGCGATCCGCGCATTGGTTGATCGGGTTGGTTATGAAGTGAAATATGACAATACAACCAAAGAAACCATTATTATTAGCGGCGAAGATGAGCTTCGCTTCAAAACAAATAGTAGCATTTACACTGTTAACGGTAAATCCAGAACGATGAAGGGCCCTGCCTATCAACAAAAAAATACGTTCATGGTGCCACTGACGTCGATTACTCAGGCACTCAACATTACTTATAAAGTGAATCAGTCTGCCAAGACTGTTGTACTGAACCTGAGTACCAAACCGGTAGCCAGCTTCACAGTACAAAAAGAGATTTTTGCAGGAGACACTGTAACATACAACACTAAATCCAGCTCTCCCAAGGGAATGGACATCGTAGACGAACGCTGGACTGGTCGTCAGGATTCGTTTGACCAACCAGGTACATATACGGTAACGTATGCTGTCCAGGATTCGAGCGGACAATGGAGTGATCCGTACTCTGTAACGATTCAGGTTCAGAAACCAAATCTTCCTCCTGTAGCGATGTTTATGACAGACAAGGAAGAGTACAAAATGGGTGAAAAGATCACATACATTGATCAAAGCACCGATGATGAAAATGCCATTGTGAAAACCGAATGGGAAAACAATGCTCTGGCATTCTTTGTTCCGGGACCAAAGACGGTAACGATTACTGTTACGGACAAACATGGTGCTAGTAACAGCTATACCAAGACGGTGAACATCACAGGTGAAACGCTGTACACCATGTCTGATTTTAATCAGCTGTTTACACCAGTAGGCGAGAAGTTTAGCTTCGACGGTAGCGGAGTACCATCGATTGAGAAAATACCTTTCACATATTACGACGAGCCAAGTTTGCTGATTCGTAGTAACAGCCCGGAAACCGTTAATACAGAAGGTATTGTTTATAAGGAATCTTCCTTTGGACAAACGCGTTTCATGATTCACCATGTGAACAACACAGGTAAAAACGTGAAAATGTATGTTGTTGCGACAAACAACAATGCATATACGGCATCCATTGAACAGCAAAACATGGGCTTTGCAGGTCCGTCACCAATAGCAACTGCGGCAGGTAAATTGTCCATTGATCGCTGGTTCCAGTCTATACAGAACGGCACAGGACAAAAGAAAGTGTACATCCAGCCTGGAGAGAGCAAGCTAATTCTGACCGAATTGAGTGTTCTCCCTATGAAACAGGGTCAAGTCATCTCCTTGTACTCGGATGTATTCAGTGACTATGAACTGGATTACAATATCATTATGATTGATGAGAATAAAGATCCGATGACGGTGTGGTCCACATTGCCTGTTTTGGATCGTGATGGTGTGCATAATCGGGGAACATACCCGAATGCAACCCGTATCATTACGTACGACCAAGAAGTAGGTTCGAAGCCTGCTCGTTTGCCACTCGGGGATAATGCAAGTGACCCGAATCTGGTCGGAACAGATCCAATGGCATACACAGATGCTTCTAACGCGGGTAACTTCGGTGTACTGTACAAAATTACACTGAATAATGTGGCTCCACGCACATTGATCTCGTTCAACCCACGTGGTGGTAAATACTCGGGTGTTGCGCTCGTTAATGGAGAAGTTGTACAGATATCGAACGGCAAATCCGTAAGCGCACCAAATGAACAAAGTGTACTCTATCGTACAGGCTCGTATGGTCAAAGTGTAACGATTCTGTTCTCTGCAGCACCGGGAAGCAATCTGCCGGTAAACCTGCTGTTCACACCGCTTCCGACAGAGAAGTAATTGTTTCACCTGTCACCAGGAACGGACGGTTTGGAGTGAAAGCTTATATGCTATATATCCTGTCACCCCAAAAGTCGCCCGAAGGATTAAACATCTGAACCGTCAGGAAAGGACTCCATGTTCATGGGGTCCTTTTTCATTGTGACTGTAGAATACGCGGGCCTAGGTTCGTTCGTTGACTATGAACTTCATTTAAGGCATTATTAGTAGTATATAAATCAAGCATAAGTATCAGCATTTTGCATAATTTGATTTCACACGCTAACGGGTACAATACCTAGACGGATAGACCCATTTCGAATAGGTGTTGCTGAATTGAATTCTCTTTTTGGATTTATGCAGAATGCTCGTATGACAGGAGGTGCTATAGGTCATGCTGTCGACAGAACAGATTATTACAACCATGTCCTCGCAGGGGCTCCGCATTACGGATCAGCGGAAGACACTGGCCCGGTTATTTGCCGAATCCCCCGGGTATTTGACACCCAAGGACGTCTATGAATATATGGGTAAGACTTACAGCGGACTGAGTTTTGACACGGTGTACCGGAATTTGCGTGTCATGCAGGAATTGGGTGTACTGGAGCAGGTCATCTTTGAAGATGGGGTGAAGTTCAGAGCACATTGCAGTGAGGATCATCACCACCACCATATGATTTGTCTGAAATGCCAAAAGACATATCCAATCGTTTTTTGCCCGATGCAGCTTGCAGATGCGCCTGAGCAATTCCAGGTCGTCGATCATAAATTTGAAGTTTTCGGGTACTGTAAGGACTGTGCCGAACATATGCCAGCCAAAGCGTCATCCGGACATCAGCACACTCACGGGAAGCACTGACGATGAAGTTATCCCGCAGATTGGTTCAGGCTCCCATTCGGGTGTATCGCAGCTATATCTCTCCATTGAAGCCGCCGACGTGTCGTTTCTATCCTACCTGCTCGGCTTACGCTATGGAGGCAATTGAGGTGCACGGTGCGCTCAAAGGGTCACTGCTTGCGGCTAAGCGCATTGCGAAATGCCATCCGTTCCATCCAGGTGGAGTGGATTTGGTGCCACCGAAGGCAGAAAAGTCTGTGATGGTATCCGATTAACGAGCCAATGGTCGTTTTTGCAGGATTGAGTTGATTTAAGAGTTGCTGTCCACTTGACAAAGGAGGCAGTATTTCAGTATATTTTTCGTATAATGATTTCCAGTGAAGGGATAAGTACAGACACACCCCCAGTGCAGAGAGCCGGATGAGCTGAGAACCGGTCTGGGAGGAGGACGGAATATGGTCCCGGAGGAACCTCTTTCGAGCGTGCAGACGTTGATTTAGAACGGGCTGTCGTAAGGCTGAGGCGTGATCCAGCGTTAATGGGCGGTCGAAGGACCGGCAGAGCCTGTGGTTTGTGAAAAGCACGGGGAATTTGGGTGGTAACACGTGAGAGCAACTCTCGTCCCATATAGGGACGGGAGTTTTTTGTGTTCTTTTTTTAGGCAAAAGCAAGCAATGAAAATGCAGGACCATATGAAGGAGGAGAAGTCATTTATGGCTGATCAAAAAACATTTTATCTGACAACACCGATTTATTATCCGAGTGACAAACTGCATATCGGACACGCATACACGACTGTGGCGGGTGATGCCATGGTTCGTTACAAACGTCTGCGCGGTTATGCTGTTCACTATCTGACAGGAACCGATGAGCATGGTCAGAAGATTGAGCGTAAGGCACAAGAGAAAGGACAGTCGCCACAAGCCTTTATCGACGACATCGTTGTGGGTATCAAGGAACTGTGGAGCAAGCTGGACATCTCTAATGACGACTTCATTCGGACTACGGAAGAGCGCCACAAAACAGTGGTACAGGATATCTTTGACCGTTTATTGAAACAAGGGGATATCTACAAGGGTGAGTACGAAGGCTGGTACAGTATCCCGGATGAGACCTACTACACGGAAACCCAGCTGGTTGATGTGGAGAAGAATGACAAGGGCGAGATTATCTCGGCCAAAAGTCCAGATAGCGGACATCCGGTGGAGCTGGTAAAAGAAGAATCCTACTTCTTCCGGATGAGCAAGTATGCCGATCGTTTGCTGAAATATTATGAAGAGAATCCAGGTTTTATTCAGCCGGAGTCACGTAAAAATGAAATGATTAACAACTTCATCAAGCCGGGTCTGGAAGACTTGGCCGTATCGCGGACAACTTTCGAATGGGGCGTCAAAGTTAAAGGTGATCCGAAACACGTTGTGTACGTATGGATTGATGCGTTATCCAACTATATTACAGCTCTTGGTTATGGATCATCCGACGAATCGCTGTACAACAAATTCTGGCCAGCGGATGTGCATCTGGTAGGCAAGGAAATTGTTCGTTTCCATACGATTTACTGGCCGATTATGCTGATGGCACTGGATCTACCTTTACCGAAGAAAGTATTCGCTCACGGCTGGCTGTTGATGAAAGACGGCAAAATGTCCAAATCCAAAGGCAATGTCGTTGACCCGGTGACCCTGATCGACCGTTATGGTCTGGATGCACTTCGTTATTACCTGCTGCGTGAAGTTCCATTTGGTTCAGATGGTACGTTTACTCCAGAAAGCTTTGTAGAGCGTGTGAACTCCGACCTGGCAAATGACCTTGGAAACCTGTTGAATCGTACGGTAGCCATGGTGGACAAATATTTCGAAGGCAGAGCGCCTGAGTTTACTTCCGGTGTGACCGAATTTGATTCATCTCTTGAAGAAGCAGGTCTTGCTGTTGTGGAGAAAGTGGAGCAGGCCATGGAAAATCTGCAATTTTCCGTAGCGTTGACAGCGATCAGTCAGTTTGTGAGCCGCAGCAACAAATACATTGACGAGACTCAGCCTTGGGCTCTGGCTCGTGATGAAGCGAAACGGAATGAACTGGCATCGGTAATGTCGCATCTGATTGAAAGCTTACGGATTGCTTCCATCCTCTTGCAGCCGTTCCTGACACGTGCTCCGCGCAAAATCTGGGAACAGCTCGGCATTCAGGAAGGTGAACTGACGGCCTGGGATTCAGCGAAGCAATGGGGCGTTATTCCGGCTGGCAACGCTTTGCAGAAGGGTGACCCGATCTTCCCACGTTTGGACTCTGAACAGGAGATTGCTTATATTGCAGAAGCGATGACTGGAGGCAAAAAAGCTGAAGCGCAGCATGAGGCAGCTCAAGCTGATGCTGGAGGCTCTTCGGAAGCCGCTCAACCTGTCACAGCACCCGAAGGAAAAGAGGAAATAGGCATTGACGATTTCGCTAAGGTGGAACTGCGCGTTGCTCAGGTTATTGCCTGTGAACCGGTCAAAAAAGCCGATAAATTGCTGAAGCTGCAGTTGGATCTGGGCTATGAGCAACGTCAGGTTGTCTCGGGAATTGCGAAGTTTTATTCTCCTGAAGATATGATTGGACGTAAAGTCATCTGTGTGACGAACCTTAAGCCTGTGAAATTGCGCGGTGAACTGTCCCAGGGCATGATCCTGGCCGCATCCCATGGAGACCAGCTTACACTGGCAACAGTACCTGATAATATGCCTAATGGTGCACAAGTGAAATAAGACTTTGACGGTGTAACCAAGGATATGGTTTATATAGCGGTAATAGAAGGTGGCTCGATGCGAATCGGGTCACTTTTTATTTTGGATGAAATCGCATCTGAGGCGAAGAAAACAAGCATATACTGTTATGAACTCCGTGCTCAAGGAAAGAATGAATAGGACAGAGCGGCTTGACAAGTTCGTGCAGGTTACCTATAATTCTTTCAGTAATGTTTACGATTAAGAGATGCGGAGTGAATACTAGTGAAATTTTATATTGGAAGAAATCTAGACCAGGTAAACCGGACTCTAGCGACAGGTAGAAGAGGACATATGAAATTATTGCTCAGTGGTCTGCTTGTTCTTAGTTTGCTCATATTGTCGGCATGCGGTCAGAATAATTCGGAGAGTGCAAAGCTGGTGGAAGGTAAAGTGAATGTGATCACGAGCTTCTATCCTGTCTATGCGTTTACTTCGACAATTGGCGGGGAAGATGCGAATGTCATTAATTTGCTGCCCACAGGTGTTGAACCACATGACTGGACGCCGAAGAGCCAAGATATTGTGAATACATCCAAAGCCCAGTTGTTCCTATACAATGGTGCAGGTCTGGAAGGATGGGTCCCCAACTTCCTGAAGTCACTGAATAGCGATACCAAGGTGAAATCAGTTGCAGTAAGTGAAGGGGTTACTCTATTGACTGCTGAAGGTGATGATGGACACGGTCATGGTGAAGAACAGGTCGATGAACATAGCGACGAACATGCAGATGAAGCTAACGCAGAGGACATTGCGGACCATCATGTGGACCCTCATACGTGGGTAAGTCCGAAGTCGGCAATGGTAATGGCTGAGAACATCAAAAACAGCTTGGTTGAAGTAGACCCTGCACATAAAGAAGGATATGAACAACGCTACGAAGAGCTGCGGACCAAGCTGGAAACACTGGATCAGCACTTTACGGATGAATTGTCCAACGTACCCAACAAGGAAATTGTCGTATCACACCAAGCCTTTGGATACCTTGCACGTGATTATGGTTTGACCCAGCATGCCATTATGGGACTTTCTCCAGATGCGGAGCCCACAGGTCAAGATATTGTGAAGTTGGCTAAGCTCGTGAAGGATGAAGGGATTAAATACATTTTCTTCGAAGAGCTGGTATCTGACAAATTGGCGAAAACCCTTGCCAATGAAGCGGGTGTAGAGACGATGGTCCTGAATCCTGTAGAAGGTTTAACCAAAGAACAGGCCACAAATGGGGATGATTATTTCACCCTGATGGAGAAAAATTTGCAAAATCTGCTGATCGCATTAAAATAAGATAGACTGAAGGATTCGTTTGCAATCCTTATATATAATGAAGGGCGGCTTTGCCATGCAGCAAATCATGCCATTGTGTCATGATCCAATCATAGAGATCGAGAAACTATCATTTTCCTACGGGGACCAGCGAGTGATCGAAAATCTTGATTTTATGGTCCAGGAAAGGGATTTTGTCGGGATTATCGGTTCAAACGGGGCAGGCAAAACGACATTGCTGCGAATGCTGGTTGGACTGTTGCCCCCAGCCGAGGGGGATATCAAATTATTTGGACAGTCGATCCGCCGATTCAAGGATTGGGAACGAATTGGTTATGTTCCGCAAAAAAATGCGTTTAACCCATTGTTCCCTGCAACGGTACGGGAAGTCGTGATGTCCGGCTTGTACAACAACAAGAATATGTTCCGTCGCATGTCTCGTAAATGTCAGCAGCAGTGCACAGATGCCCTGCAAGTGATGAGGATCGAGGATCTAGCGAACAAACGGATCGGACAACTGTCCGGCGGACAGCAACAGCGTGTGTTTTTGGCACGGGCGCTTATTAATCACCCTGATCTGCTGATTCTGGATGAACCGACGGTGGGCATTGATGCCGAATCCCAGGCGAGCTTTTTCGAACTCATTACCCATATGCATGAACACCACCGGATGACATTTTTGATGGTATCACATGATATGGACCGGATGGAGAGTTATCTCGGTTCCAAAGCAGCGGTGACGAACGGAAAGATACATTTCCATGTCCGTCATTCCCATGAGGTGGAAGACTGTGCCGAGACGAATTTGCAGCATACCACCACCCAGGTACGTTAGACGCGTGTGCGCAACCAGATTAGAGCAAGGCCGAAGGAGTCGTGTGTGTTTTGGAAATTTTAATGAGTGATTTTTTTCAGCGGGCACTGGCGGGGGGACTGCTAATCGGCATCACTGCACCATTGATCGGATTGTTCCTGGTGCTGCGGCGTTTATCCATGATCGGGGATACCCTGTCTCATGTGACTATTGCCGGTGTTGCACTCGGATTCCTGATTGAAGTGTATCCGATAGCGGTGGGTCTTATTTTTGCCGTGCTCGCATCATTTGCGATAGAAAAACTGCGCAAGGCGTACAAGAGTTACGCCGAATTATCGATTGCGATCATCATGTCCGGTGGAGTGGCGCTGGCTTCGTTGTTCTTCACGCTGGGCAAAGGATATAATACAGATGTTATGAGTTACCTTTTCGGCAGTATTTATACACTAGACTCCACGGATTTGAAACTGGTTGGTGTGGTAACGCTGATCGTGGTCATCGTTGTAGCATTGTTACATAAGGAGTTTTTCCTGCTCAGCTTTGAGGAAGATGCCGCAGCTGTTACCGGATTGCCTGTGAAACTGCTGAATATGCTGATTACCGTGATGACAGCCCTTGTCATTAGTACGGCGATCAAAATCGTGGGCGCCTTGCTGGTATCCGCCTTGCTGACCATTCCGGTAGCTGTAAGCTTGCTCATGGCACGAAGTTTCAAATCGGCGATTATATTGTCCGTGGTCATTGGTGAAATAGCAGTGGTTATTGGACTGGTTGTGGCCGGGATCTGGAACCTTGCACCAGGAGCAACGATTGTACTTTTGCTTATCATGATGCTGATTCTTACGATGATTGGAAAAAAAGGGTTCCGAGCCTGATTCTGAACGTGAGCAAGTGAGCCCCAGGGAAGGGAGATATCCGCTTCATGCCTGATGTTAATGTGTGGCTGGCTTTTGTAGCAGGATTAGCTTCATTTATATCGCCTTGCTGTCTTCCACTGTATCCTTCGTACCTTTCTTATATTACGGGTATGACGGTACAACGGTTGAAGGATGAACGCAATCAGCGTGAAGTTCGTTTCAAGACATTGACTCATACGCTGGCGTTTATTTTGGGCTTCTCGGCTGTGTTTTATTCGTTGGGGCTGGGAGCCGGATTGTTTGGTCAATTTTTCAATGATAACCGTGATCTCATTCGTCAATTATCCGCTATCTTGATTATGTTAATGGGTTTATTCTTGCTGGGGTTGTTCAAACCACAGTTTCTGATGAAAGAGCGTAAGATGGATATGAAATGGAAACCGGCGGGCTACTTGGGCTCATTTATTTTTGGCATTGGTTTCTCGGCAGGCTGGTCGCCTTGTATTGGACCGATCTTGACTGCCATCATCGCAATGGCTGCAAGCGAACCAACAACCTGGTTGGCATTGATTACGGGGTATACGGCCGGATTTGCGCTACCGTTTTTCATTCTGGCCTTTTTCATCGGTTCTACACGATGGATCTTGCGTTATTCCAATATTATGATGAAAGCCGGGGGCGCATTAATGTTGTTCCTTGGGGTTCTGTTATTCACGGATCAGATGACAAAAATCACGATTTGGCTACAGCAAATTACACCCGATTGGATGATTATTTAGCACAGCAACGAGTTTTTTTGTTTTACTCAACAATTATTTTAAATAAGTATAAAGCAGGCTACATGGAAACCAGAACGATTCTGGCTCATGTAACCTGCTTTTTTAATCAAACGCTTTCTAATAAAAGAGGGCGGTGCTACGCTTAGGTGAAATAATCAATGTTGGCCAGTGGGAAATGCTCAAAAATGCGTTCAGTAATAAACTCGCGCAGGGCATCCTGTTGATCATCCTTATACACATATTTATACTGGCCCCAGCGGCCCCATTTCATTTTTCGCTTTTCGATATCCATCTCGAGCTTGGTTTTGGGGTATCGCTTCTCAATGGTGGCTTTTGCCGTTTTAGTAAAACGGTGCTGGATCATCTCAAAGGTTAAATCCTTGGTTGCGTCTTCAGGAAGTGTATCGGCAAGCTTTTGTAAAAGCTCGCTATATCCTTCTTCCCATCCGTCGTACCACATGATTGGGGCAATAATGAAACCGAGCGGATAACCGGCATGAGCTATTTTGCCTGCGGCTTCAATACGCTCTTCAAACCGCGAGGTGGCTGGCTCAAAGTTTTTGATAACGTAATCGGAATTCACACTGAAGCGGATACGAGTGTGTCCGTTATGCTTGATGTTTAATAAAGGCTCAACATGATGATATTTGGTTACAAAGCGAAGTCGCCCGTGCTCCTCATCTGCCATAAAACGAATCAGGTCACCAAGGTTTCCCGTAATATGCTCCAGTCCTACGGGATCGGATGTACAAGCCGCTTCGAAACGGGTAATTTCAGGAGCACGTTCCTCAATGTAACCTTTGGCAGCCTGAATGATCTCTTCGGTGTTTACATAGACACGGACATAGGGCTTGGCCCCAAGTGTCGTTTGAAGATAACAATAATGACAGTGGCCCATACAGCCTGTGGAGATGGGAATGGCATATTCGGCTGAGGGCTTCGATTGGTCAAACTTAAGTGTTTTACGCACGCCAACGACAAGGGTTCGCTTGGCCATTCGATACTTTTCCTGTTCCGTCTCACCGGGGAGATTGGTGATTCGATTATGGGATGTCGTCATCTGATATGGAATATCTCTGGAGGTGACCCATTCCATAATCCGTTTACCTTTCTCATATTCCAGCGCACCGGGTTCAAAATACACCAAATCGGGAATAAAGGGTTTAGTACCTTTTACTTTACGAACGGGTGGATGCGCTACACTTGTACTCACGAAATCACTCCTTTCAATCCGGAACCTTGCTTAGTTTGCCTCGTTTGGGGATAAGTCACCCTTGCCAATACTTGCGCAATGCTAACGGAAAATGAGGCCTGAAAACGCTTTATGGACAGTAAATAGTGAATGAATTGTGCAGGACTTGCCAATGCGTATTGATAACATGTATCATTATAAGATAGGGACCAGGCAAGAATATTGCCGGTCAGAGAGAAGAGAGGGAAGCAGATGCCAACGCCCAGTATGGAAGATTATTTGGAGCGTATTTACAAATTAATTGATGAAAAGGGCTATGCTCGTGTGTCTGATATAGCTGAAGGTTTGGAAGTGCATCCTTCATCGGTGACGAAGATGATCCAAAAGCTGGACAAAGACGAGTACCTAATCTATGAGAAGTACCGCGGGCTAGTGCTTACGCCAAAAGGCAAAAAGATGGGCAAACGTTTGATGGAGCGCCATCATCTGCTTGAACAATTTTTGACGACGATTGGTGTTCAAGAGGAAAATATTTATCAGGATGTCGAAGGAATTGAACACCATCTGAGTTGGGATTCCATTACCTGCATCGAGTCTTTGGTTGAATATTTCCGTCAGGATGAGAATCGATTGCGTGATCTGAAAAGTATTCAGGAAGTTATAAGCAATACCGAATCCTAAGTTTGCAAACCTTTACTCACCTGGAAAAATGCAATGCAAATCCATTCAAAAATCAAAGGATGCACCTGCCGTTAAAAAGGTAGGGAGCGTCCTTTTGCTTTTTTTGACCAAAATTTGGCGATTATTCGCAACTAAACAATCCTTAGGAGCGTCTATTAAACTAGCAGAATTTGCCGCGAATTTATAATTATTTTGGAGGATTGCACTGATGAAGCTTCGTAAAGGATTGATCTTGCTGCTTATTTTTGTTCTGGGTTTACAAACTGCAGGACTAACAGCGCAGGCAGCTAGTCAAAAGGAAATTGTCATTTATTTGGATGGTCAACGATTGGAATCGGATGTTTCACCTTACATTTTACCCAAAGTAAATGTAACGATGGTTCCCCTGCGTGTCATTAGCGAAGGTCTGGGTGCATCTGTGCTTTGGTCACAGGCTACGCGCACCGTTACAATCAAGAAATCCGATTCGGTCATTACAATGACGAATGGACGCCAGCAGGCAACTGTGGAGGGTGCCGTGGTTGATCTTGATGCATCGGTAGAATTGAAGCAAGGTCGTGTCATGGTACCGATTCGATTCGTCAGTGAGAATCTTGGAATCCAGGTTACCTGGAACCAGTCTGCGCAGACCATTGATTTGACCACAGGCAATGCCCCTGCCCCTGACCCTACCCCTGTAACACCAGCAGAACCTGGAGGAACGGGGACCACGCCAAGTACAGATGAGATGCGAGGCGCCTGGATTTCGACTGTAAATGGAGACTGGCCTTCATCTGGTGCCAAAGGAAATGTGGAGAAACAAAAGCTGGAGTTCATTCAGCAGCTCGATACGTTGAAGGATATGGGAATCAACGCTGTATTTGTTCAGGTGCGGGCTAATGGCGATGCGATCTATCCATCAGGTCTTGTACCGTGGAATAGCGTACTGACAGGAACACAGGGGAAAGATCCCGGGTATGATCCACTTGCATTCATGATTGAGGAAGCTCACAAACGTGGCCTTGAGTTCCATGCCTGGTTCAACCCTTTCCGGGCTACCAATTCGGCAACTACAACCGGGCTCGCAGCCAATCATGTATCCAAGCTTCACCCGGACTGGATTGTTAATGCGTCAGGCAAATTGTATATTAATCCGGGCATTCCGGAAGCGAGACAGCATATTATGGATACCATCATGGAAGTGGTCAATCAGTATGATATTGATGGTGTACATCTGGATGATTATTTCTATCCATCCAATGTGTCGTTTAATGATGATGCGGCTTTCAAAGCATACAACACATTGAATACGAGTGACCGTGCGGAATGGCGCCGGGATAACATTAATCAATTCGTCAAGCAGCTTGGAGAGAACATCCACAAGGTGAAAGCTGGCGTCCAATATGGCATTAGCCCATTTGGTGTGTGGCGTAACAAATCGGTTGATATGACAGGTTCGGATACAAAAGCCGGAGTAACCGCTTATGATAGCATGAATGCCGATGTGCGGACGTGGATCAAACAGGAGTGGATTGACTATGTTGCACCCCAAGTGTACTGGAGCATGACACTAAGTGCAGCACGATATGATAAAGTGGTTGACTGGTGGGCCAATGAAGTTGCAAATACCGATGTGAAATTGTATATTGGTCACTCTCCTTACAAGCTGGGCACACCGGAAATCGGGTGGCAGACCTCACAGGAGATCATTGATCAGCTTATATATAATGAGAAATATGATACGGTGAAAGGTGATATTTTCTTCAGCTCACAGTATCTGACGAAAAATCCACTTGGCTTGATTGCCAAATTAAAAGGCTATTATGGACTGTAAAACATTTTAACGTAATAAGACCAACCCCTGTTCTCATACAGTGGCAGTAGTAGCATGGACTGCCTGGAGAACGGGGGTTTTATTGTGTTGATTAATGGAGTTTTTGAAGGCGGCGGCGTAAAGGGGATTTCACTCGCCGGCGCCGTAAAGGGTGCAGAGGATCACGGTGTCGAGTTCAATCGCGTAGCCGGCACGTCATCGGGTTCCATCGTAGCTGCTTTGCTAGCTGCTGGCTATCGGGCGGAAGAGATGAAAGGCATTATCGAGAATACGCCGTTTGCTTCGCTGCTGCGACGTTCTCCCATATTTGATACCAAGTGGATTGGACCCGCAGCAAGGCTGTTTTTGAAGAAAGGGTTATATTCTGGGGAAGCGCTGGAATGCTGGATTCGGGATATGCTGAAAAAAAAGGGGGTTCGGACGTTTGCAGATCTGCCTCCAGGGAAGTTATTAATTATTGCATCCGACATTTCCAATGGTACTATTTTGGTGCTGCCAGATGATATCAAACGATTCGGAATAGATCCTTCGAAACTGGAGGTAGCTAAGGCCGTACGCATGAGTTGCAGCATCCCCTATTTCTTTGACCCGGTGGCTATTCGCAGATCCCCGATCTTATCCAAAGGTTTACGTTTTGCGGACCAGTTTGTTTACATCGTCGATGGCGCTTTATTGAGCAATTTTCCGCTCTGGCTGTTTGATGGAGAGCGTACAGAACGTGGAGGAGACATCATCCCTGTGGTCGGTTTTAAAATGGTTGGTAAAACTGAAGGAGAGCCAGCAAGAATCAGGGGTCCTCTAAGTATGCTTCAAGCTTTGGTAGAAACGATGCTTACTGCTCACGACGAACGATATATCGAACAGATCAATCGATTCCGTACTGTGAAAATCCCTACCCTTGGAATTAAACCTACGGAGTTTAACCTTTCCGTACAGGACAGTACAGCTTTATATCAATCCGGGGTCACCGCCGGTACTGAATTTTTCAGTGGATGGAATACGAAGATATATGGTGAACAGCTGGACAAACAGACACGAGAGCTAAGAAAGAAACAAGCGGAGAACCCGCCGCTGACTCCTGTATAAAAATGAAAAAGCAATTCTCCGCTGTTTGGAGAATTGCTTTTCTGTGTGTTTCGCCGATATTAGCGCTTTAGTGATACTTAGGTACATCCTCATCACTTTTACCCTTTTGTCCCTGAATCACTTGGAAAGGATAATCCTTGCGTTTTTTGGAAGAACCGCTACTTTTTCGAGTGCCTGACTGCGCATTAACTTTAGCCATGGTTTTAGCCGATGGTTTGATCTTCGGTGACGATGTCTTGCGTGCCCAACGGCGGGGCGGATACTTATAGAGCAGGAACACAACTCCGAACACGACGAGGGGGATGATAATTTGAGATATACCTCCACTTCCCAGCCTAGTCAAGATTCCAATAGCAGCGAGTGCGATGAACGTCCAAAATATGATTGCCTGCTTGTTCATATCATTCACCCTTTCACAGGATCAAGTGTTGCAACAGGAACTTCCGACGTGGCGGATACGTTTGCGAGTCTGGCATCCAACTCACGCATACGGTTAAACGAAGCAATGGATACTTCTACCTGTTCATTCGTTGGCTCTTTGGTTGTCAGCAATTGCAGCCACAGCCCCGGATATCCGAGATAACGAAGTACAGGGATGTCACGTACCGAGTTGGTCAACTTCAATAATTCGAATGAAATACCAAGTACGACCGGCAACAACAGCAAACGCTGTCCCATACGTTCCCAGAGGTTATCGTATGTGAAGAGCGAGTACAAAAATACGCCGATAATGACAGTCAGCATAATAAAACTGCTTCCGCAACGATAATGCAGACGGCTATACTTCTGCACATTTTCTGGTGTTAGCTCTTCTCCGGCTTCGTGAGCACTAATGACTTTATGTTCTGCTCCATGGTATTGGAACAGACGTTTAATCATCGGTGTCTGGGAGATCAGCCACAGATAGGCAAGCAACAGTATCAGCTTAATTCCGCCTTCCAGTAAATTATGCAGAAACTGATTGTCGAATGCATTTTTGAACAAAAAATTCTCAATAACAACCGGCAACAATGTAAGCACAATTTTACCAAATAGGAACGAAAGGATGGCTACTGCAGTGACGCCGATAATCATGCTAAGGCTCCAACCTGAGCCTTCTTTTTCTTTTTGCTTTGCTTTTTCTTCAGGTTCCAGTTCATCATCAGCATATGCGTCAGCAGAATAATTGAGATGTTTGCTTCCTTTGACGCTTGAATCTATAATGCTGACAATCCCGCGAAGTAGTGGAATCCGCCGCAATTTCATGACCCAGGACTTGTCTTGCTTGGGAACTTCCAGATACGTAATTTCGCCGTCTTTTCTTCGGACAGCTGTAACGTTGACATGTTTACCGCCGAACATTACGCCCTCAATGACAGCTTGCCCCCCGTAGCTGACAGGCTTGGATTGTTGAGGCAAATTATTCACCTTCCTATTCTGTTCTAGGCCTTCATGGTCGAAGGCTCTTTAATAACCCTATTGTATCGAATTTTGAGAGCAATTTCTAGTTTGCGAGTCGATCCAAGGACGATGTTGTTAACTTTGTCCTGATTTGTACATACTACCCGGTAGAGTTAGGACAAAAATGGAGATTTAACCGTAGGTTTTGCAAACTGATTGTGAAGGAGAATATCGATGGCAGAGTATACCGGTGAACGCACATCAGATAAGGAAAATCAACGTGCTGACAAAGGAGAGCAAAAGGACCGGGGCAGGCGTCCTACCCAGCGGCAAGACCAAGCACATTATTTTACCAAGCCGTTACCTTTTGCAGTGGAACTTGGTTTTTTCGCGGGTTTTATTTGGGGAGGCTTGCATTGGCTGTTCTATCTGCTTCATTTCACAATTGTGCCATTAGGATTTTTGGCTGAACCGTTTTTCAAACACAATTTTATATATACTGCAGCAGGACATTTGACCGGTTGGCTGTTTTTTATTGTCTTTTCTCTTATCGCCTCGCTGATCTACACGTTCACCTTAAAAAAATTAAAAGGCCCGATTCCTGGCATGGTCTACGGCATCGTATGGTGGCTCATTATCTTTGTTCTGGTAGGTCCCAAACTGGATATGGTGAAGCCCTTAAACCGCTTAACTTGGGATTCCATCATTACAGAATTTTGTTTCTTTTTGCTGTGGGGGCTGTTTATTGGTTACACCGTAACCATGGAGTTCACGGATGAACGGAAACGTGAGCCAGAGCAAGCGGGAGCATAGCCGCAAAAAAGCTTCTCAATCCGGCAATGGCTGTGTTAAAATAGCAGATGGTTATTTGCAGAAAGGGTGGAGCAGCTATGAAACGGATTGTTGTAATCAATGGCCCGAACCTGAACATGCTCGGCGTACGTGAACCCGGCATCTATGGAACGCTTAGTCTGAAGGATATTGAGGACAAAATTCGCAGACAGGCAGAGGAGCTGGGCATCTCCATCGCTTTTTATCAATCCAATCACGAAGGGGACATCATTGATCGCATTCATGTAGCGATGGGCGATGCAGACGGAATCATGCTGAATGCCGGAGCGTTGACCCATTACAGTTATGCTGTGCGTGATGCCATCAATGCCGTAAAAGTTCCTACGGTAGAAGTACATCTATCCAATATTCATGCACGCGAAGCGTTCAGACATCATTCAGTTATTGCTGCAGAAACAATCGGGCAGATTGCCGGATTTGGCGAAGTAAGCTATGAACTGGGACTACTGGCTCTCGTGCGTCATCTGGACAAACAAACCTGAGCCGGGGACCCGGGAATGTGAGAGAAAGAAGGGTTACCGATGGAAAACAAACGAGTAAATAAGTTGCGTGAGGCCATGCATGAACATGAACTCACAGCTATGCTGATTACAAATCCGATTAACCGTCGTTATATGACGGGCTTTACAGGCTCAGCGGGATATGTGCTGATTACGGAACAGGAAGCCTATTTGCTTACCGATTTCCGTTACATGACACAGGCACCGCAACAAGCCAAAGGGTTTACCGTTGTGGAGCATGGACCGAAACCGTTGGAATCCGTACGCGAACTGCTTGCATCGGCGAATATCAAACAGGTTGGCTTTGAGCAGGATCACGTCACTTATGGTACGCACACGGCTTATGCTGAAGCGCTTCAATCCATTGAATTGAAAGCTGTATCCGGTATGGTGGAGCAACTTCGCATGTTCAAGGACGAAGATGAGATCGCTGTAATGCAAAGAGCTGCGGATCTGGCAGATGCAACATTCAGTCACGTTTTGCAATTCGCAAAACCGGGTATGACTGAACGTGAAGTGGATTTGGAGATGGAGTTTTTCATGCGCAAACATGGAGCGACTTCCTCTTCGTTCGACACCATCGTTGCGTCGGGTGAACGTTCTGCTATGCCTCACGGTGTAGCAAGTGGCAAAGTCATCGGACAAAATGAGTTAATTACATTTGACTTTGGTGCGCTTTTGGATGGATACTGTTCAGATCTGACACGTACCATCGCAACGGGCACACCTGTACCTGAACTGCGTAAAATTTACGATATTGTACTGGAAGCCCAGTTACATACGCTGGCGAACCTGAAACCGGGCATGACCGGACGGGAAGCAGATGCATTGGCACGTGATATCATTGCAGGGCACGGGTACGGAGAGCAATTCGGACACAGCACGGGCCACGGTCTGGGTATGGAAGTCCATGAGGCTCCTCGTTTGTCCAAGCTTAGCGACGATGTATTGAAACCGGGCATGGTCGTAACTGTTGAACCGGGTATCTACATTGACGGTCTTGGCGGCGTGCGTATTGAGGATGACGTGGTGATTACCGAGACAGGTATTCACATTTTGACGAATTCGGACAAGAAGTTCACCGTAATTGGCTAAATTACAGCCACTGGTGATATAAGACGATTTTTAATTTGTAGGTACAGGTTATTGCTGATTGAAGTGGACTATTGCAAAAGTAGTGGAGGGAGCGGAATCGATTCTGAAGAAGCGTTAGCGTTCGCCTTTGTCTCCTCATTTTAAACCTTATTAAAATCTAGTCGGGAAAATGAGGAGACAACAGCGATCGGAGGAACGATCCGAACCCGTAACGGTCACGTCGCACATGGTTACCATGTATAGTATGAATCCACCTATAAATTAACCCATCGTCTCATATCACCTACTTTTCAACCATATCAGGAGGGATTTTTTGTGATTTCAGTAAACGATTTTAAAACAGGCTTGACCGTCCAAGTGGACAACGACATCTTCACTGTAATTGATTTTCAACATGTTAAGCCAGGGAAAGGCGCTGCCTTCGTACGTTCCAAACTGAAAAACCTGCGCAACGGTAACACAGTTGAGAAAACATTCCGTGCAGGCGAAACTATTGGCCGTGCCATCATCGAAAACCGTGGCGTATCCTACCTATATGCAAGTGGTACAGAGCACACGTTCATGGACAACGAAACATATGATCAATTCACACTGACAAGCGACCAACTGGAGTGGGAATTGAACTTCCTCAAAGAAAACATGAACGTAAAGATCGTTAGCTACCAAGGTGAAATCCTCGGAATCGACTTGCCTACAAGCGTAGAGTTGAAAGTTATCGAGACAGAGCCAAGTGTAAAAGGTAACACGGCACAAGGCGCTACCAAAAATGCTAAAGTGGAAACAGGCCTGAATGTACAAGTACCATTGTTCATCAACGAAGGCGATGTTCTGCTGATCGATACTCGTGAAGGTAAATACTCTTCCCGCGCATAACCTTCACATGGTGTAAGCTAAATAAAGCTTTATTTCAACCCTTTGCCTTTTCTCTGGCAAAGGGTTTTTTCGAAAAAAGATTAGCCTATCAGACGCTTTCGTAATATACTGGGTTAAAGTCATTTTTCGGAGAGAATAATGACCATGGACATCAATTAAGCATACTGCACAAGGTAGGGAGTGGATTTGCGTTGTCATTGTACGTCATGAAATTTGGGGGCAGCTCGGTCGGAGATACAGAGCGCATGAAGCGTGTAGCCGGACGTGTTGTAGAAAAAGCGGATGAAGGACATCAGTGTGTAGTCGTGGTTTCGGCCATGGGGGATACCACGGATGATCTGATTGATCAGGCGAAAAAGCTGAACAGTGAACTGCCTGCACGTGAGATGGATATGCTTTTGACTACGGGAGAACAGATCTCGATTTCATTGTTATCCATGGCGATTCAGGCGCTGGGACGCAAAGCCATTTCATTTACAGGCTGGCAAGCGGGATTCCGGACGGAGCCGGTACACGGCAAAGCACGGATTAATGATATTCATCCGGAACGGGTGAATCAGGCGTTGGCAGAAGGCAACATCGTAATCGTTGCAGGCTTCCAGGGCATGACGGAAGACGGCGAAATTACGACGCTTGGCCGCGGCGGATCTGATACAACGGCTGTAGCCTTGGCAGCAGCCATCAAGGCGGACGCTTGTGAGATTTACACTGATGTAGACGGTATCTATTCGACCGATCCGCGAATCGTGAAGGTTGCACGCAAGCTCAAGGAAATTTCGTACGACGAGATGCTGGAACTAGCTAATCTAGGAGCAGCGGTATTGCATCCGCGTGCAGTTGAATACGCGAAGCATTCCGGTGTGCCTTTGATTGTAAGGTCGAGCTTTAACCATAATGAAGGAACGGTTGTGAAGGAGGAAGCAACAATGGAACAAGGCGTGGTAGTTAGTGGAATTGCCTATGACAAAAATGTGGCTCGCATCAGTATTCTGGGTGTACCAGACGTACCGGGAGTTCTTGCTGAGGTATTTGGTGCCCTTGCATCAGAACAGCTGGATGTCGACATTATCGTTCAGAGCGGCGTGATGGACGGCAAGGCAGACTTCTCGTTCTCTGTTGCGTTGTCTGACCGGGAGAACGCATTGCGTGTCATTGAGGCTCTTCACAGCCGCCTGCCTTACCGTGAAGTCACTTCCGAAGAAAACCTTGTTAAGGTCTCGATCGTTGGTGCAGGAATGGTTAGCCATCCGGGTGTTGCTGCGAAGATGTTCAAAGTCATCTCGGGCGAAGGCGTTAGCATTAAGATGGTCAGCACTTCGGAGATCAAGGTATCGTGTGTTATTGACGGAGAGAAGCTTCATGACGTAATCAAGGCACTGCACACAGCGTATGATCTAGATACGGCAGAGCAGGCCGTGATTGGCGGACCGCAAGTTCGCAGATAAAAGCAGTAATATAGATAGACACACCAAAGGTGTACTGTGTATTCCCACTCGGGATCGCAGTACACCTTTTTAGGTTGTTTACAGTAATTTAAACATCCGTTCCTTACGCGTTCCTCTGAATGGTTGCATCCGGTTCCCTTCACCCATCTCTGGAACGCAGTCCAGCAAGTTCAATTGGGTGCAATACGTTACGTCATGCATTCTGCCCAGCCTCTCCAGCCTTCGGCCACCAGCGGATACTCTAACCAGATCGGGCAATTTGTCCTCAGCATGAGTTGCAGCCTGATGGAGTACCAGGCCCAGATCGTTGAGCATGATGGGAAAAGGGGATTGCCGATACAATTCTTCAATTATGCTACCTGCACACAAGCCATCTTCCATTGCAAACTCATCTTGATCCCCGGCACATAACAATAGGATATCCCTGCGCAGCTCGCACAGAACAGACGCGACAGCCTGCACATTGAGAAATGAGCCTGCAAGTACATGTTTGGCCTTGGATGCTTTGATGAGGGCACGTGTACCATCTGTCGTAGTCAGAATAATGGTTTTGCCCGCAATGCTTGGCGTCATATATTCATAGGGGGAATTGCCCACCTCGAATCCTGTAATTTTTTTATCAAAACGCTCTCCGCCACGAATGGCATCCTTCACGTTCAATTGTTTCGCTTGAGGAACCGTCTCTACAGCAATCACATCCGCCGCATCATATGCCAGTGCCGTAACAATCGTACTGGTCGTTCGCAACACATCGATTACAACCACACATCGTCCTGCAATATCCATTCTTCGAACTTCATTCACATTACCTACTACATCGACTCTCACTCCCCACAACTCCTTTCTATACTTGGGGTAGGTGGTTCTGTCCTTTTTTTATCCCGGAATGAATATCACCTGTCTGCAAGCACTATATGCAATTGGATCTAGACGGGTGCCTAGAACTAGAACAGTAGGCTGATCTATGATTTTTCAACTCTCATCCCTATTTTGAAGAAAATGATAGATTTCAGCGTCATAAAATCAATGTACACACATAAACTTGAGATATGAACAAGCACCAGGAACGCAATAAAACCGAATTCAAGGTTGGAGGGGCCTATTCATGATGGTGAACTGGAAGGATATCTTTCCGGAACCGATTCGAACCATTCTGGGAAGAATGCCGCCCGCTTTATTAGATAAAGTGGAGGAAGTACGTATCCGTGAAGGAAGACCTCTGGAAATCAATGCAGGAGATACCTATCACTTCCTCACACCCCAGGGCAGTCCGACTTCGAAGCCTGATGAAGCCTATATTCCCTTAAAAGAGGTAACACACAGGCTGCTGGATCTGATCAGCAATCATTCGCTTTATACATTGGAAGAGGAGCTGCGTAAAGGGTTCATCACCATTCCCGGCGGGCATCGAATCGGACTGGCTGGCCGGACAGTGCTAAGTGGCGGTCGCGTCGAATACTTGCGCGACATCAATGGCTTCAATGTCAGGGTGGCCCGAGAGATTCACGGAGTCGCTGATCGGGTTCTGCCTTATCTGCTGGACATGAAAAGTGGACAGGTCATGCACACCTTAATTCTTTCACCCCCGCAGCAAGGCAAGACCACATTACTGAGGGATCTGGCAAGACAGATTAGCAGTGGAACCAAACTTACAGGTACCAATGAGCTTGTTCAGGGCATACGTCCACGTCTAAAGGTTGGCATCGTTGATGAGCGGTCTGAAATCGCTGGTAGTTACAAGGGCGTGCCGGGATTTGACGTGGGACCCCGCACCGATGTCATGGACGGTTGTCCAAAGGCAGAAGGCATGATGATGATGCTTCGCTCCATGTCTCCGGATGTCCTGATCGTGGACGAGATAGGCCGCCCTGAAGATGCGGAGGCGGTGATGGAAGCACTCCATGCTGGCGTATCTGTCATCGCTACTGCCCACGGTCGTGATTTGGCCGAGCTTTCTTCCAGACCTGCGCTGAGGACCCTGATCGTTGAGCAGATGTTTCAGCGCTATGTACAGCTGCAGCGGACGAGCCGGGGCATGACCTTTCGCTTGGCCGATGGCAAAATGCGTGGTCTCCAGCAGACAGAAGTGGGAGGTGAGGCATTTGGTTAACATGCTCGGTGCCGTCATCATTCTGCTGGCCAGTACCCTCGCCGGATTTTACAAGGCAAGGCAGTATGCCTTGAGGCCCAGACAACTGCGTGAATTAATCGCCGCTCTCCAGCGGTTGATGACCGAGATTAACTACGGGCTGACTCCGTTGCCTGATGCCATGGGGAAAATGGGAGCCCAAACGAAAGAACCTGTTCGGACGTTGTTCCTCCACGCAGCCAGGCAGATGGAACCTCCTCATGGTCACACTGCTCTTGAGAGTCTGCAGTCTGGTATAGAAGAGGCGTGGGGAAGATCAGCCATGAAGGCAGACGAGCGGGAGGTCATGCTGCAATTGAGCTTCAGCCTTGGCACCAGCGATCGTCAAGATCAGACCAAGCACATCTCGTTAGCCATTCAGCAACTAATGCATGAGGAATCCCGTGCCCAAGCCGATCAAATGAAATATGAACGAATGTGCCGCAGTCTCGGGATGCTTGTCGGAGCGTTAATCGTCATTCTGATCTTCTGAAATAGCCGGGATAGTGAGGTGCCAAGGTCATGAATTTAGAAGTGAACGCAATCTTTCAAATTGCGGGCATCGGAATCATCATTGCGATGATTCATACGGTGCTGAAACAAATGGGAAAGGAAGATATGGCTCACTGGGTGACCGTGATCGGATTTGTCGTTGTATTGTTCATGGTGGTCCGTATGCTGGACAGCCTGCTGCAAGAGATCAAATCGATATTTCTTTTTCAATGAAAACGGTCATGAAGCCGGGATGGTGGTGACCTGTGGAAATTATCCAAGTGGTAGGCCTGGCGCTCATCGCAACGGTGCTCATTCTAGTTATTAAAGAACAGAAGCCCATGTTCGCTTTTCTGATTGCTGCCGCGACTGGCATCGTGATCTTCATGCTGCTGATTGGCAAGATTGGCGCAGTGATCGAAGTGTTGAAACGGCTTGCCGAGAATTCAGGCATGGAGAGCATTTATCTAAAAACCGTACTGAAAATTATAGGCATAGCGTACATTGCTGAGTTCGGGGCACAGATTGTCAGGGATGCAGGCCAGGAGAGCATTGCTTCCAAAATTGAACTTGCTGGCAAGGTGCTGATCCTTGTACTCGCCATACCGATCATCAGCATTATTATCGAAACCGTCATGAAGCTGATGCCGGTGTAGAGGGAGGCGTGCGGACTTCATATGAAAATGATGCATCACAAGCCGCAGTGGCGCCTTACCTTCGTGCTGACGCTGTGTTTTCTGTTTGCGATCATAGGACAGGTCGCCGCTGGTTCTCCCTCAGGAGAGTGGATGCAGCAGCAGGCTGACCAGCTTCCTAAGGATCAGGTGGAAAAATATTGGGATCAACTCATGCAGCAATACGGCGGTTTTTTCCCGGAAGGAAAAACGCCTTCCTTTATGGATATGTTAATCCCCGGCAATGAAGGGTTCAGCCTGAAGTCGGTGTTTATAGCGATAGGAACCTTCATGCTGCATGAGATTTTATATAACGGCAAACTTCTGGTCACGATTGTGATGCTAAGTGTGCTAAGCATGATTCTGGAGACGCTGCAAACCGCTTTTGAGAAAAACAATATTAGCAAAATCGCTTACTCCATCTGTTACATGGTCATTATTATCATCGCCATCAACAGCTTCAGTGTGGCGATTGGATACGCCAAGGATGCTATAGCTAGCATGATCAACTTTATGATGGCCATGGTGCCCCTGTTGTTTACACTGCTGGCTTCAATGGGAAATGTCATTACCGTATCTGTAACCCATCCGCTTATCATTTTCATGATTCATCTGGTCGGTACATTGATTCACATGCTGGTATTCCCGCTACTCTTCTTTTCGGCAGTATTACATCTCGTCAGTTCCTTGTCCGACAAGTACAAGCTGACACAGCTGGCAGACTTGTTACGGAACATTAGTGTGGCTCTGCTCGGTATACTGCTTACGATGTTCCTGGGCGTCATTTCGGTGCAGGGAGCATCAGGCTCCGTGGCAGATGGTGTCAGTCTGAAAGCGGCGAAGTACATTGCAGGCAACTTTGTCCCCATTGTCGGCAGAACGTTTGCGGATGCAACCGACACGGTTATCACAGCGTCACTGCTGGTGAAAAATGCAATCGGACTAACGGGTGTCATCATCATCTTGTTTTTATGCGCGTTTCCCGCGCTTAAAATTCTGACACTAGCCCTGATCTACAACATTACTGGCGCAATTATGCAACCGCTAGGCGATACCCCGATTGTAGGGTGTCTGCAGGCAATTGGCAAAAGCATGATTTACGTATTTGCAGCACTGGCGGCCGTTGGACTGATGTTTTTTCTGGCAATCACGATCCTGCTAACCGCAGGCAATCTGACCGTCATGATGAGATGAGAGGATGCTTAGAGAAAGGGGTTGGAAGGATGGGGTGGCTGAGCAGCTGGCTCCGGGAATTGATCATGATCGTTCTGCTGGCAACTTTCGTGGATATGTTGTTGCCCAATCGATCCATGGAACGCTATGTCAAGCTTGTGCTGAGCCTTCTTATCCTGCTGACCCTGTTATCTCCCATAACGAAGCTCTTGAAAAGTGATCCGGTTGGTGAGCTTAAGCGAGCGATGACTGCCATGGATTCTCCATCAGATGGAAATGCAACACTTGAACAGATTTTGGCTCAGGGAAAGCGGCTTCAATCCAATGAACAGGAACAATCACTGCAATGGACAGCCAAAGAACTGGCAAACGTAATGAAAGGGCAGATTGAAGAAACAACCGGGGAGCGAGTGCAGTCCGTCGAGGTAAAGCTCGCCATGGATACAACCAAGCAGGAGACGGATTTGGCATCCTCGGTTGAACTTCCCGTGATCCAGTATGTTTTGGTAGAGATGGCAGGTGAGACAGCAGCCGGGAAAGTCAACTCCAATACAGGTCAACAGGAAGCAGCGGCAAGTACAAAACCGATATTCGGCTCTGACCCGGAATCTGAACCCATTGAATCGACTCCAGTTCAAGAGCCAATTCAGATCGGTCAGATTGAGGTGCCAGATGTACAGGTAGAGGTGAACAGCGGTAACAATCGTGAAAGTAGCAGCGTGGATAACGGGAATTCTGGCGATTCGCAAAATGGACAGGAAGTTGAATCCACACCTGTTTCGGGTGAACAGGCAGAGACAAACTTTCAGCAAGGACAGACCTCTTCCCGATCAGAACGTGCAGTACAAATTATTACGCTATTGACAGAGAAGTGGGATATTGATGCAAACAAAGTACAGGTGAAAGAAAATAAAAGCGCTTCGGCGCTGTGAGAAGGAGGGTATCCGATGAGGCAATGGCTCAAAAAGATGGAAAGCTGGTTTGGTGGAGGAGAAGGCGGACAACGGCGCAGTCAAACCTTTCGCTGGCTGATTATCCTTGGTTTGATTGGAGTGGGAATTATGTTGTTCAACTCCTTCGTCAATGTCAAAAAGATTGATTCCGAAAATATCGGTCGCGAGCCTCCTGATCCGGCTACATCCATGGCATCTATACAGACGGACCTGACGGATCAGAATCCATTTCAGGCGATAGAGATCGCATTTGAGGACAAGATCAAGGGTGTGTTGGAAAATATCGTAGGTGTGGGAACCGTTGATGTGATGGTTACCGTGGATTCTACTGAGGAGCTTGTTGTGCAGCGTAATGTGAAGGATTCGCAGCAGCTCACCGAAGAGACGGATGCCAACGGGGGTAAGCGGCATATGACGCAGTATACCCGGGATGGTGAGATTATTACGTATGAAATATCAGGGGATCAGACACCGATTGTCACGAAGAAGCTCAAACCGCAGATCCGGGGCGTGCTTGTTGTTGCCAGAGGTGCAGAGAATAAGGTTGTGAAGGACCTGATTACAGATGCTGTGGAAAAAGGACTGAATGTTGCGGCTTATCGAATTTCGGTTGTTCCGCGCAAGCAGGATTAGTCCGGAACCATGAATCACAAGATTTGATTGTCACAAGAATGAAGCCAATTCGAGGAGGAAGTTCTAATGAATAACAAACGTCAAACGGTATGGCTCGTATCCATGCTGAGTCTGATGGTCATTTTGTCCGCCTATTACCTGTTCACTGAAGATTCCGGTCCGGTTAATACGCCTGTAGCTGACAGCACGCAGGTGGATGGCATGAAGCAGGGAGAAGCAAAAGAAACAGCTGGAATCCTTGATCCGACAGAAGGTTTGGTTGTAAATGAAGTGGTCAATGGCGGTGAAGTTACTGGGACTGAAGGAGAGCAAACTGCAACTGAATCTGTTGATAATCCTGCGGTTGTAGACGGTAAAGAAGCTGGAGACACCGAGAAATCACCGGCTGCGGAATCGGGGGAGAAACAAGGCGAAGCGGGTAAAGGGAGCGAGAAAGGGAGCGAGAAAGGGACAGACAAAGGCGCAGCAACCACTCCTGAGACAAATGCCGGAACAGACGGCAGTGCAACGAAGACCGACGAGGATGTCCTCAAGGAGATGGAGGAGCAGAATACAGCGGCGTCCGCTAGCAGCCAGTTCCAAAACTACCAGTGGCAGCGTGAGGAGAGCAACAACCGCAAATATGAGGAACTCATGACCGTTGCGGGCGATCTGAGCAAAACGCCAGAGGAAAATGCCAAGGCAACAGAGCAACTTCGTACGCTTGAAGAAAAAGAAGCCAAAATCAATGGCATTGAGGAAACACTGTCGCAACAGTTTGCCAATGCAATCGTTCAAGAGGATGCCGACAAGTATAAAGTTGTTGTTCTTAGTGACAAACTGGATGTAAAACAGGCAGTTTCCATTGTGGATCTGGTGATGAAAGAACTGGCTGTATCCCAAAATAAAATCAGCGTGCAATACGTGACAGAACAGTAATCCAAATCATGGAAAAGTGGCCCTGAGAGCTGGATCAGATCTCGGGCTCTTTCCATTTTTAATGATTATGATATAATACATAAAGCCATATGACCGTCCTAGTGAGACTGGCATGATGCCGAAGGAGTGAATAATGGAAATGTTTAAATTGAGTGAGATCAAAGAGCTGATCAAACTGGTAGATGAAAGTTCCGTTCAAGAGTTGGAAATTGAAAACGAAGGATCACGTTTGTCGATTCGCAAACCGGGTAAAACCGAGTATGTTCAGGCAGCAGCTATTCAACCGCAAATGATTGCTGCACCACAGGTGCAACCGGCTGCAGTGGTAGCTGAGGCTGCTCCGCAAGTCGATACTACAAGCCATTTACATAAAATCGTATCACCGATGGTGGGTACTTTTTACAGAGCTTCCTCGCCGGAAATGGGTCCTTTTGTAAGCGCTGGTGATAAAGTTGTTGAGAAAACAACGGTATGTATCATTGAAGCGATGAAGCTGATGAACGAGCTTGATGCCGACATCAAGGGAGAAATCGTTGAAGTGCTGGTTGAGAACGGACAGCTGGTTGAGTATGGACAACCCCTGTTCCTGGTGAAACCGGAATAACGGTTATAGCCGCATAACGGCAACTGCATGAGCTTCGAAGGAGGACAATAACGAAATGAAATTTCAAAAAATACTGATTGCGAACCGTGGCGAAATTGCGGTGCGTATTATTCGTGCCTGTCGTGAAATCGGCATTTCGACGGTAGCAGTCTATTCGGAAGCGGATAAAGACTCCCTACATGTTCGTCTTGCAGATGAAGCGTATTGTATCGGGCCTACACTTTCGAAAGACAGTTATCTAAACTTCACGAACTTGATGAGTGTAGCTACACTGACGGAATGTGATGCGATCCATCCCGGGTACGGATTCTTGGCAGAGAACGCTGATTTTGCAGAAATCTGTGGTTCCTGCAATATTACGTTCATCGGCCCTTCTCCGGAAGCCATTACCAAAATGGGAGATAAGGCTGTCGCCAAACAAACGATGAAGGATGCAGGTGTACCTGTAATTCCGGGATCTGACGGTTTGGTTGAAAATATGAATGAAGCCATTATGATTGCTAGAGATATTGGATATCCTATCATTATCAAAGCTACCGCCGGTGGTGGAGGTAAAGGGATTCGTATTGCTGAAGATGAGGAAACGCTGATTAAGCAAATTACAGCTGCCCAGCAGGAAGCGCAGAAGGCTTTTGGCAATGCCGGAGTATATCTGGAGAAATTCCTGACAGGCATGAAACACGTGGAGATTCAGATCATTGCCGATAAGCATGGAAATGCAGTGCATCTGGGCGAACGTGATTGTTCCGTTCAGCGTCGACGTCAAAAGCTGGTGGAAGAAGCACCTTGTCCGATCCTCTCTGAAGATGTGCGTACATCAATGGGAGAAGCGGCAGTCCGGGCAGCACTTGCCGTCGATTATTCGGGAGCAGGTACACTTGAGTTCTTGCTCAGCCCTAGCGGTGAATTTTATTTCATGGAAATGAATACTCGTATTCAGGTGGAACACCCTGTGACAGAGATGGTTACAGGTGTAGATCTGATCCGCGAAATGATCTCGGTAGCTGAAGGTCATCCGCTCTCTTTCCGTCAGGAAGACGTTATTATCAATGGCTGGTCCATTGAATGCCGTATCAACGCAGAGGATCCGGACCGTAACTTTATGCCGTCACCAGGTAAAATTGGTTTCTACCTTGCACCAGGAGGACCGGGTGTACGTGTAGATAGTGCAGCTTATCCGGGCTACACAATTTCTCCTTATTATGACTCCATGATTGCCAAATTGATTGTGTGGGGAGCAAACCGGGAAGAGGCTATCGCGAAGATGAAGCGTGCATTGGCTGAATTTGCGATTGAAGGCATTTCCACAACGATTCCTTTTCATCAGAAATTGCTGGAGCATCCCACGTTCGTTCGTGGTGACTTTGATATCAAATTTCTTGAGGAAAATGAGATTTAAAAGGTATATTGGGCTTGTTTGTCATAATGTAGCCCAAATGATATAGTATGTAATAATAAGAGCGCATGTCTCCTGCAGAGGATAAGCCGTAGGTAATAAGCGGATGAAGGTTGCAGGAGTTCCGGTAAAGCCGGACCGCAAGGGTTCTGAAGGTCAGTTTGGCCTGAGCACCATCGCCCTGACGGATGGCCGCAAACTTATTTCGCGAAAGGTGTGTTGAACAGTTATGAGTACACTGCCGACAGAATTTGAACGCACGGATATCGGTGAAATCCAGATCGCACCTGAAGTTATTGAAGTGATCGCTGGACTGGCTACAGTTGAAGTGAAAGGTGTTGCAGGCATGAGCGGTGGATTCGCTGGTGGATTTGCTGAATTGCTTGGTCGCAAAAACCTTTCCAAAGGCGTTAAGGTTGAAGTAGGTCAGCGTGAAGCTGCTGTGGATGTTTCCGTTATTATTGAATATGGTTATCGTCTGCCACAGGTGGCTACCGAAATTCAACAGAACGTGAAGCGCTCCATCGAGAACATGACAGGATTGAATGTGAATGAAGTGAACGTGCACATTCATGACGTTCAGTTCAAGAGCACCGAGAAAGTAGAAGAAATCGACCTGAACAGTCAGCGCGTAAAATAAAAGAAGACAGATTCCCCCGGCATCACTGCCGGGGGTTATCCCGTCTTGGACAGGTCTTCATAGAAAGCGGAAGCTTGCACCTGCGGATTACTTTTTACCAATGGGCAGGTTAAGCAATGTTAGTGAGCAAGGGAGGCTGTGCAGTTCGTGGCTAAAATACTGGATCGGCTTCTGTTGTTTATATACAGCATAAGCGTTGGAGCAATATCGGCAGCAGTCATACTTCTTATCAGTGGTGTGCTGCCTTACGAATTGAATTACCAGCAGGAACAAAACGTCATTGTTGCGGCGGTTGTTGCAGCAGCGATTTTGTTTATCCTGAGTTTGCGATTTTTCTACATCTCGGTTCGGCGTGATCGTGCTTCATTGCCGTCTGTAGATCAGCGTACCGAATATGGTGATGTGCAGATTTCGATGGAAACGATTGAAAATCTCTGTCTCAAAGCAACTTCCCGTTTTCGGGGAGTGCGTGATGTCAAAGCTCGTATTCGTGTGGTTGAATCCGGACTGGAGATTATGATCCGTGCGGTAGTGGATGGTGAGACGCCAATCCCGACGCTGACATCCGATCTACAGAAGGCAATACATGATCATGTACAGGAGATTACGGGTATCCCGGTTTCTTTTGTCACTGTCTATATTGCCAACGTTACCCAGTCACCTAACTACAAGAGTCGAGTGGAATGAGGTGAGTTTCACTGATGCTGTGGAGAGAGATTTGGGATAGTCACAGAGGCCGAATTACCGGAATTGTCGGCGGCATCTTTTTTGGATTTCTTTATGTATGGATCGGTTTTTGGGATATGTTGTTCTTTGCACTCTTGGTGTTCATCGGTTATACGTTAGGCAGACGAAGCGACTCGAAGCTGGGCTCGTTCATTCCCTGGAGGGAATGGGGGCAATGGCTTGGCGATCGCTGGCGTCCCTTTAAGTGAGCCACCTGAACCCTGCAATATGTTTCTTCCGAAAATAGAGCTGTAGTTTAGGTTGCCCGTTTTTTGGAGGAAACGATTGCAGGTTTTTTTGTGAAAAGGGATAACAATATAATAAGATCTCTGATTCCATCAAAGATTTTATATTTTAAAATAAGCATGATGACGCTCCAAAGGGAGCGCTGCAGGAGGCAGGACATGAAAAGACGTTTGGCAAGGGAAATTGCAGTACAAAGTCTGTATCAGATGGAAATGAATGAAGTGGGCGCAGCTGAAGCCGTGAATATGCTGATTAATGAAGCAGCTGAAGACAATGAAACCGAAGTGGTTATTCATGATGCAGATGTGATGCGTACCTACGTGACCGAAATCGTACAGGGCGCATGGAGCAATAAAGAATCGATTGACGGCTTACTCGTCGATTATTTGAAAGGTTGGCAGATTAGCCGTCTTTCACGTGTAGACCGCCAGATTTTACGGCTTTCAACGTATGAAATGGTGTTCCGTGACGATATTCCAGCAAAAGTATCCGTCAATGAAGCGATCGAATTGTCCAAGTATTTTGGTACAGATGAATCCGGTAAGTTTGTTAACGGCGTACTTGGGCGCATGATTCAAGAAGTCGACACCATCAAAGCAAAACTGTCTTAAGTTACAATTAACTATAGTGCGTGTTCAAAAAGACCGGTTTTCAGTACCGAGAAGATGGGATACGGGCTTTTTGAACAACCTCTAATTATATGTTCACATAAGGGAGAGAGAGTACAATGACAGCATCTATTATTAACGGCAAAGAAGTATCCCAAGAGATCCGCGCAAGCATGACGACAGAAGTAAAGCAGCTTAGCGAACAGGGGGTAGTACCTGGTCTGGCTGTTGTGCTCGTCGGGGAAGATCCGGCATCCCAAGTATATGTGCGTAATAAAGAAAAAGCATGTCACGACCTCGGTTTCTATTCCGAAGTTCATCGTCTGGATGCAAGCACGTCCCAGGAAGATTTGCTCGCTTTGGTGGACAAGCTGAACAAACAGGAATCTATTAACGGCATTTTGGTTCAGCTCCCATTACCGAAGCATATCGAAGAGAAAGCGGTTATCGATGCGATCGCGGTAGACAAGGATGTGGATGGTTTTCATCCAGTCAATGTGGGTAACCTCGTCATTGGTGACGACAGCCTGTTGCCATGCACGCCTGCGGGTGTGATCGAACTGATCAAGCGTACGGGACTCGAAATGTCAGGCAAACATGCCGTAGTCATCGGACGAAGCAACATTGTCGGCAAACCGGTATCCTTGTTGCTTCAACGTGAGAACGCAACGGTAACCATGTGTCATTCTCGTACAGCGAACATGAAAGAGATCACGCGCCAGGCAGACATTCTTGTGGTTGCTATCGGACGTGCAAACTTTGTGGATGCCGATTTTGTCAAACCGGGAGCCGTTGTAATTGATGTTGGGATGAACCGTCTGGATAACGGCAAGTTGGCAGGGGATGTAGATTTCGAAAGCGTGAAGACGGTATCTGGTCCAATTACACCCGTTCCTGGTGGCGTTGGTCCAATGACAATTACCATGTTGATGCAAAATACACTGATCGCTGCCAAACGCGCTCACGGATTGGCCTAGGTCGAAACTGTGGCAGATCAAAAGATCTACTCTATCAAAGACCTGAACCGATACATCCGGATGAAGCTGGAATCGGATCAGGTACTGTCGGATGTATGGCTGCGCGGAGAGATTTCCAATTTTACACATCACTCCAGCGGTCATATGTATTTCACATTGAAGGACAAGGACAGCCGAATTAAGTCCATTATGTTTGCTTCCCATAATCAACGATTGCCCTTTGTACCGAAGGAGGGTGCAAGGGTTATTGCTCGTGGTAATGTCTCGGTGTATGAGCGGGATGGACAATATCAATTCTATGCCACTCACATGCAGCCGGACGGTATTGGAAGTCTGTATTTGGCTTATGAGCAGCTGAAAAAAAAGCTGGAGGACGAGGGGCTGTTCTCTGCATCACGAAAAAGGCAGATTCCCCGTTTCCCACAGACGATTGGTGTGGTCACTTCACCTACAGGTGCAGCCGTAAGGGATATTATGATTACATTGCAACGCAGATATCCCTCTGCCCAAGTGATTCTATATCCTGTTCTCGTTCAGGGTAAAGGCGCGGCTCCTTCCATTGTGAAGGCTATCAACAACCTGAACCGAATGGGCGAAGCCGATGTGCTGATTGTCGGACGAGGCGGTGGATCACTTGAGGAGTTGTGGGCTTTCAACGAGGAGATTGTCGCAAGAGCGATTGTGGGCTCGGCCATTCCAGTGATCTCAGCGGTTGGGCATGAAACGGATTTTACGATTGCCGATTTTGCTGCTGATCTGCGTGCAGCAACGCCTACGGCTGCTGCCGAGTTGGCAGTACCCAATCGAGCTGAGCTGCTTGATCAGATCGCTCAGCGCCAGCGTCAGCTGCAGCACAGTTTACGTCAGCGTGCTGTTCATAATCGGGAGCGACTGGCCAGGTTGCAACGTTCACCTGTACTCGTGCACCCAAGACGTACCTTAATGCAGCATACAGAGCGACTGGACATGCTTCAACAACGACTTCTTCGAACCGTAAATACGCGCATGAAATGGACGGCTGAGAAGCAGGAGCGTCTGCGTGCGGCATTGCAGCGGTTCAATCCTCGTGAACAGGTAAATGCAGCAAGACGCGAGAATGCATCAGCCCGGCGTCAGCTGGAGGTTGCCATCCGATCCATTACGAGAGCGAAGCAGCAGCAGTGGAAATCATCTGTGCGGCATCTGGATGCGCTTAGCCCGCTCAAAGTCATGTCACGAGGTTACAGCCTTGTGTATGACGAACAGGAACAACGATTGATCAAATCGATGAAGGATGTACAGCCTGGAGATTCGATAAAGATTAAATTAACAGACGGGCAGCTGGACTGTCAGGTTTGGGGAATGAAGGAGGACGACAATACCCATGGCGAATGAACCGGAATTGAATTTTGAAGAGGCAATGGCGGCATTGGAAGACATCGTAGGTCAGCTTGAGCATGGTGATGTTCCACTGGAACAGGCTATCGATTTGTTTCAGCGCGGAATGAAGCTTTCCCAACTTTGCGGTTTGAAGCTGGAACAAGTGGAACGTAAGATCGAGATGATCGTAGAAGAGGATGGAGAACTTCGCAAGAAACCGTTCGGCACTGCCGTCGACGAAAGCGGTGAAGTCAATGAGTAATCGTCCTTCGTTTGAAACGTATCTTGAGGAAGTCACCGCTGAGGTAACGGGAGAGTTGAAGCAGACTCTTCCAGTTCACTGGGATGTTCCTCAGTCACTGGTTGACGCGATGCAGTATTCACTTATGGCCGGGGGCAAACGCCTTCGTCCACTTCTGGTCGTTGCTGCGGCGGAAGCCTTCGGTGCACAGCGTACAGCTGCTTTGCCGGTAGCCTGCGCCGTGGAGATGGTTCATACGTATTCGTTGATCCACGATGACCTGCCTGCCATGGATAATGACGACTATCGCAGGGGAAAATTAACGAATCACAAAGTGTTTGGTGAAGCAACAGCTATATTGGCTGGCGATGCACTGTTAACACATGCTTTTTATAGTATTGTTCAGTCAGGTCGTCGTAGCGGTGTGTCAGCAGATGCATTGTTGTCCATTGTGGAGGAATTGTCCGAACTTGCTGGAGCAAGAGGCATGGTTGGCGGACAAGTGGCTGATATGGAAGGCGAGCAGGGTATGACAGATCTCGCCCAACTGCAATACATTCATCTGCACAAGACCGGAGATTTAATGGTGTTCTCCCTCATAGCAGGCGCTCGTATTGGTGGTGCGACAGAAGGACAGTTGGAGGCGCTGCGCGTATTTGGTAGAGACCTGGGGCTGGCTTTCCAGATTCAGGACGATATTCTGGACCTGACGGGTGACGAGCAGAAAATGGGTAAGAAGACGCAAAGTGATGTGAATCAGCAAAAGGTCACATACCCTTATTTTATTGGTATGGATGCATCTCTTGAAGAGGTGAAGTCCCTTACGCAATCTGCAAAAGATGCACTTGGCAGAGCGGAGTTACCTGACCCTTCCAGACTGATGGAGATTGCGGATTATCTGATGAGTCGTGATCATTAGTCTCGGGTGAGTGTCACTGTTTCAAATCACCTCAAATCGTGTAATCCATTTAATGTGCTTTTTCTGGCTTCTTGAAGAGAGTCTGTCCCAAATGACTGTGGGAATACATATTGAGGAAGATCATACGGACGTTGCTGGCGAAAATGCTCGTTAACTGGAGTATAGTGCCGTAAATTATGATTCTTGTTCTTTTATGTTATAATGTTTTAATGTCATTTAATAAACTGTGTATATATCGTTTACAAAACAATCAAACAATCTAGGAAAGCGGGGAGATTCTCGTGCTGCTTCCACAAATTAAACAACCCAGTGATCTAAAGTCGATGTCACAGGATGATCTCGTTCTTTTGTCGGCAGAGATCCGGCAGTTTCTGATTGAGAAGCTGTCCGTTACAGGGGGCCATCTTGCACCCAACTTAGGAGTGGTTGAGCTCACGGTAGCCCTGCATTACTGTTATAACAGTCCAGCGGACAAAATGATTTTCGATGTAGGGCATCAGGCTTATGTGCACAAGGTTCTAACGGGGCGGATGGATCGCTTTGATACACTTCGTCAGCATAATGGTTTGTGTGGATTTGTTAAACGTAACGAGAGTGAACATGATGTATGGGAAGCTGGTCACAGCAGTACATCGTTATCTGCTGCAATGGGTATGGCGCTTGCCCGTGATCTTAAGGGTGAAGATAATCAGGTTATCGCGATGATTGGGGATGGAGCGCTTACAGGCGGTATGGCTTTTGAGGCTCTTAATCACATCGGTCATGAGCAGAAAAGGCTGATGGTTATCCTCAACGATAATGAAATGTCCATTGCACCGAATGTTGGGGCTATGCATAAATATCTAAGCAAAATTCGTTCGGATCGTCATTATTTGAAAGCCAAGGACGACGTGGAAGGAATGCTCAAAAAAATTCCTGCTATAGGCGATCGTTTGGCCAAATCGGCGAGCTGGATTAAAGATAGTGTCAAATACATGATGGTACCAGGAGTTCTGTTCGAAGAGCTTGGTTTCACCTATTTGGGACCCATTGATGGACACGACATTCCTAAATTGATTGAAACGTTCAAACAGGCCGATAACGTGGATGGTCCTGTAATGGTTCATGTACTGACAACCAAAGGTAAAGGCTATCAGCCAGCTGAGGCTGATTCACACAAATGGCACGGAATTTCTCCGTACAAGATTGAATCGGGTCAAGTGCTTAAAGCTGTAGGCAAACCAATGTATACAGAAGTGTTTGGTAAAACGTTGATTGATCTTGCCAAGCAGGATAAACGAATTGTAGCGGTAACACCAGCCATGCCAACAGGTTCGGGTCTTATTCCTTTCAGTAAGGAATTCCCTGATCGCATGATTGATGTGGGTATTGCCGAACAGCATGCCGCAACCATGTGTGCAGCACTGGCAATGGAAGGGTTAAAGCCGGTATTTGCCGTATATTCGACGTTTATGCAACGTGCATATGATCAGATTGTACATGATATTTGTCGTCATAACGCCAATGTTATGTTCGCTATTGACCGTGCCGGATTTGTCGGGCCGGATGGCGAAACGCATCAGGGTGTGTATGATGTGGCGTTTATGCGTCATATTCCGAATATCGTTCTGATGATGCCGAAAGATGAGAATGAACTGCGTCATATGATGAAGACGGCGCTTGAATATAATGAAGGTCCAATTGCTTATCGTTATCCACGAAACAATGTTGTAGGTGTGCCTCTTGACGATGAACTCATTCTGATTCCAATCGGTACATGGGAACAACTTCGTCCATCTGATGGTTATGCGATTATCGCTTCGGGATCGATGGTACAGCTTGCAGAAGAAGCTGCAGAGACGGTTAAAAGAGAAGGTATTACGGTTGGCGTAATCAACGCACGCTTCCTTAAACCGCTTGATGAGCAGATGCTGCATGATCTGGCAGTTCGAGGCACGAAGTTGATTGTGCTTGAAGAAGCATCACAAGCAGGCAGTATGGGCAGTGCAGTTCTGGAGTTTTACGCAGAGCAAGGGTTGCATGATGTTCATGTGCAACTGATGGGGATTCCGGATCGATTCATTGAACATGGCAGTATTGAGGATCAAAGAGCTGAAGTGGGACTCACGGTCGAGAATGTGAGCTCGGAGCTACGCAGTATGGCAGCCCAATCTTCATATGGTATGTCCAGAACTCGGTTCCCTTCATAACTGGAGCATTCAGAGAAACTTGAACACATAATTGATTAGTTAGGATTACTACATGATAGGAGAAAGACATGTCACTCCCGAAAGAACGAATTGATGTTCTGCTGGTTGAGCAGGGGTATTACGAAAGTCGTGAGAAGGCAAAAGCTGCAATCATGGCTGGACTGGTCTATGCCAACAATGAGCGGATTGAAAAAGCGGGCATGAAGATTCCACGGGAAGCCGAACTTAAAGTAAAAGGTTCAGTACACCCCTATGTCGGTAGAGGCGGATTAAAGCTTGAAAAAGCGATCCGTCACTTCGACCTCGACATGAATGGACTAGTGATGCTCGATATCGGTTCATCGACTGGTGGATTTACCGATTGTGCCCTACAACATGGCGCATCTCATGTATATGCCATCGATGTAGGCTACAATCAGCTGGATTGGTCACTCCGTAACGATGAACGGGTTAATGTAATGGAAAGAACGAATTTCCGTTATGTGACTCCTGAAGATTTAAACGGACCTGTACCGAATTTTGCCAGTATCGATGTATCCTTTATTTCGCTGAGAATTATTTTGCCCCCGTTGCTGGCACTTCTGAAGCAACCGGCAGACATTGTAGCGTTGATTAAACCTCAGTTTGAAGCAGGCCGTGAGAAAGTCGGGAAGTCTGGCGTCGTTCGTGATTCTAAGGTTCACAAGGACGTTTTGCAGACAATGCTTCGTTTCGCAAACGAGCTTGGATTAAAGCTGAAAGGTTTAACTTTCTCGCCGATTACAGGCGGAGAAGGTAACATCGAATTTCTCGCTCACTGGCGTCTGGAAGAACCAGAGGCAACACAACAAGAGAACGTTCAGGCTTCACTTGATGCACTTGCAGATCAAGTTGCAATGGAAGCTGCTCATACTTTTACAGGAAACTCATCATAAGATGGGTTTCTTTTCGCTGGAAAGGTGACATTCTAAAAGGAAATCGGTTGTCGAATCTCGAATATGTCTTCGAGGTGAGCGATGATGGATGGGCAATATGACACAATTGTTATTGGTGTACTTGCTGTCTGCTTGATCTTGTGGCTGTTTTTTGGCTTGCGGAATTGGGTTAACCGACCCATTCCGGTAAGCTTGTCGGGGATGCAATTGAATTCAGAAATTCAGGATTCACCAGCAGTGGATCTGCTTGAAGCAGAAGGATATGAAGTCATCGGAGGTAAAATGAAGGTTCCACTTGCCTTTGAAGCAGATGAATCTGTTTATTACAGCAGGCTGTTCATTGATTATGTAGCAGAGCGTAATGATGAGAGATATCTGGTGAAGACGTCCCGTCGCAGGCAACCTCTTGAACTTACTGGACCAGCCCTGCGAGATCGATTCCTGTATTATTTATTGTTATATCCCGGCTGTGAAGGGTTGCTGTATGTGGATATGGAGGAATCGGATATCAAGATCATCAAGCTCATGGATTATCAGGAAGACGTATACGATGGAGATGATCTGGACTAAGGGTATTTATGGAACCCGGAAGTTGTTTATATAACGAATAAAGAATAACTAATTACAGCATGGCAAAGTTTACGAAAAATAGAATTTGCCGTCTTATTGCAAAACATTGAACTTTTAACTGGAGGCATGTATGAAAGGACAACGACATATTAAGATACGTGAAATCATTAGTCAAAATGAAATTGAAACCCAGGATGATCTGGTTGAAGCATTGCGTAAATCCGGATTTCAGGTGACCCAAGCCACAGTATCTCGGGATATCAAGGAACTACTTTTAATCAAGATCCCGATGGATGATGGACGATACAAGTATTCGCTGCCTACAGACCAACGATATAATCCGATTCAGAAATTGAAACGTGCTCTCGTTGATAACTTCTTACACATTGATCATACAAACAATCTGGTCGTAATGAAGTGTTTGCCTGGCACAGCTAACTCCATTGCTGCTTTGCTCGATAATATCGAGTGGAATGAAGTGATGGGCACAATCTGTGGAGATGATACCATACTCATCATTTGCCGGACGGAAAGTAACAGCGTGACCGTTATTGAGCGGATTATGGGTTATATTTCCTAGAATATAATGGTTCAAAAACATAATTTCTGAGTGAGTCATCCGGAGGTGTTTTTACAGATGTTAGTTACATTATCGATTCGTAATCTGGCTGTTGTAGAAGAAGTTGATGTAGTTTTCCACCCTGGATTTCATGTATTGTCTGGTGAAACAGGAGCGGGTAAATCAATCATTATTGATGCTCTGGGTTTAATTGCAGGTGGACGAAGCTCTGCCGATCTGATCCGCTATGGATGTGAGAAGGCCGAGATGGAGGCTCTGTTCGAAATGGAGCCAAGCCACCCCGTATGGGAGACGCTGGAGAAGCTTGGCATCCATTGTGAGCCTGAAGAGCATCTGGTGATCCGTCGTGAATTGAATACCCAAGGTAAAAGTACCTCTCGTATTAACGGTCAATTGGTCAATTTGACGATGCTCCGTGAAGTCGGAGAGAAATTAATTAATATTCATGGGCAGCATGAGCATCAAAGTTTGTTACGTGCAGAGAGTCATCTGGGGCTTCTGGATACATACGGGGCAGCAATTATCGGTCCAGTCAAAGCGGAGTATCAGGAACGCTACAGTAAATTTATTACTGCGGAAAAAGAACTGCGTGCGCTTCAGGAATCCAGTCAACGTGCGTATCAATTGCTGGACATGTACCGCTTTCAGCTTGAAGAGATTGCAGCTGCTTCTTTAACGCAGGGTGAGGATGAATTACTCGGAGAAGAACGGGTCAAACTATCCCATAGTGAGAAAATGATGGACAGTGTTGCTGGTGCATATGATCTGCTTAGCGGTCAACGTGGGTTAGAAGCTGTGAGTATTGCTCTGTCACGCATTGAAGATATATCGGGCTATGATAGCAAAGGGCTACAGCCTATTGTTGAACAGCTCCAGTCTGCATTTTATCAGCTGGAAGACGCGACGTTTCAGCTGCGTGATTATCGGGAAAAGATCGAATTTAACCCGGGTAGATTGGAAGAAGTGGAACAGCGACTGAATCTGATTTCTGGCCTCAGACGGAAATACGGCGATAGTGTGGAACTTATTTTGAATTATTATGAACAAATTAGCCATGAAACCGACCAGTTGGAGAACAAGGATGAACGTCTGGAGAAGCTACGAAATGAACGTGACAAATTGCTCAAATTGGTCATGGAGTCTGCCGAGGAGCTCAGTCGGGTTCGTAAACAATGTGCAGAGGAACTTGCAGCACAGGTGGAAAGTGAGCTGAAGGATCTCCAGATGGAGAGAACGACGTTAAGAGTTCAGATTACTCCTTTTGAAGATTCAAAAGGGATTGAATGGAATGGGCGTCGCATTCGTCTTACGCGTCAGGGTGCAGATAATGCGGAATTCCTGATTTCTCCGAACCCAGGTGAGCCTTTACGTCCGCTCGGCAAAATTGCTTCCGGTGGTGAGTTGTCCCGAATGATGTTGGCGATGAAGAGTATATTCGCACGTCATGACCGGATTCCGGTGTTGATCTTTGACGAGGTGGATACGGGGGTAAGCGGAAGAGCAGCACAATCCATTGCGGAGAAATTATATCGTCTGTCCTCCACTTGCCAAGTTTTCTCTATTACTCACTTACCACAGGTTGCTTGTATGGCGGATCATCAGTATCTCATCGAAAAGCATGTTTATGACGGGCGCACGATGACACAAGTGGAATCGCTGTCAGACGAAGGCAGAGTGAAGGAATTGGCACGAATGCTGGGCGGTGTGGAAATTACAGAAAAAACGCTGCATCATGCACAGGAAATGCTGAATTTGGCGGAAGCCAAAAAAGGGTGAAACGAGCGGCTGGCGTAATGATTGACAGTAATAAAAGCCTGGGGGCGAGGTTATCTTATAGGTACGCAATTGGCGACCACCTTTCGTCAAGCGAAAGAAGCAAAGGGAGTGTGACAGCCATTGAATTCCCCCCTCAGGAAGAAATTGCTAGGTCTTTTATTTGCCTTCTTTCTATGTGTGATCAGCCAGGCCATTCAGCCTGTGCAAAGTTATGCTTCATTGCCTGATGAACTCCAGGTATTTGCAGGCAGGCAGGCTGACGTTCATCTCGCTGTACCGGCTGCTTCAAGCGCTGTTGTGGATCGTCCTGACATCGTCGGTTTTGATGGAAAGGAAACTACGGTTCACGTAACGAAGCAACAACCTTTGCATCTTCATCCCCAACAAACGGGACATGCCAAATTAACGTTGAAGTTGTGGGGCAAAATTCCGGTAAAAACGGTTAACGTAAACGTGATTCCGGATTTGCGTGTAGTACCCGGGGGTCAAACCATTGGCGTCAAAGTAAAATCTGCAGGTATTCTGGTTGTAGGGCACCATCTGGTTCGTTCTGGACAAGATGAACGTGTATCCCCTGGAGAATCAGCAGGCATCAAGCTTGGGGATCTGATTACCCATATGGACGGTAAACGTCTTGATGGTGTAACGGGTGTAGCTGAAGCTGTTGAGCATGCAGGCAAGAGCAAAAAAGGAATTGATGTCGTGTTAAAACGTGGCAAAGAAACCGTTAAGACGCGTTTGACACCAGCTTATGATGCCGAAGACAAAGCCTGGAGGCTTGGATTGTACATTCGTGACTCCGCTGCTGGTGTAGGGACATTAACCTTCTACGCTCCCGATCAGGGTGTATATGGCGCTCTGGGACATGTCATTACGGATATGAATACGCAGACCTCCATCGTTGTTGGTAGTGGTCAGATCGTTCAGTCCAATGTAACGTCGATCTCCAAGAGTGAATCCGGTGATCCGGGTGAAAAACGAGCTCATTTCCTGAAAGAAAGCAAAATTTTAGGCAATATTGAACGCAATACGGCTTTTGGTATCTTTGGTAAAATGTCCGGTAATCCTGAACATAGTTTGTATTCGAAAGGCATTCCCATTGCTTTCTCCCATGAAGTAAAAGAAGGCCCTGCAGAAATTCTCACTGTCGTTGAGGGACAGCAAGTGGAACGTTTCGCGATTGATATTGTTCACGTTGCAGACCAATCCGAACCAGCAACCAAAGGTCTGGTGCTTCGTATCACAGATCCGAAGCTTCTGGATAAGACCGGAGGCATTGTACAAGGCATGAGTGGCAGCCCAATTGTGCAAAATGGAAAATTGATTGGTGCCGTGACCCATGTGTTCGTCAATGATCCGAAATCAGGTTATGGCTGCTTCATTGAATGGATGTTACAGGATGCAGGAGTCATGATGAAAAAGGATAATGCAAAAAACCTTAAGGCGGGTTAACCTCCTTAAGGTTTTTTTGTCGAATGGAAACATATAATATCAGATAATGAAATAAATTATTTATTATATAGCAACGAGAAAAAAAAATAAAGAAAAATAATTTTCGACAGAAGGAATTTCCTCCCCTGTGTCGAAAATTTAACCTGTAAGGAAATGTACGAAACGATGTTTAAATTAAAGGAGGATACCGTTTTGCAAAAAATTGAGGTATTGCTGGCTGATGATAATCGTGAATTTACGAATTTGCTTGCCGAATATATATCCGAACAGGAAGATATGGAAGTAACTGGAATTGCTTACAATGGAGAAGAAGTGCTGCAGTTGCTGGAGCAGACTCGCGATGTACCGGATGTACTGATTTTGGATATTATTATGCCTCACCTGGACGGACTTGGTGTACTGGAGCGTCTGCGCAACCTGAACCTGTCTCCACAGCCCAAAGTCATTATGCTTACGGCTTTTGGACAAGAGAATATCACACAGCGTGCCGTGCAACTCGGAGCTTCTTATTACATCCTGAAACCGTTTGACATGGAAGTACTCGCGAATCGTGTACGTCAACTGGTTGGCACGCAAACCACGATTTCCACAGGCGGCGGTTCATCGATGTTTATTAACAAGTCTAATGTGGTGCCGATGGGCAAACACAAAAATTTGGATGCAAGTATCACGTCCATCATACATGAAATCGGCGTTCCTGCGCATATTAAAGGATATCAGTATTTGCGTGAAGCCATCACGATGGTGTATAACAATATCGAAATTTTGGGTGCCATCACCAAAACATTGTATCCAGCCATTGCCGAAAAGTTCAAAACAACGCCGTCTCGCGTCGAAAGAGCCATTCGTCATGCTATCGAAGTGGCTTGGACACGTGGTAACATCGACAGCATCAGCCACCTGTTTGGTTATACCATCAATATCAGCAAGTCGAAACCGACGAACTCTGAGTTCATCGCGATGGTCGCTGACAAGCTTAGAATTGAGCATAAGGTGTCCTGAAAGGATCAGGAATGAACAATTCTTGATTATGAGCAGATTGAACTTTATGATTTAACATAAATAATGCAACCTAAAGAACCGTTACAATCCGGCTTAAATAGCCTTTTTGTAACGGTTTTTTATACATGTAGGAGGCGTTTACAACCTTACTCCTGTTATAATGAAATAAATTTTAATGCTTTAAAAGAAGTGCAAAGGAGATGGATCTACTGAATAAAACTGAAATTTCACAACTAATCTTTCCTAAGTATCTTGAAGCAGGTAATTTGATGAGTTATTTTGGTCAAGAAATAGTTCATATTGATAATTTAAAAAAATATTCAGATGAGCAATGGTTAAGTAAGAGTGAAGAAGTACTAACTTTTGATTTTGATGGCTGGTCAGCGAATGTCACTTTTACTAAAAACGGTTCTTATCATAGTGACAGCTTAGATTTCTTCTTTTCTACAAATGATGCTAATAAGTATACTATTGGACTTTATGAAGATCTGCAGCGCTTCATTCTTAGCAGTGGAATAAATGTGAACCAATTTGTTTCCGACAATGAGCTCGTATTTTTGTTCAAGAACGCAGCCAGTGCTCATTATTTGTTACAGAATGATCGTTATGTGCTTCGAAAGCTGTCGGGAGCTTTTTTAGATTATGCTCAGACATATGCCTACTATAAAAAAATATATGGTGAATCAACATCCATTTTTTAATATGGTCTGAAACTACATATCACCTCTGTCACCTGTTCAAACCCGAATGTCGAGCGATGTAAAGGATGGGGCAGGGGATGCATTTGATTGCGTATCTTGAACTTTTCCTGGGTCTTTATCATTCTGTGTAGCATTGGAAATCTTCGATTTATTTTCAGCTTTATTTCCCTCAACGACTTCCTGATTTTCCTTTTCCGCAGAGGATGAAGGTGCAGGAGACGAAACGGATTCTTTTGGTGTAGGCTGATGTATCTCTTTCATCAAATCTCCAATTTTCTGACCTACTTTACTCATTTGGGAGCTGATGTTCTGCACGATTTCTCTTTTTTTCTGGAATACCGTACGTTCAGCATTCTCAAGCATCATCGATTTTCCAGCTCCAGCATTAATATCCAGAACCAGTCGGTCAAACTTGGTTTCCCCTTCAATGGTCTGAATGGAGCTGTTCATGCGATCTCGCAAACCGACCAGTTTACCTAACTGATCATAAGTCTGACTGTGCTTAATTAGATGGTCCATTGATGGGGTTTGAGCTTCGTCATTGCGCTGAGGCTGTTGTTCTTTGGCCTTCTCAGGCTGTTTTAATTTGTTCTTTTCCTCCATTTCCTCTGCTTTGATCTGGGCGATCTGCGTGTCGATTTGCGTAATGGAGCTCGTTAATGATTTGATTCTTGCAGCTTTGGTTTTGGTGTCCAGTTCATCATTGGATTTTACAGCTTGTACTTCTTCATTAAGCCTAACCTTCTGCTGCATAAGTCCCTGAATTTCCTTATCTCTACTGGAGACTTGGCTCCCGGGGGTGAAGCTGCTTTTGGAGGCGGGTGAAATTGGATTCATGGTCTTTTCCCCTTCTTCGTTATATCGTGGATCTACTTACATATATCGGATGTTACGAGAAGTAAGTGAAGATACGCTGGCTAATAAGTTCACTTTCACTTGTGTGTTGCTTACTTGCTAATAATGATTGATAATGGTTATCAATGAGTGAAGGACTGTTTAGTCAATCTTTTTAGACGGAGTTGGGTTAATGAAATGTGGAATAATTATTACATACTCTGGAACTATGCTTCTGTGAGTATTGCGGATATACGTTATATGGAGTTAAGTCCATGTGAGGAGCTAACATATAAATTTCCTGCGAGCACGTTTGTATTCACCATCCAGGGTAAAGCCTATGTGACCATAAACGACCAGAAGCATGAAGTGAGTCGTTTTTATATACTCCATGGTGGAAAGGGGAGCGTGTTGCATATTGAAGCTGGACAATCTGGATTGAACTTGTTTTACCTTATGTACAAATCAAGCTTGCCAAGTGGAGGAAGAACCGATTTGGCTAACATGATGGATCACATGAATCCATTTCAGCTAACCTATGGTTTTGCCCCCGAGTCACCTGTTGTGCTGTATGAGCAAGTAAAACAGATACACGCTTTATGGAATCAAAAGAACCCCATAGATCATTTTCAGGCAAAAAGCCTGTTTTATCCTTTTGTAGAGCAAGTATCAGCACAAATTCCTCATGCTGCAACTCGCTATTCCATTACGGATCAGGTCAGCAAAGTCATCGAAATTGTGGAATCCTCTTATGCGGAGCCATTGACGTTGCATGTTTTGGCAGAGAAGGTTGGCAGCAGTCCCAGAAGTCTGTCCCGCAAGTTCAAGCAGGCCACGGGTTATAGTCCAATCGACTATTTGATCCAGTTCCGTTTGTTCAAGGCCAAGGAGATGCTGCTGCATACCGACGCTACATTGGATGAGATTGCAGCAGGCATCGGTTATCCGGACGGATATTATCTGGGACGTATGTTCAAAAAACATACAGGCGTTTCTCCGCTTCAGTTCAAGGAGAAAACATCTGTACCCCTAAAATGGCCTGATCTGACATCGACCTTGGCGCGAAATGACATTTCCAGTGGCAGAGCTGGAAGGTATGTTTATAACGATGATGATAATCATTATCAATATAAATACGGAGGGTCATTGTACATGAATAGACAGACAAGAACAGGAATGCTGCTTAGTATTTTATTAAGTCTCACTTTACTGCTGAGTGCCTGCTCGCCAGGGGCAACTAGTAATTCTGGGGGAGAAACATCCGGAAGCAAAGGGACTTCGAGTGCTACCAGCACAGTAACCGCCAATAGCCAATCGAACAATTCCGAGCCTCGGATCATCTCGACGGTCAAGGGAGATATCACGGTCCCGGCTGAACCCAAGCGAATTGTGGTGGATTTATATTTGGGAAGCCTGATTGCTTTGGGAATCAAGCCAGTTGGTACACCGGAAATGAACTTGAAAAACCCCTATTTTATCAAATCACTTGAGGGCGTAGAGAATATTGGTGAATACGAAACCATTTCTCTTGAAAAGGTACTGGAACTTCAACCAGACCTGATTGTCACAGGTGATCCTGATTTGTTTGATTCTTTTAGCAAAATTGCACCTACCCTTGTTGTTCCTTATGGGGAATTGAAAAATACCCATGAAGAGATCGCTTATTTCGGTAAAGCACTGAATAAAGAAAAAGAGGCTGAGGCGTGGTTAGCCAACTATGACTCACGTATTGCAGACGCAAAGAAGCAAGTTAATGCAGCAATTGATCTGGATGCAGAAGTTTCGGTCATGCAGTTTTATGATAAAGGACCATTGGCCTTTGGTGATAATTTTGGTCGGGGAGGTCAGGCCGTATACAGTGCACTTGGATTGAATCCTCCAGCAGATAAAAAAGAGTTATTAATGAAGGATCAGCTTGTTGAAGTGTCTTCCGAGGCGATCCCTGAATTTGCCGGAGATTACATTATTCTAACAGCAGATAATCTAACAGTGGATGAGTTGAAAACAAAACCGGTCTGGAGTTCGCTTGAGGCTGTCAAGAATGATCGTGTATTTATATGGAGTCCGGGTCGTTCATGGTATTTTGACCCAATTGCAACGTTGGATCAAACCGAGGAATTGGCAGCTTGGTTCACAAAAATTTCGGGTAAAAAATAACGGCTTAAGTGGAATGTAATTTGGTGAAATCTAATCCTAGTCAAAATACAGTTGATAATGAAAATTATTATCATCTATAATGAAGAAATAATAGTGAAACCTCTTTAACACTTCGGTTAGAGAATGGATTACAGAACGATGGCCTTTACACGGTCTTTGTTCCGGGTGAGACTGGGATTGGAGAGTAACCAATGCAATTAAATGAACAGATGCAATGCTGGAATCACGCGGCTGTTAAAATTCTGGATATACGCCGGATCGTCATGGCGGCAGGGGAGATACAGGAGTCTTATTTGCTTCCGGCAAATGCTTTTATATACAGCATTCGTGGTGCAGCTCAACTTAAATTGGATGGAAAAACATACGAAGCACAGCGATTCTGTATTCTGCATGGTGGTAAAGGATCATCACTGGATATTCGGGTGAGCGAAAAGTTTGAATATTATTTGCTGTTCTACAGGGCATTCCTTGTGTTTCCAAGTCATCGTAAAACATGGCGGTTGTCACAACCTCAGGTTGCTCCATTTTCTTTGCAATACGGGTTTACGCCGAGTGATCCTCTAACCTTAATGCGCTATTTTGGTGAGCTGGAGAAAGCGTGGGATCAGGCGGGGAATTTGGATTTGCTTCAAGTGAAAAGTTTGTTCTACCAATTTATTCATCAGTTGTTGTTTCAATTGGCAGAGCAGGAGGTCAGAGCAGTGCTTCCAGACCCTATTGAGCAAACACTTCGCTACATACAGGAACATTATAGGGAACAGGTGACTCTGGATTTTCTGGCTGAACAATTCAATTACAGCTCCCGTCATTTATCCATGCAATTTAAACGAAAGACAGGACACAGTCCGATTGATTATCTCATTCAAACGAGACTGATCGAGGCCCGGAATCTGCTTATGCGATCCGATGCAACCCTGCGCGAAATCGCGGCAGAAGTGGGATACGCGGATGTGTATTATTTCAGCCGTATTTTCAAAAAACATGTAGGTCTTTCTCCCACGCTCTACCAGCGAAAAATAAGAGACCAGAGCCTGACAGAGGATCGTCCATTACAATTCTCCGAATCGTCCATTGGCTGGAGATGGAAGCGAGGATATATTGATTATGAGAATCATTATCAATATATAGACGGAGGGTCTACATTAATGAAAAGAAGAAAAACAAGCTCCAACATGCTTATGGTTGCACTTTTGAGCATCACAATGCTTTTATCAGCCTGTTCAGTAGGTTCCGCAACAACGCCGACGACGGGAGAAGGCACCAATGCCAACTCATCCAGCAGCACAGCGGTATCCTCGTCATCAGATTCAGGTAGTCAAACGAACAACGAAAATGGAACACGCACGGTCTCCACGGTTAAAGGTGATGTTGTTGTCCCGGCAAATCCTAAACGGGTGGTTGTGCTCTATCTTCAAGGAGATGTTGTAGCGCTTGGAATTAAGCCTATTGCGACATCTGACGTATTTGATGGGGCTGCATATAAAAATGAGCTTGAAGGTGTAAATTCACTGGGCACCTGGTTTGAACCAAACCCTGAAGCTGTCATTGATCTGGACCCGGATTTGATCATTGTTCCTTCAGAAGAGACTTACACGCTATTAAAAGATATTGCACCAACGGTGTATGTCCCATATGAGAAATTGACAACGGAAGAAAGACTTCAGAGTATAGCTAGCATTTTCGGCAAAGAACAGGAAGCAGACGTTTTAATCGACAATCTTAACAGCAAAGTCGAAGAGAGCAAGAAAACACTTGCTGATGCGGGCATACTGGACAAAACGGCTTCCATCGTCGAGGGTGGGCTGAAAGAGATGGTCATTGTAGAAAGTAAGCAATACGGCCGAGGATCTCAAGCCATATACGAGTACTTGGAAATGAAAGCACCTGAAGCGGTCCAGAAAAAAATTGACGTCGTTTCCGACGCGGCAGGTTCGACCTTGTCCATGGAAGTTCTTCCTGAATATATGGGAGACTACGTATTTCGTTCGGTATATGAAGGAGCAGATAACCTCAACGATAATCCAATATGGAATAGCATACCAGCTATCAAAGAAGGCCGTCTAATCGAGATTGACTTTGATTTCTTCTATTACTCGGATATCTATTCCATCAACAAGCAAATCGATTTCGTTGTCGAGCATCTACTGGCAGCTCCCAAAGTGAAGTAATCAACAAATAAATAACCGATGGTAGTTTTGTATAAGAAATGTTTGAATTTTAGCCATTGTAATTTGATAAGTTTCCCATTAGACTAGGAAAAGAGTGATAATGAGAATCGATATCAAATAGTCGAGCGCTTTGGATCGAACTGATGGAGGTAACGAAATGGATCAGCATTTGGAATTATATGATGTAACAATTATCGGCGGGGGACCTGCCGGCATGTATTCTACATTTTACAGCGGGATGCGTGATATGAAGACCAAGTTGATTGAAGCGCGGGATAAATTGGGTGGTCGCATGCTCTTTTATCCAGAGAAAATGATCTGGGATGTTGGCGGTGTCACCCCCATTCTGTGTGAAAATTTGATAAAACAGCTGGAAGAACAGGCGAGAACGTTTGAGCCAACGATTGTGTTTGAACAGCAAATTGAAGGATTTGAGCGTCAGCCTGATGGCACGATTCTGCTGACATCGGCTACAGGAGAACAACACTGGACACGTACCGTCATATTGGCGATCGGGTATGGTATATATAAAATGGCTAAGCTGGAGCTTGAAGGCGCTGACCGTTATGAGGTTACCAATCTTCACTATACAGTACAGGAGCTGGAACCTTTCCGTGGCAAACGGGTACTGATTTCTGGTGGAGGTGACTCCGCTGTGGATTGGGCCAATGAGCTAGAAGCACTTGCAGAACAAGTGACGGTTGTGCATCGTCGTGACCGGTTTGGCGGATTGGAGCGCAATGTACTGCGGATGAGAGAATCCTCAGTGGATATTCGTACACCATACGCCGTTGATACCCTGCATAGTCATAGTGGGGAGATCATCGAACAGGTGACAATATCCCATGTTGAGACGGGTGAGAGTGAAGTTCTTGAAGTGGATGCGATTATCGTCAACCATGGCATGAAGAGTGACTTTGGCCCGATCCGGGATTGGGGACTTGATCTTGGTGAATGGCATGTCAGCACAACAGAGAAGCTGCAAACGAATATTCCAGGCGTCTTCGCCGCAGGAGATTTTGTTGATTACGGAAGTAAACTGTATCTGATAGCTGGCACATTTACGGATGCAGCGCTTGCGGTAAACAGCGCCAAACTGTATATGGACCCTGAGGCGGATAAAGTTGCCTATGTGTCTTCTCATAACAGCCGTTTTAAGGAGAAAAATAAAGCACTTGGTGTTGTAGAAGAATAGAATCTCTTCATATTAAGTTCAACTCCAATATTTTAAATCAAACGAAGTAGTTCGGGCTAATGCCAGAGCTACTTTTTTTAGCATTGGTTTCGGTATGAACCTCCCCTAATTGCACAACATAGAACAAGCACCAGAATTGAACATGCATCATCAACTGTCTATAATGAGCCATAGAAGAGAGAAAAACATCAAGAAATGTCAAACAGATTAGAGTGGAGTGCAGAATATGAAAAAAGAATTTCAACGTATATCCACATTCATTCATCGGTGGTTCAAAGACCCTGAGAAAAAACGAATCAAATGGTCTGAAATCTATCTCGCTGTTGCTGGGAAAATGCACCGACTGTTGGTGGAAGGACGGCGCACACGTTCAGCGGCCAGAAGGCTGCATCAGGATTTACCAATTACCGCTTTGGGACAGCTGAAGCTGCAGCCAGGGGATATTGTGTATACGCCAAGTTCGGAATCGACCTATTACGCCGGGCATATGGGGATAATTGGACTCGATGGTAAAGTGTATCACGTTCACCCTTATGGACCTGTATTTGCCGATTCGATGGATTGGTACATTACCCGCTTCTATGAAGGGGATCGTTTTATTGTATTTCGCTCCAGATTGAATCAGGCGGGGTTAAAGGCTGCGGAGTGGGTACAGGAACATTACAAACAAGTGAAATACTACCGTCTGCAGACGAATCTGCATAGTATTGAACGCAATTATTGTTCCAAATTTGTCTATCAGGCGTACCAGTTTACATCTGGACTTGACCTGTGGAGTCGCAAGTTTGCCAAGCTGAATTTGGGATATATCTATCCGTTTCGAATTGAGCGCTCACCCGCGCTGGAGGTTCTTGGAACGTTTTATAAATAAGGCAAGTTAACCGACGTAACTTCCTTTCTTTTACAAGAGGTAGAGGCAGGTTCTGTCGGTTTTTTTTGTATGCGTAGAGATCAAAAACAGGAAAAAGGCTCAAAACGTCGAATAGATTATGAGATAGGCATGCACAACTTGGAATCGTATACATAACCAATGCAGGATCAATTTTTGCCCAAGCATAAGCAATTGACCCCTTAGAAGGCAAACCAGGAAGAGAGAGAAAGAGATGAAATGGCTGAACTTTGTGCGCAGATTCAACTCAAACTCAAACGTAGTAAACCTATCCGATTACACTCCCAGGAAGGAAAGGAGGCACTACTGTTCCATCTGTAGTAAAAAAGTGAAGTACATCGTGCATTATGCGACTTCCCAGGGAAATGTTGCAGGTGTATGCAGTTCTTGTAAATCAGTGGCGGAACATCGAGGAATGTTACCCATTTAATAAGGAAGAGATACGCTCAGGAAATAACATTGCTTTGATTTATGAGCGTTTTTGTAGTACATTAGCAAATGTATTCGAAGGAGGATTCTAATGTACTCAGGTAGACAAGACGATACTTTATACATCATGACCTACACCTTAAACAGCGGTATCAAGGGTACGGTTCCACTGTCAAATAAGCAGATTATTGAGTGGCTGGATTGCTACAGAAATGAGAAGCGCTTCGTGACCGAAATCGGCAAGGAGTTTTTTGGATTGAATGCAGGATTGGTAGCAGATTTTAAAGTTCAGAATCATTTATCGGATTATCAGCAGACGATTATGCCTACACAACAGCAGGATAACATGGAACGCTTGTCCAGCGCATATAAATCAACCGAGTTATTAATGAAGATTGATTGCAAATGTGGCACGGCATATGTTACGGAATCTCCATATAAGCGCACCAAATGGTACTGCACCAAGTGCAAAGAGATCGTATTTTTGGATGCCAAAAAAGGAATGGTAGAAACGTCGCGTGGCGACGCTTACTACATGACCAACAAATATTTTGTTTCTCGGGACTAGCGGGAGATGACGAATGGGAAGCATCGCTGTGAGGCGGTGCTTTTTTGTATACAAAGACAGAGTTAACGACTAGATAAGGAGAGGTATATTAAGGGTATACTGGTAAAAAAGGAGCTATAATAAAAAAGCCCTCAGGGGCTTTTTTGAAATCTCAGGAAAACTGTAGCAGCAGATACCGCCGATCAGAACCTATAGATTGATTATTTGAAAAGCTGAATCAACTCAGCATTCAACTTTGTGAGGAGGAATGAAGCAGCAACGACAGCGCGGCTCGTAAGCTTCTGAATCGCCGATCATGACGACCGGGCCAAGCGTGACAGGCTCTCCATTAACGATACGTTGGGTGAAAGCTGCATCCGGGCTTCCGCATACGGCACAGAATGCCGAAAGCTTCTCAATGTCATCCGCCATGGCGAGCAAACCGCCCACATATCCAAATTCCTTGCCACGGTAATCCATATTCAGTCCATCCACGATGACATGTTTGCCACAGTAGGCAAGCTCGGAGACCAGTTCCATGATGGCGCTGCTGAAAAATTGTACTTCATCAAATGCAACAACATCAGCATCTTTGGTCTGAGTCAGGATCATCTCTACGGATTCCGGGGTCAATTGCCGGGGAATGGAATGGGCAGGCAGACGATAGCCGATACGGCTAACGATCTCGTCTTGGGCAAACCGATCATCTTCGGCGGGTTTGTAGGCAACGACCTTTTTACGGCCAAATTGAATTAATTTCTGACAACGGCGAATGAGTTCACCGGATTTTTCACTAAACATAGGTCCTGTAATTACGGTAATTCGTCCTGTTTGCACAGTTCTGCTACTCCTCTCACATACGGGATTCAACAAAAAAAGCGACCTTTACAGAGTACCACAAAATCTTTAGTAAGAGCCAGAACTAATCTGAGCAGCTTTGTGTTACTATATGGATTGTTAAGCTGTTGGTTACGGCAGTGCAGTGCATGAACCAGTAGCGATTGAAAAGAGGTGTTATCGATGAGTGAAGCATTATCCGAATTACAGGAGCGATATGAACATTTGAAAGGGCAGTCAGTCCTTGACGAAGCTGCGCAAGAGTTGTTTGCAGATTTGTTCGCTGAAGCGGAGCGGCTGCAAGCCAGTAATCTGACCTTACGCAGAACGATTCTGAAGTCCTCTTCCAAAGAGTCACGCATGTCTACCAAGCTGCGGGATGCATTATACGAATAACCCGGAGACTAATCCGGGTTCTCTTCTGTCTGCAATTTGCGGGGAAATAGAATACCTGCTGTAATTCTGGCAATCATGGCGAAGGTGAGGCCGATGCCTGCAAACATATAGATGACCGTAAATGCCTTGCCGAATCCGGTCGATGGTACAAAATCCGGGTGTCCCACCGTGGTTAGAGTTACTGCACAGAAATACAGGGCATCAATCCAGTGCAGCCCTTCAACGCGGGTATAAAATAACGTGCCCGAGAGAAGTGTCGCCGCAGTTAATACAAACAAAGCCAGGAACTTCTGGTCCTTGAAGGCATGGAAAATGCCCTTGAGCAATCTTTTTAGCGTAATGATAAACGATACCATGTTGATCCATCCTGTCTATATAAGAGTGGGCATTGTGCATGTTCAAGATAGTAACTCTGAATTTATGCAAAATATGTGTTTGAATAAATAAGCATTATACCTGATCGTGCGAGGTATATAAAGGCAGTTACAATGTCTGGATGATGAAAAAAAGCGGAGCCAGAAAAAATGACAAAAAGCCCGGACTCAGGAAGTCGTACCGGGCGTCTCTGCTTTGTCGGCTGAGGGTGCGCTTTTTGAACGGAAACGGGGTCCTACATAATTTCGCTTGCGGTCACGGAACAGAATCCAGCCTCCCAGAAAACTCATGCCTGCGGCGAACAGGACAAGTCCTCCGCCAAAGGAGAGCCATTGAAAACCTGGTGAGATCTGCTCGTTCCCATGCTCGGCATAGTACAGGAAAAGGGCATCTTTCATCATCAGAAATCCCTTCATTGCCATTAACCCGGGAATGACCAGAACAAGAATCGCCACAAATCGTGCAAAGATTAGTCTAGTATTCATCACCATTAAACTCCTTCTGCCTGAGGTTGAGTTAAATAAAGGTTGCGCTTACAGGTCATACCTGATTCCATCATAGCTTGGTTTCCAGAAGCTGTCCATGCGTTTCAGGGTCAAATTTTGAGTTGAATGCTCAAGGGGAGTACAATGGAATATAGATAACGTCTATGAAAAAGAGAATCATTCCAATCATCATCTTGCAAATATATTGAAATTATATGGATAGAGGAGAACATAAGAGATGCCAATTACATGTGATGTCGCCATTCTTGGTGGAGGAACCGGAGGGTACGTTGCTGCCATCCGTGCTGCACAGTTAGGAAAACAGGTTGTTATTATCGAGAAGGATAAGCTGGGGGGCACCTGTCTGCATCGTGGATGTATTCCGAGTAAGGCATTGCTGCGTAGTGCGGAAGTATACGCGGAGATTCAAGAGAGCGAAATGTATGGGATCGAAACAGCTGGAGCCACACTTGTATTTCCGAAGGTGCAGGCGCGCAAGGATGCGATTGTTGAGCAGCTTCATCAAGGTGTGCAGTATTTAATGAAAAAAAATAAAATTCAGGTTATGCACGCCAATGGGCGCGTGATCGGACCTTCCATTTTCTCTCCTCAGAGCGGAGCAGTGGCTGTTGAATTCGAAGATGGCGAGATGGATACGGTTGTGCCAACCAACCTCATTATTGCTACCGGGTCTCGGCCACGGGTGTTGCCAGGTCTTGAGCCAGACGGTCGGTACATCATGAGCAGTGATGAGGCGTTGCGAATGGACGAATTACCGGCATCCCTGATCATTGTTGGTGGTGGCGTGATTGGGCTTGAATGGGCCTCCATGCTGAATGATTTTGGCGTCGACATTACAGTTGTTGAAGCCGCCGCTCATGTATTGCCAGCAGAGGATGAAGATGTAGCGAAAGAAATGCAGAGATTGCTTGGCAAACGCGGTGTTCGCTTCCTGACAGGCGCTAGCGTTCTGACAGAGACATATAGCATACAGAAAGACGGCATTCAGATTGATGTCAAGCTGGGGGACGAGAAGCAAGAGACCCTGAAAGCGGACAAGATGCTGGTGTCGGTTGGTCGTCAGGCTAATGTCGAGAATATCGGACTCGAAAATACGGATATCAAACTCGAACGCGGATTTATCGCTGTGAATCAAACTTTGCAAACGGGTGAGGGACATATTTATGCCATCGGCGATGTCATCGGTGGGTTACAGCTGGCGCATGCAGCCAGTCATGAAGGCATTCTGGCTGTGAATCATCTGGCGGGTGAAACGGTACATGCCGTCGAATCACATCGAATCCCGCGTTGTGTCTATACTCGTCCGGAAGCAGCGAGTATCGGATTCACGGAGCGTGAGGCCAAAGAGCGTGGTTATGAAGTCAAAACAGGCAAGTTCCCGTTCCAGGCGATTGGAAAATCATTGGTTCATGGAAGCCGTGATGGATTCGTGAAGGTAATCGCCGATGCCAAGACGAATGATATATTGGGTGTACATATGATCGGTACCCATGTGACGGAACTGATCGCTGAGGCCTCTTTGGCTCAGATGCTGGATGCCACACCTTGGGAAGTGGGACAGACGATCCATCCTCACCCTTCATTATCGGAAATCATGGGTGAAGCTATGTTGGCAGTCGACGGAAAATCGATTGGAATGTAAGCTGGACAGGCTTATGAGAAAGGTCCTTTCCTTTTTTGGGCAAATGGGATTATAATAAGGTTAAGCCAAGTCTTAGTACCAGGTTGTAAGATCGGGTAGTAAGACGGGCACAGGCTCTGATTAAAAGGAGGTACCTCATATGAGTTCACAAGGTACTGCAGACGCGGTCCATCGGCATGAACAGCTGGGACTTAGCGATGGTGAAGTATTGGATATGTACAAATACATGCTGCTCGCACGCAAGTTTGACGAGCTTTGCTTGCTCTTGCAGCGGGCCGGCAAAATTAACTTTCACGTATCCGGCATAGGACAGGAAGCTGCGCAAGTAGGCGCTGCCTTCGGTCTGGACCGGGATCACGATTATTATTTACCGTATTACCGCGATTATGGCTTTGTATTGGCGGTCGGCATGACCCCACGTGAGCTGATGCTGTCTGCATTTGCGAAGGCAGAAGATCCGAATAGTGGCGGACGGCAAATGCCGGGTCACTTCGGTCACAAAAAGCTGCGGATTGTTACGGGCTCCAGCCCAGTTACAACACAGGTTCCGCACGCTGTCGGATTTGCACTCGCTGCCAAAATGAAGAAAGAAGAATTCGTTTCTTTTGTTACGTTTGGTGAAGGATCGAACAACCAAGGTGATTTCCACGAGGGCGCCAATTTTGCAGGTGTGCACAAGTTGCCTGTCATTATTATGTGTGAGAACAACCAGTACGCGCTTTCGGTACCGATTCACAAGCAGCTAAGTGGCAAAATATCGGATCGGGCGCTCGGGTATGGATTCCCTGGACTTCGTGTAGACGGTAACGATGCGCTTGAAGTTTACGCAGCGGTGAAGGAAGCACGTCGCCGTGCCATAGCAGGTGAAGGTCCGACACTTATTGAAGCGATGATGTATCGTTTGTCGCCTCACTCTACTTCTGACAATGATCTGGCTTACCGGACCAAAGAAGAAGTTGAAGAGAACTGGAAGAAAGATGGCGTCCCCCGCATGAAGAACTATTTGATCGACTGCGGCATCTGGGACGAAGCCCGGGATGCGGATCTGGCTTCCCAGCTTGCGCTGGAAATGAAAGAAGCGACTGAATATGCAGACAACGCGCCATATCCGAAACCTGAGGATACTCTGACGCACGTTTATGCGGACAGCGAAGAAGGGGGACGGTAATCATGGCGGTTATGGAATATATTGATGCAATCCGTCTCGCGATGAAAGAAGAAATGGAGCGAGATGAAAATGTCTTTATCCTCGGTGAAGATGTGGGTCTCAAAGGCGGCGTGTTCACTACAACCAAAGGGTTGCAGGATCAGTTCGGCGAAATGCGTGTCATGGACACACCTTTGTCCGAATCAGCCATTGCAGGTGTAGCCATTGGCGCTGCGATGTATGGCATGAAACCTATTGCCGAGATGCAATATTCGGATTTCATGCTGCCTGCAACGAATCAGATTATTAGTGAAGCGGCCAAAATTCGCTACCGTTCCAACAATGACTGGAGTTGTCCGATCGTTATTCGTGCGCCGATTGGCGGCGGTATTTTCGGTGGGTTGTATCACTCCCAATGTCCGGAATCGATCTTCTTTGGTACACCAGGTCTGAAAATTATAGCTCCATACTCGGCATACGATGCGAAGGGACTGCTCAAAGCAGCCATTCGAGACCCGGATCCGGTTCTCTTTTTTGAGAACAAAAAATGCTACAAGCTGATCAAGGAAGATGTGCCTGAGGATGATTACATCGTTCCAATTGGTAAAGCCAACGTGCTTCGTGAAGGAGCAGATATTACAGTTATCGGTTACAGCCAGCCACTTCATTTCGTCATGCAGGCTGCCGAGGAGCTGGAGCGTGAAGAAGGCATTACTGCTCATGTTCTGGATCTGCGCACATTACAGCCACTTGATCGCGAAGCCATCATTGCATCCGCTCGTCTGACAGGCAAAGTGCTGATCGTGCATGAAGACAATAAAACCGGTGGTGTAGGAGCTGAAGTGGCAGCTATCATTAGTGAAGAATGCCTGTTCGAACTGGATGCGCCGATTCAGCGTCTCTGCGGACCGGATGTACCAGCAATGCCGATTAGCCCAACATTGGAGAAATTTTATATGCTGAGCAAGGACAAAGCCAAGGAAGCGATGCGTACCCTCGCTGAGTATTAATTCGTGTAGTGAGATAGTTTAAAAGCAAAGTTTGGAGTGATATAACCAATGAGTATGAAATGGATCGAGGTCATTATGCCGCAGCTGGCGGAATCGCTGGTCTCGGCTACTATTGCCAAATGGTTGAAAAACCCGGGTGACCGGGTTGAACAATACGAGCCAATCTGTGAAGTCATTACGGATAAAGTTAACGCAGAGATTCCATCAACCGTTGATGGAATTATGGGTGACCTGTTGGTCGAAGAAGGTACGACCATTGCTGTTGGAGAAGCTATCTGCCGTATGCAGGTAGCTGCTTCCGGTGAGGAAGTAGCAGAGCAAGTCGCACAAGTTTCGCAGCTACAGAATGGTGATCATGTTCATGTGCAACAAAGTGCGAATTACGTACCTGCTGCTAGTGCAGCGAGCACGGCAGGTCATGATCCCAACCAGCCGATGCGTAACCGATATTCCCCTGCGGTCCAATCACTGGCAGCCGAACATGGTCTGAACTTGCAGAGCATTCAGGGCACTGGAGCAGGTGGCCGGATTACACGCAAGGATGTACTGGCAGTCATCTCACAGGGTGGAAACGCAGGTACAGCATCTGTACAGTCTTCTGCTGTCGCAGGGCAGCATGCCTCTTCGGGTGCGCCTTCAGGTTCTCCTTTCAGCGGATTGAATCGCGGGAATGCAGACTTGGGTGCATCTGCGGGAGAAACCGTTCCTGCAGCCGACGCAGGTGTTCCTGTGAGACATTCCGGCATACATCTGACCGAAAGTCCAAAAATCCCGCAAATCGAAGTAGAGGGTGGCGGACAGGGAAGATCCGAATACTTCATCGACGTTACGCCTGTTCGTAATGCGATTGCTCGTAATATGCGTCAAAGCGTATCGGAAATCCCGCACGCGTGGACGATGATTGAAGTGGACGTGACCAATCTGGTGATGCTGCGCAACAAACTCAAGGATGAGTTCAAGCGTAAGGAAGGCATTAACCTGACGTATCTGTCCTTCATGATGAAGGGTGTCGTCAACGCCATTAAAGACTATCCAATCATGAACTCCGTTTGGGCTGTCGACAAAATTATTGTCAAACGGGATATCAACCTGTCCATGGCAGTGGGTACAGAAGACTCTGTACTGACACCGGTAATCAAACACGCGGATCAGCGCAATATCGCTGGGCTGGCTCGCGAAATTGATGAACTGGCACGTAAAACACGTGAAGGTACTTTGAAGCTGGACCATATGCAGGGCGGTACGTTCACGGTCAATAATACCGGATCATTTGGTTCGATTCTGTCGCAACCTATTATTAACTACCCGCAGGCGGCGATTCTTACATTTGAGTCCATCGTCAAGAAACCCGTGGTCATCAATGACATGATTGCTGTCCGTTCCATGGCGAACCTTTGTCTTTCCCTGGATCATCGTATTTTGGATGGAGTCATCAGCGGACGTTTCCTGCAGCGTGTAAAAGAGAATCTTGAAGGATACACCATGGAAACGAAAGTGTATTAAGTTAGAGCAAGTGCATCATTTCAATGAATTACTAATGATGCCAATCGCTGAATAGATGGATAATGGGAAAGTGTATGTGCCAATGGCCGTGCACTTTTCCCGTTTTCTTCAATGAATACTCATCATCATACAATGAACATTGAAACAGAAGGGTGTGGGGAAATCATGAGCAAGCCGCTGGATGTTGTATACATACCGATGCTTGATTATGAAGAGGCTTGGAACCGCCAGAAAGCGATTGTGCAGCAACTGGATGAGGGAGAAGGAGCGGAACAGATGCTGTTGCTCCAACATCCACCGACGTATACGATCGGTTCACAGAATCACCCGGAGCACCTGCTTCTCAGTGAAGATGAACTGCGAGAGCAGGGTATCTCCTTGTTTCAAATTGACCGCGGCGGTGATATTACTTATCATGGCCCTGGCCAATTGGTAGGTTACCCGTTACTTGTTCTTGGGCGAGATGAAGCCTTGGATTTACATGGCTATTTACGTTGTCTGGAGCAAATGATTATTGATTATCTGGCTGATCAGGGCATTGAAGCGGGACGAAAAGAGGCTTACACAGGTGTATGGATCGGAGATTTGAAAATTGCCGCCATCGGCGTCAAGTTCAATCGCTGTAAACACCGGCGAGGATTCGTGACGAGTCACGGATTTGCTTTTAATATCACTTCCGGCATTCAGCACGCAGGTTTCCAGGGGATTGTTCCTTGCGGGATTGAGCAGTATGGCGTGACCTCGCTCGAGGATATTACAGGCAAGACCTACACTGTGGAACAGGTTGCGCAGGAGATCGTTCCATACTTTAGCCGAATTTTCCCGTATGAGATTACCTGGATTACAGAAAAAGAAGCCCTTCCCCGTCTGTAAATCAGACAGCAAAAGGCTTCAGGATTCTATCCAAACAATAAAGGTTCGAGCGCAATGAAAAGGGTGGACCCAATCATGGCGAGCAGCATGAGATAGATAATGATGCGAAACCATTTCTTTTTTTGCATGATGAGAGAACTCCTTTCAACAAATGAATAAACAGACCCTAGTAATTGTATTGTACCGTATCGACGAAAGGTAGGAAAGTCCTATGATAAAACAGCAGCGTGTTATTGATCAGTTTATGGAACTGGTGCAAATTGACAGTGAAACAACACATGAACAGAATATATCAAAAGTGTTAAAAGAACAGTTTACCCAGCTGGGCCTCAGCGTATATGAGGACGACACGATGGAGAAAACCGGACATGGCGCAGGTAATCTCGTGATTACCTGGGAAGCCGAGGGTGCGGAAGAAGCAACTCCAATCTTTTTCACATGTCATATGGATACTGTAACACCTGGACAGGGAATTAAACCTGAGCTCGGTGAAGACGGCTGGATTCGCAGTGATGGCACGACAATTCTGGGTGCAGATGACAAGGCAGGGATTGCTGCTTTGTTTGAAGCGATTCGAGCTATTCAAGAGAACAACATCCCTCATGGGAAAATTCAATTCGTGATTACCGTTGGTGAAGAGTCGGGTCTGATTGGTGCACGTGCAATGAATCCGAAGGATATTGAAGCCGAGTTCGGTTATGCTCTGGATTCCAACGGGGCTGTGGGTACAATCTGTGTGGCTGCTCCAGCCAGAGCGGAAATTCAGATGAAGATCTATGGGAAATCCGCACATGCGGGTGTGAATCCGGAAGACGGTATTAGTGCCATTCAGGTGGCTGCCAAAGCGATTGCAGCGATGAAACTGGGACGAATTGATGATGAGACTACGGCGAACATTGGCAAATTCCAGGGGGGATCAGCACTGAACGTCGTCTGTGATTTTGTGCAGATAGAAGCTGAAGCTCGCAGCATTGTGCAGGAAAAGGTAGAACTGCAAGTAGCTCAGATGCGTGAAGCACTGGAAACGACATGCCGCAAATATGGTGCAACGGCTGAATTCCGCAGTGAGATTCTGTATCCTGCATTTGGCTTCCATGATGAACACGAGGTTGTTCAGCTTGCACAGCGTGCTATTCGAAGCCTGGGGCTGGAGACTAGCACATTTGCATCCGGCGGTGGCAGTGATGCCAACATCTTCAATGGGTTCAACATACCTACGGTCAACCTGGCTGTAGGCTATGAAGACATTCATACGACGAAAGAGCGCATCCGCGCCGAGGATATTGTAAAGCTGGCCCAAGTGGTTGTGGCTATTATTCAGGAGACGGCTGCAAGTAAAAAGTAATCCAAGGAGACTGGGTTGAAACTACCCTTTCTCAACTGAAAAGTCCGAATCCGGTCTAGACCGAGTTCGGACTTTTTGGCAAAACCATGTTATATTTCATGAGTACGACAGACCCTGAACAGAATCATTTGCGTCCAGCGAGCATATCGCTTAATTTGGTTTCGGGGCCCCACTCACGAACCCATTGTTTGAGTATGAGCTGGACTTGTCTGGCTTGTCCGACCACGTGTACGGATTGCGGTGTTAAATAACTGTTCATTAGTTGTCCCCCTGATTTGCTATATTTGCTTGAAATCGCTATAAGCTCACCATATGCCAAAAAACAAAGGTTTATACGTATAAAGAAAACCAACATTCGAAGAAGTGGAGTTGAAGAACAGATGAACCCAAACAATCATAAGCATCCTGCCAATCCAAAACTTGATGAAGAGACGATATCTACAAAGCCTATCTTCGAAGGTAAAGTCATTTCCCTTCAAGTCGACACGGTCAAGCTGCCTAACGGTCAAACCGCTACTCGTGAGATTATCCGTCACCCTGGAGCCGTTGCTGTCCTCGCCCTGAATGGCGATCGTATGCTGGTGGTCGATCAATATCGTCAGGCCATGGGGCGTACCGAAGTGGAAATTCCGGCAGGCAAGCTGGACCCTGGAGAAAAGCCTGAAGTGGCAGCAGCACGTGAATTGCGCGAAGAGACTGGTTATGTAGCCAAATCACTGCGGCATCTGCGTTCATTTTATACGTCGCCAGGTTTCGCGGATGAGATCATCCATTTGTACATCGCCGAGGAGCTGGAAGCAGGAGACATGGCTTTGGACGAAGATGAATTCCTTGAAGTGTCCGAGATTACGATTGAAGAGGCTTATCAGTTAATGGATCAGAATCGGATCAGTGATGCCAAAACGATGATGGCTGTGTATGCATGGGATCTTTACAGAACGACAGGACGGTTTTAACGATGAGTGAGCAACAGGAAGTGTCTGCAGAATGGGAGCCTTGTTATGCAGACCTCCATATTCACATTGGGCGAACTTCGCGCGGTGAAGCTGTTAAAATCAGTGGCAGCCGCGATCTGACATTTGAGAACATTGCTAGAGAAGCCTCGGATCGCAAAGGAATTCACCTACTCGGCGTCATTGATAGCCACTCTCCGGTTGTGCAGATGGACATCGAACAGCTGCTGGAGAACGGCACGATGTCCGAGCTTGAGGGAGGGGGCATTGCGTATCAGGACACAACCATCCTGCTGGGTACGGAACTGGAACTGCGTGAACCAGGGATGCGGGAGTTCCATATGCTGGCCTACTTCCGTGATCTGAAAACGATGAAGTCTTTCACGGACTGGATGAAACGTTATATGAAAAATGTGAACCTGAGCTCTCAGCGGGTGTATGTGCCCGCGCTTGAGATGCAGGCCGAGATTAAGGCGCGTGGTGGTCTTGTCGTGCCAGCACATGCTTTTACCCCGCATAAAGGCATATATGGCAGCACAGCCCCTCGTATGGCTGATGTGCTGGACCCAAGCCTGATTGATGCCGTCGAGCTTGGACTCAGCTCCGATTCTTCCATGGCCAGTTACATTCGGGAACTGGATCAAGTTCCTTTTCTAACCAACTCGGATGCTCATTCTCTGGGCAAGATTGGACGAGAGTACAACGAGTTGCAACTTGCGAAGCCTTCCTTTGACGAATTCAACATGGCACTCAAAGGACAGGAAGGCAGAAGCATTACAGCCAACTACGGTTTGGATCCGAGACTTGGCAAATACCATCGTACCTATTGTGCAGCCTGTGGGAGCATTATGGATGAACATTCGATGTCGGCAGAACGCTGTCCACACTGTGGCAGTGTGAAGCTGGTGCAGGGTGTACTTGATCGCATATTGGCAATCGCTGATCGGGATAGACCGCATGTCACAGTAAACCGACCTGCGTATCATTATCAGGTACCGTTGGAATTCATTCCAGGTTTGGGAAAAGCCAAACTGCGCCAGCTGCTGGACCGCTTTGGTACGGAAATGAACGTATTACATCGTACAAGTGAGGATGAACTTACAGAGGTCGTTGGACCCGTTCTGGCAGGCCTTATTGTTGCGGCACGGAATGGTCAACTGGAATTGTCATCCGGAGGTGGGGGCACTTACGGAAAGGTCTCTAACAAGGAAAGAACAGAGTAGAGAAGAGAAGTTTGCAGTAAACTACAACGTGAGTTAGCGTAATTGGGTGTGGGATCGGCATTTTGTCATGGAGAAGGAATCTGAATCTGGACAAGAAGTCATACGTGTGCATTCCGGTTCATAAGAATGACTATAAGGATTTCACTCGACATCCTTGCAGCATGATAACCGGAAAGGGGACCCGTACCTGTATGCGTTCTGCCTACTTCACATTCAAAGGCCAAACCTCTTTATATGTATTCGTGGCTGTCTTGTTTCTGGTGGGTGTCATTTTTGGCGCCCTGATGGTCAATGCCCTGTCCCTTGAACAACGCCAGGATCTTGAAGGATATCTGGGCAATTTTTTCATGACGGTACAGCACAGCGGACAGGTCGTTGAAACCGGAACCTATTGGGACATTGCCATGCTTCATCTAAAATGGGTAGGTCTGATCTTCATTCTGGGCTTATCGGTCATCGGCCTGCCGGGCATATTGGTTCTGGATTTTCTGAAAGGAGTACTCATTGGTTTTACAGTGGGTTACCTTGTCGGTCAGTATTCATGGAAAGGGCTGTTGTTTGCCCTGGTTTCCGTTGCGCCTCATAATTTATTCGTGATTCCGGTACTGCTAATTTGCAGTGTGTCAGCCATGACCTTTTCCTTATACATTATTCGGAACCGTGTTCTGATGCAGCGGACGCCAGGCCGTCAGAAGCCTTTTGCTTCATATATGGTGTTAACTCTCGTTATGGCAGCGCTGCTGTTAGGGGTTGCGTCATTTGAAACATGGGTTACACCTGCGATGATGCGCTGGGTCACACCGATGCTACTACCGGCCTAGCTTTGCGCGTGATAGTGTAAAATGTTGACTTTAATTATGTACTCCCCCTATAATGAAAGAAGTGGGTTAAGTTGCAGTGTGCAGTGATTTCCTAGGGGGAGGGAGAAAATGGAAGCACGGATCGATAAAATTAAGCAGCAACTACAGTCCCAAGGATATAAATTAACGCCCCAGCGGGAAGCCACCGTAAGAGTACTTCTTGAGAATGAAGAAGATCATCTGAGCGCAGAAGACGTATTCATGCTCGTGAAAGAAAAGGCTCCCGAAATCGGTCTGGCAACCGTGTACCGTACCCTCGAACTGCTGAGTGAGCTGCATGTTGTAGAGAAAATCAACTTCGGCGACGGTGTAGCGCGTTATGATCTACGCGGAGATACATCCAAGCATCACCATCATCACTTAATCTGCGTTCAATGCGGAAGTATGGATGAAATACGTGAAGACTGGCTTGGACCGCTTGAAGAGCGACTGGAGCGGGAATTTAACTTTTCGGTAGTAGATCACCGACTGGATTTTCATGGGATTTGTTACCGTTGCAAAGCTAAAAATGACCAGAAGCCCAAAGATGAAGAATAACATAGCATATCTTCAAGCTCTCACCGGCGGTTTTTACGGGAGAGCTTTTTTGGTCCAGCGTGTGATGTGAGGTTTACCCTGAATGTCATATTCCTGTGTTCGTTAACATACCCTGATTCTAGACGAGTCGGATTCGAACCAGAAAGGGGTACAACCCATGATTATATCGCTGCGGAGAGGGCTCCGTTTTATTCGATTTATCGTATTTTTTGCTGCATTAGTTTATCTGTTCTATCATGTCCTGGATTTGTTCAACGGATGGATCTCACCTGTGGACCAATATCAGATGCCAACAGGAAATGCGGTTAAAGTATTTCAGGAAATGGTTTGGCCAAGCAACGGGGAAGGACGTCCTACGATGGCAGAGCGTCTCCGCTTATTCTATTGGTACGGAGAGTAGCTGGACAGCCAGGGATGCAAATACGGAAGCAGGTTGCCCGTGTGGCAGTCCTGTCAGATGAGGAGCGTTGTACATGAAGCAGACGATACACGCCTATGCCTTATACTTGGAAGAGGATAAAGGGATGTCGAGCAGCACGCTGGAATCGTATCTTCGGGACGTGGACAAGTTCATCGAATTTGCGGATAAAGAATACGGTATCCGGGAAGCGGAGCAGGTGCGCCGGACGCATGTTATTCTGTTTATAGGTCAGCTGAAACAGGCAGGACGTGCGAATGCAACCATTGCTCGCAGCGTCGTATCCCTGCGCTCCTATTTTCACTTTTTGATGCGGCGTGGTGAGATATTACAGGACCCCACGTTTGATGTGGAGGCTCCAAAAGCAGACAAGACACCACCACAGGTGTTAACCATCCAAGAAATTGAATTACTGCTCGCGTCCCCCGATACCCGTTCACCGCAAGGGGTGCGTGATCGGGCCATGCTGGAGCTATTATATGCGACAGGCATTCGTGTATCTGAACTGATTGCACTGGATGTACGGGATGTACAGCCAGGCATGCGCTTTATCCGCTGTGGAGGTGCTGGTAAAGAACGAATTTTGCCAATAGGTGCGCCTGCAGCACAGTGGGCGAGTGTTTATGTGAACGAGTACCGCAACCTGTTAATCAAAAATGAGACGGACGAGCAGGCTCTCTTTGTCAACGTATCCGGCAGAAGATTAACACGGCAGGGCTTCTGGAAGCTGCTCAAAAAAGCAGCGGTGGATGCAGGAATCTCAGGCGAAATTACGCCACATACGCTTCGTCATTCCTTTGCCGCTCACCTGATTGCCAGTGGAGCAGATACGCGTGCAGTGCAGGACATGCTCGGTCATGTGGAGCAGCCTGGGCAACAGTATGGACATCACGGTCGCAAAACGATGAAAGAGATTTATGAATCTCATCATCCGCGGGCAAAATAGTCTTTACTTGGATACAAATCTGCAAAAAAAAGCGGAACAATAATCCGATTTCGGATAAAATAAATTGAACACATTTAAACGCCGTTATACATAAGCAAATACATCATTTAAGCATGCAGTTTCAATTGATGTCATTTGCGGATACAGACGGATCGTTTCAACTCAAGGGGGAACATCTTATGACAGCATTAAACCAACAGATGATTTTGGAAGCGGCATCTTACATCCAAAGCAAAAGTTCCATTAAACCGGAAGTCGGTTTGATTTTAGGTTCAGGACTTGGCATTCTGGCAGAACTGATTGAAGATGGCGTTAGCATCGCTTATCAGGATATTCCGCATTTTCCAGTGTCCACAGTAGAGGGACATGAAGGCGAATTACTGGTGGGAACGATCAAAGGCCGTCCGGTCGTTATGATGAAAGGTCGTTTTCACATGTACGAAGGATATGGTCCGGAACTGACTGCCTTCCCGGTACGTGTTATGAAAGAATTGGGTGTGACTTCCCTGCTCGTAACGAACGCAGCAGGTGGTGTGAATACCTCATATGAAGCGGGTAACCTGATGCTGATCTCGGATCATCTGAATCTCACAGGCAAGAATCCGTTAATCGGACCGAATGACTCCGCGCTTGGTGTGCGCTTCCCGGATCTGTCCGAAGCCTACAGTCGCCGTTTGCGCGCGCTCGCGAAGGACACGGCCGCTTCACAAGGTTTTGATGTACGTGAAGGCGTATACGCAGGTATGCTCGGTCCGAACTACGAGACACCAGCTGAGATCGTGATGCTGCGTACGCTGGGTGCGGATGCTGTTGGCATGTCTACGGTTTCTGAAGTCATCGTGGCACGCCACGCGGGCCTGGAAGTGCTCGGTATCTCTTGTATCAGCAACATGGCTGCCGGCATACTGGACCAGCCGTTGTCGCATGATGAGGTTATGGAGACGACAGAGCGTGTGCGTGAATCGTTCCTTGCCCTTGTGTTGGCTGTTATTCCACAAATGTAACGGATCATGAATAAAAGGCGATCTATCCTAATGTGATTCATTGGGACAGGTTGCCTTTTTTTTATTTTCCTTAACGGGCCGCTCACTGATCAGTGAATACAGGCTCGTTTTTTGTATTTCACACCGATTACATAAAAAGTTCGGGAAATCATTCTTTACATGGAATAATTTACTTTAATCGGGCCGACAATGATTAGCAGTACATGCATGGAACATGCAGTAAGCAAGTCATTTGAGGAGGTAACCCTAGTGAAGAAACGAATAATGGCATCGTTCATGACCCTTTGTATTCTGCTGCCCCTGATGGCATCAACCGCGCTGGCTGAAGAAACTCCCAAAGCAGCGGGAGGAACAGACTTGGCCCCGTCGGCACGCTCCGCCATTTTGATGGATGCGGATACGGGCACCGTCATTTTTGAAAAAAACAGTCATGATCAGCTGCCTCCGGCGAGCATTACGAAGATTATGACCATGCTGCTCACCATTGAAGCGGTCGACTCTGGCAAGCTGAAGCTAACGGATAAAGTGAGAACGAGTGAATATGCCGCATCCATGGGAGGATCACAGATTTTTCTGGAACCTGGGGAAGAGATGACGGTTGACGATATGTTAAAAGGGATTGCTATGGCTTCCGGTAATGATGCCTCTGTAGCAATGGCTGAGAAAATTGCCGGTTCGGAGGAAGCCTTTGTACAATTGATGAATGAGCGGGCGAAGGAACTCGGAATGAAGGATACTCTTTTTGCTAACTGTAACGGTTTGCCGGTTGAAAATCATTATTCTTCCGCCCATGACATTGCGGTCATGAGCCGTGAACTGCTGAAGCATCCCGGGATTACGAAATATACAGGTGCATACCAGGACTACCTTCGTAAAGATAGCGAGAAGCCATTCTGGCTGGTAAATACAAACAAGTTAGTTCGTTTCTACTCCGGTGCGGATGGGTTGAAGACAGGATATACGTCCGAAGCCAAGTTCTGTCTTTCGGCTACAGCGATGAAGGACGGGCTGCGTACCATCGCGGTTGTACTTGGAGAACCAAATACCAAAACACGGAACAGTGAAGTGTCCTCGATGTTTGACTATGCTTTTGGGCAATACACCATGAAAGCTCTGTACAAGTCAGGGGACCTGCTGGGCAGTCTGAAAATTGAAAAAGGTGAGGTTATCGAATTGCCGCTGAACGCAACACAAAATTATAGTGTGCTGATGCGCAAAGGTGCGAAATCGGATGAGATCCGTCATGAATTGCTGATGGCAAAAGAAGTGAAGGCTCCAGTCAAGGCAGGTCAGAGTGTAGGTAAGCTTGTCGTCTACCAGGGCAATGAAGTCATTAAAGAATTCGACATTCAAGCTCCACAGGATGTGAACAAGGCTGGCTGGTGGAAGCTGTTCAAACGCACGACCTCCAACCTGTTCGATTAAACGGCGATATATGCAACATGCGTACGTTCTTTGAACATATTTTGTAGTTAATTAGGGGTTTTCTTCTAGTTTTGTCGGGGGGCAGGAAAAGCCTTCGGGAACGTAGAAATCCTTGTTCAAGACAGGGAGGAGAGTGAGCAAACGTGAACTTGCATGTGGAAATGGAACATCACCGCGGGATTCTGATTGTGCGATTATCCGGGGAGCTGGATCACCATACAGCTGACATGGTACGGATGCAGATGGATGAGGCCATCCAGCGCAGACAATGCGAGCATCTGGTACTCAGCCTGAAAGATCTGCAATTTATGGACAGTTCGGGTCTGGGTGTCATTTTGGGAAGATACAAGCTCATTAAGAATAAAGGCGGCAAGATGGTTGTCTGTGATGTCAATCCGCCAGTGTATCGTTTGCTGGAAATGTCGGGTTTGTTCAAGATTATGCCGATTTACGAAAATGAGGGAACTGCTCTCTCGGGTCTGGAGGTCGTCTCATGAATGAAGGAACGGGGACAAATTTCATGAATCTGCAATTTGCGGCCAAGTCGGAGAACGAATCGTTCGCACGGGTGACGGTTGCTGCCTTCATCTCCCAGCTTGATCCTACGATGGACGAGCTTAGCGATCTGAAGACAGTCATTTCGGAAGCCGTAACGAACAGCATCATCCACGGTTACAACAACAATGCGGAAGGTGTCGTGTCCATTCAAGCCGAGATTCGGGATGACATGATTACCATCATTGTGGAAGACCGTGGTGAAGGCATCGAAGATCTTGAACTGGCCAAACAGCCGCTGTATACGTCCAAACCCGAACTTGAGCGCTCGGGCATGGGTTTCACCATTATGGAAAACTTCATGGATGAATTCGAAGTCAGCAGTGAGCCCGGCAGAGGCACCTCCATCAAGATGAAGAAGAGGATTGAATCCAAGAAAGCATTGTATAATTAGGGGTTGGTGTTCTTATGGATGCTGAAGTGAAACAGTCTTCACAGACCTATTTGGACGATGCCGAGGTCAAACGGCTGATTGCGCTCAGTCAGTCGGGTGACCATGTAGCACGGGATACGCTGGTGAACTGCAACATCAGACTCGTCTGGTCCGTCGTACAACGTTTTATGAACAGGGGATATGAGCCGGAAGATCTGTTCCAGATTGGTTGTATCGGGCTGCTCAAATCGGTGGATAAATTCGATCTCAGTTATGATGTGAAATTCTCCACCTATGCGGTACCAATGATCATCGGAGAAATTCAGCGCTTCCTGCGGGATGACGGTACGCTTAAGGTCAGTCGTTCACTCAAGGAAATGGCGAATAAAGTCCGTAAAAAAAGGGATGAACTGTCCAAACACCTCGATCGTCTGCCAACGATTAAGGAAGTAGCTGCAGAACTGGGGGTAACTCCGGAGGAAGTGGTATTTGCCCAGGAAGCCAACAAACCGCCGACATCCATTCATGAGACGGTGTTTGAGAATGACGGCGATCCGATTACACTCATGGACCAGATTGCCGACGAGTCTCAGGAACGGTGGTTTGACAAACTGGCGCTTAACGAAGCGATTGGCGGTCTCAGTGAACGGGAACGGCTGATTGTATACCTCCGGTATTATCGGGATCAGACCCAGTCCGAGGTCGCCAGCAGGCTGGGTATATCTCAGGTGCAGGTGTCACGGCTGGAGAAAAAAATACTTCAATCCATCCGCGACCAGATCGCACAGTGATTTTGGATTGCAGACAACAATATTGGTGTTAAATCACCAATATACGACAACTAACAACCTTCTATCGCGTATTTGTATGCGAAGAAGGTTATTTGTCGTTGACCTGGATAGGTTTGGGTCGATTCGACTGCAACAGTACTATCAATCCAATGATACATGCGGTTCCCAGCCATTGAAATAAACCAAAAGGTTCATGCAACCAGATAACAGTGGTTCCAACGGCAGCAAGAGGCTCTGCGCTTCCCATTAGACTCGTTTCTTTCGCTGTCAGGCTTTTTAAACTTTCGATATAGAACCAGAATGCAATCATTGTTCCAAAATCAACCCTTCTTCAGAAATAACATCTTCACAAGAAGTCCTGACAACGATGCGTAAGGCTTTCCCAAAGATAAAAATATAGCCCAAATTTTCAGCTTATAAAATCTCCTACTACCCCCCCCCAGCATATTTATTGCAGGCCTTTGAAAAAAGGGGGCCTGTGCAGCGGAGGGATGGAATCGGACAAAGGAGCGAAGCGTTCGCCTTTAGCACCGGATTTCCTCCTTATAAAGGAGATTCAAGAAATCCGGGGATAACAGCGACCAATGGCCGATCCATCCCGAAGCGCCCGCACGGTCCACCCAACCTTTTTCCAACCAGAATGTAATAAATTTGCACATTCTTCAAATACTAACCTAAATTACGCAGTAAAGGAGTGTTTCGGATGTCCCTGACACCCACTCCAACGGTCTATGTTCGTTTGCGCAGCCGTATTCGTATCCAGAGGGGCCGAAGTGTCAAGCTTGGGGATGTAGCTCACTTGCTCACCTCTCCCGAAGAACAGGAAGGAAGGCTGCTTGAACTTGAATTGCTGCGCCCCGGACCGGAGGACGGCAATCTGATCCTCATCGATATATTGCAGATCATTCCCCAGATCCGTCGGGCCTTGCCAGATGTCACCGTTGAATTAATCGGATCGGGTCATACGCTTGTTGAGGTGGTTGTGGGAAGTGGCAAGCCCTCCAAATCTTTGTTCATCTTGGTGTGGCTGCTGCTTTTCTTTGGATCAGCTTTGACCATTATGAATTTTCATGCGGACGTAAACATGCAGGAAGTGCAGATTCGAATTGTAGAGATGATTACAGGCCGCCGGGATGAGCACCCGTATCTGTTTCAGGTAGCGTATTCCATAGGGATCGGGTTTGGCATGGCCGTGTTTTTCAATCATTTATTCAAGAAAAAGTGGAATGAAGAACCTACCCCTTTGGAAGTAGAAATGTTTCTATATCAGCAAAATGTAGATAAGTATGTGGTGATTGAAGAAACCGAACGTATGCATGAAGAGGAACGCAGGGAGATGAATGCGGATGACCGTTCTTAACGGAGCGATCAGCATTGTGCTGGGTATTGCGGGGGGAATCGCCGTAGGAAGTGGTGTGATTGCGCTTATTCTTGTGCTCGATATGATCCCCAGATTGGCTCAGCTTACACGCACCTATGACAAAACCCATTGGTATGAAGGGGCCTTGATCGGAGGTTCGCTGCTCGGTACCGTCGCGGATTTTTGGCATTGGAAAGTGCATGGAGTGCTGTTGCTCAGCCCGATCATCGGACTATTTTGCGGTGTGTTCATTGGTCTGCTTGCTGCGGCACTCACTGAAGTGCTTAATGTACTTCCTGTACTGGCTAAACGACTGGGCATGAAATCTTATTTATTTGGATTGCTGCTTGCCATGATTTTGGGGAAGATGACAGGCTCTCTGTTTGACTTTTTTGTATACCAGCGTTAGAACGTTAGGCCTAAGGAGGATGGGAAATGGACGTACGATCGGACAACGACGGGCATGACTCCAGCGAAGCAAAATCCGAAGAGATGATGCATAAATCTCCTTATGAGATTCAGGAGGAAGAAGCAAAGAAGGCCTTCGAAAAGAAGAAGCAAAATGAAATGTCTGACAGTATTGAGGAATCGGTTGAATATTGGCAGGAAAACGACGATATTTCCCCTCGTATGAGTGATAACAAATATACGCTTCAGCAAGTGTTGGGACTTGGGGAATCCTTTGATGTGAATATGAGGGAAATGGTCTTGGGTGGTAAACACGTTGGATTGTTGCTGCTGACTGGATTTGCGAAGGATGAGATTCTGCTTGAAGTGTTAAAAAGGTTAACCTATCTTACACCGGAGCAAGTGTCAGGGCATGCGCTAAAGTCGTATTTCGAATGTTACATTCCTCATATCCAAGTTGAGCGAGTGGAGAAAATGAGCGCGGTCATCAACAAGGTCCTTACAGGCATGAGTGCCATGTTTGTCGAAGGGGATCGTTCCGTTATTATTATGGATACCCGTAGCTATCCGGTACGCTCACCAGAGGAACCTTCACTGGAAAGAGTGGTGCGTGGTTCAAGAGACGGGTTCACGGAGACACTTCTGACCAACGTGGCGTTAGTGCGTCGAAGAATACGGGACCCTGGATTAAAATTTGAAATTATGCAGGTTGGTCGGAGATCTCAAACGGATGTCTGTGTTGTATATATTGACGATATCGTGGACAAGGTTCAGGTGGATTCCGTTCGTGAAAAAATCAAACGGGTGAATATCGACGGTATCCCTGCTGCCGACAAGCAGCTTGAAGAAGCGATTATTAACAAGGGATGGCACCCGTATCCGTTGGTCCGTTATTCGGAACGACCGGATGTGACAGCTTCTCATCTCATGGACGGACGGGTTGTTATTTTTGTAGATACATCACCCAGTGTGATGATTCTACCCACGACCTTTTTTGACCTGTGTGAGCATGCGGAAGAGAACAGACAGACGGCGTTTATGGGAACCTATCTGCGCTGGGTACGATTTGGAGGTATTTTGATTTCGCTTTTTCTGTTGCCATTATGGTTGTTGATGGTTATTGACCCGGCCATTAAGCCAGCAGGAATGGAGTTCATCGGTCCGCACGAGAATGCACAACTGCCGCTGATTTTGCAGTTCCTGCTTATTGAATTCGGGGTGGATTTATTAAGGATGGCAGCTGTTCATACCCCTACGCCACTCGCTTCGGCCATGGGTTTGATTGCGGCCATTTTGGTCGGGGATATCGCCGTGAAAACAGGCTATTTTGTAAATGAAGTTGTACTGTACATGGCTATCGCCGCGATCGGCATGTTTGCAACCCCCAGTTATGAGCTTGGTTTGGCAAACCGGTTGGTTAGGTTGTTTTTGTTGGTGGCTGTGGCGATGTTCAAGGTTCCTGGATTCGTTGTCGGGACGACGTTCATTATCATAGCCCTCACCTTGCATCGCTCGTACAACTCTTCGTATCTCTGGCCGTTCATACCGTTTAATGCAAAGGCTTTGGGTAACTTTTTGTTCCGTTTACCTCTGTTGGAGAATAAAAAACGTCCTTCAATAAACAAAACGCGCGACAATACCAAAATGGACAATGATCCGGACGGGGAACTGCAAAAAAGTAAAAAACACAAATGATCTTCCGAAAAATCCATTCTTCTCATTTTCTAATTTGATATACTGGTGTAAAATCATTGGAATAACAGCTGTTCCAGTATATAAAAAAGTGAGGAATGCAGATTATGTATTTACATGGTACAAGTAAAATAAATGCACAGGGACATCTGGAAATTGGCGGAGTCGACGCAACTGTCCTGAAAGAACAATTTGGAACTCCCCTGTATGTTGTGGACGAGCAATTGGTTCGTGAGCGCTGCAGAGAGTACATGGACGCGTTCCGTGCTTCAGGCCTGGGTTTCCAGGTTGCTTATGCAAGTAAAGCATTCTGCGTAATGGCCATGTGTGCCCTTGCTGCGGAAGAAGGACTTTCTCTGGATGTTGTATCCGATGGTGAATTGTTCACAGCATTGCAAGCTGGTTTCCCGGCAGAGCGGATTCACTTCCACGGCAACAACAAAACATTGGAAGAGATCGAAATGGCGCTTGATGCAGAGATTGGCTGCTTCGTTGTGGATAACTTCAATGAACTGCACTTGCTGCAAGCTGTAGCCGCAGATAAAAATCGCAAGGTGAACATCTTGCTGCGTGTGACACCTGGTGTTGAAGCGCATACGCATGAATATATCTCGACAGGACAAACGGATTCCAAATTTGGATTCGATATCGGAAACGGAACGGCATTTGAAGCCATTGAATTGGCATCCAAGCAGTCTAATCTGGTATTGCTCGGTGTACATTCACACATCGGATCACAAATTTTCGAAGTTGAAGGTTTCCAAATGGCAGTTCAACGCGTTGCTGAATTTGCAGCAGCTGTGTATGAGCGTCTTAACGTTGCTTTCAAAGTGGTTAACCTGGGCGGTGGCTTCGGTATCCGTTATATCAATGGAGATACGCCACTTGAAGTTTCACAGTACGTGAAAGCCATCACGGATGCAGTGAAAAATCATTTTGCCCAAATCGGTTATGCTGTGCCTGAGATCTGGGTTGAACCAGGCCGTAGTATCGTGGGTGAAGCTGGAACAACACTCTACACCGTTGGAACAAGCAAAGATATTCCAGGGGTTCGTAAATACGTGGCTGTTGATGGTGGAATGACAGACAATCCACGTCCAGCGCTGTATGAGTCCAAATATGAAGCTGTATTGGCTAATCGTGCAAATGAAGCTGCCCAAGAAACAGTATCTGTTGCTGGTAAATGTTGTGAGAGCGGCGATATGTTGATTTGGGATCTGGACCTGCCTAAAGTGCAAAGCGGCGATTTGCTCGCGGTAGCTTGCACAGGCGCGTACAACTACTCCATGGCAAGCAACTATAACCGGATTCGTCGTCCGGCAGTAGTGTTTGTCAAAGATGGCCAAGGGGATGTTGTCGTACGCCGTGAGACGTATCAGGACATCATTCAGAATGATCTGGTACCTGAGCGCATCGCAAAACAGCCAGTTACCCGTTAATTTAAGTTTAAATAGCGGAGTTTTATATGAAGAAGACAAAAAAAGAACACTCCTTTTTTGTCTTCTTTTGCATCTCTAGGGCTGGATTTCGAAAAAAACTTGCTGATTATTTTGCGATCAATCCAATTTCGGTGTACACTAAGAAAAGTGCTATAAAGCTTGGCCCAGGGTCATGCGTTCTGGCACCATTAACGATGGTCAATACGAAAGGAGTCATTTACATATGGCGAAACAAGCGAAAATCAAAATGGCAAACGGTGGAGAAGTTCTGATCGATCTGTTTGATCAAGAAGCTCCAAACACAGTAGCGAACTTTGAGAAACTGGCTAACTCCGGTTTCTACAACGGTCTTACATTTCACCGCGTTATTCCGGGCTTTGTAGCTCAAGGCGGATGCCCTAACGGTAGCGGTGCAGGTGGCCCAGGTTACACAATCAACTGTGAAATCAACCCGAACAAACATGAGCGCGGAACGTTGGCTATGGCTCATGCAGGCCGTAACACAGGCGGAAGCCAGTTCTACATCTGCTACCAACCGCAACCACATTTGGATGGACAACATACCGTATTTGGCAAAGTGACCAAAGGTATGGAATTCGTGGATGCTCTTGAAGGTAAAGACAAAATGGAAACCGTTGAAGTTGTAGAAGCTTAATTGGTATTCCTGTATGCAAACCGTTTCGCAATATGCGAGACGGTTTTTTTGTTACACTAAAGCTTATTAAAAGTTAGTATGTGACAAAAAGGAACAAAAAACAATTGATTTTTTGGCGTTAAAGTGCTAACATCCAATTAATAACGCAACGAATCCTTCAGGGCAGGGTGTAATTCCCTACCGGCGGTGATGCAGTATGTGAGGATATCTATCCAGCATTAATGCAAAGTCCGTGACCCGTCTGCCTGTGGCAGATGGCTGATCTGGTGTAATTCCAGAACCGACAGTATAGTCTGGATGGGAGAAGGAGAGGGTGCTGTCCTTAGGGGCGGCATTCCGCAGTAGTGTTGCTGTACAGTTTTTGACGAATTCATTTACTGTGCAGGGAGAAATCCGGTTAATTCCGGCTATCTTCATACATATGCCACATCATAGAAGCTCTTTACCTGTAATTGAAGTTCATTAAGGTATGTGTTTGCTTTCACTTGCCTGAAATGAAGTTTTGGGCGATGTGTTGTTGGCACTGTATCAATAGTACTGCTGGTGACACATGTCTCTCATCATCCCCATCGAACGGTTTGTTCGACGGGGATTTTTTATTGGATATGGAACATGCCTCTCTGTTGGAAGGGAGGTCTATAACTGAGATTTTAACCGTGGGGTGAACGGACTTGGAAATGATTAATGATGAATTTTATATGGCGCTGGCACTGGATATGGCAGAACGGGCACAAGGACAGACCGGAGTCAATCCGGTAGTAGGTTGTGTCGTTGTAAAAGAAGGACGTATCGTGGGCCTTGGAAGTCATCTCAAACGGGGGACGGGTCATGCGGAGGTTCATGCGCTGAACATGGCGGGCAGTGATGCAGAAGGCAGTACAGTGTACGTTACACTCGAACCTTGTAGCCATTATGGCAAGACTCCACCATGCAGTGAACGCCTCATTCATGAAAAAGTGAAACGTGTCGTCGTATGCTGCGAAGATCCAAATCCGCAAGTATCCGGCAGAGGTATAAGCATGCTTCGTCAACAAGGGATTGAGGTCGAAGTTGGTGTACTACGTGAGCGCGGCAGACGGATGAATGAGAAATTCATTAAATACATCACAACAGGTCTCCCCTTTGTGACTTTAAAGACGGCCTCTACACTGGATGGCAAAATTGCAACTCGTAGCGGGGACAGCAAATGGATCTCCAACGAGTCGGCTCGGGAGATCGTGCATGCCCTTCGTCATCGACATCAGGGCATTATGGTTGGTGTAGAAACCGTGATTGCAGACAATCCGGAGCTCACGACAAGATTGCAAGTGGAAGGCATCAGCCCGGTGCGAATCGTGGTGGATTCCAAGCTTCGTCTGCCTGTAGGCTCCAAAATGGTTAAGGATGGACTTGTACCCACATGGGTGCTTACAACGGATGAGGCGAGTTCTGAAGCGGCTGAGCGGCTGGAAGCCTACGGTGTGGAGATTATACGCTGTGGTCCTGGGCCACGTGTAGATCTGCTGAGTGCACTCAGCAAGCTTGGTGAGCGTGAGATCGGTTCGATTCTGCTTGAAGGCGGGGGCACATTAAATGGGTCCATGCTGGAAGCACGATTGGTAGATCGACTGCTTATGTTTATTGCTCCGAAAATTGTCGGAGGATACGATACACCAGGCAGTTTCCGCTTCGAAGGTGTGGAGCGCATGAGCCAGGCGATTCAATTACATCAGCTGGAAATTGAGCAAGTTGGAGATAATATCAGCATTGGCGGAATTCCGGTTTGGCCTGAATAAATGAGTTTACGATAACGAAATAAATAAAGGAGGCGGTAGCATGTTTACCGGTTTGGTGGAAGAAGTCGGTCAGATCCGGCGCATAGGTCGGAAAGGCGAGGCGATGGTCCTGAACATCGGAGCTTCCGCCATCATGAACGACTTGAAGATTGGCGATAGTGTAGCTGTAAACGGGGTATGCTTAACTGCGACAACCCTGGAGGGCGGCGGTTTTACTGCCGATGTGATGCCCGAGACTTATCGACATACCAATCTCAGTCAATTGCAATCCGGCAGCAAAGTCAATCTAGAGAGAGCCATGCTCTCAGGTGGCCGTTTTGGCGGGCATATCGTTCAGGGCCATGTTGATGGTACTGGAGTCATCGGTAACATTACACGTGATCAGAATGCAATTGTTTTCGAGATCAAACCTGATGATACGCAGTTGTTTAAATATCTGATACCCAAAGGGTCTGTAACTCTGGACGGAATCAGTCTAACGGTTGTGCATACTTCACAGGCTGCATTCACTGTATCCATTATTCCACATACCATTGGTGAGACCGTATTAAATGTCAAAAAGACGGGTGATACCATCAATATTGAGTGTGATATTTTGGGTAAATATGTGGATCATCTGCTCCACTATGGTAAGGGACATCAGGAGAATGATCTAGGTAAGCCGCGAAGTATCAGTGAGGATTTTCTCGCGAATCACGGATTTGCTTAACTAATCAGTTAAATACCAAATACAAATATATTGAAATGGAAACTGGAGGGGGACCTATGTCAGAGCAATCCATTCTGAATTCTATAGAGGAAGCTATCTACGATCTCATGCGGGGAAAACCCGTCATTGTGGTGGATGATGAGGATCGGGAGAATGAAGGCGACTTTATCGCTTTGGCCGAAAAGGCTACACCTGAGGTGATTAATTTCATGATTACCGAAGGCAGAGGTCTGGTTTGTGTTCCCATTACGCAGCAACGTGCCGACGAACTCAACCTGAAACCCATGGTTCAGCAAAATACAGACTTTCATGGGACGGCTTTTACCGTCTCTGTAGATCATAAAGATACCACAACGGGCATCTCGGCTCATGAACGCTCCATTACCGTGAAAGGTCTGATTGATCCCGAAGCGAAAAGTGGAGATTTCCGTAAGCCGGGCCACATGTTCCCACTTATCGCCAAAGATGGTGGTGTGCTACGGCGCGCGGGACATACGGAAGCGGCTGTAGATCTCGCCATTATGTGTGATTCCTATCCGGCAGGTGTAATCTGTGAAGTGATCAAGGAAGATGGCACGATGGCCAGACTTCCAGATCTTCAGGAGATCGCTCGCAAGCATGATCTGAAGTTGATCAGCATTCAGGACATGATTCGTTATCGGAATGAAAAGGAGAAGCTGGTTCAACGCGAAGTGGCTGTACGCATGCCTACGGACTTCGGTGAATTCCAGGCGGTAGCTTATACAAATGCGGTGGACAATAAAGAGCATATCGCTTTGGTTAAAGGCGAAATTGACGGTTCCAAGCCTGTTCTGGTCCGCGTGCACTCGGAATGTCTCACAGGAGATGTGTTCCATTCTCATCGCTGTGACTGCGGTCCACAATTCGATGCAGCATTGAAACAGATTCATGACGAAGGCAATGGCGTCCTGCTTTATATGAGACAGGAAGGCCGCGGTATTGGACTGATCAACAAGCTCAAAGCCTACAAACTGCAAGAGGAAGGTCTGGACACCGTGGATGCCAATCTGAAGCTTGGATTTGCCGCCGATCTTCGTGATTATGGAATTGGTGCCCAAATTCTCAAGGATCTTGGCGTTCGTCAAATCCGGTTGTTAACCAACAATCCACGCAAAATTAAAGGACTTGAAGGTTACGGGCTTGAAGTGGTGGAACGAGTTTCGATTCAGATGGAAGAGAACGAAGAGAATACAGTCTACTTGCACACGAAGCAGGCGAAGCTTGGTCATATGTTGAAGTTCGACGATATCGAGCAGAATGAAGAAAAAAACTGAGTAGCTTTTCTGACGGTAAAAAAGAGTTGAAATATTTTGCCGAAGATTAGCTGTGTAGATCATATAATACAATTAGGGAGATGACTTGAATGCCACACTTTTTTGAAGGACATTTGGTATCGGAAGGATTAAAATATGGAGTGGTCGTAGGACGTTTTAACGAGTTCATTACAAGTAAATTGCTTAGCGGAGCACTGGATGCGTTCAAACGTCATGGTGTTCAAGATGATGAAGTAGATGTAGCCTGGGTTCCAGGTGCCTTCGAAATTCCGTTGATTGCACAGAAAATGGCCGAAAGTGGCAAATACGATGCTGTCATTACGTTGGGGACGGTTATCCGTGGTTCAACTACACATTATGATTATGTGTGCAATGAGATGGCTAAGGGTGTAGCCGCAATCAACCTGAAAACAGGCGTGCCAACAATCTTTGGCCTGGTTACGACAGAGAATATTGAACAGGCCATTGAGCGTGCCGGAACAAAGGCAGGAAACAAAGGCTGGGATGCAGCTACTGCCGCAATTGAAATGGCGAACTTGACGAAACAGCTAAAATAGTGCTTATTTAATATAGTGCCCTGCTCTGCGCAGACGAAAACGGGAGACCGGATTCGGCGGCTTAGCGGGGGTTTTTATTTTTCTGGCGGGAGGATTCGTCTAGTGACGGTAGTTACATACAAACTGGAGACTTTTGAAGGGCCTTTGGATCTGCTGCTTCATCTGATCGATAAGGCAGAGATTCATATCCAGGATATTCCCATCAGCGATATTACCGATCAATATATGGCGTATCTGCATTCGATGCAGGAGCTGGAGCTGGATATTACGAGTGAATTTCTGGTAATGGCGGCAACACTTCTGTCGATCAAGAGCAAACTATTACTGCCCAAACCACCGGTAATCGAGGACTTTGAGGATTATGCATATATGGAAGATGAAGATTATGATCCACGTGCAGAACTGATTGCACGTCTGATTGAATATCGCAAATACAAGGGAATTGCGCGTCACTTGCACGAACGGGAGTGGGAACGCAGCCTTATTTTCTCCAAAGAGCCCGAGGATTTGCGGCCGTATATGCCTGTAGAAGCACAATCGAATCCGGTTGAGGGTTTGCATACCTCGGACCTGATTGCTGCCTTCCAGAAGGCGCTGCGCAAGGCGGAGAAGCGGACAACCGTAACTCGGATCCAGCGGGATGAAATCTCGGTTAAGGATCGCATTCGTGATGTCATCGGCGCGTTGGAAAGTATGGGCCCGGGAGGCAGGCTGCTATTCTCCAAGCTGCTGGATAACCAAATTTATCGGCATGAGATTGTCGTGACTTTTTTGGCGGTGCTGGAGCTGATGAAGATGAAGCAGATTGTCTGTTATCAGGAGCGGATGTTTGAGGATATCGTTATGGAGTGGAGAGGGGAAACAAAGAATCATGGATTTTCCGAAACTGAAATCGATTATTGAAGGCCTGCTGTTTTTGTCCGGAGAAGAAGGTCTGAGTATCAAACAAATCGCCGAAATCGTGGATCAACGTATCGAACTGGTGTCGGATGCGATTGAGGAAATGATCGCTGAATTTGCCAATCAGGGACGTGGTGTACAAATTCTTAAACTTGCAGGGGTAGTCCAACTGGGTACGTTACCGGAACATGCGGCGTATTTTGAGAAATTGGCTTATTCACCTGCACGTACCTCCTTATCCCAGGCGGCCCTGGAGACGCTTGCCATTGTGGCGTATCGCCAGCCCATCACGCGGGTGGAGATTGAGGAGATCCGTGGCGTAAAGTCCGAACGCGCCATCCATACACTTGTGAATAAGGATCTCATTCTGGAAGTGGGACGAGCTGAGGCGATTGGACGCCCGATTCTATATGGCACTACCAAGTCTTTCCTGGATTACTTTGGTTTGGCTTCGCTCAAAGATCTTCCTGAGCCAGGGTTGTTTGAAGATTCCGAAAACCTGGAGGAAGAAACTCAGCTGCTCTTTGAAAAATTGGATGTGCAGCATGTGGATCTGGACCTGGATAGTACAAATCTCGAAGACGATACAAATGCAAATGATATAAATAATGAAGATATTCCTTTGGATTCATAACTTTGCAGTCTGGATCGATCCAAAACCGGTACCCTATTGGGGGGCCGGTTTTTTTGACGTGGCATGCGGAATGGATTGCAAGGTGGTGGTCCAAAGATTAAATGGAATTTTCAGGTCAGACGTGAATTTTTTCCTATATAGAGTGTCATACTAGACGAGAAAAGAATTGAGGGCTTGGAGGTAAGGCCTGTGTGGATTTGGCTTGGAGGAATCGGCTTGTTGATCGCACTGCTTCTTGTCGCAGTCCTCATCTCGTATGTTCATGTGCATTTTACATTCAGGAAACACAATCATGATGATTATGCCAAGATTACGGTTCGTTTGCTATATGGCATTGTGCGTATTAACTATGAAATTCCTAGTATTGTCTTTCGTAATATGAAGGAAGGTTTCCTGGTGAAGACGGAGCAGCGAATGAATCATTCGAGGGGAGAAGCCCAGAGCAGCGAGCGTGTTAACAAACGGAAAGTAAAAAAATGGGCGAAGGATGTAAAAATCATGCTCAGGGCAACGGAAGCATTAAAGCTCTGGATCAAGCAAACGCTCACTCGTGTACATATGACTCATTTGTCCTGGGCTACTCGCATTGGCGTGGGCGATGCAGCATATACCGCTGTTCTTATAGGTTGGGTGTGGAGTATCAAGTCGATTATCATTGGATACCTCTCTTATCAAATCCATTTTGAACAAACGCCAAAGTTACAAGTTGTGCCTGTGTGGGAAGATGAGATGGAGTTTCAAACTGAGCTGGATTGGAAACTAAAGATCCGGATTACAGCAGTCATAATCGCAGGACTTACGTTGTTAACCCGAGTGCTTCAAGTAGAGGGAGGATGGCGGATGTGGTTCAAACTTTTACAAGAACAACGCCGCAGACGCAAGCTGAAGCTTAAGAAGCAACACAGTAAATCGCACACATAAGTGTATGTTTGTCCCCGTGTTATACTGATTTCATGAAGATGACGGCGGGTGGAATTATGCGCCTTGGCTGGATCTATTCGGTAGTTAAGAAGTAACCGAGTATGCGAAAACTTTCCACAGTTTGCTTGCAACTGCCGGGTTTTATTTTGCCGAGTCAGCGATTTGAAGTATTGAGGTTTAGTTAAATGGCTGGCTTACATAAGTCCCTTCAAGTTTGGGGATGATATGGTTAGATCAAACCTAGCTTAAATTGAAACTGGAGGGAATTTAAATGTCAGATCATCCAATTCAAGGCTTAATGGAAACCGCAATGGAAAATATCAAGGCCATGGTGGATGTTAATACAATCGTGGGCGATGCGGTTGAAACACCTGATGGTACCGTGATTTTGCCGATAAGTAAAGTTGGATTCGGGTTCGCTGCGGGTGGAAGTGATTTTCATGTGAGTGATGGAAACAGCAAAGGTGGAAGCGGCGGAAGTAGCGGAAGCAGTACTACTGAACATGCCAGCTCCGCATCGGTTGCCTCACCATTTGGAGGCGGAAGCGGTGGCGGTGTATCCATTCGTCCGATCGCGTTCCTGGTGGTTGGCAAACAGGGCGTTCACATCGTGCCGCTTGACAACTCAACTCATCTGTTCGAGAAATTGATCGATTCCACCCCGTATGTCATGGATAGAATTCAGAACATGTTCCAGAGTCGGAATACAGCACAAACTCCAGAATCTGGCATACCTGCAACACCTGATCCTTCTACGTACAGCTAAAATGATTCGGTTAAGATCCCTTCCGCAGCGCATGTGCGAGAGGGATTTTTGCTGTTTTCTTATGTGAAATGCTGAGGAGTATATCCAAAGGGAACAATATCTAATGAGACTTATCTCTTTGTTCCGCCTAATCTAAACATGAAAAAGATGTGAAGGGGGAAGGCAAAATGCAGAGAGATACGATCTTTACCGTTTTATTTGGATGGCTATTGTCTGCCATGGTGTACTTGGTTGGAGGGATGGATCACCTGTTTATTGCAGTAACGATTTTTGTGGGGCTCGATTACATCACAGGTGTGTTATCTGCATGGTACAAAAAAGAACTTTCCAGTAGGATCGGATGGTGGGGACTTGCCCGTAAGACATTGACATTTGTATTCGTCATTATTGCTCATCAACTGGATATTGTTGCTGGCAATTCGAACGACTTTATGAGAGATGCCATGCTGATGTTCATCATCGGTACTGAAGGAATAAGCATTCTCGAGAATATGGGAAAATTGGGACTTCCTGTACCTAAATTTATCACTTCTGCTCTTTTCAAGCTTCGGGGTGAGGAAGATAATCAAGCTGAAGGCAAGGAGAAGATATAATGCTTCCAATTACAAAGGACTACATACCTATTAATAAATACAGTCGAGCGGGAATGAAACTGAAGGCAAAACGAGGAATTGTTATGCATTATACCGCTTCCCCAGGAGCATCGGCCAAAAACATCAGTACATATTTTGCAAGCCTAGCTCAGCAAGTTGGAAAAGGTCGTTATGCAAGTGCACATTACTCTGTAGATCGAATCTCCATTTATAACAGCCTTCCTGATGATGAACTTGCATACCATTGCGGCAGTGAGACCTACACGAAGGAAGCTCTAGCCCATCTTGGAACGTATCCCAACAATAGTACGGTGGGAATTGAAATGTGCATCGAGAAGGATGGCAGCATCCATGAGGATACATTTAATAACGTTGTAGACCTGGCAGTATATTTGATTAGAGAACGTAGCTTTCCCAATGTGTTTTTTACACATAAAGAAGTCGTTGGGTGGAAGGAATGCCCACTACCTTGGATCAAAACCCCTGAGGAATATGAAAGATTTAAGCAAGCAGTCAATTTTAAATTGAATCCACTTAAGGAAGAAGTGGCCATGGAGGAGGATGATGATATGAATAAAGTGCTGGATTATGCTCAATGGACATGGAATGAACTTGATAAATTCATAGGAGATGCCTATAACGACAAAATCATTGACGAATGGGCATGGGTGGAGAAAGTACGAAAGAAGAAGCTGACCTACGGGGAACTGCTCATGTTGAAGGTTCTGATTGATGAACGCAGACGCAAAAAAGCTTGAGAGGACGATAAGGTAAAGAGAGGATTATCCGCAACGTTCTTTTAACCAATCATTAAAATGAGCTGCGTCTTTCAAAAAATAATAATTTTGTATGATCACAATTTTGGTAGGATGTTCATGCTCATATTGTGAGTGGAAAAACGATGAATCCACAGGTCCAATTACAGGGTGATGTAAGTCGTCTATAACAGGTTCTGAAATTTCTTGATTCATACAACCATCCTTTCGTTAAATGGGTCATGTTGAAAAAGGAGATATCTGTGATGTCTCCTACATGTTCTATACGATTTCAGATGAAGGATGTTAAGCCGTCAGATGTAAAACAAAAAAAAGTAGAACCCCAAGTCCAAGGACTTGAGGCTCTACTTTTTTTGCGCTTTCTTTTCCAAAGAAACATGTATCCGATCAATCTAATTAGTAATTACTAAAAGGGGGTAGCTACTCTTGTAAAAAAGAGGAAAGGGCCTCATCTGCAAGATCGAGTTCTGCGAAGGCTCTGCATACTTTCTGGAATGATCTAATGGTATTGGTTTCGTATAAAATGTTAATGGGATCGAAACCTAGCATAACTAGCGAATCCACAAGCTCTGTCTGATCCACTTCAATATGGTGTAGTGTTTCAAGCATGGTTTCAATGACTGCTAAAAATAGAATTGCTTTATTTACTTGATCCATACGTGTTGCTCCCTTCGTCATTTCCTTTTCTCCTGTCATTCTGTCAAGGTCTATTCTTAGAATAAGCAGGGTGAGGTGGAAAATAACGATAAGCACATAAGAGAGTCAATATTAACTAAATAAATCTGAAATGAGGGGGAGAACAAAGGCACGAAAAAACAGTTAGATGATTTTCTGTGAATCTCCCCTTGTATGTAAGATTAAGCGTTCTCGTTCACTTCATTGATGATTGAATCAATTAATTCATCATCAACCAATGTACTGGCTTTTTCAAGTGCTGACAAAATGCCTTCTGGATTATCAAAAAACACGTTAAACAGAACGGGAGCGACGTCGTCTATGTTAATTTTCTGTGCTTTAACCATACTAATCAGAGCAACAACAATCTCGTGCCCCTCTACATTACCTTCCATGAATCTATTTCTTAAGTGAGTTGCCAATGCTTCGGTCTTTGACTGCGAGTACGCCATTACATTCCCTCCAACGATTGAATAATCTAAGTAGTGCTCCTCTTTTATGCAAGTCTAAACCAGGTTAGATTAGGAGTTATCTTAACAATAATAAGTCAGTTAGTTCAATTTATCAATAACTACTACAGCAATCAAATTTCACCTGAATACCGTCTTTGCTCAAGAAAAAAGACCCTGGACGGGTCATTTTTTTGGTCTTCCTTCCCAATAATCTGGAAATCCCTCGTAATCCCAAGCATGTAGGTTTTCGCTGTCTGCCTGAATGGCAACATCTGCTCCTGAGCCAAAATCAACACCTACAGAGCCAAGTTCTTTTGCTTTAATGGCTAATACCTTACCAGGTGCCCCTGCACATACGAGAGCAAGTTTCCAAGGTGTTTTTCTATGGATGTTTTCCATTTCTTTAGAGGCTGCGCTCACATGAGACCAAGAGGGACAGTCCACCGTTGCAACGATGCCTGTCCAACCGTAACGGCGTTCCAGAACTTCTTTGTATTGTTCAGCCTTGGCTCCACAGATCAGTATAGGCATGGTCTTGAACGTTTCATAGAACAGCTTAAACCGGGCGATGTAATTATTTTCAAACGCGTAAAATGTCTCCTTGGGCTTAATCTTGTAATACGCGAGACACATATCAAACAAGGGTCTGAAATACCAGTGATCCGTCTGAGTCAAGTGACCAACATAATCGGCTTTTCTCAGGCAGTGTACAATGATCTCTCTCGCACCTGCATTAGGTAGCGTAATGCCACAGTATGTGGGATCATTCACCCACCCATAATGGGATTTGATGAATTCCATGGTTAGGACGGTTCCATGGGCCAGAATTGTATTGGAAGCATCCCCGAATCGAACGGAAGCATGAGGTTCTCCATCCGAAGCCTTTTGGAACCAGTTATGAATTAATTCTACACTCCCAAGCACGCTCTTCACCCTCTTTCGGTATGAAATGAATCAAGTCCTTGTTGTACATATTCATCAGCTCCTTCTTTTATAGAATAGAAGAAACGGTTCATTCTCTCTCCTCTTTTGAGTGAAAAGTCTTTTTTGTTGGACTCGCTGAAGATTGGCGAAGATCGGTCTACACTATGTGAAAGGGGAGGGATGAACGGTGGCTGACGTATTCATAGGTGCTCCTGTGAGAAACCGCGCATGGATTATGGAGCGGCACTTGCAGTCGCTCAAACAACAGACAGTAAACAAGCAATTTTTTTACATTTTGAATGATAGTGAAGATCAAACAGAACAAATTTTAAATGATCATCAAATCTCGTACATGACTCATAACTTGGGCAAGACATACGGTCATTTGCGCGGTCAATACTCCTATCACCATCTGGCGCAACTAAGAAATATACTTGTGGATGAGTTTCTGAAATCGGATTGTGATTATCTATTTTCCATTGATACAGATATCATTATTCCTGAACAGAGCCTGAAGCGCCTACTCGAAAATGATAAGGACATCTGTGCCATGCTGATTCGAAATCACCCAAGAATTAAGGCTCATAATGCAATGATTGGTGGAAAACACATTCCAGAATTCAGGGAGGGAGTCATACCCGTGGATTTGACAGGTGCCGTGTATCTGATTAAACGCGAAGTTATTGAAGCGGGAGTTCGATATGGTTCACATCCGATTGGTGAGGATGCTCCTTTCTGTGAGCAGGCTCAGCAGCTTGGTTATGGACTATATGTGGATACACGGCTTCGTCCGGTTCATGCCTATGAGGAAGGAGTGGAGTTGGTTGCTGAATTGGCTGGTACATAGAAGTAGGCAAAAAAACGCATGTATTGAAAGCATTGAAATGACGATCATATATCCACCTGCACTCGATTGGAATCTGTTGTTTCAACGTCCACAGCAATTAATGACCGCATTCTCCAAGATTCCAGGGGTGCGTGCTATTTTTATTAACGAAGAAACATATAAGAAACAGAGCCGTCCGATCGAGAAGTTGAATGATGACCTCTTCCTTGTGCAAAAGGGGATTAACTATGACCATCTGGTCAAAGGAAAAAAGGTACTCTGGTTCTCCAGTCCAGGTCAGTATAACTATGGGGATGGTCGTAACTTTGATTTTACCGTATTTGACTACTTGGACAATTCTGCCGATGAATTTGCTGTTTGGAAGGATTACATTCCGAAATGTTTTGAACGAGCAGATCTTATTGCTACAACGGCTAAGGTGATGTACGAAGCTCATAAAAATGACGGCAAACCGATCTTTATGTGCCCGAATGGGGCGGATTATGAGCACTTTAAGAAAGCGCGTGTATCACTCCCAATACCGGCAGACTTTCCCGATGTTAAGGAGAGACAAAAGGTTGTGGGATTCCATGGGGCTATGGCTTCCTGGGTGGACTATTCACTTATTACCGACATTGCAGACAAGGGATATCATGTAGTTCTGATAGGAAACAATGCACTGTATCAAAAGAACATTGTGCATCCGAATATAACTTGTCTTCCACATAAGGATTACAGAGTTCTTCCCGCCTATATTGCCCAATTTGATGTTTGTATTGTGCCATTCAAGCTGACAGAAATGATCCGTGGATGTGACCCGATTAAATATTACGAATATTTGTCTGCGGGCAAGCCTGTTATAACGACTCGTATGGAGGAAATCGTCAATAAATACAGTGATGTAACCTACTTTATGGATCGTCATAATTGTGGGCAGATCCTTCAGAAAGCAATTAGTGAGAATAGCGAGGCCAAAATCGCTGCCCGTGCAAAGGTGGCAAGAGCAAATGGCTGGGACAGCAGGGCCATGGAAGCTGTCAAAATGATGAATCAGGTGATGGGAGGCAACGTGGATGAAACAGATGTTCAAACGAATTTTCGGTAGCCAGGCGGCTAAGCTGCCAATTGAAGATGAAAAAATAGAGGTCCAAATGAGTGAGTTCAATTTTGAAAAATATGTGCCCAAAACCAATACAACCATTGTATATCTGCCTGCTGTAGATTTTCACAGTGAACGATTTGGGCGTCGGCCAAAACGACTGTTAAAAGAACTTGCGGCGATTGGTTATCATGTGATTTATATAAATTCCAGTGATGAGTTTTATCAGGTGGATGCATTGGAGTATCCTCACCCTGAGCTTCCGAATTTTGTCGTGGCTCGTGTTGGTCAGAACGTTCGTCCATTGTTTCAGGGTGAAAGAATCATCTATTGGGTGAATGACAGCCGATTGGCAAGTTCGGTCGAGACATCATATCCTAATCTGGTTGTATTCGATTCACTTACGGATCCCGACCTATTTGAAAAAGACAAGCACAGGATGGAAGCTGTTGCTGACGTTGTGTTTATTACACCAGAGCGAATTTATGAGCATGGCAAATACTGCTCTCATGTTCATCTGATTACTGCTGATGAATTCGAAATCAAGGAGCGAGCAGAACAGATTGCTCAAATTATAGATGAATTGCCCAATAGACCGGCCCCTCTTATGTAGGGGTCTTTTCTGTTTATTTGATCTTAATAGAAGCTGTTCAGCTTGCAGAGAAATCCCGTTTAAACTTTCGTTCAACGTATTCAGTGATATGTGTTAGGGAACGAGATTAGCGTTCTACACTATGAAAAGCAGAGACAGCCACCAGCCAAACTGCTTGGAGGAATGAAATTCTGATCTTTTCAATCCTTCGACCAGCCGCAGGCTCATGTAAGTCTCGGTAGCTAAATAATGATATTACAAATCTAAGGAGTGGACTGTTCAATGGCTAAAAAAATGATTATCAAAGGTGTAGGTACATTCATGGCGAAGCGTTACCCTACAGACCCGCTGGGTGCAATTGAAGTAATTACACTGGGTACCCTGCAAGATCTGAAAATTGACCTCAATGTAGAGCTGGAGGACATCTTTGGGGGTGATGGCCTGTTCGCCATCGACGTACTGGTGAAGTCGAAGTCCATTGAAGTATCTGCTACAGATGCTAAGTTCGATCTGGATGCGATTCAGCTGATGATGGGTTCAACCGTACAGGAACAAGTGGATTCCTACGTATGGGTTTTGAATGAGCAGGATACTGCAGCTACTGGCGCAGCCAATTCCGGATTTGCTGAAGTCAAACCAAAATTCGCAAGTAAAATCTATGGAAATAACGGAGATATTACGGTTCGCCTCAAAGATTCCAACAAGTTGCTGAAACAACTCATTTCGAATGCTGCCGCTGTGGCACCAGATGAATTCTTCTACGATGAAGCAAATGATGTTGTTGTACTGAACGCTGCGCATATCAGTAAAGAAATTGTGCTCAACTACAAACGCGAAGAAGTGGTAGACATGGTTGATTTGCTGGTTGACGAAGTGCCTTTCCCAATCTCTGTGATTCATCACGGTACATTCCAGCAAAAAGATGGCTCTTTTGCAGGAGTTGAAACCGAACTGTACATGTGCCGTGCCAAAGGTACATTCAGCATCAATGCTCAGCGCGCTGCAGCATCGGCGTCTGCGATTTCCTTGCAAATTCTTGATCCTGAACGTGCAGATGGCAAATTGGGAAGCATCAAACGCTTTAGCGCAACAAGCAAAATCTAAGATCTTATACGATGTTCCATTGCTCCTGGCAAGGTATTTTACGGCGTCTGTGTCCTCCCCTACACAGACCCTTGCCTTGTCAGGTTCTTTATTTTACAGGGGAGAGAATGTTCAGGGGAGGTTCTAATGATGATGGAAACACAACAGGAAAAGGCTGAGCGTGAGCTGGCGGAACAATTGAACGAGGAAGCTGCCGAACGAATCAAAAATGATCCGGCGAATAAACGGGTAACCCCCGAGGAAGCCGAAGCTGCTGAACGGGCATTCTTCGAAGATGATGAGATTATAACACTGCGTGATCGGCGGAAGTACCGCATCCCGCCATGTAACCTGAAGGATGCACGTCGTCTGATGAAACTGCTGAAAACGGTGAACATCGACGCCATTATTCTTAACTTTATTCCAACAGAGAATGATGAACTCGATGCAAAACGACAACAGGACTTATTTGATGTGTTGGCTATGGCGTTTAAAAACTATCCGCACATTGTGACCAAAGATGAACAGGGTGAGTATGTTATCAATCGAGAATATCTGGATGAGTACCTTGATTTAAATACGGCTCGAAAAGTCATTGATATGCTCATTGGTCTAAATGGTCTAAAAAAGTAGAACGCGCCGAGGGTGAGCCTCTGGAGGGAACCGAAATCCGTGATGAGGAAACGCAAGAGCCAATTCACTGGGGAGAAATCTTCTTTACCCTTCACAAGCACTGTGGGCTGAACAAGTGGGAGATCTGGGAGTACACACTCCCTCAGGTCGCGGAGCTGTGCAAGTCAGCCGAGAAATATATTCAGTTTGAGGTTGAATTAATGACGGCACCTCTTCGCATGTTCGGTGGCGGCAGAGGGGAAGAAGAAGTTGGGGAAGATGGAAGTATTAGACGTAAACGGACCTTTGATGACGCGGACTACACAGAAATATCCGAGGATGACATCGGTTTGCTTGCACAAGCACTTGGAGGATAAGTGAGAGACGTCCCGTTTTGCCTACACTAAGGTAGAACGGGATTTATGTATAAAGGTGGTGATGAATTTGGCTAATACAGAAGAACAAAAACACTCTTTAACCCAAGAGATATTAACGGATGTGGAACAGTCTGATATCCAAACCGCAGACCTGAAAGATGGAAATCGATCAGGCATTCAATCCCTTATTCAGCGTGTTGAAGAGATGAGGGACGATATGCAGTCCCAAATGATTGCAACGTTAACCAAGGATTTGGAGACATTTTATCGTGGGGCTTTCAATGAAATGAAAGATCTGCCGGAAGCTGGTTCACAGGAGCTATTGAACTCCATGGGCAACATGATGAAATATATCTCCTCAGGCGAAGCCAGAGGGTACTCACCCACTATGCTGAAGGAATCACTTGAGTCGTCACGTCAAATGGATGACCAGATGACCAAGGCCAATCAAAATTTCGAGATCAGATCATCAGGTCAGACAGGTCAAACAGACGGGATCGTCAAGGACCTGCAACGGATTGCACTGCAGCATGGCATGGATCAGGAGGATGTGGGTCTCGCATATCGCATTGGTTCCCGTTCCTATGATAATCCTGAGGAAGCCACAGCCTTTGCTAAAGAAGTCGCCAAGTTGAATTCGTTTGACAATGCGGATGTAGAGAAGACTGCTACGGGCTTGGAAGGTATTTCCTCTGCTTGGGAAGTGAGTGGTTATGATCTATCCAAAGTGACGGACATGATGCTTAAGGCTGCAACTATCTCACAGATAAACATCCAGGATCTGATCAAGGCCATGCAACAAACGGTGCCTGCATCGGGTGAACGTGATGGTGAAGTAACAAAAGAAGATGCTCTTGCCCTTTTCATGGCTACGTCTTCATTGTCTCTTCAGGAGAAAGGCCATTCAACGAATGGTGGTTTAGCTCAGGATCAAGCATCAGTTGGCGCTCTTACGGAGCAACTAAAGACAGTTGACGAGAATAAAGCTTCCATGGTTCCGCGGACAGAGACAAGAGATAACTTGCAATTTCGTCAAAGCCAGTTCCGTACTGCATTCCAAATCTCTACATATGAAGCCATGAAGGGGTTAAAAGAGGATTTTTCTGGGCTCCAGACCTATCTTATTTCGTTCTTGCGATTAATTGGAGACCAAGCCAGCGGTATTTCAGATCATATGGAACTGATTAATCGGATTATGGAAGAAGCAGGTGTTCAAGTGGCCTGGGACAAGTTCGCCGATGTGATGAACAAAGGAGAACAGACACGTTATGGTATGGGTGATACAGGTACAGTGAAGAGCGAAAGCTCAGGAGGCAACACATCCTACCCAATCGGAGCTGCTGATGTGCACCGTGCGGGTGTAACGCAGGAAAGGGCAAGACAGCAAAACCGTCTTCGTGCTCAAGGTACCCGTAAAGCGGAGATACAGACAAGGGCAACTGCCAAGCAAGAAGAAGTGTTCAAGCTACATACTAAACGAGATGAACAACAATCACTCTATGAGCAGGCAATCCAGAATGGGAATTCAGCAGCTTCCACCTTTCACGCAGGGGAACGTGACCAAGCGGAGAAGGAAGCCAAGGCCGAAAGCAGGGAACTTCGTCTGTTGCGTGAGGAATTGGATTCACTCGATGAACAGATCGCGAAGACAAAACGGAATCTTGAATTTCTAAGCCGTGAGTTGGATGAAAACGGAAAAGCGATTATTCAGCTTGAACATCAAGCGAGAATGCTGATGTTGGCGATGGATGATATGGATCTGGATGCAGTGGAGCTTCGAAATAAGTTGTATTTCCTGAATGCCGAGTTCCTTTATGGCTCAACCGATGTTCAGCGTTACGAATCCGAGATCCAGAAACTGCGCAAACAATCGATTCTGTTAAATGATGTGCTATCCAAATTAAGAGGTGAAGTGAATGCCCTGAATGCCTCATTCAGACAGGGATCAATGGATGCTGCGGCATATATCTCCAAATTGAAGGAGCTTGAACAGGCTCAATTGGCTACGATGATGAACTCTTCTGGAGGAGTCCTCGTGGTTCCGGGTACAGGAAGCGCAGGTTCCGGATCAGCTGCAAAAGATGATAAGGAAAAGGACGATTCGGCAAACAAGCCGTTTCTCGAGAGACATCAAGATTTTATCAATGACGCAATCAAGGATATGGCGCAATCAAAGATCGAAGAAGTTATGGATTTTGGTTCAGGTAAGAAAAAGGACAAACCCAAGCGACGAGGGATAAAACAGAGATTCGAAGATATGAAAGAAACCGGTAATAAAAAAGCATTTTTTAACGGTAATGCGCCTATTCGTGACAAGGACGGCAAGGTACTCAGAGCTCCGGATAAACCTGATGGAACCCTTGGAGATATCATTACCCAGCGTGATGTTACTAGCGAGCGTAAGAAAAAAGGAGATATTCCAGGGAAATTAGCAAAACTCGGCAAGTTCGGTAAGTCGATACTGAAACCGCTAAAAGCCGTCCCTTATCTGGGCATGGCTATGACTGCCATGGATATAGTATCCGGTGTAGTTGATCCACTAAGCAACATGGGCAAGTCGGAAGCAGAAAAACAAAGTATTCGTGCTTCAAACAAAGAGGAGCTGGCTAAGGATTTCAAAGATATGGAGCAATCCTCATTTGTGGGTAAAGTGTGGAAAGGCGTCAATCTGGGAATGGATGCTGTGGTAAAAGGTGGCATCAGTTCCCTGTTCGGTAACAATGCCACCAATAATAAAATAGGAGATTATTGGAAGGGTTTCAAAGCGGTATGGTCCGAAAATGGCGGAGATGCGGTCGAGAAAAAGCTGGCAAAAGAGTATAACTACGAGCAAGAGAAAAAAGAGTCACAGCTTCAAATGGAGAAGGAGTCCGGCAAGGCGCCTGAGCAGAACACTCAACCACAATACGTGCAGCCTCAGATTCAGTACATTCCTGCTGCTGGCGGAATGGGTACCATTGCGAACGGGTATACACCTCAGCCGCAAAGCAATGGTATTGATGAAATGATCGCCAAGATTAATCGTCAACTCAACAAGTCAACAAGTGACAACGAAACGAATTATCAAGTCGCTCGATCCCGTTTGTTGATTAGCGGTGTCCGCGAGGATTCTGGACAGATGCGCGCTCTGATGGAGAAATATTTGCAAGAAAATATCAAGTTCTTTGATAAGGCCATTGCTAGTTTGCAGAAGACGTATGACAAGATGGCTGAGGGCAAGGAAAAAGACGAACTCGGTCTGGAGATTAATGAGAAGAAACAGCAAAAGGCACAATCAGAGCTTGAACTGAACGGTGTTAAAAACAGTAAAATTGATGAACTCAGACGCAAGATGAATGATCAGCTTGAGCTGACACAGTTGGATTATGACAAACGAATGTACGATCTCTTGGCGGCCAATGGGGGTAAGGAAGATGCACCAGAATTGATTGCATTGAACAAATCTCGTGCATCTGAGCTGAACTCACAAATGAGTTCGATCAAGCAAGAATGGCAGAATTTGCTAAAAAGTGGCGTGTTTAAACCGGGCTCGGATGAATATATGGAGATTTTTAAACAAATCCAATCATTGGGTGTAGAACAGTCCAAGAATCTGGCCGAAATCAGCAAAAAAATGGATAAACCTATATCTACATTCAACATTCCAGCAGGACTTAAAGTCATGGATTACTTTGATTATATGACGACAAACAATACACATAAAAGTGTGATGGTTGGGGCGGGCGATGTCACGGTGCATGTGAATATCGACAATATGACTGGCAGTACAAAAGATGTGGAGAAACTGACGTCGTCACTGGATAAGACACTACGGCAGAACAACCCGGGTCTTGTAAACAGGATGGCTAGTAATGTCGGTGCAAGAATGGGGAGCAATTATCCCGTATCTTTTATTAGGTAAGGAGGGCATCTGATATGTCACAGCAAGACCCGTTTGGCTTAGTTAATGACCGGTATAAAAGAAAGCTGTATGTCGATACAGGAATGAAGTTCGAACCTGTGATGGGGCGGATTATTGATCCGTACTCTTCGCCGTCGCCCAATCCGCAAGTGAGGGAAATTAAAATGATTAATGCTCCCTCGCATTTCCATCAGATGGGTGTGTCTTCGTACAAGTCCATCATTAACATCCTGTTTAAAGACAAGCAGTCCTATCATGACTACGCCATGTACGTAGGCTGGACGCACAAATTTTATGATGAAAAGGGCAATATTTATGTTGGTGTTGTAGAGTCCATCAAAGTCGACCCTATCTTCTATCATCAGGATACGATGGATAAAGATCAGAAAGGGTACAAGGTCGAACTGACCATGACCCTGATCAAAAAAGATGGATATGACCGCAAGAGTGCGGTTCAGTTTCAGGATTTACAGACGACGGAAGGTAAGAATCACTGGGCAAGACATTCCATTGAACGCATGGCTGATTTGGGGCTGACTGTTGTAACAGAATTGGACGGCACACCCATTCTATACTTCAGGCCGGAAGATTTTATAACCAGAGCAGAATTTGTTACTTTCCTGATGCGCACCAAGCGTCTGTTGGAACGAACAATTCGAGAGTAGGGTGACCTACTCTCTTTTCTGTCTATTCTAAAGATAGGGGGTGTTTATCATACGAAAATGGGTTGATGTAAACGAAGGGGACTGGTTCTATAACGATGTTATGGAAGCCACGAATATGGTTCTGGAAGATGGTGAAGTCTTTGTTGCTGGGATCAACTATAACAAGTTTGAGGAAGGTAAGCCTTTTGTATATGAGGAAATCAAGGGACAAGCGGGGCAAACCTCATTTAGTCTGCCTGTTCTGATCAAGCCGACAGATAACAATCCACTGTATGTGTTTATTGATGGTGTTCAAACGATCTACCAAACGGCTGAAACCAATAGCAAGGGTTTAACGGATGTAGAGTTGTATACCGGTGTGAAAGCAGCTCAGGTGGTGTCCTTCTGTAGTTATGGAGAACCGTTGCTGGACAGTGATTGGAAGAGGCCACCCGTGTCATGGACTGGAGATCTGCCCAGAGCTGCACTTAGTGCAGCGACGACATATTTCTACGATCCATTCAGTCGTAATCATCAGGAATATTTGTATGCAGCAGGGCAGCCGCTTCGCAGACTTAGTATTCCTTCCGAGGTATGGGCAGATACCATGGGGGATGCAGCGGCAGTAACCAAAATTGCAACAAAGGCAATTGGTTATCGAACAGATGTCTATTGTGTCAGTCCGGGGGGATCTGTGTTTCTTCCCTTTAATCTGAACGGTGTCACCTGCAAGTTCAACTATTGGACGAAGAATAGCGGGGGTGCATTCAAATTCAAGAGTGAAGATATCAAAGCGACAACCCTCAAACCGGCATACAACAATTGTTTCTTCCCTAATGCCATTATACAGCGGGGTGAAGCCTTTCATCTGATTAACAAGTTACGCAAGGTGTTCTATGCCAGATTTACGGACAAGGAAGCACCAACGACGGGGATTAATCAAACCATTCCCGCTTTTCAAGGACAACGGGTTTTTAGACTTAATGGCAATTATCCGGCAGGCCAAAAGAAGCTTGAGGTTAAAGTGAAAGGAACAATTGTTGATAGTTCCAAATATACGGAAATTGACAACCACACGGTTGTCTTCAAGCAACCTTTGTCAGAAGGCGATGAAGTGACTTTCTATTATCTCAAGGATGTGAGCGAAAGGTTCGCAGACGTCGGAAAAGATTCGGCCATTTATTATCAAACCAAGGGTGAGCGAGTCGTACAGAATAAGGATGCATTCTGGAAAATAGCCGTCTCCGAGATGGAAGACGAAACATTTGCCAATAATGATCCGCTGATTGCAGGCATCAATATCAAGAAAAAGCTGGATGGTGCAGCAGTGGTAACTAATATGGGCAGACCTGTAGGTGGTACGGAACCGGATGAAACATGGTTTTTGGGAAACTCTGCTATGACACGGGCTGAAGCCGTAGCTTTCCTGGACCGATTCATGAAGTGGACCATCGAGCGATTCAAGTAAGGGGGAGATAATATATGATTCCAATTTCGGATGAGGTTATGAATGTGCTGTCCCAGCGTCTGAAGCTGGGGGAAGGAGCAGTTCCCAATATCCGGGTTGAAGTGGACAGGCTAGCATTTATCCCGGGACGGACAGAAGAGTTCAGGCATATGGTTTCTGAGCTAGTACCTGTCATCAGTACACAATCCGTTTGGGTGGATGAGTCGAGTAACGGAATATATAATGGTTCGACCGAAGCTAACGCCCAAGACATTTGTTTTCCGGTCAAGGGTAAAACGATAGACACGATTAAAGTAACAGATAAATTTGGATCTCCTCGTGATAAAGGTACAAGGATTCATCAAGGCATTGATTTGTGGGATGAGATTGGAACTCCGATTCTGGCTGCTTGGGCAGGAAAGGTAGTTCGAACATCCCGGAATAAAACAGAAGGTGCCGGTAATGCCGTAAACATTCGACATGCCAATGGTGTAATCACCAAGTACTTTCATTTAAAAGAAATTCTCTGTTCGGTGGATGATGAAGTAGCTCAAGGGGCTGTCATTGGAACACTAGGCAATACAGGGGGGGTATATACCAATGGCCATAAGGTGTCTGCTGCTGAACGTGCAGCTGGCAAAGGGCGACATCTGCACTTTGAAATTTGGGAAGGGGTTAATCCAACAACGAAAACTGGAGAAGGTGGCAAGGCGGTTAACCCCAACTTGTATTTGAAGGGACAGCGCAAACTGCACGGAAATGCGAAAACAACGTTTACTGATGTAGAGCCGGTTCAAGTCGAAGGATATCCAGGAGAGATTAAACTGAATGAGAAGTTCGACAAACGCAACTGGTATGAGAAAAGCGTTTATACAACCGGATTGAAATTTTCGGAGTATGCCAAGATTGAATCGGGTTGGACTTTGTTTGATTCGGGAGGCAAGTTGCTGTATACGTTTGATGGCAAAGCCGCCGTAGTCGAATTTGAGATTAACGTGACTAAACTGAGCATGCCTACTCAAGGGCTTCTTAGTATTGGAATGGGGACTAATTTTAGTGAAGCGGAAGGGGATTCTTTCGCAGTGGTGATTGATGGTAAAACGTATGCCTATGTCAATAAGTTCAACGGGGCATATGACCTGACCAAACTAACGGAATTGAACAATATTGTAATCCCCGCAAAAGCCAAAAGCATCAAAATTAAGGTGACTTATGGGGGCAAACAAAACACCACTGTTCCACCCGGCACGGTTCCTGCTTCGAAGGTGAAATACAAAAAATTCGCCATTGATTATATTCGTATACAAGAGTTGTTGCCTGCTCCGTTGAAGAATCAAAAGAGTGAAGAAGGACTTGATCCGTCCAAAGGCTATTATCAAACGAATAGTTATGAAGGTTTTGTCATGAACAATTGGCCAGAGTCGGATGTTATTCAGGTTGGATCTTTTGTCTATATGGATACACAGGTTCTTCCCAATATCATTAGTGCCGAAATCGATGATCAGTTTGACTCTGAAGCCAGGGAAGCACGGCTGACCATCTCTAATCCCAGAGGATTCTTCTCCCCGGATTATAATCCTGCCCATTTTCCCGAGCTTGGGGGCGTCCCATCTCCATGGTCTTATTTTGCCAATGGATTCCATGTTGGGGTTCTGAGTGAAAACACACCGATACGTATCTACATGGGCTATGGTCAGCATATGATGCGAGTATTTACCGGACTGATCGACAAGGTGGACATCAATGGTGAGGGCTCCACGCTGGAGATCACGGCTCGAGATATGTACAAGCGCATTATCGAGAAAGTCATTTCGGAGAAAAAAGCTTATCCAGAGGTTGATGAGATTGATAATGTGCCAGATCCGGTGCCCCCTGCAGCAGTAGGGACGGACCGGACATCATCCATTATTCAGGCTGCCCAAGCTCAAGCTGCGGCGTATGGCGTGCCCGATCACAAATTTTTGCTTGCGATATGCAAGCATGAAACCGTACTTGGCACACAAGGTATGGGCAGGGAGGAGAACGGCAGCTTTATTCTTGGATACGGAATTCCTAACAAGCAATACGAAGGTATTCAGGAGCAGATGAAGCGCGGAGCAGAACGGATGTCCAAAGCACTGGCTTCCAGAGGGAAAAAAGTGACTTCCAAGGCGGATGTACTTTATTTCCATAATGGAGGAGACATTGCTCCAATGACCTGGAGTGAAGATCGGGATAATTGGGTGAACAAGGTATGGACCTTTTATCAGGAGATGCTCGCAGACCCGGCAAGCTGGACCATAACAGCAACCCCCACTCCGGCTGTTACACCGACACCAGCTCAGCCAGTGGAACTTGAAAAGCCGGCCTGGGTCAAATCCACGGTTGTCCTAGATCTGGTTAAACACGCAGGTATGGTGGGTTGGAGGGCAACCAGTGAGGATCGCTCTTATCCTGACTATGTAATCGACGAGACCTATCTGATTGAGGTGAATCAGAAGACGGGCAGAGTCATTGTTCCGGTACCGGGACAGGAGGGTGAGTTTGAAGTCAAGGATGCAAGTACGGTGCTTACGCCCAATGGATGGCTTAATCCATTTATTGAGGAGTATGGCAAAACGTTTGAGCAATGGTCCGCCAAAGTTACAGAATCTGTTCAGGAAATTATTTCGGAGATTCCGTATCGAAGCTACTGTGACCGTTATGGTACATACCGATTGGAGCGCTTGAATTATGACAAACCGGTCGTTGCGGAGTTTTCCGAGAACGACAATCTGATCTCTATTACCAAATCCACGGATTGGTCCAGAGGAAGAAGTCACATCGTTGTTATCGACTCGAATCAAAAACAGAGCAGTTTTGTGGACAAGGAGATCTTGCTGGAACTCAAAGGAGAGATCCGAACCATGGTGCTTGCGGTTCCTTGGGCCAAGACGGTTGAAGCCAAGAGACAGGTGGCAGAGCGAGCTTTTTTTGATATGAAACGTATGTGCCGTACGCTGCAGGTATCCATTCCTGCGAATCCTGCTCTTGATCTGCTTGACAACGTTATCGTGACGGATAAAACGACTACCACCCGCGCCGTATACACGATTAAAAGTATCAAAACAAGCTATTCTGTGGATCGGGGTATGCTTCAGGTCATTGATATGATGTGGGCAAGAAAGGGAGTGATGGTGTAATGGCCGGTATTGTGAATGAAAATATTGTTTTTCCTGTGCTGGATCTGATCCACCGGGAATTACGCAAGTACAGCAGTACTTCAAATTCGAATAGTTCTCCTCTTGAGGGGGAACCTTCCGTTACATTATATCGGGAACACATGCAGGACCCGGATAGAGTGACTGGAGCAGACCTCTTCTATGAATCGGAATGGAAGGTTTCGATCTGGATGAAGTTCGGCTCAGAGGATGAAGAAGACTTTCCTGCGGGAGTGGGCTATGCCCACCCGGATTATGAATACTACAAGTATTTCAGGTTAACACAGGTGACCGCCCGCACATTTGATCCAAGTGGAGAGTCAATGTTCACCTACAATATTGGTCTAAATTATGATGACGAAGGACGCTTAACTGGAACGAGCGTAAATCGTATATAGCATTTAGGAGGTGGTTCCATGGCATTTAATGTTTCTTACATCGCGGGTGGCGTCATCGACAAAGTGCGCGAGCTGCCGTACCCACACTTCAGTAAAAAGACGATCCCATTCATACGGGGACAGATGTTGGACATTCCGGCGGCCAAGACCACCAAGTCCGATACGTTCACCTTGGCGTATGACACGGAGTTTCTGAGCATTGCGTTTGCTGCGAGTCACTACTGTGTCGGCGATTACTGGGAGCTGACGATCGGACCGGAGCGAGTATGTCAAACCATCTATACGAAGGAGCTTCCCGAGTCGGTATCCATGGGTAACAGTTTCGGAATTGTCTACCCGATTCCAGCGGGAACGACCATTAAGTTTGACTTCTTCAACGCGGTGGCTGAAGCCAAGTCGGTCTGGTACAACATCAAATTTTTGAGATAAGGAGGGTGACGATGGCACTTCAAAAACCGCAGACGAACTTTGCCGCCTATATTGACGGAGAGTCGGAAGCACAAAATCTGATCAAAACGTTGGCCGATGAGATCGTAGGTGCTGACATTCCCAGAGTAGAAGGCGGCCTAGATGCAAATCGTTGGGAAAAAGTCTACGAATCTAGCGGAGCTGAGTGGGTGACCTACAGTAAAAGTTATAACAAAGGCGTTATTGGCATGTACGCCCATTCGGATGGAAATCAGTATGAAGTTTACAAAATTCCGGATTGGACCGAAGCCAAAAGCTACACGGGAGATTCTGCCCTAGATGCGGATGGATGTTTATGGGAAGTAAGGCAAACCTATTTTGACGAAGCAGTGGAAGGCATGACTCAACCAGGCACAGCCAACATTGGAAAAACTTACGGCAATTATAAGACTGGACGTAAAATTCAGGTAGTTCAATTCTCCTACCAAGATGTTCAAACCAATGAAACAAAGTACGTTGATATTCCTGGTTGTTTAGTAACTGTTGTTGTGGATGATTCAGTTCCAGACGGGTATAGAGCATACCTCGTACGTCAGGTAATTGGAAATCTTGATGGAACGACAAAACCATCGAAGGAATGGAATCAGTTTGAGATAGTGACGGAAATGCCCACGGATTGGGCATATGCGATCAAGCTTGCACCAAAAGGGAAGTTTCAGTACAACTTTTCGAGACCAGATAATTATTATGACAGGAGCCCGTACTGGGCATGGGGAGCAATTGTTGATAGTTTCTATGAACCTGTAAAGCAAATTTACAAGTTTGATGAACTATTCTATACAGCTGATGTATTGAACTATGTGACCGCTCAGGTAGTAGTGAAAGCAACTCCTACAGTTCCTACAGGAATCCAGGTTAGAGATTATTATGTCATGCTTGAGCAGCCAGCTCATGACTGGAATTATATTAACATTTACTATGGGGAAGGCTTCGAGGGGAAAGTTGCCCAAGGCAACCAAAACGAAACGTATGATGGGATCTGTGATCCTGAAACCTTATTAATAGGAAAGTCTCCTATAGTTATCGACCAGTTGAAGGCTCATTATATGTATCTAACATGGAATGATTCAACTGCCATCAAAACTTTCCTCCCACCGTCCACGAAGTGGAAGTTGGACTACGACGGGAAAACAGAAATTGTCAGTCCGGCAGCTCGCTTTTTCCATGGGCGAGATTCTACAACGTCTTGGCTGCCTAATAAAAAACGCAGACCAGACTACCTGGTAGCCTATACGCTATCGGTAAACAATGATCGGGTTATCGTTGTCCTTGAAGGTGATCCTTCCCCCAATATCCATAGCTACTATCGAAGTTTTGGATACATAGGCAAAATTGTTCCTTTCAATGACTTTGACCATGGTGGGAACTTCGGGGTTACGGTTGGTATGGGTGATTTACGGACGGATATGACAGGTTATACGAAAAAGGACATTCTAACGGACCTTAATCCCGATCTATACGCAAAATATGGTGAGTACACCTCAAATGGGATGGATTCCATGTCCATGTTGAAGACACGCAGTAATGTCCTGTTTCAACGTTATTACCCGGCCTTTATTTCGCACCTTCCGAATTATCCTTCCGTCGGCACACTTCCTCCGGGGCTGTCCAAACTTGTTGTAGATATGGACGGATTCCAGAAATCCCTTTGGACAGGAAAGTATCATGCCAGTCCGATCTACCTTGTCCATCAGGCTGAGGGGTACCGGGGATATATGGATGGCGTAGTTGCGATTTACGACCATAATCTAGTCAATCGCGATGAATTAATTGTAGATACAGAAATTTTGAAAGATAAGTCCAATCCTTCTTTGGGCACATGGACAGAAGTTTATAAATTTTTCAGTATCAAGAGCCCGTTGAACCTGTTTAAGCATTCACCATCACCAGATGTCATTACGATTGCATTTTTGAAAGAGATAAAATAAGGAGGATTACTACACAATGGCAAACTTTAAATATGTAGAGACAATCACCACTTCCCAGGATTTGTTGACAAAACTGAAGGAAGAAGTTACAGGCTTCAAGAGCTTCCCTTTTGAATCAACCGCAGGTGAGTCTCAGGAACAAAACCTGTGGGAAGTTTTTTACGAGGAAAAGGACAACAATGATCGGGTTCAGGAGCTCATTCTTCGTGGAGTTATGACGATTGGTACTCAAGCGACTCCAATCACCAAAAATTTCTATGTAAGCTTCATCAATCACGCCCTGGTACCACGCGTCGTTGCACCTGTTCCAGCCTATGAGGAGCATAGTACGTTAACTGTACAATTGCTTGAAGGACTTGAGGGCAGTGAGCCAACTACATTACCGGTTACAACCCGACCTACGTTCAAACTGACAGGTCACCCGGTACTTTACCAATGGGCATTGGAAAACTATACACCAACGGATCGGAATAAAGAGAAACCTGTGTATATGTACGTCAATGTTATGAACAACCGCTTGGCGATGGTGCTTGTTGCAGACCCTGCGGTGAACTTCCTTGATTACAAAAAATCATTCTTATATGCTGGAGCCCTGAAACCGTTCAAGTACAACCTGAATGATGTAGACGGAAACGTGATGCTGACAGCCGGGGCCGTGATTGAGGAACCGGACATTTCTCAGATTGCTAAAACGGGAACATACTACTATGGTCAGTATACTTCTGCAGGTAACAACACACTTCAGATGTTGAAAACCAAATCAGGTATTGAATTTCAGCAGCATTATCCTTCCTTTATTACACAAGCTCCACCGAAAGGTAAAGCTTATCTTGATCCGGAATTGGGGGATACAGGTCTGGAATTGGAGCCACAAGGCTTCCAGGCATCGAAATGGACTTCCAAATATCACTTGTCTCCAATCTATGTGGTCCACCCTTATGAGGGCTATCGCGGTCAATTCGATAACTGCATCGCGGTTACGAAGCATAATATCCTTCACCTCGATGAGTTGATTATTGATGTGGAAGGCAAGTCTTGGGATCAGGAAGTGTATCGTTACTTTGATACAGATACAGCACAGAACTTTATGAACCTATCTGCTAACCAGCGTATGGGCGTGGCGATCTTGAAGGAAGTCCGTTACACAGCATAAGGTGAACTGAATGAAAGCTGAATCGTATAGATTCAGTGAGAGGGAACTTTCTGAGACTCCACTCAGGGGTTCCCTCTTTTTCATTGGAAGGGGGCGGTGATGTGAGTCAAGTAGTTAACCAGTACGATTTTACCGTTATAGATTACACGACAACTCAGTACGGCTACCTATTCACTGTTGGAACTACAGGAAGCAGGCCTGAGGATTATCGATTTATATATATGCCTTACAGCCGTTATCCAAGTGTCCTGATGCTTGATTTCTATATGGCCAGATCGATTTCTCACGGGTTCAATCATCAACTTGTGGAAGCGATTCGCAAGGATCTTGAAGGAGAAGAACGATTTATTGTTTTGGGTGATGCCAAACAAGGTAAAGAAGGAATTCTGCATAGTTCCTCAGAAGGATCGGGTTCGACCACTAAGCAAGGCAATATCATGAATTTTTCATTTGAGATGGAGAGATCTGCGTTAATTGAAGCTTTGGAGATGGAACATCGCCAAGAAGGTCATAGACAAAATGATATGAAGTCATCAGCCCTCGATGAAGAAATGACAGAAGGCTGGCGGGTGGATAACGACAAAGAGCTGAAGATTGTGCGCAATTTGGGTCTTACCCGTAACTTTGTGAAGAATTTGGACAAGCTGGAGCCCGGCAAAATCAGTTTCAGGGTCAGTGATTTTGGGATGATTGCGGACTATGCGGATAGCGCAGAGGAAGACAGTCAATCTGAATTGGTGATTAAGCAATTGGTGCACTCCATCAGAAATGATAAACCGGATATGGACGTGGCAGAGGTTTTCGAGGAAGTGAAGAAGATTATCGGACGATCAACGGAGAACCATTTTCTGTTGCAAGCGCTCCAAGATAATCTTAGGACTACAGTACTCGGGGAAAGCATTCAGTCTAAGAAGGTGAGCAGACAAGATGTAGAGCTGCTGTATCAGGAGCTGCTTGGGTTAAGAGAGAGCGATAAGGAGACACTTACTGAGGAAGCTATCATTACCGGAGCGAGGATTTATAATAATCAGCAATTATCTATTTTTTCAGAAATGTCCACAGCTTTTATTCGCCGATTTCAGGAAATTAAGTATATGCATATCGATCGGACGAGCCCTCAAGGTACTAGAGTGTATAACACTTCCCAACTGGCTCTCATGCGAACGCTGGGTGGTGCTATACGAGAGACAACGTTTAGTGGTATGACCACGGGGAAAATTGCTCAAGCATTCAGGGACATTGAAGAGCGTATGTTCCTGTCACAATTGAATCAAGCTACTCGCGACATGGAGTATGAGATGATGACTCAAGAGAATGTGCTTGCCAAACTGAAGGATCGTCAGTACCCCACATTTCTCCATACGGATATAAGAGGTGTACGCCAAGTCGATAAGAGACTTTACCTCCAAGACGATCTCGGTCAAAGCAGCCGTGATCGATATCGATATGAGCCAGTACTTCGTCCAAGTGATATTCTCTGGCATCCGATGCAAGCTCACAGAATTATAGACAAACATCCTTCAACTATAGAATCGGATATTATTTTAGCCAAAAAGGAAATAGAGTCAATTACCGATGTGGAAAGGCATTTTCCATGGGCTGTTCGAGATCATGCTGAAGATATGAACATCATTAATGATCTGACTACGGCTCAAAGAGTTTATCTGGAGAGAATGTATATTGAATATGAGCGTCCTGAGGCTCGACGGATTTATGTGGTGCAAAGTACTGTTGATCGTGATGCCGACCAGGCTTACCGCGAAAGTACAGAGTATGGTTTCGTTTTCAGAGATCTGCAAGAAAGCAGACGGATCAGCAAAATCCCAGGATATGTAGAAAGGGAAAGTACAATAGGTAAACGAGTATCCGTAGAGGCTCTTGAATTACTTAGCAATCTTTCTCTAGGTGAGAGGCAGAGTAAGCTCGAAACCTATATTGAGGAAAGATTCCATACTGCAACATTAGAAAACAGGAAACTTTTTATTCCCAACATTGAGGAAAGTGCAGACAGAAAAAAATCCTTTAATGGTTATACGACAGAATTAACAACGACAGAGAGAGCGCTGGCCCATGATTTATGGCTACCTGAGTTTGAGGAGCATCTGGCTGAGAAAGAAGTGATACGTTCTTCCCAATTCGAAAATTTAAAAACGTTTGGAAAGAACGATAATCAGAAGCAATTGCATCTAACAGATAAACCACTTGAATCGCACCGAGTTCGTAAGAAGATGGATATGGAAGCCATTCTTCAGTCTATTCGAGATATGGATCGGCCGACGATGATTCGAGACGAACTCTTGGACAAATTGGTTGGTGGAGGCTGGTTGGGGAATAAAGCGTACCCTGGATATCTGGACGAGGAATTCATCGTTGGGGAGATCTTGCAGAACAGCCCTGCTGTCATTCTGGAAATGATGATGGAGGCTGTGAATGATGATCGTGCTTCTAGTTACTTTGACGAAAACTTCCTGATTGGGGTTAGGGAACGGGTAGATGCGTTAATCGACTGTGGGATTTTGACAGCTGACAAAGAAGGAGAAAGGTCAGGTATTATTTCCTTTAATTTCGAAGGTGCGAAGGAATCTCAGATGGGTATTATTGGGACGGAACTTGCAGAAGCATCCAAAGATTTGGGTGAAACAATACTTGAAGATGAATCCATATCGGCTGAAATGAACAGACGTAGGTCCACTTTAGAGGCAGACGGTTTCGAGGGAGTAAAAGTGAAGGAGAATCTGCATGGCGAAATTACGGAAGTAATTTATGGGGCAGATTTTAATGCAAGGCCGGCTATTATTGAGGCTGAAGATCCATTAGGCTACTTGATTCCAGGCGGGGGATTATTTCCAGACGACCCGGCGTATCAGGGAAGTGAAGTTGAACGTAGAGGACAATCCTCTGCCGAGTATACGGTGGGAGCGAAATTTGAACGTGATGGAGCGGTTCTCGATCATGGTGTCATGGGTTCCAACGGGAATCGTGAAAGTGTACTTCATACCGATTTCAATATGGGTGGGGCTTCCCGCGACCGCTATGGAACCATCAATGAAGAATACACACTGGGTGGCACGAACTTGCGCCAGATGCTTTTAAACACAGAATATCTCATTGGAACGCCAAAGCTTCGAGAGGGATATTCGAAAGAACATGAGGCTTTGGGAACAATTCCAACAAGAGAAGCTCTATTTACGGATGAGTACTCCATAGGTACAGCCAGGATTAGACAGTTGTACTTTAATGAGAGCTATTCTATTGGAATGATTGAACCACGCCAAGCAGCTATTGATATAGATTACTCTCTGGCTACATTAATATGGAGACCGTCTTTGCTTGGCAAGGATTATTCCATAAGCCGCGTAAAACCCCGAGATGGAGAAGCAGAGATTAGAAATGCACTCGGTTCCCCGTGGGCAAGGGAAAGTGCGATGGATATTGAGTTTAATGCAGGGATGCGCCAAACTTGGGAATCGACTTTGGAAAGCGTCGCTCCTCTAGGGAACCGGGGAGATCATTATGGTTTGGTGCAAAATGAGCTATCTGTGGCATTTACAGAAATGAAACCAGCTGACCTTGACGATATCCTATTGGCTGATTCAATCACACGAGAGGGCCAATTGAGCGTTGATATCATTTCGGATAATATGAACAGACTGTCCTTCATGCTTGAAGAAAACCATTCTACAAGAATCATGAAAGATGCAGCACTCCATGAGGTTGAGAGTGAAGTGGTCAAATTACGCTTCAGCCAGTTGGATGATGAGGGTATGTATGGTGGCAAAGGTATTAAAGATACCAACTTCATTGAACTGATTTATGATTCGATAAAGGATGCAAAGGATTCGACCCTGGAAGATTTCCTGGTTATAGGATCGAAGGGTACACGTATAGCCTTTACTGAGGAGTCCCTACTTTCCATCCATCTGTATAGAGATGCTATAAATTTAGATAATGATGTTGTATTTGCCTGCAAGAATACTCATGACTCTTACCTTCATGAGACAACAGAGAGCGTTATAGAAAAGATTTCCAATCTTGAAGAACGACTCGTAGCAGACAAACCGCAATATGGTTACCTTGATCCTGTATTGCCATTGGGCGGTACAAATCTGAAGTATGGTGATGTCCCAGTGGAATCCGTGGGGGGCACGGGATTCAGCTATGGAGATATACCTATAGAAATTGTTGGCGGAACGAATTTGAAATACGGGGATGTTCCGGTTGAGATTGTAGGCGGGACAAACCTGAAGTATGGAGCGATTGAGAATTTGCTTTCAGCAGATAAGCCCCAGTATGGCAATATGGAAGAGAATCTGTTGGCCGACAAACCGCAATATGGACATTTGGAAGAAAATATTTTCGGATTGAAACATGCCAAAGATTCGTTTCTTCATTCACAGCTTCTCGGCTTGAAGAACGGTAAAGAAGCTGACTTGATCCAAACTATTCATTTAAATAAAGAGGGTAGATCAGCATTCCAGCATGACAACTTTTTCGGGAGGAAAGGTGAACGATGGGCACATACCCATGAGATGGTCGATGATGTAATGAAACTGCGAAATGGATCGCTGGATCAGGACATGTTTTACGGAAACAAAGAGCTAAGAGAATCCATTTTGGAGATGGAACTTGTTGGATTCCAATATAAGCAGCTGGACCTAATCCAAAGTGAATATGCTTATCTTAAAACGAGAGATGGTCACATTGAGGAGGATTCGTTCATCAGTTCCAGAATTTCTTATGAGGCTTATAACCATCAATTGGATTCTGGGATGAGCCTGTTAAGAAGCGCGACTCTCGATTGGGAGCATGTCACAGCAGGGAAAGCCGATCGACATGGTCATTCACATGAGATGGAGAGTGGAGTTACAGATCAACGAGCCGGAGACCATTTCGACGGAATTTATGGGACGACATTTCAGAGGTTTGCTTTCTCAGATGCAGAGGTAAGCTACGGACATAGTTCTCCATATACAAGCTACATTGTTAATGATGGCGAGACTTTTGGCAGCAAGTTAATAGACCCAGGTTATCTCAGTAAGCATGATTTTAAAGGGATAACTGAGGAACGGGAAACTAGCATAGAGAGAGAGTTGCCGACAGGAATTGCCAATGCCAGACTGTCTGAAATTGAAGATCCTGATCGGCTCATGGCTTCATTTGAAGAACGCTGTTCTCAAGTCATCACAGGTTTTATTTTCGCTGAAAGGGCTGAGAAAAGAGCAGAATATTTGGAACAGTTACACGCATTTCTTCCTGAGAGAACGACTCATCTAATGGAGATTTATCATGAAGCCAAGATGGAACCGCGAGATAGCTTCACACTGACTGATCATCCGGTAGGGCATCGTGAATCTACTGATGCTTACATACCGATGATGGATACGATGGCACAGGGACTTATATTCGATTACTCAGATGATTTGCTGGATCGAGGGATGGACCCTGAAGATTGGGAGGGAGGCTTGGGTGTACCAGAGGACTACGATCCGAACGACCCGTTCAATGTATACTATCCTTACTCCAAGGATATGGATGCGTTGGAGCTATCCCAGTCTGATGACTGGAACAAATTCGGTAAAGGCGATTGGGATCGGGACCGATTGATTGGAAAGTTTTATTCCAAAGAGGATACGAAGGACATCAGTGGATGGTATCGTAATAATTTTCTGGCAGAGACCTACAAGTTCTCAGTTGACTTTAAGGTTAATACGGACACGGATGGAGACGGTGCAGGAATTATATTCAAATACTTTGATGAAAATAATTATTGGATGTTTATGGTTCACGGAGGAGACAGTGATAACAGCCTGGGTATGAGGACACCGATGCAGCTATATAAAATCGTTGCTGGCAATCCAACTGCAGTAGGTTCTCCGATGCAACCCTTTAAGTGGGAGAAGAATAAATGGTATACATTGTCCGTATCGGTCATGGAAAACAAGCTCCAGATCTACACGGACTCGAAATTACAATATGATCTTACGGGCACCGATTAACTCGGTGCTCTTTTTGTCGTATAGATAGATTGGGAGGTGATTGGTATGGGTCATACATTTGGTTTGTTCTCCAAGTCACAGAAAGGTGTATTGTTCGCGAATATGAGGGCGAAGATTGCGGACGAAAGTTACGGCAACCCTAATAACCCTGCGTATTTACCGCAGAGTCCCAATGCACCAAGGAGCGAAACCGATCGGCATGGTGAAGAAAACAACCCTATTCTGGGTGATCCAGGTTACGGTCAAATCGGACGATGGCAGACGGTTCAATTGGATGCACTGGAGAACAGTATTGATCAAATCATTGAGCAATACCTGAGAGATAAGTCATGGTATGCGAGTGTGCGATGTCGCGAAGCGTTATGGAATATGTACCGCAGGATTGAATGGTGGGTAGAACAGCAGCAACCTCCAGATAAAACGCAATATCAGCGGGTACTGCAAATGATTAAAGATTGTATTCACAAGATTCTTGAAAATGCACAGAAGCCTGGAGGAAGCCATCATGGTGTGTCATTGCCAGTCTGTCCGGCACCCTACTACCATCATTTTAGTGGGAATTACTTCAATCATTTTGATGCTACCGTATATGAGATACCGCTCTTTTCGATGAAAAAGGATGTACCCTTCTCAAATAAATTTCCTGATTTCTTTAGATATGTCTCATCGACGGAGGATCAGGAATGGGTGACTGTTCACTCGGTAGGTAAAAATGAACAATCCGGTTCCGAAATGATATTGAAGCTCGATCTAGGGCTTCTGGAAATTGGGAACTCCTCCAAAATTACATTTAACTGGCGTGTGAAGCGTTACGGTCAGATCAGGTTCAAGTACCTGGCGAGTGCCAAACGCGGTAATGGCATGCTGTTCTATATTAACGGGCAGCAAGCCGGAGGCGAATGGAGCGAGAGTAGCGGTTGGCAGGAAGCTGCCTTTACGTTACAGCCAGGACAGATGTATAAGTTTGATTGGCTGATCCGTAAAATGCGCCCAGAAGTATGGCAGAACAATGGCATCTACATCAAGGATATTGAAGTTGTTGAGATTGTGGATACACGCAAACCGCCTGCGCCGAAGGATTACGATCTGGATGGGGAGCATGTATATGAGTATGGAAACTGGGTTGTAAGATCACCACAAAGTGTGGCACAGGCACATTTTAAAGGACAGTTCATTATGGATGATTTGCGTAAGAAAACCATGACAATGGACCTGGACAACGAATGTGATGGTACGGTTTCATTCGCTTACAAAATGGGTGTAGATGAAGAGCCGTATCCGGATCATGATTATCAGTTGTTTTTTGACGACGAAATGCTTCAGCGGACCCAGCGTGGAGATGGAGATCATGGTAGCAATGCTCATTCGGTGCATGGTGTGGAGTGGATGTTGAATGGGGTGTATTCAGAAACGGAGACCCACCAGGCCAAAATAGAGTATGAAATCGTTGCAGGTCCAGATACGACGGTGGACTTGAGAGGTGCACTGGAAGTAACTTGTCCTCCGCGAGAGATTGATCATTGGGAACCATTTCATCGTGGACAAGGGATTGGGAAATATGAATGGTACATGTCGGGAAATCCAAGATGGATTCGTCAGGGAGATATATTACGTCTGGATGAGCCAAAAGAAGGGGATATGATCGCCGAAACTTCAGTGAATTTGCCGGATGAGGGGTGGTTCATATTCAGTTATAAGCATCAGTTAAGGCCTACTGAAGCGTTTGAGGTAACTGTAAACGGTATGTCCGCTCATTATACAACTATGCATGGTAACGGCGAACAAGTACGTATTCCTTTGCAAGCTGGAAACAACGTAATTCAATTTCGAATCAGAGATAGTTTAACGGAAGAACCTTTTAAATATCAGCTGAACAAGATGTTTACTTATGGTAATAACACAGGCAATACATACCGGACAACGTCTCCGCTAGGTTCATATGTTGATGTGACCCGTGGCTGGGATGTAACAGATGCTGGAGCATCTACGCAAACAAGCGGAGATACGATTACATACAGTGCAGAGCTAAATCCTGGTGCCAAATTAAACATTAAAGAACATATGCGTATTTATCCCTCGATGGATTACGATTATGATCCAGACAAAGGAACTTCGAGAGATATCAGAGTATTTGAAGAGTTATTTAATAAAAAAGATGATTATGACTCGGCTTTGAAATTTATTGGTGGTTGGAATTGGAAAGATATCAAACCTCCACTATATAATCCTGAAAACCCTCCTGATCCAATACCTGTTGGAGATGGTGTCATGTGGGCACAGGGACATAATCAAAATTTTATTTGTGAATTTACAGCTTCGATGGATAACTCTGGATATATTTGCTGGCAGTATGGTGGCGACTTTGATTTGGGGGAGAAGTTGGAACTACAGATAGATGGCATCAGCGTTTGGACGGGGAGTCAATCTAACGGTGATAAAGGTACGGATTGTATGTATCCGCTACCTGCTGGTAATCATACATTCCGCTGGTTATATCAGGACGGGAAGGCGTATATCCCTGGTGGATCTGGAGGCTCCAGTGGGAATGGTTCAGACGGAGGACAGACCGGTGGTGCAGGGACAAATCTATTTGGAGAAAATTGTTTTCCAAGTGGAAAGAAGACTCATGATATTCAATATGTACAAAACTCTTATTCTGGAAAATCGGATCAAACGAGCTGGTGGAAATGGTCTAATCAGGGTAGAAGCTATAGCAGTAATGGTTCTATATATGCCCATGGGCTGCTTCAAGAAGGAAAAGTGATTACACGTGATTTCTATTCTCCCTACTTTGGAAGAATGAATTATGTCGAGACACTGAATGTTTATCCGGTTCAAAAAACAACGGTTTATGGAAGAAGACCTCTCAGTCAAACGATTTTTAAAGAGGATCCACAAGTCAAAAAACAAAATGGTTATTATGGAATTAATGTGTTCAATACCAAGCCGGGTAATCCCGATTCCGATTTTAATAGTGAGCACACCAAAAAGGTATATCTGGATTTTTATTGCAATGGCAGCTTTGAAATCAGTTTTAGATATATGTGCTATCTTTTTGATGTTGATCAACAAAGAGCAAAGTTTAGAGTTTACTATTACCCGAAAGACAGGGAGAATCTGGCAAAGGTTATTCTTGATGAGGATAAGAATAGAGGATACAAAAGTAATGAAATAAATTATCTATCTATTACTCAAGAACAATGGAGCAAGGCTGCGATTTTTTCCACCCCAGTGCATGTAGCTGCTCCGGGGACGTATACCTTATGTATTGGATTAACAGATACTTACACGGACAATGATCAAGATTCTAATCAAATTCCTTATTATGGAGCAATCAAAGATATCCTAATTAAAACTGAGGATCCTGCTGAGAGAAATGGCCAATACCTTACAGATCTTTTCAGACCAGACAATCAAACCTTTACTTTATTGGAACTTATAGATAAAGCCAATGGGCAGACAGTATACTCTCGCAAATATTACGGTTTAAATGGCGAATCTGCGACATATCCAATTGATCTTTCTGCATATACGCAGCCTGGACATGCTTATACAGTACAATATAGTTTGCATAAAAAAAATGGAAGTACAACAGCTAATGGTTTGGATGCCGGTGGTTTCACGCTAAGCGGAGGATACTTTAAAGAAACCTGGGATGCCTACTGCAAAGATGCTCAGGGGAAATTGTACCGGGAAGGAGAATCGCCGCATCCAGGAGAAGATTCATGGAATCCGCCTGGGCCAGGTACAACTGCTCCGGATGGTGGGAGCCACGCTTGGCTTGATGTCATTCGATTATACAAAAATACGAGTAGAGCCTGTCCGGGCACAAAAATTGTCATTGAAACCTTTGAGGATGGTCAATTACTACTTCCACCAAAGTACGTGACGGATGAAGATGATAAGATCATCTCCATTGAAGTCGAAAACAACTCAGACCAGAAGAAGAAATACGAGGTTCGTGTTCGATTCGAGCAGGGGTGCACAGGAGATGGTGCAATGATTTGGGGTGGTTCGTTGCACTTAGATGATATTGATAAACTTGATCCATCCTGGGCAGAGGTGACCCACTTTGAAGTATGGGATAACAAACCAATCTGGATGGGCGGCTGTGATAATAGTCATATGCGCGTAAAAATTACCCGTGAAGATGGAAAAGTGTTATGGGATGAAAAGTATTACGGGGATGGATACCGAGGCTTCGAACTAAATGATCTGGCTCCCAAGCCATATAGCAAGTATAAAGTGGAGATTACCACAGATCAGAAGGGGCAGATCAGCGACTGGACAGGAAAGCGATATATGACCACCTTCCGGGTGCATGACTTCAAAGCCTACGAAAGATGGGTATGGGTACCTGAGCCATTTGATTGTCAGCTGGATTTTTTCATAGACGGAGAGTTAATCAAAACATTTACCAAAGAGGGTGGTTACTATACCTTCTCACATCCGGTTCCTAAAGGTAAACATGAATTCAAATGGGTATTCACCTCACTACAGGAAGCTGGCACGCGGAGTTATGAATACGCGAATTTGGACTGGATGGAACTGACCAACTGGATCTGTGATGACGTCTATGTCATTCCTTACTGCGAAGGCGGAGGTGGAGACCAGTGTGTAGAAGCACTCATCAAGTGCTTGCTGGAAGTTTGGAAAGCAAGGCCCAAGATGTGTGTGATCGGTAAACGTATCTGGCTATTCACGTAATGAAAGGAGGATCTTTATGGGTGTTGCAAGATTGAAAGAGTCGGGCAGGATTTACGAGGAAGACTTTGCAAATTCCAACTCCAGCCTTGATTTCAAATGGGAAGTGCTACCTAACGACCCTGCCCGCTATGACGCGGGTAGAGGTAGCTTAGTGCTGAAACATGGCTCCGATCCACTGTACATGTTCTACAAACCTTTAACGGATATCAAGCAATTTGTGATGGATGTGAGGAACAGCTACAATCCTGATACGGAGGGGTGTTACGGAGGCGTTATCGTTTTTGTGGACGAGCATAATTTCATGGAGATTGAAGAGTTTTTGGATATGTCTTTACCAACACCTTTGTTGAAAACTTATCCATGGATTCGGTTAGTACGAGACTACAACTATTATACGGCATATTGGTCAGATGATGGCCTGCTGTGGAACATTATAGGTTCAGTTGAATTGGCGGGAGCGCCCAAGATTGGTCTCTATTTAAAAGGGGATGGAGATCATCCAATGCAAGTTCAGTATATTCGAATCAACAAAGGGACGTCTGTTGCAGTAGATAATTTGACCAAAGGAACTGTGGTTGATCTGATTGACAAGAATGGCATTGTGCTCGAATCAAGAGTATGTCGGTCCGAAGAAACGGTTGTACATTTTGATATGGGGCAATATTCGTATCCGTTTGAGGGGAATTTCGGGGTTAAGCTTCCCGATGGCAATCGTTTTCAGGCCATGGATTCCATAAAGCTCTTTAGAGGTGACCAAATGTATTTCGAGGTTACTCCAGATTTATATTATAAAGAGTCAAATCCTGAAACCGGAGAAGATTTCGATGTGCTCCTTTATCCCAATACGGATCGTTTCCTTGGTTATTTAACAGCAGGTGGTTCTGCAACTCAAGAAGTTCGAATGTTTGCCAAAAATCCCATGATGTCAGGAGAATTTAGAGATGTAACCTTTGCGCTCACAACAGGCACGGAAAAAGTACAAATTGCTCCTGACGTTGGAGGTATACCAGGTGCTTTCAGTTACTCAATCACGGCCTTTAGTATTTCGCCGGGAGCCTCCTATCCATTTTGGCTGCGAATGGAGAGGGAAGAATCACAAGACAGATATGCCTCCCAAGTTAAATTTTCTCTGCAAATGTATTCGACATACATCTAGCTTAATTTTGTTGAAACCATTACGTATAGATTATGTAAGGCAAGAATGGAGGTGGTCAAATGTCAGTAAGAATTAACCAGTCTCATACATCGTCCGCCAGAAGTCATAAGGAACTAAGTGATATCGGGGTTAGAACGCATACTGAGATTGATTCCTGTCTTGCAGAATTGGATGACGCCAGAGGTTCTGAGGTTAGTCTGGGTGATCGAATTACCCTAGTAGAAGAATCTGCAAATGTTAGCCGGGATAAGGTAAATGATCATGAGCAGAGACTAGGCGATGTGGAGACTACAGTTACTTCGAACATCTCGCGACTTGATGATGTTCAGAAGGACATTCTGACGGTAAGAGCAGATGTCAACGTCCTTTCGAAGAATCAGGATGATCATGAGAAAAGATTAAGTTTGGCAGAGATAGAAATTAAAGAAGCGCGTGGAGCAGAGTCGTCCATAGATCACCGGTTTGATACGTTGGAGAAAGCCGTTGAGGTTGTATCAAAGCAGCCCATTCAGGATCTCGGTATTACGAATCCTACATATCTGAGTATGTATAACAGTGTTCAAGTTACGATTAATGCGGGTAGAGCAAGTATCAACAAGGTTATTGTGGATCAATTTTCCCAAACATTCAGCATTCCGGACATCACGTCAAATACATCTTATTATATTTTTCTGCATGAGGATGGCAGGTACTCCTATAGTTTGAAAAAAGAGGAGCCGCAAGATGCCATAATTATTGGTGGGCTTGATATAGGGGTATCACCAACGACTTCGCTCACGGCTATGGATTTTAGATATTTCTTAACTAAGGGCTCTATCGAAAATGACATGTCTGCACTAGGAGAACGAGTATCTGAACTGGAAACAACTGTTGGCAAGCATACCACAACAATCGTTACACATGATGCAACGATCAAAGCCATGCAGACCGAATTGGAAACCACTTCAAATGAGGTTGTTGTTTCACGGGAAGATAAAAATGGAGTCGTCTATGATGCTCTCAAAGACAGACTCGACAACATGCAGAGCCGACTGGAGCTAGCTGAAAGCCGAGGTACCATGGATCATCAATCGGTATTTCACTTCACATCGTCTCCTAACAGCAGATTGTCGATTACCAGGGATTTTCAGGTACCTCGATACGTGATTGGTTCGAATTCCGCAGAGGTATTTCTGGACGGAATACGTATGGATGTAGGAGACGATTACATTGAATATAGTGATACGCTTATTCGGTTTAGATTTGATGTGCCCAAGGAAGCCAGAGTAACTGTCATTGGCCGTGGGTCTGTTATTAACACAACTTCGGTAACGGATTATACCTACTATCCTGATGGAAAAGTACATATAGAAAAGGTTAATGGAGGAATTAATCGTACTATTGAGTACTTCTACAGCATGGATGGAAACCTGGAACGACAAGAGATTACTGAAAGTAACGGACTGATCAAGTCTATTGAGTATCAGCGTGATCTTACAGGTAAGGTACTGAGGGAAATTAACAATGGAGCTGAGTATTTCGTGCTTCAAGGGGGAGATACCTTCGATGATACGGACATCCGCAGAAGAATTGATTTTCTCGAAGGATCTGCGCTGGAGCTAGACGTCGTATATAACTATTATTCAAATGGTGACATCGAGTCCGAAGAAGTGTACTCTGTGAACGCCACTCCGCAGCTTTTGAAAAGAACATCTTTTACCTACAATACGGACGGTACGGTTAAGACCGAAACCTTGATTTATGACGGCCGGGGAGTTCATAAAGCATTTGAATATGACGCTATCGGTAATATAAAACAAGTAAAAATCAGAAAGGTTGTGATTTGAAGTGACGAGGACTGTACAGGATGTCAAATTTGCACTCCATACCATTATGGATAAGTTAGTGGGCAATAATTCGGAGCCGTTCAATACAGAGGAAATTGAAGTACTGATTTTCGCTTTTGAAAGCCATATTCTGTTTGATAATGTAGCACATAAGTTTTTGTCCTCGCTTAAAGGGCTACCAGAAGTTCATGAGGCTGCTATTACAGGGTTAGAGGATAAATCTGGAGAAGAAGAACAGTCTTATCAAGAGAATCTCATAAAAGAGAGAAGTGACATGGTCAAAGCAATTCTTCTTACTGTATTTAAAGAGCACATCTTTCACGATATGAGAATTAGATTTGGGGTATAAGGAGGTGGAGTAAATGGCTGAAAATATTTTGTTAGGTGCTTTACGCCGTTACGAGTTTTACTCATACTGTACAACATTTATTCAAACTTTATATGAAACGGTAACCCAAGATCTTTATGGAGATATTCACTGGGAGTGGACTCTCAGTACAAATAACACATACGCTACTCCAAAAGCTTGGAACAATTCTAATTATACTTCAGCAAATAATGGAACAATAACCGCAAAAAATCTAAAAGATCCGAGTATGTTTTTCACAATATGCACTAATCTTTCCCAGGTAAATGCGTATGATAACCGAGTTTACTATAAAAATTATATTTTGCGAACTGGATTTCGTAATAATGGAGCAGCAGTCATTCCAGATCTATATACTCAAGTAGGACATCTTAGTGAGATTCCTTTACATACGGGTGATTCATATGTATCCAGTTACAATACAACTAATTCATATACAAATGTCTACTTTAAATGGACACTTTTTATTACAGAGCAATATATCTTTTTATATGGTGAACCTCAAAACAATCTAGGCGTTGCTTATCCTATTCGTCTTTATCTAGGTAGACTTAAACCATTCGAAGAAGAAGATCCATTGATTTCAAATGATTTTGTTGGCGTTTTTAGTCATTTTCCTATGGGGCTAGATGACGCGGCAGATGAACTGAAGTATCGAGCGGGTGGCGGATATGTAAGAAGTTCTCGCAATGGAACTCCCAACGCTCTTTATAATTTAGCAACCAGTAGTCAAGTACCGTCACCTGGAGTGGGGGGCAGATTCTTTATTTCTCCTTTTTACGTTTGGCATGATAAGGAAGGAGCTAGGGGAGAGTTCTATGGAATAAGGACGGCTGTATTGAAAGACGCGAGTAAATATCCAGACGGGTCCATATTAGATCTCGGGGACGAGCGATACTACGTATTTCATGCATACTCTCAAGCTCATCCTGCAACTTATCAGGGGTGGTTCACCACTGCAGGCAAGTATGTTGAAGGCCAACCATACTTCTTCGATTCCCCTTTACTTCTTGGTGGCGGACAGCGAGTGCTGTTGTTCGAGATTGAAAAGGAGGTTTAGCGCATGACCATGATTCGTAGACACGAATTTACCAGCACCCTGAGTCTATTTGCTACTACACTTGTTAGCACGTTAAAAGATGCCCTGGATCCCTATTGGGATACGATATATACGGCTGAAACGACCTATGCCAACTGGGGAAATGCGCTACTTACTAATAAAAAAAATTCATCCATGCGTTTTACGATGTGTGTATGGGCGCACGCCAGAGGAGTCAATATTCGTTGGGGACTGAAGAACCTTGGAAGCAATGTAGCATCGCCAGATCTATTCGTAAATCCGCCAGTAGATACAGATAAATTCATGTTGGAAACTCCCTTTTTGTGTCATAACGGACAGTATAATGTGAACTATAAATGGTCTGTGATTACGAACGAAGATATCTTGTTCATCCACGGTGAGAGTCTGAACTACCCGGAACGAGCTTACCCAGTACGGATATTTCTAGGCAAATGTCAGTCGCTGGAACAAGAGGATCCGGCGATCGCCAATAAGTTCTATGGTATATTCCCGCATATGCCTTTCAATACTTCGGATAACAACACAGCAGATCAATATGATACACCAAGGGGTGTCGTAATGACTTCCCGGAATGGAACAGAATATGCGCTATACAACTTTGGAACGGAGTCAATACCTTCTCCAGGTGTAGGTTCAAGATACTATGTCACTCCGTTCATGGTCTACCACCCCTTAGAAGGCGCTCGGGGCGAATTTAAAGGCATGCGGTCCATTGTTTTCAAAAATAGTACACAGCACCCGGATGGATCGATACTCGACCTTGGCAATGATGGCAAGTATTACGTGTTTCATGTTGTGGATCAAGATTATCCCAATACGGATTATGGACGTTATTACCACAATACGAATCTGGTTACTGTGTATGGCAGGCCTAAGTTTTTCCACGGTGCGAGACTGCTTGGTGGCGGGCAAAGGGCACTACTTTTCCAAATCTAGGAGGTGTTTATGAGGTATGGCCAATTTCTCAGGTAGAGTTAAAATGAATGAATTATTCGCAAATATGGTGCAGGGGTTTAAAACGATTGCGGGTTCGTCTTGGTCGATCTTTTATGAAACAGCCAGTGTGATCGTGCTCAAGTCAGTTGGTACGACAGGTACAGACAAGTTATTCTTCAGACTCGAGGTTGGAAATACGAAGGGGACTACGGGGAATAAACTCACAGTGAGCGTGTGCGAAGATGTAATGGCAACAGACGGCAGCATCCCGGTGGGCAGAAAAGAAGTGAAAAAGGACTTTCTATGTCATACAAGCATTGTGGACACGAATCTATTGATCGATTATCAGGTTTCCGTCCAAGCGAACCGAATCATTATTTATTTGCAGGGTGATGTGAACTCGGTTACGGGGATCTCCAATCTAGGCTACTTCGGAATTTTGAACAGGTATGCCACAGAAGCGGATTCCTCAAGTTTGGGTATCGGCCTCAGTTACAACGGGGACAACGGCATCCGAACGTTAAGGGATAAAGATAAACAGATGGTCAACAACATCTATGATGCTTATTCTGCAATGCTTCCGGTTAATCCAGGTTGGGGTTCTCTTTATCATCTTGCTCCGGTTATTATGTGCAATGGTGTGGAAGGACCCAGAGGTGAACTCATTGATATTTATGCGGTACCTTCTGCCGGTGTTTCCCATGGAGACGAGATCAAAGTAGGTACCAAAACATATAAGGTGTACTCGTTGTCCATCGGTGGACAAAGCTTCTTATCAGGCGCTACGGTTGCTGTTCTGATGAATTAAGGTGGTGAGTGGACATGACTGTACATCAAGGAAACGTTGTAGGAACCGCCGCGAGCGGTTCTCTTTTTACCCAAAGTAAGGCGGGAGTTTCTTATCGTGTTGGATACGATCTAAATGCTGTTCCGTTAACCTTTGAAGGTAAGGAAATGATCTTCTCTGTAGGTACTTTAAACACTACTGCAGAACTGGTTGACATCTATCGGTGGGGAACGTGGAGGCTGCTTGACACCCATGGTGATCATCTCATCGGATACGTTTCGGACAAGTACATTTACGGAGCAAGAAACAGGACTGGAATTCCTTACGAAAAAAATATGATTCTGAAGCACAAGTTCTTGACTCAATCTAGTGGAGTAGGCTTAATCCGAGAAACGATCCGAGGACTGAAAGTAAAGCAGAATTATGCGGGTCTCGATTGGTGTATAAAGGTCAAAATTCCAGTTAACCAGTCCGGATTGGTAGGAAAGACGTGGGGAGATTGGTCTTACAGCGGTGATGGAAATACGTCCGGTGCTCATCTTCGTCCACGGAAATATCCGGATACACATATTCCTAGAAGGAGGGAAGAGTCTTGAATCGAACATGGAAACTGATGGAGGAGATGAGAAAAGTGCTATTGCCAGTTTCGTTTGCCCGAAAAGTAGAGTATGTTGGCGGAGGGGCAAAGGCGTTGATCGATATTCCGATGGAACATCCTCGATTCATGATTAAAACGATCAGGGTCATTCCGTCCAGAGAAACGAATGTGGAAGTTCATGTACTGAATAGCGCTGGCCCTCATCCAGAAGTTCTGTATTTCAACAATGCCCAATACTCGACGGGGAATTTTATGGAAGGCATTTACGATATGATCGATTTGCCTTATGAGGACGTTGACGGAACTTCTACACTGCACTTGTCGTTGAAAAATTTGGGAACAGATGTGGCCAACTTCGATGTTGAGGTCGTTGGTTTGACTACAAGGTAGGAGGGATACCATGGACATTGTTTCATTCAGCAAAGCTGCCAAGGTAGAACGTGAAGTCAAACAAGCCAGAGATTCCTTTGCCACGCTTGATGGAAGGCTGGACGCAGTTTCCACTGGCAATGTCGTTTCGGTGAGACTAAAGACAGAGCTGCCGACCATAGGTGAAGCAGGAAGATTATATCTGGTACGCCAGGACTCAAGCAATCAGAACACCTCAACAACGTATACATACAGTGGTGGGGAATATGTGAAGGTTGGCGGTGACCGAGTTTCTAATCATATGGATAACGGAGCCGTGAATATCAATGGTACCAAAACGTTGATTTACTCCCACCCCGACACACACAGTGCGGACATTTTGATAGATGGAAACACGAAAGTGGTTATGACCCCACAAGAGCGTGAGAAGCTGTTAAATGTAGAGAGTGAAGCGAATCATTATATTCATCCGGATACACATAGCGCAGATATGATCATCGATGGTGCAACCCATGTGAGCATGACTGTATCCGAGCGCAAGCGCTTGAGTGTGATGGACCCATGGGATGCAATCAGTGATTTGGTGGATTATACAGACGTAGTTACTTATTTTGCTAATGATATGCAAGGCCGGGTCATTCGACAAGTCGTCACAGACAATTACACGGAGCAGGTAGTCACAGAGCCATTGCTGATCATGCCGATTTCGACAGATGGGTATGTGCAAAATGATTCGTTCTTGGTGATTTCCATTGGTGAAGTTCATCGGTTTGATGGAAAAGCCTTTGTACAGCTGCCGACCTTGGTCGATGTTATATATCATTATGATGATGAGGGAAGACTGGAATCTAAGTCCATCACCAGGATGGCAGTCACCCCAATTCAAATTAACTTCAAATACATCTATGACTCTCTGGGGAATCGCATAGCGGTTAAGAAATATTAAGGGATAGCTTATGCTGTCCTTTTTTTGTTCTAAAAAAGAATTCTGACTGAACAGGTTAACATCCTGACGGTTAGGACGTATAGAGAGAATAGTGAAGGTATGAAGGCTAACACTTGAGTTTTATTTTTTATTTCCTAGTACGTTAGAACACATTTTTGCCCAGGAGGTATTACTAGATGAATATTGGACTCACCGCTCATTTCTATTTCAAGGGAAGTGGCAAAAAGAAAACAGTAACATGGATTGAGGATAATCCCAGGCTGCAACAAAAAGAGAAGGATTCCGATAAAGTTGTTCGCGAGATTCCTTTAACTGCTGATGAGGTCAAGCAAGAGTATCGTAGGCTTTTTACCAAACATAAAAATGAGGGGAAGTCGATCACTTTGGAAGATACAGATCAGATTGTGCACATCATTGATCTCACCGATGTTCGTAATATAGAGCTTACTTCGAAGGAGGAGAACACCGATGCTGTACAGACTGACCTTTGCGCTGAATAATGAGGAGATTGTCACAATGGAGATGACCTCGGAGAAGAACGATCTAGTTGGTGCAACGGAAGAGGCATTCGATGTGATTGAGAGGGAGTATGGTGCCAATGTGGTTTTAAATCTGGTGGCGTTCAGCCTGCTCAAAGTTGACGTGCTTAATGAACAATAAGGTTAAATAGTAGATGCTAAAACGAAATAGTATAGTTCTAAGCGTAAATTGCTGCTTTATTTGAATAATTGTAAACCATAGTAAAACCAGTGATATACCCCAAGCCTACTTCTGGGGTCTATTCCTTTTTCTGAAAAGATACCGGGAACTTTAGTCCATAAACGCATTGAAACTTGTCTTGTATAAGGAGTTTTGATTAAATTAGGTTTGATTATTGTATTCAGGGGCAATAGGAGGGAAAAGGATGATTGTAGGGAGGGATGTGAACATTGAGATAAAAGACTTGGAAAGAGAACTCGCGAAAATGGCATCAAGAATTAGAAAAGATTTTACTGAACGCGGGCCAGTAGATACCAGAGTCGTCATCATGAATCATTTTATCATCCTGAAGTTTACAGCAAAATTCACCAAACCTGAAGCGTTCATGCTTGAACACATGCAATCGCATTCCAGTCAGATCTTTGCCGAATACAAGCTGAAGCTTGCACAAATGATGAGAGAAGATTTCAGTCCTGTTTTCTCCTATATTCACCTGGGTTTGAAAATTGAAGATATTGAAACCATGTTCTTTGGCACTGATTTTGCGGAACAGGTAACTGTCTTTAAAATGAACAAGGATGTTGAGGGGCTGCTGAAAAACGATGCTATAAATATGCCTTAAGACTCATGAATATTTGTTTTGTTATTGGATAGGTTCTTCGGAACTAATTTTAATGTTGACAATATCCTACATATTTCCTTATACTACCCTTATGGCGATCAGATAGAATTAATAATCTTGACGAAGCCTGCAACTGTATTAGAGAGCTTCAAGACCATAATTTCGGTAATTGGAACGAAATAGATGTCAGACCAAGACCGACACATTCCACCATTTTGGTATTTTCCTAGTGGTGCGCTCTGTGTTGGTCTTTTTGTTTGCAAAAAAACGGGCTTTACGTTTCCTAGTTGGCTTCGTATATAGTGGGTAAAAGGTGTTTAGACGAAGCTGATAAAAATATGTTGCGAACATTAGTTCGTATTTGTTATTCTGAATGTAATAGGTTGGAAAAGTGGCACTGAACAAATATTCATTGCTGTGTTTTGAAAGTTAGGATTCGATCTTGTTGTTGTGGATATCAGAATGAGGAGGTGAATCATTTAAGTATTTTTTTGCAATGCAAAAGACTTATCTAGCTTTAAGCTTCGCCTGAAGAAGATGTTTCATATTTACGAAGAAGTGATAACACTACATATTAGGTATGGTTTTTTTGGACATCGGCAAGTCATTCATAAAGTTTGGTTACGGTGAGAGATGCTAGATTGTGAGTGAAAGAATTGAAGATAATTATAACTATAGAAATACTAGTTAAAGTTTAACTAACAACTAAATAATCATTGGGGGAAAATGATAATGTCTGCTACGACTGCTATGGGGTTTGATGATTTATTTGAAATTGGGGATATAGATACGTTTTTGAACAAAGCACAGGAAAAATGTCGCCATAAGCTTAGAGGCAAAACGTTTGCAGGGATGGAAAAAGAGGATGTAACGCAGGAGATCATGATTAAGTTATATAACGCGCTGGACAAGTATGATGCTGAAAAAGCAAAAATGTCGACGTTTGTTGATCACCTGATCGAGAATAAAATCAAGGATATGTACCGCAAATGCATGTCTGAGAAAAACCTCAGTGTCGTTAACGCTGTCCAGCTTGTGTGTACTGATCTTGGCTCCAGTGATGAAAGTGAGGGAACAGATACAGCGCTAACACTTGGGCACGTCGGGTTTGCTTTTGAGAATTTTGAATTCGTGACTGACATCATGGAGAATATGAAGCTTAATGACCGGGAGAAAGAGATTTTTAAACTTCGAACCTCGGGGTACGAGTTTGTAGAAATTGCAGCAATGTTAGGTGTATCCAAGGCACGCATATCACAGTTGTGGAAAGCGATTCGTGAGAAATACGAAGCTCTGTAGTATCAAATTAAATGGCAATTAATAGCCGAAGCTTGTTGCAGATTGATCATCAAAACGATACATATCATTAAAAGCACCCTTAACGGGGTGCTTTTTTATGTCGTATAGAGTAATTGATCGATTGAATAATGGAGGGTGGCAGAAGAATATGCTCAGTGTTGTTGTGTTGGGATTTACATTGGAAAGTCTGTCGGCATTTCCTGATATTGCTTGGGCCCACCACGATTCGTCTACCGCTTCCGACCTAAGTAACCGGGAGTATGCGTTGATTATTGAGAAGGTTGTCTTACAAGCAGATGCGTTGCTAGTTAATCTCGATGTGGAAAAGCTTACTCCTACTGAGGTAGTGATCTTACATCATGCGTATATGCAAAACAAACCGATTATGGGTGTAGGACTTAGGGTATGGGAGCCTGTGATTGAGGAAATGTTGTCCAAGCGAATGAATGACCTATATCGAGCAGTTGTTCATATTCGAACGTATTATACGCTCATTAGCGGTGCCCCAGATATTTCTCCTGTATTAAAACGTTAACTGTCAATGATACAACGCGTATAGAGCAATTGAAGAGCTGAAAAGCCAGGCTCAAGATATTTTGAATATATGGAGGAATGACCGTATGACACAAATGATAAAAGCAAAAGACGATACATTAACCGAAGAATTGGTTGCAAGTCTAGTTGGAAAATGCGTTCACGCACCAACAAATGTGCATGAGATTCAAACGCCCACAGGCGCAACAACAAAAGCCAATGTATGGTTTGCGGGTACTGTAGCTGGCTATGAAAAAGCAGTTATTGGATTCAACTATGAAGCGGACGAATTTCACGAGCAACCGCAAACCTACTACAACGTCCATTTAACAGATGGTATGGGATATATTCTCACAAGTGCATTTGAACTGGAGATATATGAGTTGACTCAAGAGGAGTTTGCTCAGTTGATCGAGGAGAAAAAGAAAGAAGAGAACACCGAAAACGTCAACGAATCCCTTTCCGATGTGCTGAGCAATAAAGAAACAAACGAAGAATTAAATCCCGAGCTTCTTATCGGTAATGAATAAATGAAGATGAAAAATTATGCCGTAGATATTGCTGTAAAGATGTTTATATCCCCATCACCCCTGGATCTAGAGGAACAGATCAACACCTGGATGAATGTCAAACCAAATGTATTGGTTATTGGGGTGGATGTTACTTCCGCCTACGATCCAGCAACCAGCAGGTTAGAATATACAGCAATCTTGGCATATCAAACCAGTGAGCGATATGGGCCTTAATAGGAAAAAGGAGACCTATAAACTTGACAACAACAGACCTATAAATTATTGGGGTACAAGTTCGTGCAAGCAGGCATAAACTACGGTTTCCTTCTATTATATAAGGTTCAACCTAAGGAGGTGAGCAATCCCGTTGGTTATATTTGAAAAAATCGGGATGATCATTACGGTGGTACTAGCATCTATAACGTTATATGGCGGGCTGATTGCACCAACTGCTTCTAATTCAATTGGAGAACAACATACAAAACAAGCTCTCAAAGTGAAATCAAGTCCGGATTCTACGTCCCATAAAGAAATGGTAGATATGTTGGAGCATTATATTGATTCTTATCAAGAGAAGATGGTAAGCCAGGCTAAATTGTTGAAGTATGTGAAGTGGGTTGATCAATATATTGAAGGCTCCAATATAGACTCTCTGTGGATATTCGCCATGATCTGGCAGGAGAGCCGCTTAATAGAGGATAGCACATCGAATCATGGAGCCATCGGGCTCCTTCAAATACTGCCGAGTACGGCCAAAACGTTTGGTGTTAAAGGCAGTGACTTATACAAGCCTGAAGTTAACATCAAAACCAGCATTAAATATATGGAATATCTGTTGGAAAAGTATGATGGAAACCTTCGTACAGCAACGATTGCGTACAATCAAGGGGAAGGAAATGTCGACAAGGGTAAGGCTCGCCCCTGGTATTACAACCAAGTGAAGAAACACCATAGCAAGATGATTCAGATGTTAAAGAAAAATTAAGTAAGAACGTTAGATTGTTGGTGAACTTCCACAACATTTACATAGGGAGATCTAGATGGATAAATTTTCAGAACATATTAACATGAAGTTGAAGTTGGACAAGAAATTTTACTCTATGGATCTTGTAGGAAATATTGAACGATGTCAAGTCGATGAACATTTTCTAGGAGATAGCATTTTGGTTAACGAGAACTTGATTTGGCATTCCGTACATAAATACATTGGAAAACCGGAAGTCATTATCAAAAATCATTGTGTTGAAAAAGACGATATTCTTCAATTGGGTCGCCTTGGTTTCATTAAAGCGGTCAAAGCATTTGACACAGGGCGTGGTGTGAAATTTAGTTCGTTTGCGGTTACTGCCATTGTAAGGGAAATTCGATGTTTTCTGAGAGATAGCGCAAGCATCATTCGACCCACTCGTACAGCTACTGAATTAATTAACCGAATCAATCGGCTGGAGCATGATATGGGGTATCTCCCGACAACTCATGAAATCGCCTTGTTGCTCGACGAAGAAGAGGAGAAAATCAACAAGGCGCTTCAAGTGGGCAAGGGAGTCAAATATCTGGATGAGCCTGTCGGAGCAGATGATCAGCAAGCTCAAGCAGTTACGTTGATGGATACCATCTATAGTGGGGAAAACATTGAGGATGGAGTGGTGGACCGAATTTATGTTGACGCCGTTATTGACTCAGTGAAGCGCAAGTTAAGCGAGAAGGAAGTCACTGTCCTGAAACATCGGGTAGACGGCTTTAATCAAACACAAACAGCGGAGATGGAAGACATTAGCCAGATGAGAGTCTCCAGAATTATGCGAAAAGTGGCCAAGATGCTGGATAATAACTAATTTTAATCACGCCTGGCAACTCCTTTTCAAGACTACAACATCCCTTCCGCAGCGCATATGCGAAAGGGATTTTTGCTGTTTTCTAACACTGGGACATACTTCGGGTTGTCCAGACATAAGCTAGTACAAGATTCCAAGCGACCCGGAGGAATGAATCGATGCGAAAAATAATGAAATTTATGGCATGTATGCTGGTACCCTTGTTCCTGTTTCCCTCATTTGGGCTTGCTGAAGCCCAGGGAACAATACCCGGCCCTTCAACCCATGCGCAAAGCGCTGCTCTCATTGACGTGACATCGGGCCGAATATTGTACAGCAAAGATGGGGATAAGGAACTCCGAATTGCCAGCTTGACCAAAATCATGACGGCAATTGTAGCGATTGAACACGGTAAACTGAATGACAAAGTAAAAGTGACTTCCTCGGCGTTTGCCAAAGAAGGATCATCCATCTATCTCAAGCTGGGTGAAGAAATGACGCTGGAAAACATGCTGTATGGGCTAATGCTGCGATCAGGCAACGATGCGGCCTCGGCAATTGCTGAACATGTCGGTGGATCTGAAGAAGGATTTGTCCTGTTAATGAACAAAAAGGCAGAGCAAATTGGTTTGACCCATTCTCATTTTATGAATCCTCACGGACTTGACGCCGATGGACATTATTCCACTGCGAATGATCTGGCACGTTTAACCGCGTATGCGCTCAAGAATCCGGTATTCAAACGTATTGTAGCGACAGAGAACAAGTCTGCCCCCAATCCAAATGAGAGCTGGGATTACTCCTGGCAAAACAAAAATAAAATGCTGCGACTGTACGAGGGAGCCGACGGCGTAAAGACAGGATATACCAAGAAGGCATTTCGCTGTCTGGTCAGCTCTGCTACTCGCAATGGTCAACAACTTGCTGCGGTAACCCTGAACGACGGCGATGACTGGAATGATCATGCGCGTATGCTAGATTTCGGCTTTGAAAATTTCCCTTTGGTGGAAATTGCAAAAAAAGAACAGCCTGTACAGAACACGGATGTGGTTACAGGCCGCGGGTTCACTTATCCTCTGGCGAAGAGTGAGACATCCTCATTGACGAAAAAGCTGATTTTACACGAAAACCGTGTCCAGGAGAATACAGAGGGTGATGCAAAATCGACAGATCCTTCTTTTGGACTGGCTGGCCGAATTGATATGCAGCTTGACGGTAAACTTGTGGGTTCAATACCTGTGTATCGCAAAGGAAGTTATATTCCGCCGGAGCCGAAGACAGAGGATGCAACTCTGGGGGGAATCGGTGAAATTTCGACTTGGGCTTCCGCATGGCGTGCAGTATTAAGCCAGTTGTTATCTCCATAATCTAAATCGACAAGACAAAATGATATGCTCGTTTTGTTCCTCTTGTTCCTTCGAAATAAAAAGATAATGCAGTTGAGGGGAGGGTTATCCTTTGATCAATTTAATCTGGCTTCTCATGATTGTTATCGGCTTTGCTTTTGCAGCTGCACAGGGCAAAATTGAAGTCGTTACGCAGGCGGCTTTCGATGGAGCAGCAACGGGTGTAACGGTATGTTTTGGGCTGATCAGTGTGCTCGTGTTCTGGATGGGTATGATGAAAATGGCTGAGGATGCCGGGCTGCTGGGCCGGATTGCAAAACTCCTGGGTCCGGTTGTTGGCTTTTTATTCCCAGATGTTCCGCGAAATCATCCAGCCATGGGCTACATTTTATCCAACATGAGTGCTAATCTGCTTGGCCTCGGCAATGCGGCTACCCCAATGGGGATCAAAGCCATGCAGCAGCTGCAAGAACTGAATCCGGATAAACAGACCGCGTCCCCTGCCATGTGCACGTTGCTGGCTTTGAATACAGCGAGTATCACCATTATTCCGACAACCCTCATAGCCATTCGTCTTAATTATCATTCCGCGAATGCCACGGAAATTGTAGGCACAACGTTAATGGCAACCATTGTTGCGACATTTGCAGCCATCGTGGCGGATCGCTGGTACCGAAGCAGGGCGCTTCACAGGCCGCCGCGTGTACATAAAAGTGACAATCCCGGTATGAAAGGATGAGTAGCGTTGTTAACCTTCATCAACTGGATTTCCGTCTGGGCCATTCCGGTTATTATCGCGTTTGTTCCATTATATGCGTTTACCAAAAAGGTCCCGGTATACGAATCCTTTGTTGATGGGGCCAAAGATGGATTCTCTACGGCAATCAGCATTATTCCCCATCTGGTAGGCATGATGGTAGCGATCAGTGTATTCCGTGCTTCCGGTGCACTGGATTATGTGATTAGTCTGATCGCTCCACTCGTATCCTGGATGGGGATTCCTGGAGAAGTATTGCCGCTTGGTATTTTGCGTCCTTTGACCGGGACAGGCTCGCTCGCCTTTACGACAGATCTGATCAAAACCTATGGTCCCGACTCTATGATTGGCCGCATGGCCTCCACGATTCAAGGGAGTACGGATACAACCCTATATGTATTGACAGTTTATTTTGGAGCCGTAGGCATACGCAATGGTCGCTATGCCCTCAAAGTCGGGTTGTTTTCTGATGTGGTTGGTTTTATTGCTGCTTTGGTCATTTGTTTGATAGTATTTGGTTAAAAATATGCCCTCTCCTTCCGATATACGAATTATGCTAGAATGATAGCGGAGGAGAGTGAGAACCATGCAAAAGAGTTGGAAACGAATGCTCCGCTTTGGAATCTCGGGGATGCTTGCCATTGCATTGCTTGCAGGACAGGCGGGGTTGGCCGCGGCTCAAGCCGTTAATACGATTCATTTTACGGGTTACTTCGATAAACAACTACGTGCTCAGCTGGCCGTTTCAGCGGATTCTTTTCCGGTTGTGAATGTACGTCTGGTCAAGCAGGATGAACCCGATACGGTATATTATGATGTGGGTACATCAATACTGATCTCCAAGGATGAGGTTCTTACGAACTATCATGTCGTTCAGGATTTTGCTGAACTGTCTAAAGGGGATGAAGGCATACTGACTGTAGCAAGCCCAGGTCAGCTGGACAAGCCGGTTAAAGCCAAAATCATTAAAACAGATCCGGTGACAGATATGGCACTGCTGAAGCTGGACAAAGAAATCGATGCACAACCGGTGACGTTTGCTAATGCGAAAGATAATCAAATTGTCTATACCATCGGCTTTCCTAAAAATTCCGCCGGGGAACTTGTGCTGTTGGACGAAGGTTTCCCTTCAACTTACAATACAATCGCCAAGAGCCGAGTGTTTAATTCACAAGATTCGGATGTTCCAGGCAAGAAGGGCATTGGCAGCATCGTAAAATCAGTGGCACAAGGTAATTCAGGTGGTCCTGTTCTGGATCAGAACAATCGGGTTATTGGCATGATGACCTTTGTATACGGAGGACGTACTTATTTTATTACTTCCAAAACGCTGCAATCCTTCATTAAAGAAAGTGCAACCCCTGCGAAAAAACAGGTCGTTGTTGCTGGAAAAGTAGCCAATTAACCTTATTCACATTGCGTGGTTACATACGGCTGAAAGTGAATGGGCTCACCTTAACGCTCCTGATGTACACAGGAAGTGAGAGGTGAGCTTTTTGGCTTAAAATCATAGCTAAATGCAGCTCAAAAGGTGTTTACAACCCCTGCGTTAACAAAATCGATGGATTATCCTTGTGATTTCCGGTCTTGATGGGTATCATTAGTGTGAGGTGACATGACAAACATGGAAAGATTACAAAAAATTATCGCACAGGCAGGCATTGCATCCCGTCGCAAGAGTGAGGAATTGATCCTGTCCGGCAAAGTAGAAGTTAACGGGGAGGTCGTAACCGAACTGGGTACGAAAGCGAACCCCGAAGAGGATATGATTACGGTTAATGGTAAACCGATCCGCAGTGAAAAGAAAGTGTACATGATGTTGAACAAACCGAAAGGTGTTATCACAAGTGCTTCAGACCCGGAAGGTCGGAAAATTGTATCCGATTATCTTAAAGGTGTCAAAGAACGTGTGTATCCCGTTGGTCGTCTGGATTATGACACAGAAGGCTTGCTGATTTTGACCAATGATGGGGAATTTGCTCATTTACTGACGCATCCGAAGCATCACGTACCGAAGACGTACCTGGCAACCGTTAAAGGGGTTCCACACGGTACTGCCCTGGAGAAATTAAAGACAGGCATTATGCTGGATGATGGTATGACAGCTCCTGCAGAGGTTGAGTACAAGGATGTGGACACCGCAGGAAATGAAGCTGTAATCTCCATCACGATTTACGAAGGGCGTAACCGTCAGGTTAGACGTATGTTCGAGGCGATTAACCATCCGGTAACACGTTTGAAGCGGATCTCGTTTGGTGGTATTTTGCTGCAAAACCTGAAACGGGGACTGACACGCAATCTGACCAAAGAAGAAGTGAACAACCTGATTACGCTCGCAAAATCAGAACCCGCCAAAAAAATGAAAAAAAGGTAATGTGAGGACACATAATTTTCATAAAAGCGCCGCAGTTTTGTGACGAAATTCGCTATAATTGTTCATAGGATGTTCACAGTTGTCCGAGACCGTTATATGCGAATGCTAGTCACTCAAGCATTTTGCATAAATCCCCGGAGCGACTTTCAATCAGCAAGAGTTAGATCGAAATGGTGTTATTCGTCTAATTCTTGTACCCGGGAGCGTTTAGAATCAAATTATGCAAAATGCTGAATTAAAAGGGGAGCAGCACATGGGCAAATCAAGAAGAGCGGTGCAAATCGTCATTTTGTTATTGATCCTGGTGTTGGGCGGATATGCGATTACTACATCGGTATCCGGCTCGAATGGCAAGCCAAAAGAAGGGGATAAGGCTCCTTCTTTTGAACTGCTGGGCCTGGATGGACAAGTTCATACGTCTGAGGAATACAAAGGCAAAGCCATGGTAATCAACTTCTGGGGAACATGGTGTGAGCCTTGTGTCAAAGAGATGCCTGCACTTCAAGCGCAAGCGGACAAATGGAAGGACCAGGGTGTTCAATTTGTTGGTATCAATGTTGGGGAAGACCAGATGACCGTGGAAAATTTTGTTCAACAGGTGGGCGTTACGTTTCCGATTATGCTCGACCGTGACAAAAACTCGATCCGGGATTTTGGCATATCTCCGATGCCAACGACATTTTTTGTCTCCGACACGGGTAAAATATCCACCATTCATATCGGTCAACTAGACTTGGACACGCTTGACGCTCAAATTTCACAACTGGCGAAACAGCCCTGACAGGAGGTCTAGTCGTGTTCCAAAATACGAAGTGTGAGTGCGGACACCAGAATCCGGTGGGCACTGTGCTGTGTGAAGCATGCGGCAAGCCACTGCTGGAGGCCGAGGTCAAATCGGATGAAGTATTAGAAATGCGTTATGATGGCATGGCGCGTCGTTCGCAGCGTACGAATCCCAAAATTATTGATCGCATATGGAACTTTTTCTCATCGGTCAAAATTGCAGTTTACATGATTGTGTTTACGCTTGTAGGTTCCATGCTGGGCACGATCTATCCACAAGAAAGTACGTTTCTGAACATTGATCCATCCGTATATTACAAGGAAACATACGGTCAGCTGGGTCATATCTATTATCTGCTGGGTCTGTCCCATACATACGAATCCTGGTGGTTTATTTTGCTACTGGTGCTGATCGGTGCTTCATTGGTCATATGCAGTCTTGACAGGGTCCTTCCACTATACAAAGCGTTGAACAAACAGAAAATACGTAAACACATGCAGTTTCTTACACGCCAGCGTCTGGTGTACCAAGGTTCCATAGATGAGGCATCAGAAGACTGGATTAAGAAAGCGGTTACGCCACTTAAAAAGAAAGGTTATCGAGTACACACCGAGGGTACTGCATTACTGGCTGAGAAACAGCGATTCAGTCGCTGGGGGCCTTATGTCATTCATATCGGATTGATTATCTTTCTGCTGGCTGTTCTTGCTCGGGGAATTCCCGGCCTGAATCTGGATGAGCATGTTGCATTTCCCGAAGGGGAGATCAAGAAAATCCCGAACACGTCCATGTATTTGAAGAATGAACAGTTTAATGTTGAATTTTACAATGAAGATGAAGTGCCGGAACAATTTCGTAATCTGAACAAAACCGTTCCAAAACTGTTTGAAACCAAGGTGGTATTGTACGAATGTACGGCAGATTGCTCGGATCCTTCGAAAAAACCTCAGTTGTCCGAGGTGGACCGACATGATGTTCGAGTGAACCATCCACTGAATTACAACGGGTTGAAAGCGTATCAGTTTGATTATGATCTGACGCCAACGATTCGTTCGGTAACGCCTGATCTGGTCAATTCTCAGACGGGGGAGAAGTACGGAGCAATCCAAATTGCCATGGTGGATACGCAGCGAACGTTTGAAGCAGGCCCCTATAGTCTGACTGTAAAAGAAAAATATATGGATTTTGGACTGGATGAAAATGGAGAGCCCAAATCAAAGTCCCCTTCGCCTAATGCGCCTGCCTTTCTATTTAACATCAAGGGGCCCGATTTACCAGAAGAGGGAATGCAGTACTTGTATTTTGCGAAGCAGATAGATAAACAGCGTTTTCAGCAGGACGCAATTAACAAACAGCTGAATGGAGGAGAAATTCCTTTGCAGCTAGAGGTTGACAGCATGGATAAGGTTGACATTATTCAATCCGTAAGTTACCTCAATATACGTATTGATAAGGCTATGCCTTTTGTATGGATTGGAGCAGGAATCGTCATGCTGGGTCTGGTTATGGGCTTCTACTGGCACCACCGACGTATTTGGATTCGGATTGATGATGGACAGCTCACCTTAGGCGGCCATACGAACAAAAACTGGTTTGGCTTCAGGCGTGAGATTGCAGCCGTGTTAAAACATATGAATGTGGAAGTGGATGAGAAGTCGTTGGATAACGGGGGGAACCAAACATGAGTTTATTGGATTTCAGCAGCGACGCATTTATCGTATCTTTTTTTCTATACTGTGCTGCATTTATGTTATATGGCGTTGCCGTCATGGGAAAGAAATGGAGTAATCGTGACCCGCAAGCTCATGTAGAACGCTGGGGAAAGCGAGCCTTTGTTGCATCAACTGTTGCATTAGCTGCACATCTCATCTTTTTTGGTACACGCTGGGCTGGGGCAGGTCATATTCCGGTAAGTAATATGTATGAATTTATGAGCTTTCTATCCATGATGATTATGGTGGCATTTATCGTAGTCTACGCAATCTATCGTAAGTCTTTGCTGGGACTATTCGCATTGCCACTAACCATCATTATTATGGCTTATGCAGCCGTATTTCCTCAGGAAGTACAGCCGCTGATCCCTGCTTTGCAGTCGATATGGCTCAAAATCCACGTAACCTTGGCAGCGCTTGGTGAAGCGTTCTTCGCCGTCGGCTTTGCTGCGGGATTCATGTACTTGTTACGTACAGTCGATTTCAGTGGCAAGGATAAGTCATCCAGACGCCAGCGTGGGTGGGTTGAGTTTACGTTAATCACTATCGTTGTTGTTGTCGGGTTTATCGGGTCGGTATTTGCTTTCCGTGCATCCGGATATGAGGCGGTTTTTGTTAAGCAAACCACTAGCATTGACACAGAGGTACAGGAAAATAGTACAATAGAGAAAGTGATTTATCGCATGCCTCCTATTTTTGCACCTTATGATAGCGAAGTGGAGAGCATAAAACCGTTTCTTGGCATGAAGGAACCTTTGCTTGAGACGCCTTCCTGGATGAACGGAGTTAATGCTGGACGTAAACTGAATACGGTAGTCTGGTCGTTGATTGTAGGGCTGCTCTTATATGGACTTATTCGTTTGATTGTAAGAAGACCGCTTGGACAAGCTCTGCAACCGATGCTGGATGGCATTGATGCGGATGATCTGGATGAGATTAGTTATCGCGCAATTGCTATCGGGTTCCCTATTTTTACCTTGGGCGCATTAATTTTCGCCATGATCTGGGCCCAGATTGCTTGGAGCCGCTTCTGGGGATGGGACCCCAAAGAGGTGTGGGCACTGATAACATGGTTATATTATAGTGTGTACCTGCATTTGCGTTTGTCCAGAGGCTGGCAGGGCCGCAAGTCTGCCTGGCTTGCAGTACTTGGATTTTTGGTCGTAATGTTTACGCTCGTTGGTGTGAATTTGATCATCGCCGGGTTGCATTCTTACGCAGGAGCAGACTAGGACAGGTCGTTTCGTTTTCGTGAAGTTCCGGAGAGAAATCCATGAAACATATATGTAAGCCCCTGCTTCAATAGGGGCTTTCAAATATTGTTCGCCAGATCGAACATAATAGAAGTGATGAGGAGTTATTGTAAAGGGGCTGGAGTGGAATGGCTGAACATGAGAACCGTATACTGGTCGTGGATGACGAGGAGAGAATCCGCCGACTTTTGAAAATGTATCTGGAAAAGGAAGGTTATGAAATTGATGAAGCAGAAGACGGGGAAACTGCCCTGCGAAAAGCAACTGCAGGTGACTATGGTCTGATTTTGCTTGATGTGATGTTGCCGGGCATGGACGGCGTTGAAGTATGTACTCGTCTGCGTCAGGTAAAATCAACCCCGGTGTTGATGCTTACTGCAAAAGGCGAAGAAATTAACCGTGTTCAGGGCTTCGAAGTTGGAGCAGATGACTATGTTGTTAAACCGTTCAGTCCACGAGAAGTGATTTATCGGGTGAAGGCGATACTGCGTCGTTCTTCTGCAACAGCTTATCTGTCCAAAGAGAGTAATTCAAGTAACAATATTGTGTTTCCTCATTTGGTCATCGAACATGATGCTCACCGCGTAACCGCAGGTGGGGAAGAGATCAGTCTGACACCGAAAGAATATGAACTATTGCATTATCTCGCCACATCTCCAGATAAAGTTTTCTCCAGAGAAGAGCTGCTGAAGGATGTATGGAACTATGAATTCTTTGGTGATCTTCGTACTGTGGATACGCATGTGAAGCGTCTTCGCGAGAAGTTAAACAAGGTTTCGCCAGAATCAGCGGCGATGATTACGACGGTGTGGGGTGTGGGTTATAAACTGGAAGTACCGAAGTAGTTTTAGTTTCTGGAGATCGCTGGTCGGGAAGTTATGGATTACGATTATTTGCCTCGTGGGCTGTGTACTCATAGCATTGGGTCTTTTTTTGCTGCCGTATATTGATACGAATTTTGCGGAGTCAGAGTCGAGAGATATCAAACGTTTGTTCACGTATGTTTGTATTATCGGCTTCAGCTTGACGACCTTTTTTGCGCTGTTTCTTTTTACGAAAATTACGCAGCCGATGCAGCAGTTAATTCAGGCAGCGAATGCGATTCGGAAAGGAAACTACGGTACGCGTCTCTCTCTTGTAACGAGCGATGAGATTGGAGAATTAGGTAATACATTTAACCATATGGCTGCACAGCTGGAAGATAACATTCGCAACCTTAACCATGAGAAAGAACATTTGGCGAGCGTGCTCCGAAGCATGACCGATGCGGTAGTTACATTCGACGGCGAGGGGAAAGTTATTTTGACGAACCCCCCTGGAGAGAAAATCATGCAGGCTTGGTGTGATTTGGATTGGGCACAGATGGGCGAAGGAAAGGATTCGGATAATTCTGTGAGCTCTTCACGAGATGTGCCGGAACCACTCGTTCCTTTGTTCAAAATGGTGATGGAGCAAGGTGGCGATCAGAACTCTAACGTGCATGTGCAGCAGGGAGTCTGGTCTGTTCAGATGGCGCCATTATACGCAGATAGTGTCGTGCGAGGCGCTGTTGCTGTGCTTCGTGACGTAACGGAGGAAGTACGACTGGAGAAAATGCGTCGTGATTTTGTCGCAAATGTATCTCACGAAATACGTACTCCGCTATCCATGATGCAAGGGTATAGTGAGGCTCTTTTGGATGGGATGGCGGCTTCTCCAGAAGAAAGTGAAGAATTAATTCAAGTGATTCATGATGAGTCTTTGCGTATGGGCAGATTGGTTAAAGATCTGCTTGATCTTGCCCGAATGGAAGCTGGGCATACGGATATGGCCGTGAAGGAAGTGGACCTGGTTGAACTACTGGAACGGGTATACAGAAAGTTCTCGGTACGTTCCAAAGAACAGAACATCCATCTTCGGTTTGAGTGCAGACAGACTTCGATTGAACTCCACCAGGCCGATGAGGATCGGCTTGAACAGGTATTTACAAATTTGCTGGATAATGCGTTTCGGCATACTCCATCAGACAAAAATGTTGTCATATCGGCAGAGCTGGTAGCCGATATCCGGACACCTGTAGCTAAAGTGACTTTAAAAGATGAAGGCGTAGGCATTCCGTCTTCTGATTTGCCATTTATTTTTGAACGATTCTACAAAGCAGATAAGGCTCGCGTTCGGGGTGAAAGTGTCGGTACAGGACTTGGGCTCGCAATTGTAAAAAATATTGTAGATGCCCATCATGGTACCATTGTCGTTAATAGTGTACTAGGCGAAGGTACAGAGTTTATTTTACAATTTCCTGTGGATTCTTCGAAATAGCCTGATTTCATACAAAAAGTGCGAAAGCACCCTCATGCTGAGGGTGCTTTTTTTGTTGAACAGTACCGTTTAATCTTGTTCAACGTGGAACAGTATGTTCACATTTTTTGTATCAAAAAATGTGAACAAGATAATTTTGCCTCTTATTAAACATAAGCTTGGAAAAGCGAAGAAGTTAAAGGAGGAGTGGATTAGGCATGTCTGATGAAAGAAAAAGGGTGAATATTAAAGCCTTCTTAGAAGGAAGAGCATTTCAAGCAGGCTCACCGTTTATTCCAATAACATCGAGTGAAGTGGAGCAGTTTCAGTCTATTTTGAACTCTCTCGCAGTGACTATTCCGGCAGCTGTCAGTCAGCCTACAGCGTCTAATATTCTCGCGTTGCAAAATAGTTTACGGAGCTTGCTCACCTTTGTTAATACCTCTGGTTTCCGAGCTGGGGTGAAAGCAGAGTTGCAATCCGTTCTGGAACTAACCATTGCAGGTTCTGAAGTTGTGCCTGTAGCCGTCATCAATCTGGCTGGCAACTTGCAAAATTTGATCGATGATTTATTAAGTATGACGTTGCTTCTGGAAGTTTCGCCTGCGGAAAAAGATAAACTGGTCGGGTTGATTCGCTCCATATCTGTATCATTGAGTCGTGCTACCAGTTCATTTGGAACATCGGGAACCCCAGGCCCTCCAGGACCCCCGGGAGTGCCAGGGGTTCCGGGCGTACCCGGAGTGCCAGGTCCTGCCGGGCCAGGAGGTGCAGTTGGACCAGTAGGTCCAGTAGGGCCCCAAGGCGTACCGGGTCCGCAGGGGCTGCCCGGAGTTGGACTGAATGATATTTCCGTTTTTGATCCAGCTCAGGCACCTGGCTATGTGCAAGGTCAAGTGGTTTCGTATAATGGCAGTCTCTATGTTGTTAATGTGAATGGACCCACGGGTATACCGGGAAGTTCTCCAGACTACACGTTGTTTTTGTCAGGTGGAACAACTGGAGCAACAGGGGCAGGTTTAACGGGCTCTGTTCCATTCGATCCGGCACTTGCACCAGGTTATCCGGCAGGACAAATTGTAACATTTGGCGGCAGTACCTACATTACTAATGTGGTATCGCCAACGGGAACACCGGGTAGTTCACCGGATTATACTTTGCTAGCAGCGGCAGGAGCTACCGGAGCCACTGGGGCAACAGGTGTGGGACTCGGTGGTTCTGTTCCGTTTGATCCAGCAGTAGCACCAACGTATCCAGCAGGTCAAATAGTGACATTTGACGGTAGTACCTATATTACGAATGTAGCTTCACCAACTGGAATTCCAGGTACATCACCAGACTACACCTTGCTTGCAGGTGCAGGTCCTACTGGACCTACGGGTGTAACGGGGGCGACTGGAATAGGTCTAAGTGGGATTGTACCGTTTGATCCAGCAGTA
>NZ_LITU01000020.1:0-4263 GCF_001280595.1 Paenibacillus xylanivorans
GTACTTACAGATGGAACGCACCACTTTGCGGGCGTGACCTTTTCCTCTAAAGGGCGTCAGCGTCAGTACGCCAAGATCCGCAATTTGCGCATTGTCCTCCCAAGGATACATACTGGCGGCACTGACCAGGCGGTTTTGCTCAAAAGAGCCGAACACCGCCCAGTGATCTAATTCCACATAAGCGTCATCCAAGTCTTGTTCCGAGGCGGAGGACTCGAACTCATAGAAAACAGCATCATCTTGCTCTGTTAACCGGCGTAAGTCACCTTCCAGATTTTCCTGCAGCAATACGTTCTTATCGGTTTCTGAAAAATAAAAAAGATAATCTGCGCCATGCAGAGTGACTCCCGCTTCATTCAATTTCCGGCGAAAGATCTCCTCAGACAGGTCTTGTCGTTGATAAAGGCCTACCTTATCGGCCATCGCAGGCGTCAGGACCGCCATAACCCGGCCATCGGTGGTTTCCAGGACCATGACCCGACTGTCTTTATCCAGGTCCGGGTTGATGGTGACAGTAAAGACTTCATCGGTATAGAGGATGTCTCCGTTCAAAAATTGCGTCCGCCAAAAGTCAGTTATCGTTTGTAAGAATAAAGACATACTTCTTCCCCCCTCGCTCTCTCCATTTTACTACTATGGCACTGTACCTTCTTTGCTAAAAAAGCCTCCTGTTGGACCGTCCAAGGGAGCGTAGCTAAAATCGATAACAATGGACGGCATCTTCCCTCAACGTTCATTTGAATAATAACGTGTCACATGTTACTTTTCAAGCCTCTTACACCACTCAGCACCATTTTCTCATGATCAGCTCGATCGGACCTCTTTTCATCCATTTTCTCCACAGACTCGAAAAGATAATGGAGATAATGAAATAAACGGTTCCGTATGCCACTGCAAAAGAAAGACTTCCGTTTTCCAAATAACTCACTGTCATCAGAAAACCTATTCCGATCACTACGTGCCCGATATAATGGGTTAACGATAACTGTCCTGTATGGATCATCGCCTGTGTCAGAAGGGAATTTTCAAATTTATCGACCACATAAAGACAGATCGCAATGATGGCGACAGCTGAACAAATGCCAGAGAAAACATACAGCATTGTGGGCGGCATCGGTTTAGTTCCAAAAAGATAAGTTGCTGCTTCATTACTCAGTACTGGAGAGGTCCATTTAACCAAGAAGAAAGAAATCGATTCAAAAACAACCGTTCCTGACAATGAATACAACAGTACCTTCGATCGGTTTTCCTTATTCAGCCAACGTTTTCTGCCAATCCACATGCCGATGAGGAAGAAGCTCAGCCAAGGAAAGATCGGATGGAATCCGTTAAATAACAGATTACGAATGAACCCTTCTATTGTCCAAAAACCCGTATAATCTTTAAAACTCAAGTTCCACCCTTTGGTGTAATCGAACATGACTAAAAACAACTGTGATGCTACCAAGATCATCGAAAACAAACCGAGTATTTTATTATCGGATACGGTGATCAAGACTGCAGCTACAAGCATAAACACCGCATAATAATGCAAAATGTCGGCACTCCAGCCCATTAACAATAAAAGCACGCCAGCTATAAACAGAAAAGCAGCTCTCTTGTACAAGCTGTTCCGGCTTTGACGAATGAGCTCCCCGTTCATTGAGTTACGGGCTTTCGAGGTCATTAATGCCACCCCGATGCCAGCCAACACGACAAACAAGGCGGATGCTCTCCCCTCAAAAAGGCCCGCTATCGCTTGCAACCATGCCGATCCGCCACTCTCCGCCTGCATCGCCAGCTTATAGTTCACGATTATCATGCCGAAGATCGCCAATGCTCTTGCAAAATCAAAGGCAGTTATCCGCTCTTTCGCTTGACTCATGCCACATCATCTCCCTTAATACTTTTCGCTTTATGACGTGACGATTGAATCATCCGTTTTACAAACCAGGAAACAACCACCAAAAGTACCACAGCGATTACGATATCCCAAGAATATCGCTCAATAGATAGCAGCAGCTTTTCCCATTGTGAACCGAGTGCGTATCCCAATCCGATAAAGCTAATGCACCAAAACAAGGCACCGCTATAAGCATAGACTGCAAAGGTTCGGAACGAAGAACCCAAAATGCATGTGAAGTATCCGGTTAGCGTCACTCCTAAGGGATGCGGCTTGGAATACCTAAACAATACACCCTAGGTGTGACCTAAGGTCAATTGTTTTGTTCAAAATTTTAAGAAGTATGTGCTATTTCCCTGCATTTTCCGTATTGAACAACAGCCATGCAGGACGCCTCTAGATTACAAGCACGATGCGAAGCAGCGGGGTTGTAGTGCATAGCTCAAATTAATAATACGATGATTGAACTGAAGTTAAGGGATGGACAATTATTTTGGAAACAGACTTAGATTTGTCTAAGTAGAAGCGTTTTGAAGCAGAGATCATCCTATTAACCGTAAGATGTTATTTAAAATATAGTCTAAGTTATCGTGATCTCGGAATGGGTAAACCAAGCTTAAGGGTCTGTCCCTGAAACCAAAGCTATATTCCCCCAAGGATTATAGGCGCCTGTTCTAATTACCGCTATAGCCTGGTTCGCAATACCTTTTAGCTTTATTTGATTTCAACTCCCAGTCCCTCTTTAAGTTTAAAAGCTTTTAACTGCTTCATTACCTTTAGCTCTTTTCCAAAGCTGTCATGCAGCTGCAGGTAAAGCGGATAAAGCTTATTATACAAGCTAACCTTGTCCGGTTCAGGCTGATAACGAATCGTCATCCTATCGGTCATATGAGCAGCAGCCAGAAGAACACTTTCATAACCTCCATCCAATTGATCGGCTGCGACTACGGCAAAAATAGCTGAACCGAGAGCAGATGCGTTAGGTGTTGTCACTACCTGCAGTTCCTCCGTGACATTCGCAAAAATTTGCATCAGCAAATCATTTTTAGTAGATAAACCGCCACATGCATTAAGAGCTTTAATTTCAATACCACCTTGCTCGAAGGCATCTATGATTGTTCGAATAATTCCGCGTTTACGCAGATATATAGTAAATAGTTCGTATTATGTTCAGAGGGAACAGGAGTAAAATCATGTCTCCCAACACGGCAGCCGGTACAGTAGAGAAACTCAAGCAGCACTGTCGGAAAATTATTAGATACATGTCTAATCGATTATCGGACTAAGTTCTTGTCCCTCGACAAGAACTTAGAATTCATCCGGATTAAGCGGATCTGATTGTCCAAGTCTGGCATCTAAACCGTATCCCGAAGATAAAGTACCCGATAATGGCTGCAGATCAAATTTATCGGCAGAAAAAAAAGAATATTTTGCTGAACACAATCAACTCGATGGACAGTGGGTGGATCCAAATAATGTTATTTCTCTTAATGAATATAAAACAGGAAATTTTGACGAAGAGTGACCCATGTTTTAAGATGAGAATATAGCAATCATGCATCGATTGCTTTGTACCTACCGGAAGCAATGGGTTGTGACCGGCGCGCAAAAGAAACGACAAGAAACGTCTTTTCACTAGGAAAGACGTTTCTTGTGTATTATAAAAACTTAGAATAGATTATGAATTATAAATTTACATAACCTGCGAAGTTTGACAATTTCAATATAGTGATAACAGTAAATAGTACACCGATTACTTTTTTCAGAAATGCACGTAGAAATAATAAAGCCACTGTAGATCCAACAATTAGTAGAATATATTTTTGATCATCACCTAATCGGAAATAACACAATGTTCTTGTCTCGCGACAAAAAAGGACTCTGAAACATAACGGTGAAAGCTATGCCCGATCCAGGAGTTAAAAATATCCGTACTGAACTGTATATGGTGTCATACACCGTATACAGCCCTTTTTGACCAACTAAATTATAAGTTTGGATTTTCGACTCTGTTCCGTTCTAACTCCTGGTGTTTTATATGGTGTATAACACTACTATATAAAGTTTGTCACTTTCTTCTCAAATCAATGTTTTTCACCAAAAATTAGCGTCATTCGTTCCTCGTCGTAAGTTTATTTGTACATCTCCCGATCTTCTAGTTCAGCCTGTCACCATAATTTCATAGAGAATCGTCTTCTTATATGCGCTCATTGATTTTGATCAACAATTTCTTTAAGACTTGCTTTTCCTCGTCGGTAAGGACTTGAACGATTTCTTCCTCCACCTTTTGGAATGAGTCTTGAAAGTCTTCAATCAGTTCAACTGCTTTTGGCAGTACATATATATTTTTTTGCGTTCATTATTGGCCGGGATTTTACGCT
>NZ_LITU01000020.1:4376-6309 GCF_001280595.1 Paenibacillus xylanivorans
AATCTTTGATGGAGAGCAAATCATTGCGCCCAGACATGTTGTTATTAAAGGGGAGTCTATTATTTCAGTCGGTGGCGACCTTGGTGGAAGAAGCGATTAAACATGTGCATACCCAAGTGGAGAATGGGGCCGACTATATTAAGATCATGATTGAAGAAGGAACGGTCATGGGTGCACCTGGCCTGCCTGTATTAAGCGATGAGATTCTAAAAACAGCCGTGACAGAAGCCCACAAGTTCGATAAGCTGGTCATCGCTCACGTCTTGACGGCTCTTTCATCGCAACAAGCTATCGATTTTGGAGTCGACGGTTTGGGCCACTTGTTTATCGACAGACCCGAGTACACCCCAGAGTTAGTGAAATCCATAGCGGGTTCAGGCGCTTTTGTTACACCGTGCTTGGTGTTGAATTCATCGATTATTGGAAATACGGCATCCGAATTGGCGAATGATCCGCGTGTTCATTCCAAATTAAGTCCGGATTGGATCGATATTCTGAACTCAAGCTTCAATACGTTCCCGCAAGGCAATATGGAGAACAGCTTTAAGAATGTGATGGACCTTCACCGTGCCGGAGTTGATATTCTGGTAGGGACGGATGTCGCGCCGGTTCCCGTTCCAAACCTTGGCGGCCTTGCTCATGGGGCAAGTGTCCACCACGAAATGCAGCTGCTGGTGAAGGCCGGGTTTACTCCGATCGAAGCTCTTCAGTCAGCTACAGCGAAACCAGCCCGCTGCTTTGGTCTTCACGATCGCGGTCGTATTACTGAAGGTGCGCGAGCTGATATTATTCTCGTAGACGGTGATCCAACAACTAATATTTCGGATACCTTGTCGATCAAATCCGTGTGGATCAATGGTTCGCAGCAACTAGGTTAATCCGATTCGATCTGCTTGTCCAATGAAAACTAAAACTCCGTGCTTTGGCACGGAGTTTTAAAGGTCTGATCCTTTTTGATTTCTGTATGTCATTTGACAAATCAAGCGTTACGCCAAAGTATCCACTGCTTCCTACACCCATGCTGGCGAGGTGATATAGTTTGCGCGGCAACATGCTAAGCACTACATCCACTACCATTACAGCCTCTTTTTATAGTTTTTAGCAATACAGATTTATTCTCTGTAAAGCGGCCTTGGACAACATCTCTTTAATGATGGATCATCGAGATTGGAATTCTTCGAGCAATTTCCGGGATAACCCTCTTATCCAAGCCTCAGAGCAATATTCCTTCAGCCCCACCACTAGACGGGCCAGAGAAGTTATCTAGTTAACCAGATATGAACCATCGCCCCTTGATGATTAGGCTCCATTTCCAGAGCCAGCTCAAGTTCGGTTCCGGCTTCTTCGTCACGGCCAAGCCCCAGAAGTCCCAAGCCTCTCATGTACCGGCAATGGATTACATTGCGTCGGTTCAGGTCATCTTCGAATACCAGGAAGTCTGGCAAGGATACGGCAAAGTAATCCATTTGATGTCATCAAAAATATGCTTTTCAGCATAATCAATCAGTTTATTGAAACAGCGCTTGGCTTCCTTAGCGTTATGAAGCTTCAACCAAGCCAACCCTCGATAGAAGATCATTTCTGGCGGCTGATCGTTGTAGAACAACGCACTTGTCGGCTCAGCAAGACCCTGTGAAGCTATAGTGTAACTGGAGATGGCTTCTGTTTCCCGCTGCAGACCTTCGTAGGCCAAGCCGAGATAATAATAAATATGATTCTCCTGAGTTCCTTCCAACTTCCCTTCACCCAAATTCAACGGATAAACTTCTCCCGGCTTTTCAAAAAGATTTCGGGATTCTCCCCTTCCAGCTATCGGAAGATTCCGAAAGGCAAGTCCGCGGAAATCCCCCCCCCTTCTTTCTTTGATTACACACAATAAAAAAACCGTTGATCTTTGAATTAAAGTAAAATGTACCCTATAAGATGGACACTT
>NZ_LITU01000021.1:0-8524 GCF_001280595.1 Paenibacillus xylanivorans
GCATACGAGATATAACCGAAAGATAGTCTTCTTCAGTCATAAAACCTTGAAGCGGTGAGAACGCACCCACACCAATCAGATCCAAATCCGAAATCGTCCAGCTGTTAATACGTAAAGAGGACAGTTTCTCACTCTCTCGTAATAATTGTTCCCGTTCTTCTCCTTGTACGACACGCTGAATCAGCGTACCTCCATGAGGCAGAATCGAAGTCATCTTGTCAGCTCCCTGTTTCTCCATTTTTTTATATCAATAAGAGTGAATTCATTGCATTATCCAAACCTTACTCTGAACTGAATTATTTATGAAGACCACATTCCGTTTTATCATTCCCAGACCAGCGTCCCGCACGTGGATCTTCTCCAGGCATAACCTGACGTGTGCAATATTGACAACCGATACTCGGGTAGTTCTGATCATGCAGCGGATTGTACACGACATTATTGACACGAATATAATCCCATACATCCTCTGAGGTCCAGTGTGCAATCGGGTTGAACTTCATAAGTCCAAACTTGGCATCATATTCTACTTTTTTGGAATTTGCACGCGTCGGTGCTTGATCTCTCCGAATACCGGTAATCCAAGCATCATATTGGGATAGGATACGTGTCAGCGGTTCAACCTTCCGAATATTACAACAAGCATTGGGATCCGACTTCCACAATTGTTCTCCATGTTGAGATGCCTGCTCTTCAGGAGTGATTTTTGGTGCCACTCGTACAAAATCCAAGATTGTATTTCTCCTTCATTTTATCACGAGTTTCATAAGTTTCCTTAAAATGAAAATCGGTATCCAGATAAAAAATATCCGTGGATGGGCTGATCTTCTGGAGCATATCTACAAGTACAACATCCTCCGCACCGAAGCTGCATGCAAAAGTGATATTTGGAAACGTCTCAATAGCATAACGAATAATATCCTCTGGACTTGCGTTTTCCAACTCTTCAGCTTTCGTCCGTGCCAGTTCTTCTTTCTCCAACAAGTTCATGTCTGCATTTCCCCCATTCTGCATTTCAACAATCGCTAAAGCCGACTAATCTAATATGAATTATGTATAGTATAAATCTTTCATTGGGGATGTCAATGCCTACCATATGGTAAAATACATCAGTTTCAGCCCAATTTTTTGCTGTTAATTTTAATTGGAATTTGGGTTTAATTATACTTTAGATTGATTTGTAGATAAAATCATCCATGTGATGCATCATCCATTCTCACCTAATCACTAGTCATTCATCATTGAAAACCTTGCTACTGCTGGGTTTATAGCGACAAATCGATTAAACGAAGTATAGAACACCTCTATAGATCCTAAGGAATAAAGAAAGGAAAGGAGTATTTAATAATAAAATAAATTCAGGAATCCTATTCTTCAATTGTAAGGGTCCTTTATTAAAACCATAAGAAAGACTGATGAAAGTAAGGTATGAAAAAAGAATGATTCCAAGCATGTGAAGTTTTAATTTAAGAATAAGATTAGTGGATATCGGAGAGTTGCATTTACTGGAGTGTTAATACGAGGAATGAACGAGTCGCATCCGGGTAGGATGGGATGGGATGATTCTAATTCGATGTCCGGTTGTGGAGAGATACTTTAACTGGTACAGAGAAACCTGAAGCTGATTCACTGCATCAGCTAAGGAGTAATAAGAAGTTATTGTAGCCTAATTGGTCTGTAGAATACAAAAAAGCCTTTGACCGAGGCCAAAGGCTTGTAATGCATATTAACGTTTGGAGAACTGAGGTGCGCGACGTGCGGCTTTGAGACCGTATTTTTTACGCTCTTTCATCCGTGGGTCACGAGTCAGGAATCCTGCTTTTTTCAGGGAAGCACGGTATTCCGGATCTGCTTTCAACAGAGCGCGGGAGATACCATGACGGATCGCGCCGGCTTGACCGGAGATTCCGCCACCATGAGCGATAACAAGAACATCATAGTTGCTGAGTGTTTCTGTCAGGTTCAGTGGTTGTTTTACGATCAGTTTGAGTGTTTCCAAACCGAAGTATTCATTAATATCACGTTTATTGATGACAATGCGTCCTTCACCCGGTACGAGGCGAACACGAGCTACCGAATGTTTACGACGACCTGTCCCATAGTATTGCACTTGTGCCATGAAACTGTCCTCCTTTTAATTAACCGCGAAGTTCGTAAACTTCTGGTTTTTGTGCTGCATGTGGATGCTCAGCGCCTTTGTACGCTTTAAGTCTCAGCTTCATTTTCTCGCCCATGCGAGTTTTAGGAAGCATACCGCGAACAGCCAACTCCAAAACACGTTCTGGTTTGTTTTTAATCATCTCTTCAGCAGTAGTTACTTTCAAACCACCTGGGTGCATCGAGTGACGGTAGTATTTTTTACCTTGCATTTTTTTACCAGTCAATACAATTTTCTCTGCATTGATGATAACAACGAAATCGCCAGTGTCCACATGTGGAGTGAATTGTGGCTTATGTTTGCCGCGGATCAAAGCAGCTGCTTCGCTCGCCAAACGTCCGAGCGTTTTGCCTTCGGCATCAATGATGTGCCATTGGCGCTCAAGTTCGTTAGGCTTCGCCATGTACGTGGTACGCATGAAAAGTTCCTCCTTAAAATGTTCAACATCATTATATTCATTTATCTTCGTTCATTAAGTGCTAACTTTAGGTGTTGATGGATAGTTCTTTCGTTGTGACCCTCTTAATTGGGGCTGTGGGAAAGCCATTAAGAAAACACAACTTTTATATTACATGATAGAAGCTTAAATCGCAAGTGTTAATTAAACATTTCACTTCGCAAATTTAATCTTTTTTGTATTCAAGATCCCAGAGCATTAAACCGCAGCTAACTGCAGTAGGTCCAGCAGCAGAACGATTAGAAGCAGCAATCATATTCGGTACATCAGAGGCTTTCCGTTTGCCCTCTCCGATCTCCAGCAAGGTACCTACAATAATACGAACCATATGCTGCAAAAAGCCGTTACCACTCACATAGATGTGAATAACACCCTGATCGCGCGGATGGTCCCTACACATTGAACGGTCCACTTCTATCCATGCTTCGTATACCGAACGTACATGATTGTCTTTCTGAGACTTGCGTGAAGCAAAGGAGGTAAAATCATACGTACCAATAAAATGACGCAACCCCTCCTGCATTGCCGCAATGTCCAGCTTGGCATGGTGATGATATTGCAGCCTCCGGTTGAATACATCCGGAAATTGATTCGCATTGACGGTATACCGATACGTTTTCTTTTTCGCTGCATAGCGAGAATGAAAATCGTGTGATACTTCAACCGCATCAATAACAATAATATCGGAAGGTAATCTGGAGTTGAGCGCAATACACCATCGTTCAATCGGGATCTGGGATTCCGTCGAGAAATTGAAGATCTGTCTGCGAGCGTGAACGCCTGCATCCGTTCTGCCTGAACCCGTAATTTTAACCTTCTCACCGGTTAAAGCACGAATGGCATCTTCAAGATGATCCTGAATGGTGTTCCCTCCCGGCTGAACCTGAAAGCCGTAATAGGCAGTGCCATCATAAGTTAACGTCATACACAAGTTGCGCATCATTACCACACCTTTGTTCCATACTATACATGTGCCTATCTCGAACAGCAAAAGAAGCCCCTTTCGGAGCTTCTATTACAGCACGAATTCCGAAATGAAGAGAAAAAAAGGGTTAATCCAGAATCAGTGATTCTGTCCCCTTTCCTCATCTCATCTGTTTTACGCGCGGTCAACCAGTTCCAAGTAAACCATAGGCGCAGCGTCACCACGACGAGGTCCCAGTTTAAGGATACGAGTGTATCCACCTGGACGCTCAGCGTAACGACCGGACAATTCGCTAAACAGTTTTTGGATTGCATCTTGCTCACCATCGATTGTTTCGCGGCGAACATAAGCTGCCACTTGGCGACGGGCATGAAGATCTCCCTTTTTCGCTTTAGTGATCAGTTTTTCAGCAATAGAGCGAACCTCTTTTGCTTTCGCTTCAGTTGTCTGAATGCGTTCGTATAAGAACAGGTCGGTTACCAGGTCACGGAACAAAGCTTTACGTGCGCTGGAATTACGGCCCAACTTTTGGTATGCCATTGTTTTCCCTCCTTCACTTCAAGCACTCGGCTGTCTATTCTTCTGTACGGAGTCCCAAACCGAGTTCCTCAAGCTTCTCTTGAACTTCTTCCAAAGACTTGCGTCCGAGGTTACGGACTTTCATCATGTCTTCTTCCGTTTTCGTAGTCAGCTCTTGCACGGTATTAATACCGGCACGTTTGAGGCAGTTGTAGGAACGAACAGAGAGATCCAGCTCTTCGATCGTCATTTCGAGTACTTTTTCTTTTTTGTCTTCTTCTTTTTCGACCATGATCTCTGCGTCTTTCGCTTCGTCTGTAAGACCCACGAATAGCATCAAGTGCTCGGTCAAAATTTTAGCGCCAAGGCTTACAGCCTCTTCAGGACGAATACTTCCGTCAGTCCAAACTTCCAACGTGAGCTTGTCATAGTTGGTCACTTGGCCGACACGCGTATTTTCCACAGCGTAGTTAACGCGGCTGATCGGGGTGAAGATGGAATCGACTGGGATGACGCCGATCGGCTGGTCATCGCGTTTATTCCGATCTGCCTGGACGTAGCCGCGACCGCGATTGGCAAAAATACGCATGTGAAGTCTCGAACCTGGTCCGAGCGTAGCAATATGAAGATCCGGGTTAAGGATTTCCACATCGGAGTCAGCACGGATATCTCCAGCCGTAATTGCTCCTTCGCCTTCAGCATCAATCTCGAGCACTTTCTCCTCATCAGAATGAATTTTAAGCGACAAAGCTTTCAGGTTAAGAATGACCTCCGTAACATCTTCCATTACGCCAGGAACTGTAGCAAATTCATGCAGAACGCCATCGATTTGAACCGAAGACACTGCCGCACCCGGCAGTGACGAGAGCAAGATTCGGCGAAGCGAGTTTCCAAGCGTCGTACCGTATCCGCGCTCCAGCGGTTCTACTACGAATTTCCCATAGGTGCCATCATCGTTGACGTCTACCGTCTCAATTTTCGGCTTTTCGATTTCAATCACTGCAATACCCCTCCTTCAAAACGTCGGTCCTCTATGAAACATTTACCTTCTCTTGCGAAAACATGTAGTAGTATGCCTAAACAACCATTATTAGCAGATTGTGCCGGAAATATACCACACGCAGGGGCAAATCTCATTAGACACGACGACGTTTTGGAGGACGGCATCCGTTATGCGGGACTGGAGTTACGTCTTTGATCAGGTTAACTTCAAGACCAGCAGCTTGCAAAGAGCGGATCGCTGCTTCACGGCCTGCGCCTGGTCCTTTAACCATAACCTCAACGGCTTTCATCCCATGTTCCATTGCAGCTTTGGCAGCAGTCTCAGCAGCCATTTGTGCAGCAAACGGAGTCGATTTACGGGAACCTCTGAATCCGAGGCCACCGGAGCTTGCCCACGAAATTGCGTTTCCGTGAGGGTCCGTAATGGTAACGATAGTGTTATTGAACGTGGAGCGGATATGTGCCACGCCAGATTCAATATTTTTACGGTCACGACGTTTAGTACGTACGACTTTTTTCGGTTTAGCCATTTTCTCTTATCCCCCCTTATTATTTCTTCTTGTTCGCTACAGTACGACGAGGACCTTTACGAGTACGAGCATTCGTTTTCGTACGTTGTCCACGAACAGGCAGACCACGACGATGACGAACTCCACGGTAGCAACCGATCTCCGTCAAACGTTTAATATTCAAAGAGATTTCACGACGCAGGTCACCTTCTACTTTGACCTCTTTGTCGATACTTTCACGCAATTTGCTGACTTCATCTTCCGTCAAATCACGGACACGAGTGTCCCGATTGATGCCTGTTGTGCTCAGAATTTTCTGGGAAGTCGTTTTACCGATTCCGAAAATATAAGTCAAGGCGATCTCAACGCGCTTATCACGTGGCAAATCCACACCAGCTATACGTGCCATTTTACGCTACACCCCCTTCTTTAACCTTGTTTTTGTTTGTGTTTCGGATTTTCACAGATAACCATAACATTCCCTTTGCGGCGAATGACTTTGCATTTTTCGCAAATCGGCTTGACCGAAGGTCTTACCTTCATGTGAATTACCTCCTCAAAGTTTTGCTAAGCAAAACCCTCTTCGTAAGCATTGACCTTGTTTTACCATTGTAAAACCGGCTTCGAAGCTTTCGCAAGTTTTGCCGGGCAAAACCCGCTTCATAAGCTTCACAGTTCATTGCAACTGTCTACTACTATTTACGGTAAGTTATACGACCTTTTGTCAAATCATAAGGTGATAACTGAACAACTACTTTGTCTCCAGTCAGGATACGGATAAAGTGCATCCGCAACTTGCCGGAAACGTGAGCGAGAATTTGATGACCGTTCTCAAGCTCAACCTTGAACGTTGCATTCGGTAGCGGCTCGAGAACCGTACCTTCCACTTCAATGACATCTTCCTTGGCCATTAGTCAGTCTCCTTTCTCTTCAGCTTGAATGTTGGTGGACTCCAGAAACGAATGAACCGCATAGCGGAGCTTTCCGTTTGTCACCCGACCACTCTCGTTTAAACTGTTTACGACCTCGCTGCTAATCATCGGCTGGAGTTCAAGATGAAGAATATTCTTCTTCTTGGATTGATCAAACTTACGTTTGTCCCCATCCGCAATATATACGAACTTACTGTCCGCTATAGCAACAATTACTGCGGCTTGGTCCGTATTGCGGCCTTTACGGATCTTCACAAGTTGACCGAGCTGCGGATTAGACTGATTGTTCATGCCTTATCACCTACGCATTCAGTTTTGTGAAAATTTCCATGCCTTCATGTGTAACTGCTACGGTGTGTTCAAAGTGGGCGCATAACGATCCATCAACAGTAACGACAGTCCAGTTATCTTCCAACGTTTTCACATACCGTCTACCTGCGTTAACCATCGGCTCTATGGCCAGCACCATGCCCGCTTTAAGCCGTGGTCCCCGATCAGGAAGACCATAGTTCGGAATCTGTGGTTCTTCGTGCAGATCCGCTCCTATACCGTGACCGACATATTCACGTACTACCGAGAACCCTTCATCTTCAATATATTTCTGAATCGCATGAGATATTGTAAACAAGCGAACGTCCGGTTTAACCAGCGCCAGACCTGCGTATAACGAAGCCTCGGTAACGTCCAGAAGACGACGGGCTTCTTCGGAAATACGGCCGACTGGATAAGTCCAGGCGGAATCTCCGTGATAACCCTGGTACTGCGCGCCAATGTCAAACGTAACGATATCGCCCTCGTTCAACTTTCGTTTGCCGGGAAATCCATGCACCAACTCTTCATTCACTGAAGCGCACACACTGGCAGGGAAACCGTTATAACCTTTGAAAGACGGCACAGCTCCTTGACTGCGGATGTATTGATCGGCCATATGGTCAAGTTCTCCAGTCGTAATACCGGGAGCGATATGCTCTGCCAAGAGACGATGCGTTTCCGCAACAATTCTCCCTGCTTCCCTCATCAAGCCCAGTTCCGTTTCGGACTTACCAATGATCATTCAATTAACCTCGCAGCAGGGACACGATTTCATGAGAAACTTGATCGATATCCTGCTCTCCGTCCATTTGACGAAGAAGTCCTTTGTTCTCATAAAATGTGAGGAGTGGTGCTGTTTTGTTGATATATTCGTCGAGACGTGTGCCTACGCTCTCTTCATTATCATCAGAGCGCTGGTACAAGTCACCGCCGCATTTATCACAAATACCTTCCTGCTTGGGCGGATTGAACACGACATGATACGTGGCGCCACAGTTCTTACAAATGCGACGACCCGTCAAACGGGCGAGCAATTTGTTGCGGTCCACTTTCAGGTTGATTACATGATCGAGACCTGAGTTCAGTCGATCCAGAATGCCATCGAGCGCTTCTGCTTGAGACAGGGTTCTTGGAAATCCATCCAAGAGGAATCCTTCTCTGCAATCCGGCTGCTGCAAACGTTCTTCAACGATGCCGATGGTTACATCATCTGGTACGAGCAATCCTTGATCCATATATTCCTTGGCTTTCAGGCCAATGGGAGTTCCCTGCTTAATCGCGAGACGAAATGCATCGCCTGTTGAAATGTGGGGAATACCGAACTCTTTCACAATGACGTCTGCTTGCGTTCCTTTTCCTGCCCCCGGAGGGCCCATGAATAGGATGTTCACGTTATGTCACTCCCTCCAAGACTACCCTACATCAACAAACAGCACAATAGGTGCCGGCAAGTAAATCTTAGCTTGACCGGTACCTATTGCCTATTTATTGATAAAACCTTTGTAGTGGCGTTTGATCAATTGGCTTTCGATTTGCTTCATCGTATCCAGCGCAACACCGATAACGATCAGGAGAGAAGTTCCTCCAATTTGCGCTGATTGAGGCAAACCAGAAAGTGCCCCCAAGATTACAGGCAGAACGGAAATTACTGCCAAGAAGATGGCACCTGCCGTTGTCAAACGAGTCATGACACGGGTCAGATATTTCTCG
>NZ_LITU01000021.1:8634-56722 GCF_001280595.1 Paenibacillus xylanivorans
TTGTCAGCCATCTGCTGTGGATTCATCTGTACAAAAGTATAGAAGAATGTGAACCCGAAAATCATCACTACATAGAGTAACATACCCAGAGGTTTGTGAGTAGTGAGATTCGCTCCGATCCACTGTGCCCATGTACGATCAGCCCAGAAGTTTGCGATGATCGATGGGAACATCAACAGAGATGAAGCAAAGATGACAGGGATAACACCTGCTGCATTAATCTTCAGCGGGATATGTGTGTTCTGTCCACCGTACATTTTATTACCTACGACACGTTTAGCGTACTGTACAGGAATTTTCCGAATCGCCTGCTGGATGTAAATGACACCTATGATAATCAGCACAATAACAATTGCGACGATTACCCCTTTAAGAATGTTCATGAACAGTTGATCAGCTTGGATGAAGTCGGATTCGATCGTTTGTTTGATAATATTAGGCACCGTTGATAGGATACCCGCAAAGATCAAAATCGAAATCCCGTTTCCTATGCCCTTCTCGGTGATCTGCTCACCAAGCCACATTAGGAATGAAGTACCGGCCGTAAGTACAATTGCGATCAAGATATAATCTGCAAATGTTGCGTTAGGCACCATTTCTGTATTGTACAAGCGGTTGAATCCGATCGACGTACCAAACGCTTGAATCAATGCCAGACCTACCGTTAAATAACGGGTCAGTTGTGCAGATTTCTTCTTACCTTGTTCACCCTGCTTTGCCCACTCCGCTAATTTAGGAATAACGTCCATGGAAAGCAGCTGCACTATGATAGACGCAGTGATGTAAGGCACGATCCCGAGCGCAAATATCGAGAACTGAAAGAGCGCTCCACCCGAGAACGTATTGAGAAGTCCAAAAACTTCTTTACCCGCAGAATTTGTCGCTTCGAAAACCTCTTTATTAACCCCAGGTACTGGAACGAAGGATCCGATGCGGTAAATGATCAGTACAAAAAGGGTAAATAATACCCTTTTGCGCAGATCTTCAACCCGCCAGATATTCTTTAGGGTCTTGAACATTAAATCACCTCGGTTTTACCGCCGGCAGCTTCAATTTTCTCCACCGCAGATTGAGAAAACTTGTTAGCTTTAACAGTTAACTTCACAGTGACTTCACCGTTACCCAGAATTTTGATTCCGGATTTAGCGTTTTTAACTACGCCATTCGTCATCAAGAATTCTGGAGTTACTTCAGTACCCGCAGCAAAACTGTTCAGGTCTTCAATATTCACAACTGCATATTCTTTGCGAGTTGGGTTTACGAAACCGCGTTTTGGCAAGCGACGATACAATGGATTTTGTCCACCTTCGAAGCCCGGACGAACACCACCGCCGGAACGAGCGTTTTGTCCTTTGTGACCGCGACCTGATGTTTTACCAGTACCACTACTTGGACCGCGACCAAGACGTTTACGTTCTTTGCGGGATCCAGGAGATGGTGAAAGCTCATGTAACTTCATCGTTCGTTGCACCTCCTTAAAGATTTGTGGGATTAACCCTTTTAAGCTTCTACTTCTTTAACAGCTACCAAGTGGCTTACTTTGTTAATCATACCACGAATGGCAGGATTGTCGTTTTGAACCACTTTGCTGTTGATTTTGCGCAAGCCCAATGTTTTCACAGTTGTTCTTTGCGTCTCCGGACGTCCGATCAAGCTACGGACGAGGGTAATTTCTAATTTAGCCATGAGATTCCCTCCTTAACCCAGAAGCTCTTCGACGGATTTGCCGCGCAGTTTTGCCACGTCTTCAGCACGTTTCAAACGGGACAAACCTTCCAAAGTCGCATTGACCATGTTCATGGAATTCGAAGAACCCAGAGATTTTGTCAAAATGTCACCTACACCAGCAAGTTCGAGAACCGCACGTACAGGACCACCAGCGATAACACCAGTACCTTCAGATGCTGGTTTCAACAGAACGCGTCCTGCGCCGAACTTACCTGTTACCAAGTGAGGAATCGATGTTCCTACGAGTGGAACGTGTACAAGGTTTTTCTTAGCGTCTTCAATACCTTTGCGAATTGCATCAGGTACTTCGCCCGCTTTACCGATACCAGCTCCAACCCAGCCGTTGCCGTCGCCGACTACAACCAGTGCGCTAAAGCTGAAACGGCGTCCGCCTTTTACTACTTTAGCTACGCGATTAATATTTACAACTCTTTCAGTCAGTTCCAAAGTATTCGGATCTACACGCAAGTCGTTAACCTCCTTTTGAAAAATATCTTAAAACTCAAGTCCTGCTTCACGAGCCGCTGCAGCCAATGCTGCGATACGACCATGGTACAGATAACCGCTACGGTCAAATACGATGTTTGAAACGCCTTTGTCTTTCGCACGTTTAGCAACGAGTTCGCCGACTTTACGAGCAGATTCAACAGATGCGCCGTTTTGGATGTCACCGCTCAATTCTTTGTCTACAGTAGACGCGGAAGCGATCGTAACACCAGCTACATCATCGATGATTTGAGCATACATATGTTTACCAGAACGGAATACGTTCAAACGAGGACGTGCTGCCGTTCCTTGGATTTTCTTACGAACACGCAAGTGTCTTTTCAGACGTGCCTTGTTTTTATCTTGTTTCGTAATCATCTCAGGGATTCACTCCTTTCAGGTTACCTCGCTGGCTTCAAACCGGAAGCCACGGGGTATATTAGAAACACAAGAAGCAAGCAAGCCGAAAACCGCGCAAAGGCGGTAAGAAAAATCTTATTTCTTCTTACCGGCTTTACCTTCCTTACGGATGATACGCTCGCCTTCATATTTAATACCTTTACCTTTGTACGGCTCAGGTTCACGAACGGAACGGATTTTAGCAGCGTAAGCACCTACACGCTCTTTATCGATTCCTCGAACGATGATTTTCGTATTCGAAGGAACTTCGAATTCGATTCCCGCTTCCGGTGTAATTTCAACCGGGTGAGAGTAGCCAACGTTCAGAACGATTTTATCTCCGGATTTGCTTGCACGATATCCGACCCCAACCAGCTCCAGAGATTTTGCGAATCCTTCAGTAACACCACTCACCATATTGTTTACAACGCTACGCGTTGTGCCGTGCAAAGAACGGTGAGTTTTGTTATCGGAAGGACGCACAACTGTAATTTCGTTGTTTTCAACTGTTACCTTCATGTCTTTATGAAGTTCACGAGTCAAAGATCCTTTTGGTCCTTTTACCGTAATAACGGTGTTGTCCAGTGTGATGTCCACACCACTTGGTACTGTAATTGGTTTGCGACCAATACGAGACATATGTTGCACCTCCTATCTTGTGACGTTATATTACCAAACGTAGCAGACGACTTCTCCGCCGGCTTTTGATTGACGAGCTTCTTTGTCCGTCATGATACCTTTGGATGTCGAGATAATAGCGATACCCAGACCACCAAGTACACGAGGTACTTCGTTGCTTTTCGTGTAAACACGAAGACCAGGTTTACTGATTCTTTTCAGACCAGTAATAACACGCTCGTTATTTTGACCGTATTTCAGGAAAACACGGATAATCCCTTGTTTGTTATCATCGATAACTTCAGCGTCACGGATGAAACCTTCACGCTTCAGGATGTCGGCGATTTGTTTTTTCATTGTCGAAGCAGGCATTTCTACCGTTTCGTGACGAACTGTGTTCGCGTTACGAATACGAGTAAGCATATCTGCAATTGGATCAGACATAGTCATTGTGAGTTAACCTCCTTCCCGTTCAGGACTTTTTACCAGCTTGCTTTTTTCACGCCAGGAATCTGGCCTTTATAAGCTAATTCACGGAAGCAAATTCTGCAAATTTTGAACTTCTGCAGTACCGAATGTGGACGTCCGCAACGCTCACAGCGTGTATAAGCACGTACTTTAAACTTTGGTGTACGTTGTTGTTTAACTTTCATCGAAGTTTTTGCCACTTAGCCTGACACCTCCTAAATAATTTCGGAGAAAAGGGAGTCTTTCCAGACACCCGGAAACGTTATAGCAACATTATTTAACGAAAGGCATTCCCAGTTGCGTGAGCAATTCACGGGACTCTTCGTCTGTTTTCGCCGTTGTAACAATGACAATATCCATACCGCGGACTTTGTCTACTTTATCATACTCGATCTCTGGGAAGATCAGTTGTTCTTTCAGACCCAGTGTGTAGTTACCACGTCCGTCGAAAGCTTTGCTCGATACACCGCGGAAGTCGCGGACACGAGGAAGCGTAACGTTGAGCAGTTTATCGAGGAAGAAGTACATGCGCTCGCCGCGCAATGTTACTTTCACACCGATAGGCATGTTCTCACGTAGTTTGAAACCTGCAATAGATTTTTTAGCACGAGTGATTACAGGTTTTTGACCTGCGATCAATTGCAAATCGTTTACTGCGGAATCCAACACTTTGGAGTTTTGGACAGCGTCGCCCACACCCATGTTGATAACGATTTTCTCGATTTTCGGCACTTGCATTACCGTTGTATAGTTGAACTTCTGCATCAAAGCAGGAGCAATTTCGTTCAGGTAACGTTCTTTCATTCTTGCTGCCATGAATCATAGACCTCCTTTCTCATTCGGTTCAATTAGTCGATAATTTCTCCGGAACGTTTAGCAACGCGCACTTTCTTTCCGTTATCCAACACTTTGTAACCTACACGGGTTACTTTTCCGCTCTTTGGATCGATGTGCATTACGTTGGAAACGTGAATCGGAGCTTCCTTCTCGATAATGCCGCCTTGCGGATTTTGCTGGTTAGGCTTCTGGTGTTTTTTAATCATGTTAACACCTTCCACAAGGACGCGGTTCTCACGAGGATAAGCAGCGATGACACGGCCTTTTTTACCTTTGTCTTTACCGCTGATCACCATAACTGTATCTTCTTTTTTAACATGAAGTTTATTGTTATGGGATTCCAGAACTTTTTTCACTCTTGGCATTTCGTACACCTCCTGTTTCTAACATCACGAGATTAAGCTTTAGATAACTTCTGGGGCCAAGGAAACGATTTTCATGAAGTCTTTCTCGCGGAGTTCACGAGCAACAGGTCCGAAAATACGTGTTCCACGTGGGCTTCTGTCGTCTTTTACAACAACCGCTGCATTTTCATCAAAACCGATGTAGGAACCGTCTTTACGACGTACAGAACGTTTCGTACGAACGACAACCGCTCTAACTACATCACCTTTTTTGACAACGCCGCCTGGTGTTGCTTGTTTTACAGAACAAACGATCAGATCACCGATTTGAGCTGTACGACGTCCCGTACCGCCGAGTACGCGGATACACATCAGTTCCTTCGCACCGGAGTTGTCAGCCACAGTCAAACGTGTAAATGGTTGAATCATTTAGTATTCCTCCTTTCAGCTATGCTGCTGATGCATTAGATGATAACCGCTTTTTCTACGATTTCAGTAAGTCTCCAGCGTTTATCTTTCGAAAGCGGACGAGTCTCCATGATTTTCACCGTGTCACCGATTTTCGCAGTGTTTTCTTCGTCATGCGCTTTGAATTTTTTAGTAACCTTAATGCGTTTATGGTACAAGTTGTGTTTTTTGTAAGTTTCTACAGCAACAACAATCGTTTTGTCCATTTTATCGCTGACCACTTTACCGGTTTGCACTTTACGTGCGTTACGTTCTTCGCTCATTGTTGGCCTCCTTCCTGATTACGGACGGATTATACATCCGATCCCTAATTAACCGATTCCCAATTCTCTTTCACGGATAATGGTTTTAGCACGAGCTATTTCTTTCCGCACATCACGGATTCGAGTCGGGTTATCCAGCTGACCGGTAGCGAGTTGAAAGCGGAGGTTAAAGAGTTCTTCTTTAAATCCGGCAATCTTTTGCTCGATTTCAGCAGAGGTTAGGTTGCGAAATTCACTAGCTTTCATTTGCTTCACCACCCAATTCTTCACGTTTCACAAACTTTGTTTTGATTGGCAGTTTGTGAGCGGCAAGACGCATTGCTTCGCGTGCAATCTCCTCCGGTACACCAGCAAGTTCAAACATGATCTTACCTGGTTTCACAACTGCAACCCATTTTTCTACGTTACCTTTACCGCTACCCATCCGAACCTCGAGAGGCTTTTGAGTGATTGGTTTGTCTGGGAAGATCTTGATCCAAACTTTCCACCACGTTTGATGTAACGAGTCATCGCAATACGAGCCGCTTCGATTTGACGGTTCGTAATCCAAGCCGGTTCCGTAGCTTGCAGACCGTATTCACCAAAGTTCAGCGTAGTTCCGCCTTTAGCTTGGCCCTTCATATGTCCACGTTGTTGCTTACGGTGTTTTACACTTTTTGGTACCAACATGATTAGTTGCCTCCTTCCTTAGCAGCTTGTTTCTTAGCCGTAGGAAGAACCTCTCCACGATAGATCCATACTTTCACGCCGATACGGCCGTAAGTAGTATGAGCCTCTGCTGTACCGTAGTCGATGTCGGCACGAAGCGTGTGCAGTGGAACAGTTCCTTCGCTGTAGCCTTCCGAACGAGCAATCTCAGCACCGCCAAGACGTCCGCCCACTTGAGTTTTAATACCTTTTGCACCAGAGCGCATTGTTCTTTGAATAGCTTGTTTCAGAGCACGACGGAAAGAAACACGACGTTCCAATTGTTGCGCAATGCTTTCAGCTACCAGGATTGCGTCCAGGTCTTGGTTCTTAATTTCAGAAATGTTAATGTGTACTTTTTTACCGCCTGCGATTTTCGTAATTTGATTACGCAGATTTTCAACTTCCGAACCACCCTTACCGATTACCATACCTGGTTTCGCAGTGTGAATCGTTACGTTTACGCGGTTAGCCGCTCTCTCGATTTCAACACGAGACATAGCGGAGTCTTTCAATTTATTTTTCAGGAATTCACGAATTTTCACGTCTTCCATCAAAAGATCGCCGAAGTCTTTACCTGCATACCACTTAGATTCCCAGTCACGGATAATTCCGACACGGAGTCCGACTGGATTTACCTTTTGGCCCACACATTTCCCCTCCTTCTACTTTTCAGATACCACCAAAGTGATGTGGCTAGTACGTTTGTTAATACGACTTGCACGTCCCATTGCACGAGGACGGAAACGTTTCATTGTCGGTCCTTGGTTCACGTAAGCTTGCGAAATGACCAAGTTATTAACATCCAAAGAATAGTTATGTTCCGCATTTGCAATCGCGGAGTTAAGCAACTTCTCAACAATCGGAGAAGCGGATTTCGGAGTGTGACGGAGAATGGCAACCGCCTCACCAACTTGCTTGCCGCGAATCAAGTCAACAACGAGTTGAACTTTACGAGGAGCAATCCGGATAAACTTAGCATGTGCTTTTGCTTCCATTGTGTAACCTCCTCTCAAACATTAAAGATGTTCATTTATCTTCTTGTTTTCTTATCATCATCAGTATGGCCTTTGTACGTACGGGTTGGAGCGAACTCACCCAATTTGTGTCCGACCATGTCCTCAGTTACGTATACTGGCACGTGTTTACGTCCATCATATACGCCAAAAGTGTGTCCGATGAATTGTGGGAAAATTGTAGAACGACGGGACCAGGTTTTAATAACAAGCTTTTTACCGGATGCTTCCATGTCTTCTACCTTTTTCAGCATGTAGCCATCAATGAATGGCCCTTTTTTCAAACTGCGACCCATGTGGAGATCCTCCCTTCAAACGTTGCTATTATGCATCCGCAGATGCCTCACGAAATCATGCACAGTGTGTATTACTTCGTGCGGCGGCGAATGATGTATTTATCAGAAGCTTTATTTTTCTTACGCGTTTTGTAACCAAGAGTAGGTTTACCCCATGGTGACATTGGCGATTTACGTCCGATTGGAGCACGACCTTCACCACCACCGTGTGGGTGATCGTTAGGGTTCATTACTACACCACGAACTTCAGGACGTTTACCCAACCAACGGCTACGACCGGCTTTACCGATTTTGATGAGCTCGTGGTCTTGGTTACCAACAGATCCAATTGTTGCGCGGCAAACTTTCAAAATACGACGAACTTCTCCGGAAGAGAGACGAACGGAAACGTATTTTTCTTCTTTACCAAGCAATTGAGCTTCTGTACCAGCAGCACGAACCAATTGTCCGCCTTTACCTGGTTTCAACTCGATGTTGTGGATAACAGTACCTACTGGAATATTTTCGAGTGGCAATGCGTTTCCGATTTTGATGTCTGATTCAGGTCCGGAGAATACTTGATCTCCAACTTTCAAACCTTTAGGAGCGATGATATAACGTTTTTCACCATCAGCATAGTGAATCAGAGCGATGTTAGATGTACGGTTCGGGTCATATTCAATCGTAGCAACGCGGCCCGGTATTCCATCTTTAGTACGTTTGAAGTCGATGATACGGTATTTACGTTTGTGTCCACCACCATGGTGACGAACTGTAATTTTACCTTGGTTGTTGCGGCCTGCTTGTTTGCTCAATGGGGCCAACAACGATTTCTCCGGCTGATCTGTGGTAATTTCCTCAAATGTAGAAACGGACATGTTCCGTCTTGCCGGGGAAGTTGGTTTATACTTTTTGATTGGCACTGGGTTTCCCTCCTTACTTCAAAAATTCAATTATACAGTTTCAAAGAACTCAAGCGTTTTGCTGTCTTGTGTCAGCGTTACAAACGCTTTTTTCCATTCGCTAGTATATCCGGAATAACGTCCGTACCGTTTTGGCTTAGCTGGAACACGAAGCGTGTTCACGTTTTTCACTTTTACGTTGAAAATAGCTTCCACGGCTTTCTTGATCTCGGTTTTGTTTGCACGGATATCGACTTCAAATACATATTTCAAGTCATTCATCATGTCAGCTGTACGTTCCGTAATAATCGGACGTTTTACAATATCACGAGGATCCTTCATTACGCGAGCACCTCCTCTACCTTCTGAACTGCTTCTTTCGTAATGATCAGTTTGTCGTGCGAAAGCACGTCAAGAACATTAATGCCGTCAGCAGCTACGAATTTCACGCCTGGAATATTCCGTGCGGAAAGAGCTACATTATCATCATAGCTAGGAGCTACGATCAAAGCCTTACGTCCCACTTTGAGGTTACTCAAGATGGCTGCGAATTCTTTAGTTTTAGGCGTGCTCAACGTGAGAGCGTCCAAAACGATAATGTCATTGTCAAGCACTTTGGATGAAAGGGCTGATTTGATCGCCAAACGGCGAACTTTCTTAGGCAGTTTATACGCATAGCTCCGTGGTGTTGGACCAAATACGATACCGCCGCCTTTCCACTGTGGTGAACGAATTGAACCTTGACGAGCGCGACCTGTACCTTTTTGTTTCCAAGGCTTACGTCCACCGCCACGTACTTCAGAACGTCCTTTTACTTTGTGGGTACCTTGACGAAGGGAAGCGCGTTGCATAAGAACTGCATCGTATAGAACGTGTTGGTTCGGCTCAATTCCGAAAACCGCATCGTTCAATTCAACTTCGCCTACTTGGCTACCATCTACATTGTAAACTGATACTTTTGGCATTTTGTGTTCCTCCTTTCTTCAGTGGTTATTTTTTCACCGTTTCTTTAACTTTAATGAGACTGTTTTTCGGTCCAGGAATGGAACCTTTCACGAGCAACACGTTACGCTCAGCGTCTACTTTAACTACTTCAAGACGTTGGATTGTAACAGTATCATGCCCCATGTGTCCTGGCAGGCGTTTGCCTTTAGGAACGCGGTTAGCTTGGATCGAACCCATTGAACCAGGGCCACGGTGGTAACGCGAACCGTGTGACATAGGTCCAGTGCTTTGTCCCCAACGTTTGATAACGCCGGCAAAACCTTTACCTTTAGAAACACCCGTTACGTCAACGAATTCGCCTTCAGCGAAAATGTCAGCTTTCAGTTCTTGGCCAACTTCATATTCTGCGATGTTGATACCGCGAACTTCACGAACGTAGCGCTTAGGGGCAGTATTCGCTTTTTTAGCGTGACCTGCTTCTGGCTTGTTAGCATTTTTCTCTTTCTTATCGGAGTAACCGATTTGAATTGCTTCGTAGCCATCGTTCTCAATGTCTTTCTTTTGCAAAACAACACAAGGGCCTGCTTCGATAACCGTTACTGGTACAACGTTACCCTCAGGTGTAAATACTTGAGTCATTCCGAGTTTTTTTCCTAAGATTGCTTTCATGTTGACACCTCTTTTCCTTTATACATGGTCTTTGTTGTAGCTTGTATTACAATTTAATTTCGATATCTACACCGGACGGCAGATCCAAGCGCATCAAGGCATCCACAGTTTGTGGAGTCGGGTTAACGATGTCGATCAAACGCTTATGTGTGCGTTGTTCGAATTGTTCCCGAGAATCCTTGTACTTGTGCACCGCACGAAGAATAGTAATGATTTGTTTTTCAGTAGGAAGCGGAATCGGACCGGATACACCTGCACCCGAACGTTTTGCTGTTTCAACAATTTTCTCCGCGGATTGATCAAGAATTCTGTGGTCGTAAGCTTTCAAACGAATACGAATTTTTTGCTTTGCCATTTTAGTCCCTCCTTCTATCGCCCAATTTTTTATCGGACATACTCCGTGAAAATTTTCTAGCCACTGTCCCATGGCAAAGGGGCCGGGTGTGCCAGTAACCTCTCACATCATCGCAACGTCACAGAACAACATTCATTATTATATAGAAAAGATGGGCGTATTGCAAGCATATTTAAGAAAAACATTTAAACTAATCTTTTCTCAAGAAATGACTTCGTTTAGTGCAGTGTTTACCTTCAATATCCATGCTGCCTTACCAATCCTTCTACACTCGCAAATGATGTTCATTTCGTATGACGCAGGTTCCGAAACTATTACATAATAAAAGAGTTCTTTATCCGATGTCGGATAAAGAACTCTTCCGAAACTTCGTTACAGTACAATGTTACTCGTTCCAGTACACTGTTGCATATGCTTACTCAGCGATAAGCTGAATTATTTTTGGATAGTTGCTACGGAACCTGCACCAACTGTACGTCCACCTTCACGAATAGAGAACTTAGTTCCTTCTTCGATCGCGATTGGAGAGATCAGTTGAACAGTAACCGTGATGTTGTCACCAGGCATTACCATTTCAGTACCTTCTGGCAAGTTGATGATACCTGTTACGTCAGTTGTACGGAAGTAGAACTGTGGACGGTATCCAGTGAAGAAAGGCTTGTGACGGCCACCCTCTTCTTTAGTCAAAACGTAGATTTGTGCAGAGAATTCTGTGTGTGGCTTAACAGAACCCGGTTTTGCCAAAACTTGTCCACGCTCGATTTGAGTACGATCAACACCACGCAGCAATGCGCCGATGTTGTCACCCGCTTGAGCGGAATCCAGCAATTTACGGAACATCTCAACGCCCGTAACTACGGATTTTTTAGTTTCTTCAGTAATACCAACGATTTCGATCTCTTCGCCGACTTTAACAGTACCACGCTCTACACGACCTGTAGCAACAGTACCACGACCAGTGATGGAGAATACGTCCTCGACAGGCATCAAGAAAGGTTTGTCAGTTTGACGCTCAGGCAGTGGGATGTACGTATCGATTTCTTTGAACATCTCAATGATTTTTTGAGCCCACTCGCCATCAGGGTTTTGCAGAGCTTCACGAGCGGATCCACGAGTGATTGGAGTGTCATCACCTGGGAATTCATATTCATTAAGAAGGTCGCGAACTTCCATCTCAACCAATTCCAACAACTCTTCGTCTTCAACCATATCACATTTGTTCAAGAATACAACAATGTAAGGTACGCCAACTTGACGGGAGAGCAAAATGTGCTCACGAGTTTGTGGCATTGGGCCGTCAGCTGCGGATACTACCAAGATAGCTCCGTCCATTTGTGCCGCGCCAGTGATCATGTTTTTAACATAGTCGGCGTGACCTGGGCAGTCTACGTGAGCGTAGTGACGAGTATCAGTTTCGTATTCAACGTGTGATGTAGAAATTGTGATACCGCGTTCGCGCTCTTCTGGAGCTTTATCGATTTGATCGAATGCGATTGCTGCGCCACCGTAAGTTTTGGACAATACAGTTGTGATTGCAGCAGTCAGAGTTGTTTTACCATGGTCAACGTGACCGATAGTACCAATGTTAACGTGGGGTTTATTACGTTCGTATTTAGCCTTTGCCATTTGAACGTGGCCTCCTTAAAATTATAATTTTATGTTTTCACTAAATGAAGTGCAAAGAATACATGACTCTTATGCACTTTCATTCAATGAGAGAAAACTACTCGGTTCCTTTTGTTTTGGCAACAATCTCTTCAGCGATGCTCTTAGGAACTTCTTCATAGTGAGAAAGCTCCATGGAGAATACGCCGCGTCCTTGTGTACCGGAACGAAGAGTTGTAGAGTATCCGAACATTTCAGACAAAGGTACTTTAGCACGGATGATTTGGGCTCCACTACGGGAATCCATACCTTCGATGCGGCCACGACGGGAGTTAAGCATACCCATAACGTCACCCATATACTCTTCTGGAACGGTTACTTCTACTTTCATGATTGGCTCAAGCAGAACCGGCTTACATTTGTCTTTCGCAGCTTTCAGCGCCATCGATCCGGCAATTTTAAATGCCATCTCGTTGGAATCGACATCATGGTAAGATCCGTCTACGATTGTAGCCTTAACGTCAACAAGCGGGAAGCCTGCGATAACGCCGTTTTTCATTTGCTCTTCGATACCTGCAAGAGCTGGTTGAATGTATTCTCTTGGAACAGAACCACCGACAACCTTACTTTCGAACTGGCTGCCTGTACCTGCCTCGAGAGGTTCGAACTCAACCCATACGTGACCGTATTGACCACGACCACCGGATTGACGAACGAATTTACCTTCAACGCGCGCTGGTGCACGGAAAGTTTCACGGTAAGCTACTTGTGGTTTACCCACAGTAGTTTCAACCTTGAACTCACGACGCATACGGTCAATGATGATATCAAGGTGAAGTTCACCCATACCTGCCAAGATCGTTTGGCCTGTTTCTTCATCAGTATGAGCACGAAGAGTAGGATCCTCTTCAGTCAACTTACCGAGAGCAACACCCATCTTATCTTGGTCAGCTTTGGTTTTAGGTTCAACGGCGATTTCGATAACCGGATCAGGGAAGTTCATTGACTCCAGGATAACCGGATTTTTCTCATCACACAGTGTATCACCTGTACCCGTATCTTTCAAACCTACAGCAGCTGCAATGTCACCGGAGTAAACTTCAGTGATCTCTTGACGGCTGTTAGCATGCATTTGAAGGATACGACCGATACGCTCACGTTTGCCTTTAGTGGCATTCAATACATAAGAACCGGATTGAAGAACACCGGAGTATACGCGGAAGAATGTCAATTTACCAACGTAAGGGTCAGTCATGATTTTGAAGGCCAATGCGGAGAAAGGCTCTTCATCGGATGACTTACGAATTGCTTCAGTTCCATCTTCAAGATGACCAGTGATAGATGCAACGTCTGTTGGAGCCGGCAAGTAGTCGATAACAGCATCCAACATCAGTTGAACACCTTTGTTACGATACGAGGATCCACAGATAACCGGGAAGATCTTAACATCAACAACACCTTTACGGAGGGCAGCTTTGATCTCATCAATAGTGATTTCTTCGCCTTCCAGGTATTTCATTGTCAAGTCTTCGTCGAGTTCTGCAACACGCTCAACCAATTCATTACGGAGTTCTGCAACTTGATCAGCAAATTCCGCAGGAATTTCGGTTTCTTCGATATCTTGTCCCAGGTCATCTTTGTACATATGAGCCTTTTGTGCAACGATATCAATGATACCTTTGAAATCATTTTCAGCACCGATTGGAAGTTGAATCGCAACTGCGTTCGCTTGAAGGCGATCACGCATGTCAGAGACAACGTTCAGGAAGTCAGCACCGATGATATCCATTTTGTTTACATAAGCGATACGAGGTACGCCGTACTTATCAGCCTGTCTCCATACGGTTTCGGACTGAGGCTCAACGCCTTCTTTCGCACTGAATACACCAACTGCTCCGTCCAATACACGAAGGGAACGTTCAACTTCAACAGTGAAGTCAACGTGTCCCGGGGTATCAATGATGTTAACGCGGTGGCCTTTCCAAGCAGCGGTAGTCGCAGCGGAAGTAATTGTAATTCCGCGCTCCTGTTCCTGTTCCATCCAGTCCATTGTCGCAGCGCCTTCGTGTACTTCACCGATTTTGTGCGTACGTCCTGTGTAGAACAAGATCCGCTCAGTTGTCGTGGTTTTACCCGCATCAATATGAGCCATGATCCCGATATTACGTGTATTTTTCAAGGAGAACTCTCTTGCCATGAAATGGGTCTCCCTTCAAAATTGAAGTTATTATTGTGAACCGAATCCTACCAACGGTAGTGAGCAAACGCTTTGTTCGCTTCAGCCATTTTGTGCGTATCTTCACGTTTTTTAACGGAAGCGCCTGTGTTGTTGGAAGCGTCGATGATCTCAGCCGCCAAACGCTCTTCCATTGTTTTCTCACCGCGGTTGCGGGAGTAGTTCACGAGCCAACGTAATCCCAAAGCAGTACGTCTCTCTGGTTTTACCTCGATTGGTACTTGGTAGTTGGCACCGCCGACACGGCGAGCTTTAACTTCCAGGACTGGCATGATATTCTTGATTGCTGCTTCAAATACTTCCATAGGGTCATTACCCGTACGTTCTTGAATCAACTTAAACGCATTATACAGAATGCTTTGAGCAACACCGCGTTTTCCGTCGAGCATGATGCGGTTGATCAAACGAGTAACCAGCTTGCTGCTGTATACCGGATCTGGCAACACGTCTCTTTTCGTAACTGGACCTTTGCGTGGCATGGATATCCCCCTTTCTTTCTTCATGAGCACATCCTACACCTCCTGGGATTAACCCAGAAGATATTCAGGACTGCTACTTATAATATTTTAGGCTTTTTTAGCTTTTGGACGTTTAGCACCGTATTTCGAACGAGCTTGCATACGGTTGTTCACGCCTGCAGTATCAAGAGCTCCGCGAACGATGTGATAACGAACCCCTGCAAGGTCTTTAACTTTACCTCCACGGATCAACACAACACTGTGCTCTTGAAGGTTATGTCCGATACCCGGGATATAAGCAGTTACCTCGAGACGGTTCGTCAAACGAACACGGGCATACTTACGAAGTGCAGAGTTTGGTTTACGTGGAGTCATTGTACCTACACGAGTGCAGACACCACGTTTTTGTGGGGCACTGATGTTAGTTGATTCACGTTTCAAAGCATTGAACCCTTTTTGCAAAGCTGGTGATTTGGACTTTTCAACTTTAGCTTGACGTCCTTTACGTACCAGTTGGTTAATAGTTGGCATGTGATTGCCACCCCCTTCCTCAATTTTTCATGTTTCTTTATAAACCCTCTTACGCTAAGTCCACAGACCCAGGCGGTTCATAAAAAGACAAATGAAAAGTTTTTGCCTTGGAGAATCCCTAAAAGTTCTCGGACAAAAACGTTCCTTACCGTATCATTTTACGACAGCAGCCATTGCTGCTCCCACTCCAATCCCGCAAGCTTTGCCGAGATTTTTCATTGTGTCCACTTTCGTGCACTTCACATTGTGTTGTTCACACAAAGCAATGATTTTGGAAGTAAGCTGCGGATCACAATCTTCAGCCACATAAACTTCAGAAGCCATACCTGCCTGAACCATCCGCGTGGTCTGTTTGGTACCTATTTTGACATGAGCATCTTGCAGACCTTTTTCATTAGACATTGTTCATTCCTCCGAATAGGACCAAATACAATCAGCTACTCACGCACCTTTGATATATTAGCATCTAGCGTAAGCAATGTCAATGCTAATCCTAAAACATTTTATATAAAGTTTTGCCTCGCCGGGAAACGTCCTTCTGTATGAAACAGCCGTCGCCTCCCGGCGTACAAAACCTTAGTTCACCCTTATAATAAGGACGAATCTAGTTAAATATCTTAATCAACCGAAACTGGCTCAAGTTCTTCTACCGAAGATTGGCCATCTTCCGGCTCAGCAAATTTGATGCTGCGGTAACGGTGCATACCTGTACCTGCAGGAATCAGTTTACCGATGATTACATTCTCTTTCAGACCGAGCAACTGATCGACTTTACCTTTGATTGCTGCATCTGTCAGTACACGTGTAGTCTCTTGGAACGAAGCCGCCGAGAGGAAGGAGTCTGTTTCCAGGGATGCTTTCGTAATACCGAGCAAGATTGGTTTCGCAACCGCTGGCTCTTTATCACTCAGAATCGCTGTCTTGTTAGCTCTTTCGTACTCATGCGTATCCACGAACGATCCTGGCAACAATGTAGTGTCCCCTGCATCGACGATACGGATTTTACGCAACATTTGACGGATCATAACTTCAACGTGTTTGTCATTGATTTCTACGCCTTGGTTACGGTATACGCGTTGTACTTCCTGCAAAATGTAGTTCTGTACGCCACGTACGCCTTTAATGCGCAGCATTTCTTTTGGATCGATAGAACCATCTGTCAACTCGTCGCCTGCTTCAATTTCCATGCCTTCGCTAACGCGTACACGGGAACCGTAGGTAACAGAGTAAACTTTGGATTCTGCTTCACCTTGAATTTCAATTTCGCGACGATCTTTCGCTTCGCGAATTTCTTTAACAACACCGTCGATCTCACTGATTGTTGCTTGACCCTTAGGATTACGAGCCTCAAACAACTCCTGGATACGCGGCAAACCTTGCGTAATATCGTCTCCGGCTACACCACCGGTGTGGAATGTACGCATTGTCAACTGTGTTCCTGGCTCACCAATGGATTGCGCTGCGATAATACCAACTGCTTCACCGATCTCCACGTGTTTACCAGTCGCCAAGTTGCGACCATAACACTTCTTGCAGACACCGTGACGCGCACGGCAGCTAAGTACGGAGCGAATTTGTAGTTTGGTTACGCCAGCTTTGATGATTGCCTCTGCTTTATCAGAGTCAATCAGTTCATTACGGTGTGCAATAATTTCTTTTGTTTCCGGATGACGAACAGTCTCGAAGCAGTATCTGCCTTCAATACGGTCGTAGAGATCCTCAATAACCTCTTTACCATCCTGGATACGGCTTACCGTAAAGCCTTTATCTGTACCACAATCATCTTCACGCACGATCACGTCTTGTGCCACGTCTACGAGACGACGAGTCAGGTAACCTGAATCCGCTGTACGCAGGGCCGTATCGGCCAAACCTTTACGGGCACCGTGAGTCGAGATAAAGTATTCGAGTACCGTCAGACCTTCACGGAAGTTCGATTTGATTGGGAGTTCAATGATTCGACCGGATGGGTTGGCCATCAGACCACGCATACCGCCCAATTGGGTGATCTGCGATTTGTTACCCCGTGCTTTGGAGTCAACCATCATCATGATGGAGTTGTAGCGATCCATCGATTTCATCAGAATCTCGGTGATATCATCTTTCGATTTCGACCAGATATCGATGATGCGGTCATAGCGCTCTTCGTTCGTAATCAGACCACGACGGTACTGATTCGTAACGATTTGTGCTTTTTCCTCAGACTGTCTAAGAATTTCAAATTTCTCAGGTGGAACGATAACATCAGACACCGCTACAGTGATACCAGCACGAGTCGAGTATGTGAATCCAAGTTGTTTGATTTTATCCAAAATAACGGCTGTTTCCGTTGTGTGATAAATTTCAAAACAACGTGCGATGATAGAACCGAGATATTCTTTGCCGACGCCACCAGCCAAAGGAGCATTCATGATCGCTTCTCTAAGGTCAGCACCCTTCTCATAAACAAATGAATGCTCAGCGGTACCCTGGTAGAGGTTCGCACGAGTTGCATCATTGATGTAAGGGAAGCTTGCCGGGAAGATTTCATTAAAGATGATTTTGCCGACAGTAGTCAGCATCATTGCATCTTGTTGCTCATCGGTAAAGATTGTTTTGCCAAGTGCTCTAACCGGAATCGCTACACGTGCATGCAAACCTGCAGTACCACGTTGGTACGCGGATACAGCTTCGTTAACCGTACGCAAGATCATGCCCGTTCCCTTTTCTTCCTTGTTGTCCATGGTCAGGTAGTAAGAACCAAGAACCATATCCTGGGAAGGGGTAACAACCGGTTTACCGTCTTTCGGGTTCAAAATGTTACCTGATGCAAGCATCAAAATACGTGCTTCCGCTTGAGCTTCAGCAGACAATGGAACGTGCACGGCCATTTGGTCACCGTCAAAGTCGGCATTGTACGCCGTACATACGAGCGGGTGAAGACGAATCGCTTTACCTTCAACGAGAATCGGTTCAAATGCTTGAATACCGAGACGGTGAAGCGTAGGGGCACGGTTCAGAAGAACCGGGTGCTCCTTGATTACTTCTTCAAGAACATCCCATACTTCAGGACTTACGCGCTCAACCTTACGTTTAGCGCTCTTGATGTTGTGGGCAAGCCCTTTATTTACAAGCTCTTTCATCACGAAAGGCTTGAACAGTTCAAGCGCCATATCTTTAGGCAGACCACACTGATACATTTTCAGATAAGGTCCAACTACGATAACGGAACGACCAGAATAGTCAACCCGTTTACCGAGCAAGTTCTGACGGAAACGTCCCTGTTTACCTTTCAGCATATGGCTGAGAGATTTCAATGGACGGTTACCAGGACCCGTTACAGGGCGTCCACGACGGCCGTTGTCGATTAATGCGTCAACAGCTTCCTGCAGCATCCGTTTTTCATTTTGCACGATAATGTCTGGCGCGCCCAAATCAAGCAAACGTTTCAGACGGTTATTCCGGTTGATTACACGGCGATACAGGTCATTCAGGTCAGACGTTGCAAAACGTCCACCATCCAGTTGTACCATCGGACGAAGTTCCGGCGGGATAACTGGAAGTACATCCATGATCATCCACTCAGGTTTATTACCCGAGTTGCGGAATGCTTCGATTACTTCCAGACGTTTGATTGCACGGTTACGACGTTGTCCTTGTGCAGTGCGGAGCTCTTCCTTAAGGAATTCAAGCTCTTTGTCTATATCAAGGTCTTGAAGCAATTTCTTAACTGCTTCTGCACCCATGCCAGCCTGGAACCCATATCCGTATTTCTCACGGTAGCTGCGGTATTCCTTCTCGGACAACAGCTGTTTTTTCTCCAGTGGAGTTTCTCCTGGATCAGTTACTACATATGATGCAAAATAAATAATCTCCTCGAGAGATCTTGGAGACATATCCAAAGCGAGACCCATGCGGCTCGGAATACCTTTGAAGTACCAGATATGCGATACCGGAGCAGCGAGCTCAATATGGCCCATCCGTTCGCGGCGTACTTTCGCACGTGTGACTTCAACGCCACAGCGATCACAGACAACGCCTTTATAACGGACGCGTTTGTATTTACCGCAATGACATTCCCAGTCTTTTGTAGGGCCAAAAATCTTTTCGCAGAACAGCCCTTCTTTTTCCGGTTTCAACGTACGATAGTTGATCGTTTCCGGTTTTTTCACTTCTCCGCGGGACCAAGAACGAATTTTTTCTGGGGAAGCAAGCCCGATCTTCATGTATTCGAAATTGTTGACGTCCAACAAGGAGCAACCCTCCTTAACCAAGTCCTGTATTCTAGGTTACGCCCCCTCCGGCCGAAGCCGGAGCAAGACGCGAGCCTGATGAAAAACGCCGGTCATCATGCGCCCGAAGCGGTTACTCCGCTCCGACCTCTGTACCCTCAAGGTTGAGGCTGAGCTTATCGCTCGCAGCGTCATCTTCATCGTCCATTTCTTTCATTTCAATCTCTTGCTCATCTTCGCTCAAAATCTTAACGTCCATACCCAAGCTTTGCAGCTCTTTGATCAATACTTTGAATGACTCAGGAACACCTGGTTCCGGAACATTCTCGCCTTTGACGATGGACTCATATGTTTTCACCCGACCTACAACATCATCGGACTTAACAGTCAAGATCTCTTGCAGTGTATAGGCCGCACCATAAGCCTCAAGCGCCCATACTTCCATCTCCCCGAAACGTTGTCCACCGAACTGGGCTTTACCACCCAGAGGCTGTTGCGTAACGAGTGAGTAAGGACCTGTGGAACGAGCATGAATTTTATCGTCAACCATGTGCGCCAGCTTGATCATATGCATGACGCCAACAGTAACTTCACGTTCAAACTCTTCTCCAGTACGACCGTCGTACAGAACGGTTTTACCATTTCGCTGCATACCTGCTTCTTCCATCGTATCGAAGACGTCATACTCCTTCGCTCCATCGAATACAGGAGTAGCTACGTGAATACCGAGCTGCATGGCTGCCATACCCAAGTGAACTTCAAGCACTTGACCGATGTTCATCCGGGAAGGTACGCCCAGCGGGTTAAGAACGATTTGAACTGGTGTACCGTCCGGCAGGAAAGGCATATCTTCTTCCGGCAGGATACGGGCCACGACCCCTTTGTTACCGTGACGTCCGGCCATTTTATCACCCTCGGAAATTTTCCGTTTTTGAGCGATATAGACACGAACGAGTTGGTTAACACCTGGAGGCAGTTCATCACCGTTTTCACGGGTGAAGACTTTTACATCAACTACGATACCGTCAGTACCGTGAGGTACACGCAAGGAAGTATCACGCACTTCGCGTGCTTTCTCACCAAAGATCGCATGCAGGAGACGTTCTTCTGCAGTCAGTTCTGTTACACCTTTTGGTGTTACTTTACCAACCAGAATGTCACCGGCACTGATTTCCGCACCGATACGGATAATACCGCGCTCATCCAGATTACGCAGCGCTTCTTCCCCAACGTTAGGGATATCACGCGTGATCTCTTCAGGTCCGAGCTTAGTATCACGTGCTTCAGACTCATACTCCTCGATATGGATAGATGTGTAGACATCTTCCTTCACGAGTTTTTCGCTGAGCAGGATCGCATCCTCGTAGTTGTAACCTTCCCAAGTCATGAAGGCAACAACGACGTTACGTCCCAGTGCCAATTCACCCATTTCCGTCGAAGGACCGTCTGCAAGGATGTCGCCAGCTTTGACAACAGCACCTCTTTTGACAATCGGACGTTGGTTAATGCATGTTCCTTGGTTCGAACGCATAAATTTGTGTAATTTATATTTAACGATATCGCCTTTGACTTCTTGACCATCGACTTCTTCAATACGACGCAACCAAATCTCATTCGCAGAAGAACGTTCAATAATCCCGTCATATTTGGAGACAATACATACACCGGAATCTTTCGCGGCTTTATGTTCCATACCTGTACCAACAAGCGGTGCTTTTGGAATCAAGAGTGGAACGGCCTGCCGCTGCATGTTCGATCCCATGAGCGCACGGTTGGAGTCATCGTTCTCAAGGAACGGGATGAGCGCCGTAGCGACGGATACAACTTGTTTAGGAGATACGTCCATGTAGTCAACGCGCTCACTCGGCATCGTAAGGATGTTATCCGACTGCTTGTTGTAACGTACAATGATCGCTTCTTCTTCAAATGTACTATCTTCATTCAGCTTCGCATTCGCTTGAGCGATTACATAGTTGTCCTCTTCGTCTGCTGTCAGGTAATCGATTTGCTTGGTTACGACACCAGTCTTAGGATCTACCCAGCGATAAGGAGCTTCAATGAAACCATATTCGTTCACACGGGCAAATGTCGACAAGGAGTTGATCAAACCAATGTTTGGTCCCTCTGGTGTCTCGATTGGACACATCCGGCCATAGTGGGATGGATGCACGTCACGGACTTCCATGCCGGCACGCTCACGCGTCAAACCACCTGGTCCGAGAGCGGACAGACGGCGTTTATGCGTCAACTCACCCAGCGGGTTCGTTTGATCCATAAACTGTGACAATTGGGAGCTACCGAAGAACTCTTTAATGGATGCAATAACAGGACGTATGTTAATCAAAGCCTGAGGCGTAATTACGTTAGCATCTTGAATGGACATTCTCTCACGAACCACACGTTCCATACGGGATAAACCGATACGGAATTGGTTTTGCAAGAGTTCACCAACCGAGCGGAGACGACGGTTACCCAGATGATCGATATCATCCGTGCTTCCGATGCCATGCAGAAGGTTAATGAAGTAACTGATAGAGGAAATGATGTCAGCCGGTGTAACGTTCTTCACTGATTTATCAATGTTTGCATTGGCAATCAGTTTAACGACCTTACCATCCTCAATTGGTGAAAAGACATCAATCGTTTGCATCGGGATATCATTGGCATCCAAAACGCCGTTAGCCACGTGATATGTCCGGAAACCAACGCTCTTCTCCAACTGCGACATGATTTCATCCAACAGACGACGGTCTATCATTTGACCTGCTTCGGCAATGATTTCACCGGTTTCGGTATCCACAAGAGACTCAGCCAAACGTTGGTTGAACAAACGGTTCTTAATGTGAAGCTTTTTGTTGATTTTGTAACGACCCACATTAGCGAGGTCATAACGTTTTGGATCAAAGAAACGAGCGACGAGCAAGCTTTTCGCGTTATCAAGCGTTGGCGGCTCGCCTGGACGAAGACGCTCATAAATCTCAATCAGCGCTTTCTCCGTAGAATCGGTATTGTCTTTGTCCAGCGTGTTGCGGATATATTCGTCATTACCGAGCAGATCCAGAATCTCAGCGTCTGTGCCAAAACCAAGTGCACGCAGGAGAACCGTCACCGGTATTTTACGTGTGCGGTCGATCCGGACGTAAACAACATCCTTCGCGTCCATCTCCAGTTCGAGCCAAGCGCCGCGGTTAGGAATAACTGTAGCGGTATACGTTTTTTTGGCGTTTTTATCTACTTTGGTACTGAAGTAAACGCTAGGAGAGCGAACCAACTGGCTGACAATAACCCGTTCCGCACCATTAATAATAAATGTGCCGGTGTCGGTCATCAGCGGGAAATCTCCCATGAATACTTCCTGCTCTTTGACTTCGCCGGTTTCCTTATTAATGAGCCGGACTTTGACCCGAAGCGGTGCTGCATAAGTAACGTCACGCTCTTTCGCGTCGTCTACTGTATACTTCGGTTCACCGAGACTGTAGTCGATAAATTCCAAAATCAAGTTACCTGTAAAATCCTGGATCGGCGAGATATCCTGGAACATTTCGCGCAACCCTACCTCCAAAAACCAATCGTAAGATTTTTGTTGGATTTCAATCAGGTTCGGAACTTCGAGTATCTCGTTAATTCGTGCATAACTGCGCCGAGTGCGTCGACCATATTGAACAAGATGTCCTGCCAACTTAAACTCACCCCTCAATGTCTACTCACTTTAAAAATTTCGTTGCGAACCTCTGTTTGTAACCTTATAATGGTACACATACAGAGCAAAGCAATGCATCCACAAATAAAGAAAAGCCCTTACTCGAATGTCGTTCGAAAAAAGAGCAACTTTGATCGGCGGATGTCTTTCCAAATCATACTTATCCCCAGTTTGCCCAAAATGTACATATTATACGCCAAACGTAGGCATAATAAGCCCGTTCGGCGTAAAAAAAGGTTGACATTTTTAGTTAGCTAAAGCCAAGTAGGGCATCTTAATACTGACATTTCACAATAATACCACGACCTGAATTTCAAGTCAATAGTCCTATTGCAAAAAAAATGCTCCCCTGCTTACTTTACAAATCAGGATTTAGTCTAAAGGCGTTTCTTCCATTTTTACCGCTTTGAAAATTCGGTAGCCTTTATCCTTCGTTACTTCCTCCACTCGTCCAAAGAGAGATTCCAGCTTCGCTTTCGCCGAAGGCGCTCCCTGCTTTTTCTGAATGACAATCCATAACGCTCCGCCCACCTTCAAATGACGATGTGCCTGTTCAAAGATCGTATGCACGGTTTCCTTACCCGCACGGATCGGAGGATTGGTTAGAACCGCGTCAAAGTCTTCCTTTTTAACTTCAGCCAGAAGATTGCTTTGCATAACGGTTACATTCGTTATGCCATTCGCTTTTGCATTTTCCCTGGAAAGCTCAACTGCTCTCTCATTGATATCGATCATGGTGACATGTCCATCCGGTACAAGTTTAGCTGCTGTAAGACCAATTGGCCCATACCCGCAACCCACATCCAGTACATGAGCTCCAGCAGGCAACTCTATAGCATCAATCAGCACTCTGCTGCCGTAATCGATTCCGTTTTTGGAAAATACCCCTGCATCCGTAACGAGTCGTAATTTCCATCCGCGTAGCTCCGCTTCTGTAGCCCGTCTGTCATGTGCCACCTGCGGTTTGTCCGAATAATAATGATTGGACATGTCCTCACTCACTTTCCATTTACAATTACAGCAACAAACCCCTTGATATAAGTCAAGGGGTTTGTTGTTTTGTTCATTTAGCTAATGAAAGCCAAATTATTTAACTTCGATTGTAGCGCCTGCTTCTTCAAGCTTAGCTTTAACCGTTTCTGCTTCTTCTTTGCTAACTTTTTCTTTCAATGCTTTTGGAGCATTGTCAACTACTTCTTTTGCTTCTTTCAGGCCAAGACCTGTGATTTCGCGAACTGCTTTGATAACGTTGATTTTGGAAGCACCAGCGCTAGTCAAGATTACGTCGAACTCGGATTGCTCAGCTTCTGCAGCAGCAGCGCCTGCACCTGCAGCAGCTACTGGAGCTGCAGCAGTTACGCCGAATTCTTCTTCGATTGCTTTAACGAGATCGTTCAGTTCCAGTACAGTCATGCCTTTGATTGCTTCCAAGATTTGCTCTTTACTCATGATTGAACCTCCATATATAATATTATTTTTTTTATTTCATCACTGCCTAAGCAGCATTTAGATCAAGTTGCTTACGCGCCTTGTTCTTCTTTTTCTGCAACTGCTTTAACCGCAAGCGCGAAGTTGCGCACTGGCGCTTGAAGCACGCTGAGGAGCATGGAGAGGAGACCTTCGCGGGATGGCAATTCTGCCAATGCTTTGACTTCTTCTACTCCAATTACGCGACCTTCTACAACTGCACCTTTCAATTCCAGTGCATCGTTCTTTTTCGCGAAGTCGTTCAGAATTTTGGCTGGAGCCACAACGTCGTCTACGCTGAATGCAATTGCACTAGGACCTGTCAGTACTTCATTAAGTTCTGTCAGTTCTGCTGCAGCTGCTGCGCGGCGAAGCAACGAGTTTTTCAGCACTTGGAATTCGATTCCGGCTTCACGAAGCTGCTTACGCAGCTCAGTTACTTGGGCAACGTTCAATCCGCGATAGTCAACAACAACGGTCGTAGCGCTCTCGCGCAATTTTGCTGTTACTACATCAACGGACTCTTGTTTTGCTTGAATCACTTTTGCGTTTGCCAAACTGTACACCTCCTGATCAAATTTATCCCATTAAGAAAAGCCTCCGTAGAATCACGAAGGCTTGATATATACTCATAACCGATTTGCATCGTTCTAAGTTCTATAATCACACCTCGGCAGGAAATTAAGCCAAATGGCACCTACTGTCTACGGCAAGCATATTCAAATGTCAACGGTCAGCCACTCGGACTCACAACTTTTATAGATTATCAGAACAGGACAAGCCTGTCAAGTGATATTATCTAAAAGATGCTGCGTTCACGCGTGCGCCAGGGCCCATCGTGGAAGAAAGACTTACATTCTTCAGATAAACACCTTTTGCTGCCGCCGGTTTAGCACGAGTCAAAGCATCCATGAGAGCTTTAAGGTTCTCATTCAGTTGCTCTGCAGAGAAAGAAGCTTTACCGATCGGTGCATGAATTTGACCTGCACGATCCAGACGATATTCGATTTTACCGGCTTTAATTTCTTGAACAGCCTTGGATACATCGAAAGTTACCGTTCCGGCTTTAGGGTTAGGCATCAGGCCTTTACCGCCGAGCAGACGGCCCAATTTACCTACTTCACTCATCATATCCGGTGTCGCTACGCAGACGTCGAATTCGAACCAGCCTTGTTGAATTTTGTTGATCATGTCTGCATCACCAACATAATCCGCGCCAGCCGCTTCCGCTTCTTTCGCTTTGTCACCTTTTGCAAATACCAATACGCGTTGTGTTTTACCTGTGCCGTGTGGCAAGACAACAACACCACGTACAGCCTGGTCTTGTTTACGCGGGTCTACGCCCAAGCGTACTGCCGCTTCGATAGTTTCATCGAATTTTGCAGTGGCTGCCTTCTTCACAAGCTCTACAGCTTCAGAAGGCTCGTATGTTGCTTCGCTGTCAATCAGCTTAGCAGCTTCCAGGTATTTTTTACCGTGTTTAGCCATGTTATATTCCTCCTTTGTGGTGTTAGCGGATATACCTCCCACATCAACCGGCCGCGAATCGGCCGGCTTTACGAAGCCATGTTTCAGATGAAAAATTAGTCTTCGATGGTGATACCCATGCTGCGGGCAGTACCTTCGACCATACGCATTGCGGACTCAACGTTCGCTGCATTCAGGTCAGGCATTTTTTGTTCCGCGATTTGACGTACCGCATCACGTTTAACGGTAGCGACTTTTTTCTTGTTCGGTTCGCCAGATCCTTTTTCTACTTTAGCTGCCACTTTCAACAGAACTGCTGCTGGTGGAGTTTTAGTAATGAAAGTAAAGGAACGGTCTTCGAATACTGTGATTTCAACAGGAATAATCAATCCCGCTTGATCGGCTGTACGAGCGTTGAATTCTTTACAGAATGCCATGATGTTGACACCTGCTTGACCCAAAGCTGGACCTACCGGAGGCGCTGGATTCGCTTTACCTGCTGGAATTTGCAGTTTTACCATTTTGATTACCTTTTTTGCCATGATTGACACCTCCTTGCAAAATAGTGGTTAACGGGCCTCTCAGCCCTCCCACAAGAAACTTGAAGAAACTATATCTTCTCCACTTGCGTGTATTCCAACTCAAGCGGTGTTTCCCGTCCAAACATGTTCACGTGCACTTTCAACTTGCTTTTGTCTACCAAAATTTCTTCCACGGAGCCCACAAAATTCGCAAAAGGACCAACTTTAATACGTACGGATTCCTTAATATCGAATTCAATTTTAGGCTTAGGCTCAACCATGCCCATATGCTTCAGAATTTGTTCCACTTCTTCAGGCAGCAAGGCTGTTGGTTTGGACCCGGAACCTGTCGAACCGACAAATCCCGTAACACCTGGTGTGTTGCGAACAACATACCAAGAGTCATCCGTCTGGACCATTTCGACCAAGACATAACCGGGGTAAACTTTACGCATAACGATTTTTTTCTTACCGTCTTTGTTTACCACTTCTTCTTCCATAGGAACAAGAACGCGGAAAATCTTGTCTTCCATGCCCATGGACTCTACGCGTTTTTCCAAATTGGCTTTGACCTTATTCTCATACCCTGAATAGGTATGAACGACGTACCATCTTTTTTCCATATCAAGCCACCTGGGACCCTTCTTAAATAATCGCTTCGATCACAGCGGAGATGCCGATATCAATGACCCAAAAAAACAGCGTCATAACCACAACAGTACCAAGAACGATCAATGTGTAGTTGGTCAGCTCTTTACGATTAGGCCAGCGAACTTTTTTAAGTTCAGCCCAGCTTTCAGAGAAAAAGGAAATCAGAGATTTGAAACTACGTTTCACGCCGACTACACCTCCAAAAAACTATCTGGTTTCGCGATGAGAAGTCTGCTCGTTACAAAACTTGCAAAATTTCTTCATCTCCATGCGGTCGGGGTGATTACGCTTGTTTTTCGTCGTAGTGTAATTTCTTTGTTTGCAGTTCGTACAAGCCAAAGTAATAATTACCCGCATGATGTACACCTCCCGAAGACTTCCACATTGAAGCGGAGTCTCTAAATTAATCCTAAAAAAAAGCCGCGAATTTAGGCCTACCTAAAACACTTTATCATATGGGTATAACCCTGTCAATGAAAGAATAACCTTTCATCATTGGGTAAAAGTTCCTTACAAACACATTTAGTTTCGCATCTCTGTTTTTTCTCTTCTCCTGCATGGACCAAGCGATTACTAGTATAATCATTCTTTCACTTTATAAACTTGAGGCAGCAAAAAAAGACTCAAACCCCGAGCCTTTTCCGTCAACGACAACATGTGTTCAATTATCTCGAACTTCCAGGTACTTTTCAAGTTTACGCTTCACGCGCTGAAGTGCATTATCAATGGACTTCACATGTCTGTCCAAATCCACTGCAATCTCTTGATAAGATCTCCCGTCCAGATACAACATCAATACTTTACGTTCCAGATCACTCAAAATCTCAGACATCTTATCTTCCAGGCCCACAAACTCTTCCTGATTGATGATAAGCTCTTCCGGATCGCTGACCTGTGTTCCACAAATCACATCGAGTAACGTACGATCGGACTCTTCGTCATAAATAGGCTTGTCCAGTGATACATAAGAATTAAGCGGAATATGCTTCTGACGTGTTGCTGTCTTGATTGCCGTAATAATCTGTCGTGTAATACACAGCTCGGCGAAGGCTTTGAAAGAAGCGAGCTTGTCCCCTTTGAAATCCCTAATGGATTTATAGAGTCCAATCATTCCTTCTTGAATGATATCTTCCCGGTCAGCCCCAATCAGAAAATAAGATCTTGCCTTGGCGCGTACAAAGTTACGATATTTGTTAATCAAAAACTCCAGCGCTTCGCTTTCACCTTCACGGACCGCTTCGACAATGTCTTCGTCACTTTGGTAATCATACTTAGATAACATGATATCTTTGAGGTCGACACTCACAGACAATCCCTCCGGCTGCAACGCAAGGTACCCCGTTACTCTACTCTATGAAATATAGGATCAGTATATATGATGGTACCTCACACCGTCAACCACGCTCTGCCTAAAAAAGAAGATCAATAACATAATTGTCAAGAGTTTCAAAATTCTAATTTCTGTAAAACCATACTCTTATTCCCGGCGCCATCGCTCAAACTGCTTCAAAACTTCTGGACTTAACTTCCCGCCGAGTGTATTTCGCGTTGCTTTAGCCTGATCTTCTTCCAGACGTTTCTGTAACTCTTTTTCGTTCTGCTCTACTTCGATCAGCAATTCCCTTGCGGATATACGTAGAGCTCCCTGTCCAAAAATGACATGCTGCTCTACCATATCGCTTGTAGCCACATAGATTTGGCGTCTTCGCGTGCTTAGTTCCCGAACGAGTCTCTCAATGCATTCGTCTGCCGTCTCTTTTTCCTTTGTAAAAAAGATCTGCACTTTGCTCTGGGTAAAGGATTTACCGAGTCCAGGCACGAGGTAGGCGTCAAAAACAACAATGACTCTCAAGCCGGAGAATGCCTGATAATCGGCTAGACGAGAGAGAAGCCTGTTGCGAGCCTCCTCCAATCCACTCTCTGCCAATCGGGATAACTCCGGCCAGTCACCAATCATGTTGTACCCGTCTACAAGAAGCACATCACGGGAATCAGCCATATCTTCTAGTCCTGCGCTTGACGCGAGCGGAGCACTTCATACATGACAACCCCCGCTGCCACGGAAGCATTCAGGGAATTAATCTGTCCTTGCATCGGTAATTTGATCAGCACATCACATTTCTCACGAATGAGCCGTCCCATCCCCTTGTTCTCGTTCCCGATCACGAGGGCTACCGGGCCTGTAAAGACTCCGTTCCCGAACACGCTCTCCTGAGCAGCAACATCCGTACCCACAACCCATACGCCCTCTTCCTTAAGACGATCAATGGTTTGCCCCAGATTGCTTACACGAGCAACTGGCACGTACTCTACCGCACCTGCTGATGTTTTGGATACGGTCACTGTAACTGCAGCTGAGCGCCGTTTGGGTACAATGACACCATGGGCACCTGTGCAGTCAGCCGTCCGCAAAATCGATCCAAGATTATGAGGATCTTCAATCTCATCCAGCAAAATCAAAAATGGATGTTCATTTTTTGCAGCCGCTGCAGCAAGAATGTCTTCAACCTCCACATAAGCGTAAGGTGCCGCTTGCGCCACTACTCCCTGGTGTTGAATTCCCGGAACCGTCTGATCCAGTTTACGCTTGTCTACGTGCTGAATGACAATACCTAGTTTTTTTGCTTCCGAGATAATCGGTTGAGTCAAATGTTTTTGCGCTGTATCTGCAATCCATATTTTATTAATGGTCCGGCCTGAACGCAGCGCCTCCGTCACGGAGTGCTTACCGGCGATCCATTCTTCTTCCATCTTTGTTCGATCCTCTCTATAACGCCCTGTAATTCACTGCGCCATGATCAGCGCACCTTACAGAAGCGGCTTTGTTGTAATTTATATTATTTTGTAGGTAATTGCGAATTTTGTTCGGCATGCTCGATACCCCGACGAATCAGTTCAATCATGCGATCATGCCGACCACTGCTATAAAGGTAACCGATGAGACATTCCAAAGCTGTGGCATGTCTATATTCCAAAACATCTGCGTTTTTGGGAATACTGCCGGACTTGGCGTTGCGTCCTTGTCTGACAATGTCACGTTCTTCCTCGGTCAGTTCAGCCTCAATACCTGTGAGAATACGACTCTGTGCCTTCGCGGATACCAAACCGGTCGCACTACGGTGCAGATGGTTGGGACGCATATTGGCTTTAGATAACAGATACTGCCGTACAGCTACCTCATATACCGCATCACCGATATAGGCGAGAGCGATGGGAGGAATCAACCGGGCAGGCCGGGAGGGTGGATAAGGAAACCATCCCCCCTGGTCAACGCTCAGAGATTGTTCATCTGTCTGTAGTTCCTCCCGTTGCTCGGCATGCTCGACGGATTCAGACAACTTATTCAGTTGTTCCTCGCTCATTTGCGCCGCCATCTCATTCCTTGAGCCGTATCCTCAAGCAAGATGCCCTGCGCAGACAGTTCATCCCGAATTTCATCAGCCCGTGCCCAGTTTTTGGTCTTACGTGCTTCGTTACGTTCTACAATTAGACGTTCGATTTCTTCGTCCAAAAGTTCCGGTTCAGCATCAGTATAGATGCGAAGCACCGCATTCAGCTCACTGAACAATTCCAGCAGAGCGCGAATATCCGCAGCGTTCACCACATCTTGTTGCAGCAGTTGGTTAGCTTCCCCGGCCCACTCAAACAGGGCCGTAATCGCATCAGGAGTATTAAAGTCGTCCTGCATTTTCTGATGATACTGCTGACGGATTTGCTCCAGCCTAGCAGCAAACTCTGCTGACACAGCCTGGTCCACACTTACAGCCTGCAAACGATGTTTTAGGTTGCCCACGCTATTTGCAATCCGGTCCACACTATTCTGTGCCTGTTCCATTGTATCTTTCGTAAAGTTCAACGGATTGCGATAGTGAGTTGACAACATGAAATAACGAATGGCTTCGCGTTTATATTGATTGCGAAGGTCTTTCACAAGTACACCGTTACCGAGTGATTTCGACATTTTTTCATTATCAATACGGATAAATCCATTATGCATCCAGTAGTTTGCCAGCGGTTTTCCAGTCAACACCTCGGATTGAGCGCATTCGCACTCATGATGCGGAAACTGCAAATCCTGCCCCCCACCGTGGATATCCAACGTATCGCCCAGGTACTCCCGTGCCATAGCAGAGCACTCAATATGCCAGCCAGGACGACCATCGCCCCATGGACTGGACCAGAAGATCTCACCCGGTTTCGCAGCCTTCCAGAGCACGAAGTCTTCCGGATGCTCTTTCCGCTCATCTACGCCGATGCGAATTCCGAACTGCAATTCCTGAAGGTTTTGCTTCGAAAGTTTGCCATACTCCGCGAATTTGCCTGTGCGATAATATACGTCACCGCCATTTTCATACGCGAAATCCTTTTCAACCAGTTCACGGATAAAATCAATAATGAGCGGCATGTTTTCCGTCACTCTTGGATTACTGCTTGCCTTTGGAATACCCAGCCCTTCGAGATCTTTGTAGTAAGCCGCAATAAACTTCTCGGCGACATGAGGAACATCCGTCCCGAGCTGCTCGGCTTTACGAATGAGCTTGTCATCGACATCCGTGAAGTTCACAACATAGTTCACCTCATGCCCGGTCTGTTCGAGGTATCCGCGAACCGTGTCGAAAAAAATAACCGGACGTGCATTCCCAATATGAATGTAATCATATACCGTCGGCCCGCACACATACATTTTCACTTTCCCCGGCTCTTGGGGAACAAAATCCTCTTTGGTACGACTCATCGTATTGTAAATTTGAAGCGTCATAGTCACTTTCCTTTCATCCGTTTCCATCATTATTCTATTGTACCACGGGAAAACTCACTTTCACGGGTACTCTGCAAAGTACGCACTTCTTCACGCAATCGTTCGATTTCTTGCTGCATGCTGCGCAGGGAATCGATGACCGGATCGGGAAGCTGCTGATTCAGACGGTCCACCCGGCGACCATCCTGTTTCACGATTCTGCCCGGTATGCCTACAACGGTGCTATTTGAAGGGACTTCCTTCAGCACAACCGAGTTCGCACCAATATTACATTGATCCCCCACGCTGAAGGAACCCAGCACCTTTGCCCCGGATGAGATAACCACATTATTGCCAATTGTCGGATGTCTCTTCCCTTTTTCTTTACCCGTTCCTCCAAGGGTGACCCCCTGATAGATGACAACATCGTCGCCAATTTCACACGTTTCCCCAATCACGACGCCCATGCCATGGTCAATAAACAACCGATTGCCAATCGTAGCTCCGGGATGGATTTCAATACCTGTCATAAAACGACTGACCTGTGAAATGAACCGGGCGAAAGAAAACCATCTCCGCTTGTATAAAAAGTGTGCCACCCGGTGCGCCCATATCGCATGCAGCCCCGAGTAGGTAAATACAACCTCAAACCATCCCCGGGCCGCCGGATCGTTTTCAAACACCGCCTGGATATCTGATCTGATCTTCTTGAACATGCTCGTTCCCCTCTTGTTCAGGTCTTCGTCCTCCGGCTTACCGGATGGCGCGGCCCTCATGGTAGTGTACTTCCGACTCGACCTAAATAGAAAACGCCCCTGCAGCTATTTAAGCTGCAGAGGCGTTTATCGCGGTCCCACTCTGCTCGGTTCATGCCTTAACATACAAGAACTAAGCAGCCTGTTATAGCTGCCTCATATCCTTGCACAAGAATGAACCCTCAACAGTTCCGTAACGGGAACCAACCGTCACAACCTATCCTAACGTTTTCCTCTCTTCTACAAAACAAGAGGCGGGGCCGGATTCGGCTGTGCAGCTCACGGGTGCATTTCGACTGGCGGACAGCGGATGGCTCACAGCCACCGCAGCAAAGAATCTTGTTCTTTACTGCGGGACCATCCTCTCTGAATCTGTCCGGTTCGGCCTACTTCTCCCGGTCTTTGCTGTTTTTATGATGAATGATAAAATCATACCATTTAACCTTTGTGTTGCTATTATAGCTAAAAGGTTATGGACTGACAACAATCTTCCTTCATATCGGTCTGAACGGAGTTCCATCTTTAAGTCCAAAGTAGACTAAAACAGGGGCATTACTTACGCTCCTTTTACCTGAGCATGCAATCGATCAATAACCTTATCACGGCCAAGCAATACAATCGTTTGGTTTAGATCGCGGCCATGAGTCTGTCCTGTCAGAGCTACACGGATTGGCATAAACAGCTGTTTGCCCTTAAATCCGGTCTCCTTCTGGACTTCCTTGATCAGCGCAGCCATCTTGCTTGGTGTAAATTCGTCGCTTGCCTGTACTTTATCAGCAAATGCTTTCAGAACGGTTGGCACCTGCTCCTCAGCCAGTACAGCGGCACCTTCACTTTCCAGCTCCAGGTGGGAACGGAAGAACACTTCCGACAACTCCACGATATCGGAGGCAGAATTCATCTGTTCCTGATAGAGATGAACAAGCGTATATGCCCATTCTTTCTGTTCTGGAGACAGCTCAGTGGAAATACGTCCCGCTTTTTGCAGATGTGGAATCGCCATTTCGGCAATGCGATCCGGGTCCGCATTTTTGATGTAATGGTTGTTCAAGTGGGCCAACTTGTGGGTATCAAATACCGCCGGGCTCTTGGACAGACGCTTCGTATCAAAAATGGAGATTAACTGATCCTGCGAGAAGATTTCTTCTTCTCCTTCAGGCGACCAGCCAAGCAGGGAGATGAAGTTAAACATCGCTTCCGGCAAATAACCGAGTTGATCATATTGTTCAATAAACTGAATTACGGACTCATCCCGTTTGCTCAGCTTTTTGTGGTTTTCATTCACGATCAGCGTCATATGACCGAAATGCGGAGGCTCCCAGCCAAGCGCTTCATAGATCATCAGCTGGCGCGGTGTATTAGAGATGTGATCCTCGCCACGCAGGACGTGGGAGATCTTCATCAGGTGATCATCCACAGCAACCGCATAGTTGTAAGTGGGAATGCCGTCTTTTTTCACAATGACGAAGTCGCCAGATTCCTTGCTGTTAAATGAGATTGTACCTTTTACCATGTCATCAAACGTATATATCTGTTCCGTCGGCACACGGAAACGAATACTCGCCACACGACCTTCCGCTTCAAATGCACTCTGTTGCTCCGGTGTCAGATCACGGTGTTTGCCCGAATAACGCGGAGTTTCTCCACGTGCCGTCTGTTCCTCGCGCTCTTGCTCCAGCTCTTCTTCCGTGCAATAGCAGCGGTAAGCCAGACCTTTGTCCAGCAATTCCTGCGTATATTTACGATAAATATCCAGACGTTCCGTCTGACGGTATGGTCCATACTCTCCGCCGACATCAATACTTTCGTCCCACTCGATTCCGAGCCATTTCAGGTATTTCAGCTGGCTTTCTTCACCACCGGCAATGTTGCGTTTCACGTCCGTATCCTCAATACGAATAATGAATTTGCCGTTGTTATGTTTGGCATACAAATAGTTAAACAGCGCTGTACGGGCATTCCCGATATGCAGGTGTCCCGTTGGACTCGGCGCGTAACGCACGCGAACTTCGGTGCTCATAATATCCCCTCCGTCTCTAATTGGTTGATGATATCACACGCGAACAAGGCAAACAACTGATTGGGCTGCTATGCCCTCTCCCCGTCCGGGGAATCCCAGTTGCTCTGTTGTTGTCGCTTTGACATTCACCTGAGTTACATCCGCTTCCAGTGCCTTGGCAATAACCTCGGCCATCTGCGGAACGTAAGGTGCCATCTTCGGTTTCTGTGCAATAATGGTTGAATCGATATTCCCCAGACGGTATCCGCGATCCTTCACTAACTGCCACACATGCTCCAGCAGTTTCAGACTATCAGCATCCTTGAACTCCGGATCGGTATCCGGGAAGTGTTTGCCAATATCCCCGAGTGCAAGTGCACCAAGAATGGCATCACTGATGGCATGTAGCAGCACGTCTGCGTCCGAGTGCCCCAACAGTCCTTTTTCATAAGGAATGGTGACCCCCCCAATAATGCACGGGCGTCCCTCTACCAGCTGGTGTACATCAAATCCTTGTCCTACACGTATCATCGCTTCTTCTCTCCTTTGAGCAAAAACGCGGCGTATTCCAAATCTTCCGGCGTCGTTAATTTGATGTTCGTATAACTGCCTTCCACAACCCTGACCGACATTCCCTGGCGTTCAGCCAGCATCGCGTCATCCGTTCCTAGAAATCCGTCCCGGTCCGCCAATTCGTACGCAAGCAGCAGGGAAGAAAGACGAAAAGCCTGCGGGGTTTGAATGCTCCACAGACTGCTGCGGTCTGGCGTCGCCGTAACGATTCCCTCCGCATTGACTTGTTTGATCGTATCCTTCACTGGAACGGCCAATACAGCTGCTCCATCCGACATGGCGGCTTTCATACACCCCATAATCTGCTCACGGTTTATAAAAGGACGTACCCCGTCGTGAACGAGAACCCATTCCGTCCCCAGTGCCTTAAGGCCTTCGTGGACTGAATGCTGTCTCTCTTTCCCTCCGGGGATGACACGGACACGTGATTCCAGTCGGTATTCTTTTACCCAATCCTGGCAGCGTTCAACATCTGCAGCTCCCGTTACCAGCACCATTTCGCTGACCTTATCCAGAGCCGCAAACACTTCAATCGTATGTATGAAAATGGGCTTGTCCTGCAGCAGCAGAAACTGCTTGCTCTCGGTCGTTCCCATACGGGTTCCTCGACCTGCCGCCACAATGACAACACCCCACCCTTTATCCATGCCGCAATCCCTGCCTTGTCTGTCAGTTTATCGTTCAGAGATATAAAATATCTACTTTCGATATAAAATACCGTTAAACGATACACTACCCATCATACCGCTTTATTGGGCTTTTTCCAACAGTTTCGGCTTAGCAAAAATCATTCGTCCCGCTGACGTCTGCAGCACACTAGTCACCAGCACTTCCATCATCATGCCGATATACTCGCGTCCGCCTTCCACAACGATCATGGTGCCATCGTCCAGATAGGCTACACCCTGGCCATGCTCCTTGCCATCCTTGATAATCTGAACCAAAATCTCCTCACCCGGCAGTACTACCGGCTTAACCGCATTGGCGAGATCATTGATGTTTAGCACGGATACTCCTTGCAGTTCACAGACCTTGTTCAGGTTGAAGTCGTTAGTGACAACTTTGCCCTGAAGTACCTTGGCGAGCTTGACCAGCTTGCTGTCCACTTCGGAAATTTCCTCGAAATCTCCTTCGTAGATGAGCACTTTGACGTCAAGTTCCTTCTGAATTTTATTCAGAATATCAAGTCCGCGCCGCCCTCTGTTCCGCTTGAGCAAGTCCGATGAATCCGCGATGTGCTGCAACTCCTCCAGAACGAATTCCGGGATTACAATCGTTCCCTCGATAAACCCGGTTTTGCATATATCTGCGATGCGACCATCGATAATTACACTGGTATCCAAAATTTTGTGCTCCTCCAGCCGTCTGTCCTCGTCCACCTCGGGATGACCCCAGCGTCCTGACATCCAGAAGGCCGCCAGATCGTCTTTCTTCGCCATGGCAAGCATGTAACCTGCATAAGCACTAATGACCGTCAGCGCCACCTGAAGCACCTCTCCGGCTGTTCCCAGCCATGCTACACAAGGATATAAGAGCAAGGCGACCAATAACCCTGCAACGGTACCCGCCGCACCTGCAGCCAATTCATTCATCGGTACTTTGGCCAGAGAATCAATCCCATTTTGCAATCTGGTTGCCATTAATGTTCCACCGATGTTACATACAGACATAAACATTACTGCTCCTAGTAGCGTTGCTACCCCAGCGCCTAACAGTCCCGCTGATTGAATCCATTCAGCCATCCAAGGGACGGATTTTCCTGCCAGATGATATGCCGTGTAACCGAACCATGCACCGCACAATCCTGTAAAAGTTAAAATGCCTTTTTTCCACATAAGTCCCTGCACCTCCTTCAATATATCTTCATCTTTATATCCAGTATGATCCAATTTCCAGATTGCTAATCCCGCTTTACAAGAACTTTTTGGAAATGTTGCAATCGTCAGTTGAAAGAAGGTAAATTATTGGCATATAATGAATTCAATTCATATCCCGAGGTGAGTAGCAAAATGAGTACGCTAAGTTTACAGGCTTTTCAGGATCAAGTTTCCGAGCTGTTGCTGCGTCATCGCAGCCTGATTGATGTACTGTCCAAAACGGGACAAGCCGGGGCCTCTGTCAACCGTGCCGTGTCCAAGGCCATTACCGAATGCGGCTGCATTGAGCTGCACGCCACCAAGCAGAAATATGCCCCGGAGAGCGATATTGCTCAATCCAAAGGGCTGCTGGAAACGCATGTGGAAGGTGAATTGTGCGAGAATTGTAAAGAGGTGATCAGCTCTGAACTGGGGCGGAACCTGTTTTATATGTCGGCCCTCTGCAATCTGCTGGACATCAACATGGAAGAAGTCGTAAATCACGAGTCACAGAAATGTTCGACGTTAGGGATGTTCAATTTGTCGTAAACAATACGTATTTCGTTGCAAATGGTTAAGTTACCGTATAGATTTGGAAAACAAAAATAAGCACGCATTCTCCGTTCAGGAGCGTACGTGCTTTCTTTGTATTGTTTTGATATACGAGACACAGACCAACCGACTTCCGGAATGATGGAATACCTATCGATCAGAAGGACGGGAAGACTTCTCTTCCTTACGCTTTTTGGCCCGGTTACGTGAGGCTGCCGTCCGCATATTATGCTTCATTCCATATAGAGCGTATAACACAAGTGGAATAAAGATCAATTTGGACAATTGTTCTGGGAACATGACCGCCACCACTACCGCAAAGACGATAACCCATGGCGCAATCCAGATCGCTTTACGCGGCAGACCTACCTTTTTGAAATTGGGATATTTCAGCGAACTTACCATCAGATACGATAACAACAACGTGGCAATCATCATACTCACGGGACCGATATCCTTGTTAAACAGGGATAGTGTAGCTAGTACCCCTCCGGCTGCTGGAATCGGCAAGCCTGTGAAATAACCGGGGATACCGGGACGAACGTTAAACCGGGCAAGCCGGATGGCTCCACAAATTGGAAAGCTTGCGGTTGCGATCCAGGCGAGAACCGGAGTTGCATCCTGAAACGAGACCATAAATATAATCAGGGCCGGAGCTGCACCGAATGAAACCATGTCAGACAAAGAATCCAGCTCTTTACCAAATTCACTCTGGGCATTAAGTGCACGTGCCACCCGACCATCCAGGCCATCCAGCAACATCGCAATAATGACCAAAATCGCAGCCAAACTATAATTACCATCAATCGCAAGCAGGATTGCCATCATTCCAAGAAACAGATTACCCAAGGTAAAGAGATTCGGAATGAATCTGGTTAACATCGTTGTTTCACCTCATTATTTTCATGCCGTTATAGGCAAACCCTTACATCTGTCTGTCAATAAACATCTGCTCCTGCAAACGCTTGAGACCTTCCTTAATGGTACGGGCACGTACCTCTCCAATCCCGTCCACTTCGTCCAGTTCTTCAATTGTAGCCATAATGACATGAGGCAATTGTTCAAATTGATCCACCAGGTTATGGATAATGACATTTGGCAGGCGGGGTATCTTATTTAATACCCGATATCCACGAGGTGCAACCGAATCTTCGGACGTAGCCGCTGACGAAGGGTATCCCAGCAGACGTACAGTATGATGTGCATCCAGCAACTCATCGTCCGACAATCTTTTCAGACCAACGATAATCTCGCGGATTTTGTCATCACTGTCATCACGGGCATAGTCCTTATACAGCAACCAGGCTTCCTCTTCCGTTGTACCGACGAGTTCCTCCATCTGCATGGAGATCAGACGTCCCTCATTGCCGAGTTCATGAATGTAACGTTTGATTTCTGTTTTGATACGCATAACCATTTCTGTACGCTGAATGACATTGACCACCTCAGGAATCGTCACCAGTTCCTCGAACTCGGAGGCACTCAGATTCGTAAGGGACTGTGTCAATACAGCCTTGTATTTCTCCAAGGTTTGAATCGCTTGATTCGCCTTGGTTAAAATCACTCCAATTTCCTTGAGGGAATACCGTAGTGTTCCTTGGTATAAGGTGATAATATTCCGGCGCTGCGATATAGATACGACTAATTTACCCGTTTGTTTCGCGACACGCTCAGCCGTCCGGTGACGGATTCCCGTCTCAGATGAAGAGATGGATGAGTCAGGAATGAGCTGAGTATTGGCGTATAGAATACGCTTCAAATCCTCGCTAAGGATAATGGCACCGTCCATCTTGGCGAGTTCATATAGATAGTTCGGGGAGAAATCACAGTTAATCGAGAATCCTCCATCCACCACTTCCATCACTTCAGGGCTGTATCCTACAACCAGCAGTGCACCCGTCTTGGCGCGCAGCACGTTCTCCAGACCTTCGCGGAAAGGTGTACCTGGTGCAATCAGCCTTAACAATTCGTTCATATTATCCAGTTGGCTCGAATCTTTCATCTTGTTATGCCCCCTAATCTAAAGCAACCGCTAGTGCATCTGCCACGGTATTCACACCGATCAGTTGTATCCCGCGAGGATGTTTCCAGCCCTTTAAGCTTTTTTCTGGTAAAATGACACGCTTAAAACCCAATTTCTGGGCTTCTTTCACACGTTGTTCAGCCCGTGAAACAGCCCGAACCTCACCCGTCAAACCGATTTCGCCAAAGATGACGTCATCCGGCTTGGTCGGTACGTCCCTCAAACTGGATGCGATGCTGACCGCAACCGCCAAATCGATAGCTGGTTCATCCAGCCGCACGCCCCCAGCTACATTCAGATACGCATCCTGCGTTTGCAAAAACATCCCCATTCTCTTCTCAAGCACAGCAATAATGAGGTTCAGCCTGTGATGATCTATGCCTGTTGCCATGCGACGTGGAGAAGGAAAGTGTGTAGAAGAGATCAGCGCCTGCAATTCCACGAGCAAAGGACGTGTACCCTCCATGCTGGCAACTACGGTAGAACCCGCCACACCAAGTGGACGTTCCGACAGAAAGAGTTCTGATGGATTTCCCACTTCACGAAGTCCTTCTTCACCCATCTCAAAAATGCCAATCTCATTGGTCGAACCAAAACGGTTCTTTACCGCACGTAAAAGGCGATACGTATGATGCCGTTCTCCTTCAAAATAAAGAACACAGTCCACCATATGTTCCAGCATACGTGGACCGGCAATGGCGCCTTCTTTCGTAACATGCCCCACAAGCACGGTTGCAATGCCTCGGCCTTTGGCGATTCGCATGAACCGTGACGTACATTCCCTTACCTGAGCTACACTGCCGGGTGCACTGGTGACTTCTGGCAGATATACAGTTTGAATGGAGTCGATGACAAGAAAATGCGGCTGGATCTGCTCCACCGCTTCCTCAACCCGTTCCATATTGGTCTCACAAAGTACGTATAACTCTGGAGACAGCGCACCCAGACGGTCAGCCCGCAATTTGGTTTGCTTGACTGACTCCTCACCTGAGACATATAACACGCGTAAACCTGAATGGGTCAATGCATGAGATGTCTGCAACATCAAGGTTGATTTTCCGATTCCAGGGTCTCCGCCCACCAGAACGAGAGATCCTGGAACAATTCCGCCGCCCAAAACCCGGTTCAGCTCTTCAATTCCAGTCTGTACACGCGGTTCCTGACCGCTATCTATATCTATGATGGGAAGTGGCTTATCTTTACTCTCAAAGAGAGGGGAATTTCTCCCTTGTGTTTTGACCACCGTTTCGGTTTCTTCCACCATTGAATTCCAAGACTGACAACCCGGACATTTGCCGTACCATTTGGGGGCTTCATAGCCGCATTCCGTACACTGAAACTTGGTTTTAACTTTGGCCACTTCAGCACTCCTAGGATTTATTTTATAACAGCATTTTGCATTTTTCGACGAATTTTGCCCTAAACTCCCTGACGTGCAGGGTTAATAAAAGTTTACCATTGTTTGAGATTTTTCGTAAAGGATTATCGCAAACTTTACACATGTTCGTAGCCACTTCAAAGTTTATTTTCTGATAAACAACAGCTTTGGGTCTCTGACTGACATATAAAACAAAAAAATCCTTCCCGACTAAAGCCAGGAAGGATTTTTATTTTATACATCAGACTCGTAGAACTCGTTAAGTGTCACTTATTTCGTTTCGATTTCCTCATTGGAAGGAACAACAACGTCCTTTTTCGTAACAGATAATGCTCCGTTCTCTTCGTCGATGAGCAACGAATCACCTTTAGTCACGTTACCAGTGAGCAACTCTTCGGACAATTTGTCTTCGATATGCTTCTGGATCGCCCGACGAAGCGGACGAGCACCATAGGCTGGATCGAAGCCTGCTTTGGCCAGGAATGCTTTGGCATTGTCGGTGAGCTCGAAATCGACCTCATGCTCACGTAGCCGTTTACGAAGCTCTTCGCTCATAAGTGTAACAATCTCAGCAATATGTGTCTCTTCAAGAGAGTGGAACACGATAATTTCATCAATCCGGTTAAGGAACTCAGGACGGAAACTTTTCTTCAGTTCATCCATCACTTTACCCTTCATGTTGTCGTAATCCGCACCTGCATCCACGACTGCCGTAAAGCCCAGTGTAGAGTTACGTTTGATCGCTTCTGCACCCACATTGGATGTCAAAATAATCAACGTATTACGGAAGTCCACGACGCGACCTTTGGAGTCGGTCAGACGACCATCCTCAAGCACTTGCAGCAAGATGTTGAATACTTCCGGATGTGCTTTCTCGATTTCATCGAGCAGGACGACGGAATAAGGTTTCCGACGAACTTTCTCAGTCAGCTGTCCACCTTCTTCGTATCCAACGTATCCCGGAGGCGCTCCGACGAGTCTTGAAGTGGAATGCTTCTCGCCATACTCGGACATATCAATCCGGATGACTGCATTTTCATCTCCAAACATCGCTTCAGCAAGCGCACGAGCCAGCTCGGTTTTACCTACCCCGGTTGGACCCAGGAAGATGAATGAACCCATTGGACGTTTCGGATCTTTAAGTCCAGCACGAGCACGGCGAACCGCACGGCTGACAGACTTCACAGCCTCATCCTGACCAATGACACGTTCATGCAGAATAGACTCCAGATTCATCAGGCGTTGTGTCTCTTCTTCTTTCAGTTGGTTCACAGGGATTCCTGTCCAGCTGGCTACCACTTGTGCGATATCCTCAGGAGTGACCTCGGAATCGGTACGACCTTGTTTTTCTTTCCATTGATTCTTCGTTACATCCAGCTCTTCACGAATTTTTTGTTCCGTGTCACGCAGTGCTGCTGCTTTTTCGAACTCCTGGCTTTGTACCGCTGCGTCTTTTTCTTTACGGATATCTTCGAGACGGCTTTCCAATTGTTTGAGGTTTGGTGGGATGGTGTAAGAGTTTAATCTTACTTTGGAACCCGCCTCATCAATCAGGTCAATCGCTTTGTCCGGCAGGAAACGATCTGTAATGTATCGGTCAGACAGTTTAACCGCCTGCACAATCGCTTCATCTGTAATTTTTACCCGGTGATGCGCTTCGTAGCGGTCACGCAAGCCGTGTAAGATCTGAATAGCTTCTTCTGGAGAAGGCTGATCCACCGTAATCGGTTGGAAACGACGCTCCAGGGCAGCGTCCTTCTCGATATATTTGCGGTATTCATCCAGTGTTGTTGCACCAATGCACTGTAATTCTCCACGAGCTAGAGCGGGTTTCAAAATGTTCGAAGCATCGATTGCGCCTTCCGCTCCACCTGCACCAATCAGGGTATGCAATTCGTCGATGAACAATACAATGTTACCCGCTTGACGAATTTCATCCATGATTTTTTTCAGACGATCTTCGAATTCACCACGATATTTTGTACCTGCAACAACGGATCCCATATCCAAGGTCATGACACGTTTGTCACGCAAAGTCTCTGGAATTTCGTTGGCGATAATTTTTTGTGCAAGTCCTTCAGCGATGGCTGTTTTACCTACACCTGGCTCACCGATCAGTACTGGGTTGTTTTTGGTACGACGACTCAGTACCTGAATAACACGTTCAATCTCTTTACTACGTCCAATCACTGGGTCCAGGTTGTTTTCCTTGGCATACGCCGTGAGATCACGTGCCAGGCTGTCCAGTGTTGGTGTGCTGACATTGGCAGGCGTACCGTTATGACTGGATACGGCTTCACTGCTGCCAAGCAGTTGCAGCACTTGTTGACGTGCCTTGTTCAGGCTGATACCCAGGTTGTTCAGCACACGTGCCGCAACCCCTTCGCCTTCACGAATCAATCCGAGCAGAATATGCTCTGTGCCTACATAGGTATGGCCCAATTTGCGTGCTTCATCCATAGACAGTTCAATCACTTTTTTCGCACGAGGCGTATATGCAATGTTCGTAGGTTGCTCTTGGCCACGGCCAATCAGCGTTTCTACTTCATCTTGAATTTTTTCCAATCCGAGTCCCAGGCCGATCAGCGCTTTGGCTGCGATGCCTTCGCCTTCACGAATGAGGCCGAGCAAAATGTGCTCTGTACCGATGTTATTATGACCAAGACGGACAGCTTCTTCCTGCGCCAATGCGAGCACCTTTTGGGCCCGTTCCGTAAATCTTCCAAACATCATATCTCCTGCACCTCCATGGTTTTGGATAAAACGGGGGCCGTTGAAAGGATCCCACCGTATTCTTCATATCTTTTTTGTTTGCAGCCGTGCTGCGAATAAAATTACTCAGCATTTATTATAAAATGCTCTATTATATAAAAGCCGCAGATGCGGCGTGAAACCTTTGTTATAACTCTTGAACAACCTAAGATTGATTGGCTGCACTAATCGTATCACGAATCAACTGAGCCCGATAAATGTCACGCTCATCTGTCCGCATGTCTTCCCCAAATGTTTTCTGCAAAAATCCCGGCTGCGTCATCACATTCAACTCATTCATCACGGTTATGGACAAGCCGTCCAACAAGCCGAGATCTACACCAAGCCGAACATCAGACAGACGCTGTGCAGCTTCCTTGGAATCGACGATGGCTGCATGGGACAAAATGCCGTAAGAACGCATAACTCTGTCGGTAATCCGCAATCTGGAGTCGGTAATTAACCGTTCTCTGGCGGTACGCTCATGCCCGATCATCTGTAACACAACACTATGCAGGTTATCGATGACTTCTTGTTCCGTCTGCCCCAGTGTAATCTGGTTCGAGATCTGGAACAGGTTACCCATCGCCTCACTGCCTTCACCGTAAATTCCCCGTACAGTCAGTCCGACTTGGGAGACTGCGGTTAGAATGCGGCCGATCTGCTGTGTCATCACCAGAGCGGGCAAATGCATCATCACAGATGCTCTTACACCTGTACCTACATTCGTAGGACAGCTGGTTAAATATCCTCTGCGGTCATCAAAAGCATAATCCACATGCGCTTCAAAAGCATCATCTATGGCGGAAGCTTTCTCCCAGGCTTCCTTCACCTGGAACCCCGGATAGAGGCACTGGATACGAAGATGATCCTCTTCATTAATCATAATACTGACAGACTCATCCTCACTGAGAATAACAGCACCATTTCTGGATTCGTTCGCAAGACTGGGACTGATTAAATGTTTCTCCACCAGCACCCGTTTGTCAAGGTCATCGATATCAATCAGATCCAGGGTATGAAAATCTCCAAAGGCGTGAACGTCATCGTATTGAAGTACTTCGCTCAGCTTATTCAGCACTTCTTCCGATTGCTCATTGGAAGCTAGCATCGGAAACGGATAATGCTGCAGGTTGCGTGCGATCCGGACCCGGCTGCTAATGACGATTTCGGAATCAGCCGCATCACTACGCATCCAGTCGCTGAGCGCCTTCTCTGTAAAACGCAGATTAGGCATTACGCATCCCTCCTACTCATCACAAACTTTACTCCTGAGCTATTTCTTTTTCAAGTTCCCTGATCTGATCACGAATTTGAGCGGCTTCTTCAAACTCCTCTTGTGTGATGCTCTCCTGAAGATCCCGTTTCAAATCAGCAATCTGTCTTTTGACCTTGATCCGACCACCCGCTCGTGCAGGCACTTTACCAACATGGGAAGTGCTGCCATGAACCCGTTTGAATAGCGGGTCTAAACGACTGTCAAAATATTTATAACATGAACTACAGCCGAAACGGCCGATTTTGCTAAACTGTGAATAGGTCATGCCACATTCTTCACAACAAAGGGACTGCGCAGGTGTTGTTCCCGCACTGCCATTCTTGCCTGTGGGTTCAAAATCAAGCAACCCTGACAATAGGTTGTGAATGGAAAATCCATTGGATGTTCCGGGAATCATTTCCCCTTTTTCCCGAGCACATGACTCACAAATATGAAATTCCGTCTTCTCTCCGTTCACGATTTTGGTGAAATGGAGTGTTGCCGGACGTTTGTTGCATTCTTGGCACAGCACAATGATGTACCCCCTTGATCCCGATAGTTTTCATTTACCGAGCAAAGATATTAACATCGCCTTCAACATTCTGGCACGAATTTGATCCCGGTAAGGAAGTTTGACCAATATAATCTCTCTCGATACAGCTGCCCGCATCAACCCGGCTTCCCTTTTGCTCAAGAAACGTGCTTCTTCCAGTTGGTAGATCAGACCTTCAGCAGCTGTCTGCCCAATCTCATCTCCAATACTATGGTGCAAATGGTTATGCAGAGCCGAGTGAGCCGGCAATTCAATCCGCTGTATGCGAACATAACCGCCGCCGCCACGTTTACTCTCTACAAGGTAACCTTTTTCGAGTGTAAATCGAGTGCTGATGACATAATTGATCTGGGAAGGCACACATGAAAATTCATCAGCCAGATCATTACGTTGAATTTCGACCATTCCTTCGGGACTTTCATGCAAAATACTCTTCAGATATTGTTCGATAATATCAGAGATATTACGCATCCACTCATCCTCCACTGTCTGAAACGTTAAGTCAATAAGGACCCACACGCCCCTACAGAGTACACCTTCTCAACCCATTTAACCAATCAAGGAAACAGCGAAACTGATCTTCCACGATCGTTAACAGGAGAGCGAAGGACGCTCGAAGGTCCTTTAATATTGCCTTTATCCGCTGATGTGTATTACCCTTAAAATGGCTCCCACCACCGGATTGCAGAAAGAAAGCTACGTAAGTATTTAACCTTTAGTTGACTTTGACTTTCTTTGACTTTATATACATTATAGCATATTTTGTGGTTTTGCCAAGAGGGAGCACTATTCATTTTTTACGATTTTACACGAAATATTCGGCTGACACAAAAAAAACCTCTCCAAAAGAGCTGGAGAAGTCTATTTTTCTCACACTAGCAACGGATTGCTATGTAAGCTAAGTCTATGATATTGAGCCAGAACTATCTCGTCATAAGAGTCTGAATGGATCAGAAAAAATCAAGCAAATACGTCTCTCGTTCAGGAATCGCTCGTTCCAGCGCCTTAATCGCTCCTGTCGGTCCTTCGATTTTGCCTATTTGAGCCATCTCCGTGGGTCTGCGATACCCCATCAGCATTGCGGTGAGCGCCTGGATGTCTACTTTAACAGTCTGATCTTTAGCTGCCGGCTCAGTTGTTTTCCAAATCGAAGCTGTACCGTTCATCGCCACATTCAACTGCCACACCCCTTCATTCCATGGTGCGTGGGCATCCTCTACCTGAAGATTAATCTGTACTGGTGAGTCTTGGCTCGCAAAAGGATACTGCGAAATAAATTGTTCTACACTCACAATACGCGCCATGAAGAAGGGTACAATTTCCTGCTGAATTCGCGGGTTATCCAATTGAAAAGCAAGCATGTCACTGGCTGGTGCCTGCAAGGTGACTTCCTCTATCATGGAATCATGGTTGGTTATAAAGGTCCACAAACCTTGCCTTGCCTCTTCGTTCAGATAAATGATCTCTCTAATGGTAAACTTTCTTTCCTTAACCTCATATAAAACATAGCCTTGTGCTTTACCAGCTTCATCATAATATACAACCTTTTGGTTGGCTCCATTAGTAAGAACTGAATTCTCCCATCTCGCATCATCCCGGATCAGGGTTCCGTTATAACGCTCAGCATACGCACTGTATACTTCCTTTAATATGCTGAGTCCCGGATCTCCACGCCGAATTGTTCCTGGGGTTGCCTTTTTTGCAGGCAGATGAGCTGTAGGCACTTTATATCGTTTAAACTCAACATACGTCTCCCATCCATATCTCCGATAAAAAGCAAAAGAGAACGGATGCAAAAACGATATACTTTGTTTGTTACGGTTCATTTCCTCCAGCGCATGCTTCAACAGCCCAGCTACCCAGCCTTTACGTCTATATTCTGGCCATGTCGCTACTCCCGCAATACCGCCCATCTCGAACGATCTCCCATGAATATAGGTTTGAAAAGGAATAATGTGAAGTTTGGCACCCAATTGTCCCTCCTCAAATACACCCCATATATCCTGTGAATCAAATTGACTCCGTCGCTTCTCTGTTTGTTCTTCACTCATTACCACTTGAAAAGCATACTCGGAGAGTGCCATAGCTGGCTCAAAATCATCTACGGTTAATTTCTGAATTTCCATGTCGTCCTGCACCCCGTTCTCTAAGTTATGATATCTTTCAAATCATGGCCTGATACGTGATGTATGTATCCATTTATGAGTGTGTCAGAGGAACGGGACAAAGTCAAACAAGAGATGCACGGGCATCTCTCGGGGAATAACTTTTTTCGTGTATTATAATTGTTTCACCTGTGATCTATAGTAAAAAAACGCAAATAAAAACCACCACCGAATAACATC
>NZ_LITU01000022.1 GCF_001280595.1 Paenibacillus xylanivorans
CTGGGAGAGTAGGACGTCGCCAAGCGAAACCCCTTTGGGGTATTTTTTTTCGATATTTTCATAAGGGCCCTTAGCTCAGTTGGTTAGAGCGCACCTCTGATAAGGGTGAGGCCGGTGGTTCGAGTCCACCAGGGCCCATAGTAATACCAGATGTACTAAAGTGTATGGGGCCATAGCTCAGCTGGGAGAGCGCCTGCCTTGCAAGCAGGAGGTCAGCGGTTCGATCCCGCTTGGCTCCACCATTCCCTGATAGCTCAGTTGGTAGAGCACTCGACTGTTAATCGAGTTGTCACAGGTTCGAGCCCTGTTCGGGGAGCCATTAAGGCCCGTTGGTCAAGGGGTTAAGACACCTCCCTTTCACGGAGGTAACAGGGGTTCGAATCCCCTACGGGTCATATCTATATTTATTAGCTTAAAAAAAGGGATGAGAATCCCAAAGGTTCGTCGGAGGATAAGCTTCGTTAGCAATGGCTTCGCAGTCTCGAACGAAGTGAGAGTATCCCCTACGGGTCATATATATGGAGGC
>NZ_LITU01000023.1:0-67319 GCF_001280595.1 Paenibacillus xylanivorans
GTTCAGTTTTCAAAGATCAAACTCGTTTCGTTGCCGCGGTTGTTTTCTTCAGCAACTCTTATATCTTATCAGATCCGAACCAACTTTGCAAGCACTTTTTTTAAGTTTCTTTCGAAGCTTATTTCATTCGCTTGCCGCACCGTATTTCTCGTGTTTTCTTGGCCGGATTAATAATATATCATGTTCTATTATTAATTACAAGCTATATTATAATTATTTTATTTCAATACAGGTAGTTGTCCTACTCTCCTTCTTAACCCAGAATTTAAGCCCTTGGCGCTGAAAGTCTAACTTCGCTTTGTTTTGATTCATTAATAAGGAAACCTCCTCAAGTATCCCTTTCTCTTCACTACAATGACTATTGATTATAAATGTACTCCAGTGATTATTACACTAACGGAATTTCGCGATATGCTCTAAGAGTTCTATGGGATAACCTTCATTGGCTGTAATCCCAACGCCTAAGCTCTAATGGATAGTTTAACTCAGAGGGCCGTAAAAACTTTTCTTCATTAATGTCACTACTTATTAAGTTAGCTTCATCTATATACTGCTCTCTTTCATAATAGTAATAGGATATCGTACAGTGATCTTGTCGCTTCACCAAAATCTCGCCTAGAGTCATTTTTGCGTGTTAATGTATTTCATATATGCGCATATCTTTATTTCAAAATAAATCCCTGTTCCCTTTATGTATATACATGTTAGGCAGCAATTCACTTCTCAAAATGAAGGAACTTATTCTTCTTGGCAATTAATTTCCCCAATCTTCAATGAAATTGCCGTTATAGTTTTGCGCATTTTTCTTTTATGAACACAATAATGAAAGAAATGAGAAATATTCTGAAAACCTTGGTCCTAAAGCATCATTTTCATTCCGAAAACTAACATTAGTCTAGCCCTATTACGATATATCACATGGATACATAGCACCAAACGCAGAGCAACACGCATCCAGATGCTCACAATTAGAAAAAGGAGTGAACTATGTTGTTAGATAAGATACGGTGGAGTACTCTTCCCTTCTTTGCTAAAAATCTCGTTATTTCATTCGGCAGCATTATGTTGATTGGGGTTATCCTGATTACAGCGGGATATCAACTGCAGAAGAATATTTTGAGTCAACAATTGTACGAGCAGGCTGAGGTTACGACTCAGAAATGGTTTGATGATCTGGATACAGACAAAGTACTTGAAGCAGTAAAAGAGAAAAGTTATTCCGGACCTGTTCAGAAAGAATTAAGAGAATACCTGGATTCCATCCACGAGCTATATCCCAATATTGCACAAACCTATATCTTCGGCACTGAACTGAAGGAAGGAAATCAGACGTCCATCATTGCGATTCCTACCAACCTGCTCGGGCCTTTTGAAGAAAGCAATATGGAAGCAGGTTCAATGTATCCATTACCACAGAAAAATGTTATAGCTCTTGAAGGTATGAAAATAGACGAGAATCCTGCATTAAGCAGCTTTTATACGGACGAATACGGTACTTGGACTACCATTATGTATCCTATTAAAAATGCCGAAGGAAAAATGTACGCTGCACTTTACTTCGACGTTGATGCAAATGCAGTTCCAAAAGGACTCCATAAGCTGATTACATACAGTAGTATTTTCCTTATCGGTTTCCTGATTCTGTTTATGGTACTGCAGTATATTCTATTAAAGAAAACACTCAAGCCAATTCGCGACCTCATGAAAGGTATTGAGGCTGCGAGCTCAGGTAATCTGGATGTAACGATCCAAACCGGACGAGATGATCTAGGAATTATCAATCAAAAATTCAATACGATGATTCAGCGATTCAATGACACGATGTTCAAAGTCCAAGCGACATCCTATCACCTCTCTGACTCATCCAAGAAATTATTAGATATTTCCGAGAAAAATAATGATAACATTCAGCTGATCAGCAGTAATATCCGGGACATTTCTCACGGCCTTCGCTCTCAGGATCAGGCCAGCGTGGAAAGTGCCCGAGCAATGACGGAGATGTCTACAGTTGTACAGACAATAGCTACCAGTTCTGCAGATGTAGCGGATGAAGCCCTAAGCATGGAACAACGTTCTAATTCAGGTCATGAGATTATGCAACAAGTGATTGAGCAGATGAGACTGATCTCCGGTGCGGTGAAGCACACGTCGGAATCTATACAGTCTTTGGAAAGCCGCTCCAACGAAATTAGTAGCATCGTAAATATGATTACGCAGATTGCAGAACAGACTAATTTGCTCGCCCTGAATGCTTCCATTGAGGCGGCTCGTGTTGGTGAGGAAGGAAAAGGGTTCGCTGTGGTCGCAGGGGAAGTACGCAAGCTCGCTGAACAGTCCCAAGACTCAGCCAAACAGATCCGTACCTTGATTGACGGAATTCAACGCGATATCCTCCAATCTGCCGAAGCTATGCAGCTTGGCTCTCAAGAAGTAGAGAAGGGATCTCATGTCACCCTGGAGACAGGTCAATTCTTTGAAGATATTCTGACAGCTACGAACAAAGTCGCCAACCAAATTCAGGATATATCCAGCTCTACCGAAGAAATATCCGCCAGCACACAGGAGATGTCGGCTACTGCGGATGAATTGTCTGCGAGCGTCAGCAAAGCAGCACATAGCAGCAAACAGATTGAGCAATCTATTGCCGAACAGGAATCGTCCATGGCTTCCATTGTCGCTGCTTCTGATGAACTCTCAGCTGTATCGGGGCAATTGCAAGAACTGATCTCATTTTTCAAAGTAAGGGCCAATTAGGTCTTTACACCAAATATCAATAAGATCATTAATAACGATGAACCAAGATGTTAGGGTAGTTCCTTGCGTCTTGGTTTTTTGATATTCGGGGATGGTATAACACGCTGCGAAAACTTACCTCTCTATTCTTATTTTCTTGGTCTCTCTTCAATATATAACTTGTGAAATAAAAAAGAGACCCTCCCTGTATTTAGGTCAGATCCCCTCTCCACTCTATCTTGTGCCCATTTACTGGAGCTTGTCACTTGAAGTTTCGGTGTCGTCCTTCTTCTTCGTGCCTTTACTTTTATAAGGTTTCGGGGCACTCTTCGCCCGGTTAGCGGCGGCTTGCCAACGGTTCCAGCCTTTTTTTCCGGTGCCGCGCCCAGTACCGCCATTACCTTTTGCTTTACTCATTTTATCACTCCAATAATCCTGTATATGCTTAAAAATGACCGTCCTCGGTAACTTGTTATGCAACCCAGCCCTTATTATTCACTTCCAGCATTTCTTATTATAACAAAAATTGACGTCTTTACGTTCATTTCCATAAATCATTGTATTGTTATTCTGTTATGAAAGCGGTATAGTGGACATAATTAAAAGAGGAAGCTGTGTCTTCTTCGGGATTGTTACTGGTAAGCAGGCGATACCCAAACAAAGGCTGTCTAACATGCCTTAGTTTGGGTTTTTTGTTATTATTACGAGCTATTGAGGTGAACACATATATGATCATCCGACAGATTTTTAACAACAATGTAATCCGGGCAGAAAATCAGGTTGGCCACGAATTTGTTGTCATTGGCAACGGTCTGGGCTTCAAAAAGAAAAATGGACAGCCCGTGGATGAGGATAAAATCGAAAAAACCTTTGTGCTGAAATCGGATAAAATACCGCAAAAATTGATTGACCTGATCGGTGAAACATCGGTTGAATATTTAAAATTGGCTGATGAAATAGTCGCCTATGCCAAAAAGGAAATGGGCGATATTTTTAGTGATAATATCTATATTTCGTTGATTGATCATATTCAATTCGCCATTACACGGTACCGCAAATCCGTCGGGCTGAAGAATTCCCTTTTGTGGCAAATCAAGAAGTTTTACAAAAAGGAGTTTTGGATTGGCATGAACGCAGTCGAACTGATTCAGGAACAATTCGGCATTCAGATGGATGAACATGAGGCGAGCTTTATTGCCATGCACTTTGTCAACGCCCGCCAAGATGGTCAGGGTATGAAACAAACGGTTGAAATTACCGAGGTTATTGATGATATTTTCAACATTGTCACCAATCATTACCACATCGCCCTGGATGAAAATTCATTTAATTATTCCCGGTTTATTACCCATCTGCAATACTTTGTGCAGAGAATGTTGAGTAATGAACAGGAGCAATTTGCTTCGGGAGATAACTTCCTTTATGAGCAGGTTAAAGACAAGTATGCCAAGGCTTTTCAGTGTACACAAATGATTAATCAATACCTTGAAGAGAAGTTTGAAAGCGCCATGTCCATTGATGAAAAAGTCTATTTGACGATTCATATTCACCGTGTCACTTCCCGTAACGAAATGCTGGACGCTGAATAAAAAAAGCTTGCAAACGATTTCGGCGTCATTTATAGTAGGTCTCACAACTTAACGACAAGGATTGTTACTGGTAAAGCAGGCGATACCTAAATGATTGGCAACGGGTCATCTTTCCGATGATCATAGCCATTCGTTTAGGTATTTTTTTGTTTTCAGGCAATCTTAACAACAAAGGAGAATGAACATGGATCATAAAAAAATGGGGGATGACATCGTTCGCCTCGTCGGCGGTGAAGCTAATATCAACGGGCTTGTCCACTGTGCAACCCGGCTGAGATTCGACCTGAAGGATTCGAAAAAAGCAGAACGCGAAACACTTGAGAAACACGACGGTATCATCACCGTTGTCGAAAGCGGCGGACAGTTCCAGGTCGTTATTGGCAGCAATGTGGCTCATGTATATGCAGAGATCATGAAGAACAGAGATTTTGGAGGGGATTCCTCCTCATCTGCCGAGTCCACAGGAAAAAAAACCTCGGTATTATCCAAAGTTTTTGAAATTATATCCGGAAGTTTCTCACCGTTAATCCCGGCCATGGCAGGCTCAGGTATGTTAAAAGCTTTGCTGACCGTCCTGACCATGCTTGGATGGATGTCTGATACAAGTGACACGTACCTAATTCTATCCGCTGCCGGCAATGCTGTCTTTTATTTCTTACCGATCTTTCTCGGTATTACACTCGGTATGAAACTGAAGGCCAACCCTTATGTAGCCGGTGTAATTGGTGCCGCTCTGATGGAGCCGAACTTCACTGGACTGATGGATAAAGGCTCGGATGTATCGTTCCTGGGCATACCCGTTGTCATGATGAATTATTCAGCCAGCGTGTTTCCGATCTTCATATCCATCAGTATCTACGCTGTACTCGACAAGCTTCTGAAGAAAATCATTTTGAAAGACCTGCAATTGTTCCTTGTACCAATGATTGCTCTGATGATTATGGTTCCTCTGTCTGCAATGGCCTTTGGACCATTCGGCACCACGGTAGGTGACTGGATCTCCTCCGGCGTAACTTGGCTTATTGGTGTCAGCGGCATTTTGTCAGGTATTGTCCTGGGTGGATTCATGACCTTCATGGTAATCTTCGGACTCCACTGGGGGTTCACACCAATTACGATTCAGAATATCGGGGTAGGCGGTGATCCGATTGAAGCCATGGCTGCTGCAGCCGTGTTTGCACAAATCGGTGTCGCATTTGGTATTTTCCTGAAAGCCAAAAAGAACAAAACCCTGCGCACCCTTGCAGGTTCCACCAGCCTTACCGGTTTACTTGCAGGAGTAACTGAACCGATCGTATACGGTCTGATCCTGCGTTACAAACGAGTGATTCCTATCGTTGTCATTGCAGGTGCGATCGGCGGCGCCATTAATGGTCACTTTGGAGTTAAAATGACTGCTTATGTGTTCCATAATATATTTGCCATTCCTGTCTATACACCAACAGTTGTCTACGTGATTGCAATTGCTTGCTCCTTTGCTGTAGCGGCGGTATTAACCGTGATGTTCGGATACGAAAGCAAAACCAAAGACACAGCTTCCGAAAAAAATGAATCTGTCTCCAACACAGCGACTGAAAGTACACCGGAAGAACTTCCTGTCGTACCTGAGACCAAAACAACTGAAATTAAAAAGGAACAAATCTTTAGCCCGCTTACAGGTAAAGCTGTAGCCTTGAGCACCATAAATGATCCAGCCTTCTCAACAGGCGCTATGGGTAAAGGTTTGGCGATTGTTCCTGAGATTGGCGAAGTTGTCGCTCCGGTGGATGGTGTTGTAACTTCACTATTCCCCACTGGACATGCCATTGGATTAACGACTAACGCAGGTACCGAGATTTTGATTCACATTGGTATTAACACGGTAGCGCTGAAGGGAAAACATTTTAATCCCGTTGTTCAGGAAGGCGACATCGTTAGACAAGGCGATCTGTTGATCCAATTTGAAATCGATAAAATCAAGGAAGCCGGATACGAGACCGTGACTCCTGTCATTGTTACTCTTACACAGCAGGAAGTGGATGTATTCGAAACGACTCAAAAGAATGTACAGAAAAACGATGTCCTGTTAACTTTGGTTGTCTAACTCAACTTATAACCTATGTATTCAATTTAGGAGGAACTAACAATGAAGCATACTCAACTCAAACCATTTCCCAAAGATTTCTTCTGGGGAGGTTCAACCTCCGCCTATCAAATTGAAGGAGCCTGGAATGAAGATGGCAAAGGCCCTTCTGTCATCGACATGGGAAACCATGTGGAAGGCGTAACCGACTTCAAAGTAACCAGTGATCACTATCATATGTACAAGGAAGATGTAGCGCTAATGGCCGAAATGGGCTTCAAAGCCTACCGTTTCTCCATCGCCTGGACTCGCATCTATCCGCAAGGAGCAGGTGAAGTAAATCCGAAGGGACTCGCATTTTACGATTCCCTCATTGATGAGTTAATTAAATATGGTATTGAGCCCATTGTGACCATGTATCACTTCGATCTTCCATATGCGCTTGAAGAAAAAGGGGGCTGGTCCAACCGTGCAACGATTGATGCCTTTGAACAATATGCCAAAACACTTTATGAGAACTATGGTGACCGGGTCAAATATTGGCTGACCATCAACGAACAAAATATGCTAATCCTGCATCCCGGCTCTCTGGGTACATTGGATACAACGCTTGTTGATCCGCAAAAAACGCTGTATCAGCAAAATCATCACATGCTGGTCGCTCAAGCCAAAGCCATGGTTCTGTGTCATGAGATGCTGCCTGAAGCCAAAATCGGCCCGGTTCCCAATATCGGAGTAATCTATCCCGCGAGCTCCAAACCGGAAGATACGCTCGCTGCTGATAACTATGCTGCCATTCGCAACTGGCTCTATCTCGATATGGCGGTATATGGACGCTACAATCATATTGCCTGGAGTTATCTCGAAGAAAAAGGATATACTCCAATCATTGAAGACGGAGACATGGACATCCTGGCTCAAGGAAACCCTGATTTTATTGCTTTTAACTACTATACATCACAGACCGTTGGTGAAAGTCTGAATGATGGCAATGACTTCTCTCATACCGGAGACCAGCATGAAATCGTTGGTGAGCCAGGAGCTTACAGAGGATCTGTAAATCCAAATTTGCAAAAGACCCAATTTGGTTGGGAAATTGATCCCGTTGGATTCCGTTCAACTCTGCGCCAGATCTATTCCCGTTATCATCTGCCATTGATCGTTACCGAGAATGGTCTGGGTGCATTTGATAAGCTGGAGGAAGGCGACGTGGTCAACGACCCGTACCGCATTGAGTTTTTCAATAAACATATCGAACAGATTCAACTGGCTATTACTGACGGTGTAGATGTATTCGGCTTCTGCCCTTGGTCTGCGATTGATCTGGTCAGCACACATCAAGGATCAAGCAAACGTTATGGATTCATCTACGTGGATCGGGAAGAATTCGATATCAAGGAATTAAGACGCATTCGTAAACAGAGCTTCCACTGGTATCAAAAACTGATTGAAACCAATGGAGAAATCCGTTAACATCATAAAATAAAAAAACAGTCGTTTACACATGAATCATGTGTAAACGACTGTTTTTTGTGTTGATACTCACGCACTGTTATTCAAATCAGAATTACATTTCAGCCTTGGTATTGCCTGTTGTCGACTTTACACCACCTCTTAGTACTCTCAGAGATAACAGGAAACAGATCGCCAGAACGGCAGCTGCCGAAACGTAAGGGTAGTTAATATTCACATCGAATAGCGCCCCAGCTACGATCGGACCTGCGATATTCCCCAAACTTGTATAGGCCGAGTTCAATCCAGCCACAAAGCCCTGCTGTTCTTGTGCCAGTTTCGACATCTGTGTACTGATTGCCGGACGCAAAATATCCATGCCTAGGAAAACGATAAATGTAACGACCAGAATCATCCAGTACGTGTTCACAAACAGGGTCAACAGTACAAATACCGCTACGAAGAGCAAGCAGATCGAAATGACTTTTTTCTCACCAAATCGGTTTAACAGCCAGCCAATCAGTGAGACCTGCACCACGGCTCCCGCAATGGAACCAAACGTTATAATGAATGCAATATCCTTGGTGGTGAAGCCAAATTTGTGATCCACGAACAGAGAAAAGACTGTCTCATAGTTAGCCAGGCCAAACGCCATAACAAATACGATAATCAAACTGAAAAAATAGGGCTCCCGGTACGAATGCAGCAACTGGGTAACCATGCCCGTGCCTTTGACCTTCGGTGCACCCGCAACAGGTTTGGTTTGCTCGGTTTGCTCTCCGGTAATTCTGGTCGATTCCGGCAAAATAATCAACGTAATGATGGATGCCAGCAAACCCGCAATACCTGCCGCATAGAAAGGAATCCGAATACCAAAGTCAGCGATATATCCACCGATGCCCGGACCAATGATAAAACCTGTAGTAATTGCCGCATTGATTAATCCCATGCCTTTACCGCGTTCTTCTTCTGTCGTAATATCTGCGGTATAGGCCATTACTGCTGGGAAGATCATCGCTGCACCGATCCCTCCAAGCATCCGGGCTGCGAAGAGCAGCGATGGTGCATTCACAGCACCAAACATAAACTCTGATACAGCAAAGATTAACATGCCGCCAACGATAATTTTTTTACGCCCCAAGATGTCAGACCAACGGCCCGCAACTGGAGAAAACAGAAACTGCGTGAAGGAGAATGCTGCTACCAACAAACCAACCGTGAATCCGGTGATTTGTAGTAGATCCATATACGCAGGCATAATAGGTACCACAAGACCTATACCTGTAAAAACGAGAAAAATATTAAACATTAACAGCAGCAATGCGCCCCTGTTCCGTGTAAGTAATGCCATGATTCCATCCTCCGTAGTTGTCAAAATGTTGCCTTAATCTTTATCTTTTGCAATTCCATACAAGAATACGCTAGCGGCTTGGCGGTATAAGGCAAGAGCCTGATCTGGCTCCATGCCGCGCGACAGCTGACTGAGACCAATAATGGTGCTTTCCAGAATGAGGGCAAGATTATCTGCGTTGTCTGCCTTAAACTCTCCGCTCTCTATCCCCTGTTCCACCAATTGTTTGTTAAATTGAATATGCCGCTCAAACATCAAAGCTATTCGTTCTTCAATATCATTTTCTTTCTTTTCACCGGTGAAAAACTCATCTGCCGCCTTGGTCAGTGGGTGATTCATGTCATCAAGGACTAATTGTTCCGTCAAGCCGTAAATCTTCTCCGTAGAAGTATGATACAGATGTTCCTTGGCTGCCCAATTCTCTTCCCACTCCCGATCCCACTCATCAATCAGATACAGAAAGAGACCTTCCTTACTTTTAAAATGGTAATATATATTGCCTTTGCTGCTGCCCGTCGCAGCCACAATATCTTCAATGGACGTTGCTTTATAGCCTTTTTGCACAAAAAGGGCTCTTGAGGCATCCGCAAGTTTCTTCTTGGTCTGCTCGGTTTGTAGTTGCTTTTTATTCAAACTCATACATTTCACTCCACCTCTTGCATACTGAACGTTCGTTCTGTATTTTAACAGATGAATCGAACATAAGCAATCAAAAAGGGGAGTTAGCAGATTTGCCAGCTCCCTCTCCCTGCGCTTTATTTCATCTTCTTGCCCTGGCCATGCAATATTTTCAGCTGGCCATTCTCATATCCTACCTGATACGTAACTTTGTATTTCGTTGTTACATACTCGCCATCTCTACGCTCATCCGCTGTAATGACCGCCGTCACTTCCATCTCTTTATTTCCGTTGGTTGTAGAGGAAATATCACCGATAGTTACATAGCTCGTATTTATATACCCTTCGCGAAACTTGGCATATGTCGTCCCACTCTGCCAATCGCTGCCGAGCAATGCATAAGCCGTGACATAATCGCTCAGATTCAGGCTCATATAAAAGTCCGTCACCAGCCCTTCTGCTTCCAATGATGCTGAGGTTGATCCCGAATGCGTATCCCCTGCCGTCTTAACCGTTGCTCCAACTGAAGGATTTTGGGACCACGCCTGCACCTGCTTGAGCACACTGGTCATAGGGATGCTGAATCCAATTCCACCCTCCTGCTCCACCACAGCTGAATTGATGCCGAGTACTTCGCCAGTCTCCGCACTAATCAGTGGTCCACCACTGTTACCATGAGTTATAGGAGCTGATATCTGATAAAGATTGCTATAAATATAAGGTGCTATTTCAAAGCTACGTCCTACACCACTAATAATTCCCGTAGTTACGGTATTCTCCAGCCCGAGCGGACTGCCCAGCGCCAGGATCTCGTCTCCAGTCTCGGCTTTGGATTTGGCAATGGATAGTGGTTTGACCTTTTTCAGATCCGGCACCCTGACAACTGCCACGTCTGTCTCTTCCCCTATACCAATGACTGTTCCTTTATATTCCTCATGATTGAGGGTACGGACGGTCACTTCTTTTGAGCCTTCCACCACATGTGCATTGGTTACGATGTCCCCTTGGTCATTGTAAAGAAAGCCAGAGCCCAATCCACTGCTGCTCTCGATCGTAACCACTTTCTTCTGGCTCTCTTCAATGATCTGTTTGCGCGTCTTCTTCTCAGGCTCCTTGGAAGCAGTCGTCACTACCGCGCTTTGCGTTTCCTTCGCAGCGACAACAGCCAGTCTGGGCCCATCCTGCAACTGATCTGCTGAATGCTGATGTATCCAGAACACGCCTCCTGTTCCAGCACCAATAATCATGGCACTGGATATGATCATACTCCATGTTCGTTTGGCCATTCCAACCTGTCCCCCTATTCCAGATACCACGTTGCATTCACAACAGAGACTTCTGCTTCCTGATAAACACCATAATAATAGGTTTCAAAGAAACCTTCTTCCCCCACTTCCAACCAGCTTGGATACACATCTACATAAGTCTGGCCCAGATAGCTACCGTCTGTACCATAAATGTCAACCAAGACAGTGATGGAAGAGATCGGCCGGGTCGCATTGTTTACCATTGAACCGCTAATATAAAGGTCACCATATATATCGAGTGCTGCTTCAACGTTCACTATGCTTACTGCCGCCGTTCGATTCTTCAGATCTTCCTCCGCAGCCTGTTGCTCCGCCAGTTGGATACGTTCCGCTTCCGCTTTTTCAAACGCCTTTCTTTCACTGAGCACCCTCTCACGGTAAGCAGTCAGTTTTTCATTTTCCGGCGCATAGGACAATCCCTGATCCACAGTTTGTAAAGCAGCTGTGAAATCCTTTTTCTTCACTTGCTGTTCAGCTTGCTTATAGCTAAGGCCAGCCAGCTTGTCGATAATTTGTTTCTGAACCGCTTCTGCTTCCTTGCCTTTCAATTTCGATACTGTGTCCAATTTCTCAGCAAGTGCCTGTACGGTTGTCAAACTATCGATTTCCTGCTTTACCTTCAGGACAGCCAGTGTCACCTTATTGTTGTTTAAAGTCGTGCGCACCTTAGCAAAAACCGGTTCTTCTCGCTCTTTCAACACTTTCGCTACAGCCTGAAGTGTCTTGTCACCGGCAGCAAGTTTCCCAGTTTTCAAACTTGTCGCAGCTTCGTTCAACTGATTCATCAGATTGAAGGCTTTGGCTGTAATTTGGCGATCCTGCAAAAATCCATCAACGTTTGGCCGCTTCGCAAGAGCCGAGTCCAAAAGTTGAAGCGCCTCTTGATATTTTCCATCCAAAGCCGCCTGCTCCGCCTGTTGATGCAGTGATTTTACCTCTGCATTTATACCCATTTCCTGCTTGTAATAGTAAGTCAACAAAGACCCCATTACCGCTGCCAGTAGCAGTGGAATAATCCAGCTAAATGCACGACCTTGTGCAGTGTTGCTCTGCTTCGGTGCAGACTAATGCTGTCTGGATAACTGATCTAATGCTTTTCCCGTTCCACTTTCCAGACCAACTGCTGTTTCTGCCCAAATCTGCTCATCTGTAGAGCTTGAATCTTTTAATTTCGTTCTACACTTTCTACATGTGCTGTCCCCTGGACTGCTTTTGGTCCCACATACGTGACAATACACCCTGATCCCTCCATCAAAAAGAACGTATGTATACTATGCTATTTTTAAATGAATCGACACTTATCATATAGTAAAAAGGTAAATTACACCATATGTTATCAGGATAAATCCAGTGCCTATTCCTCCAAATCGAAATGGATGTGTGAATATGTATGATTCGGATAAATGAACGCAAAAAGTGCCTCCCTGTTCATAGGAAGGCACTGACAAACGTATTCTATTCTTGCGTAGGAAAGCTACTTAGATCCATATAGGAAACTTCCCACAGATGATCATCCGGGTCCTGAAAACTCCACCCATACATAAACCCATGATCTTGGGGATCATTATACGGCTTGCCTCCGGCATCCAGGGCAGCTTGTACAATCAGATCGACCTGTTCACGACTCTCCACCGACAAGGCTACGATGACTTCCGCCGTCTCCGCCGCATTGGATATTTTTTTCGAAATAAAAGATTGAAAACGATCCTCCACCAGCAGCATCGCATAGATGTTGTCTCCAATGATCATGCAAGTCGCAGACTCGTCTGTAAAATTTACATTGAACTCAAACCCTACTTTGGTAAAAAAATCAACGGACCTCTTCAAATCCTTAACGGGCAAATTAACAAAAATCTGCTTAGCGCGAACAGCCACCATCGATCACCTCAATTTAATAGAATGGATTTCACCTCAAAATAACATCTCGCGTAAACGCTGTCAATTCTTTATAATAACGATATTCCAAACTGTGAGGTGAAACTGATGTTGCTTCCGAATCGTCGAAGTAATTAGTCGTCGGGCTGGATCAAAACGCGTACCAGCTATCATGGGATACGTCTGCCCTTTTGAGCCTGTTCGGCATCTATTCGTAACGATTCTGCATAACATCTGACTAGAATCAAGAACTCACATTGGAGGAAACACGCTGCACCGAACCGTCTGATCTATTGCTTGATATTGGCACAGGTGGTGGAGAAGCTGCTCTTTCCGTTGCGCATGCCGCACTGTTATTGGTTGGAATCGACCTTTCCCATGGCATGATTGAAACTGCCAGGCGTAATCTGGTGAATACAGGTTCAGATTCAAATGTACGTTTTATGCATATGAATGCAGAGAAACTGACATTTCAAGATCAATTCTTTAATGTGGTATCCTCCAGACACTCCGACTTCTGCGCTACAGAAGTATTCAGAGTATTGGGAGATGGGGGTATATTCCTTACCCAGCAAGTCAGTGAAAATGATAAATGTAACGTCTCAGCGGCCTTTGGCCGTGGGCAAACCTCAGATGTTCAACCGGGCACATTAATGGAACGATACAAACGTGACTCGGCACGTTTTATGCTGACTGCCCGGAAATAAATCTATAACCTAAAGGCAAAAATAAGAGCCCATCAACCATTTTGGTAACATGAATGGAGGATGGGCTCTTCAAATACTATTTTAGATCATCGTATAGCGTATCAAATTACTGCGTGACTCCCTTTTTCTCCAGGAAAGGCTTTAATTTATCCAAAACATGATGACTGCCACCTCGTCCGTTCACTTGTTCAATGACCGCGGCTATAAGGAAAGATGGTGATTCCGTATCAAACACCACGACAAAACCGTTCTCCTGCCCTTTTTCTCCCTTCTTTGCCTTCAGCTCGGCAGTCCCTGTCTTGGCCGCCAGTCCTTCAGGAAGTGAGTTCAAGGAATGGGCCGTTCCTCCCGATCGAGTCACAACCTGCCCCAAGGCATCCTTCACCGTATTTGCGACTTCAGGCGTAATCACAACTTCCGGTTGGGCGGTTTCCTTTTCCTCTATCAGTACAGGCTTCACCATTTTCCCTTCATTAATAAAGGGGGTGAAGGACGACGCCAGATGGATCGGCGACATCAACATTTCTCCCTGTCCATAGGATGTGTCAGCGAGCAGCACCTCGGATGACAGATCAAGATGAGCCTCGTTCGCATACTGACTTGGTTTCAAATACAGTTCATCTAGTCCAAAGTTATCTCCAAAACCGAACTTCTGGATACCATCTATAAACTTGGCACTGCCCATCTCAACAGCTTCCTTCGCAAAATAAATATTGTCCGAGTAGACCAGCGCATCAACCATGTTCACCGGGGATACACTTTTCACACGCTTCACATAGTAACCGCCCCAGCTCTCATCCTTGCGCCATTGCAAACCAGAGATATCATGCGATTTGTCCGCTGTGGTAACCTTCTCCATCAGACCTGCCGCTGCCGTAATGGCTTTGAAGGTTGAACCTGGTGCATAGCGATTCGTAAACCTATTGATAAAAGGAAGCTTCTCATCTGCTGAATATGCATCCCACTCTGCCTGAGTCAGTCCCGTAACCATCTTGTTCGGATTATAGGAAGGCGCACTAACCAGTGCCAGCAGATTACCATCCGTTGGATTCATCATCACCATCGCTCCGGCGTCACCACCACTCGAGAGTGTCTTATACAACTTACGTTGTTGCTCGGAGCTGATTGAAAGTTGAATATTCTGTCCATCCACTGCATCCTTGCGGATAAGCTCTGAGCGAGTGTTTCCAGATTCATCGGTGATCTCGATCAGGCCACCTCGTTCGCCGCGAAGCTGTTTCTCCAGTGATTGCTCCAGTCCAGCTTTTCCAATCCAATCTTCCGCACGATAGTAGCCTTCCGTATCTTTCTCCAGATCTTCTTTGGTGGCCTTACGAACGTAGCCGATCAGATGAGCAGCAGCCTCGCCAAGCGGATAATATCGTATTTCTTTGGATTGAACTTGCACACCAGCCAGTGCTACAGGGACCCTGGAGTCCTCTGTTGAAGCAATCGGAACAAAATATTCCGGCTTCACCCATTTCTGTGCAAGTGCGGTGTTAATCATATCTGCTGTTACTTTGTAATGCTCCGCAATTCGGACGATCATCTTCTCCGGATTTTCTCCCAGCTTGTCAGGTATGATGCCCCATTCATATATATTTCCCTTTGTTGCTAGGGGTAGCCCTTCACGATCAACAATGTCTCCACGTTCCGGGAAAAGCGTCCTCACCCGAACTTTGCTCCCCTTGACCATGTCGGTCAGAATCATGGATGGCTTCCAGTTAATCCGCCAGACTTTCCCTCCGTCCTCAAGCTCTTCACGCACCAGTTTCAGTGTATGTGCCTCATTCAACTCCCCAAGGAAGGTCGTTAATTGCAGACTGTAGTCCACTTCATAGACATCCGGGTTTTGATTTTTATTTCCACTATTAGTCCCATTCTTGTTCCCTTTATCACCGTTATCCTTGCCTTGCTGTGAGTTGCTGTCTGTTGTCACTTCGGTTACTTTCGGTTTCCACTCTGCCTTAATTGAGGAAACCTCCATGCCTGAATAAATCGCGTTGTATTTTTCTACAAATTGCTCACGGTTCATACCAGACTCATTCAATGAAGCAGGCGTCATCAAGGTGTACAGTTGATCGAATTCTTTCTTTTGCAAATGCTCTATGTATTGATCAACGGTTGCCTCGGGTTTCACTTCCTCTGTTTTGCTATTCTGCATGTATAAGTACATTCCGATTCCACCAGCAAATAAGATGGGAAGCAGTCCATAAATAATTTTACGTTTCGATTTCATGATCATATCACCTCTAATATACACTATAGATTTCCAGCCCCAATTAAACAATGGAACAAATCTGACGAATTTATCATTAAAAATAGCCGAAAGCTCACATAATATGTTTAAATAAGGAGAGTGAAATTACAGTAAAGGAGCCCGATGATGGAAATCAGCTATTTTTTACTCCCCAAAGCCGAAGTGGCCTATATCAAGTCTTCCGCTTCCATGAAAGATGCGATCGAGCAGCTTGAATTGCAGCATTATACCGCCATTCCCGTGATTGACCAGGATGGAAAATATGTTGCCACCCTGTCCGAAGGCGATTTGTTATGGAAAATGCGGAGCACCCCCGGACTGACATTTGAGACGATGGATCAAGTCCAGGTGCACGAGATCGACAACCGTGTATATAATGAATGTGTCTTTATTAAGGCCGAGATGGAGGATATGCTGACGCTGGCAGCAGACCAAAACTTTGTGCCTGTGGTGGATGTGGACCGTGTCTTCCTCGGTATTATCCGTCGCAAGGATATTATTGAGTATTATACGCGTAACATCTCTGACTAAGTTTGAATTGAATATATGCCTTTTGCAGATCACAATGGCAAAAGACTGAAACAGAAATGACGAGTCCTTGGGGCAATATCATTAAGTGTAACTTAACTTAATGGCGTTGATCCTTGGGCTCGTCATTTTTGTGTTTTCAGATCACATTGAAGCTCCGTTTTCATCTTTGCGAAAATAATAAATAAACATATTGCGCAAATTTCGACAAATAACTACAATAATTATTGTGATACGACAAAATTACCCATCGAAAAATTGAACCGTTGGCTCTATATTTATCGAGGTCCTATCTCTTTTTTCAGAATTTGTTCAGAATCGTTTAGTACAATGATCACATTCTTTTTATTCCGATAGGCGGCACTACTCAGAAAAATCAGGAAGAGGTATTCTCTTGAACTACTTAAGTACACGCAACAAGATACTTGTCACGGCTACTGTGATTATGTCTTGTATTTACGTCATTTGGCGTACATTCTTCACCATTCCATTTGGACATGGCCCTCTCGCCGTGACCGCAGGTCTTGCCCTCCTCATTGTCGAACTCATTGGCATGTTCGAACTGGCGGTCCATTTTTATAATATGACCCGGCTGGAATATCCCAAACTTCCCGTTGTTGACGAAGCCTTATATCCGGATGTCGATGTATTTATCGCAACTTATAATGAACCCACTTCGCTTCTGTTCAAAACGATTAATGGCTGTCTGAACATGGATTATCCTGATCGCTCCAAAGTACATATCCATCTGTGTGATGACTCTAACCGTCCCGAGATGCGGGAACTGGCTGCGCACCTGGGCATTAACTACCTTACGCGAACGGAGCATGTACACGCCAAGGCGGGTAACCTGAACAATGCCATGAAGCATACGTCCTCCCCGCTAATCGTCACCTTTGATGCCGACATGATTCCGAAGCATGATTTTCTGACGTCGTGCGTTCCCTATTTTCTGACCGGAGAAAAAATTGGTTTCGTGCAGACACCACAAAGTTTCTATAATCCCGATCAGTTCCAGTACAATCTGTACTCCGAGAACCGGATACCGAATGAACAGGATTATTTCTATCGGGACGTGCAAGTGGGACGCAACAAGTCCAACTCCGTCATCTATGGGGGAACCAATACTGTACTCTCCAGACAGGCACTCGAAGACGTCGGTGGTTTCTACACCGGCTCCATTACAGAGGATTTTGCTACCGGTATTGAAATGCAGAGCAAAGGGTATCGCTGCTTCGCCACCAACAAAGTACTGGCCTCTGGGCTTGCTCCCGGTGATCTGAAAAGTCTGATCAAACAGCGTCAGCGCTGGGCGCGCGGTTGTATCCAAACAGGAAAAAAGATGAACCTTCTTTTCAAAAAAGGACTTACCTTTGCCCAAAAACTGAACTACATCTCTTCTATTACCTACTGGTACTCCGGGTTAAAACGATTGCTGTACATCATGTCACCTATATTGTTTGCCGTGTTCGGCGTTCTGGTAGTGAAATGTACCATTCTGGAGATTCTCGTGTTCTGGTTGCCGATGTATCTGTTGACTAACACCTGTCTGCGAATGCTATCTGGCAATATTCGGACCACCAAATGGACCAATGTATACGAGACCATTTTGTTCCCATCCCTTCTGCCAGCCGTCATTCTGGAGACACTGGGCATCACGATGAACAAATTCGTCGTTACCCGCAAAGACGGTGCGCAAAATGATGATCGGAACTATCAGATTAAACAGATGATTCCTCATCTGATTCTGGCGGTGCTGTCCATAATCGGAATCGTGAATTGCATTCATTGGACATTCAGTCAGGGAACGATTGGTTTCCTCGTTGTCCTGTACTGGTTATTGATTAATTTCTACAACATCATGATGTCGATCTTCTTCCTGACTGGACGTAAAGTATTCCGCAACCACGAGCGCTCAATGGCTGCCGTGGATTGCACGCTCACAACGGAAGGCGAGACCATCTCCTGCATTACTCATGATCTCTCGGAAGGCGGCATTTCCGTCATGCTGGATACACCGAAGTACATTCCAAGTGATATCGAGATTGGCATCAAACTGGTGAATGATCGATATTCAAGCGAGTTTACAGGCAAGGTGGCGCATGTCGCTTCGATCGGAAATCGCTGGAAATATGCTTTTACCGTCAAGGAGATCACGGAAGAAGAGCAACGCCAACTGCTGCATATTATCTATGATCACGAGCCTACACTGCCTCAGAAGCTGGACAAAGATATCAGTACATTTGAAGACATTCGCCTGAATTTTGTACGCCGGGGTCAGAGTGATTTTATGTCTAACCGGAAGCTGGCAAGAATTGCGCTAAATCGCAAATTACAAACGCCGGATCATGGAACCGTGACATTGCTGGATTTCAACTATGAATTCGTTCTGGTGGAGATTGAAACTCATGATTTGGCCAATGAAATCCAACTTCCGCTTGGCGAAGATATCTCACTCGAATGCGTGTGGGTGCAATCCCTACGTGACAAACGAGGGGATCTTTACCGTGTGACCAATATTCGTGATATTGCTTGCAAGCATCAGATACCAACCTTGGAAGCTCTGCTGAAACAGTGGAGTAAGGAACGTATCCAGCAGAATAAAACAGGCCCTGCATCCCAGGGCAAGAACAACATCTCTCCAGACGAACTGAACGAGATGGCTTATCTATAGAGCGGAGGCAAGTGAAAAATGATCAAGAAGTGGAAACAACTGACGCTTGTCGCCAGTCTTGTTGTGTTATGGAACGTGTATCCCATTCAGGCTGTTCAGGCAGAGCAGCTCAAGGTGAGCGGGACTACACTCCATGAATGGAACAACGGAGCCAAGGTAGACGCAAGTGTTGATAACAAAGGCAGTATTCAGATTAAGACCTCCACACAGGGACTCAAAAAAGGATACTATTCGGCCTACGTCTATGAGCTGCAGAATCGAGACTGGTCAGGCTATGGGGCCTTGACCCTCTCCATCCGCAATGAATCGGACCGAAAGCTGCCTCTTAATATCGTACTGACCCGATCGGATAAACTCTCCCTTACTGTATCTGATGATCGAAACGTCATTGTAGTCGAGAAATCAACCGGGCAGGCTGAACTGGTTCACCCGGTATCGGGCCTGATTGAGTTGGAACCGGGATTTGTCGGACAGATCCGTATCCCCTTTTCCAGCCTAATGGTCCAGAACAAAGCAAACACGGCAGGTCAAGTGAACTTGAGCAAAGTCATTGGCTGGGGCATTACAACTACAACTCCCGAAAACGCCAAGCTGAGCTTCCGCATCGGCAATATCAAGCCTATATCCAGGAAACAAGCGATGGTGGAAAACGATCTGACCACCTTGCAATTGACTGGTGACGAGCGTGTAGTGAAGCCTGTAGCTGGGGAATCCGTTGTCCAATACAATGTTCAATCCTCCTCAGAAGAAACGCCCGATGTAAAATACCAGCTCGACAGCCCCGTGCAGGGAGTATCCATTACACCGGATGGACTGCTGACGCTGCATACCGATGTCGAAGCGGAGCGAGCGACCATACGTGCGATTGTAAATGGCAAATGGAATCTGACAACCACCGTTATGCTGGATCGCTCCTCGGCTATGAATGTTCAGGAAAACGACGGGACGCCGCGTTCTATTCCTGACCCATCTGAAGTTACCAAGGTGCTCAGCCCTGCGGACCCACTGATGAAAACCTCGGTGGGATGGTTTATTCGCATCTTGTTAACAGCTGCCGGAATCCATGGACTCATACTCTACTGGGTGTGGAGAAGACAACGTACTAGACCTGGTACCAAAAAACGACGCTCCCGGGAAGATCGACGGGCTAGGCGTCCCTTCAGTATGTAAACAACTCTTGCAGACCAACTTGCATCCTGAGATGCGGGGGTCTGCTTTATTTGAGCGTGTTGAATTCAGTAGTTACAATATGCTCCCTTATATGATCCTCAAGGAGGAAAGGCAGTGCTCTTTTCCAGTGTAATCTTTCTATTTTATTTCCTGCCGCTTGTGCTGGGACTGTATTACATACTGAGATTCTCGGTTACGGCCAAAAACATGCTGCTGCTTGTTGCCAGTCTATTCTTCTATGCTTGGGGTGAACCATGGTTTGTCCTCATCATGCTGGCTTCCATCTGTTTCAACTATATCTTCGCCCTGCTCGTGGACAAGTTCAGAGAACGACGGAATGCCGCATATACCATCATTACATTGATGCTGATCGTCAATCTGGGTATGCTGTTCGTCTTTAAATACATGGCTTTTGCACTGCGTATTGTGAATGAAAATACCGGGTTTGGCTTAAATATTCCGAATATTGCGTTACCACTGGGTATCTCGTTCTTCACCTTCCACGGAATTTCATACGTGATCGACGTGTATCGTGGACATGGTGCGGTGCAGAAAAATCTCTTTTATGTCGCGCTATATATCTCCTTCTTCCCTCAGCTCGTTGCCGGACCGATTCTGCGCTATAACATAATTGCGGATCAGATCGTCAACCGAAAGGAGAGTTGGGACAAGTTCGCACTGGGCTGCTGCCGCTTCATTGTGGGTCTGGGTAAAAAGGTGCTGTTATCCAACAGCATGGCGATTGTCGCGGATCACATTTTTAGCATGGGTGGCACCTCGGATATTCCGGCAAGTCTGGCATGGCTTGGAGCCATCGCTTATACGTTGCAGATCTATTTTGATTTCTCAGGATACTCCGATATGGCGATTGGTCTGGCCCTCATGTTCGGTTTCAAATTTGAAGAGAACTTCAGATATCCGTATATCTCCCGATCCATCACTGAATTCTGGCGCCGCTGGCATATCTCGCTGGGCACCTGGTTCAAGGAATATGTCTATTTCCCGCTCGGGGGATCACGTGTCACCAACAAGGATAAAATGATTTGCAATCTGCTCATCATCTGGGGATTGACTGGCGTGTGGCATGGTGCGGAGTGGACATTTGTAGTCTGGGGATTAATTAATTTCGCATTCATTGCGCTGGAGAAAATCTCTAACTTTGATAAAGGTACACGCTTCAACCCGCTGCGGCATCTCTATGCCATGTTTATTGTGGTCATCGGGTGGGTTATCTTCCGTTCACCGGATCTGCTGCAAGCTGGTAACTATCTGGGCAACATGTTTGGACTGTACGGCAATGGATTCTGGAGCGATACGACATGGATGTTCCTGAAGGAGTACGCACTCTTCTTCATCCTCGGTATTCTGTTCTGCATGCCTATTGCCACGCGAATGAACAAACTGATGGTCGACGGCGCACGTTTCAGCAAGCCACTGGAACTGGTGTATCCAATCACTATCATCGTTTTATTCCTGGTCTGTGTATCGTATCTGGTCAAAAGTACATACAATCCGTTTATTTATTTCAATTTCTAATTCTGAGAGAAGGCACAAGCATGCACAACTTTTTTGCCAAAAAGAGAATCACGGCTTTCCTCTTCATTCTCGTGCTCGTGACATTCTCTGTCCTGAATATCATCCAGTCCTTCGGGCCGATCCAAAAGACGCTGGCCTCAGCGGACTACCATTATTCCGAAGCCAAAGAACTGATTCACGAACTGGATGACGACATTAATGAACATGTCTTCGACAAATTCGGCTTCGTGGAAGCCTACGGATATATGCAGTCACTCATGTGGAAGAACGAGGAGGACAACTTCGAGGTCGTGAAAGACATGGAGGGCAAGCTGCACTATACCTACTTTGCTACAGGGCCGACGTATACAAAAGATCTATCAGATCGGATTGCTGCGCTGGGAGCACATTTGGACTCCAAAACGAAGCTGACCTATGTGATGACACCAGACAAATACGTACGGGGATATACGCAGTTCCCGGAAGGCATTCCGTACAATTATAACAACGAAACAGCCGATGGCTTTTTGGCCAATCTCAAGCAGGATGGCATTGATACCGTCGATCTACGGGAAGGTTTGTTGGAAAGCGGTATTCCGGCGAAGGATCTCTTTTTCACCACGGATCACCACTGGAAAATCAAGACCGCGTTCTGGGCCTTCGGCCAGCTCGTGAATCATCTGGACGGCATGTACGACAAACCGCTGGACCCGGATCATTATTTCACGGACTTAAATAACTATAATGTGGTTCCGTATCAGGATATTTTTATTGGATCACAGGGTCGAAAAGCCGGGAAATATTTCGCTGGTGACGATGACTTTGACCTAATCTATCCGAAGTTCAAAACGGACTATTCCTTCTACTTCAAGACCGGCGAGACGGAAGCCACACTGAACGGCCGCTTCGAGGATGCTCTGCTCACGACCCATCCGCTGAATGTGCAAGGAGCCACCTATGATCTGACCGCTGACAAGTACTTTACGTACCTGTACGGGAATCAGGGGATCGTTCATGTGGTGAACAAGGACAAACCGAACGGACTCAAAGTGCTGTTCATCAAGGATTCTCTCGCAGTGCCGATGATCTCCTTCCTGTCGACTGTCGTGTCCGAGATTTACTTGATCGATCCGCGGTATTACACGGGAGACATCATGGATTTCGCCAGCAAAACCGACCTGGATCACGTCTTTGTGTCGATATCACCGCAGGATCTCGTAGATGAATTTTTCCCTTACGGATCGAAAGATTAACTCGGTGAAGGATCATACTTTACCACTACAGTAGTTAAACATAAGACAGGGTACCCTTTTTTTGTAATCCTATAGAATCAGTTTCGTTCACGCTTCGCCTTTTGTTCCTTATAATATTGTAAAACGTCCCGCGGGCTGCCTTGAAACGCTCTTTCCTTGCCATATACATACGCCTGCTCCAAATAAGCAAAAGCCTCATCATGCTGCTCAAGTCGCATGCAGACGATGCCAAGATCAATTACAGGACCGGTATTAATATCCGAACCTCGCGTTTGCAATGCTATTTCAGCCCACGGCTTCGCCAGTGTGAACTGCTCCAGGTCCATATGTGCATTCACATGACAGGAAGCAATCCAGCTCGCAATCTCCCAGTCCGTCTTCGGCTCGGGCAGCATCCCCCAAGCCTGATCATAATAGATCAGGGCTTGCTCATGCTGCTGCGTTTCATTGAGAACATTGCCTGCTTCTACCGTTCCAATAATTTCTCTCTCCAGTTCAGGATGCTCCGGCGTCAGTTCCTTCATTCCGTACCCCCCTCCTCCAGTTCGAAATACCACTCCAGAAACTTACTGAAACTCGCCCACTGCGGTGTACTTTCGCCGCTCAGGAAACGCTCGATCGACTCACCAAGTTCGACCAGAGCCACTTCACCCGTTTGGCGGTTGTAAAAGAATCCACCCTCGCCCTCAAAGCTGTCCAGCGGTATGTAGGATTCTGGCAATCCCAACGTGAGTTGAGCCACTGTCATGTCCTCCAAATATACGGTGTTTTCCATAACCCAGCAGATCTGATAGATCTCTTGATGCCTGCTGTAAAAGGTGGGACCATCATCTGCATGCAAATAAAAATGTGCAAAATCAGAATCAAGATCAATACCCAGTTTACGTAAAGCATCTTCGTACTCTGCTGGCACATCTTCATGCCACCAGCCCTGATTTTGACAATAATCAATCACTTTATTGGATAACATATTAAGCCTCCTAATGAATCGAAGATGATGCAGTCATGATGAGTAAACCCTCTGGTACTAGTTTATCTGTACCTATATAACGATATAACCTAGCCTGTTATCCGTTAAATCACGAAAAAGGTTTAACAGGTATCCATACTTGGGGAGGAAGCCCCTGACCTCTATATACCTCAAGTTCCGGAATCCCCGCGTGCTTGTAAGGGGTGGCTGCGAACCATTCGTTCATAATATACTGCCACAACTGCTGTATCGCTTCTGGCGCCAGCTCATCGGCTTCAAACACCATCCAATGGGACGCAGGAATCTCTATTGAAAACAAACCCTCAGGTACTCCCCCAGAGTGTGAAGTTGCGATCCAGTATTCCATTTGATCGCTGTGCAGTTCTCTCTGATCTACACAAATACCGACCAAACCGGAGACGGCCCCGTTATTAAACTCATTTAAACGATCTTCAATCCCGTCTGCCAGAGCTTCCTGCCACATCTTTGGAATCTCTCTCAAATTCTCGCCATCCACACAAGAGAAAGTTCTTTTAATGCCTACGAAAGTTAGGGACTGCTGTTCAATCACGTTATTACTCACATTCATGGAATGGGCTCCTTTCAGAAATGAACGAATTATTTAGCTGGCTATACATCATCTTCAGAAGACAGATTAATTGCAGAACGATATGGAGTGTGGTTTCCCATCACCCATTCATGAAACAATTGGTGAGCGCTGCTGGCATCCGGAGCCATGAAGAGATACGTCCCCTCCACCTCACGGCGGCTCAGCCTGGAATCAAAAAGCTCCCGATCCTCTTCTTCGTTCAAAACAATTCGGTACGTCCCATCTTCCTCACGGAATCCGATCGCGTGCACATTCGTATTTTGTTTATAATAACCCAGCTGCAACATCACTGGTTGCTCTTCTGCCATTTCCCCTGTAGAGGTCGGGTTAGAAAACTCCTCGTCAAATCTCTCTTCTTCCAGCACGATGCCCTTAAAGAAACCATCAACCACCCTGCCCAGACGATCCACGATGAAATTTGCATATTCATAGGGAAACTGTTGGATCTCGTACACATCCCGATCCGAATGATGCCATTGCAGATGCTCCATGATTTTGGAATATGTGAAGCTAACTGCGCTTGCCATTTCCCGATCCAACGGCTGGTCTGCGGTGAGACGGGTCAGTTCCATAATACTGTTCACATACTTCCAGAATAACATTTGGTCGAAGCGCGCCTCCTCGTGCAGCATGTACAAAAAGGTATTCTCCTCCGCGCGCGCATTGCGCATCAGTTCTTGAAGTGATTGTTCCATATACAATATATCCCCCTGGGTTTTACTATAAATACTGTATCAAAAGAGCAAGACGATTGGAAATGGAGAGATTTCTATTTACCCAATTCAAAAGCCCACGATGAGCAGGATACTTCGCAGCTAAGCTTAATTTCCTTATTTTGGTGCAACTTCCCTCTCATTCTTTCGTCTAATGATTGACTAACAACGAAGGAGATGACTATGCGAATAAGTTGCAGTCCTGGTTTCCCCGGAAGCATGATTGGTTCAATTGATCTTCAGCCTACCAAGTTTAATACGGGCGTTTCCAGCAAGAGCGAGATTATCCATCATGTTGATCCTGAACTCATTGCTATTCCTTACATCGAAGACCCCGGATTCGGTTCAACCTTTGATGTGATGAAGATCATGAAGGGAACGTACCAAGAGGAATTTCAAGAGAGCTATGATGTGGAATTTACGATTGATGTGGATAAAAAGGGGTACATTACCCAGTTCGAGCATACCTTTGCTCTGGAGCGTTATCTTGATCTTGTGCGGACGCAGTCCTATAAAGTGATCAAGACGAATTGGAAGGGACGTTCCTTCCATGTCATGACTTACAGTTATATGGAGGAAGTGTGCAACCCGGATAATTTAATCTTCAGATGTGACCCTGCAGAGGATGTTTTCGTCGTAGCAGAACTTGTTCCCTATTCTGTCGGTGGTGTTGTGGTGCAGCCCAACAATGTATACCTTCACCTCCGTGCATTAATCTCGGCAAGAGATGATCTCTACCCGATCGACTATATGTGTGAACCTGATTTCGATCTAAGCATCGAAGCCTAAGTTCTACTTCATTTAAATACAGCAAAGAGCACAAAGCGTTCCTGACTTACTCCGGATCACCTGTGCTCTTTTGAATATAGATTCGTTTCACCGAAAAAAATCAAATCTCAGAGGTGGTTAAATGGATTTTCGAGAAGAAACACCCGAAGCAAAAAGAGAACGTTTGAGACAAGAAGAATTAAAAGGAAACCCCATGGGAACGTTTGGTAATGGCATAAATCGTGCTCAATTTGGAAGCTTATCCGATTTAGTTGGCGGTTTGGGATGGAAAGGCACTGGAATCCTCATTATGTTATTGCTAATTGGGTATGTCATTTATAAATTAGTGTTCTAAAAAGGATAGGGACAACTATGCACTTTTCGCTACTTGAATAAATAAGCGTATTCCAAACTTTCCACCGAATACGCTTATTCGTTTGCAAAATTACTCAACCATTAGGCACTCAAGTCCTTCTTTTCTTCCTTTGCCACCAGCTTCCTGTGCTCCCACTTCTCAATCCAACCCCCAACCCGGATGAAAAAGAAAGCCACCGCCATCGAGAAGGTCACAATTCCATAGAAACCGGCGCCCGTACCAATACCTACCCCACCTGCAAATAGAATCATCGCTGCAGATGTCAAACCTTTCACTTCGAATCCGGCCTTCATGATCAGTCCTGCTCCGAGAAAGCCGAGGCCCGAGACGATCTGAGCTGCCAGGCGCATCGGGTCCATCATCGTTCGGTTATGCAGCTGTCCGTACACTTCAACGCTCTCAATGGATACGATTGTAATCAGCGCAGAAGCAACCGTTACGAACGTATACGTCTTTACACCAGCCGGTTTGTTCTTATGGGTCCGATCGAATCCGATTAATAGCCCCAGAACCGCACTGATTAGAATTCGAACATAATATTCAAAAGGCACTGAATTGCCCATCCAGGATGTAAACGTTATCATATTTAACCTCACTACATCCGAAACTCATCTTTGTTAATTCTGGATCGAGGAACACGAGTTTCTCTCTATTATTTTGCTTGGAACGATCCTGTTATTCTCGTACGATCCCTCCAAGATACCCAGCTTATGCATGAGCAGTCTTACCGACTGAACACCCAGTTCGGATGGTTGCAGATCCATTCCCGTCAAAGAAGGCCTTACCTGGTGCATCATGGACTGATCGCCGCAGATGACAAACAAAGAGATATCTTCCGGCACACGAAGACCCGCGTCGTTGATGGCATTGAGAGCGCTAAATGCAGTACGGTCATCGTCTGCAATAATGGCCGTAGGCCTCTCCGTGTGGTTCTTCACACTATGAAGTGTCTCATCATAGCCGTATTTAATATATTTGTCTGAATGGATACCCGGTTTATAATGGATCATTCCGGGCTGGATCATAACACCATGCTCCTGCAGCACCCGGACGAACTCTTCCGTACGTTCAATGGAAACGGTCATCTGCTCCCCGGCGTTCAGGAACATGATGTTCCGGTGCCCAAGTCCAAGTAAATAATCGCAAATATCGCGGATAACCTGCTTATTGTCGTTATTGACCGTAGAGACGCCCTGGAGTCCCTTGTTAATGATTTTGCCAATTGTGACGAACGGAATTTCATTCTGATACAGCAGGTTGATCCGGTCATCCTCTTCCGTAGGTCCCAGCACAATGGCTCCGTCAATAGGATAACTTGCCAGTGAAGGTGTCTTTACCTCTTCCGCAGCAATCATGTCCAGAAGCACCCGGTATCCGTAATTGGAAGCTTCCAGAATGACGCCGTTGATAAACTGATTATGGAACACGCTGAAAAAGAATTTTCCGTGCGGAATCGTAAGCCCGATCGCCATTGTTTTCTTGGTGACCAGGCTTCTTGCAATATGATTCGGCACGTAATTCAATTCCTTCGAGATTTGCAGCACTTTCTCGGTTACCTTTTTGCTCGTTGGCCTTTTCTGGCTGAATACGTTGGATACCGTTCCCTTCGATACACCCGCCAGACGGGCTACATCGTCAATCTTTGCCATTAGGAACAACCTCTCCTCAACACTAGTTCGATTTCGTCCTCGCGAGTTCAAAGATGACTGATTGTATCATCAGGTTCATGTCGATGGTTAGGATGTCCTGGATTGCACCTCATCCTCAGTCTCGATTGGAACGCCGCGAAGCTGAAGCTGCTCGGCATAATGACAGGCAGCAAAATGATTATATCCTACTTCACGGAGTTCAGGAACTTGCTGGATGCATTTATCCGTCTTGTAGGAACATCGGGGATGAAAATGACAACCGCTTGGCGGATTGGCCGGATTCGGTACTTCCCCCTCCAGTATAATTCGTTCTTTTTTGAAATCCGGATTCGGTTGGGGCACGGCTGACATTAGCGCTTCCGTATAAGGATGCTGAGGATGCGAGAACAGCGATTCCGTTGTCGCCAGTTCCACAATTCTGCCCAGATGCATCACCGCTACCCGGTCAGAAATGTTCTGTACGATGGAAAGATCATGCGAAATGAAGATATATGTGATCTTGAATTGCTCCTGCAAATCCTTGAGCAGGTTGATAATCTGAGCCTGAATCGAAACATCCAGGGCAGAGACCGCTTCATCACAGACAATCAGTCTGGGTTGTGTAATGAGCGCACGCGCAATAGCTATCCGCTGCCGCTGTCCTCCCGAAAATGCATGTGGGTATCGTTTCAGGTAACTCACATTCAGACCTGTTTTCTCGGCAATCTCCATCACCTTCTCTTCCACCTCAGCCCTGCTCAGCTTAAAGTTCGCAATTAGCGGTTCGGCGATAATATCGAATACGCTCATTCGGGGGCTCAGTGAGGAATACGGGTCCTGAAAGATCATCTGGATGTCCTTGCGATATGCCTTGATCTCTTTCCCCTTCAAGTTAAGGTAATTCACTTCTTTTCCATCTTCCGCATGATAGACTACATCGCCTGAAGAAGCATCCACACCTCTGACGATACAGCGTCCAAGCGTCGTTTTTCCACAGCCGGATTCTCCGACGATACTCAAGGTTTCCCCTTCAAGGAGTTCAAATGAAATTTCGTTCAGAATATGAATGGGTTTTGGCTTTTTGAACAGGGCTTTTTTGGATTTGACCTGAAAGCTTTTGTTCAGGTTGAGGACTTCAAGAATGGGTTTGGTCATTGTGCTTCTCCTTCTCTCTGGTCCGTGTACAGAAAACATCTGACCATATGCTGGTCGGAGATCGCGGTTTTCGGTACAGCTTGTTGATTGCATACACCTTCAATCCTGTCCTTGCAGCGATCATAGAATCCGCACATCGGAGGCATGTTGATTGGCATCGGAACGGAACCTTCGATGGAATCCAGCCGTTTGCTTTTATTCCCTCCCAGTCTGGGCATCGATTTAAGCAACCCTTTCGTGTAGGGATGCTTCGGATTGTTGAAGATTTCCCTCATCGGTGCCTGCTCAACAATTCTTCCGAGGTACATCACCGCAACCTCATCACACATCTCGGCGATAATACCCAGATCATGGGTCACCAGCAGAATGGCCATGCCAAACTCCGCCTGCAGGCTTTTCATGAGTTCCAGTACTTGAGCCTGAATGGTCACATCGAGCGCCGTTGTGGGCTCATCGGCAATCAGAATTTCGGGGTTACAGGACAGCGCCATGGAGATCATCGCCCGCTGACGCATACCTCCTGAAAATTCATGCGGATATTGATCGAAACGCTTGGCCTGATCGGAAATACCGACTTTGCTCAGCATCTCTAATGCAATTTTTTTGGCCTCTTTTTTGTTCTTCGTCTGATGAATTCGGATGGCTTCCATGATCTGATTCCCGATGGTATACATCGGTGAAAAGGCCGTCATCGGCTCCTGAAAGATCATCGAAATTTTGCGACCGCGGATGGAGCGGATCTGCTTGCCCGTCGGTTTCAGAGATAAGAGATTCATACCATGGAGGGCCAATTCCGAGTCGGAATTGTAAGTGATTGTTCCACTCGTTTCACATTCCTTGGGATTGATACTGATGATCGATCGGCTTGTCAGGCTTTTGCCGCAGCCCGATTCCCCGACAAGCCCAAGGGTTTTGCCTTTGTATATATTGAAGTCGACTCCATCCACGGCATTCATGACGCCGTTTTCCATCTGAATCCGAATCTTCAGGTCTTGAACGGACAGTAAAGGTTGCTCCTTATGAACGGCTTGAGTTGCCATGCTATCCCCTCGCTTGCCTAGTATTTGGACAATTATTTTTTGTACGGATCAGCCGCGTCGCGCAAACCATCGCCGATAAAGTTATAGGTCAATACAGTCAGAATGACAAAAGCGAGCGGAATGAGCTTCCATGGATACAGGGCCACATTTTCAATCTTTTGAGCCTCCTGAAGCAGTACGCCCCAACTGGTTGCCGGCGAACGGACGCCAAGGCCGAGGAAGCTCATCGCCGTCTCACCCAGAATCATGCTGGGAATCGCCAGGGTTGTCGCCACGACCAAATAACTCATGAAGCCTGGCAGCAGGTGTTTGACGATAATCTTGGCGTCACCTACACCAGCAATCTTCGCAGCAATTACATAATCTTCATTCTTCAACGAAATGAACTTGCCTCTGACAACCCGTGCCAGATCGGTCCAACCAATAAAAGCAAAGATGATAACGATGTATAAATACATGGTCACTACCGGAATACGTGGTGGAATTGCAGCAGATAATGCCATCCAAAGCGGCAGCGTCGGAAAGGAACGGATGATTTCGATAATGCGTTGTATCAAGGAATCAATCCAACCGCCGAAATAACCGGAAATGCCTCCAATAATCAAACCCAGGATAAAGCTAATGCCCACGCCGACCAGCGGAATGCTGAGTGAAATTTGACTTCCCAACACGATCCGGGAGAACAGGTCACGACCCATCCCGTCCGTGCCTAGCAAGAATATTCTCCCTGGCTCATCTACGGCGAACAAATGTGTGGACATCGGGATCAGGCCCAGAAACTTATATTCTTCTCCCTTTACGAAGAATTTGAAGAAGTGCTTTTTTTCGGTATCCGGGACAAACATCTTACGCAATGTTTCGGGGTCACGCTCGCTCTTTAACTCATATACAAACGGCTTGATATGAAACTTGCCTTCCGCATCGACAAATCGAAGTCCCATTGGCGGTGCATTAACGTATTTGCTGTCATAGCTTTGCAGTCCGTAAGGCGCGATAAACTGCGCGAACAGCGCGATGATGTAAAATGCGCCCAGAATGTACATGCTGATTCGGGCCAATTTGTGTTTCTTGAATTTCTGATAGATCAGTCGCCACTGCGAGCTGTAAACAGTATCTTTGGGTGCTGCTGTAACTGGGACTGCCGGCCTTTGACCTTTAAATAACGGTAGTGGTCTCATAATTAGGATCCTCTGAACTCTGTACGTATTTTGGGATCAAGCCAAGCCAGCAAAATATCGGAAATCAGTGTTCCGAGAACCGTCAGCAAAGCCATGATCAATAAAAAGGTTCCAGCAAGATACATGTCCTGACCGAGCAATGCATTATGCATGACTGGCCCTTGAATCGGCAGGTTCAATACGATGGCTGTAATCGTAGCGCCGGTAAAGATGGAGGATAATGACCAGCCAAAGGTACTCACAATAGGATTCAAGGCTGCACGTGTTGGATACTTGAACAGAATTTGCATCTCTGATAACCCCTTGGCGCGGGCTGTGATAACATTCGGTTTGTTCAGCTCATCAAGCATTTGTCCCCGCATGATCCGAATCAGATCCGCAGTACCCGAAAGTCCAATAACAATTACCGGAATGACCATATGCTGCATCAAGTCTTTTACCTTGTCCATGGACCACGGTGCATTCACGTATTCGTTGGAGAATAAGCCGAGCAACGGATTGCCGAACCACTTATAGGAAAAAAACATGAGAATGATAGCTAACAAAAAGTTGGGCGTTGCCATTCCGATAAAGCTCAGGCCGGAGAAGAAATAATCGCCCGCAGAGTACTGCTTTACCGCCGTGTAGATACCGACCGGAATCGCGATTATATAATGGAAGGCCATCGTCACCAGCGAGACGACCAGAGTCAGCCCCATATACTGCTGGATCACCGCCATCACCGGTTTGTTGTAGTTGAACGAGAAACCAAAGTCGCCATGCAGTATTATTTTCTTTACCCAGACGAAATATTGTTCATAGATTGGCCGGTCCAACCCCAGATTCGCCCGCATGTCATCCATCTCAGCCTGGGTCATGATATCGCCGGAAGCGGACATCTTGGCCGAGTAGGAGGATACGTAATCACCAGGTGGCAATTGAATAATGTAGAAGACGATAAAGGAGATCACAACAACAACAGGAATGGCCAACAGAATTCGTTTTAAAATGTATTCAAACATCTATTCCTCTCCTCTGCACCGCATGAATGATACAAAAGGAAACAATAGCAAGGATAAACCCCCTCCTCACTATTGTTTACCTGACTGTTTCACCAGCTATTGCTTGATGAAAAATTGTGCTGGATGGCCTTGACCCAGCGAACGATACTCATCGGACCAGATGAGATCCGTAGGGATATTATGAATCTTATTCGAGGCCGTAATCAGCACCGGAGTTGGTCCCGCATATCCGATGACCCATTGATTCTTCTGGTGCAGTTTCACGATTTCATTGCTATACTGATTGATTTCATCCAGTGTCTTGCTTGCTTTGACTTTTTCCCAATACTCAAGGATTTTAGCGACATCACCTTCAGGCTTGATGCCTTCTTTGCCGCCAGATTGGGAGTACAAACCGTAATGGCCGAACCATGGAGTGATTACACGGAGCGGAACCATGGTATCGGGCCGGAAGGCTACGTTGACAACAGAAATATTCTCGGTAGTCATCGGAATCTTGTTAGCATATTTCATATCAAAATGAGTGCCTCCGTCAACCACTTTCAAGTTCGTTCGCAGCCCCATATCCTCGTAGTATTTCTTAAGCAATTCAAGGAATGGTGCCGTATCGGTCGTGCTCTCAATCACGGTAAGCGTTAACTCGGAGCCGTCAGGGTTCAGACGGAAGTTGTCTTTATCCCTCTTGTTCAAACCTAACTCGTCAAGAATCTGGTTAGCGCGTTCAGGATCGTATTCCGCCCACTGCTGGGCCCACCCTTCCTGATAGCCCATTACGCCTTCCGGTACGGAAGCTTGAATTGGTTCTCCCATTCCGCTGGTGACAATCTCAGACACCTGGTTACGATCCACTCCAATGGAGAGTGCTTCCCTGAACTTGATGTCCTGGAACAGTTTGCGGAGATTCGGATCTTCCGTAGTCTGGTTTAACTGTACTCCCGCGCTGGACCAAGCTGGTTGTGTCCAAGGGATGATACGGAAATCACCTTTTTTCTCATTCTCTTTCAGTACCGTGAAGTCTTTGGAATCAAAGATCACCAGGTTGTAATCACCGGCAAGCGTTCCAAGTACCTTTTGGCTCGGATCTTGAATCTTGGTCGCTACAATCCGGTCAATATACGGAAGCTGTTTGCCTTCATTATCTGTTTTCCAGTAGTACGGGTTGCGCTCCATGACAAACTGATCGCCATTCGGATCATTGGTTGGCACCCATGCCCGGAGTGTAGGAATCTGGTAATGCAGCCAATCCGTATACCCGGTTTCCATCAAGAATACTTTGGGATCTTCATAGCCCCACTGCTTGGTGATCTCCAGTGTTTTAGCATCCCCAACGAACTCAGGAAGGATAGTTTTGTGAAAGTGTGCAGGAGCGAAAAACCACTTGTTATCGATAGCCACACGTTCCAGGAAGAGCACACTTGGATATTTGTGAGTTACGGTAAACGTGTAATCATCCACCTTTTTCACCTCAGCCAACGCTCTATCCCCGGTAACAGGGTCAACGGAATAATAAGCGTCATAGATCTTTTTGCCGAAGGTCTCTTTGGTCAACATATGCTCCCAATAAAAGAGAACATCATCCGCTGTGAAAGGAACACCATCAGACCATTTCATGCCTTCTCGCAAATGGATGGTGAATACGGTGGAATCTTCATTCACTTCATAGCTCTTGGCTACGTTTGGCTCAACCTTGTTTCCTTCCTTATTGAAACGGAACAGCGCTTCCTCTGTCGGTTGGCCTATCCCCCACTTGTCAGGAACACCAGTCCAAGGCATGTTCCAATCTCCACCATATTGCCCGATTTCCTCAACGACCTCTTCAACCATAATGTCTTTGGAAGCTGGCAGGCGCTCAGCCAGGGCAGGCAATTTGCCTTCATCGACAAGCTTTGCCAGCATCGGTGCTTCTTTTGCACTGTTGTCCGTAACGACAGGTTCTTTTACTGTGGATTCCTCATTATCGTTGTTAGACGAAGATGCAGAACATCCTCCCAGTATTGTCGTGATTAGGACAAGAACAATTAACAAGTTGCTTTTCCTTTTCAAGCTAAACCCCTCCACGTTTGGATTTGCCATTAACTTGCCTGATTATGCTCTGGTAAGGACTCACCTCCCTGACGAAATAAACCTTTAAGTAAATAAGTAGGCATTATTAAACCGGTTTAATAATGAGGTAAAAAAGAAGTTCTCGCTGGGAAAACACCACATAAAATTAAACCGGTTTAATTGCCATATAAGAAAATGTAAACGCTTTATTTGTATATAATACATGGCTGATTACGTTCAAGCAATAGGAATTTAACAAAAAATTTCTGTTTTTTCAAATTCATTTCGGGAACAGCTTGTTTCAGTTCAAACCCTATCCTCACTCACAAATCCAAGTATAGGTTCCAATTGTTCTTAGATTATTATCCAATCATCAATTTTTGGTAAAATTCCGTAATATATTCTTTTATTTGCGGTTTGCAGCTGTAATTAGTCGAAAGCGGAATTTGGCATCCTCGCCGTACCACATGGGGAAATTGGTGCCCCAGATATTGTTATGCAGATTAAAATGCCATCCAGATTCAAGCGAAACAAACGAGTTGTCGAATTGCAGCAGTCTTCTCTGTCCAGGTGCGACCAATGCGGAATCCAGTGCTTCAATAGAGGCCTGGCCATCTGAGCCCTCATAGAATACTCCCCTGTCTACAGCATGTAGATTGCGATTGCCGTCTTTTACAACATTCAACGGAGAGATTCGTCCGCCAAGTTTATCCATCATCCATAGATTGGGGTTATCCACCTGAAGTCCGCATCCAAACCAACTGGCCTCTGGAAGACGATTGGCTTCTTTTCCAAACCATTGTAAGCTAACCTCTACCGCTCCTGCCTTTGAAAAAGTGTATACCAGCTCCAGTTCCTTGGGTGCTCCGTATAATTCATGACTTTCTGCAGGCATGGACAGCCGGAACCCGTACGTATCGCCATGAGCACTACCTGAAATGTTCAAGTCGGTCACGATTGGCAGGTACACCTGATGGCTTGGCAGCGGGCGCACAAATTCAAAGCCAGGTTTGCTGAAGTCGGCATCTGCCCAAGGATGGGTCACAGGCAGGTTCTGCATATAGGTACGGAAATACCTATTGTAATCCTCCGTCCCGAAGGTTTCATAGACATAGGCTCCGAACGGATGCTTCACGTCCACCCAATTCTTTCCCTTCTCGTCCGTCAGCTGAATCAGGGCCCCATTGTTATTGAAGGCCAACTGATATCCGCCACTGCTATAAACTTGATGGGTTGCTGCAGATACGTTGCCGGAAAACACACTTTTAATCGGGTCCAATTGTTCAAAAGCTTGCCGTGCTTCCTTCTGTTTATCATCACTCAGGCACGCCACAGCCGTGTCCAAATATCCTCGCTGTTCCGCCCAAGAGCTCTCTATCATGGAATAAGTGCGACGGCTCATCTCTGAAGAAAATAGTCCGCTGGAATGACTGTCGAACTCATCCATGGCGAATGCACCGATATATTGAAATTTTGCCGGGATATCTTCCACGTCGACATCGTTAATTTCCCGTGCCCGTTTGAAGTCAGGCTTGGCATAATTCCGGAAATCCGGAAGCCATTTCTTCACATCAAGCCCCCACGTATGTTCCACAACCAGCAGCATGGCATCACTCATGCCTTTATATTCAGCGCTTGCCGGATCGATCCGGCCTTCGGTCAGCCACTTGTCTCTTAACCGCTGCAACTGACGGAATCGGGCTATTTTCAGTGGGTCGGTACCGCCTCCGTGAATCCAGGTATCCCCGAGCTCTTCACGTACAACAGGTAATTGGTCCCGAACCTGATCAAGATGCACTGCAAATGCATCCAGAGACGAAGCCATAATCTGTGCATCGGGGTAACGTTCCTGGATATGCTGGAACTGTTCACGAATCTCTTCTGCGCTTGGCGGTCCGCAATTGTCGCCCGTATGAGCAAACAACAAGATATCATCGATACCTTCGATTTCGACCGCCTCCCCGTAGGTATCCGCATAATTGACGATGATCTCACTGCCATCCGTTGCCTGCCACCTGAACAGTTTAGGCACATCCGGGCGCATGGAAGCTGGATTAACCCCCAGATGCATATACCGGATACCCGCTTCACTCATCAAGGGCACCATGGACAGGGTATGGCCAGGTACATCGGTCATTTTTGCTGCAATGGTTGTTTTACCAAATTGTTTGTCCAGATCCAGCCCGATGGACAACCCGTAGCGAAATAATGAGGCGTCCATCAGTTCGGTATGCGTCGTGAACGGCAGACCGTGCCACACGATATGACCTTTGCGAATCGCCTGTTCCATGGCCTGTTTTCCCTCTTCGAACGCATGATTCAGGTAATGGCGGATCAACCAAGAGCCGGTGGTCCATATGAATCGCTCCCGTCCCCCCTCCGCTTCCAACTGCGCGGAAAGAGCGATTGCCTTGGGGACATATTCCTCCATGTACTGCCTTACGACGTTTTCCGCCAAGTGGGTAAATCCGATATCCAGGTGAGTTTTGAAAACGACATGTACTCTTTTTTGGTTAGTCATTGTTGTCTGAGCCTCCGTTGTTAGATTCACAGTTAATACTGTTTATTTGAACAATAAGCATGGGAGACCCGCCTCATGTGAAAGCGAGTCCCCTGTTTGATTTCGTTTAATCTAATATAACGTCATTCGTTAGTGCACCTTTCTCCTGCGGTCCTGTTGGTCCCCCTGCAAGCAGCGGCTGACCAAAGAAGGAGCCTTGTGACGGATTTCCGAATCTATAGACAGACAGGCTGTTCGGATTACTGTAATCCCTGTCCAGCCATGACGGCCAAGCATTTCCCAAACCATTGCCTGTTCGGGTATTCGGATCATACTGAAATGTCTGGATATTGTTCCAGGTATCCCATGCCGTTCCCTGATTGGTTACATCAATCAACTGAGTCACGACAAGTTCCTGATAGACATGATTGCCAGGATCTTTCCACATCCCATGGGAACCAAACGCGGAATAAGCGACAGCATGTGTATTGTTTATTTTGTCCACTTCACCCCAGGAGTAGGTTGTACCGAAAGAGTGCGCGCCATAGTAAACTTGCACCGGCTTCACATAGTTACTGTTCTGATCGGTGAACTTTGCCAATCTGACCGTGACCCGCTCCCAGTCTCCGACATGATCTCCCACTTCTGTGCCAAATACCGTTTTCCCAAGATCATAGGGACTGAACTGGAAATATACCAGATCGACGTTGTTATACTCTTTCTCCACCCAAAACGCGTAGATTGGTGCATTAGCCAGTTCGCCCGTAAAATACGGAAGTTTCAGGGTATAGGGATTCAACTCCGTTTTGGTCTTGAATTCATACAATCCCGAATCTGGGTTCACATACCGATCCACATGAGGCAGAGTATGTTCTACCGAGGACGGAAAATAGCTCTCGCCTTGGGCAAACCAGATTCTTGGCGCAAAGGTTTGCAAAATTTCACGTTTGGCTGCATCACTGTAATTGTTGCCCGGAACGGCAACCGATGTGTTGTCCAACGGAGAGATGGCTTCAACCTTCAGGCTGGATACCGAATCATTGATATCACCGCCAACATAGATCGCATCTGCGGTCAGTACCTTGGAGTAGCCGCCGAAATTGTAGTCTTTGTACAGTGTTACCTTATACCCGGGGGCAACGCGGAGTGCAGAGATGGTGTCATTCCCCACTCCATTCTTCAGTTCGTCCACATTATAGCTGCCAATATCAAACTGCTGCTCAAAACCTCCATAAGGCGAATTGGAATACGCGATAACCGGTTTATTGGGGCCTCCGATCTGCTCGACTTTCAGGCTGGAGGTCGCGTCGTTAAAATCATCCAGCCATCCTGCGTCCCCGGTCAGCATTTTGGTACCTCCGGAAAAATCCTTGTCACGATATAAGGTTAAACGATATCCCGGGGCTACCTTTACCGAGGATATTTTATCGTTGCCCACCACGTTAAGCTGACTCACATTGAACAGGCCAACCCCAAACTGTTGGGAGGTGCCTCCAAAATCTCCATCCTGGTAAACCGTTACGGCATTGTCCTCTGCCGCCTGCGCAGGCTGCGCCAGTGGAATGAAAAGAGATACTGCCAAGAACGAAGCTGCAAGCAAGGATTTGATTGTCATCATCGGGCTCCTCTTCGAATATTGATTTCGTTTATTGCCAACACTCGTACGTTCATTTCTTTTGGCCCTGCAGGTCATTTCCCAGGATGTATGGTGGCGCTTTCCGGAAGGCCCCCTTTCATTCTTTAAGATAAGTGGCATATCTTCACACTAATATATGTCATTGACATATACAATGATATAAAGTGTAAATCTTTCTCAGAAAAAACTTCATATAACTACTATAATTTACAATATATTTGCATAAAAAAACGACGAATATAACATATCATGTATTCTCAGAGTTTGAACAAGATAACAAATTATATATGTCACTGATATACAAAGAAAACCTCCCTTATCATTAAATCAAGATAAGAAAGGCTTAAATGAGCGGAACCATATCAATGTTTATGGATTAAGATTTCGTACGGAGCTTCGTTCGATAATGGTTGTGTTTACCTTGATTGATAGCGCTCCTTCTCGGGAATTCTCCATACGTTTGCACAGCAAATTCACTGCTGCTTGTCCAAGCTTCTCTGTGGTTTGTCTTGCCGTAGTCAGCGGAACGGGCAAAAGACTCGCCAACTGGATATCGGAAAAACCAATAATGGACAGCTCTTCAGGTACCCGCTTGTGGATGGACAAGGCCGTATACAAACAGGAAGTCGCGATATAATCATCCGCACATACAACAGCTGTCATTGCGGGATTACTTTGAATGAAATGCTTGAGCTGGAGATTCGCCCCATTCAGGTTAAGCATGTAATCCTCTGCACAATCCAGGCAAATATTGCGACCATTGACAGGCAGTGCATAGTCCAACATGGCTTGTACATATCCCTTATAGCGGTCCTCCCGGCTCGTCACTCCATCAAACGGCATGGAGATATATCCAATCTCCCGATGTCCTCTATCGATCAAATATTCCGTCAAGTTATAGGCTCCCTGATAATGGTCATGGTACACACAATCAATATTGACCTCACGGAAGATTCGATCGATGATTACCAGTGGATAGTTTAGCAGATTAAGCTCCAGCACCTTTTCGCTGCAACGAGTTCTTCCCCGGGGGAACAGAATAATTCCATCGATTCCTTCTTCGTACAGCTCTTGCAGGCAGAAGCTCTCATCCTCTTTATCCGTAGTGATCCGAATGAGCAGCTGACACCCGCATTTACGTGCTTCCTGCTCGACGGATGCTATAATTCTGGCCACATAATCATCCATATTGGGGAACAATAAGGCAATTTTTCGCTTTATAATCTTCTCGTCTGTAGTTATATTACCCGTTAAGAGCTCCTTGGGCGGGCCGCCTAAATAATCACCCGATAGAAATGTGCCCCGCCGAGCCAACCGATAGACAATGCCTTGTTTCTCCAAAATTTGCAGCGCAAGCTTGGCCGTCATACGACTGACCGAATACAGTTTGGCGAGCTCGCCTTCCGACGGTACGGGATCATGTGGCTGCAATTTCCGGCTACGGATTTCTTCCATCACCAAATCGGCAGTTTGCAAGTACAACAACGGCTTCCGATGTGGTTCTTCCATGTGAACACCTACCCCAGTTCCGGATTTTACGATCATTCTATCATTTTCTCATGTAAAAAAGTAAAAATAGCCCTGGAGCAGAAGGTTGAATGACATTCTATCCTTCTGCTCCAGGGCATGGCAATCACACATTTATTTATTTGACCTCGGCATTCAGCCGTTCAATAAGTTCAAGCAACTCCAGCGGTTCACCGACCGTGTGAGTCGGACGTTCTGTCTCATCCACCGGCTCATGGGGATAACGCGGCGTCCAGCTCTGAAAGATGCTGGTGATGCCAAGTGCGTTGGCTCCCTTCATATCACGACTCAGGTTATTGCCAATCATCACTGTTCTGGAAAAATCCCCTTCGGACAAATCAAGAGCTCCAATTGCTGCCTTGAACATCCGCGGGCTTGGCTTGCTGGCTTTAATATTTTCCGAAATAATCATTGCGCTAAAATAATCATGAAGTCCATGCTGCTTAAATACGTTCTTGAAGGATTGTGCATCGCCGTCAGCAACCAGAGCTAGCGTGTACCCTTGTTCATGAAGCTTTTGAATCGTGATATCCGCACCCGGAATCAGATCCGCAGTGAGAACAATTCCTTCTTCGTCCCGAATCTCGGTCGATTCATCAACGATGGTATCGCCGCTGTCAAAAAAGATAATTAGCTTTTTGTCGTCCATGTTCGTTATGACCTTCCTCTTCATTCAATTGGTGAAACTGCTTGCCGGTTTCCACTTGACCATGTAATCCAACATTGATGTTCTAATAAAAGGTATAGCGCTTAATCTAATGTTACAATGGAGACGAATAAAAAATCAATCATTATTTCGTTGTGCTTGTGTGGATACCTGATTTAAGCTTAATCATCTCGACCGAAAAAGTAAGCAGGGTTAATTGGGCGGTAGTTGTAGGTTCTACTGCTTACCGAATTGCTTTGCTTTTTCTGCCATCGCTATATCCAACCTTGCTCTTAATCCACTCATCCATTCCGGCTCATGCGCCCATTGTTCTGCTCCAGATCGAAGCACACGTACGTAACCGTACAGATTGGCAAAGCGACGGCATGCAGGGAACATCGACTCCATATCATAGGTGTCTCCTGCTTCTGCCCAATATCCTTGCAGGAATATTCGCTTCTTCTTCTCCCATTGCTCCGGCTGGATTTCCTCCTGTAAACTATCGAGACTCTGCTCCACATCCATTGCGTACCAGTGGTACATAGCGTCATCGAAGTCAATGGCGTAACAGGAATGACTCTCCTCGTCATAGAAGACATTATCCAGTTCAAAGTCATAATGAATTAACCCGAAGTTCTGCTGTGTAATGGGCCAATCTGCAAAACAATCCCGGAGAACTTCTACCTCATTGAGCGCCGCAGTCTCGCCGGGGAACTCCTCCAGCACGTCCTTAATCCAATCCAGTACGTCGGTATAAGTCCAGCGTGTCGCCTGTTTGGGTCTGTATTCGCGGGATAAACCATGCAGCTTACCCAATGCCTCACCAAAGCTATACACGATCTGGTCATTTAAATCGATACTACCTATCTGGTTACCGGGAACTCGTTTGAATACGGAGGCATAATACATTCCCCAAGGCGTATGAGCCTCTACCAACTCTTTTCCTGCATGGGAAGCTACAGCTTCCATGACACCATATTGGTTTAGTTTAAGATAGGACAGAAACTCCAGCTCCGCTGCAAGATTGGTTTGATTTTTCTCCTCTACCGGGGCAAAACGAAGCAAGTGAACCTTCCCCTGATCCCTGAACGGATACACGGCATTGGAGGATATACGATAATACTGGAACATGTCCAGTGACTCCGGATCATAACTCCAGTTTTTCAAAATCATCTCGGCGAGATCGTTATTATGGAATAAATATTTCAGTTTTAACATGGGCATATCTCCTTAGTGGTCGTTTAATGTAGAACGTTTTTAGAGTTCCGAATCCTATTTTTGCGCGCAAAAAGCCGCAGGCTATGCCTGCGGCTTTAAAAATTCTGGATACACGGGTTTACTTGCATAAGCAAATAAACCTCGTGCATGCCAGGAAAAATGAGCAGTTATATCCCTATATGTCGGCAGAAATCAGATCTTCACATAAGCAAACACCAAATGCTTCGCCATGTGTCCGTTGCTCTGCCGGATCTATTCAGTTCGTAATCACCTTAATTGTTGTTGTAACGCTTTGCATCATCTTAGCCCGTCGTTTCATGACGCTCACTCCTTCCGAAAAACAAGTTATTTCCATAATACTCCATCAAGTAATCATAGGCAATGAAAATCAAGACTGTGTAACAACCATTCGCTCTACGGTCTCGGTGTTCTCCTTATACCAAACCATAATGACATCTCCCTCTTTCAGATCAGACACCTGAATAGATGAATTAGCACTCTGATTGTTACCCGGGGCACCCATGCCCATGCCTTCCGTGATATCCACATCCTCACTGATGTTCAATATCATTTCGATGCCCGTATCTGTCATGTCTGTACTCCCGCTTCTGGAGGCGCTTGGTTGTCTTCCATTTCCATTAGTCGAGCCTATGGATGAGTTGTCCTGCACCTCAAGTAACGAGATCGTGACGGTACTCCCTGTGGCAGAGATCACTTTGCCTGTAAGATCGGCATTCATCATCCCCCGCATCTCGTCCGGGCTGCCTGTTCTGCCATTCATCCCTTGCCCTCCACCTCTCTGTGCTCCTCCATTCATCATTCCGCCACCGTTCATGCCTTGTGCAGAACCGGTATTCGTTATGTTCTGGGCAGTAATAGCATCACAAGCAGAGAGCAAAACTGAGCAGGTCAGCAGCAAGAGCATAGCCGATGTGAGATAACTATTTTTTCGCATACGGATCACCTTTTTCTCAGGGAAGAACGTTCCCAGCCAAGTTTTCTATGAAACATGAAGTTATACGCATCTTTGAATCCCATGTACGACAATACAATCAGCAGCGGATATACGGGGTAGATATACCTCGATTTAATCTCCCACAAAATATAGAACCCGATAAATCCGAGAATAACCAGAATCAAAGAGATTTCGTCATACCTCTTTCCACGAATCCCACCGACCAAGCGAATGAAAATAAAACAGTACATCATGAAATTCATCACATAAACAATCCAAAGCACCCCCGTCCGGTAGACGGAATCTCCCTTGAATAAGTCTGTTACCGCATTGGTATAACTGTAGGAGCCGGCAATTCCGCCACCTCTTCCTCCTCCCATACCCGAGGAGCTTTCGTTGCCGATGCCATATCGATCCATTTGGTAGGTACCTTCGGTCCAGGTCCAAATGATCTTTTTGTAATACATCTGCGCCAAGTCACTTAAGCTGGCTTCCGACAGCTTGCGTTCAATCTCCTGTTTGTACAGTTCTGTACTTTCAGCTTTATTATAATTGGCTTCTCTCTGATAGATCTGGTAGCTCTCCATATTGTCCCAGAAGCCGAATCGTTCCAAATTAATACCCATGTTCAGCCACATATAGACCGGTGCCGAATTTATCCCAACAGGCTCACTTACAGCACCTGAAGATTTCAAGACAGCATTCTGAGTCCACCCTGGGACGTTAAACAAAATAGCTAGCACGAAAATGGAGGTAAATAATTTCTTAAATCCAATACTTCTCATATTCAGTAGAATGGTTAAAATGGCGGCGATCAGCACAATCACGCCGACGCTTCGGAAGTAGTTGCCAATCGCGAGCAGAATGGCGGCAATTATGATGGTTTGCCAAGATTTTTCACGTATAAACCGGATCAAAAAGTATAAACAAGACGTGAGAAATGCCGTGGCAATCACATCGTTATAGATCAGGTTGTTCAGGAACAGGGATGGCAGATACGTCGCCGCGAAGATCAGAACCCCGTAATCACGTTCCGTGGACTTGTTATTTAACTGTTTATAAATGAGATAAATCATTAATGTCGTTACGGCTGAGAACAAAATATTGGACAGCTTGATCACCAGATAATTATCCAGGAACAGGTACAGCAATGTTTTTAGATACAAGACGGTAGAAAAGTTGAACGGGAACATGTGCAGATATCCTCCTGTTTCAAACGAAGAATAATCCTGATCGTAGAGCATGTTCATCGCGAGCGAAAGCACCGTCTGTGAATCATCCGTGGGCACTCGTGGAAATACAAAGATAATTACGACTTGAATGGCCATAGAACATAGCAGCACTACCGGAATAACAACCTTCGGGTTAAATTTGTTCAGCTTCAAGCAAAGGCGGTATAGCAAGACACCAGATACAAGAAGCAATGCAATCACCGGGATAAAAATACTCCACTGCTGCGTGCCCAGAATCGGATTATCCCCGTACAAGGTGTAGTTGTACTGTGCCCGGACAAACAGAGACGAAACGATAAACATTCCGACAAAAACAAGCAGAATGAGATAAAGCGACTTATGGATCACCTTAGACATGCCAAAACTCCTTTTCCAGTACAGGATTCGGGAATAGTATAATGCCTCTACCTGAAAAAAGGCTGAATTCAGATTCGTGATTAAGAATGCTCATTGGGGGATGATTTCAAGCACAAAAAAGACCGTCCCTTGGATAAGGTAACGGTCCGTATGTCTATTTTTCAAAAAGAGTATATGGGCTTAAGCTAATCGTTGAAGATCACTTCTCTTCCTTAATAAACTCAATAATATCCTGGATCTCACAATCCAAAGCCTCTCAAATTCGATTCAGCGTATCGAACTTCACGCCATCTGTTTCCTCATTATATAATTTGGCAATCCCATTTCTATGTAGTCCGGTTAGTCGGGATAAATCGGCAATGTTAATTCTTTTCTCTGCCATAATTCGAGATAAATGAATCTTAATCATACATGTTCTCCTCCAAACAAACAGGTATAACGCCATGATTGTAAAAGTGTACCCCCAGCCTGGTATTGCCTATTAAACATGACTTCTAGTCAATATACTTGATTAGGTCGCCTGGCTGACATTCCAGTGCTACACAAATTTTCTCAAGGGTGTCGATTGTGATCGACTTGACTTCAAAACCGCTATCCGTTACCCATTGTCCAATGGTATTCGGACGAACTCCTGTTTTTTTAGCCAAAGCATACATAGACATACCCTTATCCTTCAGAACTTGTTCGAGAGTGAATTTGATCATCTGAAAACATCCCTTAACATAAAATATAGTAACTCTTTACGTTAATAACTAATCGAGTTATCATAACTATATGAGTTATTAAATCTCTATAGTTCAATTCATAGAAAGTAGGAGAATGCATGATAGAATCTCTGGAATCTTTGGCAGAACCGTTAATCCGAACGCGCTTAGAGTTATTATACAACAATTTGTCTCACACGCAGCCTGATTATACCCAACTATCTGAAGAATCTGATCATTATTTTCATACCATTCGCCAAGCTTTACCTGAACATCTGAATCAGACCATTTTTTTATATGAAGATACTCAATTTTCTATGCAAACACTTCTGGAAAGAGAGATTTATTTACAAGGGCCCTGCAACTAATGAGCGAGTTACATATACACAGATTCTGACGCCATAGCTTCTTACATTCTAATGCTTACCTTCGGTACGCTCATCGTTGCCATTCTGTCCGATAAACGCAAATAGACCGCCCCCCATAGCAAGGAATGCGATCTATTTATGGTCATCTATCTAAGCGAAGCCCACCGCCCTTAAAAGCGGCTATTGCTCAGAGAGTCGTGTTACCAGCACGGCTCTCTGAGCATTTTACGTCTAATCTGCTCTAATTATACCATACTCAAATCTTTGAAGTCACATATAAAACCGTGTTAATCCTCATACAATTCCTTATACTCGTGCATATATTTACGGTACCATCCACTACTTCTTTCGTTTCTTTTCCCGAGACTTTTCCACATTCGCTCGCACCCGAAATTCCACGATCCGGCGAATCAATTCTTCTGGCAATGGTTGATCCAAGGGAAATTGCACCGATCCTTTGGCTCCTTTATACCGTGAGAGTTCTTCCTTAAACGCTTCGATCCCACTGGCACCCGGATAAAATCCGATATGCTTGGAGTAAGCTGCAAAATGAACCAAGTTTCCGTGCTCTGCATACGTTGGCATCTTGTAACTGATCTTCTCCACGGCATTCGGAGCGGAATTGCTAATAATCTGTCTTAATGATTGTAATTTGACCTGTACATCCGAAGGAAATTGCGAGATATATTTATCTACCAGCACATCAAAAGAGGTACTCTCTGACATCTTGAACTCCTTCCACCACGTCCATTCGTGGTATGGGCATTTTTCACAACGTCATGGCTCGGCCATTTCGCATTAGATAATCCTCCTTGGCTTTGTAGTCAGGCATAATACTGCCCACTCGGCGCCAGAACGAACGATCATGATTCATATGATGGATGTGGCATAACTCATGAATAATCACGTAATCAATCACCTCTAGTGGAGCCATCGCCAAGCGGTAGTTAAACGTCAGCTTTTTATCCCAACTGCAGCTTCCCCACTTGGTCGCCGATTCCACGATATCCACAGACTTCGGCTTTACCTTCAACGCCTGCTGGTAACGGCCGATGCGTTCGCCGATCATTCTTTTACACTCGGCAAAATAAAACTTCTTCAGATTCGCACGCAAATCCTCTTCCGAACATCCCTCTACGTCAATTAACTCATGCAGCGCATGTTCTTTGCCAAAGAGCAGAAACTTTCCTTTGCCTGCCTCTTCATATTCTTTCGCTTGAGGACCGTCCAACGCCTGCTGCATCAGAGCTGATTTTGTCAAAATTACTTCCCCATGCTGCTCCACAAGTTGTTGAATCATTTCTTCACTGGTGCCATTGGGAGCCTTGATTGTGACCATATAAGGCAAATCCATTGTGATGGAGACTTTCTTGCGTTTACCATATTCAATATGACAGGTAATAGGATGATTGTTTATTTCAATAGTTAGCATAACCTGCTCCACTTCTTCCAATATTTCAATGTCAAAATTCTGATTTATTCATTCAGATTGTAACCTATTCAGTAACTCCATGCATAATGTTCAGCGAATTATAATTCTTTTATTGAATTTTTATTCATAAATATGTATTATTATCAAATTATAAGATAGGAGGATAGATATGACCCCTACATCGAATCCGGATTATAAAACCATTGAGGAACTATCGCTCAACCATTGGCAGCCCTTATCCACCTTGCTTTTTGACGGATGGGTACTGCGTTTTGCACAGGGATACACGAAGCGTGCCAACTCCATTCAACCTATCCACTACTCTACCCTGGATGTTCATGAAAAGATCGAGCAATGCGAGCTTATCTACGCTTCCAATCAATTAAGTACCATATTCAAAATTACGCCGTTTATCCAGCCGGATCATCTCGACCAGCTTTTGCATGACAAGGGGTATGATGTTGTGGATCTGAGCCGGGTTCAAACCCGGAGCCTGGAAACCATTAAGGAGCCTGAGCACTCTGATGTAAAAATGGACGAACAGTTAACCGGAGAGTGGCTGGATCACTTTTGCAGATTGAATCAGCTGAATGATATGCATCGGGAAACGATGGAACTAATGTTGAACAATATCCGTACGCGCACAGGTTTCATCTCGCTGTTCATCGACGGACAAGTCGTTGCTTGTGGATTCGGTGTGGTGGAACGAGGCTATATTGGATTGTATGACATCATTACGGACACTAACTTTCGGAATCGGGGATTGGCCGAGCAAATGATCCTTCATCTGTTGCATTGGGGAAAAGAGAATGGCGCTACCTCCAGTTACCTGCAAGTAGTTGCTAATAATGTACCCGCATTAAAACTGTATGCCAAGCTTGGCTTCTCGGAAATCTATACCTACTGGTATAGATTCAAGGAATCCAAGGTCTGATCTAGATCGGACTTTGGATTCGAGCAATATAAATAATAAATTAATAGCTGGTTCTCAGCTCTGATTGCGCTCCAATTGTTTTTCGATTCCCAGCCTGTCAATCTGAATCCAGTATTCTGCAATTCGCTCATTCTCCACCCGATATACCGCACTCGCAATTTCAATCACTGGCAGGTGGGTGGGCGCATATCCATCCACTTCTCCGACATGAGTACCCACTTGTCTCCAGCGTACATAAACTTTATCTCCCTGTGCAAGCAACTCCTGAATCTGCAGCGAAAAATCTCCGTACGCCTCCATCATTTCCCTCACAGGATCCGCGTAGACGGAGGGCGTTCTTGTGACTGTCACTTCCTCTTCCGAGATAACCTGGTGAGCCAGTACCTGCTCGGCCATCAGTGTATTGGCATAATCAAGATTGCGACCCGAGCGCACTTCTTCAAAAAAAGTTCTGACAATCTGTTCTCGCGTCATCCGATCCACTCCATTTTTCGTTTTATCATGCATTTTACCAGAAGGAATTATCATTTACTAATTTTTCCGCAACTTCAAGTACGAATTTAATTTATAATAGTGAGTCGACATTTATTAAATTTTTCATAAAAAAAGAAGGCACTCCGCCCTTTCTGGACGTAGTACCTTCCTATATCCCAATATTACGGACTAACTGTACCGCCATTGGCGTTCAATGTCTCACCGCTCACATAGCTGGATTCCTGGCTCGCCAGGAACACAAACGCAGGCGCCATTTCCGCAGGCTGTCCTGCACGACCAAGCGGAGTATTGGAGCCGAAATCAGCAAGCTTCTCTACGGGCTGTCCACCAACGACCTGCAGTGGTGTCCATACCGGACCTGGTGCGACGACATTCACACGAATGCCTTTGCTGCCGACTTGTTGAGCCAGCGCTTTGCTGAATGTGTTGATTGCTGCCTTCGTTGTCGCATAATCCAGCAGGATTGGAGATGGCTTGTATGCTTGAATAGAAGACGTGTTAATGATGGAGCTGCCTGCTTTCATGTGTTTTACAGCTGCTTTACAGAGCCAGAACATCGAATAGACATTGGTTTTGAATGTCGCATCAAATTGTTCTGTGGTCAGGTCGGCAATCTGTTCAACAAACTGCTGTTTCCCTGCCACGTTGGCAAGAATATCGATCCCGCCGAGCTCTTTTACAGCAGACTCAATGAGTTCTTCGCAGTATTTCTCATCCTTGAGGTCACCTGGAATAGCAACAGCCTTGCGGCCTGCTTCTTCGATCAGCTTAACCACTTCCTTCGCATCGGCTTCTTCCTCAGGAAGGTAAGCCAGAACGACATCCGCGCCTTCACGAGCAAAAGCAATGGCTGCTGCCCGACCAATTCCGCTGTCTGCTCCGGTTACAACAGCTTTGCGTCCGGTCAGACGCCCGCTGCCTTTATAGCTTTTCTCACCCGCATCAGGAACAGGAGTCATTTCCCGCTGAAGCCCCGGCTCCTCCTGCTGCTGTTTCCAATCTGGTGTTGCCTTCGGATATTGTGTCGTCGGATCTTGCATGGTGTGCTGGTCTTGATTAGCCATGTTCAATTCCTCCTCGGAATTATTTATTTTATTATGTTGTTTTCATAAAAGTTGCACTCTTTCCTTTGTAACCGAGATGGGCGGAATTTAAACTGGCTCTGAACATTTCCATGTCAAACCTTTCGACTTTGAATCTCCAGTGGCTGGAGGTTGTATAATAGATGCTGAGGTGATTTCATTGAATCAAAGCAAAGATACTTATTCAATCGGTGAAGCTGCCAAAATGATCGGCTCGACTGTCAAAACGATTCGTTATTACGATGAAATCGAGTTGCTCCGGCCCTCTTTTCATACGGAAGGCGGTCACCGCCTCTATACACCGCAAGACGTGTGGCGCCTGGAGCTGATCACAACGCTTCGCTATTTGAATTTTGGCATATCGGATATTCGCAAGCTGATGTCCGGTGAACTTGGAGTGTCACAGGCGTTGGACTTACAGATCGAAGCCTTGGAAACCCAGATCGGAACAATGAATTCTATGCTCTCCATTCTGCAACAAGCCAAACAGCATGAAGCAGAAGATACTCTCCATTCCGGACAGTCCCTTACCTATGTTTCAAGTCTGGTGGATTCGCTGACCGCCAATGCCCAAAAAAGAAAACAATTCGTTTCCACCAAAATGGAAGAATCTCATCTGCTAGACGGCATTCCGCACGAATGGAGAATTTCGTTTCTGCATTTTTTCGACAAATACATGATGAAAGAAACGAAGCTGTCTGCCCAGCAAACACTGGCATGGAAGGAAGTCCAGGAAATCATCAACGATCCCGCCTACATCGCCGATCTGGCCCGTCTCGAACTTCCCTTCTTCACTATGGCGAATCATCCACAGATTGAGGCAGACGCCTGGGTGAAAAAAATGGAGACCCTCCGCATTCGTGCCACCGAAGCTATGGAGAAACGTTGGCCGTTAGATAGCCCTGCAGTGCAGAGCATGGTGTGGGATTTTGTGATGATGTACGCCAGTATTGAACATGCTGGAGATCCGGAAGCATTTTTTCGCAAACAGGCTCGATATATGCTCGACTCTGTAACAGAGCGCATCCTTCGTTTTAACAAGCTCTGCAAGACCGTGAATCCCGAATGGAGTCAGATCGTAGACGGCATTAATCTATTGCAGGAAGGCATGCGTCTGCGATTAAAACAAATGGAAGAAGACTGAATTTCAGTCTTCTTCCATTTGTACGTTCAACCTTTTTTCAATGAATAGGATGTATGTTCTCCCACTTCACTGTCCAACTGGAGCGATTGTCCTTTCAGATAGTGGTTGAAGAAATCGATCGTTGTATCGTTTACGATATGGTGTGCTCCCTTTGCATCTACACCCTGTGACCATTCGAGAATGGGAGATATCAGATAGAGGTCCGAGAAGCTCAGATGTTTGGTATTCCTCAGCTCCATCCAGTAGTTTCCTCCCGCGGTCAATGGTTCATAACGTGCATACACTTCTTTGTAGTATTTCTCGGCTTCCGGACGGGTGGTGCCCATTGCTGCAATCTCGTCGTCACTCATGACACTTGTACCTGCAACGGTTGTATCCGCGCTCATCATGAGAAACGGTTTGCCCACACCTTCAGCAGGGATGCGCTTCTCACCAAACAATACGCCGTCCATGTTCATGCCTGCTTTGACACGAGGATCATCCATCAGTATCTGTACTGTTGTTGCCCCGCCAAATGAATGTCCAAACATGCCGATGTTGTCCAGATCCATATGACCTTTAAAACGCCCGTTTGGATCATTTGCAGCCAGCTTTTCCACTTCATCCAGCACAAATTGCGCATCCTTCACCCATGTCTCGTTGAGCTTGTCCATATAACTGAATTGCAGCTGATCGAAACCTTCCTTGCCCTCGGACTCAAACTGCGCCACACGCCCATCCGGGAACACGGAGACAAGGCTGCTGTACGTATGATTAATGCCCACAACTATATAACCTCGGCTGACCAGCTGCTCCACCTGGAACGTATTTTGGTTTTCATAGCCATTCAGGCCATGAGAGAAAAGGATGACCGGATACTTGGCTTCCGCATCAGACAATGATGCCTCCTGAATAGCATGGGTTTTGACTACACTTAGGCTCGAAAATAAAAGCTTTGGCAGCTTCAGCACATCATTAAAGGCTGTTGCATAGACTTTCGGATCATTCACATACGGAGCCGTTGTTCCCTTCGTGTCTTTATCCGTCGGGTACCAGATCTGAACCATGAGTTCCCTTTTGTCCCCGGCTGTACTCGTCAACAGTTCCTCCCGGCTCTCATCCGTCCAATCGTAGGATACTGTACCAATCCCGTAAGGTCCTGTTGGTTTATCAAACGAAAATACCGGGAACAGAAGCGGTAGCCCAATGGTCGCAGCAGCGTATACCAATACCAACAGGGATGTTCCAATGATTCGAACTCGTCCGAATTTCCGCACCACGGTTGATGTGGACGCCTTAGCGAACAACACAATCAGTGGAACCAGTGTGAGCAGATACGCCGGAATCATGGGCCAACGCAATCCCTCAATCACCCCATGAACCAACAACAATACGCCCGATATGATCAATCCTCCCCACACCATGTTCCGAGGTTTATTCCGTCCCCCAATCAACCACACCAGCATTACGACATTGAAAATAAGATAAATCCATTCTAATGTCCTCATCTTTCCTTGCCCCCTTCTCTGCCACAATTGAATTTGAACGATATCGTGTAGCAGCTCTTCTATTCCCAATCATAAAACCTCCAGTAACAGGAGATTCAAGTATAAATTTTGAAAAATAAAAAAATGCACTCCCTGTATGACACTGGATCTCCCGAAGGTCTCCGATGTATTCAAGGAATGCATGTATGATCTTACATATAAGTTGACAGGGAAATTATACACCTTGCCATTACGAGTACAGTACCCTCTTATCTTTGAGTCGAGGCTAGTGATCTTCGCCTCCATCTACCCGCTGTTTTTTCCCTATGCCAAATACGAAATATCCGATTACAACGATCGCCATAAATGTAGCCCCGACAATCAGCGGTAACCGCGTATCCGGGTTAAATGCCATACCAATAATAACAAGTGTCAGATATACGATGATGATGTAGTTGCTTATTGGGAACCATTTGGACTTAAAGGTGTGGTCTCCCATCTCGTTGCCCCAACGCTTACGAAATCTGAATTGACTGAAAGCGAGTGCGAACCACGGAACCATACCCGGAAGCACACTTGCACTATAGATATACAGGAACAGTTTGGAATCCGGCATCAGGTAGTTCAGCACCACACCGATCAGTAACAAAGAAATCGTGATGATAATACTGTTGCGGGGAACCCCGCCTTTGGACAGCTTTTTGAAAAAGGCCGGTGCTTGTCCATTCTCCGCAAGCGTATAAAGCATGCGTCCTGCACTATAGATTCCACTGTTACATCCCGACATCGCGGCGGTAAGCACCACGAAGTTTATAATCCCCGCAGCAGCCACAATTCCGACTTTAGCAAACGTCAGTACAAACGGACTTCCCGTTTCTCCAACTTCATTCCAAGGATACAATGTCACGATGACAAAGATCGCCCCGACGTAAAAAATGAGAATACGCCACACGATGTTTTTGATTGCTTTACGCAGCGTGACCTTCGGATTCTCCGCTTCGCCTGCCGTAATTCCTACCATTTCGACGCCCTGATAGGCAGCCGTTACGATACACAGGGCAAATAAAAATCCTTTAAGACCCCCGGGGAAAAATCCTCCGTGACTCACCAGATTCGACAATCCAATCGGCTCGCCGCCATTTCCCAGACCGAAGAAGATCAGCCCGGTTCCGATTACGATCATAAAGACAATCGCTGTCACCTTAATTAAGGCAAACCAGAACTCAAACTCGCCGTAAAACTTCACAGCTGCCAAATTCGCCGCCGCAATAATAAGCACGCCAGCCAATGCAGGCAGCCATTGTGGTATATCGGGGAACCAGTAGCCCACATAAATCCCGATTGCCGTGACTTCCGCCATACCAACCGTAACCCATAGAAACCAATAGCTCCAGGCAGTCAGAAACCCCGCAAGCGGGCTAATATATTTATGAGCAAATGTGGCAAACGAACCCGTTACAGGTTCCTGTATCAGCATTTCCCCCATAATCCGCATGACAAAAAAGATAATGATTCCAGCCAGCAAATAAGCTAACAGCACCGAAGGACCTGCCCACTTGATCGTACTTGCCGATCCCATAAACAATCCAACACCGATGGTGCCTCCAAGCGCAATCAGTTCAACGTGCCTGGGCTTTAGCCCTCTAGATAGCTGCTTTGATTCCAAACGACATTCCCCTTTTCGTGTGTACATCTTCTTGTTGTAAGGTTACAATTCCACATGCACATTAACGCAATGCAGAATTACTTCACCAAATTGTACGAGATGCGTCGAAAAAATACAACAAGGAATGTGAGGAAGCGGATTCATTATACACTAACTCATCAGTTCGTTGAATATCCTTTCCCAACGACCACTATGCTCTTCCTCCACAAGTAAAGGAACAAATCCCAATCGGAGATAAATAGAAATGGCCGGGAGCCTGAAGTCATCGGTTTCAAGCAGGGCCGCTTGTTTACCCTCTTCTCTCATCCGGTGCAAGGCCGCCAGTGCAATGGTATACCCAAGCCCTTTCCCGGAGTGCCCCGGCAGAGCGCCGACCATATGCAGATATCCACAGTTGATATCGCCATCCTCTTTCTCCCAGGCTACAGCAGTGGCGACAGCGAGTCCCTCATAACAGAGAAACAGAATCTTCTCCGGCATAAATGGCGGCTGGAAACCAATCTTGTCACCGAAGGCAATTTCCCTCGCAAAGGAAATGCGGATCACATGCTCCCATTCTGTAACGTCACCGGGGTGAAATGATCTGAGCTTGTAGCCTTCCGGTATGTCCAACTGCGGCAGATCTGCAAACGTTTCCTTTTTCATGACCAGCTTGGAGCGTTCATCCCTCATCCTTTAGAGCCTGCCTTTACTCTAAAATCCGGAAATGTCACGGTATTCCCGCCCAACTTTACAGATTCCATGGAAAGGAAGAAAACCGAGCTCCAGGTCACGGCGTCATATACATCAACCAGCGGGCTTCTATCTTCCTGAATTGCAGAGATGAACTCCTCCAATACCAGAAAATCACCACCGCCATGCTTCGTGCCCGCCGCTAAGTGCCCCCACTGCTTCCATTTGGGATGATCATATTCCGGCTGATAACAGGACATTTTCTCCCATACTTCCGAGCCATCCTCCCCGTTTACCGGAGAGCGGTTCTGCAGCCATACGAGATCTTCCTCATAGGGATGACGCGCCGACAAGTAAGCCCCCTTGGTCCCCTGAAGCATATAATGAGTTTTATTATGTGGCCGGACGGAGACCCAGTCGATACGCAGCGTAATTAGAACGCCCTTCTCGGTCTTCAGGGCGGCAACGGCTGAATCCCCCTGGCTCCAGTAGCCTTCACGGGCAGCCGGGTGATCCTTGCCAAATTGCTCACTGAAATAATTCTGCAGCGCTCTCGGTTCAGAGACTTGCGCCGAAATGCTTTTAAGCCGATCCCCTCCGGGTTTATTAAGTGCAATCCACTGTGCGGCAGGTCCAATTGAATGTGTCGGATAATTGACTCCGTTGTAATTCTGGTGAAGCTGACCCCGCCAGGTTAACGAGCCGTTCGGGTGATGAATCAGATGACGCAAATCATGAATATAGCCACCCTCCACATGAGTGATCTCACCGAATAGACCTTGCTGCGCCATATGATTAACCGTCAGATTGGACCTGGAGAAGCAGTAGTTTTCCGACATCATATATTTCAGTCCCGTGCGCTCCACCGTCTCAACCAATTCCCAGGCTTCCTCAAGCGACTGTACTGCGATGACTTCACTTAACACATGCTTGCCTGCGTTCAGCGCATCAATTGAATGTCGAGCATGCATATGCATAGGGCTGATTACAAATACCGCATCAATAGAAGCATCCTGCAGCATTTCCGAATAGTCGCTGTACGTCCTGATTCCTGGAAAAATCCCCTTCCACTGCTCCAGCACCAATTCATTCAAATCACAAGTAGCCGTCAAATCAATACGGTCAGCCAGAGAATGCAAAGCATTCAAAAAGCTTGCCCCCCGGTTGCCCCCGACAATCGCCAGCCTGACCCGCCTGCGGCTCATGGCGTCATCTCTTTCTTCCCGGACGATAACGTAAATATCCGTTCTGCGGAATGATTATCGCCTTTGGCATCAGGATGCGGCTCATAGTCATACAACCCTTTGGCAAACGTCCTCGCCAGCTCCTGATAGCACACGCCTTGCAGCTCAACCGTATGAATGCTCATCTGCTGGTCCTGAAGGTTGACAAGCAGCACGGCAGGAATGTCTGGCACAGCCGCCATTTGTACAAAATGCCACTGGTCTCGCTGGATGACAGACTGAACATGATTGTGTCCGTTAAAGTAAACACCCTGACCTTGATGCTCCTTCAAGACAGACCATAGATCGAGTTCCGGATCAATAGACATCATCGGCTCTGTTGATCTGGCTGTTGTATCGTATACAGGATGATGGGCAAATACGAGTAGCGTCTTCTGTCCATACATGTTCATCTGCCCGCGTAGCCAATCCATCTGTTCTTCATCAATCATGCCGCCCCAGTGGTCGGCATTCTCGCCGGCAGTATCCAGCACCAACAGGACCGCCTCGTCTTCTTCAATGACCAGATAACGCTTCTGTCCGGTTGTGGCTTCAAGCTCGGCCTTGGAACAGGCATGGGTATCATGGTTGCCCAGTGCGTACAGAAATCTCCCTTGCGGTAGCACCTTTTGAACTTTGCTCATAATAAAATCGAATTCCAAAGGTTCACCGGCATGTGTCAGGTCACCAATAGATATATGATAGTCAGCCGAGAAGTCCAGAAACTCTGCCAAATACGCTGTATAAAAAGCATCCCTTGCCTCAATCATCTGGTCATCTGCCTCAACTAACTGAGCAGGATAATGCAAATCCCCCATTACAATTAATCTCATCCTCGATCTCTCCCTTATCCTTTGATGCCCGAATGCATAAAACTGCTGATAAATTGCCGCTGGAACACCAGAAAGCCAATCAGCATCGGCGCCGTCACGATTAGCGTAGCTGCACTGACATCCGTCCACTGCGCACCTGCTTCGGTTGATTTCGCAAACATAGCCAGCCCTACAGTCAGCAGACGATTCTCCGAGGAATTCGTCACAATGAGCGGCCAGAGAAAATCATTCCAATGGAAGCTGATGGAAACGATCGCAAACGAAAGGTAGACGGGCTTTGATAGCGGCATGTAAATCCGAAGCAAAATGCCGAGCGAGGAGCAGCCCTCTACGCGCGCAGCTTCCTCTAGCTCGTTGGGAAGCTGCTTGAAGGCTTGCCTTAGCAGAAAGACGCCGAAGGCAGAGGCGAAATAAGGCAACATAATCCCGATCTTGGTATCCAGCAGTCCCAACTCGTTAATGATCTGATAATTGGAGAAAATGAGAACATCCGCCGGTACCATAATCTGCACAAGAAAGAGCATGAATAAAATATGTCGTCCCACAAAGGCAACACGTGCGAACGCATATGCTGCCAGTGTCAATGTGAAAATCTGAACCGCGAAGATTCCTGTGGTTACCAGCAATGTATTCCACATGTATTGTCCGAACGGTGCCCCTTCCCATACCCGACTAAAATTATCCAGCGTAAATTGCCAGGACCAGCCGGCGCCAATGGAAGCCTCTTTGGGAAGAAAGGCATTACGCACCATCCACACCAACGGAATCAACCACACGGCAGCAAACAACAGCATGATCGTATGCCAAAATGCTTGTCCGGCGATTCGGCGGCGGCGTGCGGATTGGAACTTCCGGTCCAACGACAGGTTGTCCTTCTTCTTCATCGTTTTGACGGACAAGGACAGGTCGGCTGTATTCTTCATGATTGTCCCTCCTCCCCCACATTCTACTGGTAATGAATCTTGCGTTCCCATCCGGCAAACTGAAGACAGGATATAATCAGGAGCAGAACGATCATTACCACGGTCATGGCCGCTGCCATCCCCTGGTCATTGTAACTAAAGGTCGTCTCATAGATGTAATACAACAGCAGACTGCTGGCATGATCCGGCCCTCCCTTGGTCATCATCCACAGATGGTCCACCCATTTAAACGCATTCGTAATCGCCACAACAGTGACAAACAGCGTCGTAGGCATCGTCAGTGGAATGGTGATTCGCAACTGCTGCGTCCACGCGCTGATTCCGTCTACCGAGGCTGACTCGTATAAATCTTTCGGAATCTGCTGCATGCCAGCCAGGTAAAAGATCATGAAGTATCCCGCCTCCTTCCAGACGGTCATTACGATCAGCGAGCCTAGCACCGTATCCGGATTGCCGAGCAGATTCACCTCACTGCCTGCGAACCAGGTAGCAAACCGGGCAAACAAGCCAAACTGAGGCATATAAAGAAACAGCCAAATGCTCGCAGCGGCGATCATTGGAATCATATTCGGGTAGAAAAAAGCAACCCGGACCAAGCTCTTGCCCCGGATCGCTTTATCTGCAAATAATGCCATGACAAAGGCCAGCGCCATGGACACTGGAACCGTACCGATAGCGAACCAAATATTATTTTTGAACACTTCAACAAAAATAGGATCATGCAGCAATGCCTTATAGTTGTCCATTCCGACAAATACGGGAGTACGAACAGCCAAATTCTGCTCAAACAGACTGAGCCATGCCGATTTAAGCATCGGATAATAAGTGAACATGCCAAGAAACAGAAGTGATGGCAATACAAGCGCCCACCCAAACCCGTTGCGCCTAAGCTTCTCTTTCCAGCGGGTATTCATGCCCTAACTCCCCCTTATACAATCTGCGCTTTGCTTTCCATTCGCCGCTTATAAAGAGGTATGGGCGGGAGGCATATGAATGGCTTCCCGCCAGGCTCTCTTCATACTGAACACTTGAATGCAGCAGGTTTATTTGTTAAAAGGAGCGAGCACACGATCCGCCTCTTCTTGCGCGGCCTTCAATGCTCCGGCCGCATCAATTTTGCCAGCCAGCGCGGATTGAATCTGGTTCGTCAAAGCCGAAGACACCTTGCCATGGTTATGTGTGGATAATTCCCTGAACGCATACTGAAGCTGGTCACGGGCAACAAGTGCCTGGGGAAAGCCATCCGTATAGGTCTTCATCGCTTCGGTATCGTAGGCCGATTCTCGCACACCGACATAACCGGATGACGAACTGAACAATGCAGCCTGCTCAGGCGCAGTCATAAACTTGGCGAATTCCCAGGCCGCTTCCTGTTTCTCCGGAGTGGTATCCTTGAAAATATAGAGGTTTCCTCCGCCCGTAGGTGATCCGTATTGCTTATTAGCGGGTGCGAAGGCTACACCGAAGTCGAATCTGGCATTGGTTTTTACATTCGTCAGATTGCCGCTGGTGTGCATCATCATAGCCGTTTTGCCTTCAATAAAGTCGGTTGGGGTAGCCGCCCAATCAATAACTCCCTCAGGCATCACCTTGTACTTACGGGACAAATCAAGCCAAAACTGCAGAGCCTCGACGTTCTCCGGCGTATTGAAATTAGCCTTCCTGCCATCGTTCCCCATAATGCTCTGCTTGGGATCGCTCGCATTCTGTCGGGCAAGCATCTGGAACATCCAGTAGGAATCGTCATTGCCCGGAATCTCCAGCCCTGTATGTCCATCACGATTCAGCTTCCCGGCATATTCCACTAACTCATCCCAATTCGTCGGCGGCTTATTCGGGTCAAGACCGGCTTCCTTAAACATGTCTTTGTTGTAGTACAGAATGATCGTGCTTCGCTGGAACGGTATGCTGTAGGTATGTCCATCCGCTTGGGTATCCTCCACGAAGGCCGGATAGAAGTCATCCTTGTTGTAATCCGTATCCTTAGCAATAAAATCATCGAGTGGAATTATCGCCTCCGTGTCCAGCATGCTGTACAGCTCGGTGGACATCATTACAGCCACATCCGGCGGCTGGCTGGCTTGTACGCCTGCCTGAATTTTGATCGTATTATCTCCGTAGTTTCCGGTATAGACCGGCTTAACTTTAATATCAGGAAACTTCTCCATAAAAGATTTCGTCATCCCGTCTATTACCTTGGTGAGCGGACCACCAACGTTGACCGGATAATAAAACGAGATTTCAACCGGCTCCTTGGATGTCTCATTCGAAGCGTTGCCTGCATCAGTTGTTGAAGCCACTGTGGCTGTTCCCGCCTTTGTATCCGCTCCACTGGCCCCTCCCTGACCGCAACCGGTCAACATGAACGTTAACCCAAGCGCAATCAGCATCATTCTACCCTGCTTTAGCATGTGTTTTCTCCCCTCATATGTGCAGAGCTTTCACGGCCCTGTTTAAAATGCGTAATGTCTGAAATTCATGCTTACACGGTTCGAGCCTACATCAAGGATATGCAGGACCGCACCATCTGCCGTGGGAAGTACAGTGATACCTTGCGCTTCATTGCTGCTTCCAAGATTTCGGTCAAAGGCCAGCGTGACAGCTCCGGTTTCCGGATCAATCCGGTAGACGGATTTTTGCGAATTGTTATCGGAAGAAGCGTACAGCGCACCGTTATACATCTCTGCACCTTGAATGCGATCAATAGTCTGACTAAGCGGGACTGTTTTAATGAGGGTCATGTCACTGAGACGAAATACATTCAGCACCGGCGCATTGTTCCATTGGGCTGTGTAGACTTGGCCGCGAGCGGCATCCACCGCTACCCAGGGCACACCTCCGGGATGAAGGTTCAGCGGAAGTTCATAGGAGGTTCCGGTGTATTGAAGGGTCGAGGCATTATAAACTGCAATGTAAGGATGCTCGTATTTCTTGCTGTCTTCGATCGGAGCATAGATCAACCCGTTGTAATAAGAAATGTCGCCAATGTGGTCACCGCCCTTTAGAGCTATCTCAGCGGGGATGGCAACCGCATTTCGCGCCTGCACCGTCTTGCCGTCCAGTGCCGTCTTGATCAGTCCAAGTTGGGAGTTAAAAATCCATGATTTTCCGTCTGTTGTAACGCCTTGCCCGCGCTCAAAGGCATCGGTAAGCCAAAAAGTCTGCTTGGACACCTCATGCCAGGATTCAGCTGCCTGTTGAGCGACTACTGCATAATCCGCAGCTTCAGCCGCGGCAGGGACCGCGCATGCTCCTGTTGTTAAAGAACCCGCAAGCAAGACTCCAGCACAGACCCAACCAGACACTTTGTTCAGTTTCATTAATGGACTCCTCCTGAATTGTGGGCCTGCTTCTATAGTAGCTCGTCCATTATAGAAGCAGTAACCTCCGTTTTAGCCAGCAGAACTCATTGCCCGCTTGGCTTAAACATATTGTAGCGTTCAGGCTACGGATGTCTGTTGGACAAAATGCTGTTTTTATTGAACAAAACAATCATTTTAGAATAATCCGGTTTGCAGAGACCTCGTTCATGTACTGTTTGGGCGTCGTTCCAGCGATTCGCTTGAACATTCTGGTGAAGTGGCCCTGGTCCGAGAAGCCGGCCCGGTCCGCAATTTCCTTCAAACCGTATTCTCCCTTGCTGATCAGCAGCTTGGAATATTCAATCCGCAAGCGAATCAGATAATGATGGGGTGTATGCCCCGTCTGCTGTTTGAACAGCCGAATATAATGGGACAGGCTCAGGGCAGCCCGGTCGGCCAGCTCCTGAATGGAGAGCTCCGCCTCCAGATTTTCTTTCATATATTCAATGGACTGATAGATTTCCTGGTTGGCAGTCATTCTGGAAGGTGTACTCCCCGTGCATACCTGGGAATAGTGGTTCAAGAGATGCAAGGTGAGCATATTGGAGAGTGAATCACTGTATATTTTCCCTTGTCTGCCGCCATTCTGTAGCTCTTCGAGCAGCCAGAGGCCTAGTTGCAGCAGCTTGGGGTCCTTGACATAATACTTTAGCTGCAACTGAACAAACCCTTCCTTCAGCAATCCTGATTCGCGCGCGATGTGCTCCAGATAAGAAGGGGGAATTTCAATTTGCAAAAAATATAGAGAAGCCTTTCCCCAGGAACAGAGAACAGGTTCTCCCGCAGGAAGGATATGAATGGTGTAGTAATTCTCATAATAAGCTGAACAATGGATACCAATCTGATGCTTCGTTCCGGTAAGCCCCCCGGCAGCATGCTGAGGACTGGGCCACCGGGCCACCTGCAGGTGATCCCACCCAAGGGCTTGGCTTGTGAGTACAGGCTTGCTGTCGGCCGGATACACTCTTTCGATTGTTCTCATCCTATCACCCCTTTTCACCACGTTAGCAACCTACTATGCGGGATGTATAAACTGTGGGTAAAAGAGTTCACTATTTTGAATGTATAGTGTCACTATTACATGGGGTTTGACGATCTGTCATACAAAAACAGGCTGCCAACAAATGAATGTTAGCAGCCCTGAACTTTTCTTTGCTTTTATCCTAAAGGCAGATGAACCATTACCGTCGTCCCTTCGCCTACCTGACTTTTCATGTTGACGGTTCCATGATGGAGCATCACAATTTTTTTGACGATCGCAAGACCCAGACCGTTTCCGCCGATGCTGCTGTTTCGCGACAGGTCTGTTTTATAAAACCGATCAAACACATAATCCAGCTGCTCTAGCGCTAATTCCAATGCCCGTATCCGTTATCGTGAAGAGAATTTCATTCGCTAACTGATTCGTACGTATATGAATATGCCCACCTGCAGGTGTAAACTTAATGCTGTTTCCCAGCAGATTCATCCAAACCTGGTTAAGCTGGTCCCGATCCGCTGTAATTTGAATCGTATCTGCCAATTCCAGATCAACCTGAATATTTTTGGTGGACCATTGCGGCTCGCAGGTAACGACAATTTGCCGAATTTGCTCGTCAAGATGATACGTGGTTGCTTCGAATGGATGATGATCCGAGTCCAGAGATGCAAGCTCCAGCAGATTATCGCTAAGTCTGGATAGTCGTCCACTCTCCGTAATAATGATATCGAGGTAATAATTACGATCAGCCTCCGCGACCAAGCTACTGTTTTTCATCGCCATTGCAAAACCGGAAATGGATGTGAGCGGGGTTTGTATCTCATGAGATACACTGGAAACAAAATCCTGTCTCATCTGTTCCAACTGTTTAAGCTCACTCGCCATTTCATTAAAACTGTGCGTCAGTGCTCCCATTTCGTCCAGTCGTTTTGTTGGAATTTCCACATCAAAATCACCCTTTGCCATCCGTTTGGTTGCCCGCGTCAACGCTTGAATCGGTTTCACCAAATACCTTGCAGCGATAAGAATACAGAGGCTTCCAATCAACAGTGCGAGCAATAATACCAGCAGGACCATCCGATTAATGATATTTTCGTTCTGTGGAGAATATTGCATGAATATGGCTTGTGGCTCTCCTTTGTATGGAAAAGGAAGACCGATGAATGTCTGTTCCACCTCTCCGGGAGAACGATATACCTGGCCTTGCAACACCATTTGAACCACTTCTGGCGCAATTTCGACGGTCTCCGTATGGTCCAGATCATAAAAAGTTAAGTTACCAGAAATGTCATACAGATGAATGGGGTAGGTGGACACTTTCACCATACTCTTGATGAACGCATCCCTGTCCTCAGGTTGCGTTTGTTCATAGAGACGTATCATTTCCTCACCTGTTGCAATCATGTCATTCTGCCCGAGATGGTTTACTTCTTTTTTGAACAGGAAGAGCCCCAGGAAGAAAGAGGTCAGCAGGCTGAAGATGATGACGACCAGAAACGTGCAAATAATACGAACATATAAGGTTTTGATCATGTGATGACTAACCGGTAGCCCAGACTGCGGGCCGTTTCAATCTGAAAATGGTGTGCATCGCCAGCGAATTTTTCCCTCAATCGCTTAATGTGAACATCAACCGTCCGGTCATCCCCTTCATAGTCGCTCCCCCAGATCTTTGTAATTAACTGTTCCCGGGTAAAAATCTGCCCTGGCTGGTTCGCCAGCATGAACAGCAATTCGAACTCCTTTAAAGGTAGATTGAGCGTATCCTCTCCCCTGATCACTTGAAAGCTGCGGCGATTCAGCACAATGCCACCCAACTGTATGGTTTGGGAAGAGACAATTAGATACCGTTTCAGCAATGCTTTCACTCTCATCACAAGCTCCAGTGGATCGAAGGGCTTTGTCAAATAATCGTCCGTTCCAAGCTGGAAACCCTTCACTTTCTGAGCCGATTCCCCTTTCACCGTGACCATTAAGAGCGGCATATTCAGATCCATGCGCCGGATCTCCCTGCATAGTTCCCAACCATCCAATCGTGGCATCATAATATCGAGAATGACCAGATCAATTTGGGATTTCTCAACAATCTCCAGTGCTTCCGCACCGTCTTTAGCCACCACGATCTCAAATCCCTCATTCCGCAAAAATAAGGTAATTAGCTCCCGAATATGCACATCGTCGTCCACGACAAGGATTTGGGTCATATGAAATGCATGCCTCCAATTCTTCTCCTCTTCCACCTGGATGGAGGGTTCAACCAAAATGCCAGCCTAACAGATTCCAATGATAGAAAAATAAACACAAGGTTACTGCTGCTAAGGCTAAGAACGTATAGTGCACACGCTTCGGTAGCGTCCAATAGCTATTCTTCCATGCCAGGATATTCATCGTTACGATCGCCACACACAATCCCACAAGAATCAGAGGCATGAGTAGGTAAAGACGCAAAGATAGTGGAATGTGGCTGAGTCGATCGATCAGATCCATGTTCATCACCAGAAGTGTTGCGCCCAAGGTCACCAATGACCACACAGAAGTAGCTGCCGACAGCCGGACTGCCCATTTCTGCACCCTTGGCATCTCTTTGTTTTCGCGTCTGTGATAAATCGCTCCCAGCAATACGGTGATGAACAGAACGGCCGAAATACCGAGCAATGGGAGCCAGAACTTCGATTGATTCATCAATGGCGCAGGTTCCAGAGGCATTGGATTCAACATATCCAGAAACAGATACGTGACCTTGCCCTCTTTATCCGTACGGAACCCCATCTGATGTGTGCCTCCGACCTCCTGGAATAAATTCACGCCAATCGGAGTGTATACTTGCTGATCTGCACCACTTCCAATAAAGAGCCGGTTATCCGAAACCTCAATATTGATCTGAGTCAGAAAACTGAAAAACTTATCGACCTTCGTGTGATTACGACGTGTAAATTGATAGGAACCTGCATATTTCTCCAGAGGCTCCCCCAATTCAATAGAGGTTGCAGCAGGCTGCTTACCCGTCTGGGCAGGATAGTAACGATTAAAAAAGGCTTGCGCCAACCCTCCCGCTGCCGTTCCACCGTCCCCTCCACTATAGGAAACAAAGATACCCATTTGTTTGTCCGGTACAAGATAAAGCTCTGTATTAAACAGCTCGTCGGCCCCTGCATGAGAGATCACACGCAATCCATTCATATTCAACTCGTAAAAGCCCAAATCCATGGCGGGTAAACGTTCGTCAAACTGGAATGCCGGGGAATGCATAAGCCTGGCGGTTTCCGGCTTGAGAATTTGCTTATCCTCATATCTCCCGTCCTGTAGATGGGCAATCATGAAGTGAGCCATGTCGTTCGCCGAGACGCTGCCTGATCCCGCAGGCCGGAAGCCTCCCTCAAACGTTGGCCGCTTGGTTACAAACTCGCCATTGGCTCGGGCATATCCTAGCACCGCATAAGGCTCAAAAGATGCTGGAACAGGCTCCTCTACCGTAGCATAATTCATACCCAGCGGATCAAAGATATTTTTCTGGATATAGTCATTATAGGCAATACCACTGACTTCTTCGACGATAAGTCCCGCGAGTGAGGCACCATAATTGGAATACGCCAGCATCTCGCCTGGAGGCTTAACGCGTGCGGGCATGTGCTTCGCCATCGTTTCAGCAATAGACACGGGAAGTTTCTCCGGATCAGTAGTGATCTGATAGCCTACACCGCCTTCCTCGAAGCCTGCGGTATGGGTCATGAGATGGCGCAATGTAATCGGCTCCGCATAGGTTGATGGTATTTTCACCGTTTTTAGATAGGTGTTGACGTCTGTATCGAGATCAAGCTTTCCCTCTTCGACCAATTGCATCACAGCGGTCCATGTGAACAACTTTGTTGTCGAAGCGATGCGAAACAGGCTAGTCTCGGGATCAACGGGTATATTTTCTTCGATGTTGGAATGTCCGTACCCTTTGGAGAGCAGAATCTTTCCATCCTTCACAATCGAAATGACTGCACCCGGAATTTGTAAGGAGTTCATTTGCACATCCATAATCCCATCAATGAATGCTGCTAGTTGAGCTTTGTCATCCAGGTTCGCAGCAGCTCTCTGATCCAATTTACCGGAATTCAATCCGGGAGCGGATACCGCAGCCGCTACGGGTGACATTGTCCCTAACCCCATTGCTCCTAATGTAATGCATAACAACACCAGTACCATCATTTTGCCAAAAATCTTCCTTATCGACGATGACATAATCAACCTCCACCACTCCGCATATTTTTTTAAAACGGTTCCTCTTGCTTTCTTTCGAGAGCATATCAAGAACGTATGAACGGAGCGTGAACCTTTTTGTCATTCTTTGCCAAATAGAAGAAACTTCAGTAAGATAGGGGAAGATTGCATTTAGAAAAGGAGAATGGGAATGCCAGACTTTTTACTAGTCTTATTTTTATTTAATTTATCTTTATTTCTTCTGCACGAGATGGATGCCATTAGACGATCCGAATGGAAATTGTTTATCGTGCTGAAAGACATGGAAGATGAGAAGGCCTATAAATTCTTCACATTCGTTCACCTGCCACTTTACACCGTCATCCTCGCACTGCTTTTCAGCTCTTACCAGACGATTACGTTCTGGGTGCTGGATATATTTTTCATCATTCATGCGGCACTGCACCTATTTTTCGAGAAGCACCCTCGTAATGAATTTAAGAATACATATTCCAGATCATTTATTTACCCCATGGGGATAATTGGGGCCGTTCATTTGTTAGCTTTATTAATGTAATTGCATCAGATTGTACATCAAAAAACAAGAAATCTTATGACCGCCTAAAGCGGTCATTTTTTATAGGACATGGTCAGAGATCATAATTCGTAACTGGCTATCCTTCCATTTAAATCGCTATTTACAGCTGTATTTTATTGGTATATAGTATAGCCGTCAGGAATGTTAACGCTAACATAAACTGAAAAAAGGAGGATGCTTCAATCCATTTTCGAAAAGGTTTTCGTTTTAGTGAGGTTACACTTTAAACCATTTCATTTTGAAAGGATGAGGTATCGATGAAAAAACTAAGCACCACATTATTTGTATTTTTTATGGGTATATCCCTTATGTTTGGCCTGACCGCATCAGCTAATCCCGCTATCGTAAGTTATGGAAGCAGCTATTCCAATACACTCACTGCTGGTCAAGGATACGCCTACATTCTCCCTAATGCCAAAACCACCGGTACAAGTGTAAAAATTACGGCATCCGCAGCCAATGCACTTCAACTGCACTACTACTGGAGCTACAATAATACGACAATCGACCTGGGCACAGCCATCGTAAACAACAACAATTACAACGGCGGTTCTGCCTACTACAATCCTGGCACTCTGGTCACTGTGGTAGAACGCGTACCAGCGT
>NZ_LITU01000023.1:67375-97104 GCF_001280595.1 Paenibacillus xylanivorans
GGCGTTGTACCCTTCCGTGTCCTACACCATTTCTTTCAATTAACAGTACAACGAACGTATAGTACCTATTCTTATATGCAGATTCAAATAAATGAACCCTTTCGTTGCAATCAAATGCACCTCTTAGAAGTACAAATTGGAGCCTGTGAGGGAGTCCATAAACTTCTGTGGGGTGCTTTTTATGTGAACGGGGAGGCATCTTTTATAGTAAACTGGAGAAAAGGTCCAATCATTCGGGAGGTCTGCTTATGCAACTGCAACATGCTGCACGCGTCGAACTATTCGTTTCCAACGCTGAGATCATCAAAAAATCATTCAAGTGGCAAAATGTGATGATGCACCGTCTGGCAGCCCTGCTATATGCAGCGGAAAATAAACAAGCCGATGGCGAAGCCATCCGTCAAAGCCATGAATTGATTAAGCAAAACACAAAGCTCTTTTCGGTCTTTCGGGGAAATTCGGCGATTAACATCGCCACCATGCTCTCGCTTACGACAGAACAGGAAACCAAACTGGCAGACACCCTTCTGATCTATGATCTGATGAAAAATATTAAATTTCGTACATCCGATTATCTGGTTATTGCCGCCTATCAGATCGCAGCTCATGCGACGCCTGATCCATTCGAGCATAAGGTCGAACGAGCCAAAGCATTTTATGATCACATGAAAGCCCAACACCGCTTTCTTACCGGACAGGACGACTATATTTTCGCTGCCATGTTGGCCCTTTCCGATCTTGACGTGGCATCCGGTGTGACCCGTATGGAGCAGCTCTATGCTGAATTAAAACCTGAGTTCTCGCCGGGCAATAGTGTGCAGGCATTAACGCAGGTGCTGGTCCTAGGAGATGATAATCCAGAGGCGGGAGCTCGCGTACTCGCATTAAACGAAGCATTCCGTAGGCGGGATATACGAATGGACAAAATGTACACCCTGCCCTCTCTGGGGATTCTCTCCCTGCTGCCTGCTGACCGAGATACGCTAGTAGCACAAGTTGAGGAAACGTATGAATCGTTGCGTACCCAGAAGGGCTTCGGTGCCTGGTCGATTAACAAACAGGAATTGCTGCTACTGTCATCTTCGCTGGTGGCAGTTCAATATGTGGAGGATCTTCGAAACGGCGTTCTAACCACGGCTATCTCCACTAGCATCACCAACATTATCATTGCTCAACAGGCAGCCATGGCCGCTGCTGCAACATCGGCTGCCGTCGTTGCTTCGTCCTCATCGAACTAAGTAAAGGTCATGAAATGCATCTTACAAAATAAAAGAGGCCCTCTGGAACCATCCAGAAGGCCTTCTTCATTTGAATCCATCATTGCTGTTAGTCATCACTACTGAACAATTCCAGTATCCCGGAACTCTTCCACGAAACTATCCAACCAATCCGAACCATAATCCAGCGCACCCATATCACTTTCGATAAAAGCAACATCCAGACCCATAACCCAGAATCGGCGAGCAATAATAAAAAGGTCAACAGCCTGTTCATCTTCGGTAGAGAAGCTTCTTACCGAACGATATCCTGCTATGAGCGCACTCCATAACACTTCTTTTTGTTCACCAGACTGTCTCTTTCGAGCCTTCACCTGTGCCAGATCGTAGGCACGCCAGCCTTTAGCCGCCCACTCAAAGTCATAATGGATGAACTGATTGCCCTGTTGAAATGCGTTATTGTTCCCATGCATATCGCCATGGCACAGCCCCTTGTCCAAACCTAGTTTGGATGCGACGCCGATTCGTTCTTTTAACTCTCTAGCAAACGTATGTAGGAATGATGATGCTTCATTTTTTTCACCGATGTAGTTGATGATTCGTTCAAGAGGCTCGTCAATGAGAAACTTCGTATCCAACTCATATCGCGGCTGCTCCATTACCACTTGGTCCATCGCTTTATGCAGCTCAGCCGCAGACTGACCAAAAGCGTAACATGACTGTTCATCTTCAAGGTTGTTCTCGATACCCTCAATATACCGAAACATCACAGCAACCCGCTTGCCTTCCCCGGCCTCCAACACAGTATATCCAGTATGATCTTTCTTCTCGATGTATTCTCCAATATCAGTATGTACTGATGAACCTAGAATGCCCTTTAGTTGAGATAATAGGGACAGTTCGTACTGAACATCAGCCTCCGTAATTTCAGTACGGTAGACACGAAGAATATACATGCCAGAGGAAGTACGTACACGGTAGGTATCATTTAACCCTCTCAGCCAGAATAAACATTCTTCCCACGATCCGATGTCATATTGATCACTCAATACAAGCTCCAGATATTTAGGGTTGAGCACTGAACGTAAAGCAGTCGGTTGATTGAACATATGTATGCTCCTTATGTTTGATATGATCATCACTATAGTTACAGATAAATGATCCCTTCATCTATCAACCTATAACATAGTATATTTTTAATTTATTTTCCAGAATATATTTAATCGGGTAAATGCTTAGCTGAATTCATTTCTCCTCTTTTATGCGCACAGATGAGTGTGAATATATACAACAAAAAACGCTCTATCAAGAGCTATCTACTAGAAAAATACATCGGAACTTTAGATAGCAAGAAGAATTTATCCACGCGAGAAAATACCCTGAAACACCTGGAGCACATGGGTATGGAGAATACTAAACCTTATGAGCTGGGTAAGGTTAAATTTATCTCTTCAGTAAACGAACGTTCCTTTGAAGACATGCAGGTATTTACATTGAATGACCAGATGTCTGCTGATCAAAAAGTGATTCTATATATACATGGCGGCGCTCATACACACCAGCCTCTAACCTTTCATTGGAAGTTCATGGATCGCATGGCTCAATCCTTGAATGCCAAAGTTATTGCACCCATCTACCCCAAAGTGCCTCATTTCAACTATCAGCATACTTATCCGAAACTCTTGAACTTATACCAGGAAATCATTGAATCAATAAAGAGTCCTGCACAACTTACTATCATGGGAGATTCAGCGGGCGGAAATATTACCCTCAGCTTTGCACATTACATTAAGATGAATCTTCTTCCTCAACCCAAAGATATTATTTTGTTATCTCCATGTGTGGATATGGTTCTGGACAACCCGGTCATTTTCGACTATGAGACCCGAGATCCGATGCTGGCTGTGGAAGGCTATGATGTGATTCAGAGAATATGGGCGGCAGATAAAGATCTGGATCTATTAAGCATTGAACAGTTACTTTCTCCACTCCAAATCACTACAATGCAGCCCATGATCAACAACCAACTGTTGGAGATCTTCAACAAACTGTGGGTTGCTTTCGAAGGTTTTTTGACCGATTCCCTAGTTAAGAATGAATCTTTTTTCTCTTGCCTTTTCTTTAAAATCGATATGTAACACGCACTCCACTTATCAATCCAGTCGGAAATAAAGGCTTTTGTGGAGAGATGATCTCTCCGCAAAAGCTTTTTTTGTATAACTACCTAAGTCTTGAATAACTGGATTATCTATCAAATTTATCCTTGTTCAGCAAATGTGCGTCCTTTACAATAACTTTAGAAATAACATTTAAAATTGCATGTATCTCGATTTCTTTATTAATCAATATCCCTAATGGTATAGCACTTCCTTAATTACGATATAAGCTCTTACTTGAGTTTATATAAATATTTTATACAGGAGGCTATTGAATGTCCTTATTTCGATTCATTTTACCTTCTTCATCCAAGCTATTATTTATTTGCTGTCTGTTGGTGCTTACAACTGTAAGCATACTGTTCAACAGTCCAAAGGCGTTGTCACACGGCTACGTAGAAGGGCCGGCCAGCCGAGCTGCACTGTGTGCTTCGGGAGTCAACAAAGATTGCGGCACGATTGTGTATGAGCCTCAAAGCTTGGAAGCGCCTAAAGGCTTCCCTACTGCAGGACCTGTGGATGGTCATATCGCAAGCGCTAACGGTGTGTTTCCTAAACTTGATGAGCAATCCGCTACGCGTTGGTCGAAAGTAAATATGTCCAGTGGCAGTAATACATTTACTTGGAAGCTCACGGCTAACCATTCAACAGCAAGCTGGAAATATTATATTACGAAAACAACCTGGAATCCGGAAGCACCTTTATCCCGTAATTCATTCGACCTGACACCGTTCTGTTCAGTTCCCTACGATGGCAGCCAACCTCCATTTAGCTACACCAACTCATGCAACGTACCTGAACGCAGTGGTTATCATGTGATTCTAGCTGTCTGGGAGGTCGCGGATACTCCCAACGCCTTCTATAATGTCATCGACGTGAACTTCTCCGGGACGAATCCGGTTGACAATGTAGCTCCAACACCTCCAGCTTCCCTTGTGTCGACTGCAACTGCAGCTACGAGCACATCCTTATCATGGAAGGCTTCAACAGATAATGTAGGTGTAACAGGGTATAAAATTTACAACGGGTCTACCTTGGTAGGGAATGTATCCGGCGCAACTACAAGCTATACGGTAACGGGTCTGACAGCAAGTACGACTTATACCTTTACTGTCAAAGCAGTTGATGCCGCAGGCAACGAATCTGCAGCCAGTAATATTGTAAGCGTTACCACAACTGCACCTCCAGCTAACGACACTACCGCACCAACATCTCCAGGCGGGCTACATGTGATGGGAACACCGACCGCCTCCAGCATTCAGCTGATGTGGACGGCATCTACGGATAATGTTGGAGTAACAGGTTATAAAATTTACAACGGCTCTACTTTAGTTACAACGACATCCGGGACGGCAACGTCCTATACGGTAACCAATCTTGAAGCAAACACGACCTACAACTTTTCGGTTTATGCTGTTGACGCGGCAGGCAACCAATCAGCTGCAAGCACAATCAGCGGTAAAACAGCCGCAGCTTCAACTGCACCTGCATGGGCAACCAACACCCAATACACAGTGGGTACAATCGTCAGCTACAATGGCTTGACGTACAAGTGTCTCCTAACACACACGTCTCAAGTGGATTGGATCCCTTCGGCAACACCAACCCTCTGGCAGTTGCAATAACGGGATTGACTGAGGATTTAAAAAGAATTCCGTATAGATCTTGATTTACAACAACAGCCGATCCATATTCATGGGATCGGCTGTTTACTTTCACATGAAAAATAAGACGCCTCAGGAAGTAATCCTGAACGTCTTATTTCGTTATTTTTTTATGCTCCTACACCGACTTTATCAAGCCTATATGGGTGATTTTGGTGTCATACGGATCTACTTCCACGGTTTGTTTTCTATACTCGGTATGGATCGTCGTCGTTTGAACTTGATCACTATTATTAATCAAGACCAATATTTTACTTTCCGGATAATAAGTGCACTCTGTATACAAGTTATCCGTGATGTACTTCGTTTCATGAAATTCATTGCCCGCAAAGCGAATCAGATTCAGCAGTAACCTTGTGTTCTCCCAACTGAATTCGAAGGAAGACAGGTAGATCCCTTTTCCTTTACCGAAATAATGTGTAGACAATGCAATATTCCCGCCCTGTGCATCCAGAACAGCAGCTGTCCCATCGGTAAGGTACATGTTATTGTTGGCCCCTTCCGGCACCAAACCATCTCATCCCGCGCCTCATACGGCCATCTTCCATGAACGACCCTTGCGCCTGTATCCTCATCCACACCCAGCACATGTGCCATTCTGAAAAAGCTGTCGGTTGATTGAACATGATTATGTTCCTTCAGTTTAATAAGATAATCATTCTGGTTTCTGATGAATTATCAGGCAACCTCTAACTTAACGCCGAAACGGCGATCACGTTATAATTTCAAGAGCATTTCGTACTGGCCAACATGATACTCAAAGCCTGATTTGACCAGAAAATCTTCCATCGGTTTAAGATGAGCTTCCATATTGAGGACACTGACTTTAGGAGATTCTGTGCGTTGGACCATCTCTGTCAGGATGCTGCTTGCAATACCTTTGCCCCGGTAATTTTGGTTGACTGCGAGCTGTGGAATATCACCTGTTTTTTTATCTATAATGCCATAGCCAACAATGCTGTGATCCAGACGTGCAACCAAATAGATAAAAGCTTCAGGCACAGCGTAGATGGAATCAATTGAATTTTGCCAGGAGGGCTCCACATCCCAAAATTCTTTGAACTGCTTCAGATCGATCTTCTCCACACATTCCACCGTGCAGGTTGTTTGCGGTATGAATTTATCTTTTTCCAACTGGAAACATGAAAATTCCCTTTGAATTTTAAAGTTATGTTTACTATAGAGCTGAACTGCGGATTCGTTAGATTGGATGACTTCCAGCAAATATTGCTCTACATTTTTTTCTTTTAGCAGCTTTTCTATATTCAAGAGCAGATCACTAGTTATGCCCTGCCGTCTGTATTCTTTTACAACACCTGTCCCAAGGTCATATGCGGTTTCCTTTCCATTCCAGTTTCGAAGTCCATTGATAACAAATCCGACCATTCTCTCATCCTTAAAGGCCCCCATGGATATTTCGGGGTGATAACCCCTTCGTTGAAGCATTTGCTGAAATTTCCAAAAAGGCAAATCCATTTTAACCTGATAATCGGAAAACGCATCCACAAACGCTCGGTGAAGTGTTTCCATGCTTATCTTGTCCAACATTTTATAACTGTACATTAGGGCCACCCTCTCCTTTGAAAAAATGAAAGCAATAACATATTAGGGCTCATGATCTCCTACTCTTATTTAAACGTTCTACTAAATAATGTTAACACTACACAGTAAGATCCGCACTATAAACGTCATAGAATAAGAACAACCGAGCAAAAATTAGGATTAAAATTGTGATTTCGATCAGTTTATTCAGTTAGTGGAAAATGTTCAAATGGTTTGCTTTATAAAATATTCATGAATAAAATTCCTTTTCAACAAAATAGACCGCTCCCTGGTTAAGGGAATACGGTCTATCGAGTCATTATTCTATGGGGATACCGATTTTGTTAAACCTATTTTGGTTATAACCGTATCATACGGGTCCAATTCCACGGTTTGTTTTCCATACTCGGTATCGATCGTCGTGGTTTGAACTTGGTCACTGTTGTTAATCACAACCAATATTTTACTCTCCGGATAATAAGCACACTCTGTATACAAGTTATCCGTGATGTACTTCGTTTCATGAAATTCATTGCCCGCATAGCGAATCAGATTCAGCAGCAACCTGGTGTTCTCCCAACTAAATTGGAAAGACGGCAGATAGATCCCTTTTCCTTTACCGAAGACATGCGTAGACAGTGTAATCATACCATCCGCTTCACCCACTACATTAGCTGTTCCATCGATAAGATAAATGTTTTGCTTCGGCGTTATTCTTGCCCCTTCCGGCAACAAACCGTGCTCATCGCGGGTCCCATATGTCCATTTTCCATGAACCACCTTGGCGCCTGTGTCCTCATCCACTCCAAGAACATGTGCCATTCTGAAAAAGCTGTCGTACCCTTCTACCGCCGATGGCTGGTTGATGCCAATAAAAGTACCGCCCTCATACACCCATTTGGTCAGCAGGTCCACGCACTGGTGGTCATTCCAATACTCTCCGCCGCTCCAGGCTGAACCGGCAGAGCCGGCATTAATGACGACATCAATATGTTGCAGTGCGCCCTGACGGATATCTTCAAAATCAATGAACTGCACATCAACCGGTAAGCCGGACAAGGCTTCATTAACATGAATCAAGTCATGCATATACGTTTCATGGAAATGGCCGGACAATGTCCATGATCTTAATTTGCCCCAGCTATGCAGAACCGCTACCTTTGTCTTCATCTGATAGGGCTTGCCCTCGTCATGCAGCTCTTTCATTTCCCTGAATTCATTGGCAATCTTCTCCATGTAATCGCAAAAATCCGGGTAAGGCTCTACCAGATGCAGATATCCGCCCAGTCCAATTCGATCAATCGGCTCCCTAAGCAGGGCACGCCTAATATTAATCCAATATTTCTTCGCATCCAGCGTCGGATCTCCCCCCTCCTTGAAGGTAGGAAGCCCGCCTAAGCCCACCGGGAATAAGTATGGATGCAACCTGATCTCATGGGTGTCGACCTTGACGCCTGAACACATCCTGGCCTCATAACCTGAGAACACACATTTAATCATCCCATCGAATCCAAACTCCTGAAAGCGGTCATTATAAGGCTCCATGCCAACCCAGCTGTCATCATAGAAGACATACGCCAGCTTGCCGTGGTTATGCACGATATCAATTAACTTTTTCCCAAATTCGATGACAAAATCATTGATAAATGCCATCCAGTCCAGCTTGCGCTGCTGCGCCGGAATATGACTTACCCGATATTTGCCGCCATTCACAAAATCCTCGGCAGTGAGTGAATATCCATATTTTTTGGCAAACAGATCAAGTGCTCTTGAACTTACCGTAAAATCATATGAACCCCAATCCGAGAAAAGATGACGATTACGCTCGTCACTGCCCCAGATCCAGGCGAAATTATAAAATAATGAGGTGAACCGGACCACCGTTGTTTCCTGATGCTGCTGACACCAGTTTTCCATCCAGTCCAGCAGATATGTCTGCGTTTCCGGATAGATCGGATCAATTTGCATCAAATGCTCTTTGTCCCAATGGTTCGTGGTGTGATTGTACATCGAAATCTCTTCCCAGATCCGATAGGCCATGAAGCTTACGGTGTATTTATGCCAAGGGACGATACCGGTAATGACTACATGGCCGGATTCCCTTTCATAATTCCACTGCCCTCTTGGCACCTCCTCCCCGGTTGTCCGGTCAAAGACCTGCCAATATTTAAACGCCTCTTTGGAATCATTCACTTTGAATTGTTCAGCAAAAAAATCCTCCATCAGATAAAATGATACATAATCTTGTACAGCTACCTTCGGATTCGTAATTAAAAAACATTGCTGGAGCTTATCTTGATTTCGGGATGCCCACTCATTATGATCCCGGATGATGCAGATAGTCGAATAAATGCCATACCCCGCATTAATAATCTCATCGGATAATTGTGTGCCGTCACTGTCACGAATGACATCGGCACCCCACCGTTCGGCAAGTTCCAAAGTCAGTGCCTCATAACCGGATTCGCCGGGTAGTGTAAAGGAGCCTTTGATTGGTTTGGACAACTTGGTTCCCTCCCTATTTCAACATGTCGGACAGGAAAGCGAGCGCCAGGCCCTGACCCCAGCCCTGAATCCAGTCTTTTGGAATATTCCGATATCCTTCCCGATCTTTCATCACTGCTGTACCACCCGATACACCCAGTACACGCCCATCTTCGCTAATGTTGTTCAGGATGCCTTCCAATGCTTTTTGCACGTATTTTGTATGTAGCGGATTACCGTTATTGATCATGGCTGCTGCAATACCAGCGGAAGCTGACACCTCTTCATACGACTGCTCGTCATCCAGAACTGTGCGCCACAAGCCATTCTCCATCTGCACGAGCTTCAGAGTTGCCAGTTGATCCCGCAGTGAACACTCCACGTCCATGCACTGTGGATATAGATACCAGTCCTTCAATTGTGGTTTTACTTGTGACATGGTGTAGGCGCCCCAAGCGTTCGCTCTTCCCCAATATAATCCGGACATGTGGTCCTTGTTGACGTTATTGTAGCCGTGGTACCAGAAACCACTGCTCGGATCTTGCAGGTATTTGATATGCCAATAATATTGATTAAGAGCATCCTGAATCATTTCCTGATCCTTTAATTTGCTTCCTACACGGAGCAGAAAAAATGCCGCCATAAACAAGGTGTCCGCCCATGCCTGCTCGGGAAAATCATTGGAAACGGATACGGTATGCTGCAGCACGTTATCTCCGAATCGAAGTGCATGATTTTGAAGATAATCCACCTTGCTCATCACAATATCCCAATATTTCTGGTTCCCTGTTTCTTCATATAAAGTAATCAGCATATGGCCCATGGCACATGTATTTACGGTCCAGTCCGGCAAGCCCAGCTCGATATATTCATCCGCCCATTGGACAAGCCTGTCCAAATACTCTTTATTCCCTGTCGTTTGATAAGCTCTGGATACACCATAGTACGCCACACCGCAAGGCCAATCCCACGTCAAATCCATTGCCAGTGTTTTCTGGGTAACGTTATCAATTACATTCAAAATTACTTCCCTGTCATATTTCACTTGAAGCATCGGTGATTCCCCTCTCGTAGCGCACACGCCCCCAAATGCGCTTGAGAGCTGTCCGTCCCTGGTTTGAAAACGCTTTACTTATTTCATTGTACGCAGTAAAATAGTGTCAATCTAAGCATATTCGCAACAAAACTGCGCAATTTCAATCATTTATGAATGGGAGTTATCGAATGTGCCCAGAAAAAAACAGCCCATCATTGAATACCGCCACTACAGCTTGCCAATCCACTTTCCTATTCTGCTGTTAAGCGGTGAACGTTGGAAGATCTCCGATATCAAAAGTGAACACCTCCATTTCCACAACCATTTGGAGATTGGCATTTGCCATTCAGAAAGCGGCATTATGGAGATCAAAGGTGAATCTGTGCCTTTTAAAGCTGGTGATGTGACCTTTATCCCCAGGTATCTTCCTCATACAACATATAGTTCACCCAATGAAGCCAGTCTTTGGTCTTATCTCTTTTTCTCACCAGAGGATCTCTTTCAACATTCGTTTAAGAGCAGTGCCTACAGTTACTTTGAGCCCAATTTGTGGGCAATTAAGGGATTGAACTGTATTTTAAACAGGGAGGAACATCCGAGGATTTATACACTTGCGACATCGGTCGTAGAGGAATTGAAGCAGAAAAATCCTTTTTATCAGGAAAGTGCCTATGGCTTATTGTTATCCCTTTATATCGAACTCCTGCGAATCCATTCCCGGAATGAACCCTTGGCAGACCAAGAAACGCAGCATAATCTAAAAGGTGATCTTGTTATTTCTCCGGTTCTGGAGTATATCACCAAAAACTATATGTCGCCCATTACCATCGATTTTCTCGCTGATCTGTGCCACCTGAGCACCACTCATTTTCGCAGAAAATTCCATGACATTATGGGAACAGCACCTCTGGATTTCCTAAACAGCACCCGGATTGAAGAAGCCTGCAAGCAATTAAAAAGCACAGACGCTTCCATTCTTTCAATCTCCGAACAAGTCGGTTTTCAGTCCATTTCCAGCTTCAACCGATGTTTCTCCAGACTTATGGGGAAATCGCCGAAAGAATGGCGCAAAGGCGCACAGTCCGAAGTGCAATCTGCGAAAGCCTCCATATTGGAGTTTACGGGGTGGATGTAGGGAAGGGATATCTGCGATGGAGTTTATAGGCAAAAAAAAGACGCTCTGGGAAGCGATTCTCAGGCGTCTTCTTGCGTTCTTTGCATCATTTCAATACGAATAAAGGGATTGTTACACGACTCTAAAGGATCTCTGTCGTAAGCGTGAATCCTTCGATTACGACATCTTCGTCGACTTCAATCATGATGCACCGTCTGCCTTGATAATTCACTTGTTTCACATATCTCAGGTCTTGCGGGCTAACCGAAATCGTAGCAACTTTGGTTTCAATCTTAATGGACTTGGAAGTAAATTTCGGCATAACACTGGTCGCTTTCATTTCATAATTCTTGTTGTCAACGATGGTTTCAAATGCACGTTCCACTTTCTCCGACGTCAGATCCTCTACGCCGCTTGCAGTCAGCACACGTTCCAGATCTTTATAATCCAGCTTCGGAGGTTCTTCCTCATGTGACTCTTCGTTAATTTCGATGACCCGGTTGATCTCCTCGTACACATGTGCAATTGTGGCTGAGTCGAGCTGTTCACCGGCCACTTCCTTCACGATATCTTCGAAGATCGCCCGTTCTTCCAGTGCTGTCACGGATCTTTCTCCATTCAATACATTTTCAACAAAATGCGGATCCGGGAAATTCGATTTCCCTGTGCAGTACAAAATACGATTAACATCGGAATAGTTGTCCGTCACGCTTGGGTACAGGAAACCCTGCTCCGGTGTGCTTAATTTGACAACCGGATCTACAATGACATTGTACTTAAATTCTCTCTCCACGTAATCAAACAAGAGTGTTTTACGCTGCTTCTCCGTGGAATTCACGCTGCACAGGATGAATGGATGTGCGAACACTTCGTTCTTCTCGCTTTCTTCCGCTTCATCGTTACGGGCCTTGGTCGGCAAGTAATATTGTCCTCGAACGAACGTGATCACCATATCCCGTTCATACTTCGCATCCGCCAACATTCTTTCCACCAACAGGAGCATCAGGTCCTGCCATTCATCCGGGTCTCCTGTTACCAGTGCTTGGTGAAGCATCACCTGAGCTGGCTCTTCCGCTTGCTCCTGAAACTTCAACTCAAACAGTTTCTGATCCAGCTCGCCCGTCAGCAATTTTTTGAAATTGCCCATGTACAGTTCCTGCTTCTCTCTGTCCACCAGCTCAAACGGATGGCGCTCCCAATGATAGATCTCGTTCGTTTCCTTGGTAATATACACGTTGAGAATATCGTAAATATTCAGTAGATCATGATCCATTTTAAACTGCTTGCGTATATGCGCGACTTCTTTTTTATTCATGATTTGTTAGACAACTCCTCAAGTAAATTGGCCTTACAAGTATAAACGATATAAAAAACCTTCGCTAGAAGGACCTTTATCGTTACATGTCATCTGCGGGATCTCCAAAAAGAAAGACGCATCAGGAATGATTCCCGTGCGTCTGTTCTCGTTTTAATACTTATCTTTTCAATTAACTGCTGCTCGGCAACACATCTGCATTCAACAGTGGTTCCCGGCTGGAAGAAACTTTGCTCGCCTCACGCAGAAATAGTAATCCCATCAACAGTGACACTACGCCAATAATAATCAGCAATGCCCCCAACTCCTGACTGTAGGCTGTAAGCGCTCCGTCCCGAAAAGCCATTCCGCGAATCAGGCGGTTAAGCCAGTTCATCGGTAATGCCCATGCGAAAATTTGGAACGGTTCTGGAAATGCAAGCGGCGTTAGTTGAATTCCCGTAGCTAGAAAGGACGGATACAATACAAAGCTGGTTCGTAGACTGACTTTGGACATGTCTTTGGCAGTGTACCCAATCAACATACCCATGAGTGACAAGGCGCAGGCATAAACAACCATTGGGATGATAAAAAGATAAGGCTCCGCTTCAAACCGCATTCCCCCCACCTGCTTTAATAATCCATAGGATAGAAGCAGTGAAAGGGAACTCAATACAGCGTAAGGTACACACCGAATCCATAGATGGAAAGGTGATTTTCTATTTGCAAGCAGTTTCCCATCCTGACGCAACCGAGGCGCAATCGAGCCCGCTGCACTTGTCGTAATCATCAATACTACAATATTCACAAACCCAAGCACCATAAAACCAACATAACTGGAGGTTGGATTAAACAGCATCCGTTGCTGAAGGGATAACGGTGACACGATTCCTTTAGCTGTTTCGGCGTCCATCCCTTTCTGGACCAAACGTGTCATGGAAAGGGTCATATTTTCCGTCTGGATGACCTCTTGAATCGCGGTCCGGATCCCGGTTAGCCCCGAGGGCATCGTGTTATCCATCAAGATGCCGATGTTCGTCGATTTCCCCTGTTGCTGTCGCAGCCCCAACTGTTTCGGAAGCATAATGACCGCTACAGCCTGCTCATTGGCAAGCAATGTTTCGGGGCTCAGTCGGCTCGCATATACACTTTTGACGCTCATATATTGTGACGCATTTATTTTGGAGATCAGCTGCCGTGAATATTCGCTATGATCCTCATCAATGATCACAACTGGTGATTTGCTAATTTGATTCTGTGAAAACATTAAACCAAAAAATAGGGCTGCTATAATCGGACCGATAAAAATCAGTCGAACATACTTACTTCCCCATACGTACTTCCACTCGTCAATCAGTGATTTCATCAAGTTTCACCTCTGCTGTCATCCCCGGAAGCAAATCAACATTCGAATCCATCGATATTCGGACCAAAAACATACTTAAATCGGCTTGCCCTTTTTCGCGCGACATGCGCAGGCTCGCAAACTGAGGGGCGGATGAGATGGAAGTAACAACCCCGGTCACCTGTGTTGGCTGATCCAAATACGGAAAATGAACATCAATGCTTTGATTCATTTCAAGCTTTTGAATTTCACTTTCCTGTATGTAAAGGTCCGTATAATAGGTATTCTTTTGCAGAATCGCCAGCGGCACTCCTGGTTGGACTTGATCCCCCTGCTTTATAGTAACTCGGTCGACCAATCCGTCATACGATGCAAGTACATCCACATCTCCTTCCTCAGCTGATTTTACTTTGAATAGCACCTCCCCCTCTTTCACGGAGTTACCTGCAGACGCCCCCACCTCTACAATCGCCCCTGGACTATTCTGATAAATCACTGTCGTTTGCTCTGCCTCAAGCATGCCTTGTTTCCTACTCTCGGCCTGACTTACCGCATCCTTTCCTTTGACAGCCAGAAGTGCACCTCCAACGATTAACGCAATTGCAATCCCGATATAAAAACCAGCTTTGATCTTCATTCTTCCATCTCTCCCATTCCCAATCCTCGTATATGGTTAAATCTGCTATGCATTTTTACTTATGATCGTCATTTTTCTGACGGCGTTCTCGGCAGCGTCCATAGTGACTTCGCCCAATGTGGGATGAGGGTGAATCGTCATGGCTAAGTCCTCCACGGTTGCGCCCATCTCGATCGCAAGTGCGAGCTCCGATATCAGTGTGGATGCCTCCACGCCAACGATTTGCGCACCAATGACAATTCCTGAGGTCGGGTCAGCCACAATTTTCACAAATCCTTCGGTTTCCCTTAATGCCAATGCTCTTCCGTTGATCCCAAAAGAAGATTTTCCAATAACCACCGGAATGGCTTGTGCTTTCGCTTCTGTCTCACTTAAGCCAACGCTGGATAGCTCTGGATCGGAAAAGACGACTAGCGGAATCACCTTGTAATCCACTTTGGAGGTAAGGCCAGCAATGGCCTCTGCCGCTACTTTGGCTTCATAGGATGCCTTATGAGCGAGTGCCGGACCTGCTGTAATATCTCCAATGGCATAAATATGCGGGATAATTGTTCTGCACTGTTCATCCGTTTCAACCAGCCCTTCGCTGGTCACTGGCAAGACAATTCGCTCCAGTCCTAACTGGCCGTCCGTATTGGGTTTCCTGCCGATTGTGACCAATACATATTCCGCTGTAACCTGATGCTGCTCCTGATTCCTTGAATAATGTAGTGTAATGGAACTAGCATCCTGCTCCACCTTTTCAGCAATCGCTCCGGTTACGATCTGAATGCCATCCGCCTTCAATTGTTTGACTACAGGGGCTGCAAGTTCCCCCTCGAATCCGGGCAATACTTGTGCTCCTCCCTCCAGAATCGTTACCTGTGTTCCGAATTTGGCATACATCTGTCCAAGTTCCACACCAATATAACCTCCGCCGATAACTACCAGACTACTCGGCACCTCCTGCAGTGACAGTGCTTCTGTGGAAGACAAGATACGACCTCCAACTGGAAATGCTGGCAGCTCAATCGGCCGAGATCCCGTTGCCAGTATGAGGTTTTTAAAAGAAATGCTTTGCTCCTGTCCAGCTTGCTGGATCATCGCCGTGTGCTTATCAACCAGACTGGCCTCTCCTTCGAGAATGGTCACACCCGCATTCTTTAACAAATAGTGGACGCCACCTGCCTGTTTATTCACAACCCCCTGTTTAAAATCCTGTGCAATCTTAAATGTCGCTGCCGCATCAGCTTGATTGAACTGTCTGAACAAATCATAGCGATGCGATTCCGCAATTAAGGCTTTGGATGGTATGCAACCAACATGCGTACATACTCCACCAAGCTGTTTACGTTCGACAATTGCCGTCTTCATCCCCAGTTGCGCAGAACGAAGCGCTGCCACATAGCCTCCTGGACCTGATCCAATAACTAACGTATCTACAGATTCAAGTTTACTCATATCCTGATACCTCCCAATTCGAAGCTGATTTTAAATATGATGACCGTAATATATTATAACCATCATATTTTAAAGCCGTCAACAACCGTAATTGCCCTTTTGTAAATCAATAGATATCCAGTCGCCAAATTGACAGGCTTTATTATGATGACTATAATATTTTAAAAGTATAGAAATTGAACTAAACGTAAATATTCAATTTCTATAGAATGATGAAGCTATGGAGTGAATGACAATGCCCTATCCCAAAGGCCATAAAATAAAAGTACGAGGTAAAATTGTAGAGAGTGCTGCTCGGGCTTTTCGCACCAATGGTATCCAGGTCGTCAGTGTGCCGTTCATTATGAAGGGAGCCGGATTGACTCATGGAGGGTTTTATTCACACTTTGACAACAAGGAGCAACTGGTCGCCGAAGCCTGCGAATATGCCATCAGCGATACCATCGGACTTCTTCAAAAAGTCGCTGATCAGGAAGAGCAGGAGCCCAAAATCAATACAGTCATCGATTATTATCTGAGTCCATACCACCGCGACAAAACGGAAATGAGCTGTATATTTCCTGCCCTTTCCGGTGAAATATCCCGCTCCTCCGATGAGATCCGGCAGGTATTCACTAATGAACTGGAGCGGATGATTGCTTTTATCTCCAATCTGGCAGATATGGATGTGTCCAAAAGTCGTGCACTGTTTAGTACATTAGTCGGCTCGCTTGTTCTTGCACGCTCTGTTAATGATCCTGAACTAAGCGACAGCTTTCTCGCGGCGGGCAGGCAGCAAGCCAAAGAAGTGGTTAGAAGTAACTAGATGTAAACACTTCGGACTTTTATACGATACGTAATTTTGATACTGTTACATTTTTAGTATCCAGCTGTAAACACAAAAAAACACGCCTATAAATGGCGTGTTTCCTCTTATCTATTTACAACTAAATAATTCTTCATACTAGCCACCGTAACGCTCTCTCCGCATTCACAGTACTGGGTATTTATCATGCCAAGACTTTTATGAAAACGAATTATTGTTCATCTATTAGCTCCAAGAAAAATATGGTATACTCACAGAGCAATGGAAAGGCTTATATGGGCGGTCGGCTAATCTCCCGGAAGGGAGGTGATGCCTTGTGACAGTATTTGAAGCGATTATGCTAATGCTTACCTTCGGTTCGCTGATTGTAGCGCTGCTGTCCAATAAAGACAAATAGACCGCCCTCTGGCTAAGGGATGCGGTCTATTTAGTCGGTACCCTGCTTTGAAGCCCACCGCCCTTAAAAGCGGCTATTGCATCAGAGAGTCGTGTTAGCGCACGGCTCTCTTTACATTATAAGCTGTTTCTATCCTTATTATAACATGGTGATTGTGGATTTCAATTTGCAGATTCGAATGTTCCCTATACCAAAACTGACGACAACTATTCAGCTTAACATCTTACATATTTACGCTTGAATCCAGTGCGCTCTTTTTCCACTGCCTTTTGAATATTTTCGGATGCTAGCAGAAACTTGCTCTTAGGTTTGTCCTTGTTGACTTCAACAGGTCCCACGGCCTTGGCTGTCTCCACTGCCTGATCATGCAACGGAAGGTAGGAAACTGCAACGGTGTAGAGGAAGTTGTTCATGGAATACTTGGTGCGTTCAGGTGATTCGTGAATTGTCTGTTCTACCTGTTTAAGCATATCGTTCAACTTACTTTCGGAGAACTCGCTATCCGGCCGGCTACCGAGTAACCAGCAATAGCAGCTCCAGCCTGCAGACATTTTCAGTTCATCACCGCTCGCAATCCACTTGTCCGAAACCGCTTGGGCAATATCCGTCTCCGCCAACGTGACGGAAACGATGAAGTCAGAGATCATGTAAAAATAAGCGGCATCGATCCAACGGTCAAAATCAGCTTCCGTCATCGCTTGGGGATCGGCAATCACGCCAGCAAAGTACATGGCATCATAGTTCCCCGTAGCGTATAGCAGCTCGGCCAAAGGTTGATCCTTTTTTATTTTCTTCGCGATTGGTTTCATCGCCCCGGTTGCTACTCCAAAAAGCGGTTCGTGTGCACCATTGGACATATATATTTTCTTTGTTCGTTCTTTCCCGAGCGCTTCAAGCTCTTGCATAACTTCTTCCAAATTCATTGTGTAAAACTCCTTTTTAGGATATATATATTTCTAATTTATCGTTTAGAGGGAATACAGCTTGCCAGATGATCCATACAACAACTTCGCTTTCATTGTATCACAGCTTGTTGTCACGCTATACATCCAGATTCCACTAAATTCACTCCCATTCCAACATATCGTTTGTACACAAAGAGCCACTACTCTGAAGAGCAGTGGCCCATTGCTGATAGCTTATTTTCCTTATTTCTATCCTTGGTTTATGGTCTTTGACGACTTTTCCAATCCCTATAACGTTCAGTAATTATCGGCTCAAGGATGTGATAGTTCTCAATGGAATCTTGCGCATGGTAGATCGTTGGTAAACCAGTTGCCAATACGTTAGTGAAATCAACAGCGGTGTATAAGTCGTTATGGATATCCAGGTATTCGCGAGCAAAGACATCCGCTTCATCTGACAATTCCTTTGAGCTTAAAACACCATCCCAGTTCTTGCGATAGAACTGAGCACCCGTCATTTCATTTCGTTTCACGAGCTCGATATCCGATGCATCGTTTTTACCGCTTTGTTTGCCAATCATATCGTTTTTGATTATCCAGGTGATGAACATCCCTGTTGGAACATAGGCTTGAGTGATATCCAGCTCTTTCGGAAAGTCTCCCTCATAATGCCACTTCGCTTTGTCATACACATATATTTCTTTTTCCGGGATCTGAAACAAGACCTCTCTCTGCGCTTCCACAAAACCTTTAGTTCTCAGTTCATTAGCCAGTTCATTCAGCCGATCAACGGTTTCCTGCTTGGTAGGATAGGGTTCGTACGTCGGATTCATCGTCTTCTTATCAGGATATAATCGGCCTTTAATGATATTAAGAATGCATACTTCTGTTGCTTCCGTAATGATCAAATGTCGATAATCGGTAAACGTCTTTCCAGGTTTGATTAATACAAGCTCGATCTTTCCCATCCTCTCACCTCACCAATAATGCTAACAAGTCGACATATGTCGAGTGATTAGCGCCCACCCCTATGATATCAAAATTTGGAACGACCTAACATGAGTTACTCTATAAAACGTAATCTACTCCGTTTCTCTCCTACAGAGTCTTAATCAACGATCTGAGAAAGAGCCACTTATCGGGCAATACAATGGCGATCCAGATACGTCCTGTGAGGCTGCACTTAGATATGCTATTTGAGTATGGTCCTGCAACCTTAAGCAAGAAACTACGTTATTTTGGGGAGAAAAGAGGTATAAAAAATAGAGATGCCTCGCAGGTCCATTGACGGCCCTACGAGGCATCCCTTTTAGCTCAAGATGCTGCTATTCGAAATTAGTTTTCCCAGTATTGCTTGGCAATCTTTTGACCTTGATCGATTTTTGCCCATTGCTCAGCTTCGCTTAGTTCGTTACCGCCATCGCAGGATGCAAAGCCACATTGGTGCGAAAGTAACAGACGATCCTTATCAATAATTTTAGATGCTTCGTCAAGCAAACGGATTACGCGCTCTTCATCATCAAGTGTATTGGTCTTAGATGACAACAACCCTAATACGATTTCCGTTTCAGGTCTATCTTTGAAAACCTCCAGGGCTTCGATAGAACCCGCACGATCATCATCCCACTCCAGGAAGAAACGATCATATTTCAATTGCTTCAGGAACAGGTTAGCGATTTTCGCGTAAGATCCACCGCCCATGTTGCGAGAATCATAGTTGCCGCGGCAATTGTGTGTCCACATTTTCAATCCCAGGCTATGACCGAAGTCAATCACCGTATTATTAATATCAATAAATTCTGTAGCGAGACCTTGTACTTCTTCTTGATTAATATGCTCCCCTGTAAATGGAGAGTTCGGGTTGTCGTCTGCAAACAGTTCCCACAAGCAATCATCGAATTGCAGGATTTTACCGCCCGCAGCAGCGAATTCTTCGACAAATTCCTTATACGCCTTCACAAGACCCGCTTTGAGCTCCTGAATGTTCTGATAAACAGCGTCCGTACCGCCGATATTATCCGACCAGGAAAGTTCACCAAAAATATGGGATGGAGACGGTACGCAAATTTTCTTTTGCTGGTCACCCGCCGTGTCCTGCAGTTGTTTGAACTGTTGAATGAAATGATGATTTTTGCCACTCAATTCGCCAGTTATGCGCAGGCCAATATCTTTACGTGTTTCATATTTTGAAGATCCATCGACATCACGGAAAAAATAGCCATGGTCTGCGATATAACGCTCAACTCCACCAAAGCCCCACACAAAATCCAGATGCCACATCGATTTGGAGAACTCTCCATCTGTAATAATCGACAGGTCATGCTCGATTTCTTTTTTCACCACTTGTTTGATGGCCTCAGTCTCGCATTTTTCATAACCTTCAAAACTTTCATAGAATGGATATTTGATATCATCACGATGTTCAATTTGCGTTTTATATTTGAGCAGCTCATCAGGAGGCAACAAACTACCTACGATCTGGAACTTATCAGTCATGTCAAAAACCCCCTCGTTGAATACCATTATCATATCATGCAGAACGAGGTTGGCTGAGATACTTAAATGCCATAACTAGTTATAGTTAAAAGCTATAGCAATATATCAATTTCACACTGTCCTACGCCGTATTTCATAAAAATACTGCACAGCCGGATGCTTCATGTTAATCGACTCAGACATGTTCAGAATTCGCTTCTTGCCAACGCGTCTGTCCACCAAAGCCAGAATATTGAACAGAATCTCCTTGCTCTCCAGATTATCCTCTATGGAAGTGGACAAAAACGTAGTCGCTGCTGCTGTAAAATTCGTTTTACTTAACGCGGTTTGTGCCAGCAACAGCTCTTTGGCCAGTACGGAGACTTTTCTGCTTCTTGCCATGACTTGAAGACGGTCCTCCGGAACGTTCCCTTTGGTTTCGTTTCGAATAGCTTCAATCTCTTCATCACTTACAGATATCACGATATTGGGATCATTCTTAATCTCCTGATCGGACTGATACCACCGGATTGGTGTAGTCGTATCCCCCATATTGAGGATATTCTTCTGATCCACGGTCAGATAACAACTACCTGATTTATCAGGTGAATAGCGATAGCTGGTCGCCCGGTAATCTACTTTTCCAACCAGCGCAGGACTAAGAAAACTTTCCAGCTGTTGCTTTAATTTACTCCAGGACATAGATCCTCCTATTCTCAAAAGCCTGCTTCCTAATCTAAGGCACTCAGTTCAAATTAAATATTGCTCTAAACTTTCCAACTCCAGTAACGATATTGATTTAAATTATAACATAGCACAACGAACAGACATCTTCGCTGGCTGGTAGAACAAGGGGCAGATATCAACGCACGTGACAAATATCAACGCACGCCATTAAATGCCCATGCTTCACACTGGTCAGGAAATGTAGCCTTGTTCCTTGATTAGGTGCGGATCTGGAAGCTGTGGACTACCAAAATGGACGAAGTGCAGTAGATTATTACGACTAAAACGACATTAACAGCAAAAAAGAAGCGGAAGAGCTACCGCTTCTTTTTTGCTGTTAAATCTACCTGAATCATACTCCGTATCCATGATTACAACCATTCGTCTTCTTCGTCCTACTCTGTCTCCGCATGTTCCTGACTTCCAAACTCATCGAGCAATTCCCGTACTCTAGTCGTTGTTTTGGCGTTCATTAAGCTGTTTCTCAGCTCACTTGCCCCGCGGAATCCACGGACGTAGATTTTGAAAAAGCGGGCCAGCGGGCTGAACGAACGCGGTTCAAGCTCTGAATACTGATCATGCAGGTCCAAGTGCAGCCGCAGCAAATGAAGGAACTCCTCTGTGGTATGCTCCCTTGGGTCCTTTTCAAAAGCAAATGGATTCTGGAAAATGCCCCGTCCAATCATAATGCCATCCACACCGTACTGCTCGGCGAGTTTGAGTCCGGTCGCGCGGTCAGCAATGTCTCCATTAATGGTTAGCAGCGTATTCGGCGCAATCTCGTCCCGAAGTTTCTTGATCTCCGGGATCAACTCCCAGTGAGCATCTACTTTGCTCATTTCCTCTCTTGTCCGCAGATGAATGGATAGATTGACAATGTCTTGCTGCAAAATATGAGTCAACCAGTCGCGCCATTCTTCCACCTCGGTGAACCCGAGGCGAGTTTTGACACTGACGGGCAAGCCACCGGCTTTGGTCGCCTGAATGATCTCCGCTGCAAGCGCAGGACGGCAGATCAGACCGCTTCCTTTCCCATTCTCCGCCACATTGGCGACAGGACAGCCCATATTAATATCGATGCCTTTGAAACCTTCCTTCGCCATACCGATGCTCATCTCGCGAAAGAATTCCGGCTTATCTCCCCAGATATGGGCTACAATGGGCTGTTCATCCTCTGTAAAAGTCAGACGCCCGCGTACACTTTTGTTCCCCTCCGGGTGACAGTAACTCTCTGTATTCGCAAACTCCGTAAAAAACACATCCGGTCTGCCTGCTTCACCTACGACATGGCGAAACACAACATCCGTCACATCTTCCATAGGTGCCAGTATAAAAAATGGTCGTGGCAAATCACGCCAAAAATTTTCTTTCATATTAGAAACTCCTCTATATATACCAGGACAGTCTATGTCCTTATTAATAGTAAAAAATCGTAACTCATGCATCTGTATGTTTATCTTTTACATTAGTATTAGCAGATCCGTTGAAATTTACATTTTGATGTCCTTGCTTCTTCTTCACTTATACCATGCAAATGTAACTTCGTTCAAACATCAGTATCTGTTAATGACATCAAGATGAATATATCCTACCCCGAAGAGAAGCGCACTCTTCAATAGACTCGCATAAAAAAGAGGGGCGATGCCCCCCTTTGCTAATTGCCGTATGGGTCCTTCTCCATTTATTACTCCACCAATTTTACCACGTCTTTAGTTGATTTTCAGCACGAGTTTATTAGTGATTATTTGAAGCATAACATTCCCTTCTCGTTTTGACTCCCCTAGAATAGAAATCAGATCGCCTCCATCGTTCTAATTATTCGCTTTGTTCGCTCTTGCCGAACCGGACAAGCTCCTCTACAATAAAAGCTCGGCAGGCTTTTGTACCTGCAAATCGTGACATGGAGGAGGCCTGAATCAAACATGGAAATTACACTGGATATTATCAAAGACAAAGTCGAATGCCTGCAGGCTTATGACTTCAATGAACTGGAACGGGCAATCGAAGACCGAATCGGAATGAACAAGGCATTGCTGCTCCGAGTGAAGCAGGTTCAGCATCAAGTCACGTTCGACCCGCTTCGAAATAAGATGTTATATAGTGCAGTTGTTCATTTTTCTGCAGAGTGATGGACGAGTTTTTTTACTTTGCTAGCGCCCATTACAAAAGTATACCCGGTCATTACGGAACCCATGGAGAATCCGCCAAAGAAGGTATATACATTCTCCCCGCCGCCTTGCATTCGATATGAAATAGTAGAACTACCCCCGTCTGGATTATACGGGGGTAGTCTTTTTTTATTTGCTGGTTTAATTAACTTTACATTTACAGTTTCCAGATCCGGTAGAGAACCATCGCTGCTTCAGCGCGGGTCAATGGTTCGGCTGGTGCGATTTTTCCATCTTTGCCGTTGACAATTCCGCTTCCTACGAGGGAAGCTACACTATCCATCGCGTAAGTGGAAATGCTTGCAGCATCGGAATAAGGAGTTAGATTTCCATTGCCGGCAGATTGCTTACCAGCTGCTTTCAGGGCTTTTGCCGTAAGAACCATCATGTCTTGACGAGAAATGCTGCTGTCTGGTTTGAATGTGTTGTCTTCGAATCCAGAGGCAATTCCAAGTTCTTTGGCAATAGCCACGGCTTGTGCGTAGTGAGCAGTTGGCTGTACATCGCTGAAGGCTGCCCCGTTCGTGCCTGAGCCCTTCAACTCAAGTGCTCTGACAAGCAAGGTGATAAAGTCGGCTCTCGTGATGGAAGCGTCAGGAGCGAAGCTGTCATCAGAGATTCCTTTAATAATATCGCGTGCAGCCATCGCTTCGACTGCTTGTTTTGCCCACAGGACATTTTGCACATCGGCAAAAGACTTGGTTACGTAGGCTACAGCATAGGTGCTGAAATGAGTCGTTTTAAACACCATCGAGCCGGATTTAGCATCATAGCGTCCGCTTGGTACGGCTGTTGCCTGTCCTTGTTTGTCAATGTAAAGAATCACGATTTGATGCGCATTGACAAGCTCCTGTGCAGCAGGCGTGTACGGAACAGATATCGTTACAGGTGCCGCTGGGTTGTTCCAGGCAAGGACACGGTCACCAGCTTTTACGCTTAGATCGATCACCGGACGGCTGCCCACAATAGCGCGAACATCTGCGTTTAAGCGATCTGCCGAGACTTTGTTAATCTGAATAGAGATTTGATCGGTTTGTTCCGTAATATTAGAAAGCATATTGGACGGAATATGAAGTGTTGCAGTGTCCGTCTTAAGCACAAACTCAACATTATTGTTGCTTTGCAGGCTTGAAGTCGGCAATTGCACAATATAGGATTGTACATTTGTTTGCTTCGGCAATTCGATGGTAACCTGCTTCTTGCCATTTGCACCTGGAGAAGCTTTTTCAATGGCTTTATTCAGGCTGTCGCTTGAAATGATTGCTGTGGCTGTTCCATTTTCGACTTTAATTACCGGTACAATCACCGAGTCGTTGCCCGGGAGCTGTGGTTGTGGCTGAGGCTGCGGAGTAGGTCCTGAGTTCGATCCGCCACTGTTCCCCCCGCTGTTGTTACCTCCACCATTGTTGCCTCCGCCATTGTTTCCGCCGGAAGAAGGCTTTCCAGTCAGCGTCAATTCACCGAATACGGAAGTATCCTGGTAACCTTGACCGGATGGATCGTTCCATGCGTTCACGCTGATTCTGTTGCCGTCTTTGGCATCATTGATCTGCGCATCAAAGCCAATTTTGGCATTGTTCGCAGGCTTAACCTTTTTGAACGGGATCTTCATTTCAACGGTGTAGTTGGTACCGGAAACAGAGACTTTGGATTCGAAGCCTGCAGCGATCTCCGCAGGATTAAAGGAAGCGGCGTTCTCGAAATTCACTCTGTATTGTCCATCATCGTCTTGGAAGTTAGCCGTTTTTCCGTTGTTTTCATCGACGAATACTTCTACGGAATCCTGCTCCCATACATTCGGGTTGGACTTGTTCAGTTGATCGTCTCTGACTTGAACGAGCACATACAGATTGTCGTCATCCCAGAGTGCTTTTGCTGTTCCTGTAGCACCTGACCATGCCATTTGCTTCGTTTCCAGTTTCATTTCAGGAGCTTTGCTCCATACGCTGTCTACGGAGCCATCGATAGCCGGTGTCCCATAGTAAGCACTTGATTTCTTGTATTCAAGCTCTTCAGGTGGATTTTCCGCCATGTACTTTTCAGGATCAACGACCGCGTAGAACGCCTCTTTGGCTTGAAAATTCTTATCGAACAAGGTTGGATTCTGCTCAGCTCGCCAGCTGGTGCTGTCATTTAATCCCCAGAAAGTGACACGAGAAATATGCTCGCTGTTCTTCTTATAGAGATCCATCAATTGGGCATACAGATAGGCCTGCTGCTTTGCTTCTTTTTCAGTGATTGTAGAATTGGCGCCTGCCATAATGTCCAACTCGGTGACACTGACTTCTACTCCCAAGGAAATAAAACGCTCGAGCGACATCTTGACATTGTCCAATCTCGTGCCCAAATTGTAGTGGGCTTGCATACCGATGCCGTCAATCAGTTTCTCGCCCGGGTGATTTGCGGCGTACTTCTCATTGATCTCTTTCACCATACTGTAGATGGCTGTAGCTTTATTTTGGTTGTCATCGTTATAGTCATTGTAGTAAAGCTTGATATCCCAGCCGTTTTCATCAATGACTTCTTTGGCCGCGAGGAATGCCTCCTCAAGAAAGTCAGGGCCGATGGCCTGTAACCAGCCGGAGTTACGCAATGCATTTTTCCATTCTTCCGGATTAGCCGGGTTATCGTTCATGGCTTCATTGACAACATCCCAGGATATAACTTGGTCACCAAAATGCTCAACGACCGTTTTAACATGTGTTCTTAGATTCGTCAGAGCATCCTCACGGCTCAATGGTTCACCATCGTCTGCCGTATGAAGCCATGTAGGTGACTGCGCATGCCATACGAGCACGTGACCGTGCAAATCAAGGCCTGCATCCTGTACTTTTTGGACAAGAGCATCTTCTGCGGTGAAATCAAATTGTCTGTCCGTGTCATATGCATAATCCGGCTTCATATCATTCTCAAACGTGACGACATTGTGATGCTTCTTCAGAAGCTTGAGCCGAGTCTCGTCAAAGGTTGACGGATTAACAATGTTCCCGATCAGGAAATCATCTTTGTAAATATCCTTGAGGTTAGGAAGGTTTTCTTGAATCGGAGGTGCGGCAGTTACAGGTCCCAGATATTTTAGAACAAAGTCATCTAAGAAGAAGGTACGGTTGCCGCCGTCATTGTTTGCTGTTTCAATATAAGCATTGAGTACGCTTGGAGTAGTGGTGAGCGTATACTTACCCGTTAAGTGTATCCATTCCTGATCAGTAACGGTTGCATTTGGTGAAACGTTCGCAAAGCCGCTGTCAGCATATTGAACACTAATACGAAGAGTTGTAGGCTCTTCGCCAGGTGCCATTTTCACCCAAGCAGACAGCTCATATTCGTGATTCTTTGCCATTTTGCCATCAGCATTAACCAAGGCTGCATCATATTGTGTCGTAGTCATCACAAGCAAGCTTTGCTTGCCGCCAGATGTATGATTATCGTCTTCGGAAAGGACTACCGTTTCACGGCCGTTCCGTGCTTTGAATCCATCCAGACCATTCTCAAAATCGGCAGAGATGCCCGTTTTATCTACATTTTCCGGTGCGGTTTGATCAGGGGTTACATCGGTGATGATGACTTCATCAATGTAAATATCCGAGGTTAACGTATTGTCCGATGGTTCAACATAGATGATTACCTCATTCGTTTTAGAAGGGATTTCGTAGCCTTTGGTTTCTAAGAGCGTCCAGTCAGAAGCGGTTACAAGCTTGTTCCCTATAATCCAAGGATACTTCTGATCATCGGCTAATATTTCAGAATTTATTTTGGAAGCCAGATGGAACTGGCCTTCACCTGAACCGACCCTAACCTTGAGGGAAATATCATACTTACGGTCGGATTTCATTTTGCCAGTAAGTACAAGAGAAGGAACAGCCTTCTCGTCGGCCCGGTTGAAGAACTTCAGAGATTTCGTGCCTTCGGAGGCTAAGTTATCAACGACCGCAGTATCCCCGCTCGATCCCCAACCCAGCTTGCCCCAACCACCGGTATTGCCGTCTTCAAAACTTTGGTTAAGGACTACCGTGGGTTCGACAGGTGTTGCTGTCTGGGTAATCGTGATATCCCCGATATAGAATTGAACACCATTTCCGGCATCATCAGATTTAATCCGCAGAGCTGTCTTGTCCGCACTGGTTACGGAGAGAGCGGCAGATAGCGTAATACCTTGTCCTGCTTTAAAGTCAGCAGAGCTAATTCCAGTGTATCCCTCTGAGCCAGTAACGCCCTTATTAGATACAATCTCCAGGACAGCTTTCCCAGCTGCAGGCGGGTTAGCATCCGTATCGACATAAACGGAAGCGGTTACAGAATACTCTTTGCCAACTGACAAACCAAGGTCATCAAAAGCGAGGTCCACGCCATCCCAGTTATTAGATCGGTTAATAACTTTTAAAGCTGCTCCATCATCATTGCCTTCAAACGGCTTGCCTGTTACAGTGCTCAACTGGGCACCACCTGATTGAGTCACCTTGCCTTGACCATTCTGGAATGTTTCCTGATACACAATTTGTGAATTAGATGCCGCTAGATCCGCAGCGCTAACTGCCGGAGCTATCAAGCCGCCCGGAAGAAGCAGAGCCGCTGCGAGTAACCCGGAAACGACCTGCTTAAATGATTTCCTCATTCGAAGCATTCCCCCCACACCAAATTTTTTATTAAATTTATAAAGCGCTTACATAACTTGCTGTAGCCAGCCTCCTTTCACCCCAGATAATACCACTTCGTGAAAGAGAAATCTTACTCCAAATTAAAGGGGAATCTTAGTTTTTTACAGAACTATACCAAGTCTGATACGGGTATGGACATGCTCTTCATCCCGCTGATTAGGCCGCAGCAGATAAATTCGTCGTAGCACTCACAAACAGATCCCCTCTTCAGTACTTGGATTATCACTACTCGACGATATTTGTATCTCAGCGTTCCTTGAATTCGATGCTTGATATACCAGCTTAAACAGTGATCACACATCCTGATTATCGGGGAAAAGGACTTTCTGCACGTTTAGTGAATAAAGTTTTAGAGGAATACGAGAACAAGTACGATTACATGTACCTTTTTGCCAATGAATCGGTGCTTGATTTCCACCTCAAGTTTGGGTTGATTTATTTAATAATGCCTACCACCAGCCATACTTAAAAAAGATCAAAAAGGAGCAGGATTTCCCTGCTCCTTCGCTATGTGAAACTTCTTTCTCTCATCAAACGTAAATTCACAAGGTATAATGAAGTCAGATGACCGTTCAGCATGATCTTATGACCATCATAATGAAGGAGGGGACATTCGTGGCGTTTATCCCGTTAAACTGTCCCAATTGCAACGGAAGGATTGAATACAAAGAGGGTGAGATTTTAAAGTGTCCCTATTGTGAAACAGAGCTTTTATTGAAGCAAAATCATGTCTATTACGTAGATCAGACCATTAATCATTACCACGGAACGCCCCCTAAAGCACCGCTGAAGCAGGCTGTCTCCGTAAAACTAATGCTGATACTGATGTTTGTCCTAGCTGGCGCCATCGGTACATATTTTTATTATAGCAACAGCTCCACCTATTCAAAAACAGAAGCCAATCTGCCTGTGCGAAAGATGCCCGAAAGCGAGGTTCTGCTCTCATTTTTGCGAGATATCTTCGATAAAGGGTCTGCCTTGCCGACAGAAGAGGAATTGGCTCGTCTTCGCTATTTAACCGTAGAGCATTCGGAGAATGATCAATGGAAGTTTACATATAGCCTCTCTGATCCCTTCAGCGATGAACAGGCCGAGAAGATCACTTATGTTACTCAGGACAAGAAACTGAATAGCCAGCGGATTGATCAGCGAGATTTTGAAGCTTTTAAGGGACTGACGGCATTGGACCTCACGAATACCTATGAAATCTCCCAGACGGACCAAACCACTTTGGCCCATATGTCCGGATTAAAAAGTTATGGAGGCGCTTTTAACGAATCCTTTAGCAAATTTTCGGGCTACTTTGGCGACAAGTCTAAAATTACGGAGCTTTCCACTCAGCTTCGCAGCAATCAGGAATTGGCTCTACTGCTGGAATTTCCTAATCTGAGCTCTTTATCCATTACCTATGTAGATGAGTCCGTAACGGATTTCTTTCTGTTGAATAAACTGCCGCTCAAGTCCCTGTCGCTCACCTTTGTCGATGAACTCGAATGGTTGTCGTCCATGACCGGGCTGTCATCCTTGTCCATACATTACAGTGAAGCTACAGACCTACAGCCGCTGTATGCCTTAACCCAGCTTCAGGAGCTTCAGCTTTCCTATTTAACCAACGTAAAGTCCATCGACTTTGTACAAAATATGCCTGCTCTACAAACGCTAGATATCG
>NZ_LITU01000023.1:97347-108353 GCF_001280595.1 Paenibacillus xylanivorans
ATATAAGGAGAGCGATGCTTTATTTCGTTTGAAGCAGATCAAATCTCTGATGTGCTCAGATTGTAGGCTGAATTTCGAACAAAAATCGGCCGCAGAGAACGGCCTACTTGAGCATTTGACCTTAGAGCAGCCATATTTCAGCATAAACAACACCTCTGTTACTGAAGTTGACCAAATGATGCCTTACTTTGCCAAAATGTCCGCTCTACGTTCCTTCACTCTGCAAGACAGCAATTTGGCTTCTCTCGAATTTATGAGTAACTGGCAGGCCATAGAAGAGCTTCATCTCGAGAATAATGCCATTTCTAATATAGAGACCCTAAGCCAGCTGCCTGATCTGCAAAAGGTATATCTATCCGGTAATTCCGTACAAAACAAATCCGTGCTTGGTACGGCTGTGCACGTATATTAATTACCGCCTGGGATGATTGGGAGGTTTAGACTACTGTAGTTAATGGATGGTATTGAAACAAAAACAAGAAGGGGTTCGAGAATCATGTATCAATTCTCGAACCCCTTCTGTTTATGTTTAGCTTCTCTCCAACATCGCTACACTCTCCACATGACTTGAGTATCGGTCACTGTAATTTAAGCCGTAAGAAAGGCGGTGGAGGTAAACTTATAATGAATGTTTACCGAGCCGTCCGCCTGTACTTCAATCTTATCGACCAAACGATGTACCATCTCAGAAGTCAGTTTGTCTAGTTTCATGAACTGCTTGAGTTCTTTCTGTAATCGAAGAGCGTAGAGAGGAATTGAGACGTGTAATAAGTCTTTAATGAGAATTGAAATATCCCGTTCTCATGAAGAAAAACGGGGCATAAGCAAGCAAAGAAGATTGAAGGCTATAATGATGGTATCTAGGGAAACAAATCATTGTGCAGGTAGGATACTTGGAAGAATAGGGGGAGTTTCTAAAGCATTCTCTGATAGTATCATAGCTATCTTCATATTAATAATAGAACTAACACTCTCCTTGTTTTGCCCGCCGATATGGTTGGAGCTTTCTTTGTGCGTACAGATGATATTTAACAAAAATTACAGGCGGGTATGACAAGCCTTAACATCGGCTCAGATGCAATGAATAATTCATCAGGCACTGGGTAGGGGTACAACAAAGGACGAATATCAATAGCCGCCCCTAGTTAAACTTATAGTCAAAAAAAAAGCGGGATTTTCCCGCTCCGTTGCAGTATACCCCAATACACCTCAACTATTAGTCATTCCTAACCAACAGTGAGCAACACTTCACATTCACCGTATGCGGGAACATATCCACCGTACGATACCCGCCATCCTCCAGCACACGTAAATCACGTGCCAGCGTACTCGAATTACAGCTCACGTACCACTCGCTCCGACTTCATCTCCAGAATTTATCCAACAAACGTGGATTGCAGCCCTTACGCGGTGGAGGGATACAACCGTGGAACTATCCGTAACAGTTATATGATGGGAACCGTGATCGGTGTCGATAGTGTAGGCGGATTGGCCGGATACAACGTTGGAGGAGAAATAGACAATACCTATGCTACGGAAGCAGTGAATGGCAATAGTGATGTAGGCGGATTGATTGGTAATGGGTTAAGTCCTAAAAATAGCTTCTAGACAGGGATACAACAGAGCAAGTGGATACCGGAAAAGGCACGGGGCTATCGACTGCCGACATGAAGTTGCAAAGCAACTACACTGATTGGGACTTCACTAGTGCGTGGGTGATCCCTCCATCACAAACAATAGACGTTATTTTCTTACTTGTTTGAAATCATGTACTCATGTCGTTTTCTCCTCCATACCGCTATCTAAATCGGACATAAACATAGGCGCAAAGCCAGAGAAAAAACTAACTAAAGTTATTTTTCGAAAATTATGTTAAAAAAAGTCAAAAATAGAGCACTTCATGGCTCCATTCCTGACTTTTCGTAGGCACTTTAATATTACATTCTCTCCCCATCCCGTACATCATGCTTCTTCTTATTCTAACATTATTCAGGTCTTGCCAAGACACAAAAAAAGACTACTCCTCAACTCAATGAGAAATAGCTTCTATTAGATCGAATCGTTATGTCGTGTCGTTAGTCAAGTTATTACTTTTGGAGAGACCTCTTCACGTTATTCATCTTGCACCTTATTACCAAATTCATGGAGCAACGTACAAACTTCAATTGTGGGCTATACGCAGGTAAGAACAACAAATCCAGCCGATCCCGGTTCTCCTCCAGAAATGGCTGCAGCAATCGGCATGATGAATCCTTGCGTTATCCAACACCATAGTGATTTTGCCGCTTGGATAGGCCGAAAGAATCTGCTGAAAAAAGGCCAGAAACGTCTCGGAATTATATTGCTCATCTTCCGTCCAATGAATCTGTCCCGTTTCATAGTTGAGAGGGCGTCGCGAGTAGCTTCACGCCCCGATGTTTGCCTGTCGTGGGAATGATCCGCTGTTTTCCTTTCAGAAACCAAGTGTGCTGCAAGGGCTGGTAGTCAGTGAACATGGACTCATCTTCAAACAGAAGGTGGTCGATTTCCCCGATTTCGAGTTTTTTTTATTCGGGAAATTTCTCTTCCTGAAATCGTTGCTGTTTGATCGGGTCGGCAGCAGCCAGCGTGTAGGTCGGCTTCGTATAGCTAAGGTTCAATCGATTCGCCAAACCGGCAACTCCTTGAAGGGAGTAGGACACTTGAAATTCCCGTTTAATGTATTCCCCCGTCAGATGAAGTGTCCAATTGAATTTGGAAGGGAATCCTGCTTCGTGCGGAAGATGTTCTACCACCATCCGTTTGAACTGCTCTTCCTGCTCGAAGGTCAGTCGTCGCGGTGCGCCAGGAGAATGATTCATTTGCAGGCCGTCAATGCCATCTGTCTGATAGGCTCGGATGTACTGGGAGACCGTCTTTTCGTTTCGTCCAATGATTGTTGCAATCTCTTTTCGTGTCTTGCCTTGCGTATAAAGATACACCGCCTGATAGCGTTCGAACATTCTTCGGTCTTTTTCTTTCTTCATTCGGCGTTCTAATTCTGGTTCTTATTCCATTCGTACCTCACCCGTCTACTTTGATTTACTATCTATTTCAGTAGACGTATAGGATTTCCCTGCCTCTTTGCTTGTTGTGGAGAAACTTTAGTTAAACTTATATAGATGCTTGAGTCCGAATCAAATAGGTAAATGTGACTTTTTTAAATTAAGAATTTCTCGTGAGCATCGCCTTTTACTTTGTTCCCTACCCATTTCCCAATAAATAAGTAAATGAAGTCATTATTTAGTAATACTTAATCTCTCCGTATATATATTTTTGAGATTATCATTTTACGTCAATGCCCAAATGAGGATCTACTGTCTTAATTAATCTGAATTTCTTAAACTCGATTATAAGTTATATATATGTTACTAACTCAACTTTCGCAGCTCTAAATCATCATCGCGGCTTGGTTTTACAGCATCGTTGGACGTTCCGACTTGCACATCTGAACTAACCTTCAGCGCATTCGATGCCACATTGTACTGTTGCCGTCAGTTCGAGTCGCTCATTATTGTCCGGCTGTATCCAGCTTTCGTTTGTGAAGCATGAACAAAAACAACATAGTAAGCATGGCACCATATAATAATGATGCTCCTATTACTGATAGTTTGCTGAACAGCGTTTGTGATTCGTAATCAACTAGCACATTTATAGTACTGTTTAGAGGAGGCAGCAATACAATTGCTTTTTTCAACCCATCAGGCAAAAAATTCTCAATTCCCTGTACAGAAAGCGTAATAACAATGAGAACACTTAACATTAAAAAAGACATTACGCGGGAACGAATAAATTTAGAACTGAACCAACAAGCTAAAGCGATTCCCAACCAAGATGAAGCAACATGGTAGAGGAGGGACATGCTTAGTTCTTCGAGGCTAGGATTTCTATCGAATTTTTGGAATATGGCTGGAAAAAAAACAGCATATAGAGCTAGGGGAACGGAAAAAATCCAGCTATACAACAATTTTGAAATATAAAGTTTTAGTAAACTTCCACTATGCAGCATAGTTACCGATTCCTGATTCGCCGTTTCGATATCAATAAGCGTATAACAAATAACTGCAGAAACAATAAATAAAAATGTTGTGGAAAAGGCATAACTGGCCATCACAGGGTTCGGAACTACACTATACACAAAAATGATACCTAGAAAAAAAACAAAAGTAGCTGGCCCATAGCGATAAGAACGCATGAAACAAGTATGTAAAAATGATATCAATGAAGTCATTATCTCAGCTCCTTTCTTGTTAGGCTGATGATCTCTCCACCTTTATGTACAAATTCAGGTAAAAATTCACGATAATCTTTATGCATAAAGGTAAACAACATATAGCCGCTATCACCTGTTTTATACGTAATATCTGGAAACAAGTTGGGAAGGAGATCCACTACGTCCTGATTTAAAACACCTTCCAGTTCAAAATAAGCAGCCTTCTGGTCTGAAGAACTATCTACATCCTCCTTAGTTAATCTCCCTTGCCGAATCCAGTACGTTCTACTCTCCAATTGACTTGCCAACAACGGATCGTGAACAGCTGCCAAAATTGATGTTCCTTGAGATTTTATTTTCTTCAGTGAATGAAGCAAATGTCCGGTTGATTCTTTGTCCAATCCTGAAAAGGGCTCATCCAATACAAGGACATCAGGCGTTTTAATCATAGCTTGCATTAAATTGGTTTTTTGCAACATTCCTTTTGAGAAATGAGTCATCTTCAAACTATCACTTTGTTCAAGATTAAAAAACTCATGCAACTCCCTAATGCGGTCTTTAAGATTTCTTTTAGGAATATCAGATATTCTTCCCATATGTGTCAGATACTCAGTTGAAGTCATCCTTAGTTTTGATAGTCGGTCAGGTGTATATCCAATTAGTAAATTAGAGTGCTTAAGCAACCTTTGTCCCGAAGTTATTGGGATTAATCCACTCACGATCCGGAGCATCGTACTTTTTCCGGATCCATTACTTCCTCTTAAAATAATACAGTCTCCTTGACTAATCGTAATTGAGATATCTGATAAGACCTCTCGATTACCGTATTTCTTGGTAACTTCTTTTAAAGTTAACAGCGCCTCAGTTGTCATTTTTCCACCACCTTAAAAAAATCATTACAACTTTAGATTAACACAATAATACAAAAAAAGGTATATAATGTATTTTAATGATATATTATTTATTTCGAAACAATTCATGGATAATACATTAAACTACAGGTCTGATTTACGATATGTGTAATCTCTTTAATATGCTGGTCAATGAAAAAATGTCCTCCATCATACATATGAAGCTGGAAATAGTCACCGTAAAGCCACCATTCTTCTAACTCTTCCCTAGAGATTTCATCTTCAAGCCCACCAAAAACTGTAATTCCACAGTTTAATTTTTGTATGGGTCCTTCAAACAGGTAAGTATCACATATCTGAAAATCAGCTCGTAAAATCGGCTCAAACAGCTCAAATAAGCTATCTTCCTTTATCATCTCAATGGGCATCCCGCCTAAACGAGCTACCGAATTCTTAAAGGCCTGTCGACCTAAACGATGAGTCTGTATCTCCTCTCTTACTCTTAAATGTGGCGGCTTCATACCAGAAAGAAAGAGATGATAGGGACTTACACCTTCCTTTGCCTTGATATAGTTAGCCAACTCCCATGCGATTAAGCTTCCCATGCTATGTCCTAAAAGGACAAATTGTTCGTCTCTTAATTCTGTTCTTATTCGCTCGTAAATATCTGCAACCATATCATCCATATTTGTAAAACAACGACTTCCCAAAAGTGAACCGCGTCCTTTCAACTCCACAGGGCGAAGTTCAAGGAGGGGGGAAAAATATTTTTTCCATTTTAAATATACCGTAGCAGAACCGCCTGCATGAGGAAATGAATATATTCTCATAGATCATGTCTCTTCCTTTCAAACCACTTGAAAAAAATTAAGAAGTGTGATAGACGTTATACAACGAACGATATTTTCCCTTTTGTTTCATCAACGTTTCTGGAGAACCGTATTGTATCAATTCGCCTCCGTCAAAAACGAGAACCAGATCTGATTTCACTGTCTCATCAATCTTATGTGTTACCGAGATCGTTGTCCTGTCCTTCATGAATTGGTCCAATGCCCGGCTGACTATCCTGGAAGATTCCTCATCTAAGGCTGATGTAGCTTCATCTAATATAAGAATTGGTGCTGCTTTAAGGATTGCCCGAGCAATAGCGATACGTTGTTTTTGCCCGCCTGATAGACTGGCTCCTCCATTGCCAAGGAGAGTCTGGTATCCATGCGGCAGCTCCATAATGAATTGGTGAGCATTAGCTTTCTTGGCTGCTTCATATATTTGGTTAATATCTTCCTGCATGTTACCCAAACGAATGTTCTCTTCGACAGTGCCAGGAAAAATGTAAGGATCTTGGGAAACAAGCGCCATCAGGTCATTGCGGATGGAAGGCTGGACTTCTTCTAAATCCATATCGCCAAGTGTAATGTTTCCGGCTGTAGGACGATAAAAACCGAGTAATAGTTTCAGAATCGTGCTTTTGCCGCTGCCACTGGCACCAACAATAGACACGTTTTGTCCCGTTGATATAGTAAAGCTGGCCTTCTTAATGCCTCGGTTGCTATTTTCAAACTGAAAGGATACTTGATGAAAAGATATTTGCTTTTGTGTAGCTACAAGCGCCCCTTTTCCGTGGTCCTTTTCCGGTACTTCAGACAGGAAGTCTCTGATTCGCTTTGCGCCGGAAATTCCTTGAATCACCTGGGAGTATTGAGTACCTAACTGCACAAGAACAAAGCTGATGTTAAATTGCAATTGAATAAATGCCATGAGTGTCCCCAGATCAAGTCTACCGTCAGCAATCAGAAAAACGCCAGCCACTAGTAATCCGCCAAAGCCAATGAAACCGGAGAGAGCATTAATACCATCCCTGATAGCTGCCAGTCCACTAAATATCGTCGTATCCGAAACCAATTCAGATGCACCTTGCTCATACCTTCTTCGCAAATATTGGCTTTTCGGAAACATTTTGATAAGGATGGTCCCATGAAAAATATCGATATATCGTTCAGAAAGAATGGCTTTCGAAGCCTGTACTTTATCACTTTGCACCTTTAGACGCCGATTTAAAAGAACGTTAATACATTGCAAGCCTCCGTTAACTAAAATCAATATGGTGGCTAATCGCATATTGAGCCACATCATGGCACCAATCGTTACTATGCCTAAAACAAGGTAGTAAATATAGTTGCGCAATCGATCTGTCAATGTTTTTTCAACGATAATCAAGTCGTTTGTAAATAATGAGAGCACGCTCTCACCATGATTCCGATCATAATAAAGAAGTGGCATACGCATCAGATGAGCAACCAATTGATTACGCATCTCGTAAGACCAATGTTTAATCGTTTTCCAAGTTATATAAGCAAAGAAAGGGGAAACTAGGATAGCTACACAAAAACCAAATGTAATGATAGATAGTCCCGACCAGAAGCGTGCTGTTTGTTCATTAACAATGGCATCAACAATCGCTTGCAGCCCAAATGCCATGGATACTGTTACAGCCGAAGTAAGCAAGCAATCTATAATAATTCCTATGGCGTAGGGGACAACTGTTTTTTTTCTAATCTGTAGGAGAACGAATAAATCATGGAATTGTCGAAAGTATTTTCTCATATATTCATTCCCTCACCAGAAGGCAGTATCATTGTTCCGTTGACTTCCTTCATCTTCAAACCTTCCAAATCTTTACCCTGATGCAATTTTCCTTTGTTTAGATAGAGCACTTGGTCTACATGACGAAGCATGGACAAATGGTGAGTAATGACGATAATTGCCATTCTTTCTTTCATTTTAGCGAGTGCAGCCCATAAGCTGGCTTCTGATTGCGCATCAAGGGCGGAAGAGGGTTCATCCAGCAATAAAACCGGAGCCTTTTTTAGATATGCACGGGCGATGGCTAATCGCTGCATTTGTCCCCCTGATAAGTTTTTTCCTCTTTCCTGAATCTGTGTATCATAGCTGTACGGCAATGATTGAATAAATTCATCTGCTCCGGCAATAATTGCAGCTTCTATAATTTCTTTGTCGCTAGCGTCAGGATCACCCAAGGCGATGTTATCTTTTATCGTCCCGGGAATCAGGAATTGCTCTTGTGTAACGATGGCAATGGAATTGCGGTAGTCTTCAATACTTGTCTCCGTTATGCTCCTACCTGCAATTTGTATCTTGCCAGATTGCGGTTGAATAAACCCGCATAATAAATTAAATATAGAGCTTTTGCCGCTTCCGCTAGCTCCGCAAAGAGCAGTGATGCTTCCTTTATTAGCTATAAAAGATCCTGATTTTGTCACTTCTGCTCCATTCTCATAACTGAAAGTCACATTATTAAAATTGACAGTCGGATTACTCTCAATCGCTTTTCTCACCTGTTTGTTTCCTTGCTCTGGTACAGTAGCAATCATGTCAAAGATACGTGATACAGCTGCTCTTGTTATCTGAATCTGAGCCGCTGCTGATTGTATCACTGTTATAGGTTGAACTAGATAGTTCAGCAAGTAGATAAAGATTAGGAGGTCTTCCACACGCATCTCCCCTTGCAGCACTCTTTGTCCCCCAAAATACAAACAGATAATAAAAGGTATACTCTGCACCGCAACCGTCACTCCACGTATCCATGAGCGGGATCTTGAAACAGCAAGCTGCTTTATCAGCACTTTCTCTGCTAAGTGTTTATACCGTTCAATCCAGTAGCTTGCCAGATTATAGTTTTTAATTTCTTTGACTCCGTAATACAGGTCTCCGACCATACTATTTGCTGATCCGAAGACTCTTTGAGATTCCTTGGTACCTCGTTCTATTGGCTTCGATATTTTTTGTACTGCATATGAAGAAAGAGGAACAATAAAGGAAACTAGCAGGAGAAATTGCCAATCAATCAGACTTAAGTACACTAGTGAAGAGATAAAGATTAAGGGTTGATATATCAGATTCGGCAGATGAATTTCCAAAAACTCTTGTACGTCAGAAGTATCTGATGAAAAGACCGTAGAAGAGTGCCCCGAAGTGTAGTTCCCTTTTCGGGAAATAGACATATCAGCAGCAGAAGCAACCAGTTCATCACGTATTTTTGTTGTACATTTGACAGCGTACATTGTACTTGAGTATCTGCCTATCATGATTGAGACAACTCCTATGAATGCACATAAAAAAATAATAATTGCCAAAGGCGCTAATGAGTTGTTGTCTTTATTCAAAAGTGCCGTCACGATCCTATTCAGATAATAGACCAATGTCATATCGCTAACCGTTCGCAAGATTAATGTGCATACAGCAAGACCAAACCAGCCTTTCCAGCGAAGGATATAGGGAAACAGTTTAGCTATCAGTGATGCTCACCCCGTTTAAGATGGATGACCGGAGAAAATTTAGCATTCTCTTCGGTCAATATGGTTAAAAAACAAAATCAATGTCCTCCATATTAGATACAGCCAATTCATGAGCAGCATGACCGAGGCTTATATCTTCAATGGACAGGTCGCTATCCTTCAGTAATACAGTAAGAATTTCCAAATACTGATCGAGAAGTCTTCTGATCGTGGAAGACTTGAAAACATCCCTATCATACTTAATACGGAGAGATAATGTGTCTTGATAGTCTTCTACAGAAAAGGTCAATTTAAACTTGCTGGACGCCCCGTCAAAAGGAATCGGTGTTACTTCAAAGTCCGTAACTCCTTTTCCTCCGAAGCTGGTTTCCAGTTGGAACATGGTTTGAAACAGCTGGACTTTTTTCTGATGAACTTCGGAGAGTCTGTCTACAAGTCTATCGAATGGATAGTCCTGATTTTGATAGGCATTTAGACATAACTCTCTTACCTCTGTCAGAAGCTGTTTAATGGTTTGCTTAGGTTGAACGGACAGACGCATAGCCAGCGTATTGACAAATAAACCTGGAACCTTTTCCATATCCGGATGTGTCCGGCCGGCAATAGGTGTGCCAATGATCAAATCTCTTTGTCCGATCCATTTATAGAGCAAGACATAGTAAGTAGTCATCATAGACATGAATAAGGTGACATTCTCGTTCTTGCAAAACTCTTTGATTTCACTGCTTAACATTGAATCTAATTTTAATCTTTCGGTACCACCAGAGGTCTGATGCTTGTTCTGATCCGGATAATCAACCGGCAAATGTAACTCTGGTAACTGTCCCTGCATGTTCTTAATCCAATAGTTCTCCTGATCTGACAATGTGCCAGAAGTCAGCCTGTCTTCCTGCCATGCCGCTATATCTTTATAATGCAGCTGAATTGGAGCTAAGCTTTCCCCATTGTACAACCGCAAGAGATCTTCAACTAAAATCGGCATGGAAAACCCGTCACCAATGATATGATGCATATCGAACAAAAACAGATACTTATTTTCTGACTGCTTGACGATCAAAGTTCTAAATAGAGGCGTTCGTCCAAGATCAAAAGGCCGAATATACGAGCGTATTAATTCAGACGGTTGATCGTTGGATTTCAGGAACTCAAAATGAATCTCTGGATTTGACTGTACAACCTGTGTATACTCGCCTTCATGTAAATGAAAGGAAGTACGTAGGATTTCATGCCTGTCTGTCAGTAATGTGAGAGCCTGTTCAAGGCACTGTAAGTCAACATGGCCTTTAATCTGAAAAACGCCTGACATATTATAACTAATATCCTCAGGTGATTGCTGATGAATAAACAACATCCTGCGTTGTGCTGCTGAAAGAGGATAACGCTCCAGGCTTTTTACAGGTCGAATCTCGCTGACGACGCCTCTGTCCAGATGCTCCATTTTTTTTGCTATCCCAGCGATATAAGGCTCCTTAATAAAACTTTCCAACCTAAAATTCACTTCATACAGCTTTGAAATTCTGGATGTAAGGATGGTTGCGTTCAGAGAATGACCTCCAAGATCAAAGAAGTTGTCATGAATGCCAATCTCATCTTCTGGGATTCCCAGAA
>NZ_LITU01000024.1 GCF_001280595.1 Paenibacillus xylanivorans
CCGACCGTAGACACATTTTTAAAATCAACGATATACGACATTTCCATCCTCCTTCTCGTTATTTCCTAACAACTGGAATCCACATTTCACCAAATACCAAGCCGTTTCTCTGCCCCATCTCAACCGTTGCATTTGGCCCACCAACATAGGCATAACTCTCTTCTTGTGGCAGGACTTGACCAAAAGCAATGCCAGTTAGGTTATTACTCAACTCCTCAGCCGTTTCCCCTTCCCCCTTAACAACCAGGTATTCACCCTTAGGGAATTGGATCACTCGGGTTGCTTCTGGCAGAGATGCTTCTGTCATAACGCCAGCATAATGCATCATTTTGTTATTCACCGCTTCGTTCACGGCAAAAATATAGTCGTTTGTGGCTATAGCTTTTAAAGTGTCGAGGCTTCCATCTTGTTTCACAGTCGACCAAAAATCCGCCTTTTCTTTGTTGATGCCAGCAAAGTCTGTGTAGGGGCTCTTAAGCTCCGTTCCAATTCCTAAAACGATAAAGCTGTCTTTTTCTTCAAAATTATAATTACTCAT
>NZ_LITU01000025.1 GCF_001280595.1 Paenibacillus xylanivorans
CGCTTGGAAGCAGGAACGGCGAAAATATCGTTCTATAAGCTGGATTGGGCGGATAAGGCTGATAGCAATGTGAAAATCGAAATCGTTCATAATGGAACGACGGATGTAGTCTTTATGGATCTGAGACCCTCATTTGGCGATCCTGCGGGTTGGGTTGATTTGGGAGAGTACTATTTTTCCGGAGTTGGTGAAGAATTCGTTAAATTGACCCGGTCTACCAGCACCACGAACACGATCCTTACGCGCGCTGATGCGGTCAAGTTTGAAGGGAATATTCAACAGAAAGAGCCACATAAGACGATTATCATTGATGATGGGAGCCTCACGATTGATAATGTCGTCACTGTTGATTCAGGCAATGCCAATAACGGATTCTCGGCTCCTTATTGGACCACAAGTTCGGGAGTGAAGGGATATAATAATTCCAGTTCCAAATATACGGACGCCGTAGGTAGAAGCATCACATGGAATCCGCGCTTGGAAGCAGGGAAGGCGAGAATAT
>NZ_LITU01000026.1 GCF_001280595.1 Paenibacillus xylanivorans
CATCTGTCTACTTGACAGGGGTAAGACCGAATGGACGTGGAGTGGTAGGTTTTCTGTTTAAGAATTCGTTTTAATGTTAATCACCTGCCAATTATAACCGTGGTTTTCTGGTCCTTTTGAGGGTTGAAGCTTTACCTCTTACGCGTTTGACAGGTTTGGTTACCTTTACTCCGCGAGGGGGACGATTCGTATTTGGATGGTTGCGGTACACCCACAAGGCGTACTCCAGTGGTTGGGTAATAGCTTTGGAGTAGATATCCGGCTCACCAATGCGGGCGAACACCTCACGAGCAGGTTTTGGATTCACTTCCAGCAAATAGATACGTCCACTCTTGTCTATCGCCAGATCCAGAGCCAATTCACACAAGGCACCATAGGTGTTTTCCAGAAATGTGGCAACGTCAATCCCGAATTTCTCTGCAGTGGCATTGATTTCAGCCCGTTCCTCCTCATCGGTAATCCACTGTTTCAACAATTTGTGCATCGCAATGGCCTGACCGCCGCCATGCAGATTGGAAGTAACACTTTTCTCTGCACCCATCCGTCCTGCACATCCAGTCAATTCCCACTGTCCTTCACCGTTCTTCTGAACTAGCATTCGATAATCATGAACACGGCCATTCGGAAGCTGAAGTTGAATACCTTGCTGAACGAGATATTTATCTTTCATATTCCAGTGTTGGAGCAGTGAACCCAGGCGTGACAAATGGACTTTGCGCGGGGTAATGATCCGGCGCTTTTGGTCCCGTCCTTGCACAAGAACCGTGTTGGCCTCGCTACCGCTGCGTTCGATGCGGAGAATTCCTCGCCCTCCGGTTCCATTAATGGGTTTCAGATAGATGAGCGAGGAGGCTTTCAGCATTCGATTCACGTCGGACATATCCTGAAACAGAACGGTATCTGGCAGATGTTCACGAAAGGCTGACTTCGCGGAGAGTGTCTGATGGATGGTCCACTTATTACGCAACGGGCGGTTGAGAAAGAGCAAGTGACCATACTTTTGCCGAAAGGCAAGCAGCTGCTGAAATCTGCGATTGCGCTGTATGCGGCAGCGGTCAAAGATGATATCCGGGAATGAACGCCATTCCCGGGACCAGCCTTTTTCCGAGTGAAAGACCATTGCCTCAATCTGTTTGCCTCCTGGATGTACATCGGCAGGTGTGAACACATAAATATCGAGTCCCCGCTTGCGCCCTTCAAGGATCATTCTGCGGTATATGCTCCGTTCTTCCAGAGCGCGATGTTCATTTAAGTACAACGTCATAATGCCCAGAACAGGTGAGGACACAAACAATCACCTTCTTTAGCTGTTATTCCTGTTCTATCATCGTTTGGACTGACGGGCAAGGTAGGCGCTGTACTGAAAAATACGTTCCAATGACCTCCGCCGAATCTGCGGTTCATCGAACTTCATCGGCTTTGCATTCGCTTCGAAGAACCAGATCTCGCCCAGTTCGTCAACACCCAGATCCATGGACATTTCACCAAGCGTATGTCCTGAGCCTCGTTCGACTTGTCTGGCAATCAACAATGAAGTGGACTTCACCCGCTTCATCAGTGTATTCGACATTTCTTCACCAAAGAGATCGGTGAGCAGCTTCTCCGGGTCCTCCACACTGCCTCCGCGCGGCACATGGGTGGTTATGCTGCGAGAGCCAGCGAGCCGGGCTCCAACTCCCGTTACGCTCCACTGCCCTTTGCCGTTTTTCTGCACAAGCACCCGAAGATCGAATGGACGCTTGCGGGACAACGCCAGCTCAATACCCTGTTGCATAATGTAGGGTGTGTGTCCGGTCTCCTTGCGAATCCTAGCCCATAGCTTGGAAAGGGTTGCTGCTTTGTACGTGGTACTCTTTCGGGTGCTCTGTATTTTAAGTCGGTAAGGCAGGCGCTCTTTTTCCTGGAACTTGAGCATCATGATTCCTTTGCCGGCCTTACCACTCTCTGGTTTCAGATACAGGTAGGGATGTGACCTCAGAACGGTCCCCAGAGCGGTTGCGGTTCGCATCCGGCGAGTATAGGGGATCAGTTGCTGAGTGGATTTGGATTTCTTCAGCCATTCGAACAGATTCCATTTATTGAAGAAAAACGGGTTATAGAGTTCGATGCCTGAATGCATGCATTCGTCAATTTTGCGCTGTACTGAAGGCTTGCGTTCATCTTCCCGGTTGGGAATCCGATTGTAGAGTACATGGGGAAGAGGAAAGGACTGTGAAGTCCATCTCCCACTTCCATTGTTGTACGTGTATCCTTTCACGGTGGGGCCGCTCACGTTCAAATCTCTTACAGTCACGACGTACACCACATATCCCATACTTTCGCCCGTCTGCACAATATCGAGGAAGTTTTGATAGTTTCCTCTGAACATCCGTCGATCATCATGCATGGTCAGGATAGCAATAACGGGTCTAAAATCATCCTGCAAGCTCATCAAATGCCGTCTTTCTTCCGGAATTTGCTCAAATACAGGCAATGTTCCAGGATGTGCTCCACCGACGATTTTCCCTCCATCCGCAGTGAAGGGTGGCGGAAAATGGAGCGTCCTGGTTTGGCGTTCGCTTCGAACATCCATACATGTTCCTCCTGATCAATGCCCAGATCAAAGCCAATCTCACCAATCAGATGCTGGTGCTGGGTTTCAATTGCCTGGGCCAGTGTAATAGCGACAGATTTGGCATGCTGAAGCACTTCTCCAGAGCGGTCACCAAAGTTGCGTTTGAGTGCCTGCTCAGGGGTCATCAGGGAGCCACCGTTTTTGATATGTGTGGTTACACTGCCGCGACCAGCTTTTTTGGCGCCAATGCCAACAACAACCCATTGATTGTTGCCATTCTTGTGCATGTGAAAACGAAAATCAATGGGGCATTCCTCAATCTCGATGAGCCGTATACCTTGTTGAACGACATAACCGCGAAGCTGTTTCCCATGTCTGCCTTGAAGCATGCGCATCAGGCTGTTAAATGAGCCGAAGCGCAGAAGTGCGTTGCCGCTTTTTTTGCGATAACGGGCGAAATATCCACGTTTGGGCGAGTAGGTCAATCGGTAGATGCCATTGCCCAGACTGCCTGCTGTTGGTTTATAGTAAACAAACTGATGGCGCTCCAGCATCTCTTTCATCTGTTCTACTGTGGGATTGGTGATGGATTCAGGAATATATTTTCCTGCTGCTGGGTCGTTCTCCAGCAAAGTGTAGATATCTGATTTGTTGAAGAAACTCCAGTTAAAGAACGGAATTTTGCGCCGGATGAAACGCTCACGCAGTTGGTTGATCGCTGGTGAGAAGTCTGAGCGGCGGCTGGGCAGTCGGTTATATACGACATCTGGCAGAGGTACCGTTTTACGACTGAAGCTCCCGTTGTCGTTCAGAAAAAGACCGGAAACCGTTTCATTCTGCCAGTTAATATCTCGTGGGGTAAACGCATAAATATAGGATTTGCGACTGCCTTCGCGGAGCAGCTGTTTAATGAAACCGGTACGGGAGCCAAAAGGGCTGGTACCCGTAGCAGGTCCGTCAGACAATACGCCAATCAATGGACCCAACTGGATTTCATCGTTCTGCAAGTTGCGGAGGTAGATGCTGCCTCGTTTCGGAACGTTCATCAGATTGCGTATACCCGAAGCGAGATAAAGATGTTTGCCAGCCTTTTTGATCGGTTTGATGGTTGCGGGCACCCGGTCACGGCCAAACCGCAGATGAATCGTTTTTTTTCCGGATAGATTTAGGCTTTTCATTAATGCGTTGGATACATAAACCACTTTATCCGGTTGCTGTGTGAAATGCAGATTGCAAAAGGTCAAACTCATGATTTATCCTCCTATCCTGAAAAGATCCTTCGGCTCCATGGCAAGCGGGGCGCTGCGTGCCTCAACCGCCGTGAATCGGGATGGGTTTCAGGCCAGCTGTGCTGGATGTATTCGGCATTTTCATTGGACGCTTCGCGTCCGTGAGAACATGTTGTTGCAGCAAATAACGGGCATAGGCAAGCGGCCGGGTGTAGGTCAGACTGTGCATACGTGGATCACCCGCCTCTGCGAATGAGGAACGTCCCGGTCTCGAATTCACTTCGAGCAGCCAGAGGCGACCCTGAACATCTGCTCCGAAATCAAGACCCAGTTCGGCCAGTCTGCCAAAGCGGCTTTCCAACAGGGCAGGAATGCGGGCAGTAACCTGCCTGATTGACTCCAGCAAAGTGTTGGATTGTTTGCTCCCATATCGTTCCAGCAGATAAGGATGCACAGGGTACGCCTTTCCCCCTCCATGCAAATTGGAAGTGAGTGAGCCAGCCGGTCCTTCCCGTACCATACATCCGGTTAGAGACCAGCGTCCTTGCCCATTTTTTTGCACCAAGGCCCTAATGTCGAACGGTCGTCCGTGATGACTCAGTTCCAGATACGGCTGCAAGATCATCTTTTTACCGGCCTTGTATGAATCCAGCCAGGCAGAGACATCCTGGCGATGCTCAAATGTACGGTGAATCAATTCATTGCGAGTATTTCTCCCCTCCATGATCAAGGAGGTGTGATGCTCTTCGTGATAAAGGCGAAACGTATCTTTACCATGGGTGCCCGAAACAGGTTTGAAGAAAATACCTTTCGGCCAGCGCTCCAGCCACTGCTCCCATAAGGTATCCGACTGAAGCAGCGTCGTAGGCGCAAGAAGAGCACGCAGTCTTGGATCGGCAGACAAGGCGCGGTGGACCTTCCATTTACCAGGCAAGGAAGCAGACCAGTAACGGACATGGTGTCCGTTGCCTGAGGAAACAAGCTCCTGAAGCTGCTGTTTAAATGTTCTGGGGAGCGGAAGCAGACAGCGATTCATGATCAAATCCATTGCTGGGAGAGGCACAATGTTCCATTTACCTCTGTCGAATGCATAGCCCTGTGTGAGCCCGGATACGCTGGGTTTATTCGATACAGCCAACACAATGATATTCAGGCCGTAACGGTGGCTTTCCAAACTGAGACGACGACAGAAGAGTTCATCCACGAAAGGAGGCGAGCCTTCTGTTGCCCGAACCAGTATGGCTACTGTGTTTGTCTGATGTTGCAGGAACATTCCGCTGCACCTCCTCTAATGGATGACTCTTCAGAATCCGGCCAAATAGGTGGAGTATTCCAGCATCGCTTTGACCGAAGGCCGGATTTTGCTCTCGCTAAGTGGCGTATTATCGTTCTTGGATGGTTTGGAGTTCACTTCGAGCAGCCAAACTCTTCCACTGGTGTCCAAGGCCAGATCGATGCCGAGTTCACCGAAATGGGCGGGGATGGCACCTTCAATGCCTTTGGCGATATCCAGCGCCGCCGTATGCAATCCTGCATAAGCAGAAGCTTTGGCTGATCCGGACAATTGGGTTTTGGCTACAGCTTCCTTGACGGTACTGAGACTTCCACCCCGTGCCAGGTTGGATACATAGTGACTGCCGCCTGCAATACGTGCGACGATGGAAGTGACACTCCATTTGCCCGTACGGTTTTTTTGCACAAGCGCACGGAAATCTACGGGTCTGCCGCTGTTATCAATAAGGGTAAGACCTTGTTGGATCTGGTAACGTGTTGTTTTCATTTTCCCAGACATACTGGCATACAGTTTATCCAGAGAAGCATACGTTTGTTTTCGGGTACCTCCAACGCCAGTGGCGAGGGTGAGAAAGCTGCCGTCACTTTGACGGGAGACCCGGATGATACCTTTGCCAAGTGACCCGCGAACCGGCTTGAGAAAGACAACCGGATATCGGTTACACATGGTTTTGAGCATAGCTGAAGCTTTGAGCAAATGGGATTCGGGCAGGACTCTCTTCAGCGTCGATATGGACTTTAGGGCATCGAATACTTCGTTTTTGTCCAGAAATTTTTCGTTGAAGGTTTGCGTGCCGTAGAGCGATTTTACTTCTTTCATAAAATGCTGTACGCTAGGTTTGTTCTCAAGCTTACGGGACGTCAGCCGGTTATTGACGACGTCTGCTATAGGCAGAACGGTCTTTTTCCAGCCGTCATCATACACCCAGCCTTTCATATAACCCGTTACCGCTCCAATATCCTCCGGTGTGAAAAAGGATACATAGGCGCCCTTCTTCCGGCAGGCGTTCACCAGTTCTTGACAGAACATCGTGATGGAGCCAAAGGGCCGATCGGGCTGATCAGGGTAATCCCGGCTAACCAATACACTGATGTAAGGTCCAAGGCGCAGCGTACGGCTGGCTGAACGATAGGATATGCTCAGGACCGAACGGGGAACAAGGCCGGTCTTGCTGGCTACCGTCTGATTGATGCGCAGGCCGTCATACCTGGGAACAGGGATGACAGTGACTTCACGGCGGAAAGAGCCGAATTGCAGCTGAAGCGGTCGGCCAGAAGGGATTTTAAGCGCCTTGAGTACCCTTTCGCCCAGCATGATGACGTCGTCCTGCAGGATGCCCGAGCCGGTAACCTGAATCGTTACTTTTTTAGTGGACATCACGGATCTCCTTCCGGGCGGCAACTTGATGTCTGATCTCGAAGTTGAACGGCATCTAAACATGGCATGTGCTTCATCATATGAGGACATATAACCCTTGGTGATTGACCCATTTGGATTAAATGCATTTGATGCTCTGCAGGTAATGAATGGCATGTTCCCGCAACCTTTGTTTGACGGAAGTGAAATACGTGTATTAACACGGGTGAACGATGCGATGAGAATGCGCATGAATACGAGTGAATACGAATGGATAACAGAAAGACAACCCAATATGAGGAGGAATTATAGTGAACATTTATGACAAAGCCAATGATTTGGCCAAAGCACTGAGAGAAAGCAGCGAGGTGGAAGAAATCACTTCTGCGATGAAGTTGATTGAAGTAGACCCGGAAGCGAAGGCCATGCTGGATAATTTCCGTGATCAACAGATGGAATTGCAACAGCGTATGATGAGTGGAGATATGCCTGCTCCGGACGAGATGGAGAAAATGGAGAAACTGTTTGAAGTACTTAGCCTGAACCTAAATATCCGTCGTCTGTTTGACGCTGAGCGTCGCCTGAGCGTCATTATTGAAGATGTGAACAAAATTATCGCAGACAGCCTGGGTCATCTGTACGGTGGCGCTGAAGCCTAAGCTTAAACCGTGTCCCGTTTTTTTACCTAAACCTCTCATATTAGCTCCTTATCGTTCATAGACTAGAAATATAGAGTCGATCAAGAACGAAGGAGCTGTGAATGGTGAAAAGGTTGAAGAAAGCAAAACATGTGATCTATCTGCTTATCGCGTTGTCGATGCTGGTCATTGCGTTGCCGCGGATTTCCTTTGCTGGTGGAATGGACTGGGTTAATATTTTTGGCATCGTATGGGTGCTGTTCTCGTTATTAATCGTTGGTGCACATCTGCATTTTATTCTTGGTGTGGATGAAGAGAAGAAGCGTGCACTGGAAGCTGTTCGGCGGGCAAAGCTGCGGCAGTGGGAGATGAAACTGGTGGACAAGCAGGAGCAGAGCAAGTCTGTATAAGGTTTGGACGACATACGACATGGTGATAGAGATGTCTCTATCTGTCTAAGTAAGGCCGGATTCCCTTTGGTATGAAATAAAATGTACCCTATAAGATGGACA